>CAZBCP010000018.1:0-309920 GCA_964490505.1 uncultured Ohtaekwangia sp. | reverse complement strand
AAGTTGAATTCCTCCAGCAACGTATCCTTCAGGTCGTCCCAAAGTGCGTTGTTGTGCTTGCTCTCGCGCTTCCGCGAAGCCGACAACAACTGTCCGTTCGATTTATTCCTCTCGTCGCCATCCGGGAAGTACGGCGCAATTCTCGCTTCAACAACTTTCTTATACACCTTCCAGCGGCTATTTACCTCTTCAATGTATTGACGGATGTAATTTGCATTTTCGGTTGTGCCGAGAAAAATATACCCGCCCCGGTTCGTGGAGAACAGCAGCACCGAATACACGCGCTGCTGCAATGCCGGGTTCATATAGATCAGCATGTTGCGGCACGTTACGAGGTCGTTCTTGATGAAGGGCGGATCTTTTATGATGTTGTGGACCGCGAATACGATCTGCTTCCGGATGCGGTTCGATATCAGGTAACCGCCATTCTGTTTTGTGAAATATTTTTTGAGCCGCTCCGGGCTTATATCGGCTTCGATCGTCCTGGGAAAATATCCCTTCGAAGCGATCTCGATGTTCGACTTATCGATGTCCGTTCCAAAGAACTTGACATTAAGGTTCAGTTGTGCATGTTTTTCGAGCACCTCGTCGAGAAGTATTGCAAGTGAATACACTTCTTCGCCGGTACTGCAAGCGCTCACCCAGATCTTTATGGTGTCGCCCTGCACCTTATCCTTGATGATGGCCGGGAGCGTTTCTTTAGCAATGAATTCAAATGCTTCACGATCGCGGAAGAAACGAGTTACGTTGATCAGGAATTCTTTTCCGAGCTCTCTACATTCTTCGGGATTGCCTTTGAGGAACTTCAAATACTCCTCGATCTTGGAAAAGTTCTTCTTCATCATTCGATGGAAGATCCTCCTGGTGATCGTGGGTGTTTTATATAAATTGAAATCGAACCCTGCTTGTTTCCTGATCTCGTAGAAGATAGCGTCGAGAACGCGATCGTCTATGGTCTTGTTCTCCGCGAAAGCGGTTTCGGCAACGTAGTGAACGATCTGGTTCGGCATTTCTTCAGCCGGCAGTATGAAATCCACATTGCCGCTCGCTATCGCGCTGTTCGGCATACCGTCGAACTTCGAAGTCTCCGGTTCTTGCGCGATAACTAAACCCCCTTGCTCTTTGACGGCAGCGATGCCCTTCGTTCCATCGGAACCCGTCCCCGAAAGGATCACAGCAATACCCTTGTCTTTCTTTTCTTTCGCCAGCGAATGCATGAAAATGTCGATGGCGTTGTTCGGAACTTTCAGCGGAAGCTTCTCGAGCAGGATCAGCTTGTTCTTCGCGATCTGGATGAACTTGTTGTTAGGGATTATATAAACGCAACCTCTCTTGATCTCGAGATTATTGGATGCTTCGAACACCTCCATGTGCGTGTGGCGTCCCACCAGCTCGACCAACAAGCTCTTGTGGTCGGGCGACAGGTGTTGGATCACAACAAACGAAAGATTACTGTTCTCCGGCATGTTGTCGAAGAATTCATGGATCGCTTCAAGGCCACCGGCGGAGGCGCCGATAGCAACAATGTAATGCTGATCGCCTTTCGATTTGGCCTTTGTCACCTTAGTTACCTTAGTTACCTTTTCCTTTACTGCCTTTGTCACTGTACTTTCTATCTGGTTACGGGTGCGGTTTCATATTCATAGATGAAACTTCGAAGAGTCTCCGCTGCATTCAACTCTTCTTTGCGCCAGGGTCGAGCAATGCCGCTAACCTTTTGTTGCCACTGCTTGAAGGAATTTCGCGGGTGATAGTTCTTTTCGTTCTTTTCGAACTGAATTCGTTCTTCGGGGTTTCCGCCCCAATTGATCACCCTTACCTGTTCGGGCCTGAATAATATGAGGTATTGATCTTTCACATAGTTGATCGGGATCACGAGCATACCGGAGGCGTCGCCATTGAAATCTTTTGCGTACTCGTACTCCGCGCGGAGTGAATCGGTAGCATACACTCGTCGCAGCTCGAGTGTATGGAGCCAGAGGATCAATTCGTCCAACGCCCCGTCGTGAGGTACGAGGCCTGCTGTCTGGAACTTGTTTCCGCTTGATAAGACAATGCCGGTCGCATTCAGCAATTTCATCGCACCGTCTTCGGCCAGGAGATTTCCATACAGATCCTCCGAACGATAGATCGATTCGACAATGCGCGCCCAGGTTGCCGAAATGGAATTTGTATAGCTCGCACTTTCCTGGTTCTGCAACGACGCGATCTTCATCGATATGATGCCGGACAACATTTCGAACACCGAGCACATCTCGTAACTCATGTTCTTTGCTGTCTTATGATGACACGCGATCAGACCCCACAGCCCGTCGTTATATAAGATCCGTGTCGACATCGATGCCGTTACACCCATGTTCTTGAGATATTCAACATGCACCGCTGCAACGCTCCTGAGGTTGCAATCCGACAGATCGACAAACGAGGTCGTGATCGGGTTAATGACCGGGTATAATTTTACCGGTTGATAATTCCTGTCTGGAATGAACCGGTAGGGATTTTTCAAATAGAGCTGACGAGCCTGCTTCGGAATATCGGATGCCGGGAACGTAAACTGGAAATACGATTCCATGTCGGGCTCCCGCGATTCAGCAACTACATAGCCGTTCCACTCCGGATCGAATTGGTAGATCATAACCTTATCGAAACCAGAAATGCGCTTGAGCTCGCTCGCTGCGAGTTGACAAGCCTTCTCGAGACTTCCCGCGGTTTCGATGGCCGTCATCACATACTTAAGTTCCTGGTATACTTTTACAAACTCGTCTTCGGGACCAGCCTGGTGTTTCGTAGCATCTATCTCCGCCAGCAAATATTTCGCGGTAGGATGCACAAGCACCACGTAGCGCGAACCGCCGATCTCCCAAACTGTAGGGATCTTGTTTGTTGAATCGATGCGTAGCTTTTCATTGAGATTATCAACCGCATCGCTACCTATGAACGACACGAGTGGCGCATTCACTACCTCATTGACAGGTTTCGAAAAAACAGACCGGGTGTTCTCGCTGGCTTGAATAATGTTCAGGTCCTTATCTATTACAAGGAGGACACCGTATGGCTGAATGAGATTTGTAAGGTGGATAGGTAAGCTTCCGCAGAGTTCCGAATCATAGTTAGATGGCTGCATGTTTATCGATCCAATTGTAGAATGTGATAAATGTTCTGTTGGCCGTCAGGATTAAATTCAACTTCTCGATCTCGTCAAAAGGTCTATTGAGAAACACCTTAAATTCTTCCCACATTCTTCCGTTCTCCTCTCCATAGCCATTGAAAAACGAAAAGCCGGATGGCCCATTGATACCGGCTTGTCCTTCGATCATCTTCGCGATGATCTTTCCGCCCATTGTAGAACCTTCCATTACATACATGGCACCTAGTGCTTCTGCATGTGAAGTGATTGGGGGGAGCTCCTTACAGATGTCTGGAGTTGCTGTGCTCTCGAAATAACTTATGTCTTCCAACAGTCTCTCTGCCTTACGGCGCTTTCCGATCTCCATGTCCGACACATAATCCTGGACTCGTTTCTCGAGAGCCGAGTAGTATCCATACATGAGCTTCAGAAACTTAACATAGTCTTGTCTTGTACGGATCTTTTTTATGATGGATACCATTTTTTTTTCCAACGCCTGATGCGATGGTTGAGTACTATCCTTTAACTGCTCATTAAGCATAACTATAGACTGCCTTTAATATTATTCTTGTTAGTGTAGAGCTGTGTCTACGATTCTTGTAGACACATCACCACAATCATTGATCATTTACTGTCGGTGTTCTGATTTTTTGATGTGGTGAAATCTATTTTTGCAAACACAAGGCCAAAAAAAACCCGGTCACGATTAATGACCGGGTTTGCAGGATCGGATTATTTCCGCGGAAACTGATGTTTCCGTGCCGTTGGACGGCTTATTTTTTCTTCATCGTAAGTTTTATTGTCAACGTGGTGCCCTCGATCGTTTCAGTGAGTTCACCTTTGACGTTGGTACCGTCGGCAGAAAACTTCGTGAGCGTGAACAGCGGACCATCGGTAGTGGATGTCACCGTGAGTTGAGTCTTGTCGGAGTTCAATGCCCACGTTCCTGAATCCAGGGTTGCCGGGTCATCGGGATCGCACTTGGTGTTGTTTGCAACAGTGAACTTTCCGTCAGCCGTGAAGATCGTTGCATCATCAAGATCGCAAGCTGCGAACAAGTCCGGGATGGTGAGCAGGTCAAGCTCCGTCCCCGAATCGGGATCTGTAAACTTGAGTGATTCATACACCCAGCCATTAGATGCTGCGGTGAGATACTGCTCAACGGTGAGTTTTGGATCGTCGTCTTTTCCACAGCCAATCATAATGGCTACGATCAGTAACAGACCATAAATTTTTTTCATTGTGTAGGGGTTAATTGTTTTTGGTTTGTGTTGAACGCCACATTTAAAGTTAAGATTTTAATTGTGAACTCTTGTAAAGTTCGGGGTGAGCTTTCAACATTGGGAACTGGCGTTGATGCCAATAAGGGTATGAAGGTAACCTGTTGCTTACTTCATCAAGCTTTCTTACATGATCTGGTGTAAGATTCCAACCGATTGCGCCAAGGTTTTGCTTCAATTGTTCCTCGGTACGCGCACCGAAGATAATGTTATCCACTGTAGGTCGTTGAAGCAACCAGTTAAGCGCGATCTGCGATACAGTCTTGCCTGTTTCTTTGGCAATCTCATCCATGCAATCGATAATTCTGTAGAGGCGTTCGTTATCCACCGCATCTGCCGGGATCGGACTTCCTCCTTGCGACACACGTGCATCTGGAACAGGTTGATCCTTCCGATATTTGCCAGTCAGCAATCCACTCGCAAGCGGACTCCATACAATCGTTCCAACCTTCTGATCGATGCCAAGCGGCATAAGCTCCCATTCGAAGTCGCGATTGATCAAGGAATAATAAGCCTGGTGAGCAACATACTTCGACCAACCATAACGTTCCGAGATGGAGAGTGACTTCATTAAATGCCATCCGGAAAAATTTGAACAAGCAATGTATCGAACCTTGCCGCTTTGTACGAGCGTGTTCAAAGTGTTAAGGGTTTCATCGATTGGCGTTGTTGCATCGAAGCCATGCATGTGATAGATATCGATGTGATCGACGCCAAGACGACGGAGACTGTCTTCGCATGACTTGATGATATTAAATCTTGAAGAACCGTAGTCGTTTTCTTCGGCCGACATTGGGAACGTAACTTTTGTCGAGATCAACACTTTGTTGTGCAGGCCAACGATAGCCTTGCCGAGGATCTCTTCTGCAATGCCACGTGAGTACACGTTCGCGGTATCGAAGAGGTTGACGCCTGCGTCGAGACATAGATTCACCATTCGTGTTGCTTCCTTGACGTCGGCGCTTCCCCATGCCTTAAAGAATTCGGTGCCACCTCCAAATGTTCCGGTGCCGTAGCTGAGCACGGGCACGCGAAGTCCCGAGTTTCCAAGTTGCCTGTATATCATATTACTTTCGTTTGCTTTTAGCGGTTGACTTCTTGCTATTTCTTTGTACTTGTTGTTTTACTATTTCTGTGATAAGCTTTATGGGAATGGGTTTATCCAATGGAAGTTTTATTGAGCCAGGATACACACCAATGTGTGATTTAAAAACACCGAAGTAGATCAACGGGCCGTTTAACTTAAAGCCGGCCATCCCATAAGAGATCAGTTCCTCCGCTTTGGGAGCCGCTTTCTTAATGGTCTTTTGAAGTGTCTCGAGCTTCGAACGAATGTCGGGAGGGAACGATGCAATGTAATCGTCGACTGTTGCATACGTTGTCTTTGGGGTCTTCATTTTCCAAGATATGAAGCTTTGGAAAAATCGGGAATTACCCTGACCTTGTTTATTATGGAGAAAAAGGGTGAACCGCAAGGTTCCGGCACGAAGCTCTCGCTGTTGCCGGGGTTCGCTGCCTTCATTATCGAAAATCACCAGGATGAGTTTCTCTCCTTCTCGCGCAAGATGCTCCGCGATCTCGATATCCCGCTTCTTCGACAAATACCCGTGGATGAAGGCGACGCATTGGCAGATAAAAGTAACATGGAGTTGCTTACGTCTCTCGCATCGAGCGATCCGGCGCACCATATAGAGAAAGCTATCGATCGCTGGAGAACGGAGCAGTTCCCGCGTGCCAAACGAAATCACTTTGTGGTCGACGATGTCACTGGTATCGGCCACGCCAGGAAACTAAGTTTTCTTGAATTTCTTCCCCGCTACACGAGCGATCCGAAAATGATAGTCGCTATATGCGCGGAGGTCGATGCGTATATTCTCGAATACACATCTACGACGCTTCATAATTTCGTCGGCATCATCGACGACCGCATTCACGAGTACGTGGAGCACCTGGAACATCAAACGCGCGAACTGAAGGAATCGAACGCAAACCTGGAAGAGTTTGCCTACGCAGCAAGCCACGACCTGAAGGAACCTCTCCGGAAGATCTCCCTGTTCATAAAACTGTTGGGCGAATCGATGAGCGGAGCCTCGGCCAAAGACAACCTGATATACGAAAGGATACTGGCGGCTACCGACCGTATGCGTGCACTGATCGACGACCTGTTGTCGTTATCGATACTTTCTAAAGAGCAACAACCGGAGAGGGTCAGCCTTGGGCGCGTTCTCGAAGAGACGATCCAGGTGCTTGAAAGGCAGATCGAGGAAACCGGTGCCGTAATTCGAAGCAGCAAATTGCCCGAAGCGCTGATCATCCCGTGGCAGTTTGGCCTGCTGTTCCAGAACCTGATATCGAATTCGCTGAAGTTCGCGAGAGACGGGGTTGCTCCCAGGATCGAGGTGAATCACAGGTTTCTCGATTTGGAGAAAACACGGATGTTAGAGATCACGGTGTCGGACAATGGCATCGGGTTCGATAATGCACATAATGAAAAGATCTTTGCGGTGTTTCAAAGGCTTCACAATAAAGATCAATATGAGGGCACTGGTATTGGACTGGCCATCTGCAGGCGCATAGCGAAGAATCACAATGGCATGATCACAGGGATAGGAGAGAAGGGAAAGGGCGCTACGTTTATGATAGTGATACCGGCTTGACGACAGTGTTCACAGTGCGTGTTATCCAGTTTTCGACCCTTAAACCATCAAATCGATCAGTAAAATCTGTGTCGTCCGTAACAAGGATTAGATCGCGTGCTAACGCGGTGGCCGCAATAAACAGATCAAAGTCTGAGATAGATTTACCAATCCTTTCGAGCTTTACGCGCTCTTCTATGTAGACGTTTAGGCAAGCGCTGATTGGGATGACTTCCATTTTGCCGATCAGCAGGTTGACCTTATAATCGTTTTCCTCCTTTCTCCTGCTCTTTGCGTTGCCAAATCTCATTTCCGTCACTGTGATTTCAGAAATGCAACAATTCTGGAGAGATACTTCTTCGATTTTTCGAACGACGTCGGTATTTCCTTTGTTGAATGCAATACAAATGTTTGTGTCAAGAAGGTACTTCATGGGCATCTGGCCAATGATGCATATCATTCACATAGGCTGACAACTCTTCTGGTGTAAACGCCTCTGCTGGCTCCATACCTTGTTCACTTACCTCCTTACGGCGGCGTTCATGGGCACGGATAATAGAAATCTCCACCTGACCAATCAACTCTTTTTTCTCATCCCTCGATAAGGTTTCCACGAGTTCGAGGCAATAATTAAATGGATTTTTTTCTGTTTGATCATTCTTCATAAAAATTTCATTTAAGTTTTCGATGAAGCAAAGATATCTTCAACCAAACGTCGATGAGAGAATTTGGCCCAACTCTCTCTTAAAATCATCAGGTTTTCCAGACATAAGTGAAAAGGTCCAGACTCTCATCTGGACCTTAACTTTATCCACTACCTAAACCTACTTAATTACCATCATTCGCTGTCGACGTCTTCGGGATCATCGTCTTCGCGAACTCCGCACCGAGCAATGACTCAAGCAAGCCCATATTACTCTTACCATCTTTGCCACCTTCAATATATACCTGCGGCAACTTCAGGTTCGAGAGGTTCTGCGCCACACCGATCGCGATATCCTTCTGTATCTGCGCGCGTTCCTGGGGAGTAAGACCGGCAGCGACTTTCAACTTGTTGGCTTCAGCTTGCGCGCGTTCACGCACCAGCATCTGATCGGCTTCCAACCTTGCGGTCTGCAACGAGATCTCGGCCAACTGTTTCCTGGTCGACTCCTGCTTCAACTCGGTTTCGATCGCGATAAGCTGCTTCACCTGTTCCTTTTCCTGGTCAACACGCTCTTTCGCTTTGTCGCGCTCACCTTCGGCAATGATACGCTGTTGCTCCGCTTTGGCGGTCTCTATCTTTTCCATCTCGATACGTTTCTGTGCCGAGATGTCACGCTGCGCTTCCAGTCGTTGCTTGAAGGCAGGTTCAGGGTAAACGTCGTCTACGATCACCTGCGTCACGAGAATATTGTTTTTCGTGATCTCGTGTGGTATCCTCACAAGGTGACCATTCTCATCCATCTTACGGATGATCTTATATCTCGTGTTGATCTCTTTGATCGAACGAGGACCACTTTCCTGGATGCCAGAAAAGATAGTATCGTTGAACTCTATTCGTTGTGTGGCATAACCACCGTATTTCAACTGGTCGTCTACCGCCTGGCGGAAGTCTGTTGCAGCGCCTGAGATATAATCCTGGGCGGCAAACATGTAACCGGTGTTACTGATCTGTTCCTTCACTGTAGGGATCAAAGTGTTGTACACAAGGTTCTGCGGATTACGATACGATTCAGCTACAAGACGAAAAGACTCCGGGTCTTCAGGGATTTTCATACGCACCGAAACGCGGACGGCAGCGCCAACACGGTCGATGAACGTTATCGCGATACCAGGGACGATCTCTTTCTCGTCGCCCTTGCTGGTGTTACGCATAATGAACGTCACTTTATCGTTGATAATACCTTCGATACCGTCTGTAGGTTCGCCGTCGGCGACCACTTTAATATCGATCTCCTTTTGCCATTCCTGGATCGTTGCAAATCCACGGAACTTGATACCAGAGGTGAACACTGTGCTCCAACCACCGGTAGGATAAACGAGATAATACTGGTGACCAAATCGCGCGTAGAAGAACAGCTCATTGCTGAGTGCCATCAACGAAGCGAAAATAGCAAGTGATAACAATCGACGTTTGTTTTGGAATATCTGCATGATACTCCATTGAAACCTGTTGCGAAGTAAATATCCGGCTGCTAAAGCAATCAGCAGAACGAATCCAATAAAACTGATGAACGAAAACATATTCAGGGGTTTGGAAATTGTTAGACACACGAATTCTACTCCGTTCCATCAACGGAACGGACAATCAATAGCCAACTAAGTCCGGCTGGAAAAGGCGGATGCGTTGGTTTGTTCAGTACGATCTCCTGGGATTTTTCCTGACGACGGAAAAAAGGTTACACGGCGGTAAAAGGGTGTTTTGCATTAATACGGCTGACTTTTTGTAAGTAACCGATTGCGAAAGTGTTGGAAAATGCCGGAAGGACCGTCGATCATTATATTAAAAGAGGCTGCGAAGAAGTTCAAGGGACGCACGATCATAGGAGCCGAAGGCACCACGAAAAAGATCGATGTTCCAGAACTGATCGGTAAGAAGATCACCGATCTAAAAAGCTGGGGAAAACACTTCCTCATTTGTTTCTCGACGTTCACCATCCGGATCCATCTCCTGATGTTCGGCAGCTATCGGATCGATGAACAGAAAAATGCAAAACCTCGCCTTCGATTGATCGTTTCCGGGAATGAAGAGATCAACTTTTATGCTTGCGCAATCGAGCGGATCGATAGACCATTGAATGAGATCTACGATTGGTCGGCCGATATTATGAATAAAAGCTTCGACACGAGAAAGGCTAACAGGAAGTTGACACAACAACCAGAGACTTTAGTCTGCGACGCAATTTTAGATCAGCACATCTTCGCAGGCGCGGGCAATATTTTCAAGAATGAGGTCCTGTTTCGAACTAGAGTTCATCCCCTGAGCAAAGTGGGGGCGCTGCCGGCCCCGAAACGACGGGAAGTCGTGAAAGAGGTTCTTCATTATGGAAAAGATTTCCTTAAATGGAAGAAAGCATTCGTTCTAAGAAAGCACTGGGAAGTACATACAAAGAAAAAATGCCCTCGCGACGGGCATCTTGTCATCAAAGCATACCTGGGAAAGACCCAGAGACGAACGTTCTTCTGTGAGTTTTGCCAGAAGCTGTATACCTGATCGCTACTCCACTCTCAGACTCTTCACTGGATTCGAACCGGCGGCATTCAAAGTATGCCAGCTCACCGTTAATAAGGTGATCACAAGCGTAGCGCCGGTAGCGGCGAAGAATGTCCAGATGGGGACGTTCATGTGATACCTGAAATTTTCGAGCCAGTCGTTCAATATCAGGTAGGCGATCGGAACGGCGATCACACAAGAAATGGCAACCAGCAGTACGAAGTCTTTCGACATCATTCGCCACAAGTCGTAAGTTGTGGCGCCAAGAACTTTTCGGACACCGATCTCCTTCGTTCTTTGCTCGGCTGTAAACGAAGACAATCCAAAGATGCCGAGACAGCTGATGAAGATCGCGAGGCCGGCGAGTGTTGTTGCGAGAGTTCCTACACGTTCTTCATTGCCGAACTTTCTCGCGTAGGCTACATCGATGAACTCGAAATCGAAGTTTCGTTCCGGGCTGTACTTTTTATAGATCGACTCGATTGTTTTTAGCGACTGGGCAGTGGGCTGTTGAGGATTCAACTTAAATAGCAACACGTTCAGGTCTTCACTTGTCATTTGATATAAAGTTGGAGCCGGTTCTGCATAAGGTGAGTTAACGATCATGTCGTCGATCACGCCAATTACTTCATACGGCTCATCACGCCATTGTATGATCTCCCCAACGGCATCGGTGAATCCCATGTAATCTGCAGCAGCACGATTCAGGATCACCGCAGTCGAATCCGAAACCCGCTCACGCGAGAAGTCGCGGCCCGCAATAATATTCCAGCCAATGGTTGAGCCGAACTCCACCGAACCACCAAACACCTGGAAATCCACAGAGAGGTTTGGATCTTTTCCTCTCCAGTCCAGGCGACTTGTGCTCGAGTACCCGCCGGTTACGGAGCCTTGAGCTTCCGTAATTTCCGCAATTGCACCGCTCGCTTTCATTTCATTTCTCACTGCTTCGAAGTGGTCATGGATCTCCTTCGACGATTGTACTACAACGAGGCCATCTGACTGATAACCCACCGGACGATCCTTTGCGTGCTGTATCTGCAGATAGACAACAGCCGTTCCGATGATCAGCACGACCGAAACAACAAACTGTATCGTTACCAGCGATTTCCTTAAGAGCGATGATGAGTTCGCATTCTTTGTCGCCCGGCCCAACCCCATCGATGACAAATACATAGCGGGATAACTTCCGGCGATAAGCCCAACGAGCAACGTAAACACGATGCTACTTAGCCACCACACGGGACTGCTCCACGGTACTTGCATATTCTTTTGAGAGATAAGATTGAAGAACGGAAGGGTGATCAGCGTAAGCAATTGCGCAACAACCAACGACAACAGTACGGTAACAATCGATTCACTGAGAAATTGGGTTATTAGTTGAGTTCGCAATGAACCAATCGCTTTGCGAATACCCACTTCCTTCGCACGCTTCTCGGAACGAGCTGTGCTCAGGTTCATGAAATTGATGCAAGCCATAAAGAGAACGAATACACCAACGATGCTGAATAATATCACATACTGTTGGCGTCCGCCAGTTTGCTGACCATTGGAAAACTCCGATTTCAAATGCCACTCACTCATTGGGTGAATGAAAAGGGCGGGCTTCTTCTTTTTCAGCGCGTCGCTAACCATCTTGTATTTTGCATCTTTTATACGGGCCGATGCATCAGCGTACGTTGCAGTCTCATTCAACAGCACATAAGTGGAGAAGCCATTGGGACGCCACGGATCGTCCATATTTTTCATACCACTATTATTGTAAAAGGGTGTCCACGCAGCAATAAAATGAACATCGGTGAGATCCGAGTTCGCTCCGAGATCTTCATAAACTGCACCGACTTTCCAATCGACGCCGATAAGGTTCATTTGCTTACCAGTTGGATCGATATCACCGAAGTAGGCCATTGAAGTCGACTTCGATATAAGTATCGACGATGGGTCGTCGAAGGCCGACGGAGTTCCGTAGACCAGCTTTAAGGCAAGCATCTTTGCAAAACCAGGTTCAGCAAAAACACCCGGCTTACTGAACTTCACGCTGTCGAATACCAACTCATAAAAGTAAGGCCATGTTGAAACTGCGACCTCGCTAAAGTCTGCTCCGTAGTTTTTCCTAAGTTCCTCGGCTAAAGGAAATGGAGTATTGAACCATGTTTGGACTTCGCCATTGTTTGTTACGTTCTGGATCACGCGACCGATACGGTCGTAATTGGCAAACTGCTTTTCATACGACAGTTCGTCGCCGACCCATAGTGTGATAACGATTGTAACGGTAACACCAATCGATAATCCGAGGATGTTCAGTAACGCCGACATCTTGTTCTTGGTCATGTTCCGCAGTGCTGTGACGAAATAGCTTTTATACATGGGAATGGGATTTATATTATTACGGGATCTTTTTCTTATTGCGAATGGACGCACGTAATTGATTGCCTGGTACCACGTGATAATGGTTGTGAAAAGTCGAGAGTGATTCCGACTGGTGTCTTTATACATTTCGTGCATATCACCTGTGACCTCGTCGAGCAGTTCGTCGCGAAGGAAGAGGCGGAGGAGACGTTGAATGCCTCGCGGTAGTATCGGATCTTTTCGTTGCACTCTAGATGCTGAAGTTGAACATCGATGCGATCTCTGGATATTGTTTCCAAAGATTTGTGCGCATCTCCATGGATTCGCGGAGCACGCGTTTGCCGAGAGCGGTGAGCTGATAGATGCGCTTCGATCGTTCGCCACGGTCGGTGGTCCCTTCTCGTATGGACGATTTCAGGAATCCTTTTTCTTCGAGCCGGTCCAGCGTGCTGTGTGTGGCGCCGATAGAGATCGAGCGGCCTGTCTGTGTTTTGAATTCGACGCTGATGCGATAGGCATAAGCATCCTCTTCTTTAACGATCCCGATGAGAAGCATGAGCACTTCTTCGAAATCGCCGAGGCGTTTTTCCATGTTCGTAACTAATTTGTAGAACTAATATAGAAGGAAATCCTATTTGTTCTACTTTTTAGGGATGGAAAGGTTACAGGGGTGTGTTACTTCAGTGTGCAGAAAATAAAATAATCGGTAGCGACGGGCTTTTGACCAAGGTCGCGGATCATGTTGGTAAGCTGACCCCGGTGGTAGCTGCCGTGATGACTGAGGTGGGTGGCGATCTCGTGGAAAGGGAGGTCGAAAGGTATCCCTTTTCGGGTGATGAAATGAATGTTTTGGGCGGGGTCGATCTTTTGCGATAATGCGACCATTTCGTCCTGCAGAGGGGTCCATATCTTCTTGATAGAATGGATGTCGGTATGTTGCCAGGCTGGTATGGCCGCGAGGGGATTTCCCTTCCAGCGATAAAGCCAGAGGTAGTCGCTTTCGAGTAAGTGGATCATGACGGCCTTGATGGAGCCGAAGCTGCCGCCTACGTGCTTATCAAAAAGATCTGCTGGAAACGTTTCGACCTGGTCAGCGATCAGTCGGTTTGCCCAGGTGTTGTATTGAAGAAGTTTGTGTGTTGTCGATGCCATATTTTTTTAGTTGTGACAGGCTCTCGGAAAATATTCTTGAAGCCTTCCCGGACACTTCGAAAGCTAAGTAAATCCGCGCTGTTTTTTTTACTGGATTCAGTCCTTCGGCAGCTCTATATAGAACGTAGAGCCCTTTCCTTCTTTACTTTCAAACCACAGCTTGCCTCCGAGGAGTTGCGTGAGGTGATTACAAATGAAGAGTCCCAGGCCGATCGATCGCTCTCCTTTAAGACCGCTGCGTCTCGCGGGACCGTATTTTTCAAAAAGAAACGGCTGCAACGTTTTTGGTATGCCGATGCCTGTGTCCGCAACAGAGATCACCACAGTGTTCAGCGTCTCCCGAAGGGAGATCCTGATCTCGTCGCCGTGGTGGGTGAACTTGCGTGCGTTGGAAGCCAGGTTGTTGATGATCTGCGAGAGCTTGAAATCATCGGTATTGATAAATATTTCTGGTGTGGTTATCTCCAGTACCAGCTTGTGATTGCCATTGCTCTTCTTGAACTCTTCAAAGATATACGTCAATAGCTTCACAACATCGACGCGGGAAAATTTGACCTGTATACCGGGCGAGTCGGCGTACTCGTCACGAACCATTTCATCGATGATCTGAATACAATGTTGGCTGTTGGACTGTACAAGAGAGATAAATGATTTGAGATCGGCCTGGTCCGACCCTACGGTTAGCTTGTCGGCTCTCTGCGCAAGGTTATTCATGAGGCCCAACGCCCCATTTAACTCGTGAAGCACGGTGTCGAGAAGCGTGTTCTTCCTCGTGCCGTATTCCACAAGATAACTTTCGTGTTCTTTTTCTTTAGTAACATCCCTGATCACGGCCCAAATAAACCGATCGTTGTCGATGATCACGATCTTGCAAGAAAGCCAAGTTGTTTTACGACCGGGTTTGAGTAGCCGGAATTCAATACCAGAAAGCGCCTTGCTCTTGATCACCTCCCTGTACTTGCTCATCACGTAATCGCGGTCGGCAGGATCGACCAGGTCGATCATGGTAAGGACTTTGTTGAGCTTGTCTTCCGTCCGTACCTCGAGCATTGTTAATGCTGCCCGATTGGCAAACAGGACCTTTTTATCGACGAGATCACCAATGAATATGGCTTCCGTTGATTTTTCAGCGATCTCTTGTAAAGCCGATAGCTTTTCAGAATCGAATTGAGTTTCCATAAGCAAATTGGGGGGAAACTCGCCGAATAATCATTTTTTGATGAGACCCATGTGTGCGGCGTAGGCGATCAGTTCGACCGTATTTTTTACCTGGCCCTTCACGATCATGTTTTTCCGATGCGATTCTACTGTTCGAGCAGTAATGAACAGTGTTTCGGCGATTTCCCTCGAAGATTTTCCTTGTGACAGCAATTCCAGTACCTCTCTTTCACGCTGTGAGAAAAGCTCCTCTTTATTTTTGAGATTGTCCTCCATTCCCAATAAGAAACGATTAAGGTTCTTGAGTCGCCGCGATGTTTCAGAACATATAAATTTCTGACCTTTGTAAACATTTTTGATCCCGGTGATGAGCTCTTCGTAGCCCGATTTCTTCGATACGAATCCCAACGCGCCTGCCTTAATAATTCCCGCTACACGATCTGCGTCATCATAAACTGAGTGAGCGATGATCTTGATCTGTGGATATCTGTCTACGAGGAAGTGGCATATCTGGAATCCATTCATCGTTTTGAGGTCTTCCATGCCATCAAGGTAGATATCAAGGATCAACACGTCGATTTTTGTGGTCTTCAGTGCATGCATGAACTCATTGCCATTGCGCGCTTCGCCCACTACTTCTATATCGCGATCCTGGTTGAGGAGGTATCGGATGCCATCGCGCATGATCTTATAATCTTCGACATGAAAGACTCTTATCTTATTAGACATCTCTTGTTTGAGGGTAAATTTTTTTGCCGTGCAAATAATCATGTTATTCTATTCATAACACGTCACACAACAACAAATCGCAGGAAAAATCCCGGAAACCACGGATATTTTTGGCCATAACCGAACGCAACTTTGTACGGGCCTGTTCGGTGTTGACCCTGCGACTTTATCGACCGTATGTTTTACTCAGGTATATAAATACAGAGGCAACTTCTAATGACTTTCTTATTTATTGACGACGATCCTGAAGACCTCGAGCTGTTCGAGGAAGCGATGAAGATCATCGACGATACGTCAATTTATATGTCTGCTCGGAACGGGAAGGATGGATTAGTGGTATTGAACACGATACTTCCCGATTATATCTTCCTCGACATCAACATGCCGGTCATGGATGGGATGGAGACTTTGAAGAACATACGCAAAGACAAGCGCTTCCAGGACGTCCCCGTTTTTATCCTTTCAACCACCAAAGACAAGTACGAAGCGCAGGTTTGCAGAACACTTGGAGCCAATCAATTCCTCGTTAAACCCGATTCGTTCAAAGAACTGGTGGCCGAACTGCGGTCGGCCATCGAAACGGGCTTGAAAACAGTCTGAAAATGGTGTATTTTTTAGATTCACCATACTCCCAATGCGAGCCCGCACGCTTAGTTTCATTGTCCTGGCAGTCGCTTTCATTATTAACAATGCCGCAACGAAGTTTCAAGCTCCGGAACCACAGCTGTTCATCGACAGAGCAGCCGATTTCTTTAACCGCGCCGGCTTCGACAGTGCGATAGCCAACTACCGGAAAGCCGAGGTTGCTCTGAGAGACATACAAAACTGGAAAGCCCTGGCCGCCTGCCGCACCAGCATCGCCGAAGTGTATCGTGTAATGAACAATACCCAGGTCAGCACAGCCTGGCTCGACTCCGCTTACAGTATCATTCAACAACACAATCTCAACAACACCGAAGAGCTCGCGAAGGCGTTGGAGATCAATGGTCGCGTGCTCGATTACAACTTAAGGCAATTCGACAATGCGGAGGTCCTTTACGACAGCTCGCTGACCATTCGAAGGAATTTATTTGGCAACGAACACATGGGTATCAGCGAAGACATCTACCTGATAGGACGAACGTATTTTTTTCGCGGACGCCTCGAAGATGCCGAGAAGAATTTCCAGGAAGCCGTCGATATGAAGATCAAGCTCGCTGGTAATAACGAGATGTCTCTGTTCGATCCTTATCAAAGTCTCGGGGCTCTTAATCGCAGGCTGCTGCGGCTCGATAGGTCGCTATATTATTATAAAAAGGCTGAAGCTATTTGGGAGAACAATCATCGTCCAAAAGATCATCCGTCGTATGGAATGATGGTGTATGGTCTCGGCAATCTGAATATAGAGACCGGCATGTATGAAGATGCGAAGCAGAACTATCGCGACGCGGCTAAAACTTTTGTAAAATACTTTGGTGAGAAGGATTTCAGGACGGCGTCGGCTTATGCGAACATCGGGGCATGCTATCGCAACCAGCTCGAGTATGCCGAAGCTGAACAGTATTATTCTATGGGCAAGGCGATCTATGAAGAAGTTCTCCCGGAGGATCATCCATTCATTGTCACGAGCTACATCGACATGGCAGATATGCATCATGCTTTCGGCAATGAAGAGGAATCTGCGAAGTTCTCCGCCCTCGCCATCGGTTTGATGGAGAAGTACCAGCCGAAAGACAACAACCGCGACCTGGCACTGGCATGTTTGTATTACGCCGCAACGCTCGCAGAGTTAAATCGCCTCGACGAAGCCAAACAACGTGTCGAAACCGCGATTGCCATTCTTACTCAAATGGACGAGCTGTACCTGACCAGCCAGGCATGGACACTCAGCGGCAAGATCCGTCACCTGATGAACGACGATGCGATTGCTGATCAGCATTATCGCCAGGCAATTGAATTGTTCGGAAAAGATCCCACGCGCACTCGTCAGCTTGGATACAACCTCGGAGCTTATGGGAAATTCAAAAATGAACTGGGCGACCCTAAAGAAGCGCTTGCGATGTTCGACAAAGCGATGTATCAACTTAACACATCGATAGGTGAAAAGGGTGTAATCAATGCTGCGAACGACTATCAGAACCTGGACTTTTTGATTGAAGTGTTGCCGGGCCGGGGAGAAGCGTTGATGTCGCTGGAACGATTTGAGGAGGCGTATAACAATTACGTGTTCCTAACCGGGCTGTACGAGCACATCGTAAAAGACAGCCGCTCCGAGCGTTCGAAGCTATTACAGATCCCCAACATGGCTTCGTTTTACGAGAAGGCTGTAAGCTGTGCCTTCGAGCTATGGGCGGACACACGCGATGATGTATGGCGCGATCGTGCTTTTGCACTATCGGAACAAAGCAAGTCGATCATCTTATTGCAATACATCCACGATACACGATCGAGGGAGTTTGCCGGCATTCCCTCGCAGGTCACATCGGAGGAGCGCAGGTTCAAAGAAAAGCTCCGGCACATCGAGAAGTCAATTGGTGATACCGGTGACGAGGACACCACGGTTGTCAAACTAAAAGAGGCATACTTCCGCCTTCGTGCCTCTTATGACAGCCTGGTAAAAAAGATCGAGACCGATTTTCCCGCGTACTATGCATTGAAGTATAAAAATCCGGAGACTGACATTGCGAAGTTGCAGGCGCTGCTCGATCCGGGTGAAGCCATTCTCGAGTATCTCGTCGGCGACAGGGATGTTTATTTTTTCCTGATCACGAAGAACGACGTGATTGCCAGTGGTACTGAGAACGAGGGAACGCTTGATACCATAGCCACAAACATTCGCAGCTCGATGTTGTCGATGGACCAGGAAAAGTTTGCGATCAACAGCCGGGCATTCTTCGATAATTTCTTTTACTCGGCCGACCAGGCACTTCGTAGCGCGAACATTCACTCAGTTACGATCATTCCCGACGGATCGATCAGCTATATTCCGTTTGAAGGCCTTCTCGACAACGACAATAAGTATTTGATCCATAACTATACTTTCCATTACCAGTATTCAGCGGGGTTAATGTCGACTTATGCGGATGTGGCGCACGGGAATTCGAATGCTGATTTTATTGGATTCGCTCCAACGTTCGACGGGTCGAACCAGCTTGCCTCCCTCGATTTTACAACGAAGGAAGTAGATGCGATCAATGATCTTCTTGGTGGTAAGAGCTACACTGGTGATGCCGCGACTGAATCCAACTTTAAAAAACTTGTTGGAGAGTACGGCATTGTCCACGTAGCAACACATGCCGTGATGGACGACAAAGATGCGGATCATTCGAGACTTCATTTTGCAGCCGCGGATTCCCTCGACGATGGACGCTTGCATGCCTGGGAACTGTTCGGTATGAATATTCCTGCTTCGCTTGTTACGCTTAGCGCATGCAACACCGGCGATGGACGATTGCACAAAGGCGAGGGCGTTATGAGCTTGTCGCGGGCATTTGCCTATGCGGGCTGTCCGAGTATTGTTACCAGCTTATGGCAGGCGCAGGATCAGTCGACCGCAATGTTGATGCGAAGCTTTTATGAATTCCTGTCGGATGGAATGAATAAAGCCGAGGCGTTGCGACAGGCGAAGCTGAAATATCTGGCAGAAGCGGATAAGGTTAAGTCGATGCCTTTCTTTTGGGCGGGATTTGTGTTGGTTGGTGACGATCAACCGTTGCCGAAGTCGTACGCGATGTGGTGGATGGCCGCCATTATCGGGGTAGTTGTTGTAGCAGCTGGTATGCTTTTTCGTAGTAGTCGTGTCCAGGCTTGATGTTCTGGAGTTGTTCTTTCGCTGCGTCGACATTTTTTAGTTTCAGGAAGCCCAGGGCCCGATACCATTCGGCTTGTTCTTTGAGCATGCCGTTGCCTTCGATCACTTTGTTCAGCGATTCAATTCCCTTTTCTTCCTTACCGGATGCGATCAATGAGATCGCGTAGTAGAATCTCACATTAAGGTTATCGGGTGCAGCCAGGAGGTACATCTCCATCTGTCGCGAGGCCTCTTCGTAGTTTTTGTTGTTATACGCGCCCATTACGCTCTCAGACCCCCGAACCGTGATCACATCTTCGTAAGGAGTGAAGTTCTTCGCAAAAAGGTCTTCGGGGCTTTCGCCATTCATGAGCACAATGGCTGCACCGGCACCGATCACGAGCAATACCACTGCCGCGATCTTCCAATTGAATTGAATGCCCGCCTTTTCATTTTTGAGCTCTTCTTCCCATTCGGCAACTTCATCGGAGAACTTGCTTTCGCTGTGTGATCTGATGCCGATAATGATATCCTTAAAGTCTTCAACTTTTTGTGAGAACGATGGATCGATAGCCATCCGATCTTTGAATGACTGAAGTTCGGAAGCACTGAGTGAACCGTTGAGGTATCTTTCTATGAGTTCGATATCGTTTTCTTCTTCTTCGATCATTTGGTGCGATCCAGTTGTACTTGCTTTGCGATCAATGCTTCCCGGATCTTCGTGAGGCATTCACACTTTTTCTTTTTGGCAACTCCGGCAGTTTTATAACCCATCCGTTCGGCGATAGATTCCATGCTGAAGTTTTCGTAGTAGTATTTTGTAAGTATGGTCTTGCAGGGTTCTCCAAGGTTTTCGAGGATGCGGCCAACGAGTTGCTGACGATGGGTGGCTTCGTAACGATCGAAGATAGTATCGGCAGGTAGCTCCGATTCGTTAACATCTTCGATGGACTCGGAGGGACGTCGCTCCATTACCTGCTTGTTGAGCAGATTTTTCCCGATAGCAAAAATGTAAGTTCTGATGCTGCTCGTCATGCCCGTGAACTTTCCATCCTTCACATTAAAATAAAAAATAGTAAAAGCCTGCTGGTACACATCGGCGACGTCGACACCGGTGTACTTAAATTTTGCCCATTGGATGAATGCGCTGCGATGTTTCCGGTACAGCTCTTTCAAGACAACACGGTCCCCGGACCTGATCAGCGCAAGCTCATCGTTATGGGCATTTTTGATCACGGGTGCTTATGGATTAGTGGGGAATTTTTGCGCATGGTTACCGTGAGGGATAACAATAATACCTATAAATATTTTTGATAGAAAACGGTAACCCTTTCTGAGCTAGAAGCACAAAACACTAAGCGCTGGTGAGGCCATCGTAATCTCCCAATGAGAAAGACTGTTCTGGCTTGTCTGTGTAGTGGCTTTTTTCTTTTAACGACATGCAGGGATATTGAAAGCGTAACGCCCAATCGCGATCCTGTTGCGGTTGCGGGTAACGACGCAACGTCCATTATAGGACCCGTTGACCTTGATGGCTCAAGATCATCGGATCCGGACGGCGATCGGTTATTCTATCAATGGAGGATCCTCGAGCATCCAGATGGAAGCCAGGCATCGATACAACCGTTCGATTCCGCCCGATCCGTTTTCATGCCCGACCTGCCCGGTCTGTATTCGATAAAACTTGTCGTTACCGACAACATAGCCTCCTCGGCCGACACTATTAATATAGAGGTGTCGCAAGGCAATGGTGGCCCGAACGATCCACCCATCGCCGATGCCGGTAAAGACGCCACTGTTAATCTTGGGGAAACATTCACGTTAAATGGTTCCGGCTCCGATCCGGATGGTGATGACCTCACCTCCGAATGGACACTCACAACGAAACCAGCCGGCAGCAACGCAGTCATTCAAGGCACTTCTTTTATTGCCGACAGACCCGGCAGCTATGTCGCAACACTTACCGTATCGGATGGCGAGTTTTCGGATACAGACGACGTGACGATCGTCACCAATGTTGTACAGATCACGGGCATCGATCCAACGTCGGGTCCATTCGGCCTTACTGTGAAGATCACAGGTGTAAACTTCTCGAATGTTCCTTCGGAGAACCAGGTGGTGTTTGGAAAAGTGGGGGCATCGAACGTGAGTTCTGCGAGTTATACGGAACTCAATGTTGAAGTTCCTAAAGGCGCCGACACGGGAACCGTATTTGTAACGGTGAACAGTGTAACGGCGAGCGGACCGATCTTCACCTACGTACCGTCAGCTGTCGTAAGCTCGATTGCTCAATTCGACAGCCCTTATGCGATGGTGAGCGACTCGCAAGGCAACCTTTATATCGCCGATTATAATTCTCACATCATTCGCAAGATGACCCCGGGCGGAACGGTGACGACCGTTGCCGGCACTGGCGTGGCCGGTTATACCGACGCGAAGCTCAATCAATCACAGTTCAATCATCCAACAGGTATCGCATACGATCAGCAGAACCAGGCGCTGTACGTTGCCGATAACAGTAATCACTGCATCCGAAAGGTCGACTTGCTGGCAGGTGTTGTTAGCACTTTCGCCGGATTTCCCCAGGCTGGTTTCAACGACGCAACCGGTCAGCAAGCACAGTTCAGTTCGCCGATCGGTCTCGCACGAGATCTAGCGGGTAATCTTTATGTCGGTGATTTTGGAAATAATAGGATAAGAAAAATTACGACCGGCGCAGTCGTAACCACCTACTCCGGAAGCGGAACGGCCGGCTTTGCCGACGGAAGCAGTAAAGCTGCTCGTTTCAACGGTATTGCCGGGGTGGCCGTCGATGATTCCGGGAATGTTTATGTAGCCGATGCATTGAATAATCGTGTGCGCAAGATCGTTGCGGGCGGCACTGCTTCAACACTTGCGGGCGATGGACAAACAAGTACACTCAACATCCCATACGCTGTTGCTTGCGATCAGGCAGGTTATGTGTACGTGGCCGACTTTGGTAACAATCGCATTCGTGGGATAGCGGCCGATGGGACCATGACAACCATTGCGGGTGGAGGCGCGAACGGATCGTATGTGGATGGACCTGGAAGCCAGGCAAAGTTCAATAATCCGATCGGTGTCGCGACGGCGCCTGGCAATCTTATATATGTCGCCGACTTTGCTAATCAACGTATCCGCAAAATTCAATTCGAATGAAAAGATCTTTACTACCCATATTGATCGCATTGAGTTTTTGCGTTTGCCAGCCGGTAGCCACGGTTAAAGCGCAGGACCTCGGCAACCTGAAGGACACAAAGCCATTCGGTTATTCAGGAAGCTTATCGTTGCGATTGAATTCGTATTCGACCACACGCCAACAATCGGTACGCGATCCTTTCTTCTGGACTTTATCAGGCTCGCCAACGATAAGTCTGTATGGCATACAGATGCCATTCTACTTTTCATTCAGTCAGAAGAACCAGGACTATCGTCAGCCCTTCAATCAATTTGGTGTGAGTCCGTATTATAAATGGCTGCGGGTCCATCTCGGTTATCGAAACATTTCATTCTCCGATTTCACTCTTGCCAATCATACATTCCTCGGTGCCGGTTTCGAGGCTGAGCCTGGGCTGCTTCGATTAGGATTTGTGTATGGAAGATTCCTGAAGGCCATTCAGCAACCGGTCGACACATTATCCGGTGAAGTGATCAGGCCCACGTTTACACGACGGGGCATGGCGGCGAAGGTCGGCTTTGGTACATACAACAACTACGTCGACCTCATTATGTTCAAAGGCAAAGACGATCCAACTTCGATCGATGCACCGTTGCAATTATCGGCGGTGCAGCCTGCCGAGAATCTTGTATATGGTATCAAGGCTCATAACATGTTCCTGAAGATCTTCACGTTCGATCTCGACTACGGTTTCAGTGTTTACAATAACGATATCAATGCAGAGAAAATAGATCCTTCGGAGTACAAGGTCCCGAAGATCGTTTCGGCATTCATGGATCCACGCGCCTCTACAACTTTTCTCATGGCCGGCAAGGCCAGTCTTGGTTTTCGTTTGAAATCATTATCGGTACGATTGCAGGCCACCCGTGTGGAACCCGACTACCAGTCGATGGGCTCTTACTTTTTGAATAACGACTATCAAAACATTACGATCGCGCCGAGTTGGTCGATGTTCAAGAGCAAGGTCCGTGTTAGCGGAAGCATCGGTATTCAAAATAACAACCTGTTCGGCGATAAGATCAGCACGACGAATCGAAAGATCAATTCAGTTAACGTGTCTTTTATGCCGAACACTAAAATGACCTTGACTGGATTCTATACGAACTACCGGATCAACCAGGAAAGGAATGTTCGGCTCACGCTCGATACATTAAAGCTCAATCAATTTTCCGATAACCTGAACCTGAATGGCATGTGGAATCTCGGGACCAAACAAAAGAGGCACATGGTGAATGCCGGTTTCAATTACCAGGCGTTGAACGACGACAGTAATGTAAGCGAGACCAACAACAACACATCATCGGTCAATCCAATGGTCGGCTATCGGTATCAAAACACGGTCATGAAAATGGGCTTTTCGGCGAGTGTTAATCTCAACAAGTTCACGACCGATCTGAACCAGACGAATAGATGGGGTTATACCATTGGGTCGAATAAATCATTTAAAGACGATCAGGTCTCCATGAATGCTACGGCGACGTACTTCACCATCGATGTGGACGGCGCGCGGCAGAGTAACGCCCTGTCGTTCAATGGGCGTGGGAGCTTACGGATAAGGGAAAGACACACGCTCGATCTGAGTATCGGCCTGGTCAATAGAAAGGTGTTGAACAGGGACAATGCCAACACGCGCGATATACTCGCAAACTTCGGTTACAACTTCAACTTTGGAAATCATTGATATGAGGGGAATCATCACGATAGCTTGTCTTTTGGTTGCGATCACATCTTTCGCGCAATATCCTGTTGATGTGCAGGTACAGGTTGCGCCGCCTTACCCGATCCGACTCAGTGATTTCACGTCGATCGAAAGCAACATACTGATCACGTTGAACAACACGAACCAGTCTCCATTGAACATAGCACTGATTGGAACATTGGAGAATGAAGAGAGCGGTGCAACAATCTCGTCAGATCCTTCCAGGTTGCGCGGAGTCTGTACTACGCTACCGCCCGGACTTACCATGTTGTCGGGCACAGAACTTCGTGCGTTGTTCGATCCCGACTACCTGGTGTATCGTGGCGTGAGCCGCGACCAGATCCGTGGTGATGAAGCATTGCCGGAAGGCTTATATAAACTTTGTATCAGGGCTGTCGATTGTAACAATCCCACCAGTTTTCTTTCCGATGTGCCGATGACCGGAGCCGGGTGCTCTCCGTTCCAGGTCACTTATCAGGATCCGCCCATTATAATTTCACCCGTGTGCCAGGATGTTGCTAACACCGATATGAACCAGATCAATATCGCGTGGACACAAGTGATGCCTTCGTTGCCGGCGCAGATCGACTACTCGATCCGCATCGTTGAAGTTGAACCCATCACACGAAATCCCTTCGATGCAATGCAAAGCGCACCGGCCGTTTTCGCGCAGGATGTTTCCGGCACAACCTTCTTCAACCTGATGGTTCCCGAAGACGCTTTGCTGGAACTCGGAAGGAAGTATGCGATCCAGATACAGGCAAAGACCGAAGACGGCTCCGTAGCGTTTCGCAACCAGGGCAAGAGCGAGATCTGTACGTTCATGTGGGGCAATCCAACAGCAGCAACGGGTGGCTTCGATGCGCTCGCGATCTATCCAGCAGACGGCGATATCATCCCGTTCACGTTCTTCCCGTTTGTGATCAAATATCAACCCTACGACAACAGTTATCGCAACTTTCATTCGGAATTCAAGCTCATGACCCCTTCTGGCACCGACGATACGCACACGCGTGACCTCGGCTGGTCGGGTGGCCCGCTCCGTGCACAGGAGAATGCAACGCATCTCAGCCTCACGCAGGACGACGCACAACACATCGCAGTCTATAAAAATCAAACAGAGACATCACGAACATTCGACAAAACGAAACCGTATACGTGGTTCGCAGACATAGAGCTGCAACGCAATTCACAAACGCTGAGATCGAGCACACCCCGAACAGACTTTCGTGTTGGTATGGGCGCATCGATATTGAATCTTCCCGCCAATGCCGATACCGTTGCACCCGGTGATATTCTCTTCAGGTGGCACACAGGTCCGGAACCAAGACAACTTTTTCCCGAGCCGCGTCATATCGTACAGGCATCCGGTGGCAGTGATCCTACTTTCTTCAATGGCTGGGTAAACGAGCGCTGGGTGGTAGAAGTGAGCAAGACGGAAGATTTTGCCGTGGTCATAAAAACGATGAGCGGTAATCTTAGCCAGACCGTTGATCTGAATTCAGACGAGCAAGTTGTGAAGGATGCATTGTATAAAGACCTCGACGAGACATTTAACATAACCGAAGTAGGAAAATATTATTGGAGGGTTCGATGGATGTTGAACCCCGAAGTGATCAGTGATCTCACATCGTATGTGTCGAGCCCGATATGGTCGTTCGTGATCAGCAACGACGCGCCTGCGGAGACGGTGGCGCATAACGACGAGGAAACACCACCGGGAGCTTGTGTGAGCGCGTGTCTTGCGGAGCCCATTACGAATCGCACGGCTGCCGGTGGCCTCACCGTTGGAAGCACGTTGACTGTTGGCAAATTCACGATGACCATCAGGACCATCACGAACAGCAGCAGCAATCGATTCACAGGCGAAGGATACGTGACGGTACCCTTTCTTAATAACATAAGGATCCTTGTCGACTACACTTCGATCCAATTCAATTCAGATAGAAAAGTTTTTGCGGGGACTGTGGAGGCAAAAGACGATCGTGCATTTGTGACAGAAGAGATTCCAACAAGAGCCGGACGAGTGCTGGGATTGAGCGAAACCGAAGCGCAGAACCTTGCGGGATTTCTTGCCGATGGTGAGAGACTCATGAGCGCATTCACCGGCTCTCGCGAGATCGGGATGCCGATCGGTATCGATCGCGAGATCGATGGTCATCGATATACGATCGGGGTTATCAATATGACATTCGCCACCGACAAAGCCACAGTCGATGCCGTGATGAGTCTCGATATCCCCGATCTTGGTTCGCGTTTGATATCACTGGGTGTGGCCGATCTGTGCATCACACCTGGTGGTCTCGGCGACGAAGGACGACTGTACCTGCCACGCGACTTCGTTGTGGTTCAGGAAGGAGAGACTCAGTTTGCATTTAAAGGTGCCGAAGCAGCCGACACAACGCAGTCAACTTATGTGAGTTGGGATTGTCGTGGTTTCAAATGCATGCAGATCCGCGGGCAAGTTACATTCCCGAGAGATATGCTGGTGCCTGACAACGACGATGGAACCATCGGTTCCGGAAATGTTACCGGCACGTTCGGCGTGAAGGCCTGTCGTGGTGATGATTGGATGGCGATGATCACGATAGATCCATTCCAGGTTGCCGGCCTGGAAGGTTGGGGATGGAATGCGAGCAACGCGTGGCTTGATTTTTCGGACACAGAAAATCCGCCGGACTTTCATTTACCGGCTGGCTACGGAGATACCACGCGAACGGACTCGCGCCTCGTGAATACATGGCAGGGATTTTTTATGGAGCGAATTGAGGTGAGGCTCCCACCGGCATTCGCGAGTACGACGGCGGCCGATCGCAGAACAACATTCGGCGCGTACAATACGATCATTGACGGAACAGGACTCAGTGTTTCGATACAGGCACGGAATATTTTGGAAGTGTCGGAAGGTAACTTCGAAGGCTGGGGCTTCGCGATCGATACACTGAATGTCGATTTTGTTTCGAATACATTCACCAACGCAGGAATGGCGGGTCGTATAAGCATGCCCATCTTCGAAGCAGGTGATAACCTGAAGTATCGAATGGTCCTCGGCTTCGACGATGGATCGGACGAGTTCAGTTATCAATTCGCAGTTTATACGAGAGATACTCTCAACATTCCGATGTGGGGTGCCGCCCGAATGTTCTTCAAACCGAACTCTTCGATCGAGATAGGGTTGAACGACCCGGAGAAGGGAGATCATATAACTGCGAACTTAAATGGAGGAATTCATTTGGTGGGCGACTTCGGATCGATACCTATGTTGAATTTCAGAGGCATCAACTTCGAAGGACTGTATCTGAGTACACATGCCGACGAGAATGGCAGATACTTCCATGCCGACAGTATCTACTTCGCGCATGCGAGTCCGCAAAAATCCGCTTCTGGATTTCCCGTCAGCATAGAGAACATCAATCTCAATATCAACAACATCACACGTCCTGGTGTTGAATTCGATATTATTTTGAATTTCTCCGAAGGCAGCACTGCTATTGGAGCAAGCGCGACATTCGGAGTTTTCGCCACATTCCAAAAGGTCGGCGACAATTTCGAGGTCGGCTTCGGAGGTGTCGATGTTGGTGCGATCGGTATCGACGTGGAGGTCAGCGTGATGAAGCTCCAGGGAGAGCTGGAGTTTTATAAAGATGATCCTGTTTATGGAAATGGAACACGTGGCACGATCAGCGTTCAGTTGCCGATGGATATTTCAGGAAGATTGACAGCATACTTCGGGACGTTCGGTAATGCATCGCGAGGAGCATTCGGAACGGCCAACTACTATGCATACTGGCTGGTGGATGGCATGATAACATTCCCCGGCATCCCGATCTTCTCCGGCTTCGCGATCTACGGCTTCGGTGGAGGAGCATATCATCACATGACAATGGATCCTGCAACGCGGTTGCCCAATCCTCAAGCCACCATGGGAAGCGATGGCGCACGCACAGCAGTTCGATACATTCCAACATTTGACGTCGGACTCGGTTTGAAATTCACTGCAGTGTTTGGAACACATCCTTCAAACCAGGCTTTCAATATGGATGTATCGCTTGCTGCGGAGTTCAACTCATCGTATGGATTGAATTTCATCAGCGTAAGCGGCGCCGGTTATTTTATGGCAGGACTCACCGAGCGCGGCGATGCGAAAGTCTGGGCGAACGTCGAGATCATGTTTGACAATCGCCCGGCAGAAGGGCCGAAGTTCACGGGCAACTTCGATGTGTTCGTAAATGTCGGTTCATTCCTTCACGGTAGCGGCGCCGGTAATAAGTTCGTAAGCCTCGAGTTGTATTTCGATGCGAACACGTGGCATATCTATTTGGGAACTCCCGACGATCGTGCGGGTCTTACTGCCGACGTGCAGATCATAACCGCGCAGCTCACTTCTTATTTAATGGTCGGTCATGGCATACCGGTTGCATTGCCACCGTTGCCCGATCGTGTGCAGGCAGTGCTATATGGTTCGAGTCAGCTTGAAGGATCATCATCCACCAGTTCGGCAGCTTCATCGCGGGAAAGAAATCCTTCCGATGATGCGGCGTATCGATCGGGGCAGGGCTTCGCATTCGGAACCGCTCTTGCCATCCCAAGCATCGAATTCAACTTCGCAATCTTCTACGCGACCCTGGGTTTGGATTTCGGTTTCGATCTCAACTTCATGAAACCTGCTCCCGGGTCGGTGTTCTGTGTCGAAACCGGAGCGCCCCCGAGAGGTATCGATGGTTGGTACATCCAGGGACAGATCTTCGCAGGACTTTACGGAGAAATGGGTGTGCAGGTCGACCTGATGTTCATTAAAGGAAGATTCCCTTTTATCCAGTTAGGAGCTGCAGCCGTGTTGCAAGGGAACTTCCCCGATCCGACGGGTTTCAGGGGAAGAGCCGGTCTATATTATTCCGTGCTCGGTGGCATGGTTGAAGGTCGATGCAATTTCGATCTCGAGGTAGGTCAAAAGTGTACGATGGTCACACCGAATCCCCTGAGCGGAATGAATTTCATTGCTGATATCATTCCAGCCAACGGAACAGCCGATCAGAGTTGTTTCAGTAGCCCCGCAGTATCATTCAATCTTCCCGTCGAGCGATTCATGGAGTTCCCCGTTACTGCTGCCGATGGAACCGAAGTAACGAGAACATTCTTCCCTTATATCGAAACATTCTCCTTCAAGAAGACAGGCACAACGACACAGGTTCGCGGCACACGCAGCTTTGCTTCGAACAACACCGAGCTTCGCTTTCGATTGGACGAAATGCTCGAAGGACGTGCAACCTATGAAGTACGCATCGTTGTTCGTTCGCGTGAACATTTTGCAAGCGGACCAGAGCAAATCGTTCGCAATTCCGACGGATCTATCTGGCAAGAGGAGCGCACGATCACATTTACCACGGGACCTGTTCCGGACTTCATCCCGATCGACCAGGTTGCCTACACGTATCCGGTAGATGGACAATATTATTACCTGAAGAATGAAAGTGTCCTGACCGGTGGGGTGAGAAAAGGATTAATGCAACTGGACAATCCTGTTGAACGAATCCTGGCAACCACCATCGACGGTCAACAATACAAGTACCTCATTCGCTTTACGCCTGTGAGCGGTGGCGATCCGACTGAATACGACCTGAGTTATACTTCGGGAAGGATCCTCAACTTCAATGTACCGACGCTGGTAAATGAGACGATGTACGCTGCACAGATCATTCGTAAGATCGTTCCTCGTCCTGCCGATCCGTTGGCGCGCGCCGGTGCAAGCATCCGTGAAGCACAGCAGGCCAGTATCGGTGGGGGTAATAGTGCAACGATGAGAGTTGCGTTCAATCAAATGCTTGAATCTGGTGGAAGTAACGTTACGATCAAGACGGCTGCGCAACCGCTATTGCCTGGCGAAGCTGTAGAGCCCGATGAGAAACTGATGTATAAATTTTATTTCAGGACCAGTCGATACAACACATTACAAGAGAAAGTGAATGCTGCAACTTTGTCTGCCCGATATGTGAATGCACTGATCGTTGAAGGATTTACCATCAATACTTATTTGGCAGAACCTTTCGACGAATTTGAGGTAAATGGTTTGTATAAAGATGGTAACCTCGTGATGAAACCGTTGCTGTCGTTGCAGGATCCATTCACCTATAGTTATCATACAACACTTGCGATGCCCGGTATTTATAATCTGAGGACCGACTTCGCGAATTTCGTTTCGACTATCCCGGTGAGCCCGATCGCGCCAACGCGGCCAGCTATCGCAACGTTGAACAGGCACGAGAAAGGATACCCGCCGCGGTTATCGATCACTGTTGCAAGTAATTCAGTTGTTGCCGACGGTATCGAGCAATGGCAGATAGAGAACGAAGCAAGCAGGAATCCGGATTACAATCCACAGGCTGGACAAAATGCAATGCTCACGGCACATGGCGGCATTGAAAGTACAATGTCGGCTGCATCTGGCGCCATCAACGGCGGAAGTGGATCGAGAGGCATCGGTAGCTTCTCGCTCAGCTCGAGCATCAGCGTCACGCCATCTTCAAACTTTACGATGACCTTCAGTACCAGTGCTTACGTTTGGGGCGACTTCACCGATCTGAAAAATTCTGTCAGCAGGGCATTGGCTTTCCAACCGATGTTTCTTGGGCCTTATATTGTACGCGATGCATTGAGTGGTAACACAGGGTTGAGAAACAGGGTGAACACATTGATGTCACAAAGCATGGCGACTTACAGGCTCACGCATGGATCGTACGGCGTTGCGATCCAATATCAATACCCGCGAGGCAGCAGCCTGTACAACAACGGGACGAGATCAGTTAAAACATTCACCTATTAGTATGAAAGCAACGAGTATCTTGATACTGATCGTTCTATCGACAACATTGTATGCGCAGAAGAAGGATTCTGTTCAACGTGCATTCGAGTCGGACATGTATTTGATCTCCCGCTATGCCGGCGACAGCATCGTGCTTCGATGGTCGGTGCAAACTCCTGGTGCATGGCGAGAGTCGAACAAGACAGGCTTCGTTATATCGAGAACAGAATTGCAAGCTGATGGCTCTTTCGACCCGTCGACATTTCGCGACCTTACTCCATCTCCGTTAAAGCCATGGCCGCTCGAACGTTGGGCCACCATAGCGGGTCAGAACAGCAAAGACGATATGGCGAAGATCGCCGCCCAGTCGGTATATGGGAAGAGCTTCGTTCCGTCAACCGGGTTCATTCACCAGGCCGACGAGTTCGCGACGCGATTTTCATTTGCAACGCTTGCTGCCGATATGTCACCGAGGGCTGCTACGGCACTTGGTCTTCGATACGTGGATCGCGACATTCAGAAGGGGAAAAGTTACGTGTATCGCGTGTTGAGTCCTGTCGATCCGAAGACCTATAAGATAAATCCGGGCGTTGTTGTCGTGAACACCGATTCCGAGACGCCCGTGCCACAGGCGATCATCGCGGAGCTTGGTGAAAAAGAAAGAGTAATTGAAGTAAGGTGGAGAAGAGATTTTCATGAACCATTTTTTTCTGCATATAACATCGAGCGGTCCGACGACAACGGGAAGACCTACAGAAAACTGAATCGCCTCCCGTTCATTCACCCGGTAGCCGAAAAAAATCCTGTGTCGATGGAGTACATGATGTATTCGGACTCTGTTCCGACAAACTATAAAACTTACTGGTATCGGATAATTGGCATCACGCCATTTGGAGAGACGGGTTTGCCTTCGGTGCCTATGAAAGCAATGGGTAAAGACAAAACACCACCTGCGCCACCGCAAAATGTAAAAGCCATACACATCGGGGGCTCGCAGGTGCGTGTGAGTTGGGAATACAACAAGAAGGAAAAGGCTGTTCGTGGTTTTTTGATCGGTCGTGGTAACAATCCCGCTAAGGAGTTTATACCATTAACGACAGAACCGCTTCCAGCAAAGACGCGCGAGTTTATTGACAAGTCTGCGAATACACTTGCGAGTAACTACTATATCGTCGCGGTGGTCGATACGGCGGGCAACGCATCGGCGTCGTTAGCACAGTACGCGATGATCATCGACAGCATTCCCCCGGCGCCACCGGTGGGACTCACAGGCAACATCGATACGTTGGGACATGTTACAGTTAGCTGGAAGCAGGGTCCGGAGCGCGACATTCGTGGGTATAATGTTTTCTATACGAATAAATCGGATCACGAATATTCCCTGCTCACGAAGACTCCTTTGCTTGATACGGTGTTTCGCGATACCATTGCGATCAAGACACTTACAAAGAAGATCTATTACAAGGTCGTAGCTGTCGACTACAATTCCAATTATTCAAAGTTCTCGCAGCCGCTTGAACTGAAACGGCCCGACGTTGTGCCACCGAGTGGTGCCGTGATGAACGACTATAAAGTAACCGAGACCGGTATCGAGCTGCATTGGGTTCCCAGCACGAGCGAAGATCTTGCGAAGACGGTCCTCTACCGAATGGATGAGACTTCGAAAGTTTGGAAGGAGATCGCAAGCTATGGCATCGATAATAAAATCACTTCGTATACGGACACTACGGGACTTCGCGCGGGCAAGATGTATTCGTACAGCCTGGTATGTTTTGATGAAGATGGACTAAAGTCGAAGCGCTCGGTACCGATCAGGATCAAGTATGCCGATTTCAAATCGAGAGTTGCTGTGAATGTTATCTCCGCGAAGCCGGATGATAAGTCAATATTCGTTAACTGGAATTATCCCGTGAAGGGTGATTATCGCTTCGTGTTGTATCGAGCGGTGAACGGATCGGCTTTCGATTCTTATAAATCGCTGTCGGGAAACATCACAACATTTACTGACAAGGAAGTGAAGAAGGGCAGCAGGTACGAATACTCGGTTGGAGTGATCTATAAAGACGGAAAAAAGGCGCCGTTTGGACAGATCGCGAAGACAGTGTTTTAGAAGGTCTTTTGATTTACAGTAAAACCAAACACTGGATACCCGCTCATATCCGGATTCCTCTTAATGAGCTCGAATCCATTCTTGTTCATCGCGGCCAGGAACTCGTCTATGGTAAGCAAACGATTTTTACATTTCGGATCGGAGCAGAATTCACCTTCATTATGGTCGCCCTTAAAGCTATCCCTGAAATACACGACTCCACCCGGCTTTAATTTTTTCCCGATGTCTTTCATGACAGCATCGAATGCCGTGAAGTTATGAGTGGTTGCGTTGCTGTAGATCAGGTCGAAAGAGTTGTCGGGTAAATTTGTTTGCTCAACGGTTCCGATAACGATCTGGAACGTGTTTTTTGGTTCGGCATGATAATAATCTATGATCTTTCTGACGTTACGTTGATTCAAAACCGTTGTGTCGATGTCCTGGATGTAAATGGTTGACTGATCCATCAACGTTGTCATCATCACCGTTAGCGCTCCCGATCCCGCGCCGATGTCGGCGAAGGTCATACCTGGTTTGTATTCCATGAATTCGAGGATCGGTTTGAAGGTCCCGGTGATGTCTTTTTGTTTCATCACGGGACCATTGTCGTAGGGCTTATGCGAAGCGCAGCTATAATTTGTGATAAGAGACAGCGTCAGTATTGCCGTTCTGAGGATGGGGGCGAGTTTCATTTTGAGAATGATTTTTTTGGTTCCTGACTGAGATTTTCTATCTTCACCTCCGAGCCCATCGGTCAGTTCTAATAACTGGCCGTGGGCTTTTTTATTTTATGAGAGTTGGACTATTTCTACTTGTGATTTTTGCGTCAGGCATGTCGTGCACGGTTACGATTGACAGGTTCAAGATAAAGAACAACTACGGAAGTATTTCCGGATATCCAACTGCTTCAGCTCCAACGCCGGCTCCTTCATGGCCGTTACAGCTCTCAGTTCAGCAAACGAGCCTCTACACGATAGGATTACTGAATCTAACAAGAGGGGAATACATCGAGGCCCACGGCAAGGAGACGTTTAACGATAGCATCACGTTGGTGCTCCGCATCCGCGACATCGGGAAGGATACTGTGACCCAGGAACTGACTGTGCGGCTTCTACTTCGTCAGTTAACTCAATTTTCATTACAACGTTTCGGCGACGAGAGTTTTCGAATTACTTACGAATTTTCCGATGGGCCATCAGCAAAAAGAACATTTCCCTTCACCTTCTCCAATTTGAAAATTGAGCGATTTGGTAACGGGACATTTGAAGTCATTTCTGGCAACATCGAGGCGTCGGGACAACAGTTTAGTTTCGGAGTACTGAACGATCCATTGGAATTCAGAGAGCTTCTTGGTACGATTTGCGCGATGACCGAGTTTGAATTTGAAAAGGCATGCAGAGAGGAGGCCGAGAGATATAGTATTAACAGGGACAGCGACTGTACCGCCCGACTCTTGTATGGATCTCTCTCGGGTATTTTTAATGATGAGGTCCATTGTAAAATAATATGTGAAAAGTAATGGAAAGAAACCCCGAATCGCACAAAGAATCCCTCTTAGAGTTGCAAAACGGTTTCCGTAAGAGGCAACGGAATGGAATGATCCTTGGATACTTTTTTTTATTTTTTGGAGTGCTTATCCTGGTTTACGGATTTCAGAAATTGGACGAACAGTTCACCAACATTGTCAATCAGCGGGAGGACAATGATCCAGCAGCTGTCAAAAGAAACCCTCTCAGAGGTAAAGCCCTGAAAGATAAATATGATAGCGACAAAAGTGGGGATCTCAGTCGCGAAGAAATGAGCCTGATGAGCGAGGCGGACAAGCAGAGCTATCTGATCCCCGATTCAAGTACGGCCACCGCTAGTTCGGGTATTGAGCAAGAGAAAGAAAGTAAGTCCGGTTCTTTTACAGATATGATGATTTATGGCACCCGCTTGATTTTATTGGTATTCGTTTTCTTCATTGCGCAGATCTTTATAAAACTTTACAAATACAACATCAACAAAGCAGATAATTTTCAATCATTTTTTGATGCCCTTCGTATGCTTCAAACCTTGAATAAGGAGGAGACGTTGAAGTTCGATACGTTTGTGAAATCATTGCATACCCGTGTTGTCGACCTGGAAACACCGAACACTCCGAATTTCAAGGATGAATCCCAAACAGGGTAGGTTACTACATTATTACAAATTATACTTTATCCTTTCCACCATCTCGATCGCCTTCCTCTTCGCCTCTTCAACACTAGATCCCCGTGCGAGACAAACGCCCATCCTTCGCTCGCCATCAACCTCGGGCTTGCCGAATAATCTTACCTGTGTATCCGGCTTCGCCAGGACTTCCTCCAATCCCGAAAACGAAACGTTGGCCGACTTGCCATGGACCAATAGCGCTGCCGAAGCCGAGGGTCCATGCTGAACGATGTTCGGTATCGGTAGTCCAAGTATAGCGCGCACATGAAGCGCAAACTCCGAAAGATCCTGCGATATCATCGTCACCATTCCTGTATCGTGCGGTCGTGGCGATAGCTCACTGAAATAAACATCTTCCCCTTTAATAAAAAATTCGACGCCAAAGATGCCTCGTCCACCGAGTGCATTCACGACATCAGCAGCCATCAGTTGTGCTTTCTTCAATACATGGTCGGGCATCGGGTGTGGCTGCCACGACTCGCGATAGTCGCCGCGCTCCTGCCTATGACCGATCGGTGCACAAAACGAGATGCCGTCTTTATGGCGGACCGTGAGCAACGTGATCTCATAATCGAAATGAATGAAGCCTTCAATGATCACGCGACCGCCACCTGCACGACCTCCTTCCTGGGCATACTTCCATGAGTTATCTATATCGCCTGCCGATCGTACCACGCTCTGTCCTTTACCCGACGAACTCATGATCGGTTTCACAACGCAAGGGATCCCGATTTCTTTTATGGCTTGCTCGAACTCTGTTCTCGTTCCCGCAAAACGGTACGGCGATGTGTTGAGTTTAAGGTGTTCCGCGGCAAGTTGCCGGATACCCTCCCGATTCATCGTGAGCTGTGCAGCTTTCGCCGACGGTATTACTGTAAATCCTTCTTTCTCCAGCTCTACCAACACGTGTGTGGCAATAGCCTCAACTTCGGGAACAATAAAATGCGGACGCTCTTTGTAAATAGTTTCACGAAGAGCCTTCTCGTCGAGCATCGATATCGTGTAAGCACGATGGGCAACCTGCATTGCTGGTGCGTTGTCGTAACGATCCACAGCTATTACCTCGACACCAAATCGTTGAAATTCGATAACAACCTCTTTACCGAGTTCGCCGGACCCAAGCATCATTACCTTTAGTGCAGAGGGCTTAAGAGGGGTGCCAATAATTGTAGGGGTAGAAGAGGGCATAGCTTAGGGCGATTTTGAGTTAAATTAAGTAACAAAAATAATCTCCCGAAAGTCATGAAGACCCTATTTGGAATTGCATTGATTGCCATTGGTTTCAGCGCAACTGCACAAAATTGGACCGGCCCCGTTGGTATTGGCATCGGCTCCAATACTCCACAATCGAAATTGCACGTAAGTGCACTCGAAAGATATAACCTGCGTCTTTACAGGGACGGGTACACAGGCTATTTGAGTCTCTGGCAGGGCACCGGTGCATCAGTTATTGAACCGATTGGTTACGGACAGCTTTATCTTGGCTACGATCAATCCACAGATATTTTCATGTCGCCAGCAGGCGGCAAAGTTGGTATTGGAAATTCCGCACCCGCCTCACAATTACATCTTACTTCAAACTCTGATCATTCGTTCACAATAAGCCGCAACAATGGCCAGTATGGATTCAGGATCTTCAGGGACGCTGCGTATGGTGTTATAAATTTCCAAATAGGATCGGGTGTGAGTACGTGGGAAACCAAGATCAGGATTGGCGAGGGAGAGGGTACCAATACAGCCCTTTTCTTGAATCCAACCAATGGCAATGTTGTGATCGGCAGAACAGCTCAAGGCAATAGCGCTTACAAGCTCGACGTAAACGGAACCATTCGCGCAAATGAAATTGTCGTTAATGCCACCGGTGCCGATTTTGTTTTTGAACAAGGTTATCAATTGCCGACACTCGAAGAAGTCGAGGAATTCATTCGGACGAATAAACATCTTCCCGATATCGAGCCGGCCCACGAAATGGAGCAGAACGGCGTCGAAGTCGGAAAGATGGAAACAAAACTTCTTCAGAAAATCGAAGAGATGACCCTCTACATGATCGAACTGAAGAAAGAGATCGGCTCGATCAAAGAAGAGAACTCACAACTCAAAAACAGGATAGAAGTCCTGGAGAAAAGATAACAGCGTTATTCTTTATTAAACACGAACTCCTGACCTCCACCATTCTTAAAAACGAACTTGTTCTCTGCGGGAAAGAATTCGATCGTAATACCAGGATTATCCACAGCTTTGAAGGTGTTATCTCCCGTTTTCTCACATAAGATCGGACTTTCTGCTGTCGGCAGGAGCGACAGCTTATTGTTCTTCTGGGATACTTTCACTTTCACAGGCACGTTTTTGCTTCCGTACGTACCAAAGTATTTTTCGAAGTCTTTCTTGATAGTCTCGATCGCGAACTCTGTACTCATCGTGATCCCTTCAAGATCTTCAAGGTGCGCGATGATCCCCCAGCCATAAAAGTCATTAGCGAGACCAACAACAATTTCATTGTCGCCTTCCTTTAGTTGCATTTCGAACGTCGAGTTCTCTATCGATATACGCCCATCCGGTTTCTTGCGCATCCCTTGTCCGTACAGGTTCTTGTCAACGAAGCATGTTCGCTCGTTCACGAACACCCACACCTCATCACTAAAACCAAAGTTCAATTTGATCTTGCGTGCCGTCTTCGAAACTAACTTAGAGCGAAGCCAAACGTACCTTCTCGAGGAGCTTTGTCCATACAATCGTGTCACGTTCACCAATCCACCGCGTTCGGCAACGATCGGTTGCCATGTGGTTTGTATGTCGGGCATGTTACTATTATTGAGTTCCTGCCCGGCGGGCAATGGCATGGCCTGGCTCACCTGCCAGTTCCTGATATATCGAACGTCGTTATAGGCCGGATCGAATCCTTCCGCTGGACTGAGGCCCTCGACCTCATTCGGTTTTACAACGACATTGCTCACGAAGCATGATCCTTGTACCGCGATCGAACCATTCTTCGTGTTGCCTTCGAGTCTTTGCACCTGGAGCGTCGGTTTTGTTTTATCATTTACGAAAACCAGCATCTGTGATCCTGAAACCACAAGCTTTATGTGAGCCCATTCGTCTCTTTTGAAATTGGCAGCGGTCTGGTAGTTGGGATACATATCCCACATGTTCACCTGTTTTATAATGGGAGCGTATTGAACGGCATCGATAGACCTGGCCGGATCGGCAACGCCACGCAGGTAAAAGAACTCGGACTCGTCCTCGTTTTGCCAGCGAAAGTAGATGCCAACAAAACCCTGTGTAGCCTCAACATCAAACTCAATAGTACCATTAGCGAAGTCGACGTTCTTCGCGATCACGATGTCGTTCTGCACATCGATGGAGGGAACACCTTTGTGGTCGACAAACTTCGCTTTGTTTTCCTGCGACGTCCAGCTTTCGGCTTTAATGGGAATTCTGATCTCATTCTTCTGACTGTTCTTTTGCGCCACAGCGAACACTGTAGCAGAAACGAACACTAACGTTGTGACAAATGTTTTCATAGGATTTTTTTAATGATCCAAAAGTCAGTGATGACCTCGTATGTGAGGTGTTCAAAGGCTGGCCAAATAAGGGTCAATTCAATTTTGTAAATTAGGTCAACCCCTGACCCATGACCCTTCAGACCGATCTGTTCAAGAACCTGAACCTGTTCATCGAAAAAGACCTCCAGGACGAGATCAGCAAAGCAGGTAAACTGATAACCGCCGACAAGGGTGCCCTTCTCATCAAGGAGGGACAGTACCTGGATTTTTTGCCGATCGTCATCTCGGGCAAGATCCGTGTGTTCCGAAAGCGGGACGAACGCGAGATCCTCTTGTACTACGTCAATCCCGGGCAGACCTGCATGATGTCGTTGAGCTCGGCGTATTTCGATTATAATAGCACGGCCAATGGCATCACCACGGAAAAGACGGAGATACTGATCCTTCCTGCTTCGAAGATCTCCGAGTGGCAGCTGAAGTATAATTCCTGGAATCGTTTTATCATCAATACATTCAAGAGCCGCTACGATGAGCTTCTTAATTCTTATGGTGATGTCGCTTTCAAGCCGATCCACATACGTACGGGCCAATACCTCGACGACCATGTGAAGTCGAGCGGGTCGAAAAAGATCGTGATCTCGCACCAGGTGCTTGCCAACGAATTGGGTACCACGCGTGTTGTTGTCTCGAGAATTCTAAAACAACTGGAGAAAGAGAAGAAGCTGAAGCTCCATCGTGGCTTCATCCAGATGGTCTGAAAATTTTTAGTTGTGTAACATTTGTTACAAAGGCCGCGGTCCCCCCGTGACTAAATTCGGATATGATCCGAAACATCCTCTTGCTCGCGATACTGGCAATGAGCTATTCCGTGAGCGCACAAAAAACAATCAATCCAATGAAGATCCTGGTCCATGTTACAACCGGTCCTGAGAATCCTTCGAAAGCTGCCTTGGCATTTCTTATCGCTCGAACAGCTGTCGAAGAAGGACATTCCGTGTCAATATTCCTTGCGGCCGATGCAGTCCAACTCCTCCGCAACGATGTACTCGACAACCTTTCGGGACTAGGAACAGGAAAGCTTCGGGAACATTTTGACGTTATCCTAAAGAGCGGAGGGAAATTCTATTTGTCGGGCATGTCGAGCAAGTCACGCGGAGTGACCGATCTGGATCTGAAGGAGAAGAATGCTGAGTTCGCGATGCCGAAGGTGTTGCTGCAGCTTTCGATCGATGCCGACAAGATGTTTGTCTACTAACCAATCGACATATGACAAAAGTTATTCGCTGCCGCGATGTAGGTTTCGACTGCAACGGCGTTATCAAAGCAAAAACCGAAGAAGAAGCGTTAAAGCTTGCTGCTGATCATGCAAAATCGGTTCACAATGTGAAGGAAGTGACACCCGATATTGTTAAGAAGATCAAGAGTGTGATAAAGGAAGAGTAGTTGCCTGCTCGTCGGGTGCAGAACGTCATTCGGGCGTTGGCTCTATAAGTACCACCACTGGGGGGTCGAAGGTGTTGGGGTTTTTAGTTAATATCGTTGTATATGTAACTGAATCCCAACATTATGAAGACATCACTTTGTTTGCTGTTGTCGGTGCTTGCATCGACTTGTTTCGCAATCAATCCGCCGGACAATCCATATCACATGGTTGCCGGAAACGCTGGCATCAAGTCGGTGGGAGCAATGACATTTGGGCCCAACGGTGTGTTGTTCGTTGCCGATGTTAAAGGCTCGGCAGTTTATGCGTTCGATCTGAAAGACACGCAGCCCGATACCACGTCGACTGCTATCGAAGTCAAGGACATTGACAAGGCAATAAGCGCCTATCTTGGTGTGGGTGCCGAAGATGTTGTGATCAACGACATGGCTGTGAACCCCGTATCACAGAACATTTATCTTTCCGTGTCGCGTGGACGGAGCGTGGATGCAATACCGGTTCTCATTAAGATCGACCGAAAGGGAAATATCGGGCAGGTTAAAACGACCGATATACTTTTTTCGAAAGCAGATCTGTCGAGCATGCCGGGTGATAATGATAAGACGCCGTGGGGTGAGCCGAAGCAGCGATATGCCATCACCGACCTGAATTTTTATGATGGCGAGGTCTTTATCTCCGGATTATCGAACGCCGAGTTCTCCTCGAATCTTCGTCGCATCACATTTCCATTCCAGAAGCAGGAGCTTGCGACAGTAGAAGTGTTCCATACTTCTCACAATCGTTACGAGACGAACTCGCCAATTACATCGATGCTTGTTTTGAAACTGAACAATCAGCCAACCGTGATTGCTGGTTATGGATGTGCTCCTCTTGCAAAATTCCCGTTGTCGGATATCAAAGAAAAGAAACACGTAAAGGGACAAACACTTGCGGAGCTCGGCGGCGGCAGTCGTCCGCTGGATATGGTTATGTTCAGTCGCGCCGGTGTCGATTACCTGCTGATCGCGAATAGCCATCGCACTGTTTATAAAATGAAGGTCTCTGATCTCGAGAAGTCTCAGCCGCTTACAACCGCGGTAGACGATATATTCGTTAGCAGCGGCACTCCGTTCGTGGCCACCGGCTACATCGGTGTGTTGCAAATGGAGAATCTGAACAAGAAGCATATCGTTGCGATCGAGCGTGATATCCAAAGCGGATCGCTGAATCTCACGTGTATGCAGAAGAGATGGTTATAATGAAGTTGAAAGGAAAAGGCGTGCGATCCATCCTTGGGGTCCCCGGCTCCGCCGGGGATGGGGCAGTGTTACGGTGCTTGTTGATGGGTGCCGTGACATTGCTTTGTGTTGTTGATTCCTTTTCGCAGTCTATACACTTCGCCGGCGATCGCGTGGTCGTTGATCGTCTCGATGGTGAAGTGCTTTATACGTTTACCCGTTATCAAAACAAGCAGGAGGTTTGGAACGAAGTATTTCCTGTTCGCGTGCACGGAGCTTTCGCGAATATTTCCGGAGGCTATGAAGTGGGTGATTCGACCGTGACCTTTGTGCCTGATTTTCCTTTTACACGTGGCGTTGAATATGAGGCCACATTTTTTGCGGAGGAATTGGCAGGGAATGCGAACGAGGTGCACTTGCCACGCATGAGCTCTGCCAGGCTTGATCTTAATTTCAAGTTGGATGAAAGCAACTCGCCGGCGCCGGTGATCAAAGCTGTTTACCCAACATCGGGCGAGCTGCCGGAAAATCTTTTGAGATTCCATATTGAGTTTTCGTCTCCGATGACACGTGGCGATGTTTACAAACGCGTTCATTTATTGGATGAGAACAAAAGGGAAGTGGAGAACGCGATCCTGATCGTCGATGAAGAGCTTTGGGATGACGAGATGCACTCTGTTACGGTGATGCTCGATCCCGGGCGGATCAAGCGTGGGTTGCGGGCAAACCTGGAGATGAAGCCGCCGATGATCGCCGGAAGAAAATACTCGCTAGTCGTCGACGCCGGCTGGAAAAACTCCGAAGGCGTAGAGATGAAGGAAAAGTTTACGAAAACATTCCGTTGCTATAGTGCCGATCGTTCGAGGCCGGCAGCCGATCGTTGGACGCTGATCGCTCCTTCGAAGCACGATGCGCCCCTAATAATCAAGATGAAAGAGTCATTCGATATCACGCTTGCGCGGAATGCGATCGTGGTACAGGATGCGAGGGGTAAAACTGTTGAAGGCACTCTCACCGTCTCTGAAGATGAATCAATTCTTTCGTTTAAGCCCCGCAACTTCTGGTCAAACGAAAGTTATACGGTGCTTGTGAATCCGAAGCTCGAGGATCTTGCGGGCAATAACTTCGAAAGGCCGTTCGACACCGATGTAAACGAAAAGGTTACGAAAGCGTCGGCCGCAAGTCCGCTCGTATTCAGCGTTCGCTGATTTGGCTTATTTTCCCTTTTAATTACACTTTCTCTGCTCAATATTAATAGGGCTAACAGGGCCCAGGCGAACGCCGTTTATTCTTACAAATCCTTATTTTCTATCGATAAAGTGAAATTAAAAATAATATTATTTCTTTTATTTAATTGTTTTTATACTTTTATGTGGTTGCAATTCCACACTTAAAAACCTTTCGAAAACCAGAAAATTCACTTTTATGAAGAGAAACTTACTAACGCTAATACCGTGCCTCGCGCTTATCGCAGGTACAGTATTCCTGAACTCATGTAGTGATGACGACCCAGAGCCGCCCAAAGCAAGCTTCACTTATGTTGCCAACGGCCGCGAGGTAACGTTCACAAACACATCGACCAACGCCACTACCTACGCCTGGAATTTTGGTGACGGTACAACATCAACAGATCAGAACCCGGTTCACACTTACGAAGTGTATGGAAAGTACACTGTGACGCTTAACGTAACCGGCGATGGCGGTACAGCTGCCGCACCTACCGACGAGATCACGCTTGCGAAAAGTTCTGCAGTCGTACTCGATGGCGCATTCACCGAATGGGCTTCCATTCCGGTTGCAATAGCTGCTGAAGACGGTGGTACCATCACTAAGGTCAAAGTTGACTACGATGCTACGAAGATCTACTTCTATGTGGAAGGCACAGCGAACCTCCGTGGTTTCTTCGATGTCTACATCGATTCAGATAACGACTCAACAACCGGCTTCTATAGCCCGTGGTATCCTGTAGGCTTCGGTGCAGAGTTTCTTTCCGAGGGCGAGTTTGCAACTGGTGAGGACAAAGCAGACCTATTCGCATTTACCGGTGGCGAGAATCGAACAGGATGGTTATGGGAGGTTGCTAAAGAAGCAGGTACAGGCACTTTTGCTTCTTCTGTGATCACTGACGTGGGCTCAGGCAAAGCCATTGAGTTCTCTATTCTCCGCTCTTCACTCACAGATCTGGCAGATGCAGGTTTTTCCTTCGCCGTAGTTGACGTAGACGGCGGTGCAAGCTGGGAGAAGCTAGGTTCACTCCCTGCCGACAACAAGGTTGGTGATCATTTGGAAGCGAAGCTTCACTTCTTCGACCTCACCAAGTAATTCAGACTCAATCAACAATAGGGCACTTCACGGTGCCCTATTCGTTTCACTACATAATCCTCAATGAAGCAGTCAAGGCGAAATTTTATTAAAGCAACCGCCCTCACCGGTTTAGGAATCTCTTTATCTCCATCAGAATTGTTTGCAAGGCCTCTTGCGCCTGCCGATAATAAGGTAAGACTCGGCTTTATCGGTGTAGGTCTTCGCGGGCAAGGACACCTCGAGCTTGCGCTTCAGCGTGCAGACGTCGACGTGGTTGCGATCTGCGATGTTCAGCAACGCATGATCGACATGAGTAAAGACGCGATCAAAAAATCGGGAAAGAAGATGCCGGCCATCATCATGGACGGACCATACGGCTACAAGAAGCTTCTCGAAAACAAAGAGATCGATGCAGTTATCATTGCCACCCCCTGGGAATGGCACACAGTAATGTGTCTCGATGCGATGAATGCAGGAAAGTATGTCGGTTGCGAGGTGATCACAGGCATGACCATCGAAGAATGCTGGGAGCTCGTTCATACTTCCGAACGTACCGGCAAGCCATTGATGATGCTTGAAAATGTTTGTTATCGCCGCGACGTGATGGCCGTGATGAACATGGTAAGACAAAAAGTATTTGGTGAGATCATTCACCTGCAGGGCGGCTATCAGCATGACCTCCGTAATGTAAAATTCAATAACGGAAAAGAAGCGTATGGAAACGGTGCGGAGTTTGGAGAGAAAGCATTCTCCGAAGCACAGTGGCGCACACAACATTCTGTGATGCGCAACGGCGATCTCTATCCAACACACGGACTCGGACCGGTTGCCATGATGATCGATATCAATCGCGGCAATCGTATCACGGAGCTTGTTTCCTATTCCACGAAAGCCCGCGGACTTCACGAGCACATCGTGAAACACGGCGGCGAAAATCATCCCAACGCAAAAGTCGAATTTAAGCTGGGTGATATCGTAACGACAATGATGAAATGTGCCAACGGGGAGACCATTCTCCTGCAGCACGACACAAATCTACCACGACCTTATTCACTCGGCTTCCGCGTGCAGGGTACCAACGGTTTGTGGATGGATGTGAATGAAAGCATTTATATTGAAGGAAAAAGCAAACCCCACGAATGGGACAAAGCGGACCAGTGGTTGACGACGTACGACCACCCGCTTTGGAAAAAATATGGGAACGATGCATCGGGTGCCGGTCACGGCGGTATGGACTGGTTCGTTCTGCATGCGTTCATCGAATCAGTAAAGAGAAAAACCAATACACCGCAGGATGTTTATGACGCAGTAACATGGTCGGCAGTAACGCCGCTCAGTGAAACGTCGGTCCGCCTCGGTGGTGAAACCGTTGACTTTCCCGATTTCACGCAGGGTCAATGGATGTATCGTAAGAACAATTTTGCAGTTAACGACGACTATTGACATGATTATCCGGAGCTCGATTATTCTTTGTTGTATCCTCTCGATTGCATTCGAGTCGACTGCACAGACGTTCAAAGATGTTACATACACGGAGGACAACACAAACTTCGCCAACCCGGAAAGAGGATTTTACCATCACACCGAAACTCGTTCTTCCGATTACGGTCTCCTGAACGAAAGCACGCTTCGTAACTATCGTACGGAAGGCATTACAATGATCATGCGCGTGTTCTATCTCGAGAGCTTCGTTAGCGCGCCTATCTCACAAACTTATCTCGACAATGTTCGCCAGGATCTCAATACCGCGAGAAAGGCCGGGGTAAAAGTAATCGTTCGTTTTGCATACACGTCCAATTCTTCAAAACCGTTTGGTGACGCTCCTCCCGATCGCGTTCTTCAACATATCAAGCAACTTGGCCCCATTCTTCGTGAGAACGTAGATGTGATCGCCGTGATGCAGGCCGGATTTATTGGAGCGTGGGGCGAATGGTATTATACCGACTACTTCTCTCAGCAAGTAGGCAATCCTTCCGAAGCCGATTGGGTGAACAGGAGGAATGTTGTGAACGCAATGCTGGCGGAACTTCCAGCCGACAGGTCGATCCAGGTCCGCACACCGGATATTAAACGCAAGCTCGTTCAAAGCACCACTGCTTTAACACAAGGGGAGGCTTTTGCGAATACCGCCCGCGCACGACTCGGTCATCATAACGATTGCTTCCTCGCATCACCCGATGATTATGGAACGTACATCGATCCGGCCGACGAAAAACCTTATCTCGAAGCAGAGACTCAGTATTTGCCCATGGGTGGTGAGACTTGCGGAGTTTCTGTTCCGCTTTCGGAATGTCCGAATGCACTGGCGCAGATGCAAAAATTTCATTGGTCGTTCGTCAACAGAGACTATCATCCCGAAGTAGTTGGCGGTTGGAACACCAACGGATGTTTTGACGATGTCCAGAAAAAACTCGGCTATCGATTCAGACTGAAGACTGCGCATCTGCAAGAGACCAGCAAGCCAAATGGCCAGGTGAATTTCAGTATCGCATTCGCGAACGACGGGTGGGCGAGTCCATACAATAAGAGAAACGTCGAGATTGTTTTGAGGAACACGACGTCCAACAAAGAATACAGGTTGAAACTGACCGACGATCCACGCAAGTGGCTTCCATCAAATGATATTGCATTGTCTGTCGAAGGCGGACTGCCTGCGAACATTGAGGAAGGTGAGTATAAAGTTTTCCTGGATCTATCGTCGCCTGAGTTTGGTATCAAGAAGAGATCCGATTATTCCATCCGCCTTGCTAATACCGGTGCGTGGGAGGAGTCGACCGGCTATAATTATCTCAATCATACGTTGGTTGTCAGCAGCGGTGCCAGCGTGCCGACTTATTCCGGCGCCAATTTTTTTTTGAGCAGCGATGAAATGCCGGAGACTCTTCCGGCTGCCTCTCCCTTAATTGGCAGCGTTTTTGGCAACAATGTGCTGTTGTATTGGGGATGGGAGGACAATGACAACTATCGGGTTATCCAACGTTCGGACGATGGTGGTGATTTTGAAACAATAGCAACACTGCCGTCCGATGTATTCAGCTTCATGGATAAGTCTCTAACGGCATCTTCGAATTATTCTTACAGGTCGTATGCGACCGATGGATCGGCTATGACACCAATGACTGATGTTGTGCAGGTTACGACCGGGACAACGACACCACCATACTATACTCATCGCACCGACGGCGACATCGATGAATGGGTAAGTGTAAGGCCATTAAGAACGTTGTGGTCGAATGATCAAACGATCGCTCTAAAACTTTTTGCCGATAAGGATAGCCTGTATTATCAATTAAGAGGCGACTTCGAGACGTTCCAGCTCTCCATCGATGCAGATAACTCCGGCGAATTTGATAACACGTTGAGTGACGGAATTCGGAGCGGTATCAATGTAGAGGGCGCCGTGTTGCTGGACGACCTGGAAAACCTCGGCGACAATACAATGATCCCAGTAAGCTTGACGGCCGATGATGACCAACTTCCTGTTGTTGCCTTTATTCGTTCGTTACCGCCATCGCCCTTGTCTGATTTCAAAGTCGAAGTGACTGGACCTTCCAGGTTGATTGTTTCGTGGCAGGCATGTACTACGTGTCTCGGTGTTGTAGTCGAACGCTCTACATCCCCAACCAGCGGCTTCGAAGTCGTGAAGGAGATCACGAATTCGACTTACATTTTCTATGACACTGATGTAGTTACCGATCAGATGTACTATTACCGTGCTGCAGGTTATAACGAAGTGGGTCTCGCTGAATATACGGCGGTGGTAAGTGCAAAGCCGTCGGTCGTTACAGGACTTCTGGACGGCCCGCGCGGAGCGGCGGTTATTTATCCAAACCCGATCTCCGATGTAATGACGTTGCGTTGGCAACCGGGCGACCGGGCCATTACGATGTTCGATGCAATAGGAAGGATCGTTACTCCAGGGTTATTGCATGAAACACACGACGAACGCAAATACGATGTGAGCGCTCTCGCTTCGGGACTCTATATAGTTGTTATCAAGAACGATCGCGGCACAAACGCGATCCGTGTAAAAAAATAAACCTGATCTATTATGAAGAGAACTTTACGACTACTTCAACTGCTAACGCTGACTGTTCTGTCGCTGGGGACAGTCACGGAAGTTACTGCCCAGGCGCGGGCGATCAGCGGCACGGTGACGTCGAAGGAAGACGGCACCGGTATGCCCGGTGTGAACGTGATCATTAAGGGAACGACCACCGGTACCACTACAGATGTTTCGGGAAATTATTCGATCAACGTACAATCGGGTGATAACACGCTCGTGTTCTCGTTCGTCGGATACGAATCTCAGGAGATCACAGTAGGTCAGCGGACCACCATCGACATTCAGCTTGTGGCATCAGCACAGCAATTGAATGAAGTGATCGTTGTTGGTTATTCTGAAAAGAGGAAGCAAGAGATCACCGGGGCAGTTGTTAATGTGTCTGCAGAAAAACTGAAAGGCGTAACCGGGTCTAACCTTGAATATCAATTGCAAGGTAAGGTTGCAGGCGTGCAGGTAACGAACGCGACCGGTGCACCGGGAGCTGCTGCAGAGATCAGGATCCGCGGTAACTCTTCGATCACGGCCGATCGCGGACCGCTGATTGTGGTCGACGGTATCATCGGCGGTACATACAATCCCAACGACGTTTCCAACATCACCATTTTGAAGGACGCCGCTGCCATTGCACTCTATGGTTCACGGGGAGCGAGCGGCGTTATCATAGTTACCACGAAAAGAGGTCTTTCCGAAAAACCCGAGATCACTTACAAAACCACTGTCGGTATCCGCAATGCGAACTTTGGAAAATACGAGGCGATGAACTCTCAGGAGCTGTACGACACAGAACGCCTGATGTTCACCAGCTCCGCCGTGTTCCAGGGCTTCAGGCCAAATACCGTATTGAACAACGATACCGACTGGCTTGGCCTGGCTTACAAACAAGGAGTTGTTCAGAATCATAACCTTTCGGCTCGCGGCAAGTCCGACAAGCTCGCTTACTACATTGCGGGCGATTACTACGATGAAGACGGCACGCTGATGACAACAGGTTACAAGCGTTACAACTTCAGAACCAACCTCGACTTCGAATTGAGTAAGTCGGTCCGATTAACGACGAACCTCAACATCATTCGCGACAACACTGCGTCGTATCATTGGCGCTGGCCCTATCAGCCGTTCCTTTACCTGCCTTACGATACTCCATTCGACCCAGATGGGAGTCAACGCTATGTCGACGCGACCACACCCGGATTCCTTACGCGCGATAAGAACAACATTTTCCATAGCGCTCAATACAACAGCTATGATTCACGAAGCACAAATATCAATGGCGACGTTGTACTTACCGCGAACATCACACCATGGTTGACATTCCAATCAAGGAACAGGATGAGCTTGTACAGTTATCGTGGAGATAATTACGAAGATGCAAGAACTCTCGAAGGCTTCATTAACGCGACAACGAAGGGTGTCATCTCTTTTAGTACCGCCGAAGGTTATAGTGTAATAAGCACAAACCTTCTTCGCGTGAGCCGCGATATTGGCAAGCACCAGGTGGGTGGATTTATTGGTATCGAGGGCGGACAGAGCTCAAGCCGGAGTGCAGGTGCTACCGGTTGGGGAATTACGTCGGGCATCAAGATCCCCGATGCTGCAGCATCACCGCAGGACCTGAGTGGCACTCAATCGGAAACCAAAGCAATATCATTTCTCTCTGAAGTGAACTATAATTATGATGAGAAGTACTTCGTCACCTTCGCTGTTCGCGATGACGGCAGCTCGATCTTTGGAAAGAATAAACGCTATGGTGTATTCGGTGCGCTGTCCGGATCGTGGATCATCAGCAAGGAGGAATTCTTTTACCCGGCGGCTAATGCAGTTTCTTTTCTTAAACTTCGCGCAGGTACCGGCATCGCGGGTAACGACAACATCGCGCCCTTTCAATATCTCGCCGTATACAGTTTGAGATCTCAATATAATGGAGTCTCTGCCGCGTATCCGTCAACGATCGGAAACCCGGATTTGGGATGGGAGCAAACGAAGTCGAGTAACGTAGGTGTAGACGTTACTCTTTTTAAGGCGATAGACATAACGGTCGATGCTTTCATTAAGGACACCGATAAGTTGTTGTTGAATGTTCCGTTCCCTCCGTCGCAAGGTATCGATCAGCTTTACAAGAACTCGGGCAGGGTTGTGGCAAAGGGACTTGAATTCAGCATCAACGGAGATGTGCTCAAGCGCCAGGACTTCACCTGGAATCTCGGCTTCAACATAGGTACTGCAAAGAACCAGGTGAAAGCCCTGGCCGACGGCATGACCCAGGTGACCAGGCCGTACGACGGTACCAAGCAGGTTGTCCGTGTTGGCGAAGACATCAATTCATGGTATTTACCGAAGTGGGTTGGTGTAAATCCAGCTAATGGCGATCCTCAATGGGAAACTCTGAATGCAGACGGAACCGGTTACGAGGTCACGAACAAGTACGATGATGCGTCATCGTCGGTCAGCTTGCAGATCGTTGGTTCGGCAACTCCAAAATTGTACGGTGGTCTTAGCACAACGTTGAGCTATAAGAGATTCACGTTGAGTGCAGCAAGTGCTTTCACTTATGGGAACATGATCTATCACAGGACCCGGGAGTTTGTTGACTCCGACGGAGCCAACTTCAACTTCAATATGATGAAACTTGCCGATGGCTGGTCGCGCTGGCAAAATCCCGGCGACAACGCAACGCATCCCAAGCCGGTGTATGGTGGAAATCAGAATGCAAGCAAGCCATCGTCGCGATACCTGGAAGATGGAAGCTATTGGAGGATCAGGAACATTATGCTGACCTACCAGATACCTCCTGCATTCCTGACGAAGCTCAGGCTTACGAACGCGAGCATTTTTATTTCGGGTGATAACCTCTTTACGTTCACGAAATTTTCCGGAATGGATCCCGATACTCCGGGCTTCACTTATCCGGCCGGAGGGAGCCTGGCGGGTATGAATGATTTCAAGTACCCGATCAGCAAACAGTATCTCGCAGGTTTACAAATCAGCTTCTAACATTAGAAATCATGAAAACAAAAATATTCATACTCGCATTGATGCTCTTTTCGACAAGCTGCCAGCTTGACATCGCACCGTTCGACAGTATAACCAACGATAACCTGGCATCTGTTCCGAATGCACTCGAGTATGCAACGAACGGAACGTATTCACTGATGAAAGATCACATCAGCTATCGCGGCGTCGATGACTTCCGAAGCCAGTATATTCGCAACCTTCATATGATGCTTGAGTATGCCGGTGATAATGTAACGCTCAGTGGAACTACAACCGATCCGTTGTTCGTTTGTGCTACGCGCGAGCATTACCCTTCGCAGGAGAACTCAACTTATGTTTGGTATGTCGGGTATAAGATAATCAACACCGCCAACCTGAATATCGAGTCGGTCGAAAAGGATCCCAATCCCGACAACAATTACTTACTTGGTGAAAATTACTTCATGCGCGCAGTTGCCTACTTCGACCTGTTACGGGTTTTTGCGAGGCCATACACCCATGGCGTTAACAACGATGGGTTGCCATTACGACTTGCCGGTTACACTGAAGCGAAGTATGCGCGTTCAACCGTTGGTGAATGCTACGAGCAGGTTGAAAAAGATCTTTTGAAAGCTGCAGAGCTGATGGAGACGGGAACAAGCCGCGGCATTGAGTATGGTTCTAAAGAAGCAGCATGGGCATTGTTGTCGAGGTTGTATCTCTATATGGAGAACAATGACAAGGCAATTGAGTATGCCAGCAAAGTTATAGCATCACCGCGATTCACGTTGGAGCCGAATGCCACGTACCTCAATCTATTCCATAACTCACCCAACTCTACTGAATCGATCTTTATCATTAAGAGCCTTCTCCAGGACGATAGAGGATCGGGTTCAATCGGATCGATGTACCTCACCGATGGCATTGGTTGGGGCGAAGTTTATACTTCTCAGCCCTTGTACGATCTTCTTCAGCAGCATCCCGAAGATGTTCGGATCTCGTTGATCAAACCGCAACTGGCTGGTGATAATGTTACTGTTGTGAAGCGAAATGGAATTCCGAAATACTTCATCACGAAGTTCTCATACCAGGACGGTATCGTAACGCTCAGCTCTCCTCATTATGTTCGATTGGCCGAGATGTACCTCAATCGCGCAGAGGCGAATGCAAAGAAGGGGAATGATGACGACGCGATCGCCGATATCAACATTATCCGTGGACGCGCAGGTTTGTCAGGTTCATTGTATTCATTGGGAAACCTGCAGGGAGCGTCGTCGGTTCTCAACGCCGTATTACAGGAGCGTCGTCTCGAGCTGGCCTATGAGGGACATCGTACGATGGATGTATACAGGAATAAGTTAAATATGGACAGGACATTCCCCGGTGTGCAGCCCAAGGTGAGCGTGAGCTGGGAAGACAACCGGAATATTTATTTCATTCCGCAGGATGAGTTGCTGATCAACGACGTTTGTGCGCAAAACCCCTGATCAGACGATGATCACTTCGATGCCAGCATCCTGGAGACGTTTCATATCATCTTCACGGATGCCTTCGTCGGTGATCACTTTGTCGATCGCCTGTACATCGCAGATGAAAGCGAAGCTTCTCTTTCCAAATTTGGTGGAGTCGGTGAGGAGGATCACCTCTTTCGAGATCTCGATCATGATCTCGTTGAGTCTTGCTTCTTCGACATTTGGTGTGAACACGCCGCGTTTCGTATCAAAGCCATCGACGCCAAGAAATGCTTTATCGACATTGAAGTTGCGAAGACTTTTCTCTGCCAAAGGACCTACAAGTGACAATGAATTCTTTCGGAGATAACCGCCGGGTATGATCACGTTGACGTTTGTCTTTGTCAACAGTTGGTTGGCAATGTTAAGTGCGTTGGTAATGATCGTGAGATCGTTGAATTCGGGAAGGTTGCGGACAAGTTCAGCCGTAGTAGACCCCGAGTCTATAATGATAGTATCTGTTTCGAGGACGAGCTCGGCGGCTTTACGCCCGATCCGTGACTTTTCCTGGAAGTTGATGCGGTTCTTGTCGGCCAAACGCTGGTCGATGCCTACGCTGGTCTCCATTTTTATGGCGCCGCCGCGGGCACGGATGAGCATGTTTTTTTGCTCGAGCTGGTCGAGATCGTTGCGTATGGTGACTTCGCTGACCTCGAATTTCTGGCTGAGGGGCTCAACGAACACCTCACCACTTTCCGCGAGCATTTGAAGGATTTCCTTTCTTCTTCTTACGGTTGACTCCTGATTTCGGGACATAAAACTGGGTTTATGGAGGGAAAGCGCTCCTAAAGTAGAGAAAAACAGGTTCCGGAAGGATTTATTCCTGATTTCTTAACTTTAGAACAGATAAAGAAACAAAAAGAAGGGATAAAATTAAAATTTCATAACAAAACGAAAGTATAAGGTTTTAATTTTGTTATCTTTGATCATCGACTCACCCAAACCGCAAACATGACATACCTGGGTTTTTCCACGCAGGAACTGATTCAGAAGGGGGCAATCCACACCGCGCAGGAGATCGCCCAGCAGCCGGCCCTTTGGGGCAAGATCTGGGCGTCGATCGACACGCAGAGGCCGGAATTGAAGAAGTTTTTCACGGCCGCCGTCGGTTTCAAACGCATAATATTAACAGGCGCCGGCACCAGTGCCTTCATTGGGCTCTCGCTGCGGGGTGTATTCCAGCGCAACACCGGCATCGTAACCGAAGCAATCTCAACCACCGACCTCGTATCGCATCCGCACGATTATTTTATAGCCGACGTACCGACGTTATTGATCTCATTCGCACGATCAGGTAACAGTCCCGAAAGTGCCGCAGCAGTATCGCTGGCCGATGAGCTTTGTCATACTTGTCACCACCTGGTGATCACGTGCAACGCCGCGGGCTCGCTGGCAAAACATCCTGTCAAAGGAAAGAAATATGTTTTCACACTTCCCGAAGAAGCGAACGACAAGAGCCTCGCCATGACGAGCAGCTACTCGGGGATGTTACTCGCCGGAAAATTGATCGCGCACCTGGAAGATCATTCAGCTACCGAAAAGAGTGTAAGCAGCATTATAAAATATGCGGAGAAGTCGATCAACTACTTCGCTTCGGAGATCCAACAGATCGCGAAACTGGATTTTAAAAGGGCAGTGTTCCTCGGCGCCGGCCCCTTCTTCGGAACCGCTACCGAAGGTCATCTTAAGCTGCAAGAGCTTACCGACGGAAAAGTGATCTGTAAGAACGACTCATTCCTCGGACTCCGTCACGGACCGAAAGCCGTGATCGACAGCTCGACATTAATAGTCTACTTTTTTTCGAATAACCAGTATGCCTTCCAATACGAGCGAGATCTCGTAGCATCGATGAAGAAAGGAAATGCTCCGCTCGCAGAATTGTGTGTCACGGAATCACAGCCCGCAGGGATCAACATCGAACATTGCTTTTCTTTTTCGGAGAACGGATCGAAAGTGGATGAGGAGTTCATGGCCGTGAGCAGCATCGTGCCCGCACAGCTGCTGGCATTCTATAAATCCCTGCAGCTCGGGCTGAAACCCGACTCACCGTCGGTTTCAGGAGCGATATCACGCGTGGTAGAAGGTGTGCAGATATATGGTATTCACTAAAATGATAAATATTTTAGTGACATGGCAAAGACCTTCGAAGTACTGGTAGTCGGCGAACTGAACGTCGATATTATCCTCAATAAGATTGCGAGCTTCCCTGAGGTCGGAAAAGAGATCCTGTCCGACCAGATGACCCTTACGATGGGAAGCAGCTCTGCGATCTTCGCCAGCAACTTAAGTACCCTGGGAACCAGTGTTTCATTTATCGGCAACCTCGGTAACGACAACTTTGGCGACTTCGTCATAAAAGGCCTGCAGGTAAAGAACATCGATACGTCACTGATCAGGAAACTGTCGCAATTCAACACGGGTGCGACAATCGTTCTCAATTTCGGTGAAGATCGCGCGATGGTCACTTACCCCGGTGCCATGAAAGATCTGTCGATCAATGATATACCGGTATCGGTATTCGGAAGCGCGAGACATCTTCACATGAGCTCCGTCTTTCTGCAGAGCGGGATGACTCCACACCTCGTTACACTTTTCAGCAAGGCAAAAGCCGCGGGCCTTACGACATCGATCGACCCGCAATGGGATCCTTCCGAGAAATGGGATCTCGATCTGAAAAAATTATTACGGTTCGTAGACGTGTTCATGCCAAATACCGAAGAGCTGAAAGCACTGACACGAACGAATGATCTCGAAAAAGCTTTTGCGTCGCTCGGTGATTTCGCGAATATGATCGTGGTCAAGAATGGCAACCAGGGAGCGTATATGTGGCACAAAGGCAAGGTCACTCATCAGTCTCCTTTCCTGAACACCAATGTCGTAGATAGCATCGGCGCTGGCGACAGCTTCGATTCGGGTTTTATCCATTCATTCCTGAGAGGAAGATCACACACGGAGAGCCTACAGCTTGGTGCGCTCATGGGAGCCATCAACACAACGAGGGCAGGAGGGACCGGGGCATTCGAAAACCTCGAGCTTGTGAAAAGTATCGCACAATCCATCTTCAATTTTCATTTTTCATGACGTTAAAAGAGAAGCTTGCACAATGCAGTAAGAACGGAACAGCCTTGCTGGCTGCCAACTTCTACAACTTCGAAACACTGACCGGTGTGTTATTGGCTGCGAAGAATAAGAAGACTTCGATCATACTTCAATTGTCGGAAAGCTCGATACACTATCTCGGTGTCGAGCTTGCATTGGCGATGGCAAGGGAAGCATTGAAACAACATGGAGTAGAAGGATGGGTGCACCTCGATCATGGCGGCTCGGTGGAGATGGCACAACGTTGCCTCGACGCCGGGTTCGATTCGGTAATGATCGACGCAAGTGAAAAACCTTTTGAAGAGAATGTGAAGATCAGCAGGACCGTAGTTAAGCTGGCGGAAAAATATAACGCCAACGTAGAGGCTGAACTCGGTTATGTTGCAAAGCTGGGGCAGGCGCAATCGGGTATTTACACGCAACCGGCCGAGGCAAAACGATTTGTCGAAGAGTCGGGTGTGAGCGCCCTCGCGATCGCGATCGGGTCGGCGCACGGATTTTATAAGGAGACGCCGAAGCTCCAGCTTGATCTTCTTTCTGAGATCCATCGTGCAACGCCAGTGGCATTGGTGCTTCACGGAAGCTCCGGCATCCCCGACGATCAATTGAGATCGTCGATACAGCGAGGCATTGTCAAGATCAATTTGGCCACGGAGACGAAGAATATTTTCATGAAAACACTGCAACGTGTTCTGCGCGACAACGAAGAGATCGATTTGAGAAAAGTTTTCCCGCAAGCGACGCAGGCCGTGGTTGCATTAATCGAAAACAAATTGGATGTTGTAAGTCCCGCAAAGTAGCATGGCCATAATTTTTCCACGCGCGTTTGCTTTTGCTATCGACGACCTCGGATGGAACGACGGTAGCGATATGTCTATTCTTCCCGGCGGAGGTCCGCATCGTGCTGGAGTGAAACGTTCATTCACGATCGACGACTATCGTTACATCGTTGAAGTTGGTAAGGCAGTCGGTGCGCGAATACAGTCTTTATTTATATTAAGTGAAATGGATCGCGAGAATGTTCTTGCGAAGTATCCAACAACAACATACCTGCGGGAAAAGTGGGACAACAGTCATCGCGTTAATGATCGGCAGGTCGAGATCATGAATTATGTTCGCGACCAGGCCGCCTATATGGAATTCGGTTTTCACGGAACAGGTCATGAGTACTGGCCGATCGGTGATCGCCAAAAGAGAGCAGAGTGGTACAACAAGATTGATCGCCGGCCATGGCCTGAGGATGAGCTCCGGGGGCACATCGAAGCATTCCGTAAAATCATGGCACAGTATGGTTTCACAAAGGAAAACGGACATTCATTTCCTGAAAGCTTCGTGCCCTGCGCTTATAGTTATTATTGGAATCCAGCAGGCGCGTACAGCCTTGGTAAACTCCTGGCCGATGCCGGGGTGAAGTATGCAAACACAGACTTTAGTGAAATACCCGAACTGGATCCTCCGAAGGGAACTAATGGCGGCGGATTCGATCACGGTACCCATGTCATTAATCGTATCAATTATGGAAACGTTTGGCATGAGGTCGACAAGCTGCCGACGACACCCGTCGATGAGCAAGGCAGCGATGTGATCGAAGCCCATTGGCCGAACTGGTTGGCGCCCGACGATTTTCTGCAACCCGATACAACTGCGCGTTGGATCAATTACTACAAGTCGATCCAGCGGATGGACGATCGTTACATCGCGAAGAATACGGAGCAATTACATTCGCAGTGGTTGTATAAGAAGTATTGTGCAGTTACCGAGACTAAACCAGGGACGGTGACGATCGATAACACGAAGATGGTCGCAGATGCATATAAGCGGCCATTGCTGGGTAATCTCGTGTTAAAGATAAAGCTGAAGAAAGGAGAGCATATCTCTTCGATGACACTGGATGGCAAGGAAGTGCTGACCTGTTTCGAGGATGAGGGTTTTGGATTTATGTTGTTGCCGAAGCTCGAGCAACGAACCTATTCATTTAATTATAAACTGGGTAGCGACTTGATGCCGGTTTGTATCTGGAACGATGGCACGTACAACGTTTACGATGTGGAGAAATCGACATCGGGTATCGACGCATCGATCCGCGTCTACGGAGAGCAGGTGATCCGCGTGAAGTGTCCGTCGTTCAGGGAAGTAAGATCCGAGGGCAGTGTTCGAATCGTCTCTTCGTCGTATGATAGCGAAGCAAAAATTGTCGTGAGATCGACCGACATGCAGGGCAGTAATGCCCGACTCAAGATCAGCTTCTGATCACGTTCCTATCACTTCTTTTTATTTTCAATCACCATCACCTCGATGGTGTCGTTCGTTTCGTTGACGTCTGCGTGTTTCTTATCGCCAGGCGGATCCGCATCGAGCCAATAGGCCTTACCGGTTTCCCATTCAACAACTTTTTTCTCGCCTGTGTCCTGGACGATCGTGAGGTTTCCGCCTTTCAATACAACAATGGTCCGACCGTGTTCATGCCGGTGCATAGAGAGGGGCGACTTGGGGACGATGATCGTCTTCCAGACTTTTACTTCATCGTTTTCAAACATCGGCACGCGATACGAAGCCGTTGGAGCGGCGGCCTGGGCGTTCGCTTGCATTGACAGTAGCGTAATGGCAACCAGTGACAGGAGCAATATTTTGTATTTCATAACACGCATAATCAAATCTGAAGTTAATCGTTTAATTTTGATTATCGTATGTACCGGTCGGTCATTTTTATACTACTTACAATCGTTGCCTCGTCTTGTGGTGACGAAGGTGATCCTGTTTGTGGACATTATTTTCTGAGGGAAGCGCGTACTTCGCAGGGGAGCGCGTTATACTACTACAACGCCAATGGGAAGGTTTCTACTATCGAAAACAAAGAGACGCCTACAACCGATCACACCGACTTTTCATACGACGATGCCGGCAACCTGACGGACGTCGTACACTTCTCTACCAGCGGCCAATTGAAGAGCCGCTTCTATTTTAATGAGAACGGCCAGTTCGTCACATCCGTAAGAGAAGGAATAGATTCATTATTGGTTCATTACAATCCCGACGGAACAGTTTCGCGAACCGACACCTATCAGAATCAAACGTATATCCAGTATTATAGGCTATACACATATCCCAGCGCCAACACTGTCAGGGTCGAGACATACCTGGGAAAGGTAGAAGATCATACGCAATACGATCTGCAATCAACAGCGGACTACACACTTGATGGTAAACAATTACCTTTCCCGCCAGAGGTGAACTATGATTCGTATTCGTACACCAATATCATTTTGCCGGGCAATGCAACTTTGATCGTGATAACGAATAACGATGAGATACCATCCTCAACGACGATCGACATCACATACAATGCCGGTGGTTTTCCTTTGACGGACAATACTTTCGAATACGTCTATACTTGTGAACCGAAGCTGAAGTAGCTCACTTCGGGTAACTGAAGAGCCAATCTTTAAGTCCTTTTTCTTTCAGCGCATTTTCCCAACTGTTGTGTTTTACACCAGGGTATTCGGTGTATTTAACAACCTTTCCGCCGAGGCGTACGATCTCGTTGTAAACATCGCGCGACAGGTAAACGGGCACGACGTCGTCATCCGACCCATGGAAGATCCATAGTGGTGTGTTGAGAAGTTGTGGAGCTGCCTTCGGATCGGATCCACCGCAGATAGCAAAGGCGGCCGCAAATCTTCCCGGTTCTTTGACGAGCATCGAAAACACGCCGAAGCCTCCCATCGAGATACCATATATATAGATCCGTTTCTTGTCGATGTTGTATCGCGTCTCAAGTGAATCGAGCAGCTTTATCACTTTTTTCGCGTGTGGTGAATGTTCAGACTCCCAGGTGTTGCCCCAGCCCTGGTTTGGCTCGGTACATTTTGGTGTGATGAAAAATGTAGGACGTTTAGACTGAAATTCGGCGCTGTAAAAATCAGTGTCGCGCGAAACGGTGTCGCGACTTCCGTGCAAATAGATAATGACCGGATACGATTTGCTCTTGTCATACGATGGCGGCGTAAACAGGCCATACCGCATCCCCTGGAAGGATTTTTGGGAATAGGTAGGGTATTTTTTCCCGAGAGATTGAGAAAAAACCGTCGATGTAATTGAAAACAGGGTAATTAGGATGGCGACTCGGTGCATTAGCTAAAGCTATTATATTAGCCAACCTAAACCTAACCCGCTTATCCATGAGACGTTTTCTCCCAACCGTCGTTTGCCTGCTATTTCTTGCTGCCAACTTGCAGGCTCAGAAGGTCGACGAAACTTACAACCAGAAGATCAAGGAATACACGACCGATCCACGCTTCCTCCCCTCGTCGGTACTTAATCTTGTGGACGATCCTAAGGTCCCTTCGCCATTGAAGCATTTCGGTACCATCATTGGCGCTCCGGGTGTGATGCATCGCAGTCACGAGATCTACGGTTATTTCAAGAAACTGACGGAGGTTTCTCCGCTGATCAGGATGGAACAGATCGGCACGAGCGAAGAAGGTCGTCCCTTCAACCTGGTAACGATCACCAGCGAGGAGAACATGAAGCGTCTCGATCACTATAAAAAGCAACTGGCATTACTTTCAGATCCACGAAAGATCAGTGGCGACGTGAGTGCTATCATTAACGATTCAAAACCGGTTTATTATTTCAACGCCGGGCTTCATTCGCCGGAGATGGGCTCACCTGAAATGGTGATGGAGCTTGCTTATCGATTGATCACCGATCAATCACCAGAAATAAAGGAGATCATTAACAACGTCATCATTCTCATCAATCCGGCCTCGGAGGTTGACGGTCGCGACAAGCAGGTGGATTGGTATTATCGCTACACGAAAGGAAGAAAGATCTTCGACGATGGCTTTCCTAAGAGTCCGCCATATTGGGGCAAGTATGTTTTCCACGACAACAACCGCGACGGCATCCAGGTATCGCAAGCGCTTACAAAGGCCGTGTTCAAGGTTTATTTCGACTGGCATCCGACGGTGATGCACGACCTTCATGAGTCCGTTCCGTTGTTGTATGTGTCGACCGGCACAGGACCTTATAATGAAACGATAGATCCCATTGCGATTGGAGAGTGGCAGATCATGGCCAATCACGATGTAACCACGATGTCGTCGCAGGGGCTGCCAGGAACTTTTCATTGGGCTTTCTATGATGGATGGAATCCAGGTTATCTTCTCTGGATAGCAAATAATCACAACGCCGTCGGAAGATTCTATGAAACGTTTGGTAATGCCGGCGCCGATACATATCTGCGTGATCTTGCGAACTCGAAATTTGCCGGCGATGCTGTGACGAGCCGCGAGTGGTATCGTCCTGACCCCGCTACAGAGAAAGTATATTGGTCGTCGCGCAACAACGTGAACTATATGCAAGCAGGCGTGCTGGCTTCATTGAACTACACGTCCGACAACGCGAAGCTGCTGTTGATGAACTTTTATCAAAAGGGAGCGAATGCCATCAAGAAAGGGAAAGAGGAAAAACCAAAGGCATTTGTGATCCCGCAAAAGCAACACGATCCATACATGGCGGCGTTTATGGTGAATCAGTTGAAAGCTCAAGGCATAGAAGTGCATAAGTCGGGCGGTGGCGACTACGTTGTGTTGCTCGATCAGCCTTATCGCAACTTTGCCGTGTCGCTTCTCTCAAAACAGAATTTTCCCAAAGAGGCAAAGTTTCCACCTTACGATGACATCGCGTGGACCATGGGCCACCTGTACGGTGTAGATGTAAAGGCGGAGGATAGCGTGAAGTATGCGGCGGCGGATCTCAAACTGGTTGAAGGAGAAGCAAAATACGAAGGTAAGATAGACGGCGACGGAACGAACTATGTCGTAAACTACACAGCTCAAAACACTGTGCTGTCTGCGTTGTATTGGGCGAAGTCCAGGAATGCAAAATCGAGGGTGTTCATTGTTGATGCGAAAACAACTGTCGAAGGTATCAGGGATACGTTGAGTGCAGGCTCGGTGATCTTTAGTGGACTTACGGCCGATCAGGCGAAGAGCATCACGTCGCAATTCGGATTGGACCTTGCGTCGACGAGAGCCGATGTTGCGAAGAAGCGCGAGCTCAAGCTTCCGCGGATCGCTATTTATCACGATTGGTACAACACGCAGGACGAAGGGTGGTCGCGTTATACTTTTGAACAGCGGGGCATTCCTTATACGTCGATCGATAAAGACGATCTTAAAGCCGGCGCTCTTAAAGCGAAGTTCGATGTGATCGTAATACCGCGTACGCGTGGCGAAGCAGCAGATTTCATTCATGGGGTCGATTCGAAGTTCGGCCCAATGCCGTATACGAAGACGCCCGAGTTCCCTTCGCACGGAACCCCGGACGCAACGAACGATATGACCGGCGGTCCAGGTTTCGAAGGCGTTGGTCAACTGAAATCATTTGTGGACGCGGGTGGTGTTCTGATCACATTCGACAACTCTTCGAAGATGGTTGCGCAGGCTGGCATTACGCGCGAGTTCGATGAGGTCGCACTTGGACAATTGTTTCATCCTGGCTCTGTTGTTAGCGTAAAGTCAAGGAAGCCGTCGCATCCGGTGCTCTATGGTTTCCCTGAGAACTTCCATGTGTTCAGAGGTATTGGTCCGCTGCTTCAGGTCGATAAGTATAGTCGCGATATGATGTTGGTGCAGTATGGCTCGAAACCTTTGAAAGATGAGGAAGAATACAAGGGACTTATTATGGGAATGCCCGACAGGAAAGAGATCAAAGATGACAAGAAAGGGAAGGATGCCAAGGAGACTCCTTACCTGATCTCAGGAATGGTTCGTAATGAGTCTACGATCATTGGTCATGGCGCGGTGTTCAGTGTTCCGGTTGGTAAAGGAAGCCTGGTCGCATTCACTTTCGATCCGATGCACCGCTATCAGAATCTGCATGAAGCGCCGTTGGTGTGGAATGCGCTGATCAACTGGGAGAAACTCAGATAGGATTATATATAGAGTATTGGTCTTTAACTCAATAATTATATCCAACCCAGCTCTTTCACGGTCATCTCGCTTTCGACGTTACCGGTGTGTTGAGTTTGTTTTGGCTCGAACAATAGGTTGAACACGATCTCGCCGTTGGTGTGAGGCCGGTGTTCGACGCCTTTGGGGACGATGAGTATTTCGCCTTCTTTCACTTCTACGGTCCGGCCGTCGCGGAAGTCCATGAGCAGGGTTCCTTTGAAGACCATAAAGAGCTCGTCTTCGTTTTCGTGGCTATGCCATACGAATTCGTCTTTGAGCTTGCAAAGTTTTACATACTGCCCATTGAGTTCACCGATAATGTGCGGTGTCCAAAGCTTTTCAAACAGCGAGAATTTTTGAGCGATGTTGATAGAGTTGGGTTGCATGGAAATTGTGTTTCGTGATTAATCAACCTTCAGAGGTTTACCATATTTGTACCACTGTTGTGTCTAATTGTCGCAAGGTAGAACCCTGACGCAATTTCCCATGTTTCCCGGTCATTTTACCCCTTTTTTGGGGGGTATTATTTCGGCGTTTTTTAGGCAAAAATGGGCTAAGTTTGTTGGTCTGTCTTGTTGGTTTATGAACCCGAAATCTCCCTCTGGTTTTCTCCTCGCGTTAGGCCTTGTAATAATTACGGGCACAATCTCATTTGGGCAAACTTCCAGCCCGAACAGGCCTCGGCCTGTATCGATAAGCGCAAAATCAAAAGAAAGAGTCTCGCTCTTGCAGAAACCAAACGGCGTAGCACAAGACACAACCGATCGCGATTCTGTCGTAAACTTCATTGTCAGGCTCCGAACGTCTCCCGGTGCCAGGGATGCCGCATCGCGATCGAACAAAGCCGATCAGATCAAACGCGAGCACGAAGAGTTTCTTTCGAAACTGAATGAGCTCGGCAGCAACGCAAGAACATCAAACCAAACGAAGACGATCCAGGTCGTCCGGGAGTTCAAAAAGTCATTCAATGGGTTCACGATAAAAGCGAACCGGAGCTATTCAAACAGCATCACGAGGATGCCTAATGTGATCTCCGTAACCGAAGACAAAAAAGTTAAAGCGAACGACGCAGCAAGCAACGAAGTTCTCAACGTTCCGAAAGTTTGGAATGAAGTCGGCGCCACAGGCAGCGGCATCGTGATCGGTATCATCGACACAGGCATCGATTACAATCATCCCGACCTCGGCGGAGGCATCGGCGGTTCACATAAAGTGATCGGTGGGTACGACTTCATCAACAACGACAACGATCCGTTCGACGACCATGGTCACGGCACTCACGTTGCCGGTATTGCAGCCGCGAATGGCACAATAAAGGGAGTCGCTCCCGACGCACGACTCATGGCAATAAAAGTTCTCGACTCTTATGGATCTGGTTGGGACTCGCAGATCCTTGCAGGCATCGAGTATGCTATTGACCCCGATGGCAATCCCGCCACCGACGACGCGCCCGATGTTGTTAATATGAGTCTCGGTCGCGCACCCGATCCATTTGAGCCAATGAGTGAAGCCGTTAACAACGCGGTGCTCGAAGGAATTTGTTTCGTGATCGCCGCCGGCAACAGCTACGATTACATGAGCGTCGGCACACCAGGTACCGCGGAGCTTGCGATCACCGTCGGCGCGATCGACAATTACGGTTACACGGCATACTTTAGTTCGCGTGGTCCCGCCCCGCTTACTTACATACTTAAGCCCGATGTTGCCGCTCCCGGCGTCCAGATCAATTCAACATTTCCAGGCGGACAATACGAAAAGCTCGATGGAACATCGATGGCTTCACCACACATCACCGGCGTTGCTGCACTCATACTCGATCAACATCCCGATTGGACCCCTGCCGAGGTCAAAGCCGCGATGATGAACAATGCAAGCATGGACGGCTTCGAAAAAATACTGGAGACAGGCGCTGGAATCGTCGACGCATATAAGGCAATCACTACCGATCTTATCATGAGTCCCGGCTCAATCAGCTATGGACGTCCAGCCAGCGACAACGAAACATACTCGCGAGCTGATCACATTACCATTACCAACGACGGACAATCATCAAAGGAAATCATACTGGAACTTTCGGGAATAGATTCCGAACCAGCCATCGATATACAGTTGTCGCAGAGCCAATTTACACTCGCAGCCGGGGAAACGAAACAAGTGACGGTCAGCATAAATGTAGACATGGCAACGCTAGGCACGAGGAACGTTCCCGCTGGATTTTACGGCGCCATTGAAATGACCTCGGGCTCGAAAAAACTGAAGACTCTTTTGTCCATATTCAATCCGGCAGTGACTTTGATCAAGTTCCCTAACAGACTTCCCACCTCAATGATCATAGGGGGAATTAATTCCAACTATTGGAATCCAGTCAATCCGACCAGTCACGATTTTGACGTTATGCTGCCGACAGGTACGTATGATATACTTGCTTATTTTGGCGACAGCCTCGTTGTTGTCGAAGACTATGAGTCCACCACGGAATCAAAGACTGTGATCGTCGATTCCAATTCGGCAAAGAACAAGATCGAATTCAAGCCAGTGGACGCAAACGGGGTTGCGTTTCCGCCTGATGCCCTTGGCACTACAGTGATGTTGGGGCCGACTACCCTAACGATGTGGTGGGGCCCCCTCTCCACGTTCTACTTTTCAGATTCGAAGAAGCATAAAATGTTTACGCGACTCTTGACCATTCCACCCGATCCAACAAAGGCATACGAGATTGCACTTAGCACGGGCAGCGAGATATCGTCCAGCAAGATCATAACGAACGATCCGGCTGACTATGTGTCCATGACGATCACTAATCCTTCCCTTCCCGAAGGGCAAATGCAGGATTTTTATTTTCATGTGAATGGAGGCGCTCTTACAACATGGAATACGTACCCGGCCCACCTTCCAAATCCGGCGAACATCCAGGTTTTCGAAGATGAATATGATAACACCTTTTCATATTACAGGTTCCTTCCTTCTGAAGGCGTAGGTGGATTTACGTGGGAGACGGGCATGCGTGGATTCAATTCAGAGGGAATCGACGAATTTGTTGGTTCGTGGGGAACACCTTTGATCACGATCGGTAATGAACCCTTCGATTTCAACATGGGAGGAAGCCTCGTTAATTTCACACCATTCATGGATAACTGGCAGGGCACGTCAGGACTCTATGAAGGACCGCGAAGGGGAATGTTCAATCACGCATTTGGTGAACGCGTTTCGGGATTGGTTCCGTGGTCGTTAAAAAAAGACGAACAAGAAGTTGCGACAGGAACGCTCATGAATGCCGTCCAGGATGACTTTTTCTATCTCTATTTCCAAAAAGAGATCGACGCTGGAGACTACACAATGACATTCAAGTGGGATAGCTATTACGTTGGCGGTCGCTTTAGCGATGTGACGACAGACCTGCACTTTAATACGTCTTATAATCCCAGCTACGATTTCAATCCACCAACGATAGATCAATTCACGCTGATGTCTGACGGACGTCATACCAACAAGTTGGCTGAAGGAGTTGGTGGAACGATCCATGCAAAGATCTCGGAATGGTATTTATCCGATGTGCGCATCGAGATGCGTGCGCTCGATAGCGACACGTGGATATCCCTGGATGTAAGTGAATCCGATGACATGAGGACAGGCGATATTCCATCCGATCTTCCCGCAGGTTATTATTCGTTGCGGTTAAAAGCCGTTGATCAATCGAACAACAGCATCACGCATACGTTGGAGCCGGCATTTACGGTGGGCGTTCAGCCCGTGACCGTGCCATTCACAAAAGTAAGTTTGATCAGTCCCAGGAATTACGATATTAATTCGGGAGTTCACCCTGTGTTCGACTGGAGTGATGTTTCAAATGGTCAGTACCGTTTTCAACTTTCTAAATCGAATACCTTCGAAGAGCTGCTGGCGAACGAGTCCGTTGCAGCTTCGACACTATCGTTGCCGAATGCTCTGGATGAGGGCGAAATGTATTATTGGCGCGTGAAAGGCATCGTATCGGGGCATGAGCTCCCCTGGTCAAAAATATATGCTTTCAGGGCAAACACGTTACAACCAGCAACATTAGTCTCGCCAGCAATGAATGCAGTGGACGTTTCGATATCGCCAACGAACTTCACATGGGTACCCGCAGAAGGCTTTGATTGGCAAACTATTGAGATCGCAACAGATGATACATTCAGTGGTCTGGTCTATTATTATTGGGTGCCTGGTCAGCAAAGCACATATTCGCTGTCAGGCTTGCAGGCTGGAAAGCAATACTACTGGAGGGTCACCACGTTTTATTCAACTTTCTACGACAGTTACCAGGTTCCTTCGGAGGTGTTTACATTCAAGACTCCGGGTGTCGAGACTCCGGGTGAGGTGACTACAGGGATCGAAGATGAACATCTTTTTACGATTGGTTCGTATCCAAATCCTGTTCAGGATGAACTGACAGTTACGATACCAGGTGATATTGTTAATAAGGTGTCGTCGTTCGAAATACTTACTGCTACGGGGCAGGTCGTTGAAAAGCAGCAGGCAGTTTCAACCAAAAACATCTTCTCTTTTGCAGGAAGAACTCCCGGAATGTATGTCGTTAAACTTTCGATCGACGGAAAAGTTCATACGACGAAGGTGATGAAGATCCCATGATCATCAACAAACGGCGAAAAGTTACCGGATCAAAAACTTGTCCCAAACCACCTCCAGCTTTCCAACTACTTCTTTCTTTATTAAGATCCCCGACGATTGTGGCGTCCATACCTGCTTCGTCTTTGTTTTAAAACTCAACTTATCCAATGTCAGGATCGGTTCGAGATCAGGATTCAAGAGCACCTCGAAATCTATCTCCACCCTGAACGCAGTCTTCTCCGCATTGTTCCAATGAGGTGCCAGGTACGGCTCCGATGTAATGTAACCGGCGCCCATGATCCCCCGGGGCGGCACACCAACCCGTACAAGGAAGGCACGGTCGCCTGGACTTACCTGCTTGTAGCTCACGCAGCTCCATGAGTCGCGGAACCGGCCAAACTTCCGGCAGGTTTTCACATCCTTATCGAGATCCTCCCACGGATATTTTTTGGGGTTCCATGCAAAGAGAAATGAATTCACCACCCCAAATTACCACCATCTCTTTTTCAAACGATGCCGCGACCGCGATTTCCACCTCAAAAAATTCCCTACGGACAAACCGCTTCGAATCGTTATATTTTCTCTCGAAACCCTCGCCTTACCTAAACCTAAAACCTAACCGATGGGAAAGATCTTCCTGCTATTGCTCGTTGCGGGCATCGCCGCCGCACAAACCCCCGACTCAACAATTGTCGTCTTCCGTGAAGGAACAAACATGGCGATCGCCCTCTCGCCCGACCAATCAACATTCATCGCCGATATACAAGGCACGCTGTGGTCCATACCGTCGAAAGGTGGAACAGCCAAAGCGATCACCGACAACATGGGCGACAGCCGTCAACCTTCTTTTGCTCCGAATGGAAACGAAGTAGTGTTTCAATCTTATCGCGACGGCGGATGGCATCTCTGGAAAGTAAATAAAGATGGATCCGCTCTCACACAATTGACATTCGGTATCTACGACGATCGCGAGCCACAGTACTCTCCCGATGGAACTAAAGTCGTTTTCTCATCCGATCGCAGTGGTAACAATTATGATATCTATGAGCTTACACTTTCTGATGCTTCTATCAAGAAGATAACCTCAAGTGATAAAAATGACTACAACCCGGCTTATTCGCCCGACGGCAAGTCCATCGCCTTCGTGTCGGAGAAATCGGGTAAGCCTGCCATCGTTACTGTCGCATCAGGCAACGAAACAGAGATCGTTACACCCAGCGGCTCTGCTGTCGCCGCGCCATCGTTCAATACCGATGGGACTAAAGTCAGCTACTACGTTTTTGAAAATGGAGGAAGTCGGCTGATGGTAACATCGCTTGCCGATAAGAAGTCGGAAACGATCACGGTTCTGGATGAAGATGCTTTTCCGTTTAGAGCTGCATGGACGTCGCCGACAGAAATCATTTACACCGCCGATGGAGCGATCAAAAGAAAAATACTCGGTTCAAAAAAAGTAGCGAAGATCCCCTTCGAAGCAACGGTCGTTTTACATCGCGCTCCTTATACACGCAAGAAGTATGACTTCGACTCCAGCAATCCACAACAGGTAAAGGGAATACTATCGCCTGTTGTTTCACCCGACGGCAAGACGATCGCATTCTCTGCGCTCACCGACCTTTGGTTACTGACGATCGGTCAACCAACACCTAAACAACTCATCAAAGATCCATATGTTCAATTGGAACCATCGTGGTCGCCCGATGGTAAGCAGATCGCATTTGTTTCCGACAAAGATGGAACAATGGACGTATGGCTTTATGATCTTGCAACAGGCAAGCATTCGAAGCTCACATCCGATCCGGGCAACGAAAGCATGCCCACATGGTCGCCCGATGGAAAGTTTATTGCATACTATCAGAACGAAGTAAATGTACTGTCGGGTGGAGCAACGCTCAACAAGCTCGAAGTATCGACCGGCAAAGCGGAAAAATTGCACGCCCCGATGTTTGCTCCAAGCCAGCCTGCATGGTCGGCCGATGGAAAGACCATCGCCGTTTCAGGTCTCGAGGTTTTTTCATCGCGATTCCGTGAAGGTCTCAATAAAATATTTTTGATCTCAACTGCGGGCAAACCTGATCGCAAGATGATGCCGGTCGAAGGGAGGACGCTGGCAACGCGCGGTGAGAATGGACCGGTTTGGTCGCCCGATGGAAAATGGATGGCGTACATTCTCGATGGCGTGCTTTGGATTCTCCCTGTTTCTCCGGAAGGAGACCCGGTTGGCCCGCCACACCGACTTACCAACGAACTTGCCGATAGCCCAACATGGACAGCCGACTCAAAGACCATTGTATTTACAGGTACCGACGTGCTGAAGAAAGTCTCCATAAACGATGGTATCGTTACCACGATCCCGATGACATTGACGTGGAAGCCGCAAGTGCCGGAAGCAGGCTCGAGAAAAGTTATCCATGCGGGTAAATTATTCGATGGCAAGAGCAATACTTATAAGACTAACGTCGATATCATTGTCGAAGGCAATCGTATCAAAGAGATCGTTCCACATGCAAACCATACAGGTGAAGTGATCGACGCTTCGAATCTTACCGTGATGCCTGGATTGTTCGAGATGCACGCGCATCAATATTGGAGCACCGGCGAATTGCTCGGTCGCAACTGGCTCGCATTTGGGATCACATCCATTCGCGAACCGGGATCCGATCCTTACGATGCATTGCAAAGAAAAGAAACGTGGACAAGCGGCATTGTTCCCGGGCCTCGGGAATTCTTCACCGGCAATCTCCAGGATGGTCCACGCATTTATTATGGACTGGCAAACAGTTTATCGGAAGCTGGAATGGAACTGGAACTGAACCGTGCAGATAAGTTGGGTTATGATCTCTTGAAGACTTATGTACGAATGCCTGACTACATGCAGAAGCGGGTTACGGAATTCGCTCATAGCAAGGGGATACCGGTATCGTCGCACGAAATATTTCCTGCTACGGCTTACGGTGTCGACAACGTGGAGCATATTGGAGCGACAAGCCGCAGGGGTTATTCACCGTTGCGTTCCACTATGACGCGCAGCTACCAGGATGTGACAGACCTTATTATAAAGAGTGGTTTTCGTGTAACCCCGACGGCCGCCCTATATGGTGGATTCAGTTATCTTACATTTAAGGACTCGACGCTATTCAACAACAAGCAGTATGTAGCCTTATATTCTGATGTGTTCAGGAGTAGCTACAAAGGAATGGCTAAACGGATGGCGGCAAACATGGAAGGCACGAAGCTGATGTTGCAGGCCTTGCAAAAAACAGTTCGGACTATAGTCGCAGGCGGTGCTCACATAACTGCCGGTACCGATTCACCGATCCTTCCCTATGGATTGAGCCTGCATTTGGAGATACAGACTTATGTAGATGGAGGATTGACTCCGTACCAAGCACTTCAGTCGGCTACGATATGGGCAGCGGAATCTCTGGCTGTCGACAAAGACCTCGGTAGTATTGAGCCCGGTAAGCTCGCCGATATTATTTTGGTGGAAGGAGATCCGCTGAAGAACATCCGTGACGCATGGAATGTGACGAAGGTGATGAAGAACGGTATGGTTTGGAAGGTAGATGATCTTATAAAACGACCATGAAAAGACTTTTGATTCTAATACTGCTTGCGCCGATGTTTTCTTTGGCGCAGACCAATCACGTACTGATCTCGAACACGAACGTGATCGATGTAACAACCGGTAAGGTGATCAAGGAGGCGTCGGTCCTTTTTAAGGACGGCCTGATCCAGGATGTGTTCACCAACAAGAAGTATAAGCTTCCAGCCACAACAACGGTGATCGATGGCACGGGAAAGTATGTGATGCCCGGGATGACGGATGCGCACATACATTTTTGCCAAACGGGCGGAATTTATACGCGACCCGATGGTTACGATTTTAATCATATTAAACCATACAAAGTCGAGCGCGAAGATGCATTCAACAGCGCCGGCGATTTCATGCGTCGCTATTTGAGGGCCGGTATTACTACCATTGCCGATGTAGGCGGACCGTTCAGTAATTTTATTATCCGTGATTCGGTGAGCAAACAGGTGCCGTCGCCCACGGTGCTCGTAACTGGTCCATTGTTCTCGATGGTGGCAGACAAGCCTCTCGATAACGGAGATCCCCCAATAGTGAAGACAACTACGATTGCAGCAGCCGATTCTTTGATGGACAGGCTCCTGGCAAAGAAGCCCGATTATATTAAGATCTGGTATATCGTGAGACCGGATCTGCCTGCCGATAAGACGTTCCCGGTTGTTCAGCATATCGCCAAACGAACACACGAAGCGAAGCTGAAACTCGCTGTGCATGCAACGCAACATAAGACGGCCGAGCTTGCTGTTGATGCCGGTGCCGATCTGCTTGTTCACAGTGTCGATGATGAGGTGATCAGCGACCAGTTGCTTAAGAAGCTGGTAGCAAATAAGGTAAGTTATAACCCAACGTTCGTTGTGTATCGCGGTGATGATGGCGTGTTGCTCGGCGATTTTAAACCGGATCCAAACGATGTGAATTATGCAAACCCGTTCTTTTATGGAACGTTGATGGATCCGGAGCACATTGCGGAGAAGGATCTTCCGAAAGTATTTGCCAGGGTTCGCAGCGGGAAAGATGCGTTTGTGAAGCGCGGAAAGATCCAGGATTCGATCATGAGGATCAACCTGAAGAAAGTCTATGATGCGGGAGTGAACGTGGTGGCTGGCACCGATGCGGGTAACCCAGGGACCATGCACGCCTCGTCGTTCGTGCACGAGCTGGAGGCGATGAAGACGGCTGGACTTACGAACGCAAACCTGTTGAAGACTGCGACTTTGAATTCAGCCTCTTGTTTTGGTATGAACTCCGGCCTTGTGGCGAAAGGGAAAGTTGCAGACATCATTGTGCTTTCGAAGAATCCGTTGGATGATCTTTCTGTGCTGAGAACGCCGGAATATGTTATTAAGTCAGGCAAGGTTTTGAAAACCGATACACTCGTGAAGGAGTCACCGGAGATGCTGGTGCAACGACAACTCAATGCCTACAATGCGAAGAATCTCGATTCATTTTTGGATACCTATTCTGATGACATCGAATTATATGACTTTCCGGACAAATTAACATCGAAAGGTAAGGAAGAGATGAGGAAGCGATACGGGCCGATGTTCAGCAATTTGAAAAAGCTTCATTGTAAGATCGTTGATCGCATTGTTTTGAACAACACCGTGATCGATCACGAGTATGTTACCGCCGATGACAGGGCGATACAAGCTATAGCGATCTATGAAGTAAAGGACGGGAAGATCGTGAAGGTGACCTTCAAACGATAACTACTTCACAGAAAACCTCATCACTCTTGTTTCGTTAGTTCCCTTCCAGTTCAATATATAGATTCCTGCATCGAGGTGGTGAATGAACGTCGTTACTCCTGTCTTGATGTTTTCTACTTGTGCGACTGCTACGCCCATGTTGTTGATGATCGTGGCCGTGGTTGCAATTCCCGGGTCGAAGTTGAATGAAAGACTGATCTCATTTCCATCGACCGGGTTCGGGAACACTGAGATAGATTTCTCACTCGTTACATTCGCAGCTACGACTTTCGAATACTCAAAAGATCCGTCGAAGTCGACGGACTTAAGTCGATAATAATTTAATCCGACTGTTGGCGTCTGATGAAGAAATGAATAGTTGATCGGCCTCGAGGTGTTCCCATGACCCTGCACTGATCCAATAATAGTGAAGTCGCGGCCCGTGGTCGAGCTTTCGACGTCGAACCTGTCGAAGTTTATTTCAGACAACGTTAGCCAATCCAATTCAACGGTTGCGCCCAGTTCTTTTGCTTCGAATGATGCCAGCGTGATCGGAAGCGCGCTGTTGCCACAGAATGCGGCGGGTCCGGAGCATGTTCCACCGAGATGAAAGCAGCCTGCACACCCGGAGAGGTTGGAACCACTACCTACATTCACCGACCCCGCGACCGATATACTGCCAGAAGGAACGGTGACGTTGGTATTGTTACTTGCATTGAAATTTCCTCCAACTTGTAAAGTTCCTCCCGTTACGTTAAGGTTTGCGTTGTTGCTGAGCGTAACGCTTCCTTTGATTATAACGGTGCCTGTAATACTCCAGACAATATTATTATTCACGACGAGACTGCCCCAGATGACGAGCGTGCCGGCTACGGAGATGTTGGTATTGTTGTTTGTTGTGAGGTTAACGGCATGAGTGGCGTCGCCGATATTTAAGGTACCTCCGGAGTTGATGGTGAGTGTGTTATTGTTATTTAACGTTGTGGCGCCGACGGTAAAGTTGTTGCCGTTGTTGACGGTAGGGTTAATGTTGTTGCTGATCGCTACGGTCTCGGTGACGACGTCACCAATGTTGCTTCCGGACCAGTTTGTTGCTGTGGCCCAGCCGCCGGAATTATTCATAGTGGCCTGGGCAAACGAGTTTACTGCGACGATCGAGTAGATCAGCGTAAAGATTATCCGCATTAAATGAAGAAAAGGATGGGTGTTTGGTGAATTGGCGATGGCGCTCCGTGTCTAGATTTTCCGGTCAACCGTTGCGTCAGTTTTTGTTGGGGACTTTTTCGCGTACGTCGGACAGGTGTAGTTCGAGCACGACGTGGCTGCGAATGCCACGACGATGATGTAAAACAGCAATGATTTCATAGGTCAAAGGGTTTTAGGATACACCTGTAAGGTGTGGAGAGGGGAGGGCTTCGGAAATGGAGATTTTGGGTATTACACCCGGAGAAAGTACAGGGGGATGTAGGTAGAAATACGGGAAACGATGATCTGCAGCTCGGGCCTTTTAGCTTGTAGGAATCAGTCAAACTTCACCTGCTTCAGGAACTCTTCCATTTTTGAAACCTCTTTTTTCCGGTCGTCGGGAGTAGCGGTGTCACTCATTCCTAAAGTCCAATTGAATCGGATACAATAACCTTCATAGATCACATCATAGAACTCTTCGATGCCGTTGGCGCCGGCAACCAGGTTATCGAACTGACTGTGTGCGAAGCGGGGACCGTATGCGAGTGTGTCGATGGGCTGAGTCGATGTGCCTTCGTCGCCGGGCATGCTGCAATACCCGCTGCCGAACTGAAACACGAACGACTTATAGGTTACGGGTCCGTATGGTTCCCAATGTGCCACAACATTGCCGTACTTTCCGGGAGTGACCTCTACCTTGGCACTGTCGGGGAGTTTGAATGAGAGTATTTTCTTGCCATTGATTGAGAACTCGGCGATGTTGTCTTTTTGGTCTAGAGAGAATGGGTCTTCATCATGACTGGCGATCGGAACTTCGGTGGTATCTTTTTCGGCGACAACTGTTGTCGAATCGCCGCTCGCCGTTTCCGATGGCGATTTCTGGCAGGAGATTAGGGCGAGGCAGGTGATAAAGAGAAGGGTTTTCATTGAGAGCGGCGGTTAGCGCCAACTAATATATTACTTGCTCCGGTTGTAGCGATGAATATTCTCATTTCACCTTTTCAACGTAGTATTTGATAAACCATTCGGGGACCTGTGCCCTGTAAATCCGATCCCAATTCTTTACTCCACGGACGACTTTAAAATGAGCAAACAACTTCGGCTCTTCACCAGAGTTGTCGAAGAAATACGCTGAGTACGCCAATTGGGCTGCATCATGCATCAGACCCAAAGAGCGCTTATACCTGCTTTTGATTTTGCTTTTCAGTACATCATGACCTCCCTTGTCCTTTCTCATAGCAACGCGGTAGATATTGATGTCTGGAGATTCTGTCGAGACATAGTAGAGATACACTTTGTAACCTTTTTCGGCAGCCTCTTTCATGATCATGAGCTTTGAAGGATGTGAAAACACTGTCTCAAAGGAGAATTTTCTATTTAATGAAAGGAGCTTTGCCCTTAAATAATCAGCTACAATCTGCGCCACTTGCTCCACGTTTGCCTCTCGTACAATCGAAAGTTTATCCTTACTTGTAAGGTGAAAGCTTGCCTTAAATGTTCTTAAAGGAAATTTGCGCCCGATAAGTCCCGACCTAATTGCATGATCAATCAACTCATCTTCTTTCACGGACACTTTGTATTTGAGGAAAGTAAAAGTTTTTTTTCGCAATGCTTCAGCGATATCATCAGCATTCACATACGTCCCGAAATCAATTGGAATCTCTTTAATTCTATAATCACGAACGGACTGGATAATAGTACTTTTGCCTGAGCCATTAGGTCCGGCAAAAACTCTCATTCTTAATGATTTCCTCTTGATTTTTCTAGTCGAGGACGACTTTGGGCTTGCTTTTCGAGCCATTGATCCGGGATATTTTTTTTCTAACTCCGCGGTGGTCGATCCTAACAATCCAACCGTTTTCCGCCTGAACGACGTATCCCTTTAAACGCATTGCTTTTGACGCAAGATCACGACTGCCTTTCCTCACGGCACGAACCAAAGTACGCTTGGTGAGCGAAGTATCTTTGGAATTTCCTGTTTGCCTTCTGCGTTGCATACTCAAATATAACGAAACTGGTGCAGATAAAGTTTATGACTAAAAAAGGACGCAGCCTATCAACGAAGACACCATCTGTGATTTTCTAAATTTAAAACCTAGATTTAAATCCAAACCCGTTCCTCATCGACAAGTTTGAGAAACTTTTCAGGGAATTATTCGCGCCGCTCACCAGCTTCGCCATGAAGTACGTACGGGAAGTCGACGACGCCAAAGGCATCGTTCAAGACGTGTTCGTCGTCCTTTGGGATAAGTATCCCACGCTTCCGGCCGACACCAACTTCAAAAGCTATCTCTTCACCGCTGTGAAGAACCGCTGCCTCAACCAACTTCGCGATCGCAAAAAAATGACGTCCATGGACGCCCTGCGTGATGCCGACTTTGCTGACGAAACCGACGATCTTTCGACGCAGGAACTCGAGGCAGAGATCGAAATTGCATTGAATACAATGCCTTCGAAATGCCGGGAAGCGTTCGAACTAAGCCGCAACCAGGGATTGAAATACGCTGAGATAGCCGAGCAGATGGGCATTTCGGTAAAAACCGTAGAGGCCCATATTACAAAAGCGTTGGGTATCCTCCGCGAGCACCTCGCGAAATTCCTCTCGATTGCGTTTATCGTTTTTTATTTTCTTTTTAGATAAGGGTATGAGACAACTTATGTGTTACGAATTGATGACCTCGCATTTTGACCCACGACAATAACGATATCGATACACTGATCACCCGCGTGCTTTCGGGCGAAGCAACTGCTGACGAACAGCAAAGGCTGGACGATTGGATAAAGGATCCGGTGAACGATGCGCGATTCCAGCAAGCCAAACGCGCATTCGAGCTAACGGGAAAATATCTCGCCAAAGGAAAGAGTGTTCCGCTGATCAATGTAGACGAGGAATGGAAGAAGTTCCAGGATCGGGTTGGTGCAAGTGAAGACCGTACTATCCCTCTCGTCAAGACACCCTGGATCCGGATCGCTGCCGCCCTCCTTATTGTGCTGGCCGGCGGGTTTGTGATCAGCTACCTGTTATCAAGACCAGCGGAGATCACGTTTGCAACGGCGATGACAACCCAAAGGATCGAGTTGCCAGATGGATCTGTGGTCACATTGAATCGGAATTCAACCTTTGCATACGACGAAGACTTCAACAATAAGGAACGCCTGGTCCGCTTGTCCGGCGAAGCATTCTTCGACGTGGCTCCCGACTCTCAAAAACCATTCAAAATTTCTTCAGGCAACGCGACTGTGGAGGTTGTGGGTACGTCATTTAATGTCAGCGCGTACAACAGCGATGAACAGGTTACAGTCACGGTAGAAACAGGTGTCGTGCGACTGTCGGCAACATCTGAAGAGGAGAAGCTCGAACTTCGTCCAGGCGAGGTCGGTACCTATACAAAATCCAGTGGTGGTTTGGCGATGACTAAAAATCCCGACGTGAACTACCGGTCATGGACAACACGTCACATCGAGTTCAACGGAACATCGCTCCAGGAGGTAGTGAGAACGCTGAACAAGACGTATGGTTCGGAGATCAGCATCGTATCTGCGGTCCCTGCCGATTGTGTTGTGACTGTTACGTTCGATCAGCAAACGCTTGATGCAGTACTTCGTGTGCTCGAAACAACCCTCAATCTAACTTACCGCATCAACGGCAATAAAATAGAAATCACGAGTGCCAAATGTTGATGTCTTCATCTTCGAAGAAAATTGTTTGGCTTATTGCATTCATGATTTTTGTGAATGCGGGAAGGAGCTATGCCCAGGAGACTCGTATCACGGTCGATGTAAAGGATGCAGAGCTTGGCGAAGTTTTGAAGATCATCTCACAACAAACAGGTCTTGAGTTTTCTTATAATCCGAAGCGCATCGATGTTAAACAAAAGATCTCGATCTCGGCTATCGACAAGCCATTGAAGTCTGTTCTGGACGACCTGGCAACAAAGACAGGAATTCAATATGTGGTGCTCGAAGACCAGATCGTTCTTCAACGTGCCAAAGCACCGGAAAACCCAAAGGCAACACTAAGTGGTTTTGTAAAGGATTCGAAATCCGGCGAACCATTGATCGGTGCCACGATCGTCATCAAGGAACTGGGTATGGGCGTTGCTGCGAACGCTTTTGGATTCTACTCCATGACCGTACAACCGGGATCGTATGAAGTAGAGTGCGCTTACATCGGCTACCGCACTTTCAAGGAGGCGGTCGATATGAACGCCAGTAACACATTTGAAATAAGACTTACCGAGGAACCGCCTGTCCTTCCGGAGCTTTTGATCCACGATGTCGATGCGTCGGTTGTGACTTCTCCTCATCCCGGCGAAACAAACGTGAAACCCAATCTCGTTCGTGAGCGACCGGCATACTTTGGCGAAGTGGATGTGATCAAGTCGCTCGAATCCATTCCAGGCGTGAAGATGCATTCGGATGGCTCAACGTTTTATTATGTGCGTGGAGGCAATCGCGATCAGAATCTCGTCCTCATCGACGACGCAACGATCTACAATCCTAATCATTTGCTGGGATTGTTTTCTACCATCATACCAGACGCGGTGAATGACATCAATTTCTATAGTGGCGACACCCCGGCTTCGATCGGTGGACGACTCTCGTCGGTACTTGATGTCCGCACGAAGAAAGGCAACGATCAACACCTGGAATTTTGGGGCGGCGCAAGCCTCATCTCAACCCGGTTAGGTATCGAAGGTCCGTTCAAAAAAGACAAGAGTTCTTACTTACTTTCTACGCGCATATCGCGACTGAAGTGGCTAACGCGATTGGCCAACAGCAACGTGACGGATTTCCAGTTTTATGACATCACCGGTAAAGCAAATTTCAGTCTCGATAAGAGGAACCGGATCTTCTTTTCATTCTACAATGGACAAGACGGCTACTTCAATCCATCTATCGGGATCAAGTGGGCTAACAGGACAGCGACGATCAAATGGAGCAGTGTGATCAACGAAAGGATGTTTGTGAATACAACGTTTGTCGCGAGCGGGTACGACTATTTTCTTTACACCGATGTGGTCAACAACCAAAGATGGAATTCTCACATCGGGAACGGTGTATTGAAGGCCGACTTCAGTTACTTCGTACAACCAGGCAGTGAAGTAGATTTTGGTATGGCAATTACCGGCTATAATTTCAACCCGGGGAATTTTGAAGGAAATGCTTTGATACCCGCATCACGTATTTCCTCGGTCCGCAACTCTTCGGAGTTTGTTTTATATGCGAGTCATAATCGTAAGTTAGGCGATAACTGGAAGCTTGATTATGGCGCCAGGCTGTCGTCGTGGAAGAACCTCGGAAGCTCTTTCGAGTTTAAGTACGACGATTCACACAATGTTGTCGATACATTGTATTTCCGAAAAGGAGAGAGTTATGCTCGTTATCTCAACGTGGAACCGCGCATAGCTTTGCGTTATGAGATCGGAGAACATAGTTCGGTCAAAGCCAGCTATGCGCACAATGTTCAGAATGTGCATATGATCTCTAATTCGGTAAGTCCATTCAGCTCGCTGGAGGTCTGGCTTCCAAGCAGCGTGAACATTCAGCCACAGCGATCGGACCAGGTTACACTTGGATATTATAGAGCTTTTCCAAACGCTGGCGTGACTGCATTCGCCGAAATTTTCGATAAGCAGATGTATAACCTCATTGATTTCCGGGCTCATGCCGAGACGCTTCTGAACCCTTTGATTGAGAGTCAGCTCCTGTTTGGAAAGGGGAGATCTTACGGTGTTGAATTTCAATTGAAGAAGAATGAAGGCCGTGTGCGTGGCATAACCGGTTATTCTTATTCGCGTTCGAAGCGCACGTTTGATGGCATCGACGGTGGAAGATCTTTCAACGCATTCAGCGACAGGCCACATCAGTTCAACCTCACCGTTGCCTATGATCTCAAGCCGCGATGGGAGCTTGGGATCAACTGGAATTATTCTACCGGTGCCCCGTTCTCATCGCCGGTTGGATTTTATTCATACAACAACGAATCGGTTCCGATCTTTGGGGCAAAGAATAATGATCGCCTGCCTGACTATCATCGGTTGGATGTATCGTCGACCTGGAAGCTCAACAAGAATCCCGAGAGTCATTATCAACATAGTCTCACGTTTTCGATCTTCAATTTTTACGGCAGGAAGAACGTCTTGTTCTATAACTATAACAAAGTCGAAAGTGCTGATGGAAAGGTGAAGGTGCCTGGCAACCTATTGGATGCAAACTATATCGTGTCGAACTATTACCTGAGCAGTTTTACCCCATCTCTAACTTATAACTTCAGATGGCGATGAGACTTCGGGTTATTTTCCTTTTGATCATCGTAATGTTCGGCTGCGAAGAGGTGGTTGACCGACCGATTACGCCTGGAGATAAACTAATTGTTGTTGAAGGATTGATAAGCAATGAGCTGGCACAGCATAAGGTGAAGATAGGATGGTCGGTTGCGGACCCCGATGATACGGGTGCTGCGATCAGCGGTGCGATGGTGACGATAACACAAGGAACAACAACTTATCCGTTGACGGAAAACGTTCTCGTGCCGGGTGAGTATCTCACTCCTTTGATGAGAGCCGTTGTTGGAGAGCTATACACGCTTCACATCCGGTATGCAGGAGAGGATTACTTTGCACAGGATAGTTCGGTGCCGGTTGAGCCGCTGATGCCTCTCGAATATCATGCGGTTGAGAATGGTTATGCGCTTACTGTAGCCAGGTCGGGAGAGGACCCTTATTACATCCGACATGATATCTCGTGGAAGGGCACGCCTCAATGCCAGTCCGGTGCGTGTGAGGGATTGGTTGTGTTCTATGATCTGAAAACTATAGATGTGAATGAAGGCACGAAGCCTACCCAGGAGGAATTTGTTTTTCCCGCCGGCTCCACTGTTGCCAGGAAGAAATATTCTGTAAGCGAAAAGTATAGATCTTTTCTACGCGCCATGTTGTCGGAGACTGAATGGCGTGGCGGCGCATTCGATGTGGAACGCGCAAATGCTCCGACCAATCTCACCAACGGTGCCATTGGATTTTTTGCTGTCTGCACGGTGACTGCCGATTCCACGGTGGTCGAATAAATATTTTTTTTGGGGCACTAAGGGTATAGGCCGGGTGGTGTGTTTTAGTTACAGAAACACAAAAAATCTTATGAAAACGAGAAATTTTAGGGCTTTTGGACTGATAGTGGCTATTGTAGCGGTACTGGTTTCGTGCGATGCAAACCAGGATCCCGGGCCACAGCAGGAGGATCTTCTTCCGGAGCGATTCAGCATCGACATACCGGATGCGATCAGCAAAACGGCTCCCGGCAATGGTCGTGTGCAGGGCGATACGCTGAAGGGCAACGACATTTACATCAACCTTGCAACCTTCATTGCGGTGGGCGATGGTTCGGCGCAGCTGGTGGAGGATATCATTGGCGGAATACGCAAGTACAAGATCGATCGCGTGATCACGATGAGCTTTAAGTCGGACGACGACAATCGTATCAAGAACCTGGATGTGAAGGCCGATGTTGAGTTCGAATCGAAGACATGGCAGTACATGCTAACGATCACCGATGCAGATTCTGAAAGTCATGCGGACGGGGGTAAGGCGTTGCAGATCTTTTGGGATCATTCGACGCCTATCCATGGTATAGCGATCATTAAGCCATATAACTGCGATCGCATAAAGAATGCGGATGCGGCGGATGCGATGTTCCGTATTGATTATGAGGAGCAGCCTGCGTCGGGATATGATGCACAGATGGAAGTTCGGATCTCGGGCTTGCCTTTAGCGAACCCGTTGTCGGATCCTTTCTCGGTCAATACGCTGCACATGTTTGTTGGTAAGAAGGGCGATGTGGTGGATGTCTATGGTAACAGCAATCATCCTAATGCGAGGTTCTTTACTGAGGAGCGTGGGTTTAACTGGGCGTTTGTAGCGGCGGGTGATGATGCGTTGAATGTTGGAGTGGCGGAGGTTGGATTGCCGCCGAGTGATCTCGACAATTCGGATCGTGCGACGTTGCTGGAGGAGTATTCGATAAAGAATGTGCTCACTGCGGAGATCTATGCGGCATGGCCGGAGTTGAACCCCGATGATGTGGCGGCATATTTGGCGAATACGGTGGCGCCCGGATTTTTCGACGAAGATGGATTTGTAGTGGCGGGCACATCGCCGGGATCGAAGTGGAATGGTTTGACTGACAGATTGGATGACCTCGCGCCATACAATCCGAAAGCGACGAGTGAGCTGGAAGTGACGTTTAAATAGTACTGTAGTGTTGTGGTTAAAAGAAGGCGCCCGGGAGACCGGGCGTTTTTTTTTATTTAGGGAGCGAGAGAGAAGATTAGCCTGACGTAGGTCATACAATGAAGTGCGGCTTTCCTTCAGTGATGAATTCCTTTAGCCAATGCTTAATAACGAGGTTCCATCCTTCTGAGCACCTTTCATAACTTTCCTTGTCGGGAGTAAGCCCGTGGTGTGTAAAATGAAGGACCGATGAGTAGCCTGTCACCGTGATCTGGAAGATCATTTTTGTATCGGTCCACTCATCCTGTTTCTTAAGCCAGAAGAGATTGCTTTCTTCCACCGCCCAAACAACTTTTCGATCGGGAATAAGTTCAATCAATTTCTGTTTGGAATAGTGAGCTCCGGGATGATGAATAACAAATTGGTCATTCAACTTGGTGCTATGGCCCATAAAATCTCGGCCACCCCACCATTTTGGAACTTGTTCTGTAAGGCAGAGAAATATCTCACTTGCGGACTGGGATACTTCTATAATGGCGTGAAAATCTTTGTCAATATTTCTGTTGTTGATCGAACCTGTTTTCATTTTTTTGATTTTTGATTGAGGATCGTTTCTAATTTCTTTAGCTTCTCAGCCCAGAATTTGTCGAAGTAGTTGATGAATTCCTGTAGTTCATGGAAACCATCTTGCTTGAGAACACAATGGCGTTCTCGTCCGATGTCCTTGATCGAAATGAATCCTGCGTGTTGAAGTAGTTTTATGTGTTTTGAGACGGCTGGCCTGCTCATGTCAAAATTTTCGGCCAGGGCATTAATGGTCAGGCTGTTCTTTGAGAGCATAAAGAGCATTTGTCTGCGCGATGGATCGGCGATGACCTGGAACGTGTCTGGTTTTTGTGCCGTCATGGGTGTGTATTTAGCAGTTTCGCAAGGCGGGATCCCAGCAGGGTCCAGCCATTGTTATGGTTGTTAAGGTCTTCCGTGGCGTTGAAGCCATTGTGGATCAGATGCAATTCCGTGCCGTCATGAGTTGGACTTAGATTAAACACGACTATTGAGTCGACAACATTGCTGTTCTTTGCGGAGATATATTTCCACGACCAGGCCAAACGCTTATAGGGTATCACTTCGGTGACCTCACACTTTGTGGTTGCGCCTGTTTTCGTGGGAACTTCAAACTTATGGCCGACTATTGGTCGGAAGTCCATCTTACCGAGCCATTGTTCGAGGAGTTCGCTATCGGTCAGGTATTCCCAAATTTCTTTCGGAGAACGATTGAATTTCCATCGATACTCGATCGAGTCTTTCATAGCTTGTCAATTAGTCTTTTGTTTTCCGTTTACGATGAATAAATAGAACATCTGTTTAGCAGTTACATCGCAGATCTCTTTAAGTTTTTCGGTTTCGGCTTCTAACACAAGACCGTCGTAGGTAAACTTAAGTTTGCTTTTATTGCCTGATGAAGTAATGTCGAAGATGAATTTGGTGCCGCTCCAATCGTAGCTATCACTTTTGCGAATGCTTTCGAGTGTTATCCAGGCCAGCTTTTTGTTTGGTACAAATTCGATCACTTTATTTTTTGAGTAGTGATTGTCGCCGGTGGTGAAGACAAACTCGCTGTTTAATTGGATGGGTTCGCCATCGAAATGTTCCGGCCACCATTTATCGAGTTTCACGAGGTGGGAGAATACGTCTTCGGGGCTTTTATCGAGTTCGATTTCAACGGAATAGATGATGGACTTGTATTTGTTTTGTGACATAAGGCGATTGATAGATTTGTTGTCGGTAGGATGGACGTTGATGGGTGAGTGAGATGCGAAGGAGAGTATAATTCCAGACAGAAGGGCTCCTTGTATGATTAACCTATACATTTAGATGATGGATTATAATATGTAACTTATAAGTTACTCAAATATAGGTAACTTTTGAGTTACGTATTTAGATTTTGGAGATTTTTTTGTGGTTTGAGTGGGAATCCAACATTCCCTTAGAACCTCGATGGCTAAAGATCGGACTGAGGTGATGGACGAGGTTTTGTTGGGGAGCTGCAGGGAATCGAACCCTGGTCCAGAGAAGATGAACGTGTACCTTCTACATGCTTAGTCGAATTTAATTGTCGGGAATATCAAGCCATCCGACAGCCTAAAATATTCCGTAGTTGCTGTTGTCTCAACATCCATGCGCAACACATGGAGGCCCAGTTTATGCTAACGACACCGCCTTGCCGGGTCCGCTAAACAGAGACGCCGGGCGATGATGGCCCCACAGGATCTTATCCCGTAGTAAGCAAACCTAACGTATTGTTAGATTAAGCAGCCATGGCGTAAGATTCTTCGCCACGTAAATTGTTAAGAGCAGTTTTCAAAGCTCTACCCTCACGAGCTTGCATGCTTCCTCACACCCTCACACATCCTGTCAAAACCGGTCAGCCCCATTTCGAAGTTCAATGCTCAGCGTTCAGAGTTCCGTGTTAACGGACCCCAAATATAAAAGGTTCCCAACGAATTTGCCCCACCTACCCCTAAAACGTTATTTTTGATAAGACCATGAGATCCCTAACCTTTCTCATCCCGCTGGCACTCATTAGCGCCACACTTTCGCCTATTAACGAGTGCTATAAAAACAGCCATGAAAGCTACTGCTTCCACGACAACCACTTCAGCTGGCAACGATCCACCAACAACAAAAAAGAGATCGGCAACGGAACATTCACCATCAAAGGCGACTCCATCCAACTCAACTTCGAAACCGCCATCCGCGAATTCGAGATCAGCGTCAACATCTACCCCGCACTCTCAGAAACAGTGAACTTCACCGTCAACGCCATCCGGTCCAACGGCACACCCATCCAGGGACTCCAGCTCACATTGCAGAAATCCAACCTCCACTTCCAAACCAACATAAAAGGCGAAGCTCAAATAGAGATACCAAACCCACTATTGAACGACGAACTCTTCGTCGAATACAAAGGACAAAAATCGCCCGGACTGAAAGTCGACCTGAAAGGCTATAATAATCTGCTGGGGATCGTCATCGACGAGGACGTAATGTATAAAGAGAATCAATCCGTCACCCTGCCATACAAAAAGTCAGGAAAGAAGATCAAGATCAACGGGCGATCATTCAGTAAGCTCAAACACTAATTCACTCCCCCGTAACGACGGCATGATAATCGAGATCATCAATGAAATAAATGTGATCAGTCCATTCGGATCCTGTCCGCCACTTTATGAACCACAAGTCCTGTTCGTTTTTGGGACTTTAGTCGCCGGTGTAATGCCTTTGCCTCACATCTACCATTTCCTTTACTTCGTCGTGAAGCTTACTGTATAGGAGATCCGCTTCATTGTCGTCCAGTTCAATAGTGATACCCACCCTGTCCTCCTCTATACGGTCTACCTGCACATCATTCGAAAAGTTGTTAACCAGGTGTAGCACACTATGCTTATCGCTTGGGTCGTAATGTATAACGTAGTTCTTCATGATTATCTCTGGTTGAATATTTCTTGAACCAGAAAAAATCCTGCCACTCTGAATTCACTGTGATGGAATATAAAATGCCGCCCGTATTGTCATCAGCTGGGGTATAACTCCACACCCGGTTCCTCTTCATTGCCCATTTTCCTGAGCAGCCTGAGGTGTGATACAATCCCTCCCCAGTAAGAAGTCTGGTTTGGTTCGATACCATTTTCTAATAACTCCCGGTAGAGGATCCTGTTCAACTGCGGATAATAGATATGATGAATGTGGGGAAATAAGTGATGAGCGATATGGTTGTTGAAACCACCCAGTATAAAATTGGCCGTGAAGCTATAAGGATGCATATCGTTCGAGCTCTTGATCTGGTTCATCACCCACGAAGTGTTAATAACTCCATCGTCGCTCACCGTGGGATATTCCAGGCCCTCCACGTGATGTGTCATAAAGAAAGTCAATAGCAGGAAGAGCGACTGCATCATGTGCATCACCAAAAACCCGGTTACGACGATCGTCCAGCTTTGGTGAGAGAACATAATTGGCAACGCGAGCAGGTACGTGAAGTAGAACACTTTTTGGACCCAGAAGGAGAGATGGTGTCCGAAACTTTTTGAGCTACCGGAATAGAGGATAGTGAAGTCCTTGATGAGGATCCAGAATAAAGAATAGGTTGTGTAGGCAAGCGGTGCATAAATGTGTTGGAATTTGTGAAACCATAGATATTTACTGTTGGGTATCACCCGGATGATGTCCGAGATCTCGAGATCCGAGTCGTAATGCTCTACATTCGGGGCAAAATGGTGCGACTCCACATGTCGTTGCTTCCAGGCCTCGCCATGGGCACCATTAAGGGCATAGATCAGTATAAAGCCAAGGTCATCCCATTTCTCCTTCCTGAATACGGTTCCATGCGAGAGATCATGAGCAAAGTTGAATGCAAACAACAGTGCCGAAAATCCAAAGGCCACGAATGCAGCAATGAACAACATCGGATCTGTTATCACATAAAGCAACCAGTAGAACAACACGATCATTGTTACATAGAAAACCATTTTCGACCAGAGGATCGCCCTGAAGACCGACTTCGGCATATTCAGTTCCTTCTCGACTTTCCTGTGGATCGACCGCAACAGCTCGCTGTCGTGGGCGATATGTAAGTGTTTATCTCGCAAAGGGTTGGGGTTTAAATGTTTCCTGGCTTCCCATGGCTTTCAAAAACCTGAAGTGCGAAGCAATAGACCTTCGATACGGAACGGTCATGTAGGTGAGGTTATGCTTCTCGCAAACTTCCTGGAATATTGGAAGTATGTCGACGTAGTGAACGTGACAGACGTTTGGCAACAAGTGATGTACGGTGTGTGCATTGAATCCGCCCAGGGTGAAATTGAAGAACCTGCTGTCGGAATTGTAGTCGAGCGACGTTGACATCTGCAGCGAAGCCCAGCTGATATTGAGGCGACCATCTTCGTCAGGTTCCGGGTGATGTACGAAGTCCGAAAGGTGTGAAACAGCTAGAACGGAGACGAATAATATGGAGATGATAAAGTGAGTTACCAGGAAGGCTGTAATCGCTATGGATGGTGAAAAGATGAGGGCGGGCACTATCAGCGCATAGCTCAGGTAGAACGCTTTAAAAAATATCAACTTAGCGATCTCTTTCGGTGGTATCGTAACCTCTATGGTCCTGCTCGAAAATCCGAACAGCATCAAGCATTCACGGGTCACCCAGTTCAGTGAATAGAATAAGTAAAGAAATGGAGTGTAGATGTGTTGAAACCGGTGATACCATCTCAACTCCTGTGTATCAGTCATGCGCACCAGCGGATTATTCAGCACATCGATATCACTCCCTTCGATGTTCGTGTACAAGTGATGCGACTCGTTGTGATTCTTTCCCCACACATACGCATTGTTGCCAAGCAAATTGAAGCTCGCCTGGAACAGCACCTTGTTCCACCACCTGCTCCTTACCGCCACGCCATGTGCTGCATCGTGAGAGATGTTGAATGCAGTGAGCAGCACCGACAATCCCATTAATAAATAGAAAACATAGAACCATACTATCGACGTACTCGTCATCATCATAAAGAAGAACAGCAGGTCGAGACCGAAGTAGAAGATGATCTTTCGGATCATTCGTGGTCCGCCGGTACGCTGTAGGTTGTTCGATTCAAAATAGTGGTCGAGACGTTCGTTGAGTTCACGATAAAAATCGGTGCCGTTGTCTCGCGAGAATTTTAATCTTTTCATGGGTCGGGTAATTTCCTGAGGTTGAACTCCGGAACAGGCGCCGATGTTGTTCGCCATTGTTGCGTTTTTCGCAACCGGTGGAAGAAACCTTTGCAGGCCTCACAAATTCGCGGGAATATTTCCTGATTTTTTGTCCAATTTGCGTCTAGCCGCCTGATATGGATGTATAAAAACATTCATTAACTCTTAAATCTTAAAACCATGAAAGAATTCTTGTTAATCTACCGTCGCGAAGCAAATGCAGACGCTGGTGTACAGTGGTCACCCGAAAGGATCCAGGCTTTGATGAAGCCATGGCAGGATTGGCTGGGTAGCCTCGCCGCCCAGAACAAGCTTATCGACCGCGGAAATCGTCTCGATGGCGATGGCAATGTTGTGAAGTCAAACAACGTGGTGACAAACGGTCCTTATGTTGAAATGAAAGAAGCCGTCGGCGGATATTCTATCATCAAAGCGAAAGACCTCAAGGAGGCCGCAGAGCTTGCGAAAGGCTGCCCGATACTTACGGTCGGCGGCTCCGTGGAAGTGCGGACGATACTGTCTATGTAGTTCCACCCGAAAGGGTGGAATCCCCTCCCAAGAACTGAATCAAATGAGCGACCTGCTCCCTCACTTGTTCCGTACCGAGTATCGAAAAATTGTTTCGGTACTCGGTAAACGTTTTGGCTTCGACCAACTTGAAGTCGCGGAAGACATCGTGAGCGAAACATTTTTTACCGCCGCGAAAACGTGGGGCATCAAGGGCACGCCACCGAATCCAACAGCGTGGCTCTACAACGTCGCAAAGAACAAGGCCGTTAACTATCTCGAACACCAGGAGGTTTTCGATAAAAAGATCGCGCCGGAACTAAAGCGGGAGCCGAAAGAAAATTACGAGCTCGAAATAGATCTCTCGCCACAGAACATCAACGACAGCCAGCTTCAAATGATGTTTGCGGTGTGTCATCCATCTATTCCCGTCGAAGCCCAGATCGGCTTGTCGCTCCGTATTCTCTGCGGCTTTGGTATCGACGAGATCGCCGATGCCTTCCTGGCCGACAAAGACACTATTAATAAGAGACTGTTCAGGGCTAAACAGAAGCTTCGGGAGGAAAATGTTAGTATCGAATTGCCGGGAACCGTTGAGCTCGAAAGTCGTTTGCAGACGGTTCTTCGAACTATCTACTTATTTTTTAATGAAGGATATTACTCTGAAAGCCAGAACACGACGCTCAGGAAGGATGTTTGTTTCGAAGCTATCCGTTTGTGCTACATGCTGGTCGAAAATACTTCGACCAATAAGCCGGATGCAAATGCCTTGCTTTCGCTGATGTTTTTTCACGCGTCGCGATTCGATGCGCGGCTCGACGAAAAGGGAGAGCAAATTCTTTATGAAGAGCAGGACACCACGCGCTGGGATACCGATCTCATTCGTCGCGGTGAATATTTTTTGAATCTCTCGGCTGTCGGCACCAAAGTTTCAAAATATCACCTGGAAGCGGCGATCGCATACTGGCACACGAACAAAGACGATACAGTTGAGAAATGGGAGAGGATACTCAGTTATTACAATGAGCTGCTGATACTCGAATATTCTCCCGTTGCTGCGCTCAACAGGACTTACGCCGTTTCAAAGGTCCATGGCAAGGAGGCAGGTATTGCGGAAGCGAAGAAGCTCGGGCTCGCCGACAATCATTTCTATTTTACCCTTCTTGGTGAATTGTATACGGGTATCGATAACAGTGAGGCATTGAAGAACCTGGAACTGGCATTGTCGATGGCCAAAACGAATTCGGACAAGAATACAATCAAAAAGAAAATTGATAAATTAAAGGGGTGACACATACAATACACCTCTATTACTTTCCAAAAGGATTGCGATACGCGACGCCGGCGTTTTGGGCACTGGCAGCGTATTTGGTACTTCCGGGTTATTGGGTGATAAGTTTGATCTTGATTGCCGTCTCGATATTCATATTGACAGCAAAATATTTAACGATCATTGATCTGCAGCAAAAGGAATTTACAGATGCCTTCGGTTTTTATGGCATTCAGGTGAATTCTGAAAAGAAGAAGTATAACTACCTCGAAAAAATTATCCTTACCAAAGCAAAGTACAATCAACAGTTGAACTCAAGGGCACGCTCATCGACGATGCAATGGACCGAATACACTGCAACACTCGTTTATGATAATCATCAGCAACTCGACCTGGTCTCACGCGAAGACAAAGGTGACGTTGTTGAATTCGCAAAAGTATATTCTCACCTGCTGAAGGTTCCTATTCAAGATCTTTCGGTTGCTACTGAATACTGAATACCGAATACTGAATACTGGTTACTGAATACCGTCTACCGCCTACCGCCTACCGCCCACCGTCTACTGTCTACCGCCTACTGTCTACCGTCTACCGTCTACCGTCTACCGCCTCCCGACCACCTTCTTCCCGTGCTTAAGTTTGATCTTCGTCTCTCTCACGGCTATCGCAGGTAACGACTTCTCATTCTTCTTCAGATAACTCTCCAGCGTCTTTCGATGGTGGCGATCCATGCTTCGCAACACCCATGATATCGCGCGCGTAATGATGATCTCTTTCTCATGCTTCAAGCTGTCGATGTTCGCCAGCGCGATATCGGCCAGGCGCGGATCGTTACTTTGTCCCAACGGCGAACAGAGGAATACGATAGAAGCCCTGCGCTTGTTGATGTTCTTACTCTTTGCAAAGCTCGTCAGGATCTTCTTCCATGTTGGAATGTTTTCCGGGATCTCGCTGATACAGTACTTGCCGGTACACACCGAATCGATCTCTGCCCAGCCCTCGAGGTGATCCAGCCATTTATCGAACAAGTTTGGATCGAACTGCTTCTGTTCCTTCGTAGCATTATCGAGTAAGATCCCCACCATTACTTTTTCCGTGCTTGATTCTCCCTTTGCCATGCTCGTAAGCATCGCTGCAAATTCTTTCGAAGTCATCTCGCGGTGTGCTTTCATCCAATCCTTTGCGATCGTTCGAAGGGTCGGTGCATTGATGGCATATCGGGGATGAGAGTTCCCTAAATAATTATCGAGGAACGTATGTTGCGTGGCCACGCCCGATCTTTTCTCGATAAGCGAAAGGACTTCCTGGTGATGGGCATTCATAGAGGTATCGGTAGGTCTACCTAGTAGTACGGATTCGAAAATACAAGTGTATCGGTATAACTCCCTTTTATCATTAAAAATACTTTTATCAAAAAATAACACCCCACATGAAAACCTTTATAGTGGCTTTAATCTCACTGTTTACGCTAGTTGGTGGAAGCGTTTCTGCTCAGAGCTTCGAAAACATGCCGGAGACACGGAAGGGCAAAAATCCATTCGTCCATTTCAACTGGGAACTGTACCTGCGGCATACATCGGTCTCTTCGAAATTTGTGCAGAGCTACGGAGGCAACACATTTAATGTTAAGTTCCGCGCCGATGCATTCGAAAAGGGCGATTGGCGTTATCACTTCGAGAACCCAACGCTCGGTGATCTGTTTTACATGGTTGGCAGCTATTTCAAGAAAAAAAATAATACGGCTGCCGACAAGGGCGACATGGCTTTTGGAAGCGGTTTCTTTGGATGGCACCAGATAACATGGAACGTGGTGGCACAGGAAAAACTTCTGGTGTCGCCGGGTATCAGCTTCGGCGACTACATCTTCTCATCACGACGCGTCACTTCACCAAGCAACAACGACACACACATTACGGATCCAGCTGGTTATTATTTCCATCTCGGGCCGTCGTTGCTCGTAAGCAAACTGTTTACGGAAACTTTGTGGGTCGATGCCTTCGTGCGTTATGATCTCACAACACGTGCGGGCAAGCCGAGCGCCGATTACACCGGGATCGCCGGCTATAAGAACCCGCATTTCTTCGGATTGGGTGCCAGCGTGAAACACGGAAGATCACACCTGGTTGGCGGGATCAACTATACGCACCTGATCGATCGCGGGAGCAGCAAAGATGCCGCATCGCGTCTCGATATTTCTGTTGGCTTAATGTTCTGATTTTTTACGGCGCTGTTACGGGTGCGGTCTTATCGATGATCTTTTCGAGCTTCCTCCTTTGTTTGGGAAGCAATGTTTCGAAGATCTTCTGGCTTCGTTCCTGGAGACCGCGTTCGAGCGTCGTGCTGTTGGCTTCGTGGTTGCCGTCCGAACTGTTCTGACGAATGTTCTCGTAAAACTCCGTATTGATCTGCTCGATCTTCCGGGACTGGTTGTTTTTCAGACTGAGCTCGTCCTTCCAGAAAAGGGGGTCGTACATCACGACATCTTTCGATCCGTGGTTGGACGAACTCTGGGCCTGCGCTCCAAAGGAAAGCAGGACAGCGGCGAGGGAGAAGAGGTTAGTTAACTTCAGTACCTTCATTTTGGTCAAATTCTGCGTTTTCTGCCAAAAAGAACGCATTGGCCAGCACAAAAGTACCAACAAAATGGGAATCTGTAGACGTGGCGGGGTTTTTATAGACGAACGGCCCCGAAAAACAGACGGGCGGGAGCGAGGATGTGAGGAGGGGAAGAGCTGAGGAGGTGAGGAGCCTGGCTAGCTCGGCTCTTCACATCCTCATCTCCTCACCTCGACATCTCATCACCTCGCAATCACCTGGTACGCTTTCTCCCCATTCTTCTCCGTCAGCTTTACCACTCTCTGCGCCGCCAGCTCCGCTATCATCGACGCGATAGCCGCTTCATTTTCGGGTCCAAGATGGCCGATCAGTTGTGAATGAGTTTTGATGTCGTTAGGGGCTTTCCTGAAGTCGGTTATAAAGTTCAGGATGTCTACTTTCTTGATCATTTTCAAAAATAGGCTTAGTTGGGAATTTTATACGGTGGTGGCCGTATTTAGGTTACCTACTCCGAACGAAGACACTTCACCGGGTTCACCTTCGAAGCCCTGATCGCCTGCGATGCCACCGTGATCCACGCAATGGCAACGGCGATTACGGCCGCAGCCGAGAAGTACACCCAACTGAGCGGGATCCTGAAAGCAAAAGTCGATAGCCACATATCGAGCGCATAATAACCGACAGGCAACCCGAGCACCACCGAGATCAACACCATCTTCGTGAAGTCGCCCGACAACAACAACACGATGTTCGTTGAGGTCGATCCAAGTGCCTTGCGAATCCCGATCTCTTTCAGTCGGCGTTCTGCAGTGAATGCTGCAAGTCCAAACAATCCCAGGCATGAGATCAGCACGGCCATTGTTGCGAAGTAGCTCGACAATGTCGCCACACGTTGTTCGGCAGCGTACAGCAGTGCGTACTCCTGGTCCTGGAATTTATATTCGAGTGTGAAGCCCGGATTGAACGTCGCGTAGAAATCGCTAAGCTTCGCAAGCGTTTCCTTTTCTTTACCTGCCTCGAGGCGTATCAGGATGTTCCATGTATTGCTTGGACGAAAGCGAAAGAATAGGGGCTTCACCGGTTCGTGCATTGATTGAAAATGGAAGTCTTTCACGACTCCAATGATCTCGAGGTCGTATTCGTCCCACAGGCGAATGTGCTCACCGATCGGGTTCTCGAGACCCATGGCTTTTATGCCTGCTTCGTTGAACACGATCTTCGTTGTATCGGCGAGACTGCCTTCGGTAAAGCCACGGCCTTCAACAAACGTAACGCCCATCGTCTCCAGTGTTTCGTAGTTGGTACCAACGTTCTCGAACAGGATGCGTTCGTTAGGATCTTTTCCTTTCCATTGAAGCCCGCTGGTGTTGTTGTTTTGTCCAAGCAAACCATGGCCGATACTTGCGGCAGATTTCACGCCCGGCATTCGTCGCACTTCCGACAGGAATGTCTCCATGTTATTTTCTTTCCACAATATTCCTTCGCGGGGAAATTGGATAAGATTCTCTTTTTCGTAGCCCAGGTTTTCGGTCTGCACGTATTCGATCTGCTTATAGACAACGATCACGGAAACGATCAATATCGTCGTCAGCCAGAATTGAAATACCACGAGACCTTTGCGTGCCCACAATTCACCGATCGATCCTCTTACCTCTCCTTTCAATACTGCTGCCGGTCTGAAACCGGATAGGTACAACGCAGGATAGCTTCCCGCAAGAACTCCTGTTACGATGGTGATGCTGAGAAGCGACAATAACAACAGGGGATCTGCAAGGTTCAGCACAATATGCTTATCGGTAACCGTGTTGAATGCAGGAAGGAATGCATACACGAGTCCGATCGACAAAATCAATGCAAGGGTCGATATGATAAGCGACTCCGCCATGTATTGAATGATCAACGATTCCCTCGCTGCTCCGACAGATTTCTTGATGCCGACCTCTTTCGATTTACGTGTAGCGCGTGCCGTCGAAAGGTTCATGAAATTGATACAGGCGATAACGAGAATGAAGATCGCGATCACCGAGAAGAGTTTAACATAAGTGATACGGCCACCTGTCTGCACGCCTGCTTCGTAGTTACCGAACAGGTAGCGATCCGAGAACTTAGCAAGGAACAATGTAACATTCGAGTCGTCTTTGTCCTTGGTCTTCACATATTCTTTGATCTTTTCTTCGAGCGCTTTGGGATCGTTCCCTTCGCGGATAGCGATATAAGTGGAGGGACCATTGTTGCCCCACTCGGTCACCCATTCATTGTCGTCCTTAAAGAATTCGAATGTCATTACGAAATCGAACTTCCACGACGAATTGTTTGGAGTATCTTCCATCACACCCGACACATTCAATACTTTGTCGTGGTTGAGCTCTATCGTTTTTCCAACGACATCATCGGCAGTTCCGAATAATCTTATCGCCAGCGACTTCGAGATCACGGTCGACAGCTTGTCTTTCAATACCAGCTCCGGGTTTCCTTCGACTAGTTTGTACGAGAACATCTGGAAAAAATCGGAACCAACGTGGTATCCCTTGGCCTTCACGTTGTGATCTTTTATTGAAAGCGTAAAGTCGTTGATCCATGTGGTTGTCGCGGAAAGCTCTACTTCGGGAAAATCGATCTTTAAGTTCTCTGCAAGAATACCCGGTGTCGATGAGGTGGTCATCGGCTTGTCGCCGTACTCCTGATTTTCCATTACCTGGTAAAGAACTTTATCCTTCGCATGAAATTTATTCATGCCAACCTCGTCCTGCACCCAGAGGTAGATGAGCAACGTGCAGGTCATACCCGCTGCAAGTCCTGAAAGGTTGATAAGGAAATAACCCTTCGAACGAAGGAAGTTCCTGTAGATAATGGTCAGATAGTGATTTATCATGAGAGATAGACTCCGTAAAATCCTTTGGGTTGCTTAGTACTCCATTATTTCAATCTTTCGGAAATCGATCGGATGACTGTTCGACTGCAAAGAGATATACCCGGATGTGACCTTATCGTTACCGTTGACGATCAGATTTTTTGCGATCTCGTGCGTTGGGTTAAAACGAGGGTCTTCAAATTTCAGGATCTCTTCGCCGTTGACGTAATGTGCCATTTTGTTGCCATTTACATCGATCTCGAGTGTCACCCATTGATCGCCGTGAAAGGTTTTCTGCACTTTAGGCAGGTTACAGAATGATGGATTTGGCTTGCCGTCGATCTGTACGATCACGCCATTGGCGCAAAGCTCACCCGTAGGCCTTTCTTCTTTGCCGTTCCCGCCGTGAAGATTGTATTCCAGGCAAACGGGGAATGGTTGTGTAAGTCCGACGGACTCGGGCGATTGACTGTGATATTGGACACCACTGTCGCGGAAGCCCCAAACGGGCGCGCCGGTGGCTGTTTCGCCTACAAACCGGTATTCGAGGCGAAGCCTGTAGTTCGTCAGCTTCTTATTATAATAGAGTGCCCCGAACTGGCTGTTGAAATTCTTATACACATCATTGTCGTAACGAATACTAATGATGCCGTTCTCGACCCGGAATGTGTTGCCGTAATTTTCACCTAACGGTTGTCCAACGATCTTCATCGTCCACCCATCGAGGTTCTTGCCGTTGAAGATGCTGACCCATTTTTCTTTTTTGGTTGTGTCTGTGTTATACGTGCTAATTGATGTCACGAATAGCAGGATAATGCTTAAGGCTTTCATATAGGAAATATACTAAATTTGCCTCCGCCCGCCGGAGCCGTTATCGCGTAAGCGGGAGTCGTATGGACCGTCGTGAATCTCTAAAGGCATTTGGCCTTGCAGCCGGAGCAGCTACCCTTCCGCACATAACTCTTTCTCATGAGAAAGGGATCGATAAAAAATCAGCAAGTAACTTCAAATTCTGTTTGAACACGAGCACCATTCGTGGTCAAAAGCTAGGGCTCACGAAGATGATCGAGACAGCAGGACGCGCTGGCTTCGATAGTCTCGAGCTGTGGGTGATGGATGTGAAAGAATATAAAGATAATGGTGGTTCGATGCCTGCATTAAAGAAACTGATCGACGACAATCACCTGACTGTCGAAGATGCGATCGGCTTCGCACCATGGATGGTCGACGATGATGAGCAACGTGCGAAGGGCTTTGCTCAAATGAAAGAAGAGATGTTGCTGATGAAAGAGATTGGGTGCAAACGAATCGCAGCTCCTTCGTCAGGCGTGAAAGCGGATAAGCCACTCGATCTTTTCAAAGTTGGAGAGCGATATAAACAATTATTGGATCTCGGTCGTGAAACCGGGGTAAAGCCTTTGATCGAATTCTGGGGTGGATCTCCGGTGTTCTATCACTTCGGCCAGGCGTTGATGGCTTGCGCCGCAGCCAACGATCCCGATGTGAATATTCTTCCTGATGTTTATCACTTGTTCCGTGGAGGTTCAAACTTCGAATGTCTGCGGATGGTCGATGGTAAGATGATCGATGTGATCCACATCAACGATTACCCATCGAACGTTCCGCGTGAACAACAGAACGATGGACATCGTGTTTATCCAGGCGATGGCGCGGCTCCTTACAAGCAGATCATTACTTACCTGAGGGACATGGGTGGAACAAAGGTGCTGTCGCTTGAGCTCTTCAACGAAGCATACTGGAAACAAGACGCCCTCGCGGCTTGCAAGCTCGGTCTCGAGAAAATGAAGAAAGTCGTTGATTCCGCTAAATAGGAGGTGACGAGATGACGAGGGGACGAGATGACGATAGGTTCAGATCACTTAGACGTCAATTACAAGGAGAACTTTTCACTGATGAAACTATGCGTCGGCTTTATGCCACCGATGCATCGGCATATCGCGAAATTCCGATAGCCGTAGCCATTCCAAAAAACGATGATGACATTCTGAAGCTCATCCACTTTGCAAAGGAGAACAAGACTTCGTTGATCCCACGCGCAGCAGGAACGTCGCTGGCGGGACAGGTTGTTGGTGGTGGTATTGTTGTCGATATCTCGAAGCACTTCAACCGCATGTATGATATCGATATCAACAAAGGATACGTTTGGGTCCAACCCGGGATTGTCCGTGATGATCTTAACCAGCTATTGAAACCTCACGGATTTTTCTTCGCGCCGGAGACGTCGACAGCGAATCGTGCGATGATAGGAGGGATGATCGGTAATAATTCCTGCGGCTCGAATTCGGTTGTGTATGGAAGCACGAGAGAACATTTGCTTGAAGTGAAAGGTTTTCTTGCTGATGGGACCAAGGTTACATTTAAGGACGTTGATCTCGACCAACAGGAACATCACTTATATAAACACATAAAATCAGTACTCTCTGATCCAGCTAATCGTGCTGAGATCGAAAAGAACTTTCCGAAGTCCACAATTGCGCGGCGCAACACGGGATATGCGATGGACATGCTGTTGAGGATGAAACCGTTTACTCCGAATGGTCCCGCCTTTAATTTCTCTGCCCTCATAGCCGGCTCCGAAGGAACCTTGTGTTTTGTAACAAGGGCCAAGCTCAAGATCACTCCCCTCGAGCCTCCGTTCAAAAAACTTGTGTGCATTCATTGTTCGAGCATCGACGAGTCGCTCCGCGCCAATCTCGTCGCGTTGAAATACAACCCATCGGCTGTCGAATTGATGGATCACTATGTATTCGAGGCTACGAAGAGAAACATCGGTCAAAAAGAAAATCGGTTCTTCATCGAAGGAGATCCCATGGCGATCCTCGTTGCAGAGATCACACGCGCATCGGAAGCCGAAGTAGATCGCGATGCCGCTGCGCTCATCGCCGACCTCAAGAACGATAAACTCGGTTATTCATACCCCGTCGTCTCCGGCGACGACATCAAGAAAGTCTGGAATCTTCGCAAAGCAGGGCTGGGCTTGCTTTCAAATATCCCCGGCGACACAAAACCCGTTCCCGTTATCGAAGACACCGCCGTCGATGTAAACGACCTTCCTAATTACATTGCCGACATCAATACAATGCTGAAGAAGCATAATCTCTACAGTGTCCATTACGCCCACGCAGGCTCCGGTGAGCTCCATCTTCGTCCATATATCGATCTCAAAAAAGAAGAAGGCGTAAAATTGTTCCGGCGTGTTGCCGAAGATACAGCCGCGCTTGTTAAGAAATACGATGGGTCATTATCCGGAGAGCACGGCGATGGCCGTCTCCGCGGCGAGTTTATCCCGACGATGATCGGCGAGCATAACTATAAGCTCATCTGCGAGCTCAAGAAGGTTTGGGATCCCGATAATATTTTTAATCCCGGCAAGATCGTCGATACGCCGCCAATGGATACGTTCCTTCGTTTTGAAAAAGACCAGGTAACGAAAGAGTTCGACACCGTTCTCGATTTCTCGGATACGATGGGCATCCTCCGTACAGCGGAGCAATGTAACGGGTCCGGAGATTGCCGCAAGACCGAGATGAGCGGAGGAACGATGTGCCCGAGTTACATGGCTACACGCAAAGAGAAGGAGACCACCCGCGCCCGTGCCAACATCCTCCGCGAGATGATCACGCGCTCCGACAAACCAAATCCATTCGCGCACGACGAGATCAAAGACGTCATGGATCTCTGCCTGGGTTGCAAAGGATGTAAGTCGGAATGTCCTTCGAACGTGGACCTGGCGAAGCTGAAGCAGGAATGGCAATACCAATATTATAAAGAGAAGGGAGTGCCTTTGAGATCACGACTCATCGGCAACTTCGAAGGTGGGATGAAGCTGGCGGCAATAGCTCCGTGGGGTTATCGGATGTTTGGGGGCTTAATAAAGCTGGTCGCAGGTTTTGCTCAGGGACGTAGCCTTCCTAACGTGAGTTCGAAGACGTGGAAGAAGTGGTATTTGAATGAGTTCAGGGTTTCGCAAAGGATACGCAAAGAGGCAAAGGAAGCGCAAAGGGTTTATGTTTTTATAGACGAGCTTCTGAATTTTAATGAACCCGAAATCGGTATCAACACCGTTAAGCTTCTCGATAAGCTCGGTTACGAAGTAGCGTTTGTTGAACACGCTGCTTCCGGGCGAAGCTTCTTGTCAAAAGGACTATTAGATCAGGCGCGCGAGCTGGCGAAGAAGAACATCGCCATCTTCGAAAACATTATCACACCGGAAACACCTCTCATTGGCGTAGAGCCTTCTGCGATCCTTACTTTCCGTGATGAGTACCCGGATCTCGTTCGTGGCGAAGAAAAAGAGAAAGCGAAACGAATAGCCGCGTCGACATTCATGATCGAAGAGTTCCTCGCCAAAGAGCTGGATGCAGGCCGGATCGATGTAAAACTTTTTAAGGAACAGAAGAAAATCATTAAGCTGCATGGTCATTGTCAGCAGAAAGCTTTGTCGTCGCTGACACCGGTAAAAAAGATCCTGACAAAATTAGGTAACAATGAAGTGCACATGATCCCATCGGGTTGTTGTGGTATGGCGGGGTCGTTTGGTTATGAGAAAGAGCACTTTGACCTCTCGATGCAGATCGGTGAATTGGTGTTGTTCCCAACAGTGAGAAAGCAACCCTTGGATGTTGTCATAGCTGCTGCCGGTGTTAGTTGCAGGCACCAGATAAAAGATGGAACTGGTAGAAGGGCCGTGCATCCCGTGGAGATATTGCTAGATGCTCTCACAGATCACACAGAAAATACACTTTGATCCTTGCGATCTGCGTGATCTGTGCGATCTGTGAGAGATCTCATCTGAGTCTCTGTTTACTCCCCAACCACTTAATAGCATTAATATACAACTGGTCCTGCACGGGATTCCCGAAGCTCGACGACAATTGCTTATTCGTCTTTCCTTCGTAGTCGATATCATTATGCCCCATATTCACATAGACCATTCTGTATTTCGCGTTGCTCCACACAACCGGGTAATATCCTTCGTGCCAGATCTCGTGCTGTTTCGGCCCGGTTCCCAGTGGGAAGCTCGACTTGTCGATCGACATTAATATTGTGATGTCCCTGTTCAGCTTCAGATCCTTTTCCCACCGGTACCATTCGTTAGGCTGAGATTTGAAAGTATCCGGGAGCCCTTTTGTAACCGGGTGTTTTTTGTCTTCCACTTTTAATACCGCTGATGTCGGACGCCAGGTGTTGCTCTTATACTGCCCGGCGCCGATGAACTTATCGTGATACCAATCCCAGTTCTGTGGGAACGCGGAGGGTGTTAAGGCAAATGCGGCGAAGTGAAATCCCATCCATGCTCCGCCGTTCTCCATGTATTCTTCGAAGGCTTTTCGTTGATTTGCGGAATCGGGTCGGGTATCGAGAAACAGAACGACGTCGTAGTTCTTAAGGAACTCCTTATTGAGATTCTCCCAGTTGTTCGTTGAATCGTAACTGAAATTGTTTTCCTTCGCAGCTTTCGCAAACCATTTGTTGGCTTCGTGTACGAAGGTTATATGTGCGCGATCATTCCTGGCAGTGAAAAAACCAATAACCCGCGCCTGCCCAAATGCACTCGAAGCGCACAGTAATAAGAGACAACCTATTGCCCAACCCTGAACCCTGAACACTGAACGCTGAACTTTTGACATCATTTCTCCACCATTAAAACAATATGCGAAGGACTTTCGGGTGACCGATAAACCCTCTGTGTCGCAGTCTTAAAATCTTCCTCTTTTGCATTAAAAATATTCGGTACAAATGTTTGCGGATTCCTGTCGATGATCGGGAACCAAGTGCTTTGTACCTGCACCATGATGCGATGTCCTTTCTTAAATACGTGATTTACCGCATGAAGATCGATTGAATACTTTTCTGCTACATTCGGCTGTATCGCTTCGGGATGTTCATAACTCTTGCGATATCTTCCGCGAAACACGTCGTTGGCGATCATGAGTTGATAACCATTCATCTTCAGGTCCTTTCCATTGTCTTCCGGGTAAACATCGATCAGCTTCACAACCCAATCACTGTCCGATCCCGACGTCGATGCAAAGAGATTAGCAATAATGTTGCCGGTTACTGTAACGTCTTCAGTAAGAATTTCCGTCTCCCAACTCACAACATCCGGGCGATTGTGAACAAAGCGCTGATCTTCCGTGAGCCAGGTAAACCAACGCGAGCCTGGACCATACGTTGCTTCGATCGGGCGGTTTCGATAGGGCACCGGGTGCGCAGGATCGGAGATGTATGAATCGAACGCATTTGTTTCGGTGGGTGCCGTCCATGAAAGTTTTCCATTTGCACTCAAATAGAGATTCTTCTGAGTTGTCGAATTCACAGGAGGCCATGCTTCGTACGACTTCCAGGTGTTCGATCCTGTTTGGAATGTCAATGCTTCGGGAAAAGATCCGCCGCCGATGTCAGCCACTTTCAATGCGGGCGATTCGGCAGTGGGTGGCTGAGTCTTTCCTTTCAGATAATGTGCAAACCATGTTGCCTGGATCTGCTTCCGGAATTGTTGTCCCGTTGGGAGGCCAAATTCAATGTTGCCCAGCTTATCGCCATCCGATCGTCCCCAACCGCCGTGGTTCCATGGACCGATCACGATGAAGTTTTTGTTCTGCTTGTCTTTTTTCTCGAGTACTTCATACGCCTTCAGTGGACCGTACCAGTCCTCCTGGTCCCAATAACCTGCAACGTGAAGGTTGGGAACGGTAGGCCCTGCAGCCTCGATGCGATAGGGCATCGATTGTTTTTTCCAGAAGTCGTCGTAGTCGGGATGATTCACGAAGTCGTTCCAGCTCGGGATCTTTCCGTGAAAATATTTTTCGTTGGCATTCGAGAGAGGACCTAGCTTCAGGTACCAATCATAAGTATCGAAGCGATCGAAAGGAAAATGTGCGTCTTCTTTCGTCGCCTCTTCCATGTATGCATATTCGAAAGCATAGCTTAGGCGAAATGCTCCGTTGTGGTGAAAGTCATCGCCCATCCACATATCCGATGGCGAAGCTTGCTCCGATACGGCTTTCAGGGCGGGGTGAGGATCGATGGTACCCATCATGGTTGTCCAGCCACCATAAGAAATTCCGTACATACCAACGTTGCCATTGTTGTTCGGAATGTTCTTGAGCATCCATTCGATAGCATCGTAGGTATCGGTGCTTTCGTCGATAGCCTTCTTGTCTTTTTTGTCGCGGGTGAAGCGCTGCATCTCAAACTTGCCTTCCGACTTGTAACGACCGCGGATGTCCTGGTAAGCGAAGATGTATCCTTCCTTTGCCATATCGGCTACGTAAGGGATCTTGTTGGGCGACGGAAGATGTCCCACACCATAAGGCGTTCGAAGGAACAGGATAGGCAGGGGCGCTGTGCTGTTCGATGGAACGAAGATGCGTGTGTTGAGTTTAATGCCGTCGCGCATGGGTATCATCACCTCGCGACGTGAGTAAGTAAGGGTGTCGGTTTGTGCGTGGCAAATGGTAGCACACAACACAAACATGAAAGTTAATCTCATCGCTATTTTTTCTTTAAGAATTGCTTTACGAAATAATCCGCTGTCGCTCCATAAACTTTTACAGCGTTCGTCCACTTCATCCAATGATGGGTGTCGTCTACGATGACGAGCGTCTCCATTGGAACGCCCTTCTTCTCCAGGCGACGAACCAGGTCGGTGCTTTGATTGAATCTCACGTTGCGATCATCGTCGGCATGAATGATGAAAACGGGCGACGTCCACGAATCGACATACGCAACGGGCGAGGACTTCCATGCAACCTCAACGGCCTTCTGAAGATCCGTGGCCTTTTCATATTTGTCCGCCTTTGGATTAAGAGAACCGCGATCGATCACAAAATCATGGACTCCATGAATATCGACGCCGGCTGCAAATATCTTTGAGTCGCGGCCAAGCGCAAGTGCAGTAAGAAATCCACCATACGAACCGCCGTAAACACCGATCCGTGTCGCATCCACATTCGCCTGCTTCGCGAGCCATTCGCCCGAAGCTTTAATGTCGAGATATTCAGATGCACCGGAAGAACCTGCATTCGCGGGTTGATGGAAATCAAATCCATAACCGATGCCCAAACGATAATTCACCGACAGCACAACAAATCCCAGGCTTGCGAGATATTGGTTCGAAGCGTAAGCATTCGAGTAATAATCGGAGTAGTGCCAGCCTAATAACATTTGTCTTGGCGGACCACCGTGTATGTAAACAATCGCCGGCTTCTTCCTGGTTGCATTCGTCGGTTCAAACAGATCGGCATGAACCGTCACGCCATCGCTCGCTTTGAATGTTACTTTCTTAGGTGTTACTAATGCTTTCGGGAAATTTGCGGGTATCATTTCCTCCCCGATAAGCTGGATACTCTTTTTTGAATTCAGGATCGCGGGCAGAGGAGGACGTTGAGCCGTTGCACTGATAAATGCTATCGTTGCATTGTCGCCGGTGATAACCGGGGTCCATTCAACACCACTTCCCGGAGTTATAACCTCAACACCTGGCTTATCGACAGCCACTCGCACAACGTGACGACGATCGAGATCCAATGCATCGGGACCTGTGTTGCCACTGAAGATCATCCATTTTTTATCGGGACTGATCCTGATATGTTCAGCCATGAAATCACCAGGCGTAAGCAGCGTCTCTTTGCCACCCTTCGAATCGATCGAATAAAGATGAGGCCATCCATCCTGGTAGGAGAGAAAAACAATTTTATCGCCAGCGGCCCAATGCAGGTTTGTGCTTCCATGTGTCGACGGTATCGAACCGCGAAGTGTTGCGGGAGCTTTATAGATCTGTGTCGCCTTACCGGTAGCAACCTCAGCAGTCCAGATCGACCAGGGGTTATGACGGCGTGTTAATATAGAGTCGGGCGCGCCACCGGCACCCGGTGTGCGAATAAATGCAAGCTTCGAATTATCGGTCGACCATTTCGGAGAATAGTCGCGTGTGAACGACGGAGCGATCCAATTGATCGGTGTGTTTGCATCTTTAAATACACCGATGATCGAATGATCTCCACGCGATGCAACAAAAGCAAGCTGCGATCCATCGCCCGACCATTCCAGGTTTCCGACGGAACCACGCGTTACAAATAGACTTTTAGCGGCCGCCGATCCGTCGATTGGTACTGTTTGAGGTTGACCACCTTTTATAAATACAACAACATCACTCTTTGGAGAGAGCGCTGGCTCGTCGCCTTCCGATAAAGTTTTTGCTTCGCCACCGGCAAACGGAACGCTGATGATCGAAACTTTCACCTGTTCGGCAGTGAATGACGGATTCACCGGAAGCGCTTCATCCCAGTTCGATCCATGGTCGCCACCGCGAACAAACACAACCCACTTTCCATCGGCGGAGATCGATAGCTGCGTGATCTCCTGCCCATCGTCGTTCGCGTAGTTTGTGAGCTTGCGTGGCTTAAAATCAGGACCTTCGGCGACGTACACATTTCGTAAACCCTTCTCGTCTACCGCCCACGCGATGCGCGAGCCCGTTGCCGAAGCCACAAGCTCGGTCGGAAATGGATAACTCTTGATGGCTTCGATAGTAAATGGCGCTTGACAAAAAGCGATCGAAACGAAACAAACGGATGCGATAAATGAGAGGATGATTTTCATACGGACAATATAATAAGTGACGATCACTAAATATCAATTTTGACAAATACGAATGATATTTCTATATTCGATCATGCAAAGAATTCAATCACTCGATGTGCTGAGAGGCGCAATCATGGTATTGATGGCGATCGATCACGTGAGGGTTTACGCTGGCGTTCCGGCAGGAGGGCCCGATCCCGCGATCTTTTTTACACGCTGGATCACACACTTCTGTGCTCCCGGGTTCGCATTCTTCGCCGGCGCCGCAGCATTTCTTTATGGAGTGAAGCTGGCCAATCCCAAACGCCTCGCGAAATATCTCTTAACACGTGGATTGATGCTGATCGTGCTTGAGATAACCGTCATTCGTTTCTTCTGGACATTCAATCTCAATCTCGACGAGTTCATGCTTGCCGGTGTGATCTGGATGCTCGGTTGGTGTATGGTGCTGCTGGCCGCGATGGTAAGATTGAATGCGAAGATCATAGGCATCATCGGACTTGCGATCATCTTTGGTCAGCAATTGTTCAGTTACGTCTCTGACAATCCATACTGGCAGTTCATATATCCTTCCGGTGTCGATGGCCCGTCGTGGATCGCGATCTTGTATGTGATCGTGCCGTGGATAGGGGTGATGATGACCGGCTATTGGTTTGGACAATTATTGCAGTCCGTGAAACGAGATCGCTGGTGTTACATCATTGGTATAGGGTCAATAGTTATATTCCTGGTAATCGCCGGCTTTAATTCGAAGGACGTCTTTGAATTATTGAACCAAAGAAAATACCCTGCCTCTCAACTTTATCTGTTAATGACTCTCGGCCCGCTGATCACGCTCGTTCCACTCGCCGAAAGATCGAAAGGGATGTTTATAGAGATCTTAAAGTTGTTCGGACGTGTTCCATTTTTCTATTACCTCGCTCACATACTCCTCATCCACGTGAGCGCTCTTGTCGTAAACATACTGTTGTTCGGAGCAGCACACCAGGAGTGGTATGCATATGCACCGTTTGCAAACGTGCCCGAAGAAAACCGATGGAGCCTCTGGCTGCTCTATCTCGTTTTTGTGATAGATGTGGGAATTCTATATTTCGCTTGCAGGATTTTTAGTAACTTCAAGTACCCTCACTCCTGACTCCTAAATCCTGACCCCCTGACCTATGTTGCTCAACTACATTCGTTTTGCTGTACGAAATCTGCAGCGTCATGCGACGTTTTCATTTGTGAACATCACTGGTCTCGCGATCGGAATGATGTTATGTCTCGCGATCATTCAGTATGCGATGTATCAAAAGAGTTTCGACGGATTTCATGTCAACAAAAATGAGATCGTAAGAGTAGCATACAGCCGTTACCTTAATAACGAATACCAGTTCACACGCGCGATGGTGTTCCCGGCCGTGGGTGAGGCGGCGAAGCAAAACATAGCTGGCGTCCGCGACTTCACAAGAATGTTTCCGTTGGCAAATCACGCGGAGGCCGTATTCTCTACGGACAACAAGGCGATCATTGAAACCGATATCTACGCGGTCGATGAGTCATTCCTCAATATGTTTACCCTCCCATTGATCCAGGGAGATGCAGCCTCGGCATTGAAAGAACCGAACTCAATGATCCTCTCCGCATCGGCTGCCGAAAAATACTTCGGGAAGGGCGATCCAATCAATAAAGTAATTCACTGGGAAGGCATGGGCGACTGGACCATCACAGGAGTCTTCGAAGATCTGCCGTCGAACACGCACATGAAGTTCGATTTCCTTGTTTCGTGGATGCAGGTGTATGGAGACCGGAGCCTTTGGAACTGGGACGGTTTTTATACTTATCTCCAGCTCGTACCGGGTACTGATATCACAAAGGTCGAATCGGCCTTACAAGAAGTCACCAACGAGAACATCAAGGCAGCCAACTCATTGCCCATCACGGCGAGCATCCATTTGCAGCCACTCGCCGATATTCATTTGAAGTCGAACCTCACCGGCGAAATGAGGCCGAACGGCGATGAGACCGTCGTTAATGCGCTGATGGTGATAGCTGTATTTATATTGATCATAGCCTGTATCAACTATACAAATCTTTCGCTGGCCCGAAGCCTTCGTCGCATGAAAGAGGCTGGTATCCGTAAGGTGATCGGATCGACACGCGGACAGATCCGCGCCCAGTTCTTTGTCGAGTCGCTTACACTAAATGTCATCTCGTTTATGATCGCGTGTCTGTTGTGCGTATCCCTTTGGGTGCCATTCGAGCGACTTGTTGGTGAAAAAGTCGACGCGATGCTCCTGAATGATCCATTGTTCGCGGTTGGGGGGTTGGTGTTTGTCTTATTGATCTCTTCGTTGCTGTCGGGTATCTATCCGGCGCAGATGTTGTCGCGATACAATCCAGCCGAATCATTGAAGGGCAATGGCGTTAGCGGAGGCGGTCAGTGGTTCAGAAAAGGTTTGATAACGTTCCAGTTTGCTGTTACGCTGGTGCTCATCGCCGGCACGCTGGTCATCTATCGCCAGGTGTCATATATGCAGGAACAAAAGCTCGGCTTCGCATTAGATCGGAACCTGGCTATTAAAACATTGTCGACAGCACCCGGTGAAATGGATACAACGTTCCAATCGCGTCTCAAGACTTTCATACTCACCATCAAAGACCACACATCGATCAAGAATGCAACAGTTACGAGCAACATTCCCGGTCGCGAGAACGATTGGGTGGGGCGCCTCCGTGTATCTGAGAACAGCGATGTGATGATCTCTGCGGTCAGAACACGGGTGGATGAGAACTTTATCGACACGTATGGACTGACGCTTCTTGAAGGCACGAACTTCACTTCCGGTGGTACTGGACAAGTGATCATCAACGAGGCTACTGCCCGTGCGTATGGATTCAAGACCAACAAAGAGGCCATCGGCACAAAGATGATGGGCAACTACAGCGTCGTGGGTGTGGTCAATGATTTTCATGAAAGATCGCTTCACGATAACGTAATGCCCGCGATCTATACAATGGGACAGGGATATTCGAAATACATTACCGTGAACATCGATCCCGCCAACGCCAGGCAGACCATCGGGTTTCTTCGTGAGCAATGGAAAACATCGTTCCCTTCAACGCCCTTCGAGTATGTTTTCCTCGACGAATATTTCAATCGTCAGTACGATGGCGATCGCCGCCTCGCAAATGTATTCTTTGTCTTTACAATGAGCGGGATCTTTATCGCTTGCCTGGGTCTTCTTGGATTCACATACTTCGTTATTCATCAAAGGAGAAAAGAGATCGGTATTCGTAAGGTGCTCGGTGCAACAGCCGTTCATATTACGAGGTTGCTCGCTTTGGAATTCGGATGGATGCTGTTGATCGCCTCGTTGTTTGCATTGCCGCTCGCCTGGTACACCGCGAATGACTGGTTGCAGCGCTTCGCTTTCCGCGACGATCTGTCGCCATATACATTAACGGTGCCCGTTGTGCTCCTGGGATTGGTGCTATCGGTTACGATTGGCATTCAAATTATAAAAGCGGTAAGGGTGAATATTTCAGATAGCCTCAGAAGTGAGTAGCTTTAAGGGATGAAGATAACACTGCTTGTTGCGATAGCCCTGCTCGCAACACCCGCCCTCGCCCAGCTTACAAAAACAGAGCTGCAGATCCTCAAGAACGTAGAGAAGAACTACGAAGAGTCCGTTTCCTTTCTCGAGAAAACGGTTAACATCAACAGCGGAACTTACAACGTCGAAGGAGTCAGGAAAGTCGGGCTCATTTATAAAGAGTTTCTCGATCAGCTCGGTTTCACAACCAAATGGATCGACATGCCCGCAGAGATGAAACGCGCAGGGCACCTGATCGGCGAGATCAAAGGGAAGAAGGGTAAACGACTCCTTCTCATCGGTCACATCGACACCGTGTTCGAACCTGAAAGCAATTTTCTTTCATGGAACAGGAAGGATTCGCTCGCATGGGGACCAGGCGTTAACGATATGAAGGGCGGTAACATGGTGTTGTTGTATGCACTGAAGGCCATGAAAGAAGCCGGTATGCTACAAGATCGCCAGGTGATCGTGATCCTTCACGGCGATGAAGAAAGCGTGGGCCGCCCCATCGATATCAGCCGGAAAGATATCATCGAAGCAGCGCAACGCAGCGACATCGCACTGTGCTTCGAAACCGGAACCGGTTTCAATTACGCCACCATCGCACGACGAGGCAGCAGCGGATGGCATCTCGAAGTCACCGGCAAGCAAGGACACTCTTCCGGGATCTTCACCGCGAACGCAGGGGCCGGCGCCGTTTACGAAGCATCGAGGATACTGAATCGTTTTTATACAGAGCTGCAGGAACAATACCTCACCTATAATCCAGGGATTATTCTCGGCGGCACACAACTGTCGACCGACTCAACCGGCACTGAAGGAAGTGTTTCCGGTAAAAGCAATATCATCGCCAATACAACAGTTGTGAATGGAGATCTTCGATTTATTTCCGAAGAGCAGAAGCAACGTACCCGCGAAAAGATGACGGCTATCGTAAAGGAGAGTCTTCCCGGCACAAAATCTGTTATCACTTTCAGGGATGGATATCCTTCGATGCCTCCGACTGATGGCAACATGGAAGTGCTGCAGCGGCTAAGTAAAGCGAACGTCGATCTTGGTCTCGGCGAAGTGAAGCCATACGATCCGGGTAGGAGAGGTGCGGGCGACATCTCTTTCGTTGCACAGTACCTCGATTGCCTGGATGGACTCGGCGGGATGGGCGGGAATGCTCATGCACCGGGAGAATTCATCAATCTCAATTCTCTTCAGAATATAGAAAAGAGAGTGGCGTTGTTGTGTTACAGGATAACCAATGAAAAGTTAACGGTTCAGCCTAAAGCGAAATAGGAGGAGGGTATCGCCAACCGTCATTGCCGCCCCGACGTGTCGGGAGTGGCAATGACAGTTAGCGAGTATATACATTTAATTCTTCTCAGTATAGTTCTTGAAATTATTCAGGATCGCTTGCCAACCCCCGCGCTGCATATCGATCGAATTCTGATCCTCTGCTTCGAACGATTGAACGATCTTCGTTTCGTTCCCTGATGGAAGGAACGATGTCATCACTTTGCGACCATCGCCGATGGTGTAGTTGATGGTCTTGTTTGTTTCCACCTTATCGTAAACGCCTCCAAATTCAAAGCTGAAGCTTCCATCTTTCGCTGCCATAGTTGTCGAAAACTTACCGCCTGTACGAAGGTCGTTCTCCGCCGAGGGCGCATGCCAGTCTTCACTTGCGAAAGCCCATTTAGTAATGTGGTTGGGCTCACTCCAGTATTTCCATACTTTGTCTACGGGTGCTTTTACGGTTGCTTCAATCGTAATCACGGTCTTTTGTGTTGTTTCCATTTTTGCGTCGTGTATGATACAAATGTATACGGGCCAACGGGTTATTTGTGAGGTCTTAAGACGACAAACAGGAGGGTGAAATCCGACAAAATCGGCCTGAAATGTCGATCCAAACCGCCCGTTTGTCTAATACACCTATTACCGTTCAAACTTTGGTTCTTATTTTGACTCTTAAGGGTATAAAACAAACACGATTATGAAAAAGAGTTTGATGTTAGTTGGCGCATTGATGATGAGTACATTCATCTTTGCTCAGAAAGACGCAGCACCCCAGGAACACCGTGGTGATCGTGGCGAAACAATGAAGACCGTCCTCTCGCTGGACGATGCTCAGCAATCTTCGATCCAGGAGATCAATAAGAAGTATCGTGAAAAGGGAAGGGAGATGGGAAAGGATCTCAACAAGCAACGTCAGAATGAGATCAGCAAGGTCCTTACGCCGGAGCAGAACAAAAAATGGGACGCTTATAAGAAAGAGCGCGCCGATAAGTTTGCGAAAGCCCGTGACGAAAGGATTAAAAACCGACTCGATCTTACCGACGATCAATTGAAAACACTCAAGTCCACGCTTAGCGAAGATCAGTTCAACAGGCTGGCTGGAAGGGGCGGCTATCGTCATGGAGGCCATCATGGCAGACACGGTAAAAAATAAGTATCTTGACATCGGTCTTTAAAACACCGATCTCATGAAAATACTCTCTGCATTTATTCTTGTGTTCCTGGCCAGTGCAGTTATCGCACAGACCAAGGACACAAGATATTTTGAGCTCAGGATCTACTATGCCGCTTCCGGCAAGCTCGACGCGCTGATCACACGCTTCAGCGATCACACAACCAAAATATTTGAAAAGCACGGCATGCAGAACATAGGATACTGGCTGCCTGTGACCAACGACAAGAACGCACTGTATTACATATTGGCGTATCCTGATAAAGAAGCGCGTAAGAAATCCTGGGAAGCGTTCGGTGCCGATCCTGAATGGAAGAAGGTGAAGGACGCTTCTGAGGTAAATGGAAAACTCGTGGATTCCGTGAAGTCGGTGTTTATGACATACAGCGATATACTGCCGGCAATCAACGATAAGCCTTCGGGCGACCGTATCTTTGAATTGAGAACATATCATCCGTATCCGGGCCGTCGTCCTGCTCTCATTAAACGCTTTAAAGATCATACTGTTAAGCTTTTCGAGAAGCATGGCATGCAAAACATAGTGTATTTTGAGGATACTAACTCCGAAGACCTGGTGTACCTGGTGGCGCATAAGAACGTACAAGCGGCAGAGAAGTCGTGGGCGGCGTTTGTCGGCGATCCTGCCTGGGTAGCGGCAGCCATGGAGTCACAAAAAGATGGACCGATCGTGGACAGGCCGCGGATCGAGTCGGTATACCTAAAAGCGCTGCCGTTCTCGAAGCTCAAATAAAATTTTTAAGGCTGCCCGCTTGCAGCCTTATTTTATGTCCTGTATATTTAAGAAAATTAAATATATATGGAATCGAAGGAGTATATCCGGGGGATCGTAAAAACGCTGATTTTGAAGCTGCTTTCGCAGAAAAAGCAGATGTACGGCTACGAGATCACCCAGCGCGTCGAAGAGCTTTCGCGTGGCGACATCAAGCTCACGTACGGTGCATTATATCCAATACTCTATAAGCTAGAGGCAGATGGACTTCTCACTACATCGACAGAAGTCGTCGACAATCGCGCGCGGAAATACTATACTCTTACACACGAAGGGAAGAAGATCGCCAAGGAAAAGATCTCGGAGCTGCAGCGCTTCACCGAAATATTAAAGGCAATCCTCAGCTATTCGCCGAAACCACAAATGAACATGTTGCCATGGGTCTGAACGACAGGCAGCGCGACGATATCCGCAATTTCTTATTGAGCAGAGGCCTCGCGTTCAAGCCGTTGCTCGACGAGATGTCGGATCACGTCGCATGCGATCTTGAAATTTTAATGGATGAAGGGTTGACTTACGAAGAGGCATGGAAGCAAACTATCAATCTATTACCGGAAGATCATTTTAAGCAAATACAAAAAGAAACTATGGAAACCATCGATCAACGTTTTACACTTTCGCGTGTGTTCACTTACATAGCGCTCGGCGCGCTGTTTTTCTCTGCGATATTCAAGACCATGCATCTTCGGGGAACAAGCGAGCTGATATTGCTTTCTTTTCTCGTTCTCGCGATATCGCTGGTCACGGGCTCGATCTCAGGGATCTATTTTAATCGCGACAAGAAGGGCGCCCTTCGGGTGATGGGTGTCGTGGTTGGAACAATACTCGTTATGACCGGGTATGCATTCAAGGTGCTTCACCTGGCGGGAGCCGATCAGATCATTATCCTCGGGGTATTTACAACAATGATCTCGATGATCATCAACACGATCTATGTTTATAATAATGCATCGGATCATGGCAACCTCTTCACCTTTCTTCATGAAAAGTATACACCAGGCATCGAAAGATTTTTGCTACTGTTACTGATCCCGATACTCGTGAGCAAGATGGTTCACATCGTTCTGGTTTTCGCTGCCGGCCTCCAGTTGATCGCTCTTACCTGGAGATATATGGAGCAGGATCAATCGAAGCGAAACGGGACAAACATGATATCCGTGATGATCGCATTCACTTGCATCATGATCCCGATGCTGGGCAACGTGGCTTCGTTCGAGATCAGGCTTACTGCCGTGATGTTGTTCAATTTTGTCGGAGCATTCCTGTCTTTCAGGTTCGAGGATTCGCACAAGGCGTCGTCTTACCTCGTCGTTATACCATTGATCATGTTCACGGCAACTACGCTCGTGAAATTGAACATGCTTCCTTCGTTCTCGAACAACCTGCCGTTGAACCTGGTGGTATTGGGTTTGATCGGTGTCGGAATATTTATGAGTCCGAAGTACAGCGTTATGCGTACGTTCATGATCATGTCGACCGCGTATCTGATCGAGCTCTGATCAGAGGTTAGTTGGAATATAAACGCTGAAGGAAGCGCCTTCACCAGGCCTGCCTTCTGCTTTTATGAAGCCGTGGTGATTTTCAGCGATCTTTCTGCAGATCGCAAGGCCTATGCCGCTGCCGGCATATTCGTCGCGGCCGTGAAGTCGTTGAAACACCACAAAGATGCGATCATTGAACTCCGGGTTGAAGCCGATCCCATTGTCAGACACGGTTAGGTAGTGATACGTATCGGCAAAGTGCTTTTGTAATCCCGGAACCTTGTCCGCGGATATGATCCTCGCCCTGATCAATATATAAGGCGTTACGTCCTTTCTCTTAAACTTCAATGCATTAGTAAGAAGGTTAGAAAGCAGCTGATGCATCTGGAAGGGGATGGCATTGATTGTCGGAAGCGGGCTGGATTCGATGATTGCTTTACTCTCATCTATACTGGTTTCGAGATCGACCAGCACGTCGTTTAAGACCTTGTTAAGGTCGGTTGTCTCATACCTTCGTTCGGCGCTGTTCGCCCTCGAATAAGTAAGGAGGTCATCGATAAGAAGACGCATGCGCTGGGCGGCACTAATGATACGATGAAAATAATCGAGACCTTTTACCGACAGGTTCTTTTCGTCGGTTTCGAGAATGCGGGTGGAGAATGTCTGGATCTTCCGAAGAGGTTCCTGTAAATCGTGGCTGGAGATATACGCGAATGACGACAGTTCTTTGTTCATCTCGCCAAGTTCCTTATTGATATACTCAAGCTCGGCGTTTTTTGCTTTAAGCTGATCGTCGGCTAGCTTTCTTTCGGTTAGATCACGCGTAACTTTGGAGAAACCGATAAGCTGGTCTTCTGCATTGTGCAATGCCGTGATCGTAATGCTTCCCCAAAATTTAGTGCCGTCCTTTCGAACGCGCCAGCCTTCGTGATGAGCGCGGCCCTTGCGCGCGGCCAGGTCGATCAGCATCTCCGGAAGTTTCTCCTGCCGGTCAGTTTCAGTATAAAAGATCTTGAAGTTCTTACCGACGATCTCTTCTGCAGTATACCCTTTGATGTATTCTGCACCGGCATTCCAGTCAACAACATTTCCATCGCGGTCCAACAGGATGATTGCATAGTCCTGAACTTCTGACACCATCTTGTGATACCGCTCTTCACTTTGACGGAGCTCTTCATTTCGAAGCTCAAGGTCCTCGGCATACTTGCGGAAGTTGTCCTCGGTGATCTTTCGTTCAGTAAGATCGCGCGTCACCTTCGCGAAGCCGATGAGTTGGCCATCTTCATTCTTAATGGCTGTGATAACAACGCTTCCCCAGAATTTTGTGCCATCCTTTCTTACGCGCCATCCTTCGTGGCTTACGGAACCCTGGAGTGTGGCAAGATTCAGCAGATGCTGCGGTAAACCCGTAGCTGCATCCGTTCTTGGGTAGAACACTTCGAAATTTTTTCCGGTGATCTCCGCAGCCGTATAGCCCTTGATCTTTTCAGCGCCTTTATTCCATTCTATGACAGTGCCATTGGGATCAAGGAGGATAATGGCGTAATCACGGATCTCATCAAGCATCCGGTGATAAAGCGACTCAATGTTCGACGCATTGATCACTCCGTATTTATCGTCCGTTAACTTTTTCTCTTTCACTCGTTGAAGGTACGAATTTTGCGGCCGCCAAAGGTACAACAACAATGACTCTTATGGCAACTAATAAAAACACCCGCAGCAGATCTGCACCAAAAAAGATGGCAGCAAAGAAATCAACACATAAATCTGAAGACTCAGAGAAGGAATTCCCCGGTTATCCCAAATATGGTGCCGAAGAAGACATCACTCGAAATGCAAAACGCATCGATGAGAATTTAGACGATGAAGTCCTTACACAAGTAAAGCATAACGAAGAGCCCAAGCCTTCGAAAGTAGCTCCCGATGAAGGATTATTGGACGAACAGCCAAAGTCAAAAAGCAAATTCGATGTTACCGATGAAGACCTCGAGGCATTAGGTCCAAAGGATCTAAGCCTGGACATGGGCGACGATGAGCAATTGAAGCATCGGAACCGCCCTGTGGATTTTACGGGTAAAGATCTCGACGTTCCGGGCACCGAGCTCGACGACGAAGAAGAGGACCGAGGCTCGGAAGACGAAGAGAATAATATTTACAGCCTCGGCGGCGACGATAAAAGCAATCTCGAGGAAAGTCAGGAGCACGAAGGATCGCTGTAGGCGATCTTTTTCTACCTTGGCTTTGTTTCACAGGCAATGCCAAAGCTCCATTTCAGCAACGTACGTCACGCCGATCTTCCATTGCATTATGGACAGGTGCCACCGTGGCTCGCTCAGCGAATGAGTAAGCTCGGTGGCGCTATTGTTGAATCCATTATTCTTGAATATGGCCAATCGGAAGCGCTTACGCGATTAAGCGACCCGTTGTGGTTCCAGGCTTTTGGATGTGTGCTCGGTATGGATTGGCACTCATCAGGGATCACAACATCGGTGATGGGTGCTTTGAAGAAGGCCATGAATCCCAAGTTCAATGAGTATGGGATCTATTTCTGTGGAGGCAAGGGAAGACACTCGCGACAGACCCCATCGGAGCTTGCTGCTCTCGGTGAACGAACAGGTCTCAATGGCGATGCGCTGATCCGTTCCAGCAGGCTCACCGCGAAAGTCGACAACACCGCGATACACGACGGCTTTCAAATCTATCTCCACACATTTATTGCGACCAACAAAGGTGAGTGGGCCGTTGTGCAACAGGGCATGAACGACATGAATGGAATGGCCCGTCGTTATCACTGGCATTCATCACAATTCAAATCATATCTCGAAGAGCCTCATACTTTTATATACGGTAAGAACCAGGGCGAGATCCTGAACCTGACCAACAAGAATGCGGCTGATGCGAAAGATTCTATACTGAAGATCACTCGCGAAGAGCCTCGTTATATGTTGCCCGAGATCAGGAAGATCGTGATGCCCTCACATCACGACGTGCGTTCTGCCGATGTGAACCTGAAGCGTCTCGGCAGTACACTCGCTTTGGCTTATGATCAACAGCCCAACAACTTCGAATCATTCTTGTTGATGGAAGGCGTCGGCCCACGCACGATCCAGTCATTGGCATTGGTGAGCGAGGTGATCCACGGCGCGCCATCGAGGTTCACGGACCCCGCACGTTTTTCTTTTGCTCACGGTGGTAAAGACGGACATCCATTCCCTGTTCCGTTGAAGACGTACGATGAAACGATCAATTTGCTTCAGAATTCAGTGGAGAAAGCGAAGCTTGGAGACAATGATAAACAGCAGGCCATCAAGAATCTTTCGATAGCTGCTTCGTTGCTGGAGAAGTCTTTCGAGCCCGATGAGAAGTCGTTCGACCGGGTGATCGAAAAAGAGCGTCGTGACTCGTATAAATACGATGGACGAACGGTGTTTGGAAAGGCGAAACCGCCGAACGATCAGCTTAATCTTTTCTAAGACAACAGTTTCGTGATACGGTGATCTGTATCACTGAATCGCCTTTCGCGAGGTGATAATTTACGCTCTTATAACTTCGCGAAGCCCATGAAAAAAATTTACCTATGGTTAATCTATATATTACCCACACTAGCCCTCGCTCAATCACCTTGCGACAACACCCAGGTAACACTTGAATCGCAAGCTGATGTCGATAGTTTTCCCACGAGATTTTGCAGCACCCTGTGCAGTCTCACTGTTTCCGGGAGTGATATCACCAATCTCGATAGTCTTTATGTGATCGAAAAAGTCGGAAGGCTCGTCATTCAGTACAATCCTGTGCTTACGGACATCACCGGGCTCTCTAATCTTGTTTCGGTTGAGAACTCGTGCAGCCTGGCAGGGGTTGTGATCGACGGGAATAATCTACTGGCAGATCTTAATGGATTGAATTCCCTGGTGTCTGTTGTCGGCACCTTGGAGATCTCATCGAACACAATGCTTGCAAACATCGACGCTCTCTCCAATCTCACCAGTGTTAGTGGCGGCGACCTGTTCTCTGGTATAACGATCGAGAGCAACGCATCACTCGAAAATGTCGATGGTCTTTCGGGTCTGTCAACGCTGGGGACAAGTCTTGCGATACGCGGTAACCCGGCGCTTGCCAATCTTGAGGGAGTTTCGGGACTTACACGGATCGACGGATCATTGGATGTGACAGGCAACGATGCTCTTGCGTCGCTCAACGGATTGAGAAGTGTTACACGCGTCGGGTACTTTGTAACGATCGACAGCAATCCTTTGATCGCAAACCTTCAGGGTCTTAATAACATAAATCATATCGGACAGTGGGACGTTGCAGGAATGAGTCTGACGATCACCAACAACGCGATGCTTGCTTCCCTGGATGGACTTCAGGGTCTCGATTCAATTCCGGGTGTGTTGAGGATCGAAGGCAATGAGTCGTTGTTGGATCTTAACGGACTTTCATCGTTGATCTCGATGGATCGGCCTTTCGGCGATTCATATAATTCGGGTATCAGGATCGCGAACAACAATGCGTTGACCGACATATCGGGCATCGATGCCGTGACGTCAATCAGTAATGCCCGCGCATGTTACCTGGAAATAGAATCGAATGCGTCGCTGACGTCGATCGCGCCACTCGCATTGAATGCGATCAGTGGAGCGATAGGAAGCAGCTTGCGGATCGCCGGCAACGGCAGTCTCACGAACATCGATGGATTGAAGTTATTGACAAAGGTAAGTGCAGGGCTTAGCGCCGTGGTGCAGATCATGAATAATCCATCGTTAGAAAACATCGACGGGCTTTCAGCCCTCGCGAATGTTTCATCTAGTCGCGGAGGAACGCTGACGATCACCGACAACACCGACCTCGGTAGCTTTTGCGGGTTGTACACTTTGTTCCATAGCAAAGGAATTGGTTGTGGATCGCCAGACTGTTATTCAACGGCGCAGGTGACGATCAGTGGTAACGAAAGAAATCCGACCCCGGAAGAAATAGAAGCCGAGGGTCCGTGTGATGCAACTGTATCGCAGCCGACCAATATTGTTTTTTCGAATGTTACGTCAAACGGAATGCGTGTGAAATTCAACAAAGCGTCGACGTTCACCAGCGGATATTTGGTGTTGATGCAGGCGTATGGTCAGTCGGCACCGGAAGTCGTTCCGCAGGATGGAGTGACCTATCATGTGGGACAAGTACTGGGGAGCAGCTCGATCGTTGTGAGTGTAAGTTCGGATACAACATTTGTTGTGTCGGGACTCGTACCATCTACGCCATATTATTTTGATGTGTTCTCGTGGAGAAGTACAGAGAACGGAAATGATTATTTGACGGTGAATCCGTTGCAAGGTCATCAATCTACAGCCGGGGAGGCGACCGTCGCCAGCAATGTATCGTTCACCGATGTTTCTGACGAGAGCATGACGGTGATGTTGGATCAGCCGCAGCAAGGGAATTATATCGCGTTCATGAAGGCATTTGGATATCCGTCGCCGGGTGATGTGCCGGAGGACGGGACAGAGTATCACGTCGGCGGTACGCTCGGCAGCAGTACGATCGTTGTGAATATTGGTGATGGATCGGCGTTCACGGTTAATGGACTAATGCCGGACGTTACTTACTATTTTGACATCTATAGATACGATCCATCCACGTTCACTTATGAACCGGGTCCCGGTCAGGGCAGCCAGGCAACCGCCCCTGGTAACGAGAACCTTAGAGCTTATCCAAATCCATTTGATGTAACCACAACGATCCCATTTGTGGTATCACAAGAAGATGCGGCGGTACAGGTGTCGATCTTTGATTCTATGGGAAGGGAAGTGAATGTGCTGGCGGCGGGCAACTTCGAAGCAGGCCGTCACGAAGCCACCTGGGATGGTTACGATAAATTCGGTCGGCGTGTAACGGCGGGTGTTTATATATATAGTGTGAAGAGCGAGAAGGGTGTGGTTACGGGGAGAGTGAGTGTGAGATGAGAACAGGCTATTTAAAGATCGCCTTCAGTCGTTCTGAAACCTGCTCTCTGTAATTTCCGCCTATCGGTATCGACTTACCCTGCAGTTCCACATCGTGGCCACTGAAGGCAGTGATCTTCGGGATCGCCACGATAAACGAACGATGGATCCTCATGAAAATGGAAGGATCGAGCTCTTCCTCCATTTTAGTCAATGCATACTTCGTTACGAAAGAATTATTCGAAGTCTGGATCTTTACGTATTCCTTCTGACTCTCGATATAGATAATATCTTCAATGGGAATGATCGACGTCTTCTTATCGGCCTGTATCGAGATCGTCTTACGCAGCTCGCGCACCTGCTTGCCCTTCACCTTATTTACCGCTTCCAGGAATCTCTTGAACTCGATCGGCTTTAAGAGATAATCGACCACGCTCAACTCATATCCTTCTACAGCGTATTGATGATAAGCCGTCGTTAAAATTATGGCGGGCGGATCTTGTAACGTCCTGATGAATTCCAGGCCCTTCAATCCCGGCAGGTGGATATCAAGAAAAATGAGATCGATCTTCTCGCGTTGCATGACCTCCAACGCAGCGAGAGCATCGGCACATGTGCCACGCAGTTCCAGGAACGGCACGCGTTTGACGTACTCCACCAGAACATCGGTGGCGAGAGGCTCATCTTCAACGATCAGGCAGGTCATATTGTTAAACACATAGGCACATAAATAAATCAGTCATAAATAAGTTAGCGATCAGGGATTAAATACGATCGTTAAACGCACCGAATACTTTTGATCGGTATCATCGATCACGAGCTTATGTTCGGGATACAAGATATTCAACTGTTTCCGGATGTTGTCCATTCCTATCGAAACGCCTTCACGCTGTGTGGTATCTCCCTTTGAATTTACGACCACGGCGACCAATTCCTTCTTCGCCAACCGGATGTCGATGTGAACAAATGACTCAGACCTTGTTTCGCTTACGCCATGTTTGAATGCATTCTCTACAAAATGGATCAATAAAAGGGGCGCGATCTGCTGAGCGGTGTCGTCCACGTCTTCCGAATACTTGATCTCCAACCTGCTCGTGTAACGAAGTCTTTCGAGTTTTATATAATCCTGGATCAACGCAAGCTCGTCCTTCAAAGCAATACTGGAACTGCCCGCCTCGTATAAAACAAACCTCATCATCTTCGACAATCGAAGGATCGCTTCTGAAGTCTGGTCCGACCCCTTCATCGCCAATGAATAAATATTATTCAGGGTGTTGAAAAGAAAATGAGGATTGATCTGTCCTTTGAGATACTTCAGTTCCGCTTCAGTCTTCTCTTTCTGTAAAACGATCTCACGCATGTGCGACTGATGTTGACGACGGAACAACCTGATGGAAACGGCAACGCCAACAGCAAACATGAGCATGAATGAATGAAAGAATAAGCTTGCTATCGAGAAGATCGAAATGTCGGATTGGATATCCAACATCGGTAATATGACCAAATGGTTGATAACGCTAACACAGACACTGCTCGCCGCGATCGAACCGATCAATACCAACAACGACTTCCAGAGACTCCATTTCATCTCCAGGTAACAATCGATCACAAAAAAGCAGAAGTAGACCAGCGGAATGGTAACCACAAGGAGAATGAGCTGTCCTGCAATGATCTTCGCGTAGTCACCAATGGGCAGCGAAAGATTATCGGATACGTTCAGGTAGGTCTTGAAGAGAACGTATCCAATCCAGAAAAGTACGTGACGCTGAACCCTTGTCATCCCTCAAAAGTAAATTGAAATTGCATCTTTTGGTTGACGAAAAAACATCGTCGGTTGACGAAAATGCTTTAAGTATTGCTATACCGTTCGATTTTCAAGTCTCTTCCGTTTGTTTGAAGCATGACCAGGCTCATCATCACCCTATTAATTACGTCGCCGCTGATTGCGGCGGCACAACTTAAGCTACCAGCGCTCAACAACCCTCCTGCCAGACTCTCCATGCTCGGCGAAGGAACGTTGTCAACCAGCATCAACGAGCGCGACTTCGCCTTATCGCCCGATGGCACCGAGATCTTTTATACGATCTCGACACCACGATCGACATTCCAGACTATAGTCTATAGCAAGAGATCACCGAAAGGAGAGTGGTCCGCTCCGGAAGTAGCCTCGTTTGCCGGCGAATATTCCGACCTCGAACCGGTGTTCAGTCACGATGGCAACACTCTTTTCTTTTCATCGAACCGCCCCATTACCGGCACCGAGCCGAAAGACTTCGATATGTTCAAGGTTTCAAGAACACCGAACGGTTGGAGCAAACCAGAAAACCTCGGACCGGTCGTGAATACCGAAGCCGACGAGTTCTATCCGTCTGTCGCACGAAACGGAAATCTTTATTTCACGGCCGCCTACAAAGGTGGTCCCGGTCGCGAAGACATCTATGTTTCAGAATTCAAAGGCAATCAATATCAAAAGCCCGTCCCGCTCGACACAGCCGTGAATTCAAAGTTCTATGAATTCAATGCATTCATAGATCCAAACGAACAATACATTCTATTTACATCGTACGGACGAAAAGACGATGCCGGTGGCGGCGACCTCTACATGGCTTCGAAGGATGCAAATGGTACCTGGAGGCCCGCACGTAACTTAACCGAGCTCAACTCGAAACAGATCGATTATTGCCCCTTCGTATCGCCCGACGGCAAGGCATTGTTCTTCACCAGCGAACGGCATCAGTTACCGGTATCATTCAGCGGAAGCAAAGCAACGATTCAAAAAATAAAACAGATCGCAACCAGTCCACTCAACGCGACTGGCAACATCTATTGGGTCAGTTTTGAGGAATTGAAGAAGCGATCATAAAAAAATCCGAGTATCGTCGCCGTAACAATTCCCTCAACAGTATGGTACGCTGAGTCGTACCAAAAGACAACCGCGGGCATTTTGAAAGTTGCCACTTCAATGATACCGCCTTGCAAGCCGTCCCAGAAAAACCCGACAAGAGCACCGAATATCACGGCGGTCTTCATCGAGCTCCAGCGATAGTGACGCGTCGTGTACTCGCAGAACACAGGAAGGAAGTAGGCAACGAATGCCGTGTAGAGAACGAATGCCACAGCAATTAGCGGTATGATGTAGGCGTCGCGCTGCAACGACCCGATCGTAGCCTTAAAGAAATCCCCCATAATAATTTCATGGAAAACATAGCCAAGGTTGAAGATGACGATGAATGCCGTGGCTCCGCCGAAGAAATAGTATTGTTTCATAAATGCTGATTTGTTTCGCCCTTAGACGATCAGCGGACAAAAAACGGTCGAACTATCGTTCGGTGGTGATATTCAGCGCGTTAACGATGTGTTCGAAGTGAAAAAAATGGAGGTCGCGGCCCTTGCACTCGAAAGGGTCTGCTGCTTTCGCGATATCGATCCGGTGATGAAGATCGACCTTGATCTTTTCTTCCTGGAAGCTCTGTTTCGGATTAAATATGCCGTTTAGCTCCGAGCACTGGTGACATACACCTTTCTTATTGACAAGGGCGCAACGCTGATCGAATATTTCCTCCATGGTTTTCCGACCGGCGAACAACGCATGCTTCACGATGCTTTCCGTTGTGTTGAGAATAGTGGCGATCTCTTTCACTTTGAATTCAAGGAATTCCTTCAGGAGTAAGACCATTCGTTGGTCGATTGGCAATGTCTTGCCAACGCAGGTAAAACAAAATGCAATGTGTTCCCGTACTTCGAACTCACCGTGCGCAGATGCATGGGCCTTGAAGAATTGAGGCATATATCGATCAGGGTCGCTCAACGTCATTCGTTTTCCCAGATCCATTGCGTTAACAGGCCAACGTTTCCTTGCACGCAAGTGATCCTTCGCAAGGTTTGCAGCAATTGAGAAGATCCATGTTTTTAACGACGACCTGCCCTCAAACGTCCCCAGTTTCTCAGCAGCTCTGATGTAAGTGTCCTGGACAATGTCATCGGCATCGGCCCTGTCAACAGTAAGCCGGAACACAAATGACCGCAGTTTGCTCCTATTGATCTCAAACTCTTTATTGAGCTCCTGGATGTCCATAACAGATCAAAGATCATAAATTAATATCTTTAATATTAAGATTGTAGTTATGGATATCGAAGGAATTCGTTCGATCTGCAAGAAACTTCCGGATGTTACGGAAGGCGTGAAGTGGGGCGCCGATCTCTGTTTTATGATCTCCGAAAAAATGTTCTGTGTAACGCCGCTCGAAGGACCGTTAACGGCATCGTTCAAGGTTACCGACGAAGAATTTGAAGAGTTGTCGGCGCGCCCCGGCATCGTTCCCGCTCCGTATGTGGCGCGCTACAAATGGGTACTGGTGGAGAATCCCAGAGTACTCACGAAGAAGCAGTGGGAATTCTATATCACACAATCTTACGAGTTGGTCAAATCGAAGCTTCCAAAAAAGAAGAAGCAAACGAAGAGAAAATGATAGCGATACTATTTCGCTCGCATCTTATTCCCTTTTGCATCATGAGTAACTTCGGCCAGGCCAAGCTTCTCCAATAGCGGCGGAATATACATTCCAAAGCGGCCTCGAAGACCTTTCTTCAAACCATACCATCCGCCCACCGGATTTTTTTTAGAACGTCCCCAGGCTTCCACCGTTCCCTCTTTTGCAGGCTTCTGCTCATCGGCACTTCCAAGTTCCATCCAGTCGCCTGATTTTTTGAGCATGGCATGCAAATCGTCGATGCAATTGATGTTGTAAAGGAGTACGGTTTTTCCAACTGTGCATACAAGGACCTCCGAACCATCCTTTTCCTCGACGTGCATAGTATAATCCGATGTAAGAGGAGGTGTTTTCAGTTTCAGTGGCTTTTCTTTTGATCCAATATTGTATTTCATAACTGCTCAGATTTTTTAAATCGTTCCTTTTTTATTCCAGCGCTGCCAGTTCTCACTCAATAAGAATTCCTTTAAGCTGGTTGCATGAATACCCGGCAAGATCCTGGCTGTCTCGTCCCGATCTGCTTCAAAACCCTTTTCATTGAACCAGCGAAACATCAGGTACATTTCCTTGTCCATCACCAATCGTACGATCGGCATGGGTATCCTGCTGAACTTCACTTTCATGCCCAAAACTCCCGAGATCGTATCGGCTACTTCTTCATTCGTCAATTCGTCGCCTGCCAGGTCGATAGTTTTCGATAGAGATCGTTCGGGGTATTGAAATGCCGCCGTCGCATATTTTCCGATATCTTCCACGGCCAGCATCTGGTGTTTTTTTCCAGGCCTGATCGAATCCAAAAGTTTTCCACCAAGAATGCCACGGAATACCTGCGGGATGTAATAGTTCTCCATGAACTTAACAGGCCGGAGAATGGTAAATGGTATACCAGTTTTCCTTATGTGGCTTTCGATCACAACCTTCGTTTCGAAATGAGGCACCCCGGTGTTGCTGTCCGCATCGCATACGGAACTATAGATGAAGTGTTGAATACCAGCTTGCTTCGCGGCATCCGCCAGGTTCTTTCCATACTGCACTTCTTTCTCGCCTCCGTACTCAAAATAATTCTGAACGCTGAAGACGCCATCGCATCCACTCATTGCCTCCACCAGCGAGGTCCGATCAGACATATCGCCTTTCACGATGTCCACCCCTTTTTCACGGATCAACTGCGCAGCTAAACTTTGAGGGGTTCTGGATAATGCTCTGACCGGAATATTATTTTTCAAAAGGTTCCGGATCACCGCGCCACCCTGTCGGCCCGTTGCCCCGGTGACGAGAATAGTTTTTGCCTTGCTCATTTTTTCTCGGCAGCAATCTTCAGGTCCTTCGCAAACTTTTCGAACGATTCATCGAACGGCGGGATCAGTTTGGCATAAAGAGGGAACATTAATCCGCCAATTTTTTCGATCATAGAAAAGGTAACGACACCGTTGTTATGGTCATCGATCGTATAAACTCTGTTTCCCTGGCCGTCGCCCCAGACGAGTCGTCGGGGTGCTACAAACTCTTTCACCTTCAATGTGAACACACGCTTCGGATCAAGCACTGACTTCAATTTGATCTTTTGGCCAAGCGCGATGCGTCCGCTTATAGAAATGACCGTTGAATTCCACCTGGGATATTCTGCGGCGTTGGTAATCAGGTCCCACACCCGCGAAGCCGGGGCATGGATCTCTATTTGGATAGAAGTTTCACGGCTAAAGGTTGTGGCCTTTGTGCTGGCCCTCCCCGAAGGATTTTGCTGCATTGTCACGGTCTTTGGTTGTTGCTTTCGCTTTTGACGAACAACGCGACCGAAACGATAGGACGGGGGAGAGATTTTGGACGATTATTTTTTTTGGTATTCGTCCATCACCTTCCGGTTTTGTTCGAGGTGATGGAGCTGCAGGGCGGCTGCCGGGGATTCGAAGGGGTCTACTTCACGAACGATTTGGGCACGCAGATCGAACAAATGTTCCTTTTCGGAATTGTTAGCATCTCTCACGAGTTGCAATTTCATAAGTTCCTCCTGGGCATTTTGCTTCGGATTGAAGATGCCATTCAACTCGGAACATTGGTGGCAGATACCTTCTTTATTAATGAGAGCACAGCGGCCATCGAAGATGTTGATCATTTTCGAACGACTTGCGTGCAGGTAGTATTTCACCATCGCCTCGTTGACGTCGAGGATCTCGGCGATCTCATTCACTTTGAATTCGTAAACCTCCTTTAAAAGCAAACAGATCTGCTGTTCGAGCGGTAATGATTTCGAAACACAGGAGAAACAAAAAACGATGTGCTCTTTTATCTCATAATTTCCCTGGGGCGAGTTTGTCCGGATCTCCATGGCTTCTGCGAAGAACTTATGATCCGATAAAGCGGCGGCCTTTGTAATGTCCAACACATTTTCAGGCCAACGCTTTTTGGCACGCAAATGGTCTTTTGCAAGGTTGGCACCGATCGCAAACACCCAGGTTTTCAAAGACGACTTTCCCTCGAACTTTGCAAGGTTTGTCGATGCTTTGATATAGGTATCCTGAACGATGTCGTCGGTATCCGTCGCACTTGCCGTTATCCTTACAATAAATGATCGCAACTGACTCCGATTCTTCTCAAACTCTTCGTTGAACTGATCGACGTTCATAAATCAATTTTTCTTTAACACTATAATAAAGCCACCGCCCTTCGCCATCGTGATCGACACTTTTCTATCGACCGGCTTTCGAGATATTGAATAATCCGACGGGTAACGATCTGCATTCACGCCATCGACAGCCATCGTAACATCGAATGAACCTTCGCCGACGAAGGAAAAGTCAATGTCAACTGTTTTACCCTGCCAGTTGCTCATCCCACCCACATACCAATCGTTGCCTTTCTTGCGGGCTGTAACAATATACTCGCCAACTTTTCCGTCGAGTACGATAGTCTCATCCCATGTGGTGGGAATGTCGCCAATGAGCTTCATGAATTCGGGTTCGAGATGTCCTTGAGATGGATTGCCTGAGAATAACTGGATCGGACTTTCGTACACGACAAACATCGCGGCCTGGTGCATTCGCGTGCCCATCGACATCACCTTTTCGGATACAGGTCTGAATGTTTGTTTCGTAGCATTATCAAGGATGCCTGGCTCATAGTCCATCGGACCTGCAGTCATGCGAATGAAGGGGAGGAGCAAGTCGTGGTCGGGATTCGCTTTCTCACTCCATATATTATACTCGGAGCCGAGAACACCTTCACGGGTGATTGCATTGGGCCACGTGCGACTAAAACCTGCCGGCTTGAACGCCCCGTGATACATGATCATGATCTCTTTTTCGGCGCAAGCTTTCGCGATACGATGGTAGAAATTCACCATCTTCTGGTCGTCGCGGTCCATGAAGTCGGTCATAATAAAATCCACGCCCCATTTCTTGAATTGTTCGAGAGCGGGTTCCAGTTGATGATCGAGCGACCATGCGAGCGTCCACATGCTTAATGAGATACCGTTGCGTTTTGCATATTGTGAGATCTCATCCATATCGATATTCGGATTGATCTTTAGAAGATCGGTATTGTCGCTCCAGCCGGCGTCCATCATGATGCGTTGAAATCCAAACCGCTTCGCAAAGTCGATATAGTATTTATAAGTCTCCGTGTTCACGCCAGTCTTGAACGGAACATTGAAGAGATTGATCCCGATGATCCACTCGTCGGTTCCTTTGCCCGGTTTTATCCAACTTGTGTTGGCAACACGGGAGGGGGACCCTAGTCGATACACCATGTCGTTGGATGGGAGCTGTGAATCCTTTTCAGAGATCATGAACACGCGCCAGGGGAATGTTCGCTTGCCCGTGGTGCGCGCAATAAAATCAAAGCGACTCGTTACGACTTCGGCAGGAAATTCGCCGGGATTAACTCTAACTGTCTTCGGATACCGTGCGTTCACGCCAGTGAGCCTGTCGGCATTGAAGCGCAGGAACATTCCGGGATAGTCTTCGAGGTCCGACTCGGTGATCACCGTTTTGATATTGTTGGGATAGCTGATCATCACCGGCGAGAAAAAAAGTTTTTCCTGCGGGATGCTGTCGGTTGGAGTTACGAGGTACGGTTCTTCGAAGCTCGTGTGGAACACGTCGACATCTTCGCGTTTGCTTACGGGCGATCCGTAAAATTTGGTTGTAAACGGAATAGAATACTGAGCGATTTCTTTTTCGACCGTGATCGAGTCGGCGATCGCCGCTGTGAATCGATAGGCGAACCCGTCGTTATAAACCCTGACCTGCAAAGCAATTTTTGCCTTGAAGTTGATTGTGACCTGGTTGTAATGATCGACGATATCTTTTCTTTTCTCGGGTACAGGAGAATGAATGCTCTCATTTTTTGTAACCGAGGTAGATTTTCCGGGTTTCCAATTGTTGGCGATGCCACGTATGATCATCCCGATCTCCGAAGGCTGAAGGATGTCGTTGGCCTTGTATTGCGCCGAAATAAGCAGGTTTGGACCTCCCGTTATCGAGACTTTGATATTGTTGTCGGGAGAGGAAACAGTTTGCTGGGCAGATGCCCACGTAGATATAAGGATCAAAAGCAAGGTGAGGGTCCGCATTCGAAAACTGGAATTTGATAAAGATAACTAATGGAACTTGCTAAAAATATTACTACATTTAGGAAATAATTATCGTGCATTGGGCAGATGGAGCAAAAACCACCACGATTTTTTCTAAGATTTTTCCGGTGGTATTGTCACCCGAAACTGCAACCCTATATCGAGGGCGACCTGCTCGAGATGTACAATGAGCGCGTCAGGCAATCGAAGCTTCGCGCCGACATCAACTTCGTCATTGACGTATTGCTTCTTTGCAGGCCTGCGATCATCCGGCCCGCCGAGGGTCATCGAAACTTAAATCATTACGGTATGTTCAAAAATTATTTCAAAACTGCCACGAGAAATCTTCTCAACAACAAAGGTTATTCAATGATAAACATCGGCGGACTCGCCATAGGCATGACCGTTGCCATGTTCATCGGACTTTGGACCTACGATGAATTGTCGTTCAACAAGTATCATGAGAACTATAATTTTTTAGGTCAGATATACAAAGGACAAACCGATCCGCTGACAGGTGAGATATCCAACGGACCGGCGTTACAGATGCCCGTCGGTGCCACGCTTAGGAACAACTATCCGCAATACTTCAAGCACGTGGCTATGGCATGGTGGATCGGAGACTATCATGTTTCAAGCGGTGAAGAGAAGTTCACCCGAAAGGGATTGTTTGTTGAACCCCAGGGTCTTGAGATGTTTTCAGTGAAGATGTTGCGGGGCAATTATCAAAGCATCGATAAGCAGAATTCGGTGGTGATCTCTCAGTCTTTCGCGAAAGCGATTTTTGGCGAAGCAGACCCGGTTGGAAAGCCTTTGCAGCTTGACGATCGCATGGACGTGGAGATCACCGGTGTTTATGAAGATATTCCGCGCAACAACAAGCTTGGAGAAGTTAAGTTCTTTGCGCCTTGGTCGCTATTTCTTTCATCGAGAAGATGGCTTTGGGGTAAAGAGGCAGACTGGGACAATCACATGACAAACACGTATGTTCAGCTGCAGCCAAATACATCTTTCGAAGCAGTTAATGCGGCCATTGCCGATATGTTTTCGAAAAATATGCCTGCGGATTATTATTCAATAGTGAAGAAGAACAACCCGTATGTGCAGGTTTTCCCGATGAGCGCGTGGCATCTTTATTCGGAGTTTAAAGATGGAAAGCCAACCACAGGGCGTATCGTTTTCGTTTGGCTCTTTGGTACAGTGGGTTTATTTGTTCTTCTGTTGGCTTGCATCAATTTCGTGAACCTTAGTACGGCGCGTTCAGAAAAGCGTGCCCGTGAGGTGGGAGTTCGTAAGACAATGGGATCGGCACGACGTCAACTGATCATGCAATTCCTTAGTGAATCGTTCCTGGTCGTTGTAATTGCATTCGCTGTGGCGGTGCTGTTGCTGGTTTCATTGCAGCCTGCCTTTAACCAATTGGCGAATAAAGAGATCGCGCTTCCTTTTTCTAACCCGGTCTTCTGGTTAGTGGCTGCAGGATTTATAACATTTACCTCGATACTTGCCGGAACATACCCTGCCTTTTATCTCTCGTCGTTCCAACCTGCAAAGGTGTTGAAAGGCGTATTGCGTTTGGGTCGATTTGGCACATTGCCACGAAAGGTCCTGGTGGTTATACAATTCACGGTGTCTGTGGTCCTCATCATTGGAACGTTGGTAGTTTACAATCAAATCGACTTCGCGCGTAAGAGGCCTGTCGGCTACAATCGTGGTGGATTGATCTCGATGGACCTGGGAGACCCGGCAATTCGCAATAAGGTAAATACATTCCGCACCGAGCTGCTCGCGACCGGAGTCGTGTCCGAAGCAGCTACATCGTCGCAGCCGTTGACGGCATTGTGGAACACAACCGGCGGTTACGATTGGCCGGGCAGGGATCAGAATTTCGATGCGGAGTTCGCTGATGTAAACGTTGCGTTGGAGTTCGGAAGGGCGATAGGATGGGAGATCGTAGCTGGCCGCGATTTCTCCCCCGAGTTCGCGACCGATTCAACCGACGCCATCATACTCAATGAGTCAGCGATCCGGTACATGGGTTTGAAAGACCCCATCGGTAAAGTTTTTGTCAACATCGACGACCTCAGCAAACCAAAATGGTCGAAGACAATCATCGGTGTCGTTAGAGATGTCATTGTTGAATCGCCCTACGAGCCGGTGATGCAAACCATGTATTACTATGATGCAGACCAGAACGATAACGTCTTACACATTCGCATTAATCCGTCGGTGAGTGTAGCTGAAGCGCTGCCGAAGATCAAACAGGCATTTGAGAAGGTTGCGCCCGGCTCCGTATTTGGCTATGGATTTGTCGACGACGTGTATGCGACAAAATTCAGCCAGGAAGAGAGAGTGGGCAGGCTTGCAGCGGTATTTTCGGCACTTGCAATATTTATTTCATGCCTTGGATTGTTTGGGCTCGCATCGTTTGTTGCCGAGCAGCGCACCAAAGAGATCGGCATACGAAAAGTGATGGGCGCGAGCGTGGCAGTGTTGTGGCGAATGCTATCGAAAGATTTTATTGTGTTAATAGTGATCTCGTGCGTGGTCGCCATCCCGATCGGCTACTATTTAATGGATCGGTGGCTGAATGAGTTTCAGTATCGTACTGATGTCTCGTGGTCGGTGTTTGCAATAACGTGTGCCTCGGCGATAATCATAACATTGCTTACAGTTAGCTATCAATCGCTCAAAGCCGCGTCGATGAACCCGGTGAAGAGTTTGAGGTCGGAGTAGCAGGCTCTCCGCGCGATGAGGTCCATTTTACCTACCGGAACTGAGAATTGTGCGTATCGCACTAGTGACTTCTTCTGCGCGATTGGCGACCATTATGTGACCGCCATTTTTGATCAAGTAGTCTGTTTTTCGGAGCGGAAGTACACGATCACGGTCACCATGGATCCTTATCACATTATCAGGGACTTTTTCGTTGTTCCATGTCACAATCTTATCCATCGCCCAGAAAAGAAAGTCCTTGTCGGTGTCGCGAAGCATATCCGCAAGCAGGGTTTTTCTTAAAGTATCTCCTGCCCCCATCATCCAATTCAACATTCGATGCGACCGTTTCAAAAGCCCTCCGGTAAAAAGGCGATGTAGTTTCAACCGGCCTGCCCATCGGTAAATTATTGGCAGCTCCCGATAGGTTGCTGCTGATGAGACCAGGATTATTTTTTCTGTCTGGATGATCTTACCGATCTCTATTGCCATCATACCGCCAAAACTTACACCGATCAATATCGAATCACTTCCATTTATCTGTGAAGATATCCTTGCTGCATATTCCTCGATAGGTTCACTGTTCTTTGGCCGCCACCATTTAATAGGTACTACGGAATGCTCCCCGAGATCGAGATATTGAAACAACCGCTCGTCGGCTCCGAGACCTGGAAGTAGATAGATATTCAAAGCAATATGGCTTTCCGTTTCATCAAAAATAGCAAGACCTTTTTTACAATTTCTCTCTCGGAAATAGGTTATATTCATATATGCTCAAAACCTACCTGACCCTTGCCATTCGCCAGCTTCGGAAGCACGCGCTGTATTCAAGCATCAACATCCTCGGCCTTAGTGTCGGCATCGCCATCGTGCTCGTACTCGGTTCCTATATCCATTTCGAAACCAGCTACGAGTCGATGCACAAGAAAGCAGATAACCTTTACCGTATCACCTCCAATTTCTATTGGGAAAGCTTCGACGACTTTACAGCATTCGACCTCGGTCCGATGCTTAAAGAATCGATTCCTGGCGTGAAAAATATTTCCCGCAAGCATTGGGGTTACGGCGAGCTCACGCTGCCGCAGGACGGAAAAAAAGCCGGCGCAAGCTCGATGTGGTTCGCCGATAATTCCTACTTCGAGATGTTCGACTTCGAATCCGTCGCCGGCAACCTGTCCACCTCTCTCATTGCCCCCTATTCAATCGTGTTGAGCCGAACTGTCGCAACCAACCTGTTCAACGATCCCAGGGAAGCCCTCGGTAAAACACTCCACTTCAAAGGCGACTATCTTTCCGGCGACCTTACAGTGACTGCTGTCGCAGAAGATAGCCCAAAGAATACGGGTATGGGTTTCGACGCACTTATATCCATGGGACCACTCCTTCAATCAGAAACCTATGAAAGAGATCCCCGCTGGGCGAATTTTTTTACCTACGTGGAACTCGAAAGTCCGGAAGCATTGCAACAAGTGAACGATGCGCTTCCACGATTGACAAAAGAATATAACGCCGGCCAAAATATCCCCTACGAGGTTGGCATGTTCCTGCAGCCGATCAAGTGGTCGCATTTATCGCACAAAGATCCGCGACAAGGACAGGATCTTGGCAATATTTATTTGTTGTCTATCATCGCGATCATCGTGCTCGCCACAGCGTGGGTCAACTACGTTAATCTTTCCACAGCCCGGGCAATCGAACGCGCACGCGAGGTAGGTGTGAAGAAAGCTCTCGGTGTTCTTAGAAGAAGTCTCATCTCTCAATTCCTTCTCGAATCATTCGTCGTGAATGCGATCAGTGGATCGATAGCCATTGTGCTGGCGATTTTATTTATGCCCATCATGAACGAGCTCAGTCAGCAAAACCTGGCTCTCGATTTCACCGAGCCCGTTTTACTTTTAGCAGCGCTCTCGTTATTGATCTTCGGAACACTGATATCGGGTTTGTATCCCGCGTTTGTTCTCTCGTCTTTCCGTACAACGGAGGTTATTAAAGGTGTTTCGGTCACTCAGCCAATGGGTTTCTCTCTCCGGAAATCGTTGCTGGTATTTCAGTTCACGGCCTCTTTGTGTTTATTGATCGCAACAGCCGCCATCATTCAACAGGTATGGTTCATGGAGAACCAGGACATCGGGGTAAAGACGAAACAGGTACTGGTCGTAAATGGTCCGGAACATGAGGAAGGAAACGTTAACGAGCGCGCCAGGTCATTTAAGAATTCACTTCAATCATTGCCTTCGGTCGCAAAGGTCTCGACATCGGGTGTTGTTCCGGGCGGCAGCTACAACCTGGATGCCCACCTGGACGCGATGGGAAAGTCTGAAGAGGAAGGAGTTTATGGCTCGAACACTATGCTGATCTTTTCCGACATGGACTTCATCGATACGTATCAATTTACGATCCTGGAAGGCAGAAATTGGGATCAAAAGAATAAAGGGGATTATGATCGGGTATTGATCAATGAGGCAACCGTATCCAAATTCAAGCTGGGGACCAACAAAGATGCGGTAGGTCAGAATATTGTTCTTGATAAAAGAGACACCCTGGAAGTGATCGGTGTCGTAAAAGACTTTTATTGGGAGACATTGAAAGTTTCACACACGTCGGTCATTCTTATGCCCATCGACGTCTTCCCAAGGAGAACCTCTATGCTGCTAACGGGCGATTTTAAGAACACGATCAATTCGGTTCGCAAACTTTTCGAACAGCACTTCCCGGGAAATGAATTCTATTATTATTTCGCCGACGAATATTACAATCGCTTGTATGCGTCGGATGTTCGCTTCGGGCAGGTGTTCGGAGTGTTCTCGATCTTTGCGATCGGGGTTGCTTGCCTGGGACTTTTCGGTATGGCGACGTTCACGACTTATCAACGTGCTCGTGAGATCAGCATAAGGAAAGTGCTCGGAGCATCTGTAACGAACATCATCACGTTATTATCCACCCAGTTCGGCAGGCTGATGTTGATTGCTATTGTGTTGTCGATACCGATGAGCTGGTACGCCGTAAGCAAATGGCTGGAAGGTTATCCGATACGGATCGATATCTCGTTATGGCTCTTCCTGGTCCCCTCTGCGTTTCTGCTGATCTTATTATCTGCCTCCGTCGTCGTGCAGGTCTATCGCGGTGCCAACGTTAATCCAGCAAAAGTCTTAAGAGGATAGAAAGCACGCCGCCTGATACGGCAATGAAAGCAAGAGTTCTTATGTAGTTCAGGTTCTTCCAGCGTTTCGTGCGTTCGGCGAGATTGGGCGTGACATCGGCTCCGTTAGCTATTTTCTGAAACTCGATGATGTTCGGGGCAAAGTACGTTAACGTCCATACGCGTACTCCGAAATGAATACCGAATAACAACAGCATCCATTCACGAACGCCGGGGATATTCCAGCAGAAGATGATCGCAACGATGAAAGTTATTTCATGGATTGAATGCATCGCGATCCAGAATATTTTCAGATCGATACCATGCTCGCCTTTAAACAACTGGAATGATGCGGGAGGTGATGCCGTCCACTTCGGAACGAGCACGGCGGTTTCGAAAATTCCTGCTCCGTTCATGATGAAGTAGATCAGCGTTGTGATCAGCAGCCAGGCTTCGGCGCGGAAGAGATACTCGGCAGTGAGGTTTTCCATGGTCGTTCCGCCTGCGGACAGGCGATTTTTTTGATCTAAACAACGCAAATCGCCCCCGCGACGACAGAATTGTTAGGCCAGCGCAGTTGTCATGTCGGCGAAAGCCGGGATGAGGTAGGTAAAAAAAGTGGTATATTTTGTTAGTATGAAAAGAAGCATCGTTTGGATCGTTCTATTCGTTGCCTGTGCTCCTAAAAAGGATATACCACAGCTTAACCTGGCCCGCGGTGAGATAACACTCTGTGGCTCGGGTGCGGGCGAATTTGGTACTGTAGACTTTAGTCTCGGATGTTCCGACGCCATCAGGGCTGATTTCAACCTGGCAACAGCGCTGTTGCACTCGTTCGAATACACAGAGGCTGAAAAGATGTTTGCGAAAGCGATGGACAAAGATCCTTCGTGCACAATGGCATACTGGGGCGCCGCAATGTGCAACTTCCATGGACTTTGGGCTCCGCCAACACCTGATGAGCTTAAGAAGGGAGCGAGTATAGTAGCTGCCGGTCGTGCTACAGTTGGTAATAAATCGAGTCGTGAGTCCGATTATCTCGAAGCCATCGCAAGCATTTACGACGAATGGGAAAAGCAGGATCATCGTACGCGTTTATTAAAGTACGAAGCGGCCACGGCGAACCTCTACGAAAAATATCCGGAAGATAAGGAAGCAGCAATCTTTTATGCCCTGGCCCTGGATGCTGCCGCCGAGCCTGCCGACAAGACTTTCGTGAGGCAAAAGAAAGCAGGAGAGATCCTCGACAAATTATTCGTTGCCGAGCCAGATCATCCGGGAATAGCGCATTACCTGATCCACGCTTACGATTATCCCGAACTCGCACAATTCGGTTTGCCAGCAGCAAGGAAGTATGCGTCCATTGCAGCTGCATCCGCTCACGCACAACACATGCCCTCGCACATTTTCACGCGACTTGGACTTTGGGATGAGGCAATAACTTCGAACATCAATTCAGTTTCAGCAGCACAATGCTATGCAGAGAACATCGATGCGGCAGGTCATTGGGATGAAGAGCTTCACGGCCTCGATTATTTGATCTATGCTTATCTTCAGAAAGCGGATGACGAAGGCGCGCTTAACCAGGCAACCTACCTTCAATCGATTCAGCAGATCTTTCCTGTAAATTTCAAAGGCGCCTACGCATTCACGGCGGTGCCGGCACGACTCGCACTCGAACGTAAAGACTGGACGGCAGCATCTGCTCTCGAGACAAGACCGGCGAGCGTTCCGTGGGAGAAATTCGGATGGGAACGGGCTAACATGACCTTCGCACGTTTGCTTGGATTCGTTCATCTCGACAAGATCAAGGAAGCGCAGGCAGAGCTCGATCAATTGAATAGCATTCAATCCGAACTCGTTAAAACCAACGAAACGTATAAAGCCAACCTGGTAACGATCCAATCAAAAGCTGGGGAAGCGTGGATCAAATTGAAATTAGGGAAGAAGAACGATGCGATCCAACTCATGTCTCAGGCTGCCGACCTGGAAGATGCTACGGCAAAACACCCGGTTACTCCAGGTGAGATCGTTCCAGCCCGTGAGCTCCTCGCCGATATGTATTTTGAAGTCGGAGATTTCAAGAATGCATGGATCGCTTATGAATCCGATCTTCAGCGTCATCCCGATCGTTTCAACGGGTTGTTTGGTGCTGCGCTTTCTGCCGACAAGCTTGGTGAAAAACAGAAAGCCAATGCTATCTATAAGCGGCTCGGTGAGATTGCAGGCACTTCTAAAAGCGATCGACCTCAAATGGCCATTGTGCGATCACGCATGAGCATTACTGGCCCTTGACACCCAATCGGGGGCATTATCGATCTCATTGCGAAGCATCATGTTCAATTGTGCGGCGTGATGTTGAACGTGACGCATATTGTACATCATCAGCTCATAGAAGTTGAAGTCACGCTTCCATTTTGTCTGATACCATCGCATTTCGATGTTGCTGTCATTGAAATTATAGATCATCTCCTTGCATTTCGCACGACATGCTTCAAGGTACTCAAGCACTTCTTCCTTCGAATAGATCCTTGCGGGACCAATATCGTCGTCACCATCGGGTGCCACAGGAAGCAGTGGCTCGAAATCGTCGGGCGGATTCGTGAGGTAGTACTCGAGAAAGAAAAGTGTATGGAACGCCATCCTGAAAGCTTTCGGCTTCGTTCCCCAGAGCTCGTCCGGCCACATAACTATCGCATTCTTCAGCATTTCTATGCTGGCTCCGAATTGTTGCCAGAGACTTTCTTTTACGATGTCGACGACCATGGATTCATAATTTTAGTTATGACTAAAATTATGAAATCCTCCTCTCTTTACTGGTAAAGTAAATGGTGCTTCACTCTTTTCTCCCCCGGCAGATCGTTAACGTGGGGCATCAACCCCTGGCGATATTCGCGGTATAATCTTCGGATGTCATCTTCATTATCGCCTATGAACGGACCGTGACTCAATATCGGCACATGGTGAGGCTCGGCGGCATAAAGAATAAAACGCGCCGACTGATCCTTCGTTTGAAATACGATCTTGCTGTCGCCTTCGTCTGAGGACAGATCGAACCAACCCGCCTGGTCTGTCTCGACTTTCTCCCCTGAAACCCAAACATCGCCCTCGACCACATAAATGAAACCGTTGTATGAAGACGGGATCTCTTGCGTAGCTTCCGAGTTCGCGCCAAGCTTGAAGTCGACGAGCGTGAGCGGAGTATGATTCCGCAATGGCGAAGTAAGTCCGTTGCTGCTTCCGCTGTAGACACGGATCTCGCTGTTGACATTTTTTACGGTTGGTACGTCTTCGACAAGGATCTGTTGAAAGAATGGATCGGCCCATCTTTGTGATGGAGGTAATGCGAGCCACATCTGCAATATTCTCACGTCTGTTTTCGCGGTAATCTCTTCGGTGTGAACGATGCCCTTCCCGGCCGTCATTAATTCCACGGTGCCTGTCTTCCAGTCTTTTTCGTTGCCCTTCAAAATGAACGTTACTGTTTCGAAGCCGGCATGTGGATGCGCTCCACCCACGGGAGAGCCGCCGGGGAGATTTAGTTTATCGTCCATTAATATGATGAAAGGATCTGTTCTTTCGAAATCGTTGCCATCGACGACTGCGGTAGCTGTATGTCCTTCGCCAAGAAATCCCGGGTGAGGAGGATTGGCGGTTATCTTTTCGATCTTTCTCTGCTTCATGATGTTTAAAAGTTACTGATCATACAACGCAAAAGGAAGGGAATATGATTACGGATGCTGGTTTCCTCGGGGGAAGGGGGTAGTTGCGTTTTTATTTTATATTGAGTTCATGACAAGAACCCTGACCTTTTCGATGCTGGTCATTTTTGCGATCGGATGCACCAAGCCTCAAACGCCAGCAAACTCCGATCTTACGGAGATCTCCGCTCTCTACTCATCGCCCATTTCGAAGATGATCTACTCTTCTTCGGTCGCGGATTCGTTCAAGATCTTTTCATCGCTTCCACAGAACTATTTGAGCGACACAACAAAGTACCCGTTGGTTATTTTATTGGATGGCAATGCGTATTTCGAGCCGGTGTTGGCAGAATTTGAATTAGGAACCCTTACACAGGGATATCCGTCGTGTGTGATTGTCGGCGTAGGCTATAAAGATTTTGCGACCCTCGATTCACTTCGTGGCCGTGACTATACGTTTCCTGTTGCAGCGCCTAAAGATTCGTTTGCTATTAGCGGAGGTGGCGAACGCTTCAAACAGTTTGTTGATGCGGAGTTGATACCTCAACTTTCAAAGGAATTCCGGATCGATAAAAACAATGTTACACTCGCAGGTCATTCGCTGGGTGGATATTTTGTTTTGTATCATTTTTTTGAATCGACCAAACAGAAAAAGTTTTCGGTAAAGAATTACATCGCAGCAAGTCCATCGCTAACGTATTATGATTTCTATTTGAACGATCGACTAAAAGAACTTTCGCAGCAGTCATCAACAATACCAGTGAAACTTTATACAAGCATGGGTACGCTTGAATATGATCCGGTACCCGCTCCAAACCAGTTCTTGATCTTTAAGAACGGACTCGATTCGCTTTCAACCAGGACAGGCACGCGCATAAAAGCAGATGAGTATTCCAACTTCAATCACATGGAGGCGGCAATACCTGGATTCATGAAGGGCCTCGTCTTCGCATTGGTGGAAGAATAACTGTGTTCCAGAAATTCCACACCTGTCCACAATATCCCCAGTTTACATGTGTTCAAATAATTGGCTGAGACACCCGAACTCAAACGGCACAGGATTTTCTCTTGGCTCCTCACCAAAAAGAGAAAATGAGGAACGGTGCCTTTGTGTTAATGCTGCTAATGATCCCGACTGCAATGGGATTGTCGTCGCCTGCACCGGAAGTTTCCAAGCCCTTGATCGAAATACCTGAAACACCTGCATATCACATACTCGAAACACTCACTATCTACAATCCAGTTGAAGGACAATGCGATAGTTCTCCACTGATAACCGCAAACAACTCACGTATCGATCTCGATAAGCTTCGTCGCAACGAGATCCGCTGGATGGCCCTTTCGCGCGACCTGTTGAAGAGATGGAACGGTGAATTCAACTACGGAGACACGGTCGTGCTCGACGCCGGCGATGCATCCATTGATGGACTGTGGGTGATCAACGACAATATGAACAAGCGATTCAAGAACCGTGGCGATCTTCTTTTCCACAGGGACTCGCGAAGCACCGGCATCTGGAGAAACGTGAAAATGAATCGCTGGGACCGCAAGTTGGTGGCAGGGTAACCCGTTGCCTCAATTGCGCGTTCTATTATCGAACCCGCCACCACAATCGAAAACAAAGCTCCCAACGGATCCGTCATTCTGCCGATCACCTTGGCTGTAGCATGCCTGCTGTCGGTGGTCCTGATGGCGCTTCTTCTCGACAACGGCACGATCGCGATCTGGCCTATCACCGAAAACGAGCTCGTTAATCTCACGTTCACCACCCAGTTCATGGTGTTGCCGGTGTCTTTTGTGGCGTTGGCGATCATGTACTTCTACGATAGAAATAATTTCAAACAATACTTTCGGTTTCCAATAGCGACCGATGACTGGAGTATTTATGGACCGCTCGCAGCGGTCGGGTTCACGATAGGAACCGGTATGATGATGTCGTTCAACGTGATTAGGGAGCATGGAGAGATCAATGATAAATTTATAGATCTGCTTCCGTTGGTGTTACTGTTCTCGGCAACCAATGCGTGGTCGGAGGAGATCTTTAGTCGCTTTGTAATAGTCTCGGGCTTGAGTGGTAAGCTACAACCTGCTACGATCTGCCTGATCTCTGCGGTTATATTCGGGGCCGGTCATATTTTCGGAACCCCGAGTGGTTTGTTCGGAATGATTGCGTCGGGTACGCTCGGTTGGGTGCTTGCGAAATCCGTTGTCGACACCAAAGGGATGACGTGGGCATTGATCATTCATTTTTTACAGGATGTGATGATCTTTGGTGCGGGAGCGATGGTCATTGCTGGTCAACATTGATGGTGGTCTCTCACGGAAAGCACGGAAAGCACGGAACGCATAGAAACCACGGAAACCACGGAATGCACGGAACGCATAGAAACCATGGAAACCACGGAATTCATGGAACGCATGGAAACGCCGGAATGCATGGAACCACGGAATGCACGGAATCTTTTGTCCGGAATAAGCTTTAATCACTACATTTAATTTTATGGCTTACGATACAAAGCTTGCAGATCGCATTCGCGAATATCTTTCAACGATTCCAAAGCTGAAGGTAAAGGAGAAGGAGATGTTCAGTGGAGTTGTTTTTATGGTGAATGGAAAGATGTGCGTGAATGTCAGCCATGAAAATATGATGTGTCGTATAGATCCTGATGAATACGAGAACATAATCGGCCGCAAAGGTTTTTTACCGATGGTGATGCGAGGCAAGCAACTGAAGGGCTATTGCTACGTGACCCCGGATGGCTTTAAGGCGAAAAAGGATTTCGAGTATTGGATGAAACTCTGTCTCGACTTCAATCCCAGGGCTAAGGCTTCGAAGAAAAAATGATCAAAATTTAAGCGGCGGGCCGACGATCTCCATTCCGTGTCGGCTCCATAATTCCTTCAACTTTGTTTCCTGTTCTTTTGGAATAGCCGGGCCAAGCCTGACCATCTCTTTAAAGAACTCTTCCATTGAACCGGCGGGTTGAAAGAGGACTAACATTTGGGCTTCGCCCTCACTTACCTTTGCGAAGGCGTGGGGTGTCTTGCGTGGAGCGAATGCTGAATCACCATCCTTGAGAGAAAATTTTTCGTCGCCGACTTTTACGATGAACTCGCCCTTGATCACGTAGAACCATTCGTCCTGGCTGTGATGAAGATGGAATGCGGGTCCGCCTTTTTCCTGGCGTCTTGTGTTGTAGATGCATAGATCACCTTCGGTGTCTTTTGATGACACCATGCAGTTGAATTGTCCGCCCATGATGAGCATCTCCTCGTGGAACCGGTCGGCATTGGCTTCGACTTTGAATCCTTTGAGGGGACGTTCGTTGAGCGATGCGGCTTTTGCCTCGCCAATTAGGCCGGCAACTATGGGTAATTGAAGGAATAAGCGGCGGTCCATGTGTTAAATATAGTGTAATGAATGGAACGTACTATAGTTCAACTGCAATGAGTTCCTGTCCAAGTTTGTGGAATGCTGTTTCTATCTTTTTTAGTTGAACTGTCCGTGGTCGTTTTAGACCTGACGCGTAATGTTGAATTTGCCTTTGGTTGATACCTGTTAATCGCTCAAGGGCGGCATTTGTAAAAATTCCCCGATAGTAATTCAGGATGCTTTCAGCGTCGAAACGGTAGACGATCTTATACGCTTTGTTCTTTAACCATGATGGTGCATGGCGATTGTGCTTTACGTAAAGATTTAGCCCATCTATAAGGTTTTTCTTGGCATCTGCCACTGTATCGCCGGCCCCATAAACACCTTCGAAATTTTCGAACCATGCGGCGAAGTCACTTTTTCCTTTGGTTAAGAATGCCTTGAGAATTTTCATGTTGATTTAATACTTGTTAGAATATGAAATGTGTTAATCCCATGTCCTTTACGATCCTTTTTCGCAGCCCTTCGTGTATTTCTTTTGCTCCGTGAAAAGGGACTGGATACCTGATTCCGTCTCGTTCGTAGATATAGTGACTACCTTCGGCGCCAACATAACGCCAGCCAGATTTGCTACGTCGAATAAACCGATGGAACTCGGAGTACTTCATGACTCCGCCGTCGATCGATTCTGTAAAGGTAGTAATAATGATGCCTTTTTGTGGCGCAAAGCAGTGAATAATTTGATTTGAAAGCGCGTTGACAAGTAGCGCGCTTCGAATTACGGAGACAGACCTATTACATGCTTTAATAACTATCGAGTTTGTAAGGTTTACCTGATAGGAATGTCAAAAAGCTTCTAATTGAAGTTTCGCAGGTAGTCGAAATCGTTTGGTAACTTTATGGTAACAGTAACATTGAGAAGCCTATGAGATACATCTGCACCATTGTTGTCATCTGGTTAACAGTTACTCATTCTCCAGCACAGGATGTTGAATTTACTTCGTCCAATCTGCCCATCGTGATCATTAATACAAACGGAGGAACGATCGTAGACGATCCAAAGATCGTGGTCAACATGGGGATCATCGATAATGGCCCCGGCATTCGCAACAATGTTACCGACCCATTCAATGTATACGACGGCAAAGCTGCTATCGAGATCCGCGGTTCGTCGTCTCAGTCGTTCCCCAAAAAACAGTACGGCTTCGAGCTCAGGGCCGAAGATGGCGAGGGCGACAACGAGACTGCCCTGTTCGGTATGCCTAAGGAAGGCGACTGGATACTCTTCGCACCCTATAACGATAAGACGCTCATGCGCGATGCTTTGGCGTACCGCCTCGGCCGCGCTATGGGCAACTATGCTTCGCGAAGCCGTTACTGTGAAGTTGTGATCAATGATGAATACATGGGCGTCTATGTTTTTCTTGAAAAAATAAAGCGCGGAAAAAACCGTGTTAATATTGATAAGCTGGAAGAAGATGAAACAACCGGCGATGATGTTACCGGCGGTTATATTTTGAAGATCGATAAGACCACCGGCGGTGATGAAGGCGGATTCGTTTCGGATTATCCCCCGCTCGAACGTTCAGGTGATCAAGCAACATACTTCCAATGGGAATATCCCAAGGGTGAAAATATTGTTGAAGAACAGCAAACGTACATAAAGAATTATGTGAAGGCTTTCGAAGACGCCCTTGCAAGCGAGAACTATGCAGATCCTGAAAACGGTTGGACTAAGTATGCCGACATGAATTCGTTTGTCGATTATTTTATCATAAATGAGCTGACCAAGAATCCGGATGCATATCGCCTGAGCACATTCATGTATAAAAAGAAAGATTCGGATGGCGGAAAGCTTTTCATGGGTCCCATCTGGGACTTTAATCTTGGCTTCGGCAACGTCGACTATTGCGTTCAAGGCAACCCCACCGGGCTCGTTATTGACTACAACTCGATCTGTCCTGGTGACGGTTGGCTTGTGCCGTTCTGGTGGCAGAAGCTCTGGGCTGATCAGGTTTTTCGCTCGGCAGTTACAGACCGTTGGACTTCATTAAGAGACAACGAGTTTTCGAATGGATCCATTCTCGGTTATGTAGACTCGGTGAAGACGGTCATGAGTGCGGAAGCAGCAGGTCGGAATTTTCAAAAGTGGCCCGTGCTCGGCACGTATGTCTGGCCGAATTACGACTACAGCAATACAACATATGCAGGAGAGGTCAGGTGGCTAAGAGATTGGATCGAAGATCGTTTGGAGTATCTCGATGCGACGTTCAGTTTTTCAATTACAGGTGTGAAAGAAACGGTGGCGGGGGAAGTGATCGTAAACGCGTTTCCAAATCCATTCGATAGCGAAATCGTTTTCGAATACCAGGTACCCTCGGCAGGCGCGACGAAGATCGAGATCTTTGATATGATGGGAAGAAATCTATCGACGACGACGACTTCGCAGCTCGAAGCAGGAAAATATTCAATGAAAACTTCGTTAGTGACGTCTCCCGGATTTTATGTGTACCGGGTCACGCACAACAATGGTGCGGCGGCGCCGGGGAAGTTGTGGAGGAAATGAGATAGTATTATTTTAAGGCCCGAATTACTGAAATATATGAAATCGAGATCGGCCATCCTGTTTTGCTTCGTCCTCGCGCTTTTTATTTCCTCTTGTGAAGACGAGTTGGGACATACGGCAACCATGCGTTTCGTGATCGAAATAACCGATAACGGCGACGGAACCTGCACATACCAGTTCGCTAAAAAGGCAGACGATAACGCGGCCGATCGTAGCATGACCACCGACTGCGGTCGATGGAAGGTTGGCGAGGGCATTTGGCTTGAGCAATAGGCGGCCTGCGTTCCGGGGCTTCCGCAAATCTTAACTTTCCCCAATGGAAAATTATGTAGTGATCCTGATCATCATGGCCCTGATGATCGGCGCTTCCGGTATTGCCGACCGAATAAAAATTCCAGTGCCGATCGTTCTGTTGGTGGTCGGTATCGCTGTCGGTTTCTTACCAATTATGCCCGTGGTAGAATTAAGTCCCGACGTGATCATGCTCCTCTTTCTTCCTCCGTTATTATATGATGCCGCGTTCAATATTTCGTTCAATGATTTTAGAACGCACTTCAGTACGATCAGCACCCTGGCGATCGGGCTCGTGTTCCTGACCACGGCGGGTATCGCGGTTATTGTTCACTACATGATACCCGGCATGACATGGCCGCTGTCGTTCGTGCTCGGAGCCATTCTTTCCGCAACGGATGCTGTTGCCGCGATCGGCATTACGAAGGGACTTGGACTTCCGCACAAGACAATCACAATTCTAGAAGGAGAAAGTCTTGTGAACGATGCGTCGGCTCTGGTGGCATATCGTTTTGCAATTGCCGCAGTTACCGGCATTGCGTTCATGTGGGGCAAGGCATTGTTGCAACTCGGAATTATTTTGGGTGGAGGATTTGCCATCGGGCTTGCTCTATCGATCGGGCTGGGATTGCTGGTACGCTTTTTCCGCACCAACGACCTGGTTATTATAAGCCTTATGCTTCTCATGCCGTTCGTTACTTATCTTGTGGCCGAATATTTTCACGTTTCCGGTGTGATAGCAGTGGTTGTGCAAGGACTGGTAATGTCGCGACTAACCAAAGAAAAATTTCCTGAATCCATCAAAGCGCAATCGAGACACTTTTGGGATGTTGTGATCTTCTTGTTGAATGGTCTTATCTTTTTGTTGATAGGATTGGAGTTCCCGATCTTACTTAAGTATATCGATCAAGCTACTGTCTGGCAATACGTAGGTTATGCATTTGTGATCATGATCGTTGCGTTGGTGATAAGAATGATGCGCGTATATCTTCAGCAACTCGGTTTGCAGCGCACATTTCGATTCAGGTACCCGTTCAGGCGGCCCGTTAGAGAAGACGCACTATTCGATTCACGAACGAGCTTCATCATCACGTGGTCGGGTATGCGTGGCATTGTTTCGCTAGCGATCGCCATTGCATTGCCGATCACTCTCGACAACGGCGAGCCATTTCCCATGCGCAATGAAATTATTTTTCTTTCGATAGCAGTAGTGTTGCTATCGCTGTTAGGCCAGGGACTAACCTTGCCGTGGGTTGTGAGGAAGTTGAGTAAGAAGAAGTAGGCCGCTTATAGTTAATGTATGGAAAAAGATATCAATTACACTCTCAACCCGATCGGCGTTGTTGAATCAATCCTTTCCGACACCAAGAGTGCACCGAAGCAAGGATCTCTCGGCGCCCCGGAAGCGTGGATCAAAATTCACAATGAGTTCGTCGCGGGAATGAAGGACATAAAGGCGAACGACAAGATCATTATCCTAACCTGGCTTCACCTTGGCGACCGCAGTGTGCTCGCCGTTCATCCGCAAGACAATAAGAACAATCCGTTGACAAGCGTGTTCGCTACACGATCGGCCGATCGGCCCAATCCCGTTGGTCTCCATCCTGTTACTGTTTTGGAGGTGAGTGGTAATAAGATCAGGATCGCTCCTTTGGAAGCAATCGATGGAACGCCGGTGGTTGACATTAAGCCGGTCATTTGAATGCACATAGGCACATAGCTCACATATCTATGTGCCTATGTGTGCTATGTGTTTAATGATCTTAAGCTCCTCAGCAACCGATGAGCACGAAGAGAATGACTGTTTTCAGTGGAGAATTGTGCTCTCGATTTAACAAGAATTTAGTGACAACTTTCCTCGGATATTTAGGGGGATTGATGGAAATTCCGTGAATGACATCCCTTGCAGACATCCAGAAAATTGGCGAGAAGGTAAAAGAGAAGTGGGGCAGGTCGTTTTATGACCACATTGACTTTGCCGGACTGGCGCCTGTTGGAAGAGATTATATCCGCTACGACTCTACACCAACGAATTCAGTTACGTTTGCCGCCACCGAAGGCGTTCATTTTGGGATGCTCACCGGCTACGAGGGCAAGAAACTTCAACCAATCGTAATGACTGTGCCGATGATGTCGAAAGCAGTTGTTCTTGCCGAGACATTCGATGAATTTCTTGGGATCGGATTTCATAACGGATGGAGCACACTCGAGCAGCTTGTTTATGATTTCGAGTGGACGATCGAATATTATTCGAAGCCCGATGGCGAATTGTCTGCTGAGCGTCGGAGATTTTTGGAGTTTCTCCGGGTCGAATACGACATGTATCCTTATGAGCTTTACCAGAAGCGCCTGAACGAGCTCAATACGAAATACGAGTTAGTGATTGCAGATGCTGCAACGGATACACTCTAATTCCGTGAGTCTTAACCTCGGTACTTGTAAATATTTTCGAGATATTTACCTATCCCACTTTCCCTTCGCCTATGAATAAGAGAACATTCCTTCAGCGCAGCCTTGCACTCGGCGCCGCCGGCCTTGTCCCACGCATCGGCGTCGGCGAATGGCTCCAGCGTCACGAGAATCACACGCCCGACGAACTCGCCTCCGACGAAGAATTCTGGGCCGGGATCCGCGCCGGCTACAAGCTCAAACCCGACTACATCAATCTCGAGAACGGATACTATTGTTTCCTTCCCGAAGAAACCCTCGATAAATATCTCGCACACATCCGCGAAGTGAACCTGCAAGGCTCGTACTACATGCGAACCGTGCAGGTCGAAAACAAGAAGAAAGTTATCGCAAGCCTCTCCACGCTCGCCGGCTGTTCCCCAACAGAACTCGCCCTCACCAGGAACACAACCGAATCCCTCGATACAGTCATCAATGGAATTCATTGGGGTGCCGGCGACGAGGCGATCATGGCACAGCAAGACTACGGATCTATCGTGAACCAGTTCAAGCTGATGGAGAAACGATATGGCATCGTCGCAAAGATCCTTTCTGTCCCAAATCATCCATCGTCCGATGAAGAGATCGTCGATCTTTACCGAAAGGCGATCACACCTAAAACGAAACTGATGCTGGTGAGCCACATGGTGAACATCACCGGCCACATCCTGCCCATCAAAAAGATCTGCGATATGGCACACAGCCTCAACGTCGACGTGGCAGTCGATGGTGCTCACACTTTTGGACACCTTAATTTTAAAATCCCTGATCTCGGCTGCGACTACTATGCAGCAAGTCTTCATAAATGGCTTAGCGTTCCACTCGGTGCCGGTCTCCTGTATGTTAAAGAAGGAAAGTCAACAGGTTTGTTTTCGCTGATGGCCGACTGGAATATGAAAGACGACATCACACATCTTGCCCATACCGGTACACATCCTGTTGCAACGGATCTTACGATCCTCGACGCGATCGATTTTTACAACAAGATCAAACCAGAAAGAAAAGAAGCGAGACTTCGATTCATTCAGAACTATTGGACTTCACGTGTCCGCAACGTCGGCAACGTTGTTGTCAATACGCCCGCCGATCCCGCCCGCTCATGTGGCATCGCCAACGTGGGAATTAAAACCATGAAACCAGCCGACATGGCCAAGACCCTTCTCGATAAGTATAAGATCTGGACGGTCGCCATCGATGGCCAGGGCGTGCAAGGATGTCGCATCACGCCGAATGTTTACACAACAACTGCAGAGCTCGATGTGTTTGTAAGAGCACTCACCGAGATGGGCCAGGTTTAGACACGCAACATAAAATGATCGGATCAGAAAAATCTCCACCCGCATTTCTTTGGGACGAATGGTACGGTTCCATTGGAGGTCGACGCATCAAGATCCAGGAAGTCGATAACATCCTTAAAGAGATCAAGGAACACCAGATCCCAAAGTTTAAAGGTGAGGTCAATCCCATACGTACAGAATTCGAGGATCTTTCGTCGGCATCGGCGGCAATCAAACGAAGAGGCTTCGAGCTCGGAGCCGATGAAGTTGGAATTGCTGAAATAGAACCCAGCGATATTTATAAAGGACGGGAAGTAAAAGAGAAGTACGCCATAGTTGTTGGACAACGAATGCTGTGGCGAAATTTCCAGGACGTGCCATCGCACGATTCGGCGGTCGAGTGCTTGCGCGTTTACTTTTCGTTAGGCGAAGTGGTTATTCAATTAGCGGAATATATTCGCAGTCTCGGATATGCTTGCACCGTCGAGCATCCGATCGGTGACAGCGATGTGTTGCATGTGCCGCTCGCTCTCAAGGCGGGATTCGGGGAACTCGGCAGACACGGATCCATCATTCATCCAACGATGGGACCGCTGTTCCGATTGGGAAGTGTGATCACCGATATGCCGCTCCAGATCGATCATCCGATAGATGCCGGCATCGCAGCGTTTTGCGACGTCTGCAAAGCTTGCAGGATCTATTGTCCCGCGAAGGCTATTCCCGATCATCGTTCGCCCGAAGCTGGCAAGGATCACCTGGGCAACGATCGCTATGTTGTCGATACCGGTAAGTGTTTTCCCTATTTCGCTCATCATAATTATTGTTCTATTTGCCTTCCGGTTTGTGTTTATCATCACAAAGAATGGGCTCGCGACTTCGAAGGGTTTAAGACAAAACTGTTTCCAGAAGTTGTTATGAAAGAACCGCCCGCTATAACCGATCCGGACATACCGAAGCATTGGTATCCCAGGATCAATAGACAATAAGAAGCTCAATGATCTATAAACGAAGAACTTTCCTCGCAAAATTCACCCTGACCAGCATTGGCCTCGGGTTCCTCGGATTTGTCCAGGGCAAAGGCCGCGAAGATTACAGTAAACTCGCGGTGAATGGATCGCGGATCGAAAGCCGCATCATGGATCTTGCGAAGTTCGGTCGTGATAAAGACGGACACGGTTACCGCGTCGCATTCACAAAAGGAGATATCGAAGGACGCGAATGGTTCATGGACCTCATGAGAAAAGCAGGTCTCGAAGTTTCGATCGACGCAAGTGGGAACATCAGTGGAAAACGAAAAGGTAAAAATGCATCGCTCAAGCCAATAGCATTCGGTTCGCATATCGACATGGTTCCCGATGGTGGTAATTACGACGGCACGTTGGGATCCATCAGCGCACTGGAAGTCATCGAAGTCCTGAATGAAAATAAGATCACGACGAACCATCCCCTCGAAGTCATCGTCTTCGCCAATGAAGAAGGTGGTACGATCGGCAGCAAGGCCATAGCCGGCCTGTTGCCCGACGAAATTTTTCAGAAGATGAGCCAGAGCGGACTTACATTCTTCGAAGGCATTAAAGGCATCGGTGGCGACCCGGCAAGCATCAAATCAGCGCAAAGAAAGAACGGCGACCTGCATGCGTGGCTCGAGCTTCACATCGAGCAAGGTGGAATTCTCGAAAGCGAAGATCTCCAGATAGGAGTGGTCGAGGGGATTGTGGGTATGATGGACTGGGACGTGACCATCGAAGGGTTCTCCAATCACGCAGGAACCACTCCGATGAATCAAAGAAAAGATGCGCTACTTGCCGCTTCGAAACTAATTATCGCAGTAAACGAAGTTGTGAACAGTGTTCCCGGACGGCAAGTAGGAACGGTCGGAAAGATCTCGGTGGCGCCCGGAGCTTCGAATGTTATTCCGGGCAAGGTGGTTACGAGCCTCGAGATCCGCGACATATCTATTGAAAAAGTGGAGATGCTTTTTGGTGAGATCAGGAAGCGCGCGGATATAATAGCAACTGAATCAAAGACGAAGATCACGTTCGATCCGCAGTTTACGATCAAACCTGCGTTGTCCGACAAGATGCTGCAGGAAAAGATCCAGGCATCGGCAAAAGCAAAAGGGCTCTCAACTAAATTGATGGCAAGCGGAGCGATCCACGATTCGCAGAATATGTCCTTGATCGCACCGATGGCGATGATCTTCGTCCCAAGCGTGGGTGGTATCAGTCACTCACCCAAAGAATTCACAAAGCCAGTGGATATGAGCAATGGGGCGAATGTGCTGTTGCAGACTATTCTGGCGGTAGATAAGTGAATTTCCGATTAGGGTAATTTTATGATGCGAATGAATCTTTGGTGAATATACTTTAAGTATGCCTCCGTATTGTCTATGTAGCGCCTTAAGTGACCCGAAGTTCGATATCTCATTTTCCCAATAGAATCTAACAATTCTCTTTGTTGTTTATCGTCAGCCTTCTTGCTCGGCTTTGGAAGGGCGTTGATCGGAAAGATTGTGAGATTGTAACTTGAACCGGATTTCAGAGGGCATGAGTAATTTTCAATAAATGCTAGTCGGTCGATGTGACCTTGTTCGCGAATTTCTTTTTCAGCCGATGCGTGGATAAGTACGCCGTAAAAATAAAATCTCTTCCTGTAGTAGATATGAGTCGATCAACGGTTGGCCGAAAAAAATTGAGTTTTCAGTATCTAATGTCATCAGCCCAAACGCGATCGCCCCTTTGAATGGAACCCGATCGCCTATTAGATCTTGCGATAGACCCGCCATTGTATCAACAAAAGTATCAAGCGCCTCGAAGGAATCATCCTTTGAATAGACAATTATACTGTCGGAGTAAGATGTTGTCGACACTAGTTTTTTCTCACGATGCGATAGATCCATTGTCTCATTATCTCGCCTTGCCTCACCTATATCTTTCATTATGTCATAGATTTCCTCGTGTGACATCCTTGCCACCATATCTTTAAACCCCATAATGTCAATATAACCCACGTATCTCTTACAGGTGGTTTTCCACCTGTCGCCCTGGGAACTTTCTTCTGTCTTTAATGCCATAAATCAAAATCTTTAAGTTATACAAAACAAAAAAGCCCATCTCCATCCATCGGATGTAAATGGGCTCTAGTATTTTTTCGAACCAGTCTACACAACCGGCTGACTAATTTACAAATGAAGTTTCCTCCTGCAACCACCAAAAAAATCTTAAATTTCTGAATACCCCGCCAGACATTGAAAACGCTCCTGCTCGTACTACTGATCACCTCCTTCTCTGCCCAGGCGCAGGTCGATAACTACGACTACCTGTTCTTCTGCGATAAGATGATGGAGAACACTGCAAACTCAGTGCAATGTCTCCAGCACTTTTATAGAGATCTGACCGAGTTCAAGAAAAGTCCGGACTATCGATTTAAGTACTTCGATACTTACAACTGCATACGTCAACCCGACGAGCAACATTACGCCAAAATTAAAAGCGGCCCTGCGTCATTCTTCAAAGACATCGACAACCAGTTGTGGAAACTATATAACGACTGCTACGCAAAAAATGCCGAGATCATTGCGTACGTACGGCTTGAGGATTATAAAACCGATCTCGAGAAGGGATTTAAGCTCGTAAGAGAAATGCAGCAGTTGCAGATCGCCATGGGAGCTGCACGCGATAAGATCGCCGAAAAAGTATCGAAAGACTCCAAAGCGATGACAGGCGCCGGTGCTTTCGTTAAACCGTACCAGCTGATCATGAATGCTATTATTCATGAGGAGGACCTGATCAGGAAGCTCTCGCAGAATTTTAACGAGGATAGATTCATCGGGTATCCGAAAGAAGAATTGCTCAAGTCGTATCTCGAAATGGATGAACTGCTAAAGCCACTCACGACGAACAAGTTTTCTCTTCCATACCCTGCGAGTTCGTACTTCAAGAGTACTATCGAAGGACTGCAGGAGATCCAGAAGACAAAAGCATATTCGCTCGATAATTTCAACAACACGTCGACGTTCGATGCCGAATACACGAACCGTCTGTACGACAATCTTTGTAATTACTTTAATAACGACATCCTCCAGTTTTACTCAAACTTTGCTGCACAGGGTCGCCTTAATTATTATCCAGCCGCACTTCGTGAGTATGATTTCGATGCGCCTGCCGTAGAATGGCCGCTCCCCAATGTAAGCTATATGCCTCCTTTATTGGATAGCGCAACTGTTACGAAACAGGCGGGAACCCTCACAAAAGCTGCCTTCACACAGCTGAATAACATTACTTACTATGTCGATGAATGTGTTCGTTCGATGGAGAATGTTTTTTCGGCCCTTCGTTATGAAGAAACATGGACTGATATCAGGGAAAAAAAATTCCCGCGAAAAAATCCCCTGTTCAAATTCGATAAGGTATTCGTTCCCTTATCGCTGCACGGTATGATAGTCAAAGATAGCAAGGATCTGCCGGCACCTTATCGTAAGGTGATCATCGACCAGGTCAATGATGTAGAGTCGACCCTGCTCGCAATACAGGAGAACCTGATGGACCTTAGTAAATACCTTAGTCGTGGCGATTTCAGGAATGGTAACGTCGAGTTCGTCGATGCAAAACTCAATACGGTCGAAATGCTTTATACTGAGCTCGACTTGCGAAAGGAAAGACTTTTCATGCAGATCAGGAAAGTAGCGACAGCATACGCTCCCATTAAAACCAACGCCTGGACGAACTCTGCCGCGGCTTTACTCAGGGCCACCGATCACAGCCGTTTTATTTTGCAACAAATGGAAAACAAGGTCTATAAGGGAGACGAGTCGACGATCTCAACGGCCGCCATTCATGAAGACCAGCGAGATCTGATCGCCAATCAATTTACATATATGAAGGGCATCATTCGCGTTGGACGAAACAATGGGCTTGATCCGTATGTTCCGTACGATTACATACCCGGCTATCTGAAGACCCTCGAGGAGAAAATAACAGATCTAAAACCTGTTATCACTGATAAGAACAAAGCGTATGGCGATATTCTGTATATGCATAATATCATCGTCGAGCAGTTCAATAAGTTTGCTGAACTGGGCCTCGGTGCCGACGATGATTTCAATGATCCAATGACACCGGTTTACATATTATCATACATCAGGCAGCCACCGAAGTATCATCACGAGATCCCGAAACCCAAGGAACCTGAAAAAACGCCCGAGCCGGAACCCACAACAGAGTTGGTCGTCGCTGACGTTCCCCGCGAGCCGATCTCATTCGAAGGCTACGCCTATAATAATTTAGTATTGCTGTTGGACGTGTCAGGGTCCATGAATAAACCCGAACGGCTTCCATTGTTGAAAGAAAGCTTCCAACAACTCGTTAAGTTCATGCGAAAGGAGGATGAAGTAAGTATCGTTATCTATTCCGGTAAGGCGAAAGTTCATTTACCACCACAATCGGCCAGCGATACAACCACCATCATTCGTGCTATACAAAGTCTCAGATCTGACGGCGTTACTAACATTGCCGATGGATTGTCGCTCGCTTATAAAACTGCCAACAAGAATTTCATTAAAGAAGGTAACAACAGGATCATCGTCGCAACCGATGGTGAGTTCAAGGTGAATGAAGATCTTTTCAAGATCGTAGAGAAGAATTCCGGCAAGATCGTCCTTAGCGTTTTTGATTTTAGCCAGCTTCCCGATCCGCTAAAGTCGATACAGCAATTAGCAGAGAAGGGTAACGGTAACTACGTGAAAGTTACTCCCGAAAATTCTCTCGGGGTTTTGGCCGATGAAGCGAGGAAGATCAACCAGTAACCTTAGCCGGCCACCAGCTCTTTTTCCAATTCATATTTGAGCCCCCAATCTTTCAACGCGTCGAAAACCGGGGCGAGTGCTTCTCCTTTTTCAGTAAGAAAATATTCTACGCGCGGAGGGATCTCAGGATAGATAACACGTTTGATAAGGCCGTCGCGCTCCAGGTCGCGAAGCTGCGTGGTAAGCATTTGTTTGCTGATATCTTTCAGCATCATACTCAATTTGCCGAAGCGGTTCACGTCGTTACGGATCAGGTGGAGGATCAAAATTTTCCACTTTCCACCGATCACTTCCATGGTAGCTGTGACGGGGCAGTTCACGAGGTCTGTCATTTTTACGGCCATAATCCTTTTGTAACTAGTTGAGTATCAATTAAGGTCTGATTTTTATGACTATATCAGAATATTGTTCCTACACATAAAAAACAGACTTCTGTGTTTTTAGTTCAAACACAAAAAACTATAACACACATGAAAAACTATGTCATTACAGGATCGATCGGACACATCAGCAAGCCGGTCATCACGGGTTTGATCAAGGCCGGTAAGAATGTTACCGTGATCACCAGCAAGTCGGAGAATATAAGCGAGATCGAAAAGCTCGGCGCAAAAGCGTTGGTTGGATCTGTTGCCGATGCATCGTTCACGAAAAAAGCATTCGCAGGTGCAGACGTCGTTTACACGATGATCCCTCCGATATGGCAGACGCAGAACTGGCGCGCGTCGCAGAAAGAAGTGGCTGACAGCTATACGAATGCGATCAAAAGCAATAACATCAAATACGTTGTAAACCTCAGCAGCCTAGGAGCGCATCTCCCTGGAGGAACAGGCCCGGTTGCAGCACTGCATGACTTCGAACATTCACTCAATTCAATTGAAGGACTGAATGTGAAACATCTGCGTCCCTCGTTCTTCTATTACAACCTGCTCGCACAGATCGGTCTCGTAAAACATGCGGGCATCATGGGTGCTAACTATGGTGGTGGCGACCAGAAGATCGCTCTCGTACACACGCGCGACATTGCAGCCGTAGCACTCGAAGAATTATTGGCTCTCAACTTCAAAGGAAAGTCAGTTCGCCACATCGTGAGCGATGAGCGTACGGGATCTGAAATCGCAAAAGTTCTCGGAAAGTCAATCGGCAAAGAACTTCCGTGGGTTGTCTTCTCCGATGCAGATCAGTTGAAGGGATTACTCGACGGCGGCGTTCCCAATTCGCATGCGTCGTCGTATGTTGAGATGGGAGTTGCGTTCCGAAGTGGTAAGATGCAGGAGCTACTCGCCACCGAAAAGACCATCGGGGCTACGAAGCTGGAAGAGTTTGCGAAGGAGTTTGCGGAAGCATACAAGGGGTAGATGGGTGCTAGGTGCTAGGTGCTGGGTGCTGATTCGAGTCGGTTGTAATAACCTGCAGAACTCGGAGAAATTGGAGGACCCATTTAACCGGTATCGAAACAAATTAGATTTCTCCGAGTTCAACAGATTGTAACAACCGAATCCAATTGGCTCCCCGCACCCAGCACCTCGCACCTTACTTGAGCTCTTCCCTTATCTTCTCCAGCAGTACCTTCGTAGCCTTTATCCCCTCATCATTCGACAGATACTTTGTGTCGCCACCGAAGTCGCGCATGAGGCCACCTTCGTATTCGATACCAACATAACCGCCAGTCCAACCCGAAGCTTTAATGATACCGAAGATCTTGTGGAAATCTGTTTCGGCATCTTCGCCATTCGCGAACTTGTGTGTTTTCGCGCTAACGCCCTTCGCATAGGGCATCATCATTTCTGTGCCTTTGTACTTGTCGTACTCTTTCAGGCATTTCGTAGCCAGCAGTCCTTTGAAGTCCATTGTCTCCGCTTTGGTTCTCTCCATGCAGAAGTTACCGAAGTCGGGGAGCAGTCCCTTGTTCTTTGCAGGCAGTTGCTTCATGATACCAACCAACCATTCTGGGTTAGAAGAATGGCCAAAGTGATTCTCCACGATCACGTTAATGCCGGCTTTGTCGGCATACTCGAGTAGTTTTCCATAGCCATCTACCGAAGCTTTCGCTGCATCGGCTGCGCTTGCTTCTTCGCCCTTGCCGGTCATTACCGCCATGGCATCGCCAAGGTTCACCCGAATGGTCGTGCATCCGAGGAACTTTGCAACGTCGACCCAAGGATAATGACTTTCGACAGCGTGTTGTCTTTTGGCTGCGTCAACGGAAGCAAGATTCTCGCCATCCACCATGATCAAGTGACTCTTCACACCGAGGTCGTCGCACATGGCCTTCAGCTCTTTCATGTAGGCTGTGTCTGTGTGCTTGCCGTTAAAGAAGCCTGATACCCACTCCACAACATTGATCCCGTGATCGTTTACTGCTCGTTGAGGGAAATCGAAATTCGTCATCTTGTTTGTATACAATTCGGATGCATAAGAGAACTGCGCCAGGGAGATCTCGAATGTGAATGGAGCTGCGGCGCCGAGGTTTTTAGCGTTGAGCGATGAGGGAATTAATGAGGACACACCAAGTCCCGCTGATGCTAAACCAAGTGTGGATATAAAGTCTCTGCGTTTCATACTAATGGATATTGGTTATTCTGTTGGATATTGGATATTGGTTATTGGATATTGTTTATTCTGCCGAGAACGTCACTGAAAGCGGAACATACAGAGCCCCGGTGGCCTTATCGTTTTTGAAAACAAAATAAAGGTCGTTGACACCCGTAGCGTTTACCGTCACCTTTTGTGGCGTTGGTCCGCCTTTGCTCATCATCGCTGCGATGGGCTCATTCGATGGGGGAATGAAATCCGTTTTACCGATCAGCGGACCATCGGCCGAACCAGTGTGGACTTCAATGATGCCGCCCTGCGAATTCAGCGATTCGACGGGGGCCGTTACCGTTAGATATAAACTCTTCACGCCCGTCATGTCGATCTTGTTGAATCTCGCGAACGTATTTGCGGCAGTCACAATGAGAATATTGTTTTCACCCATCTTAAATCGCATCAGGTTGGCCGAAGCATCGTCGGCGCTGCCGAACAAAATTGTTGGATTTCTAAGGACAAGAGTTTGCTCAGAGGTGATCGACTTCACACCATTGAATCCTTTATCCTTGTAAGAAGCTGAGATCCGATATACACCTTTCGTTGGATCGGCACCATCCGGAACTTTAACTGTAACCTCGCCTTTTACAGGAAGCGTCGGAGCAGCTTTCGTCGCAGTCGAAATGTTAAGAATGTATTGAACGATCTGCTTCGCTTCGGGCAGACCGATATCGGGATGCGGCGCCATCGCTACATCGCCCCAAACGCCTGAACCACCTTTGATAACTTTATCCGACAGGAGGGCAATGTTTGCAGCGGTCGGTTTGTATTTCGTAGCGATATCGAGGAATGAAGGCCCGATCGATTTCTTGTCCTCGAAGTGACATGCCTTGCAGTCGCTCTTTGCGATAATGCTCTTGCCGGCGACAAATGTTACAGGAGCTTCCTGGTGTCCTGCTGCCGGCTGAGTTCCATCGCCATCCTGGTAGTTGGCGGTAACACGAACGCTTGCCGGAGCTATTCGCTTGTCTTCAAGACTTCCGTCTTCCTTATCCGAGACTTTTACTTCGTATGCGATCTTCTGATTAGGAAAGAAGAACGACTGGTTCGCGCCCGCGAGCGATAACGTTACCACGGGTGGTTCGTTACCGGCCGATATCGCAAACTCTTTCGAATCCGAGAGGCCTTTCGTATCCGTTACCTTTAATTTGACCTTATAATTTCCCGGAACCTTGAAGTCGTACGATGGATTGGCATCGGTTAACTTCGTTACGACTGCACCCGCTGCATTCGTGATGTTCCACTCGTAGCGAAGTGTGTCGTTGTCGTAATCTTTCGTGCCTTCCGAAGTAAACTGAACATTCAATGGAGTAGCACCCGCCGACTTACTGGCCGATGCAACAACTACCGGTTTACGATTACCACCATTGTATTCGATGCGCACCAGTTTCGATTCAGGATTTTCCATGAACCAACCCTGTCCATATTCAAGCAAATACAGATCACCATTCGGACCAAATGCCATGTCGATGGGGTGATCGAGTTTCAGGTTTGGAAGGAATCGCTCCATGCGCGAATAGTTTCCCTTATCGTTCATGGTAACAACGATGATCCAGTCGCGCATCCATTCATAAATGAACCACTTCTTATCGTAGTAGGAAGGGAAAGCCCGTTTTGCTGTTTGAAAATCTTCGGCGTGATATACAGGCCCGGCCATAGCGCTGCGGCCACCGCTGCCAAGCAAGGGGAATCTATTCGACGAACCAGCGGTATACCAAATGAATGCCTTTTGTGCGGGAGGCAATTCTTTCAGGCCCGTATTGTTCACAGAATTGTTGATCGGCTTTTCGGCAACAAACTTATCGCCCGACTTCTTTGTCTCGAAATCAAAGTCCCAATACGCTTTGTTGTCGCCAACGAAGTACGGCCATCCGAAATTACCTGGAGCTTTTGCAACATTGAATTCATCTTCGGCAGTTGGCCCAAGTCCTGTCGAATCTTTCCCGGAGTCAGGGCCAACGTCGCCCCAGAATAAATACCCGGTATGTCTATCTACAGAAATACGATATGGATTCCTGTGACCCATCGTATAAATCTCCGGCTTCGTGAGCTCCGTTCCCTTCGCGAATAGATTCCCGTCTGGAACGGTATAAGTTCCGGTGGCCTCCGGATGCACGCGCAAAATTTTTCCTCTCAGGTCGTTTGTGTTACCCGATGATCTTTGTGCATCGAACGGCGTGCGACCCGGACGTTCATCTATCGGACTGTATCCATCGGACGCGCGAGGACTGGTGTTGTCGCCGGTTGACAGATAGAGATTTCCGTTCGCATCCCAATCCATTGATCCTCCTGTGTGACAACATTCGTCGCGTTGTGTAGGAACTTCGAGTACGACCTTCTTCGAGGTGAGATCGATCTTGTTGCCGATCATCTTATACCGCGCTAAAATATTCACCGGGGTTTTTCCTGCGGGAGAATAATACAGGTAGATCCAGCCATTAGTAGCAAATGCGGGGTCGATCGTTAATCCCAATAGGCCGTCTTCTGCTTCGGCCTGGACTCCTTTAGAGTCGGGATTATATTTTGTGCTCACCGGTATGGTGGCTATCACCGAGACCTTTTTCGTTTTTGGATCATATAATTTGACAAGCCCGTGTCTCTCGATCACGAGAACGCGCTCGTCGGGGAGGATTGCCATTTCCAGTGGCTCGTTGAAACCTTGCGACAACACTACTTTTTCGAACCGGGTTTCATCAGGAGTTTGAGCTGTCGCCGTTGCGATCGCTGCGACCAGCAACAGCGCAGTCATTCCCGCGCGTAGCGTGGAATTCCTTTGGCTAAGAGTAATAACCTTTATTTGCATGCGTGGAGGGATTTGAATGTCACGATAACTCGCTATTTTTGTTTGTGCGTACGATATACGCAATGTAGACAAAAATTAATGCGTACAAAATACGCATTATAACCTACTGATTTTCATGGACTTAAAAAAGTACTTTTCCCAGGTTTTACGTGAAGTTTCGATCGACTGTGCGATTTTCGGTTTTTCCGAAGGGAGGCTGAAAGTGCTCTTGATCCGCTGGAAATCGATCGATAAATGGAGCCTCCCTGGTGGCCGCATCTTCAAAAATGAGGATGCCGACGATGCCGCGGACCGCATCCTGCTGGAGCGCACAGGATTGAATGGAGTGTTCCTCCAACAGTTTAACACATTCGGTAAGACGAAACGCCATGCTCATTATTCCGAGAAGGAGACCAAAGAACTACTCGAACGCTCGATGGGCGCGACCTTCGAGGGACTGGACCTGTCGCCAAGAGTTGTGTCGATCGGGTACTATGCGTTGGTGAACATCAATAAAGTTGTGCCTAAGGCCGATCTGTTCTCCGACGAATGTTCGTGGTGCGATATCGATGAGGTTCCCGACCTTCTGTTCGATCACAACGAGATGATCGACGTCGCTTTAAAAGTGATCCGGCAGGAGATCAGGCATCAACCGATCGGGAGGTTGCTTCCGGAAAAGTTTACGCTCAACGAGATCCATCGATTATTCCAGACAATTCTTAACGCGGAACTCGATCGGAGAAACTTTCATAAGCTCATCACTGGCTACGACTTCCTGGTGAAGCTCGACGAAAAACGAACAGGCCTTGCGAATAAATCGCCTTATTTATACAAGTTCGATTTCCGTAAATACGAGAAGGCCTTAAAAGACGGGATCTCGGTGTAGGTTATTTTTTATAGAACACGCCGTCAAAGAACTTCCTCATCTCGTCGGCATACTTCACGCCGTACTTCGCAAAAGTCTCCCTTGTCCTTGCATCGGGTTTCCAATCGAAGAACGCATGACCTGCTTCTTCTACCTGGATGTAATTCGCAGTCTGACCCGCGGCCTGCAGCAGATCTACATACGATTGGATCATCTGGTGATTAATGAGCGGATCTTTGGTCCCGCGGACGATGAAGTGCGGCAGAGCGCGTTGACTCGCATTGGGAATGTGCTTGATTGGTGAAACGGCGTCGTAATATTCGTCGCTGGTCTGTTCGATAAATTGTTTGAAGTCGCGCGCATCGGAGGGGCCATAGCTTGGAGCGACAGCTTTAATGGACTCAGTGATCTCTTTGCCCACTTGTGCGACCGATTTTCCTTTGGGGATGTACGTGGGTTTGTATTCGTAAACCCCTGGCTTTTCGCCAAAGCCTCCTTCGCCGATCATCGTGCTCAGCAAAGCTGCAGCTTCTGAAAGATGTCCACCCGCGCTATCGCCAGTAACTGCCAATCGTTTCGGATCGCCCCCGTATTGGGCAGCGTGCTCCTGGATGTGTGCGATGGCGCCGAAAACATCTTCGATGAGCTTATGCATATAAGTGGGTTGAGTTTCGCCATCGAGTTTGTTCACCCATCGATAGTCGACGCTGAACACGACGTACTTCCCGCCTTTCGTTAGTTCGCGGGCAAGGGCTCTCATGATATCTTCATTGTTCGACGACCAGCCACCACCGTGAATGATCACTATGCAAGGTAAATTCCTAGCGCCTTTCGGTGCGAAGACATCATACTTCAACGGTTTGATACCCGGCTTTGCGTAAACGACATCGTGCGTTACGTTCAGGTTTTCAACGAATGATTTATCGATGAATACGGCTCCGACCGACATGTCCTTTTCGACAGTGATCTTCATCGGCGACGAAAAGTTTTCGATACTCGTTGTCCCCCACATGCCGCCCTTGAATGTGTAGTATACTGCGTCGAGGCTGTAGCCGGATGCGGGTGTCGCAGTTACTGTTAGAACAGTGCCGGGTGCAACTTTCCCATCGGCGGGAAGTTTGGGTTCGATCGTATATGTTCCGTTCTCAGTGGGAACTGCGGTTACAGTAAACTGTGCGTTTGAAATGTGATTGGATGCGATCAGGATGATTACGAGCAGAGCTGCCTTCTTCATATTGTTCATATTAAATTCCTCTTCAAATTAATAAATCCTTTTGTTACCGCGCACAAACCTGCAACTACGTTGCAACGATGCACAATTTACGCGGGAGCTATGACTGCCAAGGCACCATGAGCCGTTATCTTTGTAACGATAAATTATGCCTGAGTTGCCCAAACAAGAGAACGCCTGGAAAAACCAGTGGCCACTGCTCACCGCTTTTGCAATACTTGCTGTGATGCTCATTGCCGAGTATGCTTTCAAAATGGTGCCGGTGTTCCCGATCGACCTCTCAATCTATCTCGCAGCATACTTGCTAAGTGGATATAATGTCCTGATCCTCGCAGCAAGAAAAGCGATGCGCTTCGACTTCTTCAATGAATTTTTTTTGATGAGTGTCGCCACGATCGGGGCATTTGCAATCGGTTCGTACAGCGAAGGTGTCGCGGTGATGGTATTTTATTCGATAGGCGAGTGGTTCCAGGATGCTGCCGTAAGTAAAGCAAAGAGGAACATAAAAGCCCTGCTCGATGTTCGCCCCGATCGGGTTAGTGTTATAAGGAATGGACGAGTAATTGAAGTCGACCCGAAAGATGTCGCAATCAACGAAACGATCCAGGCAAAGCCCGGCGAGAAGGTTGCTCTCGATGGTCGGTTGATCTCGGAGCGAGGTTCATTCAACACGGCAGCCCTTACCGGTGAAAGCAAGCCCGACTCGAAGATCAAGGGCGACACGGTCCTTGCAGGAATGATTAACCTCAGCACGGTTACAGACATCAATGTCACCACGCTTTACAAAGACAGCAAACTCAGCAGGATCCTCACATTAGTACAAGATGCCACGTCGCGTAAATCGCAAACCCAATTGTTCATCAGCAAGTTTGCGAAGGTTTACACACCCATCGTCTTTGCTCTTGCCGTCGCGGTCTGTGGTCTTCCTTATTTTTTTGTTGACAACTATGAGTTTCAAACATGGTTCTATAGATCACTCGTGTTCCTCGTGATCAGTTGTCCGTGTGCCCTCGTTGTGTCGATACCACTTGGATATTTCGGAGGCATCGGTCTCGCATCGCGCAACGGTATTTTATTGAAGGGCGGCAACTATCTCGATGTGATGACGAAGGTCGACACCGTTGTGATGGACAAGACAGGCACGTTGACAAAGGGCGTTTTCAAAGTTCAGCGAATTCAATCACAAGATATTACCGATGAAGAATTGATCGGGCTGGCTACAGCTCTCGAAAGCAAGTCGACCCACCCGGCCGCGAAAGCAATTCTCGAGTACGCAGGAAATAGATCCGGTTCATTGAGAGTTGATAGTGTTGAAGAGATCCCCGGTCATGGGATCATGGGAATGGTGAATGGAAAGAAGGTAATCGCAGGCAATCTAAAATTGCTTAAGAAGTTTTCAATTGAAGTACCGGCGGAACTGTCGAACGAAGTCGACACGATCGTTGTCGTAGCGGTCAATGGAAAATATGCGGGCTTCATCACCATTGCCGACGAGGTCAAGGAAGATGCAATGGATGCAGTCAGCGAAATGCATTCTGCCAATCTTAAAACGGTAATGCTGTCGGGCGATAAGCAATCGGTGGTCGATAAAATTGCGAGAGAGTTAGGGATCGACCAGGCATTTGGAGATCTGCTTCCGGAAGACAAAGTCGAGAAAGTAAAAGAACTGAAGAGTGGGCGAAGAACCATTGCGTTTGCAGGCGACGGGGTGAACGATGCGCCCGTGATCGCCCTTGCCGATGCGGGCATAGCGATGGGTGGCCTCGGCAGCGACGCAGCCATAGAGACCGCCGACATAGTCATACAAAACGATCAGCCGTCGAAGATCATGTCGGCCATCAAAGCAGGAAAAGTGACAAGGTCGATCGTTTGGCAGAATATTACTTTAGCGATGACCGTGAAGATACTCGTACTGGCTCTTGGAGCAGGAGGCGTAGCAAATCTTTGGGAGGCCGTGATCGCCGACGTCGGTGTCGCTTTACTGGCAATACTCAATGCCGTGCGGATACAGAATATCAGGATCTAGTTTGGCTGCCCGATCTATTTCTTTTGTTCGAAAAGCCAATCGAGCAGGTCAGGCGTGGCGATAACCAGCGGCCATATATAATGAGCGGAATTTTTGAACTCTGTATACTTTGGATCGCCACCTGCCTTTTTGATCGCGTCGATCATATCGCGCGATTGTTGAACCGGAACATTCACGTCGTTTGTTCCGTGAAATGCCCAGACGTCGACATCTCTTATCCTGTTGTCGAACTTTGGATCGCCACCACCACACACGGGTATTGCGGCAGCAAACATATCGGGGTTGGTGCTTATGAAATGCCATGAGCCATAACCGCCCCGCGATACGCCGGTCACGTATATTCTTTTACTGTCTATTGTTTGAAACTGATCTTTAAGATCATTGATCGTTTCGAAGACCAGCGTGTCGATTGCCGGATAGTTTGGTACGCCGCCCCAACCTTTTCCATCGGGGCAATACGGTACGAAAAGGAACGCCGGATATTTTTTCCTGTTTGCCTTCTCGAGGAGGTATTGGGCGGGAGGACATCCTTCTATACTTCCGCCGAATGGAAGGCACACCACCAAAGGATATCGTTTGGTTGAGTCATATTCTTCGGGCTGAATGAGCTTGAAGGAAAGCGTGTCACCCTTTGCATTTATGTGCAGCTGGTTTTTATAGAGGCTGTTCCACTTCGTCGCATCGTCAGAGAGATGATCGTTCCATTGCTTGTGCCCGCCGGCTTCGCTGGCAACTGAAGCACCTGTTGCAATGGTAGCTGTTATAAGAATCGTTGAAAGTGCAATAAGGGAAAGATCGAATGCAGACCGGGAGTTCGGTTTGGAAAGGTCCAGTTCCTTAAGCTCGCTATAAAAATTCAGGATCGGGAACAACGGCCAGAGGCTTCCGGACAAACTTGAGAATTGTGAGAGTTTTAATAACACAATTGATTTTTGTTCCTGGCTTGCCGATGACAGCAAGCTCCAGGCAAATCCCCCGAGAATAAATATTCCAATGATCCCCAAAAAGATCCCGCCGAATTTTAACCAACGTCGTGTTCCAGCATTGGAGAATATCATACCTGCAGCCGCCGCCATCATCACTACCAGGAATAAGATGGTCATCGGGGCGTACAAGGCGATCCAATTGCTATTCCCCGATCGGATGGCGAAAGTGACAATGCCCTGTAGCAGGATCGCAACACCGTACACGGTAGCTGTCCAGAATGCAGCGGAATAATTCTTGTGTAAATAATATCGTAGTAATACCGCCACCCACGCTAGCGAGATCATGGTCGTGCAGAGGTACCATGCGTTGAAAGACTCCATGGTGTAGACATATCCGCCGAACCTCATCAGTTCGATGCTTTCGAAAAGGCCGGCGATCACGCAAACGCACCCGAGTCCAATCGAAAACAAGTAACTGTCTTTGTTCATGACGACCATATGAAGTTGCCCGTACGAATTTAGGCATAAGGGAAGTTATTTATTAATTGAAGTAAATCCGTATTTTAGATACTATGAGAAAATTGATTGCATTACTGGTGCTGATAGCAGGTGCCTCGCAGCTTGATGCCCAAAATAAAATTTCGTTGCCACGTAGCAGCACACCCGAAGAACAAGGCGTATCATCCATAGCGATAAACGCCTTTCTCGATTCGATCGCCAAAAGCAAGCACGAGTTTCAGAGTCTTATCATCGTGCGGCACGGGAAGGTGGTCGCCGAAGGCTGGTGGAATCCATACCGACCCGACCTGAAGCACACACTGTATTCGTTGAGTAAAAGCTTCACCGCGACAGCCGTAGGCTTCGCAAAATCGGAAGGCAAGCTTGCACTAACAGACAAGGTAATCTCATTCTTTCCAGATAAGCTCCCGGATACGGTTAGCACCTACCTCAAACAATTAACCGTGAAACACCTGTTGACAATGTCTGTAGGACAGGAGCCTGATCCAACTTTTGCGGCGACACAAACCAAAGACTGGGTGAAGACATTTCTCGGCCTGAAGATCAAGTACGAGCCAGGCTCGAAATTCTTATATAATAGTATGGCAAGTCACACGCTCTCGGCTATCGTAGAAAAAGCAACAGGCCAACATATCTCCGATTATTTACAGCCACGATTGTTCGATCCCCTTGGCATTAGTGGAATTGATTGGGAGACCGATCTTGATGGCGTCGATACAGGAGGATGGGGATTGAGACTGAAGACGGAAGACATCGCTAAGTTTGCACAACTCTTTTTACAGAAGGGAAAGTGGAATGGTAAGCAAATACTTCCCGAAGGGTGGGTAGAGGAAGCGAGCTCCGCACAGATCATACAGAATCCACAGTATTCACAAGCAAAGAGAGATTCGAGTGATTGGGAACAAGGTTACGGGTACCAGATGTGGAGGTGTAGGCACAACGGTTTCCGTGGCGATGGTGCGTTCGGTCAGTATGCAATCGTGTTGCCCGAGAAAGATGCCGTGATCGCGATCACATCTGAGTCGATGGACATGCAAGGTGAGTTGAACCTGATCTGGAGTACTCTATTGCCTGCATTCCAGGAAGGAAGTCTGAAACCCAATAAAAGCAGCGCTGATGCATTGGGCAAGAGGCTTGCATCGCTTTCGCTGCCGGTAAAGAAAGAGTCGATAACCAAGCCGGCGAACATTGCGGGCAAGTCGTTCGCGATAGATCAAAACAGCCTCGATATTCAAACACTGAGTTTCGATATCAAAGACAATAAATATACGCTTGGCATCAAGACGAGTTCGGGGAATTATTCTTTTAAGCTAGCGCCAAATTCGTGGGAGACAGGCGAGACCACGTTAGCGGGTCCTTATTTATTGGCATCAGCAACAAACAATTTAAAAGGTTTGCCCCCTTTCAAAGTAGCGGGGGAGTACACCTGGATCGATGCGAATACATTGGAGATCATTCTTCGATATACCGAGAGTCCTCATAGGCGGACGATGATCTGTACCTTTGATGGCGACAACATCTCTGTGCTCGTGAAGCGTAGCGTTTTAGAGGACGCGGAAGGAGGGAAGGTTACGCTTAAGGGAAGAAAGAAGTAGAACAACCCTTTTTCTAAATGAATACATTATCCAGATATGTCGCGTTCTCAATCGCGACCATATTTCTTTTTGCGCAATCTATTCAAGCACAAGTTATCTCTTACGATCTTCTTATTAAGAATGGAAGGGTCGTTGACGGCACCGGTTCTCCCTGGTTCATTGCCGACGTTGCAGTGAAAGACGGAAAGATCGTTGCGATGGGAAGATTGACCAACGCTACGGCAAAACAAACCATCGACGCTTCCGGTAAGATCGTGGCGCCAGGTTTTATCGATATGATGGGACAAACTGCTGCTCCGTTCCTGAAAGATCCGAACCTCGCATTCAACCTGTTATCACAAGGAATAACAACAATAAACGCCGGCGAAGGTGAGTCGGATGCGCCACTCGGCGATGCCGATGCAAAGCAAAGAGGATGGCAAACGATGCGCGAGTTTCTTTCAAAGCTCGACGCCGCGGGAATGCCGATGAACATGGTTCAAACAGTCGGCCATACACAACTTCGATCGATCGTGATCGGTGACAAAGACCGTGCAGCTACCGCACAGGAACTCGAACGTATGCGTGGCATGGTGAAGGAGGCAATGGAAGCCGGTGCGATCGGCGTCTCGACTTCGTTGATCTATCCTCCAGCAATATATGGTTCCGAGCAGGAGATCATAGAATTAACTAAAGTCGCGGGACAATATGGTGGCTGCTATTTCACGCACATGCGCAACGAGGGAGACCGATTGATCGAAGCTATCGATGAAGCGCTCCGTATCGGTGCGGCTGCGGGAACACCTGTTCATATATTTCATCTCAAGACTGCTGGCCAGGGAAATTGGGGAAAGATGGATCTCGCTATTGCACGAATAAAATCAGCGCGTCTCGCGGGACAGGAAGTTGCCGTCGATATTTATCCGTACATCAACAATGGTCTGGGAATTCGCGCGCTGCTACATCCGAAGTATGCGGCCGATGGACAGGCCGCCTTGCTTGCGAAGCTGAAAGATCCTGCCGTCAAAGCCGAGATGCAGAAAGATATGGAGACGTTGGGTGGTTGGGAAAACTGGTATGCACATGCGGGTAAGGATTGGAACAAGATCATTGTGGCGAACCTTGGAAATACATCTTATGCACAGTACAATGGTAGAAGCATTGGGGCGATAGCAACGGCGACAGGCAAATCCGGATGGGATGTTTTCTTCGATCTATGTCTTCATGATGTTTTTGCCGGACCCCAGAGCATGTCGGAGGCGAATAAGATAAAGGCTATGCGTGAAGAGTTTACTTCGTTCGATACGGACGCGGGTCCAAATGCTCCTGGCGAAGCGGTGCATCCGCGTGCTTACGGTGCGTTCCCGAGGGTGTTGTCGCGTTATGTGAAGGACCTTGGCGTGTTAACGCTGGAAGGAGCGATACACCGAATGACCTCTGTAGCCGCGAACGAGATCATGGCATACGATCGCGGCAAGATAGCGCCGGGCATGGTGGCGGATATCGTTGTCTTTGATTATAGCAAGATCACAGATAACGCAACGTTTGAATCGCCGGCGGCTCCATCGGTAGGAGTTGAAAAAGTGTTGGTTAATGGAGTAGTTGTTTTCGATGGTGGAAAGTATACAGGCGCAAAGCCGGGGAGAGTGATAAGAGGAGCGGGGTATAGACCCTGACATCTCATCGATAAACACTTTTGCGAAATAAGCATGGCCGGACATAGATATCAACGAGGTCCTACCATTTCTATACTTGTTCGCCGTGAACTTTAGGAACATATACGGTAATCAATTTCCCAAACGATAGCGAGACAATCTGGGTAAACAAACATAGATCCCGTTCCGTCGTTTGCTTTACCAGCGTGTAAAATCATCCAATCCATCCTTTGTTTTGCTGACGCCCCGGGCAACACGGGCATCGTACTGCTATTCAAGAACTTTAATTGAGGCTAGTCATTGCTGGCATCATTTTCCAACCATCAATATTCATTAAACCAAAAGGCTATGAAAAATGATGGACAATATGCATTAATAACCGGTGGCACGAGCGGCATCGGTTATGAACTTGCCAGGCTGCTGGCAAAAGACAGGTATAATCTTATTATCGTTGCGCGTGATGAAAACGAGCTCAGTTCTGTTGCCGCTGATCTCGGCCAACAGTTCGGGGTCGATGTGATCACGATATCGAAGGATCTTTTTGATCCACAAAATGCTTTTGATCTCTACGATGAAGTGAGAGCGAAAGGAATTGAAATAAGTATTCTGGTTAACGATGCCGGCCAGGGATATTATGGAGAGTTCGTTAACAACGACATTCATCGGGAACTCGATATCATTAACCTTAACATATCGAGCCTGGTAGTGCTTACCAAATTATATCTCCAGGATATGGTGAGTCGGGGAACAGGTCGCATCCTCAACCTTTCATCCATTGCGAGTAAAACACCCGGTCCCTTCCAGGCTGTTTACCATGGAACGAAAGCGTTTGTGCAGTCATTTACCGAGGCTGTACGGAGCGAGGTGAAAAAGTCCGGTGTAACACTCACAGCTCTGTTGCCGGGCGCTACCGATACCGACTTCTTTAACAAAGCCGACATGACGCAATCGAAGATCGTGCAGGAGGGTAAGCTCGACGATGCAAGGAAAGTTGCCGAAGACGGCTATGAGGCATTAATGAAGGGTGATGATATGGTGATCTCCGGCATGAAGAACAAGCTGCAGGTTGCGATGGCCAATATCACTCCCGACGAGCAAGTCGCGGATAAGATGAAAAAACAGCAAGCTCCGGTAGGACACGATAAATAAGATTGAAGAATGAAAGCTGCCGTTATTCACGGGCCACATAAGGTCACTTGCGACCAGGTTCCCGATCCTCGCATAGAAAATCCCACCGATATAATTCTTAAAGTCACAGCTACTGCGATATGCGGGTCTGATCTTCACATTTTCTCCGGTGGAATTCCACAACCGCGACCTATGGTACTCGGTCATGAATTCATGGGAATTGTTGAAGAAGCCGGGCCATCAATTAAAAATTTAAGACGTGGCGATCGCGTTGTCGTCCCTTTTCCCATAGCATGTGGACATTGCTTCTTCTGTGAGCACGATCTTCCGGGCCATTGCGAAAACAGTAACCCGGAAAAATATGGGCCCGAGGGCGCACTAATGGATCAGAAGGGTGGAGCGCTATTCGGCTATACAGATCTGTACGGCGGATACGATGGAGGTCAGGCACAATATGTACGCGTGCCGTATGCCGACGTTGGTCCGAGGAAGGTTCCGGATAATTTGAAAGATGAAGAAGTACTCTTTCTCACCGATATCTTTCCAACGGGTTATACTGGTATTGACTGGGGAAATGTAAAAGGCGGTGAGACGGTGCTTATATATGGAGCGGGACCGGTTGGACTAATGGCGGCGAAGAGCGCGTGGCTCCGCGGCGCTGCACGTGTTGTGATAACCGATCCGTTACGATATCGCCTCGACAAGGCAAGGCAATCGGCAAATTGCGAGGTGGTGCTTTGGGAAGATAATGGTAAGAACGTTGTTGAATTCATTCGAAGCATAACAAATAATCGCGGTGCAGATGTTTGTGTCGATGCTGTCGGTTTCGAACCCAACAGGAATGTTTTAGAAAAAGCAAAGGCGGTTATCAACCTCGAGAAGGGTTCACCCAAAGTCCTTGAAGCATGTCTTAGCGCCGTTCGTCGGGGAGGAACGGTTTCTGTTCTTGGAGTTTATCCAACGGCCTATGATAATTTTCCGATTGGCCAGTTTTTTGATAAGGGAATTATTATCAAAGGTGGACAGGCGCCAGCGCATAAGTATATCGATCTGTTGTTGAATTATGTGCAGGAAGGAAAAGTGAAGCTCGATGATATTATTACTCACCGGCTTTCATTATCCGAGGTCTCACACGCTTACAACATCTTTCAAAAGAAAGAAGAAGATTGCGTGAAGGTGGTACTTGATCCATGGAGATAATAAAATGTTTAATGTAAAAGCTAAAAGTTATGGCAAAGTATTCGAAGGAAGCTCAGAGCAAAGTAAAGAAGGCGATGCATGAGCGTAAGCATGGAACATTAAAGAGTGGCAGGAGTGGCAAGAAAGTGACGAGCCGCAAGCAGGCAATTGCTATCGGTTTGTCCGAAGCCCGTGAGCGTGGTGCGAAGGTGCCTAAGAAGAAAACAGGACGGTCGCCACAAGCAAGGTCAAAGTCCAGATCTTCCAGGAGTAGCTCAAGATCAAGGTCTAGATCAAAATCAAGATCCTCGAAATAGCGGCAGTTTAATGCTGGCACTCGCCTTGTTCTTATTTGGGTATGAGGAAGTCTAAGTTTTCGTTCGCATACCGCAATGGACTCGCGTTGACCGTTATTGCTTTGATGCTTTTGTTTTGGGTCGCGCAGTTCTTTACCGGTTGGAGTGCTAAGAATGAAGAGCTCGTTGAGGACGGTTTTCCACAACTAAGCGCTGTTGAATACCTGAACAGCGGGCACTTCATTCAAGCCACGTTCGAAAACTGGGAGAGTGAGTTCCTTCAAATGGCTTTATATGTCCTGCTCACTATCTCGCTCCGTCAACAAGGATCGGCAGAATCAAAAAAACTTTCGGGAAAGGAAGAAGTTGATCGCGAACCGAGATCCCATCCAAATGCGCCCGGTCCCGTGAAACGCGGTGGATGGCAATTGAAACTTTATCAGAATTCGTTATCGATAGTACTTGGTTTAATGTTTGTGCTATCGTTCGTTTTACACTTCTATGGAAGTTTCCGCGACGAAAACCAAACAGCCCTGATGGAGGGGAAACCATTGGAGACGTGGCAGGATCATTTAATGGGGAGTCGATTCTGGTTCGAGTCCTTTCAGAACTGGCAAAGCGAGTTCCTTGCTGTCGCCTCGATCGTGATACTTTCAATTTGGTTGCGGCAAAAAGGCTCGCCCGAGTCGAAGCCGGTTGATGCTCCTCATTATCAGACCGGCGAATAAGTTATGTACACGAAAAATGATGTCGCGACGATCGGTAAGATCCTCCTTGAAGCGAAGGAGACGATCGCCGTTGCAGAGAGCGTTACGTCAGGACACCTGCAGGCTGCGATCTCCATGGCTGACTTTGCGCAGGAATTTTACCAGGGCGGGATCACCGTTTACAATGTAGCACAGAAGTTCAAGCAACTTGATGTTGAGCCGATCCACGCACAGTCGTGTAACGCTGTATCAAAACAAGTGGCGGAGCAATTGGCGATTGGTGCGTCGAAGAAATTCTCCAGCCACTGGGCGATTGGAGTCTGCGGTTACGCGGCACCTGTTCCGGAACTCAAGATAAAAACACCCTATGCATTCTTCGCGATCACACGAAGCGATGTTGTTAAAGTCTCACGAAAGATAACAACCGAAGCGAAATCGGGCCGGCCAACGCAAGAATATTACTGCAAGGTCATATTGGAAGCCCTTGAGAGCATTTTGAAGAGATCATTTAGGTAGTGATCTGAAAGTAAATCCAGTACAAAAGGTAAATTTGATACTATCAATTTTGGTTTGCAGATCGTATGATTGTGATTGGATGAACCTGATCAAACAAAATTCCGATATGAAAAGAAATGATTTTCTGAAGACGTCCGCCATCATGACCGCGGCCTCGCTTCTACCCAGGAACAGTGTATTTGCGGAATCGCTACAACAATCTGGGATGGACACCCTTGTTGACAAAGACGGAAATTTTGTTCTTCAACCACTGCCTTATTCTGAAACGCACCTCGAACCATCCATGGACCAGGAGACGCTGCATCTCCACTATACTTTCCATCACGGCGATGCAGTGAAGGCAGCAAACGTTGATCTCGCGAACATAAAAAAAGCGATCGAAGCCAATACACTCGACACTGTCGACTATTGGACAAAGAAGTTGTCGTTCCATTTGTCCTCGCATATACTGCACACGATTTTCTGGACTAACCTTGCAAACAAAAAAACCGATCCGTCCGGGGACCTGTTAAGACAGATCGAGAAGGACTTCGGGACGTATGATAAGTTGAAGACACTCATATCAAAGACATCAAAGGGTGTTGACGGCAATGGTTGGGGCATACTTGGTTATCAACCATACACGCAAAAGCTTACCGTTCTTCAATGCGAAAACCATGAAAAGCTAACGCAATGGGGAGTCGTGCCCATCCTGGTTATCGACGTATGGGAGCATTCATACTACTTAAAATACAGAAATAGGCGCGCGGAGTTCGTCGATAATCTGTTCCCGATTGTAAATTGGGACAATGTCGCCCAAAGATTCAATGTCGCACAAAAGATCTAGGACCCTTGCTCAACTGGCAACATCGGTGCTTTGGCTGGCGTTGATATGTATCTCCGTCGTACCGGTTTATTCGCAGGGAACAATAACAGGGGTCGTTGTTGAAAACGGCACCCCGCTTGAATTTGCAAACGTTTTTATCACCCCGTTCGATGATTCGTTAAAGATAACGAACGGTGCCGTCAGCGATAGCCTCGGTAGATTCCGGCTCGAAAATATTCCATGGCAGAAATACCATCTGAACATCAAGATGGTCGGTTTTATAACAAGGCAGGTGGAGGTTGCTATTGATCCGCAACATCAAAAAATCGACCTGGGGATGCTTGCACTCAACAGCGATGCTACGCTTCTGAATGCTGTTGAAGTAAGAGCCTTACGGGATATCATCAAAAAGACCGACGAAGGATTTGTTATTAACGCAAGCGACAATCTTACGCAAATTGGCGGTACCGCTTCCGACCTCTTAAGAAACATGCCCGGCGTCTTGGTCGATGCCGACGGCGGTCTCACGATACGGGGCAAAAGTCCACTAACACTTATAAACGGAAGAGTTTCAGGCATCGCAGGTGCAGATCGTTCCGCTCAACTCGATCGAATACCTGCGAGCGCTATCGAACGCATTGAGATCATCAACAATCCATCAGCAAGGTACGATGCCGATGCAGAAGGCGGGATCATAAACATCATTCTGAAAAAGAATAGAGAAGGAGGAACGAACGGTGCTTTCGCAATCGGTATGGGTCATGGCGATCGATACCGGATAAACGGATCGGCATTGGTAAATCATCGGACCAATAAATGGAATCTCGGTGCAGCCTACGACAACTGGTACACAACAAGAACACGGAAAGTAACGGGCGATCGAACCAACTACGACCTGCCCGACCAGTATTTCCTCATCCAGCGAAGAAGAGACGAGCGCCTTATCTTTTACCAGAACGCAAAAGCCACCGTTGACTTCACCCCAAATCAAAAGAATACTTTTAACCTCGAAGCCCTCTGGGCATTTCCAGGAGAGGATAATCATGAGACCTTGAATAATACCTTTCGAAAAGAGGACGACTCTTTTAATGGAAAGAATCAACGTTATTCCAACGAGATCAGGAGAACGCAAACAGTTGAACTTGCCCTTAACTACGCGAAGCGATTTGATGATCCGGATAAGCGTTTGAACGTGACCGTTACAAATGCATACGGAAACGATAAAGAAAATACAGGCATCAGCACGATTGATCTTACTGAACAGGATGTCCTGATCGGGACATCTTCGCTACAACGTACGCACACGTATCAAAAGACAGATCTGGGCAGCGTAGCCGTTGATTATTCGCAGTCGACAGGAAGTAATTCTTCGATTGAAACGGGATACAAAGGGATCATGAGAAACCTGAATGCAAGCTACGAACGATCGACTTTACAGAACGAAAATTATGTTATCGATCCACTCAATACGAACGTCTTTGATTTCAATGAGCAGATCCATGCCGTATATGCCCAATGGAATGGTTGGGCCGGGGAAAAGAACGCTCCACGTGTCAGATACAACATCGGCCTTCGGGCAGAGCAGGTTTGGAATAAAGGCAAAACGATCAACGAGACGGATAAATTCACCAATCAATATTTCAATCTCTATCCTTCAGTCAATCTCTATTATTCGAGATCCGAAAGGGATAATCTCAAGTTCAGCTATGGCCGTCGGATCAACCGGCCTGGCCTGGGGCAACTGAATCCATTTGTCGATATCACTGATTCTCTAAACCAGCATTCCGGCAACAGCCACCTGAAGCCCGAGCTCGTTCACGCTTTCGAACTTGGGTATACTCATGCAACATCCAGGACCTCGGTGTCAGTGTCCGGTTTCTACCGGATCAGGAATCATGCAATGCTTCAATACACAGTTCTCGACGACAATGGGGTAGCATTAACACGACCTGTGAACCTGGGCCATGCATTAACGTATGGGGTCGAAGCGCTCGTGAGTCAAAACCTTGCGTCATTTTGGTCAATGAATTTTAGCCTGTCGGCGTTCGAGACGCAGATCAAGGATAGCGGAGATGTTGGTGATGTATCGTCGGATCAATTTAGCTGGTATGCCAAGTGGATCAACAATTTTGCTATAAAGAAAAATACCAGGATACAGGTCATTGGAAATTATGTATCACCCGTTGCTACACCGCAAGGCCGTTCCATCGAGATCTACAACATAGACATTGGGTTCCAGCAAACGATCATAAAAGGGAGCGGGCGGATCGGTGTTGTCGTTACTGATATTTTCAACACTCAGCGTTCGGGATTATACACGTCTGATTACAATTTTAATTTTTATAGAACGGTGAAACTTGATACACGCGCGGTGATGCTTACCTTTGGATATACGTTTAATTCCTCGTTCAAGGATAAGCTGATGGAGAACAGGTTCAAAAACGATTAAGATGCTGACTGAAGAAGAAGTTGAACATTTTGTTAACGAAGGATTCGTTCGAATCGATAACGCATTTTCAAAAGATACCGCGCAGGAAGCGGTGGATATCTTATGGAAGGATATTCCTTTTGACAGAACAGATCCATCGACATGGAAAGAGCCTGTAGTTAGGCTGGGAATGTATTCAGGGAAGCCTTTCCTGGATTCGATCAACACACCTCGGTTATACAGTGTATTCGATCAGCTCGTTGGCGTGGGCAAATGGATCCCTTGTCAAAACGTTGGTACATTTCCAGTTCGATTCCCGGTCGATAAAGAGCCGGGTGATACCGGTAAGCACGTCGATGCAAGTTTTCCGGGTAGCGATCCATCGAACTATTTCCAGTGGCGCGTTAATATCAGATCTAAAGGTCGCGCGCTGTTAATGTTGATATTATATTCCGACGTTGAGGAGACCGATGCTCCGACAGTTGTCTATAATAAGTCGCACATAGATGTTGCAAAAATTCTCTCACCCAAAGGTGATGAAGGCCTTTCATTTGTAGAGCTAGCTTCGCGGTTAAACGAACTGCCGACTCGAAAAGAGACCCTGGCTGTCGGAAAGGCGGGGACGATCTATTTGTGCCATCCGTTCCTGGTGCATTCTGCACAGGCTCACCGCGGTAAAAATCCGAAATTCATGGCGCAGCCACCATTGTTGTTAAAGGGTGAGCTAACTATAGATGGAGTAAACCATCTTGCGCCGGTGGAGAGAGCTATAAACGCAGCCCTGCAGTAATTTCCACGCCAGTAAATGTAAAATTTTGTCTTTTTTAAATTGGTGTCGTTCTTTTTCCTACATTTAGGAAAATAGTCAATTCCATGAAGAAATTTCAGCTCGGAGAATTTGAAGAGATCGTTATCCTCACCATCGGTGTACTCTTCAAAGATGCTTATGGCGTAGCGATCAAAAAAGATATCGAAACACGCCTCGGTCGTAACGTAAGCATGGGAGCGATGCACACCGCGCTGGTCCGCCTCGAAGAGAAGGGATATATAAGGTCTTTCAATGGCGAAGACAGCGAAGAGCGCATGGGCCGACCCAGGAGATATTACCAGATCACAGCGCTCGGGAAAAAAGCGATCGAGTATTCCAAGAACACACGCAACGACCTCTGGAAAGCAATCCCGAAGATGGCGCTCGACGTGAAAATAATTGGCCAATAAATAAAGGTGACCAGATGCCGCCGCGCCTGTTCCTCCGTTTCTTCCGTTGGTATTGTCATCCAAAGCTGGTCGACAGGATCGAAGGCGATCTGTTTGAAGAATATGATCAGCGACGGAAGCGGGTCGGAAAGCGACGGGCAGACATCAGGTTTGTCATCGATGTATTGTTGCTGTTCCGGCCGAAGATCATCAGGCCGATCGAAGGATATGAAAAATTAAACACAACTGGTATGTACCTGAATCATTTAAAAGTGGGTTGGCGAAACATCACCAACAAGAAAGGTTATGCATTGATCAATGTGTCGGGCCTGGCGTTGGGTATTGCGTGTGCCGTGATCATCTTTTCGTTGATCAGCTATCACCTCAGCTTCGACACGTTTCATCCCGATTCGGATCGTACTTATCGGTTTGTAACGGAGTCGCACATGGACGATATCTTTTACGAGATAGCGGTACCACCTGCTTTCGGCAAGGCATTCAGGGAAGACTATACGTTTGCGGAAAAAGTGGCGCGCACCTGCAAGGCTCCCGGCGTCATTACATTAGATAAATCGAGAGGCGAAAGAAAATTTGAGGAGAGCCCAACGTTTGCAGATCCTGAGTTCTTCAGCATATTTAATTTTCCCCTGGTGCAGGGCAGCCCCGATGCTGTATTGAAAGATCCCAACACCGCCATCATCACCGAGAAAATTGAAAAGAAATATTTCGATAACGAGTCGGCTGTTGGAAAAACATTTCGTTTTGATAACCACATCGACTTCACTATTACCGGCGTACTCAAAGACATTCCTGTCAACACAGATTTCGGCTCGGAGATCTTTCTTTCTTACAGTACCATCAAAGAATACAGTCGTTGGATAGCCAGCGACGATGCATGGAACGGGGTTACGGACAACTTGCAGACGTTTGCCCGGCTTAATACCGGGGTCGATCCTGCCGACGTCGAAAAAGTTTTGCCGAATTATGTGAAAAAGTATCGGGCGGAAAGTAAGAACATTCATCATTACAAACTTCAGCCGCTGAATACAGTCCACTTCGATCCGCTCTACGGTGGAAAGACGAGCACTAAGATAATCTACGTACTTGCCGGCATCGGGTTCTTCCTTGTATTCACTGCATGTTTGAATTTTATTAACCTCGCAACCGCACAGGCTTTGAATCGATCGAAAGAAGTAGGCATTCGGAAATCATTAGGAAGCATTCGTTCACAGCTCTTCGCCCAGTTTACAGTTGAGACATCGCTGATCGTATCGTTTGCTACAATCGTTGCCCTCGGGATCGCGTACATGGCAATGCCGCTGTTGAACGAGTTCTTCGAAAGTCACATTACAATAAACCTGTTCTCCGATGTTCGATTGATCTTATTCCTCCTTGGGTTGGTGGTGTGTGTTACATTATTGTCGAGCTCTTATCCCGGGCTTGTTCTTTCCGGCTTCAAACCGGTACTGGCGCTCAAAGGAAAACTTTCCGGCGCAACCAAAGGAAGTCTGAACGTACGCAAGAGCCTCGTGATCACTCAGTTCACGATCTCGCAGGTGTTGCTGATCGGGTTGATCGTTGTGCTGTACCAGATGCGATACTTTAGAGAAGCAGACATGGGATTCGACAAAGACGCCATCGTCATGATCCCGACCGGCTCGCACGACGAAAAGCTGACGACGCTGAAGGATCAATTCGTCCAGATCCCCGGTGTTAGCAACGTAACCGCCTGCTTTGCTTCGCCTGCTTCGGAAGAGAACTACTGGACAACCTCGTTTTCGTATGATAATCGCACCGAGCCCGAAAATTTTGCGATCAGTTTTCGTGGCGGCGATGAGAATTATCTCTCTACGTTCGACATCGATCTTGTCGCTGGCCGGAACCTTGTGCCTTCCGATACGGTGAGAGAATACCTGGTGAACGAATCTGTTGTTAAACGATTAGGTTTGACCTCCCCGGAAGATATTTTAGGGAAGACTGTGACCGTCAACGATTGGTCTGCTCCCGTAGTTGGTGTGGTGCGCGATTTTCATGATCTCTCTCTCCGCGCGGCGATCAGCCCTGTTTGCATTACAACCTCGAGAAGGAACTATAACTGGTATTCGGTCAAGATCACAATGCAAAACGCGGGCGCCATACTGCAATCGCTCGAGAAGGCATGGAGCTCGATGTATCCCGAAATGATCTATAGCTATGAGTTCCTGGATGACCAGATCGCTTCGTTCTACAAAGCAGAAGAGGACATGCTGACCTTAGCGCAAGTGTTTTCATTCATCGCGTTATTTATCGGCTGCATGGGATTGTATGGACTAGTATCCTTTATGGCCGTGCAGCGTAACAAAGAGATCGGCATCCGGAAAGTACTGGGAGGCAACATAGTGCAGATACTATGGATCTTCGGAAAAGAGTTTTCTCGCCTGGTGATCATCGCATTTGCTCTATCCGTTCCTATCGGTTGGCTTTTGATGTCGAAGTGGCTCTCAGGATATACCTATCCGATCGATCTCAGCGTTTGGATCTTCGTCGTCGAGTTCGCTATAATTTTCATGATTGCCATGTTGACCGTAGGATACCAGTCGTTGAAAGCAGCATTGGTCAACCCGGTGAATAGTTTGAGAACGGAATGATGTCGGCGGCGCTCGAAAAGTACACCATTCAGGAAGACACATCTCATTAGCTGGCGTCATTTGTTATAACAATCATTTGACCGCGTTTTGCCCCTACGGCCGACATAAAATGATTTTGCAATTTTTTTGTCCGACGTTATATTAGGGTATAACGAAAATGGGATGTTTATGACAAAAGTAATCTTGTTGTTCTTGTTTGTAAGTTTCCCGCCAATGCAGGAAATCATCGATCTACCGCCCGGGGCGTTTTACAAGAAGATCTTGAATACGCCGAACGCCGTGATCATTGATGTGCGCACGAAAGCAGAGGCAGCCGATGGCCATGTGCCCAATGCCGTCCTGCTGAACTATCGCGAAGAAGAATTTGAAAAACAGATCGCAGCACTAGACAAAGACAAAACCTATTTCGTCTACTGCGGAAATGGAGTACGAAGCGACCAGGCCATCGACCTGATGGAAAAGATGGGCTTCAAGCGCTATTACAATCTCGTCGGCGGATTCAAAGCGTGGAAACAAGACGGTCTCGACGTGGAGAAGGATGAGGGTGTAAAAGAGAATTAAGCTGTCGGTAAATAAATCACCTTAACGCTGACGCACACTTTGGGAGGACAACGGTGCGTCGAAATCGATACGACCCGTCTCGGGCTTGAATTTAGTTACACGTACCTCAAATCTGCCGCCTGGCACCAGGATCAGGTCGGGATCCATCGTCGAAGCCCTGCCTGTATACCTTTGGCCATCGAAATAGTATTCAAACTCTATTTCGTCAGTCCCTGGCCTTTGTATATAGCTTATGGTAGTACCGTCGACAAGCTCATAGTTGAAATTCAGATTATAGACGAATACCGCAACGTACCCGACGCCGATCATTAATGCGATGTTGAGGAGGGCATAGCTCGATTCTTTAATTTTCTCTTTGTTTGTTGAGGCTCTGAGAGCGCTTCTTAGAAAAATGACCGTGCCGAATGCGAACACAATTGTGAGTGCGCTGGTGAAGGCGAGCTCGATCTTCAGTAGAATGTCCTGCGACATACAAGAAAATTAATGAAATTGTTGTAGTTATTTGGATAGCAAAGTGGCATTCCCTGATAAGCCGTCAACTAAAGCCGTATTCGTGGTCCCACCCGGAACCCACATCCTGGACATGAGCGGGCCGGCCCAGGTGTTCTTTGAAGCAGCCGAGGCAGGAGCGCCCATTTGTCTCCACTTCATTTCGCCACTGCACAACGTACTCGAAGCACCGATGACTGCAGGCTTTTCCGTTTCAGCGCTGGAGAACTACGAAGGACTCAAGTTGAATTCTGGTGACCTTGTCTTCATTCCGGGTGTTGAGATCTCCCGGATGCTGGATCGGCACTTCATTGCTTCCATGGATATGTTTTTCGAATGGATCAGGCAACAGCATAAGAAAGGTGTGGTTATGTGCTCGGTTTGCACCGGCGCATTTTTTCTCGCGCAATCCGGCTTGCTCGATGGAAGGACGGCTACTACTCACTGGAAATTTCAAAAGGTTTTCGAGGAGCGATATCCCAGGGTCGAGGTATTGAAGAATCGCCTGTTTGTACATAGTGATGGGATCTATTGCAGCGCCGGCATGTCGAGTGGTATCGACCTCGCACTGCACTTGCTGCAGATCCGGTACGGTCACCTTTTTGCCTCAGACGTGGCTCGCGAGATACTTATTTATTTTCGGAGAGGCGAGGAGGATCCGCAGCTTAGTATTTTCGTCCAGTATCGCAATCATATCAACGACAGGATACATCTTGTACAGGACTGGCTGATCGAAAACATGAGCGAGAAAGTTAATTTAAATCAACTGGGTAAGATCGCGCACACAAGTCCAAGGCATCTCACACGGGCATTCAAATTAGTTACAGGAATCACTATCGGATCATACGTGAAAAAATTGCGGAAGGAACACGCTACGAACCTGTTGAAGGAAGGAGCGAAGGTTTCAGAAGTAGCTAAGGCGTGTGGCTTTCGAAGCACAAATCAGTTAAGAAGTCTTTTGCGAAGCAGCGTTTGAAATGGATGGGAGTCGGGCGTTTAGCAACTTAACGACGGTTTCATATAGGTGTTGGTCGCCATTTAAATGACCTTTCATCTACAGCCCTCATTGTACAAAGTACTCCATTAAGATGATCGTACTCATGCTGAAGTAATTCCGACAGGGCATCCTCCATGTCCCATGAGTGCTGATCCCATTTTTCATCGCGGTATGTGATCGTCAGGCGCTTATGTCGTTTCACTTTCACCAATAAATTTGGGAAGCTCATACAGTCGTCCCACATCTCGAACATCTCGTCGCTAAGATTAATAAGCTCCGGATTGATAAATACCACTGGCCGGTCGATGTTCATGTAAATAACTCGTTTCATGATCCCCAGCTGAGGAGCGGCTATTGCCCTCCCGAATTTATACTTCGCGCGGATCTCCTGCATCACGTTGTGCAGGTCCGCCACCCATTCGCTTACCAGAGGCAATTCGGTCTGCAGCACCGGCTCGCAGTTTTGATATAGTCGCGGGTCTCCCAGGAGGAGAAGGTCTTTTAGATTCTTCATATGTCCTGATCCTGAGCTATGATGTCCGTGAATGGTGGCGATGGCTGCATTTCTAACCTGTAACTTTATTGTAAATAATTTAAATTAATGAAAAAGTTAATTCTTGCGATATGCGTCGTGGCCATGATTCCACTTTCGGTCGAAACCGCAGCATTCAACAAAATGAAAAAGAAAGAAGTTAAGATCTGTTTCTATCTCCAGGACCACGTGGAGATACTGGACTTTGCCGGACCGATGGAGGCATTTTCCTACGCCGGTTTTGAAGTCTTCACGGTATCGAAGACAAAGGATCCGATCAAAGCGCAGGGTATCCTCACCGTTATTCCCGACTACAGTATTGCCGATGCACCCGATGCCGACATTATTGTTTTCTTTGGAGGGAACTCCGGGGCGGCTGCAAACGATCCGGATGTGATCGCGTGGCTTAAGAAAAAGGAAAAGCAGGCACAGCATCTCGTTTCTGTTTGTTCGGGCGCGTTTGTTCTTGGAAAAGCAGGATTGTTGGATGGCTTAACGGTGACAACGTTCCACACGCGGATCGAAGAGCTTCAAAAAGCAGTTCCTAAAGCGAAAGTACTTTCGAATGTAAGATGGGTCGACAACGGCCGCGTGATCACCACGGCGGGCGTCTCAGCAGGCATCGATGGCGCTTTGCATCTTATAGCGAAACTGAAAGGCGAAGAAGCGGCAAAAGAGACTGCGTTCTTCATGGAGTATGACAAGTGGAAACCCAACGATGGGCTGGTGATCGAGTAGAAACTCAGACGTGCTTATTCTGTATGATCGGTAATCGAATAATAAAAGTCGAGCCAAGGCCTTTTCTGCTTTTTGCTTCTATCGTTCCGCCGTGTCGCTGAACGATCTTCTTGCAAAGTGCCAGTCCAAGACCCGTCCCTTCGTATTTATCTTTTGGATTTAATCTTGTGAAAGTCTCGAATATGATATTCGAGAACATTTCATCGAAGCCGATGCCATTGTCACTGACAGTGATCATCGCCATGTCGCGATCGTCCTGCGTTAGAGTTTCCGATGTGATATCAATAACGACTGGTTCATCCGCTTTCGCAAACTTGATCGAGTTGTTGATCAGGTTATAAAAAAGCTGGTACAGAAGTACCGGCGCACCATTAACCCTCGGGAGTATGTCGTGCAAGATCGTTGCGTGTTTCTCCTGGACCAACAATTCCAGGTCGGACGCTATGTTCTCAACGATATTGTTGAGATCAACGGATTCCACGGGAAGCAACGTAGAATCGACACTCGAATAGGCGAGCACGCCGTCGATCATCGACATCATTCGCGCCGTTGCATGTTGGATCTTGCCGAGATATTCTTTACCACGCTTATCCAGCTTGTCGCCCATCTCGCTTTGAATTCGACCCGTAAAGGTCGAGATCTTCCGAACCGGCTCTTTTAGGTCGTGCGATGCTACGTGGGCGAACTGTTGCAGATCTGTATTCGACTGACGCAGTTGCCTCGTTTGGGTCTCGACTTCTTCTTCGAGCTTTTCTGAAAGGTTGCGAAAGCGTTTTTCACTTTCGGCGAGCTTTTCGTATGCCTTAAATTCCTCGGTGACGTCAATTGCCATATTCATCACGGCATACACTTTTCCCTCAACATCCCTGATAGGTTTGTACGTATAGTCGAAGTAGGATCTTTTGAGCAATCCGTCGATAACAATATCGGCGGGCGCACCTTTGGCGTGGTGTGTTGCGCCAGTGGTATAAACATTGCCCAACAGCTCGAGGAAGGGCTGGTCGTATAACTCTGGCAATGCTTCGCTGAATGGCTTACCCATCACCGATCGTCCTTTGCCCCAGTAGTTGATCATTGCATCGTTCGCTATTTCGATACGCATGTCGCTCCCTACGAAGAGACATGTAGCAATGGGAGCTTCTTCTATGAGCGATCTGAACCTGGCTTCGATCGATTGCAGCTCGCGTCTTGCTTTGACGGATGCTGTAACATCCTGGTGAATGGCCATCACGCCAACGACATTACCATTAACATCACGATAAGGTTGATATACGAGATGCACAAAGCCTTCATACATTTTCCTGTTGCGATCCACGCTATATGGACTTTCGTATTGGATCAGTGGCTCACCGGTTTCAATTACTTTCTGAAGCATGGGCAGGTAATGTTCACGCGCGCGTGGGAGGACCTCGAACAGTGGCTTGCCGTGAAGTTCGGTTGTTTTTTTATCGACGAGCTTCGCGTAAGCTTCATTAACGATCTCGACTATAAAATGAGGTCCCGTTAATACAACCATCGCGACGCCGGCTTGTTGGATCAGGTTTTCAAACCTGGCTTGGCTTTCCGCTATTGCTTCGAGCGTTTTATGTTGCTCGGTTATATCGGTGTGAACGCCGACCCATTCGGTTATTGAACCATTGTCATTTATAACGGGCACGGCTTTAACTGTAAACCTTCGGTATTGCCCATTAGAGATGCGAATTCTATGTTGAAATTCATAGGGATGTTTATTGATCACAGCTTCATTCCATGAGTCAACGAAGGCCTGCCTGTCGTCGGGATGAACAGCATGGGTCCAACCGTACCCCTGGTACTCATCATAAGTTTGGCCCGTGAGCTTTCCCCATGAAGGCTGAAGACCGACCATCTTTCCTTCGGGACTATTGGTCCACAACACTCCCCCGATAGCATGAATAGCCGCCGCAAACCGGTCTTCACTCTGACGAAGCTTATCCGGCATCGTGTTTTCTGGTAACTCTGTGATCATCATCCTGCGGCTTCCTCCAACACAATGCAAAAAAAGTACCTCTAATGATAAGAAAATAGTTGTCAAAAATGAGAAACTCTTACAATGCGCCATGTTCGAAATAATAGCTCTGGCATGATTTTTAGCCACGAATTTTTAACCTGATTTTGATTTTTATCGATTATTCGCGACACGAATGCGCGAGGCGTCGGTTCGAATCTTCCTTTATCAAAAAAGCGCTTACCCGCGTCCACAATTTCACCGCAACGGCCGGCTAACTTAGAATGTATTCGCAGGAAAGGGGGGTGGGACATGCGTGATTTTATATCTGCAGAGCAAATTGTTGACTTGGTGAGTAAAGAGTTCACAATAATTAAGAATGCTAAGACATTATATTTCATTGGCGATTGGCAAATAACGGATCTTGATGAGAAAGTGCGTCAATACGCCGATTTTGATAGCATAATATGTCTGGAGGATATCAATTATGTTATTCACCCCGCAGACAGGTCATATTTCAATGATATACTCTCCGAGCTGAGGTCAAAGAAGGGCGTGCATTTCAGGTTGCGACTTTTAACACCCGATCTCCAGGTAAAACAATTAGATGCTTCTGGCCAATTGGTCACAACCGGCAAGGATCAAAATATCCCCGCAAGTGGAAGGCACACCACGTTTTTGCTTACGTTGACGGATGTCATCGGATCGTTGCATGCCGTCCGACGGATACAGCAAGCAACATGTCGCCTCTTATGCGAGCACCTCAATGCCGGTCGTGTGTATGTTGCCGAATACAAGAATGACCATCGCATCACCATCAATGTCGATTTTGTTTGTAGTGAAGAGATCAGCCGCACGGGTACTTTCAGGAACAACGACTTCGAACCACTAACGTCACTTATCCAGGACGGAAAGACCTCTGTTATTAATGACACCTTCAATACATCGGAGGTTTCGAAGGAAATTGGATCGACGTATTCGTCGAAAGGTGTCCGCGCGCAAGTGGCTGTTCCGTTTATCGACAATGGAGAGCTCCTGGGAGCACTTGTGGTGACTCACATCTCCGCCAGGAACTGGACTCCGGATGAGATCTATGTTATTGAAGAAACTTCAAGGCGATTGTGGAAGGCTGCCGGGAAAGCTGCCGCAATAGCGACGCTCTACGACTCCGTTCAGGCGTACAGTGAAGAGATCCAGCGCAACTTCGAACTGCTCAGGCAATCGGAAGAGATAGCCGGCTTCGGAAGCTGGGACTTCAATTTTGCAAGCGGTGATTTCAAATGGTCCGACGGAATGTATAAACTGTTTGACATGCAAAATCAAACGAGAGTCGTTCCGGAGGTCTATCTCGATTACGTGATCGAAGAAGATAGAGAGATCGCTGAACGGATCGTTAACCAGTTCCGTAACCGTCACGAGTCTTTCGAAGAGACGCTTCGATTCAGGATAGACGCTAAAACAAAAACGTTAAAAGTAAAAGGTTCTGTTCTTTACGAAAATCAAAGGCCAGCGCGTCTCATCGGCGTCGACTTAGACATTTCTGCCCTGGTCGAATCTCGTGATGAGCTTATCGAATATGATCACACAAAGTCGATGTACAGCGAGCTCAAGAAGTTGTATGCTGCAAGAACGAACTTCTTCAATAACATAACGCATGAGTTCAGAACTCCATTGACACTACTACTTGGTCCGCTGGAAGAGGTAATACGGAAGAGCGGTTCCGATCTCCCTCCTCGCCAGCGCGACCAATTAGTACTTGCACAACGTCACGCCGTGCGACTGCAAAAGCTGGTGAACACGTTGCTTGAGTTTTCACGTATCGAATCCGGAACGGTCGATCCGGTCTTCGTGCCAACCGATATCTGTGCGTATACGAGTGATATTGCTGGAGCTTTCAAGTCGGCGATCGAAGAGGCCGGCTTGACTTTCCTCGTTCACTGCACAGACGTTTCGGAATTTGTGTACCTCGACAGGTCGATGTACGAGAATATTTTACTGAACCTGTTATCGAATGCATTCAAGTTTACTTTCCAGGGCAAGATAGAGGTCAGGATCAGGGAACTCAATAAACATGTCGAACTCATTGTCTCCGATACCGGTATTGGCGTTTCTCCATCGCATCACAAAACGATCTTCGAAAGATTTCACCGGGTAGAAGGTGTTGCTTCGCGAACCTATGAAGGAACGGGTATCGGGCTTGCAATGATCAAGGAGATGGTGAAGTTGCACGGAGGAAATATTTTTTTAAAGAGTGTCCCCGGTGAGGGCAGCGATTTCATTGTCAGGATCCCAAAGGGAAAGGAACATTTACCGCAGAATAAGATCTCCGATCACCTAGTCCGTAAAATGAGTGCTGTTCCAGGCTACCTTGAAGAGATTAAAAGCTGGTTGCAACCTGTTCCAGCCTCATCACCCGCCACTGAAAGCCATTTCGCAAAGCCTGTTGTGATGATCGTCGATGACAATCACGACATGCGTTCATACCTGACTAATATTCTTGAGTCAAGATATAAGGTCATCGGCGTTGAAAACGGTCAAAGAGCATTGGAGGTCCTCGAGACCGGCTTGTTACCCGACCTGGTACTTACTGACGTAATGATGCCGGGATTAGATGGTTATCAACTGCTATCGGAAATAAAGAAAAAAGAGTTGCCGAATGAGATGCCTGTAATACTGCTCACGGCACAAGCAGCGGAAGATTTTCGCGTCAAGGGACTGGATCACGGAGCCGATGATTATTTGGTGAAACCCTTCTCTTCCCGGGAACTGCTGGCAAGGGTCGATAGCCGGATACAAATAGCGCGGATGAGGAACGAAGTGAAAAGTCTACTCGAAACCTCCAACAAGGACATGGAACGGCTGGTTGTGCAGCGCACCCACGAATTGATGATCAACAACGAGGCCCTGGAGCGCCGGAACCGTGATCTGAATGCATTAAATGAGGAGCTCGCTGGGCTCACGTTCGCCGCTGGTCATGACCTTCGCGAACCGTTAAGAAAAATGAGATTTTTTGTTCACCGGTTGATGAAGGAGGACGAGATGAATCTCTCCAGCACCGGAAAGCAATACTTCAATAAGATAGTCGGGTTCGCCCAGACAATGAGTGACCTGGTATCGGACCTTGGTTTGTATTCCTATTATACCGAGAATAGTCCCCGCAAGACATCTGTCAATCTTGACGTGATCTTGTTTATCATCAAAGAATTTCTTTCGCCGATCCTCCAGGCTAAGAATGCAACCCTTACAATAAGTGTTGCGCCGGTAATGACTGGCGATCCCGACCAGGTTAAGAAAGTCTTACTTAACCTTATATCCAACGCACTTAAATTCAGAAGACCGAATGCGCCCCTCGATATCGTTGTATCTGGTAAGATCCTGGAAGGGAAATTTATCGAAGATAAACTAGCCGAAAAGAACAGGATCTACTACGAACTTGAGGTCAGGGATAATGGAACCGGCTTCGAGCAACAATACGAAAAACAGATCTTTCAGTTGTTCCGAAAACTGCATGGACGTTCGCTTTCACCTGGAACGGGAATTGGGCTAACGATAGTCCGGAAGATCGTCGTCGGTCATGGTGGGTTTGTCACCGCTAAAAGCTCGTTGGGGCTCGGTGCGTCGTTTAAGTGTTACTTCCCGCAGTAATCGATCGTATATTCATACATGAATCGGCAAAATCCTTCTGATGATGAGCCACAGGCATTTTTGTTTCATCTGAGCGATGTGCTTCGGATGACCGCAGATCCGATAGCAGTTGAGCAGGCGGTGACGAAGATGACGATGGACTATTTCGGAGCAGATCGGTGTTATTACTGCCGGATCGAAGACAACACTGCGATCATTAATCGTGATGCGCTTCGTTTTGATCTTCCCTCCGTTGCTGGAGTTTATTCTTTGGACGATTTTGCAATTTTTAAGAAAGTGATCAGCGAAGGCAATCCATTCGTCGTCTACGATTCACGCTCTACGGATATCCTTGATCCAGAACTTAGAGAATTGTGCATTCAACTCCAGGTAATTTCATTCATCGACGTCCCTGTTGTAAAGGATGGTAAACCGCGAGGGATCTTTTGCCTCGTTCAGTCAAAGCCCCGCGCCTGGGGTAAAGCTGATGTTCATCTTGTTGTAGACATTGCAGAACGCACGTGGGTTTCGATCGAAAGAGCGCAGGCCGAACAAACAGCACATATCAACGAAGAGCGGATGCGTGCAATGAAAGAAGCTTATCAAAGCGTGGCCAATGCCGGCAAGATCGAAGATTCACTGAGACGATTAACGGAACTTGTTGCGCAAGAAACGGGGGGTGAGGCCCGGACCGCATTCTATTTCGTTAGCACTGATGGAGAGCGCCTTAATTCATTCCGTGACGCGGGCACAATGTCCAATGCCTTTCTCGACGAGATCGACAATTTTCCGATCGACGAAGATTCTTTTGCATGCGGGCTTGCTGTCAGGGAAGGCAAACCGATTATAATATCCGATGTATTGGGAGATCCGCGATGGAAAGGGTTGACCCACATAGCGGAGAAGCACAACTATCGCGCTTGCTGGGCGTTCCCGATCAAAACACGCGATCATAAAACTGTCGGAACCTTTGCGATGTATTTCGATACAGTACGTCGTCCATCTGCGCAAAACCTGTCGCTGGCCGATGTTGTTACGCAGACGGCTGCTGTCGTGATCTCGAACCATCACGACAACGTTGAACGAACAAAGGCGGAGAGCTTATTGAAAGAAGTGAATGCCAAATTGAAGGAAATGGATGTTGCCAAGACGAACTTCTTCAATAATGTAAGCCACGAATTCCGTACGCCATTAACGTTGCTGATGAGTCCGCTTGAGGAAGTCATGAGCAACAGCAAGGCAAGGATCTCGGCGGCCGATCTCAAAAAGCTCGAGATCGTGCATCATGGAGCCATGAGGCTTCAAAAGCTTGTGAACACGCTTCTTGATTTTGCGAGGATGGAAGCCGGTAAGCTTGAGACGTTCCTTCAGCCAACGGACTTCTCCCAGATCAGTATCGACCTCGCTTCGAACTTCAGGTCGGCCATTGAAAAGGCTGGACTAAAATTTGTCATTAAGACAGAACCGATCAACGAACCTGTGTATCTCAATCGCGAGATGTGGGAGAAGATCGTTCTCAACCTTTTATCGAATGCGTTCAAGTTTACACAGAAAGGAAAAATTGAGGTGATCATCCGCAACAAGAAGAAGAATGTGGAGTTCAGGGTGAAGGATACAGGCATCGGGATAGCTCAAAAAAATATCACGAAGATCTTCGAGAGGTTTACGCGCATCGTAGTTACGCAGGCAAGAACGTATGAGGGCACGGGTATCGGGCTGGCTCTCGTGAAAGATCTCGTCACAGCGAACGGCGGAACTATCAGAGTTATTAGCGAAGAGAACGTAGGCTCCGAATTCATTGTCTCTATTCCAAAAGGGAAAAGCCATTTATCAAAGAGACAGATCTATGAATCGAAGGCCAGGGTTGCCGCAGCTCCGTTGACAGAACCGTTTGTCGATGAAATTTCCGGCTGGCGACGGGAGGATGAGAAGCTTAAGAAGGAGAAACTCAGGAAGTATAAGCGCGAGGGCGCCTTGCGTCTGATCATTGCGGAGGACAATGCGGATATGAGAGACTATCTCGTGAATGTACTTTCCGAAGATAAGTACGAGATACTTGCATTTGAAGATGGGATGAAGGTGCTCACATTCCTTCGCCAGGGTGGTGAGGTGGATCTTATTGTTACCGACGTGATGATGCCGGTGATGGATGGCTACGAGTTGGTGGAATGGTTGAAGTCGGATGTGAAGTTTTCGGGCATACCTGTCATAATGCTTTCCGCAAAGGCCTCGGAAGATTCGAGAATTGAAGGGCTTAAAGTTGGCGCGGACGGTTACCTGGTGAAGCCCTTTTCAGCCAAAGAACTGCGCGCCATCGTATGGTCGAGAATAAAGCAGCGCAGGCTTGAATAAGGAATAATGTTTCCTTAAAAAAAATCTTATCCTGTATGTGACATTTCCCGGGATTTTGCGACTAATATGGTAGGGAAAGCAGCTTCAGTTAATTGAAAAAGCAGGACTTCATCCAGATCATAAACATCAACCGGGGCATTATCAGGAGCCTTTGCAAGATCTATTATGCCCGCGTCGAAGACCAGGAAGATGCTTTCCAGGACGTCGTTCTGCAGCTTTGGAGATCGTTCGGGACTTTTCGTGGAGAGTCGGAGATCGGCACATGGATCTACCGCGTAAGTCTTAACACGATCCTAACAAAGATCCGGCGAGAGAAACGATCGGTCACCATCGAGCCGATCGACGCGGAACATCTGATCATCTCCAATGCGAAAGCAGATGACAACGTCGCACTTCTTTCAATGATCATCCAATCGCTGAGAGACATCAACAAGGCGATTGTTGTACTATACCTCGAAGGTTATCACAGCAAAGAGATCGCCGAGATGCTCAAGATGTCGGTCACGAATGTTACCACTCGCCTTAACCGCGTGAAGTCGGAGTTAAAAATGAAATTCAACAACAAGCATCATGCAACTCGACAACTTTAATTCTGCCTGGGAACAGTTCAAGCTTTTGAACTCAATGCAACCCGTAAGGTCTAACGAGATCCTTTCGATCATCGACGGCGCCGAAACTGCGAATACGATCACCTTGCAGAGAGTTGTCTTTAACCTGGTGATGTTCATCGCCATCACTATCTTCTGCCAGGGCGGATGATCCCGCACATCATTTGGGATATCGATCCCCTCGTATTCCATCAGTTTGAATTCCTGAGATGGTATGGACTGTGCTGGATGCTGGGGATACTGGTCGGTTACATGATCGTCCTTAAAATTTACAAGTCGGAAGGAATTCCATCTATCGAGCTCGACAAGGTAGCGCTCTACGTGATGTTGGGAGCTATTATCGGTGCCCGCCTGGGGCACATTTTATTTTATGATCCGGCTTATTATCTCGAAAATCCCATCGAGATCCTCCCGTTCAGGATCGAGCCGACCTTTCAATTCACCGGTCTTGCAGGCCTCGCCAGTCATGGCGGGATAGTCGGCGCCTCGATAGCTCTTTACGTTTATAATCGAAAGTTTAATAAAAGCTACTTATGGCTTTTAGATAGAATGATGATCGGTGGCGCCGCACTGGGCGGATTCATCAGGTTAGGCAATCTGATGAACTCGGAAATTATCGGTATACCGACCCAACTTCCATGGGCTTTTGTGTTCACCGGGGTCGACAACGTCCCAAGGCATCCCGCACAACTCTACGAAGCCATCTTTTATTTTATAGTGAGTGTCGTCTTGTATTTAGTGTGGAAGTCGGGGAGGTTTCAAAATAACAACGGGTTCATATTTGGATTGGGTCTGACGTTGATATTCGCCCAGAGATTCTTTATTGAATTCCTGAAAGAAAACCAGGTGGCTTTCGAGGAGACACTGACCCTTAATATGGGACAGGTGTTGAGCATTCCACTCGTACTCGTGGGGATAGTTGTTATGGTTTGGAGTTTATCCGGGCGCGAACCCGGTGAACCGTCTAAAAGTTGACTGAACAAAACTGCTTCGGGGTATGGGCTTATTTCCTATTTTTAGGCACTAACCTAACCCCGAAATGAGAAAGTCTGTGCTTGCCATCGCAGCCCTGCTGTTCATCCTCCACTCTGTTACCGCCCAGGAATCATTCCGGCGCTGGCGCATCACCAACCAGATAAGAAAAGACAAGTTCGACCTCGTGCTGCCTGAAGCGATGCGCGAGAATAACATCGATATGTGGATCATCATGTGCCGAGAGGGAAACTTCGACCCGATGTACCCGGAACTCGGTGAAGGTTATGTAGGTCATAATGGATATTACATTTTTACCGATACCGGTAAGCCAAGAATTGAGCGTGCCGTTTTGGGCGTGGAAGGATACCTGCTCGAAGAGACAGGCGCCTATGATTATTTCGGATCTGAAGCCGAACTGAAAGACTTTGTTGCCAAACGCGACCCGAAACACATCGGCCTCAACATGTCGAAGGATATCGGGGGTGCCGACGGTCTCTCGTTCACCGCTCGCCAGGAGCTGGCCGACCTTTTGGGAAAGAAGTATGAGGCGCGTTTCGTGTCGGCAGAAAAACTTTATTCCGATTATCATTCGAGGCATGTTCAATCGGAGATATCGGCATTTACCGAGGCGGGAAATCTTTCGTACCAATTGGCCGAGCGGGCATTGAGCAACGAGGTGATCACGCCAGGTGTTACTACACTTGAAGACGTTGCATGGTGGCTGAAGGAACAACTGTTTCGCAATAACCTGGAATCTTCTTTTGGAATGCCGTCAATTTATGTAACGGGCCCGAAAGGGATCGAGGCGACCTCGAATGATCGCATTATTCAACGTGGTGATATCCTGATGCTCGACTGGGGTGTTGGTTTGATGAACCTTTACACAGATATGAAACGCATGGCTTACGTGTTGAAGCCGGGCGAGAAAGAAGTTCCTGCAAGCATCCAGCATGCCTTCGACCAGGCGAGAAAGGTTCGCGACATTGTGAAGGCGTCGATAAAACCACATATTACCGCGAAGCAGAACGAAGATAAAGTTTATAAGGCCTTACAAGACGCAGGGTTTGTGAAGATAGATTTTAACAAACCGAGTGAAGGCAATGCTACCGACGTGATCATCGGTTGTCACTCAGTCGGCGACTGGGGCCACGGGACAGGTCCTTCTATCGCATTCTTCAACCCGGTGCAGCTCACCTATACGGTAAAGCCATCGAACCTATTGTCGATAGAGCTCTTTGCATACACGGCGCTGCCCGAATGGAACGGAGCGAAACTCCGCATCCCGCTGGAGGACGACGCGATTGTTACAGAGAGAGGAGTGGAGTGGCTGTACCCGGTAAATGAGAGGGTGATACTCGTAAAGTAACTAGAACAACAACCCAACTCCATATCCCGGCCAGAAAAGCTGCGAACGTTTTTCAGACGAATTGATTTTTATTGACCACGATGGTAATCCATCGAAGGACGAGCCTTGATGATAAAAATGATTCATAGTGATCGATCCGAAAAGATAAACTTTACCTGCGCGCTTGCCGTAGTCGAGGTGCAACGATGAGAGCAGGTTGAATTTATTGGCAGTGTTAGAATTATAAAGATATCGGAACTTGATGCCGTATGTTATGATGCGGGTCCTGTTCGCTGGCGATTTCATCATCGTTACTTTATTAAAAAGCATTCGCTCGAAACCATAACCGAAACCCCAAACGTCCTGAAACGGATTTGACCCAACGATCAACGAGTTGTGATAAAACACCTGGTTGTTCCCCTCGAATGGCATACCAGATTCGGCAGCCGAGCAATTCCTGCATTGTCCCGACGAATATTCGATCGACAAAGGGAACACTTCACTGCTATAGATCCTTACGTTGGGGCCACGCGATGTGAAATTGAGGAGACCAATCGGAATTCCCTGCTTCGCATTTTCTTTCGAAGGAATTAGCTTGTAGAAATTGATGAGCCCAAACTGAACACCACGGGTGGCGCCTCCAAAATTGAGGAGCCCAATCTGCAATCCATTCATCTTCCGGTTCAGGTTTATCAAACCGAATTGAAGTCCGCGAGCTTTGGTGTGAGGCAACGTATTCTTGCCGCCGGTTTCCCTGGCTTTGTTGATCAATCCAAGTTGTGTTCCCGAAAAAAATTCCTTCGTAACGTTCATCAGCAGGCTCACCTGGACACCAGACATCGTTTCCCCGCTTAGGTTGTAAAGTCCAGCTACCTGGACTCCGTTTGTGGGACCGCCCGCTGTATTTCCTAGCCCTGCTATTTGTAGCCCTTTAAGTTGCTTGCCGGTTGAGTTGAACATACCTGAGAACTGAAGCCCGGTAGTGCTTTCATTAACATAATTGATAACACCTGCGAATTGGAGTCCCTGAAAAGTTGATTTGAATTTCTCTTCGTCCCTTGATCGGAGATTGTCATCCGGTTCCACAAGAAATGAGTTGGTGCCGACCACGTTGGCCACACCGGCGATCTGTATACCGGTAACGCGAAATGTGCTGGCGTTCGAGATCACGCCGAATTCCAGTATTCTATTGCCCGAAGAAAAGCCGGCGAGCAGGTTAAGAGAGAATTTATTGAAATACTGGGCGCTGTTCAAACCGTTGGAACTTACACCAGGTACCAAAGACACCTGGATGTCCCGGGTCATGAAGACTTTCTTTTTGGATTGACCTGTCGCCACGGAGAAGGCCGTTGTCGATAGCACAGCTATGGCAATAACAGTCCGGACATTTGACATGAAAACTAAAATACAAAATTGTTATATTTGTTAAACAAATATTAATGAAATGGGTAAAGACTATCTCGGTGAACTTGAAGAGCTGGTGCTGAATGTTGTTGGCATCCTGGGCGACGATGCGTACGGGTATTCGATCGTTAAGGAAATAGAATCTCAGCTCAAAAGGAATGTAAGTCTGCCGTCTGCGCACGTCACCCTGCACCGGCTCGAGGCAAAGGGCTATGTTAAATCGGTAATTGGCGGAGCTACCAGTAAGCGTGGTGGAAGGAGGAAGCGAATATTTACAATAACAGCGTCGGGCGTTGCCATCCTGAGGTCTATGAAACAGGACAGGCTCCGATTGTGGAAACTTACACCCCAGCTAAAATGAGATCAGAAAAAGATCCTGCGCCTCCTTCGTTGGTACTTCGTTTTTTAAAACGGATCTGTCCCGATGATCTATACGAAATGATCGAAGGTGATCTTTTTGAGCAATTCACGGACGATGTCCAACAATATGGTGTGCGCCGTGCGAGGCGAAGGTTTGTTTGGAGTACGATCAAATTTCTTCATCCCTATTTGTTGCTGTCAGGTCAACGGGAGACGTCGATCAACTACCTCAAAATGTTACGACACTTTCTTACCACTTCCTATCGCCATCTATCGCGAAATAGAATATTGACTGGCGTCAACGTACTTGGCCTTGCTGTAGGTTTCACTACATTCTTCTTTATCGCCAGGTATGTGAGTTTCGAAACGAGCTATGATAGCTTTCACACGAACAAAGAGCTGATCTACAGGGTTGCATATCATCAGAACGAGGGGGGAGAACACGAGCTTGTCTCTTCGCTCAACTTTACTGGCATGCCGCATTTGATACGCGAGAATCTGCCGGAAGTCACGGCGGCGACAGCGTTCGATCGCTCTGTTGAATCCGCCTATTTTCAATTCATCTACAACGGAAGGACGTATCATCAGCAAGGTTCCTTTTATCAAACCGACTCCAGCTTCTTTAAAGTGTTTCCGAGCTTCCTGCTCAGGGGCGACCCGAACACTGTACTGTCGGATCCACATAATCTTGTGATCTCACAGAAGATGGCGACGAAATTCTTTGGCAGCGATGACCCGATCGGGAAAAAGATCGAGAACCGATCGTACAGCATGTCGGAAGCTGCATCGTTTGTGATAACAGGGATAATGATCGATGCTCCCGAGAACTCTCACTTTCACCCCAACATCATCGCGCAGGATTTTCGTAGCGACGCTTCTCCAGATGAATACTGGCAGCGCCCCGAGGCATATACATATATAACGCTGGATCCGGCAGCAGACCCGTTGCTTGTCACCGCGAAAATAAATTCAATACTCAGGCAGATCGAAGCGGAAAACCAGAACACAAAAAACGTCACTGTATCACTTCAGCCGATTGAATCGATACACAATCATTCCGCTCTGTCCGAGGAGCTCGAAGCCAATGGCAATGCGACACTGCTGTATGTGCTGTCGGCAATAGCAATTGCAATCTTGATCTGTGCCTGGATCAACTATGTAAACATTGAATCCGGCATACTTATCTCGAGGGGTAAGGAGATTGGTGTAAGAAAGATACTTGGCTCCAACTGGCCTGGTATCGTGTTGTTGCTCTATACTGAATATTTGTTGACGACTATAGTTGCGCTTTCGTCAGGATTAATTGTGTGGTACATTTTTCAACAACCACTCGACGCATTGATGAGCCTTCCGCATTTCAATTTATGGACTTCGCCGGTATGGAAAACAGCGGTATGCTTTTTCGTAACAGGAGTTTTGATAACCGGACTTCTTCCACCCTTGGCGCTTCTTAGAGCACACGGAGTTAGCAAGAACCATTCGTTGAAGAAAGGCCTCATGGGTTTTCAGTTTATATGTTCGATCTCGCTGATCGCAATACTCATGGTCGTGCATGCGCAGCTCGAACTGATGATGTCGACCAACAAGAAGATCGATATAGAAAATATCGTATCGATCCGAAATCCAACTGTCTACACTAACGACGACAGCCTTACTTTCGTGGAGTACAACGCATTCCGAAACCAACTCCTTTCGAACGCGATGATCAAGCAAACTACGGGGTCGTCGGCTATTCCTGGAATGCCAGTAGAAGTCACCTTTACTGGCCGCGTCAAGCGCCGGGTAACAGATCCTTATGATGTTACCCCGTACAAGATCCTGTTTATTGACTATGATTACTTACCATTTTACAACGTGCGTCTGAAGGCCGGCCGTAATTACTCAACCGAGAATGGTGAAGATGCAAGCTGGACTACGGTAATTGTCAATGAGAGTGCGGCGCGCGCTTTAGGATTTAAAAATGCGGAGGATGCTAAAGACGGTGAATTCTATTTTCATTTGTGGGGCAATGACTTCACCAGATACAAGATCGTCGGCGTTGTCGAGGATTACTTGCATGAGTCTGCGGGAAAGGCAATTGAGCCTACGATATTGTCACTCAATCACCGGTACTTTCAACAGGTGTTCTATTCTGTAAAACTGAACAAAGGCGTTAACTCACAGGAAGCGCTGACATTCATTGAAGCAACCTGGAAAAAAATATTCCCCGATAAGCCCTTTCACTATTTCTTCCAGGATGAGTATTATGATCGTCAGTTCAAAGCCGAACGCAGATTTGCTTCCATATTCGGCCTGTTTGCCGGCATCGCAGCAATAATTGCCTGCCTGGGAATTGTTGGGATGACGTTGTTTGAAACAAGATCACGCCTTAAGGAAGTGACGGTACGAAAGATCCTGGGTGCATCGGTGTTCAGCCTTGTCGCGCTGCTCTCATCGGGCTACTTTAGGATCACGCTGATCGCGATCGTGAGTTCGATACCAGTTATCGCCTATTTTTCGAGAAGCTGGCTGCAGGGCTATTCGATCAGGATTGAAATGTCGGCATGGTTTTACATTATCCCGACTGTTGTCATTCTTCTCCTCATCGCAATATCTTCGGGATGGCAAACAGTGAAGGCGGCCATGACGAATCCGGTTGATCATTTACGTCACGATTAACAAGCTAAAAAAATGCGAGTAAGGTAATTTGAAGCCTTAACTATACGAACTGTTTTCAATTACTCTTCACCATTGCTGGATAATGATACATACCTGGTGATCTCTCAGTGCAAATTCTTTCGCTCCCCAGGGGCGGAGTGTGACTTTGTTGAGATTTGGATGCAGAAATTCGGGATGCGATGAACTTATCTTTTCGTATATCTCATCGATGCTATTCGTTACAAGCCTGAACTCGGGATTATGTTCCTTTGCCAGTTCCTTATGTTCAAAGAGGTACATTTGTAAGTCACCTTTATTGATTACGCAGAATGGATCTTTTGACTTCAATTCTTCGTGCCCAATACTAAATCCAAGGCAGTCGGTAAAGAGTTTCAGTCCGTCTTTAATGTCCTGATAATAGACATTGGGAACCAGCTTCGAAAAGCTCATAATTGATTCAGTTTACCCGAAAGATAATCATCCAGGCTGATTTCATAATATGCTTGAGTGCAGTTGAATTCAACACCAGTTCCGGATTGTTTCATACCGACTTTTTCCAGAACAACTCTTACCTCGCGGGGACCATGTCGCTATCCATCCTGACGGACAGATTATCGAACACCTAGAAACTGTGGATCACTTCGTTCCCGCGATAAGAGCGTCAATGGTTCGCTGATCCTTCACGGTCAGGTTTGCGCGATCCAATGCTCCACCGGTGTCCCACCAGAACGGGACAATACCACGAGTCTTCGCCTCCTTCGTCACGAACGTTATCCAGTAGTCGACGGAAGCGTTATGTGTTTCCATATCTTTCGGAGTGGTTCTCCGGTACGCGCCATACTCGCCCAATATCACCGGAATGCCTTTGTTTACAAATGCAGTCTGCATCAGGTTGAAACCTTCAAGCTGACCTACTTCATTTCCCCAGTCGTCATTAAAGTTGCGCTCCGGCTCGATGGCAGACTGGTGGTCCTTACCCCAATAGTAAGCCATTTTGCCCCAACTCACATCTTCATTCAGGAAGCAAAACTGCGGAGGCAAGTAGTTATGCACTTCCACCATCAATCGATTCGGCACAGCATCTGTCGGGAGCTTGGTCATTAGTTGAGGTGTAAGCGTCATATTCGTATTTGGACCTTGAACAACAAGAACGCGGTAGCTGTTTCTTCCACCAGTTGAGCGAACAGCGTCAACGAATGTCTGATGATAGGATGCTAACACCGCCATTTCATCAGCATCATCGGCGTTTGGTTCGTTTGCACTGGCAAACAACAGGTGCTCGTCGAAGTCGCGCATCGTAGTAGCGATCTGTTGCCACAATGCTTTTTGCTTAGAATTTACGGAGTCCTTCTTTGCCACTGTGATATTATTCTCTAACCAGCCATTATCCCAGTGGATATTAAGTAACACATACATGTCATTGTCTACACAATAGCCAACAACCTCTTTTACCCGGTTAAGCCAGTCAGGATCGATCTGCGCAGTAGATTCATCAGTTAGGTGACGCCAGTTCCATGCGCAAGGAAGACGAATCGCATTAAAACCGTTTGCCTTCACAAATTTCACGTAGTCTTCGGTGATCCGTGGATTTCCCCAACCGGTTTCATCGCCATACGCCTCGAGTGTGTTTCCGATGTTCCAGCCCAACGTCATTTTTTCTGCGAGTTGAACTGCGTCACTACTCATTCCCGTTGCATCCGGAGCCTGTGGTGAAGTGTTGTAGCTCGGGTAAAAATCACCGCCTTGCTTAACAGGAACCTCAATTTTTTGGGCGTTTTCACCTGTTAAGGTAATGATCCCGTTGCGCACCATGCCAGGATTGGTCAGCGCCGTTATATTGATCGTCTTATCCCCGGCAAGCCCTGAACTGTCGCTGAATTGCAACCAGTTTACATCCGTGCTGATCGACCATTGCGGTGCCGTGGTCTTAACCTGCAAGAATTTTGTCTCTCCCGCCCTGTTAAACTGCGGTATCGCTTCTATTGTAAAGGCATACAAAAAGTCAGACCCTGGTTGTGATACAGTGAGCTGAATGGGCTCAGCATTGCCGGCAGAAACGACGAGTGTACCTTGCCTGGTTGTAAGGCTTCGTGACGTCACCTTAAGTGTAATTCTTTCAGCGGTCGTTGCTCCTTCGACCTTAGACAACGTCAGCCAATCGGAAGCTGGATTGGAAATGCTCCAGTTGTCTGCGTTTGTATTGAGAAGGAATGACGATGTACCTCCTTCGGCTGGCAACGTCACTTCGTCCGGATCAATGGAAAGGGAATTTTGCGGCTCTTCTTTAGAGCACGAACAAAACATGGTAATCAAGACGATCAAAGTATAGAGCAAAGAGTTCTTTTCTTTCACCGTGTTATTGAATTAAGTTTAAATGACCTCACGTTTCCATTGTTAATGGCGAAAAAAGCACGATCGTCAACAACGATAATTTTCCGTACGTCATCAGGTATGCTGATACCCGTTGTTGCCGGGCTAACAAATCGAAAGTTTTCTTTGGCGTCGCCCAGGAAAACATATCCGTTATTTCCCTTTAGAATGCCCGTACGGGCACGAGTCCTTTCCAGATTACCGCCTGTCATAAGATCATCGAGCCCATCTCCATTCACATCCATAACTGCAAGCGCAAAAGTGGGAGAGAATTGGAGTTCTAAGGGCAGCGCATGGGAAGAGAAAAGGCCGTTATCATTTTTGAAGTATGTACTTTCGAAAGTAACTGCCTCGAGTTTCAAGGACATTTTTATTGCTTCATCCGAAAGAATATCTGTAAGCTTCGCGTTCGCATAGTCGGCGTACATAGGAAATTTCTTCTTGAACGCCGGAAGTTGTTCCGTCAACTCATCACGGGTTTGAAATGGATAGCTTTGATCTTTTACGTAGTAGAATAGGAGGGGGTCGACTGAACCATTGGCATCGAAGTCGTAGTAATACAAAGTGGCCGGCCTGGTTTCGGAAGGTTTGATCTGATTATTTAAACCATGGTTTCCTGCTATAAAATCCACATCTCCATCATGATCAAAATCGTGGACCAAAAGGGTATTCCAAAAGCCGTTTGTCTTCCCCTTGATGAAGTCTGATGTTTTATTTAGCAGAGTACCCTTGTCATTGAGGAATATCGTAACCGGCATCCACTCGCCCACAACGATCAGATCGACAAATTCGTCGTTGTTCAAGTCGACCCACGCGGCATCCGTTACCATGCCCAGTTGCTTCATTTCGGGACAGAGCGATCCTGTAGCAACTATGAAATTTCCTTTGCCATCATTAATTAACAGGAACGTTTCAGGTGTGTAAGGATAGCGACCTGGAATTATCCGACCGCCAACAAAAAGATCCAGATCTCCATCGTGATCAATATCGCCGGGTCGAACACACGATCCGCTCGAACGCATGGATGGCAACTGCCCATGTATAAAATTTCCTTTACCGTCGTTGAAGTACAATTTGTCTTCCAGTGCCGGATCACCTTCAGTAAATTCGTAACCACCGGTAACAACATACAAGTCATTATCCCCATCATTGTCTGCATCAAAAAAAACAGCGTCCACATCTTCTGAGTCTTTGCCTTGTTTGAAAACTGCAGGCTCATTCTTTTTAAAGCTTCCATCTTTCTGTTGAAGGTGAATTTCCCCTGGCTGGCCTTTGGCACCGCCCAGGTAAAAATCTTTCAGGCCGTCATTATTGATGTCAGCCGTCGCCATCGCTGGTCCCATCGAGGAGTACATGCGTGTTAACAGTGTCTGGTATTTAAAGTCAATGAAGTCGTTCTCCTTGTGAGCAAATTCAACAGCAGCTGTTTCCTTGAAAAAAGTTTGACCGACCACTGGTCGGGTGACCTCAGCAACGATAAGGCTATCGTCTTCCTGAATAAGGAAAATCTGATTAGTGGCCACGTTCTTATAAATCTGCTTTCTTCCACTGGGCCACGACACAATTATAGAATCCAATGCTTCAACATCTTTGGCTCCGAAATGAAGCAACGGTTCGACTGACGATTGAAAGCCCCTGCATGGCAAAAGTTCTCGCATCATTAAAGCACCACGGTTGTACACCGTCACTTTGGATCCAATGCCATTCGTGTTTTTTCCACTGCCCTTGAGACGTATCTTCAGGTAGTTATTATGATTTAAAGCCTCAGAGTTATTTTTATAAATACCTGCCACTTCATCCATGTTGTTGAGCACAAGGTCGAGGTCACCATCGTTGTCAAGATCAGCATAAGCCGCGCCGTTAGTTATATTCAGATCTTCCATTCCCCAATCCTTTGATACTTCAGAAAACGATATTCCATTCTCGTTTCTAAAGAGATAGTTGTGAACTTTGGTGGAGGGAATTTTTTCGAGCATCGTTGTGTAACTGTCGGTCTGGCGCCCAGAGTTTCTTGCCAGCAGTTGGTTTGCGCGATACTTGGCGAAATCGCTGTTGGTGTAGTCACGTTTGTATCCGTTGGACACAAACAGGTCCTGAAGACCATCGTTGTCATAATCCGCAAACAGCGCCGACCAACTCCAGTCTGTGTTTGATATGCCTGCAAGCTGTCCGATTTCACTGAAAGTGCCGGTGCCGTTATTCAAATGAAGCATGTTTCGCATAAACTGATGATGCAGTCCGTTGCGAACCATCTCGTGATAAATGTCATAGTTATCCGCCCACATCAATTCTTTCTGTCTTTTGTTGTTGTCGGGCAGCATATCAAGCGAATAGATATCGGGAAGGCCGTCATTGTTAATATCGGCTATATCGTTGCCCATGGAAAACCTCGAGATGTGCGTTAGAAGATCTCGCTCGAAATCTTTGAAAAATGTTCCGTGCTGGTTAATGAGTAACTTGTCGGATCCTGTATAGTCGTTTGAGGTATAAACGTCCGTCCATCCATCATTATTCAAATCTGAAAAACTTACACCCAGCCCATAGTTATGAGCAGGTCCATAAACACCAAGCGAATCGCTGACGTCAAAAAACCTTCCATTTCTGTTTTCAAAAAGCTGATTACCGACATAGGGAACGCGTTCTGTTTTATTTTCGGTTCGGATGTCAAAATTTCTTACAATACGGGATACTGAGTGATTAAGGAGGAACATATCCAGGTCCCCGTCTTTATCGTAGTCGAAGAATGATGCCTGCGTTGAATAGGAATCACTATCGAGACCGTATTCAGACGCCTTATCTGTGAAGGTCAGATCGCCGTTATTGATGAAGAGAGAATTTTTTCTCTGCTCAGGTTCGTTCGCAGCAGACCGGCAAACATAGATATCGAGAAAGCCGTCTGCATTGATATCAACCATCGACACTCCGGTTTTCCAGCCGTTGGCGGCGGAAGTGCCTGACTTCTCGGAGATGTCTTCGAATTGAAAATTACCTTTGTTTAGATACAGTTTGTTCTCAGCCTGGTTTGCTGAGAGATATACGTCGACAAGACCATCGTTATTGATATCACCTAAAGCAACTCCTCCGCCATTGTAGAAATATTCATAGACAAATACATTGTAGTCTTCGTTCTCAATGTTGAAGTTATTGAAAGTGATTCCTGTATCCTTGGGTGGCACTTTAGAAAAAAGTGCCTCTTTCTTCGATGTGCAGCCTGCGAGCCAGGTAGTTGCCAGCAGCATAGCGGCAAAACGTCTTAACATCATCTTTGGGAGGTTCTATTATCCGATCTTGTTACCCGATCTTGAGATAAAAAGAAAGTAATTGCCTTGTTCGGCAATTACTTTCAAAAAGAGCAACCTCTTATTGCGTTCGGATATACCATTGCCAGTACGTGAAGCCTTCGCTCTTTCTGCTCTCGGTGTAGTAGGCACCTTGTCCAAGAATAAGCGTATCATCACTTAGCTTAAAAATCCTGAATCGATTTTTGTTTTCGCCCGCCATTTCACCAGCGTCATCGGAAGGCATTTTTACGTCACCTTTAATGATCAAAGCTTTTCCGGGCGTGTCCAGATAGGCACCTGGAATAACCTCATTGGTTTCGAGACCAAAACTAGCATTGGTTGGTACCCCGCCTGTATAGCGTCTGAAGTTAAATCCCTTGTCCAAATTAAAATGAACCGAATCTCCAAAGCTCGATGATATCCAGCTTGCATCACCCCAATCGTTGTAGGAAGTGGATTTTGCATCGCCCGCTTTTACAGCAACAAGCTTCCATGTGCGGCCGAACTCTCCATTAGTTAATTTTTCCCATGCGGGGTCCGCAAAAAAAGTCGGGTCAAATTGCGATACGGTGACCATTGCCGAATCGGTTGATGAACCGCCCTGACTCATAGCCCGGTACTTTATCCAGAACTCTCCTTTAAACGGAAGGATGAGTGTGTCCTTGAACTTATTAGATGTCCCGATCTCATAGTCCCAGAAGGGAATGACCTCAGGGGTGAGGCTCTCCAGGAATATTTTATTGTCGTAATTCGGATCTTGCGTTACCGAATACTGCAATTGAGAGGGGTCGAGCGCCGGTTTGAGATCACTAACGGGATCAGGCATACACGAAATGACCAATGCGCAGCACCCTATTATAATAAGATAGCTTATAATCAGTTTCATAGTTGAGTTAATTTTATTATTGCCATCCGGCATTTTGTTTGAGCACACCATTCGAAAGCGTGATCTGAGTATTCGGTATCTGTTGGAATCCTCTTTTATTAATAATGTTTTCGGATTTGATGGTTATTGTTTCACTCACCCCTCCCGACAAAACATCCGCCGACTCCGCGATAGCGGCTGCCGCAACGTCTACACCCTGGCGAAGCAAATCCCAGTAACGAATGCCTTCAAATGCAAATTCAAGTCTTCGTTCGGCCCTGATGTCATCAAGCGTAACCGGGATAGAACTGAAGTTACTTTGATAGGCACGAGCTCGTACCTGATCGAAATAAGTCTGTGCATTTGCGCTTCCGAGTTCTGCAGCCATCAACAACACGTCGGCGTAGCGGACCATAACAAAATCCTGGAACTGGCCTATTTGAAAGTTAACGCCACCCAGTTGTTCGGCAACGCTCTTCGGCTCACCATTAACCAGGGAAGACATGGGCGTATACTTTTTATTGTAGTACCCAGTGTATTCGCGCGAACCGCTGCTATTAAAAGCAGTAATGTTTTCGTCCGCAACAGAGATAATGGAGGCGACCTTACGGGTATCCGTGCCACTGAATTCATTCCAGAGTTTTGGATTTACACTTCCAATTCCCCAACCCTGACCATAGGGAGGATAATTTCCATCCCGCATGCCAAGCATCACCAGCCAATGGTTACCATCCGTGTCACCATTGTAGCTGCTGGTGTAGGTGGCTTTAATGTTGAAGACATTCTCCGGGTTCCTCTCACCTGCATAGTTGGCAAGAGAAGCAGCAGGCCAAAGGGTAGAAAAGTCGGGAAGAAGCGCATGACCACTGTTTTGGATCAGATCTTCCAGGTTATCCAGCACTTGCTGTTTCGTCACTCCTGCCAGGTCTTGTCTATTATAATAACCTGTGTAAAACAGGAACACACGGGCCAGCATTGCTTCCGCTGCCCATTTTGTAACCCGCCCGTGTTCAGATACCGGCTGCGCATCGTATGACACTGCCGGAATATTTTGAACCGCAAACACAAGATCTTCTGAGATCAGTTTGTAAACATCGTCGGGATTAGCCTGCGGAAGATTTTCAGTTGAGGGCTTATCCAACAACACAACATTTTCAAACAAGCGCGCGAGGTCAAAATAAGCTACAGCACGTATGAACCGAGCTTCGGAAGCATATTGATTTTTCAATGCTTCGTCATCGCCCCAGTTAATGCCGTCAAGATGGCCGAGCAACGCATTGCAGCGAAAAATAGCCTTGTAATAATCTTTCCAGTTGTCTTCGAGAATCCTGATATCAGCGGGTGATCTCTGTTGATCGAATTCATTAAGAAGCTGGCAACCGAACCCATCAGCGCTTCCACCTCCGCCAAACGCATTGTCAGAAAATATTTCGGACACTACGGGCATACTAAACCCCTGTGAGTACATACGCTGAAACCCGTCATATACACCCACCAACGCATTGTATGCATCTTTTGGCGTTCTATAAAAAGTTGTTTCGTTGAGTTCTGTGTAGGAGTGGGTGTTCAGATAATCTTCACCGCATGAGCTGAACATCAACAGCCCTGCAATCATGATATATAATCTATTTTTTCTCATACATATTTAGTGTTAGAATTTAACATTTAAACCTGCCAGGATGGTCCGTGGTCGCGGGTAGTATCCGAGATCGATACCAGAAGAATAGGAGTTGGATCCATATCCGATTTCAGGATCCATTCCATTGTATTTGGTAAACGTGAACAGGTTAAGGGCTGAAGCGTAAAGTCTCAACTGGCTAAGCGCCTTCGCTTTAAGCAGTTTAGAAAAATCATAACCCAGGGTTACGTTGCTGACGCGGAAGAAGTCTCCTTTTTGAAGATAGATATCAGAGAACTTAGCATAATTGGATCCTTCCAGATCTATCAGAGGTAGCTTGTCAGAGCTGCCAGGGCCATGCCAGCGGTCCAATGCATACTTGGTGTAATTCTGATAACCACCCGGGTTTCTATAAGCTTGTGCGATGTCGTTTCCTGCTACCCCATTACCTACCAGGGCAAAGTCAAATGCTTTATACCTCAACTGAATGTTTAGCCCGAATGTGTAGGTAGGATTGGGATTGCCAATCATCGTTCTGTCATCGGAATCGATCACGCCATTGCCATCCCTGTCTACATAACGAAGATAACCCGCCTTGGCATTGGGTTGTATCAATTCTCCTTCGCTATTGCGATAGCTGTTAACTTCTTCCTGTGTCTGAAATACTCCATTGGTTTGAAGTCCATAGAAGTATCCTATCGGGTAGCCGGTTTGCGCACGATAGAATTCATCTGCATTCACGAAAAGCGCATTGGTCTCGCCATGAATGGTGCCATCGGCGGTTGGTATTTCGGTTACTTTATTTTTGTTGTGAGCGCCATTAGCACTTACTGTGTACTGTAAAGGCCCAATTTGATTGGAATATGAGATCATCACTTCAATCCCCGTGTTAGTTACCTTACCGCCATTTATCCAGGGGGCATCTGCTCCAGCAGTGGCAACAACCGGCGCTTGTATGAGCCAATCTCTCGTAGTTTTATTATACCAATCAAAAGTGGCATTCACTTTTCCGCCCAGCAATCGTGCATCAAATCCAATGTTGCTCTGTTCGGAAGTCTCCCATTTCAAATTCGGATTAGACAACCGCGACTGGTAAGCGCCCGGTGTCAACACACCCTCGGTAGTTCCAAAAGGATAGTTACCACCGCTGAAAGTCAGAGGAGAAAGATATCTGAACGCGGGAATGTTCCTGTTACCCACTTGCCCCCAGCTCGCGCGCAGTTTCAGATGATCAAAGATATTCTTCATCGACGCCATAAAGCTTTCGTTTGTCAACACCCAACCGGCGGAAACCGAAGGGAAGTAACCCCAGCGGTGACCCGGCGCAAAATTTGACGAGGCATCGGCACGGAACGTCGCATTGATCAAATACGTTTCTCTGAAGTTGTAATGCAGACGACCGTAGTAAGAGAGGACTTTGTTATCGTCTGATGGACCACCCGAGATGCCTATTCTATTTGCGTTGGTCTTATTTAATGAGTTGCTTAACCATGCGTTGTCCAGTGAGTTGAAGGATAGATTATAGTTTGATCCATACATGCCAGCTCCCGTACCCAGTATGGCAGACGTGCCGGCCATTACTTCAAAATGATGCTCCTCGCCTGCATTAAATGAATAGGTGGCGAGGTTATCCCAGATCAGGTTTCGATACTTACTCATGCTCTGGCTAACCCTGGTAGTATCGTTGAACGAATACTGCGACAGCTTATACACCGGGGTAAATGAATGCGAATCGCTGGTGGAGGCGTCCATTGACAGCATGGACTTAAATCTCAAATTATTGATGGGTTGAACTTCGAGATAAACGTTACCCACGATGCGCTGCGAATTGTTCCGATTCTGATTTTGTAACTCTAGTTGGGCATAGGGGTTTGCTTCGCCAGGGAGCCATTTTGATGTGGAGTTGTCCCAAAAATTTCCCAGGCTGTCATACATCGGCAGGAAAGGAGATGCGCCTAATGCAGGAAGAACCGAACTACCATAAATCCCACCCACTTGAATACCGTTGTTCTGCGTGTAAGCGAAATTGAGGGTCTGACCAAATCGAAGTACATTGCCGTAAAGCTTGTGATCGGAGTTGAACCGGAAGTTGTAACGTTCGTAGTATGAGTTTTCTCTGCCGCCAATGATACCCGCCTGCGATTGGTAGGAAAGTCCGGAGGAATACGTTGAGTTGTCAGAACCACCCGTTAATCCCAAAGCATAGCTTTGCGTGGGAACATTTTTTTGGAACATCTGGTCGAGCCAGTTGGTGCCGCCTTGCATCGCCTTGATCTGACTATTGCTTAGCCGGGGAGTTGACCAATCCGTTGCACCGTTTGCAATTTTTGTTATCTCACTTTCAGTAAAAAATGGTTGATTGCCAGAATTCACTGATGCCTCGTTCATGATCACGGCATACTCCTGTGCATTCAACATTGGCATTTTACGTGCTACATTCTGCACGCCATAAAACGAATCGAAAGTAACCTGCGCTCTGCCAGCGCCGTGTCCTTTTTTGGTTGTAATCAGAATAACGCCATTAGCACCTTGCGAACCATAAATGGCCGCAGACGCAGCATCTTTCATCACGTCAATAGATTCAATATCAGAAGGGCTTAAGAAACTGATGTCACCCATCAACACGCCATCCACAACATACAAAGGGCCCGAACCGTTAATGGTGCCCTGACCACGAATCACTACCCGTATACCGGATCCAGGTTGCCCGGACGTTGTAGTAATTTGCACACCTGGTGTCTGACCCTGAAGCGCTTGCAACACGTTGTTGGTGCTTAGCTTCTGAAGCTCGTCACCCTTCACCTGAAGATTTGCTCCCGTGTTCAATGCTTTCTTTTGCTCTCCGTAACCAACAACAATAATTTCCGAGAGTGTTGTCAGATCTTCCCCCATTGTAATGTTCAAGATGGTTTGAGATCCAACCACGACTTCCTGCGAAGCATATCCAATGAATGAAAATACCAGCACGGCATTGTCCGGCACTTCAAGTTTGTAAGCGCCGTTGCTATCAGTCGTTGTGCCGGTGGTGGTCCCTTTCAAAACCACGTTTACGCCTGGCATTAATGCTGAGCTCCCGTCTGTGACGGTGCCGCTTACAACTCGTGTTTGAGCGAAGGCCGTGGTGAATGTCCAGAGCCACAATACGGCCACCCACCCAATCTTCCAGTAGAACTTTCTCATAGTTGTTTGTTTAAGGTTTAGAAATTGATTAGCTGTTTTATGGATTAATTTTTATAGCGATTTCAGAACCTGTATAGTGAACCGCCCGGTGGGGTGAGACGCTAATACCCACGCCCACTGGCTTGTTCTTCGTGACCCAAACAACGCGAATCGTTCGTTCCGGAATCATACTTGGAAATGACCCCGAACGCTCTCCGATAACAAGCGTACCTGTAGCTTGCTTATAATAGATCGGGATGGTCGAGAAATGTCCTTGTTCGTAGTTGTTGTTGCTGCCCTCATCTTCGTACAACGTGAAGGCTGCATCTTTTCCAGTGAACACATATAAGTCTAAGTGCGCATCTGTCTTTTCAGCGGTGAACTGAATTTCAGGCCCCAATGGAAGAATGGAGCCTTCACGCACATACAGCGGCATTCTCTCAAGAGGAGCATTTGCTATCGTGCTATTACCACCTTCAAAATACTGGCCTGTGTAGAAATCGTACCAACCGGTACCTGCCGGAAGGTAGACTGAGCGTTGACGTGCGTTGTATTCGTAAACCGGGCTTATCAACAATGATGGCCCGAACATGTATTGATCATTAACTTCAAGGACTTTGCTATCGTCCCCGAAATCCATCACCAGTCCGCGCATAATCGTGTAATCATTCCAGTACGTTTGGCCTGCAAGCGAATACACATAGGGCAACAACTGATAACGCAGCTTATCATAGTAAACCATGCTGTTGTATTCAGTTGAGCCGGCCTCAGCGATATTGTATATCTCGCGGAACGGATACTGACCGTGCGAGCGGAACACGGGGCAAAATGCACCAAACTGAAACCAGCGAGTATTTAGTTCGCGCCACTCGCGCAGGGCTTCCTGATCTGGCCGGTAATATTTTCTTTCGACAGCAAAGCCGCCAATATCCATCGTCCAATAAGGAATCCCGGAAAGGGAGAAGTTTATTCCCGCAGCAATCTGATCTTTGAAATCACTCCAGCGGGAAACGATATCACCGCTCCAGGTTACGGCTCCGTAACGTTGCTGACCTGCGTAGGCGGATCGGGTAAGGATAAATACACGCTTATCAGGATTTGATTTGCGTTGGCCTTCGAACACGCTCTTGGCGTTCATCAGTGAGTAGGCATTGAAAAACCTTGCACCAGGACCCAACGCTGTAGGACTCATGTTCCCTTTCCGTTCTTCTACAGAAAGATTAGAGTGCATATCGGGTTCCGTGGCGTCGAGCCACCATGCATCGAAGTTTAATGCATTCAGATTTTTGTCGATCTGTTTCCAGAACAGCTTGCCCGCATTTTCATTGAAGGGGTCGTAGAACGTTGACACATATCCACTGCCTACCCAGTCCTTTCTTCCTTTTTCAATGTTACGGGTGAAGAGGAACCCGTTCTTGTTCATCTCATCGAAGTTGGCCGTGCCCTTGTTGAACTTGGGCCATACGGAAATCATGATGTGTGCATTGAGTTTGCTGTGAATTTCATCAACCATTCCTTCGGGATCCGGAAAACGGGATGCATCGAACTCATGGGAACCCCACTTCGGGTCTTCCCAGTATTGCCAGTCGAGTACTATGTTGTCTAAGGGGATCCTGCGTTTTCGATACTCCTTAACTACATTGAGCAAATCATTCTGGTTGGTATAACGCTCACGACTTTGCCAAAAGCCAGCAGCCCACTTTGGAATGATGGGCGCTTTGCCAGTCAATTCACGATAGCCACTGATCACATCATCAGCAGTTTCACCGGCAATGAAATAGTAGTTGATCTCATCAGCCAATTCTGATGTGAAGGAGAGCTTGTTTTGCTCTTCGTCAGGATAAGGATCAAGATGCTTGACTGCCAGGTATCCACCGTCGTCTGGCTTCCATTCAATCTTGATATCATGTCTTTCACCTTTCTTTAACTCAACTTTGAACTTATTAGTCCACGGGTTCCAGTTCTGTCGCCATTTGTCGACAACCAATTTTTTGTCAATCCAGATTTTTATGTATCCAGAGGAATAAGCCAGGAACTTATGAGCACCTTCATGTTCCGAAGAGAATGAGCCCGTCCAGACCACCTTACCATTCCTGGAGACATCTTTCGGAAAATTTTCTACCTGTGGGGTTTCCAGGAATTCATAATTGATCTCGTGCTCAACCCGACTATTTTTCAACTGATCATTAACATAATAATCGGCTGTAAGTCCGCCCGGACTTGCATTTTTATCGAAGAGGATCAGGTTGTCGAGGCTTTGGTACTCGCGCGGGTCGCCAAATTTGCTTATTGAATAATTGTCCCATAAGATCCCATAATTCTTACTTGAATAGAGAAATGGAACAACATCTACAATATTCTGTTGCACCAGATCAACATCATCGCCTTTGTAGTTCATTTGCCCGTTTTGATGGGCGCCCAATCCGTAAAACGCCTCGTCAGCAGGCGACTCGAAGACCTGTCGTATAGAAAATGCCTGCTGGCCCTCTGCAGTTACTAACTGAAATGACTTGCCTCCGCCAATCCGTTCTTTCAGTAGCTCCTGACCTGTTGATTTATAGAAAGCAATTTCTCCAGTGCTTAACAAAACATGCACACGGAGCTTTGGAGTTATTACACTTACATAGTCTTTATTCTCTTCGACCTGCCAATTACTCGACAACTTTAGGTTTGACAAGGTCATTAAGCTTCTCGAAGTTGAGAACGTGTCCGTAGGGGAGGCTAAGACGTGGATGATCTCATCGGAGACAACTTGCAGTTTAATTGTCCTGGCGTCTGAGTTGTTTAGGCGGACAATTATTCCATCCGTTGTTTTTTCTACTCTATTCTGGCCGGCACAATGAAACAGTATTGCGCCCATTAGGAATACATGTACAACAGAGTATCGTTTCATTTTGGCAACTCAAGAATAAGACTGACGATCACAAACGTTTTCGAAAGATATGTGCAGCAGTCGTTTTCGGAGGGTAACAAATCGTCTCGAAATGGGGCTTCAGGAGTATTCCGATGGGCACAAAAAGTCTATGACAGGGGTATGATTTGTCTACATTGATCTTTAGGCGGGAATTCTCAGCCTCGGGGAGAGGCTGTTTCACAAAGACTTCAAATAGAATGAAGTCGACTAAACTTTGCGTTTACCCAGCGCGTATGCTGACGGAAGCACATGGAAAGCTTCCTTAAAATAACGGGCAAAATACTTGGGGTTATTAAAGCCAACCTTGTAAGCTATCTCCGCCACCGTTAGCTGACTTTTCTCCAGTAATTGGGCTGCGTGTTTCAGTCGAATGGCACGGATAAATTCCAGGGGGGATTTACCGGTGAGCGCCATCATTTTCTTAAAGAAGAGTGCACGACTCATTCCTGTTTCGTGACAAAGGTCGTCTACAGAAAAATCTGCATTGGCAATGTTGGCCTCAACACAAGACATCACTTTCTGCATGAGTTGCTCATCAATAGATGTGATTCTCAGGTCGCTGATCTTGATGTCTGCGTTTTGTCCGAATGCTTTGTGAAGCTTTTGGCGTTGTACAATCAGGTTCCTGATACGCGATTCCAGGATTTCAAAGGCGAACGGTTTGTGAATGTAATCATCGGCCCCCATTTCAAGCCCCTCTAATTCCTGTTCTTCACTTGTTCGGGCGGTAAGCAATACAACCGGGATGTGGGATACCCGCTGGTCAGCTTTTATCTTTTTGCACAGTTCAATGCCATTCATCTCCGGCATCATGATGTCACTTACAATGAGATTTGGAAAGTGGGTCAACGCGTTCTTCCAGCCCTCTACACCGTCTTTTGCCTCGATTATTTGATAGGTTGTCTTCAGGTTATCTTTCAGATAAAAACGAAAATCTTCATTGTCCTCGACCAATAGCAACAAAGGTTTCTGATCAGCATGAGCGCGTGATTCACTTTCTTCAACCATGCCTTCCGGAGAATGAATGGCTTTATTTTCGCTTATTGTCTCGGAGACTGTGGCGATCCTGTTCACAGGAAGTGTAACAATAAAACAACTTCCCTTTCCGATCTCGCTTTCCACCGTAATGGTGCCACCGTGTGCCTTAACAAATTCGTATGTTATGGATAGCCCTATCCCGCTGCCCTGGTTTGCAATACTCTTCGGAAGGTCAGTCTGAAAAAAGCGTTCGAAGATCCGTTCCTGTTTGTCTCGTTCGATACCAATACCGGTATCTCTTATTCTGATCTCCAGGTGATTTTCCCCTTTTTGATTCAATGTCACCTCTACGCTACCGCCACCGGGTGTGAATTTAAATGCATTGGAAAGCAGGTTGAAAAGTATTTTTTCAAGTTTATCCTGGTCGAATATCGTTTCTAAGGAATGCACCGACGAATTAAAATCGAGTCCAATATCTTTTTTCTCCGATAAGTCCGAGAATGAATACACGGTTTCGCGGATAAACTTAACGACATCTCCCTCGGATGGTCTGAATTTGATCTCCTGGGTTTCAATCTTTCGAAAGTCAAGCAACTGGTTTACCAGGTTAAGCAAACGTTTTGCATTTCGTTGGATAAGGTCGAATTGTCCCTTCAACTCGGCATCCTGCACCTGCTTCATTAGTCGTTCAATCGGAGTAAGGATCAGGGTGATCGGTGTCCTGAATTCGTGACTCACATTGGTGAAGAATTTGATCTTCATCATATCCAGTTCATGCATTCTCAAAGCTTCCTGACGTTCCTGCTGGATGGCAAATCTCATTTCAATTCGTTGCTGCATTAGCCTGCGTGTAACATAAATGGCAAGAACGAATAAAATGCCGTACAGTACGAAGGCAGGGGTGCTTTTCCAAAAGGGTGGCAAAACGGTAATGGCGAGGCTGGCCCCTTCATTGTTCCATATTCCATCACTGTTCGAGGCCCGCACCCTGAATGTGTATTCGCCTGGGTCGAGGTTTGTAAAAGTGACGCGATTTGATTTGCTGTCGGCAGTCAGCCAATTCGTATTAAAACCTTCCAGCCTGTACTGATATTCTGTTTTCCCCGGCTGAAAAAAATTGAGTGCGGAGAACTCAATAGAGAAAACATTTTTGTCTGCCTGAAGTGTTATGGGCGGGGCCTGCGTTATTGACAGCGGCAACAAAACATTTTTTTTAAAGCTTTCTCCAGGCCTGACGCTCTTGCTGAAAAGTTGAAAATCGGTAAGTACCACTCGCGGCTTGTTAAGATTTTGCCCAAGTTTATCAGGACTAAAAATGTTGAATCCATTAGCTCCTCCAAAAATTAATTCGCCGGATCGAGTATGAAAGGCTGCGTTCTCATTAAACTGCCTTCCCTGGAGCCCGTCTTCTTCACTGTAGTTCTTGAATTGAATCTTCCATTCTCTGGAACTTCTGTCTAAAATCATATTGGAAAGTCCATTGGGAGTTCCGATCCATAAATTACCCCTACGGTCTTCCAGAATAGAAAGAATGGTATTATGCGGTAACCCGTTGGCCTTTGTAAAAGTGGTGAACGTCTTATCCTTAGGATTGAACCTGCTCAACCCTCCATATGTTCCAACCCAAACTGAACCCTGAGAATCCGCCCTGATATCTAAGATGCTGATGCTTCGAATTGCGTTTGGATCAGTTACATCAGTACCGTAATGTTCAAAACGTCCGGTTTGTTTACTCAACAGATCCACGCCGTTTCCTGTACCGATCCAGATATTTCCGTCCAAATCTTCAGTAATTGCTGATATATGGCTTGATTGCACTGAATTCAAATCGCCCGGCCGGAAATGCGCAAAAGTTTTGGTATCGCGATTGAACAGGTCAAGCCCGCCATCTAAGGTCCCGATCCATAGTCGTTTTTGTGAGTCTTCAAAAATCTCCCATATACTTCGACTGGCAATGCTCGATGGATCTGATGGGTTATGATTGAAGCGCGTAAATTTTTTACCATCGTAGCAATTCAAACCACCATAATAAGTACCAATCCATAATTTCTTTTCACTGTCCATGCATAGACTTACGATCACATCACTGCTTATGCTATTTGGGTTTGCGGGGTCGTTCCTAAAAGAAGTGAATTTGCCGGTTTGACGATCAAAGTAGACGAGGCCCCCACCGTTGGTTCCAATCCACAAATTACCCTGATCATCCTCCACAAAACGGTTCACATCATCGTATGGGAGACTAAACGGGTCGGATGGATATTTTTTGAATAAGGGAAACCGGATGATGTTTTCGTGGTAATAGCTTACTCCTTTTTTATATGTGCCCACCCATATGATTCCCTCGTCATCTTTATACATCGTTGTTACACTATTCTGACCGAGGCTTCTTTCATTGTCGGGTTGGTGTAAAACATAGCGAATAGAGAACGACTTTTTATCGATGATATTTATTCCCCCATGATCAGTGCTCACCCATATAAAACCCCTGTTGTCCTGAATAGCCGCACTTACCAGGTCTGCACTCAGCTTACCCACAACGGCATTCTGATGGAAATGCGTCAACTTTCCCTTGGCAACATCCAGCAAAAAAATACCGCGGTTATCGTCACTCACAAAGATCCAAACGTCGCCATCATCATCCACCAGAAGTTTATAGTTATGGGACTCATTTCGATTTATGTTGAATAATAATTTGGTACGATATAACACCGTTGCCTTCTTATTATCGATCCGGATTTTTTCGAGAATGCCAGACCGGTGTATAATCCAACTTTCATTATCCGGTAAGGGGACCACATGCGTAATGGCATCGGAAGCCACTGAAGATGAGTCGTTCGGATCATGCTTTATTTCAAACACAACACCAGAGTGATCATAAAACAGAAGCCCTGCATTATTGGTAATAAGGTAGTAGTTGTGGTTTCTGTCTCCAATCACATCACTGATCGTGAGCGGATTAAGAGACAAGTGTTGAGACTGAGTGGTAAAAATCTCACGACCTGGATCAAAAAAGCATAGGCCTGCGGAAGTGACGACGCCGAGGGTTCCATCAGGCATTTCAAAAAGCTGATAAACTACATCATTAAAAATCGTTGTTGTGTCACCGGGTTCGTTTCTGTATATCTTTATATGCTGACCATCGAACCGATTCAAGCCGGAGTTGGTGCCAATCCATAAAAAGCCGGTTCTGTCCCTGAGAAAGCAATGTATACGGTTATGCGAGAGTCCATCACTCACGTCGAGCCGGGCAAATGGAAAGTCTTGCGCCAGTATCTCTGTCGTCCAACTCAAAAAGCACATGAAAAAGAGAACTCTTGCTTTCATTGGATAACTAAATTGTTGGATTTTGAGAGGAAATCCTAAAGGCTTTACTTTATCAATATCTCACTGATCAGCGACCCAACTTGTACCTCTTTCACCTTGGTACCATTACTATCCCAAAAACTAACCATGTCATTGAGTCCAACGAGGATGTATCCTTTTTTGGGATCGAACTGGATGGTATGCCCATTTATAAAATCGTTGGTAACATAAGACCCCTGGTCCGTGTTCAGATCATATTTGCGCAATACAAATGGAGCCGAAGCCGGCTGAGGGGCATAGCCTAAGTGATACAGGATGTTGGCTTCCTTATCAATGGCAACCGTCCTGTTATTCGCTATGCCGCCATTTTGTTCACCATCCGGAAGCGCAACAAATATCGTCTTTTCAGTTCCAGCTACGAGTGAGGTGGCATCTATCTTGATCATGCCTTTGAGCCCAAAAGCCAGCACATCCCCGTTTTTGTCGGTCAGCATTTGTGAGTAGCCATTAGCACCATCTGCCAATTCAGCAAGCACATCAAGAGACGCAGCATCGTACACCGTGATCACAAATTGAGAATAGGGCTTCACTCGTCTTGAAACAAATAGCTTCCCCTTGCTTTGTATCATGGCAAGCACATTGATTTGACTGCTTCCCATGAATATGCTATCGATCTTGTTGCTGCCAAGGTCTACAACGCGCAGGTATGAATAGTCATCGAAGTTCTCATCTATCGACTGGTCGGAGATAAAAACCTTGTTTTCGCCAAATTCAATGTGTCTCGAATAGCCACCAGCAGGAGTTTCTACGTTGCCGAACGAGACCGAACTGAGGGTTTTAAGCGTTCCCGTATCGATAATATCCACAACAGGTGCAACTCCCCTGGTGGCATAAATTTTATCATCGTACACAACAGCATCCATATGCCAATCAAAATTATACGGCGTTTGGGGCTGGGGCACATCAAATTGCATGGAGTTAATGGTGCCGTTCAAATTGAAACCAGAAATAGACCCGACGAAATGGTCTGTGCGTAGCACGGCAAAATACGTTGCATCCGGTTCTACCGTCGGAGCGGGGTCTGAGTCTTTCTTGCAAGAAGAAAGCAAGGCAATCAAAATAAAAAAGGGAATAATGGTTTTCATAGTGCACTAAAGGCGTAGACTAAAATACTACTTTCATATATTTCAGCTCGTCGGTTGACGAGCTCGTTATGTGCAAATGCGAGAAAGGGGTGTGAACCAATGTTTCGTTGTTCATAAGTTACGTCTCGCCGTTAAAAGGGAGGACTACCTTTTCGTTAGTATATAATAGTCATAAACCCTATCGGCCCTCAAGCCAGTAACTACACCATCCTTTACAACAAAGGAGTAACGATCGCGGCCATTTATCCAGGTGTTATCTCCTTCATAGACCAGGTTCCTGATCCTCCCCATCCCAAACTGGACTGTCAATTCCGAACCACGTCTCACCACGTTGACGATCGTTGGTGATCCTTTCCCGGGTCCTTCATAAACTCCACAATACTGTGTTAGGTCACCTTCGAACAGCGGGTAAGTGGCTGGTTTGTCACCGAAATACTCGCTTGTCAACAGGTCATTTATATCTTCCGGGATCACGGGTCCAGACGAATTGATCAGCACGATGAAGGTCATGTTCTCTGATGGGAAGTAACGACCCTCTGTACTGAAACCATTTATCCGTCCGCCATGTGAAATGACTTTGCGACCATTTGATTCCCAGACGTTGAGTCCTTTCGCATATCGGGTCCTTGTACTGTCTTGAAGAACGGCTGGTGAGATAAGTTCACTATACATTTCGGGACCCAAAATCCTGCCGTTGTGAAGTGCGTGGTTCCATATAACAAGATCTTCAACCGACGAGCAAATGGAACCGGTAGCAAAGGCCCATGCGAATGCGAGAAAGGGGGCGTGAGCCAATGTTTTGTTGTGCATGTAACCATGTACCGGATTCTTTTCAATTTTTCTCTCATCGTGCACATACGAATTCTTCATGGCTAATTTTTCGAAGAAATTAATGCGTAGATATTCTTCATAGCTCATTCCGGATACTTTTTCTATGATTTGACCTAGCATGTAATATCCGCTATTACAATACAGGGCCGTTACCCCAGGCTCAAAATCATACTTGTCCTTTTCCAACAAGCGCAGAACAGAATCGGGTTCTAGCTGTAGGCGTGAAAGAGTTTCAAATGAAGGTAAGTTTGAATAATCCCTGATCCCGGAAGTGTGTTCGAGCAGTTGCCTGACAACGACTTTCTTTTTACCGGTGTTAAAATTTATGTATTTTCTGATGTCGTCCTCCAGATCTAACTTCCCTTGTTCTACAAGCTGCATGACTGCCACAGCAGTAAACTGTTTAGTCATTGACGCGATTTTGAAGGGTGCGTTTCGTGGTAATCTTATGTCGAATTCCAGGTCGGCATACCCATATGTTTTGTACAGGATCATAGAATCACCTTTGGCAACTCCGATTGCTACTCCTGCGATCTTGCCGCTATCGAGGTATGTTTGAATGAGGCTGTCGACCCTGGTCTCAAGCTTTCCGTATAGCTCCGTTTTGCTGTCGTGTCTACTGCATGAGAGGATGCTGCAAGCAATCGCTAATGCTATTAGTAGCTTAGGGAGGTTTTGCACGAGTTTGGGGTTTAGTAGCAAGTTACCCTAAGAAACCAAGAAATATTGAGGGCGGAGTTATGAAAATATCCTTGACCTATAACCGTTACGGGAATATTACCTTGATAGGCTCCCGTTTCTCGTTGTACTCGAAATAGATCTTTTCCTCTTTGCCCTCTACAAAGAAAGTGCTGTCTGTCATCGGGTAGAACCACTTTATTCAGCATATCCGAATTTAAAAACAATGACTTTCTTTTTTCTCAGGTCGTTTTTCCAACGTTTATAAGCGGATGTCAGAGCGTTGTATCCATTGACTTTTAAAATTCTATCAGCCTCTACTAAGAAGCTGTCTTTAATTTTGGTCAAGTCGTCCTGCCTATATTCTACCGAATAACTTGCTATCCAATACCCTTCAGTATTTTGATCACCATGACTGAAGTTAATCGTAGCGATCGGAGTTGTCTGTAGAAGGTCAATCTCACTTTTGGTTAACTCTGTTATAACAACTGGGTAGATTCCCTTCCAGTAATATCCATTTTCCAAATCTTCGAGATCACATATGTTGCACGTCCTATATGAGAGTACCTCGATCGATTTAATTGACTTCTTCAAAATCTTATTTTCACTTGGTGTCGCTTCAAAATGGAACTGACATTTTTGGCCATCGTTGATTATAGGAAAATTAAGTTGCCTTATGTTCTGTAAGACTATTAATGTGTCTGACGGAGAAACCCTGTTTAGATAATCGAGAAATGTAATGTCTCTAAACTCGAATCTTTTCTCATAACTCACCAGGTAAACAAATCCGTTTAATTTCTTACCATCAGCTAACTGAATTGCTACCTCATATCTCACGCAATTTCCAGCGTCAGGAAATGCCTTGCTGTGCATTCCTAACATCAACACTACGATTACAAGCAATTGCCTCATTCTAAAGAAATTCATGGGCCTAAAATTGTCAAACTCTATTGTTCAAGGTTCGATTCCCGTAAGCTTGATGAAACACATCTTTGAATTTAGGCAAATTTTCGGTTGAGATCTCTGAAGATCGAACCGTTCAGAATCGCGGTGTACACGGACGTCAATCCATAAAAAAAGGACTACATAAAAATGCAATCCCTTTTGTAGCCCCGGTATCGAACCTTTTTGCGAGATTTTGTGGTATTCGGGGAATTCGACTGTTCACGCATTGAGGACCCTGGGTCGTAGGTCTGCTTCTCATTCGATTTGGAACACCTGAACTGCCTTTTCCATTAGTCGGTCTCTTCGGGTTACAATGTCATCGAGTTCCCAATTCACTATTTGGTCCGGGATTACACCTGTTTTGAAATCCATTCCCCGCAACCATTACCGTGAATACCCTTTGTGGAATATGAATTGAAATTCCAGTACGATGCAGTTTATTCTCTCGGGCCGCATCGTTGCATGTATACGTACCTCCGGTTTCGCACTTCTAAGTTAACCCAACTGTCAGATTAAGTCGGAACTAATTCAGATAACCAGCTTTGCATTTTCACTTCGTTTGGACTTTTAACGTCACGCCGACCGAGTTCCGAGGTAAGGCGGAATCATTTGAACTAGGTTTGACTTTTTTACATGGAATTACTTTAACTCATCAAACCCGCCGCGCGACCGAATCGGCCTACTTTGCAGTTAGTCTATTCAATTTAATCTCAACACTTTCAGGATACGTACCTGCAAAGTATGTTACCGATGTGTTAGTTATTAATGCCCTGTCACCGGCGTTAGGGATTGAGTCTGAATAATGAAACATAATTGTGTCCCCCCTCAATCCGATTGTTCCGGGTAGATAGTTCCCGTTCTTTCAAGTCCCCTGCTTTCAAACTCAAATGTACTGTCGGAATATATTCTTAAATATATCCAGCCCAGTGGTGCTTCGCGGTCGGCAGCTAAAATCATCTCTTTGGTTTCGACGTCGTTATTCAGGCTTTTTGTGCATGAGCAAATAAGCAGTGCTATTAGCGTTACTATAACGGATTTGTTAATCGTCATGTGACGTCGGTATCATTGCGTATAGCAAACACCCAAGGAACGGCGCTCTGGTGAGAAAGTAATTGTCCACCGAACTATAAAATTCAATGGGATTAATGCGATTTAGTTGTAGCCCCGGCAGGAATCGAACCTGCATCGTCAGAATCGGAATCTGAAATACTATCCATTGTACTACGGAGCCAGGATAGAACGCGGGCAAATATAGGTATTTAGCCAGAAATCAGGCCCTCGGGATATCCTCCAGCCTATAGTATATCTTCAATCCCAACTCCTTCGCGACGCGCACATCGTTGTCCGCTCCCGTCGAGGCACCCTCCAGGCGCAACACCGCATCGCACTTCTCCAGCATCCGGTGCGCAACGGGATACTGGATCTCCCGGAAGATCTCGTCGCCGATCCGCTTCGAGCCTGCCAACTTCATGATCGGCAACGCAAGCCATTCGCCTACTATGGGCATGTGCCCCAGGCGAAATATGGGCAGCGCAACCGACTCAAGGTAGTCCATGTTCTTTTGTATAAGTTTCGGGTCGTCGTTGGTGCCGCTTCTGTACGGCCCCGCAATCAGGATCATCATAGGATTTTAATTTCTTGCAAAGAAAGAGAGCCTGGAGGAAAATAAACTTAAGATAGTTTAAGAAATGACTTGAAAAGTGGATCCCGCTGATGTCAGATGACACGATGCACTTCATTGTAATGAGCAGGATGACAGTTCGTGATCACTTTCGTGCACGAATGGCACTCAAAAACTCGGGCGTAATACCCAGGTACGATGCGATCTGTTTCTGCGTAACACGCTCTGCAATGTGCGGATACTTCTGAAGAAAGATCTCGTAACGCTCCTCAGCCGTCATCGACAAGTTATGAATGACACGAACCTGTTCGCGCACATACGCATTCTGAATAATGATCCTGAAAAAACGCTCGAACTTCGGAACGTTGACATACAACTTATCCATCTCCACTTTCGATAGCTCCAGGATCTCGCTCGTCTCCAGCGCCTCGAGATGCATCAACGCCGGCTGCTGATTCAAAAAACTATACATGTCGGTGATCCACCAATCAGCAACACCAAACATGATCGTCGTTTCTTTGTCGTGCTTGTCGGAATAGTATGCCCGCAAAGCACCACTGTTCACAAAATAGATGCTCTTACAAACCTGTCCCTGGCGAAGGAGTGTATCTTTTTTTGATACGGTTATTTTTTTAAGGATGCTCGTGAAGTGATCAGCTTCTTCTTTATCGAGAGTAATGTGTTTCGACACGTTCGAAAGGATCTTTTGAAAAGTGGACACCATGGCTAGTTTAGTTGGGCCAAGAGATCTCGCGCTTCCTGGCTACCTAAATCAGCAGCCTTCTTAAGGTCGCTCTTCGCGCCCTCCTTGTTATTCGTCTTCAGTTGAACCTGCGCACGGGCTACGTAAGCGTCGGCATTTTTTTTGTCATACTCGATCGCCTTATTCAATTCCCTGATTGACCGAACCAGATCGCCAGTATGGATCAATGAAATTGCTTTTGCAGTTACTAAAAACGAGACATCCACCTTAGAATAGATCGAAAGGGCGTCATCATACGTTTCCCAGGAATCATCTGTGTTTTTCGGCTTCAATAAACCTTGATCTGACTGATATCTCACCTCTGCCCATTTTTTCTGGGAGATCAACAACTTCAGGTGAAGTTTCCGGGCGTTAATGTATGCGACATCATATTTTGTGAACTCGCTTAACCACCAGTTCGCTTTTGCACTGTCGCCGGCCGACAATAGCTTATCGATCTCTTTTGTGATAACATAAAATTCGTCGATCGCCGTAAAGTTCTTCGACTTCAGCAGGTCGCGAGTTGAGGGCAACACCTGGCCCAACTTTCGATACGTAACACCACGCTCGGCTAACACCACAAGGTTTGTGCTGTCGTGTTCAAGATACCTGGTATAGTCGTCAAGTGCACCCTGAAATCTTGACGCGTTGTAACGAGCCAACCCACGGAAACGATATGTAACATACGCTTCCGGATTTATTCTCAACAGTTCATTGAAATCACCTTCTGCATAACCCCATTCTTTTAGTTCCATCAGGTATATGCCCCGCTTTTTATGCGCGTCAAAGATGTCGTTGTCGAGACGAAGCGCGCTGTCGTAAGCGTGATATGCTTTGTTGTGCTCGCCTTTATGCTCATACGCGACACCTTTCAGAAAAAGACACAGCGGTGCAGTCTTATGATTCTTCACAAGGTTAACGGACCTAAGGGCCTCATCGAACTTACCATCGAACAACAAACAATATGCTTTCTTGAGACGAGATGCATCGTCGTCGGGAAAACCGTAAACGTTGGCAACAACATAGTATCCGGCGTATTCGATATCTATGCGTTTGTCGGTATCCGACTGCTGACCTTCAAAGTTATTTGCATTGAGCTGTGCCTCGTCGATGACTTTTCGAAGATCGGAGAATGCTTTGTCGTACTGGCCTGTTTTCGACAACAACATACCTCGCAAGAACCTCACCTCTGAATTACCAGGATTCAATCGCACTAGTCGGTCCCAATCGCGGAGACTTGCTTTTGGATCTTCTTCCAGCTTAAGGATACCATGAAAAATGAGTGCTTGTTGATGCATCGAGTCCTTAGCCAGAACGTCTTCGAGGTATTTGATGGGACGATTCGCTTTAGGCATCCTGAAGAGATCGATCAATGCTAATTTGACTTCGGCGTCGAGCATCTTCTCGTTGATCTTCAAACATTGTTTGTAAAGTCTCCTCGCGCGATCGATCATTGCCTGCTTCAAACAATGATTGGCAAGCATGTACACAGGTGCTGCGTTCGTGGGATCTATTTTAGCGGCTCGCTCAAAGTATCGTTCGCCGTTATCATAATCTCTGAGGAGATCATACGTTTTTCCCAGCTCGAGATAATTGAAAATATTCTTATCGTTTAGCTCATTGACGCGCAGAAATTCCTGCCGTGCCTCTTTATATTGACGAAGCTGCTTGTGACAAATACCCTTGTAGTAGTGAACGATCCATTGTTCCGGTGCCAGCTTAACAGCCTCCTCTAATTGCGGCAAGGCCACGGTGGGATTGCCTTCTTTGAGATAATTGATTCCCTCATTCAGGGCAACCTGAACGCGACCCTCCATATCCCATTTGAAAACGGGATCATAATATCCGTGCTCTTCGATTGATTCTGAACTTTCCTGGGCGATCTCGCCGAAGTTAATGCCGTCCTGACCAAATGCGTTGATCGTGACGATGAGGAGGGTGGGGAAGATCCATCGCATGCCTGAATTTAAGCAGGCGTAAAGGAATTTTGTATTAGCATCAACCCATTCGAGATCAATTTTTTCAACGCCGGCTCACTATCGCGCTTCCTCTCCAAATAGCCCGTTATCTCATTCTGAAGTTCCTCCCGTACCGAGCTGCTGTGCAGTATTTCAAGGATCTCTAGCGGTAGCAACCAGTCCGACGGATATTCCCTGCGAACCGTTTCCCATATCGCCGGCAGCGTCGCGATCAGCGAAGTATTATTTCTGATGTCCCTCACCTTGCGATACAACTCATGAAGCTCCAACGTCTTCTTATCATAAACCCTGTCGTGCATCTTCTCGCGGGGAACTTTCACATTGGGCTCGAAGGCTTCCGGATCTGCCGGACCCGCGAATGCTGAAACTATCCTGTCGCCTCCCGGGATGATCACCTCACCGTTGATCAGCACATCTTTTCCAATAGATATGGAAACACCATCGGGGAATTTCTCTTTTCCATAATCAACCATCTGCACATTGTTAACACTCAATGCCGTAGGACCGTTTGTCCGTACGAAGGTGGGCTCGCCATTATTGTCTTTTACTTCCGTGAATGTTCCCGAAACCTGCAGGCCATTCGAGAATACCAGGGTTGCCGTGTTTCCCGATGCTATCGCTTTCTTTACCCCCGACAATCCACCGGTCATGTATCCCATCGTCTTCTTGAATTCATTGAGTACGGTAGTAAGGTGCGCGAAGTTCGGCGTTACAAACAGCTGCGGTTGTGGTTTGGTGATGTCGTAATTGCAATTCATTGCATCGATTGTGTACGGTATCTTCTTCACACCTGGACCTAAACAGCTCATACTCTCGCCGATCGACGACAATAAACCCGCTCCGTATATTTTATGGTCCTCGACCGTTCCGATCAATCCGTATTCAACTGTCCACCAATGAAGATTTCGTATCAATGCCATCTCCGATGGAGGTCCCATGTTCGATTGCAACCGCTCGATCTCTTTTTCTGCGATCTCTATTTCTGAATGCGGCGTGTTTGGATCTTCTTTGATAATAGATAAGTGACGAATAGCCTCGTACAACTCGAAATCTTTTTGTGAAGAGAAAGCCTTGCTGCCTGCCTCACCGATGTCTTTCAGGTAAGCGGCAAATTCGGGTACAGCAAGAATGGGAGCATGGCCTGCCGATTCATGAATAACATCCGGTGCGGGAGTATATTCAATGTGCTCCAACGTCCTGATGTCTGCAGCGATCACGAGCACATTATACTTGGTGAACTCCATGAAAGCGCCAGGTGGAATAAATCCATCCACAGCAACGGCAGCCCAGCCGATATCTTTCAGGATCCTGTTCATGCCATACATCGTCGGGATCTGTTCAATATCTACACCCGTCATCTGAAGTCCCTGCACATACGACTCGTGGGCGATCTTGCGGAGGTGGTGATAATTCTGGCGCATCACATAACGCCACACCGCCTGGTCGACCGGCGTGTATTCGTTATAGGGCTGATCTACCACGAATTGTAGTAGATGGGGAGGAAGATTTTCCGTGACTTCATTAAGTTCCATTCTGTCGCGCTCCGTTTAACCCAAGCCTTACTGCTTCAGGTATTCAACGTCTAATATATGTCTTTCGATCAACTTCTTTTCGGCGGCGGAATTGGTCTGCTTTAATGCTTTTAAAAAGAAACTTTTCGAATGCTCATAATCTCTCTCGAGGTAATAGAATTTTCCAAGCGCTGCATTCAACACAAAATATTGATCCATGTACGGATGTTGTCGCAGCTCGAGTAATGTAGACAAAGCCAGCTCGCGTTCTCCTGCATAAAACAACGCTATCGCATAATTGAGTTCCACGAAAGGATTGGGCTGGCCTTCCAGTAAACGCTGATAAAGTTTCGCGATCAGGTCCCACCTTGTCGACTGAAAATCACTAGCATCACAATGCAGGTATGCGATCGATGCTTCGAAGTGATATGAGGTGAGACTATCGTCGCTGGATCTCATAAGAAGATCCTTTGCAAGTGCGATGAGATCTTTGTTCCACAATGAGCGATCCTGCTTCTCGAGCTCCACGATCATCCCATCGTTATCGAACCTCGAATCGAACCGCGCGCAATTGAAAAGCATCAGCGCATGCAAAGCCGTAGTTTCCTTTGTGCCGATCTCACTGTCGAGCAGGGCCTTGTTCAAGATTAGCGCCTCTTCACATAATTCTTTCCTGATGATCTCTTTTCCCGACGACGACTTATAGCCCTCATTAAATATCAGGTAAATAACCTTATGGACGACGGGAAGCCGTGGACGCAATGAATCTACATTTGGTTCTTCGAAGAGAATATTCTCATTTTTAATTTTTTGTCGTGCGCGCACCAACAGTTTATCAACACCATCGATAGTCATACCCAACACACTGGCTATCGCTTCAACTTTCAGGTTCACAACATACTTCAATGTTATCACAACCTGCGTTTTGGGCGGCAGGAGAGGATTAGCACAAGCAAATAATAATTTCAATTGATGATCCTCGATCAGCGACTCGCTGAATTTGACCTCTGCAGTTTCCGGGCTCGTGTCGGTACCTGTAAACGTGAGGTACTTGTCTTTCTTGATCTTATTGAGGGCCTTGTTGCGACAAACCGTGTAGATCCAACCGGTTGCATTCAATGGTATACCCTTCGCTTTCCAATGAATGAGCGCTTCCGAAAACGAATCGTGTACGATGTCTTCAGCGGTATCGGGATCGATATCACGCGAAACATATAGCAGCGTCGCGACCATCTTACCGAAATGCTGTCGGTAGAGCTGATCGACGACATGCTGCACTTTATCCATTTGTCTTCACTTGAAACTCGGGCGGTACCGAAAGATACGGTCTCACCTCTATTGCTGCTTCGCCACGTTGTACCAGCGGACACATCTGGGCGATACCTGCAGCCTGGTCTATATTTTCGGCGGTCATAATTACATAACCGCTAACACCCTCCTTCGACTCAATGAAAGGCCCGTCCGAAAGCACTTCATCTTTGCGAACGTAACGGCCCTTCGCCTGCAATGGCTCACCCGCAAGGTAATCGCCGCTCTCAGCAATGCTCTCAACCCATTTGGTCATCAAAGCCATACCTGCCTCGCGATCTTTATCAGTGAAAGATTGCATACGTTTCAGGTCCTCGCGAATAATTAACATGAATTTCTCCATATGTCTTGTAGTTTTAATTTAAGACATTGCCGTCGCGCAATTCCGTACGGGCCAATAAAAATTTTTTAAATTTATACTATGCGATTGCTAACAGTTCTCTTCGTTGCCATTTCCATAGCAGGCTGTGCCCAAACTCCCTGGAAGGGTTATAAATCTGCCGTCGTGCTTACGTACGACGATTGTCTCAACGTTCACCTCGACAATGTGATACCCGGCCTCGATTCGGCAGGATTTAAAGGAACTTTTTATCTAACGGTTTCTTCGACAGCGTTCACGAACCGTGTCTCCGAATGGAAGCTTGCCGCCGCAAAAGGACACGAGCTTGGCAATCACACCATGTATCATCCGTGCGCCGGCGGTACTCCCGATCGCAGTTGGGTGAGTCCGGAATATGACCTTAATACTTACACACTAAGACGTGTCGAAGACGAGATCAAGATGACGAACGTGATGTTACGCACCGTTGACGGAAGGGTTGAGCGTACCTTCGCATATCCGTGCGCGGATACGAAAGCCGGTGGACAATCGTATATCGACGCGATTACCGACGACTTCGTAGCAGCGCGCGGTGTAAGCGACGCGATCATTCCATTTGCCAAGGTCGATTTCTATAACACTGCATGTTTTTCGATGGTGAATACCACCGGGGAACAAATGATAGAGCTCGTAAAGAAAGGAATGAAAGAAAATGGCCTCGTCGTGTTTCTATTTCACGGTGTAGGCGGAGAACATCCGCTCAATGTCGACCTGAAAGAACATCAGAAGCTCGTGCATTTCCTTAAACAAAATCAGAAGGATATCTGGGTAACTACTTTTATTGATGCGATGAAGTTTGCGAAATCGCAGGCCCATTGAGTTTGCGTGTGCTCATTCAGACTCGGATTTGTAGTAGCGATCTGACGTTATACGGATATTGCACAAGGGAAGTCCTTTCTTGTCACCGAATTGGTAGATCATGGTGACGCCATTTCGACCGAATTCCTTAAGTGATTCGTCACCGCTTAACGCTTCCTCGAGATTGGATTGATAATCCTCACATTGCTGCTCTTCGAAGTTTTCATCCTTGGTTATCCCGGTCATTGTATAATAATACCACAGCTCCTTATCATATTTCGCCGCAACGCTATCGAGCCTCACTCCGTCGCCAACCTCTCGCGGAAGACCGATGTTCAACGCTTTCGCCGACATATACAAAGTATAATTATAATCGATGAACGAGGACCTGGTTTGCGTATACATGATCCCGCCCAATGCAACGACACCCGCGAGTCCCAGCACGACGATCAAAGCGATCGGTCTTTTCTTCACTGGTTTGATCTCTTCTTCCATAAAAAAAGGTGAGTTGCGGTTAGCGCAAAATTACCAGTTTTCTTCCACGCTTTAATGGGATGTATTTTTTGATGACGAGCTTGGAGATCAGTGCCGCACCGAGCAGCGATCCGCTAATAATAACATTACTGCGGTCGATCTCGCCCGAATTCGCCCAATCGATTAGGAAATATCCCGCGCCCGCGAACAGGAAGAGCCGCGTCCATTTGTAACGGAATGCAAACCAGATTATCGATTTTTTGTCGATGTAGATATGGCTGATCTTTTGAGGAGCGATCGATTCGTCGCCCGACACGATCGTCGAGTCAGTAATGGCGGTTATCTGCCAGGTCATTTTTTCTTTGCTTCCCTTGATCCGGAAGCTGACAGCATCACCGGTTGTATAGATCGCCTCTTTGTAGCGCGAATAATGAAAGAGCAATTTATTGTCCTGGGCCATTGAAGGCTGCAGGACAATAGTAATGAGTAATAATAAGATGCTAGTTCTTGCCAGCTTTGATCTTTTCAATTTCCTGTTGTTGCAGTTCGTTGATCTTTTTTTGTGCCTCATTCTCTTTCTTGAGTTCTATCATGTAAAGGGTAAGCTCCTCCACTTTTTTCAATAAAAGAACATTCATCTCGGAAAGCTTTATACCATTCTCTATCATTTCTTTCGCCGGCGGAACTTCCGGAAGATGCTTGTTGACTTTAAGATATTTTTCGAGCTCCGTCAATGGAAGGAGATCATAACTTGATTCGAATACATAGTCCGCCCCAACGTTTGTCTTCACCTGGACTTCTGTTGCGGCTGCGACGCCGTTTACTGAAAGCAGGTAACCAGGATTTGTTAAACCGACGCCGATCTTTCCATCGGGTGCGATGTACAATCGTGTTTGGGGTGCTGCATGGATGTTCGTAGTCTTGAACGAGATAGATCCATTGATCGTATTGCTGTTGTCGAGGAAAATTTCGGCGCGCGTGTAGCTGTCGTTCACAACGCCGATGCGGAGTCGCTGTAAGTTGTTCAGATCGCTGGCGATAAATGTTCCCCAAATAGATTCGGACACAGAGCCCTCCACCGGGAATTCCGAGATAAGGCCAAACCTGAGCTCACCCAGGTCCAAACGAGTTTTTGGGTCAGATGTTCCAATACCTACATAACCGTTTGCCCTGATACGCATACGCTCGGTCATGTTAGCAAATGTAGATGGATTGGATGATGCACCCGTTCCATTGGTAAAAAATGCGAGGTCGCCGTTAAAGTTTGAAGTTGGACTTTGACGAATACCTGCAATACCTGCCGTAAGCGTGGGATTGTCTCCATCCTTGAATGCAATAGCCACGCCGCGTTGCAGTGAGCTTGGCTGTGATCCGTTCGAACGCTCGATAACCAGGCCCATGTCGTTAGCATTTGTGTTGCTTGAGAACCGAACGTGCAACGGCGCTAACAGCACCGTTGGGCTCGCCGCTGTTGAACCCACACCAACATTAGGACTTACGGAAGATCCGGTAACAGTGCCGGTTGGTGTATAAAGTTGAGCCTGTGCATTAATTGTTGCCAGCGAAAACACGATAGCGAGAATGATTATGTGTTTCATAAAAATTGATGGTTAGTATCATCAATTTAGAAAATGCCACCCCGCTATCGGCAATTCTCTACCCCTGTTATTTCGTTGCTCTCACTTCGTTCAAGCGCACGGTCATGCTCGTCGCAGAGGTATTTACCCACTCGTCATATTCTTCGATTGTCTGTAACCGTTCCGATTCCGAAATAAATCCTTCATCGGCTATTTGCTTGATCGCCGCGACCTTCGACCAGATGCTGGTTCGGAAGATGAAATTTTCTTCGCCGCGAGTGTAGTGTTCATCGGCATTGAGTACCTCGATGTTGTTGAAGCCGGCGTCCTCGAAAAGCTTCGCGAGATCGTCAGCCACCTGGTTGTTCATGCCCGCATGCTCACGCCATTTAAGAAATGCCGCGTAGAATTTTTTCATGATTGCGGGAGGTTCCGGTGTCCATTGGATCTTTTTATGATTGTAGTCGAGTATCGACAAGATGCCGCCGGGTTTTAGCATCGACTTCATTTTGATCAATGCGTCCGGAACGTTGTTGAGCCACTGCATAGTGCGGGCAGATACGATGAGATCGAACGGCTTCGGCGGGTCATATTGAAAAAGATCGATCGCGATCAGCTCCATGTTCTTTATATCACGGAAATTTTCTTGTCCGGATATAATGAACTTCTCGGTGTTATCGATGCCGGTCACTTTACCTGAGGGGCCCACAATATTTGCTATATCTCTCGTGATGGAACCGGTTCCACATCCAACGTCGAGTACATTCATGCCTGGTTTCAATAGCGGAGATAGCGTCTTGTAGTCAACCGACAGTGTTCTGTCGTCGAATATTTTTGTCGATGATGATGTTTCGCGATGGATTATTTTGTTACTCATAAGATGTATTTTTACTTGTCCGCCCTGGTTTCACGAAGGCGGCTCAATATAGATCATGATAACTGTTCTTGGCATTCCATTCGATAATAATTCTTCATTCATGCGAGGACCTGCTCTCGCACCAACTGCCATTCGTGAGGCATTTCATTCCGACTCTGCAAATTACTTTACTGAATTCGGCACGGATCTCAAGGATCATAAAGGATGGAAGGATCAAGGGGATCTTGTCTTTGGAAATGATGACCCCCACGATACTATTGTTCGTTCGGTTACCAAACATTTGTCAGCCGTATCCCGAATGCTGCTCTTCGGTGGAGATCACTCGGTCACATACCCGATCATCAAAGGATTCTCATCGAAGTATCGCGACCTCACCATCGTTCACGTCGATGCTCACCCGGACCTTTATGAGAACTTCGATAACAATCCTTATTCACATGCAAGTCCATTCGCCCGAATATTGGAAAATGGTTTGTGCAAGAGATTGATACAGATCGGTATCCGCACCATGAACACGCACTGCCGTGAGCAGGCCAATAAATATGGAGTTGAGTTGTACGAGATGAAGGATTGGGACGATTCGATCACATTTAATATAGACGGACCTGCATACCTCTCGTTCGATCTCGATGCCATCGATCCTGCCTTCGCACCGGGACTTTCACACCACGAACCGGGTGGCTTCACGACACGACAGGCGCTCTCGATCATTCAAAACCTGGAGCCGAAGTTCGTCGGCGCCGACATTGTAGAGCTCAACCCGCAACGCGACATCAACGGTGTCACCGGTATGCTTGCTGCGAAACTTTTTAAAGAAATGCTCGATCTATTGTTAAGAAGTGACAAATGAAGAGCATCCTTTGCGTATCCCTTGCGTCTCTTTGCGTATCCATTGCGATACCTGCATTCCCACAACAATATGATGTCATCATTCGTAGTGGCAATGTTTATAATGGCCTCGGCACAAAGCCCGTCGTCACCGACATTGGCATTAAGAAAGACACGATCGCGTTTATCGGCGACCTCAGTAATTCGAAAGCATTAAAAGAGATCGATGCAAAAGGCCTCGAAGTAGCACCCGGTTTCATCAATATGCTCAGCTGGTCTGAAACTCATTTGCTGAAAGACGGTCGACAAATGAGCGACATCAAGCAAGGTGTCACGCTCGAAGTCTTGGGTGAAGGGTTAAGCGCCGGTCCGCGAAAGCCGCGCGCCAAAGACAAGCGGTGGCTTACGCTGGGTCAGTTCTTTACCTATCTCGAAAATAAAGGAGTGAGCACCAACTTCGCCTCGTTCGTTGGAGCAACCACGGTTCGGCTTTACGTTCTGGACCAGGTCGATCGAAAACCAAACACGCAGGAGCTCACACAAATGAAGAATCTCGTAGGCCAGGCCATGCGGGAAGGAGCGATGGGCCTCGGATCGTCGCTCATCTATGCACCTGCTACATTCGCCGCCACCGAAGAATTGGTCGAACTCAGTAAAGTCGCGTCATCGTATGGAGGAATGTACATCACGCATATGCGAAGCGAGAGCGATTTCATTTACCAGGGATTGAACGAGACCTTTCGGATCGCCAAAGAAGCGAACATACCCGCCGAGATCTTTCATTTGAAGATCAACCATGAACGCAACTGGAAGAAGATCGATACTGTTCTGAATAAGATCGACAGTGCACGAAAAGCCGGGCTTAAGATTACTGCAGATATGTATCCATACAATGCCAGCGGCACGTCACTCACCGCGCGACTACCCGCCTGGATCCAGGAAGGTGGCGCGAAGGAGATGCGAAAACGTTTGGTCGATCCTGTATCGCGCAAGCGGGTGCTGTATGAGCTTAAGATGGGAATTCCGTCGAAGAACTCCGATCCAAAAGATGTGATGCTGCTCGGCTTCAAAAAAGATTCGTTGAACAAACTTTATCGCGGCAAACGACTCGATGAAGTTGCAAGACTTCATGGTAAAGACGCCGACGAGACCATGCTCGACCTTCTCGTTGCCGACAAGACCAGCATTCCCGCTATTTTCTTTCTGATGTCGGAAGAAAATATGAAACGTATGTTGAAGCTGCCGTACGTCAGCATCTGCTCCGACGCTGCTGCCTACGCTGCCGAGCCTCCCGATATCGAAGACGGCATTCATCCGAGAGCCTATGGAAGCTTTGCTAAATTTTTGTCGGATTACGTTCGTGAGCAGAACATTCTCACATTGGAAGATGCAATCAGAAGAATGACCAGCCTGCCTGCCTCAAACCTCAAACTGAAGAAGAGGGGACAAATTACGACAGGTTATTTTGCCGACGTCGTGATCTTTGATAAAGACAAGATCGACGACAAAGCCACGTACGAACAACCACATCAATATGCCGAAGGCATGATCCATGTGTTTGTTAATGGCGTACAGGTTTTAAAAGACGGTAATCACACCGGCGCCCGACCGGGACGAGCTTTAAGAGGACCAGGTTTCAAAGGCCGCTAACCGTCATTGCCCCAACGGGGCAATCCTCGCTTCGAAGCGGGAGATCACCGATGGCGCTGTAATGACTTTACGGGATATCATTTAATAGCGGCCAGAACCTTCCCCACAAACTCATTCAACGCACCATTCTCGATCCACCGCGCCACTACCACAAGATCGTTCTCGGGATCCACGTAGATCATATTCGTTCCATTGCCGATATGCGCGAACGCCTTCGCAGGTGCATTCGGTAAATATTTCTTATCGGTATTCAAGAACCAGTTCATGAAACCATAGGTCGGTTGCGCCGGCGTTGGTGTGAGCGCCCACGTCACCCATTGATCCGAAAGCAATTGCTTGTCCTTCCACTTTCCACGACGCAACGTAAGATAACCGAAGCGCGCCATGTCATAAGCGTTGATGAACATACCGCCGCCCCAATGTCCACCGCCGCCAACTGCCTGCACGATCTTGCCATCGAGGACGATCCACGAATTTTCATAACCGAACCAGCGCCACGAAGGCGATGCACCGATCGGGTCCATGATGCGCTCTCGAAGAACCTCCGGCAGCGGACGTCTCCAGATATTCAACACCGATAACGCCAATGCGTTCACACGAACATCGTTGTACTCGTAAACGCTGCCCGGTTTATTGCGGGGACGTGTCAACCATTCTGCTGGCTTATCGCTCGGACGATCCGCCCATTCGGGTTTGCCCCACAATGTTCCTTCCCAGTCGCTCACCTGCCGAAGCATGTGATCCCAGGTGATCGTTCGGTTGTGCGGAGTATCGAAAAGTTTGATAAGATCGGGTTTACCATAGTCGTCGGCCTTCACGCTGGCTTGCGCCGGGTTGTAGACTTGTATCGGCGCGATCACTTTATATAATGTGTCGTTGATGCTCGGGATCAGCTTGTCGTCGTAAGCGAGACCGACAATCGTGGAAACAAAACTCTTCGTAACACTGAAGGTCATATCGACGCGCGAAGGTTCTCCCCATTGGGCGATGATGTAGCCGTTCTTGATCACCATCCCGGTAGCCGGACCACGTTCAGCAAACGGACCGATGCCTTCACCGAAAGGTTCCTTTCCAAAAGACTGGTAGTGCGATTGCTCAAGGTTCTTCGGATTCTTCGACTCACGCTGCTTATGAAACTCGATGGCCTCGTTCAACTTGTCGCTCATCATGCCTACCTCTTCCGGTTTCTTTATGGTCCAGTTGCCAGCGTCGGGATAATAGACGGGAGGCGCGGTTGATTTCTTTTGTGAAAAAGAGATCGTGACGCCCAATACGAGCGCGAAAGTCAGGAATGATTTCATATTGATCTTACGGGTAAACTTACTGCGCTGCTGCAGTCACAAAGAATTTCGTTGCGCCGGGAACAGCTACCGGATACAATCCATTCGCATCTGGCTTCAACGGCATGTCGGCGTCCCAGGCGTAGCGCGAAGGCTGCAACGACAAACCTGAATTCAGCGCGGTGTTCCATTCAACAACTTCACCCGAATAGGTTGCAAGACGACCGAGGATCGCCGTCATCGTGCTGTTTGCTCCATTCTCCGCATCCGCAAATTTGTATTCACCTTTCGCGATAGCAGCAAACAACTCGTCGTGCTCCGTCTGGTATGGATTGTTCTCTTTTTCTTTATCGTACTGGAGTAACACTTTTCCTTTTCTCGAAACGATCTTCATGTCGCCGCAATAGATGGTTCCTTTAGTGCCGATGATCTGCTCGTCTACTTTGCTCATCGTTCCTTTGATATGACGGCATTGCGAGTTCAGAATACTTCCGTCGGCGTACTGGAACTCAACATAGTGGTGATCGAAGATCTCGCCATAGTCGGCTCCTTTTCGAACTTCTCTTCCACCCATGCCTTGTGCCTTCACAGGATAGCCGCCCTTGAACCAGTTGATGACATCTATATTGTGTATATGCTGCTCCACGATGTGATCGCCGCAGATCCAATTGAAGTAATACCAGTTTCTTAATTGGTATTCCATTTCGGTCTGGTTAGGCTGACGTTTATTCATCCAAACGCCTTCGCTGTTCCACCATGCCTGTGCCGATACGAAATCGCCGATCGCGCCGTCTTTATACTTCTTGTACATCTCGCGATATGAATTCTGATAGTGACGCTGCAGACCAACAACAACATTCAATTTCTTTTGTTTAGCTATTGCTGCAACTTCCAACACCTTCTTGATACCAGCAGGATCGGTTGCGACCGGCTTCTCCATGAAGATGTGCTTGTTTTGTTTTACTGCTTCCTCGAAGTGGAGCGGACGAAAGCCGGGAGGCGTTGTAAGGATCACGACATCGGCTAATGGTATCGCCTTCAGGTATGCATCGAACCCGACAAACTTCGTTTCGCCGGTCACTGCAATTTTATCTTTGATGTTGCCGGGAGTGCCTGTGATCTCGGTAAGATCGTCCACCATCAATGAGTTATAGCAATCATCGAGACGATCGCGGAACACATCGGCCATTGCAACCAGCTTCACGTTTTGTTTCGACAACATTGCTTGCATTGCGGCACCGGTACCGCGGCCACCGCATCCGATCAACGCAACTTTAATTGTATCGTCGGGACTTGAGTTAAAGAATGAACCGGCTTTCGAAGCTAAAGGCATTGCGGCAAGGCCACCGGCGAGTAAAGTCGATTGTTTCATGAACTCGCGGCGTGATTTGAGGTTGTTTTCCATGGCTGTTTTTTTATCGTCTATGAAGTTAAATCATTTTAAATACTGGGCATAAAAAGCTTCTATTTCTTCCTTGGATGGTTGTTTCGCGGGCCGTACCACCCTTATTCCAACAAACATTCCGTCGGTCAACCACCAGCGGCTCTTCGGAATTTGCGGGTCCCTTTGGTTCCACTTAGTGTCGGAAGGAATGCGGTTGGAGCAACGAAGCTGCGTGGCATCGTCGAGATAAGAGCCTCCGCGAACCGTTCTCGGATATTTAGGCCCCGGCACTGTTGTGGGATCTTTCGCATTTATCTTTTGATAATAGGCAGCATCATATTGGTCGATAGTCCACTCCGACAGGTTTCCGAGCATATCGTAGAGGCCCCACGCGTTAGGTTTCTTTTCCATGACAGGATGAAATTTTGCCCCACTGTTGTCTTTATAAAAGGCGACTTCGGCAAGAGCTTTGAGGTCGGGAGCCGTTGTCGTTCCAGCCTTGCACGCATACTCCCACTCAGCTTCCGTAGGCAAACGGAAAAAGAAACCGGTCTTCGAATAAAGCCATTTGCAATACATCACCGCTGCTTGTTGCGACATGCTGTTGGTTGGCTGATCTGCCGCGCGTCCCATTCCCCAGGTGAGATCGATGTATTGTGGCGTTGCACGCGTAACCCCATCGATCGTCTTGCTTTGCGGCAGCGAGCCGTCTTTAAAATAAAGATCCCATTCAGCGAACGTCACTTCATGTTCTCCCATCCAGAATGGGGACAACTCGATCTCTTTTTGCGGAGCTTCATCGTTGTCGGCAAGCGGATTCTTGCTGCCGATGGTGAACTTGCCGCCAGGAACAGAGATCATCTTAAACGAAACGCTGGAATTTGGGATTTTCTGTTCGTAAGTCTGAGCAGATGCTATGCCCGAACAAATCAGTAGTATTATTAGAATTCTCACATTATAAATATATTTATCTCAAACGAAAACCCCATGGATCGTCGAAAGTTCATACAAAACGGAATGACAGCAGTTGCTGCATCAATGAGTTTAAGTGCAATGGCCAACCCAAAGGCGTCGCCTGCTGAGAAACCTTTCGTAGCGAAGTTTGCTCCGCACGATGGCATGTTCAAGAACAGTGCCGGCAGTAGCTTCCTCGACCAGATCCAATTCATGTACGACATGGGATTCCGCGCGATCGAAGACAACGGAATGCTTTCGCGTTCGAAAGATGAACAGGAAAAGATCGGTAGCCTTCTTGCAAAGCTTGGAATGACGATGGGTGTGTTTGTCGTCGACGCCGGGGACAACTGGAAAGTATCTTACACCACCGGTAAAAAAGATTTCACCGACAAGTTTGTCGATACCTGTAAGAAGTCGGTAGAGGTTGCGAAGCGCGTGAATGCGAAATGGATGACTGTTGTTCCTGGTTACTATGAACGTACGCTGCCGATCGGGATACAAACTGCCAATGTTGTTGAAGTGCTTCGTCGCGGTGCAGAGGTATTCGAACCAAATGGATTGATCATGGTGCTCGAACCGTTGAGCGACAATCCTGATCTCTTCATGAGAACAGCGCCGCAGACATTCGAGTTGTGCAAGGCGGTGAAGAGTCCGTCATGCAAGATCCTGTACGATATCTATCACATGCAGCGCAATGAAGGAAATATCATCAACACCATCGATTGGTGCTGGGATGAAATAGCATATTACCAGATCGGGGACAACCCTGGCCGAAAAGAGCCGGGTACGGGTGAGGTTAATTACAAGAACATCTTCAAGCACGTTCACGCAAAAGGATATCGCGGCGTGTGGGGCATGGAACACGGTAACTTCAAAGACGGCAAAGACGGTGAGGTTGCTCTCATCAAAGCATATCGCGATCACGACGTTGTGTGATCAGCGCTCGTCTTCGAGCAATAATCTGAAACCAGTGAGATCCTGATCTTCTTCAGGGTCATAGTTAAGCGGGAGGGCTTCGGCCATTAGCTCCCAGCTCCAGTATCCGCGTGTCTCTACAGCATCGGGCGGATATAATTGTCCGTTTGGCTGGATGATCGCAGAGTCGGCAAGCATTTTCATTTGTGATACTTGCGGATTTTTTCCGCGGCTCCGACCGCGTGCGACCTGGTAATTGAATGACTCGGGTTCGTGGATGTATTGCACATCGAGCTCGCCTTTGAATTTCAGGATCGGCTGATCCTTTGTCGATCTCACGCTATCGAGGATACGATTGTAGTTTGTGAGCGTATGCATTTTGATCCGCCTGTAGTTATAGATCGCTGCTCTGGGCGACTTCACGGAGTCGGCGTAGCCGATGTGTTTTATACCACCCTTTTGTCCGAGGTTCACGTCTTTGATGACATTAAAGAAGTATCCCTCTTTATTGAGGCGATGTTTATATAGTGCGCGGAGGAAATGCATCTCTGATCCATAGTATGCTTTGAGTCTTGCCCTTGCCCACTCCATCTCTTCGTTTTCGTCTTTGGCTTCGAGTTGTTCGAAGACGATCTGGCCTACGTAATGTGTGCGAACGAGCATGATGTTGTATTGATAGAGTTCGAGGAACACTTTGATGCGATAGCCGAGGCCGCGGTTCTCGATCACGATGATGCTGTCGGACTTAGCTTCGAGCATGCTTTCTGTTCTTTCGAAGTCGAGCACACGTGGATTTTGGAATGTGCAGAACCGATAGTTGTCGCTGAGGCCGATAAAGTGTTCTTTGAACATATTGAAGTTGGCGACCCACTCGCCGCGTGAACGTTTTTTCGAGTGGATGACTAGTTCTTTGAGTTGCTGGGGGGAGGGGCGGAGAAGTATTTTGTAGCCGACGGTGATTGTTGTTTGGACGTCGATCACCTGGGTGCCGTACCCGACGAAAGAGACGATGATCTTGTAGTGGCCGGGTTGCAGGCCTTCGATGCGGAAGGCGCCGGTGACGTCGGTCACGGAACCTTTTGTGGTGTTGGCGATGTAGACGTTGGCGCCGGGGAGGCCGGTGTTTGTTTCGGCGTCGACGACGTGACCGTGGATGGCTGTTTGGGCCAGGGAAATGGAGGGTAAGATGCTGAAAATCAACAGCCTAAGAAATTTTTCACAGATCACTGTTATTTTACTGAACACTGTTCATAACTTTACCGTATAAACGAAAAGCCAACGATCATGGGAGTCAAAGAAAGAAAAGAACGCGACAAAGCCGAAATGCGGGAGATGATCCTCCAATCCGCCCATAAACTTTTCATTGATCGCGGCTTCGAAGAGGTAAGCATCCGCAACATCGCCGAGGCGATCGAATATAGTCCCGCCACCATCTACCTCTATTTCAAAGACAAGAACGAGATCTTCTACGCACTCCATAACGAAGCCTTCAAGAAGTTCAATGAGATCATGGCCACCGAGCTGGCGACGATCGCCGATCCCTTCGATCGGCTCATCGGCATGGGCGAGAAGTACATGCAGTTCGCCGCCGAGCATCCGAAGTATTACGAGATCATGTTCATCATGGATTCGCCGATGGACTGCGAAGAGAACCGCGAAGAATGGGTGGAAGGGAACAAGGCTCTCGCATCCCTTGAAAATCTTCTGATCAACTGTCAGCAGGTTGGTCGCTTCCAGGGGCAAGACCCTCGCGTGCTCGCCTTCTCTATCTGGAGCTATATGCACGGCATGTGCACCCTGTCGCTGAGGAACAGGTTGAGATGCTATACGATCGAAGATGGACTAAGGATCCCAAGGGAGTCGTTCGACAACTTTAAGATGATGCTTTCAAAACTATAAAAAATTTTACCTGGCACTGAACACTGTTAATTGATTTAACAATGAAAACTACTCCGATCATTTTACCAATCCTGCTGCTGATTTCCGCAGTTTTCGAAACAAATGCACAGTCCATCCTGCAAGCCTACATCGACGAAGGACTCAAGAGCAACCTACAGCTTAAGCAGGAACAGCTCAACTACGAGAAAAGCGTCGAAAGCCTCAACATCGCGCGAAGTCTCATACTTCCGCAGATCGCCCTGAATGCCAGCTACTCACTCGCACAGGGCGGTCGCAAGATCGACTTCCCCATCGGCGACCTGCTGAACCCGGTGTACTCAACACTCAACAAGCTCACCGACTCCAACCAGTTCCCTACACTCCCCAATCAAAGCATCCAGTTCCTCCCGAATAATTTTCACGACACCAAAGTGCGCGTGATCCAACAGATCTTCAATCCCGATATATACTTCAATTACAAGGCACAAAAGGAGCTGATCTCCGTTCAACAGGCACAAAAAAATTCTTACGAGAACGAGCTCAAGTACTCCATCACGGCCGCATACTATCAATACTTACAAAGCGAGGAGGCCTTAAAAGTATTGACCGAGACACGCAGTTTCCTTACCGAGCTCCTCAAGCTGAATCAAAAGTTGGTGGCCAATCAAAAAGCGACTAAAGATGTTGTGCTCGGCGCCGAATACGAGATCAACAAGATCGATCAGCAGCTTGCAGAGAGCGAAAAGGATCACCAGGTAGCGAAAGCTTACTTCAACTTCCTGCTAAATAAAGATCTCGATACCGACATCATCATCGATACCACCCTGGTGTCGTCGCACAACGATCAAAGCATCGAGCAGCTCCGCGAACTCGCGCTGTCGCAACGCCAGGAGATCAAACAACTTCAAAGTGGACTCCAGGCAAGCGAACAGGTTCTCGCACTCAATCGCCACAGCGCCATGCTCCCGAAAGTCAATCTCGTTGGCGACATCGGTTATCAAGGCTTCGAATACAAGTTCGATAACAGCCAGCAATATGCCCTCGTACAGTTCAGCCTCAGTTGGGACATCTTCAAAGGCGGCGAGAAGCGGGCAAAGACGCAACAAGCACGACTCGACTACCAGGTTGTTGAGAACAAAATGGAACAGTTGCGTAAGCAGATCGAATTACAGGTAATACAGACACACTACGAGCGACAAGCTTCCGAACAGGCATGGTCTACTGCACAATCCGGTGTTCGCAGCGCAGAGAAAAACTTCCAGATCATTCGATCGAAGTATAATGAAGGACAAGCGATCCTGCTCGAATACCTCGATGCCCAAAACAAATGGACAACTGCAAAACTTACACAGTCCCTCCGACTTTTCGATCTATTAAGAGCAGAAGCAAACCTCCAAAAAACGATAGCATCAATTTAAGCCCTATGAAAAAGATCTTTATCACAGCAGCAATACCGGTGGCGCTCGCAATCGTATTGTTCACCTGCAGCAGCAATGAAAAATCAACTGGGACCACCGACGTACCAGCCATCGACGACGTTGCGATCGCAGTGCGTGTCAGCGAAGTGGCCGAAGGTGACTTCAGCATGCCGGTCGTTAGTTCAGGACTCGTTACAACAGCAACCGAATCGAAGCTGTCGTTCAAGACAGGCGGAATCGTAACCAGTATCCTCGTCGAAGAAGGCCAGGCAGTCACGAAGGGTCAACTGCTCGCAACGCTCGATCAGACGGAGATCGACGCGCAGGTATCGCAGGCAAAGAACAACCTCGAAAAGATGCGCCGTGATTTCGAACGCATTGAACGATTATATAAAGACTCGGCCGCGACATTGGAACAATTTCAAAATGTGAAGACCGGCTATGACGTAGCGAACGAGTCGTGGAGGATCGCTTCGTTCAACAAACAATATTCTACGATACGCGCCAATTGCAACGGAAGGGTCATTAGGAAATTCGTGAATGAAGGAGAACAGGTAAGCGGTGGATCGCCGGTGCTGATCGTGAATTCGGCCAACGAAAACGATTGGATCGTGCGTATTGGTTTGCCCGATGTGGACTGGGTGAGGATCAAGAAAGGAGATAAGGCTATTATAAGAACGGACGCCTATCCCGACGAGACGTTCAATGCAACCGTGTCGCTCATCAACGAAGGCGCCGATGTTGTTAGCGGACTTTATGTTGTCGAGGTGAAACTTGCACCAAGCAAACGCAAACTTGCAACAGGACTCGTTGCCAATGTCGAGATCATTCCGTCACAATTACAGAAACTAAAGAGCATCCCGATCGAAGCAGTCGTCGAAGGATCGGGCAGCAACGCCTTTGTCTTCGTGGCATCCGATGATCAGAAAAGCGTAAAGAAGATCCCGGTACACGTCGCTTATCTCATCGACAACAAAGCGATGATCTCGGGCGGACTCGACAGTATCACGAAAGTGATCACGGCCGGCTCCGCATTCCTTACAGAGAATTCAACCATCAAAATTGTTGAGCTATGAAGATCGTTGAGTTCTCAGTAAAGAATTACCAGTTCACGCTGATCATCTTCATATTGTTGATGGCATTGGGCCTCAGCTCGCTGTTCAATATGCCGCGCGGCGAGGACCCCGAAACCGAAGCGCCGTCGTATTCCATCGTGGTGGTTTATCCCGGAACAGGTCCGGCCGATATGGAGAAGATCGTTGTGGATCCATTCGAGAAGAAGATCAACGAACTCGACGACATCAAAAAAGTAACCTCCGACATCTACGACGGCCTAGCAGTAATTCGTGTTGACTACAAACACGATAGCGATGTAGAAACAAAATACCAGGAGATCGTTCGTGAGGTTAACGTGATGCGTGGCGAATTGCCGCAAGACATCTTCAGTATCGACATCCTTCGTTTCTCGTCAACCGATGTGAACATTTTTCAGATCGCATTGGTGTCCGAGACGGCACCATATTCAGAAATGGAGCGACAGATCGAGCGCCTCGAAGACGATCTCGAAAAAGTGAAGGGACTTAAGAAGATCGAGACACATGGATATCCCGAACGCCAGGTGCGTGTGCAGCTCGACCTCGAAAAAATGGCTCACCAGCGTATTCCAGCCAACTACGTATTGAATGCGCTGCAAAGCGAGAACATGAACGTGCCTGGCGGAAGCATTCTCGTCAGCACGCGCAAGTTCAACGTGAAGACCAGCGGCGAGTACAAGAGTGTGGATGAGATCAGGAACACGATCGTATTTGCGAGCGGCAATAAGATCGTTTACCTGCGCGACGTTGCCGACATCGAGCCTGTTTATCAGGATGAGACACACCTTACGCGGCTGAATGGTTATCGTTCGGTGTTGCTTACAGCAAGTCAAAAAGATGAACAGAATATTTTCAAGGTGAGTGGTGAAGTGAACCCGGTGCTCGACCACTTCGAGAAGAGTTTGCCATCGAATATGAAGCTGATCAGGAACTTCGATCAATCGGTAAGCGTGTCGCACAGGCTGACTCGCTTTTCGAAAGACTTCATGATCGCGATCCTGCTGGTGTCGATCACGTTGCTTCCGCTGGGAACACGTGCTGCAGTTGTCGTAATGATCTCGATACCCCTTTCGATCTTCACCGGGTTATTCCTGCTCGACTTCTTCGGTTTCACGATCAATCAGCTCAGCATCGTTGGTCTCATCGTCGCACTGGGTATTCTCGTCGACGACTCCATTGTTGTTATCGAGAACATCGAGCGATACCTGCGTGCCGGACGAAGCAAGAAGGATGCTGCGATCCAGGCAACGAAGCAGATCGGGCTCGCCGTTATTGGTTGTACCATCACGTTGATCCTCGCATTCCTTCCCCTGGTGTTTCTTCCGGAGACTGCGGGTGATTTCATTCGCAGTCTTCCCATGGCCGTGATCTTTACGGTGATCGCGTCGTTGTTCGTTTCGTTAACGATCGTGCCGTTCCTCTCGAGCCGCATCCTGAAGAATCATGAATCTTCCGAAGGAAATATTTTCCTGCGTGCATTGAAGAAGGGCATTAGTGGGACCTACAGCAAAGTGTTACACAGCGCACTTCGTCACCCGGTGATCACATTGATGGTCGCATTGGTTCTCTTTATCGGAAGTCTTGCGCTTTTCCCGGTCGTTGGATTTAGCCTGTTCCCGAAATCGGAGAAGCCGCAGTTCCTGATCAATGTGGAGACTCCGAATGGAACAAGTATCTATGAGACCGATAGGGTTGCGAAATACGTGGAGGATGAACTGAAGAAAGAGAACGAGGTCAAATATTTCACGACGAATGTCGGTAAAGGGAATCCTCGGATCTATTACAACGTGATCAGTCGGGCAGAGACGAGCAACTTCGCACAGTTCTACGTGCAATTGAACGACGTAACCCCGGAGGAGAAAACCAGGTTGATCGACAAGCTTCGGGAGAAGTTCTACTACTATCCGAATGCACATATTGAAGTTAAAGACTTCGAACAAGGCCCCCCGCTTGAAGCGCCCGTAGCGATACGGATCTTCGGTGAGAACCTCGACTCGTTGCGAAGTGTGTCGATGAAAGTAGAGAAGATCCTGAAGGCTACACCCGGTACAATCTATGTAGGCAACCCACTCGCGAGCCAGCAGACCGATTTTCGCGTGAGGATCAATAAAGAGAAAGCTGGGCTTCTTGGGGTTGCCATTGGTGAGATCGACAGAACGATCCGCCTCGGTATTGCCGGGCTGAACATCGGAGCTTTCTCGCCGATCGAAGGCGAAGATGAAGTAGCGATCAATGTTACAACTCCGCGCGGCAAGTTCACTTCGTACGATGTGTTCGATAAACTGTTCGTTAACTCAGTGATGGGCCAGGCTATTCCGTTGCGACAACTTGCAAAGGTCGAGTTCGAGACATCTCCGAATTTGATCCGTCATTACGACAAAGCCCGTTACGCAACGGTTACCGCTTTTGTGAAGAGTGGCTATCTGTACGAAGACGTGAACGAACGTGTTATAGCGGAGCTCGATAAGATGAAATTGCCGGAAGGCTATCGCTACCAGGCTGCCGGGGAACTCGAGAACAAACAAGAATCATTCGGTGGCATCGAGACCATCATTCTCATCACCATCTTTGGTTTCATCGCCGTGCTGGTTCTTGAATTCGGAACGTTCAAAAGTACACTCATCGTATTGTCCGTAATTCCTTTGGGTGTTATCGGTGCTGTTACAATGCTGTTGATCACAGGCAACCCGATGTCGTTCGTAGCCGTCATTGGCCTCATTGCACTTGTCGGTATCGAAGTAAAGAATTCCATATTGTTGGTAGACTTCACTAACCAGCTTCGCGAACGCGGAGTGCCGCTCGACGAGGCGATCGAAAAGGCAGGCGAGATCCGATTCGTTCCCATCGTGCTTACATCGTTAACTGCTATCGGTGGACTGATACCGCTCGCGATCGAAGGCAACCCGCTATATTCGCCATTGGCACTGGTGCTGATCGGCGGTTTAATTAGCTCGACCTTGCTGTCGAGATTGGTGACGCCGGTAATGTATAAGTTACTGCCTCCGAAAGTTGTCGTGGTTGGAGAGAGAGAAGGAGATATACCGTTGTCGTAAAAATTCGTAATGCTGAACTCTGAAGTATGAGCAAAGACAGGTTTTCAAGTCAGTCTAAGTCTTACGCAACTTTTAGACCTACCTATCCCGCCTCACTCTATGATTTCATCATGAGCCAGGTTCCGAGCAACAAGCTTGCATGGGATTGTGGCTGTGGGAATGGGCAGGTTGCACGGGATCTCGCTACCCGTTTCGAAAAAGTATTCGCGACAGACATCAGTGCGGGGCAACTTCAGAATGCCGTTAAAAAAGATAACATCGTTTACTCGATCACTCCTGCAGAAAATACATCGTTTGCCGATTGGCAGTTCGATCTCGTTACTGTCGGGCAAGCTCTTCATTGGTTCAATATACCCGCATTCTTTCATGAAGCTCATCGCGTTTTGAAACCGAACGGGGTGATCGCGGTTTGGGGCTATAGCCTCCTGAAGGTTGAGAAGAAGATCGATGCCGAGCTCAATCATTTCTATACGAAGATCATCGGCCCTTATTGGGATAAAGAAAGAAAACTGGTTGACGATCAGTATAAGACCATTGATTTTCCTTTTCAAGCGATTGAAGTGCCCGAATTTGAATTTTCATTCGAATGGACCATCGAAGAGCTCCAGGGATATATATCGACCTGGTCGTCGGTGCAGAAATACATCACGCAAAATCAATCCGATCCTGTCGAACCTCTGATCGGCAGGGTTCGCCCTCTGTGGGGTAGTGGACGTAAAAAAGTGTCATTTCCATTATTCGTACGAATGGGGAAAGTCTGAATTATTTACCTTAGGAACATGAAGCACCTGTTCCTAACCTCCCTGGTGGCTCTATTGATTTCTTGCGGGCAATCAAAAAAGGCCGACGTCATTATCCGCAATGCATCCGTTTATGACGGGAGCGGAGGGCAGCCCATAACACAGGACGTTGCTATCGCTGCCGATACGATCTTCATGATCGGCGACCTCTCGAACGTACAAGCTGATACAGTTTATGATGCAACGGGTCTGGTTCTCGCACCGGGTTTCATCGATACACACAGCCACCACGATTGGCGTCTCAGCAAAAATCGCGATGCTCTTGCGGTTATAAGCCAGGGTGTGACCACAATTGTTGTTGGACAAGACGGCGGATCGAACACTCCACTAAAAGATTATTTTCAGTTGATGACCGACAGCCCTGCTTCGGTCAATATTGCCTCGTACACTGGTCACAACACCCTTCGCGACATGGTGTTGGGAAAAGATTTCAAACGACAGGCAACTTCGCAAGAGATCGATTCCATGTTACTATTGATGCGCGCCGATATGGATGCGGGCGCCCTGGGATTGTCGACGGGTCTCGAATATGATCCGGGGATCTATTCTGCTAACGAAGAAGTTCTTGCCCTATCGAAAATTCTTCCGGAGTACCAGGGCCGATACATCAGCCACCTGCGTTCGGAGGATCGTTACTTTTGGAAGGCACTCGACGAGATCATCACGATCGGTCGCGAAACGAAGTCACCCGTGCAGATCAGTCACTTCAAGCTCGCGATGACCAGTCTTTGGGGTAAGGCCGACTCGACGTTGGCGATACTCGACGCCGCTCGCGCACAAGGTGTCGATATTACTGCGGATATTTATCCGTACACCTATTGGTCGTCGACGATCCGGGTATTGTTTCCCTCAAGGAATTTTAAAGATCTCAAAGAAGCAGAGATGATATTGAAAGAGATCACGACTCCGGAAGGAGTGATCTTCAGCAGCTACGAACCAAATCCCGAATTCAATGGAAAGAGCCTGAAAGAAGTTGCAGAGCAATTGAAGCTGACGCCTGCAAAGGCACTGATCGAACTGATCGATCGTCTCGACAAGTGCGATGCGAAAGGAGAGGACTGTAGTGGAAGCATCGTTGCCACCAGTATGGACGAAGCGGATGTGGAGAAGTTGATGCAGTGGGAGTTCACCAATATCTGTTCCGACGGTGCATCATCGGGGCGGCACCCGCGCGGCTTCGGAGCATTTACCCGTGTGCTTAAACATTATGTGCGCGAAGCGAAGGTACTAAACCTCGAACAGGCAATCTATAAGATGACAGCGCTGTCGGCGAAGAATACGGGGATCCTTCGAAGGGGTTTGATCAAAGAAGGATATTATGCCGACCTCGTTTTATTCAATCCCACAACAGTTGGCGACGAGTCGACGATACAAGATCCACAAAAGATCTCGACAGGCATCGAGCACGTGTGGGTGAACGGTGTTGAAGTTTTTTCGAAAGCTCAAACGACTGGAAACTATCCGGGAAGAGTGATCCGAAGGGGTAACAACTAACTCGGGGATCAGTTATTGATCTTTGTCTCTAGCGCAACATTGAATTGTCACCCAGTTATGGTGACGTCGGCATCACCACCGACAGCATAGCCCGTGCAGGTGAGCACGCGGCCCCTCGCCATTTCCTTGTCGAGCAGCACCTCGTTGCGAAGCATCCAGATCTCGCCACTGGTACAGGTTGCAGCACATGTTCCGCATCGTCCAGCCTCACAGCTGTAGGGCAATATGATGCCCTGCTGCTTCGCCGTCTGAAGAATTGATTTCGGAAATTGAACTTTCAGGTTGTGGACCTTCCCTTCGTAACGGACAGTCACCGTATGCATATCGGTATCCGGAGGAATGTTCACCACAGGTGGTTCGGGATTAAAGAAGATCTCTCTCCTGATATTGTCGTCGGGTATGCCTTCGGTGAGAAGTGTTATCGAGATATTCTGCATGTATACATGCGGACCGCACAAATAGTAAAGAGTTTTAGAAGGGTCGTTCTCACGGGCAACTTTCTCGATGCCTGAGCGGTTGAGTCGGGCAAGCTGAAGCTCTTTACGGTTGCTCATGTAAACATCCAGCTTGATGTCGAGCTTCTCGATCTCTTCTTTGAAGAGCATCTCATTCACAGACCGGGTGCTGTAAACGAGACTGACTTTAACGTTTCGCGACAAAGCTTCGCGCATCAAAGGGAGTATGGGTGTTATTCCCGTTCCAGCAGCAAAGAAAACGATCGACTTGACGTGTCTGAGATCATCCGGTAAAGTAAACAACCCCGATGCCTCGATGCCTTCGAATGAGTCCCCAACTTCTATCTCGTCGAACAACCAACGCGAGATCTCGCCGTTCGGAATTCTCTTCAACGTAATCCTCGGAAATGGATCCGAAGGGTGAGATGAAAACGAAAATGATCTTCGAACATTGCCGCGAACGATGGTTAGGAACTGACCAGGCTTATAAGTAAACGGCTGGTCAGGCGACAGAACGAATGATCTTACATCCGGAGTTTCCCGAATGATCTGAAGGACTTCGAAAGTAAAGTAAGTCATTCAAAAAGATTTGGTTTCACATTCGGAAGATCCCGCCGATCTCGTCGAAAGTGAACACTTCATAGCAAAAGGCGGGATCAGGCATAAAGAGCAACCTTCTGCTCCGCCACTTTTTCGTTCTCGATGTATTCGTCGTAAGACATCAACTTATCAATGCAGCCATTTGGCGTAAGCTCAACGATCCTGTTCGCAACAGTCTGAATGAATTCGTGGTCATGCGACGTGAACAACACCGTTCCCGGGAAATCTTTCAATGCATTGTTGAATGCCTGGATCGATTCGAGGTCGAGGTGGTTCGTAGGTTCATCGAGCACGATCAGGTTGGGGCTCGCCAACATCATGCGCGAGATCATACACCTCATCTTTTCACCACCCGAAAGGACCGAAGCCTTCTTGAAAACCTCTTCACCCGAGAACAACATCTTGCCAAGGAAGCCGCGCACATACACCTCATCCTTGTTCTCTTCTTCTGCAAACTGCCTCAACCAATCCACGAGGTTGTCGTCGGTTTTAAAAAACTCTTCGTTGTTGAGAGGGAGAAATGCTGGGGTGATGGTCTGCCCGAATTTGAAAGATCCTTTGTCCGGTTTCATCTTTCCTTCCAGGATCTGGAAGAAGGATGTGATCGCGAGACTGTCTTTGCTGAGCACCGCGATCTTGTCGCCCTTGTTTACATAAAGATCGAGGTCTTTGAACAAGCGCTCGCCGTGCAACGTAGCCGACATGTTCTCTACATGAAGGATCTGGTCGCCGGCTGTTCTCTTGGGCTGGAAGATAATAGCAGGATATTTTCTCGAAGAAGCCTGGATGTCGTCGACATTGATCTTTTCGAGGAGCTTGCGACGGCTGGTTGCCTGGCGCGACTTCGAAGCGTTGGCGCTGAATCGACGAATGAATTCTTCGAGCTCCTTTCTTTTCTCGTCGGCTTTTTTGTTGGCTGATGAACGCTGCTGCAAGGCGAGTTGGCTCGACTGGTACCAGAAAGTATAATTACCTGTGTAAAGCTTTATCGCACTGAAGTCGATATCGACGATGTGTGTACAAACAGTATCGAGGAAGTGACGATCGTGAGATACGACGATCACCGTGTTCTTGAACTCGAGAAGGAAATCTTCGAGCCACGTTACTGTGGTAAGATCGAGGTCGTTGGTAGGTTCGTCGAGGATCAGGATATCGGGATTACCAAAGATCGCTTGTGCCAACAGTACGCGGACTTTTTGATGACCGTTCAATTCTTTCACGAGACGGAAGTGATCTTCTTCGGCGATGCCCAGACCACTGAGCAATGCAGCAGCATCAGATTGTGCATTCCATCCGTTGAGTTCTGCAAATTCTGCTTCGAGATCCGATGCACGAAGGCCGTCGGCCTCGGAGAAGTCGGGCTTTGCATAGATTTCATCTTTTTCTTTCATGATGTCCCACAGATGTTGATGGCCCATCATTACTGTATCGATAACAGGCACCTCGTCGTAAGCGTAGTGATTCTGGCGGAGCACGGCCATGCGCTTACCGGGTTCCAGGGCTACGTTGCCACGGGTGGGGTCGATCTCGCCCGATAGGATCTTTAAGAAGGTGGATTTTCCGGCACCGTTTGCGCCGATCACTCCATAGCAATTTCCCCCGGTGAATTTCAGGTTCACCTCATCGAACAACACGCGCTTCCCGAACTGGAGGGAAAGGTTATTAACTGAGATCATTGATTATTTTCTAAAAATAGCCCGCAAAGATAGGAAATAGATTGATCATTGACCATTGTCCATTGACGATTGACCATTGACGATTGTCCATTGCTCAATGCATTGGTCAATGATCAATCGTTAATGATCAATGATCAATCTTATTTAGCAAGTATCCCCGTAAACGTCTCTTTCCCCGGCGGTAATTTCTTTACGTTAGAAATCAACCTGACTGCCCTTTCAATTCTAAGGTCGGTGCTCTTAACCTGGTTTATATAATAGATGATATATCGTCTCTTACCCGGAACAAGTGCATCGAACCTTTCTTTACCAACGTTATCTTGTTTCAACACTTCCGCGAGCTCTTTCGGTACATCCATCCCGTATTTGCTTTCATCTTTTTTCAAGGAAACATTTACTTGCTGACCCACGTTAAACTTTCCCATTTGCATTTGCTTCCTATTCAACAGAATATAGGCACCCCCGGCTTTATGCGACACCAATCCACATTTCCAGGTCATGTTTTTATCCACGGTACAAACAAATCTCTGCTTGCCCGTTCCCCCCGCTTTTTTTACGATGCTGGCGGGAACGTCTATATAATGTCCAGCGAGGTGCTCTAGCTTGTAGATCCTGGTCTTGAAGTTTATTGCAGCCATTTAGCTAATTTACTATTTCTCCTAACCCACCCCTATGGAAGGCCTGATAGTTCTTGCGGTTCTCATTGTTATCGCCGCACCGATCATTGTCATGATCCAGATATCATCGATCCGTTCATCTATGATGCGGGAATTCGATCTCATTCGAAAGAGACTGGACGATCTTTCGTCTGGAAAAGTCATCGAAAAAATTGTCGAGAAGCCCATCGAAAAAGCTTTTGAAAGACCCATCGAGAAAGCATTCGAGAAGCCTATCGAAAAACCGGTTGAGAAGCCTATCGAGAAACCGCTCGACACCCCCAAACCGACCATCAAGGATCCCGAACCACTGATTCTTCCAGAACCAGAAGTTGTCAACCAAACACTTTCGTCCGCACCCAGCGCCGCGCACCTCGCACCCAAGAAGCCCGCACCCCCGAAACCAAAGAGACCGAGTTTCTTCGAGCGTAACCCCGACCTCGAAAAATTTATCGGCGAAAACCTCGCCAACAAGATCGGTATCGGCATCCTCGTTATCGGCATCGGCTTCTTTGTAAAGTATGCTATCGACCAGGACTGGATCAATGAGATCGGTCGTGTATTTATCGGTATTCTCTGTGGTGGAATTTTGCTGGGAACCGCCCATTGGCTTCGCAAGAAATTCTCCGCATTCAGCTCAGTACTTGTCGGAGGCGGTATCGCGGTTTTATACCTGACGATCTACATCGCATTTCATGTCTATGGAATGTTCGGCTCAACCGCTACGTTCCTCATAATGGTGGCAATCACCGGCTTCGCAGTATTGTTCTCGCTGGCGTACAATCGTGTTGAACTTGCTGTGGTCGCATTACTCGGTGGCTTTGCATCGCCGCTCATGGCAAGCAGTGGCGGAGGTAATTACGTGGCATTGTTCATATACATTACAATACTCGACGTCGGTATGATGGTGTTGTCGTTCTACAAGAAATGGCCATTGATCAACATCATCGCTTATGCATTCACAGTAATATTATATGGTTCATGGATGACAGCACAGTTCGACCACGAAAAACCGGGAATGATCGGTGGAGCGTTGGTCTTCGCTACCGGATTTTATTTCATCTTCTTCGCAATGAATCTCCTCAACAATCTGAAAGAAGGGAGACCGTTCAAGGCGCTCGACTTCGGATTGCTTCTCAGTAATACCGGGTTCTATTATGCTGCCGGAATGTATGTTCTCAATAATCCTACAGGTATCGACTACCGCGGACTCTTTACGGTAGCATTGGGGTTGTTCAACTTTGGCTTTGCTTATATTTTGTATAAGAACCAGCGGGTCGATAAAAACCTGGTGTTCTTGCTGATCGGTCTCGTGCTCACGTTCGTCAGCCTGGCGGCGCCGATTCAGTTGCAGGGCAATTATATCACACTGTTCTGGGCTGCCGAAACTGTTCTGTTGTTGTGGCTTTCGCAGAAGTCGGGTATTAAACTGATGAAGATCACATCGCATGTAGTGATGGCGTTGATGATCATAAGCCTGATGATGGACCTCACCGATGTCTATGATAACTGGCAGCCGCTCAGGATAGTTTTTAATAAAGGATACCTTACAAGCCTTTTTGTGGTTGCTTCTCTCGTAGCGACCCTAATGTTGCTAAAGAGGGAGAAGCCCGAAGGACAGGTTATCAATCTAAATGTTTACAAAAATATAATTACGGTTGCTGCGGTGCTTTTGGTTTATGTAATGAATGCTTTAGAGGTTCATTATCAGTTGGGGACAGCTTTTCCCGACAATTACAATCTGCAAATACTCGGTCTCGGTAGTTACAATATGTTGTTCCTGCTCGCTTTGTCACTTGCAGAGCCGAGGCTTACACAACCCGGCGATGTCCGGAATGCTTTCGCATTTGTAAGTGTGGTGGCGGTGCTTGCATACGTCGGTGTTTACTACCCCCGTTCGGTCGATGCCCGCTACGATCTCCTTGCTTCAAAAAATTCGTATTCAGCCGCATTTTATGTTCATTATATCATCGTTGCCCTGCTGATACCGATCTGCGCCCTGGGGATCAGTAAAATAAAACGTCTTACCGAATTTAACCTCCGTACCGCTAACGCCTATTCATGGTTCTACGTAGCGTTCTTCGTCTTCCTGGCAAGTACCGAACTCGACAACGTAGTCCTGTTGGCCGTTGGCAACGAGACGAATTTTGATCACGTCCTCACTCAGAATAGTAAGATCGGTTATCCGATCTTGTGGGGGCTCACCTCATTTTTGCTGATCGCTATCGGTCTCAAGATGAAGCTCAAGCACCTCCGGATCATTTCGCTTACATTGTTCCTTATCACACTCGTGAAATTGTTCACAGTCGATATCCGCGGTATTTCCGAAGGTGGTAAGATCGCGGCATTTATTTCGTTAGGTATTTTGTTGCTTGTAGTCTCGTTCATGTATCAGCGATTGAAAAAGATCCTTTTGTTGTTGGCTTTGTCGTTTGCTTTCTCAGTAGCACAGGCACAACAATATGTTGCCGAAGCGCCACTGGATGTTGTTGAAAAAGCAGGCTTCTATGAGATACCACTATCTCCGAAAGTGACGGCAAGATTGTTTCCCGACAGCCGTAACCTCAGAATACTCGATGGGCAGGGTGCCGAAGTTCCCTACATCGTAACCGAGGAAAAGCCGGAGTACAATACCATCGAATGGACACCATTTAAGATGCAGAAAGAGTTGAGGAATGGGTGTTGCACTGTGGTAACACTCCTCAACAACGACAAAGAACCGATCAATAATTTTCTTCTTGAAGTCAGGAATTCTGCGATCCAGAAATTCGGCACGCTTCGTGGCAGCGATGATGGCAAAACATGGTATGCCTTGCGGGAGAAATTCTATCTTACGTTCGGTGAGCTCAATTCAAGTACCGTTACAGAAGTATTTGATTTTCCTCAAAGCACATATTCGTATTACCAGTTAACGATCAACGACTCAACCACGTCGCCATTGAATGTTGTAGGTGCGTGGCTAACGAAGGAAAATGTTTCTCTTGGTAAGTACGTCCCGGTGCCTTCGATGTCGATCTCGCAGGCCGACAGCTCAAAAGGTCGTTACACATGGCTCACTTTGCATTCCGACACATCGCAGTACATCCATCGATTCGAATTCGATATCGAAGGTCCGCGTTTTTATAAACGCCATGCAACGCTGTTCCAGGACGGTCAACGCAAGATCAACGGACGAAAAATAAAATATCTTGAACCTATGTATTCCTTCGACCTTGTTTCGGGTCAGTTGCCCGTCGTGCATACGTTCGCCAAAGAGAACGATATCTATATTCGTGTCGATAATGAAAATAATCCTCCGCTGAAATTTAAGGACGTTAGAGCATATCAGCTTAAACAATCATTGATCGCATACCTCGAGCCCGGTCGCGATTACAGGATCGCTATTGGAAACGACAGTCTCGAAGCACCGGTGTACGACCTTGGATTTTTCCGCGACAGTATTCCTGCACATCCCACAGAAATTGAGGTCGGTAATCTTAAGGAACGATCTGTTGTGAAGACCGAAGAGACTTCACCAACCTATTTTAAGGATAAAAGAATAATCTGGGCAGCGATACTTTTGGTGATGGCGTTCCTTGCGGGAATGGTTTCGCGAATGCTACGAGATAAAGATCGTCTGAACGACCAATAACCGACAACTCACAACCCACAACTCACAACCCACAACCCACAACCCCATTACATCAACACCGCATTCTCTTCGCCCTGCACCGCCTTCTTCCTTGCATGATATCTTACCGTTGCCTTGCCGATAGTCATTATCGCTAATGCCGTTGCCGGGCACGCTACCATCATCGCGATCATCGGCATAGCAGTTCCGTTGTGGAACAATCCAACCAGCGCCGACACAATACCCCCAACGGCCATGCGATAACTTCCGAGTAACGATGCTGCGCTCCCTGTGAGCTTCGAGAAAGGCGCGAGCGACAACGCCGTGGCATTCGGACCAACGAGACCCTGCCCGGTCACAAATACAAACATGATAACCAGGAGCGTAGTGAAGCTGAACCAACCATACATCGTTCCAATCACCATCACGCTCCCGAGAACTGTCTGGTAGATCAGCGGGTAACGAACCAATTGTGCGTTGCTGAATTTTCTTAGCAACAAGTGATTGAGCTGCGACGATCCAATGATGCCCGCTGCAATAAATGCGAACACCCATCCATATTCCTGCTCCGAAACGCCATAGATATTGATAAAGACATCCGCCGAGCCGGCAATGAACGCAAACGGCGCCGACATTGCAAAGCCACCCGCCAACGTGTAGATCAGGAACTGCGGTTCCTTCGCAACGGTGATAAAGTTCTGCATCACCGACTTCGGTCTCAGCGAAAGCGTGGGATCTGCCTTACGTCCTTCCGGCAACACAAAATGGACCGCACCAAGAATGATCAGTGTTACAATAGTCAGCACCACAAAAACGGACTGCCATCCGAAAGCCACCGTGAGATAACCGCCAACGGTAGGTGCAATCATTGGCGATACGGCGATCACCAACGTAATCGATGAAAATGCCTGCGCTGTTTTATTGGTCGGAAAGAGATCGCGCACAAGCGCCTGCGACGCTACCATCCCTCCGCATCCGCCAAGTGCCTGGAAGAAACGCATAACGATCAACGACTCGATCGACGTCGAGAAGGCACAGGCAACCGATGCAACGAGGTAGATCACCAGGCCAACGTACATCGGCAAGCGACGACCAAAGCGATCCAGCATCGGACCATAGATGAGCTGACCAGCCGCGATGCCGATGAGATAAGCAGTCAACGACAACTGCACGTTTGTCATCGTGGTGCCCAGGTCTTTTGCAATCGCTGGAAATCCCGGCAAATACATATCGATAGAGAACGGGCTCACGGTGGAGAGTGCTCCGAGAATAAGTATTGTCGTTATATGTTGCTTTCGCGTCATCGACGAACGAAAATTTTGACTCTAATTTCTTCTTTTTTCTTACCTTCCTTTCACTTATCCACTCCACAATGAAAAAATTCCTTCCACTCCTTTGTCTGCTCGCTCTCGCGTCGTGTAAGAAGCAAGAATACGATGTTATTATTCGCGGAGGAACCGTATACAACGGAAGCGGCGATGCGCCGGTTGTCACCGACGTGGGTATTAATGCAGATACCATTGCAATTGTTGGCGATCTGTCCAAAGCTGTCGCCAAAAAGGAGATTGATGCAAAAGGCATGGCTGTGTCGCCTGGGTTCATCAACATGCTCAGCTGGGCTGTCGAAACCCTTATTATCGATGGCAATTCTCAGGCCGATATCCGCCAGGGCGTAACACTCGAAGTTTTTGGTGAAGGCGGTTCGATGGGACCGATGAATGATGCAATGAAAAAAGAGTCGCAGGATGCAATGCGACGTGATCCCGATTGGAAATACGATATCGATTGGACAACACTGGGTGAGTATATGGAATCGATGGAGCGCCGCGGCATTTCGCCTAACATAGCTTCGTTTGTAGGTGCAACTACTGTTCGTGTGCACGAGCTCGGCTATGCGAACCGTTTACCGAACCCGGAAGAAATGGAACGCATGAAGGCGCTCGTGAAGACAGCCATGGAAGAGGGAGCGCTTGGCGTCGGCTCGTCACTTATTTATGCACCAGCCAATTATTCGAGCACAGAAGAATTGATCGAACTCTGCAAAGTTGCCAGCCAGTATGGCGGTATGTATATCACCCATATGCGCAGCGAGGGAAATTCGATCTACGAAGCTGTGGACGAAACTATCCGCATCGCACGCGAGGCCAATCTTCCCGCCGAGATCTACCACCTCAAAATGGGAGGTAAGGCAAACTGGAACAAGCTCGATGGCGTGCTCGCCAGGATCGACGAAGCAAACAAGTCAGGTCTCAAGATCACCGCCGATATGTACACCTATCCCGCCGGAGCTACTGGTCTCGATGGTTCCATGCCGCCGTGGATCCAGGAAGGTGGACTGAAAGACTGGATCAAGCGTATGCAGGATCCCAAGACAAGAAAGAAAGCTCTCGATGAAATGCGCAAGCCATCCGACAAATGGGAAAATCTACTTTTGCTCGCTGGTGGCCCTGAGCAGGTGTTGCTGGTTGGTTTTGCAAACGACTCGCTGAAGAAGTTCACCGGCAAAACACTCGCAGAGGTTTCGCAGATCTATGGCAAGTCACCCGAAGAGACTGCAATGGATCTTGTGATAGCCGATAGTACCCGAGTGGGAACAGTTTATTTTATGATGAGCGAGGATAATATAAAGCGTCAGATCGCATTGCCTTACCTTAGTTTCGGATCGGATGCTGGTTCTCCCGCCGCTTCCGGAATATTTTTGAAATCGAGCGATCACCCCCGTGCCTATGGGAATTTCGCAAGGTTATTGGCGAAGTATGTTCGTGAGGAAAAAGTTATCACGCTACAAGAAGCTATCAGAAAGCTGACTTCATTGCCGGCTTCGAACCTCAAGATACAGAAGCGAGGAACGTTGCAGCCGGGATTTTACGCCGATGTAGTGGTGTTCGATCCGGCCACGATACAGGATCATGCTACGTTCGAGAGGCCGCATCAATACAGTACAGGTGTGAGAGACGTATTCGTAAATGGAGAACAGGTTCTTGAGAACGGGAATCACACAGGCAAACGACCTGGAAGGGTTGTGAGGGGACCGGGGTATAAGAAAAGTTTCTAGTTTCTAGTTTCTAGTTTCTAGTTAGGACCAACCAGGAACTAGAAATTAGACAGACTAGCATTTAAGCAACACTTCTTGAATTTTTTGCCACTGCCGCAAGGACACGGATCATTGCGCTCAACGGTTGCCTTCGGAAGTTTCGTCACCTTAAGGAGGCCAGCCGTGTTTTGATTGAAAGCTTTCTCGAGCAGCGAATAAAGCTCCGGGTGTTTGTCACGCAACAACTGAGGTCGTTCAAAAAAATATTCTCCGGCGACGGCGAGGAACTCACGCTCGTGGGTAGCACCGTATGGATTAATATCGCTTTCACCTTTCAGGATCGCGGCGGTTTTTTCTTTGATGAGCTTCAACCACGGTATCGAGAATTTCTTGTCCAGCAACGTGGCCGGGATCCCATCAATCGTTCCATCCTCTTTGTCGAGCAAGTGAATGAATTCGTGAACGCCCACGTTTTGTTTATCGGTCTCGTTTTCAAAGCCACGATGCAACGACGGCTTCGAGAGTATCATTTTGCCTTCCATAGCTCCGCTACCGACCATTCCGGTGATGAATTCTTCGCGGCTATTGATCGAAAACTTGCTATCGAACGATCCTGGATAGATCAGCACTTCGTCGAGGAAAGTATAATCCCAATCCGGAAACCCGAATACTGGAATAGCAGCACTGCTCGCAACAAGAAGCTTGTCGGTAATGTCGATTGAAGTTTCGACCCCGGTGATCCTGACATTCTTGAAGAACCGGCTGATGTCGCGTTCGAATCTCCTCTTTTCTTCGGGCGACAGGTTGTGATAGAAGAGAACTTTCTTGTCGAGGATCGATCGCCAGGTCTCGGGGAAGTCGACCCGGGGTTCTTGTTTCTTGAAGATCCAGCTAAGCCAGGAATTCATAAGCTCGTTGTTCCATGTAATTCTCCTCTGAATTTAACAGAGAAAATCCAACATGGCCACCGCGTTTTGGGATTTCCAGGTGAACATTCGGATGATCTTTCAACAACTCCTTTGGATAGCACTCGGGGGTGAGGAAGGGATCGTTCGCGGCATTGACGATCAGAGCCGGCACAACTATCTTTTTCAAATATTGATCACACGACGACCTTGAATAGAAGTCACTGGCATTTTTAAAACCATGCAATGGCGAAGTATAGCGGTCGTCGAACTGCCTGAAGGTTATTATTTTCCAGTAATCTTCGTACGAGATCTTGTCGGGGTACACGTACGATTTTGCGAGGATCTTTTTTCCAAGTTTTCGTAAGAACCTGTTCCTGTAAAATCTCTTCGATGGTTGATCCAACTCTGCAGCGCTGGATCCTAAGCTACACGGCACGGAAAATCCAACACCGCCCTTTATTCGTTTGTCGATCCTTGATCCCTGCTCACCCAGGTACTTCATCGAAAAGCTTCCGCCCATACTGAAACCTACCAGCGCAATATGATCGTATCCCTTTCGATAGGCCTCGTCGATCACACGCTGCAGATCTGCGGTATCGCCATGATGATAAAATCTCGGGAGACGATTGAGCTCCCCGCTGCAACTCCGGCAATTCCAGGCCAACGCATCCCAACCGCGTTCATAAAAATACTTCGACATGCCGCGACTGTAATGACGTTCGCTGCTTCCCTCGAGCCCATGCGAAACGATGACGAGCTTCTTAGTCTCTGTAGTGTTACGGAGCCAATCCAAATCCAAAAAATCTCCATCATCCAGCTCTAATCTTTGACGCTGGTATAGAACACCTTTAACCTTTCTGAATGCAGAAGGAACAATGGTCTCGAGATGACCATTAGTTAAATAATAGACGGGGCGGTATTTAGACTCAACGATCACTCCTGCTTATAGCGATAGCCAAGAACGGTCATCACCAGGAAAAGAAACAACACCAGGAGAAAGGCGAATCGCAACGTCACCAGGTCGGAGAGAAAACCCATCACGGGTGGACCGAAGAAAAATCCTGAATAACCAACCGTTGTCACCATCGCAATCCCAACTCCCGAAGGAAGTCCCTTCGCATTACCCGCAATACTGTACGCAATAGGTACGATGGTTGCGAGACCGATACCAACAATGAAAAATCCCGCGATAACGGTCACCGGCTCCGGTATGGCTATAGCCAATCCCAATCCAGCCGATGCGATGAGGCCACATACAACGATGAGCTTTCGATCGCCATATTTCAATCGCATACTGTCGCCTATCAAGCGACCGAGTGTCATCGCGAAAGCAAAGCCGGCGAGACCGACCGGTGCAAGACTAACACTCGCCTTCGCAAAGTTCTCCATGTAGTTAGTACTCCAGTCGGCCATTGCGCCTTCGCCAAGCATACTACAAAGCGCAATGATCCCAACCCCGACCATCGCCGCACTGGGTAATCGAAACGCCGGTCCTTCGCTTTTCTCCGTCGGCTTATCGTGAAGAAAATAGAATCTTGCCACGGTGATGATCACCAGGTCCAGAACAGTAATGATAGCAAGGTGTGTGGTGAGATTAACGTCCAGTTTGCTGAACAACGATGCTGTTAATGCGCCGAGTGCCATTCCAATGCTGAAGAACGCGTGGAACGAGGTCATGATCGGTTTACCCCATCGCTGCTCGATCATTACAGCCTGCGCATTCATGGCAACATCGAGCATCCCTGACGAAACACCGAGGAGAAAGAATACTGCGATCAAGGAGTACAGCTCCGGGCAAAGGGGAATAAAAGCGACAAGGCCGCAATACATGTATACCGAAAAGAGGCCGATCTTCCTGCTGCCGTTACGAATGATGAGCCACCCGGAGAACGGCATGGCGAGCATAGCGCCGAGGGCTGTCGACAGCAATACAACGCCCATGGTGCCGTTGCTGATCAGGTGTTGTTCCTGCAGACGGGGTAGGCGGCCATAATAGTTGGCATGCGCAAAGCCATTAAGAAAAAAAATTGTCTTTACAGCTAGTCGCGCCGGGAGGATAGAGCTCACACTGAGTTATGAAAAGAGTTCCGTGATTTCCGTGGTTTCCGTGAGAACTTATTTTGCAAACGCCACGCTTCGCATCTCCCTGATAACAGTCACTTTGATCTGTCCTGGATATTGCATGTCGCGTTCTATTTTCTGTGAGATCTCGAAGCTCAGTTGGTTAGCGCGTTCGTCTGTAGCTTTTTCGGCATCAACGATCACGCGCAATTCGCGGCCGGCCTGGATGGCATAACACTTTTCGACGCCGTCGAAACTGAGCCCAACCTGTTCGAGTTCTTTGAGGCGACGGATGTATTGTTCCATCACTTCTCTTCGTGCGCCGGGACGAGCACCGGAGATTGCATCGCATGCCTGCACGATAGGAGAAATGATGTTTGTCATTTCAATTTCGTCGTGGTGGGCGCCAATGGCGTTGCAAACTGCCGGATGTTCTTTGTATTTCACAGCGAGGTCCATACCAACAATGGCATGCGGCTTCTCGAGTTCTTCGGGCCATACTTTGCCGATATCATGAAGTAATCCGGCACGTTTTGCCTGCTTTACGTTGAGGCCGAGCTCCGACGCCATGATAGCACAGAGGTTAGCGACTTCGCGTGAGTGCTGTAAGAGATTTTGTCCATACGATGAGCGGAAGCGCATGCGGCCGACCATTTTCACGAGCTCGGGATGGAGTCCATGTATGCCGAGGTCGATCACGGTGCGTTCGCCGATCTCGACGATCTCGTCTTCGATATTTTTTGTTGTCTTGGCAACGATCTCTTCGATGCGTGCGGGGTGGATACGTCCGTCCTGTACCAGGCGGTGTAATGAGAGTCGTGCGATCTCGCGGCGAACGGGATCGAAGCCTGAGATGATAATGGCTTCGGGAGTATCGTCGACAATGAACTCGACGCCGGTCGCGGCTTCGAGGGCGCGTATGTTCCGACCTTCGCGGCCGATCACTTTACCTTTGATGTCGTCGCTCTCGATATTGAAGACCGACACGCAGTTCTCGACAGCATGTTCTGTTGCTGTGCGCTGAATGGTTTCGATAACGATCTTCTTGGCTTCTTTGGTGGCGGTAAGCTTGGCAGCTTCCATGATGTCTTTAATGAAAGAGCTGGCCTTTGTCTGGGCTTCTTCTTTCATGGATTCCATGAGCTGGTCGCGGGCCTGTTCGGCCGACAGTTTGGAGATGCCTTCGAGGAGGGCGACTTTCTGCGCGTTGAATTTATCGAGCTCTTCTTTTCTCTTTTTAACGAGCTCGTGTTGTGTAACGAGGCTCTGTCTCTCTTCTTCGACGTCCGATTCTTTGCGCTTGAGTGTTTCGAGTTCTTTGGCGAGCTGCGACTCTCTTTGTTTGATCTTTTGCTCGTTGGCTATGATCTGATTTTTCTTGCGATTGGCCTCTTCCTCGAATTCCTGCTTCATCTTAAGAAGTCTTTCCTTGGCCTCGAGTACTTTGTCTTTTTTAATGGTTTCTGCCTGGATCTCGGCTTCTTTAATGATAAGACTGGCTCTGCTTTGAGCGTCCTGGGCTTGCTTTTCGACTTTACGTTTTGCAATGATATTGCCGAGGACCAGTCCGATCACTATGGCTACTGCCAGGCCGACGAACGCTGCTATTGCGATTTCCATCGTGGTAGATATTTAGGTTAAAAAGATAACCCACGGTGGAAGGGAGAAAAGAAGAATTTTAGAGGATTGCCTGGGAGACCATCTGGTTGAGATGATTGACCTTTTCGAAAACGGTTTGGTCAATCTCCTTATGGTCTTCGTCGCTCGCTTGCTTCTGTACGAGGCAGTCGAACGCTACCATTGCCAGAAGGTCTTGTTTATCGTCGATACCGAACTGCTCTCTGTAGTATTTCAACTTTTCGTTGATAAGCTTGCCGGCCGCCCGCACCTTTTCTTCCTCGTGGCGTTTTACCTTCATAGGGTATTCACGCTCGGCAATCTTAATTTTTATTGAAAGTTCTTCCATTAATTATCTACAGTTCGCAAGGCAAAACAAACAAATTCAAGCTTACCTGCTAAGGTGGGCGATGCATTTATCGATCTCGCGAATATACTCGTCCACTTTCTTCTTTAACTCAGAGACGCTTCCGTCCTCCGGGTTAATATTATCCACAATTTTAGTGATTTTAATCTGATTCTTAAAATTGGACAACTGGTCGTCGCGGCCCTTGAGGCTCGACTTGAGATCGTGATTCTCCAGCTTGAGGCTTCGAACCTCTTCCTTCAGGGCCTTGTGTTCATTGATCAATACCAAAATTTTTCTTTCGAGTCCGTTAAGGTTGGTCTTAAGAAGTTCCTGATCCATGTTACGTGTGTTACCTGAATACTATTTTCTAATTAATGCCTGCATTTTTGTTTCAAATGCCCCGATAAGTTTCGACATCGTCTTGTCGATCTCTTCATCGGTCAGTGTTTTTGCGTCGTCCTGGAGTGTAAAGCCCAATGCGTATGCTTTTTTTCCTGGCGGGATCTTGTCTCCCTCGTACACATCAAACACGATGATGTCTTTTACCAGTTTTCTCTCGGTACTTCTAACAAGTTCTTCGATTTCCCGGTACGCCACGTGTCTGTCAAGAACTAACGACAGATCTCTTCTAACTTCAGGAAATTTCGGCACGTCCTGCACATCGAACTTAGGGTTTGCAGACTTGAAAAGCAAGGCTACATCCAGATCGGCATAAAATATTTCCTGCTTGATGCCGAAATCTTTTTGAAACGAAGATTTTATTCTACCCATGATGCCGATTTCTTTTTGATTCGAAGTGATTGTTACTCCGTAATCGAAAAGTGGATGCGTTGCGGGTGTGAACTGCACCTTTGTGACCGCCGATTTTGCGAGAACATTAGCAACGAACCTCGAAAGATCGTGATACGAAACCCCGCGCGCCTGTCGTTGCCAGTTGTCGGCTTCGTATTGACCGGTTATATACAATGCGAGTCGCTCTTTTTCGCGGTATTTGCCTTCCGATTTGCCATATACTTTCCCGAATTCGAACAACTTCAGGTCTCTTTGCTTGCGATTGATGTTGAACGAACACACTTCAAGACCAGTGAACAACATAGTTGTGCGCATGATCGCCTGCTCTTCACTCAATTTGTTGAGTATCTCCACGGCTTCGCCTTCCGTGGAGATATTGTATTTGCGGTAGTCGGCGTGCGTCAGGGAGTTGGTCATGATCTCATAGAAGCCGTTCGAAGCGAGCAGCGTTCCGACAGACTGCTTGAAACGGTCGATGTCCTTCGAAGGGAAACTGGAAATGAAATCCGCGCTGGCTTCGTTGGCAAGCTCGATGTTGTTGAGCCCATAGATGCGAAGGATCTCTTCGACGATATCGGCTTCTTGTCGAACATCTACGCGATAGGGTGGGACTGAAACTTCAAATGAATCGATATTCGTTGTTCGTTGTTCGATATTCGATATTTGAATATCGAGACGCTCCAGTATACCGATTATCTCTTCGATAGGAATAACCTTCCCGATCAGTCTGTTGATATTTTTTACTTTAACCGTAAACCTTGTATTCTCGATCTTCTCCGGATAAACGTCAACAACCTCCGAAGAGATCTTTCCGCCAGCGATCTCTTTGATCAGCATGGCGGCACGCTTAAGGGCATACACGGTGTTGTTTGGATCCGTACCGCGCTCGTAACGGAACGATGCATCTGTTTTTAACTGATGAACCATTCCTGTTTTCCTTACAAACGACGATGAAAAGTAAGCCGACTCAAGGAATACATTCTTCGTCTGAGCCGTAATACCCGATCCGATGCCGCCAAACACACCAGCGATACACATCGGCTCCGAATTGGCATTGCAGATCATCAAATCATTCGCCGTCAAAGTTCGCTCCTTGCCATCAAGTGTCACGAATTTGGTTCCAGCAGGAAGCGTCTTCACCAGCACCTTCTTTCCTGTGATCTTATCCGCATCGAATGCGTGCATAGGCTGTCCTATCTCATGGCAGATAAAATTCGTGATGTCGACAATGTTGTTGATCGGATTGAGACCGATCGCAAGCAGCCGGTTCTTCAGCCACGCCGGCGACTCACCAACCGTGATCCCGGTGATCGTCAACGCCGAATATCTTGGACACGCCTCCTTGTTTTCCACGACAACCGGGATCGGCAATTCCTGGCTATCCACTTTAAACTTATCGATGGATGGCAACCGCAGATCCCGTTTCAAAACTGCCTTGATGTCGCGGGCCACACCAACGTGCGATGCGGCATCTGCACGGTTGGGCGTAAGCCCGATCTCGATCGTGTAGTCGGATTCTATATTGAAATACTCGGCCGCAGGTGTTCCTACTTTCGCATTGGCATCGAGTATCATTATACCGGCATGGCTTTCGCCGAGACCGATCTCGTCTTCGGCACAGATCATTCCTTCGCTCTGCTCGCCACGGATCTTTGCAATTTTTATCTCGAACGGATTGCCCTTGGTAGGATGGATGGTCGTTCCCGGAAGGGCAACTACCACCTTTTGTCCCGCAGCCACGTTAGGAGCGCCGCAGACGATCTTCGCTACCGAGTTTCCGGTATTCACGGTTGTCAGCGACAGCTTGTCGGCGCCGGGGTGTTTTACGCAGGTGAGCACCTCGCCAATGACCAGGCCCTTCAATCCTCCTTTTACGGATTCGTGAGGCTCTACGTGCTCTACTTCCAAACCGGTGGAGGTGAGAACCTTCCCGATGTCTTCGGGCGATTCGGGTATATCGATGTATTGTTTGAGCCAGTTGTAGGAAATCTTCATGATTACTTCTAGAGCAAGCCCCAAAAATAGCGTTCAAAGTTCAGGGTTCAAAGTTCAATGTTTGCCGACCCTGAACATGGAACCCTGAACACTGAACCCTGAACGTCAGTGGTAGACTTTCTCGCCAGCAGCAATAAGTACATTCAGAATATTCTCCTTCGGAGGGAACGGGCAAGAGAACGACTCCGAATAAGCACAATAAGGATTATATGCTTCATTGAAATCGAGTGTAATGCTCGAGGCGCCGGGTGTTTTCTTCACATCGAGATAACGACCGGCACCATACGTTTCGATAGCGCTGCTCTGATCGGCGAAAGCGAGAAACAGTGCGCCCCTGAACGGACCGTTGTCGAGGACCTCGAGGATAAGAAGCTTACACGGAACCCCATCGATGCTGAACTTCGCCCAGGCATACTCGATGTACCGTTGCTCTTTGTTGTCGCTCGTCTGCAGTACCACAACGTTGCGGTTCTCGACGGGCTCGAGGTCGGCATTGATCCTGAACTTAAGATTCGGCTCGAAATATTTTAGACCGGTGAAAGGCTCTTCGGAATCTTTGAACGGCGAACCGTCGCCATTCTTCATGAAGTCGTCCTTCTCTTTGCGGATGTTTTCGATCTGTACTTTGTATTCGGCATCGTCGTTACCACTACTGGTGTACCAGATGATACTGACCAGGGCGAGAACAACAACGATGATAATAAACGTAGAGCTTTTCATTCGTGAGTTTTCTAGTCTCTGGTTCAAAGCTACGAAGCGGAAAACAAGAAACCAGAAACTAGAAACTAGAGACTAGAAACCAGAAACTAGAAATCAGAACGAATGCTGTTCATCACTTCTCCCGTCTTCAACAGCCAACGCCGGCTTCTGACTTCGTTCCCAGTCTTCGATCCTGGTGCGGTATTTTTCGTAGCGTATAAAAAATTCAGGGATGGCCCGATCGGCAAGTTGCCCGGCAGAATTTACCAGTACGCAGATGCCAATTCCATCATTCCCTTTGAGGGCGATCTCGCTACGATAGCCATTCACATATCCGCCGTGATAATTAAGTGTGTCGGTCTTAAACGTTAGAATTCTCCAACCCAGCGAATAAAAAGAGCCACTCGATTTTTTCCAGTTGCGGAAGTAGCGGTTGCGTGCGGTTGCGCGAACGTATGGTTTGAACATTTCCTCTTTCACCGACGTCAGCAACAAATTGTTCTCACGCGTAGTGAGCGCTTTCAACCACCGGGCCATGTCGGAGATGCTCGCGTTTACTCCGCCGGCAGGGCCGACGTTGTAATATGTTTCGTTGATTGATGTTGGTTTCCATCCGCGCAGGGTGTGAACGTGAGGCTTCGCTTTATCATCGTTGGCCATAATGCCTTCGAAGGTTAGCGATGCCTGGTCCATATGCAGCGGCTTGAACACTTTCTCCGACATCACGACATCGTACGGCTTGCCGGTAGCAGATTCGATCACTTTACCGATGAGACTATAAGCAACGTTTTGATAACTGTAAGTTTTTCCGGGAGGACCGGTGAGATTGAGATCGCGCAAGTGATAAATGAGCGGATCGAGGTTCGCACCATTGTCGATCTCCGAAGTGAACGCATGATATGGTAATCCTGATGTGTGTGAAAGCAAATGCCTGATGGTGATCTGTTCGGTACTTTCTTTTGACTTCAATTCGAAGTCGGGAATGTATTTGATAACCTTATCGTCCCAGTTAAGAATACTGTCTTGTACGAGAACGCCGGTGAGTACGGAGGCGAGTGACTTCGAAACTGAACCTAATCGAAATACTGAGAATACACCAACCGAATCTTTTTCTTGTGTGTCGCTTAACCCGAAACCTTTCAGGAACAATACACTGCTGTCTTTAACGATGGCGACTGCGGCACCGGGCGCTTCACCGTTTTCGACTGCCTCTTTAATGTAAGCTTCGTATTCCTTGAGCAGCTCGATCCAATGTGGATTGGCAGACAAAGTGATAGCGGGCGCGACCTTTTGGTAAGGAGGCGGATGCACAGCCACAACAGGTTTTGTTGTTACATCTTCTTTGTGGCGGCGGTAGTTGTAAAAAATTAACGAACCAACTAGTACAGTAAAAATGACTACAATCAGTCTCAGCATGTCAAGCTTCTAGTCACAATAGACCGCTGTCAGCAAAGCTACAATAATTTTTGCCTGCAAGTATAAGGTGATCAACAACTTGTATATCGAAAAGCTTACCCCCGGCAACAAGTTTATTGGTGAGGTCTATATCGGACTGGCTTGGAGTAAGGCTGCCGGATGGGTGATTGTGCGCGAGAATGATCGAGGACGTCTTTTTAAGCTCAAGGGCGATGCTGAAAACCATTCGTGGGTCGACGACGGTGCTGTGGAGACCGCCGGAGCTGATCTTTGTTTTCAGGATAAGCTTTGAACTATGGTTAAGGTAGAGCACCCAGAACTCTTCGTGGGCGAGATCGGCCAGGGACCCTTTCAATAACTCGTAGGCGGCCCGCGATGTAGCGACTTTTGGATTCTTGATCAACGACGTGCTTCGGTTCCTGAGCTCCAGGGCAGCGATAATGGAAATGGCCCGCGACTCGCCGAGACCAGAAACGGCAGCCAGGTCGGCAAGGGACATCTCTCCCAGTGTATCGATGTCGTAATTGGCAAGGGCCAATGCCTTGCGCCCCAGGTCCAGGCAGCTTTTTCCAGGCGTTCCATTCCTTAAGATGAGCGCTATCAGCTCTACTTCGGACAAGGACTTTTTTCCGCTTGTCTTCAGCTTTTCGCGGGGCTTTTCGGTGGGCATCCAATCTTTAAAAGAGACTACTTCTTCAACCTTCATAATTCCTCCTTTCAAACCACCGAAAATAAAAAACCCTCCCCCGCGCTTTACGTGGAGGAGGGAAAAAGAACCTTACAAAAATGTAAGGTCTAAGATCTATCGAAACAGCCCGATTATTTAAGGGCGTTGATTGCTTTCTGAAGCTTCGACTTCTGGTTGGCAGCTTTTTTCCAGTGGATGATGTTCTTCTTCGCGAGCTTATCGATCATGCCAACTGTAGTCTTGTAGAGCTCCTGTGCTTCGGCCTTATTGGTAGTAGCTTTCAACTTTTTGACCACAGTACGGGTGGTTTTGTGCTGGTAGCTGTTACGCTCTGCCTTTGCCGCGTTCGCCCTGATTCTCTTTTCTGCCGATTTGTGATTTGCCATGTCTAATTAATCAAAAGGACTGCAAAGGTAATGGTTTCGGGGGTATATGCAAGCGGGATTTCAGCGCGTTTTCGCGGTAATTCCACCCTCATAGAGCAGCCAGGAATTGGGGTCCGGGACTACCTGCGAGGGAGGCGCGTTGCTGTTAAACCTGAAAGTCTGCTTTCCGGGCTCCAAAACCACGGTCTCCACCTTCGAATCGATCAAAAGATCTAAGGGCACGCTAAAATTCCCATTCTGGGCGAGCTCAATATCCACGAACACGGTCTTCTGCTTCTTGTCGTAACGCCATTCGCCCGCTATCCGGGGATGTCCGCCCACAAAAAGCCAACGCCGGAAGAACGGCCCAAGATCGTCGGGGGAAAATTGCTGCATGATGTCTATAAAGTCCTTCGACAGCGCAGTGCCGCCTGCGTAGGTCTTATAGTATTCCCTGATCCCCTTAAGAAAATGAACGTCGCCCATTTCCCTGCGAAGCATGTGAAGCACCCACGCTGCTTTTTGGTACGTATTTGTGCTTAAAACCTTATTGATATCGGTGATGGTGGTATCGACGATAGGTGCCGAGTTCTTTTTAGCGAACTCGAGAACCTGTGAGCGGGTCTGATTCATAACCTCGATCAGTTTATCGCGACCGTACGTGTGTTCCATGTACAGGGCTGTACCATAGGTCGCGAAGCCTTCGCTCAGCCACACGTGATACCAGTCTTTTTCAGTCGCCGAATTACCGAACCACTGATGTGCCGTCTCGTGAGCGATCAAACTCTCGCGTTCATTCTTTCCATTCACCGAGTTCTCGAAGTAAAAAATGTTGCTGGCATTCTCGAGTCCGCCGAATTTGGTTTTGGATTGAACATGGGCGAGTTTCTCGAAAGGATACGGACCAACATAGCTTTGAAAAAATTCGAGCACCCGAGGAGCCAGGGCAAAATCGGAAAATCCGTCGCCACGATTTTGTGGATACACCCACGTAGTAACCGGTATGCTTCCGACTTCACCCGAGAGTTCAACAGCAAAACGTGCAACCCCAATAGTCATTACTTTGGTCGACACCGGTACACTTTCTTTATATCTCGTAAGCCTCCGGTTCTTATCGATATCACTTTCCTCGATCAACTTTCCCGTAGCCACAACCTTGTAGTGCGAAGGTGCGGTAATTGAAAACTCTACAGTTGCTTTATACGAAGGATGATCGATCGTCGGCAACCAATGCCTACCACGATCTGGCCAGTTGTCGCCGAAGAATGTACGGTCACCGAACTTATTTTTAGAAATGATCAGCCCATCGGCCGGCACACCTTTATAGTTGATCGTAAACGTTACATCACCGGAGCTCACCGGTGTTTTTATCGTGATGAGATCGTTCGCAAAACTGAAGTCAACAGGTTTTCCTGACGATGTTACGGAACTAACCTCCATTCCTGTAGTTCCATTCTTTTTACCGATTAGATTGAGGTTGAAAGAAGCGATTGGCTTAATGAAGTGAATTGTCACCAGCGCTTCGCCGGCAATAACATCGGTCGAGTCGTTGAGTTCCAGGTTGAACACATAGTGATTCACCTTAATGTTTTCATTTTTCGGATAGGGATCGGAAGCGAAAGCGCTTGTTGCGATCAGTAACAGTAAGATCATTCTCATGAAACTCAAGTTAAAACTTTCTTTGATTGTCATCTTTATCATCTCATCGGGGTGGGGATTTTTCGGTCACGAAAACATCGACCGGCTGGCGATCTTCACCCTGCCGCCTGAGATGATCAGGTTTTATAAGAAGAATATTCATTACATCGTGGAGGCTTCGGTAAACCCTGACAGGCGCCGCTATGCCATCCCGGAGGAGGGCCCGAGGCACTATATTGATTTGGATGATTATGGTTTTGGTGTCGCAAAGGGTACGCAGAGGACACGCAATGGATACGCAGAGGAAGTGCCGAAGTATTGGAACGACGCTGTCGCGAAACTTTCAGAAGATTCATTGATGGCTCATGGAATTGTCCCGTGGCACACATACCGGATGTTCCTTCAGCTTCGCGACGCTTTTGTTGTTGGTGATCCCGATCGCATACTTCGCGTCTCATCGGAACTCGGTCACTATGTTGCCGATGCCCACGTGCCACTGCACACCACCAGCAATCACAACGGACAAAAAACAGATCAGCACGGAATTCATGGACTTTGGGAATCGAGGTTGCCAGAGTTGTTCTCAAATAACTATGATTTTTTTGTCGGTCGTGCTGTTTATATAGACGATGTTCAATCGGCTATGTGGGATGTCGTGAAGGCATCGCATGCCTGTGTCGATTCGGTGTTGAGTTTCGAGAAAGAATTGTCGCGACGGGAATTATCACACAAATATTCCTTCGAGACGCGAGCGAAACAGACAGTTAAAGTTTATTCGTATCGTTATTCGAAGTTATATCATTCGATGCTGCAGGGGATGGTGGAGCGACGAATGCGAGCGAGCATCTCTATGGTGGGAAGTATTTGGTATACGGCGTGGGTTGATGCCGGCCAACCGGATCTAACTAAGTTTATCGATTACAGACCTACTGAGGAAGAACTTAGGAAACGCAAAGAAGAGTTAATGCAAACAGCAGAACAGATGAATATTGAACACTGAACCGCAGAAGTTCAGGTTAACGACAATGATCGGGCAGCAACGAGTCTTCTAACAAACCGAAACTTCTGCTGTTCGACATTCTATATTCGACATTCTGCTGTTTAAAGAAAATATTCTACCAGCGCCCTCCACTCATCGTCAAGACTAATATTAGGCATTGACCTTCCCGCACGGTTATACCAATACTGTGCATTCCCAAGATCTCCTTCCTTCCTATGAAGATACGCATGGATCCACGCAGCGTTCTTCGAATTAACATCCTGGATAACTTCATGAGAATGGTTCCAGTCGCCCTTGCCATCGTACCAAAGGGCCGTTAATTCGACTGACAGGCCTGACGAAGGAGTGGCTTGCGTGAGCGAATTATTAAATTCTTCGAAAGTCATTATTGGTGCGACTGGGTGCGGGGTGCTAGGTGCTGGGTGACGATTGCTTGTTGGTTTTGATTGGTACCCATTACGGAAGAATCATTGGGTTTATATAACTAAGTTATGATAACCTCACAATTTCTCCATAATTCCGGATTGCCAAAAACGATCGGGCCTTCGGCACTCCGCACCTAGCACCTCGCACCAGACGAGCACCCGTTTCGGAAACGTTTGCAAGTCGGTTGAAACCGAACTATATTAGGTAAACTTAAATCATTAGTCTTATGAGCATTTTCACTGATCCCAACAAGATCGCCTTGAACTACGGCCTTAAGATAGCGGGCGGACTCGTAGCGTATTTCGTCCTCATGAACCTCATTGGCCTAGGAAGTCACGTGGAGTTGAGACTCCTCAACCTCTTCATCCTGGCAGCCGGAATCTTCTTCGGCCTCAAGAAATTCAAAGAAACGCACGAAGATCATCTTAATTACTTCAGGGCGCTCGTTACCGGCGTTGCGATCGGCGCGGTAGGATCAGCCATCTTCGGCTTCCTCCTGTTTGTATACATGACCGTGAACACCGAATTTTTTTCTGCAATGGTAGCAAACGAACAAATGGGCCTCCACCTGAACCCTTACATGGCTTCGTTCATCGTTGTGCTCGAGGGAGTCTTCTCTGGTCTGCTCGTAACGTTCGTGCTCATCAATTGGGTTACAACCGACGACGTGAACGATCCGGTAGGAGAGAGCAAGTAGTAACTTATTTAACTATTTACCCTTTGCTTTTAGCTCATCGATCTGTTTTTGCTGATCGATCACGTATAGTGTAAGCTCTTCTATCTTCTTCAAAAGAAGCAAATTCATCTCACCTAACCGAAGTCCTTTCTCTTCCATCTCTTTGGCAGAAGGTACTTCGGGTAGGTGTTTGTTTTTTGCGATGTATGATTCTATCTCCTGCAAGGTCGGAAGACTGTAATCCTTCTCGAATACATAATCCGGACCCGGGACAGTAGCAGTTACTCTTATTTCGGTTGCGTTTATCGATCCATTCACAGCAAGCTTTGCTGTCCCTGGATTGTCTGTACCAATTCCAATACTTCCATTCAGACGAATGGTCATGGCACGGGTTGTTGGAATACTTCCACTTGATGTGAAGCCTCCAATGCCAAAACCCAGGGCATACTCCATGTTATTATAGTAGAACTGACCAATTTTTGCCGTATGGCAGTTGTCAGCAGTTCCTGTCCACCTTTGAAATACCACCGAGGGTTCGTCCGACTGTGCATCAAGCCTGGCATAGATCCTGTCGAAAGACCCGTTGCCAACTCTCAGATCGCCACCAGCGACATGAAGTCGGGCGACTGGATTGTTTATTCCAATACCTACTTTCGTAGTAGATGGATTTGTGTAAAGAAGTGATGAGCCGGTTGACCAGGACTGGGCAGTCGCAAAACTGGCAATCAGCAGTGTGATCGTTGTGAGAATAGTTTTCATGGATCTTAATGATTTTTGATACCATTAAATTTCCGTGATTTTCCTAACTACCCTTTTTTCGTTACAGTGTTTACTTGAGCTCCAGCTCAACGATCGTATCAACCTCATCCATCTTTGCTTTCGGAATGATCACGCTCACGCCGAAATCATTTTCGATGAACTTGAGCTTACTCTTATCAGAGAAAAGTTTTGCAGATACCACCTTCTTACCAAGCTTGGGAATGGTAAGTGCCTCGTCATGCCAGTTCAAAATATGAAGCCACACTTTATTATCCTTCTGTGTCGCAACGCCCCAATCGCGTGCCGAGAGCGGACCGCCTTTTGTTCCGTAGATCGTTTCTCCATTTACTTTTAGCCAGTCGCCCATCTGCTTGAGCAACGCTACATGCTCGGGTTGGATCTTTCCATTGGGCATCGGACCGACGTTCAATAAAAAGTTGGCGTTGTAACCCGCTCCCCTCACTAAATATTGAATGAGATCCTTCTTGCTTTTATTGCGGGCATCCTGGAGGTTGAAACCCCACGAGTTGTTGATTGTCTCGCAAACTTCTTTTGGAAGGTCGCCGATCTTTTGTTCGGGTGCGAAGCCTGTTGTGTTGTGACCAGGAAGATCCTTTTCGAACATCTGGAAGTCTTCGCCAGCGTAAGGCGGCATGTGATGATTGCTCCCCACCAACGCCGCGGGCTGCAGCTTGTGTATCAACTTATAGGTTTTCTCCAACCGCCAGTTAGCATCTTTCTTATCCCACATTCCATCGAACCAAATACCGGCAATAGGGCCGTAGCCGGTCAGTAACTCCGTAAGCTGTGCATCCATGTAATCGAGGTATTTGTTGAAGTCACCCGACTCCGGCCGGCCGGTGTATTCCTGACCGGTATTTCCCCTCGGAAAATAATCGGGATGATGCCAGTCGAGCTGCGAATGATAGAAGAACAACTTAATTCCCTGCGCGTGACACTCGTCGGCAAGCATTTTTAGTACGTCCTTATTATATGGTGTGCGTTCAACGATATCGTAGTCCGAAACTTTACTGTCGAACATCGCGAAGCCGTCGTGATGTTTGCTGGTGATCGTGATGTATTTCATCCCTGCATCTTTTGCCATCTGAACCCATTCTTTTGGATCGAAGGCAATTGGATTGAAGAATGCCGGTAACTTTTCGTATGCCTGGATCGGAATACGTTGATTGTTCATTACCCATTCCCCATCGCCAAGCTGACTGTAAACTCCCCAGTGGATAAACAAGCCGAAGCGTGCTTCTTCGAACCACTTGCGTGTCTCGAGATTTTCGGGTGTTGGTGTGTATTGCCACGGCGTTTGGGCGTTCACCAGAAATACGGCTAAAAAGAGTGTGGCAGTTGCGAGAGTTCTCTTCATTTTTGTTTTCTTTAAATTGTCCCGCCAAAATGCTCGAGGCGATTGTCTCAATGTCTTGTTTGGCAGGACAGTTAAAGTAATAAAATCTCTTATGAGGAGCGAAACCATCGGAAAAGAACTTTTCGTGCTGAACCGTGAGCGACTGGTCAAGGAATTGAAACCCAATAGCCTCGCGTTATTTAATTCTAATGACATAATGCCAACAAATGCCGATGGTACGATGCCGTTTAAACAGAACACAGACCTGTTCTATCTGACGGGTATCGACCAGGAGGAAAGCATACTGGTGGTTTGTCCGAATTTTCCGGAAGAAAGGTATCGCGAAGTGTTGTTCTTGCGCGAACCGAACGAATTGCTCGAGAAATGGGAAGGTCACAAGCTCACGAAGCAAGAAGCGCAGGAGATCTCCGGTGCGAAGACGGTGGCGTGGGTTGGTGATTTTCCGAAGCTCTTCCATCACATGATGGCGATGGGAAATGTAGAGAATGTCTATTTGAATACGAATGAGCATTATCGTTCGGATGTTGTTGTGGAGAGCCGCGATGCTCGGTTTATTGAATGGTGTAAGTCGAGATATCCTTTGCATCAATACAACCGCGTAGCGCCGATCATGGCGAAGCTGAGAAGGGTGAAGCAAAAGCGCGAGATAGAACTCATGCAACGTGCGTGCGACATTACCGAGAAAGGATTTCGCCGCGTGCTCGGATTCACCAGGCCCGGTGTTTGGGAATACGAGATCGAAGCTGAATTCATTCACGAGTTCATCAGCAACCGTTCGAAGGGATTTGCCTATACGCCAATCATTGCATCAGGAAAGAACAATACCGTTCTTCATTACCTCGACAATAATCAGCAATGCAAGGATGGAGATCTCATTCTCCTGGATGTTGCTGCAGAGTATGCTAACTACGCGAGCGACCTCACCCGTACCATACCAGTAAATGGTAAGTTCACAAAGAGACAGAAGGATGTTTACAATGCTGTGCTCCGCGTGCACCGCGAAGCATTCAAGATGTTGAGGCCATCTGTTGTTTATTTTGAATTCCAGAAGGAGATCGAGAAGCTGATGCAATCGGAGCTCATCAAACTAAAGCTGATCGATAAGAAAGACGGACCAGATGCTTTCAGAAAATATTTCTACCATGGAACGAGTCATATGTTAGGATTGGACGTCCACGACGTGGGAAATATGCATGATAAAGTGCAGGTCGGCTCCGTTTGGACCATCGAGCCGGGTATTTACATTGCCGAGGAAGGATTTGGCATACGTCTTGAGAACAACGTGGTGATCCAAAAAGACAAGAACTTCGACCTGATGAGGAACATCCCTATCGAAGCTGAGGAGATTGAGGAGATGATGAGGTGAGGAGGTGACGAGATGATGAGGTGATGAGGTGATGAGGTGACGAGATGATGAAATGAAGATATGAAGAAAGTTATCGCATTTTTGTTGGTTGCTGCTGCGTCGTCGGTGGCTCTCGCACATGAGTTTTGGTTGCAACCAAAAAAGTTTCGTTACAAAGTTGGTGAGGATGTTGTCATCGATTTTTTGGTTGGTGAGAATTTTACCGGTGAAGCATGGGATCTCACAAAGCACAAGGTTGAAGCACTCCAGGTGATATCGGCCTACGGAAAGAAAGATCTGAAAACGACTGTCAAAAACACCAAAGGAAACAACGTTGCCTATAAGCTGGCGACCGAGGGCACACATCTTTTTTCAATGACCAGCAATGCCGCTTACATCGAGCTCGATGCTGAGAAGTTCAATGCTTACCTTGAAGAAGACGGTATCGAAGAAATGATAGCGCTTCGAAAAAAGAATAATGAGACCGATAAGGCATCACGCGAAAACTTTACACGTTTCGCAAAGCTCCTCGTTCAATCCGGCAACAAGACCGACGATGTCTTCAAACGTAAGCTCGGTCTCAAAGTAGAGATCATTCCACTACAGAATCCTTACAGCCTGAAAAATGGAGATTATCTCGAATGCGAGATCCAGTATGAAGGTAAACCGCTGCCGCACCAAATGGTGAAGATCTGGAGCTTCATCGGCAACCGCGCATTCCTGCAGAACGCATACACCGAAAATGACGGTCGCGTGAAATTTCCAATCAGCAACACAGGTCCATGGATGGTCAGCTTTGTAAAAATGATCGAATCATCTAAACCGAACATCGACTACGAAAGCATGTGGGCCAGTTTGGTTTTTGGCATCGAAGAATGAGCGATTCAATTTCATCAGACAAAGCTCCGGACCCCGTTGGTCCCTATCCGCACGCGAGACGTGTCGGAAATCTATTGTTTTTATCTGGAGTCGGTCCAAGGAAGAAGGGAAGCAACGAGATCCCTGATACGATCGAGGAGCAATGCCGCAGCGTTTTCCAGAATGTGAAATATGTTTTGGAAGCATCGGGAGCAAAGTGGGAAGACCTCGTAGATGTTACCGTGTTCCTCACCAACATGAAAAGAGACTTCGCTACATACAACAAGATCTATAAAGAATACTTTGTAACGAACCAGCCGTGTAGGACCACTGTAGAAGTGAATGCCCTACCTACACCCATTGCTATCGAATTAAAATGTATTGCCGAAATTAGGGAGTCATGAGTCACGATTCAGGAGTCGGTGTAAAGCAGGCATCCTCACCTCTTCACCTCGTCATCTTCTCACCTCGTCAAACAGCGAAGCTTTCGCCACAACCACAGGTACGGGTTGCGTTGGGGTTAATGAACTGAAATCCTTTTCCGTTCAATCCATCTGAAAAGTCCAGGGTAGTCCCCAATAGATATAGAAGGCTTTTCTTGTCGACCAGGATCTTAATTCCTTTGTCCTCGAAGATCTGATCGGCTGGATTGATCTTGTCGTCGAAGCCGAGATCATACATAAGTCCTGAGCAGCCGCCGCCTTTCACCGAAACACGAATGTTGTGCTGGGGTGTTCTGCCTTCTTCCTGGCGGAGAAGTACGATGCGTTCTTTGGCTTTATCTGTTACGCTGATCATGGTCTTTTAATTATGCTACCGGATTCAATACAACACTAAAAACAGTAAGTGTGTTCCTGTCTCTTCCGTAATATAATTTTTCGAGGGCTTCGAGAATATTGCCGGCGCGAAAATATGAGGTGTTGAGCTCATGTTGTCCGTTGCCGACCCATTGGATCGTATATGAATTTTCTTTTGCCTTGAAGTTCTGAACGTAGTCCCACATTTTTCTCAACGCGTCTACTTTATCGGAACCTGTTTCGGAGTGAAAGAGGAACGACTGTGCGTGCCTTGGGTTGATGGTGATAAGGTCGAGCTTGGTCTTACCCTCGAAAAAGCTGTATTCGAACATCAGGTCGCTGCTTCTCAAACCGAGATAATCGGTGATCTGGCCCTGGATACGGGCTGTTTCTACGTGAGCTTCGCTGGCGGTATCCAACATCACTTTAGGCATAATCGCTTTGAAAACTTATTTAAAGCTGGAAAAGTTTCAGAAATTCGCCCTTCGTTCGCCAAAGCTTTACGAAGGCGGGCTCAAATTAAGCCAATTCCGACACTATGAACAAACTTGAGCATATCGGCATAGCTGTTAGCAACCTTGAAGAATCGAACCGGCTTTTCGAACGTTTGCTGGGCGTTGCTCATTATAAGATAGAGGAGGTGGCCTCGGAAGGTGTCAGGACCTCTTTTTTTAAGGTAGGCGACATTAAAATAGAGCTGCTGGAGGCAACCCGGCCAGACTCGCCGATAGCAAAGTTTATAGAGAAGAAAGGAGAGGGGATACACCATCTCGCTTTCGCGACCGATGACATTCAATTACAAATCAAAAATCACAAATCAGAAGGCTTTCAAGTGCTGAATGAAACTCCAAAAGCTGGAGCCGATAATAAACTAATAGCCTTCCTCCATCCAAAAACCACAAACGGAGTGTTAGTAGAATTATGCCAAGACAAGAAATAAGCTCGTTAGGAGAGTTCGGTTTAATAGATCGCCTCTCAAAACGTTTCGATAATCAGGTAGCGTCAACCGTATACGGTATTGGCGACGATGCGGCAGTGATCGACGCCGGTAACGATTATATACTCATGTCGACCGATATGCTTATCGAAGGCCCTCATTTCAATTTATCGTACGTTCCTTTGAAACATCTGGGTTACAAAGCTGTTGCTGTGAACGTATCTGATATCGCAGCAATGAATGGACGTCCCGAACAGATCACGATAAGTCTTGCACTCAGCAATAGATTCTCAGTTGAAGCGATCGATGAGCTTTACGAGGGAATAAAAGCAGCGTGCAAGAATTTCAACGTCGATCTCGTCGGCGGCGACACTACATCGTCGCCCGCGGGACTGGTGATATCAATCAACATCATTGGCCGCGTTGCCAAAGACAAAGTCGTTTATCGGAATACCGCGAAGCCAAACGATATCATTTGCGTTACCGGTGATGTGGGCGCTGCATTCATGGGCTTACAGGTTCTCGAACGTGAGAAAGAAGTTTTTCTGTCGAACCCCAATATGCAACCCGACCTCGAAAAATATGAATATATCGTTGGTCGTCAGCTCAAGCCCGAAGCGCGCATGGATATCATCTATGACCTTGCGGAGCTCAAGATCGTTCCCACATCAATGATAGACGTGTCGGATGGTATCGCGTCCGAGCTGTTGCATATCAGCAACCAATCGGGTGTTGGCGTTAAGATCTTCGAAGACAAGATCCCGATCGACACCGAGACTTACGAAACAGCGGTCGAGATGAATCTCGATCCAACAACGGCGGCGTTGAACGGAGGTGAGGATTACGAGTTGCTCTTTACAATTTCTCCACCCGATTATGAGAAACTGAAGAATCATCCCGACATACACTTTATCGGGCACACGCACAACGATCCCTCGCAGAATCAATTGATTACAAAGGGGGGCAACGTGTTTGCGATCAAAGCGCAGGGGTGGCAACACTTTTGACGATGTGAAGATGTGACGAGGTGAAGAGGTGAAGAGGTGAAGAAAAATGCATCGTCACCTCGTCACCTCGTCATCTCATCATCTCGTCACATCCCTAGGAAGCACCACAGTAAACACCGACCCAACCCCAACCTTACTTTCAATTAGTAATTTGCCCTTATTCAACTCCACGAACTTCTTACAAAGAATAAGTCCAAGTCCCGTTCCTTTCTCACTCGACGTTCCCTTCTTTACCATTGGGTTGTCGAATAAAAATATCTTGCTGATCTCTTCGGAGGTCATCCCGATGCCGGAATCTTTTACCGACACCGAGACTTCTTCGCCGTTCTCGGATGCATCGACGCGAATGGTATTCATCTCTGGTGTGAACTTGATAGCATTCGAAACGAGATTGCGAAGCAGTACATACACCATGTTCTCGTCGGCGAACACCGCAAGACCATTGGTGTTGGGGAAGTTGATCGTGAGATGTTTCCTTTCTGCTGTGAGTTGATACAACCCCTTGATCTTTTCGAAGACCGGCGCAAGTTGAACCGAAGTTGGATTGCATTGAATGTTACCGGTCTGCGACAACGACCAGAACAGGGTGTTGTCGATAAGGTCGAGAGATGTCGTTACCGAATTCCGGATGTTGGTCGCGTATCGCTGCAGATCTTCCTTCGAAAGAGAATCGGCGTGATCGATCAGTAATCCAAGAAAACCTTTTAGTGTCGTTAGCGGCGATCGAAGGTCGTGTGACAAAATAGAAAAGATAAGATCCTTTTTCCTGTTCAGGTTTTCGAGCTCCTCTCTCGACTGCTCGATCTCCCGTGTTCGGATCTTTAGCAATTCCTCCAAACGTATCTTCTCACGGCGCGTCGATTGTACGCTGGAGATGATGATAGAGTAAACAAAGAACGAGCACACAACACCAGCCAGTGTCAGGAACCACCAGGTCTTCCAATAAGGAGGTGTTATAACGATCTGAACTTTATCGATGGACTCCTGCCCGGTAGGACCGATCACTTTTACTGTGAATGTATAATTGCCCGGAGCAAGATTAGAGTACGTTCCCGACGTAAGCTTTTCGGTTTCGATCCACTGTGCATCGAATGGTTCCAGTCGATAGCGCACGCGATGACGAACCGGCTGATGGAAGTCGGGCACCAGGAACTCGAACTGCAATGAATTGTTATCGAACGGAAGCTGAAGTTGGTCATCAGCCCTGATCAATGAATGCATATTTCCTTCCGCGATTGGTTTCTTTAATTGAAAAGAGACCGCGTCGACCAAACGGATCGACAGATTGACTTCCGGAAGCTTGATGGTCATCGGATCGAATACATTCAGGCCATTGATACCACCTAACATGATCTCGCCCGACGGCGACTTGAAGAACGCAAGCCGGTTGAATTCTTCGTCTTGCAATCCTTCCGACACCGTGAAGTGCATGAACTGGTGTGTCTGAGTGTTGTAGCTGGATAAACCGCTGTTGTGGCTGATCCATACTTTGCCATGATCGTCCGGTATCGAGGCGTAGACGGTGTTATCGAGAAGACCGCTTGTTGTTGTGATGCGCTCCGTTACCCGTGGGAGATCGAGCGTTAGATCGATAACATATATTGCGTTGTTGAATGAATTTACCCAAAGACTATTGCCGACCGCCTGTATCGACAACGCCAGGAAGAATGAACTGTCGGGCCTATCGTGATCGTGCTCAAGCTTTATGACCTTGAAATCTTTTCTCTGGTTGTCGAAGTACACGACGCCGTCGCGGGTGCCGACCCAAAGCCTGTTCTGGTTGTCGAAGGCCAACGCACTCGCATTCCATTTCTCATCGTACAGTTTGGTCTCACCTGTATCCAATTGATAGGTTAGCACTCTTCCTCTGGAAAGGAAAACGAACTCTTTTCCGCGTCGGATGATCTGCCGGATCGGTTGACCGAATGTTTCTTTGAGCAACGGCTTGAAGCGACTGAACTGTTTTGTTCGTTTGTCGAATTGTAATACTCCTTCGGATGTACCAACCAGTAAAATATTATCTGATAATGAAACAATAGACAACGGCGTGAGGAGTCCCTGTGAGTCGCTAATCTTCGGCCGGTAACTTTTAACGGTGTTTGTTTTTCTATTGATCGTGTTGATGTATCCACCTGAGGTTGCTACGTAGATGACCCCATCTTCGTCCTGGTAAACGTTTCGAATGTTGTCGTCGGAGAGGGAATTTGGATCTTTTGGGTTGTGATAGAAGTGTTGGAACTTGATCTTGTTCTTATCGTACTTATTGAGATCGCCTGCGCCGCCTATCCAAACGATACCGGTTGCATCAACACATGCAGAAGTGATGTTGTCTGTTCCGATGGACCCCTCATCGGTATCAGATTTATTGATCTGCCTGTAAGTATCTGTTAGTGGATCATAAAGCACGAGACCACCGCCACGTGTCCCTATCCATACCAGTTTATCGCGGTCCTGAACGATCGTCGTAATTGAGTTGTAGAATGGCGGATTTTTTGGAGAGAACTTCTTGACCGCATTCATCGTCAAGGTATCGATCACAAGAATTCCGTCACGCTCCGTACCGATCCACAAACGACCGAGGTGGTCGAACATCAACGCGCCTGCACGAATGCTGTTAGGTAAATACTCATTGTAGTTCTCGAGCGACATCCGTTTATGGATCTTACCATTTCGCATCACGAGCACATCATTGACACATCCAATCCAGACATCGTTCCCCGAATTCACCATTTCCGTTGGTCGATGAGCTTCGAGCAAGTTGTGAACCCGAACGAGTGTGTCGTTCACGATCTTAAAAAGTCCGCTGGTGAAAGACGATACCCAAACATCGTCACCGTTTACATTGATGTCGTTGATGATCGGAACACCATCGCGACTTGGGATACGTTGCAGCCTGTCGGAGGTGTAATCGTACTGAACAACGCCATAATTTCGGGTGCCGATCAGGAGTCGATCGCGTTTTGCATCCCATGTTATACGGGTGATCTCACGCGTGCTGAACAATCCCGAGTCCGGGAAGATCATATCGTACTTGCGGAAGTCGCGGCCGTTGTAGCGATACAGAGCGTCCTTACCGATCCACAACATCCCATAAGGGTCCTGGAAAACATCCTCGGTTATGGCCGACTGGATCGTTCCGGGAACCGAAAGATGTTCAAAGAAAATATCCTCTGATATTTTTTGGGCGAAGAGTGGCCAGCAGCAGAAAACAAGAATGAAGGGTGTGAGTATCCTTCTCATTGTCTCAGTCTTCAGGGTAAGGAATAAATACAAAGTTGGTGAACTCTCTATCTACCACAAACAGGCAACAAAATTCGTCGGGATCTTTATAAGTCGATTTGAAATCGTCGATTTTCTCTTTGCCGACAAGCTCACGCTGAACGAACTCGTCGAGGAAGGAGGCATAATAATTCCACGCCAATGAAAGCTTGTCCTTCGGGATCAGCAGTTGCCCGACAGGTATTGGGTCGCGTGAAATCGGGAATATGGGCAAGTCGAAACCGGCTTTACGGATCTGGTATGATGCCTCTTTTAGGGTGTCAGACACCTTGACGAAGTCAGTAGAGATCGTGCCCAGGTATTTGCCGCTAAGCTCCGGATCGTTATGCATAATTTGGTGTCGCAGGGGATACGCAAAGAAGCAAAGGCACGCAGAGACTTTGCGTTACTCCGCTCCTCAGCGTATCCTTTGCGTCACATATGTTTAAGGTTTCAGACACTAAATATAACGACGCGACTCCAGATAATTATCCGCAAATTCCTTTAGCTGGGGAAAGAATGCTGTGAAATCTTCCGCAAAAGATTCGTAGTGCTCGGTGAGGTCGGCAACAGATTTTTCCATGTTCGATTCATAGGGCGTTCGCCGTGCGATCCCGTGGAGTGCCTGGGAGATACCATCCAGGGTTCCATATGCCACGAGCCAATTCTGCTTGATCATGTATGGCAGAAATCCCTTGACTTCATCGGGAAGAATGGCGTCGTGCTCTTTCAGCGTCTTGTATGTATTGGATGCAAACGTTGTAACAGGTTCGTTGCTGTACGAACTCCATTTGCTGGAAAGAAAGTGATCGTAAAAAACATCCACGATAACACCTGAATAATGCCGGTATTTCCCCGCCAGTCGTTTCTTGCTTTGTTGCACGATCTTGTGCGTGTCGGTAAAATGATCGATGCCGCGGTGCAACTCAATTCCCGTAACAACCAGCGGTTCGAACTTCGACGCGAGGTTCCGCCCCTTCACAAAATCGCCAATGAAGTTCCCGACCATCACCTTCGGTTGGTTGCCAGATAAGTAAAGGTGCGCCAGGAAATTCATCTGTTGTAAGGTAATCGATTTACCGCTATTTTAGACCGCAAGTACTGTTCATCTAAACCTTAATTCTGCTACATGGCGGTTCTCAACCAACTCAAACTCCTGATCAATCTTGCCCGCATCGATGGTGGAGTGGCTGAGAAAGAAGAAAAATATATCTACAACATCGGCGCAGCCAACGGCCTTTCACAAAACGATATCCGACCCCTCCTCAAAGACGATCACGACGTCATCGTTCCTTACGGCCTCAACAACGACCAAAAGTTCGAATACATTTTCAGCCTCGTTCAGCTTATGAAGATCGACGAGCGACTCTATAAAGAAGAGATCCGTTACTGCTCGAAAGTCGCCTCAAAGTTAGGCTATAACGAAGCAGTGATGTTCGACCTCATGCTTCATGTGAAAGAAGCCATGGGTCCCAACGAACTCGAAGAACTAAAAAAATTAACCCTTAAATATCTAGGTAGTCAGTCTAAATAATCAGTCCGTTTCTCATCCTCTTATCCATGAAAAAAATTCTCCCCCTTCTCCTGGCATTGTTGGCAACTGCAGGTTTCGCTCAACGATCATTAATTCATTGTGGCACACTCATCGACGGCAAGAACAAAGAGCTGCAATCGCAGGTCACGATCGTCGTAGAAGGCAACAAGATCATCTCCGTCGACAAAGGTTTTACGAAACCTGGCAAAGACGATAAGCTTATCGACCTCAGCAAGAAAACTGTAATGCCAGGGCTTATCGACATGCACGTGCACCTCGAAAGCGAGACCAGCAAAGATGCTCTCGTAAAACGCTTCACACAGAACGAAGCCGATGTCGCTTTTCAATCGACCATATATGCGAAGAAAACATTGATGGCAGGTTTCACTACGGCCCGTGATTGTGGTGGCTCAGGTGTAAATATTTCATTGAGAAATGCAGTGAACGCCGGTATCGTGGTCGGCCCCAGGATCTTCGCAGCAGGTAAAGGCGTTGCAACAACCGGTGGTCACGGCGATCCCACCAACGGCTCACGTAAAGACCTTATGGGCGACCCAGGCCCGAAAGAAGGTGTGATCAACGGACCCGACGATGCTCGCAAAGCCGTAAGACAACGCTACAAAGATGGAGCCGACTTCATCAAGATCACTGCAACCGGTGGTGTGTTGAGTGTTGCAAAAGACGGAAGCGGTCCTCAATTCACACAAGAAGAAGTGAACGCGATCGTTGAAGCCGCAAAAGATTATGGATTCCATACTGCCGCTCATGCACACGGAGCAGAAGGTATGAAGCGCGCCGTGCTTGCAGGTATCACAACCATCGAGCACGGAACACTGATGAGCGACGAAGTAATGGACCTCATGAAACAAAAAGGAACTTACCATGTTGCCACGATCATCGCTGGTCGCTCTGCTGCCGAATATGCGAAGATCCCAGGTTACTATCACCCGCTCGTTGTTCCTAAAGCAATAGAGATCGGCTCAAAGATCCAGGAGAACTTCGCGAAAGCATATAAGAAAGGAGTGAAGATCGCATTCGGTACCGACGCCGGCGTGTTCCCGCACGGCGAGAATGCCCGGGAGTTCGGATACATGGTCGAAGGCGGAATGCCTGCCATTGAAGCATTGTTAAGTGCAATGCAAGTGAACGCCAATATCCTCGGCATGGGCGACAAGATCGGTTCTATCGAAAAAGATAAGCTAGCCGACATCGTTGCTGTTGATGGCGACCCCACGAAGGACATCAAGGCCATGCTTACGATGAAGTTTGTAATGAAAGACGGAGTCGTATACAAGAATGAATAAGATACTCGTCGGTGCGTTCTTATTGCTCGCATTGCAGGTAAGCGCACAAAAAACTTTTATTCATTGTGGCGATCTCATCGATGGCAAATCGGATACCCCTCTCGGTCAGTCAACCATTGTTGTTGAAGGCAATAAGATAGTCTCAATAGACAAAGGTCTCACCAAACCAGGAAAAACCGACAAGCTCATTGACCTCAGCAAGAAAACAGTTCTTCCCGGCTTCATCGATCTGCACGTTCATCTCGAAGGCGAAACAAGCAAGGATGCAGCCACGAAACGAATGACCCAGAACGAAGCGGATATTGCTTTTTGGTCGACCGTTTATGCGAAGCGCACATTGATGGCGGGCTTCACAACCGTGAGAGATCTCGGCGGCAGCGGCGTCAATATTTCTTTGAGGAATGCAGTGAACGCGGGAACAGTTGTTGGTCCACGAATATTTACAGCTGGTAAGTCGATCGCAACAACGGGCGGCCACGCCGATCCAACCAACGCCCTCCGCAAAGATCTCGTTGGCGATCCCGGACCGAAGGACGGTGTGATCAACGGACCCGACGACGCTCGCAAAGCTGTTAGACAGCGATACAAAGAAGGAGCGGACCTCATAAAGATCACGGCAACCGGCGGTGTCCTGAGTATTGCCCGTGATGCCTCAGGTCCACAGTTCACCGATGAAGAACTGAAAGCTATCGTTGAAACAGCACACGATTATGGTATGCAGGTTGCCGTTCATGGTATCGGCGAAGAAGGAACTCGTCGCGCAGTAGCTGCCGGCGTGAATACAATTGAACATGGATCGCTGATGACCGAATCGCTCGCCGACCTGATGAAACAGAAGGGGACATATTTCTGTGCTACGATCACTGCCGGCGAGTCGATCTCCGACCTTGCAAAAATTCCCGGTTACTACCATCCGCTCGTTACGCCAAAAGCGCTGCTGATCGGACCCCAGGACAAAGCAGCTTTCGCCCTCGCCTATAAAAGAGGAGTGAAAGTCGCCTTCGGCACCGACGCCGGCGTATTTCCCCACGGCGAGAACGCCCGCGAGTTCGGATATATGATGGATGCAGGGATGCCCGCCATGGAGACGATCAAAACGGGGACTATTACCAGCGCCACAGCACTCGGAATGGCCGACAAAATAGGGTCGATAGAAAAAGGAAAGTTCGCCGACATCGTTGCCGTCGACGAAGACCCCCTCAAAAACATCAAGACCCTGCTTACTGTAAAATTTGTTATGAAAGACGGAGTTGTATACAAAAACGAGTAAATCCTGACCGGGTCATCTCGTCATCTCGTCATCTCGTCACATCTTTTCGCTAAATTCGCGCCTTATTTTAGCCTCGAAATGACGGGAATGGATCACATCCGCAATTTTTGCATCATAGCGCACATCGACCATGGAAAAAGTACCCTGGCCGACCGCCTTTTGGAAGCGACTGGCACCCTGACGTCACGTCAGATGGAGGCGCAGGTGCTCGATAATATGGACCTGGAACGCGAAAAAGGGATCACCATCAAGGCCCACGCGATCCAGATGAAGTACAAGCACGAAGGAAAAGAATATACTTTCAACCTGATCGATACCCCCGGCCACGTCGACTTCTCCTATGAAGTTTCGAGGGCTATCGCCGCCTGCGAAGGCGCGCTTTTGATCGTAGATGCTGCGCAGGGCATCCAGGCACAGACGATCTCCAATCTTTACCTCGCTCTCGAACACAATCTCGAGATCATCCCGGTGATGAACAAGATCGATCTTCCTGCCGCGATGCCGGAAGAAGTTACCGACCAGATCGTCGATCTCATCGGCTGCGAACGCGAAGCAGTTATCCGCGCAAGCGCCAAAGAAGGCATCGGTATCGACGAGATCCTTGAAGCTGTTGTCAAGCGTGTGCCCGCTCCAAAGGGGGATCCGAAGGCTCCTCTCCAGGCAATGATCTTCGACTCAGTGTTCAATTCGTTCCGCGGTATCGAAGTTTACTTCCGCGTATTTAACGGGGTGATCAAACAAGGCGAGCAGGTTCAGTTTGTGAACACCGGCCAGGTATACAATGCCGACGAGATCGGATTTTTGAAACTCGACAAGATCGCGAGCAAGGAAATTGGCACCGGTAATGTAGGATACCTTATATCCGGTATCAAGGTTGCCAAAGAAGTTAAAGTTGGTGATACGATCACGCACCCGAATAATCCTGGCGAAGCCATCAAAGGTTTCGAGAACGTGAAGCCAATGGTGTTCGCAGGTATTTATCCTGTTGATACTTCTGAGTTCGAAGAACTTCGCGATGCAATGGAAAAACTTCAGCTCAACGATGCGTCGCTCGTTTGGGAACCCGAGACATCGGCCGCTCTTGGCTTCGGATTCCGTTGCGGCTTCCTCGGCATGCTTCACATGGAGATCATCCAGGAACGTCTCGAGCGCGAGTTCAACATGACTGTGATCACAACAGTGCCTTCGGTGCAGTTCCAGGCGAAGCTTACGAACGGAAAGGATGTGTTCATTAACGCTCCTTCCGAAATGCCCGATCCAACTACCATTGATTATATCCTCGAGCCATTCATCAGGGCACAGATCATCACGAAGGCTGATTTTATCGGACCTATCATAGGCCTGTGTATGGATAAGCGTGGTGTTATCAAGAATCAAAACTACCTCACAGCCGATCGTGTCGAGCTTACATTCGAAATGCCGTTGGCCGAGATAGTGTTCGACTTCTACGACAAGCTGAAGTCAATATCGAAAGGTTATGCTTCACTCGATTATCACTTGATCGATACACGCGAAAGCGATATGGTTAAGCTCGACGTTCAACTCAACGGCGAGAAGATCGATGCATTGTCGGCGATCGTTCATCGCAACAAAGCACAGGAGTGGGGGCGTAAGCTTTGCGAAAAATTGAAAGAACTCATTCCACGTCACATGTTTGAAGTGGCTATACAGGCTGCTATCGGGCAGAAGATCGTGGCTCGCGAGACGCTCAGCGCTATTCGCAAGAACGTGCTCGCGAAATGTTACGGTGGTGATATCTCCCGTAAACGCAAGCTCCTCGAGAAGCAGAAGAAAGGTAAGAAACGCATGCGCCAGGTTGGTAACGTGGAGATACCGCAGGAAGCGTTTATGGCTGTATTGAAGATCGAATAATGGAAACAGCAACCACATACACCCTGATCGATGGCCGCAAGATCTCTTCCGAGATCAAAGCCGAGATCAGCGCGCGCGTCGCGGAACGGAAATCACAAGGAAAGAAGATCCCGCACCTCGCCATCATTCTCGTCGGCGACGACGGCGCGAGCCAAACGTATGTCGATAACAAAGTAAAAGCTTGTCGCGAAGTCGGCTTCAACTACTCCATGCTTCGCTTCTCCGCAACCATTAAAGAAGACAAGCTCTTAAAGCACATCGACCAGGTGAACCGCGATGAGGATGTCGATGGTTTTATCGTCCAGCTGCCGTTACCACAGGGTGTGTCTGTCGAGAAGATCACCGAAAAGATCCGTCCCGATAAAGACGTCGATGGATTTACTAACAGGAACTTCGGCAGCATCATCTCGAAGCAACCATTATTATTGCCCGCCACACCGTATGGTGTAATGGAACTTTTGAAACGTTACAACATCCCGACTCAAGGCAAGAATTGTGTCGTCGTTGGAGCCAGCCGCCTTGCAGGTGCGCCGCTCAGCATGATGCTTGTCGAACAAGGACTCGCCACCGTAACGATCTGTCATAAGTATACCGAAGACCTGAAGTCTTTTACAAAGAGAGCAGACATACTGGTCTCCGCTGTCGGCAAACCCGGTCTGATCACAGAAGATATGGTGAAAGAGGGCGCGGTGGTTATCGACGTCGGCACCACTCGTGTCGAAGGTCCCCAATATAAAAACGGCTATGCTATCAAGGGCGACGTTGACTTCACACCGGTTGCCGCAAAGGCATCATACATCACGCCGGTTCCGGGTGGGGTGGGGCCGATGACGATTGCTTCTCTTTTATTGAATACACTTAGAGCTACTGAGCTTCGAAATCCATAAGGTTCAATGTTCAGAGTTCAACGTTCAATGTTAACTCTGAACCCTGAACGTTGAACGTTGAACAATGACCAAGCTTCCCTTAATGGAACACTTCTTCACTATCCAGGGTGAAGGCTACTACCAGGGCAGCGCAGCTTATTTCATTCGATTAGGCGGTTGCGAAGTTGGCTGTGTTTGGTGCGACGTGAAAGAATCGTGGGATGTTAATGCCCATCCGGCTGTCGATGTCGATCAGATAGTTTCATACGTAACCGGCCCTATCGCGGTGATCACCGGTGGCGAACCGGCCATGCATGATCTTACGGAACTCACCGCCGGGCTGCACCGTCGAAAGATCAGAACGCACATTGAAACGTCTGGCGTTTATCCACTCACCGGTGAATGGGATTGGATCTGTTTCTCACCAAAGAAATTCAAAGCACCTCATCCATCCGTTGGTCCCAGGGCGCATGAGCTCAAGGTCGTCGTTTATAATAAGAGTGACTTCGAATGGGCCGAACAACACGCGCAGACCGTGAGTAACGAATGCCAACTGTTCCTTCAACCCGAGTGGTCGAAAGAAAAAGAGCTGTTACCCTCGATCATCGAGTACGTCAAAAAAAATCCTCGTTGGCAGATCTCTCTGCAAGTACACAAATACATGAATATCCCTTGAAGGAGCTATTCAATGAATATTGGAGGAAGAAAGAACCATTCGTCTTTATTGTAGACTTCGAGCTCACAAGGCCGAGGATCTGGAAGTTGCCGTCAGAAGATTTTCTCTTCGATTTTAACGGTGGTTATAAAAAGGCGAACGTCAGCATCGAAAGCACGTCGATATCATTCGATGACTATGTGAAAAAGTTCGATGTGGTGATGGATCATTTGCTTTATGGCGATTCGTTCCTCACCAACCTTACGATCAAGACAAAGATCTATTCGTCAACGAACCTGGAAGAACTCTTTCATGCAAGTAAGGCCCGTTACAAATTTTATTTAAGGGACTCATTTCTGTGTTTCTCCCCCGAAACTTTCGTTCGAATCAAAGATGGTTTCGTATACTCATACCCCATGAAAGGGACCATCGACGCAACGATACCCAATGCCGAAGAGAAGATCCTCGCCGATCAAAAGGAAATGGCGGAGCACGTTACGATCGTCGACCTCATCAGGAACGACCTCAGTATGATCGCCACCAATGTGGAAGTCACCCGGTTTCGATACATCGATAGGATCCACACACATGGTAAAAGCTTATTGCAAGTGAGCTCCGAGATCCGCGGCAAGCTGCTGCCGTCATTCGATCAGGATCCCGCCGGCGCGTTGTTGTCGTTGCTCCCCGCAGGATCCGTAAGCGGCGCACCCAAAGCAAAAACACTCGAAGTCATTCGCCAGGCCGAGGGCGAAAACCGCGGATATTATACGGGCATCTGCGGTTACTACGATGGCCACTCACTCGATTCATGTGTCATGATCCGGTTCATCGAACAACAAAACAACGAGCTGTTCTATCGAAGCGGAGGAGGTATCACCACCCAAAGCAGCGTAACTTCGGAATACAAAGAAGCACAGGATAAGATCTATGTCCCGATTGATTGAAACGATACGAGTGGCCGAAGGAACGATCGAAAATGCGGAGTATCATTTTAAAAGGATGAGAAACGTTCATCGTGATGATATTCTAAAGATCAACCTCCCGGTCCGTGGAGTCCATAAGCTTCGGATCGTTTACGACCAGTTTCATTTTGAATCCGCGATTACACCATACACTATAAAACCTGTTCGTTCGTTGAAACTCGTATTCGACAATAACATAGAGTACAACCAGAAATACGAAGACCGCAGTGCTATTGAAAAACTGCTAACATTAAAAAGTGACTGCCACGACATCCTTATTGTTAAGAACGGCCTCGTTACCGACGTTTCTTATGCCAATATCGCCTTCCGCAAAGGCAGCGACTGGTTCACACCGGACTCATTTTTGCTTAACGGGACGATGCGTCAGAGTTTACTCGACAACGGCCGGATCAAAGAACGTCGTATTACGGTCGACAGCATTGGTGAATTCACGCACTTTAAGCTTATCAACGCCATGTTGCGTGATGAAGCCCCTGAATCGGAAGTTTTAAATATTCGCTAGTTTTAGAAGATGAAGATACCTGTATCCTTGTTTATCTGCGTTTGCCTGGCAGTGTCGTCGCTGGCACAGGGTGTCCTCAGCACGAAAAACAAGAAGGCTATCGAGATGTACACCGAGGCCGACAATTACCGCGTGCGCTTTCAATACAAGGAGGCCATCGATCTGCTTACCCAGGCTATCAGTAAAGACAAGAATTTCTTTGAAGCTTATCTGCGGATGAGCTTATGCTATAAGTCAATGAATGACTTCGACAAAGCTTTCGAGTATCTCAAGAGCGGACTAGCCGTTACACCCGAACTTCGTTGGCAAAAAGTATTCTGGATCGAGCTCTGCGACGTCGGCATGAAACGCGGCGACTACCGGACCGTTGCGGGTTATGCTGAACAGTATCTTCAAAACGAACAGCTCAATAAGCAGAGGATCGACCAGGTGAAGTTGTGGAAAGCATGTGCTGACTTCAGTATGCAAAACATTCACAATGAGATCGCATTCAACACCAGAAAGCTTTCCGATACCGTAAACGCATTCACCCAACAATATTTTCCGGTGCTCACCGCCGATGAGCAGCAACTCATTTTTACACGCCGGCTCGGCGTCACCGACGAGTTCGATGAAGACATGGTGATCTCCACCAAAGACAAAGACGGGCACTGGACAACACCGCAGTCTATTTCAACGAGCATCAACACCCGTTACAATGAAGGCACTTGTACCATTTCGGCCGATGGTCGTCAACTGATCTTCACATCGTGTGTTGGAATGAACGGTCGTTGTGATCTTTTTGAAAGTAAGAAGACGGGCGATACATGGTCCACGCCAAGAAACCTTGGTCAGCAGGTGAACTCACCCGCATGGGAATCGCAGCCGTCATTGTCGGCCGATGGTCGAGTGTTGTATTTCGTCTCCGACAGGAGAGGAGGCCTCGGCAAAGCAGACATCTATGTTTCAGTACAACATTCTCCAGGCGTATGGACGAGGGCACAGAACCTCGGTCCGGCGATCAACACTCCTTATGATGAGCGGTCACCGTTCATCCATGCCAACGGGCGCACACTGTTCTTTGCTTCGGATGGGCGGCCCGGCTTCGGTGGGTTCGACATTTTTTGGAGCGACTTCGCCGACAGCACATGGTCGAAGCCATCTAATTTCGGCTATCCGATCAACAATCATGAAGAACAATATTCATTGGTGATCACAGCCGATGGCGATAAAGGATATTACTCGCATGAAGAAGTGGGAAGCGAAGGTCATTCGAAGATCTATGAGTTTGATGTTCCAGAACAGTACCGTGTGAAGTATAGAAGCAATGCAGTGAAAGGAATCGTAAGAGATCGCGCAACGAAACAACCATTGAAAGCACAAATAGAGTTGTATGAGCTTGCGAAAAATGAACTGAGGTCGGTTGTAAGTTCCGATTCCTTGACGGGTAACTATCTTATCGTGTTAACACAAGGTGCCGATTACGGACTCTACGTAAATTCCACAGGTTATTTATTTAAAAGTTTGAACTTTAATTATGAGGCAAGTGCCGTCGAACCGTTGGTTATCGATGTGGATCTCGACAAGGCAAGCACCGGTGCAACGGTCATACTCAATAATATATTCTTCGACACCGATAAATTCGATCTTAGAGAGAAGTCGATCACCGAGCTCGATAAGATAAGTCGCTTTTTAAATGAAAATCCCGCAATTCGCGTCGAAATCAGCGGTCACACAGATGATCAAGGAGCAGTTGCCTATAATCAACAGTTGTCGCAGAAGCGCGCTAAGGCTGTAGGAGATTACCTCGTCACGCGTGGAGTACAACCATCACGTCTTAAAGAAATAGGGTATGGTTCAAAGAAACCCTTAAAGCCTAACGACTCCGAGGCTAATCGGCAAGCAAATCGCCGTATAGAATTCCAGATCATTCAATAAAAAAATAATTAAAAAAAGATCGTAGAGTTTTCTCTACATCTTATGATGACTTCTACCTTTTGTAGTGGATAATTTCCATTCATAATCTCATTTGGTGTATGTAGTAGATGCGTTATCACCCTGTTTACCCCATTGTTAGTTATTTATAACGTATTATGGGTGATAATTGTAATCAATTTCCTCGCACTAATGGTGCGAATGGTATTGGCACGATTAAGATTTCTTCATAGGTTTCGGATTCTTTCAAACATATTCTTAACAAAATCCCTAAACCTATGCGGAAAATTTTACGATTAAGAAATGTGTTGATAATGCTCCTAACGTTTACGGTAGGAGTAGTATTTGCACAGGATCGCACAGTGGCCGGTAAGGTCACATCACAGGAGGATGGCTCGTCCGTTCCCGGTGTTAACGTTGTCGTGAAAGGCACGACTAACGGTACTACTACAGATGCAGACGGTAACTATCGCATCACTGTTCCTGCAGGCAGCAACATTCTCGTTTTTTCTTTTATCGGCTTGACAACCCAGGAGGTTGCAGTTGGTGATCGTTCAACGGTTGACGTTGCAATGACTGCAGACGTAACCCAACTGAGCGAAGTGGTTGTTGTGGGGTATGGTACTCAGGAGAAACGTACCATAACTTCAGCGATCTCTACGGTAAAAGGCTCAGACATTGCCCTTGCTCCCGTTCAGAGCTTCGACCAGGCGCTTATTGGTAAAGCAGCCGGTATGCAGGTAACCGTAACCAGCGGTCTTGTTGGTACGGCGCCCCAGGTGAGAATTCGTGGAACGAACTCACTCACTTCGGGTCAGTCTCCCCTCTACGTTATCGACGGTGTTCCAGCAACATCAGGCAATCAAAGTGGTGTAGCATCTGGTAACGCCCTTGGCGACGTTAACCCTGCCGACATCGAATCAATTGAAGTATTGAAAGATGGTGCTGCAACTGCGATCTACGGTTCGCGTGCGGCTAACGGTGTTGTCCTCATTACTACCAAGAGAGGAAAATCCGGCAAGCCTGCGATCAGCTTCGATGCTCAAACCGGTGTTAATACAATTGCAAGACGTTTCGACCTTTTGGATGCAAATGAATTCATTGCTATCAGCAACGAAAAGTCAGCGTCGCTTGGAAACGGCCCGATTGCATATCCCGGAGACAACAACGAAAATACAGACTGGCAGAAGGCAGTATTCCAGAATGGATGGCTGCAGAACTACAACCTTAATATCAGCGGTGGCGCTAAAGATGTCTCTTACTACATCTCCGGCGGTTACATGAAGCAAGACGGCGCTGTTAAGCAGAACAAAGTGGATCGTTATTCGATGATGGCTAAAGTCGACTACAATGGACTCGACTGGCTGTCGGCGGGTATGAAGATACAGGCCACTCGCCAGGTAAACTTTAACCTGAACACGGGAGCCAGCGCACTTTCCGGAAACATCGCCTCTGCATTGAAGGCTTTCCCGAACGTTGGCATCTACGACGACGCAGACCCAACCGGATATAACATTTCGGACGACCGTCGCGCTCTTGGCAGGGGTAACAACACGCAACAAATTGCGTCCAACTATACAAACCCTGCTTACGTATTGGATCACAACAAGTTCCGCGCTGACAACTATCGTATTTTGTCAAATGCGTATTTGCAAGCTACCATCATGGAAGGCTTGACCCTCCGTACCCAGTACGGTATCGACTTCCTCGACAACGACGACTTCCAGTCATTGGATCCATTCCACGGTGATGGTTCTGGTGCTGCTAACGGCTACGTGTATCGCGGTGCCTACAGGATCAGTACATGGAACTGGCAGAACACCTTGAACTACAAGAAGACGTTCGCGGAGAACCACAATCTTGGTGTTACTATCGGTTACGAAGCTCAAAAAAGGACCGAAGACTACTTCTACGGCGACGGTACTAACTTCTCTGATCCATCATTCGTGAAGTATGGTTTGATCTCGAATTCATACAAGATCCAGACTTCCGGTGGTGATTACGATTTCAATGGATTTGAGTCGAAGTTTGCTCGATTGAGCTATGATTATGCAGGTAAATACCTCATCGGTCTCTCAGTTCGTAACGATGCTATTTCATCCATTCCTAAAGACAACAGGCAGGGTACTTTCTTCGGAGGTTCTGCCGGCTGGATTGTTTCACAGGAAGGTTTCTGGGGTGTTTCGGCTATCAATATGTTCAAGCTCCGCGGTAGCTATGCAGAAGTTGGTAACACTTTCATCAGCAACTTTGGGTATGTTGGAAGCTATAACCCCGCTCTTTACGGAAACCAAAGCGGTATAGTGTTCAGCCAGGTTGGTAACCCTTTGTTGAAGTGGGAGACAAGTAAGAAGCTCGATATTGGTGCTGACTTCGGATTCCTGAACAACAGGATCACAGCTTCAATCGATTATTACCAAAACGATATCGACGGTTTGATCCTCGACACTCCAACACCTCCATCTGCTGGTATTCCGAACGGTAACTCGATTAAGAGGAACGTTGGCGCAATGAAGAACAGTGGTATTGAGGTAACAATTGGGGCTGAGACCCTGCAGGCAGGTGCATTCAGCTGGCATACTGACCTTACCTTCACTACAAACAAGAGCGAGATCACTGCCCTTAACGATGGCCAGGATATCATCACCGTGCCGACAATCTATCGCGTTGGTGAGGCTGCGAACTCAGTATATGCTTACGAGTACGCTGGCGTGAACAAGGTAAACGGTAACCCGCTTTATGTTCGCGGAGATGGCAGCATCATCCAGGGAAATCCTGACGACGGCAAGTATTATCTCTACAGCGAAGCCAACCCTCAGGCAACTGAGCAGGCAGCGACCGCTCTCGGTGATAAAGATTTGAAAGTGGTTGGCCAGTACAATCCGAAGTGGTATGGTGGTCTGAACAACACCTTCACATGGAAAGGCCTCGACCTTGGCTTGATGTTTACTTACGCTGGTGGTAACAAGATCTTCAACGCTACTCGCCAGGGAGGCTTCCAGCTTGAGTTCACAAACAACTACAAGGACATCCTCAATCGTTGGACACCTGAGCATCCCGATACAGATGTTCCTCGTTTGAAAATGAACCAGTCTTCCTTCCTCAACAACAACAGCACACGTTGGGTTGAAAAAGGTGACTACCTGCGTCTTCAGAACGTGTCTCTTGGTTACACAATTCCTAAGAGCCTGTTGAACTCATTCATGAAGGGTTCTATTACTAACCTTCGCATTTATGGCCAGATCAGGAACGCGTTCATCCTAACCAAGTACAAAGGAACAGATCCTGAGAACTTTGCGGTAGGTGCACAATACGGTAACGGTGGTATCGACAACAACACCAACCCGATGTTGAGGACTTACACTTTTGGCTTAAGCATTGGCCTTTAAAATCTGAATCAAATGAAGAAGAATATATTTAAATACTTACTCACAGCACTGGTGCTCGTTGTGGCATCATGTGATGTAACCGACCTCAAGCCGGTGAACGTGCTCTCTGAAGACGCTGCATTTGCAACAGCGGCCAACGTTGAGCTGTCCATGATTGGCTTGTATGACGCTGCACAGTCAGGTTTTTATAACAATTCTGAAACAACAGACCGTGGATACATCTTCGGTGCCGCTCACGTTGAGCTCGGAGATATGCGTGGTGAGGACATGGTCCTCATCAACGTTTTCTATGACCTTATTTTCAGAGCTACTTTTACTACGTCGTCACCGAACCTTGTTTACTACTGGGAAAACGGCTTCCGTACAATCAACATCGCTAACCTGACCATCGAAGGTGTTCACGCAGCTGTTGAAAACAATGTGATCACGGCAGAGCAAGGATTAGCATACGAGGCCGAAGCTCGTACCATCCGTGCGATGACTTATCACACGCTGCTGATCCAGTTTTCTCGCCCTTATCTCGATGGTGCAGGCTCTAAGCCTGGACTCCCAGTGTTCACAAAGGGTGTGAACAGTCCTGACGAAGTGGCCGCAGTAAAGGAAACTTCCCGTGGCACTGTAGCAGACACATATAAGTTCATCATCAACGACCTGAACTTCGCTATCAAGCATCTTCCCGAGGAACACCCCGTCAACGCCGTTACACGAGCTAGCGCAGGTGCTGCTCTCGCCCTGAAGACCCGCGTTTATTCTCATATGGGTGACTGGCAGAAGGTAATTGACGCTGGAGATAGCCTGATCAATCAAGCAGTCGGTAGCTACGAGCTCGGTGAAGTAGACGCACCGTGGGTGGATAACATGAGCAGTGAGTCGATCTTCTCTATGGAGATGTCTTCTGTTGATAACCTCGACGTTAACTCACAGCTGGCAAACATGCTCGGCAGCCCGAGCCCGGTTGAGGAAGGTGGCGACGGTGCACGCGGTGAAGTTGTGATCAGCCCCATCATCTGGAATCAGACCTGGTGGCATGAAGACGACCTCCGCCGTACCGACAGGTTGGTACATATCTATAAAGGACTCGTGTATACACATAAGTTCCGCGACTATGAAACCAAGTCTGACTACGTGCCGGTTATCCGTTTTGCTGAGGTAGTTCTTAGTGTTGCCGAAGCTGAATCACGTGTTGGAGATCCTTCACGTGCACTCGCGCTCCTCAACCTGATCCGCGATCGCGCTATTCCTGCCGGACTAACAACAATGGTGCCTTATGTTGCGGGAGATTTCGCTACAGCAGTAGATCTTACAAGGGCAATTCTCCAGGAGCGTCGTATCGAGCTTCTGGCAGAAGGTGAGCGTTGGTCCGATATCCATCGTCTCGCTAACGATCCTGATTTCAGTGTTGGTGGCATCCCTGCAAAAGTGCAGAATGCCGATCTTACTGCGAACCCTGACATCTACGAGATCGGAACCGATCCTAACGGAACGATAGCAGCCATCCCGTACAATGATCCTCGTTACCTGTGGCCTATCCCGCAGTCGGAGACAACAAGGAACCCAACACTCCAGGCTGAACAAAACCCAGGCTGGTAATCACTTAAATCGACTAATGATGAAAAAATATATTTTGTTAGCACTCACCGCGATTACGGCAATAGCCTGCGTGGATAATGACTTCGAACCTGCTTCCAGGGAATATGTTGGTTTCCGCTTGCAAGGTGTACCCACAACAGTTGCTGAAAACAGTGCAGGGATCACAATTCCGCTTTATTATGGCGGTGATTTCGAAAATGACAGGACAATTACCGTCAATTACGAGGTCAGCGGCGGTAATTATGGAGCCGACTACACGATTGTTGGTGGTTCGGCAGCGTCAGGTAGCATTACAATTCCTGCTGGTACTACCTGGAAAGATGCGATTAGCAACCTTGTCATAAAGGGTGTACCTGACTTTAACAACGAACCTAACGTTCCGCTCACTGTTGCTTTGACAAGCGCGGACGATGGTGTGCAGGTTGGTTATCCTTTGGCTGTGTCTTACTCGTTTACGATCGCTGACGACGACTGTTTGTTCGACTTCGAAGGTGACCTTGAAGGTATTGAAGCTACATTCGACGGCCTCGACATCGAAGAAGAAAACACAGTTTCGATCGTGAGCTCGGGCGAAGGTGAATTAACCATAGAAGGACTCGGTCAAACGATGATCTCCGACTTCTGGGCAGAGGAAGTTATATCCGCTTCACCCATTATCGCAACGATTGTACCCGGTGGCGCATTTACCATCGAAGAACAACCAGTCTTCACAACTGTGTACGACGGCGATCCGTATGATTATTTGATCAAAGGAACTGGCCAGGTGAACTATTGCGAAGGCACTGTTACTATCATCTACGATATCTACTACGCCGATGGCAGTGGATCAATAGCAGAATATGCTAATACACACAAAACTGCGGTTGGCGATCTCTATATGTCGACCGAGCTTTTTGTAGCGACACTCAGTCCTGTTGAAGACTAAACCCCGTAGTGTTTTATTTGAAAGCCCCGTGAAATACGGGGCTTTTTTTATTTAGTAGATCCGAAGATCTTTCAACAGGTAGTTACCCACATAGTCGGCAACTCCCTCTTCAAGAGTAGCAAATGGTTTTGTGTAACCTATCTTCTTTAGCTTGCTCATATCCGCTTCCGTAAAATACTGATACTTGTCGCGGATGTCGGCCGGCGTATCGATGAACGATATGTCCTCCGGCTTATTCATTGCCTTGAACGTGGCTCGTGTAAGATCGAGGAACGTTCTCGCCTTGCCGGTCCCCAGGTTGTAGATACCCGGGTTCTTTCTTGTATTCATCAGGAACATGCACACTTCCACTACATCTTTCACATAAATGAAATCGCGAAGCTGCCCTCCATCTTTATAATCCGGGTTATGAGAGCGGAACAGTTTCATCTTTCCAGTGCTCTTTATCTGGTTGAATGCATGCCAGATAACCGAGGCCATTCTTCCTTTATGATATTCGTTAGGACCATAGACGTTGAAAAATTTCAGACCAGCCCAAAAGAACGGCTTCTCCTTTTGCTCCAACGCCCAGATGTCGAATTCGAGCTTCGACCAGCCATAGGGATTTAATGGCTTCAGCTTCTTCATCTTCGACTCATCGTCCTTGAAGCCAAGCTCGCCCAGTCCATACGTGGCCGCCGATGAAGCGTAGACCAACGGGATCTGGTACGCCACGCAACGCTTCCAGATCTCCTGCGAATACGATACGTTCAATTCGTCGAAGATAGATTTATTGAACTCGGTGGTGTCGGTACGTGCGCCGATGTGAAAGATGAATTCAACCAGCTCGTTGTTGCGATCGAGCCATTCAAAAAAACGATCTCGTTCCACGCGCTCCTGTATCCGTGCTCCTTCCAGGTTCTTGTTCTTCGCGGGATTGTCGAACTTATCTACCGCAACGATCATATTGAAGTTGTCGGCATTCAAGCGCTTGATGAGACAGCTTCCAATGAAACCTGCGGCTCCGGTAACGATTATCATGCGCGCAAGTTAATGTATATTTGCACCCCGGCGAAGGCCGGGGCCCCGGAAACGGAGGCACACCACAAGAATGATCTACGTAAGTCGAAAAGAACATTTCAACGCTGCCCACAAGCTCTACAATCCCGCATGGTCTAAAGAAAAAAACCAGGAGGTGTTTGGGGCTTGCGCCAATGAAAATTGGCACGGTCATAATTTCGAAGTGATCATTACTGTAAAAGGGAAACCCGATCCCGACACCGGCTTCGTGATCGATCTTAAAAAGCTCAGCACACTTATCCGTGACGAAGTCGTAGAAAAGCTCGATCACAAGAACCTCAATCTCGACGTCGATTTTCTTAAGGACAAACTACCCAGCTGCGAGACCCTCGCGGTCGAGATCTGGAAAATTCTGGACCGCAAGGTTCAAGACATCAGTCGCTATGGCAAACTGCACTGCGTGCGACTCTATGAAACTCCTCGCAACTACGTAGACTATTTCGGAGAATGAAAACGCTAGCCGTCATTGCCGCGCCTGCGGCAATCCCCCAGCTATGAAATACTACCTGATTTCAGGCGAACGTTCGGGCGACCTTCACGGTGGCAATCTCATACGTGCCATTCGTAAGAACGATCCTGATTTCGTAGGGCGTGGGTTCGGTGGCAACGATATGCGCGAAGCCGGAATGGATCTCGCGATGCATTACGATCAACTCGCGTTCATGGGATTCCTTGCAGTGATCGCAAATTTCAGGACGATAAAAGCGATCATGAAGAAATGCAAGGAAGATATTCTTGTATTTAAACCCGACGTTGTCGTGCTCATCGATTATGGAGGCTTCAACATGCGCATAGCGAAGTTTGCCAAAGAACATGGACTGAAAGTTTTCTTTTACATCTCGCCAAAAGTCTGGGCATGGAACACATCGCGTGCGTGGAAACTCAAAGCTTCGGTAGACAGGATGTTCTGCATACTCCCGTTTGAAAAAGATTTCTATAAAAAATTCGATTGGGATGTAGACTACGTAGGGAACCCCGTTCTCGACGCCATCAAGAAATTCAAACCCGACCCCGGCTTCCTCGCAAAAAATGACCTGAACAAGGGAAAACGGATCGTTGCGCTATTGCCGGGAAGCCGTAAGATGGAATTGAAGCGAGTTGTCCCCATACTTGCTGACGTTGCAAAAGCTAATCCCGACCTTCAATTCGTAGTTGCTGCCGTAAGAACCTTGCCGGCCGAAATGTACAGCGCACTGTCGGGCATACCCAACGTGAAGCTGGTCTTCGAATCCACCTACGACCTGTTGTCGAATGCAAACGCGGCCCTTGTCACATCAGGTACAGCAAGTCTCGAAACCGCGTTATTCAAAGTGCCCGAAACCCTATTATATAAAACCAACATCATCGAAGAGGCCATCGTAAGGTCGGTAGTTAAAATAGAATGGCTTGGATTGGTGAACCTGATCCTGAACAAAAATGTCGTGAAGGAGCTCTACCAGGCAAATATGACAGTAGCGAAGCTCAATGAAGAGCTCGACCTGTTGTTAAATAACGAAGCCTACCGTAGTCAGCTGCTCAGCGAATACGATAGGCTTTATAAGATCCTTGATACCGGTTCTGCTTCCGAAAACGCCGGGCGATTGATGGTACAGTACTTGAAATTCCCAGCACCCCGCACCTAGCACCTAGCACCTACTAAGCTACCTTCAGCTTCGAGTAATGTGATCGACTGAATTTTTCTTCAGCGTAAGCCCTATTGATCACCAGCTTGTCAGAAGTCTTGTCCGACGGCAATTCGAACATCGCATCGTTGATGATGGCTTCGCAAATGGAACGAAGTCCACGTGCACCCAACTTGAACTCCACCGCTTTCTCAACGATAAAATCAAGTGCTCCTTCCTTGAACTCTATCTCGATATCTTCCATTTCGAACAGCTTCCTGTATTGTTTAACAAGAGCGTTCTTCGGCTCGGTCAGGATCTTGCGAAGCGCTGTATGATCGAGCGGGTTAAGGAAAGATACAACAGGCAAACGGCCAATCAATTCAGGAATAAGACCAAAGCTCTTGAGGTCCTGCGCCGATACAAATTGCAGGAAGTTATCGTCTTCGATGCGCTGTTGATTTTCACTCTGTGCAGCAAAACCAAGCGGCCTTGTATTCAAACGACGTGCAATGAATCTTGAGATACCTTCGAATGCGCCACCGCAAACAAAGAGGATGTTCTCCGTATTCACCGTGATCATTTTCTGATCGGGATGCTTACGTCCACCTTGTGGGGGCACATTCACTGCCGTTCCTTCCAATAATTTCAGCAATGCTTGCTGAACACCCTCACCGCTTACGTCGCGGGTGATCGAAGGATTGTCGGATTTACGCGCGATCTTATCGATCTCATCGATGTATACGATGCCCCGCTCAGCAGCCTCTACATTGTAGTCGGCAGCCTGGAGCAGGCGTGTCAAAATACTTTCAACGTCTTCGCCAACATAACCGGCTTCGGTAAGCACAGTGGCGTCGGCAATACAGAACGGTACCTGCAGGATCTTCGCCAGGGTACGGGCAAGATATGTTTTACCGGTACCGGTCTCTCCAACCATAATGATGTTCGACTTCTCGATCATTACATCGTTGTCGACCTTGCGTTGCATGAGTCTCTTATAGTGATTGTAAACGGCAACGGAGATTACCTTCTTGGCTTCGTCCTGGCCGATCACATATTCATCCAAAAACTTCTTGATGTCGCGTGGCTTAATGAGCTTGAAGTTGGGGAGAGCCCCTGCTTCAACCTTGTTTTTCTTTTCTTCCGACAGGATCTGGTTGGCCTGCGTTACGCACTTGTCGCAAATGTGGGCGTGGATACCCGAGATCATCAGGTCGACGTCTTTTTTGCTTCGGCCGCAAAAGGAACATGTTACTTCAGCCATGATTTCTGTGGATTAGTTTAAAAAGTGGAAAGAACTAAACGACAAATTTACCGAATTCCTAAAAAATCGGACCCCCGGGAGGGCATAAAAAAAGGCCTTATTTAAGGCCTTTTGGGCTTGTCATCCCGCGCCAAGCTATGAAAAGCACTTTTTCATAGGTCGCCGCGGGATCCCGTTCAGCTTACGAATTTTTCTTCTCCAGCACCTCGTCGATCAGGCCGTATTCTTTGGCCTCAACCGCGCGCATCCAGTAGTCGCGATCCGAATCCTTTTCGATCTTTTCGTACTTCTGTCCGCTGTGCTTCGAGAGTATATTATAGAGATCTTTTTTCACTTCGAGAGTCTGACGCAGCGAGATCTCCATATCCGATGCCTGGCCTTGCATGCCGCTCATCGGTTGGTGTATCATGATCCTTCCGTGCGGAAGGCTAGAACGTTTCTTAGCGGTACCGGCTGTGAGCAGCACGGCGCCCATCGATGCTGCGAGGCCTGTACAGATCGTAGCCACATCTGGATCGATCCACTGCATCGTATCATAGATACCAAGGCCGGCGTAAACTGAGCCACCGGGACTGTTGATATACATCACGATATCTTTCTTCGGATCTGCCGAAGCAAGGAAGAGCAGTTGAGCCTGGATAACGTTCGCCACCTGGTCGTCGATACCCATGCCAAGGAAGATGATGCGGTCGGAGATCAGTCGGGTGAATACATCGATCGCGCGAAAGTTACCTGGCCTTTCTTCGATAACGGCAGTTGTCATGTTTTCGATCTGCTGCACGTATCGGCCATAAGAATCTATTGTGTTGCCGCTCATGCCAAGGTGGTGAACAGCGTATTTCCGGAACTCGTTATTTTTTTCAGACATAAGAATGGATTTAATTGAGAGACGGAATTTATAACAATTTTAGTGTGCTTTAGTTCGAACGATCAGTGATTGTGCGCCGCAACTAACTTCTCAAATTCCTCCAGGGAAACCGTTTTCTCCGTTACCGTGATCTTTTCGCGGATGATCTTCATGATCTTCTCCATCCTGAGCTGATTGTAGATCTTCATATAATTATCCCCCTTGCCGTCCTGGCCCTGCAGGTAGTTGTCTACAATGGAATCGAACCTTTCGCCGAGCTGGTCTGCGATTGCAGCATTGCCGCCAAATTGTTCCAGGATCTGTGCTTTCGCCTTCATTTTCACCTCGTTAGGCTCTACGCTCACCTGGTTATCGTCGGCGATCTTATTCACGATAAGATTCCACTTCAATGATTCTTTGTATGCACCGAATTCCTTTTGAAGAGTTTCGTCGTTCACTTGTCCGCCACTTGTATTCATGATCCATTTCTTAAGGAAATTTTCCGGCATCTCGATCTTCGTGTTATCAACATACCAGTGCTGGATCTCGTGCTCGAGAAGATGGTCGGTTTCGCGATTGTAGTTGGTTGCGATCGTCTCCTTCACTTTCTCACGGAAAGCAGATTCGTCGGCAACAGCGTCTTTTCCGAATACTTTGTCGAACAGCTCCTGGTTGAGCTCGGCAGGAATGATGCGGGTAATGTTTGTAACCTTAAAGTTGTAGCTTCCTTTTGCTGATTGCACTTCGGTTGGATCGGCGTCGAGTATCTGCGACTTGATGTTATTGTCGCTGATGTCTTCGATGTTGAATGTGACCGTGTCGTCCTTCTTCACGCCGATAAATTTTTCCTGCTCTTTCTTGTCGAGCTTCTCGAGCGGTATATATGAATTCTTTGTGCTGCCGTCGGCAGTAACGATCTCGCCGTGAAGATTGTCTCCAGCTTCGCTTACTTCGGGGTAACTAACTTGTCCGTACCTTCTTTGAATATCATTGATCGTGTTGTCGATCACCTTATCGGTAACGTCGATCGGATGTGATGTAACTTTCACCTTGTTCGAAAGCTCGATCTTGAAGTCGTCGACCATCCCGAGTTGAAATTCGAATTCGAAATCTTTCTGAGTATCCCAGTCGATGGTGCGAGCTTTTTCTTCGTTAGGCATGGGATCGCCGAGCACGCGCAGCTTGTTGTCGCGGATGTAGTCGGAGATGCCGTGAGATACAAGGTGGTTTACTTCTTCGACGAGGATAGACTTCCCGAACATTTTCTTGATAACGCCCGATGGTACTTTGCCCTGGCGGAAACCTTTGATATTGGCCTTACGAGAATATTCGCGGATCTTTTGATCGACTTTGGGAAGGTAATCTGTTTCTTTCAAACTGATCTTCAGCGTGCCGTCGGTTACGCTCTGCTTATCTAGCTGTATATCCATCTTCTTTATTTTTTGAAACCAAATATCCCCCGAAGGGGTATGTGCGGATGAAGGGACTCGAACCCCCACGCCTTTCGGCACCAGATCCTAAGTCTGGCGCGGCTGCCAATTACGCCACATCCGCAAATAATTTTACGCTCAGACGTCCTCCGAGCATCAGTAAGTTTTCGATCGCGCCTGCGCGGCTGCCCTAACCATGTTTACCGCCACATCCGCAAATAATTTTACGCTCAGACGTTCTCCGAGCATCAGTAAGTTTTCGATCGCGCCTGCGCGGCTGCCCTAATCATTTTTACCGCCGCATCCGGGTATTCTACGCCTGGCCGTTTCCAAGCTGTCGTTTCTAAACTAACTATCGCGCTTTTACCTAGCCAGGCCCCATTTTGCCACCCACCTCTTCACATCATCGCCTCGTCCCCTCCTCACCTCGTTTTAATCGAAAATCTGGATTGAAAAACCTTTAATTTTCGTTATTTTCCCAAAATGGAGTGCAAATTTAGGATTAAAGGGCACATAATAAAAAGGTAAGGAAAAAGTGGTTGCAGATATCGTCGAGGAAAAGAAGGAGATAATCGCCCGGTACCGGAGGCTGCTCAGAAAAGCCAAACCCGTACTCAAGGAGGGAGACGCGCGCCGTATAAAAACCGCGTTCCAGCTCGCCCTAGACGCACATAAAGACATGCGCCGGAAGTCCGGCGAACCATTCATCTTCCACCCACTCACCGTCGCAGAGATCTGCGCCGAAGAGATCGGACTCGGCACAACATCCATCATCGCAGCACTCATTCACGACGTCGTCGAAGACACCGACATAGAACTCGCCGACATCGAGCGGATGTTCGGTAAAAAGATCGCCCGCATCGTCGACGGACTCACCAAGATCCGCGGTGCTTTCGAATACGGAACTTCCGCCCAGGCGGAGAACTTCCGTAAAATGCTCTTCACCTTATCTGAAGACGTTCGCGTTATCCTGATCAAGCTTGCCGACCGACTTCACAATATGCGCACGCTCGACAGCATGCCGCGCAATAAACAATTGAAGGTCGCCAACGAAACTATCTACCTCTATGCGCCCCTTGCGCATCGCCTCGGCCTCAACGCAATCAAAACAGAGCTCGAAGATCTTTACCTGCGCTTCACCGATCGCGCTGTCTACGATGAGATCGTAACCAAGATCGACGAATCAAAAGCTTCGCGAAATAAATTCATCAAGCAGTTTGTTCAGCCCATCAAGGAAGAACTCGATAAACTAAAGATCCCTTACGAGATCAAGAGTCGACCGAAATCCGTGTTCTCGATCTTCAACAAGATGCGTCGCCAGAACATTCCCTTCGAAGAAGTGTACGACCTGTTCGCGATCCGCATTATCCTCGATACACCCATCGAACAGGAGAAATCGTATTGCTGGCAAGTGTACTCAGTTGTTACCGACTATTACACACCAAATCCCGATCGCCTCCGCGATTGGATCAGCACACCAAAAGCCAACGGCTACGAATCGCTTCACACAACCGTGATGGCGAAGAACGGCCAGTGGGTTGAAGTGCAGGTACGAACCCTGCGCATGGACGAGATCGCCGAGAAAGGCTACGCAGCCCACTGGAAATACAAAGACCAAAGCTCCGCCAGCCACGAATCGAATCTCGAAAAATGGCTCATACGCGTACGCGAGCTCCTGGAACGCCAGGATCTAACAGCGCTCGAATTCGTCGATGACTTCCGCGGCAATCTCTTTAATGAAGAAATTTTTGTGTTCACCCCCCGGGGCGAGCTCAAGACGTTGCCCAAAGGGGCAACAGCGCTCGACTTCGCTTTTGAGATACACACCGACATCGGCGCAAAATGTATCGGTGCCAAAGTGAATCAAAAGCTGGTTTCTATTAATCACGTTCTAAAGAATGGAGATCAGATAGAAATCCTCACATCGGCAAAACAAAAACCGACGGAAGACTGGCTGCGGTTTGTTGTAAGTCCCAAAGCCAAATCGAAGATCAAAGACGTTCTCAAAGAAGATAAGAAGAACGTTGCGGAGACCGGCAAAGAAACTCTGCTGCGCAAGATGAATCAGCTAAAGATCGATGCCAACAGCTCGACCTACGAACAGATGCAGTCGTATTTCAAAGTGAACTCCAAGTTCGATCTGCACTACAATGTTGGTAAAGGACTGATCACACTCAACGACCTCAAGGCGTTCAAGGAATATAAGCCATCATCGCCGCTTAAGAACCGAAATGCTCCGGCCGACGCGAAGCTGGTGGAGCAAGAACTGACCAGGAGTGCCAATGGCTCCGATACTTTGCTCATCGGCGACAGCATGGATCTTGTTGAATACAAGCTGGCGAAATGCTGTACACCAATACCCGGCGACGAGGTCTTTGGTTTTGTTACCGTCGGCGAAGGCATCAAGATACATCGTACCAATTGTCCTAACGCACCGGAGCTGTTCGCTAACCACGGTCACCGTGTTATAAAGGCCAAGTGGACTTCTCAACACGAGGTTTCTTTCCTTACCGGGTTAAAGATCGTGGGTACCGATCGCGTTGGTCTTATAAACGACGTGTCGAAGATCATCTCCGAAGAGCTGAAGGTGAACATGAGCTCGATCGCTTTCAATACCGATCTTGGTATTTTCCGTGGCGAGATCATGCTTTACGTCAATGATACCCGTCACCTCGAGATGCTGATCGGGAAATTGGAAAAGGTAGAAGGAGTTGTCTCCGTTGCCCGTTTTGACTCGAGAAATAATTAATACCTTTGGGCCCGCATGGTGTTAAATCCGAAAGTTTACGACGAAGTAAAAAAGATCTTTACGGCTTACCTCGAAAGTAAGGAGCTCCGTAAGACACCCGAACGCTACGCTATACTCGAAGAAATATACTCTCTTGGTGGCCACTTTGATGTTGAGTCGCTGTACATCAACATGAAGAACAAGAACTATCGCGTAAGCCGTGCCACTGTTTACAACACGCTCGATCTTTTGGTGGAGTGCGACCTGGTGAGCAAGCATCAGTTCGGTAAGAATCTCGCTCAATACGAAAAATCATACGGGTATAAGCAACACGATCATCTTATTTGTACTGATTGCAATAAGGTTGTCGAATTTTGTGATCCCCGCATTCAGAATATTCAGAATACAGTAGAAGAACTTTTGCATTTCAATGTGATGCATCACTCTTTGATCCTGTATGCTAATTGTTCCAGGAAAAATTGTGAAAATCGTAAAGCATGAACTTCGCACAGGAAATCAAATCCAATACACTCATTCTTAGAATTTCGGGCGACCTTATCGGTGAAGATAGCGGCGCGCGCATGATCGACGCTGTAAGCGATGCATTGTCGCACAAGGTGCCCGCCTGTATTATCGATATCTCTGACTTACGCTATATCAACAGTAGTGGTATCGGCGTGCTCATAACCATTCTTACGAAGTTCAGGAACAAGGGCGGCGATGTTTATCTTATGAAGCCCTCAGAGAACGTGAAAAAGCTGCTGGTAATTACCAAGCTGAATGCCATCTTTCACGTGGTGCAATCTGAGGAAGAAGCAATTACCCTGGCAAAGAAATAAGCTCTTCCAATACGAATAACGAACAACGAACAACGAAGATGAAAGTTGATGTCCTTTTGGGATTGCAATGGGGAGACGAAGGCAAGGGTAAGATCGTGGATGTTCTTGCACCTCAGTACGATGTGGTAGCACGTTTCCAGGGCGGTCCCAATGCGGGCCACACGTTGGAATTCGACGGCATAAAGCACGTATTGCATCAGATACCTTCCGGGATATTCCGCAGGACGACCAAGAATATCATTGGCAATGGTGTTGTCCTGGATCCTGTTGTTTTCAGGACGGAGATCAACAAACTCGATAAGTTTAACCTGGATGTAAGACAGAACTTATTCATCTCGAAGAAGGCCACACTCATAGTACCTACACATCGTTTGCTGGATCAGGCTTACGAGAAAGCAAAGGGTGTTGACAAGATCGGCTCCACGTTAAAAGGCATTGGTCCCTCGTATGTTGATAAGGTATCGCGCCAGGGACTTCGTGTTGGCGATATTTTGTCGGATAATTTCGCCAGCAAATTCAAGAAGCTTATCGATACTCATTTCGACATCTTAAAAAATCATGATATACAGTATGATTGGAAAGATCTCGAAGGGCAGTTCATGGATGCTGTGGTTTTTTTGAAGGAGTTCAAGTTGATCGACAGCGAGTATTTTATAAACCAGGAGCTGAAGAAGGGTTCGACTATTCTTGCAGAAGGTGCGCAGGGCTCGTTGTTGGATATTGATTTCGGAAGTTATCCGTTTGTTACGAGCTCGAATACTGTTACTGCGGGTGCTTGTACCGGATTGGGTGTTGCGCCGCGGCACATCGGTGAAGTGTACGGAATATTTAAAGCGTATAGTACTCGTGTTGGCAGTGGCCCGTTCCCTACTGAGTTAATGGACGAAGAAGGGGAGAGGATGCGTAAGGAAGGCAATGAGTTTGGATCAACGACGGGCAGACCGAGGAGGTGTGGATGGATTGATCTTCCTGCGTTGAAGTATTCGATAATGATCAATGGTGTTACGAAGCTGTTGATGATGAAGGCAGATGTGTTGAGTGTGTTTTCGACGATAAAAGTTTGTACACACTATAAGTTGAAGGATGGATCGGTTACTGAGACTGTTCCGTATGAGTATGTGAATGAAAAAATTGTTCCTGTATATACTGAGCTAAAAGGCTGGGGCACATCACTTTCTGGAATTATGGAGAACCAGATTCCAGCTGAGTTGTCGCAATACATTGATTTTCTTGAGAATGCGTTGAATGTGCCTATTACCTTGATTTCTACAGGCCCCGACCGTACACAAACTATCCACAGGAAGCTCACGGCAGCGTAATTTTTTTGGTGGTGACTTGCATAATGCGGTCTCATCACATACCTTTGCAGTCCGTTTTTGAGAAAGAGGCCCGATTGGGGCGAATTCTTGGAGATGTGATAAGTTGAGAGGGTTGCTTTCAACTACTGTTCGGAAAATTTTTTTCTGAAAACGTTCATTGAGTGAATGACTGATAGCGGACCCGTTGTACTTCGATAGAGGAGTACGATGAGTCGATTCTTTAAGGAATGCCCTCTGTGAAGAGGGTCAGGACAAAGATTAGATGAGACCGAGATCAACGACATAGAGAGGCTTTCGATGATCACTACGTGATTGTGAGAGCTGATCGGTGAGAGTAACATCTCATTAAAGATTAATACTATGGAGAGTTTGATCCTGGCTCAGGATGAA
>CAZBCP010000017.1:0-215899 GCA_964490505.1 uncultured Ohtaekwangia sp. | reverse complement strand
AACGCGCACCCCACTCGTCTATCCCTCATTGTCATCCGCCAGAGACGATGGAATGCGACCTATGATCAGGTTCGGCGGGATCCGGTTTCAAAACGCTGGGATCGCGTCGCTCACTGAGTTTGGTGCGCTCGTTGTAGCCAGGGACGCGATGACATGTTGCGATAACATGTTGCGACGAAACGCGCACCCACTCGTCTATCCCTCAATGTCATCCCGCCAGAGACTATGGAATGCGACTTATGTATTTCTCAATGTCATCCCGCCAGAGACTATGGAATGCGACCTATGATCAGGTTCGGCGGGATCCGGTTTCAAAATGCTGGGATCGCGTCGCTCACTGAGTCCGGTTCGCTCGTTGTAGCGAGTGACGCGATGACATACCCCTGACAAATGACACTTTACGAAGAGCGGTACGCCATATCGTACACCGACTTTACATGTGGTCCCAGGAACACCCTCGCATAGATCCTGATGATCGACAGCCCATCGATGATAAAGCTCAACGACACAAAGAACGCAAGCCATGCCTGGTCTTCATGGATGTGACTGAAGATCAGGTCTTCTCCAACAAACGTTGGCGTGATCGGGAAGCCTGTTGCTGCAAGACACGCAACCAAAAAGACGAATGCGAGGTTTCGATGCCTGTATGAATGTCCATGGAACTGATCGAGATCTATGTTGCCTTCGAGGGTCTTCAGCCTTCGAAGTACAACAAACCCGAGAATACCCGCAGCGACGATGCCGCTTATGTACAGTAATGTTTCTTCGAACCCGAAGTGCTCATTGAACGATATGGCCAGCGCTACCCAGAAATGATTCATGATCACGAGCGCCCAGCTAAGACGCGCTTGCTTTCTTTCTGTGAATGATTTCAGTACAGCGATCAAAGCGATCACCGCAAAAACAATCGGCAACGATGAATGGATCGACTCCGGTACCAGGTCTTCGGCGTAGAGAGCCCAAAGTCCCACCAAATACATTGGAATAAACAGTGCGATCGCCCTTCCCAACGTCAGGAAGTCCAAACGACGACCAACCCACTTCAATGGATTCCAAAGGTATCGATACATGAACGAATCGAGATTCCATTCTTTCACGCAAAGAATGTATAGCGAATAACGAAGCTTCTTCGGGAACGAGTCTTCTATCGAACGCAACCTCGGCGCGAACTTATAGAACTGCTCACGGATCAAATAACTGACCACCGACGGTGAAACAAGCAGCTGATAAGTCCTAAGAAAAGCATTCCCTGCGAAGTGAAACAACGCCAGGTTGTCGAGACCCGCGGCAACTTCAATAAAGATCAAGCCGATCTGAGCCGCCGAGGCGTAAGCAATCTGTGCTTTGATCGACGACTGAACCCTTGCAATGCCTGTCGTGATCACCGTTGTTACCAGGCCGATCGTAGCGATCAGGATGCGGACAGATAGTTGTTGCTCCCAAAACGGCTCTGTTCTCAAGAGAAGGAACACACCCATGTGAACGGCCAGTGATCCGTAGAAGATCGCACTGGAAGGAGTGGGACCCTCCATAGCCCGGGGCAGCCACGAAGAAAATGGAAGCTGAGCCGACTTCGCGGTAGCCGTGATCAAGATCATCAAAGAGATAATCACTCCTTCAATGGAATGACTGGCTATGTGATCATGAACCAGCTCGTAGTTGTTAAGCCTTATGAACGTAACGTTCTCGTGGAACAAATGATGGGTGAGCCACATCGTGAGGATCAGCCCCACGTCGCCGACGCGATAGATTGAGAATACCTTAACAGCATTCTTAACGGGCAGATATCGGTCGCGATAAAATGCGATCAGCAAGAATGAAGAAATACCGAGCATTTCCCAACCAACAAACATTGTTTCGAGGTTGCCGGATAGGGTTACAATCACATAGCCGAAATAAAAAAACAACATCGTGTTGAAGAACCTCTTGTAGCCGACCTCACGATGCAAATAGTAGCGACTATATACGGTTACAAGGAAAGTCAATAGCGCACCTACGACCAGGTAGGTTGCAGCGATCTTATCAAAAGTAAAGTCCAGGAAAAATTCGTAGCTGCTGGTTTGGAACAGCGCCATGTCTTTCTGTTCGATCGTGGGTGTGCCGTTAAACGCCCAATACACCACAAATCCAATAGCCAGGAACAAGTGAAGTCCAACCGTCACAAAGGCTACCCTTGAAATAGTATTCTCGTGCTTATGCGGGATCAGCAAGCTTACGAGGAACCCTACTATCGGAAGTATGACCAGTGTGTGAAGTATGGTTGTCATCGTGATCATCTTACGAAAGTTTGTAAACGGGAATGTTCTCGGTGCTCGGACTGGATTCCACCAGCTTCGTGACATCGGGAACGACGTCGATCTTTTTCATAAAAGGCTGGTAGGGAACAAACTTTCCTTCTTTAAAATAGAACACGTCGCGGGTCTCCGGGTTGATCGAAACGAGGTGGACCCATTCGTTAATGAACCATTCGTATGTTTCAGGCGAGCGCTGAATGGTTTCAAGCAACACTTCCGGAAAATGTTCGACGATGATCATCAACCTGATGGGGTCATGAACCTCGATCATTTGACTCGGTAGTCCCGGTCTGAGGTCCCCATCGATGCCATTGGCAACGCCAAACAAGCCCATGACGTTGTGCGGAAGCTTGGTGCCCGCACCTAACTTATTATTATCGACACGTGAGAAGAAATACTCGAGGTTAATACCGCCGCACACGGGCGCGGCAGGACGAAGTATATTCAACAGGTATTTGCCGGTTGGATCGATGCGATAGTCATAGGAGTTCATGAACGCGCGGCGGTCGAGGAACAGTTCATGCGTCATGGATCGGCGTCCGACAATACACAATGCATTCGTAGCATGGTTCAATTCAGGCCTGGGCTCAAACAACGAAACAGAACGACGACGAACGTCTTCGTGGATCTGGGCTGGTGTCTTGCGTGTATCGATCGACTCAAACCTGCGTGAGCGTTCTTTCGCGTTGAGATCGAGCGCTTTTGTAAACGTGATAAGGTTAGTGAGATGTCTTTGTTTATTGTCGGGCGACAATGCACCCTGGTCGTAAAAATCGATCTCGTCGCGGGTGGTGTCATGCAGTCCACCCATGAACTGGGTGTTTTGCGGAATGTTGATCCCCTTGGTTGCCAGGATCTGCCTGACAGCTGTATGATTCGCCATGTAACAGAACACCCGGGCATTTACGGAACCGGGCCGTCCCGAGCAAGCGCCACAATCATAAGCGGCGAAGTGTGGATTGTTCACGCTGCTGGATCCGTGACCGATCACATAAACGATCGGGGCGAAATCTTTCACTAGCCCAATGCTCATCAGGAGGCCTTCGACGCGTGCCGCCATCTCTTCGATCGTGAAGCCGACCTGCAGTCCATTCTCTACCTGGTCGGTGCCCTTGTTCTCGATCGTAAGCTGTGACGAACGATCCATGTGCCGGAAAGATGATGCAGTGGCTGGACTGATTGATGGCCTGAAGATGTTGAGGAATAACTTAAGTGCCGACCAGAACCCGATCGTTTGACTGATCAACCAGCCGCTATAGAATGAGTGTGCGTGTTTGCTAAAGTGGATGTCGGTCTCTCGCTTTTCTTTTGTCTCGTATTCTTTGATCAGGTATTTCGGTGTAATGGGAGCGGGACAGACCTTCGTGTAGAACTTTCCGCCTTCGGGTTGAAAGAAGAACTCAACGCTGAAGAAGCCCGGTGTGGCATACGTATCGGCAAGAGGATCGATCTGTTCAATGTATCTTCTGAAAGAACATTCCCGATCGTCGATACAGAACATCGCCTGGAATGTGGCTGCTCCTTTTGGCACTTCGAAGCGTCTTACCTCTTTCAGGCCTTCGAGCACCTGGTCGTAATAAGTCCACTCGAATGCGTCCTGCCAGAGGTTCATTACTTCGTGGTATTCCGTCTTCGGAACTTCTGCGAACAATTCGACGGGCCGTGACTTGATCATGAAACATAATGGAAGCCATTCTTTGCCGAGGTTGGCATCGAGTGCGTCGATCTCCAGCAACAATTCGAAAGCGACGAGGTCGTGTATCGAGATCTTTCTCGCGTCGAGCAATGTTTGAGGCATGTTCTCGATGATCGAAACGATACCCGACCAGCCCTGGTGTGCAAACTGTTGGTCAAAGAGATATTGTTTGTATAGCGACTCATCGCCGACTACGATCTTCAAAAGATCGGGGATAGAGCAGTCGGTTTCCAGCAGGATCTTCTTCGCACGTTTTCCACGGAAGAAGCTCGTGAAGCTGGATCGTTCCATTTCTTTGAGTGACTCGAGGAATCCCTGGTCGCGGATAGGGAAGTTCCAGATAGAAATGCCCTGGTCGAGATAACTGCAGAGGATCCGAAACAGGATCGGGTGTGTTTGAGAATCGAGATCGACTTTATACTGACGTTTCCAGTTCGACCTTAGCGCACCAATACGTGGCAGCGGAAGTGGATCGAACTTTGTTTTTATTGCGAGCTGTTTCCACCTGTCTAAAGAATCGGCCCCTTTCTTTTCGGAAATAAGATGTTCGAGCACATCGTTGCGGATCTTTCCTTGCTGGTAGAGTGAGCGATATTCCCCCAGTGACAAAGAGACCCTATGACCAAGTATTTGTGATGCATGGCGAAGTGCATCGTAGAATTTCATCTTCTGAAATGCACTCAGGGTATTTTGGTGGATAAAGTCTTTGAGTGCTGCCTGCTCCGGTAAGTAGTGCTTCAGTTGATGAAGTACTTCGTGTTCGTTGAAAGTCGGCAGTAAGTTCTGAGATAATGTTCCCGCTTCCGCAAGCGGTTTCTGATTAAGATCCATTGATTCAAAAAAGTAAATGAACAGTTTTCTTTACAGGGGGATTCTGTTTACAAACTGCTCAGATCAGGAATCGATGGTGGCTCAGGAAAAGGGGAACGTCGTGATAAGGTTTTTGAGTGTCCAGGCTAACGAACTGGTATTGGCTGACGGCTTTGTGATCATAGAAAGCAACTTCACAGAACAATGCTAACGAGCCGGTTTTTTCGTCGGCCTCGTCTTTATCGTCTTCGAATTCTTTTTCAGTCTCTTCGAAGGGGATCTGCTGATCGGAGGATGCTTCCTGGCAGTCGTCGGTGCTCGGCGGGGTAAATGCGCTGGCAAGGATCGATGTAGCCAGGACTGCAAAGATCATCGCGAGAGAGAAGAGTCGTTTCTGCGCCGTTTTATTCATTAGAGCATCTACCCAAATCTACAGATTTTATTAGTGTTCGGCTATTGGCCGGCAGCGTTCATCGAAAAAATTTCGACAGCCGACACGGTCCAGTCATCTTTCCGTATCATTAAAACACAAATGGTATGAAAAAGACATTAATCGTAGTCGCTGTTTTACTCGCTGCGTTCCTTCAAGGATGCATAGTAAAGTCGATACACCCGTTCTTTAAGGAGTCGGATGTAGTTTATAATAAATCGCTCGAAGGCCATTGGAAGGATTCGGACCTGAATCTCTGGAGTATCCATCAGAATCCATATAAGCCAAATTCCTATGAGCTACATTATTCAAAAAACGGAAGGGAAGCGACGCTGATCGGTCACCTGTTCAAGATCAACGATCAACTGTATTTCGATATGATGCCATCGCAAGACAACTCGGAAGATATGCCGGTTTTTGATCTTCACTTTGTCCCAACACACTCGATCGCGAAAGTCGACGTGCTGAATGCCAGGAACGTCACAATTAAGTGGTTCAATGAGCAATGGCTTGGGGAAATGTTTACGAAAAACCGAATAAAGATCTCCCACGAAATGGTTATGGATGAGCATCCACAATCGAAGGAGGACGGCTTCTACTTATTGACGGCATCTACCGACGAGCTGCAAAAGTTCGTTGCGAAATATGGCAACGACGATGAGACCTATAGCAATGATCTGAAACTCCAATTGACGAAATGAAGCGACATAACGTAGTTGTTATTTGGTTCATCTTTTGGACGATCTCCTATTTTATATTGCTCGGGATCTTCGCTAGCTCAAGCGAGTGGCAAAAGATCGATTATATCTACACGGCAATCTTCCTGGTCACCCTCATGATACCCGTGGCTGTCAATGAATTTATTTTGCTTCCACGACTGTTGTTTCAGCGCAGCTATTTTCTCTGGCTGGCTGCAGTTGATGTACTCATTTGGATCTCAATCTGGTTTAACGAGCTGTTGTTTGGCAAACTGATCGACTTTATACTTCCCGATTATTACTTCATCTCGTATTACGAGTTTATTGATCTTTTTAAATTCTTCGGCGCGTTTGTCGGACTTACCACGCTGATGAGTCTCTCGCTGGAATGGTTTAAACTCCAAAAAGAAGAGACAACTGCAGCTACTGGCCGGCTTAATAACTTGATAAACCAGGTGAACCCTCATTTCCTGTTCAATAGCCTTACCGTGCTTTACACGCTTTCACTGAAAGACAATAGAGCAACTTCGGCAGCGATCATCAAACTGTCGGACATCCTTCGTTATGTTATTTACAAGTCGCCAAACGATACTGTGAAACTCTCTTCGGAGGCTGCCATTCTTCGCGACTACATCGACCTTCAGCGGTATCGCGTTCATCCAACCACGCGTATTGACTTCACCGATAACATTAAAGGTGATGTTTCGGTAGCACCAATGCTCTTTCTTCCGTTAGTGGAAAATGCGTTCAAGCACGGCGTTCATGGCGAGACCGAAAATGCATTCGTCCATATTAGTTTGCTTGAAGATAAGGGCGTCGTTAATTTTAAGATCAGGAATAACAAGAGTAACACCGGGACCACGCCTGGTATAGGATTAAAGAATTTAAAAGAACGTCTTGACCTTCTTTACCCTGGAAAGCATTCGTTCGTTATTGCGGAGACTGAAAATGAATTCAATGTCGAGATGCACTTGCATGGTAGTTGATGACGAGCCCGTCTCGCAGGAATTGCTGCGCAGGTACATTGCCGATCTGCCGCAACTTGACCTGGTCTCTGTGTGCAGCAATGCCATACAGGCGGGAGAGCAGCTTCGTCAGACGAAAGTCGACCTGCTGTTCCTGGATATCAACATGCCCAAGCTCTCGGGCGCCGACTTTTATGCGTCGCTGAACAATCCGCCCGCGGTCATTTTCACAACCGCTTATCCTGAATTCGCTGTAAATGGTTTCGAGCTCAATGCTGTCGACTATCTCGTGAAGCCCTTTCCGTTCGATCGCTTTGTGAAGGCCGTCGGAAAATTTATGGATCAGCGCAAGCCCGAAGCTGCGTTACCTCCGTATATCGTTCTGCAGGCTGATAAGAAGACATATAAAGTAAACTATTCCGATATCGAGATCATTGAAGCGATGGGCGACTACGCAAAAGTAAAGACCATCGATAAGACACTCATCGTTCACCAAACATTACAGAGGTTAAGCGATCAGCTGCCGCAAGATCTCTTCAGAAGAATTCATAAGTCGTTCATCATCTCCATGGCAAAGCTGCAGTACATAGAAGGTAACATGGCGATAGTAGCGGCTCAGAAGATCCCGATCGGGCAAACATACCGGACTGACTTTTTGGAAAAGCTGTCGCCATAACACTCGATGACATGCTTGCTATCTCCTCATTTTCACACGATATTTAATTCATGAACTCAGCACCAGACCTCAGCACCGACTACGCGCTCACGCAACAGCAGGTCGATCATTTCAAAACCAACGGCCATGTACTTTTGAAAGGCCTCGCATCTACCGACGAAATCACCTTTTATCGCAAAGCTATTCTCGAGGGCGTGGAGAAGCTCAACACCGAAAGGCGAAGAATGGAAGACCGCGATACATACGGCAAAGCGTTCTTGCAGATCTTCAACCTCTGGCGACAAAACGATGTGCTCAAGAAGTTTGTTCTCGCCAGGCGATTCGCTCACGTCGCTGCAAAGCTCATGGGCGTGGAGCGCGTTCGTCTCTACCACGACCAGGCCCTGTTCAAAGAACCGGGTGGTGGTCATACTCCCTGGCACCAGGATCAATACTATTGGCCACTCGACACCAACAACACGATAACGATGTGGATGCCACTCGTTGATATCAATAACGATATGGGTATCATGAGATTCGCTTCGGGAACGCATACACTCGGTTCCATCACATCCAAAGAGATTTCCGACGACTCCGAAGATTTCTTCAACAACTTCGTCAGCAAGAACAAGTTCGAGGTGAAAGGCGCTAATGCCATGAACGCCGGCGACGCAACATTCCACGCCGGTTGGACATTGCACAATGCTCCCGGAAATAAGTCATCGAAGATGAGGGAAGTAATGACTATCATTTATTTCGCTGATAAGACACGCGTTCTGAAACCGGATCACGATCATCGTAAAAAAGATCATGAGGTTTGGCTGATGAGTGTGCCTCCGGGAGAGTTTGCGGAAAGTGAATTGAATCCTGTTATCGAGTAAAATGTTTCTCACGGAAACCACGGAATACACGGAAACATGCACGCGCGCTCTTCCGTGTTTTCCGTGCATTCCGTGAGAGCTAAACAAAAAACACTTATGAAAAGAAGAGACTTCATTTACCGTTCCGCCCTTACAGGCACCGCTTTCCTCGCAGCTCCGAATGTATTCTCATTCAAAGGCTCTCCTGGCGAAAAAGTGATCGTTGGGGTCATGGGCACTAACGGACGAGGAGAATATCTCGCAACGTTATATTCCTCACTCGACGATGTCGAAGTCGGTTACATCTGCGAAGTCGATGAGAAAGTATTGAACCGCACTATCGAAAAAATAAAGACGCTGACCGGCAAAGCTCCGAAGGGATTTAAGGATGTGCGTAAGCTCCTGGAAGAGAAAGACCTCGATGCCCTTGTCATAGCAGCTCCCGACCACTGGCATGCACCCGCCGCACTAATGGCCGCCAAAGCCGGTAAGCATGTTTATGTTGAAAAGCCTTGCTGTCATTCTCCCGAAGAAGGTGAGATCCTGGTGAAGGCGGCAACTAAATACAACAAGCTGATCCAGATGGGCAACCAGCGCCGTTCGTGGCCCGGTGTTATCGAAGCTATGAAAGATCTGAAGAGCGGCGCCATCGGCCGCGTGTATTATGCAAAGGGTTGGTATACCAACGCCCGTAAGCCCATCGGCACCGGGAAGCAGGTAGCGCCGCCATCTACATTAGATTACGAACTCTGGCAGGGTCCTGCGCCACGTCGTCCTTATAAGGACAATCTTATTCACTACAATTGGCATTGGTTCTGGAACTGGGGCACTGGCGAAGCGTGCAACAACGGTACTCACGAGATCGACGTTATGCGTTGGGGACTCGACGTTTCGATGCCCAGGCGTGTTACTTCCGGCGGCGGCCGTTTTGCTTATAAAGATGATTGGGAAACACCCGATACTCAATTGATCACATACGAGTTTGACAACAATACTTCTCTCGCATGGGAAGGAAAGAGCTGTAATTCATTCGATGAAGTGAAGAGCGGCAGGGGAACGATCTTCTACGGTGACAAAGGAACATTGGTCATCCCCGGTGGCGACGATTATAAGGTCTACGACATGGAGAGCAAGTTGGTTAAAGACGCGAAGAGTCCGCTTGGACAAGTCGAAGCCAGCGCGCAGGGAATGGGAGAGAAGCTCGACATTACGCACCTTGTAAACTTCGTTGACACCATTAGGGGAAAGGCGAAACTCAATTCACCTATCGCGGAAGCCTACATATCGACGTTGATGCCACACCTCGGGAACATTGCGCAACGGACGGGCAAGGTTATCGACTGCGATGCTTCCGGCCGCAGCGACGATCCCGCAGCCAAAAAGCTCTGGTCCCGTGAGTATGAGAAGGGCTGGGAAATGAAACTGTAGCTCCCAGCCAGTACCTAGCACCATTCTTGCTGCCGGTTTCATAACCAAGTATCTTGTTATGAAAACTGTATTCTCTTTTATATTTATAATGACTTTCGCATCTTTCATGATGCTGAGTTCGTGCGGTAAATCCAACCCTCCAACGTCGGAAAGTGATGTACCGGACTCGGCGTTAACCGACTCTATACCGGCGTCGGGCGAGAACGAATACCAGCAGGATGTCGCACCGCAGGGACGAACAGAGCAACTCGATTCGGTAAGGGACACTGTTGATCGAAAGCCGTAACTAACCTTATGTATAACCGACTTCTCCCTGTCCTTTTAGCATTCTTAATTATTTCCTGCAGCAAGCCCGCTAACGAGACTGCTTCCAATAGCGACTCCACGGCCATCGGTGACCTGCCACCCAACGAAGATCCTTCCAACGATACTGCCTACGACGGCAATACCGACGGCGACTTTTTCGTAAGCGACTCTTCTGCCGCCATCGTGAACGAAGCCTCCGAAGACGCCGAGGAAGAAGCAGAGGAAGACGAAAACCGTTTTACCGAGGTCCATACATCGCAGGTAGACATCTGCGGCTTTAGCAACGATGGAAAATACTTCGTGTTTACGCAATTGGTGCCGGGCGACTACAGCAACGACAACGGTTATGTTTATGTGATCGATGCTGCGAAGAACGAGTGGGCTGCCAAACCCGTTGAGACATTCAATGATGAAGCCGACTGGACGGAAGACGAGGCGAAAGAGGTGCTCAATTTGAAAAGGGATTCCGTTCTGAAAAAACATAGCATAAAATACGGCACCATCACTAAATTATTCGATCTAGCTGCCAGCAATAAAGTAACGATCAACAATCAGCAGTACACAGTCGACCTCAAAGTAGAGAACCTGATGATCGAGTTGCGACTCAAAGGCAATGGTAAAGACATCCTTCTCCAGAAGGACAAGAAAGTCCCTGCTTCAAGAGGATCTGTTCGCGACTATCGTTTGTTCAAGGCCGCTACATTTGGTGATAAGATCGCTGTGTTTGTCGAGTATGATGGAGACATCCAACAAGGCTTTGAGAATTCCAGGTATTACGATCGCAAGTATATTGCAGTCACAGGCGCCATAAAATGAAATTCTTTAAGTGGATCATAATACTTGCATTGGTCGGCGGTGGCGGTTGGGTTGCCTGGAAATTCTATAGTGCGAAAGGCGTTGCCGGTGAAGCGCTCAATCTCATTCCCGATGATGCGATCTTTGCGATCATAACCGACGATCCCATCGGCGCATGGAAGAAGATCTCGGGAACACAGGCGTGGTCGTATCTCGAAGGCAACGAATACTTCGCTTCACTCACTTCATCGGCCAATAGCGTCGACTCACTCATTCGCGACAACGAGATGTTGTTTGATCTCATAGGGTCGCGATCGCTGATCATGTCCGCCCACATGATCGGTACGAAGGATTATGATTTTCTTTTTCTCGTTGATCTCCAGGGTGTCTCAGGTCTTAAATTTCTGACGGAATACCTGGAGACGTTCAAAGTCAAAAAGGAAAAGTATTTTGACAATGACATCCTCATTATTCACAATGACGACGACAATACCAATCTTTATATCTCAACTCCAGGCACGTTCCTCATTCTCTCTTTCACAAAGAAGGTCCTGATAAACGCTCTCGACGCACAACTGAGTGGTGCTACCCTTAATAAGGACAAACTCATTCCCGCCGGCGATGGTGCAAATAGTATCGGTAAGTTGTACCTCAACTACGACAAACTTCCAGACTTCGTACAATGCTACACCACAGGCGAAAACGAATCGGCATACAAGCTCTCCAGGTCATTGATATCGACCAATCTCGATCTCCGGATCGATGAAGATCTCCTGACAGCAAAGGGATACACCTATGTCAATGATTCGATCGACTCGTATATAAAGACTTTAGAGAGCTCCGGAAAAGGACCTACGGAATTCTTTGAGATCGCACCCCAGCGTACAGCATTCTCTTTAGCACTCGGCTTCGAATCGTTCGCCGATTTCTTCGCCAGGTTCCAGGAGAACATCAAAAGTGATGTGAAAGAATACCAGGAGTACCGCGACAACATGAGTACCGCAGAAAATTACCTCAAGATCGATCTGCAAAAACAACTGATCGATTGGATCGGAGAGGAGGTCGCGTTGCTGGAGCTGCAATCCTTTGGACAAGGCACCGATACCGAGATCGCCGTTATCCTGAAAGCTAACAACATCGAAAAAGCACGAAAAGACCTAAGCGATATCGAGCGCCAGGTCCGTCGCCGCACGCCCGTCAAGTTCAAATCGATCGATCATCGCGGCTATTCGATCAACTATCTAGGGATGAAGGGCATGTTCAAGATCCTTTTAGGTCGATTCTTCGCGCGCTACGATAAACCCTACTATACCATCATCAACAACTTCGTAGTCTTCAGCAATCACCCCCAAACACTCGAAAGCATGATCGATGATTATCTCGACAAGAAAACGCTCGACCGATCGGATGAATTCAGAACGTTCCGCAGGAGATTCGACGACATGGGGTCAGTATTTATTTATGTCAACACTCCCGTGATGTTCAACAACATGAAACGCATGGTAGATGCGGAGACAAAAAAATCAATGGATAAAAATAAAGACTATATCACATGTTTTCGTCATATAGGATTTCAGTTAGTACCGGAAGGAGGGAAGTTTATGACATTGATGGGAGAGCAGTTTGAAGCGGAAAGGAATATCGAACAGACGAATATCGAACAGCAGAATGATGAAGTTTCGGAAAGCGAAATCGATACGGTGGCTATAGAAAATGTCGATACCGACCAGGACCCAATGGAATTGCCATACATCTATGTGAAAGATGTCAATGCTAAATCTTATACCGAATACTACGCCGACAGCACTACGGTTCATTTCAAAGTGGAAATAAAGAATGGCTTCAAAGACGGCTCCTTCACCGAATACCATGAGAACGGCAAAGAGAAAATGACCGGCAAGTTCCGCCGCGACAAACGCGATGGTCACTGGCGGTTATATAATGAAGACGGCGATCTCGTGATGAGAAGGGTTTACGACAACGGTGAGGTGAAAAGGGAGAAAGATCAATGACCGAACTCAAACGTTCTCTCAACTCCTCAATGGTATGGGGCCTCGGCGTTGGCTACGTCATCTCCGGCAACTACTTCGGATGGAATCTCGGTCTCGAAAAAGGCGGTACTTACGGACTCGCCATCGCGTTGGTCTTCATCATCGCGATGTACGTCACCTTCACCCTAAGCTATTCGGAGCTCGCTTGCGCTATTCCTAAATCCGGCGGCGCGTTCGACTACGCAACCAAAGCATACGGCAAAGACGTCGGCTTCATCGTCGGCATGGCGCAGAACATAGAATTCATTTTTGCTCCCCCGGCAATCGCATTAGGTATAGGTGCTTATGCCGGAAACTATTTCCCAGGAGTATCGCCCGAACTCATCGCTACCATCGTCTACATCGCATTCACATTATTGAATGTTGCCGGTATAAAAGTCGCCGCAACTTTCGAGCTCATTATAACAACGATTGCAGTCATCGGAATTTTGATCTTCTGTTCACTCACGTTGCCCCACTTCGACTCGCGCAACCTTTCCAGTAACGCTTTTCCAAATGGATGGGAGGGAGCCCTGGCAGCAACACCGTTTGCTATCTGGTTCTTCCTCGGCATAGAAGGCGTTGCCAACCTCGCCGAGGAAACGATCAATCCACGCAGGACATTACTCGTCGGTTTTGGGTCGGCTATCGCAACTCTCGTTATCCTTTGCATCCTAACTTTCATTTCAGCCATCGGTGTCGGCGGTTGGGGAGCTATCGTCTACACAACGAACGGAGCGTTGTCCGACTCACCCCTTCCGTTAGCCCTCCTGAGTTTCGACGGCTCTCCATTCTGGTTCAGATTCATTTCGTTCGTTGGACTCTTCGGATTGGTGGCGTCGCTCAACGGTTTACTTCTTGCCGCGGGCCGCTCGACGTTCGAATTTTCGAAAGCGGGTTATGGTCCTCGCCAACTGCGACGTCTGAACGGAAAGTTCAACACACCTGCAAATGCATTGGTAATCAACCTGTTAATTGGTATCGCCGCGATCTGGTCCGGCAAGACCGGTGAGCTCATTACCATCGCGGTGTTTGGAGCGCTCACGATATACGTCATCTCGATGATGGCGCTGCTCCGTCTTCGTAAAACTGAACCGAATCTGGAACGACCTTTCCGCGTTCCCTTGTACCCGCTGTTCCCCATCATCGCTCTTATTATCTCTTCGTTATCATTCATTGCCGTTGCAGTTTATAATCTTAAATTGGGCATCTTGTTTTTGGGTCTGTTGATTGCCTTCTTTATCATTTATAAGCTAAGTGAACGAAAAGGAAATTCTTAAATACGTTCAGTCGCATCCTTCAGGAAAGGTAAAGATCGCCTACGCCGATATCGACGGCATCCTTCGCGGTAAATACATAGCCGTCGACAAGTTTCTCTCGTCACTCAAAGGCAACACCAGCTTCTGCGATGTCATCTTCGGTTGGGACGCAGGCGACGTTTGCTACGACAATGTAAAATATACCGGCTGGCACACCGGCTATCCGGACGCCGCTGCAAGGCTTGACCTCCAGACCTTCAGGAAGATCCCGTGGGAGAATGACGTACCTTTTTTTCTTGGGGAACTCCTCGACAACAAAGGTGGCCCGTCCCCTGTTTGTCCGCGGCAGGTGCTTAAGCAGATAAACGCGCAAGCCGAAAAGCTTGGATTCTCAGCAGTGTTCTCGCAGGAGTTTGAATGGTTCAATTTTGCCGAGACACCGCAAAGCGCCCGCGATAAGAATTACCAACAGATGACGCCGCTGTCGCCCGGCATGTTCGGCTACTCTGTTCTTCGCACAACGCTGCAGCAACCTTTCTTCAATGATCTCTTCGAGCTTATGGGCAAGTTCGGCGTACCTCTCGAAGGACTTCATACCGAAACCGGTCCCGGCGTTCTCGAAGCGGCCATCAAATATTCCGGTATCGTGGAAGCAGCGGATCGCGCTACGTTATTCAAGACTTCAACAAAAGAGATCGCCTACAGGCATGGCATCATGGCAACATTCATGGCCAAGATCTCCGAAAACCTTCCCGGCTGCGGTGGACACGTTCATCAAAGCTTGTGGGACCTTCCTGCCGGCGGGCAAGGGAACTCGTTGAAGCGAAATCGCTTCTTCGACAACAACGACAAGCAGAAGATGAGTGAAACGTTCCGTCAATATCTCGCCGGCCAACTGTATTGCCTTCCGCACATCCTTCCGGTGTTCGCACCGACGATCAATAGTTTCAAACGTTTGGTAGAAGGAGCGTGGGCACCAACAACGTTGACCTGGGGTATCGACAATCGCACCGTCGCGCTTCGTGTTCTGCCTGCAGGAGAAAAATCTTCGCGTCTTGAAACTCGTGTCATTGGTTCAGATGTTAATCCATATCTGGCAATGGCTGGCGCTCTCGGCGCTGGATTGTATGGAATTAAAAAGAAGTTAAAGCTAAAGCAGAAAGCTACCGTTGGCAATGGCTACACCGATCTTTCGAACGGAGTTCTTCCCAGGACCCTCGAAGAGGCCACACGTTTAATGAAAGAGTCGGAGGTTGCGCGCGAGATCTTCGGCGACACGTTCGTCGATCACTTCACGCAAACACGCGATTGGGAATGGAGGCAACACCTGAAGAGTGTGACCGATTGGGAATACAAAAGATATTTTGAAATAATCTGAGATGACCTTCGATAAAGTATATCAGTACAATTTTCCAACAACTATTAGGTTTGGAGCCGGGTCCAGTAAAGAGCTCGGCGACTATCTCACAAAGAACAGCCTGTCGAAACCGCTGATCGTTACCGATCCGCTCGTTGCGCAGCTGGGTTTCTTTAAAGACATCGTCTCCAATCTTAAAAAGCAGGGCAAGTCGGTCGAGGTCTTTTCGGACATCCATAAGAACCCTGTGAAGTCAGACGTGTATAAGGGCAGCGACGCCTACGACGGACATAACCGTGATTCGATCATCGGCATCGGTGGCGGAGCAGCGCTCGACGTCGCCCGGGCTATCGTACTTCGCATCAACCACCGCGAAGATCTATTCAAATACGACGACCTCATCGGTGGCGATATCTATGTTACCAACGATGTTCCTCATTTCATCACGATACCTACAACGTCAGGTACCGGTAGTGAAGTTGGCCGCAGCGCCATCATCGCCGACGATATAACACATCAAAAGAAGATACTCTTCTCGCCAAAGCTCCTGGCGAAGATCGTCTTTGCAGATCCCGAGCTCACGATGGGACTACCGCCATCGGTAACCGCTGCCACAGGTATGGATGCACTTACGCACAACATGGAGGCCTACATCGCTAAGATGCCTCATCCTATCTGCGAGGGAATTGCGTTAGAAGGGATGTCGCTGATCAGCCAGTCGCTCGATAAAGCTGTGAACAAACCCGACCTTGAATCGAGAAGCAAGATGCTCATCGCCTCGATGATGGGTGCCATTGCTTTTCAGAAAGGCCTGGGAGTTGTGCATTCACTCGCACACCCGCTTTCGTCGCTGCTCGATACTCACCACGGCCTCGCAAATGCTGTCAACATTCCCTACGGGATGGAGTTCAACATCGGCGGCTTCGAAGATAAGTTCCGGAAGATCGCCCGTACGCTCGAATTAAAGAATGAATCGGGCGAGGGAGTGGTTCGGTATTTGTTCGAATTGAACGAAAAGGTTTCGATACCGAAACGACTTCGCGACATAGGCGTTAAAGAAGAGCATGTCGAGACGTTATCGGATCTGGCTTTTGCGGATTTTGCACATCCAAACAACCCGAAGCCAGTGAGCCGGGAAGATTTTAAAATGTTATATAAGAGGGCACTATGAAGAAGGTAGGAATTACAGATACTCCAAACATTCAGAACTATATTAACTGGTTGGCTGATAATGATGTCGAGGTACAAAAATTGGAAATTGGATCAAACGACTATAAAGGCTGCGCAGGTATTGTCTTAAGCGGCGGACTTGATATTAATCCAAAGATGTACGACGGCGAAGAAGAGTACGACAACCAGCCGCCGGAATTCAACGACGCTCGTGACGAGTACGAAGAGCAAGTTTATAAATATGCCAAGATGAACAAGGTTCCTATCCTTGCCATCTGTCGGGGTATGCAGTTGGTTAATGTTGTTGAAGGCGGAACCATGATCCAGGATCTTGGGGACGGAAATCAAATTCACAAAAAGGAAGACCAGGTTGATAAAGAACATAAAGTTACCGTCGATTCAAGGACACTCTTGGGAGAAGTAACAGGAGGGATGACTGAAGTTGTTAATAGCGCCCATCATCAAGCTGTTGAATATCCTGGCAAAGCGCTTATAGAGAGCGCCAAGTCTGATGACGGAGTTATTGAGGGACTTGAATTCAAAGACAAAACAAAGCAAGGATTCATGCTCTGCGTTCAATGGCATCCCGAACGTATTCCAGATAACGTTAAGATGTCCAGGAACATCAAAAAATCCTTCCTCTCTGCAATAAGGTCAGTATGAAGATCATAAACCCAGCAACGGGAGAAGTTTTTACAGAGATCGCCGACGACACCACGGCATCTATAGAATCAAAATACAATAAACTAAAAGGCGGGCAGGCCTCATGGGCTGCTCTTCCACTCGCAACACGGGTTGATATCATTCGCAAGTTCTCTGATGTGTTAGAGAAGTCGGCTGATAAACTTGCCACTGTGCTGACTTCCGAAGTCGGCAAGCCCTTACAGCAATCGAAGAATGAATTGAACGGAGCACGAGCTCGCATCAAATGGCTCACCGACAATGCTTCGAAGTACCTGGCCGATGAAGTGATGGTGTTGGATCCGAAGCTCGAAGAACGGATCTCTTATGAGCCACTCGGCGTTATTGGGAATATCTCGGCTTGGAATTATCCATACCTCGTTGGTGTGAATGTATTTGTACCGGCCCTTCTTGCCGGCAATGCTGTCCTCTATAAACCATCGGAGTTTGCAACACTTACAGGTGTTGAGATCGCGAAGGCGCTTTACGAAGCCGGCGTTCCCGAGAATGTTTTCCAGGTCGCCGTTGGCGGTAAGGAAGCAGGAGAGGCGTTGCTCAACCTTCCACTCGATGGATATTTCTTTACCGGTTCCTATAAAACGGGAAAGTACATCTATGAGCGTGTTGCTCTTAAGATGGTCCCATGCCAGTGTGAGCTCGGTGGTAAAGATCCATTGTACGTTGCCGATGATATTGAAGACGTGAAGTCAGTAGCGCAAGGAACTGCCGACGGTGCATTTTATAACAATGGTCAAAGTTGTTGTGCCGTCGAACGCATCTATGTTCACGAAAAAGTTTACGACCAGTACGTCGACGAGTTCGTGAAAGAAGTGAAGAGCTACAAGACCGGGTTGCCTACGGAGCCGGGGGTTTATATCGGACCGCTAACGAGATTTTCGCAACTGCAGGTTCTCACCGAACAGGTTGATGAAGCGCGTAAGAAAGGAGCAACGGTGCTAACGGGAGGGAAGATGTCGTCGGGCAAAGGATTTTACTTTGAACCGACAGTACTCACGAATGTAACGCACGATATGAGCATTATGCGTGAAGAGTCGTTCGGTCCCGTGATCGGCATCATGAAGGTAAAGAGCGATGACGAAGCCGTGAAGATGATGTCGGATACGGAATATGGGTTAACAGCAGCCGTTTACAGCGCTGACAAAACACGCGCGCAGAATATCCTCGCGAAGGTAGACGCGGGTACTGGCTATTGGAACTGTTGCGATCGCGTGAGCGCTGCCGTGCCGTGGAGTGGCAGAAAGCATTCGGGATTCGGGTCGACTTTGTCGCATATTGGGCTTAGGGCGTTTACAAGACCGAAGGCATATCAGCTACGCGGTTAATGAATAATGGTCAATCGTTAATGCGCGAAGCGATAGCGGGTGCCAGCTCTTTTATGGCAACTGCCTACATCATCGTCGTTAACCCATCTGTTCTCGCCAACACCGGAATGCCATTCAGTGCCGTTCTCACCGCCACCATTCTCGTTTGTTTCTTCAGCAGTCTTACTATGGGTTGGTTTGCAAAGAACCCGATCCTCGTGGCTCCCGGCATGGGCATCAATGCCTTCTTCACTTTCTCTGTCGTTATCGGGATGAAAGTACCATGGGAGGTTGCCCTCGGTGCTGTGTTCTGGTCGGGAGTGATCTTCATGCTGCTGGCCGTGTTCAATGTGAGAGCTCATATCGTTAAAGCAATACCAAAAACGTTACGCCATGCCATCGCTGCGGGCATCGGTTTGTTTATCGCCTTGATCGGTTTCGTGAACGCAGGGTTTGTAGTTCACAACCAGGCAACGGTTATCGGCATCGGTGATCTCAACGTCTCCGCGATCATATTCCTCGTTGGCTTAATGATCACTGCGGTGCTCATTACAAGAAAGGTTCTCGGTGGTATCCTGATCGGCATCATAACAACCACCATCCTCGCCAACTTATTCGTCACCTCGTCATCTCCTCACCTCATCACCTCCCTCTTCGCCGCCCCGGACTTCAGTTTACTCTTCCAATTGGACCTGCTGAACTCCTTATCGCTATCCATGGTCCCTGTCATCTTCTCCTTTGTATTCACGGGCATGTTCGATGGACTCTCGACGTTCCTCGGGTTATCCGAAGCAGCCGGACTTCTCGACGAGAATGGCGAGCCTCGTAACATAAAGCGCTCACTCGCAACCGATGCCGTCTCGTTCATGCTCGCAGGATTGTTTGGATCGAGTCCCGGCACGGCCTACATTGAATCGGCTGTCGGTATCGAAGCGGGTGGACGAACAGGTCTCACCGCCATCATCGGGGGTGCACTCTTTCTTCCGTTCCTGTTCTTGTCACCATTGCTGTCGGTCGTACCCGCGATAGCCACTGCGCCTGCTTTAGTAGTCGTTGGCGTGTTCATGATCTCACCAGTCGTAAAGATCAGTTGGAGCCAATTCGATGAAGCTATACCGGCATTCATTGCCATGGTGCTGATACCATTCTCTTACTCGATCACGCAGGGTATTGTTTGGGGGTTCCTCAGCTGGACCATCATCAAGGTAATGACGGGGAAATGGAGGGAAGTTAGTTTAACTTTATGGATCATCGACATATGTGCCGTTATCGCATTAGCTATCTCGTAGTATTCCTGTTTGTCTCGACCGCGTGCTTCGCCCAACGAGAGTTCCGTCCCGTCACGGGCATCCTTGGTGCCTTCGATGCTGAGGTGGAGTACCTTCTTTCGATCGCCACTAACAAAAACGAGAAGATCATACAACAGGTCCGTTTTACCGAAGCCGACCTGAATGGCAAGAAAGTTGTCATCGCGCAAACGGGCATTGGTAAAGTAAACGCTGCTGTCGCAACCACATTGATGATCGAACACTTTATGCCCCGCGAGATCATCTTCACCGGAATCGCAGGAGGGACCAACCCCGGTCTTTCGCCTGGCGACATCGTCGTCGGCACTCGTATCGCCTATCACGACTACGGCACGCTTACTAACGACAGCCTGGAAGTTCGCCCGACCAAGAACCTGGCAAACACGAAGGAAAACCCACTGTATTATACATGCGATCCAAAGCTGGTCGACGTAGCCGTTCGCGCTTCGGCGCAGGCCAGGCTGGGCAAGGTGAAGTCCTCGGGTGTGGAACGATATCCCAAAGTAATCACCGGGACTATTGTCACTGGCGACGTATTCGTTTCATCATCCAAAGCTGTTAAAGAGTTCAGGAGACGTTTCAATGCCGACGCTACCGAGATGGAAGGAGCGGCCGTAGCCCAGGTCTGCCTTCAGCAAGCTCAGCCCTTTATTGTGGTCCGTAGTTTGAGCGACAATGCCGGCAGCGGAAGCATGGACGAGGTACGTCAGTTTTACAAACTTGCTGCGCAAAACAGCGCCAATCTTGTGCTCGCCATTATAGGATTATTGTAAAAATCCCTATTTTAGTATGTCTATTTCCATTTTTTAAACTAACTGCCTATGCGCGCTATCTGGAAAGGTCACATTCAATTCTCGCTTGTTACAATCCCGGTTAGAATCTACAATGCTCTCGACACTGGTCAGACCATTAGCTTCAACCTGCTTTCAAAAGACAAGCATAATCCCGTTGCCTACGAAAAGAAGGATAAAGTAACGGGCGAAACGCTTCGTACCGACGACATCGTTAAGGGCTACCAATACGAACCGGGTCAGTATGTAATTATGGAAGACGAAGATCTTGCCAAAGTGCGTCTCAAGAGCACACGGGTTATCGAGATCGAAGGCTTCGTAAACCAGGACGAAGTTCACCCTACATTGTTCGAGACTCCGTATTTCGTTGGTCCCGATGGCGACGTTGCCGCCAAGACCTACGGACTCCTCATGCATACACTCAAAGAAAGCGGTAAGATCGGTGTTGGAAAGGTGGTGTTGAGAGACCGCGAAACTCCCGTGCTGCTCACCCCATATGAGAAGGGGATCATGATGTATCGATTGAGATATCCTCACGAGATTCGCAGCATTAACGAAGTGCCACAGCTCGTCGACGTTAAAGTGGATAAAGATCAGCTCAAGATGGCGAAAACACTCGTCGACTCGATGTCGAAGAAGTTTTCGCAGATCGAGATGAAAGACAACTACTATGACGCTCTCAAAGACATCATCGACATGAAGATCGCCGGCAAAGAGATCGTTACCGTTCAGGAAGAAGAACCGAAGGTTGTGGATATCATGACTGCGCTCAAAGCAAGCATCGATCAGGCCAAGAAGAAGCCGATGGAGAAAGCAAAAGGCGACTCCGAAAAAGAAACCAAGAAGGCTACCAAGGAAACGAAGACGCGCGCACGCAAAGCGAGCTGATTATCTGTTAACTTTGCAGCATGGGAAAAGTCGTTCAGTTTCCAATCTCATCTCCTGAGAAGTTCGGTTTCAAACCCGTTCGTAAGAAGAAAGAGACACTCCCCGAGAAAAAAGGGCAGCTCAATCTTTTTGTGGGTGGCAAGGTCGTTAAGATGAACAGCCTTACGCCCTTCGAAGAAGCATTGCTTCTCGACGACATGGGCGACGCCGAACACGCACGCGAATTATATCTCAAGGCAATCAAGCTAAAGGATTCTGTTGCCGATGCCTACTGTAATCTTGGCATCATCGAATCGGAAGCACGCAACTATACCAAGGCCATCGATTGCTTTACACTCTGTTTGAAAGAAGACCCAAGGCACTTTGAAGCCCATTATAACCTGGCCAACCAGTATGCTGAAATTGGCAACCTGCCCCTGGCCAAGATCCACTACCAGCTTTCTATAGAGATCGAACCCGATTTTCCGAATGCCTACTTCAATCTCGGCCTTACGCTTGCCATGAACCGCGAGATCGACGAAGCCATACAGGCTTTGCTCAACTACAGGAACATTGCAGCTCCGGAAGACAAGCAGCAAGCCGAAGACCTCGTGAACATGTTAGCGAGGAGTCTTCGCTGATCCGATCAACGTTAGTATAGCCGCAACGATCGTCATTCCTGCAGCCAGCGGAAAGAAGTAAATGTATTCCATGATCGCCCACGATACGAGGAACAATCCCGTTACGAGCGACATCTGCTTCGAAAGGCCCGATTGATTTCCCGACAAGATCCAGAGAACGATGGTTACCATGAGGAGCGTGAGTGTTCCCGCATATCCATAACCATCGTAGAACTGTGCGTACGACGACTCGCGTCCCATAAACTCAAAACGATTGTTGGTCATGGCATCGATAGCACGACGGTTTACCTCATCGGGAGCTGCTTTCCATTTGGAATGTCCGAGCGTGTGCGGAATGTTGTGGATGAGCACCAGTATTGATGCTATGCGAAGAAGGAGTTTTGGTTTCATGATGCAAACCTGGACTTTTCCCGGAACCCTGTATTGTAAAAATGGGAAATGGATACTGAAAATTGGCTATTCAAAAATTCTTCCCGAAGTCGTTGCTCAGTCCCGCGAATTTCCCCGGCGTAAAGCCAGTATATCGCTTGAATTCCTTGATAAAGTGGCTCTCATCGTAATACAGATCGTAGATGCTTTGCTTTTGATTGCCCACCTCTTTATAGAAGTATTGAAAACGAAGGATCGTGGAAAGGGCTTTTGGCGGGATGCCCAAATAGTCTTTAAACAAAAGATCGAGGTAGCGTTTCGTATAACCTGTCTTTCGTTCGAGCTCGCGAATACCGATAAGACCATGTGTTCGCGAGATCTCATGGATGGTATAGTCCACGAGTTTGTTTACCCGTTGTGCTGAACGCAGTTTGTTTAGCAGGAACTGCTGAACATGCGAGACTTTGTCGTACGGATCGGGGAGATCCTCGACTTGTTTTTGTAGTTGATGGCCTTCTTCTCCGAAGCAATCTTCAAAGCTGAAAAGATCGTTGGCCAGGTCGCCCATCGGCTGCCGGAAGAACTTGTATGCTGCCGAGGTAGTGAACTCGATGCCGATAGAGCCCGTCCTGGCTTTCGGAGTTGTGAGAGCTACGGGCATGTCGCGGACACCAATAAAATACACGCCTCCTTCGTAGCAGGTCCGGGTATGAACACCATCGGTTGTTGTGATCGTGCTGATGTATGGAATGATCACCTTAGGTCGTGCATTAGGAGGCACGATGTTGTTGTCGGGTAGGCCACGATCGCCTTCGAAGATCCAGATCCTCGTGATGTATGATTTCAGTGCAGGTATCGGGGATATGAAGAGAAGCATTTCTTATTTGTGACGCAAAGGATACGCAAAGGAGCAGAGGAACGCAAACAAAGCCTTTGCCTTAGCGATCTTCTGCCCCTCCGGGTATCCCTTGCGAAACCCAGTTACAAACTCCAGATCGTTACAAAAAACAACATCATCCTATAAAGCTCCAGCGCTACTTTCAAAAAGAATATCATCATCGCCGACTTCAACACCAGCCGCCATCCGTGCTCATGATAAAAGGTGTGCGACGACCTGATCAGGAAATAAAGATTCGTCGCTATGAACAGACCGGTAACAACTCCTTCGCCAATATACTTTCCGATCGGGATGACCGACGTAACGACGTCCACCGCTATCGCATTAATAAAAAGGTTGAAGCACGCCAGTTCCACTGCGTAACCGAAGTGGTCTGTAAAATACCGGTTCCTCTTTCGGTAGAGAAAATTAAGCGGTATCGAAGCCAGCACTACGAACACCATCACCAGCAGTTTCGCAAGGCTCACCGTTTTCAGGTTGTACACCAGGGCAAACGACTCCAGGTTCATATGCATATCCGCCATCTTATGCGCGATGGGTTCTTTCAAAAGAAAACCCAGCGGCGCATACAACTGCGTGGTCAGCGACGCGCTGAAGAGCTGAACAATAGGGAAGAGGAAATAAACAAGATTCAATACAAAGAATACTTGTATCGGGCTAGCGTAACGAACGGTGCGTCCGTTGGCGATCTCTGTAGACACAAACCCTGGCTTATAGAAGATAAGCCACAGCGTACGGGCAAACTTGTTATCGGCGAGTGTAACGGCTCGCACCACGTCGTTGATAAACGAACGGAACGTCCTGTCGGACGCTACCCGCACCTTCTCGCCACAGTTATTGCAGTAATTCCCATTGAACTGATTATGACAACTTTTGCAAGTATGAACGACCGCTTCTGACATCACCCTTTCAGTGCTTTAACCAGTTTAAATCCCCTGCTTCTAAAGGCGGGGGATCCGAAAGGTAGTTGTTCTTCGATGGCGATGATAACTTCGTTCTTCAAATCTGTTTCTTCCATGGCAATGTTCGCCATCACGGTCATCGCGAAGACCTTGACGGCAATCGGTTCCGAATGATCGGCAAGCAGTTGAGAGGCTTTATCGAAAGCCAGGCCTTTTATGCCCGGAGTAAGATCTACCAGCGAAAGGAGCCGCATGACATTGCGTTTAGTTTGGGCGGAAGCTCCCGGCTTGTCGATCATTATGAGCATCTGCTTATAGTAGGGCTTTAACGCGTTCGGGTTTTTCTTGATGACGTCGTCTAAAATCCAACGCGCTGATTGACCTTTTTTTAACTCATCTATGGGATTCATTATCAATGAATTAGCTTTAGATTAATTACCATAACATGCTGATAATTAGGATATTTAACTCGTGTATCTTAATTTTATATTTAACTAATGATGTGTGCTATATGATCCTACTTTTTGCCATCATTGCTACCCTGACGCTCCAGATCGGACTCACAATCTATTGCTTTCGTAAGCAAAACTTGCAGGCCGTTCGCGAAGACCTCCGGATAGTAAAATTTCAACTCTAATAACGTCGCCGATATCGCAACGATAGGTTGAACTGCTAACTTGCAGGCGGATTTTTATTGCCTATTTGTGAATTATCTATCTGCCGAGTCGCTGTCGAAGAGTTTTCGTGAAACCTGGTTGTTTAAAGACATCACCCTGGGGATCTCCCGCGGTGACAAGATCGCTTTGGTCGGCGCCAACGGTGCAGGTAAGTCAACCCTGCTTAAAATATTGACGGGGGAGATCCAGAGCGACTCCGGGAAGGTCGTCCTTCGCGACGGGGTTCGTGCCGGATACCTGCAGCAGACTCCCAACGTCCCTGCCGATACTATCGTAAAGAACATCCTGTTCGACGACAAGAATAAAGTGGCGAAAGTGGTTCGTGACTACGAAGATGCTCTCCACGACCCGAACACTTCGCCCGAAAAGATGCAAACGCTGCTCGAACAGATGGGCGAGCTCAATGCGTGGGACTACGACGCCAAAGTACAAGAGATCACAAGCAAGCTCGGCGTTCCCTCTCTCGATATGAAGTTCGGCGAACTGTCGGGCGGTCAGCGCAAGCGCATCTTCCTTGCCCAGCTGCTTCTTGCAGAGCCAGATCTCATTGTTCTCGACGAGCCGACCAACCACCTGGATCTCGAAGCCATCGAATGGCTGGAAAATTACCTGTCGGGTGTGAACGTAACACTGATCATGGTTACCCACGATCGTTACTTCCTCGACAACGTTGCAAACGAGATATTCGAACTCGATCGCGGCAAGCTTTTTACATACAAGGGCAACTATGCTTACTTTCTTGAAAAGAAATCGGAACGCGAGGAGATGCTCCGCCTGGAAGTAGATAAGGCAAAGAACCTGCTGCGTAAAGAACTCGAATGGATGCGCAAACAGCCGAAGGCCCGCGGTACGAAAGCAAAGTATCGTATCGATGCCTTTTATGAATTGAAAGAGAAGGCGAGCCAGAATCTTAAGAAGGACAAGATGGAGCTCGACATCCAGGAGACAAGACAAGGCACGAAAGTGCTCGAGCTGCACAACGTCTCGAAATCATACAATGGCAAGCCGCTGATCGACACCTTCTCTTATGTCTTCAAGAAGCAGGACCGTGTCGGTATTGTAGGAAAGAATGGTGTTGGTAAAAGCACATTCCTGAATTTGATCACCGGCAAGATCAAGCCCGACAAGGGCGAACTCATTCCCGGCGTTACCACGAAGATGGGTTACTTCACTCAAGAGGCCGAAGATCTCAATCCTGCACATCGTGTGATCGAAGAGGTGAAGGCTATCGCCGAATTCATCACTCTCTCGGATGGCTCCAGTGTTTCCGCGTCGAAGTTCCTGGACCTGTTCTTGTTCCCGCCGGAAAAGCAATACACGTTTATCGAGAAGTTAAGTGGTGGCGAGCGCAAGCGTCTTCAGTTGCTGAAGGTGCTAATCACAAACCCCAACTTCATGATCCTCGATGAGCCGACAAACGACTTCGATATCGACACACTGAACGTTCTCGAAGAATTCCTAGAGAAGTTCGGAGGCTGCCTGTTGCTCGTTTCACACGATCGTTATTTCATGGACCACCTGGTGGAACAGCTCTTTGTTTTCGAAGGCGAGGGTAAGATCTCCGTATTTAACGGCAACTATTCGGATTACCGGTCAAGCATCGATGACGTTGAAGAAGAGCCTGAACCCGTAAAGAAGGTAACTCCAACCACCAAGTCGTCGACGTCATCCAATAAAAAGGAGAAAAAAGAATTCGAAGAGATCCAGAAACAGATCGAGAAACTCGAGGCCGAAAAGAAGCTCGCTAACGAGAAGCTCAATGACACAACGCTTGGTCATCAGCAACTTACAGATATCGGCAAAAGAATTGACGAAATAACACAAGAGCTCGATGCGAAGACCAATCGCTGGCTCGAGCTCGACGAACTTCTGAACACCTAACGAACTTCCTTTGACCGGAAAGATCATCCGTCGTATCCTGAGAGTCATCCTGGCACTGGTGATATTCGTGCTGTTGCTCGTGGGCTATATCGATCGCACGCCGATCCGGGAGCAACCTTTCTATAACAGCACCATCCCTCGCATCGATTCCCTTCGGCTGGACAACGGCGGCGCTTCGCAGCTGCACGCTGGTTGGACGAAAGTCAACATCACGCCGGGTCATTCAATGCCTATGGCTGGCTATATCCCACGCGATCATTTCGATGCCGTACACGACTCGCTGTTTGCCAGGATAATCGTGATCGACAACGGAAAGTTCAGGGCAGCGATGATCAATGTTGACCTCCTGATCTTCCCGCCACTGCTCCGCGATCGGATCTATGAGAAGTTCGATAGCAGCACGTTCCTTTATCTCTCAGCAACCCATACTCACAACGCGGTAGGAGGATGGGACCCGTCGATCGGCGGAAGGTTTATCACCGGGAGTTTTTCCGAAGAGTACGTCAATGACATCGCGGACAGGATATCATCTGCAGTAAAAGCCATCGACACCAAAGAAGCTTCATTGCAATACTGGGAGACCGATGCATCCGACCTGATCGAAAACCGTGTGAACGTCGACTCCGGAAAAGTCGACGGAAAAGTTCGGGGCATAAAACTTAACCGCTCCGACAGCACATCTGCCACACTGTTCACCTTCAGCGCTCACGCAACCTCTATCGCGAAGGAATCATTCGACCTGTCGGCCGACTACCCCGCGAAGGCCATTACGATGCTCGAACAGAAGAGTGAATTCGTCATGTTCATGTCGGGGATGGTTGGGAGCACGCGATTCAAGTGGACACCCTATCTCGATTACCAGTTTATCGATTCGGTAGCACCGCGTTTAGTAACACAGATCGACATGGCCCGTTACGACAGCACGATGAGCAGTCCTTTAATTCGAAGCGCACATGTTCCGATCGACTTTGGTCCCTCGCAGCTCCGCATCGAAAAGAACTGGAAAGTGAACGATTGGGTTTTCCGCGTCGTGTTCAACAGACTAAAAGGAGAATTGACTTATCTTGAGTTCGGCAGTGTGGTCTTTATTGGTACGCCGTGTGACTTCGCCGGCGAGATCTATGTCGTTGATGAGCTGGAACAATATGCCGCGCGTTATGGAAAGCATTTGATAATCACAAGCTTCAATGGCGACTACGACGGTTATATCACCTACGATGGTCACTATGACAAGAGTTCGAAGGAGGAAATAAATGCGTTGAATTGGGTTGGGCCGTATTATGGTAAATACTTTTCTGACATGATCAAAAAACTGGTTGCGAAATGAAACTTAAGATATCCGACAAGCTCGGCTCCGTTACAGCCGAGGTGACAGAGCCAAAGAAGATGAAGGCGATCTTCACGTTTGCACATGGAGCTGGCGCGCCTATGAATCACCCATTCATGACATCAATTTCCAAAGAGCTGGAGCAACTTGGTATCGGTACGCTTCGATTCAACTTTCCATATATGGAAAATAAGAAGGGCAGACCCGACACGCCGGCGGTCGCACACCAAACGATCGAAGTCGCTGCCGCTTATCTACACAAAGAATATCCGAAGACGCCGTTGTTCCTTTCCGGTAAGTCGTTCGGAGGAAGGATGTCGTCGCAATATCTTGCAAAGTTTGCCCCCGATTACGTTAGGGGAATAGCCTTCTACGGTTTCCCGTTGCATGCCTCTGGTGCACCATCAATAGAAAGGGCCGAACATCTCAATGACATTAAAGTCCCGATGCTGTTCCTCCAGGGCACGCGCGATTCGCTTGCCGATTGGGAATTGATAACTAAAGTAACGAAGGCACTACCTAAAGCTACGTTAGTTAAATTCGACAATGCGGATCACAGCTTCAAGGTTCCAAAAAAGAATGTGCTTCCCGATCTAGCACAGGCTGTCGCAGAATGGGTTACGAACGTTTGAAGTCCGTTAGTGCAAAGATTTTTTGATAGGTCGGCGGTAATCCATAACTTAACAATCATGAAGAAGCTAACCTATTCGCTGATCATAGTGGCTGCTATTGCCTTGACTTTCGCGGCCACCAATCGTCACGCCGCGCTGCGTGAAGGATTCGTGAACGGCACTGCTGATGTAAATTCGATCAGTAGCCTCGCATTCGTATTCAAAGTAAAGTATAAAGCTATTGAAGCCTTTCAGGGTTCAATAACAACACCTGTGGAAGAGAACTTCGCAACGGCCGGCGTTGACTATATCCAACTCCCGGTAAGCAATATATTACAGCTCGATAAGTTGGACGACACCCAATTCGTAATCCTCCAATGTCGTGCTAATGGTGATCTTGATCTCTGGACTGGTGGTGAAAGGTATCTGTAAATATACTCTGACAGCTGCGAGCCTTTTCTTATCCCTGGCGTTGAATGCTCAAGACCTGCAAAGTCTTGTTAACGCAGAAAAGGCTTTCGCACAAACATCTGTTGAGAAAAGTGTGAGAACCGCTTTTCTCGAGTTCTTCGATCGAAGCACGGTCGCATTCAATAATGGTCAGCCAGTTCTTGGTCGTAAAGACTGGGAGCGTCGTAAAGAGAATAATAGTTATTTATTCTGGTGGCCCGTGTACGCCGACATCGCCGCTTCGGGCGACTTCGGTTTCACAACAGGCCCTGCAGTCTTCGGCCCCGACCGCTCTACTAAAGAAACAAAAGGCGGCATCTATTATTCGTCGGTCTGGAAGAAAGACATCAACGGCAACTGGAAAGTCCTCGCCGACCTCGGCTCCGCAGTTTATAACCCAAGCGAGAACCTCAGCACATTCAAAACTTCATCACATCAACCACACCCGGTCAACGACTTCGGTGCCGAGGCAAAGCGCGAACTCATCGCGCTCGATCGTTCGTACAACGAAGAGCTTAACAAAGCAAAGGCCTCTTTCGATGATTCTTATTTCTCCGATGAAGCGCGTGTTCATCGCAGGGGCATTCCTCCGTTGACGACAGCCCTTGCTATTAAGAACTTCACCGAATCCGAAGAGTATTCTTTCGAGCACTACGACGGTCACGTGGCTTCCTCGAACGACATGGCCTTTACGTACGGCACCGTAAAGATCATCGATAATAAGGATGGGAAAGACGTCATCTCACCTGCATGCTATATGCGCGTGTGGAAAGTCGAAGGTGGCGAGTGGAGCATCGTTCTCGATGTGATCAACTAATCGATTCGATACGTCGTTGTCTTATTTAAGCGAAATCGTTTTCGGAAGTGTGTGAACAACAGTTATTAATTGTCCCAAACATCACTGAGCAAAGAGTCCTACATGCTCAAGATCGAGGCATTGATCGAGGATCCCGCGGGAAATAGCCTCAATCGTCTATTCGAAACAGATGTAACCGATGTTTCGAAGAAATCTATCCACAAAGAAGTTTACACATTGACTTTCAAATTTGATTGAAAGATTTTTTAGACCGTTCGTAACCTGTTTGGCATGCTTTCGTTCACTCCATCTGATTAGAACGAAAGTCACCCTGAAGCATAACGATTTTGCTTCAGGAGCACCAACACCCCAATGAAATCCTTACCCTGGCCGGAACATTTTTCCCGCGTATTCGTATTGCTTGGTTTATTCGCTTCGGCGGCGAGCTGCGACAACGACAATACGCCTACGCTATCAGGCGCAACTACCCAATTCACTGAGTCGGCAGCTACCTTCTCCGAGAACGGCGGCGAACAAACGATCACAATAGTTTTCGATCATGCGGCCCCTGTCGATGGCGAGATCGTTGTGAAAACAACTGCTATTGTTCCCTCTTGTTATACAACCAACCCCGTCAGCGAGCTGAACCAATTAAAGATCGCCGTAGCAAAAGGTGAAACACAGAAGACATTCAAGATGACACCGACGGATAACTCCAATCTCGATGGAGTTAAAGTGGTGAAGTTCACGATCACTTCGGTGTCGGATGGATTTATTGCTGGTAATTCCAAAGAACTCACCGTTTCGGTTACCGACGATGAAGCCCCGGTTGTGGCGAGCTTTGAGACAACTAAGCTGAACGTTCGCGAGAACACGCAAGATCCCGGCAAGGTAGAGATCTTGTTGTCGCGTGCCGCACCCGCCGATGGCGTGCTCGTAGTGAAACTTCAATCGACCGCCGTTTACGGCGTAGCCTATTCCACACAGCCGGAGGTTGCCGGCGGAAAGATATTTCTGCCAGTACCGAAAGGGTCATCATCGGTTTCGATCGACGTATACCCGGTTAACGACCAGGACTTCCACGCTGATCGCAATATCAACTTCGAGATCATTGATGCTACCGGTGGCGTTGCTACCGTCGAAGAGTCGGAGTCGTTGAGGTGCACGATCACCGAAGACGACGGTCACCAGATAACCAACATTGTGTCGATCCGCTCTATGTTTGTCGACGAGCCGATCGTCATTAACGAAGATACTTACGTTGAAGGCATTGTTACATCTGTCGAGAACACCTTGGGGGGAAGGGTAGTGGTTGAAGACGAAACGGGTGCTTTACCGATCCAATTGCTTTCAGACAACAAGCCAACACGCGGTGATATTGTTCTGGTAAATATTAAGGGCAGCACGTTGCACGAACTGCAGGGTACATTGGAAGCAAGCCAGGTGCCGGACTACGAGAAGCTTGGTAAAGAAACGATCTACATCGATCGCATCTCACTGGAAGATCTTCTTGGGTCAACGAGACGTATGGAATCAAGGACAGTCCAATTGATCGGGTTAACTTTCACACAGGCCGATGGTAGTGCAACGCTTCTTGGCGACAGGTTGCTGAGCGATGGACAACGTACCATTATTATAAGGACCGGTGCCAATGCAGATTTCGCCGACAACATCATTCCATCGGGTCCGGTTATCGTAACCGGTATTTTTACCGAATGTGATGGACTTTACGTGATCTATCCTCAAGAGTCGAAAGACGTTAAGAAACAGGGCGTTGTGTCGATAAAGCCCGGATTGAAGCCGTCGTTAACCAAGTGATTCGTTAAAGACAACCGGTTTTTTTATATCTTAGGAGTAATCTAAACATTACACCTATGAATTCAATTCTTGACGCTCCCGTGGCAACGGAGACAAAGTTCGAGTATGCCGGTTTCTGGATACGCTTTGTGGCCGTTATTATCGATGGTATTGTTTTGGGCATCGTAAACTGGATCCTGGCGTTTGTCATCATTGGCGGCTCTATGGGTATGGCGAGCGGTGGTGACTATACCGGATTCGGAGCTATGCTCGGAGGTTATTACGTGCTGGTCCTGGGTATCCAGGTTTCGTACTATGCACTTCTCGAAAGCTCGTCGCGCCAGGCTACGCTCGGAAAGATGGCGGTCGGCATTAAAGTGGGCAATGAACGTGGTGAGCGTATCTCTGTGCCGAATGCATTTGGACGGGCGTTCATGAGGATCGTTTCATACCTTATTCTTTTGATCGGCTTCATCATGGCTGCGTTCGATGTTCGGAAGCAAGCACTCCATGATAAGGTTGCAAACACAGTGGTTTATTACGGATAAATACAGTAAGCGGTAGACGGTGTTTAGTAGACGGTGGCATAACTGTCTACCGAATACCGTCCACTGTTTACCGGTTTATATCATTCCTCTCGACTTCAACTCGAGGTACTTATTAATAGAAGCCACTGTAAGATGCTCCGGCTTCGTAAGAATACTCATAATACCGAATTGCCTCAGTTGCTGCACCAGCTGCACTTTAGTGAGCATATAGTTCTCTGCAGTAACCTGCCTGTAAATATCTTCCACAGATCCTGCCGGCGCCGAGGCATGCGACGACACCTCGGTATTTTCGAAAAACACAACCACCAACAAGTGAGTATCATTCAGCTTTCGCAGTTGTGGAAGTGCACGCTGCAGGGCATAAGTGCTTTCAAAGTTAGTATAAAGAAACAGCAGCGCCCTTCCATTTACGAGATCGCGAACAGCCATATACATACTTTCATAGTTGGCTTCCACCGAACCCTCTGTCTCATTGTACAGCCCTTCCAGGATCTTCTTCAATTGATGCTTGCCGCGATCGGCCCTTATCCTTGCTTTCGGCTGTTCCGCAAAAGTGAGCAACCCGGCTTTGTCCTGCTTCCCAAGAACAATATTTGCGATCACAAGCGATGCATTCACGGCGTAGTCGAATAAGCTAAGTCCATTGAATGGCATGTGCATCACGCGGCTCTTGTCGATGATGGTATAAACAGCCTGCGACTTCTCATCTTCGTAAACGTTCACCATCAATTGAGCGCGCCGGCCGGTTGCCTTCCAGTTGATGCTTCGATAGTCGTCGCCGCGATTATACTGCTTGATGTGCTCGAACTCGTAGCTATGACCAATGCGACGGACCTTCTTCACACCGTATTCGATGGCGGTCCTGGCAAATGTCTTCAGCTCGTATTTCTTCATTTGGATGATCGAGGGATAAACGGGCACCATTGTATCCACTGACTTCCTTAGCCGACGACGTATCAAATTCAGCCCGCTCGAGACATACAGGTTGATCTTTCCGAAATGATATTCACCTCGTGACAACGGACGGAGCTCGTACGTTTCTTCGTGAACTTTACCAGCAGTCATGCTGAGCGTTACCGCGAAGCTTCTTTGCTGGAATTGTTCCGGGAGCTCGTCGATCAGCACAACATAAAGACTCATTCGTGCCCTGTTAGTAATCGTTAGCTTGATAGGATTCTCATCGCCCAATGAAAGAACACCCGGCGTCTCACGAATAACATCAACATCAACACGGTTGTTGAACAACATCAGGATATCGACACCAACGGCCAGCGCCAGCAATACCAGGGCTGTTTGTACCAGGGGCATAAGGAATGGGAACGCATACGCCATCATCATGGTGCCGGTGAGTATCGCGAGCACCAGGTAAAAGCGACCCGAGAGATATAGGTTCCTGATGAGATTCATTTACCGGGGGACCTCGATACGTTCGGCTATTTCTTTAATGATATCTTCCGCTTCAACACCTTCCATCTCGCGTTCTGCTGTGAGTATGATACGGTGATTAAGAACAGGATAAGCTACGAACTTAACGTCGTCGGGCGTTACGAAGTCGCGGCCATTCATGACTGCGATGGCCTTCGAAGCGCGCATGATGGCCAGCGAGGCGCGGGGAGAAGCGCCCAAAGCGAGATCTCCGTTGTTACGGGTATTGTCGATCAGTCGCGCGATATATTCGAGGATCTCGTCTTTGATATGGATCTTTTCGATAAGCTCCTGGCTATGTCTCAATTCATCTCTACCAAGCACTGGTCTCACCGACTCCATGATCTTCATGGTAAAATCATCGCGAAAACGCTTGAGGATGGCGAGCTCCTGGCTTGCTGTCGGGTACTCGAGCTTCAATCGGAAAAGGAAACGGTCGAGCTGTGCTTCCGGCAGCTTATAAGTTCCTTCCTGTTCGATCGGGTTCTGCGTAGCGATCACCAGGAATGGATAGTCCATAGGATAGGTAACGCCATCGATCGTTATCTGGCGTTCTTCCATGACCTCGAACAAAGATGACTGTGTTTTTGCCGGAGCGCGGTTGATCTCGTCGATCAGCACGAGGTTGGAGAACACGGGACCTTTGTTGAAGCTGAACTCGGACGTTTTCACGTTGAACACGGTCGTGCCCATGACGTCGGTAGGCATAAGGTCGGGCGTGAACTGTATACGCGAGAAGCCGATCGATAAGGAGCGCGCCACCAGTTTCGCGGTGAGTGTTTTAGCGATGCCGGGAACACCTTCGAGAAGGATGTGACCGCCGGTGAAAATGCCGGCCATCAGGAGATCGATTATCTTCTCTTGTCCGATCACGACCTTGCCGATCTCGTGTCTTATTTTGATCACCCGCTGGTTAAGGAGATTTATGTCTTCCTGCAGTGAGCTTGGGTTTTCGGGTGTAAATGGATCCATAGTTACTTATTACTTACAGTTTTTATAAAATTTCTCGATGGCCTCGTAGAGACCTACAAGCCTTTCAGGCTCGTCGTTAGATATCGAATAGTTTTCAATCACTTTATACCGATCGATGATCGCCTGGATGTCGGCAATGTCGACTTTTGCCTTATCGGCCAGTCGCTTTGCCTGCTCTTCAGTAAGGCTTTGTGTATTGATGCCATACTTTGCACGGATGAAATAGAGAAAATACTTCATCTTCTTTCGCGCCATATCCAGGTGATTTGGATTCTGGTAATGAAGAGAAGAGATCACATTCAAAAATTCCAACGACGTATTGCTCTTGGTTTCCAGTACAGGAATAATGCGCTGGGTCCGCTTCGAAGCAAAGATGACATACAGGAATGCGCCAATGAGAAGCATCCACCACGCGTATTTCAGCGCTGGTTGTTGCAAAATGTAATACAGCGGACTGCTATACGGATCGTCCTGGTTTGAATATGGTACTTTGCTCACCTCATCCCAGATCGTATTTTCACCAGAAAGATGAGAGAACACAGCCGAGGCATATTCCATTTTATCCTTCTTTATCATGTAATAATTTGTGAACATCAGTGGAGACGAGTGAAGATAGAGATGTCCTTCGCCGTATGCTATGCTCACAAAGTTCGTCAGATCACCCTGCTGATATCCAATTGCTTTTAAAGCACCTGTGGTATCACACAGAACGTCCGGCTCGAGTGCCTCCCATGCTGTCGGGAAATCCTTGTCGCCGATCCGGTACTTGAATTCATAGTCGGCCGGGGCGCTTAAAGTTGAATCATAGAAGTTCGCATACACGGCCGTGTCCAGATTATAGTCGTATCTGAACTCCTGCTCGCAATAGTTGGTGAACACCGCGTTGACGAGATTGCTCGGCACTTCCATAGTTGCCACGAACACATCGTTGCCGTTGGCAATGAAAACCCTTAGTGCCTCTACATCAAGCGTGTCGAAATAGACATTCTGACCGATCAGCACATAATTGGTGTTCTGCTTGTACTTCTCATTTTCGAGAACCTTATGGATCGGCTCCTTCTTATTGACGGTAAGATCGCCCGTGAAATACGAGCCAAGCATCAATTTCATGAACAGCGTGCCGTAGGGTTGATTGCTATCGGGATCATAGCTTTGATACCATTGATATCTATTGCCTTTGCTCGTAAGGATAAAATAAACGAGCAGGAGAACGGTTAGTCCCACGATAGCGCTCACAATGATAGTCTTTGCTCTCATGTTGTGGGCTGCTGGGTTATAGCACGGTTCACCGATTCGAAGTTGCCACTCAGTGTCTGAAATGACTCGGAAGACACCGACCGTTCGCCGTACCACACCAGTTCATAAGCTAGTGTAAGTACGCGAACGTCATCGTAGCAAGCGTTCTGGCCGTACAGCTCCGAGAGATAATCCCGATTGGTTTTGTCTTTCTTCCATGTAATAAGACCGGCTTCGTTGAGTTTCTTTAATAGAAGAAGGTAGTGGACACGAACTGCGAGTCGAAGGTCGCCCCGTGACAAAGCATCGCGTAACAATGCCTCGATATCGAGCTCTTCTATGTTTTCGACAGGTGCTGAAGCATCGACAGGTTTCGTCTTCGGATTGCTCCTTCCGAAAGTCGCATTTCTCGAAACGTAGTACAGTATAAATACAAATAGCGCGAATACAAGAGCGAACGCTATCGCTTTCAATAGCTGAGGACTTAATCCTGGCAATGTCCAGCCTGGATCTTTTGGCGAACTGCGCTTTCTTTCTTCGCGTGGATCTTCTTCGTAGTCTTGCGAGCCAACGATCTCCTTCCATTTTTTCTCATCGAATTTCCTCAGTTGAACGCCCGGTTCCTGGCTATATGACAGCCCGAACATAAAAATGAAAGAGATCAATAAAAGGATCTTTTTCATCTCCGTGAGTATTTGGACTTTCCGGCACCAAAGTTATCGATGGACTGGCGTAAATGCGTGGCGTCGTTGATCTCAGCAAGAGTATAATAAAGATAGGACGTACAGGCGGCAAGGATCGGAAGCAGCAGGTAGAATGAGAGTATTTTGATCAGGATCTCGACAAAGAACAAGACGTCGTTGATCCACGTGTCCGCCTGTGCGAAATTCCATTTGAAGAATGTGATATACAGGTAGATCAGCGGAGCTGCCATGATCATCAATAACGACACGGAGATCACCAAAAGAACAATGTGCAGTATGAACACCTGCGACGTATAAGCCCCGATGAGGTTCCATGCCCGGCCGATCGAATAAGTAAAGCTGCCCTCGATCTCAGCGACTGGCGCGAAAGAGGCGATCAACAAACAAAGAAACAGTAAGAAGATCAGGAATACGCCCCAGCCACCCAATGAATATAATATCCCATAGGTAAGCAGCATCACCAGGAACGTTCCAAGGAATGATGGTAAGCTGAACTTCAGTTTCGTCTTTGCCGCGTCGCTGGCGATCGTCCTATAGACAACATACAGCACTATAGAATTTCCCAAAGCATTGATCACTATAAAGAAGATGTTGGGAATGCCCATTCCGAAGAAGATCTCTCCGAATACATACTGCCACCATTCGCTGAGGAATCTTAGTCGCAACCCATCCTTCATTAAAAACCAACGACAGGTCGTTACGACCAGCGCCACTCCAAGGATCCATGGGAATATCTTGCCTATCTTGTTCTTATAAAACAGGAAAGCGTCTTTCAATATCTCTGCATTGTTCTTGATCAGCGTGAAATTGGCCGGCTCATCTACAGATGGAGTGAGCTTTACTTCTTTCAATGGTACTTCGAAGCCCGAGCGCGATCTCATCCACGGATAAACAATAAAATATCCGACGATGAATACAAGGGAGGCGATGATCAACAACAACCTGATGAAATCGGGAACGTCTGTATAACGCGTAACGAAGCTTTCAATGATCGCCGCAAAAACAATAATAGGAGCAATGCCCAACATAAGCTTCAGTGAACGTATGGCACTTATTTGAAAGGCCTGCAGTCGCGAGTATGTGCCTGGAAAAATAAACCCGCTGCCCAACGTGATCCCGGCTCCGCCAGCAATCACGAACGACGACATCTCTAAAGTTCCATGAAGCCATATTGCGAGCGCGGATTCTCCGAACAGCCCGCGATCGTAAAGGAAGAACTCAAAACATCCTACCATAATCCCGTTCGATAGCAACATGGCGATAGTACCGATCGACAGCAAGATCCCGAAGAGATATATCTCGAACGCAACCCTAAGGTTATTGAGAGATATCTCAAGGAACATATCCATCTCATTCATGCTCTTGTACACGGCCATCGGATCGCCTTTTGCAATGTTGGCTTTCGTCATCTCCACATATTGATCGCCGAAAATGGAGCTCATGAACTGGGGATCTTTCATCGATGAGAACCACCCGATGCCAAGTGCGAGAAAGAATAGTATTAATGAAATGATGAGCTCTCTTCTGCAATAAATAACGATCTGCGGAAGCTCGTCGAACCAGAACATGCGGAACCAGTTTTTCCTGTCGCGCTGACGGCTATAAATGATCGAAAAGTATTCTCTCGCGATCTTGTTCAGGTAAACTTTTACAGAGCGATTTGGATAATACGTCCTGGAATACGAGAGGTCGTCGACCACCTGCGTGAAGAGGGTGCTGAGCTTTTCAGGTTCCTTTCTGTCCTGCTTGAGAAGGTTTTCTGATTCGAGCCACTTTTCCTTATTTTGAGCGATGAAACGGGTCTCCTTCATTACCGGAAAAATATTGCTTTAGTTCGATAAAATGAAGAGCATAGAAGTCAAAACAACTCAAAATGTAGTGCTCGAATACGAGTTGGCCGACCTGCGAGACAGGGCCATTGCGTTCCTTATCGACCAGGTTGTTCTGTTTGTGGGTATCTGGGTTGTGTCGATGGTTGCTTTCCTGGGATTTAACATGTCCGGAACGGCCGCCGACGTTTTCTTAACATTCATTGGGCTCGTATACGTGTTTTACTCCCTCGTAATGGAGATGTTCAACAACGGCCAGAGTGTCGGTAAAATGGTAATGAAGATCCAGGTAATAAAGACCATCGGCGGACAGGCGACATTCTCGGACTACACGGCTCGTTGGGCGTTTCGCCTGATCGATATCTTTGGATCGGTAGGAGGTGTTGCTTCGATATTGGTTGCATCGTCGGCAAAAGCTCAGCGCCTTGGCGACATTGTTGCAAATACCGCTGTTATCAAGCTGATGCCTAAAATGAACCTGAAGCTCAATGATGTGCTGGCGATCAAATCGCAAGACTCCTACAAGCCAATGTACATCCAGGCCAAGCAACTTGAAGAGGTCGACGTACTGTTGATCAAATCCACGCTCGAAAGATATCGCCAGTTCAGGAATCCAGCTCACCAGCAGGCTGTTATCTCACTGGCCGCCAAGACCAAATCGCTGCTCGGGGTCGTTCCTGCTGCACAAAACGATGTCCAATTTTTACAAACCGTGCTGAACGACTATGTGGTTCTGACCAGATAGTTATTTTTGTGCCACAATTATCAAAACATGAAGACTGCTGAAATACATACTAAGAAGGGGGTGATGAAAGTGAAATTCTTTGAGAAGGATGCCCCGGGCACTGTTAAGAACTTTGTAGATCTCGCCGAACATAACTTTTACGATGGACTCACATTCCACAGAGTAATACCTAACTTCGTTATCCAGGGCGGTTGTCCGAACGGACGTGGCGATGGTGGCCCGGGTTATACAATTAAGTGTGAGTTGACTGGTGACAATCAATATCACGACAAAGGAGTTTTGTCGATGGCCCATGCGGGTCGCGACACTGGTGGTTCACAGTTCTTTATTTGTCACAATCGCGAAAACACAAAGCACCTCGATCGTAAGCACACTGTGTTCGGCAAAGTTTACGAAGGGCTCGAGGTGATCGATACGATCCGCCAGGGAGACGTTATCGAGAAGATCGTTATTAAAGACGAAGCGTGAGTATAACCAAAGAATTCTTCGGGATCGTTGACAACTATATCAACGCGCTCGTTGCACCACACGATGCTGCATTGACGGCAGCAGAGCGTGCGATCGTTGAGTCAGGTATCCCTCAGATCAGCGTGTCGGCAAACCAGGGAAAGTTCCTCCAGGTGCTGGCAAAGCTTTGCGGAGCGAAAAAGATCCTCGAAGTAGGGACACTCGGTGGCTACAGTACAATCTGGATGGCGAGAGCACTCCCGCCGGGAGGTAAGGTGATAACACTCGAGATCGATCCGAAACATGCAGAAGTTGCTCGCAAGAATTTCGAAGTAGCCGGCTTGAGCAATGTTATCGACATCCGTTTGGGGAAAGCCATAGATATTCTACCAAAATTGAAAGAGGGAAACGAAGGCCCGTTCGACATGATCTTTATCGATGCCGACAAGCCGCCGTATGCCGAATATTTTCAATGGGCTATGAAGTTGTCGAAACCGGGAACGCTGATCGTAGTCGATAATGTAATCCGTGAGGGCAAGGTTCTCGACCCAAACACGACCGACGAATCGGCACGCGGTGCTCATCGCTTCAACAAAGTCTTGTCACAAACCGAAGGGATCACGGCAACAATTATCCAAAATGTGGGAGCCAAAGAACATGATGGAATGGCGCTGATCGTGGTTCATTAAATTCGTATAAGAATGGATTCAACCAAGCACAGGGTCATCAGTCCACGATTCTAAATGAAATGCCCTGCTACGATCTTGTTTGCGTTACTGGTTGCATTCACAGCAGTTGGTCAGCAGGAGTCGGGGATATATTTAACGGTTCAGTGTGCCAGGAAGAGCGAGCGGCATACAGTGGCCATCAGCAGCAAGCAGATCTGTCTAGCAGCCCATCCGATAATTTTAAGTGGAGAGTTCCAGGCTGTTACCGATATGATGGAACAAGGCGATAAGATCTGGTTCGATGTTACGTTATCGAACAAAGCGCTGCAGACGCTGCTTCAGCTATCCAATAACCTTCCCAATTCCACGTTTGCGTTTATGATAGAACAGGATGTTTTCTCCACGTTCGCAGCAAGCGATCTGATGGTGGGAAGAACATTTCGCTTCCAGGGAACCGGAAAGAACAAATCGGTGTTCTCCGATACCCAAAAGAAGCTAAAGGCGCTGATTGACGCGCGTACGCAGTAACCCTTCTGTGTAGCAAACACCGCACCAGTTGTTGAACTCGTGTTGCGAAAAATCTCACCACCAGAAATCCAAACCTTCTGCACCGCACTATCGTAAAAAAGTAGTATAAACTATGAACGAAATAGCGGGCTATGAACACTGATAAGGTTTATTATACTGATGGTCACGACGTGGTAGTGACTTCATCGACATTTAAAGTGCACAATAAAGAATACAGGCTTCCCGGAATAACACGTCATGGGCTATCCACACTGAAGCCTCAACGCGCGCCGGGTCTTTTCCTGTTTATTATAGGAATGCTGATCGTTGTTATCGGTGCATATCAATTGGTGCCACCTGGATTTATTGAAAACACGCTGATCATGGACCGTTGGGTAACGGCGAACGATTGGGCTGTGATCATTGGAGCCGTTGTCGCGCTCGCAGGCTTATTGATTGCCATGTTGGTAAAGACAAAGTATGCTGTGAGGATTGCGACAGCCGAGGGAGAGAATGACGTTGTGATCAGCAAGCATCGCGAGTACATTCGCCAGATCATCGATGGACTCAACAAGGCGTTCGTTGCGAGAGGTTCGACTGTCTAGTGAATGTCATCCCGCCAGAATTGCCAGGCTTCGGATCAGGATTGGCTAGCGGCGGAATCCCATTTTCTTAACACCGGATTCGCGTCGCAACTTGTGATCGAGAAGCACTTCGTAGCATTAGAATCTAAATATCGACGTGGTATACATCCGTCTTATTTCTGGCGATGCCACTTACATGAAAGCCGCCGGATTGTGGAATGTCTTCGAGCAGATCGAACGACACACAGCCCCGCGGCAACGCATCGAATATCAGCAGGAACCGAAACATCTTCTTGTCGGGTATCAGGGTCCACTCAGGGGCATAACTGATGTTCTCGGCGTGAACTAATCCCGATCTTGCGCCGGAAGCATTGTCGACGAGGAACGTACTTCTCCACACCCGGATCAGCATGTCCTTATGGGTATTATTGAAGTAGCAGTGTACGTAAACGTGCGATTCATTGAGCACGTCCACTTCAGTTTCAATACCGACTTCCGGCGATTCAAGCGGGTTTAAAGGCATACCAGGGCAAATTTCAAAAAAAAAAGGATGAGGTCGACACCTTTTTTCGTTTCTGAAGTATCCTAAGACAGATACCAAACGCCTATGATCCGCAACTATTTTACGATTGCCCTTCGTAACATTCGACAAAACCCTCTCTATTCATTCATCAATATCTTTAGCCTCGGCATCGGACTGGCAGCCTGCCTGGTCATCTATCTTTTCATTGCCGACGAGAAAAGCTTCGACGCCTTTCACACCAACCGCGACCGGATCTACCGTGTAGACGAGGTACAATCGTTTCCCGGCACCAACGTGCAGAAAGTGGCGCTCACCATGCCCGGGATGGCGTTGGCATTCAAGGCCGACTTCCCCGAAATCGAGAACATCACCCGATTTGCCAATCGGCAAAAAGTGCTCGTGAAACGGGAAGACGTTAAGCTGCTCATCCCATACATCGCTTTTGTCGACAGCACGTTCCTCGACATCTTCGATTTCAAAGTACTGCAGGGCGACAAGAGCACGGCCCTCGACGAGCCCTATACGATGATGGTCACCGAAAGCATGGCCAAAAGATTCTTTAAAGACAATGACGATGCGATGGGGATGACACTCAACTATCGTGACAAAGAATATAAGATCACGGGTATTCTTGCAGACGTCCCCGAGCAATCGCACCTGAAATTCGACGCCCTGGTTTCCATAACGACATTGGTGGCAGAGAATCCGAACTACAACGACCGTTGGGGTGGCAATAGTCTGAATACCTACATGCTGCTTCATCCGAATACCGATATCGCGGCGATGGAATCGAAGTTCCCGGATTTCATGTCGCGTCACATGCCGCAGCAACCGAAGATCAATGACTTCTACAAGATCTTCCTGCAACGTCTCGACCAGGTACACCTGGCATCTACTGATATCGAGCACGATTACAATAATTACAGAAAATTCAATGGGGCATATTTGGATCTCTTTTACCTCGTTGGTGGATTCATCTTGTTGATAGCTGCAGTTAATTTCATGAACCTGACCACGGCACGTGCATCACATCGCTGGAAGGAGATCGGCGTAAGAAAGACAGTGGGAGCGAAGCGTGCTCAGCTCTTCGGCCAATTTATATTGGAGTCGATCATTATGGCCGTGATGGCGTTGGTGCTGGCCGTATTGGTAGACATCGGATTCCTGCCGTTGCTCGATACGCTGATCGGTCGTCAGTTGTCAATATTGGATTTCCTGTCGCAATATCAATATGTTCTTCTTGTGGTCTTTGGGACGATCGGGTTGGGATTGCTTTCAGGAATTTATCCCTCGTTCTACCTCACATCGTTCAGTATGTCGAAAGCATTGAAGGGTGGGAAGGGCGAAGGCAAATCGATATTCAGGAGCAGCCTCGTTGTTGTGCAGTTTGGATTAGCCCTTGCGATGATCGTGAGCACGCTGGTGGTTGTCCAACAATTATCGTACATGCGCACGGCTGATATCGGTTTCGATAAAGACCAGATGCTCCTTGTGGATATGGGTGGCGAAGCCAATCAGAATTTTGAGACGATAAAACAAGAGCTGTCGCAAAGTCCGTACGTGTTGGGAGTTACGGCGAGCGGTCAGCGGCTCGGTAATAATTTTCATCAGTCGGGTTTCAAGATCAAATACGATTCTGTTCGCAACATCACTCCTTCGAATATTAATGTCGACTACGACTACCTTAAGGTGTATGGAATTGACGTGATCGAGGGACGTGGCTTCTCCAAAGACAACCCGAAGGACAAAGACTTTGCGTTTGTGATCAACGAAGCCTTTGTGAAGGAGCTTGGTATTAAAGACATTGTAGGTACACAGGCAGGCCATAGTTGGTATCACAACGACACCCTTGGGTCGATCATAGGCGTGGTTAAAGATTTCAATTTCAACTCGCTGCATTTCAGAGTAAACACTCTTCAGTTGTCTGTGCATCCGGATTGGGGTTACGATGAGATGTCGGTGAAACTCGACAAGGCGCATGTACAGGAAGGTGTCGCATTTGTGAAGGGCATCTGGGAAAAGCATGTCCCGAGCTTCCCGTTCGATTACTCATTTCTTGACGAGCACTTCGAGGTACTTTACAGGTCGGACGAGCAAATGGGAACGGTGGTGACGATCATGGCGGGGCTGGCGATCCTGATCTCCTGTATGGGATTGTTTGGCCTGGCGGCGATCACGACTGAGAAGAAGACGAAAGAGATCGGCATCAGGAAGGCGTTGGGAGCGAGCGAGGCGCAGATCACGGTGCTGCTTTCGAAAAACTTCGCGTTGTTGATATTGTTGTCGTTTGTGATCGTGAGTCCGTTAACGTGGATGATGTTAAGTAAATGGCTGGAGAGTTTTGCTTACAGGATTGGAGTGAACCCGGTGATGTTTTTGTTTGGAGGCTTGATAGCATTGATCATTGCGATGGCGACGATCAGTTTTCATACGATCAGATCGGCGAGGAATAATCCGGTGAAGGCTCTGCGATATGAGTGATTGGGTGATCTGTGATTCGTTGATTCGTGATTTCTGGATGGCGATTTTGTTCGGTTTAATTTCAATCAAATTATTGCGATCAGAGTTGAATGTGACCAAGTTTGGGCATGGCAACATTCAAATCGTTTACAGAGATGGAAGTGTGGCAAAAAGCTCGCGAATTCTCCTGTGAAGTCTTTGAGCTAACCACAACGGGCACGTTTGCGCGGGATTTTGCATTAAGAGACCAGATCAACAGGTCTTCCGGTAGCGTCATGGACAACATTGCCGAAGGATTTGAGCGCGCGGGAAAAAACGAATTCGTTCTCTTTCTTGGCTACTCTAAAGGCTCATGCGGTGAAACTCTGTCGCAACTCTACAGAGCCCTTGATCGCCATCATATTTCGGAAGACCAGTTCAATAAGCTTAAGAGCGACAACGAACGAATTGCCAAGATGATTACAGGCTTTATTGGATACCTGAACAAATCCACAGTGCGCGGCTTCAAATTCAAGAACCGCAAATAATCACAAATCACGAATCACAAATCAAGCAATCACCAATCACCAATCACAAATCAAGGAATCAAGAATCAACCTCCCCAAGAAGACCTTCGAGATCCAAAGCCTTCGTAAACATCGTCAGTTGTCCCGAACTATCGACCGGCCATTCAGCTCGTGGTCTATCCCAATACAGTTCAACCCCATTCTGATCCGGGTCATTCAGATACAACGCCTCCGAAACCCCATGATCCGACGCGCCAGTCAATGGGTACTTCGCGTCCATCAATCTCTTGAGAATAACTGCAAGATCTTTCCTGGTAGGATAAACAATCGCCGTATGATATAATCCCGCTGCGCGGACCGGAGCCGGCGGTTGCCCTTTGCTGTGCCACGTATTCAACCCAATATGATGATGATATCCTCCAGCCGACACAAACGCCGCCTGGTCTCCGTACATCATCACAAGTTCGAAACCCAATAGATCGCGATAGAACTTTAATGATCTCTCCAGGTCGGAGACTTTCAAATGAACATGACCGATGCGCGTCTGCGCGGGAACAGTGTACTTGTCAGACATTATTTATTCAACTCAATAGATTGCAACTTAAATCCACCCGACACCGCGGACACAACAACGGAATTCTGTCCTTTCTTCAACGTCACTTTTCCAACAGGCAGCTTCTGCCACTGATCTTTTGTCTCGGGCACTTCGATCTCGGGAGCCTTCGAACCATTGGCACTCACACTGGTTGAGCTACCGAGCCTGCTTGATGAAACGTTGAGGACCACGTCATAAGTTCCGGCCTTCGAAGCAGTCACCGTATACTTCATCCATTCTCCTCCTTCGAAGCTGTCTACATAGTAGTCACCTGGCTCACCTGCGATATCGACACCATCATTGCGAAAACGATGTCCCTGGTTGCCTGTTCCTTCGAGACCCGACACCCAATAGTTACCCGTGTCGCGATCCATATAAGCATAGCGATTACGGCCCATATCGTAGTTGACAGCCAGTATCGGTTTGCCAGCAACATTCGCCGTGAACGGCTTCGTATCATTGGTCTTCGTTTGTCGGAACATCGCGTCAATCACATCTTTATGATAAATGCAGTTCTCGAGCTTCAGGTTATTCGCGAACTCCATCAAACCTTTCTCAGCTTCGGCGGGTGTAGGGCGCGGACCTTTGCCAGCCCAATAATCGAGAACCTTGCGGTAGTCGGGCGGCATTTTTACTTGTAAAGGATTATTGTAACCGAGTTTCTTCAGTGGCCACCATGCCCATCCGATGTTTCGTTGTTCAATTAAACTGATACAATCACGGAACCAGGGATTGGAATTTTCACCAGATTCTCCGAGCCATATCGGAACGTTCTGTTGCTCGCGAATGTCGAGCGTACCCTTGATCGTTGCCTCGTTATTGAAGCTCCAGTACTTATGAAAGCTTACAACAATATTGTTATCCCAAAGAGGAAACACGCCCTTGTAATTATTGCCCCAGCAGTTGCCTTCAATAATGATGATGTGTCTTTTATCGATCGCGCGTATCGCTGTCGTGACATCCATCATGAGCTTGCGAAGTGGAGCGTTCTTCGTTTCACCGCATCCATTTTTATCATCTGCGTTCTCGAAACCCCAGTTTGGTTCATTGATAATGTCATAGGCTCCGATCCACGGTTCGTTGGCATAACGCTGCGCAAGTTTCTTCCACAGCTCGATCATCTTGTGTTGATTTGCTTCGCTTTGCCATAGCGACGGCAGCGAAGGATCACGATCCGAGATGTTAAGGTCATTGCCTTGCCCACCGGGTGCACCATGAAGATCTAGAATGAGATACATCTTGTTGGCTTTACACCACGCCAGCAAACTATCGGTCATCGCGAAGCCTTTGTCGAGCCAGGTGTTCTGACCGGGCGTTGGTTCTTTTTCAACCGGCAGCGTATACAAATTGTAGTGCATCGCAAGTCGAACAGAGTTAAAGCCCCAACGTGCCATAGAGCCGACATCGATCTTGCGTGTGTGATTGGCAAGCCACGCATCGTAGAACGCGTCGGTCTTTTGTGGTCCAATGAGGTCGGAAATATTCTTCCTGATCGTGTGTTGTTGCTGACCTATCTTCTCCACTTGCAACATATATCCTTCCTGGAGCATCCATCCACCGAGTCCCATCCCGCGAAGGAGAACGTTGTTTCCTTTTTCATCTACGATCCGCTTGCCGTCAACTTTCAAAAATCCCTGGGCCGATGCGAGCTGAGACGAAACGATGATCGAAAGGGCGATAAGAAGTCGGAGGTGTTTCATGTGCTTCTTGAGGTTATATAAAATACCCTCCAAATTACTCTTTAAATCGTTAGATTTATTACCATGAAGAGAATTGCATTGGCTGCAATGTTGCTGCTGATCGGCTGTGCCGGGAAAAAAACAGATACGACTAAAGACGCAGCCATCTACAAGTTCGACGAAAAGGCCGCGACACGTTGGAGCAGTCCTGAAAATATTAACGGAGCTGTTGGCCAGGGTGGAAAAGAGAACGATGGCGGTAAGGGACATCCGTTCGACCCGATCAAGGCTGGTGAGACTCTGACACTACTTGATGTCAAGGGCACGGGAATGATCACACGCATGTGGATAACGGTAGCCGATCGATCGCCGCAGATGCTCCGCTCTTTGAAGTTCGATATCTACTGGGATGGCAGCTCGAAGCCGGCAGTGTCGGTTCCGTTTGGTGATTTCTTTAGTGTTGGTCTTGGGCGCACCGCTTCATTTCACAATCATTTCTTCGCCAACCCGGAAGGGCGTTCGTTCCAATGTTTTATCCCAATGCCATTCAAAACCGGCGCTCGCATCACGATCACGAACGAGTCAGATAAAGATCTCTCTCATTGCTTCTTCGATATCGACTACCAGCTTTCGGAGAAATGGGATGATGATAACCTGTACTTTCATGCTTATTGGAGTCGCGACTCCGCTACAACTCTCGGAAAGGACTTTGAGATACTCCCCGAAGTAAAAGGCAAGGGTAAATACCTCGGGACAACAGTTGGTGTCAACGCGAGCTTCGATTACCTTAAATCGTGGTGGGGTGAGGGAGAAGTGAAGATCTATCTCGATAGCGACACCGAGTATCCAACGCTGAACGGAACCGGTACCGAAGATTACATCGGCACAGGGTGGGGCCAGGGCTCCTATGCAAATCCATATGCCGGCTGTCTCGTGGCCGACGATATTCACAAGCAATGGTCCTTCTATCGACTTCACGTTCCAGATCCCGTCTTCTTTTCAGATAAGTGCAAAGTTGCCATACAGCAGATCGGCGGCGATGCAAAAACCGAGGTGTTGAAGATGCAGAAGGCAGGCGCAACGCTTGCACCTGTTACAATAGACACCGGTGGAAAACTATTGCAACTCTACAAGAAAGGCCACATCGTAAAGCTCGACAGTGCAGGCCTTCCCGATGGTTGGACGAATTTCTATCGTAGCGACGACGTGAGCGCCACCGCATATTTTTATCTTAATACACCCGAAAGTAACCTTCCGCAATTGCAAGCGGCAGAATATCGTTCATCAAAACTCAGGACCGAATAAAGCATCATAACCTATCCTTATGCACAAGAGAATTCTTCTACTGTTCATGTTCATCACCACGGTGTCGATTGCACAAGTCCCCGTGATCTTCGATACCGATATCGCTCCCGACTTCGATGATGTTGGAGCAATGGCGTTGCTTCACGCTTTCGCCGATAAGGGAGAGGCGAAGATACTCGCTACCATCTCATGCAATACGTTCGAGACAACGGTTCCGACGCTCAGTGTGCTTAATACTTACTTTCGTCGACCCGAGATCCCGATCGGCATCACACCGGGCAATTTTCCCAAAGAGCTCTGCAGGGAGAAATGGGCGGAGTTCATTAATGCAAAATATCCACATAGTGCAAAGAGTAACGCCGACGCAGAAGATGCATTGACGTTATACAGGAAGATCCTGGTTGGTCAACCCGACAACAGCGTAACGATCATAACCGTCGGTTTCTTTACCAATCTCGCAAACCTGCTGAACTCCCCGCCGGATAACTATTCATCGCTTAACGGAAAAGATCTCGTGAAGCAAAAAGTAAAGCAATTGGTCTCAATGGCTGCGTCGCTTGGTAAAGACGGCAAAGGCGGTAATGAATTCAATGTTGTCGTGGATGCAAAGGCGTCACAAAAAGTATTTAACGAATGGCCCACGCCAATCATACTCAGTGGATTTCATATAGGAGAGAAGGTGATGACCGGCATCCCCCTGGTCAACAACGCGAAGATCACGAACAGTCCCGTGAAGGATGCATATGATGTCGCTTTGAAATTCAATAAGCAAACAGAAGGCCGTTGCAGTTGGGATCAGACAGCAGTATACGTCGCCGTGCGTGGAATGGAACCGTACTTTACTTCGAAGAAGATTGCTTTCGATATAAAAGACGATGGCAAATCGGTTCCCGTCGCGGGCAGCAAGTATACGTGGCTCGAATTCAAACAGTCACCCGAGCAGGTTGCCAAGGGAATTGAAGAACTCATGGAACATCAACCAGGAACGAAATGAGAATCTTAAAGTTGTTTGTTGTTGGTTGTTCATTGCTGGCGTCCACCGCCATAGCCCAACAGGCTAAGACGATCACCAAAGATGTCTTAAAAGACAAGATCAAGGGTGGATGGGCCGGACAAACTATTGGCGTGACGTTTGGTGGGCCGTATGAATTCCGTTTCAACGGAACCTTCATTGGCGACTACCAGCCATTGCTTTGGTACGACGGATATCTGAAGAAGACTATGGTCAACAACCCCGGTCTCTACGATGACTTGTACATGGATATCACTTTCGTGGATGTGTTCGAGAAAGAAGGCCTGGATGCTCCTCTCGAATCTTTTGCCAATGCGTACGCGAACGCTGGTTATATGCTTTGGCATGCGAACCAGGCGGGAAGGTATAATTTACTGAATGGCATTAAAGCTCCGCAATCGGGGCACTGGTTAAATAATCCTCATGCCGATTGTATCGACTATCAGATCGAATCGGATTTTGCCGGTTTGATGAGTCCCGGTATGCCGAACACCGCCTCGGCTATCAGCGATAAGATCGGTCACATCATGAACTACGGCGATGGCTGGTACGGTGGCATTTATGTTGGAGCCATGTATTCGCTGTCATTTGTCTCGAGCGATGTTAATTGGATCGTTGAAACTGCGCTTGAATCTGTTCCAAAGCAGAGTGAGTTCTACCAGACCATTCGCAATGTGATCGATTGGCATAAGAAGTACCCCGACGATTGGAAACAAACGTGGCTTGAAGTTCAAAAGCGTTGGGCAGATGATATAGGTTGTCCCGAAGGTGTTTTTGTTCCGTTCAATATCGATGCAAAAGTGAATGCTGCATATTGTGTGATCGGATTGCTCTATGGAAATGGAGATTTCACAAAGTCGCTCGAGATCACTACTCGTTGTGGACAAGATGCCGACTGTAACCCGTCGACGGTAGGAGGAGTGTTGGGAACGATCATCGGTTACGATAAGATCCCGGCTTATTGGAAGCTTGGATTGGCGGAAGCGGAGTCGATAGACTTCAAGTACACGACGATGTCGCTGAATAAAGTTTACGAGACTGGTTATAAGCATGCGTTGGCGAACCTGGAACGGAATGGAGCGAAGGTGAGTGGCAATACGATAACACTGCCCCAACAAAAGATAACGGCTACGAAATTCGAAAAGAGCTTCGATGGCCATTACCCGGTATTGAAGATGCCAGTGGGTTGGTCGGCGAACAAAGACGAGATCAGCTTCGACTTCGAAGGCATCGGTTTTGTTATTCGTGGTTATGCCAGGTCAACGAAGGATGACGACGATTCGAAGCATGTGTTTGACACAGAGCTTTGGGTGGATGGAAAAGTAGTGGAGAAAGCGAAGCTGCCGGTTGATTTCACGACACGTCGTTATGAGCTGGCGTGGAAGTACCAGTTGCCGAAGGGAAAGCATTCGGTGAAGCTTAAGATCCTGAACCCGTCGAAGGACAATGAGTTGGCGGGAACGGAGGCGATCATTTATTCCGATAAGGCCGTGGATGGTATGAAGCAGACCATAGAAGCGGCGGAGAAAATGAAGTAGGGAAAGGGCTGGATTGGAGGCAATGTGGATAAAGAAATTTTGGGCATTTTTTGGTTTCCCGAAGCCAAAATCTATCTTTGCAGCCCTATTGTCCACCCGAAGCGAGAGCGAAGGGCGGTTATTACGAGGTCCGGTAGTTCAGCTGGTTAGAATGCCTGCCTGTCACGCAGGAGGTCGCGGGTTCGAGTCCCGTCCGGACCGCCAAAAAACGACGATAAACCCTGGTGGAAACGCCGGGGTTTTTTGTTTTGAGGATGTTGCTTAGGGAATGAAATATCCCTTGATGCACGTGGGATTACGAATGCATATTTGGATGTGATTCTTTTCCCGAAAGCCGGCGTTGGGATAAAGTAGGTTGCCTTCCCAGAAGACGGCTTTGACGGAGTCGAAGGGATGGCCTTGATTTAAATGTTGCATTGAGTGCACCTCTTCGATAACCGCACAGTCGAGGTCTCTCAGAACAAGATCACCGTGAACTGCGTCTTTCGACGATTTATTTCGTAGAAATTGAAAGTTAAAAGTCGACTTAAGCGACTCGTAACCCAACTTTACCATCAAGAGGTTCTGATAGTCCAGAAGGTCGAGGCAGTGCCCAAGATCTAACACTGCACCAAGTACTGCGGGGGTCTTGATAGAGGATCCCTTTCGCTTGCTCGCGAATTGTGCAAATTCTAGTGCACGCGATGGGCTGTGCTCCCAGAAATAAATACCATGACCGATCCAATCCCATGAGTTTCGGCTCAGTGCTAGCTCCCTATGACGTAAGACGACATCTTGAACGATAGAAAGATCAGTGCCATGAAAGCCAAGGACTAGTCCCGACCTTTTTGTGGCGCTTCCGGGTCGTAGTACCCCGGGCCTGTTAATATTTTCTTGATCTCTTTCCAACGCTTTGTTAGATTTCCTTTGGGTGTCATCATGCCCAGTCGCACATATGTAGCGAGGGCATACTTCTTGTCGCGTTTCATCCGGCGGCCATGCCGCTTAAGTGCCTCAATCAGTCTTTCTCTTTCGTCGGGTTCCATTTTTTGTGATTTGTATTGATAAGCAATGATACGATCCCATTCAAGCTATGAGCAAAGATCTCGAGGTGTTCTGCTTCAGATAATCAGGAAAACCAGACATCGTATTGGTGACATTTATTTACAATACAAGTCTTAATTTTATGGGCCCATGCAGAGCCCTCTTAGAAAAATCATCCTGGTCTTTATCCTCATCGCCCTGCTGCCGGCCATCTTCCTCATCTACGAACTCGCGGAGCTTAATAAGAATGAAAATATTGTAAGGGAAACCTATCAAAACCAGCTCGATGCAATTCTATACTCCGTCAATCAATATTCGGACGACATCATCAGCAGCTGGGCCAACCTCATCCGCCAGGAACGACGCGAACATGACGACACCGACTTCGAATCACGCCTGCCCGACGTCATCATCCAAACCGATGTTGTCCGATACGTCTACATGTCCGACCTGCAAGGTAAATCCATAGCCTACCAGCTCTTCGGATCCGATCCTCCCGTCGAAGAAGTAAAAGAGAAGCTCGACAACGTCATCAAATCAGACCTCGATCGTTGTCACCGCCTCATCGAGTACGCCCAGGCAGGCTTCCGTAAGATGCAAGCCATCGACACACCCCTTTATGGCGAATCCATCCCGATACTCTTTGCACTCGACGGAGGTGAGTCCCATTACCAGATCGGCGTTGTTGTCGTGAATCTCCCCGCCATGATCAAGAACAACCTCGCTCCGAAAATGCAGGCGATCTCGCAAGGTAAAATGGTCATCTCGGCATTCCGTCTCGCCGACGACTCATTGATCTATTCAACCGAGCCAGCACGCCTGAGTGACGAGGCTCGCGCCGACGCAAGACAATTCAAAGATCTAATGATCAAGAAAGACTTCTGGGTGTTGCCCGGCTATTACGTAGGTATCAATCTCGTTGGCGCTACACTCGAAGATCTCGTTAGGGAAAGAACAACAACGGCATTCGTCATACTCGCAGTGCTCGCTCTCATCTTCGCCGGTGGTATCTATTTTTTATATAGCAACATCCGCCGCGAGATCTACCTGTCACAGGCTAAATCAGAATTCGTCTCGAACGTCTCACATGAGATCCGAACGCCATTATCCCTGATCGGCATGTTCGCCGAAACACTCGAGACTGGTCGCGTCAGCACCGAAGAAAAGAAACGTGAATACTATAGCATCATCAGCAAAGAGACACAACGCCTCTCGCGCATCGTCAACCGCATCCTCAACTTCTCACAGCTCGAAGCGAATAAGAAGACCTTCAATTTTCAACCTGTGCAGATCAACGACCTATGCGCCGATATTCTGAAGATGTACTTCTATCCAATGCAGGAAAAAGGATTCTCTTTCGAATTCAATCCCGATCCCGACATCCGCCAGGTAAGAGCCGACAAAGAGTCGATCTCCGAAGTACTGGTGAACCTGCTCGACAATGCCATCAAATACAGTCGCGACAATAAAAAGATCGTCATAACAACAGGCACAGAGGGAGAATACACATTCGTAGCAGTCAAAGACCAGGGCATCGGCATCGCAAAGAACCACCAGCGCGATATTTTCGATCAGTTCTATCGCGCCCCAACGGGCGATGTCCACACGACCAAAGGATCCGGCCTTGGACTTGCCCTCGTTAAAAAGATCGTTGAAGCACACGAAGGAGTGATCAGGGTCGAAAGCGCACTCGATAAAGGAAGTACATTTACCGTTCTCATTCCATACATAAACACGGGATCATGAGTTATTCAATTTTGATCGTTGAAGACGAGCCAAACATGAGACTTGGCTTGAAAGACAATCTCGAGTTCGAAGGATATTCCGTAGATCTCGCCGAAGACGGTGCCGAAGGTCTCGATAAGATCCTCCAGAAGTCGTACGATCTCATAATCATGGATGTGATGATGCCGAAGATGTCGGGCCTGGACGCCTGTAAGAAAGCCCGCGAAGCCGGCATCGAAGCACCGATCTTATTGTTGACCGCAAAAAGTGAGGAGATCGATAAAGTCATTGGCCTCGAGCTCGGCGCCGACGACTATGTTACGAAGCCCTTTAGTCTTCGCGAGCTTCTTGCTCGTATCAAAGCCATCCTCCGAAGAGCCGCTCTCAAGAAAGAGCCAGCAAAAACTGCCGATACAAAAGTCGGCCGCCTCACCGTGAACTTCGACACCTACACCTCACACGATCAGAACGGCCAGGTACGGATGTCGCATAAAGAGTATGCGATACTACAATATCTCCTCAGCCGCAAGAACGAAACGGTTTCACGTTACGACCTCCTCGAAAAAGTATGGGGCTACGAAGAGTCACCAACCACACGTACAGTGGATAACTTCATCGTCAAGCTTCGTCAAAAAGTTGAGACCGATCCTAACGATCCCCGTATCATTCTAACAGTCCACGGAACAGGCTATAAACTGATATCGTGACATGTTTTTACATCAACTTACCCCCCTGTGACATCTAAATTTGGGCACGCCAGTATAATTGTATCAAGGAAGTTTTCTAACAAACTAACGACTATGAGATCGACCTGCCCAATCAAAACAACAACCGCAATTGCCCTCCTGGTGATCGTTGCATTAACATCTTTCGCTGCCGACCGCAAAGTAAATCTGCGGGGCAACTGGAAGTTTTCTCTCGGCGACAACATGGCTTTCGCTAAGCCCGGTTACGACGACTCCAGGTGGGAAGAAATGTACGTCCCTTCCGATTGGCACGAAGAAGGTTTCAGAGAGTATCGCGGCTTCGCATGGTACCGCTATAAGTTCGAGCTCACTTATGCAGCCAATGAACCACTGTTCGTCGAGCTCGGACGGATCGACGACGTCGATGAGGTTTATGTCAACGGCCATCTCGTGGGAACTACAGGAGGCTTTCCTCCCGGTTACTATACTGCCTACAATGTGAATCGTTCCTATCTCATTCCAACGGAATATTTGGTGCAGGGAAAAGGAAACGTCATCGCCGTGCGCGTTTTCGACGAAGGTGGTGAAGGGGGCATACTTGGAAGATATCCCGGCATCTATAGCTATGCCGATGTTTATGCCAATGGCTTTACCCTTATGGGAAATTGGAAGTTTCAGTTGTCGGATGATGTCTCATGGTCTAAAGAAGATCTCGACGATTCGAAGTGGGAGAACATAGCAGTGCCCGCCTCATGGGAAGACCAGGGATTTCGTGACTACGATGGGTTTGCATGGTACCGCAAAAAGTTCACGCTGCCGAAAGACTTCGAAGTAAAAGACATGGTGATATTGCTCGGTCGGGTAGATGATATGGACCAGGTGTTCATTAACGGAAAGCTTGTTGGATCTACCGGTAACATCGAAAGGCGATGGGCACATAACAACGAATGCAATGTTGCCAGGACATATTTCATACCCGACGATCTTTTGCGTGCCGGTGCAACGAATACGATAGCTGTTCGCGTCTACGACCAGGAGAGCCGCGGCGGCATCTACGACGGACCTATTACGATCATTAAGAGATCAGAATACAAAGCGTTCTGGAGAAAATATAAAGAAGAAGATTTTAGCTGGTGGTCAATTTTGGGTTGGGATGATGATGATGACCATTAAAAGACAAATGAAAACAGACAGGTTATATTATTGGTTCTTTGTTTTCTTCCTCACGATCGCAGGAATGTTGACAGGCATCAGGGGTCTTGCACAAGACAAGTACGACCGGGTGTTAAGTCTTCACGGAAAATGGAAATTCAACATAGGCGATAAGAGCCTGTGGGCCGATCCATACTTCAACGATAAAACATGGGAATCTATCTATGTTCCATCGAAGTGGGAGGACGAAGGGTTTAATGGTTACAATGGATTTGCCTGGTACCGTACATCATTCGAAGGAGCGGAGCTCGACGACAAACAAGGAAGCTACAATCTCTTCCTCGGTTATATCGATGATGTAGATGAGGTCTATTTGAATGGACATAAGATCGGTTCGTCCGGATCTTTTCCTCCCAGGTACCACACAGCATACAATGCCTTTAGAAGCTATTTCATACCGCGTGAATTCATCAACTTCAATGGTAAGAATGTGATTGCAGTTCGTGTGTATGATGCTGAGATCGAAGGTGGAATAGTATCCGGAGAAGTCGGTATCTACAGCAGCCGGAAAGACTCGGGACTGGCAATGAACCTTCGTGGTATGTGGGACTTCCGTGTTACATGGTCGCAATCCACCAGGAGCGTCGGGTTCGATGAGAAGTCAGTGAATGACCTTGCCGCTCAAAAAGACGGCTGGGTAGAAGTAGTAGTTCCAGCAACGTGGGAAACGCAGGGCTTCGAAGATTACGACGGAGGGGCGTGGTATCGGAAGAAATTCACGATCCCGAAAACTTTAGCTGGTGAAGATATTGTGCTTATCTTGGGAAAGATCGATGACACAGACCGTACGTTCCTTAACGGGAAGATGGTTGGTCAAATGACGGATGCGTGGGGCCAGGTGCGATATTATCACATAGCTGCTTCGCAGATAAAGCCAGGAGAAACAAATACCCTAATGATATTTGTCGACGATCCGCAGGGAAATGGCGGTATTTACGAAGGTCCGGTCGGAATTATGAAACAATCCGATTTTACCAGGTACCTTAGATGGAAATAATACATCAACAACAGAATTACCCTAATATAGCCTAGTTGTTTTTTAGAAACCTAAACCGTCAGAAGCGCCCCGTTATAATCGGGGCGTTTCGTTTTTATATACGTTCCGCATGCCGTGTTTTCGGTAACATTTTCAGTAGCAAACGAATTCCTTGCTTTCCGTGAGGAATGAGTTCCGTGTATTCCGTGCTTTCCGTGAGAAATGAATTCCGTGATTCCGTGTATTCCGTGCTTTCCGTGAGAAATCCATATCGTGTTATCTCTATACCTATTAAAGTGTATTTCTAATTCTCCTTTTAAAGATTTTTCACCAAATTATGAGCGCAGGTGACGTAACTGCATTTTCAACTGATCAGGTATTAATCTGGGGGGAAGATGCGTTTTGTCATTTTAGCTGGCTTCATCATCGTTGGCTCTATCATTACCCAACGATCGTATGCACAATCAACATCATGGACGGGTCAACTCAGTACCAACTGGAAGACGGCTGGTAACTGGACCAACGGCGTTCCTGACGCAACTAAGGATGCTGTAATCGGCGATGGGGCCTTCCTTGGCACTAACTTGCCAACATTACCAGCGGGTGCCGGTTCCGGTGTCTGTAAGAATCTAACGCTGATCAACAATGTTCTCACCATTCTGAGCATCAACGATGATCTTACCGTAAACGGCACAGTAACAATCGGTGCCGGCTGTTTCATCAATCACAACAACAGTAATTTCATCGTTACGGGCGATTGGATGAACAACGGTAGCTACGTAACCTCCAGCTCCAATCGACGAGTTTATTTTTCAGGAACTAACCAAACAATTGGAGGATCAACTGTTACCGACTTCGAGAAAGTTTATGTGAGTACAGGAAGCACAGTTACGCTGGCGCAAAATCTTTCTGTGTCGAACTTTATGAGCGTCAGCGGAACGTTCGATCCCACAGAGGCCTTTAATGTAACAGGCGGTGGCGACATAAACGTAAGCACCAATGGTACGGCCAGGGTTAAAACAACGACGCTGGCGGGCAATTATCCTGGCGTAACGGTCAACTCAAATACATCTACATCCACGATCGATTATGCATCGGCTATCAATGCCCAAACAGTAAGCACAGCCATCAACTACAGGCGGCTCGCCATCAGCGGCGGCACCACAAAAACGCTGGCAGGGAATCTGAGCATTGCGAACGACGTGGCGATCAACGCAGGCACACTCGACTTGTCGACATTCACAGCAAACAGGACGTCATCAGGCGGAAGCTTTACGATGGCTTCGGGAACGACGCTAAGGATCGGGGGCACAAACACATTTCCTGCGAACTATACAACGCGAACATTAGCGGCAACAAGTACGGTCGAATACTACGGAGCAGCACAGACTGTAACGGCTTTAACTTATGGTAACCTGATACTCAGTATTCCATCGGGTACCGTTACCAAGACGATGCCTGGTACAGCGTTTACTGTTGCTGGGAATTTTACGGCGAATGCGAATGCAGGAACCTTAAGCTTCACTGCTGCAAGCAACATCACCTTGCTCGGGAATGTCACCCTTTCAGCATCGAGCACATTCACTGGAAGTACTTTTTCTCATACGGTTGGAGGGAGCTGGGTTAATTCTGGTACCTATAGCGGATGTGGTGGCACTGTTACGTTCACGGGTGCGGGAGCAACTTTGTCTGGTGCCGGATCTTACCAATTTGGGAACCTGGTATTTACGGGAAACGGATTCGTAGTGAATGCGGCGACGTCATTAACGGTATGCGGCAACTTCCAGACATCGGGCGGCGGTACATTCACTCACACTACGGGCGGAGCAGGTACGTTGTCGTTTGTGAGCGCCACGGCAAAGACGATCTCCGGTAGCAACATCACCTTCGATGATGTGACTATAAGCGCCGGATCAATCAATACAAGCTCATCGTTTACGATCGCCGGTGATTTCACGGCAACGGGTACGTTCACGGCAACGACAGGCACGATGACCTGGTCGGGTACGGCGAAAACATTTGGCGGGGCCGGCGCCGTGCAAGCAGCAGGCTTAAGTGTTACCGGCTCTTATTCAGTTGCGCGCGATATCTCGATATCTGCAAACTTTTCAGTGAGCGGAACATATACTGCCGCCAGCAACACGACGTTCTTCAACGGCTCTTCTACGTTCTCCGGTACCGCTTCACTATTCAACATACAGATCTCGAACTCGTCAACACTTATCATGGGTGGAAACGCAACGTTAAGAGTTGCAGGCACACAAGTGTTGGGAGTAAGTGCAACATTGAATACATCATTGAACACGCCGAATACTTTTGTCTTCAATTCAACAGGCGCCCAGTCGATCGTCTATACGTCGTTCAACAACGTTACGGTATCCAACGGTAACACAAAGACACCATCAGCCGGCCTTACGATCGGGGGCACGTTAACGATATCGGCCGCAACCACGTTTGCTGCTGGAACATTCACCCATAGTATTGCCGGCAACTTTGTCAACAGCGGGACATTCACGGCCGGCACCTCGACAGTAACTCTTAATGGCACACTCGATGCAAGCATTACCGGTTCCACCACGTTCAACGTACTCACTCTTAGCAAGGGAACATCAAATGTTGTAAATCTCAACAACAACATAACTGTGTCCACTTTAAATATGACGTCAGGTAAGATGCTTACCGGTGCCAATGCAGTAACGATCACGACGACACGCACAGGCTCGGGAATCATTCTTGGCACGATCACGCGCACACACGCATTCACCACAGGCACGAATTATGAGTTCGAGGGTCCGGATAACTTCATAAACTTCAGCGCTGCAGTGAGCGTAACATCAATTACTGTGACTGTCGTAAATGCGTCCATCACCAACTTTCCATCCGGCTCAGCGATCAATCGAAAATACACAATAACGGTAACGGCCGTTTCATACACAGCTAACCTCCGATTGCATTACGAGCAAGCCGAGTTGAATGGTAATTCCGAAGGAGCGATGACGATGTGGAACGACCAGGGGATCAACGTGTGGCTGAACAGGACGAAATCTTCGAACGACATCGGCAACAACTGGGTGCAGCTCGATGGACAGTCGTCGATCGGTAACTCATGGACGATGTCCGATGGTCAGAGCATATTAAGTTGGACCGGGGCCGTGAGTACGGCATGGGATGACGCCGGCAATTGGGTTGCTTCCGGGGGATCGCCAGGACCGATACCAACACTTAACGAAGTAGTTCAGATTGGAAACCTTGTATTCACCAACCAACCGGTAATCGCTACAGCTGCACAAGCCAAAAACATCACATTTTACTCAACAACTGCCAGTACTTTGTCGATTGTTAGCTCCGGGGTGCTGGTCGTCCAGGGAAACATACAGGGAAGCTGGACTTCGAACGCCACACATACTATTAACGTGGGATCGAGGATCGTTACAACCTTCAGCGATCTCATTCTCAGCGATGGAACCGTCGGTCACGCTATTAACCTGACAGGAACAACGGGGTTTGTTAATGTAAATGGCGCCCTAACTCAAAGCGGCGGCGCAAACATCACATTCACGTCTTCCGGCAATCTCTCAATCAGTGGAAACTACAACTACGCCAGCGGAACGTACAGTGGAACTCCATCAGGTGTTGTTACCTACAATGGGAGCACAGACCAGACGGTGGCCAATATCACCTATCAAAATCTTGTGATCGATAAGCTCACCGGTCTCGCAACAACGAGCACGTCATTAACGATCAATGGGAATCTTCAGATCCTCACATCCGGTACACTGAATGCAAATGGAGCATTGACAGTAGGAGGGAATGTTGAAGTCGCAAGCGGTACGACACTCAATACTCCGTCTTCGAACATCAGTGTTGCGGGCGACTGGCTGATGAATGGTACGTTCAACGCAGGTTCCGGTACGGTAACATTCAACGGGACAGGCGCTCAATCGATGACCGCCAGCACATTCAACAATGTTGTTGTCAATAAACTATCAGGTACACTAACACTTGGCGCCAACATCTTCATTAACGGAGACATCAATATCAACAGCGGAACGGTCGACGTAAACTCGCGCGACGTAACGAGGACAACTACAGGAGGCAGTGCAACACTCGGCGCCGGAGCCACTGCACGGTTCAGCGGAACTGGCCTTCAGATCATCAATTTCTCAGGGCTCATCGCCAACCCGACGAGTACCGTGGAATACTATGGAACATCGGTGCGACCGATACCACCGGTAATTTTCGGTAATCTTATCCTCTCGAACGGCGGTTCCAATGCGAAGACCATGGTTGCTGCTACGACCGTGTTAGGGGATCTGACTGTGAATACGGGAGCAACGCTCGTTCTGCCACCAACAACATTGAATGTAAGCGGCAGCATTACCGCAGCAGGAACATTCGATGCAACACCTGGCACCTTGATCCTCGATGGGACCAGCAAGAATCTGATCAACACCGGAACCGTTACATACAACAATGTTGTCGTCAACGGCAGCTATACCGTTTCGTCCGGTAATCTTAATTTCAATGGGCACCTCCAGGTGAACGGCAGCCTGAATCTCGGCAATGCCACAGTGAATTCTTCTGGAGACCTGACCAACTCGGGTACGCTCTTCTCCAGCGGTACGGTAACGTTCCTCGGAACCGGCGTTCAAACAATACGATTGCTTAACGCTGTATCGTCCACGTCAACGGGTGTTATCAATTTCAACGGAACAGTTTCCCCTGTACTGAACTCTAACTCGTCACCGACTTTTGCTACGGTGAACATCAACAACTCAGCGCCCGTCACCGCCTCGGAGTCGTGGACAGTTTTGGTAGGAATGACCGTCGCCTCAGGCTCTACGTGGAATGCAGGCCCGTTCACTCACAATATATCCGGTAACTTCACCAACAACGGAACGGTCACCAGTAGTGGCCACCTTCGCTTTGTGCCTGTAACCAGTGTGGGGGTGAACATCGGTAGTGGACTCACATCAACAGGTAAGATAACGTTCGGCGGCACCGGTGCAATTACAGTTTCGGGAAGCACCTCGTCGTTTGCGTCCATCGACATAACCAATACGAATGCAGCAGGTATAACTATGCCCACAGCATGGTCTCTATCGAATGACTTGCTGATAGGTCCCGGTGCCACACTCAATGCGGGAACATTGTCGCACACCGTTGGAGGTACATGGACCAACAACGGAACATTCAACGGGAACACTTCGACAGTAACATTCACAAGCACAACCACAACGGACGAGATCCTGGGAAGCGGTACAAGTAACTTCAATAATATCGTATTTGCGCCAGGGGCAACGATAACCGGAGTAGCCCCCATCAACGTCTCGGGCGACTGGACCAACAACGCTACGTCTGTTGTGCTACAGACCGGCCGCGTTCAATTCAACGGAACAGGCACATCAAATATCAGTGGAACAACACTAACAGATTTCCATGACCTGGAGATCAACAAAACGTCCGGCGTTGTGCAGCTGCAAAGAGATATAACGATCAACAGCTCATTGACCCTAACAGCAGGTCCATTTTCATTAAATGGTCATCGCACCACCGTTACCGATCCAACAAATACGGCTGTCGCAACAACAGGGGGTTACATCCTGAGCGAATCACAAACCTATGCAAGCTTATTCGATTGGGTGATCGGTACGGATCTTACAACCCATTCGATCCCTTATGGCACATCGGCCGGTGTAGCCATCCCACTGAATTTCACACTAAGCTCTGGTGACGCTGGAACACTATCGACATCCACTTATGGAACTCCAACCAATAACCGACCGTTGCCTCCCGGCGTTGGTCACATTGGAGATATCGCTGGTCTCGATAACAGTGCCAACACGGTCGATCGCTTCTTCCTGATCTCACCGACCGGCGGAGCAAGCCCCGTCGCTACTGTTACGTTCACTGCAAGCGCGGCAGAGGTTGGAGGAATAACTAACCTGGTAGCCCAACGGTGGAATGGATCGAATTGGGATGCTCCCTTAGTGGGTCAATCCAACACAGCCACATCGGCTACTGTCCCAGGCATCGCTACTTTCAGCACATGGGCTATGTCGGGCAATGCAAATGCATTACCGATCGAACTCTCTTCGTTGAATGCACTGCTCTCCGGCAATAAAGTACTGCTGCAATGGGAGACTGCTTCCGAAAAAAATAACGACTTCTTCGAAGTACAGAAGTCTACCAATGGAAAAGACTTCTTCGCAATAGGAACTGTTAAAGGCTCCGGCACAACTACCGACCCACGAACTTATCTTTTCAAGGACTACGAGATCTCGAAAGGACGACTATTCTATAGACTTAGACAGATCGACTTCGATAAGAACGCTACGATGAGCGGTGTTGTGGCCGTGAATGTCGGCGACCTCGATCCGATCGACTTCCAGGTAACGCCCAACCCCGTTATCGAAAAGCTATCGATCTCCTCGAGCAGCAGTTTCCTCGACAATATGCTCGTCACCGTATTTGATGCGTCGGGAAAAGTGATCCATAAGAAAGAACAACCCGACTTCGGGCAAGACTCCGTTACCAACATCGACATGGCCTCGTTGGCGCCAGGGGTCTATGTTGTGAATATCGACTACGGAGGTTTTACAAAATCATACCGCGTTGTTAAGCGCCAATGATTACCTTCGGGTATGAAAAACACACTTGCACTGTTGTTTTTTGTTTGCTTGCTATCGTGTAAACAAAAACCTGACGAAAAAGAAAACTGGGTAACGCTCTTCAACGGTAAGGACATCGACGACTGGATCGTAAAGATCCATCATCACGACCCCGGCGTTAATTTTGGAGAAACATTTCGCGTCGAAGATGGAATGATCAAGGTGCGCTACGATCAATACGGCGACTTCAACGACCAGTTCGCACATCTTTATTACAAAACACCATTCTCGAAGTTTCATCTCTCCCTCGACTATCGTTTTACCGGTCAGCTACAGCGTGGCGCCCCTGAATACACATTGCTCAACAGCGGCGTCATGTATCACTCACAGGATCCGCGAACGATGCCCAAAGAACAGAACTGGCCGATATCCGTAGAGATGCAATTCCTTGCGACACTCGACGACGGCACGCCACGACACACGGGCAACATGTGTTCACCGGGTACAGAGATCGAATACGAAGGGAAGTTGTACGCCAATCATTGCCTCGATTCGTCATCGAAGAGTTATCCAAGAGAAGAATGGGTGCACGCAGAGCTTATCGTTTACGGAGATTCGTTGATCACACATGTCATCGATGGTGATACCGTGCTTCGTTACAGCAAACCAACAATGGGAGGTGGCGTCGTTAACGGCTACGATAGTGCTATCTGGAAACCGGGAACTCCGCTAACGAGTGGTTATGTTGCTTTACAAAGTGAAGGACAACCGATCGACTTTAAGGATATTAAAATTCGCGAATTAAACTAGTTTCTAGTCTCTAGTTTCTAGTTGGGTCTAACTAGAAACTAGAAACTAGAGATTTACACATTATTTGGATCCGGATGTACCCAAGGCCCCCTGTACGCCCTTTGTAACAGCTTGGTCGCTTCAACATCATTTACAATCGTCCTTGTCTTCGGATCGTATGTAAGCGGTCTGCCCAACTGCATCGACAAATTTGCAATGATACACGAGGCTGTAGATATGTGACCTTCTTCGATATCTGCAACCGGTCTGCTGTTATCCTGTATTGCTTTGAGGAAGTCGAGCATGTGCAAACGAGTAGCTGGCGCCGCATTGAGCTCAATGTCTTTCTCAGTAAGATCTTCCGGATATTTTTCTTTTTCGTACACCACATCTTTATGGATCTTCTGTCCCTTCGGGTCCTGGGGAACGAAATCGTATTGCATGGTGCTTCCCGACAATGTTCCCTTATCGCCAAAGAGCTTGAACGACCAAGGATATTCCGGATCTGCAGGAGTTCCCCACGTACGGTGTGTCCACACGGCGTTGAGGTTCTCATATTCGAAGATCGCCGTTTGTGTATCGGCAATGTTCGACTTGCCTTCTTTCTGTACGTAGATACCACCATTCGAAACGATCTTGTTGGGATATCCCAGGTGCAGCATCCATCGAACGGTGTCCAACATGTGAACACACATGTCGCCCATGATGCCATTGCCGTATTCCATGAATGTTCTCCACCAGCGAACATGGGGAAGTCCATCGTAGGGGCGAAGCGGCGCTGGGCCGGTCCACATTTCGTAGTCGAGATAGTCGGGAACGGCTTGCACAGGAGGATTGCCGTTGTTGCGCATGTGGAAGTAGCAACACATCTCAACATGTTTGATGTTTCCTAAAAGCCCTGCGTCAACAATGTTCTTCTTTGCATCGATGAGATGCGGGGTGCTCTTGCGTTGGGTCCCTACCTGCACAACCTTCTTGTATTTACGGGCGGCAGCAACCATCGCTTCGCCTTCCATCACATCGACGCTGATAGGCTTCTGAACATAAACGTTAGCGCCCGACTTCACGGCATCGATACACTGCAGTGCATGCCAATGATCCGGGGTCCCGATGAGCACAATATCGAGCTGGTTCTCCGAGAGCAGTTTTCTATAGTCGCTATACAGTTTCGGCACCTTACCCGACTTCTGACGTTTGCTTACAAGATCGCCAGCACCTTTCAACAAATTCTTATCGACATCGCAAAGTGCCACAACGTCAACCGGGGCAACCTGGATCAAACGGAAAAGGTCGCTCTTTCCGTACCAGCCGGTTCCAATCAGCGCCACACGTAAAGGTTTCTGCGGATAAATGAGATCCATCCCTTCTGCACCAAAGGCCGTTAAGGCAAGCGATGCAGTTGCTCCCTTCAGGAACAAGCGACGATTAATGTTGAAGTCTTTCATGATGACGAATTTAGGATTTATGACTCAAGAATTTATGATTAAGAATCAGGATTTTACAGCCCTTAATTCTCAAATCTTAAATGATAAATCTTAAATGGCCAAGGCTTTTCTGACCGCCGGTGCAACAACATTTCCGTACAGCTCTATTGCATGCATGGTCTGCTTGTGATCGACGGAGCCAACGCCCATCTGCGCCATGTAACGTGTATGACCGAAGAGTTCGTGCTCATAGAGGATCTTGTCGATAACTTCTTGCGGGCTTCCGACCAATAACGATCCTTGTTTCGAACGCATCATCTCGAAATGATCGAACGACATAGGAGCCCAGCCGCGTTCACGACCGAGACGTGTCATGACATCCGCGTAGCCCGGATAAAATTCCTTGATCGCCTGCTGAGATGTATCCGACACCCACGTGAACGAATTGATGCCGACCTGTAACGAAGACGGATCGTGTCCCGCAGCGGCTGCATTGTCGCGATAATATTGAACGAGAGGAGCGAAGCGGTCGGGCATGCCACCGATGATCGCGAGGGCCATGGGAATGCCCAGCTTGCCCGCACGCGCGATCGATTCGGGAGTCCCGCCAATGGCGATCCACACGGGAAGTTTCCCATGCACAGGTCTTGGATAAATGCCAAGATTATTGATCGACGGACGGAGCTTGCCTTGCCACGTGATCTTCTCGCCTTCATTGAGCTTGAGCAACAATTCGATTTTTTCGGCGAAGAGCTCGTCGTAATCTTTAAGGTTGTAACCGAAGAGAGGGAACGACTCGATAAACGAACCACGGCCCGCCATGATCTCGGCACGGCCGCCAGAGATCAGGTCAACGGTTGAGTACTGCTGGTACACGCGAACGGGATCGTCGGAACTTAGCACTGTTACCGCGCTGGAGAGCTTTATTTTTTTGGTGATGGCTGCAGCGGCGCCGAGTACCACGGCCGGCGCGGAGATGACATAATCGGTGCGATGATGTTCACCCACCGCGAATACATCGAGACCAACCTCATCGGCGAGCTTGATCTCTTCCATCAGCTCATTGATGCGCTCTTGTGCTCCTTTGCCTCCAGTCTTTTTTTGGGATTCGGAAAGATCTCCGAAAGTGTAGATACCAAGTTCCATGTTCGGGGTTGGGGTTCAGGGTTCGGGGTTCTGGGTTCAAGGTTAGTTTGCGGCTACGTTGAACGCTGAACCTTGAACGCTGAACCTCAGTTTCAAAATAATGACAACTGCTTGATTTCTTCAACGGAGGCATGACGTCTTTTTGCCGGAATAACATCACGAATATGATATAGACGAGTTTCCTTCTTTCTTCCAGCCACAATTATTTCTGTATGGCCGGCATCTTTCGCAAAAAAATTCTGCACAAGACGCGGATGATTATTGTCCTCCGAAAGATGGGAGAGGAACAAGTGACTTAAGTAGGGCGCACGATGTTGTATGAACAGATCAAGCGCCTGTTTGTTGGAGAGATGGCCTTTGTCGCTTTTGATCCTCTGCTTCAAATGGTATGGATAACTCCCCTGTTCCAGAAGATCCTCATCGTAGTTTGTTTCAAGGAAAGCTGCATGACACTGGCTGAAGTAATGAACAACATTCTCGCACGCATGACCGAGATCAGTAAAAACACCGACCCTCACACCATTTCTCGATACAATAAAACTATGCGGATCGCGGGCATCGTGTGACTTTAAAAAAGACGTGACCTGGATGTCGCCAACCGTGATCGGTTCGTGAGAAGGGATCCCGTGAACCAAAGCCCTGTCTATCTCCATACGGCTCTCGGCCAGCGTTCCGGGCGACAGGTACACCGGTATCCTAAACTTCTTGCAGATCGCAGGAAGCCCATGAATATGATCGCCATGTTCATGAGTAATAAATATTCCGTTAACATTCTTTAGCGACCTTCCAATCCGCTTCAGTCGCTTCTCCGTCTCCCGGCACGACAACCCGGTGTCCACAATTACCGCCGACTCCTGACTCGCCAGGTAGTAGCAGTTGCCGTTGCTTCCGGAATTCAATGAGGCTACAAAAAGGGACATGCGCGCAATATACAGACGGTAGTTTTAAAGTAGTTCTTGAGGTGAAATTGAATTATTTTTGTGACAACCTGTGTCAATAATTTTTACCAACCTGGTTATGAAAACAAACAAAAGATTTAGAGCCCTTGCAATTGTGGCCGCAGTAGCGGGTGCAATGTGGGCGACGTCTTGCTCTAACGAGACGAAGCAAACAGAAGAATCGCCGAAAGCGAACGTATCGAACCTCACTCTGCCACAAGGCTTCACCGCAACTATACTTGCCGATAGCCTCGGACCAGCGCGTCACATTGCCGTCACGCCTCAAGGTGGTATATACATTAAACTTAGTGAACCTCGCGATCACAAAGGCGTTGTCATGCTCTCATCTACAGGTGAGCAGAAAGCAAGCTTCGGCGACTATCCCGGTACCGGTATCTACGTGAAAGACGGTTATCTCTATGCTTCTTCGAACACATCCGTCTTCCGCTATAAGCTTAATGAAAACAACGAGGTCATCGATCCGAATACACCAGAGACCATCGTCTCCGGTCTGGTCGATCACAATCAGCATAATTCAAAGTCGATCGTTCTCGATAACGACGGCAATCTTTATGTGAACATCGGCGCATTTTCTAATGCGTGCCAGGAGAAGGATCGCACCAAAGGATCCAAAGGCATGAAGCCTTGCCCGATCCTCGATTCTGCTGGCGGTATCTGGAAGTTCAAAGCCGCCGTTGCCGGGCAGACTTTCAAAGACGGGGTTCGTTACGCGACAGGTCTCCGCAATGTGGTTGGCCTCGACTGGAACCAGGAGACGAACAAACTCTTCGTGATGCAGCATGGTCGCGACCAGCTTAATACTTTATATCCTGAATTCTGGAACGATACCACATCGGCGAACCTGCCCGCCGAATGTATGTTCGAGATTGCAGCAGAAGGCACCAATTGCGGATGGCCCTATGTCTATTTCGATCCCGTTACCAAAAAGATCATGGTTGGCCCTGAATATGGCGGCGATGGCAAGAAAGAGAATACAGACAAGGCATTTGTAGCCCCGGTTGCCAGCTATCCGGCTCACCTCGCGCCCAATGGCCTTTTGTTCTATACTGGAACCCAGTTCCCCGAGAAGTATAAGAACGGCGCCTTTATCGCCTTCCACGGGTCGTGGAACCGTGCTCCTCAACCGCAGGCCGGCTACTTCGTGGTATTCCAGCCGTTCGCTAACGGCAAGCCCTCGGGCGACTATGAAGTGTTTGCCGACAACTTCTCCGGCAGTGCAGAAAATACAGCATCGGGCAAGGCAGAACGACGCCCTTGCGGCCTCGCACAAGGACCTGACGGTTCATTATATGTAACCGACGATAGCAAGGGCGCTGTCTTCAAGATCACTTATGGCACAGCTGCTGCCGGTGCTCAAGAATGAGGTTTGTAATTGCTGCGTGCGCCGCCTTAACTATAGGCGGGTGCACATCTAAAAGTAAAGAGCAGGACGCCGTTGGTCCTGCTCTTGCTAAAGAACTCTACAAGGGCGAAGTCGTGTTTATCGAGCATTGCTCTTCGTGCCACCAACCATCCACGTTGGCAGCGAAGCCCATCGTTACCGGCAGCAAGAATTCACTACTCGCTGTACATCCGTTCGATTCCCTTAAAGATGCACAGATCGCCAGCGTGCTTACGTTCGTAAGAAACAGCTTTGGGAATAAAGCGGATATGATTACCATAGAGGATATTAACAACTACAGAAATCCTCCAGCCCAGAACAAATGAGAATTGCCCTCAGCCTCTCGTTGCTTGTCCTGATCCTTGCAAGCTGCGAAAAAACATATCGCGACGAGATCTACACAAAACCACAGATAGTTGCCGACCCTGTTATCAAAGACTTGAGTGCCGAAGAGAGCCTTAAGACAATGTACCTTCCCAAGGGCTATAAGATCCAGCTCGTTGCAAGTGAACCGCTTATCAATGAACCGGTAACAGTTGTTTGGGACGGCAATGGAAAGATGTACGTAGCTCAAATGATGACGTACATGCAGGACATCGATGCCGGCCACGAGAACGAACCATGGAGTCGCATCTCCGTTCTAGAAGACACCGACAACGACGGCATGATGGACAAGTCCACAACGTTCATCGACAGCCTCGTACTTCCTCGTATCATTCTTCCGTTAGACGATCGTCTCATCGTGGGAGAGACCTATCAAAGAAATCTTTATTCATACAGAGATACGAACGGCGATAACGTAGCCGATGAGAAAATACTTTTATTGGAAGACACGGTTCGCGACAATCGTAATCTCGAACACCAGGATGCTAACATGCTGTGGAGCATCGACAACTGGCTCTATGTTTCCAACAAACCATTCAGGTATCGCTTTACCCAAAACAAGTTTATCAGGGATACTCTTCCCGAACCCGGTCCCGGTCAGTGGGGACTTACGCAAGACGAAACGGGCCGCTTGTTCTTCTCGAGAGCCGGTGCCGAAGTTCCAGCCAATGGATTTCAACAGCATATTTCATACGGAGTGCTGGAGCTTCCCAATCCTTACGATGAATCGTTCATGGAGCCATGGCCCATCGTTGGAACACCCGATGCCCAGGGTGGTGAGAACAGGCAGCGACCCGAAGACAATACATTGAACCGATTTACCGGTGTTGCCGGACAGGAGATCTATCTCGGTGACAAGATGCCCCCGGCATTAGGTGATCTATTTATCCCGGAGCCCGTCGGTCGTATTGTTCGTCGCGCAAAAGTAAATCACAACGATGGCAAGATCTTTTTGGAGAACAGGTACGACAAAGCCGAGTTCCTTGCATCAACCGATCCGTTGTTCCGTCCCGTTCATGCAACAACAGGTCCCGATGGATGCCTTTATATTGTCGACATGTATCGAGGCATTATCCAGGAAGGCACATGGGTAGGCGAGGGAAGTTACCTGCGCGGTGTCGTCAAGGAGAAAGGTCATGATAAGTTTCACAGCCGTGGCAGGATCTATAAGATCATCCATGAAGAAGAAGAGCCAGGACCCATGCCGCAAATGCTCGGTAAGTCATCAGCCGAGCTGGTCGAATACCTTGGTCATCCGAATGGATGGTGGCGCAATACCGCCCAGAAGCTCATTGTTCTTAAGAACGATCTCACTGTTCTGGGAACTCTTGAGAGATTGGTTGAAAGCGAGAACACTCCGGCCCTGAAGCGTCTTCATGCACTATGGACCATCGAAGGGTTGGATGCAGTGAGCAAAGATCTCCTGAAAATATTAATTAACGATCCCGATTATCGTATAAGGGTAGCCGCGGTGAGGATCAGTGATCGTTTCGTAAAACAGAACGATCTCGAAATGCTCCATGCGCTGGAGAGAGTTGCAGCCGATTCCAACGTTGAAGTGCTTCAACAATATATTCTCACTGCACGCATTCAAAACGAAGCAACCAAGGCTCAGGTGAAGTCGATAGCCGATCGATACCCGAACAATGAGTTGATTAAAGCTACAGCAGGAGAGAACCTGAACCCGTCGTTCGATGTCATCCAGGGATTACGTTTAAAGTATAAGCTCAAGGGTGGCGATGCTGCGGCACAGATCGTTCACGGATACCAGATCTTCCAGGAGTATTGTTCGACCTGTCATGGTAAAGACGCCAAAGGGATCTCGCAACTGGCTCCGCCGCTCATTGGCTCCCCGCGCGTGAAGGGCGACGTGGATGTGGTTGCGAAGATCTTGTTGCATGGACTCGAAGGTCCCGTCGATGGTAAGAAATACAACGGACCAATGGCGCCGGTCGCACAGGAATCCAATGAATACATCGCCGACATCATAAGCTACATCCGTGAGGAGCTGAATGGCGCTGGTACGGTGTGGCGTGGACGTATCGGAAGAGTTAGAAACGATACAAAAGATAAAACAGGATATTATACCTTAGAGGAATTAGAGAAGGAACAAAAAAATAAAAAATAGTCCCAGCACCTGGCACCCAGCACCATGAAAAAGATACTTGCACTATCTGTCTTAATCGCCGCGGTGAGTTGCTCTGAAAAACCGAGTGAGCTCCCCGGTAGCAGAAAACTTATCAAAACTGTCGCTCCCGAAAAGCTGGAGCAGATGCGTAAAACTGTCGAAGGCCAGGTGACACCGATCCTCGCCGAAGGCCTGACGCTCAAGCTTTGGGGCGTGGACTCACTCGTGGCTGACCCCGTTTCGATCGACGTCGACGACAAGGGCGCACTATATTATACGCGCACCAATCGCCAGAAGAATTCAGAGTTCGACATCCGCGGACACCAGGATTGGGAGATCCGATCTATCGCCCTTCAATCGATCGAAGACAAGCGCAAGTTCTTACATGAAGAGCTTTCGCCCGAGAACAGTAAGAAGAATGAGTGGCTCACCGACCTCAACGGCGACGGCTCGCACGACTGGAAGGATATGACCATCGAGAAAGAGCACGTGTACCGTGTTGAAGATACTGATGGCGATGGAATGGCCGACCAGGCCCAACTGGTCATCGAAGACTTCAATGATGAAGTTACTGATGCCGCAGGCGGCGTCATGAAACACGGCGACGATCTTTTCTTCAACGTCGGCCCCGACATGTGGCGCATTACCGATAGCAACGGCGATGGCTTCGCAGATAAAAAAGAATCTATATCACACGGCTACGGAATTCACATAGGTTTCAGCGGACACGGCATGTCGGGCATCGAGGTAGGTCCCGAAGGAAAGATCTACTGGCAGATAGGTGACATCGGTTTCAATGGCACAGATAAAGACGGAAAGAAGTGGGAGTACCCCAATACAGGTGTTGTTTGTCGCTCGAACCCCGACGGCTCCGACTTCGAAGTTTTTTCATATGGAAACAGGAACACTCACGAATTCGTGTTCGACGAATATGGAAACCTGATCAGTGAAGACAACGACGGAGACCACGCCGGCGAAAGCGAACGCATTGTTTATATCGTGAACGGCGCCGACATAGGATGGAGAAGCAACTGGCAGTACGGCAAGTATAGAGATCCCGACAACAATGAATATAAAGTATGGATGGATGAGAAGATGGCAATACCGCAGTGGGATGGACAGCCCGCATATATCACACCACCTATCGCAAACTTCGTGAATGGACCTACCGGTATGTTGTATAATCCAGGGACTGCTTTGAGTGAAGAATGGAACAAGAATTTCTTTGTTGTTGAGTTTGTTGGAAACCCAGCGCGTTCGGGCATCCATGCATTTAAACTTAATCCAAAGGGTTCGACATTCGAGCTCGGTGACTATAAGAGAGTGCTCGGCAATGTATTGGCAACGGGTATCGACTGGGCTCCGGATGGATCGATGATGGTTGCAGACTGGATCGATGGATGGGGAACTAAAGACATTGGCCGTGTTTGGCAAATGGATGTGAAGGATCCCAATCCTCTACGTAACGAAGTGAAGACATTGTTGGGTGAAGATTTCAAAGGAGCAGACATCGAAAAGCTTTCAGGTCTTTTGAAACACGCCGATATGCGCGTAAGACATAAGGCCCAGTTGGAGTTGGCAACTCGCGGCGAGGATGGATTGGAAGCCTTCAAGGCAGCGATCGCTCAAAAAGATCATCAGCTTGCGAGAGTTCACGGCATTTGGGGCATCAGCCAGTATGCGAGAAAGGATATAAAGAACGGTGCGTTGCTTGTTCCGCTGCTCGACGATTCCGATCCCGAGATCAAAGCCCAGGCGGCCAAATGGATCGGCGATGTTCGATACAAAGAAGCTGGCGATAAGCTCGTTCAGCTTTTGAAAGACCCGTATCCGCGAGCACAGTTCTTTGCCGCCGAAGCAATAGGGCGTACCGCTTACGAACCTGCCGTACAAGGATTGATAGAACTCCTCGAAGCAAACAATGACAAAGACGCGACGATGCGTCACGGAGCTAGCCTCGCACTGGCAAGAATAGGGAAGGCGGAGCCGCTCGTTGCTCTGTCGACACATCCTTCGAAAGCTGTGAGAACGGGCGCTGTAGTTGCCCTTCGCAGGATGTCGAACGCAGGTGTTGCAGCGTTCCTTAAAGATGCAGACGAGTTTGTTGCTACCGAAGCTGCTCGTGCTATCAACGATGACCTTTCGATACCCGATGCCCTTCCGGCACTTGCCGATGCATTGGTCGATTACAGATACACCAACGAAGCATTTGTTCGTCGTGCGATCAACGCCAACCTGCGTGTTGGGTCCGATAAGACATTGCAGAATCTTGTGGACTATTCGACGCACGAGGGCGCACCTATTGCTATGAGAGCCGAGGCTGTTGCTGCGCTGAGTACATGGGCGAAGCCTTCTGTTGTTGATCGTGTGGACGGAAGATATCGCGGTGTGGTTACCCGTGAGCTGGCCGGCGTGCAGGCGAAGGCTGGCCCCGCCTTGATCTCTCTCTTGTCGAATAAAGATGCAACCGTTAGGTTAGGTGCTGCGAAAGCGATCGGCAAACTCCAGGTCAAAGGTGAGAACGAATTGTTCGCTCACCTGAAAACAGATAAGGCTCCCGAAGTGCGAGTGCAATCATTGAAATCACTGTCGGATATCAAGTACGACAAGATGGACGAAGCCATTAAGACTGCGCTTAAAGACAATGATAAGTCGGTTCGCGTTGTTGCCTTGGATCTTCTCGCGAAATCGGATATGCCCAAAGACGTAATGGTGTCGCTGCTAACGGAAGTCATCAACACAAGGACCACCGAAGAGCGCCAGGCCGCAATGACAACACTGGGTACTCTTCCCTTTGCGAACACAGAAAAGACGTTCGATGTGCTCATTACGAAATTCGAAAAAGGAACATTGCCCAAAGAGTTAAGTCTCGAGCTCTCCGAGGCTTTGGATAGCACGAAGTCAGCTCCAATGATCACTCGCTTTAAAGACATTACGAAGAAAATGTCGCCCGACACATTGATGGGTGCCTATGCCGGCAGCTTGCTGGGTGGCGATCCCCGTCAAGGTGGCCGGATCTTCTACCAGCACCAGGCCGCACAATGTATTCGTTGCCACGCTGTTGGTGATTATGGCGGGAATGCCGGTCCGCGACTGAGTGGTGTTGCGGGACGTATTACACGCGAACAGATCCTCGAAGCCCTTGTGAATCCAAGTGCGCGATTGGCACCCGGCTTCGGTACCGTGCGACTCGATCTTAAGAGCGGAAAGAATGTGAGTGGTATCCTGCAAGGCGAAGATGCAAAGTCGATCAAAGTCAAGATCGGCGACAAGCCAGACACAACCGTTTTGAAGTCGGATGTAACGAACAGGGTGAATGCTACTTCGAGTATGCCACCCATGCGTTATATTCTCACCAAGCGCGAGATCCGCGACGTGGTTGCATTCCTTTCAGAATTGAAAGAAGATAATTGATGAGATTTATTCTTGTTTTACTTTTAGTAGGTAACGCTGCTCTTGCTCAGAAATTCAAGATGCTCGTACTTGCTGAGAACGACAAGAACCATACTCCTTATGTAGTCGCAGCAAAGTTATGGCTCGATAGTCTAGCTTCGGCCCAGGGCTTTGCTGTCGATTATCTTCAGCATCCCGATATCACAGAAAGATCTTTGGAACAATACGCTGTGATCTTCCAGATGAACTATCCTCCATACATGTGGAGTGATACAGCAAAAGCAGCATTCGAAAAGTATATTGAACAGGGCCGCGGCGGCTGGGTAGGAGTGCACCACGCAACATTGCTCGGAGAATTCGACGGCTATTCGATGTGGGATTGGTTCTCCAAATTTATGGGTGGCATCCGGTTCAAGGATTATATCGCGGGCTTCGCTTCAGGAACAGTTAATGTCGAGAACTCGAAACATCCGGTAATGAAAAACCTGCCGAAGAAATTCACGATCTCGAAAGACGAATGGTATACTTACGACAAAAGTCCAAGACCAAACGTAACCGTTCTCGCCAGCGTAGACGAGTCGACCTACACACCCAACACCGATAAGAAAATGGGAGATCATCCCGTGGTGTGGATCAATTCAAAGATGAAGGCCCGTAATGTGTACATCTTCATGGGCCACGATCCCGTTCTATTCAAGGATAATAACTATAAACTGCTTCTCAAAAATGCGTTGATGTGGGCCTCGGGGAAATAGAAGGTTTTAGCTAACTTGAGTCCATCCACGCCTGACTCATGAAATTTTTCTCCCTTGTCCTCGTACTTTTGGTGCTCATAAGCTGCTCAAAGTCCGATCAAACAACCAGCGATAGTGACACGACTGCTGTCGACGATTCTTCAACTGCACAGGAAAGCGAGCCCCCAAGAGAGCCGATCAAGCTCACGCCGGAGGAGATGGAAAAAGTAGCATGGGCAATCTTCTATAAGCTCCACACCGAGAACGCATACCTGGATTCGGCATTTACCATCTACAAGGAAGAGTTCACCACCAACGGAACCGATGTCACTTACATGCTTCTTCGCCACAATGGCGACAGGGCCGGATGGCACACCCTGGAGCAGGGTGAATATATATCGCCGCAAGACCTTGCCGGAGGTGTTACAGAAGAGACCGGCGAAGAAAGTTATGAGAACGATGAGAACGACAATAGCGAAGCGGACGACATGGCAGAGGAGATGGAGAGTGCCAATCAAGGGTACTACGGTCGTTCCGATTATGAAACATACACTAACGAGATCGATACGTTCAAAATGAAGGCTTACTACGTCGCGTACCTGGACTCCAAACCTGAGTCGCCGACGAAAACTGTCAAGATAGCGATCAGGGGTCAGTTGGTGTTCGAGAACTACTACGAACAGACGATGTACGGCCAACTACAAAAGAGTCCGATAGAATATACCATCTATGAGTTTGCAGTAGACCTTAGTGAACCGATGCACTACACACATGACGAGCTCCCGTGGAGAGCCAAGATGGCCAACCTGACCGAAGCAGATCTTAAGGGCCTGTCTAAAGATGAGCTTGGTTATATTCGCAATACCATCTTCGCACAGCACGGTCATATTTTCAAAACGGAAAAGATGATCAACTACTTCTCTAAGAAGTGGTGGTATCACCCCATCGTAGACGATGCAGCTCCGCTATTGAATAAATTCGAAAAAAGGAATGCTGATTTTATTAAGAAGTTGGAAGGGTAGCGTATTAATTGCATTCCTAGTTTTGATCGGGTGCAGTCCGAAAAAAAAACCAGAACAAGAGCAAATCGTTATCGAGCCCGTTGTCACTCCTCCATATCTTGAAGTGGATACGTTCGACATTCTTTCCCGGGAGAAGCTCGACCTCACCGTTCAGTATAACAAAGAGAACTATGGTATCGATACTTACAAGCTCGATACACCAAGGATCATCGTTGTTCATTACACGGCCATAGACGACCTCGACGCCACCCTGAATTTATTCAAGCAGGATAATATCGCGTCGTCGCGCGATTACATTAAAGATTTCAGCAGCCTCAACGTTGGAATTCACTACGTTGTCGATAAAGACGGAAAGATCTATCACCTTATGCCCGACACCATCGTTGCCCGACATCTCATCGGTTTCAACCATGTTTCCCTTGGCATCGAGAACATAGCGAAGGACTCGACCGATCTTACCTATGAACAGATCGAAAGTGACGCAAAGCTCATTCGGTTCCTGTTAGAAAAGTATCCAACCATAGAGTACGTCATCGGCCACCACGAATACAACAACAAGAAACTACCTCACTACAAATACTTCCGCTCATTAAATCCTGCCTATAAGCCATACGGAAAGATCGACCCGGGCGATTGGTTCATGAAGAAGCTGAGGAACAGATTGAACACCGATGGCGTGGCTCTCGAAAAATAGGATCTGGCTCGCAGCAACAGGGTTTTTTATACTCTCCACAACCCTTCGATTTCTAACTGCCGATCAATCACAGCATCCCAGCGGGTGGGATGGATACTACTACGTGATGCAGGTGCATTCGTGGATCATGTACGGGCACATGCAGTCCCCCGACTTTTCATTGATCTATCCGTTTCTTGCATTGATAACTTTAATAACGGGAAACCCGGTGATGGCATTCAAGATCGGCGTTGCATTGATCGCCGGGCTACTTACAACTTCAGTTTACTATTATCTAGTTCGTCGCAATGTGTCATGGTTGCTTGTGATCATTGCATGCAGCTATGTTACGTTCAGTCCACTGATAACATACTTCATTTTACAATTCCCGAAGAATGCGCTGGGATTGGTGTTTTTGATTTTGTTGATATCGGATCTTGACAACAGGAAAGTTGCCTTAGTCTTTTTGATCGCCACACTACTGACCCATCGCATGACTGGCGGATTTGCATTGATCATTGCAGCCATCTACGCCATCAGGCAAATCTCATGGAAATGGATCGTTGGCGGCATCGTGGTACTGGTTCTGATCAGTCTTCTCCCCGGAACTCTCCATATTAGTGACCTCTCTCGTTTCGATGGACAGTTTATCGCCACACCACACTGGGCACCAGCTGCATTTGCCACGATATTCTCAAGATCATTAGACTGGTTCTTCAAAGCCGACCTTGTGCTTGTTACCATATTCTTCCTATCGTGCGCCGTTCTGATCATTAGGAAAACTTTAACCACGGAACAATGGTCATGGCTTGTAATTCTTGTCATCTCCATCTTCCCATTCCTGGTTTTCACGGCCGGTTCGATAGGGCATCGTTTTTTTATGATCGCGCCCGTTGCTGCTTTCGTTTTGCTGGTATCGTTAATTCAACCAGGCTCCGGATCGTGGAAGGTTACTTCATCGGGCGTAGCCGGTGCTTTCATCGTACTCTCGATTTTTTCCTGGCGCTCATACCAGCCCTGGCTTTTCGACGCACCCAATAATTCGTATGGAACCATAGTCGAGCGTCTCGTAAAGAGATACAACCCCAACGATTTTCCATTGGTGATAGCCCATAAATCACTTGCCGAAATCATTATATTTAAAACGGATTTCGACGCCCTAAACTGGCTTCCACCTGAAGATACGCCTCCCACAAGTGTGCTCCGCCTTACGCATAGAGTGTCCAATTCCGATTTTAAGGAATACCTCAGCGATGAAGACTACCTCAAGGTTAGGCCGATCGCTAATGGTTATTTCGCTTTACCAGAAGATACCTGGCAAAGATTTTTAACAGAAGCAAAGAAGCACAACGACCCAGGAACCATGAAGCGGATACTACGCGGCAACAATCCAATGGAGGCGCGCCCGTATTTCATCAACAAAGGACGACGATAATGCGCCGAGCGCTCATCATATACACCACCAAATACCGCGATGGAGGCCAACGATTCCGCCTGGTCGCACGCACACTCGCCAAAGAAAAAACTGCTGCCGGCCTCGATGTCATTCTTGAGCCAACCGAAACCAAAGCCGAAGTCAAAGCTGTGTTCAATCGCCTTGCCGATGAAAACAAACTCATCGACGAGTTCCATTTCGTTGGCCACTCCGGCATGTATGGACCTATGTTCGGCTCGATCGAATACCCCGAACAATTCAGTCCCCACGAAGTCAGGATCCTTCGTATCCCGTTTAATAAGAACGCCGAGGCATATTTCCATTGCTGTCGTTCGGCCCGTTGGTTTGCTCCGTACTTCTCGCGTGTTCAGCACGTGACCTCATTCGGGTATCATTGGTACACTGCGTTTTCCAAGAGCCGCGACAGGTATCAAATGGTGTGGTCGCACGAGAACAGGGAGGAACTCTATTGTTTTGGGTGCCCCGGTAAAAAGTCTCACGGACTGCTGGCGTCGCTAAAAAAGTATTCCGGTACGATGAAGGCCGAGCGTTTCAGAAAGTTTGAGGACAATGCGGAGACGATCGACTCGTCCTACAACCCGGTTGCCGAGCTCTACGATGAGACGTTCAAAGACATCCGGGTGAGGCGCGACGAACTGGCCTGGATCAATAAGCACCTTCCTGAAATGAGTAATAAAGTAATACTCGACATTGGATGCGGTAATGGAGCCTTACTCAGAGAGTTAAGTACTCGCGTAAGGGCCGGTGTCGGCATCGATATCTCTTCCAGGTTGGTGAGCCTCGCCCAAAAATGGGGCAGCCCAAAGAACAACATCACCTATCATGTGGTCGACGGCCCTGTAATACCCCTCGGAGATCATACAGTTGACGTCGTCATTTCCATGCTGTCGTTCCGCTATCTCGACTGGGACCCGATCATGAAAGAGATAGAACGCGTGCTTCGAAAGGACGGCAAACTAATAGTGGTTGATATGGTGACTGCACCCGTGAAGTGGAAGGAGATCCCTCTCTTCCTGAAAGACAAGGTGAGGGAATACTTTAGCAGGATCACTAACCCGGCATGGCACGCAACGTTACGAAGGCTTGTTACACATCCTTCCTGGGCCGAGATGCTTAAGTTCAACCCGATCCGTGCCGAACACGAAATGAAGTGGTATCTCGAGAGCCGTTTCCCCGGACGAAAAGTGAAGGTGATAAACACCGGGTACAACTCGCGCATTCTTGCATTCGATTCTGTGAACATGGAGAACATCGCGAACATCAATCTCACCTATCCGTGAAGTACCCGATCGCCATTATCGACTATGGAATAGGAGGGCTGGGCTTGTATAAGATGATCAGGGAAGAGTTTTCCGACATGCCATTGATCTATTTCTCGGATAGTGGTGAAACCCCGTATGGAAAGCTATCGAAGCAAGTGTTGCGCGCGCGACTCGAGAAAGTATTCGACTTTCTCAGAAGAAGAGGAGCGGAGCGGATCGTTGTGGCGTGTCATTCTGCAAGCTCGGTGGTGTTTGATTCTGATAAGGATGTGATCGGGATCCGGATGCAGACGTTGAAGGCGGTTGCAAAGAGAAAGCCGACGCATGTTGGGATCATTGGCGGTGGGAGAACAATCAGGAGTGGGTTTTATAAGAGAGAGCTAAATAAAGAAGGAATAAGAACGAGCCAGAGGGTAGCACAGCCTCTTTCCATTTTAGTTGAGCGTGGGGAAATCGATACGCCGCTTGTTCATAGAACAGTAGCTTCGATTATTAAACCTTTAAGATCCTGCAATTCAATTCTTCTTGCTTGCACGCATTATCCCGTGCTGAATAATGTAATTGCAAAGTACTCAAATGCTTACTTGATCGATCCGGCAGATGAGCTATACAGATCGATCTATAAGTATTTAAATAAAGATCTTAAGGGGCATGCGGAATTTTTTACAACAGGTAACAAATCGCTTATGATAAAAGCTGCGCTGAGTGCTTTCGGAGTCAAAATCGAAGCGGCGAAGAAAGTCGCCCTTTAGCATGTCATCCCGCTCCTGACTATGGACTGCGCACCTTCACAATGCACAGCGGGATCCCAGATTCCGAAGACCGGATCGCGTCGTGCATCACGCAACGTTTCGCACCAGTCGTTTCTGACGCGATGACATTTACTTCTTCAACACCAACTTCTGCGCGCCTTCCTGCGCCTTCAATGCCAGTTCCGTCGCCAAAAAGCAATGCTCCTGGCTCATCGCTGTATTCGTGCGATTCGCTACATCGCTAATAAACTGTTCCCCAAACGCGAGCGGCTCGCTGCTGCAGTCGATGTACCTCGTCTCTTTCTTATCCACCAGGAACAAATGATTGCCTCCTTCGCGTCCCGCTATGTCCACGTTCTTACGAAGCTCGATGTATCCATCCGTTCCGAGTATCGTGAGGCGGCCGTCGCCCCATGTATTTAAGCCATCGGGAGTAAACCAATCGACTCGTATATAACCCGTGCCTCCATCGCCGCGCACCATTACATCACCAAAGTCTTCGAAGTTTGGGTATTGTGGGTAATGCACATTGCCCGTTTGAGAAGAAATAATTTCTCCTTTCGTGGAATTGGTAAAGAAGAGGAACTGATCGAACTGGTGTGATCCGATATCACAAATAATACCCCCAAAATATTTCTTATCGAAAAACCATTCGGGACGAGATGAGAGATTGAGACGATGCGGTCCCATACCGATAGTCTGGATCACATTACCAATCGCCCCGGCTTTAACAAGCTCGCCGGCTTTCACCGTGGCGCGGTTCTCGAAACGCTCGCTATACATGATCGAGTAGATGCGCTTCGTCTCTTTCTGCACCTTCCTGACTTCGGCGAGTTGCTTTAGAGTTGTGATGCCGGGCTTGTCGACAAGGAAGTCTTTACCATGCTTCATCACTTCGATGCCTAATGGAGCACGATCGGCCGGTATACTTGCGCTTACGATCAGTTGAATACTGTTGTCTTCGAGGATCGCTTTCTCTGAGGTTACGCGTTTTGCGTCGGGATACTTTTTAAGGTATGCTTGCGCAAGATCATTCTCTTTCGCGTAAAAGGAAACGAGTTGTCCGCCGCCGCGGATCATTGCATCGGTTTGCCCGTAGATGTGCCCGTGGTTGAGGCCGATAACAGAGAATTTTGCGGTGGCTAATGTGCGCGAAGGCTTGGCGCTCAGGCTTTCGCGGGGGTTTTCAATTTTCGGGCGCGACGCAAGTGCAGGAAGCGCTGCTAACGCTGCAGTTGCCGATAACGTGTTTTTTAAAAAAGAGCGACGGGTTTTCATAACATATCTTTGTCTCGTTTCGCAATGGATACCTGCCTGCCGGCAGGCACGGCGCGGAGGAGCAAAGGGACGCAAGGGTTGCCGTTGCGAAACTTTGCGCCTCCGCGTATCCTCCGCGACACCGTTACTTTATCCTTTCAACCTTTCTAACCAATATTATATAACTCATAGCCCCTACAAACCCCAACACCCCAATAAACGCCAGCGCCGGCTTGAAATCTCCGCCGGCAACAAGATAACCGATCACGATCGGAATGATGATCGACGCAAGGTTCCCCATGAAATTGAACACACCGCCCGTCAACCCGACGAGATGCTTGGGCGATAGTATCGAGACAAACACCCATGAGATCAGTGCCATGCCCGCTCCGAAGAATGCAAGAGATAAAAAGAAGATCACAAGTGCTGTATCAGACGTGTAGTTCGGACCAACGATACTCACCGAGATCAATAAACCTATAATGATCGGTGTCTTACGAGCCATCGCTACCGACCAGCCTTTCTTAACTAAAGCATCGGAGATGAATCCCGATAACAATAAACCAGCGCACGCAGCCAGGAAAGGTATCGACCCAAGAAATCCTGATTTTACAAAATCGAGTCCGCGTGCTTTGACAAGGTAAGTCGGGAACCAGGTAAGGAAGAAGTACAGGATCGCATTCATGCAGAACTGCGCTATATAAACACCCCACAAGGTCTTGTTCGAAAAGATCTTTGCGAAGTTCTCGGCGGTCCAGGGTTGTGATTTATTTACATCGTCAACTTTTCCTTTCAATAAACCGCCACCCCGTTCGATATGGTCAAGCTCCGCCTGGTTGACTTTCGGATGATCGAGCGGATCGCGATATAGAAAATACCACACGAATCCCCACCCCAACCCAACAGCTCCAGTAATAACGAACATGCCCTGCCATCCGTAAGCTTGCTGTATGAGCACCAGGACAGGAGAGAAGAATGCCAGGCCAATGAATTGTCCCGATACGTAGATCGCAATTGAAGTCGCTCTCTCATTGTCGGGAAACCAGCTTGTAACAACCCGGTTATTGATCGGGTAAGATGGAGCTTCGAACGCACCGATCGCCAATCGAAAGCCGAAGAGCGTCGAAAAGCCTCTCGCCAGGGAAAGGGCCATCGTGGTGGCCGACCAAGTGATCAGGCACAATGCATAAAGAATACGTGGGCGGACCTTATCGGCGAGAATGCCACCCGGGATCTGCAGCAAGGCGTACGTCCAGCCGAAAGCCGAAAGTATGTAGCCCATCTGTACGGAGCTGAGGTCCAGCTCGGCGCTCACGGCACTGTTGGCTACAGCAAGATTGCTTCGATCGAGGTAATTGATCATTACATTGACAAATACCAGGGAGAGCATCGCGTACCTGAAGTTCGTTGGTCGTTGTTCGTTGTTCGTTGTCACTTCTGCTGTTCGATATTCGGTGTTCGACATTCGATATTCATCGGGCGGTCCATCCTCCATCTACGGTCACCATAGATCCAACCATGTAACTCGCTGCATCACTAGCCAGGAATATGGCGGCTCCCTGGATCTCTTCCATCCGAGCCCATCGGCCCAGCACTGTAGCGCCCACAACGAACTTCTTGCCGTCTTCGGTATCCGCAATCGGAAGGTTCATCTCGGTAAGAAAAGGGCCTGGACAGATCGCATTCACATTAATATTAAAAGGTGCGAGCTCAACGCCCAGCGCACGGGTCATCTGCACAACGGCACCCTTGCTGGATGTATAAGGGGTGCGGTTGGCGAGCCCGACGAGGCCTAGCGTGCTGGCGAGGTTGATGATCTTGCCACCGCCAGCCTTCTTCATGTGAGGAGTAACGGCGCGGCAGCAGAGCCATGTTCCATTCACGTTCACATTCATTACTTTATTGAAATCTTCCGGTGTTACTTCATCGATCGCCCCGCGTATGTTGATGCCGGCGCTGTTGATGAGAATATCGATGCGGCCGAACTTACTCATCGCCTCGTGTGCCATTGCTTCGGTATGTGCCTGGTTGCCGATGTCGGCAGCGAACGAAAGTGTTTTCACACCAAACTCGGTGGCGAGATCCTGTGCGGCTTTCATGCCCTCGTCGGCATTGCGATTAACGATCATGATGTTGGCCCCAGCGGATGCAAGACCAGCGGCCATCGCCAGACCGAGGCCTTTAGATCCACCCGTGACAATAGCGGTGCGACCGCCGAGGTTGAAGAGCTTTACGCCAGGAAGTTTATCTTTTATCATAATTTTTGTTTCTCACGGAATTCACGGAAAACACAAAAGCATTTTTCCGTGGCTTCCGTGCTTTCCGTGAGAGCTATTTAAGTTTCGCTTTAGAGTATTCTATACATTCTATAATATTCTGTTCTTCGATCGCAAGCTTACCCTCCGCATCTAATTGCGACACGCGTGGAAGCGTTTGTTTTTGCTTAGCGATTATCTTTTTAAATGAATCTTCTTTATCACCAACAACGGCTTTATATTCTTTTGTCTTGCATGGTATCTGCAGCGGATCGCGTGTGATCATCTCGAGGCTAAACGTGACTTTGGGATTCTTCTTTTTGCAGAGGGCGAATGTCTTGTCGAGATCGATGAATCCCGTGCCGAGCGGAACTTCCGATAACAGGAACCCGTCGGCGTATTCTTCCACCGCCATGTCTTTCACGTGTGTTGAAACAACATAAGGCACCAGTGTTTCGATAACATCGTTCGGTTGCTCGAGCAATGCAACGCTATTACCGAAGTCGAGTGTTACACCAACCCACTCGCTGGAGATCTTCTTCATGGCTGCCGACAGCTCCGGGGCGGTCCAGTCCTTATGATTTTCGACGGCAAGCTTTACCTTATGTTTCTTGAGGATCGGTTCTGCCCATTGAATTGCTTCGAGTGCTTTCTTCTTGAAGTCTTCCACTTCGGCGGCAGAATGATATGCTTCGTAGCGACGGCCGGTCGAGGTTACAGTTCGAAGTACGGTAGCACCCGCTTCTTTTGCATTGATAACTGTTTGTTCGAAGCTTTCATCGTTTGCTTTGGCAGGCATACCGATCGATCCTTCGAGGTAGAGACCGAGTTTTTCTCTTCGGTCTCTTACTTTCTTTGCGAAGTCGGTGTCCCATCCGTTCACCATCACCTGGACCCCCGCGGCGCCTATGTCAGCGGTGTGATCGAGCAGGTCGATGGCTGTAGCGAACCCCGGATATTTGTCGCTTGGTGTTTTAGAATTCCAGCGGAACGCGTAGGAGTGAACAACAATACCCATCGGGGTATCCTTAAATGGACGGAATGCGAAGCCCGCGCTGGCTGCTGCCGATAGTTGCAAAAAGGTCCTTCTATCCATAGCTAATTGATTTTTACGGTGTCGATCTTCTTCATGTGCTCGTCGAGCAGCGGAGCAGTCCATGGCTGCACACGCCCTTGCGTAGTATGACGAAGTCTCCCGACGGTTCTTCGGTTCACACCGCCCGCTTCGTTGCCCCACTCATTTCTAATATAGATCAAAATCGAAGTAATGTTGTCGTCGTCCATAGTGGAATGCGAAGGCATGACGGGAAGGATCTCGGGTGTTTCATATCGCTTGCCGGCGACTTCGAGAGGACCTTCGATACCATGGAGCACTAACAGTGCCAGTCGTCGCTCGTCGCCAAGTACCCATTCGGAGCCGGTGAGGGGCGGAGCCATACGTTTGATCCCTTCGCCATTGTTGCCATGACAACCGGCACATACACTTAGGTATTGTTGACGGCCAGAGGCGAAGAGTTTTTGTTCATCGGCGTTGAGTTTCGCGGTTGATTTTAGGGCTTCGACTTTCGCGGTATGACCTGGCCATGAGAACATCTCGGCGATAATCGTTGTTCGTTGTTCGTTGTTCGCGGCTGTCGTAAGAATTGCGGGCCTCGACTTAAGGGTCAGGGGTTTCCAGTTACCGCGCCCTTGTATTTTGATTGCATTAAAGATCGCGTCGTTATTGATCGCAAGTAATTCGCCGATCTCTTTTGGGTCTCTTCGTTTAACGATCGCGGTTGCAAGGGCTTCGAGTACAATCTCGTCGTCGTAGTTATCGGCAAGAAGACTTTTTGTAAAGGCAAGCTCTTTTCCTGATAGGCCACTAATGACTGCATCTGGGATAAGGGCAACAGGCGTGTCCAGTCTTTCAAGAGTATACTTATAAATATTAAATGCGTGTTTATTGTCAAGATAGCGGGCAGAAAGAGTAAGTTGTAATAGTTGTTTGTCGCTGGCCTCGGGGAGCATCTTTGTCAGCTCATCGCCAACAACAGACCCTTCAAGTAATCGGATCGCATTGATGCTTACGGCTTCACTCGAATCATTTAGTGCTTTCAATAAATATTCATTGTCCCTCACGCCAAGGCCATCCATCGTCCAGAGAGCATGAATATTATTCATACGCCTTAGGTCATCGAGCACCGAAACGTCTTTTCTCTCAACCAACAATCTCTGCGCCATGTCGCGAGTCCATCCATTATTAGATCGCAGGCTGTCCACCAATTGTTTTGACGACAGGTTTGAAAGCGTTGTTGCTTTTCCATTCACATGATCGTTCGGCACTATCCTCCAGATCCTGCCATAATGTATCGGCGCATCGAGCTTTCTCTTTAACGTCTGATCTCTTAGGTAGGGAGTAACATATTCACCATGCTGAACCAGTCCCCGATACATATCGACGACATACAGTGCTCCATCCGGTCCGCTGGTAATATGCACAGGCCTGAAACGTTCATCCGTAGACGCGAGGAACTCGTGACCGGGGTTTGGATCGTGAGCTTTTAGATTATAACCATGTTCTTCTACAACATTCCTTTTCACAAGATTACCCGACGGCTCACACACAAATACATTTCCATAATATTGAGTACCCAGCAATGGTGATCGAAAAACATAAGGTGAGCAAGCTGCCGTGAACTCGAGAAGTCGTCCTTCCTCATCCAGCGTTCCAGGGATATAACCGCGGTTCACGGCGGGATTGGAGCGGATAGGATACACCCTTCGGTCGAGGGTAAGTCCATGATCGATACCACTCGTGGCTACATGATTCTTGTTGGCATTCAGATAGTTTGGCGGTACGAGGTCGGCATGCAACTGCGACCAGTTATAGTTATAATACAAACGTCCATAATCGTCATGCGACATGCCCCACTGACCTCGAAACTCGGTGCTGTCGCGGATGATCTTGTCATCCTGGAACTTGTATCTCAACGCCGACCGGGCATTGTAATACCAGTTGTCGATGCCACGCCAAAGTCCATTACCCGAATGTTCCGGTAAACGTGTTCCACCATAGGTTGAATCGATAAGGACTTTCGTGTCGGCGATCAGGTCGTTGTTAGTGTCTTGTGTAAGATATAGTTTATAGTCGTCGACGATCAGGGCGCCGCCTTTTACCACCGCTAGCGATCTCGGCAAGATCAAACTATCCATGTAGATGGTGCTCTTGTCCATTTCCCCGTCTCCGTTCTCATCTTCGAGGATGGAAATTCTCCCGGTGGGATCGTTCTCCCCGTTACCGTCGATGTCGGGCATAAATCCACGCATCTCGACAACCCAGAGGCGTCCGTCTTCGTCAAATTGTATGACCACCGGATCTTCGACCATTGGCTCAGTAGCAACGAGTTGTATCGTTACGTCTGAAGGAAACTGGAAGGTGAGGAGTTCGTCTTCGGGAGCTTTGGGAGGAGAAGGATTATCGGGGGACTCGCGTTGAGTACATTGTGCGAGGGCAATCAATAAGAAAAAAAATATTGAGGCGCGCAGTAGCATGAATTCATAAGCTAACATATTTTCGCCACCCGGAAAATTTATTTGTGATGGAGTATAACGTTAACACAATTGCATCGGAGTTAAATCTTAAACCAGGGCATGTAAAGGCTGTGATCGACCTTCTTGTGGAAGGATCAACCATACCATTCATTGCTCGTTACCGCAAAGAGCTTACAGGAAGCATGGATGAAGTGCAACTGGCAGCGATACGCGACCGTAACGAACAACTTATTGCCCTGGCGGAAAGAAGAGAAGCCATTCTTAAATCAATAGAGAAGCAAGAGAAGCTTACACCACAGCTGGCGAAGGCCATTGAAGAAGCAACAACACTCGCCGAACTCGAAGACATTTATCTTCCATACAAACCGAAGAGAAAGACGCGAGCATCTGCAGCCCGGGAAAAAGGACTCGAGCCTTTGGCAACAACCATCTTCGAACAAAAAGAGAAAGACATCGAAGCGCTCGCCGCTACGTTCGTCGATGCGGAGAAGGGAGTTGCATCAGCACAAGAGGCAATCGCGGGCGCTTCCGACATCATCGCCGAGTGGATCAGTGAAAACCAGGAGGCACGCCAGAAAATAAGAGAACTGTTCTGGAACGAGGGCATCGTCACAACGAAAGTCGTCAAGTCTAAAGCAGAATCGGAAGAGGCCCAGAAGTTCAAAGACTATTTCGACTGGAACGAGCCGGTTAAGAAAGTTCCTTCTCATCGCTTGCTGGCGATGCGTCGTGCGGAGAACGAAGGATTCGTTTTCATGAACATTGCTCCCGAAGAAGAACGCGCACACAGTATTCTTGTAGATCAGTTTGTTACCACGAAGGGACCAGCCGGATTGCTGGTTACTGAGGCAGCGAAGGACAGCTATAAACGTTTGCTCAGCCCTTCAATGGAAACCGAGTTGAGAGTTGAATCGAAGCTGAAAGCCGACCAGGAAGCCATCAAGGTTTTTTCTGCAAACCTGAAAGAGCTGTTGCTTGCAGCTCCCCTCGGCAGCAAAAGAGTTCTCGCTCTCGATCCAGGTTTCAGAACAGGAACAAAACTGGTATGCCTGAGCGAACAAGGCGATCTTCTATTTCACACCGTTATCTATCAGAACGAGCCCCAGAAAGAAATTCAAAAATCGGCAACGATCGTGCTTGGGCTTTGTGATCGATTCAAGATAGAGGCCATTGCCATTGGCAACGGAACTGCCAGCCGCGAGACCGAATCGTTTGTGCGAAGTATCGGGCTTCCTCCATCTGTGCTCATTGTTAGTGTTAATGAAAGCGGCGCGTCGGTCTACTCAGCTTCGGAAGTTGCCCGTGAGGAATTCCCCAACGAAGATGTTACGGTTCGCGGTGCGGTTTCGATCGGCCGCCGGTTAGCCGATCCGCTTGCCGAGCTTGTGAAAATCGATCCTAAATCTATCGGTGTTGGACAATACCAGCACGACGTTGATCAAACGAAACTCAAAGCAGGCCTCGATGATGTGGTGATGAGCTGCGTTAACTCTGTTGGAGTGGAAGTAAATACCGCCAGCAAAGAGTTGCTGTCTTATGTTTCCGGACTTGGCCCCGCGCTCGCGAAGAACATCGTCGAATATAGAAACAAGAACGGAGCATTCAGGAGCCGTGAGGAACTTCAGAATGTTCCTCGCCTGGGAGGAAAGGCTTTCGAACAATGTGCGGGTTTTCTTCGCATCCGTAACTCCGAAAATCCTCTCGACGCCAGCGCCGTTCACCCGGAGAGCTATTCGATCGTAAGCAAGTTTGCAAAGGATCTCGGCTGCGACATCAAAGCTTTGATGACCAGCCGTGAGCTTCGCCAGAAACTCGATCTCAAAAAATACATCACCGACAAGGTCGGGCTTCCAACATTGAACGACATTCTTTCGGAGCTCGAAAAACCCGGTCGCGACCCGCGCGATAAATTCGAAGTTTTCAGCTTCGATGAAAGCGTTCACACCATCAACGATCTTAAAGTTGGAATGACACTTCCAGGTATTGTTACGAATGTAACGGCGTTCGGAGCTTTTGTTGACATCGGTGTTCACCAAGATGGACTCGTTCACATCAGTCACCTCGCCGATAAGTTCATTAAAGATCCGGGTGAAGTCGTGAGCGTACAGCAAAAAGTGAAGGTCACCGTTCTCGAAGTCGATATTCCACGAAAGAGGATCGCGTTGTCGATGAAAGGAAATGCTCCCGCAGCTAAGACTAAGTCGGCATCAGGCTCCAAGTCAAATACTAAGCCTCAACAAAAAGAGGTCTCGATGGAGGACGCGCTTCAGGCACTGAAGAATAAATTCAAAAAGAATTAATATTGATTTGATGGAAGGTGACGCAAAGGATTCCTGCCTGCCGGCAGGCACGGCGCGGAGAAGCGGAGGTACGCAAAGAATCCTCAGCGTTCCCTTTGCTCCTTTGCGTATCCTCTGCGTAACGCTCCTTCTCGCTTCCTGCGCTTCTAAAGAAGAACACGGCCAACAACTCTTCGATCAGAACTGTGCCTCTTGTCACAACTTTCGCAACGATGGCATTGGTCCGCGATTGAGTGGCGTCACAGAAAAATTATCTGATGACTCAATCAGATCTCTCCTTGAAAAACCGAGAGGCAACATGCCAAGCTTCGCTCATTTGAAAGATGACGAGGTCAGTGCGATCATTGCTTTCCTCACGACAAAGCCCGCACCTCCGAAGCAAGAATTCAAACCCGATGGCACCGAGATCACAGATCCGATCCCGGAAAAGATCGCCATGTCGGATCTCGTTATCGACCTAAAAGAAGTCACGACCATTCCGGCTTCGAGCAACGAAGGACAGAAGACACGCATTTGCAAGCTTGACTATCGTCCCGATACCAAAGATGTTTTCGTGGTTGACTTGCGCGGTAAGTTATACCAGCTCGCCAGTGATGGACCGAAAGTTTATCTCGACATCGCAAAAGAGAAACCGAACTTCATTCATACACCCGGTCTGGCTACGGGCTTCGGTAGCTTTGCATTCCATCCCGACTTCGCGAGGAATAATTTGCTTTATACCACTCATACCGAATCGCCAGGCTCGGGGCTTGCCGATTTCGCTTACGCCGATACAATTAAAGTAACGTTGCAATGGGTACTGTCGGAATGGAATATGAAGACCATGCAAAATCGTGAGCTGTGGAGAGCGAACATGGTTCACCAGATCCACGGAGTGCAGGAGATCACATTCAATCCGTTGTCGAAACCTGGTGACGAAGATTACGGACTGCTATACATTGGAGTAGGAGATGGCGGAGCTGTTGAGATGGGCTATCCTGAACTCGCACACGGCAAGGATAAGTTCTGGGGATCGATCGTAAGGGTCAATCCCCAGGGCAACACCGAAATTTTTGCCTACGGATTTCGCAATCCACACCGGATCTCCTGGAGTAAAAAAGGTCAGATGCTTTCGGCCAATATAGGCCATGGCAATATCGAAGCATTGAACATCATCGAAAAAGGCCGCGACTATGGATGGCCCGAACGCGAAGGAACATTCGTGATGCGATATCGCGAAGACATGAAGTACGTTTACCCTTTGCCTGCCAACGATTCGATCTATCATTATACTTATCCCGTCGCACAATACGACCATGACGAAGGCAAGGCCATTGCGGGTGGCCTTGAATATTGGGGCACGAAGCTGAATGCCTTGAAGGGGAAGTACGTCTTTGGTGATATCGTGAACGGAAGGCTGTTTTTTGTTGAAATGGATGACCTGGCGATCGGAAAACAAGCACCTATAAAAGAGCTTCAGTTGACCCTAAATGGGCAGAAAACGACACTGGTACAGACCACTGGCGACGAGAAGGTGGACGTGCGCTTTGGGCGCGATCACGCGGGGGAAATGTATATCCTGACGAAACCGGACGGAAAAGTGTATAAGGTCGTGGGTGCCAGTCACATGGCCCTTTAGTAATGAACTGATTATCAAAGCTTTGTAATCCATTCCCCGCAGTTTGATTACTTTTGCCGAACCAAAAGAAAAGAGAAAAGGATGCTTCTGGATTTTGAAAAACCTATTGCCGAACTTGAGACAAAGCTAGCCGACATGAAACAACTCGCTGACGACAGCGACCCGTCAGTAACCCGGGCTATAGAGGCCCTCGAAAAAAAGATCCTGGACCTGAAGGTCGAGACTTTCGAGAACCTTACCGGCTGGCAGCGCGTGCAGCTTTCACGTCATCCCGACCGGCCTTATACACTGGACTATATTTACGAGATTACTTCCGACTTCATCGAATTGTATGGCGATCGTTCTGTTGCCGACGATAAAGCGATGGTTGGTGGCCTCGGTACAATCGACGGACAAACGTTCATGCTGATCGGTCAGCAAAAGGGGCGTAACACCAAGCAGCGACAAATGAGAAACTTCGGTATGGCAAATCCCGAAGGCTATCGCAAGGCATTGCGACTGATGAAGATCGCTGAGAAGTTCAACAAACCGATCGTTACTTTCATCGATACACCTGGCGCGTTCCCCGGTCTCGAAGCCGAAGAACGTGGACAGGGCGAGGCTATCGCACGAAACCTGAAAGAGATGTTCATGCTCAAGGTTCCTGTGATCTGTATCATCATTGGCGAAGGAGCAAGTGGTGGAGCACTTGGTATCGCGATTGGCGACAAAGTATTCATGCTCGAGAACACATGGTATTCGGTTATTTCACCGGAATCGTGCTCATCGATCCTTTGGCGAAGCTGGGACTACAAAGAACAGGCTGCCGAAGTGCTGAAGCTTACAGCTAAAGACATGAAAGAATTGAAGCTCATCGACGGTATCATCAAAGAGCCTCTCGGTGGCGCGCACATCGATGTGAAGTGGATGTCGAACGAAGTGAAGAAAACTATCATCGAAACTTACAACAGTCTTAAGACGCTTCCAGTGAATGAACTGATCGGTAAACGTATTGATAAGTTTACTGCCATGGGAGTTGTAAAAGAATAATGAAACTCTCTGTTATCAACACCGGCTTCTTCAAACTCGATGGAGGAGCAATGTTCGGCGTTGTACCTAAGTTGATCTGGAGTAAAACGAATCCCCCCGACGACAAGAACCTTTGTACGTGGGCGATGCGTTGCTTATTGATCGAGGATGGTAATAAGCTTATCCTGATCGATAACGGTATTGGCGACAAGCAAGGCCCTGAATTCTTTAAGCACTATTACCTCAGCGGCGACGACACGTTGCTTTCGTCAATCCGGAAAGCCGGCTATGCTCCAAATGATATAACGGATATGTTTCTCACACACCTTCACTTCGATCATTGTGGTGGTGGTGTGAAAAAAGATGGCGAGAAATATTCGCTGGTATTCCCCAATGCAACGTATTGGTCGAACAAAGCGCATTGGAAGTGGGCCACGGAACCTAACCCTCGTGAGAAGGCAAGTTTTCTGAAAGAGAACATAATGCCGATGCAGGAGAGTGGTCAATTGAAATTCATCGAGGCCAACGGTAAATCGCCATTGCCTCAAATGGACGTACTATGTGTCAATGGCCACACCGACCAAATGATGGTACCTATGATACGTTACAAAGACAAGGTCATCTGTTATGTTGCCGATCTAATTCCATCGTCATCGCATATTCCGATACCGTACGTCATGGGGTATGATACACGGCCTTTGCTGAGCATGGACGAGAAGGGTAAGTTGCTCGATGAGGCGGCCGATAAAGGTTATATTCTCTTCTTCGAACACGACCCGGTTGTAGAGTGCTGTACGGTGAAGAAAACAGAGAAGGGTGTTAGATTGGATCGAACATTTGCTTTAAGCGAAGTTGTATGAAAATTGGACTGGCATTGTCGGGAGGGGGCGCGCGTGGCATTGCGCACATTGGTGTGATCAAAGCCATCGAGGAGCTTGGAATAAAGCCGGATGTTATTTCGGGAACGAGTGCCGGTTCAATAGTAGGAGTTCTTTATGCAAGCGGCATGCGACCCGCGGAGATATTCGACGTGGTCAGTCATCTTAGCATCTTTAAATCGGTAAAGATCGCCTGGGCGTGGAGCGGGTTGTTGAAAATGGAAGGTCTTCAGTCATTGCTTACACAACACATCCCAAAGAATACATTCGAGTCGCTGAAGATACCGCTGACTGTTGCGGCGACCGAGATCCGTTTAGGAGAGATCCAGTATTTCTCATCGGGTGAGCTTGCCCCGGCAATCATTAGCTCGTGCAGCATTCCCGGCGTCTTCGATCCGGTTCATTTCAATGAGAGATTATATGTAGATGGAGGCTTGCTCGACAATCTTCCAACGACGCCTATCCGCGATAAGTGCGATTTCCTGATTGGGTCCAACTGCAATCACCTCACAACATCTTATGATGAGCACAGTCTGAAAGCCATCATTGAAAGAAGCATGCTGATCACCGTGAACGCAAATACAACTGCCAGCAGAATGATCTGCGACCTGGTGATCGAGCCACCGTACATGTCGCGGTACAGTGTGTTCGAGATGGGACGCGCAAAAGAGATCTACGACACGGCCTACAAGTACACAAAGGAGAATTTCTCCGAAAAACATTTCCAGAAAAATCGAGTTGCATGAGCCTCAGCTTTGGAATCCCCGCAGAACTTCCTCCAGCTTCGAGATTTGATCCTTCGGTCAATCACGCTCCGCGGCGCAAAGACATTCTCACTAAAGAAGAGAAGAAGCTCGCCATCAGGAACGCCCTTCGATACTTCGATGCAAAACATCATTCCGTCCTGGCAAAGGAATTCGCCGACGAGTTAAAGAACTATGGACGCATCTACATGTACCGGTTCAGGCCGACGTACGAAATGTATGCACGTCCCCTTGATGAATATCCTCATAAGAGCAAGGCCGCTGCTGCGATCATGCTCATGATCCAGAACAATCTCAACCCGGCCGTCGCACAGCATCCACACGAATTAATTACCTATGGTGGTAACGGGGCCGTGTTCCAGAATTGGGCACAGTACCTATTGACCATGAAGTACCTGTCGGAGATGACCGACGAGCAGACGCTGCACATGTATTCTGGTCACCCGATGGGATTGTTCCCCTCTTCGAAGGACGCGCCACGCGTTGTTGTTACGAACGGGATGATGATCCCCAATTATTCCAGCCAGGATGACTGGGAGAGATACAATGCGCTTGGGGTAACGCAGTATGGACAGATGACCGCAGGTTCGTACATGTATATAGGGCCGCAAGGGATCGTCCATGGAACGACAATTACGATCTTAAATGCCGGCCGAAGGATCTCGCAAAATCCTTCCGAAGGCTTGCGCGGCAAGCTTTTCCTCACGTCGGGGTTGGGTGGAATGAGTGGCGCGCAGCCCAAGGCAGGCAACATCGCAGGATGCATTTCTGTGGTTGCTGAGGTCAATGAGCTCGCCACAAAAAAGCGTCACGAGCAAGGCTGGGTCGATGAAGTTATTAATGATCTGCCCGCGCTGACCGAGCGTGTAAGAACAGCAAAAGCTAATAAAGAAGTTGTTTCGATAGCATACAGCGGAAACATTGTCGACGTGTGGGAACACTTCGATAAAGAGAATATCAAAGTCGATCTCGGTTCCGATCAAACTTCATTACACAATCCATGGGCCGGCGGCTATTATCCTGCCGGCATAAGTTTCGCGGAAGGGAAAGAGATGATGGCTTCGGATCCGAAGAAGTTCAAAGAACTTGTTCAGCAATCGTTAAGACGACAGGCTGCTGCGATCAATAATCACACAAAGAAGGGCACTTACTTCTTCGATTACGGCAATGCTTTTTTATTAGAAGCATCACGTGCGGGTGCCGACATCATGGCGGAAGACAGGATCAACTTCAGGTACCCATCGTATGTGCAGGACATTATGGGACCCATGTGTTTCGACTATGGCTTCGGTCCGTTCCGTTGGGTATGTACTTCAGGCAAGCAGGAAGATCTCGACGTTACCGACCAGATCGCACTAGATGTTCTTGAAAAGATGAAGAACACCGCATCCGCAGACATCCAGTTCCAGTTGTCCGATAACATTAACTGGATCAAAGCAGCAAAAGCTAACAAACTCGTAGTGGGTTCGAAGGCACGCATCCTCTATGCAGATGCAATAGGACGTATCGAGATCGCTGCGGCATTCAACAAAGCGATCCGTGAAGGAAAGATCGGCGAAGTTGTTCTTGGTCGCGATCATCACGATGTGTCAGGCACCGACAGTCCCTATCGCGAAACATCCAACATTTACGACGGATCCCGTTACACCGCCGACATGGCCATCCATAACGTGATCGGCGATTCGTTTCGCGGAGCCACGTGGGTATCGATACACAACGGCGGTGGAGTAGGATGGGGCGAAGTTATCAACGGTGGCTTCGGCATGTTGCTCGACGGCAGCAGCGACGCCGATCGTCGCTTGCGAAGCATGCTTCACTTCGATGTGAACAATGGCATTGCAAGACGTTCGTGGGCTCGCAACGACGGTGCCGTTGCAGCTATTAAACGCGCGATGGATTCCGACAACAACCTTCGCGTAACCCTTCCCAATTATGTTGACGATAACCTGATCGATAACCTCTTCTAAGTTGTTAAGACCACTCTGGCTTTTAGGTTTCAAGCTGTTCGGATGGAAGATCAATGGTCAGCTTCCCCCGATCAAAAAATACATTTGCGCCGTAGCGCCTCACACCAGCAACTGGGATGTTGTTGTGGGTATGGCTGCACGAAGCATACTTCGCATCAGACACGCCAAGTTCCTCGGCAAGAGCCAATTGTTTGTAGCACCCATTGGTTGGTTCTTTAGACTGATTGGAGGCATTCCTGTTTACAGGGACAAGAGTAACGACATGGTAGACCAGGTTGCAGCCATCATCCGTAATTCTGAAAATTTCATTCTTGCAATTGCTCCTGAAGGCACGCGTAAGAAAGTAGCAAAATTGAAGACCGGTTTCTGGTACATTTCAAAAGCAGCTAATATCCCGGTCGTGCCCGTCGGACTCGATTATAAATTGAAAGAGGTAGTGATCGGTCCCCCACTATATGCTACAGATCTGGACAAAGACATGAACACGTTATGGGAATTTTACAAAGGAATAACCGGTAAAAATCCAGAGTTAGGAATAAGTTGATTAAATTCAGGTATGATGACGCGCCAGGATTTCCTCAGATCGACGGCCGCAGCAAGTGCCGCATATCTATTAAGTTCATTGAAAGGTTTCGCGATAACACCCGCCAAAAAGATCCGTCTCGGATTGATCGGCTGCGGAAGTGTTTCGGGTGTATACCTTCCCCATCTTTCAAAGTCACCATTCGTAGAGCTCGTTAGCGTGTGCGATATCATCTATGAGCGCGCACAAAACAGGGCCAAAGAATTTAATGTACCCAACAGCTATCCGTCTATCGACAAGATGCTCGCGGGTGCTCCATTCGACCTGCTCGTTAACACAACAGACATGCAGGAGCACGAACGTCTCAACAAGATGGCGCTCGATTCAGGAAAACATGTATGGAGCGAGAAGCCGATGGCCAACTCATATAAGGCAGGTCGAGAGTTGTTAGATCTTGCGAAGACTAAGAACTTAAGGATCTGGGGAGCGCCTGCAGTTGTTAACAGTCCGCAGTTTGCATTTATGTCGAAAGCTATTCGCGAGGGCAAGCTTGGAAAGGTGTCGAGTGCTCACGCTCATTACGGACATTTGGGACCCACATGGTCGGCATTCTTTTATGAGAAAGGTGGTGGAAGCTTACCCGATCTCGGTGTTTATAATCTTGCGTCGTTGACGGGATTGTTGGGTCCGGCTAAATCGGTCGTTGCAATGACGAGCATCGTAACGCCGACACGTAAAGTAGATAACAAGGGAACAATAAAAGTTGAAGCGGAAGATAATGCGATGGTATTGATGGATCATGGTAACGGGGTGATCTCGCATGTTCAATGTGGCTTCAATTATTTCGATCCATACGGTCATGAGGGAACCGGACAGCAAAGTCATACAATCACCATTTGGGGTACGCATGGCAATATGGGGTTGGTTGGGTACGACTGGGCTCCTTTTGGTGTAGATCTCGCAACGGCTGATCATGAAAAACCGGAACGATTTGTGCCTGATCCAAAAGACTATGTTTGGCAACAGGGTGCGTCGGTGATCTCGCAGGCATTGGTTGAGCAGACAGAGCCGTTGATTGCGGCGGAGCACGCGCTACATGTGCTTGAGGTTATAGAGGCAACGAGGGAGTCGGCGGTTGCGGGAAAGAAGGTTGAGCTGGTGTCGACCTTTAAATTCCCGGTGGTCTAAAATCCACGTAATTTCGCAAACTAAGCGCAATTTGACTTCGTATATGCCCGCCTAACGGCGGACAAAGTCCACTTAACGGGCCGTGAGACCGTACTTCTAAGTAGGTATTTTGCGCCCGGTTTGGTTTTATTTACTTACATCAATTTTTTACAAAACACTATGAAAAAAATCGTTACAGTAATCGCGTTAGCACTCATCTGTTCTGGTGCTTATGCCCAGTTCAACAAAGGTAGGATCCTCGCTGGTGGCGGCCTGGGATTTTCTACAATAACAGAAAAGTATGAGGTTGGTAGCACATCAGGGACTGTGGGGAAACACACGTCGTTCACCCTAAACCCTAAGGCTGGTTATTTCATTATCGATAATCTCGCTGTTGGGGTAGGTCTTGATATAACGAGCACATCTTTTAAAGCTGACGGTTCAAGTAGCAAATCGGGAAGATCGGACGTTCTGTTTGAACCATTCGTTCGGTACTATCTTCAACCCGGCGTCTTCTTCCAGGGAGAAGTTGGCTTCGGTGGCAGTACTGTGAAGAGTGTAACTGGAAGTACAACCACCACCACCAAATACAATACGTTCGCGTGGGACCTCGGCGTAGGTTATGCATATTTTCTTAATGACTATGTTGCTATCGAGCCATTGGTTCAGTATGGCATGCAGACGTTAAAGGGTAAAGATGATTCTACCGGTAAGGATAAATACAGTGGACTATCGATCAACATTGGCTTCCAGGTGTACCTTGGCCCTAGAAATTAGACCACAGGTCATATTAATCGTTAGAATACGAAAAAGGGGGATGTGCAGTCCTCCTTTTCTTTTTTACTTGAACCGCTATGAAAAAAATAACCACTATTTGTCTGGTGGTTGGCTTAGTGATTGCTTGTACTGACAAAGATCCGGTAACTGTCGACAAATTTGAGTCGGCATTGAACACCCCCACAATTTTGTACAAAGGGAAATTGTATAAGGCTAATGATCCCGCAATAGGCTCTATTTGCCAGTATATCCATCCGGAACGATTCCATTTATCAATGTAGAGACAGGATGGCTCGGTCGCTCCTTTGATATGCAAGTGCCTCCAGGCGGGTCCATTACTATTGCGTACAAGGGCATGGGATGGCCAGCAAATTCATGTGAAAGCGGATTGTACGTCGCCACAACAACATCATGTCATAATCCTTTATTTTTTTCTTGCGTTCCGAGGACGGGCTTTGTTAATCGAGTCACTTGGTCAGTAGTTGTCAACTAATACTTCTGAATTTTTATTGTAACTTTGGTGATCTAATCAACACTTTATGAAATCAAAAATCATTTTAGTTGTACTGATTCTCTCTGCGATTTCTTTCAAGGGCTTTAGCCAGGCCCAGTTAGCAATTGGATTGAAGGGCGGACTCAACATGTCGAAGATCGACTTCACCAGCGATGTTAATGCTAACGTCAGCAATCGCACTGGCTTTCACGCGGGTGCATTCGCCTTGATCAAGATCACCAGCTTCGGTATCCAACCAGAAATTCTCTTTTCCAAACAAGGAAGTAAATTCAAGGTGGACACCGAAAACTACGAAGCCAACTTCGATTATATCGCGGTACCGGTGATGTTCAAGTTGTACCTGCCACTCGGTCTGAACATCCAGGCTGGTCCGCAGTTTAGCTTTCTCACCGTCGACGACCTGAAGGTGACAGTTTCAGGAAGCTCACAAGACGTTGCAACTAACTTCAAAAAGAAACAGGACACATCGCTTGCATTAGGCGCCGGTTGGGATCTTCCATTCCACCTCACGATAGATGCACGTTATGTGTTAGGTCTGTCGGATATGAAATTTGCACCGGACCCTTCCAGTCCCGTGACTTTCAAGAACAAAGTTGTGATGATCTCTGTCGGCTATAAGTTCATCAAGCTAGGCAAGTAATTTAAAGACCCAGTTATATTAGGAACCCTGCAGCTATTATGCTGCAGGGTTTTATTTTTGCCGTATGCTTTCGACTTATCAAGAGGTGATCCACTACCTGTATGCGGCGGTACCCGAGTATCAGCGCATCGGGGCGGCAGCATACAAGCCTGATCTTAACAACACCATTGCTCTTCTGAAGGCGGTCGGAAATCCCGAGAAGAAATTCAAGTCAATACATATTGCAGGCACCAACGGAAAGGGCAGCAGCTCTCACATGCTCGCCTCCATATTACAAGAGGCAGGGTATAAGACAGGACTATATACATCGCCACACCTCAAAGAATTCACCGAAAGGATAAAGATCAATGGAGCAGAGATAGATCAGTCGTTCGTTGTCGACTTCGTGAACAGGATCAAACCGGCGATCGAACAGATCAAACCTTCATTCTTCGAGATGACTGTGGCGATGGCGTTCGAATACTTCGCAACGAAAGAAGTAGACATTGCCGTGGTTGAAGTAGGATTGGGTGGAAGACTGGACTCGACGAACGTGATAACGCCCGAAGTTTCGTTGATCACGAACATCAGCTTCGATCATAAAGATATTCTGGGAGACACGTTGGAGAAGATCGCATCGGAAAAGGCAGGGATTATTAAAGAAAAAATACCGGTTGTTATAAGCGAAATGCAGCCGGAGACTTATAAGGTATTCATAGAAAAAGCCAAACAAAAAAACTCGAAGATCTTTTTTGCGGATAAGTCTATTACCGCGACCATCGATGAAGACCTGCTAACGGTAGGAGGGAGCCAATTATTCCAGGTCCCAGGCTTTCCATTGAGAGGAGTTTATCAACAGAGGAATGTGCCTGGAGTTTTAAAGGTGATCGACTTGCTGCCGTTTACGATCAAAAGAAATGCGATCGTAAACGGTCTTAGGAATGTGGTGAAGAACACGGGACTCAAAGGCAGGTGGCAAACGATCGGCGAAGGTCCGCTCACGATCTGCGATACAGGTCATAACGAAGGAGGGATCGCGCTCGTAATGGAATCGATAAGAAAAGAAAGATTTGAAAAGCTCTTCATGGTTATCGGCATGGTGAAAGACAAGGATGTTTCCGGTGTTTTGAAACAGCTGCCGAAGGATGCAACCTACTTTTTTTGTGAAGCGAAGATCCCGCGTGCAATGCCGGCTAACGATCTCGCCAGCATCGCGTCGTCATTTGATCTGAAAGGAACGGTTATACCCGACGTCAATCAGGCCATAGCCACTGCGCGAAAAACAGCGACTGAAAATGACCTTGTATTTGTTGGTGGCAGTACTTTTGTCGTTGCTGAAATAGAGAATATTTGAAATGCGGTTCACGCAAAGTCCGCAAAGGGAATTGCGACGCAAAGGAGGTGCATCGCAAAAGATCGAAAACAAATTCCGCCTTTGCGAAAACCCTTTGCGTTAATTTACTTTGCGGCCTTTGCGTGAAATCCTCCGAGACGTGAAATCAAAACTGAAACGCTTCGAGATAATAGCATCTCGCGACAATGTGCTGGAGAGAGGGAAGGACCTCTATACGAAGATCCGTGGCAATTGGAACAATCTGTATTTTAAGAACGATAAACCCATCACCATCGAGCTTGCCTGTGGCCGCGGTGAATATTCCGTAGGACTTGCCGCACGTTTTCCCGAACGCAATTTTATCGGTGTCGACATGAAGGGCGACCGGTTATGGAAGGGCAGTACGTTAGCGATACAACAGTCGCTTGCCAATGTCGGATTCCTGCGCACACAGATCCTCGACCTCGAGAGTTTCTTTACACCCGGCGAGGTAGACGAGATCTGGCTCACATTCCCCGACCCCCGCCCCCGGAAAAGAGATGCTAAGCGAAGACTCACCAGTCCGCGTTTCATCGACCTGTTCAAGAAGATCCTGAAGCCGGGGCAGTACTTCCGCCTCAAGACCGACAATACGCCGTTGTTTGATTACACGCTGGGAGAGCTCTCCTTACGAAACGATATAGAGGACCTGAGATATACCCATGACCTCTATAACTCTGAACTTCGCGCAGAGTGCTTTGATATCAAGACCCGCTACGAAGAAATGTTTTCAGCAAAGGGCGAGTTGATAAAGTACCTGAGATTCAAATTCAAACCGACTGCCTCCCAGCACCCAGCACCTCGCACCTAGCACCTAGTACCCCGCACCAAGGAAAAAATTCGTAACACTGCGATAACAACGGAGCCGACGAGACTTCGTAACTTTGGGTTAAGTTACAATGGGCAAAAAAAGAAAGCGCGACGTTGAACTAGTCATTCTTTCCGATATCCACCTCGGCACATACGGCTGCCACTCCGAAGAACTCCTCAAGTATTTAAAGTCTATCAAACCAAAGAGGGTGATCCTCAATGGCGACATCATCGACATGTGGCAATTCAGTAAACGCTACTGGCCGCAGTCGCACATGCAGGTCGTTAAGCATATAACCGGCCTGCTCTCGAAGGGAACGAAAGTAACTTACCTCACCGGCAACCACGACGAGATGCTTCGCAAGTTTGCCGGATTCCGTTTAGGGAATTTCCAGATCGATAATAAGAAAGTAATTCAGCTCTCCGGTAAATCAGCATGGATCTTTCACGGCGACGTATTCGACGTAACTATGCAATATTCGAAATGGCTCGCGAAGCTCGGCGCCATCGGCTACGACACGCTGATCCTGCTGAACACATTCGTAAACTTCATACTCCGCGTGTTTGGACGAGGAAAGATCTCGTTGTCGAAACGCATCAAAGACAGTGTGAAGCAAGCTGTTAAATTCATCAACGACTTCGAGAAGACCGCAGCCGATATCGCGATATCGAATGGCTTCAACTACGTGGTCTGCGGGCACATCCATCATCCTGAAATGAAGACCATCACCACCGAAAAAGGAGAGGTGATATACCTGAATTCGGGCGACTGGATCGAAAACCTTACCGCCCTTGAATACGATAAGGGCGCCTGGCGCATCTATCGCTATACAGAAGACCCCGTGGCACAGTCGATGAAAATACCACGGCGTTTCCGAAATGAACTGGATAATGACGAGATATTTAAAGACCTTGTCACCGAGTTCATGACCATAAAAAAATGAAGATACTTTATGCCATCCAGGGAACCGGCAACGGCCACCTGAGCCGCGCGGTCGACATCGTTCCCGAGCTTCGCAAATACGGAAAGTTAGACCTGTTCGTCAGCGGTGCCCAGGCCGAAGTGTCGCTTCCGTATCCAATAAAATACAAGTCGAAGGGATTGAGCTTTTACTTCGGGAAGAGCGGCGGCATCAACTTCTATAAGACGTTCATGAAGAACAGCTCGAAAGACGTTGTGAAAGAGATCAAAACATTCCCGGTGGACAAGTACGATCTTATCGTGAATGATTTCGAACCGATCACATCATGGGCTTGCAAGAAAAGAGATATCAAATGCGTTGGGCTCGGCCACCAATATGCGTTGCTTTCTGATAAGTCACCCCGGCCGAAAGTTATTGATCCGTTTGGTGAATGGATCCTCCACAACTACGCGCCGGTTGAAAAGTACATTGGATTTCATTTTGAAGAATACGATAAGAACATCTTCACGCCCGTTATCAGAAGAGCGATCCGCGACGCGAGGACAAGCGACGCAGGACATTACACCGTTTATTTGCCCGCTTATGACGACAAGAAGCTGGTCAAATTATTCCTGAAGTTCCCGAAAGTAAAGTGGCAGATCTTTTCGAAGCATGCGAAGTCGGCATACCATGTTGGGAGGATCTCGGTGTTCCCTGTAAGCGGTTCCGATTTTGTGGACAGTGTTGTATCGAGTACCGGTGTGCTATGTGGTGCAGGCTTCGAGACGCCGGCCGAGGTACTTCATATGAACAAGAAGTTGTTGGTTGTTCCGATGAAGAGTCAGTATGAGCAGCATTGTAATGCAGCCGCTCTGAAAAAGCTTGGTGTGCCGGTGCTAAAGAAGGTTAAGAAGAAGTCGCTCAAGAAAATTGAGGCGTGGCTCGACGAAAAGAACAAGCTGGATATTTCCTTTCCAGACATCGCCGGCAAGGCGGTTGAGAAGCTGATCGAGAAGTATGGGAAATGATCACTCAGTCTCGAGAGTCTCAAGAATGTCTGCCAGATTGCTATAATCCTTGATCCCCGGTTTTTCTTCATCGCTGCCGGTCAAGGCAATACCCGTATTCAGCGACAACGCCATCTGAACATCATTCAGCAAGACAGGAAAAAACGATTTGATCGTTGTTGCTTCACTCTTCGAAGGCTCAAGTAATTCAATGAACTTGATGTTGTCATGAGCCGTCACATTCCCATAGATATTCACCCATTCCGAGGGTTTTATAGCAAGAACGAAATTCAAACTTTTGTCCTTAAGCCATTCAAGCTGATGAGTTCCTATCTCGATATAATGACCCGGATAATTGTCCGTTATATACTTAAGATCCAACGTCTGCGACTGATGAACTTCGAGCACAAACTCCGGTCCCGCCACCCATTCGATCAACTGTTTATACTGTTCCGGCTTCAGTCCGTCGTCGCCAACCGGGAAACCCAGCAGATCGACACCCATACCTGCACAATAGCGGGCTTCACTGAGATTCGTGACACGCCCGACCTTCACTTTCGCTTTCAATGACATTCGCCAAATATCAAAAAGAAAACGGTAAATTTGTTAGTCCAGGAGTCAGAAGTCAGGAGTCAGGAGTAATGGTCGAATGAAATCACGATTTTGTTTAGTGTTGTTTTTGATCCTCTCTGCCGCCTGCACCCGCGACGAAGAACCCTCTACCGAAATTCCAGACCTCGACTACTTTCCCCTTGAAACCGGGGCTTTTATCGTGTACGATGTCGACTCTGTGAGCATTACCCAGAATGTCGAAACTCCATATGCCTTTCAGTTGAGAGTAACCGTGGCCGGGTCGTTCACCAACGCCGAAGGAAATACCAGCTACGTCTTGCAACGTCATACGCGCGACGACGAAACAAAGCCATGGAAAGCTGCAGGCACCTGGACGGCATGGAAGACGACGCGACAAGCAGTTGTTACCGAAGGAAATACCAGTTACGTGAAGTTGCAGTTCCCGATATCGGAAGGGCTTGGCTGGAATGGTAACGCGTTGAATGACCTGGGCGGCACCGACCGGTGTAGCGGTGTGGACTGCGATCGTTACGAGATCACATCGATCGATCCACAAGTGATCGTTCAGCAAGACAGCGCCGTCGATATTCTTACGAAAGACATTCGCATCGAAAAATACGCTAAAGACATTGGACTGATCTATAAAGAGTCGACCCACTACCAGTACTGCGAAGGCGGGGATTGTTTTGGTACGGATTTTATTGTTGATGGACTGATGTATAAAATGGAGATGACTGCTAATGGGAAACAGTAAGAGGATACTGTTGTCGATGCTGATCTTCTTCGGGTCAGCTGCAGTGGTGACTGCGCAGAATCGATATGTCGTTTATTTTAAGGATAAGAACGCTTCACCCTTCAATATCTCGGAGCCGCAGAACTTCTTATCACCTAGAGCTATCTCGAGAAGGCTCAAGCAGGAGATAGCGGTTACAGAAACAGATCTCCCCGTCAATCCATCTTACGTTCAGCAATTAAGATCAGCGGGTGCCGATGTATACTTCACCTCGCGATGGCTGAACTGTGCATTGATCCAAACAACCGAAGACATCGCAACTACTGTCGGAGGTCTCGGCTTCGTAACAAAAGTTGAGTATGTCGCTCCCGGTGCCAAGCTATCATCGGGTCGTGTGAAGTCGAGCAAGGGTAGAAATCAAACCAACATCGCCGAAGCCACAAAGCGACAACTACAAATGGTCGGTATCGACAACATGCAGGCCGATCAACTCCTGGGCGAAGGCGTCCTGGTGGCGATACTCGATGCGGGCTTCAGCGGAGTAGATACCGCACAGCCATTCCAGCATCTGTTTACCGACAACAAGATCGACTACGTCTATGATTTCGTTTCCAATGGAAAGAACGTATATCGATATGACGATCATGGTACCGAAGTCTTTTCAGTGATAGCAGCCAATTCCGACACATACACCGGTGGAGCATACAACGCTTCGTTCCAACTGTATGTTACTGAAGATGTCGGTTCCGAATATCGTGTGGAAGAGTACAACTGGTTGTTTGCTGCCGAACGTGCCGATAGCTCCGGCGTCGATGTCATCAGCTCGTCGTTAGGTTATAACACGTTCGACAATAATGACATGGACTACAACAAGTCGACCGACCTCAATGGAAAGATCGCTATCATTTCAAAGGCCGCCGCAGCAGCGCTGGATCGCGGGATCGTTGTTGTATGCAGTGCCGGTAACGAAGCCGGTAATTCATGGGGAACGATCACACCACCCGCCGACGTAGACGGGATCGTTTCTGTGGGAGCCATAACATCACAAGGGGCCAAGAGTCCCTTCAGTTCCACCGGACCAACGTCGGACAACCGCATCAAACCCGATGTTGTTGCTTTGGGCAGTAGCGTTTCCGTGGTGCGACCGAGTGGGGTTAACGGCTATGCAAGCGGTACATCATTGGCGGCGCCGATCGTTACAAGTCTTATCATTGGCCTCATCCAGAAGTTTCCCGACATCGATCCAAACACGATAGCCAACCAGGTGATACATACAGCCAGCCTCGCCGACGATCCAAACAATGCTTTTGGCTATGGTATTCCAAACTACGACAACGCAAAGTCATCGCTCGAAGCCATGCTTCCTCTCGAAGAGATCTCCGTATATCCCAATCCAACCGACACGGGTAGATTCTTTGTGCGCTTCAAGACTTCGGGAGTCCAGGCAACCATTATCGTGTACGACCTCAACGGAAGGGTGCTCATGTCGAACAATGTAGACGTGACATCCGTTAATAATCCTATTGAGATCCGCATGGATGAATTACCCGCAAGCAGCTATTTGGTAAAGGTGAAAACTAGCGATAATTTTAAGGCTTTCAGACTCGTTAAACTGTGAGCGCCAAGACCCTTCCCATTGTAGCACCCTCGATCCTCGCATCCGACTTTGCCAATCTCCAAAAGGAGATCACTATGATCAACGAAAGCACTGCCGATTGGATCCATGTCGATATAATGGATGGTGTTTTTGTTCCGAATATTTCGATGGGTCTGCCGGTTGTCCAGGCAGTAAAGAAACACGCACGCAAGCCGCTCGACGTTCATTTAATGATCGTTCAACCAGAGCGTTATGTCGAAGCATTTCGCCAGGCCGGCGCCGATATCATTTCCGTTCATGCCGAAGCCTGTATCCATCTTCATCGCACGATAGAACAGATAAAGACGGCCGGGGCGAAGGCCGGCGTTGCTCTCAACCCGCATACACCGGTGTCTGCTCTTTCGGAAATCATTACCGATATCGACCTGGTCTGCATGATGTCGGTGAACCCCGGCTTCGGAGGACAGAAGTTCATACCAAACACTTATAACAAGATCCGTGAACTTGCCGAAATGATCGCGAAGAAGAAAGCTAAAGTCGACATAGAGATCGATGGTGGCGTGAACCTGGAGTATGCAAAAAGCCTTATCGACGCAGGAGCAACTGTTCTTGTCGCAGGTAATTTTGTGTTCACGTCAACAGATCCGAAAGGAACAATTGCGAAACTTAAATCAGTTTAATTTATAATTCGTGATTTCTTGCGTTGCGAACAATCACAGTCACAAATAAGCACCATATGAATCGAAGTTTGTTTTTGTTTGTATTGATTGTTGCTTCTTCATGCTCACGATCCGTCACCCGCATTGATCCTTCTACCGAGATAAACCTGAGCGGCCGCTGGAACGACGCCGACTCGCGACTGGTCGCCGACAAAATGATCGCCGAACTCACGAACAGCGAACGCTATAAAGAATACGTGAAGAACAAAGGCTCCAAGCCAGCTATCATCATCGGCCAAATAAAGAACAAGACCAGCGAGCACATCGATGCCGACAACTACATCAAAAAACTGGAAGCAGCTATCTTCAATGCGAACATCGCCAATCTTGTCGAGAACGATGAGTTCCGTGACAAGCTTCGCGTGGAGCGCGCCAATCAACAGGAGTTCGCCGATCCTGCTACCATGAAGGAGTGGGGCAAAGAGACCGGCGCGGATCTGATGCTCTTCGGCGAAATGACCTCCGAAACCGACGTCTACAACAAAGAACGCGTAGTGAACTACGTTACCACACTGTTTCTTACTGACATGGAGACCAATCAACGCGTTTGGTATGGTCAGCAGGAGATCAAGAAACATATACGCAATTGAAACGCGTCGTTTCATTTATCATCATTCTATGCTGCGCAGCATGCAGCGGCTCGTATTATCAATCCAATCAATCGTTCAACCAGGAATTTGAGACCGGTGACCTCGAAGGCGCACTCAATGCTCTTCGTTCGAAGGCATCAGAAGCCAATGGCAGAAAAGAATTCCTTTACGATGTAAACAACGGTCTCGTTTTATCGATGCTTGGCCGTTACGACGAAAGCAACGAGTACCTCGAAAAAGCCTATTTGTTTGGTGAAGACTATCGGACAAACTATTTATACGAAGCAACATCGTATCTAACGAACCCGAACTTCAGTCCATACCGTGGCGAAGATCACGAACACCTTATGTTGCTGTATTACAAAGCGCTCAACTACGTAAAACAGAACAACTTCGAAGATGCCCTGGTGGAGTGCCGTCGTCTTACCATCCGGCTGCAGCAATTGAGCGATCGCTACAGCTCCGACAACAAATACCGCGAAGACGCTTTCGTTCATTTAATGATGGGAGTGATCTACGAAGCGGGCAAAGATTACAACAATGCATTCATCGCCTATCGAAATGCATACAATGTATACGAAGGGTCATTCAAACATCTCTTCAATCTCGATTCTCCTCCACAGCTGAAGCTCGACCTCCTTCGCACAGCATGGCTCAGCGGACTCATCGACGAATTCAATCAATACAAAGAAGAGTTCGGTATGCCCGATTACAAATACGAGGTCAACAACAATCCCGAGCTCGTTTTCTTTTGGCATAATGGACTAAGCCCGATCAAAGCAGAGTGGGGCATCAACTTCATTGTCGACCGGCGGAACGACTGGATCTACTTCAGGAACGACCAGATGCAGATGGCCTTCCCATTCAACATCCGTGACTATAGCGATCGCGATAAAAGAAATCTCACGAGCATCGACGTGTTCCGTGTTGCATTTCCAAAGTATCTCGAACGACCGGTCTATTATCACAAAGCCGATCTCACGATCGATGGACAAACGATCGAACTACAAAGAGCAGAAGATGTAAATGCTATCGCGTTCAAATGCCTGCAGGAGAGAATGAATCTCGAACTGAGCAAAGCCTTGATAAGACTGGCGATCAAGAAAGCGGCAGAGATGGAAGTGAAGAAAGCTGATCACGCGCTCGGATCAGTAGTCGGGATCTTCAATGCACTTACCGAGCACGCCGATACCCGCAACTGGCAAACGTTACCACATGAAATATTCTACTGCCGTGTGCCGTTAAAAGCAGGGAAGAACAAAGTAACACTGAATGTGGGAACGCCAGGATCGCCGGAACATGGGACTTACGACTTCGAATACACAGCACGCGAAGGACAGACGTTGTTCCACACGTTCACGTCGCTTGAGAGCAGGTATCCCACCTATTAGGGCTAAATTTGTTAAATTTACCCTTTTACCTTTCTACGACTGAAGCCCCTTGCCTCCATAGCGCTCGCTTTATGCCTCGTAATGCTTATTCCATTTGCCGGAATAGCTCAGGACGAAGAGAAACCCACATTTCCGCTCGAAACCATTTACGCTAAACGGAAGCCCTGGGGGACACGCAAGATCCTCAAGAACTTCAGGTTTAGCCTGAGCACCGGCTACGGCCACACCTTCTTTAGCCACAAGCTGAATGGCTATGGCGTTGTGCAGCCTACGGGCTTCGCACCGAGAGTCTTTCCCCTTTCCGATCCCACCCGACGTTTTATGAACTGGGTGAACCAGGCTGTACCCGATACTCTTTCGACAGCGTTCGACAGTTTTACCGTGCACGGCGATACGGCGAAGCTTGGATTTAAGGGCGGCGCGTGGAATATCCCGATCAATGCCACGGTGCACTACGAATTCCTGGAGCGTTATCGCCTGGGTGGTGGATATTCTTACGAGTATATGAACATTGGTCCCATGCACTCGATAACCTTCAAGGACCAGATCAAAGACTTTCAGCCAACACCGCGTGGCGGGTTCATGCAGAAGTACTACGGCATGGCTGGCATCTCATTTTACAGGATAGATAAGTTCCTCTTTACTGGCGACGTGCAGGTGGGAGGATTTAAGCCCGGCAAGAACTTCGAGCTGTCGCAGATTAAGAAAGGGGTTTATGTGAATGGTGGTGTTACGATCGAGCGCGAGTTTTCGGAATACCTGAAGGCTTTTATCAGGCCGTCGTTCGAGATCAAGAACTATACGCTCAATCTTCCGGACTCCGATACGCCTATTCCGCACTACATCAATGCGTTCTACGTGAACGTTGGAATTACCTATGCGATACCTGATCTGCCCAGGTGCTTTCATAGCGAATGCCAGGCGCAGATGAATCACGTTCACGGCGACAGGGAGTACCGGAGTCGCATGCACAGGATCTGGAAAAAACAGAACCCATTGTACGGCGAAAACCACCCCAAACTGCTGAAATACAAGGGCCGGAATAAGAAGAAAATGAACCCTTATTAAGCTTTATAAAAAGCATGGATTTCCGTGCAAAATCACCCTCATTTTTCCCCTCTTTTTGGCCAATTTTTCCTTATTTTCGCCAATTATTATAGAGACCTCTTTTAAATGGCCGAAGACTCAGGTTCTCCTACAGAAAGGCAGAACATAATCCCGATAAATATTGAAGACGAAATGCGTGGCGCATACATCGATTATTCGATGTCGGTCATCATTTCGCGCGCTCTTCCCGACGTTCGCGACGGACTGAAACCTGTACATCGCCGTGTTCTTTACGGCATGCAGGAACTCGGCGTTAACTACAACAAGCCATATAAAAAATCGGCAAGGATCGTCGGCGAAGTTCTTGGTAAGTACCATCCCCACGGCGACGGCTCTGTATACGACACCATGGTGCGTATGGCACAGGACTGGTCGCTTCGCTATACGCTGGTCGATGGCCAGGGTAACTTCGGTTCTGTAGATGGCGACATGCCCGCAGCTATGCGATACACCGAAGCTCGTCTTCGCCGCATCGCTGAAGAATTACTGGCAGACATCAACAAAGATACCGTCGACTTCCAGCCTAACTTCGACGACTCTCTGACCGAGCCGAGCGTATTGCCCGGTAAAGTCCCGAATCTTCTCATCAACGGATCTTCTGGTATTGCCGTCGGCATGGCTACCAACATGGCACCTCACAATCTCGGCGAGGTCGTGAACGGTATCATCGCTTACATCGACAATAGGGAGATCTCGATCGTTGAGCTGATGACCCATATAACTGCCCCGGACTTCCCGACAGGCGGTATTATCTATGGTTATTCAGGAGTGCAACAGGCCTATGCAACCGGTAGGGGTAAAGTAGTTATCCGGTCGAAGGCAGAGATCGTTTCTACGGGCACCAAAGAACAGATCATCGTTACCGAGATCCCATACATGGTGAACAAAGCCATGATGATCGAGAAGACCGCTGCGCTGATCAACGAGAAGAAGATCGAAGGTATCTCTGGTCTCCGCGATGAATCGGATCGCGATGGCTTCAGGATCGTTTACGATCTCAAGCGCGACGCAATTCCCAACGTAGTCCTCAACAATCTTTACAAATACACCCAGCTTCAGTCAACATTTGGTATCAACAACGTGGCGCTTGTAAAAGGACGCCCCGAGACGTTGAATATCAAGGAGCTAATCACTCACTTTGTTGACCATAGGCACGAGGTTGTCATCCGTCGTACCAAGTTCGATCTCGCGGAAGCCGAGAAGCGGGCTCACATACTTGAAGGTTATCTCATCGCACTAGATCATCTCGATGAAGTGATCGCCCTGATCCGTAACTCGAAGGATCCCGATGTGGCGAAAACCGGCTTGATGGAAAAGTTTGCGTTGTCCGAGATCCAGGCAAAAGCCATTCTCGAAATGCGCTTGCAACGTTTGACTGGTCTGGAGCGTGACAAGATCGTTAACGAATACAAGGAAGTTAAAGAGCTCATCGCAAAGCTTAACGAGATCCTGTCGAGCGAACCTCTTCGAATGAACATCATCAAGGAAGAGCTCCTCGAAATGAAAGAACGTTACGGCGACGAACGTCGTACGGAGGTCGTTCACAGCGACGAAGACATTACCGTTGAAGCTCTTATCCCCAACGAAGAGATGGTGATCACCATTTCGAACCAGGGATATGTAAAACGTACCGGACTTTCCGAATACCGTACGCAAGGCCGTGGCGGTATCGGTTCCAAAGGTGCCGTTACGAAGGAAGATGACTTTACAGAAAAGCTGTTCGTAGCAAAAGCTCACAACTACCTTTTGATCTTTACAGATAAAGGTCAGTGCTATTGGATGAAAGCTTATGAGATCCCCGAGGGCAATAAAACTTCGAAGGGACGTCCCATACAGAACCTGATCAACATACAGCCGGGCGATGCAGTGCGCGCCGTGCTTAAGATCCAGGACCTCGAAAGCGAAGATGCTCTCAACAACAATTTCGTGATCCTGTGTACCGAGAAGGGCATCATCAAGAAGACTTCTCTCGAAGCCTATTCGAGGCCACGTACCAATGGTATCACAGCCATCACCGTTCACGAAGGCGACCGCTTGTTAGAAGTTGCTCTCACCAATGGTAAGAATCATATCGTAATTGCAAAAAGTGAAGGTAAGGCCGTACACTTCAACGAAGACGACGTGCGACCGATGGGCCGTACTGCCGCCGGCGTAAGAGGTGTTACACTCGAAGGAGCGGACGACAAAGTGATCGGCATGGTTTGCATCACCTCGCAGGAGACCAACTTGCTGGTGGTATCTGAAAAAGGCTACGGAAAACGCTCGGACATGGGCGATTACCGCATTACCAGGAGGGGCGGAAAAGGGGTGAAGACCATCAATGTGACGGAAAAAACTGGCAAGCTTGTTGCGATAAAGGAGGTCACAGACAAAGACGATCTGATGATCATTAACAAGTCGGGAATCAGTATCCGGATCAACGTTTCTGAGCTCCGGATCATGGGCCGCGCCACCCAGGGCGTTCGACTCATAAAGCTGAACGAAGACGATTCCATATCGTCCGTGGCGAAAATCGAAAAGATGACCGACGCCGAACCGACTGTTTGAGTAAAAAACCTATTTTTGAACTGAGAATTTATAAACTAACCTAAAGATGAAACAATTATCTGTACTGCTGCTTATTCTGTTGCCGTTCGCGGGTATGGCACAGAAGGAGGTCAAGCCGAGCACTCAGAAAGCTGAAAAGGCTCTCAAGGACGGCAAGATCGACGAAGCAAAAGCAATTATCGACGCTACGACTGCCAGCCAGGAGTTCATGGTGAACAAGAAGGGCGAGCCGTCGAAGAACGCTGCGAAAGCCTGGTTCCTCAAAGGACTCATCTACGCGGCTATCGATACTACAAAGAACGAAGCATTCAAAGGCCTCGATCCAAACCCATTCCCCACAGTTCAAGAATCATTCGACAAGGCAAAGTCACTTGAACCTGATGCTAAGTATTTCATTACCGATGCAATGGGCCTGCCGATCATGAACGAGAATATCTACAGTTATCTCGCGCAATCCTATTTCAATAAGGCGATCGCTGAATACCAGGACAGGAAAGACTATAAGAAAGCGTTTGCGTTCACTGAGAACACGATGTACTTCATCCCTAACGACACATCGGTTCTTCTCAACGCGGGCGTTTATTTCGGACCTGCAGCAGAAGAATTCGATAAGTCTGTTGTTTACATGAAGAGGTATATCGAGAAAGGCGGCAAGTCACAAGACCCTTATATCATGCTCTTTGGTATCTACCGCGACCGTCAGAAGGACATGGAAGAGGCTTTGAAGATCGCTAAAGAAGCTCAGGCTAAATTCCCTAACAACCCTGACTTCCCCCGTTACGAACTCGATATCTACATCAAACAGAACAGGCTTCCCGAAGCTAAGGTGGCTATGGAGCGCCAGGTTAAAGGAGATCCTAACGATAAGGAATCAAGATATTACCTGGGTGTGATCAACTACGAGTTGAAAGACTACGCAGAAGCCCGCAAGTGGTATGATGAAGCGCTGAAGATCGATCCCAAGTATTTCGATGCGCACCTCGCCATTGCCGACCTGGTTTACCTCGATGCTAAAACTGTTAAGCAGGAAATGAACCAGCTCGGTATCAGCGCTGCCGACAAGAAGAAGAAACTCGATCTCGACAAAATCTATGTTGAGAAGCTGAAAGCAGTTGTTCCTTACTACGAACAATGCGAAAAACTCAGCCCCGACGAACCCAAGGTTCTCGACGCCCTTCTCGCTATCTATACCGACCTCGGTAACGATGCGCAGATCGCACGCGTAGAGAAGAAAATGAAGACCCTCGGTCTGCTCGACTAAGTAAAGTCTTAACTAAACATATAGGCACATAGGAGCAATTCTATGTGCCTATGTGTTTTTTTATTAGCTTCATCCAATGAGCTCGTCTCGATTCAGCAAGGCCATAGAAAAGTTCGATGAATACAACGCCGCCGATCCCAACGGCAAAGAAGTATTGTATGCACAACGAATGAGCGAACGCTTGCGCACATTCGAGCCCAATGCCGCAGAACACGTCGCTCTCGCAATTCATTGTCAGCACATCGGTCGCTGGACGATACCACGCAACTCATTCCCCGAAGGGAAGAAGGGCTACATCGCCTGGAGAAATAAACTGAAGACTTTCCACGCAGAGACTGCTGGTCGGATCCTGAAAGATGTCGGTTACGACGATGAGACCGTCGCGAAAGTGAAAGATCTTCTTGAGAAGAAAGATTTGCGTAAAAATACGGATACACAATTGCTCGAAGATGTTGTTTGCATTGTCTTCGTCGAATTCTATCTCGATGAGTTCGCCGCGAAGCACGATGACGATAAAGTGATCGATATACTTGCAAAGACGTTGAAGAAAATGTCACCTCGTGCAATCGAAATTGCTTCCAGCCTCACACTTAATTCAAGAATAAAGCAATTACTGTTACGATCGGCAGCAAACGGATGATAATTCCAATTATATTGGAACTTAATCCCCCCTGTCTACTTGAAACGGCGTATTAATCTATTGGTATTCGTATTGATAATGCTTTCATGTAAGCCTTCCGGCGATACCAAAAACGAAAATAATGTACCGGGGTCAAGTAATAAGCAAGGCCCAACAGTCCAATCGATCGCATCAGCGTTCCCCTCTTCGAAACTTGACAACCTCATAGAGGAGATATCACAAGACGACCTCAAAGAAGCCATCAACGATGGAGAGTCGAAGAACTGGTTACGCACCCGCCTCGATCTCAATACAGGCGAGATCACTCTTCAAAATAAGCAGTCATCCGACAACACAGTTAAGTTCAAGCTCTACGGACGTACACCTTCTCATGCATTGATCGCCGTACAACAAGCCAATGCACAGGTTGTTGTAACAGAGATGTGGGAATACGCATACACGACTAACGAAGATCATCCCGAACAATGGAATCAATATCTTCTCCCGGAATACAAGCTCAGCAGCTTCTTCGACGATCGCGTCATACTTCCACCGGAGTTCGTAAATCAGTCGGCGAAACCATATCTCGATTACGAACTCGGACCGACTTCGATCACTGTGAGTCTTAATAAATGGGCATACATGCGCGAGATGGAAGCCGATTCGTTAGCGGCGGAAGGTCCAATGGACCCGATGTTGTTAAAGTACAAGCACGTCTTCAAATGGAACGGCTCCGATTTGGTGGAAGAGAAAGTTGAAGAACCTGGTTACAATAATATGCTCACGTTCAACAGCCATGTTTACGAACCTATCGATGGCGGACCTGGCCCGCACGAATTCGATTGTGGTCACGGCGTTTCCGTAAAAGCATCATCAACTTTGAACAGCCAGGGTGTGTATAGCTATACTGCATCAAACCTGGTCGACAATAAAGATGCAACTGCGTGGTCGGAAGGTGTTAATGGAAGTGGGGTGGGAGAGTGGCTCGAGTTTACGATCACAAGCAACTATCGCATCGGTGATTCATGGCAGGTTGGTAATGGCTACAACAGAAGCAAGGATACCTGGCAGTCGAACAACAGGGTGAAGAAGCTCAAAGTGCTGGTCGATGAAAAATTTGTTGGCTATGTGATATTGTCCAACATACCAACATACCAGTCGTTCAATATTGCCCCGTCGTGGTTAAAGGATTCGCCTTCGTTCCAGAAGGGGACCAAGATCAAATTTGTGATCGAAGAGGTCTACAAGGGGACTAAGTACGATGATACCCTGATCTCATATTTTATGCCGACTGGTAATTGTGGCTAGGGTAACCTGGTAACGAGTACCCGGTCGAAGCCGCCATAGTTTCCATGCTAACCCTAAATGCAAGCGTTTTCGCCTGCTAATGACTGTTCGGTAGCTGTTAATTTTATCCTAAAAACCTACAAATCCGATAGATTAAATTGGAATTAACTGGCCATCAACATAACTTTACTACATAACGTGCAGTAATAGAGCATAGCACATAGTGATTACCAGGGTATCATGCTTCTACGTAACTATGCGCGCCACATAAAGAGTATGGAAAGTTTCAGAACAGAGCTGGAGAATATCGAGAACCCGGTAATAGCTCAAGACATTATTGACCTGGAAAAGAAGATCCGCCTTTTCCGCGAGGGCAAGATCGACGACGATAAGTTTCGCAGTCTGCGACTCGCACGCGGAGTGTATGGACAACGTCAGCCTGGTGTGCAAATGGTGCGCATCAAGATCCCGTTCGGACGGATAACAACAAAACAGATCCGTCGCATCGCCGACATATCCGACGAGTATGCGAGCAGCAACCTGCACGCAACAACGCGACAGGATATCCAGATCCACTTTGTAAGTCTCGACAAGACTCCTGAGCTCTGGGCAAAGCTCGAACAGGACGAGATCACAACACGCGAAGCATGCGGTAATACCGTTCGCAACATCACAGCATCGGCTACAGCAGGTATCGATAAAAACGAACTCTTCGATGTGTCGCCCTATGCCTACGAGATGTACCAATACTTCCTGCGCAACCCCATTTGCCAGGAGATGGGACGTAAGATGAAATTCGCTTTTTCTAACAACGAGTCCGATACAGCTTACACATTCATCCACGACCTGGGATTTATTCCGAAGATCGTTGATGGCAAGCGCGGCTTCAAAGTGCTTGTCGGTGGTGGCCTCGGGGCAACTCCTTACCTGGCCTTCACCGCGTACGAATTCCTCGCCGAAGACAAGATCATTCCCTTTGCCGAAGCCGTTCTTCGTGTATTCGATCGTTACGGCGAAAGAACACGTCGCATGAAGGCACGCCTGAAATTCCTGATCGAAGAGATCGGCGCCGAAAAATTCATGGCACTCGTTGAGGAAGAAAAGACCGCATTAAAGAACGACACCTATAAAGTTAACCAGGACATTCTTCCAGATCCCGAGCTTACGGAGTTTGTTCCCGATCATGAGCTTGCCCTGCCCGACGAGACCAAGTATGCTCGCTGGCACAAGAGCAATGTTATTGAACAAAAGCAAGAAGGATACTTCGCGGTTTTCGTAAAGCTTCCCTTGGGAAATCTGTCGTCGGACAAAGCACGCAAGTTCGCCGACGTGGTAGACACTTATGCCAGCAACGAGCTTCGCATAACTATAAACCAGGGATACCTGATCCGCTTCGTAAAACCTGAAGCGTTGCGACACCTTTACAATGCACTCGATCAGCTCGGTCTTGCCGAGCCAGGCTTCGACAGCGTAGCCGACGTTACCGCGTGTCCCGGAACCGAATCATGTAACCTGGGCATCTCAAGCAGCACCGGCATTGCGCTGGCCCTTGAGAAAGTGATGGAGGAAGAATACCCGGATCTTATTTACAATTCCGACATTAAAATAAAGATCAGCGGCTGTCCCAATTCATGCGGTCAGCATGGTCTTGCCAGCATCGGTTATTACGGCAGCACCATCAAAGACAAGTCGGGCAACATACTTCCCGCCCTTGTTGTATTGTTGGGCGGCGGAAAGCTGAAAGATGGTGCCGGTATTATTTCGGACAAGATCGTTAAGATCCCAAGCAAGCGTGGTCCCGATTCGCTTCGCATTCTCTTGAATGATTACGAGCAGAACGCATACGAAGGCGAGTATTATCATGATTACTTCAAGCGCATGGGCGATAAGTATTTTTATGCATTGCTGAAACCCCTTGCGGAGCTTGGAACACTCGTGCAGGAAGACTACCTCGACTGGGGTGAAGAGCATAAATTCAAATTACAGACAGCTGTTGGCGAATGTGCCGGTGTTATCATCGACCTTGTTGCTACTTTGTTTTACGAGTCGCAGGAAAAGCTTGACCTCGCGAAGTCGACATTATTGAACGGATACTACGCGGACTCGATCTATCATAGTTATAGTGCGTTCATCAATACCGCAAAAGCGCTGTTGCTCACCCAGGATGTAAAGCCCTCAACACAACACCAGGTGATGACGGAGTTCCAGGCGAAGTTTATCGAAGGAAATCTGATAGACCTCGGCTCGAAGAATTTCAGGGAATACGTTTTGCGCATCAATAAGAACGCGCCTTCGGAGGAGTTTGCAAAGAGATTCCTTGCAGATTCAAGTCTGTTCCTCGAGCAAGCTTTCGATTGGAGGAACGCGAATAAAGTTGCTGTCTAGGTGCTGCCGGAAAATTGAAAATTAAGATGTCTGTAAAACCTTCATTAACTCTTGTTGGTGCAGGCCCCGGCGATCCGGAACTGTTAACCATCAAGGCCATCAAAGCGATCCGCTCGGCTAATGTGGTGTTGTACGATGCACTGGTATCGGACGACATACTCGCATTGATACCCGCCGGCATTCCCGCATGGAGCGTTGGTAAGAGGGCAGGCGTTCATTCACATCTGCAGGAGGACATCAACAGCATTATTGTAAATCTTGCCCACAAGCACGGACACGTTGTTCGATTGAAGGGCGGCGATCCGTTCGTATTCGGTCGTGGCTATGAAGAGATGCACTATGCTGCACAACATGGTCTCGCCGTTGCCGTGGTGCCGGGCATTTCCAGTGCTTTGGCCGCTCCTGCGAGTGTAAATGTGCCGCTGACTGCGAGAGGCATCAGCGAAAGCTTCTATGTGATCACGGGTACGACCAGGGAAGGAGATATTTCAAAAGACATAGCGCTCGCAGCGCAGTCTACAGCTACCGTCGTGATCCTGATGGGACTCTCACACATCGCGTCGATCATGGAGCAGTTCGTGAAGGCAGGAAAGTCGAACATACCCGTTACCGTGATCGAGAACGGAACGTTGCCATCGATGCGTTCTGTAACCGGAACGGTTGCGAGCATCGAGAAACTGGTAAACGAGAAGGCCATTGCAGCCCCGGCCGTCATCGTTGTTGGTTCTGTTGTTGATTGCGCAGCCGAGATAGCATCATTGAATAGTGAACAATCTATTTCCCATATTCCTTAAGCTCGAATCGCTTAAGACATTGATCGTTGGTGGGGGCAGCGTTGGCCTTGAAAAACTTTCAAACATTCTTAAGAACAGCCCGAATGCGAAAGTTCTTCTTGTCGCACGCGAGATCCAACCCGAGATCAAGTCATTGGCGGAAAAACATCCCACTGTTGAGCTCGAAGAGAGAAACTTCCGGTTGTGGGACCTGTGGAGTGCCGACCTTGTGTTGCTCGCCACAAATAATCGCGAGACCAACCAGGAGATCCTGAAGTTTGCAAAATCCAGGGGCCTGTTGGTCAATGTTGCCGACACTCCCGATCTATGTGACTTCTATCTTGGATCTGTAGTAACCAAAGGTCAACTAAAAGTAGGCATCTCGACCAACGGGAAATCACCTACGGTTGCTAAACGTTTTCGTGAGTTTCTTGAAGAAGCCATTCCGGAAGACACCGATCAGTTGCTCGACAACATGAACGGTATCAGGGAGAAAATAAAAGGAGATCTGCAGGAGAAGGTGAGGACACTCAATGAAGTGACGAAGGACTGGCTGAAGAAGAGTACTTGAGCTTAACGTAGGGTCGGCCGACCAACAACGCAATCAAGGCACACGAAGCACAAACACACATCGTAACCATCATCGGCATTGCCGAGTCGGTTGTGGTATAGCTTACTACAAAACTGGCGAGTGCGCCAAAGCTCAGTTGAAGAAATCCAAGCATAGAAGAAGCCGTTCCTGTGTTCGAATCGAATGGCGCGAGCGTGAGCGCAGATGAATTCGGCAGCACGATACCGATCGTTCCCAGGAAGATAAAGATCAATGCTGTTTGGATGTAGAACGATTCGAGATCAGACAAGGACATTCCCAGTAACAAGAACGATATGACAACCTGAACGACGATCGCCCAACCGATGAGTATCTCGCTGCTAAGCCTGCGAAGGAGTAGTCTATTCAATTGACTTGCCAGTATCAGCCCGCTGACCAGCACGGCGAACATTATGCCATACTGGCGCTCGTCGAAACCGTATAGTTTCATGTAGAGAAAAGGCGAGCTGGATACGAATACGAAGATCCCCGAGAAGGCAATCCCGCCTGCAAAAGCATAAGTCGAGAACTGTGGTTCCCGAAACACTTCGCCGAAGCTGCGAAGGATATCGCGGGGCAGGAGAGAGAACGACGGGTCGGGGCCCTTGCTTTCGGTAAGGAAGAAGTAAACAAGAATAACGATCGCCACCGAGATAGCAATAAGAATGATGAATAACGAGGGCCATCCCCATTGCAGGCTGGCAAATCCACCCAACGATGGCGCAATGATCGGCGACGCGCTGATCACCAACATCAATGAAGAAAATACTTTCGCATTATCCTTAACAGGAAAAATATCGCGAACCATTGCAAGGGCAGCAACGCTCGATGCGCAACCACCGATAGCTTGTATCAACCGGAAGACGATCAGTTGACCGACATTCGCCGACAAGATGCATCCAATGCTCGCCGCTATGTAGATCACGAGTCCGAGGTACAAGGGCGGCTTTCTTCCGAAGCGATCGAGCAGCGGTCCGTATAGTAACTGTCCCGCAGCCATCCCGACAAAATAGCTGGCCATCGATAATCCGACATTCGATATCGTTGTATTGAATTGATTGGCTATGATCTGGAATGCGGGCAGATACATATCGATCGAGAACGGACCTACTGCAACCATGAGACCGAGTATGGTCACGAGCAATGTTTGCCTGCCTTTATTCATTATCTAATAGCGGGGTAAATGAAATCGCCAAGGAGAGACCGACGGTATAACCATTCGTACTTCTTTGCAGTCGTGAGTGCGTGGTGTCTGTCGCTAGGGGCGGGGTGAAAGGGGTAGTGTGTATAACTTTTTGCCTGTTGCATTATCAATCGCATTGCGGATAGCGGGGGCGATTCCCAAGATAGGTGTTTCACCCGCGCCTGCCGGGGCGATATCTTTTCTGTTCAACATTACCACGTCCAGTTCGGGTATGTCGCTAAATCGTGGAACACGGTACTTCGAGAGTTGCCCATTCAATAACTTACCGTCCTTGAAATCGATCCGTTCGAAAAGCGCACCACCCAATCCCTGGATCACCGACCCCTGTATTTGATTTTCGAGATGATTGGGATTAATGATCCCACCGCATTCAAACGCCGCCACTACCCGTATCACTTTCACGTCGCCGTCGGATGTAACTTCAACTTCGGCACAAGTAGCAATGTAGCTTGCTTTTTCTGTTCCGCAAGCAATGCCGATACCATGACCGGCCTTAGACGCTCTACCGGTCCAATTAAATTTCTTTGCGGCAGCTTGAAGAACGTCTTTCATCCTTGATTCCGAAAGATTCTTCAGCCGGAACTCAAGTGGATCCATATCGATAGCGACAGCCAGATCATTTATTATCGATTCGCGGGCAAAGTTGTTAGCCGTGGCTGCCAATCCGCGATATGATCCCTGGCGCAATGGAGAGTCCATCGGGTGAAATTCGATCTTGCTTGCGTCGGTTTGATACGGGTTATCGATGCCCGACGGACCTGAGTTATGATTGTGAAATTCCCAGGACAGTAGTCGGGCGTCTTTCGACAGACCTGCTTTGACATCGATCACTCCTGCCGGACGGAAATATGCCCATGCAAATTCCTCTTCGCGCGACCAGGTTACTTTTACTGGAGCGCCAGTCGCCTTCGAGAGCCGCGCTGCCTCTACTCCGGCCTCGCCTGTGTGCTTGCCTCCGTAACCGGAACCTGTATCGGGCTGAATGACGCGTATCCTTTCTTTTGGAATACCAAATACATCGGCGAGATCTTCCTGCACTCCAAAAGGTCGTTGCGTGCCCGTCCATACCGTCAGTTTGTCGTTGTCCCATTTTGCTAGACCTGCGCGCGGCTCGAGTGGAACGTGGGCGATATAGTTGATCTCGAAGCTCTTCTCGATCCTGATATCCGATGTTGCGAACGCTTTGTCCGTGTCACCGCTGACTTTTGCCTCGCCGCGTTTTGAATTCTTTTTTATGTATTGAAATATCTCGGTGCGCGATGGCTGCGGTGAGAATTCCCATTTGGCTTCGATCGCCTTGAGTGCTGCCTCGGCGACTTTCCTCGACGGTGCGGTAACACCAATAAAGTCACCATCCTGGACGACTTTTACATTCGGCATCGAACGTGCTTTTGAAACATCTACGGAGAGGAGTTTTGCTCCATAGGCGGGCGCTCTTAGAACTTTACCATACGTCATACCATCGATCTTCATGTCGGACGTGTACTGATGCTTGCCCGTCACGAAGGAGGCGCCATTGACTTTCGGAACGGATGTGCCAGCGATCTTCCATTCTTCGATCGGCTTTACTTTAACTTTTTCATCGACCGGTCTTACAAACGCTTCTCCTTTTGTAAGCTTTCCGAATTCGATGGATCGGGACGATCCTTGCTCTTTTACCGATCCGTTGTCAACATAAAGTCCCGCGCGATCGCATTTCCAGTTGCTTGCGGCCATGCTTATGAGCTCCTCACGGGCGGTAGCGGCTGCCTTTCGAAGCGATGGTCCCATGTAAGGGATCGAACGACTTCCAAAAGTACCGCGATCGTATGGCGTAACGTCGGTGTCGCCCATTACCAGGATGATCTTCGAGATGTTCGTGTTCAATTCCTCGGCTACGATCTGCGACAAAGATGTCCGAATGTTCTGACCGACTTCGGCCTTCCCGGTAAACACCGTGATGTACCCGTTTTCACCTACATGGATCCAGGACGACAGTTGACCTTCCGGGACAGAAAGGGCGGAGTTTGCAAGGGCGTTGCCCATTGTAAACGTAACGACAACACCGCTTCCCAGTACTTTTATAAAATCGCGTCGATTGATGACAGTCTCACTAAACATTGGCAGCTTGTTCTATGGCCTTCATTATTCTTATATGGGTTCCGCATCGGCAGACATTACCTTGCATCGCGCGAACGATCTCCGAACGATCCGGTTTGGGATTTTTTTGCAGCAATGCCACGGCCGACATTATCATACCAGAAGCGCAATATGAACATTGAAATACATCAACACTCAGACATGCCTTCTGTACAGGGTGTAACACGTCATTCGATCCGAGACCTTCTATTGTCGTGATCGACTTCGTGGTGACGGTAGTCACTTTGGTTACACAAGACCGAGTTGCTGTGTCATTGACCAATACAGTGCAGGCACCACACGCACCCTCACCACATCCATACCTGGTGCCGGTAAGTTCGAGCTGATCCCTCAAAACGGACAACAGGCTGTCGTCGGCATCAGCTTCTACAGTGTATTTCTTTCCGTTGACAAGTAACTCCATAGCAGTCGATAGGTTATTAATCTAATCTTTTATCCTTGCCTGATCAAGCACTTGTACGCGGACGGTAATTTGGTATTTTTATAACTGTAAAAAATACACAATGAAGATCTTCTGCTTTCTGCTGATCGTTTTTCCCTTTTTTGTATTCAGTCAATCTTACGTGCCTGAGGAAAATAATCCTCGTGTTAAGGTAAAGCCGGTTGTCGAGATCAAAGCGTATTCATTTCATCCGAAAGATGTCGAGCTCCTGGATTCCGATTTCAAGAAGGCGATGCTGGCAGATGCCAAATACCTGTTGGTAATTGAGCCGGACCGGTTGCTTTCTCAATTCAGAAGTCACTCCGGGTTGAAACCAAAAGCAGATAAGTACGGTGGCTGGGAGAGCCTGGGTCTTGCAGGGCACACGCTGGGTCATTATCTCTCAGCCTGTGCATTGCAGTATGCTGCTACGGGCGATACAAAATATCGTGAACGAGTAGAATATATCGTAAATGAGCTCGAGGAATGTCAGCGCGCGAGGAAGACCGGTTACATAGGCGCCATTCCCAGGGAAGACAGTGTGTTCCTCGAAGTATCTAAAGGAAATATCCGTTCGCGTGGCTTTGATCTTAATGGATCCTGGTCACCCTGGTATACGATCCATAAGGTAATGGCCGGTTTGCTCGACGCCTATTTGTACTGCGATAACGATAAGGCACTCGCGATCAATAAAGGAATTGCCGATTGGGCGGATGGGGTTCTGAAGGATCTCAACGATGAGCAATTGCAGAAGATGTTGTTGTGCGAATACGGCGGGATGAATGAAGCGCTCGCGAACACGTATGCGTTCACAGGCGAGAAGAAATATCTCGACCTCTCTTACAAGTTCCATGATAAGAGACTCCTCGACTCATTGGCTATCGGTATCGATGTGCTGCCGGGCAAACATTCGAACACACAAGTGCCTAAAGCCATAGGAACCGCACGCAGGTTCGAGCTTACGGGAAAGCAAAGCGACTTCGCGATCAGCGATTTTTTTTGGAACACTGTTGTAAAGCATCACAGCTATGCACCGGGAGGCAATAGCAATTACGAGTATCTCAGCCAACGGGATGTGTTCAACGAAAAGCTGACCGACAACACGATGGAGACCTGCAACACGTACAACATGCTGAAGCTTACCCGTCACCTGTTCGCGATGAATCCCAGGGCCGAGTATATGGACTTCTATGAACGTGCTTTGTATAACCACATCCTCGCGTCGCAAAATCATTCGACAGGCATGATGTGTTATTTTGTACCGTTGCGAATGGGCACCAGGAAAGAATTCAGTGATGAGTTCAATACATTCACCTGCTGCGTCGGATCGGGTATCGAAAATCACGTTAAGTATGGCGAAAGCATTTATTCCAAAGGTGTTGATGGAGGCCTGTACGTTAATCTCTTCATTCCATCGAAGCTCACGTGGAAAGAGAAGGGCGTTGAATTGACACAACCCACTGCAGGTAAGCTTGAGCTCAAGACGAAGAGTCCCGTGAAGATGCCGATCTATATACGCGTCCCGCGGTGGGCTCAAAACTGGACAGTAAAAGTTAACGGAAAGGCTGTTAAAAATCCGACAGTTAATAAGGCGGGATATCTGGTGCTTGATAGTAAATGGAAAACGGGTGATGTGATTGAAGCTCAATTTCCTTCACACCTCTACACAGAGACCCTGCCCGACAATCCATCGCGACAAGCATTCTTTTATGGTCCGACGTTGCTTGCCGGAAATCTCGGTCCCAAGGAACCCGATCCGATGAAGGGCATCCCGGTTATCGTTAGTGAAAAGACAAGCACGCCCGATCTGCTCACGCAAGACAAGAGCAACCCAATGTTGTTTCATACTAAAGATCATCTGACCTTCCAGCCATTTAATACCATTGCCGACGATTATTACTCTGTTTACTGGGACGTGTTCACGCCACAGCAATGGCAGGAACAACAGTTGGTTTACGAAACGCGCAAGAAGCTTGAAGCGGAAAGGGAGCAGGGCACAACCGACATCCTTCGGCTGGGAGAGATGCAGCCGGAGCGCGACCATGAGCTCGTTGGCGAGAACACTGACATCGGCGAGGGGCACACGCACAAATATCGCATCGCAAATCCAGGCGGGTATTTTTCTTTCGCGATGAAGGTGCAGCCCGGATTTTCATACTTGTTGATCGGAACCTATTGGGGCGAAGACAACCGTGGACGCAACTTCGATATCCTCGTCGACGGCGAGAAGATCGCTACCGAAGACCTGAATAAATTTAAAGAGAGTAAGTTCTACGATATCACCTATCGCATACCGACCACACTAACGAACGGCAAGACGAAGATTACCGTGAGGTTCCAGCCGAAGGACAACAACAACGCTGCGGGACCGGTGTACGGTGTGCGACTCGTGAAGGAGGCGGTCGTAGATAAGTAAAATAAATAACTTACTCTGTCCTCAAACTCTTCACGGGATTAACTCTCGCTGCTTTGATCGATTCGAAACTTACGGTTGCGAGGCTGATGCACAAGGCGAGTATGCCTGCGCCAACCACGAACATCCAGTTGAAGTCGATCTTGTATGCGAAGCCGTTGAGCCATTGAACCATCGAGTACCATGCAAGCGGGGCGGCAATGATCATCGCGAACACCACTGGGATTACGAAACGTGTTGCCAACAGATATACGATGCCCGATATCGATGCACCCAGCGCCTTCCGAATTCCGATCTCGCGTGTGCGTTGCTCCGCGATAAAGGCCGAAAGTCCATATAACCCAAGGCAGGAGATAAAGATGGCGAGTAATGCAAAAGCACTGAATAATGTGCTGACTTGTTTTTCGCTTCGATAGAGGTTCTCCAGGTCCTGGTCTACAAAACCATATGTGAAAGGATACACGTCTTCGATACTGTTCCAGGCTTGTTCCGTGGCTGCGATGGTCTCCGAAAGCTTACCGGCTTCTGCTTTAATGATGACGGTACCGCCCCATGTATTTGGCACCATGATCATTGGCTCGATCATCTCACGGAGGGGCTTGAAGTTGAAGTCCTTAACTACGCCAACGATGGTTCCTTTGGTATCTCCCTTATTTATCTTTTGTCCAACGGCGCTCTCTGCTGTGAAGCCCATGATCTTCGCAGCGGTTTCGTTGATGATAAAGTTGCTGCTGTCGCCAAGAATGTTTTCATTGAAATTTCGACCAGCGGCGAGTTGTATTCCGAATACAGGGATAAAATCCTCATCAATAAATGAGTTCGCGAATATCGTCTGCTGGTTTGGATCCTTGCCAGGCCAGGAAATATCAACTTCGCCCGACACGTGGTTCGTCGGTACATCGTCGGAAATGGTAAAGTTTCGTGTTTCGGGGTGTGACTCGAAGGCGGCCCGCCATTTATTCATGGTTGTGCGCATATCGGTGCGCAGATCGAGATAGATCAGGTTGTCTTTGGCGTAGCCGATGTCTTTGCTCCGAAGGAACTGCAGTTGCTGATAGACGATTGAAGTTCCCACAAGCAGGACGATCGAGATCACGAACTGGGCAACCACCAAAACGTTCCTGAAAACGGAACCGCCGGCGCCACTCTTAATATCTTTCTTTAAGACTTTGATGGGAGTGAAGCCCGAAAGGATGAAGGCAGGATACAAGCCCGAAATAATTCCAGTCATGATGGTGATTGCAGACACACCGATCAACAACATTGGATCGCCAATGTCGATCGATAGATCTTTAGAGACCAGGTTGTTTACGATCGGCAATGCAATCACCACAATAATAAGGGCGATCGCCAGTGAAAGGACCGTTACGAGGAGAGACTCACCGAGGAATTGCTTGATCAATTGAATTCTCACGGCGCCTGCAACTTTCCGGAGGCCAACTTCTTTCGCGCGGCGAGCAGAACGTGCGGTCGAAAGATTCATGAAGTTGATACAACCGATGAGTATGATGAATACCGCGATGACCGACAAGGCAGCAACGTATTGAAAATTCCCATGGCCAGCGACGTCTGCCATAAATCTTGAATGAAGGTGAATGTCGGTAAGAGGTTGCAGGTCGAATTTGACCTTCACGGACGTTTCGTGTGAGACGAAGATCTTGCCGAACGCTTCTTCGAAATCTGATAGGAACGCCTCATCTTTCGGTGAATCGAATGTGACGAACGTGAAGAAATTAAAGTTCCCCCACGGCCGGTCCTTGATGCCCCAATCCCATGTGGCCGCTTGTGCCCAGGGAAATAATACGTTGATCTTCAGGTGAGAATTCCCTTCTGGTTTAGCAATAATTCCCGCTATCGTAAATTCGTCCCGCCCGTCGCTACGCAAAGTCTTGCCCACAACGTCCGTCGTTCCGAAAAACTTCAGCGCAATGTCTTCTGTAACGAAAATGTTCCTGGGATCATTGAGGGCATTGGGTTCGCCGCTCAATAATTTGAAATCGAACACATCGAAGAATGATGGCTCGACATAATAACCTTCTTTCTCTTCAAATTTTTTGTTGTTGCCTTCAAGAATTAACGCGCCTACCGGTTTGAGTCGAGCGGTTGCTTCGACGCCAGGTATCTGTTCTTTGATTGCTGGAGCTGAGGCCGCGGGAGCGACAGCAACCTGGAGGCTACCTGCATCCGCGATAAGACGATAGGTACGATTCGCCTTCGAATGAAACCGGTCATAACTCAGTTCGTCCTGCACCCAAAGCAGGATCATGAAACTACTTGCGAGTCCTATTGCAAGCCCGGCAATGTTGATGATGGAAAATGCCTTCTGACGCGAAAGATTGCGAAAGGCAAGCTTGAGATAGTTGCGGAACATAGGCGAAGGTTTTTGAATTAGACGCAGACAGCTCAGGACGGGTTGCACCGTTTTTTCCTGAAATTGACGATTTTTAAGCAAATGAAGAGACGCGAATTCCTTAAGTCCACCGGCGTTGTCGGAGCTGCAGCGATCATTACTCCGTGGGGCATCATTCAAAACAAGACAATCGCGCAACAAGTTGATTCACTCGAAGCCGAATTCCTGAAACCACCGGCATCAGCAAAGCCTCACACATGGTGGCACTGGATGAATGGCAATGTTACAAAAGAAGGAATAACCCTCGACCTCGAAGCGATGGCACGTGTCGGCATCGGTGGATTTCAAAACTTCGATGCAGGCACCGGCATTCCTAAAGGCCCGATCGTTTACTTAAGTCCCGAATGGCTCGAGCTAAAGAAGCATGCTATTGCAGAGGCACATCGGCTCGGCCTCGAGTTCACGATGCACAACTGCCCCGGTTGGTCATCATCGGGCGGGCCGTGGATAACTCCGGATCTCGCGATGCAGGAAGTCAAGTTCAGTGAGATCACGATCGATGGGAACAAGCAGGTGAATGTTGCGTTGCCTAAGCCCGTCACGAAGCTCGACTATTATAAAGATATCTGCGTGCTTGCATTTCCGGCTGTAGAAGGAAAGCCCGTCGAGGGGTGGGAGAAGCGAGCAAACTTTTCTTTCAATCGCTATAGCGTCGATGATATCCCCGCCGGTGTTCCTTCAATTCCAGAGATCGATATCGTTGACGTAACACAATACCTGAAACCGGATGGTCAACTTGTTTGGGGTGCAGGCAGAGGTAAGTGGACAATAGTCCGCTTCGGCTATTCACCGATCGGAACTGAAAACCGTTCTGCCCCCGACACTGGCATCGGCCTCGAGTGTGATAAGTATAGCGCTTCTGCTTTCGAATTCCACTTCAACAAGATGATGGACAACCTGCTGCCGTTCCTGGAGCCGCTCGGCAAGACCACGAAAGTCGGCTTACTTATCGACAGCTACGAAGTTGGAATGCAGAACTGGACTCCCGGCTTCGAAAAGATCTTCAAAGAAAAGAACGGTTACGACATCATCAAGTATCTGCCGGCATTTACCGGTCGGGTTGTCGGCAGCGCAGATATAACCAATCGTTTCCTGTGGGACCTTCGCCGTACTCAAGGAACATTGATGGCCGATAATTACTATGGCAAGTTCACCGAGCTCTGTCACAAGAACAATATCATCGCATACATTCAACCGTATGATCGCGGACCGATGGAAGAGATGCAGATCGGAGCACGCATCGACATCAACGTTGGAGAATTCTGGAACAACCTTTCTTCTATCTTCCAGAACAATTATACCATGCGAAGGACCGTGAAACTCTCCGCTGCTATCGCCCATACAAATGGCCAGAAAATTGTCGCTGCCGAATCGTTCACCAGCGAACCCGAGTCGGGCAAGTGGCAGGAACATCCTTTTGCGTTGAAAGTCCAGGGCGATCGGATGTTCACGCAGGGTTTAAACAGGATGGTCTTCCACCGCTTCGCACATCAGCCGCATCCTACAGCAAAGCCGGGCATGACAATGGGTCCGTGGGGATCACACTTCGACAGGACCAATACATGGTGGGAGCAGGGTAAAGAATGGATGACCTATCTGTCACGTTGCCAGTTCCTGCTTCAACATGGAACGTTCGTCGCCGACATAGCCTACTTCACGGGCGAAGATGCCGGCGTTTACACACGCGTCGAAAGAAATGAATTGTTCCCATCACCACCCGACGGTGTGGACTATGACCTGATCAATAGCGAAACCCTGCTCAATAAAGCGACAGTTGTTAATGAACGATTGACTTTACCAGATGGAGTCTCATACAACATACTTTCTATACAAGACTTCAGGACGATGTCGGTGAAGGTGCTGTCGAAGATCATTGAGTTGCAGCAGCAAGGACTTAAAGTGATTGGAGAAAAGCCTGTGCGAACACCAGGGCTATCGAACGACCAGGACGAGTTCGGCAGGCTTGTAAGCAAGCTCAAGCTCACTGTGGTGTTGCTTGACGGGCTGGTGAAAGACTTCTCGTTCACATCTAAGTCAGGGGACGCGCCGATCACTTACATTCACAGAAGAGCCGGTGAAACGGACATCTATTTTATAGCCAACCAAAGAAGAACTACCGAGGAACTGGTTTGCGACTTCAGAGTTGCCAATAAGGAGCCCGAGTTCTGGGACCCGGTGTCTGGCAAGACATGGAACTCGAAGATCTATACCAGTTCGAATGACGGAATTACAACCTCTGTACCGGTAACTGTTCCGCCATTCGGTTCTTTGTTCGTGATCTTTCGAAAGCCGGCCGACCCCAATCCGGTTGTCTCCGTCGTGAAAGACGGGGCTTCGATCATCGCCACGACACCTTACGTCGTTAAAAGGAAAACGTATCCCGAAACGATCAACAACTTCACCATCATTGTCCTCGCCAAGCCCGAGAACAGTATTATGACTGGCACTAATAATTTCATGGATGGCCAGTTGCCGTGGACGGACTATTATGCCGTGTACCCGTCGCCCGGTGAGAAATTATATGGTGAGGGCCATTCTACATTTGGATTGACGATCGGTCGCAATGGCGTCGCAGTCTGGGAGAATTCAAAAGGAAGACCGGTGTTCAACGTAACGGCGGAGAAGCTGATCGCGGGCTGGACTAAAGTAGAACTTATATGTAAGGATGGTGTTCCGTCGATACACATCAATGGTGAGTTTGTGAAGGAAGGAGTGAAGTCGGCTTTTACTGTTCATCCTGGCCTTGGACATAGTTATTTAAATGAAGGTGCTTCGTATTTCAATGGCGACCTAGAAACACAAGTCGATACCGCCCCGCTAACGAACGACGGCGATCATTTAACGGCGTTTGTCGACGGAAAATATTCGCTCGCCCGGAGAACAGGTAAGCCCGTAACCGTCGCTGTCTCGAATCGCGAGGCGCTTGATCTAAGCAGTGACTGGTCAATTGAATTCCCGGCTGACAGTGGCGCGCCTGCGAAGATCGACCTGCCGAAGCTGCAATCGCTTCACACACATGGCACGAGCGGGGTGAGGTATTTTTCGGGAACGTGTGTTTATTCGAAGACATTCAAGGGATCCAAGAAAGACAAGAAAGGAAAGCGTCGCTATGTTCTTGATCTCGGCGCAGTGGAAGTGATCGCAGAAGTTTTCATCAACGACAAACCGCTGGGGATCTTCTGGGCTCGTCCGTTTACGATGGACGTTACTGATCATCTTAAAGAGGGCGACAACAAGCTCGTTATTCATGTTACCAACCTTTGGCCCAATCGACTTATCGGCGACGAACAGGAAGCTGAACCGTACAAATATTCTCCGGGAGGTGGTGGCAAAGGCTTCGCAAGCTTGAATGGTGGTGCCATACAGGAATTGCCGACGTGGTATAAGAACAATGAGCCCAAACCCAACGATGGAAGAGTTGCCTTCGCAACTTGGAAGCACTACACAAAAGATTCACCGTTGCTTCAGTCGGGATTGATGGGACCGGTGGTGATAAGAGAGGGGAGTGTAATTAAAGTGTAGCTTGTCATCGCGTCCCACAATATGAAGTGCAGGTTTATATCAGGCTCGACGCGATCCCATGTTACGAAGTCGGGTCCCGCTCAGCATCGCGACCGCAAGCCTTTCATAGTCAGGAGCGGGATGACGGTTCTCCTATTGGTGCTGTTCTCTTTCAGCGCAAGCGCTCAACTCATAATTGATAAAGGGATCTATAAAGCGAACTTTTCAAACGCGTTTCGCCAGCCTCGGTACGTGAGCTATACTTTATATAAGGGCGGCGGCGATTGCGACCGCGCTCATTTCTCCTTCAAGAACGACATCGACAGCGCCATGACCGCCACCGACCGTGACTACGCCGGCAGCGGTTATGACAAAGGACACCTTGCCAATGCCGAAGACTTCGCTTTCGATTGTCCAAGCGACGAGCTCACATTCCGATATTATAATTGTCTGCCCCAGACTGCGAATCTCAACCGTGGACTTTGGAAACGCAACGAGACCGACGTACGTAAGTGGTCGCAAAAGGAAAAGTTATACATTATTTGTGGCGGATATTTTAGGGGAGACAAGATGGGCAACACCGCTGTCCCGTCGCATTGCTGGAAGGTCGTTCAGTCGGTTGAAACCAAAAAGGTGTTGTTTGTCGGTTGGTTCAGCAATACCAGCAAGGCAACGCTCGACACACTGACCATCGCCGACCTGGAGAAGAAGTTGAAGTCGAGAATTATTCTCCTGAAATAACTAGTTCTGTTTCAGTTTCTTTTCGTAGGCTGCCTGGAGGTCTCCTAGCGACTTGTCGTAGCCTGCCCGATCGACGAATGCCTGCGGATTGTATGCATCGCCGGACTTATGCTTGTTGTGCATGAAGAACTGGCTGGCGTGAGCGGAAAGCCAGATATCGAAAGTGAGTTTCTTCTGTGCCTCGAGGGTGTTGAGGATGTCTTTTGAGATCTCGGGATACTCGGGGATATCAGATAATCGTCTTCCGGTGATGATCGTTGGAAAATTGACTATCAGCACTTTATAAGTATTTATTTCATCTTTTACATCAAGCATAAAACTGCACGATCCCTTGGTGTGGCCCGGGTGGTGAAGCATGGTCATCTTCACATCGCCCAATTCAATCACGTCGCCGTCGTTCAGCTTGCGATCAACTTTAACCGGTTCGAAAGTCACGCCGCGCGCCGACATCTCGTAGTCGGAAGCACCGCCATCGGCTATAACGCTGGCGTCGCTGGCGTCGGCGTACATCTTCGCGCCGGTCTGCTTTTTGAGCGAAGCCAGGGCGCCGGTGTGATCATAGTGGGCTTGCGTGGTCGTAAGTATTTTGATATCGGATACTTTGAAACCGAGGGTCTCTACATTCTTCTTAATGAGATCAGCGGAAGCTGCAAGACCGGTATTGATAAGAATATGACCTTTGCTTGAAGTGATAAGATAGCAGGCAAGGTCGTAGGTACCCACGTAATACACGTTGCCCACGACACGGAACGGAGCATAGGGTTGCGACCATTCCGGGTTGCCAATTGGTTCGTTTATCTTTTGTGCGTTCACAGCGACGATCGCAAGACAGAAAGCTGTGATGAATATGATCTTTCTCACTTCAATTTATTTTCGCGTAAGATAGCGTAATAGTTATTTTCGCAATTCTAATTTCTGTTAAATGAATTATTGGCTTGTGAAGTCCGAGCCCCTCAAATACAGTTGGGAGCAATTCGTGAAAGACGGTCGCACCTTCTGGGACGGCGTAAGAAACTACGGTGCGCGAAATAACCTGAGAGCGATGAAGGTAGGTGACCACGTATTCTTTTATCATAGCAATGAGGGACTGGCGATTGTCGGCATTGCAGAAGTCGTGCGCGAAGCCTACCAGGACCCGACAACAAAAGATACTAATTGGGTTGTGGTCGACCTGAAGCCGTTGCGGCCGATGCCGCGACCCGTAACATTGGCGGAGATCAAAGCAGAGCCGTCACTCAAGAACATGGATCTTGTGCGCCTGTCGCGACAATCGGTAGGTGCTGTAAGGGAGAAAGAGTATAAGAAGATCGTTGAGATGGGGAAGGGGTAGAAGTTTTAATTTTTTATATTGACTTGTCCAAACCTCGATGAAACGACAGCTCCTAAGCCTTTTTCTCTTTCTATTCACAAGCATTTCTTTTGGTCAGGATCTTCATTGGAACAACGCTCCGCACAAGGGGTTTGTCTTTCAGATAACTAACAACGAAGCACAGAAACTACTGACGAGGTCTTCTTCCGACACGATCATCAGTCGTCTTCTTCACACACAGGTCGATACTTTCGATGTAAGAAAAGGCTGGACGAACCGTCCTTCGAAGGGACACTTCATCCTGGCAAGGATTGTCGGTAACAAAATAAATTGCGAGTACACCAGTGTGTTCCCCTATCAAGTATTCCTCTTGAAAGAATACAATGCTCTCGCGCTGCAGGTTCTCGACCTCGAAGGCAACGTGAGGACGGACGCGAAAGTCAGGTTCAGGTTCAAGAAGATACGGATCGATACGACAAGCAAGACCTATCGTGTCGAAAATGAGTGGTTTAATGGAAAAACTAAAGTTGTTACAGTAGAGTTAGATGGCTTCCGCTCCGTGTTCAACATCGAGAAACACGAGGCACCCGAATGGAACAATTATTCCAGCTACTCAGATGGTCCGTCGTTCTACAGTTATATGATCACCGACAAGAATAAGTACAAGCCAGGCGAAAAGGTCCGTTTCAAGTCGTATGCTCTCACACAATCGAGAACTCCTATGCACCGCGACCTCCAGCTGTGGCTGATGGGCGACAGGGGAAAGAAGCTTGCAAAGATCACACCGCACCGGCCTGGCAGCTATGTTGGCGAGTTCCAACTTCATGACTCGCTAAAGCTTTCTTTGGATCGAGCTTATTATCTAAATCTTATGGACCGGAGCGGAAGGGTAGTGGCACACTGTTCTTTCTATTATGAAGACTACGAACTCAACGGAAACGAGCTTGACATAAAGCTATCCAATTACGATCACTACTATCCGAAGGACAACACACTTACGATAACCGCCACGGATGCCAACGGCTTGATCTTGAAAGATGCCCGCGCGACCGTAACCGTTATGACCCACAACATCGCCGAAGTCTTTCAGCCGGTCGCAATCCTGAAAGACACTTTGATTACAATGGATCTAAACCTGGATCCCGATCAACCGACGCCGGTCAATATTCCAAACAGCATCTTTCAAAAAACAAATACGACATACGACGTGATTGTTAGCGTTCTGAATAGTGAGAACAAGAAAATAGATCGAAGGCTGCTGGCCGATTATTACTATTCTCAATACCAAATCCGGAGCAGGCTGGTGAGCGACAGCATTGTTTACGAAATGTTCGATAACGGAAAGAATATGAGCGGGGTAGCTGCAACGATCAGGCACAATAATGAAGTAAGTGCATTGGACGTGAAGCTTCCTTATAAAGAGAAATTGAATCCCGTTGTGTCGTTCATCGAGGTAAAGACAAAAGACATCACCAGGAAAATTAGCATGAACGAAATGGTTCCGCAATTGGAACTAACTGGCGGCATAAAGAAAGATAGCTTGAACATCACGCTTGTTAACCCGCAAAAGCTCGAGATCAGTTGGTTCATCTACAAGGGGGCCGACCTGATCCAGAAGAGTTCGGGTAAGGAAATGAAGTTCGACTCACTGATCACCGACCGGAGCTTAACATATTATGTAGAGCTGTTGTACTCATTCGGAGGACAAGACCAGGTAAAGCGAAAATCATACGAGTTTCGGGATGGCATTCTCGACGTGGCTCTCAACATTCCCGAGCGCGCTTTTCCGGGACAGACCGTTGATGCGCTAATACAGGTGACGAACGAAGCTGGACGTCCTGTTAGCAATGTCGATCTTACAGCTCTGGCTGTTACCAGCAAGCTCCATTACGTGCTGCCAGATCTTCCATACTACGGCAATGTTTCAAGCTCCCGTTCGAAGCGAGCGACGTATAGCAAAACCTCGGCCGACAAACGTGTCGCGAAATTGAAGTTGAGTTACGATCAATGGAAGAAAAAGGCTGGGCTCGACACGATGAAGTATTACCAGTTCACGTATCCAGGATCGCGTATGTTCAAGCACACTGTCGCTATAGACGACCGTACCCAGTTTGCTCCTTTTGTGATGAAAGATGGGATGGCTCAGCAGGTGTATGTAGTTGAGCTCAATAGGATACCTGTATATTACTATTGGGTCAATCAGCCGAGGGAGTATTCATTTTATGCGGAGCCCGACCGGATTTGTAACGTAACGGTTCGTTTGTTCGACAGGGTATTGATCTTCGATACGTTGCGTTTTGAAAGAGGCAAGAAAACAATCCTCAGTGTCGACCTGGATCATCTTCCGTCGAATGTGAAAACGGTGAAGTTCGACCTGCCGAAAAAGAAAAACAGAAAAGATAAAGTCTATCCTTCATTTACGCCGATAGAGATCGCGCGGCACCTCAGTTACGTTGCGTCGTTCCAGTACGTTGATGGACCTGCCTACCTGGAATCGCCCGGACAATTCACACCCTTGTTCCCGCCGCTGCACAATCTCCACGCACCAATTACGGTAGGGCCAATCATGCCTGGCATGCAGACGTTTTATGGGATCAGGAAGGCAACTCAAACCCGTTACAATCACCAGGGTGGTTTCCGATATGCTTTCGAGGACAACATCGTTTACAAAACGGACGTCGAGAAACTTATACCGGAGAGATTATATCAGCTCTCGTTCGATCCATTAAGAAACATCAACGACAAGGCGATGACTCGCGAGGTCTTTCTCAATCCTAAGATAGAGATCAACCGGTGGCACACTCGTGTGATCGAATTCGTGGATACTAAGATCAACGTGAAAGTGTTGCTTCCCGAAGAAAAAGAAGCTTCGGGACTGAGGTCGTTTTTATTCGAGAACACAGCGACCGGGCAATTGATCTCTCCCTGCGAAGACAGGTCGAAAGATGGATCGAAATATTACACCGTACCTCGTGGGCTCCACAATGTGATCGTAATATTCAACAATGGTAATTATCTGAAGAAAGATAGCATCGAGCTAATGTCTTATACCCACGTTGTGGTCGATCTGAACCAGGCTACATTAAATACTGCGGATGATCTTTCAGAAAGATGGATGAACACAGCAGTGATGGACTGTTACCGCTTTCAAACGCCTTACCAGTATCAAAGAACTTTGAGTATCCGGGAGTCATACCCCCTCTACGGTAACATCCGCGGTGTGATCTATGCCGAGGACAACTCGCCGTTGCCTGGTGCAAACATCGTGATCAAGGGAACTGTTAACGGAACCGTTACAAATGCTGATGGGCAATTTGCCATCGACGCCGATGAATCTGTTGTAACCCTGGTGATAAGTTTTATAGGCTACGTAACACAGGAGATCGATGTTCAGATCGGATCAGACATATCTGTAGTGATGGACCTTGATGTTACCGAGCTCTCGGAAGTTGTAGTTGTTGGTTATGGAGTACAAAGCAGCAGGGAAATGACTGGTGCACTTTCCGGCCGGGTGGCTGGTGTTCAGATCACACAACCTGAAGATGATGAGGTCGAAGAGGAGGAATCTAACGAAGTGCAAGAAGCCGAAGATCGATTGTATACTGAGCTTTTGAATTTGAAAACGATCCGGTCTAATTTTTCCGATGTTGGATTCTGGGAACCAAAGCTGTACACCGACAGGCATGGCGAGGCAAAGTTTTCCGTTACGTGGCCCGATGATATCACCCAATGGAATGCCACAGTATACGCGATGAACCGTCAGTTGCAGACGGGCACTACGCGTAAGCATATCAAATCTTACAAACCGATCATGGCCGAGCTCGCGGTTCCGAATTTTCTTACGGTTGGCGACTCTTCCGTGCTTATTGGAAAGGTGTCCAACTACACGAACGATAAGAATATCACCGGCAAGGTAACATGGAAGAGCAAAGGAGGGACGTCAGAGAAACAAGTTCAGTTCAACTCTTTCCAGTTGGATAACCTGCCGGTTTCGCCTACGGATTTGGATTCGGTTACGACCAGCTTCGTGTTCACCCGCGACGATGGATATCTCGATGGCGAAGAACGGAAGGTGCCCGTCGTGCAGCAAGGAGTAGAACGCGCCGATGGCATCCTATCGATCCTGAATAACAACGACCCAGTAAAAATAAAAGCCCGCAGCAACGATAAGATCACAGTACAGATCATGGCAGATGCGATCGATATCTATGCTGGCGAAGTGCAATACCTCCTGAATTATCGTTACGATTGTAACGAGCAACTGGCTTCGAAGCTCATTGGCTTCGTCAACTATAAGTTGCTGATGCAGTACGAAGGAAAGCTATTTAAATATGATAAGGATGTCAACCGGATCATTGGCCGCCTGCTAAGAAATCAAAACGAAGAATTCCTTTGGTCGTGGTGGGATGTGTCGCCGGGTACTTCATACTGGATGTCGGCCCATATCCTGCAGGCATTGAAGATCGCGGCGGATGCCGGCTATCGTGTGGATCTAAATCTAAATAATTTAAAGAGTAAGCTTGAATATCGCCTTGATATGCTTCACCAGTATTCCACATCAGACATCCAACTCATCAATGTACTTGCATTATGGGGTGTTAAATTAAAATACGAGGCTTACGTGCAGCACCTGGATTCGATGGTGTGGAGCGAGGAGACTTATATGAAACGTCACCGCCTCAGGTATTCCCTGTTGAAAGAAAAGATGCTGTTGCTCGAGACAAAGCAGCTTGCGAAGCTTCCATTCAAGACCGACTCGATCCTTCAGCATAAGAAAGATGGTATTCTTGGTGAAGCTCATTTTTCGGACGACCTGCCGTCGTGGTACTGGTTTAGTGATGAGCTTACCGTTAACACGATCGCTTACCGGATCGTTAAACGGGATTCAACTTTAAGAAATCTTACAACGCCAATGCAGTTGTATTTTATTGGTCAACGCAACAAGAACCAATGGAACACCTATCATTCGGCTTCGGTGCTGTCGACCGTATTACCTGATCTTATTGCATCGGGTGCTACGAAGAAACAGCCATCGACCATAGCATTGGAGGGCAAGGTTAATACAACCATCACAAAGTTTCCTTATAAAGTTGACCTGGAACCGGGAGAGGAGCTAACGGTAGGAAAAGAATCGGGCTTGCCCGCATACCTTATGCAGTATCGAAAGGAGCGGGTAACAAAGGCCAAAACTGGTGTCGAAGGGTTCGAGATCACAACAAGACTCGGCAACAATTCCAGGACCCTGGAGGCCGGTAAACCCGTCACGCTTACCGTGGAAGTGAATCTGACGAAAGATGCCGAGATGCAATACGTGATGATTGAAGTCCCTGTCCCTGGCTCATGCAGCTACGGGCAGAAGATCCAATGGGAAAATTCCGCCGAGACACATCGGGAATATTTTAAAGAAAAGACGGCCATCTTTTGTGAGAACATGAAAGCGGGCAAATACACGTTCAATATCAACTTGCTTCCAAGATTTACGGGCAAATACCACATCAACCCCTCGCAGGTTTCGCTGATGTACATACCTGTGGTGAATGCGAACACGGATATGAAAACAGTAATGGTCAAGTAAATTTTTGTAACTATTCCGTGGAGGAGAGTAGCTATTGCTCACAGATCGCACAGATAACACAGATCAAATGCAGCTGTGCGATCTGTGTGATCTGTGAGAGACCATTATTTCGTTGGCTCCAGGTAAAGTATCATACCGCCAGATTGCTTAAAGTCTTTTGTCTTCGTGTGTTTGAGGACGATCCTTTCTGTTATGTTTTTGAATAACACCAAACCGCTACCGGCGATCACTGGCTGTAGTCCTATTTGAAGTTCATCGAGGAGGTTAAGTTTGGTTAATGCGGCGATCAGGCTTGGGCTTCCAACGAACACATCCTTACCTGGCTTTTGCTTCAGCTCTTTCACTTCGTCTTCGAGACTTTTCTTTGCGAGCCTGGCATTGGCCCACGTTACGCTTTTTACTGTCCTTGAGAAAAGAACTTTCGGAACGTTCTCGATCGCGATCGCGAAATCGTCGGATGATTTTTCGCCGGAGGGATTTTTCACGAGCGTTGGCCAATAACTTTCCATGAGTTGGTATGTTGTTCTTCCGTAGAGAATGGCCCCGGCACTTTTCAACAGGTCGGTGTAGTGGTCGTGGATCTCGTCGTCGGCCATCATCACGGTGTGATCACAATATCCGTCGAGGGTCATGTTCATGGATGCTACGATTCTTGCCATTTGTTTGAGGTTTTCCCATTCAATATACATTCAACTTCAAAAAAGTCGCCCAAAAATTTTGAGAAACCGATCAGTTGCGTATATTAGCAACCAGTTAGTTGCATTGCAACCGAATAGTTTCAAATGGTAAAAAAATGAGAAGAGACATATTCCAGGCTATTGCGGACCCTACCCGCAGGGCCATTATAGCGTTGATTGCCGTCCAGGCAATGACACCCAATGCCCTTGCGGAGCATTTTGATACATCTCGCCAGGCTATTTCAAAACACCTGAAAGTTCTGGCCGAGTGTGAGGTGGTAAAACAGGAATTCCAGGGACGTGAGATCTATTATCAACTTGAGATCGAAAAAATGAAAGAGATCGATGTATGGCTCGCGCAATTCCGCAAGCTCATGGAAGATAAATTCAAACAACTAGATGAAGTATTACACACTATTAAACACAAGAAGAAATGATACTGCTATATGACTTCAATGTAGATAAAGCGAATAACACTATTCATGTTACTCGTGAATTCGCTGCCGATCTCGACCTGGTTTGGGATGCGTGGACGAAAGCGGAGATACTGGATCAATGGTTCGCACCCAAGCCGTTTCGCGCACGTACCAAGGAGATGGATTTTCGAGAGGGGGGACGTTGGTTGTATGCAATGACCTCAGATGGAAACGTACTGGGTTGGTCACTGGCAGATTTTATTAAGATCGAACCGAAGTCGAGTTTCACTTCGAAGAATTCCTTTAGCGATGAAAATGGAAATCCCATTACAACGGGTTTTGTATCATCGATAACAACGACATCTTTTACGGCAGAGGGCGACAGGACAACTGTTCGTATTGAAAAGAAGATGGGAAGTCTTTCCGACCTGGAGCGATTTTTGGCGATGGGCTTCAAGGAAGGTAATGCTGCCGGCATGGTTGCCCTCGATGAATATTTTCAGGAGTTGATGACGAAGAAGTAGAGACCAAGGCAAAGGATCGATGGCAAGGACATACAGCGCTTGAGCTGGTGAAGGTGGGCGGGTATCTCCCATAATTTTCTATCTTAGACAAATGGCCGCCTCCACTCGAGTCAGAGTTGTTCCCCTGTTTTGCCTCGTCGTCACGACCTTCACCATATCGGCGCAAACGTTTCCTTCGGCACCTAATCAACGAAACTCGAAAGGGCAAAAGGAGGGGAGGTGGATCGAATATTATGATTCAAAAAACCGTCCTACAACTAATCCGGATAGTATTGTCCTCTACGACGATGTAACATTCAGGGCAGGAAAGCCTGTTGGACTATATCGAAGCTTTTATAGAACTGGAGTGCTGGAGTCGGAAGGTAAGCTCACCAATGAAGAGTTATGGACGCAAGACAGTCTGTGGACTTACTATCGACCTGATGGCGAGAAGAAAGTCATAGAAGTTTACACCGATGAGTTCTTCGACGGCGACAAAACGGCTGATGAGATGATAGGGCTTAGCGATCAACTCAAGAAAAAGTACGGTGTCGATCACGAGTACTTTCTCAAGTCCATTTTCAATGCAAACAATCTCATGATGTCGTGGCATGCCGACGAAAAAGGCGAACGTTTTCTTCAACGAACGTTGACCGAAGCCATCGGTAAAGTTGGAGCAGATAGTAAAATGTGCTATTGCGCGCTCACAAATCTCGGGAACTTTTATAACAACAAAGGCAGTAAGGCAAAGGCCATAACTTATCTCGAGCAAGCTGTCCAGCTCGCACCACTTTATCCAGAAGACGTGTGTGGTGGTTTTCATCCACTCGTAATGTTGGGGGCCACCTACCTCGACACCGATCAGACATTCAAAGCCAAAGAGTATCTCGAGAAGGGCATCGAGGCTGTAGCCAGGCGCGATGGGAGGGATTCTCCTGAGGCCCGATTATCTCTTCAATATTATTATTGGTATTACAATAATGAGGGTCTTCTCAAGGAGGCTGGTGAAGTTGCCCGCGAGATGTGGACGGGCGCTTTGAAGCAATCTGGATCTGAAGCGTATATCCACTCGTGGATCCAATATGCAATGGCCAGGCAGTATAAGGACACAGGAAATTACCAGGAAGCCGAAAAAATATACAGGCGTATTGGTCAACCCGGCGGGTGGCCGGAGCAACTGGCCTACTTTCTTATTGATCAAAAGAAATATGCTGAGGCTTATCCGATCATGGTGAAAGAGATCGACTTTAAGATGAGTCGGATGATGGCGGCTTTCCAATTCCAGAGTGAAGTTGCCCGGGAACAATATTACAATGGCAGGTTCTATGAACGCGCCAACAGCTATCTCACACTCCTGGCGGCATACTCAAGAGAACGACCATCATGTATCGAAGACATGTACAACTTTCATTTGGTCAATAAAGCCATACTTCTCAATAGCAGCGCGAAGTGGAAGCAGCGCATAAAGCAAAGTGGTGATGTTAAGCTCATTAATCTCTACGCAGAATGGGAGGCTGTTAATCGTCAGATAAACAACTCTGAGTCGCAAGAGACTCCAGCCTTGATACAGCTAAAGAACAAAAATGAGAACCTGGAAAAACTCCTCACAAAGCGGTCTCATTTGTTTACAAGGAGTGAAGAGCGTAAAGTTTATAGGTGGACCGACGTCCGTGATCAGTTAAAAAAGGATGAGGCAGCTGTTGAGATCATACGGTACGGCAAGCGTGCACCCGTCAGATATTTTAATAATGGGACCAGGCTCATTCCACAGTACAAGATCTCTGATACGATCCAGTATGCGCTGCTGGTAGTACGTCCTGGCGATAAACATCCAGCCTTTACTTTACTCGAGAACGGCATAGATCTGGAGGGCAGATCGTATAAGCAATACATGAATAGTATTCGTGCCAACGTAGAAGACGTCTATTCGTGGCAAACGTACTGGGAGCCTATCCGAAAGATGTGTAAGGGAGCAAAGAAGATCTACATCTCGACAGATGGAATTTATACGAAGATCAATCTGAACACTTTGCGTAATAATGATACGAAGAGATTTGTTATTGAAGACACCCAGTTGGTACAGGTTACGAGTACAAAGGATCTTTTGATGCGACCGGCTGATGAAGCTGTGAATAAGTATGCGATCCTGGTTGGCAACGCTGATTATAGCAAGAGGCGACAGCCGCTGCAAGATCTCCCTGGAACGAAAAAAGAAGTTGAACTTGTGTCGGCTATCCTGCGGCAGCATGAATGGACGGTAGATTCATATCAGCGTGAGAATGCATTGGAGGAAAACATTAAGGATGCGTTCAAGCCTGGCATCTTGCATGTGGCCACGCATGGATTTTTTCATGAGAAAGAATCGGAGGTGTTGAGTGCTGTTGATGTCCTTACTCGCTCCGGGCTGGTGCTTTCGGTGAGGTCCGACAGTGTGAATGCGGAAGATGGCACGTTGACTGCCTACGAGTCGATGAATTTAAATTTGGATGAGACCGAATTGGTGGTGTTGTCGGCCTGTGAGACGGCTGGTGGGGAGTTCAAGAACAGTGAGGGCATTTATGGGTTGCAGCGTGCGTTTCGTGTTGCTGGTGCGAAGAGTTTGATCATGTCGCTATGGCAAGTTGAAGATGAGCGGACGGGGGAGTTGATGATAGATTTTTACAGGCTATGGCTTGGCGGTAGTGATAAGGTTTCGTCGTTTCGGACGGCTCAATTGAATATGATCAAGAAGACGCGTGATCCGCATGTATGGGGAGGTTTTGTGATGCTGGGAATGTGAGGGGCATTGTTCACTCTTATTACTTAACATAATATAAATTATATAACTATATTGCGTGGCGAAATTATAAAACACACAGTGGACTGAATTTTCTTACTGTGGATAACAATGTGTGCTCCAATAGAAAACCTGACAAATTAAACTTGCAAATCAGAAGAAATGGAACTTAACGACCGAGCGACCGTTACCTTTGCTATATGATATCTATTTTGTATCCAGAGGGCGACTTCACGTCGGCCGACATTGCCATTAAACTGCAGGCGTTGGGACAAACGCAATCAGAACAGATTTTCATTGTTCCGAAGCACTTTGGAAGGAATAACGAGAATGTCTATAAAAATTTAGGCGCATCATCGACCGCTTTGTTACTGCTTCACGACAAGTTGATCCTGGATTCCGACACAAAAAACGAGATAGAATTTCTTACCTCTAAGGGGGCAATTGTCTATAGCATCGCCCCCATCGAGGCAAGAAACTCCATGTCATTGCCTCAAAAAGTGTCGGCTCACTACTATAACAGATTGAAAACAGGTGACTTTCTTAGTACCGTTCAAAGTATCATTGCTGACCTCCAAAAAAGAAAAGACTCAACATCATTTGGCAATGACTTCGGCGGCATATTAATTGTCATGGCCTTAATCATTCTAATTATCGCAGCCTTTCAGGATGATAAAAAGTAAGAGCGGAAAAATTCTATTCGTTGACAATGACGTTTTGGTGTATATATTAGACTATCTGTACACAGCAGATCAGTTCGCCTTCAACAAAATCATTCAGTATCTTACAATTTCATACACTCGCATTTGGATATCCGGCACTGTCAAGGAGGAATTTCTCTTCAAAGGCTATAACAAAAGACGGTCGCGAATAATGAAAAAAGTCTTTGGCATGCACGCCAGTTTCTCCGATTGCCCGATAAAAGTGGGGCTTAACGAAATCAAACTTATAACCGGAATGAAGGAGGAAAACAGAGGTGAAGCCGATTCAATCCTACAAATTCAGAAAGCTAAGAGCGCCACATCGTTTTTCTTTGAAGACATCACTTTTCTCTCCAATGACCAGGGTGCTCTGACCCTAGCCAAAAGTCTTTTTATTACGACCTGGAGCTATTCCGATCTAAAGTCAACTGTTCAAGAAGTTGGAATCGTACTGCCATAGCTAAGGGCCATTCTCAGTGATTTAACTATTTTAGGAAATACATCACACAACCTCTCCCCCCCATGACCCACGATATCTTCCTCTTCCTTCACTTCATCGGCCTCGCTATGGCCATCGGTACCGGGTTCGCAAACCTGTTCCTCGCGTCGGCCGCCGCCAATCTACCGCCAGCCGAACGCGGCGCCTTCATGATCAAAACTACGGTACTCGTTCGTATGGGACAGATCGGCCTCGCCATCCTCATCATCACCGGCTTTTACCTGGCTACGCCTTATTGGCGCACGCTGTATGCAATGCCCACACTCATCGCCAAGCTATCACTGGTCGGCATCCAAATAATTATGGTGACCACCACATCATTGCTGGTCCGCAAAGCAAAGAAAAGCAACAACCCCGCGATGTTGGCCAAACTGAGGCCACTCGGCCTTGTCCAATTCATGATCGGGCTCTCCATCGTTGTTATGGCTGTACTTACATTCCACTAAATCAATTACGCACAAACCTACTCAGTGCGTAAACTGTCAGCTGGATTTACCAACGCCGCTTTGATCGCCCGGAAGCCAGTTGTTAACAGGACAATGAATGCTGCAATCGTAGTCGCTATAACAAACGGAGTCGCTCCAATGGTCGTGTGATAATTAAATCCATTGATCCAATCGTTCAGGAAGTAATAGGCTATTGGCGATGCAACCACTGCAGCAATCAAAAGCAACAACAGGAATTCCCGGATCAACAAGAACGAAACGTTCCCAACCGATGCACCGAGCACTTTTCGGATGCCGATCTCTTTAGCTTTTCGTTCCGCTGAGAAAGAGATCAGTCCAAAGGTCCCCAGGCAAGCGATGATGATCGCCAACCCCGTGAAGATCGTAAACACCTGTGTGAACTTCCGTTCCGCCTGGTATTGCTCAGCAACGTCCTCGTTCAGAAAACTATAACTAAAGTCTCGATTCGATACATACTTGTCGTATGTGGATTTGATGTGGGTTATTGCTTCCTGAATCCCGGCGGTTTCAACTTTTACATACGCCCAGTTCAACCGGCGCGGCGTAAATGAGAAGATCGTCGGTGGAATTTTTCTGTGTACAGATTCAAAGTGGAAATCCCTGACCACGCCGATCACATTATATTTCGTATCACCGAACATAAACCACTTGCCTACCCCCTCCTTCCAACCCAACTGCTTAAGGGCAGATTCGTTCAGTATGATCGACGAAATTGTGTCCACAGGAAACTCGCGCGAGAAGTTGCGTCCTTCCGCCATTTGTGCCTCAACTGTAGTGAAGAAGTCGTAATCGATACGAACAAGCTTCATGGATTTATTGACCTCAGCGTCTTCAGCAACATCCTGTGCGCCATAATTAGTGCTGTTGCCGATCCAACCCGGCATCCTCATATTCGAAAATCCAACTTTCATGATCTGTGGCGCCGCTAACAATTCGTTGGCGAACGTTTGCACTTTCTGCCTGTCCATGGTCTGTAGTGACACAACCAGCACCTGGTCATCGCTAATGCCGAGCTCTTTGTTCTTCATGAAACTCCACTGCTTGAAGACAATGGCCGAGGCAGAGATGAGTCCGATCGTGATCGCAAACTGGAACAGTACCAACCCCTTTCTAAACGCTACGCCAAAATTCCCTCCCGATCCTGTACCTGCCTTCATGCCGCTCAATGGACGGAACGACGACAACATTATCGCAGGGTATAGTCCTGTGATCAATGCTATCACTACAAGAGTTATCAATAAACCCGATGCCATTCCCGGTAATAAAAACACACTTCGTGGTATCGACTTCCCCGCAAATTCATTGAACGCCGGCAGTAAAAGGCCGCACAACAATATCGCCACCAGGACGGCGATAGCAGTCATGATGAATGACTCCGCAAGGAATTGCCCCAACAGATCCGGTCTCTTCGCACCGAGCACCTTTCGCATCCCTACTTCCTTCGCACGACGCAATGCCCTTGCCGTTGTGAGATTCATGTAGTTCACGCATGCTATCACCAGAATAAAGATCGCCACCACCGAAAACGTGATCACGCGTGTTTGACTGCCGTTAGGTTCGAGCTCAGTGCCAATGTTAGATTTCAGGTGGATCGACTCCAGAGGCTGAAGGAATAGCTTGAAATTTTCTGAATTAAAGAACTCGAGATTCTTGTTAATGAAATCGGGAAATGTCGCTTCCATCCTTGCTGGATCTTCGTCTTCCTTCAAACGGAAATAGACATACTGCGAATCCCAGCCGACGTTCGTATAAAGCTCTTCGGGTGCGATCTGCCTCGTTGTTTCGCCGGAGATCAGCAGATCGTAATGAAAGTGTGAATTCGATGGCATGTCTTTCATCACACCACTAACCTGCAGCTGGATTGGATAATCGCTCAATGTAAATGCCTTACCGATCGGGTCCTCGGCTCCGAAATATTTAGCGGCTGTCGATTCGGAGATCACGACTTTGTTTGGTCCTTTTAGGGCTTCGTTAGGATTGCCTTGTATTAGAGGGAAGTTGAACACGTCTAGGAAATTCTCATCGACCCATGCGAACCGATTCTCGACAATACGCTTGTCCTGATATTCGAACAGGGTGTTATCGTCGGGACGCAACCTGGTCAGTTGGTCGATCTCGCTGTAGTTACTCTTGATAAGCTCGGCGGTCTTCCATGCATTCGATGCATAAGGCTCCCACACGCCTTGTCGCATATATGCAGCGGAAAGACGATAAATGCGATCGCTGTTGTTATGAAACTTGTCATAGCTTAGTTCATCGGCTATGAAGAGATAGATGACGATACAACAGGCGAAACCGACGGCCAGCCCAGAAAGGTTGATGAGGCCGTAAAGCCGTTCGCGGTTAAATACTCTGAAAGTGATGGTTAGGTAATTCTTATACATATCCACTGGGTTTATTCGTTGTGAATTTCGCCGGCGAATGATACCTGGCCTGAACAGCAGGAGTACGTCGACGAGAAATTTGAAATTGGCGGTTCGTCTTGGCATACGTGTTAACCTGCGCCTGTATGCTTCGATGAGGTCGCCTTCGATGTGATCTACGAGTCGTGGACTGCAGTACCATCGAAAGAATGCCAGTAATATTCTTGGTGGTAGAGGTCTCATTTAGAAGCCGGTGAACTCGAAGACGATCTTTGGAATCGAGTTCCACATTTTTTCACGGCTCTCTTTTGCGTACATGATGGCTTTCTTTCCTGCGGCTGTTATCTCGACATAGTTGCGCGGACGACCGGCTCGTTCTTCGGTCTCCTCTCCTTTCGAAGACTTGATATATCCTTTGTCTTCGAGCCTCAGCAGGGCGGTGTGTAGGGCGCCCAGGCTCACTTCGCGATCGAGTTGCGATTCGATCTCGTCTTTAATGGAGATGCCGTATGCCGATTTGTGCAGGATGGCGATGGCCAGAAGCACTATTTCCTCGAATTCGCCAAGGGTATACTTTTTCATATTCCTGATTTGAATTTTCTAAATGTAGGAATATTAACTAGTACGGGAAAATGAGGCGGAAGGTTTAAGAAAAAATTGAATTATTGCCGAGAGGATACTACCAAAATATAGAATACAAAGCGGCCAGTACGATGATGATGACCCCTGCTCCTATCGCAAATGCCGGCGTAACACGGAGCATACTCGACTCCAATGAGAACAGTCTGGGCTTCGATCGATCAGCCGGCTCCATCAAACTAATGATCACCATCACAACAACGATCACCGCGAAGGTGATCGTCATACGGTCAAGGAAGGGATAATCGGGAAACGATCCATCCGTCCACCTGGGAAGGAACTTCAGGATCGTCGAGATGGGAATCGTTAACAACGTACCGACCAGCGCAGCAACGGCCGTTGTTCTCTTCCAGAAAAATCCTAACAAGAAGATCGCCAGTACACCGGGAGAAATGAAACCGACGTACTCCTGGATGAACTGGTATGCCTGGTCGAGCGTCTTCAGCGACGGTGCGATCAATGCCGCTATCACCATCGAAATAATAACGGCCCAACGCCCGATAACGATCAATCTGCTTTCGCTTGCCTCTTTGTTGATATACTTCTTATAGATATCGAGCGAGAATATCGTGGAAATACTGTTGGCTTTACCAGCCAGGGAAGCAACGATAGCCGCCGTTAACGCCGCGAAAGCGAGACCTTTCAGACCCGGTCCCAGTAAATTCATCAGCGTCGGATAGGTATGATCGGGCTTCAAAATACCCTCCGCATTGATCATCTCGGCTTGGAACATCCCGTTCTGATGCATCACATACATTGCAATACCGGGCAGGACTGCAATCACAGGGATCAACAATTTCAAAAAAGCTGCGAACAGAATTCCATTGCGTGCTGTCGTAAGATCGGCACCCAAGGTCCTTTGAATGATATATTGATTACATCCCCAGTAATTCAAATTATTGATCCACATGCCGCCGATCACAACGCTTAACCCAGGAAGATCCATATAGTACGGGTGATCGTCTTCAAATATCATGTGAAAATGAGAATCCGCTTTGTCCGTCAGCAACGACAAGCCCTCCATCACTCCCCTACCCGTTCCTACACGGTCCGACAACATCGTGAGTGCAAGCCAGGTCGTTACCAGTCCGCCGACGATCAGCACGGCAACCTGGATCACGTCGGTGTAGCCGATCACTTTCATTCCACCGATGGTGAGTATCACTGAAAAGATCGTAAGTCCCAACAGGCAGAGCGCAAACGAAAAACCTGATATGGCACTGATCGCTATTGCGCCGAGATAAAGTATCGACGTGAGATTCACGAGCACGTAGATCAGCAGCCAGATAATGGCCATGGTCGTGCTCACGCCATCGTTGTAACGCACCGCGAGAAATTGCGGCATCGTGTAGATCTTGTTCTTGAGATAGTACGGGATAAAAACAACCGCGACGATAATAAGTGTCGCCGCCCCCATCCATTCATAGGTAGAGATCGCCAGCCCCAACGCAAAGGCAGAGCCCGACATCCCAATAAAATGTTCGGCTGAAATATTCGAAGCGATCAGCGATGCCCCAATGGCCCACCATGTTAACGATCCTTCGGCAAGAAAAAAATCTTTCGAATCGGGAACAGAAGCCTTCTTCTTTTGATAGATACTATACCCATACCAGGCTACGACGACGAAGTATAGCAGGAAAACAATTAAGTCAGCCCAGCTAAGAAAACCCACCCTTTAGAATTTCAAAGTAGCCGGCAGATACTTCGCTACCAGGTCTTCGTAATACGGCTTCAACTGGTTCCAGTCGGGCGGCGTAGGGTTTTTAGAATAGAGATCGTATGGATTGAATAGTTTCACCCACTTGAACATCTCGCGATCGTGATCATCCATCAGGTGATCGTAGGCGTGCTCGCGATGCTGTGCATAGAATGAATGATAACGCAGCATGTATAATCCTTGTTCGGGGAGATTGTCTTTCACCATTTGGTATACATACTCGTCGTGGCCCCAAGACATGTGAACGTTGCGAAGTCCACAGTTGGGTGAATACACGCCATATTTTGTATTATAATTTGGATTAGTGAAGTCTGGATTGTTCTTGAAGTATTCAGGGTAAACGATCTTATCCGAATAAGCACATCCGACGGGGAATGTATCGCCTACGACGGCCCACTGTGGTTCGCCGAAGAGGCAAAGAACTTTACCCATGTCGTGAAGTAGTCCAACCATTACGAACCAATCGGGATGACCATCGCGGCGGATGGCTTCTGAGGTCTGGAGCAAATGCTGGAACTGGTCGAGGTCTGTGTCCGGGTCGGAGTCGTCGACAAGCTGGTTGAGGAACTGGAAGGCGTCCCAAACCGGCATTTCTTTCTTGTTGAATTTCAGGAATTCGTCTCGCTTTTGCATGACGAAGTCGTACGTCTGGTACGTATGATTGAGGCGATAGAACTCGCGAACGGTGTCGCGTTCGGGATTATCGTAGTTGCGATATTCTTCTTTTGTTTTTCCGTCTGCAATGCTGTCGGGATCGGGATAGCGCATCAGGAGGTCATCTTCCCACACGTCGAGGCTCTTGAGGGGTGCGCTTTCTGGGTTCTTGTTCATGGAAACAATCGATTTAGATATTCAATTTCAGGAAAAATAGGCTTAAAAGCAATGTCATCCCGCTCCGGCCACCAGAGTGCAGAGTTAAATGAGCCACGCGGGATCCAGCGTCGTGCAATCGGGTCGCGTGTCAAGTCTTCGCCCTTTGCAGCATTTCATAGGACCGGACGCGATGACATTGATGATAAAAATTTTGTCGCATCCAATGGCGAATCCCCGATAAAAAGTATCTTTGCATCGATGATTCACATGCGCGCCGATATTGCCCTCTCTCTCGCTGCCTAACGCAGCCCTTGGCGTTTTTTCTATTCTTTTTTTTCTCTTTAATCATCAAATCAAATGACGTCTTTAAAAGACTTTGGATGGAATGATTTCCATCAGAATAATTATGGCCAATCACATAACAGCGGCGAACAGGTGGGCCGTGTGGTTTCGGTCCAGGGTTTTAAACATCACCTGATAACGGTCAACGGTGAGGTCGAAGCAGAACTCGCAGGCAGGATGCTCTATGGTGCGGAAGGTGAAGATCTTCCGAAGGTTGGCGATTGGGTTTGTTTCCTGGATTATGGTCAGACCGGTTATATCATTGAGCGACTCCCACGACTGAACATGTTGTCGCGAAAGACGCCGGGCAAGAAGAACGACCGACAGGTGCTGGGCGCTAATATCGACTATGCGATCATCGTCCAGGGGCTTGACAGGGATTTCAACATTATGCGGCTCGATCGTTACCTCGCACAAGTTGCTGCATGTGGAATAAAGCCGATCGTTGTGCTGAATAAAGTTGACCTTGTATTCGATCAGAAGGACACCTATGTTCAACAGGTTCTCGATCTGAAAAGGGTGGACCAGGTATTCTGTTGTAGTACTGTTTCCGGTTATGGAATGTCCTCGTTCCAATCGCTTGAGAAAGGTAAGACATATATCATGATCGGATCGAGCGGCGTGGGAAAGAGTTCGTTGCTCAACGCACTGTCCGACTCAAACATTCAGTCGACCAACCCGATCAGCGATTTCAATGGCAGAGGCAGGCACACGACCACGGCACGCGAGCTGTTTATGCTGCCGAATGGAAGCTTGCTGATGGACACGCCCGGCATGCGCGAGTTTGGAATGACAAGCGAGGAGGGCGGTGAAAGTGATGCAATGTTTCCGGCGATTGAAGAGTTTGCGGTAAAGTGCAGGTTTGCGGATTGTACTCACATGATGGAGGAAGGCTGCGCGGTGCTGGAGGCCCTGGAGGCGGGCGAACTGGATGCCGCGGTTTACGACAGCTATGTGAAGCTCGTGAAGGAACAGCGAAGGTTTGGCATACGTGCGGAAGATAAGAAGAGAATGAATAAGCAGTTTGGAAAGCTGACGAAGGAAGCGAAGAGTTATAGGAAGAAGTATAAGTATTGAAGGGTTGCTATGTGAGGTCAAGAACTTTGACTAAGCCGAGTTTGACCTCTTGCAAGTCGTTTGTTGAAAGAAATCCAATCTTCTTTATAAATCGCAAGGTAGATAGCGATTTTAATTGAAAAACATCCGCCAAGCTTTCTTTTCTCAGGTTGTTAAAGGTGTCTGGCATTAGCTTCACATGCCAATCTCTGGGAAACCTGCTGGCGTCCGTCAATGGCACCACAATGCGGAGATTGAGACCTGCAATATTGTCAATGTCGACAATAACAGCAGGTCTTATCTTTGCGATCTCATCGCCAACAGAAGGCGTGAAATTTACAAGCCACACGTCGCCGGTTGTCATTGGTCATCAGGAAACCGACGAGTCAGAGAATGTTTTTCGGATCTTTATAGTATGCCTGGACCTCAGGATCGTTGACGAACTCCGTCAATTCCCGTTTCCATTGCTCTTTCGTCTCACGCAATTTCTCAAGCTTCTTTTGAAACTCCGTCTCTTCAACTTTTTTGTCTTTGGCATGGATGAGAATGCCATGTTCTGTTTCTTCAATCATAACGTGCTTTCCAAGTTTGTATTTGATAATCATTCTTGCAGGAAGGATAAGTGCTTTACTTCTTCCAACCCTGGTGAGCGCCTTGATCATGATATGAAGGTAATGGCAGCAATTACATGATGCTAATTTTTTTAAAAAAGTAAACCTGACAATTTTGAAAAATAAATTTGACTCATAACATCTTCATCATCTCTTCCGATACCCACCCCGCCGAGCTCGCATAAGAACCAGTAATGATACGATTGTCTTTGTCTATCACCTTTGTGAGCTCGGGGTTGTCGTTCGTTTGAGGCTCTGCCATAACAAGATATGCCCCTCTCCTGTTCAACACATCCGCCATGCAGAAAGGAAGGAGCTTGCCATAGTCGGAGATGTTCATCCACTTCTTCTCGGCCCACGCGGGAAAAGTGGTCATGCGCTTACGCTCAACAAGAAACGTACAATCACTTAGTTTCACGTTCACGACCGACGCCGTCCCATGCCCTGCAATGCCGATAACACCGCCGGCCTCATAGATCCGCGCCACAATATTCGCGATGCGCTCGTCGGTTGCAACGTCAAAGAATTGCCCGTGACCGCCGGGAACATATATCGCGTTGTATTTCGTTGGGTCGACCTGGGTTGGCGAAAGAGTGTTCTGTGTTTTGTCGATGAACGACTTTGAGTCCCGAATTGCTGCAAGATCTGCATTGACTTTCGCCTCGTAGATCGCAGCAGTTCCACCGAGTGGTGTAACGATGTCGACGATGTATCCCCTGTCGGTAAAATTTTTGAACGGGAATGCGATCTCGGGCAGATAAGTACCGCTTTTGTTGTTTCCGACTGAGTCGATGTTGGTGGAGACGATGAGAATTCTTTTCTGTTGAGCTAGTACTGTTGCTGCAACAAGAAATAGTGTGGTGGTGAGTATTCTTTTCATGAAGAACACTTACGATGTGAAATTGATTGGGTTGGGAGATTAACAGGCGGGTAACAAAAAATGCAGAACGGAGGAGTTCAGAATGATGAATGGTGATCGAAAGAACCTGGCAGTGGTTCTGGCGTCAAGGGCTCAAACGCATGGGACTTGCACCCACTCTCTGCCAGGTATATGACACCTGAAGACAGTGGCAAGAGAATAAATAAGTGTTTGCTTGTAAAGTGGAGACTGACTGGATTGTCAGGAATTCCGTACAATGAATGTCGATTGTTCGGCGCTATAGGTCAATATCAGCGTGTGCATCGCCCTCGTACACCCTATATATAATAGGCTCCTGTCGACCTCCGTGTTGTAGTTCTTCGCCGACACACCCGGCATCACCACCTCATCGAACTCCAGCCCCTTAGCCATATGAACCGTCGTTATCGCAATGCCATTCACAAACGCAGTGCTCTCGGCAGTAAGTAAATGAACATCCGAGATCGCCAACTGACTATGTATCCACGAAGCCTGCTGGTGCGTCTTACAAATAATACCCAGGGATTGATTCCCAGAGATCCTGAAATCGGAAATGACCTTGCGAAGTCCTTCGATCTCCTCCCCCGCCGTCGCGAAGCCTAAAACCGCCGGCGGCTCTCCATGACGCTCCATCGGGATCATATCAGGATTGGGCTTTATACTCAAAGCGAAGTTGGCAATTTCATAGGTTGATCGATAGCTCCTTCGAAGCTTCACGATCTCACCCTGCGGAAAGACCTCTTCAATCGTATCGGCCGACGAAGCGCTGTATGGGTTTACAGTCTGGTTAATATCCCCCAGTATCGTCTTCTTGCACAAGAACACCCGCGACAATACCGCGTAATGGATCGGCGTGTAGTCCTGCATCTCATCAACCAACAAATGCTTCACATGATCGTAACTACCGGTCCCTTCGACGCGGATCTTGCAATAGATCAACGGGAACACATCGGCGTATTCGTATCCATCGCCGCCATAAGTCACCAGCATATCCTTGCGTCCAAGCCACGAATAGAAATCTTTATACAGATCGATCACATTACTTACGCGAAACATCTTCGGTATCGCCTCCCAGACCCTCTCCTTCTCCCGATTCGAAAGCTTCCGGTTCACTTGTCCACGCAAATGCTGTAAGATATCCTTCACCATTTCCGGGAAGCGCTTCATCATTGGCATCCGGTGATATGCCTTAAAGCGTTCCATAATAAATGGGAACGGTATCACCGTACCAGCCACTCTCAATTCATGAGGTTCGAAGTAATTATTCTCCACATGGATAAGGTACTGGTTAAGCTTTGCGAGAAATTCGAACGACGACTTGAATCGAATGCGTTCAACATACTTCTCATCCTTCCGGTCCAGCAAAGTATACACCTGTTGAAAGAAAGTCTGGAACCTGACATTAGGCCCCAACAGGTCCTGCGCCAGTTCATCCATTCCCGTTTCCGGGATATGCTCCTCGCCCAACTCCGGCAATACACTCGATATATAATCCGCAAACACCTTGTTCGGCGAAATAATAAGAATGTCTTTCGAACGGATCGTGTCGCGATATCTATACAGCAAGAATGCAACCCGGTGCAGTGCTATCGAGGTCTTACCCGATCCAGCAACGCCCTGGATGATCATCACCGACGCGCTCTCGTTACGGATCACGGCATTCTGATCACGCTGGATCGTCGCAACGATGTTCTTCATGCGGTCGTCCGACGACTTGCTCAGCTCCTTTTGAAGGACCTCGTCATGAATATTCAAGGAGTTCTCGATCATGAACTCCATCCTCCCATCACGGATCCGATACTGACGCTTGAGACTGATCGATCCCTTCACGATCCCCGAGGGTGTCTTGTATTCCGCGTCACCCAGTTCGTAGTCGTAGAACATCGACGACACCGGTGCGCGCCAGTCGAAGATCAGACCTTTTCGCGTTGTCTCATCGGCAAACGAGGCGATACCAATATAAATCGTCGTTGGTTTTTCGTTGCTTGTCGTTCGTCCCTTGATCGTGAAATCTATTCGTCCGAAATAAGGTGATGCCAGCAACTTGTAGATCTTTCTTCTCAGGAACACAGCGTTCTCTCCTGTCGAAGCAATGCGGTTAAGCGACTGGTCGGCGGCAACCCAATCGGCTTCATCCATACCGGACTGGTATTCGTAGATATATTCTTTGTTCGCCTTCAGTTCATTCGAAACCTGCTGAACGCGTTCGTCTACCCTTTTGAGATTCAAGGTCAGTTTCTCCTTGATCTCTTCCAGGTATTCCCTCTCTTGTTCTTCCGTTTCGTTGATCATCTTATCGAACCATCGTGTTAAATAATTCCTCGAGCGTCGCGTCTGCGTTCTCGCACAATCCGGGATGCACTTTCGAAGTCTGTATGATCGTGCTCCTCGAGGCTGTGAGCCATCTGAATCTCTCCGCTATCGGAAGCTGGCCGATCTCGCCACTGTCCGCAGTTCCGGCACATACCTTACAAAATGCATCGAGGTGTTCTTTTACTTCGTTGATGTCTGGTCTTACACCAAATGAATCCAGTCGTTGCTGATTGATCTCAAACTTCATCTTCAAAAATCGCTGTGGCTTGCAAAACAGGATCACACCCACATTGATAAACTCCTCGCGTTCCACCAGCGGCACTATACGAACGATCGCATATTCGAACAGATCTTTTTTCATGACAATGCCTCTTTTACGAACTCATTTGAATAATCCAGTCGCGACACGAGAAAATCAACGTACGCTTTGCGGTTGTCATTGACCGACGGAAATGCTTTATCGAGATTCAACCATTGATCGGGAATGAATGAAACAACGGACTCAAAGAATTTCTTCGAGAGCATTGGTTTAAAAAGATCGTTCGCCTCATTCAGCTTCGTTGCCTGCGCTATCAGCACGTGTCGTTTTATCAAAGCGAATGCCCTGTCGCCATCTGCCCCATTCTCCCAGTTATGATGAAAGATCAAAGATGCACCGTGGTCGATCAACCACAGGTCGCCCTTCCACATCAACATATTGGTATTGCGCGAAGTGCGGTCGACATTCAACAAAAAACTATCGAGCCAAACGATCTTCGATGCCAATAATGGATCGATCTTGTTGATGATCGGATCGAATGTGATGGCCTCCTGCAAATAAGTTACGGCGAGATTCAAGCCGGTGCTGGCTTTGAGAAGGTCCTGGATCTCCTCGTCGCCTTCGATGCGACCGAACGATTCATCGAGCTCGGCGAAAACGATTTTTGGAACGTTGAATCCGAGATGTCGTGCGATCTCGCCACCGATCAATTCGGCGATCAGGGACTTTACGCCCTGGCCGGCTCCGCGGAACTTCATCACATACAGGCGTTTGTCGTCGGCTTCGACTATAGCTGGCAACGAACCTCCTTCGCGGAGAGGCATCACATAACGGGTCGTAACTACAGTTGTAATCATCTGAAAGCGTGCAATATACGGCGACTTGTAGCGACCTAGTGCTTCAAAAAAATTATTTCACCGATTCGTTAGATCGGTTGTCAATTTTTCCTTTCTTGTAACCACATATCGGAAACAGCCCCATCGGGGAACGTCAAAAAAATCAATCGCTACGGCGATTTTTTTGTTTATAGAGCGAAGAAGAAAGTCGTGCCTTTGCCCGGTTCCGATTCAAACCACACCTTTCCTCCGTGTTTGCCGATGATTCGCTGCACTATTGCAAGCCCAACACCCGTGCCTTCATATTCGGCCTGTTTATGGAGTCGCTGGAATAATCCAAACAACTTTGCGGAGTACTCCATATTGAAACCGATCCCGTTGTCGCGAACAAAGTAAACGGTATGTGAACCGTCTTGTGTCGATCCAATGTCGATAAGGGGAACCTGGTTCTTCGATGAGAACTTCACTGCATTCGAAATCAGGTTCGAGAACACAATGCGAATCAGCGACGGATCGCAGTTACACGGAGGCAGATCGGCTATGGTGAACTTTGCATGAACGTCTGGATAGAGCAACACCTGCTCGTCGATGGCCTGTTGAGCGATGTCGCGCATTTGTGTTGTTCGAAGGTTGACCGATGTCCTTCCCAGCTGCGCAAACGTGAGCAGGTCGTCTATCAAACGTCCCATATGTGTGGACTGGGTGACTATGATATTTACAAGTTTTTGACCTTCCTCGTCGAGTGATCCTTTGTAATCTTCCGAGAGGATCTTTGAATAACCGTTGATGATGCGCAATGGAACACGGAGGTCGTGCGCGGCAGAATATGTGAAAGACTCCAACTCCTTATGAAGTGTCTTGACCTGCTGCTCGGCAAGTACCTTAGCTGTAATGTTCGAAGACAATACAGTTACGCCGATCACTTTTCCCTCCGAATTACGTATGGGATTATAGTAAGTCTCGTAAACGGCAGGATGAACCGTCCCGTATTCCTCAACGGTGTGATGCGTTTCACCCGCCAGGGCGCGATCGCAGTTTGCCCTGGCTTTATGCCTGTCTGAATCTTTGGTGATGCTGTCGAACAAATTCATCCCCACCTTTACCTCAGTACCGTAAGCATAAGAAGTTGCCGATCGAAATGCAGAGTTGAAAGCGCGATACACGTACTCGCGATCAATAGAGAAGATCAATACATCCTTTTGACTATCGATAGCAGACTGGAAGAAATCCCGATCAGTCGATAGATTGTGAGAACCAGGCATAGAACGAGAATAAAACCAAATGACTTTTTAAGGTAAACAAAAATTACCCCTTAACAAATACATAACACGAGGCAACCGTCATTATTGTCAACTTTGGAAAAATCCCCAATGTATGTTCAAGCTCCAGGTGCTTCTCGCATGGCGTAATATCATCAAGAGAAAGTTTTACTCTTCTATCGAAGTCATTGGCCTTTCGGTAGGCATTGCGTGCTTTTTGATAATATTAGTGCACGTACGTAAAGAATTCAGTTTCGACAAGGTATTCACCAACTACGATGAGATCTACCGCGTCTTAAACCTTGAAGACAACTCAGGCAATCGGTATTCAGGTGGGGCATCCGCTATCGGTCATCATTGCGACGCCGAAGTTCGGCAAGTGGAAAGTGTAACTCGTGTGTTCTATCCATATCGCAATTTCTCTACATCGGCGCTCGTGAGCCACAACGACGTGCGGTTCTACGAAGACAATATTCTCGATGCCGACTCGAACTTCTTCGAGATGTTCGATTTCCGCTTCATGGAGGGCGACGTGAACACGGCATTGAAAGATCCATCCTCGATCGTTATCAGCAAACGGGCTGCGATTAAATATTTTGGCGATGAGCCCGCCCTCGGTAAACTTATGAGCATCGACGAGGACCGCGCTTTGGTCGTCACAGGTGTTGTCGATGTTCCTGAGAATGTTCATCTCGATTTTGATTTCATGAGGCCTGCGCATCGCGACCCGGAACAGCTCTATCAATGGGAACATACATTAGCATTCACCTATGTGAAGGTCCCACAGCGATCTGATATACATGATGTTGAGCAACAGCTTTATGATATTATCCTTAAGTATGCGACATCCCGCGACGCAGAATACTTAAGAAATTATCACCCGGTACTTCAGCCGCTCGCCGACGTGCACAACACAGTACTGAACTGGGACATCCATCAGGCAGTTCCATCAGGCCAGCTTTATGCGATCATGGGTATTGCGGTATTCATACTTCTGCTTGCAATCATCAACTTCATCAATCTCGCCACAGCAAGGGCCTCGGAGCGGATCAAGGAAACCGGGATCAGCAAGATACTCGGAGCATCTCAGACCAGGTTGATCATCCAGTTCTTTACGGAGTTTGTGGTGATCACGATCTTCTCGGGTGTTGTTGCCCTTGCCCTCGCGGGAATGTCTATCGGCGCGTTTAATGCAGTCATGAACACGTCGATATCTATCAGCTCTTTGACATCGATGAACACGATGATGATCCTGGCGGGACTGCTCTCGCTAACGGCTTTGCTTTCAGGATTATACCCGGCGTGGAAACTCTCAACCTTCCGCCCTACGCAAGTGATCAAACGAAATACAGCGAGCTACGAAGGGAGAAGGCTTCGTGAAACACTGGTGATATTCCAGTTTGTGATCTCGATTGGACTCATTAGCGGAACCATGATCATTCACAGGCAAGTTGACTTCATGCAGAATGCCGATCTCGGTTTCGACAAGGATCAAATCTATGTATTGACATTGCGCGATGCCGATCGGCTCAGATTCAACCAGCTGAAGACGTCGCTGCTCACCAACAGTAACATCTCGAATGTTGCCGGCGCCTCCGCAATGATCGGCGGCGAGCCTGGCAGCGACACATTCCATCCGGATCACATGCCACAACAAACACCGGAAACGTTCGCCAAGAATATCGCGGTCGACGAAAACTTCCTGTCTCTCGCCGGAGTGGACCTGGTTGCCGGAAGAAATTTCGATGCTGAGAACCCCGCCGACTACAACGATGCCTTTATCGTGAACGAAACGGCAGTGAAACAATTTCAATTGCACGATCCCGTGGGCGCCAACTTCCGTCGCAGCGGACGCGCACAGGGACGAGTGATCGGCGTCATGAAAGACTTCCACTTCGCTCGCCTCAATGAACGTATCAACCCGATGGTGTTCTTCATCGATAGCACGCTCGTGTTCGAGCACATGTACATCAAGATCGAGGGAGATCTCAATACAACACTCGATGCGATCGGTGAAGAGTATGCAAAGGTGTTCCCGGAATATCCGATGGAGGGAACATTCCAGGATCAATACTTTGACTCATTATACAGACAGGAACAACAGGTAGCCTCCATCGCGCAATGGTTCTCTGTCCTTGCGATCCTCCTTGCGTGCCTCGGGTTGCTTGGGATGTCATCGTTCATCATCATTCAGCGAACAAAAGAGATCGGCATACGAAAAGTTGTCGGTGCTTCGGTGGCCAACGTTGTTGCACACCTTTCGGGTGGTTTCTTTCGGTTGATCATCGCAGGGTTTGCGATCAGTATCCCGTTCACGACATATATTATGGACCAATGGCTGCAGAGCTTCGAAACTCGTGTGACGATCGATGCGTGGATCTTCGTTATAGCCGGTGCCTCAGCCATCCTGGTGGCGATCGTTACGATAAGTTTTCAAACAATAAAAGCAGCTACGGCCAACCCGGTTGATGCCTTGAAAGAGGACTAGCATTTTTCCGAGCAGGGTAATGATCGACATCCTCGGGAAACCAAAGAGTCAAAAAAAGGATGAACCGCAACTGCTGCTGACATACTTTTGTCAGGAGGCATCTCCTACCTTGCACGTATGAAACGGAAGCCCTTTGCCACTAAAAAAGTAGAGTCAGTTTTCGAGGCATATCCACGACACCTCCGAAAAAAACTCGACCGCATAAGAGACCTGATTTTTGAAGTAGCAGTCGAGACCGAAGGCGTCGGTCCGCTCGAAGAGACATTGAAGTGGGGATCACCCAGTTACCTGACGTGCGAAACAAATAGCGGTACAACGGTGCGCATCGATCGCGTCGGGTGGCGAAAAGAAAAATACGGCATTTTCGTGCATTGTCAGAGCGGTGTGCTCGATCAGTTTCGCGCCGCGTTCGGGAATGAGTTCGATTACGATGGCAACCGCGGTATCGTGCTCGACTCAAAAAACGAAATGCCTGAAGAAGCGGTAAGGCATTTTATCTGGCTGGCGTTGACATATCATTTAAGAAAGAAGAGAAAGCCTCGGACCATGTTATCCCGCTCCTGACTACCAAGTTCACGCCTACAAGTTGCGCAGCGGGATCCCATCTTCGCGATATCAGATCGCGTCGCACCATATGATAGCTGGCTTTTTACTGCCATGGCCGCGATGACATGTCCAATTGTCACTCGTTTCGTAGTGACTGCGCCGGATTGCTTCTCGCTGCGCGAAGGGCCTGCGTGCTCGTGATAACTATCGCGAACAGCAATGCGATCAAGCCCGTAAGCGGGAATATCCACCAGTTGAGATCAACATGATAAACATACTGTTGTAAATATTGATCGATCATCCACCACGCCAGCGGCGCCGAAGCCACGAATGCGATCACAACCAGCCACGAGAAATCTTTGGTCACGAGTTGAACTAATTGCTGCACGCTTGCTCCCATTACTTTCCGAATGCCCATCTCTTTCGTTCTCTGTGCTGCCATGAACGCAGCGAGCCCAAATAGACCAAGGCCTGTGATGATCATTGTAAGTGTCGCGAAGATCGATGCGAGTCTGCCTGTGAGAGTAATGGTTGTGAACTTGCGCTGGTATTCATCGTCGGCGAACTTGAACTCGAATGGATACGCGGGGCTGTAGGTCCTGAACACCGCCTCTATTTTCTTCAAACCTTCAGGTGTAGAATTACCGGGCGTCATTCTGATGGTCACTGCTCCGGCCCACTCGGGTGCAAATACCAGGATGATTGGGCCAGGGTTGGTGGTCGGATCACCGCTAACAGCATTATCCACAACTCCAATGATCTCGTGCGCTTCCGCAGGACCGGTGTTGATCTTTGTACCGATCGGATCTTTTAAACCCATGAGTTCAACAGCGGCGCGGTTAACGATCGCAGCGGTGGAGTCACTCCTAAACTCTCTCGAAAAATCCCGACCCTCGATAAGCGTCAAGCCCATGGTCTTCACGTAATCGTACTCCGTAGCAAGTATCCCGAAGAAGTACTTTTGTTCCGCGGGCTTGCCTGGCCAATCTACAGGACTCCATGAATCCATATTGGTTATCGGGGAGTTCGATTTTGTTACGGCTTCAACGATACCGGTCTCCAATAACCCGTCTTTGATCGACTGATAGTTCTTTTGAATGTCGTTGCTCATATTCACGATCAGCATATTGTCGGTATCATAGCCAAGATCGCGCTCGCTTGTATGCTGAATTTGCTGGTGTACGACGATAGTCGCCAGTATCAATATCATTGAAAAACCAAATTGGATCGTAACGAGGATCTTCCTTGGAAGCCCGCCGCCTCTTGTTGTTCCCTTCCCTCCTTTTAAAACCGACACTGGCTTAAAAGCCGAGAGGTAGAATGCGGGGTAGCTGCCGGCTAGAACTCCAACGAACAAGATCATGACAATACAACCGGTAATGAAGACAGGCGATGTGTAAGGTATCGTGAGGTGCTTCGTAACAAGTTGATTGTAGAAAGGCAATAGCAACTGCGCAATGACCAGTCCGAGCACAAATGCTATGGCTGTCGTCACAACCGATTCCCAAATGAATTGCGAGATAAGGTCGAACCTTCTCGAACCGACGCTCTTTCGAACACCTACTTCCACTGCTCTCTTCTCCGCCCTCGCAGTGGCAAGGTTCATGAAATTCACGCACGCAATAAACAGTACGAGACATGCAATGATGGCGAACGTTCTCACGTAGGTTATCATTCCTCCAGCCTCCAGGCCGTTCTCAAAATTTGAGTGCAAGTGCCAACGAGCTATCGGATGGAGCATGAATTCTTTTTTGATGTCGGTCTCGCCATGTTTGGCCGGCAGATCGAAGATCTTCTCTTCAACCGACTTCATTTGTGAAGGATCGGTGAGCTCAACGTAGAGCGGGAACGAGTAAAAGTCCCATCGGTCTTTCGCGCTCTTCACCCACGGCGTGGTCTCGAATAACTTGAATGTCGTAAGGAAGTCGAATTTGATGCTGCTGTTGTCCGGGACATCTTCGACGACGGCCGTTACTTTCAGTTCCTCGTTGTCGTCCAGCCTCAAGACTTTGTCCATTGGGTTCTCGTCGCCGAACAATGCCCTGGCGGTCGACTTCGTGAGGACGATAGACTTCATATCGACGAGGGCTGTTTCGGCGCTGCCATGGATCATGGTGTGACCGAAAATGCTGAGGAATGCTTCGCTGGCGTAGAGCCCCTTTTTCTTTATACCGGTGCGGTCTGCACGGCCACCTATTGCGAGCAAGTGTTCGCCACCCCAATCGGTAATGGCTGTGTTAACGACCGACGCGCTAGCATCTTTGACGGCTTCGGCAGACGGAATTGAAATTGCATTCCAAACGTTGGTCTTGCCATCGTACTCGGCGCGGGTCAACATACGGTACACGCGATCGTACTTGGGCATCCAGGCATCGAACGTGAGCTCGTCGTGCACCCAAAGCAGGATCAGCAGCGTGCAGGTAATGCCGATAGCGAAACCTGAAATATTGATGAATGAGTAAGTCTTGTTCTTGCCGAGGGTTCGGAAGGCAATGCGTAGATAGTTCGACAGCATAGGCGGATATTTTTGTAGTTACCGCCGTTTGCGTCGAAGGTTGCAGTGGATCTATATAAAAGTTTGGGGCAGGATCTCTCCTGCCCCGTCCTAATTAGAAAACTAAACCGCTTCCACCCCTCCTGGGCAGAAAGCTTGTTTTAAGTGCTATTTAAAAATTGGCAGTTTTTCGAATTGATCGGTTATCGTGGCGATGTTCGAATTCGCTACCACTTCCGCGGTAGGATATACATATCTTCCCGGCAGATCGCCCGTGCGTGTAGCTACAATCGGGGCAACGGGAAGTGTGACTATTGGAACTGCCTTCTTCAATCGTCTAACATCATTGAAAGACTCATACTGGGAAAGAGTCACAATATACTTCTGGAGCACAATCGCATAAATAAGATCTTCAGTTGTCGCAAAGGTGTCGTCCGGATAGTCATCGTACTGGAAACCGTATTCCAGTTCCGCATCTTCAACCTTATAGGTTTTTTGGATCTCTTTTCCGTTTATGTAGCCTTTTGCCAGGACTTGCCTTACAGAATTAAGAGCAGCAAGGGCTTCAGGTGAATTACCGGTACGTGCATAAGACTCTGCAAGAATGAGCTGGTTCTCATAGAACGTCAACAAAGGCTGATAAGCATTCTGCGCAAAGAAACCCTCATCGGTTGTGTTGGGATCCAATGCACCTGTATTAATCAAACCGAATTGGAAAAAATGATTATACAGAGCTTCCTCATTAGTAAAGGCATCGCGTTTGAAATCACTGGCCGACATAAGTCCGGGCAACACAGCAGGATCGCTAAAGTTAGTGTCACCAGATCGTGTGTTCACAAAAAAGCTATAGTTCAGGTTCTGGTCGAGATCCTGGGCCTTTCCGTGAGGCGCAAGCGCATCATTGGTTACTGTATCGATACCTGCAAGCGCGCTTGTAATAGCATTTGGGTAATCAGCAAGGTGCAAATACAGCCTGGCCTTTAAAGTATTCGCGGCCATTTTCCATTTGGCTACGTCACCTCCAAATATAAAATCCTTGCCGCCAGCTGCCGCTCCGGACGCTACTGACAAGTTTGCAATTGCTGCATCGAGAGTTGCTAATATCTCATTGTACAACTCCAGCTGAGTATCATATTTCGGTTGGGGAAACTCCGCAATATTCAACGCCTCCGAGTACGGCGCGTCGCCCCAGAGTGACGCAATCTTAGTCATGATCAGCGCTTCTCCCACCTGGGCAATACCCTTCAACCAGGTATCACCAACCTCATCTGATTTGGATTGCACGATACGAAAGTCCGCCAACGTGCCATAGTAGTCATCCCACGAAAAAGTTGCAGACGAAACTATGTACTGTGAAAGGGCAAGGTGCTGACGTGTTGCTCCGGTCAATTGACCTGACCACATATAAGCAATCCTTGTGTCAGTATCTTCATGCAATTGGGCAAGACCAACCAGCGCTCCCGCCAATACCGTTTCTGCGTTTAAGGATTCCTCTGTTACCGCGTTCGGATTGGTTTTTATGAGGTCGTTATCAAATAGGTCACTGCATGAGTTTAGTGTAACCAAAACAGCAAGTGCCAATTGTACTATAAATATTCTTTTCATGATCATTTCAATTAAAATGTATTAGTATGAAATGCGGATAGAGAACACATACGACTTGGTACTTGGGTTTGTGAACCAGTCCTCACCACGTGCCTGAGATCCAGCTTGTGTTTGATTCGATTCCGGATCAACACCCACATAATCAGTCCAAAGCGCTAAGTTCCTTCCGGTGATACTGAAGTCAACGGAGTTGAGCTTGGTCGCACGCCTGAACCCAGCGGAACGCAACGAATAAGTGAGGCCGATCTCACGAAGGCGAACCAGGGATCCGTCGTATACAAATTGCTTCTGAGAAGCACCGTCGAATCCACCACCACCGCCGCCATCGTACCATGTTTGCGTCAACGCAACAGGCCCGCCGCCGAAGTCATGAATATTTCCGCGGAACGGCGTCCCAGCAGGAATAACAACTCCCTGGTTTGTTTTCAAATCAACGTTTGACACACTCTCATGTCCAACGTCGGCGTGTGTTCCAAAGTTATACAATGCTCCGTGCGCTCCAGACCATATATCGTTGCCGTATACAGCATCAAACAAAAAGTTCAGGCCGAAATTTTTGTAGGTAAAGCTCGAACCGATGCCAGCTCTCCATTTCGGGTTGGGGTTACCGATTACCTCAGGAGTCGTTCCACCTTGAGGGAATCCATTGGCGTCAAGTATATACTTACCACTTTCATCCTTTTGGAAGTCCACATCATAGAACACACCGAAGGGTTGACCTTCAACGATCGCCGCTTCATAACCGATCCATTGCGCATCGGAACCGGCCAATGAAACAACTTTGTTCCTGTTGGCCGACCAGTTTGCGTTCAACTTCCATGTGAAATCACCGGTTTGCAGAACAGTGTAGGTCATTTCAGCTTCAAGTCCTTTGTTAGTCAATGACCCGGCATTCTTCCACTGGCTGGTATAACCTGTTGAAGGTGCAGTCTGCAGTTGTAAGATGAGGTCTTTCGTTTCAGTCTTATAAGCAGTAAAGCTGAAGCTGAGCCTGTCGTTCAGGAAACGAAGATCTACACCAAGTTCAGTTTCTGATTTTATCTCCGGCTTAAGTCCAGGGTTTCCGTATGTGTACGAACGAACATATCCACCCTGGTACTGGTCGCTGGTACCTATGAGTGAAGAAGCGTAGGCATCATAATAAGCTGCACCGCCGAATGTTGTTTTGTCACGATAGGGAGTGGGCTGAATACCCACCTGGCCATATGCGAGGCGAAGTTTACCAAAGCTAAGAATTGGATTGTCTTTCAAAGGCTCCAGCTTGGTGAACTGCCATGCGAGTGAGGCCGACGGAAAGAAGAAACTGTTTTTTGTCTGCGCTCCAAATGTCGATGCGGCTTCATTACGACCGTTCAATTCCAGGAAGAACATATCAAACGCCTCAAAGGTCAACGATGCGTAATAGGCATACGTTCTTTGGAGATAGGTTTCGTTGGTGGCCGAGAGGTTACTGTTCAGTGCGTTGTTCAACAAAGGTGGTGAATCGGAAACAAGGAATTTATTGATCGAAGTGTAAATGATCTCCTTGAAGCGACTGTTATAGTTTACACCGGCAATTGCAGTGAATGAGAACTTATCGCCAAACTGCTTATTGGCCTTAACAAAAAGGTCGTTGTTAAACTGGCGTTCGGTAAAGTATTGTTTGTCAAGGTGACCGTCGTTATACGTTGCCGAGTAGATCGGGTAATTGTACAAACGCTTGTCGAGGAAGTTATCGATACCAGACCTTCCTGTGATGTTCAACCATGAGGTAGGATCGATCGACAATTCCAGGTTTCCAACAATACGGTCTACGTTGGTCGTATTCTTGATATTGCTGATGTTCCAGATCGGGTTCGAATATCCCGGACCGACCTTCGCTCCAAGCGGGTTCCGGTATGAAACGTGACGATTGGTTAATGTACTTCCACTCGCATCTGTATAATCACCTGTGTAGTAATTGTTATTAAAATCCGGCGGTGTACGCATCAAACCCAGCAACAAACCGTCAACGTTATCGCCCTGCTGAATACGGTTCGAATTCATGCTGATGTAATTCGTGTTCACACTGATACGCATCCAGTCGGTAAGAGCGCTGCTTGCATTGAAGCGAATGCTGTTTCGTTTGTAATCGCTATTCTTCTTGATGATACCTTCCTGAGTAAGATTAGCAAGACCGAGATAGAAGTTCGATTTTGCATTACCGCCAGTCATCGAAAGGCTGTTATCCGTATAATGACCGGTCTGGAATACATCTTTGAAGTGATCCCATGTTTCACGGGAATTCTTTCCTCCATGCGGATTCGTTGAATTACCCGGAGCAATTGAATAACGTTTTGTTCCATCAGGGAATGTTACATAAGCGCCATCGGTAAGGAATTCATCTGCACCACCAGTTCTGTCAGCGATCTTGTCGCCCCAGCTGCGGGTCTTAGAAGCGTCGTAAAAACCATTCTGGCCCTGGCCGTAAGAAGTCTGGAGTGGGTGCAATTTGTTGACTTTATCAACAGAGTATGTTGATTTGAATTCTATGTTCAGCTTGCCACCGGTATCTTTACCTTTTTTAGTTGTGATCATGATCACACCGTTCGCTGCGCGGGTTCCCCACAATGCGCCTGCCGATGCACCTTTCAGAACTTCCATCGATTCGATGTCTTCCGGGTTAAGGTCATTAAGACGCGACTGTTGCATAACTGTTGCTGTACCCTCGCTGGTGTTACTCATCGGTACACCGTCGATAACGATCAGTGGCTGTGAGTTACCGTTGATCGTGTTCTGTCCACGGATCTGGATGTATGCACCAGCACCGGGGTCACCACCGGAACGAGTGATCAATACACCTGCAGCTTTACCGGTCAGACCTGTCAACACGCTAGTTTCACCAGAGCGTGTCAAAGCCTGCCCTCCGACGGTAGACACAGCGGACCCGAACTTGTCCTTATCGACCTTGACGTTCATGGCCGTTACGACAACTTCGGTAAGCTGTTTTACGTCGCTAGGCATGGCGAAATCGACAGTCGTTCTGTCACCGACTTCGACCTCCATGGTCTGCATACCAATAAATGAAGCGACGAGAATTGCCGGGCCGGCCGGCAGGGAGAGTTTGTAGACCCCATTGGCATCTGTTACAGTTCCGTTAGTCGTTCCCTTTACGACCACGTTTGCCCCTGGGACTGGAGAACCGTCTTCCTCGGCTGTTACTTTGCCGGTGATGGTCCTTTCCTGTGCGAAAGCTCCGAATGCAAAAAGCAATGCGAAGCACAAGAGTAGTCTTCTTTTCATAGGAGTGATTTAAGGTTAGGTTGTGTTCAATGTACTCCAGTATGGGGTACTACGAAACTTTTATCCGAGAAAAATTTCCGCAAACGTTATTGCAAACGGTATTTTTTGACCCACCATCCTAAAAAAACTGCGTTTGTGGAAACTAATGGGTGAAATAACTACCCTAGTGTTTTTATAGAGAAATCGATTGCGGAGGCCGGATTTCGACCCTTCTCCCGGTAAATTTTATCCCGAATTAACCCGGTTTGGGGCACCAAACATCCCCCATCGAGGTTGAGTCTAAATAGTTCAAACTAACCCTAAATGAAATACAATCTACTCGGCAACACCGGCCTGAAAGTGTCGGAACTATGCCTGGGCACCATGACTTTCGGTGGACAAGGCAGTATCTGGACCAACATCGGTAAGCTTGACCAGCAATCGGTCGACGATCAACTCAAAACGGCACTCAACGCGGGTATCAATTTCATCGATACAGCCAACGTATACTCAGAAGGACTGTCCGAACAACTTACCGGTCAAGCCATTCGCAACATTGGCGCGAAAAGACATGACATTGTTCTGGCTACCAAAGTGAGAGGACGCATGGATCCTGGACCGAATGGCATCGGGCTAACCCGCAAGCACATCCTATATGAAGTAGAACAAAGCTTGAGGCGACTTAACACAGATTACATCGACCTATACCAGATCCACGGCTTCGACGAGCTCACTCCTCTCGAAGACACACTCGAGACCTTGGATATATTAGTAAAGAGTGGAAAGGTCCGTTATATCGGAGCAAGCAATCTCGCAGCGTGGCATCTTATGAAAGCTCTCGATTACTCGAAGCACAATCGTATTGCGAAGTTCGTTTCGCTACAGGCATATTATACAGTTGCTGGCCGCGATCTCGAAAGAGAGCTGGTTCCATTGATGCTCGATCAGCAAGTCGGTTTGATGGTCTGGAGTCCGCTGGCTGGTGGGTTCCTGAGCGGCAAATACACGCGCGATAATGCGAGCAAGGAAGGTAATCGCCGCGACGCGTTCGACTTCCCTCCCGTGGATAAAGAGAAAGCTTACGACATCATTGATGTGCTGGCGGCGATGGCTCCTTCGAAGAATGCGACTGTCGCACAGTTGGCGTTAGCGTGGTTGCTGCATCAGCCGGTTGTTACCACTGTTATTATAGGTGCTAAGAAACCAGAACAACTCGCCGATAATCTTAAAGCTGTCGATGTAAAGTTTACCCTCGATGAACTCAAAAAAATTGATGAAGTCTCTAAGTTGAAACCGGAATACCCTCAATGGATGATCGAAAGGCAGGGGGCGGATCGGAGGAGATGATTTCTAATTTCTAGTTTCTAGTTTCTAGTTTGGTCCAACTAGAGACTAGAGACTAGAAACTAGAAATTAGAAATCAGACCAGAAATTTCAAACTTCAGACTCAAGATATCTCTTAGCCTGCATGTTATAAAGTTCTGCATATTTCTTATCGATAGCCATAAGATCTTTATGGGACCCCTGCTCGATGATCCGTCCGTGTTCCATCATCAGTATCTTGTCGGCATTCTTCACCGTGCTGAAACGATGTGTGATAAGGATAACAGATTTTCCTTCCATATGCTTTTCCAGGGAGCGAAAGATCTTCTCTTCCGTAACGGCATCAATGGACGCGGTTGGCTCGTCGAGGATAGTTATTGCTGCGTTGCGATAGAACATACGGGCTACAGCCAATCGCTGGTGCTGACCTTTCGATAGATCGATGCCATCCTTGAACTCTTTCCAGATCAACTGTTCGTAATTGTCGGCGATAAACTCATCGGCACCCGAATATTTTGCCGCGCGTTCGAGCTGTTCTTTCTCTGGCGTTTCCGAGATCCTTCCAACACCGATAGATTCGCGTATCGTTAGGTTGTAGATCGGGAAATCCTGGAAGAGTATTCCGATAGCACTCTGCCAGTCGTCGAGCTTCAGATCGCGGAGGTCGATGCCGTTAACGAGGATCTGTCCTTCGGTAGGATCATATACCCGACAGAGCAATTTGATCAGCGTTGTTTTGCCAGCGCCATTCACGCCCACGATGGCTATCTTTTCGCCGGGACTAAAAGTAAAGCTCAGGTCCTGGAGAACGAACGGATTCTCTGCTTCCTCTTTCGGGTATCGGAACGAAACATTCTTGAACTCGACCAACGGCGGTTTTGTGAAATCGAACGGTATAGCATTCTTGCGAGAAACGATCTTCGGCCTTACATCAAACAATTCGAACCAGCGAGCCGCATAACGGGATGCTTCTTCCGTCCACGAGATCGATTCGACGTAGCCATTCACTGTTTGATAGAAACGAGTGTATGTGTTGAAAGCCAACAGCAATGCGCCGACAGCCATCACGCCTTCGAGAGCATAGTAGGTCATTAAAGCAATAGCTGAAAAGAGGAATAACAGGTACCAAAGACTAAGCAAGCTGTACGAGATCGCTTTGCGCCGCTCCGCTCCCGCTATCCGTTTATTGTATGCCGACATCTTTTCGCCGACCTGTCCTTTGAGCCATCCTTTTAATTTGAGGAGAATAACATCGACGGCCTTTTGAAGTTGCTCGAAGTGCGAGATCCGGTTGCTGATGATGCGATGATCGTCGATCGAGAAATACCGGATCCGATACACTTCCATGCTGTATTTTTTATAAAAGAAATACACCGGTGCAGCCGCCAGTATTGCGAACAATACGAGCCACCCACTGAGCGACCAAAGAATGATCATAGATGTAACGATGCCCGAAAAGCTGCTGGCCGATGTGAGTATGAAGTCCTGCAGGCTTAGCATACTTCCGGAACCCCACTCCTGCGCACTGCGAAGTAATGTTTGATAAGAATTGCTTTCGATAGTACCAATGTCGAGGTCGCCTTGCTTGTCGATCTTATACAGATCCAAACGCAGGTCGAGGTCGAGACGGAACTTGGCGCGATAATATCCAACTATGTTAGACGCTACAGTGGGAATCAGGAACGCAAACCCTAGCGAAGCTGCATAAGGGAGCAGGTTAGCGAATGTGCTCTTTCCCTGTTTGATCAAAATGATCTCGTCCACGATCGAAGAGAAGCTGGTGAACTGCAGGTATACTATGGCACCTAGGAAGATGTTGAGGACAATAAGCGTTGAAAAAACGGTCTTGTTCGTCTCCCAGGCAAAACGAATAGACTTTAGCGCTACGGTAAAGATGTTGCGATTGAGCTTACCTTCTTCTGCTTCGGTGTCTTCCATTCCTCAAAGTTAGAATTTCGACAAATACGAAACAAGGGTGGCGCAATGGATACGCCGAGGAAGCAAAGGATACGCTAAGGCTCTTTGCGTGTCCTTTGCGTTCCCTCCGCGTATCCGTTGCGAAACCATTACTTTGGAAGGCTTGGCCGTACTTCGATTTTACTGGGAAGCGTTCTCGGATGCATCCTCAACAGATCCACAACCATTTGTCCCAGGTCTTCTATCTGTATCTTCCACGCATCCTCCGGGCCCGGGTTGTGATTGTTGAACTCGGTGGCTACGGAACCCGGCATGATGGTCGTTACCTTAATTCCATATTTCCTGAGGTCGAGCATCGCCGCCTGCGTGAAACCGGTGAGACCGAACTTACTGGCATTGTATGCACTTGCTCCCGCGAAGAAGTTCGTGCCTGCCAAACTGGAGATCGTTATAATATATCCTTTCGACTTCTTCAGTGCCTCGAGCGACGTCTTGATACTGAGGAATACACCCGTGAGGTTGATGTCGATAGTCTCCTTCCATTGTTCCACCGTAAGCTCGTCGATTGGCGCGAAGTGGCCGACACCGGCGTTTGCTACTAACACATCGAGCCTGCCCCACTGCGACATTACTTTATCAACTGCATCTTGTTGAGATTGCTGGTCGCGTACATCGCACTGGATGAACAGGGCTTTGCCAAGTTTTTGTAGCGTAGCGACGGCTGACTTACCGGTCTTTTCATCGCGACCGGTGATCGCAACATTGACACCTTCTTTCAGCAATGCTTCTGCAATACCGTAACCAATGCCTTTCGTTCCGCCTGTTATCAAAGCGGTCTTTTGAGTTAGTGATCCCATTCTGATATTTTGATCTTTGCCTTCAGATCGTGTAAGATGTTATAAAGTCCGAAATAAGTCCTGTTCAAATAGATCGCATCGCGTACACCGCGTGCTCTCTTCGACTGGCGAAGCTCTTTCATGTTTGTCAGCTCTTCGCCGAAGCTGTATAGCTTTTCGAAGTATTCTTTCTTCGAGAAATCAAACTCGTCTCCCTGGAAAGGACGCGCCAACAGCTCGACAAGCTTATAGAACAGCTCTTTAAAAAACTTCTTGTCTTTTGCCGTATCGTCCGGATAGATGAAATGAAGATCGTAGAATACTTTTTCCATTCTCTTCTCATCTTTCAGCAGCGCTGGGTCCATCAGTTGAAAGTATGTTGTGTGGAACTTTGGGGGAATAACTTTCACACAACCAAAGTCAATGATGCCCAGCTTGTAGTCTGGTGTAATGATGAAGTTACCCGGATGGGGATCGGCATGCACCACTTTAAGATTATGCATCTGGTAGTGATAAAAGTCCCACATCGCCTGTCCTATGGACGAGGTTACAGGGTGACGAGATGACGAGGTGACGATCTCATCGTTAAGAAATTCGCCCAATGGTTTGCCATCGATCCAATCCATCGTGAGTATCTTCTCCGACGAGTACTCCGGGTAATATTCAGGGAATACCAGGTTGGGTATATGCTTGCATTTCGCCGAAAGCTCCCTGCTACGCTTTAACTCCAGTCTATAATCAGTCTCCTCCGTCATTCGAAGCTCTACCTCGCCGATAAACTCATCGTATTCGGCAGGATTGAGATTGAACATTGTAAGAGCAATGGGTTTCACCATCGCCAGATCGGACTTCACGCTATCGGCAACACCGGGGTATTGAATTTTGACGGCGAGTTTTTTAGAACCGAGCGTAGCCTGGTGCACTTGACCCATGGAAGCCGCATTGACCGCCTGATGTGTGAACGTGTCGAAGATCTCAGATGGAGCCTTGCCGAAATACTTTTGAAATGTTTTTACCACCAACGGGTACGACAACGGTGGCGCACTATACTGTGCCATCGCAAACTTTTGCTGATAGGCTGTCGGCAACAGGTTCTTATCCATGCTCAGCATTTGCGCAACCTTAAGGGCGCTACCCTTTAGCTCGCTGAGTGAAGCATAGATATCACGTGCGTTGTCGTTATGTAACTCTTCGCGCGACGTCTCCGAGTTGACGAGGCGCTTGCTGTAATGTTTGAGATAATTGGTGCCGATCTTAGCGCCGGTAGCGATGAACTTCGAAGCTCTCTGGATCTTGCTGGTTGGTATCTTGTCGAACTCCTTTGTCTCTTTCTTCACTTCTTGCTTTGGTATAGGAATTTTGCAAAATCAAATGCTGTATCTATTGCTCCTTTGCCGATAAGGTCGAACGCCAGGTTGACCGATTTTTCCACGGCGGCGTCTGTTTGTTCGAAGCCTGCGGAATCATCCTCACGCCAGAACAACAATATGAAACCAAGATGCATCCAGAAAAGTTGCGGATAGAGCTTATCGAGATAAGGCCGGGTGCTAACCTCACCGTTTGCTTTTCCCTCGCCGAGTGCCGATGAAATAAAGTCTTCAAATACCCGTTTGAAATCTTTGAGGTATGAAGGGGTGAGCTCGGGTTTACGGAAACTGAAAAGTTGTTGGATCGCGAAGCTGCGGTTGTTCTTCAGTTCTTCGAGCAACGCATAATAGAAGCTGAGGATCTTCTCGCGGCTTGTAAATGAAGAAAAAGTCTTGTCGGACCGGAGCCTGTTCACCGTCCTGGTTATGAAACCTGTCCAGATGTCTTTTTCGATTGCATCGAACGAACCAAAGCTGGAATAGAATGCTTCCTCTTTGATACCAAGGTCGAGACAGAACTTATATACCGATGCCGGTTGTTTGCCCTGTGTAAGCAGGTGATCGACATACGCCGCCCTGATCTTGTCGGCCTCACTCTGCCGAACCGTGCTGCGCGAAGCCGAAGACGCGCCGCCACGTGTGTTTCGGGATTTTTTTGTGGTTTCCATATAGTAACTTTAACAAAAAGCTTGTGACGAAGTTTCGTTTTCGCTGGATTTTATCGTGGGTGGTCTTTTTTCTGGCTTTTCATGACATTGAATGCTATGGACAGCAGGAGAAAAACCGTTCGGCGGACTTCTATTTTCGGACCGGCGAGGTTCAGCTGGAGAAGCATGACTGGCTGGCAGCGCGTGAGTCGTTCGACGCCTGCCTTCGACAGAACCCTCAATTCACAGACGCATACTATTCGAGGGCGATTGTGCACGAACATTTCGACAGCCTGAACAAGGCCCTCACCGACTATAATATATACCTGGAGTTTCAGCCCGATCACCACGAGGCGCTGTTCAGTCGTGCGCAGGTGCGGATGCGTCTCGAACAGAATGAACTGGCGAAAGCCGACCTGTTGAAGCTGTTGTCCCTCCCGCCTGGCGCTACGACGGCGATCTTCTACCGCCAGGATGTTCACACCGGTGCCGTAGACCAGATGTTCACGGCAAAGGGAGCCGACAAGGGCTACATCCTTAATGCCCTCGGACTGGTTAATGTTAAGTTGAGAAGCTACGACGAGGCAATCCATTATTTTGATTCATCGCTGGTTGTTGCTCCAGGCGATCCGGATGTGCTGGTAAACCGCGGCATTGCGAAGGAGAAAAAACTCGACACGCTTGGCGCCATAGCCGACTACAAATCGGCGCTGATCTTCAATCCCCAACATGCGGTTGCCAAACATAACCTGGGCGCGATCACCAAAGGGAAGAGCTTCCAGGAAATGGATTCTAAACTTTTGGATGAAGCCATTGAAGAAAATCCAAAGTTGCCGTACACCTATGCAGAGCGTGCATACATCAATTACAAGAGAGGAGATTATAAGAAAGCCCTTGAAGATTACGACCAGGCAATAGCCCTCGATAAAACGGAGCCTGACTATTTTCTTAACCGTGGACTGGTCAAAGAAAAGCTGAAGGACACGCAAGGAGCTTACAGCGATTATACTGCCGCAATCCGCTTACAGAATAACTTTGGCATGGCATGGCTCAATCGTGGTAATCTGCTTGCGAAGCTCGGAAAGCTTCAGGAAGCCATTGAAGATTATTCCGTTGCGATAATTCATTCGCCCGAATATGGCTCCGCCTATTTTAATCGCGCCATGGTGCTCAATCGCTTAAAGCAAGGCGACCTTGCCTGCAGGGATATGCACACTGCCGAAAAACTTGGAGTGAAAGTATCGCCAGCAGTGTGGAAGAGTATGTGTGGTGATTAAATTAGCACAAACCTTTTTATGATGAGAATATTTACAATTCTGCTTCTGTTTATTTCGATCACTTGCGTCGCTCAGCTACAAGACAACTCAACTCGCGAGATTATCATTACCCCTGTTAGTGTGATACCAATGGACACCGAGCGGGTTCTCGACAACCAGGCGGTTATCATCAAGAATGGATTGATCACTTATGTTGGTGATGCGAAAAAAGCAAAGCCGGCAAAAGATGCGATCAAGGTCGATGGCAAAGGAAAGTATTTAATCCCCGGCCTTGCAGAAATGCACGCGCACGTTCCGCCGAACGGAGATATCGACCAGGCGAAAGACGTCCTCGCGTTGTTTCTGGCAAATGGTGTTACGACCATCCGCGGAATGCTTGGTCACCCGAACCACATCAAGCTTCGCGAAATGATCAACAAAGGTGAAGTTGTAGGCCCACATTTTTATACCACTGGTCCTTCGTTTAATGGACAAAGTGTTAAGACACCCGAACACGGCGCCGAGATGGTTCGTGAGCAGAAGGCAGCCGGCTACGATTATCTGAAGCTTCACCCGGGCCTCACGAAGCAAACATTCCCCGCTATCGCAAAGACAGCTCACGAAGTTGGAATCCCGTTCGTTGGACATGTGTCGTATAATGTCGGCGTATGGATGGCTATCGATGCTGGTTATTCGTCGATCGATCACATGGATGGTTTTATCGAGGCTATAACTCCCGGCATCGATACGTTGGCAGAGCAACAGACTGGTTTATTCGGATCGTGGATCGCCTATCGTGCCGATGAGTCGAAGATACCTAACCTGGTTTCGAAGCTTGCCGAAAAAAAGATCTGGGTTGTTCCTACGCAAGCTCTTGCCGAGAGATGGCAGTCTTCTGAACCTGCATCGGTGTATCTCTCCGCTCCCGAAATGAAATACATGAAGCCAGAAGATCTCAAGGGCTGGGAGAATGCAAAAAATGGTTACCTGAGCAATGCGAACTACACTAAGGAGAAAGCCGATGCGTTAACGAAGGTTCGGCGCAAACTCATTCTTGCTTGCCAGAAAGGAGGCGTTGGATTGTTGCTCGGATCGGACGCTCCGCAGATCTTTAACGTGCCCGGATTCTCTGTACACCACGAATTGAAATACCTCGTCGATGCGGGGCTTACTCCCTACGAAGCTTTGAAGACGGGAACAGTGAACGTTGCAAGCTATCTCGGAAAGTCCGACAGCAGAGGTGTTATCAAAGAGGGCTATGCCGCCGATCTTTTATTGCTAAATGGCAATCCATTGAAAGATATCACCCAAACCAAGGCAGTCGAGGGCGTAATGATCGGTTCCAAATGGCTCTCGAAAGAATTTATAAAAGGCGAGTTAAAAAGGCTGGAACGATAGGCAGCCGTGACTGGGTGAGCTGGTGTTTTTTCAATAAAGACTTTAACCCCCCTACTCTTTGACGATTCAAAGCCGATTGAATAAATTCGGTTGGCTTTAATTTTCCCCTCTCTTGAAACCACTGTCTATACTATTGGTGGACGACCATTTGCTTTTCCGTAAAGGGCTTGCGGCAGCAACAAACGACATCCGTCCTTATTGGACATTTACCGAAGCATCTAATGGTGGCGAAGCACTCGACCTGATAAGCGAGACAAAGTTCGACATCGCGCTTGTTGATGTTCAAATGCCCGTTATGGGTGGCATTGAATTCACCCGCCGCGTGAAAGTATTCCATCCGGATCTGCCGGTGATCATTCTCACACAGTTCGACGAACAATCATTGATACTGCATTTTTTGCAGATGGGTGTCAACGGTTTCATATTTAAGAACAGCGAACCGGAGAAGCTGGTTGAAGCTATCGAAGTGATCCTGGAACAGGGCCGTTATGAAAACGAGACCATGATCAAGGCTATCGAAATAACCGTCGGCGATCCAGAAACCAATCGTGTAAGACTAGATCTCAGTCCACGCGATCGCGAGATCATTAGCTTGTTGCGACAAGGAAAGAATTCGAAACAGATTGCAAGTGCACTGCATCTGAGCGAAACGAGTATCGAAACATATAGAAAGGATCTGCTCCGCAAAACCAAAACGACGAACGTAGCTGAGTTGGTGTCGCTAGCGCATAGAACAGGGATGATATGAAAAATGGGCTCCAGGTCCTACCCAGACCCGGACACCCACCACCCAATGAATTACCTAACCTACTCCTAAAAATTAACCCAAAGGATGTTTCGTCGACGATGCAGAATTCGCGCCGCTACCCTGACGAACGCGCACTCTCTTCACGGCTTTCTTACTCACACTGTGTTTATAATCCTGCACATCAACGACCTTTTCAGTCGTAAACTGCTCCGAAGTATTTTTCTCTTTCTTGTTGAGAGGATGTTTATAGTCCGATGTCTGACCAAATGCAAAATTTGCGGCGATCAATGCGATTGCGAGTGTCATTAACTTCCTCATGGCGTTCTATTGTTTGTTTCAACAATTATAACGGCCAGAAGGAGGCTGTGTGAATCGGGATTTAGTGCAGAAAGCCCTCAGGGTTTACCCGTAGATCAATCGAGAAGACGCCTTTCGAAAGCGGTTTTGATCAATTCCGCTGAGTTATTTACACCAAGTTTCTTTAGCATATTGATCCGATGTGTTTCCACCGTGCGGATGCTGATGCCGAGCTGGTCGGCGATCTGCTTGGTGCTATGGCCACCTGCGACCAACGCCAGAACTTCTTTTTCCCTGGGTGTAATATCTATCTCCGAAGCTTGTGGCGGTCGAGCAACCGTTTCGGCGAGTATAGCGGTGATCTCCGGGCTAAAATACTTTGCGCCGTTGAATACTGCATGGATAGCTTTGTCCAGTTCTTCGCGGTCGATATTCTTGAGAAGATATCCATCGGCGCCGGCCTTCAACGCTTTTTGAACATACTCGCGTTCTTCGTGCATCGTAAGAATGACAAACTTGATATCGGGGTATGGGGCATGAAGTTTTTCGAGCGCCTCGAGGCCGTTCATACCGGGCATATGCACGTCGATGAGAACAACGTCGGGTCTCACAGCGTTTACAACCTTGATGAGTTCCTGGCCACTTCCAGCTTCGCCAGCAACTTCGATATCGTTGCTTTGACCAAGCAATGTCTTAAATCCTGCGCGGATCATCGGGTGGTCGTCGGCAAGTACGATTCTTATCTTTGGCATATTTTTAAACACATAGGACACATAGGCACATAGGGATATAATTAATGAACTGGAATACGGGCTTCTATTACTGTGCCTTCTCCTGGCACCGAATGTATGTCAACTTTCCCTCCTAGCAACTTAGCTCTTTCATTCATGCTTCTCAAGCCAAGCCCGACGCTGTTGCTTTGTTCCGGGTTGAAACCCTTTCCATCATCTTTTAACAACAAATAGATCTCATCCTCCTTGTCAAGGACATTAAGCTCCACCTGCGTGGCCGATGCGTGCTTGAGAATATTGTTAATCCCTTCCTGCACGATGCGAAACACGGCGACAGTAACTTCGAATTTGAGGGTGTGCTCCGCCTCCCGAACGTATCGAAAGTCGAACTTCAGCTTCGAATAACGGGCCGTGTTATCACACAATCCTTTTAATGCGGCTTCGAGACCAAAGTCGACCAGCGAGCCGGGCATTACGTTGTACGAGATCCGTTTCACTTCGCCAATGGTCTCGTTGATGAGGTCCACGAGTTCTTTACGCTGACCGGTGTCCAACTGAGTGCCGTCGATCCGAAGCCGGATGGCCGTGAGCAACTGCCCCACTCCATCGTGAAGCTCCTGAGTGATCCGCCTTCTTTCGTTCTCCTGTCCTTCGAGCAATGCGGCCGTCTTGTCGCGGTGGAGCTTTGCTTCGCGTTCCGAGATTACGTTCGAGAAAAAAGCAGAGACCAGCACCACGAGTACCGAGCCCGTGATCGTGATGGCAAACAGGTAATTCTCGAATTCCTCAACGGGTTGCATGGCCTCATCGAAATCGATCTCTGAAACAATCAGCCAGTTGAGTGTTGGATGACCCAAATCGTGCGAAAAGCTGATCACCTTCTTGCCGCGGTAATCAATCCGTATGTGGTCGTTGTCAACAGCATCTTGTTTGAACTCCATCGTAGCTGGCGGTCGATCCGGAAAAAATCTCGAAGCCGAACGAAGCTTGTTATCGGGACCAACGATATAACTTTCTCCCGTGGAACCCATCCCTGTGTTCTCCAAAAGCATTGCTTGTATCTTGCTGAACTCAGCCTCGTCAACGACACCTGAATTATCTTCCAAATAGGCATTGATCTGGCTCGCCTTAAGGGTGTTCACCGACTCCAGTTGATCGAGTGTCCGTTCGATCAACGCGTCGCGCATCAAAAAGTATAGAATGACAGAGATCGTAAGCAGTGAGAACAAACCGATCGCTGCATTTGAAAAGAATATGCCATTAAAGAAACGGAGTTTCATTTACTCGAGGTCTGGTCTTAGTCGTACAAACACCGGCTCGCGAAACATTTTGTCGGGCGTAAGAGAAGCGTAGCTGATCTCGGCAATGATCTTCGGCTCAACCCAGATACTGATCTTCTCGTCCATCACTTTGTTGGGTACCGGCTTCTTCGTTTCTGGTAACGACTTCAGGTCTTTATTGATCTGTTTCAACAGGGTATCATCGAAACCGGTGCCGACCTTCCCCCTATAGATTAGCTGGTTATCAATGCGCTCGGCGATGTGCAGTCCCCCGAAGGTGCTGCTTCGGTCGTTCTGTCCGGGGGCATAGCCAATGACCACACACTCGCGTGTGTTACGGATCTTTACTTTCACCCAACAATCATTTCGACGGCCTGGATAATATTTGCTGTCCTTGACTTTCGCCATGATGCCTTCGAGTGAATGTTCTTTCGCTGCTTCGAAAAGTGACGCGCCATCTTCGATGAATTCACTGACTCGATACGGCGTATCGTGACGAATAGCATCTTTCAACCATTCCTTTCTTCGAAGCAACGGCTCATTGATCAACGGGCGCCCATCGAGATAAAGACAGTCAAAAACGTAGCAGTACACGGGGCTGCTCTTTGCCATCTTTTGGATGTTTGTTTCGCCGCGGCCCTGCATGCGGCTGATCACCGTCTTGAAGGACGGGCGACCAGATTTATCAAGACAAACGATCTCTGCATCGAACAATGCTGTATTGGCCCGGAATGCTTTGTCTGGGATCAACAGCTCTGGAAACTGTGCAGTTACGTCGTGCTGGTTGCGTGTATGGATCTTCATCTTGCCGTCTTCGAGTGAGATCAATGCACGAATGCCGTCCCACTTTACTTCGTAGATGTATTTATCGCCTTTGGGCGGCGCATCGACCGACTCCGACAGCATCGGTTCGATATTCTGTTTAAGGTAATTGATCTGTGGCTCGTCGACACGTTCGAGCAGCCACTCCTTGCCCTTCATCTTATGAATTCGATATTCGCCGGTTACTTCCTTGCTGCTGAGGCGAAAATAGAATCCATCTTTTTTATCTTTTGTTACCTGGTATTTTCCGAGAGCATAGATCCACATTTCGCCAGCTCCATATTGCCCTTTCGGGATCGCACCGTCGAAAGTCAGGTATTGCATTGGGTGGTCTTCTGTTTGAACGGCAAGTCGTTTTACGCCAGGATGTGGCGGAAGTCCGCGTGGAACGGCCCACGACTTGAGCACACCATCTTTTTCGAGACGCAGATCGTAGTGCAGATGCGAAGCATGGTGCCTGTGAACGACGAAGTTGTTGCCACCGCCTTCGATCACTTGACCGGCGGGCTCTTTTGTTTTCTCGAAGTCACGCTTCTTCGCATACGTCTCGAGTTGTTCCGGCTGTTTGTGACGTGGGTTCTTTGGAAGCTTCTTCGGAGTGGTTTTAGTTCGTTGGGTGTGGATCTCCACTGCCGATGCATCGATGCCGTCCCATGCGTCGCCATCGGCCATGACCTTGTCGGCGGCGTTACGGATGTTGAATTCTTTAGGATCTTTCAGATCGCGGAGCTCTTCCCATCTCAATGGCATCGACACCGGTGCGCCGACGCGGCCTCGTAAACTGTATGGCGACACGATGCTTTGACCGGAGCGTATCCTGTAGATGTCGACCAGCACGCGGCCCTTGCGGGCATCTTTCTTTATCTGCAGGGTTGTATCGGAGTTGTTATCGACAAATGGTTGTGCGATAGCTTCTGCTGCTTCGAAGACATCGTGGAATGAGAACTTGGGTTCGATTGGGCAACAGATGTGAACTCCCTTACCGCCTGTTGTTTTCACAAACGGTGTGTACCCGAAAGACTCGATAGACTCTTTCAACCGGAATGCGATGTCGACAACATCGGAGAAAGTATACCCTTCAGGTGGATCGAGGTCGAACACCATATAATCGGGACAGTCGAATGTTGGCCTGCGACTATGAAGCTGATGCAACTCCAACGAGGCCAGGTTTGCGAGCCACACTAAAGACGCGGCTTCGGTAGCGATGATGTAGTCTTTCTTCTCTTTGCCTAATGTTTCGAATTCGATCCAATCAGGTGCCCATGTGGGCCTGTTCTTCTGGTAGAACATCTCGCCATGAATGCCATCGGGAAAGCGAATAAGGGTAAGGGCGCGACCCTTGACGTGATTCAATAACGTCGGCGCAAGCTTCAGATAATACTCGATGATCTCGGCCTTAAGAACACCGTCTTCGGGAAAGAGGACCTTGTCCAGGTTCGATAGCTCGACCTGGCGTTTGCCGATCTGTACCCATTGTGATTCCTTCTTCTTGGCCATCAGGATTTCGCTGACTCCTCTCGTCTAAAGAAAGGAATCATCCCCAATATCGTGATACCGATACAAAAAGCCGATACCGTTGTGATCACAATCACCACATATTCTTCGTTAGGAATGGGAAACTGCATCCTAATGGCGACGATGATCGCTATCATCGCCAGGAGGCACAACCAATATGCGATTTTTGGACGGTTGAAAGATCCTGCTGCAGGTTTGATCATCAGGATATAAATGCCTAGCAAAACGCCACCGACGATCGTGCTCATGTATTGAAGTGCATACCACAACGGGTAATCGACGTCTCCAAAACGAATGGTCCGGCCTTCATAGATACCGGGCAAGGCTTCGACAAAAAATTGTCGCTTGTGTGTGAAGCCATCCCAAATGATATGAGTTGCCGTACCGATGATCACTGAGATCACGAAATCAAGCTTATGTTGCTTGATGTATTGAATGAAGTCGGAGTTTCGTACATCCTGGAAACGAGCCTGGATGAATTGCGGCAGGTTATCGATCAAATTTTTCTTCGCAATCAAATGAAAGATAAAGGCAAGAGCCGTTGCTATCGGCAAATCGAAATAAAGCACACCCAGAACAGTGTGACCATAAATACCTTTAACATCCATCCGGAGAAAGTACTCGAAGTCAGGCACCATGGTACCGATCACCAGCCCGGTGGCAGAAAGATATTTCGACCGAACGAATGGAAGAACGGCAGCGCTATGCGAGAGCGTAAAAGGCATGATCAATCAACGTCACCGGCCGGGATCTTGTTGCTCAGGAAAATCATACCGATAACAAAGCACACGGCAGCAACGCCGATCGGGTACCATAAGCCCATCATCTTGTCGCCACTATCCGTTACCAGTTTCGTCGCAATGAACGGCGTGAGACCGCCGAATACACCGTTACCGATATGATATGGCAACGACATCGACGTGTATCGAATGCGTGTGGGAAAAAGCTCCACCAAAAAGGCTGCGATCGGTCCGTACACCATCGTTACGAGAACGATCTGCATGAACACCAGGAATACAACGTACCAGAAATCGCCATTGTTCAATGTGACCTGTTTCTTCACATCGGGTTTTGAATCTTTCTTCGAAGAAGTCTTTGTTATTTCTGAAAGCACTGTTCCATCCGAATAGGCGCGAGCTGAAGTTATTTCACGGAGGGTATCCCGCTCAGCACTGTACGACATTTTGCGCGTGATGCTCTCCGACCCTGGTATCTCGGTCTTCGAAGTAAGATCGACTATGCCATACATCTGTTTATAGATAGGGCGATAGAGAAATACTGCGAGGAGCATCCCTCCCAGCATAATGTACTTCCTTCCAACTTTGTCGGACCACCAACCGAAGAAGATAAACAACGGAGTTCCAAACAACAGCGCCGTTACGATGATGTAATTCGACTGTATGAACTCGATGTTACAGGTATTCTGAAGGAACGATAACGCATAGAATTGGCCTGTGTACCAAACCACGCCCTGGCCAGCTGCTGCCCCGAATAATGCGATAAGAACAAGCTTTAGATTTTCCTTCTTCGTAAAGCTCTCTTTCAATGGATTCTTCGAGACTTTTCCCTCATCTTTTATCTTTTGGAAGAGCGGCGATTCCGCCATGCGCATCCGGATGAAGATCGATACGGCGACAAGAACGGCGGACAATAAAAATGGAATTCGCCATCCATTATCATTGAACTGATCGACGCTCATCGACTGGCGCGTGGCAACAATAACCCCCAGTGAAACAAAAAGACCGAGCGTAGCTGTTGTTTGAATGAAGCTGGTGAAGAACCCGCGCTTGCCAACCGGTGCGTGCTCGGCAACGTATGTCGCGGCCCCACCATATTCTCCGCCCAACGCAAGTCCCTGCACAACACGAAGCAGTACGACAAGGATTGGCGCGAACACACCGATCGTGCTATAAGAAGGTACAAGACCGATAGCAAATGTAGACCCGCCCATCAACACGAGGGTCACCAGGAAGGTGTACTTCCGTCCAACAACGTCGCCGAGACGTCCGAACACTAACGCTCCGAAAGGCCTGACGATAAACCCAACAGCAAACGTGGCTAGTGTCGACAGCAGCGCGGCCGTTTTGTCTGTCGACGGAAAAAACTGAAGTGAGATTACACTGGCAAGACTTCCGAAAATAAAGAAGTCATACCATTCGATAAGCGTGCCTGCGCTGGAAGCGGCGATGACGGTCCAAAGATTTTTCTTATTCATTATCGGGAAATGATTCTCTAATGATCGTGATGCTCCTCGGCGCCCTCCTCTTTACCGGCACTGTACCACTTCTCCATGATCGAGTGGAACGTGTCGTGAAGGATCGTCAGTTTGGCTGCGATCAGTTGGTCGGGGGTCGCGCCATCTTTCACCATCGTCGCCAGTTCCTGGGTGCCATCCTCCAGTTGAGCTAGCAGTTCTTTGGTCTCCTTGTCGTCTACCTTGGTAGGAACTTTCGCTTGCGCCCACTTTGAAGCGGCGGCGGAAAGAGTTCCAGCATCCTTCTTGATCGGCTCCAGGTTATTCGAATCTTTCAATGGATGGTATACATCGGCCATCACCGTATGAAACTCGTCCATCTCTTTCCATTCGACGTCGTCTTCTGCAGCCGTTTCTTGTTCCTTATGAGAACATGCGAAGGTCAGAATTAATGCAATGAACAGTAAGTACTTCATATTAGCTTTCGATTTTTACGAGTTTACGACTGTATTTGCGCCACATCTCTACACTGTTCACCAGCTTCTTCAACACCTCGAAATACAATGTTATGAACAACACGATCGTCATAACCCAAATGACTGTGATGTTGAAATAAAGTGTATTGAAGCGGCTGCCCATAAAATGCTTCACAGGCGAATAGAACGCAGCCCTGAAATCAATTTTGTTTGCAGGCCTCAAATCTTCAGAGTAGATCGGGTAGATCTTTTGCAACAGCTCCCCTTTCCACTCGACGATACGCGCGGGACTGCTTGTATTTTCGACAAGAGTTGTGACAGCTTCGTTCTGGTAGCGCACCTTCATCTCGTTGAACAAGGCGAGCTTCTCCGGAGTGTCGGTCATCGATGCAACCATCGCTTCCCTTTCTCGATTGGCCTTTGTAAGCTTAACGTTATAGTACTCCTTCAATAAGTTAAGGAACTGGTTGGTCTTTACGTATGTAGCCGAGTCGAATTTGCCTACCACAAGCTTGTCGATCTCCGGGAACTTGTTGTCGGGAAACTGTTCGAGTTCGTGGCGCAGTTCGGATTGCAACAGTTCCAATGACGTAGCAATTGGATTATTGGCATTGCGGTTTCTCCATTGCGTACGGTTGTTCACCACTTCCGCCAGCTTGCTCGACAACGTCGGGATATAATAGAGCTTCTTGTATTCGGCGATAGCTTGTTGCTGATCGATGTTATAGAACTGTTTCTCCAGGTGATTGTCGCGGAACTGGGTGACCATATAAGCTTCGAAGGCCCATCGCGAAGCCATAGTTTCTCCCAGCAACGGAATGCCTTTCGGGTTGGTCACCTTTGGATTGAACTTGTCGAAGCTGATGACCACACCACTCAGCAACAGCTGTGGTATGATCAGGATCGGTATCAAAATGTAGATAGTTACCGCCGAGTCGAAAGCCGACGAGATATTTAAGCCGAGCATGTTTGCGAAGCATGAACATGAGAACAATATCAGCCAATATCGCATCTCGGTCAAGGGTATTTCCAATATCGCGTTACCGACCAGCACAAACGTAACGGTCTGCAGCGCCGACATCCCGAACAATATGACAACCTTCGAAGCCAGGTAGCTGCCGGTACTCAGGTTCAGGTACTTCTCCCTTTTCAGGATCTTCCGGTCTTTGAATATCTCTTCAGCACTAATGATCAGCCCTACAAACAACGCCACCACGACACTCATGAAAAAGTAGACCGGAATGTTGTTGTTGTAATAGAATGTGTAACGTGGGTTCGCAACACCGATCGCATCGTAATACTTCACAAAGTACGCGATGAACAGCGCCAGGATCGGGGCCAGCAATAAGTTCACCACCATGTATTGTTCGTTCGCCAGCTTCGAGAGGATATCACGCTTCACAAACACACCCAACTGCTTCAGCAACGACGGTATCTGTTGCGAGACGATCAAATGATCAGTCACCTTCGGTACCCGCGGTATCTTTACCTTCGCCTTGAAGTACTGGTACCATTGCCCCGGCGAGATCTTGCGTGTATGCGTGAACCGGCCGAACTCGTTCACGACCCTCGTCTCGATAATATTAAATACCTGCTCGGGATTGATGTTACCGCATTCGGGACACGCACCCGGCGTCTTATTCGCCGCGTTTACAATGTCCTGGAAGTAGTTAACGGACTCGAGCGGGTTGCCATAATAGATCTGGAAACCACCAACATCAAGGATGATCAGCGTATCGAACATCTTAAAGATATCCGACGACGGCTGGTGGATCACAACGAAGATCATCTTACCACGAAGCGAGAGTTCCTTCAAAAGATCCATGATGTTTTCGGAATCTCTCGACGACAAACCCGATGTTGGTTCATCAACAAAAAGTATTGCCGGCTCGCGCAACAACTCAAGCGCGATGTTCAGGCGCTTGCGCTGACCGCCACTAATGGTTTTCTTCAGCGGCGAACCAACTTTTATATTCCTGATCTCCGAGAGCCCAACGTTAAGCAACACCCTTTCAACCAAAACAGAAAGCTCGTGTTTGGTATAGTGACCGAAGCAAAGTTCCGCGGCGAAGTAAAGATTCTGGAACACCGTAAGGTCTTCCATCAGGAGGTCGTCTTGTGGAATGAAACCGATCACTCCCTCCACTTTATGCGGATCGGCATAGATGTCGATACCGTTGATCAGTACGCGTCCGCTTGAAGGCCGTTCTGAGCCATTGAGGACACTCAACAAGGTTGACTTACCCGAACCGCTAGCGCCCATGATACCGATAAGCTTGCCACCCTGTTCTGCTATATTGACATTTTGAAGACCGGCCCTTCCGCTCTTGAAGTGATAGAACACGTGTTCGCCCACCAGGGTGATGTTCGATTTATCTTCTTCGGTAAGGAATTTTCCAACAACGTCGCTGTAGTAGATCGGGTCCACTTTGCTACCACGGATGGTACTACCTGTTGGGAACACGTCGATCTTCCTGCTCTTCAGCGGAACACTGTTGAGGAACAACGATGTAATGCCGAGATATTTTATGAAGTACGCGCCGATGTCGTGAAGGCGGAGTATGGCGATAAGACCGGTGAGGTTCTTTGAAACGATCCGCGGACCGGGATGTGGTGATTGATCGGATCCCTCATCGATCACCAGGATGTTTTTCGAAGAAAGCTCTTCTATGTCCTGGCCAATCACAAAAGACTGCATAGCCCGAAGATCCTTGCCGGGTATCTTAAGCGCCTCGCCGATGTAGAAGATCAGGTTGCTCTGGCGCTCCGACAATGCCCCATCGGCAAAGACCAGCTCGATGATCTTGATAACGAGTACTGCTTTTTGTTGAGTGGTAAGTGCCTGGTTTACCTTTTTGGAGATCTGCATGATCTGCGACCAGTCGTCGACGAACTGCAGTGTTTCTTCATCAACGTTAGTTAAGTCATTGGAAGCCAGACGTTTGTTCTCTTTGCAGAAATCGTCGAAGAGGCCTAAATAGTAGCGGATCGCTTCCTGGTTGAGGTGGAGCGACAGGAATTCCTTGATCTTCTGCCTTTCGTCTTCGGTGATACGCTCCTTGGCTACGATGGCGAACAACTGAATAATGGCCCGTAGTAACTCCTCGCTCATTTAGGTCGGTTTGCGGTCTGTTTGCGGCAATTTAACACGATAAAATAGAGAAAAAATAAACACGTTTTGCGTTTCTTTGAATCATGAAAAAAGTAATCCTCCCTCTTCTTGTCTTTGTGTTCACTGCCGCACAGTCACAGCAATCTCTCATTTGGGAAGTGTCGGGTAATGGCCTGACAAAAAAATCTTACATCATGGGGACGCTGAAGTTTATCGGCGAAAAAGAATTTTACATGCCACCTAAGGCTTCTGAATTGATCAAACAGTCGGAGATCTTTGCTATCGAAGATGAGGTAGATCATCACGCACAACACGAGCTCAATACAGCTCTTCATTTCCCTAAAGGCCAGACCTTGTCGGACGTGCTCTCTGCTGATGACTATAAGAAAGTGAAAGACACTTTCCAGAAGGAATTTGGTATCAACGCTGCGACTTTTGATAAAAAGTATTCACACATAAAGCCTCTTCCTCTCTCGATCATTATGACTCGACTTTCGCTGGGCGAAAAAGTACGCTTCTATGATATCGAGCTCCTCTTGATCGCCAAGAAGCATGACGTTGACGCTTACAGCCTGGAGCCTATCGAACGTGAAGCGGAAGCGTTGAATTCATTCAGCATGGAGGAACAGGTGAAGGCGTTGATCCATAGCGTGACTAATTTCTCGCAGCAGAAAGATGAATTCAAAAAGCTGATGAGTGATTACAGGACTGCTAACGCTGAAGAGATCTACGATTACACGTTGCATCCGCTCGAAAACAATCCTCGCTTCATTGAAGAGTTCTACTACAAGCGTAACGCTGAGTGGCTTCCGAAGATCGAAAAGATGATGAACGAAGACGCAGCTTTCATCGCGCTGGGTATCTCGCACCTGGAAGGTGAGAAAGGGATCCTGAAGTTGTTGGAGGGTAAAGGATATAAACTGACTCCTGTGAAATAATGACTATCGATTGCTGAATATCGAATTTCGAAATTCAGCAATCGATACTCTCAATATTCGATATTAACCGATCTTCTTGTTTACAAGCTCTGTAAGGATCAATACTCCTTCTCGCAGATACTCATCATCAAGCTTCAGCGCATCCTGAGGAACACCTTCTTTGTTGGTGATCTTCGTGTCGAGTTTTTCGCTTGCCTCACGTTTCTTCTGCTCTTCGATCTCGGCCTTGCGCTTGGTTTCATTCAACGAGACTTTCGTCTGGGAGAGATTGTTCTTCAACTCTTCAGTTTCTATAATGTACTTCTTGAGCGAGGGATCCATCTTCATGCGTTCCTGGTACGACTTGTTCAGGTCAGCGATCACTTTGCCATTGATGTCGGTTGCCTTGGTAAAGTTTGTCGACTTGATAACATCCCAGGGAAGTGCGCTGGGGTTCGAGCTTTCGCCGAACTGTTCGTCACCAAGGGCTGAAGGAAGCTTTACGTCGGGGATAACTCCCTTATGCTGGGTGCTGCTACCTGCCACGCGATAGAATTTCTGGAATGTAAGCTTCAGTTCGCCGACAGGTTCGCTGCTATCGATAAATCGGCCGAGGTCAAGAACTTTCTGAACGGTTCCTTTACCGAATGTGCTCTCTCCTACGATCACACCACGCTGGTAATCCTGGATGGCACCGGCGAAGATCTCGGAAGCTGATGCGCTGAAACGGTTGGTCATCACAACGAGCGGGCCACCATATAATACTTTTTGATCTTCGTCATCGTAAACAACAACCTGGTTGTTTGAGCTTTTCACCTGGACAACAGGGCCATTTTTAATGAACAGACCAGTGAGTTGGATCGCTTCTTCGAGCGAACCACCGCCATTGTTACGAAGATCCATAACGATGCCATCGATGCCTTCTTTCTGAAGTTCGACGATAAGATTACGAACGTCGCGTGTTGTGCTGCGATAGTCGGGGTCGCCTTTCTGGTATGCTTCGAAGTCCATATAAAAGCTCGGCAGTGTAATAACACCGAGTTTCATATTTCGTCCGTTCGATTGATAGTTAATGACGCTCTTCTTGGCGGCTTGTTCTTCGAGCTTGATCTTGTCGCGCACGAGTGTAAGTTCCTGCGAAGGGCCGCCGACACCATTGGCGGCAGGAATGAACTGGATGCGGACTGTGGTTCCTTTGGGACCCTTAATGAGCTTTACCACTTCGTCGACTCTCCAACCAACAACATCAACGATCTCACCTTTTTCGCCCTGGCCGACGCCGGTGATCAGGTCGTTCACGTGGATCTTATCAGATTTCTCTGCGGGACCGCCTGGAAGGATCTTAATGATCTTGGTGTAGTCGTTATCTGATTGAAGTTGGGCACCGATACCTTCGAGCGAAAGGCTCATGGCCTGGTTGAATGCGTCGCTGGCACGGGGAGAGAAATAGTTTGTATGAGGATCGTACGATTCGGTGATGGCATTCATGTAAATACCAAAGACGTCTTCGGCATTGAACTGCTGGAATGTTTTTGCAAGACGTTCGTAGCGGGTCTTTAATGTGCTCTTGATTTCGTCTTTGCTTTTGTTGGCAAGCTTAAGGCTCAATGCCTGGCTCTTGATGATCTTGCGCCAGACGTCGTTAAGCTCTTCAGTTGTTTTAGGCCACGGTTCTTTTTCACGTTCTGTTTCGTAGTACTCATCCGTGGTGAAATCGTAGTCGCGGTTCACGAGGTCGTTCAGTACGTAGTCCATACGTTCCTTCGCCCTGCGTGCAAAAACGTTATATATCGCGTAAGCGGGAGAGACGTCTTCTTTCCGCGTGAGATCGTCGATGATGTTGCGATACTTTTCAAAGCTCTTGATATCTGAAGCAAGGAAGTAGCTGCGATTATTATCGAGGTCGCCGACATACGCATCCAGGATGCGAGAGGACAGCGAGTCGTTCAGTTTGATCTTCCGGTAGTGATTGTTATCAAGGATGTAAGAAGTCACGAGGGCTTCTTTTCCGTATACGGGTTTGGCTTTTAACGCGGTTGTGTCTTTCGGTGGTTGGCCTGCGAAAACGAGAGACATTGACAGCAGTCCAAAAATAAGCAAAATGTTTCTTTTCATAAGAACTTCGATCTATACCCTTCTTCTAACGAGAAATCCTTCCGGAAAGGTCCGCCAAAATCAGGCCACTTTGTCCGCGTCAAACTCGTCGAGGAATTTCTGTGCTTCCTCTACGGTTTGGAACTCAAACGACTGGCGTCCCTTAAGGCTGGAGTGTATCTCTACTTTAACCAGCTCAACATTTTTAGTATTACGTGCAAATTGAGGCTTCGTGTTCTTAAAGTCCTCACTCTCTTTGCGTGATATTCTGAACTGAGTTGCACGTACGTTCTTACAGTATGCGCACTGATAATGTTTCACCAACTCTTTCGGGCTGCCGTCTTCATTCGTGAGAACGATCTCCTCGCGAGTAACTTTCATTGTATAGAAACCACAGTTCTTACATTGAAGAGCGATGAGGTGACCCTGATATTTTTCGATCTGCACATCGTTGGTCTTCTCGTCGATCCACACATCGTAGTCGATCGAGAAAACATTTTCTTCGGCCTGCATCCCTTCGTTGAGGTGAATGTCTTCTTCGTCTTCACGAAGGAGTCGCATCTTATTTCCTGTGGCGGGATTGATGCGCGGCATATATCTCCACTTACGAAGTTTGGCGCTGAGGCGTGTGGGATAGTAGTAGTCTAAAACCAGCGCCGCCACGTAACCTACGAGCGTTGCTGCGGCGAGGCCCATAAAGAAACGAACGAAGAACCACACTCCTATTTCATGCACTTTTCCTGCTGCGTAGAGGTTCACGATCATAGCAATGCCTATACCCCACGCATAGAAGACATACTTATACCATTTGATCTCATTCGTATTGATGAAATCGTGCTTCTCTTTGTATCCGCGGATGGCTGCGAGGCGTGATTGATAAATAAGGTAAATTACTATTCCAACCACGCCCATGATGATTGCCCCGATGATCATACTTGAGTGCCAGGCATCGAGAAAAGGCGTGTCTTGTTGAATGTTATCTTGCATAATGTTGCGTGACCGAGCGGGGTTTAGTGGTTAGTTTTTTTGCTAAAGATAAAGGTAAAGATAATAGAACAATGAAACGATCTGCATTCAAAATCCTTGCGTGGATGAACAGGATACTGTTGCCGAGCATGGCTAAAAAAGATCTGACGAAGCTGTCGAAGTTCCAGAAAGCGATGGTCGCGTGGCGCTACTGGGTAACGACGAACTCCCTGGGGTGATGTGCAATTTTGCACACGAAAAACCCCGAATTTGACGTTTCTTAAACATTTATGTGTAAAATTTCACATAAATTGTTTGAAATTTAAACAATTGTTGGCTATCATTGTGTATTAATGCACAATGATATGAGCGACTACGAAAAGAAAAGACTGGAGACTGAGCTGAGAAACTTCACCTCCCGCAACTTCGAAAGGCCTACCGATTGTCGTAACCTTGACCAAATCCGCTACTACGTAAAGGAGCTTTGCAACAAGATTGAGGAGTACGAGGTGCGATTCAACTACGTGCCACAATGGGCCTACTCCCTGCTGGCGCAGTACAACCTGGTGCAAAACAGGATGTTACACATGGAATTTGTGGCGAGCTATTCGCCGGGCCAGCTACGCTAAAGCTACGTTGGCCGCAGGCCGCTGTATGAAGTATATCCCCTCCCCCATCCCGCTTCAGTTCTCCATCATGTTTACCGCTACGGCCAACAGGTCCGGGCGTATGCAATATCATAAGGTCCGCCCCGGACACAGCAAGCTGCGCATCAGCCGCACCGAATTCATCCAGGCTTACAACAACTCAGAGATCATTGCCATTAGGCCCCTACAGCTCCAGGGAGTTGATTCGGTATTTCAACTGGAATTCTATATCTAGGTGCGAGGTGCCGAGTGCCAGTTGCTTGGTATCCAGTTGTTTAAGACACCCTATCTCAAGTTTACTATTCGTTCCAGATTTGCTGGTGAGTAGTTAATCGATTTTATGGTCTTGTTATCTGCGGTCCTGTAGACCAGCCACTTTCCCTCCATCTGCCGGTAGTAGCATTCTGTGCCATCCTTCTCCTTATAATACTGCACCGTCTTCTTAGCCTCCTCCTCGCTATTGCAGGCTTTGCTCATATTGGAACGCTGAACTTCTTCAAAGAGGGCCTTGAATTTATCGCCCAGGCCGAACTCGAGCACGGCGCCGGAAAGCACGTACTGGATGTCACACAGCGCGTCGGCAACACCCACGATATCCTTTTCCAGGATAGCGACTTCAAGCTCCTTAAGCTCTTCGGCAATGAGGGCCACGCGCAGCTTGCAACGATTCTCGTCCGGGATAATTGGCCTGGGTTGAATGGGATGCTTAAATGTCTTATGGAACTGGGCTACAAGTTCGAGTGATTCGGGTTGTTTCATGCGACCAATATCTATATTGCATCCCGAATTTTAACAAGCGATGCAAAAGAACTTCGTAGAAGAGTTACGCTGGCGCGGCATGATCCACGACATGATGCCGGGAACGGAAGAACAATTGAAAAAAGAGATGACTTCCGGGTATATCGGCTTCGACCCTACAGCCGACTCGCTGCACATCGGGCACCTCGTGCAGATCATGACGCTCGTTCACTTTCAGCAATGCGGCCACAAACCCTATGCGCTGGTTGGTGGAGCCACGGGGATGGTTGGAGATCCATCGGGTAAGTCGGCCGAAAGAAATCTCCTTTCCGAAGAAGTTCTTCGTCACAACCAGGCATGTGTGCATGCACAGCTTCAGCGTTTCCTGGATTTCTCGGGGGCACGCAATTCTGCGGAGATGGTGAACAACTACGATTGGTTCAAGGATTTTAAGTTCCTGGATTTCATTCGCGATGTTGGCAAACATATAACAGTGAACTACATGATGGCGAAAGACTCTGTTAAGAATCGCCTCGATCGCTCGGAAGTTGGATTGTCGTTCACCGAGTTCAGCTATCAGTTGGTGCAGGGGTACGACTTCTATTGGTTGTATAAGCATAAGAACTGCAAACTCCAGATGGGCGGCTCCGATCAGTGGGGCAATATTGTTACGGGCACCGAGCTCATTCGTCGCAAAGACAGTGGTGAAGCTTACGCGTTAACAACACAGTTGATCAAGAAAGCCGATGGTACGAAGTTCGGCAAAACTGAAGGCGGCAATGTTTGGCTCGACCCCAAGAAAACATCGCCTTATAAGTTTTACCAATACTGGTTGAATGTTTCGGATGACGATGCATTGAATTTCATAAAGATCTTCACCATGCTTCCGAAGTCGGAGATCGATGCGTTAGCCGAAGAGCATACAAAAGCACCTCACGAGCGCAGGCTTCAAATGGCGCTCGCGAAAGACATTACTATCCGTGTCCATTCAGAAGAAGATTATAACTCGGCGGTAAAAACATCCACTGTTCTTTTTAACGGAGGTCTTGACGATTTCAAAGCGCTTAGCGAAGAGACTTTATTAGACGTATTCGAAGGCGTTCCACAGGCGAAGATCAAAAAGAGTGCATTTGAAGGCATAACAAACGTAACAGACCTGCTTGCACAGTGTAATGTATTCCCTTCTAAAGGAGAAGCCAGGAAGATGATACAGGGAGGTGGAGTAAGTCTGAACCGCGAAAAGATTGCAGATCCTAATCAGAAGCCGACAAGCGAGCTGATACAGAACAAGTACCTGATCGCGCAGAAAGGAAAGAAAAATTATTACTTGATTATAGTTGAGTAGATCTTTTCTAATACGACCGTCTGTCTCCTAGCGGGACTTAATCACAAAGGTCATCTTTCCTTTCGATCGTGGCGGAACTGTTCCACTTCCGATGTGGGTAAGCGAAGTTCCCATGATCTCTCTACGAAGGATCTGTTCCGTAGCGGCGCTCACACCTCTTTCAAGTGTCTTTAACCCGATGATCTCGCCGTTATCGTCGCATTCTATTTCAAAGACAATACGGCCACTTTCATTATTAGAGATGCCTGCTGTACTCGGCTCTTCGGTCCACTTCCAACCGGACATGGCAAGTCCGGCGCCATCACCACCGCCTCCCCCACCCGCCTTACCGGTATACTGACCATTGGGGTCCAGGGTACCTTCGGGCTCACCTTTATTGCCGGTCTTGTTCTTATCATCGCCTTCGCTCTCGGTCTTCTCTGCTTTGTTCTCGTTTGTCTTTGCCTGGCTGGCGTCGGGCTTGTATTCTGTCTTAAGCTTCTCGGGTTCCTTCTTGGGCTCCTCTTTCTTCGGCTCTTCCTTGACCTTCTCCTCCTGCTTCTTCACCACCACGGGGCTTTCCAGCTTGCTTGTGACAACCTCGGTCTGCTCAACCTTATCAACAGGTTTATCCTCAACCACAGGCTCTGGTTCTTCCTGAACGGGTTCTTGCACGGGCTCTTCCTCCTGGGTGACGGGCTCTGTGGCCGGCTCATCGGTCTGCACGTCGCCGGAGCCCTGGTCGTCGAAGCCTACGTTCAAGATAACGCCAAATTCGGGTAGCGGCGGATCCGGGGCACGCCAGGCCATCGCAAAAATGAATAGCAGCAATAAAAGAGCATGAACTCCGAGAGAGGTCAGAAAACCAATACGGCGATTTCGTTTTTCTCTATCCATTATTTGGGCTTTGTGGCGATGGACACCTTCGCTTCCAGCTTAGTAGCAATGCCGGCAACGTACACTAAGTCACGGGTCGGCACAGATTCATCTATATGCAATACAACCACGCCATTTGGTCCCGCAAGCTTGCTCTTGAGCTCACCTTCGAGTGTGGCGCGGCTAACGGCCCTGTCGTTAACGAAGAACTGCAGGTCCTTGGTTACTGTAACGGAAACCTTCTGTACTTCGATGGTGCTCGCTGCGCTGGTCGGCAGGTTTACCGGCAAACCCGACGGCGTCACAAAAGAAGATGTAAGCATGAAGAAGATGAGCAACAGGAAGATGAGGTCGGTCATCGACGCCATGCTGAACGAAGCTTCTACTTTGTTCCTGGTCTGAAGGTTCATATTACCTTGGTTCCTGTAATAAGTCCACAAATTCAATGCTGGAATATTCCATTTTGTGAACAACTTTCGACACGCGAGTAACGAGGTAGTTGTACGCGAGATAAGCGATAATCCCGACGATAAGTCCGGCTACGGTGGTGATCATTGCCGTATAGATACCGTCGGCAAGGAGTTTTGGTCCTACCGACCCTTCTTCCTGTGCGATAGCGATGAAAGCAGTAACCATACCCATAACCGTTCCAAGGAATCCCATCATTGGAGCGGCACCGGCAACTGTCGCCAGTACGTTGAGGTTCTTCTCGAGCTTAAAGAGCTCCAGCTTACCCGTATTCTCTATCGAAGCTTCGATGTTCTTTAAGGGACTGCCGATGCGTGCGAGACCTTTCTCGATCATTCTTGCAATGGGGCTATCGAATTGAGCGCAGAGCAACTTTGCTCCGTTGATATCGCCACGAAGGACGAGCTCTTTGATCTTACCCATGAATGCCTCGGGACTTTGATTGGCTTTATTGATCGTCAGCATCCGCTCAACAAAAATGTAGATAGCGATGAAGGAGCTTAAGACGATCGGGATCATCAAAGGTCCACCCGCAAGAGTAAGGTCCCACAACGATATAGCCTGATCTGCGGCAGCCGCAGTACTATCGGTTGGAGTAGCGATTTGAAATAAAAGCATCATAAAAAATTTTAAAGCTGTTCCGACTTCGCTGAGCTCCGTCGGACGCGGCGCAAAAAATATTAAGCAAGCCTGTGTTAGAACTTAAGCACCCAAACAGCCCCCCCGTAGTCGCTCTTGGCTGCATCGGCTGATGCTTGCGCATTGGCAAACGTATCGTAGTCGCCGATAGCTAACCTCGAGAATTTATATTTTCCGAATGGTGGAATGATCTTGGTGCTGATACCTTTTGCACTCAGTCTCTTAGCATAGTCCATCACCAGGTCGCCATCGATAGCGCTGGTGACAACCACATAATAACGTTTTGTACGATCGGTTAGTGTTTCGATCGTGCCTTCTTTGGGCTTGGCATTAACTAATGCGAGCGAATCGGCAATACGTTTGCGGGCGGCTTCTTCGGCAGCCTGCTTGTCGCGAAGCTCTTGTTCCTGCCGTGCCTTGAGCTCGGCTGCTTCGCGGGCAACGCGCTCCTTCTCTACCTGCTGTGGCTTATAGACGAAAAAGTAAAACAGGCCGCCAGCGATGACGACCGCTAAAGCGACAACTACTCCGACAATAACGGGGGCTTTCGATTTGTTTTCTTCCTCCATATATGATGAATAAGTTGATCTGGTTTCTGTCTCCCTTTTGGTTTCCGTGGTCTGATACGTTTTCTCAGCAACAGGCTCCGACTTCACAGGCTCGCTCTCAACTGTTGTCTCCGTAGTGGTCGTGGTTGTTGTGGTCTTTTCTTCGGGTGTATCGAGGGGTTTATAATCAAGATCCGGAAGACCGAAACTATCATCATTCAAGTTGTCGTTCTCGTTATCCTGACTTTGCTCATCCGAAGGTTTCTTCCTTTTTGCCATGATTGTCCTTTGGTTGTCTCTAGTGTTCTTAGGGTATTACTACAAAATTAATCCAATTTAAGTAAAAACAGGCTATCTACTAAAAACTCCAGCTAAATCCGGCACTCATCTGTATACCTCTTGCGGGGTAATACTGGTATATCGGGTAGTTACTGTTCAATGCGTTGTTCACTTCTACATACACGGAGATCGGCTTCGATATAAAGTACCTCAACTTGGCATTGAGGTTCACAGCCGACTTCAGAGTAACTACCTTATCTGACTCATTATCATAAGCTTTAGCGCCTCCTTGTGTAATGATATCTGCGGTCAAAAGCATCTTGTCGAACAACTTATACGATGAATAGAAGCCAACTTTGTATTGCGGGCGCTGCCATGCGTAGTCCAGGGTCTTCATCGAATAGCTGTACGAGTCTGCGCGAAGGTTAACACTCACCTTGTCGGCATGAACAACACCCAACTCGCCAAAGAGATTAAGTCTAACGGTATTATCATACACTACATCAAACTTCGATCGGTCTGTAGGATCATTGACATAGAAGTACAGGTTCTTATAGTTGGCCAAAGCCACTCCGGCATGGAAAGAGATCTTCCGAAGCACTTTGCCCTGTACACCTCCCCTGAACTCGAACGACTTATTGGTATGAAAGATGTCGATGTTGGAATTGATCCATTGATTCTCGCGGGCGAGTGTGTGCAGCGAAACTTTTTCGTAATCACCGGTAATACCGGCATAAGCTTCTACCGTCTTGGCAATTTGGGAACGTATCCACGCGTCGGGGTAAATATGAACCGACTTGTCCTTGCCTATCGTATCGTTCTCGACAACAGCATTGAGACCTGCCGATAACGTGAAGCGGTTATCGAGAATACCAAACTGGTAAGTCGGGTTGATCTTGAATAAATGACGCGGCTTTGCTTCGATCTGTGAGTCTTTGCGTGCAATGAGGAAGTAATCGCCCTTCAAGGAAAAGGCATTCGTCTTATTGATATCATACTTGCTATTGAAATGCAGACCTGCTTCGCTTTCGGCAGCATCGAATCGATCTCTCAGGTAACTGAAATCACCGCGCATCTTGAAGTTGAAGTCAGCGGTCTTGGTGTTCGTGAACCCTGCATTGATACCGACAATGTTGTAGGTCTGTCGGATATCGTCGGCTGTCTCCGGTTTGGGGCCTTCGAAGCCATAAAAGTGATTGAAGATGTTCTCGTAGTTGAGACCCACATCGGCAGTGAGCTTCTGGCCCATCGCCGACACATACCCGTTCACCTTAGAATAACCGCTGCCTGAATACACCCCTTCCACCGGACCCTTGCCGAAGCTATGATGAAAGAAGTCGACCCCATAAGCCTTCTCCGCGTTGCGTTTCGAAGAAATAGAGCCTCTAAGGAATGGCGAGTTGAAATTGCCGAAGCCCGCACTGACGTAGTTGCCATAGATCTTCGACAGGGTTTCGTCTTTCAAGCGGAGTGGCTTCACGACCGGGTTATAATCGGGGGCAGTAAAGGTCAGTGTTTTAAAATCATACGTCATTGCGGGTGCAAGCGGATCGGCGGGACGCGGCGGGACTTTCTCGAAGTTGCGACTCGCCTTCGGCATAGTGATCTGTTTCTCTTTAACGATCTCGATCTCGACGTTCTCGATTTCGCCACCGGTTTCTTCCTGGGCGTAAACAACTATTGGAGCGAGTAACGTCAGTACACCGATGAAAATCAACTTGTTCAGCGTACAGCGTTCAAGGTTCAGCGTCGTACACCCCGAACGTTGAACCTTGAACCCTGAACGACACCCGGTTTGCTTCATTTACTTGTTATTATCTGTTGTATCCGCCTTCGGTTGCGAAGCCTTTTCGGTTTCATCCATCTGCTTCAACTTCTCTGCTGCCTTATCTTTTATGTGTTGCAACGGAAAGTTGTCGATCAGCGACTTCAGCGTTCCCCTTGCCTGGAATGTCTCTCCTTGAGCTATGTAGTTGTCCACCAGCAGCAGGAACGACCGGCCCACCCATTCTGTGTATGCCGCAAAATCACGGTTAAGACTTACCAGCGTTTCGTAGCAATCCTTATACTGGCGATTCAAGTAGAAGATCTCGCCCATCAGGTACTTCGCTTCGGCTCCATATTCGTCTTGTGCCGAATTCAGTGTGTTGAGAAATTCGTCCTTCGCAGTCTCATAATCGCCGCGAGCCATCGCAGTCTTACCGAGGTACAACGATGCTTTGTTAACCGCTCCGGCGTTGATATTACCTTTCTCGATAATGAGGTTTGCATACTTGTCGGCAGAGTCGTACTGCGCAAGCAGGTAATGTGATTCCATTAATCCCGACCACGCTGTATAAAGGTCTTTCTTGTTGGTTGATACGGATGCCAATCGCATGTACGCAGGAACTGCGTTCTCGTATTTGCCGTCTTTGAATTCGAGTTCCGATATTCTCGCTATTACTTTATTGATCATCTGGAACTCATTGTCGCTACCGATCTCTTGGTAGATGCGCAAAGCCGACGAAAAGTCTTTAAGCCTGTAATAAGATTCGGCCATGTAGTACTTTGCCTCTACGACCCTGGGACTTTGGGGGTAGGCCGACATATAATCCTGGAGACGTGTGATGGCTCGTTGATAATCCTGGCTGAAGTAGGTATTCTTCGCGGCTTCATATTGTACCGACTCGAGGCCTTTAGCATCGGGATTAGCCGACTTAACGAGAGCCATATACTTGTCAAATTCACCGGAGCGGTTCGCAAGGGTCAAGGCTTCCTGCAACGACACCAGTACGCCATCGGCGGCCGGGTGTGTCGTATAATGTTCGATCACGTAGATATAATCCGAAGCTGTCTTGTTATAGTCTTTAAGGTTGTAGTACGAAGCGGCGCGCTTCGCATAAGCATACGGTAGGAATGCGGATGTTTTGCTTCCATCGATAACTCTTGTGAAACCAGTTGCTGCGTTCCCATACTTACCCTGTTCGAAGTCGAGCTGCGCCAGGCGAAATAATGCTTCCTCTTTATAGGCGGATGATGGCGCCTTGATCGCTTCGCCGAGCTCCGAAGTTGCCTCGGCATACTTGCTTTGGATCCCAAGAACGATACCTGCCTGCAAGTGTGCATAGTCTTTATCGGGCGAGTTAAGAGCCAGCACCTTGCGGTAGGTCGCAAGAGCTTCGGGATAAGATTTAGTTACGTAATAACAATCTGCCAACCTTAGTGTGGCGTCGGCCAGGTAGCTGTTGTTCTTTGGCGCCCGGTTGGTGAACTCCTTAAAGTTAAAGAGAGCACGATCGTATTGTTTGGCATTATAGTATGCGTAACCCAGTCCATATCGGGCAAGAGTAACTATCTCGGCAGGCAGGCCTGATGAAGCGGAGATGATCGACGCGTAATGATCGATTGCCTGTTCATATTTACCTGCTATCGAATAGGCCTCGGCACACCAATAATGACTTTCCCCTGCCATGGCCGGATCGACCGGGTACTGAAGCGATTTTTCGAAGTAGGTGGTTGCTTCAACATAACGTTCCATGTTGAACAGTTCAGTTCCTTTCAAATAGGTAGCCTTCTGATACGCTTTATCGACAGCCGGGCCGCGCTTCGGCAACGACTCGATGTATTCGATAGCTTTATTGTAATTATTGGCATTCACGTATGCATGCGAAAGCACTTCTTTTACTTCCGTGATACGGGCGCTGTTTGGATATGCTGTCTGGAATTTTTCAAGTTCTGTGATGGCGAGATCAGAACGACCGTTGTCGTAAGAGAGCTTTGCATACTGAAACCAACTCTCTTCGGCAAGGGCCTTGTCGCCATTGAACTTACGGGCCACATCGAATGCTGTAACGGCGAGCGGCTTCTGCCCTGCCTTCAGGTACAACGATCCCAGGTAGTACGATGAATACGCTCCAACTGAGTCTGTTCCCGAAGCCGAGTTCTTGAGCATATCGATAGCAGCCTGGTTATCTCCAGTGTTCATTGCAGCAAGACCGGCGCGATATACCACGCCTTTGTCTGCGTTCTTCTTGCCTTCCAAGTATTGTTGATATCCTTTGAGTGCATTGGCGTAGTCACGCTTGCTGTAGTAGACTTCCGCGTTCAACAGGGCGATCTCTTCCATTTGAGTAACACCCTCTCGCTTTTCGAGACTTTTTACATAGGTCTGGAGTTCCTCGTATTTCTTTTGTTTATACAGCACCTGTGCTATCATGTATGGCACGATGAGCGAATACGACTGGTTGGTCTCGGCACGGCGCAGGTCGGTCAAGGCATTCGCATAATCGCCGTTGTTGAATTCGATATAGCCCGCATAGTAACTGGCGGCGGGACCGTATTGCCCACCGAGTCCTTTCATGAAATTGAACTGGTCGAGTGCTTCATTGAGCTTGCGCTGATTGAACAGTGAATAGCCCCAGCGAAAATGCCCGGTGCCTTGATCAGCTTCGGTAAGCGACGGGAAGTCGACTTTCTCGAGTGCGTTGATGGTCTTTGGATAATTCTTTTGTTGATAGAACAATGCGGCAAGGTCGTAATATGCTGTTGCCGAGCGAGGATGTTCGGGATTGGAAGCGATGAAGGTGGCGATACGCTTCTCTCCATCGGCATGGTAGAGGTTAACCGCACAGATCGCTGAATAATATTCCGCATCGTGCCGCCGTGGGTCGGTTGGAGCGGCAGCTACCAGGAAATCGGAAAATGTCTTTTCTGCTGAAGCAAACTGGTTGTGAGACAACAGTGCTAATCCATCGTTGTACAATTCATCGGGACGCGATACAGACGTGATCTGTTGTTGCTGCGCATAGGAGAAAAGTGAAGAGCAAAGGATAAGCGTGATGAAGAACGATCTCTTCATGGTGGCGTTTACAGGAGAACTGGAGAAGTTCGAAAAAATTGCCGTAACTAGTTTAAAAAATTTGTAAACCGAAGCAAAGCTAAGCAAAATTTGTCAAGAGTTAATACTCTCTAGCTCATCAAACGGAATACCAACTCTTTTAAGATATCTCCTTCGCTCGCCGATCCGGCATTAACACCTTTGAGCTTGAGGTCGGCTTCTTTTAACAAACCAATGATCGTTATGATCTGCATGGTATGGTAACGATTCAAAGCACTACTATAATCCTTTGCGGCGAACGGGCTGATTTTTAGGAGACTAACCAGGTCTCTTTCACCCTGTACTTTGGCCGATGAAGCTATCAATAGCTTGCTAAAAAATGAATAAAGGAATGCAACAAGCGGAATTACGGGGTTTCTCTTTGTGGTGGATGCTATGTAGTTGACGATTCGAGCCGCCTGTAACGTATCTTTTAATATCAATGCTTTTTGTAGTTCGAATATGTTGAACTCACGACTCATTCCGACCTGCCCCATGATATTGTCGCCATTGAGCATTGCTCCTTTGGGGGCAGAAATCAACACCTTGTCTATCTCATTCGCCATGCGATTGAGGTCGTTGCCAACGAACTCGCACAGCACACGAACGCCCTTGTCGTCGATATTGTAGCCTTTTGAGCTTACGTACTCCTCGACGAATGCGGGAAGCTGGTTGTCGTACATCTTCTTGAACGTGGCCGACTCGGTTAGACTGTCGAGTTTCTTTCCGAGCTCGCGACGTTTGTCAAGCGTTTTGTGCATGTGACAGAGTACGAGTATGGTTGAAGGCACCGGGCGTTGTACGTAATCGAGCAGGAGCTTCGCGCCTTGCTCTTTTTGCAGATCGGGAATGTCCTGTGCCTCGCGTACGATCACGACCTGTCGTTCGGCCATCATTGGAAACCGTCGTGCGTGCGTGAGTATAACGTTCACGGGCGAATCTTTTCCATAGACGATAACCTGGTTGAAGCCCTTCTCTCCTTCCGACAGCACGTTCTTCTCGATGTAGTTTGCAATGAGATCGATGTAGTAGGTCTCTTCTCCTTGTAACAAGTAGATCGGAGAATACTTTTTAGCTTTAAGGTCACCTAGTATTTTCTTCGCAGCTGCATCCATCAAACTTCAGACTTCAAACTTTATTCGTATCGCGAAGCATAAATGCTGTCGCCGTTCCCACAATTGTTCCTGCCAGGTGCGACTCCCACGAAATCATCGGATCCGAAGGGAGTATCCCATAAAAGATACCTCCATACAGCAAGATCACGACAATAGAGATCAGTATCGACATCACATCCTTGCGCAAGAGCCCAAAGAAAATCAAAAACGCCGAGAGTCCATAGATCAATCCGCTGGCCCCGATATGTGGCGTCTGGCGGGGACTGAATGCCCACACGAGAATGTTGGTGATAAAATAACATCGGAAGAACACGATGGTTCCAATCCGGTTGTAGAAAAAGAACAGGGTTCCACCAAGGAATAACAATGGAACCGTATTCGAAATGATGTGGGCAAGGCTTCCATGTATCATCGGTGCTGTGAAAATGCCGATAATGCCCCAAAATGTCCTGGGAACAATGCCGAACACGGATAAGTCGACCCCATAATAGAATTCTATTGTGAATACCACCCACATCAGGAATACAAGTCGAAAGGGAATGACTGCGCTCCCTAAGTAGGATCTGTGCTGAGACATTTATATTATGCGGGCTTCTTTATCATGGGCAGCTCGATGTACTGTGCTTCTTCGTCGCCCACTTTATTAAAAACGCTTCCCGAAGAAGAGGCGACCTGGTGAGCAAGCTCGCGCATCTTTGCATAGAACTCTGTAGCAAAGGTGTTTTTGAGCTTGGGAATGATTGTATTCAATCGTGTTAACTCGGCAACGATCAGATTGTTACGCTCTGTTACTGCAACCGGAAGGCTTTGAAGTACTACTTTAAGCTTATCTTCGAAGTCCTCTTCTACCAGCTTAAAGTATTCGACAACGGACGTTTTTGCTTTGGCTGCGCTCTTTTGAGCATGGTGAATTGCTTTCTCGATCTCCTTGCGGTCAACGTGTCCGTCGGCGCCGGCAATGAGGATACAGGCAATTATAGGGGCTCTTAACATTACCTCTATTTCTGTATCGGAGAGTTTATCGAAGGCCTGGATCATTGACCGATAAAGTTCCCTATTAAATGGTAAATTTAAAATAGTTGTGGATGTAAAAATGTAGGGTTAATTTCAAGAGCCACTATCTATATGTACGAAAAGGACCCGGTGAAGATCTTTGTAGTTGAGGACGACCCCGCCTACTCCAAGTTCCTCAAATATGTGCTTGCACTTAATCCCGATTTCGAGGTGGAGTTCTTCACCACAGGCAAAGAGTGCATTAACCAACTTCACCAGCAACCTACTGTTATTACCCTCGATTACTCCCTCCCTGATATGCCCGGCGAGAAGGTGCTTAAAGAGATCAGGGAGTTCGATCCAAACATTAGTGTGATCATCATCTCGGCCCAGGAAAAGATCGGTACCGCAGTAGAGCTCCTCAAGGCAGGAGCTTTCGATTATATAACCAAAGACGAAGACGCAAAGGATCGGATCCTTAATTCGATCAACAACGCACGCAACAAAAATAGCCTCATACGAGAGATCGATATGCTCAAGAAAGAGATCTCGACCAAGTATGAGTTTGGAAAGAGTATCATCGGCAACAGCCCCGCTATCAAGAAAACATTCGCCCTTCTCGAGAAAGCCGTTACTAACAACATCACCGTGTCGATCACCGGCGAGACAGGCTCGGGGAAGGAACTCATCGCGAAGGCGATCCATTACAATTCCAAGCAAAAGAAGAAAGCGTTCGTTGCTGTGAACGTCGCAGCCATCCCACGAGAGCTCATCGAAAGCGAACTCTTCGGTCACGAAAAGGGAGCGTTTACAGGAGCTGCCAATCGTCGCATCGGTAAGTTCGAAGAAGCCGAAGGCGGCACCATCTTCCTCGACGAGATCGGTGAACTCGACCTCAGCCTCCAGGCAAAGCTTCTCCGTGTTCTGCAGGAACGCGAAGTAACTCGCATCGGCGGCAACGAGGTCATTAAGCTCAACGTACGCATCATCGTTGCTACTCACAAGAACCTCCAGGAAGAAACAAAGTCGGGGCGTTTCCGCGAAGACCTTTACTATCGATTACTCGGTTTGCCGATCCACCTCCCGCCTCTTCGCGAACGCGGGCAAGACGTGGTCATGATAGCTAAACATTTCCTCGATGCGTTTAGCCGCGACAACCAGATGCCCAAGCTCAGGATCTCTGCAGAAGCCCAGGAAAAACTGATCCAGCATCCCTGGCCCGGCAACGTCCGCGAGCTCAAGTCGGTTATCGAGCTTGCAGCTGTTATGTGCTCCGATGGCGAGATCCAGGGAAAGGACCTCACCTTCACCAATGTGTCGGCAGAGCAGTCTTTCCTTTTGAAAGAAATGAGTCTCCAGGAATACACTTACCGTATCATCAGGAGCTATCTGACCAAATACGATAACAACGTCCTCGAAGTCGCCCGTAAGCTCGATATCGGGAAGTCTTCTATCTATCGCTACCTTAAAGACATGGAGAGCGCCGGAATCTGATATGCAGATGAAAAAGCTCAGCGACTACGTAGCCAAGGGAAAGTTTTACGAGTCCGTAGTTGAGGATGGATCGGATATCATCTTCATCGTCGATTTCAAAGGACAGATCCTATACCATAATGATGCTGCCGAAGAGGTCCTGGGTCACAAGCCTAAGAGCCTGATAGAGAAGAACTTGTTCGACTATATTAAACCAGATACTCACCCGGCGTTTGATAAGAAGTTTGCAGAAAGCATCAGGAAACCCTACAACGACTCGGTAGAGTTCCAGTTCCGATGCAAAGATGGATCCTTTAAGTATCTGGAATTCAACTCAATAAATCTAAAGCAGAAAGAAGGACTTGAAGGTCTTATTCTCGACTGTCGCGACATCAGCGAACGCAAAAAAGATGGCGAAGAACTCGTAAGAGCCCAGAAAGCCAAGGAGCAATTTCTAGCGAACATCAGCCACGAGATCCGCACACCTATCAATGGTATCGCCGGCATGGCCGAACTGCTCAGCCAGCAGCCTACCGCCGAAGAATCGGTCACCTATCTCAATGCCATCAAAACAGCGGCCGACAACCTGAAAGTGATCATTAACGACATCCTGGACCTCGCCTCGATTGAATCGGGTAAGCTGAAGTTCGAGAAGATCGGTTTTAATATTAAAGACCTGCTTAGCTCCCTCATCGACACGTTCCAGGTGCAGGCCCGCGAAAAGGGAATCACCGTCACCGCCGAAGTAGACGAGGCCGCAAACACTATATTATTAGGTGACCCGGTCCGCCTGAACCAGGTGCTGATCAACCTGATCGGCAACGCCATCAAGTTCACGCACAACGGGTACATCCGGGTGCATTGTTCGGTGGAAAAGAAGCATCGTCGCAAATACGACATGCGTTTCGATGTGATCGATACCGGCATTGGTATCCCTACCGACAAGCTCGAGACCATCTTCGAAAGCTTTAGCCAGGCCGATGAAAGTGTGACCCGCAAGTACGGCGGCACAGGCCTGGGCCTCACCATCGTAAAGCAGCTCGTCGAACTCCAGGGCGGACGCATAACCGTCGAGAGTGTCGAAGACGAGGGTTCTACATTCAGTGTGCATATCCCCTACGCTATCGGCAGCTCTGAAGATATCGCCGATCATTCACGCAATCATATTATCACTACCCACCGCGACAGTTTAAAAGATATGAACATCCTGTTGGTGGAGGACAATGATATCAACCGTCTCTATGCCAATAGCATTCTAAAGAATTGGGAGTGTAAGGTTGACATGGCGGAAAATGGTTATGTAGCGGTTGAGAAGGTAAAGGACACGCACTTTGATATTGTATTGATGGATATCCAGATGCCTGTTATGGACGGCTTTGAAGCTACTAAGGCGATACGACTTGGTGATGAGCCTGGCAATACAGTTCCGATCATTGCGCTCACGGCTAACGCCACCCGCAAAGATATCGAGAAGTGTCTCGCGGCCGGCATGAACGATTGTATCCCGAAGCCGTTCACGCCCGAAGATCTTTTCAGGATGTTGTTCAAGTATAGTACGTCGGCGAAGTCGCGCACCATTATGCCACCGCCTGTTGCAGAGCCGGTGGTTGTCGAGGTCACACCCGCTGCGGTTGACGGCGAGTTAGAGAATATCGATCTCTCCTATTTGAAGAAAGTATCGGGCGGGAATGAGGCTTTCATCCAGGATATGATCAACACTTTCATCGAAACTATGCCGAAGTCGATCGAAGAGATCCGCGGCAGTCTAAACGCAAAAGAATGGGAAGGCCTTGCGAGGGCCGTGCATAAGATCAAGCCGTCGCTTACGATGGTCGGTCTTGCAAAAACCCGAGAGCTTGGAGCTACCATTGAAGAATCGGCTAAAGAGAGGAAGTCATTAAAGACACTTCCGGCGACCACGCAACATTTTTGTATGCAGCTTGAATTGGCGCTTAGTCAATTGAAGAGGAGCCTTTGACGAGATGATGAGGTGATGAGGTGAAGAGATGAAGAGATGAGGAGGTGAAGAGATGAGGAGCGCTGCTTCCTCACATCCTCACATCTTCACATCCTCACCTCGTTAGTGGTGATTCATCACCATCAGCTTATGATAAGCAACCGATTTATTAGGTCCTTCGATAATCACAATGTACATGCCGTTGGCAAACGGTGAGATGTCGACTTCCACCTGGCCATTGATCGCGCCACCGAAGTCTCCGTCTCTAACCACCACTCCACGCTGATCGGACATCTTCCAATGGTAATTATCACCATCGATCGCATCAGGTAAGCCAAAGTAGAACTTGCTATTCGCCGGGTTCGGGAACACGTTTACTTTGTTCGTGATTACAGACTCTTCCGAAGGCTCTTCGTCGAGGCCGACGGTAACACCGCCGATCTTATGGGGCGCTTTCACGACGACACTCTGTAAAACTTCGCGTGTAAGCTTGTCCTGTACGAAGGCTACCATGTAGAGGTTGTCGGGGTTTGTTATCGGGGCGTTGATTGAGATGATATCTTTGTCGCGGATTATCAATTCATCGACGCCAATGGCGTTCGTGATCGTGAGTCCATCGGGACCGAACAGCAGCTTGCGAAGCACGTTCTTACTGGTGCCGACGTCTTCGATGAGCGCGATGTTGAGTGTGAGCGGGCTGTTGAATGCCTGCTTTGCCCTGAGAGTCACGACAGGTTTTATTTTATTGCTCCTGTTCTGTACTGAGGCATCGAGTGCCACTGTGTCGAGGGTGAGCGTGACCTGCGGATCCACCAATGATCTGCGATCTATCTCGATCTTATTGATCTTGAGGTAAGATCCTGTAAACGTCGAATTTCTTATACCATCCATCAGGGTTGTTGGAGGGCCCGATACGCCCATGTATACGGCACGTGCCAGCGGATCAACTTCATTGTCTTTATTCAATGGATCGATCGTAGCCGATGCGACGTGATACTGTATGTCGTGGAAGTCGGATTCTCCACCATAAAGATTGCGCATGTCGAGCTGATCCTGGAACAATGTATTCACATAGCTGTCGGCGATAGCGCTTCCGTTGTCGACGCTTGTGAAGTGTTCGACAAGCACATTCCGAGTTTTATTACCAATGAAGATGTTATCAAAAGCGAATCCATCGAAAGGACCATCAGTGTTGTCGTTATCATCTTCACTACCGAAGGCAACACGGAGGCGAACCTGGTCGCGTTTCGTCGGATCGATCATATCGAGGTTGAAGCGGGCGTTCTTCCAGCCTTCTGTTCTTCCAGACCAGCCATAGTCACCGGCTGCACGCTGGTTACCTGGTTTGCCTACGATAGCCTGTGACTTGTACCAATTGATACCCTGGTCGCGTTCCGGGATGCCGGGCAGAGGACCAACGAGCTCCCATGTGAAACCACCATCTACCGAGTACTGGATCACGGCGCCGTCGCGATTCAACTCGGCATCGCTCCAATAGTCCAACGAGATCATTGGTCGTGTAAGGTCAGTCAGGTTGAAGCAAGGTCCATTCACTGCCGACGATTCCGACTTGAAATATGTGTCGGGGTTGGTGTATCGAGAATTATTGGTTCCGTATGGATCGACGGTAATACGACGGCCAGTCCACCACGCATAAAGTCCATCCGATGCGGTATTGATGTGAACTCCACCGGTTAGCGGATCGCTCGGCATGCTGCGTTCCCAGCTATAGCGTAATGAGTCGTTCTTGTTGGTGATCCCTTTCTCTTTAAGCAATGCTTCTGCGCTCCACTCGGTAGATGGGGATTCAAATGATTGAACGTATGCCTGGCCAACAGCGGGGCCGGGCCGTACTGTGATGTACGGGAAGATACTCACCTGCTGAGTCAGGGAGTTCTCGCAACCGTCGTCTGTTAGTATCGTGAGCTTGGCGTCGTAACGGCCGGCAACAGGATACAGGTGCTCCGGCTTTTTCATGGTGCCTGTGGTATTAGGATCGCCGGTGATTGGCGCCGTTGGGCCACCACTCGCAGTGGCGCCGTCACCAAAGTCCCATGTATACTTAATGATCGTGCTAATGCCAGCTGTCGACGAGTCTTCAAACTTTGTTTTATCGTTGTTACACAACGCCGACCAGTTGAACACAACATCGGGGACATCGCCAACGCGGATGGTTTTAATTACAAAATCGGAGCACATCTGGTCTGTGGTGGCAGTCAGCTTCACATTATAGTATCTCGGGGTTATGTAACCCTTTAGCGGGTTCTGAACTTCAGCGAATGTCTGGTCGTCGAAATCCCAGCGCCATGCATTAATAGCGGTAGGAAAATCGGTGGAAGGAACCGTAGACGCATCAGTAAACTGAATTTGATCTTTTACGCAAGTATTGGCTACACTAATGATAGGAACCGGGCTTGCGTTGATATTGATCTTGTATGTCTTTTCAGAGAACGCACCGAAAACATTCTTAAAGAAATAGCGGACCATGTAAGTATCGGATATCACTCCTTCGGTGTTCATGTACCAGGTACCTCCTTCCTGGGTGATGATGAGTTCGCCGCCATGATTCAGACCCAACGGGAATGAAGGATGCATTTCAAATTTGGTATCCGGCGCGAGACCCTCGGTGTAAGCCGGAATACCGATCAGTTCTATTTTACCTTGATTTCCGCAAAGCTCCCACGTGTCAAGTGCGATCTTGTTTGTTCCGATGCCTGATGGCAAAATGTAATCGACAGCTGTAACGGGATTGATCACAATGTCCTGTGCGTCGACATTGGTACATCCGTTCACGTCTGTAAATGTGTAAGTAACCGTGTTCGTTCCGAGTTCAACGATCGAAGGATCGAACTGGACCCGGTCGGTGGGATTCTGTGTGGTAGCTCCGATCACCGATGTTGCGGGCGCAATTGTGAAGTTACCTCCAACCTGGTTACCAGTAAGAGTGATCGCGTTTTCGTTCTCGGCCATCGAGGGAGGGTTGGGGAAACCTACGAATGAAACGATGGGAAGCTTGTTGATCTTCACCGTCATTATATCCGAAACATCTGCGCATGGGCCTGAAGCACCGCCGCCATCAGGGTCGAACGCAGTAAGACGAAGGGTAACGGTTACTCCTCTCTCAGAAGGATTTGCGAAGCTATAGTTACTTGTTGGACTTGCTGCGTTGCTGAATGTACCGGCTGCCGATACTAACGACCATGCGGTTCCATTCGGTGCGTATGAGGTTGAACCCTGCAACGCGATGCTTGGCACGTCTTCACAATGTGCGAGATCGGGGCCAGCATTAACTTTTGCAGAACGGTTGATCGTAATGGTGTAATCGGCTGAAACTGCAACACAGAGACCCGAAGGACCGTCGGGGTCGTTGGTCGTCAATCGCATTGTTACAGCACCTCCTATATCGGATGGATCTACAGAATAAGTAGCGTTGGCCGCGATCGGTGCACCGGCAACAATGTTCGTTGATGTCCAGGATCCAGCTCCCGCGATGCGATCCCAAAGGGCCGTGGTTGCGCCACCACCAATCGTTCCATTGAGCGGGATCGATGTAGGTTCACACACAGTAACGTTGGCGGGCACTCCCACCGTCGGTTGACGACGTACCGTGATCTGGATGTTTTCAGCCGAGCTGTAGCATCCGTTGGCCACAGCACGCACGGTGTATGTTATTGTACCAATCGTTCCGGATGAGAGCGAAAGCGCCGTATTGATAGCAGAAGCTGCAACAGGTGTGGGCTGGTTCGCCGCACCGGTTACGTTCGTTGTTGAGATCGTCCAGGTATAAAGTGTACCTGATACGTTGTTAGGATTGCTGAGCGATAGCGTAGGCAATTGGCCTTCGCACAATTCCTGAACGTTGAGATTGGTTGCAAGCGCCGGCATAGGATCAACGATAACGTTAACAACCTGCTGCGTGCTGGGTGAACAGCCGGATACAACTGCTTCGAATGTATATGAAACTGTAACCGGTGCATTGGTGCTGTTCGAAAGCACTTCGGCAATGGTTTGCCCATTCGTATAAAGTGCACCCGACGAAAGCGTACCGCTGGCGGCTCCGTAGTTAACCAATGCGAGGCGGATCTGCGCACCCGTCGTTGGTGTATTCAACAAGATGTTGGTCTGGTTTCCAGAGCAGAACCTTGGAGCGTTGTTCGTTGCAGTGAAAGAAGAAGAAGGTTGTACCCTTACAGTGACCGTCTGGTTGGTTGTAACGATAGGGCAGCTCGGAGTTGTAAGCGGTGTTGTTACGTTGAACACATACACCACGTCGATCGGGTTAGTGGTACCGTTGACGAGTGTCTCTGTCAGCGAGTTTCCGTTAACAAACGTTGTTGTACCCGGTGTTACAGTGCCGCCGGTAACAGATCCATACGTTGCGCTAACAACATTGATGCGATGACCAGCTGTGGGGCTTGCGAACGTGATGTTCGTAGCGGTATTGCTACAAATGTTCGGAGCGTTGTTGGTGGCGGTGAATACAGGGTTCGGGTTAACAGTAACGTTAGTGGTTTGGGTCGCGCTCGGTCCACATGAACCAACGATAGCTTCAAATGAGTATACAACCGTTACAGGTGAGCTCGTGTTGTTCACCAGCACTTCTGTGATCTGTTGTCCATTGCTGTAGAGAACGCCAGGAGCAAGAGTACCGGATACGGCTCCGTAGTTCACGTTCTTGAGTCGGATCTGAGCGCCGCTAACGCTGGTGCTGAGTGTGATGTCCGACTGGCTGCCGGAACAGATCTGAGCGGCGCTATTGGTGAATGTAAATGCAGGTGCGGGTTGCACGCGAACTGTTACAGACTGATTGACTGGAGCCAACGGGCATGACGGTGTTGTTGATGGCGTTGTAACATTGAACACGTACACCACATCGATCGGAGCCGTTGTGTTGTTGGTGAGTGTTTCGGTGAGCGAGTTCCCGTTGACGAAGGTCGTGGTACCTGGCGTGAGCGTCCCTCCCGTCACTGATCCATATGTTGCAGAAACAACGTTGATCTGGTGACCAGTTGTTGAGCTTGTGAACGCGATGTTCGTAGCGGTTCCGCTGCAGATAGTTGGCGCGTTGTTCGTAGCTGTGAACGATGGATTCGGATTAACGATCACCTGGACAGATTGAGTAGCGCTGGGTGCGCAAGCTCCGACGATCGCTTCAAACACATACGTTACTGTGACTGCAGAATTTGTATTGTTCGTGAGAACTTCAGTGATCTTTTGGCCGTCGTTGTAGAGAGCACCGTTCGATAATGTTCCTGATGCAGCTCCATAAGTAACATTCTGCAAGCGGATCTGTCCGCCGGTAACTGCAGTGTTAAGTGTTATGTTGGCCTGGCTTCCGGAGCAGATCTGTGCTGCGCCGTTGGTGAATGTGAATGCAGGTGTGGGTTGAACGCGAACGGTTACCACCTGATTGACGGGAGATACCGGGCAAGCAGGTGAAGTGAGTGGCGTTGTTACGTTAAACGTATACACAACGTCGATCGGAGCCGTTGTTGCGTTTGTGAGTGCTTCGATCAAGGTACCACCGTTTGTAAATGTTGTTGTACCTGGTACCACTGTTCCACCGGTTACTGATCCATAGCTTACGCTCACTACGTTAATGCGATGACCAGCTGTAGGGCTGGCAAAAGAGATGTTAGTGCTGGTGCCGCTACAGATGTCAGCCGCGTTGTTGGTGGCCGTAAATGCAGGTGTCGGGTTAACGAGATATGTGAATGTTTTGGTCGCTCCGCTGCAAACCCCATAGTAAGGTGTAACGGTGATAGTTGCCGTCACGGGGCTTGTTCCATTGTTCACTGCATTAAATGCTGCTATGTTACCACTGCCGCTCGCAGGAAGACCTATTGAAGGTGTATCGTTGGTCCACGTGAAGCTGGTGGCTGTGCCACTGAATGTTACTGCCGTGGTCGTGCTGCCATTGCAGAGCTCCTGGCTGGCAATCGCTGCTGCGACAGGTGTCGGCTGTACGGTGATCTGGAAGCTCTTCGTAGGTCCGGCGCACGTTACCGCCCCGAACGTATACTTCGGTGTGATGGTGATCGTAGCAGTCAATGTCGTTGAGCCACCGTTCGTTGCTGCGAACGCTCCTATGTTTCCTGTACCACTCGCCGCAAGACCGATACCCGGTGTGTCGTTGATCCAGTCGTAGCTGGTGCCCGTGCCACTGAAAGTAATGGCTGTCGTGTTCGCTCCGTTACATACTGTCTGATCGGCAACGGTATTGACTGACGGTGTGGGATTAACTGTGATCGTAAAGTTAGCAGGGGTTCCCGCGCACGAGCCGTACATCGGTGTTACCGTGATAGTAGCTACCGTGTGAACGCTGCCC
>CAZBCP010000016.1:0-435638 GCA_964490505.1 uncultured Ohtaekwangia sp. | reverse complement strand
TCGTGAGAGGCGTTCGCGAGGGCCGTTTGAAGAGAGTCGGTATTTTGTGCGAAGGAGGAGAGCGAAACTAAAACGAGTAGGGGAATGTGTCGCATTAGTCTGAATGTTTGAAGTCTGAAGTTAGTTTTCCAACATCAGACTTCAAACAATAAAAAGGCTATACCGTTTCGAGTGCCTTGCGGCAGAACTCCAGGCATTTAGCTACCTCTTTTACGGGAGTTGAGTCAGCGGGAATTTCATATTCCAATTCGATAGTGCCGGGGAATTTGTATTTGTTCTTCTTCATGGTCTGAAGGATCTGTACGATCGGCGTATCGCCGGAACCCCAAACAAGGTTTGCTTTTCCGTGCTCGGGATTCTGTCGATCTTTAAGGTGAGCGCTGGCAATGCGATCGTGTTTCGCGATGATGAGATCAACTGCATTGTAGCCGGCGGCCGTGTAATGTCCGAGGTCGCAGTTGAGTGCATTGTATGGCGACTCTGCGAGGGCAGCGTCCCAAATAGTAGGAGTCTGTTGTTCGTGGCCGTGATAGGCAACGAGTATTTTGTTCTTTGCAGCGATGTCGGACAGTCGTTTTGTTTGAGCTGCCTCCTGGGGAATCTCGAGGGTGACGTGTGTAGCGCCGAGAGCTTTTGCAGCGCGCATACCATAGTCTACTTCTGCATCGGTGTTGTTAACTCCGAATGCGTTGGGCTTGTATGCGTAGATGGATATGCCTGCATCTTTAAACATTTTCCGAAGCTGGTCGAACTTCGCCATGGATGTTGATGAACGCCAGTCGGCAGATTCTTTTGCTTTCTTTGCACGCTCTGCTTTTTGTTCTTCGGTAAGCTCGGGGCGTGGACCGGGTGTGAATGGTTTCATCGGCTCCGTTGAAACATTTGGAGCACCGGCAAATGCTTCTGCCGTTGTCCCCATCAGTTCGATAGCACTGATGCCGGCTTCAACACAATACTTGATAACGGATTCTGCGTCGGTAGGTAAGCTTCGAAACGAATATGTGATCGTTCCAAGCTGCACACCTGCGATCTTCGAATTCGGTTTGCCATAATTCTTGATGATCGCCGGGAAACCGAAACTGTTCTGTTGTGCAATAACGAGCCCCGTGGCGGCAAGCGCAGACTTTGTAAGGAAGTCGCGACGCGAAAATGTATTGTGGATTTTGCTCATAACCTGTTGTTTGTATATATAATGTAGAGTGTTTTTTTGAAATTAGCGCCGGCGATTCCACGAATGGTCTACCACAAATGATCTTATCTGTTAAAGTAAAGCCTAATAGTCGCGACAACCGGATGTCGAAAGAAAACGGCGTGTTGGTGATCCGCATACATGCTCCGGCACAAGAAGGAAAAGCGAATAAGGCGGTCGTCGAATTTTTGTCGGAGTCGATGGATATTCCGAAGTCGTTTATCGAGATTGTCGGGGGAACAACATCGCAGAACAAGAGAATAAGTATCGCGGAGGAGTATAGAGTTAAGGCTGAAGTGGTACTCGCCAAGGTTAACTAACAACTTATGAGAATTCTTACATGCACATCACCGGGCTCGTTTCAATATTCGGAACAGGAACAGCCCGTCCTTTCTAAAGACCACGCGATCATCAAGATCAAACGCATCGGCATCTGCGGTACCGATCTTCACGCTTTCGAAGGCACTCAACCTTATTTCAACTATCCGCGCATCTTAGGCCACGAGCTTTCCGGTGAACTCATCGATGCCGACAATGCCAACGACTTTAAGAAAGGCGAGATCCTTACTCTGATCCCATACTTCAACTGCGGCAAATGCATCGCTTGTCGCAATGGCACTCCGAACTGTTGTGTTAATCTCAAAGTCTTCGGCGTTCATATCGACGGAGGCATGAAAGAATTTATTTCCGTACCATCATCATCGCTTGTTCACGGCGAAGGACTTTCTCCCGAAGCCCTCGCTCTCGTTGAACCCCTCGCGGTCGGCGCGCATGGTGTGAGAAGGGCAGGAGTGAAACCCGGCGAGTTCGTTTTGGTGGTCGGCGCCGGACCTATCGGACTTGGCGTAATGGAGTTCGCGAGGATTGCAGGCGGTAATGTTATAGCACTCGACATCAACGATCGCAGGTTGGAATTTTGTCGTACGCGACTGAACGTCAAGCATACCATCAATGGTGCTTCCGCAGATGTGGTGAAGTCGCTGATGGAGATCACCAATGGCGATATGCCTACCGTCGTGATCGACGCAACGGGAAGTCTCAAAGCGATCAACGATTCGTTTCAATATATGGCGCATGGCGCGCGATATGTACTCGTTGGACTGCAGAAAGGTGAGATCTCGATTAGTCACCCCGAGTTCCACAAGAGAGAAGGCACGCTGATGAGCAGCCGTAATGCAACAAAGGCCGACTTCGAACAGGTTATAGGAGCTTTGAAGGCCGGCAAGATAGATCCGGTAACTTACATCACACACAGGGTGGAATTCGGAGGAGTGGCCGGGCAGTTTGCGAGCTGGCTCGATCCAAACAATGGTGTAATAAAAGCGATGGTGGAAATTCGTGAATGAGGAGGGAGTTCTCACGGAATACACGGAAATCACGGAAAATCATGGAAAAGAAAATTTTATGGAGTCCGTTATTTACGATCTTCTAAAGAACAAGAAAACCACCGAGCTTATCGAGGAGCTTAAAAAAGACCCGAAGCTCCTCACGTTTGCCGACAGCCGCGGTGCCACCTTACTCATGCTTAGCTTTTACTTCAGGAACCAGGAGCTCAGCGACTATATTCTCTCGCAACGGAAGCCCCTGGATATTTTCGAAGCGGTTATCGCAGGCGATCTCGATGCTTCAAAAAGATTTCTGGCAACCAACAGTAACCTTCTTAATTCTTATTCGCGCGATGGTTTTACGTCACTCGGCTTCGCCGCATTCTTCAGTCGCACCGATATCGCAAAGTTCCTGTTAGACCAGGGCGCCGATCCAAACATTGCTTCGAATAACGATTTCAAGGTGGCGCCGATCCATTCTTCGGTCGCTGCAAAAAGTACCGAGATCACGCAGATGTTGCTCGACCACGGCGCCAATCCAGACGCACAGCAGCAAAACGACGTGACGGCCCTTCATGAAGCGGCTCACAACAATTCGCCTGCTATCGCCAAAGCGTTGCTGCAGGCCGGAGCGAACAAGCATCTGAAGACGAAAGATGGTAAAACAGCTATGGATTACGCCAAAGAGATCGACGCAAAAGAAATCATGGCTATGCTGTAAGGATCCACGGGATCTCATCACGTATATTCCAATCCATGCCGATGAGTGATCCCCTGGCGAAAGAGTTTTCGGAGCAGATATACAATCATCTTGGTATTCTGCATAAGATCTGTCGTACGTACAAGCGTGATCCAGACGATCGCGACGACCTTTTCCAGGAGATCCTATACAACGCATGGAAATCTTACCCGAAGTTCGAAGGTCGTTCGAAGTTTTCGACCTGGCTCTATCGTGTCGCTTTGAATACAGCCTTGTATCAAAATCGTAAGGACCGTTTTTTTGGGAAGACTGTTGACGTCGACCTGGTGCACAACATGATCTCTGCAGAGGCAAAAGACGACAACACGGAATTGCTTTGGATGGCGGTCAATCAACTGAATGCTACGGAGAAGTCCATCGTTGTTCTTTACCTGGAAGAGCTTCCCTATAAGGAGATCTCGGAGATCACCGGACTTTCGGAGAACAACGTTGCAGTGAAGCTCACACGCATCAAATCGAAGATGAAGAAAATACTCGAAGACTATGGAGCTTGATGATCTGAAAAAACAATGGAAGTCGACGAACATTGAATCGTCGGGCGATGCGATCAGGGCAGCCATCGAGAAGAAAATATCCCGCCTCGAAAGATCGGGCCGTGGTATACGAACTGCATTCTGGATCGAGATAGGCTTTTCGATCCTTCTTTATGTGCTGTTCGGATTTACGCTGTGGCGCTTTGGTACGTACATGCCCACCTATATGTATAAGGTGGTGATATTGATCACGGTAACTACGGCTCCCATCGTGTGGCGTTTATACAAGTCGCAGCGTTGGATCAACTCCATGGATTATTCGAAGGACGTGCGCACGAACATGGTCGCATTTCTTCAATACTACAAGAGAACATTGTGGATGTACACGTATGGAGTTTATGCCGTGACCCTGGTGAGCCTGGTGATATTATTTACAGATCCTACTTTTATAGCTCTCTCATTGCAAATGAAATTGTCGATCATCGGATACCTGCTTGTCATTTGTTTGATAGCTCGTCCCTATGTTCGATTCGCATACGGCAAAAAGATCTCGGTGTTCGAAGATTTCTTGAAAGACTAGCTCTCCTCAAGAACTGAATTTTTACCGGTAAATCCCCCGATTGGCCGTCCTCTTTACTTTAAGGCGATTTTAATGCGAGGTTAAGTGAAGCTTTAGTTTCATGGCGTTACTTGGTCATATGATCAGCGGCGGAAGTTTGCCAAAACAGTGAAGAGTAGCGCTGCTGATATCACAGATTTTTGGCCCGGTCGGCCAAAAATTTGCGTGTGATGGATGGTATATTCTGGTGAGGGTGGCCATACAAAGCACGCAAATCGTACCGACCCTGTTGGGGTAACAGATCGGTGCGCCGCCGGGCCTTAATTCTGACGAGCATTTAAGACATCTCATTGGGTTGAGACGCCTGTCCATGCCGGTGGGGATCGGTATACAGGCTAAAATGAGGTCAAGGTAGAGTTAGGTTTCTTTACCTTTGTATTAAAGGTTAAACCCGGTCTTGAACAGTGGCCGGGTTTCCTTTTTTTTAACGAGGGGACGAGGGGACGAGATGATGAGGTGACGAGGTGATGAGATGATGAGGTGACGAGGTGATGAGATGATGAGGTGACGAGGTGATGAGGTGATGAGATGACGATACGAAGCATGTCATCCCGCCCGGAGCTATGAAATGCAGCCTATTATCGAAGGCGGCGGGATCCCGACTCTACAACACTACCAATCTTAACGCAGTCGCTTTCTCCCTTGCCCGTATAATGATCACATGCACGCCCGAACTCTTGAAGTGCGGCGTGAACTCAAACAAATTTACACCAGCCTTTACATCAACCATCTCACTGTCCGAACTATGGCCCGCCGGATCGATGACCGAGATCTTTACTTTTCCATCTTCCTCCGCAAAATAATCGACATGCAACAGCTCGTCCTTATCTACCGGGTTTGGATATAGCTTGGTGATCTCTGCGAAGGTCTCCACTTTTACGATCAACACTTTGTAGTACTCAACCGATCCGTCGTAGTCGGTTTGCGATAAGCGATAATAAGATGTTCCATGATACGGATTGGCATCGCGCACCGTGTACTTCAGGGGCGTGGTCGACGTACCAGCACCCTCCACTTTCGTCAATGCTTCGAATGTCTTTCCGTCGTGCGAACGTTCTACCAGGAAGAAATCATTCTCGAACTCCGAAGACGTTTCCCACCTCAGGTAAACCATGTTGTCCTTAACCTCCGCATCGAACGACACGAGTGCGATGGGCAAAGGAATGTTGGATACGGTTGTGACCGAAAACCCATCACCGTTTCCACCGGCATAGAATATACAGCTCGTTCCAGTAACCGGCAACGTTACATTGACCGTCGCACATTCATTGGCCACCGCCACCGCGACGTTGCCACTCGCGCTGCCGAATGAAACGAGTATGGTTGTTGTTCCCTGGCCGCTTACGATCGAAGCTCCTGCAGGCACCGTCCACGTATAAGTTGTAGTTGCCGTAGCGCCAGTTACCGTGATCGAATATGACTCAGAGGAGAAATTACAGAACGAAGCAGGACCGGCGATCGCACCAGGAGTGAGAGCGTTACCACCATCGAGTGTCACCGCGCAGATCCTCGTCTGGCTGAAACCATCATTGTCCCCGCCCGAGTAATAAATACAGTTCGACACTGCAACGGGCAGTGAAACATTTTGAGTCTCGCATTCATTGCTGATCGCAACAGCTACGTTGCCACTCGTATTGCCGAAAGAAACGAGTACGGTGTTTGTCCCCTGTCCACTCACGATCGACGCTCCCGCAGGAACCGTCCAACTGTAAACTGTATTTGCCAATGCACCGGCCACTGTTATCGTGTACGACTCTGTCGAGAAGTTACAGCTCGTTGCCGGACCAACTATCGGTCCCGGACTAAATACCGATCCGCCATTGAGGTTCGAAGCACACTGTTGTATCACACTGAAACCGTCGTTGTTGCCACCCGAATAGTAAATACAGTTGGCGACTGCAACGGGCAGCGACACATTCTTAACCGTACACTCGTTGCCAATCGCAACAGCAACGTTGCCGCTTGTGTTTCCGAAGGCTACCAGTAATGTGTTTGTTCCTTGTCCACTGATGATGGTTGCCCCTGCAGGAACCGACCACACATAAGTTGTATTAGCCAGCGCGCCTGCAACAGCTATTGTATAAGATTCCGTTGAGAATTCGCACGACGCTGTTGAACCAACGATCGGTCCTGGAATAAATACATCTCCGCCATCAAGTGTAGCGGCACAGGCCTGCGTTGTACTAAAACCGTCGTTGTCGCCACCCGCATAGAACTGGCAATTGGTTGTTGCTACCGGCAAGCTGGCGCTCACGGTCGTACACGGGTTTGTTACATCTACAGAAACGTTACCGCTGTTGTTTGAAAACTGGACCAGTATCGTTGTTGTTCCCTGGCCACTCACGATCGTCGCGCCTGCGGGAACCGTCCACACGATCGATGTTTCAATATTGGCACCCTGGAGAGTGAGTGTATAGCTTTCAGTGGCGAAATCGCAGAACGTTGTCGATCCAACGATCGGCCCCGCCACCAGCGCATCGGTTCCATCGAGCTTCGTTGCGCAGCGAAGGGTTTGACTAAAACCGTCGTTATCGCCACCGGCAAAGAAACTACAAACCGTTGATGTCACGGGAAATGCAGTCGGAGTTACGACGGCGCAATCTGTGATCACATCCACGCTTACAGTTCCGCTTGTATTCCCGAACAGCACCGTAATGTTGGCTGTTCCCTGTCCGCTCACGATCGTAGCGTCGGCGGGAACAGTCCAATTGTAATATGTATTTGCCGGTGCATTAACGGTTACTGCCGAGAAGCCTTCGGTACCGAATTCACAAAAAGTTGAGGAACCGGTGATGCCAGTTACACTGAACAGCGGCCCACCATCGAGATCGGTCGAGCATGAATTACCTTCGGAGAATCCATCGTTATCGCCACCGGCGTAAAACGGACAAGTCATCGACGATACCGCCATGGATCTCGTAACCGTTCCGCAATCTGTAATGATATCTACAGAGACGTTGCCTGTAGCTGTTCCGAAAGTTACGATCACAACATTAGTACCCTGGCCACTTGAAACCACTGCATCCGACGGCACGGTCCAGTTGTAGTAGGTATTCGCAGGTGCGTTGTCGACCTGGATGCTATACGATTCAGTTGCACCCGAACAAAAGTCTGGTGACCCCACGATAGCTGCGGCAACGTTGATCAACGGGGTTCCATCCAGCGTTATAGAACAAGAATTCCCTTCGTTGAAACCATCGTTATCGCCGCCCTGGTACATGAAACATGCACCACCCGTAACGTTGAGATTAAATGTTTGACTTGTACACGCAGTAACTACCGTAACAGAAACAGTACCGGGAGTATTATCGAAAGCAACGTTGATCGTCTGGGTGTTGTCGCCTGCAACGATCGTCGCCCCGGGTGGAACTGTCCAATAGAACTGTATGTCTTGCGGAGGATTATTAAGGTCGATAGTATAAGACTCGTTCGAGAAGTCGCAGAACGTGGTGGAGCCAGTCAGTGTCCCAAAGGAAAACTGATCCACGCCATCGAGCGTCGTAACGCAGGCGGCTGCAACCGAACTTCCATCGTTGTCGCCACCCTCGTATTGAGCGAACGCAGGTACAACACCAATGATGAGTAAGAAGCTAAATAATAAAAGCCCTTTAAACCTCACAAAGTATGATTATCGATTAAGGAGCAGTGCGTACTCCCCGGCCACCATTGCGACTGTCGCGTCCGCCCAAACCGTTCCAACCTGGATACTGACGGTCGGACAGGCGCAGGAAGGCATTGTCGTTAAAGGATCCACCACGGAACATCATTCCTGCGAACGAGGTCGAGCCTGTGTTCGGCGTTGTGTTCGGTGTGCTCGATGTCGCATTTCCGTTCGAGCCGGGCCAGAAGTCAACGTCTGCGAATCCCGCTGTGGTGATCGCACCGTTACCATGAGTACCGGTGTAAGGACGGCCGGCTGAGTGGCCAACGCCAACAACCAATTCCCAAACGTTACCAGTCAGTTCCATGATACCATAGTAGCTCGCACCGGCAGTAACGCGCGAAGAGGTTGCAGTTGCAAAAGATCCGACGCGCATCGGTCCACCTACGCCGGCAGAAGTTATCGCATACAACGCGTTACCGGCAGTAGAGCTCGGAGCACTCGAAACTTCGCTACCCATACCTGAGTTGGTCAGCGGTGCATAAGATGCGTTGTGAATGTTCGCAGAACCCCAAGCATATTCATTAAGTACAGAAGGAAGAGTTCCACGACCAGCCTTCTCGTATTCGAGTTCCGTCATCAAACGAAGACCAGCCCAGTCGAGATAGGCCATGTAGTCCATGGAGCTTAACCCTTGCATGGCGATGTTTTGTCCATCGCCGTTCTCGCCTACAACACCGTTGTTATTAAGATCGCATGCATACGTTCCGGGTGTTGAACCAGTTGGGAGTAACACACACTTGACACCGTTTCGTACGGCAGGCGTGGTACCATTGCCCCAGAACCTGCCGGCCACCGTAGCACCATGTCGTGCTAACTGTTGTGCAACGGTAAGAGTGTTCAGGAACTCTGCATATTGTTCCTGGCTGATCTCATACTTCATGCAATAGAAAGCGGCAAACCCTTTCGGGAATGCTGCGGGAAGAGTAACGCTTGTTGTGTTATCGAATTCATCCTGCGGAGCGGCTTCACCGTTACGGTTGCTGTTTCCAAGAGAACCAACAGCGCCACCGCCCAACGTAAGGGCTGCTTCGCTTGTAACCTGGAAGGACGCAGCGGTAGCACCCGCTTTGAACTGCCCGGCGTTGTTTGCTCCGTCGCCTGCGAAGAATGCAGCTTGCGGAATGTAAACGGATTCAACTGCGAATACTTTTACAGATACGTTACATGCATCGAGTACGCCGTCGGCACCGTAGTTCCAGCGAAGCAATACCTGCTGCCAGTTGATGCTACCGGTTCCGTTGCCGGTGCGGTAGATGAAGACGCCTTTACCGTCGGATGTTGTGCTGAACGATCCGGGAGTACCGTTGTCGGTTGTGATTGAATGATCGGAGTTGGTGGTGCTCAACGTGGCGTGCGTCCAGTTGCCGGCGCTACACCCGGTACCACCTTCAATCCTGAATTTTACGAAGATCCATGCTGCATCCCAGTTTGTGGGGCCAGTTGCCACGCGCCATGAGTTGGACCAGGAGAGGTTGAACCGGACGTTTGTGACATGGGATGTTGTGTTTTGCCCTGTAAGGGTCGCTGAGCTTACGAGGATGTCATTTGCCAGCAGGCATGATGGCACAAGCATCGCAAGCGCGATCACGCAGAGTTTTAGCGTTCTCATGTAAGGTTTTTCTTGATTTAGCTGAAAATCAAGGAGTTTGCCATGATTTTCAACCTCTAAAATACGATAAAAACCGTCCAAATTTGTGTACTCAGGTAATTTTATGGCCTGATGTAATAAAGCTACCAGGAGCTGCTGGCGCCGCCGCCACCCGAGCTTCCACCGCCCCAGCTTCCACTGGATGATGATGAAGAAGACCACGAGCTGCCGCTTGAACTTGACGATGAAGATGACGAAGAATGTACGAGTTGGGCTATTGAATAAGTGGTGCGCTTCTTTTTACCGCATGCCTTGCACACGTAAATCGATTCACCTTTCCCTGATGATGAATAAGTCGCGCTTTGTATCGTGCGATGGCTCTCGGCGTAGTATGCTTTTGCCTTGCACGTAGGACATTCCGTGTATTTCGAATGGCGATTTGGAAAGTGCCATGCTTCGGTGCCCTGGCACGACTGGCATTGCCACACATCGTAGTCGACTGAGTTGATCTGTTCTTCGATCACCTGTGCTTTAGTGAGGAACTTGTCGTCGTCCTGTTCATTAAGTTTTTTCATTTCGCCGTTGCAGAGCTGGCATTGACGAGAATGATTTCTGAAGAGACGCTTACGAATGATGTGAACAGGTATATATAAGAAGAACGGCAATGGGAATATCAGCCCCATAACGATCCAATAGCCGGTGCTCTTTCGAAAATACTCTGTGAGCTCGAAGTACTTCTGTTTTTCGAGAAAGCGTTTGGTCATCCTTCTTTCGCGAAAGGCGCGATAGAAGACCATCGCCATGAGGTAGAAGTACATGGCGAAGATCCCATTGCCAATTGGATTCGACGTTGGAACAACTCCGAAAAGTATGACAATCAATAATGGTATGCCTCCGAACAACGTGAGCCACACCCAACGCTTCATTCGCATCTGTGGATAGTCGGTTGGATCGGGGTGCTTCGAGTTCGCGAATTTCCCATCCTTCGAAGCCCAGGCGATCAAGAAGATCGGCGCAAGGAATATTGCAACGAGGATCACAAATGCCGAATAATCATTCGACACCCCGCTGGTTTCCGAGGCTTTGATTTCTTCGGCGTATTTGGGATCGGTAAGGATCTTTGCAACTTCATTCACGCCATTGATCATACCCGTGTCGTAGTCGCCCGCTTTGAAAGAAGGAACCATCTGCTCGCGTTGGATCTGCTTGCAGACTACATCGGGCAGTGTTCCCTCGAGGCCATAGCCCGTATGAAATCGAACGATGTGAGAATCTTCTACGAGGAGGATCAGCAATCCATTGCTGTTGGATCTGCCGATGCCCCAAAGATTATAGAGTTCCTGTGCGAAGTTGAATTCGTCGGCATCGCCGATGGATCTTAAGATAACTACGGCAACCTGAGCGGTCGTTTGATTTTCCAGGTTGAGTAATGTAGCGTTGATCTGTGCGACAGCATTTCCGCTGATGATACCATCCGGATTTGAAACATAACTGTTGTCGACGAGCTTGTTGTTGGGAACGGTAGAAGGAGTGTATTGTGCAAAAGCCTTGCCGAGCGGCAGAAAGGCAAATACACTTTGAATAAGTAACAGTGCGGCCAGGGAGATGTTGCGCACGGTTATTCTATTTGGTGAACTTCAAGTTTTTGAATTCTTTCATGGCTGCAGAAAGTGACTCAACCGGTGTTGTTGCTATTAAACGAAGTATGTTCCTAAGTTCGCGATAGTCCGATGGTTTTGTGAAGAAACAGAATGCCCCGCCTTCGAGCGCTTGTTCGATATCGCGCTGGTACGACGAAGTACTGTACATGATAACAGGAATATCTTTATGTGTGTTGTGCTCTTTTAGCTTTACGAGGCACTGCCATCCATCCATAACGGGCATATTGATGTCGAGGAAGATAATGTTCGGTTTCATTATTTGCTGCTCCGATAATATTTGGAGGGCTTCCTTACCATCGCTCGCTGTATGACAAACGATGGCCGGATCTATTTCTGAAAGAGCTTCACAAAACAGCGTCTTATCGTCGGCATCGTCGTCTGCAAGCAAAAATGTTACTCCAGTTAGACTTAATGACATTACTTCCTGACAAATTATGCGAACACAAATTTAGCAAAATCCGACGAGGTGAGGAGGTGGAGCTGTAACGAGGCAACGATTTAGTAAAAAAGACCGCGAGCCATTGCTGTCGCCATCGAAACGATCGGGATCAACAAAATCAGTTCTATGTAAGAAAGGCGTGCGAGCCCAGGTGCAACCGAAATATCGATAGGCTGCTTCTTGCGTTGCAATGTCCTCCATTTTATAAAGGTGATCATTGGCTTTAACTCGAGTGCAAATACCAATGCGAATAAACTCATCTTGATGAGAAAGGCGATGTTGTGAAGATAGAAGGACGTGCCCTTCTCGAGTCCTCCGAAGGCGCGCCACAAGCCTGTTATCAACCAAAGAGCAGCTGTGATGCCCCAGATGTTGTCGGCATTTAATACATCTTTAATGCCGCTTTCATCTTTGAGCTTCGACAATGCCGACGCGCGAGTCCAGCACGAATAGAACCCGAGTCCGAATGTGAGAATGTGCACGGTAGCAACAATGTACCGCAGATCCATGTTAATGAAGTTTTAGAACGCGGGTGGTACGTTCGCGAGTGGCAAGCAAGAGCTTTTCGTTTTTCTCGAGCTGTTCGCCGAACGACGGTGCCATTTCTTTGATCTTGCTTTTCCATGCTTCGCTGGCAGCCTGTTTTTTGAAACAACGCTGAAGGAGTCCGAGCATGATCGCTGCTGCGGTAGAAGCTCCGGGCGAAGCGCCCAGCAACGCAGCAACTGTTCCGTCTTCGGAGACAACTACTTCGGTGCCGAACTCGAGAACGCCACCGCCTTCTTTCTTGTCTTTCTTAATGACTTGTACGCGCTGACCGGCATCTTTCAATTCCCAGTCTTTCAATTTTGCACCGGGAACATATTGTTTCAATTCTTCGATACGATCTTCAGGTTTCAACCGAAGCTGCTCGATGAGATACTTTGTAAGGGGAATGTTTTTCATTCCTGCCGACAACATCACGAGGGCATTGTCGGGACGAATAGAGCTTGGCAGATCGAGCAACGATCCGTTCTTCAGGAACTTTGTGGAGAAACCTGCGAAGGGTCCGAACAATAATTCTTTTTTGCCATCGATCACACGTGTATCGATATGTGGTACCGACATTGGCGGAGCGCCGACTGTAGCTTTACCGTATACTTTTGCCTGGTGATCTTTAATGAGATCATCGTTCAAACATTTCAGCCAGAGACCACTAACGGGAAATCCGCCGTAGCCTTTTCGTTCTTTGATCTCTGCCCGTTTCAACAAGTGGAGTGTGGCACCGCCGGCGCCGATGAAAACGAACTTCGTATTTACTTTTCCTTTTTGTTCGCTTAACAGGTTTCGAACGAAGACATCCCAACCACCTTTGCCATCGGGATCGAGGTCGAGACACTCGACGTTATAGTGGATGGTAACGCCAGGCATGGTCTTGAGCTTTGCAAATAGTGTTCGTGTAAGAGAACCGAAGTCGACATCGGTACCCATGTCCATTCGTGTGGCGGCGATGGGTGTTTTCGTATCGCGGCCGCGCATAACGATGGGTGCCCATTGCGCGATCTCGTCCCTGTTCTCCGACCATTTCATGTCTTTGAATAGTGGCGATTCGTGCATGGCTTTGTAACGAGCCTTGAGGAAGTTGACGTTGTTGTCGCCCCATACGAAGCTCATGTGAGGTATGGGTGATATGAAGCTTTTTGGATCGGAGACGTATTTCTTTTCGACGAGGTAAGCCCAGAACTCGCGCGATATTTCGAATTGTTGAGAGATGTTAACTGCTTTGCTGATGTCGATGGTACCGTTCTTTTCAGGAGTATAGTTGAGTTCACAGAATGCGGCGTGACCGGTGCCGGCATTGTTCCAGGCGTCGGAGCTTTCGGTCCCGGCTTCGTCGAGGCGTTCAAAGACCTGGATGGTGATATTCGGATCGAGCTCTTTCAGGATCATGCCGAGTGTGGCGCTCATGATGCCTGCACCCATAAGGACCACGTCGGTTTTTTCGACGAGAGGTAAGATCGACTTCGTCATGCGGTGTGTTTGGAATTCGGAGGAGCAATATCCGCTATTTCAACACCTTGTTCAAGACCCTTTGAACATTTCCACCAACGATCTTCTTTACTTCGTCTTCTGTGAATCCCTTGTTCTTTAAGGCATCTGCCCATTGCTGCAATTGCAGGTAACTACTTATAACTGGTTTGAAGTTTCCATCCATGTCGGTTCCCAGTCCCATGTGATCAACGCCAACCACGTCGATCGTTCGTTTTACGTTGTCGATGAAATCATCGAAGGTGCTGCTGAAACCGGAGGGCCATGCGCCTATGACACCGCCATTTTTAGCGATAAGCTTTGCATGCTCTGGTGTTATCGCCCGTTTTGCAAGCGGACGATTTTCATCGACGCGAAGAATGCTGTGAGAAAGAATAACTGGTGAATCGGTGATGTCCACTACTGCCTTTACAGTTGACTCGGCTGCGTGAGCCACGTCGATCACCATACCCAGCTTATTCATTTTCCTGACGATATCTTTTCCGGATGCAGATAAGCCGTCGTTGTATTGTGGCGGTTGTGTTTGAAGATTGCCCAGCTCGTTTGTATGATAGTGGACGAGTTGAATAGATCGAACGCCGTCGCTATACATTTCGTCGAGGCGGTCTGCTTTGCCTTCGAGAAAGTCTCCTCCTTCACAACCGATGTATGCGGCAACTTTATGTTGTTGCTGCGCTGATTGCATGTCGGATGCCCTGGTGGCGTATGTTACCGGCATCGACTTGATGTAGTCTTTTAAGATCCCTATTTGGCGTTTGTATTCTTTCCACGCATCGCCCTGTTTATATGAACCGTTCATCTCCACGCCGGCGGCGCCGGTTTTAATGATAGGAGCATCGGCAACGAGACTGAAGAATGCTCCGGTGAGACCGCCCGTATTCATTTCACCGATCGTCTTCGCAACAGCGGCGTCTACATTCTCGACTCCCTTCATCAGGAACATTCCCGGATGTGAATGAAGGTCGAAGAAACTGTACGATGATGACTGTGCGAAAACATTGTTCGATTGAAGGAGGTAAGCGCCGGCAATTGCGCCGACCGACTGTGTGAGGAATGATCTTCTTGTAGTCATTTCCGGCTGGTTAGAGCCAGTTAAACTAGGAAAGATTTTCGAGATCTTTTTGTCTCCAATAAATAATTCCAAGCATCGCCGCCACGAACAGGGCTTCGAAGATGGCGATCCATTCGTTATAGTTTGCAGTTTCACCAAACCCGCGCGGGACGTGTAACACCAGGAACCAAACGAGGACCATCCAGGCCGATACAAAGGCAGCGAGCCTGCGTTGAACACCCGTTATCAATGCAATGCCGGTTGCGGCCAACCCCACCCCTGCGACGTATGACCAAAACGTATCGCCCGGTATCCAGCGAGGAACAAGTGTCTTCACAAAATCTATAAATATGAAATGCTGAATGCCGCTGGCTAAAAAGAAGATGCCGATACAAATACAAGCGAAGGTGAAGACGGACTTCTTTTCACCGTGTGCGATCAGTAACAAACCAGACCCGATGGTGATCGACTTGCCGAGGTTGGTGAGATTGCCACCATAGTCGAGATTGGGAACCACAACCCAGAAGTTCCTGGCACCTGCCCAGGCTAAGATCATTAGCCCGGAACAAGTGACAGTTGCGGAGGCGAATTTCGCCCACGCGGTCTTTTGGTTTGGGAAAACAATTGAGAAAGATGCTGTAATAAGAATTAGTCCTGATGCATAAGCCCAAACGATTTTTCCGGGAATCCCTTCCGGCCACGCTGGGCCACGGCCCGCAATAAAATCGCCCACGAGAAAATGCATAATACCCCAACCTATAAGGGCAATAGCAATAAAGATCGCGGCAGTTCTGGCGCTAAACATCTGGCGCAAAATATAGAATGCTACAGCAAAGAGAATAGGATATTTTCGTCACATACGCTCCGGCGCATCCTTGGCGAGCACAAGGTTCCTTAAGATCTTCGATTCTTCGGAAGTATCTCCGACGATCTTAAAGAAATGATTCGCTTGCATTCCCGAAAATTCTTTGAACTCGCGAATGAAGTGTGACTGATCATAATAATCGCAAGCGTGCGACAACTCGGAAAGAGTTTTGAACTTGCCGCTCGCATATTTCCTTTTCGTTCCCTGGAAGCGCGTTATACGCGAATAATATTTTGGAGGGAAACCGGCAACGGCTTTGAAGCGTCGTTCGAATTGCTTCACAGATAAACCTGTGAGCGCGCGAAGATCGTCGAGATCAACGTGACCATCGTGCATGAGCATAAGCCGGATACATTCGTAGATCGGATCTTTTTCGGAGGCCTGCCATAACGCCGAAAGAAAATCGGAAGCGACTTTTATTTTAGCTGTTATCGATGTTGCTTCGAGCACCTGTTCATTAACATAATTGTAATCATTGCCGAACACATGCGTTAGCTCGAACGATCCGTTAACGAGCTCGCTGTTTGGAATTGCAACCAGTTGACGAATAGCGTGAGGATATAACCTGATCGCGAACAACCCCATGCGATCCCCGAGATGCAGTACTTTCGAATCGGATCTTGGTGCGCGCAGGTACGACATGAAATTCTTGTTCTCCAAAAACCCACCATCGTATTGAAAGATGATCTCCGGACAACCGTCGGCCATCGCCTGGTGCTCTGATGGAAGTGGGTCGCCCAGCGAATATTCAAAATTCCAGAAGTAGCGAACGAGACCGCGCAGATGTTGTGGAGCCGGGTATAATCCGTAGTTCATACTCTAAATTTAGAATGTTTTATCCACAAACCTGCGACGCCCGCAGTATAACCCAAAAGGGGTATGCTAGTTCAGTCGTTCTGAAAGCTTTCGAAGTTCCATTTCACCCGGAAGCGCCTGATAAATAACGACGGGTGTTTCGGAAGTGCTCACACTGTTTCGAATGTTCTTCACCAGCGAGATATGACTCTCGTCGTTTATCGTGAGGTATACAAGAATGTACTCGGGCATCTTTTGCTCGACTTCGCTGAGCAGTGCGCGCATATCTGAAGCGGTTTTGATCTCGATGTTGGGATACATCTGAAGCATTAACCTGATCACGCCAGCCAGCAGTTCGCATTGGTCGCAATAAAAGATTGCGTACTTACCACTCCTTTTCATGATTAATCTATCGGAATTATAGTTAGTGTCCATTGGTAAAAATTATGCAGTAATCGTCGACGAACGGCGCACTCAAAAATCATGCACACCACGCCCTGTAGAGGATTTTCCACATGAATCAAATTTTAATTAAACAACGTTTGACGATAAAGCCATTCAGTGCTTAATTGCTCTGATTTTTTTAGGTCTGGCCTTACTGCCGTTGAAGTCAGATCAACTATTATACCTGAGTCAACCAACATGAGCCTGACAGATCCGAAGACCACCAACGTATTGATTGCTGAAGATGATGACGACGACTTCTTCATTTTTTCTGTGGCTATTTCAGAAACGAACTTTACTGTGATTTTGCGAAGAGCGGAAGACGGAGAATTGTTAATGCAGCTGCTCCAGGAGCAATTACCCGATATTCTTTTCCTGGATATGCTTATGCCCTGTAAAGATGGAAAGCAATGTTTGCTCGAGATCCGGTCGGACCGACGATATGACAATCTGCCTATCATCGTTTACACCGCGCTTGAAGATCTGGAAACGGTAGAGTATGCGTACAGGCAAGGATCGAATCTATTTACGATCAAGCCAAACTCTATCGAAGACTTAAAGGAAGCGTTGCAACGTATCCTATCGATCGACTGGAAGAAGACGATGTATTTCCCACCGAAGTCGGAGTTTATTATCGGGAGACGAAGTCCCAAGGGTTGGAAGTAGAGGGCCGATGGGCGAAGGGGCGACGGACGAAGGCGACGGTTGTCTCGGTTAAACGACCTTTAGTGCGCCTTCGATATCATCCAAAAGATCATTTACATCTTCGATACCAACTGAGTAGCGAACTAAACCTTCGGGTATGCCGAGGAGCGCGCGTTGTTGCTCGGTAAGTTCCACGTGACTGGTTGTACGTGGCGGACCGGCAAGCGTACTGATGGATCCAAGGCTTGCAGCGAGATGAGCGAACCTCAGCTTCGGAAGAAACTTCCGTACTGGATCGAACCCACCCTTGATAGCGAAACTCATGATACCACCAAAGCCGCCGGGCATCTGCGACTTTGCAATAGCATGTCCTTTGTGCGATTCGAGCCCCGGATAAAAAACACCTTCTATCTTCGGATGTTTTTCGAGATACTGGGCGATCTTCAAAGCGGAAGAGTTCTGTCGTTCGATACGAAGCTCCAGTGTTTTCATTCCACGGGCGATCATATATGCCGGTGTCGACTGCAGGCTGCCTCCGTTGATCTCGCGGAAGCCGTAAACTTTTTTAACGAGATCTTTTTTGCCTGCAAGCAATCCACCCATGGCATCGGAATGTCCGCATAAGAATTTAGTGGCACTATGAACAACGAGGTCGGCTCCGAGCGCTAATGGGTTTTGATTGATCGGGGTTGCAAATGTATTGTCGACAACCGTTATGGCGCCCACTTTCTTCGCAGCGGCGGCGAGTCGCTTGATGTCGACGACTTTCAATGTCGGGTTTGTCGGTGTTTCGAGATACAATAATGTGCAGCCTTTCGCGATCTCTGCTTCGAGTTGTTCGTGATCGGTGGTGTCGCACAACTTTACATCTATGTTGTATTGAGGAAGGAAGTCGAGGAAGATCTTGCTGGTTCCGCCATAGGTATCTTTCAATGAGACCACGCGACTTCCGGATTTCAGGAACGTGAACAGCGTGTTGCTTATCGCTGCCATCCCTGTCGCGAATGATGTAGCAGCTTCGGCCCCTTCCAGTACACGGATCTTTTCTTCCAGAGCAGCAACAGTGGGGTTCATGTTGCGACTATATATAAAGCCATCGCGTTTGCCGAGCGCTACGTCTTCCCATTCCTGCATATCGTGATAGGAGAATGCAACGGCGTTGACGATAGGAGTAGTTACCGGGGTGCTTGAGGTGACATCGCTCTCACCAGCCCAGACAGCTTGGGTGCCTTTTTTCATGAAAGCAAGATCATGAATCTTTTTAAAGATTCATATAATGCTCCTTTTGCTTCTTGTCCAGTTTTTCGATTGAATATCGTAGCAGCGTGCGCGGCATCGTAGCCGCATGCTTGTCTAAGAAAGATAGAAGCCGTTTTTTGTCCTTATCACCAGCAAACCGAAGCATCCAGCCGGTTGCCTTGTGAATGAGGTCGTGCTTGTCTTTGAGAAGGATCTCGGAAATTTTGTAAGCGTCGTCGAGCTCGCCTTTGCGAATGAACTGCGCCGTGCTCACGATTGCAATGCGCCGTTCCCAGATGTCCTTCGACTTCGCAAGCTTGTACAGGATCTTTCTCGGTTTATCGAGAAGATATGTGCCGGTTACGTGAAGTGCTGCCAGGTCCACAAGGTCCCAATTGTTAATACGATCTGTGCGGCGCATAATGAGGTCAAAGAGTTCCCCACGACGTTCGTCGGTTGTCTTCTTTAAGCGGGATTCCTTGTCCATAATACTGATGCCCGCCACACGATATTCGTGCACGGGACTCTCCAGCAACTTTTCGATCTCTTTAACAGGCATACCGGCATATTTCTTCGCCAAAGAAAAAATGGTGCCCATGCGTATACCGATGAATTTATCGCCATAGCCATAGTCACCATCTCCTGTTTTGAAGTAACGGAGTATTTTCTCCAGTTCCTTGTCGGACTGGTGTTTGTTGAGTTCTTTGATTACAGCATTTGCCGTCAAGGGAGGGGATTATTATGATTTGGGATTTGTGATTTTCTGATTTCTGATTTCTGATTTGTGATTCCTGATTTGTGATTTCTGATTTGGGATTTGGGATTTACGATTTTCCGTCGAAAGCATCCTGCATCTTTTTCAGATCTATCTTTCCCATTTTCATCATGGCTGCCATAGCGCGACCGACTTTCGTTTTGTCTTTGTCCTCGAGCATTGTAAAAACCTGCTTCGGAGTGATTTGCCACGACACACCGAATTTGTCTTTTAGCCAGCCGCACACCGATTCTTTGCCGCCGTCGGCCGTGAGCGTCGACCAGTAGTAATCTACTTCTTTTTGATCCTCGCAGCTTACGTAGAGCGAAAAGCTTTCGTTGAACTTGAACAATGGTCCGCCGTTGAGCGCCCTGAACTGTTGACCGAAGAGTGTGAGCTCGCCGACCTGCGTTTCTCCATCCATTCCACCCGGAACACGTATTATGTTGAATTTAGCATCAGCGCCCTTGAAGACCGATGCATAAAATTTAAATGCTTCTTCGAGATTATTATCGAACCAAAAGCAAGGTGTTATCTTTTGCATATGTATTTGTTTTAGATTTTCGATATACAAACATAACGCGCAAACTAACTTTCAGGGCTGGGGTAAAGACGTCAGAAAAAGGGGTGTTTTACGACAAACGAGGGGGGAACGAGATGATGAGGTGACGAGGTGATGAGATGACTAGGCTTAACCGATCGTTTTCTTGAAACAGACGCTATTGGCAACGCCAACATATTTCCCATAGTTGGGAATTTCTTTGAATCCAAGTGTTCTATACAAAGAGAGGGCCCAGGGTTGATTTTTTCCGGTTTCGAGCACACAAGAATTGTAACCAAGTTCGCCAGTCCAGGTTTCCAATTCGGACACGATAGCCGACGCTACTCCTTTTCCGCGATGCTCCTTGCGGGTATACATTCTTTTGATCTCCATAGACTCATCTGAGAATGGACGTATAGCTCCGATACCTACTGGCTCATTGTCGATGTAGGCGACGACCGCATCGATGTTGCCGGTCTTGTTGAGTTGTGCGTAGAAGACGTGCTCATCGCCATCGAGGATTGCAAGCTCCGCGTCGAGTAACTCAACGAGATTTTGGAAGTCTGCGTCGGATGCATTCGTTCGTCGAAGCGTTAACATCGTGTTAATAAATACGAGGTACAATTTACGATTTACGATGGATTGTTCGATTGAGGACACTGTTCGCACAAATCTTAAATCATAAATCCGTTGTGACAATTCATGACAAACCTTTACCTGACCGTGACATCTATGGTAACCGGTTGGCGTTAGTTCTAATTGAAAACGGAGAGATCATGAAAACAAAATCAACAATCGTAGCAGGCCTTGTGGTGCTGCTTTCGACAGTCTTCTTTGCAAGCAGTGCACAGTCGACTAACCCGGCAATTAAAGTATTGCCCACCACTAAGGAAGGTATTGTGAAGCTTCTTGTAGTGGGTGCGTCCGACGAATCGGTAGATGTAAGATTTTACAGTGACGAAGGCCTTGTTAAATCGGATGCCATTAAGCTTAGTGCTGAAGGATTTAATAAGAAATACGATGTGCGTCAGATCATGGATCGCGGATTCATGATGGAAGTGAATGCGGCAGGAACGAGTGTAACCTATAAACTGCTGAGGTCGAAGGCTGGAAGATTGATACCGCACCTTGTTAAAACAACATATACGTATCCGCTTGTAGCGTCTAAGGATTAAGCGAAGGTTATTTGAAGATCAAGTGATCATGGGTTCCCCGGTTTGTCGGGGCAGTTTGGGTGATCACAAACCCCCGGTATGAGTTTCTGGGGTTGACCCGGGTAGGTGAGTGCCCGGGTCTTTTTTTTATTTTTAGGGATGAAAAAACTCTGGTATGTATTATTAAGTGCGGTTATAATATCATGTAACGCACCTTCCAAGGAAGAAAAGAAGATCTCGCTGGATAGCCTCATGCATGACTATCATGAAGACTATCTGAAACTTTATCCTTTTACGGCAACGAGCGCCGGCGACGATCGCTACAACGACATCCTTCCGAACAACATCAGCGTCGGGTATCGCAACCAGGTCCGCGACTTCTACCAGGGCTACCAGGAAAAACTGGCAACTATCGACCGATCTGTTCTTTCCGAAGACGATGCACTTAGCTACGATCTTCTTATCTATCAATGCAAGGTCAATCTCGAAGGCCTGAAGTTCAATGATCACCTCATGCCGATCAGCCAGATCCAATCGATGCCATTGCAAGTGGCACAGCTCGCCGCAGGTACCGGCAACCAGCCATTTAAGACAGTAAAAGATTACGACAATTGGTTGTCGCGCCTCGATGGATTTGTTGTGTGGTGCGACACAGCCATCGCCAACATGAGAAAAGGAATGACGACAGGTTATGTGATACCCAAGGCGCTTGCCTTAAAAGTTGTCCCCCAAATGGCAAGCTTCGATCACGGTCCCGTAAAAGAGCACCTATATTATAGACCGATCCTGAATATGCCTGCAGACTTTCCGGCGGAGGATAAGGCGCGCCTCGAAAAGGCATACGCCGATGTGATTGAACAGAAGATCATCCCGACACATCAGAAGCTGAAGGAGTTTTTCGAGAAGGAATACATTCCTGCTTGTCGCGAAACATCCGGTATTGACGCAATCCCGAACGGAAAAGAGTATTACAACTTTGCGATCAAACGTTACACAACAACCGACCTCACCGCCGACTCGATCTTTGCTCTCGGCAAAGCCGAAGTTGAAAGGATATCGAAAGAGATGGAGTCCATCAAAGAACAAGTCGGTTTCAAAGGAGATCTCAAAGCGTTCCTCGAAAGTCTTCGAACTGATAAAAAACTTCGTCCTTTCAAGACCGGCGACGACATCGTGGCATACTACAACGCCATCCATGAAAAAATGAAACCGAATCTCCTCAGGCTTTTCGATAAAGCTCCGAAGACAGCATTCGAAGTGAGAAGGATCGAAGCATATCGCGAGAAGACCACCGCCGCGAATTACAATGCCGGCTCCGAAGATGGATCGCGTCCAGGTATATTCTATTTTCCTTCGCCCGAACCAACCGACTACAGCATCGTTGGCACCGAAGACCTCTTCCTTCACGAAGCCATCCCTGGCCACCACTACCAGATCATGTTGAAGATCGAGAACAAATCGTTACCGGACTTCCGTCGTTTTCTCAACTATGGTTCTTACACCGAAGGCTGGGGACTGTATACAGAGTCGCTCGGCAAAGAGCTGGGCCTGTATACCGATCCGTACCAGTATTTCGGAATGCTTACCGCCGAGATGCACCGCGCGATCCGCCTGGTTGTCGATGCCGGGATGCACTCGCAAGGCTGGACGCGCGAACAGGCGATACAGTATTCGAAAGATCATGAGGCCGCCAGCGAGCAAAATATTATTTCCGAAATCGAACGTTATATGGGCAATCCCGGACAGGCATTGTCATACAAAGTCGGACAACTGAAGATCCTCGGACTTCGCGCAAAAGCAGAGAAGGAACTGGGAGATAAATTCAACATTAAAGAATTCCATAACCAGGTGCTCGACTCGGGATCATTGCCGTTATCAACCCTGGAGGAGAAAATCGATTTCTGGATTCGGAAGATTGGGACGATGTGAGGGTGACGAGGTGAAGAGATGTAACATGCAGCCTCCTCACATCCTCATCTCCTCACATCTTCACCTCCCTCACCCCTTGAACTCGGAATGAACAGCATTTGACAGGCTGAATTTTAGGATAGACGTTAAGCTATCCAAAACTTCGCCTTATGAATTTATTCAAACACTACTTCACGGTTGCGCTCCGTCACGTTTGGAGACACCGTGCCTTTTCCACCATCAATGTGGTTGGGCTTACGCTGGGCCTCACCTGCTGCATGTTCATATACCTGTGGGTTACCGACGAGACATCGATCGATAATTTTCATGCAAACAGCGGCAGGCTGTATAATATCTATATGCGCACGGTCGCACCCAACGGTGTAACGGGCGCCTACAATTCGCCCCTCTTCAGAGATCAGAATCTTGTTCACTGCGCAGTTGAAGATGCAGCCCAGACCGTTCCCGACGTGGAGGCGGTGGCGATGTATCACGCCGGTTATACACCCCCCTGGGGAAAGCCAGAGACCTTCAAGTTGGGCGATAAGTCCTATAAGCTGGAAGGCTCTCGCGCCAGCGAAGAGTTCCTCACGATGTTCAGCTTCCCGATCATTGCGGGCGATGCAAAGACCGCGCTGGCACCCGGAAATAATATAGCGATCTCAAGAAAGATGTCGGATCTGTTTTTCGATACGCCGCAGGAAGCCATCGGCAAGAGCCTGCGTTACGAGAACAAGCTCGATCTGAATGTCACAGCGGTGTTCGAAGACCTCGGTCCGAACACGTCGATGAAGTTCGACTTCCTCGCCAGCTTCGAATTGCACCGGAAGGGACAAATGGATTGGGCATCCGGGATCGTGAACACGACGATCCTTTTGAGACCGGGTGCTGATGTCGAAAAAGTTGTAGAGCAACTCAATGTTTTAGCAGCACCGCGGATCGAGAAGCTCGCGAATGTAACGACAACGATCGGGCTGCAGCCTTACGGAGATCAATACCTCATGGCGAACTTCGAAGACGGAAGACCTGCGACGGGCCGCATCGCCTACGTCAGGATCTTTAGCGGCGTGGCTGTTTTCATTTTGGTGATCGCCTGTTTGAACTTCATGAACCTTGCAACAGCGAGATCAGTGAAACGTGCGAAGGAAGTTGGCGTAAGAAAAGTGATCGGTTCTTCGAGAGGCTACCTCATCGGGCAGTTCTTCGGAGAATCACTGTTGCTTTCGTTCTTCGCTCTCTTGATCTCGACGCTGCTCATCTTTTTAGTTCTTCCCGCCTTTAATGAGTTTACAGGTAAGCACATCGCGTCGCCGTTCACAAAGATCGATACATGGTTGGTGATGATCGGCCTGGCAACGATCACCGGTCTTGTTGCAGGAACTTACCCGGCCTTATTCATGTCGTCGATGAAACCAGTTAAGGTTTTGAAAGGCGTTGTAAGTTTTTCGAGTGGCGCGGTTTGGGTTCGCAGGGGCATGGCTGTATTTCAATTCGGACTGTCCATACTCTTGTTGATCGCAACGATCGTGATGTCGCAACAAACGAGCTACATGCAAAATGTGAATCTCGGTTACGACAAAGAGAATCTCTTGTACCTGCAAACCGAAGGGAGACTCTCGAAATTCGATGGATACATGGCATTCAAGCATGCTGCCGAAAAAATGCCGGGTATTGTATTGGTCGACAAAAGCTCCGAAGCCCCACACTCCATGTCGTTTTTGGTTGACGAAGACGACGGTGTTCGCGAGACTCAGGACATCGACGACTCCGCCATTAAATGGGAGGGAAAAGAAAAGGGAATGAAGGTTGGGTTTAAGCCAACATCTGTCGGCTTCGATTTTCTAAAGCTTATGGATCTCGGTGTTGTGGATGGAAGAGGGTTCTCAAGAGAATATCCGGGCGATTCGGCCGACGCGTTCATGATCAATGAGCAAGCCGTTAAAGAGATGGGAATAAAAGATCCTATCGGTAAATGGGTTTCGGCGTGGAACAAGAAAGGTCACATCATTGGCATTCTGAAAAATTATAACACGAACTCGCTTCATGAACGGATCCGTCCTTTGATCATCGATGTGAAGGAGTACGAAGGATTTGGTGTGGTACTCGTTCGTACCGAAGCCGGGAAAACCCGCGAGGCTATCGAAAGTCTGCAAGAGGTTTATAAAGCGATCAATCCCGAATATCCGTTCTCTGTTCGTTTTGTTGAAGAAGACCAGAACAGGATGTACCAGAGCGAGCGAATGGTCACGAAGCTTTCGAACGTGTTTGCGGGCCTGGCGATCGCCATTTCATGTCTAGGTCTTCTTGGACTCATCATGTTCTCTGCAGAGCAACGGACGAGGGAGATCGGTATCCGGAAAGCGCTCGGTGCAACTGTTACCAGCATTGTTGGATTGCTATCGCGTGATTTTGTGAAGATCGTTGTGATCTCATTTGTGATCGCGACACCATTTGCTGCGTGGCTGATGACACAGTGGCTGAATGGTTTCGCTTATCGGATAGCTTTGTCGTGGTGGATCTTCGCCAGCGCGGGTATTGCTGCGTTGCTGATCGCGTTGTTCACGATATCGTTCCAGGCATTTCAATCGGCGAGTGCAAACCCGGTGGATTCTTTGAGATCTGAGTAATGGTTCTCACGGAAAGCACGGAAAACACGGAACTTAGCTTTTTATGATTCCGTGTTTTCCGTGTTTTCCGTGAGAAATCAACCCTACTGCTTCTTCGCTGTTTCCAATGGTGGAGGCCCATCGGGAATAAGAGCCTTATACGGCGCATCACCTCTATGACTCTTATAATCCGCCTTCACAGCTTCAACTTTTGCAGGATCTTCGTACAGATCCACCATCGTCATCGCGAGGGTCTTCGATGCCTGTACCATTCCCTTGTGTCCGATACTCATACCCGCACAAGCCACCACCGCCCATGAATGCCATGGTGTTCCAATGGGAGCTGTTGCAGCGCTGAGTCTTATTGTTGGAACGATCCAGCTTACATCGCCCACATCCGTAGAGCCACCACCTGCATTGGGATCGGTCTCTTCCATCGGTTCGATCTTAGAATGAAGTCCAACCTGCGGCTTGCCTGTCGACTCCTGGATCTTCTTCGCGAACGCGATCTCTTCTTCTGTGTATGTGTTCGGTCCGAGCAACTCGAGGTTCTTTTGAACGTAGCCGGCGCCGGTGCGATTAACGAGTACTTCATAGATGCCCGACACCAACGACACTTTATAGCTCACGTTGGCCATCAATGCGGCGCCTTCTGCTATCTTTTGAAGACGTGCATACACTTCGTCAACACCTTCGCGTTTCACATCGCGTGCGCGAACCCAGATGCGTGAATAGTCTGGAACAACGTTCACAACTTTTCCGGCGTCCTGTATCTGGTAGTGAATGCGCACTGTCGGTTTGATGTGCTCGCGATAGTAGTTGATACCGTTGGCATACAGTTCCGATGCATCCGATGCGCTTCGTCCGTTCCATGGATCGGCAGCAGCGTGAGCAGCCTGTCCATTGAATTCGACAATGAAGTCGACCAACGCAAGGCCCGTTTGAACAGCCGCTTTGGTTTCGGCGCCGGGGTGCCAGTCCATACACACATCGAGATCATTAAAGAGACCGGCGCGGGCCATCCAAAGCTTGCCGAAGAATTTTTCCTCAGCGGGTGTTCCGAAGAACTTGATGGTTCCCTTGATCTTGCCGGCAGCGATGAGCTCTTTGATGGCTACTGCAGCGCCGAGACTCGCGGTTCCGAAAAGATTATGCCCACAACCATGGCCTGGGGCGCCAGCATGGAGAGGATCTTTTACTGGACTCGTCTTTTGCGAGAGGCCGGGTAGCGCGTCGAACTCGCCGAGGATCCCGATTACAGGTTTGCCGGAGCCGTAAGTTGCAACGAAAGCGGTAGGCGTTTCGGCAACACCGCGCTCCACTTTGAATCCATTTGCTTCGGCGTAGTCGGAAAGGAGCTTCGACGACTGTGCTTCGTTGAATGCAGTCTCTTCAGCAGCCCAGATCTTATCGCTTATACCCGTCATTTCTGAAGTGTGGGTATCGATCGACTGGATGACTGACGCTTTATTTGTACTTATTTTTGATTGAGTTTTTTTCTGAGAGTATGCAGTTATAGCAATCAGAAGGAATAGGTAGGTTAGATGCTTCATTCCTAAAAATACCAAAAATCATATTTGTCGGAAACGGCCTCTCACTTTGTCGGATTCGCCCATCCGCCGCGCAAACGTTGTATATTAGGTTTGTATCCATAAAACAACACAAACCTCATTTATATGAAAGCGACTAAAATTATATACTGGGTAGTAACAGCGCTCTTTGCAGTGTTTATGGCAATGACGGGCGTTCAAAATGTGATGGTCGATCAGGGATCGATCGATCTTATTACGACGCAGCTTGGATTCCCTCAATACATGATACCGTTCTTCGGTTTTGCGAAGATCGTTGGCGCGATCGCAATCCTCGTCCCTGGATTCCCGAGAATAAAAGAATGGGCTTATGCAGGCATGTTCTTCGACTTGTCCGGAGCGGCTTACGCGAGCATAGCGAAGTTCGGCTTCCAACCTGCGACGACATTCATGTTCGTCTTCATCGCATTCTGCCTTGCCTCGTACTTCTTGTATCACAAAGTTCAAAAAGCACAAACAGCAGATGTTCGTAGTTGATCTGAATTACATCGCCCCATTGGAGAAGATCGATGCGATCATGGGCGATCACATGACTTTCTTACGGAAGTACTATAAGCTGAATACATTTATCGCATCTGGACGGAAGGTGCCGCGAACCGGCGGCATCATTCTCGTCCTGGCTAAGTCAATAGAAGAAGTTGAGTCGATCATCAACGAAGACCCTTTCATTAAAAATAAACTTGCCGAATACAAGATCACGGAGTTCCGTACTTCGCAAGTACATCCCGACCTGAAGAACCTTATAAAGTAACTGGATGAGTTCTCTTCGCCAGTTCGGCGTGCAACGAATCCTCCACGTACTTCATCGCCTTTACGGCCGACGGTTCCTTCGAGCGAATGATAACATCATCGGGATTCATCGACGAAACATCTTCTACTCTTTCCTGCAACCACCAGATATTTCCGAATGGATCGGCAACACGAGCAACCTTGTCACCAAAAGATAACATTGTCGGTTTAGTAACGCTGCGTGCGCCGGCTTTCAAAGCTTTTTGATATGCAGCCTCCGCATTGTCCACAAACAGGCGAATGAACGCCGGTGTTTGAGGCCACGAACGTGCGGCATCGAATAACATGATCACTGCATCGTCGATCTTTACTTCAACATGAGCGACCCTTCCTTCGGGAGTTAGCATCCTGCTACCCTCGATCTCTTCGGCACCGAACGCATTCGTGATGAACGTGATCAGTCGTCCCGAGTCTGGCGAAACGATCCATGGTGTTACAGCGGTGTATCCCTCCGGGACCTTCTTCACTGCCTTCTTCTCTGCGACTACCATAATTTTGGTGCTTGGTGCGAGGTGCTGGGCCTGCCTGCGGGTAGGCAAGTGCGGGACCCATGCTCGGCACTTAAGTCATTGTTTATTGAGAGAAATTCAGCGCAAAATAGGTGCCGGAGTGGCACCCAGCCCCGCCAGACGCGCCCCACGGCGAAAAGCAGTCTCGTGTTTATAGTCGAACCACTTGCGTGTGAAGTTGCTCTTCATGAAGTCATCGATCTTGCGCATAACCAGCAGGTTATACAGTCCGCGGACTTTGGTCGTCACGGGTATTTCCATCGAACGCAGGCTTAGTGCGAAGCCACCCTCCAGGTAGTTCATGTAGTGCCAGATGCCGGAAGGCATGAATAATGTCTCGCCGTCTTCGAGGATGGTCTCGTAACCCTCCACATATTTCAGCGCCGGGTATTTGTCGTAGTCCGGTTTTTCGGGATCGATGTAGCTCTGAACCATGAACGGGAGTTTATAAAGTGCTTCAGAGTATCTATTATCGAACAATATCACACGCTTCCTTCCCTTGAACTGCGTAATAAAGACGTGCGAAAGGTCCATATCGAAATGCAGGAACACTTTAGAGCCGGCGCCTCCGAAGAACATCATCGGGTATTTCTTCAGGAAGCCACCACAGAGTTCGTCGAAGTACGAAAAGTCGTTGACGAGACTCGGTATGTGATCGAAAATGTTGAAAAGGAAGATCCGCAGTTCGGTGGGTCCGGCTGCGATGCGGTCCAGATACTCAGAGAACTTCATTTCGCCGTCGGGTTTGTTCACTGCCGAATCGGCGGTTGGTATACTATTGTCGTATACCGGAACGATCTTGTCGCCGGCGAGCGATTTAAAGTAATCGTAGTTCCATTTTTGCTTAGCTGCCCAGTTGCTGGTGAGGCTTTTTATGACAACGGGCCTTGACGGTTTAACGTATCTCTCCTGGAAATCTTCATGAGAAATGGAAGAGACACGGTCGACGTTTCTTAGGATCATAAGTTTTATAAAAAGCTTGCGATCCGCAAATCAAAAAATCGGCCAAGGCTTTACACAAGTGTTCTTTTTAGATTAGAAAGCATTGCGATGTGGAACTGATTCCACAAGGAGGTTTAATTCTGCCTTAAATTCTCGACCGGGTTTGCGACAGCTGCTTTGATCGACTGCCACGCAACGGTTGTTAGTGCGATAAGCGCGACGATGATACCGGACGCAATCAATATGTCGGATGCGATCGGCTCACGGAAAGAGAATCCATTCAGCCACTCATTCATAGCGTACCATGCGAGTGGTGTTCCAATAACCCATGAGATCATTACCAGCTTCATGAAATTTCCCGTAAGCAAAACGAAGATGTTCTGAATCGATGCGCCCATCACACGACGAATGCTGATCTCTTTACCACGTTGTTCTGTAACGAAGGCCGACAGTGCGAGAAGCCCCAAACATGCGACAATGATCGCCAATGCTGAGAACGATGCGAAGACGCGGCCTGTTCGGATCACATCGTCATACATATGCGCGAATCTTTCGTCCATGAATGCATAACGGAATGGCTGATTTGGAACAACTCTGTGCCATGTCCTTTCGATGGATTCGATCGTGTTCGAGAGATCTTTTGAACTGATCAAAACGGTCATCGAGCCTTCACCGCCAGCTTCAAGCACCATACTGAGGGGACGAATTGGGACGCGCATTGTTGTGGTGTTGAAATCCTGGACGACACCAATAATTGTATGGACCTGGTGGCCATTGCTAATACGAGCACCAATAGGTTCTTTCAAGCCAAGTTCTCGCACCATGGCCTCGTTGACAATTGTTGCTTGGGAGTCTGACGCCATGTTGCGATCGAAGTCACGACCTTTAATGATCTTCATTCGCATAGTGGAGATGTAATCGGCGTCGACACGATACTTGCTTCCAGGAGCTGACTTATCTATTTTTTCGCGGCCTTCGTTGAAGAAACCATAACCTTCACCAAGTCCTCCATCGACGGGTATGTAGTTGCTCACCGATACGCTTTCAATACCTGATATCTTTAGTAGTTCTTCTTTAAAGACCTGACGTCGATCGCCTATCGGCCATGTGCCTTCGATGATCATTACCTGGTCTTTGCCGAACCCCACGTCGCGCGTCATGATATAATTCATTTGGCGGTAGATAACGAATGTACCGATCATCAATATGATCGAAGCCGTGAATTGAAATACGACCATTATACTTCGAAGTCCGCTTCCTTTCGCGCCTTTTGCCAGGTTCCCTTTTATTATGTTGATCGGCCTGAATGCTGACAAATAGAATGCTGGATACAGCCCGGCAACAACTCCAATCAATACAACGATCATCAGCAATGCGGGCAATAGCCACCATTCGTTCCATGGAATAGTAATTGAACGCCCTGCGAGCAAATTGAAGCTTGGAAGAGCGAGCCACAGGATCACACAACCAAAAACAAACGAAACCAGGCTATAAACAACAGACTCTGTCAGGAATTGCAAGATCAACGATCTTCTTAATGAACCAACGACCTTTCGCAGACCAACTTCCTTCGCACGATTTGCTGATTTCGCCGTGGAGAGATTAACGAAGTTAATGCCGGCTAGGATTAAAATGACGGCAGCAATAGCTCCGGACACCCAGGTGTACTGAACGTCACCATGTGGTCCGCTATCGTTGTATTCAGGATGAAGATAGATATCGCCCACTGGCTGCAACCTGAACGCATGATATTTTCTGAAATTCTCAATTCTTTGATCGCCTATCTTATCGAGGTATGCAATCACGAAATTATCGCGGATGGGAATAAGCTTTTTCTCGAACCCGGCAACTTCAACGCCTTCTTTAAGCTTGATGTATGCCTCATAATTCCAACAGCACCAGTCTGTTTGTTCACCAGTCCAGAACTCTATCTCCGTCAACGTTAGGATATAGTCGAATTGGAAATGGCTGTCTTTTCGATAGTCTTCCATTACGCCTGCAACTGTATACGGATTTTGTTTATCGTCGTCGAGTATTAAAACCTTGCCCAGCGGATCGGTGTCTCCAAAAAACTGTTTTGCTTTAGTTCGACTGATGACCATTGTCCTGGGTTGTTCGAGAGCCTTATGGTTTCCATGGATCATTGGTATCTCCAGTATTTCAAGAATGTCGGGGTCGGCATAGATGAATTTATCTTCGAAGGAATTTTCAAGCTCGTCGTCGCGACGAACCGTATTGCTTCCGCTATGCCCTAAACCTGTTGTTACTCGCGCTATACGTTCTATATCTGGAAGCTCCTGACGAAGAACACGGGCTAACGGAGTCTGTATGGCCGTCCAGCGATCGGTGTCTCCTGGTTCAGTGAAATCATTATACAAACGAAAGATGCGATTGGTTGCTTCGTAATGCTTATCGAAGCTTACTTCATGCCTGATGAAAAGAAAGATGACCATGCACGTTGCCAATCCTAACGCAAACCCGCCAATTGTGATGCCTGTATACATTTTATGGCGCTGCATATTTCGCCACGCTATTGTGATATAATTCCGGAGCATGTCGTAAGTGTTTAATGAATGGCTGGTTCTCTTTTTCCGAATTGCGAAAGGTTGTATGAACTGGATCACGTTGACGATGAACAACAGGTCGGCTTTACGCTTACCGATCGTTGCACATCGACGGTCGTAGAGTTCAAGCAGGTCGCCGAGCACGGCATCGGAGAGGTGATCGTTGCAGAACCATCGGAAGATGGCAAGCGCCCAACGCGGAGGATCTTGCTGTTTCATAATTTTCCGCCGTCCCAGACGATCTTTGGAACCTGTTTCCACATGGCGTTTCGCATGTCGCGCGACTGGTTGACTGCGTTGGTGCCGGCGTCGGTAAGTTTATAGAGGCGCTTTTCGCGGCCGCCGCGTGTTTCGGTGGCGCCGCCCATCCGCGATTTCAGATATCCTTTTTCTTCGAGACGTACGAGTGCTTTGTGCACGGAGCTGATCATGACATCGCGGCCCGTTTGTTTTTCGAGCTCATCGACGATGGCGAGGCCGTATGCGTCGTCGTACAGAATTCCAACGGTGAGGAGGACGAGCTCCTCGAACTCGCCGAGATAGGTTCCTTTCATAGTGGTGCTAACGAATACCTACGGGTATTTGTTTCACCTTTGCCTAACAAGGTGCGAGGTGCTGGGTGCGTGGTGCGGGGCCTCGGTCGTCATCGCGTCCTGAGCTATGGAATGGTCGTTATCGCAAAAGAGTGACGCGATCCGGCTATCGAAACACTGGATCCCGCCGCTCATCGCTGCTAGCGTGCACCTTGTAGTGCCTGAGCGGGATGACATGCTCCGGCTATTCGTTTCTCAAACTAACCACCGGATTCGCTTGTGCCGCGCGAAGCGACTGCCCTGCAAGAGTGAAGATCGCGATCAGCAGCGCTACTATGCTGGACATGCCAAAGATCACCCAACTGATCTCGATCCGGTAAGCGAAACCATTCAGCCAATCATCCATAAACATATAAGTCACCGGCCACGCCACAAGGTTCGCTATAATCACCATTCTCAAAAAACCGGACGACACAAGCCAGGTGACCTGCGACACCGATGCGCCGAGAGCTTTGCGGATCCCGATCTCCTTGGTTCTCTTCTTTATAAAGTACGATGCTATCGCAAAAAGTCCTGAGCATGCGATATAAATAGAGATCACTGTGAACATTAAAAAAATCAACTGGAAGTTCTCTTCGGCGCGATAAAGGCTATCGAATTGATCGTCGAGAAAGAAATATTCGAACGGCCCCGGAGCGGCAGACGCCACCCACGCGCCTCTCAATTGGTCGAGGAGTCGTTCGTAGTCGTTCGCAGTTACCTTAACAGCGAAATTGTTGAAGTATGAGTAGTCGAGGAAGAATGCATAGGGCATGATCTCCGTTCGAAGAGATGTATAATGAAAATCTTTTGCTACACCGATGATCTCGTATTGCAAAGAATTTTCACCTTGTTGCGAGATCAGGGATCCGACAGCCTCTTCCATGTTCAGGCCAAGATCGTACACTGCTTTTTCGTTTAGAATAACTTTTGGCGTTGCCGACTTAACATCGGTTGGATCGAAGGCCCGGCCATCGATCATTTCCAGACCCATGACGCGCGGAAAGTCTTCGTCAACCATAGAATAATTCACACGCGTTACCAGGTTGATGCCCCTGGCAAGAAAATCGGTAGCCGAATTCTGGCCACCCAAAATTCCATTGGAAGCGCTAACGGCTTCAACACCCGTTACATCAAGCATCGTTTTTTTGAGCGCAGACTTGTTTTGAAATTCCGAAACGTTTGGAATGATGATGACCTGATCTTTATTGAAGCCAAGTTCCTTGGAACGCAGATAATCAACCTGCATAAAAACCAGTATGGCACCTGTGATCAAGGCGACAGAGATAGCAAACTGCAAGATCACCAACCCCTTTCGGAGCCATAGGCTGCTTTGTCCCGGCTTGAATACTCCTTTCAGCACAGCAACAGGTTTAAAGGCAGAGAGGTAAATGGCAGGATACAGTCCCGACAACAACCCGGCTGCAACTGAGACAAGCATGAAAGCAGTAATGTAAAGCGGAGAGAGACCAAATGGAGGTGTAAGGTGCTGATCGAAGACAATGTTGATAAAGGGAACAACGACCTGGATCATGATAACTGCTATTATCATGGAGACAACACTTACGATCAGTGCTTCCAGCAGGAACTGGTTGATGAGTTCGTTTGCCTGTGCGCCGGAAACTTTTCGGATCCCAACCTCTTTCGAACGGTTCAATACCTGGACGATTGAGAGATTGATGTAGTTGACAGCCGCTATCAGAAAGATGAACACACCAATTGTGATAAAGATAGTCACGAATGTTTCGTCGCCATTAGCTTCCAGTTCCCACTTGAGCTTTGAATGCAGGTGAATGTCGGTTACAGCCTGGGTGTAAAACTCATTCTTGCTTCCGGGTCGATGCTTGTGGAATACATCGGCAATCTGTTTATTAACATCATTGATGTCGACATCCGGTTGCACCTTCGCATATGTATAATAGTTGTAATTGGTCCAGAGCTCTTCTTCGGTTGGTGGCATCCAGATATCCACTAAAATGTCGTAGTGAAAATGCATGGTCGCAGGGAAGTCGGCAACAACAGCGACAACAGTAAACCCGTCGGCAACTCCCTCAATATTCATTGTCTTACCCAGTGCATCATCTTGTCCAAAGTATTTCCGGGCAATGGATTCTGTGATCACAACTTTCTTCGGATCCAGCTTGGGATCGCCTGCAATAACTTTCAACCCGAAGAAGGCCACCATGTTGCTGTCGGTACCGACGATGCGTGGCTCAAAGAATTCTTTTCCACCGGCTTTGACCAGCGCTTTCACGCCCCATGTTGGTCGGAGCCTTACGACCGACTCTACCTGTGATATGTCGTGTTGTAACAGGGGTGCGAGAGCGGAAGGGGTAGTCGCATCAGGTATCGAGGTGCCGTCATCTTCGAGGGTATTGTGAACCACGCGATAGATCCTCTCGGCATCCGGTGATTGGCGGTCGTAGCTTGTTTCGCTTTTTACAAAAAGAAAAATGGCCAGGCACGCGCTGTAGGCGAGCACCAGGCCAGATATGATGATGATTGAATAAGTGCTGTTCTTCGCGAGATTTCTCCAGCTAAGCTTCAGATAGTTAACAAGCATACTCAGTACGGTTGAGGATGCTTAAGTTAACTCTTTCCTCGCGTAACGGCGTAATCAGTTGACGGTAGACTGTAATTCCCGTCTACCAGTTACCGTCTACTTTTTACCCTTTCATTATCTTCTCCCTGTGGATCATTCCCCAGTTCACTATCTCCTGGATCAGATTTATAAGGGTCTTGCCGTATTCTGTGATCTCATATTCCACGGTGATCGGCTTTGTTTGCTTCACGGTGCGTGTAAGAAGCTTGTTGGCTTCGAGATCCTGGAGTTCTTTCGACAGCATTTTTGCTCCGATGCCGTTTACTCCGCGGAGAATATCGGTGAACCTCATTTTTCCTTTAAAAGAAAGAATTCCGACGATAGGAAGTCTCCATTTGCCGCCCAATACATCCATAGCGTCGCGCATGGCCAGCATGTGATGAGTGTGATCTTCACACATCGTTTCGATGCTGTTGTTGTCTTTTACGGTTGTTTTTTCGGCAGAAAAGTCCGCCAGCACATTCGGTTTATCGATTAACGTTGAGGTGGTCATGATTGTGTGTTGTTTTATTTCCTGATTACCTAACATACTTAAGCCCAGGATAGTTTCCTCACAGGAAGCGGTTTCCTCAAGGGAACCCATATCAATATCTCTCTCCGCTCCTATGAATTTTGTTGAAAACAACACAAAATGAAAAGAGACAAGATCATTTACTGGATAGCTACCGGTTTGGTGGCTGCCGGCATGGCCATGAGCGCATACATGTACCTGTCGAAAAATCCCGAGCTCGTGAGCGGATTTCAATCGATTGGATTCCCTGTAGTCTTCATTTCGATCCTCGGGGTGGCGAAATTACTCGGTGCAATCGCATTAGTTGCCCCGGTGGGCAGCAGGTTAAAAGAATGGGCGTACGCTGGATTCCTGTTTACGTTCCTGGGAGCGACCTGGGTACACATAGCAACGGGAACCGCTTTTATGGGTCCGCTGCTGTTCCTGGCCGTACTTGCAGTGTCATATATTTTCTGGAACCGGACCTTAAAAACTGCTTAAGCTAACTTTCGATAGCATTCCTGGAGGTTTTTATCGATGACTTTATTGCCGGGCATTCGCCGTAATGCTCTTTCGAAGTTGCGCGCAGCGTCGGCGTACTGGTGTTTGGAGTATTGACTGATCGCAGTGAAAAATTCGAGCGGATATTTTTTCTGCAACAAGACCAATCGAAGCGAATAGCCATCGGTATATACCGGGATGCTATCGAACGTGGCGATCGGGCTTCTCCAGGGAACAAGATTAATGATCATATCCAGTACCGATACGCCGAAGAACACAAGGATCACGAACGTGGTGTATTCACCAAAGTGAAAGAAGATAGCAGCATCTGCGAAGATCGCCGAGACTGCGACAGGCAATACTGGTCCTGCAAGTATATACGACATGCGATAGTTGACGTGCGTGATCGGAAAAGAAGGAACACAATGTCCGCATTGCCACAGGAATGGATTGGCGGTAAACCAGATCTCCCACAAGCCGAACGTTACATTTGCGCTCGCAACACGATTGCCATACGATCCGAGGAAGATCACGATCTTCTTCCTGGAAAAAAGTGAAGCGATGATCGCGTGACCAACCTGGTGCAGCACAACGACGAGCGGTCTTATTGCTAGACCGATAATGATCATCGAAATCAGTGGATGCGACTGGATCACGGGAGATTTTGATTGGTATATAAATATCGAGACCAACCACGCTTCCGCGGGAGACGTTCGACGGTCGTTTAGGCGCGTTCGTCGAGGAAGGGGATTTCACGCAAAGGTCGCAAAGTAGGTGCATCGCAAAGGCAGCCATAGGAAAGTCCTTTGCGAAACCTTTGCGTAAAACTCCCTTTGCGTCCTTTGCGTGAAATGCATTCACTCCCTCAGGCTCTTTACCGGATTTTCAAGCGCTGCCCGAACCGACTGGAATCCGACGGTTGCTATTGCGATGCCGATCGCAGCAATACAAGACGCACCGTAAACCCACCATGGAACTGGTGTTCGGTATGCAAATCCAGAGAGCCAGTTGGTCATCATCCAATGTGAAGTTGGAATGGCGATCAGTATCGAGATGGAGATCAGCAACATGAAGTTTTTCGAGAGCAATACAACAATGTTCGGAATAGTTGCACCGAGCACCTTTCGGATCCCGATCTCTTTTACTTTCAATTGCGAGGTGTAGGTGATCAGGCCAAGTAATCCCAAACAAGAGATCACGATCGCGATGCCTGTGAAGAGCTGAAACAGATCGCCCATGCGCTTGTCGGAAGCATAATGCTTTGTATAACTATCATCGACGAACGCAAAAGTAAAAGGCGAACCGGCGTTGTAACGTGTCCACACCTTTTCGACAGCAGCCACGGCCTCGGGCATGTTCTTGTTGTCGGCGCGAACATACAGGATCGGGGTCGACGGATTATACGCGAACACAAAAGGTTGAATTACATTTTGCAACGGCGTAAAGTGAAAGTCCTTCACAACGCCTATGATCATTCCTTCCGTGCGATGCCAGCGAAAACGCTTACCGACTGGATCCTTGAGACCCATTTGTTTTACGGCGGTCTCATTCAATATAAAGTGCGCCGAATCGGCTTTGCTGCCTGTGAAGTTCTTTCCCTCTACCATATCCATTTTGAATAGTGTGAGGAAGTCGTGATCGACCATCATGTCATGAACGAAGAAGGTGAGATCGGGAGCTTTGCCTTCCCAATCAACGTCGAGTGTGGCGCCCCAGCGCGCAACGATGTTGCCGTGACCTGCGCTGACGGCACTGATCGCCGGGTTCGAAAGCAGTTCGGCTTTGGCGCTTTCGTAGTGCATCGACATCTCATCCATCTGTACTGTGAATACATTCGACTTATCGATGCCCAGGTCGCTATGCAACATGAAGTTCAGTTGACGACCAATGATCGTTGTGCAGATAATCAATCCGATAGAGAAAGCAAATTGTCCGACCACAAGAATTCTCCGGAATGCTGTGCTGCGGGTTCCGAAAGAGAAGCGGCTCTTCAACACCTGTACAGGATTGAATGATGACAGCAATAATGCGGGATAAATACTGGATGCGATCAACACAGAAGTTAAAGTGATGCCGATCACCTTCCAGAGATTGATGTCGAACGGATCGAATTCGAGTTGCTTTCCGGCAATATTGTTGTAGACCGGCATCGACAACGCCATTAATCCAAAAGCGAGAACAACGGCAATGAGGAAGAACAGGCAGGTGTGGACCACGAACTGCACGAATAACTGCCGGCGTGTGGCGCCAATCACCTTGCGTACGCTTACTTCTTTCGAACGGACCAGGGCGCGTGCGGTAGTAAGGTTTACATAATTGATAGCAGCGATCGCCAGGATCAGTATAGCAACGAGAGAAAATGTGCGCACGGTACGAAGGACGACAGGCGTGCCATCGGGACTATATAGATGAAGGTCGTTGAGCGATTGCAGTTTATAGGATCCGGCATCCTTCGCAGACATACCCGGTTGATGTTTAAGATTGATCTCCGTGAGTTTTTGCGCGATGAGATCGAGAGAAGCGCCGGGTTGAATTTTCAGGAATACCTGCCATCCATAGTTGCCCCAGTCGTCGTCCATGTCGCCGCGACCCTGGTCGATATAGATCTTCTTTCGAAGCTCTGTCGAGAAGAGCATTTGTGCATCGAGACTGCTGTTGCCTGGAAAGTCTTTCAGCACGCCGCTCACTACGAAGTTGTCGCGATTGTCGGCAACGAGGATTTTGCCCATTGGATCTTCGTCTCCGAAAAATCTCTTCGCTTCCGATTCGGTGATCACGATGGAATGAACATCCGGGAATGGATTGTTTCGGTCGCCTTCGCGTAGTTGAAAGTCGAATACAGTGAAGAACGATGGATCCACGAAGTACATCATGTTTGCTTTGAGGGCTGTGTTCTTGTATTTGAATACGGACCAGTTGTCGAGGTCGGTAACGCGGACAACGTCTTCTACGCCGGCGACTTCATTTTTTGCGTGATAGCCGATCGATGCTTGTGAGACATGTACTGCGAATTTTTCTCCGTTCGATTCCAGGTGTGTGTTGATGCGGAAGATCCGGTCGGCTTTCGAATGGAATGAGTCGTAGCTCATTTCGTTGTTCACCCAGAGGAGGATCAGCAGTCCTACGGCGAGGCCGAGCGTGAGGCCGAGGAAGTTGAGTCCGCTATAAAATTTGCTGCCGGCGATGTTGCGCCATGCCATGCGCAGGTAATATGGTATCATGATTGTGCTGATTGATGACAATGAGAATTTATTGCGAAGGATGATGCCGCCGCGGATGAATCGGAGGATGTTCCAGATCATCCGGTTACGTGCGGGGCGATAGCCGAGTGTGGCCTGGTCGCGCATGAACTTCTGCACGACGTCGCCTTCGATCTCTTCGAGGAGCTCGCTGGGGCAGATCATTTTCAGGATCTGGAGAGGCCAATGAGGAGGGTCGCGAAGGTCTGTCATGCAGATGCAATATACTCTAATACCATATATGCTTATATTTTGTTAAGGAAATATGATGTAAAAAGATGTAAATGCAGGGGCTGTCCTATGGACATTTCATAGACGGATCACGCGAAAACCTTCTCATCTACCGACCATTTCACTGGCCCGGTAAAGAAAAATATGACACCAATGATCGCAAACAAGAACGGATGCTGATCCTGGTACCAAAAAATTCCATTGCCGATGAAGAAGGTTATGAAGAGCATGTTGATCGTTAAGAACAGGGCGGCGATGCGAGTGAGAAAGCCGATGGTGAGGCAGATGCCGGATATAAGTTCGAGGGTCTTACCGAGGTACGCCATGAATTCGGCAGGCAGTGGGAGGGATTTGATCTGTTCCCATTCGAAGTATGGTTCCATGGTGGCGCGGTCGAATATTTCCCAGCCGTGGTATACCATGAGGAGTCCAACGATGATGCGGACGGAGGCGAGCCCTGTTTCGTAAAACAATGGGCGTGGGGAGAGGAGGGATTTAAGCATGGTCGAAGGTCGAAGGTCGAGGGTCGATGAAGCACTTTCCTCGACCGTCGCCTGTCGACCATATAAATATAAGCTAGCGTCGCGAATTTATTTTCAGTTTCTTTTTGCTTTATCAGCCGAATACTTGAACTCATTGAAGATGTTGTGCACTGCTTCTTTGAGCTTTACTTCGTCGGTGATGAATGTATCGTTGTTATTCATGTTTGGAGCGAAGCCGGTCCACACCACCTGCGATGATTTTGCATCGATGAGCGATACGATGAGTGTACCGGGTTGGAGGGCGAAAGTTGCTGTATCGGAAGGCTGACGAACCTGCTGACCACCGGAGACCGTTGTGGGATCGTCGTTATTGTAACCATGCAATGTTGCCTTGCGGTCGAGCACCTGGTAGGCAACGATGAGGTCGCCGGTGGATCCCTCTTCGCGATAGCCGCGGCCTTCGAGTTCGTTGGAGATCGCATCTTGAATAACACCGTTGGCATTCTCATCGGCAGCGGGAATGATCACGCTGTATGAATAGACGTATGGTTCATTGGTCTCCTTTGCTGATTTGTTGTTTGCTTTCTTTTGAGTTTTGTAAGCAGGTTCGAACTCATAGTAATAGATGTCGTAGCCGTTTGGTCCAACGGCGGTGACATCTGATTTCGCCCATGTGAAAGTTTTGTACTTGCTGAAGTCGGTATTCACTTTAGAATTTCCGACGGCTGGTTGTTGTTGTGCCCATGCTGATACTGTTGCGATGAGCGCGAGGCACATTATTGATAGCGTTTTCATAAAGATCATTTCTAGTTTACGAGAGATGATTCAATAAAATGGTGCCATGCTTTTAACTAAACTTCGGTTAAGCGAATGGCGAGCTCGGATTCGACTTTGCTGAGTACTTCCGCTGAGAAGTCGAGCTTGCCCTTTAACAGTTTTTTAATTTCTGAGGGACGTTTGCCGATGCGTGAGGCGAGCTCTTTGTGTGTGATTCCCCGCACTTCGATGACATTGTTGATCTTGTTGGCGAGTTGTGTACGCTTGTCAATTTTTCGCTGATCTTCTGCGATGTACTTCTTGAGTATTTTGAGGATGGTCTTGCTTGCATAGGTGCGACCGATATTTGTTTTACTCATGTTGATTGATGTTTAGATGGTGAAAAGAGATTGTTTTCGAGGTGGTTCGAATGTAGACTATAGTCCCTCGAATTGATGAATGGGAGATAAAAACGACAGAAAATGATCAGGAAAACCGTACACTAATCCCCATTCCTGAGCAAAAAATTCCACGTACAATTTCTGGCTAATACATGCTCAAATGCCGACTTTTGGCGTTTGGGACCTGACCCTGACGGACGAATGAGATTTAAGAATTTGTTGCTGATTGATGACGACGAGGACGACCAGGAACTATTCATTGAAGCAGCTAAAGAGATATCCGAAGACATACACATTACAGTCGTACCCGATGCAGCAATTGCGCTCGATCGGCTGATAAAAAAATCTGTAACTGCAGATGTTATTTTTTCGGATCTGAATATGCCGAAGATGAATGGCCAGCAGTTCCTGCTTGAAATAAAGAAGCGTCCCGATCTGAGGGACATCCCGGTTATCATCTTTTCTACATCATCGCATTCGCACACCATTCAGTTGGTGAAGGATTTCGGTGCGCACGAATTCATTACGAAGCCGGGATTGTTCAACGAGCTGGTGAGCATACTTCGCAGGCTGCTCACGTAGACTCATAACCCGCAACCCGCAACCCACAACCCACAACTCCCCCGAGAATACGATAGCGTAACGATGTAATGATCCTGACTATCGTACCAGCTTAAACATCAGAGCTTGACTTCGAGCACCTGGTTTTCTTTCAGGTATGCATAGCCGTCGTGCCATTTTACTTTTACCCACACGTCGTGGTGGCCGCGGATGGGCAGGCGGTTTCCTTCATTGATGATAGCGACGACTTTGGCGCCTGGTGAGGGTCCGCTCATTAAATAGGCTGGTGCGTTTTGAACGATGCCGTTGGGGGGGGACAGGTCGCGGTTGGCGAAAGAGATCAATAGTATAGCGGTGAGAATAAAGAAAGAGAATGAGATATATGGTTTGATCTTTTTACGACGGATGGTATAGATCATCAGGGCTAGTAGTACGAGACAAATTGAAGCGAGGCCTGTGATGATCGCTGTTTTATTTTCTGCGATGATGGCGAGTGTATAATCGGTTTTGTTGTATTCATAGCCGGCGAGGTTATACCTGGTGGCCATGTCTTCCATTTTAGCGAGTGCGGACTGGTCGTGAGTGATCTCGTAGTACAGGTTTATATAATAGAGTGCCATGGAATTTTGTCCGAGGCCTTCTTCGATGTATGCCATGCGGAGGAGCATGGCGGGGGAGTACGTATGTTGTTTGAAGATGTCGCGATAGATGTCGAGTGACTGTGTGTATTGTTTTTTGGTGAATAGGGAGTCGGCCATTTTGAGGCGGTAGTCGAACACCTGGGCGGGAGAGGAGAGGAAGATTGCGAGAAAAGCGGTGGTAGCGGCGACTATTTTTAGGACCTGTTTTTGGTAAATTTTCATATTCGGCTACCTTTGTGCCCTCAATTACGGAAAAGGCTTTAAAAAGGGCAAATTCGGTGGTTGTAGGCGGTCGAAAAGGTCGCTGAATTCCGTCCTCGGATGGGGTTAAGATCTCGTAGCTCAGCTGGTAGAGCAATACACTTTTAATGTATGGGTCCTGGGTTCGAGTCCCAGCGGGATCACAGTTTAGGAATCAAAGACAACCAAAGGCTCACAGATCATATGATTTGTGGGCTTTTCTGTTTTTAGGGGCACTGTTGAAAAGTAAGGAATAGTAAACGACTCGGGAGTTATTCGGGAGTCCATCATTATTACTCGAACGGACTCCCGAATTGGACTGTAAGTGTTTGAGAGTGAACCTGTCCTGTACGGGGACATCTTGAATGACAAAGGACATCAATAGAATTTCATAACTCTAAATGATGTCGTTATGATCAACAGAACATTGAAGATCCTTTTCTTTTTGAGGAAGTCGAAGAGGAAAGGTGATCATAAAAGAAAGTTTTTAAGATGTTGTGGCGAATATGCAGTCGACGATGGTCTACGGATGAGTGAACTGTGTTTTTTGGAATGAATGGGTCGTTAATTCTATTTGGTTCTAGTGTAAAGGCGAACGATGAGCGATTTTTTTCAGCTCGATACAATGTTTGTTGTGTCGAATTTCATTGAATACAATCCACGTTCAAACCCATTAACTAGTTCACAAGTCGGTCAAACTTTATGACTACGTTTATCGTAAACTATTTTTACGTCTCCATCCGGATGTAGATTTGTTTTAAGATAACTGCCAATTTAACTCTTGACCGAGTAAAATATTTCTGGAGTGAGATAGTTCATAGATCCAGGTCCCCGCGATGGCTTGAGGGATTCTACCAACCCAAGGCAGGCAGCACGAAAAACTTGTTTGTTCACAGCACAAAAAACTTGTATATTCACAGCACGAAAAACTTGTATTAGCACACTGAGATGCCCGCAGCGCATGAAAAACTAGCCGAATCACTGGAGATCCTCAAGGAACTCCAAAATGAGAACGGAGCCGCTGCCATTCGAACCAGAGATATTTCAAGAACCCATCGTGAGCGGCTGGTGCAGAATGGCTTTTTGGTGGAGGTATTGAGAGGATGGTATATTCCTAGCCGACCAAATATGGTGCTGGGAGATAGCACCTCCTGGTATGCTTCCTACTGGCGATTTTGTGCAGCTTATCTTAACCAAAGATTTAAACGCAAATGGTGCTTGTCACCCGATCAATCCCTTATTATACACAGCGGCAATTGGACAGTGCCGCAACAACTGCTTGTTCGTTCGCCACTGGGAAAGAATAACACTGTTAATCTGCCATTCAATACTTCCTTGTATGATTTGAAAGGACCTCTTCCAAATCTGCAATACATCGAGGAGAAAGACGGATTACAAGTGTACACGATCGCTGCATCATTGGTCAATTGCTCGCCGGCTCTGTTTAACAGCAATCCCACTGATGCTCGTACAGCTCTGATGCTGATACGCGACGCATCTGATGTCCTAACAATCTTGTTAGAAAACGGACACTCTGCAATCGCAGGGCGACTCGCTGGTGCCTTCCGAAACGTTGGCCGGGATCGGATAGCAAAGGAAATCCTGAATGCAATGCGAAGCGCCGGGTACGATGTTCGGGAAGTTGATCCTTTTACAGACAGAATTAATACCAGAGGAACGGGCCGTCCTGAATCACCCTATGTAGTGCGTATAAGGTTGATGTGGCAAGCAATGCGCGAAGTGATCATCGAGAAATTTCCTGAACCACCGGGTTTGCCAAAAAATAAAGTTCAACTTTTAAAGCATGTTGCTGAAGTATTTGTGACAGACGCTTACCATTCATTATCGATAGAAGGTTACCGTGTGACACCTGAATTGATTGAACGGGTTCGCTCTGGAAACTGGAATCCTGATCGCGATTCCAAAGATGCCGAGCAACGCAATGCATTGGCTGCTCGAGGGTATTGGTTGACATATCAATCCGTTTTGAAAAGTCTTGAGAAGATCCTTGGAGCCGACAATCCCGGTGAAGTCGTGGAGGATGATCACAGTACATGGTATAGAGAATTATTTTCTCCAAGCGTATTAGTGGGCTTACTGAAAGCCCGAGACTTGGCAGGCTACAGAAACGGGCCTGTATACATACGAAACTCGATGCATGTCCCATTGAATCGCGATGCAGTGCTTGATGCCATGCCTGAGTTCTTTGATCTTTTGAAACATGAAGAACACGCGGCAGTACGAGTCGTGTTAGGACATTTTATTTTTGTTTACATCCACCCCTATTTTGATGGTAATGGAAGGATAGGGCGATTTGTTATGAATGCCATGCTGATAGCGGGTGGATACCCTTGGACTGTTGTTCCAGTTGGAAAAAGAAACCAATATATGGAGGCTCTCGAGCAAGCAAGTGTTTATCAACGCATTGAGCCTTTCACTAATTTCCTCGCCACATTAGTTGAAAACGGAATGAAGGGCGAACCTTTACCCGCAATCCCTAAGTAGAGCACAATGAAATACAGAACATATACGCTCATAAGTTCAAAGTCCGTTTTTAGGATAAGTCTCCTGGTTGCTATGTTAACGATAACCGGAGTATTTTTCTGGGGCCTGGGACAACACAGCACGTTCTTCGAGAATTCAATTCTGTCTACGACCTTTCTATCCATCGCATTCTTTCTCTTCATCACAATCAGCCTCTATCGCGGAGTAAAGCTTAAAGAAGATGTTGGTAGGATAGCGCGGGGCAACGCGCCACTTGATGTCGCATTGGATTTAACCACTCAACCACAGCATTCACATTCCGGTCCCGACCTTGACATTGGCGATGGTCTGGCGGGCATTCTGCTCGGACTATTATTATGGATTGTTTGGGGAATCGTTGTAGCGGTTGCACTCTGGCTTTTCGCGAATGTTTTTCTTGTTATAATTGCTGCCTTTGCGGCAATGCTGTATTGGATATTCTTTCGCGCGATGAGATTAGTTTTTAAGAATTCGCCAAAGACAAAGGGACGGATATGGGCGAGTGTTAAATACGGAGTTCTGTATACTCTGTTATACAATTTTTGGATCTATGGAATTTTTATTCTCGCCGAATACCTGAAAGAGTAGATCGCCGCAAGAATCTATGATTATCTCGTGCGCCAACTAACCGAAATCGCTCCATTTTGGTCCCTTCCACTCTTCCCTGAACTACCTCCAACAGATCGAACAGCCCCGACAGATCTGTAACCAGATGGTACAAATATTCAGCTTCTGCCGATCGTCATACTTCAGGAATTCCAAGAGCCAGCTTCTGAGATTTACACTTAATCTGACCTGTCTGTCGGTCGTTATAAAAGACTTGAAATACTAAAAGATAAATGCCAGGCCTTTGTTAAGCACAAGCCGAACAACAAATACCTCTTCAACATCACCTTCATCCACTCACTTTGTTGAAGAATCGAACATCACGATCCCATCGCACTCTATAATTGAAGCCGGCAAATGACCGAAACGGCAAGTTTCGAAGCCGGTCTACCCCCTAAATGTTGCCCGGAGGCGCCAAACTAGCCCCTTCGGTTTGCCGCCCTTGTCTCTCATTGAGATATTTACCAAAACCGCTTTACCCATAAATTCTCATTCATGAAGCTACTTTACGGTCTCTCGTTCTTCCTGCTCACTTCTTTCGCCCTTGCCCAGCCAGGTACGGTCGACAAAACATTCAACGCCGATTTCGGACTGGGCTCCAACAATGTGTTCGCGTCGGGCTCGTACATCGAAGCCGCAGAATTCCAAAGCGACGGCTCCATCATAGCAGGCGGAAGCTTCGGACCAATCGGCGATCGGGTGAGCAAAGTCATTCGCTTCAAACCCGATGGCACCGTCGACCCAACCTTCGTATCTCCTCTCCTCGATGATACCCCGTTTGATATCCTCGTGCAATCGGACGATAAGATCATCGTCTCCGGCTTTTTCACCGGCGGTGTAGTTCGCCTCAACGCCGATGGAACAATAGATCAGCAATTCCAAACCAATATCGGAGTGGGAACAGGTTCTGCTGCCGTATATTCTTCTGCCCTGCAGCCAGACGGAAAAATTCTGCTTGGAGGATCGTTTCCAACCTTCAACTCCGTAAGTCATAAAAGCATTGTGCGACTCAACACCGACGGCACAACAGACACCGGTTTTAACTCAGGCGACGGAGCTGACTCAGGTATTATCAGCTCTATCGGCGTGCAGTCGACAGGCAAAATCGTTATCGCCGGCCTGATGGTTTCCTACAATGGAAATGCACGTCCGGGCGGGATTGCGCGGATCAATAGCAATGGATCGATCGACGTTGACTTCAACCCAACCGGCTTCGATAATTTTCATAGCTACATCGAAAGCATCCTGGTATTGTCGAACGATGATATGATCATCGGCGGAAAATTCAGTTCATACAATGGCTCATCAAGAAATAGTCTTGTAAGAGTTAAGGTAGACGGTGCTATCGAAACAGGATTCACCTCTCCATTGAATGGAACGTATGTTTATGATATTCATTACCTGCCTGCCGACGAACAGATCCTCGTTGCCGGGGACTTTGGTTCTCCTTCAAAAGGCGTAGCAATACTCGACGCATCAAACGGTTCTGTCGACAATTCATTCAAGACATTCAAGATCAATAATTCGGCAACGGTATTCGCAGCCCTGCGACAGTCGAATGGAAATATTTTCATTGGCGGCAATTTCACAGACATCAATGGAACACAGCGCAGCGGTGCTGCCAGATTGTTGTCAACCGGATGGCTGCAAGGTGGCCTTGGTGCCGACGGCGCTATCAACACCATTGCCCCATTTGCAGCCGGACAAGTAATGGTGGCAGGTGACTTTATCGCATTTCGCGGAGCTCCCCGCAACCGCGTTGCCCAGGTAACAGCCACCGGTGATCTCAACGACAACCTTAATCCAGGCCAGGGTGCCAACGGCGCCGTGCTTGCAATGGTGAAAGATGCAAATGGTAAATACATCATCGCCGGTAACTTCACACAATACGATGGAACCGCTCGTGCACGTATCGCCCGCATCAACACGAATGGAACACTCGATGTCACATTCGATCCGGGCACCGGCGCTAATGGAGCCATAAAAACCTTAGCGTTGCAAGCCGATGGAAATATATTGATCGGTGGAGATTTTACATCGTATGATGGTACAGCACGTGGTCACATCGCCCGTATCGAAACTGATGGTGATGTCGACGCCACTTTCAATCCAGGCTCTGGCGCCGATGGTACTGTGAACAGTATCATTCTTCAATCAACGGGAAAGATCATCGCTGCGGGAAGCTTTACGAATTACAACAGTACGGCGCGCAAGTTCATCACACGCATTAATACCAATGGAACTATTGATGCCACCTTCGATCCCGGTACTGGTCCCGACGGAACTCTCAGCGTTGTTAGAGCCGACGCCAACGACAATCTATTTATCGGTGGAAACTTTACAACATACAAAGATGCAGCCCGTAAGGGTGTGGCGAAATTAACACCCAACGGTGATGTCGATGCTAACTTCTCCAATAGCGTCGACTATCGAACGGTGCGTACCATCACCGTTAAAGCCAACAACAACATTTTCATCGGTGGTGATTTCGTGAATAAGGTCGCACTACTCGGTTCCGATGGAACGCCAAATCCCGACTTCTATCCTTACGTCGCTCCGAATGGAACTGTCCTCGCAAGCATTGAAGATGAGGAAGGATTGATCACCGTCGTCGGAGACTTCACAACGTATGATGGAATAAGTGTCAATAGATTGGTAAGGATTCTCAACACGGGACTACGCAACCAGGTGATAACATTCGATCCACTCGCCAGTCACAAATTGAGCGACATTAGCTTCGAAGTTTCAGCTACATCAAACAGCGGACTGCCGGTAACTTTCGCCAGCGGCAATGAAGACATTGCAACAGTCGACGGAAACACAGTTACGTTCCATCACGCGGGTACTGTTAACATTATCGCTAAACAGGTTGGCGACGCAAAGTTCAATCCCGCTCCCGACTACCCACGCGAGCTTGTGATCAACAAAGGAGATCAGACAGTTATCTTCGACATCAGCGGAAACCCTTACATCTTCCGCGGCCCTGCCGGCACTCAGTTCAGTTTGTTGGAAGCTGCGCACGCAACATCAGGAATTACACCCATTACATACAAGCTGGGCTTCGAGTCCGGCGGTACAATAAGCGACGACTGGTCGACACTCACCTTAACAGGAGGTACAGTTGGAAACACACTTTTGGCAAGCCAGGCGGGTAACGACGACTGGAATCCAGCTCCCGAAGTTAGCCTGTTTATTAATCTTACCGACATCTGTCTCGAAAACTGTCCCGATGATCCGGATGATCCAGACGACCCTATCACAGGTCTCGAAGATGAAGCTGGCTTGTTGATCGCATACCCTAATCCGACAGACGGTGTGCTCACAGTTCAACTTCCTTCGGCACATACGGGTGATGTAGAAGTCACTCTTTTGAGTACACTCGGTGTTTCACTAAGTCAGCAGGTGGGACGAGACGTGAAATTCAACATGACTTCATTACCAAGCGGCATCTACATTCTGAAAGTAAAAAGTGAAAAGCTGAATACCATAAAACGTATTTATAGAAAGTAAAGAAATTCTTCCACTTTGGAGGTGGTGAAATTAACGTCTTAAGAAGGCCGGCTCCATGTAGGAATAACCTACGAACCGGCCTTCCCCTTCTTCACACTCTTCCATTTCTCGATCTCCGCTTCATTCATCTTAACGAAGTCGTCATCATTTTTTGACTTCGCTTGTTCAATCGAAAGCCTGGCTGTTTCTATCGCATCATTATACTTTCCCATCTTCGCATAGATCTCCGCCTTTGTGTGTGTCATCCAATAGGCTCCTGGCGTATAACTCAACGCTTTGTCGATCCATTCCATGGCCTTATTTAGATCGCGATCTGTGTCGAGATAGTATTTAGCCGCCAGGTAATAGTCGCCCGCAAGTCTTCCTTCCGGGTTGCTTGTGAACATTTTTATATCGGCCATCACTTTCTCATCGGTTGCTGTTGAGATACGGAAGGAGACGCTGGTAAAGTCCCACATCAACTGCACTTCAGCGCAGCTGGTGCAAACATTGGCAAACTGGATTGTGAATGTCTCTACCTGTTCCTTCAAGGCATGTGGCTTTACGTTGAAGCGAACAGCATCAAGAGATGGAATATACCCGAACGCGCCCCAAAGCCATGCGTCTTTGCTGATGATAATTGTCCACTCATCTTTGTCTGGTATAGCATACAAGGCGTAAATGCCGGGGGTGAGTTTAACCTTGTCTTGAACTGTAAGTGTCTCACGGACGAAGATCTTTGTAGACGCATTTGCGCCGACTCGCCAGATGTTGCCATACGGAACCAAGTCGCCAAAAATGATCCGACCCCTAACGCTGGGACGCGAGTACTCTATCTTTACTTCTTCAGTTCCAATGTTTTGAGTCACTGTCGCGAAGGGACTCAGATCCGGTAATACCAGTTGCGCATAAGCTACGTTGCCACTTGCCAGGCCAATGACCAGGGAAAGGCAGATCGCATACATTTTTTTCATAACGATTTCATGTTTGTTTTTACTCCAATCTAGAGCTGTTGTCTTTCGATCGACATGATCGAGATCATGCCGGGTGCAGATTGAATTCTGCCCGTTAGTCGTAAAGGATCAGCTTTCATCCTGATTTTTGTCACCGTTCACTCTTGATATTGGATGTACAATTATCCATAAATGAATTTCGCGTGTCACAAAAGAGACAATCTCAAAAAACGGTTACACTTTGGATCGATAGCTACAATGATATTTTTTCGGATTTCGATCCCCGGCCTTTTAGTGACCGCGCTATATCCGAAGACTTTTTAAGCCAGTTGAAAAAAGTATCACGGGAAAGCTCACAAGGGGTGAGTATCGTGAAGATCCTTGTGCCGGAGGGAAACCAAAAGGAGGAGCACGAGCGGGCAATAAGAAAAAAGCTCGAAGACTACTTTACGAGTGAATATATTCAACTGCGTAAGGAGGTGATGAGCATGCGAAAAAAGGGAGTTAACTTTTTTGTACTCGGACTGGTCCTAATGATCGGTTCGAGTTACATTTCAACGCTTGGACGACTGGAATTCACTTACAAACTCATGCTGACGTTGTTCGAACCGGGTGGATGGTTTTTCTTTTGGACAGGCCTGGACATCATTAGATCATCATTTTCGAAAAAGGGAAATGAAATTGGATTTTATGAAAAACTGAAGAATGTGCACGTTGAGTTTAATCCATATAAATAACCTATGATTGTTGTGGTTAGACGCCAAACTGGATATTTTCGACTTTATAGAAAGCCTGGCATCGCTCGATGATGGAGGTTTTATCTGCTTCCAGTGCTCCTTTCAACTCTTCCAACGTCTTTTGATGGTCGATGCTTGCCGGCTTCCTTAAGAGAATCATAAGCATCTGTTTGTCGTGAATGGCGCCGATCAATTCCTGCAATTCGTCGAAGAATTGTCTTCTTTTCTTTTTGAGATCGCCGTGGATGTCTGATAAGTATATGACCTGTTTGACCAGCTTTCGCGTCTTATGGATGAGCTCAAATTTTATCTTCTTTGTCAAGGCCTTCCTCAATCGCTTTTCAAGGTTCTCGATCGCCTGTACAACTATTTTATGATCTATTTCTGCTACTTGTTTTATAAGCTCCTTTTTTGAAGTCTTACAACTCTTGTTGAAGATAGGAATGTGATGAAGGAAGTCGTCTACGACGTTGGTTTCAGTATCAAGAAAACTGTCTTTCTTGATGTCATTCACGCCGTATTTCAATAGTAGTTGGAATAAAACTTCAGGCTGTCGAATATCCCCTGCTTCACGGAAAATGTCTCTTAGCGGCTTAAACTGTTTATGCGCTTTGAAACTCTTTTTGTTCTCCTTGATAAGGTTGATTACAGCTTTGAGCTTTTTTACATCGACGCGGATGTGATGAAGGCATTCGGCATCACGCGATTGTTCATACGACTTAAGGTTGCGGGTAATGTCGTGGAACAGTCGCTCGACGTATTTTTCAATTTTTTTCATAGCCCTTATTCATAATGTAATGCCTCGATGGGGTTCATCCTTGCTGCCTTCCTTGCTGGAAAATACCCGAAAGCGACGCCTACGATGGCAGAAAATCCAAATCCTATTAATATGGAGTACGGCGCGGTTGGAACATAGAAATTGGTTGCTTTATAGATCGCCTGGTTTCCAAGGGCTCCAAGTCCTATCCCGAGGATTCCGCCGGCCGCACTTAGTGTAATTGCTTCGACAAGGAACTGCGTAAGAATGTCGCTTTCACGCGCACCAAGTGCGAGCCGGGTGCCGATTTCCCTCGTGCGTTCGGTTACCGAAACGAGCATGATGTTCATAATGCCGATGCCGCCAACGATCAATGAAATGCTTGCAACCGCACCGAGCAAGATCGTAAGTGTACCGGTGATCTGTCCGGTGATCTGCTGCAGTTCTACCTGGGTCAAAACATCGAAGTCGTCGGGCTCATCGGAACTTAAATGATGGGAATCACGCAGTAACTCGATCGTCTCTGCCTTGGCATCCTCAACAGTATTTTCGTCGGCAGCGCTTCCCACTATCATATTATAATAGATGCTGCCGGCAAGGCGATTTTGAACCGTCGTGTATGGCGCGATCATCATATTGTCTGGATCCATACCCATTGCGCTGCCACCTTGTTCTTCGAGAAGACCAACAACTGTAAAGAGGACTTTATTTACCTGTATTTGCTGGCCCAGCGGGTCTGTGTCTTCGAAAAGGTCTTTACGTATCGTTTCCCCGATCAGGCAAATTTTTCGTGCTTGCGTGACATCGGATTCAGTAAATGGTTCACCAGCAACAACCTTTCTGCTCATGATATTGAAGTAAGCGCTGGATGTTCCATACACGGTTGTTGGTTTGTAGCCCGCGCCACCGATAAGCTGTGCTCCAACCATCACCATCGGAGAAACGCTGGGCATCCAGACACAGTTCTTGGAAAGAGTTTCAAGATCTTTCTTGCTTAGCTCCTTACCCATTTTCACTTCGATACCAGCACGGTGCTCATGTTTTGTCACGATCATCAATAGGTTATTTCCAAGTCCAGATATCTGTTTCTCCACGGTTTGCTCGGCGCCTTCGCCTGCAGAGATTGTCATGATCACTGCTGCGACCCCAATGATGATTCCGAGCATTGTTAAGAAGCTTCGGGTTCTGTTCCTGACGATAGCCTGAAATGCCACGCCAATCATTTTCAATAGCGTTTTCATGAACCAGCGTGATTAATTTGATTGATCTCGATACTCCGTAAAGCCAAATCTTTTGTTAGGCGATCCGTCACTCGTTCATCCGATATTATCGTACCATCGCGAAACGTCACGATCCTTTTGGCAAATCTTGCTATGTCCGTTTCGTGTGTGATCATAATAATCGTCTTGCCGGAGTCATTTAGCTTCACAAACAAATCGGCAATGTCGAAGCTCGATCTCATGTCGAGGTTACCTGTAGCTTCGTCTGAAAGTATGATGGACGGGTCGTTGATCAATGCCCTCGCAATTGCTACCCGTTGTTGTTGCCCGCCGGATAATTCATTCGGCTTATGCAGGATACGATCACCAAGGCCAACACGATTGAGTGCATCCACAGCAAGATCTTTTGCATTTCTCTTCCGTCCTGAGCGGTCGTAGACTAAAGGAAGCTGAACGTTTTCAAGGGCCGAAGTACGCGCCAACAAGTTGTAGTTTTGGAATATGAAGCCGATCTTCTGATTACGTATATCGGCAAGTTGATCTTTGTCGAGCGTGTTCACATGCACACCATCCAGGAAGTAGTCGCCTGATGTCGGTTTGTCGAGGCAACCGAGGATATTTAGCATTGTCGATTTCCCCGAGCCGGAGGCACCCATAATAGCGACAAATTCTCCCTTACCGATCGTCAGGTTTACGTCTTTCAGGGCTTTTACTTCAACAGGTCCGGTGATGAATGTCCGAGATACATGGTCAGTTTGAATAACAGTGTTGGGGGAATTCATTTGCTATTCTTTTTAACGCCGTTGATAAATTTAAAACCGACAGGTAACTGTGGCACGCCAACAAATGATTTGATCTCCGACTGCAAGCCCGTCGTGATCCCTAGCTCTACGAAGTCGAACGAGATGGATTTCGAGTCGGTCACGTAAAATACGCCGCTATACCCTGATGGAAGCGATCGTTTCATTGCAGTGGCAGGTGATTCTGAATTGAGCGATGCCAGGAAAAGTCCCTTGATCGAGTCCGGCAATGCTTCGGCCTTCGACTTAAGTGTTGGCATGAGCTTATTCATCAGAACAACATCCGGATGAAAACGCAAAGCGGAGTTATTGATCAGTAATACATTTTTTCCAGTCTCAACTATGAAGTCAATATTGGCAGTCATTCCTGGCAGCAGAAGGTTCCTTTTATTATCAACATCGACAACAACAATGTAATTAACCACATTGTTTATAGTAACTGGTTGCAATCTGACTTCAGTTACGCGGCCGAAAAAATTCTTATTGGGATAAGTCTGAACGGTAAAGCGTGCCGTCATACCGGCGTAAATGTATCCGATGTCACTTTCATCCACGTTAGCCAGTATTTGCATCTTTGAAAGATCCTCGGCAATAATAAACAGGGTAGGTGTTGCAAAACTTGCTGCAACGGTCTGGCCTTCCTCAACTCTCCGTTCTGTGATTGTGCCTGCAATCGGAGCCATGATGTGAGCATAACCGAGATTAACCTCCGAGGTACGCTCGGCAGCCAATGCGGATTTCTCATTGCTTAACGTCTGTTCGTATAGATATTCCGAGTCTTTGAACTCTTTTTCATTGATCACCTTCTTGTCGTATAGTGCACTGTTTCTAAGGAACTCATCTTTAGCCTGATGAACTTTCGTGCTCGCCACTGCTACGTTGGCTTTTGCATTTTCAAGCGACGTTTGAAGCAACCGCGTATCCATTTTCGCCAACAGTTGTCCCTGTCTCACCTTGTCGTTGTGATCTACATATATTTTGCTGATGGTCCCGGATATCTGCGTTCCGACCTGTACGGTGTTGACTGCTTCTATAGTTCCAGTCGTCGAGATTGTGGATTCAATGTCCCCTTGTTCAAGTGCCGTGTAAGTATATTCGATTTTTTTCTCAGCGAGTCGAGGCTTGAGGTATGCGAAATAGAAGATCACTCCAGCAATCAGAATTAACCCAACGATCTTCCATGTTAGTTTCATATTGTGTCAGTTTTCGGTTCCAGTGAGGAGTATATAATCATAGTATGCCGTCTTATAGTCGAGCACTGCCTGAAGATAATTAAGTCGTGCCGACACGAGATCCAGTTCAGCGCTGTTGACCTCAATGAATGTTCCTTTTCCAAAATTGTAGCGTTCCTTTATCATCGCTAATGCGATCTCACTTACTTCGATGTTCTCCTGCTGCAGTTCTACCTTGTCACGACTATATCGGAGTTGCGTCAATACTTGATCTATTTGCGATCGCAGATTCCTGGAGGTGTAGTCTTTTTGAAGTCCCGATATTTTTTGAGCGACTATCGCTTGCTGGACCTTATTTCGGGTAACCATGCCGTTGAATATCGGTAGCTGTAGTTTTAATCCTGCATAGCTGGTCTTCACCCAACGATATTGATCAAAGTTGAAATCGTTCTGCTGGCTTTGATACTGGTATGATCCGACCGCAGTTAGGGTCGGAAAGTATGCGGCCCTGGTAATGTCCAGCTGATTTTGCGCAAGCATTTCCTGTAACCTCGTTTGACGCAGGGTGCTGTTGAGCTCAACATTCTCTATATCATCCGCAGGTAACGTTTCTTGAGGTGATACCACGAGTGAATCGAGCATCTTTAATTTTATATTGATGTCGACGCCTATCAATAATTTTAGATTATTCTCGACGATCATCGCTTGTTTTTCAGCATCAAACAGGTTGTTTTCTGCCACTTTAACCTTGACCCGGGAACTCGTCTTGTCGAAATTGGTGGCTAATCCGTTATTAAGTTTTTCATCAACATTGAAACTGTTTTGCCTGGCATTCAACAGCGCCTTTCGACGAACTTCTATCGCTTCGCGTGCAGCAACAGACTGAAAGTAGGCTTTGCGAACATTGTTGATGATCGATTGCTTCGTGCCACGTGCCGCTTCCTTCACGAGATCCTTATTTCGATCGCTGTAGGTTCGGTTTGCATGGGATGTTTGTGAATATATCGGTATAGACAGGTCGATTGACGTACTAAAGTTGTTGTTGAGGCCTATCCTGGTCGGGCCTCCTCCGCCAAATCCCTCAGGTAGAAAGATGACTTGCTTGTCAATATTACGGTTGTAGGAACCGGCAAGGGTCACCTTCGGAAGGTAATTGCTGAGAGCCTCTTTTGATGCAAATTCGGAACTTTGAATGCGTAACTCAGATGTGCCGATCTCAACGTTGTTCTTAACGGCAAGATTGATCGCATCGTCTAACGTCAGCCAAAGTGAGTCCTGCGCTGTGAGTGTAGTCACAACAACGTGGGTAAACAGCGCGGCCAGGAGAATCGATTTCACAACTAGTCATTTACGATTGACTATTTCTTTCGGAGGGTGGAAGTCCAGATGGGACACGAGATGTGGTTGACTGTGTTTTCTGCGATACTTCCTGAAAAGAGGTGGGCAAGGCCACGTCTGCCATGCGTAGCCATGGCGACCATGTCTGCCTTGATCTCGTCAGTAAAGTCGATTATCCCTGCCTCCTCAGAAAATTCGCTCCTGATGTTCGGAGTGTAGTTCCGGATGCCATAGTGTTTTGCAAATTCTTCGATTTGTGCACGTGTTGCTTTGCCTGTCCGCATGTTGTAAGGCGTATTGATGGTTACAATGTGCAGAGTTGCCCCGAACCATTCTTGTAATTCTTTCAGCTTGGTGATGAAGCTGGTTTCATCCAGTGCAAGGTTGGTTGGGAATACTATGTTCTTGATCGATGAAATGTTAACTGCTCTTCGGATCGCGAATACTGGCACCTTTGAAAATCTTACAACTTTCTCTGTGTTGGAACCGAACATGACCTCGTCGAATCCGCTCGAACCGTGAGTCCCCATAACCACGAGATCAATTTTCTCTTTTTCGATGAAGTCCAGGATTGTTAGTGTGACCGATCCTTCGACGATCCTGAAAGTGATGTCGTGCTGGCGACTGTGCGAACCCCTCATTTTATTGAAACTCTCCCTTGCATCGTCCTCCAGTTTTTTCCATAGCTCTTTATTTAACCACAGCGGCGGATCAACCGAGTACGCGTCGTACATAAATGGGACGTCGATGACTTTTAGTACATAAACCTCTGCATCGACTTTTTTGGCAAGATCAAGCGCGAAAGTATACGCCTGTTGAGCCGATTGCGAAAAATCGCATGGGACCAGGATCTTTTTCATTTTTCTTAATTTTCTGAAAGATCATTTAACGTCCCTTCGCAACTCCTGACTTCAGTCAGTACCGATAATGACCTTCGTCATACAGGTGATAACACGGAAAAACGAGTGGCATCCTTTCGGGAATTCGCGAATTAGCATCAACCGGTGTGCTAAAGTGTAACTCTTTCCGAAAATTGTATAACGACTTCGAGGGGCGGCGTGCGTTAATTTGTACAACAATTAATGCAAGACTTTATTATGACCCACACATATGTTATAAAGGGAGTTACCTGCGACGGGTGCGTCGCTAAGGTCAAGAGCAAGCTGCTTATGCACCCCGACGTTCTCGCCGCGGATGTAAAACTCCAAAATCAAAAGTCCACTATCACGATGCAGAAACACCTTACCGTTGAACAACTGCAGGAGGTTATTGGAAATGATGCCAAGTACAGGATAAGTGCCGATGCACATGACCTTCCTCACTCTCATTCACACGGCCAGGATAAGAATTCACAAAAATCATGGCTGGCAACTTATAAGCCCCTGCTGATTATTGCTGCATTTATTACCGGTGTGTCGATCGTTACTTCTGGGGGGCATACAGCCACGGCGATGAATAGCTTTATGGCTGGATTTTTCCTGGTGTTCTCCTTCTTTAAGTTGCTTGACCTGAAATCTTTTGCGTCGAGCTACGCCATGTACGACGTGCTTGCCAGGCGTATTCCGGCCTATGGGTATATCTATCCTTTCATTGAACTGGGACTCGGACTGGCGTTCCTGACCGGATTCAATCCGACTTTCACCAATTGGGCTACGTTGATCGTCATGGGGTTCAGCAGCATCGGTGTTGTTCAAAGTGTTGTGAACAAGAAGAAGATCCGCTGTGCATGTCTTGGGGCTGTATTTAATCTCCCGATGAGCACCGTTACAATAGTAGAAGATTTGCTTATGGTCGCTATGTCTGGATTGTTGTTGACAGGATTTCATTGACAGTAAAGCGCTTCGCGCCATTTACTGTTTTCGAAATTGTGGGTGAAGAAATTGTAAAAAATCGACGATTGCAGGGCATTTTGAGGCTTTTCCATCTCACCTGAACAAGCTATGTAGAAAATACGTTAAATTTGTGCGTGCATGAAAACTCTTAGATCAACGATATCGATTGGTTTTGCTTTGCTGGTTCTGATGGCCAGCAGCAGCTTTTCTGTTGGTCTGCACATTTGCTCGGGTCAACTGAAGAATATCGCCTTGTTCGGAAAAGCAGACGGTTGTGAAAAAGAGAAACAGCTTCCGCCTTGCCACCGCCACTCCACACAGCCATGCTGCGAGGATGAGACTGTGATCCATGATTCAGAAGATTTTCATGCCAGTGCCTCTCACCTGGACCTCTCTCCACAAACAGCCATAGACATCGTTCTACCTCAAGTGATCCTTGCGGAGATAGTATCGACTGATGCTATTAGATCACCACGCTACTACAATTACGATCCACCGTTACGATCTTGTGACCGTACGGTTGCGCATTCGGTTTTCCTGATCTGACATTTTCTTCCCTTTGAAGGGCTTCCTGCTCTTCATTCAGTCGCTTTGCCCGATAAAGCTTTAGTCTATCGTGGCTTGCCATAGCGATCACAGTCTTTCTCTTTTCATTTTCATTTTTTACTCATGATTGAAAGCTTAATCTCTTTCTCTCTTCGAAACAGGTTTCTGGTGCTGCTTATAGCCGCAGGGTTATTCGCATGGGGGATCTATTCGGTAAGAGAAAATAAGATCGATGCGATACCGGATCTGTCGGAAAACCAGGTGATCGTCTTCACCGAGTGGATGGGACGCAGTCCGCAGATCATTGAAGACCAGGTGACCTATCCCCTGGTAACAAACCTCCAGGGGTTGCCGCAAGTGAAATACGTGCGCGGGTCTTCCATGTTCGGGATGAGTTTCGTGTACGTGATCTTCAATGACGAAACGGACGTTTACTGGGCGCGTGAACGAGTACTGGAACGTCTCAATTATGCAACGCGTCTTTTGCCCGAAGGTGTAACACCCACTCTTGGGCCCGATGGAACCGGTGTGGGTCACATTCTATGGTATACACTTGATGCACCCGGCATGGACCTTGGTGAACAGCGCGCCATACAGGATTGGTATGTGAAGTTCGGCTTGCAGAATGTGCCTGGAGTAAGTGAGATCGCATCGTTCGGTGGTTTCCAGAAACAATACCAGGTAACGCTCAATCCCAATAAACTTAACTATTACGGACTTTCAACGCAGGAAGTTATCCAGGCTGTACGATCCAATAACAATGAAGCCGGCGGTCGCAAGTTTGAAATGAGCGACATCGGCTACATCATTAAGACAAACGGTTATCTGAAGTCGATTGAAGAGATCGAGAACATTCCGGTAAAGACTGTCAACACGGTTCCTGTAAAAGTCCGCGACCTCGGCACTGTTCAAATGACAGGAGAAACGCGCCTAGGCATCTTCGATGAAAATGGCGAAGGAGAAGTTGTCGGCGGCATCGTTGTGATGCGCTATGGAGAGAATGCGGATGAAGTGATTACCGCAGTGAAGAAGAAAATGGAGGACGTGGCAAAGGGCTTCCCGCAAGGAGTAAAGTTTAGCATCATCTACGACCGAAGCGAGCTGATCCAGGAATCCGTGTCTTCGATCAAGACAACATTGATTGAGGAGATGATCGTGGTGTCGCTGGTAGTCATCCTGTTTCTCTTTCACTGGCGCAGCGCGGTCAGCATCATCTTGCAAATACCGATCACGATCGCCACCAGTTTTATTTTGTTGAATGCATTCGGTATCACATCCAACATTATGTCGTTAACGGGAATTGCATTGGCGATCGGTGTCATCGTCGATAACGGGATCATTATGGCTGAGAACGCTTACAAGAATCTGTCGACGCGCTTCGAGGAGTTGAACCCTGAAACCAAAGAATGATATGGTCAAGAAGTTATTTAACAGGAAGTATAACCGAATAGAGGAAACCGAGCGGATGCAGATCATCGAGCGCTCCTCAAGGCAGGTTTCAAGGGGAGTGTTCTATTCGACTATCATCATCATAACATCATTCCTGCCTGTGTTCATGCTTACAGGCCAGGAAGGCAAGTTGTTTCATCCGCTTGCGTATACGAAGACGTTCATCATGCTTGTCGATGCATTTCTTGTGGTGACCTTAGCACCGGTTATCATCTCCCTTTTTATGAAAGGCAGATTTACCAATGAAAGAAAGAATCCGCTTAACAGATTTCTTGAACGCGTTTATGAACCCGTTATAAGAGCATGCATGAAATGGCGAAAGACAACCATTGGGGTCAATATCCTTGCGCTTTTGATCAGTGTTCCTTTACTAATGAGCCTGGGTAGCGAATTCATGCCACCATTGGATGAACAGTCTATTCTTTTCATGCCGGTTACATTGCCGGACGTCTCAAATGAGGAAGCGAAGCGCATTCTTCAAGTTCAGGATAAGATCATTAAGTCGGTTCCGGAAGTAGATAAGGTTCTCGGTAAAGCGGGGCGTGCAAGCACAGCCACCGATAACTCACCGATCAGTATGATTGAAACGATCATTATGCTTAAGCCAAAGTCAGAATGGCGTGAAGGGCTTACCAAGGGCGACATCATCAACGAGCTCGATGCAAAGATGCAGATCCCGGGTGTTGTTAACGGCTGGACTCAACCGATCATCAACAGGATCAATATGCTGGCTACCGGTATTCGTACCGATGTCGGTGTGAAAGTGTATGGGCAGGATCTCGACAGTATATACGTACTGTCTGAAAGAGTGAAGGCTGCCCTCACCGGTATCGACGGCGTAAAAGATCTTTATGTTGATCCGATCACCGGCGGGAAGTACCTGGCGATTGACATAGACCGCGAGGCATTGGGTAGGTATGGCCTGACAGTCAATGATGTTAACCTGGTTGTTGAGTCTGCAATCGGCGGCACTCCAATCGGCCAGACAATAGAAGGTCGGCAACGATTTACGATTAGCGTGCGAATGGCGCAGGACTACCGGAGCAGCATCGAGCAGATGAAACGCATTCCAATCAAAACACCGGCACTGGGTACAATTCCATTGTCGACCGTTGCGTCGATCCGGTTTGAGGATGGTCCGCCTATGATCTCATCTGAGAACGCGATGCTTCGTGGCGCTGTGTTGTTCAATGTAAGAGATCGGGATTTGGGAAGCACGGTGAAGGAAGCCATCGACAAGCTGAACCATGAAATGGGCGTTCTTCCAAATGGCTACTACCTGGAATGGAGTGGTCAGTATGAAAACCTGATTCGCGGTCAACGGACGCTGATGGTGATCTTACCAGTAGTGCTGCTTGTCATTTTCGTTTCACTTTACCTCGCATTCAAGTCTATCCGTGAAGCTTTCTTTAGCCTGATCACCGTTCCGTTTGCACTCATAGGTGGTGCCTATATGGTCTACTTCTATGGGGTCAACCTTTCGGTGGCCGTGGCTGTTGGCTTCATCGCCCTCTTTGGAATTGCAGTTGAGACCGGCGTTGTCATGATCATCTACCTGAATGATGCGATGCAACAACTGGTGAAGCTACGGGGCAATTCCTCAGAGACGATCTCAAAGGATGAGTTGAGGGAATACGTGATCGCTGGCGCTGCCAAGCGGCTTCGTCCGAAACTAATGACAGTTTGCGTTGCCCTGTTTGGTCTTGTCCCGGTGCTGTGGGCGACCGGTGTTGGAAGCGACGTTATGCAACCTATCGTGCTGCCGATGATCGGTGGTGTGTTAACCTCATCAACTCACATCTTGCTTGTAACACCGCTCATCTTCCTGATGACGAAGGAGTATGAACTTAGAAAATTTGGAAAAATGGAAGTTTATGAAGCTCGACATTAAGACATCGGTTTTGCTTACTGCCCTTTCACTTGGGTTCATTACATGTGCTTCCGCGCAGGTTATGACGCTTGATAGCGTTCTCGCCACGATCCAAAGAAGAAATCCAATGCTCCAGGAATATGATAATAAAGTGAAGGCATTGAATGAATATACCGCTGGAGCAAAATCCTGGATGGCGCCGATGGTTGGCGCCGGAACATTCATGACTCCTTATGCCAATCAAATGCTGATGGACGAGCGGGACAAAGGATCATGGATGTTTTCTGTGGAACAGCAGATCCCGAACCCGGTAAAACAGAATGCGAACAGGAACTACCTGCAATCAAAGGCCGGTGTTGAAAAGGAGGGACGCTCCATTCGATATAACCTGTTGCGGTCAGAAGCCAAGACGTACTACTATCAATGGCTGGTAGCAGAAAGGAAAATTTCGGTGCTCCGTGACAACGAGCGGATCATTCAGCTTATGCTTAAGCTCGCCAATATCCGGTATCCATATAACCAGGCAAGTTTAGGAAATATATACAAAGCGGAAGGCCGGCTCAGTGAAGTTCAGAACATGAAGCTGATGGCCCTTTCCGATATTGAGTCCGCCAGTTATCGCCTGAAGGCGTTGATGAATATTCCGCCGACTGATTCGATCGCAGTAGATACATCGACCACTGTTGGTTTCGAGTATGACCAGATCGTAAACGATACGACTGCGCTCGGTCAACAGCGTAGCGACGTTCGCCAACTCGATCAGACCATCCAGGTTATGCGATTGAACCAGCAGCTTCAGAGAGCGCAGGCAAAGCCGGACTTCAAGATCCGATTCGATCATATGCAGCCGATTGGCAACATGCCTACCATGTTTACGGCAATGGCAATGGTATCCATTCCGATCGCTCCGTGGTCATCGAAGATGTATAAGGCAGAGGTGAGAGGCATGCAATACGATATCGAAGCGATGAAGAGGGGACGCGAGGCGATCGTTATTGAAACGCGTGGTATGCTCACCGGTATGGCGAAGCAATTGTCGAGGATGAAACAGCAACTGGAAAATTATCACACGAAAATTGTTCCTGCATTAAACAAAAACTATCAAACTGTAATGCTGGCCTACGAAGAAAATCGAGAGCAATTGCCACTTGTCATCGACGCGTGGGAAGCATTGAATATGGCCCAGATGGAATACCTGGATAAAATGGACGAGTACTACAAAATGATCGTAAGCTATGAGAAAGAGCTGGAGAAATAATTGGTTGCTCATTGTAGCACTTGCGCTCACACTGGCATCGTGTGGTTCCGGGAGTGATCATGCAGAGCATGCCGACACATACACGTGTCCTATGCATCCGACTGTAATATCCGACAGGCCAGGTACTTGCCCGGTTTGTGGAATGGACCTTGTGAGAAAAGCACGCGCCGGCGAAGAGGTGGAGATCACAGAGGATCTTGCAAAGCTGATCAAGTCGCCCAACGAGATAGTTGTGGCGAACATTAAGACTATCAAAGGCCAGTATAAGTCGGTGCCCGTTTCAGTTGAGGCACAGGGCATAGTGACGTATGATACGAGGAACATCTACACAATTGCGTCGAGAGTAGGTGGAAGACTGGAAAGAGTTCTCCTGAAGTATGAGTATCAGCCAGTGCGAAAAGGAGAAAAGATCGCCGAGATATACAGTCCCGAATTACTTACCGCGCAACGGGAGCTGTTGTTCCTGCTGCAAAACGATCCTGAGAACAAAGCATTAGTTGAAGCCGCGAGGAAAAGGCTTGAGCTATTGGGTATGACTTCTTCGCAGATCAATGACCTTACGAGCCGGCAAGAGACAACTCAGATGTATAGCATCTTTAGTCCTTATACCGGGTACCTGATCACCCGACAGGCCGCACCTACAACCTCCGGCACGGCACCTGCGGCAGCCGCGTCAGGATCTGGAGGCATGTCAGATGGTATGGCTTCTATAACAAGTGCATCGACGACGGCTGTAACAACAAGTCCGGGTGGCGAGGCGGTGTCAATCGTTCGGGAAGGTACCTACGTTACCGCCGGACAAACCTTGTTCAGCATTGTAAATACAAGCGATCTGCGAATTGAGCTTGACCTTCCCGCTTCTCAAGCGGCTACCATCAACAAAGGAGACAAAATCAATATTGACTACGGCAATGGATCGGGTATCGAAGCAACCGTAGATTTTATCCAGCCATTTTTCAGTGACGGCCAGGACTTTGTCAAGCTCAGGGTTTTCACAAACAGCATGAAGGAGTTGCACATTGGACATCTTGTAAAAGCTATAATCCAGTTGCCCGCGAGTGAATCGCTTTGGATACCAAGGGAAGCTGTACTTGATCTGGGAACGGACAAAATAGTTTTTATAAAGGATCGTGGTGTGTTGAAGCCGAAGAAAGTATCGGCCGGAATTTCTTCAAATGGATTAGTTCAGATCACCAGCGGTCTTGCATCGTCAGATGAAATAGCTGCTAACGCGCAGTACCTGGTCGATAGTGAAAGTTTTATTAAAACGGCAAACTGATGAAAGTGATATACATTCTACTGCTATCGTTGTTGTTTAATGCCTGCAATCAAATGCAGGATAAAGAAGATCATGCGCAGCACAACGCAGATTTGGTGAAAGCCGACAAATCGTCCGAGACTATGGTGAGCAATGATCTTATGTTAACCGACAGCCAGATCAAGCTGGCAAACATCACTACACAAAAAGTATCACGAAAGGGGATTGGCCAAACTGTTCTTGTCAATGGACGCTTTGCCATCAATGAACAGAATAGCAAAACGATCAGTACGCGGGCTGCCGGCCGGATCGAAAAGCTCTTTGTGAAGCAGACGGGACAGTCGGTTCGTCAGGGTGAACCATTGTACGTCATTTATAGCGAAAACTTACTAACGCTTCAACAGGAATATCTCCTTGCGAAGGAACAATACCAGGCATTAGGTCAAACAGAAAAACGATACAAATCATTTTTTGAATCAGCCGAAAAGAAGCTGTTGTTGTACGGCTTGACAAAGGCGCAGATAAAATCTCTTGAAGAGAAGAATTCCGTTCAGCCAGCCATAACATTTGTATCGCCGGCATCGGGGATTGTAACGGAGATCAGTGCTTCGGAAGGACAGTATGTTTCAGAGGGCACCCTTCTTTATAAAATAGAAGACCTGGCGAATTTATGGATTGAAGCAGAATTATATCCCGGCGAAACTTCGCTAGTGAAGATCGGCGACAAAGTAAGTGTTTGCGTCACTGGTGATGAGAGCCAGACCCTGGAGGCGAAGGTGACTTTTCTTAGCCCCGAGTTTCAATCAGGATCACAGGTTGTAAAAATGCGGGCTTCCATCGAAAACAAGGGCGCGAGGTTTACGCCGGGTCAGCAGGTCCAAATTTACCTCACCCATTCAGCGAAGGAAGCGATCTCCATTCCTATCGACGCAGTTATACGCGATGGGAAAGGAACGCACGTGTATCGCCAGGCAGGAAACAACACTTTCAGACCCGTCATGGTTAAGACCGGCGTTGAAACCTTCGACCATGTCGAAATAACTGAAGGTATTAACGAAGGCGATACTGTAGCTGTATCAGGAGCTTACCTCCTTTACTCTGAATTAGTGCTAAAAAAAGGGACCGACCCGATGGCGGGGCACAATCATTGAACATTAACCATTGAACATTGACGATTGACCATTGAACATTAACCATTGCACATACATCAATAATTAACCCTTAAATATCTATTCTATGAAAACCAGATCAATGTTTTTTTCACTCCTCTTAAGTGCAGCAACGTTAGCCGTTCTTACTAGCTGTTCGGGAAATAAGAACGGCGACGATCATGCAGGACACGATGAGAAAGCGAAGGAAGAACCCGTTGAACATGAATCAGGATCAACAGCTTCGGCAGAAGCAAGTAAGCCTCAATTCCAGGTCGACGCTAATTTTCAAGACCAACTTGCCGGCGTCTTTACTTCTTATGTTGGACTGAAAGATGCCTTCGTGGCTACCGATGTGAATACTGTTAAAGACAAGGCAAAGCAGACTGATGAAGCTTTGGCCAAAGTAGATATGAAACTTTTGAGCGGCGCAGCGCACAACGACTGGATGAATTATTTAGCTCCCATCCAAAACTCACTGAAGGAGATACAGGCGAGCACCGACATCGAAGTTCAGAGAAAGGCATTCAGCGATTTATCTAACAACCTTTATAAGAGCGTGAAAGCATTCGGGCTCGGTGGACAAACAGCATTCTATGAATACTGCCCGATGGCATTCAACAACGAAGGCGCCTACTGGCTAAGTGACCAGGAACAGATCCGAAACCCGTACTTCGGCGACAAGATGCTTACCTGCGGATCGGTGAAAGAGAAGCTGCAATAGTCTATTCATGAAACGCAGAGAGTTCATAAAGCGGTCTGGTCTATCGGCCCTCACAACGTGGGCCGGTAGCTCCATGCTTCTTAACGGGTGTCATACAGAAGAAGATATGATCGGGGAACCCAATTGGATTGTTGAAACATCCTTCGAAAGGCCATTGACAATTCCTGCGGTCAACAAAGGAAGCGCTTCGTTGAAAGCACAGTTTAGTAATGCCGAATTGCTGAAGGGGAGGGCAAGCACAACGCTGGCCTACGCAAACGGCGTGCTAGGCCCAACAATAACTGCCAATAAAGGTGATGCCGTCAATGTCTCTCTGCTGAATGGTCTATCGGAACAAACCAATATTCATTGGCATGGCCTCATCCTTCCAGAAAATATGGATGGACATCCAAGGGATGTTGCTTCTCCCGGTAGCACATTGAATTACTCATTGCCGATTATCCAACGTGCAGGAACCTACTGGTATCATCCACACCCACACGGGCTAACTGCCAAGCAGGTCTTTATGGGTTTGGCCGGGATGTTTATCGTGAATGATCAGGAAGAAGCATCTCTTAACCTTCCATCGGGGGAGTTTGAGATCCCATTGATCATACAGGATAAACATTTTGAAGGAGATACCCTGGATTATTCGCCGAACGACGATGAGATCATGACCGGATACCTCGGTGAGCAGATCCTTGTGAATGGTCAACACGCGCCCTTTGTAAGTGTCGCAACAGGGTGGTATCGTCTCCGCATCCTGAACGGTTCTACAGCAAGAGTGTTTAATCTAAGCCTGACAGGAGGAAGAGTACTGACAATTATTGGATCTGATGGTGGCTTGCTCAAGTCGCCGGAAACTGTCTCCGATATTATGCTTGCTCCCGGTGAGCGCATTGATGTACTCGTTGACTTTTCAGGTCTTGCCATTGGAACTGAAGTATATTTGATGAGCAGCAAATTCAGTAAATACAACGTGCAGGGAAGACAAGAGTTTAGCCTTCTGAAATTCCAGGTTGACAAGAGCGTCGCATCAATTTTCACAGTTCCTGCTACGCTGTCGAATATCGAGACGCTCAATGAGTCGCAGGCGGTAAAGACGAGGACCTTCGACATTGCGCAGATGATTGGTGGCGAAGGCGGTCATGGCACAATGGGACGGCATTCCATCAATGGGCACGTTTTCGAAATGGATGAAGTGCACCTGACTGTTGCTGCCGGTACGACGGAGATATGGGAGTTCGACAACCTAAGTGGCGATGAAATACATCCAATGCACATCCACGGGGTTCAGTTCCAGGTACTCAACCGCATCGGCGGGAGAAACACGCTGATCGCGTCTGAAAAAGGATGGAAAGATACCGTGCTGCTTATGCCTGGTGAAAAGGTAAGGTTGATCATGACCTTTCCGGAGTACACCGGAACATTTGTTTTTCATTGCCATAACCTCGAGCACGAGGACGATGGTATGATGCTTAACTATAGAATTGAGTGAAATAGTTTGATGTAGTTGTTTGCGAACCAAAAGTGGAATGGAAAAGAAACTAAAATACACATGTCCAATGCATCCTGAACGTTCAGCCGCAGCATCAGACACTAACAGCCTTCGTTTGAGGGCAGGAGACCTTGAAGCAGTATGAAGTCCACCCTATATATATGTATCCTCGGTGCTTTTCTCTTTGGTTGTAAGGAGGCGGATATTGATAAGATTGAATTGGCCGAACTGAATGGCGACAAGATCGACATGACTGACTATAGAGGAAAGATCGTCTTTGTCAACTTTTGGGCGACTTGGTGCGGCCCGTGTATTAAAGAAATGCCTGCCATCGAGGAAGCGCAAACTGCCTTGAATGACAAAGAGGTTGTTTTCCTGATTGCTTCGAACGAGGAAGTGGAAGAAATTGAAGAATTCAGCAAGGAGCGATCTTTGAAGCTGCATTACGTAAGGGTCTTAAACTTCGAGCAGATGAAAATACCTGCACTCCCCACCACATACATCTTTGACAGAGAAGGAAAGCTGAAGTTTTCCGAAACCGGTGCAAGGCAATGGAATGAACCTGAAAACCTAACCCTGATAACAAAATGAAAGTCATCAATTTCGTGTACCTGCTTGCGACCCTGATCATAGTTTCCTGTTCGACGTCGAAGCAGGACCTAACTAATAATGCTAAAATGGAGCTAATCCCCGTCCCCACGAGTGATGCGAGCGCTGAGCCATTTTTGTTTAGAGATGACAGTGTCGTCTACCTATCATGGGTGGAAAAAACCGATTCCGGTGCGTCATTGAAAATGTCTCGACTCAACGATTCCGAATGGACAACACCAACGACTATAGCGGCAGGCAATACATGGTTTGTTAACTGGGCCGATTATCCCATGCTGGCTTCGAAAGGACAAAATCTGGTCGCGCATTTTTTGGATAAGAGTGGAGATGGCAAGTATGCGTATGATGTAAAGCTTACGTTGTCCAACGACGGGGGCAATACATGGGCGATACCGACTGTACTCAACGATGATAAAAAAGAGGCAGAACATGGCTTTGTATCCCTCTTACCGTATGGCGAGAATTTTTTTGTGACATGGCTTGATGGCAGGAATACCGTTATGGAGGGAATGGAAGGCATGGATCATCACGATGGGCATCATGGGTCGATGAGCTTACGGGCGGCGATCCTGGATCGTAGTGGAAACAAGATGAAAGAATGGGAACTGGACAACAAGACTTGCGATTGTTGTCAGACAAGCGCCGCGATCACTTCATCTGGACCCGTGGTCGTTTACCGTGACCGGAGTGATGAAGAGATCAGGGACATGTCTATTGTCAGGTTAGTTAATGATGAATGGACAGAGCCAAAAGCTATTCACAATGATAACTGGAAAATTGCCGGTTGCCCCGTCAACGGACCGCGAGTCGCGAGCAGGGGTAATACACTCGCAGTTGCATGGTATTCAGCGGCGTCCGACACTGCAAAAGTGAATGTTTTATTTTCAGAGAACGGAGGCGAATCATTTGGAACGCCAATCAGAATTGACGAAGGTAATGCGATAGGAAGAGTTGATGTAGATCTTGTGGATGAAGAAACTGCGATTGTCACATGGATGGAGCGAGGTGAAATTAAACTGGTCAAGGTACATCGTGATGGAAGTAAGGATGGTTCAATGACGCTCGCAAATTCATCCGATGCGAGGTCAAGCGGATTCCCTCAATTGACATTATTAACTGGCGGGGCAATAGTGGCGTGGACCGATGATACTGAGAAGAAAGTAAAAACGGTATTTGTAACATTTTAATCATTGACTTGAAATCGTTTGGTTTGGGTGGTGGCAACCCAATTATCCTGTTATCTTCAATGATTGAATAAGCCCCTCATTGATCTCAAAATTAAATTTCAACACCGCCGGGCTTCCGTCAAATGTGCCGGAGACTTTGGCGGATAACACGCCGGTGCTACCCTTCTCTGTATATTCGACAGGCTGCATTACTGATTTGTACTTTTCGTTAGCTTCAGCAATCCACTTTTGAATTTCCTTTCTCCCTGTATGGGTCTTACCCTCATCATACGCTACACCATTTTCAGAAAAAAGATTTGCATAAGCCTCACTGTCAAAGTTGTTTTGCGCTTTGATCAATTCTTGCACTACGTTTGGTAATTTCATATTGCTTGTTGTTTGTGTTATTTTCTATTTCTGATTAAATGGTTGGAATGGTTCCTCCGTCAACGACATATTCTGTTCCCGTCAGGTAATTAGCCTTTGGAGAAACCAGAAAACCTATGAACTCTGCGATCTCTGCGGGCAGCGCGGGTCTGCCAAATGGAATACCACCAAGCGCATCCATAACACTCTTAGCAGCTTCTTCAATGGTGATCTTTGCATTTTCCGCGATCCGTTCCAGGAACCCGGTATTCGTAGTGGTAGCAATCCAACCCGGTGAAACAGTCAATACCCGCACACCTTTTGGAGAGACTTCCTTGGATAATCCTTTGCTATAATTGATTAACCCTGCTTTTGCAGCAGCATAAGGCAAGGTAGATTCGTGCAGAGGCAACCTGCCTTGAATTGAGGCAACGTGAATGATAACGCCACTTTTACGTGCTAACATTTGTGGCAAGAAACCTCTGTCCAGCCTAACTGAGGCTATCAAATTTGTTTGAATAGTTTTCTCCCAATTGTCATCTGTTAAAGCGGCGAAACCACCTGCTGGTGTATCTGAGCCACCCATGTTGTTTATCAAGATGTCCAATTGACCGAATTTCGACTGAACCTCGTTAATCACTTTCTCCGCACCGGTTGCAGTGCTCAAGTCTGCTGGAATGAAATGCATGTTTCCATTCGATTCAGGTTTGCTTCTGGCTATGATGATAACTTTTGCACCTGCTTTCTCCAAGCGATCCGCAATTGCTTTTCCCAGGCCTTTTGTCCCACCGGTTACCAGGGCGATTTTGCCAGACAGTTCAGTGTTAAAATGATTTTCCATTTTTTACCCCTTTTTTGTTGAAATTTATATGGGCAAAAGTGGAGTGTATGATCACTTAGCACAAGTAAGGAGATTTTATTCGCATAGGGATAATTTTATCCCCTATGTCACATTGCAAAGCATAAGACTATTTTTGATCTATGAAAAACAGAAAAATTCCATTGAATCTGAATTGTGGCTTGGACCTGGTAGGCGAAGTGCTGTATGGTAAATGGAAAATACGCCTGTTATGGTTTATTAAACAGGGCCACAAGCGGCCGAGCGAATTGCAGCGCAAGATCCCGGATGCTTCACGAAGAGTATTAAATGTTCAGTTGAAGGAATTGGAAGATCACGAGTTGATTTCAAAAGTTGTATATGCAGTTGTTCCACCGAAAGTTGAATATAACCTTACCGAATTCGGAGAAAGTTTAATACCTATAATTGGTGCAATTGGCCAATGGGGTGATAAAAATGAGAAGCGGTTGCGCTCACTACTTATGGCTAAGCCAATAGTGAATGTTGAAGTATTGAATGAGGGATGAACCCCAAGATCATCAATGAAATGATATCCACAGCAAAGTAAATATGATATTTTGAGCAAAGCGTTGCCGGGATAAGCCTGCTTTTTTTGTTCCAATAAAATTTTTGAAATGGAAACAAGGAAAAGTTGATCTCGTGGAGTTCATGGAGAGGAATTTTATATTCAACATGCCCCTGAAAAAATATGCTTACCTGACCGGGCGCAGCGTGGCTACATTCAACCGTGACTTTAGAAAAGCTTTTCGCACACCACCACAAAAGTGGCTCATTCACAAACGACTGGAACTTGCACACTATCAACTGTCAGAGAATCACCAGAAACCCGCAGACGTTTACATTGAAACAGGTTTTGAAAACCTTTCCCATTTCTCATTTGCATTCAAGAAGCAGTTCGGGTAACTACATCAATGTCCCGCAATGCGATTGCCTCTTGAACGGCTTCTTTGATCCGTTCCGGGTTCGACACATCCAGCGGCAATAAGATGACGTTATCTAATTGGTTCAGCTCTTTTTCCTTTTCAGGATTCCGCATCGTGGCGATCACGTTCCATCCTCTTGATTGAAATAACTTAGCAGTTGCTTTTCCCAACCCCGAAGAAGCCCCTGTAATGAAAATTGTCTGTTGCATTTAATTTTGTTTCTTAGATCTTACGGGGCAAAGTTCTGCAGAGACAAAATTCTTAATGTTACCAAATTGAGTTTGATTGTATCCAAATTGACGAAAACTGGGGGCATTGCACGTAGAAGATCGGCACCGTAAATTGTAGCCTGTCACGACCGGATGGGCATGGATAAGAAACTTTCACTCTACAGATTTCTGAATATGTTCAGGGAGATCCCTGAATCGGACTTTGATATAATTAGTAAGCATTGCCATATCGAGTCCTTCCGAACGGGAATTGTCTTGCTGGAAGAGGGAAAGGTCGCCAGGCAATTGTTCTTTGTCCTCGATGGGATATTGAAGATCACAGCAACTACGGACAAGGGAATTGAAGTGATCCATTTCTTTGTGAAGGAGAATAAGTTCTGCACGATCCTGTATAGTTTTCTTGGCGGTGATACCTCACGAGAAAGTATTATCACAGCCGTGGATACAGAGTTGATTGTTTTTTCTAAGAACGAACTGGAGCTTGTCTACAAGCAGTTACCCTATTTTGAAGGATTGATCCAGAGTATAACACAACAAACATTACTGGAGAAAATAAAGGTGCGGAATAGCTACATGGGTGAAGATGCAACTGCACGGTATTTAAAATTCATCACCGAGCAACCTGACATCATGATGAGATTGCCCTTGAGCGATGTAGCTTCCTACCTTGGAATTACGCAGCAATCGTTGAGCAGGATCCGCAGGGAAATTTCTCATTGATACCGTAAGTCCTTTTTAGTTTCTCATTATCGAATTCGTCAAGGCAAGATTAAGATCAAACTAGTACAGTGCCTCCGTCAATGACAAAAGTCTGGCCGGTGGCAAATGATTGCTTCATCAGGAAGACGTATGTCTGGGCGATATCTTCCGCCTCGCCGACACGTTTCACAAGTAGTGAATTGCTTACCGACTCATAGAACTTTTCGCGTTCTTTCTCTGGCATGCCATCCCAAAGGTTTGTCCTGATAACACCTGGGAGAACAACATTCACACGTATCGGGGCTAGCTCAACCGCCATTGCGCGGCACAGTCCCTCCATTGCACCACATATACTCGAAGCGAGTGCCCATCCTGCACCCGGACGCTGGCTGGCGATGCCACTAGTCAGGCTAATGGAGCCGCCTTCATTAATGAAAGGCACGGCGTACTTTATGGCAGCGATTGCTCCCCAGTATCTTACGGTAAAGAATTCCTTCGCCCTTGAGAGATCCGTTGTACTCAAATTGGAGAGATTTAAATTTTCACCTGCTGTGTATAATAGGTGATCAAACTTGCCATTCTGATTAAAGAAAGCTTCAATGTTCTGTTCTTTTGAAAGGTCGACCGTGAAGCCGGTGCTTCCTTTGGGCAAATCTTTCAATGCGGCATCGATCTTTTTTTGATTGCTCGATACGACAACAACTGTAGCACCCTCTTCAGCTGCGGCTTTAGCGGTTGCTAAGCCAATGCCGGTGCTTCCTCCTAAAATAACAACTCGTTTACCTTCCAGGGAAAATGATTTTGATGAGACTTTCATAATTTTAAATCGATTATGGATCAAAATTGACTGATCAGGTTCAGCAAGTATTTACCATATGTTAAATTCGATTCACGCAGTCTAGCCCCTCATCAATTCCATTCCCCGTTCCATACTCACAACCGGCTTATACCCAAGTTCCTCCCTGGCTCTTTTGTCTGTGGTAATAAACTCCATACCTAACGCGTTTATCAGTCCCTTGTAAAGAGGAGGGTGCCCTTTCAGTCTGAATATCTTCCAGATAAATTCCATGACCGAAGCAACTCTCTTTGCCATTGCCAACGACACTTCTTTATCGGGGATCGTTATGCCTTGCGTACCAACGTATTCTTTGATAAAGTCTTTGAAAACCGGCGTTTCGCCGTCTGTCAGGAAATAGGCTTTACCTCCGCTTTTTTCTGAATGTGATGCCAGGATCAGCGCAGAGCAAACATTCATAACATGACACGTTACCAAACGATGCCTGCCACCATCGATAAACTGCATTCTGCCTTTCTTTACGGCGTCAATGACTCCCGCAAGTGTATTAGGATCACCTTTGCCCCAAATTAAGGGCGGTCGCAGTGACACGGTCTGGAATGTTTTTGTGTTCGCTTTCAGAACCAATTTTTCAGCTTGAAGTTTTGTCCTTGAATAGCCGTCAATAATGTTGTCGGATACAAAGGTTTCGTCAGCATTGAAAACTGGTTTTCCATTCATGATTACAGATGCGGCTCCGAGATAGATGAACCTGGCTACGTTGGCCCTTTTAGCGACTGTTAATAATAATTCGGTGGCTTCAACGTGCAATTTCCTGAGATCTTTTTCTGATGCAAAAAAATCAACCGACGCTGCTAAATGAAATACAGTGTCGCAATCCTCCACGCCTCGTGCCAGCGCCTTCTCGTCATTTAAGTCGCCTTTGACAGCTGACGCGCCTAACTGATCCACTTTCTTGACGGCCTCTTCCGAACGTGCCAATGCGTTTACTTCGAAGCCACTTCCGATGAGCATTGGGATCAAGTATTGTCCTACAAAACCTGATCCTCCTGTTACAAATACTTTCTTCATACGTCAATTCGTTTTACGAGTCCAGGTGTTTGTTTTTCCCAGGCCCATCCATGCAGCGCCTACGTAACCCCTTACTTTCAATGAGCCGTCCGTATTTAAAGTGATGTAGCATTTATAACTTTTGCCATCTCTACCGTCGTAAATGGTTCCTTTGTTCCATTCCTTTTCACCTTTGTCAAAAACAAATCCGTACAACAACTCGGAGCCGAGAATCGGTCGCGACTTTAATTTTGCGTCGGGATTGTGCTTGTCCAGTCTTGGCTTCCCGGTGTCAGCATCGTTGGGCTCTTTCAGCCAGACAATTTTACCCGAATAGGTGGTGCCGCTTTTGTCGATCTCAATTTGAGCTTCCTTTTCCTGGTTCAACCAGGTGCCGATTATTTCGTTGCCGGTAGTCTGACCAAACGAATGCCGGCCTGCCAATAGCAGCATAACAGCAACTAAGAAAGCAGATGATGGTTTTAATAAATGCTTCATTTCCTTTTTGATTTGGAAACAAAGCACCGATTTCGGTAGGGATTAACTTTTGCTCTTTCGCAAAAAATCGACTTTGTTCAATTCACTTTTGATGTGACTTAACGTGAATTGCGAAATGCCAAGATAGGAGGCTATGTGACTGGCTTGGACATTACTGGCGACCAACGGAAAATGTTCCAGGAACGACAAGTATCTTTCCTTTGCTTCTTTCTGGAAGATCTTGTCCCTGGTCTTAATCTTATCGAACAACGACTTCTCTGTTATCTTCCTTCTCAATTCATTCCATTCAAAGACTTCGCGATTGAATTTCTCAATGACCGAAGCGGTTACGACAACCACCTCGGTATCGACAGCCGCGACACAAGAGACCGACGAGGGCGTGTTCATGTTCAGGCTATCTACGTCCGCGATAATTTTATTGGGACTAACAAAATGCACGGTGTTTTCTTCACCTTGTTCATTGTAGAAGAACAGGCGTACGACGCCTGATTTAATGAAATAGATGCTTTCGCATCTTTGCCCGGCTCTCCACAGATAATCATTCTTCCGAATAGTCTCAAATTCCAGGTGCATCGCCATTAGCTCTTTGCTTTCGCGGCTAATTGGCATGAATGAATCGAAATAATTGAATATGGATTCCATGGCTTTTGTTACCTAAAGATAAGGTCAGCCTGTGCTCGTGCTTTTGCGAAATAGCAAATTTTATTCGCTGGCTGGCTTTTTTTATTTCTACAACCCTCAAATCCACCTTAAAACCGCACGTTCACGACGGTTATTTCCTGAAATCCTTAAATATTTACAAAAGTGTAGATAATGTTGATTTTTTGGTCCCTATTTTATTTACATTAGTGAAGAAAATACATCGCTCATGAAAGGCACTTACCTCGGCGAACTGGAAGAACTCATCTTATTAACCGTAGCCTCCCTCAATACCGAAGCCTACGCCGTATCCGTAAAGGCCGAGCTCGAGAAAAACGCCAAACGTACGCTCAACATCAGCGCCATACACGCCGTACTCTATCGTCTCGAGGAAAAAGAGTTTCTTAAATCATCCTTCGGAGGCGCGACACAGAAGAGAGGCGGAAAAATGAAACGGTACTTCCGCATCACGAACACCGGCCTCGCGGCACTAAAGGAAGCACGCAGCGTACGCGAGAACATATGGAAAACAATTCCCAAGCTCAGAATCATCAAACCCTAAGCCTATGAGCAATCAACCTCCACGCATCGGCAAATGGCTGCTCCGAATGATCTGCAGCGACGAGCACTTCGACGAAGTCGCCGGCGACCTCGAAGAAATGTACCAGGACCGGCTACAAACTCGCGGAAAACTGATCGCGTCCGTTTTATACCTAAGCGATGTTATCATGTCGTTCAGGAACGTGCGCCTGTTTCGCCTCAATCCCGCTATGACCCTCAATCTCATCACCATCGCTGTTCGATCATTAAAGAAGAGACTGTCATATACATTCCTCAACATCGGAGGACTCGCAGCAAGCATCGCATTTGCATTCCTGGCGTGGTTGTGGATTCAGGACGAAACTTCATACGACAAAGACTTTGCATTCGCCGATCGCATCTATCGCGTGAACCTGGAAACCAACATGGGTGGCAGGGTCGACGTTTACAGCAATGTTCCCACACCTGTACTTCCCGCGCTCAAATCATCTTATCCGCAGATCGAAGAGGGTGCACGTGTAGGATTAACCCGGCACATAGGAACACTGGAGTACAAAGAAAAAACGGCACGCTCGATGAACTTTGTGGTTGCCGACCCGACAATACTTAAACTCTTCGACAAAGAATTCATTGAAGGCAATCCTTCTAACGCCCTCGCTGAGCCGGCTTCGGTTGTCATCAGCCGATCGATGGCGGAAAGTATTTTCGGCAGCATCGATGTTTTAGGGAAGATCGTTTACTTCATTGAATTCGAAAAAGAACTGAAGATCACAGGTGTGATCGAAAACGATCTTCGCCGTTCACATTTTCCGATGGATGTCATCGTTCCATGGAACACCTTCAAAGACTTCGAGTCAAAAGAATGGAATGGATTTCATACTTATGCCTACATATTATTAGACGAGGCAAACAACATAGATGCCTTGCAGCAACAAATGCCGGCGTTCTTCGACCGATACATGAAAAAGGCCTACGACGAATTTGGGGGTAGTGGAAAGATCTTCTTTCAACCAATCACCGGAATTCATTTGGATAAAGAACTTCTTTGGGAACCCAATCCACATGGAAGCAGCGACAATGTGCTGGCATTGTCACTAGTTGCGTTACTGCTGGTCATCTTCGCGATGATCAACTATGTGAACCTCGCAACAGCCCAGGCAGCAGAACGAGCAGGAGAGGTCAGCATTCGAAAGATCATGGGCTCATCCAGGCAACTATTGTGGGCCCAGTTTCTTAGTGAATCCATTTTACTTGCGATGTCGGCCGGTGTGCTTGCTTTTATTCTTGCGTGGTTGATGCTCCCGTATTTTAATCAGCTTACCGGGTTGGCAATAACCAGGTATCAATTTTTTGCCGGTGTTCACATCAGGTCCATCTTTCTTCTTTCGGCAGGCATTGGTCTTGTAGCCGGAATTTTTCCCGCATTTTATCTTTCATCTTCACCCGCAATGAATTCGATGAGAGGAAAATTTACTGCGAGTTCGACGGGGGAAACTTTTAGAAGGATACTCGTTGGCACGCAATACTTCACGGCCGCCCTGTTGATCTCTGGAATACTTCTGATCTTCAACCAGGTAAGCTTCATCAAGAATAAAGATATCGGTTTTGACAGGCGAAATCTCATCAACATCCAGATACCATCCGACACGATCGTGAACTATCACATGGATGTTTATATGGACGCGATCAAAACATCGCCGAGAGTCGTATCAGCGTCGCTTGCGCATATCAATCTCCATGGTGAAAGCAATACGTTTACGCCAACATTACAAAACCCCGATGGCACCCAGTTTCAAACCGGCGCCGGAAGTATGGCAGTAGGCCCGGAGTTTTTCAAGACCATTGGCGCCGAGATAATCGTTGGTCGAAGTTTCAATCACACAATTCCGGATTACGACGGCACCGTTCTCATTAATGAGGCAGCGATGAAAAAATTCGGTTGGGATAAAGATCCGTTGAATGCAAAGTTTGTTGGGTGGACTCCGCAAGAAGTCTCCAAACACGACGTGATCGGTGTCGTGAAGGATTTTCATCTGGGTGTTTCCTATAATGTCGTCCAACCAATGATCATTTTTGCAAGCCAAAGCTTCGGCAACGAAAGGAATCTCTACGTAAAGATCACCGGCGACAACATCAAGGAAACTGTGACTACGCTGGAAACGATATGGAAAGAGAAGTTCCCGAATCACAAAATGGACTACAGTTTTGTTGACCAGGACTTACTGTCGTTGTATAACCGTGAAGACAACTTTCTGTCGTTGCTATTATGCTTGTGTATTGTAACCGTTGTGATTGCATCGTTGGGCATGATAGGGCTGATCTCATACACAACAGAGCTCCGAAGAAAAGAAATAGCGATTCGTAAGGTTCTCGGGTCATCATTTCAGAATATCATCGCGATACTTACACAGAAATTCGTGTTCCTGTTGATCGTCGCTAACCTGCTTGCGATCCCGGCAACGTGGTATGTGGTAGATCTTTGGCTGAGCAATTTTGATTATCGGGCTGATCTGCCGCTTTTTGCTTTTGTGGCGCCGGTTCTTGCTTGTATTCTGTTTACGGGCCTCTCGATCGGATTTCACACGACACGTGCGGCACTTGCAAACCCTGTGGATGCCCTGAAATGCGAATGACCTTGGATAGGGCTATGAATTCTTATTTTTGTGGGGCCTGATTTTCTCATAGCCTTTACTGGCCACCCACCCATGAAGACCCTAACCTTTCTCCCATGCGATATCCTCAAGCCCTTCATCAAGTCGTTTGTCATTTCGGAAACTGAAGATCAAGGTACCTACAAGGTTTTACCGGACACCGGCCTTGTTATCGGTTTTCAATACAAAGGAAGACTTCATAAGGTCGAGAAAGATAAATCAGCTCCGTTGGCTATTTCGGGAATAACGGGCTTGGCCGATGGTAGTCGAACATTTCATAACTCAGCCAACATCGGTACTGTCCTTGTTTTCTTTAAAGAAGCCGGGGCCTCTCACTTCTTCCGGGAGCCCCTGCACGAGCTGTTCAGGGAAAGTGTGTCACTAGACAATTTCATGCTCCGCTCCGAGCTTTTGTACCTGGAAGAAGAATTGGCCGAAGCCAAAACAGATGACAGGCGCATCTCGTCTGTAGAACGGTTCTTGATTGCAAGAATGAGAAACACCGAACCCGACAAGCTTGTATCGACGGCACTCGCCCTGATCCATAAAAGCAAAGGAAATATCCGGATCACCGAGTTGATGGATCAACTCCACATCAGTCAAAGCCCATTGGAAAAACGGTTCCGACAGTCTGTTGGTACTTCTCCTAAAAAATTCGCTTCCATCGTTCGCATGAAGAACGTCATACAGCAACACAACTTACGATCGTCTCTCACCGAGCTGGGTTATGAAGCAGGCTTCTACGACCAGGCCCATTTCATCAAGGAGTTCAAAATCTTCACGGGCGATACACCGGAAAAATTCTTTTCCGGAAAAAGTAGATAAACGAATTTTTACAATTGCGCGAGCGCGTGTTGGTTCACCTTTGAGTCATCAAACACAATTCTTAACCAACAAACCCCAGAACAATGTTTACAATAGAACAGATCAAGAGTGCCCACAGCAAAGTGAAATCTGGCGCGGACTTTCCTGCATACGTCAAAGAGATCCAACAACTGGGAGTTATCAGTTATGAAACATTTGTTTCCGACGGCCACACGAATTTTTTTGGTTCAGATAATTATAAAGCAGAGATGCCTGCCAGGTATCCCGAATTGGCAATCAACGAAACGCCCGTTGCAGGGCAATTTAAAGTTGATTTGAAAGAGCATCAACAAGGCAAAACGGATTACCTGACATTCATCGGGATGTGCGCAGAATTTGGGATAGAAAAATGGACCGTGCGAACGGACAAAATGACTTGCACATACTACGACAAGGCGGGGCATGAGATCTTAGTGGAAGATATACCGCAGAAGGCTGGATGATCACAACTCCTCATCCCTCATACACTCTATCACTAGTTTTCTCATCGCCTTTAGCGACCGTATCTTCTCGTCAATCTCCCTGATCTTACCGCTTAGTATCTCTCTCTTTTTCTCAACCGAGAGTCGTTTGCTATGCCACGCATCCAGGAGGTTTTTTATCTCCGACAGCGTGAAGCCAATCTCTTTCGCTTCCTTGATCAGCTCCAGCTTCTCCAGCACCTCGTCGTCGTAGTATGAATAATGGGGCGATCCATTCCCATTCTTCTTGCCCTTGAACAACCCGTAGTTTTCATAGTAGCGGATCGTGTGGATCGGCAGCCCGGCCTCTTTCGAAATCACGTTAATCAGCTTCATTTCTGCGCTAGATAAATTTTTTTAAAGTATGAAGTATACTTCACAGTTTACCGGGATCAATTTAGCACATACTTTTGATCACTCGCAACAAATCAACGCACCAACTTATGTCCAAAACAGTGCTCATCACCGGTTCTTCAAGTGGCATCGGCAAAGCGGCCGCGTTTGCCTTCGCCAACGCCGGCTGGAACGTCGCCGCAACCATGCGCAGTCCCGAGAAGGAGAATGACTTCAATGCACACCCATCGATAACAAAATTCAAATTGGATGTAACGTCTTCCGGGTCGATCAAGACATGCTTCGATGATGTCGTTGGAAAATATGGCCGGCTGGACGTAGTCGTGAATAATGCGGGCTACGGACTTGACGGCGTATTCGAAGCCATGACCGACGAATTGATCCAAAAACAATTCAACACCAACGTGTTTGGACTGATGCGCGTAACAAGGCAAGCCATTCACGTGATGCGCGCGCAAAATTCAGGCACCATCATCCAGGTGTCATCGATGGGCGGCCGACTCGCCTTTCCACTCTACTCCATCTATCACGCCACCAAGTGGGCCGTCGAAGGTTTTACCGAGTCGCTCCACTACGAACTGATCCCTTTCAATATCCGGTTGAAACTTATCGAACCGGGGATAATCAAGACCGAGTTTTATGGGAGAAGTAGAGAGTTCATGAAACCATCGGATACCAACGTGTACGACGACTATCTTCAAAAATTCGAGAAGGCAGCTGTTGAGGCAACGGAAAAAGGTGAAAGTCCAGAATTGGTTGCAGGCACCATCATAAAGGCTGCCAACGACATCAGCAACCGCATGCGTTACCCTGTCGGCAGTCCTTCGCCCATGCTCACGCGTATTCGTAGACTTATTCCCGACACATGGTTCTTTAAAATGATCAGGGTAACTTATAAGATATGACTACTACAAACATGGAACCTGTATTGAAATATTTTAATGCCGAGCGCGCGTGGTGCTGGTTCGGATTGATAACCACGATTGTCGCCACACTTGTTGCCATATATTTCCTCACCAAGTTGAGACAACCATTTTATAATGGCATGGGCTACGCGTTCATCGTTCTAAGCATAGTACTTGGCAGCATTTGCGTGAGCGTGATCGCCCGGGCGCCAAAAGACATTTCACGTGTCACATCGATCATTCAGTCGCTACGAAGCGATCTTAAGACCACGGAGATCCCCAGAATGATCGCCGTACAAAAAAATTTCAATGTTTTTATCACCGGCGAGATTGTATTGATCTTGATCTGTGCTGCCGCATTGTTCCTTCTTTCCGGGGATTCGACATGGCGCGGCGTAGCTGGCGGTGTTTTATTGTACGCAGTTTACCTGATGGCGTTCGATACTATAGCGCGGTCAAGGGGCAAGGATTATCTGGAGTTTTTGAACTCACTGGGTTAATTCAGGACCTCGTTTAACTAATTCACGGCTGTTTCTTGAATTGCGCTTTGGTATAAGGTTCGAAATCTTTCTTAGGCTCTGCAAGCTGAAAATCTTCGATAAGATCTGTTCCGGTTACTGTATACATTTCCTTTCCGCGCCAGCCGGCAGGAATGTTTTCAATAGACTCAGTCACAAACGTTATCGTTTTTCCATCGGCTGAAATGCTTTCGAGTACATATTCATTGACGAACCCTTCGATGTGGAATTGGCGGAAGACGAATTTCTTTCTCGACTTGTCGTAGCTGATGTACCCGCGATCTTCATGGATGTATCCTTTCGGTTTTTCTTTTGTGGCGGGGTAAACAGATTTGTTCTTCACCTCGATGTATTTGTTGTTGAGAACGAATTGATAGGTTCGTTCATAATCTCCTTTTCCGTCGGGCCCTTCGCCCGTGCCTTTCCACGTTCCGATCAACGGTTTCAAGGGCAACCAAACACTGTCGGATTTCGACATTTGGGCTGAGGCAATCGTGGGAACAAGAAGAATAAATGCAAAAATGTATTTCATGTTGCGATTTCTTTTCGTGCAATTAACGTGACCGCGGTAGCAGTTCTGTGTAAGAATCGGACATCATAAAAAAACGTCGGATCTTTCCTGGAATTGGCCTGGATTTAAACCGGAGAATCTTTTGAAATCATGAAAGAAATGTGCGTGGTCGTAATAGCCACATGAGTAAGCGATGTCGTAGATCGACTGCTTACCCTCTCTCAATAAATTAGTAGCATGAATGAATCGTACTATAGTCGCAAATTCTTTCGGCGACATTCCTATCTTTTGATCGAAACGCCGAACGAGCTGCCGGGCGCTCAGCCCGGTCTTGTCAGCCAGTTCCTCTATTGTGAGCTGACCATTTGAGAGATACAGTTGATCAACAGAGTAGTCGACGGCCTTATCGAATTGGCCGTTCTTTCGAAGCTGAAGAGAAAGCGCCTGCTGGATAATATTGGAACGCTGAGATCCATTCAATCCCAATTGTACCTGGTCGGTCAGGTTATCGGCGAATGACTTCCAAACATTATTGAGGTCTACAAAATCGTTGGCTATCTCTTTCATCGGGATGCCAAAGAAATGATACGCGCCCTGCGCCGTAAACCGGATGGACATAAACCCGTACGGCCCTGTGGGCTCGAGCTCGATAAAGCTTTTCATCTGGGCGACGACGAAGCTCGTTGGCTGGATTTCCTTCTTACTTGTGGAAAAGGTTGTGGACAATGGTTGCGAGTAATGGATCACCATTTCGACACAAGTATCCGGCAGTATTCGCATCGAAAATTGAGGGATCTCTCCAGGATCATTTTCCATAGACCAGATCACCTTCACAAACGGTCTCAGTTCAGGGGCGATCGGATATTCCGCGTAGGCCATGGTGGGGTTGTCCAAACATTAATTTAGCGATAAATTTGGGGATGACCGATGTAGGCGAGCTCAAGAAATTTTCAAACGTTGTCATGTGTGTCGCGCTGGTCTTTTCTCTTGCGCTACCTATTCACATCAATATAGAAGAACCCAACTATCCGACTATCTACGAGGTCGTAATGTGGCTCGCTATTGCTTATCCAACCATGGTTGTTGCATTGTATCAAGCTAGGGTACTGATTACAAGCTATGGACTTGTCGGAATATTTATGCCATCGACATTCCTTTTGGCCATTGCATTACATGATTACAGAATTGATTTCAATCCAATGTTTTTGCTGACGTGTGTTGTTGCCGGTTCAATACTTTGGCTCGTCGCCCATCTTGCGATCCGTCAGCTTACTCTTAACAAATTCGTCGTTACCGAAGCATCTTTGATCATGATGATGGGATTTCTGGCGTACACAGCCGGAGCATACATTTTTATCAATTGCTATTACGACAACACAACCGAAAATAGATATCGAACCGCAGTGATCGAGAAGTTAATAGGCAAGAGAAACGAATATAAGATAGTCGTTACGCCCTGGAAGAGTGGCGAGAGAACTCATTTTTCGATTTCGGAGGAACGGTACGATGCCCTTGAGAAGGGCGACACGGTTACTGTCATCTACCACCATGGTCGATTCGGCACTGCATGGTTTGATCTCGACTTTGCGAATCGGTAAGATTCATCTTATCCGGCACCTCATGAAACTCGCCCTCATCACTTCATCCAATCAACCCGTCCCGCCCGGTGGGGAAGCGCAGGCAATTAATAATCTCAAGAATGAAGTAGATATTGAAATCCCTACCTGGGACCAATCGCCGGCCCGTAAGCTCAAATCATTTGATAAAATACTGGTTAGAACGTGCTGGGACTATCATACTCGATATGATGACTTCACGAAATGGCTTCAGTCGCTACAGGAGGAAAATCTCAATGTTGTCAATCCTGTAAACCTTCTTTTATGGAATTCCAGGAAGACATACATGCTGGACCTACAGGCATCCGGCGCGCCAGTGATACCCACGTATAAACATAAAGGCCTCGAAAAAATACTTGATGACTTTCCAACACAACAGTCTTTTATAATTAAAGCCGTTGTATCGGCTAGCGCATATCAAATGCAGCTCGTGGATCGCGATGATATAAAGGAACTAATAGCTGATGAAGATCATCGCGACATCATCGTTCAGCCTTACATCGAACAGATCACCCGCGTCGGTGAATGGTCGCTTGTGTTTTTTGGAACAACCTTCAGCCACTCGGTACTTAAACGGCCGCAAACGGGTGACTATTGCGTGCAAGCCGAGTACGGAGGTTCGGTGGAATCGAGGCAACCACCGGAACAACTTCTGCTAGAGGCATATAAAGTTGTTCGAAGCGCGCGATTGAAGGGAGCTCGATACGGCAGGATCGATATGCTATTGATCGATGATAGATGCTACCTGATGGAGGTCGAGCTCATCGAACCGGAACTGTTCATTGATACTCCGGCGGCAGTCGCAAACTATCGCGACTTCATACTCGGGCTTGCGAGCGCCTGAACTATTTCTGATACTCGATCTTCTTCACCTTCCAGACGAACGAGCCGGCGCCGGCCTTGACGATCGCCTCGTCACCCACTTCTTTATTGATCAGGGCGTGTGCCATCGGCGAGTCCATCGAGATATAATCTTTGGTATTGAAGAGAATTTCCTCCGAGCCCACAATACGAAAACGTTTCTGTAGACCTTTTTCATTTTCAACCTCTACCCAGGCTCCAAACATGACTTTCCCTTCCTGGAAGGGTGAATAACTCACAACTTTCAGATCGTCGATGCATTTGCGCAGGTAAAGGATGCGGCGATCGATCTCTCTTAGTCGCTTCTTATTATAGTGATAATCCGCATTTTCGGAGCGGTCGCCCAGACTTGCCGCCCACGAGACCTTTTGGGTGGTATCCGGGCGCTCGACACGCCACAGGTGATTGAGCTCAGCTTTCAATCTCTCCAATCCTTCCGGCGTAATTAACAGCGATTTCATCGAAATGAATCAAGATACTGCTTTTTACTACGTGGTGACATTTTTTTACGCCCCGTTACATGTAACCTTTCGATCTTTGCCGGTACTGAGTCAAACCTGAGCTTATGACAAACTACTTCCGATCAACACTGCGAAATCTGTGGAAGAATCGTGGTTACAGCACATTGAACATTGCCGGCCTGGCCGTTGGCATCGCTTGCGCGTCGCTCATCTTCCTTTGGGTGGAAGACGAAGTCACCTTCGATCATGATGTTGCGAATCGAAGCAATATCTATCGGATAATGGAAAACGAAGTTCACGATGGCGTTGCCTACACCAGCGACAATCTGCCCGGCCCGATGGCAGCAGTACTCGTAGACGAAGTCCCGGGCATAAAGCACGCTTCACGGGCTACCGACGATCACGGTTCGGCGCTCATAACGGCCAACGATAAATCATTTTATGAGAAAGGCGATTATGTTGATTCCACTTTTCTCTCCATCATAGACCGGCCGCTCATCAATGGTAATCCCGAAACGGCGTTGAACGATCTGTATGCCGTTGTAATCACCGAACGAATGGCGTTAAAGTTCTTCGGAACCACCGATGTTCTTGGTAAAACATTAAACATCGACAAGGATAAACTTTTCACAATTACCGCGGTCCTTCAAAACCCACACACAAACTCATCTTTCAAAGCAGACTGGTTTGCCCGCTACGAGCTCCTCGAAACTAAAGCTCCATGGTTGAAAGAATGGGGCGCTATGGCAGCGGAAACAATTGTTGAACTGTACCCGGACGCGGATGTCAATGCGATCAACGAAAAGATCACGAAAGTTCTAAAAGACAGGAATCCGGACAAGACCAACACCTGCTTTCTATTCCCGATGAATGACTGGCATTTGTATTATAGTTTTTCAAATGGACGTGCCGACGGTGGCGGCCAGATCAAATACGTAAGGCTCTTCACCATCATCGCATTTATAATTTTGATTGTTGCATGCATCAACTTTATGAATCTCGCCACCGCGCGCTCGGAGCAACGCGTAAAAGAGGTTGGCGTTCGTAAGACACTGGGTGCAGGCCGACGCATACTTATCTCGCAATTTCTTTCCGAGTCGTTGATGCTGGCATTCGTTTCTGTGTTAGCTGCGCTCGCCATCGTCTACTTCGCAATCCCTGCATTCAATTCACTTGTCGAGAAGGAGCTAACCATGCGCTTGAATGACTGGCAGCACATGAGCGCCCTCGTTGCCGTAACATTAACATGTGGACTTCTTGCCGGAAGCTATCCGGCATTCTATTTATCGTCGTTCAATCCCACCCAGGTGCTTAAAGGAATAAAGATCAAGGCCAGCTCCGGACCCGGGTTTGTTCGTAAAGGACTTGTGATCGTGCAATTCGTGGTATCGATCACATTGATGATAGCATCGGTGATCATTTATCAACAGATCAATTTCACAAAGGGGCGTGACGTCGGGTACACGACCAGCCAGACTATATATATTGAGTTGCGAGGCGCGATGCGTGAGAACTTTAACGCGATCAAAACGGAACTTATCCGCAAAGGTGTAGCAGAGAATGCAGCGATGAGTATAAAGCCAGTGTTTCGATTCGGCTGGTACGACGACAGTCATTATTCATGGCAGGGAAAGGATCCAAACGCAAGCATTTCGGTACTGACCGAGGCTGTTACACCGGAATATATTTCAACAGTCGGTATGAAGATCAAAGAGGGTCGCGATTTTAATGAAGATGCCAGGTCCGACGCCAGTAATATTATTATCAACGAAGCTTTCGCGAAGCTGATCGGCGATCGTTCTGTGATTGGTGAAGACATTGCCAGTGGAGACTATCACATGAAAGTGATCGGTGTTGTGGAGGATTTCGTTCATGGCAACATCTATAAAAAGTCGGTGTCTCCCATTATTCTTACTGCCAATCCCGATGTCAACAATTTCCTGAGAGTTCTTACCATCCGTCTAAGCAGTTCTTCCGACCTACAAAGCAGTCTTAGCGAGGTGGAAAAAGTAGTGAAAACATACAATCCTGAATACCCTTTCGAGTATGCCTTCACCGATCAGGAGTTCGACAAGTTATTTAAGACCGAAGCCCTCGCGCAAAACCTTTCGAGTGTTTTCGCAGGTCTTGCAGTTTTCATTTCATGTCTTGGACTATTCGGACTCGCTTCGTACACCACTCAACGTCGTTCAAAAGAGATAGGGATCAGGAAAATATTAGGTGCTACGGCAAACAACATAACGTCAATGATCTCGTCAGACTTCCTCAAGCTTGTTGCGACGTCATTTGTACTTGCCTTTCCGATCGCATGGCTGATCATGAGCAACTGGCTCCAGTCGTACGAGTACCGCACGCCAATTTATTGGTGGGTATTTGGTGGCGTCGGTTTGCTTACATTAGTATGTACGTTGTTGACAGTAGGCTTTCAAACTTTGAAAGCGGCGTTAAGAAATCCGACGGAGGTGTTGAGAACTGAGTGATCATCCTTTCGTTTTTTCTTTTGGAAGCGGTACGCATATCGTTACATCGGGTGGCGTAGGACCCGCAGTAAGAGTTGGTTGCTTTTTCGTGGCCTTTTTGTTCCTGGCTACGGGGTTGCTGTCGAAGAAACCAAATGGGATCAACGAAAATCCCATCGTATGAACGTTCATGACCGGCCAATCTTCCGGGCGCACGATGTGAGTAATGCCCATGTTGTACCATATAACAACGTCCTTTTTTTCGATGCTCTCGTTGTTGGATGTCCACAGCGGCAGGCCGTCTTTTATTCCTCTTGAATTCGGATAGTCGCCGGCGGGAAATACTTCATTCTCTTTATAAGCCGTCGCCCAGAAACTATTCTCGAGGAAGTCGGCCATCCTGCGTGGCGCCGATCCCGGCAACGCAATAGGTGAGGCATTGTGTCCCGGCATCAGCACATAACTTTTTTGCTGACCGAGGCTATTCGTTGCGTTGGCATTGGCGATCATCCAGTGGCGATTCGTTGCATTGTTGGTGCTCCTTTGCGCTTCCGACTCGTTCTTCATGATCGACATCTGCATAATGAAAGCATTGCCCCACGGATTGGCTTTGCCCGCCGGCAACGGATTGGTATTCATTTCCTCTACGAGGTTTTCTGTTCCATCAACATCCATGTCTATACGGAACGAGAAGAAGTGCTGGTGATTGACAGCTTCTACATGTGGAGCCACAAGAGTTCCGAAATAAGATCCGTTGTATGTATCATCGTTTTGTCCCGGCGCATCCGTAACACGGTTAACACCTTTGATGCCGACGATACCGGTAAGCTCCGTCTTCACATCGATCTGTCCATCTTCACGGAAGATCCATTTGAAACCGTAATCGTAATTGCCGATGCGTACAAAATATTTCACAGCAACGTTGCGAGCCTCAACGGCGAAGTTGCCATGACGTGTTAGCGGACCGCCATATTCTTCGAACACGGCAACTGCGCTATCGATCTGCAGAGGTTTCCCTTTTTCATCGTGGAAGAATCCGGGCAAGTATTGTGCGTTCGGAGGAACGTCTGCTCCCTGGCTTAGCTTGTACATCTTTTTTGTGAACATCTGTCCCAATCGATAAGCGCCCCCATCGTAGTAGTTCCATGCGGTGTGCCCGAGATCTATCGATCCATAGGGAACATACATTTCGGCCATCGACGCACGATAGAGCACCGGGCGCCAGATGCCATTGTCGTTGTAACTCGCTTCGTAGATCACAAGGCCTTCACGATTGTGGATGCCCGCGCGCATTTTCCATTTGCTGCTCGCAATCTGGAATCCTTCAACTTTCACACCTGTGCCCTCGGGGTGACTTATGTTCAACGGGTTGGTAGGAGGGAGCAGGTTCTCCGCCGAATCCATATCGAAGTAACTGATGTCTTCCGGTTTGTAATACCCTTTGCCGCCATCGTCGATCACCTTCAATACTTTGCTTGCCGTGAGATCGACGTAGGCAACGAGCCCATCGACATATAGATGTTCATACTTTTTGTTTTTGTATTGAGGCATACAGATCAATTCGCGGTGATCGGGTGGGGCTATGCCCATGTCGCCAGCAAACACTCCAGAAACCGTTACGGAATCGGGATGTATGTTGCGCTTCTGCAAACCGGCCATCCATGCCGCGTCGGTTTTCAAGATCTGGTCGGCGATAGAATCTTTGGCCATCATACCGGGTGTAACGCCGGGAATGTTCTTGAATGAAATGGTCTTCGAAGCCTTAAGATCGACGATAGCCTCATAGGTTTTGTTGGTTGCCCAATCGAATACAGATGCGAATGCCAGTCGCTGAAAATTATCACCCGATCTGAAGACGAGCATTTCCGATTTAGGTGGCTCGTAGAGATTAATGATATAGAACCTGTACGTTGTATCGATCTTGTTTTCGGAGAGAAGGATTTTCTTCACCGTGCTGATCTCGGCGGTATCGAGTGGGTCGAGAGGATGCGGCGGAACGATCACTTTTTCTACACTCGCGGCTTGTGTGCCGGGCAGACAACTGTAGAGTAAAAAGGAAACAACGGCAAGGAAAGCGATTGCAGCAATCGTGTGTCTCATAGGGGAAAGGTTTGGTACTATAAGTTCCAGAATTTTCCCTCGAACGCCCTGAAGGTGAGGGGTAATTATTTCCGTAAACGAGTGAAAGGCACTAATTAGTCAACTTCAGCCAGGATGACATTTTTGTCAATAAGGGCACCGAGTTTCTTTAGAGCCTTTTCCACCTTCTCATTCCACGTATTATTGCAACTGATCCGGATGTAATTCTTGAAGCCGCCCGAGTTTGAAAAGAGAAATCCCGGCGCAAAGTCGACATTGTTTTCGATGGCCAGCTTCTGCAGCCTCGCCGAATTTATTTTCTTAGGCAACTCTATCCATAACACGTAACCACCCTCTGGTTTGCTGATCCTGGTGCCCCGCGGAAAGTATCGTTCGATGGCCTGTGCAGTCAGCGCTACCTGGCGACTTAACGATAATCGCATTTTCCTTAGATGACGATCATAAGCGCCGGATTGCAATAGCTGTATCACCGTCTCCTGGATCAAGCTGGCTGTAGACACATTCGTAACGGCTTTTAATTGTGTAACACGCTGGCTGAATCGACCGGCTTCGCACCATCCGATCCGGAAGCCCGGCGCTAGCGTTTTGGAAAATGAAGTACACAACAGAACCCAGCCACCCTCGTCGTAGGTTTTAATTGTGTGAGGACGTTGATCTCCGAAGTAGAGTTCTCCGTAAATATCGTCTTCGATGATCGGCATCTTTGCGTGGCGCGCGAAGGTTGCCAACTCTTCTTTCTTGCTGTTAGAAAGAGTAACTCCATTGGGATTATTGAAGTTCGGAACGAGCACACATGCAGCAACCTGAAACTTCTGGCAGACGCGTTTCAATTCAGCGACATCGATCCCGCTTTCCGGGTGGGCAGGCAATTCGATAACCTTCAGCTGAAGGTTTTCAATACACTGAAGGATACCGTAATAACATGGCGTCTCCACGACCACGGTGTCCCCTGGCGAAGTGGTGGCACGAAGACAAAGATGGATCGCTTCCAGTGCGCCATTGGTGATAACTATATTTTCAGGAGATAGCTTGCCGTTCCAATTAAATGATCGTTTCGCAATAAGTTGACGAAGGCGGATGTTGCCTTGTGTTGTTTCATAGGAGATATATTTTCCTTTCAGATCGCGGGAGGCAACTTGCACACTGCGCCTGATCGCCGTGAACGGTAGTGACGATACCAGCGGGATCGCGTCGAAAAAAGAAACGAAATCCTTGCCTGCACTTTCGATCGACACCTTTGTGAGTGTTCTCTGAACAAGAACATTCCTGGCGACCACCGGGCCTTTATATGGAGCAGGCGACTCAACTCCTTCGGCGGGTTTGTGCACTACGAAGAATCCTGATTTTTCCTGGCCTTTCACGATGCCTTTGTCTTCGAGCAGGTTGTAAGCCTGCAATGCCGTACCGATGCTGATACCCCACTCGCGGGAGATGTGTCGTAGCGATGGAAGCTTGTCGCCGGGCAAAAATGTCTTGTTATGGATCAATGCCTCGACCTTGGCTGCAGCACTTGCAAAAATGAACTGTTTCATCTGTTATAGTCAGATTTTCAAAATCTGATTCTGTTATATCGTTCTCAAGATGCGCAATTTTACAGAAAAAGAAATGAGAACCGTTTTACTCTTTTTAATTCTAATCCAATTAACCGATACCCTTATGGCGCAGGAAAATCAACCCTCATCAGCATTCCCTATCAGTGACTATACAACAACAGGCGACCTGCTTTTCATCTCCGGAACGGTCAGTCCTGGCGAAAAACCATTCGAGCAGGAAGCAAAGGAGGTCATCGAGAAAATAGGCAATCATTTGAAGGCAAATGGACTCACCTTCAACGATCTCGCAGGAGTAACTATCTACCTGAAGAGCATGGATAACTATGCGAAGTTCAACGAGGTGTATCGCACTTTCTTTGATGGCAAGTTCCCATCGCGGACATGTATCGCGGTATTGGATCTGCCCATGAAAGCAAGGGTCGAGATCTCGGCCATCGCAAAACTGAAAGCGGCCGAAGAAAAAGCCATCACCTATCACCAGGTCGATGTGTTTTCAGATACGCCACTAACGGGAAACAGTCTCACCGTTTTTCTGAACGCGGAGCGGTTCTCGACAGCAACAATGCAGAAGTTAACACGCGAGATGAGACACTTCGAAAGTATTTTCCTTCATCAGGTGAAAGAAAATACTTTTCGTGCAAGGATCTTCACCATGGAGACCGAGCTCGACTTCGCAGGGCATCCATCACTGGGCGCAGCTGCAACATTGCATGACGTCCTGAAACCCAACGCCGACAAGGCATCGTGTACTTTGATCCTTAACAAAAAACAAGTTACGATCGAATCGCAGAGAACATCGTCCGGCTATCGGGCAACAATGAATCAAGGACCGGCCGAGTTCGGAAAAGTATTAACGCGATCAGAAGCGATCGGCTTTTTGAAAGACCTTGATCTGACCGAAAACGACTGGGACTCGCGATACCCGCTCCAGGTAGTAACAACCGGGTTGCCTTACTTATTGGTGCCGTTGAAAGATGGAAGAAGCGCGTCAGCAAAAATTGTAACCCAGGATCTCGCGACAAAGCTGCAAGCAATAGGCGCTGCATTTGTAGGACCGTTCGAGGTGTCGGCGCGCAAGCAAAGAACGTGGGACAATCTTGGCCGCGTGGAAGATGTTGCAACTGGGAGCCTGGCCGGCCCGGTTGGCGCGTATCTTGTGAAATATAAAGTTGTGAGTGAGAACGAACCGATCACGATCCACCAGGGCGAGATACTCCAGCGACCGAGTGAATTAACGGTATCGGTGAAAAGTGGCAGCAACGAAGTATTTGTTACCGGCAGCATTGTGAAGATTGCAAAGGGAGAAATTTACGCTCCCACAGCGCAAGAAATCCTTGCGGAAGATTAGACGACTGCATTCCAATATCATGCAATCGTGCTAACTTCCCTGCATGAATCGCCGATCATTCATTGCAGCATCGACTTCCGCTCTCGCCGCAACACATCTCCGAGCAAGCGCCTTTAATATGGATACACCAAAAGCTTCGTTCGACCATATTATTTATGCGATATCCAACCTGCAGGCTGGTATCAAAAGCGTCAAAGAGAAGACGGGCGTCGAGGCAAGTTTCGGTGGCAAGCATCCACATCTTGGAACACAGAATGCGTTGCTCTCGCTCGGGAGCGATGTGTATCTCGAGATCCTTTCTCCGGATCCAAACGGTAAGCTCATCGATGACTACAAGTTCATTACTGACCTCAATGAAGGAAAGTTGATCATGTGGGCCGCGCACACGAACGATATCCAGGCGCTGCTCAAGGCTGCGACCGACAATGGTTATAAGAACAGCGGCATCAACGATGGCCAGCGTAACACTTCGGATGGAAAAATTCTAAGATGGAAGACGTTGATGGTCTCCACAGAGGTCGATGAAGTGATGCCGTTCTTTATTCAATGGGGTACAGATACTCCTCATCCTGCAACGACATCGCCGAAAGGATGCACGTTGAGAGCACTCAAGCTCACACATCCGAACCCTGATCTCGTGAAGAAGACATTTGCAACATTTGGATTGAACAACGAGGTCGAGAATGGTGCCGCAGGGATGAGCATTAAGATCGCGACACCAAACGGCGAGATCACATTATGAGTACCGTAGAGGCGATTCAGATCCGGAAAGCGACTCGCGACGATCTGCATTTGTTGTTCCAGGTATGTGGTCGCGCATACGCCGAAAATTTTGCAAATCATTGGGATGGCGAGGGCCTGGACGATTATCTCGAAAAGAGTTATGGACTCGAGGCGATCCGTAACGACCTCGCGAACGCGGACATCGCATATTTCGTCGCGTGGCTCAACAAAGAACCTGCTGGCTTCATGAAACTGAAATTGAATTCAGGTCTTTCCAATAGCTCTGCGAAGTCCGACATGGAGATCGAGAAGCTTTACTTCAGGCCGAAGTACCAGGGCAAGGGCATTGGCAAGAAATTAATTGATGTTGCGTTAAAGACTGCGCAGGAACTTAACAAAAAAACGATCTGGCTGGCCGTGCTCGAAAAAAATGAGAGTGCGATCAGTTTTTATAAGAAGATGGGGTTTACGATCCTCGACAAAACGAGAATGGAAGCGCCGCACTTTAAAGATGAATTGAGAGACATGTGGCGAATGAAACTCGATCTTAAGACGTAAAATTGCTCCGATGAGAATAGCTCCCATTCTCTTCCTCTCGCTCATTATCTTCTCATGTCAAAAAAATGTGAGGCCAACCGCAGCCGGCAATACGCCGAGTACCGGATCTTCTACATCGGGCGAGCCCTCGGCAACGTCCGGATTGATCTTCCTGAATTTTAAAGCAAAGGCGAACGGTTCAGCGAGCATTATCTCGCTCATAAGTCAAAAGATCGTTCCGGGATCGAAAAAGAAAGCCAGGTCGCAGCCTCGCACTAACTACCTCGTAGTGCAATTAGTAACCTCAACCGATCAGATCCTGCAAAGCGACACCACGGATCATCCGCTTATTCGTGACGTAGAATTCATGAACGACAAGAATGCTTTTGAACGAAAGGTAGTAACTTTAGAGGAGGCCGACTTTTCCGTCCGCATGACGTACATCCCCACGGCGCAACTGGCAAAAGTGACTGAAGTGCGCGAGCAAAAAATAGTTGGCTCAACCAGGTTTACGTTGAAATGACAAAGTTCCTGACACTACTGGTCTTTCTATTGGGCAGTGCTGCCTCGTTTGCACAGGTCTTCGATGTCGAAACCATTCGCGACAATGGCAATCCATCGCAGCGCATCAACCTGGTTTTCCTTGCCGATGGTTACACCGAATCGGAGCTTCCTGAATTCATCGCCGACACCAAGAAGATCGCAAACAGCATCTTTAGTCAGAGTCCATTCAAGGAGTATAAGAATTATTTTAATGTTTATGCGATCAAAGTAATTTCGGCTGAATCAGGTGCAAGTCACCCGCAGAATACTGCCGATTATATGTGCGCTGACACTCCTTATGCCGACGTCGATAATTATTTTGGAAGCACGTTCGATTCTTATGGCATCCATCGATTGTTGGTGCCAACACGCTATGATCTGATCTACAATGTCCTGGCTGTTAATTTTCCGATGTATGACCAGGTCTTCGTTATTGTGAATTCTCCATACTATGGTGGATCCGGTGGTGATTTCGCGACGGTCTCAACGGATGAATTCTCCACCGAAACAGGTATTCATGAAACAGGCCATTCCTTTGCCGACCTCGCAGATGAATATTGGGCTGGTCCCACCTACGCTTATGAAAGAATCAATAGAACCCAGGACAGCAATCCTCAAACAAACCGCTGGAAGAACTGGATCGGCGATAATATGATCGACATCTATCCGTACGAGGAGGCTCCGACCTGGTTCAGGCCACATCAAAATTGCAAGATGCGTTACCTGGGAAGTCCTTTCTGCAGTGTGTGTAAAGAAGCTATCGTTGAGACCATCCATTCATTCATTGAACCTCTACTTGCACATGACCCTCTCAACGACGTTGTTCAGATGCACGAGACTTCCATGCAATTTTCGGTGGTTGTCGATAAACCGGCAACAGATAATATGTCGATCACCTGGACCGGCAACGGCAATATCATCACGTCGGGACAGGATGAGGAGTCTATTTTACTTTCCGTTAATTCATTGAACTTCGGAGCCAATACTTTGAAAGCGATCGTTACGGATGCTACTTCATTATCGAGAAGTGACGCTCATGCTGCGGCGCACACTTACGAAGTCGAATGGAGTGTGTATCCCGATCCAATTCTTGGCATTGAAGGATCTTCTCCGGTTTTAGAGTATGATATCCGCGTGTTCCCGAACCCCATTGAGAAGCAATTGAATGTAAGCTATACGCTCGAGAAGCAATCGGCGGTGATCATAGAGCTGAACGATGTAACTGGAAGAACGGTGAAAAAACTTGTCGACGAAATTCAATCCGGGGGAAAACATTCGATTTCTTTCCAGGCGGATGCTATTCAAATGAAAACCGGATTCTACTATCTAACGTTAAAGATCGACGAAGCGAAGATCATGCAGAAGCTGATCCGTGAATAATCAAGATTAATTATGAGATCGACTGACTCAAGGCCGCTGCTATACGCCAGGGCTACAGGTTTACTGCTGCTGATTTCGATATTTGCTGGTGTGTTCGGCGAGATGTTTGTTATGAGCGATGTCGTAGTGGACGGCGACGCCAATGCAACGGCCGCGAAAATCATTAACTCAGAGTCCATGTTCAGGTTGGGATTCGCAGCCTATCTCGTTGAAGCAATCTGCGATGTTGTTCTTATTCTGCTATTCTACCTGTTGCTAAGTCCTGTTGAGAAAAACCTTGCTCGCCTGACCGTATTATTTGGACTGGTTTCGATAATCACCTTTGCTTTTACGGAGATGTTTTATATCTCTACCCTTGTCGCGCTGAAGGCGGATTACTTAAAATCATTCACGACGGATCAGGTAAATTCCCTTTCAATGTTATTGGTTAATCTTTATGGATACGGTGGAGGTGTGTTTATGCTTTTTTATGGACTCGCCACTTTATTACGAGGTTACCTTATAGTGCGATCAGGCTACATTCCGAAGTTCCTTGGCATTCTTTTCATGATAGGCGGCAGTCTTTTTGTGATTAGAAATTTCATGCTAGTGCTCAAGCCCGCATACGCATCTGGTTTGCTGTTGATACCAACCTTGTTGGGGATGCTTTCCCTTTCCATTTGGTTTATCATCAAGGGCGTGGATCTTGAGAAATGGAAGGCCTGGGAGAGGTGAGGAATGATTCGATCAATTCTGTAGGATCTATGGATAAATTGTGTCTCTTGTAGCACATGTTCCCTATAACCCCGCAACAATCTTCAGCGCCTTATCGATCTCCTCTTCGGAATTGAAAATGTGCGTGCAATGTCTTACTCCGAAGTCACCCTGCGCACGCGGACGCATCCTTCCTTTTTCCCAATAGGCATCTTGTAGCTGTTTGCCTGTAAGGCCTTCAACTTTATAAGTGGTGATACCAGCGCAGATGTTCTCATCCTCCGGGGAGAATATTTTTACTTTATTGATCTTCCTGAGTCCCGCACGAAGACGCTGACCCAAAAACTTGATGCGATCATAAACCCGATCCGCACCGATCTCATTGTGAAAATCGATCGACGCCTCTAAACCTTTCAGCACCGGGAAATTTCCTGTGCCTCGCTGTGTAAAACGAAACCCCTCGTCATCGTGATTGTCCCAGCGGCCACTCGCTACGGTTGTCCATATCTCTTTGATCTTGTCGGGGCGAACATAAAGGAACCCGGTACCGGCGGGCGCCCCCATCCATTTATGAAAACATCCGGTGTAGGCGTCGCAGCCTATATCGCGAACATCCACTCTTATGTGGCCAACTGTTTGCGCCCCGTCGATGAGCGTGAAGATCCCACGGTTCCGTGCTTCGGCACAGATCTCTTTCACAGGCACGATGGCCCCGCTGCCCGAGATCATATGCGAGAGCATGATAACTTTTGTTTTTGGTGTGACCGCGCTCATCACCGCATCGAAGATCTGCTTCGAATCCTTCGCTGGTTTTTGTATGACCACTGTCTTGAACACCGTTCCGTATCGTTTCTCTTTCAGGAGAAATCCGCTTTGCCCACCCGAATGCTCCTGGTTGCTCGTCAGCACCTCGTCACCGGGATTTAGCTGAAGCCCATTGGCAACGTAACTCATTCCGTTCGTTACGTTGTCGGTCATGGCAATACTCGCGGGTTCGCCATTGATCAAGGCACCAACTTTACTGCGGATCCCCATCAGGTTGTTGTAGCCACTGATGAACTCCTCTTTGTTGTCGTCGACATACGCCCAGTCGGCAACATTCGAAGCTATATACTGAAGATGATCGATCATCTTTTGTACGACAACTTTCGGCATCGCACCAACAGTACCTGGATTGAAGAACACCATGTCTTTCGACAACGAGAACTGGTCGCGAACCTTCTTCCAGTACTCGGGGTCTTCCCTGGATGGAAGGGCATTTGATTCGATAGAATTTCCGAGAGCAGGTATCGACAATGCCGATAAGCCCAGCGTCTTAATTACGTGTCGTCGTGAGGTCATGAGAATGAGGTCTATTAAAATTAAAGATAGTAATTTGTGTGAATGATGTCCCTTCAAAACCTCACGACCCGCCTGCTTCGATACAATCTCTGGGCAAATGAACGTCTCACTACGTTTCTATTGACCCTCGACAGGAATATTTTGGTTCAGCAAACCGGTTCCAGCTTCGGAACGATCGACAAGACCATCCAACATATTTTATCGGGACAATACCTATTGGCATTCTTTGATCTATAAAGGACAGATCAATCAGTTCGATCTGCCTGCAAAAGAGAATGCCGGTGATGAAGTTATCGCCGACCTCATTGCCAGTTCCAGGCAGTTGCTTGAAGACTTTTCGAAGTTCAAAGAAGAACAGTTAGTCGAAGTCATCCAGGCTTCCGACAGCAGGCAGAGTCGTTGTGAGTATATTCTTCATGTGGTCAACCACGGAACGTATCATCGAGGTCAGATCGTTACCATGTGTCGGATGTTGGGGGTGAAGAGCGAGATACCCGTTACGGATTATGATGGGTATTTGTGGTGGATCGAGAATAAGTGATCAATACCACCCGAGCTCTTTAGCTTTATTTATTCCAGGCGCTTCATTTTTTGAGACCGATCGAAGCAGGAATTCTTTCGCTTTTTCAATGTCTCCTCCTTCCAGCAGGAACGCTGCGTAATGATATTCGAGCAGGTCGACAGGTGTCCCTACGCCGAAGGATTTTTTATAGAACTCTTCGGCCTGTGCCCGGTCTTTCTTCAATTGATAATAGAGTGCAAAGTTTCTCCAGCTATAGGCATAGTCGTTTCCATCCGTCTTCAGTGCCTTTTGCAGATACGAGAAGCCTGTCTCCAGGTCGCCAGTCAATATTAATGAGTATCCAAGGTTGTCGTACGGGTAGGCAAAATCGGGATCCGATTGGATAGCATTCTGAAAATTCTGAATGGCCCGATGGTGATCGCCGTTTATCGCATAGTAATAACCGATATTGTTGTAAGCGTACGACTTAAGGTGTGTGCTTGTCGATAGAAAAAGAACCTTCTGAAGAGCGGACAACGCAGAATCTACATCACCGTTTTTAAAGAGGACTTCAGACTGGTCAAAAAATTCTTCGGCTTGCGCCTGTCTCTCGTCGTAAAGCGACACATTCTCTTTCACGTAGGCGAGCGACGCTATGAGCATCTTCTTGAAGTCGCCTTTAAAAAGATCTTTCCACGAGGGATCGTGGTCGTTGCATAAGCTTGCGTAAACTGCCAGTGCAAATGCCATCACCGGTGCCGGCATTTTCCCGACATAATTCCATTTCGTTTCCCAACGACCATCATTGCTGACGCCAACGTCACGCATTGTATCGGCCAGTAAGATCCCGAAACCCAGGTACGTTGCAACGAGGTAAACGAACACATCGTCGTCGCTGCTTTCAAATTGCACGCTGGTCTCGACCAAACGGATCTTAGAGAATTCGCAGATCAGCCTGTGAAGCAGCCATCGGGGATGTTTAAGATGACTGTTAGCAACATATATTGTGTGATCCCCTTTTCGAAGTCGTACGTCTGTATCGAAAGGATTGTCGCCCATCTGGTAAGGAACACCGACGGTGTCGCGGATGTCCGTGATCAACTCTATTTTAATGATGTCGCGGGGAATTGTGAACAAGTTGCAGAGGTCGGATATAAGATCCTCGATTTCGATTGTTCGCTTTGAGTATGTGGCCGGAAAGAAGTCAGGGGTAAAAAGAAAATGTTGGGAAGATCTTTTCGGATAACCCCACACGTCGCGGAGCCACTGGAAGTTTTCGATGGTCCAGTTCCGATCATCCTCGGTGATCTTTAGCTTATGGTCCCCTGAACCGAGATCGAGGCCAAATATTTTCATTTACCTCATTTACACTTTATGTTATTGATGAAGAAGAAAGGCCCATCACGATCTATCTTCTTCGCTTCCTTTTGCACCGTTAGGTTGGCATTCACTTGTTTAATAAGTTCGGAGCAGTCGGGGAAATATTTATTAATGACCTTGAAAATATCGTCGTAGTCGACGGATACATTAAAGAACTTGATACTTCCGCGTCTGCCTTCCAGGATCTCTTTGGTTGCTTTGTCGTGAACATACAGGTATTGAGCGTTTGCACCGTTCCCATACGTGGTGTGATATACAGAGAGTATATACTTGTCGTTCGTTGCGATCACGTCTAACAGGCGATCCATCCCTTTTGTGATCGGGAGCAAGGTGAGGTAGATGTCACTGAGATATACATCCTGTACTTCAGATTGGTGAAGGGTGATTTCTTTGCCTTTCTCGTTGTGATAAGAAAATTTTGCGTTGGTCATAGAGATGAACAACTGGTCCCTATCGTTTGGATAGAGCGTCACTTTTTCGCCGGTCGTTTTCACAAAATAGGGACTCTGTTTCACAAAAGTGGGGCTCTGTGCGTTGGCAGTGATGCATGCGAGCGACGTAAGAGCGAGGAGCAGGTAGTGTTTCATATTGATGGATGAAGAAATTTAATAAAAATCTTTCGCACATTTACGAACTCATGTCAAAGGCGGATAATACACGGCTCACAATACTCAGGACGGCGTTTGATCTCGTGTATGCCAATGGCTATCAGCTCACCAGTGTCGACGATATTATTGCCAAAACGCATGTTACCAAAGGAGCATTCTACTATCATTTCAGGAGCAAGGACGCCATGGGACTCGCAATGATCAAGGAGGTGATGTACCCTGGGATGAGGCAAGCGCTGATCGAGCCACTCATGCACGGAAAAGATCCCGTTCACGAGATCTATGAGATGATGAAGGGACTCTTGTTTCACAATCCCTTCTTCCAAACCAGGTATGGGTGCCCCGCTATCAATCTCATAGAGGAGATGGCGCCGGTAAGCAAGCCGTTTCAAAAGGCCCTCCAGTCACTCGTTGAAGAATGGCAGGACATAATGGCAAGCGTTATCGAGAACGGAAAAAAGGTGGGAAGGATCGATCATCAAGTGAATGGCAAGCTGGTTGCGAATTTCATCGCCGTCGGATACGGCGGCGTTCGCAATATGGGAAAGCTCTATGGAGAAGGAGCTTACCATAACTACCTCAAAGAACTGAAAAAATACCTCGAAACGCTGCGCTGATATTTTTTTGAATAAAAACATACTAAGTGGTATGTTTTTTTAGATAGCTTTGCCTCATGTATTTGACGTGGTTGGTAATTCACAGCACTTTCAGATGGGTTGCCCTGATCTTTCTTGTATACGCGATCTTCCGCGCTATTAACGGCTATCACGAAAATCGCACGTTTTCAAAAGCCGACAATGCGTTCCGTCACTGGACAGCCACCGTACTCCAGATCCAGATGATGATAGGACTGGTGCTGTATTTCAACACACCGGGGACAAGCCACTTCTTCAACTTCATTCACCTGCCCATGATGTTCATTGCCGTCACGATCGTCTCCATTGGGTCGGCCATCGCCAAACGCAAGGCGATAGATCGACAAAAATATCAGACAATGTTATTGTGGTTTGGGATCGGACTGATCATCATGTTGATCTCCATACCGTGGCCTTTCTCACCACTCGCGCAACGTCCCTACTTAAGAATATTATGACTATGAAACAGTTTATCTATGAACCGGTCGGCAGACTTCGCCTGCTCGCATTTCTCGAGGGCACCTCGCTGTTGTTGCTTGTATTTATTGCTGTGCCTTTAAAACATATGGCTGACAATCCTTCATTGGTGAAAACGATAGGACCAATCCACGGCGCGTTGTTCCTGCTGTTCGTCTTTCAAACCATGAGCCTGGCAATCGAACAACAATGGTCTTTTCAAACGCGCACGTGGAAGGTATTAATAGCTTGTCTTATCCCGTTCGGTACATTCTACATCGACAGGAAGATCCTCAAGCACCTCAGTTGATCATCAGTTTCTTATTCACCACAGCTCCGTTCGATCCACGGATCGAGAGGAAATAAATTCCCTGACGCAACGGGCGTAAATCGAGCTGCTTCTTGAACGATGCCTCATCTTTTTGAACGATCTCTTTGCGGATCACATTTCCCGAGAAATCGGTCACACTTAACTGGTACGTTTCTGAGACCTGGTCGGGCCACTCTACCGTGAATTCACCATCGGCGGGATTCGGATAAACATTTGCTACGATAGCTTCATTGCCGCTTACTGAAATCGTGATCTTTTCACTCATCTGCTGAATGCATCCGGTTGCCTCATCTGTTGCAGTTACGTTGAAAGTAGTTGTTTCATTTAGTGACCCCGTGTACAATCCAACATTTCCAGGCCATGGACCGGCCACTTGCATACTATCGGCATCGTTCCACAATGTATACTCAACACCTTCATCGTAGTCGATCACTATGATGTTGGTAGCTCCACCCGGTGAAACCTCATCACTTTCGGCAACGAGATCCTTGTCCAGGGAAGGCACCGACGAACAATCGGTCGAGTCGGGATGGGTAAGTATTGTAACAACCGGTTTCGTGCTCATCGTATTACGGCAACCAGTTTCAGGATTGCGTGCAAGTACATTGAAAGTAGTGGTCTCCATAATGTTGCTCGCATACAGACCCACGTCGCCTGGCTGCGGGCCAGCCACGATGCTGTTGTCGGCATCGTTGTGGAGCTCGTACATTATACCGGGTTCGTAGTCGCGCACTATAATATTGGTAGAATGGGGTGCGTAACCCCTCGCATTTTCAGCGAACACAAACTTATCGGCCGGCAACTCGCTTCCTTCGGGGCAGCAAGGTCCCTGGGCCTCAACAGCTTCTTTGGTGCAGCTCGCGCTGTTGTTGGAGATGTCGGCGCTGCCGCTGTACAAATGGTCTTGTAATACCCGGCCAACACCACAGCACCACTCAAGGCTTGCATTGCCGGTAATAGAGATACTGACACCTGCATCGCTGCCGATCGATTCGATCGACGAGAAGCCATCGAGATTTAATAACATGTCGTTGTTAAAGATCTCAAGCTTTCCACCGATCGTCGTAAGGTTACTAAAGCCATCCACGTTACTTAGAGACACAATGTTTTTAAGGACTAAATTGCCACCGATCGACGTAAGTGCAGGCAGATCAAATCCTTTGAGGTGCCCTGAATAGTCGATCTTAAAGTCCTTTCCGATCGTAGTCAATGAGCTAAAGGCATCCAGGATGGTAACGGCAGGTGTTGCCAGTTCAAGACTTCCTGTAACCTCCGTCAAGCCTGGCATGGAAATATCTTTTAGCTGATCCCCGCTTTGCAAGAATATGTTTTTGGCTTTGGTGATATTCTCGAGACCGTCGAGGCTTTCAAGAATGTAATTATCATGGATACTCAGATCTTCGACTTCGACAAGCGCGGAGAGCGGAGTAAGATCCTCGATCCATGCACCGGAGATCAACAATGATCCAGTTAACACCGTACAGCCACGATTAGGAAATGCATCGACCGCCTCTTGTGTGGTCAGACGAATATTACCGTTGCATTTTTGATCTTCGGGAATGCAATTATTAAGTATGCCGTTTTCTGTGCAATCGGGACCATTGCGCTCAATAGTAATGGTGGAGCAGGTATTGTTCGCTTCGCACGCTCCCACATTCCAGCTATGGTTATACACCACCTGGTACAACCCACAACACATGGTGAGGTTGGGGTTATCGGTAACAGTCAACACCGACGACAGTCCACCATGAATATCTTTTAGCGCTGCCAGACCATTCACGTCGCTTAATGCCTGGTTGTTAACGATCGTTACTTGCGACCTCAAACTCCCCGAAACGGCGGTGAGCTTGGAAAGAGCGTCGAGATTGGTGATGAGCGGATTGTTCTGGATCACCAGCGCCGCATTCTGGCTCCCCGACATATCGCTCAGATTCGAAAGCGCGTCGATGTTAGCGAGAGAAGTATTCCCATCGATATTAAGAATCCCGGTAATACGTGCGAGTGCGTTCAACCCTTCCAGGTTCTGGAGACTGGTGTTGTTGCTGATGTTGAGAGCAGTTCGCACCACGGCAAGATTTCTTAACCCCTGTATATTTTGAAGGGATGGATTGAACCCGATGGTCAGGTCCGTGACGTCGGTAAGCGCAGAGAGATCGAGATCCAGGAGAGCATTATTGCCAATGATCCGCAATACCCTAATCCATGGAAGATTTCTCAAGCCATCGAAGTGCTGAAGAGCATTATTCCTGGTAATTGAGATCGTCTCGAACGAATAGATGACTGCCGACAGGCCCTCGACGTCGACGAGACTCGGATTTGAGTCCACCGTCATGCTTACGGAGCCGGTGCAGTTGTGGAGGCCGTCGAGATTTTGCAGCAATGGATTGTTTATTATGTTCAGATCGCCATTCACATACGTGATCGAATAAAGGCTATCGATATTGGTAATGTCTGGACCGGATATAGTGAGATTTCCGATGGGAACGGAGCAACCGTAAACAGCCGGCCAGGCGTCGACCTCAGCTTGGGAAGAAAGGGTTATGTCACCGTTACAAGGATCAGTTTGGGCATTTGCCACAGTGGGAAGGTGCAGAAAATATATCAAGAGCAATGATATTCCTGCTAAGTAGAGTTTTTTCATACCGCTTCGTTAAAGTGTTTGTGATTTTTAAGTCGCATTGACTCTTTAACAAGTTGGCATTTACGCAAACCCTATTTCAATAACTTAAATCATCGGTTTCAGACACATTTATGTGAGCATAGGTTTTTCCACGGTAAGCTTACATGAGTTAAAATAGTAAAGCTCGCTTTCCGACTTGTATTTCTTCTCTCGTGGAAAATGCCCTTTCGGAGCAATGAGGTAGACAAAGCTTAGTGGCTTCGAATAAATTTAACAGTAGCGCTCTTACCGGACTTTGAAGTCACTTTGAGCGCATACATGCCGACCGGTACGTTCGAGACGTCGATCGAGTTGACCTCACTGCCGGCAGAAAAATCACGCTCCATCATTACTTGTCCTGACAAACTATAGATCGAAGCCCTGTAATCAGATCCATTATTGTCGAACTTAATGTTCAGGTAATGCGATGTTGGTTGCGGAAATACTTGCAGCGCGAGTTTCTTTTGTGATTCGTCGATGCCGGTTGTAACGTTCGGTTCTTCAGGTTCTTCGGTTGGCGAGTTGCCGAGGGCGATCTTTACCACGGACAGGCGTCCTGTGCTTTGTTGAGTTTCAAACGAACCTAGGGCGACAATGTATCCATCTCCTTCTCCCTGCTTGCGGCCGTTCTCTGAGCCGTCCTCGGGAAGCGGGATGATATCGGAGATCGCATCGACGTTGAATGTAAGCGTGAAGCTATCGACCGTTCCGTCGAGGTTGATGACATAAATGTTATCGATACCGCGGATGTAGATCTTGTCGCCGATCTGTTCAACCTGGGGGTCGAAGAACCAGGTTGGTCCGAATGCCTGCTTTTGATTCTCATTGAACGAAAGATCCATCTTACCATTCTTCGACAGCTTGACCAGTCCATGCGGAACGCTCTCTCCATCGAACTTCTGGAACCAGCCACCAACGAGGATCTCTTTGTTATCAAGTACCTTGATCATGCCCATTGATGGCCAATCGTTTTCACCGTTGACCTGCGGGCCGGCTCCACTTTCGAAGGCTTGGTCGAAGGTGCCATCCGGAGTAATGCGGTCTACGTGTGATCGGAATGTCTCAAGGTCATCGTCGTAGCGTGTGTATCCATAGATCACACTGTCGCCCTGCATATCGAAGCTGAATGCTGTCGAATTGCTGGTATGTCCAATATTGAAACTTTCGTCGAGTGAACCGTTTGAGTTTAAACGGGCTATCGTGTTTGGATCGGCAGCCATGATCTGTCCATTGTCGAGGACAGCGAACTGATTTACCTGGTACAGGAGATTGAAAGAAGCCGGTGTCCATTTAAAGGTATTGATCCGGTCGCCAACGTCGTCCAGTTTGAAGAAGTCGTCGCCGGTACTGACCAGTACAGAGCCGCTCTCGAACAGGTGTATCTGTTGAACGGGATGGGTTCGTTCTTTGGCCTGGAATGAATAGTCAACAGTCCCGTTGCTGTTGAGACGTGCGATACCAAATGTCGGCAGGTCGTCGATACGCGTGAAGTCTCCGGCAACGATCATCTGGTCGTTTTGCTGATCTCCGAACTTGATAATACCGAGGCGACTTATTCTGGGATTGAATGTGTCGTCGAGATTTCCTTCGAAGTCGCTACGGCTTACTCCATAAATATTTCCTTCATCGCGTGGGGGTCCGTTGAAAAAGACGGCGTCGTCGGTAACTGCTATCTGTATGTTGAATGGAAAGAAGTCGACCGGGATTTGCTTGAATGACTTGTCTTGTGATCCATCCTGGTTGAGTTTGAAGACGTGGGCACCCTCATCGTCATTGCTGTACCACAAATAGGCACTAACATAGATCGCATCTCCGACAAGGAACGATTTGCCGTATGCGCCATTCGCAAAAACATCCGGTTGGAACGATTCATCCAGAGATCCGTTCGCGTTGAGTCGAGCTATGCCATGGCACTGAACACCATTGAAGGTGTTAATGTAAGTATTTCCAAGTATGACCTTGCCATTCGGTGTGATCGTAATAGCCCCGATATAGTCATCCGTTCCGGCACCGGTATCGAACGTATTGTCGACACTGCCATCGAGATTTAGTTTAACGACATCATTTTTCGTTACACCATTCACGTTGCTAAAGCGACCCGAGCAGTAGATCTTATTGCCAACCGACTGTACATCGTCGACATAGCTATCGAATGAGACGGCATTTTTGAACTCGGTATCTTCGGTAAGGTTCGAATTGAAACGGGTCAGATACTTAAAATTTTCCTCACCTGTGTAATATGCCTCGCTGGCGACAAGGATCTTTCCATCGTCTTGTAACGCTATTGCGTTGGCGATCTCGGTGGTCCCAATTTCGTTTTCTACTGAACCATCACCGTTAACGATCAATATTTTGGATGGGCCGAAGATCGCATTATTTATATAGCCATGGAACTCCCTTGCAAGCACCACAATGCTTCCGTCGGGTCTCAACTCCATATCGTGCACATAATAGTTGTCGTCGTGTGTGAACGAGAAAGTCGGATCGAGTTGGCCGTCAGCTGTTATCCTGATAAGGTTGCCTACGGGTTGATTGATGTAGTAATCGATGTCGCCCCCAAGCAGAATTTTCCCATCCGGTTGTTTTACAACATTTGTTAGATACGATGCACGCACTGCCACCGGGGAGTGGAAATTTGTAACGAGCTCCTGCGCAGAAACGGTCAGGCAATCGATTATTGCCAACGTGACGAGCAGAGTCAGAGATCTCATGGGGGGTAGGAGATTAAGAGCCAACTACTAATATAGCGAAAGTCGCTGAACCTCAAGCAGTTCACTACCCCTGTTATTTTCAGATATATTGTAGTGTAAACGTATGGCTTTGCGCTATTTCTTCCATATAGGATACAATGGCTTCAACTATAAAGGTTGGCAGAAGCTGCCGCAGACGAGGGGCGCAGATGTGCAATCAGTGATCGAGAAGAGTCTCGGGAAGATCCTAAAAAAGAATGTGGGCATTGTCGGTTGCGGAAGAACGGATGGACAAGTTCATGCGAGCCAGTTCTTTTTTCATATCGATGTAAAGGAGTCCTGGGATTACGATCTCGTGTTCAGGTTAAATAAGAATCTGCCCGACGATATTGCCGTGTTCGATATCATTCCGATGGAGGCCACGACTCACGCGAGGTTTGATGCGATCGAGAGAACGTACAATTATTTTATTCACACGTATAAAGATCCATTCCTGAGCAACATCAGCTCGTTCTATGTCGAAAATGATCTCAAGCTCGATGAGATGCGCAAGGCCGTTGCTTTGCTGTCGCGCTATGACGACTACACCGCGTTCTGCAAGAATCTCCCCAAAGAAAGTTCAAAGATCAGTAAAGTAACGCGTGCGGAGCTATTCGTGAACGAACGTGGCAATGCCTTCCGATTCGAGATCTCCGCCAATCGTTTTTTATCGGCAATGGTGAGGATTATTGTTCAGCGATTAATAATGATCGGACGTGGAGACCTTAGCGTAGATGAATTTGAGAGTTACCTGGTCAACAAAAAAGGGCCAACCATAAATACGATCGCCTATCCGCAGGGCTTATATTTATCCAGGGTGAGGTATCCTTACCTCGATTTGCCTACGCGTTCTGAGTTTTTGATGCGCCTTCTATGACGCCGATCTTCATGGCATGATCGATAGCCTCACTCGTGTGCTCAAACAAATGAGTATGAATGTTTTTATTATTTATTGAGCCCAGGATCGATCTCGTAACCTCTACTCTTTCAGCGCGAACAACGCGAATGTAAATCGCATCGATCCGATCGGGGTGTTCATTTGCGATCTCGGAATAGATCAGTGGATCCTTCTGCGAGTTGTCGCCCAGCAGAACAAAATGTTGATTGGGGAACACCTCGAGTATTCGTCGCATTCTCTCTCCCTTTGTACGATGTTTCGTGTTCCCGATCCGGAATATTGCGGTCCACCTTTTGAATTCGCTCAACAGGAAGATCCCTTCGGGGAGTTTATTCTGTGTAAAAAAGTCATTGAGGTAGTCATATAAATTCCACTCGCTGCTCGACACGTAAAAGAATGGATTCGGCACACTGGCCCTGGTGTGGCTCAAAGACAATAGCTGATAGAAGCTGACGACATCGGCGAAAGTTTTTCTTTTCAGGGGAGCGGTCGTGAGCAGAGTGGTCAGCTTTTTGCCTGTTGATGCGGAATGAGATACGAGGACGGTATCGTCGACATCCGAGATAAACGCATATTGACTTATGTGTGGCACGAATATTTTGCCATCGCCGTAAACGCTGTCGTGACCATTGCGGTCCACAAGAAAGATCCGAATGGGCGTCCAGCCACCGGGCGTACTTTCTGTGGAAGTCCATTCGATCTTGAAGAATCCATCGGAGTCTGTCGTTGCGAATACACTTTGATTGTTCCATTGCAGTCGCACCCTGGCGAAGGCCACTGGTTGTATGAAGTAGAGTTTGAGGATCGAAAAGATATTGCGAAGGATGCTGAAGGTATAGGTGCGCTCTTTTTTGCGTGGACCTTTCTTTACCTGGCCATATACGACGAGGCTATGCTGGTGTCCATAGCCATTGAAGACCTTCACAACAACCCCCGGAAAATCAACAGCACTTTGTGAGTCACCCATATACAAATTTACGATTTCAAAACTGGCAAGCGAGATATGAGTGAGGAGCGAAGGAAACTTCTTTTTGTGATTAATCATTCGGCGGGAAGAAAAACCCCCGATTGGGAATCCGTTATCGTGGAGTACTTCAAGTCATTACCTTTTGAAGTGAGATTCTACACGTTGCCGGAGAAGTTCGAAGTAGCGACTATTCAATCTCAGATCGACTTGCATAAACCCGATGTTGTGATCGCCGTTGGAGGCGATGGTACAACGAACCTGTTGGCGACATGTGTAAAAAATACCAATGGGGCTCTCGGGATACTTCCTGCTGGATCGGCCAATGGCATGGCCAAGGAACTTCGGATTGGCGATGATGTTCAGAACGCGTTGAAGATCATCGCAGAAGGATCTCGCAAGAGGATCTCATTGGTAGAGCTCAATGGCCGGGTGTCGATCCACTTGAGCGACATCGGGTTGAATGCATACATGCTGCGTGAGTTCGAGAGACGGGGCACGCGCGGATTGATCGGCTATCTGTTGGCTACGGCGAAGGTACTCGGGAATCGTCGTGCGGTACATGTCGACGTCCACTATAATAATGAAGTCAGAACGGTTCGTGCAGATATTATACTTATCGCGAATGCAACAATGTATGGAACGGGAGTGGTCGTGAATCCGATGGGCAAGCTCGATGATGATGTCTTCGAGATAATCGCGATCAAAGACCTGACATTAAAAGATCTTTTGAATACGAGCTTACATACTCAGCGGCTGGACGTAAGCAAGGCCGAGATCATTCAGACTTCAAAAGCAGAGATATATTGCAGGAAACCGGTGCACTTCCAGGTCGATGGGGAGTATCTCGGGAAAGTTCATGAGATAAAGATAAGGCTATTACCGAACTGCCTGGATGTTATCGTACCAATGAGCGAACCTGGTTAGATCCCTAACTCTTCTTTAGGTATTTTGAATTCATCGGCGCTGTCGCGCAGGATGGTGAGCATTTCGTGATAGGCTTGTAACCGCGCTTCGATGTGAGGCAGCTCTTCGGGATCGGCGAAGCCTTTGCGATCGCCTGTTTCGCGGATGTTCATGTGCAGGGTGATTACAACATCGCGGATAAAGTCCTGGTACTGTTCTACCATAGCGGATAGGTTGATGATCAAAGATAGATGTTTAAAGGCCTGGTTTCGAAAAATACGTCATGACATTCCCGATATCATTTCCATGACATACTTCTTATAAACTTTCCCAATCTTCAATTCACGACCACCAATCGTTACCGAGTCTTCATTGGTTGCAACGATATGTGTTGGATTAACGAGATGCGACCTGCTGATGCGAACAAACAATGGTGTTAGTCTCTGCTCGGCATCCTTCATCGACATTCTCACAACAAACGACTTTTGATTGGTGAAGACTTTGATGTAATTCTCGAGACTCTCTATATATAATATTGAGTCTACCGGCAACGAATGTTGTCGGCCGTCGGCATTGAATCCAAAATCTTTTATGTTTGACGCGACATCGTTTCGAACGATAACAGGTCTTATCGTTGGTCGTTCCATGATCTTATCGCGATAGCGGAACAACAAGTACACACCTGCGCCTGCAATCGTGAATACCCAATAGCCGAGTATTTGTGGCAGTGGATCGCTATTGTTGAAAATGAAGCGGATCACCAGGTAGATATTGAGCGACCCGGCAATCATAATAATGGCCGTCCAAAGGAAATATTTCTGTCGTTTGTCGGACAGGTAGAGTCTGTCGAGCAGGATGCGGTTGTGGAACACGATCCACGCATACATGGTGAGGAGCAGTAAGTAGGGCAGGATCTTTTGGAACCCGGTTCGTTGTCCGAAGAAGAATCGGTCGGGCAGGTACCACGCGAGCATGAGGACCAGGACGCCGGCTAAGTTTCGTACTACGGGTGTTGACCAAAATGAGCGGCTGTCCATGATCCAAAGTTAACGGCTGAGTACTTCGCTTAGTGACGAATATGTGACGAAATACGTTCGTCACAAGCGAAATGCTGTGGTCACTTAGATCTTGGTGGGCAGGCAGGGCCGCAACACTTTTGTTTTTTTAATTAACCTTATGGTTCACCAGGCAAATATTGCTCTTCATATATTATCGGGCACGTTAGCGCTGGTCGTTGGCGTGCTGGCGATTGGTTTCAACAGGCGGGTGCGGATACATCGGCGGTTGGGGATTGTGTTCGTTTACTTATTGGCGGTTGTGGTGGGAACGGGTTTTGTGGGGTGGTTGCTGTTCAGATCCGATCCGTTTTTGTTGATGTTGACGATCCTGTCGGGCTATGAGGTATTTGCAGGTTATAGGATCATCAGCATGAGAGCAGAGCATCCGAAGCTGTTGGATGTTTTGGTTGCGATAGCCGCCTTGACGGTGGGGGTAGTGTATGTTCTTTACTTATCGTCGATACGTGCGGGTATGGGTATGGCGGTTGTTCGATCGACGTTGGTGGCCCTGGTGTTGGTGACGATGTATGATATTTTGAAGTATTTTTTTGTGCATCGTTATGTGAAGGGTTGGTGGCTGTATGAACACATTTATAAGATGATAGCATCGTTCTCTGCGATCTTGTCGGCGTTCATAGGAACGGTGGTGGAGGGCTACAGGCCGTGGAGTCAGCTAGGGCCGAGTGTGGTGTGTGTTTGGCTGATTGGCTGGTTTATTTGGAGGCGAGCAAGGGAAGTTTAATGATTCGCGATCACTCTCTGAAAATCATCAATTATCACTTTCGTTCCTATCGCATCTTTCGTGACTGCGGTCATCAACAGTGCCTTGCGTTTTAGTGTGAACGATGTCTGATGTTGCTCGAACATGAAGTTCGAGAGGTCGAGCCGGTAGATGATCGTGTCGCCGAGATCTTTCTTTACCTCAGCGACGTTTCCTTTTTTCAGTTGATCATCGAGATAGATCTTCCTGTCGTAGCCGCGGTATTCTCTTAACACGAATAGGCCCTTGCCATCGTAGTGACTTACTGACTTATAAGTCCGACATGATCCGGCTGTTGAGCAGAACTGTAAATCGGCAAGAAAGATCAGGTGTTCGGGGTCGATGAGGTCGACGTTGTCCCATGTATTGATCAGATTCTCGAAAGTCCAAGTGCCGTCGTTCATTCTGTAGACTATCATATCGGATGACTTCATAAAGGGCTCGCCGTGAAGATCTTTGTACTGCAGTTGTACGAAGCAGAGATTACCGGCATACATGGCCTTGAACATAGCGGGCTTCGCTTTCTTGATGGCCTCTTCGGGAACGATGTGCTCTTTCGATAGCAGATCTTTTCGAACTGCCTCGATATCGATGGGCTTGGGAATTTGTGCGAGAAGGGTAGAGGAGGTGACGAATAGAGCAAGCGTCAGATATTTCATGAAGTAAAGTTAGTGAAAGGTGTATCCGAGGATTTTAGATAAGTAAACTCGAATGTGAAGGAGATAAATTCTGCTGCTTACTTTAGTTTTTTGCCTCGATTTAGTCTTCGTTTCGACAGCTTCTGCCAAATTCGATGCGCCAAAGCTATTTCGTCCGATGAGAAGCCAAAGTGCTCCTTTAAAATGACTTGATTTGTATATCCCAGAATTTCGTTGATGTCTTTTTTGTCCCGTAACATCTTGTCTATGGGCCGTATTAATTTGGCATTGTCTCGATTATAGGGGAGCAGAATTCTTTCGGCTTCGTTAGGCATCAGTTCCAATACACCGCCGCCATGACTGCGACCACTTACTTCAGCGAAAGCAAATGACAATGAGTTATAATAGCTTGCAGTAAAGGCCTTTAGTTCTGTGCCACGTTTCAAAAAAACCCGATGCATCGTATCGGTTGTATATGCTTCGGCGTCGTTAACTATAAGTTTAGGATATAGATTGTTTCTTCTAATAAATAACGCTTCTGATATTTTCAATGACGGGACAACAAACCAATCATCTCTAATTCCGCATTTGTAGCCTTTGTGGATTCCAATCTTTTCTCCGTGAGAAATATATTTTACGGCACCATTTTTTTTATCAAGCTTTCTTCGGGTTGGAAACACCAATAGGTGCGCCTTTGAGTTGGAATCTCGATTTCTTTTCCAGTCGGCAGCATTAAATATCAAACTGTTCACCTGTACACTTCGGCCAACCATCGGCTTGGCATAGGCCCCCAGTTTATATCTTTCAACAGTCTCCAAATCGACCGTGAAAAAATCGTTTGACCCTGTGGTTATTCCAACTTCAACATTCGCATAGACGCCCAGAGGTTCTATTTTTTTACGTGTCGCAATGTTTTCGAGAAAATCGATCTCTTCTTGATCTAGAAAATAGAATGTCCATTTATTTGATCGGAAGTCAATGGTTTTCGTTGGACTTTTTAATCGCTTGACATCCAGGGTGTCAAGTTTGCTTGCGTCTGGCAACTCGAGATGTTCAATCTTATGATCGCTTGTCTCATTTTTTTCACACAACAGTAAGACAACCTCTTGCTGAATGTTGGGGAACACTAATTTTTCAAATGAGATAATATTTATCTTATTATAAAAGTGTGCAAGAAAATCCCTCAACTGCGAAGCAAACGAGACTTGGAGAATTTCGGCAGGAACCACAAAACCTATTCGTCCTCTTGACTTTAAAAGCAACGACGATCCAATAATGAATGAAACCCACGCATTCGTCAGACGTGAATACTTTAACCCGGCTTTGGTGAAAATTTCTTCTGCAGCAGCTTGTTGAATTTCATCAAAAAATTGATATCGAATATATGGGGGATTGCCGATTATAAGATCAAACCGATCGTCGGTTGTACGGCAATAGTGGTGAAAGTCGCCGTTGATAACCCGGCAACGAGCCAGATTTATAGCACTTGCTTTTTCCGCCTCTGTTTTATCAAGTTCAAGAGCAGTTACCGATTTATAGTTATTCGGGAGCGTTTTTATTAAACTCAAGAAAATCCCATCTCCGCAGCTGGGTTCAAGAATATCAAAATCGGTACTTCCATTTATCCCCCATTTCAATATAAACTCAGCAATTGCGCGTGGTGTATAAAAGCCGCCACGGAGCTTCTCAGCTGAGGCCTCTGTAATTAGCTTCATTTCTTTGACAGGCTAAAATCAAGTCAACTCCTCGTTCAGATAAAGAATTACTTTAACCGACGGTCAGTAGCAGGTTAAGAATCAAATTCTTTGGCATCAAAAGGCTAAAACGGATGCTTTCCAAATTTCTGGAGTCAACAAAAAATATCAAACCTTTGCTTCCAAAAATAGTTGTTCCGCGACGTTTTTGAACTTTAAAGCTCAAGTTTATTCGATGACCAACGTAAACTCATCTGAGTTGTCGTCGCTTCTAAATAGTCTCGCAGATTTCCCGATCAGGTTGTCTTTAGCTATGAATTTTTTTACTGGTCCCCAACTAATTGAAGTCATCGAGTTTGCTTGCTTATACGATGTGGAGTTCTTGTCAGTATTATGTGTCAAACGCATTGAGTAGCGTCCGACATTTTTGCCTTGTATTATGAAAGTAAAAAAGGCACTTGCCCGTTCAAGGTGAGCTGTTTTTGCTGATGAGTCTTTTATCCATGGCAGATCAGAAAAGACTTCGTCTCTAAAGTAGTGTCTTTGGTCAATGTCTTCCATAGCTCCTTTCCCAAACAACATTGATCCAGTGCTATTTGTATTTGGTCCCTTCGGAATGTTCAAGTGTCGCTGAGTAAGAGGCCCGCTAGTCCACACCAATTTCCCTGGTAGAACTTTGGATGTAAGGTTTGATCTTGCGGCTGAAGCTGGCTCGTCCCTCTCTGCACTACTCACTTTTCCTTTAGTAGAACGTTCATAGGTTCCTGGTTTTCGCGGAAACGAGCCGGGGACGCTGGGCACTGCTCTACCGGATATTTTATTTGCTGACCTACGGCCATCTGAAGCAGGGTCAGGTGATCGTTTCTGGTAGTCTTTCTTGCGAGTGGCTTCATCGGGAACAAGACCTAGCGCGACAAAATTTGCGATTGTCTCTTCATTAATTGGGTGAAGATTCGGATCGGTTTGATCGAAAAGATGTTTGTAGTACTGCGTGAGTTGCTGGAGCAAGTCGGCACCCTCTTTCTCGTCAGGAGTGAACTCAACCAATACCGACGTTTCAACGTTCCTAAATAAACCGCCGCCAGTTAGATTGGAAGATCCGATAATCAACTTTACCTCTTTGTCTCCCTCAAAGAGATAGATTTTAGGATGGAAAATTGGTTGCTCACGATAATAGAAGATAAAACTATTAAACCCGGATTTTAAAAGCTCTTCTAGTGCTTCCTTTGACGTGCCCCCTTGATCAATGCCTACGACTATCGTGATTTTCTTTAATTTTCCCTTTGCATGCTCCAGCAGTTTTCGCAATCCAAATACACCGGCTTCACTTGCAAACGCGGAAATTCCTACGAACGTGTGAAATTCGTTTTCCGCTAGAAATTTCATTAGGTAATTTCCGACGGCGTTCTGTGACTCAGATTCCAGACCTTGCGCCAGGATTGATATTTTCATTTACTATCGGTTAAGTAAAAAAACCCATACGTCCTTCAAAGTATGAAAGACGATGGGCTCATCCTGAAATATAAGACATTGCGCCATCAAATGCTTTCTAGGAATTCCGTTTATTCAGGTATGTGAGACAGATGACGCTTTGTTTGGATTATTGGGTTCGGCGATCAACGACCGCCCGCCACCATCTCCCCAAAACCCTTCACCATGCCCAACACACATTCGCACGGCGTCGGCCCGCCAGCCCAAATACCTTCACATTGTTTCTCTATGTACTCCGGACGATTTAGCTTCACCCATTCTTTTGCTTCGTAATACTCGTCGGGATCATTCGATGACGTCTCTACCGATCGGATCTTGCCATCCACTACTGTCACATGAAAAGTATCGGTCACATTAAAATCGATCTTCAGTGAACCCATCAGGTCATCTTTCACTGTGATCGGACACAATACAAGCGAATCGTTTTTAACAATGAACGGGGCTCGATTCACTACTTCATAGTGGGCGCATTCGGCCCACTTCTGATAGTATAAAATATTTGGCTGCGACGATTTCGCGTAAAGCAATATCGAGGCTAACGAATCGCGATCGAAAGAATAAAATGTATCGATAAACTTATTCGCAACGTCAATTTTATTTGACTTGATCGACGCATTACAAGCTGCGAGCAGGAGCAGAATTATTGCAGGGTAAATTCTCATCATCCTTAAAGGTACGAGAATAACGAGATGGGATCGACCAACCACCATTTTCGAAGGTTATTCGGGGGTTACTAATATCCTCCAATAGTCACAAAGAGACACGTAGCCACAAACTTCCCCCAATCATGAAATTGATTGCCTTGACCCTGGCGTTGAGCGTTCTATCAACCCTTTCCTTCTCTCAAAATAAAAAACTCGACAGCCTTTACGCCGTGCTCGATCAGCACACCGAAGAAGATACAAGCCGTGTGTTAACGCTAACACGTGCATGCTATTACGAGTACACTTCGATGCCAGAGAAGTGTAAGAAGCACGCGGAGGCGGCCAAAGCGATCGCGGAAAAAATCGGCTACCAAAAGGGAGTGGGTCTTGCTCTTCGATATACTTCACTTTATCACTGGGTAACAGGAAACTTCGAACAAGCCGCAGACTACGCCTTTCAAATGCTGAAAGTATTCGAAGACATGCACGACGAATCAGGGATGGCCAAAGCTTACACGTTGATCGGACTCATCCACGAAGAATGGAACAACTTCGATAAATCCAAAGAATATCATTTGAAGTCACTTGCACTCAACCAGAAAGCCAATCGATTATACGACGTCGCCTATAATTATAATAGCCTCGGTGCACTTCATTACAGCTTCGACAAAGAAGATGAAGCCTACGATTATTACTACAAAGCCCTCGAGATCCGAAAGCAGATCAACGACGAAGATGGGATGAGCCAGTCGTATGTGAACCTCGGAAGTATCGCGCGCGACCGCCATCAATTCGATAAAGCTCAGGAATATTTTGCATTGGCACTTCCAATCGCGAGGAAGCTCGACAATATCAATCGTCTTTCTTTGATATCCTTGTCACTCGGAGGTATCTATTCCGAACAAAAACAATTCGAAAAGGCCGACCAGGTATTGCAAGAAGCATTGGCGATGGCCCAAACCCTTCGTAACAAAAAAGTAGAAGGACGAATTTATAAAAGTCTTCGCGAGATGGAACGACAGCGGGGCAACTACAAGGCAGCGTTCGATTATTCAATGCGTGAAATGAGTCTTCAGGACAGCATATTCAACGAGGAGAAAGCAAAACAGATAGCGGAGCTGGAAGCGAGCTATGAGACTTCGAAGAAAGAACAGGCTATCGAGTTGCTGGCCCGCGACAATAAGATCAAAGCCTTGTGGCAGAATATATTCGGCGGCGGGATCATCATTTTGTTGCTCGCGGGATTTGTGTACTACAGGTTTCAGCGGTCTAGTTCGAAGAAGAATAAACAGCTTCTCGAGATCCAGGAATCGGTGAACAAAAAGCTTACGGAAGTCGACAAGATGAAGTCACAATTCTTTGCTTCGGTATCTCACGAATTCAGGACTCCACTTACGTTGATCAAAGGTCCTATCGAACAAATGATAGATCACCCGGAACAACCCCTGACGATAGACAAAGCCCGGATGATCCAACGCAACTCGAATCGCCTTCTGCAGCTAGTCAACCAGCTATTGGATCTGTCGAAACTTGATTCGGGGCATGTTGGTCTTGAAAATAATGAGGGTGACATCTATAAATTCCTTCGAGTCATCAGCTCCTCGTTCGAGTCGTATGCGGAGCAGCATGAGATCAATTACAAGATAAAGTTCGACGGCACCGCATTTTTCACATCGTTCGATCACGACAAGCTGGAAAAGATCGTTTTCAATCTTCTTTCGAATGCTTTCAAGTTCACGGCACCGCAAGGCAACGTAAATTTCACATGCTGGAACCATGATGGGAAGCTGATCATACAAGTCTCAGACAACGGTAAGGGTATCGAGGCGAAACACATCCCACATATATTCGACAGGTTCTACCAGGCGGAGGATCAACACACTTACGAAGGAACCGGCATTGGGTTGTCGCTGGTGAAGGAGCTCACCACATTAATGGGAGGAGCTATCGACGTTGCAAGCGATCCCGGTATTGGAACAACTTTCACTATTACGTTGCCATTTGAATCCATTACGCCCGCCGAAGCAGGGACTCCGGTCGTTACGGAAATTCCCGTGATAGAGAAGGACTCTATATTAATAATAGAAGACAATGCCGACATGCGGAGCTTTATCCGGGAGCAGGTTGCACCAAATTATCGTGTTTCCGAAGCAGCAAACGGCGCCGAAGGGCTCGCCATGGCGCTTCGCGAGATCCCGGATCTTATCGTTTGCGATATCATGATGCCACACATGAATGGCATCGAACTCTGTGAAGCAATTAAAAATGACGAACGCACCAGTCACGTTCCCGTGATCATGCTGACTGCAAAAGAGGGACGTGAAAGCAAGATTGAAGGTCTCGAAACAGGTGCCGACGATTACCTGGTGAAACCGTTCGATACTTATGAGCTGCTTGCCCGTATTAAAAATCTCATCGCTCAACGTCAGCAGTTGAGAAAGGCGTTCAGTCAACAGGTTGTTCTTCAACCAAAAAACATTATCGTCAGCAATGTCGATCGTAAGTTCCTGGAAAAGATCGAGGGTGTTATTGAAAAGAATCTTTCCGATTCTGAGTTTGGTGTTCCGCAGCTTCAGGATGCGATGTCGATGAGCAAAACACAACTCCATCGCAAGATGAAGGCGCTGACAGACGAGGCACCAGGCGAATTCCTCCGCAACTACAGACTTAAGCGTGCCGCGCAATTGCTCGAACAACAGGGCGGAAGTGTGACGGAGATCGCCTACGCAGTGGGTTTCGGAAGCTTGTCATATTTCACACGGAGCTTCAAAGAACTGTACGGACAATCGCCAACTGAGTATAGTCAGGTAAGGATAGGCAAGTAGGAGGTGCCGATCCCTCATTCAAGCTAACAAGACGGAGTTTCTGGAACTATTGTTCAAGTTTTTGCAACCAGAGGACAAGCATTTGTATGCTCGTCCATTGCAGATTTGAGAAGTCTATTGATTGGCTGAGTTTAAAACCCTAAAAACAAACTACAGTCATGAAAACAAGTACGTTCAGGAGGTTCGTCATCATTTTTATTCTCTTGCTTGGCATTGCGACGATTGCAGCCAATGCGCAGATCGGTAACACACGTTATGGAGATTATGCATATCCCTCTCTTACGGGAGGAGGCAACTCTGCATTCGGTACATATGCTTTGAATGCAAACACCAATGGAAATTATAACACTGCGCTTGGGACTGCGGCGCTTTACAAAAACACTTCCGGAAGCAGTAATACCGCCGTCGGCCGCTGGTCGCAATACAGCACTACGACCGGAACGAGCAACACGAGTGTTGGTGCTATGTCGATGTGGTCGAACACGTTTGGTGTGGAGAACACTGCCATTGGTACCAACTCATTGCAGCGCAACAGTTGGGGAAGCTATAACGCCGCTACGGGTATGAACGCCCTTACGTGGAACGTGAACGGGCACTTCAATGCAGCGTATGGTGCATATGCGATGTTCAACAATAATTCAGGTGGATCGAATACGGCGAACGGTGCATATTCGCTTTATTCGAATAGCACCGGTGGAGATAATACTGCTGTGGGCATGTACGCCCTGTACTATACAACAGGGAGTGGAAATACAGCCGTTGGTTCTTCTGCTCTTTTAGGACACCAGGGAGGTAGTTACAGCACGGTTGTTGGGTATGCGTCGGGTGGCGGAATTACAAGTGGTGGTGGCAACACGATCATCGGTGCGAGAGTTAGCGGCCTGCCGGCAAATTTAACCAACACGATTATTCTCGCCGATGGTAATGGCAATCAGCGTTTTGTGATCGACAATCTGGGTAAGGCAAGGATCGGTAGTTCCACGCTGACCACACCGGGATCGTACAAGCTTTATGTGGAGACAGGCATTCTCACTGAGAAGGTTGTAGTGGCAATCGCCAACAGTGCTGATTGGGCTGACTATGTTTTTGCACCGGGGTATCGTCTTACACCGCTGAAAGATGTGGCGAAGTTTGTTGAGAAGAATCATCATTTACCGAATGTTCCTTCGGCGACTGAAGTGGTGAAGAATGGTGTGGACCTGGCGGCGATGGATGCGAAGCTGTTGGAGAAGATCGAAGAGCTTACGTTGTACATCATCGAGTTGGAGAGCAGGCTGTCGACGCTCGAAGAGAAGAAGTGAAGTGGATGAACAATAAATTTTTAGGTATATGAACGTTCATTCACAAAAAAATATCTACGTGTTCATACTCGCATTCCTTTCTGTTTTCGTTCTGAAAGCCCAGGACTGCAATACGATCACGTACCTCGAATCGCAAACAGTAAAGGCTGGCGACATTGTAACGATCGGCGCAGGAACGATCGTCAACCAGCCTGGCAAGCAATTCGTTGTCGAAAATAGCGGCAACGCAGCCTTGCAAGGATCGAAGAGAATAGAGTTGAACTATGGTTTCAAAGCACTCGCTGGAAGCGTGATGAAAGCCACCGTTGTTCCATGCGATCCCAACGAACCACCGGCCGATCCCGTTGTGGTTTATCCAAATCCCACCGATGGGGTATTCACAGTGAAAGCATCGTACAAGATCGATGGACTTCGATTGACCGATACGAGTGGTATTGTTCAACTGGAGAAGAGCGATGTCAACGACACGTCGATCTCTTTGGATATCTCGAAGTTGAAGTCAGGTTATTACCTTCTTGAAGTCATCGTCGGAAAATCAGTAATGGAAACCGTACGGATCGAAAAGAAGTAGTATAGGGTGCTGAAGTGGATGGGAATTCTTTCTCATTCACTTCATTTTAAATTTCACGATCAGGTTTTCCTGACAATCATTTTTTCATTTTAGTATAAATCAAATTCTCCTTCATCGTCGCGACTATTTTGCTGGCGATGAAGTATGAGGTATATAAGACTGAAGCATCGGAGGATTTTCTGGAGTTTCGATTTATTAGCGAAGGACCAAAGGGTTTTATATTAAAGACTGTTAAGTACCAGGATATTTTTGAGGATTTCTATAATCTTGGTTTTGGAGACACCGAGAACGAACAAACTGACGATTCAAAAGTCACCCACAACAGAGATACCAAAAAAGTGTTGGCGACTGTGTGTTCGACAATGGTGGAGTTCTTTAGATATCACCCGGCGGCCCGGGTGGTCATTTCTCCGAAGACCGAATCAAGAGTGAGATTTTTTCGCATGATGATTTCAAACAACCTTGAGGACCTCCGAAAGCACTTGAATGTTTATGGTATCATTAACGGTCGAGCGGTGCCGTTTAAAAAAGGGTTGACGTACGATGCCTATATGTTTAGGAACAGGAATATCCTAATTTTATAAAAAAATGGAAGAGGCTAATAAATCTTATCAAAAGCCGTTCAAAAATTCCAACATCACCGTTGTTAAGGAGTTCACTCAAAGAGCCGATACGACCAGGATGATGGAATGGTACAACAAGCGGGCAATCGAGATCCTCGAAACTACAACCTTTCCACCGGAATTGGATGACCTCAATAGGTACAAAGAGTTAAAGAAAAAATGACTTCGGTTTTTCATAGCTTTATTAGCCTATGAAAAACCTCCCCCTTCTCTTACTCCTCATTTGCCAAACCGCATTCTCTCAACAACATCCCTTCAACCTCCTCCGCGAAGACATCAACATCCCCATGCGCGACGGAGTAAAACTCGGCGCTATCCTCTATCGACCCGAATCACAAAATAAGTTTCCCGCTATCGTCTATCGTACACCCTACGGCATCGACGACTACGACAGCTATGCTGAGTTCCCACTCAAAGCCGCCAAACAAGGCTACCTCGTATTCCTCGTCGATGTGCGCGGACGACTCCGAAGCGGAGGCGACTTCGAAGCATATCGCCACGAAAAAAACGACGGCTTCGACGTTATCGAATGGGTAGCTCAACATCCTAACTGCAACGGCAAGGTTGGTACCTACGGCGGATCGTATCCTGGCATCGTCCAATGGCAGGCAATGTCACAGGTCCCTCCACACCTCGTAGCCGCCGCTCCCGAAATGACTCCAATAGGCAGTCATCACTTCATGTTTTACGGCGGAGCATTCTCGCACCCATGGATCGATTGGTTCACACCGTATATAATAGCCGACAAACGAAAACGCGCCAACGATAACTCAGGTCCGTGGGACGATGAAGAAGCCACTGAACAATGGGAGAAGAGCGATCGCCGGCAATGGTATAATTATCGTCCGCTTGCAGAGCTGCCACTGCTTAAAAAGTATGCTCCCGAATATTATCAGTGGCTCGCGCATCCGGATTCAAGTGCATGGTGGGATTTTTTGAACATGGAGGGTGATTTCAAAAAGTTCCGAAATCCAACGTTCCTTGAAAGCGGTTGGTACGATGCTGCCTATGGTCCCGAAGGTGCAACGCGTGGTTTCAATAAAATGAAAACACAGGCAGCCACAGATATCGCGCGCAATGAGACCATTCTTGTATTGGGCCCATGGAATCATACGTCGCTCAACACACGAAAGACAAAATTTGGTGACATCGAGTTTGGAACAAATGCGGGTATCGACTACGACGAAGAACTGTTGCGATGGTTCGATCGGTTGCTGAAAGACAATACAACAGAAAGAACACTTCCTCCAGTCAGCATTTTTGTCATGGGCGAGAACAAATGGCGTGGTGAGAACGAATGGCCGCTTAAGCGAACCATATACACCTCATATTATTTGCACACGCAAGGATCGTTGTCTATTGATCTTCCGAAGAAAGAAAAACCCGATCTATATATCTTCGATCCTTCGAAGCCCTTCTGGGACCAATCCTACGAACGGTCATCGCCATACGACCAGCGACAAAATGAATCGAGAAGCGACGTGATCACGTACACATCACAACCGCTGGAAAACGACATCGAAGTCAGCGGTGAAGTGGCGATGGAACTATTCGTCAGCTCGTCCGCGAAAGACACCGATTTCACCTTTACGTTATGCGACGTTTTTCCCGACGGAAGATCGATCAACCTCCACGGTCTCGACGCCGGCTACCTTCGAATGAGGTATCGCAATTCGTTATCGAAGCAAGAACTCATGAGACCAGGAGAGATCTATAAAATAAAGATCGGTGGCGTCTATACTTCGAATCTCTTCAAGAGGGGCCATCGGCTCCGGGTGTATATTACGAGCAGCAAAGCCCCGCACTACGACCCGAATCCAAATACGGGAACCGAGATCGCTACCGAGAAAAATTTAGTCCCTGCCACAAATACCATTTACCACGAAGGCACACGACCATCAAAGATCATCCTTCCCGTGATACCCCGGTAGTATCAAATTCGTAAATTGAGTTACCACTTTTCCCGGTTTATGCCCCGAGTCCTCTTCTTACTCCTCTGTAGTTTGCCCAGCGTACTATCGGCGCAAGATTATACACGCAAACAGTATAAGATCGAACACGGACTGCCCTCGGACTTGGTCAAGGCTGTCGCAGAAGATTCTTTAGGAAACCTTTGGATAGCGACCGACGAAGGATTCGTCAAGTACAACGCAGCGCGATTCGAAAGCTATCGCAACGTAACTCAGAGCAATTATACGAAGGGCTTCTATCGGACCAGAACAGGACGATTCCTCGCATTCGCCGACCTCGACCTCTTCGAATTGAAGAACGTCGGTGATACGGTCGAATTTAAATCGCTCGTGCCCGTGGCCCGCAGTGTCAACGATTCAAGCCTTACCTATCCGAAGCTCCTCTATGAAGATCTCCAAGGATCGCTGTGGGTTAGTGAATCGCAGTCGGTCGTGAGACTCGATGGCAACAAGATGAAACGATACAGCTTCGAACTAGCTGATCGGACGCCACAGTTCCTTCGGTCGTTTTCGTTTTTTGAGGATGGCAATGGCGACTTATTTACAGTCTCCGTTCCAGGGAATGTCTTTCGATACAGTAAAAGCGACGATCAATTTGTAAAGACGGACCTCAGGTTTCCTCCCCAGATCGAGTTTGCACAAGTGATCAATGGCCAGCTCATCATCGGTGCGCTAAACGGAGTATATGTTTCACAACTGTCGGCCGATGGACGGTTTACTCAGCCGCGACTTGCATTGCCGATCAGCACTGTTTCTTACGTTGCTGTTTTGCCAAACGGTAGCTATTTCGTGGCGACACGTGGCTCCCAGCACTTTATTGCCGATCCCACACTTACCAGGCACAAGCTCGTGCTAAATGACATCAACGAAATCAATCACCTTTACGTCAGTCGTGAGAACGACATCTGGCTTTCCACAAATGAAGGAATAGTGATGATGCAGACAGCTGCATTCCAGGGGCCTGTGGGTGAGTCCAATCTCTTTATTGAATGCATAACGGAAGATTATAACGACCCGGCTCTGTACTATTATGCATCACGCGAAGAACTGCGTTCATTCAACGTAAAAACAGGAGAAGACAAAACGATAATAAAAGGAATAAAAGACAGCTACTTCCAGTCGATCGTCTCCACGAAAAAAGGTATCTGGGCAGCCAATGCATTTAGGGTTTTTCTTATTGATAACAACAAGATCGTGAAGACATTCGACTTCAGCGATCAAAGGATGTTCGTCACTTCACTCAGCAAAGACCGCGACGACAATATCTGGCTCACTATACCCGGTCGTAGCGACATACTGATGATCGACGATGATCTTGAGCTTCATACTTTCAAAATTCCTTTAGGCCCCGATGGGTTCATCAATAGTGTAACCGATGGTGGCAACGGGATCTATGCTGTTTCAAATGGCCCCGATTATTTATTTCATAAATCCGAGGACGACACCGTGTTTCGTAATATCAGCATCCCTGTAAAACTGAACGACGGCGAACAGTTCAATACCTATGGCCTCTACGCACGAGGCGACATCATCTGGCTGGCAACATCAATCGGGTTATTGCAATACGATCATATCGACGTCACCCGGTTGAAGGTCGACGAAGGATATTCGAGATTGCCGATACGATCCATCTGTGCAAACGGACAGTCTGGTTTTCTTCTCGCAACTCCCAAAGAGCTTTTGTACTACGACGTTCAGATCGACGACGGGAACGTCTTCGCAAGCTCGATGAATTTGTCTGGTCTCACACTCAACGCGAGAAGTATCCTCATCAGCAGCGATAAAAAAGTCTGGATCGGAACGTCGCGTGGAGTTTATACGAGCAGTCATCGCATCGATGATAAAGTGAAAACATCCCGACCGCAGTTGGCTTATGCAAACGCCGATAGAAAACGTGTCTCACATCTCGGCAGCTCTGTACTTGATTATAATATCCTTTTCTCGATGGTCGTAACATCGGTGACATTTCCCGAAGAAGAACGTGTTTTCGAATTTCGACGCCCCGGAGATCAGCAGTGGACGCGACTTCACGGCCCTTCGATCGACATTATCACATCCAGCCCCGGCACCCAAAATATAGAAGTGCGGGCAAGGAAAACCGGACCTTACAATTGGAGCGATGTAACGAGTATTCGTTTCACGGTAGCCCGGCCTTTTTGGCGAACCGGGTGGTTTTATCTTCTGATCGTCGTCGGCCTGATCGGGGTTGTCGGTGTTACTACCGTGATCGTAAGAGCATTCGAAGCAAAGCAGAAGACTCGACTCGAAGCAATGGTCGACGTTCGCACCGAACAATTGAACGAAGCAAATCGTGAGCTGGAAGCATTCTCCTATTCAGTATCTCATGACCTTCGCGCTCCACTGAGATCGATACTCGGGTTCTCGCAGATACTGGAAGACGACTATGGAAGCAAGCTCGACGAAGACGGGCGAAAGAACATCACGACCATACTGAGAAATGCGAATAAGATGAACCAGTTGATCGATGATCTTTTGCGTTTCTCAAAGGTGCTTCACCAGGGACTTTCGAAAACCACCGTCAATCTCAACGACATGGTGAACGACATCGTTGCAGGACTTCGCGAGACAGGCTACAAAGAAACGATCGTTGACGTGCAGACGCTACCTTCAGTAACAGCAGATCCGGGCTTGCTAATGCAGGTATGGTCTAACCTGATCAGCAATGCAATGAAATATTCTTCAAAAGCAACGCTTCCGCGGGTAGAGATCACCTACGTCGAAAAAGATAAAGAGTATATTTTTTCCGTGAAGGACAATGGTGCGGGATTCGACATGCAGTATGCCGATAGATTGTTCGGCGTCTTTCAGCGACTCCACAATGATCGTGAGTTTCCCGGCATCGGCATTGGATTAGCCCTTGTCCGCCGCATCGTTACAAGACACGGCGGTCGCATCTGGGCCGAAGGAAAAGTCGGGGAGGGGGCTACTTTTTATTTTGCCCTTCCCAGGTAACTCAACCCTTATCTCACTCTACTTCGATAGAGAGATACACAATCTCAAGAAGGACTAAAACTCCGAGTAAGATCTTTCGTGGCTCTTCAGCACTGCGGTCTTGATACCGAGTGTTACTTCATGCGATGTAAATTGCGTGCCCACCGAGTTGCCCGCAGGTAACTCGAATGCATAACCCAATCTTACTTTATCTTTGAACCACGCCTGCACCAGCGCACCGTAAGTATTGAAGTTCCTCACAAACACGCCAGCTGTATATTTTGTGTCGATGTTGATGTTGAAGTTCAGGTCGGCCGATAGTGGCGCACCGTTCACACCACGCAACAACAGTGAAGGTTTCAAACGTAACCGTGTTCCGATATAATGAACGTACGATGCAAACACGTAGAGATGCTGGTTATAAATAAAACTCCCATCGTCGTTCTTAGCTTTCAACATACGCGGTACTGAGATACCGATGAGGAATTTCTCGCCGGTAAGAATTGTACCGAAGCCGATGTTCGGCCACGTGAACTTCATATTCTCTCCGAATGACGGATCGGAGGGATTATCAAGATGAAGCTGCGAGTAGTTGTTCACCGACGATGTGAAGCCCGCCTGCATCCCGAAGCTCACCTGGTATTTCTCGTTCAACTTTATTTTGTAAGAAGCAAGAAGATGAGCCTCGGTATTCTTCGTTGTTCCAAGCACATCACGGATGATCATTCCACCAAGGCCGACTTTGTTGTCCACCAAAGCGAGGTGGCTATTGAAATTAACTGTAGACGGACTTCCGGAATAACCTGCCCATTGATTGCGAAAACTGAGCGATGCGTTAAATGCATTGTTGAATCCCGCATAAGCAGGGTTGAACAACAATGGATTGGTAAGATATTGGGCGTACAACGGATCCTGCTGAGCAAGCGCCGTGTGAGTCGATACAATAAATAGAAGTATATAGATGTAGCGCATTGCTATTTATCGTTTAAGCTGTAGATAACCCGAGCGTTTTCTTCCATCGGGGAGATTGACCAGGTAGAAGTAGGTACCCGTAGCGAGCGGCTTGCCATCGGTGTTATAACCTTCGAAGCGTTTCGCCGGATCGTTAGTATCGTATTCAGCATTTTCATAAACGGGATCACCCCATCGATTGAAGATCGTTACACCCGAACCGGGGGGCAGGAATTTGACTTTAAGAAAGTCATTGATGTTGTCGGTGTTTGCGGAGATGCCATTGAAAATCTCGACATCCGCTGCAACTTCAACAGCAACGATCTGTGTTTCGCACTTACCACCCTGGTCACATACCGAGATCGTTAATTCGTCCGTTCCTTCGTAGTCGGGCAGCAGGCTATAGTTAACGGTAACAACATTCCCGCTCACAGTGATCTGGGCACCCTGCTTCGAAACAATACTGAGTGTCGACAAGTCCAGGTTGTCATCGGGATCGGAGAGGATATCATCCAGGAAAAACACGAAGTTCCCACCCGCCGAGAGGTCGCGGGGCGCTGCGGTAATAGCCGGTGGTTTATTGATCGTAACCGTAACCACAACAGCATTGCTGGCATTGGTGCCGTCGTTGACTTCGATCGATATAGAGCGATCGCTGGTGTTCGGTGTTGGCGATGTGTTGTTGTACTGAACGCTGCTCAATACCGATTCGTAATCAGCTACCGAAGCGGCACCAATGAAACTTAATACACCTGTCGAAGCGTTGAACGTGCCGTTGATGCCGGACGGGACTTCGAACAACAGTTGGTCTTCGGTTGCCTGGAGGCCGGATGTGATCGAAACTGTGGCTGATGCAAGAACATCTTCCGGGTCAGTGATGGCGATGCTGGTGTTAAGACTGACGGGATCGTTAATAAAGAACACAACCCCCGCCTGGACGCTTATCGAAGGAGCGTTGTTCTCCGGCAATACAGTCAATGTTTGAACGATATCTGAAGCAGGGTTATAATTTCCATCGCCCGTCTGCGATGCCGTGATGTCCGTTGTACCGGGGGCGACGATAGTCACGGTGTTTCCCGATATCGTGGCCACGGCAAGATTGCTGCTGCTATAAGAAATATTGAGCGACGACGACGATGTAGCGTTTAATGTAAATGCCGGATCCGAGGCTCCCTTCAGCGCTAATGCTCCGAATGTTATGGATTGATCGGCTTTGTTGACCAACAACGATTGGGTAACATCTGGTGCTGCTGCGTAACCGGGGTCACCGGCTTGTGATGCTGTGATCACCGTTGTACCCGCACCGGTGATCGTAACGGTATTTTCCGAGATTGTTGCGACAAGCGGATTGCTGCTACTGTACGACACTGCAAGGCCTGAAGAGCTCGTACCGCTTAATGTGAATGGCGGATCTCCGTAAGTTGCAGCGGCAAGCGATGTAAATGTGATCGTTTGCGTTTCCTGAACATCGAATGATGTGGTCGAAGTGTTTCCCCAAGAACCGTCTGTTCTCGCTGCGCGAACTCCCAAGGTATGATTTCCGCCTGCTAGAGATGCGGTCGGTATCGTGAAGTCGAGATCGATATCGCCACCGGGTGTGACGGCGATGTTGGTGGCGCTGCCCTCACCCGGATCGGTATCGATGTACCATTCGATAGAAGAGACCTGCGTGAATGGATCGAGATAAAATGTTCTCTGCTCAGCGAAGCCCCATTGGTTGTCGTTGTCTTTTGCGCGGATATAGATCGTATGAAATCCAGTTGATAGCGAAGCCGAGCTGATCAATGCTGCGAGATTGATCTGAGATCCGCTGGTAACGCTTAGCGGTGTCCCACTCCCATAACCCGGCTCGCTATCAAAAAAATACTCCAGCTGAACTACATCAGCCTGGGTGGCGACATTGCTCTGTACTATATAGAATGTCCTGATCTCGGGAATGCCCCAATTGCCGTTGTCGTCTTTTCCCCGGATGTGCAACGCATGAAACCCGGTCGCCAAGGAGGTCATTGGTAACGACGGAAGTATGTTAACCGATGCAGCAGCCGTAAAGCTGATAGGAGTACCATTGCCGGGACCCGGATCACTGTCGAAGTAATACTCCATCTCATCGAGGATGGCGGTAGTTGCCACAGACTCCGATGCAACATAGATGGTCCTCGAATCTTGTATGCCCCAACTTCCCGATTGATGTTTCGCACGGAATGTGAGCCTATGAAATCCGATGGCCAACGAAGAGGTATTGATATTCAGATTTAGATTCTGACTAGCCGACGTAGTGATTGGAATAGAAATTCCATTCCCTACCCCGGGATCGGAATCGAAAAAATACTCCATCGCATCGATGTTGGTTTGGGCGAGCACATTCGTGTATGCGCCCGCCAACCAGACCAAACCTAAAACAAATTTTTTCACGGCGAAGGAGCTCAGTTACCTTTTGCCTTCACGTTCACTTCAAGATCGATGCCCTTCGTTACAACCGCAGGCATATTGATAGACTCGATCAATGGAAGTAGCGTTCCCTCTGTGTCGAATGGGATCGTGCCACCGCTTGGACCGATGTCCTTTCCGTCGAGACCGGCGTTCTTCGCCGGAGATCCTGAGAGTAGTGTGATGTTGTAAGTGTACTGCCAGTCACCCGATGTGCTGGGCACGTTCGTAAGCAACGGATCGGCGGTGATGCCACCGGTAGAGGTGTTGCTGTTGATTCCGTTCGTGAACGTGTTGTCGACTGATCCAAACACAATATTGTTGGCGAACGCATTTCCGGTGCAGTTGGCGAATGGCGTAACCGAACCACTGATCCGGGAGAAAATATTGTTCTGAACGATGCTGTTCACCAGGCCTGCGAAAACGTAGTTATTACCATTTCCATAAAAAAGATTGTTCTGAATGGTAAGGCCTGTTCCTTGTATCGTGCCCGCCGTACTTGGTTGGCCGCGAATAATATTGTTAACAATAACTACTCCTGATGTTATATATGTGTCGATAGCCTGGGGTGATGATGAAAATCCCTGGTGCGAATTGATCACACAGTTCCTCACAATCAGGTTTGCAAGGCTGTTGGAACCGTTCTGTTGTTGAACACAATTGAACTGGCAGTTCTCTATCAGAAGATTAGATACGGTTGTGTTTGTGCCCGAATAGCCGGACAGGAACCTTAAGAAATGAAGACCCGAGAGCCTCGTCCCAGACGAAGCCGCACCGTTGATGCTGATGTCTCCAACCAGCGATCTCGTGCCAAGTCCTTTCTGTGGATTCAATCCAACGCCGAGTATCGTCAGGCTTTTGTCCTGGATCGTTACGTTGCCATTGCTGACAGTCGTTGCGATCACATGGATAATATCGCCGGAGACGGAAGCATTGATCGCCTGCTGAAGGGCAGTGGCGCCGGTGTAGACATTCACACCACCGGTCGCACCGGGATTGCTGTTCGCGATCCGTATGGTCTGCGCCCAGCTACTTGTTGCGGCGAGTAAAATAAAGCCAAATAGAACAGATCTTTTCATGGGAGGTGGGTTATACAGGTATGACTGACAGCTCACCTTTTTTTCCCGGCATCTAAAAAAAAATTATTTTCATAGGGAAAACCTCCGGGGTTAACGCTCCTATTGATGCAAACACTGTGGGAAAAGTATGTGAATGGCGATCGGGAAGCCTTTGGGGTATTGTATTCCAAATACCACAAAAGCCTCACTGCCTATTGCATTGGCCGTTTGAAAGACCGTGAGTTGGCCGAAAATGCGGCGTCCGACACCCTTATGAAGTTGCTCAATCATCCCAGCCCGGGATCGATCGATAACTTCGAAAGCTGGTTGTTTACCGTCGCAAAGAACGAATGCAACACATACTGGTCGACCCTGGAACGAAGGAAAGAGCTATTGAAGAACAACTACGAAGCAGGGAGCGAAAGTCGACCCGAAGTTGAAGATCGGTTCTATTCGGAAAATGCAGATCAGTTGATAAAAGACAATCTCGACGAAACCGATTATCGGATCTGGAAACTATATCACGAAGGCTATGACAATGATGAGGTGGCAAGCATGATGAACCTGAACGAAAAGACCGTGGCCAACAGAAAGTCCGCCGCGCGCATGAAATTGAAAAGTCTGTTAAAGAAATTCGGCGGCGATGACAAGTAAGTACGACTACGATATCATCAGGGACTACCTCCACGGGCTCACCGACCAGGAAACGGCAAAGCGAATACATGAGCTGATCCGTACCGACGAGGTCGCGCGGAATATCGCGACCGGAATTCTCCAGTTGGAACATGACTTCGACGGAGACGAAACCCAGATAGAAAATTATATTGAGTCGCTCCACCAAAAACAACTGGATCTTATCAACAGGAAGAACAACGTTCGCGTGTTCTCGGGGAGCTGGATCGCGATCGCTGCAGCAGTGTTGATTGTCGCCGTGATCGGTTCCGTTGTTGTCTTGTCCGGTGAAAGCATGCTAGACAAAGAGTTAAGTGAACCATATCCGTATTCAGCTGAACGGGGATCCGACGTCAATGATGGTTTCAGGTTTTATCAAAACCGGGATTATCGAAACGCGATCTCGAGATTGAATGACGACGACGCGACTGCCGTGTTCTACAAAGGACTCAGCTACCTATACGTTGGTGAGTATCAAAACGCAATAACTTCATTTTCTTCATTAGAGACCTCCCGGTACAACGAACAGGCAAGGTGGTTCACTGCCCTCGCATTATTGAAATCCGGAAAGATCACCGAGGGAAAAATCGTATTGAATGCAATTGTAAGTAACAACGGATACAAATCGAGCGAAGCCCGGGAGCTACTTTCTTCGTATGAAGAATAATGCACCAAGACCCAGCGCCACAATTCCGGCGATGTAGAAGATCATGTTGGAAGAACTCTCCAGTGGCCGCGTGTCGCCAATCACGACAAATCCAGCCCAATAATACGGATGACGATACAACGGGTCGGTGTTCTCGGCCACAAACTTCATTTGAGCTGCGCGCAATGCTTCATCTTTTGAAAGCCCTTCGGTCAGGCTCTCATAAAAATTCTTCATGATGGTGGTCGTTACCTGGTCGGGCACTTTCCAGAGGCTCATCACAACACTGGGACAACCTGCGTAGCTGAATGCTCTCGAAAGACTGATCGCTCCTTCGCCATGCTGTATCTTTCCGAAGCCGCTGCTGCACGAACTTAACACGACCATTTGTGCATTGAGTTTCAGATTATAGATCTCGGAAATAGTAAGATATCCGTCGTTTTCACTGTCTCTGTTGTGATTAAAGAGCAGTTCCGAATAGCGCGGTTCTTCTTCGTTCAGAAGACTGTGCATGGCGAGGTGAAGAACACCGTAATCGGATCCGTATTTTTTAAAGTTCGTCTCGGTAGCTTCTTCGTCGATCCACGACCGGCCGCTCATTAGTTTGCTGATGATATCCACCTCTTGCGTAGCTCCCGGCAACGGAAGATCCCCACTCCGCATCACCAGTGCTGTCATCGGGTGTTCGATGCTGTCGAGACCGGTGTAGTCTTTTTGTTCGTAGGAGGGGGCGAAGCCTGCGAATGCATCGTTGTTCGTTGTTCGTTTGTCGTTGAGGAATGCAGCGGAGTAAGCATAGCTCACCACAGTCTTATTGTTGAGATAGGGAAGCGTTGTGTAGTTTTTCCCTGTTGGGTCGCTGTACAAAAGCGTACCGAAGTTGAGCTGAGCCAGAAAGTCATCGGGTATAACGATCATTTTTTGCGTTGGCTCCGGTATCATCAACATAGAGAACAATGATCGCGAAGTTGACAAGTAAAGAGAGTCGGCGCGGGCGGGTTCGTTCACGATGAATTTGAGGTCTGTAAGACTTTTTTGATAACCGTCGATAGCATTTCTTACGGATTGATCGATCGCCTGTCTCTTCCATTCAGAAGAATTGGAAGAGACATTGAAACAGTAGATTGCACTATCGCTAACGAAATATTCAAGTAACGTGGTGTTGGGCTGCAGTTGTTGTTGAATATCGGCGAGCGCCACCGCATTTTTCCTGTACTTCAGCTTATAGTATGCCGGAAAGTCTTTTTCAAGTTGTGACTTGAAACCTTCAAGTTCTCTTTCCAGGTCGAAAATAGTTTTCTCCAACGCTCGTGCTGTTGCCGTGTCTTTGGTTTTCGTCGATTGATAAAGGCTTGTCTTGTAGAATGCCAATTCGATGCGCATATCGCGTTCTTTGCTTACAAGGCTATCGGGAACGCCGGCAAATGTTTTCGCGTGCTGATCTTTTGTGTTCTCGAGCAGGAGCGTAGACTTACTCTTTTCCGCCATCGAGAATGCTTCCGCAAGCAGCGAAGCATCTTTCTTTTTTTCGTAAAGCTTCCACAAGGCGTTCATCGCCGATGTATACATCGCTCTCCGGTCTTTTTCCAGTTGGGCTCGCGCAGCCTCATTGTTATAACCTTGCGCGATATCGTCGACTATCTTCAATGCTGTTCGATAGCCATCCAATGCGAGATCGGTGGCGTCTTGCTTGTCGAACATCTTCGCCCGGCTCCGAACGATCCTCAGTGTCGATGGTTTGTTCTGGGCGGTATCGATGCTCTGCAACGCCGCTTCATAAGCTTTCACTGCCTGGTCGAAATATCCTTTTGAAGTAAAGACATCGCCAACGCCGAGATATAGCGCCGCTACTTTTGGATTTTGTGGCCCCAGCTTCGCGTTGAAGTACTGCAATGCGTCGCTATATAATTTCAATGCATTCGCATCGTCACCGAGTTTTGCATACGTCGTAGCCAGTTTCGAAACAACGTCGCCCTCACGCTCAGAGCCAACTCCATACGAGGCCCGGTAGATCTCGATGGCCTTCTTCGCAAACTCAGTTTGATCCTTGATGTCCGCAATATCTCCGTAATATTCGGCGGCCATGTTATAGGCAATAGCCCGGTACGGATGTGTTGCGGGCAACGCTTTTTCTGCTACGGCAATTCCTTTTTTTATCGAAGCTCTCGCATTCTCATGATCACCGATCAATCCATACATCTTTCCTTCATACACCTGGTACGTTGGCAGAACATCATTCGCTACCTGTGTATTTGCTTCAAGAATGCGATTCCCTTGTTGCACATATTCCAGTGCCGCATGGTAATTTGAAATAGTGCCATAAAGATTTCCGATCTCGTAATAACTCGCCGCAACGTTGGGGTGTGTTGCTCCAAGGGTGCTCTTCCTCATCTCCAGGGCCTGCCGGTAATATTCAAGTGCACGCTCGGGATTTCCAAGCTTCCTGTAAACGCGACCAAGTGAGTTAATGCTGTTCGATATGGTAGCATTCGACGTCCCCAATTTCTTCGACCGGATCTCCAGCGCACGCAGGTTTGTGCTCAACGCCTTTCCAAGATCACTCTTTCCTTCGTAGCTCGCCGCAAGATTGAATAGCGTATGCGAGGTCTCAACATCATCCTGTGAAAGGTGCTTCTCCCGTATCGACATCGCCTTATTCAAATACAATAGGGCGCTATCGTACTTACCTTTCGAATTGTATACGTACCCGAGGAATGTAAAATCAAACGCAAGCGACGGATCATCGTCTTCGTACAGTTGATTCTTGATATCGATCGACTTCTGCATGATCTTGATCGACTCATCGAACTTTCGCGCACAACCGCCGGTGTATCGTGCTGTGTAATAATAGATGTCGGCCAGCAAGACGCGGTTGTCGCCCGGCTGGCTATTGATCGTAGCCAGAGATTGTTGCAACAGCGCTCCCGCCTGGTCGCACTGCCCAAGGTTTGCCAAAGACTCGGCCTGCAGATTTATTGACCTAACGCGATCGAGCGGGCGGTTCAGTTGATCGAACATCGATGCAGAGACCGCAAGTGTATCGGCCGCCTGTTTGTATTTCCCGTCTTCGTAAAGTTTTTCTCCGGCTGCAAAGATCTTTTCAGCGTCTTTAGCATCGGGCTGTGTGCCGAGAGACCAGGCAAGGGAAAGGCAAATAATAACCAGAATGCGCATTTGTGAGGGTGGGGGAAAGTGAAGTTAACGAATTAACTTCGCTTTGCTCAAATCCCGGTTTCGCTGCCGTATGTTCCTATATCATAGTTTGTAATAAGGTTTATAGAAGCCGGGCGCCAGGCTTAATGTTTCCTGAAATAGTCCTTTTAACAAGTCCACATTATGCGAAAGGCTGCTTGCGTTAATAGATAAGATCAGGGTTACCCGGTTTTTGAGGTCCGAAGGATGTACGGGCGATGACTCCAGTATCTCGAGCGCCCTTTTATCAGTCATGGGATATAACTCATTCAATGCAAATAAAACGTTGATGAGATTTTTCATTGCTCTGGTCAGGCACCCAGCCGTATTGTAAACGTCCTGCTTTTTGCTAAACCCTTCGGCGTGCATAATGGTAAACTCTGCTGCCCACAACGACTGTTGAACTATGGATTTCTTCAATTTCGACGGATATCCTGAAACTTCGCGCTTTAATTTTTCAATAACTGAACTAGGATCATGTAAAGCGACGCAGTGTTGTGTTTCGGCGAGATAGATCATCGACACGAAACCATATGGAGGTTGTTGTTCGAAGTTATTCTCCCAAATGCCGTCTTTCGCTTTTTGAATCGTGCCCTGTACTTGTTCAATATTTCTGTATACGAAGTCTACGTCGCTTATCGAGTTTGTGATCCAGGCTCCTCCGTTTACCCACGGCCCCCATTCATAAAATCCTGTGACAGTTGGCGGCTCGGCAGTCGAATATTTTTCTGCAACCTCTGCGACATCCTTTAGGCTAAAGGGATTGTCTTTATAGTAGTATAATCCAATGTCGAGATCCGATGCGTCGTGCGCTTGCCCCGATGCATGAGAGCCACCGAGTACGATGGCGGCAATATTTTGGATTTTTTTCAGATCGGAAACAACGTTGTCGAGGAGTTGTTGCTTCGAATGGGAAATATTTATCATCAATCTCTCAGAATATAAACGGTCAGGCTTCGGGCACCATGAGCGCCGATCACCAGCGATTGTTCGATATCTGCAGTCTTCGAAGGACCTGCAATGAAGACACCGAATCCGGGCTCCGCAACATCGATACGAGAATAGGCATGATGCATCGTTGATACGATCTGGCTCTCGGGAAGCACGATCACCAGATGCTGGCAAATAAATGGCAACACCCGATGGCCCATCGAGTCGCCATCGATCCATATCGCACCGTTCTCTGCAACACCGATCTGTCCTTCGATCACAGCCACGTCGATCTTTTCCATCGCTTCTGTCGATTCGCCACCCTCAACCTTTCTGACGATCTTTTTATCTCCACCGAACTTCGCAACGATCCCATCGTTAACCGATCCTTCATTGGCTGCGATCATCACTTCGCCACCGATCCCTCTTAACGTACTCATGAAATGCTCAACATTAAGATCGTTATTCGGCCAGGTGATCGACGGCAACGGGATGTTCTCCCCCTGATTGGTTTTTACGTCGTTCAATATTTTTTCGCGAGAGCTCATTTCCTGGTTCGATTGATCCTGTACCACGTCCTAAAATCCTGCGGCGGCGCAACTGGCATCTCTCTTTGTCTATACCATGGGTTCAACGACTTGCTTTTTGCCATCGCTGGGAACACACGCAGAAAGAATCGCGCTGTCTTTCCCATAACCTCATAAACCCACGGCCGCGACAGCACCGCATTCATAACTTTAATTCCCGCCTTCTTGCCACCCGCCACATAGCCTTCAGCCACCAAAACCTGCCGCCACTTCCAAAGCTGATCGTGCAAATCGATCTTAACAGGACAGACATTAGAACAGGAACCACACAACGTCGATGCAAATGGGAGATCTGCATTTTTGCGCATGTCGAGGTTCGGAGCAAGAACCGAACCGATCGGCCCGCCAACTGCATTATGATAGCTGTGTCCACCGCTTCTTCGGTAAACGGGACAAGTATTGAAACATGCCCCACACCGGATACACTTCAATGAGTTCCGAAAGTCTTTTCTCCCCAACTGTACCGATCGTCCGTTGTCGACGATCACAATGTGCATCTGCTGATCTTTCTGCGGACGATTAAAATGACTCGAGTAAGTTGTTATTGGCTGACCAGTGGCGCTTCGCGCAAGAAGACGCAGAAATACTCCGAGGTGTTCGGCCTTTGGGATGATCTTCTCGATGCCCATACATGCAACGTGGACCTTCGCGAGATGAGCACCCATGTCGGCATTGCCTTCGTTCGTACAAACAACGAAGCCGCCAGTCTCCGCCACTGCGAAGTTCACCCCGGTTAGTGCCAGGTCGGCAGCGAGGAATTTGTCTCTCAAGTGTTGTCGTGCCGACTCCGTAAGATATTGTGGATCGCTGTTCCCTTTCGTTGTCCCCAGGTGTTCGTGGAATGTGTCGCTTACATCTTCGCGCTTCAGGTGTATCGCCGGCATCACGATGTGACTGGGCGGTTCGCTCCTGAACTGCACGATACGTTCGCCCAGGTCGGTATCGACAACTTCAATTCCTTTCGATTCCAGGAACGGGTTCAGGTGACATTCTTCCGTGAGCATCGACTTGCTTTTCACGACACGACGGATGTTGTTCGTCTTCATTATCGAATACACGATCTCGTTATGCTCGTGAGCATCGGCAGCCCAATGTACTTTGATGCCGTTCTTCGTTGCGTTCTTTTCGAACTCAATTAAATATTCACTGAGGTTTGAAAGCGTATGAGATTTGATCTGTGATGCAGTGCTGCGCAAGATCTCCCAATCGGGTACCGTGCTTGCAGCCCTGTCGCGCTTCTGCCTGACGAACCACAGGGTTTCATCGTGCCACCTGGTGCGTGCCTCATCTTTCGTAAATCGCGCCGCTGCCTGTGAGTGATCCATCACGCCTTGCTGTTTAATATCTCCGCGATGTGCAACACTTTCACTTTGCTGTTCTGCCTGCGCAGAATTCCCTCGAGATGCATCAGGCAGCTCATGTCGCCACCGGTGATCACATCAACACCTTTGTCGAGATGATCGGCGATCCTGTCCTTGCCCATGGCAACCGACACCGCTTCTTCGGTAACACAGAATGTTCCTCCGAAGCCGCAACATTCATCTTTTCTTGTCAGGGTCGCGAGTTGCACTCCCTTCACCATGTTCAACAGTTCGACAGGTTTAGAAAATGGTGGGGTCATCGTTTCACTCATCGAAGAGAGATGAAGTCCACGCTGGCCATGACAGCTCACGTGCAATCCTACTTTGTATGGAAAGGAAGCTTTGAGGTCTTTCACTTTAAGCACATCTACTAAAAATTCTGTAAGCTCATAGATCCGCTTCCTGATCTCTGCAACTTCGGGATCTGATTCTGGCCTGCCTGTCTGGTAGGCAGGTTGGAGATGTTCTTTGATGTGAAGAACACAGCTACCGGAAGGACACACGATGTGATCGTAACCCGAAAAATTCCTCACGAAGTTCGAGTCGCATGCTTTCGAAGCCGCAGCAAACCCGGCGTTGGCCATCGGCTGCCCGCAGCATGTCTGCCGCTCCGGAAACTCCACCTCGCAACCAAGGGATTCCAGCAGCTCGAGCGTACTGATCCCCACCTGCGGATAGAACTGGTCGACGTAGCAAGGGACGAATAAAGCGACTTTCATCGTAGGCGAAAATAAGATTAACTTATATACTATGATGATAGTTTTCGCGCGCAGGATCGTCTTTTTTTTACTTCTTTTTAATGTTTTCTCCGGCTTCGCGCAGGACGACCAGTACGGTAGTATCCGGGTGAAAGTGCTTGATGCCGAAACCGACCAGCCGTTACCGTACGTCAACGTTTATATCAACCGCACAACCATCGGCGGCTACACCAACGACAAAGGCGAGATCGAAGTGAAGAAGATCCCATTTGGGACGCATGAGCTGGTGCTCTCCAGCATAGGCCACAAGCCGGTAACACGAAAGTTGATCATCCGGAGCGAGCGGCCGATCCATATGACAGTTCAACTCGTCGTTCGTATGCTCGACGCCGTCCAGGTAAATGCGAAGCGCGACGATAAGTGGCAACGACAGCTCGAACGCTTCGAAAAACTCTTCTTCGGTTCCGATCACTACAAGCAATGCAAGATCCTCAACCCATGGATACTGAACTTCAAGACCGTGCAGGGAAACTTCATTGCCGAAGCACAGGAACCTCTTAAGATCGAGAACAACTATCTCGGCTACGACCTCTCCTTCGAAATAAAGACCTGTTCATTCAGTAACGCAACCTACATTATTAACGGCGGTGTAAGATTTGAAGAAAAGCAGGGCGATTCGCTCACAAGAGAGGCGTGGATGAAGAGTCGCGAGCTGATCTATCGAGGTTCGCCCCAGCATTTTCTCCGGGCTGTTATCAATGACAAGGTGACGTCAGAAGGCTTCGAGATCTACTCCGACGTGACGATGAACGCTGACATTGTTAGAAAAGCATATTTCCTCCAAAACGTTATTGGAGGTGCATCTATAATGCCGGCTTCGTTCGATGGAAGAATAGCTCGTACCGAGAATGGAATGTATGACCTCAGGTTCCCTTCCCGGCTGGAAGTTCACTATTTAAGGAAACGATCACCGAGAACAGTATACCGGAATGTGGGGCATGCCGTGTCGTGGATGGAGGTAAAGGGCGAGAAGCTAACCGTGAGCCGTCATGGTGTTGTGCAAAACCCCGGCAGCCTTGTTGTTCTCGGGAACATGAGCAATCTCCGTGTTGCGGATTGGCTTCCGCTTGATTACAAGTATTCAGCTACGCAACCTGCAATGCCCGCTGTAGTTCCCACCGTATTCACCGACGTTCTTCTCGAGAAGCCGTACATTCAAACGGACCGGAACTATTATTACAACCGGGAAACGATCTGGCTTAAGGGTTATATGAATTACTTCGTGCCGATCCTGAAAGACTCCTTGAGCTCTGCAGTTTACATCGACCTGGTCGATAATACCGGCAACGTCGTGCTCACTAAACTTTACCCCGTTGAAAAGGGCGTGTTCAGTGGCGATATAGCGATCGATACCTCATTGAAACCCGGGTTGTACCAGCTAAAAGCCTACACACAATGGATGTTGAACTTCGACCCGCGATTGATCTTTACAAAGACCATAAGTTTATTAGGGGAGAAGGAAGCGGTGAGAATGGTTTCAGATTACAAGGATGTTAATGACACGACCAGGAACGTGATCATAAAAACAAACAAAGAGTCTTATAGCGCCCGCGAGATGATCATCGTATCAATAGACGCAAAGGACTCGCTGGATTTTCCTGTCGCATCGGATCTATCGATCTCCGTAACGGATATAGAGCAAGCCGTGCCGCCCGCGAACGAAAAAACGATCCTCACGAATTTCCTTTACGACCCGGGCGCTTCCAAGGATTCGCTCGCCAACATCAGGTACAACATTCAATATGGTATCGACTTCAGCGGAACATTCTGGATCCGGAAGAAGCGTGACCAGGGAATCCTAACTGTGTTCCAGGAAAAAGACAATCAATCATTCGGGATCATCACCGATACGCTTGGCCGGTTCAGGCAAACACTTTCGTTCATCGACACTGCAAAGTTCTACATCGATGCACAGAGTGTTAATAAAAAGAAGGGCATCGTCGTAATGGACTCCGCGAAACATCTGCCGGCACCAAAGCTGGAGTTCGATCCGTTGAACCTCGATGTTTATACGTCGGAGAACAGTCGTCGCGATCGTGGCTTTAATCTGAACGCAACAACGGTGCTGAATGAAGTAACGATCAAATCTACGAAGATCGAGAAGCCGGTTATGAATGCAGGTGTGATCTACCCCAAAGGCGACTATGAGGTTACGGGCGATTGGATAAGGCAGAATAATATTATGGATGTAACTACGGCGCTGGCCCGAAAAGTACCGGGCATGGCAGCCGGAATTGCGACCGGCGTAATAAGACTCGGGCCGATCAGCAGCATGGGCGATATGTCGCCGCTGATCGTTATCGACGGAGTGGCACAGCCCAATGCCGACGTGGACGCACTCAATGATATACCCATTCGTTCTATCGACCGCATCGAAGTATTGAAATTCGGTGGCTCTGCCTCGTACGGATCGCGTGGCGCAAACGGCGTGATCGCCATTTATACAAAGAAGGGAGGAACTAATCCCGATGGAACGAAAGACTTCGACAGGACAAAACTGCAATCTGTGAAGCTCGCGGGCTATTCACCGACAACCACGTTTACGGCGCCGGATTATAGCAAGCCGACCGACAACGACTACTTCGATTATCGTGCAACGATCTTCTGGAAACCGGATGTTACGACCGATGGAACTGAGACTTCGGTTGTTTCTTTCTATGCTGCCGATGCTGCAACGAAGTACAGGATTGTAGTGGAAGGAGTAACGAAGGATGGAGTTCCTGTGAGAGGCGAGAAGATAGTTTCGATTATAAGCGGCAAATAGTCATTTGTGAATATGTTCATACATATGTACATTGTCTTAATGTCGCTGTTATGCCCTCAACAAAAGCAATGTATACCTCCCTCCGCGTGTCGATCGTCGTCGTCTTGCTCATCTCGCCAATAATTGCAACTGCCGGTCCCGGCAACATTGCACCCGACGCTACCATCACGGCTTCAACATGGCTCAACGATAAGTTCAAAGCTTCGAACGTAGCCGACGGCATCATACACATAAAGAACATTGGCGAGTGGGCATGCGAAGGCGACACCACCGATTGGGGCTATGTCCGTTTTCCATGGCTGCAGCTCACGTGGAGATCTCCTCAAAAAATAAATCGCATCGTACTATACGACCGGCCCGTTCTCAAAGAACACATCGCCACATGTAAACTTTTCTTTAGTGATGGTTCGATGGTATGGGCAAATCAAATTCCAAACGACGGCACGGGTAAAGCGATCACCTTCGAAACAAAGACCGTTGAATGGGTAAAGATCGTTGTCACCGACGCCACTGGTCGCGACATCGGGTTCTCTGAAGTCGAAGTGTTTCCATCGCCCGAGCAGTTCACGGACTACGTATCGCTGGTCGATCCATACATCGAGACGAACCGGGGTCGTTACTTTTTCTTTATCACGGGCAACCGACCCTTCGGAATGATCGGCGCTGCGCCGCATACACGCAATAAGAACCAGGGCGGCGGTGGCTATAATTATAATGAGGATCACATTCTCGGCTTCGGCCAGATCCATTGCTGGATGCTTTCGGGTATTGAAGTCATGCCGGCATTATCGACTGTCGATCCAACTAAATGGGAACATTCATGGAAGTCCAGGTTCACCCACGATGAAGAAGTTGTGCAGCCCGGCTATCATAGGGTGTACCTACAAGATCCTAAAACATGGGTCGAGCTTACGTCGACCGACCGTGTGAGTTTTTATCGTTATCGATTTACCGACGATATGGAAACTCAATTGCTCACGAACCTCGGTGGTTATTTGGGCGAGAGCACCATGGCCAATGCACAGGTCAAGAAGATCGACAACAGTTCTTTCGAAGGATCGGTGAGCTCTGTGAAAAGATATTGGGGCGGACCGAAGGATGTCAAGATCTTTTTCGTAGTGCAATTCGATAAGCCTGCCGATCATCTTAATGGTTGGGTTGGTAAAAAGAGGTCCAATGATATCAACGAGATCAACGGCGATAGTGTTGGAGTATCTGCAGTATATCGGGTGAAAGCAAACGACGTGATCCAGATGAAGATCGGCATCTCTTATACAAGCATCGAGAATGCCAGGAAGAATCTCGCTGCCGAACTGCCTGGATGGGACTTCGATGTTGTGAGAAACGAATCGAAGCAGATCTGGAACGAATGGCTGGGCAAGATCAAAGTAGAAGGCGGCCGTGCCGACCAGCGCGTGAAGTTCTATACGGACCTATGGCATGCATTGCTTGGACGTCACAAGATCAATGATGTTTCGGGCGATTATCCCGATCGCACCGAAGGCAAGCGCGATGGTACTTTCACCGACGCAATATTCAAAGTAAAAACACTTCCGAAGAATCCTGACGGATCGCTTCGCCATCACATGTACAACTCCGACGCGTTCTGGCTGTCGCAATGGAATCTCAATATCCTTTGGGGACTTGCATGGCCTTCGGTACAGGATGAGATGTCGGCTTCGATGCTCCAGTATGCCGACAACGGTGGCCTGTTGCCACGAGGACCTGCCGGCGGGGGATATTCTTACATCATGACGAGCTGTCCAACTACGAACCTGGTTGTGAGTACTTATATGAAGGGTATGCTTACGAAAGCTGATCCTCAACATGCATTTGAGATCCTAAAGCGCAATCATCTTCCTGGTGGTATGCTTGGCTCGGCCGACGATATAAACTTCTACACTAAGAATGGATGGTGGAAAAATAATGCAGGCATAACTATCGAAGCAGCATTCCAGGATTGGGCGATAGCACAAATGGCTCAGAAGCTTGGCAAGAAAAAGGATCAACAGTTTTTCCTTAAGAGATCGGAAGGATGGAAGAAGTGTTTCGATCCGTCTTCCAAACTGCTATTGCCTAAAGATGAGAAAGGAAAGTTCGTACATCACAACTTATTGAGTGGACAAGGCTGGGTGGAGGCCAACGCCTGGCAGGGAACGTGGGGCGTGTCGCACGACATTAAAGGGCTCGCAGATCTTATGGGCGGTTACGACACTTTGTGCAGCAAGCTTAACTATGCGTTTGAAAAAGCGAAGTCGAGCGATTTTGTTTTTGCTTACAATGATGGTTATGTGAGCTACGCCAACCAGCCGGGTTGTTCGAATGCACACGTGTTCAACTACGCGGGCAAGCCATGGCTTACACAGTATTGGGTTCGAAGAGTGAAGGAACAAGCGTATGGTGGAACGACACCCGATCTAGGTTATGGTGGTCACGATGAAGACCAGGGGCAAATGGGAGGCGTCAGTGCGCTGATGTCGATCGGCTTGTTCAGCCTGCAGGGCAATGCATCGATCGTTCCCACTTACGATATCACGAGCCCGGTATTTGACAAGATCACGATAGAGCTCGACCCTAAATATTATAAGGGCAAACAGTTTGTGATCACGACGCACTACAACTCCGACTCTAACATGTATATCCAGAAGGCTGAGCTTAACGGCAAGCAGCAGACCCGTTTTTGGTTTACGCATGAGGATTACGCGAAGGGAGGAAACTTGGAGATCTGGCTAGGCCCCCAACCGAACAAAGCCTGGGGAACAACTGAATAAAGTTTTATTTCTCACGGAAAACACGGAAGCCACGGAAAAATGCATTCCGGGTTCCGTGTTTTCCGTGAGAAACATCCCCGCACCCGTTTGAAAAAAGTTCTAAATCGTTTTCGGTTTCTGAGTTTTTTCTCCAAATTTGATTTGTCCATATGTTCATACATACTAAAACCTTAATATGAATCTAAAATTCTACCGTGTTATGGGGACCTTACTGCTAGTCTTCATTAGTGTGGAAATGGCATCGGCATCTGCATTCTGGCAGGAGCGCGCTATCGAAGGAACCGTAAAAGCAAGTTCCGGAGAAGCGCTGCCAGGGGTAAGCATCGTCATCAAGGGTACCTCCAACGGTACGGTGACAGACTCCGATGGAAATTTCCGGATCAACATTTCCAATCCATCATCGGTGCTGGTGTTCTCATACATCGGCTACATCTCACAGGAGATCTCTGTGGGTGACAGAACACGTATCGATGTATCGCTCGAGCCTTCACTCGAACAACTCGATGAAGTTGTGGTGATCGGATATGGAACCGTAAAGAAGTCGGATCTCACCGGATCGGTTTCATCGGTAAAGGCCGACGAGCTCAAAGCTGTTCCAACAACATCGTTCGATCAGGCGCTGCAAGGGCGCGCTGCCGGTGTGCAAGTGATGCAAACATCGGGCGCGCCTGGTGCCGAAGCGTCTATCCGCATCCGTGGTGTGAGCTCCATTACGGCAGCCAATGAACCATTGTATGTGATCGATGGCATGCTCATCAATTCGAGCAGCGCCGATGTAACTGCAGGGGGCCTCGTCGGATCTGCTCCTCGTGTAGGTCCCCTCGCTTCAATTAACCCTAACGATATCGAATCGATCGAAATATTAAAAGACGCATCAGCTACAGCGATCTATGGATCTCGCGGCGCGAATGGTGTTGTCCTGATCACAACCAAGCATGGAAAGAAAGGAACAGGCAACATAAACTTCGATTCTTACATCGGGTTCCAGGAGCCAACCAAAACGATCAAAATGCTGAATGCTTCGCAATTCGCTGAAATGGTGAACGAAGCACGCATTAATGGAGGACAACTTCCTGAATATGTGAACCCCTCGAACATGGGTGTGGGAACTGACTGGCAGAAAGAACTCTTCCGTACGGCGCCGATGCAGAACTATCAATTGTCGATGTCCGGCGGTAACGATAAGACCCAGTATGCCGTATCGGGTGGCTACTTCGACCAGGATGGTATCGTTGTGAACACAAACTTCAAACGATATTCATTCAGGACCAATCTAAACAGCCAGATCACAAAACGTTTTAGCATCGGGACTAATTTGATGTATGCCAATACGAGCGGCAACTCCGTAAACACAGGTACCCAGATCATCACGCCTGGAGTTATCGGAGCAGCTCTTGGTATGAACCCGATCCTTCCGGTGCACGATTCCGGTGTAAAGGGAGGATATACTTATGAAAATGATCGCGGAACTGTGATCGGCAACCCGGTTGCTGAGGCCATGGCACACAAGGCCTATAGCACCAACAGCCGCATAATGGGTAACATCGAGGGCAGGTTGAAGATCACCGAGTGGCTCGATATCAGGAGCACCTTTGGCATAGATGCGAATCAATCGAAAGACAGAACATTTGCACCCAACTGGTTAAAGGCCGCTCAAGGTTCGAAAGGTGAAGCAGGTATTGCAACCATCGAAGCAATGACATGGTTGAATGAGAACACCATCAATCTCAATAAGACCTTTGCCAATGGACACAATCTTACGGCCGTTCTCGGTTACACGGCACAGGCATTTCGAAACGAACGTCTGGTGGCATATGCATTTGGTATAGACGATGAACGTTTAGGTTATCATAACTTAAGCATCGCCTCGAAGCCACAACCTCCGAGCAATGGCGAATCGAACTGGCAGATGCAATCCTATCTTGGTCGTGCCCAGTATTCGATCAACAGCAAGTACCTGTTCACAGTAACCGGCCGTGTTGACGGATCTTCAAGATTCGGCAGCAACAACAAGTATGCATTCTTTCCCTCCGCAGCAGCTGCCTGGGCACTACACGAGGAGGAATTTTTGAAATCGATAACGGTGCTTTCAGAGCTTAAGCTCCGCTCGTCTTTCGGTACAATCGGTAACCAGGCAATCAGTTCATATCAGTCCCTTGCCCTCGTTGGTCCCTACGGTCAGGGTGTATTCAATAACGGTGCTAATCCGCCTGTCTATTACACAAGCAGTCAGCCCACGGGTTACAATAATCCCAACCTGAAATGGGAAACAACGCGGCAGTTTAACGTCGGTATTGATGCTGGCGCTTTCGACGGCCGGGTTCAATTAACGGTTGACTGGTTCCAGAAGTACACTTATGATCTGTTGTTGTCGACGCCGATACCGGTCACATCTGGTTTTGAGCTAACGACGCTCAACATTGGGAACATCAAGAATCATGGTATTGACCTCGAAGTTCGTACGGTTAACCTGCAGGGTCCTGTAAAGTGGAATACGTCGATCAACTTCTCCAGTTATCGAAATGAGATCACGAAGCTGGCAACACCAAACGATGTGTTGCTTGGTTCGGGACTGATGCTTCGTGAGGGACAGCCCATCGGAACATTCTACGGACTTAAGTTCGACGGCATCTTCCAAAGCGATGATGAGGCAGCAAACAGTCCTGTATTGAATGGTCAACAAAATACACCGGCCAACGCGGCAACACGCGCCCGTGCAGGCGACAGAAAATATGTTGATGTAACTCCTGACGGTGTTATCGATGATAAAGACAGAACTATTCTTGGCAATGCGCTGCCGAAGTTTACGTGGGGTATGAACAACAACGTGTCTTACGGTCCATTCAACCTCAGTATTTTCATCCAGGGATCTTATGGCAATAAGATGGCGAACCTCAACTCGCTTCCAATGGAAGATTTCAGGGGAACACAGAACGTTTCTGCGGAAGCTGGATTGAACCGCTGGACTCCTGAAAATCCAAGCAATCGTTACCCGAGGGCGTTAGCAAACCGCACCATCGATGTTGGAACGTTCTCTTCAACTGTAATTGAAGATGCATCATACGCACGATTGAAGAACATAACACTCTCTTACAACCTGCCGGTGTCGTTGCTCCAAAAAATCGGGACCAAGAGTGTTCGCGTGTATCTAAGTGGTACCAACCTCGTAACGCTTACGAAGTACACTGGTTACGATCCGGAAGGAAGCTCTTTCGGTACTTTAACAGCTTATCCTGGTGTTGATCAGGGTCGTTACCCCCTCACCAAGACTTATGTGGTTGGACTAAACATTGGCTTATAATATAAACGAGCTCAATTATGAAATCATTAATCAATCATAGAATAAAACTCTTCACGCTCTTCGCGTTGATGGCATTCGTGTTGCCTTCGTGCCACGATTTCCTTGAAGAACATCCCGATGATAGAGTCGCTACATCGAATTACTATACTACAGAAGCAGATGCTTTCTCTGCAGTCAATGCAATCTATGCCCAGTTGAATGCACAGAGTGGCGACACCTTTGGTGGTGTTTATCACAGTAATTTCTGGATCACGATTGGCCTGGCCTCCGATGAGATGCTCAACAACCAGGTCGGTAACGTAGACGCCGATCAGTTATCGACGTTCACTTATTCTCCGCAGAACGGTATTGTAGCCGACGTTTGGAAGCAACACTATAAGGCAATTTGGCTTGCGAACATTGCGATCGAAAAAATTCCAGCGATCGACATGGATGAGACTTTGAGGGATCGCCTGGTCAACGAAGCCAAGTTCCTTCGCGGACTATTGTATTTCAATCTGGTTCGCATGTATGGAAAAATTCCGTTGATCCTTCAGTTTGAGAATGCCCCGCTTTATCCGGGCGTTGCCGAAGTAGAAGAGGTTTATGCACAGATCATCCTCGATCTGACAGATGCCCAAAATCTCCCGCAGGATCAGACAGATGGTCGCGGCCGCGCAACGTGGGGTGCAGCAAAGTCGATACTTGCAAAAGTTTATCTGACAAGGGGTGAGTATGATAAGTGTGCTGCCTTGTGTCTCGAGGTGATCCAATCGAACAAATACGAGCTTTGGGAAAATTATGCCGATGTCTTCAAGATGGTGAATCGCGGAGGCAAAGAATCGATCTTCACTGTAGGTTTTGGCGACGCTGGCGGTGCGATCATCTTTTGGGAAGGTGGACAATTTCACGTTCGCTTGATCCCGACGATGCTGATGACTGCCCATGTTACCACTAACACACTTGGCTGGCAGGTACCAAGCCAGGCTCTTGCCGATTCTTACGAACCCGGTGACGAACGCAAGGCTGTTTCAGTCTTCGATGAATTCAATGAAACGGTGCGTGGTGAGTCTTACAATATCCCATTCGATAAATTTTACTTCCGAAAGTATTGGGATGTCGACGATGAGGATGAGTTCACAAATACTACATGCAAGCAGGATTTTCCCGTGATCCGTTATTCTGATGTGTTGTTGATGTATGCCGAAGCATTGAATGCGCAGAATGGTCCGACCGCCGAAGCCTACGATGCGATCAATGCAGTCCGCAATCGTGCAGGTCTGGATGATCTTTCCGGCCTTTCGAAGGACGAGTTCCTGGATGCAGTTCTGCAGGAACGCAAGGTGGAACTCGCAGCTGAAGGACATCGCTGGTTCGATCTGGTGCGTACAAACAAGCTGGAGACTTTAGTTCCAGCTGCTAAGGCCGGTGTAACGCCCGCCTCAAGATTCTACCTGTTTCCTGTGCCTCAAAAGCAAAGAGATCTGAACCCCAACCTTCCTCAAAACGATTACTAACATGAAAAACTATCGTCGATACATTTATTGCTTATTGTTCGTAGTCGTAGCAATATCATGTGATGACAACTACGAATCGGATGCGGACGATCCGGCGCTGCAGCTGACGTCGAACGTCGACATTAAAGCACCTGGCCGGGGACAGTATAGCATGCATGCATTTACCGGTGAGGATGTGAAAATTAAGGCCGCACTTCCGGAGGGCATCAGCTCGCTGACCATCACGAAAAGAGTGAATCTCGAGAACGATGCAACATTCGGAACGGGCGGTGTCTTATCGGCAAGCCCTTCTGCTTCCGAGTATGAATTCATTTATACGCCTGTTGAGGCTGATATCGATCAACTGGTTGGTTTCACATTCAGCGGGAAGAACAGTGATGGCTCTGAGATCTCCAGCGATCTTAAATTGATCGTTACACTCTCTCCGCGCGATAATATCCCAAAACGCAAGTGGTTGTTCAAGTCGAAGATATGGGTGGATCTCGGTGACGTTCAGGACATCAAGGAATGTGAAAAGGACAACTACTGGTATTTCAATGAAGATGGAAGTGTCGAAATTGACTATGGCGCTAATACGGCTGCAGGCGATTGTGCTTTCGATGGCTTCAATGAATATGACAGCTGGGAGCTCTCGGAAGATGAGACAACATTCACTTTGGTGTATCACAACATATTCTCCGGTGCAGTTACAACCGAAGTATACAGTGTAAAGACACTAACTGTCGACAAGCTTGAGCTGCAAATTGATTTCGACTTGTCAATTTTTGGTTTTGGAACGGAAGAGACCTTCATCTACGAATACGACGCGGAGACGAAGTAAAATCTATTGATAACAATGAAGAAACTCTTTTGGCAGTTTATAATGTCCGCGATTGTTGGATTCTCGCTGTTCTCTTGCTCACCTTCGGCCACAGACGTAGTAGAGACGAACGTCGGCAATTATAAGATAGAGCCCGCGGACGATTGGTCATCGCTGTTCGTGAGGAGCAGCGACTGGTTTGGCGGGGATGGCATTTTCGCCATCCCCTTAAACGGTTCAGACTACGATGCGAAAGGCGATCTGCTTTTCGTCTTCAGCGACACCATGTACGGTGAAGTGAAAGACAGTGTTCTTCAACCAGGCTGGCAAATGGCGAACAATTCGGTGATGGTGCTCCACGGTAACGAACCGAAGCCGGAAAAGGCCGACTTTTTCGTTAAAGTAGGAGAAGATAAAAAAGTGCAAAACGTCTTTGTGCCATCGAGCCCCAAGGCACAGCCCGGAGATTATTTCTGGATCGGCGATGGATTGATGGACCACGTGTCGAACAAAGTTTATGTGTTTGCATTTCGTATGAGGAATACGAACGATGGCTCGATGTTCCCATTCAAGGAAATGGGTGGTACCATGCTGATGCTCCCCAAAGGTTCGAAGCCCCCCTTCGATAGCTACACACAGGTGGAGCTTCCGTTCCCAACTCAAGAAGAGGATATGTTGGCAACATCCTTTGGCGGCGCTGTTCTCGATAATACCGAGGCTGCCGGCGTCCCGGATCCCGATGGTTATCTCTATATATATGGAGTGCGCGGTAAAACGAAGGAGCTGATCATTACGCGAGTGAAGCCCGGTTCGCTGGAGAATTTTTCGTCGTGGGAGTTTAAGACCACTGATGGGTGGACCAGCGATCTGAAATCTGCAACAAGCCTGATGGACAGTATTTCGAATGAATTCAGCGTATCGCCGATGGGCAATGGAAAGTTTGCATTGGTTTACCAGTTGGGTGGTATCGATACCAGGATCTGTTTGCACATCGGATCTTCTCCGTATGGTCCTTTCGGACCGAGAGAGTACATCTACAACACCGTAAAAGATGTTTCGGGCAAAGACCTTATCACGTACAATGCCAAAGCACACCCGGCACTTTCAAAGCCTGGCGAATTGCTCATCAGCTATAATGTGAATAGCTTCAGCTTCCTTCAACAGATCGAAAAAACTCCGAACTTTTACAGGCCAAGGTTTTTTCGGTTAGTATTCGATAAATAAGAAATGTCTAAAGCCTTTGTCATTAAAGTATCGGTCGTAGCAGCACTCGGTGGGCTGCTGTTCGGTTACGACACAGCTGTTATCGCCGGCGTGATCGGCTATCTTCAAAAGAAGTTCGAGCTCTCGCCCGCAATGACCGGCTGGGCTGCGAGCAGCGCCATCTGGGGTTGTGTATTCGGCGCGATGGGAGCAGGTTATCTCAGCGACGCTTTTGGAAGAAAAAAAGTATTGATCCTAACTGCGATACTATTCATCATTTCTTCGATCGGCGCCATGGTCCCGACCAACCTCACTCAATTCCTCGTTGCCCGATTCATCGGCGGACTTGGCATCGGTGCTGCTTCGATGTTGTCGCCGTTATATATTTCTGAGATCGCACCCTCGAAGAGTCGTGGCACGCTGGTGAGTCTTTACCAGCTTGCGATAGTTATAGGGATCAATCTCATTTACTTCGTTAATCTCATGATCGCCGGACTTGGTGACGAAACCTGGAACGTCGAAACCGGGTGGCGTTATATGCTCGGGTCCGGCGTGATACCTGCATTTTTATTTTTGGTGTTGTTGTTCATGGTACCCGAGAGCCCTCGCTGGCTCGTAAAACGCAAGAAGGATGACGAAGCATTGCATACATTAACGAAAGTAAATGGAGCGCAGGAAGGTTCGAATGTTCTCCAGGACATCAAAGCATCGTTGAACCAGGAGGTCGGTACGTTATCGGATCTGTTCACGAGCAGACTTCGTCCCGCGCTGATCATCGGCATCATACTCGCATTGTTCTCGCAGATCACTGGTATCAACGCGATCATTTATTATGCCCCCGAGATCTTCAAGAGCGTCGGCTTTGGAGCCGAGTCAGCTTTGTTTCAAACGGTGTTGATCGGAGCGATCAACACACTGTTCACCTTCGTCGCATTGTGGTTGATCGATAAAGCCGGAAGAAAGACACTTCTTATTTGGGGATTGGTCGGTATGATCATCTGCTTGTTCTCTGTAGGGATCTGCTTTCAATATGATCTTACGGGAGGCCCATGGCTGATCATTTTTATTCTTGGATTCATTGCCTGCTTCGCATCGTCGCTCGGACCAATTCCATGGGTATTACTCGCAGAGATTTTCCCGACAAAGATCCGCGGTGTTGCAATGTCATTTTGTACGGTTATCCTGTGGGTCGGTGTGTTAGCGATCACACAATTCACACCCGTATTGTTACAAGAGATCGGTGGTGCGTTCACGTTTTGGATCTTCATGATCAACTCGATCTTCCTCATTTGGTTTGTAATAACGCGAGTTCCAGAAACGAAACAACGAACACTGGAAGAAATTGAACAGAGCTGGAAAAGTAATTAGATAAGAAATGGAAGTTGGAATAGGAGTGGACATGGGTGGGACCCGGATCAAGATCGGGCTGGTACGGCAGGGAAAGCTGCTGGCCGACAGTACAATCCCCGCGTCGTCGCATGTAAACCTCGCGGATCGTTTAGCCGGGATCGCAACAAAGGTTGATCAGTTATTGACTGAAAATAAAGCCGTTCCGGTTGGCATCGGCGTAGCATTTCCGGGTATCGTCGATCACGTACGGTGTCGCGTGCTCTCGAAGTACGTGAAGTATCCCGATGCACAGGACTTCGATTTTATAAAATGGGCGAAGCAAAGCTGGAATATTCCGATAGCGCTGGAAAACGATGCGAAGGCCGCGCTCGTTGGCGAATGGCAATACGGTAACGGCAAAGGTTGTCGCGACTTAGTGCTCGTCACTCTCGGCACCGGTGTTGGATCGGGAGTTATGATCGACGGCAAACTTTTATCGGGACGGAATTTCGTTGCTGGAAACCTCGGCGGTCACATGACCATCAATCTTCACGGAAAGGAATGCAATTGTGGCAACATAGGCTGTCTTGAATCCGAAAGCTCTACATGGAACTTGCTGCAGGAGAAACAGATGGACTTCAAAACACTTTTCGAGTCCGCTGCAAAAGGAGATAAGTCCGCAATCGAAATGCGAGATCATTGTCTCAAGGCGTGGTCGTTAGGCATCATCAGTCTCATTCATGCTTTCGACCCGGAACGCATTGTTATCGGTGGCGGCGTTATGATGAGCGGAGATCTCGTGCTCGCGAATATCCGCGAGATGATCAAAAAACATTCGTGGGTAAAAGACAATCCGCCACAGCTCGTTGCCGCAGCTCATCCCGACTTCGCCGGAATTCTTGGAATGTATCACCTGGTCACATCTAATAAAGCGTACGCTGCTCTATGAAATCGAATTTTGATAAATATCCATCCGTAGCGGTAACAGACAACAGCAGCGACTGTTTGGTTGGATGGGATGCGATCTGCAACCAGGTCAACAACAGCATCTCCGATGTTAAGAAGAACAAACCGAAAGTTGTCGTAGCGATCGACTGCTACCAGGGTGTTCTACAAGACGAAGTACTTTCGAATCTTCGCAAGAAACTCCAGTTCGACACATTCCTTCACAGCACCGACGCATTCAAATCCGAGAAGGAAATACTCGACCTCGTCCATCCCGACGTAACCGACGACCAGATCTTCGGTTACATGACCCGACTGACCATCGACAAGTACTTCGATGCTTCGAAGCTGCAATCGCTTCGCAATAAAATTAACGAGGCAACAAGCGGTGTCGTACTCGTGTACGGCGAAGGAGCCGCCTATGCCTGTGGAATATACGACCTGTTGTTCTATCTCGATATGGCGCGCTGGGAGATCCAGCTTCGAATGCGCCGCAGCGAAGTGAACAACCTCGGTGTCCACAACAAGACCGCACCATTCACAGCTCAATATAAACAGGCATACTTTGTCGATTGGCGTGTGCTCGACAGGCATAAGATGTCTGTGTTCGATCGTATCGATTATTTTATCGATACGAATAAAGCCGGCACACCGAAGATGGTTTCACGTGAGCTCATTCAAAAAGGATTGGACATAACATCACATCGTCCGTTCCGCGTCGTTCCATTCTTCGATCCGGGTCCCTGGGGTGGGCAATGGCTCAAAGAAGTTGCCGATCTCGATCGCTCTGCTGTTAATTATGCATGGGGATTCGACTGTGTTCCCGAAGAAAATAGTTTGTTGCTCAAGTTCGGTAACGAAACCGTAGAGATCCCTTCGATCAACGTCGTCTTGAGAAAACCGGTCGACCTGTTAGGTCAGAAAGTCTTCGGTCACTTCGGTGCCGAGTTCCCCATCCGCTTCGACTTTCTCGATACGATGAGCGGAGGCAACTTAAGTCTCCAGGTTCATCCAACTACTCAATATATAAAAGAGAAGTTCGGGATGAGCTACACGCAGGACGAGAGTTATTACATGCTCGATGCCACAGACGGTGCGCATGTTTATCTCGGTCTGAAAGAAGACGTCGTTCCCGAAAAGATGATTGCTGATTTGAAGCGGTCCCAGTCTGGGGGCGATCCATTCGATGCGGAAAAGCACGTGGAGAAATGGCCAGTGAAAAAACACGATCACGTCTTGATCCCGGCGGGAACAGTTCATTGCTCAGGGAAAGACAGCGTCGTTCTGGAGATCAGCGCCACTCCGTACATCTTTACATTCAAGCTTTGGGATTGGGGGCGACTAGGTCTCGACGGCAAACCACGACCCATCAACATCTATCATGGTGAGAACGTTATCCAGTGGAACCGCAGAAAATCATGGACCGTCAAGAACCTCATCAATCGATTCGAGAAAATTGCCGAAGGCGATGGTTGGATCGAAGAGAGGACAGGATTGCATGAACTGCAATTCATTGAAACACGCAGACATTGGTTTAGCAAAACCGTTCCGCATAACACCAACGGCGGCGTTAACGTGATCAATCTTATAGAAGGAAAGGAAGCCGTTGTTGAAAGTCCCGACAATGCATTCGAACCTTTCGTGATCCACTACGCCGAGACATTCATCGTTCCCGCATCCGTCGGGAAGTATACCATTACGCCACATGGCGAAAGTGTTGGAAAACAATGCGGCACGCTCAAAGCATTCATTCGAACAGAACATTTCAGCAATGGTAAACACTAGGAAATTGTTTCGCGGAGTAACGCGAAGAAGCGCAGAGGAACACAAAGGCGCTCTGCGGATCTTGGCGCTCCTTTGCGCGACTTTGTGTTACAACGTTTTCGCAAAAGCAGAAGTAAAGCTGGCCACGATCTTCCGCGACAACATGGTTCTCCAGCGCGATATCCCCTTGCGCATTTATGGATGGGCGTCGCCCGGAGAAAAAATTAATGTTTCGATCTCTGATAGAGCTGGTAACGTAACTGCCGACAAGTCCGGTAAGTGGAAGATCATTCTACCGGCGATGCCCGCAGGCGGCCCGTATGAATTCAAAGTGAACGGAAAGAATTCCATTGTACTGAAAGACGTTCTTGTTGGCGATGTGTGGATCTGCAGCGGACAATCGAACATGCAATGGTCTATCGAACAAAGTAATTTCAATGAGACCGACACGGCCTTTTTACACAACGCGAAAGTTAGATTGTTCACAGTCGATCTCGATGTTGATTATCTTCCTGAGGAGGAATTAAAGGGTGGCAATGGCTGGAATAAATTGAGCAAAGACAACATCAAATGGTTCTCTGCAGTCGCGTATCATTTTGGAAAGGCCTTGAATAAACAACTCGATGTTCCGATCGGGCTGGTGAATGTTAGTCTCGGTGCAACGAGCATAGAAACATGGATGAGCAACGAGTCGCTGCTGAAGTTTCCCCAGTTCAGATCCGATATCGAGCCGGCCGTAAAACGAAATAAGAATTATGCTCAACTGAATGCCGATTTTGAGAAGATCAGGGAGAGCTGGTTCAGGAAATATTATTACAAGGGCATCGGCATCGAACAGGAATGGTATAAGCCGGAGACGGATGTTTCGCAGTGGAGGCCGATCAATGCTTCGGGAAACACGTGGGTTGACGAGCCGGAGCTCAAAGATCATGACGGTGCAGTTTGGTTCCGAACTACGTTCGATCTCCCGCCCAACTACAACGGCAAGACGTTTCACATCGGCCTTTTGCAAGTAGACGACTACGATATTGCATGGGTGAATGGAACGAAGGTTGGCGAGAACTTCGGTAGCTACAATCATCATGGTTACGATGTACCGATCGGTGTACTGAAACCAAAGGGTAATGTCCTTGTCGTTCGTGTATTTGATGTCGGTGGCATCGGTGGGTTTGTGACACATCCATTCTGGGGAAACGAGATCATTCGTGGCCAATGGATCTATCGAAAAGGAGAGTCCATCGACGCGAAGAAATTTCCGAAGCCGGATTTTCCTAACGCCACTCCATTCTCGTCGCCATCTGTATTGTTCAATGGAAACATAGCGCCCCTTACACGGATGGCGATCAAAGGCGCGATCTGGTATCAAGGCGAAGCAAATGCAGATCGCGCAGAAGAATACAGGAGCCTGTTCCCGGAAATGATCACCGATTGGAGAAAATGGTGGGGTATTGGTGACTTTCCCTTTGTATTTGTTCAGCTGGCGAATTACTACGAAGAGTCGCTGGAGCCAGGCAATAGCAATTGGGCAGAGCTTCGCGAAGCACAGGCTTCCGTCCTCAGGTCTCTGCCGAACACACAAATGGCTAGCGCTATCGATATCGGCGAGGCTGGCGACATTCATCCAAAAAATAAGGAGGACGTCGGCAAACGATTGGCGTTGGCGACCCTGAAACACTTGTCGGGGCCTACATACAGATCAATAAAGACAGATGGCGATCGTGTCGTTGTCGAATATCAATCGAGTGATATAGTCACGAAAGACAAATACGGTTTCGTGAGAGGCTTTCAGATTGCCGGCGACGATCAGAAGTTCTATTGGGCGAAGGCAATTCTGAATGGCGGCAAGGTGGAAGTATGGTCGGAGAAAGTTCCGAAGCCGGTTGCGGTTCGTTATGCGTGGGACAACAACCCCGGTCCGCTCGATCTTTATAGTAGCGCAGGTCTTCCGGCGTTGCCCTTCCGATCCGACGACTGGCCATTATCTACAAAAGGTTTGGTATTCAAACCCGGGGAGCCTCGATTTTGAATTTTTATTAAGTATGAACATTGATACATAGTGGTTAAATTTACTGCTGTTCCCTTGTATGACCACAAAATCAAAAAGCGACTCTATAGATTTTAGAATAGACCATGAGAGTCCGATCCCTCTTCATGTACAGGTCGAGACTTTACTTCGCAAGCTCATCGCAAGTCCCCAATATCAAAATGGCAAGCTGCTGCCAAAAGAAGTGGATCTTGCGAAACGTCTGGGCATTTCGAGGAACACGATCCGTCAGGCCACCAATAAGCTCGAGCACGAAAATCTTCTCGCCAGGAAGAAGGGTGTTGGGACAAGGGCATTAAAGAAAACAGTAAGCACACGCCTCGACAACTGGCTCAGCTTCAGCGACGAAATGCACAGCAAGGGAGTTGAGTTCATCAACTACGATATCAAAGTTACGTGGGTAATACCCGATGAAGATGTTGCTTCGATATTGGGCATCAACGATCGTAAGAAGGTTTTAAAGCTTGAACGTTTGCGTGGAGTTGAAAAGGGTCCGTTCGTTTATTTCATTTCGTATTTCCACCCACGTGTTGGACTTACAGGCAATGAGGATTTCACTCGTCATCTGTATGAGATCATCGAACAAGAGTATCATACCATCCCAAGCATATCGAAAGAAAAGATCAGCGCAATTCCTGCGGGTGTTGAAGTAGCGAAGAAGCTTATCTTAAAAAAAGGAGACCCGGTGTTGCTGCGAACGCGCATTGTTTGCGATCCGGGCGACAGGCCTGTCGAATACAACCTCGGGTACTATCGGGGAGATAGCTTTACGTATGAGATAGATATCAAACGGTAAGATCTATCACTACGAGAACACAGTAGAATCGCGCATCACAAGCTCACCATTTAAACTGATGTCGGTTGCGAGCGACTTGTTGATGATGTTCACCATCATATCATAAGCGAAGTTCACGATCTCGAGCAATGGCTGCCGGTACGTTGTGAGTGATGGCTGCAGCACTTTTCCATACTTCATATCGTCGTAGCCGGCAACAAGCACATCTTTGGAGACGATCACGTCGATCTGTTTCAGCGTCGACATGATAACTGCTGCGGTCGAATCGTTCGCGCACAAGATGCCGGTCTTTCCAGGAACGATCTTGATTTGCTTGATGAGTTGAACATCCGAAGGTTCTCCAGCGACGATCTGTTTTTTGCCGAATGGCACATCCGCATCGAAGCATGCGCTGATGCAACCTGTGATCCGTTTAGCGACGCTGTTCGCCGAATCCTTTCGATGAAAGAAATAGATCTTCTCGCAACCAGAGTCGATCAGATGTTTCGTCATCACATAACCGGCGTTGAAGTTGTCGACACCGATCACCGGGTAACGACTGCGACCGGGCGCCGTCACGACATCGCGATCGATGAGGATGATCGGGATGTGCTTCTTATCAAGATACTCACACACTTGCTGGTTGATCTGGCTTGCCTTCTCGGTCCGTTCGAGTGGTGCGAAGAAAACTCCTTTCACATTCTCGCCCGCGTAACGTTCCGTGATGCCGAAGATGGAGTTCTGTCGCATCTGTGCATTGTTTGCGATAGCACCATCCCACAAGAACTTCACCTGCTTCTCTTTTTCGATGGTGAGGAAGTGATCGTGGATCTCACCAAAGATCTCCGACTCGCCTGCACCGGGTAATAAGAGACCAAAGGAATTCGCCCGCTGACCTCCGCCATAGATCACAGTAGTGCCGTGACCTGGAGTTTTCTTAACGAGCCCTTCTTTTTTTAAAGTGTTATAGATCTTCGCGATCGTTGGACGTGAGAAGCCCATCTGGGTGCCGAGTTCTTTCTCGGTCGGGAGCAGAGTGCCGAGGGGCATCTTACCATTAATGATGTCGTTCCGTAGCCGGGCTACGGCGTCGGCAATTTTTTTTGATGACATGAAGTCCCCTGGGTTAGGAAAGTAGGGCTTTACATTATAGATCAAATGTAAGCGTAAACATCCGGCCTTTTCAAATTTAATTACATTTATTTTACATTTAATTTACGTTAAGAGGCAACGATCTAGGCCTTTACATTCCCGTTTGCTGGAAAATTCTTTCTAAAACGATTGCAATTGAAATACATTCGATTACATTAGTATCATATATGTAATTGTAATGTTTACATATGTAAATATAAATGTAAATATTGAAGTGCGGCAAGCTCACTTCAGTGACCCAAAAAAACCTTAAAAACCATCGTTATGAAGAGAAAACTATCACTTATCCGGAGAGACCTCGCCAGCGGTTTCCTGGTCATGTGCCTGTTGAGCTGCTTCAGTATCGCGTTCGCACAAGAGCGGCAAATCGCCGGTACCGTAAGAGACGAACAGGGCCAACCCCTCCCTGGTGCCAACATACTCGTGAAAGGCACCTCCACCGGCGTCACCACCGATGCGAATGGACAATTCTCCATACTCGCACCGTCGCCCGATGACATCCTCGTGATCTCATTTATCGGCTACACAACACAGGAGATCGCCATCGGAAACCGAACGAACTTCGACTTCACGCTTAACGCCGACCTGACAACACTTACGGAAGTGGTTGTGACCGGCTACACCAGCGAGCGCCGTTCCGACTTCACCGGTGCCGTCGCGGTCGTGGATATGGCAAAGACACGCGATATCCCAAGGGCCAACGTGATGCAAACACTGCAAGGCCGCGTGCCCGGACTATATATAGAGCAAAGCGGCCAGCCCAGTGGTCAAACCGGCCAGATCCTTATTCGTGGATTGAACACATTGGGCGACAACTCTCCTCTATATATAATAGACGGCGTGCCTGCTACGGCTAACGACGTGATCTCCGGTCGCGGGGCAGCCAACGGCTCAACGACGAAGAATGTGTCGCCGCTTCAGAACATCGATCCAAATTCTATTGAATCGATACAAGTATTGAAGGACGCATCTGCTGCTTCTATATATGGAGCGAGAGCATCGAACGGTGTTATCATCGTAACAACCAAACAAGGCAAGGGTAAGCTCAAGGTTCAATTCAGTTCAAGCAATTCATTCCAAAACCGCTTTGGAAAGATCGACGCAGCGAACACGATCCAAAGGGGACAAGCATTGTGGCAAGCTTCTATTAACGACGGAACAAACCCGAACATACACAGTGCCCTTTACGCTTTCGATTATACCGGTACGGGTCCCAATGCTGTTCTCAATAGTGTTACACCGGTTGAGTGGGTTGGCGGCGATCCCGCAGGTCTTACCCCCGCGCAAGTTCCCGGCACCGATTGGCAAAAGGTTGTATACCGCACGGGCTTCTTAACAAACAACAACCTCACACTTTCGGGTGGCAGCGAAACATCAACTGCATTGTTGCAATTCGGATACCTGCACAATAAGGCGATCAAGCAGTACTCCGATTTTTCGAAGATGAACCTTCGCTTAAATACATCGCATAAGCTTTTCAAGAATCGTTTCAAGATCGGTCAGAACCTGAACATCGCCCGGACGCGCGAAACGCCCGAGCCCACGGATCTTGGCGGCGCCGGTATGGATTACCTCGCTGTATATCAAAACCCGATCCTTCCAGTGTATCGCACGGACGGATCGTTCGCAGGTCCACTCGGCTCCGGTATGAGCGACCGGAATAATCCACTCCACATGATGTACATAAACCGGAATAATAAAGACAACAACCTGATCCTATTTGGAAATATTTACGCTGAGTTCAGTCCTGTAAAAAACCTTACTCTTCGTTCGAGCTATGGTCTCGACTTTACCTACTCGAATAATTTCTGGATCCAGGAAAAGTACAATGAAGGATTCCTCACACAGAGTGTGAACCGCCTCAGTATTTTCCATGGCGAGCGTGTTAATCGCACCTGGACCAATACCGCTGCTTATGATTTCCAGTCAGGCAATCATACACTCAGTGCACTGATCGGTGTGGAGACTGTGATCGAAGACTTTAAAACTGTAACAGCACGAAAAGAAGATTTCGCGATACAGGATGTTGATTACTTTCAATTGGATGCCGGTACAGGAACAGCCAGCGCTAACGGAAGCAGAACCGGCTATCAGTTGCTGTCGTACTTCGGTAAGCTTAACTACAACTACTCCGAGAAATACCTGGCTTCGGTAACACTGCGCTACGACGGATCGTCGCGCTTCGGTGAGAACAACCAGTTTGGCTTATTCCCTGCTGCGAACGTGGGTTGGAAGATCAGTAACGAAAGCTTCATGTCTTCACAAAGTGCGATCTCCAATTTGAAACTGCGTGCCGGTGTCGGAAAAGTCGGCAATCAGAAGATCGGTAACCTCGCGCGCTTCGGCCTCTATGCACCGAACTATGGCGCTATGGACTTCCGCGACTGGTATGGTGCATGGCGTACGATTGGTACCGCGTATGATATCAACGGGAATAACTCAGGTAATCTTCCTTCAGGATATGTTCCTCTTCAACAAGGGAACGAGAATCTGAAGTGGGAAACAACTACCGAAGTGAACGTTGGTTTGGACTTTGGGATCTTAAAGGATCATTTGACCGGTAGCTTCGATTACTTCAGCCGCCAGACGAAAGACATTCTCATTCTCCCTCCGTACATCGGTGTTATCGGTGAGGGTGGAAGCCGCTGGGTGAATGGAGCGACCGCAAAGAACCAGGGCTTCGAGATCTCCTTGCAGTATTCGAACATAGCAGGTCCGCTTACATATAGTGTGTATGGAAACGTGACGCACTTCATGGATAAGATCACTGAGCTTCCCGAAGAAGTGATCCGTTCCTATCCGGGTAACGTCGAGCAAACAATCCTCGGTCATTCACAACGATCGATCTTCGGTTACGTGACCGATGGCCTGTTCCAAAACCAGGAAGAAGTGGATGCTCACGCAACTCAAGCCGGTAAGGGCGTTGGGCGCATCCGGTACAAAGATCTCAACAACGATGGCAAGATCGACGCACTCGACCAAACCTGGTTGGGTACAACTTTGCCGAAAGCAGAGTTGGGTCTCGGTTTCGACGTTGGTTATCAGAACTTCACGCTTTCGGTATTCTTCCAGGGCGTTGTCGGCAAGAAAACATACGATGGTATCAAGGGCGACTTCACCCGCGTGAACAACGGTATGAACTTCGGAACCGGGGTCTTCGATGCGTGGACACCACAGAACCCCACGTCGACATTGCCTGCATTGAGCCTTGTTAACGCCAACGACGAGTACAGAACTTCTGACTACCTGTTCGTGAACGGCAGCTATGCGAAGCTCAGGACATTGCAGCTCGCGTATTCGTTCCCGAGGCAGACGCTGGATAACATCGGTCTCGGCAGCCTGAAGCTCTACGTGATGGGGGAGAATCTTTTTGCCATCAAGGATAATAAAGGAGTGAACAAGATGTATGCACCCGATCCTGAAAATCCCAACCTCGTGTATCCGCTGACAAGGAACTTCACATTCGGTATCGATCTCTCATTTTAATTCAACTTTCAATTCACAAGTATGAAAAGAATAGCAACATACTCTATCATGATCATGGGCCTTTTGGTTCTTTCATGCGGAGATTTTCTTGACTTCAAGCCGAAAGGTGTGGTGACATCCGCACAGTTGAATACACCGGCGGAGGTCGACAAGATGGTAACGGCAGCTTATGCTGCGCTGGCGAACGACTTCTTCCTTTCGCAAATGGCTTCTGTGCCCTGGGTCTGGGGAAGCGTTCGAAGCGATGACGCTTACAAGGGTGGTGGTGGAACAGGTGATAACTTCGACCAGCACATCATGGAGACATTCAATCTCCTTACCGTGAACAACGGGCAGATCAACGACATCTGGAAGTATCTCTATGAGAATCTCGGAAGGACAAACGATGCCCTGGCTCGTCTTGAAATGCTTACCGAAGCAGAGATGCCTAAGTTAAAAGAGCGTACTGCGGAGATGAGATTCCTTCGTGGCCACTGGCACTTCTGGTTGAAAGTGCTTTACAAACACCCGGTTTGGGTCGACACATCGGTTCCGAAAGAAGAGCGCAACAAGCTCACCAACGATACTTATACCAGCGATGAGCTTTGGGATAAGATCGCTGAAGACTTTGCATACGGTGCCGAAAATCTACCACTGACACAAACAGAAGTTGGTCGCGCGAGTAAAGTAGCTGCATGGGCATACCTTGCCAAGACGCGACTCTACCAGGCTTACGAACAGGACGAGCAGCACAACGTAACCGGCATCAACGCCGAACATTTGCAGGAGGTAGTAACCTTGTGTAACAATATTATTCAGCAAGGCGGCAAGAGTCTATCGCCAGACTTCGGTGATCTCTTCCTTTGCGGTTATGAAAATGGTCCGGAATCGATCTTTGCAGTTCAGTATTCGCAGGACGACGGTACGGTGAACGGAAAGATCCAGCTCGCAACGGGTGTTATCTATAACATGGCGACACAATATGGTTGCTGCGACTTCCTTAATCCAAGCTATACTATGCTGAATGCGTTCAAGACAGATGTCGTTACCGGGCTGCCTATGATGGATACGTATAATGATGAGTTCCTGTACGAGATCGATACGTGGGCCACTGCAGATCTCGGCGATATCGACTTCATGGCGCAAACAGTCGATCCGCGAATGGATCACACGATCGGCATACCGACCCATCCATTCAAATACGATCCCGAGTTCGTTACAACAAAAAGCTGGAGACGTGTTCCCGAAGTTTATGGATATCTCACCAGCATGAAATCGATCGAGCACTATAATAGTCCCTGCTTCGTGAAGCTCGGGCCGTTCATGGGCACGTCGCGTAATGCCGACATCCTTCGTTACGACGATGTGTTGCTTTGGTTAGCCGAAGCTTATATCGAGCTCGGCCAGCAGGACCTCGCGTTGCCGCTTATCAATCAGATAAGAGTACGGGCCGCCAACAGCACCAGCAGGCTCGTAAAAGACGACGACAGTCCTACTGCGAATTACAAGATCAGTGAATATATTGACGGGGTAAATTGCGATTGGACGCAGGACTTCGCGCGGAAAGCCCTTCAGTGGGAGCGACGCCTCGAATTCTCGACAGAAGGAGTTCGTTTCTTCGACCTCGTTCGCTGGGGAATTGCCGCTGAAACATTGAATGCTTATTTCGCAAAAGAAAAAGTTACGTTCGGGTTCCTGAAAGACGCGTCTTTCAAAAAGAACCGCGACGAATATTTCCCGATACCTCAAACACAGATAAATTTCTCGCAAGGAACATACAAACAGAACTCAGGCTGGTAAAATGAACAAACTACTTATTCCATTTCTAATGGCCGTGTCCGCATGCGCGTCCGGTCAATTCAAGGTTAACTACGATCCGGCAATTCAACCGGTGACCGACTTGCAATACTTTGCACCTAAAGGTGGCAACCTGTTCGTCGGCGACTGCATTCCATTCAGCAAAGGAGATACATATTATCTCTATTGGCTGCTGGACTCCGCACATCATGCGGCCCTCGACGGATATGGCGGTCACCAATGGGCGTTGAGTACATCGAAGGACCTGAAGACATGGAAGCATTACCCGGTTGTATTGGGGATAGATGAAGCGTGGGAGAAATCGATCTGTACCGGGTCGGTAGTTTTTCACAACAATAAGTTCTATGCGTTTTATGCTACCCGCCTTACCAAAGATGGAAAGGTGAATGAGCAACTCAGCTACGCGACGAGCGACGATGGGATTCATTTCACAAAGCAAAAGCCGAATCCGTTCTATACATCTGCCCCCGGCTACAGTCAGCGCGACTTTCGGGATCCTAAAGTGTTCGTAGATAAAGACGGTGTGTTCCATCTGTTAGTATCGAGCAGGACCGAGACGCCGGAGGTGAAGAAGTGGGACGGATCGCTCGTTCACATGACTTCGAAGGACCTCAAGAACTGGGAAGTGAAAGAGCCATTGGTTTCAGGACAACCATCGACTCCCGAATGTCCTGATTATTTTAAATGGAATGACTGGTACTATGTGATCTACAGCGATCATAGTCTCACTTACTATTTGAAATCGAAAGGTCCGTACGGTCCGTGGGAAGAACCTGCCACCCAGGCGTTGATCGAAGACTGGTCGAACGTTGTGAAGACTGCGACGCTTGGCGATAGGCGGATCGCTGCGGGATGGGTGCCCTCGCGGAGAGAGAATAAGGACAATGGCAATGAAGCTTTCGGCGGGAACATGGTGTTTCGCGAGCTCAACCAGTTGCCGGATGGGACTTTGACTTCGAAGTTCCCTCCCGAAATGATACCGGCAACAGATGCTCCCTTGAAGGTTCAATTCAAGGGTGGATCCGATCTAAGTAATGTTTCTGAAAATGGGTTTATGATCAAAGCGCCAAGTGGCGTCGGCACTGCACGTGTCGATAATCTGCCTTCCGCACTCAGGATCACGTTCGAAGTAGAGGCGGACGGACCTAATGAGGAGTTCGGAATGTTGTTGCGCGGTAGCGACGACGGTTCGAAAGGATATACGTTGTCGCTATCGGCCAACAACCAGATCGTTCAACTGGCCGACACAAAGATCTATTCAGTTGAAGGCCTCGATAACAAGACCATCAAGATCGATGTGATCATTAAAGATCAGATCATCGATGTAGACATCGATAACAAGAGATGTATCGTTAACCGGTTGATCGAACAACAAGGCAGTAGTCTCTGGTTTTTTGTGAAACATGGAAACATGAAATTTAAGAACATCAAGATCTCTCCATTAACTAAAAAGTGATATGCTCCTTGGTTTTGATATAGGTGGAACGAAATGCGCGGTAATCATTGGGAAGACAAAAACAAATGGCGACATAGAGATCATAGAAAAGAAAGTGGTACCCACCAACAAGCCGGTCTATGAGATGATAGACATGCTGTTCGGTATCGCCGACACACTATTGCAATCACACAATCTTACTCACAGCAGCATCGAAGGGATCGGGATCAGCTGCGGAGGTCCGTTGAGCAGCCGGAAAGGCCTCATACAATCTCCGCCCAATCTTCCAGGTTGGGACAATATCCCGATCGTTGAATTAACGGAGAACAGGTTTGGTAAAAAGGCATTGTTGCAAAACGATGCCAATGCTTGCGCAATGGCTGAATGGAAATTCGGCGCAGGCAAAGGCTACAACAATGTCATCTTTCTCACTTTTGGTACGGGTATGGGTGCGGGGCTGATTCTTGATGGCAAACTTTATTCGGGAACATCAGATCTTGCCGGTGAAGTAGGTCACATGCGCCTCGCCCCGCTCGGACCCGTTGGATTTGGCAAGGAAGGTTCGTTCGAAGGATTCTGCAGCGGTGGTGGCATTGCACAACTTGCGCAGACGAAGGTCCGGCAAAAACTGCAGATGGGAGAAAAAGTATCGTTCTGCAGTAGTCTCGAAGATCTTCCGAAGCTCTCGGCAAAAATTGTTGCGGAAGCAGCATATAATGGAGATGAGTTGGCGATCGAGATCTACCGAACCTGCGGACATTATCTCGGTATGGGCCTTTCTATATTGATTGATATTCTTAACCCGGAAATCATTATTCTTGGAAGTATTTACGGAAGGACGCGGGATTTCCTGGAGCCTATTATGCAACAGGTGATCAGTGACGAGGCTATTGCCGAATCGAGGCGCGCATGCAGAATTGTTCCGGCGATGTTGTCGGAGAATATTGGCGACATGGCCGCGCTGACTCTCGCACAGACCATAGCTTCCGAAAAGAACGAGCCCATAAAAGTAAAGTAGAATATGAACGAAGGGGGTTACAAGGTCACTGGTCCACTGATCAGGGCAGCGATTGTTTCGTCGTTGGGCGGATTGCTCTTCGGTTTCGATACTGCAGTTATTTCAGGCACAACTAATTCGGTAAAGACTTTATTCGACCTGTCGGAATGGTCGATGGGTTTCGTTGTGTCGTCGGCGTTGATAGGGACAATAATCGGCGCAGCGGCGAGTTCGAAACCGGCTGATGTTCTTGGACGGAGGGATTACTTGAAAGTTCTCGCAGCGATGTTCATCATTTCGGCAATAGGATGTGCATTGGCATGGGACTTTTGGTCGCTAACTATATTCAGGTTCATCGGCGGGATTGGCATCGGCGGGTCGTCGGTTATCAGCCCCATGTATTTGGCCGAGATAGCTCCTGCGAAGATCCGCGGTCGTCTCGTGATCTTGTTTCAATTCAATGTTTGTCTTGGAATCCTTGTCGCCTACTTTTCGAATTCATTGATTGGCTTGATGGACGTCGACATACTTCACACACAGTGGAGGATCATGTTCGCGACCGTTGGCGTTCCATCGCTTTTATTTTTTGTGATGTTGTTCACGATACCGAGAAGTCCACGCTGGCTGATGTCGAAGGGTCGGGAAGAGGAGGCGAGAGGGGTGCTTTCGCAGATGGGAGAGATGAACATCGATCTGGCTGTTAAAGAGATCGGCGATTCATTGAAGAGATCGCAAGGCGACTCAGAAACCCTTTTTCAGAAAAAATATTTTTACCCGATCTTTTTGGGTGTCGGTGTAGCGGCGTTCAATCAACTGAGTTTTGTGAATGGTTATCTCTATTACCTGAACGATACATTGGACGAGATCGGCGCTACGTTCGGCGGCAGATTCCAGCCAGTTATCATTGGTGCAGCCAACGTTCTTGCCGTTATTGTCGCATTGCTGGTGATCGATAAGATCGGCCGAAAAAAATTATTGCTCATAGGATCATGGGGTTCTGCAATTCCGTTGGCGCTTTGTGCTTACATCGCGTGGACGCGTGAGCTCATTGAACTGTTCCCTCTCAGCATCGCGGCATTCATCTTGTTCTTTTCTTTTTCACAAGGCGCCGTCATATGGGTCTATATCAGTGAAGTGTTCCCGAATAAAGTCCGGAGCCAGGGACAGGCGCTCGGCAGCTTTACTCATTGGGGACTCTGTGCTATCGCAGCCTTCATTTACCCCTCCATTATAGCAAGCTCCGAAGTTGGTATCGCCATTCCGTTTATCGTGGGATGCGTTATGATGATCGTTCAGTTCTTCGTAGTTTGGTTATTCTTCATCGAAACCAAAGGAATCCCATTGGAAGAATTGGAAACACGATTGGGTGTAACAGATAATAAGTAGTTATGAAGAAACTTTCACTAATTGTTATTGCCATCCTGGTGATAAATACTGCTTTCAGTCAGCAGCTCGAAACACGCTGGGCTAAAGATGTTAACAAAGATGCTCCGCTACCGGAGTATCCACGACCACAGATGGTTCGCGATTCGTGGCTCAATCTTAATGGGCTGTGGGATTATGCAATAGAATCAGTCGACATAAAGAATGAGCGAACTTCATGGCAAGGGAAGATCGTTGTACCCTATCCCGTTGAGTCGACACTCTCCGGCGTAAAGAAAACGGTAGGTAAATCGCAGCGACTCATTTATCATAAAACGTTCAAGCTTCCCGCAAACGCGAAAGGAAAAAGTGTGTTGCTTCATTTCGGAGCTGTTGATTGGAAATGCGACGTTACCGTGAACAATAAGCCGGTCGGTTCGCATTCGGGCGGCTACGATCCATTCTATTTAGACATCACATCGGCATTAAAGAAGTCCGGCGACCAGGAAATTGTCGTCATCGTTTGGGATCCATCCGACGAGGGACCTCAGCCCCGTGGCAAACAGGTCGTTAACCCAAGAAGTATCTGGTACACGCCCGTTACCGGCATCTGGCAAACAACGTGGCTCGAGTTCGTGAACAGCGCTCACATCGCTTCGTTCAAACAAGTGCCCGACATCGACAGTAAGAAACTGAATGTAAAGACTTCCGTTCGTGGATTTCAGTCCGGCGACCAGATAAGACTCACCGCATTCGATGGACCGAACAAGATCAGCGAAGTCACCAAACCCGACACAACTTCTATCGACCTCGACGTCCCATCGCCGAAGTTGTGGAGCCCATCGTCACCTCATCTTTACGATCTGAAGATCGCCCTCGTAAGAAAGGGTAAGGTGATCGATGAAGTGAAAAGCTATTTCGCAATGCGAAAGATCTCGATGGCACCCGACAAGAACGGTGTTCAACGACTCTTGTTAAATAATGAGTTCGTGTTCCAATATGGCCCACTCGACCAGGGCTGGTGGCCCGACGGTTTGTATACAGCTCCCACCGATGCGGCATTGAAGTATGATGTCCAGATAACGAAGGACATGGGTTTCAATATGATCCGCAAGCACGTGAAGGTGGAGCCCGCGAGATGGTATTATCATTGCGATCAGCTTGGTATGCTCGTTTGGCAGGATATGCCCAGCGGCGACATGGGCAATAAATGGGAGCCGCGTCCCGGCATCGTCGGTATCGGTACAGAAAAACAACGCACCCCAGAATCGGAAGCGATCTATAAAAAAGAATGGAAGGCGATCATGGACGCAACATTCAACAGTCCTTCGATCGTTGTTTGGGTTCCGTTCAACGAGGCATGGGGACAATTCAAAACAAAAGAGATCGTAGAATGGACCATGGCTTATGATCGTTCGCGAATTGTGAATCCTGCAAGTGGCGGAAACTTCTCCACCACAGGTCACATCATGGACCTTCATAACTATCCCGCACCATGCATGCCCGACCCTTCTCTTTACGGAGCGAAGCAGATCATCGTGCTCGGCGAATATGGTGGCCTCGGTTTGCCGCTCGAAGGACACACGTGGCAGAGCAAAGACAATTGGGGATATCAAAGTTTCAAAACAAAAGAAGAGCTCTTCGATAAGTACAATTCATTTATCGATCAGCTTCCAAAGTTGATTGATGAGGGTTTGTCGGCAGCCGTGTACACACAAACAACGGATGTTGAAATAGAGACCAACGGCCTTCTTACGTACGACAGGGCTGTGATCAAGATGCCCGAAACGAAGCTGAAGGAGATCCACCAAAAGTTATATCAGAAGAAGTAGTCTTCAGGGCTTGATCTCTTCCGCGAGGGAAAGATGATGTTCCAGAACAGGAAGCTGTTTTTCAGCCCAAATCTTTACCTCCGGATCCTTTCCCTGGGAAGATTCATTGGAGAACTTGCTCACGACCTCTTTATGGTCTGCAACCATCATTTCCATATACATGAGGTCGAAGTTTTTGCCCCGGATCTTTTCAAGCGCGCTAAGCTTTTGCTCACACGGCTTGCATTCGGCGGTGGTTGTTACGCCTTTCTTGTCCGCGAGCTCCTTCAGTTCTTCACCGGCTTTTGTGTGATCGTCGATCATCATTTGTGCAAACTCCCTCACCTGCGGCACCGAAGCTCTTTCAGCAGCGAGCTTTCCCAGGGCAACTTCCGCGCGTCCGGTCTCGACAGCTTTTAATATGAAGTCTTTGTCGGTTTCGAACGATATGCTTTGGGTTCTGGATCCAGCCAATCCCCAACGTGCGGGTGAATTTATTGGCGTTGTGCCGGGAGGAGCGAAGCTTGTGAAGATCGATCTCACAACGAATTCAGTCGTGCAGGTAATTGTGTTCAATGACCCACAGATCAAACCCAACAGCTACTTGAATGATATTAGGATCGATGAAGAGAAGAATATTGCATACATAACTGATTCGAATGAGGGCGCGATCGTTGTTGTAGATATCAACACAGGAAACGTGAGGAGACTCTTATCATCAGATCCGTCGACCAAGTCGGAGAATCATGTACTTGTAGTAGAAGGAAAAGAGGTCCGTAATGATCAGGGCGAGCTGGTGAACTTTCATTCCGACGGGATCGGGTTGAACCCAGCAAGAACATTTTTGTACTGGCGGGCGATCAATGCAACCACAATGCACAGGCTGCCTACGTCATTATTGAATGATCCGGGTGTGGCCGACTCCACATTAAGTAAGAACATAGAAACGTTTAATGACATACCGCCTGCCGATGGCATGATCTTCGGAAAGGATGGATTGCTTTATATCACATCCATTGAAGAGAATGGAGTTCGCATTTTTGATGAGAATAATAAAAACAGAACCGACCTGGTAGTTGGAGACCCCGATCTGAAATGGCCCGACTCGTTTGGAGTTGGACCCGACGGATATGTGTATGTTACAACCTCACAGATCCACATCAAGAATCCTTCGGAGTCATATAAAATATACAAGTTTGCTCCCGAGCGTGCAGCTATTGAAAACTAAAACTGCCGTTCAAATATTGAGTATATTGATAGCATGAAACGTGACATCTCCCTCATTTTCATGCTGCTCATTTCGATCTCTGCCGTAGCACAGGATCCGTATGAGCTTTTCGTAAAGGCGTTCGCCGACAATTACAACAATCAGAATTACGCCGCGGTTTACGATCTCACCAACGACGCCTTCAAAGCGCAGGTAACGAAGGATCAGATCGTGCAGGTGCTGACGGGCGCGTATGCCGGCGCCGGAAAGATCACCGAGGCCAAGGAGCAGGCCGGCTCCGGACAAGGAAAGGTGTACTTGTTGGTGTGCGAGAAAGCGTCCTTCGAGCTGTCGGTCGGACTGGACACGAACGGAAAGGCTGCCGGCTTGTATTTGCGTCCTGCCGGTACACAAGGTCCGAAAGATCCTGCCTCACTGATCAATAATTGGAAAGCGAATAAACTGAATGCAGGCCTGGTCGTTGGACGTATTCGCGACGGCAAACCGGATGTGCAGTACTATGGCTTTGCGAACAAGGCGACATCAACACCTGTCGATTCAAAGACGATCTTCGAGATCGGTTCGATCTCAAAGCCCATGACAGGCATAATTATGCATATGCTGATCGCAGAAGGAAAGATCTCTCTCGACGATCCTGTCAATAAATTTCTCCCCAAGGACTCACACTTGCCGAAGGTGAAGGGAAGCGATATACTCATCAGGCATCTCGTCACACACTCCTCTTGCCTGCCTCGAATGCCCGCTAACTTCAATCCACCGGCCGGTGAGGAAGCCAATCCGTATAGTTATTATTCTGAGAAAGATCTGCTCGCTTATCTCGTAAAGTTCGAGCCTGGTGATTGCGAACTCGGAAAGTCGTCGCAGTATTCCAATCTTGGCGCTGGTCTGCTCGGTTATATTCTTACTAAAGTCTCCGGTAAAACATACCCGGCTTTATTCAATGAAAGAATGGTTAAGCCATTGAAGACCGAGAACTTCGGAGTTATTGGCAAATCGGATCGATGGGCGTTGGGCTACACTGCAGGTGGTGAAGTACAATCGCAATGGACATTTACCGACGCACTGGTCGGCGCCGGCGGTGTTGATTCAAGCGCTGATGATATGTTGAAGTTGATCTTGTTCCTGATGAAACCCGATCAATCGGCGTTAGGAAAAGCTGTGAGCGCATCAACAGCGTTGCAGATGCCGGGACCCCAGGGTGGTGGACTTGCGACTTTCTGGATCAGGCAATCAAAAGGCGAGCAAACGGTGCTGTGGCATAACGGAAGAACCGGCGGCTTCAATGCATTTATCGGTTGGGTCGAAGGAACACAGAATGGTTTGTTCATTCTCGATAACAATGGCGACGACTTCGCAACAACATTGGGTATTGCGATGATGGGTGAAGAAAAATAAAATTTTCTTAGAGCTTAATTTTACCATTTCGATGAAAGCAGTAGTTATTGGACAGCCCTCCGGTGTTACGATGGACAAGATCATGAGTGTGTATCCAAGACATAAGGTCGTGGTCGATAAGTATGTTGAACAAGGCCACGTTATCGGCATCGGTCCCTTCACAACATTAGGCAACATGGCGATCTTCAGGCAACGCGAAGCGGCCGAGCAGTTTGTGAAAGAGGATCCGTTTATTTTAGAAGGATTAGTGAAGTCGGTTGTTATCCTTGATTGGGATGACAGGATGCTGTAGGGTATGCAGTCTGGTTTTCTTTACTTTTTACAGCCGAGGGCCAAAAGGAAGGATCAAGAAACAAGTCTTTTATCGACAGATCCCGACAATGCCTAGGCCATACAATCCAGGACTTGTGGACGTCGATAAAAGTGGCAACATCCACGAAAATGTAATCACTGATAATAAGGACACCGAAATGATAATTGCGACAGTTGCACAAACTGTCCAAAAAGTTTTTTGAGATTTTCCCTGAAAGATGGGTTCGTATCGAGAGCTCAGGCGCACGAGCAAGATTATTTAGAATTGCAATATCAAGACATCTTAAAGAACTGCAAGTACGTTATGTCCTGTTAGGTCGAGTAAATGGTCAGTGGAATCAATCTGAACGAAATATTAATTACAACGCCTTCCTTATTGGGCTTCGAAGATAGTATCTTTATAAAATGAAAAGGACGGTTAAGAAACCCTCAGAGCGTCGCATACCGCGACCCGTTAGTATTGGCGTTCGTAGCATTGAAGACCTTCCGATCTTCAACGAATCGATGAGGAGGGCTGCCCGAATGTTTAGAGAAGAGGGATTCCCCAAGTTCAACAAATAAACTCAAAGAAGGCATCACCTTACAATCCCATGCCTTCACAACCAAAAGATCTTCGCCTCGAATGGCCTGGTAAACAAGACGCCATCGCCGCTGCAGACCATTCCACAACAAAAAAATTCCTTCCCATCCCCGAAGACTCAGTAGACTTCGACAACACCAATAACCTCTACATAGAAGGCGATAACCTCGAAGCGCTCAAGCTCCTCCGTCATCAATTTTCAGGGCAGATCAAGATGATCTACATCGATCCGCCCTACAACACCGGCAACGAATTCATCTACAACGACAACTTCTCGCACAACGACTGGCTGTCGATGATGTATCCTCGCCTCAAGGTTTCGCGTGACCTTCTCAAAGAAGACGGGGTCATTTTCATCTCTATCGACGACCACGAGCTCTATAACCTCAAACTGATCTGCGACGAGATCTTTAATGAATCGAATTTCATCGCGTCACTTGCCGTCCTGGTCAACCCTCGCGGTCGTCAGCTCGAAGATTTCGTTGCCGTCGCTCATGAAACCGTGTTGATCTATGGCCGTAACATCGCCCTTAACACATCCATGACGGGCCTCGAAAAGAGCGGAAGAATGCAACGAGAATATAATCGTAAAGACAAAAGCGGTCCGTACCGGCTCATCGGTCTCCGCAACCGCAACCAGTTATTCAATCCCCGTACAAGACCCAAGTTATTCTACTCACTGTACGTCGATCCCGTTACTTTTAAAGTTTCGGCAGACCAGCAGCCCGGCTACGAAGAGGCCTGGCCTGTTACATCCGAAGGCGTCGAGACATGCTGGGCCTGGAGTAAAGAAAAAGTAAGAAGAGAAAGTGACGTACTGGTTGGAGTGAAGGTCAACAACATTTGGCAGGTATTCAGAAAAGATTACCTCTACGATGAAGACGGTAACAAGGCGATGACGCTGGTGAAGTCCGTTTGGACAGACAAGGACATCAACAACGACTATGGCAAGAAAGCGATCAAGAATTTATTTGGCGAAAACATCATGGACCATCCGAAAGCGCGGGCTTTGATCGAAAGACTTATTAAAATCGGTGTGATCGGGAAGGATGAGACCATCCTCGATTTTTTTTCAGGATCCGCAACCACGGCTGAGGCGGTCATGAATCTCAACGCACGCGACAACAGCCGCCGGAAATACATTATGGTGCAGATTCCCGATCCTATCCCGGAAAATCACGCCGCACGCAAAGCGGGATTCACTAACATCTGTGAAGTTGGCAAGGAAAGAATTCGTCGTGCCGCCAGCAAGATCAAGGCCGACACCCATGCCGACATAGACTATGGCTTTCGCGTATATCGCGTCGAATAATACCGTGGCACGCAATTGGCATCCGCCCCGGTATGGAATATCGTATCGGCTGTTCCGGTTTTTATTACCCGCAGTGGAAGGACAAGCTTTATCCAAAAGGCCTTGCTTCGAAGGATTGGTTGAAGCACTATAATTCGGTTTTCAATACCGTTGAGCTCAATGGAACATTTTATCGCCAACCGAAGCTCGCGGACTTAAAAAAGTATGCATCCGTTACAACTGGCGACTTTACCTTCTCCGTAAAGATGAGTCGGTACATATCGCATGTGCAGCGCCTCAAAGACAAACCGACAATAGAGAAGTTTCAGTCGTTGATCCTCGAAGGGCTCGAACACAAGCTTCAACACTTTCTTTTCCAGATGCCTCCGAATTATCATTATAGCGAAGAGAATCTTCAAACGCTGATCGAAAACATCCCTCATTCGCCACAGAACGTCGTAGAGTTTCGACACGCATCGTGGTGGAACAATGAAGTCGAAACGGCACTCCGATCGGCAAGCATCACGTTCTGTAACATCGACTTCCCCGGCATCAAAAGTCCGTTCATCTCAACAACTGGGTTATTTTATCTCAGACTCCATGGCAACCCCGAGCTCTTCAAAACGCCATACACGAAACGAAAACTGAAAAGCTTCTATAATAAATTCCCAACAGACGCCAGGATCTGCACGGTTTACTTTAACAATACGGTAACCGATGCCGGTTTTGAGAACGCATTGGAACTAAAGAAAATTACATCCCCTTCGCAGCAACACGTACCCGTGTAAACTATATTCCGATTATTAGTATCTTCCATAGTCAGTCACATCCTCTCTGAACTATGAAACATGGACTTCTACTGATCACAATACTGATCTCACACCTTTCGATTGCACAGGTCTTCACCATAGAAGAGGTTAAAGACACCATAAACAGGTTTCCTGTGATCCACTCCAGGCAACATCCCGATGCGGCGAAGAGGATAAACGAAACGATCGGAAAAGACTGGGGCTTCGACCACACTGCAAAAAACCCGTTCGAGAACTTCGCCGTGATGGAGGAGGCAAGCTTCGACTACGCCGTTTATGCCAACAACGACAACGTGTTCAGCATGGTCATCGAGTCGTCTTATGCCGCTTGTGGACTGCACATCAACCGCAACACATATAACTTTGATGCGCACACCGGGTTGACGATCGACGAGAATAAACTGTTCGGTGGTGAGGGAGTCATCAAATTGAAAAAGGCTGTTCTCAAATCACGGAAGTCTGCGCTGAAGGCTGCCGGCGATGATAAAGAAGATCCTCGTGCCGATGAGTATAAAGCATGTCTTGCTGCGTTAGCTGCGGACAAGGAGACGGACGTGATCCGTATGCTGATCGTTAACGATGGCATTCGGTTTTGGAACACGACATGCCTGGAGGGAACTGCCTATGATTTCGAGGCCGACCGCAGCCAGGGACCACACCAGTATTCGCCAGGACAGATGCTTTCGATGTTCACCGCGTATGGGTATTCATTGTTCAGCAACCCATCGACAGGTCCAATTCAAAAATTGTTACGAGGAACGATCGATGGTAAATATCCGATCAGCCTTTCGCTGTCACCGGGTAAGAACTCAAATGAAGTAGGAGGAACGATCGTTTATGATCGGGTCGGTGAGCCCATCAACGTGAATGGAACAATGAGTGGGAATCAGTTCACGTTCCACGAATTGGATGCGTCGAATAATGCGCTTTCGGATATCGAAGTGTCGTGGGATGGAACGAAGCTTACGGGATCGTTCACAAACCTAAAATCGAAGAAGCAAATGCCTTTTACGGCATCCGTTGTTCAGAAGTAAACTATTTCTTCTTGTATTTTACACCGAGAACGATCGTGGCAACGCTAACGATCATCGAGAACACGTTCGTCGCGATCACGGGTATATCCTTGCGCAAGAATCCGTAAGTGATCCACAAGCACAGCCCGGAAAGAAGTGTAATGAGGTAGGCGATAGAGATGTCGTCCGACTTCTTCTCTCGTTTTATTTTAAATAATTGCGGGAGCAACGAAGCGGATGTCAGCGTTCCTGCACCTATGCCTACCCACTGGATCAGCGATTCATTCACGCTTCCTCCTTCTCGGCGACTGCTTCGTAGTTGATATCGTTCTTGGCGATATCGGTCAGTTCTTCGTCGCACTCCTTTTCTTCTTCGAGGGTCTCGAGAAGTATATCGAGGACGTCGTTTAGTCCAAGCACTTTTGCTAGAGTTGCGAGGCTTCCATAGGTAGCGATCTCATAGTGCTCTACCTTTTGCGCGGCAATGATAAGTCCAACATCGCGGGTAGCAGTACCTTCTTCTGTATCCTCTATAATACCCTTGCCTTCTTCCACGAGGCCAGCCATTGCATCGCATTTTTTGGCGACTGCCTTTTCTCCTAAGAGACTGAAGACTTTCTCCAGACGCGTTACGTGTCCTTCAGTTTCCTGGAGATGACTTGCGAATGCCTCTGCCAGGTCGATCGACGAAGCGGCCTTCTGCATTTTTGGAAGCGCTTTGGTAAGGTGTTTTTCTGCCCAATAGATGTCCTTTAGTTCGTCGATAAAGAATTCGCGAAGCATGGAATCCGATTCTTCTTTTGTTTGAGGAGCCGGAGCTTTTCTGCGTACCGGGTTCCTGCCATTTGCCTTTGCCATAGATAATGAAATTAAATAAATGATCATGAGTTAATGCTATTTCCATGCCGTTGATGCACAGCGTAAATACCAGCTAATCATGAACAGTCGCTATACGTGAAAACCTCAATGTGTATATGCCTTTACCAAAAGGTGTGGATTTAACGCTACCGTAGCAAGAGTCATCTATTACCTCTGCTTACCGTTGCGCCTCTGCGGACCTTTGCGACACTGGCATAGTTTTCAAGCAGACATATTGTTATGAAAAGGTGGTCGAAGAAGGCGGTTATTGTTATCCTAAGCATTGTTGCATTCCTGGTCGTGGTCCGTTTGGCTCTTCCTTATATAGTGCTGCACTATGCCAATAAGACGCTCGCGAATATGCCCGGCTACCGCGGACACATCGAAGACATCGACATAAGCCTGTACCGCGGTGCATATAAGATCGACAGCATCTATCTTCATCAATACGATTCCCTGTCGGGCAAGGAGACTCCCTTTTTTACTGCGTCACTCATCGATCTATCGGTGGAGTGGAAAGCTCTTTTTCATGGGTCAATCGTAGGCGAACTCGAGTTCGAGAAACCTGTCATCAGGTTCACAAAAGACAAAGTTGAGCCCAAGGACGTCGCTAAAGATTCTACAGACTTTCGGAAGCTTCTCAAGGACTTTATGCCTTTGAAAGTAAACCGGTTCGCGATAAGCAACGGCGACATCCGTTACCGCGACAACACATCGACACCGAAGGTAGACATCGCCATGACCAACGTGGAGATTGTAGCCCGCAACCTGAAGAACAGTTATGATTCGGCAGCACTACTTCCGGCCACCGTAACGGCAAGTGCAAATGTCTATGAGGGAACCTTGGTTTTCAACATGAAGCTCAATCCTCTTGCAGAGCAGCCAACCTTCGACATGAATGCAGAGTTGAAGAACACCAACCTCGTTTTACTGAATGATTTCTTCAAAGCCTATGCTAAAGCGGATGTCAATAAAGGAACATTTGGCTTATATACAGAAGTCGCCGCGAAGGAAGGTGCGTTTACAGGTTATGTTAAACCCTTGATAAAAGATCTCGACGTCCTTGGACATGAAGATCGAAAAGACAACATATTCCAAAAAATGTGGGAGGCAATAGCAGGCGGTGTCGGGAAAGTGTTTCGGAACCAACCGAAAGAACAGGTCGCCACCAAGATCCCGTTCGAGGGGAGGCTGGACGATCCCAAGGCCAACATCTGGATAACTATCGAGAACACGTTAGAGAATGCTTTCATTCGGGCCATCCAACCGTCGCTCGACAACGAGATAAATATTGCTTCGGTCGATACGAAGAAAGAAGAGAAGAAAACCCTTTTACAAAAAGTGTTCACGAAAGACGAGAAGAAGGCCACTCGCAAGGAAGAACGAAAAGCAAAAAGGAAGGCCCGCAAAGAGAAGCGACAGCAGAAGCATAGCGGTTGAATTCCCGGTAATTTGAGATATTGTGTCGTGAACAAACCCGATCACGATGCAATTGTTGTTGGCTCCGGGCCTAACGGACTCGCCGCTGCGATCACACTGCAACAACAAGGGCTCGCCGTTCTGCTGATCGAAGGTGCAAAAACAGTCGGCGGCGGACTCCGTTCGTCGGAACTCACCCTACCAGGATTCATCCACGACGAGTGTTCGGCCATCCACCCACTGGCAGTCGGGTCTCCGTTCTTTAATACACTACCATTAGCCGATCACGGGCTCGAATACATTTATCCTGCCGTCCACGCAGCACATCCATTCGATGATGGATCGAGCGCTGTTGTCGTTTCCGATCTCGATGTTACCGCGAAAGCTCTGGGTAAAGACGAGCACGTTTATCGCAAACTGATGTCTCCATTGATCGACAGTTGGCCCCTGATCGATAAGAGTGTACTTGGACCACTCACCATTCCCGGTTCGCCCTTGAAGATGGCCGCTTTCGGTTTGAAAGCCTTACAGTCAGCGAGATCTATCTCCACGAAATTTTCGACAGTTCATGCAAAAGGCCTCTGGGGTGGAATGGCTGCGCATTCGATCCTTCCACTGGATAAAAGGACAACCGCCGCTATCGGCCTTGTATTATTATTGAGTGCTCACAGGAAAGGCTGGCCGTTGCCAAAAGGCGGTTCCCAATCAATAGCCAATGCACTGTCGTCTTTGTTTATCTCTCTCGGAGGGAAAATTCAGACCGGTACTTATATAAAGTCTTTGCAGGATCTTCCCAGCTCACGTGCTGTTCTTTTCGATGTAACCCCGAAGCAACTCATTGAAATTGCAGGTCATCGATTCTCTTCGATCTATCAGTGGCAACTGAAAAGATATCGATATGGCATGGGAGTCTTTAAAATAGACTGGGCGTTGCGCGAGCCCATCCCGTTTACATCACCCGACGTACGCCGCGCCGGTACTATTCACATCGGGAATACCTTCGAAGAGATGGAAGCTTCGGAACATCTCGCCTGGAATGGAAAACACGTCGACAAGCCATTCGTGCTGCTCGCGCAGCCCAGTGTTTTCGACAGTTCGCGTGCGCCACAAGGAAAACATACCGCATGGGCGTACTGCCATGTTCCCAACGGATCGATCGTCGACATGAGCAATGCTATCGAACAACAGGTGGAACGTTTCGCTCCGGGATTTCGCGATGTTATTATAGCACGAAATACAAGGAACACTGCCGACCTGGAATCGAAGAACCCGAACTACGTCGGTGGCGATATCAACGGCGGCGCACTCGACATCGGGCAGCTCTTCACAAGACCTGCGTTGCGATCTTCCCCATATCGGACATCGGCAAAAGGGATCTACATCTGTTCCTCGTCCACACCACCCGGTGGTGGCGTTCACGGAATGAGCGGCTACCACGCCGCACGTCGTGCTTTGCGCGATATTTTCAAGATCCGCGTAGATCTTTAGATTTTACAAGTTTTTGTCCAAATAGCCCCGTTGTATTGTCTAAATTGCACCATATCAGGTGGCATTTTGGACAGTAGCTTTGATCTATCAAAAACAAACAAAAGCCATGACGACAACAAAAAACAAAGTGATGACGACCCAGGAAGTTGCTACACGTTTCAACGAACTCGCTCAACAGGAGAAATGGTTCGAGATCCAGGACGAATTCTTCGCCGACAACGTAAGAAGTATCGAGCCGGCAGGTTCACCGTACATGCCTAATGCAGAAGGCAAGGCATCGGTTCGCAAGAAGGCAGAAGATTTCGTTTCGCGTGTAACTGCTGTTCATAACCTCTACACCTCGGCTCCTATCGTAGCTGGAAATTTTTTCTCTGTAGCGAGAGAAAAAGATCTAACAGTTACAGGGCATGGTCGCATTCAGATAAAAGAGATCATGACCTATGAAGTGAAAGATGGTCAGATCATTTCAGAACAATTCACATATTAATGAAGCACCTCTCTTTGATAGTACCCGACGGGCAAAGCAACCTTAGCACGATTGCTTGCCTTGTCGGCACGTACGAGATCTTTACACGGGCCAACGAACACTGGGAGAAGAGAGGCCTGCCTGCCGGTAGCCACGGTAAGGATCCTGTCTTTAAAGTCGAGCTCGTCGGCATTTCTGACGTCACCGAAGTTTATGACCTGTTTTCGGTGAGAACCAATGCACATATTAGTTCAGTAAATCACACCGATCTCATCATTATACCATCATTGGTTCGCGATTACCGGAAAGCACTCGAAGGAAATCGTGCATTCGTTAGTTGGATCAAGCAAAGATATCGCGATGGTGCAGAGGTCGCGAGTATGTGCACCGGGGCATTTATGCTAGCGTCTGCCGGGTTGCTCGATGGACGAAGCTGCGCCACGCATTGGTCTGCTGCGGATCTGTTCCGTTCATCTTTCCCCGAAGTAAAACTTCAGTCCGATACACTTATCACCGACGAGAATGGGATCTACACGAACGGTGGAGCTTACTCGTTCCTGAACCTTGCGATCTATCTCGTTGAAAAATATTACGACAGGCAGACAGCAATCTTTTGTTCGAAGATCTTCCAGGTTGAAATGGATCGCTCAAGCCAATCACAGTTCGTCATCTTCAAGGGCCAGCGAACTCATGAAGACGAGATGGTTCACAAGGCGCAAACATATCTCGAGACACACGTTGATGCGAAGACATCGGTCGAGGACATGTGTTCGATGTTTGCCGTGAGCCGGAGAAACTTCGATCGACGCTTCATCAAAGCTACAGGCAACACACCGCTCGAATATTTTCAAAGGGTGAAGATCGAATTGGCGAAGAAGGCATTGGAGACAACGAGAAAAACAATCAATGAAGTAATGTACGAAGTTGGTTATGCCGACGACAAAGCATTTCGCGATGTGTTCAAGAAGTTCACGAGCATGTCGCCCATCGAATACAAGAAAAGATACAATAAAGAAGAGGTGTAGGCCCAACAGGCGGAGATCAGACCTTATCATCACCCGTTTTGGCTGATTGAAAACATGTGTCGTGACCATACTTTTATCCGAAAAAGTATGCGCATTCCAAAACGCGTTTTCCTTATCGACGACGATGATGCACTGAGAAATGCTTACGCAACCATCGTTAATTCAACTGGCAGATTTCGTGTGGTCGGCTCTTTCGATAATTGCGAAGATGCGATAAAGTCCGTCCGCAAGCTTAAACCCGATATCGTTTTGATGGATATCGGCCTGCCGCAAATGAGTGGTATAGAGGGAACGAGGGCGATCTTTAAGATGGACTCCAAGATCCAGATCATCGTTGTTAGCGTTCACGATGAAGGGCAAGCCGTATTCGAAGCCCTTAAGGCAGGCGCTACGGGCTATATTTCCAAAAGCTCTAATTATACCGAATTGCTCAGTGCCCTCGATGAGATCGAAAAAGGGGGTGCGCCGATGAGCAGTAAAATCGCGCGTTTGGTGGTACACGATTTTCATTTGAATCACGCCAGCCCCCTCACGAAAAGGGAGTCGTTTATATTGACTATGGTCGCCGAAGGAAAAACATACACGCAGATCGCCCGCGAGGCCAACATTTCGCGCGATACCGCGAAGACCCATATCAAAAATATTTACAGGCGGTTACAGGTGAACAAGAAATCCGACGCGATCCACAAAGGCAGGCAGGAAAAGCTGATCGGACTTTTTTGATGAACGATCGGCTATTTATCAGCAAACCACGTTAACAATAGCTAACTTCCAAGAGTAGTCCCCGCGCGATGGTATGGCGTTTTCTTTTGATCCTGTGGTTCGCGTCGTCAGCAACGATTCACGCACAGAACTTTAGTTTCGTGAACTATGGGTTCAACCAGGGCCTTCATCATAGCCAGGTTGTCGACATCACCCAGGACACGTATGGAAACCTGTGGGTGCTACCACTTACCGGAAGCTTGCTGTATCGTTTCGACGGTCGTCATTTTCAACGCGTCAATATCGTTATCGAAGGAGTTGATCGTAGTTTCCGTCTCTTCTCGATAGCCAACGATAAACACGACAACATCTGGCTCGGCACCAGCATCGGCCTCGTGAGGTTCGACGGTAAAAGATTTCATCTCGTTCCGTTCGACAAACCCTTCCAGCTTTCGCGACAATCTACCTTGTTCGTCGATAGTAATTCCGTTACGTGGGTCATAGACGACAACGGGAACATTTTTTCTTGCGCCGATAGTGTTGCGACTTCAGTTCAGCACTATGACGTTATGAAGGGCCGACCGATTGGATTTTTTGAAATAGAAAAAGAGCCATTTGTCTTTTCGAATCGTTCGGAGGTGATGTCGTTAGCAACAAAGAGATCTACCACACTTTCCTGGCTTAACGAGAATGATCGGATCAGGGCTGTAGCTTCCGACGATGATGATCTTCTCGTCGTTACCGACCAGGATGTTATACACTATAATAATGTCAATAAGAACTCCAAAAGGTACAAGCTCGAACAATCGAGGGTCGGACAAGTAGCATTGTACGACAACAAAGTACTTCTTCTCTCACAGGGATCGATCTACGTTATGACCGACGAGGGCACCAAACCTGTCGAAGCGCGTCCCGGTTTCGACAACCGTTTCGTACAAAGGATCTTCAAGGACCGATCGAATTCAATTTGGCTGTGTACTGATTCGCAGGGGATATTCAACCTGGCAAAACAAAAAACAGTTAACATTCCTATCCCGGGCAACGACATTCCCGTAGCCATTTATCCATACGACAACGATAAGATACTCGCTGGTACATACAAGAAGGGTCTCGTAGAGATCGAAGGGATGAACGTGAAAGACCTCGGCCTGAAAGAGCTTCAAACAAAAGTGGTGATGACCGTCGTGAAAGGTCCGGGCAACACCGTTCTTGTCGGCACGCAGCAGAACGGCGCGTTTGCATTGTCACCCGGCAATAAGATCAGCAAGCTCGACATGGGTAAAATAAATCCCGCGTTCGTATTGCCGATCGCAACTCTTAACGACAATGTATGGATGGGCTCCTCTTATGGATTACACAAGTTTTCCAGCACACTCAATAATATACGCAACTACAGTTATGCGCAACTTGGGGCCACGGCACACTTCAATTTTATATATGCGCTCGATAGCACGTTGCTGATCGGGAGCGTAGGCGAAGGGTTGATGTTATTCAATCCACGAACCGAGGTGCTTACAAAGATGGCCGGTTATCACAACGAGTCGAGCTTGTACCTGGTGAAGCGCGATGCCCAGGGTCAGTTGTGGGTCGGCGGAGAGTTCCCTCGCCTTCTCGTTTTGGATAATAAACTAAGACGCATCGCTACGATCGATCTCAGTAAGTATTGTTCTAACGTGTTAACATTCGAATTCTTCGATCGCGACAGGATATTGGTCGGGTCGAACGACGGTGTTTTCACGATAACACTCGGTGATGGATTCAGGATCGCCTCCGTTCGGCGCGTCGGTCTCGCCGATGGCTACAGAGGTGGTGAGGTGTGTATGGCCTCCATGAAACGAGTCGACGACAAGATCTGGTTCGGCACATCCGATGGTGTGTACTGTTATTTTATAGATAGCGACAGGGACAACAATCCAACGCCGTTCACCTATATCAACGACGTCAGGCTTTCAAATAAAGAAACCGATTGGCGCCAGTACTCCAGGAATGTGAGTGGTATGTATGGATTGCCGACGGGCCTCGAGCTGGAACACGGTAACAATTCGCTTACATTCTCTTTTTATGCGAATGATTTTCACGATAACGAAGATCTCCAGTTCCATTATTGGCTTGAAGGTGCCGACACCGGCTGGTCTGAATATTCTACTGCCGAGAACATCACGTATTCCTCATTGCCTGCAGGCAAATACACTTTTCATGTTCAATCGAAGGACGGCGTGAATGCCGGCAACACCGCCGACTTTTCTTTTGTGATCCTGCCGGCGTTCTGGGAAACATCCGCATTTTATGGCATAGCAACAGTCGTCGCTGTATTGTTGATACTCATCCTGATCAGGGTTGTTACGCACTTCCGGATCAAACGATTCCAGTTGAAGGAGCAGATCCGGTCTACCGAGAGCGCGAAGCTTCGAAGGCAAATGGCTATGGACTTCCACGACGAGATGGGTAACAAGCTGGCGAGTGTTCTCGCATATTCGAGCTCGCTCAAGTTGGTGTCGGCCAATAAAGAGAACCACGAGCTGTTCGACTACTTCGAAAAAAATGCGGCGGCGATCTACTACGGAACCAAGGATTTCATTTGGTCTATCGACGTGGAGTCGAACAATCTTGTTGAAGTCATCACGTACCTGCGCGACTTCGGAGCAAACTTTTTCGAAAAGCACGGGATCGATTTCCTGGTGGAGAACGATATCCTTAATGGCAAACTCAATAAAACATTGCCCGACGGTCATAACCGACAACTGGTATTATTATTTAAGGAGGCCATGACCAATGTGCTAAAGCACGCAAAGGCAACTAAAGTGTACTTCGATGCATCACTAAATAACGGGGTGTATCAACTGGTTTTGAAAGACGATGGCGTAGGTTTTCATCGCAACGGAAAAGGAAAAGGGTTGAAGAGCATGGCTGACCGCGCCGGGAAGATCTCAGGACAGTTAGCTATCGAACAGGTACAACCACACGGTACTCGTATAACATTGCAATTTAAAGTCTAAAAATATGAACAGGTATCAGGACACATTCGCGCGCCGTATAGTTATTATAGAAGACAATGCCGAGCTCCGCGACGTGTATTCGCTAGTGCTGAAAAGCATCGGCCGCTATGAGGTGGTTGCAACGTATGGTGCATGCGACGAAGCATTAAAGGAACTCCCGAGAATAAAGCCCGACCTGGTCATTATCGATCTCACCCTTCCCGGGATGTCTGGCATCAGCGGCATCTCGAAGATCAAAAAAATACTCCCGTCAATTAAGGTAATGGTCGTTACGGTACACGACGATAACGAAAGTGTGTTCAGCTCGTTCATGGCGGGAGCGATCGGGTATCTTACCAAGGATGCGGACCCGCATGATCTTATAAGAGCGGTAGACCAGGTATTTGCAGGGGGAGCGCCGATGACACCGAAGATCGCCACGATGATCATCAGCTCATTTCATACTAACCCAAACTCACCCCTTACAGAAAGAGAGACCGACGTTTTACGTCAATTATCACAAGGTAAGAGTTACGACTACATTGCTGCTGCTTTAAATGTCACCCGTGATACGGTAAAAACTCATATACGTCACATCTATGAGAAGCTCCAGGTGAACAATAAATCTGAAGCGGTAATAAAAGCCAGAAAAGATAATCTCGTTTGACGATCACATCACCTCGTTGATACTGCAATATGCGGTAAGCAATTCGTCTTTAAACAGCGATTAGTATTCTATTCATTTGATTTCAATGAAATCGTTCACCAGTTAATGGTGATTCATTGCAGTTTGTTTAGGATCATTTTTGAGTTGGTGAAAATCACCTCATCAATGTTTCAACCCTAAACAAACCGTATGCGAAAAGTTTTACTATTAGTAGCTGCGTGGTGTATTTGCTTCTCTGTGCTCGCACAAAATCGCACAGTTAGTGGTAAGATCACTGCTGCAGAAGATGGCTCTCCCTTACCTGGGGTGAGTGTGATCATTAAAGGAACCACCATTGGTACAGTAACCGATGCTACGGGTTCTTATAAACTAAATATCCCCGAAGATGCGGCAGTGCTCAGCTTCACCTTCATTGGTTTCAAAGCGCAGGAGATAACCGTTGGCAATCGCGCCGTCATCGATGTTCAGATGTCGGGTGATGTTACTCAACTTAGTGAGATCGTCGTTACAGGTTACTCCGAAACATCGGCGCGCAATCTTGTATCAGCCGTCGGTTCGGTAGGAACACAAGCGTTACAGAACGTAGTGCTTACCGACGTGAGCCAGATGTTGCAGGGACGTGCTGCAGGTATCATGTCATCTTCTGGTACTGGACAACCCGGTGCTGTTCAATCGATCCGTATTCGCGGTACCAGTACGATCACTTCCGGCCAGGGTCCTCTTTATGTTATCGATGGTATTCCTGTTACAAGTGGTGACCTTACACAAGGCGCAGCGGGTGCAAATGCGACCAGCAGCCCTGCCGGTACATCGGATGTTCTCGCGAACCTCAATCCTAACGATATCGAATCGGTAAATATTCTTAAAGATGCTGCCGCGACTTCATTGTACGGTGCCCGTGGTGGTAACGGCGTTGTGTTGATCACGACAAAGCGCGGAAAGAGCGGCGAGTCTACGATAACTGCACGTGTTCAGTATGGCGTTACACTAAAGAACACCGGTAACTTTAAATTGATGGATGGCCAGCAGAACTGGCAATATGAGCGCGACATCCTTGCGTTGAACGGAACGCCCCAGGAGACGATCGATGATCTGCGCCCCGCAAGTTTGCTCGACAGCACATTCAATTGGGTGAACGCGGCATTCCAGCAAGGGAAGACAACCAACTACGAAGTGCAGACACAAGGCGGTGACGACAAAACGAAATTCTTCGTTTCAGGTGGCGTGTATTCACAAGAAGGTGTTCTCATTCACACCGACTTCAAACGTTACTCGATGAGGACGAACCTCGACCATCGCATCAACGACAAGCTCGATGTGAGTCTCAACATGAACGTGTCGTACACCAATCAGCACAATGCTTCTGCTGGAAGTAACTTCGCCTCGCCACTGGCCGGCTCGTTCACAACAACTCCGTTGCAGAACCCGATCAATCCCAATACAGGCAAACTGTTCACCGGTCTCGAATACAACTACCGGGGCTTTACAGGTGACAACTTCCTCTACAGCACACAAAGGAATTACCTGAAGAACGACATCCTCCGCTCGATCGGAAAGATCGCATTGGGGTACGAGGTTGTGAAGAACATCAAGCTCACACAGACATTGGGCGTAGATATGATCGGCATCCGCGAAAAGAATTACTATGACGCATCTACCAACGACGGGGCTGCCGACAACGGCGACCTGATCATGGGCCAAAACCAGGATCTCACCGTAACATCTCAATCGAAAGCTTCGGGTAACTGGTCGATAGGAGAGAAGCACAACATCGATGCGCTGGCAATATTTGAAGTGCAGAAGAACAACGCCTCTGCATTCAACGCATGGGGCAAAGGTTTTGCTTCGCCGAAATTACAGACACTCAACTCTGCAGCTCTTCCTAACAGCGTAGGCGGTTCCGATACTCAGTACAGTTTCCTGTCGTACATCGCGCAGGCAAACTATAACTACGCCGACAAGTATTTTGTAACCGGTTCGTTCCGCCGAGATGGTTCTTCACGCTTCGGTGTCGATAAACGTTTCGCAAACTTCTGGTCGGTCGGTACATCGTGGAGGATAATCGAGGAGGAATTCCTCAAGACTTCGACAAGGTTGAGTGATCTTAAACTAAGAGCGAGCTATGGAACAGCGGGTAATGCCAACATTCTCGTTGATGACGTTGTAACAAACTTCCCTTCTCTTGAACTCTACGGCTTCGGGGCAGCTTACAATGGTAACCCGGGAAGCGCTCCTTCGCAGATCGCCAACCCTCAACTTACATGGGAACAAACTGCCACAGCAAACGTCGGTGTTGATGTTGGTCTGTTTGGCGATCGCGTTCGTGTAACTGCAGATGCTTACAACCGGATATCACAGGATCTTTTGCTAAGCGTACCGATCTCCGCTACATCAGGATTCTCTACAGCGCTTCGTAACGTTGGGAAAGTAAGGAACCGCGGTCTCGAAGCAACGATTGGAACGGTGAATACCCAGGGTGCTGTTCGCTGGACAACCGATTTCAACATCACGATCAACCGAAGCAAGATCCTGTCGCTTCCAAATCATGCCGACATCATTCTTCCTTCGAACACTGCACAGATCTTCCGCGAAGGACAGCCGTTGAATGCACACTATCTAAGGCAGTGGGCTGGTGTAAACCCTGCCGACGGTACTCCACTGTGGCGCACAGCCGATGGAGGAACGACCGGCACTTACGCGACAGCAGCTCGTTTCATTGTTGGACAGCCTCAGCCATTGTTTATGGGAGGTTTCAACAACACAGTTACGTATAAGGGATTCCAGTTGTCGGTGTTCTTCTACTATTCTCTTGGCAACCAGGTTTACAATGAATCCCGCTCATTCCTTGAAAGCGATGGCGCCCGTTTCGGATGGAACCACATCGTGGAGGCCGGCGAAGATTATTGGAAACAGCCTGGCGACATTGTTTCGAGACCGAAGCCGATCAACGGTGGTAACAATTCTTCGAGCTCACTCTCGTCGCGTTATCTCGAAGACGGATCTTATGTCCGTTTGAGGAACGTAATGCTAAGCTATTCATTGCCGTCGATGTTGATCGGCCAGGCAGGTTTCAAGAGCGCGCGAGTGTATGCACAAGGTCAGAACTTGTGGACATGGACTCACTACACCGGATTTGATCCGGAAATGGATGCTACCGGTTCCGAGTTCTTCCGTTACCCGGTTGGTAAGTCTGTAACGTTTGGTGTGGAGTTGACCTTCTAATTTGTTTACGATCATGAAAAAGAAATACATAATAAAATTAATGATGTCGGTCGTGTTTGCCTTTGCGTACTCGGCATGTACCGACACGCTTGAGCTCGATCCGGCCCAGTCGCTCTCAACGTCTACTGCTCTGTCTGATTACACGGGCTTGCAGGCGGCTTTGATCGGTGCTTACGATCTCATGCAGAGTGTGAACTACTATGGTCGCGATTACGTGGTGAGACCTGAAGTTCGTGGCGACAATGTGTATCTCGCGCTTGCAAACTCGAACAGGTTCATATCTGATTACAACTATCAGCTGTCGAACAACTCCACGTACACGAACCTCTGGGAGTGGGCTTATGCAGTAATTCTTCGCGTGAATAATGTTATCAATAACATCGACAACGCGAGCGACGCGACGGAAGCGCAGAAGAACCAGGTGCTTGGCGAAGCGTTGGCTATTCGTGCACTCGCGCATTTCGATCTCGTTAGGATTTATTCCAAGCCCTATTTTGATGGCAACGGCGCACAGGCCGGTATCCCGATCAAGCTGGATGCCTCGATCACATCGCCTCCGCGAAATACTGTGGCTGAAGTTTATACCCAGGTGATCGCCGATCTGACACTTGCAAAGACAAAACTCGGTAACGACGCAGGTCCGTTCAATTTCACAGTAGATGCCGTGAACGCATTGCTGTCGCGCGTGTACTTATACCAGGGCGATAATGCAAAAGCAGAAGAAGCAGCCAGCGCAGTGATCGAAACAGGTGACTATATTTTGATCGACGATCTCGGAACCCTCTGGTCTACAAAAGGAACTGAGGAGGAAATATTTACACTGGGAATCCTGCCCAGCGAGAGCCTCTCGTCGAGCAACCTGGGTCACATTTTCAATCCCGGTATTGGTTACGGCGATATTCGCGTTACTTCCGACATACGGGATATGTTCACTGATCCAAACGACAAACGCATCGACGCAAGCTTCTATCAGTACAGCAACGGCGAATGGTATGTGAAGAAATATCTCGGTGAGCAGGATGTTCCCGGTATGGTCAGCACCAAGATCCTTCGGTATGCGGAGGTGATCCTGAACCGCGCAGAAGCACGTGCAAAGCAAGGCAAGTATAGCGATGCCCTTGCAGATCTCGATCTCATCCGCGACAGGGCCGGATTGGCTCCGATCGGCGCCGTTGCCGATGAAGATGTGCTCACCGAAGTTCTTAATGAGAGAAGAAGGGAGCTCGCCTTCGAAGGTCACCGTTCATTCGACGTTTTCAGGAACAACCTGGATCTTATCCGAGTTCAGTGCAACACCGGACTCGAAGTAAACGTGGCCGGCAACTGCATCATTCCTAAAGACTCGCACCTGCGCGTATACCCAATTCCACAGGCCGAGATCGACGCCAATAAAAGTATGGTTCAGAACGATGGCTACTAAGACGTTTCCTTTGGTTTTTGTTTTCGCCCTGTTAACAGTCCATGTTGCGTTCGCGCAGCATGGACCTTCGCCGGCAAACATCCAGGAAGTATTGGACCCGCAGTTCCAGAATTCATCATTGCTTTATGCGAAAGCCGCCCCGAACGACAACCCGTTTCTCATAAACGAGTTCCTCCCGGTAGACATCGCCATGAAGAATGAAAAGACCCTGAAAGGTGTGAAGGTAAAGTATGATATCGAACGGCAGATCTTGTTTGCCGAAGACAATGGTCGCTATGTCATACTCAGCACAAACCTTATCAAGTCTTTCGATATGAAGCTGCCCAATACGGATGAGCCATCCAGGTTCATCAATATGACCGACGGCGATAAGGAGATCTTCTTCGAAGTTGTTGCAGACGGCGACATAAAGTTGCTGAAGAAGACCACGAAGGTGCGTCAACGTAAAACTGAGGTCAATAGCACTGGCTATAACGACGAAGGTGCAAGACCTTCGGCATACAGAAAAAATGAATCGTATTATTTATTGAAAGCAGATGGACTGCACCTCGTGCGTCTGACGAACAAGTCGATCCTGAAAACGCTGGGATCAGAACGCTACAATGAATGTGCGAAGATGTATGAGCTTAAACTAAGCCAGGTAAACGACATCAAAACCCTCTTGAGAGATTGTAAATAATCGATAAAGACCAGATAATAAAATGAAAAAAATTATATCAAAACTATTATACGTTGCGCTGATCCTCTCTTTCGCAGCAGCGTGCGTTCCGGAAGAATATGGAACGAAGTTCGACTACACTCCATTTGTCCAGGTAACGACGCCGACCGTTAGTATTTCGGAAAATGCTGATCCGGCCGAAGCAGTCGTGAAGGTCCAGTATGTTGGCCCGAAGCTCTCGCAAGATCTTACCGTAACCTTCCAGGTAACGCTCGATGGTCCCGGCGACGATGTGACTTTGCCTGGTGCGACAGTAGTGATCAAAGCAGGTGAATTCACAGCTAATTCTGTTGTAACGTTCGAAAACAACTTCTTTAACGATGGCAATAAAGTTGTGACGCTTAAGTTGGCATCAACGTCTTCGCCGGATGTTGTATTGGCGACTGAGGGTACGAAGAAGGATCTTGGCGTTGTGACCATCGTCGACGACGACTGTCCGTTCGATGTGAGCGAGTGGGTGGGTGCGTATAAGATGGATTTGACCCTCGATAAGGATTTCATCTTCCCAGCAGGCGAGTACCTGGATAATTCTTTGACACTCGAAGCCGGCGATCAGCCGAACACCCTTATCGATACAGACTTCATGTTCCTTTCGGGTGCCGACCTCGATCCGGTTCCCGTAACCTTCGAATTCGATCCGGTGGCCGCAACCGCGAATATCGTCGGAACACCATTCACGTTTGGCGACGGAACGTCTGACGACAACACTGTTCATGCATACAACGATGCTCCGAACCGTCGTTTCTTCACGAATGGCGATGCGTCAGGCGAACTTTCCACATGTTCAAAATCTTTCATTATCCGTGCAAAAGTACGCCGCGAAGATGGAAGCGTTGGACAAGTGATGACATTCCGCTACGTAAAACAATAATACCCCTAAGTGGTGTAAAACCTGCTTGCTGAATAACAGGCAGGTTTTTCTATTTTTACGCTTCAACAAAAAAATAATGCGCCTCATTTTTTCGGTTTTCCTTCTTTTTTCAATTCAAACCTTCGCACAAAAAGGCTATCAGTTCAAGATCGATCTCACCAAGGTTGTCGACGATCGCATATACGTGGAAGTCTCAACTCCGAAGATCTCTACTGACGAAACGATCTTTTATCTTCCGAAGATCATACCGGGTACTTATACAGTCGCAGACTATGGCCGTTTCGTGGTCGACCTTAAAGCACTCGATAGATCGGACAAGGAGCTCGCGACTGAAAAAGTGGACGTGAACGGATGGAAGATCAAGAACGCGAAGAAGCTCACGAAGATCACCTACTGGCTCGATGACGTTGTTGACACGGAAGTTGAAGGGCCGAAGATCTATCCCATGGCAGCGACTAGCTTCGAAAACAACAAAGTCTTCCTGTTGAATACCAGCGGGCTCTTCGGGTATCTTGATAACAACAAGAATGTTCCCGTGAAGTTCGATATCGTTCGTACAAAAGACATGTATGGCTCAACCGGCCTGATCGCCACCGACACAGGAGTTCCACTCTCGAAAATGAAAAAGGACAATCAACCTGAAGACAACGATAAAGTTGTCGATAAATATACCGTTGAGAACTATGATCGTTTGATCGACTCGCCGCTTCTCTACTCACAACCCGATACGGCGGTGGTCCGGGTTGCTAATGCCGAAGTGTTGGTGGGAAGCTATTCACCAAACCACAAGATCAATTCAAAGGAGATCGCCGCCACCGTTAAGGAGGTGCTGCTTGCCCAATCCAAATATCTCGGGGGAAAACTTCCGGTTGATAAGTATGCGTTCATATTCTATTTCACCGACAAGCCCATCAACATCTTCGGTGCGCTTGAGCACTCTTATTCTTCTCTGTATTACATGCCCGAGTATTCTGTAGACCAGATCAAACAACAACTGAGAGACTTTGCAGCGCATGAATTCTTCCACATCGTAACGCCACTCAATATACATTCGAAGGAGATACACCATTTCGAATTCAATAACCCGAAGATGTCGCGACATCTTTGGATGTACGAAGGGGTGACCGAGTATTTCGCCGGCAACGTGCAGGTAAAGTATGGCCTCATCACACAAGAAGACTATCTGAAAGTGATCAGGGGCAAGATGAATGCAACACGGAACTATCGCGATGATATTACTTTCACCGACCTCAGTCAGTATACATTAGAAAAATATGGAAATCAGTACGGCAACGTATACCAGAAGGGTGCGCTCATCGGGATGTGCCTCGATATTAAGCTTCGCAAGCTCTCGAATGGAAAATACGGTGTTCAAAACATGATGGCCGACCTCTCGAAGAAGTATGGAAAAGATCAGCCCTTCGACGACGACCAGTTGTTCGACATCATCCAGCAGCTCACGTATCCCGAGATCGGCGATTTCTTTCGCAGATATGTCGGCGGTCTGGAGCCCTTGCCATTCAAAGAAGTATTCAACGATGTTGGAGTGACCTACGTCGACGAGCGCGAGACCGAACCTGTTTACAGTATCGGATTTACCGCTGCCTCGTACGCCGTCGAAGAGATCGAAGGAAAAAAGAGACTCGTCCTCGCGAACGAAGCCGGCTTTACACCTCAGGGCAAGGCACTCGGATTCCAGGTTGGCGATGTTCCCATGAAGATCAACGGCGCTGATATCCCCGATGTTGCTCCCGGGTTCGGAGCATTCCTTAACAAACAGCGCGATGCAATGAAGGATCACGACATGGTGACTTTCACTGTTTTGCGAAAGGATGCGTCGGGTACTTATAAGCCGGTCGAGCTCCAGGCGAAAGCCGAGAAAGTCAAGAACTACGAAAGGAACGTCCTCCAGTTCGACGAGAACGCTACTCCCGAACAACTGGCCGTTAGAAAGGCATGGCTGTCGCCCGAGTGATCTGATTTTAACAGGTTTTTTATAAAGGCCCCGGTGAAAATCGGGGCTTTTTCATTCCCGGATACCGCTCATAAAATGGCATCGTTTGCAACTCCCGGATATGTGAAATTTGTGAAAGAAAGTTTCGATTTCTTAGCTTCTGAATAGCGCTCCCATTCAATCTTTGTAACCCGGAAATGTAGTCATCCGGAACTAACCTATGACACCCAAAATCAGGACGATTCTGCCATTGTTAATGGTGTTTTTGTTCAATTATTCTATGGGACAGGAGGTCCTTACTATGGGCCGGGCCCTGGAGCTCGGACTTAATAATTATGGTACGATCAAGGCCAAGACCCACCAGGTCGAAAGTTCGAAGAGCTACCTGTCGCAGGCAAAGCGCGACTACCTCCCGAACGTCGTGCTTTCAGGACAACAGGTTTATGGAACTGTGAACGGTCAAAACGGTCCTCTTTATGGATTCGGCGGTTTCGCAGCGGCCTCCTCGGGCTTGCCGCTTCCCGAGCAAAACTGGAATGCTGGTTTCGGAGCGCTGTACCTCGCTAACATCAATTGGGAAGTATTTTCTTTTGGTCGTGCTAAGGGCCGCATTCGTGTAGCCGATGCAGCTGTCGAGACAACGAAGAGTGATCTTGAACAGGAACAGTTCCAACACCAGGTAAGAGTTGCAGCGGCTTACTTGAATGCACTCGGAACTCGCCGTCTTACAGAAGCACAACAGAAGAATCTCGAGCGCGCGCAGACTGTTCAAAAGGATATTGTTGCGCGTGCAAAAGGTGGACTTGTTGCAGGAGTGGACTCGGCGCAAGCCAACGCGGAAGTCGCCAACGCAAAGATCGCGTTGTTACGGGCCGCGGATCTCCAGCAAGAACAAGAACAGAATCTTGCGTTCCTTATTGGCATAGAGTATAACAAACTCTCGTTGGATACAACATTCGTTGCCGTGTTGCCAGATCCTTCTAAAGTCGAGATAACCGTTCCGGCGATTCATCCAACTCTCACTTTTTACCAGAACAGGTTCATTCAGACTCTTGAGCAGGTAAGGCTCGGTCGCGCTTCGTATTATCCTTCTATCAATCTCGTCGGCATCTTTCAAACAAGAGGTTCGGGCTTCTCGCAGACGTATGCGCAGGATCAGTCGAGGTTTACAAAAGAATATGCGTCAGGCATAAAGCCCACCATTTCAAATTATCTCGCCGGCGTCGGTTTAACATGGAATCTCACAAACATCTATAGAACAAATGCGCAGGTAAAAGCATTGAGGTATTCGAGCCTTTCGGCCGAAGCGGAACTGCACCTGGTACAGGATCAGTTGAGAACTCAATCGCAAATTGCGAGTGCAAAGCTCGCAAGGGCAATACAGATACAGGAAGAAGCACCCATCCAGGTACGATCTGCAACCAATGCATACGTGCAACGAAGCGCATTGTACAAGAACGGACTTACAAACCTGGTAGATGTGACCCAGGCAATGTATACGCTCAATCGCGCAGAAAGCGATCGCGATCTCGCATTTATAAATGTGTGGCAGGCTTTGTTGCTGAAGGCAGCTGCAACAGGCGAGCTTGGAATTTTTACTAATCAACTGAATCGCTGATGAACCTCATACGATTTGCATTAAGGAAACCGATCTCGGTACTCGTACTCGTAGCAGGACTATTCTTCTTTGGTGTCAGGGCCGTGATGGATATCAAGATCGACATCCTGCCGAAGATGGATCTACCGGTGATCTATATCGCTCACCCGTTTGGTGGTTATTCGCCAACACAGATGGAGACATACTTTGCGAAGCAATACAACAACATCCTGTTGTTTGCCAACGGTGTGAAGAGCATCGAGGCCAAGAATATTCAGGGGCTTTGTTTGATGAAGCTCACCTATTACGAAGGAACGAACATGGCACAGGCTGCTGCGGAGGTAAGTGCTCTTGCTAACCGCGCACAGAATAACTTTCCTCCCGGTTCAACGCCGCCGTTCGTTATTCGATTCGATGCGTCATCGTTGCCCGTCGGTCAGTTGGTGTTGAGCAGTCCCATTCGTACCAACAATGAACTACAGGATATGGCGAACGTCTATGTTCGCGCCACGTTCTCTTCGATCCCGGGATTGATCTCGCCCGCGCCCTTCGGTGGGAACGTTCGTACTGTTGAGATCAATGTGGATCCCGAACTGCTGCGTACCCACAACCTCACGCCCGACCAGGTTGTTGAAGCCATCAGGTTGAACAACCAGACAGCGCCCGGGGGCAATATTCGCATCGGCGACACCAACTACATCACGCCAACGAACAACACCCTCCACGAGGTAAAGGATTTCGAGAACATTCCTCTCTTCAAGGGAGGCGTTCAGAACCTGTACTTAAGAGATATCGCGACTGTAGTCGATGGCGCCGATGTACCTGCTGGCTATGCATTGGTAAACGGAAAACGTTCGGTGTACATCAGCATCGCGAAAACAGCCGATGCATCGACATGGGAGGTCGTGAAAAACCTGAAGGCAGCGCTCCCGCGCATCGGAAGCACGTTGCCCGAAGACGTAAAGCTCTCGTATGAATTCGATCAATCCGTATATGTGATCAACGCTGTTAAGAGTCTCGTAACCGAAGGTGCCATAGGTGCGATACTTACAGGGTTAATGGTGTTGCTATTCCTTCGCGACCCGCGCGGCGCTCTTATCGTCATCCTTACCATACCGACTTCAATAATCTCCGGCGTCCTTTTCCTGCAGTTGTTCAACCAGACGATCAACATCATGACCCTAAGCGGGCTTGCGTTGGCGATTGGTATCCTGGTCGACGAGAGTACGGTTACGATAGAAAATATTCACCAGCATTTTGCGATGGACAAGCCGAAGGCTCTCGCCATTTGGGATGCATGTCGCGAGATAGCTTTACCGAAGCTGCTGATCCTTTTCTGTATCCTTTCCGTGTTTGCACCGGCATTCACCATGGGAGGAATTCCCGGCGCGCTGTTCTGGCCGCTCGCTCTTGCGATCGGTTGTACGATGATCACGTCATTCATTTTGTCGCAGACCTTTGTTCCGGTTATGGCAAACTGGATCATGAAACAAACAGCCGCCGATCATCACAACAGTGGTAACACCACGATGTTCGACAGGTTCAAAGAATTTTTTCTGAACGTTGGCGAAAGGATGTACCCGGCCAGAAGGATAACAGCAATACTCTATTTGTTTGTAACAACTGTCCTGTCTGTCTTTCTGTTGTTGTCGATCGGTACCGACGTTCTTCCTCGTGTGAATTCAAGCCAGTTCCAGATGCGGCTTCGTGCACCAAACGGCACGCGTATCGAACGAACAGAAGAACGTGTGAAGACTGCATTGAATGAGATCGGCGACATCGCCGGTAAGGATCATGTTTCGATCAGCTCGGTTTATATCGGTCAGCACCCCGCCACTTTCTCCACCAGCGCGATCTATACTTTTACGGCGGGACCTCACGAAGCCGTCTTCCAGGTTGCTTTGAAAGACTTCGAAGGAGACATCGATCAGTTCAGGGACGATGTAAGACAGAGATTAAAGGAAAAACTTCCCGATGTGAATGTGACTTTCGAGCCAATCGAGCTTACAGAAAAAGTCTTAAGCCAGGGATCGCCCACGCCGATAGAAGTAAGAGTGATGAGCAGGAATAAAAAGGCGAATGAGGAGTATGCCAAGAAAGTAGTTGCGAAACTCAAGGAGACAGAATATTTCCGCGACGTTCAGATACAGCAACCGATCGATTATCCTGCACTCAATATAGAGATCGATAGGGTGAGAGCCGCTCAATTGGGTGTCGATATGAACGACATCTCCCGCTCGTTGATCGCAGCCACATCTTCGTCGCGATACACTGAGAAGAACACGTGGATAGATGAACGGCAGAATCTTTCGTACCTGGTGCAGGTACAGGTGCCGCTCGACCAGATGCAAAGCGAAGAGGAGATCAAAACGATCCCACTCCTGCGTAATTCACCTCGCCCGGTCCTTGGCGATGTGGCGACGATAACACCGGGTTCTACCTATGGCGAGAATGATAACATCGGTGCGATCTCTTATTTCTCGGTCACTGCTAATGTGCATGATAAAGATCTCGGCACCGCACAGAAAGCAGTTAAGAAAGCTATCGCATCTCTTGGTGAGTTGCCCAGGGGACTCTTCATCGAACCGGTTGGGCTTGGACTGGTACTCGATGAAACATTGTCGAGCCTCGGTGGTGGATTGATCGTTGCCGTTGTGGTGATCTTCCTCATGCTTGCCGCCAACTTCCAGTCGTTCCGTGTATCGTTCATCGTGTTGACCGCAGTGCCAGCCGTTGTTCTTGGATCAATATTGATGCTTGTGTTCACAGGATCGACATTGAATCTGCAATCGTACATGGGCATTATCATGTCCGTCGGCGTTTCGATCGCTAACGCGGTGTTGTTGATCACGAATGCCGAGCAGATCCGTAAGCGTACCGGCAATGCAGTAGATGCAGCGCGCGAGGCCGTATCGTTGCGTCTTCGTCCGATCATCATGACAAGTATTGCGATGATCGCGGGTATGTTGCCGATGGCGATCGGTCACGGCGAGGGTGGTGGCCAGGTTTCTCCGCTTGGTCGCGCTGTTATTGGTGGACTGCTGTTTTCTACAGCGGCGGTGCTCACCATGTTGCCGCTGATCTTCTCGTGGATCCAGGGCAAAATGAGCACAGCGTCGGTATCGCTCGACCCGACTGATAAGGAGAGTAAGTTTTATTTAGAGAATCAATAGTTATGCAGAAGTATATATCATTTTTTTTCTTGATCGCTGTCGGTATTCTTGTCGGCAATTGTACGAAGAGCAATGCTGATTCTGAAGATAAGACCGAGGCAAACCCGGCCGGCACCACGCTCGAAACAATCTCATTGAAGAAAGATACACTAGAGGGTTCGATGATCATTCCCGGTGAACTGATCGCAAACCAAACGGTCGACATCTACGCAAAAGTTACCGGCTTCGTAAAAGAACTTAAGGTCGATATCGGTTCGAAGGTGAAGACGGGCCAAGTGTTGATCGTGCTCGAGGCACCCGAACTTGTTTCGCAGTTGAATGCGGCACACTCCCGTCTCAAATCACAGGAAGCGTTGTACACAGCAAGTCTCGCCAACTATAATCGTCTCGTCGAGACCAGCAAGACACCCGGCACCATTTCACAGAACGACCTCGAGCAGGCCGAAGCAAGAAAGAATGCGGACATGGCCAACCTCGAAGCAGCGAAGGCTTCGTATAAGGAAGTGAACGATGTGAAAGATTATCTCGTGATCCGCGCGCCTTTCGATGGCACGATCACAGCTCGTAACATTAACGTTGGCGCGTATGTTGGACCAAGCGGATCGCCAGCGCTCACGCTCCAGGAACAGGACAAGCTTCGTTTGGTAGTTGCGATCCCGGAAGCCTACACTGGCTACCTGAAACAGGGCGATCAAGTCGAATACAAGGTGCGTTCGATGCCAGCTGAAAATTTCAAAGCGAAGCTCGTAAGATTGTCAGGTGCCCTCGATCAAAAATTCCGGTCACAGCGAGTGGAGGCCGACATCAAAAACAATGATGGTAAATTCCTGGCAGGAACAGTTGCAGATGTAACATTGACGATGAGATCATCGCAGGACGCGTTCACGGTTCCGAAATCGGCGGTTGTCCAGAATTCGGAAGGCTCTTTTGTTATTAAGGTTGTCGATCAGAAAGCGAAACGTGTACCCGTAAAGAAGGGACTGAGTTTCAACGGGTCGATAGAGATCTTCGGAGATCTTTCCCTTGGCGACGTTCTTCTCAAAAAAGGAAACGATGAGATCAAGGATGGAACCGAAATAGAATAGTAAAACTGAGCCGCTGGCTGAGCAGGGTTACGTATTTTCCCGTATTGCTCTTTCCCGACTATTTCCTATCTTAAACCACGAGCCCAACATCACCACCTCGACCTCGTGTGTGATGTTTTTTCCATTTCTTTTTTTATTGACATCGGCCGGTGTTTTTTTTTAAACACCCGGATAGAACCTTGTATGTTATAAAATAGCTGGGGGCATCATGAACCAGGAGTTTCGACATAATGAGCTGACCTTTCAACTGATAGTAGAGTCGTCGCCAAACTCAATAGTATTGGTGAACAAGGAAGGCAAGATCGCATACGTTAATACCCAAACGGAGAAACTTTTTGGTTATGCACGTTCCGAACTTATCGGGAAACTGGTTGAAGTTCTTCTTCCACCCAGGTACAAACCCAAGCATCCTGGCTTTCGCGAATCTTTTTTCGATGCACCATCTGTGCGGTCTATGGGCGCCGGCCGGGAGCTGTTCGCGCTTCGAAAGGACAACACCGAGTTTCCTATCGAGATCGGTTTAAATCCGGTCGTAACGATTGAAGGTACACTCGTTCTTGCGTCTATTATCGACATCACCGAACGCAAGAAGGCGGAAGAGCGGATACGACTCGTGGTTGAATCGGCTCCGAATGCAATGGTGCTGGTGAGTGCACTCGGCATAATAACGCTCGTCAATCGCCAGACTGAAATGCTGTTTGGATATGATCGTGGTGAGCTTATCGGAAACAAACTGGAGATCTTGATCCCGGAACGGTTCAGAAAGATCCACCCAATTCACCGGGGCACATTTTTCAAGACACCAGACACGCGTGCGATGGGAGTAGGCCGCGACCTCTATGCGCGGCGAAAAGATGGGACCGAAATACAGGTCGAGATCGGTTTGAACCCAATAGAAACGCCGGAAGGTCCGGTAGTGCTTGCTTCCATTATCGACATCACCGAGCGCAAGTCGCTCGAGGCGAGCGCCAAAAGACAGATAGCACTCGAGATCAGGAACAAAGAACTGGAGCAATTTGCATATCTCGCATCACACGACCTGCAGGAGCCGTTGCGTACAGTTTCGAATTACATTCAGCTTTTGCAGGAAGGGCTTGGCAATACTATCAATGAGGACGTAACTCAATTTCTTCAGGCAATCGATGGAGCCACGCAAAGGATGAGTATGCTGGTAAAGGCCTTACTCGATTTTTCCAGGTTGGGCAGGGACAAACAATTATCAAAAGTCGACTGCAACGACTTGCTTGAAAATGTGCTTGGCGATCTTCACAAAGTGATCGAACAATCGGGAGCGCAGATAAAGGTTGGTAAGATGCCGACGTTGCTCATCTACGAACCGGAAATGCGACAATTGTTCCAGAACCTCATCTTGAATTCCATCAAGTTCCAGGCTCCTGGCAATATCCCGCAGATCGGTATAGAATCTAATTTAATAGAGAACAAATGGTGTTTTTCAGTATCTGATAACGGAATTGGAATTGACCCGATCTACAACACAAGGATATTCAACATTTTTCAACGCCTTCATACAAATGAAGAATATGAAGGCAATGGCATCGGCCTGGCAAATTGCAAAAAAATAGTAGAGCTGCACCAGGGCGAGATATGGGTTGACTCGAAGCTCGGCTTCGGCTCAACATTTTATTTTACGATCAATGCACTGACCAATGAAGAGAAAACTTAGATCGATCATGTTGATCGATGATAATATCCACGACAACTTCTTTCATGAGCGTGTCATTAGGAAAGCCGATGCGGCCGCTGTTACGATCGTTAGGAGGAAAGCATCAGACGCGATCGAAGACCTCATCAAAATGAGCTCGTCTGATCCACAATATCCCGAGCTCATCTTCCTGGATATAAATATGCCGGGAATGAACGGGTGGGAGTTCCTCGACCAGTTCAAAAGCCTGGAAAAAGATAAGCAGAGACCGGTGATCGTGATGTTGACGACCTCTAGCAATCCTGACGACCGGAGAAAAGCCGAAGCGACCGGAGTGGTTGTCGATTTCAGATCCAAACCTCTCACCCGGGATGTTCTCGAGGCCCTCATCGATAAATTTTTACCCGGCGCATCGGAGGTGTGAATCATGGACCTTCCATGCGACTGGCGTTTGCATTGGTCTTAAACATCGTCTTGAAAGCCCGGCAAAAAGCACTCGTATTCTCGTAGCCACACAGGGCTGCTATTTCAGCAACAGGCCGATCAGTTGTTTTTAAGAGCTCGTTCGCACGGCGAAGCCTTACCGACGTGAGGAACTGATGTGGCGATACGCAGAAGATATTTTTGAATTGCCTTACCAGTTGTGGCACCGAAAGACACGCAACCTTGCTCAGTGTTTTCAGATCGATGTTGTCTCCGGGATTGGACAAGATCATGTCGCGGGCTATCGAGATGCGTTTGAAGATTTCTTTTTTGGTTGAAGCTTTCGTTGCGCCAGCATGTTTCAGGATCGAGAGATCATTGCCGTGACTTCGAAGCATCGACTGAAGTAAGCCGATCAGTTGTTCATCGACGTCGTTTTGCTGATAACCGTTGATCTCTAAAGATCCGATCAGCTCTTGCAGTTGTTTTTGCAAGATCGCATCCACGTCGCGAAGCCGTTGATAGAATTCAGGAGTATGTCCTGAGAACTCCGGATCATCGATTGACATCACTTCGCTGCTACGCACATCATTAAAAATGGACTGCGCTAATTCCGTTTTGAAAAATATGGATATTGTTCGTGCTGTCGTGTCTTCGATGCGACACGAATATTCCTGTTGATCGTTGAGGATCAGGAACTGACCCGGTCTCACGGCGAGCATACGGCCATTGACCCCATACCATTCTTCTCCTTCGAGAACGGTCTTGATCGACAGGCAACCAACATGATTATCGCAATACGATGCACTGCTGCTTGCGTTGAAAATGATGTTCGCCTTCCCGAACTGATTGAAATGCCCCTGCTCGTCGAAGCCGGGTGAGGTATGGTTTGGAAGGGTCTTGAAATACATGCACATCGAAGGTAGGTCAATTTGATAATTTCTGCACATTCCGTTTAAAGTCTGGCGATTACATTTCGGCTTATGAGAACAACTGTTGCTGCATTGTTATTCCTGCTTTTTTTGTGGGCCTGTGCTCCTGTGAATACCAACGACGAAGAAGCCCTGAAGGCTGTCGTAATGCAATACTATGATGGCATCCACGATCACGACCGGCGGAAGATGACCGATGTCGTTACCGACGATTTTATTCTATATGAACAGGGTAAAATCTGGAACAACGACAGTGTGTTCCATGAGATGGACAAGTATCCGTACAAAGTAAATTTTTCTTTTGACAACATAAGGTCGGCAACAGATCGTTCGACAGGACATCTGACATATCAAGTGACAGCCGATTTTGTTTTCGATGACACGGTGCGGCAGCGCTATAATTTTCTTGAGAGTGCCGGGTTTGTGAAACACAACGATGAGTGGAAGATGAAATTCCTCCACGTAACTTTAGCGAATGCTACCAGGTACGACACGATCCACTATGCGCCGGAGTATTACGCGCAACGATTGGCAGCGTTTTCGAAGGAGCCTATGAAGAAGGCAGGAGTTGTTTTTATCGGGAACAGCATTGTTGAATATGCAGATTGGGGAAAGTTGCTCAACGACCCGTCGGTTATCAACAGGGGAGTGGCTGCCGACAATACATTCGGTGTGCTGCGCCGGTTGAAAGATGTGATCTCCCGACAGCCTGGCAAGTTATTTATCGAGATCGGGATCAACGACATCGCGCAGAATATTCCGAACGAGATCATCATCGACAACATTCATACGATCATGAAACGAGTAAAGGAAGTATCTCCGGCTACGAACATCTATTTCATCAGCATTCTCCCCACCAACGATAACGTTAGGAATGAATACCCGGATGTCTTCGGCAAGAATGAGGTCACAGACATGGTGAACGCAAGGCTACGAGAAAAGAGTGGTGAGTGGCCGTTTACATTCATCGACGTGAATAGCACCCTTCGCGATGACAACAATAAGCTGGACGTGAAATATGCGGAGCCCGATGGTCTTCATTTAAATGAAGAGGGGTATAAGACTTTCGTGAAGACGTTAGACAGATATCTTAAATAACCTACGCCTTCTTCCACAACCTCTTATTCACCACCCGCTCAATTACCTCCTCGCGATAATTCCTGCTCACCGGTATCCTCGACGACTGAATAAGAATATCATTGTTCTCGATGGCATCGATCTTGTCGATCGATACAATGTAGGACTTATGGACCCTGATGAATGAATTCTTGTCCAGGTTTTCCTCGACACTCTTGAGATTCAACAGCGTGAGATATTTCTTTTTCATTGTGTAGATGTTCACGTAATTCTCCAGTGCCTGCACGTAAAGAATGTCCCGGAAATAGATCCTCTCGTATTTCGAGTCACACTTGATAAAGAAATAGTCACTCTGCACCGGTGTTGGCGCAGCGAGAAGATTATGATAGTCGTTCGCCTTGTTCACTGCCTTGAAGAACCGGTCGAACGTGATGGGCTTTAGAAGATAATCGATCACATCCAGTTGAAAACCATCCAATGCAAAGCTCGGGTAGGCCGTGGTAATGATCACCATTGGTGGATTGGGCGTCATCTTTAAGTAGTCGATCCCGTTGAGTATCGGCGTCTGTATGTCCAGGAACACGAGGTCCGCCGGTTGCTCATTGAGCAGCTGCGTAAGCTCCAGCGGGTTGCTCACGTTGCCAACGAGCTTCAGGTAATCGACCTTCGCGACATAACCCGCAATACACTCCCGGGCCAGCGGCTCATCGTCAACAATTACACACTTCAGCATCGGGACACTTTTAAGGATACACTGAACTCGTTGTTACCGTTGTTTATTGTCAGCTCGTGCTCATTCGGGTAAATGAGCTTCAGTCGTCGTTCCACATTTTTCAAACCGATGCCATTCGAGTTCAAAAGTTGTCTCGGTTTCTTCTGGTCCGGCGACGCACCGTTCTTTATCGTGAACAGCATGTCTTTATTCTTGAATTGCAGATTAATGTCGATCCAGGTCGATGCGTGCTTGAAAGCATTCTCAACGAACGGCACCAACAACAGCGGGGCTATGGAAGCCTCACGGGATGGAGGCTCGTCGATATTCACATCGAGCTTTATGCTTCGGCTGTCCAGTCTCAGTTTCTCCAGTTCGATGTAGTTCTGAAGATACCTCAGCTCTTGTTCAAGCGGGATCTCCATCTCATTACATTCATACAGTTGATATCTCAGCAGGTCCGAGAACTTCGCCAGGGCCTCCGAAGCCATGTCGGGATTTTTATGGATCAATACAAAGATCGAGTTGATCGAGTTAAATAGAAAGTGCGGGTTCAATTGCGAACGAAGGAACTTCAATTCGTTCTCCAATTTTTCCTTTTCGAGGAGTTTCTCTCTTTCTCTCGACTGGATCCAGTTCTTCGTAAGCTTGATGCTCATCGCCAGGAACATGCTGGTAAGCGTCGAAGGGAGAGACTGTTTTATAAAGAAGTTCCAGAAGCTTCCGTTACCGTAATATTCTGCAGCCGTCGTGTTGTTAAGGTAGGCTGTCCAATAGTATCCAAGAACGATAATAGATGATGCGCCGAGGATCGTTATCGAAAGAAGAGATACATACTCTGCATACCTTCTTTTTTCGAGGAACCTCGGAAGCAGAAAATACAAGTTAAAATACACCGCGACCGCCTGCATGATAACATAGAGATCAAACTTCGGCGAAATGAGAATCTCTCCAAGCAACTCTATTGGTCGGCCGTTGTTGACCGCGGCCCACGCATAATGGTATACCATCCAGAAGAGGAGGTGGTAGACCTTATACCTGACAAACCAGCTATCGGAGAGGGATTTCATCTTGTGAATTTAACAAGAAGGACTACTTTCCATCAAACGTCATTTTCTTCGCGATGAAGGGTAAGAGATGTGAATAAAACCTGCCGTCGTCGAGCCATAGTTTGTCGGTAACGCCCCCGGCAAATTCATCTGCCTCGTGCTCAACACCAAGATCCTGCAGCTTCCTGCTAAACTCCCGATTGGAATCTACGTGAGCAAAGTTGGTGTCGAACCGTCCCCAGTCGAAAGCCACGCCTCGCAGCGACTGCAGGTTTTTGTAGTAGTCGACAAGATCTTCGCCTACCGAAAATCCGTGCCCGGCTTTGACAATATTCCCGATGTTAGGCTTGAAATCACCATTCACCTGGTCAACAAAAAAATCGCAATAAAACGGCGGTTTGTTGAGATTTGGAAGATACGTCTGGCACACTGAGAGGAATATCTGTGAGATCCCATTGAAATCGTGGGGAGGATACGACTTCGCTTCAAATAATTTCTTCCAATCGATCAATAAATAAGTCCACGGCACCGGTCCCATTCCTGTAGCAACAGGATGCATCGCATAAACAACGCTGAATACATCGGGACGCGTCATCGCGAGCTTCAATGCGCCTCGTCCTCCCATAAATTCTCCGGTTATCGCTCTGCCTTCTTTTTGTGGAACGGTCCTGAATTTTTTGTCAATGAATGGAATGATCTCGTCGATCGTGTGATCGATCCAGCGACCGGTTACGGGAGAATTGTCGTACAGACTACCCGTTGTAGCGGTCCGATAGTCGGGTACAACGAATATAAATTCACCTATTACGCCGTTGGTCCACGCGCGATCGATCAGCGCCGTGATCTTTCCGTCCTGGAACATCCGATCGTTATCCCAAAACATATTATGCAGGAAATACACGACCGGATACGAGCGATTCGAAGTTTCGTAGCTCGGAGGCAGGTAGACCTTGATCTTTCGGTTGAGGTCGAGGCCGATCTTGTTTTCTCTCAGGATCGTGGATGCGTAGACTTCCGTGATCAGCTTTCCTTTTTTTGATTGGCCGAAGACCACACACGTGCTAAGCAGCAATAAAACGATGATTCGGAGCATATTTTTTTTGAAGGAAATAAGTCCAATGTGCGCCGCTTCGCAAAAAAGGTTGACAACAGGGAGGATTTCATTGACAACAGAATTTTTTTTGGGATTTCAGTAACCTTCAGCAAAAAGGCAGGTCTTATACTTATATTAGCTACAATTAGGACTTTAATTGTTGTGATATGCCGCCAAAATATGCGTTAGGAGAATTCGAAGAGGTTGTTTTGCTGACCGTTGCCGTTCTGCATGGAAAGGCCTATGGAGTAGCAATAAAAGAAGAGATCGAACATCGCCTTAAGCGCAGTGTGAGCGTAGGTGCCATGCGAACAGCTCTCAAACGGCTGGAAGACAAAGGATTCCTTGAATCCGAATTTGGCGAGGCGACGGCAGTGCGTGGTGGGAAACGCAAGCGATATCACAAAGTGACACCTCTCGGAAAGAAGGCCCTTGAATATGTTATGAGCTCGCGTCGGAAGCTTTGGGATGCGATACCAGCAACGGCGTTTCAATTCAAATGACCAATGACCAGTGAACAATGAACAATGAACAATGATCAATGACCAGTGACCAGTGACTAGTGATCAATGAACAGCATTACACCCGATACGAAACCTCCCCGGATCCCCCACAAAGCTCTTTGCTGGTTTTGCGACCCGGAACTGCTCGAGGACGTTGAAGGTGATCTCGCTGAATTATTTAAGACACGAGCTTCGAAAAATATCACGATGGCCAGGTGGCGTTATGCACTCGATGTGCTCTTGCTGTTCCGGCCCGGCATCGTTAGGAAGTTTCAATGGTTCAACCCAGTAAACAACATCAGTATGCTTTTCAATCACATCACCACCGCCGTTCGGCAAGCCGCAAAATACAAAGGCTATACGGCTATCAACATTGCAGGCCTTGTAGTGGGCCTCACATCATGCATGCTCATACTACTTTGGTTGCAGGATGAAACGGGGAAAAACAAGTTTCATGAAAAGGGTGATCGAACCTATCAAATATGGAGGAACCTCGTGCAGGACGGTGGCGATGTGAAGACAACGCCGGGTATACCATTTCCGCTCGAGCACGTACTTCGAACACAGTATCCCGAAATCGAATCGGTTACTTCGATTCTCTGGGAACAGGAGTTATTGTTCCGTGTTGGTGAAACTACCGGTTACGAAAAGGGACGTTTCGCGACACCGGGCTTCTTCGATGTTTTCAGTTTTCGTTTGCTGGCCGGCGATCCAAAGAAGCAACTCGTAGATGCACCTTCGATGTTGATCTCGGACCGGATGGCGTTAAAGTTCTTCGGGAACGACTGGCAACAGAACGCGATCGGTCAAAGCATAAGAGTGGATGAGAATACAGACATTCCAATCTCCGGCGTTTTCGAAACACCGGGTGAAAATTCATCGCTCACTTTCGATTGGCTGATCGCTGCCCAATCGTATATCGATCGGAACGAATGGATCAGCAGTTGGTACAACGGAGGCTTTTCGATGTTCTTCTCTTTGAAACCAGGTACCGATGTAGACGCTGTGCGCGCACGGATCGAGAAGGAGGTCATCAAGAACACGAATAACGAGTCGAACGAACCGCTCTATATCCAATTGTATGCAGAAAATTATCTGCATGGAACTTTTGAGAATGGCGTGCCGGTTGGGGGCCGGATCCAGTATGTCCGCATCCTTTCGGCGATCGCAGTATTCCTGTTCCTGCTGGCATCGATCAACTTCATGAACCTGGCGACAGCGCGGTCGAGTCTGCGTGCCCGCGAGATCGGCGTTCGCAAGGTGATGGGCGCGCAACGATCCACATTAAGCCAGCAGTTCTTTGTTGAATCCACATTGTATGCGATAACATCAACTTTCGTGGCAGCTGTATTCGTGTATTTGTTACTGCCGTACTTCAATACGCTGACGGGTAAATCGATAAACATTAGTTTCACTGAACCGATCACGTGGATCACATTGACGGCGATCGTAGTGTTTACTGGTGTGTTGTCGGGCGCCTACCCGGCGTTCATGCTGTCGTCGTTTTCTGTTGCGAAGTCATTGAAAGGAAAAACGAAACAAAGTACAGCGGCATACTTTCGTCACGGACTGGTAACGTTCCAGTTTGCCATTTCGATCTTTCTTATAAGCGGGACGATCATTATTTCGAAGCAGCTCAATTATATTTTGAATAAAGACATCGGCATGCAGCGCGACAATGTTGTAGGCATCGAAATGATGGGTGAGCTATATGGCAAGCGGGATGTCTACATGAATTCGCTTCGAACGATCCCTGATGTAAAGGATGTGACGATTGCTTCGTCGAATCCGTTGAGTTTGTATTCTTCGACCGGTGGAGCGAAATGGCCCGGTAAAGACCCCAATTCAGTTATAGAGATCAATGTTCTTTCCGTGGGAGAGAACTTTGCGAAGACGATGGGTATGAATATTTTGAAGGGGGAGGACTTCTCCAATATTTATCTTCGCGACTCCTCGCGGTTTCTGATCAATGAAGTATTAGCTGAGGTCATGGGTGTCGGCGATCCTGTCGGGAAGGAGCTAACGGTTTGGGGAACAACCGGTACGATCGCGGGCGTGGTCAAGAACTTCCACATGCAGAGTATGTATAACCCTATCGCGCCATTGATCATTCGATACGATCCCAGGAACACAGGGATGGCTTACATACGCATCAACTCCAATACGCACGATGCTTTGACGGCCATCGAGAAGATCACGAAAGAGATCAACCCGGCATTTCCGTTCCGCTACGATTTCCTTGACGATGAATTTGCGAAGCAGTATAGCGGTGAGCGGTCGGTGAGTTCCCTTGTAAACATTTTTGCCGGTGTGTCGATCTTTATCGCGTGTCTTGGGTTGCTTGGTTTGTCGTCGTTCTCCGCCGATCAGCGTTCGAAGGAGATCGGGGTGCGCAAGGTTCATGGCGCGAGTGTGAGGTCGTTGGTGTTGTTGCTGTCGAAGCAATATGCGAAGCTGATGATCATCGCGTTTGTGATAGCCGTGCCGTTGTCGTATTTCTATATGCAGCGTTGGCTTGCTGATTTCGCTTACCGTACCGATGTGAACCCGATGTTGTATGTGATGGCGGGTATGATCACGTTCGCGATAGGAGCACTGACGGTGAGCTACAGATCCTACTCGGCAGCATTGGCGAACCCGGCGAAGACGTTGAAGGAGGAGTAATGGGCCACCATGTCATCGCGTCCTATGCTATAGAATGCCGAGCGTTAGGCAATGAGCGACGCGATCGGGTTTTTTCGAAGCCGGATCCCGCCGCATTCTGTTCTGAGGTCGTGCCTTCGTCGCTTCTGGCGGGATGACATTGTGGGAGACAGCATGTCATCGCGTCCCATGCTATAGAATGCCGAGCGTTAATCAATGAGCGACGCGATCCCTGTACGGAAAACCGCGCAACCCTATTGGACGAAGCTTGCCAGTCAAGGATGTAACAAGCTCCTTTGTGTATGAGCTACTATGTATACATCCTAACAAACAAACGTCATACTGTTTTCTACACAGGTGTCACAAATAATCTCGAACGACGAGTGCGGGAGCATAAAGCTCGTGACACACCGGGATTCACGAAGAAATACAATTGCACCATCCTGCTATATTTTGAGGAGTACGGTATAATTCATGATGCTATCGCGCGAGAAAAGGTTCTTAAGAAATACCGTCGCGACTGGAAATTTCAATTGATAGCGAAGGAGAATCCTCTGTTTGAGGATTTGGCCAAGGATTGGTAATTCAAATCTGGCCAGACCCCGTTGCATGTCATCGCGTCCTGCGCTATAGAATGCTGAGCGTTAAGCAATGAGCGACGCGATCGGGTTTTGTGAAGCCGGATCCCGCCGCATCCTTTGCCGGGTGTTTCACCTTGTCGCTTCTGGCGGGATGACATTGCGGGAAACAGCATGTCATCGCGTTCCATGCTGTAGAATGACGAGCGTTAATCAATGAGCGACGCGATCGGGTTTTGTGAAGCCGGATGCCGCCGCATCCTTTGCCCGGTGTTTCACCTTGTCGGCTCTGGCGGGATGACATTGCGGGAGACAGCATGTCATCGCGTCCTATGCTATAGAATGCCGAGCGTTAAGCAATGAGCGACGCGATCCCGTTTTTTCGAAGCCGGATCCCGCCGCATTCTGTTCTGAGGTCGTGCCTTTGTCGCGTCTGGCGGGATGACATGCTTCGATGTATGAAATTACTACCTTCGCGATCATGCAGATCCGGAGAAATACTAAAGCATTTAAAACAATACTGGAAATCGTGACGTCGTGTAGCAATAGGGCCGATCGGCAGGACCTTATACGGCTCTACATCACGCGAGCCGGTCAGTCGATCGCCGACCGCATCGCTATCGAAGGAAACAAAAGCGAGGCTACTTTCTTTTACGATCTTGGATACCAGGCGATCATGAACAATCTTAATTCGCCAAATCACCAGCTATATCAAAGCGATGATGTCCCCGGTATCTATTTTTTCCACAGCACACTAAGCAAAGCATGGGACGAGGCTCCATTCGAGTTCGATGTTAAAATAAAAGACGAATTCTCTTCGCTACCCGAACTCCCCACAACACGCGAGAAAGGAAAAGAGAAAGAGTTCGTATTACCTTCCGAAACTGCCAAAGCCGAAACAGGTAAAGCCAAACCTTCAAAAAAAGAAAAAGAAAAACCCGCACCCGCAAAGGCCGTCATGTTTGTGGACCGCGGTCCCAAGCAGCCCGACTTTAAACTCAAGCGCGACATTCACTTCACAGACCTCGATCGACTTGTCTTCAGGAAGCCGGACGTTACGAAAAAAGACGTGCTCGACTACTACAGTAAAGTTTCCGAGTATATGCTGCCATATCTCAAGGACCGAAGCCAGAACGTGCGACCAAAGAAAGAGATCAGGGACATGCCATCATGGGTTCACAACGTCACCAATGACAAAGAACATCTGATGTTTTATGTTGAACATGGCGCCGTTCAATTCGACGTCGGCCTGGCAAAACAAAATTCTTCGGACACACCTGACTTCGCAACTGTTGTTATCGACTCCGGTTCAGAATTCGTAAAGGCCATCAATGTGGCGTTGAATGCGAAAGAGATCTTCGACGGTTTAAAGATACCCTCGTTCGTAAAGACCGACGGGGTGTCCGGCCTCCATGTCTTTATCCCGATCAGCTCCGACAGCACGTTCGAGATCTCGAAGTCCTTCGCCGAATATATCTGTAAGCTTATCCGTCTCAAGATCCCCGAACTGGTGACATTAAATGGTTCCGACGACTATAGTTATGGAAAAGTGACTGTAGACTATAGTCTGAACGAGGAGGATAGAACTATTATCGCCCCGTATTCACTCGTCGCCAACAGTGCCGGGTTAGTATCGGCACCCCTCTCGTGGGATGAGATCGAAGAGAGCCTGAAACCAGAGGATCTCAACTATGAATCCATCCTCGCGAGGCTTAAGAAAGACGGCGATCCCTTCGAAGGACTCTTCAAAAAGAAAGTCGACGCCTCCGAAATGGTGGAGCGCATGGAGGAGAATTACTCGTTTTTGCTCTGAGCGGTCCGGTTTTATGAAACCGGTACTGTAGCAGAATGTACAGAAGGCCTCTTTTACGATCTTTGAGGTAATGTCCCTTTTCTGGCCCATCATCTTCTCGATCAACATCGCGCAGTCGTTATTCCTGATCTCTTTGATATTGATCAAGGGCTCGCGAAATGTTTTCGCATCCCGACTCCTCATCGTTCTCCTCGTCTTAATGATCATGAGCAATGCCGGAGACCTGATCCCAAGCACCACGCTGGCAACCGTTGTCCCCGAGCTCTTTATTCTTTCATTCGGCGGCATGTGGGTGTTCGGTCCGCTGTTTTATTTCTACTCGATGGCGATCGTCGACCAGAATTTTAAATGGCGACCGATCTATTGGCTCCACTTTCTGCCATACTTATATCAATGGGGCGTTAATTTTTACATGCTGATAGTATTCGATCACGATCTGTGGCTCAAGTTCCTCGACATCTTCCAGAAAGGCGAGCTACCGATCCTGCTTCGCGAAAAGATCACAGTCGGATTGCAGATCATCCAGCTTTCCGTCTACCTGTTGCTCACCCGTAGTTGGTTTACGCGATACCAGAACACAATGGGAAGCGCACAATACATCGTTTCTATTTCGCAACGAACAAAGTGGTTGAAAACTTTCGCTATCGGATTTCTCCTGTTCCTGCTTATCGTTATAATCTTTTACGCATTGGTTTTGATCCATGGCTACAACGAACCTGTTGATAACTACGGCTACACGTTCGTTACGTCATTGATCATATTTACCCTTGCATATAAGATGGTATTGAGTCCTGAGTTGCTAAGTCCCGACTTCGCGCAGAAGTACCGTGCCTATATGCAATTCGAAGGCGATGAAGGAAACCAATATGTAGAACGGATCAGGAACCTGATGGAGACCAACAGATTGTTTGCCGATCCCGATCTTAGCCTCGCCACCTTTTCGGAGCAGCTCGGTCTTCCCACCCACCAGGTGTCGAAACTCGTGAACGAGAAATTTGGAAAGTCGTTCAGCGATCTCGTTAACGAATATCGCGTGGAGGATTTTATCAAAAAGATGAACGACCCATCGTACAAGAATTATTCTCTCTACGGAATTGCGTTGGAGGTGGGGTTCAGCAGCAAGTCCGCGTTCAACAGCGCGTTCAAGAAGATCAAAGGAAAAACGCCATCAGAGCTCAAGACCGAAAATTGATCAAGAAATAAAGTACTGAATCATAAAACGGGTCGCCGGCAGTGCAAACGCGGCATAGGTTTGCCCCATGATCCTAACACACGCCAAAGACCTCGTCGTCGGGGATATCGACATGAAAGGATCCCCGGTAGCCTGGGGAAAGACCTTTAAAGGCGACTACGCCAAATCCCCGTCTTATATCATGGAAGTAATGTCCGAACTCTCGCAGCTCGGGATCTCGTCCGTTCCCGGCCAAACACTCGGCATCTTTTACGACGATCCTTCGAAAAAGGAACCGGATAAGCTGATGAGCTTCCAGGGTGTTTTTGTCGAACAGCCTTTGAAACAACTGCCGGCGTCGATGATCCAGTTCTCATTCAATGGGCGATACCTCTATGTAAAGAACTCCGGTGCCGATGTTATGAAGATGATCTTCGAAGCGTACAACAGGTTGTTTGAATACATAAAGACGAACAGCGCAAACCTGAAGTCACCAACCGGCTACCAGGTGCTCACCAACACCCCCGAAGGTGTTATTGTTGAAATTTTAATGGAGCTCGTATGAAGGCCATTAAGTTGATAGTATTGCTTCTTTGCCTGGGCGAGTTCTGCCCGGCTCAAAGAAAAGATCTGTTGTTGATCCCGGGTCTCGGATTTGATGAGTCGGTCTTTTCAGACTTCATGGAACGAAACGAGAAGATCTATAGGATCCATTCTATCACCGTTGCTGGATTCGGCAATACGCCTGCGCCCGCGGAGCCCGACAGTACCGACGCCAGTTACGGATTTCAGTCCTGGACCATGAACGCAGTCGAACAAATAAAGAACACAATTATAGACAAGCATCTTCGCAAGCCGATTGTTATCGGCCACTTCGTGCTGGGCGCGCAGATAGCGCTAAGGCTCGCGATAGATTTTCCTGATCTTATAGGAGGAGTGATCATCGTCGGTGCGCCCGCGAAATTTATTCCGATCGTGAACGGTGAAGTAACGGAGTACCCCTTGAACGCCACGGTCAAATACATCGACAAGTACACGGGACCGGTTTGGTTCGGAACGATGTCGAAGGAGAAGTTCGACCAGGGAAATTATCTGCCTGAGGTATACTCATTAAATCCCGAAGTCGGAAGGGCAGCCTGGAGCATGTCCGCCCGGGTTCCAATGCCGGTGTATGTGCGTTACCTATGTGAGTTCTTCGCGTCGGACATCACCCTGGAAGCCGGGAAGATCATTTGCCCCGTGCTTATCCTGCGTTCGATGTTCACGCCGGGGATGTTGAACATCGATGTCAATAATTACATCAGGCCACAGTTTATCGACAGCTGGGAGCGGATGGCGGAATCAAATCCGAAGATCATCATTCAAGATGTCCTCAACAGCGCTTCGTTTATCTGGAAAGATCAGCCCGAAATTTTCGATGAGGCGGTCCGGAAGTTTGCCGGCAGCTAGTCCTATCTCTTAAATCCCAACGTGCTTCCTGCGCAGCGCTCCGATGCCGGCTCGAAAGTGTAGGTGATATAATAGATACCGGTAGCTCCGCATGCGAATGCAATGGCCGGTGCTATCGCTCCCGATATCTTGTTGCAGGCGATCTTATTTCGTTGCGAATCATACAATGTCACAACCGTCGATGGCGTTGGATTCTTATCCTTGAGGTTCAACATATAGTTTGTTCCTTTGGTAAGAACGTAGCTGAACTCGACTTTTTCGAGGTCCTTTTCGCCGTTGATTTTATATGATTTCAGCAAGCTGTAACCCGGCGCAAGCGACGATACAGAAGCAGTCACAAACTCCTCGTTGTTACATTGCGAGAAGGCGGAATTGACAAGAAATAGGGTTGTAAAAATTACTATAGAAAGTCTGATGTGGTGCTTCATGTTATTATCCGATGATTTTATTTCTGATCTCTGTTGTTTTCTTCTGAATATCGAGAACATCCTGGTCGGTGATATCGATTGTCGTCGTGCTATTATCTTTTATGATGGCAACACCGTTCACGATCTCCATAGTGGACTCTTTGTAAGTGTAAGTGATCTTGATTGCATCGAAAAGAGCCTTAAGGTCCTTCAGGTCGTTCGATAGCACGGCCATTTGGGGATCGGCCTCGTAGAAAGAGAGGAGCAAGGCCAACTGTTCGAGTACGATCTTTTGAGCGCCAATGGTCTCGCGAAGTTGTGTGCTTTCTTTATCCAACACTGCGACCTGGCAAGTGATCTCCATCGCTTCGATCCAGCCGCCAACGAGCAGAAGCACGCTTAGATTCGATTTATTCTCGCTCTGAAGATACTGGTTGATGGAGTTAAAGTTCTGTGTGGTGATCAACAGCAGCGAATCGAGATTGCGACTGTTCGATGCAAGCTTTCCAATTGTCTCGATGTCGAAATACTGCCCGATACCGAGGTCATCGGCGAGTGATTTTATCGAGCTGAGATATCGGATTCCGGCCATCTTCTGTTCGTAGATGTTGGTGTAACCAAGATCAGTTCCATAGATACCAAGGTTGAGTGCTTTCTTATAGTTCGTGTTGTACTTCGATTCGTTGTCGGTAACGTTCAGCAATTTCTCGTTGTAGCGGGTGCCCGATTGTTTTAACAGTACCGAGATCTCCAACGGGCTGGGTATTTGTTCAAGTATGCTGCCGATCACCGCTTCATCAATAACCGGGGCATTCTGAGCAGCTGAATCTATCGCATCCAGAAACGCCTGGTCGTCGGGTTTTTTGCTCCCGCTGCAGGACGCGAGGCAAACAGCAAAGGTCAATACCGCGATAAGACCCTTCTTGGTTGTTAAGTTGAAAACGGTCATACTTTCTTAGGTTTAGTGATTTTTGGTTTACTGAGGCCGTTCACAAAACGCCTTAATAATTCATAGTAGAGTGCAGCAAAAAGCATCAGCGACATAACCCATATAACAATCGTGTTGAATATGAATGTGCTTGTCGTGATACCAAATAATGTTTTTTCGCTTGCGAAGAATGGTGCGCGATAGTCAATTGCACTCGACGGCTCATGGCTCTGGAAGATCGGGTCGATCTGTTGGATCAGCTCACCCCTGTATTCAATTATGCGATCGGTGGTGTTAACATTCCTTACGATATCCGCCAGTCGTTCGTTGTAATATTTGTCTTTGTTCTGGTTGATGGACCAACCGTTAGCTTCGTAGTAGGCCATCTTCTTATCCAACAAGCCGTTGAAACGATTGAACTCATCCTGGTTCGCCTTCTTGAATTTTTCGAGAAATTTCTCGAGCTGGACACCAGTCTCCGCCGAATATTTTTCCTGGAGCAGATCCGACTTCAGCGTTGCAAATTCCGCCACGTCTAACAGCGGCTCTTTCTTCAGTGCGCTGGAAACAGCCGATAAAGTACTTGCTGTCTTCGCTTGCACGTCGCCGCCTATTACCTTGAAATTTTCCTTGAGGAATTCATTCTTCTTCTTCAGATCTTCCGCCAGGTACGACGAACGGAAGTCGGCTTGCGATCTCATCTTCTCATATTCGAAGAAAGGTTCTTCGTAATCGTTGTGTGTGAACTGGTACGTGGCCATTGCTTCGTATGCCCAACGCGATGTCATGAGGTCTGCCACTACCGGTACTTTTCCCTTTGTGCTGATGAGATCATTGAGCTTATCGAAGCTGAAGATCAACCCACTCAACACCATTTGTGGTATGAGGAGCAAAGGTATCAGCACATAAACAGTAACAGCCGAATTGAACGCCGACGAAATATTGAGTCCAAGCGCATTCGCCATGCAACTCGTTGTGAACAACACCGCCCAGAACGCGAGGTTCATTCCCTGTATCCCAAGTATCAGATTCCCAACGATCACAAACGTGAGCGTTTGTATTGCCGAGAGCGTAAACAGGATCGATATCTTCGACAGCAGGTAACTGAGCCAGCTCAGGTTCAGAAAGGATTCACGCTTCAGAAGTTTGCGATCCTTAATGATCTCTTCCGCACTTACGGTGAGTCCCATAAAGAGAGCCACTACAATGCTCATTAATATGTAAGCCGGGATGTTTTCGTTGAATCGGAAATTGTAGGCTTGTCCGCCCGGTGCGCTTCGATACCTGATGATGAAGGCAAGCAGGAAGGCGAGAAGGGGCGCTTCGAGCAGGTTTATCAGCAGGTACTGTTTGTTGCTGATCTTCGCCAACAGATCACGCTTCGCAAAAATGAAAGCCTGCTTCATCTTCGTGGGAAGATCGATCAGTTGCGTAGAAGCGTCATTAAGGTCGTCGAGTTTTGTGACCTTTGAGTTCTGCTGGTACATCTCGTGCCACTGAACCGGCGACACCTTTCTTTTCGCAGTAGCCTGGCCGTATTCATCAACCACCCTGGCCTCAATAATGTTAAATATCTGTTCCGGGTTTACGTTACCGCACGCATCGCATTGGCCTCTATTGCTATCGACCTGGTGTGTGGCCTTCTTGAAATAACGCACAGCTTCTACAGGGTGACCATAGTACGCAGGATATCCACCGGTATCCATGATGATCATCTTGTCGAACATTTTGTAGATATCCGAGGAAGGCTGGTGTATAACTACAAATATCAGCTTGCCCTTCAGTGAGAGCTCTTTAAGCAAGTCGATGACATTTTCCGAATCTCTCGACGAGAGTCCGGACGTTGGTTCGTCGAGGAACAGAACTGATGGCTCGCGAATAAGCTCGAGTGCAATGTTAAGTCGCTTGCGTTGTCCGCCACTGATCGTCTTCTCCAGCGCACTTCCCACCCGAAGGTCTTTACGCTGTTCAAGCCCAAGGTCTTCCAGTGTTTGGATCACCATCTTGTGGAGATCTTCTTTGCTTACCGACGAAAAGCAAAGGCATGCGCTATAATAAAGGTTTTCGTAAACGGTAAGTTCCTCGATGAGGAGATCGTCTTGCGACACGTAGCCGATCGCCCCGCGTATTTTTGCTTTCTCCTTGTGGATGTCTATTCCGTTAAGAAGAACTTGTCCCTTCGATGGATGTTCGAGGCCGGCGAGTACATTGAGAAGAGTTGTCTTACCAGCTCCGCTCGCGCCCATGATACCGAGTAATTTTCCGGCGCCTTCCGAGATCAATACATCACGCAATCCAATAGCACCATTTTGAAAACGATATTCCTCCACATTTGCGTTGAACGAAAGACGTGCAGTCTTTAATTCGTCGTTGAAGTCGGCGACAACGTCACTATAATATAAGGCGTGGCCGCTTTGAGTCTTAATGGTGCTTCCATGCGAGAACAGGTATATCCGGTCCACCTGCATGATGAAGCCATTGAGGATGCAGGATTCGGTACCGAGATATTTCACGAAGTGCATATCGACACTGTTGAGACGCATCAATACGATGTGTCCTTCCAGGTGCGCATGAATATGCTTTTGAAGATTCGGTCTCGGTCCCTGGTCGTTAACGACGAGTATGTTCGGGAAATCCAGTTCTGTCGGTTCGGTAGCCGTAACGAATGCCTCGATCACTTTGTATTCTTCCTCTTCGATATTGAATACATTGGAAACGGTGTTGATGATCTCCATCCGCTGCGTGGTGAAGTTCCTGTCGGAACCGATCATCTCCAGCAACTTGATGAGAACAACGGCTTTTTGTTTTTGAGTAAGTGTCTTATTGATCTTCCGGCAGATACCGAGCGTCTTAACGGAGTCTTTTACTGAGGTGAGCTTTACGCGCGAAGACTTTTCACCCTCGTTTTGGTTATAGCCTGAAAAATTATCGTAGAGGTCTATATATTCTTTAAGGGAGTCCTGATCCAGCTCTTGCTGGAAAAAGCGGATCACGAAGCTTCTTTCGTTCTCGGTAACGCCGCCGTCCTGTTTGGTAATAATGGCAAACAGTTGCGTAAGCGCCTTTAGGATCTCTTCACTCATGAAACACGATTAATATTGGACTCAACAACCTCGGTCACACGCTTTCGAAGATCTTCCGGGCTGATCTTCATATCGGATCCGATGTTGTCGATCAGGATCTCCATCGCGCTATCGCCCAACCCCACTTGCTTGGCAAGGCTCTTCACGAACATCGTTTCTTTTGGAAGCACCTTCCCGTCGATGAGCGTGAGCAAGAGGCAATCGGTTATGTAATCGATCCTGGTCTCATTGGATAAACCGGTAGGATTCTCAATTGGCTCCGGTTTCTCGATCATGTCGCCAATCGTGTCGAGGTCGACGCCGTTCCGGATACAGACATTATAGATGAATGCGCGTTCACGAACGTCAAGTTCTCCGTCGATCAACGCAAGTTGAATGAGCAGATTTACTTTCTTTCTGAATGCGGTATCCATCCGACGTCAGTAGTTTTGAAGTTCGAATGGCATCTCAACCAGGTCGCCGTATTCTTCGCCAGCTTCCTTCATATCTTCATCATCCTGCTGGAAGTGCCAGCGCACAGAGATGTTTGCTCCCTGTTCTGTAAGGCTCTCCAGCTTGAAGAGGATGTCGAGGATCATTTTCGATGAAGCTGTGTTGAAATAAACAAGCTTGAAGTCAACGATGGTTTTCGGATTTGGTGTCTTGCCATAGTTGTCTATCCATTCCAGGATTGGACCGTAGAAGGCTGTTACATTTTCTGGTAACGACTTTCCGGAGAATTCAAAAACTCCGGCAGCGGGGTCGAGTGTTACCTTCGGTGTTTCGTCTGTTGCGTCTATCTTGAGAGATTGCATACGGGTTAGCTAATAAGTGTCTTGACAATAAAGAATGAAGTCACGTCATTAATTTTTTCGAAATGGTATTCGATCTTATGACCTGTTTTTTTAACGATGTCGATAAATCCGAGACCGGCGCCTCCTTTTTCAGATAAGCGACTGGCGAGGATCTTCTCTTTGTAGTAGGTTTTGATCTGCTCCTGGTCCATGCCGTTCACTTTTTCAAGCATGCCCGTGATCTCTTCGATACGTGTATTTGCGATCGGGTTTCCTGTGATCACACTAAAACCTCCGGGCGCCTTGCTCACCATGAAGATCCCACTACCGGGTGTTTCCGGTTCGCCGGACTCAATGTTGTCGGAATGCTTGCCGATGTTCTGGAGGCATTCGACCATAACATGGTACACCCTCTTCTTAATGGGTACCGACATCTGCTCGTCTTCTTCGAGATTTTTTTGTGCCAGTTCGGTAAAGGCCTTGGTGATGTCTTGCGTTACTTCGCCTTCATACACCATCATGATCTTATTTTCGACCATGCTCTTATGCACCTGGTAGACAAACTGCATAAATGAAACCTGTTGATTGGTAATTAGAGAGTCTATCATTGTCAGAATTTTATGCCGATTAATAGTAAGTCATCGATCTGTTTATTCTTTCCCCTCCATTCGTCGAACGCGTTTTTCATATATGCTTTTTGCTCCTGCATACCGAGCTTCGAATTGGCCAAAAGGATCTCGCGTGTTCTCCTCGGCCCGAACTTCATGCCGTCGTTTCCTCCAAATTGATCTGTGAGTCCGTCGGAGAAAAAGTAGATGCACTCTCCATCCTTCGGCTTCAGGATGTAATTGGTAAAGTTGTTCCTTGCCTTGTACTGATTTCCCCCGATAGGATACTTATCGCCGGCAAACAACACGAGGTCGTTGTTGGTTATATAATAAAGCGGCCTGTGTGCCCCTGAGTATTGAACTTCATTCCTGTTCCGGTCGATCCGGCAAAGAGCGACATCCATACCATCGGAGGTCTGTTTACCTGGAATGTCCTGTTTCAATGTCCTGACTACGCCGGCATGAAGATGATCGAGCAATTCGGCGGGCGACAACGATCCATGACGCGCGAGGTCATTCAGCAAAAGGTGGCCGATCAGCGACATCATTGCGCCAGGCACACCATGACCCGTACAATCCACAGCAGCTACATATATATAATTCTCATTTTCAAAGATCCACGGGAAGTCGCCGCTAACCACGTCCTTAGCTTCGTGGTAGATAAAAATATCCTTGAACTTATCCTTTACATCGTCGAGCTTCGGAATGATCGCATCCTGTATACGGCTGGCGTAGTCGATACTATCGGTGATACTCTTGTGCTGGGCATCGACGAGCTTTTTCGTCTCCGTAAGTTCTTCGAGCGCCTCGTGAAGGCGTTGTTTCATTTCTCTTTCCCGCCACGTGGCAGTTACAAGAAATTCGTTTGTCCTCGTAAGCTCTTCGACGTTGAGCTGAAGCATTTCGTTTTGCTTTTTCAGCTTCTCAAGCTCCGAAGTCATCGCCTGTATGACCGATGGATTTTCTAATTGCATGTGGATCGTTGCAGGTGTTTGGCCTCTTTTATGAATGGGGACTGTTGTAAAGATGACAGGACCTATGCTTGGTATCGCAAGGCATTAACACTCATATCGAATTAGCTTTTTTACACATAGGCATACGTAATTATACTTACTGATAAATTTATCGGGTCCTCATACTTTGGTGGAGGTTTAATAACAAGCGATGATCATCGGTCTATGCCCTCCACTTCATCCGCCACGCTCTCGCGTGATCGCTGTCGTGGTCCTCTTTGTATTGATGCCACTGCTATCTATGGCACAAAAAAGGAACAGTTCATTGCCTTCGCCGTCATTCAATTCCTATACAGACTCTACCTCCATTGCCGGCGTCTACTTCGAGTTGTCGGGTCCCAACGCTATTTCGGATGGCCGATTGATCATCAGCAAAGAGACACGCATCAGGTTTTTCCGAAGATCCAACGATGGCATCCCGCTCAACCTTCACTATTGGGTCGACAACAATTCACCGGTAGTATACACTAACCCATTTGGTATTAAAGAACCGGGTGCACATCGCGTAAGCTTCCAGGTAGTCGATTCGGATAGCGGAACGGACATCTCAACCATTGACGTTCTCCTCGATGCAGGTCGTCCGGTTGTTACAGCTAAAATTGCCTATAAGTCCATCACCCTGAAGGAGGTTAGTTTTGGGAACAAACCGGACCAGAAAGGGATAAAACTGGAGTGTCCTCTCGGTTCGGAAATGTATGTGTCCGTGACCGACGATATAGGAGCGTCGAAAAACGTGTATTTACGTGAAGGAAGAGCGTCGTTAATGATCGTGGAGGGAGCCATTGAAATTCGCTCAAAAGGAAAGCACAACTACATTATTCTGGCATCCGATCTGGTAGGTAACGTAACCGAATCGGAGTCAATTGAATTAGAGATCATAGAACCCTAGGCACTTTTTTTTATCCATAATTGTGTAATTTTTACATTTATACCCTTCTCCCAATATGATTAACGTTGCTGTGATCGATGACCATGCGCTTTTCAGGATCGGTTTAATTGGCATATTGAAAAGCGATCCCGCACTGAATGTCGTCGGCGAATACAAGGATTTCGAAAGTATCATGCGAATCGTTCCCACCTGGAAAGTCGACCTGGTTTTGGTCGATATCTCGATGGGAAAAGAAAGTGGCCTCGAGGTAGCCAAATACATCAAGCACGCGAACCCGAAGACCAAAGTTGTCATCCTCAGCGGCCATCGCGAAGAGTTCTATGTCGTTAGCGCGATCGAAGCAGGTGTCGATGGTTACATACACAAAGACATCGACGAGACCGAGTTGCTCAATGGGATCCACAAGGTGATCAAAGGTGATAAATTCTATTCTATGGAGATCACCAATCTGCTGATCAACAACATGTATAACAAACCGCAGCGTGGTGCTCCCTTCCTGACAAGGAAAGAAAAAGAAGTAATAAAGTACCTCATGGAAGGTTATTCAAGCAAGGAGATCGCCTCACAGCTCGACGTTAGCCCGCGAACCGTTGAAACGCATCGCGCAAACGTTTTGAATAAATTCAATCTGAGGAATACGACCGAGCTCATCAAGAAGATAGTTGAGCAAAAGATCGCATTCTAGGATCGGATACTGCTAAGGAGTAGACGGTGGATACCAACGTATCGTGAAATAAAATACCGATCCTTTTCCGGGAATTGATTCTACCCAAAGCTTGCCGCCCCAACTCTCGACAAGGCCCTTGCAAATGGCAAGGCCGAGACCGGACCCTCCGTACTTGCTTTGAATAGTGTCGTTGGCCTGCCTGAACGGTTTAAAGATCGTCTCGAGTTTCTCCGGTTGAATTCCATCCCCGGTATCGGCAACTGAGAATTGCAGTAAATCCTTCTCAACCTCCCTGCACTCGAGAAGAATGTATCCCACTTGCGTGAACTTCATCGCATTCGACATGAGATTGACCAGCACCTGGTTCAATTTGAAATAGTCGAGACGAGCCTTGTGCATACTCGCCGGCAAGTAGTTGGTCTTCCTTATCTCGACGTCTTTCTGATTGATATAAATTGTTTCGGCACCAATTGAAACCACAACTTTGTCCATGAGCTCGTCGATATTGCCATCGAGAGGCTGGATCGACACGTGCCCCGCTTCAAGCCTCGAGAAGTCGAGGAGATTGTTAAGCATGCCAAGAAGATTGAGACTGCGCTCACGGATGTGCCTCGTAAAAATTGTCTTCCGTGTCTGCGTGATATTCGGATTCTCCAACAGCTCCGAGAATCCAATGATCGCATTCATGGGCGTACGGAATTCGTGCGATATGTTGGCGAGGAATAATGATTTCAATCTGTCGGACTCTTCTGCTTCGGAGCGCGCTTTCTGCAATTGCTGTCGGGTGATCTCCAGCTCGGTGATATCCTGGGCAAAGCAGAGTACGTTCATCCGGCCGCCTTCATCGGGAATTGAAACATTGCGATAGTACCAAAAAAGCTTGGCGCCCGATCGCGAGCGAACGCGCATGATGCCTTCTGCAGATCCGATCGTTGCTACCCTTTCGAGGTATTTGCCAAACATGTCCCGAGTTTCAGGCGCCAGCAGGTCCTTGATAGATTTTCCGATCAGCTCCGACGAATTAAAACCCAATGTCCTTGACGTGGAATTGTTGATGAAGGTGATGATGCCCTTGTCATCGTGAATGCTAATGAAGCCAAGGCTCTGCTCCACGATAAGGTTGTTACGCCATTCTGTATCGGCTATCGCCGCGTTGAGTTTCCTTACTCTTTCGTTTGATGACAATAGTTGTTCCCTTGCCCAGCTGTTGAGCTTGTAAGAATTGTAGGTGAGGCTCAGGTTGTAGAACAGCGGTGCGGCAATATCGATCAGTCGCGGTGTAACAATGGTTTCCTGTGGGATCCAGTACGGAAAGTTCATTCCCTCTTTAACCGACCACCATTTCATAAAGTAGAAGACGATAACGGCACTTGCGACGATCAGTGCCGCACCGGCATCGAGGATCACGGTTGTGAGCTGCATAGTGAGGATCATCCAGAGAACGATGGGGATGCTCAAGCCATTGCCCGAACCAAAGATGTTGACGATTATGAAGAAGAGTACGATGAAGAAATATAAGGTATGCCGCAAACGGACATACCCGAATTTGATGGTAACAGGCAACAGCAACAGTGATAACGAAATACATCCGCCAAAGCCCACGACAAAGTAATGTCTCTCCGAAATAAATGACAAGCTATATATGAATCCCGCAACGAAGAACATCCAGGTAAGTCGTAGGTTAAGACGGATCTTTGCTTCTTCGAAAGGCTCCAGCTCATGGTCGATCGTGTTCCTGTACAACCATCCTTCAATGGCTCGCATTACACTGACGATTGTTGTTGTGATGCCCGACATAGATCCAATCTATTGAAGCGAATACTGTACTTCTAGATGATGGTTTGTGTATGATCCAGGTTCTTGGTCTGTGGCAGGTATTTTTGAAGAACGCTGAACAGCGTCTTGCTTGCCACGGGTTTAAGAAGGTAATCGTTGGCTCCGCTTTCCAGCGCCTCACGTATTACAGATTCAAGCGTAGACGCCGTAAGGGCAATTATCGGGATGTCTTTGTTGACCGAACGGATCTTGCGAATGGCTTCGTTGCCGTCCATTACGGGCATATTGATGTCCATAAGAATGAGGTCGAAGCTATTTTGCTTGGTTCGCAGAACTGCTTCGAGGCCATTGTCGACCGTTGTGATCTCGCAGCCCCATTCTTCCATGAAACCGGCAAACACGAGCGCATTTATCTCGCTGTCCTCCGCTATCAAAATGCATTTCCTTGTAAATGCAGATTTGAGAGGCAATAATGATTCGTAGGTCTTGAAACTTGCGTTGAATTCGAAGATGAGGCGATCTTCTTCAGCCTTTACACGAATGTCGACGGGCTGAACAAGGGCAAATTGAATTGCAGCGGTTGTAAGCTCAATGTTGTTTATCTCCTTTGTCCCCAGGCCGGTGACGTTCACTGTGAGCACAATCTCATCGTTTAATTGCGAACGCTTTATGACATCGATGAGTATAACTCCATTGATCAAGCGACTCTCCAGCCATTTAGTGAGCCATGTGATCGTAGTTGTGAGGGTTGTTACATCACCATTGAAATTATCGGGCAATTGAATGTCGATCCCCAACTTAATTCTGCTCTTTTGGGATATAGAAGTCTGGAGGTCATTCACCAAGTTTCTACAAATCTCCTTAAGGCTGAATCCGTTCATCTTTATAAAGGTACTGCAATCAACTGCAGGTTATACTTTGATCTATTAAGGCATTAGCAAGGTAAATGTAAAATTCTTCAAAGAATGCGCTTCTAAGAAAAGACCGGGAGAGACCTGAGTAAAAACACTTAGATGTGTCAAGGTAATCATCATTAAAAGCCGTATCAAATAAGCTGGCGTACTTTGTCTATTGCGGTGCCACCGCAAAATGTAACGATGCCGAATAATCTAAAAACCGCAAGCTTCAGGGAAAGAGAGCCAGAGCTCGACCACATCACACGCGAAGGCATTTTTCACATGACTGATTGGAACGAGATGATCTATGCAAACCCGGCGTTGTTAAAATTATTGAGGTACGACTCGATCCAGGAATTCAACAGCCGCCGCGAACGTACCATCTTCGGCAGTAATGCAGACGAGACCCAGGTGCGTACGAAGCTGACGGCCGGCGGGACAATAACAGACCAGCGCGTCCTCCTCAAAACGAGTAACAACGGCAATTTTTGGGCATTGCTATCCTGCATACCAGTCGAAGGGACTCATTCATTTTGGGGCGCTGTGATCGATATATCAAGCTTAGTGGAGAGCGAGCATTCTTTGCGACTGAATTCCAATGCCCTGGCGAAATCAAACATGGAATTGGATCGGTTCATCTATAGCGCTTCGCACGACATTCGGTCTCCTATCAGCACGGTGATGGGTCTCGTGAACCTGATCAACCTCGAACCTGATCGCGACAAGCAGATGGAGCTCATTGGAATGATCTCGGTAACGATGAATAAGCTGGATTTTTTTCTTCATCAACTAAGCACTCATTCGAAGAATGCACGTCGCGACATTGATGTTTCAACAATCGACCTGGTTTCGCTTGTTGAAGACGCGTTGACGAGACTTTCTGGTCTCCCATTTTTCGATTCGATCGGCATCATCACGAATATTAAATGCGAGAATTTCTATTCGGACAGGGAAAGGCTCGCGACAATTCTTTTTCATGTCCTGAAGAATGCGGTCGATTTCACGGATGTCATAAAAAGGGAGAAGAAGATCGATATCCAGGCCCAGGTCGTTCGAAACAAACTCGTCATTGAGATCTTCGATAACGGTATTGGCGTTTCCGACGACCGTGTCTCAAACGTATTTGACATGTTCTATAAAGGAAGCAACAGGTCGGTCGGATCGGGGCTGGGACTTTACCTGGTACGAGAGACCGTAACCAGGCTACACGGTGTTGTTACACTGCATTCTAAGCTTGGCGTAGGTACGGTAGTGCGTATCGAGATCCCAAACTCCCGCTAGGTTCCTCCTAAGTATTATTACTTAAACGCTGTTGCGTGATTAAAGCACCGGGTCTCCTGCAAAAAGACTTACGGAGCTATTCTATCTGAACATCGACTTTTACTAAACGAACCCCGTGAGAACCTTACAATGATCCTCTCGATTGTAAATCACAAGGGTGGTGCAGGTAAAACTACAACCACCATCAATCTAGGAGCAGCACTTGCAGCCGATGGCTATAGAGTGTTGTTGATCGACTTCGATGCCCAGGGTAGCCTCTCGTATTCTCTCGGTGTGGATGAAAATGGACCGACGATTGCCGAGGCGATGCTCGGTGACGTTGCTCTTTCCGAAGTGTTGGTTGAGCGCGAAGGTTTTGCAATGCTGCCGGCCGGAGCTTCATTGGCCGATGTTGAACTGGCGATCGCAAAATCCGATGATCGCTTCAATCATCTTAAGAGCTTGTTGGCGACACTTAAGGGTTTCGACTTTGTTCTTATTGATTGTCCGCCGTCCCTGTCCCTGTTAACGCTCAATGCATTGGTAGCATCCGATCATGTTCTGATACCAATGCAGCTCGACGTATTGTCGCTCCGCGGACTCGACATGATGCTCGAAACCCTTGAAAGAATATCGGCGGTAAATAGGAACCTCGAGGTGCTGGGAGTACTTCCGATCATGGTGGACCTGAGGAAGAACATCAACCGGGAAATACTGGAGCACATGCGGAGCAATTACTCCATACATGTTTTTGAACAGTCGATCAGAACGAGTGTGAAGGCCGCAGAAGCGCCTTCATTCGGGAAGAGCGTTCTAAACTATGCACCTGCGTCGACAACGGCGGAAGATTTTCGCGGCCTCGCCAGGCAGATCGTAAAAATGGCAGAACGGAAAGTAATTCAGAATTAAAGCACCCATACGATGGCACTAGGCTCAAATCTCAAAAAGGAAAAATTAATTCCAAACGGTAATACCGACACACACAAACAACATTCAAACGAAAACATTTCAACTATGGAAACCGAGGTAATCACGGAAGGCGCAACCAAATCCAAAATAAATGGAAAGGAAGAAAGCCATCTTGCCGAACTGCAACAGCAGGTAGCAGATCTGAGACGACAAGTTCAAACAAATAACCAGGCCCTGGAAGAAGCGGTCGACGCGGTTATCCAGATCGATTCCTCGAAGAATGTGACTTTCTTCAACAAAGCTGCGGAAAAGATGTTCGGTTACGACGAGTCTGAGGTCGTTGGAAGGAATGTGAAGAACATCGTCCCTGTCGAACACCAGGCAAATCACGACAACTACGTGGACTCAAATATTCGAACCGGTGTAAACCGTGTTATCGGTAAAACGCGTGACCTCGAAGCAACACGTAAAGACGGCTCGCGTTTCTGGATCAACCTCTCGTTAAGCAAAAGCGTGGTAGGAGAGACCATCCAATACACCGCTTTCATTAAGGATATTACGGAGGATAAAATGCGTCGCATCGATAATGAAGGGCAGCTTGCGGCTATCAATTCTACCAATGCCTTTATCGAGTTTACTACGAATGGTACGATCGTTAAAGCTAACGATCTGTTCCTCGGCGCTCTTAAGTACCGCCTCGAAGAGATCGTTGGAAAACATCATCGCATCTTCTGCGAAGAGAGCTATACGCGTTCAGTAGACTATGCAAATTTCTGGGAAGACCTGGCTCGCGGCAAAGCGCAGGTCGGTGAATTCAAGCGTATCGCTAAAGATGGTTCCGAAGTCTGGATCCAGGCTAGCTACACACCGGTAAAGGACGACAACGGTAAAGTAGTGAAAGTTGTAAAAGTCGCGACCGACGTCACGAAGCAGAAGCTCAAGAACTCTGACTACGAAGGACAGTTGGCAGCCATCGGCAAATCGAACGCCGTGATCGAGTTCAATATGGACGGTACCATCATTACAGCTAACGATAACTTCCTCTCCGCATTGGGTGGCTATTCACTCAATGAAGTAAGGGGTAAACATCATAGGATGTTTGTTGACCCTAACTACGCACGCGGCCAGGAGTATGCCGACTTCTGGAGAAAACTCAACAACGGGGAATATTTTGTAGGTACGTACACGCGTATCGATAAGCGTGGAAAAGAAATATATATCCAGGCATCTTATAACCCGATCCTCGACCTCAACGGCAAGCCATATAAAGTTGTGAAGTATGCACTCGATATGACGGAGGTCATTCGTGTGATCAAAGGGATGGCCAACGGCGACCTTAGCATGCGATGCGATACCAATGCAGACAATGGGGGTCTTACTGTCGAAGTGAACAAGGCCCTGGAAAACCTGAACTCTGTTCTTTCGAACATCAGCCAGGGATCCGATGTCGTAGCGAAATCATCCGACCTTCTTCAGAAGAAAGCCGAGGACATGAAGCGCAACACTACCGAAGTTGCGACAGCAATCGCACAAATGGCTAAAGGCGCGCAGGACCAGGCACAGAGAACCGACGAGTCTTCGAAGCTCGTGAGTCATGTAATGACGTCTTCTGTGGACATGGAGAAAAAAGCTTCGTTCATCAACAAGGTGGCAGAAAAAGGGCTTGAAAGTTCAAACAGCGGTTTGAAGATGGTCCGTCATCTCGTTACGAATATGAATGGCATCAAGGAATCGGCCGGCCTGACTTCCAAGTCGATCAGTGTGCTTACACAGCGCGCCGAAGAAATAGGACGCACTCTCAATGTAATTACCGATATCGCAAGTCAAACAAACCTGCTCGCATTGAACGCAGCCATCGAAGCTGCTCGCGCAGGTGATGCGGGCCGTGGCTTCGCGGTTGTAGCAGAAGAGATCAGGAAACTTGCCGAAGATTCGAGAAGATCGGCTGTCGAGATCGAGAAGATCATCGCCGATGTAACGAAGGATACAGTATCTGCAGGCAAGGCGATCGAAACCATGGAGACCAGCGTGAAAGAAGGAAACCAATCGACTGTCGAAGCAGAGAGAATATTCCAGGAGATGGCCAGGTCGAGCGAAGAAACATTCAGCTTCTCGAAAGAGATACTCGATGCAACGGCACAACAGAAGACATCGATCGACAGCGTCGTAAAAAATATCGAACAGATCGTTGTGGTGTCGGAAGAGACCGCCGCAGGTACCCAACAAGTTGCAAGCTCAAGTCATCAGATGAATGGTGGTATGCTTGAGATCGCCAAAGCAGGCGATGAGCTCTCGGCCGTTGCTGCCGAGTTGCAGGCTGGAATTCAACAGTTTAAGCTGAAGAAGTAAAAACCTAACCCTTTCTGCCGCCCATTATTGTGGTTTGATTTTTCGGGCGGCAGAACAGGGCCTAATGCTATTTAACGATGACGAAGAGCGAAGAAGAAAAACAAAAATCCGGCAGCTTAAGCAACATGCAGATCGTGGTGTTCAAGCTGGGGCAGGAGGAATATGGAATGTCGATAGACCAGATCAAAGAAGTGGTCATCACACCCGCCGTTACTAAAATGCCGCAGACTCCCGAGTTTGTAAAAGGCGTAGCGAACATCCGCGGTAACATCATTGCCATCCTCGACCTGGAGACAAAGTTCGGACTACAACCATCAGCTTCGACAAGCAAAAGTGAAAACAATTTCACCCTGGTGATCGAAAGCGAGGAACACAAGATGGGTGTTTTAGTTAGAGAAGTCCCTAACACATTGTCTATCGCACGCTCGGCAATCGAAGAGTCGGTTTTCGCAGGCGATACGGTAGGGGATCAGAGCTACATAACGGGCATAGTGAAGCTCGATAAGAGACTCGTCATTATGATCGACATCTTCAAAGTGATCAGCGAACAGGATTCACGACAGATATTCAGGAAGCAGACAACTGCGGCGTGATGTCAAAGACAATCCTGATCAATGAGGTCGACGTAAGTGATACCAATATCGAGTACACCTGTTTTGGTCTTGGATCGTGCATAGGTCTGTTCGTAACCGACAGGTTGAAAGGAATAAACGGAGCTGCGCACATACCGCTTCCCCAATCCGACGGACCCGACGGCGACCTGCAGGACGCCGGTCGGTTGATCAGGTTACTATTGAAAGGTTTCGAGTTGAAAGGCAGTGATCTTCAAACCCTGAGAGCAAAGATCGCAGGAGGGAGCTCCATATATAATAATGGAGAGAATGAAAGCAGGCTGCTCCGCGTGGGCGAGAAGAACATCGAGACCGTGATAAGGCTGCTTGTCGAGAATAAGATCTACGTGGCTGCGATAGACGTGGGCGGTACCATGTCGAGAACGGCACGATACGACAGCAGTACAGGCAATCTTCACATCCGAACCTCAGAGAAGAAAAATTATATCATTTAAACACATAAGCAATGTCTAAGAATGTCTTAATAGTGGATGATTCCCTTTACATGCGAACGGTTATCAAGGATACCCTTGAGCAGGGTGGCTTTACCGTGATAGGCCAGGCTGCTAACGGCGAAGAGGCCATCGATCTCGCGTTTGATCTCAAGCCGGACATCATCACGCTCGATAATATCCTCCCCGATATGATAGGTACGGACATCCTGAAGGTATACGGAGATGAGAAACTCGGATCGAAGGTTATCATGATCAGTGCGGTAGGACAGGAAGCCGTGATCCAGGAGGGCATCAGCCTTGGAGCAAAGGCATACATCGTAAAGCCATTCACTTCCGATCAATTGCTCGCAGCAGTCCGGAATCTCTAAGTTCGCAATGAGTGGTAAGATCAAAGTGTTGCTGATCGAAGATTCAGGCTTCATGAGAATCATATTGTCAGATCTGCTTCGCACCGATAATGACATAGAGCTCATGGGCACTGCTTCGAACGGCCTTGAAGGTGTTGAGAAGGTAAAAGCTCTCAAACCACAGGTCGTTATCACCGATATGGTCATGCCAAACTATGATGGATTGTATGTTGTGAAAACTTTAATGCAGGAGAACCCTCTGCCGATCATTTTACTTAGTTCTCTTGACAGGACCGATCCGCAGATCTTCGATGCATTAAAAGAAGGCGCATTCGATTTCCTTGACAAGCCGCGCGATGCGGCAGCTTCGAAAGGATATGCGCGCCTGACCGAAATGGTCCGCGAGGCTTCCATGACCGACTTCCTCAAACTGAGAAGCCGTGCAAAGGGAAGAAACTCACAAGTCCACACTTTCGAAGCAAAGCTCAACTACGACATCATCGTGATCGGCGCATCTACCGGCGGACCTGGCGCAGTCGAGTTCGTGGTGACGAACCTTCCAAAAAACCTCACCATCCCCGTGATCATCGCGCAACACATGCCCGACCGTTTCATCGAATCATTTGCCGGAAGACTTAAAGACGAAACCGGCCTGAACCTTAGTGTTGGACGCGACGGGGAGCCATTGTTGCCTGGACATCTTTATCTCGCCCCCGGTACTTCGAACATCAAGATCGTTCAAAAGAATAGTGGAAGTCCATCGATACGTTATGTGCCCGAACAATTTCGTGAATTCAATTGCCCATCGATCGACTGCCTGATGGATTCGATCGGTGAGGTTTACGGCAAACGTGCCATTGCTGTTATTCTCACAGGCATGGGAAAAGATGGAACTGCAGGCATGATGAAGATCAAGCAAGCAGGAGGATTAACAGTAACGCAGGATGAGAAGACATCAGTCGTGTATGGTATGCCGAAGTCGGCTTTTGAGTGTGGAGCGGCCACTCACCAGATGTCGCTACAGGAGATACCGAATTTTATTGTGAGCGCGCTGTAACGAGCTCTATAAGTTTAAAAAGAAAGACGAGACGATATGAGTGATAATAAAGACCAGGAGTATAAAGAAATATTTCTTGCCGAGGCCCTTGAGAATTTCACGGAGATCAACCGGTTGCTCACTGTGCTCGAGAAAAATGTTACGGACGCAAAGGCTGTTCAGGCAATTTTTCGAATTACTCACACGCTGAAGGGCAACGCCACGGGAATGGGCTTCGAAAAGATAGCCGATCTCGCCCACGTCATGGAAGATCTCTTTGGCGAAGTTCGCGAAGGCAGACTCACACTTGGAAGCGACATCTTCACATCGATCTTCAAAGCAGCCGACATACTCGGTGAATTGATCGATGCAATAAAGAACCCCAAAGAAGTTAAGTACCGGGGTATAAAAACAAAGTTAGAGGTATACATAAAGAACGCACGCACGCAACCTGCCGGGGCAGGAGAAGCTACGCAACAGAAGACCGAAACCGAAAAGGCCGAGGCAGTTCCCGTAGTGCAAAGTGCACACCCAACCGAGGAAGCCGACGTTGAAGAAGCGGAAGTAACGACTAACGTGTCGTTTTCCGATCTTGTTCAAGTGCCGGTGAAAAAGCTGGATAACCTTCTCAACTTGGTCGGAGAGTTGGTGATCGAGCGCGACAGGATCATTGCAATGAACGCTGGCAGTCATTCCGGTAATGAATATTCCCGGTTGAACCGCATATCGTCCGATCTGCAGTATTCCGTCATGGACGTACGCCTGGTGCAAGTTGGCTTCCTCTTTAACAAATTCCACCGCATCGTTCGTGATGCATCTTCCAAAGAAGGAAAACATGTCAAGCTGAAACTGGAAGGAACAGAAACAGAGATCGACCGTAACATCCTCCAGGTCATCAGCGATTCACTCATTCACCTCATCCGGAACTGCGTTGGTCACGGGATCGAAAAACCCGAAGAACGTCGCGCAGCAGGAAAACCCGAGGAGGGGACCGTCACTCTTGCAGCAAACAGCGAATCGGATACAGTAGTAATTCGAATACAGGACGACGGTGCTGGCATCAATCCGACGAAAGTAAAAAAGAAGGCCATTGAGAAAGGACTGATCTCTGCACAGGATGCAGAACAACTGACCGACCGTGACCTCATCATGTTGATATTCGAACCTGGATTCTCAACGATGGACCAGGTGACGTCGATCTCCGGTCGCGGCGTAGGTATGGACGTGGTTAAGAAAGCCCTCGATTCCATCGGCGGCTCCGTGCACGTCGAGTCTGCATTGGGAACCGGCACGGTGATCACGCTTAGCCTTCCTTCATCAATGGCTGTAAAATCCACGTTGCTGTTCGAGCTCGATTCACAGACGTATGCTATTCCTCTCTCTTACACGGAGTCTGTCATATCGATATATAAGTCCGACATCCACCAAACTACGAATGGACTTGTAACAGTTCACCTCGGCAAGACCATTCATATCGTGTTCCTTGCTGAACTTTTTGCGAACAGTAAGAACGAAGGGCAGGAAAAGCATGCCACGTTGAACAGGCTTCATCCTGAAACAAAACTTGAGATCGTGGTGGTTGCATTCAACGGCCGACGCATCGGTTTCATTGTAGATAAGCTCCTCCAGCAAAAAGAGATCGTCGAGAAATCACTTCGCAAGCCGGTCGACTCGGTTTCGTTTGTTAGCGGCGTAACGATCATGGGAAATGGAAATGTATGCCTGGTACTAAGCATTCCCGGCGTGCTGAATGCGGCAGTGGGAAACCAGGTCAACAAAACCTTCAACGTGTAAGATTAGATGAGTTCACCAGGTAGCCAGACGACAGAAAGTATTGTACTTAGCGATGAGGAGTTGAAGTCGTTGACCAACGCCATACAGCAAAGACATGGAATTGACTTTGGATGTTACGAACCAAAGTCACTCAAACGTCGCGTGATCCGTGCGTTGACAGTTTTCAAGTTTACGTCAGTTCACGAGCTTTGGATCAAGATCCTTCGCGAGCACGCCTTCATATATAAATTCATGGACGAGATCAGCGTGGGCCTTACCGCCATGTTTCGCGACCCCGTTCTGTGGCGAAAGCTTAAGGTACTTTTATCGACTGAACTTCAGAATAAAGACGTCAGGATCTGGCACGCCGGATGTTCGACGGGCGAGGAAGTATATACAATGGGTATCGTTATCGCGGAATCGAATTTTCGCGGCAAGGTCACAGCACGGGCGACTGACATCAGCAAGCAGTCGATCGAGACAGCGATGAGAGGCGAGTATCACAAGATGAAGCTCGACGAGTACGAACAGAACCTTAAGGCCTACAATCCGACGTCGTCACTCAAAAACTATTATACCGACGGACCAACATCGGTGACTCTCAAGAATTCACTGATCAAACACGTGACTTTCGATTACCACAACCTCATCAAGGACCCATTCGAAGATAACTATGACATCATTTTTTGCAGGAATGTGATGATCTATTTTGACAATAAAACAAAGTTGATCCTGTTCGATAAGTTTCACCGCTCTCTCAAACCGGGCGGGTTGTTGATCATCGGTTTTTACGACGCAGTACTTCCGCTCATCGACGAAACTAAGTTCAAGATCCTCGATATCGACGCAAAGATCTTTCAGAAGATATAAAAGAGAATAAAACGATAAACGAAATATTATCATGGCTACACAGAACAACGTGACCACCGTGCAGCAGGCAACACAAAACGACAAGGGCAGACAGGTTCTTGAGGAAATACTCCAAAAAGGCTATAGGAGAGCTGCTGCTTCTTTTTCAACGATGATCGGTAGCGCGGTGCGCATCGAAAACAAAAGAGTCGATGTCGTGAGCGACAAAAAAGTAATAGGCCAGGCGATCAATGATCGCGATAACCTGATCCTTATCGTTACTTCGATTATCGGCGCACTAAAAGGTGAAAGCTACTTTATGCTCACCGGCAACGAGGAGCAGGTGATCTGCGAAATGTGCAAGAAGGCTTTCGGTGGTGGCACGTCCATCAAAAATGAGCTGGTCCTTAAAGAAATAGACAACATCATCTCGGCGGCGGTGATAACAGAATTTTCCAACGCTTTATCACTCCGCATCTACGGAGATGTACCTAACCTGTTCCACAGTTCCGATCCGGTTCTCTGGAATAGCGCCATACGCGTCGACGAGGGCGACGATTATTTTATTATGGCTAATGCGAATTTCGAGTTTGAAGGACAATCACCAGTGAGCCCATCGTTTGTTTGGAGATTCGAGAAAAAGATAATGACCCTCATTGAAAAACCAATTGCACTCTAAGACCTATTGTCATGAATGGCATCATTAAAAAGAAGCTAAATCTCCTCGTTCACCTGGCACGGATCGACGGTGATTTTCACAAATCAGAAAGAGAAATGATCATCCGCCTCGTGGGAAACTCGTCGGCTGTCGACGAGGCTACAACAAATCCATTTGCGGACCTCGATCAACTTCACGACAAGGAGGAAATACTTTACCTCGCAATAAAACTTGCGCAAGCCGACGGTCGTGTGACGGATGAGGAGATGAATTTCTGCAAGACGCTCGCTTCGAAACTGGGGTTCCGTGAAAGCGCTGCAGAGGAGTTTGTACGCGGCACGCTTCCGTCGCTCCCGGACTTCGTTAACCAGGTCCAGTCGTGGAAAGTAGTTCCGGCAGGCAACAACTGATCTACTGAGCAGAGGGCGCCTGGTTCCCCGTTTTTAGTTCCATTACGACCGGATCGATCTTTCCTTTTATTGCTGCGAGTATTTCGAGCATCAGGGGACTTATTTTTTCATATTCACGAAGTTGATCGAGCAAAGCGGAAACTGTCACCATCTTTAGGCTCTTGATAATTGGATGAAGTTTGTGAATTTCGCCGCGCATCTTCGCCATGTTATTTTCATGGAACGCTTCGAACAATGCCGTGGTGAAAGAATCGATCTCATCTGCAACCAAAGTCCTGATATCTTCAGACATGTGTTCCGAATGCGGGCGGTCATAAAAGGCCAGCGAGTATTCGGGATTGCGGCCAACATCAACGACAATCTGAGAGATCTTTTCGAGCAGTTGCTTGATGTCGAACGGCTTCGAGATCACGTCGCGCATGTTATGCTTTTTAAGCTTTGTTTTTAGTTTCTCAGAGATCGGCTCTGCCGTAAAGGCGATGATAGGGGTCAACAAATTCTTTCCATTCACCTGCCCTGCGATCTTTTCTGCTGCCTGGTATCCATCCATTTCTGGCATTTGAATGTCCATCAGGATAATATCGAAAGTGGTTTCGCGAGTAAGTTCCAGTGCTTCCTTCCCGGACGACGCAAGCGTACATTTGAGATTGAATTCTTCCATCAGGTTTCGGACCACGAACCTGTTGGACTCGACATCTTCCACATAAAGTATCTTCGTTCGCGCTGAATTGAAAGGCAATTCCCACCCTGTAACCCAGGGGTCTACAGGTATCGATGATTGTTCGCGCAACTTAAGCAAAACGGAGAACGATGAGCCCATACCAGGTAAGCTGGTGACCTCGATCGAGCCCTCGAACATTTTTACCAATGCCTTAATAATGGACAATCCGAGACCGGTGCCGCCAAACTGCCTGGTGATGCTTGCTTCTGACTGATGGAACGGCTCAAAGATCTTGTCAAGTTTGGACGGATGTATACCGATGCCAGTATCTGAGATCACGAACTTTACCATGCACATGCCGTCCTCTTTAGAGATCAACGACGCGTCGAGACTTACTTTGCCCTTCTTCGTGAACTTGAGAGCGTTACTTAGAAGATTGATGAGGATCTGATTAAGCCTGGTTACGTCTCCTTCGAGGATGTCGGGTATTTGAAGATCGGCCTTCACCTGCAGATCAATTCCGCGATCGTGCGCGTCTATTTTAAAAGTTGAGTAGAGATGGCCAAGGAATTCCCTGAAGTTAAATTGCACTGACTCGAGCTGCAATTTGCCAGCCTGTATTTTGTTATAATCGAGGATATCATTAACAAGATGCAGAAGGTTATCGCTCGAATTTTTGAGGACCTTTACGATCTCCAACTGATCAGCCCTCGGGTTGCGACGAAGAAGAAGATTGGTAAGGCCGATCACCGCATTCAACGGGGTCCGGATCTCATGACTCATGGTCGAGAGAAAATCTTCCTTGGCTTGTGACGCGAAGCTCAGAGCCTTCACCGATTTCTCCAGCTCTTCTTTTGCAAGAACAAGTTTTTCCTCAGCGACTTTTTTATCGGTAATGTCGATGCCGGCACCGGAAAGTATTAATGGATTGCCGTTGCTATCCCAATCCGTTACTCCGCCGCGACAAAGTACCCATACCCAATGTCCATTCTTGTGACGAAGGCGTGCTTCGAATTGCAAGATGATTGTCTTGCCCGCAATTACGTCGGCAGTCAGGCTATCGACGTTTTCTGCGTCTGCGGGATGTACTAATGACAACCATTGATTTCCCTTGACGCTCTCGAAGTCTGCTGGGGTGTAACCGAATATTTCGCCCCACTTTTCATTGTAGTTGCCTTTTCTTTCGCGAAGATTCCATTCCCATGTTCCGGCACCGGTGCCATTGATGATGCTTTGAAAACGATGCATTTCCTGATCGAGATGAACTTGTGTCTCGATCTTATCGGTAAGATCGTACATCAGGCAGATACGCCAGGTGCCATGCGCCGTATGAAAGGGATCCGAATGGATCTCGAGAAACATCTTACGGCCATCGGGGAACGTAAACTCTCCAACACATGGGTCGAGATCTTCCATTCCATTCGCCATAAGAGTCTCCCGTTCTTTCAACATAGTTCGTGTTCTGTCCGTGGCGTAACGACAACATATATCTGAGTAGGTTATCTCATTTCGATCGCGTTCGTTGTAGCCGAAAAGTCTAAGTAAATGACTATTGGCATAGAGCAGCTCGCTCGCTGAAAATACCCCGACTCCAACGGAGGCGTCGTCAACAATTTGCCTGAAGAGGTTATCGGTGAGTAGATCCGGCTGATCAACGACGACCTTTTGTCGTTGATCTTGTTCCAGGAGCCAGTTTTCTATTTCGTCGAGTTTAGATGGCAGTTCTTCTCGCGGATAGGCGTCGTCTCGTAGCTTACGTAGCAAGCCGACGTAATAGGCGGAATTTTTGGTTGTCATAATTAAAGCGGCACATAGACAGATTATAGACAGATTAAAGAACGGTTGTGCTATTTCTTGTGAAGGGTTTGGGGTTTATACAGTTATATAAATTTTCAACAGACGGTAAGGAGCTCTTTCTATGTAGGAATACCGAGGAGCCATAACCGTAGTTTTACGTACGTGTTGGGTTACGTGTAATCCGGTAAATCAAAGCGAAATGATTTAAGCGGCAACTGATTTTCGTCAGGTTTTTGACTTTGTTTAGGGGAATATTTTCATGACAGACCCCATTTCCGGGTAATTGACCCAAAATTCACGACCAGACCGGATTTCGGATTAGGTTATCTTTGCCCTTTCAAAAAAAGCGAAATGCTATGACGGAGCGTGAACTGATCAAGCTTGAGGCCCAGATCCGGTCGAAAATGAAGGACATCAAAGAGCAGAAGGTGACGTTGAAAGACTCTGGTATCGGGGGACTTATGAACACCCTGAAGAAAGTTGACGAAGCCCTGTACGATAAGATAATTCCGGAGTACAAGAAGATGGTGGCGGAGTACAACATTTTTAAGAAGTAGTCAAATTCCGGTTTCGAACCTCTCCATCCGCTTTCGGACAGCTGTAGCGATTCCGAACGGCCTAAACAGCCTGTTTTCGGTGTTGGCACTTTATTTATATATAGTGTCTGCATGATCCGACACTATATCCTAACCTCCTGGCGAAACATCTCTCGTCGCAAGTTTTATTCGATCATTCTAATCTGTGGTCTCGCTATCGGCATGGCGTCCGCCACCCTGCTCGGTGCTTACACATGGCGTGAGCTTACCGTCGATGACTTTCATAAGAAGAAAGACAGGATCTTCCTCGTCGCCAACCAGATGAAGGATGGCGATGTTGAAGAGATGGGAGGATGGAGCACGCCCCCAACCGGACCGGCGCTTCAACAATATTTTCCCGAGGTCGAGAACTTCGCGCGGATGTGCACATGGTTCGATGAGATAATCGTAACCCAGGGCGACAAGAAATTCGTCGAGACAGGCTTGAAAGCCGCAGACTCATCGATCTTCGAAGTGTTCACGATCCCTTTCATTGCAGGCGATCCAAAGACTGCCCTGAAAGATCCCAGGTCCGTCGTTATCACCAGATCAACAGCGCGAAAATATTTCGGCGACAAAGACCCGATGGGACAGGCACTCGAGTTCGATAGTTTCTTCAGCGAATGTGTTGTCACCGGTGTTGTCGAAGATTACCCTGACAACAGTCATTTCGATTTCGATTTTCTCGTTTCACTTAGCAGCTTCGAAGCGATCCGTTTCGATTTCAATCATTGGATGAATCACACTTTTGTGACTTATGTTTTGCTTCATGAAAACAGCAAGCTGTCGGACGTGGAATCTAAGATGGAAGCATTTACCCGCGCCAACCTCAATCCATATTTTGTCAAGCGCTATCAGAAGACGTACGATGAGTTCTATAAGAATGGCGATTATTACAGGATCGTTCTTGTGCCCTTGAATGAAGTACATCTCGGTACGTTGCTCTACGACAACAACGAAGGAAAAAAGCTTATGGTGTATGCACTTGGTGCAATTGCCGGCATCATTCTCCTCCTTGTTTGTATCAATTACATAAATCTTGCTACGGTACTTTCGTTTGGACGTGCGAAGGAGGCCGGGATCCGAAAAGTTTCCGGCAGCCGTAGTAAGTCACTTTTCCGACAATTTATTGTTGAGTCGGTCATCATGGCTTTTATTGGTCTCACTATCTGCGTTGGATTGATCGAGATCGCGATGCCACTCTTTACCTCGTTGGTGGGTGTTGAGCTTAGCATCGATTACACGGATCCGAAGATCGTTGGTGGACTGATCACCTTTTCGATTTTGATCGGAACCCTTTCCGGGATCTTTCCTGCAATCACGTTCGCTTCGTTCAGCCCAATCAAGGCATTGAAAGGAGGCATCGCAATACAAAGCCGCAGGAGCTGGATGCGAAATGGACTCATTGTTTTTCAATTCACGATCTGTATCGTGATGATCGCCAGCACGATCATCGTATATAAACAGCTTTCATTTATGTCGGCGAAGAACACGGGCTTCACAAAAGATCAGATCCTCGTGATCAAACGCCCCGAAGGTCTGAAGCAGAACAAGACTGCGTTCAAGAACGAGATCCTGAAGCAATCGGGTATCCGCAAAGTGAGCTATACGGAAACGATCCCTGGTCGTCACTTCAATGGTCACGGACAGCATTTCGTTGGTACTCCCGACACAGACGTTCCAACCGTGTACCCGTTGGTTGCCGACGAAGACATTTTCGAAACACTCGACCTGAAGATCGTTAGCGGAAGAGATTTTAAGGGACTCGATCCGGAGTTTCCGAAGGCCGTTCTTAATGAAGCTGCAATAAAAGAGCTCGGCCTGAAAGATCCCTTCGCTGCGAAGATCGACAATGGAACACTGGGCAACAAAGTTGTGGATATCATTGGAGTTGTTCGTGACTTCAATTTCATGTCATTCCATTACGACGTCGAGCCTCTTGTTATCCTTCCATTGAATGTCGACAACGATCCACAGCATTGGACCAGCTTTATTCTTGTAAAGATCGAAGGATCCGACATTCAATCGACATTGAATGTGATCGAAAGAGAATGGAAACAGTTCGCCGGCAATTATCCCTTCGAATATTCCTTCATGGACGACGACTTCAATCGTCTCTTCGAACAGGAAGCGAAAATGGCCAGGGTTTACACTTTGTTCTCCATGATCTCGATATCGATCGCCTGCCTTGGCCTGTTAGGGCTTATGAGCTACTTCGCAAGCCGTAGAAGTAAAGAGATAGGTATTCGAAAGATTGTTGGTGCTTCGATACCGAACATCATTTCATTGCTGTCGCGCGACTTTGTGAAACTGTTGCTGGTGTCGGTAACCATTGGTTGTTCGGTAGCATGGTACCTGGCTAACGAGTGGATCGGGAAGTTTGTATACAAGACCGAGCTGAGCTGGTGGATCTTCGCGCTTGCGGGAGGATTGATGTTCCTCATTACGATAGCAGTGGTGGGATGGCAGCTCTACAGAGCGGCGTCGGTAAACCCGGTGGAGACTTTACGTTACGAATAGTTCGTTACCTGATCTTATTGAAGCGTATTCGCTGGCCGTCGTTCCATTCGAAGGTGTAATGCGATTTTCCAAATATCGTTTTCCCGAAGTAGCCTTGCCCGATAAACGTCGAATCGTTGAGCGCGAACATTTCCGTGCCGCTCCAGAATAGTTTTCCGTTGTCGACATACACGGAATCGCGGACACCGCCGCCAACGTCGTAAATGCCAATGTATTTGGTGAAGATCTTTGGATCCAGGGTCGTTGTTTTGTTGTAAACAACTGCCAGCGGTGCGTACGCCACGCAGGCCATCTTCCACTTACCATCCTGTTTCACAAAAGTTTTTGTCATTCGTGCATTCAACAGCAGCGAATCGTTACTTAGTTTTTTGAATGCCTGGTGAAGCGATGTTACTAAAACAGCGTTGTCATATACCTGGATCTTTTTATCGTATGGTTTTTTGATATATCCATCACCAAAATCCTCGACATAAGCTTTTGGCGTAACGAGCATTCCTCCGTCGTCACCACCGATAAACCAAAGGCTATCGGTGCACGTCTCTATGAATTTATTTTTATTCTCCTTCGATTGATTGTCATAAGCGAGCTCCTGGATCTCGAGGAGACGGAGGATTTCCTGGCGGGGATCTTGTTGGTTTTGCTGATTGGCACAACCCGAGATAATTATTGCGGCCACAACGAAATATCGCTTCATAGTTGTGATTTATTGCTGTCGAATTTAGTCATAATAGTGCTGCTGTCGGAACAATTTTTGCCCGACGAATCGTGAGTTTTATCTCAGACTAAACCAAAGTGTTATGAAAAAGACGACAAACTTCATACCCGATGGCTTTAATACGGTCTCTCCTTATTTGATCGTAGATGGAGCCGATGAGCTCATGGAGTTCATTGTTAATGGACTCGGTGGTGAGCAGAAATTTTTAATGAGGGGTCCCGATAACAGGATCCAACATGCTACGGTGAAGATCGGCAATTCAATGATCATGCTCGGCGACACGATGAACGGCATGGGACCGCAAACGGCGATGCTATATCTCTACGTTAAAGATGTCGATGCTCTGTATAAGAGGGCACTCGAAGCACACGGCGAAAATGTTCGCGAACCTAAAGATGAATTCTATGGCGATCGTGCTGCCGCCGTAAAGGATCGTTGGGGTAATACCTGGTGGATCGCAACGCAGAAGGAGGAAGTCGATCGGGCGGAGCTCGATCGTCGCGCACAAAAGGCATACAAAGAAAGGGAAGCGCACCCGGTTGGTTAGTCATTTAAAAGAGGGCTGTTTTTTGGACAGCCCTCTTTAGTTTATCATCCCAGCTTCTTTTCGGCAAGGGCCGTTCCCAGGACACGTGATTTGATCTTTGCGAATGCAATATCACGTGCAGTTGATGTATCGTCGGCGAAGGGAGAGAACCCGCAGTCGTCGCAAGTACCCAGGCTCGCTGCCGGGATCACTTCCGCAGCTTCGAGTATCATGTCACATACTTGTTGTGGCGTTTCGATCTTTGGATTCAATACGTCGGTTACACCCAGGAAGATCCTTTGACCTGGTTTAGCCGATTGCTTGATGGCGTTCAAAACTTCTTTCTTATTCTTTTCGCCAGCATATTCGAGATAGAAATTCCCTGCATGCAATTCGAATAATAACGGCAACAAGTCAGTATAACTCACATCCGCGCTGTGCGTCGAATCGTGATCGCCGCCGGGACATGTATGAATACCGATCTTCATTTTTTCTGCTTCGGTGAAACGATCCAGCACTTTATTATTGAGATCAATGAACATCTTCAACAAACCCTTTGATGGATCGAGCTTTATCGCAAGTCGTGCTTCGGTAAAATCTACCTGTACATTGTAGGCGCCGGCCTTGAAGCAGGAGCGTATATCAGCTTCCGATTGATCGACCAGATCTGAGATGAATTTCTCCTGTGAGTACCCTGGGATGCCGGCTTGCGGATATAGCAAACTGATCGCCGATGCAGAGATAACGGCTTGCTTCACAGGAAGCTGTGTCAAGCCCTTTGCTTTCTTGAGATAACCGCCGGCAAATGCCTGGTATCGGAACGGACCTGCAGTGAGCGTCGGCAACTGGCGTGTATGTCCGTCTGCAAACGGGATCACAACTCCGTTTCCGTTGAGATTCTTCGATCCATGTATCGGATAAGTGACAAAGCTCGGCTTCGATTGCTCACCGTCGGTGATCACAGGCGATCCGGTTTGTTCGAACAATTTGATCGTTTCCTCGATCGCCTGATCTGTAAGTTTTGATAACTCTGATTCTTTTATTTGTCCTTTCGAAAAGGCTCCGAGTGCTTCAATAAGATATTGCGGACGCGGTACGCTTCCGATCGGTTCGGTAGGTATTTTCATTTTGTGTGGTATTAATGTGAATAGAAATTTTTACTGACGGGCGTCAGCAGTGCCATGGTGGAGGCGACTCCGAGCTATGATACGAAGCAATGATCTCCAGTATCACAGGTTTTCTATTCAACACTATGTTCCACCCTTCGGAAACCGGGCAGATGTTCGTTGTGTTAGGCAGGTAATCTTTAATGAAATCAACAGGCTTGCTTAAGCTTCCTGCTGCTGTGTTCTGATCGCTGTAACGAACAAGCTCCTGTTGGATCTCGCGGTGACGATCGTCTTTCAGCAAAACAACCTGCAGCGTGTCGTTGTGAAACCGTTGCTTGATGAGGTGGTAGAATTCTCCTTTGTACTCGATCGTTCCATCGACGCGTTGAAAATGTGAATCGTTGTTGTAGGGGATCGCGATCGGAACTTCGAGGACAACAGTCTTCGAATCATCGTAGGAACCCTGATCGAAGCTCTTCACCAGCCGCAGCCTGTTTTGATATTGAAGCCCAAAGAAGATACCGTAGTATCCAAGGGTGTTCATCAATACCAGGATCGTGAGAATAATAGCAGCTGTTTTCTTCACCTGAGTAATTTACTCAATTAAAACGTTCTGCGTCACGCCTCATGGCGGAATGTATCGAGAAAACACGATCAGCCCCTTAATCGTCAAACGCTCCCTAAATATTACATCTGTGATGTGAATGGGACGTCAATATTTTATATTGATTACCCCTGGGGATAACCCTCTTTTACTATGAGCCTCGAGAAAAAGATATTTTCCGGTTTTGTCGGTTGTGCCATAATTATGGCCGCAGTTGCATTTTATTCTTTCAGGAATAGCGCCAAGCTGGTCGACACCAACGAATGGGTGAACCACACCCACGAAGTATTGTACGAATTCGAGCAGGTGCTTGCCGCCACGGTGGATGCCGAAACCGGAATGAGGGGCTTCATAATTGCCGGCCGCGACGAATTTCTCCAGCCGTACGGGGATGCTCGTGCAAGAGCTCTTGAGCACCTGGCGGCAGTAACTAATTTAACTGTCGATAATCCTTCTCAGCAACAGAACATCGAACGTCTGAAGGGCAGCGTCGACAATATTTTCAAGTTCCGCGCCGACATCCTCGACCTATACAGGAAGGACGCGACCCAGGTCTCCAAGATGTTATCTAGTGGAGAGGAGAAGCGCTTGCAGGATCAGGTAAGGGCCGACGTTGCGATATGCCGACAGGTCGAAAACGCTCTACTTGTTCAGCGAAGAGCGGAGAGTGATCGGGACACGAGATTTTTTTACACCGTTTTCATATTGCTCTTAGTGGTGATAGCCGCCGTATTGGGAGTGGTATATGTTATTATCAGGTCGAACCTGCGCACAATTAAGAGAGCAGAGAAAGAAAATGCCGATAAAAACTGGCTCCTTACAGGCGGTTCTGAGATAAACGAAAAGATACGTGGAGAAAAAGAGGACGTCGCCGTTGCTGCCGAAGCGATCAATCACCTCTGTACTTATTTAAATGCACAGATGGGTGTGTTTTACCTCGCAGAGAACAATGCATTACATCTTGCTGCCACCTATGCGTTTGATAAGCGAAAGCAAAATAAGACAGTAATAGAATTCGGCGAGGGATTGGTGGGACAGGCTGCAATTGAAAGACGACCAATCGTTTTCACCGAGGTGCCAGACGACTACGTCTTTATCAATTCAGGACTTGGCCACATCGCTCCACGTAACCTTGTGATAGTTCCTCTTGTTTTAAACGACGTTGTCAAGGGCGCTATTGAGATCGGCGTTACCCGTTCGTTAACGGATATGGAGATGCAGCTATTTAAATTGATCTCCGAGAACCTTGCCGTTGTTGTAGGTGCGGCTCAATCAAGAACAAAACTGAAGGAATTGCTCGAGGAGACGCAACGACAGGCGGAGGAGCTCGAAGCTCAACAAGAGGAGTTGAGGCAGTCGAACGAAGAGCTGTCGGAGAAGACCAACCTGCTTGAGAAATCAGAGGCAGAACTGAAGGCGCAGCAGGAAGAATTGCAGCAGAGCAACGAAGAACTCGAAGAAAAGGCGAATCTCCTCGAAGAACAAAAGAAAGTTATGGAGAGCGCGAAGATGGAGATAGAAACCAAGGCTCGTGAGTTGGAGGCTACCAGTAAATACAAGTCGGAATTCCTGGCAAATATGTCTCACGAACTTCGCACACCTCTTAATAGTATTCTTATCCTTTCACAGCTCCTCGCTGAGAACAAAAACCATGCTTTGGGCGAAAAGGAAATGCAGTTCGCTTCGAATATCTATAATTCCGGTTCGGACTTGCTAAACCTCATCAACGAGATCCTCGATCTTTCTAAAGTAGAAGCTGGGAAGATGGAACTCGATATTATGGAATTCGCCGTCATCGATCTTGTCGATGATATCAAACGCGTATTTGTGGAGATGGCCAAAAGCAAGGCAATTGATTTCAATGTTGACGTCGCAGGGGAAATGTCGTCAGAAACTTTGTTTTCGGACCGCCAGCGTGTTGGACAGATACTCAAGAATTTGCTGTCGAATGCCCTTAAGTTCACGTCCAAAGGAGGGGAGGTTACATTCAAGGTGGAGAACGCCGCGCGCAATACAACATTCAAGAGGAACGACCTTGCTTTGCGCTCCGACATCATCGCATTTTCTGTGAGCGATACGGGTATCGGGATCCCACAAGAGAAGCTCGGGATCATATTCGAGGCGTTTCAACAAGTAGACGGTTCCACAAAAAGAAAGTATGGCGGTACAGGACTTGGATTATCGATCAGTCGTGAACTTGCCAATGCGCTCGGCGGTGAAATACAGGTTCAGAGTGTGGAGGGCAAGGGAAGTACGTTTACTTTCTTCGTCCCGGCGAATCCCGATTCGAAAGTGAGGAGCAAGACGTCAAACGCCTCTCCAGCAAAGGAACTTGTGAAAAAAGAGGAACCGCTAGGCGTTAGTGACGAACCATCGCCAGAAAAGGGTGCCATCGACGATCGCAATTCCATCACCGAGAACAGCAAGGTTATACTCATTATGGAGGATGACCCGTCGTTTGCCAACGTATTGCTCGACTTCGTAAGGGAACGTGGTTACAAAGGAGTGATAGCCTACCAGGGAAATACCGGGTTGAGCTTTGCCCGGCACTATAAACCTGATGCAATCATGCTCGACATGAAATTGCCTGTTATGGATGGAGTCGAAGTCTTAAAGCAATTGAAAAGCGACCCGGAGTTAAGGCATACGCCCGTGCAGATCATTTCGGGGTACGATCGAAAGAAAGAAGGTCTCGAGCTTGGTGCATTTGACTTTATCAAGAAGCCTGTTACCCAGGAGGTGTTATGGAAAGCCTTCGACAAAATCGAAAGCTTTGTAACACGCAAAGTAAAACACCTCCTGATCATTGAAGACGATCAGCTTCACAACAATGCGGTAAAAGAACTGATCGGTAATGGCGATGTGAAATGTTTCTCTGCCTATTCGGGACAGGAAGCCTATGACACCTTGCTCGGCGGAGAATTCGATTGCATAATACTGGACCTCGGTCTTCCGGATATGACTGGTTTTGATCTGCTGGAAAAAATAAGGAACAACGAAGAACTTGCCCACATTCCTATTGTCGTCTATACCGGCAAAGACCTGACCAAAGAAGAGAGCCTGAGATTGGATAAGCTTGCGAAGACAGTTGTGTTGAAAACCGCTTTTTCAAGTGAAAGATTGCTCGATGAAGTAATGTTGTTCCTTCATCGTGTCGAGTCAAGACTTCCAAAAGAGAAGCAGAATATTATCAGGAAACTTCACCGGACCGACGAGGTTCTACGCAATAAAAAAGTATTGATCGTGGACGACGACATTCGAAACGTGTATTCATTAACAAACGCGCTTGAGCCGGAGGGTATGCATTGCACGACAGCAGAAAATGGTAAAGAGGCTTTAAAAGCTCTAAAGCAAGGCCTGGTCGACATCGTTCTCATGGACGTGATGATGCCCGAAATGGACGGCTACGAAGCTACCAGGGAAATCCGAAAGATCGACAAATTCAAAAAGCTGCCCATCATAGCACTCACAGCGAAGGCGATGAAGGGCGATCGCGAAAAATGCCTCGCTGTCGGCATGTCGGATTATATATCGAAGCCTCTCAACGTCGAGCGGCTTTTGTCACTGATGCGCGTTTGGTTATACCAACAATAGCAAATAAATAATGATTGTAATCGATTCTGACAAGCTCAGGACAATGTTGGAAGCCATGCGGGGAGCGTATGGATATGACTTTACCGACTACGCAGAGGTTTCAGTAAAGCGCCGCATAACAACATTTATGAGCAACAGGAAGATCACATCATTAGACAACCTGCATGAGGTTCTGTTGAGCGACGAAAGAGTTTTTGAGGAGTTTATCAGAGAGATATCCGTTACAGTAACGGAGATGTTTCGCGACCCGCCTTTCTACGCTGCGTTGCGATCAAAAGTTGTTCCGCGACTTAAAACGTATCCCTTCGTCAAAGTCTGGCTTGCTGGTTGCGCCACCGGTGAAGAAGTGTATTCCCTTGCCATCCTCCTCAAAGAAGAAGGTATTCTGAATCGTTCGGTCATCTACGCCACCGATATCAATCAACACTCTCTTCAACTGGCTCGCGATGGTATCTATCCACTCGAATACATGAAGAATTATACAGCCAATTATCAAAAATCGGGAGGCAAGGGAAATTTTTCTGACTACTATATTGCCAAGTTTGGGTCCGCGTTATTCGACCAGACCTTGCGCGAAAATGTGGTATTCTCATCGCACAACCTCGCCACAGATAAGTCATTCAATGAATTTCAGATGATCATATGTCGAAACGTCCTCATTTATTTCAATCAACAGTTACAGAGTCGCGTTATCCGGTTGTTTTATGACAGCCTTATCGAATTCGGATTCCTGGGGCTGGGAAGCAAGGAATCTTTGCTATTTGCTGCGAACCAGGGCGACTTTGTTGACGTTGACAAAAAAGAGAGAATATTCATGAGAAATACCAGGTCGTGAGGGAAAATGAAAGGTATCGTGCGATTGTAATTGGATGTTCGGCCGGAGGCCTGCATGCATTGATTGCGTTACTGAAAGACCTTCCTTCAAATTACCCGGTGCCGGTAATGATAGTTCAACATCGTTTGAAGAACGAACGAACTCTCCTCGAGGACGTCCTGCAACAGCACTGTACCATATGTATTCGCCAGGCCGATGAAAAAGAACCCATAACAAATGGGAATGCCTATTTGGCGCCGCCCGACTATCACTTACTCGTTGAACAGGACGGAACGTTTTCGTTATCGACTGACGAAAAGGTAAATCATGCCAGGCCGTCGATTGACGTATTGTTCGAAACCGCGGCGGAGGTGTATGCCGAAAACCTTGTAAGTATCATTCTTACCGGTGCTAATAGCGATGGATGCAAAGGAGTGACGGCCGTGCGGGCACACAACGGCCTTACGATAGCGCAGGACCCCGAAGAAGCAGAGTTTCCTGTAATGCCTCTAGCTGCAATCAAGTCAGGATCAATCGACAGGGTTCTTTCCCTGGCAGATATCCGAACGTTTCTTATCAGTCAAAGTAGTTAATAAATGAGCGCCATGAGCCAGGAGAAAGCTACCATACTTCTTGTCGACGACCGCCCAGCCAACATACTCGCCCTTGAGCAGATGTTGGAGAAAAAGGATCGTCTATTTCTAAAAGCATCATCGGGTGACGAAGCACTGAAGTTTGCGCTCAACCGATCGATCGATCTTATCATACTCGACGTCCAGATGCCGGCGATGGACGGATTCGAAGTGTCGCAAATATTGAAATCGAACTGGAGAACGAAAGAGATCCCGATCATTTTTGCTTCTGCCGAGAAAACAGAACATGGTTCGATAATGAAGGGATTCGAAGAGGGCGCTGTTGATTATCTTTTTAAGCCCCTGGATCCCGAAATCACTAAAGCAAAAGTCGCCGTGCTCCTGAAATTGCAAATGCAAAAGAAAGAGCTGATAGAGAAGAACGTTTCGTTGGAACGATCCGCATTGCTGATCAACAATTCTGCAGACGTTATAGGCATCATCGATACCACGTCTATGAAATTCGAAGAGGTGAATAGGGCTATAACAAACATTCTTGGCTATGAAATAGACGAGATCAAAGGTATATCCATTGATTTTTTCCTTGCCGACGAAGATCGTGCGCGCGTAAGAGATCTTAAATCAAAGAACCAGGATCGGATATCGTTTGAAACAAAAGTCTACTGCAAGGATCGCTCCATAAAATGGCTACAATGGAACGTCGTGGCCCAGGCGGGGAAGTGGTTCGTGAATGCGCGCGACATTACGCTCGTCAAACAAGTTGAAAAGATCAGGGATTACCTCGCCACAGTTGTGAAGCAGTCGAATGATGCAATTTATATTCACGATGGAGAGGGCAAAGTGATCTCGTGGAACAAAGGAGCGGAATCGATCTATGATTACTCGGAGGACGAAGCCCTGAAGATGAAAATATGGAACATCGTTCCCGAATTCCTTCACGACGAAACCCAGCAGACCATCGAGGCTGTGCGTCGCGGAGCTGGTTTCCAGGCGATTGAGACAAAGAGAATCACTAAACGAGGAAAGATCGTTGACGTGCTTTTTTCAGCCTCCCTGGTGGCCGATCCGGAAAACGGCGCGAAATCATTCGCCATCATGGAGCGGGATATCACCCAGCAGAAAATTGCCGCCGAACAGATCTTGTCACTCAACAACGACCTGAGGAACAATATCGTTCAGCTCGAAGGCGCCAACAAGGAACTCGAGTCTTTTTCCTATTCAGTTTCTCACGACTTACGGTCCCCCTTGCGGTCTCTTTCGGGCTATGCCAATATTCTCAAAGAAGACTATAGCGCCCACCTTGATCCCGATGCCACACGTATGCTCGATATTATCCAGAGAAATGCGCTCAAAATGAACTCCCTTATCGACGACCTACTTGAATTCTCCAGGATGGGTAAGAAAGAGCTGGCGCGCTCCGATGTCGATATGCATGCAGTCGTTGACACTGTGATAGAAGAGCTCTCACCTGGTGATAATATCGAGATAGCCATCGATAACTTGCCGCACGCGATGGCCGACCGTTCCCTGATCACGCAGGTATGGACAAACTATATCTCCAATGCAATCAAATACTCGAGCAAGAGAGATAATCCCCGTATTGAAATAGGTACTTACAAGGAAGATAATAAGACTGTTTTTTTTGTCAAGGACAACGGTGCCGGCTTTGACATGGAGTATGCAGATAAATTATTCGGGGTTTTTCAGCGGCTTCACAAACAGAATGACTTTGAAGGCACCGGCATTGGCCTCGCTATCGTACATCGTGTTATTACCCGTCATGGTGGAAAGGTGTGGGCAACGGCAAAGCTTGATCAGGGAGCTACATTCTATTTTTCCCTTCCTGATTAAGAGTTATTTTGTAGAATATCACTATGATCGACATCGTAATTGACGCCCGTAAAGCAGCAATCGCCACCGGAATGGAAGTGCGACGCATTTTGCCATTCCGCCAACGGAGAATGGTAGGTCCTTTTATTTTTATGGACCACGCCGGACCCGTTGCCATCCAACCAGCAACCGTAAAAGAGATGGATGTGCTGCCGCACCCGCACATCGGGCTCTCGACCGTTAGTTATCTGTTTGGCGGACAAGTAACACATCGCGATAGTCTTGGTGTTGAACAAGTGATACGGCCCGGCGAAGTAAACTGGATGACCGCCGGAAGAGGCATTGCTCACTCCGAACGCTTCGAAGATCCTTCGGCTCTTGCGGGTGGGTCTCTCGAGATGATACAGACCTGGGTTGCATTGCCCGAAAAAAGTGAAGAAGCCGATCCCACCTTCGAGAACTATAAACCCGAAGCGCTGCCAGTGTTTACCGACAAAGGGATTTGGATGCGCTTGATTGCCGGTAATGCTTTTGGATTGAAGAACGATGTAAAGACACATTCACCGTTGTTTTATGTTCACGTCTTGTTGGACGCCGGCGCAAAGTTGGGCTTGCCAACGGAACACAGCGAACGGGCAATCTATGTTGTGAAGGGATCGGTCGAAGTAAGCGGCAGAGTTTACACTTCGAGCCAGATGATCGTGTTCTCGAAGAATGCAGAAGAAGTTGTGCTGGCGAAAGAACCGTCGACGCTGATGTTTCTCGGCGGCGAACCGTTGGGTGACAGATTTATATGGTGGAATTTTGTGTCGTCGCGAAAGGAGAGGATAGAGCAGGCAAAGGCGGATTGGAAAGCGGGGAGGATCATCCTTCCTCCGAATGATAATAAAGAGTTTGTTCCGCTACCCGAAGATCATTCGAAACCGGCGCCTCCGGCGCTGAGCTAAGCTGGTGCTGGGTGCCCTCTGGGTGCTAGGTGCTGGGTGCTTGGTGCGGATAGCAACTGATATCGATTATCTGCACGATTTGGAGAAATCTTATCGTGTTGCGATCCCTTCGAAACAAATCCGATTTCTCCATGGTCTGTAAATTGTCGTAATTAGATGTCGTCGTCACCCAGCACCTAGCACCCTGCACCCCTATGAGTTTCAAAATTTTCGACAAGTGGAAATCCGGTCAACCCACCGTCAACATCTTCCTTCGTATCAACAACAGCTTCGTCGCTGAGCTCATAAGCCAGCTCGACTTCGATGCCGTGACGCTCGATCTCCAACATGGTCTCGTCGAGATCGAACATTCGCTGCCCATGCTGCAGGCGATCAACAAAGAAAAATTCCCGATGGTCCGCATCGCCGAGAACAACCCCGCGGCAATCATGAAACTGCTCGACATCGGAGCGAAAGGAGTTATTTGTCCGTTGATCAACACCGCTGCCGATGCGGAGAAGCTCGTTCAATCATGTTATTATCCACCCAAAGGTGGTCGCAGCTATGGCCCCCTTCGCGCCAACCTTCCCGCTCGCCCATCATACATGCAAGACTACCACAACGACATCGTTACGTTTGCACAGATCGAAACCAAAGAATCGCTCGACAACCTCGAAGAGATCGCAGCGGTGAAAAATCTCACGGGCCTCTATGTTGGTCCGTACGATCTCAGCATCAGCCTTGGTATGACGAAGATGGCCGACTTCGCCGACCCAACATTCATGGGACACATCAAACGCGTACTCGCCGTCGCAAAAAAGAATGATCTCATTACAGCAATACAGGCGTACAAGGAAGAAGAGGCAGCGATGCTCGCAAATATGGGATTCAACCTCGTTACACCTGTCGACGAAAGTGCGACCTTAGTGCAGGGTGTGCGGGAAAAACTGGAGAGGGTGAAATCTAAATTTAAATAGAGGTCTCTCACGGAAAACACGGAAGACACGGAATGAATTTCTTCCGTGTTTTCTGTGCATTCCGTGAGAAATAACTTACATCAGTGTCAATATTGTCGCAGCAATCAGCGTTGAACCTAAATGGTAGGTCGTGTTAATGAAGAAAAGTTTCCATGACTTTTGCTCCCAGGCAACCCTGTTCAGGTCTACTGGCATGTAAAAGCCGAGCCAGGTAAAGATTCCCGAGCTGAGAATGATGTCGAGATTTGAGGCTTCCGACATTCCGGGCACGAAACCCCACGCTGCGTTGTTATGAGCAAAGACGTACGCCATCAGGAAGTTTCCGATCACATTCATGATCATTCCTTTGGCGAGAGCGCCTGCAGGTGGTGGACCGGTTACGGTGATGCCGAGCTCTTTGGCCCATGCTTTGCCGAAAAGTGGAGTGTACCACAGGAAACCAAAAAAGAAATTGGCCACAGTGGCTACCACGACAGCCAGATAGTTGATCTCAAGCATAACGGAGGGGTTTAGGTTGTACTAAATAAAAATAGCAAGAAATGAGTGAAATTTTAAATAGAAGCCGTATCCAAACCGTTGGTGAAGAGATCGCAAACAGCATCAGTCACGGTGTGGGAATGCTGGCGGCAATCGCCATTACGCCATTCCTTATTATTCGAGCCATACCACTGGGCGCGGGAGCTGTTACGGGCGCGTCGATTTTCGCGGCTTCGATGATCATTCTATATGCATCGTCGGCAATCTACCATTCACTGCCACAGTGCCGTGCAAAGAAGATCTTCCAAATACTCGATCACGCTGCTATTTTTCTTTTGATCGCCGGCACCTACACGCCATTTACTTTAAGCGTGCTGCAGGGTACGTGGGGTTGGACGCTGTTCGGCCTTATCTGGGGACTCGCCGTACTCGGCGTTATCATGAAAGTTATTTACACTGAAGGCACCAGTAAACTTTCGATTGCACTTTACCTGGCTATGGGATGGTTGGCTGTGTTTGCCGTAAGACCTTTGTATTATTCGATGCCTGCCGCCGGACTATTCTGGATCCTCGCAGGAGGCGTAATGTATACGGCAGGTGTGCTGTTCTTTGCCTACGATCATAGAGTGAAGTATAATCACTTTATATGGCATTTGTTTGTGCTGGCCGGTACGGGATGTCATGTTGTAGCGGTCATCTATTATGCTTTTGAGAAGTCGGTAGGGTCGTAGTTAACAACCCCACCAGACATTCTAATTACTCTGCTGGCGTTCGATAGCAGGTAATTTTTCTTTATTTCTTTTTAAAATGATTATTGCCCCGACGTTTTATAGCAGGTTACCGCGTTTGGCGATGTCGACCATCCTATAGCGTTCGCACCTTTCGGAGCATAGAACAAATAACCACTCTCATTGTCGAGTTCGTACAGCGGATCTTTGTCTCTTCTTGCCAATTTCACTTTCGAAGCAGTTTCTCCGGAATCCTTATTGATACCGAGCAGCACTGTCCCTTCATCTACTTTAGTCATCATATAGATCATGTCGTTGGATTGCGACGAAGCCGATACCCGGCTCTTCACATTTTTGAAATTGGCGAGGCTGGTGACAAATGCTGCCGTACCAACAACCGAGTAGGCCTGCTGCATCTTTGAGAATTCATTTCGCAGCGCGGCTTGCTGTGCTGGTGTAAGACCGGCAGAAAGTTGAACGGTTGCTTTATTTAGCTGGTCGGCGGCCACGGAAGCACCCACGATAGTTGTAACGGCACTCAAGGCCTCACCATAGGATAAAGCTTTGTTCACAACACTTTCAAGCGTTCTAACACCCGGATTGTAAACGCTATATTTTGTTGCGCCGTCAAATCCAACAAGAACTGCGTTCTGAGCCGAGAATACCAACACGCCGTCTTTCCTTATTTCGATAGCTGTCGGGTCTTCGCCACTTTTGAAATCGATCTTGTTTTTATTTAGTGGCTTACCTGTACCTTCTGTTTTATTGATATCGTAGATCAGCTTGTCGTCGGGAGAATAGAAATAGTAGTGATCGGTGCCGTTTACCGAAAGGATAGCCCCGTCTTTCTTCGACTGAACAGGAAGTTCCATTAGTGGCTTATCGGTCTCGAGACCGATGATGTTGATCTCGCGATCGGTCTTAAACAACAAACCTTTCGGCGTGAGTTCCAGGTACTGAAGGTTGCCATCAACATTTACATTCTTAGGCAGTACAAACTTTCCTGTTGGAACATCAATGAAGTTGATGGAATTCTTTTGATTCGAAGAATTGACCATTGCGACAGCCAGTCCCTTTTCAGTATACAGGTAGTTCCTCACACCACCATTGAACTTGATGCCATCACCACCCCACAATTCATTTCCCGTTTTTTCGTCGATCATTTTCAAATAGCCAGTCGCAACAACGCCACCGACATTCGAGCTGCCGGGGCATAAGATCAAGCCATTCTGATCGTAGATGATCTGTGCGATCGGACCTGTTGTTTTCACAAGGTCTTTCCACGCAGGCTTTCCATCGGAATAATTCATAGCGATCATGAACGTGGGTTTGATAACGAAAAATGTTTCGCCGCGTCCTGGTGTCAGTCGAACGTCGCCCATTCCTGTCTCCACTTTGATCGCTTTGCCTTTGTTCGGGTCCGGGAGCTCCGCTTCCCAGTTGATCTCGCCAGTTGCGATAGTTACGTCGAAGATGCCCTGCGTCGTTGCCATCACCATCTTGTCTTTGCCATGGTTAATGGGCTGACATAACATCCTGATGGCGCCACCATCTTTCGCGCCAATCGTTGGTGCACCTGTAAGCGAAGCAAGCTTGTTGAACTTTGCGGCAGCTTTACTCTTTTCTTTGAAGAACTCCGTATTGCTATATAGTTTTTTACCGGTGCGCAGATCGAAAACCGATAAGCTTTTGTCGCCATTGGTTGTGCCGCTAACCCACGCGTGCCCCGACTCAAGCAGAAATCCGTAAGCATCAACATTAGTGATCATCTCAGCTGTAACATCAACAAGTATCTTTCCGTCACCGGGATCGATCACCGTAAGTGGATAACCGGTGGGTATGATGAAAGGTGTGTTCGGTACGAGCTCAACTCCATCTATATATGGAGTCTCTTTCTTAATGGCAGCAGGGAATTTCCATTTAATGGCGCCAGTCTCGGGATTGATACCAGCGAGAAACGATTTAATGTCTTTCAGGACAGTAACAGACGGTGTGTTCAATGTTCTTGTGATGAGCGTGCCATCGGGCGCAACGGCCAATTGCAGCGTCTCATGTTCGAATGGCGCTGACGTCCAAAGTGAATCGATCTTCTGCGCATTCGAGAAGATGACCACGACGAGCAGCATCTGGATTAAAATCAACTTTTTCATGACAGTAGGACGGTTTAATTTTTTCTTGAAAGTTGGATCGGAATACATTCTTAAACCTGCCAACCGCTGTCACTAACCTGCCAATGGGCGCCCGGTAACGAACAAGGCCATCCAATAGCGAACAAACCGACCCATTGAAATCCACTCAAATGCAGGAATTGGCGGGTTTGCGAGTGGCATATCAATTGTCATGTCGCCGGCTATGATCAAGAATTTCCTAAAGATTGCCCTTCGCAACATCGTGCGCAGCAAGGGCTATTCGATTATAAACATCGCCGGCCTGGCTGTCGGTATGGGCGTTACGATGCTCATCGGAATGTGGGTACACGACGAAGTGTCGTTCAATAGATACCACGACAACTACGATCGCATCGGTGAGATACATCAGAACTTCCAGCTCAACGGCGGAGAGATGTCGACAGCGCCAACCGGTGTGGGTCCACTCGGTGCCGAACTAAGAGCCAACTACAAGGACGATTTCAAACACGCAGTAAGAATGTGGTGGGAGAGTGTTCATACACTCTCGATCGACGATCAGAAAATTTCGCAGAACGGTACTTTCATGGACGGCGAGGCTCTCGAAATGCTAACGTTCAAAATGATCCGCGGTGACTGGAATGCCTTGAAAGAACCTGCTTCGATAGTTCTTTCGGAGTCGGCAGCAACAGCCCTCTTCGGAACGGCAGATCCAATCGAAAAAATGATCCGAATCGACAACGCGATGGATGTTAAAGTCACCGGTGTTTATGAGGATCTCCCCGACAATTCACGGTTCTCATCCCTGAAGTTCATTTCTACCTGGGAGTTCTTTTATCAATCCAACTCATGGATGAAAGATGAAGAGAACAACTGGAATAATCCGTTGGTAACATTCGTCGAGCTTCAACCGAACGTTACATTCGAAGGCGCTTCAGCCAAAATAAAAGACATTCGATTCAACAAGTTGCCTCGCGAACTCGCACTCAACGCGAAGCCGGAACTTTTTATTCACCCAATGAGCCGCTGGCATCTCCACTCCGAATGGGAAAATGGTAAAGAAACACGCGGACGTGTCCAATTCGTTTGGCTGTTCGGAATTATTGGAATATTCGTGTTGCTGCTCGCTTGTATCAACTTCATGAACTTAAGCACCGCCCAATCGGAAAAACGGGCGCGCGAAGTCGGCATTCGCAAGTCCATCGGCTCTGCGCGGGCTCAATTGATCTGGCAATTCCTTACCGAATCGTTCATGGTTGTCCTGATGTCATGGTTCGTGGCATTGGCCCTTGTCGGTTTCCTGCTTCCGTGGTTCAACGACCTCGCCGGAAAGAAAATGAGTGTTCCCTGGGAGAACGTTGCCTTCTGGATGGTGAGCGCGGGCTTCATCCTTGTTACGAGTTTGCTCTCCGGCAGCTACCCAGCCTTGTTCCTCTCCTCATTCCAACCTGTGAAGGTTTTGAAGGGAACATTTAAGGCCGGACGTTTCGCATCGCTTCCCAGGAAAGTCTTGGTTGTCGTTCAATTCACCGTGTCGATCGCATTGATCATCGGAACGACCATCGTATGGCAACAGATCCAGTACGCTAAGAACAGGCCGATCGGCTATACACGCGAAGGTTTGATCATGATCAGGAAGACAGCGCCTGAACACTGGCGTAACGCCGAAACAATTCGTACTGAGCTATTGGCTTCGGGAGCAGTTGCCGACGTTGCCGAATCGGCAGGTCCCCCAACTGCAGTGTGGTTCCAGGGAACTGGCTTCCAATGGACCGGAAAAGATCCCAACATGACCGACGAGTTCGTGAACCAGGCCGTGTCGGTTGATTATGGTAGAACGATGGACTGGAAGTTTGTACAAGGCCGCGATTTTTCGCGCGAACATTCAACCGATTCGTTAGCACTTGTGTTGAATGAAGCAGCCGTCGAATACATGGGCCTCGAGAATCCGATCAATGAAGAGATCACATGGGAAGGTAAAAGATATCATGTGATCGGTGTGATCGAAGATATGTTGATGACTTCGCCGTACGACCCGGTTAAGCAGACGATCTTCCGACTAATCCCATTCCAGGGTCTTTGGATCAATGTCCGTCTCAACCCGGAGATGAGTACTTCTGAATCGATCACCAAGATCGGCAAGGTGTTTCAGACGCTGATCCCCGCGTCGCCCTTCGAATACAAGTTTGTTGATGAAGAGTACGCAATGAAGTTTGCGGGCGAAGAACGCATTGGCAAACTGGCGAGCTTCTTTGCATCGCTGGCAATATTCATCAGCTGCCTTGGATTATTCGGCATGGCATCGTTTGTTGCAGAGCAACGGAAGAAAGAGATCGGCATCCGTAAGATCCTCGGCGCTTCTGTAGCCAATCTTTGGAAGATGCTCTCGTTGGAATTTATAATCCTCGTAGGCATCTCGTGTTTGATAGGAATACCGATCGCATGGGCGTATCTCTCCAGGTGGTTAGAGAAATACGATTATCATACCGAGATCTCTGTTTGGGTATTTGTCGGTGCAACCCTGGGAGCACTGTTCATAACATTGATCACAGTAAGCTTCCAGACAATAAAAGCTTCGGTGGTGAACCCGATCAATTCATTGAGGTCGGAATAGCTCTCACAGACGGTGCCTACCGGCAGGCAGGTCGCACGGATCATCTGTGTGATCTGTGCGATCTGTGAGAGACCTACTCGTCCCTCAGCGATTTTATTGGATTAGCATTAGCAACGCTTATCGTTCTCCAACTCACAGTAACAATCGCAATAAGTACTGCCGTAGCACCAGTAATTATAAACGGCACCGCATTCAATTGCTGGTGGAAGGCGAATGTCTGCAGCCATCCACTCATCACGAACCATGCAATGGGGCTCGCCACGACGAATGCGATGATCACCAGTACAACAAACTCTTTTCCCAGCAACTGAACGATGCTGCCAACCGATGCGCCCATCACCTTGCGGATGCCAACTTCCTTGCGTCGCCGTTCGGCAGAGAATGCAGCAAGTCCGAACAATCCCATCGATGCAATCAGCGCTGCAAGTCCTGAGAAGATCGTGAACAGCTTCGAGAATTTTTCGTCTTCACCGTACTGACGCTTGTATACGTCTGCCGCGAACTCGTAGTGAAAGACGTCGCTGGGGAACAAACTGTCGTAGATGTCTTTTACCTGTGATATCATGCGGTTTACGTCGGCACCCTCTCTCAGTTTAATTGTCATGAATCGGTTGTTAGGTGTATACCAAAGCATCATTGGTTCTATAGCGGTATGTACCGATGCCCAATTGAAGTTTTCAAGTACCGCTTGCACGTAAAATCGTTGTCCGCTCATCCCGCGCACCACCCGACCGATAGCGTCTTCGGGCTTTTTGAAGCCCCACAGTTGTACGGCAATCTCATTCACCATCACCCTCCTGACAAAATCGTTCGGGTCGCCATAGGTGTTGCTCATGCCTTCGATGAAGGGATCGCCGGCGAGAACTTTAACACCGAACGCCGATGTGAAATCGTGATCGACGCCAGAGCATCTATAGAATTGCAGTCCGCTGCTGCTCACGCTGTCTACCATAAAGGGTATGGAGAAATTCAACCCACGGCCTGCCTGATTGCCTGCATACGAAGCATACTCGATCTCCGGAATTTTTAGAACCTCTTTTTTGAAAGATGCCTCGGCGGTTGTAGTTGGAATACTGTCGGGAAGTATGAATGGACTTCGCACGGTAATCAATTTTTCCATATCGAGACCCACGTCCATGCTCCGCATGAATTCAAGTTGCGAGTAGACCACGATGGTACATACAAGCAGAGAAATCGCGGGCGCATATTGCAGCACCACCAGGAATTTTCTCATTCGTGACCTGGAGCCGAGCGATCCAACACTCCCTTTCAGGACTGTGATCGGCATGAAAGAGGAAAGTACAAACGCAGGGTACAATCCCGAGAGAAGAACGCCGGTACCGAAAATCCCGGCAATCAATAAAAGGAAGTTAGCATTGAACCAGGAAGACAATGTAAAATCAGTCTGCGCGAATTCGTTGAAGTACGGCATTAGCAAGATAACGATGAGAATGGCGATCATGAGTGCAGAAAGATTCATAAGTGTGGCCTCAAAGAAAAACTGGATGCGCAGGTTTCTCTTCACGGCCCCTATCACTTTCCTGATGCCGACTTCCTTCGAGCGATCCAAAGAACGTACTGTTGAAAGATTGACATAGCTCATTAATGCTATCGCCAGTGTGATGATCGCGATGACTGTAAAGAAATACACCATTCTCTCATTACCGGTTCGTGTGGCAACGATCATCGATCCAAAACCGACGGTCCCCAGGTTCGTCTGCCTGTCGAAATAAACTGAGCTCATTGGCTGAAGTACGGCTTCGACAGTCATGTTCTGTTCTTTGAAGGCCTCATCATTCTGCTTGTGAATAATGACGTTCATCATTTTTTCTACTTCGCTGGCATTGGTGCCGGGTTTCAGCTCGACGAACGTGGTGAATTGGTTATTTCCCCACAGCTCGTAAAGTGGTCGTGACCCGGGCTGGCCTGTGACAAAGACGTCGAGCGGGAGCACCACATCGAACTGGATGTGTGAGTTTGCGGGAGCGTCTTTGAGAACACCCGTTACTTGCAAAGTCGGAACTCTTTCGCGACCACCGCCGGAAATCATTCCGTATTCAATTGTTTTTCCGATCGGGTCTTCAGTGCCGAAAAGTTTTCTTGCCGTGCTTTCGGTCACGAGTATCGATCGACCCTTGAGCGCTGTAGCCCTGTCACCTTCCAATAGCTCGAATGAGAAGAGGCTTAGGAACGTTGAGTCTACCATGATGGAACGAATGTCTTTAAAGGTGGTTCGCACTCCGTTGCTGGTAAAGCTGAGCGTGGGACACTCCTGGAAGAAGTCGGCGCGGATCCGCGTGGCGCTGGTGATGGCGGGAATCTCTTCTTTGAATGCCGAAGCGGCAGCATAATAGACCTGTGATTGAGTTTCGGCCGTTGCGCCGTCGTCGACCTTCACGGCAAAGCGATATAGCTGATCAAATTTCTTGTGGAACTCGTCGGCGGATCTCTCATAGATAACATATTGAAAGATCAACATGCTGCTGACCAATCCAAACGTGAGGCCCGCAAGATTGATAACAGAATAAATTTTGTTGCGGGCGATGTTCCTGGTCGCCGTGATCAAATAATTTTTCCACATAATAGTTGAGAATAATGATGGCTTGTAATGATCCGATCTCCTTTTACTGGAGAACGGTGACAGGAATCCAAGCACCGTGATGATGTATTCGCGGTTAGCTTTTTTGGCGCCGTATTTCTTTAGCTGGTACTGGTAATCTTCGAGGAGATCGCCTTCAACTTCTTCGAGGAGGTGGTCGGGAAGAAGTTTTTCGAGTAGGCGATGTGCCCATTTCGGTGGTTGATTTTTCATGCTTTCCCGAGGTTCCATAGTTTTTCTCTTACTTCCTGGATGTCGTTGAGCGCGCGACGGCCGAGCGCTGTTGTGGTGAACATGCGCTTGCGGCGGCCACCTCGCTCTGCGGTGGCACCACCCATTTTGGATCTTACCATTCCTTTTTCCTCGAGGCGTTGCAGGGCCGAATGAACCTGATTGAGTCGTACGGCGCGCCCTGTCTGTTCAAGGACTTCGTGCATGATGGTGACACCGTATGCGTTTTCATTGAGCGCCGCTGCGATCAGCAGGACGATCTCTTCGAATTCGCCCAGGTACTTGCGTTCCATTTATTCTATTTTTGCTGATCTAATATACGATAAAAAGACAGGTTGATATCAATGAACTTTAGTTCAGGATCGATTCAAATCAAATTCATTGTTCTTTCAGGGCCTTCGCGGGATTGCCTGCGGCGGCTTTCATCGACTGGATGCCGACCGTTATCATGGAAACGGCGAAAATCGCGACTGCGGCCTTCACGAATAATAGGGGAGTAATGTCGGTGCGGTAAGGGAACGTCTGCAGCCACGTGTCGGCTGCATAGTAGCTGAGTGGTATTGCCACAACGAAGGCGATCGCGATAAGAATGATATACGACTTACCCAGGTAAACGACCAGCTGTGACTCATTGGCGCCGAATACCTTTCGGATGCCGATCTCGCGGAAGCGTTGTGTTGTGCTGTAAACGACGAGTCCGAATAAACCGAGACTCGCCACGAAGATGGCAAAGCCGGTAAAGAATGCGAACAGTTTCGAGAGCCGGGCTTCTGACTTATAAAGCCTGTCGAAGTTTGAATCGAGGAACCTATACTCGAAAGGCCAGTTGTTTTCGAATTGCTTCCACGTATTTTGGAAATGAGTCATGGCGGACTGAATATCGTTGCCCTTGATGCGCAACGTGAGTGTGTTATAGGCATACGGATACACCTGCAGGACTACCGGTGTTACATTTTGATGTAGACTATTCAAGTGAATGTCTTTGATAACGCCAACGATCGTTCCCTCTTTTTCTTTCGTGTCGTCGTCCCAACGTTGCCACGCGATCTTGTGACCGAGAGCGTCTTTCGGATCGGTATGACCGATCATTTTTGCACAGGCTTCACTTACGATAAATGCATCCTGTTCGTCGCTAGGTCTTTCTTTTGAAAAGTCACGGCCAGCGATGATCGTCAATCCCAATGTTTTTACGTAGTCGTGATCAACGGTGAGCATCGATGCCTGCCAGTCTTTTCCCGTCACTACGTCGCGGAATCCATCACCGGCAAATGCCTCGCCGGGTAATCCGTAACCTAACGTTGCACTGACAACGTTGCCTTGCTTCGAGAACTCATTCTTAACGGCATCCATGTTTTTTGCGGTGGCGCCACGAAGCGGCACGACGACCACGTTGTCCATATCGAAGCCGAGGTCTTTTGCCTGCATGAACGATAGCTGATCGGATACGACTATCGCGGCAATGATCATGAAGAACGAGAGAATGAATTGAACCACGACGAGTCCCTTGCGAAGGAGATTTTTTCCTGATATCGACGATTGACGGCCCGCAAGGATCGACGAAGGCTTGAATGAGGAGATATAAAGCGCAGGATAAGCGCCTGCTGCGAAACCGATGGCTATAGCGAAAGAGATAACAATGCCAATTTTAACCGGATCGAGGAAGACGTCCGCAGGAATACTTTTTTCAGTGAATGAATTCAATGACGGCAATGCGAGTTGTACGATCATTACGCCGATCAACAAAGAAATAAAAGAGATGATGACCGACTCGCTTATGAATTGATAGATCAGCTGTGATCGCTGTGCGCCAATCGATTTTCTGACGCCAACTTCTTTTATGCGATTCATGGCTCTCGAGGTAGAGAGGTTAATGAAATTAAGTATAGCGATTACGAGAATGAAGATGGCCGTCGCTGAAAGAATGTAGACTGTTTGTACGTTTCCGCGAGCTGCAACATCAAACAATTGGTTGGAAGCATAAAGATGCACATGGTCGAGTTGCATGAGATGCGGGATATAATAACCACCTGTCGATTTCGTAACAGGCCACGCGTGACGCTCGGCGAACGACTTCAGTTTGTCTTCGAGCGAAGCAGCGTCGGTGCCGGGTTTTAGTTTTATGTAAGTAATGAATTGACCCCACTGCCAGCTTTGCATGCGGTCGCCTAATATCGTCGTAAGGTCGTCGAGCGGCATAATGTAATTGAGCTTAAAGTGCGAACGAGCGGGAAAGTCTTCGAACACACCGTCGACTAAAAGATCTTCGGTGCCGACGCGGATCGTTTTGCCGAGGGCAGGTTCGTTGCCGAAGTATTTTTTCGCCAGCGATCCTGATATCGCTATGGTATTTGGTTTATTAAGAACTGTCTCGCGGGCGCCTTCGATCATCTTTACGTCGAACATATCGAACATCGTACGTTCGCCGTAGCCGCCGTGATCTTCCGTGGTCTTCGTGTTATCGGTCTGGAATAGAAGCTTCCGGACGAGGCTGAGATACCTGAAATAATAATCGATCTCGGGATAATCCGATTTCAATGTGGGCGCGATTGCCGGAGGCACCATGGCTGTGAGACGAATATTTCCATCGTCGGCAAACAACTCGTTGTACACGCGATATTTTAAATGAACATCACTGATGTGCCTGTCGTACAGCAGCTCGTCGACCACAAATAACCCAATGATCAGGAAACACGCGACGCTGATCGCCATGCCACTGATGTTAATAACAGAGAACAGCTTATTCTTTAGGAGGTTTCGAAGACCGATGATCAGGTAGTTGCGCAGCATAGATTCGATGGTTTGGTCTATTATTAATGATTAATCTCAGTCGCAAAAAGTTCTATGATCAGGGCCATTTCTTCACGAGGCAGCCCACATTTTCGCAGCCCATTATTATTTCAGAGGACTTCGCAGTCCAGATCCAGTCGTTCACAATATTTTTATCGGCAGTTATGCTTTCCGCGAAATCCCTGAGTGTAGCCGAAGTTTTGAATTTACGATAGTATTCGGCGATCGAGCTCATTAACTTTTCTTCACCGTATTTTTTATAAAGGATGTAGAAGAACAACATTCCTTTCGAGTAGGAGAGATCCGTAAGTTGGTTCACGCCGTATTCGGAAACGGGAATGTTCACCGACCGGGGATTTTTTTGGAACTGCCTTTTCGCTCTCTGGAGAGATCTTTCGGCGCCTGCTTCCAGGGCATTATTATCGCCATTGAGTTTTTGCATGAGAAGATATTGAAGGAAAACCGCCAGTCCCTCGCTTTCGATCCGGCTTGGGTTACCGTCGAGTGGCCGAAGGTTCCATGTATGCGAGATCTCGTGGTAAAGTTCGTAAAGTTTTTTTTCGTTTTTAACAGCCGATGCTTCCTGGAGTATGCTGGTGACGTCGGTTTGAGAACCCCACCCGTCGGGGATCTCGATGATCGTATAGGGTGGACCTGTTCTCTTTCCGAACCACTTCTCATACATGGCAAATGCTTTCTTGATGTAGTCGGCGGTGATGTTTATGCGCGACGAATCTTCGGGGAAGTATTGAATGATGAAATCTTTTTCGTTGTATGCTTTGTATTTCGCAATTGCAACGTCGATCCGCCACGCGGGCTTGATATTGACATAGGTGTATGTCGATTTCCTGTTGTTGATCGTGCGTTCGAGCAGCTTTCCGCCATTAACAACGGTGAGCGAGTCGGGTACGGTTACGGTGACTTTGTAATCGAAGAACGACTCGGGTATTTCGCTGTTCTTTTCCCAGTTATTGATACCGATGGTGGGATACGTGAAGCAGTCGGGACGAATGGTGGTGTATGATGGATCGATCCGATCTTTTGTGTACATCATCCCGGTTTCTGTATAGCCCGCGAGGTACCCATCGTATTCTATTTGTAGCTCTGTGCTGTTGTTGGTGACCACCTGGATCGTGTTGGCCTGGAGTTGATCCCAGTCGGTGAACGCTGTTATTTTTTGGGTGAAGGGAAGGGCGTGTCCATTGTTGTCGCGAACGGATCGCACTGTAAGAAGGCGATAGAGGAGAAGATGCAGCGTATCGGTTTTGGTGATCTTGATATTCGCTTGGCAGAAGAGTTTCTTTTCTTCGAAGTCGAAGGAGAACTTCAGGTCATAGTGAGTGATCGCACTTTGTGCAGAACATATAAACGACGCGAACAGGAGGGCTATAGAAAATATTTTTCCCATGGAACATGGGAAACTGCTGTTTGGGGTCCCTGGTTACAGGGTTCGGCTACTTTTTGTCGTCGAGGTCTTTTTCGACGTCGGCTTTGATGTCGTTAATGCCTTCTTTGAATTCTTTTATGCCTTTGCCGAGGCCTTTCATGAATTCGGGGATTTTTTTGGCTCCGAAGAGAACGAGTACGACGACCCCGATGAGCAAGATCTCCTGGAATCCGACGCCCCCGAGAAATAGAAGAATTGATGTCATGATAAAAAGGTTAGTCCCTGTTTAAGGAAACGCAATCCCTCCGAAAAAAATTGGTTTCCCCACCGATGAGGGGGTCGGTTGGACGGTGGTTTTGGTCGGGTTATGGTTGAGTTGGGTTAAGGGAAATTATGAGGCGTCCTTTTCCTTGATTGGACTGCGAGACAACCTGCCGGCCCAGAAGCCACCGCCTGCGGAGAGGGGATAAAATAGATACTGCAGGAAGTCGATGACGAATTGTTCTTTGCCGATTGAAAGACACCACATCAGAAAGCCGAGAAATACCCCAAGTGCGAGCAAAGCGGCGCCTCCAAGCAGCGCTATAGTTTTTCTATTCTCGCTTGGGATGTTTCTTCCCATTTCCGTGTCATGCATGACCTGAAGCTTAGCCAACTCGAAATTGGCGATGGCCTCTTTCTCCAGAAAAGCAATGCTGTGCTCGTTGATTTCAAGCAACCTGTTGTTACCGTCTTTTTGGTCTGATGATGTGGTAGTTTCCATCGTAGATTGTTACAATAAATCTTGCTCTTCTTCCATTCCGACGCGACGGGGGAACAAAAGTTGAATCTTTTATTAAATGTCTTTTAGTTGTCGCGAACGCTACAAATTCCTCCGCAGTCATCTCCTTCGTGAGATACCGCGAAATGTGGATAAATCGTTCAAAGTAGTTCTCAAGTGATCTCATCATTTTTTCTTTTGAGCAAATCAAAACAAAAGAATAAGTCAATGCTTGAAAACCAGATCGGTTTGTAAGGAAAACATGACTAAATAAAATAAAAAAGAGGCCGAAGCCTCTTTCTAAAAGGATCTCATAACCTTTGATTATTCCACCTTCAAGCTTTTCACCGGATTCTCCACCGCCGCTCTCACGATCGTTGCGCTCGTCGCCAGTAAACCTATCGTCACCACAAAGCCACTGCAGAGCAACACCGGCCACAAACTCACCTCTATCCGTTGTGCATATAAGCTCGACAACAAACCGTCCGACAATAAATAACCTCCCAGTCCACCGAAGATCGCCGCTATCAATAAAATGATCGTAAACTCGAAGTTGATCAAACGGACAATACCGGCTACCGAAGCTCCCAAAACCTTCCTGATGCCAATCTCTTTCGTGCGCTTGTGGATGTTCAGGCTCGCCATCGCATACAATCCGGATATCGACAACATACAGCCAAGAATTGTCAGGAACATAAAGATCTTCCCAAGGTTGTGATTGTAAGCATTGGCCTCCTCATAAAGAATGTCGCGCTGAAGGTCCGTGCGCAATGGCTTGCCCGGAAAGATCTTACGCCACTCATTATCGATGTATTTCTTCGTGTCTTCTAAATCACCCGACTCCGCACGGATCACCAGTACGAGATAATTCTCCGGCTTCGCACGACGATAGATGTAAAGCTCATCATTGTGAGTTTCAAGGTCGGTAAGATGATCAGTAACAACTCCAACTATCGTTAACTGCTGCCCTCCAATCTCGACCTTCGAACCCAAAGGGTCAGCAAGGTTTCTCCTGCGAACAAAATTCTCGTCTACAACAACCGATGTCGAATCCAAAGCTCCGAAAGAACGACCGGCAGTGAACTGAAGTCCGACTGTCGAAAAATATTCCGGGCTTATCTCATAGACCTTTGCATTGAATTCCTCGCCAGCCAATCGAACGGGACGAGCCGGGGCATTGATCCATGCAAAGTGATGTATCGAAGCGGCGCTGCTTTCGATCTTTGGATTGGAGCGGATGGCGTTGCTCAATGCTTCTGCCTCCTGCGGACCTTGTATCAACGCTGTGATAAGCATGTCTTTATCGTAACCAAAGCTTATGTTGTCCTGGTAGTCGGCGTTCCTTGAAAACATGATCCCACCGATCAGCACAACTATCGAAAGGGCAAACTGTGCTACGAGCAATGTGCGGGAGAGAAAGTTGGTGCCACCGACCTTTGTAGCGCCGCGAAACAACAATAGAGGACTTTGCTTGCTTCCAAACAGTGCCGGGTAGATGCCGGCAAGCAGTGCCGTCGCAAACAGGATGACAATCAAGGCGACCACGATATTCATACTGTTAAGCTCCTTCAGTCCATACGGCAACTGCCACATGGCTGCGAACTCTGGGATGAGGAATAACGCCAATGCGAATCCAACCACGACGGCCATCGAGATCGTAACGGCGATCTCGAATAAGAACTGGAATGCGATCTGGCCTCTGCCAGAGCCGACAACTTTGCGGATACCGATCTCTTTCAGTCGTTTTGCCGATAGTGCCAGCGTTGTGTTGGTTAGATTAAAACATGCGATCAGTAGAATGATACCACCCAAAGTCATGAAGATGAACAAAGCGATGTTCGGTATCCTTAAATGGAGATCGGAGTTGCGAACATCATTGGGAGAAAGAACATCCATAAAGGGCAGAAGCTCGTAGCTCACCGATCTTGCGTCGTCCTTCGCTTCGTTCCTGATCGTTACGTACTTGTTCATGCTCGCGGCAACGGCGTCGGCCTGTTCGATGTTATTGATCTCGAAGAGTGTTGAGGCTATGTCGTTGGAGATCCAATCGTTGTCGCGGATGTTACCGATCTCGGCGAATGCTTCGAAGCGCATGAGGGCATTCTCGACAAAAGTCGAATTGAAGGGCATGTCCTTCATCACACCGCCAACAATGGCGACTATCGATTTGTTGTTGCTATGAATGGTGAGTTCTTTGCCGATCGGATCTTCGTTGCCGAAGTATTTTGTTGCATATTTTTCGTTGATGAAGATCGAATGCTTGTCGTGGAAGCTTTTGTATGAACCTCGGACCAGTTTCGGTTGGAACATCGTCATGAATGCGGAGTCGGCGAAGAAAATGGTTTCATGAAAACCAACGTCCTTGTTACTGATGTACCCGCCTGTACTACAGAACCGGGTGAACCTCTTGATGCCGGCAATGTCGGCTGCGGCTGCCGGGGCGAGTGGAAACGGAGCCGCGAGCTCCATATAAGGATCGCCGTCGTGATCGCGGCGGTGGTGAATAACCTTAACGATATTTTTAACCCGGTCTTTATCGATCGCTGCATCGAACTCGATGTTGTAGGCGATAAGCAAGTAAGCTGTCATGGCACAGGAGATGGCGATGCCCATGCCGAGGATGTTGATCAATAAATAGATCTTGTTTTTGCGGAGATGGCGCGCCGCTACCTTCAGATAGTTTAGTATCATGCGGGTTTGACGCCGGGAATCGTAGTCGTGTTGCAGCACAGCCCTTTTATTTTTTACCTTACCTACATGCTGAAATTTCGATTACTTCTCTGTCTTTTCGTGGTGTCGGGTCTCGTATCGGCACAAAAACGATTGCGCGATTACGGGATCACCATCGGTGTAATGCCTGTAGGCAAGAACAATGCGATAACCGACGTGGAAGGCGTGAAGATTGGGCACACTACATTGATAATCGGCGACAGTGTTCACACCGGTGTTACGGCTATAGTGCCACACGCCGGGAATATTTTTAAAGAGAAAGTTCCGGCGGCCATCTACATCGGCAACGGCTTCGGAAAGTTGACGGGCTATAGCCAGGTGAGAGAGCTGGGCAATATCGAAACGCCGGTAGTGCTAACGAACACACTCAGTGTGCCCGTTGCAAGCGATGCGCTTATCAGTTATACATTAGGTTTGCCGGGCAACCAGGAAGTGCGATCGGTAAACTCTGTTGTTGGTGAGACGAACGATGGATACCTGAATGATATTCGTGGTAGACACGTGAAGCAGCAACACGTGCTGGATGCTATCAGGAACGCACAAGGCGGACCGGTGCCGGAAGGAAACGTGGGTGCCGGTACGGGAACGATCTGCTTTAATTATAAAGGAGGTATTGGTACTTCGTCGCGTGTGCTGCCGAAGTCGCTGGGCGGGTATACGATCGGCGTTATTGTTCAATCCAACTTCGGTGGGACACTCGAGATCGCCGGTGTGCCCATTGCGAAGGAGATGGGTAACTATCCATTCAAAGATGCTATCGAAAAATCGGATGGTTCTTGTATGATCGTGGTTGTAACCGATGCGCCGATAGATGCGCGTAACCTGGAGCGTGTTGCGAAACGTGCGATGATGGGCTTGGCGAAGACGGGTGGTATTGCTTCGAACGGAAGCGGCGATTACGTGATCGCGATGTCGGTGGCGAAGAACAATTTTGTGACCGATAACGCGACGTATAAAACGGAAGTGCTCCCGAATGATTCGATGACGCCGGTATTCCTGGCAACCATAGAGGCGACGGAGGAGGCGATCTTGAATTCACTGTTCGCAGCGCAGACGATGACCGCGAAAGGAGGGAAGAAGATTGAGGCGCTACCGGTGCAGAAGGTGATGGAGATTATGAAGAAGTATGGGAGAGGGAAGTGAGGTTAGAGACCGAAGGTTTCGATGTTGATTTTTTCAATCAGCTCGTTGAAGTAAGATTGTTTGATCCTGTTGTTATAGTTGGTGTTCCTGATGATTTCGTTGTCGTGGAATAAGCTAATTAGGTGTAGGCGCGCTTGACAAAACGGCACCTGGAGTCTTTTCTGAAGCATAACCTCACGAAGAATGAATGAGAATTCGTCTTTGGTCTTGTCGGTTGTTAACATAAGTGCGACAAAGGACCCTTCCTCATCGATCGCCTCATTTTTAGACAGAACAATGGCAGGATGAATCCGCACTCCCTGACGAAGATTGAAGGGCACTTCAACTATGTCGCGTTGACTTACCACCGGAAAAATGATTTGATCAAACTGAATTTTGATTTCCTATCCACTGCGTCAGCAAGGTGATGCTCAGGACGCGAGGTTCTTTTATTGGAAAACGCTCGCCTACGAAGCTGCGACTCGAGCTTGTAAACTGCGTGAATGGTGCTGTGTACGGCAAGTTTTACTTGCTCACTTTCCAAATAATTCGAATCCTCCAGACGTGCATCAAAGGTTGCAATCTTGAATATAAGTTCCTGGATTGGGTCTAATTCAATAAGGGCTTCAGGTTGAGGATAGTCTTTTGCCGTTTCCGCCATCTTCGTCAGTTCAGCACTGACTCGTTCTAACAAATCTACCAGGTTCGTTTTGTAGTCACTGTGACTACGTAAGTCCTTCGAAAGTACCGTCTTCAAAAACAAAACTCTCAGCTGTTGCCTGAACAGACTTGTATGTTGAGCTATTGATTGTGGGATTGATGTGACCATGATTTGTCAGGTTGAGGAAGACAAATCACTATAAAAGAATACAACGATGCTTAAAATTCAGGGGCGATTGTAAGGAAAACCAGATTGTCAATCACACACCACTCTAAAACCTTTATTATGATTTCTTGAGGTCGGGGCCAGGGGATTTCTATAAGTAATACGATTATTCTTCTGCCCTATATCCCATGCACCGCCACGCGTCGTATAAAATCGCTTCGTGTCGTCATACCAGTCGCTGCACCATTCCCAAACATTGCCTGTCATGTCATGTAAGCCTAACTCGTTCGGTAGTTTCTTGCCTACCGGCATCGTGCCACCGGTCTTATGAGCCAGCCACGCCACGCTATCTGCATTATTGCTACCGCTATATAAATAGCCCTTACTCCTCACGCCACCTCTTGCTGCAAATTCCCACTCGGCTTCCGTAGGCAGACGATAATTTTTCCCCGTCACCTCACTCAACCACTTACAATACGCCTGCGCATGATCCCAACTCACATTCACAACGGGGTGTTGCTCAGTCTGCTCAAACCACGGCGACTCCGGCATGTTCCTGTGCGTTGCCAAACAAAAAGTTCTCCACTGACCAACGGTCGTCTCCGTTCTTGCCATTCTGAAAGCCGAAACGGCCACACGTTTAGCAGGCTTCTCATCCTTATCGCCATTGTTATCTCCCATCATAAAAGACCCACCCTTCACATCGACCATCTCAGGATACGATGGCGCAATCATGTGGTTGACTGGCTTTTGATTTTTTGACTTGCCCACCCAAAGCAATGCATCAATCAGCATTTGATTTTGAAACTTGTCAGACATCACGAAGTCACCATGCCCCATGTTTATATAAACCATATTGAATTTCGTGTTGGTCCACACAACAGGCGTGTCGCCACCCGTGATAATATCTTTAATGCCCATCGGGTAATTGATCGGGTCCAGCGTCGCCAACACCTTCACGTTCTTATTCTCCCTCGGGCTCGGTTTCCATTGATACCATTCGTTGGTGGGGGCCATGATCGTAGGGGGGATATTTTGCGTCACCGGATGTTTTTGATCTTCAATGATCAAACGTGCCGGCAGCGGAGGCCAGCTGTTAGTGTAGAACACAGCGCCGCCCATGAAGTCGACAAACCATGGCCAGTTCGTGGTCTTGTCGTTATACCCTGCAACATGGAACCCGATCCAGCCTCCGCCATTCTCCATAAACTTTCTGAACGATGTACGCTGCGCCTCGGTGTGAGGAAAATCATTGATCCACATGACCACCTGGTAATTCTTCAGGAGCGTGTCGTTCAGATTTGTCCAGTCGGTAGTAACATCGAATGTGAAATTTCTTTCGTCACTGAGATCGGTCATGAACGACCTCAATTTCTTTGCAAATTCCACGTGGTCGCCTTCAACGTTTTTGCTGTAGAATGCGAGTACTTTGAAATCGCGCTTTTGTGCGAAGCATGCGACACTAACGAATAGGAATATGATCAAGAATATTCTCATTTCGACCCAAGCCAAAGAATTGCATTTGTGATCATCTTATTCTGATCGTCGCTCGAGAAGATCTTATTGCTGTGTCCCATGTTCATATACAACATCCTGTATTTGGTATTGGTCCACACCACCGGCGTATCGCCACCTTCTATGATGGTCTTCACGCCGAGGGGATAACTTTCCTGCGCGATCGACATCAGTACTTTCACGTCTTTGTTTTCGCGGGGACTTGGTTTCCACTGGTACCATTCGCCGGTGGGAGAGATGTACGTGGCAGGAACATCTTTCGTAACCGGGTGATCTTTATCTTCTACAACAACTTTAGCAGGCAGTGGAGGCCAGTTGTTTGTCTTGAAGTAAGCGCCGCCCAGAAATGTATTGAACCACTTCCATTTATCGTCGGGTAAATTGAATGCCGAGACGTGGCATCCATACCATGCTCCACCACGATCGATATATCTTTCGAAAGCTGCACGTTGATCATCGTCTTTCGGAAAATCATTGAGCCAGATAACGACGTCGTAGTTCGCCAGGTAATTGTCGTTAAGGTTCGACCAGTCGCGAGTGGCGTCGAATGTGAAATGATTTTGTTCGGAGATGAGTTCAAAAAAATACAGCGCATCTTTTGCGAAGTTGATGTGATCCATCTCACCATCAGTAGAATAAAATGCGGCAACCTTGAAGGCTGGGGATTGAGCGCTGACGGAGAACGACATCAGCATGATAAGGGAAGTGGCAAAAAATCTCGACATGTCATCGCGTCCAAAACTGTGAAGTGCCACCTTAAGTTGAGCGCGACGCGACCCGGCCTTGCAAGACGGGATCCCGCTGAACCTTGATATCCATTTGCATGCCATAGAATAGAGCGGGATGACAACTAACATCTGATGTCGTTTTTTAATCAACATTCGTCAAAAGTGAAGTTAAGGTTCAGATTTTATTCTGGTATGCTAATTGGTCGATTTTTTGGATTAAATGCTAAGATTATGGGAAAGGATAGAGAGGGAAGTTTTCATCCGAAGAAAGGCAAACCTTCGGGTGAAGGACATAAAGCCGGCAACGACGCACATACAGAAACAATAGATAAACAGATCCAGCTGGAGGAAGAATATGGTATAAACGACATCGAGGGAGAAGTGCCCGGCGTACGAACACGCCATCCGAACAGGAATGAAGATAAAAGTCGCGAACGAAAAACTCCCGACGGAAGACGAGGCTCCATCACCAAACAACAAGAGATCAGTAACGACACACAACCGGAACGCGACAACCACGTGCGTAAATCAGACGGTGCTCAAGATCATTTCTTTGTACTTATCCTGAGCAAGAAGAATGCTAAGTTCTTTCGAGGCGACGTCTCCGGACTTCATCATGTTGACATCAGCGAGCTGCCGAATGGTGTCGGCGACGTAGTACATCTTGAAGAGAAAGATGATCAGAAGCTGTATAGAACAGGCAGCAGCGGAGGCGGTTCAGGCTCGAACTATCATGGCATGGGATCTGGAACTCCAGACGACAAAGAGAACATCTCGATGTATCTGAAAGAGGTCGATCGCACCCTATGGACATCCGGTCTGAATAAAGAAAAGGCTCCCCTGGTTGTCGGCGGTGTGGAATATATCTGTGCTATGTTCAAAGACATCTCACAATACAAACACATTACCGGTAAATGCCTGACGGGAAGCTTCGAAAATGAAGATCCCAAGGAGATCTATAAAAGAGCAAAGGAGATAGTAAATCCTGTTATTTTCTAACAAAGTTTAAGTTTCTCACTCTCCCATTTGAGGCCCTGAAGCCCGCGATCTTTCCTTTATCACGATAGAACTCGAGGTTACCGAGAATGTTGATATTGAAAACATCGGGCTTTGTGGGCCTCAACTTCATATCGTCGTGACGCTGATGATGCGACGTGAGCGTATCATTTACGACCTCGAAAGTATAAGTGGTTTCCAGTTCCGGGCTATAATAAACACCAGTATAATCTGCAAGCTTTACAGATGCCGGGTCGAAAGGAGCTTGTGGCGGGGGTTGATCCTGCGGAGAATCATTTGGCTTCTCGGTTTTGATCTCACTTGCCAGATAAAGATCCGCCAGTTGATACGCCATATCGCCAACCGGGAACTGTGCGTGATTACTGAACACGACAATAGATGTATGCTGATCCGGAAAACGCAAGAAGTATGTACGATAGCCTGCATCAGCGCCGCCGTGAGAATAGGCGTTCAAACCTTTGTATTTATTGATAACCTGGCCGAACGCATAATCGATCGTATCGCCCTTGTTGAGAACGTATTTCGAGTTCATGATCTTCATCACGTTGTCGTTCCCAACCTTCATGTTCTCAAAGTTTGAAGCCCACAACTGAAGATCCTCAACCGTTGTAAACAGACTTGTTGCCCCTGCATTGGCATAGCTCAGCACACTTTTCTTGAACCCATTCGAGCCCTGGTGATAGGAGTACGCGCGATTCTCTACCAATCTTTCATGATCATCATAGAACAACGTATTCTTCATGCCCAGGGGATCGAAGATGTTCTTCTTGCACCAGTCGGCGAAAGTTTCCTTGGTAACACGATGAACGATCTCGCCCATAAGCGTGAAACCGGTATTGCAATAAAGATGTTCGTCGCCCGGTTTGAAATTGAGCTCTGTCTGCTTACTGACCAACCTCATGATCTGCGGCATGGTGATCACATCATCCATTCGCCAGCCGGCCATAGTGAGCAAGCTCCATTGATCGCGAAGTCCACTGGTATGATGCGCCAACTGACGGACCGTGATGGGGGTTCCGAAATCATGCATCTCCGGCAAATATTTCCTGATATCGTCATCGAGCGAGATCTTTCCCTGGTCGGCGAGCATTGCAATTGCGAACGCTGTGAATTGTTTTGAAACCGATGCGATATGAAATACTGTTGTTGGTGTGATCTTCGCATTCTGTTCGAGATCGGCGTAGCCGAAGCCTTTATCGTAAACGAGCTTTCCGTCGCGCTGAACGGATATTGCAACGCCGGGAGTTTTTTCCTCCCTGCCGAGCGTTGCTCTTACTATCTGATCTATCCGGCCTTGAGGGTCGCTTGACAAGGGCTCCGCTCCGTTCAGAACGATAGAATATTCCCCGGTCCCTTCTTCGAATGGTGTGATGGAGATAGTGTGAACACCTTCAGAGGTTGTCGTGAACTTGAAATTTTCCGGTCCTCGCGCAGGGCCATCGAACTCACCCAATTGCTTGTGATCGGGTCCGAATATCTTCACGACAAGATCAACATCGTGCTGATCGGCGTATCCATACACGAACGCATCTTTTTTCAGATCGAGCTGGAATGAATCTTTTTGATGGAGCTTCAATGTGTTTCGCCCGACAACCTGGCCGATCTTCAGATCTGAATTTTCGGCCAGCACACTTGCAGGCTTTTGTTCGCAACCCGCAACAATGACGAGTACCGCGATTGGGAGGATCCTGGATATCATTCAAGTAAGTTAAATAGAATGCGGCTGAATTATAACAAATTCTACCAACTCAAATTCCTTCTTGATGTTCGTTCGCACACGCCTTATGGCATCGGTAATATCCTCAGTACTCAGATCGGGCTTAAAAGTTACAATGAGCATCAAAACAACCTCTTCGGGCGACTGGTATGTAGACATGACATTGTTTACTTTCAGAACTGCCTCGTCGGTTTCCGCGAGGGCTTTGATCTTCTTTTGTGTGTCTGGTGCGATCCCTTCTCCCATCAAGAGGCTCCTGCTTTCGCGACCAAGCACCATCGACACGGCAACCAGGAGAACGCCAACTGCTATAGAAGCCACGCCGTCCATTTCGGGTATGTGGAGATAATGACCGATCGCCATGAATATAAATACGATCACAAGGCCAAGCACGGCAGCCGCATCTTCGAATAGAACAAGAAAGCTCGATGGGTCTTTGCTTTGCATGGTCGCCCGCCACCAACCGAGTTCTCCCTTCACCGTATGGAATTCTTTGAGTGCAATCCCAAACGAGATGGCTTCGAACACAAACGAGGCGCCCAGTACAATATAATTCACAATGGGATTCCCTGGCTCCACAGGTTCTCGCAGGAATTGGATCCCATGATAGATCGACAGTCCGCCGCCGAGACTGAATATCAGTATCGAAACGATGAACGACCAGAAGTAGAGCTCCTTTCCATAACCGAACGGATGTGCCTGGTCAGCCGGCTTTTTGCTCTGCTTCAGTCCATATAATAAAAGCACCTGGTTCAGGGTATCGACAACGGAGTGAATCCCTTCGGAGATCATGGCGGCGCTCCTTGTAATTGAACCCGCAATAAATTTTGTGATTGCGATCAGCAGGTTTGCCCCAAAGGCAGCGTATATCGATTTGTTGTTCTTTGTCATTGCCGGATCACCGGCCAATCTTGTGCCGGATATGTTTCTTGAACTCTTCCGGGCCAACGACTTCTATCTCGTCCATCAATCCCATTACGAACCGGCCGATGCCATCGAAATTGCTGACGGGGCCATAGAATTGATAATGGTCGTCTCTTTTTTCTATGTACGGCAACGACAATGGATGTTCTTCTCTCAGGAGGAGGTAAGATCGCATCTGCAGTTTCAAGGTCACCCACGTGCTTTTGCTGCCTGTCATACCAAAAATGTCGGTCGTTGTTTTTTGATGTTGACTTTCGAACTGAAAATTTTTTTCTGTTTCGGTGATCTCGCCGATACGGTCGATCTTGAATTGTTTGCTCTGCTTGTCTTTTGTGTCGAGCGCGACTATTGTCTGATAATTGTCTCCGAAGCCGATGGGTTCCACCAGTCGATCGGTGATCTCGCTGCTGTTGGCTGAGTGATAATTCCGAAGGATGACCTGTTTCTTGTCTTTGATCGCGAGCGATAGCTGTTCGACCAACTTGCCACGTCTTGAGTTCACGATCAGGTTCGGGACTTTATCGAGTTCGGAGTTGAGCGAGAGCTTTTTCAGGAGAAGTTCTTTCAATGGGTTATTATCTACTTCGGTCTGAATGAGCTTCTTGATCAACTTCATTTCTTCAAGGGTGAATTCGGAGGTGCCGAGCTCGTCGCCGGAGCTGTGAATGAAATATTTCCCGTCGAAGTCTTTTTCGATCAAAAGCTCGATCTCCTCGAGCAGCTTGATGTAACGGTAGATGGTCCGTTCGCTGGTGTCGAATCGTTCCGCGAGACTTTTGATCGTCCACCGCCCGGTTTTTAGTACGGCGATTATTTGGAACAAGCGCAGGAGCTTGGTCTGGGGAATAATAGATTCGGTCTTAGTGGATTTCCTGGCCATAACGCAAAATTCGGCTTTTGACACTAGTTGTCAAATCATTCGGCCTAATTGACGTCAAATAACGCGACACGATCATGGCAACAACAGTGAAATGCCCGCATTGCGGAAATAAGTTTTCCCCGGAGGTGGCACTCGAGCACGAGTTACGGAGCCGCCTGGAGAAGGAATATGTGACGAAGATGGAAGAGCGGACGATCGCCTTCGAAGAGCGGGAGCGCCTGCTCGATCAACGGGAAGAAAAACAGGAGCTCGAAATGCGCCGCCGTCTGCTCGAACGTGAAAAGGCGATGAAAGACGATGCGGATCGAAAGGCCAAAGAGAAGGCACAGCTCGAAATACGCGAGAAACAATTGGAGCTCGAGCGCGAAAGAGAACGTATCGGCATCCTTTATAAAAAACACTTGAACGAGGGTATTGAAAAGGCGCGCAATGAAGAGCGCATGAAGATGGCCGAAGTTCAAAAGAAGCTCGACGACCAGGCGAAGCTGATCAACGAGATGAAACGCAAGTCGGAGCAGGGAAGCATGCAGGCCCAGGGCGAAGTGCAGGAGCTTTTACTGGAAGATTACCTGCGCCAGACGTTTGCACGCGACCGTGTGGAGGAAGTTGCCAAAGGCAAGCGTGGTGGCGACTGTGTTCATCATGTGAGGGATGCATATAACAATCCGTGTGGTAAGATCCTGTACGAAAGCAAGCGCACGAAAACATTCAGCAACGAATGGCCATCAAAGCTTAAGGAAGACATGCGACTCACGCAGGCCGACATTGGTGTGATCGTTACCGAAGCGCTGCCGTCCGACATGACACACTTCGGCCTCCGCGACGGCGTATGGGTTTGCACGTTCGGTGAATTCAAAGCCCTTGCTGCCCTGTTCAGAGAATCGTTGTGCAGAGTTGGCGAGGTGCGGATAGCACAAGAGAACAAAGGCGATAAGATGTTGTTGCTATATAATTACCTGACGAGTATCGAATTCAAGCAGAAGATCGAAGCGATCGTTGAGAACTTTCAGCAGATGCAGGACGATCTCAATAAAGAGAAAGCGCAGGCGCATGTACGCTGGGCGCGTCGCGAGAAACAGATCTTGCAGGTGATCGAGAACACGGCAGCGTTGTATGGCGACGTGAGAGGAATTGCAGGGAATGCGGTAAAGGAGGTAGAGGCGTTGGAGGCGGAGACTCCGGATATGTTCTTATTGAAAAATTCGTAAATAATTAATGGGGGTATGAGATCGTCGTTGTGTCGAACGTTACGCGTAAATTCATAGACATTCAATTTTAACCCCGTAATGACTATGAAATATTTTGTTATGCTTGTTTTAGTATGCTCGGCCGTGTGCGCAAACGCCCAGTGGACCACTAACCCCACGCCATCCTTTATTTGGTATAGCGATGGATCGGTCAATATCGGCAGAAGTACTACCCCAGGGGCAAAGCTCGAGGTAAATGGCGACCTTCAGATATATCCATCCGGCAACGCTGGAGGCTCCGGTGTACGTAAGGTGAGGTTCATTAGCGGCACCAACGCGACCATCTATGAGGCGAATTCCGATCTGATCTGGAGTAATCATGATCTTATCTTCAATGCGGCCAATACATCAGGTGGCAACACTAATCAACTGGTGCTTTACAGGAACGGGAATGTTGGATTGGGGATAGGCGCTCCTGAAAGAACGCTCCATATCAAGGGAGGACAGACCGTTGAACATGCCACAGAAGCAAGTATAAACTATAAAGTTTCGGCGGGCTCTAAAGTGTGGGATGTTGGGGTGAACACCAATGGATTTTATTTCTACGAGGGAAACACCCATACTTATAAGATGGTGCTTCTTGAAAATGGTAATGTTGGGATAGGGACTCTTACTCCGGCGTCTTTCAAGCTTGCCGTTGAGGGGAAGATTGGCGCACGTGAAGTTGTGGTTACTACCGCGGCATGGTCGGACTATGTTTTTGAAGATAACTATGAATTGCCTTCACTCGAGAAAGTGCGTTCATATATAAAACAGAACAGGCATCTTCCAGACGTGCCGAGTGCCGCAGAAGTGGAGAAGAATGGTATCGCTTTGGGCGAGATGGATGCAATACTTCTGAAGAAGATTGAAGAGCTTACATTATACCTGCTTCAAATGGAAGAAAAGGTAAAGGCTCTCGAAGCGTCTGCATGTAAACACTAGTGCTTTTTTAAGGTGTGATCGATCAATCTTAACCTATACGCATTTTTAGCATAAGCCCCCAACTTGTTGGTCAGTCGCAGGTTGACGACTGCACCAACGGGGGCGCCTATCCCTGGCACCAATTGCAGGAGCTTAGCCAGGTCGATGTAATCCCGATACTCTTGCTGGAACGTACGCCAATCGAAACTATTGATATCATCCGGTAGCTCTTTCGAATACGTCTCCCAGTTTTTCAATATCGCATAGATCTCGCGACGCCGTCCCTGTTTCGAGAACGTGATCTCGAATATGTATAACAAATAGATCCGTTCTTTCAGATTGCTCGTGTTGTATCCATACAACGCCGCTATCTCGAACAGCATTTTCATTTTAACCGTTAGCCACAAGGGGAAGTCTGCGAGTCCTAACAATATTCCTCCCGCTCCAGTCACAGCTCCTTCCGCGGCTGCTGTTCTTGCATAGAACTTTATTCTTAAATCTATTTTCGTCTCGCGTTCTTCGAGCCAAACGTTTTCGAGTGGCTGTGGCGTAATGAACCCAACACCCGTAAATACTGCTCGCGTCATTTGTTTGATGGCCGCAGTAATTACGTCGTGTACCTTTTCGGGGATAGCTTTGTTGATCTTCGTCTGAAGCTGTCGCGACAGCATGCCCAGCAGCCGCTGTTTTTGCTGCATCTGTTTCTTCCAGGCTTTTAGCTCCTGGGCGGCCTTCTTTTCGTGGTCGGTCATCGTGGTTTTGCTCGCAGAAACAGTGCCGGAATAGTGACTGTCATAACTACCATGGCGATGAAATTAGCAATTGCACTTCGCATACTTTAATTTCAGTACGTAGTTAGGGGCGCGATGACATTATTTTATGAAGACACACCTAGTACTTTCTGTCTTATTAATTACAACAGGAGCATTTGCCCAAAATCCCATTTCATCCGAGAACACGAAAGCGCAGCCCATCGGCGGCAAGGGCGAACTTCAGATCATTTATTACAAGATAGATTTTACCCCTGAAGAAACGCAGTACCTGCGAACGCATTCGGCAGAACTCATCTTTTCGGTTAGTGAAAGTGGTATTGCGAGACTGGAAAAAGTGAACGATATCGAGATGCCATCTATCGTAAGTAAAATGATGGCCGTTAGCGATCAACTTCCCGCTTTTCAACCGGAACGTGTCAATGGAAGACGAGAAGCAGGTGTTTATTTTTTGCACCTCGCGTGGCCTAATTACCAGGGACAAACTGCGCTTACCTCTCCTTACCCATTACAGGTATACTATCCTGTGATCCGAAAGGTGAGCGAGTTCTCCGAGATCACGTACCGCGGTCCGCGTTTCGATATGTTGCTCGGGGTCTTCGCAACAAGCTTCAATGGCAATATCGGCAGGAACGTCGGTAAAGGCTGGGGAACGAAATTCGATTTCATCGCCTATGGAAAGAAAGGGTGGGGCGGAGGTTTCGGTACGACGATGATCATCACCAAAGCCGCTATGAACGATCCGAGTCAACCGATACGACTACAGAACCGATCTCATATCATTTCACTTTTTTATGGTTCGTTTGGAAAGATCTTCAATGAAAGAACAGGCGGTCAGTTCGGGGTACAGTTCGAACCTGGATTTGGAATTACGGATATCATCGACCGCGATCAATCCGATAAAGTGATCGGCCTCGGATTTATCCCGGGTGTTTCTGTAGCTTATATGCTGCCGCTCGGCCAGGGCAGAATGGTGCGCCAGTATTTTATGCCGATCGTCTACCAACATTATTTAAGCTTTCACGTATCCGCACGACAAATGATGATGAACGTTGCGGACGCAAAGGGAACCGTTTATGAATTCGGTCTCTCGTATCGGTTCGCACAGCGTCCAGTGGCGAGTTATAAATTGAAAGACGAAAATCGTAACTAATCTCTAATGCTCACCGTCCCTTTATACTCTCGATTCGTGAACTTTACATGATAGAAATAAACTCCCGCGGCCTCGTTCGATCCAAACCACCGGAAGTTTCGATCAGTGCTCGTAAAAACAGGATTGCCCCAGCGATTGTAGATCTTAATATTTTCGAAAACACCCTGGCAGTTATCAGGTGGTAAAATATTTTCGAGGTCACCCGATGCATTACGACGTTCCATTGAATAGAAGTCATTAATGCCATCGTCGTTGGGTGTGAATACGTTCACAGGGTCTACCTCGAAACCGCTGCTTTCGCGATCTCTCACTTTCACGTTGATCGTCACCGAATCCCTCACGGCCGTTATGCACCGATCGTCTTCAAAGTAAAATTTGAAATAAAAATCGTGCTCGAAAATGTTGTCTTTAAATATCGTACACAATGGAGCCCAACTGAACACCGACGACAATACACTCGGTCCGGTCGCGTCCTGCCACTGCCATCCATCAGGTATGTCGTCGCCACCGACGTCGACCATCATGAGGTTTAACTGATCTATCGGCCCTGTATCAGCATCGCTCACATTAAATTGTAAGTCTAGTTGCTGGCCCGGCCATACCGTTGCAGTCCCGCCATCGAACGCGATGTCGTCGTTGCTGATGTTGAGTATCGAAAGCTGCGGCGCCAGGTTCGGAGGTGGCAACACTTTCACCTTCACGACCAGCGAGTCAAGTTGCCGTATACGACACTTACCTACGCTGTCGATCGCGAGAAATGCAATATTGAATGTGTCACGTTCTGCCAGATTGAACTTATCGCATGGAAAATCCCAATTGAATTCCGATGAAACGGAACCGACATCAGTCTTCTTCGCAAATGACATACCGTAGTCGGTTGGGTTGAAGCCATCGCCGACCATCCTCACGGTAACGCGATCGTTGTCGATAATATCTTTACCTGTTACATTGAACGTCAGGTTCTGGTAGATCTTTCGCTCGATGCCATCCACCACAATTTCAAATGGATCGGGTGTAAGATCTGTATCTACAATCGGCTTGTTATCCGGGGGAAGAATAACATTCAATTTGTAAGTGAGCGTGTCTGGGTCGCCGAGATCACATTTATCAAGATCGTCGATCAGTAATTTCAAATTGAAAGTCGTCTGCTTCGTGAAATCATAGATGTCACAAAAGGCATCCCACGAAAGCTGACCTTTCAATAACCCGGCCGACTGTTCCGTTATTTCGGTTTTCATCCCCGACTTCGACATGGAAAATCCGTCGGCCAGCGCAAACAGCACCAGTTCATCGCCATCTGCATCGGTGCCTTCGAAGGCCCACGCTTCCTGGTCGCCTTCATTCAAGGTTGCAGTTACTTTATCTGGGGGCGCTATGACCGCCCGCTGGTTATCAGGCGGCTCTATCTCCACATTGATCTTCAAAGTATCCGACAAAGGCAACGCACAGGCGTCGTCGTATGCGATCACCCCGATCTGGGCCGGCCCGCCGAGGAAGAAAGGACAGGCAGGGAAAAAGACCTTTGCCAACAGGGTGTCTGAATGCTGCGTATCGTACTTATGAAGTACACCGTCCTGCGGATCAAACTGGATGCTGGTAACGCTGCCCTTGAAATTCAAAGGGACAGCCTTTATAGTTATGTTTTCTTTGAAACTATCCACGCTGCGAACAGCGTCGGAGTCTGTTATAATTATGTACGCGAAACGATCGTCATCACTTACTGTGTTGTCGAACTGGACATTTAGCGCATTTAACTGAAAGCCAGTGTCTCCTGATTTCTTTCCCTGGACTACTGGAGGAACCGCAGCTTTGCAGTCAACAACCAACAATTGAAAATCGCGACGTACTTCTCCGATCTTTTGTTTGTTCCGATACTCCTCAACTTTGACAGCGAATACATAAAGGCCAAGATCTTTTGGCGTCACTCGAAGGAATCCATCCTTATTGATCTCGAGGTCGTGATCCCACGTATTGGCAAGACTATAATTCATCACGTTATTCAGACTATACCCGGTTTGCCATTCGACCTCCAGGTACGGACCGGGTTCGGGCGCTGGCAATGCTTCTGACGTGAACGTGCTCAAGGGTGTGGCAAGTGAATATACCAGCGAGTCTCCATCGTCGTCGGTTCCAGCAAAGTCAACATAGTAAGGTCTTTTTGGGCAGGCGTAGTCGCTTAACGTTGGAAAGTTTTTCGGCGATGAATTAATGAACTGACTGCCATTCGACATGACCGCCGGAAATTCAAGATAGAATACCTGGCCAGCGGCAGTTCCGCCTAACGCATTGGGATCGTCGCTTTTGATATTGTCGATGGTATAGTTGCGACAGCAGCGTGCCCACATCATATAGTAACCTCCTGGATGACTGTATTTGTCGCTGGAGAGTGTTACTTCACTTGAATACAGGAGTCGATCGCTCCTGATCCCATCTGAAGAGCAGGTTGGATTGGTATACTGCACCTGTGTTCGCGTAGACCATGGCAGCAAAACACTATCGACCATGATGTTGTCGGCTTTCCGGTATATATAAACCGTGACGTTTGGCTCTTGTTGTACCGGGTCGCGACCGGGATTATTCGTTACGTCGAAATAATAAATGAGATTGATCCGGTATTTGAACCCGTTGAGATGTAGGAGTTCGAGTTCCCCGCCAACGATGTGTTTTGCCAACGCAGTAAACGACACCAGTAAGAACAATACGACGGTTAGCCTCTTCATTTCTCAACTCACGTGCCCACAGCCGCAGGCAGCGGCGTGAAAGATAGCAAAACCCGCTATCCTCAAAAACCCCCCAATATTCCTTAATTTGCGGCCTTTTATGAAGAAAGGCGAGGTTTTACAGGGTATCGTGATAGATAGCATGGCAGCCGAGGGTAAGTGCGTTGCCCGCCACGACGGGCAGGTAATTTTTATCGAAGGCGGTGCACCCGGAGACACTGTGGATGTTGAGGTTACGAAGATCAAGAAGCAATTCCTGGAAGGAAAAGTGTCGAAGATCGTAAGCCTTTCACCAGCACGAACAACACCCTTTTGCATCCATTTTGGTACTTGTGGAGGATGCTCATGGCAACATATCGACTACCAAGCACAGCTCGACTACAAACATCGGCAGGTGATCGACAACCTCGAGCGCTTAGGTGGATTGAAACTCCCTGAGGTCAACAGGATCATGGGTTCGCAGCAAACCAAGCACTATCGGAATAAACTCGACTTCACATTTTCAGCCAATCGTTGGCTTACAAAAGATGAACTAACGAAAGGAATGGCGTTTGGAGAACCTGCACTGGGTTATCACATCCCTCGTATGTACGACAAGGTGTTCGATGTGAAGGAATGTCATCTGCAGCCCGATCCATCGAATGCAATACGTCTTGCGGTGAAAGAGATCTGCGTAAGAGAACAGATCCCGTTCTTCGATCTCCGGAAACAGATCGGTTTCTTAAGAACTCTAACGATACGTACCACCGGCGAGGGGCGAGGGGCGACGGGGCCGGAGGTTATGATCATACTCCAGGTTACTTATGATAAATGGGAGTGGACTGGAAAAATCCTTGAGGAACTTGAACAAAGATTCCCACAGATCACTTCGTTCCAGTTTGTTGTTAATGGAAAGAGGAACGACACATTTGCCGACCTCGAGATACAATGCTGGAAGGGAGATCCATTTATCACCGAACGTATGACGAAGCCGACCAACGATGGAGAGCTTCAGTTCAGGGTTGGACCAAAATCATTTTACCAGACCAACTCGCGACAAGCACAAAGATTATATCAGGTTGCATGGGAGTACGCACAGTTCACGGGAAACGAAACAGTGTATGACCTGTATACCGGTACCGGAACGATAGCATGCTTCGTGGCATCGAACGTAAAGAAGGTGATCGGGCTGGAGTATGTGGCAGCAGCTGTCGAAGATGCCAGGGTGAATGCGAAGCTCAATGGTCTTTTGAACACCGATTTTTATGCGGGCGACATCAAAGATCTTTTGGACGACTCATTCCTCGATACACATGGACGACCCGATGTTGTGATAACCGATCCGCCGAGGGCAGGTATGCACGAACACGTGACGCGAATGTTGTTGAAGGCCGCCCCGAAAAGGATCGTCTATGTCAGTTGCAATCCCGCCACACAGGCGCGCGATCTGGCGATACTTTCTGAAAAGTACGTTATCGCAAGGGTTCAGCCCGTGGATATGTTTCCACATACCGTGCATGTGGAGAATGTCGTAGCTTTAGAGCGGAATCATTAATCATTAATCATTGGTCATTGATCATTGACGATTGTTCATTGCAATGATTAATGATCAATGATCAATGATCAATCGTTAATGGTTAATTGGTTAATGAATGATGGATAAATCGGGGGGAAATATCATTAAAAAAGTACTGCTGGCATTCGCACTTGGAACCGGCGCCATAGTTATCGCATTATCCATTTCTTACTTTGGCCTTAACAAGATGCTCACCGTGGTGTACGATCTCGGTGCACCCAACGAAAAACTAAAAACCCTCAACAATCTTTACCGGAAGACAACAGCCCTTAACGAACAACAGCGCATCGATGCGATCAAGAATCCAAACAAACCCGATCGCGATTTCTTGAACGAGTCGAACGAGCTGCTGACTATTCTCGATTCACTTATCGGTATGCAATGGAAAGACACCATCCAGTTGCAACGCCTTCGGGAAATGCAAGACATCATAAAGCGACGAAACAACGCATTCCTTTCCTACCTGCGGTTGCGATCGAATGTCACTAAAGACAAAGTGATGGCGCAGAAATTCGACACGCTGGCCAACATGCTTTCGAAAGAAAATATCACGATCGACACGAGCGTTCGTACCTCGCAAACGAAAAGCACAACGATCACTTACTTAAAGGATACCGCAGAGACCGAGGAACAGAAGCGTTCATTCTTCAGCAAGATCTTTCGTAAGAGAAGCGAGGTACAAGCGCCGTTGCCGGATCGCACTGTTACAGAAGAAGTGCAGGTGACTGTCGACACCATCTCCGTTGCTCAAAACAATGCCAAGCTTGCCGAAGCCACACGGCTCATCGACGAGCTCGGGATGAACGAGCTCAATATGCGTAAGAAGCTTGCAGATCGCGAGCTGGCTTTGCTGGCCACTAGCCGGGACTTGTTCAGTCAGCTCGTCGGTATTGTGCATCTGGTTGAAGCCGAGGAGCTCGCACAGATCCGTTTTAACAATGAGCAAGCTCTTAATGTTGTCGACGACAGCAGCAGTGTTATCGTCTCTATACTGTTGATATTCTCGCTGATGGCCGCCGCGCTGATCTACCTGATCGTGATCGACGTGACGCGGAGTAATTTCTTTCGTGAAGGATTGGTTCGCGAGAAAGAACGTGCGGAGGAATTGACCCTTGTGAAAGAGAGATTCCTCTCGAACATGAGTCACGAGATCCGTACGCCGCTGCAGGCGATCATCGGTTATGCCGAGCAACTCCGTTCCAATCCCCTCGCCAACGCCGACGTTGCGGTTAAGGCCATCGGGGATTCCTCGGAACACCTTCTTCATATCGTGAATGAAGTGTTGGATTACTCGAGACTGGAATCAGGAAAGATAGAGTTCGAAAAGACAGAGTTCTACCCGCTCGAGATCGCCGAAGAAGTCGCGTCGGCGTTGCGGGTCCAGGCAGAGAAGAAAGGACTGAAGCTTGTATTCGATACATCGATGACTACGAACGAGCTCGCGGAGGGCGACCAGTTCAGGCTTCGCCAGGTGTTGTATAACCTGATCGGCAATGCCATCAAGTTCACATCGACAGGCCAGGTGAAATTGAATGTGAACGGTGTGGTTGAGAAAGAAAGGTTGAAGATGACCTTCGAGGTTTCGGATACGGGAATTGGCATCAAGTCGGGAGATATCAATCGTATCTTTCATCGCTTCGAACAGGCAAGTGCCACCGTTGGAAATCTTTATGGCGGGACCGGCCTTGGGCTCACTATCGTGAAGATGATAGTCGAAGCACAGGGAGGAAAGATCCAGGTAAAAAGTAAGGAGGCCGAAGGATCTACGTTTACCGTCGAGCTAACTTACCCGCGCAGATCTGCGCAGCAAACCACCGCCGACGTGCGACAACTTGCAACACCACCAGGCATGCGTGTACTTATCCTCGACGATGATGTGCTGATCGTTGATGTTTGTAAGCTGATGTTGTCGAATGCAGGAATTCCGTTTACAACCCACGATAACCCGGAAGAGCTTTTCGAGACAGGTGTTGATCCAGGCATCACTCACATTCTCATCGACATTCGTTTGGGGAATGTTAATGGTGTCGAGCTCTGTCGTTCGTTGCGGAAGCGCGTCGATAAAAGTGTGCGCATGTTTGCAATGACTGCCATGGCCGAGACGATCACTCAACACGGGAATCTCAACGAATTCGACGGCGTGCTTCGAAAGCCATTCCGGTCCGAAGACCTATATTCTGTTCTTGGTCTGCACGACCGCTTCGCCGTTGTTCGAAAGATGACGAACAACGATGAGCAGTTGTTTCAATCGGTGCTGGCAGATTTTGTCGGCGAGACCGACAAGGATATCCTGATGGTGGAGAAGGCGATCAATGAACAACAGGATGAGGCAATGCTTGTCCTTGTACATCGTCTCTCGGGACGCGTGAACCAGTTCGGCTTCGCAAATTTATCCTCTGCGCTGCGACAAGTCGAGAAAGAACTGGAGAAGGGAGGCGCCGCCGCGAAAATGAAGGAGAGATGGCTGGAGCTGAAGGAACGCCTTAAACTTATGATGAGCGAGGTAAAAAATTCTCTCTAGCCTTTACGTTGCACTTCGTCCGCGCCTTTGCGTGAGATCACGAATGCTCTTTGATATTGTACTTCTCCATTTTCAGGTACAACGTCTTACGATCGATGTTCAGTAATCGGGCGGTCTTTGCTTTGTTGTAACCGGTATCGAGCAACGTTTTAGCGATCAAGTGGCGCTCTGTGGTTTCCTGAATTGACTTGAGGTCTTTGACGTCGCTGAATTCTTCCTTTTCATTTTTTGCGGCAACGGGTTCGGTCATCTCCGGGGGGATCGAAGCCATCTCAATAACACTTCCGGTTGTGAACAACACTGCTCTTCGAACGACATTGCGAAGCTCCCGAAGGTTTCCCGGCCACGCATATCTTTTGAAAGTCGCGATCACTTCCGGCGAGTATTCTGTGACCTGGCGGCCAAGCTCACGGTTGGCCGTATCGCGGAAGAGAGACATGAATGCCAATAGATCATCGCCGCGGTCGCGCAACGACGGTACTTGCAAACCGAATTCGTTCAGTCGATGATACAGATCTTCGCGAAATGTTCCGGCTTTCACACGCTCGGCAAGATCGTCGTTGGTAGCGACGATGATCCGAACATCGACACTGATATGATTGTTTCCGCCGACGCGATGGATGGTGCGTTCCTGGATCGCTCTCAGCAGCTTTACTTGTATTTCGTGCGAAAGATTTCCGATCTCGTCGAGGAATAGGGTTCCTTTCGAAGCTTGTTCGAATGTTCCGATGCGATCTGTGATGGCTCCTGTAAAAGAACCCTTTACGTGGCCGAACAATTCGCTTGCGGCAAGTTCATTCGATAATGCTCCGCAATCGACCGCTATAAAGGGACCGTCCTTGCGTCTGCTGAGATTGTGAACGGTTCGTGCCACGAACTCTTTTCCGGTTCCGCTTTCGCCACCAATCACCACGGAGAATTCAGTGGGCGCGATGATCCTTACGTGCTCGTATAATTTTACAGACGATGGCGATTGACCTTCAATGTATTCGACAGTCGTAGATTGTTTGGTGCTCAGTATCTCGCGAACGCTCATAAGAAGCTCTTCGGGATAAACGGGCTTGAGGATATAGTCGGCTGCTCCGAACTGGATAGCTTTCACGGCAGTGCGAACGTCGTTGAAGCTCGTCATCATGATAACAGGCATGCGATGTTCGTGTCTTACTTTTTGTAAGAGATCGAGGCCGTTTCCGTCGGGAAGCCGGTAGTCGAAAAGAGCGAGGTCGAAAGAGGATGTACTGAGGGCGTCTACGCCATCCTTCACAGAATGCTTCACCGTTACGTTGAAGCCGTTCTTTGCAAGAAATGCGTTCAGGATACGTGAAAATGTGAGATCGTCTTCAACAATCAGTATTGCCGCCATGGGTGCAAGTTAGTGTCAGGATCGTGAAAAAAATAAGCCACCCTGGAATAACAGTATTTGTACTCCAGGGTCGGCTTATCCCTTCGTTAGGCGGGAGTGATTATCCGATCACTTTACCTTCTTTGTCCAACTTCACTGTCTTTTTCTCTTCACCTTTCTTCAACTCAACTTCGTAGGTGCCAGCTTCCTTATACATATATGCCTCATGGATCTCCCAGCCATTGTAGTCGTTACCAGCAAGCGCTGTTCTAACAGCTTCGGGAAGGTCTTCCTTCTTGATCTTCACTTTCTCGTCAAAGCGTACAGATATTTCCGAACGACGGGTAGTAGTTTCGGCATTAGCGTTGATCACACCAGCTGCGCAGATAAAGAGCGCTGCGATAATTGTTACTTTCTTCATAGCTACTTTTTTTTTGAGTTAATAATGCCAGTCGTTTAAGAAAAACCATGCCACAAGACTATATCACCTGAAACACGCAATTTGATGTAAGAAAAGTGTTGAAAAAGTCTACACTGTCGCCAATTGCCACAGCGGAAAACAACTAACGAAGCGGTATATTTAATGTACCTGTATGAAGTGGCTGAAGGGACTTCTGGTTTTTGTGTTTTTGATCATCCTGCTGTTCTCGATCGGACTCGTGCTCGTGGTCGTTTATAAGAAAGAGATCCTTGCCGAAATAAGCAGTCAGCTAAAGGATAATATCAATGCGGATGTCACCATCAGCGACGCCGACATTACCCTGTTCTCCGAGTTCCCGAATTTCACCCTAAAGCTCGACGACGTGGAGATCAAGGGTTTGTTTAAAACAGAAACAATCCTCGTCAACGTTGTTACGTACAAGCTCTTTTATAAAGAGATAGAATTCCGGAGCATCAAGATCATCGATGGCGAGTTCTTCGTGTTCCGAAGTAAATCGGGTTACTCCAACCTGGACGTTTTCAAAAAGAAAGACAGCCTCGCCACCGCCGACACCGTCCGCGACTTTCGCCTCACCAATGAAAAAATACTCTTTCAAAATCTGAAGTTCACCTGGCACGACTCCCTTAGAAAGAAGTTCATTGGGTTCCTGTTGAAAGATGTGAACAGTGATATCCGTCACTGGGATTCACTCGTCGCCTGCAGGATGAATGGACACATCGATTTCGAAGAGCTCACATTCAACCAGTCGCGCGGAGCTTTTTTAAAAGACATGCCTGCCAACGTATCGCTGGCATTTAATTATTATCCGGATTCGTCAATCCTCCGCCTCGAACCATCCGCGGTTTCCCTGCATGAATCCGAGTTTGCGATATCCGGTGTCTTCGATTTTTCTCCGAAAGGAAATATCGCGCTCGATGTCTCTTCCGACAAGCTTTTATATAGTGAAGGCCTGGCCGTGATACCGCACACCATCGCCAGGAAATTATCATTGCTCACGATCACGAAACCATTTGGGATCGATGTTCATCTCGAAGCGCCGATGAGACCTGCCGACGGGACAGGCGGACCCGATCGACAGCCCTCTGTCGTCGTCAAGTTCGACCTGGAGAACAATGTTTTTAAAAGCAATGTCGTAACGATAACCGATCTGTCCCTTAGCGGGATCATGACCAACCACGAAGACCCTTCGAAGGAATTCGATAATAAGAACTCGACTGTGAGACTTAACAATGTTGTCGGCAAGATCGACCAACTGCCCTTCGAAGCGCGGGCCCTTCTTTCGGACTTCGACGATCTCGCCCTCGAAGTTTTTTCGAAGCATAAAGTCACGCTCCCCGAGCTCAATCGAGAAGTGGACACCACCAGCATCCGCTTCACGAAAGGGAATTTCATATCCGAGTTCCACTACAAAGGCAAACTCAATGAGTACTTCGACGAGGAGACCGGCACTTACAAAGGCGACCTCGAAGGAAAAGCTTCGATCCAAAAAGGTGCGTTCACGCTAGTCACCCGCAAGCTCGACTTCAAGGATATCGACATGAATATCCATTTCAACGAAGACACGATGTGGATCGACAATCTCGCTATCGCAACGGGCAAGAGCTCGGCCAACTTACAGGGAATGATCAGTAACTACGTTCCATACTTCACAAGGCCAGTCAACAAAGGCTACGTTCAACTCAAGATCACATCGCCGAACATCGACATGGGAAGTTTCCTGGTAAAGAAGAGTTCAAAAAAGAGATCGGCCAAAGAAGTAAAGCAAGACAAGAAACGCGTCTCCGATATGCTCGACAAGATCTTTACAAACCTGAGCTTCGATGTTGAATTGGGTGTCGACAAGCTGAAGAACCGGAATTTCAATGCTTCGAAGATCTCAGGCAAGATCAAACTGAACGGCACGACACTGCAGACCGAAAACCTGAAGATGAACTTTGGTGGAGGAAAGCTGAATATGTCGATGACGATGAAAGATCTTCATAAAGAGATAAATCCCGTCGATGTAAAAGCCACCGCATCAGGTATTGCTATCAAAGAGCTGTTCCGCTCATTCAATAATTTCAACCAGAAGTCGATCACCGACGAGAATCTCGAAGGCACAATAAGTTTCGATACAAAGTTCAAGCTCAAGATCAACGACGACTTTAATGTTCTGTTGCCGACATTTAAGGGCGACATGAACCTGGTTGTGAAGAACGGCAGGTTGATCAACGTGGAGGCCATTCATAACATGAGCAATTTTCTGTTCCGGCGCCGCGACTTCGACGACGTACGTTTCGCACAGATCAACGGCAAGTGCAAGCTCACGCACCGTTATATGGACATCAGTCGGATGGAGATCCAGTCTACCGTGCTGTCGATATTTCTGGAAGGCAAGTATAGCCTCGACAACGACACCAATTTGTCGATACAAGTACCGCTAAGCAACCTGAAGAAACGTAATAAGGACTTCGTTCCGAAGAATGTCGGCGTTGATGCTAAAATCGGGCCGAGTGTTTTTCTGCTGGCAAAGACAACACCTGACGGGAAAACGGATATTTCCTACAACGGTCTTCGCATTAAGGACAAGGAGAAGAAAAAGAAGAAGGGCAAGTAACTACTTGACCAATTTACTTTTTTGAAGTTCCATCGCCATCTTCACCGCCTCGTAAGCATTCACAAGTCCGCCAGTATTGCTAAGGTCTGAGAGCTCCGCCTTTTTCTTTGTGCCGGGCTGTACCACTTCGAGTCCATCGAACTTGCGTGTCGATTTTTTGATGATGTCCTTCACTTCTATTGCAGTCAAGTCGGGAAAGTACGACATCAGCATTGCTGCGATGCCGGTAACCATCGGGGCTGCCATGCTGGTACCTTGTTCGATCTCGTATTTGTTGTTGGGTATGGTCGAGTAGATCTCGACGCCGGGTGCAAATACATCGACGCCCTTTTTGCCGTAGTTCGAGAAGGCTGCAACAAAGTCGGCATCGGCACCCCAGCTTGACGCACCGATCTCGATCCAGTTCCTGGCTTCTTTGCCGTCGAGATATTTACGAGTGGGAAAATTATCTTCCTTGTCGATATCCTCGCCGTCGTTGCCGGCCGCATGGATCAACAGCACGCCTTTCTTCTCGGCATACTTCACAGCTTTGTCGACAGCTTCTTTTTGGGGTGAGAATGATTTTCCGAAGCTCATGTTGATCACGCTGGCCCCGTTGTCGACAGCATAGATGATCGCGTTGGCAACGTCCTTATCGCGCTCGTCGCCATTCGGTACGGTGCGCACAGACATAATCCGCACATTATCGGCGATGCCTTTGATGCCGAGATCGTTCTTGCGATTGCCAGCAACGATCCCAGCCACGTGCGTGCCGTGCAATGCATCAGCACCGGTGACGTCGTTGTTGCCATACCCTTTTTCGTAGGGATCTTTATAGTTATCTCCCACGATCTTTCGAGAGTCGAAGTTTTCATTATAACCGTATTCAACGATCACGCGGAAGTAGTCGTATGCTTCTTTGAATTCGTGGAGCACATCTTCGATAGCTTCGCCTTCGAAGTTTCTCATTTTTGATGTTATGAAACCTTTGGCGAACATCATCACCTGCTCGGTAGGAGAGTACGCTGCGAGCTTTTCCATTGTGAGTGTGTCGGTCTTTAGCACATATTTCAGTGTATCGACGCTTTTTTGAAAGTTGAGATACATAGAAGCGAACTGACCATACATGGTCTCGTTCTTTTCTTTTAGCTTCTTAAACTTGTCTTCGATCTTGAGATACTTCTCGTATTCTTCTTTTTGTTTCTTGGGAACCTTGCCGCCATCGACGCTGGCAAATTTTTCTTTCAGGCGCATGTATTCGCGCGTGAGTTCATAGGTGTCTTCTTCGACATTCTCGCCGTTTTTACCACCGATAAAGTTCCACCCATGGATGTCGTCGATGTACCCGTTTTTGTCGTCGTCGATACCATTGCCTGGGATCTCGTCTTCGTTGGTCCAGATCACATCTTTAAGATCTTCGTGATTGATATCGACACCGGAGTCGATAATGGCGACGGTGACTGTACGCGAAGGCTGGTCTTTGAGGAGGGATTCGTAAACGCGGTCGGCGCTAACACCCTGAACTTTGTCCGTTTCGGGGTCTTTCAGGAACCAGTCTTGCGGCGCGGCTGTCTGAGCAAAGCTGCTGGAGGTGAGTAGTAAGATTATGCTGCAGGCGAGCCAACGAAAAGTCATTTTCTGCATTGTTTTCCAATTTGTCTCAATATAGGCAAAGCCTGTTCCAATCGGGTTCCTCTGGTCAAAATGACTCATTCTGGGTGGTTGGGAGGGGATTTCGTACAAAATTGATGGATATATTACGCCGGTTGTTTGCCGGTTGAGAGCGGAGGGTTGGGGCGAGAAAATGAGTTGATCTTTACATCATCAATCGCACAGATTATGATCCAGTTCTGCCTCATTGCCGTTGTTGGTTTTTTCTCATTGTTCTTTTACGTGGCAGCAAAATTCAATAGACAGCACACTGCTGTTGGTGCTCATTAGCTGAAAACGAAAAAACCGTCGGTCGTCTGACCAACGGTTTGATTTCTTGAGTGCCGAAGGAGGGACTCGAACCCTCACACCTTGCGGCACACGCCCCTGAAACGTGCGTGTCTACCAATTTCACCACTTCGGCATTATAAAAAACGAAGAGTGAAAACCTGTATTCAGTTCTCACTCTTCTTCAGGGTGCCCAGGACTGGACTCGAACCAGCACACCTTGCGGCACTACCCCCTCAAAGTAGCGTGTCTACCAATTTCACCACCTGGGCAAGGGCTGCAAAAATAAGAATTTTACACACATAGGCACATAAGGCTGATTTTTTCTATGTCTTTCTATGTGTCCCTATGTGCCTATGTGTCCTATGTGTTTAAGAGCCGAGAATGGGATTTGAACCCACGACCTGCTGATTACGAATCAGCTGCTCTACCCCTGAGCTACCTCGGCAATTTTCCGTTTTTTCCCCGTCTTCTATATATTACGCAATTACGCCATTATGCTTTCTAAAAAGTGCAAATACGCAATTCACGCTCTTGTATACCTGGCCGAACGATACCAGGACGGCCCGGTACACATCCAGGAAATTGCAGAACACGAGCGCATCCCAAAGAAGTTTCTTGAAGCAATCCTTCTCGAGCTTCGCAATGCCAAGATCCTTCACAGCAAGAAAGGAAAAGGCGGAGGGTACTATTTATACAAAAAACCGGAGGATGTAAACCTCATGGACGTCGTAAGGCTTATGGATGGCGCCATTGCCATGCTGCCCTGCGTTTCCCTCAATTACTATGAACCCTGCGAAGAATGCCGCGACGAAAAAACCTGCGGCATCCGCGATACCTTCCTCGGTGTGAGGGACGAAACCCTCAAAATCCTCTCCCAGAGCTCATTAGCAAAGATCGTCAAACGAGGCAAGGAATAATCTATTGATTCAATAGATTTTGTAGATTTTATATATTTGAACCTTTAAAACTTAGACATTATGGCTATAAGATTAGGCGATGTCGCTCCCGACTTCGAAGCGGAGACATCAGAAGGAAAGATCCAGTTTCACAAATGGCTCGGCGATTCATGGGGCGTATTGTTCTCGCACCCGGCCGACTTCACACCCGTCTGCACAACCGAGCTCGGCGCCGTTGCCAAGCTTCGCCAGGAGTTCGAAAAAAGGAATACCAAAGTAATGGCCCTTAGCGTCGACCCACTGACATCTCATGAGAAATGGATCGGCGACATCAACGAAACACAAAACACACAGGTGAACTTCCCGATCATCGCCGACCCTGAATTCAGGATCGCGAATGTTTACGACATGGTTCATCCTGCCGTTACCGATAAATTCACCGTAAGATCTGTGTATGTGATCGGTCCCGACAAGAAGGTAAAGCTTACGATCACTTACCCCGCTTCAACAGGCCGTAACTTCGATGAGATCCTTCGCGTGATCGACAGCCTCCAGCTTACCGCCAAGTATTCAGTAGCAACACCGGCCAACTGGAAACATGGCGACGATGTGATCATCACAGCGGCGGTGAAAGACGAAGATATACCAGGGAAGTTCCCCAAAGGACATAAGCGGATCAAGCCTTATCTGAGGACAACTCCGCAACCCAACCTGTAAGGTGCTCGGTGCTGGGTGCCGGGTGCGTGGAAATGCAAAACTCGTAAAACGATACCACGCCCCCGCACCCAGCACCTCGCACCCAGCACCACCAGGGCTCCTCTCGGAGCCTTTTTTATTACATTTGCGCTTCAATTCTTATAGAAACAGAATGAAGGAGAAACCGATGGCAGAAATGCCGGTAATGAAGGAAGATGAAGGCGTATTTCTCTTTTATCCCAACGTTCCCGAATCGGCCGTAGAAGAAGTGACCAAGGTCCTGCACTCACGGTGGATCGGTCAGGGTCCGCGCGTCGCGGAATTTGAAAAAGAGTTTACTGCGAAGTTCGGTGGCGAAGGACAATCGCTCGCTGTTGGGTCAGGCACCGATGCATTGCACCTTTCTTATATCCTTGCCGGACTTCAGCCTGGCGATGAGGTGATCACGCCAGTATTTACCTGCACGGCCACTACTATTCCATTCCTCTACATGGGCGTGAAGTTCCGCTTTGCCGATATCGATCCGAATACTTTGAATATCAGCATCCCGCATGTTCGCGAACTGATCAATGAAAAGACGAAGGCGATCGTTTGTGTTCACTACGGTGGACTACCATGCGACATGAATGAATTGCTCGCTATCGCGGCCGAATACAACATCCCGGTTATCGAGGACGCGGCGCATGCATTGGGTGCAACGTACAATGGAAAGCCGATCGGCTCGATCTCGGATTTCACGATGTTCTCTTTCCAGGCGATCAAGCACATTACAACCGGCGATGGTGGAATGCTTGTGGTTCGCGATAAGAACATTGTTGCAAAAGGCGAACGTGTTCGCTGGTTCGGAATCGATCGATCGAACAAACAAAAAGGCACCTGGGAAAACGACATCTGGGAAGTTGGTTATAAATACCAGATGACAGACATCGCAGCTGCGATGGGTCTTGCAGCGTTGAAAGAGTTCGATAAGACACTCGCTTATCGTCAGAAGCTGTTTGGAATTTATAAACGCGAGCTTCGCAATGTTCCCGGTCTAAAATTGATCGGCACAGAGTTCACCGACCGTACACACGCTGCATGGCTCTGCACAGCTATCGTCGAGAACCGCATTGGCTTCATGAACTACCTGCGTGAGAATAAGATCGAGTCGGGACAGATCCATTATCGCAACGACCGTTACAGTGTGCTTGGTGGCCGCCGTGACGATATGCCAATGATGGATTCGATTGAAGATAAGTACATAGTCTTACCGCTGAATAATCATCTTTCGGAAGCACAGATCGAATATGTGTGCGCGACGATCAGGAAGGGATGGTGAGCGGTGGACGGTAGGCCGTGAACAGCGAACCGTCTACCGAATACTTCTTACTGTTTACTATATCTTAAAGATCCTTTTGATTCGATCTCTCATAAGTTTACTCCGAAACTCATTCGGGTTCGGCTCCGGCGTTGGATCCATAAAATCTTTTCCTAATCGCAAGTAATATTTAAAAAAAGTCGACGGCCTCATTCCCCACTTAAGCAAGAACTGTTTATTGCCGTCATTCTTCTTGATGCGTGCGGTTGTCCTTGATCCAAAATGGTATACGCGCGAAGCACTTATTCCTTTGTAGTACCGAACACCGGCATGCCATAGCTTCATCATCATATCGGGGTCCGATGCCATGCCGGGATAATATTCAATGCTTAGTCCACCGATAAGATCCCACATGTTTTTATGAAGCACGAGTGGATACCAGTTGCCACCATTCCAATCGTGAAATTGAAAACTGCTGTATTCATGTAAGAATTTCTTCTCATCGAATTCCTGAACAGTCTTTCCGAAATTTTTATTTGCAATGATGCTGTCGTACTTGCTCTCGCTGTGTTCGATCATCGTCCCTGTGATACAGAAATAGATATCGTTACGCGATTGCACTTCTCGGAGCAATGGCTCATCCCAGTTAGGTGCGTAGTAATAATCGTCATCTGAAAGGACAATATATTTTGAGCTGGCCAGTGATGCGGGACCATTGAAGCCGTAACACACGCCGGCATTTCCTTCGGAGCAGGTATGACTGAGTCCCTGTTTGCGGACCCAGTCCAGTGTGCCGTCGCGCCCTTCGTTTACGTGTACGATGATCTCGTGCTGGTACTTTGAATTCTTCCGGATGCTTTCAACACAGCATTCCAGGTATGGAAGGTTGTTCCATGAGGGCATGAGTATGGAAAAGGTGGGCTCGAAGGTCGGCTTGACAGGATGAAAAGTGAGTTTGGGAATCATTTGAGGGGCAAATTAGGGCACTTAAAGTTTAAAATAATGGGTTTCGAATGAGATTCAGAATCCCTAGCCGTTTAGAACCCGTATTTTGATCCAGTATGAAACAATATGCGATTTTGGGTGGAGGCATCGGAGGACTTACCCTGGCCATTGCGCTACAACGTAAGAATATCGATGTAACGGTTTATGAAGCTGCTCCGCAATGGAAGCCACTCGGTGCGGGCATCGGCCTGGCCGGCAACGCTATCAAAGCCTTCCGCGAGATCGGTATCGAAAACGAGATCATTAAAGAAGGCAGAGTGCTGAAGAAAGTCGCGATCAGGAACCCGCGCGGAAAGCTCCTGGTAAGCACCGATTCGGAAGAAATAAGTCGCCGCTTCGGGGTCGTGAACAATTTCACGATACACCGCGCCGATCTTCACCAGGCGTTGATCAGCCAGCTTCGTCCGGGCACTGTGCAACTCGATAAAGCATGTGTCGATTTCACGCAGGGCGATGAAGGAGTGTATATGAGCTTTGCCGATGGAACTGTTGCACACGCCGATTATCTCATCGCTGCCGATGGAATTCATTCAGTAGCGAGAAAGAAATTGTTGCCTCATGTGGAAACGCGTTACGCAGGATACACTTGCTGGCGCGGAGTTACCGATAGTCTTTTGCCGGGCTTCGATGAGAATGAAACATCAGAAACGTGGGGACAGGGAACGCGGTTTGGAATTGTGCCCCTTGCAAAGGAACGCGTGTACTGGTTTGCTTGCGTGAATGCATCGGCAAACGATTCGATGATGCGGTCGCTCGGACCTATGGACCTTCTGGCTTTTTTCGGTGACTTTCATAACCCAATACCAGAGCTTATCAAACGAACTCCGAAAATCATCTGGAATGATATTATCGATATAGAACCGATCAACCAGTTCGCATTCGGTAAGATCGTATTGATGGGCGATGCCGCCCACGCAACCACACCTAACATGGGTCAGGGTGCATGCATGGCTATCGAAGATGCCGCAGTTCTTTCGAACCTGGTATCAACGGCACCGTCGCCTGAAGAAGCATTTAAGTTGTTCGAACAGAAACGTATTCGCCGCACCACCAAGATCGTGAACGACTCGTGGCAGATCGGCAAGCTTGCGCAATGGCAGAATCCCTTCATGGCGTCGTTGCGGAATATGGCGATATCTTTGGTCCCGAAAAGTGTAGCGGACAACCAGTTCAAGTTCATCTACGACGTATTATTGAAATGAGCGACTCGCGAATGCCCACATGGAAACGACTCTTGATCACCAACGCATTGTTGGTGGTCGGATCCATCGTGTCATATTTTGTCCGTGTGCTGTCGGGTCAGTTTTCGAGAGAACTCAATTTCATTTTGTTCTGGGTGTTCCTCGGTTTCATGATGGCCCTGGTTGAGGGGCTTTACCAGATCAATTCATTACTGAATAAAAAATTACCATTTAAACAGAACATCCCACGAAGGATCGCTGTGCAGATGGTCTCTGGCGCCGTGTATGCACTCACACTTCGCTTTTTATTGTATGAGTTGGGGGAGCCGTATCTCACGGTTAAGCTCGACAGTATGTTCCTGGCCGCGACGTGGTTCCTGTACATTCTTGCGTCGGTGATTGTGAACTCGATATTCATTACAGACTATTTTATCGGTCAATGGAAAGATTCGTTGATAAAAGCAGAGAGGTCTGAGAAAGAAAAAGCACAGGTGCAGTTTGATAACCTTAAGAACCAACTGAACCCTCATTTCTTATTCAATGCGCTCACATCGCTTAATAGCCTCATCTTCGAGAACCAGACACTCGCTTCGCAGTTCCTTCAGCACCTTTCGAAAGTGTACCGATATGTTCTTCAGAATAAAGACAAGAACTTCGTGTCGGTTCAAACAGAACTCGATTTCATACAGAACTACGTGTTCCTGTTACGCACCCGTTTCGAATCGGCCCTGACCATCACCTTCCGGATCGACGCTCATTCGAAGGAGAAAGCTATTGTTCCCGTTACATTGCAGATATTGATCGAGAACGCACTTAAACATAATGTGGTTGACAAGGACCGCCCGTTATCGATCCGGATCGAAACGAATGATGATTATCTCGTGGTAAGTAATAATTTGCAGCTCAGAAAACTGGTGGAGACGTCGAATAAACAAGGTCTCGAAAATCTTAAGTCGTTGTATGCATTTCTCACCGATAAACCGGTGCAGATCAATTCCAACGACATGGAGTTTTCGGTAAGCGTCCCGCTGGTCTAAAACAAAATTATATGCACTACCGCACCGCTTCACCATCAGACATTCCTGCGCTTATTAAACTTTATAAGGCCGTCGCGAAAGTTGAAGGCTACATCGCCCGCCTCGAGCATGAGGTAACGGAGGAGTATGTTTCTCATTTCGTTCACAAGAGCCTTGAAACAGGTCTGATCATTGTTGGCGAGGACGAGAACAATCCTAACGAACTCATAGCAGAAATTCACGGGTACACACCGGGTATCGAGATCTTCAATCACGTTATTGGCGATGTCACATTTCTCGTTCACCCCGATCACCAGGGCAAGAAGATCGGGCGCACGCTGATCATGATCTTTTTAGATGAGATCGTTAATACGCGACCTGACATCGGTAAAGTGGAGCTTTTCACTGGCGAAAGCAATAAGAGGGCGATCGCATTGTATCAATCAGTCGGTTTCATGATTGAAGGACGGATGGAGATGCGCTACAGGGCACCAAATGGAAATTACGAAGCCGACATCCCGCTAGGCTGGATCAACCCCGGCTTCGAATTCGATGGAACAATTCCTCGACTACAGAACTGATTATGAAAGTATTGATTATCGAAGATGAGCCGCTGGTGGCGAAAGACCTGCTGAAAGTGATCGGCCGTGTAGCACCGGATGCGGAAATGGTTGGAACATTGACAAGCGTGAGCGAAGCCCACAAGTGGTTCGACGCACATCCCGCGCCGGACCTCATCTTATCAGATATTCAACTCTCCGATGGCATCAGCTTCGAGATCTTCGAGAGCCGTAAACTCAAATGCCCGGTAATTTTTACAACCGCGTACGACGAATATGCGATAAGAGCATTCAAGCTCAACAGCATCGATTATCTTTTGAAGCCGATCGACGAGAAAGAACTTTCCGGCGCACTGGATAAGTATCGATCGATCTCGGGCGCTTCGGTAACAGATCAATTGAAGGTGCTGATGTCGGGTTGGGGAAGGGAACAGAAGAAATACAAAGAACGGTTCCTGTCGATCCAGCGAAACAGCATGGTACCCATCACGCAACAGGAGATCGGGTTCTTTCACAAGGAGGAGCTGATATTCATACACACTATGAGCAACGAGAAGATGATAGGCGAGCATCAGACCCTCGATGAGGTTGAGTCGCTGATCGATCCTTCAGTTTTCTTTCGCGTGAACAGGCAGTACATCATTCACCTCCAGACGGTAGCGCGGGTAAAGACGACACATAAAGGACTGACGGTTCAGTTGAAACCACCGTTCAATCTCGAACTAGATATAAGTAGAGAAAAAGCGACGGCGTTTAAAGAGTGGCTTGGGTGATTCGTGATTCGTGATTGGTAATTCGTAATTAATCCCAAATCCCAAATCACAAATCTTCAATCCCAAATTCATGCCTCCATCACATCATACACCACAACCTTCTCCCACAGCATCGAATGTTCTTTAATAAATTGCTGGTGTATCGGATGATCCTGGTATACCTTCTGATCTTCAACATTGTCGAAGAACATTAGCTCCGAAACATGGTAGCTGTTGTCGACAACATCTCGTTTTTCGGTGCTGGCCGGAACGCCAACATGAAGGAATTTTATTGTCTCGATCTTCTTCAGACTTTTTACACCGGCGAGTAGCTTATCGCGATCGGCTGTCGATGAAGGGTTCTTTAACCAGAAAAATACGTGGTGAACGAGTTTCGGTTTGTCTTTTTTGATTTCCATAGCTGAGGCAGCAGTAGCGGCTAAAGGTAGTAAAGTTGCAGCGGCAACGAACTTACGGCGTGTAATTTTTGACATGCTTAAAGATACGTTTTCTTGATATGTTTCCGCTCAACTTCGTGGGGACTTAATGCAAACGCTTTGTTAAAATGTTCGCTGGCTTTCGCAGGCTCATTGGTGGCGCGATAAATCTTTCCCAGTGCCATGTGCAGCAGATAATGTTGCTGCATGAATGCGTTTTCAGCCAATTTTTTTAGCTGATGCAGGGCCGTGAGCACGTCGCCGGAATAGAATAATGCGATGGAGCGATTCATTCGCACGAATGGAGAGTCGTTGATGGCGATGAGCTTGTCGTACAACAAGGCGATCTTCTTCCAGTCGGTTTCAGCAAACGTTGGCGCCGATACATGAAGCCAGGCGATGGCTGCTTCGAGATGATACGGGGTTGTGTTGTTGCCGGCGAGCGTGATGTGGTGAACCGCAACCCTGATCATATCGCGGTCCCACTTCGAGCGGTCCTGGTGTTCGAGTTCCACTGGTTCGCCCTCGTCGTTGAACCTTGCTTCGAAGCGCGAAAGGTTGAACAACATGAGGGCGACTAACGCATGGCTCTCGGGAAGGGCGAGCGACTTCGTATTGACAAGTGCTATTCCGAGGCCGAGTGCATCTTCGCACAACTCGAGGTTGAGTATCGATCGGCCGCCGGAAGTCTTCGAACCTTCTGAGAACATAAGGTAAACGATCTTGTGGAGGATGGCCGATTGTTCTTTGGTTGTGTGAGCAATGTCGGATGTGAAAGTGATGTTCTGTTCCCGAATGTTGTCGCGGATCCGGAGGAGTGTTTTTGAAATTGTATCGGATGGACTTCCGAGAATGTTGGCGATCTGTTCGATCCTGAAACCTGCAACATATCGTAGTGCGAAGATCACCTGGTTCTTGGCGCTGAAGTTTGGATGTGTGCAGGCAAGGAGCATGCGGAGTTGATGATCGTCGGTGTTGTTGTTTTCGAAATTTTCTATGAATGAACGTTCATTCAACAAAACTTCTAGCGACTCCATACCCTTCTCATCCCTAAGTTTCTTCAACGCAATATTCCGGCATACCCTATACAACCACGCCTCCGGATGATCAGGTAATTTTACGTCCCATTGCCTTAAAGCCTCAGCAAAAGTCTCCTGCACAACGTCCTCCGCAGCGGCGAGATCACGAAGACCAACGTATCTCGCCAGCGCAATCACCATTTTTGAGAATTGCTTCTTGTATAGAATATTGATAATCGCCGCAGCTGTCATCGCGTCAGAAACTACGAAGAGCATTCTTCTCTTCAAAGCGCGACACGACCCGAGCCTTGCAACGCGGGGATCCCGCCGCTTTCAACCATGTCACGCATCCTATAGGACTGGGCGGGATGACATCTAGGCAAAATCTAAAATAGGTCTCACTTCAATTTTGATTTGGCCATTCTGTACGAGCGGACAAGCCATCGCAAGCTCTGCGGCCTGATCTATATTATTCGCTTTGATCAAGGTGAAACCAGTGACCGCTTCACGCGCCTCAATGAACGGACCATCCGACACAATCTTATCGGCCGTCGCAATCCGCATCCCGTTCTCGAGGGGATCACCCTGTATGAAGTTGCCGGACTTCGTGAGCTCCTCAACCCACTCCGTCATGATCTTTATCTCTTCGTGCATTTGTTCTTCCGTTATCTGTTCAAGTCTTCGGAGATCTTCGCGTATTAAAAGTAGGAATCGTTTCATGGGGATCAATTTTTGTCGTAATAAGTATGATCGCTAACAACTTTACCGTTCTCGATCTTGAAAACGGTGCAGATAGGCAGGCTGAATTTATGCCCACCGATTGTTCCCGTAGAAACAAATTCAACAACCACCGTATTGCCCGAAGCGCTGATGAGCTTCACCTCGTCGTGGATGTCGGGAACAGACCGATAGAAATCGGTGAGGCCTTCTTTTCCTTTCTTCACCCCTTCGAAGAAGGGATCCATAAGTTCCACGTTGTCGGCATAGAGGTTTTCCATTTTCTTCCAGTCGTGCTTGTTGAAAGCATCAAATACATTTTTCGCCACCGTAGCGGGATCGTCCGGCAACGCGAAGAGGAGAGCGAGTAAAAGGTTCATAGCGATGTTGTTTTTTATTCTATAGTACCGTGGACGCACAAAACATGGACATCGACCCTAAAAAAGATTTAATTGTTCCGAATCTCCGTCAATTCGCACTCTTTCCGGCGTTCCGAAGTTAGAAACGGACACTCCCAACAGCCTGATATTCGATCCCTCCGGTTCTGTTTGGGCCAACAATTGGTGAGCGGTCTCGATGATCACCTCCAGGTCATCGAGTGGCTCGGGAAACGACTTGCTGCGCGTAATGATCCTGAAGTCACTGTACTTGATCTTCACGGTGATGGTCCTGCCCTTGAGCCTGTAGTTTCGAAGACGATCGTATACAACATTCGCCAACTTGTCGAGCTCGCGGAACATGTCTTTGATCTCGTTGAGGTCGAAAGGAAAGGTGTCTTCGGCGCCGACGGATTTTGTTTCCCGGTCTGGAATAACATCGCGGGTATCGATGCCGCGAACGATCTTATAAAAGAACCGCCCGGTTTTTCCGAAGTGCTTTACCATCTCGTGTTCCGTAAGCTTCTTCAGGTCTGCCCCGTTGTTGATCCCCATCTTCTTCATCTTTTCGGAAGTCACCTTCCCGATACCATGAAACTTCGCAACCGGCAGCTTCTCCACGAACTTCTCGATCTTCGAAGGACCGATAAATGTGAGTCCATCGGGCTTATTCAGATCCGATGCGATCTTGGCAACAAACTTATTCACCGACACCCCTGCCGAGGCCGTCAGGTTCAACTCGTCTTTGATCGCCTTCTTGATGAGTGTAGCGATCTCGATTGCCGAACCGATCTGCTGTTTATCTTCCGTTACATCAAGATAAGCTTCGTCAAGCGACAGCGGTTCAATGATGTCGGTATATCTCCGGAAGATCTCACGGATCTTTCTCGACACATCTTTATAGACTTCGAAGCGAGGTCTAACGAATATCGCGTGTTTGCAGAGCTGTTGTGCCCGCTTCGACGACATCGCCGAATGGATCCCAAACTTCCGCGCTTCGTAGCTGGCGGTTGCCACCACACCACCACGTCCCTCGGGGGAGCCGCCGACGCAAATAGGCTTCCCGCGGTATTCCGGGTGGTCGCGCTGCTCAATGGAAGCATAGAACGCATCCATGTCGATATGAATGATCTTACGAACGGTCACAAAGCGAAATTAAGAATTCGTATTTTTGGGGTGTGAAAAAAATAAACGTTGCCATCCTCGTGTTACTGAGTAGCGCCCTGCTATTCAACCAGGTCGGCCTCCATTTTTTTCACGATCGCCACGACGCGCACGAATATTTCGAGGCAGCAAAAAAGAACCAGTCGATGCTCCTCAACCACGGCGAGCATTGCCAGGTCTGTTCCCTCGAAATCCTGTTCCATGTAGTGCTTCCTGTTTCAACTGAAGTTCCCCTCCAGGTTTTTGTAACAGAGTTCAACGCACAGGACTGCTCCGGAAACGTATTTATTTTCTTCGATCGTCCCCGTGGACGGGCGCCGCCTTCTGTTGCTTAACAGACAGGTAGCCCTTAGAAAATCAAATACATTTCAAAATCATGAAAATCAAATATCTATTCATTTTTATACTGGCGCTCGCTTCGTGCGGCGGCAACGATCCCAAAAAAGAAGACGTACCCGAAATGATCACGAAGGTGACGCTCACCTTCACACCAACATCCGGTTCACCGATCGTTGTAACAGCAACGGATCCTGATGGCGAAGGCGTACAGAACATCAAAACCGATGGGATCCTCAACCTAAAGAAGTCCACAGAATATATCCTGACCATTCAATTGATCAACGGTCTTGCCGATCCAAACGATGAGGCTTATGATGTAACTCACGAAGTGCAGGACGAAGCAGACGAGCACATGTTCTTCTTCGCGTGGACCGGCGATGCATTCGCAGAACCGACCGGCAATGGAAATGTCGATAATCGCGAGGATGATGTCGATTATTCCCTGAGTCTTGATGGGAATGGATTTCCCCTGGGACTTACAACAAAATGGAAAGCTGCAGCTATCACCACGGAGGGTGCAAGCTTTCGTGTTGTACTCAAACATCAGCCGGGATTGAAATCGCAAACTTCGAAATCAACGGACGGTGAAACAGACCTCGACGTTACTTTCGACCTGAAAGTTGATTAAGCCTTCCTACGGAGTGTGATCGCCCCGACTCGTCGGGGCGATCCTCTGGAACCTATGGCAGGTCTTTTCTATAGATCACAACCATAGCCCCCTGTTCTACAACAAGGCCTATCGTTCCATCCACCTGTTCCATCCGCTCGCGAAGCGGCTTGATCTCCTCCGAACGTCTTTTCGCACGCGCTTCATCTACTGGCGTCGAGTTGTCTTTCACTTTAAAGATCAATTGTTTTCCTTCAATGGTGAGTGACAACGTAAGTCCGGTCGCCTTTGCCGTCTCCAGTGAATAACGGATCAGTTCACGCGTAACAAAGAACAAATTCACACGATCGAGGCTCGTCAGCTGAACGTTCGGCACCTTGTCGGGGAAAACGATCATGTAATTGATACCAGAAGATTTCAGCAGCGCATGCGTTTGATCGCGAATGTAGGTTATCAAAGACTCCAGCGACCTGTTGTTGGGATTGATCAGCCACACGAGGTCCATCATATTGACGATCATGGCCTCACCGATGGATCTAACGTGCAATGCGGCCGAAGCGATCTCATCGTGCGCTTTCAGTGTTGCAAGCTGGCTCGTCGAGAACGAAATGTCATTAAGGCTTCCGGTAAGCTCGTCGTGGATCTGTCGTGAAATGATCTCGAATTGTTCGTTAGCTGTTCGGATCCCGGCTTGTTCGCGACGCAGGTCTTTTTCTGCATTGTTAGCCGTTCGCTGAGTCAACAACCAAAGGAGCACCAGACAAAGCACCACGAACGTAAGAGCAAGAGCGACCGCATAGAATGTTAACCGGATGTCTTCACGTTCAATAAGCGTCAACAGTCCCTGGGTCTTTACAGTCCGGTGTTGCGCCTCCGCGTCCACAAGCTGACGATCTTTTTCTTCGAGTTGTGACAAGTATTTTTCCTCCAGGTCGTCAAGCTCTTTCTTGTGGTCGCGGTTCACGATCGAATCATATGCTCCCTGCATCAGCCTCACACTGCTGATCGCGTTCCTGTAATCTTTCAAGGCTTCGTACACGTTGGCCAATCCATCGTAAGCTTCAACCATATCCTCAAAAGAGCTGCTCCGTTGTGCTCGTTCCAACGCTTGTTTGTAAAACTGTTTCGCGTCGGGATACTTTTTGATCTTGAAACTTGAATATCCGAGACTTAATAAAGATTTGATGACGGAACTGCTGTTACGTGTTTTTTGGTATAAGACAAACGCCTTCTGTTGAACAATGATCGATTCTTTGAATTTGCTCTGAAGCCCGTAAACAATTCCAAGCTCATAGAACGAGTCGGCCAAACCGGTACTGTCCTTGCTTAACGTCGTGATCTGAACGGATCGGTTGAGATAAAAGAGGGCACTATCGTATTGCGCATTTTCTGCGGATTCATGCCCTTTTTCCAACATCTTTCGCCCCTGTCCGTTAGCTGCAATAAGGATAAAAATCATCCCGCTCGTCGCTAAAAAGCGCGAAAATGAAGTAAAAACAGGATAATTTGGGCTCATAGAAGTCTAAAGACGGACTTTACCAATTCTGTTCCAAAACAGATTTACGTTATTTTAGAAATTAGAAGATCGCTGATTGATGTTTGTGGATGTGCATTGTCCGGAAAGCCTGGAACCACAAGCGCTGGATGATTACCTGGAGCGCGGATGGTTTCGTATGGGTCAAACGATCTTCACCACCAATTGGCTGAATTTCAAAGACACGTTTTACAGTGCCATCTGGCTTCGCGTCGATCTTTCGAGCTACGTTCCCGACAACACGCAAAGAAAGTTGATGCAACGGAACTCAAAGTTTCGCACCGAGATCCGTCCCGCTACAATTACCATTGAAAAAGAACTCCTCTACCTTCGATACAAACAATCGGTTCCATTCGAAGCATCGGTGTCCCTGCAAACCCTGTTGCTCGGAACTTCCGACACCAACATCTTCGATACATACGAGGTCGACCTATACGACGACAACAACCTGATCGCTGTCGGTTTCTTTGATCTTGGTAAAGACACCGCGATGGGCATCTCTTCGATATACGATCCGGGCTATAAGAAGTACAGCCTCGGCAAACATCTCATCTATTCAAAGATGGCTTTCTGCAAGGAACGCGGGATCAAATACTTTTATCCAGGCTACTTCGTTCCTGGCTATCGCGCCTTCGACTACAAGCTCGACATCGCTTCTGAGTTCATAGAATATCTGGAAGTGCAAACCGATCGATGGCTCCCGATCTCGGCCTACAAAAAAGAGAACACGCCGATCATACAGATGCAAAGCAAGCTGCATGATCTTCAAAACTCGTTGATGCGATCGGGCGTGATCAGCGACCTGCTCTTTTACGATTACTTCTATGCTAACCAGACGCCGGAACTCAGCGGCGCCGAGCTTTTCGACTTTCCAATCTTTCTCACAACGCCGCAGGCGATGAATGAATGGACCATCATCGTATACGACGTACGTTATGCAAAATACCTCTTGTTGAAATGCTACCCGGTGCTCACACCGCCATCGCCAAACGTAGTGCCGGGGTATTATTCAGAGTACGTCCTGAAATCGGAAGAGACGATATATGCAACCGACTCTGTTGAAGAGATCGGTTCAGCTCTCGCTACTTTCCTTTCTCCAAAGGCGGGATACGTGTAGGCGTGTCTTGTCCGCTTACAATAGACTTGCTTCCAAGCGCTATTCCTTTGATCACCTCCGTCATATTTTTAATATCGAGTGACTCCACTTCGTCATCAACGGTATGATATAACTGATCTTTATCGATCTCATCGGTCGAGATGCTGTGAGCGGGTACACCTTTCATCGCCAGCCGCGCATTGTCGGAGCGATAGAACAATTGCTGGTCGGGATATGGATCGGGATTGAATTTGAACTTTGTCCCTGCAACGTTCTTCTGAAGGATCTCACCGAAGTTGCTTCTTTCAAAGCCGGTGATGAACGCGGCATCTGTTCCCCACTTCGAGAGTTTTCCGATCATCTCGATGTTGAACATGGCGACGACTTTGGTCGGGTTGATAGATTCAGTAAAAACCTTTGATCCTGTTCCACCAATCTCTTCAGCGCAGAATGTGATAAAGATGAGCGTTCGCTCGTTGTTGTTCACGGCCTTGAAATATTTTGCTAATGCAATAACAGCGGTCGTTCCGGAAGCGTCATCATCGGCACCATTGGCAATAGAGTCGCCCGCAACCGGTTCAACAACTCCAATGTGGTCGTAATGAGCAGCAAATACTACAAACTCGTCGGGCTTGCTTTTGCCTTTGATCATCCCGACAACGTTGTTCATCTTAACACCCCGAAATCGCTTATCGGTAAACTCCTGCTTGTAATCCTTGAGATCAGCATATTGATCCAGCCCGATCTCTTTAAACTGTGACGCGATGAACGCTACAGCCTTGTCGGTGTGCTTCGGAGTTCCGGCGCTGCGCCCCATCATCTCGTCTGCCGCGAGCGTCGACACAACTTTCTTTACGTAGTCTTCTGTTATCAGCTTGTCAAGATCCTGTGCCCGAACAAATGATATGACAAGCAGTAAGACGAGGATGGACGGAAATTTTTTCATGGGGTAAAATTATATATTGCCGGCGCTAAACTGCAATCCTTACCATGAAAACTCTACGCCTGCTCTGCCTGTTCTGTGCAATTATTATTTCGCTGTCTGCGTTCGGCCAATCAGAAAAAGTCGATACCGTGATGATCGCGAGGATCAAGAAAGAAGGTTTCGATAATTCGAAGGTGATGGAGATCGCGAGTCAACTTACCGACATTCACGGGCCGCGCCTCACTAATTCTCCCGGATTTCAGAACGCAGCCAACTACGCAAAGACCACTCTTGAATCGTGGGGACTTACCAACGTGAAGTTCGATACATGGGATGAAGAGTTCGGTCGAGGTTGGAGCCTAAAGAAGTTCAGTCTCTCGACCCTTGGACCTGTTTATTTTCCTGTTGTCGCATATCCAAAAGCATGGACACCTGGCGTGAAAGGTGTGATCCAATCCGACGCAGTCTATCTCGACGTTAAGACCGAGGCCGATCTCGAGAAATATAAAGGCAAGCTCAAAGGAAAGATCGTTTTGTTTGGTGCGCCCGTCGCTGTTAAGCCCGGCTTTAAACCGGATGCTATTCGATTCAGCGACTCAACATTGTTGGTGATGTCGAATGCCGGTGAACCTCAAAGTGGTGGTGGAAGATTTCAGCAGAACCAACAAGCCCAGCAACTTGCTTTCGCAAAATGGGATTTCTGCATGAAGGAGGGAGCGGTTGCTGTATTGGAACCAAGCCCGTCATCGCGCCTCGAAGACGGAACAGTTCTCGTTGGTGCTGTGACTGTTCCTTATCCACCCAGCGTTCCATTCGAAAAGCGTGTCCGTGCTGCATCAGCTATGGCACCGAAAGTTCTTCCGCAGGTCATAGTTGCCGACGAGCACTATAATCGAATGATCCGCCAGATCCAGAAGGGTCTTGCCGTGAAGCTCGAGCTCGCGTTGGAAACCGAATTCACAGCACCTGGTCCCGGCTTCAACGTGATCGCAGAGATCGAAGGTACGGATCTGAAGGATGAAGTCGTGATGATCGGTGCGCACCTCGACTCGTGGCATAGCGGCACGGGCGCTACCGACAATGCGGCAGGTTCTTCTGTTATGATGGAAGCGATGCGTATCATCAAATCACTTGGCGTGAAACCGAGAAGAACAATTCGAATTGGGTTGTGGGGTGGCGAGGAACAAGGTCTTATCGGCTCACGCAATTATGTGAAACGCACATTCGGCGAACGTCTCGATAAAACGCAACCCTACGACTCTATCAAGCTGACGCCGGCAGGAGAAAAGTTTTCTGCTTACTTCAATATGGATAATGGTACAGGTAAATATCGTGGAGTGTACTTACAGGCGAATGAAAGTGTGCGACCCATCTTTCGCGCATGGCTGAAGCCCTTCGAAAAACTTGGAGCCACAACGCTCACCTCGAACAACACCGGCGCTACCGACCACGTGCCGTTCGATGCTATCGGACTGCCTGGCTTCCAGTTCATACAGGATCCGATCGAATACTTTTCAAGAACGCACCACACCAGCATGGATCTTTATGATAAGCTGGTGGAGGCCGATCTCAAGCATAATGCTGTGATGACGGCAAGCTTCGCATGGTTAGCGGCGAATAGAGATCAGAAGTTGCCGAGGAAGTGATGGTTGCGCGGAGGATACGCGGAGGAGCAACGGGACGCGGTGCTGTGCATTTCCCTTAGCGCACCCTTTGCTCCTTTGCGTATCCATTGCGAAACTGTGATGACGGCAAGCTTTGCATGGTTAGCAGCGAATAGAGATCAGAAGTTGCCGAGGAAGTGATGGTTGCGCGGAGGAGGAACGGGACGCGGTGCCGTGCTTTTCCCTTAGCGCACCCTTTGCTCCTTTGCGTATCCATTGCGAAACAAATTAACGAGATAGGTTACAAGCCCTGGAGCTCATATCAACAGCCTGCAGTATCTTGTTCTTCAAATAAGGCGGATAGTCCTTGTGTGCTTCGAAGAACTGATCCACAACCTTGATCTCGTCGCAGTCGTTGTGACCTTCGAATGTGACATTAAGCCATCGTTGAGGAAAGAAGATATCGCCAGTGAGCTGGATCTCCTGCAATAATTCTAACGAAGGCATCAGGTATTTCGCAGAGCTCTCTGCCCTCAACGGATGGTGCAGGTACGACAGGGCTTCCAGTACCCAGGCCTCATGCTCGCGATTCTTTTCGTCCTTGAGCGATTCGAAAAATGCATCGCGGACCTGTTTCGTGTTGCTGAGAGCAGGCTTTACAAATTCCATTCTTTTTTTACGATCGGGATTTTGCGTCAGCTCGATCTGCTTTATGAGAATAGCTTCGGCCTTTTCAGGAAGTTTCAACGCAAGTTCCTGAGCGAGCGCAATTTTATCTTCCTCCGACAACGTTAGTCCGTCGACTTTTAAGTCACCTTTCCAAATGTTTTCGAGTGTTGCGAGCATCCTGAACGATAGTGCACTATTTCGAAGAGCGCGGAAGTAGGACGCCTGCATCCCTTTGTCTTTTGTTTCGTTGACCAGCTTCCATAGTTCATCTTCAAACCCGGTAGACTCGACGTCTGCAACGAAACGCCAACGTAATGTTTCGATCTCATCGAGAAGAAAGTCGACGATCAACGGATTTTTTTCGGTCTTTAGAATAGTCTCAAGGTTGGTGAGCAGCTTCACCGGAGTCGGTCCATCATTGCGAAGCATGGACTCCCAGGTGTTGATCAACATCGATGCACGAAAGACTGGCTTATCCCATTTTTGGTAGTCATCGAAGAATTTTTGTCTACTCTCCTCCGACATCTTGAAGTATCCATACTCGACGCCGTCGCCATTTGGATACTGTTCTGCGATCTCATGCACGGGCATTCCCGGCGTGTACACCCATTCTTTACTCCATGCGTTGATGTCGTCGGGGCTGCGTTTGTCGATGATGTTAACGAGATCGTCCCAAACGGCATTGCTGTAAGAAAACGTTTTCAGGTATTCGCGAAGACTTTCCTGCATCATGTCGGCGCCGATCTTTCGTTCCAGCAATCTCATGACCACGGGAGCTTTTTGATAGATGATGGCTCCGTACATCGTGCCGGCGTTCTTTAAATTATCCAGCGGTTGAATGATGGGGTTTGCGCCCTTCGAACGATCTACGGAATATGCCGAAGGATAATGAGCCAAAAGAAATCTCAGGTCATGATCGATCTCCGGAAATGATGGCTGTACGATCTTCGCAGCCATGAAGTTTGCGAACACTTCCTTCATCCAAACATCATTGAACCAATTCATCGTTACGAGATCACCGAACCACATGTGAGCGGTCTCGTGGGCGATCAGGCTGGCCCGGCCCATCTTGCGGTTAACCGAAGCATTGTCGTCCAAAAACAGCGACGACTCATTATAAAAGATAGCCCCGGGATGTTCCATGCCCCCGTACTGGAATGAAGGCACGAGAACAAAATCGAATTTGTCGAATGGGTAGGGGATGCCTGTGTAATCTTCCAGCCAGCTTAACGACTTTCGGTGCAACGAAAAGATCTCGTCCGCGTTCTTCTTCACCTTCACGCTGTCGGTTTCACGATAATACATGGTCATGCTGTCTTGTGTGAGGGTCTTGAACTTACCCGCAGCAAACGCAAAGAGATAAGAGCTGATCGGCTTCGTAGTGCCGTTCGAATTCGAAACAGCCTTCCAGCCTTCGGGCACATTCAGCTTTAGGTTATAAGTGGCTTTCAGGTTCGGTTGATCGAACAGCGGAAAGCACGTCGATGCGCGGTCGGGTACCAGGAGCGTGTAGAGATAATCATCATTTCTGTTCAGCGACAGATCGCCGGCAATAAAATCGATAGTGATAGAATTTTTTCCTTTGTTTAGATTATCAGGATCTATAATAATGTGCTGGTTCCTGAACGTAAACTCTGTTGAGACCACTTTAATTTTCGAGCTGTCTTCATTGAAGTCAATCACCAATGGCTGACTAAGATCATTCAACATGAAGTCGATAGTAACCTTTCCTTTAATGGGTGCCGACTTCTCCTCCGGGATTTCAAAAGACAAATTGTAAGCCACGTCGGAAATCGACTTGTTCCTGTAGTCGTTCAGCGCAAGCGAAACACCCTTGTCAGGCACAACTTCATTTTTCTTACACGATGAGACAACGATCGCGAGCGCGATCACCAGAAAACGATACTTCATGACGATCTTTTCCAATAAAAGTAAAACGGTATGCCGGAGAGAATTAGTCCAAGCCCAAGCAGCGCCTCTCTCGGCTTCGAAAATATGGTAATGACAACAAGCGTCACACAGAAAATTATAAAGACGATCGGCACCACGGGATATCCCCATACTTTATACGGTCTTGGTGCATCGGGCATTTTGCGCCGTAATATAAAGACACCCATCGCGGTTGCTCCGTATACAATAAACGCGGCAAACACGAGCATGTCCGTTAGCTGATCAAAGCTTCCCGAAAGTACCAGGAGGCTCGACAGCACGGCCTGGTATATAATTGCATTAGAAGGCGTGTTGTATTTCGGATGAATATACGCAGCGCCTTTAAAGAACACACCCTCGCGCGCCATGGCGTAGTATAAACGCGGCGGCGTCAACAGCGTAGCGTTCGTCGAACCAAACGTCGTGAGCGCGATCACGAGCAGCATGAACATCATTCCGGCAGTTCCCAGGAAATGCGTGACGACCACAACAGCTGCAATGGAATTTTGTGATTGATAAGTTTCGATAATAGTATCGATAGGCAAGATATACAGGTACGTGAAGTTGATCGAGCAATAGAGGAACATCACAAACAAGACACCCGTGATCAACGCGAGAGGCAGTGTCTTGTTGGCATCCTTGATCTCGCCACCCAAATATCCAACCGACGACCACCCTTCGTAAGCCCAGAAGCACGACAGCATTGCCATGAATATCACCTTAATGAAATCGCCAGACCACCATGACTGCTCGACATAGGTAACCGACGGGGTCATGAAATTATCCATGCTGCCGCCACCCATGGTAAGCCCGAGCGTTATCACTAAAAGAATGCTAACGATAACAACGATAGTAACGATCCGGTTTAGCCCATCGCCGAACTTCAATCCAACGTAATGCACGCACGACAAACCGAGAATGAGAAGTATCGTCAGCGCCTTCACGCCGAAATTATCGAACGGTGTAAAAATTCCCAGGAGGTTTATCGATGCAATGTGATCCGGAAGTTCAGGCAGCGGCACCAGTGCGTTGAACGACATGGCAAACACATATCCGACCGATGCAGCCGACGCCGACCGGATGGCGGTGAAGTTTGTCCAGCCAACCAGGAATGCGAAAAACTTGTTGTAGATCTTTTTGAAGTAAGCGTACTCCCCACCTGAATCTGCCAGCATGCCTGCCACTTCGGCGTTGCTCAGTGCTCCACAGATGCTCACAACTCCCGCCAGGATCCAGCACAAGATCACGAGGGGAGGCGAACCGAGCTCCGTCGACATCGGGGCGACCTTCTTGTAGATGCCGGAACCCACCGTAGAGCTCACGGTGAGCAGGAACACGGAGAAAAGACCGAGCGACCGGACGAGTTGTCCCTGTTTGTGTGACTCCATAGGTTTCCAGGTAAAGGAAACCAAAAGATAAAGACTTTACGGATTACTTCTCCAGTATGTCCACAACATTGTCCTTCACAAGCGGCTTCACCATGAAGGCATTGACGTTCTTGTTGGCATAAGATCGTTGCTTGTCGCGCTCGTCCACCGAAGAGGAAAGAATGAAGATCTTGAACAGTTCCTTTACATCCGGGGCAAGGTTATCGAACCTTTCCAAAAATTCCCAACCGGACATTATCGGCATATTGATGTCGAGCAGGAGGACGGTGTGTGTTTGGTCGTGGTTGGCTGCATACTGGTTTTGAATGTACTCGAAGCCCTGCGCGGCGTTCGTGAACGTGAGTATTTCCGGTGTGCCGGCAACCATCTCTATCGTTAGTTTGCAGATTAAATTGTTTACCGGGTCATCATCGATGGCGATGAACCTTGGCGTTCCCTCCTGATTCATACTAAAAAATTCTATAGTTCGATCGTGAATTCTGTTCCCTTGTTTACCTCACTTCTTACGCTGATTTCGCCGCCGAGACTTTCAACTTGTGTTTTCACCATGAATAGTCCCATTCCCTTTCCCTCTGCATGCTTTGGATGAAATCTCCTGTACAACCCAAATACTTTAGAGCCTTGCTTTTCCATGTCGATGCCCATCCCGTTATCCTCGAATGTCAACCTTACCCCATCGTCCTGCGGATAACTGGTAATACGAATTACAAGGTCGATCCCTGGCTGCTTGTACTTGATGCTATTCGAGATCAAGTTATAAAAAATGCTCTGCAGAAAACTTCGTATCGTTAAAATGTCGTTTACCTTCGTAAAGTCGGTCTCGATCGTAACATTATTTTTTTCAATGATGCCTTCGATACCGACTTCAATACTGTTCACTATATCCTGGAATGCTACGACCTCTTTCCGATTGGTCATCTCTTGTTTGGTATCAAGGATCCTGTTAAGATCAAGAATAACTTCGTCAAGTTTGCTTGTAGCCACAAATATTCCGTCGAGTGCAGCTGCACGATCTCTTTCTCGGGTTTCTGCATGCTTTAATATGTGAGCGATCCCGAGGATGTTTGCGACGGGTCCCCGCAAATTATGAGATACGATGTATGCGAATTGTTCGAGGTCCTTGTTTCGTTGTACTAGGTCTTTGGTCATCTGCGCTTCGTTGAGCTCCGCTTCTTTTCGCTCGGTCACATCCCGGTAGTTTGCCACAATTCCCTTCACACTTTCGTTATCGAGCATATTGGTGATCACCCCTTCAGCCCAGATGTAGTGTCCTTGCCGATGTAAGACCCTCGCTACTGCCGGTAACGGAACACCTGGTTTCGAACGCGCGTCGCTATAGACCTGATCGATCATCGGCCGGTCGTCCGGGTGAAACTGGATGACGTTGGTCGCACGGAGCTCATCGACGGTATACCCCAACATTCTTCCAAGCGACGGACTGGCGTAGTTCAGGTCATGAGGCTCGTCACCAAGAACTATCGCGTCGAAATTATTTTCAGTGAGCGCACGAAACCGTGCTTCACTTTTCGCAAGGTTTTCTTCTGCTATCTTTTCGTTGGTGGTGTCGATCGCGAAACATGCCAGACCCGTAACCATGCCGTGCTCTATGATCGGGTTGACGTGAAAGCTGATGTAGATATTCGCTTCATTGAACGCAAACAACTTTACCGTATGGACGGGCTTTCCTTCAAGGCCTGCCTCATAGATCCCTCTCCATTCATTCGCCTGTGCAGGCTCCAGTTGATCGATAAGATCCAACGCGGAATCGCCGACATGGATCCCTTTACCGTAAACGAGCTCGACGGTTTTTTTAAACTGGTTGTTGAAAGTTACGAATCGCAGGGCGCGATCCAGCGAATAGATGTTCGCATTGGAATTCTCCATCAATGCCTTGAGATTGGCTTCAGATTTGACCAGCTGCGCGATGAACGCGCGGTTCTTTCTTTCAGCATCCCACTTTTCTATCGCATTCTCGATAGCGTGTGGCAATCGCTGCGGCCTGTCTTTCAATACGTAGTCTGCAATTCCCTCCTTCATCATCATCACGGCAAAGTCTTCCGAAACAGTCGCAGTGTATAAAATGAAAGGAACATCGATCTTGAGCTCCGCAAGCAGCTTGAAGGCTTCGACAGACGTGATCCCGGGCATCGAATGATCACTGATTACAATATGTGGAGAAAATTCCTCAAGGGCGGTGATGTACTCGCTTTTTGTACTAGCCCATTTCAATTCGAATTGAAGGCCCGCCTTCCGGAGAAACCTCTGTACAAGCGTGGTTTCGTCCAAAACGTCTTCGAGATGAACAATACGGACCGGTTTGCCGCTGACTGGATTCACGACGGTGTTTTCAAATGTCAATTCATGGGTGTCGATACGTCTAAACGCCCCCATCTTTAAGATACAAAAAAACGAAATAAGGGAAGTTCACCTATACCGTGTTTTCACGACTTTTCCCCGCTTTTTATGAAACATTAAACAGAATCTTACATCCACGTTACTTAACCCTAAATGGGTATCGCTGTTTTTGTATATTATGTATCTGCTATGCCCGGATTCATCCGGTTAACACGCCCTAGGCCTGAAGAAAGATGTAGTGACTGTTTAAGAGATAAGTTCTGTTAATTATTAAAGGGTATGGAAACCGAAAAAAAACTAAAGATCCTCATGCTGGAGGACAACCCCGAGGACGCATTCCTCATCGAAAGAGTGCTGCGCAAGGACAACATGGTATTCGTTACCGAACGAGTCGATACCAGGGAAGAGTTCTGTGAGTCTATCGAAAGATTTCAACCCGACGTGGTTTTGTCAGACCATGGTTTGCCTCGATTCAATTCGCGCGAGGCGTTAAAGATCAGTCTCAAAGAACGTGCGACTGCACCATTCATCCTCGTAACCGGCACGATGTCGGACGAGATCGCGATATCATGTCTTCGCGAAGGTGCAGATGATTACATTCTTAAGGGCAATCTTTCGCGTCTGCCTTCTGCGATACGCCGCGCGATCAAAGAACGCCGGCTGGAAAAACTAAAGAGGGAAGCACGATATGCGCTTCGTGTGCAGAACAGGGAACTGGTAAAAGTAAATAGCGAACTCGATAAATTTGTTTATTCCGTTTCTCACCAGCTGCGTGGTCCACTTGCTTCTGTTATGGGACTGCTTAACGTTGCCGAATCGAAACCGAGGAACATAGACGAGATCCATACCATGATGCGCCGCAGTTTGGTGAAGCTGGATGAAACACTGAAAGAGATCATCGACTATTCGAACAACGCGCGGACCGAGATCGGAAATGCGGAGATCGACTGGAAGGCACTGATCAACGCAAGCATCGAAAAGCTTCAATATCTGCAGAACGCCGGCAAGGTAAAATTGAATATCGACGATAGTGAGGCACAGTTTCCTTTCTATTCCGACCCGCAACGTCTGTCCATTATCTTCAGCAGCATCTACTCGAATTGCATTCTCTATTGCGCCAACGATAAAGAACCAATTATCACCACCAAGGTCAGTGTTGCATACGATACGGTTACGATCACTATCACTGACAACGGTATAGGTATCAGCGAGAGTTGCTTGCCACACGTATTCAATATGTTCTATCGCGCAAGCGAAAGGAGCACAGGCGCTGGTTTGGGATTGTATATCACGAAAGAGACCGTGAAGAAGCTCGGCGGAAAAGTCCAGATCAATTCTGTTGAGAAGCGCGGAACAACCGTCGTTTTAACTCTTCCGAACCACAATCCAGGGGCGATCGAATAGATCCTGGTCTAGGTTAGTTGCGAGAAGTACACGTCTTCCAGGTCGGCATCGGCGCGCTCGAAACCATCGGGTCGTGTGATGCTGAATACCCTTATCTCCGGCGACCCGGCGAGCAGTTTCTCCGATAGCACACGGAAGTTCTTTCGATATTCTTCGAGTTGATTCTTCCTGATCTTTTTCTTCCAGATTTTCCCCGAAACTTCGTCAACGGAGGTAGAGGGATTTCCCTGGAACAACAACTCCCCACGATTGATGATCGCCATGGACGTGCAAAGTTCCTTCACGTCTTCAACGATGTGTGTCGACAAGATCACGATGGTATGTTCTCCAAGCTCCGAAAGCAGGTTGAGGAACCGATTCCTTTCGGCGGGATCAAGACCGGCAGTCGGTTCATCGACGATCACGAGCTTTGGTTCACCGATCAACGCCTGTGCAATGCCGAAGCGTTGTTTCATACCACCTGAAAATGTTCCCAGGCTTTTATTGCGCGACTCCCAGAGGTTTGTCTTTTGTAAAAGACTCTCGACAATATTCTTCCGGTCGGTTTTGTCTGTAACACCCTTCAACACAGCGATGTGATCGAGCAACCTTTGTGCTTCTACTTTAGGGTACACACCGAACTCTTGTGGAAGATAGCCGAGGACTTCACGAACTTTTTCTTTTTCTCTCAGAACATCGATATCGTCGAGATGAACGGAACCTGCATCGGCCTCTTGTAGAGTTGCAAGGGTTCGCATGAGGGTCGATTTACCAGCACCGTTGGGACCGAGCAAACCGAACATGCCCTGCTGGATCGTGAGTGTGATCCCTTTCAGCGCCTGTACGCCATTGTCGTATGTTTTCGTTAAGCCATTTATGACAAGTTCCATCTAAGTGATTTGTTTTGTTTCGCCATGGACACGCAGAGGTCGCAATGGATACGCAATGTGTTTTCTCTGCCTTTGCGTATCCTTTGCTCCCTTAGCGTATCCTTTGCGTGACATGTATTTAGTTGGTTAATGGTGAATTCGCCAGCTCGACAACAGTACCAACAGAGATCACATTGTCAGTTGAATGATGATCGATCAGTTTATTCAAAGGATCTATTCCGACCTTTATCGGCCTTTCACGCACCGCTACTGTTATTGTATTTTTTTCCTTGTTGAACTTATGTTTCTTCAGGTAGATCAGCTTTGATTTGCCATGTTCATCTTCTCCGTACACCCCGATATCGATCCAGTCATTCAATGCAACGGGTACTTCGATACCGCTTTCGTTCACCTGGAACTTTTGGGTCGAGACGTTCATAGTCACTTCATAGCGACCCGGTGTTACCTGGTTGTAGGCCGCTTCGTTAGCTTTGTTCTCATATAGTGTAATTCGTTCGAACAGGTCACCGATCAAATAATCGAGCGTGTCGGGTGTAACTTTATGCATCTCTTTGATCAGGTCTTTCGACGTGGCGTAGGGCGGTTGTTTGAATGCCCATTTTTGATGAAACCTCTGTAAGGCAATATTCATACTGTCTTCACCAATGTAGTCTTGTAACGCAAAAAACGCCAGCGCGGATTTGTTGTACGAGATATATTGCTGATCGTTCACCGAAGCCAGGGGAACTTCTTTGTTCTTTTCGCTTGTCCTTCCTTTCAGATAAGAATCCAGTTCATATCTAAGGAACAATTGCAACATCTCCGGTGGGAAGTTGTGGTTCGTGACCATCAATGCGGAGTATTGTGCGAGGCCTTCTGAAAGCATTGCCTTTCCCGGAGCGTCGGCAACCAGGACTTGCTGACCCCACCATTGATGAGCGAGCTCGTGAGCCGTTGTGTAATATGGAACGTCGAGGTCTTTTGATGGGTCCGAGATCTTGAGAATGAAGCCGACGCCTTCGGAGAACGCGATGATCCCGGGAAACGATTGAGCAGGCAAAGTGTATCTCGGGAATTCTACGATCCTGACTGGCGAGTCGGCCGCACCCCCGAAATTCCTTGTGTAGTAATCGAGCCCATCTTTCAAGCCTTGCATCATGCGATCGATGTTGAACTTGTGTGCTTTGTGGTAATAGATCTCCAGGTCGGTACTGTTCCATTTGTCTTTCGCGATCTCATAGCGCCCCGATAGGATTGCGTAGTGATCTGGTATGGTCCCGGAGGACTGGTATTCGTAGTAGTGCCTGTTGCCTTCTGACCAGTCTTTTGTTAACCGCCCCGAAGAGAGAGCTGTTTGATCGTTGTCGGTGCTGATGATCGCTTTGAAACGGGTACGATCGACTGGTTTGTTGGCACCGATGGTTGGCAGGTAACTGTTTTGAAAGAACATTCCGTTGTACACGAGGTCTGTATTCTTTGATTTTGATTCAAAGCCTCTGTGGAGGAATTCCATCGAGAAGTCCATTCGAAGACTGTCGCCAGGCGAAAGTGGAGGTGTTATTTGAAATGAGGTGAATCCAAGATCCGGGTGATCTTCGACAATGGCAGCCGTTCTTCCGAAGGAGATATCGTGGAGGGTTAGGTGCTGTGAGATCATTCGGTGAACGTGGATCTCGCTAACAGCAAGCGAGTCGTTGTTCTTCAGATAGTAATATCCTTTTGTTTCGAAACTGCGGTTGTCCGGATGGAGGTCGATGTTAAGGTTCACTTCGACGATCGCTGGTTGATAGGCCGATTCCGTTTTCTTGAATTCTTCGTAGCGGGTCTGTATTGCTTTTACCGCCCTGGTGTTCTCGAAGCGATTGATCACGGAGGTGTTGTAATAGATGTATGAACCGCATCCGACGAAGGCAATTAACGCTGCAACCCCTGTGACCTTTAAAGGTAACGACAATCGTTCGCTGCGCCTGTACAGGACAACTGCAACGACGAACAGCACGACAGCCAATGCAAACCAGTAAGTTTTCAGCCAAATAAACGGGACTATGAAATGACCAAAGCCGTTCATCTGCGAGAATACTCCAAGCGAGCCGCTGCCGTAGGCAAACATCTCGTGTTCGACGCCAAACAAGGGCAGAGCTGCAACCAGTATTACAAACATCACCGTGACTACGAAGCCTAGGAACTTGTTTCTGGATAGAGCCTGGATCAGTATTGCTACAATAGTGACCAAGCAGAGATTGATGAACGTTTCCGACAGCGTACCGAAGTATGCTGCGAGTTCGAACTGGTAATACCCCTGCAACGACTGAAGCAAGATGCCATAGAGAAAGAATCCGATGAGGAAAACGAGATAGACCAGGCACATACAGAAAAACTTGGCAAGTACCACAAAATGGGTGGGCGCCGGCGTGCAGTCGATAATAGAATGTATTTTGTGCTGTCGCTCTTTCCAGACGATCTCGCCGGAATAAAAGATCATGAGAATAACGAAGAACAACGAGAAGGAACCGAGCATTGTGAGAACTCCGGTGGTGGTTGGATAAGAGCTGGTTCCATATACCGCATTCATCCGCGATGAATTCACAAGCAACACCAGCAACCCTGTTCCCGCAATGGCTATGAATGGTATCTCCGTCCAGATTCCCCGGAAGTGGAACCAGGTTGACGAGAACAGTTGCCTCAGCTGCGATGCAACATTGTGTTCTTTAGTGACTTGTGGGATAGGACCGAGCACCGGCGGGGTCTCGGTTGTTTGCACCAGCTTTTTCCTTTTCAAGGCAAACCCGCGTCCCGATGTGAATGAGAATTGCCAGTACGTAACGATCAAAACAACAATCGCGATGGACATCCAGATCACACGATTGAGCAGCATCGCATCTTCGAAAGGAACGAGCAGCGTATTTTGTTCGGCGGGAGTCCAGTACCGTGTCATGTAGACGAACGTCTGCACGGCAAACGGATCGAAAATGGCTGCTATGCGCTGTGAATCGAGGTCGCGGAGGTAGAAGATATTCGCGATCTGGTACAACATCAACAAAGCAATACCCTGCGAAAAGATGACAACCGGTTTTCGAACTAACGCCCCCGCTGCAAAAAACAGTGAACCGGTAATGATCACATTCGATACCGTGAACAGGAAGAACGGCTGTATATAAGCCCAAATGTTAAAAGGCAGGACTTCCTTTGTTTTCCAGGCTATCTCCCATGGCAGATACTTGCCGACAAGGAACGCCGTGAGTGCACCAAAGATGATCCCCGTATTGAGCAGGATCAGAATTACCAATGATCCCGCAAATCGTCCGAATAAATAACTGCCTTTACGTATCGGCGTTGTGAAGATGATCGGGGCCATTTCATGCTCCACGTCACGGATAACCGCAACACCAACAAGCGACGACGTAATAAGGGTAAACAGGAACGAAAGAACGACCATGAGTACCGCAATGGTGTAACTTGCATTTGCTCCTGTGGAATCGGACGTGCCACTTACTGTCAGCGCTGGATTGATCAGCGTGTAGAAGCTCGTGATGAATATGACAAGGAAATAGATGTAAGTCGTCGCACGCCGGCGTCTGTAGTAAAGCTCGAATCGAAATAATTCCCAGAACATTTTACGTCAAAGGGGATTGAGGGGAGTATCAATTAGAAAAGTAATCAAACGCATCGTCGATAAATATTTAATATTCATTTGAATCAGTACATTGATCTTACATCGCCACCGGTTTCCTCGGATAATAATTAATAACTTATCCGCTTAGTTGGCAATGAAACTATATATCAACCGCAAAATTCTGTGGGGACTCATCGTTTCCATCGTGATCATCCTCGGTTTGGGGGTCGTGTCGTACCGTTATTTCCTCAGCCTTTCTGCAGCGACACAATGGGCTAATCATGCGCGTCGCGTTCTTCAAAATGTAGAAGAGGTCAGGTCCACGCTCGTGCAAATCGAGAACGCACAACGCGGCTACTCCTTAACGGGGGATGAGAGTTTTACAAAATCGGTAGACGGCAACATCAATTATCTTAATAATCTAGTCGACGACCTTGAGACAGCCACCCGCGACAACGAAATACAACAGGCAAACCTCAGGGAGCTTCGTCCATTGATGAAAACCGAGATCGAATCGACACGAAGTATCATTGCGGCCCGGGCGATCAGCTTCGATAAAGCACTCGAAACAGCAAAGTCCGTCGACGACGCCGGGACAATGTCGACCATACAGAACCTTCTCAACCGGATCCGCGAAGAAGAACAGTCATTAATACTCAGTCGGTCGCTCAATGTCCAGACCGGTTTTTTCCGATTCGTGTGGGCCTTCCTGGGTCTCCTCTTCGTAACGCTATTAGTGTTGCTTGGTCTCGTTTGGCTGATCAATTCCAACACCCGCTCGAGAACGATAGCCGAACAGCGGCTCCGCGATGCGGAACTCGAAACAAAGAAGATCAACTCGGATCTGGAGGCATTCAGTTACTCGGTATCGCACGACCTTCGCGCACCACTGCGATCGATCAATGGCTATTCACAGATCCTCATCGAAGACTATGCACCGAAGCTCGACGACGAAGGAAACCGGGTGCTGTCGGTGATCATAAACAACGCAAAGAAGATGGGTCAGCTTATCGATGACCTGTTAGAGTTCTCGCGCCTCGGCCGGCAGGAGATCAATCGCAGCAACGTAGATGTGACCGAACAGGTGCAGGCGATATCGAGTGAGCTCCTCGAACGGGAGACCAATCGTAAGATCGACCTGACGATACAACCGCTCGGTTCCGCGACGATCGATCCGAATATGATGCGGCAGGTGTGGATCAATCTCATCGGTAACGCGATCAAATATTCGCGAAATAAAGAGACCGCCGTTATCGAGATCGGAAGAACCGATCAAAAAGATAAAGCAGTGTTCTACGTGAAAGACAACGGTGCCGGCTTCGACATGGCATATATGGATAAATTGTTCGGTGTGTTCCAACGTCTGCATAAGAACAACGAGTTTGAAGGTACCGGCGTCGGGCTCGCTTTGGTGAAGCGGATCGTCGATCGCCATAAGGGTGCGATCTGGGCCGAGGCAAAGTTGAACGAGGGCGCCACATTTTACTTCTCGCTGCCAGTCGATTAAATCATTAGATTTACCGTCATGGCATCAAAATCCACCCTTCATGAAGACTGGGCTGTGGTGTGGCTCGGCTTTCTGATCATCGCTGTCATTCTCTATTTATATGTTGTGCCTGTTCCATCGTTCGGTTGGTCGAGCGGCGAAGATCTCGGTGCCAAGGTATTTTCGGGGAAGAATATTGGTGTCATCATCACCCAATTTGTTTTTGTTTACGTGGTCGGCTCATTAGCCATTGTTCTTACCGGTAAACCGATCAAGCCGTTCTTAAGTGTGTTCCCGATCATCTTCCTGATCGCGATCGTGGCGATGATATTAACCGGCAATTCATTCATTAAAGGATTAGGTCTCGAAGCTGTGATCTTCAGTCTTTCGATCGGGCTTATAATTGGCAATACAGTGAAATTGCCGGAGTGGTTTCGTTCTACATTATCGGCCGAAATGTTTGTGAAGATCGGTCTCGTGTTGCTCGGAGCCGGGGTGATCTTCGGAGACATTTTGAAAGCAGGCGGGCTGGGATTGATACAGGCTTTGGTTGTGGTATTGTCGGTCTGGTATTTTGCTTTTTGGATCTGCAAGAGATTGAAGTTGGACCAGGAACTGTCGATGATGATCTCCAGTGCTGTATCCATCTGTGGTGTGTCGGCAGCTATCGCAACCGCGGGTGCGATCAAAGGTGACTCCAAAAAACTTTCTTATGTGATCTCGATGGTGTTGATAACCGCGATACCGATGATGATCCTTATGCCCGTTGTGGCTCGTTATCTCGGACTGTCGCAGGAAGTCACCGGTGCGTGGCTCGGCGGTACTATCGACACCACTGGGGCGGTTGTTGCCTCGGGGACGCTCGTTGGCGACGTGGCTCTCAACATCAGTACGATCGTCAAGTTCTCGCAAAACGTATTATTAGGCCTGGCCGCTTTCGCGATCAGTGTTTATTGGACTTATAATAATAATGCTGCAGAGAAAACCGTCGAGAAACCGACCCTCGGTCTGATCTGGGATCGTTTTCCGAAGTTCGTATTGGGATTCGTTGCGGTGTCGCTGGTCTTCTCGTTCGCGCTTAGTCCGGAAAAAGTAGCGATGGTAAAGGACAGTTTGAAGAGCATTCAGACCCTTTGGTTCGTATTGGCCTTTACGAGCATCGGACTTGAGACGCACTTTGCGGATCTTTTCAACGCCCAGGGCAGGAAACCGTTGTACGCATTCCTCACTGCGCAGGGATTCAATATCATAGTTACCCTTGTGGTCGCCTACTTTCTATTCGGTTAGTGTAGACTTAACCCCCACTGCATTCAGTGTTCAGGTACGGCGTTCAGCGTTTAAACCCGGAACATTGAAGGCTGAACGTTGAACGTCTTACTGGCATAATTATAGCAGCTCGATTCCTGTGAGCCTTGTCAAGTACAGAAAGAAACGGACATTAAAGAATACTCCCGAGCCAGCTGGCGGCAAATCGGATCGAAGCATCCTGCGTTTTGTTGTACAAAAACACGCAGCATCTCATCTTCACTATGACTTCCGTCTCGAGATGGGCGGCGTGCTGAAAAGCTGGGCGGTGCCCAAAGGTCCATCCATGGACCCTAAGGTGAAACGATTGGCAATGGAGGTCGAAGACCATCCATACGACTATCGCACTTTCGAAGGAGTAATTCCGGAAGGCAACTATGGTGCTGGAACGGTGATGGTGTGGGACGAGGGAACATATCATTCGGCTACGCCATCTGGAGGAAAGCAAGGAAAGAAAGAAGAAGATGCCGATCTTCGTCGTCAATGGCACCAGGGTAAGATCCGGTTCAAGCTCTACGGCACGAAGCTGAAAGGCGAGTTTGCTTTGGTGAAGGCATCGTATCGTGGTGAGAAGAGCTGGTTGTTGATGAAGCTCGACGATGAATATGCGTCGACAGAAGATATTTTGACAGAGGACACATCGGCAACAACCGGCCGCACATTGGACGAGATAACATCGAAGAAGGCTATAAAAAAGAAATCCGTAAAAAAGATCGCTTCGCGAAAACCGGTGGCCAAACGGACCAGGAAGTCTTCGGCAGCACCATTTCCAAAGTCATTGACCCCAATGCTCACAACGTTGGTCGATAAACCCTTCGATCAACCTGGGTGGACTTACGAGGTAAAGTGGGATGGATACAGGGCGCTGGCGTTTATAAAAGATGGTCATGTGGAGCTCAGGTCTCGCAACGATAAATCGTTCAACGACAAATTTTATCCCGTCCTCCATGCATTGCAACAATGGAATGTGAATGCAATCGTCGATGGTGAAATAGTGGTATTGAAATCGAACGGTCGTTCCGATTTCGGTTCGCTTCAGAATTGGAGGAGCGAAGCAGATGGTGATCTTGTGTATTATATATTCGATGTTCTGTGGCTTGATGGGAAAGATCTTCGCAAAGAACCTCTTCATGAACGAAAGAAATTATTGAAGTCCATCATCCGCGACGACAACATCATTCGCCTCAGCGAAACCTTTGAAGTTAAGGGAACGGAATTCTATGAGAGCGCACGCCGGATGGGCCTCGAAGGAATTATCGCCAAGCGGACCGATAGTCCATACCAGGATGGTGCGCGCACAAGTGATTGGTTGAAGATAAAAGTAAATCAACGACAGGAAGTTGTGATTGGTGGATATACCCGTAATGTCGGATCCCCCAAGCCATTCAGTGCATTGCTGGTTGGTGTTTTCGAAGATGGAAAGTTTGTGTACACGGGAAAGATCGGCACCGGTTTTAATGATAAGCAGCAGCGGGAGATGTTGCGGCAGTTTGCGCCTTATGAAACAAGCAAGGCGCCGTTCTCCGTGATACCCGATTATAATAAACCGTCGAGGTTCAATCCACGTCCTTCGAAGGCGAATGTAACGTGGCTGAAGCCGAAGCTCATTTGCGAAGTCAGTTTTACTGAAATGACTTCCGATGGAGTGATGCGTCATCCGTCGTTCGAAGGAATGCGGTCTGATAAGGCGCCGAAAGAAGTGAAACTTGAAACTCCGAAGCACACTGAGAACGTGATCGAGGAAACGAAGGACAAGAAACCGATCGTGAAGGAACATACGAAGCGGGAGCGGGCTACCTTGTTGAATCCAACCGATAAGCAACAGGTTCGTGAGATAGAAGGTCACGAGATCAAATTCACAAACCTCGACAAAGTTTATTGGCCTGCGCTGAAGTCGATCGGTCAAACGAAACCTATCACGAAGCGCGACATGCTTAATTATTATTACCAGGTTGCTCCGTATATTCTCGCTTACCTGGAAGATCGTCCGCAGTCGTTGAATCGATTTCCGAATGGAATTAAGGGTCCTGGATTTTATCAGAAAGATGTAACGGGCAAGGTACCTGATTGGGTAGATCAATATCTATATCATCGCTCGGATGAACCGGACGTCGACAGGCATTTCATGGTGCCTAGAAGCGAAGCCGATGTGATGTTGATCGCTTCGATGGGTTGTATCGAGATGAATCCGTGGAGCAGCCGGACGGTAAGTCCTGATAATCCCGATTGGTGCCTGATCGATCTCGATCCAGCGAAGAATACATTCGATGAAGTAATAGAGGCAGCGCGGGTCACACACGATATCCTCGAAAGCATCGGCATTCCAAACTATTGTAAGACCAGTGGTTCGACCGGCCTGCACATTTACGTTCCGCTTGGTGCGAAGTACACTTACAAAGAGTCGCAGCAATTTGCGAAGACTATCGTCACGGCAGTGCATGAAGAGCTTCCGTCGTTCACATCGTTGGAGCGAATGGTGGCCAATCGCAAGGGAAAAATGTATCTCGATTATCTTCAGAACAGGCCTCAGGCAACACTAGCGGCACCGTATTCGCTACGACCGAAACCGGGAGCCCCGGTGTCGATGCCCTTACACTGGGACGAGGTAAAGAAAGGTCTGAAGATGACGGACTTCAACATAAACAACGCACTTCCACGTATTCGTGAGATGGGCGACATCTTTAAACCGGTACTTGGGAAAGGAATTGATCTCGAAAAATTTTCAAAGAAACTAAATGCATAACAGAACGTGGGCAAGGCAGTGGTTCATTATTCGGCAGACCAGGAGAAGTTGATTCAGAAATTTTATTTGAAGGACAACGGCATTTTTCCCAACAACACATTACCTGTACTTTACTATCCGGGTGTATTGTTACTGCCCGGTTTGTTTCCCGCCGGTGAAGTCAAAGATATTTTTGCCCACAATGATTGGAAGAACTCATGGCAGTCGGGCATCTACACGTTTCAGCATTATCACAGCAACACACATGAAGTGATCGGTGTTGTACGAGGAGAGACCACCATTGAGCTCGGTGGCGAGAATGGTATTCATCTCAAGATCCAGAAGGGCGACGTGCTCATTCTGCCTGCCGGAACAGCTCACAAGAATCTTGGAGACGAGAACGCCGTTGTTTGTGTGGGTGCCTATCCCAAAGGAAAAGAATACGATATGTTCTATGGACAAGAGGGCGAGCGCCCGAATGTTGACGAGAACATTAAGAAGGTGAAAATACCTGATCACGACCCGGTTTTTGGAACTGACGGTGGTGTTTTGAGGTATTGGGTTGCAGGGTCACGGGCCTGATCACGAACTTTGTGAAGGAGTAGTTAAATTGGGGTATGAAATCCTTACCCTTTATCCTCTTTTTTACCTTATCCATCGATGTATTCGCACAGCCTCGGTTAGTCAAGGACATTAACACACAGCCAAATTTCTATCCTAATTTCAACCAGGTAACTCCTTATCCAAGCACTGGTGACTACATGGCTTTCGCGATGCCGGAAGGATGGTGGGTCACAGATGGCACAACGAATGGCACCCATTTAATCAATGGAGGTGCGCCAGCCGATGGAGATGCAAGTAAACTCGGTTCGATAGGCAACAATTTTATTTTTGTCAGCGCGGGTACTAAGAATCTTACAAAGTACTCGGCCGTCACTTTAACGTCGACAGTTCTAAAAGAAGTAGATGGAGATTTTTTTGCGATTAGATCTGGGGATGTCTTACTGTTCATTCTTCGTCAAAATGAAAAAAGCGAGTTGTGGAAAACCGACGGAACTTCGGGAGGGACACTAAAGATTGCCGCCAATCTCCCTGCCGATATCGACAACTTCTACACAGAATATGATTCCAATGGTGACTTGACATACTTTCAGTTTGAGAGGTACGATGGGTCAACTCATTTATGGCGTACTGATGAAACTGAAGAGGGCACGTTTGAACTCCTGTCCGGGGAAGAGAGTTGGGGATTCATGCCTGCGTGGAAAGCTGCTGGAGATCAACTTTATTTCGGCTTTAAGTCGACAGGAAGCGAAACATATGAATTCTGGACATCAGATGGAACACAAGAAGGAACGACGTTGCTAGTTACATCGATAGGCAAGCCACGCGAGCAGTCGGTTCAGATAATAGATTCAAGTTTCTTCTTTTGGATGGGAACCGCACTTTATGTTAGCGATGGAACTGAAGCAGGCACTGAACAAGTCACAGATCCTGGTCTTCCATGTCAATACTCAATCAATTATAAGAACGAGTATTATTTCGTTCAACAATCATTCAATCCTCTGAATTATGCCTTGTGGAAAAGTGACGGCACGGAACCAGGTACGGTCTTAGTAATGAATTTGGGCGGTTACAGTACAAGTTCCTTCAATGCATACTTTTTGTTCGCTGATAAGTTCTTCGTAGCATTAGACCATGGCGGCACCGGGGCAGAACTGGCACTTAGCGATGGAACGGCTGAGGGCACGGAGGTTATTAGGGATATTTTTCCGGGAATTCCAACATCGCAACCACGAAGTTTATGGCCTCTAGGCAACAAAATTATCTTCATCGCTGATGACGGCATTCATGGTGCTGAGTTTTGGATCACGGATGGAACAGGAGAGGGAACTAATCTCTTATTCGATACTAATATTGGCACGGCGAACTCAGCAACTCGGTTTACCCTTAAACCTTCTACACTGGGAGACAATTTCTTTTTTGCGGCGACGCAGACGAGTGGTTTAGACCTATGGATGACGGATGGTGCAGAGCCTAATACAAAAAAAATTGAAGGGACGTCTGGCCTGTATATTAAAGTTGGTGAGCTAGATGACAAAATAGTCCACAACATAAACCACGATCTTGTAACTATATCGGAAGAAGGCAATACAACGACGATCTACGAGGATATTTTATGCGACCTTAGCCTGGGGAAGCTCGATGACAAGTTACTTTTCTCTGCATCTTCTGACGCCGAAGGTGAAAATTTCGAGCTCTGGATAACTGATGGTACGCAATCGGGGACACAGCAAGTACGTGAAATACGATCCGGATCCGACCCAGGTATTGCTCAAGATGCGATGACTTTTGTAGCAAATGGAAAGCTTGTTTTCACAGCCGATGATGGCTCCGCCGGGAATGAACTTTGGATAACAGATGGCACTGGTAATGGTACCAGTCTTTTAAAGGATATTAACGCTGGCAATAATGGGTCATCTGCTCACAGTCCCGCGGTCGTTGGTAGCTATACATACTTTGTCGCCAATGACGGAACGAACCATCCACAGTTCTGGAGAACCGACGGAACTGAAGAGGGAACAATCAAAGCGTTTGATCTTGACGGAGAAGACGGGTGGCCATCTCTTGTCGCAAGCATTGAGAGCAAGCTTGTTTTTACTCTCGAGCCCGATGCGGGTGGAAGCAAGCTAATGGCAACAGATGGGACAGCTGCCGGTACTACAGTTGTAAAAAAGTTTGATGAGGTTGAGGGAAATCAAGTTTCTATTTACTCAATGGTCGTTAGCGCAGGCAAATTATACTTCATTGTTGTCTTTCAGAACGTTCGTACGGAACTGTGGGTTACCGACGGAACAACGAAGGGGACGAGTTTAATCAAGTCATCGTCGAATTCGGGGAACCGGCCGCTGCTAATAAAATCCCACGATATAGTATACTTCAACTTGCCGGACGGCCTCTGGAGAACAGCAGGCACACAACTGCTTACTGAAAAAGTTACTGATCAGTATTTGAATGCGATGATAGCTTCGAATGACAAGATCTACATGCTATTGGATAGTGAGCTATATGGTTCGGAACTCTTTGTGACTGAAGTCTTGAAGTTCACTCAGGATATTACCTTTGAGCCAAGCGATAAAAACGAAGCAGATGGATCATTCGAACTTTTTGCCTCCGCTACGTCTGAGTTGCCGATTATTTTTAACACTTCTTCGACAGATAAAATTTCAATTGAAGGTACAACTGTTGAGATCCTCGGGCCAGGTCGAGTTACTATCACAGCAACACAAGACGGCAACGAAGGGATTGAAGAAATAGAGAGCTCAAGAACGATATGCATCACGCCCAAAAGTCCTGTCATTGCGTACGATGAGACAACTAGGAAACTTCAATCCTCAGCTGCCGAAGGCAACCAGTGGTACTTGAATGGGTCGCCCATTGAAGGAGCAACATCCTCCGCGTTAAAAGCAATGGAAGATGGAACATACTCTGTCGATGTCACCGTTGATGAGTGTAAGAGTGAGACATCGAATGAGGTCGATGTAGTTATCCCGGTTGTAACAGGGTTTGAGGCAGATGTCGACCTCTACGTCTTCCCCAATCCTTCGAAAGACAAATTGTTTATTGATTGGAAAGGCAAGAGCGCAGCTGTTTCCATTTTAGACGTGCGTGGCAATACGGTATTTAATGATTTATTTGTCGATAAGGCTGAGCTGCTGGTTAAAGACCTCGCTCCGGGTTTTTATATCCTGAAACTGAAGACGGCGGACAAGCAGGCGATTAGGAAGTTTGTGAAGGAGTAGTTTCTGGATTGTCTTTAGTTTTTGAACGCCACCAAAGCGCAAGTGTCGATCCTGTAATGTTCATCAGCGGCCCAAACACTGCCGGCGCCGGGGCCTACGGTTGCAAGCTTGCCCATCGTTAATGCGAGACCCCGAACCGAGTCCGCCGTTTTGCAATCCTATTTCTAACGTTACCGTCCGGCAATTGCGATCGGCAGGCGGAGCGCCTTGCTTGACCAGAATCCAAAGAAGTACCCGGCACAGGTGTGAATGACACAAACCAGGATCAAAAGGGGGCTGCGAAAGACTTTTCAAGAACGCATGCCATACGATATAGATTTTTTTAATACTATATTTTATATACATTTATGAATAATATCCAATGCCCATTACCAGTATCCAATATCCAAGTTAATGAAGGGAACATACCTCGGGGAATTTGAAGAGATCGTATTGCTTGCAACAGGCATACTGCGCGACGGAGCTTATGGCGTAGCCATCCGCAAGGAGATCGAAAAACAAACGAGACGCCCGGTGAACATCGGCGCCGTACACACCGCTCTCCATCGCCTCGAAGAAAAAGGCTACCTGAAATCCAAATTCGGCGAAGCATCGCTCGTGCGGGGAGGCAAACGAAAACGATTATTCACCCTCACATCGTTTGGCATCAAAGCTCTGCAAAAAGCACAGGCACTCCGCAGCAATATGTGGTCGCAACTCGGTGAGATCATCCTGCAAAAAAGCTAACTGCATCACTCATGAAACATCACCCATCACGATTGGCAAAAGCACTCCTTCGCCGATTCTGTCACGTTTCATTTATCGAGGAAGTTGAAGGCGACCTCGACGAACAGTTTCATGAGAACATCGAACAAAAAGGGCTCTTCCGCGCCCGCATCAACTATTGGTTCGATGTGATCCGCGCAATTACATCAGGCAATCGCAAAGACCGCGACGTCAGATCACCTGGTATTTCTTTCATTGATTCCATTCTTCATTTCTTCAAGATCTTCTTCCGAAGCATGCGGAGTAGTCGCACCTCGGCAATTATCAACGTTGCCGGCCTCGTTCTGAGCCTTGTGAGCTTCATTGCGATCTGGCTTTATGTAAACGATGAACTTTCATACGATACGATCCATAAAGACGCCGACAAGATATACCGCATCAGTAATTCCTATAAAAGAATGAGCGATGGCGCAGAAGAGACCGATGCCCGCCTTCCAGGTCTCTGGGTGGAGGCACTCAGCGAAGGAAGTCCCGCGATCAAGGCTCACACGAGATTTTCCAAATTCGGCTGGCCGGGATTGGTGAAATACCCGAAGCAGGATAAGATGTTTGAAGAAGCACAGGTCTTTTGGGTCGACTCTTCCTACACCGATATTTTTTCGTTGGAAGTAATCCATGGAAGCGATGCCTGGCACATCTTGAGAGATCCGAGTAAAGTGATCATTAGCGAAAGCACTGCACAAAAGTATTTTGGCAATGTAGACCCGATCGAGGAGGAGATCATTTATTCGCGAACGGGAATGGATTTTCCTCTTATCGTCGGAGCAGTAATGAAAGACTATCCTCCGAACACACATTTTCATCCGGCATTCATCGCAAGCAACCGGGTTTTGAATCCACTGTGGAAGCGCGATAATGAAGAGCGCGTGAATTCCTGGGGCGATGCTTTCACGTATTCATTTATCAAGATCAACGATGAAAGTGATCTCCCAGCCATAAAGGCGATAATGGAACCGATCGTGCGAGAGCATAGGCATGGTAACGGGAAGGCTGTCTTCACAAAGCTCACCGACATTCATTTTACCAACGGATTTCTCGTTGAGCTCGAATCGCCCGGCGACCGGCTCTATGTTTATATTTCCGCATCGGTTGGTATTCTGATATTGATCGTAGCCGCGATCAACTACATGAATCTCGCTACGGCCCGATCGCTGCGTCGTGCAAAAGAAGTGGGCTTACGGAAGACACTCGGTGTCCGGAGAATATCACTGGTATGGCAGTTCCTTGGCGAATCCATTGCAATGATGACCATCGCTTTTTTGATCGCTATGGCGATTATCGCGACATTCCTGCCATCATTTAACCAGATCACCGGCAAGACTTTCACATTGTCGACCGTCGTGCAGGACGATTCCCTTGTGATCCTGTTGATGGTTGTATTGGTCCTTGGAATTCTTTCAGGCAGCTACCCCGCGTTCTATCTTTCGCGATTCAAGCCTGCCGATGTATTGAAAGGAACGGTAACGGCCGGTAGTGGTGCTGAAAGCTTCAGACGAATCCTTGTCGTGTTCCAGTTCAGTGTTACCATGATCCTGATCATATGCGCTATGGTCGTTCAAAGTCAGCTGGCATTTATCCAGGAAGGAAAGCTTAATTCGCATACCGACCAGGTGATCACGATCCGGACCGGTGGTGATGTATCCGAGCTTCGAAATATTCTGATGCGGAACAAAAATGTTGTCGATGTTTCTTTCAGCGATCACATTCCACGCCAGGAAAATTTTGGTTTCATTACGTACCCTTTCGTTGTTAAGTCGAAAGGTGACGACAGGACCAATTTAGATGTATTGAAAGTTGATGAGCGCTTTTTATCGATGTTTGGTATCGAGTTGATCGCCGGTCGCAACCTTTCGTTCTCTACACCAGCTGACACCAACAATTGTATAGTAAACGAATCCGCATTGAAGGCATTACATCTCACGCTACAGGAGGCAGTCGGCCAGGAGATAAGTGTAGCTCCAAACTTTAATTATGTCGACGCACGTGAGCTGAGGTTCAGCACAATTGTCGGCGTGGTGAAGGACTTTCCATATAAATCGGTGCGGGAGAGTATATCACCTCTTGTGCTCTCGGGTTATTACAAGGGCACTGAAACATTGAATGTGAAACTTGCGCCCACCGATATCATGCATACCATTGCCGAGATAGAGCGTACGTGGAAACAGATCTACCCCGGCTATGCGTTCTATTATTGGTTCATGGACCAGGAGTTTGAGAGGCTGTACCGTCATGAAAGGAAGATGTCGAGGCTCTCGAACTACTTTACGGTATTTACTGTGGTGATCGCATGTTTAGGTTTGTTCGGATTGGCATCGTTCACTGCGGAGCAGAAGACAAAAGAGATCGGGATACGAAAAGTGCTCGGCGCATCGGTTGGACAGATCCTCGTTCTGCTAACAAACCGTTTCGTAAGATTGGTGTTGATTGCTTGCATTGTCGCGATACCATTGTCGCTTTACGCCATGACGTTATGGTTGGAGAGTTTCGCCTATCGAACGTCAATTCATTGGTCGGTGTTTGCAGGGGCAGGGTTGTTTATATTGTTATTGACATACCTGACGGTCGGAATAGAATCTCTTCGCGCCGCGAATGCAAACCCGGTGGATTCGATAAGACATGAATAGCGAATCAGGAAAACCTGATCTCTTTCTGCAGAAAAGCATAGGAATCATTCTATTTAAATAAACGTGCACCATCTTCGGTGCATGTTCCAATTTCATTACGATTACAGGCAGATTGATTTATTTGACTTGCGCGAAGCAGGCATTCGAACTTTTGGGGAGGTTGAGGATATGATTGAAGGCTATTCCGTAGCCGATCGTGTTCCTGGTCCTGGAAGGTTTTACGAATATGTTGGCTTTACCCGTGAGTCGAAGCCCCTTGAAGTTACGATTAAAGAAGGCGACGACGTTGATATCGTTGTTGTTAGAATAAGAAAACCGACCGTGGATGTGATCGTAGATCAATTTTGTAAACATTATAGATCAACAGATCCTAACGCTTAAACCCCACATATATGGAATTTGCGGAATTTTTTGAAGACTTCGATAAAGGTATACTCAAGCTAGAATTCAAACGGGAGAGAAGGGCTGAGTTCCAGAAATGGATCAGCGAAAATACATTTACTGGTAAAACAAAAATCTACGGCCCGGGTGAATTGGTAAGAGAGATCAACGAGCGAAAAATAGCAAAACTGGAGGCCGAAAAGCTTGCCAGGAATGGTGATGAAGCAAACAAACCTGGGACTGAGTTTCCTTTATAAGTGTATCTTTATCTCCGATGAAGAAAATCCTCGTCATCGGAAGCTCTAACACCGACCTCATCACCAGCGTCGCGCGATTTCCAAACGCAGGCGAAACCATCAGCGGAAAATCCTTCATGCAAGCCATGGGTGGCAAAGGCGCCAACCAGGCCGTGGCCGCACAACGCCTCGGCGGCAACGTAAAATTCGTTACATGCCTGGGCAACGACCCCAACGGCCGCAATACGCTCGCATACTTCAAGACCGAAGGTCTCGACGTCTCAAATGCACTCGTCGTCGGCTATGCTCCAACCGGCACCGCTGTCATTCTCGTCAATGACGAAGGCGAGAATTGCATCGTTGTTACACCCGGCGCCAATCACGAGCTGCTTCCCATTCACATCGAGGAACTCGACGACGAGATCTCGCAAGCTTCGATGGTCGTTCTCCAAATGGAGATCCCTTTTCAAACAGTTCAAAAAACAATCGAGTTAGCCAACAGGCACCGCACGCCTGTTTTGTTGAATGTCGCGCCCGCACGCGAGATCGGCGTCGACCTCCTGAAGCTGGTCGACATACTCGTCGTTAATGAATCCGAAATTGAACGGGTCTCCGGTCAAACCATTGCCGCGCTCGGCGAAGAAGGGATCATCGACCAACTGATATCGATGGGTGCACGCACCGTAATATTGACACTTGGAAAAAAAGGATCGATCGTAAGAACACCGCAGTTCACAAAACGTATTCCCGCTTTCGAAGTCGAAGCAGTAGATACTACCGCTGCAGGCGATACTTTCTGTGGCGCACTCGTCGCCAGCCTCTCATCCGGAAAAGATATGCTCGAATCTGTGAAGTTTGCCAGTGCCGCATCGGCAATCTGCGTGACGAAGATGGGTGCGCAACCCTCAATACCCACTAAAGATGAAGTCATAAAATTCCTCGGCCACTAACCCCTCATTGTTATGTTCATCGTCGAAGACTATTCGCTAGCTGTTGTGTTCTGTATCATCACCATGTTCTGCTGGGGCTCGTGGGGCAATACCCAGAAGCTCGCAGGAAAAACGTGGCGCTACGAATTGTTCTATTGGGACTATGTGATCGGAATACTTTTACTGTCTTTGATATTTGCATTCACATTGGGCAGCAATGGCACGGCGGGTCGTGCCTTCCTCGAAGATCTTTCACAAGCCGATAGCAGCAACATCACCAGTGCATTTATAGGCGGAGTAGTATTTAATGCCGCAAATATCTTGCTTTCTACTGCGATAGCCATCGCTGGCATGTCGGTCGCGTTTCCTGTCGGTATCGGCATCGCGTTAGTACTTGGCGTTATCGTCAACTATTCCGGATCACAAAAGGGAGACCCCGCCCTGTTGTTTGCCGGTGTTGCTATGATCACCGCCGCCATCATCATCAACTCCATTGCATACAAGCGCGCCGCTTCGGGAGAACAGAAAGTTTCGAGCAAGGGTCTCATCGTATCCATCATCGCCGGCGTACTAATGTCATTCTTCTATCGCTTCATTGCTTCGGCGATGGACCTCGACAACTTCAAAGACCCGGCTCCCGGATTGATGACTCCGTATACAGCCGTCGTAATTTTTTCGATCGGCATCTTCGTCAGCAATTTTCTCTTCAACACGATCTTATTCAAGCGACCGATCAGCGGCGAGCCCACGAGCTACTCGGCATACTTCGCCGGAAGCTTCTCAACACACATGGTGGGCATACTCGGTGGACTGATTTGGGGTGTTGGAAATTCTTTCAACCTCATCGCTGCCGGAAAAGCCGGAGCCGCTGTATCTTATGGACTGGGCCAGGGTGCCACTCTGGTAGCAGCACTGTGGGGGGTATTCGTATGGAAAGAATTCAAGAACACACAAAAGGGAGCCATGCCTGCCGGCAGGCAGGTTTCGGGATTGCTGGCCGTTATGTTCATCTTATTCCTCGGTGGAATAATCTCGATCATCTACGCTGGGCAATAATCCTTTTCTTATTGGCAGGTTGTTCGACAACTGCTGAACATCATGAAGGAATGATTTGGATCCCGTCGGGCGGATTTCATATTTCACAAACTGAGATCACGAATCAACAATTCAAAAAGTTTGTTGATGCAACCGGGTATAAAACTGTTGCAGAACGTAAACCATCCTGGAATGATCTCAAAGAGGACCTTCCCGAGGGAACACCAGCGATCCCCGATAGCTTACTGGTTGCTGGCTCGTTGGTATTCGTTCGTCCAACGATTGCTGTTACACTCAATGATTATTCCAGGTGGTGGAGATACGTCGATGGGGCCGACTGGCGACATCCCGAGGGTCCCGGCAGTGATCTCACCAACCGATGGGATCATCCGGTGATCCATATTGCATACGAAGATGCGCTTGCGTATTGCGATTGGGATAGAAGTCGTTTACCTACAGAAGCTGAATGGGAACTGGCGTCGGGAGATGCGACGCGATCGACACCGGAAGGTAAACTGATCACGAATACTTACCAGGGGGTTTTTCCGGTTCATGATCTGAAGGAAGACGGTTTCGATGGAACGTCGCCCGTTAAAAGTTATCCTCCTAACGAGTATGGCCTTTACGATATGATCGGTAATGTGTGGGAGTGGACCACCGATGTTTACAAGGGCGACTACTTCGCGTCACAAGGAGAAATGCGTGTTACAAAAGGAGGATCGTTCCTTTGTGCGGAGAATTATTGCTCGAACTATTACTCGACCGCCCGCCAGGGATCAAGTGTCGATACGGGGACTTCCAATATCGGCTTCAGAGTTGTTCGCGACTGATCGTCCCTCGTCATCTCGTCACCTCGTCACCTCGTCCCCTCGTCACCTCGTCTACTTATACCCATCCATCGTGACGATACTTCCATCCGGATTATATTTCAACTCCATTACTTTCACCGATCGCAGGTGGGTCTTTCCTCCCGATAGCACGCTGTCGTGATAGAACAGATACCACTTACCCTTGAATTCAATAATCGAATGGTGGTTGGTCCAACCGACAACTGGTTTCAACACAACACCCTGGTATGTAAATGGACCCGCGGGGCTGGTCGATGTTGCATAACAAATGAAGTGTGTGTCGCCGGTTGAATACGATAAGTAATACTTGCCGTTATACTTATGCATCCACGGCGCTTCGAAAAAGCGACGGTCGTGATCTTTACCCAATAGGGGTTGACCGTTTTGATCCAGGATCTGAAGTTCTTTCACGCCACCGTCGAAGTGTAACATATCCTTCGACATAACTGCCATGCGTGGGCCGATCGCAGGTTTGTCGTCTTGCTTCAGATCGGTTTTTGATCCATTAGCATCGAACGAGCCGGTTGCCCAACGCTGAAGTTGTCCGCCCCAGATACCACCGAAATACATGTAGGACTTTCCATCGGTATCGGTAAAGACAGATGGATCGATGCTGTAAGCTCCTTCAATGAAATTGGGTTCTGCTTTGAAAGGGCCTGTTGGGCTTTTGCTGGTTGCGACACCGATCCTGAAGACATCACTTTTATCCTTTGCGGGGAAATAGAGATAATATGTTCCATTCTTGAATGCTGCATCGGGTGCCCACATTTGTCTGCCTGCCCAGGGTACATCTTTAATGTCGAGGGCAACGCCATGGTCGGTAACTTTTCCACCGATCGCGTCCATTGAAAGAACGTGATAGTCTTTCATATCGAAGTGGCCGCCTTCATCGTCCTGCGGTGTATTCGATTCTATGTCGTGCGAGGGATAGATGTAGATTTTTCCATTGAATACGTGCGCCGATGGATCGGCCGTATAAATGGTAGAGATGAGGGGTTCCGAAACTGGCTTGCGATCTTGCGCTTGAGCGATGGCGATTCCGGAGAATACGATAAGGGCGATGAGGTATTTCATATAACGAATTTGGCAAGAGTAATCCTAATAAGAAATTTTCAGGGGTAGTAATTGTGCAACAAATGCGGTTGCATGGGGTGTCTAAATAAGTGATGGCATCACTCAAGTCATGCCATGACTTTCAAAAATCGTGCTAGGGTCAAACCTCTGTAAGGCTTACCTGATGACCGTGCCCGAAGAAAACCTTACTATTTTATTCACTCCTCAACGAATTCACAGGGTTAACCCTTGAAACTTTGAGCGAGTGATAGAGCACGCAAAGGAAGGCGATAAGCAACACGACAATACCAGTAGCGACAAACACCACAGGTGAGATCGGCGCCTTATAGGCAAAGTTCCCGAGCCATCGGTTCATAAAATACCAGGCTATCGGCCAGCCAATAATGTTGGCGATCAGTACCAGTTTCAGGAAGTCGCCCGACATTATCCGGATGAGCGTCGGAACCGAAGCGCCCATCACGCGACGGATGCCGATCTCCCTCGTTCGTCTTTTTGCCATGAATGCGGTAAGCCCGAACAATCCAAGACCGCCAAGCATGATCGAAAGCATGGAAAAAGTCGTGAAGATCTTCAGGAAACGATCTTCTGCCTTGTAATGTCGCGCCACGGCTTCGTCCATGAATTCAAATTCAAAATCACGACCGCCGGCAACATTGTCCCAGACCTCTTTCAACGATCCGATGGTCTTAGGGAGATCTTCGCTTTTAACGCGGACTTCCATACTTCCCAGTGGCTCCGTTAGTTCCGACGCGAGATAGAATACAACGGGCTGTACTTTATCATGTAACGAAGCGAAATGGAAATCTTTTACGATACCGATGATCTTTCCGTGACACTCAGACCATTGATTGCCATTGAATTTGTATCCAAGCAGATCTTTGTTGACAGGATCCTCCATGTTGAACAGCCGAACCGCCGATTCATTTAAGATGTAGCCTGTCGCCACATCCGAAGGGAATTCTTTTTTGAACGAACGACCGTCGACCATTGTCGCCTTCATCGTTTCGAAGAAGTCGAATGAAACAGACATGCTTGGGCAACTGATACCATCCTTCGCGCTCGGATCCGGCTTATAGCCGCGCCATCCACCAACACGCTGGGTCACGTTGTTAGAAGATGCTGCCACGCCGATCACCGACGGGTTGCGCTCCATTTCGGTTTTCATCAGCTCGACTTTCTTCGAGATGTCCAACGTCGGTATTGGAATGATCACTACCGACTCAGGGTCGATACCGAGGTCGCTATTCCTCATGAACGATATCTGGTCCATGACGATCAAAGTACAGACAATGAGCGTGATCGACATAGAAAATTGGAAAACGATCAGCCCACTTCGAACATACGATTTTCGACTTTTCAGCTCCAGCTTATCGGTAAGCATCCCGATGGTCGAGGTTCGCAACAGCACAAGGGCAGGAGAGGCCCCAGCCACGAAACCTACGACCAACAAAATTCCAAGCAAACCACCACCGATCGCCAGGTCCATAAAAGGATTGAAGTTTAAGTTCTTTCCACTCAATTCATTGAAGACCGGCATCGACAGCCTGGCCAGTATCATTGCAACGATCATCGCGAATGTTGCCACAAGGAAGGATTCAGTTTGGAATTGCGATACCTGCATTCTTGTTGTGGAGCCCAGTACTTTTTTCATCCCCACTTCTTTACTTCGCGTGAATGAAGCTGCCGTGGTGAGATTGATATAATTGATGAAAGCAAGAATAAAAATTACCACTGCCGTGATCGAAAAGATGTACACGGTGGTGAGGCTACCATTCACATCGAGCTCCTGGTTGATATTCGATTCCAGGTGGATCGATAAGAGAGGTTGTAGTTTGTATTTCGGGGCGGACCCTTCTCCGAAACCCCAGTTCTTTCCAACCTGTTTGCTTACCGATGCGGCAAAAGCATCTTGATCGAGATTGTCTTTTGCACGGATGTAAGTGTAAAGACTTGTACCAGATGCATTGTGCAGTATCCAATCGGCATACCAGGTCTTAGCAGCGGAGATGGGGAACACGAGATGACATCCGAAGTGAGTGTTCACGGGAAGGTCTTTGTACACGCCGGTGATCATCCATTGCCTGTCCTTCATCTCGATGGTCTTCCCCAGTACGTCGTCTGTCCCGAAGTATTTGATAGCGGTGGTCTTATCCACTACAACATTCTCGGGCCGATCGAGGGCCGTCGTCGGGTCGCCTTTCAGGAAGGGCAGCCGGAACACGTCGAAGAATGTCGAGTCGGCGAAGATGATGTGTGTTTCAGCATAGTCCTTGTCGCCAACCTTGACTACATCGAATGTAAGATCGAGACGTGTAATGGCCTCGATACCTTCTACATCATTTTCTATCCATGGTTTTACGAGGTATGTTGTTTGCGCGCTCATTACACGCTCGGCACCGCCCTGCGAATAGTCACCCGCGATACGATAGACCTTGTCTCCACCTTCGAAATGTTTATCGAAGCTGATCTCGTCGCGGATAAATAGTGCGATCAGGATACAGATGGTGAGACTCACCGCAAGACCAAGTACATTGATGGCTGCGTAGATCTTGTTCTTCGCGAGGTTTCTCCTGGCGATCTTGAGATTAGTACTGAGCATACCAGTGGGTTTATGGTTGTTGGTTTCCTTAATGATAAAATTCAATGGGATAACGCTGATGATATCGAGAAGCAGCTTCCGATTAGCAAAACGTTTGCCCTTTTCGTCAGCACGATATTCATACAGTTCGAGAAAGTCGCCTTTAAGGTCGGGGCGACTATCGGGACAACACTTGTCGAGCAACCATTCTAGTATTTTTGGAGGTTCGTTCACGGTTGTGAGGGAAATAGTTTGAACACTCCTTCAGGAATATCTTTCCAGAGTTGCTGACGACTTTCCATGGCTTTCTTTAATGCGCGCTGACCGCCCGACGTTACAACGAAGAACCGTTTCGGTTTACCGCCTCTTACTTTAGTTGGCTTACCGAGCTTTGATTTCAGAAATCCTTTTTGTTCGAGGCGATAGAGGCCAGTGTGCAGGGCGCCCATGCTAACTGCACGCTTGAGGCGTGATTCGATCTCTTCCTTGATGGCCAGGCCGTATGCATTCTCGCCCAGCACGCCGATGGTGAGCATGACGATCTCTTCGAATTCGCCAAGATTGCTGCGTTGGAACATTATCTATTATTTTCTATTTGCAGGTAATATTAACCAATCTCCAGATCCGAAATTGTAAAAAATTGTATCTTTCTATATATGATCGATAAAATCCTTGGTTTCTTCTCCGGGCTGAACGGCAACAAAACCACGTCGGAGGTAAAACGTGATGTGAAAAGGCACATGGCGTTCACCTACCAGATGGTAAAGCGGAACACCCCTGGCGTAATGAAAGAGTGGAGTATCCTGGGAACGATCGATCACGGCTACGGAATTGAAGAAATAGATAATCTTAAAAGCCGGCTTTCGGCTGGCGAAATGATGGAAATAAAAGCGGAGCCGTCCAATTCATTTACAGATCGTGTTGCACTTCACCAGGTGATAACGCGCGATGACAAGATGTACATGCACCTTTTCAGGGATTCGAAATATTCGAACGGCATGGACGATTACATCGCCACCATAGAGATATCTAAAAAATTCCCCATCGAACATCTCCCCCAGGATTCTAAAGTTCTTCAGTCGAAATCATAAACAACAGGAATCTCATACTGGAAACCATGCCGTTCACGACCGAAGATCGTGTTCGTAGTTGGTATTATTTTCTCAGCACACTACTGCTGATTGCTGCAGCTTACACAGGAACGGTGCTGTTCGCAAACATTTACCTCAAAACGATATCGAGTGTACTTGCTGCTCTCCTGATGACGAGGATGTTCGTGATCTATCACGATTTTCAGCACGAGGCAATATTCAGAAGATCCGTTGTCGTGAAGGCCTTCATGACATTGTTCGGGATCGTCGCGCTTGCACCGGTGAGTATATGGGACGAGAGTCATGAGCATCATCATCACAATAATTCAAAGTTCTCAACATTTGTTGTCGGCAGCTTTCCCGTGATCAGCACCAAAGTGTTTGAAAGCCTGCCAAGGTCCGGGCGTATCAAGTACCTCGTGATCCGCCATCCGCTAATGATCGCATTCGCATACATCCCGATCTTTTTCGTTTCATTTTGTTTGTGGCCCTTCTTCGAGAACCCGAAGAAGTATTGGGACTGTGGGGTTGCAGCCGTTGTCCACATTACGATAGGAGTGGGGTTGTATATTCTCGGTGGGTTCTCAATGTTATTTTTTTCTTTACTGATCCCATCTGTGATCATGTATGCGTTGGGTGGATATCTTTTTTATGCCCAGCATAATTTTCCGCAGGTTGTTTTGAAAGACAACAAAGATTGGGACTACCTCGATGCTGCTTTGAACTCTTCGAGCTATATCAAAATGAACCCGTTGATGCAGTGGTTCACCGCAAACATTGGTTTTCATCACGTCCATCACGTTAACCCACGCATTCCTTTTTATCGGTTGCCCGAAACGATGGAAGCCTTGCCGGAACTTCAACATCCGCGGGAGACGTCGCTCAGTCCCGCCGAGATCATCCGTTGCCTGCGATTGAAATTATGGGATGAAGAAAAAGGTAAAATGATCACCCTGCCAGATTTCTAATCAACTTTCTGATAAAAACTGCAATCACGAGGGAAATAATTCCGTATAATTACTGCAATTGCGAGTAATATCGTTCAAATCCTGTTTTCCATGAAAAAAACCAAGCTCGGCGAATTCGAAGAATTGGTGCTCCTGACCGTGGCTGCCCTCCAGGAAGAGGCATACGGCGTAGAAATAAAACGCGAACTCGAGGCACGGCTCCGCGAAAACCTCAGCGTCGGTTCGATCCAGTCGGCCCTGAAACGAATGGAAGAGAAGGGCTTCCTCACCTCCGCATTTGGCGAAGCAACACAAAAACGGGGCGGCAAACGCAAGCGCATCTACACTGCAACACCTTACGCGCATAAGACGCTTTCGGAAATGAAGGACATACGTGCGGGCCTCTGGGACTCGATCCCTCAACTTGCTCATCAACTGAAGGCAATATGAGAACCGGTGATATCAAGCCACCGAAGCGGCCTGTTAAACTCCTTCGGTTCTTCTTAAAAAAAGAATATCTCGAAGAGATCGAAGGCGACATGGAAGAGATCTTCTATGAAAACGTGGAGCGACTATCCTATCGGAAAGCCAAACAGATCTACACAGCAGAAATGCTGAAACTCTTCCGGCCCGTATTGATCAAACACCTCGGTAACATCCGTCCACTAAACCAGTTCAGCATGTTCAAAAACTACTTCACCGTTTCGATCAGGGGACTGATGCGAAATCCACTGAACTCATTCATCAACATAGCCGGGCTTGCGATGGCTATAGGTATCTGCATACTGGGTTATGGTTTTGCCCGCTGGACTTACAGTACCGACCAATTTCATAAGCTTAAAGATGAAGTACATCTCGTAACATTCTTTACTGACCGCGACGGCGTGGCGATGCAACAGGGACGTACGCCAAGGCCATTGGGAGAAATGCTTCGACAGGATTTTACCCACATAAAAAATGTATGTCGGGTCGAAGACCGGAATGTTGTTATCAAGCACGGTGATATCGTGTATAATGAAAAGATCCGGTTCACCGACCCGTCGTTCCTCCAGATGTTCACCTTTCCACTCGAGTACGGGACCGCATCGTCACTTGGTGATATCAACAGCGTCATCATCAGCAAAGAGATGTCGGAGAAATATTTCGGTGGAGAAAACCCGGTCGGTCAAACGTTGCTCGTTAAGTTCGATAACGATCACGACAAAGAATTCAAGATCACCGGCGTAGCGAAAGAATTCCCTTTGGCAAAGACCATTGCGTTCAATTTCCTGGTGAACTTCGAAAACCTGAAAGCGTCCGATCCGGGTTATGACTTTCACGACTGGAGCGCGCTCGTGAATGCGACGCTGATCCAGGTAAATCCTGCCGATTTAAGTACCGTCGCTCAAGGCATGGACAAATACCGTAAGATGCAGAACGAGGCAGTTACCGAAGACTGGGCTGTTTCTTCATTCTCCTTCGAGCCGCTTGCCACCTTGCACGAACGCGCCGGCAATATCAAAGATGATATATCGAGAAGCTCTGGCGACAATTATAAGTCCGTGATCTATATCGCGATCGTTGGTGCACTTTTGTTAGTGCTTGCCAGTCTAAACTATATCAACATAGCCATAGTGTCGGCGGCGCGTCGTTTGAAAGAGATAGGTGTGCGTAAGTCGATTGGTGCCACGCAGCGTGTGGTCATCGTTCAATTCCTTACTGAAAACATTGTCGTTACCATGTTTGCCCTTGCGATCGGTATTTTTATCGGTGGGATTGGCTTTATACCCTGGTTCGAAAGCCTGAATAATTTCGACATGGGCTTTCGATTTACTGACCCGAACCTCTGGATGTATCTTCCTGCATTTTTGATCCTGACCGGTATCGCGTCGGGTGCTTATCCTGCATTTTACATTTCACGATTCCAGGTTGTCGGTATTTTTCGTGGAGCGGTGAGATTTGGAACTAAGAATCCTCTTACAAAGATCTTCTTGTGTGTGCAATTGATCTTTGCATGCATATTTATCACGACTGCAGTGATGTTCACCAGCAATGCATTGTACACTGTTAATCGAAGCTGGGGTTACGAGCAGGGTGAAGCAATGTACGCACTGATGCCCGATCAGTTATCGTATGAAGAATTGGCCGCGGCTATGTCGCAGGATCCAAATGTTGTTTCGGTATCCGGCTCCGTTCATCATCTCGGTAAGAGTCACAAGACGACCGTGTTTCACACGCCCGAACATGAATACGAAGCCGATGAGCTCGACGTGGAGCCGAGCTATTTTCAAACGATGGGCATCGAGCTTAAGGACGGGCGTTTTTTCAATACTCATGAGAACAGTGACAAGCAATCTGTAGTTGTTAATGAGACGTTCGTAAACAGCATGGGTTGGACCGATGCAATGAAGCAGGTTTTCAAAGTAGACAGCGTTCAATACCAGGTGATCGGTGTTGTAAAAGATTTCCACAGCTACAGTTTTTATCAGAAGGTGCGTCCCACATTCTTCCGGGTTGCCGACAAGAGTGATTATCGCTACCTGTCTATGAAAGTAAAAGATGGATCACAACTGGCAGCTTACGATGGACTTCAGTCCAATTGGAAGAGACTGTTTCCTGAGACTCCGTTCTCTGGTGGGTTCCAGGAAGATGTTTGGGGTGGATATCTCGAATTCATTTTAGTGCATGGAAAAGTTTGGAGAATGATCGCATCGGTAGCTGTTATTCTTGCCGTGCTGGGATTGTATGGATTGATGACGTTGAATGTGGACGGACGTGTTCGTGAGTTCAGCATCCGGAAAGTTTTGGGCGCGAGTGTCAAGAATATTGGCACCACGATCACTCGTCAATATATTGTGCTGCTTGCGGTGGCATTGGTTGTCGGTGGTCCGCTGGGTCATTTCATTGGCAAGACGATCATCTCGCTGGCGTATGCGTATCACATGCCGATCGACACACTGGGTGTTACTATTTCGGTGTGTTTGCTGGTGCTTGTATTGGTCGCGATGGTGCTGACGCAGGTGCAAAGGATCTTCAAATCGAATCCGGTGGAGGGATTGAAAGTAGAGTGATTTCGGCGTGGGTTACATCCAATAAAAGGAGCGGGGTTAATATGAGGCAATACGGCAGAAGATATGAATTCCCCAACGACATTGTATACTATCCCTAACCCCAATAACTCACCCCATTCGTCCCTAAATTCTGCCATTCGGAATATTTTTTTGGTCCGCAGCGAGGCATATCCACCGATTGCGGTTAGTTTTAGGAAAGACCTATGGTGCGGCCTCTTCTCTTATTGTGCTGTGGATTGATTTGCAGCGTTTTATCTCTGGGACAAACCTTAAAGAGCGACTCTTCCTTTCTCGCCGAGGCCCGAAAGAATTCCATCGCCAGTTATTCAAAAGCCATCGGCCCGCAATCTCACCTGTATAACGGGAGCGCGTACACCGAATACATCTCGCAGCAGAACGAACATCCTTACTTCATCGACGAGTGGCTCGACGGCTCCGTCGTATACGACGGCGAATACCATACCAACGTCCCCATCCTCTACGACCTTAGCCTCGACCGGGTCATCATCGACAACGCATTCAGCATTAAAAAAGTAATGCTCGTCAACGAGAAGGTCGCCGAGTTCACCATCCAGGACCATCATTTCGTTCATTTGGTCGACACCCCTTTGCCCGAAGGTCACTATGAATTAGCTTATGATGGAGATGTTAAAGTCTATGTGCGACACAAGAAATCGCTCCAAAGCCGTGTCGTCGACTACTCGGTTTTCAACCAGTTCGAAGAGAAGAAACTGTACTATATATATAAGGACGGCAAGTTCATTTCAGTACGTGGAAAAGGATCGGTGCTGAAAGTGTTTGAAGACAAGAAAAAAGAACTCAAAAAATTCATCCGTGACAACAGGCTGGCGTTTGGTTCCGATCGGATTCGTGATATCAGCCGGGTAGCAGAACAATATGATCACCTCAAATAAAACGATCAAGAGCTGTCATTGGGTAATCGCAGCATTGCTGCTTTTCGCGACAACATTTGCCTTCGCCCAACAGCGCAACACTGTCACCGGCAACTTCAGCAATTCTACCTTCGACAACCTCGTCAACAGCATCGAGCAACAAACATCCTTCCGTTTTTTTTACAACCACCTTCAAACCGACAGCATCGTAGTTAATGTTAACGCCAACAACGATCCTCTCGAAAAAGTACTGGACCAGGCATTCAACGGAACCGAACTTCACTACAGCGTCTATGGTACCGATGTCTATGTCGTGAAAGACCGACAACTAATGACATCACTTCCCGTCGACTTCTTTAACGAAGCACAGGCAACCGCGAAGACCGAAGAGACCCAGTCATTCGACTACAGCGACTACGAGAAACAGGAACAGCTTCGCAAGAAGGTAGAGGAGAAGATCACGCCGATCGGCACCAAGACAAACAACCTGCAAGGATCGGCAGCGATCAGCGGAACGGTTCGTGATATAAAGTCCGGCGAAGCCATCATCGGTGCCTCTGTATATATCGAGAACCCGATGATCGGCGTTTCAACCGATCAGCTCGGCCGCTACTCACTAACACTTTCAAAAGGCCGCCACGAGATCAAGATCAAGAGCGTGGGCATGAAGACCACACAACGCCAGGTAATGTTATATGGCAACGGCCGCCTCGACATCGACCTCGAAGAAGATATCACTCCATTAAAAGAAGTACTTGTTCAATCAGAGCGCGACGTGAAGGTCACCAGCGTCGAAATGGGTATCGAAAAGCTCGACATCAAAGTGATGAAGCAAATGCCGCTCGTCCTCGGCGAAGCCGACGTCATGAAAGTGGTGTTGACCCTACCCGGTGTTCAAACCGTTGGCGAAGGCACTGTCGGCCTCAACGTTCGCGGCGGCGCCACCAACCAGAATCTGATCCTCTTCAACGACGCGGTGGTTTACAACCCTTCGCACATGTTCGGTTTCTTTTCGACATTCAACCCCGATGTGCTCAAGAACGTGGAGCTCTATAAGAGCGGCGTTACTGCCGATTATGGCGGCCGCCTTTCATCGGTCCTCGACGTGAGCGCACGCGACGGTAATCTGAAGAAGTTCAGCGTGTCGGGTGGCCTGAGCCCGATCACCGGCCGCCTCACCGTAGAGGGTCCGCTTATCAAAGACAAGTCTTCGTTCATTATCGGGGCTCGTTCTACCTACTCCGACTGGATCATGAAGAAGGTCGATAACCCGAAGCTTCGCAACAGCGCCGCTTCATTCTACGATCTCACGGCTAACATCAATCATAAGATCAATGAGCACAACAGCTTGACCCTCTCGGGTTACCTGAGCCAGGATGAGTTCAAGCTCGCAAGCGATACAGCCTACAGCTACAGCGACCGCAATGCATCGATAAAGTGGAAACACGTTTTCAATCCGAACTTCTATAGCACGGTAACCGGTGCTGCGAGCCAGTACACGTACAGTCTTGGAAGTAATCTGAATCCAACCAATGCCTTTACGATGAATTTCAAAGTAAGGCAGTACAATGCGAAGGCAGACTTTAATTACCTGTTGGCCTCGAAGCATGCGTTACATGCAGGTGTCGCCGTTACGCGTTATTTCCTGGCTCCCGGCAATTATCAACCCGACGGCGATTCATCGAAGGTTATTCCTGATAAGCTTGATGCCGAACAGGCATTGGAGAGCGCCGTTTACATCGGCGACAACTACGAGATCACCCCGAAGCTTTCATTGTACTTAGGTATCCGTTATTCCTTGTATCAGTACCTCGGCCCGAGAGATGTGAATCAGTATGTTGAAGGTGCCCCGAGAACGGAACCGAACATCGTTAACTCGGTGAGCTATGGTGCTGGTAAGCCGATCTCGAAGTATCATGGACCGGAGCCGAGATTCTCTGCACGTTATATCATCTCACCATCATCGTCAGTGAAGTTCAGCTACAACCGTATGCGTCAGTACATCCAGATGTTGTCGAATACAACGGCTATCACACCTACCGATATCTGGAAGCTCAGCGATCCGTATGTGAAGCCGCAGGTCGGCGATCAGTATTCTATCGGTTACTATAAAAATCTGAAGGGCAACACGCTTGAGTTCTCTGCGGAAGCTTACTACAAATACATGAACAATACGACCGATTATAAGAACGGTGCGCAATTGTTCCTCAACCATCATATCGAGACCGATGTTCTTGATGCGCGCGGAAAAGCCTACGGTGTTGAATTCCTGTTGAAGAAACCTTCGGGGAAACTCAATGGTTGGATCAGCTACACTTATTCGCGTTCGTTCCTCCAGGCAAAAACAGACTTTTCTTCCGAAGCGATCAACCACGGTGCGTGGTATCGTAGCAACTACGATAAACCACATGCTGTTAACGTGATCACAAACTATAAATTCAGCCGGCGTGTAAATCTTTCACTCAACGTCGTATACAGCACGGGTCGTCCGATCACGCTTCCGATCTCTAAATACGATCTGGACGGCGTTCGAAGAGTTCTTTACTCCGACCGTAACCAATATCGCATACCGGATTATTTCCGCACCGACTTTTCTATCAACATCGAAGGCAATCACAAGATCAGGAAGCTAGCACATAGCTCGTGGTCGTTCGCGATCTATAACCTCACAGGTCGCAACAATGCCTATTCAGTATTCTTTGTAGCCCACGAAGGACTTATTCGCGGGTATAAACTTTCAGTATTTGCGCAGCCAATCCCCACGATTACATACAACTTCAAGTTCTGACCTGTATGAAACGCAGGGCAGTTTTGATACGTGTGTTTTTGATAACGCTGCCGGTAGCTTGTGTTGAACCTTATTATCCGCCGGCAGGAACCGGCACTGGAAACCAAATGGTGATCAATGGTTACATCGATGGAACTACCCGCGTTGCTACGGTAAAGCTCACGCGTGGCATTCCATTGGCCGAGCCATCTCAGCCCGCAAGGGAAGCCGGCGCCGATGTAGTTATCGTTGGCAGCGACGGAACCGAATATGTTCTCAAAGAAGAAGACGCAAACCAACCCGGCGTTTATACAGCGACCGATCTGACATTCAACGACAATGCCGTTTACAATTTAAGGGTCAAGACGGCGTCGGGAGATTCATACAGCTCTGATGCTGTTCAACTGCTGCGATCGCCGGAGCTCGACAGTGTGTGGTGGGAACCGACGACCGACGGCATTCATTTTTATGTCGCCGGTCACGATCCCGAGAATAATACACATTACTATCGTTGGGCTTTCGCAGAGACATGGGAATACAATGTGCCGGTATGGTCCGATTATAAGAAAGACGGTGCTTATATGCCGGTGCTTCGTGGGCCGGGTGAGTTCGTGTATTTCTGCTGGGATCATCGTTCGTCAACCGATATCCTGATCAGCTCTACAACTCAGCTGGCCGAGGATGTTGTGAGCAAGTATAACATCCATTTTATAAAGAAGGGCTCCCGGAGCCTTTCCCGTATGTACAGGATCAAAGTGCGACAGTACGCAATCTCTCGCGATGAGTTCGAATTCTGGGAGATGATGGAGAAAACCACAGAGAATCTCGGTGGCTTATTCGATCCCCTGCCTGCACAGGTTTTGGGTAACGTTCATAAAGACAACGATACCGAAGTTCCGGTGCTCGGATATTTCAGCGCAGGTTATCCCGACGAGAAACTCATCTATGTGAGTCACCTCGACTTGCCCTCCAGTCTTGCCGTTGTGGATCCATACACGTTCGATTGTGGAGGACGCAGTTTGTACTTGTGGGAACTCGATAAGATCAGGGCAGATGAAGTTTGGGTGAAGCAATTCGGTACGCCGGTGCAAGGTTATATAGTCACCAACGAAAAGTGCGGCGACTGCAGGAAATTGGGAGGAGATAATAAGCGGCCGGATGACTGGCCTTTAAAGTAGTTTTTTAAGATGAGAGTCCGGAGGTTTAGAGTACAAACAGTTTTTATTTTCGCTTTGTTCATGATGGGTGCTTGCGTTGAACCATATCCCCCGCCATCGTCGCTTACAAATGCAGACTTTTTGGTTGTTGATGGATTCCTCAACGCGACGTCCACATCGGCAACTGTGAAGATCAACCACTCGGTGTCGCTTGATTCCAGCTCTCCCTATCCACCCGAAGAAGGCGCCAATGTCTCTATCGTAACCGACGGTGGCGAATCACTCCCGCTCGCCGAAGTTGGTAAAGGTGTTTACGAAGCCGACAATCTTTCCATCGATCCTTCGAAGACGTATAAACTTAATATCGTGACTTCGAAAGGTGCATCTTATAGTTCCGATTATGTTGAACTGCGTCACGCCGCCGTTCTCGACAGCGTTGTGTTCCGCGGCGAAGTTACAGGTGACAACCGCGGGACCAGATTTTATGTTAACAGCCACGACCCTCTCAACGAGACCAACTATTATAAATATTTGTTTACCGAGACCTGGGAGTATCGGGTAACTTACGTTTCCGATTTCAAGAAGGATGGTTTTCGACCCGTTTATCGCGACCCGAGTGAACAGGTATATACTTGCTGGCGATCGGTCAATTCGACTGAGATCCTTACCGTATCCACCAAGCGCCTAAGCACGGATGTAGTTACAATGTTTCCGATCAACTTCATTCCACGTGGTTCCAGGACACTTTCTCGTATGTATAGCATTAACGTTCAGCAGCGGTCGATCTCGCAAGACGAGTTCGAGTTCTGGGACCAGATAAGGAAGACCACAGAAAATCTCGGCGGCTTATTCGATCCGCTTCCCTCGCAGGTAGTTGGTAATGTTCATAACGATAGCAACCCGGATGAGACAGTGCTTGGTTATTTTTCCGCGGGATATGTTGCGGAGAAAAGGATCTTCGTAAAATTCCAGGATCTTCCGGGAGCTCTCCAGGCCGTAGATCCATACGAGTTCGTTTGCGAAACAAAATTCATCCCGATCGACCAGCCTGAGCTTGTCGGCGATCTTGTTTATATATCGCAGGTTGGTATACCACCGGTAGGCTATAGTGCAGCACCGGCCATCTGTGCAGATTGTCGTGTACTTGGTGGCGATAATTTTAAACCCTCTTTCTGGCCCCAGTGAAATGAATTCATTCAAGATCTTTTTCGTCGCCATTGTTTGTGTTCTGATAGCTGCGAGGACAACAGCCCAGTCTTTTCCTGACGACAGCATCACAAAGAAATTCGACGCGTACCGAAAGCAGGCGTTCCAGGAGAAAGTTTATGTGCGCACCGATCGCAGTACATATCTCACCGGCGAGCTCATGTGGTTCAAGATCTATTGCGTGGATGCATACAGCAACAAGCCGCTCAATCTTAGTAAGGTTGTATACATTGAGATGCTGAACGAGATCAACGAGCCCGTTCTTCAACGAAAGATCCAAATGAAAGACGGGATCGGCTCCGGTTCCATGTTCGTTCCCGCTGCATTGAGCGCTGGCAACTATACGATCAGGGCTTACACCAATTGGATGAAGAACTTTAGTCCCGATTATTATTTTCACTCGACTGTTTCCATCATCAATACTTTTGTGAAAGCTGTGTCGTCGTCGAGAGCCGTAAATTCTTACGATGCCCAGTTCTTTCCCGAGGGTGGCGATCTTGTTGTTGGCCTAAGAAGTAAAGTCGCCTTTCGCGTTGTAGATCAATCCGGCAAAGGCATTTCATTCCGCGGCGCGATACTGGATGAGAAGAACGATACGGTTGCGCGTATTCGCCCACTAAAGTTTGGTATCGGTAGTTTCTATATTACACCTTCCAGTACTTCGAAGTACCGGGCTGTTATCACCGACGATCGGGGTGTCCGCAGCACATACACACTTCGCGAAGCAAAAGACAACGGCTATGTCCTGAAATTATCAGAGAACAGTGATGCCATCACCGTCGACGTATCGGCCTCGTCGCAACAGGATAATTACGCACCGGTATATCTCTTTGTTCAAAGCCGCCAGAACATTCTGATGAAAGATGCCCAAACACTTCAACAGGGAAAGATCTCTTTTAAAATAAATAAGGCCAGCCTTCCCGTTGGCATCACTCATTTTACTTTGTTCGATCGAAATCTTAAGCCTGCCGCGGAAAGACTTTATTTCAAGCGCCCGCAACAAACAATGGACATCGACGCAAGAACAGAAGTAGTTTCTTACGACAATCGTTCACGCGTGAAGCTAAGGGTCACATCGACTGCCGATGCGAATCTTTCGGTTTCTGTTTTCAAGAACGATTCGCTGCCTTCGCCTGGCAACGCAAACCTCTTTGACTACTTATGGCTGTCGTCCGATCTTAAGGGAACTGTAGAGTCGCCTGAATACTATCTTTCTTCCACGGATACCACGGCCGCACGGGCTACCGATAACCTCATGTTGACGCACGGCTGGCGTCGCTTTACATGGAATGATGTGTTGAGCAAACCGGTAACGATGAGCTACCTCCCGGAAGTTCGCAATCACATTATTCGCGGGACCGTAACCGGCGAGAATGGCCAGCCTGCGCAGGGCGTTCTCGCATACCTCGCGTGGCCGCAGATATTTGTGAGACCGTACGGATCCCGGGCCGATGCAAAAGGCGAGATACAATTCGAGGTCAAGGATTTCTATGGCACGAAGAAGATCTTTGTGCAGACCAACCACCGTATCGACAGCACGTATCGCATTCAATTGATCAATCCGTTTTCGGAGCAATATTCTTCTTTGAAACTTCCATCGTTGAACATACCGTCATTGGTCGGCAAACAACTACTCGACCGAAGCGTCTCGATGCAAGTCCAGGATGTTTATTTCCGAGACCAGGTAAACCAGTTTGTTCCGCCAGGTATCGACAGCCTCCAGTTCTACGGCCCTGCCGATGAAGTTTATAACCTTGATGATTACACTCGTTTCCCCATCATGGAAGAAGTGCTTAGGGAATATGTTCCGGGTGTGATGGTACGAAAGAAGAAAGACGGTTTTCATTTCATGGTTATCGACAGGATCAACAAGTCGTTGTTCCGTGAAGATCCAATGATCCTCATGGATGGCGTTCCGATATTCAATGTCGACGAGGTGATGGCGTTCGATCCATTGAAAATAAAACGCCTCGAAGTACTAGCCCGTGAGTATTACGAAGGCATCCTCTCTATGCCGGGACTCATGAGCTTCTATACTTATAATAATGATCTCGGCGGTTTTCCGATCGACCGTCGCGCACTCACGGTCGACTACGATGGGATCAGCTTGCAACGTGAGTTCTATTCGCCACGCTACGACAAAGCAGGAGAGAAGGAGAAACGCCTTCCCGACCCAAGAACATTGCTCTACTGGAACCCCGCAGTGATTACCAGGAATAGTGAAACAAAAGAGATCGAATTCTATACATCCGATATTCCGGGCACCTACACGATCATCGTTGAAGGCATTTCAAAAGACGGAAGTGCGGCCACGAGCGGCGGGCAATTCTCAGTTACAAAAGTCAATCACTGATCATTCATTCCTCAGGCTATCGACCGGGTTGGCGGTCGCTGCCGAGAAAGCCTGGTAGCTCACTGTTGCAGCCGCGATCGCCAATGCACATCCGGATGCAAGAACAAATACCCACACATCGATCGGGGTCCGGAACGGGAAGGAACTCAACCAATAATCGGCAAGGTACCACGCCATCGGTACGGCAATCACCACAGCAAGCAACACCAGCTTCGTGAACTCCGACGAGAACAATAAGATGATCTCATGAACTTTGGCGCCCATCACGCGGCGTATGCCAAGCTCTTTCAATCTTTGTTCTGCGGAGAATGCTGCGAGGCCGAATAATCCGAGACAAGCGATGATCACCGCCAGTCCTGTGAAGAGGTTCAGCACGACACTCATCTGTTGTTCCGAACGAAATGTGTTCTCGAATTCCTCGTCCATGAAACTATATTGGAATATCAACGAGGGCTCGATCCGCTCTACCTCCTGCTTAACGCTTTCAACTATTCCCGCAAGATCGTTTCCGTTCTCGTACGAGGATGGATTCAGCCGCATTGAGAGGAAACGCTGTCCCCACGAGTAGCTCCAATGCAGGTCATTTCCATCATGCATGATCAGGAGCGGTGTGATATTTTGCCGCACCCCGTTAAAATGGAAATTCTTAACGACGCCGATCACTTCCAGCTTCGCCTCATCGCCAAAGGATTGCACGACAAATTTTCCGAGTGGCGAATCCGCTTTCCATTGCTCTCTTGTTCCCCAGCCAAGCTGCCGAACGGCCTCTTCATTCAGGATGATCTTATGCTTGTCGTTCGGATTTCGCGGATCGAAATTCCTGCCCAGTATGAATTCAACGCCGAGCAGGGGAAGATAATCTTCATCGCAACGCATGTAGTTGATATCGATCACAGGCTTATCGGGACCGTCGGCACGGTAGCGATCGCCGTCCCACACCATTGGAGGTATCTGCCACGACGTAGCCACGTGGGTGAACGCCGGGTTTTGCTGTAGCTTCGTTTTCAGTACACTGAGGTTATTGCCTAACTGATCGACATGAAGGATCTCAAGCACATGATCTTTCGACAAGCCAACGTCCATCGTGCTTGTATAGGAAAGCTGTCGCTGAACGAAGAAGGTGCAAATGATCAAAACGATCGACACCGTGAATTGGAATACAACAAGCACATTACGCAAACCTTTTCTTCGAAATCCTGCTCTCACTTTTCCTTTCAGTGTCTCGGCGGGCTGGAATGCGGACAAATAAAATGCCGGATAGAATCCCGCGATGGCACCAAGAGCTAATATGAAAACGATCACGGCTCCAATGAAGAGCGGGTCTGTGAAGTGAGTAAGCAGGTCGAGCTTCTTATCGGTAGCGCTGTTGAATGTTCCCAACGAAAGTTGAACGATAATAAAAGCAACGATCGTTGCAATGGCAACATACAATGTAGATTCAACAATGAACTGCCTCACAAGGGTGCCCTGCTGTGAACCGAGTACTTTTCGGATGCCGACTTCCTTTGCTCTATTACCTGATCTTGCTGTCGCAAGATTCATGAAGTTGATGCATGACAGTGTAAGTACCAGTAAGCCTACGACACTGAACACGACAACAAATTGGCGATTGCCCATAGGTCCGAAGCGATGGAAGCCAGGCGAGGGCGGTGTTGCGAGGTAGATCTCCCTGACCGGTTGCAGGACCAAGGTCCACGGTTTCCCTTTCGTAAAGGCTTCAAAGTTTTGATTGAAGACACGTTGCGTTGTTTCGGCGGCACGTCGTGGGGGAATGCTTTGAAGTTTTTCAGTTACTGTCGATACGTCGGCGCCATCCTTCATCAGCACATAAGTTCCAAAGGCAGTCCAGATCCAGGTAGCGCCGTTGTCTTTCAGCATTTGCTCGGACGCGAGCGAGTAAAGTATGTCGAACTGCAGGTGTGACTTCTGAGGAATGTCTTTCATAACACCCTTGACTGTGTAGGGTATAAAATTTCCTTTTGAAGTTTTCACATCAACAGTCTTCCCGATCGGATCGTCATTCCCGAAATAGCGGCGTGCAGTGCTCTCGGTAATCACCAGACTGTTTGGTTCTTTTAAAGCTGTGCTCGGATCGCCGGCAACAAAAGGAAACTTAAAGACCTTGAAGAAATTTTCATCCGCTCCGTTGTACCGCGTCTCTATGAATAATTTTGGTCGATCGTCCACGGTTACGCGGATCGTGCTTTCACCATTCGAATAGATCCGTGTAACTTCTTCGAAGTCCGGGATCTCATCGCGCAAGGCAAGGGCTACCCCGGGACCCGTTGCAGGAAATTGCTCGTCCCAATTTCCCCAGATCATCGGTTGATTTACGCGGTAAATCCTTTCGCCATTAACATGGAAGGTATCGTATGTTGTTTCGTTATAAACATATAGGCCAATGCCGACACACGTAGCGATACCGAGTGTAAGGCCGAGCAGGTTGAGTATCGTGAATTGTTTCTGGCGTAGAGCATTCCTCCACGCGATCTTCAGCATGTTTCCCATAAAAACCGGGTTAGTATTTTTCTTTCGTTCAGTTGTCGATGAGAATCCCATCAGCAGGTGGATCGCATCGAGGCAATACATCGTATCGGCAACAAGTTTTCCTTTCGAAGCACGCCGTTCCTCATAGATCTCTTCCAGGTCGCCAATGAATTCCTCGTGTAATTGCCTGTCGACAAACCGGGAAATGACCATGTTGATGAAAGATCTGAGCATCACGCGCCGGTATTTAATTGCGGTATCAATCCCCACATTTTTTGTCGGACATCCTGGGCAGCTCTCAGGTGATCCATTCCCTTTTTCGTGATCTTGAAAAGCCTTTTCCTTCGATCGCCGCGCTGCGCGCTGCTTCCGCCCATTTCCGATTTCAAAAGTCCTTTGTCTTGTAGCCGGTAGAGCGTGATATGCACAGCTCCGAGAAGTATGGACCGCCCGGTGTGTTTCTCCACTTCTTTTTTCACCGAAATGCCGTACCCGCGGCCATCGAGTATGCATACGGCAAGGAGAACGAGCTCCTCAAATTCACCAATGTTTTTGACGGCCATTTTTGATTTATACGTTAGTTATACATTGTATGTTATACAAAATTATAACTAATATTGATATAATAAAAGGACCCTATAAGCGTCTCCTATAGGGTCCTTTCTAAAAATGGCTCAGGGTAGTGGTTCGATGTCTGTTCTTGTTCGGCCGACGTATAAACCGAACTTAACAACACATCTTACCACACTACCCTTTTGCCATTATCTTGCCGGCTGATCACTTGGTGGATGAGCAGCACGTTAAGCTCTATGTATAGTTCATTAAAAAAGGTGGCCGGTCGCTCATGCCATTTTGATTTATGCCCCCATGTAACCGGCACACCTTTGTATTGATTTATGTCGAATAGACCTTCGTTGTAAATGAGATGCCGGAAGCGACAAAAGCCAGGATGGTCGTTGAAGATAAACTGGTGTTGACGTAAAATTAATCCCATATAGACAAAGGACTGGTAAAACAATAATCAAGTGTTATATATACACTTGATCCAACCACATTGATGACGTACGTCTCATCATCAATACGATAGAACAGTAATCCATCGAGTAACGATATACTACGATGTGTTTAAACTAATTTATAAAAGCAATGCTTAATATCAAACGATGTCCACCCTTGTTAATTGAAATAATTTTTTACATAAACTCGAATAAATCACCTGATCGAGTAAACACGATATATATAGAAGTGTATTTAATACCATTATGGATTTAGTGATGATGTGCGCGTTAACACGATGCCTTTCTTGAATTACGACGAACAGTTTCATGTCATTTTTTTATCCGGGTTTTTACTGAGAAAGTTCAAGTATTCGTAATGTCGTTACATATTGAGCACAGCGCCTAAATCAATATCTTTTCGCCATGAAAGCGGTTATTTACAAGAAGTACGGTTCCCCGGAGGTCCTTAGAATCAGTGAGATCGCGAAGCCTGTCCCTAAAGACAATGAGATACTCGTTAGAGTTCGTGCCACAACGGTAACAGTAGCCGATTACAGGATCCGCAGTTTCGATATTCCCCGGTCGTTCTACATACCTGCCCGACTTGCCCTGGGCATTACTGGCCCGAGAAACGAGGTGCTTGGCGCTGAGCTTTCGGGCGATGTTGAGGCGATAGGCAAGAAGGTTAAACAATTCAAGATAGGCGATAAGGTGTTTGCTTCTACGCTTACAGGTATGGGCGCTTACGCCGAATATAAGTGCATTCGCGAAGATGGACCGGTAGCTATAAAACCTGACAACATATCGTATGAAGAAGCCGCTGCCATACCGATCGGTGCTTGTACCGCATTGAATTACTTGCGTCAATGCGAAATAAAGGCTGGCGATAAGATATTGATCTATGGAGCCTCGAGCAGCGTGGGCACGTATGCAGTACAACTGGCAAAGTACTTCGGGGCAGAGGTGACAGCAGTTTGTAGCGGGGCAAATGCAGACCTCGTCAGATCATTGGGTGCCGACCATGTTCTCGATTACACAAAACCGGATTTTTACGGTCAGCTCCTTAAGTACGATATATTTTTTGTAGCCATCGATAAGATCCCGTTCCCGGTCTGCAGAAAGCATATTGTCGAGAACGGATATTATGCAAACATCACTTTGGTAATGAAGACGCCGGGGATGATGTTTGCTTCGAAGTTACGTTTCCCAAAAGGAGGAAGTCCTGGCGAGAAAGCCATCGAATTGAACGAGCTCAAAGATCTTGTGGAAGCCGGCCGTTTAAAAGTTGTTGTCGATCGGAAGTATTCTCTCGACGATATTGTTGAAGCACATCGTTATGTGGCAACGGGTCGCAAGAAAGGCAACGTTGTGGTAACCGTTTAAGGTAATTACCGGACCAATTTTATTTCGACGCCCTGCCGAAGAGTTTTGTGGATCTCGGCGATACTATCGGTGTGCTCGATGAGTTGACGGATCCGATCGGCCGGAGCCGGGGACACGATCTTTGGTGTGTATTGAAAGTTAAACCCGGGCTCGCCATCGCGGCTGAAGTTTGCACTAACCTCCACTTCCACGCTTGTTATCTCGATATTTTTCTTTTCGGCTTCCCGATAGATGTCGTTACAGTAGCAAACGGCTAACGAAAGCATCAACATCTCGCCGCCATTCACGGATGAGCCGAAGCCGCTCGGCTTCGAAGCAATTGAAATTGACTTTGATTGATCGTTGGTAACGACGGTGATGTTGTTCTGATTGAGTGAGTTGGAGATGGTAGCGCTGATCTTCATAAACCTGGCTGTTAGGCAAGTTTACGAAATTCCCCTGACTGGCAGACTCTATCTTATTCCTGATCGGCAGACGGGTCGTCCTTGCCAAGTTCGATCATCAAGGAGTCGTAGCGTCTCTTCAGGTTTGGATCGGTATTCAGGGCCTTCTTTACTTTGTTGAATACCGATGGAGTGACGTATTCCTTTGCCAGGGTTTGGTATGTACTGTTGATGCGACTCATCTCTTCCTCTTTTTTCGCGACTACCGATTTTACGAAAGCTATCTCTTCGGGAGTGGCGTTGGCTTCAGCAAGTTTGGCGTCGTCGCTGATGATCTTGTTGAGGTCGTTGTAACGGTTGGCGTTCATGACGTTACCCTGCTTCACCATGTCGGCAAGCTCCAGTCGTACCGAAGCCGACATTTCGTTGACAGAGTCGATGGCTATTGCATATTTCATGAGCTCTTCGTCGCTAACGGCGAGGCTTTGAGCGAAGCTTTGTGATATCGTTACGGTTAAGCCGGCGAGAATGACGAGAATGTAATTGGTTTTCATATCGACAAACGCCGATGCTATTATTGTGCCAGAAGAATTTTGTGGTCAATCGAAATCGTTATGCGGATCGCCTTGTCTTCAATTACACAGAAAGTGGCGAAGTTTTCCACACGGCTACGGTATCTCCAGTACATCGGCGCCGAGCTTTTCGTCCTTTTTCCTCGCAAGTTTTTGGGTAGTGACGGCGATACGGATCTCGACCGACCCGGTGCTAAGGGTTCACAGACTTCTCTATCCAGGAAGCGCAGTTTGTCTCGCATTAAAAGCCGTTTGTGCGGGTAATGCCGTTGTGTGAGCGGAGGGTATCTTGATTCTGGATTTTATTGCGAACTTCCTTATGTGAAAATATCTCTGCTCTTCCTTTTCCTATTGCAGTCCATTTCAGCGATAGCCCAGGAAGCTGATTCATTAAAAACGAAGGTCCTTGATGAGCTGGTGGTGACGGCAACGCGACGTGAGGAATTGATCCTGCAGGCGCCGGTAAGCATCGAGCGGATGAATCTACAGACGATCCGACAATCGGCACAGCCCAGTTTCTTCGATGCGATCGGGAATTTCAAGGGTGTTCAGGTGATCACACCCAGTCTCGGATTTAAGGTGATCAATGCAAGAGGTTTTGCACATACTACCAACGTTCGGTTTGTTCAGATGGTGGATGGTGTCGATAACCAGGCACCGCACATCGGTGCGCCCATCGCCAATTCGTTAGGCCCGAATGATCTCGATATCCTGAATGTTGAGTTAATACCTGGGTCGGCGTCGGCAATGTATGGAATGAATGCGATCAATGGTACTGCTAATTTCATAACAAAAGATCCGTTCCAGCATCAAGGTATCAGTATCAATCAAAAAGTGGGAGTCAATAATGTAGGATCGTCGGACTCCGATGCGACTTTATTTAACGAGACTAATCTAAGGATCGCGAAAGCATTCAATGATAAATGGGCGTTCAAGATCAACGGAACGTTCATGAATGGGACCGACTGGTACGCAAACAATCGGCTCGATCTTAATCCTTCCGCGAATACATCTACCGGCCTTACCGGCACGCTCAACCCCGGTGCGGATGTCGTTAATCAATATGGTGATGAATCGAGTAATCGCAGGACGATGACGATGGGTGGGAAGCAATATGTAGTAAGCAGGACCGGTTATGCCGAGAAAGAGGTCACGGATTATGGTTTAAAGAATCTAAAAGGAGACGTGTCACTTTTCTATAAGCCGGGTGGCAGGCTTACACTATCTTATACATGGCGCGGCGCTCATCAGAATAACATCTATCAGCGTACAAATCGCTTTCGGTTCGATGACTACACAACGCAGCAACATGTGTTCACATTGAGATCTTCGACCATCCAGTTCAAGGCTTATGTTACGCAAGAGAATACGGGCGATTCGTATAATATAAGATCGATGGCAGAGAATGTTGATCGCAGCTTTAAGTCCGATGATGTTTGGTTCTCAGATTTCAGCAGCCAGTTCAACACCAGTGTTTCAAATGGAGTTTCGGTAGCCGATGCGATGCAGGCCGCACGGATCTTTGCAGACAATGGCCGGATCCAACCCGGAACTCAACAAATGAAGGACAAGATCAGCGAGCTTCGGGACATCAACAATTGGGACTACGGCGCGGCCCTGAGAGTAAAAGCAGATCTCATTCACTCGGAGTTTCAGCACGACGTCACCAGTTTATTATTTAATGATGCGTCGAAGCTCAGGCTGATGTACGGGGTTGACTACAGGAATTATGTGATCGTGCCGGATGGAAATTATTTTGTTAACCCGGAGACGTCGGGCGACAACCTGGTTTATTGGAAGGCTGGCGGCTTCGTGCAAGCGACCAAACTCCTGCTGAACGATAAGATCAAGATAAATGCGGTTTTTAGGGTGGAGAAGAACCAGTATTACAATCCTAAAGTGAATCCGAGATTGGCGGTTGTGTTTACACCGGCGCCGACTCACACTATTCGTTTTTCGGTGCAGAACGGATATCGTTTTCCGAGCATCTTCGAAGCATTCTCAAATATTAATAGTGGTGGAAGAAAGCGCGTCGGTGGCCTCCCGGTGATGTCGGACGGTGTATTTGAAAACAGCTACACTCAAAGCTCGATCACTGCATTTCAGCGTGCCGTTCAGAACGATGTTAACAATAATGGGATGACCACGAGCGATGCGATCGTGGCGGAACAGGAGCTTTTGAAGAAGAACCCGTATACCTATTTGCAGCCAGAACAGGTGACGAGCTTCGAAGCCGGGTATCGTGCGAGCCTTCTCGACGGCAAGTTGAACTTCGACGTTGATCTATACTATAATATCTATCGCAACCTGATAGCACAGATCGATGCTAACGTACCGAAGACAACCCTGCAGGACAGTATTCCCTTTTACCTGCAGCAGAATTCGAAGCAGGACTTGTATCGACTGTGGACCAACTCGAAGACGATCAGTCACAACTACGGGGCGACGGCCGGAATTACTTACGAACTGCCGGGCAAGCTTAAAGTGGGAGGAAATTATACGTACGCACGGTTGGGCCGTCGCGAGCAGGGCGATGGATTGGAAGATGGTTTCAATACACCGCGGTGGATCTGCAACCTCTCGATAGGAAGTCCGACGATCTATAAAACGTTTGGTTTCAATATCAACTATCGTCAGCAGTCGGAGTTTTTATGGCAGTCGGCTCTTGCAACGGGCACTGTATCTGGTTACTCAACACTGGATATGCAACTGAGTGCCGGTATCTTAAAAGATGCTATCACTGCAAAAGTGGGAGCCACCAATCTTTTGAACAATTACTATTATTCGTTCATCGGTGGCCCGGCCGTTGGCGGATTTTATTACGTTAGCCTGACGTGGTCGACGGCGTTTAAATGACGGCAGTCGGCCTGCGATCGCCAAAAACGAGCAGTACGGTAATTATGCCTATCACAAAAAAGCTCACAACAAGTGGCACCACGCTCGTTGAAGAGAGACTGCTGATCACCGACCCGACGACCGATCCGATGAAGAAAAAGAACGTTCCATAAAACGACGATGCGATGCCCGCGACGTTTCCCAACGGCTCGAGGGCTAACGCACTGCTGTTAGGTTCAACGGCAAGATTCAACGCCAGCATCATCACCACGGGAATAAAAAATAATTCGAGAGAAGGATGTCCGACAACAAGTGTTGAAATGAATAAGAATGTTGCGATAACCAAATAGATCAGCAAAAGCCCCTTTATAGTTTTTCGAGCTCCGAATTTCGAACTAAGGCGGGAGTTCAGTAAAGTACACAGCGACAACAGGATCCCGGCGCCCGAGAAGATCCAAACAAATAGCTCCGGCCTTCCGTAGATCTCTCCAACTATATGCTCTGAGCTCGCAACGTATGAGCTCAACCCCGAAAAGAGAGTAGTTGTAATTACGACATACCGGAGAAACACCTTGTTGCCAACAACCTGGCCGACCGATCCCTTAACTGTTTTCCAGTCGAGAACGATCCGTTTTTCGGGCGGAAGAGATTCTTCCATTCTCAAAGACCACACGAAGACGATCATTCCAAAGATCGGTGGCGTTAAAAACACCATCTTCCACGAGGCAAACGCGAGTATTCCGATGCCCATGAAGGGAGCGAGCACGGGAGTAAACAAGAAGATCGTTAACACCAGCGACATGATTCGAGCCATCTTATCGCCAACGAAACGATCGCGGACGCCGGCAATGGTTGTCATAAAAACGGCTGATGCGCCCATGCCTGCGACAAACCTGGCGGCCAACATAAGGGAGATTGTGGGAGCAAATGCAGCAGCGAGTCCACCTATAATATAGAGTGGGAAGCCGATGCGTAGGATGGCGATGCGTCCGAAGCGGTCGGAAAGTGTTCCGAAGATAAGCTGTGCGACCTGGCCCATAAAAAAGAACGAGATGATCTGCGCGGTGGTGGTTGAGTTGGGGTCGAGGTTGAAATGTTCCCGGACTTCGGCGAACGCGGGAAGCATGATGTCGATCCCGAGGGCAGTTAAGGTCATCGTGCACGCCGACAATGCAATGAACTCGGCTTGTGACATTTTCATAAGAAAAGGAAAGAAACCACTTTCGATCGAGAAAATAAAAAAACCGCCGGACAAAAGTCACAGCGGTCTTATCCAAACCCAAATCTTAAATCTTAAATCTTAAATCACAGATCTCAAATCTTAAATCTTACATCTTAATTGCCGTCACCCGCAGGAACGTCGCGGGGATCAATGAATGTCCCGGCGTCGAGCTCGTGTTCTGACTTTCGAAAAGATCTTCGAGTTCGCGCTGCAGTTGTTCTGCCTTTCCTTCTTTCGAAGCAGCTTCGAATGCATTCATAGTGGGGCCATAGAATGTCTTGAATGTATTCACCAGCTCTTTCGGAGAGATCGGGAAATTGAAAATGTATTTGTCGCGGCTGAACGACAGCCTCTTCGCGGGGATTCCCGCCATCTCAAAACGTTGAGTCACTTCACTTTCAACACCCCAAAGCATCGGGCTGATGAACCCAGCGGGCGGAGCCGGCGTATATTGAGAGCTGATCTTCAGGATCTGTGCAACCAGTGTTGGATCGCCAGGGATCCAATTACCCATCGTGATCTTTCCGCCGTATTTCGTTACACGCACCATCTCCTTCGCAACATCAACAGGACGCGGCGCAAACATCGCCCCGAAAATACTTACAACCTGGTCGAAGTACCCGCTCTTCAATTCCATCAGATCGCAAGCATCGCCTTCCTGGAACTTAATATTGTTAAGACCCATTTGCTTTGCGCGGAGATTGCCTGCCTCCACCAGATTACGTGCGATGTCAACACCTAATACATTAGCGCCGAGCTTTGCTGCAGGGATCGCAGTAGTTCCATCGCCGCAACCGAGATCGAGAATTCGCATCTCCTTTGTAATGCCAAGTTGTTCGATCAACGCTTCACCACTTTCACGCATTCCCGCCGCGAGACGGGTAAAGTCACCCTTTTCCCAAAGGGCCTTGTTAGGATTCATGTTTGCTGTCATTTTTTAATTGATTCTATTTTGTTTAATGATTTGAATTCGAGCCGCTGTCCATCTTTCAATATTTGAAAGATGAGGATCGCCAATACCGCAATGCCCATCAGCACTGCCAGTACCCGGTGCGATCTTGTTACCAGTTTCATGGGGTGAGTGTTTTTAATTTTTTTTGAATGAGAACGGCAAAGGTACCCGGGAGGGTAAGGGAAGGGGTTGGCAGTTTCTGCCATTTTGATGACAAAAAGGGACTTTTGAACGGCTAGACCAGTTTTTGAGACCTAAACACTAGCGGGCGCTTCGGCTGAGACCTGCCTGCCGGCTGGCAAGGTGCCGTATTCGGAAGGTGAAACCCCGAAGTGCTTTTTGAACGCCTTGGAAAAATGTGAGTAGTCTTCGAAGCCAACGGAGAGGGCGATCTGTGTGGCGGAGTCGGCACGGTTGGCGATAAGCCGGGCGGCCTTTCGAAGGCGAATACTGCGGATGAGTTCGCTGGGCGGAAAGCCGGTAATGGATTTTATCTTACGGTGCAGACTGGTCCGGCTCATGTTCATCTCTTCGGCCATCTTTTCAACACTCAGCTGCGAGTCGCCAATGTGTGCTTCGACGATCGCGATAGCTTGCGAAAGCAACCGCTGGTCGTACGATGCAGTGTTATCGCCGGTGTCTGGTAATTGAAACGTTTTGTATTTATCGACGGCCTCCTTGTGTTGTTGTGTGAGGTAGTCGATCTCGAGATTCAGCATCTCGCGGTTCTTGCGATAGCGATATCGCTGCCATTGGATAACCGCGATTGATGCGATGATGACCAGAATTATTAAACCGATCAGCAGGTTCGTCCAGATGGATTGCAGGCGTTTTTCATTTTCGAGTAACTGAATGTTTTTCTCCCGAAGCTGGATCTCGTGTTTGTTTTCAAGCTCAACGATCTGCCTGATCTTAGACGTGTTCAGCAAGCTATCGCGAACGGCATAATATCGTCTGAGGTAAACAACCGCTTCGTTCCCTTTGTTTTGCATCAACCGAATATCGACGAGTCCTGCATACGCGTGGCGGATAACACGTCGGAGGCCGAGACCTCTTGCGAGTTCGAGTGCTCTTTGCAAATCGGCTTCGCCATTCTTAAGATCTTTCTGATCGACGTGCGCGTGACCAATGATGGATGTGATCGAGGCTTCGGCGATCTTATTGTTAGTCTTTTTCGCCTGTGCCAGGGCTTCGTCGAAATACTTGAATGCCAGTGCAGGGTTTTCATTCTTGTAACATTCGCCGATGTTTGAAATGATCCGCGGCAGGTTGATCGGGTCGACCGGTTTGCTCTTACCGATCTCATAGGCTTTGTTATAGAAATAAAGTGCGCTGTCGAATTTATCGTCGCCATAATAGAGCACACCTCTTAAGTTGTAGATACTGCAGAGCTGCGTCCAGTCGTTGCCTTGTATTGCCAATGTCTCGGCTTTGACGATCGATTCGTGTGCTTTAGTGTTTTCGCGAAGGTCCATATAACCTCTCGCCATGATGTAGTGGCTCTCGGCCTGTACCAACGGGTAATTTTCGGAGCGGGCGATTTCGAGTGCTTCGAGTGCTGCTTCGATCGCGAGCTCATTATCCCCGAATGTCCAGTAACAGAAACCGCGCATATTCTGCGCCGCCGCGATGCCTTTCTTGTAGTTGAGCTGTCGCGCGAGATCCAACGCCTGGTCGGCATAATCGAGGGAGCTGTATGGATCTACCCACTGATCTTTGACGCTGAGCTCGATAAGCTGATCGACCTGCCTGGTATCAGACGGCAGGTCGCTTTGTGAGAAGGCACAGGCCGAGATCAGTAGAATGCAGGAAAGAGCGTACCACCGCATAGTACTGCAAGGTACAAAAGTTGGAGCTAGGGGAAGGACATCTAAAACCCGTATTCCGCAATGAGACGGATATTTTCGAGCTCGTTGTCGCGGGCTGAGCGGCCTACTTCCCAACTTCTATATTGTATGAAGCCTGAGGTTGGGTTGCCGCCGAAATTTTTATGCCACGCCGAATAGCGACCGTACTCGTCCCTCGCCAACGCGGTGACGCCTTGCTGTGGACTTATATAGAATGAGGCGATCCACCATTCCGGCAAGCCCCATTTTTCCCCTTCGTCGGTTGCGCGCGAATTGTATGATCCCCAGTCGTGAGTGATCTCGTATTTCACGCCCAAAAGATTTTCGGCGATGCTGGGATCTTCACCTGCAACATTTCCATCTTTATCGATAACATATAAGTTGGGTATGTTTCCCGGCCACACTACTTTTCCTCCGGCGTTCAGATACTGGCGGAGAAGCGAAACACTATTCGTTGATTTGATAACATGAAGAGGTACACGATCGGCAGCAAATACGATAACGCTCTCTTTTTTGTCTTCGATCCTTGCTTTAAGGAAAGTTGCTAACGAAGCGGTATCGAGAGATTCATAACCGTATGTCATCAAGTAGGGAGCGAGGCGAAAATCGACACCATACTCAGCTGCATAAACAGCACGCATTGGCACGACAGCGTTGCTGTTCACAAAAGCATACATCGCACCGTCGTCGTTGCCTATGTATAATGTGTTGTTATCAATAATGGGGGAGGAGAGGACGCTGCCTGGAAACCTGTGTTGCCAGACTTTTTTTCCTGTGGTTATATCGAGGCAGTAAAGATTCCGATCGTGTGAGCCCACGTAGATGCGATCGCCGGCTAACAGCGGGCTCGAATACAGGTAATGTCGTGCAATGAATTTCCATTTCTCTTTGCCGGTGGATAGATCCAACGCACAAAATGTGTTGTTGTCCGACCAGCCAATGTAAACTGTGTTGTCCCTGATTGCTGCAGATGCGATCGCCCAGGTTGGTCCATATGAGAATTTCCATTTTAGCTTTCCGGTCTTCTGACTCAATGTATATACGTTCCCGTCGCGCGACCCGAATACGAGAAGAGAATCGGACAACGAAGGACTTGAGTCCATCGAGTTGCGATCCCATCCAAACTTATCGGAGTCGAGCGAGTGCCCTTCGCTTTCAAACTTCCATTTTTCCCTTCCGCTGGTTGCATCGATGGCATAACAAATGCCGTCGAAGGAAGTAATGAACAGGATGTCGTTTTTGATGGCGGGCGTCGCGCGTATCCTTCCATTGGTTTTGAGTGTCCACGCGATCTTTCCGCTCGTGCCATCGATACAATATAAGATGCCGTCGCCGGCGCCGACATACACTTTTCCTTTGTGAACGGTTGGCGATCCAAGAAAATATTCCCATCCCCATTTATGGGGAAGCAGTTTGCCGGTGCCCACTTTCCACAACAGCTTTCCATTGTTGAGGTCCAGAGCGTAGATGTTGTTGTCGCGGCTTGCGAAATAGATGGTGTTTTGATCGATAGCCGGGCAGGAAGGGATGGCGCCGTCGGTTTGAAATTTCCAGGTGAGCGTACCGTTGGTCTTATCAATGGCATAAAGGTTTCCATCGGCGCTGCCGAAGAACATCGTCTGACCTTTGATAACGGCGGTTCCGCGGATGGCGCCGTTGGTTTGGAACTTCCATTTCACCTTTCCGTTTTCGAGAGGTTTGGCAGTTGAAGTTCCTTTGTGTTCGTTGGAACCGCGGAAGGTGAGATTGAGGTCTTGCGAGAATAATGGAGCCGCTGCGATGAGCAGGATCAGGGTGACGATCGTTTTCATGAAACAAAAGAAAGTATAAACGTCGTAAAGTCCACGACGCGAACAATCACCCGTTTAAGTTGACAGTATCCTCGATCTTATTTCGTGTTGGTAACTCCTTTTTTCTTACCCTTCTTTTTGCCGAAGAGGCCCTTTTTCTCATCCTCAAAATCATGATGCTCGCCACCGAATTTGAAGATGCCACCGATGGGAACTTCAAGTACGAGCCGGTATTGAACATCCTTCCAATCGGGCTTCCATTGATCGTCGTCGCTATTCGTGAATGGAGCCAAAATCCCAAGTTTTATTCGAATATCGGATAATATACCTGCTACGTCTTTTTTGTTGTCGAATGCCAATGTGCATTCTGAATAGAAATTGTTTCTGAAAAGCACGGGATATTCGCGCGCTTTTCCGGTCCAAAGAGCATTACCGCCGTAAGCGTTACGGTAATAACCAAGAATGAGATAAGAAGAGAACAGCGGACCGTTGATCTCCAGGCTTCCGGCGTGAACACCAAGATAGGGTTGCCTGTTGAAGACCTTTAAACCAGCGCCATAAAAAAATGCGCGATTCAAAAATCCGCTTCTGAGTTTTTCCCCTGAGTTCACAAATTGATTCACGCTCGCCATGCCCTCGTTGATGCGCATCTGCGATGTATCAGTCTCTGCGGGAGACAAACTTAGGTCGAGACCGAAAAGTGTGAACCAATTATCGCCATAATTGAATTTCAGGTTGATGTCGAAGAATTCACTTGACTGAGCGGTGCCGGCAACGGATCGTATGGCGGACAAGAAAATAAAATTAGCGTTGGGTTTGAACGCAGCGTCCGTCGATATCGAGATAAAGTACTTGTATGTCGTTTGTATTGTCTTGGTTTCCTCGGGCGCTGTTGTAGTAGACGAAGGCGTCGCGACGGGAGTTCCGACGTTATCCGCATCCGTGCTATCGGTTACGGCAGCCGGTGCTGCGGGTTCTTCGGCATCAGTGCTGTCGGGTGCTTTTGAAGTTTTGACAATGGTGATCTCGTAGTCCACCGTTTCATCCTTCTGAAGATGAATGGCAAGCTCTCTTTCTTCGATTACAAGTCTATGTACAGCCGACTTGGGCGACTTCACGACCTCGACGGTGGTGGCATCATCGGCATCAAGTATTTTTAGCTTGAATAATTTATCTGCGGGTATTTGTTCCACGATGTACTTGATGAAGGTTTGCTTACCCTGACTTAGAAAATCTTTGGAGTCCAGGCCGGTCGTCTTGATCTCAAGAATTTCGGTTTTTTCTTGTGCATAGCCATTCAGCAGCGCACTGCAAACGATACAGATAGTTAAAAATGTTTTCATGTAACTCTTTTGGGGTATAGGACCAGGTATAAATAAAAAGCCCACATCTCACAGTCGAAACTGCGAGACGTGGGCTCTTAAGTCTAAGATATTAAATAGAAGTGATTACAACAAACCTACGGCATGCTCACCGGCACTTCCAGCACACCCTCGAAGAGAATAATGTTCGAAGGCTTTGACAGGATAAAGAACACGAATGGCCTGTTCATCTTCACGATTGTGGGCATTGATCTTGCCACGCCCGCTACGGTTACCGCTGCTGCTTCAACCCCCTTCTCGTTCATTTCTATCGCCGCGTTGTGGATCATCTTATTTAAATAAAGTCCACTGCCATGAGCAAACATTTTACTGAGTGCGCCTGTGGCAAATACCTGGTGCACCCCGATTTTTTCGAGTGCGGGGATCAGCTGTGTTTTGTATCCGAATTTGAATTTGGGCAGAGAAAGTTCAACTATCTCGGTTTGTGTTTCGAAATAGGAGATCACGAGTGGATCTTTGAGCATCTCTTCGATCAACTGATCAACGTGCATACTCCTATTGCCCGTCGATATAACAAATGACAGGCTATCGTTGAACGGGAGCTCGTAAAGTGAGAAGCGATCGGCTCGAAACAAGCCGAGACCCATGTGTTTATTCATGAACATCGCGGGGGTCGTGCCTCCCCTTGAAAGCTCGAACTTGTCTTCCCTGGTTGCTTCGGGATCAAACGGTGTCACCCACGTTCCTTTGAATAAAATGGTATTGATCAATGCGCCCTCCACAGTCTCCAGGTCATCGACCGTTAACGCTTCCTTGATCTTGTTTTCCGTCTTGACGCTGATCCAATCATTGATCTTTTTTACTGCCTCGGGCAGATCCACCGGTATAATTTGTTGTTCGCCGTTGAAGTCCCGCTTAAAACGTTCTTTAAATTCAGGCAATACGTCAGGGGCTCTTTTTACCCATATTGAGTTTCCGATAGAGATGACCTTGTGGTCGGTGGCCTTTTGAAATTTTGTTTGGAATGAAGCGACGGTTTTCGCGGGATCCTTGCTTCCCAATACCTTGCGAAGCTCTTCTTCTGCTTCGCTCGCAGCGCCTGTGCTGAGTATCGCGAGATTAGAATAGATATTGAATGGAGAGAGGATCAGATTCTCACCGGGCTTATGTTTCGCCGCAAGAAGCTGCAGTGCGAGCTGATTATGGCCTTCGATCTCGGGGTTTTGGGAGAAGGCGAGGAGGGTGGTGAGCGCCAGCGCAATTGCTAGTAAGCACTTCATCGACGTGTTTTTCTACAAGATCGATAAAAAAGCCCGCAACTTTCGCCGCGGGCCTGCCTGCCGGTAGGGCAGGCTTTCAAGGAACCACTAACGCTAAAAACAAATGCTATTGCACATGGAACAGGTTTGTTACCCGTTGCCAGGGTACCCAATCCGTTTCACCAACAGCGCGATATGATGTGTCGTATGTGACCGAGATCGTTCCACTGCAAACATCGTATGATCCAGTTCCTACCTGAGTGAACGTATATTCATAACCGTCGTTGGCTGTGCCCATGAACTGTGTTCCGAACGTCACCGTGCCCTTCGTTGCACCTTCGAACTCCGGCGTGAGCGTAAGAACCAGCGGTTCGTCCATCGCGCCGTACCAGATAAGATCACCCGTGATCGATACTTCATCACCAACCAAAACTCCTGTTGCGGGTTTTGTTGTTTCTGAAGATCCATCGATGTTGATCAGGTTGCTCATTTCTGCCGAATAGATCTCGGTCGTCAGACTGCATTCGTCGTCGAGGATGTTGAACGTTAGTATTTTTTGCCTGGGCTCGGTAATACCCAAACCGATTTTGATGTCCGACTTGCTTACCGATGTGATCGCCAGGTCGAAGCCCCGTGCATCGACGCTTCCCGCACCGTTGTCGATCGTCTTCACCCAAATGGTATCCGATGTGAGCTTACCCGCTTTCAGCGCAATGCTATTCGCAGGAGTAACAGTAAAGTCGACGCCCGACTCCGCGTTACTGCCGGTCACACTATATTGAATAGTGAGATCTTCCGAATACGGTTGGAATGCCCACAGTTGTAATACCACCGGGTATCCCTCGGTGCTGTTGGTCAGCTCATTCATATTCACGGGACCCTCGTCCTTGAACGAGACAAACTCGTAGATAGGATCCTGTATCGTGTCGTCATCTTTGCAGGAGATCAGTAATGCAAAAATGATCAGAACTAATATTGCTTGAATTTTCATTGTCATCTGTTGTTTAGTCTATTCTGATTTCAACAGCCACATAACTTCATTAATGTTATCGCCGGTCGGATACTGTCGCGATACCGCCGCTTGTATGCTTGCAAGGTTGAGCGTGAACTCATCGTTGGGATACATCCAGCGTTTCGGTACGACCTGGTTGTTCAACACGCCACCACCATCGACGCTGAATTCGGGAAATCCTGTGCGCTGGTGGTTGAAGAACGCTTCCCAGCCTCCCTGCAAAAAGAAGTTGATGTACTTCTGGGTGATGATCTGCTCGATAGCCGATCCAGGGTTGAAAGCAACACCGCTTTCCAAAACATAATCGTCCTGCGCGTCTGAATCGATACCATAGAAATCCAGAGAGGCGTGTATACCTTTCAGATAGTGTTCCTCAACATCTGCGGTGATCCATCCAAGCTCTGCGGCCTCGGCAAGCGTAAATTCCAGTTCAGCATAGCCCATCAACACACTCGGCTCGTTCACGGGGTCGCTGTAATAACGTGCAGCTACCTTCGAAGCCTCGCCATTCACGAGACGAACGGTGTTCTCGGACAAAGGAGCGCTTCCATCCAGTCCGCCGTATGCATCGGGATCATCATCGGCCAACCCGCTTCCCTGTGGTTTCTTGCCTGCCATCACAAACAAACGCGGATCAGCAAAACCTTTCAGGAGATCTACAAACGACTCCTCCATGTAATAGGCAGTCTTGAAACTGTTGCTATTATAGAATGGATATCGGTTACCGAGCAAGCTGGTCGGCGTTGACTGATCGAGGAACTCAAGATCACCATTGTCTTCGTTCGATGTCATGATCGGATACTTGATCGGATCGCTGAAGATCTTGTTGAAACGATTCTTGACATCGAGACTGGTATTGCCCGTGTGCTTCGAAAGACTGATCAGGACTCTGAGCGTGTAAGAGTTTATGAGCCTCTTCCATTTGTCGATCTCGCCATTAAAGACCACGTCGCCATTGATAGTTCCGTTATTTGCGCTTAGTGAATTGTTTGCTTCATCGAGATCGTTCAGCACTTTCAGGTAAATGGACTCCTGCGTGTCGTAAGCAGGAGTAAGATTTCCACCCGCAAGCGATTCAGAATAGGGAACATCTCCGAACACCTTCGTGATCTCGAGAATGTTAACCGACGCAAAGAATAGACCCAGTGCCTTGTAATTCGGAGCTTCAACACGGTCAGCCTCTTCATTCATCTTCACAACCTGCCTGAGATAATCATATCGATAGTATGAACTCCGTTGCCATCCGTAATACTGGTTGTCATCCGAGCCATCGGTATACACCATCATGCGTGACGCTAATGCAGCTCCAACACTTATGTTATTGAAAGTGGTGACCTCAAGATTAGTAAGCAGCAAACTTGGATTGGCTGCCGTCGTACGATTCGGATCGACCTGCAGTTCGTCGAAGTCTTTACAGGAGTTGGCCCAGAGTAACGAACCTATGAGTGCGAATATTTTTATTGTTTTCATCTGATTCTTCGTTAAGATTAGAATGAGAAGTTTACGTTGAATCCGAAATTCCGGGTCGAAGGAGTCTGGAGGTTATCGCTTCCGACGTCCGGGTCAACATTCGGCATCTTTGTAAATACGGCGATGTTCCTTGCCACAAACGAGACCGAAGCAGTCTGAAAGAATGTCTTTGCGAGGACCTGCGCAGGCACACGATAAGTCAACGTGATCTCGCGAAGCTTCAGGAACGATTGGTTGTAGTAATGATTGAGGAAGGCGTTGCTCGTATTGATATTCCACGAGATGTAGTTAACCGGCGTTGTGTTGGGCGCGTATACCCGGTTGTCGCTAACAATATTTCCCACTTCATCGTATTGAACAGCTCCTTCCACCACCACAACACCTGGTGCGATGTAGGTCGCCTGGCCGGCATTGGCTTCATCACGATAATGATTTACGGTTTCCGGATGAGTGCCGCCCCACCACATTTTCTGGTTGGTAGTAGAATACATCTTGCCACCTACACGACCATCAACCGAAACATTAAGCGAGAAGCTCTTATAATTGAAACTGTTCTGCAATCCGAAAATAAAATCGGGATCATAGTGACCAAGCATCCGTGGATACGGATCATCCAATGGGAAACCGTCACTTCTTAATATCAGTTGTCCACCCGGAGTGTGAGCGAATCCATACGACCAGATCTCGTCAGTTCTATGACCTGGTTTTATATAAATATTGTCGGCGCCCTGGGCTGACTTCAAATAGCGATGGCTCTTGCTGAGGTTCAACAGAACATTCCATTGGAACTCTGGAGTCTTTACAGGGATGCCAGTTATCGTTAACTCTCCGCCTTTTCGCTCGAACTCACCACCGTTAAGTACATAGCTGGAATAAAGACTTGTTATAGATATCGGAGGATTGATCAGCTTGTTGAATTCACGAACGTGATAAACTGCGAGATCGAATCCCAAGCGTCCATCGAGAAATCGAACATCGGCACCAAATTCCCACGTATCCGTGGTATAAGGATTAAGGTTTGGAGCACGAAGAACACCCGGCCAGTTGAGCGAAGGCTGGTTGTTCCACATCGGGCCCTGCTCATAACCAACGAGGTGTTGATATGGATAGATGTCGTTATACCATGGAGCGAGACCTGTAAGTTTTCCCGCACCAACGCGGGCTAACGAACCACGCAACTTCAAAAACGATATTCTTGCTGAACTCAGATCAACATAATCACTGATGACAGCCGAGAGAGTTGTTGAAGGATAGAAGAATGAATTATGACCGGGTGAAAGTGTTGAAACCCAGTCGTTGCGGAACGTAGCTCCAAGAAATATACTCCTGAAAACTTCGAGGTCTACTGTTCCATAAAGACTGTTCACTTTTTCTTCCTGGTCTTCGTTCGTACCTATGACTGGCTTCTTCGAGTTGCTCAGGTTATAGAACTCAGGTATCACAAGTCCGTCGGTATATTGATTATTGAGTCGATTCGATCGCCAGCGATTGGCGCCACCACCGCTGACCGTCAATGAAAAGTTATCACCGAACTTCTTGTTATAACGTGCTATGAAGTCTGTGTTCAGGTTCAGACCGGTTTCACCACTCAGATAGAAGTTTCCATCAGAAACGTAATCATATCTCACGTAGCTCTTGGGCTCTTTGTAAGTACGATTGAGTGTGAACTCATTAACACCTGTTCTTAACGTAAGGTCGAGTCCAGGAAGGATGTTATAATCCAGTTTGAATTGACCGAACACATTATCGCGGTAATAACCACGCAGGTATTGCGTTGCCTGGAAGTATGGGTTGTTGTACCACGACATATTGTAGTTCTTTTGTTGCAGGCCTTCCTTGCCTGGGACCCACACATTTCTTAAGTCGCGCACGTCGATATCGGGACCGATCCAAAGCACAAGATTGTATAAGTAGTTGTTTGGTCCATACCCCACTTCAGGGAAGTTGTCGGTGTACTGACGATTGTAAGTGAGTGAGGCATCGGCCTTAAGTTTTGTCGATACCGTGAAACCACCGGCAACGCTAAATGATGTATTGTTGAGTTGAGTATTGGGTACAATACCTTTTTGATAAACGTTTGATGCCGATATGCGGAAGTTGTTGTTCTCGTTGCCGCCGCTTACTGCAACGTTGGTCGTTTGGATCATACCGGTGCGGAAGAAGTTCTCGACGTTATTCTTGCCACGCGAAACGAAAGGTGTCGGTATCAATTCGCCTGTATCGGGATCGCGTGGGCTGTCGTATTGTGTTGTAACGAAGCCCGGTTGATCGAGCTTCGGTCCCCAGATCCAACCGCCACCTTCGAGTCCGCCGCCGGAGCCATCCTGGTATGCGTACTGCCCGTTGTTACCGTTGCCGTAAGTGTGTTGAACTTTCGGTATGCGGATGAAGCTCGGTTGGAACATCGTGCTGGTGTTGATGTCGACCTTTGTTTTGTTTTGTCCACGCTTGGTTACGATCATGATAGCACCGCCGCCGCCGATAGATCCGTAGAGTGCGGCAGCTGTTGCACCTTTCAATACGGTCATCGATTCGATATCATCGGCATTCACTTTCCAGAGGTCGTTGTCGACACTGGGCACACCGTCGATAACGATCAGCGGCTTTGCCCCGCGGAGCAGGATGGTTGGGCTTTGGAAGAGGTCGGTTTGGTTGTTGATCTGGAGGCCGGCGATCTTTCCTGTCATGGAGTTGAAGATGTTCGGTTCGCGTGCTTTTGTCATCGCTGCGCCTTCCAGTTTTTGTGTTGCGTAGCCGAGCGCTTTTGCCTCGCGTTGTACGCCGAGTGCGGTAACGACCACTTCGGTCAGTGCCTGCACGTCTTCTTCCATTTCTACATTCAGCTCGGTGCGGTTGCCGATCGACAGCTCTTGCGTTTTGTAGCCGATAAAGCTGAAGACAAGAATGTTGCCGTCGGCAGGTGTTGCGATTGTGTACTTGCCCTCGCCGTCGCTGGTAGTACCGATGTTGGTTCCCTTAACGAGTATGCTGACGCCGGGTAGTGGCGCGCCCTTGTCGGTAACGGTACCTGAAACGGTGATTCCCTGCGCCAGCAAATGGAGGGTGCTGACGAGGAGGAGTGCGGCTGCTGTGCAAGTAATACGTACGATTGGGATTAACCCTGTCTTTTTCAGTAAAGGTTTAAACATATGTACTTGGGTTGGGATTTTTTGATTGAACGTTCATTCAATTTATAATTACTCATTTTTTCCCGAACAAAAAAATCGCGTCGGTTACTTTTTAGTGTTATCTTTTCGTTACCTACCCAACTCAACGTAAACCATGGGGCGTAAGAGTTTAAAGCCGCTTCGACAGAAGGAGATCGTTAAAGCATTTTATAAAGTTGCCCGCAAGGAGGGGCTCGAGAACGCGTCGATCGCAAAAGTTGCGGCGGTGCTTAAAGTAAATCCGAGCCTCGTGATCCATTACTTCGAGACAAAGCAAGACCTTATCCTGGGCCTGATCGAATATATCATGGAGCGGTACAGGCTTATTTACAATCCGCAGAACGGGACCACAGATCCTGAGACAAGACTTCGAAAGATCATTTCGAACCTGTTCTCGCGCGAGTGGAACAATCTCTTCGACGACGGCGTATTTTTTAGCTGCTACGCGTTGATCTTCCGGAATAAGACGATCAAAGTCCACTACAAAAATCTTCACGACAGCTTAAGGCAAATGCTAACCGAAGCTTTGATGGAAGCCAAAGCCAACAAAGTGATCTCGGTAAAAGATGTTGAGAATACCGCCGATATGATCTTCGTGCTGATCGAAGGAGCGTACTACTATCTCAGTCTTGTAAGCAACCAGGCGGACTATAAGCGACGCCTTGCGGCATACGAAAAACAGGCGCTGGAGATCCTCGATCTTAAATAGGAGTGCTGGTTCTCACCTCACCAGGTAAGAATGTGCCATCTCGAAATTTTCAAGCAGGTACATCGTGGGAGTATGGCCCGTGAATCTTTTGAAATCTTTGATGAAATGATTCTGATCGTAGTATTGATTGGCAAACTTAAGATCGGCCCATGATCCTTGCGACATACGAAGCTCATGTTCGATACGCTTGAATCGTTGGATAAGCGAGAAAGTTTTTGGCGACAGGCCGACAGCGCTGGTGAATTTTCTCTCCAGGTAACGTTGACTCACACCGACTTCGCGAGCCAGGTTTTCCATCGGGATATTTCGATAAAGCTCCATCACGTGAAGTGCGTGATCGGCGAGTGTAGGCGGTGCGGCTACGCGAGTGAACGCGGTCATGAAAAATCGGTTCATCAACATCAGCTTCCCGGCGATGTCGGGAGATTCTCCAAGACGCGAGTACAGTTCTTCAAATTCTTTATTGACCAGTTGACCATCCATTGTTGTATTAACCAGCTCGCTCATATCGAATGGGAAGAGCTTCGATAAAGCGGATGGTTTGAAGATCACGCCGAGCGCGTAAAATCCCTGTGGGTTTGTGACGGCGAAGGGCCTGTCGATCTGTCCATAGATACTGACGCGTGGTGTCTGTACTTTTTCTTTGATGATGATCTCACCGGTGTTCCCGAAGTTGAAGAAGATGCCCGAGTAGCCGTTTGGGAACAGTGTGTTTTCGCCGGCCTGGTCGCTGCAGTCGGCCTCCATATACGCGTGTATGTACGAGGCGAGTTGTTTTGCTGGGGGATAGACTTTGAACTGCATAATGTTATGTCAATTTAAGGTCACGTTGAGCACTTTAATATACCTCAATCATGTGAGCAAATCAGCAGGACTGGCGATATTCGCATCATTAAATTCATCGCGCAAATGGGCATTTTCGATAGATATATGATTGGGCTCGTGATATTCGTCACGGCTGTATTCATTTCTCGCAGGGTGGCGGCGGGTGGACTGGAGAAATTGGACGCAGACAAGAAGGTACTACTGATAGATCTGTTCAGTGGAAGCAAGACGTGGCACTATGTTTTTCTGGTTGTGACGGTATTGGCTTTTTACCTGGCGGTGAGGTTTACGGAGATCCCGTCGCTGTCGGCGTTTTTGGCATACACGATCCTGATCATAGGTTATGTGGTTTTGAACAACGTGAGTGCGTATCGAAAGCTTAGAGCGAATGCTTTTCCGGATGATTATATAAGGTCTTACCTGATTGCATCGACAGTAAGGCTTGTGGGGATATTTGTCTTTTTTGCGATGGTGGTTATGGAGATTTAGCTGAGACGGCGATGAACACACCGAGCCTGACCCCTTCTTTTGGAGTGCCTTGCAGTTGAGGGGAGAAGTATTGACTAACGAAGCCGTCGAGGTACAGGGCGTTGTCGCATTTGAGATAATTTTTGAATAGATGGGCGAGGTCATAAAAGTTTACGCGCTCTTCGGAGATAACGAAGACGACGTGTCCATTGTCGTTTATGCCGACGCCGTTTCGGATGTGCAGGTTGGCGGATCCGTCCGTGAAGTTTGAGTTGATAGAACCATTGGTTACGAGCATGGGGCCGGATTGTGTGGCGATCCTGGCTTCGAAGGTTTTATTTAGGTAATCGTCGGTGGTTACGACCTGTGGTTTGTTTTGTTTGTCGAGGAGGAAGATCCCGTTGGGTTCCATGTAGAAATTTCCGTGTGCATTTTTTACGGTGTTGACTTTCCGGATTGTTTTATTGTTGACGATGAGCAGTCCGAGTGGGGAGAGGTCTTCCTGGTACATGCCGCCGTTGATGGCGAAGACGAGATCTTTTCGGAGGTTGTATATAGTTTGAAACGTGTGTATTGAGTGGTCGGCTTCGTTTTTATTGAAGGTTTCGATCTTATATTTTTTCGGGTCGACTTCGCAGACAAAGTATTTCTTGTTGCGGAGTGTGACAGATTTGAAGAGGCTGTCGCTGTGGAGGATCTGGAAGTTGTCGGGGGAGAGTTGGGCGAGGGAGGGGAGGGCTGTTAAGAGAAATACGATGACGGTTAGACCTCTTTTCATGACCACTAAATGAAGATACGGACAAATGTAGGGAGCCAGAAGCAGGTGAGGAGGCCGCCGACTTCGATTATGTCGGTTTTTCCTTTGAGGGATTTCTTTTTGAGTTTTGAATATAGTAAGCGTCCGATGGTGATAAGGAGTATTACGAAGCAGATCACGCTCATTTCGTCGGCGCCGTTGAGGTGGAGGACAGCGAATATGAATTTAAATATGAGCATGATGGTATAGATGATGAAGAGGGTTTTTTCGCCGCGGCTGAGGAAAGCGTGTTTGGCGATGGCTCGCACGAAGAAGATGGAGGCGAGGACAAAGCAGATGACGGCGATGAATCCGAGGTGTAGCTGGAGGATGAGGTCGATGACGTTGAGGGCGAAGAGGAATGTTAGAGCGACGGTGATCCATTTGAGAATAGGGGAGTGGATGCCTTTGAAGGTGATGATGCCGAGGATGCTGCAGGCGACGTAGTAAATGAGGTAGAAGGTGTGGTCCATTACGGTAAGATACGTGAAGTACGGTGCAGTTTTTCGGGGGAATTCTTACTTTTGGGTCCCTTCGAGGGAATCGGGGTGTAGCACCTGCCTTTACTAAAGTTTCGGCAGACGCGGCAGCCCGGCATGCTGACGAACATCGGCATGTAGATGTAAGTTATCGGGGTGTAGCACAGCCCGGCTAGTGCGCTACGTTCGGGACGTAGAGGTCGGAGGTTCGAATCCTCTCACCCCGACTTCGTCCGCCATAGCTCGCGAACAGCGAGCGACGGCGGACTTCGTTCGCAAGGCAAAGTTTGATTCAAAAACTCGTTATGCGGACTCCGTCGGGCGATGCCCGACTTCGTTTTTCAAACAAACACGCAGGTTTTTCAAACAGAACCAACGGCCCCCGCCATCCGGCGGGGCAAGCTTTTAAATCTTATGGATTTAGAGACCTGCCTGCCGGTAGGCAGGCTTTTTTATTTCTAATAAGTCAAAGCGAATCAAAGAGTAACAAGGAGTTTGTGCCCTATTCGTGCCCTTGGAGGGTTTACGTTAGATAGGGAATGGAGGGGTTGGATGGTTTGAGAGTGCGACACTTAAAAACTTGTGAAGTATGATGACGAATGTATTGGCGGTTAGATTCTTTGTGAAGCGTGATAAGGAATCGAATGGAATGACGCCGGTGTACGTGAGGATTGGCGTAGACGGACGAACGGTAGATGTGTCGGTGAAAAGAAGAGTCGACGTGAGTTCCTGGGATATGTCGAGGGGATGTCTTTCCGGTACTCGACCCGAGGTGAGGCAGTTCAATGCTTATCTTGATCGGATTAGAACCGACCTTACCAACATTTGCACGGAGCTTCGGATGCAACGCCAACCTGTGACCGTCGAAGCGATCAAGAATCTATACTGCGGTATTGCCCCGACCGAACACACTTTGCTCGGTCTAATAGATTACCACAACAATCATTTGAAGTCAAAGCTGGAGTGGGGAACGATGAAGAATTACGAGACCACCCAGAAATACATTCAAAGGTTCTTAAATGAAGTCATTCGAGTGCAGGACTTGCCGTTGAGCCATTTGAATTATAGGTTTTTGATTGACTTTGAACTGTTCTTGAAGAATTTAAAGAAGCCGAATGATGATAGGCCTTGTGGACATAACACAATCCTCAAACACATTGAGAGACTTCGCAAGATGATCGGCGTTGCCTTGCGCAATGAATGGATCGACAAGGACCCGTTTATAAAGTTCCAGGCGAGGTTTATTAAGAAGGAGAGGCATTTCCTTTCACTGGAAGATTTGAAGGCAATAGAAGCAAAGGAATTCGCTGTAGAAAGGTTGGGTTATGTGAGGGATTTATTCGTGTTCAGTTGCTATACTGGTTTAGCGTATAACGAGGTGATGATACTGAAACCGGAAAACATTTGTAAGGGAATTGATGGAGATTGGTGGATAATGATGACGAGAAAAAAGACTAACCTGCCTGTCCGTGTGCCTTTGCTACCAAAGGCGTTGGTTTTGATCGAGAAATATAGAAGGTATGGATTTGATCGGTTGTTTCCGCAGATGTCGAATCAGAAGTTGGATGCGTACTTGAAAGAGATCGCGGATGTGTGTGGTGTTTGAAACACATGACGTTTCATTTGGCGAGGCATACGTTTGCTACGACCGTAACTTTAACGAATGGTGTTCCGATAGAGACGGTATCGAAGATGTTGGGGCATACTTCGATTAGGACAACGCAGATTTATGCGAAGGTCGTGGAGAGGAAGGTGAGTGAGGATATGAGGGTGTTGAAGAAAAAACTCATGGGATAATTGATGGATACTGACGGATCTTAACCTCGATGTGCTCTGTAAGAGTCTTAACTTCTCGCTTTAACGTTTGAAGATCTTGCTTATCTACACAAGGATACATGTGTGCAAAAAGATTTCTAACCTTCTTAATGACCAAAAGATGCCCGGTAAAAAAGTCCAATGTTGGAAATAACTCGGGAACACAGTCGGACCGATAATGGATGACGATTTGCTCAAGGTGCCCTAAGGTAATCGAATGCAAGGGAAGCAACTGGACGGATGGTGAGTCACCAATCCAAGGCATAAAACTTCGTTTGTTTTTCTGATCTTCTACATAGTCGTATATTGGACGCATCCTAATTTTTAACGACTGCTCCCACCAGTCTTGACCATAGAGCGTTACCAGATAATTGTTCACCAGAATACGAAGACCGTTCTCGAATTGGAAAATAGTACTGAAAGTTGGTGGCCCCAACTTTAATGCATTAGCATATTCATCCGGCAGCTTTATTATGGCTGGAGTTCTCGCCATATCACTTCTTCTTTTTATTCTTTTGACGGGCATTCAAAACTGACTGTGGGGCGCAATTACAAATGATCGCAATTTCTGCATCCTTTAACGCGAACCGATCTAGGATTTGTACCTTTCGTTCAATGCTTGATCCGATTTCAGTAGCCACACAGAGATAACCCAACATAAGGGTTTGTCTTTTTTCGTCCGTGATCTCTCGAGACTTCATTTTTTGGCCTTTTTTGTTTTCTTCTTGAGGATACTCTTTGATACTGCCACCCTCCCGGCTGTTGAACCGCAGATCAGCGCAATTTCATTATTTCCGTAGCCGAGTCTTGAAAGGACCTCTATTCGATCGTCGATTCGTTGAAAATCTTTGACAGCAATGTAACCGAAAACCAACGCTAAACTTGGTAGTCGTGGCTCGGATTCTTGTTCCTTTTTCATCCGTTATTTTTGTTTACTGGTTTTACGCCTGATACTTCGTGCAGGGATTCCGGTCATTTCAGAGATATCATAAGAACTGTACTTCATTGAAGTTAACATTTTGATCTTAGTTTCATCGTCTAGTCCTTGTGTTGAGACAACTGCGATCAGCCTCTTGAGATTTTCATTTATCTCAAAAAGAAGTTCTTTCTCACTGGGGTCCTTTTTCATTCACCTTGAAATTAATTCGTTGTTACTTCCGTTTTTTACTTGAATTGAAAAACTCCCGATAAGCTTGAACTATACGAGCGGAATCTTGCCCATCGATTACACAATAGAGAACTTCCTTCCCAAAATTCGATAATGAAGCAATTTTGGCGTGCGATTCGACCTCTTCAATCACACGCTGATCTATTTCGGACCAGTATTGCAGGATAAATAAGTCAGCAGGACTTTTGAATAGCCTCAAAACTTGATCTCCGTTTTTTCCCATCTTTGCTATGGTAAGCTTACCCTTTGTTCCCGGACCTTTAAATGCAAAAGCGGCCGATATTCTTGCGCCTTTGTATTTAACTCTTGTTGTTAATAAGTCATTGACCTCACCTCCCCAATCTTTAAACACACCTCTTTCTCCAATTATTCCGAGAACTCCGTTCTTAAATTGAGTTTCGGACAGCACTGAAATATCGAAGGTGGATTCATAAAGGCCCCTTACTTTTCTAAATGAATCTATATCATCGATCGTAATGGCTTTGATTTTGAAAGACTTCGTTGGAATTCGAATCGACTCGAAGCTGACTTTGACACTAACATTTCGTTTCGTTGGAAATCCACCTAACTTCTTGGGATCATCTAAGAATCTCCGAATTTTACTTTTGTTGGCCGAGTAAAAGGCATCTTTTGAATATGCCGTCGACTTGTCTTTCTTTGCTTGTTTTATGATCCCGTTATCAGCAAGCTTCTTACCTTCCTCTAAGACTCGTTTCTCCGATAACTTTGTTTTGGCGCTTATTTCTTTAACTGTCTTAAAGGCCTTCTTTCCAAAATAGACGGCATCAAAGACTAATCGTCGATGCTTTGATTTACCAATTATCTTAACAGCAAATTCAATTTGCTCTGGCGAATTCGATCGATGATCCGAAACGTTAGACGTCATCTATCGTCTACTTTTTTCTTCCGGTCTTTTTCTTGGCGGACATCATGCGACTAATCACGCTATTGTCGACACCCAAGGCGTTCGAAATTTCAATTTGCGTGACCTCCCTTTTAAGCAAAAGGAGAATTAGCAGTTTTTTGATATCGTTTAAGTCTTGAGCGACTGTATCGTTTTGGAATGAATTCATTTTTTCTTTTTTGATTGATAAAGTACTACGCTTACATTATTAGATGACGTTCCAAGTATGTCGGCAATTTCTTTTGGCTCAAGGCCAGCATTGCTCAAGGCTTTAATGGCTTCATTTTGTTGCTTGCCTTGAATAAGGATATGCGACAAGAGATTCTTGATGAGAGTAATGTCCCTGACGAAAATTTGTTCAGTTTTGTCGGTCATGCTTTTTCTTATTTCTCTTTTTTAATTCTGACAGCCTCGCTCTTACTTGGGCTGGTGCTACTCCAATAATCGAAGCTATCGTGTTCCGATCGAGTCCTGTTGACCCTAGTATTTCGATTGCCTCGACATTGCTCTTTCCTTTGATTAGCCCAACTGCAAGGAGTTTGATGACTGCATCTAGTCTTACAACTATTTGGGATTCATCCATGAATTTGACGTTAAGGGTTAGCAAAAAAAAGCCCACGGAAATGCAACTTTCGGCATTTCAGAGGGGCTCAATTAAAATTAAGAAAAAGTTAAATATGTGAAAATTCAAATTGGAGTGTTTTCCCCATTTACGCCTACGCTTTTAAAGCTAAGGCACACACCATTATGCGTAAATGCGCTTATATTTGTATACAAGTATATACAATACTATTCATTATGAGAACCGTTGAGAAAGCCTCTGAGCGTGCAATGAATTGGATAAAACAAAAAGGTGGTGTTGTTCGAAGTAAGGAAGCAATTTCTTCAGGAATTTATGCGAGAACTCTCACCAACCTCGTCCGTTCTAAACGCCTGGAACTTGTGGCAAGGGGGGTTTATAGACTAAAATCGATGCAATCCCAGTCAAATCCTGATCTGGTAACAACGGCGCTTTCAATCCGTAGCGGTGTTATATGCCTTATTTCATCTCTTTCGTTTCATCGACTAACAACTCAGATTCCCCATGAGGTATCAATTGCCCTTCCAGAAAAATCTCGCACACCTCGACTGAGTTACCCCCCGATTAAGGTATATAGATTTAGAGGAAAAGCTTACGAGGAGGGAATAGAAAAACATAATGTTGACGGTGTAATGGTCAAAATATACAATCCTGAAAAAACCCTTGCTGACTGTTTCAAATTTAGGAACAAGATTGGGCTGGATGTTTTTCTTGAAGCTCTTAAAAAGTATAGGTCGCTCCAACGAATTAATACAGAACGCCTTCTTAAGTATGCCCGCATTTGTCGTGTTGAAAAGCAAATACGCCCATACCTTGAAGCAATCATATGAATAAATCCATTAAAAATATTGCTGCGTCAATTCACGCTCGATTATTGGATCAGGCCCGAAAAGACAAAAGACCCTTCAACGAGTTGTTACACTACTTTGCCATGGATAGATTCCTTTATCGTTGGAGTAAGTCTAGTCATGCGAAATTGTTCGTATTGAAGGGAGCATTAATGCTTAGGGTGTGGCAAGCGAGCGAGACAAGACCGACCAGAGACATCGACATGCTGGGGAAGACCAAGAATGATGAAGGCGCTGTCCTTCAAATGATAAACGACATCATTGCAACTCCTGTAGAGGCTGACGGATTAGAATTCGATAGGACCTCATCAACTGTCGAACGTATCACTGAAGATGCCGACTGTCACGGCCTCAGAATAACATTTAAAGGCTTCTTAGGGAATGCTGAGATACCAATGCAAATCGATATTGGATTTGGAGATATTGTTCACCCTTCGGCACAATTAATTGAATTGCCTTCAATGTTAGGCTTTTTGCCAGCGAAACTATTGTGCTACACGCGAGAGAGTTCCATTGCTGAAAAGTTCGAAGCCGCGATAAGTCTTGGAAGACTGAACAGTCGAATGAAAGATTTTTTTGACATCTGGAGTCTCTCGCGGCAATTCGATTTTGAATCGACGCATTTAGCTGAAGCCATTCGACTGACCTTCCACCAACGAGGCACTGATCTTCCTCTGAACTTGTTTGTTTTCGGTCCCGATTTTATAAAGGAAAAGCAGCTCCAATGGAGTGCTTTTAGAAACAGGTTAAAGTCGGAGCATCTGCCCGCGTCTTTTGAGGAAATCGTGAATGCGGTTACAAATTTCCTATCGCCAGTCGTAGATCAAATCAGTACTAAAAAAGGAGCAAAAAGATGGCTTGCGCCAGGACCTTGGAAGTGAAATTCTAAAGTACTATGAGATCATTTCTAAGTCACGGCAAGATGTACGAATGCTGGCGCATTCGTAGGACACAGAAACCCGATTTGTGGTTTCGGCAAGATGTACGAATGTATACACATTCGTACGAGAGACACGTTGATCATATCGCGAATGGGCCTCGGAACTCGGCCATTCTGATACTTGAAAAGTTGATTTTGAGGTCGTTTTAAGGTCAGGTTGAGCCAGGTCCGATGTCGAAATCTGGATAACTCGTAAAAGATCGTGCGGCCAAATGGCATTCCGTTGAGTTACCCACATTCCAACATCAGTAACTACAACAACAAATCCAGACGAATCGGGTTGTTTATTGAATCAAGACCCAGCGGTGATATCATTCATTCTACTTACGCGTCGTCGTCCTCCTCGCCTTCCAGCAAGAGACTCTCACCAATCAGTTCTTCCGTAGGTTTTCCTAAAAAGTATGCTTCAATAAATGACCACCTTCGAGCGTCAGACATTTGTTGAGTGAAGAAATAATCCATAATCTGGACAGACGTTTTCTGTTGGCGATCAATTTCTTGCAATAGATTATTTGAATATTCACCCCTTACTAGTCGTTTTAGCTTTGAGGGATCATTTATACGAACGAAGACTCCAGGTTTCTCGCCTCCGTTGACCTCATATGACCCAAGACCAAATGCCTCAAGTACATAGGCCATCTTAAACATCCCGACATTTTTGTCATAGTCAGCAGGAAGGAAGAAGACTTGCTCACGTTCCGTATCACTCAACTTCCCAAACATTCTCTCGAATCTGTTCTTGATTGTGGACCTCACCTTAGGATAGGCCCGACTAATTACTCTATAGTCATAATCCGTCTCCGAACGTTTTTGCTGTATAAAACACTCGGTTTTTACAAATTGAGAATGTTTCGCACCGATCCCCGTAACAGGACTAGAATATACTGAGACAATTAGATCGGCAATACGTTTGGCTAGAACCCTGTCGGCTAGAACATCGTGGAGGTTTTTCACCAGATCTTGCTTCTTGAAAAAGCCTCCACCGAATTTAGCTAAACTAAATTCGACCTTTTCAAACATAGCGTTCATGCCGACAAATGAGTCTTGGCTGGATTGATTTAAATACACGGTGAATTTTAGTTGTGGACTTATATCAAGATTATCTTTTGCGAAGAGCGTCTTGTCGAAATACTCTTTTTTGATTGCTGGGAAACTAACATCTGAATGATACTTCTCCCAAATTTTATCTAATTCAATTGTATACACTGAAGAGTCTTTCATTTCAATTTTTGCATTTGGGATTGCCTTGCAAAAGGCGGAGTACTTGGCCAAAAACGAAGACCGATCACCGTTCTTTAAACGGACGAAAACTGTCGTAAACAAACTTTTAGGACGCGCCAATAGCACATTATATCTATACTTGGTGAGAAGATCCTTCTCAAGGAGTAGTAACGTGCTTTTTACCTTTTGTTCAACGTCGACATCTTCGAAATTAAATATATGTTGAAAGTCATCAACAGACATTAGTAAATTACGTCGTTGCTTCAAAGCCTGAAGCCTCACAATTTTTTCCAGAACCAAGCGAACTTGAAATTGTTTTATCGACGATAAGCCGTATAATATTTTGGTGAACTTAAGGTCTTTAGGATTGAAATTTGTCATAGCCTTACCGACCATATTAGTTTTGCGAGCAAGCCGACCGATTTCTTGTACGTAATCCGCCAAATGACCAGAAGGCGCATGATGATATACAACCGTTATGTCATCAATATCAACCCCCATTCCAAATGCCTTAGTTGAAACTATAGCCCGTAGTCGCCCACTTTTGAAATCTTCGTACGTTTCATTCTTAATTTCTTTAACTAGATCACTAAAGTAAACGCCAGTTAATTCTTTATGCTTCGGACTTAGACTATCTCTTATTGCCTTTAATTGACTCTTCCATGGGCAATAAACTATTATCTTTTCACCCGCGTCGAGTAACTCCGTTACTCGCTTCGCAGTAAGGGAAATCTTTTCTTTTTCATGAGAGCTGCCAAATTTAGCCGCAAAAATCTCAAAATGTATCTCTTCTCTTTTTACTTTGCCAATGTACATTATTGAATTTTCAAGTGATAGGCTATCTAAAGTCTCGAAGACCATATCATTTGGACCATTGTAGACTGCCGTCGCCGTGACAGCGATGACGGGGAATTTGAATTGGTGAAACTTTCTGATTCTTCGAATGAAATTTCCAAGATACCAGTAGTCAACTCTAAAATCCCGGCCCCACGTCGTGACTAAGTGTGCTTCATCAATGACAAAAAGTCCAAGCGTACGGTTACCAATAAAGGTCGATAGTTCGTATGACAGTAAAAGTTCCGGAGACATGTAAAGAATTGACACGTCACCAAACTTTATCTTATCGATAACCTCGGCGCGATCGGACAATGAAAGTTCCGAATTCATGAATGCGACACCTTGATACCCGCGCTCGCGCTGTAGAGAGAGCACCTGGTCCTTCATCAGTGCAATGAGGGGCGAGATGACAATCGTAACCGCCGAGTATCTCTCAGCTAAATACATTGCGGGCATTTGGAACAACAAGGACTTTCCTGAACCAGTTGGCGCAGTCAACAAAACGTCACGGACCGGTTCACCTTTTTGAGCAGCCTCAAACTGTTGAACAATCTGTTCCACAACAGCTCCTTGATTTATATCAATGAGCTCGTTACCGACATCTGGATCCTCGTAAATCCTCAGGGTTCTGAAGACCTCACTGTTCCAATGATCTTTAAGGAGTCGACGCAGCTCTGGTCTGTAAGTAGTGTCTATTCGGTCGTCTACTTGCAAGACTTTGCACTTCAACCCGGCTTGTTCAATAAAGCTAAGGAACTTGTTCAATTCAGCGCTAGCCTCTCTTTGGAATTGGGTTCGCTTATCAATTACAAAAATTTGGTTAGCAAGTTCATATTCCGTCAGCTTCCGTTTCAACTCTTCGTAGTGAATCTGAAATGGCTGAAGTAAGGTTGTATTTTCCGGTAAGGCGCTGGAGGAAGTTGATTCTAGTTTCAATGATTTAGGGCCGTCACCAATCAAATATGCCTTCGATACACTGCTAAACTCTTCTGGAATGCCATCAATATATTGAACCAACAGCTCGCCATTTCTCCATGCAGCGTTTGAATAAAATGAATAGAACAAACCAGATTCCGGGATTTCCTTTCCACTATCAAGTGTATGTTCGAAGTCGACACCGTCATAGTTACTTTGATTTACATATTCGTTGAAAAAATTGTTTTCAATGACTAAAAAACGCTTCTTAAGCTGGTCCAAATTCATCTCCCTCGACAAGAATAGCAGCGATTCAAAGGACATATAGAACGGCTTATTCGAATGTATTTGTCTAATCGAAGTGATTAGATCAAGGAAACTATTTGTTATTTTATCTAAGTCAAGCTTCAATGTTTCGTCAAATGGGAGAATGGCGACAGGCTCAATGACATCGGAGACATTTCTCAGTATATCATTTGCGAATCCCTTTAAAACATAAATATCAAATTTGACATCACCTTTCTCGATTTTTTCCCTTAAAAGCTTTTCAAGAAGATTCATTGGTCGTTTAGTTTCGATCGCACTCAAAATGAATTTCTTATAAGGCATGCCGAGTTCCGTATTCATAAGAAACGTTATGTCCTGCTTGATAAGGTTTAGTTTTTCAACAGAATGTTTCCAAACTTGCACGTCGCTTTCGTCAGAAATAAGGGAATCACCTGCAATTAAAGCCCCGGGGTCGAGGTTGTTGGCGGCGAGAATGATGTTGTCGATAGCGACACTAATGATTTCACCGAGACGATCTTTCATTTTCGAAAACCAATAAGCTTGATATTGCCAAAGCGCCGATTGAAGCAAAGTAAATCGTCGCGCCTGAACCAGTAGAGCTTTATAGTCGGAAAGAAATTGAATATACTTTATGAATCCCCACAGCGCTCGATTTAATGGATGGTTAGTGTCGCTAGCCAACTTACGGTCAATTAATTCTCGATTTTGAAAAACTCGCCATAAGTCATCTAAAACGTAACCATCAACCGAACCGCTGTCTAAGAGCCAAAGAAACAACTCTATGTCTGCATCTTTGTTTGCGGATACGATCAAAAGAAATTTTTCAAATAGTATTGTTCCTTCGACGCTCTCAACCCCATTGAAATGTAAATCATCTTGGGCAACACGCAGCAATCCTTGGGGAAGCGAAAGGGGATAGTATTCCTCGTAGTATCGTCTAACGTCTGCGTTACCGAGAATTTCAAGAATTTCTTGTTTAAACCAGTCAGGAAGATTCGCTGGGAAGTAGTTTGCTATTTGCCCTACCTGAATGATTGAATAGAAGTCAAGCAATACATCAACATCATCTCGAAATTGGGTTTCATCCTCACCAATAGATTTTCTTCTATGATCGCGAAGCTTCTCAGCCAAATTCCCCTCACTGCCACTTAAGTAAACCTTCAATAATTTGTGTGCCTGCTCCGCTTGGCCCGTCAAGCGGTATTGCCCAACGATGATGTCAAAATTGAATTCTCGTGCCAAATCTTTCATAATGCTTTGATAACAAATTCGATTGGATCAAGAAATTTTTTTTCTATAGGCTTACAAACTTCACTGTGAGTTTTGTCACCGATTACCTTTGCAATTGGATCTTCGCAAAATCTCTCGTTGTGGACAACGTACTCGTTGCCGGCCCAGATTACAGTATGAGCCTTCGTGAATTCTCCCTCATTTTTTTGAAGTAAAGCTTCGGTATCCTTGATTAAGCTTGTAATCGTGACCGACTCAGGTCGCAAGTCATCTAGTACAGGTATTCCAAAAAATCCAAGGCCAGCGATGACTTTTCCAAAGCTATTGAGCGAATCAAAGATTAATTTTTGAACACGCGCGCCGCGATGAGCTGGTGCAAAGAGCACCATTTTTTCTTTTTCGAGCCACTTACATTTTTCAGCTTTCGCGTTTAACAGCGCCCGCCGTAGAACAATTGAACCCAGTGAATGTGCGACGAAAATTATTTTTGAGTATTGAAAGCTTTCAGGCAACCCGCGGCGTTGATAATTTATTGTCCCTGGAGTTTGTACTAGGGCAATTTTAAGAAACTCATAAAACTTGAGCGCATTGTTACTTGCTTGTCCTTTTTCGCTGTCGTATCCATAAAAGATCACGTCTGAATTTTCAAAATCCCGCCGCTCGCGAATTAGAGCTGGAAATTCATCCCACGTAGAGGTAGCATTTCCGAGAAATCCGTGAATAAAAAGTACAACACTGGTAGGTTCCTTCTTACAGTAATATGCTACTGAATGAGTGCCGTAAGGAAGTTGTATTGGTGGGGTGTGATTCATGCGTCTGAGCTAGGCGTGGTTACGTCTTTACGTAAAAAGCCCTCACCCTTGGCAGTTGCCGAGGGAAGGGCTCCTTGTGAAATTATTAAAACAAACTGCTAGAACCAAACTGCCCAATAATGAGTCACACTTGCGCAGCCTGTCTTTTTAACGTAAAATCACAAATCGTATTGAATTTGATTGTAATGGACTGTCAATTCTTACCTTTACCCCAAGCACTACAAACCGCTATGCCCTATCCGTGCCCTTCGTTCTCTCAATACTCGAAATTCATCTAAATAGTTAAGATTTAAAGAGCCTTCCTCATCCTCTCACCCCGACTTAAAGACTTCTGAGAGGAAATCTTTCTTGTTTTTGAGTATTTTTTCAACGGATCCAGGGTCGCGTGGCGCGCCTCGCGCCAGGGTTGTTTAGTCGAATCTGGCGCCTAACCGGTAAATCAACTGGGTATACTCAAATCCGGCTTTGAGCTTCTTCCATAAGAAATGCAATGGCAAGTCTTTCTATAGGTGGCATTTTTCTTTCCATCCCCCAAATAAAAAGTTCTTGACATTACCTTATCACCACCAATTTCTCCGTCCTGCTTAATTTATTTGACGCAAACCTGACTATGTATAAGCCCGCGGGCAAACCTGAAGTATTAAGTTGATAAGCGTAATCTCCCATGTCTTTGTAATCATCAATAAGCTGCGCAACGATCTTTCCAGACACATCAACAATGTTTAATGTGACCGAAGAACGCTCTTCGATAAAATATTTAAACGTTACCTGATCGGAGGTAGGATTGGGATAAAAAGCAAAAAACTTCTCCTTTGGTATTACTTCTATTTCTTCAGCGGCTATCCTGGCAGCAGGAGAGTTTCTACCTGTGGTATTATAGCCGGAACCTCCGCAAAAACTAGCAAGTTCTGCTGATGTAACTCGAAGTGATTGTAAAGTGGGTGCTGATGGCGAATAGATATACTGTGGCCCAACCCTTAATGTTATGTTGGGTGTTAGTACCGCGCCTGCTTTAACAATTATTGCCTCGCCAGCGTATAATGCGCCAGTGTTTGGAGAACCAGGGTTTGATACCGTAAAACTTGAAGCTGTTAAGGTATTTAATGCTTTTGCCTGAACTAATACTGAACCATTTTCTGGTATTGTCAAGTCTTCGGGCAGGTCCTCTGGGCCACTCGCAAAAGTTTCGGTGGTAGTTATTACCGTAGGGGGTGCGACGGGATATTTTACTATTAAGTAAATATCCTGGGTAGGACTTGTGGCACCCGAGGGGTGAAGTTTGGCAACGACCTTTAAATAAATTGTCCCTATAGGGGTAAACGTAAAGTAAAGGGGATTAATACATCCTTGTCCATCATAGCGAAGATACCCGGTGCCTTCACTGATTGAACCTAAAGGAAAATAGGACGACCGATAAACAGGCTTTCCGCCTTGCTCAATTTCGGTCTGTAAGTTGGTGGCGCCAGCAGCCAGGGTAGAGCCTTCAACTACAAAGGATGCTTTAATAGATGATTGAGACAGGTCAATATTGAGTGCAGGGTTAATGGCAAACTTGATTGGCGAGTTAACATTAATCCAGTATTCCCTGTTATACAGGTAGTTGTTACAATGCCCTCCCGGCACGAAGGTGTAGTTGAATTTACTTTTCACAGTTACACTTGGCGTAGTGAGTAAATTAATACTACCAAGAATATTATTGTACGTTGGAATTTTTGCCGGTTCAACCCCGGTTTGGTTCGACCCAGGAATAGCAAGCGTTATTTCATTTTTAAAAACTGTAGAAGTAATCGAGCCTTTTGCCTTAAAGTTATTCATTATCATAACAGGCGCAGGCCCAGCAGTCGATGTCGATGTTTTGCCACCAGCAGCAAAAAAATCAATTAGCGACGTCACACTTTTAACCACACTACCGGCGACCGGGATTAAATCCCCCCAAGATCCAATTGCATCGACAACACCTTTTATTTTTTGGTTATCACCTAACAGTTTAGCCTTTAAATCTAGGTTAGTCTGTTTTTCAATTCCCGTATTTAGTTTGTCAAATGCCTTTCCTGTTGATCGGGTAACGTTCAAGCCTCCTTCTACCGATTCACTAAACTTCGAAAAACTTGTAAGCCAATCTGTCCCAGTGTCAATTTGACCATTGGCAATGGTTTTTTGATAAGGCACGCTGTTGAGGTCAAACTCCAGAGTTTCGGCTTCGAGCAAGGTGAGCTCAATCCTAATATTGCCAATTTTACCGCACGTGCAAGGATCATAAGCCACTGGAAACTCGGAGTAAAGCCAATAGGGGAGTTGGTTGTAATAAATGTTTGGCGTCCTTATATCGATATCCCTTTTTACCTGATCAAGGGGAAGCAGCGGGGTGCTGTAAGTTGTCAGCAAATTAGATTGATATGGATCTGTATCTAAAAAACTTATTTTTATTTGAGCATTGGCGCCGTTTGCTCCAACATTTGAAAATGTTTGGGTAACAAGAAAAAAGACTCTGATCTTGGAAGTGTATTTATTGTAAAAGACGACATAAGCATTATTTGTAGGGGTTTCTCCTGAATTACCCAAATTGCGTTTGATTAATTCCCATCCATCTTCGGGTTTATAGTCTTTGTCGGCATATCCTGCTATTTCGTTGAGGTTAATATTGTCAACATTATAAAAAGGTGATAGAACACTGGTTATTACACCTGGACCGCCATTGGTATAAGCGTTGACCGTCCAGTATTGGGTTCTCCAATCCCAGGTATTAATCGTCGGGACCGTGGTGACAAGTGTTTCTGAACAATGCACCTGGCCTTTTAGATTTACAGAAAACAGCAGGCACAATAGCAGCAGTGTGTAGCAGTTAATTTTCATATTTTAAATTTTTTTACCTTTAAATATTCTGTGTTTCCTTTGGTTTTCGCTCACTCCGCCTTCAGTAAATTCATAGTCAATCACAATATTTTTTCTATCGGGTGATACATAGCCAAGTTTTTTATCAAACTGATGAAAATAGCAATTGATGTCGGTGGCAGGGATGATGCCCAATGTAAATTCAAAAGCAGTTGACTTACTTAAGCGAACGCTTTTGCCCGTTGCATTGCAGTTATTAGGCAGATTAGTGACAAAAGTTTCCTGGGTTTCGGTATCGCGATATATTTCTATTGTAAAAATTCTTGTTGGATCAGTATCATCGGCACCGCTATACTTTCCAAGTATTGGCCAGTTGTCGTAGGGCAGGAAATAAATATAATGAGTGACCGAGTCAACACCGGAGGCCTCCGGGTTGCATTTGGCGTCTGGGTTCTTTTCTATTTTAAGTTTTACTGAAATGGGGCTCTCCTGAAGTACTCTTATATCATCAAACAATAAACTGAACTTCTTCTCCATTCTCTTCCTTGGGTCACTCCCTATTGTCCATTCGTAAGACACTGCATTTTGCTCAGATGCTTCAAAAGTGATATTGCTCAGCATAAATGTGTCCTCTTCCACTATCTTGATTTTTTGCACAGTTTCTCCGTTCTCTTTGTCGAAGTAAATAAGCTCATTGTATGTGCGGAAGTCGGCACTCACCTTTTTACTATCATCACAAGGGTCATTGCAACTATTAAGCGTAGTGCTAAAACCACCGCCAATAGCCAACAAAAAAAATCCACCCAGAACCTTTTTCATTGATTAATTTCAACTTCCGTAATATTCATGGTCATGACTTTTTTCGATCACGCGAAAATGCCTTGGAGGGAAATTGTATTTTAAATTTTGAATTATGTTACCAAGTATGCAATACCTACTTAGTAGTATTTAGCTCCTGTTATTCTTTAAAAGGCGGCAGTATTGACTTGGAATAATCAAGTATCGTCGGGTTGACGGCGGCTCTAAAACGGAAAGTGGTGGTAATAGGGAAGGATCTGGTTTGACCTTCTACAATTTCTATGTCGGTGGGTTTGACTCTTGCTTTCGCTATCGATTGCGGATCACCTGCTTCCGCTCGTTGTCAGGCTTTCCTCTTTCTTCAACTTAAAAACTGGTTTTCCTTGGCGCACACCTCGCCTAACTTATAGTTCCGATCCAAATATCCATCCACCAGTCTCGCATTGCAAGTGAACTCCTCGCGTATTCTTATAACTTATTGATTTTATCTCCAATCCGACCTTCTAACTACCTGACAGTTACATTACATTTCTTTGCCACCATCCCTCTCCAAAAAATCTTCCAGCTTTTTACTTACCGCGTCATAATCCTTTCCGATCCAAAGCAGGTGTCCCCATCGGTTATTGAGGACAATTAGTCTTGATCTTTTGATATTGTCCTTCGCATTTTGTGCGTGACTCATATCGACCGCATTGTCGAACTCACTATGCAGTATTAATGTGGAACAGTGAATAATAGATAGTAGGTTCTGATCAACTGTTTGATCCAGGTCGTTTGAGAAACCATACCCCGAATTCATGTTCAGGGTCATCCGTTTCAATTCGTCTACTTCCTCCTGATAAAACTCTATCGGTTTATACTTCGACAGTTGCCGAAACATCATCCTCGTCGTCACGTTTGGTAATGTCTTAAACAACATTCTGTAGACTGACCACGTGAACGATTGTACTCCTGGCGCAAAGATCCTCTTACCTCCCCTATATGTTCTGTCATTTTCATCGAACCACTTCTTGGTCAATGCGGAAATCAAGACAAGATTCCTCACGCGATCCGGATAGAGGGCCGCAAGCTCCAATGCAGTCAGGCCGCCTGCAGATATCCCGATGGTCGTGGTCTTTGAAATTCGGAGTTCATCCAGTAAGGCAACAATCAAATCCGCTGTGCCTCTCGGGGTTTGGTTCGATTCAGTCAAAGGAGTCTCTCCATACCCAGGCCTCGACACAGCAATGAACAGGTACTTATCCGGATCTAATCCTTTTTGAAAAATTGTCTCGCGGCAATCAACATGACCACCGTGAATAAACAATATCGGATAACCCTGACCCTCAACACGAACTTCAATCTTGCCTTTTGCGGTGTCAACTACCGATGTTCCCATTGAAAGGTGCGTCTTATTTTCCTCTGCCATGAATCCTGACTTAATTGTAGTTCCGCAGCATCGAAATTAGACTGTGTTGTTGTTTGTGAGCTTGGTCTTGCTCAGCTTCGAACAGAAACTCCACAATTACTCCTGGATGAAACACCACAACCCGACTTTCGATTTCCACTGGAGGAACGAAATGCACGTCGTAAAAACAAATCAGATAGTCACCGAGGTCTCTTATCCAGTCGCTGCCTTCAAGAAATTCGTCTCGACTTGTATAAACCTTGAACTGGTACTTTGGTGAAATGGATGATGGCGAAAAGGAGGGCCTGCCAACACCAGACAAAGTAACCGCCGTTATGGCGCTATTCTTTTGGCTCCATGAGTATATCGCCCGGAAAAGGTCCTTATAGCTTAGTTCGAATTGCAAGTAGGCATCTTTATTATTAATCTACTAAACATCGGGATCAATTGCCACTTATCGAAATCGGACCACCCTCCAGTTACGGGGGATGGTCTGACTTCAAAGGGCCTCTACGTCCAGGGCATTTGATTTGTAGAACTCAAGGAACACGTCGTTAGAATATATTTTCAAGTCCGATGAACTTTTCAATGATGATCAGTACGGTCAATAGGCCAAGCAGGATTGGGCACACCACGGTTATAGAGAAATTCAAATAAAAAGAAACCAGTGATCCTCTATATGCTGGATTACCATTACCAAGCTCATCATGCATGTTGGATATTTTCCACCTGTAGGTAATGAAAAGACACATGAGGCACCCACCAGCGGTGAGCATCACATCACACATATCGGCGACAAACGTGAGAAAGTCACGACCGCGATAGAATGTTAACTGGTTCAGTGAAGGGATCATCCCCTGGCTCATCATGCTTGGAAGGCCGAGAATGAAAATTAAGATCGCTAATCCCCATACTACAGTTTTTCTTTTAAGCTTCTTTTGATCGACCATGTATGCGGTTGGCACCTCAAGCAGAGAGATTGTCGACGTAAGAGCGGCAAAACATAAGAGGAGAAAGAAGGATCCTCCTACGACTCGTCCAACAACTGGACCCATCTCATGAAATATTTTTGGCAGCACGATGAACACCAGCGCAGGACCTTCAGTGGGAGAAACATTCTGAGAAAATACCAGGGGAAAGATCATCAGACCCGAAAGAAATGCAACTGATGTATCAGCGACAGAGATGACTGCTGCTGAAGATGAAATGTTTTGCTCTTTCTTCAAGTAGGACCCATAGGTGATCAGGCAGCCCATTCCAAGAGACAATGAAAAGAATGCCTGCTTTAATCCATCAAATACGGTTTGCAGTTTAAGCTCACTGAAGTCCGGAATAAGATAGAATTTCACGCCTTCGATAGCATTTGGAAGGGTTAGGCTGTATGCAATCAAAAGAACAAGAATAACGTAGAGCGCGGGCATCATGATCTTATTGGCCGCCTCGACTCCCTTTTGAATTCCCTGCGAGACGATGATGGCTGTAACGATCATGAAGGCGAGTGAAAACCAAAGGTTGTCACTGATGTCATTGACATAGCCGGAGAAGAAAGCCCCATGATCCGGTTCAGTCAATAGACTTCCGAACGATGTTTCAATAAAATATCCGAATGCCCAGCCGGCAACCACGTTATAGAAAGAAAGGATGAATACGCCCGCCAGTATCCCAAACAATCCCAGGTAACCCCATCTCCTGTTTCCCAGTTTCGTATAAGAACCCATAGCATCACTGCCAGCCGCACGACCGATCGCTATCTCAGCAGTCATCACCGGGTAACAAAGAATGAAGATGAAAGCCAGGTAGATGAATAGGAACGCTGCACCTCCATTTTGGCCAGCCAGGTATGGGAAGCGCCAAATGTTTCCGAGGCCGACTGCCGAGCCGGCTGCGGCAAGTATGAAGCCTATTCGACTTGAAAAGTTTCCCCTATTGTCCTGCATAATTATCGGATTGCGTGAAGAGCCAGGTACGTTGCAGCTCCACCGATATAGCCTAGTAGTGCCAGAAGACTTATCCGTTTCAGGTACCAGATGAAGTCGAGTTTCTCCATACCCATGACGGCGACGCCAGCTGCACTTCCAATTACAAGCAGACTTCCGCCAGTTCCTGCACAGTATGCGAGGTACTCCCAGATCATGTGATCCATCGGATACGTGTCAAGTGAATACATACCCATGCACGCTGCAACGAGTGGAACGTTGTCGACTATGGCGGATACAATCCCGATGACTGTGATAATGATCCGATTATCACCAACCGATTCGCCGAGCCAGGAAGCAAAGTGTTGAAGTGTCTGCATTGATTGCAACGCCGTAACGGCAAGAAGAATACCCATGAAGAAGAGGATGCTTGATGCATCGATCCTTGATAAAGCATGGGCCGCCGATAACTTCTTTTTTTCGAAGTCATCCAATTCCGGATTGATTAACTCGGATACTACCCACAAGACACCCAAGCCGAGCAGCATCCCCATGTACGGGGGTAAATGAGTGATGGTCTTGAAAACAGGAACAAAGACGAGAGCACCAATACCGACGATCAACATAATAAGAGAACCTTTGCCAGGCGGCTCATCCTTCATGTCACCGATCTCAATTCTTGCGTCTATTTTTCCTTTCAGTCTGAAGGTGAGAAACAGTAACGGCACCAGGAGACAGACAATACTGGGAAGAAAGGTTTGTTTGATAATTGCTCCCGAGGAGATCTGCCCGCCAATCCAAAGCATTGTAGTTGTTACATCCCCAATGGGCGACCAGGCTCCACCGGCGTTGGCCGCGATGATGATCATACCCGCGAAGAACAATCGTTGCTCGCGATCCTGGATGAGCTTCCTTGTTAAAGACACCATCACGATGGCCGTTGTGAGGTTGTCCAGGATTGAGGAGAGAAAAAATGCGAGCCAGCAGACGATCCATAGCAACTTGCGCACATCCTGCGTCTTAATCCTGTCGGTAATAAAGCGAAACCCCTGATGTGCATCAACGAGTTCGACAATCGTCATTGCACCCATCAGAAAAAAGAGGATACCTGAGATGTCAGCCAGATGGTGAGACAGTTCGGATTTTATGAAACGATGATAGATTTCTGAAACATCCAACTTGGTCAACTCCGACAGGAAGGAAGTGTAATGTGCGGAGGTCGAAAAACTATCATTGGGAATTTTTAATGCGAATAGAGTCCAGCAGAGCACACCCGTCACAAGCGCGGTTGCTGTTTTGTTGATTTTGATCGGATGTTCGAGTGCTATTAGAAGGTATCCTATTACGAATACCAAAATGATGAGAGGTTCCATAGGTCAGGTTATTGTTAGTTTCATTTAATACTTGATGTCATGGCGAGGGTTTCCAGGAGAGACAATACTTCTGTGCTCTCTTTGATATAATATCGCGCTGTTGATGTGGGATCAAAACCAACCCGTACAGTGATAAAGTCGCGCCCAATCAGGTTGAAGACTTCTTCATCAGACTTGTCGTCGCCGATACAAAGAATGAAATCGCACGGTCCATGCAGATTCATCCAGGAGGCTACGAATTTAGCCTTGCTGATTCCAGCCGCGCGGAACTCGATTGAATTCGGCGTCTCAAGCATAGGAACATTATACTGGCTTGACATGATCCTGAAGGCAGCCTTGAGCTGTCGTTGGTCGCTTTCGGGAAGGTGCGAGATGCCACTACCATAATCCCACCGGATTGAAAAATGTTTTTCATCTACCGTTGTATTAGGATAACTATGAGCAAGTCGGTGGATTGCCGTCGACACCGGCTCTTTCCATTGGAGGTAGAAGTCTCCGAGTTGTTGCCACAACCCATCAGGTGCTCTTACGAATCCTCCGCTTTCCGCCACAAGAGTGACTTTAGCTTCTTTGATACGTTCGCTTAGATCCCGCGGACTCCAATCGCTCATTACAACCACCGAATTGTGATTGTCTCCAACAAGCTGCGTTAGCACTCCATCGACTTTAGAATTGTTGCCCGCATCAGGGTTATCTCCCACGAGCGTTCCCTCATAATCGAGCAGCAATATTCTCTGCTTTGCCGAATGATATAACTTCAACACGTTACTCTGAATAAGTTTTTCCACGAGCCTGCTTATCAGAGTTATTTGTTTCTTGCTTTCGCTACCGCCGGTCTTGCGTCAATCTTTTGCTCGTCGTCTTTTTGCAAATCCATATCAATGACAATTGGGGCAGCAATGAAAATAGATGAGTATGTCCCGACTACGATACCGACGAAAAGCGCAAACGAAAAGCCGCGAAGCACTTCACCTCCAAAGAATAGCAGCACCACAACGACAAACAGGGTAGTTCCTGACGTTATCAGCGTCCGGCTCAATGTTATGTTAAGCGCATCGTTGAATATCTGCTTTCGATCCCCCTTGGATCCAAAAGCGAGCTGTTCGCGGATCCTATCGTAAATGATTACCGTATCGTTGATCGAATAGCCGATGATGGTAAGGATAGCAGCCACGAACACCTGGTCTATTTCGAATGGAAATCCGACTGCTGCTGCAACACCAAAGGCCGCGAACACAAATAAAGCATCGTGCACCGTAGCGATGATGGCACCGGCACTGTATTGCCACTTCCGAAAACGGAACAGCAGGTAAATAAATATTCCGAGCAGTGAGAACAAACTCGCTTTGAATGCGGAATTCTTGATGTCATCGGCAACTGTTGCTCCCACCTTAGACGAACTGGAAATGGTGAAATGCTTGTCGTCCAGACCGGAATCCTGGGCCGTAAATTCTAAACCGGTGTACGATGTCACCCCTTGAATAAGTGCATTTTGGACCTTTGAATCTGCGTCGTCACTATCGTCATCAATCAGATACGAAGTGGTCACTTTGAGAACATTATTGCTTCCATAATTTTTTACTTCGGTACCCTGGTTCTCGAAACTATTTGCAAGTGCTACTCTTATGTCGGTGGCAACAACCGGTTTATTGAAACTCACTATATAAGACCTGCCACCCTTGAAGTCGACACCCAGATTTAGTCCGTTGACAATGATCAGGATGAATCCGATCAGGATAAAGGCACCTGATGCGATGTAGGTGACCTTCCTTTTTCCGATGAAATCGAAGTTGCGAACACGTTCAAATCGACGGGAGAACGCTGTGGTGAATGAGACTTTTGACTCGTCGCCTTTCCGAACCATCCATTCTATAATTACGCGCGAGATGTACACGGCTGAAAAGAAAGATGTGCCGATGCCGATCATTAAAGTGATGGCAAATCCACGTAATGGACCCTGGCCAAGCACAAACAGAAACAGTGCTGTAAGGAAGGTGGTGAGATTTGAGTCGAAGATAGACGCAAACGCTCTTTGATATCCCTTTGTGATGGCGTCACGCAATCGACGTCCATTCCTCATCTCTTCCCGGATACGTTCAAACACAAGTACGTTTGCATCGACAGCCATCCCCATCGTCAACACAATGCCCGCAATACCTGGCAGGGTGAGGGCAGCATTCAATTGCGCCAGAATCCCGAGGATGAAGAATACGTTGAACAAAAGAGCAACCGTTGCGACGAGACCACCTTTCGAGTAGTAAGCCACCATAAAAAGAACGACGATGGCAAGGCCGCAAGCCATCGAGATCAGACCCTGATTCTGCGCGGTTTGCCCCAGTGTTGGCCCTACTATGGCTTCCTCAACAATTCTCGTTGGAGCAGGAAGTGACCCAGCCTTCAATACATTCGCCAGGTCCTTCGCTTCCTCAGTCGTAAATGAACCTGTTATCTGTGAATTTCCATTTGGGATCTCCCCTTGAACCGTCGGGGCTGTGTAAACATATTTATCGAGTACAATTGCAATACGCCCCGGCGGATTTTTGCTGGAAGCCGCGGCTGTTATCTTCGCCCATTGTCTTGCGCCGGTTGAACTCATGTTCATCGATACCGCAGGACGCGCGTATTGATCATAGTCCATACGTGCATCCGTGATCACATCCCCATCGAGAACAGGCTTACCCGTCCGACCGTAATTGTAAAAGTTAAGTTGAAGGTCTTCTATGCCAGGAGTTACGTTAGGGTCAGGCTTAACATCCCAAAAGTACCCGATCGTCTTTGGCAGCAAAGCCTGAACATCACTTCTGCGCAGAACGCGATTCAGTTCGCTGGTGTCTTTAATGCTATAGAAGAAGGGAGTTTCAGCTGAACTAAAACGAAACAAGGGCGAAATGGAACTACTCGCCAGCGATTCCTGGCTGACACCCGAAGTATCTGTCTTGTCCAACACGTCTTCAAGACTTGACTTGGTTGTATCTGCTTCAAGATTGGAAAGGTCCTTTTTAGCTGATGGCAGTCTACTTGAAATTTGTTCCTTTACAAGAAGATCATTAATAGCACCGAGCGATCGACTCAAGGTTGGATCATTTGGTTCTACAATTTCCCAGAACTCCAGGTGAGCAACTCCCTGTAGCAACTTTCGAACACGCTGCGGGTTGTCGGCACCAGGTATTTCTATTTGGATTGATCCAGTGCCCTGGAGTCGTTGAATGTTTGGCTGCGAGGTACCAAACTGGTCGATTCGTGTCTTAAGGATAGTGAAGGAACGATCGATTGCCGACTCAATCTCCGTGTTTAAGAATTTCACGACAGTGGCATCATCATCGCCGGAACTGATCCGACCTTTTGTGGAAGATGAGGCGAAGTAAGTGGCTAATCGTTCACCAGGATTGTCGTTTTTGAAAGCAGAGTAGAAAAGATCGGCAAACCTTTCCTGGCTTTCCCGCTGCATCAGTTTGGCTTTCTTTAGTGCCGAAAGGATCCGCGGGTCTTGTTTGTTGGAAGTCAATCCGAGAATGATATCTGCCGGCGAAACTTCGAGGACAACATGCATTCCTCCCTGCAGATCAAGTCCCAGACTTAATTCATTCTCCTTGACATCCCTGTAGGTGTATTCCTTGCCAAGCAAGTCGTAGACTGTCTTGTTCCACATAGAATCAAGATATGCTTGCTTTTTAGAAAGACTGACTGTGCCGCTTTCATCGGTGGCAAAAGCTACAGCGTCTTGCTGAACTTTTCGAGACACAAACGTGAACGATAAATAGTAGAGACACAGAAATGAAATTATAATAGATAGAACGACGACAACTCCCTTGTTACGCATCGTGAAAGGATTTAATGGTGAATGAAATGAAAGATGAAGCCGACCTGCTATTGCAGGCAGATCACGAGAAAGTAGATTGAAGCGGCGCTCTAGGGAGCGTTCGGAGAGATGATCGAGCGGAAGAGGATTTTATGAAAGACCGTAAGCGATGGCACGTCAGGAGCACGGCCTGGTCTATCATGTTTGCCGGAATTGATCAGGGCAATGACAATGGCAAATGTCGAGGAGCTGATTGCTGTAACGGAAGCATGAGGTACCGCATCGGACGCACTTATGTATTTACTTCCTGCTCCGCCATGATCTGCACCGTTGCCGGAAAAAGGCATACCATGTTGTTCAGTGCTTACGGTTATTGTCGGCGCATTGCAATATGCCTGTTGTTCCAGTTTGATGTGATCGGCCGACGAAAGACCAGCGGCCATACAGCCAGACACCACAAACATGGCAAACGCAGCGATAGTGAATGCAATATGGATTGTCCTGGCCTTCATAAGGAGGCCGAATACACTAAATTCTAATGGTATATCCTATCCTCAAAAGATTAGAGATTAATTAGAACAACCTTTTGAAGGGCTTAGTTAAAGGCTCTGATTGCTACTGTTTGCGTCCGCATTTTTCCGGATATTGATAAGTTTAGCTTTTTGCCAAACGCATTCAAAAGCTCAAAGTCATAGATTTTTTGGACTAAATTTGGTTCAAATGAAACTCTCAGGCTTCCTATTTCCGGCGTTCGTATTGGCCAGTATTGCATCCTGGGCTCAGCTTCCACAGATACTGGAGCTGCACAATCCCACGATATTAAATAATTGCATTGCCGCAGGTGGAACGGCGTGGAATAAACAAACGAAGGAGATCATCCTCTCAGTCGATCATAACGTGTCGCTTACCTCAAATTCAATATTCTACACCGACGAAACCAATACATTCATACACAGCAACACCGATGGCAGCCTGATAACCCAAATTCCCGGTACAGGATATGTTTACAATGTGTACCATTCGATCCTGTGGGCGGTTCAGACCGGGACGTTCCAGGCATATACTGCCACGGGCACGTTGATAAAGACATTCACGATAGATGGAAGCGACGTTTATCCATCATCCACGGACGCACGGTACCGTAGAAATAACACTATTTACAAATACGATTTCGCAGGCAATGCAGAGCAGCAGTTGGGAACTTTTGCCGGAACATTTGCAGGATGGTTTCTCGATGGAAAATATTTTCTGACAGCGGAAGGTGCGGTTGCCAGGTTGTACGACAAAAATGCCACACAGATCAGGCTCATCGATTTTGGTTCGTCCGGCAAAATAGGCGGCAACGGAAATTATATTTGGCTACAACTATTTAACGAGGTGCTGCTGTATAACATCAGCGCTCAAACAACTACGTCGTATCCCACCGGCACATCTGGTGAAGCATTTCCATCGATCAACAGTATCGCGATCGTTCGATACGGAGTGCCATCATTTGACGTTGTCGAGTTTGGAGAGACCGGCGAAAATGTTTTGAATTTCGAGACCGCAATTCCGCAGATCGAATATTTCAATGCGGATACATTGGGGAACTGGACGACGTCGACTGAAAACGGGGTGGTTAACTATGGGAATTTTTCGACGACTGACGTGGAGGTTCTGAATATCGGCGCCATAATATCGATGGATGGAAATGAAAACGGCGATCTTGCCGTGGCGACCTCCTCCGGGCACGTATTGCTTTATCAATTGAATGGATCGACGCTCGATGTGGTTGATACGCTGAACATCAGCGTGCGCAAGATTCAGCTTTCTTCCGACGGACGTTATCTTGCTGCTTCAGCGAATACGCCCGCTACTGATCCATTTTCCAATGTCGAGCGCCCTTTATTCATCTATGATCTCGATAATAACAATGAACTCGTTAGGACATGGCGATATCTTCTTTATGAGGACGATCAGTTACCATCTCTCCTGAGCTTTGATTTTTCCAGAGATGGAAAATCAGTTGCCCAGTCGATCCTTAAAAAAGGGAACTCTTATTTCAATTTCCTTTCGAATGTTGACGCCATTGATTCCGTCCAACTGAGCACCGACCAGCTTGGGCGTGCACCGTTGATATCGTCGGGAGGCAATTTCGTATCAACTTCCCGTAAAGCTGGATCCGGCGAAAGCGAGTTCGCAAAGATCTATGGTAAAGATGGACAGTTGGTTAATGCCCTCGACGGTTATATTGCGGGATGGATCAGCGACACAACATTTGTTTTCAATAAAATAGATCACACCACCTGCGACAGGCTCGAGTGCTACTACAGGTATGGTGCCTACATCTATTCAGTAGATGGGAACAAAATTGAAAACTTATCTATTCCCGATTCATTGTACGTCGAAGGAAAACTTGCAATATCTAATAACTCAAATCCCTTTTACTCGGGAGGCATAGATCAGATCGATCAAATAACCGCAGTAGAGTTATATGCCTATGGTAACGTTATAAATATCGAAACCGACAGCATCCTCTTTGCATTCTATAAAACACCTTTGGTATCAAGTCCTGTAGGAACCGATTATATAGCCTACGTGGAAAACAACGAACTTCAATTAATTAACTGGCGCACACAATACAAGATACGCTATAGAGACGCCGATGAAGACGGATTCGGCGATAACGATGTCACCGTCTCTTACTTCACGCCACCTGCAGGATATGTAGACAACAATGACGACTGCAACGACCACGATAAACTCATCAACCCCAACACCATTTGGTATATCGACGTTGACGGCGACGGTTTCGGCTATTCCGAAACACATCAAACAGGATGCGTTGCGCCCGCCGGCTATGTTCTCGACAACACCGACTGCAACGATGATGACAGCGCACTCACGCCCGAAAATCAATGCATGATCCTTGCCGTTGAAGACAGCAACGGAGACCTTATTGCTTTTCCCAATCCCGGCAACGGACTCTTCACGATCAACAACACCGGCAATTATCGATTGCTGAATGTCGTCGATGCCACCGGTCGTGTTTTCATTCCGAAAGCAGTCGACGATGGGCGAGCGATCTATCTTGACCTTGGAAGCGAGACGCCCGGCTTGTACGTAGCACGCCTATCGAAAGACGGCAAGTCTTATCAGTTGAAGATCGTTAAGAAGTAAGAGGTTACAGAATATAGAGCAACCCTCGTGGGCTAACACAATTGCATCACTTCTTTCTTGGCACCATTTCGTTGGCCATCGCCAATTGATAAACCAAACCTGCGAGAACAACGCTGTTTCTTTTCAGATCGTCCTCAGGCACGTAGTCAACAACATCAACGTTGGTATGATGCGTGAGTGTATAGTAAGCCAGCGGATCCTGGATTATCTGAAATGACGGGATGTTGTAGTAATCGAACACATCGTGGTCGGTACCAAAGGTGTTCTCTATCGTGACATGGTTCACGTCAAGATCGCCGAACGCTTTCAATAATGCCGTCCATGCATTTCGTGCATTTTCATTTCCCTGGAGATATATGCCACGCATCGCACCAGCACCATTATCCATATTCAGGTACGCACTCACCTTCCTCGATTCCTCTGTAAATTCGCCACCGAGACTGCCGAAATGCTTCTTCGCGTATTCAACCGATCCAACGTACGCCTGCTCTTCCCCTCCCCATAATCCCAGTCTGATTGTTCGCCGCGGCACCACACCGCTTGCTTTCAGAATGCGCATCACTTCCATCATCACAGCTACCCCCGAACCATTGTCGGTTGCACCGGCGCCCGAATGCCATGTGTCGAAGTGTGCGCCAATAAATACAACTTCTGATTTCAGATCTGCACCAGGCAGCTCCGCAATAATGTTCACGTTGTTCTGCGGCTCGTTATAGAATTCAGTATCGAGATTTATTCTCAGTGTTGGCGCGTTATTCGATTTTATCATCCTCACGATCCTGTTGAACTGCTCGGGAATCAGAGCAATCCACGGCAAGTGCTTCAAATCATTGTCTTTATAATAATATGTACCGTCGGCATGAATTGCACCGGCATAAGATTGCGTCGTGGTGAACATCGCCACGACACCCTCATCCATCAGGAACTTGAGAAACGCCTGGTTCTGACGTCCGTCCGTTTCAAACCATTCAACCAACTCCGGTAATGGTTGCTGTGTGTTCAACGGCTTCTCACGCGATTCGAGACTAGCCAGGTACTCAGACGTCATTCGCGACGAAAGCGGCTCGGTGAATGGTTTCACCGTAGCTGTTCTGCCGTAGAAAACAATCCTGCCTTTTAGTTTGCCGTGATAGACCTGGTACAATGAATCGAGGTTATGTCGTCGTTGGATGTAAACCGGCACCGCCGTTTTAATTCCTTTCGTTCCCGCACTCATTGCCAAAGGATAAGCAGTGAGATGCAGATACGACGGACTGATCATCTCGGCATTGAAAGCCTTTATGTTCCAACCCCGGCAATCGTTGCAATAATTTTCAAATGTTACCGACTTACATCCCCAGCCTTCGAGTTGCGTTTTTGCCCACTGCGCGGCTCGCAGATACTCTCTCGTTCCGGTGAGACGAGGTGAGTATGCATCTGATAATTGTGTCAGCGTCGATTTCACTTGTGAGCGTTCGAAACCTTCACGCCGGATTTTCGACAGAACGGCAGTATCACTCTGCTGTGCCAACGAAACTACGGAAACGATCAATGCACAGGCACTGAGGAAATGTCTTTTCATGTGGTGAGGTAGTTGGGTACTTGAAGGTACTGAATGTTTGACATACCCCATGCTTCAAAAGCTTCCATCGCCAACGGCACGTTGGTTTGGCGTCTTATCAAAATTGCCAATCACAACACCCAAAACATTCTTATATTATAATATGAAAAATCTCGCATCCTCCATCGTCCTGGCACTCCTTACCCTCGTCCTCTACACTTGCAAAACGAAAACTGAATCCGTCGAAATCGGCGCTAACGATATCGGTGGTGTTGTTACAGGACCCGAGGGCCCCGAAGCCGGCGTATGGGTGATCGCCGAAACGTTCGACCTTCCTACGCGGTTTGCGAAAACAGTAGTTACAGACGACGCCGGTCGCTATCTCATACCGGAATTGCCCAACGCCAAATTCAATGTCTGGGTACGTGGATACGGACTCGTAGACTCGCCCAAGAAAGAAGCACAACCCGGATCTACTTTAGACCTCGAGGCTGTTGTCGCACCCGACGCAAAAGCTGCAGCCGAATATTATCCAGCGGGCTACTGGTTCTCTCTTCTTCACATGCCCGACAAAAGTAAATTCCCCGGCACCGGTCCGCAGGGAAATGGTATCTCTCCCGACATCAAAACACAAGCGCAGTTTATACGCTCGGTCAAGTCGGGCACGTGCCTCGCATGTCATGGCCTCGGAACAAAAGGCACACGCGAGTTCCAGCCGTCGTTGGGAAAATTCAATAACTCCATCGATGCCTGGGAGCGCCGCTTACAATCGGGACAGGCCGGAGCAACGATGATCACAAGCACCGTTAATCTCGGCCGCGATGAAATGCTTCGAATCCTTTCCGATTGGACCGACCGCATCGCCCAGGGCGAGTTGCCGCCAGCTCCTCCGAGACCTGCTGGTGTGGAAAGAAATGTAGTGATCAGTCAATGGGATTGGGCCGATGCAAAAACATACCTACACGATGTCGTTTCTACCGACCGAAGAGATCCAACAGTAAATGCGAATGGTCCTGTATACGGTGCCACCGAAGTGAGCGCCGACTATCTGCCGGTCTTGGATCCAAACAGCAACGAAAAAGGTAGGATCGAGCTAACGGTTATGGATCCAAACACACCGTTTGCCTCGGGCGAGGTTGGGATGCCTTCGCCGTATTGGGGCGACACAGCTATCTGGAAAAGTCAAACCAACGTGCACAACCCGATGCTGGACGATAAAGGAAAAGTGTGGATCACCGCAGCCGTTCGTGGACCCGACAATCCTGGATTCTGCAAAACAGGATCGACACATCCTTCTGCGAAACTGTTTCCGTTGGAGCGGTCCTATCGTCAACTCGGCATGTATGACCCGAAGAGTAAAAAGTATACGCATATCAACACATGCTTTAGCACACATCACCTGATGTTTGCGGAAGACGAGAACAACACACTTTGGACCAGCGGGGGCGGTGAAGTGGTGGGTTGGTTGAACACAAAGAAATATGAAGAGACCGGCGACGAACAAGCATCGCAGGGATGGACACCACTCATTCTCGACACGAACGGTAACGGCAAACGTGATGCATACACAGAGCCCACCGACCCGGCAGATCCAAAGAAAGACCAACGTATCGCGAAGGGACTCTATGCTGTCTCGCCCGCACCCGACGGATCGGTATGGGGCTCAACACTCGGCTATCCTGGTGCGATCATTCGACTGAATCCCGGATCGGACCCAACCACAACTGCGCTTGCCGAATACTTCGAGCTTCCGCTCAAGGACAATGGCGAACCCGTCGAAGGATATTCTCCTCGTGGAATGGATGTCGATCGCAATGGAGTTGCATGGGTAGCGCTTGCAAGCGGACACATGGCATCCTTCGATCGTAAAAAGTGCAAAGTGCTTAATGGGCCAACCGCTACGGGTCAGCATTGTCCCGAGGGATGGACGTTCTACCCGGAACCCTTACCACAAATGAAAGGTGTCGAAGGATCAGGAAGTGCAGAGGCGAGCTACTATACCTGGGTGGATCAATTCAATACGTTGGGATTGGGCGAGAATACTCCCATCAATACCGGCAATGAATCGGAAGGACTACTTGCGTTGAAAGACGGGAAGTGGGTGGTGCTTCGTGTTCCATACCCGGTCGGATTCTTCACGAAGTGGATGGATGGACGTATCGACGATCCGGCGGCGGGTTGGAAAGGCCGTGGCATTTGGGCTACGATCAGCACACGTGCACCATTTCACATGGAAGGTGGGAAGGGCACGACAAGCAAAGTGTTTAAGTTTCAACTGAGACCCGATCCACTGGCGAAGTGAGTTGAGTCATTCAATTCTTAACAGCTCCCAACAAATTCTCTACAAATTCGTCGACGTTCTGTCCCTTCACCGTATACTTCTTCTCGGTATTCGAACACTTCTTTTTTATGTCTCCAACAATCCCATCACCCGTTTGTTCGTAGATGCCCGAAACCTTGCATCCTTCGGGGTAGTCAGGCACATTCACGAACACGAGGTCCGACTCCGCTCCCCTCATTGCCATATCATTCAGTTTCTCGTCAATTTTTTTACCAAGCTGCATGTTGTCGTCGAGGGAGTTCTTGTTGATGAGTGCCGATTTCACAAACACCGGCCGTATACGTGCGATGGGTATGGCTTTCTTTTCTGTGTCACTCAATTGTCCAATGTCAAAACTCTGCGATCCGAAAGGACTGAACACCTGCGGTGTTTGTACTCCGCCCAAACCTGTGACTAGTGCGGGAACCCGATCCTGGGCATACTGAAATAATTGGTTCACATCAACAAATTTTTCTTCCCGAAGAGCCGCTCCTCTTATCCCTTCAAGCAAACTATAGGTCAACACTCCCTGACCGAACTGGGTGGCTTCGTAACTTACTGCATCTGCGGCGCAGCCTGTTATGATGTGTACCCCGGTCCTGTCCTTCATGCGATCGAGAGCACGCAGGGTACTCGACGGAATATCGCGTTTCGACATCAGGTTGTCCACCGCCTTACCCGAACCACATGCATCAATGATCACAACCTGCTTCTGTGCGGAAATATTTTTCAATAGCTCCACAAGTTCGGTGCTCGACAGCGATGACTGACTGCGTATAGCCGGGTCATTGTAAGCACTCGTTACATTCGAATATGCATCTTGCGTGAGATAATAAAAATCTCCGTCCTGTCCGCCCCATGTTATACCGTGGCCTGCGAGGTAAACCACTACTACGTCGCTCGAGCTCGCCGACTTTGTAATGTCGTCGAAGGCCTTCCGTATTCTCGCTTTGGTGGGAAAGTCCTCTTTACTCCCGCCGGTTGTTAGCTTATAAACATAAGCGGAGTTAGCTCCGAATAAATTCTTTGCACCCAATGCCAATGCGTTTGCCATATCGTTGGCATCCTTTGCTGCATATTTCAGATCAATTTCGGAGCCTGTGTAGTCCGATACACCACATGCAAGGATGTGGATGGCTGGTTTAATGTCAGCCTTCGAGGGCATCTTGTAGGCGATCAACTTTCCGCGGTTCACAACCCAATGACTCGCGTTCCATGCCTTCACTCCAATATAATTGTCCTGTCCCGGGACGAGGAGCGCCGAATACTTGTTAATAGATATTTGCAATGTGATTGTAGCCGATTGCGCATTGGTTCCCGCAGGCCGTGCATCCTTAATAATTTCCTTGCCGTTGATGAACACTGTAACCTCACCAATACCTCCACCACGGTTGATCACTTTTACAGGCAGTATACCTTGCGCATTCACAGAACCCGGTTCCACATCGGGTGGCAACTCGATACTCTTGAAAGCTTCCACGTTTCTCAGCTCCTCCATGGCGAGGCATCTCTTCCAAAGCCCCGGTTCGTAGTAACGTTCCTTCAACTGGTTGAAGTCGATCACATCAAGACCCTGAACAAAATACATCTTATCCATCGCACCCGGAGTAGCATCGAACAACCCTGATGGGTGTGTGGCGATCCAGTTACTTTTATCGATCATAGTCAGGTTTACTACAGTCTGGCCTGTCTTGATATCGACAATAGTGATCTTAGATCGATCGTAAACAAAAGCATGCCCCTTGGCCCAGTCGACACAACCGAGATCACCATCTACCGAAAATTCATTAATGTTAGTTTTTGTTGTCAAGTCGTGAACGACAACCTTCCGACCCAATTGTACGGCAACCGTGCGACCATCGGCACTGAATAGCGCCCGGCGAGGTGTGCTCTCCAACACGTTGATCCTCGAAACCAGTTGACCCGTGGCTGTTTCGAAGAGCTCGGCCTCGTCAATGCCGTCGCCGCTATTTCGAAGCACAAAGTATTTTCCATCGGGACTAAAGCCGAGATAATCCCTGAACAGAGTTTTATCGATCGTATTTTTTACCGTGTACACTTGTTGAAACGGCGATAGTTGGTACACGGTGAAATCGGCGTAGTAGGTATTGTTCTTTTGCATCATGATATGCTTGCCGGATGGACTAATGAAAATGTCCACCCAAACATTGTCGCCCGTAACAATAGGGGTCACAGTCTCCTCAAGCTTCATCTTTACCAGGTCGATTACCCTGAGGTTATTCTTGTAGTTCTTGCCCTGGTTACTGTTTTCATAAGTCGATTGCTCGAGATAATAGAGCTTCTTCCCAACCAGCTGCGGACGAATGATGATGAATCCAGTTGTAACCTTCGCTAAGGTCGACTGGACACCCTTTGTATTCAAATGTCTTATCTCGTTTTCATTGTATAGAACCACATCGTCCATGGAAGGTATTGCAATCGCTTTGAAACCCTCCAGTTCACTGGCTGTTAAAGATTGCAGGTTCAAGATCGACAGCAGTACGCTTGAATGCTGTAGCACCAACGAGTTGTCGCCTCTCAGTTGTATGTTTGAGATACTATTTGTCCTTATGCCAAGATGATCAACAACCGTTTTACCTCCCGGTACTTCGATTATTTTTCCATCGTTAGTGATGATCGATTTACTATCCGCACTGAAGCGGCCACCATAACCACTCTCGGCGGAATACACGATGGCACCCTTGGCAAGATCGAATAGCTTTGAGCCAACAAAGGCGTATTTCGAATCGGGCGAGAAGCCGTGTGCATCGGTATACCCAAGTCGCTCGAAGTTATAAACAGGCTGAGCAGTCGACATGTCCCAGATCACGGCGCGGTCGCGAAGATCTTGAGACAATACATATTTGCCGTCGGCACTAATTTGCAAGTTGCTTATAGTTCTGAGGCCGCCATTCAAAAATGCTTTCAAGGGCTGAGCTGTTGCCAGGTCCCAAAGACGAAACCCACTATAACGTTTGGAAAATGTGAGGACCTTCGATCCATCGGGAGTAAAAATTGCATCCTCAGCTTCGTACTGCTCAGTAGCAATACTTTTTTGCAGAACTCCCGATGTCGACCATACGGTAAACTTATCACCGCCGGCACCAAGCACTTTTTGCCCGTCATTGCTGAACCTGAGATTGTGATCACGGGTCGGGATCGTCCAACTCGAAAGCATTTTCAGCGTGGCCGTCTCCCAAATCTTTACTGTTCCGGTAGCCGTACACGATGTCGCTACTTTTGTGCCGTCGGGGCTTAGTGCAACCGAGGCAATACTTCCCTTTTCGTCGACACTATTGATCTTTCCTGTAGCAATTTCGATAGTCATCAAGCGCGATGTCGAAATGAAGTCGCCATAACCCGAAGCTCTCGTTCCACCGCAAACAATATACTTGAAGTCTGGTGTAACAAACACCTGGATGATCCCGGAAGAACTGACGGATCGCAGCAGTTTGCCGGTAGTGACGTCCCAAATTTTCACCGTACTTTCTTTGCTGCTTGCTGTCACTGCCATTTTTCCGTCTTTACTCAGAAAGGCTTCGTCGACCAGGTTTGCGTGGGCGTGGGGAAAGATCAGTTCGACTGTTTGGGCCTGCGATTGTGAGAGAACGGTCGGACCAGATAACAGGAGGAGTGGGAGGAGCAGGGAGAGTAGGCGCTTCATCGAGACGGGGTTTGTGATAAATTTAGATCGAACCGGTCGTAAATACAATGGACCAATACCCCTCTCGTTCTCGCCGGAATATCCAGGAACGGATACATCGCTTTCGTGATGTAGACCTTGATATTAAATTGTCGTCATATCACGAACTTCTGTAAATTCAGCAATCGGTAAATGATCCTGACATTCCTATCACATATTTATAAGCGCTTCCGGCGATCACCATCGGCTGACAAAGAGATTGCTATACAGGTATCGCTGGTGCTGATCACGTTAGTGATAGTGGGATATTCGATGGCTGTCGGTTTTTACCTGGAGGCGATCATCGTCGATGGACTGAAGAAGACGGAACCCGTCGTTTTTCTGAATGGACTCCTGTTATATTATTTCGTCGTCGAGTTCATTATCAGGTATTTTATTCAGAGCATGGCCGCCTGGGATGCACAGGCTTATCTTCACCTGCCGATCGCGCGGAGCAAGATTGTGAATTTTCTGCTAGGTCGTTCGTTGCTGCACGCACTTAACATCTTTGTATTCCTTCTGTTCGCTCCGTTTGCATTGAGTGCAGTTGCGAAGGTATATGGAATGGCACAAGCATGGGTATGGTTGCTGTCGCTGTGGGTCGTGAGCCTGATCAATCACCTCCTGGTTGTTATAGCAAAGCAAAGACTTGCGCACAACGTTTGGGGCCTCCTGGTGATCATCGCCACATGCATGATACTCGCCGGCTCCGACTATTTCGGTTGGTACAAATTGTCGGATGTTTCGCAGACGTTCTTCAATAGCCTTCTTCATGGATATTGGACGGCTGGCTTGTTGTTCGTAATGCTCGTGCTCCTGTACATCGGCGCATTCCGTTTTTTCTTAAGCCGCTTATATCCCGAGGAGCTGAGAATACCCGAACGTGAGCTGGCAGGTTCAACCAACTGGAGTTTTCTTGGACGCTTCGGTCAGATAGGCACGTGGATACGCGTAGAGATGAAGATGATCTTTCGCAACAAGCGATCACGTGAGGTGTTCCTCATGAATCTCGTGTTCTTCTTACAGGCACTGATACTTTATCGGATCGGACGGAAACCGGGACCGGATGCGTCGTTGCCATACGGCCTCTATCTCGCCATTGGCATAGTCAGTTCTGGATTCTTTGCAATTTATTACGGGCAGTTTTTATTCAGTTGGCAGGCCAGGCACTTCGATCTCACGCTCACGCAACCCTCTTCAATTCGGCTATATGTTGAATCGAAGTACTGGCTGCTGTCGACGATCACCGGGCTATGGTTCGTGATGAGTGTGCCATTTTTATACATCGGCTGGCATATCCTTTTGGTGAACACCATCTCTACGTTGTACTCCCTGGGCATCAACATCTTTATTGTTATGAATATGTCGATGTGGGGGGCGAGGAGTATCGATCTCAAACATTCCGGATCCATGAATTACGAGGGGATGGGACCTGCACAATGGCTGATTGTCGTTCCCTTCATTGCAATACCGGTGTTGCTCTATCTTCCGTTCAGCATCGCCGGGTATCCGATTCCTGGACTCGTGTTCGTCGGACTGGTTGGTTTAACCGGCCTGGTGTTTCATCGGAGGCTGATCGACTATACGTCGGCGCGACTTGCAAAACGTCGTTATGAAATGGCGGCTAATTTTCGAAAAGATTGAAGTTGTATGATCACTATCTCAGATCTTAAGAAAGAATTCAATCAGAACGTCGTCGTTGATATACCGTCGCTTCGTATCGCGAAGGGTGAGAGCTTTGGACTCGTTGGCAATAACGGCGCCGGAAAGACGACGCTGTTCCGAATGTTGCTCGACCTGATCAAACCAACGTCCGGCGAAGTCGACATCAACGGCGAAAACGTTCAGGGTAACGACAGGTGGAAGAGTTTCGTCGGGTCTTTCCTCGACGAAGGTTTCCTCATATCATACCTGACCCCGGACGAATACTTCAGCTTCGTCGGAGAACTTCACGGCTGCAATCCCGACGACCTGAAGCTGAGACTACAACCTTTCGAAGAACTGTTCAACGGCGAGATCCTGGGACAAAAGAAATACATCCGTGCCCTCTCGAAGGGAAACATGAAAAAAGTTGGAATTGCCGCCACTTGGATCGGCAAACCGGAAGTCATCGTTCTCGACGAACCATTCGAAAACCTGGATCCGACATCACAGCGACGCCTCAAGAACCTCATCATGGATGAGAGCAAGCGGGGAACGACCTTTCTTATATCAAGCCACGACCTCAATCACATCACCGACATCTGCAACAGGATCGTGCTGATGGAAAAGGGCCGGATGATAAAAGATATCAAGGGCGGCCGCGAAGCCCTTGCTGAGCTCGAGTTATATTTTAACACCTAACAATATTGTTGCGGCGTAGAGTACCGATCATTACGGTGTTTTTTTTGATAAGACCTTCAATGATTTGATAAGGTTTTCCAAATCTTTTCCGCGATAGGCGTCAAGGCAATCCCAGGTAATTGGTTTGGTGCCACGGCTGTCCAGGTACTCGGATGTTGTCATCTTTGAAATAACTTCTTTGGCAAATGAATCCAGCTTAATCCTATCCTCATAAGAGATCTCTACTTCAAGCAATTCCTTTAACACCCGCATGGTGTTATCCTTGAAAAACACACTATCACTTTCAAAACCGTAATACAGGCATCGACATAGAAAATAATCCTTAGCCATTTGGCGAAAAGGCGGATTGACCGTGTTGGTCGATCCCCCTTGAGCAAACGAGTTGAATGAGCATGCGATCACAAACACCGCCGCAGAGATCCTTTTTTTCATCAACCTTTCTTTTTCCGACGAATCAATTACAATCCTTATCATTCAAAAAACGGTACTCCCGGCGTGGCATACTTTTTCATGCCTTCCTCATTGATCTCCACACCAATGCCTGGTTTATCTGAAACCGTGATGAAACTGTTTTCAACCTGCACACCGTCGAACTTGACGATCTCTTTGAACATGGGATCTTTATGGAAGTAGATCTGCCACTCGAGGATCATGAAGTTGGGTACCGATGCACACACATGCGCCGAAGCCATCGCGCCGAGGTACGACGCCACCATGTGCGGGGCAAACGGCACGTAATACAGGTTCGCGAGGTTCGCTATCCTTTGTCCTTCGCCAAGGCCCCCTGCCTTTTGAAGGTCGGGCATAATGATATCTACCGCGTTGATCTCAAGCAGGCGTCTGAAACCGTAAGCCAGGTAATGATTCTCACCGGCGCAGATCGGAGTCGACGTCGAATCTTTTATCGACTTGTACGCCTCGGCATTTTCGGCAGGGATAGGTTCTTCGAGCCACATGAGATTGAGCGGCTCCAGTCTTTTCGCCACCGCATGTCCTGTGGGAGCATCGTAGCGCCCATGCATGTCGACACAGATGTCGATATTGGGACCTACAGCCTCACGCGCTGCACTGATCTGGTCGTACATTCTTTGCAACTCACCCGGGCTCGCCGTCCAATTGTAACGATCGTACTTCGCCGGATCCATGAGCTGATCCAGATCAAACTTGATGGCGTTGAATCCCATCTTCTTCGCTTCCAATGCTGCATTGGCGAAGTCTTTAGGTTGAGGTAGTTGCGCCTGGTACAATGCCGTATCACAATAGACTCTCACCTTGTCGCGAAACTTTCCGCCCAACAACTGGTAAACCGGTAAGCCCAATGCTTTCCCTGCAAGATCCCAGAGTGCGGATTCAACGGCAGACAACACAGCAACGAACATTCCTGACTGTGCGCCTTCAAAGAATCCCGAGCGTCGTATGTCTTCGAACAGACGATGAACATTGAGGGGACTCTTTCCCTTCAATCGCGCCTCGAACATCTTCACAAGATGATACGTACCGGGTGTAGCATCTACACCCTCGCCGTGGCCCACGAGATCCTGGTTGGTATAGATCTTCACGAACAGGCTGTGCCCGTTTCTTATGAAACCACACTTCACCGCCGTGATCTGAAGGTTCGTTGGTATCGACATCTTCCTGGTTTTATCGATAGCATCCCGGTATCCGCTACCAAAAGTTGCCAACGGAGATGCGATGGCTCCTGCTGTTATTGCCTTCTTAAAGAAGTCTCTTCTTGATGTTGTTTTCATTACCAGGTGCGGGTTTTTAAGAATTCCTGAATTTGTTCTTTGGGTACGGGCAGCTTATCGATATGATCGTTCAACCATTTCGAAAAGTCGCGTTCGATCTCTTCAGACCAACGTGTGTCGATCTGACCAGGTGTATACTTCTGCTCACGCAATCTTTGATGACCAAACATGTCGCGGAGCCGGACGATCTCGGAGGTCTTCACGACTTTCTCGGCAAGGTGAGGAGGGATGAAGATCACACCGCCGTCGCGGCCGAGCACAACGTCGCCCGGCATTACGGTAGCTTTGCCGATGCGGGTAGGAGTGTTGATACCAACGAGGGTTGTATTTAATTCACCGTCCGGGTTGTTTAAATGGTGTGATGGATGATAGGTACGGAATAAAGAAGTGAACGACTTGATCTCCCTGAGTCCGTTGATGTCACGCAGCGCACCGTCGTAAACTATACCGTTGCCTGTTTTTGCAAAAATGGAATTACCGAGATTGTCACCAATGGTCGGTCCGTCTTCGTGAGCTCCAAACTGATCCACGACGTAGACATCTCTCTTCGTGAGCATGTCGATAGTCCATGAGTTCTGAGCTTTTACCCGTTTGTCGCGAGTGTGGCCACGATCGTCGATCACACGGTGAATGTCGGGACGGCCAGGAACGAACGTTGCCGTCACAGCACGACCGACGAGCACGCTGTCGGGATTGATCATCATGAATCCGTCGTCGTATTGATGTTTGTAGTTTTCACCCTTCAACACGGCCCACGCTTCTTCGAGCGTCACAAGCTTCATCCGGTTCAAAATATTATCCGGAACCTTTGGGCGGCCGTCGGGATAGCGCTCACCTTTCCACTCCGGAGTGAGGAAGAGCAATTCTTCTTTCGAGATCTGTTGTGCTCTGCATGCGTAGCCAATTGCAAAGAGAGCCACAAAAATTTTAAACACTTTCATTTACTTTTAAGCTTTGGTGTTGTTCTTCTTCTTTGATAGGTTTTGATCTCCACCACAACGCAAGCGTTGAACCTGTTATATTCATTACAGGTCCAAACACCGCTGCGGCAAGACCAACCGTTGCCATCTTACCCATGTTGTTTGCAAGGCCCGACGCGAGCCCGGCGTTCTGTAATCCCACTTCTATCGCTATCGTTCTGCAATCCACTTCAGGCATTCGCAAGAGCCAGCGGCTCGACCAATAGCCGAGAAAATACCCACTGAGATTGTGCATCAGCACGGCAACGATAAGCAGTGGCCCAACGGCGAGAAGGTTGTCTCTTCCGCTGGCGGTTATCACAACAATGATCAGGGCGATACCGCCCATCGACAGCAACGGCATGATGCTGTCGAGGATCTTGAATTTCCCGTGAAGGAAATGATTGAAAACCAATCCCGCTACGATCGGAATGATGGTGATGTACACAATATCGAGCAACATCTTGACGACATCCACTTCGACATACTGACCACCAAGTAATCTCATAAACATCGGGGTCACGAAAGGCGACAACAATGTTGAGATCGCTGTGAGTGTTACGGACAGTGCGAGGTTGGCCTTTGCAAGGTATGTCATCACATTCGATGCAAGCCCGTTGGGACAACTGCCGACGAGTATGATGCCGGCTGCAATCTCCGGTGGAAATGGAAATATCAATGTGATGATGAATGCAACGACCGGCATGATGATGTAGTGGCACATCACTCCGGCCACAACACCTTTCGGCATGCTCACGACCCTCGCGAAATCGCTTACACTCAAAGACGTACCCATGCCGAACATGATGATCTGCAGAAGTGGCGTAATGAGCTTCGATAACTTGAAGTCGCCGATCGATATAAAGTACGAAGGATAATACATCGCCATACTGGCCGCAGCCAGGATGGTGATGGTATAAGAGTAGCCTTTCAATAATTCGAAGCCGCGAAACGCGATTGCCATCGAAACGAAGAAACCGGTTAACAACCAGCCTGCGAATTGTTGGATGCCCGAGGCGCTAACTACTATGAATGCTGCCAGAAATATTCCGGCAAGAGCAAAGAAGACCTTGGAGAAACTCTTCATGTTAACTATAGAACCTGTTTAACTGTAGAGTCTATCCCACGACCTGTCTTTATCCCACTCCGGCGTCGGAACAAAGTAGTTCTGATTTTCCGGATCGAGGTGTTTCTTCACAACCTCGTCATTCAGTTCAATGCCAAGACCGGGTGCTTCCGGTACGTTGGCGAAACCTTTCTCGATCATAGGAACCTTTGTCTTCACAAGGCTGGTCCAATAATCAACATCGACTGAGTGATGTTCGAGAGCCATGAAGTTTTGTGTCGCTGCGGCACAATGAACGTTAGCCATGAACGACACCGGCGTACCTGCGAAGTGCATTGCCATCGCCACGCCTTTCTCTTCTGCGTAGTCGCCGATCTTTTTCGTCTCAAGGAGTCCGCCCGAAGTTGCCAGGTCGGGATGCACGATGTCGACCGCGCCCGCATCGATCAGCTTTATAAACTCTTCTTTCAGATAGATGTCTTCCCCTGTTGTAAGCGGGGTCTCGATGGCGTCGGCGATCTTTTTAAGTTGATCGGTAAAACGCCACGGTATCATATCCTCCAGCCACGCGAGCCTGTACTTTTCTACTGCCCGGCCTAATCTTATCGCGTTGTTCATATCGAAGTGGCCATAGTGATCGGAAGCCAACGGAATTTCATAACCGATCTTCTCACGGACGAGGGCAACCCGTTGTGTCATAATGTCGAGTCCCTTGTCCGTTATTTGCACTTGCGTGAAAGGGTGCTCCGTTCCACCATACGTCATAGGTTCGTTCGTCCACTGCCGGCCGATGTCCCAGAAGTTGCTGTTGGTTGTAGTGCCGGGAATACCTTTCAGTAGTTCGATACCGAAGTCCATTTTCATAAACGTAAATCCTTCATCGCCCATTCGCTTGTTCACTTTAGCAACGAAGTCGGCTTCGTCTTTGCCCTCGGGTGTGTCGGCATAAAGACGAACTTTGCTGCGATACTTGCCGCCGAGGAGTTGATAGCAGGGAACGTTATATGCTTTGCCCGCCAGATCCCACAGGGCCATTTCAACTGCACAGACGCCTCCGCCTTGCCTCGCATGGAAGCCGAATTGCTTGATGCGCTTGAAGATCATCTCCACGTTGCACGGGTTCATTCCCAGGATGCGACTCTTCAGGAACATCGCATATCGCCAGGTAGCGCCGTCGCGGACTTCGCCGAGACCGTAAATACCCTGGTTTGTATCGATGCGAATCACTGGACATCTTCCGCCCCCGTTCATAACAACCGCATAGCGCATGTCTGTGATCTTCAGATCGGAAGGCGCTGCCATCCGGTTTACGTTCGATGTCGACTGCGCTATGGTGTCTTCGATCGAACTGAACATGAAACCGCCCAGCATCATCCCGCCCAGGCTGGCCTTCTTCAAAAAGTCGCGGCGGTTGTTTGTGTTTGATTCCGGGTCACTGAGATTATATTTCTCCAGGATTTTTTGACTTGGTGTTTTCATATGCTTACCAGTTTCTGTCTTTCATATATTTCTCTAATTCTGCCTTTGTCATAGGAAGTTTGTCGGCGTTCTGATCAACCCATGCAAGAAAATCTTTCTTGATGTCGTCGGTCCATGCCTGGTCTATTTGCCCGGGCGTGTACTTTCCTTCGCGCAGACGCTGATGGCCGAAGGCGTCGCGAAGTGCAATGAACTCGGCGTTTAACACGAGGTCTTCAACAAGATGAGCTGGGATGAATACCACGCCGCCTTTCTTGGCGAGCACCGCATCGCCGGGCAATACGGTCGCACGTCCGATACGTATCGGTGTGTTGATGCCACCGAGCATCATCTCCTGGATGTAGGATGGATCGTATCCTTTGATCCACCCGTTGAAACCCTTGATCTGCTCCAGTCCTTCGATGTCGCGAACGGAACCATAGAAGATCACACCGTTCTTCGATTTGGCGTAGATAGAGTTTCCAAGATTGTCGCCGATCAATGTACCATCGACAACTTTGCCATAGCTGTCGGCCACATATACATCTCCGGGCTTCAGCATGTCGATGGGCCACGAATTGAAATTACCGACACGATTCTCTGCCTTTCCCTTATCCCGGATCAGCTTGTCGTAGTCGGATCTTTTTGGAAGATACTGTACTGTTAATGCGCGGCCTGTGAGGACGTCGGGTTCTCCGATCATCATCCAGTCGCCTTCGAATTGATTGTTGTATCCTTTGTTGCGGAGGATTCCCCATGCTTCCTCAAGCGATACTTTCTTCAAACGCTCCAATATCCTGTCGGGAATTAATGGACGACCGTCGGGTAAACGTTCGCCCTTCCATTCGGAGGTTAGTGAAATGATTTGATCTTTTGTTAGAGCTACCTGTTGTGACCTGCTTTCATAGGAAAGAGTACAGGCAAGCACGACAATGATAGGTAATAATCGGCTCATAGATGATAATTGATGTTCTCACACAAACTATTGAAAAAAGAAAGAAAGGGGAAGGCTTTTTAGACGGATGGGTGTCTGTCTGCCTTCCCCAGGACATCAATTACTTGTTCCACCAAACTTTTGTGTCTAGCGCATCCGGTCCTTGCGCAGCAATGGCGGCTTGTACGTTCGCGCTGTTTACCTGGATCTCGCTGACGGGGTACGTGAGTCGAGTGATAAACTTACCGGGAATTGCACTGGCGGTAGAAGGGTTCGGCGTCAACACCGGATAGCCGGTTCTTCTGAAGTTTGCCCATGCTTCGCTTCCATTCAGGAATGAGGCTATCCAGTACTCATAACCTATTTGAGCATACGATGCATCATCGGAAGACGTATCCAATGGATGGGCGGTCACGTAGGCTTCGCGGTCATCCTTATCTACGGAAGATCCTTTGTTGCCCGGAACCGGCGGGTGGTACGACGCCATCTGGTCCATGTGTGCACGAACGCCCGCCTCAAAATAAGTAGAAGGAGTTTCTGCAGTTACCCAACCTTTTATGGCGGCCTCGGCAAGCAACAAATTTGATTGCGCGGCAGTCACGATAAATAACGGTGAAGTTCTCTTCGCCATCCTGTTGCGATCGAGCTGGCTGAGTGCATAACGGTTGGTAGCGTTGGGAATCGTTTTTCCAAATTCATCGGCCATTGCATCGGTACTTCCTACGGGCAGTCCGTATTGATTAGTTCTGGTTGTATCGCCAATAGCAGCAACTTGCTCTGAGCCCGCTTTCGCTCCGAGATAACGTATGGCGATCGCCGAGAGACGCGGATCGTCGTTGCTCTTCAGCGCGTTCACGAACGGTTCGGCCAGGTAGAAGTTTGCCGCTTCAGTGCCGTTTAATGTGTTGCCGAGGGGGTTCACAAAATTGGCGTCGTGCCTGGTTATGGCGTTGTCGTCATTCACAGTGATCACACCTCCTGTAAACGCAGCGTCAACAGTTGATTCTGCAAGGGTTGGGTTTGCGTTGGAGAGACGCATGCCTGCGCGCAACAAAAGCGAGTATCCAAACTTCTTCCATTGTGCGATCACACCTTTGTACAATGCGTCGGTACCTTCAATTGGTGCTGCAGCATCCAGACTATTCGTCGCATCCGTAAGCTCTGCTATGATCTTAGGATACACCGCTTCCTGTGATTCATAAACAGGGAAGAGGATTTGATCGTCTGTGTATCCTTTGCCGGCTTCACCGTAGGGAATGTCGCCGTAAGTGTCGGTCAGCACCATGAACGCGTTAGCCTGGATGATCCTTGCCATGTGATATAGGTTCTTCCGGGCGGGATCGTCTTTTGTGTGCTTTAATACATCCGCTGTAAACCTGATCACGTTCTGGTAATAGTTGATCCAGATCTGGTTGGTAGCGTTGATGTTCACCTGGTTGAAGTTAGCGCCAAGCAGCACACCGGTATTCGGCGATATAAGCTGTTGAACGATCCCAAGTTCATAGTTCAAGGTTCCGGCCGGCGGCGCTGAGTTCACCACGGCCTGGTTGAACACGTAGATCGGGTCGATGACGGGAGTCCCTGACTTCGGCGTGTTTAGTTCATCCAAGCCATTTTCGCACGAGGCGGCAAAGGCGATCACGGTTAATGTTATTATTATTCTATATAAGCTTTTCATGATCTGTTTCTGTTTACAGTTTAACATTCAGGTTGAAACCCATGCTCCTCGTTGTGGGAAGACCAGGCGATTCCATACCAACAAGGTTGTCGGATGAGTAAGTGAAACCCTCCGGGTCGATATTATCAACCCACTTCTTCAACATCAGTACGTTGTTTGACACAAGGTTGAGTCTAACGCCCTTGATGGCTGTATTTTTGAAGAACCTGGTGAAGTCGTACCCGATCGAGATCTGGCGGAGCTTAATGAAGCCACCATTGTATACAACCGGTTCGATCAGACCTGAACCACGAACCACCGAATAGTAATCCTGCACTTTGGCCGGTACCGTATTGATCTCGCTGTTGGCATTTACACCTTCACCAACCACGGCGCCGCCAACGTACGTCGTACCGTTAACAACCGTATTCTCACGGCCGACGAGAGTGGCTTTATGCAGACCATGTCGCCACGCGTTGAAGTTTGTACCCGAGAGCATCTTGTTGCCCAACTTGTAATCAATGAGGAATGAGAAGGTGATCCCTTTAAAGTTGAAGCTGTTGGTCAAACCGCCGACCCACTTGGGCAGCGCGCTGCCGAAGGCGATCTGTGTCGGCGTTGTGAGCGGAATACCATTCGCGCCATAGACGATCATTCCCGCATGATCGGGGTTGATCTTACCATCATCGCGGCGATAACCGAAACCAACTATCTGACCCATCTGTTGACCGACGATCTGCTGCACACTTCCATTGAATACGTGGTTACCGGTCGTGATATTAGAACCGGGTACGTCTGTGAGGAGGCTGAGAACCTTCGTTATGTTGTATGATGTATTGAGTGTCACGTTCCACTCGAAGTCGGTCGTCTTCAGAGGGCTTCCGTTGAGCATGAGCTCAATGCCCTGGTTCTGGCTCTTACCGCTGTTTATTCTCTTGGTTGTATACCCCGAGGCATCTGAAACCTGAGCGTTAACGATCTGGTCGATCGTTACTTTATGATATGCCGCGAGATCGACGTTAAGACGGTTGTCGAATAACTTCATTTCGAAACCTGCTTCGATCTCCTTCGCACGCATCGGCTTCAGATCCGGGTTTGGTATCGTGGTTACGAAGCCTGCAACCGGTTGACCGTTAAACTGATTGGCGTTAGGGTCATACAAAAGAACATTTGAATACGGAGGAACGTCGGTGTCGCTACCTACTTCAGCATAAGCAAGACGGAACTTTCCATAGTTCAACCATTGTGGCGGGGTAAACGACTCGGAGAATACATAGCTCGCTGCCACCGAGGGGTACAAGATGCTGCGGTTGGCTGCCGACAAAGTCGAGAACCAGTCGTTGCGCAATGTGGCGTTCAGGTAGAGGAACTGTTTGAAGTTGATTTCGGCAGCTCCGTACAACGAATTCACACCACGTTGCTCCATGGCGTAAAGCGGTGCTTTTGCCCGTGCATATTGAACCACGTACAAACGCCGAACGAGGAAGTCCTGTACCTGTACGTTGTTATCGTCGGTACGGCGTCTCATCTGGTTACCGCCCACGTTTACGTTTACACCGATGTCGCCAAAGGTCTTCGCTGCAGTAACGAGGAAGTCCATGTTCGTTTCACGGAAGCGACGTGTGTCTTGTGTGTATGTTCCGTTATAAAAGCCGGATACTTCCGCAGCTGTCGAACCACTCTTGATCGACGCTTTGCCTGTCGGAAGGTTCACATAGTCCTGATCGCGTGACCAGTAATCCTGTCCAACGCGACCTTGTACCGACAACCACTTTGTGATATCATACTTCAACGCCACGTTGCCGAAGATCCGGTCGCGACGAATGTTCTGAAATTGTTCATTCAGCGCCCAGTAAGGGTTTACACGATTGGTGAATCGCGACCAAACGTATTCACCGCCACCGGCGTTATACGCGTTGGCTTTCAATACGTCGAGCGGCATAGTATTAGCCATGGCAAATAACGACGTGGGGATGGAGTTGTCCTGTTCAGAAACCACCGGTGGGTTCTTGTTATACTCATTCGAGTAGTTTACACTACCGCGAACACTTACTTTGTCCGATAAGTCGTAAGTGAAACCCATGTTTACTGTCTTACGATCGAAAGAGTTGTTGGGAGTTATACCTGTAGCTTTTGTGCTTCCGACTGAAACGTTGATACCGCCTTTATCGCTTCCGGCTGAAATAGATATGGTGTTGGTCATGTTCTGACCGTTGCGGTAGAATTTCTTAATGATCCCTTTCTGCGCTTCGTAAGGGAGATTCGGAGTATTGAACAAAGTCTGTGTCATGCCAGGCTCTATCTTTTCTCCAAACGACCATTGGCCTGTCGTTGTATTAGGAGTAGTGGGCCTTACGCCATATTCGCCCTGACCGTATTCATACTGGTAGTCGGTGAAATCGAGCGGCGAATCGTTGGTATAGTTGAGATTGTAAGAGATACCGAGACCACGCTGAAATCCCTTTGTTCTTGTGGTGATCATGATCACACCGTCTTTTGCACGAGAACCATAGAGTGCCGACGCTGCAGCGCCTTTCAGGATGGTTATGTTTTCAATGTCGTCCGGGTTGATACTCGAAAGCGCATCGCCGCCATCTGAAGTAGTACCACCGCCGCGATTACCTATCGATGTGTCGGAGCCCTGGTTGCCAGGGTTAGTTCCAAAGTTGTTGTTATCGATCGGTACACCGTTTACGACAAGCAGTGGGATGTTTTGTCCGCTGATAGAAGACTGGCCGCGAATACGGATCTTCGAAGTACCGGCGGGTCCTGTACCCAATGCTGAGATACTTACACCGGCAATTTTGCCAGAGAGGCCGTTCATCCAGTTCCCGGTCCTGTTAGTCGCAAAATCTTCGTTCGACACTTTAGCTGTTGCATAGCCGAGACTCTTCTGGCTTCTCTCAATACCTAACGCCGTTACAACAACTTCGTTTAGTGCTCTAACATCCGGCGTCATGGTAACATCGATCGTCGACTTCTCACCGACAGTTACTTCTTGTTCGGCATAACCGATGAAGGAGAATACAATTACAGACTGGGCGTCGGGTACATTGATCTGGTACCTTCCTTCCGAGTCTGTGATAGTTCCGGTAGTTGTTCCTTTCACAAGAATGTTTACACCTGGCAGCGGAGAGCCGTTCTCGTCTCTCACAACACCAGTAATAGTTGCCTGTACATTCGTAGATCTGACTCCATCATTGGAGGCATTCGCCTGGGGAGGCGAGAATGCAGCGATCCATAGAGCAACTGTGCAGAATACAATGCAGTAGTTTTTCCTCATAGTAATAGTACGTTTGGGTTGATGATTAAAAAGCCGGACTACTCTTTTTTAAACAGAGTACTCCGTTGAGAGAGACATGAGGAGATTCTCATTCTCATCTTTTCGAAAAAAATAAAATGAAGAATTTTTGGAGCACCGCAATTGCGGTGTTCAGGATGCGATCGCGGGCTGGTATTGCATCATTTGCCGCAAGTGCTCGATGGCTTTAGATGCAAGATTATAGACGGAATCTACCTTCACATCCATTATCTCCGAGATCTCGACGTATGAAAGATCATTGAAGAACTTCAGTAAGATCACTTCACGTTGGCATTTAGGAAGGTTCTGGAGACATTTTTTGATCTCATCCAGGCGCTGTCTTCGCATTTCCCCATCGATAAGCAGTTGTTCGGATGAGTCGGGAGGGATAATGTTTGCATCATGCAACTCAGCGGACCGCTTCTTGTTCCGCAACTTTTGCGCAATAACGATGCGCTCGAGCGATTTATACAGGTACAGCTTTACATTCTGAGCATCGCCGATTCTGTCCCTTCGGGTCCACAACCGCGAAAAAAGCTCGTGAATGCAATCACTTACCAGTTCCGGGTCCCTGCAAACGCACATTCCGTGCCTTCGCAACGCCGAAACGTACTCCTTATATAATTGTGCAAGGGCGTCCTGATCGCCATCGCGAAAGTTGGTCCAGAGGACCACATCAGCGTCCCTGGTTGCAGAACCTGCATTCAATACTGGTGAGGTATCAGGCATTTATCTTGAATTTACTCCTTTTTTCTGCAATCGTTTGTGGCAACCGCGAAAAAAACTTATAATAGATGTAAAACACACACTTTTTCGCTGCATGAAGATCTATAACACACGGGGAGGAATCATAGTTGAGCATAAGAATAAGCTTTATTGCATGCCGCAAAATGATTGGGACGTGGTCACCAACCGTTCCGGACTCTATAATAAAATAGCAGAAGAGCTGAAGACACTGAAGGCGGATCCGGCCCTGATCGGACTCATTCGAAACGAATTGTTGTCGCCAATCGGGCGACAGGAAGTTTGGGCTTCAGGTATTACTTATGTAAGAACACGCCAGGCGCGGATGGAGGATTCGAAGATGGGGGAGATTTACGCGAGTGTTTATGACGCAGAACGTCCAGAGTTATTCTTCAAAGCAACCGCATATCGTACAGTAGGTCCTGGCGACAAAGTGAGGATCCGAAAAGATTCGAAGTGGAACGTTCCGGAGCCGGAGCTTACGTTGTTCATCTGCTCTGAAGGAACGATCGAAGGCTATACGATAGGCAATGATGTCTCTTCACGCGACATCGAAGGAGAGAATCCGCTGTATCTGGCACAAGCGAAATCATACGATGCATCTGCCGCTATTGGCCCTTGCCTGTATGTTCCCAAAGACAGCATCGACCCCGATGCTATGATCCAACTCGAGATACTTAGCAACGACGAGAATATCTTCTTCGGTGAGATTTCTATCAACCGCATGAAGCGCAAGCACACCGAGCTGGTTGAGTATCTCTTCAAGGAGACGTCGTTCATCTACGGCGTTTACCTTATGACGGGTACCGGTATTGTTCCACCCGGAAAGTTTTCGCTCCGCGAAGGCGACGAGATCCGGATCTCAATAGAAGGGATAGGAACACTCGTGAATACCGTTGCGGTTTAATTCAGGGATAAACCGCCACTGGCATTTCTCCATCTTTGATTTATAACTTTTCCCCAAAATTATATAACTCCTGTTTTCGCTCATTTTCGTTACTTGGAATGAGATCGGGCTGGCGATCAGAAAAGACTCTAAGTAATTATGGAAATGGTTCAGAAGTATACTTGCCCAATGCACCCCGACG
>CAZBCP010000015.1:0-154543 GCA_964490505.1 uncultured Ohtaekwangia sp. | reverse complement strand
GGAAGAACGTCCGTGAGCCTGAGAAAATATTCGACTTCGACCCGGACTCGGTAGTGAATCAAACCGAACTCCGAAAAGTACGCCGACAGCACGCTGGTATCCTTCAGGTACCGGCCATCGATGGGAGAGATGGATGTTAGTGGAGTTAGGCTTGCTGGTGTTGTCTTCGTGGTCAATGGGGAACCCTTTTATTGGCAATTTTCAGACCTCAAAAATAGATTTTTTAGGGGCAGAAAACCCTATTTTTGTCGACTTTATGCTTTACCCCAGGCATACCCTCACCATCGTTCTGGTCATCTTCTTTGCTGCTCAGACACTTACGGCATTCGCGCAAAAGAAAAACGCGCCTGGCACGAAGTTACCTATCAGGAAAGCGCATGGTGTTATCACACTCGATGGAAAACTCGATGAGCCCGAGTGGCAAAATGCGGATGTGGCCGGCGACTTCTACCTGAACTACCCGGTCGACACTGCCTTTGCCGGCTTTCAAACGGAAGCACGCGTTACATTCGACGACCACCAGTTCTACGTGTCGTTCGTCTGCTACGACGATCAGACCGACGACGTCGTTCAATCGCTTCGCCGCGATTTCGACTTCGACACAAGCGACAACATGGGCGTGTTTATCGGGCCCTACAACGACGCCATCAACGGATTCTATTTCATCGTTACCCCGTTAGGTGTTCAACTCGAGGGCACCATATCGTCGGGCGGAGCCGACGGAGATGGAAGCTACAACTCTACATGGGACAACAAATGGTATTCGAAGGTTACCAAGTACGACGACAAGTGGATCGCTGAAGGGGCTATTCCTTTTAAGAGCTTCCGGTACAAGAGCGATCTGAAAGAATGGAACATTTCATTCGATCGTCTCGATAAAAAACGAAATCATAAGTCGGCGTGGATCCATACGCCGATCAATTTTCCGACAGGTACGTTCGCGTACTCAGGTCAGCTTGTTTGGGACGATCCCATACCACCAGCGCATACTAACATCTCTGTTATTCCTTTCGTAGCAGGTCGACTTACAGAAGACAAGGAAGTGACGCCAACCGAAAAGCATAGAGAACTGCAGGCCGGCTTCGATGCTAAGGTGAGTGTTACTCCATCGCTCAACTTAGATCTCACGGTGAATCCCGACTTCTCGCAGGTTGAAGTCGATCAGCAGGTGATCAACCTCACGCGCTTCGAGTTCCAGTATCCTGAGCGAAGAACGTTCTTCCTGGAGAACAGTGATCTCATGGCAACAGCAGGGTTTCCACCAGCGCGCACGTTCTTCTCACGACGCATTGGTTTGGTGAAAGGAAATGACGGGTTGTACACACGCGTACCGATCCAATATGGCGCTCGACTTAGCGGATCTATTAATCCCAAGTGGCGAATGAACCTCATGAACATGCAGACGGGTGAGAAGAAGTCGATGGGCCTACCGGCGCAGAACTATTCGGTGGCTGTAATTCAACGCAACTTCTGGAAGCAATCGAACGTGGCTATCACTTATGCCGATAAAGAATCGCTGGGTGTTGGTGCCGGCGACTCGCTCACGTATTTCCACGAGAGTGTGTTCGTGAAGAATGGCACGAGTCTTACGAGGAATAAATTCAATCGGGTACTGACTGGTGACTTGGAACTGTTGAGTGGGGACAACAAATGGAGCGCGAGCGGTTATATATCGAAAGTATTCGACCCGTTGAAGAGTGATAAGACCGGGTCCGGTGGTTTATTCGGAGCTTATAATGCACGCCGGTTCAATATTTCAATGGGCGGTTATTCGATCGACAAGAATTACAATGCGGAGATGGGCTTTGTTCCAAGCTACAGGGTTTATCCAGGTCAGTTCAGTTACCTGATATCGGCCATACATAAAAGATACCCGGTTAACAGATCTGTATTCCAGCATGGTCCGCGTCTCGATCTGCAGAATACTCATATTCCCGACGGAACGCTCACCGATAAAGCCTATTCGGCCGGCTGGGATTTTCGCTTTCTGAATACGACACAGATAAAGATCTCATACAACTACATCTATCAGAGAATGACGAATACTTTCAGTCCCGTCGACTCCGAAAAGTATACGACGTTCAAGCAGGGTGAAGTTTACGATTGGCATAATGCAATGCTAACGTTCCAAAGCAATGTTCGCCGTCTTGTGAACCTCACGTTCCAAAGCAGCTATGGTGGTTTTTACAACGGAACGAATTTGAACTTCACGGGACAATTGAATTATCGTTATCAGCCTTACGGAAATATTTCGATGCGTGTTGATTATAACGATGTGCGTTTGAAGGAAGGGTATGGTAAAGAGAAGCTCTTTTTGGTTGGACCGAGGATAGATTTGACGTTTACCGATAAGTTGTTCCTTACCACCTACGTTCAGTACAACAATCTGCTCGACAATATGAACCTGAATGCGAGGTTCCAATGGCGATATAAGCCGGCGTCGGATTTCTTTATAGTGTATACGGAAAACTATATGCCTTCACCGTTTGGGACGAGGAACAGGGCGTTAGTGTTTAAATTTACGTACTGGTTTAATCTGTAATCTTTTTTTGTTTCGCGGAGGATACGCGGAGGGGCAGAGGTACGCGGAGGACAAATAATACATTGCGTGTCCTTTGCGTTGCACCTACTTTGCGTTCCTTTGCGTGAAATATATGCCTTCACCGTTGGAATCTTTTTTGTTTCGCGGAGGATACGCGGAGGGGCAGAGGTACGCGGAGGACAAATAATCCATTGCGTGTCCTTTGCGCTGCAATTACTTTGCGTTCCTTTGCGTGAACCATGCCCGACTTTATTAAGATTCCTGCTGCCGAATTGAAGGCCGAATTTCTTCGCATCCTTCTCTCCACCGGGTTCGACCACGACAAAGCTTCCATCTGTGCCGACGTGTTCACGAGCAATTCTGTGGACGGCATTTATTCTCATGGCGTTAATCGTTTTCCGAAGTTCGTGAGCATGGTGAAGAACGGCTCCGTGGATCCCACCACCGAAGCGACCAGTAAAACAAAGATCGGCAACGTAGAACAGTGGGATGGACAGCAAGGTCCAGGTATCATCAATGCATTGAAGTGCACCGATCGTGCTGTTGAGCTCGCGAAATCTTCCGGCATTGGATGTGTCGCGTTGGCAAACACCAATCATTGGATGCGCGGGGGAACGTATGGATGGCGCGCTGCACAATCGGGCTGCATATTTATTGGATGGAGCAACACGATCGCGAATATGCCACCCTGGGGCGCGGTCAATCACAAGCTTGGCAATAACCCTCTTGTGATAGCAGTCCCGCACAATGGCGATGCTATCGTGTTGGACATGGCGATGTCGCAGTTCTCTTACGGTGCATTGGAAATGTATGAGCTTAAGGACGAGAAGCTGTCAGTATACGGCGGTTACGATACAAGGGGCGAACTTACCGATGATCCGACGGAGATCAAAAATTCTCAACGGTCATTGCCGATCGGGTATTGGAAGGGATCGGGGTTGTCGTTACTGCTCGATATTCTTGCAACTGTTTTGTCTGGGGGACTTTCCGTTGCCCAAATAACTTCACAGGATTCGGAGAAGAACCTGTCGCAGGTTTTTATCTGCATCGATTCAGAAAAACTTGCGCTTCAATCAATAAAAAATATTCTCGACGATTTTAAATCTTCGATACCTGTTACGCCAGGAAAAAATGTTCGCTATCCCGGCGAAAACGTTTTAGAAACACGAGCCACAAATCTTTCTCAAGGCGTGCCTGTTTCCCGTACTATTTGGGAGGAAATAAAAGCACTCTAACACACCTTTCTTTGTATATTGAAGTATGCGCCTGACAGCCGTGTGTTTGCTTTTTATTGTGTTGTTCGATGTTTCGGCCCAAACAAAAAAGCCCGCCCCCAAGAAAGTTCCTCCTGTAGTTCCCGAGATCGTCGAAGGCTTTTGGTTGGTGACCAAAGTATCGGTCGGCGCACGTGATGTTACCCCTGTTGCGCGATGGTTTAAAATTGAAAAGGGAAAGCAAACATCCGGCAATGGGTGGATCCAGCATTCATTCGGTGGTTATAAGTTCGATAAGAAAAAATCAGAGATCACCTTCCATACAGCCAACGAGCCTGACGATGAATTCGGGTCATTTAAAGTGGAGCGCAAGGGTCCTTTGATGATGTGGACACGAAAAGAAGAAGGCGAGTTGGTAATTGTAGAGCTCAAACCAATTACGGAGTTACCGATGAGTCCCGCCGATGAAGCGAAAGGACTCTGGATACTCGAGTCGGCTATCGATCGCGAACTGGATGTCACCAAACAGTACGATCCCGATCACAAACATTTTCTTTTCATCAGGTGGGATCGGCAGTACGTAAGGCAGATCAATGCTCACGAACGCATCTCGGGTTACTGGTTCTTCGATGCACATCGCCCCGAGATCACATTCATAAGCGAAAACAGGGAACAAGACGATGAGAAATGGAACGTGACGATCGTCGGAACGAAAATGACGCTGAAGGGAAGTTCGGAAAACGTAAAGGAGATGACCCTGAACTATGCAAGGGCCACCGATTTCCCTAAATGACTAAATAACTTGTGAGATCCCATAGATCCCAACCATAAAAATTGACACGATGCTTATCCAAAAGCCGATCGTGTACGCCAATCCCGATGGCATCAACTGTTCCCTGCCATATTTAAAATGTATCGCCCCGATCATCACTACAAACAACATAAGCGAGCCGACCAGTCCCCCGAAAAGGACCATCAGCACCGGCAGCTCTATATATAAATAGATGGCCGCCCAGCACGCCGGGAAAAACCATGCGAGACGCGCAATAACTTTCTTTCTTTTATCGAAATCATTGAAGTCGAACCAACCGAGTTGACCAAAAATATCCGGAAAGATGCGGGTCCATGCGCCAAGTGTTGCGAAGAGACTCGAGTACAAAACGAAAAATCCGCCAACGAGGTATGCCGTCTTGATGCCCGGACCTAACGAAGCCGTATAGATCACGGCAAGTGTCTCGATAACTTCATTGCCGTGCGGAACTTCACCGCGCCGATGCAACACCGCTGCACCCAATAAATAAAACGACACGGTAACAATGGTGTAAATGATCATTGCTACTGTTGCGTCGAGGAACATTACCTTTATCCAGCCATTTGCCCTCCTCTTCCACGCCTCGGAATTTTCTCTCGGACCGGTGTATGCAGCATATCCTTTTTCGAGACACCAATAATTATAAGCAATGATCTCGTCGCTCGCCACACCAGTAATACCAAATGCGCCTATTGCATAGGGCATGATGTCCGACGAGAGACGGAACTGCTGTTGTTGCAACACGCCTATCCACGAAAATCCATATTCAGTATACTGAAGGGAAAACAACGAGGAGAGGGTGAGCAATGTGAACATCGCGATCATGAACAGCGAAAATTTTTCGATGATGCCGTACCGTCCGTTATAGATCAGCAATCCCACCGACGCAGCGGTAACGATCGCCCACACTGTAATGGGGACATTGGGGAAAAGCATGTTGAGGATAACGACCGTTCCGCCGAGCATCCCTCCCAATTGCACGATCTTCAACCCGATGAATACGAGCAAGATCCAAACGGCCCAGCGTTTAGGACCCCACAGCTGCGAGAACGCCTGCATGCAACGCTCGCCGGTGAGCACGGCATGTTTTCCGAACTCGAGTTGTACGGCAACTTTGGCAAAGCAGCTTATGATGATGATCCATAGCGCAATGAAGCCTGCCTTTGCGCCGAGTATAGTTGTTGCGATCAGTTCGCCGGAGCCGACGATGGACGCTGAGAGGATGAAGCCTGGTCCTAAAAATTTGAAACGATCAAAGAGTGTTGTTGGTGGCTCCTTGATCGTTTCATTGGAGATGATGTAAGGATCTTTCATTAATTACCCGGTGATGGTGGAGGGCCATCCGGAATATACGGCTTATAAACATGATCACCTTTTCTCTTTTCGAATTCTGCGCGGACATCTTTTCTTAATTGCTCGTTTTCGAAGAGATCTACCATCGTCATACCCAAAGACTTCGCAGCAAGCACAAGACCTTTATGCCCGATCGACATTCCACCGCAGGCAACAACAGACCAACCATGCCACGCTGTGTTTGCAGGAGCTGTAGTTGCAACGAGGCTAACTTCGGGAACGATCCAGCTAATATCGCCAACGTCAGTTGAGCCACCTGCAGGATGTTCGGCGGTTTCTTTCAAGGGCTTGATAGATCCATCGAGGCCGGTCTGTTCTCCTTTCTGAACTTCCTGGATCTTTTTTGCGAAGGCGATCTCGTCGGCAGTGTAAACGATCGGTCCGAGCATCTCGAGATTCTTTTGAAGCGCTGCAGCACCCGTGCGATTCACCAGTATTTCGTAGTCGCCCGATTGAACGAATACTTTTGCTTCAACGCCTGCGATCATTCCGGCACCTTGCGCGATGTCTTTAACGCGCGCGAAGACTTCCTCTACTCCGGATCTCTTGCTGTCGCGAACCCACATCCAAACTTTTGCATATTCGGGAACAACGTTGGGAACATCGCCACCTGCCTTGATCGCATAGTGCATACGAACAGAAGGACGAACATGCTCTCGCAACATGTTCACACCATCAGTAAATGCTTCGAGTCCATCTACCGCACTTCTTCCATTCCAGGGATCGCCCGCTGCGTGAGCTGCTTTACCTCTGAATTCAACTATAAAGTCGACCATCGCTTGAGAGCTTTGAGTGCTTGCAGCAACTTCAACGTCCGGGTGCCAATCGAGACAAACATCGAGGTCGTTGAAGAGACCTTCGCGAGCCATATAGATCTTTCCACCGACAGCTTCTTCGGCAGGGGTTCCATAAAAACGAACAGTTCCTTTGAGCTTACCAGCCTGCATCAACTCTTTTATTGCAACAGCGGCGCCGAGGCTTCCCGCTCCGAAAAGATTATGACCACAACCATGACCTGGAGCGCCCTCAACGAGCGGATCGCGTGTTGGTTGTGCTTTTTGTGAGATACCGGGAAGTGCATCGTACTCACCCATAATGCCAATGATCGGTTTGCCCGACCCAAACTCTGCGATGAATGCAGTGGGGAGATTTGCAACACCTCTTGTGACTTTAAAGCCCTGTGCTTCGGCGTAATCGGCGAGCACTTTCGACGATTTGGTTTCTTTTAAGGCCGTTTCCGCGAAGGCCCACACCTGGTTGCTGAGGTTAATGAGCTCGGCCTGGTGTTTGTCTACGGATTGTATAACACTCTGCTTACTCTGACTTGGTTTTTCTTGTTTTTGTTTTTGGGCGACCGCTGCGATGGACATCGCGAGGCATAGCGCCAGGGAAAGGGATCTCATTTAGGTTCATGGATTTTATTGAAATGAAGATATGCATTTCCAACCAAACGAATAGATATCGTGTCTAACAGGTAGAACACTAAAGAATGAAAACGATTGTTGTTGCCGTCGCAGTGCTGTTGACAGGTTTGTTTAAGTGTAATGGATCGGAGAAGGCGGGCGAGTACGTGCCGGCTGGATGTAGTGAGATCGCCTCAGTGGTAGACCTGTCTGGCGGCGGGCAGTCTTCATCAGGGTTAGATGGGTGTGGATTGATGTTAGTATTGGAAGATGGAACCCGTCTAAACCCTGAGAAGCGCGTTTACATCCAGGCGCCCAAAAAAGAGGACGATCCGCTCTATTATTTCACCCTGGTTGCGGGAGAAAAGGTCAAGATCGCTTACAAAGTGACTGATGGAATGGATGTATGCATGGCGGGCAAGACAGTCTTTATTACTTGTATCACCAAAATAGAATAGATATGAATGACTTGAAGAGGTTTGCATTTTGGATCTTTCTTGGCGTATTAACCGTCGGCATTGTGATCTTCAATGTCGTTTAATGAACTTGAATTGCCTATCGTTCAATATCACTACATACATTCCATCGGCATACGATGATATATCGACCCCGGTGTCTTCGTTAATAAGCTGACTGTATTTTTCACGACCGCTCATGTCTACGATCCGTAACGACGTGGGCGTTTTTGTTTTTACATACAGCGTATGACTTGCCGGATTGGGATAAATAATTGGAACCTGCTTTACTTCTTCCTCCGATCCAACACCTGAGATCTCAGAAAGATCGTAACGGAACAACTCGCGCCCATAGGTTGGATGTTCCTGGAAGAACAACAAGTAGTTGTCATTGACACTGAAGTTCGTAGTCGGATCTCCCGAACCGATAAGTTCAACTTTCGTTCCATCGGTCCTCCAGAATCTTTGACTCAGGTAGAAGTACATTACTCCATCTTTAACAACAGATGGAAATGGAAAATAAATTGCTCCCGCGCTTTCGAACTCAAGCTCTTTTGTTCCGTCCGCCGTCCCGTCAGTGACCCACAGCTCCTGATTATCAACAACGAACAATACTTTGTTACCAACGGTTGTAAAATCGGAAACAACACTGGGAAGTCCCGGTAGCGCAATGATCTTCGAAGATCCATTAGCAGTACCATCCGTTGACCATATTTCTGCGGTCGCATCGCCCGGCGTCCATCCGTAGATGAGTTTATTTCCCAACACACCAAAGCCGTTCGATATCACCCCGCCGAGCTCACCCTGTTCCTTGAGAAGGTGCGTTCCTCCTGTGGTTCCATCGGTAACCCATATTTGCCGGCGCACCGGGCTCGCTGCTACGAAATATACTTTGTTGCTCATGCTGGTGAAGCCTGCTGGATACGAACCTCCCTCTGGTGCAATGTCTTTCAATAAAAATGTACCGGCTTCGGTGCCGTTGGTCACCCAGGGTTCAAAATCAGAACCGTACGCCGTCGCCGCGAAAAAAAATTTGCCGCTGAGAATCGCTCCCTGGGGATCGCCGTAGTAAATAGAACTTTCGAAGCCGGGGTTAATGTCTTTCGTTAATGCAAATTCATTAGTTACCGGGTTAACTCTCCAAAGCTCGTTCCCTGTGGAGATCCCTGTGGACTTCGGAAAGAAATAAGCGTTAAAGTAAATGTCGTTGCCGACTGCAATGCCCTTCATATTCGACGAATATCCTGAACCGGAATAGTCGGCGTATAAATTATAGAACAATGATTGCTCACCGGTTTCAAGATCAGTTTTTTGGAAGCCTTCGGAAACAAGATATTTTCCTGTTCCCATCATCAGCCCATAATAACCAGTTCCCTGGTTGACCAGGGTTGTTCCCGACGCGGTACCGTCACTCTTCCACAGCTGTGGACCAAAGAGATCGAGTGAATCCGTCAAAGCATAGAAATAAAGTTTGCCGTTGTAGAAATATGTATTCGATACACCGGTGCCTTCTGTTCCAGCCGCGATATTTTTAATAAGATGTGTGCCGGCAGACGTTCCATCGGTGACCCAGAATTCCAAACCATTCTCTCCATCGTCAGCTAAAAAAATTCCTCCGCCATCGACGGCAACAAAGGATTGAGGGCTGGAGCTTCCTGTTCCCTTGTTGATATCTTTAATTAAGGTTTTGGTTGTTCCATCGGTCGCAACCAATTCGGTCCCTTTGTTTTCGAATTGACTTCCTAAGATCAGCTTATCATTAATAATACCCAGCAGCACCCCACTATATGGATAGGCACTTGATTCGACGAATGTTTCAGTGTTAGAGAAGTCGAGGTCGGTTCTTATGATCCGATCGCCCATGTCATTTGATGCGCGCGCAACGAAATAGTACTTATTGTTGTATTCAATGGCATTATACACCTGGAAGTCGTCTATGATCTTAACTGTGCCTTCGGGAGTTCCGTCGGTGGCCCATGTTTCAAATCCACCATTCCTCAGCAGGAGAGCACTTCCACCAATTGTTGGAACTGAGCCATTGCCAGCGTACAGATACAGGTCATCTTTCAAAAACATAGTCCCCTCTTGCGTACCATCGCTGATCCAGATCTCACCGGGTGAAACCTGCCATAGAAGCCTTTCGCCAAACAGAGCCTGTGCATTCACAGCAAATTCTCCTTCCTTCTCGTAAACCATCCCGATGCTTCCATCGCGATAAACCCAGACTTGCGTGCCTGTTTCGGTATAATTTGAATTGAACAACCTTACTACAAAAAATAGTTGAGTAGAAGTGGCAAAGAGCCCTATTGAACTATTCAGTGGAAATGCTTTAACGATTTCAAGATTGCTACCATCAGTGTTGGCAGAATAGACGGTAGCGTCGGGCCCAACGATGATGAGTTCGTCATCGACAATGGCGTGGCCGTTGATATCGTACGGAAATACGTTAGTTGTCCCCTCCGCGGTTCCGTCCGTGGTCCAAAGTCCATTTCCTCCAAAGTAGAGCTTACCGTTCCTGCAAGTAGGTGCTGTAAAAAATCCACTTAAAAGGCCTTCCTCAAGGTCTTTGATCAGTCGTGTGCCCCCCTCGGTTCCGTCGGTTATCCAAAGTTCGCGCCCGTGTTCACCATCGCGCGCCCCGAGATAGATCTTGCCTCCGCAGGAAAAACAATTTCCTGTTGAATAGCTTGGCTGCGACAAAGAGGTTTTGTTGATATCCCTGACAAGCTCCTGAGCGTAAGAAAATGATGTAATAAATGACAGGAAGTAGAGAAGACGTTTCACTGCTTAATGATCTTTAGACGTTGGGTATTGTTCACGATCAATATATAAACACCCGGGGTAAGCGGCGCAACATTGACGTATTCATTTATGGATTCACTGATGTGCTCGCGACCGTTTACGTCCAGGAGACGAACGTGTGCAGGAGCACTTATGAACAAACGATCTTTAACAGGGTTCGGGTAAACCGAAAAGTTCGCAAGCTCTTCTAACCCGGTTATGACAACGGTGACAGCATCCGAAAACTCTCCCTGGCATTGGCCGACCACTTCGGCTGCTTTATAAAATCCTCCCGCTGTTGCATCAAATGACTTGCCTGTAAACGTAAGCTGAACATTATCGTGAAGCCATACGTTTGTGGCGGCCGAAGAGGTGAGGGTGACCTTAACACCGACAATTGTCTCGGTAACTGTCGGCTTTGCCGGATTAACACAGAATTCCCGTATCACTCCATCGGCGGCATTGTAAACATTGTTACCTGCCTGTTGTGCCGTGATCGACACCTTGCCCGCACCTAACAGCTCCACAGTTGTTCCATCTATATCGATGTTGGTGCCAGTGAACGTATAACTCACCGGCAATCCTGAGCTTGCTGTTGCTGTGAGTTCGAACGATCCTGAGCCAACCGTCTTTGTCTCGATCGGGGAAAAGGTTATCGACTGAGAAACTTTTGAGATCGTAAAGATCCTCGACACCGGTTCGGCAGCATTATAGATCTCATTTCCTTCCTGTGAAACCGTGATCGTTACCGTACCGGCCTTCTTAATAGTGATCATCCCCTCCGCATCGATCTCTGCTATCGAAGCATCCGACGATTCGTATGTAAGCGTAAGTTCCGAAGTGGTGGACGCCTCCACGCTAAACGACTCATCGAGCATTGTCTTGCTGACGATCGGCTCGAATGTAATGGTCTGAGGCAGCGCCTCTATAACAACCGACAGTGTTTCAGTTGTCGATTTGAAATCGATATCACCTCCTTGCGTAGCTGTGAATGTCACAGCACCTGCCTTATGAACTATGATCTTATTTCCGTCGATCTCAATAACCGAAGGGTCACTGGATGTGAGTGTAACAGGGAGGCCCGACGAAGCATTGACTTCTATATCGTACTCTTGGCCAGGCTTAAGATTGATGAAGCCCGTAAATGTGATCAACTGTCCAACCGGGCCGGTAAGACTGACCCTGAACAGTTCTTTACCGAAGTCGGGATCCTCCAACTGAAAACACAGGTAATCGTCGGTGAGCATCAATTCGCCGACAGGATTTGCTTCACCGAGAAACACTGTTGTTTCGGGAGTACCAACAGACCTCCAGATTTTTCCATGTGTCGAGAAGAATAATGTTCCGTTGCCGTTCACGAAGTCGTCGATGTACGAACCCTCCGCACCTGGTGTTAATTCGAGCAGTGTTGTTCCTTCAGCAGTGCCGTCGGTACTCCAGAGCTCGTTGCCATAATGTTGATTGAATGCGAAGAAGTAGAGATAGTCGCCAACGGCAATGAGATTCGAAGTTACCTTCCAGTCTTCGGGCAACAACTGGTCGTACTCTGCCGTGCCTTCCTCGGTACCGTCTGTTGTCCAGAGCGTGAGCTTGTCTTCGGTGCCGTCTGATGTGGCAATAAAGAACAAACGATCGGCATAAACAGCGAGAGGTTCATTCAGGATCCCGTCGATGTCGCCGGGGGCGATGTCTTTCACAATATGAGTTCCTTCTGGCGTTCCATCTGTCACCCAGAGCTCGGTGCCTTCGGTGTCGCTCAATGCGATAAAGAACACTTTGTCGTCCATGACCGTGAAGCTTCGGGGAAACGAATCGCCGGAGCCCCGGATGTTCATCAGTTGGACGGTTCCTTCTTCCGTGCCGTCGCTCGCCCATGGTTCCATGCCATCGCCATTAACGGCTGGGAATATGATCTTATCATTCAGTGTAACACCCATGCCGTTGAACTTGGGCCGCTCCGAATAGATGACTGAACCTGCCGGACCAGGATTGATGTCTTTCACAAATGTGATGTCGTTGGTAGACACATCGGCGGTCCAGAGCTCGAGACCACCGGTTGTCTCCGGCGAAGTACCGGCGGCTGTATTGAAGAATACGATATCGCCGACATTCAGTTCGGGCTGCGTATGGATCTCGACATAGTTAGTATAACCGGGAGGAAGGTTCAATGCTGTATTGTCTTCGGCGTCGAGATCGATCTTAACAAAACCATTGGCTGTCGTGATCACATAATTGTTCACACCAAACAGCATGTCTTTCGAAAGCGCTGGGTCTTCGTAAAACGAATATGTGCCGGCTTCGGTACCGTTGCTGGTCCATACCTGGCGTTCGTTATCGGCGTTGGTACTCTTCGCAATAAAATAGAGTTTCTTATTGTATTGATAAACCTCAGACATCTCGGGTGACTGTGTTCCGGGAGCCAGCTCTTTCAACATCACCGTACCCGCTTCTGTGCCATCGGTGACCCAGAATTCGAAACCGTGCTCGCCATCGTCGGCAAGAAAGATCGACCTGCTGCCGATCTCACCAAACGACCTGGGACTCGACGAAGCGGTTCCTGGATTGATGTCGGTAAGCAACGACATGCTCAGGTTATCTTCATCTATTACAAAAACCTCGATGCCATTAGTAGGATCATCATATCCATAAAGCAGCTTATCACCGGCAATCGAAAAGTATCCTCCCCATTGATGTTGCAAGTATTCGGGTACCACTACTTCCACCCCTGTAAGATCCAGGTCGGTCCTGATCACCGTCAGGTTTGATCCGATAAGCGGGTTACCGGAGAAGTATAATTTATCGTGGAAAATCTTCATGTAGTTCGCAGCGAAATCTGCAAACAACAACTCAGTAGTTGCTGGCGTGCCTTCCGAAATCCATGTGTTGGACGAAGGGTCACGTATAGTAATAACTACCTTATCATTGACAACTCCGTTGAACGACGGGGCAGAATCATTGGCTCCCGGTACAGTTTCAACAAGAATCTCAGTTCCCTCAATGGTTCCATCACTAGCCCAGGGCTCCCAGCCGCTATCTTCGTTCCAACCAGGGAAATATAGTTTGTCGCCTGCAGAGGCAAGCACTTGCCAGGGTATGCTGCGAGGACTTTCAAACACTTTTGTGTTTGTGGTCCCATCGAACGCCCATATGTCTGTTTTCGTGCTAATACCATTTTCATCAATATGATTTATAATGGTGAATAGATGATCGATCGTGGCTTTCAGCCCAACAATCCCGATTGCTGCGTCACCTTCTTCAGCTTCAAACTGTGTTATTACCGTAGAGCTGTTCGGTTCACCTGTTGTGAGTCGTACTTCGTTACCTAGAACAAAGGCGATCTTGCCCTGGAAAACATCGGGATAAAGTCCGGTCTCGACCTTCTCAAGATCGCCCGGGGCACCGCCGCTTCTCCAAATACCCGCATATCCCAAATAAAGTTTTCCATCCAAACATACTGAGCTCAAAGTGAATTCAGAGAGGCTCGATCCTCCAAGCTCGTTATGGTCGCCGCTAATTCTTATGGTCCCTTCCTCTGTTCCATCGGTGCGCCAGATCTGTTCGCCGTGTTCTTTGTCGCGGCCTACAAAATATAGATAGTCACCACATGGCTTACATCGTTCCGAAAAATCGGTGTCGGTTTTGAGTTGACTTTCGGGAGTTGGATTAATGTCCTTCACGAGCTCTTGCGCATGAGCGACGCCCGCGGGCAGGCAGGCGAGTGCATAGACGAATAAGAAGCCGAGGGTCAGCTCATGTTTTCGCAGCATACAATATTGAGGGCGTGCCCCCATGTTTTGGGACTTGTATGCCGGTGTATATGGATAATTACTATTAAGTAAGTGCGCAGGGAGTATACGCTGGCCCAAAAGGCCTATTTTTTGGCATACATGTAGTCAAGTGTAAGATACAACATTGCTTTTACACCTGTTTTAAAAGCCCTTTCGTCGAGTTGAAAATCGGGGGTATGATGGACAGGTTCGGCGTCGAATTTTATATCGGGGTTGTATGCGCCAAGGAAGATGAACAGACCGGGGACCTTCTCCTGGTAAGCAGAGAAATCTTCACCCATAGTTGCCGGTGGAATTACGTGAACGTTGTTATCGCCCGCGGCTCTCTTCAAGCTTGGAACCATCTTCTCGGTGAGCGCCGGATCGTTGATTGTTGGCGTATAAACTGGTGAGAACTGAAGGTCGGCCGTAGCTCCCATGCTCTCTGCAATCTCCGTTGCCGTTCTTGTCATCTTTTCATGAAGTGTTTTTGCTTGCTCGACACCGAAAGTCCTTGTGGTGCCTCCAAGTGTTGCCTCTTCCGGTATGATGTTGTAGCGATTACCGGCATTGAACATTGTAACAGAAACTACTGCAGGCAGTTGAGTGATGTTCATTTGTCTTGCGACGACCGTTTGAAAGCCCATCACGATCTGGCTTCCGACCACGATCGGATCGATGCCATCCCATGGTGTTGCTCCATGTGTCTGCTTGCCTTTCACTTTTAATGTGAACCCAACGGGACTCGCCATAAAAGGACCCGGTCTATAATTAAGAGTACCTAAAGGCAACAATGATTGGATGTGCAAACCGAATATTGCGTCTACTTTCGGATCCTCGAGGACACCTTCATCGATCATGAGGCTCGCTCCACCCTCCTCGTTATTTGGCGGACCTTCTTCCGCAGGCTGAAAAATAAATTTCACAGTGCCTTTTATGTCGGCTTTGTTTTTCGACAGCACTTGTGCTACACCCAGTAATATCGAGATGTGTGAATCATGACCGCAGGCATGCATAACTCCGACTTCCTGGCCATTGAATGTTGCTTTCTCTTTTGACGCAAATGGCACAGGACTTCGCTCGGTAACCGGCAGCGCATCGATATCTGCACGCAATGCAACGACTGGTCCTGGTTGACCTCCCTTCAATAATCCAACGACGCCTGTTTTCGCAACCGGGTATTTTACTTCGATACCGAATGAGCGAAGCAACTCTGCGATCTTCGCTCCTGTTTTTACTTCACGGTTCGATAGCTCCGGGTATTGATGAAAGTGTCTCCTCCATTCAATCACCTGTTGTTCGACAGCATTTACCTGCTGCTCGAGCTTGGTCTGAAGTTTGGGACTGATTTGTGCGGAGGAAGTGTACGAGGTGAATACAATGACGATGAGAGCGAGAGCAATTCTCATGGGGGTTTAAGGCTTTTTTGAACTCAGAAGGTAGGTGTAACTTTGTTTACTACAATGGATTGGATAAAAGTATTTCCCGATTCTGCTTCGGCGCGTAACGTGCTCGTCAACGACCGGCCACAGCTTGTGATCATCGGCGATCGCAGGGTCTGTCTTGTATTACACAACGAAGTGCTCCTCGCGATCGAAGACAAGTGCTCGCACAACGGGGAGTCGTTGAGTAAGGGGACGGTGAACTACCTGGGCGAGGTTATTTGTCCCTGGCATGGCTACCGGTTCAACCTGCGCACCGGGCGTGAATCCGGGGAGCGTTCGCGCGACGTCGTTACATTCCCTATAAAAGAGAATGAGGAGGGAGTTTTTATTGGGCTTTAAAGGGATCCATAAAATACAAAGTACCTCGATTCGTTATTATTGCATTTCGAAATGGCTCGTTTGCTCTTTATGATCTTATTCCTGGCCGTGATAGCCGAAAGCTATGCACAGGAAGAGCGCCTTATAGCAAAGCTTAAGGTTGCGGAAACAGCCCCGGCGGAACTGCTCTCGAGCCGGTCGGCCGTGTTGTTCGACAAAAGTTATACGATCGACGAGCTCAATCGGATCCAGGGAGCGTTCCAGCAGATCGGTGTCGACGCCGACCTGTATTTCGATGTAGAGAAAGTGCTGGCAGGGATCGACACGGAGAGAGCATACTCGACATACCTGACGACTCGCGAAATAAAATTCCTGTTACTGTTCACGAAAGGCAACGATGGATACTCTTTCTATGTAACGGAGTTCAACAACACTCTGCAGTTCGTTACTGCCGATCAGATCGCATGGAAGATAACCGATCGAAGACTCGACGATCTTTTGGCGAGAGTATATCGCGACTCATGGCTTCGTGAAAAGAAACAGAACTTCCTTATCAACGACATCCCCGAAATGGACATAGCTGTTCCGATCATAGCTGGTCGTCGTTCGGAGCTGTTCCCGTTGGATCTAAAGATCGATCTCCTTGCTGTTCCGAAGTTCGATGATCCGGCAATCCAATCGGAGGTCGATACGCTCTTCAAAAAACTCTATCCGTATCCGGAAAGATATAAGGTGACTCAAATTCCGGCCGACGAAAAAGATCTTGTGAAACAGGGATTTCAGTTTGCTTTATTATACGTGAAGCTTAATGGAAAGGCAGCACACGAGATCCTCGGTTACGATATGCAAAAGACCGCAGCTACTGCTTATGGTTCGGTAACATATCCGAATGGAACGCCACAGGTAAAGACTATCTCCGCAGATCTTCCGGTCTTTAAATTCTATATCAAACATCTCCGTTCGGGAAATATATTCCTCGGAACAAAGTGGGATGCGGATGAGACGATCACGCAGGCACTCAAGAACCACATCATGGGATATAGGACCGAGCTCAAATTAAATTAGGTGCGGAGTGCTGGGCCTGCCTGTCCGGTAGGCAGGTGCGAGGTGCCAATCTATTTTTGGTTAAAAGATAACATCATGGCTTGGATAAATCTTTTCATTGCGGGATTATTTGAAATAGGATTCACAACATCTTTGAAGATGTCGAAAGATTTTTCGAACCCGTGGTGGTCCGCTGCATTCTTTATTTGTATCTATTTAAGCTTTCATTTTTTGAATGAGGCTACAAAGACAATTCCGATGGGAACAGGTTATGCCGTATGGACGGGTATCGGGGCAGTAGGAACTGCAATAATAGGGATGGCCTTCTTTAACGAGCCAACTTACCTTTTGCGGGTGATCTTCATATGTACACTGATCGGATCGATCATTGGACTAAAACTTGTGTCCTAGCACCTGGCACCTGCCTACCGGACAGGCCAGGCCCAGCACCACGCACCTAGGATCTCGACTTGGACCGTGACCTCAGCGCAAGAGCCAACGCCACCACTAAGATCACCACCCAGAAACCACTAAGATGCGGTCCGTGATGCCAATGCCAATCGCCCCAATGATTATCCCAACCAAAGAAGGCACCAATAACAGATCCTATCACTCCGAAGATCGCCCCGAAAACGCCGGCGATAATGCCTATTGCCCCGCCGATCAGTCCGAACACGAGGCCAAAGAAACCACCGAGCAAACCTATCCAGATCGGAAAGGTGAAAATGATAATGATGGCGAGAACTACTGATGAACTTTTCACGGTGGTCAGGATTTTTCTGAGACACGATGCAAAAACTGTTCACATTCGAAATCAGCGGATTTTTGGCCTTTTGTCGACCATGGTGTATTGAAAATGAACAGTTGAACTGAACATTTATGAACGCTTTCTATAGTTCAAGACTGCGAAGCTGTTCAGCACAATCGCAAAGATGAATACGATGCCAAGGTGATTCCTGATATCATATAAAGTGCTTCCCTTCAACACCACCATGCGCATTACTTCAATAAAGTAAGATACCGGATTGAACTTCGTGAACGTCTGTGCCCAATCCGGCATACTGTCGATCGAAGTATACAGCCCTCCCAACAAAATAAAGATCATCATTAAGAAGAACGACAACAGCATTGCCTGTTGCTGCGTGTTCGCCAATGTCGAAACCAACAGGCCAAGACCAAGAACGGCCAGCAGGTAAACCGCGGCAAAGATGTATATGGTTAAGATATTACCGACAGGCACAATTCCATAGAACAGGTACGAGACAAAAAGGCCAATGCTCAGAACGATCAGTCCCAACACCCAGAACGGTATCAGCTTGCCTAGAACGAACTGATATTTATGGATCGGCGTAACGTTGATCTGTTCTATTGTACCGACTTCTTTCTCTTTCACGATATTCAGTGCCGATAAAAAAGCACCGACCATCGTCACCAGGATCACGAGTATACCCGGCACCATAAAGAACTTGTAGTTCATGAGCGGATTGAACCAGTTAACCGATGTGATCTCCACGATCGGTATCGGGTTGAATCGCGGCATCTGCATCCACTCAAGCCGCACGTCGTTGTTGAAGTCGCCTATGATGCTCCGCAGGTATGCGCCGCCGAGATTTGCTTTCACACCGTTGATCGCATTCAGGGCTAAGAACAACGTTGACTTATCTTCTCGCACTAATTGTTTTTCGAACGACGTTGGGATCTGAAGGACGAGGTCTGCTTCGTCATTCTCTACTCGTTCGAGAGCCTTGTCGTACGAGTCGGTATAGTCCACCAACTGGAAGTAGTCGCTGGCGACAATCTTGTTCGTGAGCTTTTGTGAGTACGTGGAATGATCGTAGTCTACGATACAGATCTTGACGTTCTTTACTTCGTAGTCTGCAGCCAGCGGCAATACGATCAATTGTATCACGGGCATCATGAACATCATGCGAAGCACGACAGGGTTTCTGAAAACCTGGCGAAACTCTTTTTCGAGAAGGATCCTCAGGACTCTCATTCCAATCTGGTTTTGAATTTTTTGATACTAATGAACATAAAGAAGATCGTCATCCCCAACAGGATCAGCGTCTCTTTCCAAACGTAGGCGAAGCCCAGTCCTTTGATCATCACGTTCTTCACGATATAATAGAACCACTTGGCGGGGACGATGTTGGAGATCACCTGGAGTGGTATCGGCATGTTCTCGACGGGGAACATAAAGCCGCTCAGCATCACCGTTGGAAGGAACAATCCCATCAATGAGATCAGCATGGCAGTCTGCTGCGAATCGGCAACGGTGGAGATCAACAACCCAAGGGCAAGCACTGTTACTGTGAACAACAACGCTTCGCTAACCAATAGTACCAGGTTGCCCTGGATTGGAACATCGAGCACGAAAACACTCAGCAAAAGAATACTGGCAATGTTGATGGCCGACAACAGGAAGTATGGTACCATTTTCGCGATCACGACACGGATCGGAATGATCGGCGACACCAGTATGACCTCCATGGTACCCATTTCTTTTTCACGTACAATAGAGATAGAGGTCATCATCGCACAAACGAGCATCAGCACCATTGCCATTACACCTGGTACGAAGTTGTACGAGCCTTTCATCTGCGGATTGTAAAGCATTCGCAATTCGGCATTGATGGTATAGGGAAGATCCTGGTAGCCTTCGATCGTCTTTTGATAGTCGAGTATGATCGCGGAGGCGTAGTTGATCAGTGTATTGGCAACGTTGGGGTCTGTCGCGTCGCCGATGAGTTGTATTGGTGCGGTGTTTGCGTGGAGCAATTCGTCCTGGAAGCGGTCGGGGAATACGACAGCCATTTTTATTTTACCCGACTGAAACGCTTTTTCGAGGTCGGCATTCGATCGAATGTTTTCCTGGATATCGAAATAACGGCTTGCTTCGAGCTGGTGTATGATCGCACGGCTCGCGTCGTCTTTTGAGTTGTCGAGCACGGCGATGCGTGTGTTCTTCACTTCGTTGGTAAGTGCGAAGCCGAAGATCAGGATCTGCATCAGCGGCATGCCGAAGAGAATAAACAATGTGCGCTTGTCGCGCCAGAGGTGGAAGAATTCTTTTTTAATGAAATAGAGGAACTGTTTCATGTCGTGTTTATTCGGTGTCCCTATTGTTAGGTTTTCCTGATCAGTCATGGCATGACTGGTCAGGATTTCATGTTAGTCTGCCGATCTCACCGCTTTACGTGCCAATTGCAAAAACACATTACCCATATCGGCAGCATTGAATTGCTGCTTCAGTTGATTCGGACTTCCCAGCGCATCGATCCTTCCATCCACCATAATGCTTACCCGATTACAATACTCAGCTTCGTCCATATAGTGGGTTGTAACAAAAACCGTCGTCCCTCCCGCAGCAGCCTGGTAAATCAGGTTCCAGAACTCACGACGCGTTATAGGATCAACACCGCCCGTAGGCTCGTCAAGAAACACAATGCGCGGTTCGTGCAACATCGCTACCGAGAACGACAGCTTCTGTTTCCAACCTAACGGCAACGACTTCACCAGCGTCGTCGCTTTATCCTCAAGCTTCAGTTGGTGAAGCAGGAACTCCATCTTCGCCTTTATCTGCTGATCGCTGAGTCCATAGATGCCACCATAGAACCTGATGTTCTCCTTCACCGCGAGATCCTCATACAGCGAAAACTTCTGGCTCATGTATCCAATGCTCTTCTTGATCTTCTCGGGATCCCTAAAGAGATCATAACCTGCTACCATTGCTTTACCACTGGTCGGAAACGATAACCCACAGAGCATCCGCATAGCCGTCGTCTTTCCGGCACCGTTCGCTCCAAGAAAACCGAATATCTCTCCCCTGTGCACATCGAACGTGATATGATCGACAGCCGTAAACGCACCGAACGTCTTCGTGAGATCCTGAACCGATATTACTTTCTCGTCTGTCATGTTCTTTCTATTTGGATCTCATTAAGTCCATGAAACAATCTTCAATGGTAGGTTCGATCTGATGTACCGATAAATTGCTGTGATTAAGCTTTTGCTTAATTGAGTCCACAGGCTCATTCAATGTCACGTGGTGTTCCGATCCAAAGGGATAACAAGATTGCACAGCCGGCATTGCTTCCAGATCCAACATCAGGCGATACATATCGTCCGAGCTAAAGGCCCACAGCGTTTTACCGAACTTCCTCGTGATACCCGCCGGCGAATCGATCTTCATTATCCGTCCTTCCTGTATCAACGCCACGCGGTCGCATAAGCTGGCCTCATCCATGTAAGGAGTCGATACCACGATGGTGATGTTCTGTTTTTGCAGATCGCGAAGCAGTTCCCAAAACTCTTTTCTCGAAACAGCATCGACGCCTGTGGTAGGCTCATCCAGGAACAGGACCGACGGCCTGTGAATAAGCGCGCAACTCAATGCAAGCTTCTGCTTCATCCCACCCGACAAAGCCCCGGCCTTGCGATCCCTGAACTTCTCGATTTGAGAATAGATGGCTTTGATCAGGTCATAGTTCTCTTCTATCGAAGTATTAAACAGGGTCGCGAAGAAGTTCAGGTTCTCACTTACCGTCAGATCCTGGTAGAGCGAAAACTTTCCGGGCATGTATCCAACACGCTTACGGATCTCTTTGAAGTCTTTTACTACATCGAACCCATCTACCGAAGCTGAACCCTTGTCGGCGATCATCAATGTTGTCAATATCCTGAAGAGCGTGGTCTTTCCCGCGCCGTCGGGACCGATGAGGCCGAACAGCTCTCCCTGCTCCGCTTCGAACGACACGTCGTACAAAGCAGTAACGGTCTCCTTCTCCGCCTTAAAGGTCTTTGCTACGCTATTGACAACTACAGATCTCATTACTTCTTCGTTTCCGTGTTTTCCGTGCTTTCCGTGAGAAACTTCACTTCACCATACATCCCCAGTTTCAAATACCCATCATTCTTTACCCTGATCTTGATCGCATAAACAAGATTTGCTCTCTCGTCTTTTGTCTGGATGGTCTTCGGCGTGAATTCAGCCTTATCCGAAACCCACATAATGTCGCCCGTGTACGTCTTGTATTCACCTTCCGGCGCATCGACAAGCACCTGGACCTGCTGGCCCAACTTTATTTGCGAAAGCTGACTGCCCGATATATAAGCGCGTAAGATCAATGTGCTCAGATCAGCTATCTTATAAAGAGCCTTCCCTTGCGCAGCCATTTCGTCTTTGAGCGCATATTGCGTGAGCACGGTGCCCTTGAACGGATTCGTCACCACCGACTTGTTCAACTGATCCTGTACCTGGTCGAGCTGTGCCTTGAGTGGCAGCGTCTCGCTTTGGATCGATTGCGTCGTGATCGCGAGATTCGATTGAGAAGCATCGTACTGACGTTGCAAAAGTTGCAATTGTGCGTTGAGGTCGTCGAGCTGCTTCTGTGTAGCTGCGTCATCTTTCAACAGGTTTTCGACCCGCTTCTTTTCGCGTTGTGTGGTCTCCATCTGTTCTTTGATGGCCGCCAATTGAACAGAAGCGTTCGGCGACTTCGCGATCACGGCTTTGATCGAATACGCGAGCTGCTTCTTCTTCAGGTACAGTTGCGTGGTGTCGATCAGTCCAACAATAGCATTGGCTTCGAGATCTTTTCCTTCCTCCACATCGAGCTTGAGTATCTTACCCGAAGCTTCGGCAGAAATGATAACCTCATCTGCTTCGAAGTTTCCGGTAGCATCGAACTCATTCGAGGTGCCTTTGCAGCCTGCTACGATCAATAAGAGAAGTATAAACTTATTTGTTTTCATATCCGGTAGTTGCGAGGTAGTTGTATTGCGTCATTAATAATTGTATTTGGTGCAGCGACAGGTTTTGTCGAGCCTGGTCTTCGGCATTAAGCTCACGCAGGTAGTCGTTGGCAGTGATCACACCGTTGTCGAGCTGCGCCTTTGCTGTCGTCTTTATCTTTTCGCGTAGAGCAATGATCTGTTGATCGACCTGGATGAGATCATTCAGCTTCGTAATGTCGGCGTGTTGTTGTTTCATCGTAAGTTTCGTGTTGAACAGGAAGGTCTGTCGTTGCACATCCACACCCTGTATATTGAGATTGAGTTGTTGCTTATCGCGCTGAGTGTTGTACAAACCCGAAAGATTCCAGCTCAGGCGAAGCCCGCCGATGTAGTATGTATCGAAATTCGGTTCCAAAAGATTTAACGCCGGGCGACCGTAACCACCCTGTACGAATAAGCCGAGCCTCGGAAGGATCTTTGTGTTGTTGAGCTGCTGTTGTGCCGTGAACAACTGGGATTGATAATTATACAGTTGCATTTCGGGGCGACTGATCGTTGGATCGTCGGCAGCCTGTATATCGGAAGGACGTTCGAGTTGTGTGTTATCATTTAATTCCTGCCCGATAAAAATTCCGAGCATGGTGAGGTATGCTTCTTTGCCCGCTTTTAATTCGATAGCACGCTGATCTGTTTTAAGCATCTCAGCCTGGAGTATGTCGGCGTTTGTCTTGAATGCCGTTCCGTTGCGGATCGATGACTCTACTTTCTGAATGCTCGATTCGAGATCTTTTTTTACGAGCGCGACTTGCACCAGTTGTTCGTCGAGCAACAATGCTCCGAAGTAGATCTGGTTTACTCGCTCTTTGATCTTGTAAAGCTCTACCTCGATCTTCTGATCTTCGACTTGCGCATTTATTTCTGCAATAGCATTTTGTCTTTTGATTGTACCTCCATCATAAAGTGATTGATTCACTTCTGCGTAGATCTTGTATTGATCTTTTGGAAGTGTTTTGATGGTGAAGCCCGGCACCTCGATCGGAACTTTGGTTACGTCCGATTGGTATGTGGCCTGGCCGGAGATGCTGAGTTGTGGAAGGTATCCGCTTCTGGCATTAGCGATGGTGAAGTCTTTCGAAGAGACGAGGAGTCCCTTCTGCTTCACGAGCGGGTAGTTTTGCCATGCCTTCTGCTGGCATTCGTCCAGTGTTAACTTTTGTCCATAGCAAGCCGCGATGAGCAACAGCATAGCAAAAGATAGAATGAGCTTTTTCATATTCCGTGTTTTCCGTGCATTCCGTGAGAAATAAACAGTTTCATATTCCGTGCTTTCCGTGCATTCCGTGAGAGACAAACAATTTCATATTCCGTGCTTTCCGTGCATTCCGTGAGAGACAAACAATTTCATATTCCGTGCTTTCCGTGAGAAATGGAACGAAAATTACCCCTTTCAGCTGTCCCGGAAAGCCTGTTTCCACGCGAAAGGCCCGGAATATCAATTAAGGTGTATGAATTTAGGGGTTAAGGGAACGCTGGCTATACAGTTTTTAAAAGTTATAATTGGGGTGATATGAAACGAATTCTGCTCTTGATTTGGGTCGCCGCCCTGGTTTCGGCATGTAAAGAGAACGATGTTGATGAGGCGCCTACGCGCCCTATCTTCTCGTTCACTCTTAAAGACGACATCTACGAGGACTACGAGAACAGCGAGACATGGATCGTTATCCGTGACAACGAGACGGGCGACCTGATCGATTCAAAACAGGTAATGTTGGATCAACCCGTTGTGTTCGAATCAAATGCACCGATCTCTTCCAACAAACTAGCGATAACGTTGCTTCGCGCACACGGTTCCACCAGCAAGCATACCTACAGTTATGTATATAATGGAATCGATCTTGGGAGCAATTGGGTATTTGTCGACAAAGGGGATCCAGATGTCGATCCTCTTCAGAGCGTCGGGAGCTTTAACTTTACGATCGAAGACGTGCCGTCTGTAAGACGTTTCGCGATCTCTGACCGCTATGGTGAGTATGGATACAACTTTGCGTATGAGAACAACACCATCACCGGCTCGAATTCAATTATGGAAGGTGGACCCAGGCAGCTCGTTGTTGTCGACGACGGTACCAAACCGAAATATCAATGGATCGAAGGTCTCGTTGGCGGTGAAGATGTGACTTTGAGCTTTAATGATTTTAAAGACTTCGATTCATACATCACTGTAGACATTCCAGATGACAGGACGGCAAATGCTTTCATCGAAGGCTTCGAAAGTGAGATCGAACCATTGTTTGGATACACTGTGTATCCACAACATGGTATTGATATTAATTCGACACCACCACTAGATGATTTGACGCTCGGGTTCCTCGACGAACTTCAAAATTACAACACGTTCGCGAGCAGCGGGGGCACCGGAAGCTGGTCATACAAGTCCAGTGGCGCAAAGCCCGCCAGCATCGAATTCATGGATGGGCATGAGTTTCAAGTCGCTGGAAAGACTATTGATGACTTTTCGTTAACGGCTAGCAGGAGCTATAACTATAGCTTCTCCAGCTATAACAATGTCGACGGCACCCATGTACTTATTGCCTACGATCCGGCTGGAACAGTAAAACATCATGCGCCGTATACCGACGACCTGATAGCGAAGTATTCGATCGCCATAAAGGATCTTGAATGGTCTTCTTCATTCATATCGGTTGAAGGCGACGACACCTATGAAAACAGGATGAAGATCCTGTTCGATCCTGCGTACCCCCGCAGACCAACGAAACAAATATCGGTATCGAAATTCTAGCTGTCCGATTCGGAACAGTACTTTCCCGGTTCGGTGTCCGTTTTTTTGCCAAGGGCGGTTTTCTTCGTCAATTTTGAGCTTTCTGCCGTATCAAAAGGTAAATTCAGGCACAAAATGACAAGGTCTTATCGAACAGTGTGGATTCTCGCAGGCATCGCAGTAGCTCTTATGGCATTCGCAGTAGAGACCCACGCCCAGTCACACGAAGGGTTCATCTACGGAAAAGTATATACCAATCGTAACACATACACTGGTCCGATCCGTTGGGGTAAGGAAGAAGTTCTCTGGACAGATATCTTCAACGCAGCGAAGACCGACAAGACCTTCGACAAGCTTGTACCTAAAGACAACAACGGTTCGTGGGGCGACTACGACTGGAGCTTCGGCAGCATCTGGGAAAGCTCAACAACCCATCAGTTCATAAGCCAGTTCGGCAACTTCAAGGAGATGAGAATGATCAACGACGATGAAGTGATCATTAAGCTAAAAAACGGCGGCGAGATCCGGGTTGAAGACGATGGCAACGACATGGGCGAAGAAATCCAGGTAATGGATCCCGAGCTCGGTATCATAAAGATCGATTGGGATAACATAGATCGCATCGAATTTCTTCCAACACCTTCGAAGCTGAGTCAGACTTTCGGTATGCCATTGTATGGAACGGTCGAAGGCGTTCGCAAAGAAAAGTATACAGGATTTATCGTTTGGGATAACGACGAGCGACTGACTACCGACAAACTCGACGGCGACACCGACGACGGCGATGTTTCGATCTCATTCAACGACGTTACCACAATAGAAAAACGTGGCAGAGGCTGCTATGTAACAACAAGATCGGGACGTGAGCTCTACCTCACGAATTCAAACGACGTGAACGATGAAAATCGTGGTGTGTTCGTCGTAACTCCCGACGTTGGTGTGATCAAATTTTCGTGGGATGCTTTTCGAAAACTCACCCTTTCGACCCCGAAAACGACTGGACCTTCCTTTGGAGATTTCGCTGCACCCAAACTGATGACCGGCACCGTATCGCGTCTCGATGGTGGCGACGTGAGCGGTCAGATAGTATTCGATATCGACGAGACCATCGACTTCGAGATAATCGAAGGCATCGAGAACGATATCGAGTACATGATCCCGATGAAGAACATCCGGTCGATCACACCCAAGAACTACGACTATTCACAGGTCGACCTTGTATCTGGCCAATCACTGCTCCTCGGCGATGGCCGCGACGTGTCCGGTAAGAATGCCGGCCTGCTCGTTTTCCAAAAAGGTAAAAAAGATCCGGTTTACATTTCGTGGAGAAGGATCAATCAGATTACCTTCAATTAAAATCGTCAAATTGAAAGATGGAGTCGGGGCCCTTATTGTATGTAGGACTGGGTTGGTTCGCCCTGATCTCTTTTCTCCTCTGGATCGGTAATCGTCTTCTTACGAGGCGTCTCGATAAAGAATTACCGTGGGCACGCTGGGGAAATTACCGGTTCTTCATCCAGTTGTTCCTGGGATTGGTTTACCTGCTGCTGCTGATCAATGGGACATACTTTGCTATCAAGCTTCCCCTCACGGGCAATCCGCCAACAGTAGAACAACTCATTGTTGCGAATGCCTGGGGCGCAATCATTTTCGTACCGGTGTTCTCGATCTATTTCAGTTTGCATTTTCTTCGGCACTGGCGAGAGACTGAATTTGAAATGGCCAGGTTTCAAAGAGAGAATATGCGTTCGCAACTGGAGTCACTCAAGAATCACCTGGATCCGCATTTCCTTTTCAACAACCTGAATATTCTCGCGTCGCTGATCGATAAGAGTAAAGACGCTTCGAAGGAATTCATTCACAAGTTCGCCGAGGTTTACCGATCGATACTAAAAAGCAAAGCCGAAGATCTCATTTTGCTTTCGGAAGAGATGAAGTTCATCGACTCGTATGTGTACCTCATCAAGACGCGATTCGAAGACAATATAAAATTTGAGATTGGAGCGCTTGATGGGAACAAAATGCTTCCTCCACTCACCATTCAAATGCTTTTCGAGAACGCTATCAAACATAATATCATCACTGAAACAGAACCCCTTATTATTGAGATACGGCAGGACAACGACCAACTCGTGGTGTCAAACACATTAAATAAATTCAAAGGGGAAATATCATCCGGAACCGGTATCAGCAATATCAGGAGGCGCTACGCACATTTTACCGATAAACCCGTGGATGTTTCAGAACAAAATGGAAAATTCGAAGTGCGCATACCTCTATTGGAAATAGAACACTCATGAAAGTACTCATCTTCGAAGACGAAACGCTTGCTGCCGATAAGCTCGAGGCAACCCTCATGGAGATCCAACCCGATTGCCAGGTCGTGAGCCGCATAAAATCCATCAGCTCGGCTGTCGAATGGCTGGAAAGCAATCCCCATCCCGATCTTATTATAAGCGACATCCGCCTGCTCGACGGACTCTGCTTCGAAATATTCGCGAAGGTAAAAGTGGAGAAGCCCGTGATCTTCACAACAGCATACGATCAATATGCGATACGCGCCTTCGAAGTGAATAGCATCGATTATTTATTAAAGCCTGTAGAAAAGGAGAAGTTGAGAAACGCACTCGCCAAACTGCAGCTGCCAAAAGAATCTGTGCTTCCCGACTACAACGAGGTTCTCAACTTCATCAAGTCGAACAAAACGTCTTATAAGTCGCGATTCATGGTCCGTCTTGGGCAGCGTATTATCGCCGTTCCATCGGAGAAGATCGCCTATTTCTACAGCGAGAATAAGCTCACCTACATCGTCACGCTCGACGGTAAGAAATTCCCTATCGATCAGCCCCTCGACGAGCTCATAGATCTCCTCGATCCCAAGAGGTTTTTCAGGGCGAACCGCCAGTTCATCGTCGCATTCGATTCGATCGGCGAGATCCACCCGTATTTCAAAGGCCGGATCAAGATCATCCTTCAGCCGAAGTCCGACGAGGAGGTGGTGATCAGCTCCGACAGGACCCCCGAATTCAAGAAGTGGATAGACCAGTAGCGAGGGCTTCGGCTGCGCCTTAGCGTAGCCCGGCTACGACAGAGCAAGGTACTTTCCGTGTCGTCCGTGCGTTCCGTGTCTTCCATGCTTTCCGTGTCTTCCGTGCTTTCCGTGTTTTCCGAGCTTTCCGTGTTTTCCGTGAGAAACAAAATCCGTTGGACCCAAAATATCCCGATTCAGTCACTCACTTTTCCGTTCCAGCCCTTTTCGTAAACATCCGGTCTTCGTAGTAGTATAATTTAATACTATGAAAAAGATCTTTACGCTCACCGCCCTTGTAATCGTACCCTGGCTAGTCAAAGCCCAGGATGAACATTTCATTTACGGACGAATCACCATGACCGACAACAAGTCGTATGAAGGACCGATCCGTTGGGGAAAAGAAGAAGTATACTGGAACGATATCTTCAACGCTGCGAAGCCCAAGAACGAAAACCTCCGTTACCTCTCGTCTTCGGAACGCGACGAGCTAATAGAAAACCGGTATCATCGCAACCACGACGGCGACTGGGGAAATTGGAGCCGATGGGCCGGCAACTTCAATATTCATTTCGATGACGACGATGATGACTTTACGCACCAGTTCTCCTGCCAGTTCGGAGATATAAAAAGCATCAGACCTTCCGGCAGTAAGTGGGTTGATATAGAGCTCCAGAACGGAATGAAGTTCGAATTAAGTGGCGATGGTTACAACGACGTTGGATTGGATATCCGTGTGATCGACAGCGACCTCGGTGAAGTCGAGGTCTATTGGAACCGGATCGAAAAGATAGAATTCATCAATACTCCTTCGAAGCTGATGAATCGCTTTGGCAAACCTCTCTACGGCACCGTCGAATCTTTCGGAAAGAAGATCACCGGTTACATTCAATGGGACCACGACGAACGTCTTTCAGTAGACAAACTCGATGGCGACTCCGACGACGGCGACCTCTCTATTGAATTTGACAAGATCGCATCGATCACCCGCGTCGGCAGCCGCTGCCGCGTGCAATTGAAGTCAGGCCGCGAGATCTACATGGAAGGCTCGAACGACGTGAATCGCGAAAACCGCGGCGTCATCGTAATGAACCGGGAAGTGCCTGCAATAGATATTCCCTGGGAGGAGTTCGACAAGATCACCTTCGAAGACAAAGCTCCCTCCGCGCTCGTTTCTTACGATCAGTTTAAGAACCAGAGAGAATTATCTGCTACGGTTAAAACTTTTGGAGGCGATTCATACTCTGGAAGGATAGTATACGACCTCGATGAAGAGTACGACTTCGAGCTCCTGCAGGGTAAGCAATTCGATTTCGAATACACAACCGCATTCAGGAACATTAAAAAGATCAAGACATTCGACGACACCCGCTGCGAGATCGAATTGAAGAGTGGCGAAAAAATTATGCTCGACGATGCACAGGATGTCGATTCAAGGAACCAGGGTATCCTGGTGTTCGCATCCGGCAAAGGCGATCCAAAATATATCCCGTGGGATAAAGTAAGCGAGATCGAATTCCGCTGAAAGAAGAAAATAGCAGTTCTCCGCCTGCTATGTTAGGGTAGTTAGAAAGAAGCGTCCCGCTACCTTGAACCATCATGTGGTTCGGGGTGCGGGATGTCTTTTTTAGCGCTTTATGAATTTAATATGATAGGTATTGTTTATGATCGCTACGTAGAAACCGGGAGTAAACGAAGCGACATCAACAGCATCAGTGCGAGAAATATTAACAAGCTCGCGCCCGTTCACATCTATAACTCTCACAGCCGCGGGTCGGCTTATGTATAAGATCTTTTCTGCTGGATTCGGATAAACTAAGAAGTCGCCACTGTTCTCTTCCAGGCCAGTCACCGGCGTTACAGTGAATGTTCGCGATACTGATTCTGCCGGTTCAAATGTTTCATCTCCCGATTGGCTCGCCTTTATCGTGACGCTACCATCGCCGGTGAGATGCGCCTTGCCGTTTACAATCGTAGCGGGACCTGACTCAACTTCATACGTTATTGCCAGGCCCGACGATGCTGTTGCATTCAGATCGAAGTCGGGATCTCCTTCTGACTTCGCCGTGATCTCCGGAAACGAAATCTCCTGGTGGAACTTTACGGCTTCTGTCCTGAAGAGTTCCGTTCCAAAGGTCGTTGAATTGGCAGTCATGAAAAGCAGGTCGCCTGCGTGTTTGAACTTCAACGGTTCCATATCGGCGATCATTTGCGTGGTGTTCTCTGACCCAATCGAATGCCACAATTGCTCGTTGGCAGAGAAGTAAACCTGGTTCTTGAAAGCATAAAGCTTCGAAGGAGTGGCCTCGAAAGCTATCGATACAGTGTTCGCCGAAGTACCATCACTAACCCAAAGGCTGTTTTCGGTAGCGATATAAAGTTTATTGTCGAGGACAATCATTTCGCTTGCCTCACCATTCAGGTCGTGTATCTTGACTGCAGGATCCTGGGTTATTTTGTATAGTGCGTCAGACACGGTTGCGTAAACGTCGTTGTTCATTCTCACGATGTTCGAGATCTCCGAGCTGAAGTCGATTAGCTTGCTCGTCGCCCCGGCAGTTCCATTGGTGGTCCACACTTCTTTATCGTTTGCCACGAAATACGCTTTGCCGTTGAGCATTGCATTGATCTTTTTCGGATCAGATGATCCACTGCCTGGATTGATATCTTTTAATAAGACCGTTCCGGTCGGAGTGCCGTCGGTTGTCCAAAGTTCTATGCCGTTAGTGCCATCGTCGGCTGCGAAGATCGCCTGGGTTTCACTAAGCTTAAGGATGCGTTGATCCTCTTCTCCGTAAGCCGATCCAAATAATCCATCGTTTAACCCGGGACCAATGTTCTTCAGGAGCTGCGCACCCGGAGTTTGCCAGTTAACTGTCCAAAGCTCTTTTCCATATGGTGTGCCGCCGCCAAAAGCGAAAAGGGTGAATATGAACTTATCGCCTAACGAAAAATTAGAAGACGGATGTATCGCTTCACCAATACTTGTCGATAGATCGGCGACGACTTCAGGTTCCTCTCCATTGCCTGAACCTTTATAAATAAACATCGGGTTAGTGACCATATAGATCGTATCACCTAATGTCCCGAGAACGCTTCCGGAGTTCGCGAAAAGATATTGCTCTGCGTTTGCACCGAGGCCGGTGGTCTTCCAGATGTCGTCGTTGCTGCCAGTTGTATGTGCCGAAAAATACACCTCATCATTAAGCGAGAACAGATCCTTGGTTGTAACGCCGTTAGCAGTTCCTTCCACTGCATTCTTCAATAACTGGGTGCCGTTCGCAGTTCCGTCGGTCGACCAAAGCTCCATTCCGTTCGTACCATCATTGGCCGCGAAGTAGAGCTTGCCATTAAACGGATAGAACATGTGAGGGTCGGAGCCGTTCAGTCCCGGGTTTATGTCCTTGATAACCTGTTTTCCACTTGCGCTTACCTCTGCGATCTCCATACCGGTAGCAACCGTTGTTACAGCGGCGATCAGCTTTCCATTCACAAGCCCGATCTGTGGAGGCGCTGCTACGTAAGGTGTCGCTTCGTTATCGCGGACTTGCACCAGTAAAGTAGTACCGGCTGCGGTTCCATTTGTCTCGTAGAAATTATAGGTACTGTTTGATTGCTCCAGGCCAACAAAATATGCCTTACCATCTTTCACAAAGATCTCGATGAGGTCGACAACATCATCGAGTATCGACACCGTATTTCCTGCCGTGCCGTCCGTAGCCCAAACGCCCTCGCGCGTGGAGATGATCGTTGATGTTGCCTGGTACGAAAAAAGCCTGTCGACAGAAACACCACCAAAGTCGTGAAGGGGCGTTACTGTTCCACTGCTGACGTCGAGCAGCGAGATCTGCCTGACAGAATTCTCAAACACAAGGTCGTCGCCGTGCGCCACAAAGTCTTCAACGAAATCGTCGTACGTTGCAACCGGGTTCGTTCCTGCTGCGGATGCATCGGTTGTCCAGAATTCGGCGCTGTAGGTAAAGCCCACATATGTTTGCAATAAGATCGCCCTGATATTGGCTCCTATCGCAACCGACTTTGTGAACGATGTGTTCTCGTTGTTCGCGATCTCTTTCACCAGCGAAATAGTTCCGGCAGCCGACGTGTATTTCAATAACTTGATCGACGGTCCGTTCGAAGCGAGTATTCCCACTACATTATTGATGGTCCACACTTCGATCACGTCAAGCTTGTCATCATCCAACGAAATGTTTCCGATCAACTGGGTGGTCTCAGGTGTTCCGGATGATTTCCAAAGTTTGGAGTAGATTTCTCCGGGACCTGGTTGTGTCACAAATACGAATGTGCCGGCATAGGCAACTCCCATCACGTAACTATCGGCCGATCCTTTGTTAATATCTGCGAGGCGTATCGTGCCTTCTGAAGTCCCATCGGTTCGCCAGAGCTCTTTTCCTTTGTGATCGGAAACGGGAAAATATCCATACGTACCCGCTTCAATCAACTTCTCCGTGGTCGCATAGGTCTGGTTTCCAAAAATGCCTGCGGGCGCCGAAGCGATGTCTTTTACGAGCTGCGGCTGTGACCACACTGCCTGCGCGATAAAAATTGTGGCAAAAACGGCTAAAAATGGCTTTTTCATAAAAATGGGATCATACGAAGTTAGCTTATTGTCACATTTTTATAATTTCTTCTCAAAAACAGAAACAAATCGCTTTATCTTTCGGTATAAGTAATCAACATGAAGACATATCTCGGCGAATTCGAAGAGCTGGTGCTGCTCACTATCGCCACGCTTGGTGAAGAGGCGTATGGCGTGGCCATCAAAGATTCTATTGAACAACGGTGCGATAGAACGATAAGCATCGGCGCATTGCATTCAACCATCACGCGCCTCGAAGAAAAGAAGTTCCTGAATTCATGGGTTGGCGGCGCAACAGCGGAACGCGGCGGACGAAGCAAGCGCTACTACGAAATAACAAGAGACGGGAAGGCCGCTCTCGCTACCGCAAAAAGTCTGCGCGACGAGCTGTGGGCCGAAGCAAAGATCAATCTCTCCATCCAGAAATGAGCGACAACACTCCTCCTCGCTTAGCCGAATGGTTGTTCAACTGGCATTGTGGCAACGCTGGTGTCGACGATCTGCGTGGCGACATGGAGGAAGTGTTCCATCGAAACGTAACATCGGTAGGTAAAAGGCGCGCCAAAGTTATTTACTGGCGACAAGTACTATCGCTGATATTTTCTTACGCGATCCGGAAAAGAAAAAGCAAGGCAAGTCATCATCATCTCTCATCTCCAAATCCCTTAGACATGTTCGGCAACTATCTTAAAGTCGGTTTCAGAAATCTTGTTCGTCACCGCTACTTCACTATTCTCAATATGGTTGGACTGGCAATTGGCATGTCGGTAAGCCTGCTGATCATCGCATTGTTCGTATCGGTCACAAACTACGATGAGTTCCACACAAACAAGGAAAATATTTATCGCATTCTATCATTCACGAATACGGGCAAAGAATATGCGTCGGCACCGGCTATACTTGGTGAGCAATTGAAAACAGAATTTCCCGGGATCAAAGAAGTCATACAGATCGATAGAAATCTTCACATCAGCGAGCCGCTGCCCAAGAATCCGATCTATACATTCGGATATTATGTAGATCCCTCATTTCTGTCATCGTTTACATTTCCATTAGCTAAAGGCGATCCGAAAACAGCACTTGAAAATCCATACAGTATCGTCCTCACCGAAAAGCAGTCAAAAAAGATCTTCGGCGATGGCGAAGCGATCGGTAAGATGATTGATGTCGGAGATCGCCAGTTTGAAGTGACGGGTATAATGAAAGATTATCCCCCAGCAAGTCATTTCGAGTTCAATGCAATCGCATCGTATTCCGCGATCAGCGAAGATCAGCTTGACGTACCCATAAAAGACGCGTGGTCCCAATTCCGAAATCATTACGTCTATCTCGAGCTCGAGGAAGGACAAGACCCTTCAAAGCTGCAGGATTATCTCGACAAAGTTGCGGCCGAAGTATACAAGTCGAATCCGGACTTTAAGGCTACGTTCCACTTGCAAGCGCTGAGCGATGTAACGCCGGGTCCGCAGCTTGACAACGACATCGGTCCTGAATGGAGTCACGAGTCGTTTGTTGTCGCCGGTTGCGTTGCATTGCTGATCCTGTTGCCCGCGTGTTTTAACTACACCAATATTTCGATCGCGCGTTCTTTGAAACGGGCAAAAGAGATCGGGCTTCGCAAGACACTCGGTAGTTTACGCAGGCAGATCTTCGCCCAGTTCCTGGCTGAGACGGTTATTGTTACGGTGGCTTCGCTCATCCTGTCATGCGCTTTCTTCTTCATGATCCGGGGACAGTTTCAATCGATGATGGCACACGGCGATTCTTTGGATCTCAGCCTCACGTTCGAACGTTTTCTTTACTTTCTCTTGTTCGCAATATTCGTTGGCTTCGTTGCGGGCCTCTTTCCTGCAATGCACTTCTCGCGACTCAACCCAATTGATGCAATCAAGAACAACGTGCCTACGAAAAGATTTTCGGGCATCAGGATACGCAAAGCCCTTATTGTCCTTCAATTCGGGCTCTGTCTCTTTTTCATTCTCACTCTCGTGATCTATAACAAGCAGTATCGTTATGCCATGAATTTCGATCTGGGTTTCGATGAAGAGAATACATTGGATGTCGATATCTACCAGGTAAATCCCGACGTCATCCGGAATGAATTTTCGAAGCTGTCGTTTGTTCAAAAGGTTTCGTTCTCTTCTAGCGTAATGGGCCATGGAGTCCCCAATACCTGGGCCACTCTCGATGGCAGCAAGGATAGCGTTGAAGTCTTCTATATGTATGTTGATGGGAACTTCATCGAGAACATGGATGTGAAGCTCCTTGCGGGGAAAACATTTGATAATTTTACTGGTGTCGAGACTTCCGTGATCATCAATGAAACGATGATGAAGCGATTCAATTTCGCAGGTCCTTCAGAAGCTCTCGGGCAGATGGTCAACGTCGATTCGCTTTCCCTGAAAGTGATTGGTGTGGTCAAGGACTTCCACTTCTGGCAGCTTCATGCGCCCCCAGGTAACTTCTTCTTCCGATCGAATCCCGACAAATATCGTCTCGCGAATTTGAAAATTGCTACCAACGACATCACAGCCTCGATGTTGGAGTTGGAAAACGCCTGGAAGAAATTCTCCAATGGAACTCTGTTCACAGCGAAATTCTTGTCCGATGAAACCGCCGACGCTTTTTATCAATACAGGACCATAATAAAACTCTTCGGCTTCCTGGGGATACTCGCCATCTCGATATCGTGTTTGGGATTGCTGGGCATGGTGGTATACACAGCTGAATCGAAGACCAAAGAAGTGGGGATCCGAAAAGTGATGGGCGCCAGCAGGATGAGCCTCGCCTTCCTTTTATCAAAGGAGTTTCTAAAGCTTATGTTGATCGCGAGCATTTTTGCATTGCCGACTACATTGTTGCTCGAAAAAACTCTCCAGAACATGGAACATTACCGCGTTGCCATTACCTTCTTCGATATTATGTTGGGCCTGTTATCGATGTTCGCTCTTGGTATTGTAACGATGGCCTCGCAAACCTGGAAGACTGCCTCAATAAATCCGGCGGAGACGTTGAAGTATGAATGAGGTGAAGATGTGAGGAGGTGAGGAGATGAAGAAGTTCATCGCGCCTCCTCATCTCCTCACATCTTCACCTCTTCACCTCCTCTCATCTAAAAAGGATACTCCCCCTTCTCAATCACATAGTCCGCAACCTTACGCCTCGCAGTCTTAAGATTATACGGCTCTATCTTCGTAAACCGCTTCAATCCCATCAACATCAGTCGAAGCTCATCGCCTTCCGCAAAGGAAGTAATCGCGCTTCTTCCGGCAGACGCTGCCTTCTCGACGGCACCATGTAAATAGATCAGGGCTAGCTCGTTGTGAATACCTGGCTTGTTCATCTTCTCCGCTCTCAGAAGAACGGACTCCGCAACGTACGTTTCAATCAAAATATCAGCAAGGTTCATCAGTATCTCCTGTTCATCAGAAAGTTTCATCATAAACTTCTGTACTGCGGAGCCAGCAATCATCAATCCCGCCTTCTTCAGGTTTGCAATCACCTTCTTCTCCTTCGCAAACGGCGCGTCATCGTCAGCCGCGCCGAAGTCGGGAATTGCCATGAGGTCCTTCTGAACGGCCATTGCCGGATTCATAAGATCCAGCGTTCCCTTCATCGCCCGCTTCATAAGCATATCGATCGTGAGAAGCCGGTTGATCTCATTCGTTCCTTCGAATATCCTGTTGATACGCGCATCGCGATACGCCCTGTCCATCGGGCCTTCCGCAGAGAATCCCATACCGCCGTAGATCTGCACACCTTCATCAACCGCGTAGTCGAGCACTTCCGATCCATGAACCTTGAGTATCGCACATTCGATAGCAAACTCTTCGAGCGCCTTCAAACGTGCCTTCGAAGAATCCATTCCTCCGGCGACGAATGCATTGTAGGCATCATCAATATTCTGTCCGGCACGATAGTGTGCCGACTCACTTGCATAGATCTTCGCAACAGTTTCCGCGATCTTGAATTTTATAGCTCCGAAAGAAGCGATCGGCACACCGAACTGCTTTCTTTCCTTCGCATATTTTGTGGCCTTGCTTACGGTCATCTTACTGCCTCCAATTGCAGCCACGCCAAGTTTAATACGACCGATGTTCAGAATATTCACCGCGATCTTGAAACCATTCTCGCGTTCGCTAAGAAGATTCTCAACCGGCACTTTGCAGTCATTAAAGAAGATCTGCCTTGTCGACGATCCCTTAATTCCCATTTTCTTCTCCTCTTCATTCATCGTAATGCCGCCGAATGCACGCTCTACAATAAACGCACTGAGGTTTTTATCCTGGTCGATCTTTGCAAAGACAACGTACACATCAGCAAAGCCACCATTGGTGATCCACATCTTCTGGCCGTTGATCACGTAGTGTTTCTTGTCGGCACTTAACACTGCCTTTGTCTTACCCGAATTCGCATCCGATCCGGAGTCGGGTTCGGTCAAACAGTAAGCCGCCTTCCATTCGCCCGTCGCGAGCTTTGGAATATATTTCTGCTTCTGTTGGTCGTTGCCGTAATAAAGAATCGGAAGCGTACCGATGCCTGTATGCGCCGAAAGTGCTACCGCAACAGAGTGACCTCCACCGATAACCTCAGCCACAAGCATCGTTGTGTTGAAGTCCATCCCGAAGCCGCCCAACTCTTGTGGTATCGATGTTCCAAGCAATCCAAGCTCGCCCGCCTTGTCGAGTATGGAGGGCATCAGCTTGGGATCTTTCATTGAGTCGATCGCATCGAGCTTTGGATAGACTTCCTTATTCAAAAAGTCCTTACACTGCTGAGCTATCATCTTTTGCTCTTCAGTGAAATCTTCCGGTGTAAAAACCTGGCTGGCCTGGGTGTCCTTGATCAGGAATTCACCACCCTTTATTTGTTTTTTCTCTTCAACCTCCGTTGCCATACATTAATAATTTGATATTCTTAGTTACTTCTGCTGTTCGATATTCGTCTGTTCAGCATTCTGCTGTTTTTTCCAAGTTCCTAATTCAGCAACTCATATATCCCGGCAACACCTTGTCCGCCACCTACGCAAGCTGTTACCATTCCATATTTTTTCTTTTGTCTTCTCAATTCATTAAAGAGCTGTACCGACAATCTCGCACCGGACGAACCGAGCGGGTGTCCAACAGCAATAGCGCCACCATTAGGGTTGAGCTTCGAACGATCGAGATTCAGTTCTTTGATGACTGCCAATGATTGAGCAGCGAATGCCTCGTTGAGCTCGATGATGTCGAGATCATCCTGTTTCAGGCCAGCTTGCTTCAAGGCCTTAGGAACGGCAGCTACAGGACCAATGCCCATGATGCGCGGTTCAACACCGGCAACAGCATAGCTCATCATTCTCGCGATCGGTTTCAGGTTGAGTTGCTTCACCATCCTGTCGCTCATCACGCACACAAATGCAGCTCCATCCGAGGTTTGCGAAGAATTGCCCGCCGTTACCGAACCATTCAATGCAAAAACGGGCTTTAACTTCGCAAGGCCTTCTATCGTCGTATCGGCGCGAATGCCCTCATCGGTTTCCACAACAAACTCTTTCGTCTTTTTCTTGCCGGTTTCGTCGACGAAAATTTCTTTGACCTTGATCGGAACAACCTCGTCTTTGAATTTTTCTGCCTTCCACGCTGCCGCAGCCTTCTGATGTGATTCAACCGAGAACTTATCCTGCTCTTCGCGGGAGATCTTATACTGCTTGCTTACTTCCTCCGCAGTAATACCCATGCTCGAATAATAATCGGGATGCGACGTGGCAACCGTATAGTTCAACGCGGTCTTCCACCCCATCACCGGCACGAGCGACATCGACTCGGTACCGCCCGCAATAATAATATCGGCTTGTCCTGCCTGTACGCGCGCCGAAGCGATCGCGATGGCTTCGACACCCGAACCACAATAGCGATTGATAACCATACCCGGCGTATCGATGCCAAGCGCCATCAACGATATCATGCGGCCCATCTGCATACCCTGCTCCGCCTCCTGTACTGCATTACCAACAATGAGATCGTCGACCATCTTTGCGTCGAGACCAGGAATCGAGTTTACGAGATGTTTAATAACATCAGTCGCGAGATCGTCGGGTCTTGTAAATCTGAATCCACCTTTTTTGGCTTTACCGACACCAGTCCTAAAGCCACCAACAATGTATGCGTCCATAATTTTTTAAGTATTCAGTTTTCAGTATTCCGTATTCGGTGCCTGCAGATTTCGATACCCTTGATACCGAATACTGATCACCGCATACTGAATACTTTAGTTTCTTAAGGGTTTACCACCTGTAAGTATTGCTTGTATCCTTTCCAAAGTCTTTCTCTCACCACAGAGCGACACAAACGCTTCTCTTTCGAGATCCAACAGATATTGCTCACTCACTTCCTGTGGCGAAGTGAGGTCGCCTCCGCACATTACGTTCGCTATCTTCATGGCGATCTTCGCATCGTGATCGGAGATGTAGTTGCCCATCTTCATACCCTGAACGCCGGCAGCGAACAACGCGAGACCGGTACGTCCCTGTACCTTAATGTTTTTTGCTTGCGGCTGCATGGTGTAACCTGCTTCGGCCAATTCGATAGCCGCTGCCTTCGCATCAAGTATCTGCCTGTCTTTGTTCATCGTGATCCGATCTTTTGAACGAAGGATGCCGAGGTCGCGTGCATCATGCGCCGAGAGCGCAACCTTTGCCGTTGCTATATTCATGAACGCCGTTTGCAGTGCGTTAAGTTCTACATCGCCTTCCTGTGTCCGATCGCTCACTCGTTTCGTGAACTCTTTTGTTCCTCCACCGCCAGGGATCAAACCGACACCAACTTCTACAAGACCGATGTATGTTTCGGCAGCTGCCTGGGCAATGTCGGCGTGCATGGTCATCTCGCAACCACCACCCAGCGTACGTCCTTGCGGAGCAACAATAACGGGTATCGTTGAATACCTTATGCGCATCACCGCATTCTGGAATGCACGCACCATGAAGTCGATCTCATCGTAGTCCTGTTCGATTGCGTACATGAACACAAGGCCGAGGTTAGCACCCAACGAGAAGTCAGCACCCTGGTGGCCAACAACAAGCCCGCGATAGCTCTTTTCGGCTGTTTCGATTGCCTTCGTCAAGCCAGTCACGACATCGCTACCGAGTGTATAGCTCTTGCTATGCCATGCGAAGTTGATGATGCCGTCGCCGATATCCGTGATCTTCGAATCGGCATTCTTCCAAACGATATTGTTGCTGAGGTTCTCGAGTATGATGAATGCATCACGGCCAGGAATGGTCTTGTACGACTCCGAGGGAATATCGTAATACTGGCGAACGCCATTCTCGACACGATAGAAGGACTTGTTACCCGCAGCAAGCATGTCATATACCCACTGATTGGGTTTATAGCCCGCGGCTTCCATAGCCTTCAGCGATTTTTCAATACCAACAGCATCCCATGTTTCAAAAGGACCTAATTCCCAGCCGAAGCCGGCGGATACCGCATCGTCGATCCTGTATAGTTCATCCGAGATCTCCGGAATTCTGAAGCTCACGTACTTGAACAGACCATAGAACATGTCGCGATAGAAGTCGCCAGCCTTGTCAGTCCCCGCGAGAAGTATTTTGAAACGCTCTTTAAGGTTGTCGATGCCTTTCGTCGTTTCGAGTGTCGCGAACTTCGCTTTTGCTTTTGGCTTGTATTCAAGGCTATCGAGATCGAGCGTTTGTATTTCCGATCCCTTGTCAGTCTTCACTTTTTTATAGAAGCCCTGCCCTGTTTTGTCGCCCAGCCATTTATTCTGCTCGAGCTTGGCCACCACTTCGGGCAACTTGAACATTTCGCGGCTCTCGTCGTTAGGCAGGCCATTATAAAGATTATTCGCGACCTTAATTAATGTATCGAGACCAACGAGGTCGGAGGTTCTGAATGTTGCTGACTTCGGACGGCCAATAACTGGGCCGGTGAGCTTATCGATCTCATCTACATTGAGACCATATTTTTTCATGGAGTCGATGACCTTAAGCAATCCCCAAACGCCAACACGGTTTCCGATAAACGCAGGAGTGTCTTTGCAAAGCACGGTGGTCTTACCGAGATAGAGATCGCCATAGTGCATCACGAAGTCTACAACCTCCTTATCCGTGTACGGGGTAGGGATCACTTCGAACAACTTCAGGTATCGGGGTGGATTGAAGAAGTGTGTTCCGCAGAAATGTTTTTTGAAATCGTCGCTGCGTCCTTCCGACATCAGGTGAATAGGAATACCTGATGTGTTCGATGTGATCAGCGTTCCTGGTGTGCGGTGCTTCTCGACCTGTTCGAAAACTTTTTTCTTGATGTCAAGATTCTCAACAACCACTTCAATGATCCAGTCGACGTTCTTGATCTTCGGCATGTCGTCGTCGAAGTTGCCGGTCGTGATGCGTGAAGCAAACTCCTTCTTCATCAGGGGCGCTGGGTTCGACTTGATCGCGCGATCGAGTGAGCTGTTCACGATCCTGTTCTTAACGGCTTTATTATCGAGCTGTAGTCCGCGCTTCTGTTCTTCTTCCGTGAGCGCGTTCGGGGCAATGTCGAGGAGCATTACTTCGCAGCCAACATTGGCGAAGTGACATGCTATGGCGGAACCCATGACACCCGAACCGAGTACAGCAACTTTCTTAATAGACCTGTTCATAGTGATACGTATATGTTGTTGCGTTCTATGATCTGATTAATTTTCTTAAGGACATCAAAAAAAGCATTTAATTTCTCGTCATCGATCTCGTCGCGCACAACTTCATTGAAACGTAACACTGTGTTCTTTGCCTTCTCTTTATTCTTCTTGCCTTCTTTTGTGAGCCTGATGCGCACTGAGCGCTTATCATTCTTGTCGGTCTCGCGGTAAATGAGACCTTTTTCTTCCATTGATTTCAGAAGCCTGGTGAGACTTCGCGCCTCGAGGCCCATCATAGGGGCGATCTTCGTTGCAGGCGTGCCTTCTTCGGTGTGGATATTAAGAAGCGCAAAACCGATAGACATCGTTCCTCCGTATTTCAATGCTTGCTGATTGTACATGCGCGCTATCGCATGCCATGAAGCCTTAATGTTGTAGTCGACGGTTTCCTCTCTCTTCATTTCTTATCTGCGAAGGTTTTTCACGCAAAGAGCGCAAAGGGAATTTTACGCAAAGGAAACGCAAGAATCCTTTGCAGCCTTTGCGTCGTATTGCCTTCGCGGCCTTTGCGTGAACCCGCATTGCAATCGTTAGCGAATATATAGAAAAATACTCTGCATGCAGAATATTTCAGGAAAATTTAAGGGGACGTCAGACTTCCCTGCCAAGCTTCTTCATATAGAGCCTGGTGGCCTGGCCTATCCAATTGTCGCGGTGGATGCGATCGGGGAAAACTTCGATAAGCTCTGCCAGCCGCTCGGCGCTTTCGCCATCGAGCTCGCTGATCTGCCGGAATGTATAGATGTCTAGTAAATTCAATTTCTTCTGGAAAGCCGGACCAATTCCCTTGATCTGTGTCAGGTCGTCGCGCTCGTCGGGGCTCGCATCGGGAATTGGCTTAACAAAAGGATGATCGGACCAATCCCGGTGCTCGACCTTCGGTTTACTCCCTACTTCATCGAGCTCTTGTGTGAGTGCGCCAATAGCCTTGTTCTTATCGGCTACTTCCGACTCCAGCACACGGGTCCTGAACTTGGCCGAATTGATCTCGCCTTCGAGTACCTGCAGCCTGGTTTCAAGATCCCTGTTTTTCTTCCTGAGATTTTCTTCGGATGCCGTCAGATCGGCGAGCTTCGTATTGAGCTGGTCGCTTGATAACAGTGCGTTTACAGCCTTTTCTTCCGCCAGCCGGGCACTCGTTTCCCACGTCGTGACTGTCTCCTGGTGAACCGCAATAGTCCTCTCCAACTCGCGGATCTTGTACCTGGAATTCCTCAATTCGTCGGTTAGCGCTTCCATCGGTTCGGCGCGCATCATCCATGCGAGCGCGAATCCCATCAGGAATGCTGCGGTGATCATGACTATGATCTCAATGATGGCTACTGCGGTGGTCGATGGCTTTATGAGCCCTGTGTTGTCGGGTAACCCCTTGACGCTGAACATGTACCAAATGGCACTTACGACACACCAAACTGCAAAGACGAGAATGATCCAGTAGCCTTTCTTCATGCTGTCTTCAATATAAAATTTTCTAAAAGAGGGTGCAACCTACCCTATAGCAAAAGCGTCTTATACATAACACTCTTATGTATTATTGATCTATGCATTCACCAGAATTATTGAAAGGCACGCTTCAAACTATCGTGCTGAAAGTTCTCAAAGACCACGGCAAGATGTACGGTTACGAGATCACACAACGTGTGAAAGAGCTATCGGAAGGGCGAATACTCCTTACAGAAGGCGCGCTCTATCCAACGCTTCATAAGCTCGAGGCCGAAGGTCTTCTGAAAACAGAAGTCGTGAACATCGGAAAGCGCATCCGCAAGTACTATCTGCTCACAGCTCCCGGCAAAGCAATCGCTAAAGACCGCGTTACAGAATTTGTCGACTTCATCAACACAATGACAACGGTGCTGCAGGTAAAGATGGGATAGGTGTGAGGTGCCAAGATGGAATTAACAAATGAACATATCGACTACATCACAAAAGACCTTCACGCACGGGGTCTTCTGCTAGATGATTTGAGGGATGAGATACTCGATCACGTTTGCTCCGCAGTCGAACAGCGAATGAAGAACGGCTCCCGCTTCATCGACGCTTATACAGAAGTCATAAAATCGTTTGGGAATACAACGGGCCTCCAGGAAACACAAAAACAAACCGCCATGCTACAAAACTACTTCCTCATCGCATTCCGGAATCTTAAAAAACATCGCTTCTACACATTGATCAATGTAACCGGCCTGGCTGTCGGTGTGGCTTCGTGCCTCATCATTATGCTGTATGTGTTCAACGAGCTCAGCTACGACAAGCATTTCACCGATCACGAACGCATCTATCGCGTGCAGGCCGAGATCAAGTTCGGCGACAATCACCTGATGCTTTCTGTAACACCTGGTCCGCTGTCGGAAACGCTTGTGAAAGACTTTCCTGAGGTCGAAGCTTCGGCACGACTCTGGAATCAGGGCACACGCATCTTTCGCAAGGACGAGGAGAGTTACAAGGAGCCCAATACAATTCTTGCCGATAGCTCACTGTTCGACGTGTTCGACATGAAGTTCCTTGCCGGCGATCCAAAGACGGCACTCAAAGAACCAAACACCATGGTGATCAGCCGGAAGGCTGCCGAAAAATATTTCCCCAACGAAGAAGCTCTCGGTCAAACGCTCATCACAAACGGAAACAGTTGGAAGATCACCGGTGTCATCGAAAACATTCCCGGCAATACACATTTCTATTTTGATTTCATCCTGTCACTGATAACCAATCCCTACAATAAGGACCCGCAGTGGACCAGCAACAACTTCCAGACATACTTCAAGCTCGCGCCTGGAGCCGATCCAAAAGAATTGGAAGCAAAATTTCCCAGGATGATCGATACTTATATAACTCCCCAGGTGAAAGAGATCTTCGGCAATGATTTTACGATGGAAGGTTTCGTTGCACAGGGAAACAAGTTCGAGTACACATTGATGCCGCTCGACGATATCCATTTGAAGTCCGATCGGCTTGGAGAGCTCGGTGCCAACAGCGACATCAGCTACATTTATCTCTTCGGTGCCATTGCAGCATTCATTCTCGTGATCGCCTGCATCAATTTCATGAATCTTTCGACAGCACGATCTGCTAACCGCGCGAAGGAAGTCGGCATTCGTAAAGTGATGGGCTCCTTCCGATCACATCTCGTGAAGCAGTTCCTCATGGAGTCTGTGTTGCTTAGTGTTTTCTCTTTCGTGATCGCATTCGCTATTGCTTGGGCAGTGCTTCCCTTGTTCAACGAGCTTGCGCGCAAAGAGCTTTCTTTGCCGTTCGGATCTGGGATCTTCTGGCTGGCAATCGCTGCCTGCGCGTTGTTCACTGGTGTTCTGGCCGGCGTCTATCCTTCGCTTTTCCTATCTGCCTTCAAGCCAGTGAGTGTTCTCAAAGGAAATGTGGCCCTCGGTACAAAGAGTGGAATTGTCAGAGGCGCACTCGTAGTTTTCCAATTCTGGATCTCGATCGTACTCGTGGTAGGTACAATAGCCGTTAACCGACAGCTCGATTATATCCAGACAAAAAAGATCGGTTTCAATAAAGACCAGGTGATCGTGATACATGATGCCTACGCATTGAAAGATCAGTTGCAGTCGTTCAAAGAAGAAGTGGAGAAAGACTCGCATATCCAGAGCGGAACGGTATCGAGCTTCCTGCCAGTCGATGGATCGTCGCGCAGCGATAACTCGTATTGGCCCGAAGGCAAGAGCCCGACCGAAGACAACATGGTCTCCATTCAAACATGGGAAGTTGATCACGACTATGTAAAAACATTCGGCATGAAGATCGTTGACGGTCGCGACTTCGACAGGAACCGGATTTCCGACTCGAGCGCGGTGATCATCAATCAAGCTGCAGCCCGGGCTTTTGGGTACCTCGATGATCCTGTCGGGAAAAAAATAACGACGTTCGACAACTTTGAGCTCAAAACATTTCGATCACGTACCATCGTGGGAATTGTCGAGGACTTTCACTACGAGTCTTTGAGAACAGCTATTGGTCCGCTTGCAATGTTCATCGAGCCAAGCACCGGCTACATTTCTTTCAGGTTCGAAGCGAAGAATACGAGCGAAGTGATCGATATCATTGAAGAGCAATGGAAGAAGATGGGTCCCGGCGTACCGTTCGATTACTCATTCCTCGACGAAGATTTCGGTAAAATGTATGCTGCCGAACAACGCCTCGGCGACATCTTTTCAATCTTCGCTGTGCTTGCCATCATCATCGCATGTCTCGGGCTGTTCGCACTCACATCGTTTACCGCGGAGCAGCGCACCAAAGAGATCGGCATCCGTAAAGTTCTCGGCGCAAGCGTGTCGGGCATCGTGGTATTGCTTTCGAAAGAATTCGGCAAGCTGATATTGATCGCATTTGTGCTGGCCACACCGGCCGCCTGGTATGGCATCGACCAATGGCTTGAAAACTATACCTATCGAACAGAGATCGGTGTGATGGTATACGTCATTGCCGGAGTTGCTGCCTTTGCCGTTGCATGGTTGACGATGAGTTTCCAATCGATCAAAGCGGCTCTCGCGAATCCGATAAAGGCGCTTAGAAGTGAATAACGGGCGAGGGTCGACGGGCGAAGGTGATACTGAATAGCGATCATATTGATTTCATTATAAAAGATCTTCATCGTCGTGGCATTCTCATGGAGGACCTCGAAGATGAGATCATTGATCACGTTTGCTCGGCAGTAGAACAAAAAATGAAAGAGGGTCACCGGTTCGTCGATGCTTACAATGTTGTCATCGAATCGTTTGGTCACACGAAAGGACTTCAACAAACACAAAAAGAAACTGTCTCAACAATTATGTTCAGAAACTACTTCATCTCCGCATTACGACACCTCTCGAAAGGACGTCTGTACACCTTCATCAACATCTTCGGCCTATCGACCGGCGTCGCAGCATGTTTGTTGATCACTCTCTTTGTGCATAACGAACTGAGTTACGACGCGTGGAACCCCAATGCCGATCGGATCTATCGCGTTCACACGGAGATAAAGTTCGGACCCAATCATGTAAAACTTGCCAACGGTCCCGCGCCGGTAGCGAGCGCTCTTCAGCACGATTATCCCGAGATCGAAGCAACATGTCGTTTGTTGAACAACGGGCAGTACCTCGTTAGGCCTGAGCACGAAAGCGTGAACCAACGCGAGGCTAATGTAGTGTGGGCCGACAGCACGTTCTTCAAAGTCTTCCAGGTGCCGGTTATTGCAGGTAATCCCGACAAGGCACTAGCCGAAGCTCACAGCTTCGCCATCAGCCGTAAGATGGCCGAAAAGTATTTTCCTAACGGCGATGCCCTCGGTAAGATCATGATCCTCGACAACAACCGGACCGGCAAGGTTACCGCAGTATTCGAGAACATCCCTTCCGAATCTCATATTCACTTCGACATTGTTATCGGGTTTGTTGGCGACTGGCCGCTGTCTAAAAGGGCGCTATCGCAGGACTTCCTCACGGGTGAATTCGCTACATACTTGTTGTTGAGAGAAGGCGCCAGCGGAAAAGAGCTCGAGGCAAAGCTTCCTGTGTTCATAGAAAAATACATGGGCAAGGCGATGGGTGTTGCTCTCGGTGTCGACTTCAATATGGAGGCCTTTGTTCGCGATGGCAACAAGTACGAAGCTACGCTGATGCCGCTGCGCGATATTCATTTAAACTCAGACCTCATCGGCGAGTTTGAACCAAATGGCAGCGTTACCTATGTGTATATGTTCGGTACCATCGCTCTGCTTATACTTGTTATCGCGTGTGTGAACTTCATGAATCTTTCGACAGCAAGGTCCGGAACAAGGGCGAAAGAAGTTGGAGTTAGAAAGGTAATGGGCTCTTTGAGATCTCATCTGGTGCGGTTGTTCCTGCTCGAATCGGTAATGATGAGTTTGATCTCCTTTGTGATTGCGATCCTCCTCGCGTGGGCGATCATCCCGACATTTAATTCGTTGGCAGTGAAAGAACTCTCGCTGCCCTTCGGCTCAATGGTCTTCTGGGCACTGATCATAATTGCGGCCCTTGGTACCGGGGTCCTGGCGGGTCTCTATCCGTCATTCATGCTGTCGTCGTTCAGACCTATTGCGATCCTCAAAGGAAACACAACACCAACAGGCAAGTCGTTGCTTCGAAATGGACTTGTCGTCTTCCAATTCACGATCTCGATACTGCTGATCGTCGGGACGATAACAGTTAATCGTCAACTTGGATACATTCAAAGCAAGCGACTGGGATTCGATAAGTCGCAGGTCATTATTGTGAAAGATGGCTACGCACTTCGTCCAAATGCAGAGTCGTTCAAAACGGAAGCGCTGAAGATCAGTTCGATTGAAAGGGGAACTATGAGTGGCCACGTGCCGATAGACAGCCGTGAGTTCTCCAGAAACACAAACGCAACATGGAAGGAAGGACAGGAGCCTTCGCCAGAGAACATGCTGAATCTCCAATGGTGGGGCGTTGACGAAGACTATATCCCAACGTACGGAATGAAGATCCTCGAAGGAAGAAATTTCATAAAGAACTCTCCAGCCGACGCGGAAGGTATCATCATCAACCAGGCTGCGGTTAAGATCCTGAATTTCGATGGCAGCCCGATTGGAAGGAAACTAAACTCGTTCACCGGTGATGATGCAACAAAGGAAGAGATCGGAACCTATACGATCATCGGTGTTGTGGAGGATTTCCATTATGCTACAATGAAAGTGAACGTGGGCCCATTGGCATTGGTGTATGGAAAAAGTGACGGAGCCTTTTCGTTTAAGTTCGAAGGTCAACAGGCAAAGGAAACCATCGCGGCGCTCGAAGAGACATGGAAAAAGATCGGCCCGACCGAACCCTTTAGCTACACATTCCTCGACCAGGAGTTTGGACGGATGTACGTGGCCGAAGAACGTCTCGGAAAGATCTTCCAGGTATTCTCGACACTCGCTATCGTTATCGCATGCGTCGGCTTGTTCGCCCTTACCGCGTTCACGGCCGAGCAGCGCACCAGGGAAATTGGAATTCGCAAAGTGCTTGGCGCCTCAGCCGCGGGCATTGTTGTGCTCTTGTCGAAAGAGTTCGGAAAACTTATTCTCATCGCGTTCATTATTGCCCTGCCGGTCGCCTGGTATGGCGTCGATTGGTGGCTCCAGGGATATGCATTCAAGACAAATGTTGGGGTTGGAGTTTACGTGTTGGCGGGATCGATCATAGCGGCAATTGCAATAGTTACGATGAGTTTTCAGTCGATCAGGGCGGCGCTGGCGAATCCGGTGAAGTCGTTGCGGAGCGAGTGATGTTCGGCGTTCAGTGTTCAACGTTCCGCGCTAACCCCGAACGTTGAACTCTGAACTTCGTACATTCACGAATGAAATTTTTCCTTTTCGCTTGCGCGTTTATCCTTACGACAGCCTCCCACGCCCAATGGTTCAAAGGAAATCTCCACACGCACTCATACTGGAGCGATGGTGACGACTTCCCGGAAATGATCATGGACTGGTACAAAACACACGGGTACCAGTTCGTAGCGTTGTCGGATCACAATACACTGGCGGAAGGCGAGAAGTGGAAGCTCATCACAAAAAGCAAAACCTATCTCGACGGCTTCGAAAAATATCGCGCGAAGTATGGCGATAAGTGGGTCGAATATAAACAAGACACGGGCCGTATAAGCGTAAAGCTAAAGACACTTAAAGAATACCGCCCGCTGTTCGAAGACAGAAACTTCCTGATCATACAAGCGGAAGAGCTCACGGACAAGTTCGGAGACAAGCAGGTTCACATGAATGCAACGAACATCCAAACGGTGATACCCGCACAGGGCGGCAATTCACTGCAGGAGGTTATCCAACGAAACCTCGATGCGATCATCAAACAAAGAAAGGACACCGGAGTGCCGATCATGCAGCACCTCAATCACCCGAATTTCTATTACAGCATTACTACTCAAAACATCATCGATCTCGAGGGTGAAAAGTTCTTCGAAGTCTACAATGGACATCCGTTGGTCCACAATTACGGCGATAGCCTCCATCCAGGTACCGAAAGAATGTGGGATGAAGTCAATATCGCTTACGTAAACAAGGGCAAGCCATTGTTGTACGGCCTCGCCACCGATGATAGTCATAATTATCACCTGTTCGGAGCACAAAACGCAAACTCAGGAAGAGGCTGGGTGATGGTAAGGGCCAAAGAGCTCACGCCCGCGGCACTGATCAACGCCATGGAGGCAGGAGATTTCTATGCTTCGACAGGAGTGACGCTGCGCGAGTTATTCGTGTTGAACAATGTGCTTCATGTTGAGGTTGAACCCGATGGTGGAATCTACTACAACATCGACTTTATCGGCGTTAAGAAAGGCGAGACGAAGTCGAAAGTGCTCGCATCATTTCCCGGTCCGAAAGGCCAATTCGAGATCACGAAAGATTATTTGTTCGTGAGAGCGAAAGTAACCTCGACGAAGAAACGCACGAATCCCATTGCCGAAGACGAAAATGAAGCGGCATGGATCCAGCCGGTAAGGGTTAATTAAACACATAGACACATAGCTATCTGCCTATGTGTTTATTCTTTTACGAATGTCGTGTCCGTTTGAAAAGTCGGAACTTCATAGTCGCCTTTCTCAACTAAAACATTTGGAAGATCGACAGACGTCACCTTTGTGTTGTAGATGTTCAAATACCTCAGGTTAGTCAGATCTTTTAGTTTGTCGACAGAAGAAACATTTGTGTTCGACAAATTCAGCTTCACAAGCGACTTACATTTCACTATTTCGTCAATTACAGCATCAGAAATTTTTGTGCCTGATAAATTCAGCTCCGTAAGATTAGAAAAATCACTCACAGCAAAATCGCCGAGCTGTGTTCCTTTTAAATTAAGCCAAACGATATTCTTTGCTAACGGCTTCAGTTGGGCAAGCAGATCTCCTTTTTCGCCAGGCAAACTGATGAAGCTCACCTGCAAAAAATTACTTTCTTGCGCGACCGGCGTAATAGCAACGTTCAGTTCGGTGAGCTTTTCAATAAGTTTCTCATCAGGTTCTGGCACATCAACTTTCGGTAACTGAATTTCATTCGAAGCCTCGGTGAGACTCGCCAGTTGCTTTGCATCGAGCGCTTCACTGATCTTCTTATCGAAATCCGATCCCGACGCAACCCATAACGAGATCAGTTTCTTCTCCTGGTCCGTCAGTTGTTTTCTCTCTTTCGGAGGCATGTGGTCTTCATCTTCCAACGGAAGATCGAGACGCTTCACGATGTCGCTCTCTTCAGGATTTCCGGGTACGATGATCTTTCCGTTTTTTCCGCCTTTCGTGATCGCATCCGGATCGTTGAGGCGTAAGCCGCCCTTTTGTTTGTCATCGCCGTGACAACTGTAGCACCGCGCTTCCAGAATCGGCTGAACGGCGTCGCTATAAAAGACCGCATTGTCGAGATCGATCTTTGTAAGATCAAGATTCTCTGCCTCAGGCTCCTCGATCAATGGACCGTGTGTGAGTGTTCCTCCGAAATGACCCGTTAAAAAAATCAACACAGTCATCACGACCGACCCAATTTTCAGAAATTGTTCGGGCACAAACCACATCGCCACACTCACTATCATCAGCACGATGCCCGACCACTTATGTGCATTGACTTCGTCGGCGTAACCTGTGCTCTCGGCAAGCAGCAGGCCTGTGATCACCGAAAATATTGCCGCAAGGGCACCAAGACCAATCGAGATCTTTACTGCTTTCCCATGTTCCTTAACCCAAATAAAGATCACTGCTATCAGCAAAAAGCCGATAGGCAAATGAACAAGTAACGGGTGGAACTTGCCTGCAAATTGGAAAACTTGATCCATCAGAGATATCTCTTACGGAATGTGTTCATCATGTGAACATTGATGGCCCACTGGTCGGCCAACGGCTGTCGGGTGTAAGGCGTGGTCCACATGTAGTCGGGTGGACCGAACTCCGTAAGAACTGTGAGCGCTTTTCCTTCTTTCTTCTTCGCTTCAACAACGGTGTCCCACCATGCGAAGTGTGCTTTCACTGCGTCGCCCCATTCGGGTGCGCGGGGTTCGCTTACCTGTGGACCTTCGGCATGTCCAACGCGAGCATGAATATGATCGACTCGTGATAGCACGAGGTTGATGGTGTCCTGCTGATCGGCGAGCAGTGATTCATGAACGGCGCACCAATGTGAAATGTCGAGTGTGATCCGGAGATCCTTACTTTTCTCAATGAGCTCACGAGTAACAGGAGCTGAATACAACGCGCGACCGCGATGCGTCTCGTGGTAAATAGGAATACCACTGCTTTGCGACAGCTTTGTGGTGAACGCGATGATCTCGAGCTTTTGATCGGCTGTAAAAAAGTCGCGACCGGAGTGACAATTGATGTATACCGGCTTTGCTTTCGCGATGTCGTTCAGGGTTGCCTCGAACTGCGCTTGGTTCTTTTTGAAATCTGCTTCGCCGCTGCCCCAAAGAAATCCGGCTTTGAGTCCGTGTTTCGTAAGTGCTTCGAACATCTTTGCACGGTCAGCAGCGTCGGTGGGCCACCAGATCTCACACCCATCATAACCTGCAGCCTTTGCTTTCGCACAGTATTCGTCCCAACTTATTGAAAGGCCCCAGTTGGTGGCCATGATCATTAACGAGAAGCCGGGAGCTGCTTTTACTTTCACCGGTGTTGCTAGATCTTCGAGAGGGTTCATAATGAGAGCGGCGCTGGTTGCCGTAGTGAGTTTGAGGAAGTTTCGGCGGGAAGGCATTGCTGTAGCTTGTTTCATGTAATGAATTGCAGAGTTCTTCGCCAAAAGAATTGAGCAACTCAGCTTTCAAGTTCTATTTGTTTCGCGGAGGATACGCAAAGGTTGCGGAGGTTTCGCAGAGTAATTCTTCGCGTATCCATCGCGCTACCTCTGCGTAACTTTGCGACAAGCTACAAATTTTTATGCAAGAATTTCTCTGATTACAGTTCCATCTACATCGGTAAGCCTGAATGGTCTTCCCTGGAATTGATAAGTGAACTGTTCGTGATTGAATCCAAGTTGATTGAGTATGGTTGCCTGCAGATCATGCGGAGTTACACGTCCCTTCACACCTTTATAACCGATCTCATCAGTTTCGCCGTGCGTATATCCTTTCTTAACACCTCCACCCGCCATCCAGATCGTGAATGCTTCTGTATGATGATCTCTTCCTTTGTATTGACCCATCTTTCCATCGCGGTTTTCTTGCATCGGTGTTCTTCCAAACTCACCGCCCCAAACAACAAGGGTCTCATCCAACATACCGCGCTGTTTCAAATCGAGTATCAATGCTGTCGATGCCTTATCGGTTTCACGACATTTATTCACTAACTGAATATCAACGCTGTCGTCCGGACCGGTTCCATGCGAGTCCCATCCCCAATCGAATAACTGAACAAATCTCACTCCTTTCTCAACGAGCTTTCGTGCAAGCAACACGTTATTTGCAAACGACTCCTTGCCTGGCTTCGTGCCGTACATCTGGTGAATGTACTCAGGTTCGTCGTTGATGTTCATTACTTCAGGTACCGAGATCTGCATTCGATATGCCATCTCGTATTGAGCGATCCTCGAAAGTATTTCGGGGTCGTTAGTTTGTTTGTGCTTCAACCGGTTCATCTCATTGATTGCATCGATCGAAGCTTTGCGCTCATCGCGATCAATACCATGTGGATCGTCGAGGAACAAAACAGGAGCTCCTTCGGAGCGACACTGTACTCCCTGGTAAACCGACGGCAAAAATCCACTTCCCCAAACACTTTTACCTGCATCGGGGAAGCGCCCGCCGGATGTAAGCACGACAAAACCCGGTAGGTTACTGTTCTCGCTTCCCAAGCCGTACGTTACCCAGGAGCCCATACTCGGTCGTCCCAACCGAGGCGTGCCCGTATGCAATAACAATTGCGCCGGCGCGTGGTTGAACTGATCAGTCTGCATTGCCTTAAGGAACGTGAGCTCATCGGCTATCGAAGAGAGGTGTGGTAGATTATCGGAGATCCATGCTCCGGACTGACCGCGTTGTTTGAAGGTGGCTTGAGGACCAAGCATTTTTGGAACACCACGAATGAACGCAAACTTCTTTCCTTCGAGGAACGACGGCGGACAGACTTGTCCACTCATCTTCGCGAGCTCTGGTTTATAGTCGAACAGCTCCAACTGCGAAGGAGCACCCGCCATGTGCAAGTAAATTACAGACTTTGCCTTTCCGGGAAACATTGGCGACTTCGGCAGCAACGGATGCGATGTGGAGAAAAGATTCTCAGCCGAAGTTGACTTTGTGGAACAGCCGACTAAAGAACCCAATGCAAGACTCCCGAGACCGAGTCCGCATTCGTAAAGGAAATGACGTCGCGTGATTTCGTTCATTAGTTCTTCGTTACAAATTCATCAAGATTCAAAATAGCGCTGGCAACCAGTGTCAGCGCCTTGGTTGGTCTTATAAGATCTTTGGAATATTTTGTATTCACCTTCTGAATTGTTGGAGGCGCGATTTTATCGTGAAGCCTCAGCAATACACCGAGTTCGCCTTCGGAAGGTTGATGGCCCAATGCATAAAAAAATCCGTTCCTGATCTGATCTTTTACGTCCGGGGCGCTCTGCATCATGCGTATTGCCAAATGTCCAGCAGCTTCCACATAAACAGAATCATTCAAAGTCACCAAAGCTTGCAGCGGCGTGTTTGTCCGGATCCTCCGTGCCATGCAAACCTCGCGAGCGGAGCCATCGAACGTCATCATACTTGGATACGGAGCCGTTCGTTTCCAATAAGTATAAACCGCCCTTCTGTATTGATCCTCTCCTTTGCTTTTTTGCCATTTTCTTCCATTGTATGGCGACAACCAAACGCCGTCGGGTTGATATGGCATAACACCAGGCCCATACATTTTCGTGCTCAACAAACCGGCCACGGCAAGTGTCTGGTCGCGCAATTGTTCAGCCGACAATCGAACACGTGGTGCTCTCGCATAAAATCTGTTGAACCGATCTTTCTCGAGATGCTCTTCCGTTACTTTCGAATCTTGTTTGTATGTCGAAGACATCACGATCTCCTTGATCAGTTTCTTCAAGCTCCAGTTGTAATCGTTCATCAGTTGCCACGACAGATGATCGAGAAGCTCGGGATGTGTTGGTGGTATTCCCTGTGTTCCGAAATCCTCCAGTGTCTCGACCAATCCCATACCGAAGACCTGCTCCCACACACGGTTCACGATCGTGCGCGATACGAGGGGATTCTCTTTGCTGGTGAGCCACATCGCGAGGCCCAGGCGATTTTTCGGAGCACCCTCAGGCAAATGAGGCAGCGACGCTGGGACATCGGGTTGAACGGTATCTGCTTTCGAAAGCCAGTTGCCACGCTCGAATACCTGTGACGTTCTGCTCATCTCCGGCACGTTCTCCATCATTACTGGTGTTACTTCGAAGTCTTTCGTCAACAGCTCCCAATAATCTCTTTTGTATCTATCGCTCTGCTTGTTCCAGGGAATACTGCTATCGGTGAAATAAAACCAGTCAAACTGCAATCCAGTATCGGTTGATTTTTTCAGGTTTGGATTCTCATAGGTGTAATAAAGATCGTGAACACCATCAACTGGTTTGATCGCGATCTCTTCGATAACCCAATCCTTCGTCTTCGGAATATTCACGGTGGCGACCACCGGTCCGTCCTGCGAGTCGACGTGTATCGTCCATTTGCCGCCCGGAACGCGACCGGCATATCGATAGATCAGCCTATCCTTTTTGTTCAGTGTAACATTCTTCATGCGAGCCGTTGAATGCGCGCGCATCACCAGCCACTTGGTATCCTCCAAAGCACAGTTAACGAAATCATCGGCCTTAACCGACACAATGATCGGTTGCCAGGTCTTGAGGAAAGTGTATAGCTCAGCCGCCTTCTCCTTCGAAACTTCTTTCGAGACCCAGTCGCGAAGTCCATTCAGTTTTTCCTCCGACGCTTTATCGAGGTGGCGAAGCACAGGATAATCTTCGTAAGTGTCTTCATCCGCAGTGTTGTTAAAGAATGCCATGAACTTATAGTATTCTTCATGGCGGAATGGATCATACGGATGACTATGACATTGCACGCACGCGAAAGTTGTTCCCATCAGCGACTCCCATGTTGTGCTAACGCGATCCATCACTGCTGCAGTCCGAAATTCCTCGTTGTCGGTCCCACCTTCATCGTTAGTCATCGTGTTACGATGGAATGCTGTGGCTAAATATTGATTGTCGGTTGGATTGGGCAGAAGGTCGCCCGCGAGTTGTTGGATCAGAAACGAATCATACGGCATGTCGCGATTGAAGGCGTCGATAACCCAGTCGCGATAACGCCATATCGAACGGATATAATCTCTTTCGTAGCCCTTGGTGTCGGAGTAACGGGCGAGGTCGAGCCAGGCTGCAGTCCATCGTTCACCGAATCGCTTCGAGGCAAGCAACGAGTCGACGAGTATTTCGTAGGCGGCGGGGTCCTGCGATGATAAAAATTCCTTCGATAGTTTTTCGCTTGCCGGCATGCCTATCACATCGAGACTTACTCTTCGAAGAAGAGTTTCTTTGTCGGCCTGATCTGAAGGAGCGAGATCCTCTTCATTGAGTTTCTTTTCGATAAACCGGTCGATATCGTTACTTGTCCAGTCGGTCGCTTCCGGCAGTTCTTGTTTTTTCACTGATTGATATGCCCAGTGGTCGCCCCATTCGGCTCCCTCGTTGATCCACTGGCGTAGTGTTTCGATCTCTTCTTTTGTGAGCGGATCTTTTTTGTAGGGCATCCTCACTTCGGGATCGTGACTTGAGATGCGACGTATCAGTTCACTGCCTGATGCATCGCCGGGTATGATCGCAAACTTGCCGCTTTCAGCCTTGGCCATGGCCTCCTGGCGAAAGAGCAAACTGTATTCAGCTTCGCGCTTCACGCCGCCGTGGCATGCGATGCATTTCTTGTTGAGAATTGGCTTAACCTGTGTATTGAAATCCACCTTCTGCGAAGGCATCAAAAACCACACGCCGAGTATCAGAATGAATGCAGCAATGCCTATGAAAAGATACTTCACTCTCATTATGGTGAAGTTAGGGAAAATGAAGGGTGACGCAAAGGATACGCGGAGGTTGCAAAGGTTTCGCAAAGGAATTCTTGGCGTATCCTCCGCTCCTCTGCGCACCTCTGCGAAACAAACTATTTCGTTTCCCTCAACAATGTTTCAAAAAACCAAAGCGTTTCCCGATAGCTCTGCGTGCTCACACGCTCATCGATCCCGTGAAATCCTATCGGGTCGATCATTGGACTAAACTTGATGATATTCTTCGAAATCCCTTCCATGTGTCGCGAGTCAGTTCCACCAATCATGAGAAACGGTGTCGTAGTGGTCTCCGCAAAAGTTTTATGAATGGTTTCATCGACAAGTTTATAACCGGGTCCATCAGACGATGTGATGCCCGTTGGTTCCGATGCAAATCCACCGAACACCGAAAGTTTTACCCGGTCGTCACTAATGATCTGTTTAACGCGCTCGATCACCAGCGAAGAACTATCGCCCGGAAGCAACCTGAAGTTCACAACTGCAGTTACTGATGTAGGGACCACGTTGTCTTTTACACCCGCATGAATGATCGTCGGAGCCGTGGTCGTTCTCACCAATGCATTTCCACCAGGCGACGCCTCATATATGCTGATCACTACCCTTTTGAAAAGCCACGTGTTGGCGAAGACCATCTTCTGCAAGAATGGCATCTCCGGTCCAACATGATCTATGAATCCTAAGGTCGACGGAGAGAAGTCGGCCGGGAACGGATGACTTCGCAACGTCACAACGGCCTTCGTGAGAATGTCGAGCGCCGTTTCTTTCTCAGGCATCGATGAATGTCCGCCGTTCTTTTCAACCTTCAGCTCCAACGAGAGATATCCTTTTTCCGATGTCCCGATCAATGCCACGGGCTTCGTCATGCCCGGAACTTTGTTCATCGTAACAATGCCACCTTCGTCGAGAACGAGGTCGGCCTGTACATTCTGCGACTGCAGTTCGGCAGCGAGCGCTCTTGCGCCGGAGCCGCCCAGCTCTTCATCGTGGCCGAATGCGAGGTAGATGGTTCGTTTCGGTTGAAATCCTTCTTTCAACAATTTCTCCACCGACTCCATGATACCAATAAGATTGATCTTGTCGTCGCAGGCACCACGACCCCAGATCGAATCCTGTTTCACAACACCTTCGAACGGATCTACCGTCCACATGCTTCTCGACGCCTCTTCGATCGGAACAACATCCTGGTGGGCCATTAAAACATACGGAGCTAGCGAAGCATCACTTCCCTCCCATTTGTATAGCAGACTATAGTTCGCAACTTTTTTTCGCGACAATTTTTCGTGTACGAGCGGATATGTTGTCTCAAGATACCTGTGAAATCCAAAGAACTGCGCCGTATCAAATAACGACGCATCGTTGTAGGATATCGTCTTGTATTTGATCGCTCCCAGGAAATGATCGAGAGCTTCAGGTGTATAGTCAGGTGCGGCAACAGTTGCGATATCGAGTTGCTTCGACTTGAACGTAAAGGTTTTTACGAGAACAACGATGATGATCACGAGCAGAATTGCTCCGATAATTTTAAGCAGGCGGCCAAACATTATTTTATCGATTTAATGAGGTCTTCGCTCTGCTGAACATAGTTGTTCCGATTGCCTTGCTCCTTCGCATATTTCGCGCTCATGTTGGCTTGCTCAATGGCTTCGCTTTTCTTACCAAGATCTTTCAAGATCCGCGCTTTGTAATAATACTGCCAGTAAGGTTTCCGTCCCGCTGCTTCGTTTGCTGCAATGGCCTTCTCTATCATTTCGAGAGCCTTCTCGTTGTTGTTATCATACTCGTAGTAGAACTGTGCCGCCACGTAATACCCGGGTGTTGGCTTTTGCAGATCTGCTTCGATCTGTTTACGGAGTTGTTCTTTTACTTGAACTGTTACAGGTATCGAGATCATCCAGTCCTCCCATGCCACGGAGATGTCGCAACTCTCGGGTTTAACATTATCGAACTGTATTGTGAACGTCTCGACGGGTTTGCGTTTTCTTTCGGGTGTTACCGTTATTCTGCAAACATCATCCTCTTGTTTGTATTGATCCGATCCCCAGTTCTTCACGCCTTTGTTCAGGATCACGGTCCAGTCGCCTTTCTCGACCGGTATTGTGTAAAGAACATAGGTTCCGGAGTCGATCTTGTTTCCTTTGATCACTACGGGACTAAAGAAACGGATCTTCGTGGGCGCGTTCGCACCGGTGCGCCATACACGCCCGTAAGGTTCGTTGCGTCCGATGATCTTTCGGCCCTTTACCCCAGGACGGGAATAATTGACTTCGACGGCCGACATGCCAAAGTTCTGTCGGATTGTTTGCGCGGGGCTTGGATTTGGAAAATCGACCTGGCTGAATGCTGTCGTAAATACAAAACAGCAAATGATGAGGAGTTGTGACTTCATTCCTAAAGTTACCGGAACCTGTCATCCCGCCCAAATCTATGGATGCGGGCTGCAACTGCAGCGGCGCAACATGTCATCCCGCCCCAAACCTATGAAATGCTTGTTGACGATCTACTGAGGCGGGATCCCGTGGCATGAAACCGGATCGCGCCGAAATTGACTAAAGGGTGTGCCTTGTATCCGCTGGCGCGATGACATGGCCGGCTAACTCTCCGGCTTAAAGTCTCCTCGGAGCAGGCGATACCGTTTTCGCGCTTCCGCGACATAAACACTGCCGGGATATTTTGTCAGGAAATCATGGTAGATCTCCATGGCCTTGTCGTTGTTCTTGAGTTGGTTCTGGTAAATATCGGCCTGCAAGAAAAGGGCATCGTCGGAAAGAATATCGTCGCCAAAATTGTCGATGATCTTTTGCAGACCAGCGATCGCTTGTTCGAAATGTCCTTGTTTCATTTCGAGATTTGCCTGCAGCCAATAAAAATCGTCAAGCATCGGTGATGTTGCGTTTGACTGGTCTTCAACAAATGCCTTCAGTTTTTGAGTGGCTTCTTCGGTCTTGTTTTGTTGTAGCAGCAACTCGATCGTCGCGAAATTCTTCAGGGCCGTGCCGACAGAATCATAGCCAAGATTTTCATTGATCCGCATACTCAGATCCATCGCATCGTTTGCGATCTCGCGCGTGGTAGCCTGCTTCAAAATATCAAGATGCTCCTGTGCCAGGGCAAACTCCCCTTTGAAATACGACAGCTTCGCATTCTTCAGCTTTGCTTCGTAGCCTATCGGCGCATCCTTCTGCATGCGCTCCACCTGCGAATAAAGTAACGTCGATTCCCAAGGCTCCTCCTTCAACAAATAGATATCGCCCAGCTCGAGCTTAGCTTTCGACTTCAAATAATTTGAAGCCCGCTGATTTTGGATGAGCTTGTTAAGTTTTGCGATAGCCGAGTCTTTTTCGTCGAGGTAGTAAGCAAACAATGCCGCCTCATTCAGTTGCGCTTCATGAGCATTTGGGTTCTCGGGGTATTTCGAAATAAACGACTCATATTCCGTTAGCAGGTATCGTATCGAATCTTTGTTTACCGGGTATTTCCGTTTCACCTTGGCTTCTCTTGCTTTGATCTGTCCGAGTCGTGCAGGCAAATAATTTTCCGTGCCGGCGTACTCCTTCATCACATACGTGAAACTCTTATCGGCATTATCGTAGTCCTGGTTATTGAGCGCGATCTGTGCGATCTCCAATGTCTTCGGCGATTCTTTTTTGAAACGCTTATCATAGGCCCGTGCCTGGACGAATGCGCCATAGAAATTTTTCTGCTGGAGATTCACCCAGATCAACAGATCGGAATAAACTTCCGATTGGGGATTTTGCTGAACGCGATCGTACAGTAATTTTTCCAGGCTCTCGAGCTCCTCGGGTTTGCTCAACAAGATCTGCAGGAGGTTTTTCACGTAGCCGATGTTTGCCGGCGTCTGTGTCACGTAGTTCAAATACTCGTCCACCATCTCGTCGCGCTTGCCCTGCAGCCGGTAAAGATTCGCGAGCTCGAGCGTGAACAGTGAATTGTTGTGAAGAGCATTGCGTGCCTCAACAAGAGCAAGTGCTGCATACTCAGCGAGATTATGCGCCACTAGATAATCCGACACCGTACGCACGCGATAAATGTCACCCGAAATACTTTTTATGAACGACTTAAAATATCGATCGGCCTTAGCCTCGTCTCCGCTTCGCATGTAAACGAACCCGAGATCCAGCTTGTAGTTAAGACGATCATCATTTCGCTTGACCAGGCGCTCCACATAATTTTCGGCGTCGCGAAACTTGCCCATGTCGATCATGAGCGCCAGATAGTTTTCGTGAATTTGTGGAATGTTCTCCGGGTGCTTGGCCAGCGACTCGTACATCGTCAGCGCTTTTTGTTTGTCGCCCCTGATAAAATATTCGTTGGCAATTTGTATGTCCGAATTGTCTTGCGCGTAAACCGATACGCACAACACACACATACACAGGACTTGTATTAATCTATTATATATAGTATTAATGTAATAGTAATTAGCGCTGTTCATTTGTGGATCACTTTGCCTAACCCTTCTTTGTGCCTAACCTCTTGGTAACGTGTTGGTCGTTTTAAGGTCTTATAGCCTGATTTCTAACCTTTAATTTACTATAAACATTTCAACACTGTTGTTAATAAGTTAGTCAACGGTAAATGGCGTTGTTTGGTGCTGTGGACAACTCTTTACTTGTAGACAGTTCTACCCTGTTTTTCGTTAGGTCGGGAGTTTGTCCAGGACCGGCGTGGGTTTCTCCACGCTTGTCCACAAGTTGTACAGTGGAAATTCAGAATTTGAACACGATCGGGCCGACCTCCCAATTGGCCCGAAGTGGGATATCATATTTTCCTTCGGAGTTGAGATAGTAGATCATCTTCTCTACCTCCCTGTTTTGGGGGTAGTTGGCGGTATCCCAGCGACCGTTTGCATTTTTGTCGATCACAGCCCGAAGCTTTAGAGATTCTGGTTGGAGGAATTTAAGTGTGATCTTTTTCTGATCGACGATCGATCGGACTACCTGGTTTTTTCCATTTAGAACCTGGATAATGAAGTGGGGCTGAGTGGTCTGCACATCAATGATCAGCACGGCCGTCGAGGGAGAGTCGATCAACTTCATTGGCATAGTGATCCTGGTGGAACTGTCTTGTTCTATGCTTATCATATACGATGGACCAAAGGTGAGTTGCGGTACCTTGGGTAATGAATCAAAAGGCATCATTTCGTTGACCGAGAGCCGGTTGAAGATTGTGTCTATTTTGATCGACTCGGGTTTGATCGGAATTACAAGAGTGGTATCGTAGACGAGGTACAGACTATCAGGATTGATCGATATGATCGGCTTATTGTAAGTCATACTATACGAGATCATGTTTGTCTCCAGGTTGTAGACGAGGTCGCCGCCAGCGGATACTTTAAATTTCTCCTCCATTCTTTCTTTGAGATCTCGTTTCAGGTAGATCAGGGTATCGATCACCTGTTCGGTGCTGTCGATAGCTTTTAAACCAACCTGGATACTGTCTTCGGGAGCGATATCAGGATAGAATGCCGTGATCTCTGCCTGGTTGGAACCCGAGGAGAATGACGATGTGATCTTGTAATTCGATTCGATGTCGTAGTCGGTCATCGATTTGTTGAAGCGGATTGTATTTATTTTTCCCTGATTTCGACTGCTCGTCAATCTTGGCGGTACTGTGTTGATATTGACCACTGGTATGTCGAGACCTGTCACTGAGCTGTCAAGTTCTATCGCGTCGGCAAGGAACCCGAACTTTTCAGATCGGGTCTCGGCTTTTAGATTCTTATTCTTGTCGTCGAAAGCATACAGTTTGTATTTACCGGGCTTGAGGTTCGTGATCGAGAATGTGCCTCTTTCCTTGATCGACTTCGTAAAATATTCCGGTGCGTCTTCAAAGATGTTGAAGGTATCCGATGTATAGAGGGCTACTGTGATATTGTCGGGGATTGTTTCATTGATTCCATTCCTGATCATCCCCGAGATGCTCAGGGTATCAATGATTGGTCCGGTAGAAAACGCGAGGTGGAGATCTTTTTCTGTCCCGCCCCTAAGGTCTTTAGCAGGGTTTCCTTCAGTGATATCTTTGACCCCTTCCCTGAAGTTTATATTGTAAGTGGTGCTGTCTTTCAAGGGCTGCTCCGGAGTAATGATCAATGTATTCGCCTTGAGTTTGAACTCAGTCTGTTTTCCCGTAGTAGGGATAATCAGGATCTCTTCTTTTGGGTTATTTAAGACAACTGCTTCGTTGAACTCGATCTCTATTGTCTTCCCCTTGAAGTTTTTGGAGTTTTCTTTTGGCGTATACCTGATCACACTAGGTGGGATGGTATCCTTTGGTCCTCCCATTGGTGTGGACTGTGTCGCGCAAGACATTGCTGCATACCACAGTGGGAAGATGAGAAACCTCGCGTACTTCATGAGCCGGCAATATAAATTAGGCTAGAGTGATTGTCTTTGCCCGCCTTCATGTTGGAGATAAGGCCGCGCGTGAATGCCGATGCGGATCGGATCAGGGTGTTGCTCCCAGGGTTCTTATAACCTTCGCTCAGGAGGCTAACATAATAAGAGTCGAATTTCATCGGGACGATTGCCTGGAGTCGAAGATTGTGTCTCGTAAGTAATGTCTTTATGTTTTCCTTATTGAAATGCCAGAGATGTCGAGGCACATCATATCCAGCCCAATGAGTTTTGTAATAGCGTGCATCATACGATTCGTGATTCGGTACAGCTATAAAAACTGTGCCATTGTTCGTAAGCAAAGATCTCAGTTTGGCAAGAGTTTCATTAAGATCATGAACGTGTTCAAGCACATGCCACATGGTGATGGCATTTACGTGCGCTGTTACTTTGGTGAGATTGTCAACGACCTGCAGATCTTTCCTGTTCTTGAGCCTGGCCTCATCGGAGGGTTCAACCCCAGTTACCGTCCAACCCGCGTCTTTACAGGTTGCCAGGAATTCTCCGGTACCACAGCCATAGTCCAGGAGATTGAACTTCGACTGATACTTATTTACCAGCGCTAGTTTTGATCTCAGTGTGATGTTACGGACCGATCGATAGATGGTGTCCATCAGTGTGGCGCTGCCACCGGTGTGCGAGATGTATCGGTCCGATTGATAATATTTTCCGATCGATGATTTATCGGGTCGCGGGTTGGTGAGAAGCAGGGTGCAGTGATCGCAGCGTTGGATCGTGAACGCCTCTCGGGTCGTTGTATAGTCCAACGTGTCAAGTTGTTTAGAAAAATCTTTTTCGCCGCAGATTGGGCAGGCCGTTACTTGCTCAAGCATTTACTTGCCAAGATACACTGTTAGAACAGATACATCGGCGGGTGATACTCCACTGATGCGCGACATCTGGCCAATGGTTGCCGGCCTGATCTTTTTAAGTTTCTCTCTTGCTTCATGCGACAGAGCTTTCACTTTGTCGTAGTCGAAGTCGGGATAGATCTTGAAGTCTTCGAGGGAGCCGATCTTTTCCGCAAGTTTTTGTTCCCTGTCGATATAGCTGTCATACTTCACGTTGATCTCGGCTTGTTCGAGAATTTCTTCGGAGTATGATGATAGAGCTTCGGCTATCGTGTTGCTGATCTTCTTAATGTCGTTGATCCCGACATCAGGGCGACGGAGCAAGTTGGCGACGGGTGTCTTCTCTGTGATCTCGGAAGAGTTAAGATCTCTCAGAACGTTGTTAGCGGCTTGAGGCTCGGCTCGCATCTCTTTGAGCTCGGTCATGAGTTTTTTGATCGCCATTTTCTTGTCGACCACTGCCTGATATCTTTCATCGGATGCGAGTCCTGCTTGATGGCCGATCTCGGTTAGTCGAAGGTCGGCGTTGTCCTGACGAAGGAGTATCCTGTACTCTGCTCTCGAGGTGAACATTCGATACGGTTCCTGTGTGCCTTTATTTACCAGATCGTCGATGAGTACGCCGATGTAAGCGTCTGACCTTTTGAGGATCAGCGGGTCGAGGTCTTTGGTTTTCCGGTGGGCATTGATGCCGGCCATGAGTCCCTGGCAAGCGGCCTCTTCATAGCCCGTGGTGCCGTTGATTTGGCCTGCAAAATACAGATTATCAATTAGTTGGGTCTCCAAACTTGTCTTCAACTGGGTTGGAGGAAAATAGTCGTATTCTATTGCATAGCCTGGTCTGAACATCCTCACCTTTTCGAAGCCGGCGATCTTTCTGATGGCTTCGTACTGAACATTTTCAGGTAGTGATGTTGAGAACCCGTTTACATAGATCTCGATGGTGTTCCATCCTTCAGGTTCGACGAATATCTGGTGACGATCTTTATCGGCGAAGCGATTGATCTTGTCCTCTATTGACGGACAGTATCGCGGGCCGAGGCCTTTGATGCGACCCTGGAACATAGGACTTCTATCGAAGCCTTTTTCTAATTCCTTGTGAACGTCGTCGTTGGTGTAAGTGATCCAACAACTCATTTGTTTTTGGAGCGGCCTGGTGTCGGTGAATGAGAACTTTGATGGCTTCTCGTCACCTGGTTGTTCCTCCATCTTCGAATAGTCGAGAGAGCGGCCGTCTACCCGGGGTGGGGTGCCGGTCTTCATGCGACCGGATTCGAAGCCGAGCTTTATGAGTTGTTCGGTGATTCCAGTTGAGTTTCTTTCGGCGGCTCTTCCTCCTCCGAAATTCTTTTCGCCTATGTGGATCAGGCCGTTAAGGAACGTGCCATTTGTAAGCACGACTGCCTTCGCGGTGATCTCCAGTCCTAGTGCTGTCTTTACTCCTACTACTCTGTTATCTTTTATTAGCAGGCCGCTTACCATCTCTTGCCAGAAGTCGAGGTTCGGAGTTCGTTCCAATGCCATCCTCCACTCTTCCGAGAATCGTGCCCGATCATTCTGGGTTCGGGGACTCCACATAGCAGGACCTTTAGAACGGTTGAGCATCCGGAACTGGATCATTGACTTGTCGCTGACAATTCCAGAGTACCCCCCGAGCGCGTCGATCTCCCTAACGATTTGTCCCTTTGCCACGCCGCCCATCGCCGGGTTGCAGGACATCTGTCCTATGGTGGTCATGTTCATAGTAACCAGCAGGGTCTTTGAACCCATGTTGGCTGCTGCTGCTGCTGCTTCACAACCGGCATGGCCTGCGCCTACTACTATGACATCGTAATCCTGGAACATTGGAACATTGAGTGTTTCACGTGGAACCATCGGCTTTCGGCGAAGGTTCAGTCGGCCGCAAAGATAGCACAAAGGGCTGGGTAGACGCGTGCGTCATAAAGGGGTTTGTGGGGGGTGCGGGGTTCGGGGTGCTGGGTGCGGGGTGCGGAGTCAATATTCGGTTAGAGAGATTTTGATCGGGTTGGAGGGCGGGATTAGGTGTGGGATTCTGGAGGGCGGTTAGTTATCGGCGATTCGGTGATTGTGCAGGGTGCTGGGTGCGAGGTGCGGAGTGAATGGTCGGTTATAGAGATCTGATCGGGTTGGAGATCGGGAGCGGGTGTGGGACTCTGGAGGGCGGTTAGTTATCGGCTGCTCGGTGGCTGCGGGCGCGGGGGTCATGAAGTGGTTGCGCGGGTGCTAGGTGCGGGGCCTGCCTGTCCGGTAGGCAGGTGCGAGGTGCGGAGTCAATGGTCGGTTATAAGAGATCTGATCGGATTGGAGATCGGGCTTAGGTGTGGGACTCTGGAGAGCGGTTAGTTGCTCGGCGGCTCGGTGGTAATGGATGCGTCTAGGCTTAAGGAGGTTGGAGGTCCGGCCGGAGGTATACTTCGAATAGCCGGTTCCGGAGCTGCAGTAGGATTGGACAGTATAGGTTTCACGTGGAACAAAATCGAAACTCACTGATGTCTCCAAGTTTATAGACATCGAAACAAAGTGCAAGTTGTCACCTAGTACCTCGCACCTGCCTACCGGACAAGCAGGCCCCGCACCCCCAGCGCTGACTCCTCCTTCCTTCTCATAATCTTCTTTTGAGCTGGAGTCTTGTCCCGATAGCCGAGCAGGTGTAACACCCCATGTATGATTACCCTATGAAGCTCCGTGTCAAAGTCGACTCCCAGCTTCCGGGCGTTCTCGCGTACCCGGGGCACACTGATATAGATCTCTCCATCGAGCGACTTCCGGGACTCTGAATAGTCGAAAGTGATGATGTCGGTTAAAGTGTCGTGATCGAGATACTCCTGGTTGATGCCAAGGAGGTATTTGTCCGTACAAAAAACATATGAGATAGAATCAACGGCCGAGCCCTCGGCCTTTGCCACACGCTCGATCCACGCGGACGTCTTTTTCGGATTGGGAAGTTTGAAACGGGTCTGGAAGTAGCTGAACTGAATCGCCATCAGGCATTCATATAGAAACTAAGCTGAACCACCCGACCATTATCGTCGAACTCAACTTCGTCGCTTAGGTGCTTCATCAGGAAGATGCCGCGACCACCCGGCTTCTCGAGATTTTCTGGAGAGGTTGGGTCGGGAAGGTTTTGATGATCGAAGCCAGTGCCCTCATCCTCAACCTTGAACTTGATCAAACCCTCTTCGAATGAAAGGGTCAGAGAAACGTTCTTTGTAGAGTCGCCCTGGTTGCCATGCTTGATCGCATTGTTGACTGCCTCTGTAACGGCAATCATAATATTTCCATAAATATCGTCGTCCAGCTTGTAGCGCTCTTTGGCGTTGTCAATGAAGCTCTCGATCATCCTGATGTTTTCAGCCAGTGAAGGGATTTCAATTCGGATGTTCTTCATGCAAGCCTGCTCGATTTTTTATTCCTGCGTTCCAATTCTCTTAAAATAATCGTTGACCTCCTTCTTGTAATACGGGTACAATTTGGGAGGTACCGTCTTCAGCAATTCTACTTCTTTTTCCTTTAATCTTAAATATTCCTCGAAAGCACGGGGAATTTCTTTGTCGTAGTCCTTCGCAGTCTCTCCTTTACGTTCATCGTCCATGTTTTGTTCACGCAATGACTTCTCTGTCTCAAGCAGTCGCGTCATGATCTCCTGCTGGCGACGGATAGTTTGTTCGGTGATCTGCTTGTTCACAAGATCCATCTCGGTCTGCTCCATCTTTCCAGGAAGATCTCCTCCCGGGACCTTACCACCCTCCTGCTTCAACTTCTCCTGCATCTCCTGCAGAGCACGACGAATGCGTTCTTGTTCCGCAGCTACACGAGCAAGTTCTTCCGAGAGTTCACGTCCGTTCTTGCCGCCATTCTTCAACTGCTGAATTCTTTCGTTCAACTGTTGTTGCATCTGGCCTAGATTCATCTGCTGACCTTTTTGTTTTCCCTTCTTACCCTTGCCCGGCATCTTCATGGCATTAGCCATCATCTGCTGCATCATATCAAAATGATCTTTCAGCATAAGGGCCAGGTTATTGATGCTCGTCATCGACAACTGCATCTCGGTGCCGGCATTTCCTTTGCGTCGCTCGCGGACGTTCTCAACAGCTTTGTCCATGTGAGAGTTGAGTTCGCCTACTTCTTTAGTAACGACTGAACTCATGAATGCATCCTTCTTCGCGAGGGCTAACAAGCTGTCTTCCAATATTTTAGCGTCGTCTTTGATCTTCAATTGGTCCTGGCCGAGCTGAACGTATTTCGGATCTGTCTGCTGGATCGGAATGAAGTCTTTCATCAGCGACTCCTGGTCGTATGAAAGCTTGATCAACCCGTGAATGATCTGACGGAGCGACTCAAGGTTCTGCATATCGATCTCCATCTCCATGGAGTTTTGCATGCTCTCCATGTTTTGCTGCATCTGCTTCATCTGCTTCACAGCTTTTTGCTGCTGCTGAGATGACTGTTTCTTCTGACCTTTTTGAAGGGACTGTTTGCTCTGCTCCTGTGCATCTTTCACTTCGTTCATCTCTTCTTCGGAGGGGCTGCCCGAATCTTCTTCGAGTTCTTTGTCGAGCTCGTTCAGCTCTTCGATCTCTTTTTCGAACTGCTCGAATTCTTTAGAGAGTTCTTGCTGGCGCTCATCGAGCGACTTCTCGTCATCGGACTTTTGTTCGCCCTGTTCAGAATTCTTCTGTTCAGAGTTCTTTTGATCCGAGTTCTTTTGATCGGAGTTCTTCTGGTCGGAATTATTTTGATCGGAGTTCTTTTCATCTGAATTCTTTTCGTCCGACTTCTTTTGATCGTTCTGACTTGAGTCTTTTTTCTGCTCCGAATTCTTCTGATCTGCGTTTTTCTGTTCCTTCTGCTGTTCAGAATTCTTCTGTTCGTTATTCTGCTGTTTTCCTGAAGGATCTTCGGTATCCTTTAATAGCTCCTCCTGTTTCCGTGTCTGTTCTTTGAGTTCTTCGATCGCGCGCTCAAGCTTATACTCGCGTTGCATCTGTTTCACGAGCTCTAGCGTGCGCTCCAGTTCTTTTTCGAGATTATCTCCTTTGCGATCCATCTTCTCGAGCATCCGCTGGATCTGCGATGGATCGGAGTTTTCCTTCAGAAGTTTTTCAAGCTCTTCGAACAGCTTCTTGGTTTCTTCATCGAGCAGCTGGTCCATCAGCTTTTGTATCTGCTCCGACTTTTCTTTGATGCGCTGATTTTCTTCTTCGCTGAATGCATTCTTCTTTTCATCCAGGAGCCGGTTTTCTTTTTGAAGCTCGTTGATCAATTGATCAAGTCCCGACTTCTGTTGAACCAGGTCCTCGAGCATTTTCTTGTCTTGCCAATCAAGACTCTGCTTGCCCCTTAATTTCTGTTGCGCTTGCTCGATCGACTCGCGCAGCTCTTTTGCTTTATTCAAGCTCCGGTCTACTTTGCCTTGAGTAGCAGCTTGCGATTTGCTGATCTCGGCTTTCATTTCTTCTTCGCCGGGCAATGCGAAAACATACATCGACGACTTCGTCGACTTATGTCCATTCACACCATCGTTGTCCCAAACCTGCAGATAATAATTAAGCTGATCGCCTGGTTGAAGATCCAGCGAATCGAGAGCCCACTGGTAAAAGAAACTTTGCTGATTAGATTGGGAGTTGAGACCCAAGATTACCTTCTTTTCCTGGGTAGGCTGCTTACGACCTTCCTTCACAATATGATATCGGAGCTCCAGGGCGGTGAGACCATAATCGTCGACAACGGATCCGCCGAGTAATACAGTTTTGAACAACACCGAGTCGCGAACATGGTCGACTACGATATCGGGGTGTTGGTCTTTAATGACACGGATCGAGTAAGCGATCTTATCTTTGTTCTTTGCGCGCTCGTTTTCGAGGGAAATCCAATAGTCCTGGGGATCAAAGAAGTTGTTTCCGTATGTAAATAGCTGATCTCCAATTAATTGCATGGGATTCTCCGCACCGCCCCCAAACGCCATGGAGGCCGATTTTGCGTGGGCACCCCCAATCGTCCATGTCACCTTTGTGCCTTCGGGAATTTCCAGGTTTCCTGTGTTGGTAAGCTGCTCCGGCTTTCTCCCAAGATATCTGGGAAACGAAAGATCGATCTTCAGCTCGGTGAGCTCGGGCCGGTTAACCAGCTCAATAGTATAGGTTGTCGAGAAAAATCCCGATGCTTCGAACTGGAAGGTCATCGGCGCCTGGATGCGTTCGAAAGTATAAGCGAACTCCCCTGTCTTCACTTCTTCCATTTTCAGGCGCTGGCGACCGGAAACTATGTACGCGGCTTCGGGCACTACCGCACCTTCGAGATTCAAATTGAGCGTGAAGTCTTCGTTGAAGAATGCAGTAAGATTGTTGTTTGGGATCACGAAACGGAAAGGCGCTTCGGGAGAAAATTCTGTATTGAATTGCACGATGCGCTTCGTGCTTTGTGTGAAGATATTCTGATCGATGATCCAGAGCGCACCCATTAGTACAAAAGGCACGGCGAAGTACTTCAGGTACTTACGGTTTTCGCGGAGGTCGATTGCCTGCTCGAAAGAGATGCCCTGCATGGCCCGCGATTTCTGGATAATGCCCGCCTGAACAAGATCGCTGTTACCAGGAATTGCTGCGAGCTGAAGAAGGTTCAACAAACGATCGCCTATCGTCGGGAAGTGATTGCCCACCATCTGTGCGCTTTCTTCCTGCCCAAGCCCGCGCTTGTAGAGCCACCAGCGGATGGGAAGTTTTAGAAATCTGTAAATGCAAAAGAGAACGAGCACGATAAAAGATGCGAACACGAGAAGGCGTGCGCCCTTGCTCATCCATAGATTGTACTCGAGCAGCGCGGCGATGATAAAATAGACTAATACGAGCGACAGCGTAAGAATCGTGCCGCGAATGAAGAGATTCAGATAGTACTTCTTGCGAAAAGAAGCCAGGTTATCATAAATCGGTTTAATGCCCTCCCCCATAACTCAACATCTTAAGGTGAAAAACGTCAGGATGACCAAGTTAGTTTTTTAAGAGGGATTTTCGGAAGGGGTAATTGTTAAATCGAGACCATACTCTTTTTCGAAATATTCGATCACATGCATTTTCAGGAGCTTCTCTTGCTCAAGTAGATCAAAATGGGGGAGTTTCTTGATCATTTTCCAGTGCGGCCAGCCATCTTTATCGCTACCGCTCAATTCATAGTAGCCTGACTGGCTCAGTACCCGGCAGATGCCGATGTGCATAAGATCCTGCTTCTCTTCTTTTGAGAATGGGCGGTATCCCTTGCCCAACTCCTGGACGCCGATGATGAACAACACGCCGTTGAGGTCTTTGGGCTTTCGGCCAATGAGCTTTTCGATCTCGCCGAGAAGGCGATACCACTGACGTTCCAGATCTAAGTCTTTTTGAAACATGGTCGTGGCTAGGTGGCGAGGTGGCCTGGTGACTGGGACAATGCATCCCAATATTCGAATGCTCTTCTGAGATGAGGGATCACTATTGTTCCTCCGATCAATGTTGCTACGCCCATAGCCTCGTGAACTTCGGCAGTTGTGAAACCGACCTCTTTACATTTACCGAGATGATACTTCACACAGTCGTCGCAGCGAAGGACGAGGGAACATGTGAGTCCAATGAGTTCTTTCGATTTTACATCGAGTGCTCCTTCCTGGTAGGCGTTGGTATCGAGGTTGAATATCCTCTTTATGATCAGATTGTCGCCCGCGAGAATTTTCTCGTTCATCTTCGAGCGATAATCATTGAATTGGTCTACTAAACTCATTATTGTTCGTGCTTTTGTAGGTGCAAAGATATCCGGAATACCTAACGTTCAGAATTTGGTCATTGGTTCTTCCCGTATCGAATTTTGTCGGATGTTGATCAATGATTTCATCGCGCTGTTTTACCCTCGTGTCTGCGTTGCGTGCCACACATCTTTAATAAAAGGCGAAGATGTTCTGTGCACGTCATGTCTGATGCAGTTGCCGAAGACAGCCTATCATCGTTTCGATGAAAACCCGGTGCGCAATCGGTTGGCGGGCCGGCTACCACTGCAGTTCGCATCGGCATTTCTGAAATTCAGAAAGGGCGGACTTGTTCAAAGTCTACTACACGAGCTCAAATACAACAACCGACCTGAGATCGGTGTGCGAATGGGACACTTGTATGGCCTGGAGCTTATGGAATCCGGAATGAATACGGAGTTCGATGTAATCATCCCGGTTCCACTTCATGCATCGCGGATGAGAAAACGCGGGTACAATCAGAGCGCAAAATTCGCAGAAGGATTGAGCGAAGCGTTGAACATCGGCTGGGAGGAAAGTATCTCGCTGCGACGCAATGCTACGAATACACAAACACGTAAAGGCCGCGCTGACCGATGGAGTAATGTGAAAGACGCATTCTCGGTGGCGGCGATCGATAAGGTAGTTGGCAAAAGAGTTTTGCTGGTTGATGATGTGATCACTACCGGGGCGACGATAGAAGCGTGTGGACATCATTTGGTGGAAGCGGGATGTGCAAGTCTTAGTGTGGCGTGCATAGCTGAAGCGTAGATCCGGGGGTCGCGCCGACTTTGTTGTGCGACCTGAACTTCGTAGTAAGGGCGCGATGATATAAATAAAAAAAGGCCCCGTTTTGCGGAGCCTTCTTCATCAAATTCTTTTTCTGATTACCAGTTCGAACCTGCGCGGATCATTGCGCAACGGAAACCGATAGTAGCAGTCGATGAGTCTTGGTCGAGGTATCTTCTTGTACCAGGTGACATCCAGTAAGCAACGTCTTTCCATGAACCACCTTTGTAAACGCGAACCTTGTCGGACACGAGCGAAGTAAATCCTTGAGGGTTTGCTTCTTCCCAGTCGTCGTTGTCTGGATCCTTAGAGTTGAACTTCGCTTTAGCAGGATCCATTGCAGGGTTCTTCAACTGGTAGTTGTTCCTGTAACCGCTCTTCGCATCGTCGAGGAAACCATCGCGAAGCATAGGGTTAAGGTCATCGAAATCCTGGAATGACATCGGGCGATAAACGTCCATTACCCACTCACTCACGTTACCGGCCATGTTGTACAGACCGTAGTCGTTCGGAGGGAACTCATAGATATAAGATGTGATGAGAGCACCGTCGTTCAGGCGACCAGCGATACCGGCATAGTCACCACGACCTCTCTTAAAGTTTGCAAGGAAGAAACCCATTGTCTTACCGAAAGGGTTACGAAGAGCGTGGCCATCCCAGGGATAGATACGCTGATACATCTGCAATTCTTCAACCCACTGTGTAGCGATAAGAGCTTGTGCAGCGTATTCCCACTCGGCTTCTGTAGGGAGGCGGTAAGCAGGGATAACAACACCAGTTTCGAGAGGGATACGGCCACCGGGAGCAACCTCAGGAAGTTCTTCGCCAGAATCGGCAAGAAGCTTCTGGTTTACAGCTGTGGTTCTCCACTTGGCATAGTTGTTTGCCTGAACCCAGCTAACACCTACAACAGGGAAGTAGCGGAATCCGGGATATCTGAGATAGTGATCCACATAAGGATCGTTGAAAGCAAGTTTTCCAATCCACACCGTAGTATCGGGAAGCGCAGCCTGATAAACTTCCTGTGAAGAGTCTTTGCTCAGGTAGTGCATGTATTCAAGCCAGTGGATGTTCGCGATCTCTGTTTCGTCCATGTAGAATGAAGCGACAGAAACTGTTCTTTCGATGTTGTCACGATACGACATAACATCTTCTTCGAATGAACCCATAACGGCACGACCGCCTTCAATGAACACGGTGTTAGGAGCGTCGGGCTGACCTTCGAAAGGTTTTACCTGGAAGCCGCCTGCATCATCGTCATTGTAAGCGAGTCCGGTGGCGGTACTCATCTGACCTGGGTTCGTTGCTGTGGGCTTACCTCCCCGATTGCCGAAGAGTGAACAAGAGGCGATTATCATAGAGCCGCCTACGAGAAAAAATAACCCCCTTACGTACTTCATTTTTCTGGTGTTAGATATTAAAGAACTGCTAAGATAAATAGATAACGACGTGTTTTCCAAAGGCTAAAGATTATAATCATAAATCCATAGTCCAAGTACCCGTCGAGTGCCTTGCCGCGTCGCCAGACTGAAACGATAGCGCTCGATCCGTATTGTGCGCCAATCAAAATCCAAAATTGGGAATCGACGTCTTGAAATGAGTCCAGGAAGCTAAAAAATCGGCCAAAATACCCTCAAAAACCACGTTTCTGGTGGTGGCACAGTTTTGAGACTATGGGTCTCGTTATGAAAGACAAAGGTATTTTCGGCATCGATGATTTCAAGCGCGCGTCGTTTGAAAAGAAGTGTGATGTTGTTACCACACAATCGAATTACATCGTGACGCGCACGCTTGGAAACTGTAAGGTTTACCTCTACCACAACGGCGCATTCTTTATCGAAGTCTTCTACTCGCCGATCTACAAGAAGGTATTAATGATCAATGCGTTTGACGACGTCGACGGTCTCCTTCCCTACTCGGAAAGTGTGTCGCTTAGCGCACTCGGTCTCGACAAATGTGGTGAACAGATCTAACCTCGTTAACCGAAACATGGCATACACCTCGCATATACCGCTCAAAGCCTTTAAAGAAGTATCAATCGGTGATAAGGCGAAGGCTATAACAATGTTCGGAACGTTGCTAGCCACAACATCGGCGTACGGTATGGACTTTTTCCTGTACGCGATCGACAATTATTTCGTGGAGGTCACGTCGGTACCGAAGAGCGGCGACGTGATCTATATCAGGGCTACGGAAAGAGTCGGGGTTTTAGACCTATACCTGGATTCTATAAACCTCCCGGAATGGTGCTAGGTGCTGGGTGCGAGGTGCTGGTGCGAGGTGCTAAGGTGCTGGGTGCCAGGTGCGGGGTTAAAAAGTTTCGAAAAGCTTTAGTGCGTCTTCGACGGAGGTGATTTTATCGATCGTCAGAATAAGCTTGCCACCGGTATCTTTCATTTTACAGCGTCTTGAATTGGCCTGAACGAAGGCAAGAATTTTTCCGAACGTTTCCGATTTGAAGTATTCATCTTTGTTCGAGATGAACTGACCCTTGAACTTGTCGTTCTTCAAACTGATCTTCTCGAAGCCGAGCTTCTCTCCTATCCATCTCAACCGCACGGAGTCGACCAACTGAATAACCGACGGAGGAATGTCTCCGAACCGGTCCTGCAATGAATCGCGGAACTTACCAAGAGCCTCTTCATTCTTGATGTTATCAAGCGTAGCATACAATTGCAGACGCTCGCTCGTGTTGCTCACATAAGTTTCCGGAATGAGGATCTCGAGATCGGTCTCGATCACACAATCCTGAGCAAGCAACTTAGCCTTCTCTGCAAGTTCCACGGCAAACAGATCTTTGAACTCGGTCTCTTTCAATTCCTGGATGGCATCATCGAGTATCTTATGGTAAGTATCGAAACCAAGATCGTTGATGAAACCACTTTGTTCGGCACCCAAAAGATTTCCTGCGCCACGAATGTCGAGATCGCGCATCGCGACTTTGAATCCATCACCGAGTTCCGAAAATTCTTCGAGCGCCGAAAGACGTTTGCGTGAATCGGACGACAACACCGACGTTGGCGGCGTCAACAAATAACAGAAGGCCTTTTTATTGGAACGACCAACACGGCCGCGCATCTGGTGGAGATCACTAAGACCAAACATGTGTGCCTGGTTGATGATGATCGTATTCGCATTTGGGATGTCGAGACCAGATTCGATGATGTTCGTCGAGACGAGAACATCATACTCACCCTCGATGAAACGGATCATCACCTTTTCGAGCTTGTCTCCATCCATTTGTCCGTGGGCAATACCAATGCGTGCATCGGGAACGAGCTTGAAGATCACATTGGCAACCTGTTCGATATCACTAACACGATTATGAACGAAGAACACCTGCCCTCCCCTGCGAAGCTCATGGCTTACAGCATCGCGAATGATCTCCTCATTGTAAGTGTGAAGCTCGGTTGTAACGGGCTGACGATTCGGAGGAGGAGTGCTGATGATGCTAAGGTCTCGGGCACCCATCAAAGAGAAATGAAGCGTACGCGGAATAGGCGTAGCGGTTAACGTTAGCACATCCACGTTGACCTTCAGTTCTTTCAAGCGATCCTTCACCTTCACACCAAACTTTTGTTCTTCGTCGATAACGAGAAGACCGAGGTCCTTGAAGTGAACATCTTTACTGACAACACGATGTGTTCCGATGATGATATTGACGCTGCCATCTTTTACGTCGTGGAAGATCTTCTTTAGCTGCGTGTCTGATTTGAAACGGTTCGCGTATTCGATGCGGACTGGGAAATTCGCGAGGCGTTCGCTAAACGTGCGATGATGTTGCATCGCGAGAATGGTCGTGGGAACCAGTACTGCTACCTGCTTTCCTTCTGTTGTTGCCTTGAATGCTGCCCGTATTGCGACCTCCGTTTTTCCGAAGCCGACGTCGCCACAGACCAGCCGATCCATAGGATGCGGTTGTTCCATGTCGTGCTTTACATCCTCCGTAGCTTTTGCCTGGTCGGGTGTGTCTTCGTAGATGAATGAACTCTCTAGCTCAGCCTGCAAGAATCCATCTGGCGAGAACTGATAGCCGGGTGCTGTCTTGCGACGCGCATAAAGTTCGATCAATTCCTTAGCGATGTCCTTAACCTGTCGCTTTACTTTATTCTTCTTGTTTTCCCATTCACCAGATCCAAGTTTACTGATCGGTGGTGGGGTACCTTCTTTACCGGTATACTTGGAGATCTTGTGAAGTGAGTGGATGTTGATATACAACAGGTCGTCGTCGCGGAACACGAGTCGGATCGCCTCTTGTTCGCGGCCGTTCACATCTTTCTTTTCCAAACCCGCAAACTTGCCGATCCCGTAATCGATGTGTGTTACGAAATCACCAGGCTGCAAAGTCTGCAGTTCACGAAATGTCATCGCCTTCGCTTTCGAGAACTTTTCCTTTGTTCGATAGCGATGGAATCGTTCGAAGATCTGGTGATCGGTATAGCAAACGATCTTTACGTTGTGATCAACAAACCCCTGGCGAAGAGACGTATCGAGCGATTGAAATGAAAGCTCCGGATGGATCTCAGCAAAGACGCCCTGCAGTCGTTCGAGTTGCTTTTGCTGTTCTGCAGAAATGAAATTCGTATAGCCTTGCATTTGCTGATCGAGCAAATTGCCGGCGAGCAACTCAAAGTTCTTTTTAAAAGCCGGCTGCGCACTGGAGCGATATTCAATAACGTTTTCTGTGCTGTAGAAATACCTGTTACCAAACTCGATCTTCTTGAATGGAACCAGGTTCTTCTCGAAGGCATCACGTGTTTCAAACAACGCCGCCGGCTCGAGATTCACTTTTGCCTGCCCACTGTCGTGAAGGATCTTATCAAAACTCTGGCTGGCTTTGTCGAAGCACTTTTCGATAACATCCAAAGTAAGGGCAGTGTCTTTCAACCAGATCTTTGCAGATGGCGGAATAAATTCGAGCAGCGACTGTCGTTGTTCCTGAACGAGGCGAGTCTGCACGTTGGGCATCAGACTGATCTTGTCGAGGGTTTCTACCGATAGCTGCGAGCCGGGATCGAACGAGCGGATACTATCAACTTCGTCGCCGAAGAGTTCGATACGATATGGGAGCTCATGAGCAAATGAGAACACGTCGATGATGCCGCCGCGGATGGCGAACTGGCCCGCTTCATAAACAAAGTCGGATTTTTCGAAGTCGTATGTGTGAAAGAACTCTTCCAGGAAAGCGCGGTCGAGCTTCTCACCAACCGTTATTGCAAACGTGTTGCTGGCGAGCGATTTCTTATTGATCACTTTTTCCGAAAGGGCTTCGGGATAAGTGACGATTATATTCGAATGACCGGGTACCGAGATGCGGTTAAGGCACTCGGCGCGTGTAAGAATGTTAGCGTTCTCCGTTTCGTCGTATTCATAAGGTCGCTTGTACGACATCGGGAAGAAGAGGATCTCCCGGTCGCCCAGGAGATTCTGGAGATCATTGAAAAAGTATGCTGCCTCCTCTTTGTCGTGGAGGATGATGAGATGATCGGATTTTGTGTCATGCCTACCGGCAGGCAGGCTCTTGAAAACGGAAGCGAAAAGAACGGCGTCGAGGCTTCCGGTTACTCCTTTGAGGCGCACTGTTTCTGATTTGGACGTAGTTATCCCCTCCGCCAGCGTTCTTACTAAACCGTCGGCCTTAAAAATCGAAAGAAACTCATCCGGCCTCACCCTCAAAAAAACAGCACCTGCCTTCGTCGGCAGACGCGGCGCAAAAATATTTCAAGCAAAGTCGCAAAGCAAATGCAACGCGAAGGGTGCAAAGTGAAAACCATTATTTTTGCACCGATGGCATATCTGAGGCTGTTGTTTTACTACCTGACGTTCTTGAGCTTGTTGTTTATTGCGATAGGTTTGTGGCGACCATGGGTAATGTTGTGGTGGGAAGATGTGTCGAACCGGCGCAAGGTGATCAAGGTGTATGGTTCGATAGCTATTATTTTTTATGCAATTTATTGGGGACTAAAACTAATCTGACAATGATCAAGAACGCGATCCTGGGTTTGATATTAATGACCTTTATTCTCGGATGTCAAAAAGAAAAGCCGAAAGAAGTTGTGCTCGAAGCAAAGCCGACAGCGAACAACCAGATGCCGGCATTTAACATCACCAAGACCGACGGATCAAGGCTCGCTTTCAAAGATGTTACCGGCAAGGTCCTGATCGTCTTCTTCAACCCGGGCTGCGACCATTGTCAGCGTGAAGCGAAACTCCTGTCCGACAACAAAGATGTTATCAAAGATTACCAGGTATACTTCGTTTCACCGGAGCCCCTCGATTCCATATCGAAATTTTCTTACGACTATAAACTGATCGAACCGAATGTTCACTTCGGCCAGGGTGATGGACCATCGATCATCAATGCGGTTGGACCGATCAACACCGTGCCAACATTCATGCTGTACGACAACCAGGAATTTATTGCGAGAATGGAAGGGGAGATCTCGATAGAGAAATTGAGACAGATGTTAAAGTGATTTCTAATGGTTCTCACGGAATGCACGGAAAACACGGAAGCTCCCTTCTCACTGCAATCTATCTGCCGTTAGGGAAAACTTCTTCTTCATACCACTGAAGCAAAGAAGGTAGAGTTCGCCTCCATCTTTTATTCCAGTTTTCTTTTTGATCTCTTCGACAGTCATCGGGTAATTCCGGGCAATGACATTGGCTTTGTCGGTTTTTGCATTCTCTTTCACCTTGAAGATGCGACCCGGAAAATTTTTGACAAGCACATCGCTCGTATATAAATGTGTATTGGTTTGGATTTTCAGGAGATCGTAAGCGATCGCGATCGACTTAAATGCCCCGCCTTTTAAGATCGATGCATTTGGTTCGTAGAGGTATTGTTTTGGATCGGAGAACTGTGCTGTCACGGATCGCTCTTCGGAGAATTTGAATTCAAATGCATTGATTGGTTGCTCACTGATGTCATAGCATTCGACAACAGCCTCGCCATCGAAATTGTTGTCGCAAAGAAATAACAGTTCTTTACATTCATTATCGACGGCCACCACGAGTACGCGACAAACATGTTGAAGATCTTTGATGCCCTGTTGTATATCGAGCAGGGGAGAGGCCTTTACCATCAGGCGGTCGGTGTGACTGTAGAGCTCGTCTTTGAGATCGATCACGTCCGGGACACAATCGCCGAATCGGAAAACTTTTTTTTGTGCGGCGCTTCGTCGCGATGGATCCAGGTAAATGAGATCGTAGTGTTTTCCAGAGTCTGCCAAAAATTCGACGGCATCTTTGTGATGATAATGAAGATTGATCGCGCCAAGAAGGCGATGATTTTGTTTGGCGATGTCGAGCAGATCTTTTTGTGGCTCGCTGTAGTCACAATACGGGAATAACGATGAAAGAAAAAATGAATCGATCCCGAAGCCGCCGGTGAGATCACATAGTTTTTTATTTGATGTGATCCATTTGGAAACGACGTGTGCCTTAAACCTGGCTGTTGCTTCGGAGCTGCTTTGCTCGAGATTCAATGAAGGAGGATAAACGATCCCTTTCGTTTTATAGTAGAGCGGGATCTTGTGCGCAGCTTTCTTTCGCGACTTTATCTGCGAAGCTACCCAGGCGGACGGAACACCGAGGATCTCCTTGTACTTAAGGACGAGCTTGTCTTCGTCGTCCTTTTCGTGCTCGAAGATAAAATCCTGTAACTCCGGCTCAGCGATCTTCTTTATGTTCAACTCTTGTGGCTTTAGACCCGCCTTCGTTAAAGCTTCGGCGAGCGAAGGTGAAGATAAATATTCCGCGCGTAAGCGATCAATCCCGCAGACTGGGCAACGAGCAAAACAATGTCGTCGCGATAGAAGCCATACACTACAACCATGATTGAGGCTGCGGCGCTAATGATCCAGAAGCCGAGCGGAAGCAGTGATTCGTTGGCTTTCTCGGAGAAATACCACTGATAAAAGTAGCGGAAGTTGAGCAGGAGTTGACCGACCATTCCGAGGAGCATGAAGAGGTCCGTATAGTTAAAGTTGAGGCCGCTGTTTTCGAATGACTGGCTGTACAAGAGAAGCGATGGCGGGATCAGCAGCAAAACGACCCGTATCGCCGCCGGTATTTTTTTCCAGACACGCTTAAGCTGCAGGTTCCTGACATAGATATAAAAGGCGATGCTCTGTCCCACCATGATCACAGCATCGTGACGGAGAACGCCATACAAAAGAAAGAGTGACGAGCCTATGACGCTGAATACCCAGAAGATCACAGGCGACACCACTCGGCCTTCGCGTTCGGCCATGATCCATTGAGCGATCGTCCGGGCTCCGAACATAGCCTGGGCAACGAAGCCCAGAGTGATAAGAAGGTAAGATGGCATGAGGGCCCGAAATTAGGGGATTGCGACGTAGGGGCAATGACGGTTAAGGAGATCGTGGTCCGTCGTAAACGCTTTTACACCAAGCCTTAGCGCAGATTTTAAAACAAACTTAACAACCCTCCTTTTCTAAACTTAGTGAGGTTGAGGGGAGGCATGGAACGACCGTCAAAGAACTTCCTTTTTGAAACAGTAAAGAGCTGATGAATGGCGTCGGCAATATTTCCTTCGCCCGACATTCTTCGTCCGAACTGTGAATCATTGACGTTACCTCCGTGCAGCGAACAGATCTGGTTCCAGACCTTTTCGTAACGATCAGGAAAATTTTTTCGAAGCCAGTCTTCAAAGATCTTTCCGATAGATCCATTCAATCGAACTACGGTCATACCCGCGGTAAGTGCACCCGCATTAGCGGCAGCTTTTAAGATCTCGGGGATCTCGTGATGATTCAGGCCGGGAATAATAGGCGCGTTCATGATGCCCACCGGTATCCCGGCCTTCGCCAACTGTTCAACCGTATTTAGTCTTTTGATGCCGCTCGCTGTTCGTGGCTCCATTTTTCTTCGTAGCTCTTCGTTGAGCGTAGTTATTGAGATGTAGACCTGTACAAGATTATCGGAAGCCAGGTCTTTCAACAGGTCGAGATCGCGCGTCACAAGCCCATTCTTGGTGATCATGCTCACCGGGTGGCGATATCGCGCCATTACTTTTAGGACGCTCCGCGTGAGCTGATATTTTCTTTCTTGTGGCTGATAGCAATCGGTGTTACCTGAAAGCATGATCGGTAACGCTTCCCATTTCGAATTGAGAATAAATTTTTCGAATAGCTCGGCAGCATTCTTTTTGACGATGATCTTACTCTCGAAGTCAAGACCAGCACTGAAACCGTAATATTCATGAGTGTTGCGGGCATAACAGTAAATGCATCCATGTTCGCAGCCCTGGTATGGATTCATGGAATACATATTTCGCAGGTCGGGACTATCGACCTTGTTCACGATCTTCTTTGCGTTCTCTTCGAAGACCTGTGTTTCGGGATTCTCTAAAAGAGGTTCGTCCAGTCCCTCGATGTGATCTGTGACGTACTGATTTTTCAGAAACTTGTTTCCCGTCTTAATTTGCGCTCCGCGCCCACTGAAATAGTCGTCCCGCTGCTCCATGGAAGCAAATTACTAAAATTATTAGCAAATTGATCACCTCTAAATTATTTAGTTTTGAATTATTTTGAGCCTGATTTGACGAAATTCTCGACAGAGGGTGTGCATGTTAAGATCCTGCATGAGTATCAGAACCATCCCTTCATTTCGGGTAATAAATGGTGGAAGCTGAAGTATAATATCGAGCAGGCTCGTAAGGAAAACCATCACACTTTGCTCACTTTCGGCGGAGCTTATTCGAACCACATCTACGCAACGGCAGCCGCAGCAAAGGAGCATGGCTTCAAAAGCATCGGCATCATAAGAGGCGAGGAAGTTGACAATCCAACACTGCGTTTCGCGAAGTCGCAAGGCATGAAGCTAGAGTTCATTTCGAGAGAACAATACAAAAGAAAAGACGAGATGAAATTTCCAGGTGTTTATGTGATACCTGAGGGTGGAACGAACCAGTATGCAATAGAAGGATGTGCGGAGTGGGGAAGAAAGTTATTGGGCATCGAATTCGATCAACTATACATACCGGTCGGAACAGGAGGCACAATGACAGGCTTATTAAAAGGGATCGATGGGAAGCGAGAAGTGATCGGTGTGCCTGTGTTGAAGAATTACGATTTCGATTTCAGGATACTGAAAGACTATCATCACGGCGGATATGCGAAAGTGAGCGAGGAGTTGATGGATTTTTGTGATGGCATGAGAGCTGAGTATTCAATTGTGCTTGAACCGACGTATACCGGTAAATCATTCTATGCTGTGTTCGATTTGATAAGAAAAAGTTTGATCAAAAAAGGAACGACCGTCTTGCTGATCCATACGGGAGGGCTACAGGTGCTTCGAAAATGAGGATTGCCACCGATGCGGCGGCAATGACGTTGGCCGAGATGGGGCAGCAATGACGTTGGCCGAGATGCGGCGCAATGACGTTTACCCAAATAGATCCTCGAAGATCTCGGGCAACTTACCGAAAGCCTTCACAACAATTTTTGATTTGCTGAGGTCCAACGCTTTCTGACTATACTTTGAGATATAGATCTCGGTGAAGCCGAGCTTCTCTGCTTCCGAGATCCTCTGATCGATCCTGTTAACAGCTCTGAGCTCACCACCCAGGCCAACTTCGGCAGCGAAGCAAGTTTTGTCGTTGATAGGAATTTCTTCGAAAGATGAAACGATCGATGCGCAGATCGCAAGATCTATCGCCGGATCCTCCACGGAAATACCGCCGGCCATATTAAGGAATACATCCTGCGTGCTTAGCTTGAAGCCGCATCGTTTTTCGAGCACGGCAAGCAACATATTCAACCGCTTTTGATCGAAGCCGGTTGATGTTCGTTGCGGTGTTCCATAAGAAGCAGGACTAACCAGCGACTGGATCTCGATCAATAAGGGGCGATTGCCTTCGATGGTAGCGCCAATAGTTGCACCACTTAGCTGTCCATCTTTTTGTGATATCAGGATCTCTGATGGATTCGATACTTCGCGAAGTCCGCTGCCCAGCATTTCGTAGATGCCGATCTCGGAGGTTGAACCGAACCTGTTCTTCGTTGTCCGAAGAATCCGGTAAGCAAGATGACGATCGCCTTCGAACTGAAGAACAGTGTCGACCATGTGCTCGAGAACTTTTGGACCGGCGAGCAAGCCATCTTTGGTAATATGTCCGACCAGGAAAACCGATGTATTCGTTTCTTTAGCAAACTTCATAAGTTCGCCGGCACACTGACGTACTTGTCCGACGCTACCCGACACTGAATCCAGTAACGGAGAATACAAAGTTTGAATTGAATCGACGATGAGTAACTGTGGTTTCAGCTCTTCGACGATTGCAAAGATGTTTCTTGTATTGGTTTCCGTGAGAACGTGAAAGTTTTCGCTCGCCTTCTTTTTACCGATCGTTCTTTCGGCGCGCATTTTTATTTGTTGCTCGCTCTCTTCTCCTGAAACATATAGCGTTCGGAGTTGTTGCATGCCAACACCGATCTGCAACATGAGTGTTGACTTACCGATGCCTGGTTCGCCGCCGATGAGGACGAGCGAGCCGGGGACGATGCCTCCTCCAAGTACGCGATTCAATTCTGGGTCGGGTGTAATAACGCGGATGTCGGAAGCGGACTCTATTTCCGAGAGCTTACGCGGTTGGGCTTGTCGTATGGATGTATCGGTACGCCACTGATTTTTGCTTGTGTCGGTCTTTGTGACGACTTCTTCGGCAAATGAATTCCATGCTCCACATGAAGGGCATTTTCCGAGCCACTTTGGCGATTCGTAGCCGCAACTGTTACAGAAGAATGTGGTTTTTGACTTTGCCATTTAGTGGATCGATCACGACCGCGGCAAATAAGGGATTTTCACTGACAACGCGTGACAATTATCCAAAAGAGGTATTTTAGTCAGAGAGGCAATCAGCGTTATTGCTATTGTCTATAACTGGCGCCGGTCCCCTCCGGTAAACACGATATGAAAACACTCCTCACCCTTGCGTTAGCGCTTGTCGCTATCGTTTCAGCCTATTCACAAAAAACGAAAGAACGCCGCGAATTCGGATCGATAAGTGGCGACGAGATGAGCATGACCACGTATGCGATGGATACTGCTGCCCAGGCCGTAATCTTGTTCGATGTTGGGTCCATCATTCTCAACGAAGACTTTTCAGCAGTTTACAAGCGGCACGTACGCATTAAGTTCCTAGGCAACAAGGACATTGATCGATATGCAAGCGTCACAGTCCGCTACGAACATGCCGGCGAAAGCATCAACAAGATAAAAGGGGCCACCTACAACATGGAGAATGGCAAGATGGTGACGTCTGAGCTGAAGAGCGACGGTATTTTCAAGAATAAAGTGAACAAGACTTATAGCAATGTGAAGTTCACGTTGCCTAATGTGAAACCTGGTTCGGTCATTGAATATTCTTACGTATGGAACATGAGCGCAACCTTGATCCCTTCATGGCAATTTCAATACACGATACCAGCAATTTACAGTGAGTACGAGACGCTGATCGCGAGTTCGTTCACATTTCGTAAAGACATGCAAGGTTTTCTGCCTATCACTGAAATGACCTCGAGAGGCCAGGGGCAGGAGAAACTGGTGATGAGAAACGCACCTGCGTTCAAGATAGAGCCCTTCATTACAACTCCGGATGATTTTGTTTCAACGATCCATTACTACATCACGTCATATCAATATCCAGGGAAGTTCTACGACTTCAGCAGGAGTTGGCCAGGCATCGCCAAAGCATATGATGAAAGCGATGACTTCGGTGCAATGATCCGCGGAACCGGCTGGCTCGATAAGACGGTAGAACCTTTACTCGCAGGTGCCACAACCGCCGATGAAAAAGCGAAGAGAGTTCACGACTACGTTAAATCAACAATTGCATGGACGGACCTGGTTGACAAGTTCCCGGATCGCGCCATGAAAAAAGTAATGGATGAGAAAAACGGCAGCTCTTCGGAAATCAATATGCTGATGGTTGCCATGATGCGAAGGGCTGACCTGGATGCTTACCCGTTGCTGATCAGCACACGCGATCACGGGATCGTTCGACCTTTTACGCCGGATGGCGGACAATTCAACGACGTGATCTGTCTTGTGAAGATAGATGGAAAGAACAAGCTGTTTGATGGAACAAACAAGTCACTTCCATACAATGCTCTACCCGAACGCTGTCTTAATGGTTCTGGTCTCGTCGTAACGCCGAAAGGTGGTGCAGAGTGGGTGCCCATTGTTTCTGCAAAATCGAGAATTGTCTACTCTGCGAGTTTTAAAGTTGATCCCGCAGGAGAATTGAATGGCACGCTTAATATTACCCGCGATGGTCTCGACGGAGGAAAGATGCGTTCCAGCTATGCATCACTCGGTAAGGAAAAATATCTATCCGAATCTTTCCAGGGCAAGTCATGGGAGTTCAGTAAAAGTGAATTCAAGAACATGGAAGGACTTGCAGAGTCGCCCAACGAATCGCATGAACTTATTATACGCGATCATGCGATGGCCAACGGCGATGTCATATATATAAATCCATACGTTGCTGGCCTCGAGGAGAACAGTTTCAAATCTGAGACACGGGAATATCCTGTCGACATACCTACGCCTTTCGATAAATATTATTCGGCGACCTTCGAGATACCGGCGGGCTATAAGGCTGAGGAGCTTCCGCAGACTAAAATTTTTGCGATCCCTGAAAACGGAGGGAAGTTTGTTTACAGTATGACGGTTATGGGGAACAAGATCAGTTTCACTTCACAATTGCAGATAACGAAGAACCTGATCGGTCCCGACAAGTATCCGGTGTTCAGAGAATTTTATGCCCAGGTTGTAGCGAAGCAGGCAGAGCAGATCGTTTTGAAAAAAGTACAGTGATGATGAAGAAACTTTTAGGTGTATGTGCGATGGCCATCTGTGTTGTAGCACATGCGAAGGATATCAAATATCCGGTGAGTGCGATACCGGCAGCTCTGAAAGAGAATGTGAATGCCGTTATACGGGAAGACGAGACAATATTTACCATTACATCGCCCAGGACATCAACAGTCCATTTTCATCTGGTTACCACCATCTTTAATTCCAGTGCGAATGATCTCGCCATCACGCGCATCGGTTACGATAAGATGACGAAGATCAAGGACCTGAAGGCTTCGGCATACGACGCTGAAGGAGAATCGATCAAAAAGATCAGGTCATCGGAAATTATCGACCGCGCAGCATTCGACGGCGTTAGTCTCTTCAGTGATAACCGTATTAAGATCATAGATCTCACGCAGAGCAGTTATCCATACACAGTCGAGATAGAGTACGATCTTGACTACGATTACCTACTTTTCATGGATGGCTCTGCAGTTGGAGCAACGGAGAAGATCTCGACACAATATTTCAAATATCAGCTGAATTACCCCGTGGAGCTTAGGCCGCGTTACAGGGCTCACAACATTGACACAAAACCTGTCATCACAACCAATGCCGGCCAGGAGTCTGTTACGTGGGTACTCGACAACATTCCCACTGTAAAACGTGAACCTTTGAGTCCCCGATCGAGATATGTTCAGCGCATCGAAGCGGCCCCGAATGCTGTTGAGATGAGTGGATATAAAGGCGACATGTCGAGCTGGGTAAGTATGGGCAAATGGTTTTCGACATTGCTCGTAGGCAGAGACAAGCTCCCGGAACCGACGAAACGAAAAGTGCACGAACTAACGGATGGACTCAAGACAAATGAGGAAAAGGCAAAGGCCATCTATGAATACATGCAATCGAAGACACGATATGTTAGTATCCAGCTGGGTATTGGTGGCTGGCAACCTTTTGAAGCAAGTACAGTCGACGAGGTCGGGTACGGTGATTGCAAAGCATTATCCAATTATACGGTCGCTATGCTGAAAGAAGTGGGTGTCCCTGCATTTTATGCAATTATCACAGCAGGTCGTGGCGAGCGTAGCTTTGATCCATCATTTCCAAACCCTCATGCAAATCACGTGGTGGCCGCGGTCCCTTTAGGTAAGGATACAATCTGGCTTGAATGTACCAGCCAAACGAAGTCTTTCGGTTATGCCGGAGATTTTACAGACAACCGAACCGCTCTCGCAGTAACTGAAAGTGGAGGAAAGATTGTGAGAACGCCATACTATCCTACGGAAGTGAACACTCAAATAAGAGTGGCGGAAGTTAACCTCGATGCAATGGGAAATGCGAAAGCAAAAGTTACTACCAACTATTCCGGTCTCCAATACGAGAATGGTGGTCTTGATTATGTCTTGGTCTCGTCGTACGACGATCAGAAGAAATGGGTACAGAATAATACCAGCATTCCAAACTTCGAAGTGGGGCAGTTTTCATTCGCGAACAAGAAAGGCAAAATACCGACGGCAGTCGTTAACCTGGATCTTACGCTCAACAAGTACGCCTCCGTAACCAACAAGCGTATCTTCATGACACCGAATTTGATGAACCGATCAACTTACATCCCCGAGAAGGTTGAGAACCGGAAAACACCTTTCGTTCTCGGTACGGGTTATGTTGATATCGATACCATTAAGTATCGCATTCCTGAAAGCATTTATCCCGAGTTTCTTCCACCTAATGCTAAGTTTGAGTCGCGCTTCGGTACGTATGAATCTGGTTTCAAAATAGACCAGGGCTCTGTGATCTACTTCAGGAAAATGACAAAGAAAGACGGTGAGTTCCCCCCCGAAGTATACCAGGAATACGTTGATTTTTACAAGAACATCAACAAGGCCGACAACACGAAGCTGGTATTTGTTAATAAGACCTGATGCTTCCCGCACTGGTAGAAGCCTGTGTTGACTTTGTCGACGTGGGTTCTTCTTTTCTCATGAACTCCAGGGTTTTGCGATCCATCCATCGGGGAAAGAAGACATTGAGCCAAACGGCGAGCTTGCCTTGTAGTGTTAACAACAGATCGCGTTTCCTTCGAACAACAGCAGTGTAAATGTGATCGGCCACTTCTTCGGCAGGCATCATGTGCATTTCATCTGCGGGCGAGTATCCCTGGACACGACCATTACCCAACAACGCCGACTTCCTGATGTTCGAAGCAGTGAATCCGGGACAAGCCGTAAGAACATGCACACCTTTGTCGAGCATTTCGGAGCGAAGAGATTCCAGGAAGCCGATCATTGCAAACTTAGAAGCAGAGTAGGCGCTGCGTTCGGGAGTAGCCCGACGTCCGTTTACGGATGAGATACCGACAACCGATCCCTTCGAACGGAGGATATAAGGAAGAGCGTATTTGGTGGTGTAGATCATTCCGAAGAAGTTCACCTCCATCACTTTCCTAAAGACATCAACTTGCAGATCTTCGAAGAGTGCCCGCATAGAGATGCCGGCGTTATTGATAAGCACATCTATCCGCCCGTAGGTTTCGACTGTCTGTTCTACCACGCGGGCACAATCGTTTTCAACCGAGGCGTCGGCTACGACCGGCAGAACATCGATTCCTTTTTCTCTCAACAATTCCGCGGTCTGGTCGAGTTGTTCTTTCCGGCGACCCGTGATCACCACCTTCGAACCCTCCTCACCAAATCTTTCTGCAAGCGCCTTACCTATTCCGGAAGAACCGCCCGTGATAATAACAACCTTGTCTCTCATAGAATAACAACACGTGACAAGCCAATTCAAAAGTAATCAAAAACAAAGGGTAATTTTGGAGACCATGTTTGTCCTCAGGCTCATCTCAAAGTTGCCCCTCGGAGCTTTGTACGTCATTTCAGATCTCATTTATCTCTTCACTTTTTATATTCTCAGGTATCGGCGACAAGTGGTAATGACAAATCTTGAGAATTCTTTTCCACATGCCTCTGAAAGTGAACGCAAACAGATCAGCAAAAAGTTCTTTAGGAACTTGTGCGATTATGCTGCTGAAATGCTCAGGTTGCTTTCGATCAGTCGAACCGAACTACAGGAGAGGGTAGTGTTCACAAACGCCGATGTCATCAAGCAATACACAGGCAAAAATCAATCCGTTCTCATACTTGCCTCTCATCAGTTCAATTGGGAGTGGCTCCTTGCGGCAGGATGTTTATATCTGCCTGTTCCGGTAGATTTCGTATATCTTCCACAAAGCAGCAAGCTCGCCAACGCATTCGCACTAGCGATCCGCACACGTTTCGGAGGCCATGCAATTCCACGTGAAACGGTTGGGCGTGAAGCCATTAAAAGAAAAGACATCATTCGCGCTACCGCCATTGTCGCCGATCAGTATCCAGGGCATTCCAACCATCGAAAATATTGGGCAACATTTCTCGGTCAGCGAACGGCGTTCTTCTACGGGATAACTCAACTAGCAACGTTACAAAAAGCTGCTTCGTATTTCGCGGCGATCAAGAAAACATCGCGCGGGCATTATGAAGTAACGCTGGTAAAGCTAGATGATTCCCGGATCATCGATACCTACATCGAGGAGAGTGAGAAAGTGATCTACGAACAACCTGATGGATGGTTGTGGTCGCACCGAAGGTGGAAAGTGCTGGACTACTAGCCATACTATGGAACGTCACTTCCGCCACGAAGTGGTGGAAGTCCTCCGAACTGTCCCACACAAGAATTTCATAGAAGGTGCTGCATCCTGCTTTTCTGAGGATTGCCCTTCGCTTTGCTCGGGGCAATGACTTTTCATAGCTAAGCGAGCATCAGCTCAATATCCTCTCTGGTAAGCTGCTTAATGATGCTTTCCTCTGTCGTGATCAGGTTCTCCGACAGCTTCAATTTGTGCTTCTGAAGCTGCAGGATCTTTTCTTCAACCGTGTTTCTTGTGATGAACTTATACGTGAACACACGCTTGGTCTGACCAATACGGTGCGCACGGTCAACGGCCTGCGCTTCGACAGCGGGGTTCCACCATGGGTCGAGAATGAACACGTAGTCGGCCTCTGTAAGATTGAGACCAAGACCACCTGCCTTTATCGAGATCAGGAAAACTTTAAGATTAGGATCCTTATTGAATTTCTCCACCTGGTCTTTGCGGTCGTTGCTGGAACCATCGAGGTAAGCGAAAGGAACCTTCTGCTTGTAAAGATATTCTTTCACGATATCGAGGTGCTTCACAAATTGACTGAACACAAGAAGTTTGTGTCCCTCCGCCATCGCGCTTTCCAGCATGTGAGAAACGTCTTCGAGCTTGCCCGATTCTCCGGTGTAGGCAGGATCGATCATTCGCGGGTGATTCGAAAGCTGGCGAAGCTTCGTGAGACCTTCGAGGATCATGAAACGGGAGTTGTTGATACCCTCTTTGTCGATCTGCTCGAGGATCTTATTGCGGTAGAATGACTTTGCTTCTTCGTATTTCTCTTCCTGTTCGGCGGTCATGTTCGTATAATGAACGTTCTCCACCTTTTCGGGGAGCTCTGTTGCCACCTGCGATTTCAATCTTCGTAACAAGAACGGTTTGATGATAGCATTAAGCTTGCGTGTCTTTACCTCGTCTTGTTTCTTTTCGATCGGGACCTGGTATTCGTTCTTGAAGAATGTATGTCCACCCAACAAGCCAGGGTTAATGAACGTCATCTGCGACCAGAGATCGAGTGTCGTGTTCTCAAGTGGCGTACCGGTCAACGTAAGCCTGTATCTTGACTTCAACTGCATTACTGCTTTCGCAATATTCGACGTCGGATTTTTTATAACCTGCGATTCGTCGAGAATGATGTAGTTGAAATAAAATTCTTTCAGAGAGTCGACGTCCAACCTCGTGATGCCATACGAAGTAAGAACGAGGTCGTAGTTCTTGAACCTGTTGATGTCTTTGTTGCGAAGTGTGCCGGTGTACGTGAGTATCTTCAAGTCCGGGGCAAACTTCGATGCTTCCATCTCCCAGTTATAAATGAGTGATGTGGGCATCACGAGCAGGCTTGTGCCAACCTCTCCTTTTTCTTTTTCCGACTGCAGCAAAGCAAGTGTCTGCACTGTTTTGCCGAGACCCATGTCGTCGGCGAGACAGCCACCCAAATGGAATTCATTGAGGAAGCGCAGCCAGTTGTACCCGGCCTTTTGATATGGACGAAGTTTGCCGGCGAAGCCAGCAGGCAAAGGATAATCTTTGATGCCATCGAACGATTCCATGCTGCGGAAGCGCTCGCTCATGTGAACTTTTGCCAGGTTTCCATCCTCCAGTTCTTTGAGGAGGTTAAGATGATATTTCTTTAGTACAGGTTTCTCGTGATCGCCTTGTGTTTCGCTGAGAGCAAACAGATCGCCGTACTTCTGAAGCCATGCTTCTGGTATGATGGCGATCTCCCCGTTTGGCAATTTGAACTCTACTTTCTTTCGGAGGATGAGCTTGCGAAGCTCTTTGAAAGAGATCTCGTATTCGCCGAAGCGGATCTTTGCATGGATATCGAACCAGTCGATGTTCTCTTTTACCTCCAGGTCGAACACAGCCTTACCGACAAAATATTTCTTGTCGCGGTTCTCGGGTTGACTTACTTCAAACCCGAGGTTGAGGAGGTTAACACGATTTTCATTGAGCCACGAGAAGGCATGTGCTTTCTCAACGGCACAACGGAAGCCCTTGAGCGGAAGCCCGAGCTTCATCAGCGTAGCGGCGTATTTCTTTTCTCCATCCGTGTTTCGCTTCACGCGATGGAATGTATAGTCGTTCTCTTTTTTCTCGATGGTAACGCTCACGGGACCGAACACTTCTCCGCGGAAGCGATGCTTGCCATATTTGAATGACAGATCGAAGACGATCTTTCCTGCTTCGTCGTCTTTAGTTTCCGTTTCAACTGGTTGCTCGAACAGATCCGTTACTTCTTTAGATTGGCCCTGGTGCAGCTCTGAAAGAGTGAGCAGCGGGTGTGGATCATAGTTACTCCGGTTGATCTCGAAACCCTGCACATCTACATCATCGAACGATGCAATGAGCGGAGCCACGAACCGGTTGTAGTACGTTTCTTCGAGGTTTTTCGGGATAACGACGAACTTCTTTTGAAGGAACGGCAACAGCTTGCGGCCATCGACGTGCTTATCGAAGCCGTAGAGTTTTCCGTTGAGCACCATCCACGCCGGCTCTTTACAGATCAGGTATGCGGAAGGGTTCGGGATATCGACTTTCTTTCCATCGTAGCTGATGGTAGGATAGTAGTTAGTGTTCTCGTCGGTGCGACGGAAATGGAACTGGATGTTGGCGCGTTTTTCGAGGACTTCAACTTTCTTCCAGGTTGGTTCGCCGTCGTTGCCCATCTCGAAAAGCATTTTGCCTTTCATCTTATCAAGTATCTCGCTCCGTTTTGTTTCGAGATACCGTTCGATCTCTTCCTGTATGAGTTCGTTGCCTTTGGTTTTGTCGTAAACTTTACTGAAAAACTCGTTAGGCTTCATTTGCTTCACCGAGAATTTCTTCAGGATCACGTCCTGGCTCATCTTGTCCATCAGTTCGATGAGCTCGTAGTCGCGCGTGTCGAGACCCTTTGCGAACTCGCGGGCATTTTTCGAAGAGATGTTCTGATGTTGATAGGTGAGCTTTCCTTTTTCGTCGAGGTGGACGATGAAAGACTCAAAAATGTAGCCCAGGTACTCATGTTGGTACAGTGAGTAGATTACTTGAAAAGGCTGAGCTGCTGAAACTTTCATTTATCCACAGAATCTTTACGCTGGTGTATAAAAAGCGGCCTGCCTGCCGGCGAAGCAGGGAAAAAGCAAGCCATTTCACTGGATTTCAGCATAATACACACCACGCAGAACTGCTAATTTAAGCATTCCAGGCGGAATTAATAGAGCAAAAGGAGGAAGGACCTTACACAGAAATTACCCGCGTGCCCCGGGGCATCAGGCTGCGGAGCTCAGAGGTTCTGGATATTATATGACTTTGCGGCCATGGAAGCCGGATAAAACGATGTGAGAAAAGTCACGGCTATAACCAGTCCGGAAGTCACGACAAAATCCATCCATTGCATCTTCACCGGGTAGGCCTGTACGATAGCATTCTCCATACCCATGCTTACCAATTCAAACTGATCTTGCAGGATGCAGATAACACCACCAAGCACGAGGCCCAACACTGCGCCGGTAAACGAAATGATCGCTCCTTCGGAGATGAAGATCTTTTTGATGAACTGTGGATAGGCACCCATGGCAAACAAAACGGAGATGTCTTTTTTCTTATCGATAGCTAGCATCATCAGGGAAAAGAAAATGTTAATAGAACCCACGATGATGAGTGCTGCAAGGGCAAGTGTTGTAAACAACTTCTCCAGGTTCAAAAGTCGATAAAGATCCTGGTGCTGTTCTTCGTTCGTCAGCACCTTAAAATCGTCACCCAGTTTCGCGACGATCCTTTTCCGCACCGATTCTATATTAACGCCGGGCTTCGTCTTTACTTCGAGCCATGTTCGACGGTTGCCATAGTTCAAAAGTTCCTGTGTGAAATCCAACGGAAGGAAAATGTAGTTTTCATCGAAGTTCTTTTCTATCGAAAACACTCCACCAGGACGAATGCTCTTGCGTGCATACATACGCGACGGATCGAGACTTCCTCCGGAGACATTGCGGATGTAGAACACCTGCAGGGCATGCATGTCGTCGTTGATATTGATCTTAAGGTTGCTCTTCACGCCTTCGCCCACGATCGCAAACGGAATGCTGTCGCGATGGAGAGCGAGCTCGCCCGCGACCATGTTGTTGTCGAGGCGTTTTTGTTCGACGAAGTTGTCGCTGATACCGCGGATGATCACCGGCATGTCGAGGTCGAGATAACGCACATAGGCGTAGTCTTCAATTACTTCCGACAGCAGATCGACACCCTCTGTAGACCGAATATCACCGAGGAGCTTATCGTTGACTTCGAATGTTTTTCTTTTCGAGGCTTCAATGCGAAGTTCTGGATCGAAGGCACCGTTCACCGATCGTAGCAGGTCGCCGAGTCCATTAAAGACAGACGACACTATTATTAGCGCCGCAGTTGAAAAGGCCACCACACCCATCGAGAGGAGTGAGATGACGTTAATAAAAGATTTTTTCCTTTTGGAAAGAAAGTAACGCCTGGCTATGAATAAGGAGACGTTCACTTCTTCTTTTTCTTTGGCGATCCTTCCGGATCTTTGTCCGTCGAAGCGCTTTTCGGAGGCGTGGCGGGCGGAATATTAAGACTCTTAATGAGTTCATCCATTCGCATTGCATTCTCCTCCACTTCGTCTACGAAGAAGGCGAGCTCTGGAACGATCCTGGCCTGGTTGCGAATTTTTTCCCCAAGCGCACGACGGATCTCTTTTTTGTGGAGGTCGAGCTTCGCGAGAATCGCCTGCTTGTCTTTAGCAAGCATCATACTTATATAGATTTTGGCCACGCTAAGGTCGGGACTAACCTTGACCTCGGCGATAGTGATGAATGCATTATCCAGGTAGCCATGCTTGTCACGCTGAAAGATCTCGCTGAGTTCTTTCTGGATGAGACGGGCAAATTTTTGTTGACGGACAGACGAAGCCATCGTCAAAGATACGGACAAATTCCCCTATGTGCCTATGTGTTTCGTAATTTGCGAAACAATGCTTCGTTTCTTTCGCATCAACGATCCGTACCGGCTGTTGGCCATACTAATATTCCTGATCGCATTCAGCCTGCCGTTGATGATCAATCCTCCGGAGCTCACGAAGCCAGAGCTTAAGTCGATGGTGATCGGGGAGGCGCTCGACAATGGCCAGATGATGTACGCTGAGGTCTTCGATGCTACAGCACCGATGGCTGCCGGAAGTTTTGGTTTTGTCGATTGGATGATGGGCCGTTCAATCTTAGGACGACAGATCATTGCGTTGATACTGATCTTTTTCCAGGCGGCTTTCTTCGCGATACTGCTCATCAACAACAAGGCATACACCGACAATACTTATGTGCCGGGATTGATCTATGGCTTGCTATGCTTTGTCTCGTTCGATTTCCTGTCGATCACGCCGGAGCTGCTCGGTTCTACTGTACTTTTACTCGCCTTAAATAATCTCTTTCGCGAGATCGAATTCCGTGTACAACGGGATGGAACGATCATCAACGTCGGGTTTTACATTGGATTGGCTTCAGTGTTCGTATTCACCTACGGTATTTTCCTGCTGGCGGCCTTCGTAATATTGCTCCTCTTCGCACGGATCAGTTTCAGGAAATCATTGCTGTTGATATTCGGCTTCTTCCTGCCGCATGTTGTTATCGGCGTCTATTACTTCTATCGCGACGCACTTCCGGCATTCTGGTCCAATTTCTATCTCGAGAACCTTCTCCATACCGACATCAACCTTATCTCAGGTAAGAGTCTTTTTATATTGGGGGCTTTGCCCATCACATACTTCGTGTTCTCTTTATTTATGATGACCCGTGAAGCGAGGTTCACCAAGTATCAGTCGCAACTTTTCCAGGTGATGTTCCTTTGGCTTGTGTTCTGCTTGATCGAACTCTTCCTCACGCGGCAGCTCTCTCCGCACAGCCTGATCATTATGATACCAAGCCTTGCGTATTTCTTCAGTCATTACCTGCTGCTCATTCGTCGCCGATGGATTGCAGAGGGCATGCTTTGGATCTTGATCGCTGGCGTCATTAGCGTGAATCTTATGGCTGTTCGAGGGAGAATGAGCTCAATAGATTACTCGCGGATGTTTGTAACACGTCCGCAGAAGCCGATCCCTGTTACCGACAAATCTGTTATGGTACTTGGCGACGACATTTCGGTATACAGAAACAACACGCTTGGCGGGTATTTTCTCGATTGGGGGGTTTCGGAACGAACGCTCAATGGAGTTCAGTACTATGATCATGTTCTGAAGATCGACGAGATGTTCCACACCTTTCCTCCGGATGTGATTGTAGATCAGAGGGGGATGTTCAGTGCTTTGGCTTCGCGGATTCCGTCGTTAAATAGTATGTATCACAAACAGGGTGATATTCTCTATTTAAAGAACTAGCACGCAATCTTCTTCACTCTCCTATCATGTCTTCCTCCTTCGAAAGAAGAGCTGAGAAACTTATCGGTGATCTTCATCGCAAGATCGGAGCTGATATATCTCGCGGGAAGGCAAAGAACATTGGCATCATTATGCTGACGGGCCAGTGATGCAAGATCTTCGGTCCAGCAGATCGCCGCGCGAATGCCCTGGTGTTTGTTGGCAGTGATCGCCACACCATTGCCGCTTCCGCAGATCAATATGCCAAGATCGAATTCCTTCTTCTCGACTGCAGATGCAACCGGATGTGCGAAGTCCGGATAGTCTGCCGATTCGGCTGTATATGTCCCGAAATCTTTGGACTCAAAGCCCGAACGCTTCAACCAGTCCCTGACTTTTTCTTTGAGCTCGAAGCCCGCGTGATCGGCACCAATGGCAATTTTTGGCATCATCTTACTGTTCAAGGTGTTCGAGAGCTTCGATCCGCTGTTTGCGGCGAACTTCCATACCTGATATTAAGATACTGATTTCATACAGCAGGTACAACGGTACGGCGATGATGGTCTGACTGAGCGGATCGGGTGGCGTGATGATCGCTGCGAGGATGAGAATGATGATGATTGCGTGCTTGCGATAGGTGCGGAGGAATTTCGGTGTAACGAGACCGATGCGCGTCAAAAAGAAAATAACCACGGGCAACTGGAACAACACCCCGCTGCCGAATACCAGCGCCACGATCGTTTGCACATACGACGTAATATCGAACTCGTTTACGATCACATCGGAGATCGAATAAGTAGAGAAGAACCACATCGACATCGGACACAAAACATAATATCCAAAGCTCACTCCCAACAAGAACAGGAACGTGACTGCAAATACCGCTCCCCGTGAGCTCCTCTTCTCATTATTATAAAGACCCGGCTTAATGAATCTCCAGATCTCCCAAAAGACATAAGGGAATGCTACGATCAGGCCAATCACAAAGGCAGCGGTAAACTGCATGCTGAACTGACCAGTTACATAGCGGCTCTGGATCTTGAATGGAATTTCTGTTACACACAACGCGGGCTTGTCGAGCCATGCAGCCAGCTTACACAACTGCTGGAACGTCCAGAAGTTGGGTTTGGCGGGAGCAAATACTATGTTGTCGAAGATCCACGGCGCGAAAATGAATGCGAGTACCATGAAGATCATGATAGCAAACACCGAGCGTACAATGTGCCACCTTAACTCTTCAAGGTGATCAAGGAAAGACATTTCCTTCTCATCGCTATTCATCTGGTCCAATGCCATTCCTTGTTCCTGGGATCTTTTTTCGAAATGCTTATTTACTGTAGAGAGGGAATTTCTTCATGAACGTATTCACCTTGCGTTTCATTCCCTTAAGATGCTTTTCGTCTTCAGGTTTCTTCAAGGCTTCATCGATCAGGTCAACGATCTTCACCACATCTTTTTCTTTCAGTCCGCGGGTTGTAACGGCCGGTGTTCCAATACGCATACCCGATGTAACCATCGGCGACTGCGTGTCGAACGGAACCATATTCTTGTTGATTGTGATGTCGGCTTTTATCAAAGCTTCTTCGGCTTGTTTACCCGTAAGGTTCTTCGAGCGAAGATCGATCAACATGAGGTGATTATCAGTACCGCCTGAGATAATTCTATAACCGCGCTTCACAAATTCATCGGCCATAGCTTTCGCATTGCGAGCCACCTGCACAATGTAGTCCATATATTCGTCGCTCAACGCCTCTCCGAAAGCAACTGCCTTCGCAGCAATTACGTGTTCGAGCGGACCACCCTGTGTGCCTGGGAAAACGCCCGAATCGAGTACCGACGAGATCTTTCTCAACTCTCCCTTCGGAGTTTTCAATCCCCATGGATTATCGAAGTTGTTTCCCACCATAATAACACCACCGCGAGGGCCACGAAGGGTCTTGTGTGTTGTAGTGGTAACGATATGACAATGTTCGAGAGGATCGTTGAGCAATCCGCGGGCGATCAAACCGGCGGGGTGCGACACGTCCGCAAGCAAAAGAGCGCCAACGGCATCGGCAGCAGCGCGAAGTTTTTTGTAGTCCCAGTCGCGGCTATAAGCCGATGCTCCACAAATGATCATCTTGGGCTTTTCGCGCTGGGCGGTTTCAAGAACTTTGTCGAAGTCGATAAGGCCGGTTTCCTGTTCCACGCCGTAGAACGTAGGTTGGTAAAGTTTACCGGAGAAGTTCACGGGCGAACCGTGAGTGAGGTGGCCACCGTGGGAAAGGTCGAAGCCAAGGATCTTGTCGCCGGGCTTGAGGCACGCAAGCATAACGGCGGAGTTGGCTTGTGCACCGGAGTGTGGCTGCACGTTTGCCCAACTGGCACCGAAGAGCTCTTTCAAGCGATCGATTGCAAGCTGTTCGATCTCATCAACTACTTCGCAGCCGCCGTAATACCTTTTGCCGGGAAGTCCTTCCGCATATTTATTAGTGAGAACCGTTCCCTGTGCCTGCATTACCTGGCGTGAAACAAAGTTCTCCGATGCGATCAGTTCTATTCCATGTTCCTGGCGATCCTGTTCTTTTGAGATGAGGTCGAAAACGACTTTGTCTTTCTTCATTTTGGGCCTTTTAAGATTTGTTCTCACGGAAAGCACGGAAAACACGGAAACACCGAAAGAATTTTAAGCTATTCCGTGCTTTCCGTGTGTTCCGTGAGAAACACGTGAAAAATCGGCCAAAAATAATTAAAAAGGTAGATCAACCGTTACTATTCCCGATCTCTTCTTCGCATCGAGCGAATGATATAAAAGTTCGCCCGCTTTCTTCGGTTCGGCCTTCCGGCTGATCGTTGCCTGCCCGGTTATCCGCACAAGGGCTTTGTTGAGCAGACTTTCCCGGGGATCGCCTAGCGGGTACAGATAAAGGCTGTTGTCTTCATCCAATTCCTGCGGTGTGAAACCATTAGTATAGTCGGACTGCCCGGCGCTGTTCAGAAGCTTTGTCACAATTGGCTGCATACCCCATTTATTATTGGGGTCGTTTTCGTCATATAAAGAGATCGAACCGACATTTTTACCGATCGTAACATCGCCGATAAGGTAGACATCCATGAAAGGTTTGAGGCCATTGATAATGAGCTCGCTCGCCGATGCCGTTCGCGAGCCGGTAAGAATGTAAACACGCGAATCGCGAAGTTGGCTTCCAACGTTCTGCGACTTCGAGAGAAATCTAACGTTGAGGAAGTCTTCGCCTAAAGTCGGCTCCGCTTTGATCTCGGCCTCCACCTGGTCGTTGTATTGATGCGTAACAAAGATGGTGTTGGTGGTAACGCCGGGAGCAATAAGGCTGGCAAGATTTTGCGCGGCAGACTCTGCTCCACCACTATTAAACCGTAAATCGATGATCAGATCGGTAATACCTTCAGACTTGAATGAAGCGAAGATATTGTCCATTTCTGTTGTGTATGTTTTGCTGTTGTCATCCGGACCTTCCGAGAAAAGGTTGTATACATAGTAACCGATCTTCCGGTCGTTGTAGGTGAGAACTTTATTCAGGAAGTTTGGATCTTCCGCATATTCAACCGGTATGATATTGATGGTTTGAGAATCTCCGAGCGATTGAGTAGCGACATCCATTGCGCGATATGTAAGGGAATGATTATTAGACAATGCATCGATCAAACTTGAATAATTAGCGGTTGTGATCTGTGTTCCGTTTATTTGATCGATAACATCTCCACGTTTGAGACCAGACGATGACGCAGGCGAGTTTGGTTTCACATACAACACTTGCATGATCACGTTATCATTATCGTTGGAAGAGCGATAGAGTGCGAATTCGAAGCCGGCTTCTTTATTCACTCCCCGCAACGTGTTCAGTAATTCATCGAAGTTGTCCTGTATCCACGAGAATCGATCTTCGGAACTCTTCAAGGAGTTGAAGAAATCTTCGGGAGCCTTTGTGCTGTCTACGTCAGTAGGAATGTCATTAGTCCAATAATACCAGAACTTCATGTTCTGATAGATCCAGTTGTCAACGTGTGCGTTGGCGTTATCGCTACCGGTTGCAGGCGCCGGATCGTGATTATCGCAGGCCTGAAATAAAAACAGTATTAAAAATGAGGATAATAGCTTTTTCATATTTCCTAAACGCAGGAAATCATACCATATTTTGGACCATAAATTAGTAGATAACATTCGCCTCTAGATCGACACAATTCCTGTGTCCGTCTTTTTACCCCAGGGCCTCACCGATTTATTCGAACTTTGTTCCGTTTCACGGCTGTGTCCTTATTTATTAGAAAGAATGGATTGATCGTAACCCTCCACCTGGCAGGGATACTTCTCTATATTTTTTCCCCACTATTCTTTGGATCGCCACGGTCGCCACGTTTCGAAAGCATCCAGGTCTCATTTATTCTTCACAATGCGCTGATCGCTGCATTTTTCTATTTGAATTTGCTCGTGTTCGTTCCCTTCATTCTTCAGAAGAATGAGAAGAATGAAAAGAAGGAAAAGAATGGTTGGGTTATCTATGTAGCCGTCGGGATCGCATGTGTAATTGCATTCGCAGTTATCTCCCATTATGTTCGCGATGCATTTCTCACACGGGATGCAGCATTCACAAGAGAGTTCCGTCGCGCACCACGGCCACCAAGAGCATTCCCTTATCTAGGGTTGGCCTTTCCATACCTGGTTGCATGGGTGTTCAGCACAAGTGTGAAGTTTTCGATGGACTATCTACGGCTTGATCGTAGACGAAAGGAGAGGGAGAATGAAAACCTCAAGTCGGAGCTTTCATTGCTCCGGTCGCAGATCAGTCCCCACTTCATGTTCAACGTGTTGAACAGCCTCACAGCGCTCGCCCGGAAAAAGTCCGATGGCCTGGAACCAGTGATCATCAAGCTTTCACAGCTCATGAGGTATACGATATACCATGCAGCAGTTCAGCGTGTGGAGCTCGAAACGGAGCTTGAGTACCTTCAGAACTATATCGACCTGCAGCGACTTCGCTTCGGACAACATATATCTATCACTTTCAATAAGAAGGTGACCCAACCCAATTTTTTAATAGAGCCGATGTTGCTGATCTCATTTGTTGAGAATGCATTTAAGCATGGATCAGTTCTCGTTAGCAACCCCGTTATCGACATCAGCATTTCGTGCAGCGAGAGCATCTTAAAGTTTGATGTCAAGAACAAGTTTGTTCCCCATACAGCGCCCAACGAAACGCACGGTGTCGGCTTGAGAAACGTAAAACGAAGACTCGAGCTCCTCTACGAAAACAAATACGAGCTCATTATAAATGACATACCTCCATGGTTTACTGTAAATCTTACACTGATTGGAAAATGAAATGCCTGATTATTGACGACGAACCTCTCGCCCGCGACCTGCTCGAAGACAACATTCGCCAGGTTCCGTTCCTGGAACTCACGGGCACTTGTAGCAATGCACTCGAAGCACTCGATGTTATTCATCGCGAGAAGATCGACCTGTTGTTCCTCGACATCCAGATGCCCGGACTTAACGGTATCCAGTTCTTGCAGACGCTAAAGCAACCGATACTGGTTGTGTTTATCACTGCGTATGAAAAGTTTGCAATCGAAGGATACAATCTCGATGTGGTAGACTATCTGTTGAAGCCAGTTGCGTTCGATCGCTTCCTAAAGGCCGCAAACAAAGCACAGGAGCTGTTTGCCTTGCGTAGCAAGCCTGTGTCGCCCGACTTTATTTTCGTGCACGCCGACTACAACCTCGTCAAGATCTCTTTCAATGATGTGATATATGTGGAAGGACTGAAGGACTATGTAAAGATCCATCTTGCCTCGTCACAACGACCGGTGATAACCCGGATGAGTATGAAGTCGCTGGAGGAACTGTTGCCGATGAAGAAATTCATGAGAATTCATAAGTCATTCATCCTTTCGGTTGAGAAGATCATTTCGATAAGGAAAGGAAGAGTTAAGATAGCGGCGGCGGAATTGCCGATAAGCGATAGTTATGCAGAGAGGTTTTATCAACTAATTGGGAAGCCGGAGAATTGATCTCTCACAGATCACGCAGATTGATCAGTGCGATCCGTGAGAGCTTTTCATCCATGATACCCTTTGGTCCGGCGTGTGTGATTGTCCAATAATATCTCTATACAGATCCGGCCTTCTGGCTTTGATGTATCGATAACCACCTGCTCTTGTTAAATTGTCAGGATTAAGCGTAGCCATAGCTATGTCGTCGCCTAGCGTGCGGCATTCGGCAACAATGCCACCGAAAGGATCTATGATCATCGAACATCCGTTCTTTAGCTGATCATCGTCCATACCGATTGGATTAGAGAACACAGCATAAATTCCGTTATCGTAAGCCCTGGCGGGTAACCATCTCATTAGCCATTCGCGGCCTTTAATACCATCGAATTCCCTTCTGACTGCCTCCGGATTTTTGTCCCTGTTGTACCAAAGTTCCGGCGCCACGAAGCCAGCACCAGGCCTTGGCGAAGGGGTGCACATTGTAACGTGAGGCATGAAGATCACATCAGCGCCAAGCAATCTTGTGGCACGCACATTCTCCACGACATTGTTGTCGTAACAGATCAGTATGCCGCACTTCCATCCGTTGATGTCGAACACACAATACTCGTTGCCTGGCTTAAGGTGTGGGTTAATGAAGGGATGTAGCTTGCGGAACTTTGCTACGAGGCCGTCTTTATTTACACAGACGTATGCTTTGAAGAGATCGTTGTTATTGTCTTTTTCGAAGAGACCGGCCAGAACCGTAATGTCGTTCTTCTTTGCGATCTGTTGAAGCGTCCGAATACTTTCCCCATCGGGAATGATCTCGGCAAGATCGAGCATCTGCTCACGTGACAGCTTCCGTGCAAAACTATAACCGGTTATAGAACACTCGTGAAACGCGACAACGTCAGCGCCTTGTCGTTTGGCCTTTGCCGCCAGCGAATCGATGACTGATAGATTATAAGCTTTGTCGCCACTTTTGTTTTCGAATTGAGCAGTAGCAACATTTAGCTTGTCCATAATTTCAAACCTCAACTTTCAACCCTCAAACCTCAAATCTCAACTTACCAACTATCACTCGATCCTCCTCCTCCAGAAAATCCTCCGCCGCCCCACGAGCCTGAGCTTCCACCGAAGCCACCGCCTCCACCACCACCGCCAAAGCCGCCCATCGGTAAGATCCATCCGCCGCGCGACATATATCCGCCTCGTCCACCGCCGCCACGTCGCGACATGATAAAAATGATTATCAAAAGAACAACCAGGGAACCCCATGAGAATGGCTTCTTGCCACGCACAGTCTTTACGGGATTGTCGTTCTTGTATTCTCCCCTTATTGATTGAATGATACCAACGACGCCCGCCTTCACACCTTCGCCATACTGACCGCGTTTGAAGTAGGGGGCGACCTGGTTGCGATTAATGCGACTCGATTGAGCATCGGTCAATACCCCTTCGAGGCCGCGACCGGGTTCGATACGCATGACTCTATCTTCGATCGAGATCAAAAACAGAACGCCGTTGTCCCGCTTCGCTTGTCCAAGCTTCCATTCATTGAATACACGATGGGTGTATGAATCGATGTCGTCGCCTTCGAGAGAATTGATAATGAGCACTGCTACCTGGTTCGAAGTAGAATCGGCTTCTGCTTTCACGATGTATTCGAGCATTGCCTTATCGTTAGAGCTAAGCACGTTGGCTTCGTCGTGGATCATGTAACCACCCTGAGGAGGAACGGCCTTTTGTTGAGCGAATGCGACGGCACTCGCCAGCAGGAGAATGTTTAAAACAAGAAGTAGTCTTTTCATTGGATTCTCAGATCGTCGCCCAGTTCATTGATATCATCTTCCGCACGAAGGAATCCTTTCTCAAAAAGTATTTCTCCACTTCTTTTGATCGCAGCTTCGAGACCGTCGACAAGCTTATTACGACGGATACCTTCGATGATCAATCGCACTAACGCATCCCACTCTTTTTGATCGACCACTTTGCTGATCCCTTTATCGGCCATCACGATCACTTCCTGTTCGAAGAAGGAAACGAAGATCAGGATGCCTGTTCTTTCTTTTGTGTTGAATACTTCCTGTTCCAGAAAAGCGCGTTCTGCGCGAATTCTCGTGGAAGAATCGAGGTGTGTTTGGTTTGCGAGCAATCTCTTCAAAGGAAGTATAAAGTGTGCAGCGAATCCGCCGGCGATACCTGCTGCCAGGAATACGATGAGTATGATCAATGGATCATAGATCGCATACTCAGGCGCATAACGGTCGAGGAATATGATCGTGAGGAATGCGCTGATCGCAGCGATCAGTCCACCACGATAGTTCGCGATCGTATACCGGCCGCTCGATTCGACGAAAACCGGAACGATCTCGCCCGAGATCTTACTCTCGGCTTCGAAAACGGCTGCTTTGATGCGCGCCAGGTCTTCGCTGCTAAAACGGCTTTGAAGGGACATATTTTTATAATTCGTGCGACTTTCCTGAGGGTTCCACGCTTCGCGCGGGATTGCAATATATAAAGACGATTCTCAAATAACTTTAGTCTTCCACTTTCCCGATTTCAAATAGAAATAGGCCATGGAGAACATGCTTATCCAATACACCCACTCGCTTCCCCAACCCCAGGTTATCGGAAGATTCATGGACTCGAGAACAACGTATACGTAAATGCTATAGATAACGATAGTGATCGACTCGATCGTGAGGTTCACAACCGTGTTACCGGTACCAGTAACACCATTCAGCCAAACGGTCGCAAACGACATCATAAGTAAAGCTATCGAAACCACGCGAATGCTTGGTATTGCGTAGTTTACAAACTCTTCACCCTGTCCATAGAACGACACAAACCATTCCGGGAACAGGTTTAAAAGCACAAACAGAACGAAGGAGATCGAGAGGCTTATACCGCTGATCTTTCGTATTAGAGGCAGCACTTCATCGTGGCGTTTCTGGCCTATAATATTGCTGACCATTGCGCTGCACGTGGACGCAAAAGCCCAGGAGAAAGTCCCGAAAATTCCAAAGATGTTTCTCATGCTGTTAGAAACAGCAAGCGCCATTTCTCCATGGTGCTCAATAAGGATGTAGAAGAACTCCCAACTCAGAATGCTTATCGCATACTGAACGATCAATGGCGAAGATTGAACAAGGATCAGTTTAGCTGTCGCACTATCGATCGAGTTCTGATCGAACAAGGCAAACTGTTGATGTATCTTCTTGAAATGGATGACAACCCAGATAACAACGAGGCCTGTTATCTCAGCGATGATAGAAGCATACGCCGCACCATTGAACTCGAGCCGGGGCATTCCGAACTTGCCATAGATAAGGCTGTAGTCCATGAAGATATTCATCAGCGTTTCGGCCAGCGTACCCCACACCAGGAGTTTGGTTTGATTGGTACCTACCAGCAATGCATTCCGCATGATGTAGAGGTAGAGGAAGGGTAGTCCCCATATACGGATCTTTAAAAACCCGATTACTTGTTCCGCAATGGCGGCATCGTGAAGCGACCAGCGAAGAATAGCGGGACCGATCGTATAGGTCGCGATAACGCCGATAGCCGAGATTGATAATGCGATCCAAACGCCGTTGAAGAATATTTTGCCAATCTCCTTGTGGAGGTTCTGTCCGGCGCGACGGGCGATGAGAGCCTGGAGACCGTTGTTCAATCCATTGCCGATAACTGCGAAAATGAGGTAATAGACGCCGGTAATTCCAGCCGCCGCCAACGCTTGCTGGCCAAGCCCTCCAAGAAAGATGTTGTTTACAATGAAGTTGATCTGCGGGACAAAAATGGCAAGCGCGATCGGTCCGGCCATTCCGAGGATTTGGCGGGTGGTTGTCTGGAGTCTTAGATCCTGTGGGGTAGACATAGTATCAATCGCGACCTGCAAACTAGTAAATTAGAGCGTTCACTAAACCGAAAACCATGCAAACAATCCTTGGTGCTAATGGTGTCATCGCGACAGAACTGTCCAAACACCTGCCTTCGTACAACACAACTATCCGGCAAGTGAGCCGTCACCCTAAGAAAGTGAACGAGTCCGATGAGCTATTCACTGCCGATCTTCTCGACTATGACCAGACTGAGAAGGCCGTCGCTGGTAGTGATGTGGTTTATTTACTGGCAGGATTGAAGTACGACATTAAAGTTTGGCGCGAACAGTGGCCGAAGTTGATGCGGAATGTACTCGACGCTTGCAAGAAGCACGGATCGAAGCTGGTGTTCTTCGACAACGTGTATTCTTATGGACAAGTGAACGGCACCATGACGGAAGAAACGCCATTCAATCCAACGAGTAAAAAAGGAGAAGTCAGGGCAAAGGTTGCCACGATGCTGCTCGACGAAGTCAAGGCCGGAAACCTCCAGGGGATGATCGTTCGCGCAGCCGACTTCTATGGACCCGATGCAAAATTTAGTTTGACATATTCAACCGTTACAGAACGATTGAAGTCACACAAGGGGTGCCAATGGATCGGAAACCCTAAAGCTATCCATACTTTTACCTACACTCCGGATGCGGGGAAATCTGTGGCAATGCTTGGTAATAAGGCATCCGCGTACAATCAGACGTGGCATGCACTAACAAGTAAGGAGAAGATGACGGGTGAACAATACGTGAAGATCGCCTGTGAAATAATGGGCGCTCCTTACAAGCTACAGGCTATGCCGAAGTTTGGCGTAAGTCTTGTCGGGCTCTTTGTCCCGATCCTGCACGAGTTTGTCGAAATGATGTATCAGTTCGAGCACGATTACATCTTCGATAGCACGAAATTTGAGAAGGAATTCAACACAGAAGCCACTACCTACCGCAAAGGGATCGAGGCCACGTTGAAATGAGATACATTTTTATTCTATTGTCTTTTGCACTGCTCAGCTGCAAGACCGAGACGAAGAAGCGTCCCAACTTCATCGTTATAGTTACTGACGACCACGCGAAGAATGCGATCAGCGCCTTCGGCAGCAAAATGATCAACACCCCGAACATCGACCGGATCGCGAAGGAAGGCATTAAGTTCAACAACGCTTTCGTGACAAATTCACTATGCGGCCCGTCCCGCGCGGTGATCCTTACCGGGAAGTATAGTCACATAAATGGATTTAAGGACAATCAAAGCACGTTCGATAACCGGCAGATGACGTTTATTAAACTTCTGAAAGAGGCCGGTTATTATACAACGGTGGTTGGCAAATGGCACCTGGTAACGGAGCCCGCGGGTTTCGATTACTGGAACGTTCTCGTAGACCAGGGAACCTACTATAATCCTGACTTTATCGAGATGGGCGACACCACAAGAAAGATCGGTTATACAACCGATCTCATCACCGATGAAGCGCTCAAAGAGCTCGACAAAGTAAATGATACCAAGCCTTTCTGCATGTTGCTGCATCACAAGGCTCCGCATCGTAACTGGATGCCAAACTTCAAACACTTCGGTATGTTCGACAACGATACGATCCCGTTGCCCGATACTTTTTTCGATGACTATAGCTCGCGATCTGACGCCGCAAAGCAACAGGACATGGAGATCGTGAATATGTTCCGCTCCGACGACATGAAGCTCATCCTTCCCGCAGGTGTTAAAGATCCGGGCACCGGTGGGGGCAATGGCATCGATGGTGCTAAGATCTGGGCCGACAATTACAACAGGCTTACAGACGAACAGAAAAAACTTTGGGATACGTACTATAAACCCATCTCCGATGCCTTCTACAAGGCCAATCCACAAGGTGACGACCTGAAAAAATGGATGTACGAACGCTACATGAAGGATTATCTCGCTTGCGTCGCCTCAGTGGATGAGAACATTGGTCGCGTCCTGGAACATCTTGAGAAGAAGAAGATGCTCGATAACACTTTCATTATTTATACTTCAGACCAGGGATTTTTTCTTGGCGAACACGGATGGTACGATAAACGATTCATGTATGAAGAATCGATGAGTACGCCACTTGTGATGCGTTATCCGCAAAGGATGATCGGTGGACTGGAGAGTGATCAGCTCGTTTTGAATCTCGACATCGCGCCGACGATCCTCGAAGCTGCAGGGATCGATGTTCCCGTGGACATGCAGGGACGGTCGCTGTTGCCGCTAATGAGCCCTACCCCACAGAAAGAGTGGAGGAAGAGTGTTTACTATCACTACTATGAATTTCCGTACGGATGGCATAATGTGAAGAAGCATTATGGGATTCGAACGGATCGGTACAAGCTTATTCACTTTTATGATGATATCGATGCCTGGGAGTTATATGATCTGCGGAAAGATCCCAGGGAGTTGCATAATATTTATGATGCCCTGAAAACAAGACACTTATCGATTCATTGAAAAGTGAGTTGAAAAAATTGCAGGCAGAATACCGGGATCAGAATAACGAATAATGAATGTTGAGGACGGAATGGTGAAGTAACCGCTACTTCGCAATTCAGCACTCAACATTCAACATTCATCATTCAATATTCAAATGCGGTTATCCTTTGATAACCTCAATGTTAAAGTGAAGTTTAACATCGTCTGCAACCACGAGATTACCTGCCTCTGTAACGGCGCTCCAGCTCAGACCAAAGTCTTTCCTGTTCAATTTGCCGTTGATCTCGAAGCCAGCGCGGGTGTTCCCCCAGGGGTCTTTTGTAACACCGTTGAACTCTACCGCAAGCTCAACAGGTTTTGTTGTGTTGCGGATGGTGAGATCGCCTTTCAGTGTGTATTTGTCATCCGAGCCCTTTGTCAGAACACCGTTCTTGAATTCGATAGAAGGGTATTGTTCTGCTGCAAAGAAGTCGGGTGATTTAAGGTGTCCGTCGCGGTCTGTTACGTTGGTGTCGATGCTGTTTACATCGATGCTGAAATTAACTTTTGCTCCGTCGAAATTATCGGATTCGCTTTCAATGGCTCCACTGAACTTCTTGAAGAAACCAGTTACAGTTGAGATCACCAGGTGTTTTACTTTAAACTGTACTTCGCTATGGGCTGCGTCTACGCCCCATTTTGTGCTTACTGCTACATCTTGCGTGTTCATGTTCTTATGTTGTTTGTTTGTGGTGTAAAGATGCGGCAGCGGCATGCCTGTCTCCATTGAACTGGGACAAGAACGAAGGGAAAGGACTTAATCTAGATTAAGATCGAACTGATGGCATGACTTAAGTGATGCCATGACTTTCAAAGATCGAGCCAATGGTCCCTTTTGACCTTCCTTTGCGTCAGGAAAACCTTATGCTTTGTGGGCCAAACGACGACGAACCTTGCTGAGAAACTCGGGGGTTACCCCAAGATAACTTGCAATGTATTTCTGCGGGACAAATTGTTCGAGCGTTGGATAACGTTCGCGGAAAGACTCGTAACGCTGCTCGGCCGTGTATGAATTGATCTCGGTGATCCGTCGCCCGTGGGCAACCAGCGAATTTTGGAATAGAACCCTGAAATACTTTTCGAGCCGTGGCACTTTTTCCAGGAGGGTTTCGAAAGCCGGAACAGTTAACAACAACACCTCACTATCTGCAATAGCGCGAACCGTGTAACAGGACTTTGTGTGCTTCGAAAAACTATCGAGATCGCCCGTCCACCACGACGCAGTCGCGAACTGGAGCACCCGCTCAACACCTTCGGAGTCGGTAAAATAGGTCATGAGGCAGCCCATGCTTACGAAAATAAAGTGCTGGTGCTGCTCTCCACTTCGCGCAATGATCTCCCCCGATTTCAACGATCTGGACTCAAGCAGAGACAAAAGAATCGCTCGCTCAACATCGTCCAATGGAACGTGTTTTTCTATTGCACTTAATATGCTCTTGAAGTCTGCCATTAATCAGGCAAATATCTCTGAATTAACCCAAACGTCCATGTTCCCGCAAGAGCAGCGAGTAGCGTTGCGATAGTTACTGTATAACCGGCACCAATCTGGGCATAAAGCGGCCCGGGACATGCTCCCGTCAATGCCCACCCAAATCCGAAGATCAACCCACCGAAGATCACCCCATGATGATACTCCTTCTTTGGCATCTCGATGATGTCGCCCGAAAAGGTTTTGATTTGAAACTTGCGGATGATCAATAAGCTGAGAGCTCCTACCGGAACTGCAGTCATGAATATGCCATACATATGAAAGCTCTCGAAGTGAAACATCTCCTGTATCCTGAACCAGGAGATGGCTTCGCCTTTTGTAAGGGCAAGTCCGAAGACGATGCCTACTAAAGTGTATTTCAGATTCTTCATAACAGGTAAGGCACAACAAAATTCGAGAAGATGATCCCACCAAGAAAGAATGCCATGATCGCGACAAGCGACGGCCATTGCAATGCCGACAAGCCAAGAATACCGTGACCCGACGTACAACCACGGGCGTAACGAGTTCCGAATCCAACCATAAATCCGCCAGCAATCATCATAATAAATCCGCGAGCTGTGATGAGCTCTGCCCAATTGAAGATCTCACGCGGCAACAACTCCTTTCCATCTGTCAACAACACACCGCCGATAAATCCGCCGATGGCTACGCCTCCCACGAAGTATAGATTCCAGATCTCTTTCTTCCAATCGTACTTGAAAAGAGGTATCGACGCAGGAACGCATGCAGCGCAGATGTGCCTGAGCGTGGATGAGATCCCGAGCTTCTTATTGCCCATCAGCAACAGTAAGGGCACGGATAAGCCGATGACAGGCCCCGCTACGTACCAGGGCCAGGATTTGTATATAAACTCCATAGAATTAGAATATTGAGCCAAAGCTAAGAATGTTTTTTATCTTAAGGAGCACATCCTTGCCCCAATGAATACTTCCGAAAGGCAGCTACTGGAATTCATCAGTCGCCTTACGTACAATATCGAGGGACTCTCCCTTTCGTTGAAGCTGTATATCAGCCAGGTTTTAACCTATCATTTTTCAGAGAACCTTTCTGAGGATTTCATTCGTGATATTGAAAACAAAAAAGCAGCGCGACGATTTAAAAATGCAGAAGAAGTAAGAAACGCAGCGGCAGATTTTTCAGTGGAACAAAAGGCGTGGTGTATCGGAGTGCTGATGATACTCAGGGACCAGGCGGAAAAAACCGGGAACACAAAGCTGTCTATCTACGCAGGTAAAGAGATTGATAGATTAACGGAATTGTTTGGCCTGTCGGGGAAGAGCATCATCGATCAGCAGCGACAACAACTCGAAAAAGAGATTGATCAATATCAGAATCGCAAGGTCATTCGGATCCCGGCGGCTATCTGGCCATTGGCGTTAGATTTTCTGATTCGTTCGCTTTTGTTGGTCTACTCAAATGCATTTGCGCGAGACACGTCAACCCTCATAGCATTAAATGTTACTGTGATACCGGCGATCATTCTCTTGATCGGTTTTATCGCATCCCGTCGCGACAGGAAATTCAACATGAATCTGCTGGAATCGTATGGAGGAGCACACCAGTTTAAGATCGAAAGCTCGATCTCTGTTGGTCAATACAATTCGCTTGCATTTTTTCTGGCGACCAGTGTTTTCATAAGTTATTTGATCCCATCGCAGCTCCATGCGCTCGCATTTTTTGGACTGACGATCTATTACTTCGTTTTCCTGAGATTTTTTCACGTGGGAAGGCTGGATGAAAACGATCTCATGAAGCAGCTTGAGAATAATGTGGGTGGGCGACGACAGTATGATATCGATCAGAATGATGAAGAGATCGTTGGTCTCGAGACGAGATTGAATTCATTTACGAGTCGCCTCGATGCCTACGTCCTTGAGAGCGCCCTTTTCGGTGCGCTTACGTTCAGCGGGTTTCTGCAGATCATGGCATCGGATCTTGTATCTTTTAATGATCTCGAAAATTTCGCGACGTCAGTATTTAATGCATCGCGAGGTGTCATCAATCTTGATCCGAGCGATTTTGAAAACGGCCTGGCGGGACTGAACAACAAAGTGAGCTTGTTATGCCTCGTCTCCGTGGAGAGCTTGATCTGTTCCGGTTTCTTCCTTGCCGTGATCGCCTCTCGTCTGCGCTTTAGTGATGTCGCGGATCGCGTGAGGACTTCGATAGAGATGGCAAAAGTTTATAACGCTAAAGAGGAGGCCCTGGCGTCGGAGCATGAAGTAACAGAACGGAAGCCGGGACGACTGAATGATCTCACGAATAAAGTAGGTGAGCAGATCCACGCAGCTATTGTTGCCATCGAGCGTGTAAACCCGGTGATGATGTATATGCGGTATTTCAGGAATGCGGGCATCCTTGTTTTCCTGATGATACTGGTGACGAGCAGCTTGTTCATAACTGGTGTCCTTGGCTGGACATTCCTCGCGGTGGCCGCTGGCACCTACGTGTACTTTAATTACTCGAAACTCAATGTTTCGATAAGAGCCGCGTTGTTGGACGTCAGGATAACCTTTAACAGGCGTACCGGTTGGTTCTTCGCATTCAGCATTGCCCCGTTTATACTTTGGGCTCTCATAGCGCCGTTATCACCATCCGCGGGGAACACGCTTCTAGCACTCGGGTATGTTACGTTGAGTGTCTACATTTTTGCGTGGTTGATCTTTGCCTCGCATGCCGATCCTGACTTTGGTGACATTGAAGACAAGAAAGCTGTGAAGCGAACAGGTCGGTGGCTACTGGTCAAGAGTGCCCTCGCATTTTCGATCCTCATGTGGGGTGTGGCGAACGCTTTTAAACAACTTCATTTGAGTGGTGCCGACCAAATGATCTTCATCTCTCTCACATCTACGGCGATCCTCATGTATTTTGTTGGTTATTATTTATCGAAGATCCGTTGGCTGGGTGTGATTTGCGGGTGGACGCTTGCAGTCGTTGCAATGGGAGTACTCTTCAGGACATTCCACCTCGGTGGCGCTTACGAAATGATGCTCGTAGCGGCGATGTTCTTATTTGTAATCACTCCCTTCGTCATCTGGAAGAGAAAATCATTTCACGGTTTGTTTTTAAGACTGATAACAATTTCTGTTATACTTACCGCACTGCTTGCATCAGGACTCCTACTCAAGATCCAGCTAGCAATTCTACACCGGACTAGCGACGTTGAAGCGATCGAAGAGGTGATGTACTATAACAATTCGGTATCGTTAGATAGTCAACCCGAAGCGTTACACGAGGCCTTTCAGAAGTGCGATTGGTATATCAACAAATATGGGATCCACGCAGGCTACTCACCGGTTTATGCTGCTCTTGTAAGAAACTATACTTTTTACCTGGCGAGCAATTTCGAAGATAAGCCGGGCCTCGATAGTGCAACATTAACACGTGCATTGGATGTCGCTCGCCAGGCGACCAAGATCCGTAAACTGTTCGGCTACAAAGGTTTTCCGTTTACCGCATACAAATCCACAGCCGAAGCACGGATACTTATTCAAATGGGACGAAAAGACGAAGCACGGAAGTTCCTCGAAGACCTGCTTCTCATCGCACCCGATGCAGACTTCAAAAGGGACATTTCCGAACAACTTTCCCAAATCCCTCGTTGATATAATTCCCCCGTTGTAAAGTCGCAATGTTTTTTATCTTGGGGTTCATATCCCTAAACCTCTGATGAAAAGATTACTTGTAGTTTTTGTATTGGCTGTGAACATATCCCTCGCACAGTCAACAACACCCGGACCGGCATCTACCGATCGTGTCATTCAAGCTGAATCGACAGTTGTAACCAACGGCACTGCAACCATTAAAGGAGTCAAAGTTCCTTACAAAGTTACTTGTGGAACTCTTCCAGTCTGGAATGCAGAGAACAAGGCCGTGGCTTCGTTATTCTATACTTATTATGAACGCACTGACATCACCGACAAGAGCCGTCGTCCTTTCGTAATGTCTTTCAATGGCGGACCCGGGTCTGCTTCTGTGTGGATGCACGTAGCGTACACTGGTCCCAAGATCTTGAATATTGATAAGGAAGGTTACCCGGTTCAACCATACGGCGTAAGCGACAATCCTCATTCTATCCTTGACGTTGCCGATATCGTTTATATCGACCCGGTGAACACGGGCTTTTCGCGATTGCTTGATCCCAAAGCAGAACGTAAGGATTTCTTTGGTGTGAATGCCGATATCGCTTATCTCGCAAACTGGCTCGACGTATTTGTATCTCGTGTTGGTCGGTGGACGTCACCTAAATACCTGATCGGCGAAAGCTACGGAACAACACGCGTGTCGGGTTTGGCGCTCGCGCTTCAGAACCAACACTGGATGTATCTCAATGGAGTGATCCTTGTGTCGCCGACTGAACTCGGTATTCGCCGTGATGGCCCTGTGAGCGATGGTCTCGCGTTGCCGTACTTTACTGCGGCAGCATGGTATCAGAAGGCACTGCCGTCGGACCTGCAATCGAAAGATCTTAACGATGTTCTTCCCGAAGCTGAGGCATTTACGATCGATGAACTGATTCCCGCGTTGTCAAAAGGCGGATTTATCGATGATGCGAAACGCAAAGCTATCGCCACAAAATACGCACGATACTCGGGCCTGTCGGAAGAAGCCGTGCTTGCAAACAACCTCGCGGTTCCAACACAATATTTCTGGAAAGAATTGCTTCGCAAAAAAGGCCTGACAATAGGACGTCTCGATTCGAGATATCTTGGTATCGACAAGAAGACAGCTGGCGACGGACCCGATTACAACTCCGAACTTACTTCATGGTTGCATTCATTCACACCGGCGATCAATTACTATCTCCGCGATGTGTTGAAGTATAAGACTGATCTTCAGTACAACATGTTCGGACCGGTTCATCCATGGGATAACACAAACGACAACACTGGCGAGAACCTTCGTCTCGCAATGGCAGAGAATCCATATTTAAATGTGATGTTCCAGTCGGGTTATTACGATGGTGCGACAACTTATTTCGAAGCGAAGTATACAATGTGGCAGCTCGATCCAAGCGGAAAGATGAAAGACAGGCTTTCGTTCCAGGGATATCGCAGCGGGCACATGATGTACCTGAGAGCGGAAGATCTTGCGACATCGAACGAGCACATCCGTGAGTTTATCAAGAAATCAACTCCGGCGGCGGGGATGCCTGCGAAGTATTGAAGAGTTCATTAAAAAACCGAGTACCCGAGAGTGATCTCGGGTCCGGTTATAATGGCTTTATTGAAGCCGGTGTCTGTAGCTAAGGGCAAATAACGCAGCCGGATGTCCGCTGATATGTTCTTGTTAAACACAACTCCAAAAGCTGGAGCTCCGCCGATGCCCAGTTTGGACAGCTTTGAAAACGTTCCCTCGTGAGGGATGCCCATCACATCGGTATAATACCAGGTTCCACCCGAACCCCTCGTGTTCACCAAATTCAATTCAAGTTGCAGATAGGGATTTAATCGCCTTGCGCTCCAAAACGTGTATCTGTATAGAAACCCGTACTGCATCGCGGAAAATTCTATGCTATAGTGGCGTGTTATTAGGCCCGTGGTATTTTCGTGACTTACTTTCGAATACTGCGAGTAGAAGGCCTGAACGCCGAGTCGATGACGATTGGTTTCTCTTTTCGAAACCAGGTCCATTCTCAACCCTCCCATGAAATTTGGACTACTGCCGTAGTTACCGATATAATAGTAGTTCCCGTCGGCACCCCCAGTCAAATTCACTGCCGCCACGCCAACACCAGCGAAAATGGTTGCCGACATTCGAAGTGATGCCCTTGCTCGTTCTGACTTTTTTCCGGTAACACATTCATTGTATCTCTTTACAAATTTTGTCAGCGCTGCTGCTGTATACTCGGTTGCCGGGGAGATAAACGAATCGTCGCAATCAGATGTCAGCGTCTTTAATGTGTAAACATAAAGTTTGGAATTCACTACTCCGGTCGAACCCTGGTAGCGAACAAACGGCAATTCAGTTAGAACGCCATCTTTCTCTACAAAAAAATGTTGTTTGAGCCTTTTACCCTCGTATTTGTATAAGGAGAGAGGCCCCGCCACCACGCGTTCGAGCAGTAAAGTATCCACGACCAGATTTCGTGTGTTGTGAGGCTCCACGTGCTCGAGATCCACGGGTTTAATGTCTATCTCTGTGACCGCACTTCGATAAAAGACTTTATAGCTTTCTAAATAGAATCCTTTAATGTCGGGCACTGGATATTTCTCGGTAGCAGAACTCTCCGACGAAGCAAATTCAATTTCATTGACATGCCAGTTGTCCTTTCGGTCAACTACGAAGCCACGTAGCGTATCGCCGTTAGCTTTGATGATGTAACCTGGAACACGAATCCCCTGGGCAAATAGATTGACACTTGCCAACAGGATGATGGCAAGGAGATAAAAGCGCTTAGACATTATAGTTTACTCTTAAGTCATTTAAATATTGAGCAGCTAAGGGCCACTTGAAATCCGGAAAGAGGAACTCTCCTCCCGATGTCGGATCCCAGGTTCTTCACAATGTAGCGGGCGTCAATGCCGATCCGATCAGATATCAAGATACCAAATGCAGGAGACAAGCTCATTCCCAATTTATGCATAACAAGAAAGGATTTTGCCTGACCCGTTAAGAACATCAGGTTAACATCGGCCTTGACGTAAGGACTAAATTTTTTCCCCGGCGTGAATATATATCGGTATCCGGTTCCTACTTCATATGTTGACAGTGCGCCAAGGTAATAGGTTCCGATCGGTGATTTATAAGATACTTCGGAGTATAGGGTATAAAACATCTGCAAGCCCAGCCGGCTACGACCTGAATTCTTTTTTGGAACAAACTCAACGAAAGCCCCGCCAGAGACGGTTTTAGTGTAACCGTAATCGCCGTCATATGGTTGTGCCTGTGAAGTTGTTGAAGTACCGCTCTGTTGATCGTCCGCGAGTTTCGGCGGACTAAGACTTATGTGAGCCATTCCAACACCTCCAAGAAGACCTGCGGTCACCTTTAAACCGGCCTTCCTTTTTTCTTCTCTCTTACCCGAGATGCATGTGTTGTATTTTCTGATGAACGAACTCAAGGGCCGTTCCGCGTAGTCAACTGGTATAGGTATAGCTTGCGAGCAATCGAGAGTAATGGACCTCAAGGTCTCACGAAAAGTTGTGACGTTTACGATGCCTTGAGATGTCTGGTACCGTACAAAAGGCAATTCAACGAGCTCATCACCTTTCTCCACGAAGAAGTGTTTCTTCGCCCAACGACCTTCATACTTATATAAACTTATAGGACCAGCGACAACTCTTTGGATCAATAAGGTATCGAGAACCAACGTTCTGGCTGGGCCATTTTCCAAATGGTTAAGATCAACCGGCTTCATATCGATCTCCAGCACAACACTCTTATAAAAAACGTCGTACGTCTGAAGATAGAATGACTTGATGGAGGTTACGGGGAATGTCTCGGTCTTGCCGTCAGGTGACGTTGCATATTGGATTTCGTCGACCTGCCAATCGTCGCGGCGATCGATGAGATAGCCACGCAACGTATCGTCGTTAGCCTTGATGACGTAACCAGGAACACGAATTCCCTGGGCAAAAAGATTTGCACTTGCCAATAGGATGATGGCAAGGAGATAAAGGCGCTTAGACATTATAGTTTACTCTTAAGATATTCAGCAGTATAACCCTTCCCTGCTTTTACCATCGCCTCCGGGGTGCCCTCAAAAACAAGGTACCCCCCTTTTTTCTCACCACCTTCCGGACCCAGATCGATGATCCAATCGGCACACTTGATCACTTCGAGATTATGTTCGATGATGATGACGCTATGGCCCTCATCTACCAACGCATTGATAGCCTTCAGCAACCTCGAGATATCGTGAAAATGAAGGCCCGTCGTAGGTTCATCAAAAATAAAGAGTATATGATCGCTATCGTCCGGTGCGTTCTTGCCAAGGAACGATGCAAGCTTAACACGCTGTGCTTCGCCACCGCTCAATGAATTCGATGATTGACCAAGCTTCACGTAGCCGAGACCTACATCGTTCAATGGAAGTATGCGATCGTAAATTGTTTTCTTGTCTTTAAAGAATTCGAGGGAGTCCTCGACAGTCAGATCCAGCACGTCTGAGATCGTTTTGCCCTTGTACTCAACTTCCAGGATCTCCTGCTTGAAGCGTTTGCCCTGGCAGACTTCGCATTTCAAATAGATATCTGCCATGAACTGCATCTCCACTTTTATCTCGCCTTCTCCTTCGCAATTGTCGCATCGGCCACCTTCTACGTTGAAAGAAAAGTGCGAAGGCTTATAACCTCTCTGCACCGATAGCGGCTGATCGGAATAAAGCTGACGAATAGCATCGTATGCCTTTACATAAGAGATCGGGTTGGATCGTGATGATTTTCCGATCGGATTCTGATCAACAAACTCAACCTGCGAGATCCTCGAGAAGTCACCATCCATCCTGTCGTAACGACCAGGGCTTTCGGCAACCGATCCACTCAACCTTCCAACAGCCGGGTAAAGGATCTTTTTGATGAGCGTCGACTTGCCGGAACCGCTGACTCCCGTAACAACAGTGAGAACACCCAGTGGGAATTTTACCGTAAGGTTCTTGAGATTGTTCTCTCTCGCACCAAAAATCGTAACAGAGTCTTTCCACTTACGTCGTTGTTTAGGAACAGCTATCTGTTCACGACCGGAGAGATAATCCGTAGTATGAGATTTTATTTTCCCTCCAAGCTGGCTTAGTGGCCCCTGGAACACGAGCTCGCCACCATGACTTCCCGCGTCGGGACCGATATCGATTATTTGATCGGCTGCGCGCATGATATCTTCTTCGTGCTCCACAACGATCACAGTATTCCCAAGATCACGAAGCGATTGAAGCACTTCGACCATGCGCGCGGTGTCGCGTGGATGAAGGCCGATACTAGGCTCGTCCATGATGTACATCGAACCAACCAATGCGCTACCGAGTGAAGTAGCAAGCTTGATGCGCTGGAATTCGCCACCCGAAAGAGTGTTGGTGAGACGGTTTAATGTAAGATATCCCAGGCCAACTTTTACGAGGTATTCCAGCCTAAAGCGGATCTCGATCAATAACCTTTCAGAAATTTTTTTGTCGTTCTCGCCAAGCTTCAAGTCTCCAATTACTTTATAGACATCTTCTATGGGTAGCAACACGAGGTCGGTTATAGAATGTCCGGAGATCTTAACATACGATGCGTCCTTGCGAAGCCTGGTGCCACGACAGTCTGGACACGTTGTCCTTCCACGGTACCGCGACAACATTACGCGATACTGGATCTTGTGCATCTTCGATTCGAGATAACGGAAGAATTGGTTGATGCCGTCAAAATATTCGTTGCCGTTCCAGAGCAGGTCGCGTTGCTCTTTAGTGAGTTCGTTGTATGGACGATGAACGGGGAAGTCGAACTTGATACCATTCTTGAGCAATGGTTTCAGCCATCGTTCGCTCATCACTTCACCTTTCCATGGGGCGATGGCATTTTCGTAAATCGACAACCCCTTGTCGGGGATCACGAGTTCTTCGTCGATGCCGAGCACTTTGCCGAAGCCTTCGCAGGTTTGGCAGGCACCGTAAGGGTTGTTAAAGCTGAAGAGATTTACAGATGGTTCGGTGAAGGTGATACCGTCGAGCTCGAAGCGGTCGGAGAACAGAACTTTGCCGAAACCCTCGATGTGTACGAGGCAATCGCCGTGTCCTTCGAAGAATGCGGTTTGAACGGAATCGGAGAGACGGAACGTGAGATCTTCGTCTTCGGCATTTACCGAAGCGCGATCGATAAGGATCTCAATGTCGCCGGTTATTGAGAGCTTTTTCTTCTTGCCGGCATTAGCGTTCAGGACCTCTTCTATGAACTTAGCTTCACCGTCGATGAGTATCCTTGCGAAGCCCTTACTCAGTAAAAGATTGAGTTCGTCTTCGAGCTTTCGTCCTTTTTGGATCTTCAGCGGGCAAGCCACCATAACGCGGGCGCCGGCCTTCTGTTTGTTGATATAATCGACGACGTCGGTAACGGTGTCGCGTTTAACTTCTTTTCCGCTGACGGGCGAATATGTTTTCCCTACGCGGGCAAATAGCAACTTGAGATAATCGTAGATCTCCGTGCTGGTACCGACCGTAGAGCGTGGATTGCGTGTGTTTACCTTTTGTTCGATGGCGATGGCGGGAGAAACGCCACGGATGTAATCGACATCGGGCTTTTCCATCCGACCCAGGAACTGGCGTGCATACGAGCTCAGGCTTTCGACGTACATTCTCTGACCTTCGGCAAAGAGCGTATCGAATGCAAGCGAGGATTTACCGGAACCTGAGAGGCCGGTTATAACAACTAGTTTGTTTCGTGGGATTGCTACGCTAAGGTTCTTGAGGTTGTTGACCCTCGCGCGTTTGATTATTATAAACTCTTTGGGGCTGAGCTCGTCGAGTTGCTGATCATTAAATTGGAAATCGTTCATTCACACAACAACCCAAATCTGAGGTCAAAAATCTCAAATCTTGAATCTTAAATCCTAAATCTTAAATCGTAAATCCTTTTCTAGCCATCGAAGTCGGGATCATAGCTTGCTTCCCTGCTTCTTTTTCCGCCGCCTTCTTCGTCATAATCATCAGAATCGTTTCCTTCGCCGCCCTCAAAATCGTCATTGCTATTGTCGAAGTCGTCTTCGCCGCTTCCGCCGCCAGCTTTGGCGCCCTGATCTTCGCCGAATTCCCCCTTTTCAACGGATTCAACATCATATTCACCTTCGCTGTTCTTGGTGGCAGGCAATTTTATCAAATACGTTGCATCGTCGGCCTCGAGAGGAAAAACGAAGATGGGTTCTTTTTTCGCGTTAATGATACGAGTAATGCTTCCTTCGTATCCATTGGGGTATTGAGTCCTCAGTAATTCCTTTAAATCTTCACTCAGGTTCTCCAAACTTTTTATAACGCGCTTTTTGCTCGCAGCCATATATCAATCCGCAGAAATTCTCGCCAATTAGTAAAACAAATTACATTGGAGGCAACATTTTTTGAATTTTTTTTGCTCTTTTGAGAAAACTGTTTATTTTTCTAAAACAAATCAAAATCTCCAAACCCCCAGACACTATCGACCCGGATTTTTACGTTACCAAATTGTAAACCAAATGATTGATAGCAGATGTAGTGATAGCCAGTTGGTTGCACTCTATCAGAAAGGTAACGAAGGGGCGTTTGAGATGCTGCTTCACCGACACAAGTCCCGTATTTATACGGCCATTTATTTAATAGTTAAAGATCGTTACATAGCGGAGGACCTGTTACAGGAAACTTTCATTAAGGCGATCAATACTATTAAGAGTGATAAGTATAATGAGGAGGGTAAGTTTGCTCCCTGGATAAGTCGCATCGCTCACAATCTAGCTATTGACCACTTCCGCCGTGAAAAGCGCTACCCCGAAGTGGTGTTGGAAGATGGAAGCAGGGTGATGGATTCTCTTCAGTTCGCAGAAGAGTCCTTCGAGGATGTGCAGGTGTTGAAAGAAACAAAAAGCCGCTTGCGTGATCTTGTGAAACAATTACCCGAAGAGCAAAAGCAGGTTCTGATTATGAGGCATTATCTGCAGATGAGCTTCCAGGAAATTGCGGACCGCACAGGAGTAAGCATCAATACAGCCTTAGGTCGAATGAGGTATGCGTTGATCAACCTGCGGAAGAAAATGACGACAACAAATTTCGCCTATGATAAAACTCTTTACCCAAAACGATCTGATCAAATTCCTATACCACGAGACTTCGGTGGAGGAGACGAAGGAGATCAATAAAGCGCTGATGTACGATTCGGAGCTTCAGGCGATGTATAACGACCTGAAGGCAGTTATCGGAGATCTGGATCGCGTTCAGGCAGAACCTTCATCGTCAACTGTCCTTAACATTCTAGCTTACTCAAAAAGCCTCCAGGAAAAACGAGTATAGTTATTATCAGTGGATTGCCCGCACAAGGCGGGCAATGACGGTAAATGACTACAAGGTCTTTACTTTGATATTTCTCCACCTAACCTTTACACCACCACCATCGTGGATCTGTAAGGCAATCTTTCCTGTGATACTTCCTATTTTCTGATCCACCAGGTGGATCATCTCGGTTCCATTAAGCCATGTTGTAACATCATCTCCCTTTACCCGGATCTTCATGGTGTTCCAGTCTCCCTCTTTCAGCACCTTCTGCTTTTCTGCTGTCGGCTTGATAAGCCATTCCCGGCCATAAGATTCATAAATGCCGCCGGTATCGTGACCCATTGGCGCAACTTCTGCCTGCCATCCCGACACACGCGTTCCTTCTACTGAGCAATGGAAGAATACTCCACTATTACCATTTGACTCCTGCTTGAATTCAAGTGTGAGCTCGAAATCCTTGAACTGCTCATTGGTAGCGAAATAACCGTATGCTTTATCAGGACCACTCTCGCATACAAGCGTACCATCCTTATCAACGTACCATTTCTCGGTGCCATAATTGGTCCAGCCAGTCAGGTCTTTACCGTTGAAGAGGGTCTTCTCTTGTGCGAAGGCAGAGCCACATACAGCAATTGCTACGATTACTAACAACTTTCTCATTTATATTTGAATTTAGATTAGAAGTTTCTGAAGGTACTCATTCTCCATCAGCATTTTAAAACTCCGCAAACCGGCGGCGCGATACGTTCATGGTATCTGGCCAAAGGTCTCGCCGAAGCCGGACACACGCCCATCGTCATCACATCACACAACGAAAAACAATATCTCCACACAACAATAGACGGGATCGAGGTTCACTATCTGCCCGTCGCCTACGACAACGCTTTCGATTATTACAGGCGGAGCGTTTCATTTCTCCGGTTCGTTTTCAAAAGCATTCGTATCGCGGCGGGCATAAAAGATGTAGACCTCATTTACGCAATATCCGTACCACTGACAATCGCCTTCGTGGCCCGATGGACAAGCTTTCGCAAGAAGATCCCATACTGCTTCGAAGTCGGCGACCTATGGCCCGACGCTCCTATCGAAATGGGTTTCATAAGGAACCCACTGATGAAGTCGACACTCTATTCCGTAGAACGAACGACCTATCGAAAAGCCGAAAAGGTTATCGCGCTGTCGCAGCCGATCAAAGACGCAATACTCAAGAAAGCTCCCGAAGCCAACGTCATCACAATACCGAACATTGCCGATTGCGAATTTTATCAACCTACGCCGCGGCATGATCCAAACAAATTTGTGATCTCATACATCGGCGCAACCGGACTTGCCAACGGCCTCGACTACTTGCTTGAGTGCGCCAATCTAGTGAGAAAAGCAGAGCTGCCGGTACGCTTTATTGTTTGTGGTACGGGTGCGTTGCTCGAACGGCTAAAAAAGGACGCCAAACGACTTGATCTAAAGAACATAACGTTCACGGGATTCGTGGATCGCGAAGGTGTTCGGGATGTAATGAAGATCACCGATGCAGTTTTCGTTTGTTACAAAGACCGCCCCATACTCGAGACCGGCTCACCTAATAAGTTCTTCGATGGATTGGCTGCCGGTAAGCTGATCGTTATCAACTTCGGCGGATGGATCAGAAAAGAGGTAGAAGAAAATAAGTGTGGTGTTGCCGCCTCGAAATCGGATCCCTCTGACTTTATAAGAAAGATCCGGACCTTTATAACTGATCCGGATCTGTTGAAAGAATATCAAATGAATGCCAGAAGACTGGCAGAGCAGAAATATGATCGGAAAATCCTGATCAAACAATGGGTTAACTCTCTACTCTCTCGCTGATCTTTCCTGTTTTCTTGTTCTTCAATATCCACTTCTTCGCGCCATAGTGCGTTACCTCTTCTTTCACCAGGTAATGATCGTTGTCGTAAGAAACAAGGTGACTGTCTTTTGAAACGCCGGTCTTACCACGCCAGATGTCTAGTTTAACGGGTTCCCATTGTTTCGACTTGGCCGATTTGTAGCAAGCGTCGAGAACAGCATTCACGATATAACCATCGTAGAAAGTTTCTTTAGGCTGAGTGCCTTTCTCCATAGAATCGAACATGTCTTTGAACATGTGATTGTAGCCGAGTTCATTGAGCTCATCGCCCACCGGGAATAGCCAACCTGAGTTGCTTTCAGCTTTTTCGGCAACATAGTCGGCGCCCTTACCAGACGTGAACATTTCGAAGCCGGTGCGGAGGAAGCTGTTGATCCAGATGGTTCCTTCGGTACCCATCACTTCATCGCGGAGGTCGAGGCCGCCGCGGAATGTCCAGCTGACTTCGAACTGACCTATTGCACCGTTCTCATATTTGACGAGAGCGATAGCATGATCTTCTGCATCGATCGGCTTCACCTGGGTATCGGCCCAGCACATTACTTCGATCGGCTTGATATCTTTCCCGATATAGCTACGCCCAATCTCAACACAATGACAACCGAGGTCGAGCATACAGCCGCCACCTGCCTGGTTAATATCCCAGAACCAGTCGCTGTGAGGACCGGGGTGTGTTTCGCGCGACTTTGCCCAGAGTATTCTTCCGAGGGCTCCGTTCTTTACGCTTTCATGTGCTTTGATGTGTTTAGGAGTGTAAACGAGATCTTCGAGGTAGCCATTGAAGATCCCCGCTTTCTCAACAGCCTCGAGCATTCGCTTCGCTTCTTCGGCATTGCGTGCCAGGGGTTTTGTGGTGATCACCGCCTTCTTGTGCTTGCAGCATAACATTACTGCTTCTTCGTGCCTGTGATTGGGAAGGGAGATGCAGACCACATCAACTTCGGGACGAGCGATAGCTGCCTCCATATCGTCGGTTGAGAATGGAACATCGTAATCCTTCGCAAACTTGTCGGCGCTTTCTTTACGACGTGAGAAGATGGTAACGATCTTGTCCCTGCTTCGATAGCCTTGTAGTGAGTCGGCATAGAATCGGCCGATGAAGCCGGAGCCGAGCATTGCAATTTTTTTCATGAGGTCTAAAGTTTATTTATGCTGCTGTTTCGATTTGTTTTTTCTCTTTGAAGAAGAGTAAGAAGTAGATAAGGACGCCTACCGAAATATACGCAGGTACCATCCATATAGAGTTCCAATCTCTCGTGCCATCCGGAGACGTGAAAGAATCTACGACAAAGCCCGAGACATACGTCCCGATAACCATGCCAAGCCCGTAGCTTGCGAGCGTGAAAAGTCCTTGCGCCGCGTTCTTGATCTTTTCGCTCGATTTCTTTTCAGTATACATGTAGCCGGTAACGAAGAAGAAGTCGTAACAGATGCCATGAAGTACTATTCCCATGTAGAGCATCCACATACCTGAACCTGAATCACCAAATGCAAAAAAGACATAACGTAACAGCCAGGCAAGGATCCCCAGGAGTAACATGTTCTTCACCCCAATCTTATTGAACAGCAACGGTATTGCCAGAATAAAGATGGCTTCTGAGAATTGACCGAGTGTTTGTTTTGCAGCGGCATTCTCCACATTAAGGGCATTCAAGAAAGGATTAGCCCATGCATAGTAAAATGAAAGCGGGATGCATATCAAAACCGCGGCGATAAAGAACACGAGGTATGCGCGATCCTTGAAGAGTCCGAGCGCACCCAAACCCAGCGCTGACGAAGCCGACGCGGCTGACGTTTTTGCTTTTGGTGGCGTATCGGGAAGACTGAAGCTGAACAACCCCAGCATCGCCGACGATATCGAAGCCATGTAAAAGGGAGATGCCGACTGATCCATGCCTAGTCCACTGATCAGCAAACCAGCAAGTATCCAACCGGCAGTTCCAAAAACCCTGATCCACGGGAACTGACTTCCCGGGTCTGTCATTTGACTGAACGCGATGTTATTAGAAAGTGCAATAGTGGGCATGTAAAGCGCACTATAAATAAGGACCAGCCAATAAAACGTTGTATTGTCTGTGATCTTTGTGGCAAGGAAAAGCAATACTGCCCCGATGACGTGCAAAACTCCCATGATCCTTTGTGCAGAGAAGTATTTATCGGCGATGAAGCCAACAAAGAATGGCGAGATGATCGTAGCTATCGCAAGCGCGCCGTAAGCTGCGCCCACCTGTGTGCCGCTGGAGTTGAGGAACTTACCCATGTATGTACCCATGGTCACGTACCACGATCCCCAGATAAAATATTCCAGGAGCATCATGAACGAGAGCTGTGCTCGCACTCCGACGGTATAGCCAGTAGAGGTGCTCATAATAGGCTTTTTAGTTTGGTGCTTCCCAAATTAGCCCAAAAGGTGAAGACGAAGGGCACCGTTTGAAGAATTATTTTAACATTGCGTCACAGTAGGATAATGGAATTCAACCAAGTTAGCGCTATGAAAAATCTATGTCTGCTCATATTGGTGCTGGGTGTCGCGGCGTGTCAAAAACCCGAGAAGCCCGTATCAAAGTTTGTCGATCCGGTTGCCGCTTTGTTCGATCCTGCACTCAAGCCCTTTTACCATGGCGTTGCCAGCGGCGATCCGTTGGCCGACCGCGTGATCATCTGGACGCGCGTTACGCCCGAGGATTCTCTCGCAAGCATTCCCGTCGAGTGGGAGATCTCAGAGTCGCAGGATTTTTCATCCATCTATAAATCAGACACACTAAGTACAACTCCCACACGAGATTATACAGTTAAGGTCGACGTTGCTGACTTAAGACCAGGTTCGGTTTACTATTACCGTTTCAAAGCTCTCGGCGCTACGTCACCGATCGGTCGCACGAAGACCACACCAATTACTTCTATTGATAGCCTGAAGTTTGCTGTCGTGAGCTGTGCTAACTGGGAGTGGGGATACTTTAATCCTTACGAAAAAATTGCAGACCGTAAAGACATCGATGCAGTGCTGCATTTAGGAGATTACATTTATGAATATGGTCGCGGTAAGTATGGAGACACAACCATTCGCAAGAACCTTCCTCCCCATGAGATCATCTCATTGAGCGACTATCGTACAAGACATTCATCCTATCGAACCGATAAAGGGTTGCGACTCATGAGTCAGCAACATCCACTGATAGCAATATGGGACGACCACGAAGTGGCGAACGATTCTTATAAAACAGGTGCACAAAATCACCAGGCAGATAAAGAAGGAGATTATCAAAGAAGAAAGAACGCAGCGAAGCAAGCATACTATGAATGGATCCCGATCCGCGAGAACACTAAGTTGTATCGTTCGTTCTCTTACGGACCAATGGCCGACGTGTTGATGCTCGACGAAAGACTGGAAGGCCGTACGAAGCCGGTCGATAGCCTCACCGATCCTCACTATAATGATGACCGCACGATGCTTGGCGCTGAACAACTGGAGTGGTTCGAGAAAGGTCTTGCAGACTCTAAAGCGAACTGGAAGGTTATCGGCAACCAGGTGATGTTGTCGGATGTATACCTGAGCAAAGTATATCCTAACCGTCCACGAAATCTCGATTCATGGGATGGTTATCCAACGGAAAAGAAAAAGATCAAGGATTTTATCGTTAGCAACAATGTTAAGGATCTGATCTTTCTCACGGGCGACACGCATGCTTCGTGGGCAGTAGAAGCAGCGACAGATGTAACTAAGAATTACAAACCATTTGCGATAGAGCTCGGGACCACAAGTGTGTCGTCGGCAAATGATGACGAATACAAACCTGTTGAAGAAGTGAAGAAGATGGAGACGACATTGCTCCGGGACAATCCACATATTAAGTATGTGAACGATCGCGATCACGGTTATTTGCTGCTTACGTTGTATAATGATAAGGCGAAAGCAGAGTGGTATTTTTGTGAAACTTTAAGGTCTCCCGTTACTAAAGAAGTTCGCGGTGCGCGATTTGGTTTTGACCGTGGGAAACCGAAGCTGACTAGTTTCTAGTTGCTAGTCTCTGGTTTTGCTTCGAACTAGAAACTAGAAACTATTCGATCTTTTCTTCTATCTCGTCCAGTTTTTCCTCGGTGTACTTGCCGGATGTTGCATAGACGATAGTTCCGTTTCCATCCAGCACAAAAAAGTAGGGGATATCTTTCTTTTCGAAGTCGAGCGCTTCTTTATACGGCTTGAGGTCGCCTTTATAAAAAAGTATATAGGGCAGCAGTTGCGGGTCTACGTTTTTGATGGCTTTCTTTTTCGCGGTGCCGGTGGCCGCAGCGTTAACACCGGTGAACATTGGGACGAAGTATACGTTTACATCGTATCCCATTCCGGCCATGAGTCCACCGTTGGTTTTTTGGATGAATTTTGAGAACACTGGAGAAAACCAGCTGTTGAGCTCATCTTCGGATTTCTTCGAATACGCGAGTCCGAGCAAGGTATATTTCCCCTTCACGTCACCCGGCAGACTCACTTTTTTGTCTTCAACAGTTTCCGCCTCCATGGCAGGAAATGTTTTTCCCACGACCTGGGCCGAAACTTCGAGCGATAAAGCCACGCCAACGACAATACTTAAAACGAGTTTCTTCATAGCACTAATTTAATGTATAACTTCGCACGATGGAAGCCCTTATCCTCCTTGGCATAGCGACCGCACCGTGTGTGGCGATAGGGCTCTATATTTATTTGAACGACAAGCATGAGCGGGAGCCGATAGGCCTATTATTAAGGGCATATTTTTACGGAGTCCTGAGTATCGGCATCACCTACTGTGTCACGAAGCTGATCAATCTCGTGATCACCATCGATGAGAAAAGTCTTACGGCACAGGCAATTCATGCATTTTTGATCGTAGCGTTGGTCGAGGAAGCCAGCAAGTTCCTGTTCGTCCGTGGAATCCTCTACAACAACGTAAACTTCAACGAACCATTCGACGGAATAGTGTATTCGGTAATGGTGGGCATGGGCTTCGCAACATTCGAGAACATACTTTATGTTTTGAACGATGGATTTAGTGTAGGCATCATGAGAATGTTCACCGCCGTTCCAGCTCACGCATGTTTTGCTGTACTCATGGGATTTTACCTGGGCAAGGCGAAGTTCGATCACAAGAAAGGCTATCACGGTTTATCGGCGCTGGGCGTGGCAACATTGTTCCACGGGTTTTATGATTATTGTTTGTTCGCATCGTGGATGCCCGGTATCTGGATAGGTACCATCGTTGCGTTAGCATTGGCGATCGCGCTTTCGCGGAAAGCAATCGTTATTCACCAGGTGAACTCACCGTTCCAGGTAAGATACGAAGACGAGTCGTTTGAGTCCGCTGAGCCGCTTGATAACAGCGGACAAAAGTTGTAAGTTAATCCCAGCGAACGCTGGGATCCCCGTCGAACTGGCGCAGCGCCTCGACCCCAATTTACTCACCACATGTTTGCGGAGATCGCTCAATCAAAAAACAAAGAGTTTCGTTTCAGAGGCAAGGAACCGGGACGACTCGAGAACTTTAGCGATGCTTGCTTTGCACTTGCCATCACGCTGCTGCTTATCTCAACATCGCCACCGACCAACTTTCAGCAGATACAAAGATTCGTTTGGGAATTAATACCGTTCGCGATCTGTATTGTGTTCATTGTTCTCATTTGGTATGAACACTTCCTGTTCTATTTCCGGTACGGACTTCGAACACCAAAAGTGATCGTATGGAACTCACTCTTTATTATAATAGTACTGTTCTATGTTTATCCGTTAAAATTTCTTGCCCGGTTGTTTTTGATCCCGGTCAGCCTCGTATTCGGAGCCGATGAGTTGAGGGCGGATATTATGGGGACTTTTAATGGCTCTGACATCGGCGAGCTTATGATTATTTATGGACTGGGAGCATCTGCTGTTTTCTTTGTGATAATGTTCATGTATCGGGTAGCTCTGTCTAGCGCCAAACTACTTGATCTCAACGAAATCGAGATCTTCGACACGAAGGCAAGTATCCGAACAAACTTTCTAATGGCAGTGATCCCGTTGGTGTCTGTATCCTTTGCTTTGATCTTCATGAGCAATCCCACATTGGCCGGCATTACAGCAGGATTTTCTTATTTCCTCTACACGCCAGTGATGTGGTGGAACGGGAACAGATATCAAAAGCTTCGCGACAAGTTGCTTGCTCACTTGTCTTCCGAAACTTCCGAAGCCTCATCGAATGCGGGCGAACCGATCTGACTTCCGAAGAAAAGCGCGTTGAGGAACAACTTGTTTGTTCCATACCAATAGCCCCTGAAGTTCGGATCGTCGATAAAGAGTATCGCTCTTCCCTGCCCAACAGCACTTACCATCAACGACGGTGAGTTCTTGATCTTCTCGAGATTCGAAGCGTGAACATATCCGCTCAATCGTGGATTGGCAGTCATCTTCGCAACAGTGCTGAATGGATTCTTCGATGGCTCGAGGAAGTTAGTGTGATTTCGCCATACCGGAAGACTTCTCGAAGTGTAACCGAAGCCGAGAGGGTGAGTGATATCGAGATCCGTCATATAGATCGAACCACCGATCGTGCGTGAACCCTGAAAGTCGCGCGCTGTAACGAAGTCAATACGCTGAGTATCCTTTTTCTCATCTTCTTTCTTCATCGTCTCATCGATCAGCTTAGCTTGCACGGCCCAGCTCACGGCATTGCGAATGAGTATCAAAGTGCCACCTTGCTGCATCCATGTCTTGATCTTCTGGATGCCGGCGTCACCGAGAGGAGTATAGTTTCCAGATACCATAATGAGCGTAGTGTAATCCTGGAGCTTCAGTTGTGTGAATTGATTGGTGTTCACCTTCGTGATCGGCATACCAAGCTTCGAATCGGTTAAGAACCAGGTGAACCCCGCTTCGTTCGCAGCAACTCCATCGCCGATGAGCATTGCAACTTTGGGAGCTGCTACAGTCCTTATGTTACCACTACCCAGATCGACACCTTCCAGGCTGAAGCCAGTCGAAACCGTAAAAGCTTCAACACCCGACAACTGAACGGCTTCGCCAACGAACTTGTGAAGGTCGTCAGCCGAAACATTCTGATCGGTTACAGGGATCACCAACGTTCCATATCCGAAACTTCTCTTCGAACCATTGATCGTTGCAGCAAACGACTTGAATGCAGTCTTCACAAACACTTTGTTGCTTAGCAGGTGCCACAATGCTTTTGGAGCATAGTATTCATTCCAGTCCATGATATATGCATAGGTTGCTTTCGCGGGTGCAGATGGTTTTACCAAAAGGTCATTCATCGTAACACGCTCTCCTTTCGAAGGGGCTGCAGCAACAGTTTCATGAGGCATGTTGTAAGCCAACGCCATTGTCCATGTCGAAGCATCATAGAACACACTATCGTGGAATTGAGTTACTTTTTCGAAAACACTGCGCACCATTCGATACTGGGTCTGATCGGTAGGAACGACGAAGCGACCCTGGCCATATTTATATACTTCAATCTGGTGGCGAAGCAACAGTTCTGTGAATGCTCTCGTTCTTCCAGCATCTTTCGTGTCGCCGAATACATAACCTTTAATTGGCGACTTCTTCGCTTCATCCAACGCCGTCTTGAAGAAATCCTGCTGATGTTTCAGCAACAGCTCCCGGTTGTCGACAGCCGCGCGGATAGTTGCGAGACTTGTTCTTAAATGATTCCTGATAGTGAAAGCGAATGTTACAATTTTAGTCGAGCTCTGCTGAATATGACCGCGTGAGCTGGCTTGCTCGAACACGAGCCCAAGTCCGCCATGAATATCGGGATATGTAGAGCCGTAGCCCGGGTAGGAGTTGTCGAATTCTTCCTTTGAAAAATAGAGTGAGCCAATGTCATCGAGTGACTTCGAGAAATATTTAGCGAAGATGGTGTTGAGATTATCGTAGTTGGCCCGTGGCACCACTGGATTTTCGGAGCCATAAGGTTTTGTCGGTTCAAAAAAGTTGGTGCTGTTCGTTCCCATCTCGTGGTAATCGGTGCACACGTTCGGGAGCCACTGATGAAAGAACGCCACGCGATTGCGGCTCTCCGGATGCGCTAGCGGAAGCCAGTCGCGATTGAGGTCGAACCAGTAGTGGTTGGTGCGACCGCCGGGCCAAACCTCGTTATGTTCACGATCCATAGGATCGGCAACGGGAGGAAAGCCCTTGTGCATGTTAGCCCAGTTCGTATGGCGATCACGCCCATCGGGATTGTAGTTGGGATCGATATGAATAACGGCGTTGCGAAGTGTGTTGTTGGCCTCATCGCCTTGTGCGGCAACCAGGTAATAGGCTGTCAACATTGCTGCTTCGCTGCTGGAAGGCTCATTTCCGTGAACATTGTAGCCGTGTGTAACGATCACGGGCATCGCGGAGGTCGACACTTGTTGACCGGGTTGAGCAAGTCGGAGGTGCTCCTTGCGGATCTCTTCAAGACGACCATAGTTTTCGGGACTTGTTACAGTAAGGACAACCTGGGGACGTTGTTCGTGTGTGTAGCCGATCACCTGGAAGTGTGCCTTCGGCGACACCCGGGCGAGCTCTTTGAAATATTCTACGATGCGATCGTGGCGGGTATGCCAGTCGCCGATCTTATATCCGAGGAATTGTTCAGGCCTGGGGATCGCTGGATCGAAAGTTGTATTGGGGGGAAAGAAATATTCGTTTTGACCGAAGAGAGAGGTCGTGATGAAGAGTGAGAGGATTAAAATCTTTCTCATAGATAGGTAGGTTTTCCTTAAATATAATGCGACCAAACTCGACTATCGCAATATTGTGACAAGTGGCGTCCAGCAATAGTTTGCAGAGATTGGCCCTAATCATTTGATGGTACCAAAAAGGTTCTATATTTGCGCCCCAATAAGACACACTAAACACTTTAACTAATAAGCTATGACAAAGGCTGAACTTATCAGCAAGATCGCTGAAGACGCTGGTGTAACGAAGGCAACTGCCGGCGTGGCACTTGAATCTTTCCTTGAAGGAGTTACAAAGACATTGAAGTCTGGCGACAAGCTGACGCTTGTTGGCTTCGGAACGTTCTCAGTTTCAAAGAGAGCAGCACGCAAAGGACGCAACCCTTTCACTGGCGAAGAAATCAAGATCAAAGCCAAGAAGGTTGCCAAGTTTAAAGCAAGCAAAGAACTTTCAGGCAAGCTCTAAGCATTAAAAAGCCCCGCAAAGCGGGGCTTTTTCTTAGAAGCCATCGTCATCATCGTCCTTCTTCTTATCCTTCTTCTTCGCGGTGGCTCCCGATAATTCATAGTCGGATTCCAATCCCAAATAGTCTTTTCTGAATCGCTGAATAAATGCGAGGGTCTCCTGGTCGGAACCGGGAATAAACACGAGCTCGCCTACTTTCGCTTTCGAAGCGTTGGTCTTCTTACCAATGAGATCGTTGAATGCCTGATCACTTCCCTGGACCATCAGGCGGTTGTCCTCAAATCCGAAGTAGTACCATGCGTCGGGACTAACCTTGAAGAATACGTGGAACACCTGTGTTCCATCTTCATTTTTACGGAGCTCCATGAAACCATCGAACGCTCCATTGATGTCGTTCTTGCCGATATTGCTTAGCCCGAGATTTCCCACACTATAAAAGGCCTTGTATTTCTGCGACCACTTGAGGTTAACGCTCGAGAACACAAGTGGCTTCGCTAAGCCGGGAACTGTTGCCAGGGGAACGTAAGCCTGCACTGATCTTGCTTCGTAATCTTTCGCGGCCCTTTCACCAACGATATCTGCAATCTTATATAACAATTCGGTTTGATCGCCGAGTGCCTCTTCCTGAACACCTTCATTCTTGATCACTTCCATCACGTTCTTTGCCATGAGCTCGTAAGCGGTAGAAGGAATATTCATTTCCGCCATGATGAACGAATTCATCTTGATGTCATTTGTTTCAAGATTTCCCGAACCAAGCGCGGTTGCCGTGATCTTGAAATCTTTCATGCCGCCCTTAAAGAAATTCACAGGTCCTTCGAAGCGCACTTCAGATTTGTCTTCGTTGTAAGCAAATACTTTTCCCGACAACTTCTCGCCAGCCGCCTTCTGGCGATCTTCGATCTTGAACTCGGTGCTATCGAAATACAAAGAGCCGCTCGGAACGAAGAAGTCTTCGTCGTCGGGGTTTCTCTTGTCGAACACGAAAGTGATGTAGAGACTATTGTCGTCGGCGAAGTGGAGACCTGCTTCTACTTTGTTGCCGGCTTCGGTGGTCGCATTATCGAAGTCGAGGTAGATGTCTTTTTCGTCACCGCTCTGTTCGTGATGGATCCAGGTGTTATAGTTTTTGATCTTTTTCAAATCTAGTTTAACGAATCCACGAAGCTGAAGCGCAGGCTTCGTAGCATACATGGTCATATCTCCTTTGTAAAAGATCCTGGGTGCGATAAGTAGATTATCTTTTTCAACCACGGCCCCATTACCAACTGTTTGCTGGGTCGCTGCCGATTCATTATGATTCGCTTTATGGCCTAAGCCAAAACGAGACTTCGTTTGTTCACCGATGGCTTCGAGATGAAAGTCAGTCATCTTGATCTTGAACGTATCGTTAAGCGCATTGATGTACTGATACGTTGCATAACCGGAGAACTCCTTTCTCGAAATGATATCAACAACGCCATCGGTAAGATGGTGATAGCCATTAAGTGTATCGAGAATAATAGTTGTGTTCTTGAGTTGACCGATCTTGGCGTTCTCGAGGATAAGCACCTCGTTGTGATCCGGTGTGATCTTCGCGTCGGCAACAACGATGTAAGGGATACCACTCACCTTCAGTTGCTGTGTCTTGATATCGTACTCGGCCTTCTCCGCATTGAATACCAGCGAGTCGAGGTCTTTACGGGTTGTATAGAAGTACGATTCGTCGAGGGGAACGTCCGCATCTTTAGTCATCGTTACCTTTTGTGTATTCAGATCCCAATGGGCATCGGTAATGGAAGTCTTGAACTGTGCATAGGGGAAATCGAACGCTGCTTCACCTTCGATCTCCGGACTGATATCGGCGAAGTTTTGTTCGAGATTGAATTTCAGGCGAACGTCTTTACCGGAGAGCGCAGGTTTATCGGGATTGGTTGTCTTTACCTGGAACAAGGCATGTCGCGCACCGAAGTCTTTTGCGGAGAACGACATCTCTTTTGAAGTGAGCTCGGATCCGCGCGTAATGACTTTTCCGCTTCCCAGGGTTCCTACTTTCGAAACAATTAATTCTCCTTCGAGCTGGGCCGTGTTGTTGTAGAGACTGAATGGATCTCTCAGGTTCTTAAGTCCAAACCGATCCTGCTTCGGCAGCCACTTCAGTCTGAATTCAGGCAATGTGATCTGCGGATACCAAGCGGCTCCAAACTGTTTTTCTTTCAACTCACCAACGTTCCCGCGACCGACAACCGAATCGGGATAGAACACAAAATCCTGCGATTCTACGGTAGCTGCCAGGTATTCGATCTTGCCCGTGGCTCGTATACCCGCGTTGTCGAGACCCATTGCTCCATACAGTTTGCCATCGGTGTTATACAACTGGTAGCCGGCCTGTGGGACGGCGTGCTGGAACCCGAGTGATTTATCGGCCATCGTATGGAGGTTCTCTTTGAAGCTGGGGAACATCCCGCTCGACACGAATGTACCTTCGAAGTTGATTGCTGCCGGATCTGCGTCGCTCAAGCTGTCGAGCTTAAAGGGCGGCACCACGAAGAATACCGACCTGTCGTAAGCGCCATCGAGTACTTCACGCCTGTCGAAGTAAATAACACCACCGGCGCTCGCATCGAGTCGGGGATAGTTCGGCACCCGCTTGCGACCCGACTTGTTATCGGGGCGGTTGATGAATAGAGTTCCCTGTGTTTTGTCCTTGCCGGCATCGAGGCCACCGGCGGCTTGCGCTGTCGAATCGGCGCCAACCATGGCATTATTCACGCGACGTCTGACAGGCTGACCCTTAGCGTTGAGTTCGGTGACATAAAAACGAATAGAGTCGATGTGATTGAGGTTGATAAAGAAGCTGTCATATTTCAGCATGAAGTCTTTACCGTTGATCTCGAAGTTACCAGCAGTGATCTTACCGTTGAATTTGATATCACGATTCTGCAGCAATGTGATGACACTGCTATCGGGTTTGATGATAACATTTAATGAATCGCTGATCTTGAATTCTTCAACACCACGAACGGTCATGTATCCTTTCGGGAAATTGATCGTTGCATTGGCTGGACCATCCACGATGGAATGGATCTTCATGTTGTCGTAGTCGGATTCGTTCTTACGCGCGTCGTTGATATGCAGCACCTTCTCCTTCACCCGTATTTGGCCTGTATGCAGATCGTAGTCGATCATTCCTTTTTGTGAAAGGAACGTCATTGCACCGTGGATCTCGTTGAATGATTTTCCTGTGGGCCTCATGAGATCGGCAGCATTGAACTCGCGAACTCCATTTTGATTTACGTAGTTCGCAACGATCACCAATGGATGGAAAGTAAAACCAACGCCTTTCAGTTGTTTGAAATCGTTCGGATCGAAAAAGTCCTGGGACTCGAGCACCATTGGCGCCTGGCTTAAACCAGCTGATGTAAAAATGTTAAGGCTATCACGACCAAGGCTATCGCCTTTGAGTGCCCATCGCATAACGTCGCCTGTGAAGTCTACTTTGAAATAGGATGACGTGAATGGAGTGTCTTTGAGGACGCCACGACTTCTCTGCATGGTGAGGAGTTGCTTTGCGTAGTTGTATGAAAACTGTACGCCTGGATGGAAGATGGAGTCGTTGCCCTGGTAGATCTCGATAGCAGCGTTGCGAGATATGATCGTGGAATCGCGGAACTCGAACAGCGTTGATTGAGCTTCGAACTTCTTGCTGGTCGCGGTTGAAACTTCCACGCGCGCTGCGCCGCCGTTCAGTGCAGCGCTATAGATCCTTCTTCCGTTCAGTGCAAAGCCGCCTGTATACTTAAGGTTTTCGTCGCCGAGGCCGAGCATTCGAATATTGCTTTCGTATGAAACAAATCGCGGGTACGATGCGCTTATCGAATCACGATGGCGTACGGAACTGAACTCGAACACGCCATCGATCTGTCCATCGACACGTCCCTTGTAAATGAGTTTCACTTGTTCCGCTTTCATTCGCGGTCGACTCGTTGTGAAATAGAATTTTTTTAGATCGACATATACTGAATCAGGGTTCAGAGAGACCGTGCTCCAATCGAAGCGGCCGCCTTCACCAAAGAAGAGGTCATCGGCCATCTGGAATGTTCCTTTTGTATCGCGGAGGAACGCGGAGTCGTACGGTGTTGCGAAGTTGAGTGTTACTTTATCGAATCGGATCACGGCACCGATCGGTTCGGGAATATAGATCGGTTGTTGCCAGTAAGCCGCCGGTGGTGCAGTGGTTGTGTCGACAGGATCTTCGGTCCACGTTGTATTTGCCGGGTCGTTCTGACTGAGGTCGGTAAGCGGATCGGTCTGTGTTGTGTCTTCCGGGGCCTGGACAGGAATTTCAATCGCGATGTAGTCGAAGTGATATGAGTCGTCGCGGGCATAGAGCTTGACACCTTTGTCGTAGTGGAGTGCATGATGTCGAAAGAATTCGCGGCTGTTGCTAAAGAACACCGAGCCTTTTTTTGCGTCTTCGTTCTCGATAACCTTTCCGGCGACTTTAAGATATGAGGCGAGTGTTTGGTTATCGATCTTTTCGATGTTTACGGCATCGACCAGCGCGCCGAAGTAGCTTTGGACGTGGGGGCGTAGGCGATAGCCTTTCTTTTTCATGAGCTTTGACTGCTTCATGACGACTATCTGGAGGTCGGAGCCGATGCCGTTCCAGACGTTGGAGAGGGCGAGGCCGATGGCTTCGGCGTCGGTGTTTCGGGTGCTTTCGAGGGCTACGCGAACGCTATCCTGGAAAGGGAGCTTTACCGCGTCGCTGCTGCCTTTTTGGGCGATTGCGGCGGACACGCTTAAGAAAAAGAGGATAATATATGCTGGAGCCCTGTTCACGTGGCAAAACCTCACAAATTCGTCAAATTCCGGGTAAAACCCCAATATGCGGTTTGGGGCAGGGAAAGAACGAAAAACAGGGGAGGGAAGTGCTTGCTAGGGAGATTTCTTCATAGGAGGGCGCAGGTATCCGTGGTAATCGAGGCGATGTTCGATGGTGTCGAGTCGAAGCTCAATTGCAATGAAACGCTTGTTACAGGTGTGCTCGAATTGCTCGAATTTGTTCGTCAAGTTATCTACTCGTTGATTGACGTCGAGGACCTGTCGACTAATTTTTTCAAACTGCGGTTCGAATGCGCTCTTGATCGCATTGATGTCTTGTTCTGTTAACGTCATAGGGTGATTGATTTTAATGTCACAAAGATCAACCCCATATAGAGTGTTCGCAAAAAATCACGTGTACGGTTTTCCTGATGATTTTATAGTTGAGGCAAAAAAACATTTACGTCTTACGCAACAACACCGCGGCCCACGTCTCCATCTCACTTCGCGACACTTCCGTAAAGCCTACCGTTCCGGCAGTTACCAGTAAGTCTGGAATATCTTTCGTATAAAAACCGCTGATCAACAACAAACCACCTGGAACAAGATGCCATGCATACTGTTCCATCTCAGCGATCAACACATTCTTATTGATGTTCGCGAGAACGATATCGAAGTTCTCCGAAAACTTGAGATCACTGATCGATCCCTGTTGGATGCGAATATTCGGCGCACGATTCACGTCGGCATTCTCTTTACCATTAACAACACTCCACTCGTCGATGTCGAAAGCCTCTACGTGCTTCGCTCCCACCTTCGCCGCCATGATCGATAAGATCGCAGTACCACAACCCGCATCCATCACAAGCTTTCCTTTGTGATCGACTTTCAATTGATTGCTCAGCATCAAATGCGTGGTCTGGTGATGTCCGGTACCGAACGACATCTTCGGAGTTATAATGATCTCGATAGGGAATGTTCTATTGAGCTGATGGAACGCAGCCCGTACGAGAACGGTCTCGTCTACAATGATCGGGTCTACATTCTTCTCCCACTCCTCATTCCAATTTTGCTTCTCAACTTTCTCGAAAAGCAACAGCAACGGTTTTACGTTGCTGTACTTATGTTGAATGGACTCCACCATCTTGCGATCGGCCTTGTCTTCTTCTGCGTAAGCTTCAAAGCCGGTATCGGTCTCCATGAATGTATCGAAGCCTGCTTCGGCAATCTCCGCCATCAGGATCTCCGAATACGAAGGATCACAAATAACCTGTAAGCGTGTGTAAAAGTTACTACTGGACACCTTTAATGATATCAACGAAGTCTCTTGCCTTCAACGATGCGCCACCAACTAATCCACCATCAACATCTTTGCATGCAAAGAGTTCTTTTGCATTGTCGGGTTTCACGCTTCCACCATAAAGAATTGAGATATTCTCAGCAACATCTTTACCATATTTCGCAGCAATGTGCCCGCGAATAACTGCGTGCATGTCCTGCGCCTGCTGCGATGTGGCAGTCTTTCCCGTACCGATAGCCCATACCGGCTCGTATGCTATCACCACTTTTTGAATATCAGCAGCCGACAAATGAAACAATGCCTCTTCGGTCTGTTGTTTCACGAGCGCTTCATGTGTTCCCTTCTCGCGGATCTCAAGAGGTTCTCCATTACAGAAGATGGGTGTAAGTCCATTAGCCAACGCACGATCTACTTTCTTCGCAAGCAAAGCACCGTTCTCACCAAAGTACTGACGACGTTCGCTGTGGCCGATGATCACGTAGGGGATGTCCATCGACTTAAGCATTGCTGCGGAAGTTTCACCGGTATATGCACCCGACTCATGTTCGGAGCAGTTCTGTGCACCTACTGCTATCTTCGAAGATCCCAGTTGTTCTTTTATTTTTAATAAATAGGGAAAGGGGGTACAAAGAACGACCACTGCATTATTTTTCACTTCGCTATTTGTAAGCGAAATCAATTCATTGACAAGTGACGATGCTTCTGCCAGTGTCTTGTTCATCTTCCAGTTACCGGCAACGATTTTCTTACGCATTTTATAATTGAGGTTTATGGTTTACTTGGCAGAGAATGTAACGGCACCTGTCGGCTCATCATTCGTTAACCGAAGCGTCTTCACCTTTCCTTTCCAGTTAACATTCACAAGATTCGACTGGTCGTCGTGTGTTTCGAGGATCACTTTATTCGTGACTTCTATGGACGTAAACTTTTTGATGTTTTCGATCTCGATGTAGCAGATCATCGCTGGTCCTTCGATCTCGTGGCCGAGGTAATTTGGCTTCGTCAGCTTCTTGTCGACTTTTACTTTAAGCCTATCCGCCAGATATGCTTTTACCAGGTCATCGGTCGTCCGACCTTTACCCGGTTCCAGGAGATCCAGTTCTTCGTCACCAATTTGGTTCCTGACGGATGTTTCGAGGTCGTCGATGAAGATCCGCATGGTCATCTGGAGGGCCTTCGATTTCTCGTTGTGCTCGATTTCAGTAATGGATAGATGGATAGGATGAAAAGACAACCAAAATCCGAGGAGTAGCGCGACCATAAGACCTCAAAATTAAGAGTATTTTACCTTATACTTGCCCCTTTGTTTTTGTAGCAGTTCATGGACCAGTTTTCGCAATACTTGTTAATCGGCAAGGACCACATCCTGGACCTTCGCAACGGGTACGATCACATCCTTTTTGTTATCGCCCTTTGTGCCGTATATGCCGTCCGCGACTGGAAAAAAGTGCTGATCCTTGTTACCGCATTCACTGTAGGCCATTCTATAACGTTAGCGCTGGCTACTTTCAACGTAGTGCACTATAGCAGCGAGGTCATAGAATTTCTTATCCCGTGTACGATTTTCATTACAGCGATATCAAATCTGTTCAGAAGCGAAAGCAGCGTCGCAAAAAGCAGCATACACATTAATTACCTTTTTGCCGGAGGCTTTGGACTGATCCACGGACTGGGCTTCTCAACCCTTTTGCGTGAGCTTTTGGGCAGTAGCGAGAACATTGTTTCCCTGCTGTTTGCCTTTAACATCGGACTTGAGTTGGGCCAGATAATTATCGTTGGAATATTTATGGGCCTCACATTTATTATTGTTGATCTTGCGGACGTTTCACGACGTGATTGGAAAATGATAATTTCGTCGGCCGTCGCCGGCATAGCCCTGATACTGATTAAAGAATCGGATTTACTGACCTAAATAACCTTTTTAATATGAAGTCGCTTTTAACGCTGCTCCTGGCACTTACAATCGGCGCCTGCCTCCCATCCGGCAAGGCTTTCGCACAGGAACAACAACAATGGAAGGGGAAGTTCGAGCAACTCGACCAGATGCTCCCCACTCCAAATGAATATCGCACCGGCTCTGGGGCGCCAGGACCAAAATACTGGCAACAGAAGGCCGACTACGATATCAAGATCGAACTCAACGACGAGAACCAGAGCATCACTGGTACCGAAACCATCACCTACTTCAATAACTCCCCGGATGTATTGAAGTACCTGTGGCTCCAACTCGATCAAAATCTTTTCGCTAAGGACAGCAACACGCCCAAAACAGCACCCAGTTCTGTAAAAGACTCGGTTACGACGAAGGCGATCGCAGGCCAGCTCGGTCTCATCGATTTCGACGGTGGCCATAAGATCAAATCCGTACGCGATGCATCGGGCAAAGCACTCCCGTATACGATCAACGCGACAATGATGCGCGTCGATCTTCCCACGCCGCTGAAACATGGCGAGAAAGTTTCGTTCAGCATCGATTGGTCGTTCAACATCGTCGATCGCAACATGCTTGGCGGTCGTAGCGGTATGGAATATTTTCCTGAAGACAAAAACTACATCTACACAGTAGCACAGTTCTTTCCGCGCATGTGTGTTTACGACGATGTTGTTGGCTGGCAGAACAAACAGTTCCTCGGACGTTCGGAGTTCACGCTCGCTTTCGGAGATTATAAAGTGGCGATCACCGTTCCCGCTGATCACATGGTTGGCGCAACCGGTATGATCCAGAATCCCGAACAGGTTTTGTCGAAGACCGAGCTAGAAAGATTTGAGCTTGCAAAGAAAACATTCGACAAGCCCGTGATCATTCGCACCCAGGCAGAAGCTACCGCCCTCGAAAAAACAAGATCCAAAGAAAAGAAGACATGGGAGTTCGCCGCGACAAACGTGCGTGACTTCGCATTCTGTTCTTCACGCAAGTTCATCTGGGATGCGATGGCAGTGAAGTTGGCCACTACACAACCGCTCGCTATGTCTTATTATCCTAAAGAAGGCAATCCTCTTTGGGAAAAAGAATCTACGATCGCCGTGAAGAACACGCTTGAAGTTTACTCGAACCATACTATTGACTATCCATATCCGCAAGCAACATCAGTTCACACCGCCAGCATCGGTATGGAATATCCTATGATCTGTTTCAACTTCGGTCGCCCGGAGAAAGACGGTACATATACCGACCGCAAGAAGTGGGGAATGATCGGCGTTGTTATCCATGAAGTTGGGCACAACTTCTTCCCGATGATCATCAACAACGACGAACGTCAGTCGACATGGATGGATGAAGGTATCGACAGCTTTGTTCAGTATCTCACCGAACGCGAAAGATATCCCGAGAAGCCTCCGGGCCGCGGCGACGCTAAGGGAATTGTTCCTTATATGAAGAGTGAGCAATCGACCATGCGCCCATTGATGACAAGTGGCGAGAACGTTGTTCGTATCGGAGAAGAGCAATACGGCAAAGCTGCTACAGCATTGAACATCCTCCGCGAGACCATCATGGGTCCCGAAACATTCGACAAAGCATTCAAGGAATACGCTCAACGCTGGGCATTCAAGCATCCGAAGCCGGCCGATTTCTTCAGGACACTTGAAGATGCATCAGCTATCGATCTCGACTGGTATTGGAGAGGCTGGTTCTATGGCACCGAGAATGTCGACATGACACTCGATAACGTCAGGTGGTTCAAGTTGCGCAACGAACAGACGAATATTGAACAGAAGAACAAGAACGTGAAGAAGGGCGACCTCGGTACCGGCTCTGCCGATGGCAAGAACAACGAGAACTTCAACAACGGCCCCGAGTATTTTTCAGTGATCCCGACAGACGACAGGCTTTATGACGAATTCCAAAATAAAGTGAATGACAAAGCCGTGATCGGAAAACTTCAGAACAAGAACTTCTACGAGATCACACTCACTAACAAAGGTGGATTGCTGATGCCGGTTATCATTGAATGGACGTACAAAGACGGGACTAAAGAGATCGAAAGACTCCCGGCAGAGATCTGGCGTTTGAACGAAACTAAAGTGACGAAAGTATTCGCGAAAGATAAAGAGGTAGTGAACGTTGTGATCGATCCGAAGCAGGAGACTGCAGACGTAAATGCGAACGATAACGTGTTCCCCCGCGTTCAGCAGGTGAACAAGTTTGATGAGTTGAAGAAGAAATCCGGAACGAAGTAAGTTATGAGGAATCTATTAGTTGTTGTTTTAGCGGCTTTATCGGTAACGTCGTTCGCGCAAGCTCCTACACCAGAACCGCAGAAGGGCTGGAAGGGAAAATTTGAGCAGCTTGGCGAAACACTTCCAACACCTAACAGCTATCGAAGCTCATCAGGTGCGCCAGGTGCAGACTACTGGCAGAACCGGGCCGACTATGTTATCAACGTTGAGCTCAACGACGACACGCAACTTGTTACAGGCTCAGAGACGATCACTTATCACAACAACTCGCCCGAAGTACTGACATACCTTTGGTTACAGCTCGATCAAAACATCCTGCAGAACCAGGGCATCAGTTTCAAAACATCTACCAATCAGATCAAAGACTCAGTTCCAACACGCCTCTTCGGCAGGGCTGTCGAAGCCTTTGATTATGAAGGTGGTTATAAGATCAAGTCCGTCAAAGACGCGACAACAGGCAAGAACCTCGAGTACACGATCAACTTTACGATGATGCGTATCGAGCTGCCCACACCAATGAAGACCGGCGACAAATACAGTTTCAACGTGGAGTGGAGCTATACCGAATACGATCGTATGAAATACAACGAACGTGGCGGCTACGAATTCTTCCCCGAAGACGGTAACTATCTCTACACGCTCGCGCAATGGTATCCGCGCATGTGCGTGTTCGACGACTACGAAGGATGGCAGAACAAACAATTCCTCGGCGACGGCGAGTTCACGCTGAACTTCGGAGATTTCAAAGTACGCATCACAGTTCCCGCCGATCACATCGTTGGCGCAACAGGCTGGCTCCAGAACCCGAAAGAAGTTCTGACCAAACAACAACAGGAACGCTTCGAAACAGCGCGCAAGACTTTCGATAAACAAACATGGATCGTTACCGAAGAAGAAGCTCGTAAAAAAGAAAAGGAGAGATCGAAAGAAAAGAAGACATGGGAATTCCACGCACAAAATGTTCGCGACTTCGCATGGGTCTCTTCACGCAAGTTCATCTGGGATGCCATGGCAGTAAAAATTGGCGACAAGACTCCGCTCGCACAGTCATTGTATCCAAAAGAAGGCAATCCTCTTTGGGCAAAAGAATCGACAAAGGCGATCAAGAACACTCTCGAAGTCTATTCTTCGAGAACATTCGAATATCCGTATCCAACAGCTTACTCGATCCACACCGCAAGCATCGGTATGGAATATCCGATGATCTGTTTTAACTATGGTCGTCCAAAGAAAGACGGAACATACTCACAACGTCTACTCGAAGGAATGGTCGGTGTGATCGTTCACGAAGTTGGTCACAACTTCTTCCCCATGATCGTTAACTCCGATGAACGCCAATGGACATGGATGGACGAAGGCTTGAATACATTCCTCGAAAGAGAAACAACACGCACTCGCTATCCAACCTTCGACGTAACAAGCGGTTCTCCGAAAGGCATTGCAAGCTTCATGCGTGGCGATAAAACCCAGATGCGACCTATCATGGCGAGCTCCGATAACCAGGGCAAGAACTTCGGACCGAACGGTTACACAAAGCCTTCTGCCGCGCTCACGCTTCTTCGCGAAACTATCATGGGCCCGGAATTATTCGATGCCGCTTTCAAAGAATATGCTCAGCGCTGGGCTTTCAAACAGCCTAAGCCTGCAGACTTCTTCCGCACCATGGAAGACGCGTCGGCAACCGATCTCGACTGGTTCTGGAAGGGCTGGTTCTACACAACCGACAACGTGGACATCGAGCTGGACGAAGTGAAGTGGTATCGCGTGAAAACGACAATGCAGGACCCCGAAAACAAAGTAAAACCGAAGCAGGGCGACCTGTCGCAGGGCGGTGGCGAGAAAAAGAACGATTTTAGCGGAGGACCACAGGAATTTACTGTTATCAATAACGCCAATGCACGCGAAAGTGAGCGGAATTCCGAGTTCCGCAATGCCATCGACGATGCCATGGTTCGCGGAAAGCTGGAAGGCAAAAATATTTATGAGGTCTCCCTCGTCAATAAAGGTGGATTGGTATCACCCGTTATACTGGAATGGACGTATAAGGATGGTAGCAAGGAAATAGAGACCCTTCCCGCCGAGATCTGGCGTACAAACGAAGTTGAGGTGAAGAAGGTCTTTATGAAGGACAAAGAAGTGATCAATGTAGTAGTCGACCCCCGGCTGGAAACAGCAGACGTGAATGTTAGTAACAACACGTTCCCGAAGAAACCGACTGCTAACAAGTTTGATCAGATCAAAAAAACCAACAACTAAAAAATTTCAAATCAATATATGAGTAAAGGATTAGTTACAACCCTCGTTATCGTTGGGGCAATCTTATTGTTCGGATTTATATTCTTCATGTGGGGTGCGGGCGTTCGCGACAACGCTGTAGCGCTGCAGGAAAATGCTGACGCTGAGTGGGCAAACGTTCAAACAACCTATCAGCGTCGTGCGGATCTTATTCCCAACCTGGTTGCAACTGTAAAAGGTGCAGCTGAGAATGAGCAGAAGATCCTGCAGGGAGTTACAGAAGCGCGTTCTGGAATTTCAAGCGCCAGGACTCCCGAGGAGCTCGACGCAGCAGGTAAGAAGATCAATTCGACGATCACATTCATGATGGAAGCGTATCCGCAGATCCGCTCAACCGAAAATTTCTCAGACCTCCAGGCACAGCTCGAAGGAACCGAAAACAGGATTAACGTGGCACGTCAGAATTACAACGAAAGTATCAAAGGATATAACTCATATATCCGCGGTACTTTCAAAAGACTTGCGTTGTCGTGGTTTGGTGGAGATGGCGAGTTTGAGGTGAAGAAAGGATTCGCAGCAGCAGAAGGAGCCGAGAATGCGCCGGCAGTTAAGTTTTAAAATGTTCTAAGGCATAAAAAAACCCGGTCTTGGCCGGGTTTTTTATTTTATAGTGAGCTTATAAGCTTCGTTTAACTTCTCTCATTTCGTAGCTCTCGATCACATCGCCCTCTTTGATGTCGTTGAATCCATCGATACCCATACCGCAGTCGAATCCAGATCGCACCTCGCTTGCATCATCTTTATGACGCTTCAGCGACGTGAGCTTACCTGCATAGACTACGATACCGTCGCGGATCAAACGGATCGGATTCTGACGTTTGATGTAACCATCGATCACCATACAACCTGCCACAGTACCAACCTTGGTGATCTTGAAGACGTTTCTTACTTCGGCGTTACCAACAATAACTTCTTCGAGCTCTTTCTCGAGCATACCTTCCATCGCCGCTTTCACATCGTTGATCGCATCGTAGATGATCGAGTACAAGCGAATTTCAATCTCTTCATTCTCGGCAAGTCTGCGTGCCGAAGCAGAAGGACGAACCTGGAAACCAACAATGATCGCATCGGAAGCAGATGCCAGCAACACATCCGATTCGGAGATCTGACCGACCGCCTTCTGAATGATGCTAACAGCAACTTTTTGCGTAGAAAGTTTTAACAATGAATCCGACAACGCTTCTACCGAACCGTCCACGTCACCTTTAACGATCACGTTCAATTGTTTGAACGAACCGATAGCGAGACGACGACCGATCTCGTCGAGTGTAATGTGCTTCTTCGTACGGATGCTTTGCTCGCGTGCAAGCTGTGAACGCTTGTTGGCGATCTCGCGTGCTTCGCGGTCGCTTTCCATAACGTTGAACTTCTCACCGGCCTGTGGTGCGCCATCCAGACCAAGCAACGCTACCGGAGTAGCGGGACCAGCCTCTTTCAAACGCTTTCCGGTATCGTCGAACATAGCCTTCACGCGACCATAGTTCGCGCCGGCCACAACGATATCGCCAATCTTCAATGTGCCGCTTTCAACCATAACGGATGCAACGAAGCCGCGACCTTTGTCGAGCGAAGCTTCGATCACCGAGCCGCTGGCCGGCTTATTCGGATTGGCGCGGAGGTTGAGCAGCTCCGCTTCAAGCAATACCTTTTCGAGAAGGTCGTCGATACCTTTACCGGTCTTCGCCGATATCTCCTGCACCTGGTATTTTCCACCCCAGTCTTCTACGAGGATGTTGATCTTCGAAAGAGACTCGCGAACTTTTTGAGGATTCGCAGCGGGCTTATCGATCTTGTTGATGGCGATAACGATCGGTACACCGGCAGCCTGCGCGTGGTTGATTGCTTCTTTAGTCTGAGGCATCACATCGTCGTCGGCGGCGACAACGATGATCGCGATATCGGTAAGTTTCGCACCACGTGCACGCATCGCTGTAAACGCTTCGTGACCTGGTGTATCGAGGAATGCGATCTTGTGACCGCTCTTGGTAGTTACATCGTAAGCACCAATGTGCTGCGTGATACCACCCGCTTCCTGTGCCGTAACTTTTGTATTACGAATGTAGTCGAGCAACGAAGTCTTACCATGGTCGACGTGACCCATGATGGTAACGATCGGTGCGCGTGGCTCGAGGTCTTCTTCTGCGTCTACCTCTTCTTCTATTTCTGTTTCTTCATCAGCGGAAGCAAACTGTACATCATATCCGAACTCGTCGGCGATAACAGTGATCGCTTCTGCATCGAGACGCTGGTTGATAGATACAAACATACCGAGGTTAAGGCATGTCGAGATCACTTCGTTCACCGATACGTTCATCAGCGAAGCCAGGTCGTTAGCAGAAATGAATTCTGTGACCTTAAGCACCTTCGAAGCTTCCTGCTCCTGTGCTAAACGTTCTTCTTCAGCTTCGGAAGCCGACTGGCGTTTCTCTTTGCGATACTTGGCGCCGCTGAACTTCTTCTGGCCACCGCTCAGTTTTGCGAGGGTAGAACGGATCTGATCCTGGATCTCCTTTTCGGTAGGTTCTTGTTTTTGAACTCGCGGAGGAAGAGGACGTTTGCCGCCCTGGCCTTGTCCGCCACCTTGCTGTACGTTCGGTGGGAGACGCTTGCGCGGACGCTTCTGACGATCCTGATCTTTACGAATATCGGATGAAGCAACGGGTTGCTCCTTCTTCTTTTCCTTTTCCTGGGGCAGCTCGATCTTGTCGACAACCTTGAGGCCCTGGAGCTTCGTTGCTTTTGCTTTGATGAGCTCTTGTTCCTGTTGTTTTTCAGGAACCACAACGGGAGGCTCGGGAGCCTTCGGAGTGACTTTCTTTTCGACCTGGGGAGCTACAACCTCAGGTTCTTTCTCCTTTGGTTTCTCTACAACCTTCTTCTCGGGTTCGAGCTCGATCTTTCCAACAACCTTGATGCCTTCGAGCTTCGGTTTTTCGACCTCTACTTTTTCGGGCTTCGCTTCCTCTTTTTGTTTGAAGATCTCTTTCGATCCGAGGTTCTTAATAAGTATGCGATCTTCTTCTTCGGCCTTCTTGCGATGCGTTTCTGCTTCGCTCTTGATGGTAACATTTTCGTTGTGCTTGTTACCGATCGTGAGGCCGTGCGCTTCTATTTTTTCAGAGGCAGAAGAGGCATACTCTTTTGAGAGCAGGGCGAATTGTTCGGCAGTAAGCTTTGCGTTGGGATTGTTCTCAACCTTGAAGCCCTTCTTTGTAAGGAACTCAAGGATGTGGTCTTTCCCCACGTTTAGCTTACGCGATGCCTGCCCTAATCTTATCTCTTTAACATCTTCTGCCATGCTCAAATTTGCCTAGTTTTCTTTGTATTTGTGTGATTTTAATGTCAATTCTTACTCAAATTCTTTCTTCAGTATGGAGTGTACGGACTCTACTGTCTCTTCTTCCAGCTCGGTTCTGCGCACTAATTCCTCTTTATTGAGGGCCAATACACTCTTCGCAGTATCCAGGCCGATACGTTTCAGTTCGTCGATAACCCATGCTTCGATCTCATCTGAGAATTCGTCGAGGTCGACATCTTCTTCCTGGATCTCATCCAGTTCTCTGAATACATCGATCTCATAACCTACGAGGCGGCTGGCAAGCTTGATGTTCAAGCCTCCCTTACCGATCGCAAGTGACACCTGGTCTGGCTTCAGGTAAACCGATGCCCGGCCATTGTCTTTGTCTATTTTGATGCTGGAGATCTTCGCAGGACTCAACGCCCGTTGAATGAAGAGCTCCATATTTTCGGTGAAGTTGATCACGTCGATATTCTCGTTCTGCAGCTCGCGAACGATGGCGTGGATACGTGAACCTTTCATACCTACGCAAGCGCCCACCGGGTCGATACGATCGTCGTACGATTCAACGGCAACTTTCGCGCGTTCACCAGGCTCTCTTACTGCCTTCTTGATGGTGATGAGACCATCGTAAACTTCGGGAACTTCCTGCTCGAACAAGCGCTCGAGCAAAACCGGTGACGTACGTGATAACACAATTTTCGGATTTCCGTTCACCATCTCCACCTTGTGAACAATAGCTCTCACGTTCTCGCCTTTGCGATAGCGATCCTTGGGGATCTGCTCGTTACGCGGGATAGAGATCTCGTTACCTTCTGCATCTGTAAGAAGAACTTCTTTGCTTAACACCTGGTAAACTTCGCCGGTGATGATCTCACCAACGATGTCCTTATACTTCTGGAACAGGATATCCTTCTCAAGGTCCTTCACCTTCTGCATCAGCGTCTGGCGCGCAGTAGTTACCGCACGACGACCGAAGTCCTCGATGCTTACCTGCTCCGACACTTCTTCACCTACCTCGAAATCGGGTTCGATCTTTTTCGCTTCAGTAAGGCTGATCTTATCGTGATCCCAAATGTCTTCGGAATCATCATCCACAATCTCGCGGATACGATAGATTTCAAGGTCACCCTTGTCTGCGTTAATGATAATGTCAAAGTTGTCATCAACGCCATACTTCTTTCTGATCATGTTGCGGAATACATCTTCCAAAATCCTGATCATCGTAGGACGGTCGATGTTTTTCTGTTTGGCGAAGTCAGCAAATGACTCGATGAGATTTGAGATATCCATGACTAATTCAGTTTGACTTGATTCGTTCTGTTTTGATTGATAATTATTTAAATGAAACCATTACGTATGCTTTCTCAATTTCGTCGAAGGGTATCTCGGTCAGCTTGGTCTCTTTTTTATTGACCGGCTGCCGTACCGTCAGCTTGTCTTCCGATACTTCTTCGAGCTTCCCCTGCACGATTGTTTTGTCTTTCAAATGCACCTTGAACTGGCGGCCCGCATTCTTGAAAAACTGCCTCTTCATTTTCAGCGGATGATCGACACCCGGCGTCGTTACTTCGAGCACATAGGCCTGTTCCGGAATATTCTTTTCATCCAGCAACGCAGCAAGCTTCCGGCTCAGGTTAGCACACACATCTATTGTAACACCGTTGTCGCCATCTACGATCACCATTACTTTCGAAGGGCGCTGTTTTTCAAAAAACAATACGTCCACAATAAAATGCCCCGGGTCTTCACCCTGAAGGGCTCCTAACTCCTTCAGGGCCGATTCCGCTAATTCCCTGATTTTTGCTGCTACATCCATGTTTTCCAGCCATCTAAGAAACAAAAGAGGGGACTTTTTGGTCCCCTCTTTGATATGAATTCAAATGGTAATACAAAGGTAGTAATTTTCGGGAAATATGAAATACGCGCCATTCCTATTGTTGTTGATTTTCTTCTCATGCGGCCAAAAGAATGAAAAGCCTCCGATCTCAACGTCCGTTGAAGTGCCAAAATTCAGCGCCGACTCGGCGTATGCCTTCGTACAAAAGCAGGTCGACTTTGGCCCACGCGTTCCTAACACAGAACCACATCGGAAGACGGCAGCATACCTCGAAAACAAGCTGAGATCATACGGCGCGCAGGTCACCGTACAATCTTTCAAAGCTCCTACGGTGGATGGCACCACTGCCGATCTCAAGAACATCATTGCGACCTTCAATCCCGAAAAACAAAAGCGGATCATGCTGGCGGCACATTGGGATACGCGTCCATACGCCAGCAAGGATTCCGTAAAAAGAAATGCGCCATTCGATGGTGCCAACGACGGTGGCAGCGGCGTTGGAATACTTCTCGAAATAGCTCGACAACTGCAGGCAACGAAGCCGCGCGCCGGTGTGGATATTATTCTATTCGATGGAGAAGATTGGGGATATGAAGGAGACGAATCGGCAAAGCCTGCCCCACCACAAGGATGGAGCGATTGGTGGTGCCTGGGTTCTCAATATTGGAGCAAGAACGTACACAAGCCTGGCTATCGTGCTTACTATGGGATATTGCTGGATATGGTTGGTGCCGGCGATGCACGTTTTTTCCGCGAGGGAACTTCTATGGAATATGCACCTCGTATTGTCGATAAGGTCTGGTCGGCGGCCTCCGTCCTTGGCTACGGTAATTTCTTTGTGGCGCAAGACACGCATGCAATGACCGACGACAATCTATTCGTGAGCAGCAATGCAAAGATCCCCATGATCGACATCATTGACTATAATTCAAACACCGGCTTTGGAAGCTATCACCACACCACAGGAGATAATATGAGTGTGATCAATAAGCGGACGCTAAATGCAGTCGGGGCTACGGTGATGTATGTTGTGTTTCAGGAGGAGTGATTACTTCGAATAAGAAGCGAAGTCCTTATGATCTCTCTGGTACAATGTTTCTTTCGGCAGCGACTTAAAATATTCGTAAGTGATCTTTAGTCCCTCTGCGCGACTAACCTTCGGTTCCCACTTTAAGATCTGTCTCGCCTTTGTAATATCCGGCTGACGTTGTTTTGGATCGTCTTTCGGCAGTGGATGATATACGATCTTTTGTGTTGTACCCGTGAGCTTCACGATCTCCTCTGCGAATTGTTTGATAGTGATCTCGGAAGGATTACCGATGTTCATCGGCTGTGCATAATCCGACATCAACAAACGATAGATGCCCTCAACAAGGTCATCTACATAACAGAATGAACGCGTTTGTGAGCCATCTCCGAAGATCGTGAGGTCTTCGCCACGTAATGCCTGGCCGATGAAAGCCGGCAACACACGACCATCATTTAGACGCATGCGAGGTCCGTATGTATTGAAGATCCTTACAATGCGAGTCTCGAGTCCATGGAATGTGTGGTATGCCATGGTAATGGCTTCCTGGAAACGCTTTGCTTCGTCGTAAACGCCGCGCGGACCAACGGTATTTACATTGCCGTAATATTCTTCTGTTTGTGGATGCACGGTTGGATCGCCATAAACTTCCGAAGTAGAGGCGATGATGATACGGGCTTTCTTCGCGCGGGCGAGACCCAGGAGATTATGAGTTCCCAGTGATCCGACTTTCAAAGTCTGGATCGGGATCTTCAGGTAATCGATAGGGCTGGCCGGCGATGCAAAGTGAAGTATGTAATGGAGCTCACCCGGCACGTGAACGAACTTCGAAACATCATGATGATAAAATTCGAAGTCGGGGAGCTTGAACAAATGCTCGATATTGCGAAGGTCTCCTGTTATCAGGTTGTCCATCGCAATAACGTGATATCCTTCGGCGACAAACCTGTCGCACAGGTGTGAGCCTAGAAAACCGGCGCCGCCGGTTATGAGCACTCGTTTCTTATTTGCCATTTATAGTCTCTCTGCCAATGCTGTAATAAGTGTAACCCATGTCGCGCATCGCGCCGAGGTCGTAAAGGTTGCGGCCATCGAACACTACCTTGTTCTTAAGGATCTTATTGAGACGATCGAAGTCCGGTGTGCGGAACTCGGGCCATTCGGTAACAATAAGAACGGCATCGGCTCCATCGGCTGCCTCGTAAGGATTTGGTGAGTATTGAATGTCGTCTTTGAAAAGCCTTTTCACGTTATCCATGGCTTCAGGATCGTGTACTTTCAACTTCACGCCTTCTTTCAGGAGGGCTTTGATGTTGTACAACGAAGAAGCTTCGCGAATATCGTCGGTGTGCGGCTTGAAAGAGAGGCCCCACATCGCGATAGTTAAACCCGAGAGTTTGTTTCCGAAATGCTTTTTAATTGTAGGGATGAGCTTTGTCTTCATTCCCTCATTCACATCCATTACCGAGTTCAGGATCTTGAAATCGTAGTTAACATCGATCGATGACTTCGAAAGAGCTTTTACGTCTTTAGGGAAGCAACTGCCACCATAGCCGATACCGGGGAAGAGGAAGCGTTTTCCAATACGGCTGTCTGTGCCGATGCCTTTACGAACTTCATCCACGTTTGCGCCGAGCAATTCGCAGAGGTTAGCGATCTCGTTCATGAAAGTGATCTTGGTAGCGAGGAACGAATTGGCGGCGTACTTTGTGAGCTCTGCAGAACGCTCATCCATAAAGATGATCGGGTTGCCTTGCCTCACAAACGGGTTATACAATTCTTCCATAATCTTTCTTGCCCGATCTGATTTTGTTCCGATCACTACCCTGTCGGGCTTCATGAAATCGTCCACAGCTACTCCCTCACGCAAAAATTCCGGGTTTGATACTACATCAAATTCACCTGAATAATTCTTGCTTATCGCAGCATGTACTTTTTCAGCAGTGCCAACAGGTACGGTGCTTTTATCCACAATTACTTTATAGTCCCGCATCAGTTTGCCGAGTTGTTCGGCTACCCCGAGAACGTATTTTAAGTCGGCGGATCCGTCTTCACCCGGCGGAGTCGGCAGTGCCAGGAAAATGATCTGCACATCTTTTATTCCTGCCTGCAGATCGGTAGTGAACTGCAAACGCTCTTCTTTCAGGTTGCGTAAAAATAATTTTTCCAGCCCCGGCTCATAGATCGTGATCTGACCGGCAACGAGTTTCTGTACTTTAGCCGGATCAATATCTACGCAAACCACATCGTTTCCTGTTTCTGCAAAACAGGTTCCCGTAACCAATCCAACATATCCTGTTCCTACTACTGCT
>CAZBCP010000014.1:0-885226 GCA_964490505.1 uncultured Ohtaekwangia sp. | reverse complement strand
AGCGCTTTTCGCGTTCTTCACGTTCTTCTCCAATTCAGCTACTTTGGTCTTAGTCTCAGTAATATGGTTGTTGATATCCTTCAACCTTTTGATATAATCGGTATATGAAGTTCCCTCAACCATCTCCGTGCGCAATGCCTGGCGGTTTGCGTCGATCGTATCGATCAGTACGCCAATCTCTCCCATTGTCGCTTCCACTTGCTTGCTGGCCTGCAACTCTGCACTGAGTGAATCTACTCTATGCTGAAGTTGTGCCCTCTCCTTCGAATCGCAATTCATCATCAGGGCAGCAATACCTACGCTTAAAATTCCGATTGTGTATTTCATGTTCAGTTCTTTTTTTTTTATAACCAACGTTTCAAAAGATGGGCCGGGGTACGTTGATCTTCAAAACTTTGGTTAAACCGGTTGTATTAGCGTTTAACCGTTTATACTGCCGTTGAATTTATTCGTCGCGTTTAATGATATTCTAATTTGTGTACCAGTTGTTGCTCAAAAGTGTAGAGAGAATCATCACTTTTTTTTACCGAAAAAATGCTTCACGCGATCGATCACGCCGGTCGTTATACCGCGCAGTAACGGAGGAACGACCATCCTCGTGATCATCCCTGCCTTCGCCAGCTTCGGCCCGATCAACAGGTCGACTGCGAGGTTGCCTCCCATCTTTAATAACGAATTGCGCGAGCCATTAGACGATGCTTTTGCGACAACGCCTACGCCAAGTATTCCGAGGATCTTTGCGATAGGCTTAAGCCTTTCCTTGATCTCATGGACCTCCAGGTCGATATCGCGACGAAGCAAATGTATCTTTTGATTGAGGCGCTGCTTCTCCGCGACGAGATCATGATAATTGCTAATCTTTTTCATACATCTTTTTGATCACGATGTTGCGAATAAATGGGATCAGGCCGTTGCGCGCGCTTATCAATACAATAAGAAGGATTAGCAGGAACGCGGAGCCTGCAATAAAGAAACCGGCTTTCATATTATTCATAGATTCGCCGATCCACCATGCAGCCCCGAGTGCGCCGAACAACATCACGAAACAGACAAACACCAGTAGCACCAATCCAACTACACTTACCGACACTCCCAACGACACGTTTTCGACAACGGTAAGTGAGGCCAGGTCGCGATACGTCTCGATCATTTCCCTGGCGGTGCTAATTAGTTTCTCGGTAGGCTTCGGCTCTACTTCCTGCTCTTCCATAACTGTTAATCTTCGATGGGCTTCAGATTGGATTTGATGCGGCTCAACTCCTGATCTGCAGCTTCGGCAGCCTCATCGGTCAGCGCCTTGCCATTGCTCACAAGTTTCTTCACTTCATCGATCCACTTATTTGCTTCATCCTTCAATCTGCGCTGAAGATCGCTTCCCTTTTCAGGTGCCAACAACATACCTATAGCAGCGCCGGCCAATGCCGCGGCTGCAAGTCCGAGTATCACATTTGTCGTTTTCATAAAAATCAATCTATCTATTGGTTAACAAGTTTCCCCTCTTTCTCCACCTTATCCTCCTTATGTTTCCGTTTTATCGTTTTGATCTTATCGGTTGCTGCTTCTGCAACCGGCGGCTGTTCGCTGTCGTCGCCCAGCATAGTACCCCAGGGCTTTAACTCAGGCACCTTGTCGAACACGATCTTCATAACAGCAATGGTCGGTATCGCAAGAAACATACCCGGTATACCACACAATGCTCCCCCGATCAACACACCGATGATCGTTACCAGCGCATTGATCTTTACCTTGTTTCCGACAATCACCGGCATACCGAAGTTGTTGTCGAAGATCTGTACAATACCAAGTATCACTCCAACCCAAACAACATCGCCTAAATTATCCGATGTGAGCAACGTTACAGCCATACACAGGATATTGGCTACCAGGATGCCCACATATGGTATCAGGTTGAGTATTGCAGCCAACAGTGCCAAAAACACGGCATATTTTATTCCAAGGATCAAAAAACCAATGGTATTCAAGGTGAACACGATCACAGTTTCGATCAACAGACCGGTTATGTACTTCTGGGCCACATCGGTCGACTCCTCCAGCACCTCATTGACGCGCCTTGTGGACCCGTTTTTGAACACGCCGACCAGGAATTCTTTGATCGTCTTGCGATAATAGAGTGTGAGGAAAGTGAAGATCGGGATCAACACCATGTAGGTTATCATGCCGGCGATCGAAATGAAAGTGGCGCCCAGCATCTTCGGAGCCTGCTCTTTCAGGTTATCCATCCCTTGTTTGAAATACTGGTTCTGCTTCCGAACCGCTATGTGGGCATTCTCATCCACCCACGCCTGGAAGTTTGCGATCAAAGTGTCGCCTTTCTCACTCAAAGCAGGAACATCATCTACAAAATTTGCCACCTGGTTCGACAGCAGGAACACCACCGTTCCCACAACCAGTATCGAAGTGATCAATGGGATCAATATCGAAAACGGCCGATTCCTTAACCCCTTGCCGTTGAGCCATCTTACGATCGGCAGCAGCAGGTTTGCAAACAAAACTGCCAATGCCAACGGAATAATGATGGACTTGCCATAAATAAGCAGGAGCCCGATCAAGCCCAGGGAGATCAGGTTAAAAGCCAGGCGTTGATAAAAGGGAGAATGGGTTGTCTCCATTATGTAATGTTGATTTTTACCCATCAGGTTTAATTATCGTGCCAAGCAGGAAACACCCGTTCGCCCGGATCAAGCCCTTGCTGTAAAAATACTGAGGCTACCGATCTACATTCTTTTGTTGAATTTTTTTCACACGAGCCTGACGTGTCGCCATGTCTAAGCACCTTTTGGTTTGGGAATGTTTATTGTTGGCCGCTATGCGATGAGAAAGTTTGTTACGTCGACATGGAGTATTGTAAAAGAAACGGTTCACGAGTTCTTTGAAGATGATTCTTTTAGCTACGCATCGTCGATCGCGTTCTCAACTATTTTCTCGCTCCCGGCCATCCTTATAATTGCGCTTTCCATTGGATCTACATTTTATGAAAGGAACGTTGTCCAGGACGAGCTCATCAACCAGATCGGACGCCTCGTTGGATCCGAGACCGCCAAAGAAGTCGAGAACATTCTTCAGCAGGCAGCTTTCGATAGCACCGGGTGGTGGGCAAAGACGATCGGTATCATTACATTATTTATAAGCGCGACAACGGTATTCATGTCGCTCCAAAGCAGTCTCAACAAGATCTGGGGCATCAAGCCGAAGCCGCAGCGTGGGTGGCTTAAGTATATTATCAACAGGCTGGTGTCGCTTGCTATGGTGATCAGTTTCGGGTTTGTACTGCTTGTGTCGCTGGTGATCGATACGGTGCTGGTCGTTTTCCAGGGAATGCTCTCGAGGGTGATGGAAGGAATCACACTTTACCTCGTAACCGGCCTTAACCTGTTGATCTCATTGGCATTCATAACAGTGATCTTTGGATTGCTCTTCAAGGTATTACCCGATGCGAGAATAAAGTGGAGGAATGTATGGGTAGGGGCTTTGATAACAACCCTGCTGTTCACACTCGGCAAATATCTTATTGGATTTTATTTGGGCAACAGCTCCTTTAATTCGGCTTATGGAGCGGCCGGTTCGTTGGTGATCATTCTTCTTTGGGTCTACTATTCAACTGTGATCTTCCTGTTTGGGGCAGAGTTCACATCGGTGTACGCGAAGTTTTCTGGCGCTCCTGTGCAACCGTACAACAATGCCGTTAAAATTCAAACAGTGGAGGTGGAGAAGAAATGAAGCGTGTGTCTAAGAAATGGTATTGGATAGGAGGTATTCTTTTAGTGCTGATAGTTGCCCGTTTGTCGATGCCTTATTTTGTAACCAGGTACGTTAACAAAGTGCTCGCTAACCTGGAAGGATATCGCGGATCGATCTATGATGTCGACATTGCCTTATACCGCGGCGCGTATTCGATAGATAGCCTCAAGATTTTCAAGATAGATGGTAATAAGGAAGTGCCTTTCATCGATATACCGGTAACGGATCTTTCCGTTGAATGGCATGCGTTATTCGACGGAGCCATCGTGGGGGAGGTGATTTTTGAAGATCCCAGGCTTAATTTTATCGGCGGAAACGATGGGCCCCCGTCGCCCGAAGGCCCTGCGGATGGCGAAGAACCATCAGGAAATCAAGCAGGTACGGGTGTGGACTGGACGAAGCCCATAAAGGATCTTATGCCCTTGAAAATCAATCGGATGGAGATTCAGCACGGCACGATTAACTTTCATAATTTTACAACGAAACCAAAGGTGACGGTCAGCCTAAACGACCTGCAGGCTGTAGCATTAAATCTTAATAATGCATCGGATCAGGAAGAGCGACTTCCATCCACTATTTCGGCAACTGCTACGTCTATAGGTGGGGGAAGGCTTACCCTAAGCGCTGGTATCAATGTCCTGAAGGAGATCCCCGACATGGACCTTGATATGAAATTTGAAAAGGTAAACATGACAGCTCTTAATGACTTTTTTATGGCTTATGCAAAAGTCGATGTTGAGAAAGGTTCTTTCAACTTATATTCGGAGCTGACTATCGATAGTGGTATGGTAGCCGGTTATGTGAAGCCGATAGCCGTAGGTGTAAAAGTGCTCGACTGGAAAAAGGATGGGGAGAAACCTTTAAACCTTCTCTGGCAATCCTTTGTTGGTCTGGTGGAGGAAGTGTTTGAGAATCAGAAGGAAAATCAATTCGCTACCAAGGTTCCGATCGAGGGCAACCTTAACAACAATGTAAATGCAGGAGTTTGGCCCACAGTTTGGAACATTTTCAGTAATGCATTCGTAAAAGCGTTTGAGCGTAATACGGATAACTCTGTTCAGTTCGCCGGCCAGGTCGATGGCAATAAAATTCAAAAAGCCGACACTGCGGATGACACCAGGGTAGAGGCAAGAGCCGATAGAAAGGCAGAGAGAAAAAGAAAGAAAGAACTGCGCAGAGAAAAAAGAAAGAAATTAACCAAACCAAGTTAAACCGAAACCAAGTAAGCTATGAAAGTGGAGAATACAGGTACCGAACGCTTATTCAACAATCCGATACTGGAGAGACTGACCAGGTCGCACATTTCTGTGCCGGTCTCTTTGTTTGGATTGTACGCGATAGGGCTTTTATTCTGGAGTGTTAACAACACCGCATTATCAATCGCCCTCACTGTCGCCCTTTTCTTCTTAGGATTGTTCGTCTTCACGTGGGTAGAATACAATGTTCACAGATATTTATTTCACATACCAATAACCACAGAAAGCCGCAAGAAATTTCAATACACGATGCATGGCGTTCACCATCACCACCCGAAAGACAAAGACCGGTTGGCGATGCCGCCCCTGCTCAGTATCAGCCTTGCAACGGTGTTACTGATCGTGTTCAGAACAGTTCTCGGTGACTACGCATTTTCGTTCACCGCAGGATTTTTGGCTGGTTACGGCAGCTATCTCCTTGTTCATTACCTGGTGCATATCCATCGCCCGCCGAAAAATATGTTTCGCCAGCTTTGGATCAATCACAGTATCCACCATTATCGCGACGGCGAGATCATTTTCGGAGTGTCGTCGCCCCTGTGGGACTATATATATGGTACGATGACCAGGAGGGAAGCTGTGGAGAAAGCCTGATTGCTTTAATTCCACAGTTTTAGTACATTATATACACATTAGAATTGTTAAAAACGGCGTTTCCAGGAAGGAGGGGCCGTTTTTTGTTTGTGGCATGTTTTTATGACTCGTTCCTCTACCAGAAAAAGAAAATGTTATGAACAAACCCACCCGCAAGCACACCGGTCGCAACGTCTCCAGGAGACACGCATCCCGGAATTCACATTCCCGCAAGGGCAAACACATGAGCGACGACGATTTTCATAAGCACGCCGCAGAAGTTGATCGTATACTCGAGCTCGAATTCGCCGACGATGATCCTGAAGGTATCCGCTTGGCTCATAAATAGGATCTCCCTCACTTCCCTTTCTTCTTGTTGCTTTTGTTTTTCTTGCCGGGCACCAACGCTGTCCGGATCCCATCGACTATAGATATTGTCCAAAGGTTGAAGACCGCTTTCTTCTTATTTCTTTTGACATCTATGTCGCCGGTGAGTGTCTCGTCGTTCTTTAGGGCGGTGTTTACCACCAGTGTTTTGAATATATCGATATCTTTTTCCCGGACTTTCCTCAGTCCGAGGATCTTCAGGTCTTCATAGTCGAAATGCAGCTGACCTTTCGAGCCATTGTCATCGTAGACGAAAGCAAACTCCATCTTATCGAGCCGTCCCGAGGAGATCTCGATGAAGGCGAGGTCCTTTAGTAATGGATTAAGCTCACGCAGCGGGACGTTGCTGATCGTGCCTTCGGCAGTGTATTTCTTACTTGCCTCGAGTGGCAGCTTGAATGTTGCTTTCACAATGCCCGTCTTCATAATGTGAGCGCTGGCTTCGATCGTAGAAACACCGGACATGTTCTTATACTCGCGGTTGTTCACGGCATTCATCGTAGCCTCAACATTCTCGAACGTTATATGTGCCGTATGAAACCCCTCTGTGGGCAATTCCTCGTAAGTGATCGTGCTGTTCTTGATCTTTACAGTGTCGATCTCTACACCGAAATGCAATGATTGGAACGATTCCATCGGCAAGGGAAATTTTTCCTTCCGGTTGAATGGATACTTCTTGTTTTTATACGCGTGAATATTTGCGCCGTCGATAAGCACCGACGTGGCCATAATGGAAGTATCGGCCATGTGAACCGCCATGTTTACCCCGCTGGCGTCGACGTGGCCTATCCTTAGTGTTGTTCGTGTTTCCTGGCTCTTAACCTCTCTTGCATAATCGTTCTTGTTGAGCAGGGGCTCGAGGTCCAACGAATCGATGCGAAGTGTCTTTAGCTCTTTATCGAATGCGAGATTCTTAATGGTGAATTTATAGAGACTACCGGCCTTTTGGATCTTCAGATCCCGTACGGTGGTCTCGATGTTGCGAAATGCATAGGCCGAGGGATCGCGATATTCGCTCGGTTCGCGAATGAACATATAATGAATGTCGACACCCACTTTCGCGGAATATTCTACGATCGTATCGCTTTTGATCGCTACTTCGATGTCTTTAAACCTGATCCTGTCGATATCTATGCTTGAGAATTTTATTGAGTCGGGTTTGAGAGCCCGTTTTGTAGTATCGATGACTATCGAGACCGTTCCGCCTTCGAAGTAAAGTTTTCGTACGCTGATCTGGTGGTCGCGGAACCACGGGAGTATGCCGATGCCGCCTATATACACCCTGTTAACGCGGGCCTTGCGTGAGTTCTCCGACCAGTCGACATCGCGGAGAGTTACGCTTCTTGTAAAAAGATTGATGCTAAGCGAGCTGATATGAATATTCGAAGCCTCGAGTCTCGCTTTTACCTTGTTAATAACTATCGATGATAATATTGGTCCGGCAGCCGCCAATAAAATAGCAGCACTGACAATTACGATCAGTGCTGCTCTCAATAAACGTCGTCGGGTTGGCTTCACGCCTGTATCCCTATATGCTACTTCCGCGAATAAGGCGGAGAAGAATAGCGATGATTGCTATTACCAGCAGCAGATGCACAACCGAACCCAGGCTATATACAAAGAAGCCGAGCGCCCACGCGATAACGAATATTACTGCTATGGCATAAAGTAAATTGCTCATGATTTCTAGAATTTGTTTTATCCAGATGTGTCAAATTCATGCCACTGGCGAAAACGCTTTTTGACCAGATAGAGGGGATAACCTCCCTAAAATTGGGGTCCGCACACCATAGTTTCTGGGGAATTTTTTCTACACTTTTGAAGGCCAATCCTGTCTGCACCCGTCGACAAGGCCGTTTTTTGGGCCCGGCATGCTTTTTCGCCCTCGGCTCTGGAAATAGCAAACGATTATGAAAGAGATTCTTGTGCTGCTTGGTGTGTTTGCCCTCGGATATGTGTTGACGATGGGGCTCGTATTTGCGCTACTGAAATTATTCTTCCCGTTCCAGTCCGAAGAGAAAGCCGGCATCAATAGCCCGGTAACTATCATAAAGGCTAACAGGAATTCAAATAGGGCAACGACACGCTTAAGAAAAGTAAGACTTGCAAATGGGTAGAGTCCTGGTAGTCGACGATGAAGTCGATATATGTACGCTTCTGAAGCGGCATCTCGAAAAGGGAGGCCAGGAAGTGTCGTATTGTCTTACCATCAAAGACGCACTCAAAAACCTTTCGACGAATTCATACGATATGATCTTCGTCGACCTGAATCTTACTGACGGATCCGGTTACGACCTGATCTCGTCTTTAACCGATACAAATAGAAAAGCGGCGATCATCGTGATCAGCGCATACGACAGCGAAAAACAAAAGGCACTGCAAGCTGGTGCGAGCTTATTTGTGCCTAAGCCATTTACAAATAAATCGATATCTGATGCATTGCAACGACTGCAGTCTCAAACTCAACAACCCTAGTTATATATCTCCTAAAATTGATTCATTATGCTCCCAGTACTGATCATTGACGACGACAAGGATATTTGCCTGGTACTTTCCAGGTTCCTTAGTAAAAACAACTATGAAGTCGATGTCGCCAACAACGGTGAAGAAGGTCTGAAGCAACTCCGCGCAAAAGAGTATACGCTCGTGCTTTGCGACTATCGCTTGCCGGATATGACCGGTGTCGACGCACTAAGGAAGATCAAGCTGCTTCGTCCGCAGACAGCCGTCATCATCATCACCGGTTATTCCGACGTGAAGACCGCGGTCGAAACATTCCGCTATGGAGCCAGCGACTTCGTTACGAAGCCCCTGTATCCAGATGAGTTATTGGTAACGATCCAGGAAACGATCTCTAAAAACGAAAAGAGAAAAGCCGGGGAGATCCCTGCCGGCCAATCAGGCGAAGGCAAGGAATCTACAAAGCGTTCACGCGAAAGCGGACCGCCTCCGACAGAATATATAGTTGGCCGCAGCATCCAGGCTACGACCGTCCAGCGTCACGTCGAACTCATTGCTCCTTCCGATCTTTCGGTGATCATTCACGGTGAGACGGGTACAGGTAAAGAGTTCGTTGCCCAGGCGATCCACCGTCTCAGCAAACGCGCCGATAAACCATTTATCGCGATCGACTGTGGTGCGTTGCCTAAAGAACTTGCAGGCAGCGAACTCTTCGGTCACATCAAAGGCGCTTTTACAGGAGCCGTGAACGATAAGGAAGGTAGCTTCGAATTGGCGGACCAGGGAACGATCTTCCTCGATGAGATCGGGAACCTTTCGTATGAAAACCAGGTGAAACTTCTGCGCGTGATCCAGGAACGCCGTATCAAACGGATCGGTGCCACTAAAGACATCGCTATCGATGTGCGGATCATTGCGGCAACCAATGAAGATCTTAATAAGGCTGTGAAGGAAGGTAAATTCCGTGAAGACCTTTATCACCGCCTCAATGAATTCAAAATACAACTGTCGCCTTTGCGCGAACGCAAGGAAGATATCATGCATTTTGCGCATCACTTCCTCGCAAAAGCGAACCACTCGCTCAACAAGAACGTGCAGGGTTTCTCGGCGGCAGCGTCGGATCTTATTACCAACTACTACTGGCATGGCAACCTGCGCGAGCTCAACAACGTGGTGAAACGCGCTGTGCTTCTCACACAGGGAGATACCGTCCAGCTCGATAGCCTTCCACAGGAGATCGTTCATGCAAACAACGCTCCGGCAAGTACCAACGGCCATGTGGAGGAAGAAAAAGTTGGTCTGTTGAAATCAATTGCCGGCAGTGCGGAACGCCAGGCGATCATCGACGTACTCGAGAAGGCCAACTACAACAAGTCGAAGGCTGCAGAGCTTCTTAAGATCGACCGCAAGACGCTTTACAATAAGCTGAAGCTGTATAACATTAATGTTTAATTAAATTAAGAAGAGGCAATAAAAAAAGGGCACCCGTTTGGAGCCCTTTTAATTTTTGCTTCGCCGCGATCAATCCTGGTTACTGTTCAGGTTGAGAGCGATGTACAATTGTGCAACTGAGTTCTTTGAGTTTCCGAGTATGCTTCGTGCAGAGTTGCTATCAGCAATTTTAACCATACCATAGTTGTAGCGCGCTCCAACCTGGATAGGGCCGAAGTTAAGACCAAGACCGCCTGACCAACCCCAGTCGTAAGACTTCAGGTTATCGCGGTTGATCTGCTCAGTACCACTGCCGATGGTGCCGCTGTAATCAATATTGGCACTCAACAGGTAGCTAAAGTATGGACCTGCATGAATTTCCGCAGAAGGTCCGAGCTTGAACACTGCAAGAATAGGCAGATCGAGATAGTTTAGATTATAACGAATAGTAGAGTTAACAATGCCGCCGTAGTCTGCTTGTGATCCCTTAGTGGAATACAACAGCTCGGGCTGAATAGCAAATGCTTCCGATGAAAGAATTTGACCATACAAACCAGCGTTGAAACCAAAGCGAGCATTTTCGTCGTTTACATCTTTGATGTACAAGTTACTGGCGTTGAGACCACCCTTTATACCTACACGAGCAGTAGGGTTAGGATTGGTGCCCTTTGTTCGTGTTTTTCTGTCGACTGTTACCTCGTCAGTCGTGGTTGTAGTCGTCGTCGTAGTCTGCGCCATTAGCGTGCTTGTTGCCGTCACAATGAGAACGGTCAACGTCAGGAGCAGTTTAAGATTGAATTTTGTATTCATAAGAATAATTTTTAATTCGTTTAATTGTTTTAATAGTTACACATATGGTTTTGCTGCATTAACAATAAATTCTACGCCAATTTTTTTATATGAAATAAGGGCCATTGATAAGGCCCACGCTTTGTTTTATAGACTTTCGTACACAATTGTAGACGACCCGCCCCAGGCATGAGCAGAACCTACGTTAGAATATTCTTTTTAGGGATACTGGTCGTATTGATCTCAGTAGCGTTGCTTACGTTCAGCAACCTCAACAACTATACAGAAGAGGTTCGTTTGATACGTCATTCCAACAGGGTCCTGACGGCAATACAAACCGTTATGTTTTCTGTACGTGACGCGGAAACGGGCCATCGGGGTTATCAGCTTACACGCGACACGACGTACCTCGAACCATACTATACATCGTTACGTCAGCTGCCATACCAGATAGCAACACTCGACAGCCTCCTTGCCGGCGATGAAGTGCAATCCCTTAGAGCCGATACCCTGGAGAATAAGATCGAAGATCAGTTCGCGATCATTAGCCAGATCCTTTCGAATGCAAGAAGAAGCTCGTTGTACATGGACCGTTATGAGAGCAGTCTCCTCGCTCATGGAAAACAGAATATGAACCAGATCCGTCGTATTGCACAAGACATTAACGACCACGAGGAAGCTAAGTTTGGAGGACTGATGTCGAACGAAACCGACTTTCGAACGACAGCTCCAATTGCGTTGTTGCTATACACTTTGGTCGCATTGGCGGCGGTGACGTTTCTCTTCACCCGGGTTCTGGATTCGTTGCGAAGCCGCGACATCGCCGAGGAGCGTTTGCGCGAGTCTATTCAAAATTTAAGGAAGGAAGGCCTCGCGCGCGAGGAACGCGAATTGGTATTGAGCGAAGCCGAGACGCTCGCCAACATGGGTAGTTGGAAGTGGTATGAGTCAACGGGCAGCATTGTTTGGTCCAACGGACTTTATCCCATTTTCAACATGAATCCCGGGACGCAGCCTACGTGGCTCTCGTTTTTGCAGAACGTTCATCCAGAGGATAAGCAAATGGCGACCGAGTTCTTCGAGAACGTGAAGCTTCGTCAGACCCGTTCGGAACTGACCTATCGCATCGAAATCAACGGCCGATCCCGTTACGTGATGGTTGTGGCCCGACCAAAGGAGAATCCGGGAACACACCAGGTAGATATTCTTGGGATCGTTCTTGACCTGACGGAGCAGAAAGTAAACGAAACTCAGTTGCAGCAATTTACGGCCGAGCTTCAGCGCTCGAACCAGGATCTCGAACAGTTTGCATACGTTGCTTCGCACGATCTCCAGGAACCACTTCGAAAGATCCGTGCGTTTGGCGACAGGCTTACGGCCAAGTATCAATCGCGACTCGAAGAACAGGGTTCCGATTATGTGGCACGTATGCAATCGGCAGCGGCGCGCATGCAAGTATTGATCGAAGAGTTGTTGTCGTTCTCACGCGTATCGAGACCGGGGATCTTCTCCGAAAATCTTGATGTTAACGAGATCGTGGCAGAGATAAAAGACGATCTCGAAGCACAGATCCGTCGCGAGAATGCGACGTTGGTTGTTGGCAGGCTGCCATCAGTAAGAGGCGAACGATCTCAAATAAAACGGCTGTTTCAAAACCTGATAAGCAATGCCATTAAATTTCACAAGGCTGGTTCTCCAGCGCGTGTTGAAATTACCGGGTCAGTTGTTCGCGGTGGAGATGCGCAAAATGAATTTAACGTTCCTTTGCCGAGAGTGAAGTATGCAAGGATCGAAGTAAAAGATGACGGTATCGGCTTCGATGAAAAATACCTCGAGAAGATCTTCATCATCTTTCAACGCTTGCATGGACGTACCGAATATGAAGGTACCGGTATTGGTCTCGCCATCTGCAGGAAAATTGTGGTCAATCATGGTGGGTTCATTACCGCTCGAAGTGAAGAAAATAAAGGATCAGTATTTATAGTTATCTTACCTATTGATTAGTAGAAGATGGGAAAAGCGTCTGTTAGAGTCCTGCTCATTGAAGATGATGAGGACGATGTATTCCTGGCCCGTGAGTATTTGGCCGAGAGTGCTGTATTTAAGTTTGAAATGGATTGGGAGTCACGTCCCGAAGAAGCCCGAAAGAAAATGGTGTCGGGCGACTACGATATATTTTTGATCGACTATCGCCTTGGAAGCGAAACAGGTCTCGATCTCATAAGATTCTCGCAAGAGAATGGCGTGCTTACACCGAGTATACTTCTCACCGGACAAGGAGATCTTAAAGTCGACCTGGATGCCACACGTTTTGGTGCAGCAGATTACCTGGTGAAAACGGAGCTCAACGCATCGATGCTCGAACGAAGCATCCGATACACGCTCAGTCAATCGAAGATCATCCTCGAACTTAATGAGAAGGAGAAACGATATCGTTCGCTCTTCGAACGTTCGATAGACCCCATCTTCCTGGCCGACGAGCATTATAAGCTGATCGATGTGAACGAATCGTTCCTGCGATTCTTTAAGTTCACCCGCGACAAAGCACTATCCCTTACAGTTCCAGATCTTTTTCATAAACCGGAAGATTTCAGAGGCTTTCAAACGACACTTAATGCCAACTCGCAGATCCGCGATTTCGAAACGCAGCTCGTAGCGAATGATTCGGAGAGGAAAACCTGTCTCGTGAACACGATCTTTATCCAGGATATGGGCTCATCGTTCTGTTGTTACCAGGGCATCATTCACGACCAGACCATGCGCAAGAAGGCGGAAAAAGATATGCTGATCGCCGAACGTTTGTCGATGACCGGAAAGATCGCAAGAACTATCGCGCATGAAGTACGTAACCCGCTTACGAATCTCAACCTCGCGTTAGATCAATTGAAAGACGAGATCAAGGTGGAGGCTGATTCTAGCGTACAAGTGTATTGTGATATCATCGAACGGAACGCCAATCGTATCGAGCAACTGATCGGTGAAATGCTCAGCTCTTCTAAACCGAGAGATCTTAACCTCGAGCTTGTACCCGTTAGCGAGGTTCTCGATGAGACTCTTACTCTGACTATCGACAGGCTGAACCTTAATCGCATGAAGCTCGAGAAGAGCTATGCGTCGGATCTGCCGAGGATCCTGGTCGATAAAGAGAAGATCAAAATAGCGCTATTGAATATTATCATTAATGCTACCGAAGCGATGGAGGCGGAGAAAGGCGTCCTCAGAATTGCCACAGATCTTAAGGATGGATTATTGACGATCTCGATAGCCGACAATGGTAAGGGCATTCCTCCCGAAGAGATTGAGAAGTTATTTGATCCGTTCTATACTGGAAAGCAAGGAGGAATGGGACTGGGGTTAACGTCAACAAAGAATATTCTTGATAGTCATACAGCAACTGTTGAAGTGACGAGTGTGCCGAAGCAAGGGACGACGTTTACTATAAACTTTAAGATGCCGGAGTAATTAAATATTGAATAATGAATGTTGAGTGCAGAATGATGAAGCTAACCGCGACTTCGACATTTTACATTCTGCAATCGACATTCGATATTTTTCTTAAAGTATTCCTGCGAAATAATTTGAAGTCAAAAAAAATAGCCGGCTCTCCCAAGACCGGCTATAACCAATGAGACTCTTTCTATTTACATAGTCAGCTTCTCATGGCATGTGTTCAGCTTTACCAGGTTGTTCCGCAGGCCCGGCAGTGCGCTGTTGATCCATTTCTTTAATTCTTCGTCGGTCGTCTTCTCCCACATATCCTCCAGGCTTTGAATTGTCTTCTCGTGCCTGTTGGTGAGCTCGCGACACCATTTTTCATCGAATGCCTCGTCGTTGGTCGACGTGAGATCATCTAATTTTTTCCTGGCATTTTTGTTTTCCTCTAATGGGATTGTAATGCCTCTCATGTTTGCGAAGCCTTTCAGCTCCTTGATCAATTGCTCATGATCTTTCTCGATCATCGCTGCGATCTCTCTGACCGTTCTGTTGTTAGATCGATCCATGGCCAGCTGGGAGAACTTTACGTTCGCATAGTTGCTGGTAATGGTCTCTACAACGAAGTCAGCTTCTTTTTCTGACGACTTTGTATTGAAATTTTTATCGTTCTCTTTCTTGGCGATCTGTTCACTGTTCTCGCCCCGGCTTTGGCAACCTGAGACCAGGGCAGTAATACACAAAGCGTAGATACCCGCTACGGATAGCTTTACGATATGTGAATTACGCCCGATCATCAAGCAGTTTAAATTAAGCCAACTAGATTACAGATCGCTCTGTAGTATTTTTCAATGATGTACTTCCTTGTATTCATCTCTGCGGCTACGGATCAGGTCATGCGACATTTTTAGCATGTTCTTCTGATCTTCGATGAGATGACGAACGCTTGCAGGATATTCTTCGCTGCGATCGAGAGCCTGCTTATAGGCTTTCTGTGCAGCGTCTTCGCCATATTCGCAGGCTTCCAGCATTGCCCTTGCATCGTCGCCGGAGAATGTTGCTTTTACATCCATCCATGCACGGTAGATCTTACCAGGGGCGGTTGAGCTTGTAGCCGGTTCGCCACCAAGGGCTACTACTCGGTCACTGAGTTCTTTTTTATATTCCTGGCTTTCTTCTGCTACCTGGTAGAAAAGTGTTTTTAGCATGACGTCGTTCTTGTCGACGTTCTCTGCTGCTTTTTCATAACCCGCAATTCGATCATTGTTGATCTTGATCAGGTCATTCAAAACTTCAATTGCATTTTTATTTTCCATAACACACAGTGTTTTAAATCTTATCCAATGTGTTCCGGGTAAACGAAAACTGTACCATTCCCATATTTTCAATGGTTGTCCATACGTTCTACAGTTCAATCGTGGTGTTGCGTCCACTGAGTTTGCACGATATGTGGAATGATGTCGCGAATGCTTAAAAACTGGCAAAAAACGCTTTAACGGGAGTTAAGTATAATTTTCCTCAGTGTGGCGGTCCGATGTTTGTGTATGGGGAAAGAATTCACATGAAGAATTCGTCGATTTCACCCTAAAAACCGCTGTTTTGAGGGACCCCTTCCGTGGCCGGATAATTGCAGAACGACCCCTAAAAAGTGGGAGAGATTTATGGCGACTGAAGAGATCTTTTATACCGATGGACAGGATGTCGTGGTTACATTGTCGACACTCCAGGTAAAAGACAGGTTTTACCGATTGAAAGCCATCAGGAAACACGGTATGGCAATACTTCATCCGGTTCGTCTGCCAGGTCTATTGGTATTCATCGCCGGTGTAGTGCTTTCGATCATGGGACTTGCAAATGCCTTCAGTGAAATGGTCCCCGCATCGTGGTCTCCTACAGGTCAGCCATTAACTGTGAATGTAGTTGCCCAATGGCTTGGTGTAACGATGGCCATGGGTGGATTGATGCTTACGGTTGCTCTTCGTGAACGCTATGCAGTAAAGATCGATACACCAGGGGGTGAACAGATTGCTGTGGTTAGTACGAAGCGGGAACAGATCATCGAGATCGTTAGTGCGCTGAATCGTGCATTCATGATGCTCGATGTTGAAAGAAGCATCGCTCAATCACGTTTCAAGTAGTGAAAGACTTATCCACAATTTTTATACACATTCACACAATCTTCGAAATACAGGTAATAAACGATAGGACGTATGATACATAGAAGGCTACCATCGGATAGTTGGAGGTTATTTGCGCTAGTCGCAACGTTTTTTAATGTGCTCTTTAATTACGTTTCAATGACTAATGTGTTTGCACTTCCTTCGATGGAAGATGTTGCACACAGATACAGCAGTTTGTTTACACCCCACGATTATGCATTCAGCATTTGGGGTTTGATCTATTTCTCATTCATCGTATATGCGATCGTGCAGGCAATGCCGTCGCGTTCTGAAGACCCTTTGTATCGCAATCTTGCCAAGCCATTTACACTGGTAAACGTGCTTGCAACAGTATGGGTGGTCGTATTCAGGATGCAATTGATGTGGTTGAGCGCTGGTATCATCGTTACCATGCTCGTTCTTTCGATCTACATGCTCGTGCTCTCACGCGATGCAGTGTTGAGAGACGAATACAGCAACTGGGTATCGGTTCCTTTTAGCCTGCTGGCTGGATGGCTCTCGGTAGCGACCATAGCAAACTTCGCAACAGTATTCGTGTACGAAGGCATGGCAGGTCCTGTAATGACACAAGTGATCGTTGCTATCGCAATGATCCTGGCGTCGGGACTGATCGGCATCTATGTATGTGCGCGCTGTAAAGACTTCGTTTTCCCGATGGTTATTGCCTGGGCTTGCGTAGCGATCGCGGTATCACGTAGTGGCGACTTTCCTTATGTGTCGGCCGTTGCCCTGGCTACAGCAGCAATGCCCGTAGTTTGGATCGCAACAACAATGCTTCGCAGGGTACAATACCGCAGGCATATACTTGCAAACAAGTTCTCATTCTGATGTCATCCCGTCAGTAGATCGATCTTCATAAGAGGCGACGAGGAAGACTGGATCCCGTTCAGCAGAACTAAACTTTCAATACAAAATCTTCTTTTGGGGGACGCGCAGGCTTCCCCCAATCTTTTTTAAGTACTTCGTGGATAGCCCTTCTTAAATTGTTGAAGTCGTTCGGCTTCCTCACATAAAGATGAGCTCCGAACTCATACATCTGGTTGATAGTGCCCGGGTGTGACGATGTAGAAAAGATCACGACCGGAAGATCTTTCAGCTTTTCGTCGCTTCGGATCTCTTCGAGGCACTCCATGCCATTCTTCAGCGGCATATTAAGATCAAGGAACAAGACATCGGGGAGCTTCTCGGATCTCAGCAAAGACATCAGTTGCTCGCCATTGTGTGCAAATGTCAGTTTCGAGCTCTTTGAATATTCACGGAGCACGTCGGTGAACAATAGCCGGTCATCATCATCATCATCCGCCAATAATATGTTTGCAGGGGCTTGCATTAAGTAAATGTAACTCTTTTTACCCTCCTTAACCCTTAATCTGTTTGATCGGTGATGAGTGGCTTTTCTTTACCGGTGTTAACGGCAACTCGTCGCCTCATGTGACGAATCGGGGCTGATTTAAGGCACTAGTGGCTCATTTCTTGCGTTAAGAATGTTTTAGGACAGCTTTAAGTTTATGCTTAATGATGCGAACGAAACGACTTCTAGTGGCAATTGCCGCGCTCGCCTTAGCAGTGACTACAGCGATTGCGCAACAGCAGCCAAAAAAACAAGACCCGCTACACTCAGCGGATCCGCAAGTACATACCCCACAATACAACGTCATTATTCAACTTGATACGCCTAAGCAGGAAACTCCGTCGTCCGTTCCGGCAGGTAATGCCCAACTCTCCGCTCCTCAGCGATACAATTCTATCATAGGACCAGGTGCGATCAGCCGGAAGGGATTGTTCACGGTGCATAAAGTCGACGACAGCTATTATTTCGAAATACCGGACAGCCTTCTTGGCCGCGATCTTTTGGTCGTGAGTCGAATTGCCCAGGGTGCTGCCGGTGTCAGAAGAGAATATACCGGTTATGCCGGGGATCAGATCAATAATATAGTGATCCGTTTCGAAAACGGTCCCGGCCATAAGCTCTTCCTGCGTCGGATCACCTTCGAAGAGAACGCCGGTGACACAACAAATGCGATGTATAATGCCGTGCAACGTTCCAATCTCCAACCTCTCGTAGCCGCATTCGGTATCGGTGCCTATAACCCCAATGGTAAAAGCAACCTCGTTGACATTACCGACTACGTGAATGGCGACAACGAGATCTTGTTCTTTAATTCATCGTCGCGCAAGACATTGAAAGTGGGCTCGCACGTTTCAAGTGTAAGCTATATAAAAGACATCATGGCATATCCGATGAATGTCGAGATAAGGACCATCAAGACCTACCAGGAATCGGGAACCGATAATAATTTCACGCTTGAGCTCAATACATCCATCGTCTTGCTTCCGAAGAAGCCGATGCGAAAACGATTCGCCGATTCACGTGTCGGATATTTTACGGAACGCTATCTCGACTACGGAGCCAATCCGCAAGGTGTAAAGACAGTGAGCTATATAAAGCGCTGGCGACTCGAACCGAAGTCGGAGGACGTTGTGCGATATATATTGGGTGACACCGTCGAGCCCGCCAAGCCAATCGTTTACTACATCGACCCGGCTACGCCAAAAGTCTGGGTGCCCTACATCATACAAGGGATCAACGACTGGCAGGTTGCATTCGAGAAGGCGGGTTTCAAGAACGCCATCGTTGGTAAGGTGGCACCTACCGACAACGAACAATGGAGTCTCGAGGACTCACAACACTCGGCTGTTATTTATAAACCTTCTTCCGTCGCCAATGCATCGGGTCCTATTATAACCGATCCGCGAAGCGGGGAGATACTCGAAACACACATCAACTGGTATCACAACCTGATGTCGATACTACAGCAATGGTATATGATCCAATGTGGACCCAACGACCCCCGCGCGCAGAAGATGAACTTCGACGAAGCACTCATGGGTGCAATCATCCGGTCGGTCGCCGCCCATGAGGTTGGGCACACGCTCGGACTCACTCACAATTACGGTGCAAGCTCTACGGTGCATGTCGAAAATCTCCGCGACAGGGAATGGCTTAAGAAAAATGGCATTTGTCCATCGATCATGGATTACGCGCGATTCAACTACGTTGCACAGCCGCAGGACAGCGTCGGCTTCGAAGGACTGGTGGGCAGGGTAGGACCGTACGATATCTGGGCTATTGAATGGGGCTATCGTTGGTTTCCGCAGACCAGGAATTCAGAAGAAGAGTCTCCGATCTTAAATAAGTGGATCGTCGATAAGCTGAAGGACAACAAGTACTGGTTCGCTTCTGAGTTTTCCAGCAACGATCCCCGGGTGCAGTCGGAGGATATTGGGGACAACGCTATGCATGCCGGCGAGTACGGTATCAGGAACCTGCAGCGTGTAGTGCCTAACCTTATCAATTGGACGTACCAGAAGAACGAGGGCTATCGAAATCTGAATACCATCTATTCCGGTGTGATAGATCAATACAATTACTATCTCAATCATGCGCTTAGCTATATCGGAGGGATGTATGAGACGCGGAAGACCATGGATCAGCCGGGTGTTGTATATCAGCCGGTGAGTGAGCTCAAGCAGCTGGAGGCGATGAATTTTTTGGTGCGGCATGTCTTCTCGGAACCCAAGTGGCTTCTCGACTCGGCGATCATCTCGCGACTGGGGCAGATGCCGATACAGAGAGTTAATAGTACGCAGGAAACTGTGCTGAATACCATGACCTCCACCTCGACGTTAATACGATTGGTGGAAGCAGAGACGGCATTCCCTGGAAAGAGCTATCCACTGATGCATTACCTGGAAGATCTGGACAATACTATGTGGAATGAGCTGCGAACGAACGATACTATTTCAACTTACAGGCGAAACTTGCAGAGGATCTATGTGGGGAGACTTATAGATTTGATCAACAATGCACAGCGGTTGGATCGTTATGCGGGCGATGTATCGGCGATAGTTACACAGAGGCTGGAAGAGATTGAAGAGAGACTGAGAAAGGCGATACCGAAGACGAAGGAAGTTATGACGAAGTATCATTTAAGATATTTACATGGGAAGGTGTCGGAGGTATTGAAGAAAACGTAGGAGATTTTCTGAAACCGTAGAACAGATGAATATTGAACAGCAGAACCGCAGAAGTGGCGGTTTATTTGGACGAGGCGGTTTTGATACTTTTGACAAATATGGAGATCAGTTCGTTGTTTTCTTTTAAGACGACCGCGAGTTGTTCGGATTGACCAAGGCCTCTCATATCAATTACTCTTAAGCAAACAGACGTTTCCCGAAGCTCTTTCAGGGCGATTTTCATCTTGTGAATAAAATCATTCCTCGATTCGGCCGCTTGTGCTTCACCATACATCAGGGCTGGTGCCGTTCCAGATCGTAAAAGCTGACCACCAAGATGAATGCTGGCTTTTTTTTCGGGTAGTGATTCCGTCAATTCGATAATTGCAGCGGCAAATTTGATAAGCCTTTCTTCGAGATCGTATTTCATAATCTTTTTATCAAAAATCACGAATCACGATTAAAGTCATGGGTTATAAAGCAGCCGACTGTCTGGTAAACCTTACCTTCTGCTGTTCAATATTCAATATTCTGCTGTTCTGCTGTTTGCATTAGAAGGTGACAAAAAAAAAGAGCCGTGACTTAACACGGCTCTTTTTCACACAATCCCAAACGTCTAATCGTTGATCGGTTTACCTTCTTTGTCGAAGCGATAAGTCTTCGTCATGGTTCCGTCTTGGATTTGGACCACATACAGGTCGCTAGTCTGGTTTCTATAGATCTTCGAAGTCGAAGCATCCCAGCCTTTGTACTGAGGCGCCTGGAGTGTCTCACGCAATTGTGCGGGAATCTCAGTCGACTGCAGTGCTGTCATATCCTTCAGCTTAATGCTGCCAGGTTGCTGCTGCGTAGGCTGTTGTAAACTTGTCGAGTCTTGTTTCTTGAAGCTCGTCGTATCTTGAGCTTGCACAGCAACGGTACCCACGAAGAGCGCCCCTGCAGCAATCATCATTAGCTTTTTCATAATTTTCCTTTATTTGGTTAATAGTTCTTATATAGTTTCTGCACAATACTCCTTTAGAAATCATGCCATGCAAAAACGATTGACCCTTTTACCAGATGTTGCGACTTATTTATAGATGAATGGAAAATACAACAGATAAGATGCCGCTACTTTTTCAAAGCAATTATGACATGATCATATGTCATGATGACTATGCTCCCCAATAGCGATGACATGTTCCACATGATCGTTTACCAATGTGATCTTATTGTCGGACGACGCTCCCTGGTGCACCGTGATGTTATAAATCGTGTCGTGATGCCGGTACCTGATCGAAAACGATTGCCATTCGTTAGGAATGCACGGCTCGAACCAGATCGTGTCTCCATCTTTTCTTAATCCGAGGAAAGATTCCAGGATCAACTGGTACATCCATCCCGCCGACCCGGTATACCACGTCCAACCACCGCGGCCGGTATGTGGCTCGACTCCGTAAACATCAGCAGCCATCACATAGGGCTCCACCTTGTAGACCTCGGTCTGTTCCGATGTAGTTCCGTGCCCGATAGGATTGATAAGCTGAATGAGCTCCCAAGTCTTATTTACATCGCCCATTCTTGCAAACGCCATCACCATCCAGATGGCAGCATGTGTGTACTGACCACCATTTTCCCGAACACCCGGCACGTAACCTTTAATGTACCCCGGGTTGAGATCCGCTTTATCGAATGGCGGATCCAGGAGTTGAATGAGGTTCTTATTCCGGTTAACAAGGTATTTGTCAACCGACTTCATTGCCGACGCGATGCGATCGGGTAAACCCGCGCCCGACAATACCGCCCAGCTCTGTGAGATCGAGTCGATACGACACTCTTCGTTCTTCGCAGATCCAAGTGGCGTTCCATCATCAAAGAACGCACGGAGATACCACTTCTCATCCCATGCATTGGCATTGATGTTCGCCTTAAGCTGGTCTGCCTGCTCCTGGTACAGGCGCACGAACGCCGTATCATTCTTAAGCTTCGCTATCGGTATAAATTTCATCAGCACATCGTACAGGAAGAACCCCAGCCATACGCTCTCACCCTTCCCTTCGATGCCCACCATGTTCATACCATCGTTCCAGTCGCCCGAGCCGATCAACGGTAATCCCTTTTCTCCGAACCTTAAAGCATGCTGCAAGGCACGCTTACAATGATCGTATAGACTAGCCGACAGATCGGAATAGACAGGCAGATCGTAGTACGATTCTTCTTTGACATTCAGCGGACGGCCCTGGATAAACGAAACCTGTTCGTCAAGTATTCCAGCATCGCCGGTTGCTGCCACGTAGCGACTCGTTACGTACGGCAGCCACATGAAGTCGTCGGAACAAAGCGTTCGTACGCCACGACCCAGCGGCGGATGCCACCAGTGCTGTACGTCGCCTTCGCGGAATTGCCGTGAGGCAGAAATCAAGATCTGGTGGCGCGTAAGCCTGGGATCGATGTGAAGTAGCGCGAGCACATCCTGCAACTGGTCGCGGAATCCGAACGCGCCGCCCGATTGATAGAAGCCGCTTCGTCCCCACAACCTGCACGACATAACCTGGTAGATGAGCCAACCGTTGGCGAGAATATTCAGTGATGGATCCGGCGTGTCGATCTGCACCGCCTGCAAACGATCGGACCAGAACTGCTGCACTCGTTTCAATGATGCTTCGGCAGCCTTACTGCCTTCAAACTTCTTGATGACATCGAACGCCTCGCGTTGATCTTTACCGGCGCCCAATCGGAACACGATCTCTTTTTCGCGACCGCTCTCGAGTTCTATTGGGACCTGCAGCGCAGCACAAGGATCGAAGCCTGCACCTGTTTTACCCGACAGCGATGTTCGATGCATCGCATCTGGATTCTCAAGAGAATGATTTCTTCCAAGGAACTCCACACGGTCTGTCGTATAATGACGCTGAATGTCGTCGGTGTCGAAGAATGCAACGCGCGATCCGAACTCTGCATTGTAGCAATTACGTGCGATGATCGCTCCGCTTGTCGTGTCGATATCTGTAACAATATGCATCATCGACGAAGGACGAAGCGCGCCAAGTACCCATTCAACATAGCCTGTCGCCGACAACTTCCTGGTCCTTCCCGAACGATTCGAGATCTTGATAGAGACAAACTTTACAGGCGCCTCACAATCGACAAACACTTTTGTTTCGGTGAAGATGCCGTCTTCGCTGTGCTCGAATGTCGAATAGCCGAAGCCATGATGTACCAGGTAGCCGGTCACACTATGTGAAGGGTAGGGCATGGGCGACCAGAACAGACCAGTCTCTTCATCGCGGATATAAAAAGCTTCGCCACCACCGTCGCCAACCGGGTCGTTGTTCCATGGCGAAAGTCGGTACTCATGAGCATTCTCCATCCAGGTATAACCGCCACCGCTTTCGGATACGATCGTTCCGAAATTCTTGTTGGCGATCACATTGATCCACGGTAGCGGAGTCGGCTTATCGCGACGCGACACGATCACGTATTCCTTTCCATCCGGCGTGAATCCGCCCGTGCCATTGAAGAACAACAGATCGGCAGGGACAATCATCTTGTCGCGCGAGAATGAATAATCCTTCGTGGCCGAGAATGCTGGTATGGTGATCTTCGCAGTTGTTCTCTTGTTGATCTGGTCCTCGAGTGAACCGCGCGCATCCGAAATGATCACTCTTGCCACGGTCTGGAACAGCACACGATCTTCGGCCGAAACCTGGTCGATCGGTTTCACAAAGATCCTTCCTTGCCTGTCGGTTGTGTTGATGCCGATGCCGGCAGCGACCAAACCCTGTATCTGCTCTTGCAACACCTGCCGATAGCCACTGGGATCTTCATTAAGTATAACGAGATCGACGGCCAGGCCTTTCAGGTGCCAGTATGCCTGAGCTTTTATGAGCTGCCGAACGAGCGACAGGTTCACTGTATCAGACACTTCGAGCAACACTATCGGCAGGTCTCCAGAGATACTATGAGCCCAAAGCCCGGATTGACCTCGTTGATTTTTAGAGATGACATTAGCGCTCGCTCGCAGTCCAGAGTTATGATAGATTACGGAGCTCGCAAGCTTACCGAACAACTGCGCGTCGGCTTCGGTAGCGCCGATCTGTCGCAATACGACCTGGCTGTGTGTCCACGACAGCTCGAAGGCGCGATCGCGCATGTGACGATCCTGGTATTTGTCGATCAACCACTGGCATCCTTCCATTGTTGGAGCGATACCGGTTATCATATCTATGGTTATCGATTCGCCCGGAGGTATCGAAACTGTGTATTGGATCGACATCACAGGGTCGAGCACCGAACCTTGTGAGGATGTAAGAGGCTGGCCATCCATCACAACCGGATTATGTACAGAGCGGCCGCGACCGATGAACTTGCTTCGATCGGTTTCATAAGAGACATTATTCGCTTCGGCGTTGTTGAGCTTCATCAGGTGGAACATCCAGGGTGGTTGCTCTTCGTGAGAACGAGGCCTTCGCGTACATCGGATCACATTCTGAGATTCGTAGATCTCTGTTTGAACGAACAGGTTGCTGAACGCCGGGTGCGACGAATCTGCAGCAGGTGAAGCAAGTACGACTTCGGAGTAACTGGTGATCTCGAGCGTTTTTTTGTTCTTCGATCGATTCGTAATATGAACACGACGTACTTCGATATCGTCTTCCGGCGATACGATTATCTCGGTGTATGTCTCCACACCGTCGTCGCGGCGGCGGAACTCGACCCGGCCTTGAGAGAAGATCGCTTCGTAACTATCGGGTTCATGCAGCGAAGGCTGATGGCTTGTCGACCAGTATTCACGTTTTTCTACGTCCCGGATGTAACAGAACGATCCCCATTGATCCGTTGTACCGTCTTCACGCCAGCGTGTTACCGCAAGATCTTTCCAGCGACTGTAACCGCCACCGGCGTTGGTCACCATTACGTGATATCTTCCATTCGACAGCAATTGAACTTCCGGCACAAAAGTATCCGGGGAAGTGATGATACGAATGTCGGATGTTGCAGCGACCGGCGTAATGTCTTCGGTATCGGGAGAGCCGGTATAGAAACCTGTTGTCTTCGGGACCTGTTCCTGCAGCAACAACAACGATGTCTGGAATTGCACGTCGGATTCGAAGCGGCGTTGCATCGGTTGATTCAATAGAAGATATGCCAACGAAAGGAATCCCATTCCCTGGTGATGGGCCATGAATGTTTGAATGACTGCGCGTGTCTGGTCGCGCGAAAGGCGAACCGGGGTGTGATCGATCGATTCGAAGAAGCCATAACGTCCCTCGATGCCTTCTTCTTTCAAACGCTGCAGGTTGCGGTAGCTTTCAACGGGATCGATCATCAATGCCATTACTGTGGCGTATGGTGCGATAACGAGATCCTGGCCGAGCCCTCGTTTGAAACCGAGACCGGGAACACCGAACGCTCTATATTGATAGGTCAGGCTGTTGTCGACGAGATTATAGCACGACTCGGAAACGCCCCAGGCGATTCCCTGCTGACGTCCGTATTCGACCTGTTTCTCAACTGTACCCCGGTAGGTTTCATCCAACAATGTGTTTTCGTAGTTGGGCATCACGAGCAACGGCATCAGGTATTCAAACATACTTCCGCTCCATGACAACAGAACCGATGTGTCTCCTGTTGTTGTAAGCCTGCGACCCAATGCGAACCAGCTCTCCTCGGGGATCTTACCTTGCGCGATCGCAACGAATGAAGTCAGTCGTGCTTCGGACGCGAGCAGGTCGTAGAAACTATTGTCGCGATGATGATCGTCCACGTTGTAGCCGATGGCCAGTAATCGCTGCGACTTGTCGTAAAGGAAGTCATAATCCATGTTGGCATAGTCGAAACATTGAGCGGCAAGACCATTCAATACGGTTATCCTCTCGTGGGCTACTTTCGCAGAAGCTCTTACTGCTTCGCGGCAGGTATCTACCCATGTCTTTTCGGTTCCATAAAGGTCATGGAATGGAAAGCGATCGAGTTCCGCATCGAATGCAGCCTCAAATTTTTGCAGATCGGTCAGTGTCGGGATGTTCTCGAATAATTTGAACTCACGGAATTTATCGGGTATCGGTCCTACGAACTGCCATGGAGCCAGCAACTGGAGCTCGTTGTACATCTCGTCGAGCTGGGTGTCGAACGAGTGGACCCACCAGCCGGCTTCCGTGAGGGGAGTAAATGTTGATACATCGACGAGTTCTTTGAAACGCTGCCGCATCTCATCCAGCAGCATCGAAACCTGCCACACATTTGAAACAGAGACGGGAAATCTTTCATCGAAATATTTTCGGAAGCCAGAGAACCTCGCCTTTTCGTCTTTCGAGATCACATTCATAATGTTCATGAGCGTGTCGCGAAGTCCATGGAACAAGGAGGTGTCGACGATCTTCCTGTTAGCCAGTCCGAGCAATCCTTGCCTGAGGGTCAACAAATGGCCGGCCAGGTTCCCGCTATCGACCGTTGATATGTACCGAGGATTAAGAGTCCTCAAGGTCGTGGTGTCATACCAATTAAAGAAATGTCCTTTGTAGCGCTCGAGCTTGTCGAGTGACTTGAATGTATCCTGCGTTCTTTTGATCAGCTGGGCTACACTCACATAGCCAAAGTCGACTGCCGCAAGATTGGACAGCAACGAAAGCCCGATGTTCGTTGGCGAAGTACGGTGTGCGATCACTGGCACCGGGTATTGCTGAAGATTGTCGGGTGGGAGCCAATTGTCCTCGGCGGTAACAAGGTTTTCGAAGAACGACCACGTCTTCCTTGCAAGCTGACGGAGATACAACGTCTGATCGGCGTTGAGCCTGGCCTTGCGAATAGAATGCGGTCTGCTGATCATCCACGCGATGAATGGGGCAATGAACCATGCGATCAAAAATGGAGCTGCCCATAAGAATGATCCTGGTGAATAATGCGAGATCACATAGAAAGATGCGATGGCGATAAGCGGCGAAGGCCACATCTTTATGTATGATGTGGCAAGTGTTCCTTTACGAAGTCCTTCAAAGTATGACGCATTCCATTCCAGTAACCTTCGCTTGCTTACGTATGTGCGCCAAAGTGTTCGAACTATGGCATCGATACTCCGCCACGCTTCGTAGGGGAGGCAAACGAGATTAAATGCAGACTGTAAAATATTTTTATGTGTTGCGCCGATCGCGTTGTTGATATGCTGACCCAATGCGACCTCTTTCGGCTTCTGCGTCGCATTCCAGATCGAGATCAGGATCGGTGGCAATAATGTGATCAGCAAAATGCCGAGTGTCCAGAACCAGGGATTACCGAGAAAAGTCCAGCCTGCGATCAACAAGGCCGTCAATGCCGGGGGAACGAAACTGCGACGCAGGTTGTCGAAGATCTTCCAGCGTGATAATGCTGATATTGGATTTTTTTCGATGCGCCCTGCTCTTCCCGGTACCCACGGAAGGAACCACGAGGCGATCTGCCAGTCGCCACGGATCCAACGATAACGCCGTTCCATGTCTGCATCGTAACGCGAAGGATATTCTTCGTACAACTGTACATCGCTTGCGAAAGCACAACGCGCATAAGATCCTTCGAGCAAGTCGTGACTTAAAATCCTGTTGTTGGGGAAGCGCTCGTCGAGTGCAGCTTCAAAGGCATCGACATCATAAATGCCTTTTCCGATGAACGATCCCTCTTCGAAAACGTCCTGGTAGACATCCGATGTTACTTGTGTGTATGGATCGATACCGGTGTCGCTTTCGTTGAGGCGCGTATAACCGGAACGTTGTGCACGATGTAAACTAATAGCAATGCGTGGTTGAATGATGCCATAGCCGTCGACCACCCTCTGTAGTTTCCTGTCGAGAACGGGCCGGTTGAGTGGATGGGCCATTAATCCAACAAGCTTCCATGCACTCTCGCGTGGCAGCTGCGTGTCGGTGTCGAGCGTGATCACATACTTCACCGACTCGAGTTGCCGCAAGTCGCCGACAATTTCCGAGAAACGATCGTGACCCTTCCCACGCATCAGGTGATTGAGATCCGATAGCTTTCCGCGCTTCCTTTCGAAGCCCATCCAGATCTTGTCGCGCTCATTATAAGCACGTGGCCGGTGTAATAAATAGAAAGGGCCGATCTCGTTGTTGGCATACTTCAGATTCAATGATTGAATTCCCTTCTTCGCAATGTTCAGGAGCACATCGTCGAGCGGCGTTGTCTCTGCCATCGCATCACGGAAATCTGTAAGCAATGCAAACAGGAGATTCGTGCTGTTGTTCCCGAGAAATCGTACTTCGAGGTCATTCAATAATCTTTGCACCTGGTCCCGATCCGCAAGAAGAGTAGGCACTGCGACCAGGGTTCTCGATTCGTTGGGTATGCCATTCGAATAATTCAACCGGGGCAGCGGCTTGGGAACAACAAGCAGCGTCGACAACCAGTTGACCAATGCGAGAGCCAGGTGACTTGAAGCAATCACGATGATGATCTCTACGATCAGCGTTATCCAGGCTGGCTCCGTTTTCGAAACCTGCGTCCACAAACCCGAGGCTACGATAATGGTCAACGCCAATGCAGATATCGCATACAAGCTTCGCTTGCCTTGCCGTGCGGCGCGTCTGATCTTTTCACCCAATGATTCCTTGATCTTCGAAAGACGTTCTGTTTCAGAAACTCCTTTTCCAACCAGGTAGTATCCAACATGCGATCGTTTTTCATCTTTTGGATCTTCGACAGCCGACTTCTTCGACAGCTCCAGGGCTACGCGAGCAACTTCATGTTCCGAAAGAGTACACTTCTTCGCGATGCGCTCCACCTGGTGACGATAGTTGTCGCGCGTGTTGAAGTCCATCATCGCATACACGGGATCCTCGCGGAGGACCTGTTCAACAACACTGATGGTTTCGACGAATTCACGCCAGTCGGTCTTCGCTAAAAAACGAAGACTGTTGATACTATTTGAAACTGAGAGCTGGTCCGCGGCCTGTTGTTGATTCTCCGCAAGCACCATTGAATTGATATTGTGGCCCGTGCCGGAAAGGTGTTGTTCTATCCAGGTTAATGGCAATGTGAGATCCATTCCTTTCCATTGAAGTCGCCTTGCGAATTCGGCAACGAATGCGGCAACCATCGGAGGTTTCGATCGGGCCATGTCGGCGATCACGAGCACGAGATCCTTCGGATCTGTTTCTACTGTTTCAATGATAAGGGTTGTCCAGTGATTGGCTAATGAAGCATCGATGCGATCGACCGCGATCCGTGCTGCTACACGTCGAAGGTTTTCGAGGAGGGCCAATCGAAGCATAATGGGTATCGCCCACAATTCACCGATCGTAAGCTGACTGACTTTTTGATAGGATGCGATGAAGCTGCTTAGACTTTGGATATCTACGTGCCCGTCGCTATGGGAGATGATCTCGATGGCGAGATCGTAAACACGCGGATAGCCGGCCAGCGTACCGCCACGTAATTTTGGAAGACCTTTGCTATATCCTTTCGGCAGGTATCGTTTACCGGTGCGGATCTGTTCCTCGATGAGATAGAAGTTGTCGAGGAGCCATTCGCCAGCTGGAGTTATCGTTTTTTTTTCACGAACCGTTTCCTGGAGCAGGGCGGTGACGCGGACCAGGATCTCTTCGTTCTCCGCGAGACGCTTCAGCAGTTGTTCGGGAGCCTCTTCATGCGTCACAACGTGCGACGTTGCAAGTTGTATCGCATGCTGATCCATCTGATCATTGCTGAACAGCTCCGACCGAAGCGGAGGCTTTTCGTTGACGTCTTCGCGATTGAGACTATCTTTTTGAAAATATTGTCTTAGGGGAAATAATAGTTCATCTATGGCGTTCGACTTCACCTTCATACGCTTACGCTTCAGTTCGCTTACAGTAAAACTTTACTTGAACATCTCAACCAGTTCTTCGTGAAGAAATGGCTTGTATAAAATCCGGAAGGCAGACGCCGAGGTTTTAGGAACATCCATTGCGCTGATCAGGTTGAGTTGAACGTTGGGATAGTTCATAAGGATGTAATCGGTTTTCCCCCAACCAAGGCCATCCGGCAAATTGTTGTCAAGAAATATGTAGTCAGGTTTCTCTTCCTCGAGCAGACGCATGCCTTCGGCAATGGTACTGGCCACGAAAACATCAATTTTTTTTGAAGTAAAAAAGTTCTTCATCAGGAGCCCGAAGTCCTGCTCGTCGTCAATTATGAGAACCTTCTTTGATTTCATGATGATCTAGATCACTAAAAATCAAACCAAAAATTTTCCCTTTATTAAGTTATTAGAATGCAGTCGAGCTTTTGATCGTGGGGCATCCCTTCCCCAGTAAAGTGTGGATTAAAAAGGATAGCCTATCGCTATGTTCAGGATCAGGTTCTGGCGACGCCAATCCTTGCTTCCAAAAGCGATCTCGTCGAATACCCAGCGCTCGTGCTCTTCGAGCCACGGCTTGCGGATCGGGAAGGCGAGATCCAATCGCAAGACAAAGAAATTCAGATCAAAGCGGACGCCCGCGCCCGTACCGATCGCCAGTTGGGATATGAACGTCTTCGGATTGAACTCACTGCCCTCACGCACAATTTCTCCGCTAGCATCTCTTTCCGGATTTCGCGACCAGATATTACCTGCATCCACAAACAGTGCCCCCTTGAATGACTTGATAATATCGAACCGATACTCCGCCGAGCTTTCGAGTTTTATATCGCCCCGCTGATCAATGAAGTATGTGTTCGTCTTTACGTTCGGATCGTTCCGCACATTATAGGTGCCTGGTCCCAGCGACCTCGCCGGGAACGCCCTTACACTGTTGGAACCACCCGCAGCAAACTGCTTGATGTACGGAAGGTTCTCGGAATTGCCATAGGCATGGCCAACACCAGCGATCAACCGCGTCGCGATTTTACTTTTCTTACCGATATCGTAATAATACCTGAAGTCTATATCGGCACGCAAATATTGGGAGTAGGGTAGACCAAAAAATTGCTTCTCACCCTCTTTTACCCTCGCAACATTCTGTGCGGCGCTCAAAATATTTCCAGATAGGTCTATCGTGCCGGAAAAATAGAAATTCGACTTCCGTTTTGTCTTCGGATCGAATTTCGATTCAATGTCCTCCGTTAGCTGCGTATTGAGCGTGAAAGTATAGTGCGAACCAAGGATGAATTGATTCTGGAATGAGTTTTTCAACGACGGGCTCTGATTTAAAAGCGAATCGAATGCCACCGAAGTCTTTCCAAGTTTCACAAAGCTCACGTCAACCGGATAGAACTCGTGCGTCTTCAACGTTGTCTCACGCCACAAGAATCCATACCCTCCATTCATCGACATCAGCCGGAAGTATTGCAATCGCTGCTGCAGGTTGTAGCCTAACTTGAAATTTGTTTGTGGAACATATTTCGCCGACCGATACCGGAAGATACCAGCCGGTGTAACGAACCTGGGGATCGACAACGACGACTCCGCTCCGAGTTCTATTGCATTCAACGCCCCGGCATTCTGCCTGCTGATCTGAACTTCGTAAGCACTATTGAGCCTGAGCTGGAAGAGTTCGGCGCCACGAAAGAAATTCCGGTTGGTGAATGTTAACTCGAAACCCGGCCCCACAAAGTTGTTCGACTTCGACACTGCCTGTAACTGCGCGCGAAGGGATTTTTTCAAAAGGGGTGTCATGTAAATGTCGGCGTGTAGGGAACTCGAATCTCTCTTGTCCTCCCGAAATTTCACGTTCACATATTTGAAGGCACGCAGACCCATAAGGTGACTGAGCGTATATTCCTCATCGATGCGTCGATAAATACTGTCGGGCCTGAGATTGATGACGTTCGTGATGATCTCCGGCCTGAAGTTGTGTTGATTGTCGATATAAGTATAGCCGTTTACTTTTAGGGTGTCTGCCGTGGTTTTAAGAGAATCGTTGTTGAGTTCGTAGTTGGGATAAACGTTGATGTTCGTTATCCGGTAGACTCTCGTCGCCTTGTCGGGCATTCCCTTTTCGAAATGCAGGTCGAGATCGATCTTTCTTTTGCCCACCGTGCTGTCGGCGTCGAATAAAAGATAACGATCATCGAAGTAGTACATACCTTGATTTTCGAATACCTCTTCGATCCTTTCCTGTTCTGCTTTCAATCGCTGCAGCCTGTAACGCTGATTGGTTCGGATCATGGTGTTCTTGTGCATTGCCTGGACGATCTTCGGATTGCGAAGACTGTCGAATAAGTGTTGTTCGATCTTGCGAAGCCGGAAGGCGGGATAGATGATGACATCGTAGATCACCTTGCTTGTTTTCTTTTTTGGATTTGTCTTTACTTCGCTGGTAACCGTCGATCTGAAGTAGCCTTCATTTTGCAATTCGGCCTGCAGCATTTCAGCCGTTCGTTGCGGAGTTGCATCCTTGAGGAGTACCGGCTCGCGACCGAACTTTCGTTTCATAAAACCCTTTCGGTAATAAAACACCACGCCGGGTCTCATCCACAGAACTTTCTTATTGGGCTTTGGTGTGATCAATTCTCCCAGGTCTTCTTCGACACGGCTTAGGCCACGTACCTCTCCCTCCGGATGGAATTTTATTTCGTATCCTTCATAAAATGTGTCGCCATCATGCAGATGTTCGGTTGCCGTACACGCCTGCAATAAAAATCCAATCAGTAATATGGTCCATGCAGAAATTCGGCTCTCACAGACCCTGCCTACCGGCAGGCAGGTCGCACGGATACTTTTGCATTTAATCTGTGGTATCTGTGATATCTGTGAGAGATTTTTCAGGTTGGCGGGACTATCAGGGCGATTGCTTTTCATTTGCTTTGAATAATTCCCGCAGCGTGTTGTAGTCCTTTATGTAGATGAGTCCCGCGCCGGTCTCCGTTAACTCTCCATCGATCATATCATAGTTGCTGTTCCTGAAGCCAGTTACACGGAATCGCCCGTCCTCAGTCATTTTATATTCCAGGGCCAGGTCTCCGATGTAATCCGTCACATTATTCGATCCAGCATCTTCGCCTTCAATATCCACGTTACCCGAAAGCTTTACGATGAGACGATCTCCAAACAGGCTCTTCGTAACACCAAGCTGGGCTTTGGTTGTACCTTGTGTGCCACCCTGTGCCCTCACATCTTCGTACGATTTTATGTCTACCGATAATTGAACGCCCTTCACGTTAGACGAGAGTTTATTCAACTGCTCCGAAAGCATCCTGCTCACACTTGTCCTGGCTGCATTGGTGGAACCTGTTGAGCTCTCCAATGGATTCTCTGAAATGAAGCGCTTTAGGATCAATAAGGCAAACACCTGCTTGTTGAGATCCGATTCTCGTGAGTTGATGTCCTGCAGTTTCGAGTAGAGCATTCCTCCGAACGCATTTCGTTTGTCAGCCGGCATGTCGAGATTAAAGCTGATCTGCGGAGTCAGCAATTGACCTTTGATATTCAGATACACAAGGAATGGCAGTCGCTGATTGAAGTTGGCGTTAGCCGATGGATCGGTTGCCTGTTGCTGCAAGAGATCGAGAGGTGACGTCTCCACCAGATTGCTCGCTTTAATGTCCATCTGTGCTTTTAAAGGATCGCCAGCCCAGGTAATCGTGCTTCCTTTCTCGATGTCGAATTTCCGTTTTACCAGGTTGTAGAACGAAATGTTGTAAGAACCCTTCGTGATCTCGTAACGTCCCGACAAGTTCATGTTACCCGACGAGGTCATATCGAACGTGAGGCTGGAATTTCCCTGGACTGTTAGCTTGTCGCCGGTGAGCGGATCAATAACAATGTTCAAGATTGCCTTTTCATTGAGATCGATCACTGCGCTTACTTCTATTCCGCCAAAAGTTGATTGAGCGCTGTCAGACGCGTCGAGATTGTCGAGGAATGGATCGTTCTCCGCATCCTTATCGACGAAGTTCACGATACCCTTTGCTTCGAGCACGCCTTTCTCAGTCGTTGGAACGATGTAGGTCAGGTTAGTGTCGTCCGTAAAACTAAGCTTGAGGCTGGCTTTCGGTTGTTGCGCACTTCCGCTGATGTGTGCCGTTGAATTGACCTTCACTGTTCCATAGAAAAGCTCATTGTCGCCTTCTTTCGTATCGATCAATTGGAAAGCATGAGTATTCAAAGTCAGGTCGAACTCCGGGTTCATGTAATTTTTGATGCTGACGGTGCCTTTAAGGGTGGCTTTGTTCCCTGTAGCATCCGTTATTGTGAAATTATTCAGCGTGATATTGTCGTTGCGCATGGCAATGGTCTCGTTCTTCAATTGAAAATTGCTGTTGAGGTAGGTCGGTGTTACGACCACCTCCGAGAACGTAAGGTTGCCGGCGATATCGGGATGCGATGGCTTACCCTCGATCGTCATTCGTCCTTTGAGCAAGCCTTCCGCGTTCGAGATCTGACCCATCGAGAAAGCCTGCACCGCTTCCATATTCAATTGCTCTATGTTGGCAACGAGATCGAGTATCTCGGATCCTTTCGCACCTCCATAGTATCCTTTTGTTTCGAGCGATGTCCTGTTGCCACGAAGGTTCAGCTTAACATTGTATTTATCTTTCGAATGATCCAAAGCCAGCGTGAGATCGCCCACCGGGATCTGCAAAACCGTGAGGCCTATGATATTCAACTTGGAGCTGAAGTCGCCACTCCCCGACGTCGTGAACTTGAAGTCGCCATTCAATTCACCGCTCGCAGGCACCACTCCGGAAATAATGTGCGTAAAGTTGCTAAGCTCCAGCTCCTCGAACTTCATCGCCACCGCAGGATCTTTTCGGGTATCGCCTTCGAAGATCACTTTTTGTTTTTGTTTGATGATTTGGAAGTTGTTGGCAGCAAGTATTCCCTTACCAAAAGCGAGGTAGTTGTCAGCCGGTACATTCCAGGGACTGTAATTCAACAATAAGCTGTCTTGCAAATGGACCTGCATGAGGCCGTTGTTTCTCACGATGCGTGTTCCGATCCTGTACTTCTTTTGTTTCGCTGAATCGAGGACGTGCAGCGTAGCGCGGATGGAATCATTAGCTGCCCCGCCGACGAGATTGATCTGGTCGACCTTGATCGTATCTGCAACGAGGTTCTCGGCCTTGGCGAAGTAGCGGAGTTCGTCGGCATCGGACCTCACCAGGAACACCAACGAGTCAACCGCTATCTGATCGTATTGTATTTTCGGCATCCTGAAGACGAGATCGAGCTTATGTTCGCGACTATCGAATTCTCCGCGGATCACTCCTGGTGTAAATGGCTCGAGTTCGGGCACCAATACTTCAGTGAGCAGGTCTGTATTCTTGATCTTCAGGTCGAACGTAAAATTCTGCGGCGCACCTTCAGGAGTAGTTTGTTTTTTTTCACTGCTGAAGTACCGTTCGAAATGATGTTGAAGAACATCTGCGATACTGAAAATATTGAAGCTTCCCTCGAAGTCTCCGACAAGTATGTCGGAGCGGATCGACATCTTGCTATGGCCTTCCTGGTCGAGTGAAGCAAACAACATTGAGTCGATCGCATAAAGTTTCTCGCCGTTGAACACCGCTACCTTTCGGATGTCGAGCCGGCCGTTCATTACCTTGAAATCACTCGTCGTAAGATCGACGTCGAGTGTCAATCGTGCACTGAGTGGTTGTTCGGTGAGCTTCAGTTCTTTGAAGTCCAGGTTCTTGAGATCGAACTGGGCTTTATAAACCGGGGTGTTCCCATTGTAGTCGAGATCGGCGTTCAGTTCGAAGGCGAGATTTTGGTCGTCGAGTTGTGCTTTGCCGGAGAATAAATATTTATCGATCGTTCCGTTCACTTTGAGATCTTTGAACTTGTATTCGTTGTAAGTGATCTCCTTTACCAGCAGATCTACTTTAGTGTGAAGATCTTTGGTACTAAGTCCCGATCCGTCGATGGCCAGGTCGAAGCTGACGTCGCCAAGTGCGGTTTGTCCGCTAAGAAGACCAGCCTTTACTTTTTGCCCGTTGATCTTTGCCCTGTATTTCGGAAGCTCGAGGTCGCCTTCGGTATTGATGACGCCCAGGTCAGTAGCAATCTTCGCAACGACAGACTGCTTCTTTGTAAGCCCTCCTTTCAGATTTCCTTCGAGTGTGACGTACTTCGGCGTGACTGGAAGCAACGTGTCGCCGAGAACAATTCTCATATCCGATCCTGAAGTGTGAAAATCAATATTAATGTCGTCTGTAGTTCCTTTTGCGGCAATGTAGGTGCTGTCGAGAGTTCGAAGCTGAAGGTTATCAATGGCTGCCTTATCGATATTGCCCTTGGCATTGAGTTCGATAACAACCTTTGTGTCGGCGGGAATATTCACCGGGAGACTATCAAGAAGATGTGGTTGAAAGCGAAGAACATCCGACACGGCGATAGTTGACCTTGTGACCTCGATCTCGCCCTCGCGACGTTCGTAGTTGCCCTTGCCGGTTACGTGGAGTGTACTGTTCCCAAAGAGCAGTTCGATGTCTTTCACCTCAATGTTTTTGCCTTCGAGTTTCGCAAAGCCGGATAGTTTCGTGACGGTGACGTCATTTATTTTTTCGACCACCGAAAAGTTTTTGATCTCAGCTTCGACGTTGGTTGAGTCATATCTCAGATCTGCGATCTGTGATCTAAGGTCGATGATCTGTAACCGGAGCGAGTCCGTTTGATATGAAACATTCATGTTGTCGATAGTGACTTCATCCAGGTCAACACTCAACGTTTCAAAATCAATCTGATCGGTATCCACATCAAGAGTGCCAACGCGCGCACTCACAAGCATCCTTGTTGTATGATCGTCGTATTGGAACTTTACATTTTCGAGATCGACGTCACCTATCGAAAAAGTCCAGGGCTTACCTGAACTGGTCGTATCTACTGCTGCAGTGTCTGTCGAGGCGAAAGCTTCTGTAATGAAATCAAAGTTAAATGCGCTGTCGGGGAGTGTTCTGCTGATCTTGCCTGTTGTATTCCTTACAGCGACATCATTCAATAGGATCTGGTTATTGAAAAGCTCCCACATTGATGCGTCGACGGCAATTCTTTCGGAGTAGATCAACGTGTCTTTCTTTTGATCTTCAACATAGAGGCCTTCGATCACGATCGTTTTTGGAAAGTTGATCACAATCCTTTCGAGAGCGACTTTGGTTTTGATCTTGTCCTGGAGATAAGAGATCGCCTTCTGCGCGATCTTATTCTGAATTGATGGGACGCGAACGAGCAGTATTGCCGTTATCAACAATACGAATACGCCGAACAACGTCCACCCAATAAACCGGGAGATCTTTTTCAATATAGTTTTCAAGTGCACAGTGATCGCACTTCTAAAACTATACCAACAATCACGGAACAATCGAGTTAACGATGTTTGTTGACCGGATTTCTTACTTGATTAAAGTGTGGATTTTTCTTGTTGACTGTAGAACCGATGTGGAGGCTGATCCACACGAATTTTTGTGAAATCTTCGAAAACGCGTGAATAACGGCGTTTCTTGCGTTGGCTCCCTTCTTGCCATTAGGGATTGCGTAGGTGATTGAAATAGTTGGTATGAAAAGTTTTGGAGCAATTATCATCGTACTTGGAATTATAATGACAACCCTCACGGGGTTCAACATTGTAACCAAGAAGAAGGTTGCGGACCTGGGATCTGTAGAGATCTCGAAAGAAGAAAAGACACCTGTTTACTGGTCGCCGATCACGGGAGGAGTTTTGATCGTGGTAGGACTTGTACTGGTGATGGTGGGAAACAAAAAGATTTAGAAGAGATTCAAAATAGAGGGGTGTAGCCGGGGTCTACCCGGCATGGATAAGTAGTAAAAGTAATGACGTTACTTTATACTACGCCGAAAGGGTGCTGATGCCAATCACGCGCCCTTTCACTTTTTATGTCCGATCTATAACGATTAATCCGATCTATAACGATTAACCGATCCGTTCTAAACTTCGAAATTCAGCATTCAATATTCGATATTCTGCTGTTCAATTCTTCTTCTTAAACATCTTCTTCAGTAACCCTTCCTTCTTCTCTCCGAAATTTTTCTTCTTCTCCTTCCTTCCGCTAAGCTTCCTGAAAATGTTCCTGTCTTCTTTATAGAAGTCACAGTCGATCTTTTCTTCCAGTCTGGGCGGCAGTGCGGCGAAGCGGGCGCGTGTTATAGAGTCGAGCGACTTATCATTCCTCGTCTGTTTAAAAAACTCCCCAACTAATGGAAGCGCTGTTCTCGCGCCCTGGCCGAGGGATGTTGTACGAAAACGGATCGATGGATCGTCGCCACCAACCCACGCCCCAACAACGAGCTTCGGTGTTACACCGATGAACCACCCGTCGGTGTTCGATTGAGTAGTGCCGGTCTTGCCGGCGATATCGTTAGTTAGGCCAAACTGGGAACGAAGGCTTGCGCTCGTTCCTTCATTCACTGCTCTTCGAAGCATGTGGAGCATTAGCTGCGCCGTTTCTTCCGACATAGCCTGCTTCGGTTTCTCTGGTGTGAACTGCTCGAGCACAGTCCCGTCGTGTGCAGTGATCGAGGTGAGGTAAAAAGGCTTCGCTACTTTTCCCTTCGTCGCGAATGCGGAATATGCAGTAACCATCTCTATCACCGAGATGTCTGCTGTACCCAACGCCATCGACGGAACAGCCTCGAGGTCGCTCTTTACGCCCATATCGTGCGCCAGTTGAATAGTATTATTCATACCTGCCTTTTCCAATACCCGCACCGACACCGTATTCACGGAATAGGCCAACGCCCCCGGCATTGAAAATTTCAGATCATAATTTTCTTCGTCTGTGTTCTTCGGAGCCCAACCCTCCATGTTGTTGTAGACCGTTTTTTCAGCGGTAATGAATGCACAGGGCTTTACTCCCTTTTCGATAGCCGATGCATATACGATCGGCTTGAATGTAGATCCAACCTGCCGCTTCGTCGTCTCCTTCACGTGGTCGTATTGAAAATACTGATGATTAACACCGCCTACCCAAACGCGGATCTCGCCGTGACGAGGATCCATCGCCAACATGCCGGCGTTCAGGAACATGAGGTAATGTTTGATTGAATCCAGCGGGCTCATCGTCACTTCCTTTTCCCCTTCGTAGGTGAACAGCGACATGGGCAATGGCTTCTCCATGATCTTAATGATCTCGTCGTGAGACTTGCCGCTCTTGCGAAGACTTTGGTAACGATCGGATCTCTTGACCGCCGTTTCAAACACCGTTTGGTTATCGCCCCAGGGAAGCTTCTTACCCCAATGATCATTGAATTTCTTTTGAATGCCCGCCATCTGTTTTGTGACGGCTTCTTCGGCAGCACGCTGAAGTCGCGAATCGATGGTTGTATGGATCTTTAGTCCATCGATGTAAAGATTAAGGGTAGTGTCGTTGTCGGCATTGTACTTCTGAACCCACTCGAGCATCTCGGCACGGAGATATTCGCGGAAGTAGGGGGCCAGTCCCTGGTGGTGCGTGATCTTGTTATATTTTAATTCGATCGGCTCTTCACTAAATATCTCCTTGTCTTTCTCACTGATCATTCCATACTTCTCCATTTGCGACAACACAACGTTTCTTCGAACACGTGACTGCTCTGGAAATATCCTCGGGTTGTAGGAGTAGGTTGCCTTCAGCATTCCCACGAGGACAGCTGCCTGTCCGGCATCAAGCGATTTCACAGGGACCGAATAAAATCGTTGTGCTGCCGCCTCGATACCGAAAATATTCTCGCCAAAGGGCACCGTGTTCAAATACAAGGCGAGAATCTCGTCTTTCTCATAAACTTTCTCGATCCTGCGGGCGATAACCATTTCCCGCACTTTATTGATCGGTAGCGAGAGCATGCCGTATTTTTTCCTGGGATAAAGGTTCTTTACGAGCTGTTGTGTGATAGTGCTGCCGCCGCCCGCCGATTCGTTCTGCAACAACAGGGTCTTTATCATTACCCGGCCCAGGCTTCGAACATCTATTCCGTTGTGCTTATAAAAACGCACGTCTTCGGTTGCGATAAGGGCATCGACAACCGGCTTTGGGATATTATTAAAGGCGACATTAGATCGTTCCTGCACGAAAAACCTTCCCAGTAGTACGCTATCGGCACTGTACACCTCGGAAGCCATCGGGTTGTCGACACGTGCCAGCTCGTCTTTGGTCGGAAGGGGACCGGTGGCTCCACTAATAACTAACAGGTATAGGACAACGAAAAATGCGACGAACGCCAAACAACAGAAGCCCGCCATTATCGCGAGCTTCCGCACTTTTATCTTTCTGATACCAAAATTCATTAAACCCTAAGTTTCTTTCTCCTCAACATTTGCCGCCGGATTCCCTTTTACACCTGTAATAGTTGCTCCCTCTCGAATAAGTTCATAGGACGACTCGAATTGATACGCATGATCACCTATAATTATTATAGGAGTCGCCAGTAAAATCGGGTCGTTAGCCAACAATTTCAACGCGTCCTGGTCGCGAAGACCTTTCGTCGAGCCGATCTTCACCCTGTCGGTATAAGATTGGTCGAAAAGGTCTGCGATCGTAACGTCGAGCTTGGTGGCGATCTCCGCCAGTTGTGTCTCGGTTAACTTTTCGCGTTTCAGATCGAGGGTCTTCACCGCGAAGCCTTCGATAGTCTCCACATAAGCTCTCGTTTTCTTATCTTCTTCCTTGTCCGAATGGAAGATGAGCGTGATCTCGTTTGGCTGATTCTCGATCATAAGTTCTCAAACTACTTTGCAAGGAACGCGCTGAGCATCCAGTGATGTTTTTCGACCTGGTGGATGAATACCTTCACCATTTCTTCGGTACCGGAGTCTCTTTCTTCGGCGGCAACTTCAACACAGGAGAACATATACTGGAGCAAAATGCGATAATCGCTCAGCAGCTCCCGCACCATGAGCTCGGAACTAAGATTGCCGGTGGTTTCCTTGATCTCGGAGGTCTCGAGGTAATCTTTAAGAATACTCATCGGCGTCTCGCCAAAGATCCTGATGCGTTCAGCGATGTCGTCGATGTTCTTAAGGGCTTCTGTATACTGCGATTCGAACTGTTCGTGCAGGTCGAAGAAGTCAGATCCCTTCACGTTCCAATGATAGTTGCGAAGCTTTTGGTAGTGGATCACGTAGTTGGCGAGCAATGCATTGAGTGCGCGGGTGATCTTTTCTGTTTCCGCTGAGCTCCAGCCCAGCTTGATGGGCTTTGCTTTTACGTTTCCAGTGTCCTTCTGCGTTTGTGCTACATTTTCGGGATGTTGTTCCCTTTGCATAATGTTGTTGATTTGTAATTTCTTTAAAAAGATGAATGGAAGAACACTCAAGGAGTCTTACTCCCAGTGTCCTTCCATATACATCAACCCGCGTGAGGTTTGGACCCAACGGCCCTCGACCCACTTGGTGTGTTTTCTTTTATTTATCCATCGCCCTTCCTTCCACACAAGCATTCCGTTTTTTCTGCTGTATTTCCAGTGTCCTTGCCTCCAGTGATATCTTGGACGCACCGACAGTGGTTCGGTAATCGTGGTGGGTTGAGTTTCCTTAAAAGGTATACTCTCTTTACAACCTGCCGTCAGGAGCAGGGTTAGGGACGCAAGGACAATGATGCCCTTTGTCTTCATAACCCGCCCGATTAACCTCTACTTTTTGAAGAGGCTTGCTCCGAATATGAGTGTAAGAAGAAACAGCACAACAAACAGGAAGAACAGGAATTTAGCAATTGAAGCTGCACCCGCAGCGATACCTGTAAATCCGAACACTGCTGCTATCAGCGCTATAACGAAAAATGATAATGCCCAGCGTAACATACTCTTGTCTTTAAATTGTTAAAATGAATAATCGTCAATCCTCAATGATCAATGTTCCATCGGTATTTGCTTCAATCCGTGCACGACCGGGAACCTGAGAAAGTTGTAGCTGAACAAATTCAGGTACTTGTCGAGTTTTCGTAGGATCACGACGACTGCGTTGAGTGCGTGAACCTCAGTTTTTAACACACGAGAACCCGATTTTCGGTCTTCTTCAAAGACGTCTTCCACGAGCTCATCGAGATGAGCTATAGGTCTTGTCGCTTGCTCGTTCTTACGGTTCTTCGCGGCCAAGAGTTGAAGCGGACCAGGTAGCATCGAAAGGAGCTGCCTGGATTGTTCTTCGTTCAACCCGCGTTGAATCCTCGAAAGAACCGTATCCACAAGCCGTACCATTTGCTTAGTAGACGGAATTCCCAGGTCGCGCTTTACATGCCTGAAGAAAATCACAGAGTTTTCTTCTGGCGAGTATTTATCGGATGAAGCAGTTACCATTTGTACGTCGTTTTTTTCTGAGTTGCTTTCAACCGTTTGATTCTAAATATTCATACCACTTTAGAAAATGGCTTAAATCACCGTGTTTGATAAGGTTCCTGAATTTACTGGGGAAAACTATCTACTAAAATCATGGGAGGAATTACACAGATCGGGGCATGAACATGAATTGATGTTATTGAGATCAACGATTATTTCAGTTGGCATAATCTTTTCTCAAGAACTATCAAACTTAGAAAGTCATGAACGCAAAAAATTTGATAGGTGGATTTCTGGCTGGCGCCGCAATCGGTGTCGCAGCTGGTTTATTGATGGCTCCGTACAGCGGCGCAAAAGCAAGAAGAAAACTCTTAAAGGGTTCAATGAGAGTGAAGAAGAATGTTGTTGACTATGTAGAGAACTCTCTCGACGGCCTTCGCTCACAGTTCAACGATAAGATCGATAGCCTCGCAAAACGTAGCAAAGAAGCCATCAATGGCGCTACCGAGAAAGTAAAGATGTGATCAACCTCGGGGTGTCGTGAAAAGTTTCGTATCACTATTTTCGATTTCACTCTTCCTTCTCATGCTCTGGCGTTGCAATCCCATGTTTGAGAGGAAGGACGAGAAAACTGTGCCCGTAAGCACAGTTAACCTCGACCTCGAGTCGAAAAAGAAAAATATCGCAGAAAATCTCCGCGACTGTAGCGACAACATCGATCGTCGTATCAAGATCATCGATGGCCGTATCGGCGAAGCAGATGAGAAACTGAAGCATTCTCTTAACGAGCTCAGAACAAAGCTCGTTCGCGAGAAGAAAAAAGTCGATAAGTCCCTGAAGGAGATAGAACAATCTTCGGCACAGACCTGGGCGACTGTCAACAAAAAAGCATTTGAGATCCTTACAGAGGCGAAAATAGAGACGCAGAAGATCGAGGAGAGGGTGGAGGATATCATTGAATAAACAAAACAAGAAGATTTATGAACAACAAGGCAATATCGTTTTTAACTGCGCTTGGCTTGGCACTCGTGATCATACTGAGCCAGGTGTTGACCGGCTGTAATGCAACCAACACCACGAAAGGCGGCGCTATCGGCGCTGGTGCCGGCGGCGCAATCGGAGGTGTGATCGGACACAAGTCGGGTAACACAGCCGTTGGCGCCATCATCGGTGCAGCTGTAGGCGGTACCGCTGGCGCTCTCATCGGGCGACACATGGACAAACAAGCCGAAGAACTGAAACAGGATCTGAAAGGCGCCACTGTTGAACGGGTTGGCGAAGGTATCCTGATCACTTTCGACTCAGGCTTGCTTTTCGATGTCGATAAATCCGATATCCAAACCACTACTAAAGCGAATCTCGACGATCTCGCTGCCACGCTGAAAAAGTACGACGACACCAACATTCTTGTTGAAGGTCATACCGACGCCACTGGCGAGGAGTCTTACAACAAAAAGTTGTCCGACAAACGTGCCGAATCGGTGGAGGACTACCTGGTATCGAATGGCGTGGCCGATAGTCGGATCACTACACAAGGTTATGGCGAAAGTCAGCCTATAGGTGACAACAATACTGCAGCCGGCCGCAGGCAGAACCGTCGTGTAGAAGTAGCGATCTATGCGAACAAGCAAATGAAGAAGCTTGCTGAGAAAGGTCAGCTTGGTGAATAAAATAATTGAATGTTGATTCGATGAGAGCCCTGTAGCCTCGCGCTACAGGGTTTCTTTTTAAGAATAAATGAATGAAGCTGAGATCTCCTGAAACTTACTGGCTCCTTAAGAACGGCCTTCGCTATTCCTATCCTTCGTTACAGCAGGACTTAACCTGCGATGTGGTAGTTGTTGGCGGAGGGATCACGGGAGCCTTGATGGCCTTCCAACTTGCCGGTGAAGGCTACAGCACGGTGTTGATCGACAAGAATGATGTCTGCCAGGGCAGCACATCTGCAACCACCGCCATCCTCCAATACGAGCTCGACGAGCCATTGCACTCATTGATAGAAAAAGTAGGGGAGGAAGCGGCCGTAAACACGTACCTGGGCGGCGTTGTAATGATCAATTGGTTGAACGAACTCATCCATTCGCTGCATTTCGACTGCGGTTTCGAGATGAAGAACAGCGTATACTTCGCGAGGACCGAAGACGACGTCGAATCTTTGTATAGGGAGTTCGAGTGCAGGAAGAAACACCGCCTCGGTGTCGACTGGCTTACATCGGCACACCTGGCAAAGCAGTTCCACGTCGCCGGTAAGGGAGCAATCCTTTCCGATAAGGCAGCAACTGTCGATGCATATTCGCTTACACATGCATTGTTGCACTATGGAGTAACTCATCTCAACCTTCGCGTGTTCGATCACACTCCAATGGAGGAGGTCAGATACGAACAAGGGCGTCCTGTGATCTTCACGGATATCGAATGCAAGATCTCCTGTAAAAATATTGTTTATGGAACGGGTTATGAAACCGGAAAATATTTGACCGAACCTGTCGCGAAGCTCGTAAGCACGTATGCGCTCGTAAGTGAACCTTTAAAAGTCATTCCACCATCGATCTATACGTCGGTGTTTTGGGACACCGGCAAACCGTATTTCTATATGCGCGCGACAACCGATGGACGCTTGCTCATTGGAGGTGCGGACGAGCCGTTCACCAACCCGATCCTTCGCGACCAGCTTATGGATCAGAAGGAAGGTGAGCTCATGGAACTCTTCCGAACTGCAATGCCCGATATGGCTATCACGCCCGATTTCAGTTGGGCTGGCACCTTCGGAATAACAAAAGACTCGATGCCATACATAGGAACCCATCCCGACCATCCACAATCATTTTTTGTGCTCGGTTACGGTGGCAATGGCATCACCTTTAGCCTCATGGCTATGAAAATTCTTTCCGATACTCTCGCGGGAAGAGAAAATCGATTTATGAACTATTTCAAATTCAACCGATAGATACTGATATGGAAAATTATGTTGAAAAATTAAAAGAGCTGACCAGCAGATGTAAAGTGTCTATGCTGGGAACCTTCGAAGAAATGAGGGTCCACTTCAGGCCAATGGCGCACGTGGACGTAGATGATATGGGTAACCTGTGGTTCTTTACTTCGATGGATTCGGAGAAGACAACACAGATCAACAATAATCCAAACGTTTATCTCACCTATGCATGCGAGAACGATAACACCTATCTCAGCGTGGAAGGTATCGCTAGTGTGTCGAACATCAACAGGGAAAGAATGAAGGAACTGTTTACGCCAACCTTGCGTGCATGGTTTCCCGATGGACTCGACGATCCGAGTCTTGCGTTGATGATCGTTCACCCACTTGAGATCGATTATTGGACAAATAATGAGAACAAAATACTCACCTATTTCAAGATGTTATCGAGTGCGGTAGCAGGTACAAGGGTAACGATAGGCGAACAGGGCAGGCTGGTAAGATAGGATCACAAAAACTAACAAGCAGAAAAATGAAAACACAATCTAAAACGGGAACCGTAGAGCCAGAGTCGCTTGAATCGGTTTTCCGGACGGAGCTGACAGAAGTATATTTTGCTCAGCAGGAATTGGGTAAGACGTACGAGAAAATGGCTGAGGCCGCACAGAACCCCGAACTGAAAAAAGCTTTCGAGGGACAGGTTCAGAACACTGCCCTGCAGATCTCCCGGATCGATAAGTGCCTGGAGATGCTGGAATTGAAGCTTGATACTATCCACGCACATGTTATCGACGGTCTCGTTGAAGCTGCCGGGGACGTGGTGGAGAATTACAGCGAAGGCCCGGTGAGAGACACGGCCCTGATCGCAACGGCACAGAAGATTGAACACTATGGTATTTCGGCGTATGGAACACTGAGGACTCTTGCCACACTTATGGGTAGGGTGCAATGCGCAGCCCTTCTTGAGGAGAACAAAGACGAAGAGGCAGAGACCGACGAAGAGCTCACAAGGCTCTCGATGAGCATCAATCAACAAGCTCACGAGCAAGTGTAGGTGTGGTTATGAGTTGTGAGTTGTGAGTTGCGTGTGACTTCAGTTCCGACAACCCACAACCCACAACTCACAACTGTTTCTCCCCTTCCACAAAATTTGTATGACGTTTTCCACAACCAGGATCAATTTTAACTGAAAATCATCTCTTTTTTAACTGGCAGGTTTATTGGTATATGGTACGCAGGACAATAATCCTGTTATCATGGACATGAAACCGCAAACCGACGACTCGACAATTCAGATGCAGACATTGTCGGAGGCCACTAATAAAGCCGTGCAGAAAGGTTTTACCGAATCTTTTAAAGTTGTAGGTAAAGGCTTGACTACGGAGGCTGAACAGAAGTTTTATTCCCCCGATGAAGTTAAGATCGACAACTTCTTTCGCTTCGAGGGCTATTCAGATCCAATGGATAACGCCATCCTGTACCTGATCGAAACAAACGACAACACTAAGGGAACTTTGATCGATGCTTACGGCGCCTATGCCGACGCCAAGGTTTCCAAGTTCATTAAGGAAGTTGAAGACATCCAAAAGAAAATAAAAAAGTAAAACAATAACCGACGTAGAATTATTTATCCCCATGATCCGCCCACCTAAACTCACCGTGAAAGTAAAACCTGAGCAGCCGATGCTCTCATTCAATCGGCTTTGCTTCGGAATGATGAACAATGATTGGATCCTTGTGGCATCATCAGGCGTGAAACTGCTAGTAAGCATCTTGCTTTTCGTCCAGGTATACCATAAATCAATTTAAGGTCATTAAATTGCTGGAGTCCATTCCAAACTTCAGCAACTATGAAACAGACCAAAGAAGACGTTGACTCAGCAGATATCCTAAGCAACAAAGGCAACCCCTCCAGCGACCTCTCGCGCCGTTTCGAAACTATCTCAAATTTCATAACGAAAGCAGCAGGCAAGCCCGCAACTTCACTCGGGTCGATAGCCCTTGTGCTTATCTGGGCAGCCAGCGGACCTTTCTTCGATTTCTCAGAGAACTGGCAACTAATCATCAATACGTCAACCACGATCATTACATTTTTGATGGTATTTGTTATCCAGACTTCTGCCAACAAGGATACCATCGCAGTTCAAATAAAGCTTAACGAATTGATCGCTGCCAATAAACTGGCCAGTAACAGGCTCATCGATGTGGAAGATCTCTCCGCAGCCGAGCTGGAATTGTTGAAGAAATTCTATGTTAAGCTTTCAAAGCTGGCCGAGAAAGAAAAAGATCTCTTCAGCTCCCACTCTATCGACGAAGCCGAACGCGTTCATAAGATGAAACACAAAGCACTGGAATAGTGGCGCCGACCGAACCTTCTTTGACCTCTCTTTAACAAGGGCGGTACCGAAGTTGGATCACTATTGGAATAAAGCCACCTGCGGCTTAAAACTCTGCGGCGCACCAAATAGTCTCGGTAAGCTGGTCGAGAACCCAATGGAAAATGAAGGTTTGTAATCGGCGGTCCGGATGTAGTAATTGACATCGATCGATAACGTTGGGAACACAAGGTTGTCGTTGAGCATCCGGATACCGGCTTTCAGGCTCGGGAAAACATTCTTCCTGTCGATGAGCTTTTCGCCGCTGCCGATAACGGTAAAGTCGGCTCCGTGGTATAACGCAAATTTGAATCCATAGAAATACCATGGCGTGAAATAGACCGTTTCTAGCCCGAACGTTATTCGCTCATCGCCGGTGGGAACAAATCCGCGGCCGTCGCGCCACCCGCGTCCCAATACCAACTCTTTATATATAGTGCGTCGATAGCCCCGTGTGTAGCTCACATTCATGAACTGACGCACCCGGGTCTTCCCGGCATCCATCAGGTTACTGAAGTAACGTCCGTTTAAACTAAAAACACCGTCTTCCCACAATTGGCCATTGTTGAAGCCGCCAATGGTAAAGTCGCCGTAGAAATATCCCGATTTGTCGAAGTATCGTCCGAGACCGCCATGCAAATCGAGATAACTACGTTTCGAGAAGTCGTTGTACTCGGGTCCGAATGTTGTGCCAAGCCAACCGTTCACTGGCACGTCTTCGGTTTTGCCGAAGCCCTGGATCAACGAACCTTTGATGTAGTTGGTCTTGAAGATGGTAAGCCCAACAAGTATTGAATTCCTGTCGTAGAAAAAATAGTTAGAATCCCGCGCAATCAATGGCCGGCTTGTAAAGCGATAGTCGTTGGTGCGTAACGCAACTATGAAGTTGGTACGTGTTGCAAGGGGGAATGACCGGCCAACCCAGATGTCGATGCTCTCTTGCGTATAAGGTTGCGGCAGTGTGTCGTTCCTGTTGATAACATAATTTTCCTTTGTTTTGAAGGCCTCGAATCCGCCGGCATATTTCATACGTGGTGTGAGGAAATCGCGACCTGCGGTAATCGATGCACGATTGCGCAAATAGTTGTCCGTATATCTGATCTCACCTGAAACGAAGCTGTGCCCGAAGTTAGGCTCGCGAAGAAGGATCTCGTATCCGTCCACAGGTTTGCCGTTAGTGTTGTGGAAGTAGGAAAGCTGCAACTGTTTGGCGTAGCCAAGAATATTGATGTCGTATATATCGACACCGAAGTTTTTTAACGAACTGTAGGTTCCGGTCGCACCCACCGACGCAACATCCTGTGTAACGACCACGACATCCACCTGGTCGGTAGTGCCTTCGGCAGGTTTCAGATAGATCCTCGCATCGCGAATTGTCTTGAACTGGCGAAGAAGACGTTCGTTGTCGGCGAGTCGATATGGATCTACTTTGTCCCCGACCTTGAACAACAAGTTATTTCTTATTATAAAATCTCGCGTATCGGCATGAAGTCGGTTCACGAGCTTTCCCACCTTCGATGATGCAACGAGAACGGTATCCAATACGGAGCCTTCGAGCAGGTCGACCTTCTTTATCTTGATCGAGCGAATGGTCATGCCATTGTACTTGCCATAAGAGTCTTCGCTTTTGATCAGTACGCTGTCGATTGTTTGACCACGGTGTTGTTTGCGGATCAGCAACTCATGAAGCTCCCGGGTGACGCGTGTTCGTTCGGCGCGATCGCGAAGACTGTCGTAAAATTTTGCTGATTTGGTGTAGGGATCTTCGCGCATCCGCACACGACGGCCGATAATGACGGTGTCGGCGCCCACAACAAAACTGGTGTCGTCAAGGATAACGAGATAGCCTTTCGGGACGATCAGGGTGTCGATCTTAGCGGGCGGTTTTTCCTGAGCCCTGATGTCCAGCGTCAGCGCAAAAAATGCCAGGGAAACAAGAAATGCTCTGATCACGGGAACTGGGTAAAAACGCGAAGAGGTAACAAAAATTATGCTACCTCTCCGCTTAAGATTTGTTCCAAAGTTATCTAAAAAAACGGGCTTACGGGCCGTACCGCGGGGCAGGCGAGCCTGTTTTAGATCTTGTGCCGTCTTACGGGACGGCTATTTATGTTAGATTTTATAGAAGAAGGATCAACAATACGACGATCACAAGCAGCGCGCCGGCAGAGATATAAACTCCGCCACCAACTGCGTTCATTTTCTTCTGGATCTGCTTTACTTCTTTAGCATACTTTCTTTTTTCGCTACGAGGCATATTCTCAAGATCCATCGCTTTGATTTCTTCAAGCCGGTTTGCGAGTCGTTGCATCTCTGCCTCGTTTGCAGTTCCAGCCGGTGCGGTAGCAGGCACGCCGTTAGTGTTAGTAGCTGCGTAACTTCCAATGTTTACCATCATCGCCAGTGCGAGAAACATTATGGTTGCTGTTTTTCTGAATTTCATATTTGTTTTGATTTAAGAATGTGTTCCGTTGTTAAATTAATCAGGGTCGTCTATCCATCACCGTCGCACTGACTCCTGCAATTACCAGTACGGTCGCAACGGCTGTAAATAACCTCATGAATGCAATCTCCCTGCTCGCAACGCCTCGTTCGATCATGAGGATCGATCGGTTCTTTTTCGCAACATTCATGGTTAGAGCTGCGATGAGAGAAATGCCAGCAAGTATTAAAATGATCCCAAGCCTCTTCATGACATCCCACATTTGATCATCGTGTCTTAACCAAATTCGATACCGGGGTTTAGTGTTGTTATTGTGCAATAGGAACGGTTTTCGGAGCGCTCATTACTTAACCTGTGTCGACTTAAATGCCCAAATAATGACTAGCTTTTTCTACAACGATCCGGCTTGTTGAAGGTCCTGTCGAAGTTTTAAACTGGCATGTAATTTCCTAATGACCCCTGGAGCCATGCCTGCCGGACAGGCGGGCCTTGACTGATAATGAGCTTTAAAAATTTTCTCCTACGTCTTGCGGACATAGCCCGCTTCGTTGCACGTTTTTTCAAAGAGGCTTTCTATCCTCCATACGAGACGAAGGAGATCTTGAATCAATCGTTTCGCTTTGGGAACAAGTCATTGTTCCTGATCACGTTCACAGCGTTCCTTGCGGGTATCGTGTTTACGAAGCAATCGCGGCCATCGCTTGCTTCTTTCGGCGCAGAGTCGTGGCTGCCGTCGCTTGTGTCGCAGGCCGTAGTTCGATCGCTGGGTCCGCTGATCACTGGATTGATCTGTGCCGGTAAGCTCGGCTCCAATATTGGGGCAGAACTCGGTAGCATGCAGGTGACGGAGCAAATAGACGCCATGGAAGTGTCAGGTACTCGACCTTTCGCCTACCTGGTGGTGTCGCGGGTAATGGCGGCCATGTTGATGCTGCCGTTGCTGGTTGTGTTTGCCGATATCGTTGCACTGCTTGGTTCTTATACTATGGTCTATTTTATCAATAAGTCGAGCTTCATGTTGTACTTCAACGAAGCCACTGCTTCTATCACGTATCTGGATGTCTTTTCGTCGCTGATCAAATCGGCATTCTTCGGATTGGCGATGGGGCTTATTGGTTGTTATGCTGGATATCATTCGGAGAAGGGAACTTCTGGTGTCGGACGGGCCGCTAATACAGCCGTCGTCGTATCCATGATCTCAATATTTGTAATCGATCTGATCAGTCTTCAGATCACAAGCCTGTTCAGATGATGGAATCGAACGTCGCCGAACATAAAACAAAGCAACCGAAGATCGATCGTTCGGAAAAAAAGAAAGTTGTAGAGATCCGCGATCTCCACATCGGCTTTGGTGACCGAAAGGTTCTCGACGGGGTCGACCTCGATCTATATGAGGGAGAAAATCTCGTTATCCTTGGACGCTCCGGTTCCGGTAAGTCGGTATTGATCAAATGCCTGGTGGGCCTATTGAAACCCGACTCCGGCACGATCAAAGTGCTGGGTAAGGACGTAATGAGCCTCGACGCGCGTGGACTCAACGACCTTCGTAAGCAGGTTGGATTCTCATTTCAATTGAGCGCTCTTTATGATTCCATGACGGTTCGCGAAAACCTCGAGTTTCCGATCCGGAGAAATCTTGGTATAGACAAAAAAGAAGAGCTCGACAAAATGGTGAAGAAAGCATTGGATGATGTCGCTCTCGGACATACGATCGACCAGAAGCCTGTTGAGTTGTCCGGCGGCATGAAGAAAAGGGTAGGGATTGCGAGAACGCTGATCCTTCAACCCAAGATCATGCTATACGACGAGCCAACCGCCGGTCTCGATCCGGTTACCTCGATGGAGCTAAACCAACTGATCATGGAGGTACGGCATATGTATAAGACTTCGTCGATCATCATCACTCACGATATCAGTTGTGCACGACAGACGGCCGATCGCATTATCGCCCTGTTTGACGGCAAAAATAAATTCGAAGGGACGTTCGATGAGCTTAAAAATGTAAAGGCTCCGGAGCTGCGTTCCTTCTTCGATTACTTTAATGAATAAGATATTATGGATCCGAATGTTATCAAGCAAAATATAAAACTCGGCGCGTTCGTGCTGGCGGGACTCGTGCTCTTCTTTACGGCCATTGTTTTTATGGGCAAGCAGGGCACCGTGTTCAGCAAGACATTCAGCGTGTCGGCTGTATTCAAGAATGTAGAAGGCCTCAAAGGTGGCGACGCAGTTTGGCTTTCAGGCGTCCGAATCGGTATAGTTAAAGACGTGCAAATAGTGGAGGAGGGAAAGGTGGTTGTGACGATGTCGTTGCGCGAAAGACAGAATGAATTCATACGCAAAGATGCTACGGCAAATATCGGGTCCGACGGATTGGTTGGCAATAAGATCGTTGTGATCAGGCCAGGATCGTCGCCAACGATCATTCACGATGAGGATACCATCAATTCTTTTTCACCAACTGATACCCAGGAGCTGTTCAATCTCGCGAAAGATGTTGGTGTAAACACGAAGAGTATCACGGAAGACCTGCGGTTGATCACGGCCAAGCTTAATAAGGGGGAGGGTATTGTAGGAGAGTTGATCCACGAAGGCGAATTGTCGACCGAAGTCCGTCAGTTGATCTACTCACTGAAGATGGCGAGCCAGAACACCAATCGTGCTACGGCCGAACTGCAGGCGATGATGCACGAGATCAATACTGGCGATGGACTGTTGACGAAGCTCATCCAAGATACAACTTATGTTGATTCTTTCGAGAGGACGCTGGCGAATGTGAAGGAGGTTGGCGAGAATTCCAGGGTGTTGACGAGCAGCCTGAAAGATATTATCAGGAAGATGGACAGCGACAATAATGCAATAGGTGTGCTGCTGGCGGATACGACATTTGCGAGGAAGCTGCGTACTACGTTAGATAATGCACAGTCGGCCTCGTCGAAGCTTGATGAGAATATGGAGGCGCTGCAGCATAACTTTTTGCTGAGGGGTTATTTCAGGAAGCAGGCGAAGGCGAAAGAGAAGGAAAAGGAGAAGGCGGGGAAGAAGGAAGGGGAGTAGCTATCGCTTTCGCTGTTCCAGAGTGTTAACCCGGACATCAAGTTGATGAATGTCCTTTTGCATTTGCTCCAGCTTGTTTTCGATTTTCTCAAACCGAATATTCATGTTGATTTCGAGCTTGTTAAGGCGATCGTCCATCCTGATCTCAAGTTTATCGATCCGTTTTCCAAGGTCTTCCACTTCGTGAATAAGTGATGAGAATCGAAAGCCGCCGATCCAGATCAATGTTGCCATTGAGACGATCAACGAGGCGATGCTGAGTCCGTTGGAGAGTTTCATGTTGTTTTTCATTTATCAGTTCAAGGTTTTCGTTGTTCGAGGGCGGTCACTCGCGTGTCGATGTGACGAATGTCCTGATGTATGGCGTCCAGCTTGTCTGTTATTTTTTCCAGGCGTGACTCAATTTTTTCGAAACGTTCTTCCATTTTCTCGAAACGTTCTTCCATGTTTTCGAAACGTTGATCTATCTTCTCAAATCGACGTTCGAATTTATCGTCCATTCGAATAATAGCAGTCTTGATTTCTTTGACGTCTTCTTCCATGGCATCAACCCTTCCGTTAAGCTTTCCGTATCCGAAAAGAACATTCCAGAGGATAGCCAATATCGTGACAGCAAGGCTCGCGTAAGAAACCAACTCTGCTGAGCTCAAAGTTTTTATTTTCATTTGTTGTGCTTCCATGACCACACGTCTTTAATTCTTCAAAGGTCACACTGTACAACATCCTTTTCCAAAAGTTTGGCCCCCAGAAAACCTTACAAAAAGAAACTATAATTGTCCTATTTTCATGTGTCCGACTGTTAACAACACATGTCACCATTCCTCAAAAACCTAGCGGCAACGGAGCTCACCGACGAAAAGATCCGTGACTTCAAAAGAGTAGTCCTGGCACAGCTGGCCATACTGCTCTCTTTATTCTTACTTGAACTATTCACCTGGCTCGCATTTCCCCTCGCACTGGAAATCTCCGAAACACTTTTCTTCCTTGCTATTGGCGTCTATGCATTTCTTCTTTGGGACATGCTAAGAAACTACACCTCGAGCCGGCGCATCGTGATGCTCAACTTCATCTTCATCATGGGTGTCTTCATCGCCGGGTTCATCTGCGTGAATCCGTTCTGGCCTATGGAACTCTCAACGCCTTACAGGATCACACTCATTATTATACAAGCATGCCTTCTGACAGTCGAATGCTTCGTGATCTGGTTTACGATAACAGAATTCTTCAAACGCGACCTCGGACTTCCAATAAAACTTTGGGGCGCCGCCGCCATTTACATGATGATCGGCATGAGTTTCGGCAGTCTCTATGAAATACTCTGTATTATACAATTGGATTGCCTCGGCACCGACATTCCCCTTCGTACACTTGCCATGATGAAAAGAGTAGGTTTCAGCTTCATGACGCTGTGCGGGGTCGACACTCCTTATAATATGACGCCATTGCTCAGCTCTATTACAACTATCGAGGCACTTTTTAGCGAGATCTTTATAGTCTTGATTGTGGGGAGGTTTCTCGTCAAATAAAAAGATCTGCTACGGTTTTCGTCCTTCTATGATGGTAACCCGGGCGTCGGTTTTCTGGGCATCGGCTTGCAGCGACTCAATCTTGCTTTCATTTTTCTCGAATCGCTTTTCGATTTTTTCCTCGAGCTTTTCGAAGCGAGAATCCATTTTTTCTTCGAGCCTTTCGAATCGCACATCCATTTCGGTCTCGAGCCTTTCGAATCGTGCATCCATTTCAGTCTCCAGCCTTTCGAATCGTGCATCAATTCTCTCGAATCGCATCTCAAATTTCTCTTGAAACTTCTGCATGTTATCCGCCAGCATGTTCACCTTATCCGCAAGCGCACCAAGCTTGTGCTCGATGCCGGAAAATCGCGACAACCCTCCCCACAGGAATCCGGCGCCCATGAGAAGAAAACCTCCGATCGAAATCCAATCACTGATAGACATATCAAATCATATTAGTAAGCCAAAGATCATATGAGTATCACCCGACCTCCAAAAGTTTGGCCCCCAGAAAACCTTACAAAATCGGCCCCAATTTTCCCTAATTTCCAGTTGTAACCATTCGGGAACCTCCCGGTAATAAACCCGAAACTTGACCAAAAAAAGGGACCTGATGACAGACGAGCAGATCATGGAAGCCGTACGGAACGGCGACCTTCAACAGGCATCCCTGCTTTTTGACCGGTATAATAAGCGTCTGTTCAACTTCCTGGCCCGCATGACCATGGACCGCGACCTGGCAGAAGACCTGACGCAAAACGTGTTCCTCCGAATGATCAGGTACCGGACGAGCTACAAACCCGGTCACAAGTTTCAATCCTGGATATACCAGGTGGCCCGGAACGTCTTCACCGACCACTACCAGGTCAGCAAGAAGAAAAAAGCGGATCATATGGATATCGAAAAAGTAGGTGAATGGGTGGCCGACGACAACGACGGGCATTCAATCGACGAGCAGGAAAAACTGTTGCACAGGTCCATGCAACTCCTCAGCGACGAACAACGCGAACTGCTCATCCTCACAAGATTTCAGCATATGAAATACGAAGAAGTTGCCGAGATGATGGAGACTACCGTCGCCAACATCAAAGTGAAAGTGCACAGAGCTATATCGAAATTAAGAGAACATTATTTTCAATTGGAAAAAATTTGATTATGGAACGCGAAAGACTAGAGGGTTTGCTTATCGACTTCATCGACGGACGTCTCACGGAATCGGAACGCAAAGAAGTGAAAGAGCTTCTCAGCAACGATACCAACGTAAGAGTTCTCTATGAACAGTTGAAACAAGTTACCACAGCAATGGACCGGTCTTCAGAGATCGATCCCACTGCCAGGCTCTCCCGCGGATTCCAGCAAATGCTGAACGAAGAGCTCGCAGAACAGCGCGCTCCAAAACAGAAACAAGTGTTCTTTTCACCAACCGTGCTGCGGGCAGCCGCAGGTGTGGTACTTGTAATGATGGGAGTTGTTATAGGTTATTATGTTAATCGTTACAACGATCAGCAACAACAACTGGCCGAGCTGCAACAGTTCAGAGACCAGATGTTTGCCATGATGGCCGACCAGAATTCAGCCAGCCAACGCATGAAGGGCGTTAACGTAGCCCTTACCTACGAAAAGGCCGACGACGAAGTCGTGGAGGTCCTCGTGAAAACATTAAATGAAGACAAGAACTCGAACGTGCGTCTCGCTGCCCTGGAAGCACTCAGCAAGTTTCACCAGGAACCTGCAGTAAGAAAGGCCCTGATCGCCTCCTTATCGAAACAAACGGACCCTATCGTGCAGATCGCTTTGATCCAACTGATGGTGAAAATGAAAGAGAAAGGTGTGATCAATGATCTTCAAAAGATCATCGACGATGAGAACTCCATTACACCGGTGAAAGACGAAGCGCACTCAGGAATTTTAAAATTATCGTAACCAAAATGTACCTGATCGGTAACAGAAGTAGAACGATCTAAAAAAAAGAAAATGAAAAAGTTAGTAGTCATATTGTTGGTATTGGTAGTAGTAGGCGCTGCACGCGCACAGGAATATAAAGTAGCGAAAAGCACCGGCCGCCTCGAGCTTCACATCGGACGTGTTACAGTTGAAGGTCACAACGGCAACGAGATCGTATTCTCCTCACGCGACAGCGACAAAGAAAAGGATCCCCGCGCCGATGGACTCACATCGATCAATAGCCTCGGCCTCAAAGACAATACCGGCCTCGGATTGAATGTAAGCGAAAAAGGAGATGTCGTGACGGTCTATAATCTAAAGAAGAACAACTCCCCGGATGTAAAAATATTGGTGCCCAAAGGCGTTATCGTCTCCTTCGAACACGAGGGTGTTAATGGCGGGACCGCAGTATTCAAGAACATGGAAAACGAGATCGAAGTTTCTGCCCAATACAACAGCGTTGAGCTCGAGAATGTAAGCGGCCCGCTCACGATCCGCACGATCTATGGCCACGTCGAAGCATCACTGAGCGCCAACGTCAAAGATCCGATATCCATCGTCTCAGTCTACGGATTTGTTGACGTAACACTGCCAGCTGCAACCAAAGCAAACCTCCGCATGGACACATCGTATGGCGAGATACTTGTCGACCCGAATTTTAAGATCGATTTCGACAGCAACAGCGACGGCGACCGGGTGGGCGGTAAACTCAACGGGGGCGGTGTCAACATAGACCTCAGCTGTAACTATGGTAAAGTTTATCTCCGCAAAAAATGAAAGCATTACTCACCACCGCCACCCTGTGCATAGCCATAGCGGGTTGTTTGCCCGGCACGGCTTCCGCACAAACTCCGATCGACAAGACAGTGCCTGTAACAAAAGGGCAGACAATCAGGATGAGATTCGACTATCCAAGTCCTGTTAAGATCAGCACATGGGATCGCAACGAGATCTCGATCAAAGGAACGGTAAGCATAAACGGCGGTGAACACGACGACGCATTTAAAATAGACGTCAGGACTTCATCGAACACTATTGTGATAACCAACGAGATCGAAAACATGGATCGCATCCCGCAACGCATCACAGTTCACGACGGAGGCACAAAGATCGTGTTCAAGAACAAAAGCGAGTGGAAAAAATACCAGGAGGAGCACGGCAGGAGCAACAACGTGAACATGGGCATCGACCTCGACATAGTTCTCGAGATCAAAGTGCCGCGCAATACCGATACCGATGTTGAATGTGTTTACGGGATCGTGGAGATAGCTGAATTCGTTGGGCCTCTCTCAGTACAGGCAACTTACGGTGGTGTGGATGCGTCGCTTACAGAAAAAAATATCGGCGAACTGATCGCCGAAACAAATTACGGTAATATTTATTCGAATCTCGATATGGATGTGAACAAGGACAATGCACGCGAAGAGGACTTTCATATTCTCGTGAAGTCAAATCCTGGAACAGGTCCGCGCTATAGATTCGAATCACCTTATGGAAATGTATATCTAAGAAAAAGTAAATAATAACAATGAAAAAATTAGTAACACTTGCACTGGCAATCGTAGCTATAGGCGCCTGTCTGCCGGTAGGCACAGCAACTGCCCAGGAATACAAGATCGCGAAGAGCACCGGGAAACTCGAGATCAACGAAGTAAACAATGTAACCATCGAAGGATATAGCGGTAACGAGATCGTTTTTACATCTCTCGACAGAAATAACGACAGGGATGCACGGTCGGCGGGACTTCGCGCGATCAGCGCCAACGGCCTCGAAGACAATACCGGTGTGGGCCTGGCCGTTCGCGAAAACGGAACGACTTATGAAGTCTACCAGCTCAAGAAAATGGACGGACCTCGCGTGAAGATCATGGTGCCCAAAGGCGTATCGATCTCATATCGCCACACCTCTCCGCACGGAAGTGATCTGAAACTTAAGAACATTGAAGGTGAAGTAGAAGTGGCAACAGTGCACAATGGCATCCGCATCGATAATGTGACCGGCCCTATGAATGTGCGTACGACACACGGTGAGATAGAAGTCGTGTTCAGCGACAACGTTAAAGGACCTAACTATTTCGCATCAACTCATGGCCTGGTCGACATTGCTGTTCCCGCAACCATCAAAGCCAATATTTCGATCAACGCGAATCAGCACGGTGAGGCGTTCGTTGACCCGAACCTCAAGCTCGAAGTTGAGAAGTCCGGTGAGTGGACGAAATATGGATCAAGCAAAGTGGAAGGCAAGATCAATGGCGGCGGCGTCGAGATCTCGATGGTTACGTCGCACGGAAACCTCTACCTCCGCAAAAAATGAGAACGAAACTCATCGTTATACTAACAGTATTGAGCGTAGCCGCCTACGCTCAAACTGCTATTGAGAAGACTTTCCCGTTGCAAGGCGCCAAAGAACTCGTGACCATCTTCGATGATCCGGATGTTTTGATCCAGACGTGGGACAAGAACGAAGTAATGATCAAGGGAACAGTGAGCATCAACAATGGTGAGAACGACGCTGCCTTTGAATTACAATCGTCGGTAAATAACGGTGTGCTCAGTATTACGTCTGTGATAAAGGACAAAGAAAATCTACCGAGGCATATTGTCATCAAAAAGGGCGACCGGGAATACATATTTAAAGCGAAAGGCTTCGAAGATCCGGAAGTCCAAAAGTTCCTCGACGAGAATGGTCACGATTATTCATACATGTCGAATGGACTTCTGATAAATATTAACCTGCAGATGTTCGTGCCGAAGAATTTCAAGACATCCGTGAATGCCAAGCATGGTATGGTCGAGTTCAAAACATTCAATGCGCCACTGAAAGTTGTTGCCAAACACGGAAAAGTCGATGCAACCATACCTTCAACCGTCGGCAACCTCACAGCGCGAACAAAGCACGGTGAGATCCTGAGTAACCTCGATGTCAAGTTCGATCAGCAGCCCTTCGAAGCACGTAAACGCGGCGGCGATTCGAACTGGACGGAGATCACAACGCATCCGGGAAGCGGACCCGATTACTTCATCGAATCGAAACACGGTACTATCTATTTAAGAAAGCCTTAAAAAGGAAGTCGGAAGATTTTACCAGATGCTGGTAATGAAGTTCCTGGTGCTAAGAATGATCACGATCGTTCCTACCAACAGGAACAATTTTTTGATAGGAAGTTTCTTCGGGAGAATAGCACCAACGGGAGCCGCTGCAATTCCACCAACGATCAAACCAAGAATGACTTGCCAGTAGGTCTGAATGTTGAGGAACAATGAGAATGTGAAGGCGCTGGCAAGGGAAACAAAGAATTCAGTAAGGTTAACAGATCCGATCGTATAAATAGGATTTCGTCCACGCGAGATCAGTGTAGAGCTAACGATCGGTCCCCAACCGCCGCCACCTATTGAGTCAAGGAAACCACCTGTTGTTGCTAACAGTCCTATGCGTTTGATCGGTTTCTTGGTCGCGTTGTTGACGAATACTTTTTGAATGATCCTCACGCCAAGATAGAATGTATAGACTGCCACGATCGGCTTTATATAATTACTGTATTCCGACAACGACGAAAGCACATAAGCACCGAGAACGGCTCCAATAACGCCGGGGATCACAAGGGTCCTCACAAGTTTTTTGTTGACGTTGCCGAACCGGAGATGGAACCAACCTGAAACGCCGCTGGTAAAGATCTCTGAAGTGTGAACGCTGGCCGATGTTGCTGCCTGGCTGAGTCCAAGAGATGTAAGGATCGTTGTAGCGCTTACCCCGTAAGCCATTCCCAATGCGCCATCGATCACCTGCGCCACAAATCCACCGAGAACAGCGATGAAGAACGGGGACACAAGGACCTCCGAAAGCGATAAGCTTCGTCCTTCGTAAACGGGAAAATACTGGAGCGCAAAGAACAGTATAACGACGAAAATGAATACACCCACCGGTAGCAGCAATGAATACTTGTTGTATTCAAGATTGCCGGTTACGACCTCCGGGTTTCGCCTGAAAAGCCTCAATACTCGTTCCCTCATCCTGCGAAAATAATGCATAGATTTTGAAAGTCTATCATTTCTATAGACAATTAGACCAAATAATCCTCAAAACCAACAAAAAGCCCCGTAGCGCGAGCCACGGGGCTAATTTCGCTGCTTAAATATTCTTAGAACGTATGTCTTATGGTGACCCCGTAGGTGCGGGGATCACCGATAACGCCGGCATACTGGCCTGTGTTGCCACCCGCTATCAACAGCTGCTCATAATAGTCTTTGTTGAAGAGGTTTCGCGACCAGATAGAGATCGAAGTTCCATCCGTAACTCTGAAACCAAGTCGTCCATTCACCAACACGTATCCGTCAACATTTAGATATGCAGATGGAGTGGGGCTTGACGAAAACTCTGAACGATAATAAGTATCAACGGCAAGGAAGAATTTTCCCGACTGGCGAAGGAAGTTCGCAGGAGTTGTGAACTCACCGCCAATTGAAGTCGACCATTTTGAGATACCAGGAAGAATACCACCTGAGATATCGGTAAAGGCCAACGTCTTTCCGTCCTGCGTTAAACCGGTGTCTTCGAGAGGCAATGGAGCATTTGTGAACTTAACATACTTGCCGTCGGTATAAGCACCAGACGCATAAAAGGAGAAATGATTTCCCGCTTTAAGATTTGCATCGAGCTCAACGCCCTTCACATTTACTTTTTCCGCGTTGGCGAGGTATCCGCGGTTAATACCTAACTCGGGAGATTGTACGTTGGTTTGATAATCGTCGATGTCTGAGTTATGATAAACGATGTTCAACGTCAGGTTATTCGCTGGTGTTGTCTTGATGCCAAACTCGTAATGCTTTACGTACTCAGGCTTGATGACTGCTAGATCGAGTGCTGGCTGGCCGTCGATCGTGGGAAGACCGGTTGTATTAACACCGATCGGCTTATAGCTTGTTGAGTACGTTCCGAAAGCGTTGATACGATCGTTAGCCTTGTAAGCCAACGTTATGTTGTACGTGAAGTTCGTTTCGCTTGCACCCTTTGTATAAGCCTGGCTTGTATAAACCAGTGCCTTCAATGCCTTCAGCTGCGCATCGTCGGTTTGCAAACCACCATAAGTTTGGCGGTCGTAGATCGCATCTTTTTTATCGTAGTTGTAGCGAATGCCGGGTTGGAGGTGAAGTCCGTTCACGATCTCCCAATCAACGTTAGCAAAAGCGGCGGCACTTGTCGATTTGATCGACGACCACGTAAGTATGCCAAAACCGTCGAAAAGGCCAGGTGTCTTCCACTGGTTGCTTGTGGTACTTTGGGAGAAACGCCATTGATCTTTGCCCGATTCTTCCGTGCCATGGACAACAACTTCCTGGTTCATGTAGAACAAACCGACTACACCGCTCAGCTTGTCGTTGATCTTGCCGGCGTAGCGAATTTCCTCAGAGTACTGATCTTGATTGGAATGGTTTTGCGACTTCGCGAGAGCCTGCAGACCTGTGAAGTCACGGTCGTTAGAAGGATCCCAGTACCAGTAGCGCCAGGCGGTTGTCGAGGTCAGCGTTCCGTTGCCGATCTTGTAGTCGAGGTTAAGAGAAACACCACCGAGGTCGTTGTTTGAGATCCATGGCGTATCCTGGTCGATCTTGCGATCGAACGCATTGGTGCTTGGGAGCTGGTAGTTGAGATCAGCAATGATAGCATTGAATTGACGATAGGCAGCGCGCTTCGTTTCAACAACACCAGCAACAACCTGCGCATATCCATTAGGTCTTTGGCTCGAGCCATCGCCTGTTAAGGTCACGGTCAGCTTACTCGATGGCTTCCACAACAACGATCCACGAAGACCGAGATTATTCAGTGTGTTAATATGCTCGTGTCTCACGACGTTTTCTATAACGCCATTGCGTTGAGTTCCAGAAAATGAAACCCGGAAAGCCAAGGTCTTGCTCAGCGGACCAGTAACGGATGCCTTGGCCTGCACATACCCATAGTTGCCGTAGCTTAATTCGAAGTCGGCGCCGGGTTTAAAGCTGGGCTTGCGTGTTGTGATGTTGAATGCGCCTGCTGTTGTGTTCTTTCCGAACAAGGTTCCCTGCGGTCCACGCAATACTTCTATTTGCTGGATGTCGATAAAATCCATGGTTGCAGCCGCGGGACGTGCGTAGTATACGCCGTCAACATAAAATCCGGCGCCAGGGTCGAGACCATCGTTTGTGAGGCCAAATGGTGATCCGATACCACGAATGTTGATACCAGTATTGCGGGGGTTTGATGAATAGAGTTGAACGGAAGGAATGAGCTCCTTTACACGATTGACGTTGAATGCACCGACCTCACGAACAAGCGGACCGCCAACAACCGAAACGGCGATCGGGATCTCCTGTGCAGTTTCCTCACGACGACGGGAAGTGACAACAACTTCTTCGAGAAGATTATCAGGAATAACCGTTATTTCCAACGACTCGCCATCGAGCTCGAATACTTCCACTTCCTGTTGTTTGAAACCTACTGAGCTCACCTGGATGGTGAACGGCAGCTGTACAGGCGTATTGATGCTGAACTGACCGTTGGCATCTGTTACTGTATAAGTCGAGGTGTTCTTGATTTGTACCGTGGCGCCGATCACCGTGCCACCGTCTGAATCTTTAACGGTGCCCTTTATCGTGCTTTGCGCGAAAGCAGGGGCGGAGAAAAGAAGAATGGGGATGATTGATCGTAAAAGTTTTTTCATTTGTTTTTGGATGTTGGATGTGAGAGAGGTGCCAGGTATCCGAAGGCTTCGAGGTTGCCCAGGCCTTTATTCAAAACCCATTGAATGAAAGCACTAGCCTCGGGACTTGCTGTTTTTTTGTTGGTAGAAAGGTGTATGTGTTCTACCGGAACGTTATTGATGGGATTTGCCGCTGCAAATCGTTGAAACAAGATCGAACGGTTGCCGAAGATCTTTTCATCGTCGCTCACGCGGTCGTTACCGTTTAGGTCTACCGGAATAGGAGTTAAACCGGTTACGGGTGCGCCATTGCTCTCGTAGATCATGGGTGTAGGCAAATACGATACGCCTGTCGAATCGCGAAGCACGGCTTTTAAAAGATGTTCATCGGAGCCGGCAATGCCTTTTCCTTTAATGTCCTTCTGTTCGTATTTGAAATATTTAGCAAAGACCATTGGCGATCCCGCCCTTTGGAGGCGAGTGTATGTTGTGAATGGTACTTTGATGTCTTCTTCTTTGTCCTTATCCGAATAGATATCGTGAAAGAAGATCTGCTTGATCGTTTGATTAGTAAGCCCTTTCACAACATAGGTCCTCGCGAATTCCGACCTGCTGTTAGCGACGGGCAGGATCGCATAACGACCGACGTAGAAATAGTCGCGTTCGTTCTTCACAGCTTCTGGCTGTTCATACGCTTCAACAAGAATGTCGTATTGAGATGGATCTTGTGAGCCGCGATATTCGATCACCACCTGGACGTCGGGATTCACTTTGCTGTACTGCTCTATCCAACTCTCTATGATCGGATATGCGAAGCGAACGCCGGTAACGCGAACGATCTTCGGCGTTGATTGTGCGCGTGCTTCAAGAAATGAGGATAAGGCAAGCAGCAGCGTGATAAATACTATCGGGCCAAGTATTGATTTGATCTTCATGAGGATAATTAAGAGCCGTAAAAGTAGAAAGATTTTACTATACACCAATAAAGTCTATAGATTTTGTAGAGATTTAACAAATCATTGAATTTCGTCCAGATTCCCGTTATTTGCGGCATATTTCTGGTTGCAATAGGCTAGAATCTGGAGCGAATGGCATTATTTGATCGGGACCTCGTAGTCAAGAGGTCCACCTTGCCCGGGGTAGGCAAGGGACTTTTTACAAAGGTTTTTATCCCCAAAGGCGCACGTATAACCGAATACAAAGGCAAGGTCATGACCTGGAAAGAAGTTCAGGCCGACGTCGACGACCATATCGGTTATGTATTCTGGTTCAGCAACCAGCATGTGATCGACGCATGGAAAACGAACAAGGGCGTGGCCCACTTTGCCAATGATGCGAAGGGGATTGTACGCGTGCCGGGTATTATCAATAACTCAGAATATGAGATTGAAGACGGGCGCTGCTACATCGTAGCAACACGCGACATTCCCGCGGGCGCGGAGATATTCGTGGGTTATGGTGCTGAATACTGGCGGGCGATCAGGTATAACCTGAAGCTTGATGCCCAAAAGACCTAGTTCTTTACGTCGCTTTCCAGAACGGTAAGGATTGCCTCTTTAACTCTCTTCACCTTTTCCATTTCTGCTTCGAGATAAGCGCGGGCTTGTTCCTGGTCGGCAGTGTCGGCCGGGGGATTGAACTCGTGCATCCAGTCCATCATCATTTTGCTTGCAGAATCTACCTCTGCCAGCCTGAGCTCGATGTCGGCTTTTACGTCGGCCGCTGGATTTTCCTTGAGCTTTTCTTCCAGGTTCTTCTTCATGTTATAGAGGTCTTCCATCTTGGGCATCACCTCATCGTGGATGTCCATCACCTGGTTATATAATATAGTGTTCGCGCTTACACTGTCGGGTTCCATGCCCTCGTCGTGGTGGTGGGCGGTGTTAGATTGCTGACAGGAAACGATTGTTAAAGCCGAGACAAATAATAAATAGGGGATCTTCATATAGGTAAAGATAGGACAGACTAACACTAGTTAGTGCACAAATTTTGTAATCTTTTGATCATGTGCTTGGTGAGTTCCCGATTTTGCCCGTTCTTAGCTGCGCGAATAGAGATCATATGATCAACAACCGATTTTATTTTTACTATTATTTTTTTGCGTCCCAGGGGGGATCAAGGAATCGGTTTGTTGAATAAAAATAACAAAGACGAAACTAAAAACCCCCGAGAGACCCTCGGGGTTTTTTTTTGATGAAAAAGGAGAAGTTAAAGATCGCGATACAGGGAATAGCAGCCAGCTTTCATGAGGTGGCAGCTCTCACATACTTTGGGAATTCAATAGATACCGTTGAATGCCTCACGTTCTTCGATCTTTGCGAATCGTTAAAGAACGAGCGCTCCGACTTCGCCGTGATGGCTATCGAGAATTCAATTGCGGGAAGCATTCTTCCCAACTACTTCTTACTGCAGGAATATCATTTCCAGATCATCGGGGAGCTATACATACCGATACACATGAACCTGATGGCACTACCCGGAACAAAGATCGGGCAATTGAAGACCATCGAATCGCACCCAATGGCGATCCGTCAATGCAGCGACTACTTACAGCGACTCAATGGCGTCGAGATCCGTGAAAGCGACGACACAGCGTTGTCTGCAAAGAAGGTCAGTGAAAAAAAGCTGAAAGGTGTAGCAGCGATCGCCAATGAATATGCTGCAAAAAGATTCGGTCTCGAGATCCTCGAGAAGCGGATCGAAACTCATAAGAAGAACTTCACAAGATTTCTAATACTAAGTCGCCGAAATGGATCACCTGCCGACAGCAACAAGGCATCCATCAGTTTCGAAGTTGCGAACGAAGTTGGAAGTCTTGCCGAAGCATTAATGACATTCAAAGCCAACAGCATCAACCTCACGAAGATCCAATCTATACCCGTTATCGGTAAACCGAGCGAGTACTCGATACACGTGGACCTCGAATGGAAGAGCCGTAAAGCATACGATGTCGCCATGCGGGCAGTGATGCGCCAGGTCAGGAACCTGAATGTGCTGGGTGAATACAAAAAAGGGAAAATCGAATACAAATGATCTCGTTTGCGAAGAGGATAGCCAATGTGGAAGAGTACTACTTCAGCAAGAAACTCGCTGAGGTTCGTAAACTTGATACTCCTGATTTCCCGACGATCAATCTCGGTATCGGAAGTCCGGATCAAGCACCTTCTCCGAACACGATAGAAGCATTGGTTGAAACTTCCCGCAAGCAAGGGTCACACGGATATCAGAATTACAAAGGGATTCCGGCGCTTCGCCAGGGCATTGCATCTTTCAATGAAAGAACTTACGGAGTTAAGCTCGATCCCGAAACCATGATCCTTCCGCTCATGGGATCGAAAGAAGGCATCATGCATATTATGATGGCTTTTGTCGACGAGGGCGATGAAGTTCTTATACCCGATCCGGGTTATTCTACCTATGGAAGCGTAGCAAAGCTTGTTGGAGCAAAGACAGTCACCTACAAGATGCCGATCGATGTAAAAGAGCTTCGATCGAAAGACCTCTCGAGAGTTAAGATCATGTGGGTGAATTTTCCTCACATGCCTACAGGCTTAACAGCCTCAATAGAAGAACTGACTGAGCTGGTTAACCTCGCGAGAGAAAAACAGTTCATTATCGTTAACGACAATCCATACAGTCTCATACTCAACAAGAACCCGATGAGCATTCTCGGTGCACCGAATGCCTTCGAGGTTGCACTCGAGCTTAACTCGCTCAGCAAATCACATAATATGGCCGGCTGGCGAATCGGCTGGGTTGCTGGACGGGCCGATTATATCGACGCAGTTCTTCGTGTGAAGAGTAACATGGACTCCGGAATGTTTCTCGGCTTGCAACAAGCGGCTGTCGAAGCACTAAAGAACGACAACAGTTGGTTCAACGAGGTAAATAAAGTATACGCCGAGCGCAAGAAGGTCGCAGAGAAGATCCTCGACGAGCTCGGAGCAACCTACACCAAAGATCAATCAGGACTTTTTGTGTGGGCAAAAGCCTCCGACCAGATCCAGGACATCGAGAAGTGGATCGATGAAATATTATATGGCACTAAAGTTTTCATAACTCCCGGTTTCATATTCGGGAACGAAGGGAAGAGACACATAAGGATCTCTTTATGTGCCACGGTAGAGAAACTGAACGAAGCATTGGAGAGGATCCAGAAATGGAATAAGCAATGAACACTGAACACCGAACACTGAACACTGAACACCGAGCGGTATGAAGGTCACGATAGTAGGGCTCGGATTAATTGGCGGCTCGATGGCACTCGACATCCGCAAAGCCGGTTTCGCTACCGAGCTCATCGGCGTCGATATTCATTCGAAGCACATCCAGGAAGCACAGGAACTTGGCCTGGTCGATCGTATCCTTCCCGAAGACAAAGCACTGAACATCGCCGACCTGGTCATTCTCGCCATTCCGGTTAACACCCTTGGTGCCTTACTTCCCTCTATACTCGATACCATTCGCGACAACGCAGTTGTGATCGATGCAGGCTCTACGAAGGGCCATATCTGCCGCGTGATTTCGAATCATCCTCGTCGTTCACAGTTTGTTGCTGCCCACCCGCTCGCCGGTACGGAGAACTCGGGTCCTACCGCCGCTTTCGCGGGATTGTTTGCCGGTAAGACGAATATCATCTGTGAACGCGAAAGATCTTCGGAGCACTCTATAGCAGTGGCAGAGAAACTATTTGCAGCGCTGGGAATGAATACCATTTATATGGAACCCGACGAACACGACCGTCATGTTGCATACGTGTCGCACCTGTCGCACGTGAGTGCATTCTTGCTGGGCCACACCGTTCTCGACATCGAAAAAGATGAGAAGCAGATCTTCAGCCTTGCCGGGTCCGGCTTCGCATCAACAGTTCGCCTGGCGAAAAGCTCACCCGACATGTGGGCGCCCATCTTCGAACAAAACATGGAATACCTGAGCCAGGCACTGCAAGAATACATCATGCACCTTCAGAAATTTCAGTATCACCTGATGAAGAAGGATACTAAAGAGATCTACAAGATCATGAAGAACGCGAACGACATCAGACGAGTATTGGACAAGAGTAATCAACCAGAAAATAAATCTAAAAACTAAATAACGATGAGCACTAAAAAAGGACTCCAACTTGAGTCAATCACGAAATGGCTTGGAATCGAAAAGCCGTTGATCATTAGCGGGCCATGCAGCGCCGAAACAGAAGCGCAAATGGTAAGCACCGCAAAGCAAATTGCAGCAACCGGTAAGGTACACGCACTCCGCGCCGGTATCTGGAAACCACGCACAAGACCCGGTCAGTACGAAGGTGCCGGCGAAGAAGGTCTCAAGTGGCTTATTCAAGCCAAGAAAGAAACTGGTTTGCCTGTTACCACCGAAGTTGCGACAGCAGCCCACGTCGAAGCTTGTTTGAAAGCAGGCGTCGACATTCTTTGGGTTGGTGCGCGCACAACAGTGAATCCGTTCTCTGTACAAGAGGTTGCCGACGCATTGAAAGGGGTTGATATCCCTGTAATGGTAAAGAACCCCGTTAACCCCGATCTCGAATTGTGGATCGGAGCCCTGGAGCGCCTGAATCGCGCGGGCATCACGAAGATGGCAGCTATCCACCGCGGATTCTCATCGTTCGACAAAGGACCTTTCCGCAACGCGCCGATGTGGGATATGTCGATTGAGTTGAAGACCCGGGTTCCTGAACTGGAGATCATCTGCGACCCAAGTCATATCTCCGGTGACCGCAACCTGATCGCTATGGTTTCGCAAAAAGCACTCGACCTCGATATGGCGGGTCTTATGATCGAGAGTCACATCAATCCCGATGCAGCATGGAGCGATGCGAAGCAGCAAGTAACTCCTGCGAACCTCGGCAAGATCATCGAAGGTCTTGTTGTTCGTAAGGTCTCTTCCGAGAACAAGCAGTTCAAAGACACACTCAGTGTTCTTCGCGACCAGATCGACTCCCTCGACGACGAGATCTTCCAAAAACTTGCATCACGTATGAAGATATCCGAGAAGATCGGTCAGTACAAAAAAGAAAATAACGTTACCATCCTCCAGGTGAATCGTTGGGAAGAGATCATCAAGTCGCGAGTGATCATGGGCGTTGCAATGGGCCTCGATGAAGGGTTCACTCGTGATGTGCTCCGACTGATCCACCACGAATCGATCCAGGTTCAAACGAAAGTGATGAACAAAGAAGAAGCGAAAGTTTAGATCTTATAGAGACCGGTTGCATCGATCGTGACCGGTTTCAACTTTTTCGTTTTTTCGAAATCGTCGTAGATCGTTTTTAGATTATTCCAGAAGCCGGTGTTCTCGCCGGCTTCTTTCGTTAGATCGGGGATGTTGCGAGAGGGGAAAATATGCACTGGTATCTTGCTGTGCCCGCTGTTCTTCGATTCCACAGCCAGGATATACAGCTCCTTGATCTTATCGTCGGTTATTGGGATACACCCGATGCTGACACAGTCTCCGTGAATGTATATGGCACCTCCGGGATGTTTCTTGTCACTGAGGATCTTATCCGATGCATTGGGATAGTTGATGCCCAACGAGAGATGGAACGTGCTGAACGGGTTGAAGTGATTGATGTGATATACACCTTCGGGTATCTGCAGGTCGCCCTCTTTTCTCTTTGGTCCTAACGAACCTGATGATGTGCAGAACTCATAGGTTGTCAATAACTTGTAGGTGTCGGACTGTGCAACCCAAACTTCTAATTCTCTTTCTTTTTTGAATGCGCGTACGAATAACTTATAACTTCCGTTAATGTTACTCAAGTTCAGCAACTCCTTTACAACATTCTCCTTTTCCTGGTAGGCAGATTTGACCCGGTCGAATCGCAATTGTTCATCTTTAAAACCGGTGGTATCGATCATCAGGATCAGCAATATCAGGGATGCGAATTTAGTCAAGGCGGTGTTGTGAACTTTACTGGAACATAACGAACTTACCACCATCTCTATTACCCTACAACTATGCGTTCTTCCCTCTGGAAAAATGTCGGTATTGGCGCCGCCGTTGCACTTCTGATCGCCGGGATCTTCTATTTTCAAAAGACTACCGGCAAAGAGCCCACAAGCACCGCAATCAACCCCGCTTTCGGCGAATATATTTCGTCCTACACGGCAGGGATCGTCAGCTCCGGAACAGCCATCCGGATCGTATTGGCCCAAAACCCTACCGATTCCACCGCCACTAAGGTGTTCAGCTTCAGTCCTTCGATAGCCGGTGAGGCCAACTGGATCGACAGCCGCACTATCGAATTCCGTCCCGAAGGCAGGTTGACATCCGGGCAGGTTTACGAAGTCCAGTTCTCTTTAGGTAAAGTGATCGACGGCGTCCCCTCGGACCTTCGCAACTTCGAATATTCTTTCCAGGTGATCCCACAAAACTTCGAAGTACAGGTGGTCAACTTCAAACCGTACGTCAAGACCGAACTTAAGAGGCAGATGATCGAAGGCACGCTTACAACAGCCGACTTCGCCGAGAGCGAGAACGTCGAAAAGATGCTGACTGCCGAACAAGAAGGTAAGTCGCTGCGGTTAACGTGGTCGCATAACTCCGAAGGCAAACAGCACTCATTTGTTGTGGAGGACGTTGCCAGAAAGGAGGCAGCAAGTACTGTCGACCTCAACGTGTCCGGTCAGCCACTCGGCATCGAGCAAACTCATACAGAGGCAGTTGAAATCCCTGCACTTGGCGATTTCAAAGTAACCAAGGCATGGGTCGAGCAAGGCACTGCTCAAACTGTGATCATACAGTTCTCGGATCCGCTTAACGAATCACAGAACCTCGAAGGCCTCATTCGCCTGACGGAGCTTCCCGACCTCGACTTCGAAATAAAAGACAATGAGATAAGAGTGTATCCTCCCGTTCGCCAGACCGGCTCGCGTACACTCGAGATCGAAGCAGGTGTTAAGAACATACTTAACTATAGGATGTCGGAGGGATCATCATTCGACCTCGCCTTCGAACAACTCAATCCATCCATACGATTTACAGGCAACGGAAATATTCTTCCAAGCAGCGATGGGCTGGTTCTTCCTTTCGAAGCAGTTAATCTTAAAGCTGTCGATATCAAGATCGTGAAGGTATTCGAAACAAACGTGCTGCAATTCCTCCAGGTGAACACACTCGATGGCAACCAGGAGCTTCGCCGTGTTGGAAAGCCGATCATTAAGAAGATGGTGTCGCTCGAAAACTCTGGTGTCACCGATCTCGGTCGCTGGAATCGTTTCACCATCGACCTTTCGAATTATATCAATGCAGAACCCGGTGCAATCTACCAGGTGAGTGTCGATTACAAACGCGCCTATGCATCGTTCAACTGCGAAGGAGAAGAGGAAGTCTCGTTGAACGAAACTGCTTTCGAAGAACAGAGCTGGGAAACCGAGCCCGAAGAAAGCTACTGGGATTCCTATGAAGACTATTATTATGGTGACGACTATAACTGGGAAGAGCGCGACAACCCATGCTCGAACTCATACTACGTGAACAAAGCAGTTCGCCGTAATGTCATCGCCAGCGACCTCGGCATCATTGCGAAGCGTGGCGGTGGAGGAAGCACTGTTGTTGTAGTGAACGATCTCAAGACAACGGCACCTGTTGCCGGCGTAACGGTGGAGCTTTATGATTTTCAACAGCAGGTAATTGGAACGGCTTCAACAGGCAGCGATGGCAAGGTAATGATCTCCTCTCGTCAAACGCCGTTTGCTTTGGTGGCACGCAATGGCAACCAGCGAGGATATCTTCGCCTGTACGATGGTGAATCGTTGTCGTTGAGCAATTTCGACGTCGGTGGCGAAAGAGTGAGCGATGGACTGAAGGGTTTCTTGTATGGAGAGCGTGGCGTATGGCGCCCCGGCGATTCGTTGTACCTGTCGTTCGTTCTTGAAGACAAGATGAAGACACTCCCGGATGGACACCCGGTTGTATTCGAGCTTCAGAATCCGCAAGGACAGGTGGTTAACAGGCTGGTGAGATCCAACAGCGAGAATGGATTCTACAACTTCGCAACAACAACATCGTCGGACGCTCCGACCGGCAATTGGTTGGGACGAGTGAAAGTCGGTGGAACCGAGTTCACACAACCGATCAAGATCGAAACTGTAAAACCTAACAGGCTCAAGATCAATCTCGATTTCGGTGTCGATAAGCTTACGGCTGGTAATAACAATATCTCCGGCGATCTGCAGGTGAACTGGTTGCACGGAGCTCCCGGTAAAAATCTTACAGCAGAGTTCGAAGTTACATTGGTGAAAGGCGAAACTAAGTTCCCGAAGTATGAAGAGTATGTGTTCGACGATCCTTCGCGGGATTTCTATAGTGAATCACAAAAGGTTTATGAAGGCCAGACCGACGATACCGGTCATGCTACGGTAAACGCGTCTCTTAATGTAGAAGGCACGCCTCCCGGTGTGCTCAATGCGGTGTTCCGCGGAAAAGCATTCGAGGAGAGCGGCAACTTCAGCGTCGATCGTTTCAGCATTCCATTCTATCCTTACGAATCGTTTACAGGCATTCGTTTACCGAAAGGCGATGCATCGAGAGGCATGCTCCTCACCGATACAACACATCGCGTTGATGTTGTAACGGTTGATGCCGACGGCAACCCGCTTTCAAGAAACGGTATTGAAATGACTTTGTACGAACTGAGCTGGGCATGGTGGTGGGACGAATCGTCGAACGGAGCCGTGAACTTTATGTCGGGCAGCGATGCAAACCCGATCGCACAAGGAAAGATACGTACTGTGAATGGCCGCGGTGCGTGGACATTCAAAGTGAAGTATCCTGCATGGGGAAGATATTTCGTGAAGGCATACGATCCCGAGTCAGGTCACAGCACCGGTAAGATCGTGTATATCGATTGGCCGGGCTGGGCAGGTCGTGCGCGCAACGAGTCGGCAGGAGCGAGTATGCTCAGCTTCACGTCAGATAAAGCTTCGTACAACGTTGGTGAGCAAGCTAACCTTGTGATACCCGGTAGCGACAACTCACGTGCTCTCATCAGTATAGAGAACGGCAGCCAGGTGCTGAACACTTACTGGCTCGAAACGAAAGCGGGCGACAATCAATTCTCGTTCAAGGTAGAGCCGTCGATGGCTCCGAACGTGTTTGTTCACGTGAGCTTGCTGCAGCCGCATGCACAATCGTTGAACAACCGACCGATACGAATGTATGGTGTTATACCGGTGATGGTAGAGAATCCCGATACGAGACTAGCACCGGTTATCGAGATGCCCGATGTGCTGGAACCGGGTAAAGAAGTAACGATAAAGGTATCGGAGAAGAACAAAAAGAAAATGACCTACACACTCGCGATGGTCGACGAAGGTCTGCTCGACCTTACGCGCTTCAGAACTCCGGAGCTATGGAATCGATTCTATGCCCGCGAAGCGTTAGGTGTGAAGACGTGGGACCTCTACGACCAGGTGATGGGGGCCTATGGTGGAAAGATCGAACGTTTGCTTGCTATTGGTGGTGATGCCGAGTTTGAGAAAGGGAGCAAGGAAGACGATGCTAAAGCGAACCGATTCAAACCCGTTGTGAAATTCTTTGGACCAATCACGCTCGATGGAGGAAGCAAAGAACACACGTTCATCATGCCGCAATACATCGGCTCTGTAAAAACGATGCTTGTTGCCGGCTACGAAGGAGCTTACGGCAGCGCCGACAAAGCCACGCCCGTTCGCAAGCCGTTGATGGTGCTTGCAACATTGCCACGCGTACTCGGTCCCGAAGAAAAAGTAAAGTTGCCGATCACATTGTTCACGATGGAGAAATCGATCAAGAACGTGAAAGTCGATGTGAAGGTATCCGGTCCCGTAACGATGGCCAATAACTCACAGTCGGTAACCATGAACAGCACCGATCTCACTGTCGATTTCGATCTTGCCGTGAAGAGCGAGACCGGCATTGCGAAAATCGAGGTCACCGCTTCATCCGGTAGTTATTCGTCGACCGATGTGATCGAGATCGAGATCCGGAATCCGAATTCCCCCGTAACCAAAGTCGCCAACACGATGCTCGAGGCCGGCAAGACATGGACGCAGGCAGTTTCAAAAGACGGTATCACAGGGACGAACTCTGCCGTGCTCGAGGTATCGTCGTTGCCTCCGATCAACCTCGGTCAGCGCTTGAAATACTTGTTGCAATATCCTTATGGATGTATCGAACAAACCACATCTTCTGTGTTCCCTCAGTTGTATCTCGACCTGGTTAAAGAACAGAACGATGCGGAGAAGGCGAGAGTACAGCGCAACGTGAAGGCAGGTATCGAACGGCTCAAGCTCTTCCAGAGAAGCGATGGTGGTTTTGCGTATTGGCCCGGAAGCCCCGATGTGGATAGCTGGGGTTCCACCTACGCCGGTCATTTCCTGGTTGAGGCCGAGAAGAAAGGATACTTCGTTCCCAACGATATGATCCGCAAGTGGAAGAAGTTCCAGAAGAATAAAGCCGTTGCCTATCGCAAGCACAACGAGCAATACAGCAGCGAGCTTATACAGGCATACAGACTATACACACTTGCGCTTGCCGGCGATGCAGATCTTAGCTCAATGAACCGACTGCGTGAGCAGGGTAATCTTCCCGCACAGGCTGTGTGGATGCTGGCATCTGCCTATGTTAAAGCCGGGCAGCCCGAAGCCGCAAAGACACTCGTAGCTAAGCTTCCTGTGTTGGTGAAACCATATACCGAGATGGCCTACTCTTATGGATCGGATCTTCGCGACGAAGCGATCATCCTGGAAACATTGGTATTGCTCGAAGACCGCTCGAAGGCATTCGAGCTCGTGAAGACCATTTCCGAAGCATTGAGCAATCCTAATATGTGGATGAGCACTCAAACGACTGCATGGTGTTTGAAATCCGTTGGAGCATTCGCGGGACGTCAGCCTGAAGGTGAATTGAAGTTCACCTGGACGTTCGATGGAAAAGAAACTTCGGCTTCGACGAAGCTCACCCTTGCCCAGGTAGATCTCAACACCGAAGCAGCCAAACAGAATTCGTTGAAAGTCGTGAACGAAAGCAAAGGCCCGTTGTTTGTTCGTGTGATCACGCAAGGCACACCGGCGCGTGGCAACGAAGACGAAGCTTCCAACAATCTCGACATAAGCGTAAGCTATATGGATGTGGACGGCAATGCCGTTGATCCAACTACGCTCGAACAAGGAACTCAATTCATTGCGAGTGTATCGGTAAGCAATCCCGGGTTGCGAGGAGCGTATCGGAATCTCGCGATCAACCAGGTGTTCCCTTCGGGTTGGGAGATCAACAACCTTCGTCTCGACGAAGCCGAGAACAGGCTGAGCGGCGATAAGCCTACTTACCAGGATATCCGCGACGATAGAGTGTATACATACTTCGACATCAACCCTTCGCAGCGTAAGACATTCCGTGTGTTGTTGACGGCAACGTACGGCGGAACTTACTACCTGCCTGGTGTGAATGTAGAGGCGATGTACGATAAGAATATTTACGCGCGGACTAAGGGCAAGGAAGTGCAAGTAGTGCGCGACATTAATCCATGACAATAACCAGGAAAAAGGTACTGTGGTCTGTCGTTTTTCTTGTAGCGGCAACGTGGTACCTTTTTTCTTTGCCTTCACGTCTGTTCGACGTTCCTTACTCCACCGTTCTATTAGATAAAGAACAAAACCTCCTCAACGCCTCGATCTCGAAAGATGGTCAGTGGCGATTTCCTATCAGTGAAAAAATACCCGACAAGTTCAGGGAAGCGATCGTTATGTTCGAAGACAAGCGGTTCGACTCACACCTCGGAGTCGATCCACGCGCTTTGTATCGGGCCACACTACAAAACTTCGATGCAGGAAAAGTTGTAAGCGGCGGAAGTACGCTCACCATGCAAGTCATCAGGCTCTCGCGTGGAAACCCCAGGCGCACCTTTTTCAACAAGATCATTGAGATGATCCTGGCGACACGACTCGAAATTCGATATTCGAAATCCGAAATCCTTTCACTTTATGCATCACATGCTCCGTTCGGTGGCAACGTGGTTGGTATCGAAGCTGCCTGCTGGCGATACTTCGGTCGACAACCCGATGAGCTTAGCTGGGCCGAAGCTGCTACGCTAGCCGTGTTGCCAAACAATCCCTCGATGATCAACCTGTCGGTGAACAGGAACGCACTTCAAAAGAAACGCGATCGACTCCTTACAAGACTTCGCGATGCAGGTAAGATCGACAGCCTCAGTTACGACCTGGCCCTGTCGGAACCCGTTCCCGAGAAGCCGATGGCGTTGCCGAGACTGGCCCCGCACCTGTTGGACCGGGCGATCGCAGAAGGACGCGGCGGCCGAAGAATAATCACCACGATCAACACGCCCATTCAACAACGCACGATCGACATCCTTGAGACACATCACCAGCGACTCAAAGGGAACCAGGTATTCAATGCTGCCGCGATGGTGATGGACGTACGTTCGGGTAATGTGCTCGCCTACGTAGGCAACGTCAACTCGGGCGGAGAGCATCATGAGAGTGTCGACATCATACGTTCGAGGCGAAGCACCGGAAGTATTCTTAAACCGTTTTTGTTTGCTGCTTTGATGAGTGATGGTATGATCTTGCCGAAGACACTCGTCCCTGACATCCCTACGATCATCAATGGCTTTAGTCCAAAGAACTTTTCACGTGAGTACGATGGAGCTGTTGCTGCGGACCAGGCATTGATCCGTTCGCTGAACATACCCGCTGTTCATGAGTTGAGAGAATATCGGTACGAGAAATTTTATCGGGTATTGAAAGATGTCGGCATTACAACGCTCGATCATCCCGCCGATCATTACGGGTTGTCATTGATATTGGGTGGCGCCGAAGCAACACTGTGGGATGTTACCGGCGCTTACGCATCAATGGCGCGGACGTTGGACAACTATTTTGAACGGCCTGGGAGTCGTAGATATTCGGAAAGCGACTATCATAAGCCGGTATTTGTTGAAGATTCTGTAGCTACTGACATTCATCTCGAAGAGCATAGCATTTTTGATGCCGGATCGTTGTGGTTGACGTTCGAAACACTCAAGGAAGTTTATCGTCCGGGTGAAGAGACCGGATGGAGAAATTTCTATTCTTCGAAGCGCATAGCATGGAAGACAGGGACCAGCTTCGGGTTCCGCGATGGCTGGGCGGTAGGAGTAACTCCCGATTATGCTATAGGCGTTTGGGTTGGCAATGCCGATGGCGAAGGACGTCCGGGTCTGACTGGCACTGAGACTGCTGCGCCGATACTTTTCGATATCTTCTCCCAGCTTCCCCAAAACGTTTGGTTCTCGAAACCGACCTCTGAGCTTGCCGAGATCGCTGTTTGTAGTATGAGTGGTGCTCGTGCTTCCGAGTGGTGTTTGTCGGCCGATACATTGGCGGTCGCCAAAGCCGGCTTAAGAACTCACGCCTGTTCGAATCACAAGCAGATCCACCTTTCGGCCGATCGCAAGTACAGGCTTCATGCCGGTTGCGAGTCGCTCGATAATATTCAATCCGAGAGTTGGTTTGTTCTTCCCCCTGTGCAGGAATATTATTACCGAAGCCATCACCTGAGCTATCGCACATTGCCTCCTTTCAGGAAGGACTGTACCGACCCAGCCGGTATCGTAGCCATGGACATGATCTATCCGAAGGTTGATTCAAGGATCTTTATACCCCGGGATCTCGATGGCAAATTGGGAAGCACCGTGTTCCAGGCGGCCCACCGAGATCCACAGGCAACGATCTACTGGCACCTCGATGGACAATTCATTGGAGCCACGTCCCGGTCGCATAAGCTCACAATTTCTCCGGCCGAAGGTTCTCACCATATGACTTTAGTTGACGAACTTGGCGAGACCCTGGAGAAAGATTTTGACGTGATCTCAAAAAGATGAAGATTAGTATATGAGATTACTTCTCTTATTCTGCTTGCTGATAGCATTCGGAGCCAACGCCTCCAGTTACGTCGTAATCGGAGCCTTCGCCAGGGAGGACAACGCCATCAAGCTTTCTAAAAGAGAGAAGGCCGAATACGAGATCAATCCTATCAAGCAACTTTTTTATGTGTATGTCTTAAAGACAGAAGACCACGAACAAGCTTTAGGCGAAGCAAGAAGATTACAGCGGGAGTCTAGATACAAAGATGCGTGGGTCTTTAGCGGAACACTTGGTGAGAACGGCAAGGGAGAAGACATCATCGTTAAACCAGAACCCATTGTTGTCGAGCAGCCCAAAACAGAGCAACCCGTAGAACCAAAAGAAGAACCGCCGACAGCTCCGGCAGTTAATTCAGCTTACGAAAAAACATTCTTCTTTAATGTTGTCTACTCTTCCAGCGGTAGCAAAGCCGACGGCGCGGAGGTCACGGTGATCGAACCAAAAAGTCAGCGAAAAGAATATGTTGTCAAAGGGAACGAGAACGTCGTTATAAAACCAATCAATCAATCCGGCGACATCCGTCTCGAGTGCGACCTGGTCGGCTATCGAAAGATCATCCAGACGATCAACTTCAAATCGCCCGATACAACCGAGGGCGTTTCGATCGTGGACAACCGGATCATAGTCCCATTTAATTTAGTCCGACTAAAAAAAGGAGATCATACGATCCTGTACAACGTATTCTTTTATAAGGACGCGGCTATCATGAGACCCGAGTCACAATTCGATCTCGATGGGCTGTTGGCCATGATGCAGGACAACCCCAGGTATAAGATCCGCATTCACGGTCACACGAACGGTGGTGCCGCCGGCAAGATCCTGGAAGTGGGAGAGTCGGGCGATTTCTTCTCATTGAATGGCGCCAAAGAAGGCGGCGGCTCGGCCAAAAAGCTGTCACTAAAAAGGGCGGAAACCATCAGGAACTACCTGGTGAAACAGGGCGTAGAGCCTACCCGGATGGTCACAAAGGCCTGGGGTGGTAAAAAGCCGATTTATGACAAAATGCACACCCAGGCGGCCGCAAATGTGAGGGTGGAAGTAGAGGTTCTTGAAGAATAAAGGCGGGCACGTCAGTTTTTTGTTTATTTTCAAATCCCCAAGCACACTATGAAGTCCGGAAAATACTTACTCTTCGTCTTGTTGGTTGCCCTACTAACAAGCACCATATCATTTGGTCAAAGAAAACAAGATGCTCCGGGTCCGGAGCGCTATGTTATCATTGGTGTTTTCAGGATACTTGACAACGCGGTTCGATATACCGACAAAGCCAATAAGGCGAGCTTCAATGCCCGGTATATTCAGAACCCAAGAAATAAACTTTATTACGTATCCATCTTCGAATCGCTCGAAAGCAAAAAGGCATTTGCGTTCATGATGCAGGTTCGTCTTGATACAGAATACAAAGAAGCATGGGTTTACAGAGGCAGCCTCGGCGCGCCGATCCAGGAAACTCCCGTAACGCAGACCCCTACAGAAACGAAAGATCCGGTGACGGAGCAACCCAAGGACGAACCGAAAGAGGAACCGGTTATAACCGACCAGCCAAAAGAAGAACCGAAGGACACCGTTTCCACAACTCCCATTGTAGAAACTCCGAAGGAACCCGTGGTCGAAGAGAAGCCGAAAGATTCGGTTGCAACCACGATGGAGCCTAAGCCCGTTGGCAAGCCGTTCTTCTTTAAGCTCGTCTCAAGCGACACACAAGAGCCGCTCGTTGGCGAGATACATGTCTTTGAGCCGAACAGCACATCGCAAACTTTCCAGGCATTCCCCGCCAACCAGGTTGTATATCTTCCTGCGCCAAGAGATCCCTCGCAGGTATATGCTATTTCCACGCTGTCGGCCGGCTACCAGGAAATGCGTCGTTCTATTAACTACGCCGATCCTTCGGCTTCATCGGCAGAGGTGGGTAGCAGCAGCGAATTCATTATCGCCCTTCCATTGGTGCATGTAAAGATGGGCGACTACATCGAGTTCCGAAATGTAACGTTCTTCCAGAACTCGGTGATGTTGCATCCTGAATCACAGGAAGAGCTCGATGGACTTGGTGAATTGCTTAAGCAACATCCACGTTACAAGATCAACATCCACGCTCATTGTAATGGAACACAGGATCGTAACATCATTGTTCGCGACAAGAACAGCAACGAATTTTTCGGAGCAAGCACAGGTACACACCGTAAAACGGTTTCCGACAAGGAACTTACGGAGCTGCGTGCGCAACTAGTGAAAGATTACCTGATCAGCCAGGGTGTTGAGGGCAAGCGCATCACAACGAAAGGCGAGGGCGGTACAACGCTTATCTACCCGGTCAATAGCACACTTGCGAATAGGAATGATAGGGTGGAGATAGAGGTGAAGCGGGGGAAGTGATTTTCTAGTTTCTAGTTCTGATTTCTAGTTTCTAGTTTCTAGCTATTTAAGCAACTCGTCTTCTTCCAGGTTTCGTGCAATTACCCTTGTGATCTGATCGAGGTCTTTTCCGCAGATCTGCAGTTTATCGATCAAGACCCTGTCGTTTTCGGGGAGATCGATCCTTTGTATCAAGTGAAGCAATCCAAGAATACTTACAACCGGTGCGCGCAACTGGTGAGCGTTGGCGTATGCATATTCCGCCAGCTTCTGATTTTGCCAGGTAAGCCTTTGTGTTCTTTCTTCGATCTTCGATTCGAGTGAGCTATTGACGTTCTGCAATTGATCGTTCAGGTCTTTCAGTTCACCCGTCTGGTGTTCGATCTCTTCTTTCTGTTTTTGGATCTCGATCGTCTTTACATGGAGAAGCTCGTTAACCTCCGCTACTTTCTTTCGTTGGCGGAACCAAACATAAGCAAGTATGCCTGCCGCCATCAGGGCAGCCGTTAGAGCGATCAGCATCAGCTTTTGTGTCCTGATCTGTGCGTGTTGCATTGCGTGCGACGCTTTCAACTGCTGATTTTCGATCTCGCGGGCACCCGATTCGAATTGAGCTTGAAGACGGGCAATGTCGGCCCTTCTCTTTTCGTGATAGATGCTGTCTTTCAGATCGATGTGATGCTCCATTGCCACCATCGCTTTCTTCATATCACCGAGGAACACATGCAGTTCCGACAGCTGACGGTAGTTAATGATCTGCAGGTCGGGCGCCGAGATCTCATCTGAAAGAACGATAGCGAGGTTGATGTAATCCAACGCACGCTGACCTTGCGAGAGGGCAAGGAATGTTTGTGAGAAGTCCTGGTAGGTTTGAACGAGAGCCCTTATTTCTCCCTGTTCTTTCCATAGTCTTTCTGCTTTTGTAAAATATGCAAGTGCCTGGTAGTAATCTTTGTCGTGGTGCTTGAGTCTGCCTAGTCCGGTATAAGAATAAGCGATGGTACGTGCGTCGTTTGCTTTAAGGGCTTTCGATAAGGCCCGGTCGAAATAGTTCGAAGCCGAATCGTAGTCCCCCAATAAGTAAAAGGCTTCACCGATATTATAAAGGGTGATGTCGTACTTGATCTTGTTGTTGATATCCCACGCGAGCGAGGTCTGCAGAAACGCGATTGCTTTCGTATAGTCGCCAAGTTTTTTATACACCTCGCCCATGTTGTGATAGGCTTCGGCCAATCCCGCGCTGTCTTTGATCTTTTCTGCTTCGCGCGCGGCAAGGTGATAGTAGTTAAGAGCCGATTCATAGTTACCGGTTACCCAATACGAGCTGCCGACAATACTCAGTGCACGGGTAAAACCTCTCGAGTAGTTGATCGCTCTCGAGAATTCCATCGACTTCCCCGCGATCACCCTTCCGACATCCGGGTTGGATTTCAGGAATGCGAAAGCGATGTAGTTCAACCTCTGTATATACGAACTGTCTTTTGGATTTTGTTTCAGGAAAACTTCGACACTATCGGGCAATAGGACTTCAGCCTTGCCATGTATCATCATCCCCGCTGCGAACAACAGCACCAATATGTTTCTTACCATCTCTGCGTTTTAGGTGGTAATTGCTTTCAGAACATCGTGCTGTGTAATGATGTGCACTTTTTCTTTTTCGTCGCGAACGAGCAGAGCCTTGTTGTCTTTGTTAAGCATTGACGACAACACGTCGAGCGTGCTGTCTTGTGCCACGAAGATCATCGGCTTATCCATGATCTCGCCAACCGACTTGTCTTTCAGTTGCGGATCGTAAATGATCTTTTCAAGGAGACTCGACGATGCAATGCTTCCAACGAATTCATTGCCCTCGATGACCGGCACCTGGTCTACACCTTCACGATTCATGATCTTGATGGCTTCGCCGATCTTCGATTGTTTCGATACCGTGAACAGGCTATCCTTGCCGTTGCGCGACGAGATGATGTCTTTCGCCGTTGCGAATGAGCGCTCGAGGAAACCGTGGTCTTTCATCCACTGGTCGTTATAGATCTTATTAAGGTATCTCGTTCCGTGATCCGGTAACAGGATCACCATGATGTCGTTCTCCTTCATGTTGGCCTGTGCATACTCAAGTGCGCCATGCAACGCGGAGCCACTGCTCCAACCCACGAACAATCCTTCTTCACGGGCAAGACGACGTGCAGCGATAGCTCCATCTTTGTCGGTAACTTTTATGAACTGATCGATCACGTCGAAGTTCACGTTCTTCGGAAGGATGTCTTCTCCAAAACCTTCGGTGAGATACGGATAGATCTCGTTGCGATCGAATATTCCTGTTTCTTTATACTTCTTGAAAACAGAACCATACGTGTCGACGCCGACGGTAACAAGATTGGGATTCTGTTCTTTGAGATACTTTGCAGTGCCGCACATCGAACCGCCCGTTCCAACAGTTGCAACATAGTGCGTGATCTTTCCTTCGGTCTGTTGCCAGATCTCTGGACCAGTGGCCTCGTAATGAGCAGCGGTGTTTGAAAGATTGTCGTACTGGTTCGGATAATATGAGTTAGGAATATCGCGATTCAGTTTTCTCGCGATAGAATAATAGCTGCGTGGGTCGTCGGGCTCTACGTTGGTGGGACATACTACTACTTCGGCGCCTACCGATTTCAGGATGTTGATCTTTTCCTGCGATTGCTTGTCGGCCATCGTGAAAATACACTTGTAGCCTTTAGCGACTGCGGCCAGCGCGAGGCCCATACCTGTGTTTCCACTGGTTCCTTCGATGATCGTGCCCCCCGGTTTCAGCAGGCCAGCCTTTTCAGCATCCTCGATCATTTTGATCGCCATCCGGTCCTTCGTAGAATTTCCCGGGTTAAAATATTCCACTTTCGCGAGGATAGTCCCTTTAATTCCCCTGGAGACCTTGTTAAGCTTCACCATTGGCGTATTTCCAATAGTTTCGACGATTGAATTATAGATCATGAACCCAAAATTTTAGGGATCTGCCTACCGTCAGGCAGGGCGCAAAGATAACTTTTTAAATGTAAACGGTAGACGGTAAACGGTGGGCGGTCTTAAAGGTTCGCGTTGTGAAACAGAAAAGTATCGCAACCGAATGAACGATTACTCCTTACTGTCTACAGGTTACTAATTACCGCTTATCGGCGACCCTCCGGCCAGTAAATAAAGCACCGCCATGCGAACGGCCACTCCATTCTCAACCTGGTCGAGGATTATTGAATGATCTGAATCTGCAGCATCGCTGCTCAATTCAACACCGCGATTGATTGGCCCTGGGTGCATCAGTACGATCTGTTTTTTCAAGCCATCCAGCATTTTTTTAGTGATGCCGTAGTACAGTGTGTATTCTCGCAGGCTGGGAAAATATTTTAGCTGCTGACGTTCGAGTTGTATCCGCAATACGTTTGCCACATCGCACCACTCGAGTGCTTTTTTGACATCGAGTTCCACTTGTACACCGAGGCTTGCGATGAATTTTGGTAGTAGCGTGGGTGGGCCACACACCATCACTTTTGCGCCAAGCTTTTGCAGCGCGAAGATGTTCGACAACGCCACACGCGAGTGAAGTATATCACCGATGATCGCAACTTTTTTCCCTGCTACATCGCCCAGTTTTTCCCGGATCGAATAGCTGTCGAGCAACGCTTGTGTCGGATGCTCGTGCGTTCCGTCGCCTGCGTTAACAATATTAGCCTTGATGTGCTTCGCAAGAAAATGAGGCGCTCCGACGCTCGCGTGCCGCATGACGATCATGTCGACCTTCATGGCGAGGATGTTGTTGACAGTATCGAGAAGTGTTTCTCCTTTTTTAACTGAGCTGTTGCTTGCCGCGAAGTTGATCACGCCTGCTGAGAGACGTTTCTGTGCAAGCTCGAAGGAGAGTCGTGTTCGCGTCGAATTTTCGAAGAAGACATTCGCGATCGTAACATCGCGCAAAGGTGCGACTTGTTTTACGGGACGGTTGATGAGGTCTTTAAAATAATCTGCGGTTTCAAAAATGAGTTCGATGTCTTTGGGAGTAATGTTCTTGATCCCCAGTAGATGTCGTTGGCTCAGTTTTGAATCCCTCATCTTATTCTTTATTGTCTTTGTTGATCAACCAGATCTTATTTTGTTTGTGTCCCTGCGCCTCTAACTCTACCAGCACGCGTTGTGTTTCAAGTGTGTCGACGTAGATACCGACATAATCTGCGGCGATTGGAAGATCGCGGGTGTGTTTGCGATCGACGAGCACGAGCAACTCCACTTTGGAGGGTCGGCCGAAGGCGATCATTGCATCCATGGCAGCCCTCACGGTGCGACCGGTGTACAGAACATCGTCTATCAGGATCACATTTTTTTCTTCGATGATGAAAGGGATGTTGGTCTCTTTCGGGATGGGCGGGGCCTCGCGGCGGCGAAAGTCGTCGCGGTAAAGGGTGGCGTCGATGTACCCGAAATTGATCTGTTTTTTGCAGACTGCTTCGACCTTCTTATGGATCATTTCCGCCAGGAAAATGCCGCGTGGCTGCATGCCCAGCATTACCGTGTTGGCGAAATTGTCGTGATTTTCAATTAATTGATGGGAAAGGCGGCTGAGAGTGATGTCGAGGTGGTCCGAATCGAGGATTAGTTTCTTCCGCATTTCAGGTGCGAAGGTACCAAAAAATCACCTGTACGCGATCTTATTAACGAAGAAAACGCGACGTGCTATCGTGAGCCCATCGTCGCGGCGGTTGCGGACGTGCTGGATGCCGCTGGCGTAGAAGACATCGCCGTACCAGTACTCGAGTTTTGTTTCGCGGGTGTCGCGCTCACGCACAACGTCGTCTTTGAAGCCGGTTCGCAACTGGTCGTACGCTTTACCTTCGAGGACGTCGGAATCCTTGATCACCTTCGAGCGGATCACATTATCGAAAAGGTATACCAGCGAGATCTTGTCTTTTGCCGGATGGATCTTTACAAACTGCTCGAGGTTGAATGTCCGTACGTCGTTGATCTCAAAACTATTGTCCCATTTGAGATTGCCGTTTTTATCGAAGCCTATCACGACTGCGTGCGTATACTGGTATCCATCGAAGACGAGGTCGCCACGCATGTAAGGACTGCCAGCAGATCCATATCGCGGGAGGTAATTGTAATTGTAGCCGTACCCGCTACGACCGAACATCGTGTTGTTGTTGGGATATGAATAGTGGGGATAGAATGCTTCGCCAAGCATAACGACTTCATCACCATTCGAGACGAGTTCGTTGACCATTAGTCGATAATTGAACTTGATCTTTTTCCCTTTTATCCTACGTCGTTCTATCCGATCCTTGATGCGCGCTTCGCGTCGTGCCTTCATGTAATTGAAGAAGCGATGAAGGTCTGCGTAGTTATAATATTTAATAGCATAGTTTCCTTCGGGATCGATGTTGGCTATGAAGATACCTCGCGAATATTCGGTATATCTTCCATAGACCCCGCAAACGATCTGGTTTCCCCCTGGCTGGCTTACCGTGCGGCCGAATGTGAGTATCTTATCGTCACCAGGCTCAAGCCATACTGTTTTCACAAGGTCCCCGTTTTGATCATAATTTCGGATCCACAAGCTCCTTTGCCTGCTGGGATTTTTTCCCGAAACAACGATGTCGATATTTCCTTCGGCATCGGCGCGGATCTGATCCAGCTCACCGACGTCGTTAAAGAAACCAGGAAGTATCTTCGACTGCGCCGCTTTGAAATTATAATACAGCACAAGAGGTCTGTTGTTGAAGTAACCGCCGATAAGTGCAGCGTGCGGTGTAATAATAAAGTGAGACGGAATAAATGAGAGCAGTGTCTTCACCTTACGACTAAGGTAATTGCCATTGTTGGTGGTAACAGATAATACGAGGAACTCGGCCAGTGGATTAAAACGATCCTTCAGTAAGAAAAAGATCTTGTCTTCGAATTGCCTGTGTGATGCAATGGCGATATTTTTTTCGGTGGGTATATAACCTTTCCATATTTCCTTAAAGGCAGTGTCGAGGCGTATGAGCTCTATAGCATTTTGTTCTCTGCCATAGATCATAGAATAAAGCATCAGTCCGTCGTTTTGTAAGGAAACAGTATGGTATGGTTCCGTTTGCCCAGCGGTTAACGGAATCTCGAATCGAACCTGGTCAGCGTTCTGGCCATAGACGCCAGCCGATACGAGCAATAAGATTACAGATAGTAGCTTAGTATGCATCGACCTTAATGAGATAAAACACAGAACGGGTCCTGTCTTCGAATCTCAACTCCGGATCTTTAACTGTTTGATATCCCCAAACGTAGAACTTGTCGTTAAACCAGTGACGAACTCCACCCTCGCTGTTAGTCTCTTCACGAACCACTTCGTTTGGCTTTTTTAATAACACCTTCACGGTATCGGATGCTGTTTCGTTGTTCTTATACCGTGCCTTTACGATCAGGTCGCTTTCTGATTTTGTTGCGATCACTATCTTATTCTTGTCGCTCCAGAAATCGGCAACCTGTTCCAGCGCGGGCTTACGAACATCGTCGGCTTTCAGGCTATGATCCCAGTCGAGCTTGCCATCGGCAGTGAATGCGATCACAGAAGTCGACAACATGGAAAAGTCGCTATGTGCCGGTTGATTATAAAAACTGTATGGTGAATTGTAGAACCTGGATGCATAGGGGCTGTATCCATAAAAACCTCCGAACGGTGAATAATAGGGACCATAACCCGAGTACGGATACGGACCGGTGTTGGCAGAAGTAATGGTCGTGTATGCTTCGGCGAGTAAATAGAACCCGGTGTTCTTTTCTTCCAGCCTTACGTTTGAGACGTTGGCTTTAAACTCAGGATCGCGGGATTTTTCGCGAAAGCGCTGCGATGTTGTTTTGATCTTGTCCGCACGCTTCACAGACATGTAATCCAGGAAGTGTGGTAGTTGAGCGAAATCGTAGTAATGAACCGGTTGTTCTTTGAACGGATCGGCAAGTACCGAGAAGAAACCGGTCGCAACCTTACTATTGTTGCCAACAGTATAGGTTCCGGCGATCATCAGCTCGTCGCGGACTAAAGAGCTTGTAAGTCCGGACAGGATCGTTTTATTAGGATCGATCGGTATTTCATCTTCCATTAGCTGCGTACCGGTCGCGTCGAATGTGCGTAGAACGAGTGTTTTATTCTGCCTTGCCTGGCGATTCGTGATGAGCGTGTTGAATGTCCCGTTCTCGTTGATGCGAAGGTCGAGCAGTTCTGTATCGGAAGTAAAAAAGCCCGGAACAACTTTCAATGCTGTCTCCCGGATATCGTAAATAAGAACAGCCGGCTCGCGACTGACATATCCTGCAAGTATTGCGTGACGGTCGAGCACCGTAAAGTGTGTAAGACGAAGATTGAATTCGTGATTGATCTCGTACCGGGAAATTTCCTTCGATATAATATTGTATTCAAGCAACAGTACATGCGCTATTTCATTTTCACCGGAACGCAGGAGGATATAAATATGATCGCCTGTGTATTCGTAGCCGATAAGGTTCATGCGATTGGGAACATTCACTTCGGCGTAGCTGCGTTCTATGAGCATGGTGTCGAGAATGTGTAGCTCGAAAAGCTTTTCGCCACTGAGGAATTTATTCTTGTCGCGAACGAGGGCGATCCCTTTTTCTTTCAGGTTGATGACAGTCCACGATGCATCAGAATTCTTTTGTTCGATCTCGAAACGCGCAACCTGTTCGATCTGCGCGAACGAAGATTGAAAAAGAAAAAGAAGAATAATACTGATGATGAACCGCTTCATACCCTGCCTATTTCCCTCCGCTCATTTTAATTATCTTATCAAATTCACTTTTTTCAACCGATTGGACCGAAAGCCTCGGAACTCGAGCCAACGTCATGTCCTTAAGGTCGCTGTCGGCTTTGACCTCGGCAAGGGTAACGGGCTTTTTTAGCTTTTTTTCCGGCACAAGGTCCACCACGAGCCATGCTGTATCCCCCGGCTCAGGGTAGGCCTCTTTCGATACGCGGGCGATGCCGATAACCGATTTTTCATCGCCTGTATGGTATATGAAAGCCAGGTCGTCTTTCTTCATCGCCCCAATGTTGTTGCGGGCCCGGGGATTGCGGACACCATCCCAGGTTGCCTTGCCTGCTTTTTCCAGGTCGTCCCATGAGAACGATTCGGGTTCAGTTTTTAGTAGCCAGTAGCGCATAGTTAGGTTTTACATTTCGGTCCTTCTAAAATAATAAACGGATTCCATAATATTGGGTAGAAATGAAGGTCCTCCTGCTCCGGTTCTCATCCATCGGCGACATTGTTCTCACAACGCCGGTCATTCGTACGGTAAAAACACAGGTCGACAACGTGGAAGTGCATTTCGCCACGAAAGCGTCCTATAAAAGTTTACTCGAATCCAATCCTTACATCGACAAAGCGCACTACCTGGGTGGAAAACTGGCAGACCTGATAGGCGAGCTTCGCAAGGAGAAGTTCGATTTCATTATCGATCTCCACAACAACCTTCGTACCCGAATTATCAAACTTGCGTTGGGCGTCCGATCTTCTTCGTTGGACAAGCTCAATTTTCAGAAGTGGCTGATGGTAAATTTCAAGATCAACCAGCTGCCGCACGTTCATATCGTAGAACGATACCTCGCTGCTGCCGCACCCCTGGGTGTGAAGAACGATTCACTCGGTCTCGACTATTTCATTCCCGAAAAGGACCAGGTACCAATGGAGTGGCTTCCCGAAGAAATGCGGGCAGGCTATGTCGCGTATGCTATCGGTGCGCAACACAATACAAAAAAACTCCCGGTGGAGAGGATGATCGAGCTCTGCGATAAGATCAATAAGCCCGTGGTGCTGCTTGGTGGCAAAGAAGACTTCGAGAATGGCGAGAAAGTAAGGCAGTTCTTCGAAAGAACACCGGAGTCGAAGGTCTTCGAGAAGGGATTAAAAGAATTGAATAAGAAGACTGTGATTTATAATGCTTGCGGAAAGTTCAATTTAAATCAGTCGGCAAGTATCGTAAAGCAAGCACAATATGTTTTCACGCACGACACCGGTTTGATGCACATCGCTGCCGCATTCCGCAAGGAGATCTTCAGCATCTGGGGCAATACCATCCCGTTGTTCGGGATGTATCCCTACCGTACGCGTTTTACTATTCTTGAAAACAATAGATTGAATTGCCGGCCGTGCTCGAAGATCGGTTATAGTAAATGTCCGAAGGGGCACTTCAAGTGTATGTACGATACGGTGTTTGACTTTTATCTACCGTAACTTTCTGTGGAAGAACAGTTCGTGCTCCGGAAGCATATCCGGGTGGCCTATCTTGGCGAGGTCTTTAAGGATCAGGTCGGGTCTCATATAACCGAGCTCTAAAAAATCATTGCCGCCTTTAGCACCTTTTCGCGCGTTGTAGTTGTAGATCTCTTGTGTTTTGAATGGCTTGAACAGTGCATAGCGCTGGTCGGCGGCTTTCAATTCTTCGAAGGTATCGAACGAGCCCACGATCCAGAGGTCGGCATCTTTAGCTTTATCGTAAACTGCTTCGAAGCTGATCTCGAGCCATCCGTGTGTTGAATCGCTGGCCCATAAATAATTGTTGGCGGCATCTTTGAGCAAGCGCGATGCGTAGTTCTCGCCACCTGGCATGAACCACGCATCGCCATACACAGTGCCATAGAGTACCGACGGTCTTTTTTCGATGGCGGCAAGCTTGTCGCGGGTTGCATTGTATTCTGTTTCGATCATGTTGAATACAGAATCGGCAACCTTCTCTTTTCCAAAGAACAGTGAGGTGAACTTGATCCATTCGGCGCGGCCAAGGGGATCGCGTTCGAGATACTCACCGTTGATGATGACCGGGATGCCCATCTCTTCTATCTTTTTCAACTGCCCGAGGTCGGCCGACATCGTATAGCCCATAACCATGGATGTCTTGAGTGTGTAAAGCAGTTCAAGGTTCATGCCTTTATCGACACCGAGATCTTTTACGAAGCCGGCATCGATACGTGCGCGGGCTTTTTCGGAGCTGATGTAATCGGTGGATGGAAACCCGACGAGCTTATCGGTAACGCCGAGGTAATCGAGGTGAGGAATGTGCGTTGTAGATGTGCAGACGATCGTTTCTATTGGAACTTCGACTACCTGGATGTCGGGCGAATGTTGGGGAGCCGATGCGCCACGTTTCACCAATAAGTAAGTGTAGCTGGCGGTAGCACCCTGGTATGGATAGTTGACGGTTACCCATGTGGCGTCGCCATCTTTCTTTACCGAGAATCCTTTCGCATATTTGATATCGACTGAAGAAACGATCTTTTCTTCTGCTTTCTTTGAGCATTGAGTGAAGACAAAAACGATAAGAAAGAAGACGAGTCCGCCGAACAGGCGGGGCCACCTATGTTTTACATGGAGAATGGCTTTATTGTTTTTACTCGTGAATATCATCTGAAGCGCGGCTTTTGCTGCAAGTCGGGGTGTCGTCATTGTCCTTACGGATTTCGGAAAGAGGATCAAAATGAGTCGTCTAAAGCGAATTGATTCTTGCGATACATCCACTGACCTTTCGTAAAGTCCGGGAACTCGACGCTCTCGCCACCCAATTGTATTGAAGTCTCAGAAAGCGGTGTAATGGCACTCCAGGTTACTGCATCGTAAACGTCTTGAGGCGTATTGATCTTTCTCTTCACGGATTCAATGAAGGCATTCAGTACGAACCAATCCATCCCACCATGACCGGCACCGGAAGCGTCGTTGCCATATTTTTTCCAGAGAGGATGATCATACTTGTCGAGCCAGGCCTGCGCGTCTTCCCAACGATGTGGTTCTTTGCTTTGACCCTCGATGTATATCGACTTATTGACGTCCATCCAGATGCCGTTGGTTCCTTGAACCCGGAATCCTAATGAATAAGGTCTAGGTAAGTTGGTGTCGTGTTGAAGCAATAGCGTTTCGTCGTTGGCTGTGCGTATCATTGTTGTAACGATGTCACCCAGTTTGAAATTGACTTTTGCGTTGGGATGATTTTCGCCGCCACCCTTTACGATATGTTCGTGAAGGCCTCTTGCCTTTGTTGAATACGACACTAGCTGGGTAAATCGATTTCCACGATTGATGTTAGTCATCATAGCAATTGGACCGATGCCGTGAGTCGGGTAGAGGTCCCCGTTCCTGTTCACAGAATGTTGTGTACGCCACTGTGCTTCGGAGAATCCTTTCTCACCGAACTCCACTCCCTTGCCGTAAGGATCGACGCCGTTGTTGAACTTCACTTCACGAAGATCGTGCTGGTATCCGCCCTGCAGGTGAATGAGCTCACCGAAAATCCCCTGCCGAACCATATTCATTACCGCCATTACATCGCGACGATAGCAAACATTCTCGAGCATCATCAAAGGCATGCCCGTTTGTTCGCTCGTGTGAACCAGTTGCCAGCACTCTTCGATCGTCATGCCGGTGATCACTTCACAACCTGTATACTTGCCCGCTTTCATGGAATCGATACACATTACCGTATGCCATTCCCAGGGAGTGGCGATGATCACTGCATCGATGTCTTTATTCTCCAATAATTTTTTATAACCATAAGGACCATCGAGGATCACCGCGGGTTTCGGTTTTTTTGCGTCGCTGATGAGCTTAAGGCTCATATCGATCATTCGTTGCTGTATATCACATATAGCGACCACGTCGATGTCGTTCCTCTTAACCGCGAGCTCGAGGTGACTTTGTCCACGAAGACCTACACCAATGAAACCGAGACGTACTTTACCTTGATCTTTTGCATTCAAAACCGATGACGGAAGTATGGTAAGACCTGCACCTACTATGGCTGCATTTCTAATGAAATTTCGACGTGTGTAGTTCATAATTCTTTCATTAGTATTTTATAGAAGTCGATCATCGCCTCGATGTCTTTCTTGTGAACTCTTTCGTTGGGTGAGTGAGGCTGGAACGAGGGCGGGCCGATGAAGACCCAGTCGAATGGAAGATGTCCGCGCTGCAATTCGCCGCCGTCGCTCGAACCGGATCCTTCAACTTCCAGCTGATGCAGGACCTTTTTCTTTCGAGCGATCTTCACGATCTTATCGACGAATGTTTTCCGCGGCACGTTGCGGTCGCGGAGAGATATTGCCACACCGAGACCCGGTTCTACTCCATCAGTTGCCCACGTAACATCGGAGATCAATGCCTGTCGAACACCCCATTTGTTGAAGATAAAATTGGCGAGATAAGGAACCGAACCGCCGCCGTGCTCTTCCCAGCAGCTGAAGACGATCACGCCATCGGTGAGTGTTTCGGCGACCTTCAAGGCATTGTAGATGCCCAGGCGGTCGTCGAGATAGGGCGATTCGATGTAGTCCCTGGTCTCGCGAAAATTTGGTTTATAGGTCAGCGTTGTTCCGCGATCAATAACACGGCCGAACTTATAGAAAGCATGATGATCGGCATCGATCTCGATCTCGCATTCGATGGGACCGAGTGAATCTTCGCCAACAAGTATCGTTCCCGCAGGTGCGTCAGGACTTCCGATAGTAACGAGCTGATTCTCGTACCGCACCGTGAAGCCGATCGAATCCATGTGTGCGAAGATGGCCGTTCGTGGCTTCCCGAACTTCACGATAAGGCAATCCTGGAACTCTTCGCCTTCGATGACCTGGGGCTTTGCTTTCCAGTTCTTCTTTTCTTTTTGAATGTACTTGATGAGGAACTCCTTTACGGGTGCTTCGGAACCGGAGGGAGCATGTATAGAACAAAGTGTTTCCAGTAACTTCATGGGCACAATTTATTGGTTAAATTAGAATCATGCACTACAACATTTCCGACGTCAACTCCATAGGTAATGTCTTTCTTTTGTCGATGCGGGATATGAAGACCCAAACCAACCGGGAAGGATTTCGCCGCAATATGGAGCGGCTGGGGTCGATCATGGCGTACGAGATCTCGAAAAAACTTAAGTACCGATCGGTGGCTGTCGAAACGCCGCTGGGGACCGCACGCGCCGAAATACCCGTTCAATTTCCAGTTCTCATTACTATACTCAGAGCAGGTCTGCCCTTCTTCAACGGTTTCCAGGAATTCTTTCACCAGTCCGACGCAGGATTCATCGGCGCCTATCGTGAAGAAGGAAAAGGACACATTACAATAAAACTGGATTATGCCGCGACTCCTAACGTAGAGGGGAGGGAGATGATATTAGTAGACCCGATGCTCGCAACCGGCCGTTCCCTGATCGACGCTTTGAAAACTCTTTCGAAGAACGGAAAGCCGGCGCATCTGCATATAGCATGTGCGATCGCAACACCGGAAGGGCTTAGTTATGTGAACAATAACCTCGAAACAACGGGAATCCCTTTTTCGATTTGGTCCTTCGCGGTCGATGAACGGCTCGACGAACGATCTTATATTGTTCCAGGACTGGGTGATGCTGGTGATTTAAGTTTCGGGAATAAGATTTGAATGAAATCGATTTTTTGATCTATGTGGGATGAAATCTTGAAGGCGATACCCGGTGTTTACCTGCCGAGCATGTTGAAGTTGATACTTGGACCGCTTGCCGGATATGGTTTGGGTCTTAACATGTTCATAACAATGATCGCCAGCCTTGCAGGCATGATGACGATTGTGACGGTGATCACATATTCAGGGCAGTTGTTCCGCGCTCGCATCGAGAAATTTTTTTCGAGCAATCTAAGACATGGCAAGATCTACCGGTTCGTTGAGAAGTATGGTCTCTTTGGAGTTGTGTTCCTTACCCCTTTGATCCTGATGCCGATCCCTGGTGCATTGCTTGCACTCGGCTTTCAACAAAAACATACAAAGCAGCAGATCTTATTGTATATGCTGATCAGTGGAGCTGCCTGGAGTGTGATCTTCACGCTTGTGATCTACTTCCTTGGTCACAAGGTGTTGCCTGACTTCATCAAGTAGATTAAGTAGGCTCATCGGGCAACATCTCGATATCTCTTATCAAAACTTTTTTTGCGATGGCCTGGCCGGTACGCGTGGCGGCGAGCCCACCGAGCGCGGTTTCCTTATAGCGTGTCTCCATGCTTGCGCCGATCTCGCCCATCGCTTCGATCACTTCATCGACAGGAATTACACTACTCACACTGGCAAGGGCAATTTGCGCGGAACTGTTAGCAATGGCAGCGGCGCTGGCGTTGCGAACAACGCAGGGCACCTCGACAAGTCCTGCTACCGGATCGCAAACAAGCCCGAGCATGCATTGAATGGTGATGGCGACGGCGTTGAAGATCTGGTCGGTGTCGCCGCCGAGACAATAAACGATGGCACCTGAAGCCATTGCGGCAGCTGTTCCGGTTTCGGCCTGGCAACCGCCGACCGCGCCGGCGATGGAAGCCTTCTGTTCCATGATGAGCGCGATGCCGGCTGCGAGCAGCATGGCCTCTAAAATTTTCTTATCGGGTACGTCGTGGATCTCCTGTAGAGTAAAAAGAACACCGGGCATGATGCCGCTCGCGCCTGCTGTGGGCGCTGCAACGATTCGTCCCATGCACGAATTCACTTCTTTTGCGGCGAGAGCGCGCGCAACAAGGTTCTGGAATTCTTTCGAGAGCACGGCAGTGGGATAGTTGAAAACCTTTTTTGCTCCGTTGTTGATCATGCCGGATCGCGATTTCATGTCGTCGCGAAGGCCCGTTTGCACAGCGTCTTTCATTACGTCCCACGCGCGAGCGAGGCCATCCATTGTCTCGGAGTCCTTACGTCCCTTCTGATGACGTTCGTATTCCAGAACCACATCAACAAGGCTCATGTTGCTCTTGGTGCTGTACTCTTTCCATTCGGAAAAAGATTCGAACAGGTACGCCATGGTATTTATTTTGTTTGAAGCTTGCCTGCCGAAAGACAGGCTCACAAAGTTATCGAAATCCTATTACTCAAACCGTTGCGAATGTGTTTCGGTTCCCTAAGATTGGGTTAGCAAACGTTGGGTAGATCGATACTACTCGCACTCCCTTCGACATAATTCGTCTATTTTTCACGGCTGTCCGTCAAGAATCGACTATCTTTCAGGAATGCCTAAACTGTTGATTGCTCTATGCCTCGTCATAGGCGCGTCGTCTATTGTACGCAGTCAGAATCATAACTTCTGGCAAGTACTCGCGGAAGTAGGATACCAGACGCGCAAAGATGTGAATGGGAACATCATAGAGACTCCTGTGTTCAGCAAAAACCTGAAAAGTTACAACGGCAAGAAGATCAGGTTAAAGGGCTTTGTTATTCCGATCAACGAAGTGGGCGACCAGGACAAATTCATGCTGTCGGCATTGCCTTTCAACGTATGTTATTTCTGTGGTGCAGCCGGTCCCGAAACTGTTATTGAGGTTGATTCTGACGAAGCGCTTCGTTTCAATTCAAAAGCAATCTGGGTCGAAGGATTTTTGTACCTGAATTACAACGATCCCGATCATCACATGTATATGCTTAAGTCGGCACAGATGATCAGCCTTCCCTCATCCGATTCACGCCTCAAGGCCGAACGTAGCGCGAAATAATCCATACAATCTTTATCTTACGGGATATGAAACCCCTTGCAACTCTTTTGCTGGCATTCGCTTGCGTGACTGCTTTTGCACAATCCCAGGTTAGCGATGAGAACACGATCAAGATGATCTTCGATGCCGCCCTTGCCAAAGGCGAGTCTTACCAGATGCTTGAACATCTTTCGACCCGCATTGGCCCGCGCCTGTCGGGTTCACCCGGGGCTGCTGCAGCTGTCGAGTGGAGCCGTCATGTGATGCAGGAGTATGAGTTCGACTCAGTATGGCTTCAGCCGGTAATGGTACCGCATTGGGTGCGTGGACAAAAAGAAGAGGGACGGATCGTTAACTCGAAGAAGATGGGGACTGTGTCGGTCAATATTTGTGCATTGGGCGGATCGGTAGGAACGGGTCCGAGCGGAATTGCAGCGCAGGTGATAGAAGTAAAAAGCTTCGAAGAATTGAAACAGCTTGGAACTTCTAATGTCAAAGGAAAGATCGTGTTCTTCAACCGCCCGATGGATCCTACGAAGATCAATACGTTTGCTGCATATGGCGGTGCAGTGAATCAACGTGGCTCTGGCGCTTCGGAGGCCGCGCGCTATGGTGCGTTAGCTGTTGTTGTTCGTTCAATGGGTTCCAATATCGAAGACTATCCTCACACTGGTGGAATGCAGTACGCTCCGAATGTTCCACAGATACCCGCAGTCGCTATCAGCACCAAACACGCCGAGTTGCTGAGTAAACTATTGAAAGACGACGCTTCGTTGCAGTTCTACATGGAAACACATTGCGAGACACTCGAAGATGCTCCTTCTTTCAATGTGATCGGTGAGATAAAAGGAGGTGAATACAAGAACGAGATCATCGTAGTTAGCGGTCACCTCGACTCATGGGACCTTGCACAAGGCGCACACGACGATGGAGCGGGTTGTGTGCAGGCAATCGAAGCACTTCGGTTGTTCAAGGCGATCGGCTACAAACCAAAGAGAACAATTCGGGCTGTGATGTATATGAATGAAGAGAATGGTTTACGTGGAGGATTGAAGTACGCGGAGCTCGCTGAGAAAAATAAAGAGAAACACATCGCGGCTATGGAATCAGACCGTGGTGGATTTACGCCACGTGGTTTTTCCATGACGGCGAGTGATCCGGAAAAAGAACGCATCCGTTCGTGGAAGCCATTGCTCGAACCTTACGGGCTCTCCGACTTCGGACAGGAGGGAGGCGGCGCGGATATCGGTCCGCTTGCGAGATTAAATGTAGCGTTGATCGGGTTTTTACCGGACTCGCAGCGGTATTTTGATTATCATCACACGCCGCAGGATACTTTTGATAAAGTGAATAAGAGGGAGTTGGAGTTGGGTTCGGCGAGTATGGCAGCGTTGACGTATTTGCTGGATAAGTATGGGCTGAAATAAAGTGAGGCCCTATTTGAAAAGCGACTTGAGTTTTCGTTTGCACTGGCGGTGACGCCGTTTGTTTAGACGCCTCTCCATTAGATTGACTTGTAGTTTTAGGGCATGAATATCGCCAGACATTTTACCCCATTCGTATGCCAGGAGCAAGGATATAGTTGTCCCTACAAAAACACTGATAGCAATCCAGATCGCGATCATAACGTTACTTTTTAAGTCTTTCTTTGATCTTGATGACGTCAGTCAAAAGTTCTTTGAGTTGAGTTTCGAAGGTGTTCATCCTGATCTCGAACTTGTCCATTCTGACCTCTAGTGTCTTAATTTTTTGAAAGATCCTTCCAGATTGAAATATTACGACCACTATCCCCGCGGGCGTTAAAATTGAGTTAACTAAATCTGTCCAGTTCATAACTATTGCATTTTTCTTTACGCAATTATACACACCCTCACAACGCAACCCTCATCTTTCCCTCTCTTCACCTTCAAATCATCAGGAAAACCGTACAACTCAGAATTCAAAACAAAAAAATAGGCCCTGCAGCAACATGCCACAGGGCCACCATTTAAACTTAATCAACAAAAAAAATTACTTCGCGTATTCTTCGATCGGTAAACAGCTGCACACAAGATTACGATCACCATAAGCATTGTCCACACGACTAACACTCGGCCAGAACTTCGCCTCCCTTACATATGCAAGCGGATACGCAGCCTTTTCTCGACTGTAAGGACGATCCCAGTTGTCGGCCGTTACAATTGCTGCCGTATGTGGTGCATTTTTTAATACGTTATTCTCTTTAGGGAACTGTCCGTTCTCAATCTCAGCGATCTCTGCACGAATGGCGATCAGCGCATCGCAGAAACGATCAAGCTCTTCCTTCGTCTCGCTCTCCGTCGGTTCGATCATCAACGTTCCGGCAACGGGGAATGAAACAGTCGGCGCATGGAAACCATAGTCCATCAAACGCTTCGCAATATCTTCCACTTCAATTCCCGCCTTCTTGAAGTCACGGCAGTCAACGATCATCTCGTGTGCGCAACGTCCATTCGATCCGGTGTAAAGGATCTTATAATATTGAGACAACCGATCTTTAATATAATTGGCATTAAGGATCGCGAGACGCGTGGAGTTTGTGAGACCTTCACCACCCATCATCGCGATGTAGGCATAAGAGATCGCAAGGATGCTCGCACTGCCCCACGGAGCCGCCGACACGGCATGGATCGCTTGCTTGTTCCCGAGATCAACAATGGCGTGACCAGGAAGGAACGGCTTCAACTTATCATTCACGCAAATAGGACCCATGCCAGGACCACCACCACCGTGAGGAATACAGAATGTCTTATGAAGATTAAGGTGACAAACATCAGCGCCGATATTGGCTGGCGATGTAAGCCCAACCTGTGCATTCATGTTGGCGCCATCCATATAAACGAGGCCGCCATTCTTATGGATCGTGTCGCAGATATCGATAATAGTCTCTTCGAACACACCGTGTGTTGAAGGATAAGTGACCATCAAACAAGACAGGGTGTCTTTGTATTGTTCGGCTTTTGCCTTCAGATCGGCAACATCGATCTTTCCGTGCTCGTCCGACTTCACAACCACCACATCCATGCCCGCCATTACTGCTGAAGCAGGGTTAGTTCCATGAGCCGACGCGGGTATTAATGAAACCGTCCTGTTCTTGTCGCCACGGCTCTCGTGATAAGCACGAATAACCATCAGACCTGCATATTCGCCCTGTGCACCGCTATTGGGTTGCAATGAAACTCCCGTGAAACCTGTGATCTCTTTCAACCAGTTCTCGAGGTTAACGATCATCTCGCGATAACCTTCAGTTTGTGACGAAGGTGCGAACGGATGCATTTGTCCGAGCTCAGGCCATGTTACGGGTATCATCTCCGCAGTAGCATTGAGCTTCATCGTACACGATCCGAGTGATATCATCGAGTGCACCATCGAGAGGTCTTTGTTCTCGAGCTTCTTGATGTAACGAAGCATCTCGTGTTCTGCATGATGCGAATTGAACACCGGGTGTGTTAAATATTTCGATTGACGTTGCAAGCCGGCGGGCCAGTTAACATCAACCGATGTATGCGATGCCTGCTTGCCTTTAAAGATCTCCAATATTGAGTTGACATCAGCGAGCGTTGTGGTCTCGTCGAGAGAGATGCCGATCGTTCCGTCGGCGAAGTATCGGAAGTTGATCTCTTTTTTCTCGGCAGCCGCTTTGATAGCGTTTGCATCGGCTTCGATCTTTAATGTATCGAAGTAATTTTTGTTGAGCTGCTTTATGCCCGCGTCTGTCAACCCTTTCTCGAGAATTCGCGCAAGTCCGTGAATTCTTAAAGCGATCTTCTTCAAACCTTCGGGACCGTGATATACCGCATACATTCCTGCCATAACCGAAAGGAGAACCTGTGCAGTACAAATATTCGAAGTGGCCTTCTCGCGACGAATGTGCTGTTCGCGTGTCTGCAACGCCATACGATATCCGGGCTTGCCATGGGCATCAATCGAAGCACCAATGATACGTCCGGGCATCTGGCGCTTGAATTCATCGCGTGTAGCAAAGAATGCAGCGTGCGGTCCACCGAAACCCATCGGAACGCCGAGGCGCTGCGACGAGCCAACGACAACATCAGCGCCCATTTCACCAGGAGACTTCACGAGAAGAAGGCTCATAAGGTCGGTGCCCACGCAAACAAACACTTCCTGTTCGTGCGCGGCTGCAATAAGATTCGTGTGATCGATGATCTCACCGTTATTGTTAGGGGTCTGCAGGTAAACGGCAAACAAATTCTTATCAGTGAGATCGGCTTTGGTCACGTCACCAACAACCAACTCGATACCGAGAGGTGTTGCGCGTGTTTTCAGAACATCGATAGTCTGCGGGAATGTATGTACATCTACGAAGAACTTGGCTGCATCCTTCTTATTGCCTTTGCGTGATGCGAAGAACAAATGCATTGCTTCGGCAGCCGCAGTTGCCTCGTCGAGTAAGGAAGCGTTAGCGATCTCCAGGCCGGTGAGGTCGATCACCATGGTCTGGAAGTTGATCAACGCTTCGAGGCGACCCTGAGCAATTTCGGCCTGGTAGGGAGTATACGCTGTATACCAGCCCGGATTCTCCAGGATATTGCGAAGTATAACACCGGGTGTGATACAGTTGTAGTAACCTGTTCCGATGTACGACTTATAGATCTTGTTTTTTGAAACAGTCCTCTTGAAACTATTCAGGAACTCGAACTCCGACTGTGCGGCAGGCAGCTGAAGTGATCTCTTCAGCCGGATGTTCGCGGGAATCGTTTGCGAGATCAACTCATCTACCGAACTGGCTTTAATAACCTTGAGCATTTGCGCGACCTGCTCCGAGTCTGGTCCAATGTGACGCGATTCAAACTGTTCTGTGTACGATGAGTCTGCTTTCATTTAATTCTAGTGGGTGTTTGAATAAATCTGAGAACAATTGTTCAGCGTTCAGGGTTCAACGTGCCAACGCAGAACCCTGACGTTGAACTTAGAACCTCTCGAACTGCGAGAAGAAAAAGTTTCCTTCTATCTGCGCGTTCTCGTCAGAGTCGCTTCCGTGTATAGCGTTAGCATCTATCGACTTCGCGAAGAGAGCCCTGATCGTTCCGGGAGCTGCCTTCTTGGGATCTGTAGCGCCGATAAGCTTACGAAAATCTTCAACCGCGTTGTCCTTCTCTAAGATCATAGGTACGATCGGTCCCGATGACATGTATGCAACCAGTTCTCCATAGAAAGGACGTTCCTTGTGGATAGCGTAAAATTTACCAGCGAGGTCTGCGCTGAGTTGTACCTTCTTCATTGCCACGATGCGGAAGCCTGCCTCTTCGATCTTTTGTGTGATAGCGCCTGTGTTGCCGGCCGTTGTGGCGTCGGGCTTGATCATGGTAAATGTTCTATTTCCTGCCATTAGTGATAAGTGTTTTCTTTAGGGATTTAGGCCGCAAAAGTATCAAACCGAGGCTTTGCAATCAACCTCAATTATCTTCATTTTTGCCCCTTCCATGAAAAACATCCAGGCTTTCAGGACCCTGATCGACCGCCCTCAAAGCGTGGTCATAGTCACTCATTTTAAGCCGGATGCAGACGCCCTCGGTTCTTCGCTCGGACTGGCCGGTTTTCTGAAAAAGAAGGGCCACAAAGTCCAGGTGATCACACCAAGCGACTACCCCGACTTCCTGTCCTGGATGCCAGGGAACAACGAGGTTCTCGCCCTCGACAAAAGGGCCGATACCCTCCAAAAGGCAACTTCGATCATCTCCTCGGCCAGTATCATTTTCTGCCTCGATTTTTCGAGTCTCAGCCGGATCAACGACCTGGGTGCCTTGGTGCGCGAAGCTCCGGCTATCAAGGTTCTCGTGGACCACCACCTGGAGCCCGAGCATTTTGCAGAATACGAACAGTGGGACACCACGTCGGCTTCGACAGCCGGCCTGGTCTTCGAGCTGATCGAGCAACTCGGCGAGGTAGCCCTCATCGATGCAGGTATCGCCAGCTGCCTCTACGCCGGCCTCATGACCGACACCGGGGGCTTCCGTCACAACAACACCCACCATCGTGAGTTCCTTATCGCTTCCCGGCTGGTCGCGATCGGTGCTGATCCCCACGAAATAGCCAAAGAGGTGTACGACACCAATACGCTCGAACGTTTACGCCTCACAGGATACGTGCTTTCCCAAAAGCTCAACGTCCTGCCCGAATATCGTACAGCATATATGACGCTATCCCAGGACGAACTGAAACAGTTCGGCGCCCAAACAGGCGACACCGAAGGCCTGGTCAACTACGGATTGTCGATCAAGGGAATAAAGCTGTCGGTACTCATGTACGATCGCAAAGAAGAGATCAAGCTGTCGTTCCGTTCGCTCGAAGATTTTTCGGTTAACGAGATGGCGCGCAAATACTTCGAAGGCGGCGGACATCGCAATGCATCCGGGGGAACCACCAGGCTTTCGCTTGAACAAACGCTTAAGAAATTTTTAGAAATACTTCCCGAGTACAAAGAACAACTTCAGAAATGAAATCAATTGCAACGATATCCCTCAGTATTGCTGCACTTTCTCTCCTGTGGTCGTGTGGAGGAGGAGATACCAAAACAACCCCGATGGGTTATGAAGTGAAATTCATAAAACATGGCGACGGAAAAATTGCACAGCCGGGCGAGATCATCATCCTCGATATGGCCATCGTTGATGAAAACGACTCGTTGTGGTACGACAATCGTAAAGGCGATTATCCCGAAATGATCCGTATCGCCGATCCCTCAAAAATGGAAGTGGAACGGGGTATCTCTGAAGCTTTTCGGATGCTTTCAAAAGGCGACAGCATTGCATTCACGATGAGAGCCAAAGATATTTTTCTTTTCATGTGGAAGATGGATGTTCCAGCGTTCGTTGATCCGGAAAGCGATTTCACCTACCAGATCCGCTGCCGCGAAGTCTTCAATGAAGAGCAGGCAATGAAGTTCGTGAAGCAACGCGACTCCCTTCATAACATTAAAGAAGAAGCACGGCTCGCTGCCGAAGCAGAACAACAGCGCATCGCCGATGCCGAGCTCGAAGCGTATAATAAAGTACAACTTGGAAAAGACACGGTGATCATCGACAACTACCTTAAGAGCAGGAACGTGAAGGCGAACAGGCTTCCAAACGGCATAAGGTACATTGTCAAATCGAACGGTGAAGGGCCTCTTGTCAAAGAGAACGACGGCGTTTCGATGAAATATTCCGGACAACTGCTCGATGGTAAAGAGTTTGACGCAGGCGAATATTCTTTCTACGTCGGCAATGGCGATGTGATCAAAGGGTGGGACCTGATCGCAACTACGATGAAGAAAGGAACTTCGATAACGGTATTTATTCCATCGACCCTTGCCTATGGAAAAGCCGGACGCGGATCGCAGATCGGTCCCGACGCGATACTAGTTTTTGATATGGAATTGTTGAGCATTAACCAGCATTGATTATGAGGAGGACTATCGGTTTTGTGATTTGTGTGGTGATGATCGCAGTGGCTTGTAATAAAACGACAACACCTACGATCACCGCAGAAGAGCAATTGGAGAAAGACATCAACCTGATCGATCAATACCTGGCCGACAGTGGCATCAACGCCATTAAATTGGAGAGTGGCGTGAGATATATTATCGATCAGATGGGTGAAGGGCCGACGCCGACCAAAGACAATTGCCTGAGATTCAGATACGCCGGCTATATGTTGTACGATACAGCCGCATTCGACTCCAATCACGAAGATGGACTCAAAAGTCCGTTAAAACATCTCGTTGCCGGAATGCAGATCGGTTTGAAGCAAATGCCGGTAGGAACCAAAGGAAGGATCTTCATGCCTTCTGTCTATGGTTATGGAGTGAACGGATCGTATGATTCGTACAACGCGAAATATATCGTGAACCCAAGTACGCCCATCTGGTTCGACGTAGAAGTAGTTCAGTTATATGCCTACAACACGCTCGGTAATTATTGCTACGAATAACCGCCATAAGCTGGAGGAGATCCAGGCAATCCTTGGCGATAGCGTTTCCCTGAAGACACTTCGGGATATCAATTGCACCGAAGAACTTGCCGAAGACCAGGATACTATCGAAGGTAATTCGTGGCAGAAAGCTGATTATGTCTACAAGCATTATCACGTAGATTGTTTTGCAGACGACTCCGGCCTCGAAGTGGATGCTCTCGGGGGAGCACCGGGGGTGATCTCCGCTATGTACGCCGGACCGCAGCGAAGCCACGACGACAATATCAACCTGCTCCTCAAAAATCTCGAAGGCCAGTCTAACCGAAAGGCACGTTTCAAGACTGTTATCACTCTCATACTCGACGGCAAGGTTCACACCTTCGAAGGACTCGTGTATGGAACGATACTTACGAGCCGTCGCGGAACGGATGGATTTGGATACGATCCCGTATTCCTGCCCGATGGATCTTCGAAGACGCTCGCAGAGATGACGATGGACGAAAAAAATCAGATCAGTCATCGGGCTGTCGCTGTCAGGAAACTTGCGAATTATTTGAAACACATAGGCACATAGATCTCATTTGCTATCTTGTCTATGTGTCCTATGTGTTCTATGTGCCTATGTGTCCTATGTGTTTAACATGAAGAAAGCATTCACGATCGGCATTACCGGAGGTAGCGGCTCCGGCAAAACATTCTTCCTTCGTGGATTATCAAGTCAGTTTTCGTCCGACGAGATCTGCCTGCTGTCGCAAGACAATTATTACAAGCCGATACACGAACAGTTCCGCGACGAGAATGGCATCGAGAATTTCGATCTGCCCGAAGCTATCGACAGGCAAGCGTTCCACGATGATGTTGCGAAGTTGAGAGCCGGTATCAATGTCACCCGTAAGGAATACACGTTCAATAATCCGGGTCAACCTGGTGCGGCGCCAAATATACTCAGCTTTAAAGCGGCCCCGTTGCTGGTAGTGGAGGGGTTGTTTGTTCAATACTTTGAAGAGATAGAGAAAGAGCTCGACCTGAAGATCTTTATTGAGGCGAAGCCGCACGTCAAGATCGCGAGACGGATACGTCGCGACCAGGTAGAGCGTGGGTACGATATCAACGATGTTCTGTATCGCTACGAATTTCACGTAATGCCCGTCTACGAAAAACTGATAGAACCGTTGAAGCACAACTCCGACCTGGTGATCCCCAACAACAGCCACTCGAACCGCGCTCTGAGCGTAGTTATTGAATTTCTAAAAAGTAAGCTGGCCGTCTCCGAGTTCTGAATTATTTTGTAGGTTTGGGACCCAATCATGAGAAAAAGGTCCATTTCGAGGGTGATTATGCTGATCGCAGGCTTCTTTGCAGTCTGTGCTATCCTGCTTAGCCCATCTTTTTCCCAGGTTAAGCAAGAAAAGAAGACTGCCGAAAAAGAAACAGTACTCGTTCAGGCTCCCTCCGAGGCAATTCCCGGCACCGCAATCAAGATCGACGAGCCTGCGATCCCAGTTCTCACTCAAATTGAGGAGCCAAAGACAAAGGAATTCTTACCCGACTTTGCTCCTCGTGCAGCAACCAAATACTTCGAGGTTCTGCTTCGAACACTCATAGCGCCAAATGCGCCCTAGCCGTTGCGCGGCCCTCTCGTCGTTCAATTCTTAAATCTTAAATCTTAAATTTTAAATCTTTTCAAGATGCGTAACAAAGGCGTCGTCATTGTATTGACCATTATTATCACGGCTCTCTGCCTTTACTACCTGTCGTTCACGCTAGTAACGTTCAAGGTAAACCAGGAAGCTGCCGAATATGCAACCGAGGAAAATGGAAACATTAACCTCATCAAGAAACATCACTATCTCGACTCACTCTGGAATAAGCCCGTATACGATCTGCTCGGTGCAGAATTCACATACAAAGAAGTGAAAGACAACGAGCTTGCTTTGGGTCTCGACTTACAGGGTGGTATGCACGTGGTTCTTGAAGTTTCACCTGCCGATATCATCAAAGGTCTCAGCGGTAACAGCCAGGATCCGACATTCATACAAGCCCTTCAACAGGCACGCGAGCGTCAGAAGACAAGCCAGGCGAGCTTTGCAGAACTCTTCCGCCAGGAATTTAATAAACTTGCTCCCGGTCAGTCACTCGCTTCATTGTTTGTCAGCTCTGCCAATAAAGACCGTATCCGTCAGAATGCCGACGATGATGCTGTCGTGAAGTTCCTCGACAAAGAGATCGATGATGCGATCAACCGTTCTTACACTATCCTTAAGACACGTATCGACCAGTTCGGTACATCACAGCCCTCAGTTCAGCGATTGCAGGGCACTGGCGGTATCCAGATAGAAGTTCCGGGTGCCGACAATCCTCAGCGTATCAAGAAGCTGTTGCAAGGTGTGGCGCGTCTCGAATTCTGGGATGTTGTTGAAGCCAACGATCCTATTATGATCCCGATCATCAGCTCGATCAATTCAACGCTGGTGAAGGAACAGCAGGCAGAGCGCAGCAAAGCAAGTGCTACGGCAAAGGAAACTGTGAAAGAACCAGCCCAGGATATTACCTCCCTGAGCGCTGATACAACAAAGACAAACGAGCTCGAAGATGCATTGGCTCAAACAGACTCCAGCAAGGCGGCGAACCTTTTGGATTCTCTTCGTTCGGTTGGTGTTTCTCCTTTGATCTCATTGGCGAATCCCGAAGCCGGATTCCTTTATAACATCCGCGACACCGCGACGATCAATGCAGCTCTGAAGAAAGAGAGTGTAAAAGCGATCCTTCGTTCAAAGAACATAGGCTGGTTCTGGGATGTGAAACCTCAGCCGGAGATCACTCCCGGTGTCGATGACCTCTTCCTGAACTTTGTTAATCTTGGAAGGACGGGTAAGCCCCTTCTTTCCGGCGAAGTGATCACCGATGCCCGCGCTGACTTCGATCAGTATGCACGCAACGCTGTGAGCATGAACATGAGCGCAACTGGCGCAAGGATCTGGGCGAAGATGACTGCAGCCGCTGCCGCGAAAAATCCCCGTGGTCGTATCGCGATCGTTCTCGACAACTATGTGTACACAGCTCCTTACGTGCAGGGTGAGATCCCTAACGGGAACTCACAGATCACAGGAAGCTTTGAAACGGAAGAAGCAAAGGACCTTGCCAACGTATTGAAGGCCGGCTCGCTTCCAGCACCAACACGTATCGTTGAAGAAGCGATCGTTGGACCTACACTTGGAAAGGTTGCTGCCAACCAGGGCCTCATCTCGATGGCGGCAGGTCTCGCACTTGTCGTGATATTCATGGTCGCTTATTATTCGAAGGGTGGTTGGGTTGCCAACATCGCCTTGTTGTTCAACATCTTCTTCATTCTTGGTATCCTTGCGCAGCTCGATGCTGCTCTTACGCTCCCTGGTATCGCCGGTATCGTCCTTACGATGGGTATGGCCGTCGATGCGAACGTGCTTATCTACGAACGCATCAAAGAAGAATTGAAGAACGGCCGACGACTCGTGGATGCGATCAACACAGGTTACAAGAGGGCATTCGCTTCGATCTTCGACTCTAACCTTACGACCCTCATTACAACAATATTCCTCTTTGTATTGGGTCAAGGTCCTTTGAAGGGTTTCGGTATCACTTTGATGGTCGGTATCGCTACGTCGTTCTTTACGGCTGTTTACATCTCACGTGTGATCGTTGAGTGGATGGTTCGCAAAGGCGACCAGAGCAAGATCTCCTTCGAATCGGTATTCTCGAGAAAGGTTGCACGCCGAAAATCATACGACTTCATCGGCATGCGGAAGATCAACTATATCGTGTCGGTTGGTATCATCGTGGTGGGCTTCGTATTGATACTCATCAATGGACTGAATCTCGGCGTTGATTTTAAAGGTGGCCGCTCTTACGTTGTTTCTTTCAGTGAACCCGTTGACGCTACGTCGCTCAAAGTCGCGCTGAGCGAAGCCTTCGAGGGTGCCGGTACCGAAGTAAAGAACTACGACGGAAGCACATCGTTGAAAGTAACAACATCATGGCTCATCGACGACGACAGTGAAGAAACTGCGGACAAGGTGAAGGACGCGCTCGTCGCCGGCCTCACAAAAGCAACTGGCAAGCAATACCAGGAGAACCCCGCGAACCTCGACAATACCCATTTCACGATCGGTAGCTCGAGCAAAGTAGGCGCAACCGTAGCCGACGATATCAAGAACTCTGCATGGCAGGCCAGCTTGTTCTCGTTGCTGGGTATATTCCTATACATCCTCGCCCGTTTCAAAGGCCTTTCTTATAGCGTTGGCGCCGTGGTTGCTACCGTTCACGATACGCTGTTCGTGTTCGCCGCGTTCGGGATCGCAGGTGCATTAGGTTTCTCATTCGAGATCGACCAGGTGTTCGTAGCCGCAATCCTTACGGTGATCGGTTATTCGATCAACGATACGGTGATCATCTTCGACCGTATTCGAGAGTTCCTTTCGTTCGGTGCGAATCATAACCGTGTAAACGTATTCAACGATGCCATCAACAGCACCCTGAGCCGTACCCTGATCACGTCAGGTACCACTCTCATCGTGGTTGTGGTGTTGTTGTTCTTCGGTGGTGAATCAATGCGCGGATTCTCATTCGCGTTGTTGATCGGTATCGGCGTCGGTACCTACTCATCGATCTTCATTGCTGCGCCGGTGGTCCTCGACTTCGACCGTTCGATAGCAGGAAGGATGAATAAAGAGAAGCTCGTTACTAAACCCGCGTAAGCGCTGGTGAGCTGAGGAAAATGAAGAGTTGAAGAGGTTAATGAAGATAGTGCATCTTCATCTCTTCAACTCTTCACCTCTTTACGTACCTTTCCCACGATGAAGGTATTTCTGCAGAACCTGCTTACTCGTTTTACTAACCGCCAGTTCCTCTTTCTTGCTGCCATCATCATAGCCGTTTGGGCCGGACTCACGGCCGTTGTCCTCAAAGCATTTGTACACTACATAACACGCGGCATCCACAGCCTGTCCGAATCTTATAGCTGGATCTACCTGGTAACGCCGGTGATAGGCATACTTCTCACGGTGATCTTCGTGCGATATGTGATCCGCGAAAAGCTGAGGCCCGGTACCTGGCACGTTCTATTGTCGATCGCCAAAAAGTCGAGCAAGCTCGATAAAAAGGAAACATACAGTTATGCCGTGAGCAGTGCACTTACCGTGGGCATGGGTGGCTCGGTAGGTCTTGAGTCGCCTATTGTGCAGACCGGCTCCGCCATTGGCTCTGTGTTCGCTTCATTTTTCCCGATGGGCTATCGCGACCGTACACTCATGCTGGCGTGTGGAGCGGCGGCCGGCATTGCGGCTGCGTTCAATGCGCCGATCACTGGTGTTCTGTTCGCACTGGAGGTATTACTTGTCGATATAAGCGTATCGTCGTTCATCCCCTTGCTGATAGCCGGCGCGGTGGGAGCGCTTTGTTCGAAGATCATTCTCAAAGAAGGTATCCTGCTTTCGTTCACGCACGTGAAGGAGTTCGACTATCACAATGTTCCCTTCTATATGCTGCTTGGGGTGTTGTGCGGGATGGTAGCGGTATTTTATGTACGAACGTTGCTTCGAACACAGGATCTCATGACGAAGTATCTGCCTGGTACCTTCACGAGGTTATTTGTAGGCGGAATGCTGTTGGGTGGATTGATATGGATCTTCCCTTCACTATTTGGTGACGGGTATTCGACTGTAACGGCCCTCGCAGAACAACAGCCCGGAAGTTTATTCGAGAACAGTTTCATCAACCGCTTCGAAGACCGGCAATTTGTTTTGATCATCACTGTTTTTGTGTTGTCGCTTGTGAAAGTGTTCGCGGTAGCATTTACGCTCGGCTCCGGGGGAAATGGAGGCAACTTCGCACCTTCGTTGTTTGTAGGAGCGTGCCTCGGATTTGCATTTGCGAGTCTCCTGGTGATGGCGGGATTTCATCGGGTTACCGTTGCCAACTTTACGTTAGTGGCGATGGCTGGTGTGCTTACAGGAGTTTTTCATTCACCCCTTACGGGAATATTTCTCATTGCCGAAGCAACCGGTGGTTACGAACTCATGATCCCGCTCATGATCGTTGCTGCGTTAAGCTCAGGTGTTGCAAGGTTCCTCAAGCAATCGTCGCTCGACGAAACCATTCTTAACAGGCAGGCCAGCAATTTTCATTTCGATAAAGACACACAACTTCTCGCACGCTTGTCGTTGAACGATTGCATTGAGAAAGATTTCTCACCTGTCATGACCAATTCAACATTGCGAACGCTCGTAGAGGTGATTGCACGTTCGAAGCGGAATATCTTTCCTGTGATAGACGAAGATCAGCAACTGATCGGCGTGATCGCTTTGGAAGATATTCGTGAGACGATGTTCAATACAAGCCTGTACGATGAAGTTACCGTGAACAAGTTGATGCGTCTCCCGCAAGTCACAGCGACTGTCGACGAAGAAATGGGATCAGTGATGGAGAAGTTCGACAAAAGCAATGTTTGGAATATACCTGTGCTCGACAAAGGGCGTTATGTAGGTTTTATTTCAAAATCGAATATTTTCTCCAATTACAGGAAGCGTTTAAAACACGAGCTGTAGTCTTTATAATCTTTTTCTAAGAAATCGGCATGAAAATCGCCGTAGCTTTAACATGATGAACATCCTGTTGATAGAGGACGAGCCAAAGACACTTCAATTCATCAAGAAGGGTCTTGAAGAGAATGCCTACCGGGTCGATACCGCCGAAGACGGCCGTACTGGAAAGCACCTCGCTCTTCGCAATCATTACAGCCTCATCATCACCGATGTGATCATGCCCGTTATGGACGGACGGGCATTGTGCATGGAACTTCGCGAAGCAAAGATCCAAACTCCCATCCTCATGCTTACAGCACTCGGTGCTACCGAAGAGATCGTTGCCGGCCTCGACAGCGGAGCCGACGATTACCTTTCGAAGCCCTTTGAATTCAATGAGCTCCTCGCTCGCATCCGTTCTCTTACAAAACGTCAGCGCATGGCAGAAGAAAGCCTGCTCACAGTTGGCGATCTCGTGATGGATGTTGAGCGCCGCATCGTGAAAAGAGAAGGCAAGGCGATCGAGCTTACAGCAAAAGAATTCGCGCTGCTCGAATATTTCCTCCGCAATAAAGGCAAAGTGATCCCACGCGCCGAACTGGCTAAAAACGTCTGGAACGTCGACTTCGACACCGGTACCAACATGGTGGAGGTCTACGTAAACTATCTTCGAAAAAAAATCGACCGCGACTTTGAGAAGAAGCTCATTCATACCCAATTTGGGATGGGCTATGTCTTAAAGGCCGACTGAGTTGCAGATCCGTACCCGCCTTACGCTTCAGTTTACTGTACTGGTTACGGCTATCGTACTCCTCTCATTTTTCCTTATTTATTACCTCTGGAGTCAGCTTATCGAAAGAGAGTTCGACAAACGCCTTCGTGAAAAGGGAATTACGCTCGCCGTTCTGCTGATCAAAATTGACCAGATAGATTCCACGCTGCTCACCGTTATCGATCGTGCAAAAGCCGATAACCTTTACAAAGAAAACATCGTGGTGCTCGATAGTCTCGACCGCATGCTTTATGTTAACACCGACAAGTTCGAACTCACCGTAGACACCACCATTTTCAAGCGGATCCGTAAAGAGCGCGAAGTGAGATTCAGGCAGGGAGAATTCAACGTACTTGGATTCATGTTCCGGGAGAAAGGAGATTACATGGTGATTGCAGGTGCGGTAAACAGGGAGGGCATGCAACGCCTTGCCGACTTGCGAACGTTGCTCATCACATTGTTTGTTGTCATGGTTGTGTTCGTCGGATTTGCCGGTTGGGTTTACTCCGGTCGCGCGCTCCGCCCAATTCAAAAAGTAATGAATGAGGTTGAGGGTATCTCGCCGCTGGATCTCAGCAAACGACTTCACGATACCGGCCAGCCCGACGAGATCGGAAAACTCGTCGCGATCTTTAATGGAATGCTTTCACGCGTAGAGGGAGCCTTCAGCCTGCAAAAAACATTTGTGGCAAACGTATCGCATGAGCTTAAAAACCCGCTCACGAAAGTGACGTCGCAACTCGAAGTAACGTTGCTGAACGAGCGCGATAAAGGCGAGTATCAGTCCACCATTGCATCGGTACTGGAAGACATCAAAGAGCTTAACCAGATGTCGAACAGCTTGCTGGAGCTTGCGCAACTAAGCCGTAGTGAAAGCTCTTTCTCAATGGCACCCGTGAGGCTCGACGAGATCCTCTGGGAAGTGCGCGAACGCGTGGAGGCAGCCGAGAGCACCTACCAGGTGAACATCGAATTGCGAGACCTTCCGGAAGAAGAATCGCAACTAAATGTTAACGGCAATCCACACTTGTTAAAGACTGCGCTCCGCAACGTCGTCGAGAACGCATGTAAATTTTCACCCGAGAAAAAATCGCAAGTCGTGCTTACTTGTCACGAAGAAAGGCTGGTAGTTGCGGTGATTGACCGCGGACCGGGAATCGGTGAGCAGGATCTGCAGCGTGTTTTCGAGCCTTTTTTCCGCGCCGACGCAACATCGCGAACAAAGGGCTATGGAATCGGCCTCTCGTTAACGCAACGGATCATTGCGTTGCACAAAGGCACCATCGAAATAGATTCTAAAGAAGGAAGAGGAACAATGGTGCGAGTAACTTTCCCGATCGCTTAAGCTTTAATTTTATTTTAAGATTTTAATAAGTTCTAATTTCTTTCTAATTGAGAGATCTTCGAAAGGGGCTACCATCTTCGTTCATTTGATAACAGTTTTTTCTAAACCTACACACAGGTTTACCAGCTTAGAATTGGTAAAGTAGGTTTACAGGTTTTTGGTAAACAGGGTGGGCGTGTAACTCACTGCCAAGAAATCCCGGCCCCGCAGCATTCATGTTGCGGGGTTTTTTTTGCCCCGCTTCGTGGCATCCCCCTGAAGGTTTAGTAAAGTTATTTTATAGTTTCGATGCGAACACCGGCCGCGAGAACTCCCTGCAGTGTATCGGTTCTCATGTACTGCTGCAGCTTCAAATAGTACTTTCCCGTACTGAGCTTTCTACTCTCAAGATAAAATGAGTGATCATAAATGTCTCCAATGCTGCTTTCACCATTAGGTTCGCCGGTCTTTACATCAAACAGATAGTTCGATACCAGCTTCGTAGAGATCGTCCGATGTGTAGAGTCTTCGAGAATATAGTTCACAAAGATCCGTGAATAAGGGTAGTCAACGGTGTTCCGGATGTTACACTTCAAGTTGTACGCTGCTTCATTCTCGATTTTAAATTCAAAGCTCACCGTATCGTTGGCGATCCATGATTTTGAATTGAAATCTTTATAGTCTTCAAATACTCGTGTGTTGTCACACCCTGCGAGGCATAATACAATCGAAACGAAAAACGCCACTCTCATCCTTTTTTCTGGTTGTTAGGATTGTTGTTGGGGCGATTTTTATTCTGATTGTTTCCTTGAGGATTATTTCCTTGCGGCCTGTTGTCGCGGCGGTGGCGATCGTGATGTTTTTTCTTCTTCTTCGATTTGTCTTTGAACTTCTTATCGAGATTCTCGAGGTCGCTGTTCAGCGGGCCGCCGGTTTGTTTTTCTTCGACGTGATTTTCTTCGAGTGTTGCCGGTTTACGTCCCGACCTGTTCCATTCGAGGATCTCGTTCACACGAACGATGCTTATCGAATACCAGTTGTTCTCTTCTTTGTAGCCGAACCACATGATCTTTCGGAAGATGTCGGTCTTCTGAAGAACAGCCTCGCCCTTTTGCGTGAGCAGGGGCGCTTCGATTTCCGGGATGTCCTTCAGCGCTTCCATGTAAGTCTCGAGCTCATAGTTCAGGCAGCACTTCAAGCGACCACATTGTCCCGACAACTTGCTTGGGTTCAACGAAAGGTTCTGGTAACGCGCAGCGCTTGTCGCTACGTTTTTGAAATCACTTAGCCATGTAGAACAGCAGAGCTCGCGACCGCATACTCCGATCCCGCCAAGGCGACCGGCCTCCTGGCGAAGACTGATCTGACGCATCTCCACGCGGATCCGAAATTCGGTAGCGAGCATCTTGATCAGCTCACGAAAGTCGACGCGATCGTCGGCTGAATAATAGAATGTTGCTTTGGTATTGTCTGCCTGGTATTCGACATCCGAGAGTTTCATCGAGAGGTTGATCTGGCGAATGATCTCGCGGGTGCGATAGAGTGTGGGGAGTTCGCGTTTCTTTACTTCCTCGAGTTTTTCGAGGTCCTTCGTGTGAGCGATGCGGTAGACCTTCTTGATCTCCCCATCGTTGGCGACGTTCTTCTTCTGCATCTGCAGGCGTACAAGCTCGCCCTGGAGGGACACGTAGCCGATATGGTGTCCGTTGGGTACTTCGACCACTACGGCATCGCCGGTGGTGAGGATGAGTTTTTCTGTGTTGCGAAAGAAGTCCTTGCGTCCATTCTTGAACCTGACTTCAATGATATCGTATTTGCTTTCTCCGGGCATCTCCATATTGGAAAGCCAGTCGAAAACATTCATCTTATTGCAACCGCCCGTTCCACAGGCTCCATTATTTTTACAGCCAGCAACCTTTCCGTCTTTGGCCGTTCCGCATGCGCATCCCATATAGTTTGAAGTCTGAAGTTTGATGTTTGAAGTTGGCTTCACACATCCAACTGACGTTAAAAAAACCGGTTAGGCCTTTCCTTCCTCAATTCTTTGCAAATCCAGGCCTATATCCTTACGGAAATATAGTCCATCCCAGCTAATGGCGGAAATCCGCTCATATGCATTTTTGCGCGCCTCCGCGAGAGTGGCTCCTTCGCCAGTCACCGAAAGCACCCTTCCGCCATCGGTAACCACGTTGCCGGAGTTGATTTTGGTTCCCGCATGGAACACCCCTTTTTGTTCGTGGCCTTTGATGATGTCGCCCTTTTTGTAATCGCCTGGATAGCCGCCCGCAACGAGCGATACGGTGAGTGCGTACGAGGGAATTGCGCCAATGCGATGACCTTTTAGCTCGCCCCTGGCAGTAGCGACGAGGGCAGGAACAAGGTCGCCATCGATCCTGAGCATTACTACCTGTGTTTCGGGGTCACCCATCCGTGCATTGTATTCGATCACATACGGTTCGCCGCCAACATTCATCAAGCCGATAAAGATAAAGCCTCGATAATCGATGCCTTCTTTCTTTAAGCCGGCAACGGTAGGAACGATCACTTTGGTTTCCACTTTCTTCATGAAAGCATCGTCGGCAAAAACAACGGGTGATACAGCGCCCATGCCCCCGGTGTTGGGTCCTTTGTCGTCGTCGCCGATGCGCTTATAATCCTTTGCGGCAGGAAGTACGATATAGTCTTTTCCGTCGGTAAGAATGAAAACGGAAACTTCGATGCCATCGAGGAATTCTTCGATAAGGATGCGTGACGATGCTTCGCCAAATTGTTTCTTAACGAGCATGTCCTCGACGGTGGTCGTTGCTTCGCTGAGGTCGCTTGTGATAACAACGCCCTTGCCGGCTGCGAGCCCGTCGGCCTTCAGCACGTAGGGAGGCTTTATCTCTTTGAGGAACCTGGTGGCCTCCTTGAAATCGGAAAATGTTTTAGCCTTCGCCGTGGGAACGTTGTTGCGAAGCATGAACTGTTTCGAGAAGTCTTTGCTGCCTTCGAGCTGGGCGCCGGTCTTGCCAGGTCCAACCAACAGTATGTTCTTAAGAGCTGGTGTGCTTTCGAAATAATCGCGGATTCCTTTTACGAGAGGAACCTCGGGACCAACAACAACCAGGTCTATTTTTTCTTCAACACAAAATTGACCAAGCTTTTCGAAGTCGTCTACTTTAATAGGGACATTAGTGCTTGTGCCTGCATTGCCGGGAGCAACGAATAGTTTAGTACAGAGGGGGCTTTGCTTTATTTTATACGCGAATGCGTGTTCCCGGCCGCCGGAGCCGATTATAAGGATATTCATCCCGCGAAAATAACGTTCAAGTTTCAGGGTTCAAAGTTCGAAGAAATCGAACCCTGAACCCTGCACGCTGAACTCAGTTGGCATATTCACTGAGGAACTTCACCCTCATCAAACGAAGATTGTCCTCATTGAAGTCGGGATCTTCATCCTTAAGTTCGGCCACGGCGTCTTCGATACTGTCGGTCTCGGAATTGAGGAAGTACTCGAAGATCTGTTCCTGTTTTTCTTCGTCGAGGATCTCGTCGAGATAGTAGTCGAGATTGAGCTTTGTGCCGGAGTAACAGATGTTCTCGACTTCGGTGAGGAGTTCGTCGAACGAAATGCTTTTTGAAGAAGCTATCTCATCGAGATCGATCTTGCGGTCGATCTGTTGAATGATGAAGATCTTGATCTTCGATTTGTTGACGGATGTCTTTACAACTACATCGGTTGCCGTTTCGATGTCATTCTCTTCGGCATACTGGCGTATGAGGTCGATGAATTCTTTTCCAAACTTATTCACCTTACCCATGCCGACGCCATTCACCGAAGCGAGGTCGTCTTTTGTCGTGGGAAAGGTTGTTGCCATTTCTTCCAACGACGGATCCTGGAAGATGACATATGGAGGAAGATTTTTCTCTTTGGCGATCTTCTTGCGAAGAGCTTTGAGCATCTCGAACAACTTTTCGTCGTAAGATTTTGCGGGGCCGGGTGTTTTGTCCGACTCCTCTTCTTCTTCGATAGCTGTTGTGAAGTCGTGATCTCTTGCGAGTTCGATAGGGTGGGGCTTCTTGAGGAAGCTCTTCCCTTTTTCGGTAAGTCTCAGCACGCCGATGTTCTCGATGTCTTTTTCGAGATACTGGAAGATCATTGCCTGGCGGATCACCGATTTCCAGAAATCGCTCTCTTCTTCTTTGCCTGCGCCATAGACAGCAAGGTCGAAGTGGCTATAGCTCTTTACATATTCGTCTTCGACGCCACGGATCACGTGAACGAGGTGGCTGATACCGAAGCGTTCGTTTGTCTGTTGAACAGCTTGCAAAGCGGTCTTAACATGTTCGGTCCCGTCGAAGCGGTCGCGTGGATGCACACAGTTGTCGCACATGCCGCAGTTCTTTGGCTCGAACTCTTCGCCGAAGTAGTGAAGGAGTTGCTTGCGACGACACACGGGTGACTCTGCGTAGAATTCCATTTCCTGCAGGAGTATGCGTGCGTTCTCTCTTTCCTGTACTGATTTGTCTTTGTTGAATTTCTCGAGTTTGTTCAGGTCGTTGTGACTGTAGAACATGAGGCAGTGGCCTTCGAGACCGTCGCGTCCGCCGCGGCCGGTTTCCTGGTAGTATCCTTCGAGTGATTTCGGAACGTCGTAATGTACTACGAAGCGAACGTCTGGTTTGTCGATACCCATGCCGAAGGCAATGGTTGCCACGATAATGTCGACCTCTTCGTTGAGGAAGTCGTCCTGGTTTTTTATGCGCACGTCGGCGTCGAGACCGGCGTGGTACGGAGCTGCTTTAAAACCATTGACGTTGATGAGCTCGGCGATCTCCTCGACTTTCTTTCGGCTGAGGCAATATATGATGCCTGACTTTCCTTTATGTTCTTTGAGGAAGCGGATGAGTTGCTTCTTGGTTTCTTTCTTGGGTCGAACTTCGTAATAGAGATTTTTGCGATTGAAAGAAGAGATGAAGACATCGGCTTCTTCCATCTGCAGGTTCTTCTGGATATCGAGCTGAACTTTAGGAGTAGCGGTGGCAGTGAGCGCGATCACAGGCATATCACCGAGTTGCGCGATCATAGTTTTTATCTTACGATACTCGGGACGGAAGTCGTGACCCCATTCGGAGATACAGTGCGCTTCGTCGATAGCGATGAACGACACGTTCACCTTTTGAAGGAACTCGATGTTCTCTTCTTTACTCAAGGATTCGGGTGCAACGTAGAGGAGCTTGATGGCGCCTGCGATTGCATCTTTCTTAAGACGAGTGATCTCGCTCTTGCTGAGTGTTGAATTGAGGAAGCGCGCATTGATGCCATAAGCATTCAATGAGTCGACCTGGTTCTTCATAAGGGCGATAAGAGGAGATATAACGATGGCCAATCCATCGTTGACCATGGCGGGTAATTGATAACAGAGTGATTTACCCGCACCTGTAGGCATGATCACGAAAGTGTTCCTGCCGTTAAGAATGTTTTTTATTACTACTTCCTGATTTCCCCTGAACTGAGTGTAACCAAAAATCTCTTTGAGTTTATCCTTCAGCGAATCTTGTTCTTCCGCTACCAACATAGCAAACGTTTGTGAATAATGATTTCCTTATCTTTGTCTCTCTCATTGCCAAACACAGATAGGGAATTGAATTTAACAAAAAATATCCGAGAAATAGCACGCGAAGTGCTATTAAATGAGTCGCGAGCAATCGAAAATCTTATCAATTTCATCGATGACAATTTCGAGAAGTGCGTTAACGATATTTATTCTGCAAAAGGACGCGTTGTCGTAACGGGCGTTGGTAAAAGCGCCATTATTGCCAATAAAATTGTGGCAACTTTTAATTCGACCGGAACACCTGCAGTATTCATGCATGCAGCCGATGCGATTCATGGCGATTTGGGTATGATACAGAACGACGATATAGTGATCTGTATTTCCAAAAGTGGCAACACCCCCGAGATCAAAGTCCTTGTGCCACTGCTAAAACGAAGGAGAGTGAAACTTGTTGCCCTCATAAGCAACACATCATCATACCTTGCTGAGCAAGCCGATTTAGTGTTAAATGCAACGATTGCGGAAGAAGCATGTCCACATAATCTTGCACCAACAACGAGTACGACTGCGCACCTGGCGATGGGCGATGCGCTTGCCGTGTGTCTTTTAAACATGCGCGGATTTTCCAAGTCTGACTTCGCAGAGTTTCATCCCGGGGGTTCTTTGGGAAAGCAACTATACCTGAAGGTATCCGACCTTATGTCGAAGTCAGTCCCCAAAGTGAAGAAAGATGCCGCACTAAAAGATGTGATCCTGGAGATATCATCGCGTCGTTTGGGGGCAACAGCCGTGGTTGACGATGCCGGCAATGTACTTGGCATTATAACTGATGGTGACCTTCGCCGAATGCTGGAGAAACGAAGTAACCTCGAAGGCATTCGCGCTGCTGATATTATGACAGTATCTCCCAGGAAGATCGACCTCGACGAATATGCAACCTCTGCGTTGCAGCTCATGCAGGAAAAGAGCATCACCCAACTACTGGTGATGGACGGTCAAAAACTGGCTGGCTTCGTACATCTGCATGATTTACTCAAAGAAGGTATCGCATAAATCCAATTTCAGTATTATCTTATTCTCTTTATAGTGTGCTTTAAATGAATAAAGACCTTTTTGTCGTCCTGATGGCAGGGGGTGTAGGAACGAGATTCTGGCCCTACAGCCGAAATTCCCGACCCAAACAATTTCTCGACGTTCTCGGAACCGGTAAAACACTTCTGCAATCGACATTCGATCGGTTCCTTCCATTGTGTCCAGCCGAAAATATTCTTGTTGTAACAAACGAAGAACACGGTGCGATCACTGCACAACAACTTCCACAGCTAAAAGCAGATCAGATACTAACAGAGCCGATGCGTAAGAACACAGCTCCATGTATCGCATATGCTTCGTATAAAATATTCCAGAAGAACCGTAACGCAGTTATGGTTGTAAGCCCCGCGGATCATCTCATCCTGAATGAAAAAGAATTCCAGGATACCATCGAGAAATGCTCGCACTATGCTGCCGGACAAAACAACCTCGTTACACTTGGTATCGAACCGACACGTCCCGAAACGGGATACGGCTACATTCAATACATCGATGGCGCCGGTCCTTTGAAGAAAGTAAAGACGTTCACAGAGAAACCCGAACTCGCATTGGCCAGGAAGTTCATCGAGAGCGGCGACTTCGTGTGGAACGCCGGAATTTTTGTTTGGGGTGTCCAGGCAATCCTTAATGCTTTCGCGAACTATCTTCCTGAAATGAGCGAAGTGTTCGAAGAAGCTGCACCGAGCTTTTATACGCCCGAAGAGAAGGAAGCCATTCAGCAAGCGTATTCGCAGTGCAAGAATATATCGATCGACTACGGTATCATGGAGAAGGCCGACAATGTTTATGTTGCGCTGAGTAAGTTTCCCTGGTCCGATCTTGGTTCATGGGCTTCGCTCCACGACATCTCCAGTCGCGACGGAAATAACAACGATGTGAAAGCCGATGCGTTGGTTTATGAAACACACAATTCAATAATACGTGCACCTGAAGGCAAGCTTGTGGTGGTACAAGGGCTCGACGGTTATCTGGTTGGCGTGTTCGATAATGTGGTGATTGTTTGTGAGAAAGATAAAGAAGATATGTTTCGAAAGTTCGTGGCGGACGTTAAAGCGAAACATAATGGGGAGAAGTATATATGATTTGTGATTGGTGATTTTTTGATTTGTGATTTGTGATTTGTGATTAATTACGAATCACAAATTATCAATTCTTCTGCCGGATCGCTTCGTAGATCGCAATGCCTGCAGCGACGGAAACGTTTAACGATCCAATACTTCCTTTGAGAGGGATCTTGACAGACTGATCTGCCAGCTTTAATAACTCCGGAGATATTCCGTCTTCCTCCGACCCCATGATGATAGCGACGGGAGATTTGAAGTCAGCGCTATAAATATCAGCATTCGATTTCTCGGTACAGGCTACCACGCGAATACCATTCTCCTGCAATTGCTTTATCAGCTTCTTCATATCGGTAGCTCTGCATACAGGCAAATGATTTAATGCCCCGGAAGATGTCTTGATAGCATCGGGCGTGATCGGTGCGTTACCTTTTTCAGGAATAACGATCGCGTCGATCCCCGCACACTCGGCAGTCCTCGCGATAGCGCCGAAGTTCCTCACATCGGTAATGCGGTCGAGCACAAGAAGGAAGGGATCTTTGCCTTCACTATAACACTTGTCTATGATGTCTTCGATCTTCGCGTATTGTATTGCAGCAAGCATGCATACAACACCCTGGTGATTTTTAGACCCGAGATGATTCAGCTTTTGCTGTGGAATGAAAGAGTAGGGAACGTTCCTCTGCTTTGCTTCGGAGATGAGCTCCTTGATCAGGTCGTTACTGAGCCCTGCCTGTATATATATCTTTTCTATTTCACGGCCCGAACGGATGGCCTCCATAACTGCCCTCGTTCCAAAAATCGTTTGAGTCTTATTCATGAGATGAAGAGGTGAGTATGTGAAGAGATGAAGATTTTAGTTTTTGACTGCCGACGTTATCTGCGACTTTCTCCACATGTCGATAGTGTAGTACCAGGTTTCGGCGAAGCGTCTGTTTCTCTCCAGCACATAATAATCGGGATCGTACACACTGCCTGTTTTATAGAAAGTAAACTTGGCATTCATTTGTTTGTACGTCCATACTTCGAATTGTCCGTTTCGGTTTACCTCGTCGGGTTGACCAAACACGAGGTACATCATGCCACGATCTGTTTTCCAGCCTTCTTTATATGATGTAAAGAAGATGTTGGCGAGCTCAACTCTTCTGAAATAATTCCTGATGAGCATACGAGCACGATCCTTGTCGCGGGTGATGTCGAGCACGATCCTGTCGAATGCGGTTTTATCGGCACCGGCTGCTTTAAGTTTATCGGCTTCTTCTTTGGTGGAGATGAATACCAGCGAAGTCGAAAGGTCTTCGATCCGCGTCATCTTTGGATACGATGCGGGCTCGACCCTGAATGAAATTCCGCGGGCTGCGTTGGTGTCGGATTGTACAAGGTATAATCCAGGTTTAGTGAATTTCACTTCTTGCCCCGATGTGATATTGAAAGTTGAGTCGACCACCATGATCGGGTCTACTGGTTTTTCTTTTTCAGCGAATGGCGGCGAGCCTGCCGGAAATCTTTCGGCATAATGATACACCTTCAGCTGCGGCGCAAAGTAATTCGTGATCATTACCTCTGTGTTCAGAGGAATGTGCGACTCAAACACCGGTTTGCCGTTGCGCCATAAAAGCCCATCCGGAGGATAGTTTGCTTCAATCTGCTTGAAGTCGACACGGACGGCCTGCGTTCTTTTGTCGGTGAGGAGAGCGACCAGCAGCCACGGTTTCTGAGGAAGCCCGAAGCGTACCTTTCCATTGGCGCCGTTGCCAGATACAATGCCGTCGATGGGTGTGCCTGCACGTTGGCCGAAGGAATCGCGTTTCTCCCATTCGAGCTTGAAGATGGATGTGTCGACGCGGTAGTAGGCAAAAATGGAGTCCGGGCTACGAACGATCTTCATGTCGAATTGCCCATCGTTGTCGGGGTCGTACCAGTAATTGAGGTTTGATCCGGCTATGGGTTGGGCGTTGCTTAGAAAGGTTATCGCTAACAAGAAGAGACAGACAGCAGCTTTCATATCAAGTTTCAAAAATACTACAAATAGGGGTCAGGAGCCAGAAGGCAGGAGACAGGAGTCGGGAGTCAGGAGGAAGTTGACAATTCTGCTTGTGACTAATGACTGCTGTGTCCCGTCTACTTATTTTTGCAGGAATGAGCAAAGTCTTTACCACGGAAATAACTTCGGAGGAGATCCCTTCCGATAACCCAATTCATCAACGCCTGCTGAAAGCTTATGTTGTTGCCGAAAGTTACATTCAGGGCGACGTGCTGGAAGTTGGCTGCGGCGAGGGACGTGGTATCGACAGGATACTGCCACGGGCAAAATCCTATTCGGCCATCGATAAGATCGAAGAGGTTATAGAGGGATTGAAGAAAAAATATCCCACTGGAAAATTCTTCAGTGGAAACATTCCCCCATTTGGCCCGTTCGCCGATAACTCTTTCGATGTGGTCGTGACTTTCCAGGTGATCGAACACATAAAAGACGATGTCTCTTTTCTTAAGGAGATCTATCGTGTTTTGAAACCGGGAGGCGTCGCGATGATCACTACACCCAACCGGCCGATGTCGCTTTCGAGAAACCCATGGCATATCCGGGAATATACGGGCAAGGAACTGGGTGATCTTGCGAAGAAGATCTTTCCTCGTGTGGAAGTGAAAGGAATAGGCGGTAACCAAAAGGTGATGGAATACTACGAGCGCAATAAGAAGTCGGTGCAGAAGATAATGAGGTGGGATATTCTTAAAATGCAATGGTGGTTGCCTGCACCGATACTCAGAGTTCCCTACGAGATCTTGAACAGAAGGAACAGGAATAAGCTGAAAGATTCTGCAGATGAACTGGTTCTTTCAATAAATCATACCGACTACGTGGTGGCCGGAAGCGCCGAAGGTTCGCTCGACCTGTTGGTGTTTGCTTATAAATAATTGGTGCTCTTCGCCCTTATTGATTTCCCTGCCCGGTAGGATCCAGGTTGGTGATATGCTTCTGGTACATAGCCTCGTACTGTTGTGCCAGTTCGCTCTCACCGTTCTCAAGCATAATTCTCTGAAGATCGCCGATGATGAACATCTTCTTTCGAAGCTCAAGTGTGATGCCATCACCTCGCTGGATCAGGTATGTACACATTTCGTCGGCTCGTGTGACGAGCGTCTTCGCTATCTCGAGAGCCTTTTCTTTTTCGCCTAACCTGAAGTACAGCTCAACTGTAGTCGTAAGCGTGAGGTCGTAAGGCACTGCAGCATCCGGCATCTTTTCGAGGCTGAAGTTGAGAACCTTTCTCGCTTTCTCCTTCTTGTCTTCAACATCGCCTTCTTTGGTGATCGTCTCCGACATACCGGCAGTCTCTGCGTCGTATTCGTCGAGTAGTGCCTCGGCTAGCGAGTTGAGCGAGCTGCGGTGATTTTGCACGAAGCCGCGATAATCTTCGTTGTAATACGCCTTGGGATTATCGAGACCGCGATAACCGAACTTGTTGATCATGTTCTCGTAGGCAACCTCGGTGTTCACATAATCTTTTTGTGGATTAGGATTACGAGCCGGGATCAGTCGCGATGTCATGCCTTCCTGGATCGCATACTGGCTGAGATCCATGTTGATCTGCGCAAGCGAAGTAGGATTGAAGTAAATAGGACGCTCCCAGTTGTTGGTAGCCATAACATCGAGGATCGCGAGATCTTTCTTCTCAAGACCACTTTTTGTCATCTTCCACATCATCATCGGGGTGATGTATGCCTTTTGCTCATCGGAAATGAATCCAAGCTCTTCAACGTGGGCTGTATCAATAGGCAACGCGAAGGTCCTGCTCGGCACGATGTTTCCGTCTTCACCGCGAAGTCCTTCGAAGTCCTTACTCAATGCATTGATATACTGCTTCACATCGAGCACCTTTATCTTATCATTAGCCGCAAAACGCAGGTAGTCGTTCGGTCCACCCTGGATGTATTGCTTCAGCGAAAGCGAATAAGGGAATGCCTCCGATTCGTACTGCTTATGCATGGTTTGATCGATGTACCAGTCGGTGTTGTAGTAGCTCAACACTACAACGCGAACGTCGGTACGAATGCCTTCAACTTCTTGCGCATACCAGAGAGGGAATGTGTCGTTATCACCGCCAGTGAACAGGATGGCGTTCGGAGCACACGATTCGAGATAATTTCTGGCTGAGTCTACCGAGAAGAAACGGTCAGAACGATCGTGATCGTCCCAGCCTTCGGCCAGCATGATGCCAGGTGCTGTAAGGCCTATAAGTGTAGCAATAATGGCCGTCGGTTTTACTTTTTTGATCAATGCACCTATCCAATCGGCAATTGCCAGCACGGAGAGGCCGATCCAGAACGTGAATGCATAAGTAGAGCCGGCATAAATGTAGTCACGTTCGCGGGGCTCGACCGGTGGCGAGTTCAGGTAGACCACGATGGCGACGCCGAGCAACAGGAACAGCAGTCCGACCACGGCAAAGTTCTTGGTGTCTTTCACGATCTGGTGGAACATACCAATGAGGCCGAGTATGAATGGTATCATATAATAGTTGTTCCGGCCTCGATTCTCTTTGAGCTCGGCAGGAATGTTATCGTCGAACCAATCGGCAGGCGAGAGCCAGCGCGCTCCCTGTTCGTCGCTCTCGCGACCCGCGAAGTTCCAGAAGAAGTAACGCACATACATGGTTCCGATCTGGTGCTGGAACATGTACGCAATATTTTGTGCGAACGTAGGCTCTTCGCCGTCTGCGAGGCCCATCAGGTTTTGATAAGTAGCCTTATGTTCGGGACTCCATGCGCGTGGAAGAATTGTGTTTTGATCGTATATGTAATTGATCTTGTGATCAGTGATCTCGTATTTATCCTTTCCTTTTGTATAGACCGGCGCGCCTGTTTCGAAGTCTACCAGTCGTGCTGTGAAGTATGGCCCATACAACAACGGGCGGCTTCCGTACTGTTCGCGCTTCAGGTAACGAACAAAGCTCATTATATCCTTTGGAGCGTTTTCGTTGATGGGGGGATCGAAGTTAGAGCGGATGATGATAGTGGCATACGAACAATAGCCGATGAGAATGAATGTTGTTCCGAGGAAGAATGTGTTCAACAGGGGTCGATTGCTCTTCTCGCTTGCACGGATACCGTAGAAAAGTCCACCAATAAGGAGGAGAACGAAAACGAGAGCACCGGAGCCAAACGGAAGACCAAGGTTGTTGACGAAGAATACTTCGAAACCACCGGCGATGCTGGGCAGACCCGGAATAATAAGATCGTTGATGAAAAATATGAGACCACCACTGATTGCGAGAGCAGCAATCGTTCCCCAGGTAGATGGCTTGTATTTTTTAAAGTAATAGATAAGACCCAGTGCCGGTAGCGACAGCAGGTTCAACAAGTGGAAGCCGATCGACAAACCGATCATATAAGCGAGGAGTATAAGCCAACGATTGGCTTTGCCTTCGTCTTCGATAACGTCCCACTTCAAGATCATCCATACCACAAGTGCCGTGAAGAACGACGACATCGAATAAACTTCTGCTTCAACAGCCGAGAACCAGAATGAATCAGAGAAAGTGTATGCAAGCGCTCCGACAACACCCGCTCCCATAAGGACAAAGGTCTTGTCTTCACTAACCTCCGAGAGTTTATTGAAACCGTAAACTTTCCGGCCAAGCAATGTGATCGACCAGAAGAGGAAGAGGATTGTGAATGCGCCGCCAACAACACTCACCGTGTTGATCCAATACGCCACCATGGTTTTATCGCCCATAGCGAGGAATGAGAATACGCGGGCCACGAGCATGAACAGGGGAGCTCCGGGCGGGTGCGAAACTTCGAGCTTGTATGATACCGCGATGAACTCTCCGCAGTCCCAGTAGCTGGCTGTTTCTTCGAAGGTGAGCCAGTAAGTGATAAAGGCTATAGCAAATACTACCCAGCCGGTGATGTTGTTAGCTTTCTGAAAGGTCATAGGGCGCGAAAATACTGATTTAAATGTCACGGATTGTCATTTCTTGGAGCGGGTTGCAGGGTGCTCGGTGTGGCGAAAATTCAGGTAGGATCGAGAAATCTATCCTATTTGTAAACAATTGTGTAGAACCAGAGCCAAAAAAAGAACAGCAGCACATACGACGACAGAACGATGAACATCGCCACATCCTTTTTCTTGTGGGCGAAAAAATGAACGCCTGAGATCAGCAGGTACCAGTAGATGAGCTCAAAAACGTTGAGGGCGCGCAGGGGATAGGCATAGCGGGTGTCGATCTCGGCATAATCGAACAAATTCATCAGGGAAAGGGGATAAAAACCCCGGATGTCGTCGTAGGTCGGGTCGGTTTCAATAAAGAAATACCAGAAGATCTTAATGATTTCGGGTACCAGGAAAATGAACTCCGATACGATGGCGATTGCCCAGCATTGGCTATATGTAACCCGGTAGCCCCACATGAAGCAGCCCACCCAGATCACGAAGCCGATCACCGTAAACTTCCACAGGTAAATCAGGGGCACGGATATAAACCTTACAGCCGCTATTGCCTGCAGCAAGGAACCTTCTGGCCGGTCCGCAAGGAATTCGAACGCGGCAGTCTCGTTCTCAATAAAGACAACCTTCACATAGAGAACCAGGTAAGTACAAACGACCAGCAGTAAAAAGGTGAGTTTCTTGTCGGCCGAGAAAAACGATTTTGAGGTAAGGGACGTTTCCATGCAAAAAGTAGCGGCAGGCCCAACTCCAATTTAAAAAACTACGTCGGGCAAAGCGGTTTTTGTTGTTTATTTAGGACGGATTATGAGTTTTCAACGGTTATTAATCGCAAAATGTGCCCTCGTGGTTGCTTTCATCCTGGCGTATTGCACGCAGGCGCATGCACAGCGAAAAGATACAACGATCATCCTCATATCCAACGTGCAGATACAGATCGAGACCACACAGGCCCTCGACGACCTTTACAACTTTAAGTTCGATAAAGCAGAGATGCAATTCCAGTGGCTCAAGCAAAAGTATGGATGGCATCCGCTACCATATTTTTTGATAGGCCTCGGCGAGTGGTGGAAGATCATGCCCGATACCAAAAATACATCGCATGACGAAAGGTTTCTTGCTTACATGGACAGTTCAATCATGCTTGCGAATAATCTTCACAAGAAACATCCGGAATACAGGATCGAAGCAGCATTCTTTCTAGCAGCGGCTTACGGTTTCAAAGGGCGACTGTACTCCGACGAAGAGCGGGGCAACTGGCGAAAGGCAGCGAGTGCAGGTAAAGACGCACTCGATTATCTCGAAGAATGTAAAGAGCGGGATGATCTAAGTCCCGAGCTTTTGTTTGGTGACGCGCTTTACAATTATTTCTCAGTTTGGGTTCCTGAAAATTATCCCATGGTGCGGCCGTTGCTGTGGTTTTTCAGGAAGGGAGATAAAGCGTTGGGATTGAAACAGCTCAAGGAAGTTTCATACAACGCATTCTATACACGAACGGAAGCGATGGTGTGGCTGATGCGGATCTTGAACAGCTACGAGAACGACCAGTTGCGGGCTTTCCAGATCTCGGAGTACTTACATAAGACATATCCCGACAATCCTTATTTCCATCGATACTATGCACGCATGTTGTATAGCAGGGGAATGTATAATGACCTCGAGCGCGAATCGAAGGAGATACTCGCGCGTGTCGACAGCTCGATGTTGGGTTACGAAGCAACGAGTGGAAGGTATGCGGCGTTCTTCCTGGGACAAATGTACCAGACGCGACGTCAGTTGGATGAATCGAAGAAGTACTACGAGCTAGCGATGAAATATGCGGAGCAGAACGAGGCTACGGAGACCGGGTATTATTTGTATTCGATGATAGCTTTGGGCGAGATTGCTGAGAAGCAGGGCGATAAGAAGTCGGCCAAAAAATATTTCAATGAAGTAAAGAAAAGGACCGGCAGGAAAGACGAAGCACATAAGGATGCCAAGCGAAGATTGAAGAACCTGGAAAAGGGCGATTGATGTATCTTTGTATGGTTAACGCTTTCATTTGGATCTCCGCGACCTCATCGTAACACCACTTGTGATCATGGCCCTGTATGCAGCTGCATACTTCCTCAGGCCACGACTTTGCGATGAGCTGAACTATAAATACTTTTTCCCGGCGCTGACTGTAAAGATCATCGGCGCATTGATCATCGGATTTTTATATCAATACTTTTACGCGGGGGGCGACACTTACAACTACCATACTTTCGGCAGCAGGATCATCTGGGAGGCGTTCATGAACGATCCGCTCGACGGGCTTTCGCTCATCTTCTCGAAAGACATCTCGCTTTACAAATACACTTCGAAGATCCTTTTCTTTACCGATCCCGGTTCATACTTCGTAGTTCGCATCGCAGCATTGCTCGATCTGTTCACGTTCTCGACGTATTCTGCAACTGCAATACTATTTGCATTCTTCAGTTTCCTTGGAAGCTGGTTCCTCTTCCGCACGTTCTATGAACTGTATCCACATATCAAAGGCAGGCTTGCGCTGTGTACGTTGTTTATCCCGTCGGTTGTTGTTTGGGGATCCGGGCTTTTGAAAGATACACTGGTGATCGGTTCGCTTGGCTTTGCTGCGTACACGATCAAGAAATTGTTCATCGATCGGGAGCTCTCGATGATGAACATCCTGCTGTTGTTGATGTCGCTGTTCATCATTTACGAAGTGAAGAAGTATGTCCTTCTCTGCTTTATGCCTTCGGCCATCTTTTGGATATATGGAGGCAACCTTCAGAACATACGTACGAAGCTGTTGAGGATAATGCTATTGCCGTTTGTTGTTGTGCTAACCGTGGTAACGGCGGTGTTCGTTGTAGTGAAGATCGGTGAGAACGACCGAAGGTATGCGATCACGAAGCTGGCAGAGACGTCGCGGATTACAGCTTACGACATCGGGTTTATGACCGGAAGAAATGCCGGCAGTACATACTCGCTCGGCAAGCTCGATGGTTCGTTCCAGAGCATGATCACGTTGTTTCCCGATGCTGTTGTTGTTTCGTTGTTCCGGCCGTATCTCTGGGAAGTGCGCAATGTGTTGATGGGACTCTCGGCAATCGAATCGTTTTTTATACTGGTATTTACGCTGTTGCTCGTAATCTTTCGGCCGTTGTCATTCCTGGCGGCGCTTCGGGACCCGACCGTTCTTTTTTGCATGATCTTCGCGATCACCTTTGCGTTTGGTGTGGGTGTGTCGACTTATAACTTCGGAACGTTGAGCAGGTACAAGATCCCGCTCATTCCTTTTTACCTGGTGGCGTTGGTACTGATCGCCGATCACAAACTGAACAACGACAGGAAAGTCGAGGAGTTGGAGTTGACAGAATAATATTTTTCAACTTTCATCCGGCCTGCACTGCCCATCCGCTCTCTCAAGGCCGGATCGTTCATTAATTTTTCGAGAGCATCGATCCATTGTTGCTTCGAATTGCAGAACAGGCCTTCTACACCTTCGCTGATGATCTCATTGTTTGCTCCAACAGGCGACGCTACGGCAGGAATACCGAGCGCCATGTATTGCAGGAGTTTGAAGCCGCACTTCCCTTTCGACCATTCATCGTCGGGCAAGGGCATGATACCGATATCGATCTTTGAAAGATCACTGATCTCGTTCTCGAGACTCCATTCAATAAATTTTAATGACGCGACCGGAAGACCGGGTTTTTGATTCGCGATAACGATGAATACCAGTTGCGGATATTTTTTTTCAAGCTCCCCGATCGCCGGAACGATATCGCCGAGGTACTTAAGTGTTGAATGCGATCCTGTCCAGCCGATCGTAATGTTGTTTGTTCCTTTTTTGATCGGAGTGTGATAGGATGTGTCGATCGTTGTCGGATTGAGCACCACGTTCTGATTATACTGCTTCGCAAAATCACACAGGTATTTATTGCCACAGCTTACCCTGTACGCCCAACCTGCGATCGTTTTCACTTTACTTCTCCACCGCACGAAACGTTGTAGGGCATTCTCATTTTTATCCGTAAGCCAGATAGCATCGTCGAAGTCATATACGAGCTTCTTACCGAAGATCTTTGCAATGATCCACTCGAAAACGGGCGGACCCGCCGGGGCGGCTTCCCTATGAATGAACACCAGGTCGTATCGTGACACCGAAAACATCAGCGCGAAGCGACGCAACATTCCACTCACAACCGAAAATATTTTCGCGAAGGTGTTGCCCTTCGTATATAAAGTGTTCCAACCTGCTTCGGTGAGGAATGACGCCACACGGTACTGATGACCCGCGCCTTCGAGGATGCTAAAATACTGTTCGAACCTGAATCTTTGAGACGGCGATCGCCCCAGCGGATAAGGAACAACGAAAAGTATTTTCATATAACTTTGGATACAAAGATGGATAATTACTTTCATTGACAACATCGATACTTACCAGGAGATATGTTGCCGCCGACCGGACGGAGTGGAACAACTTCGTCGACAACGCGAAAAACAGCACGTTCCTCTTCAGAAGGGAGTATGTCGACTATCATCAGCATCGCTTTCGCGATCATTCTATCCTGATCTACTTCGACGATAAGCTTTCGGCTTTGCTGATCGCGAACGAAACCGGCGACCAGATCGAATCACACGGCGGACTTACCTACGGCGGATTGATCCTCGAGCCCGCGGTCAGACTGGAACGTGTACTGCAATTCTTCTATCACGCGATGCGATACTACAATTCAAATGGATTCAAGTCGATCCTGTATAAATGCTTGCCTTCGTACCTGGCAACATCCCCGGCGAATGAAGATCTCTACGCAATGTTCCTTATGAACGCGAAGCTCGTTCGTCGCGATACGAGCATGGTGTTGGATAAGATCGAAGGAAAAAATAAGGGATCGCTAAAAATTGTTTCGTCGCAGAAACCGGAGAGATTCTGGAACGAAATATTGATCCCAAACCTGAAAGAACGACACGGCGCCGAACCAGTTCACACTCTTTCAGAAATGGAATTGTTGATGGAGAGATTCCCGGAGAACATCCAGTTGTTCGAAGCTTACGATAAAGAATTAATTGCAGGGGCAGTGATCTATGTGACGCCAACCGCTGCCCATCTTCAATACATTTCATCCAATCAGACAGGACGCGATGCCGATGCATCCGATATCCTGATCAATTATCTTCTGAAAAATGTATACCAGGGCAAAAAGTATTTCAGCTTCGGTACGTCGAATACCGATGGTGGAAGGAAGCTCAACAAAGGGTTGATCTTTTGGAAAGAAGACTTCGGTGCCCGCACATTCGTTCACGATTTTTACGAGGTCCAAACCGACAGTTTTGCCCTGCTCAGCGACTACGACTGATGCAATATTTTCGTATTATCTTTACCCCAAAGGCGATAGTGCCTTATGGGTCAAATGACTGAAGAAATAATCGATTCCTCGAACGGGAAGCTGTACAACTGGAAGGAGCTTTGGAGGTATCGCGAGTTGTTCTACTTTTTTAGCTGGCGCGACGTTAAACTGCGCTACAAACAAACCGTCCTCGGTTTCCTGTGGGCTGTTCTCCAGCCGCTGGTGATGATGATCATCTTCACCTTTTTCTTTGGCCGCACTCTTAATATCCCCTCGCAAAATATTCCGTACCCGATATATGTTCTTTCAGGGCTTGTGATCTGGAACCTGTTCTCGACTGGTCTTACCGGCGCTGCACAGAGCATGGCCAACAATGCACTTATCGTAAACAAGATCTATTTCCCGAGATTAGTAATACCGGTCGCCGCTGTACTCGTGTCGCTCTTCGATTTCGTGATTGCATTCGCACTGCTGACGGTAATGCTAATTTGGTACGGACAGCCGGTTGATCTCAACGCGTTATTCTATTGGCCACTCGCCGTTTTTGCTGCGATCATGGCAACCATGGGTTTGGGCTGCTGGCTCTCGGCCCTCAACCTGAAGTATCGCGACATCCGTTACGTGATACCATTCATGATACAGATCCTGTTCTTCCTTACTCCGGTGATCTATCCCGTTTCGATGTTAAAGTTCCCTACACTTCAATACGTGTTGGTATTGTCGCCTGCTTATGCTGCTGTAGAGCTCTTTAGAATTCCGATTACAGGCACGATGCCCGATACAACGTTGTTATCGATCAGCCTGACTTCGGGACTTATATTCCTGATCATAGGTATTACCTACTTTCGTAAGACCGAAGATTTCTTTGCCGACTACGCTTAACCCATGCCGGGAGAACCAATACCATTTTTATCATTGAGCAATCAGCATGGCACCCTCGAAAGCAGGGCTATGTTGAATGCGATAAAGCGCGTGCTTGGCAGCAACCAGTTCATCCTTGGAAAAGAAGTGGCGTCGTTCGAAAAAAAATACGCAGCGTTCTCTGGTGTGAAATTTTGTGCTGGAACCGGAAACGGTCTCGATGCATTAAGTCTTTCACTACGTGCACTCGGCATTGGTAAAGGAGACGAGGTCATTGTTCCTTCGAATACATGTCAGCCTACATGGCTTGCAGTTGGGATGACGGGCGCGCGCTGTGTTCCGGTAGAGCCCGATGAGCTCACAATGAATATATCGCCGGAAGGAATTGAAGCTGCGATAAACAGTCGGGTGAAGGCGATCGTCCCGGTTCATCTGTATGGGCAGGCCTGTGAGATGGATGCGATCATGGAGATCGCAAGACGAAACGATATTCATGTTGTTGAGGACAACGCACAAGGCCATGGAGCAACCTTCAAAGGCAAGGCGACCGGCAGCTTTGGTATCATCAACGCCACAAGTTTCTATCCCACTAAGAATCTCGGAGCCCTCGGAGATGCGGGCGCTATTACAACCAACAATCGTGCTCTGTATGAGTCGGTAATGAAGCTTCGTAATTACGGAACATCGAGATGGTCTGTTGCCGATGAACAAGGTGTGAATTCGCGAATGGATGAATTGCAGGCCGCGATACTTCGTGTGAAACTAGGCCGACTCCCCAAATGGAACCGGATCCGACAGCTTATTGCAGCGCGATACATCAAGTCGCTGAGCAAAGTTGCGGAAGTGCAGCTTCCGTTGGTTGCAAAAAACGCAACCCATGTGTATCACCAGTTTGTGATCCGCACCGACAGCCGCGATGGCCTTCGCAAGTATCTCGAGAAGAAGGGGATCGCCACGATGATTCACTATCCTGTTCCGCCGCATCTGCAAAAAGCAAACGCTTACCTGGGTTTATCCAAGGGACAGTTCCCGGTGGCCGAATCGCTGTCGGATTCCTGTTTAAGCCTTCCTGTGTGGCCGGGATTAAAGTCGGCGGCAGTAGATCGAATTTGTAAGGAGATAACGCTGTATTTTCGCTGATCGAAATGAATTCGACTCCCTCTCCAATCTCACTCCGAAGCGAATCGAGAATCGAACTGCTGGATGGCTTTCGCTGCCTTGCTGCGATGTGGGTAGTTATTTATCATTACTACTGGAGGTACGTGGATGTTCCTGATTTAAGCTATTATCCAAAATGGTCTTTCTCGCGCTACGGCTATTTCGGAGTTCAATTGTTCTTCATGATCTCGGGTTTCGTGATCTATTACTCATTGGAGAGAACAACTTCGATCAAAGAATTTCTAACTAAGCGTTATCTCCGCCTGGCGCCGACACTTATTTTTTGTTCCATCCTAACATACGTAGCTGTAAACTGGTGGAACGATTCTCCACGGATCGGAGAATTTGAATCGAAGACGCCCCTGGATTTCCTGTTCAGTTTCACATTCATTTCGCCGATGATCTGGCGTGATCTGCTTGGAAGAGAAGACATCAAGTTTGTCGATGGCGTTTACTGGTCGTTATGGCCAGAGGTGATCTTCTATATTTCTGCAAGTATCGTTTACTTCACTTCACGAAAGGAAAACTTCCTAAGGAACTGGTCGTTGTTGGTGCTTGTACTTTGGATGCTGCGTGTATGCACATCGCCGAAGCTTGCCGGCATAACACCCGACTTTTTACTGCCACTCACCAGCGCGTATTATAAGGCATTCCTGTTCATCACGTTTCACCTGTGGGCCTACTTCACGGTCGGTGTCATCTGCTATGAACTTTGGATGAAGCGAAAGGTATCGCTGCTCGTGTGGATCATAGCAGCGATACTGTTCCTGATGGAAATGTATTTTATCGCGGTAGATGCTGAGCGGGTATTATTCCCCGCGGCCATTTTGCTTTGGGTCGTATTTCTTTTGCGACCGCAATGGCTTGGTTTTTTGCGATGGCGTCCCATCCAGGTCATAGGCCTGATCAGCTATCCGCTATATCTTTTACATGAAGGTATAGGCATCGTCGTATCCGAAAAAATACTGAAGTGGACCAATCATTCAATACCGGTTATTTGGGTGTTGATAATGGTATTGGTCATAATTATCTTATTGAGTTATTTCGTGTTTGTTTTCTTCGAAAAACCCGTCACAAGGGCACTGAAGGGGAAGTTGTTGGGCAATAAAATCACACCTCGAGAGCATGCGGCCGGAGCTTGAACTACAGGGCGTCTCCAAGAGATACCAGATCGGACACCTTTCCGGTAGCTATCTCAGCTTTCGCGAATCGCTGGCGGGATTGTTCCGATTCGGTGGTGTTACCAAAGAGGACTTCTGGGCGCTCAACGATGTTTCGTTCGATGTAAACCAGGGAGAGACTGTCGGTATTATTGGCCGGAACGGTGCTGGGAAGTCTACGTTGCTGAAAATCCTTTCGAAGATCACCAAGCCTACGAAGGGCCGCATCGTTGCGAGAGGACGCATCGCAAGCCTATTGGAAGTCGGAACCGGGTTTCACTACGAACTCACCGGTCGCGAAAATATATTCTTCAACGGGTCGATACTCGGTATGAAGCGCAGCGAGATCATTTCGAAGTTCGATGAGATCGTAGCTTTTAGCGGCACCGAAAAATTTCTCGACACACCATTGAAGCATTTCTCGAGTGGCATGCAGCTTCGCCTTGCCTTTTCGGTAGCGGCATTCCTCGAACCCGAAATACTGATCATCGACGAAGTCCTTGCCGTTGGCGACGCCGAGTTCCAGCGAAAATGCATCGGTAAGATGAGCGACGTAAGTCGTAGCGGCAGGACAATCCTCTTCGTGAGCCACGACCTCAGTGCCGTAGCCAGCCTCTGCAGTAAGGTGGCTGTGCTTCGCCAGGGATCTTTGGTATTCCACGGCAACACGACCGACGGACTTTCATTCTATCAACACGACTACAAGCGATCGGAGATCTACCGTGCTAACGAAAGCAAGAGATCGAAACGCGCCTACTTCAAAGAAGTGCGCGTGTGTAACGAGAGCGGTATGGTGACTTCAAATTTCTTATACAACCAGCCGATCCGTATCGAGTTCGATATCGTTATCAACGATCGATCACTGAAAGCCGATGTCATCGTGCTCATACTCGATTCGAACAAACGACGACTCTTCGCACTCGAAACAAATGAAGTTAAAGAGAAAATGAGTGTCGAGATCGAACCCAATACACTCGTAAGAGGTGGCTATTCTTTGGTCGCTTATGTAAATCAACCGAACGTTGCAAGGATCGACGAGATCGACGACGTATGCGACTTTGAGGTCATCGACAACGGATCGCTCATGCTAAAGCACGGCGCCTTCGATTATGGAAGCGTGTTCGGTCGCGGTAAATGGCAATAACCCCATGGAACGACAGCAAGTTATTCAGCAACTGATCGACAACAGGAACTACAAAACCTATCTCGAGATTGGCGTTCTCGGCGGCTACGTGTTCTTCGGGATAAAGTGTTCAAGGAAGATCGCCGTCGATCCCGAATTTAGATTCAACTGGAGAGGTCGCTTGGGCGAAACCATCCGAAATCCATACAATATCAACGCGAAATTTTTCGAAGCCACCAGCGATGCGTTCTTTGAGAAGGATGCGAGTTCTGTATTTCGACAACGAAAACTCGAGATCGCCCTGATCGACGGAATGCACGAATTTGATTACGTGTTGAATGATGTCAATAATTGCCTTCGGTACCTGTCGGACAATGGTGTACTGATACTGCACGACTGCAACCCGTTGACGCCTGAAGCCGCCGTGCCTTTCAACGCCTGGAAGGAGCGGGGTTATTCAGGTCACTGGAATGGCGACACATGGAAAGTAATTCCCTATCTGAAAAAACATCGCCCCGACCTGGATGTATTCGTAGCAGACTGCGATCATGGATTGGGTGTGATCTCGAGAAATGCTCATGCTACAGTTTCGACAGATGCAGCTCGTCTGCCGGAAGACGTGGGACGCGAAGAATTTCGTAGTATGGCATACTCCGATCTTGAAAAGCACAGGAAAGAGTTGCTCAACCTAAAGCCTGAATCACACCTGGCGCAGTTCGTCGGTCAACAATGAGAATACTAGCGCCAATCCAGAAGAATGATGGGTGTTCATTCTTTCGTATAGAAACACCATCGAGATACCTCGAGGGCTTCCAGGTGGCTGCCGAACAATATACCATAAACAAATTTGCTTCGCAGCCGCGAAAGACCGGTATTGGCATCATCGACCGCGTTACAGGATCTCTTTGGGATCGCAGGAAGCTCCGCGAAAGAGTGGCGATGGTGAACAAGCAGTCTTCATTCGATGCATTTTGGCTGAGCCGTTCATTGCTGAGTTTTCCTAATAAAGCCGATCGGGCTGTACACGATCTTATCTACGATATCGACGATGCGATTTGGCTGAACGGCGAGGCGGATCACTGCTTCGAACATCACTGCAGGGAAGCGAAGGTCGTGTTTGCCGGAAATTCATTCCTGGCAGATCATGCTTCGAAGTACACTAATAAGATAGAGATCGTACCCACTTCGGTCGATCTTGAATACCATCGCAATATTCCATCGGAGAAGAAGATATTTAATGTTGGATGGATCGGGAGTGCGGCGGGTCTCCATTATCTCAATGATATCGCTACCGATCTGATCTCGTTTTTTGAAAAACATAGCGAAGCCCGGCTGATGATTGTAACTGAAAGATATCCGCATGAGCTGAGGTCGCTCGAAAAATTTATCACTTTCGTTCAGTGGTCTCGCGAAACTGAAGTTCAGTCGATCAATCTTTTTTCTGTGGGCATCATGCCGCTTCGCAACACCGACTGGGAGCGCGGCAAATGCAGTTTCAAGATGTTGCAGTACATGGCGTGCGAGATCCCTGTGATCGTTAGTCCAGTCGGAATGAACAGTGAAGTAATGGAGCTCTCGAATGACGTCGGTGAATTCGGTCAATTCGCCAGTAATTCATGGGCAGATGTGCTTAAACATTACTATCTTCTCGGACAGTCCGAACTGACCCGGCAGGGACGAGCCGGCCGTCAGGCTGCTGCACAACGTTACTCCACGAAGATCATAAGCGCCCGCATCGCCAATCACTTCAAGAAATATTTATAGCCAAATCCCCGGCATGAGCGTCATCCTTTTTTATACTCCGTTCGATCAACGGTCGCGCGATACAGAATCGCTGATGATCGCCTTCCGTCGGCAGGGGCACCGGGTGATCTCGTTAAGTCAGGCAAGTGGCGCGCAGATCCACGACTATCTTCAGCAGCACGACATCGAAACGTACACACACATTATCGATGGAAGTGGGTGGCTGTATTATTTCCGTCATGCAGCTTTTCTCACGTCATTCATTAAGAAGCACAATGTTCAGATTGTTTATAGCCATCTTGAGCCGGCCAATGTTGCTGCATCAATCGCCCAGTATTTCGTAAAGGCAAAGATCTTTTTGGTTCGCCATCACATCGATGTTGCGAAGATCGAGGGCTTCCACAGGTCGTGGTCTTATCGATTAACATACTCTTTGGCGAAGCACGTTATTGTTGTTTCGGAGCAGGCGAGGGACTTTATGATGAAAGAAGAGAAAGTCGATGGCGATAAGATCATTCACATAAACCTGGCGTATGATTTTAGTATTTACGGTAAGCCGGATGCGGAGAAAGTTAAAAGTATAAAGGCCGGTTTCGAAGATCATGTCACCTTGCTGTCGGTCGGTCGCTTTACACATTACAAACGATTCGACGTAGCGATCGAAACTTTGAAGCGTCTTCGCGAGAAGGGGATTAAGGCGCGCCTGATACTGCTCGGCAGGGGAGATGAAGAAGGCAAATTAAAGAAGTTGGTCGCCGACCTGGGGCTGAGCGATCTTGTGATGATGCCCGGATATGTGAGCAACGTGCTGGACTACATGGCTGCTTGCGATTTCCTGGTGCATCCATCTTTGTCGGAGTCCAGCTGTGTTACCATTAAAGAGGCGGCACTTGTCCACCGGCCAGTTATTGTATGTAAAGGTGTTGGTGATTTTGATGATTATATTGAGCACGGAAAGAACGGATTTGCCTTGAACCCTGACCAGTTTGCGACACAGGCCGCCGAAATTGTCGATAGCTATAGAACGACGGATGTGTCGACGATCACCGGGTTACTTTATAAAAGAGTGGTGGACTTATTTGACATACGAAACCTCGTTGGCGAGTATCAAAAACTGAACGAAGCTTGAATTCACCATTCTTTTCGATAGTCATCCCCACGTACAACCGCGCCGCCCTGGTTGTTGATACCATCCGGTCTATCCTGAAACAAGAGTTTACCGGCTTCGAAATAATTGTTGTGGACGACGGCAGTAAAGACGACACCGAAGCACGGATCGGTTCCATAAAAGATGATCGTCTCTCGTATCATTGTAAGGAGAACGGCGAACGGGGCGCTGCAAGAAATTACGGAGCACGATTATCTCGCGGGGCCTACATCAACTTCTTCGATTCCGACGACCTGATGTATCCGAATCATCTTTCCACCGCAAAAAAACTGATCGACAAAAAAAACTCCCCTGAATTCTTTCATTTGGGATACGACTTCAAAGACCCCGATGGAACGCTGACCAAAAAAGTGGACCAGCTCGACGACTCCATTCGCGTGAAGGCGATGTTCGATAACTTTCTCAGTTGTAATGGCGTCTTCGTCCGTAAAGACATCGTACAGGAATTTCCTTTCGAAGAGGCACGTGTACTCGCATCGGCCGAGGATTGGGAGTTGTGGATCCGCCTCCTAAGTCGCTACACTTTACAATATTCGAACACCATCACATCGACCGTTGTCAATCACGATCAGCGAAGCATCAGGACAATCCCCACCGACAAGATCATAGCGCGGGATACCTATATGCTGGAGGCCCTCGGGAAAGATGATGCTGTACTTTCTGCTTTCGGAAAAAACTGGAATAAATTTGTGGCGGAGCGATACACCTTTTTCATGCTGTGCCTTTCGGAAGATAAGCGCTGGCGCGAAATGCGGAAATGGGCGTTGAAGGCAACAAGAGTTTATCCGAGCATAGTCATGAGTAGCCGGTTCCTGGCTTCAATAAGAAAAAGTATTCTATGACCAATATACTGGTAACAGGTGGTGCGGGAAATGTCGGGAGTGCGCTGGTGGAGCGCCTGGTGTCCGAAGGCAACTATCACGTTGTTGTGCTCGACAACCTTCTTACCGGGTCGATCTCAAAGCTTCCGCAGAGCGACAAGCTAACGTTCATTAAAGGAGACGTAAATGTGAACACGACCGTTACCGAGGTCATGCACTCCATGCATTTTGAATATGTATTTCACTATGCAGCAGTTGTCGGCGTTCAGCGAACTCTCGAAAATCCCGTGATGGTGCTAAATGATATTCATGGGTTCAGAAATATCCTCGATACAAGCCGTGCGACCGGCGTGAAGCGTGTGTTTTTCTCTTCGTCATCAGAAGTCTATGGAGAACCTGTCGAGTTCCCGCAGAACGAGCATACGACACCATTGAATAGTCGCCTGCCTTACGCCATTGTGAAGAACGTTGGCGAAGCATTCCTGCGATCATATCACAAAGAGTGCGGTCTCGACTATACCATTCTTCGTTTTTTTAATACGTATGGACCCAAGCAAAGTAATGACTTCGTGATCTCTAAGTTCATTCAACAAGCGGTTGAAGGGAAGGACATTACGATTTACGGCGATGGTCGTCAGAGCCGTACGTTCTGCTACATCGACGATAACATTGATGTTACGATGATGTGCTTGCTGAAGAACTTGCTGATCACCGACGTGATGAACGTGGGAAGCGATGATGAGATCAGTATACTCGACCTTGCGAAGCTGGTTGTTAAAGTCACCAACTCGTCGTCGAAGATCAAATTCCTGCCGGCTCTTAAAGAAGGCGACATGACCCGCCGCAAGCCCGACAACTCCAAGATGATGTCGATACTCGGCCGGCCGTTGATCTCTCTCGAGGAAGGAATAAAGCGTACCTTGCAGCTTCGTAAATCCTGAAGGCCATTGAGCTTTGTCCGCACCATCCTTAAAAAAATATTTCCCAGGATTTTTTTAAAGGGAGCGTATGGCGTTTACAACCGCATTAGGATCTCAACGGTCGACAAACTTGCGTTTCCGGAACGGGCCGTCGATACAAACGAATTTTCTCTCTATCGCAAAGGATTTCCATTTCGTGAGAACGACGTGAAGACTGCGAGCCTCGCAGACGCCAGGGTAAAACAGTACATGGATCAATGGTATGACTGGACGCAGGAGGAGTTTATCCTCGTGTGGGATCAGCCTTGTGTGATCGAACCCGTTAACGGATGGGCGATCGTTGAAGGAAGGAAGTTGTTGTATTATTCGCTGGGAATTTCGAGAACGTGGTTCCTAAGCAGGCCATCGCTTGTTGATTTTCTTTCGAGGACGGATGACCTGGTTGTCGAGAAGGCTGTTTCTTTTCGCGACACAGGTGAGGAGAACTACTTTCATTTTTTCAATGATGTTGTTGCGAAGTATTTCTTTTTGAAGGCGAACGGGGTCTCCTTCGATGATCGAAAAGTGATCGTTTCACATAATTTATACTCGAAGCCGTATTTTCAATGGTATGTCTCGCAATCGCCGGAGATGCAAAAGATAAAGTGGATGGTTCAGGAGAACGAATACATTGCAACGAAGTCAGTCGTGTTCTGTAAACCACTGACGCACCGAAAAGATCTGCTCAACGAGATCTTCAAACCACTTTACATCACACCTCAGAGTAATAAACGCTTGTTTGTGAACCGCGGGAAATCGCGACTTAGGTTCATCAGCAACTTCGCAGATGTGGCGCGGGTGCTTGCGAAATATAACATTGAAGTCATCGATACCGATCTGCTCGCACCTGCCGTGCAGCGTACGATATTCTCGCAGGCGTCGTTTATTGGAGGCATCCATGGGGCAGGCCTCACCAATCTCTATTATAGGAACGGAAGCTGCTCGGTGCTCGAGATCTTCCCGCCACCGGCCGATGACTATCTTGCGTTTCATTACATCATGCTTGCCGACATGAAGGGCTTCAGGTACCAGGCGATCATCGGCGAGGGTAAGACTCTCGACATCAACGGCGGATTTTCCGTAGATACATCAAGTCTCGATGCGATGATCAACAAGCTTCTATGATTGATCGTAAACTCAATGTGCTTCTTCTCATTCCAAACCTCGGCAGCGGCGGAGCACAACGGATCTTCCACCAGCATAGATTGTTTCTTTCACGGGATTTCAACGTGATTTCTTGCGTGTTCAATTTCGATGGAGCTTTCGACAATGAAAGAGACCAGGATATAATCTCACTCGACGTGCCCGCAGGGCGAAACATCGTTGGCAAGATGGTGAATTTCTTCCGGCGTGTCCGTCGTTTGAAGAACCTCAAAGCAAAGCACAACATTGATGTTTCAATAAGTCATTTGGAAGGGGCTGACTACGTGAATATACTTTCGCGCAAGAAGGATCGGTTGATATTGTGGATCCACGGTACGAAACTTTACGACCAGGAGATCAGCGGCGTGATCGGATCTTTTCGCAAGGGAATGATGATCCCGATGTTGTATCGTCGCGCCGACAAGATCGTTTGTGTGAGCAATGGCATCGCCGACGAATTAAGGAAGTTTATTCCGGCGACTTCCGACAAAATCACTACTGTGCTCAACGGGATCGATCTTGCCTCGATTGATTCGTTGTCGAAGGAACCGCTGACACAGGAATGGCAATCGTTGCTGACGAAGAATTTTGTTGTGGTAACGCATTGTCGCTTTGCGCCACAGAAGAATCTGCGCGCATTAATGCATGTGGTCGCAGGAATGAAGGACCTGGAAAATGTTAAGTTCGTTTTATTGGGTGATGGTGAGCAGCGCGACGAGCTTATTGATCTCGCGAAGCGGCTTGGTATCCCTGCTTATCATGCGTGGACCAACGATCCATTGCGTGAATCGGATCTGGTGTTCTTTGCGGGACGCCAATCAAATCCATTCCCATGGCTTCGTCATTCGGGTTTATACATCCTTACTTCTTTGTGGGAAGGTTTTCCGTTGTCGATCTGCGAGGCCATTGCGTGCGGATTGCCGATCGTTGCTGCCGATTGCCCGACCGGTCCCCGGGAAATACTGGACATTTCGTCTGCGGGTGTCCTGATGCCTCTGATTCACGAAGATTCTCCGGCTTCGATCGAACAATGGACAGAGACACTTCGGAGCTTGATCAATGATTCTCCGAAACTGGATTCGCTTCGTGCCAATGCCAGGCAGAATGCTCATCGTTTCTCTTCCGATAATTCGAAGCTGGAGACCATCGCTGTTGTAAAAGATGTAATGAGATGAGCGATCGGAAGCGCATATTGATCATAGAAAATAGTCGCCAGGTAACAGGCGCTTTGAAATCGATCGTTGCCATGGCGAACGACCTTGAAAAGGATTTTGAATTCTTTTTCATTCTTCCGTCCAATTCGGCTGCCATGCCGTGGTTGAGGGCGAATTCTTTTTTCAAGGTCTTCGAGGTGCCGATGATGGAGATCTCAAAAAGCGCAAGCGTCATATCTTACGGACCTGCATTGTTGGTCAATGCTTTTCGTGTCAACCGCATCATCAAAAAAGAAAAGATCGATATCGTTCATAGCAACGACCTGTATAATCTTATCGGTCCTGTTTTGAAATTTTTCGGACTAAAAGCAAAATATATTTGTCACGTTCGCTTCTTGCCCGGAGGATTTCCAAGGTGGTTGTATAACTATTGGGTCGATCGTCAGCTTGCGGCAGCCGACCGGCTCGTTGCTGTCTCTGATTTCATGAAACGACAACTTCCAATCGATCCTAAAGTCGTTCGTATTTATGATCGCATGCTTGCCACAGCAGATCAATTCCGTGAAGTAAGAAACAACAACACAATTTTATATTTATCCAATATCATTCCCGGCAAGGGACACGATCACGCCATAAACGCCTTTGCAATCGTTCATAAAAAATTTCCGACATGGAAATTGAAGATCGTCGGCAGCGACATGGGTCTCGATAAAAATCGGCGTTACCGTGAGCAGCTAAAGAAGACGGCGATCGATCTAGGCATCGCTGAGGTCATCGAATGGAATGATTTTGTCAGTGATGTAGCTCACGAGTACTCAACTGCAGACGTCTTCGTAAATTTTTCTTCTTCAGAGTCATTTTCCATGACGTGCCTCGAAGCACAGTTCTATGGTTGTTGTGTTGTTGCCACCAACTCGGGTGGCCCCGGCGAGATCATCGTTGATAGTCAATCTGGTATACTAGTTCCGGTAGGCGATGTGCAATCAATGGCTAATGCATTGGAAAAATTAATGATCGATCCAACCCTTCGAAAGTCAATGGGAAAATACGGCGCCGATAACGTCCGCAAAAAGTTTGGACCCGAGCATACTTCGGGCATGCTCCGAACGGTTTACACGGAGAAATAAGGTTACCTTTGCTCGATTAAGCGATATATCAAAATCATCGGATCGGGTTTAATGCGGACGAACGGTTTGACACTCACTTTGCTTGGCTGGCTGCTTTCAGCCTCGTGCGCACTCGCCCAATGTATAGCCCCCGATTTTACAGCACCTTCCAGCGCATGCAAGGGGCAGCGCCTCTCACTTGTACCGGACAATACTTACGACTCTTACGAATGGGACCTCTGCTCCGGCGAGCTAGCCGGCACACCAACTGCTACCGTACTCTCGAACAGCTTCGGCGGGTATGGTTTCAAGATGGAACTGGTTGAAGACGATGGAGATTTCTATGGATTTTTTCTCAGTCGCGGCTCCAATAAATTATATCGTCTTGATTTTGGCACCAGTGTTAAAAATCCCCCGTTGCTCGTCGACCTCGGCGGACTTGGTAAAAGCTCAAGTACGTGGAGGATGATCGAGATCGTAAAGGAAGGCGCCGACTATATCGGTTTTATTATCGATGAGAGTACGATCTATCGAGTGAACTTCGGTGACTCCCCCGGCAACGCCCCTGGTGCACTCGAAACATTTTACACTGGCAGTCCCATGAACGTCGCACAGGACGCCGTTGCTATCCAGGAAGGGAACGACCGATATCTTTTCGTCGTCAACGGCGCCAACGACCAGGTGCTCCGTTTCAAGTTCGCTTCATCGTATGCCGAGGCACCAGCATCCACAACCATGGATACGTTCGCAGTCACAGGCGAAATGTTCGGCTCAGGTATTTCGGCGATCAAAGATTGCGACAAGTGGTACCTCGTTACATCATCCATCATCGTTGCGGGCGTCTTTAAAGTTGCCCTCGATGATCTTTCCGATACAACTCCAACCGTTACTCGATACAACGTTCCTTCGGCCGGTGGCATCGCCGTTGTAAAGGACAATAGTACCTTCATGATATTCGCGCAAGCGCTGAATTCAACGTCGAGTGTTTTCAGATTAAACCTCGGTGCGAGCATGTCGAACGACCCGTCCGGCACCGATGAGCTCAAAGACTTCGGATACACACCCGGTGCAAGTGTTTTCGGCTTTGCGATGTATAAGGTGAAGAGCGATTGGCTGGTCGTCTCCGCGGAAACTTCCGGAGCCAACATGTATCGCGTTACGTTCCCACAGTCGTGCCTCGCATCAACAACATGGTCTACTGCAGCCAACCCGACTGTTACAACAGAGAATTCGGGAAGCTTCAATATCACACTTGATGTCACGAACGGTTCCGGTCTGCATTCGTCCGTCTCACACGCGATAACGGTGTCCACCTCCACATCTCCTGATATTGAGTACACATCCGCGAATGTATGTGCGGGTAACGATGTCGATTTCGATTCACAGAATACTTCCGGCGGGATCACTTCATACAGTTGGAACTTCGGCGATATGACCTCCTCTTCGTCACCCGATCCTTCTCACACCTTTGTCGCTGGAACATACGATGTTTCCTTAACAGTTACAGCTTCATCGACGGGCTGTTCGAACACAGCTGCGCATTCACTTAAAATATACGCGCCACCCGTAGCCGACTTCCAGGTGCCGGCCGGTTTGATCTGTACCAACAATGACTTCATATTTACTAACTCGGTGACGGATGTCTACGACGGGAACCTGGCTTATCAATGGATTGTAAATGGATCGCAGGTAAGCACATCAAGGGACCTCGTATTTGCTTTCAGCAATTCGGGCAGCAACGACGTGAAGCTCGTTGCAACTATACCTGGTTGCTTCGACGACGAGCAAAAAACAATTCCCGGTATACTTCCAGGACCCGCCGCCGATTATTCAGTCGATGGTCAATGCCAGGCAACAACGGTAGGTTTCACCAACACGTCAACCGGCTCCGCCACATCTTACTCATGGGATTTCGACAACGGCGAGGTTAGCAACAACACGAACGCGACAACTACCTACGATACACCGGGTGATTATACGGTAACACTCCAGGCCTTCGCAGCCAATGGATGTATCACTACCGTTAAAAAAGATCTCACGATCTATTCGAAGCCGGTACCTTCTTTCACGATCGATCTTCCACCATTCTCTTGCTCCGGCACACCTTCGCAGTTCCACGATGCAACGGGTTCTTTGCCCGACAGCAACGTGCAGGGTTGGAATTGGACTTTCGGCGACAGCGGGTCGGGCACGGGAAAAAATCCCACTCATACTTATGTCAATGCCGGTCAGTACAACGTGGGACTTACTGTAACAACAGACAAAGGATGTTCGAACAGTACAACACAACAGGTCACCATCACCCAATCACCCGTTGCTTCATTCAATGTCGATCCGGCGTGTGTGAATCAAACCACAAAGCTTACCGATACATCGACCGGTGGAGTTTCGTCGTGGCAATGGAAGATCGGAGCGGTAGTGTATAACAGTCAGAACCCACAACACACATTTTCTGTGGCCGGAAATTATTCGGTGCAGCTCAACGTAACAGGACAGAACAGTTGTACGAGCACCATAACGAAGCAGGTTGTTGTACCAGTGGTGCCGACGGTTGCTTTCGAAGTCCGTAATCCTTGCGCAAGCCAGGATGCCGTATTCACCGATGTTACTTCGAGCGTCACCGATCCTGTTGCACAAGCCAACTGGAGTTTCGATGGAGGGACAAATGCCACCGGTTCGGAAGTCGAGTTTGCGTTTGCGACTGCTGGAACGTATTCAACATCACTACAAGTAAAAACACAATCAGGTTGCGTATACTCAACATCGAAGCCTGTAACTATTTATCCTTCACCCGTTGCATCGTTCACTATGTCGGACGAAAGCGGTCCTCCGCCGTTACACGTCTTCTTCACCAACACATCTACTGGCGCCATCTCTTACGAATGGAATTTCAGCGATGGAAATCCTCCATTGACTGTTGTTAATGCCGACTACAACTATACTCAAGTCGGCGACTATGCCGTAAGCCTTACTGCTGCCAACACCGATGGATGTCGCAAGACTGAAACGAAGATCGTTAGCGTGGTGGTCCCGTTGAATGAACTTGCTCTCGAGGATTTCTCGTTGGTTCAATCGGGAGATGTTTATCTTGGATACGTTCGTGTTCGAAATAACGGCAACTATCGCATCAGCGGTTTTCTTGTAACATACGGAGTGGGAGGTGGGCTGCTGTTAAGAGAGACGGTGCTCGCTTCATTGGAAAAGGGAGAAGTCGGAACTTACGTTCTTGGCAATGAGTTCCTAAGTCCAGGTCCTTCTGCTTATATCTGTGCGGAGCTACAGGGCGACAACAACGCAAACGACAATAAACAATGCAGTGTCTTCGATGGAATGCCCGTTGTTCTGCCGTCGTATCCAAACCCGGCAAGCACCATTCTCAGTATCGAAACGGTGCAGTCTGCAGCGGGCACAATTCATTTAAGATTTTATTCCATGACCGGCGAGCTCGCATACGATCGCACTTATGATGCGCCAGTAGGACTTTCCCGGTTCGAGTTGAATGTTGATGGCCTTTCGCCCGGCATGTACGTCGCGGTTATCAGCGCAGCTGGCGCTACTTCTACACAACGCATCCTTATCGCCCGATAATTTTTTATATTTGCACCAAATTTTATTCTGTTTTTAATGACTAAGGTAAAATTGGATTCTATCGATAAGAAGATCCTGGAAATACTTCAGACAAATTCCAACATCACCAACGCCCAGCTTGCGCAGGAGATTGGTCTCTCACCCGCACCGACTCTCGAGCGTGTAAAGAAGCTCGAAACAGCGGGAGTGATCAAAAGCTACCACGCAGTGATCGACATCGCCAGCGTTGGCATGGGCGTCAGTACTTTCGTGATGGTCTCATTGAAAGGACACAACAAAGACAACATCGAGAAATTCATGAAAGCCATTCGGAAGATCGACGAGGTCGTAGAATGTCATCATGTAACGGGCCAGGCCGATTTCATTCTCAAGATCGTTGCCCCCGATATCCCCGCATACCAGAACCTGATGCTCGAAAAGGTTTCAAACATTGAGGTTGTCGACAACATGCAAACAATGGTGATACTTTCTACCTTTAAGGACAGCAAAGTAGTACCGCTGCCTTTGTAATGGAAAAGAACCTGATACTCACGGCCAGCCAGGTAAGCCAGAAAATAAAACGAATGGCTTTCGAAGTTTATGAACACAACATCCGTGAAAAGGAAGTTGTATTTGCAGGCATCGATGGCCAGGGATACACACTGGCAACATTACTTGCAAAGCAACTCGAAGAGATTTCCGATCTGAAGATGAAAGTTGTAAAAGTAAGCATCGATAAGACCAACCCTCATCAAAGCGAGATCCAGATCGATGCCGACCCATCATCATTTAAAAAGAAATGTGTTATCGTTGTGGATGATGTTCTCAACACAGGAAAGACTTTGGCGTACGCGTTGAAACCATTTCTCGATGTCGAGGTAAAGAAAATTGAGGTTGCAGTTCTCGTTAACAGAAGTCACTCAACATTCCCGATACAACCAACCTACACAGGTTTCGGGCTATCGACAACATTGACCGAACATATTGAAGTTATCCTTGGCAAGTCTGCTGCCGTTTATTTACACTGAGTTTCATGTCAGCTTCCAAAAAACAGGACATCCGTAAGATCACCACGCACCAATTGCAGGAGATGAAGAACCGTGGCGAGAAGATCGCCATGCTTACGGCATACGACTTCAGTATGGCGCGCATCATAGATGGTGCCGGTATAGATGTGATCCTCGTTGGCGACTCGGCTTCGAACGTAATGGCGGGCAATGAAACCACCCTTCCCATCACACTCGATCAAATGATCTATCACGCTACTTCCGTTGTGAAAGCAGTGAAGCGTGCGCTCGTGGTTGTCGATATTCCATTTGGCCACTACCAGGGCAGCTCCGGCGAAGCGCTTCGTTCTTCGATACGCATCATGAAGGAGTCCGGCGCTCACGCGGTTAAGCTCGAAGGCGGCAGTGAAGTAAAAGAATCCGTGCTTCGTATCCTCAGTGCCGGTGTCCCGGTGATGGGCCATCTTGGACTTACTCCGCAGTCGATATATAAGTTCGGAACCTATACGGTTCGCGCACGCGAAGAATCGGAGGCTAACAAGCTTATCGAAGACGCGTTGTTGCTGCAGGAGTGCGGTTGCTTTGCGATTGTACTCGAAAAAATTCCGGCTTCGTTAGCGGCCAAGGTCACGGCGAAGTTGCAGATACCGACTATTGGCATCGGTGCCGGTCCCGATACGGATGGACAGGTTCTTGTAATGCAGGATATGCTTGGCATCACACAGGAATTCAAGCCGAGGTTCTTGCGTCGTTATGCTGATCTTAATTCGATTATAACAGGGGCCGTCAACAAGTATGTTGATGATGTGAAGAAGAAGTTATTCCCCAACGAAGAAGAGAAATATTAAAAGTTTCTAGTTTCGAGTTCTGTTTCAGAGCCAACTAGAAACTAGAAACTAGAAACTAGAAACTAGAAACTAGAAACTAGAAATTATTTACACACCCCCGGAACCTCATCGTCTGTAAGTTCTCCGAACCACACGACTCCGTAGTTCCCATTTAGTCCTATTCCGATCGCTTTCCATTCCACCTTTTCCCAGGTTCCCAGGTTGATGATCACAGGGTTATGCCCGGGACTTTTCTTCCAGCCCTCCAGTCCTTCGGTTGCGCTGGCTTCGCCCGAGGTGTAATAGGCGATCTCATAACCGGCGCTCTGGTAGCCAGCGATCTCTTTCGGTTTATCCCACATGCATTGGGCTTGTTTATGATCTGGCGTATAGCAGCAGGAGCTCCAGTTTCCCTTGTCAGACCAGCTATGCGGGTTACAGGGCGGGTTCTCCTCGTACACGTAGTTGCTATTGAGGTCGCGCACGTGCGCCTGGGCTGTTTTGGTGAGCTTGGCGGATAGCGGGATGGCCTTTAGCTTTTTGGTCTTGCGGTACTGGTTAATGAGGTCGTAAAGCTTCTTTTCTTCTGCCGAAAGGCATATTTCCTGGGAGAAAACCGGGGTGGCTGCCAGGAAAACCAGGCAAATTAAAAGGGGTGTAAAACGCTTCATAATTACGTCCAAACGTCCATTACCGTACCAAATTTCTTTCATTCTGATGTTAATTTTCTAATTTTCGCCCCCACAAATGACCAAAAATAATGAGCGACCAAAAGATCAGCATCAGTAACGGAAAACTAAACGTTCCGGATAACCCTACAATTCCTTTCATTATGGGCGACGGTACAGGTATCGACATCTGGCCCGCATCGCAGTTAGTGTTCGACGCCGCCGTCGAAAAAGCCTACAAGGGAAAGAAGAAAATTGTATGGAAAGAAGTACTGGCTGGCGAAAAAGCATTCAATAAAACGGGCTCGTGGATGCCCGAAGAAACCCTGACAGCCTTCAAAGAATACCTCGTAGGTATCAAAGGACCCCTCACTACCCCGGTAGGTGGCGGTATCCGATCACTCAACGTGGCGCTCCGTCAGGACCTCGACCTCTATACTTGCCTTCGTCCCGTTCGTTGGTTCAAGGGCGTTCCATCACCGGTTAAGGAACCTCACAAGACCGACATGGTGATCTTCCGCGAAAACACAGAAGACATCTATGCAGGTATCGAGTTCCAGGAAGGCACCGAAGACAACAAGAAATTCCTCGCTGCTTTCAAAGAAGCGTTCCCCAAGCAATACAAAAAGATCAGGTTCCCCGAAACTTCCGGCATAGGCATCAAGCCTGTGTCTAAAGAAGGTACCGAACGCCTCGTGCGCGCAGCGATCCAATACGCGATCGACAACAAGAAGCCCAACGTTACGCTCGTACACAAGGGCAACATCATGAAGTTCACCGAAGGTGGCTTCCGCGATTGGGGATATGCTCTTGCTAAAAACGAGTTCGGTGCCAAAGATCTCGATGGCGGACCATGGCAGGTGATCGAAAAGAACGGCCATAAGATCGTTATTAAAGATTCTATCGCCGACGCATTCCTTCAGCAGATCCTCCTCCGTCCCGATGAGTATTCTGTCGTAGCCACGCTCAACCTGAATGGTGACTATGTTTCAGATGCGCTTGCAGCTATCGTTGGTGGTATTGGTATCGCCCCCGGTGGTAACATCAACTACGTAACAGGTTATGCCATCTTCGAAGCAACACACGGTACCGCTCCGAAATATGCAGGCCAGGATAAAGTGAATCCAGGCTCCGTAATTCTCTCGGGCGTTATGATGCTCGAATATATGGGATGGCTCGAAGCAGCGAACCTCATCTATAAAGGTCTCGAAGCAACGATCGCTTCAAAGAAAGTTACTTACGATTTCCACCGACTCATGGAGGGCGCTACTTTGCTGAAGTGCTCGGAGTTTGGCAAAGAAATAGTAAAAAATATGTAAAGTGTTAAATTGGGAGTGTGCTCACTAATCCTGCAGAACACTCCCGATTACTCTCCCTTGATTTTCTTCGAGGGCTAATAATGATCCTCCTGGTGCTCGAAAGCACCGGTCTCTACTGGCAGCTAATCAGTTCATCCGAAGGCACTTCTGCCCACACATTCTTTCTTCAATTCGAACACCATCCGTGGAATGGACTTCGCTTCTGGGATCTCATCCAGCCAGCGTTCATGTTCATGGCCGGAACAGCGCTAGCCTATTCGTTGCATCGTCAGCAGTTGGAAGGAAAAACGTGGGGACAATCTTTTCTTAAAACACTCAAGCGTTCGGCGTGGCTGTTCTTCTGGGGTGTTCTCGACTACGCTGTTCGCGACAGTGGACTTTCGTTCGAGCTTTGGGACGTGCTCACTCAATTGTCGTTCACAACGCTGGTTGCTTTTTTGATCTATCGTTGGTCGCCGGCTGCACAGATCGGCTTTAGCATCGGGTTGCTGATCCTTACGGAGATACTCTACCGGTTTACGAATATTCCCGACTTCGATCAGCCGTTCACGGATCAACACAACTTCGGCAACTACGTGGATCTTATTCTGATGAACAAGATCAATAGCGGAGGCTGGGTTGCGATCAACGCCATTCCTACGGCCGCACATACCATCTGGGGATCGTTGGCCGGAAGCCTGTTACTGAGTAATAAAACGCGCCCCGAAAAAATGAACACGCTGGTTATTGCGGGCATAGTTGGCCTCGTTATCGGCTATCTTCTCGACATTACTTCCATCACGCCAATTATTAAAAGGATTGCCACGAGCTCATTTGTTTTGGCATCGGGTGGCTGGGTGTTCTTCGCATTGGTTGTGTCGTATTGGTGGATCGATATCAGGAATCACCGAAAATATCTCACGTTCTTCCTCGTTGTAGGAATGAATTCACTTTTTATCTATCTGTTCATTGAGATCGTTGCTTCGCGATGGTTCAATGGATACATAGGAGCATTAACGCTCAATACGCCATTCGTTACATCGCTTGTACTTTTTGGATTGGAGTGGGGGATGTGTTATTGGCTATATAAAAAGAAGATCTTCTTCAAGATCTAGCCCATCATAAATTATCAATCTCTAACATCTTCACCGCGGTAACAGCCGCTTCTTCCCCTTTATTGCCATACTTTCCGCCGGCACGTTCAAGGGCTTGTTTCTTATTAAGAACGGTCAGTACACCAAAGATCACCGGCTTACCCGTTTTGATATTTACTTCCGTGATGCCGTATGCTACCGACTGGCAGATGTAATCGAAGTGTGGGGTATCGCCCTGGATCACGCAGCCGAGACAAATTACTGCGTCTATATTCTTTTTTGTTGCTGATTTCAGCGCACCGAGCGTGAGTTCGAAAGTACCGGGAACGTTGATTCGCTGGATCTTCTTTTTATCGGCGCCAAGATCAATGAGCCCTTTATAAGCCCCTTCGTATAACGCTTCGGTGATCTCTTCATTCCATTCGGCTACGACGATCGCGAAGCTTTTTGTCTTAAGCTTCGTTTTGACCTTGCCAATATCCGAGATGGATTTGAGTGTGCCCGCCATGTATCGAGCTTATGAAGCCGACTCCAGCCTTGCCTTAAACTTCTTTGCGTTACTTACTTCCTGGCTATCCCAGAATTCTTTGATCAGTCGATCGTAAGCCGCGATGGCCTTGTCGTTCTGATTCAATTTTTCGTAAGCCAGAGCCTCTTTCAAAATATAGGCAGGTGTGAAATATTTATTGGGCTTGTAATTAGATGCCTTGTGATATGAATCTGCTGCGTTCGCAAAATCATTCTGTTCCATGTAAGCATCGCCAAGCAATGCATAGGCTCTCGCCTGGACCAACAGGTCGCTTGACTTAAAATCTTTCAGATAGAAAACAGCGAGCGAATATTTTCCTTGCTTAAGGCTGATCACACCCGCGTAGTAGTTAGCGAGGTTGCCGGCAGGTGTCATTCCATACTCGTTGATGATGGTCTCGAAACCAGAGACGTTCGCAGTTCCCTTCATAGCAAGGTCGAGACTGTCGGCTTCGAAATAGCGTACCGCCTGGAACATCTCCTGTTGCGCTACAGTATTCTGCTTATCGATCCACCAGCGATACCCGAAAAATCCGCCGGCTACAATGATCAGAACTCCTACAAAACCGAATACGATCTTGGGGTTGTTCTCAAGCCATTCCTCAGCGCCTCCCAGTTTTTCTGCAAGTATTTCTGAGTTCTCGATTGCTGTTTGTTTTTCTTCCTTCTTTGCCATGATAGGGGTACCAATTAAAAGCCCCGGACCGACGCAAGTCTGGTTCGGGGCTGCAAAACTATAAATTTGTGACTACATCACCTAATCCATGATGAAAGGGTAGTCTTCCTGAACGTAAACATATTTCAGGGCATCGGAAGCGTCCGGGTAGGGCGATTCCTCAGCGAATTTCACACTTTCGTCCACCTGGCCTACGATCTTTTCGTCGATAGCATTCAGCTCGGCTTCGGTAGCAAATTTCTTCTCAAGGATCTTCTTGCGAATAACCTCGATCGGATCGCGCTGCTTGTATTCTTCCACCTCGTCTTTCGTGCGATACTTCTGCGGATCCGACATCGAGTGTCCCTTGTAACGGTATGTCCTGAACTCGAGGAAGGTCGGCCCTTCGCCTGCACGTGCACGCTCTGCTGCTCTTGCGGTAGCATCGTGAACCGCCTCCGGATCCATTCCATCTACTGGTTCTGCAGGCATGTCGTACGCATCTGCAAGGGTATAAAGTTCAGTCACGTTAGAGGTACGTTTTACAGAAGTACCCATCGCATAACCGTTGTTCTCAACTACGAATATTACCGGGAGCTTCCACAGCATTGCGAGGTTCAGGGCTTCGTGGAATGCACCCTGGCGAACTGCACCGTCGCCGAAGTAGCAGATGCAGACATTCTTGGTCTTGCTGTACTTTTCCGCGAATGCGATACCGGCTCCGAGAGGGATCTGTGCCCCTACGATACCGTGGCCACCCACAAAGTTTTTCTCTTTATCGAAGATGTGCATCGAACCGCCGTTTCCTTTCGAGCTACCGGTAACTTTTCCATAGAGCTCGGCCATGATGGCGTTCGGGCTAGTGCCCAGTGCCAGCGGGTGTGCGTGGTCGCGGTAAGCTGTGATCCACTTATCGTCTTTCGTGAGCGCCGTTACTGCACCGGCCGCGCATGCTTCCTGTCCAATGTAGAGGTGGCAAAAGCCCCTGATCTTCTGCATACCGTAGAGCTGACCGCACTTTTCCTCGAATTTTCGCATCAGTTGCATGCTCTCGTACCAAAACATGTAGGTTTCCTTCGGGAACGCTGTCTTCTTATCGGCTTTTTCTGACTTTCCTTTCGCCTGGGTTGCTGTTGCCATACAAATGTTAATTAGACGCGAAAATAGGCGGAATAGTAAGGAATTTCCAAACAGAGTTATCCGTTACTTTTGTCCTGGCCTGTGAGCGGGCCCGTGATCTTATTCAAGTGGGCCGTGATCCCCGTAAAATCAAAGTGCGCGTTGTATTTAAAAAAACTCAATCTCTTCAATTTCAGGAACTACGAACAGGCGGCGGTGGTGTTCGAAGGGCAGGTGCATTGCCTTCTTGGGAAGAACGGCAGCGGCAAAACCAACCTGCTCGACGCGATCTATTACTTGTCGTTTACAAAAAGCTCTTTGTTAAGTTCCGATGCACAGAATATCCGCACCGGCCAGGCTGGGTTTTCCATTAAAGGTGTCTTCCAGAACAACGAGGTGTTGTGCGCATACCAGCAAAACCAGAAGAAGGTGATGCGTGAAGATGGCAACGAATATTCCCGGTTGTCGGAACATATTGGCAAATACCCGGCAGTGATGATAGCTCCCAACGATATCGAGCTGATCTGGGATGGGGGAGAGGTGCGGCGCAGGTTTGTCGACAGCATGATCTCGCAGATAAACCGCGAGTACCTGGAGAAGCTGATAGCCTATACAGCTCATCTGAAAATGAGGAATTCGCTCTTGAAAAGATTTGCTGAAAAAGGATCGGTCGATCATGACCTGCTGGAGAGTTGCGACAGGCAATTGGTCCCCGCTGGAGATTTTATAGCAAAAACGCGACAGGAATTCCTGTCAACCTTCTCTCCTTTTTTCCAGAAGCATTATAGTTTCCTTTCGGGAAGTGGGAATGAATCGGTAGCTATCATTTACCGATCGGGTACCGATGAATATTCGTTATCAGATGCCCTCCAAAAAAATCTCAATCGCGATATCATTTTGCAGCGAACAACCATGGGCGCTCACCGCGACGACTTCCTGTTTACACTCGATGGCTTTGAGTTGAAACGACATGGATCGCAGGGACAACAGAAATCTTTTCTGATCGGCCTGAAGCTGGCAGAATTCGACGTACTTACGGCTCATAAGAAGTTCAAGCCGATCCTTTTGCTCGACGACATCTTCGACAAGCTCGACGACGATCGGATCAGTAGGTTGATCGGACTGGTTGGGAGTGGTACTTTTGGTCAGCTGTTCATCAGCGACGCGCGCCCCGACCGGAGCAGTGAGCTGTTGAATAAAGCAGGAATTGGTGCCGAGAAATTCTTGGTTGATAATGGGACGATCAAAAAACAGTAATACACACCATATCGGCGATGCGATCCGCGAGTTGCTCAAGTCGTATCAGCTTACATCGAAGTTCGATGAAGCAACCGTCGTGGGGTCCTGGGAAAGGCTGGTCGGAAAGCCAATCGCCAGGCGCACAAAGCGAGTTTCGGTCCGTAACCACGTCCTCTTCGTCGAGCTCGACTCCCCGTCGATGAAAAACGATCTGAATCTTCATAAAAGCCAGATTCTCGAGGTTTTTGCGAAGGAATTTGGTAAGGATGTTATCCGAGAACTTGTAATAATGTAAGAACCGGCTAATTTTGCACTCCCTAATTTTGAAATGATTGCGAAATCTGGATGGATTAGGCGTTCTTTTAATTAAAGTCGTCGGGGAGATACTCAAGCGGCCAACGAGGACAGACTGTAAATCTGTTGACTTATGTCTTCACAGGTTCGAATCCTGTTCTCCCCACACCAATGTGCGACGTTCTGCGTCCGGCGTTCGAAGCAAACCTCGAACTTCGAACCGCGAACCTCGAACATTAGTTGCGGGAGTAGCTCAGTTGGTAGAGCGATAGCCTTCCAAGCTATAGGTCGCGAGTTCGAACCTCGTTTCCCGCTCAGACGGTTGTGAGTTGCGTGTTATGAGTTGTGCGTAAGTCACTCGCAACCCAGGACCCACAGCTCACAACTGAGTAAAGGCCGTTGTAGCTCAGTGGTAGAGCACCTCCTTGGTAAGGAGGAGGTCGTGAGTTCAATCCTCATCAACGGCTCTTGAAGCATTACCGCAGCTTCAGCCAGGTGGGCATCGCCCGCCGGAGCTTTAGCGAAGGCGGGAACGTTCTTTTGAAATGTTGTGTTGTGAAATGCTTATACAGATGCCTAGCGAACATCAATAATGTATAAGAGGATCATACTCCGCCGTGCGCGGAAAAACCTATCCGAAAGGCTTAAAATGTTTAGGGTGTAAGTACTGGAACTTGTAACTATTAATACACTTTAACTTTTAAACTTTTAACTGGGATTTTCAAACATGGCTAAGGAAACATTCGATCGTTCGAAACCTCACGTTAACGTTGGTACCATTGGTCACGTCGACCACGGAAAGACCACGTTAACTGCTGCAATTACTCAAGTATTGTCAAAGAAAGGTCTCGCCGCTGTGCGTGACTTCGCTTCTATCGACAACGCGCCCGAAGAAAAAGAGCGCGGTATCACCATCAACACATCACACGTTGAGTACTCGACTGAAAAACGTCACTATGCTCACGTTGACTGCCCTGGTCACGCCGACTATGTGAAGAACATGGTTACTGGTGCTGCTCAGATGGACGGCGCTATCCTCGTGGTGGCTGCTACTGATGGTCCGATGCCCCAAACTCGTGAGCACATCCTCCTTGCTCGCCAGGTAGGTGTTCCTGCTCTCGTTGTATTCATGAACAAAGTCGACCTCGTCGACGATCCAGAACTCCTCGACCTCGTTGAGATGGAAGTTCGTGAACTTCTCTCATCATACCAGTTCCCTGGTGATACTATGCCGGTTATCCGTGGCTCTGCCCTCGGTGGACTGAATGGCGAACCGAAGTGGGTTGAAAAGATCGAGGAGCTTATGAAGGCTGTGGATGAATACATTCCGCTCCCTGTTCGTGCTATCGATAAGGATTTCTTGATGCCTGTTGAAGACGTGTTCTCGATCACTGGTCGTGGTACCGTTGCAACTGGTCGTATCGAGCGCGGTGTTATCAAGACTGGTGACGCTGTTCAGATCCTCGGTATGGGTGCAGAGAACCTCACATCCACTATCACTGGTGTTGAAATGTTCCGTAAGATCCTCGACAGGGGTGAAGCTGGCGATAACGTTGGTCTCCTCCTCCGTGGTATTGAAAAAGAGCAGATCTGCCGTGGTATGGTTATCTGCAAGCCCAACTCGGTGACTCCTCACGCGAAGTTCAAGGCCGAAGTTTACGTTCTGTCGAAGGAAGAAGGTGGTCGTCACACTCCTTTCTTTAACAAATACCGTCCTCAGTTCTATTTCCGTACGACCGACGTTACTGGCGAGGTAAAACTCCCTGCCGGCGTGGAAATGGTTATGCCTGGCGACAACATCTCGATCGAAGTTGAGCTGATCAACAAGATCGCTATGGAGAAAGGTCTCCGTTTCGCGATCCGCGAAGGTGGCCGTACCGTAGGTTCAGGTCAGGTTACTGAGATTTTGGACTAATTTTGACAATCCCGGTCGCACAAGCGACTGGGATCCCCCTTTTAGAAAAGCGTTTCCTTGAAATTTCAGGGAAACGCTTTTAATTTCTGCGGATTTACCCTACCTTTGCAGTCCTTTTGAGTTTGAGGGGTGGAAAGGACGCTCAAAGGGGACCCAGTAACGCGGAAACCAAAACAAACGGGTGTAGCTCAATCGGTAGAGTAGCGGTCTCCAAAACCGTTGGCTGGGAGTTCGAGTCTCTCCACCCGTGCTTCGGTCACCGTAGCCTTGGTAAAGGTGACCTTCGTCCGACGAAGCTTCAGCGAAGTCGGGCTTTTGAACTAAAAACGCAGTAGATCAATGAATAGAGTAAAAGACTACATCATGGACTCGATCGACGAGATCCGCAACAAGGTGACCTGGCCTAAGTTCAACGAACTTCAGAGCAGTGCCATCCTGGTCCTCGTAGCATCGTTGATCTTTGCAATTGTTATTGGGGCGATCGACATCTCTTTTAAAGAGCTGTTGACGAGATACTATAAGAATTTTTAATCCGGCGGGGATGGGCGAACTGAAATGGTATGTTCTCCGCGTGATCAGCGGCCAGGAAAAAAAGGTGAAATCCTACCTGGAAACTGAAATCGAAAGGTCTAAGCTCACAGAGTTTATTCCCCAGGTGCTCATTCCTTCGGAGAAAGTATATGAAATGAGGAACGGCAAAAAGCGCGTGAGGGAGAGAAACTTCTTCCCGGGCTATGTCCTCATCTCAGCAGATCTCACAAACGGTGAGGCTTTCCACACAGTGAACAATATCCCTGGTGTGATCGGCTTCCTGGGTAACAATGGTTCTACTGCTTCCTCTAAAGAACCAGTCGCACTCAGGCAGTCGGAAGTGAATCGCATCCTCGGTAAGGTCGATGAGATCGACCAGTTCGAAGAAAAGCTCGAGAAACCTTTTATCAAAGGCGAGTCCGTAAAAGTAATGGACGGTCCTTTCAGTGGTTTTACAGGAGCTGTGGAAGAGATATTTGAAGACAAAAAGAAACTGAATGTAATGGTGAAGATCTTCGGTCGTAACACACCGGTCGAACTCTCTTACATGCAGGTAGAAAAACTTGAATAATGTCATCCCGCGCTTGTCGCGGGAACCAGAATTAGAAAAAAAGTAAAGCTATTATGGCTAAAGTAGTTACAGGTTATTTGAAACTTCAGGTGAAAGGCGGCGCGGCCAACCCTGCACCTCCTATCGGTCCTGCTCTCGGCTCGAAGGGCTTGAACATCATGGACTTCTGTAAGCAGTTCAATGCAAGAACACAGGATAAGCCCGGACAAGTATTGCCCGTGCTCATCACTATTTATAACGACAAGTCATTCGACTTCGTGATCAAAACCCCTCCCGCAGCGGTGTTGATCATGGAATCGATCAAGATCCAGAAGGGCTCGAAAGAACCCAACCGCGCTAAAGTTGGTTCTATCTCCTGGGATCAGATCAAGAAGATCGCTGAAACCAAGATGCCCGACCTTAATGCATTCAAAATTGAGTCTGCAATGAAAATGGTTGCCGGAACAGCACGCAGCATGGGAGTTACTGTGAGCGGAAAAGCACCCTGGGACAAGTAACGAAGAACGAACAACGAATAACGATCGTCATGGCACGGATATCTAAAAACAGAAAAGCAGTCTTAGCGAAGTATAACTTCGAAAAGGAGTATTCTCTCACGGATGCCTCTGCTCTTTTGAAAGAATTGAGCTTCACAAAATTTGATGCTTCGGTCGACCTCGACATTCGTCTTGGTATCGATCCGAAGAAGTCGGACCAAATGGTGCGTGGCGTTGTCGCCCTCCCACACGGTCTCGGCAAAGTTGTTCGCGTATTGGTGCTTTGCACTCCCGACAAAGTTCAGGAGGCTAAAGACGCCGGCGCAGAATACGTTGGCCTCGATGAGTTCGTAACAAAGATCGAAGGCGGCTGGACAGATATCGACGTGATCATCTGTACTCCTACCGTTATGGCCAAAGTAGGTAAACTTGGTAAGGTGCTCGGTCCCCGTGGATTGATGCCTAACCCGAAGTCAGGTACCGTTACCCTCGAAGTTGGAAAAGCAGTGAAAGAAGTAAAGGCGGGTAAGGTTGACTTCAAAATCGACAAACAAGGAATTATCCATGCTAGTATTGGTAAGGCTTCCTTCAGCGCAGACAAGATCAAAGACAACGCGTCTGAACTTATCAGTATGGTTGCTAAACTGAAGCCGGCATCGGCGAAGGGTACTTATATCCAAAGTATAAGCATCTCGTCAACGATGAGCCCCGGTATTCGGATCGATAAGAGTAGTATTGCTGGTCTGTAATTTTTAAACAAAATGACCCGGGAAGAAAAAGCGCAAATCATCGATGACTTGTCTGAGAAATTCTCTCAGCATGCTCACTACTATGTGACCGACGCTTCAGGTCTTACGGTAGAGCAAATCAATGCTTTCCGTAGACTTTGCTTCAATGCTGGTGTGGAATACAGGGTGTATAAGAACACTATGATCCGCAAGGCACTTGAGAAGAACGGTGACAAGAACGTAGGCGAGATCGCGAAAGCATTGCATGGGTTTTCCGGTGTGATCTTTTCGAAAGAGGCAGGTAATGCCCCCGCGAAAGTGATCAAGGAATACCGCAAGAAGTTGGAAGGCAAACCTGCTTTCAAAGCAGCGTCTATTGATTCCGATCTTTTTGTTGGTGAAGAAAACCTTAACGTACTAAGCGAGCTGAAGAGCAAGAACGAGCTCATCGGCGAGATCATCTCTCTCCTCCAGTCTCCTGCAAAGAATGTTTTGTCTGCCCTGTTGAGTGGCAAACAAACAGTAGCAGGACTTGTGAAGTCACTGGAAGCAAGAGCAAAATAATTGTTGAACCTGAAATTAAACACTTACTAAAATGGCTGACATTAAATCACTTGGCGATCAACTGGTAGAACTCTCTGTAAAGGAAGTTAGTGAGCTCGCCTCTTATCTTAAAGAAACATACGGTATCGAACCCGCAGCTGCTGCTGTGGTAGCTGGCCCCGCAGCTGGTGGTGCAGCTGGTGGCGGTGCAGCTGCTGCTGAGAAAACCAACTTCGACGTTGTTCTCAAAAACGCTGGCGCTAACAAACTCCAGATCGTTAAGCTTGTAAAAGAACTCACAGGTCTCGGCTTGAAAGAAGCTAAAGACATGGTTGACGGTGCACCCAAAACTATCAAAGAAGGTCTTCCTAAGGCCGAAGCGGAAAATCTCAAGAAACAACTCGTTGAGGCTGGTGCCGAAGTTGAGTTGAAATAATTTCTTGAAGACGCTGGGTATCGTCTGAAGTAATTTCAGGGGCCCCTGTCCCGCTTTGCGGGACTGGGGTTTGCCCGTTTCTACCTAGCCCCGACGAGTCGGTGGCCCATCAGTTTAGTTCAGTGCAAGTCCAGGTAACATTTAAACTCTAAGTACCCTTGGCAAAGAAGACGACAGCAAACAACAGGATTGATTTCTCGAACATCGAAAAAGTCATCGAATATCCCGACTTTCTCGATGTACAGCTTCAATCTTTCAGAGACTTCCTTCAAATAGATACTCCGGCCGAAAAACGCCAGAACGAAGGTCTCTATAAAGTATTCGCAGAGAACTTCCCGATCTCCGATTCGCGCGAAAACTTCGTGCTCGAATTCGTAGACTATACAATCGACCCCCCGAAATATTCGGTCGACGAATGTATCGATCGCGGACTTACATTCTCTGTCCCGCTCAAGGCCAAACTGCGCCTCACCTGCAACGATGAGGACAATGAGGACTTTGAAACAATCGAACAGGAAGTGTTCCTCGGTAACATCCCGTACATGACGGAGAAAGGTTCGTTTGTGATCAATGGCGCCGAACGCGTTATCGTATCACAACTTCACCGCTCTCCCGGTGTGTTCTTTGCCATGAGCAAACACACCAACGGTACAAAACTGTACTCCGCAAGGATCATCCCCTTCAAGGGATCCTGGATCGAATTCGCTACCGATGTAAACGCAGTTATGTATGCGTACATCGACCGTAAGAAGAAATTCCCCGTAACCACATTGCTTCGCGCAATTGGTTATGGTACAGATAAAGACATCCTCGACCTCTTCGGACTCTCTGAAGAGATCGAAGCAAACAAAAACACTCTCAAGAAGAGCGTTGGACGTAAGCTCGCAGCCCGTGTTCTCAAAACATGGACGGAAGACTTCGTGGACGAAGATACCGGTGAAGTGGTATCGATCGACCGTAACGAGGTCCTCCTAGAACGCGATCACGTTATCACCGCCGAAGACGTTGATGTGATCATCGACTCGGGAACAAAATCGATCATCCTCCACAGGGATGACGTGAACGTTGCCGATTACCTGATCATCTTCAACACTCTCGCGAAAGACAACTCGAACTCCGAAAAAGAAGCGGTTGAAACTATCTACCGTCAACTCCGGAATACTGAAGCGCCCGACGAACAAACCGCACGCGACATCATCCAGAGCCTCTTCTTCTCAGAGAAACGTTACGACCTCGGTGAAGTAGGCCGTTACAGGATCAACAAGAAGCTCGGACTCGATCTCGGTTACGACCAACGAGTACTCACTACCCAGGATATCATCCTCATCGTGAAGTACCTCATCGGTCTTATCAACTCGAAAGCCGTTGTCGATGATATCGACCACTTGAGCAACCGCCGCGTACGTACAGTAGGCGAGCAGCTCTACTCACAGTTCGGTGTTGGTCTTGCGCGTATGGCGCGTACCATCAAAGAAAGAATGAACGTTCGCGACAACGAAGACTTCAAACCCGTTGACCTTATCAACGCGCGCACACTGTCTTCGGTGATCAACTCATTCTTCGGAACGAACCAGTTGTCACAGTTCATGGATCAGACCAACCCGCTGGCCGAGATTACGCACAAGCGTAGAATGTCGGCCCTCGGACCAGGCGGTCTCTCCCGCGAGCGTGCAGGCTTCGAAGTCCGCGACGTACACTATACACACTACGGCCGTCTCTGTACCATCGAAACGCCTGAAGGTCCGAACATTGGTCTTATCTCTTCACTCTGCGTTCACGCAAAAGTGAATAAGATGGGCTTCATCGAAACACCTTACAGGAAAGTTGAGAACGGAAAGGTGAATCGTAAAGACATCATCTTCCTGACAGCCGAAGAAGAAGACACACACAACATCGCACAGGCCAACGTGAAGTTGAAAACCGGCGGTGAGTTCGAAGAAGAAAAAGTGAAGGCACGTTTCGAAGGTGACTTCCCTGTGGTTGAGCCGAAAGACATCAAGTACATGGACGTTGCTCCAAACCAGATCGTGTCTATCGCCGCTTCGATGATCCCATTCCTCGAGCACGACGATGCTAACCGCGCCCTCATGGGTTCGAACATGCAACGTCAGGCCGTTCCTCTTATGAGGCCCGAAGCGCCTATCGTTGGAACCGGTCTCGAAGGAAAGATCGCCATCGACTCTCGCGCACTGATCCTTGCAGAAGGAACTGGTGTTGTTGATTTTGTTGATGCCAAGAAGATCGTTATCAAGTACGAGGTTAGCGAAGAACAGCAACTCGTTCGCTTCGACGACGAATTCAAAACATATAGCCTGGTGAAATTCCGCAGAACCAACCAGGACACTTGTATCAACCTTACCCCTCTTGTTAAGAAAGGTGAAAAGGTTGTTGCAGGTCAGCCGCTGGTGCAAGGTTATGCAACAGCAAACGGAGAGCTCGCTCTTGGTCGAAACCTTCTCGTTGGTTACATGCCATGGCAAGGTTACAACTTCGAAGATGCGATCGTTATCTCCGAGCGCGTTGTTCGCGACGACGTTTATACTTCGATCCACATCGAAGAGTTTGAACTCGAAGTGCGCGATACCAAGCGCGGCGAAGAAGAGCTCACTTCGGAGATCCCGAACGTTAGCGAAGAAGCAGTTAAGCACCTCGACGAGAACGGTATCATCCGTGTCGGCGCCGAAGTGAAAGAAGGTGATATCCTCATCGGTAAGATCACACCTAAAGGTGAAACGGATCCTACTCCTGAAGAGAAACTCCTCCGCGCGATCTTCGGCGACAAAGCCGGCGACGTGAAGGATGCTTCGCTCAAGGCGCCTCCATCATTGAAAGGTGTCGTTATCGATACGAAACTCTTCTCGCGCCCTAAGCGCGACAAAGATGTTCGTTCGAAATCGAAGAAAGAGCTCGACTCATTGAAGAGCCGCTACAGCAAACAGCTCACAGAGCTGCGCGCCGAAATGATCAAGAAGCTTACCACACTTCTGACAGGCAAAACCAGCCAGGGTGTGAAGCATAAATTCGGCGATGAGCTGATCAGCAAAGGAGTGAAGTTCTCTGCCAAGGTGATCGAGAGTAATCTCTTCCCTGACAAGAACATCTACCGCGACGAAAGTAACTACAACGTTCCTGAAGAAGTGAACCTCATCGCGGACGTGAGCCTCGAAACATGGACGACAGACGACCACTCTAACGAGATGATCTCTGATGTCGTGAAGAACTACCTCAACAAGAGGAACATCATTGCCGGCGAATTCAAGCGTGAACGTTTCACACTTGAAGTTGGCGATGAACTCCCTGCAGGTATCGTTCAGCTCGCAAAAGTTTATGTTGCTAAGAAACGTAAACTGAAAGTTGGTGATAAGATGGCCGGACGCCACGGTAACAAAGGCGTGGTTGCAAGGATCGTGCGTGAAGAAGACATGCCGTTCCTCGAAGACGGAACTCCTCTGGATATCTGTCTCAACCCGCTCGGTGTGCCTTCGCGTATGAACCTCGGTCAGATATATGAAACCGTATTGGCCTGGGCTGGTAAAAAGCTCGGCAGAAAATATGCAACACCCATCTTCGACGGTGCACACCTCGATGATGTACAGTCAGAATTGAAAGAAGCCGGACTTCCCGAGTACGGTCGTACTTACCTGTACGATGGTCTCACCGGAGCTCGCTTCGATCAGCCCGTAACTGTAGGTATGGCATATATGCTTAAGCTCGGTCACCTTGTCGACGATAAGATGCACGCACGTTCTATCGGACCTTACTCGCTCATTACCCAACAGCCATTGGGTGGTAAAGCACAGTTCGGTGGACAGCGTTTTGGAGAAATGGAAGTTTGGGCGATCGAAGCCTTCGGCGCGTCGCACATCCTCCAGGAGATCCTTACTATCAAGTCCGACGACGTGATTGGTCGTGCGAAAGCCTACGAATCAATTGTAAAAGGTGAGAACATGAGGAAGCCTAACATTCCTGAATCATTCAATGTATTGGTTCACGAACTGAGAGGTCTTGCACTTGAAATCACTATGGACTAGTTGACAGTTGTGAGTTGTGGGTTGTGCGAAGGCCTCTCACAACTTACAACCCACAACGCACAACTTTTAAATTGGAAGTATTAACCTGAAAACAAACACTATGTCTTTCAGAAAGAATAAAAAGATCAACAACGACTTCTCGAAGATCACCATCTCCCTGGCTTCTCCCGAATCAATTCTGGAAAGCTCACATGGTGAAGTTACGCAGCCCGAAACCATCAACTACCGTACTTACAAGCCGGAGATGGGTGGCCTGTTCTGCGAGCGCATCTTTGGTCCTGTAAAGGATTGGGAATGTCATTGTGGAAAATATAAAAGGATCCGTTATAAAGGCATCATCTGCGATCGTTGCGGTGTAGAAGTTACCGAGAAGAAAGTTCGCCGCGAACGCATGGGCCACATCGAATTGGTTACACCGGTTGCTCACATCTGGTATTTCCGTTCATTGCCTAACAAGATCGGTTATCTCCTTGGTCTTCCCACCAAGAAACTCGACCAGATCATCTACTACGAACGCTATGTTGTTATCCAACCCGGCGTGAAAGAAGAAGATGGCGTGAACAGGCTCGACTTCCTCACAGAAGAAGAATACCTGGATATCATCGACAAGCTGCCGCGCGAAAACCAATTGCTCGACGACAACGATCCCAAGAAGTTTATCGCGAAGATGGGTGCCGATGCACTCGAAATGCTGTTGTCGCGTCTCAACCTGAACGAGCTCTCTTACGAGCTTCGTCACCAGGCTGCTACCGATACATCGCAGCAACGTAAAGCAGAAGCTCTCAAGAGATTGAAAGTCGTTGAAGCTTTCCGCGATGCAAATACACGCGTTGAAAACCGTCCCGAGTGGATGATCATCAAGATGGTGCCGGTAATTCCCCCGGAACTTCGCCCTCTTGTACCGCTCGATGGTGGCCGCTTCGCTACGTCGGATCTCAACGACCTTTATCGTCGTGTGATCATCCGTAACAACCGTCTTAAGAGACTGATCGATATCAAAGCTCCCGAAGTGATCTTGCGTAACGAAAAACGCATGCTCCAGGAAGCTGTCGATTCACTCTTCGACAACTCTAGAAAAGTGAACGCCGTGCGTTCGGATGGAAACCGTGCATTGAAGTCCCTCAGCGATATGCTGAAAGGAAAGCAAGGTCGTTTCCGCCAGAACCTCCTCGGTAAGCGCGTCGACTACTCTGGTCGTTCGGTTATCGTTGTCGGTCCGGAATTGAAACTCCATGAGTGCGGTCTTCCCAAGGACATGGCTGCTGAATTGTTCAAGCCATTCATCATCCGCAAGCTCATCGAAAGAGGTATTGTAAAGACTGTTAAGTCTGCCAAGAAAATAGTTGATCGCAAGGATCCTGTTGTTTGGGATATTTTGGAAAACGTATTGAAAGGACACCCTGTTCTTTTGAACCGTGCCCCAACTCTCCACAGACTTGGTATCCAGGCATTCCAGCCTAAGCTGATCGAAGGAAAAGCCATCCAGCTTCACCCGCTCGTTTGTACGGCCTTCAACGCCGACTTCGATGGTGACCAGATGGCTGTTCACGTTCCCCTTGGACAGGAAGCGATCCTCGAAGCATCGTTGTTGATGCTTTCGTCGCACAACATCCTTAACCCTTCCAATGGTGCGCCTATCACTGTGCCTTCACAAGACATGGTGTTGGGTCTGTACTACCTCACGAAAGGAAGAAAAGGCGAAAAAGGAGAAGGCAAGACTTTCTATTCACCCGAAGAAGTTATCATCGCGCACAACGAAGGAAGAATTTCGAAGCACGCGATCATCAAACTGAAGGTGAACGTAAGAGATAAGAAGACAGGTGAGATCACTCGTAAGATGATCGAGACTGTTGTAGGTCGTGTGATCTTCAACACGGTTGTTCCCGAAGAGTCTGGCTATGTTGATGAGCTTCTCACCAAGAAGAAGCTTCAGACGATCATTGCCGATGTATACAAGCAAGCTGGTCTTGCCAAGACTGCGAAGTTCCTCGATGACATCAAAGAGATCGGCTTCCAGATGGCATACCGTGGCGGTTTGTCGATCGGTTTGAACGACGTGAAAGTTCCTGAACAAAAAGAGAAACTTGTTGCTAACGCCCAGGAGGAAGTTGATGCCGTATGGAACAACTACATGATGGGTCTTATCACCGACAACGAACGTTATAACCAGGTGATCGACATCTGGACACGTACCAACACGCTGCTCACCAACGCGCTGATGAAACAGCTCGAAGAAGATCAGCAAGGATTCAACTCTATCTACATGATGATGCACTCAGGTGCCCGTGGTTCGAGAGAGCAGATCCGTCAATTAGGTGGTATGCGCGGTCTGATGGCGAAACCTCAAAAGAACCTCGCAGGTTCTGTAGGTTCTATCATCGAGAACCCGATCCTTTCGAACTTCAAAGAGGGTCTCGACGTGTTGGAGTACTTTATCTCTACACACGGTGCTCGTAAAGGTCTTGCCGATACTGCGTTGAAGACTGCCGATGCAGGTTACCTGACCCGTCGTCTCGTCGACGTTGCACAGGATCTTGTGATCACTGAAGAGGATTGCGGAACACTCCGTGGTTTGAAAGTAACAGCTCTCAAAGACAACGAAGATATAGTTGAGCCTTTGTCAGAACGTATCGTTGGTCGTGTAACTGTACACGATATCTATGACCCGGTTACTGAAGAGTTGATCCTCGCATCGAACGCTGAGATCACCGACGAGCTCGCGAAGAAGATTGAAGATTCTGCGATCGAAGAGATCGAGATCCGTTCGCTTCTCACTTGCGAATCGAAGATCGGTGGTTGTGCGAAATGCTACGGCCGTAACCTTGCTACCGGTAAAATGGTACAGGCTGGCGAAGCAGTAGGCGTTATCGCAGCCCAGTCGATCGGTGAACCTGGTACACAGCTTACACTCCGGACATTCCACGTGGGTGGTGCTGCATCGAACATCGCTACTGAAGCAAGCATTCATGCGAAGTTCTCTGGTATCATCGAGTTCGAAGGTATCCGCACGGTTGACACAACCGATAAGGATGGCAACAAGGCCAAAGTTGTAATGGGCCGTACTGGTGAAGTCCGCATCATGGACGAAACCAAGACACGCGTGTTCATCAGCAACCACGTGCCTTATGGTGCATTCCTTCTCGTGAAAGATGGACAGAAAGTTGAGAAGGGCGACGAGCTCAGCAACTGGGATCCATACAACGCCGTGATCCTTTCGGAATACGACGGTGAGATCGAATACGAAGCAATCATTGAAGGTATCACTTATAAAGAGGAGTCGGACGAACAGACCGGCCACCGTGAAAAAGTGATCACCGAAACTCGCGATAAGACTAAGAACCCTGCGATCGTGGTGAAAGGTAAAACCGACACCAAGTCGTATAACATCCCTGTTGGAGCTCACCTCGCGGTAGACCAGGGCGAACAGATCAAGGCTGGCCAGGTGCTCGCCAAGATCCCTCGCGCCGTTGGTAAGTCGCGCGACATCACTGGTGGTCTCCCTCGCGTAACGGAATTGTTCGAAGCACGTAACCCGTCGAACCCGGCGGTTGTTAGTGAAATAGATGGTGTGGTGACTTACGGTGGTATCAAACGCGGTAACCGCGAAATATTCATCGAGTCTCGCGATGGTGTGCAGAAACGTTATCTCGTACCGCTGTCGAAACACATCCTTGTTCAGGACAACGACTTCGTGAAAGCAGGTCAGCCTCTGTCTGACGGTGCAATCACTCCTTCGGACATCCTGTCGATCAAAGGACCTACTGCAGTACAGGAATACCTTGTGAATGAGATCCAGGAAGTTTACCGTCTGCAGGGTGTGAAGATCAACGACAAGCACATTGAAGCTATCGTTAGCCAGATGATGCAGAAGGTTGAGATCATCGACTCAGGTGATACAAGCTTCCTGCAAGGCGAGTATGTTGATAAGCTCGAGTTCCGTGAAGTGAACGACCAGATCCTCGACAAGAAAGTTGTCACAGATGCTGGCGATTCAACCAGGTTCAAACCCGGCCAGATCGTTACGCCTCGCGAGCTTCGCGACGAGAACTCTGCGCTTCGCCGCAAGGACCAGAAGCTTGTTGAAGTACGCGATGCATTGTCGGCCGTATCGAGACCTACGCTGCAAGGTATTACACAGGCGTCGTTGAAGACTGAAAGCTGGTTGTCAGCCGCTTCATTCCAGGAAACGACGAAGGTGTTGAGCGAAGCCGCTATCCGCGGTAAGGCCGACCAACTCATGGGCTTGAAAGAGAACGTGATCGTAGGTCACCTCATCCCTGCAGGTACCGGTCAGCGCAGGTTCAGCGACCTGATCGTCGGCTCCGAAGAAGAGTACGATAGCATGGTACAGGCTACTTCATCTCCGAGAAAAGAAAGAGAATTTGCTGATTAATAGTTGAAAAGTTGTGGGTTGTGGGTTGTGCGTAACTGCGCCGACAGCCCATAACTCACAACTCACAACTTATATGGCAGATAAAGAAAAACAACAACCCACCAACCAGATCAACATCGAGTTGACTGAAGAGATCGCCGAAGGAATCTACTCCAACCTGGCGATGATCGCCCACTCGAACAGCGAGTTTGTTATTGACTTCATACGGCTCATGCCGGGCGTTCCGAAGGCTAAAGTGAAGTCGAGGATCGTGATCACACCCGAACACGCCAAGAGACTTTTGGCAGCATTGAAAGATAATATTGATAAGTACGAGGCGGCTTTCGGTCCAATAAAGAGAACCGACGATCTGCCCAAGTTCCCCCTGAATTTTGGCGGAACAGTAGGAGAGGCGTAGCTTTTTGATACCCCTTACCTAGCTGTAGGTATTGCCAAAGTCTTTCCTGATTAGTTAATTCAGGTAAAGATTGCGCAGCGCCCTCTTCTGCGTCTCAATACACGCCAAAAATGGATGCTGTCAATAAGATCCGGCACTATCTATTGGAAGACGCGGATGGCGTAACACGTCACCTTGAAGATTTCGTTTCGGTACCCGCATTTATTTATCGCCTTCAGGAGGACAACTACCTGTCGATCTCGAAGTCGATCATAAAGACCCTTAACCTGCCAGACGAAGGCATCAGCTTCCGGTCTTTTATTGAACGAATGCGACAGGAGGATGCGCTGAAGATCCTTTCAATTTATGCTAGTGATGTTCCCGCGATGATGCGCCATCGCGAGAACGAACCGTTGCCACGGCTAAGAGGATTCGATTTCAGTATCCTCGATGGTAACAAACGTTGGCGTCATGGAGTGGTGAAGCTGGATATAGCGGGTTATGATGCCAATGGAGTTCCTGACAAGCTCTTCGGGATCTTTTTGCTGGATGATGTTCCGATCGAAAAGGTAGAAGGTGTATACGAAAAGAGCGTTGACGAAGCGCTGGGTCGAACGCTCGCGGAGAAAATACACTCCGTACAAAAGGAGGTGAGGCGGCTTACCAGGAAGAAGAGATCCCTGGCAACCCCCGTCATAACTCAACAGGAAAAGCGACTCATACATGGGCTGGCAAAGGGTTTCTCCACACGCGAGATCGCCGCTCAAATGAACCTCAGTGTCTATACTGTAGAAGGTTATCGCAAAGCGCTCCTTCGAAAATTCAATGCCCGCAACACCGTGCAAATGGTACTCAAAGCGGGCCACATAAATCCTGATCTGCTTTCCGAAACACCCCCCGATTCCGGGGGTTGAAAGAATTTCAGCAAGTTATGATTTTGAGACACCACCCTTCTCTCATAAATGAGATATCTACTTACCAGCATTCTTGCCCTGCTGTTTGTGGTGAACAGTTATGGTACCGACGGCCCCGGCTCCCTTGGTTCCATTCTTAATCCTGACGGCACTATTAAAAAGGGAATTCAAGGAAGCTTCGATCCCGCTGGATATCGATTGACGTATGCTGAAAACGGAGAACCCGTTTTTGTTCGAAACACCATTATGGCTACCGGCGATGAACGGTGGCTGCCTGTACCGCGTGAGCAAAGTGGTGCCATCAGTGCGATAGCAACCTACGGAGGAAAGCTTTATGTAGGTGGATCGTTTACAAACCTGGGTGGAAATCCTGATGCCGATCGCCTGGCTATGTGGGATGGAACGAAATGGAATACGGTCGGTGCTGCTCTCTCGAATTCTGTCACCGCACTTACAGTTAGTGGGGGCCTTTTGTATGTGGGAGGCAGCTTCACTAATGCAGGGGGAAATGCCAATGCCGATTATATAGCAACGTGGAATGGCACCACGTGGGGTGCGTTAGGTACAGGATTGAATGGTCCCGTGCGAGCGGTCCTGGTAAATGGTACTACTGTATTTGCGGGCGGCCACTTCACCGGTGCCGGCCCCAACGCAGACGCAAACTTCGTGGCGATGTGGAATGGGACCAGTTGGGGGCCGCTAACCGAGTTTCAGGCTTATGGTTTATCAAACGCGGTATTTGCATTGGCAATGGACGCAAGCGGCAACTTGTATGCAGGAGGAACTTTTACGAACAGTGGCGTCAATGGTGACATTAATAAAGTGGCCGTTTGGGATGGCACCATCTGGTACCCAATGAACACCGGCTTGAATGGAGATGTACTGGACATCACGGTGTACAATAACAAGGTATATGCTGGAGGCAATTTTACCGACGCGGGTGGGAATGCTTCCGCAGATTATTTATCGATGTGGAATGGAAGCAACTGGGTTGCTGTAGGTAGCGGTGTTAACGCTTCTGTCTCGGCATTCTGGGTCGACAGTGGTGTATTATACATAGGGGGAAGCTTTACGGATGCAGGTGGCAACACCAATGCCGACAACATCGCGACCTGGAACGGAACTACATGGGGTGCGTTTGGCTCGGGCCTCAATAGTTTTGTGAATGTTATCTATGTGAACGGAGCGAATGTTTACGCTGGCGGAAATTTTACTCACGCAGGAACTACGGATGCTGGTGGCGATAAGATCGCGATGTGGGATGGAGCCTGGCATAACCTGGGTACCGGCTCGGGACTGCCCGATGATGTTTATGCCATCATGCCCAACGGTTCGAACACAATCATCGGAGGTCTTTTTGAGAATGCATGGGGTATCCCGGACGCTGATTTCATTGCGACGTGGGACAATGCTTCATTGAAAGCCCTCGGTCCACGTACCGGCGACTGTTGCACCGGATTAATAACCAACGCGATAGCAATCATCGGGAGTAACATCTACATCGGTGGCGTATTCGGCGATACCTGGGGACCAACTAACATGGATTACCTTGCCATGTGGAACGGGAGTAGCTGGAGTGCACTGGGCACGGGACCGAATGGCCTCGTTCGATCGCTAGCAGTACGCGGCGCACAATTGTATGTTGGCGGAGACTTTACGCTTGCCGGCGGAGTTGCCAATACCGCGCATATTGCGATGTGGGATGGTTCGTGGCATGCACTAGGTTCAGGGCTCACAGGTTCTGTTTATGCCATTGCCACTACAGCGACAAAAGTGTATGCGGGGGGTAACTTTCAAAACGGAAATGGAAATGCAAATATCGATGGGATCGGCAGCTGGGATGGTAGCACGTGGAGTGCGTTAGGAACTGGTATCACGGGTACAGTTTTTTCTCTCGTTGCATCCAGTAACGATCTATATGTCGGTGGAGCGTTTTCGAATCTCGGTGGCGACTCGAATGCCGACGGCATAGCGAAGTGGAATGGAAGCAACTGGCAGGGTATTGGGTCAGGATTGAACAGTACAGTTTATTCGATCGCATTTAGTGGAAATAATATTTATGTCGGTGGAATCTTCACAAACGCCGGAGGTGACGCTAACGCCGACAATATCGCCGTGTGGAATGGAAATAATTGGGGCGCTCTTGGTAGTGGTTTGAACGGCGCTGTGCGTGCTATAGCTGTAAGCAGCAATACCCTATTGGTCGGCGGTGACTTCACAGCAACGGGAGATAACAGCGTGGTGGCATATCACCTTGCACAACGTACTGAAATTTTTCCTAGCGTATCGTTACAGGCTTCGACTGCGGTATCCGCTTTTGAAGTAAAGCTCAACGGCACCGTTAACCCGAGTGGTTTAAGTACCAACTATAACTTTGAGTACGGAACCAGCAACAACAATCTCAGCAGTTCAACGAGTATACAAAGCACGAGTGGCTCGAGCGACGTTGCAGTTAATGCTACTTTAACATCCTCTACTCCTTATACTGTATACTATTATCGGTTGAAAGCCGTGAACGAGGAAGGAACTTCGTATAGCGATATTCAATCGTATACGTTTCCATCCGATATCGAAGTCAGGCAGGGATCTACCACGCTTCTTACTGGCGCGGAATATAATTTTGGAAATGTAAATTATCTCGCCAGCTCGTCGGATGTTACGTTCAGTGTCTACAATCTCGGTCTTGCAAACCTTACGCTCTCGGGCAGTGCGGGAAGCTATATTGTGAAAGGTGGTACTAATGCTGGTGATTTTGTTGTTACGCAGAGTGGTATTACATCTCCATTCACACCGGGCACCAATCAAACTTTCACCGTAAAATTTTCACCGACTTCAGGCGGCACCCGAACAGCAACACTTACGATTACCAGCAACGACCCCGATGAAGCGAGCTATGTCATCAACCTAAAAGGCACCGGAGTCAAACTCAACCAGACAATCACGTTCAATTCACTTCCGGTAAAAACTGTCGGAGATGCAGCGTTCGGACTAACAGCCACTGCTTCCTCGGGTCTTACTGTAAGCTATTCAAGTAGTAATACATCGGTAGCAACGGTATCCGGTTCCACTGTTACAATAGTAGGACCCGGAAGCGCAACCATTACCGCTTCGCAAGCAGGTAACTCCAATTACAACGCAGCCACGAGTGTCGATCAAACTCTTGTGGTCCGGGCAACGGAGCCTGATTTTCAACCGACGTCTCTCACATTTAATACGATCACCGGCAACTCCCTCAAGGGCGCATTTGTCGCAGCTTCGGGAAGCCCAACTGGCTACATTGTCTTGCGTATGGCAAACTCCGCACCGACCGACACCCCGGCCGATGGCTCAACGTATACTGCCGGCACGTCGATCATTGGAGAATCAACTGTGGTTGGCTTCGGCAACAGCTTAACGTTTACCGATGCCGGCTTGACTTCAGGAGTCACGTATTATTACAGGATATATTCTTACAATGGAACAGGTGTCGCCACTAACTATCGTCTGACGACTCCACTCGAAGGAAACCAGTCGACCATCGTCGTTGAACCATCGTTTCCTGCGACAGGTCTGTCATTCTCGGCGTTGACTTCAACGTCGATGCAAGTATCATTTACCGCGCCTTCCGGGAATCCGGCGGGATATCTCGTGCTTCGAAGATCTTTAAATCCTGTGACCGACACACCCGTTGATGGAGTTACTTACTCAGGGACATTTGGTCAAAGTACCGTAGTTCATAATGGAAGCGAAACTACTTTCAGCAGTACAGGCCTTCTGGCGGAGACGATATATCATTACTCGGTGTTCGTTTATAACGGAAGTGGTGTTCTCATCAACTATCTCAACAGTTCCCCCCTGCAGGGAAGCCGCACTACTCTTGCCGAAGAGCCTGTTGCGCAGCCCACGTCGCTCACATTTCCAGATGTCTCCGCCAGTTCGATATCCGGATCTTTCACAGGCACAGCCGGTGCAGCGGGTCATATAGTTCTCGTAAACACAGAAGATGTTACGGATCTTCCCAACGACGGAATACCGTATGCAGCGAATACGACTATCGGTACCAGCAAAGTCGTTCAAAGCGGCGGCGCCACCACTTTCAACCATACCTTACTCGATGCTGGAACAAAATACTATTACAAAATTTATTCATACAACGGTAGCGATGCATCAACCAACTACGCGACCACATCGCCACTTGCCGCCGGGAAACTTACATTGCCCGCTGCACCCGTGGCGCAAATTGTAACGGGACAAACCAGCAACTATTTTAAAGCGACCTGGTCGCAAGTTGTTTCCGCAACCTCGTACCTGCTGGACGTGTCGGAGAGCGAGGAGTTCGATACTTATGTACTTGAAGACGAACCGACCATAGAAGAATTTTATGATGTGGAGGATCTTACGCCAGACAAGACGTACTACTTCAGGGTCACAGCAGTTAATGAAAGCGGTCCTTCTGCCGAATCAAATTCCATTTCCGTAAAGACCAACTCGGGACCTGGCGGACCTTCAGAGATCACACTCAGTAACCTCGTAGCCAATTCATCACAGATCTCTATAACCGCAAGTGGTGGGGCAAACGATAAGGTGGTAACGATCTACTATAAAGGGATTCTCGAAGGCGAGTCAGCGTGGACTTCAGAACCACTCGCCGGGTCCGGGAGCACGTATTCGAAATCATATTCCTCAGCCGACCTCGACGAGCTTGGAATGGAATTTTATTTCGAAGCCGACGACGATCAAAACGAACCGGTGCGGTTCCCGGAGAACAACAACAGTTTCGTGTACAGGACCATCGCCGCAAGTGAGAAACAGATCCCCTTCGCATCCGGCTTCGATGGCGAGGTGAATTCATACCAGATGTTCTCGGTCCCTTATGTGCTCGACAACCCCGCCATCAACGGGATATTCGATATCAATCTCGAAGGCGAATCAACAATACAGTGGCGACTGTTCCACTACGAGGACGGCACTAGTAAGGAATACCCAAAGAATTTTCTCCAGCTCGAGATCGGTAAAGGCTATTGGTTCAATACATTCAACAAGGACTTCGTTATCAAGATCGGTGCCGCAAAGGTCGTCGAACGAAATCAGCAGTCACCCTATATGTTGACTCTAGCCCCCGGCTGGAACCAGGTTGGAAATCCATACCCATTCAACATCAGCTGGAGTAGTGTCGTGGGAAGCAACGAAGACGTCAGCGAACTTAACTTCTGGTCTAACGGTGCCTACAGTTCCCGCGATGTTTTTAAACCGTGGGAAGGAGCATTTGTTCTTAATTCGAACACATCTGCGGTGCAGATACCCATCGATGTGAATGCAAAGACAAGTAGTGGTCGTGTTGCAGTCCCGGAGTTTACTGGTAATATAGACGATGATGTTTGGAAGGTAGAGTTTCAATTAACAGCCGGCGGACTTAAGCATTCCGGCGGTTTTGGTATGCATCCCGACGCACGTCCATCAAAAGACAAGTTTGATAAGATCACTTTACCGCATTTTTCGGATTATGCTGTAATGGATGTTCACCATTCAGAATTCTTCGTTCCCGATTTTGCCACCGACATTGTACCAACGACGCATACCTACGATTGGCCTTTTGATGTGCGGAGCAACCTCGACGGCGAAACCGTGGAGATCACCTGGGATAATTCCACGATGCTGCATTCGGTCTCCACACTTATCCTGGTCGACTACAGTTCTCAATCATGGGTCGACATGAAGACCACCAATCGTTTTCAGGCAACGATCCGTGATGGATTATCATTACACATATTATATAGCAAAGCTGGAGAGATCTCCCTTGACCGGAATATGATCGGTACAGCATGGCCGAATCCCTTCAATAAAGAAGTCACAATACCCGTTCTAGTGGGTAATGATCACGTTGTTTCCGTCGAACTCTTTGACATGATGGGCAGACGAGTGAGAACGTTACGAAAGGAATTTCCGAAGCCGGGTATTCATTCATTGTCATGGGATGGCACCGACGACACCGGGTCGGCCATCAGCAACGGGCTGATCTTATATAGAATGAGTGGTTCCGAAGGGCAAGTAAAAAGACTGGTAAAACAATGAAGAAACTCATTACGATATTCTCATTGGTTGTTGCTACTCTTCCCGTCGCAGCCCAACAGTTCACGATAAAAGCGATCGAAACAACAGTCGATCACAACATCGTTATCCACTACGATCTCATCGATACAACGAAGAGCAGGCTGTACTCTGTTTTTGTGTATTCTTCTGTCGATAATTTCATAAAACCATTGACAAAACTTTCAGGCGATGCAGGTATCGAGGTTCGCCCCGGCAATGGTAAGAAGATCGTCTGGCGATCAAAGGATGAATTGCCATCGACATTCAACGGCGAAGTCGAGCTCGAAGTGAGAGGCCGCGTTTTTGTTCCATTCATTCGCTTCGAAGGATTCCAGGATGTACTGGTTCGCAAGCGTGAAACCCCCTTCACTGTAAAATGGAGCGGTGGATCGCGACAAAACATCCTCAATTTCCAGTTGTATCGTCGGATCGAAGGACAGGACATTCTGGCTCATACCTATCAGAACGTTCCAAACACATCGGAATACACATTGCGTATCCCTCGTTCTGTAAAACCCGGCGACAATTACTTCTTCAGGATCTCCGACACAAAGAACAGCGACCAGGTCGTAACCACTCCTGTATTCACCGTGAAACGTAAGATCTCTCTGGGAGTGAAGGCCGCTGTCGTCATTGGCGTGGGCGCACTCGTATACCTTTCGTTACCCGACGCCGCCCCGACGACAAGATCAGTTGTTACTCCACCCAATCCCCCAAAAGAATAACATCATGAGAGTATTGGTATTACTACTCGTTGCTCAATCGGCATTCGCCCAGGGTTTTTCCGACAAGACCAACGCCATCAAACTGGATCTTACAACACCCGGTGCTGCGGCCGTACTTCCCGTTATCGAATGGGTGGTTCCACGAATCGAAAGAAGCAATACCGTAGAAGAGGCCGTAACATTCGAAGCAAACGTGACTTCCAGCGTTGCAATTAAATCCATAAAGTTCGAGGTAAGCTCCGGTGGCGAAACGTATAGCAGGGATATTCCTGTGAAAGATCCAGAGTTCGTGAAATCGATCCGTCAACTCATGCGACTTCTGCCTGGCGAGAACACGGTAACGATAACAGCCGAGAACATCAAAGGAGGAACAGTTAGCAGCAAACGTTCTATACTCACCGGCCGCGATGCCGTGGTCGATGCCGTTAACATCAATCGTAAAGATTACGCTTTGATCATCGCTACCGATAGCTACGACAACTTCACCGATCTCGTTAATCCCGTCAACGATGCGCATGCAATCGAATCGGTCCTGAAAGAAAAGTATGGATTCATAACAGAGCTCGTTTCAAATCCCACCCAGCAAGAGATCAACGACAAGCTTTATGAATACAACACTCGCCGGTTCGATCCGCAAGATCAACTCCTGATCTTCATCGCCGGTCACGGCATCTTCGACGAAACTCTCGGCCAGGGATATCTGGTCGCCAGCAACTCGCTCTTCAACGACAAGGGCAAATCGTCGTACATACCGCACGTACTTCTTCGCGAAACGATCGACAGGATGAAGTGCGAACACATCATGCTGGTAATGGACGTTTGTTTTGGAGGAACCTTCGATCCATTGCTCGCACGCTCACGCTCCGAAGACGCACTGGACGAATCTGCAGACAAGCAATACCTGGTGAAGAAGCTCACCAAACGCACGCGAAAATTCTTAACGAGCGGCAGCAAGGAGTACGTGTCTGACGGCGTTCCTGGTAAACACTCGCCATTCGCCGAGAAATTCCTCCTGGCTTTAAAAGAGATCGGCGGAGGCACCGGCAGGCTGTTGACCATCAGCGAGCTTCAAACTTATTTTCTGCGCCTGGCATCAGAACCACGGTTCGGTCCCTTCGGCAGCGATGATCCCGCCAGCGATTTTGTATTCGTGGCGAGATAAAAAAAAGTAAATTAGAAAATGAAATTATTTCTGACTTCGGGACTATTGCTGGCCTTTGCTCTTGCGGGCTGGCGTTCGAATAACGAAACTGTTATTTATCCAAAACCCGACGACTATCCAATCACTATCTGTGGATCTGCATTTCGCAATGCCGACTTCACTACGCCTGCTTCTTTAATGAATGGATTGGGAGATCTTCATTACAAGATCACTACACGCGACAGTGCTGCCCAGAAATTTTTTGACCAGGGACTTAGACTCGTATATGGTTTCAATCACGTCGAAGCGCTTCGTGCATTTAAGGAAGCATCACGTTTAGATCCATCTTCGGCAATGGCGTGGTGGGGCCAGGCTCTTACGTTAGGTCCGAACATCAACGACTGGAATCCGAAGGACCGCGAGGCAATGGCACAGCAGGCAATCACAAAAGCAAAGGAGCTATCGGTAGGTGCGACGCAAAAAGAAAAAGATTTCATCCTCGCTATGTCATCGCGTTACGATGGAAAAGTCCACGACGATCGCGATCCATTGAATGTTGCTTATCGCGATGCGATGGATAAGCTCGCCAAAAAATATCCGAACGATCCCGAGGCTCTTGTCCTTTATGCCGATGCTATTATGACTTCAATGCCATGGGACTACTGGAACAAAGATGGATCGCCGAAAGCTTTGACAACCCTGGCGAGAACTGCGCTCGAATCGGCTATGAAAAAATACCCGCGTCACCCGGGTGCTCACCACATGTATATCCATTTGGTTGAGGCTTCGGCAAAGCCCGGCGATGCACGCAAGAGTGCAGAGTTCCTGGAGAACGCGATGCCTGCCGCAGGACATATCGTTCACATGCCTTCTCATATCTATGTTCGCATAGGCGAGTATGAGCGATCCAATGTTTCCAATGTTCAGGCGATCAAAGCCGATGAGAAGTTTCTCTCTTCCACCGACGACCAGGGATTGTATCGCATTGGATATTATCCGCACAACATCGACTTCCTGGCTTTTGGTGCATTAATGACGGGGGAGTCGTCCGTCGCATTGACTCAATTCAATAAGTTGGCTTACCAGTTGAAGGGTGTTGAATCGATGGTGCCCGCCTACTACGATTATTATGTGAGTATGCCCATTGTCGCGCTGGTCCGCTATGGAAAATGGAGCGACATTCTCGCACTGCCATTGCCCGACGACAGTAAGAATTATCAACTGGCCGCCACGCACCATTTTGCGCGTGGGCTGGCGTTCGTTCGCAGGTCCGATCTTGCGGAGGCAAAAAAGGAACTGTCAAAGCTCGACTCCATACAAAAGCTCGATACTCTTAAGTCGATCTATGCCTTCTTCAACTCCACGGAGCAGATCGTAAAAGTGGCTTCGGACCTTTTGAGGGGTGAGCTCCTGATTAAAGAGGGAAAGACCAACGAGGGCCTCGCGGCCCTGGCGGCAGCCGTGGCTGCCGAAGATGATCTGCGTTACAACGAGCCACCGGACTGGCGATTGCCGGTCCGTCAGTTCCTGGGTGCGGCTTTACTGGATGCTGGGAAGGTTGAGGAGGCCCAGAAGATGTATATTGCCGACCTGGCTATAAACCCGGAGAACGGGTGGTCGCTGAAGGGGCTGTCGAACTGCAAGGTTGACGTGTCCAGGCGGTTAGAAAAGGTGTGGGGCAAAGCGGACGTGGCGATCTCGTCGTCGCGTTTTTAGCCCAAAAACCCGGAAATTATCCTGAATTCCCATAAAAAATCTTTGGAACACCCCTTTGTAGGCATCCTTTCTTTAGATACCTTTGCAGTCCAAATTTTTAAAAAGGTAAATAACGAATTTATAAATGCCTACCATTCAGCAACTTGTAAGAAAAGGCAGGAAGAAATTGACTTTCAAGTCTAAGTCTCCCGCTTTGGATTCTTGTCCCCAGCGCCGGGGTGTTTGCACGCGTGTGTACACCACTACGCCTAAGAAGCCTAACTCAGCGCTTCGTAAAGTGGCTCGCGTACGCTTGAGCAACAACAAGGAAGTGAACGCCTATATCCCCGGAGAGGGTCACAACCTCCAGGAGCACTCGATCGTGCTGATCCGTGGTGGCAGGGTGAAGGACCTTCCCGGTGTCCGTTACCACATCATCCGTGGCGCGCTGGATACGTCGGGCGTGAATGGTCGTCTCCAGAGCCGTTCTAAGTATGGTGCAAAAAGGCCTAAAGCAGGTGCAGCTGCGGCAGCAGCTAAAGGTGCTCCGGCGGCAAAAGGCAAAAAATAATCAGTTAACACGATGAGAAAGTCGAAACCTAAGAAGAGATACTTACTTCCCGATCCGAAATTCAAGGACACCCTTGTAACCAAGTTCGTGAACTACCTGATGGAACAAGGTAAGAAGAGCGTTGCCTACACCATTTTCTACGATGCTATCGAGATCGTTGAGAAGAAGGCAGGTGGCGAACCTGGCCTCGAAGTTTGGAAGCGCGCTATGAACAACCTCATGCCGGCAGTAGAAGTAAAGAGCCGTCGCGTTGGTGGTGCTACATTCCAGGTTCCTGTAGAGATCAGGCCTGAGCGCAAGATCAACCTCAGCATCAAGTGGCTCATCGATTTCTCACGCCTCCGTGGCGAGAAGACAATGATGGACAAGCTTGCTGCCGAGATCATGGCGGCGTCGAAAGGCGAGGGCGCGGCTATCAAGAAAAAAGACGACACGCACCGCATGGCGGAAGCAAACAAGGCATTTTCACATTTCAGATTATAACAGAGGCGAACGACCTACATGGCCAGAGATCTTAAATACACAAGAAATATTGGTATCGCTGCACACATCGATGCGGGTAAGACTACTACAACCGAGCGTATCCTTTATTACGCAGGTGTAAACCACAAGATCGGTGAAGTGCACGACGGTGCTGCAACGATGGACTGGATGGAGCAGGAGCAGGAGCGTGGTATCACCATCACTTCGGCTGCTACTACCGTTAACTGGAACTATCGCGGCAACAAATACCACATCAACATCATCGATACTCCCGGTCACGTGGACTTCACCGTTGAGGTGAACCGCTCACTCCGCGTATTGGATGGCCTGGTGTTCCTCTTCAGCGCCGTTGACGGTGTTGAACCTCAGTCAGAAACAAACTGGCGCCTTGCCGACAACTATAAAGTTGCCCGTATCGGTTTCGTTAACAAAATGGACCGTTCCGGTGCCGACTTCCTCGGCGTTTGCCAGCAGGTAAAAGATAAATTGGGCAGCAAGGCAGTTCCGCTCCAGCTCCCTATCGGTGCAGAAGATAACTTTAAAGGTGTTGTTGACCTTGTTAACAACCGTGGTATCATCTGGAACGAAGCAGACAAGGGCATGACTTTCGAAGTTGTTCCTGTTCCTGCTGACATGGTTGCAGAAGCCAACGAGTGGAGAGAGAAGCTTCTCGAAGCCGTTGCTGAATACGACGAATCGTTGTTGGAGAAATTCTTCAACGACCCTAACACTATTACAGAAGCCGAGATCCTTACAGCGCTTCGCAAGGCTACGATCGATATGAAGATCGTTCCTATGGTGCTCGGTTCTTCTTTCAAGAACAAGGGTGTTCAGACAATGCTCGACTACGTGATGGAACTCCTTCCTTCACCGCTCGACAAAGACGTGATCGTTGGTCACAATCCCGACACTGAAGAAGAAGTTGAGATCCGTCCCGACGAAAAGGAACCGTTCGTAGCTCTTGCGTTCAAGATCGCTACCGACCCCTTCGTAGGCCGTCTTTGCTTTATCCGCGCATACTCCGGAAAGCTCGATTCAGGTTCTTATGTTCAGAACTCACGTTCTGGAAACAAGGAACGTATCTCTCGTATCTTCCAAATGCACGCTAACAAGCAAAACGCTATCGATGCTCTTGCAGCTGGTGATATCGGTGCGGTTGTTGGCTTCAAAGACATTAAGACCGGCGATACACTTTGCGACGAGAAACGTCTCGTTCGTCTCGAATCAATGGTGTTCCCCGAGCCCGTTATCGGTTATGCGATCGAGCCTAAGAAGCAAGCCGATGCAGATAAGCTTGGTATCGCTATCGCGAAACTTGTTGAAGAAGATCCTACCCTCCGCGTAAATACAGACCACGAAACTGGTCAGACCATTCTCCGCGGTATGGGCGAATTGCACCTTGAGATCATCATCGACCGTATGCGTCGTGAGTTCAAGGTTGAGATCAACCAGGGCGCTCCCCAGGTTGCTTACAAGGAAGCTATCACCAAGTCGATCGAGCACAAAGAAGTTTACAAGAAGCAGACCGGTGGTAAGGGTAAGTTCGCGGATATTGTATTCGAGATCGGACCACGCGACGACGGCAAAGAAGGATTCTTGTTCGAGAATGATATCGTTGGTGGTGTTATCCCTCGCGAATTCATTCCCGCTGTATCGAAAGGTTTCGAACAAGCGATGGTTAACGGACCGCTCGCAGGTTATCCTCTCGATAACATGAAGGTTCGTTTGTTCCACGGTTCTTACCACGATGTAGACTCAGACGCATTGTCGTTTGAAATGGCTGCTCGTCTCGGCTTCAAAGAAGCTGCTTCGAAGTGTGCTCCCCAGTTGCTCGAGCCTATCATGGGTGTGGAAGTTATCACACCTGACGAATACACGGGTTCTGTAACGGGTGACCTTAACAGGCGTCGTGGTATGATGAAGGGCATGGATACACGTAACAACGCACAGGTTATCAAGGCCGATGTGCCTCTGAAAGAACTGTTCGGTTATGTTACCGACCTCCGTACCATTACTTCAGGACGTGCTTCGGCAACATTGACATTCTCGCATTACGCACCAGTTCCTAAAAACCTTGCCGATAAAGTGATCGATGAGGTGAAGGGCGCTGTAGCTAAATAATTTTAGACATCATGAACCAGAAAATCAGAATCAAGCTCAAGTCTTACGACCACAACCTGGTTGATAAGTCGTCTGAGAAAATCGTTAGAGCTGTAAAAGCTACAGGCGCTGTTGTTAGCGGACCCATTCCGCTCCCAACCGAACGTGAGAAGTTCACCGTACTTCGTTCACCCCACGTGAACAAGAAGTCGCGCGAGCAGTTCCAGCTTTGCACCTATAAGCGTTTGGTAGACATCTACTCAAACTCTGCAAAGACTGTTGATGCCCTTATGAAGCTCGAGCTTCCCAGCGGCGTCGACGTTGAGATCAAGGTATAGTTACCGGAACTGTATATACTATCAGAAATAGCCTCGTGATTTCACGAGGCTTTTTTGTTTGTTCTCGCCGGTAATGCGGCAAAAACTCCCCCCATGTAAAAACCCACACAAAAGAAGTATTGTAGGAGGATGTCGTAACGCACATGGTCCAATGCATTCGACCACAACACGTTGCAATTACGATATGGTATTAACCTACTAACGCTTAGGGGGTAGTCCTATCCTGTGCGATGACACTGAAGGGTGTCCGTCGGTGTAACTGAGCGGCCGTCAGGCTGTCGATTCGATAATTTAGTTGATCCCCACCGAAGACATAACTGATCCTGCAGCCGATGATTTTGCATCGCACGGCTATCATTTTTCTTTTGATTGCTGCCATTTCGGGGAATGGCTGTGAAGGTGAATTTATTGGGCCCGGACCGCAGGTTCATTTCACCGTTGGTGAACAACTCTCGCATTATTCATTCAAGAAAGACACCGTGATCCTGAGTGACACGGTGTTGACCAACACCTGGGTTATTTTCAGAGCGATCGAGGATCATCCTACTTACAGGTGGAAGATCGGTTCGCGGACTTTCGACACCCGGGAAGTCAAGCTTTTGTTCGAAGACCATATCGCCAAATTGCCTGTAATGCTTGTTGCGCATACGTCAGACAGGACAACCGACAGTTTAGTCGCAACGATGAATCTTACAGTTATCAATTATTGGGACAACCCGATCTTCGGTGTCTTTAATGGGAGCAACCAGGAAACACCGGATGAACTTTTTGATGTTGAGATCGCGCGGGAAAATGGGGTGCATCCGGTAAGCCTCAACAACATTAATCAGGGATGCGATCCAGTCGTGCCTTCCGTTGGCATTACCGGGTTTGATGTTAGTGTTGCATACAAGACCATCTTCTTTTCTTCTGGTTTCTATTACCAGGGATGTAACGATCCGTCGGGTTGGGTGACAACCGACGGGTGGGGAAATAACATAACGATCGATTATACAATTGGAACGGGGACGCGCGATCATCCCGACGGTCCGAGAGTTAAGTTTCATTTTACCGGAAAAAGAAAACCATAAACTTATGAGAGCAATATCTACTCCCGTTGTCTTGCTTTTTTGTTTGATTGCCGTGGCCCATGTTGTGATGGGTCAAATTGACACAAATTGTGTTGGAACGATGCGCGGCATCCTTACTGTGCCCGGATCTGGTTCCGCAAATCCAGAGATCCCATCCAAACGAAACGTTTCCATTTTTGATTGGACCGCCAGTGCATACAACGTTCATAGCACCAGGATACCCAATGCTACATCGATCGCATCGCCGTTCTATCAAGGCGCAAGCAACGACCAGGTATATCATTTCCTCAATAACAAAGATATGCGTCCGCAGGATGGCTGGGAGCTGATTAAGATGGAGTTGGGATATAACGACGACGGAACTCAAAAGAGCACAGCAGCAAACTTTGTTTATCTATTCTTGTACAACAAGTACACCGCCATCTTGCGGGTATTTTTTGCAGGAGGTACCGAAGACCAGTACAACGGTGCCCAGATCACTATCGGGTTTATTGACGGCGAGCACATGTCGAGTGTGCTGAGCGCAGGGACCGACCTGTACGCGCTTGATAAGAACGAAACCAAGAGAAGCTTTGGATCCTTGGTTCCGTACAACGCCGACGGGTATAAGTGGTTCTACGCCGACTTTAATATGGGATACGATCCGTGCACATGCGTTTTTGAGTCGGCCATCACAGTAAAACTTCGCCTGATCTCTGAAGCGGAGGTTAACGTGAACGGAACAGTGAATGCTACCATTGCAACTATTGATGGCGACCCAAGCGACGAAGTCGATTCGGATCAACACTACTCTTTTCACGACGTAAATGAGGGGGCACAAAAAACGGTTGAAGTGTTCAATAGCATGTCCGACTTCAAAGAGACCCTGTACAGCAGTCTTGGTGAAACTTCTGGTAGTGACTCGAATGTTGAGAACTTTGTGAGCACGGTAAAATCCAGCAGTTTCTTGAAGGCCGGTCTCAGCGCAATTCCGTATGTGGGTGCAGCACTTGAGTTGATTGATTTATTCACCGGTGGCGGAAGAGAATCGTCGGGACCTCAACAAGTTGAGGTGTTGCCTATGGCGCTGGATGGTACGATCAATCTTTCCGGGACGATCACTACAACCACGCCGTATTCGACTATTCAATTTTATACACCAGGATCGAAGAACTCGGAATCCCTCGATATATCATCGTACCCTTACTACAACGAAATACTCGGTGTATTCAACATCATTGAAACCCCAAAGATCCATCAGTTTGTTTCATCTATCCATTACACGAGCCCGCCAACAACATACGACTACGATCACGTGATCTTCCAGTTGCAGCCTCCGGCAGACGGTACCAGCCTGAGCTACGTATTGAACCCGGCCGCACGATTTAACGGCAGCAAGGTGGAAATTCTTGGCAAGCTCCAGTATGGATACATCACTGGTGCATCGGCGCCAGTTTTCCATGTTTTCTATGAAACGGAATATATGTCGATGGCTGGTCTACACAACATGAGCATAAATTCTGGCGTCCAGACGATAACCGACCTGCAGGGTATTCATAAAACCGTTTTCGGCATGAGCGAGTATCTCCCGTCGGCAGTCAGGCTACAACTCCTTGTTAATCTCGAACGGCTGGATGCAACCGCAAATACTCAGAACGTATTGATGAAGCTCACCTATCCGGTTGATGTAATAACAGACACAAACGTAAATTTTTATGACAAGCCAAGTTATGCGAGCATTCCGGCTACCCGCACTTATAGCAATACAGCGATTGCGTCCGGTACCTACACAGCTCTGCAGTCTATAACAACAGGTACCAGTGTAACAAACGGATCGGGTGCAGTCATAACTCTTCGAAGCCCGCAGGTAGTCCTCGGCGCAGGGACCCATTTTACTGCTACAAGTACAAGCACGGTTACTATAAGCGGAGACCACGCCCTGGCAGGTGCACTCATAATCCCTGCAGCAGCAACAAATACTGTTAAGGCGTTCTGCGCGTCGTCGACCTACACAAACAACCATCCCGAGGCTAGGATCGCCTCCGACTTTGCTGATACAGAAATACCCCTGGACGAAAGAACCTTTCGCCTAAGTCCCAATCCCGCGACCAATGTGACGAACATTTACTATTCTGTTGACGCAGAGACGAACGCAGAGATACTGGTTCGCGACGTAACGGGGCGCCTGATCCACAAGATGAACCAGGGACGAGTGTCGAAGGGTGAATACAATGTGAGATTAGAGACTTTCAGTCTGCCCTCAGGCCTTTACTTCTTTTCGTTGCGTACTGATAAGGAGACAAAAACCGAGAAACTGATCATCCAACGCTAGTCAATTAACATATCAATAGGCCCTTACGAGCTTACCCTCCATATAATTCACATAACTCTTGTTGGCAACCTTGGTGCCGCCAGGAGTCGGATAGTTTCCTGTGAAATACCAATCGCCTAAGTGATTCGGAATTGCTTTGTGAAGGTTGTCGACAGTCTGGAATACCACCTGCAGCTCGGCCTTCATATCGGAAGGACGAACGATGTCGGTGATCTTTTCAGAGATCTCGTCGTATGTGAATTGTTCGTAGAGACGCTTAACGTAATTGACCGGCACTTCTTCGTTAGTCGCATTCAGACACTGCTCGTAAACTTCGCCAAGCAGGAAGTCCTTGCCGTGCTCTTTCAGCAACTGAACAACAGCCCGGAACGCAACAAACTCACCCATCTTGCTCATGTCGATACCATAGCAATCGGGGAAGCGGATCTGCGGCGCCGACGAAACAACAACTATGCGTTTTGGCTGAAGCCTGTCGAGCATGCGGAGGATACTCTTTTCGAGTGTTGTTCCGCGGATGATCGAATCGTCGATAACGACGAGCGTATCTTTGCCCTTGTTCACGACTTCGTAAGTGGTGTCGTAGACGTGCGCCACCATTTCGTCGCGGTGATTGTCGTCGGTGATGAACGTGCGGAGCTTCACATCCTTCAACACGATCTTCTCGACGCGTGGACGGAAACTCAGTATATCTTCCAGCGAATCGACAGTCGGTTTGCCGTCGACAATGATCTCTTTTTGTTTGGTGATCAGGTAATCCTCAACGCCAGCCATCATCCCGAGGAATGAAGTCTCTGCAGTGTTGGGAATGTAAGAGAACACAGTGTTCTTGAGATCGAAATTAATAGCCTTTAGGATCTGGGGAACGAGTAGACGTCCGAGTTGCTTGCGCTCCTGGTAGATCTCCGGATCGGTGCCACGAGAGAAGTAGATCCTTTCGAAGCTGCATGATTTCTTTTCGATCGGCTTTACGATCTGGTATTGACCGAAACCTCCGTTCTTATTGATGATGAGCGCGTGACCAGGCTTTATCTCTTCGATCTGATCGTAGTCGATGTTGAATGCAGTCTTGATCGCAGGTTTTTCCGACGCAACGACAACGATCTCTTCATCGGCATAGAAATAACCGGGACGGATACCTGCCGGATCGCGCACAACGAAAGCCGACCCGGCGCCCGTGAGTCCCGCCATGGTATAACCTCCATCGAAGTCCTTGCAGGCACGCTGAAGGATACGTTGGAAGTCGAGCTTGTTCTCGATGATCTCGGAGATCTCCGCGTTGGTGTACTGATCTTTGTATTGTTCGAATGTGGCCTGAACTTCTTCGTCGAGGAAGTGGCCGATCTTTTCCATTACTGTTACGGTGTCGACTTTTTCTTTAGGGTGCTGTCCAAGGTCGACAAGAATGTTGAAGAGTTCGTCTACGTTGGTCATGTTGAAGTTGCCGGCCATGACCAGGTTTCTTGAGCGCCAGTTGTTTTGGCGGAGGAAGGGGTGAACGTTCTCGATGTTGTTGATGCCGTGTGTTCCGTAGCGGAGGTGGCCGAGCCAGAGCTCGCCGGTGAATGCCACTTTTTCTTTAAGCCATTGCTCGTCGCGGAATTTGTCTTTGCCTTCCTTCTGAGCCTTCTTGTATTTCTTGCTGATCTTTTTGAAGATGTGGGCGACTGGCTGTGTTTTTATTGATCTGTACCTGCTGATGAAGCGGTAGCCTGGTTTCTGATCTATTTTGATGTTGGCGATCCCTGCGCCGTCCTGCCCCCGATTGTGTTGTTTTTCCATGAGTATGTACATTTTACTCATGGCGTACATCGGGCCGTACTTTTCGATGTAATAAGAAAGCGGTTTGCGCAGACGAATTAGTGCAATACCACATTCATGCAGGATCGGATCGCTCATCGGTGGTTGTTAAGCCTCAAATTTAACCTTAATAACTCAGCCCATCAACAGCCCGGGGGCGATGAAGAGGGCAAGTAATAGTCCAACCAAAATAACGAGCAAAAGATTTGAGAGGAAGGAGATTTTTATCGATTGTTTTTCCTTCCCGCGCCTGAAAAACATGTAAAAGGGGATTTTAAGGTAGAAAAACAGGGAGACCACTGTGGCCAGCAGACCGACCACGAAAAGGGCGGCGAAAAGGAGCTGGCCCGAGGCACCATATTTGGCCCAAATGGCCGTAAAAACGAATAATTTGCCCATAAAGCCTGCAGCCGGCGGGATGCCCACAAGCGAAACCAGTGCGAGCGTGCCGGCTGTGGCTGCCAGGGGGCTGGTGTATCCCATCCCGGCGAATTCTGTAAAGGCAGTTTCTTTTCGTATGCCGATGACGATGAACGCCGCATAATTCATGATGGCAAAAACGATCACATAAAAAATTAATGGCGGCATGGCTCCAACCGACACTGCGGCCAGCATAAAGCCCGCGTGCGCGACGGAAGAATAAGCCATCATTCGCCGGGCATCCGTTTGCGAGAGCGCTGCCAGAGTGCCCACAACGATCGAGAGCATAGCGGCTGCCGCAATGATGTCGCTGAAGCCGAGAGAAGCGCCAATTTTGATGACGACCCCGATGGCCGCCAGCTTCGGGACCACCGAAAGGAATGCGAGTACCGCTACAGGCGTGGCTTCATAAACATCGGGTGCCCAGAGGTGGAACGGCACGGCGGTCATCTTAAAAAGAAGACCAGCAAGGATCATGATCCCGCCAATCGTAATGAGAATTGTTCTTTGACTGCCTTCAGTGAACGAAATATTCCCGGTGACGCCATAGTAGTAACTCATACCGAAGATCATAACAGCTGTCGCAACAGAGCCATAGATAAAAAATTTCCAGGCGGCTTCGGCTCGTCTTTTATTCGGACCGGTACCGGCCGTGAGTACGTACGAAGACAAAGAGATCGTCTCCATTGAGAGAAGGATCATAATGAAATTGGAGCTCGTCACGAGTACGTTGGCGCCGAGAAGGATAGAGAAAATAAAAAGATAATACTCGACCCTTTGTTTTGGTGAGATCGCGACTGTTACCAGGGCAGCGAGTGTCATGGTCATCTTCAACACATCGGCGTTCAAAAAGAATAAATGAGCTATGAGGCCGGCAATGGCTATGAAAAATACGAGCTTGTTTGCTCCGAAGAGATCACCCAGGATCAGCAACACGATCACACCACAGAGAATGATCTCCGGTATGTACGAGAGCGTTGCATCGATGGCTGATTGCATCTTAAAAATTAAAGCTCTTTATAAGGTCGACTAAGTGTATGCTGAATGGATTGATATATTTGATCAACACCTGCGGGAAAATTCCAAGTATGATGATGAGTATGCTCAACGGCAGCAGCATCAGTTTTTCTCTTGCATCCAAATCATTCAGCGTGAAATCGCCTTTCACTGCAAACGGACCGAAGAACATCCGCTGAATGGTCCACAGGCAATAGCCTGCTGCGAAGATCAGGCCGGTTGTCGAGACCAGGGCGATCCATCCAGGGAACAGCTCCGAAGCAAATGCTCCCATGAATACCAACACTTCCCCTATGAAACCGCTAAGCCCGGGGAGACCCAAAGTAGCGAAGAATGCTACAAGCACGAACGTGGTGAACACAGGCATCTTCGATGCAAGACCCGAATAGTTGGCGATGGTCCTGTCGTGTGTGCGATCGTAGATAACGCCAGCGATGAGGAACAGCATCGATGAGATCAACCCATGGCTGGTCATTTGAAACACTGCGCCGGTGATGCCTTCGGTTGTTGACGAGGCAAGTCCCAATAGGATGAAACCCATGTGCGATACCGACGAGTATGCGATGAGTCGCTTGAAGTCTTTCGAAGCCAATGCATTCATGGCGCCGTAAACGATCGAGAGCATGCCAAGTATCGCGACTGCATAGCTCATTGCGATAGCTGCATCGGGGAAGATTGGATAGGCAACGCGGAGCAATCCATATCCACCGATCTTTAATAACAAGGCCGCGAGTATTACCGATATCGGTGTCGAAGCTTCAACGTGTGCATCGGGCAACCACGTGTGTACGGGGACCATCGGAAGTTTTATACCGAAGCCGATCAGCAATAATACGAATGCCCAGTTTCTTGCGGGCCATCCCATGATCGTCCATGGTTGCGACACCGAGAAAATGTTGCCGGGATCGATGCTTCCAAGTTGTGGTATGGCAAACGTTCCTCCCGACAGGTAAAGACCAATGATCACCAATAAGATCAGTATGGAACCAAGCAGCGTGTATAGAAAAAATTTGATCGAAGCATATTCCCTGTTCGGACCACCCCATATTCCGATGAGGAAATACATCGGTAACAGCATGAATTCAAAGAAGAGATAGAACAGCAAGAGATCCATGGCACAGAAGCTTCCGATAATGGATCCATTGAGGATAAGCAGCAACGCAAAGTATCCTTTCGAACGGTCGGTGACTTTCCACGAAGAGATGACTGCGATCAATAAAACAAACACAGCAAGCGAGACCAGTGGGAGGCTCAATCCATCGATGGCCAGGAAATATTCGGCTTTCAACCCGATGCTGAGATCGATCCAGGTAACGCGTTCCTGCAGCTGCAACCCGTACGCCGGATTAAACTGCGAGATGATCGCGAAAAGCAGGAGCAGTTGAACGAGACTAACACCCAGCGCGATCCAACGATAGAATGACTTAAATGCCGACGGCACAGCTAACAACACCAACGCTGCTGCGATAGGAAAAAAGATGAGCCAGGTGAGCAGATGTTGAGTCATGATTTCTATGTGCCTATGTGCCTGTGTGTCCTATGTTTAAAGGAGGAAAAATATGAAAATAATGAGCGCGATGGCAGACCAAACGAGGTATGATTGCACGCGACCACCCGTACCTCCGCGAAGCATTTTGCCGGCCGTTCTGCTGATCCACGCGATGGCCGACACCGACCCGTCAACAATATAACGGTCGACATACCCCGCGATCTTCGCGAGAGTGACCTGGCCATAAGCGAAAATATGCAAAGCACCGTCGATCCCTTTTTTATCAAAGCTGGCAAGAGCTGACGACAGACGAAGCGACGTGTTGACGAAGAGCACGTCGTACAAGCGATCCAGCGACAATGTTTCGTAGGTCCTCGTCTTTCGATATGTGAATAACCAATGTGCCAGACCAAATGAAGCCAACGTCCAACCGATAGAGATCAGGGTGATTACACCACTTGCTGGGTAAAGTGCATGATACGATCCGTTGTTGGTATAACGAAGGAACATTCCCGGCCCCGCAGGATTCAACGAAAAGAAGACCCACAAAGAGAGAATGGCAAGGAGCGACACGGGCCATTGCATGACAGGTGGAATAGGAGAGAGATCGGCGAAAGGCGTTGCGCGTTGACCGAAGAACACCGCCACATACATTCTGTAGGAATATAGTACCGTGAGCAACGATGAGGCGAAGAACACACCGACATACATCCACATCAGCCAGTCACCCGATTCCGAAGCGCGATGCATCATCGGAATTATGATCATCTCTTTAGAAATAAAACCCGAAAACAATGGAACGCCACAGAGCGCTGCGAGAGCTACTGTTGTTGTGATGAACAACCGTGGCTTCACATTATAGAAACCACCCATGTTGCGAATGTCCTGTGGGCTGAACTCGTTGCTGTGGGCAACGTGATAGAGACTGTGAATGATCGCGCCTGCCGCAAGGAACAGCGCGGCTTTAAACAGCGCGTGAGTAAGCAGGTGGACGAATGCTCCTTGTTCGCTGCCGGCGCCGATGGCGAGCATCATGAAACCGAGTTGTGAGATCGTTGAGTAAGCGAGGATCTTTTTAAGATCGAATTGTTGCAAGGCCATCCAACCACCGTACAGCGCGGTTAGTCCACCAATGATGCCGATCAATGGCGTGATGATCGAGAATATGTAAGGCAATCGTAGAACCAGGTATACGCCCGCTGCAACCATTGTTGCGGCATGGATAAGGGCTGAGACAGGCGTCGGCCCTTCCATTGCATCCGGTAGCCAGGTAGATAAAGGAAGTTGAGCAGACTTGCCGATTACCCCTATAAATATCAAAAGCCCACCCCAACCGAGATAGATCAACTTTCCGTGGCGAACTATTTCAAAGTCGTTGTACTGAGTGTAGAACAAAGCAAGACCTGCGATAAATAATGCATCGCCGATCCGATTGATGATAAAAGCTTTGGCAGCGGCAGCTCCAGCCGATTGTTTTTCGCGCCAGTGACCGATCAATACGTAAGAAGAAAATCCCACGAGTTCCCAGAAGCAGAAGGTTACAAGCAGGTTCCCGCTCAAAACAAGACCCAGCATCGAGAACGTGAAGAAGCCAAGGAATGCGAAATAACGCCCTGCATGTTTATCGTCGGCCATGAAACCAACGGAGTAAAGATGAACGAGGAACGAGATCAGTACAACCATCGACATCATCGGCAGCGACAACTGGTCGGCAACCACCACCACATCGGTTGTCATATTCCCGATAGTGAACCAGGGCAGACGTGCTTCGACCTGCAGTTGCCAGCCCTTCGCGTACAATATGGCCACTGCAATAAGGGACACGAACATCAGCAACGTGGATATGATCGGCGATAGCCACATGAACCGCTTTGGTATCAACAGGCACAACACAAACGACACCGCAGGCATCGCAAGAGCAAGCAGTACGAATGTTATGACTGATGTATCCTGGACGGAGTTCAATTTCGTTCTTTTAGATCGCTGATCTCGTCGGGCAGCGAAGTCTTATAAAAATGATAGACGCGCAGCACCAGAGCGATCCCAACAGCAGCTTCGCATACGGCCACGATGATTATAAAAAGCATAAAAAATTGCCCGTCGATTGTTCTATTGAATGCGATGAGATTTAGGTTCGAGGCATTCAACATCAACTCGATACCGATAAGCATCATAATGAGATTCCGGCGCGTGAGAATGATCGTTAGTCCAACGCAAAAAAGGAACGCGCCGAGATACAGAACTGCTTCGGATGATGTGATGCCCATGGCTAACTTTTCTTCAGGTTAGTGGCAGCTACGATCGCCGCGATAAGACTTACCAGCAACAGCACTCCAGCCAGCTCGAACTCCGCGACGTAGCGGGTAACGAGCTGAATACCGATATCTTCCGGCGAAAGATGAGCGACAGATGCCGGCTGAGATGATCCGTCGAGTGCATAAATAAACATGGCGAGCAACGACAGGCCGATGATGGATGAGGCGATCTCGTTCTGACTTGTACTTGATGCAGGTGTCGAACGATCCCGAACTGTGAGCATGATCCCGAATATGATGAGGAGCAAAACACCGCCGGCATAAACGACGATCTGGACCACGGCGAGGAACTCAGCATTGAACAAAACAAATATACCGGCAACGCAAAGCAGGCAGACGATCAATGCCAACGCTGCATGGAACACTTCTTTGGTAACGAGTATTACCGCGGCAGAAATGGCAGCGAGGATAGCGAGGACGAATGTTACTATGGCTTCGGTCATTCCTTGGGTGGGGGAGGAGGTTTCATCTTCGGGCGGAACACCGGTTTGGTGCCGGGTGCGGGGTGCGAGGTGCCGGGTGGCACTTCTGTAGCTTGTGATTGTTCAGTGCTGAGATTTTTTTTCTGAATCGGAGGCAGCGCAGCTTTTGTCTTTAGGTGCTGATCCCATTCGTGTTTCTTTGTCGCGATCTCGTCTTCATTAAGATTTCCAAAAGGAAAATTATGCTCACGAATATCGAGCACACTGAAGTCGTAAGTCTTCGTCATCGTTAAACACTCTGTCGGACATACGGTTGTACACAGTCCGCAGAAACAACACTTACCCATATCGATATCGAACTTCGCGGCATAAATGCGCTTCGAAGTACCATCGGACGTCTTACCAAACTCTTCGGCCGATCGAATGGGCTCAATGGTTATGCAGTTGACCGGGCAGATCTTCGCACACTTGTCGCACACGATGCAATCGTCCATCTCATTGTAGAGTTGATAACGGCCATTGTCGGGAACCGGAATCGTTTCGTGGGGGAATTGGATCGTCGTGATGCCTTTTTGCTTGTCGAAATACCCGGGACTTGTAATGTCGACCGACGTTTTGCTGTGGCGTGAATTAGCAATATGCTTCCCGGTGAGTTTTAGCCCCTGGAAGAGCGTTGAAATAGACCTGCCGATATTGCTCCAATAAGCCATTTAAAGGGTCTGCCTTAATCGGCAGACACGGCAAAAATAGCTAATAACTCAGGCTTTCTTCAAAGTAAAGAAGAATGTTGACCCTTTGCCGACCTCGCTTTCGAGCCATATCTGTCCGCCGTTTCTTTCGACGAACTCCTTGCAAAGGATGAGACCAAGGCCCGTACCTTTTTCGTTGGCGGTACCGCGAGTGCTGTAGCCTGTAGTTTTTTCGAAGAGTATTTTTTGAACCTCTGGCGCTATTCCGACGCCATTATCCCTGATGGCAATTTCAATGAAACCAGCTTTCTCTTTGGCTGCCACAGAAACTTCTCCACCGACTTCCGTGAACTTGATGGCGTTGAGAATAAGATTTCGGAACACGAGGTTCACCATGTTGGTATCGGCTTTCGCGAAAGTGCCTGGTATAACGAGGTTCCGTAGCTGCAAGCTCTTGGTCGAGGTGGCTTCGAACAGCCTGAAGTTCTCCTCCACCATGTTGTGAAGGTCCACCTTGTCTTCATGGATCCTCAGCTTATCCATTTGTAAGAGGGTCCAATCGAGGAGGTTGTTGATTAAGGTTTTCGTGTGATTGAACTGAATGCGAAGCTCTTTGGTGACCTGGGTGAATTCGTGCGGTTGAAGTTGTTTCTTCTCAGCGAGATCCAGGATGCCGGCGAGAGCATTCATCGGCGAACGAAGGTCGTGCGAGATGATCGAGAAGAACTTATCTTTTACCTGGTTAAGTTGTTCCAGTTCAACGCTGCGTTTTTTGATCTCTGCCTGGTGCTCCATCAAGAGACGGTTGATGCGGATACGGCGCTGACCGCTTCGATAGATCGAGAATAACAAGACGGCGCTTAGCGCCATCACAACGATCATGATGTTGAAGAGGAAGTTCTTGCGTTGTAATGAGATCTCCTGTTCTGTCTTTGATTTTGTAAGCGAAGCGATCTCGCTGTCTTTTGTTTCGGTAGCGAAGCGCAACTGACTTTGATATAACTTCTGCACCATCTCCTGGCTGAAGATGCTGTCTTCAAGTGATTTGTGGAGCTTATAGTAACGTAGCGCGTTCTTGAAGTCGCCCTTCTTCTCGGCAAGGTCAGAGAGCTGTCGATAACTGTCGGTCTCAAGCTTGTGTGCATTCAACTGGCGAGCAGTTTCTGATGCTTTCAGCAACAACGCTTCAGCTTCCTTGAATTTTCCCTGTTCGAGATAGACTTTGCTTTTTCCGAGATCGGTTTCTGCAACACCGAACTCGTTGTCGTATTGTTTATGAAGCGCAGAAGCAGAATCGTAGTAAAGTATGGCGTTATCATATTCACCAAGCTCCGAAGAAAGTATAGCCAGCTTCGTAAGCGCCCTGTGTTCGATGACCGACAGGCCTCTTTCTTTGATGATCTTTCGGGCTTCAAGCAACAGCTTCCTGGCCTGGTCGTAATCTTTCTGACGCAAATAGACGTCCGCTTTCTCGTCGAGCATGTAGGCAATGCCGTCGTGGTCATTTATTTTCTCACCGATCTTCCTTGCGATGTCGAAGTGTTGCAGCGCGATGTCGTATTGACCGAGCTCTTTAAATACAGTTCCAACATTGTGCAGCGACTTCACCATTCTCAACGAATCGTGTATCGCTGATGCGATCTTATGCGATTGTGTGAAATAGTAGTAGGCTTCGTCGTATTGACCGAGATCCTGATAATCATTACCGATATAATTCAACACAGCTCCGATCGCAGCGCTGTCTTTGTTAGCAACAACTTGCGCCAGATTAGTGTTGTCGTATTTCAAAGCCTTACTGTAATCACCCGAAAGGGAAGCAAGCAAAGCAAGCTGACCATAGGCTTCGAACATGAGATGGTCGAGCTCATTATCGGTGGCAAGCTTCAGAGCTTCTTCGGCATTGGCGAGCGCCCTGGCATGACTTACATATTGATAAGCAGCGGAAAGATCGATGAGCGCCTTTACCTTCGCAGAGTCACTTGGTGCATCTTTTACCTTTGTTTCCAGTGCATTGATAGACGCGAGCTGTTCAGGGTCAGCCTGTGCGTTAGGCAAGCCCGATTGGGCGAACGCTGATACTGTCGCGAGTATCAGCAAGGATATGAATAATGTTATCCGCACCTTTAAGAAAGCCATAATTTCCAAAATCCGGTTATGATTACCAAAATCAGCCCTGCCGGTGTCAGGTATTTCCAGCTCAGGTTCATCAGCTGATCGATGCGAACCCGGGGATACGTCCACCTTACCCATATCTGGATAACGGTGAGAATTACAGTCTTTATAACAAGCCAGGCAACGCCCCAGACAGGGCCGGTTGTCATGGTGGCGAGCTCCAGTGTGCCAATATCAGGCAGCGGAGTGTTCCAGCTTCCAAAGAACAGAACTGCTCCGAGCATGCTTACGAGCAGCATCATGGCGTATTCGGCCAGCATGACAATGGCGAAGCGAAACCCGGAATATTCGGTATGAAAGCCGGCGATAAGCTCCGATTCAGCCTCCGGAAGATCGAATGGTGCACGATTGCTTTCGGCCAAAGAAGAAATAAAGAAAATAACCCAGGCTAATAACAGGAATGGCATCTGTACAACATTCCACCCAACAATGCCGAGGCTGCTTGTTTGTGCAAGCGATATCTTTTGTAGATCCAAGGTGCTGTTGAACATGGCAACACAAAGCACCGCCAGGGTCAATGGCACTTCATAAGAAACTATCTGTGCGACCGCGCGAAATGCTCCTAATGAACTGTACTTATTGCCGGAGCTCCAGCCCGCCACAATGATACCGATTACATCGAGGCTGATGATGGCCAGTAAAAAGAACACGCCGGTTTGTAAGCTGGCACCGGTCCAAGTGGCATTCAACGGCAATACGGAGAACCCGGCAAAGATCACGACGAAGATGAGGATCGGGGCAGCCTTGAACAGGACCCGATCGGCTGCTTTGGGCACGATATCTTCTTTCTGTAACAGCTTTAACAGATCGGCGATGGTTTGAAGCAGTCCATAATAGCCGACTTCCATGGGGCCTAGCCGATCCTGCATGAAGGCAGAGATCTTGCGCTCGGCATAGACAACCATGATCAGGTAGAAGACGAGGAAGGGCAATATGAAGATCAAGGTCGACATCAAACCCCTAAAATCGTTAATCGCGGTAAACCAAAATATTGAAAAGGATAATAAAACCTACGTGCACTAATTCCAAAGGGGGTGTTTCTCGAGCTTAACTGCCTCATCGAAGAAGATACGGGTTGCGGCTTCAAATGCCTCGGTGTAATCTGAAACGTAAAAGTGTCGTTCGCCCGTTCCATTTTCATTCAATAAATCGGACGATGTTAAGTAATTCTTAAGGGCTTCGGCGACGACAACCGACGAATCGAGCACGGTCATGTTGCCATCATAATATTGTAAGATCTCCTGGCGTATCAACGGATAATGGGTGCACGCTAGTATGAGTGCTTCGATGCCTTCGAGCGCCGGGTCGGCGAGGTATTGAGCAATGATCTCGTGACTGATCTGGTTGTTGAAGAACCCTTCTTCGATCATTGGTGCCAGTAATGGTGTTGCGAGGGCTTTGAGCTCGATACCTGCGTTGGCTTCGGAGATCTTACGGGCGTAGATGCCGGACTGTACTGTTCTTTTAGTTCCGATGAGCCCGATGTTGCGGTTGGCGAAATCTTTTACGACAGCTTCGACCATTGGGTCGATAACATTAATTATATGAGCGTCTTTACGGACGTATTCGCGGAGGAGCTCGTAGGCGGCAGAGCTGGCGGAGTTGCAGGCTATCACGATAACTTTACAGCCCTTGCGGAGAAGTACATCGGCGATCTTTATAGAGTATGCCTGGATGGCTGCTTCGGACTTGTCGCCGTAGGGAAGATGGGCGGTGTCGCCGAAGTAGACTAAGTTTTCTTTTGGGAGAGCCTGACGAATAGCGTGGGCGACTGTTAGTCCACCAATGCCGCTGTCGAATATGCCTATAGGTTTATTTCTCACGGAATGCACGGAAAACACTGAAATGAACTAACAACAAATTCCGTGCTTTCCGTGGTTTCCGTGAAAACTTATTTTACGTTGGAAGAGAACTTTGCCAATACAACCTCACGCACTTCGCGGTGACGGCAGTAGTTGCAACGATAGTGTTTCAAAAGGAGTCCAGGCTCATCTTGTGTAGGTCTTTTCTCAACCTCTTCGCTGTAGATCTTCATGGTATAATATCCACACTCAGGACACTCTTCGGCGTGCTGGTATGCCATATACTTTTCGATCTTTTTGAAACCGGTCTTTTCATCGAGCCACACGTCGTAGTCGACCGAGTGAATGGCACTCGCTTCTTCGGCGATCTGGGCTTCGTCCATGTGAGCATCCTCTTCTTCTTCGCTGAGTCGGCGCATTTGATTGCCTGCAGGAGAGATGCGCGGCTTATGACGGATCTTGACGAGTCGTTTTTCGAGGCGGCGCGGATAGTAGATTCGTACGATGCTGCTAAAGAAGAAGTAGGCGATAAAGCCCATACTTACCGTGATGAAGAGACGTACCCAGAACCACAGCATACCGTGGTCGATAACCCTGTGTGTAAGAACAGTGTTTGAATAAAAGAATGCCGCGATGATGAGCATGAAGATGGCATACCAGAAATACTTGATCTCGTGGGTATTTACATAATCATACTTATCCTTGTAGTCCTTTAACTGCAGAAGGCGGAATTCATAAAAAAGGAAAATCAGGGCACCAAGAATTACAAAACCTGTTCCGATGAGGAACATGTACTGGTCCCAATTCTCGAATACCTGCGCAAGAGGGTTAACGGGTTGCATGGATATGAATGCTTAATGGTTTTTGGGTGTTAAGCGTTTGAAATTTAGCAGTTTTTCTCATTCCCGTGAAAATATATTATCTATTTGTAATATTGCCCCGGAGTCGCTTTTTACCCGTACAAAACAAGTTTTAACCCTATGGCATACGACCTCTTAAAAGGAAAGAAAGGAATCATTTTTGGCGCTTTGGATGAGAACTCCATCGCCTGGAAAACCGCCCTGAAAGTAAAAGAAGAGGGAGGTTCTTTCACGTTGACAAACGCCCCGATCGCTCTTCGTATGGGTAAGATCAACGAGCTTGGCAAGCAGTGCAACGCCGAGATCATTCCCGCCGACGCTACTTCGGAGGCCGACCTCACCAACCTCTTCACTAAATCGAGGGAGGTGCTCGGTGGAAAGATCGACTTCGTTCTTCACTCGATCGGTATGAGTCCGAACGTCCGCAAAGACAAGGACTATGGCGACCTCAACTACGAGTGGTTCCTGAAAACACTCGACATCTCCGGCGTGTCGTTCCATAAAGTTCTGCAAGCTGCCGAGAAGACGGACTCCATGAATGAATGGGGTTCCGTTGTCGCACTTAGTTATATAGCATCGCAGCGTACGTTCCCGGATTATTCAGATATGGCCCAGGCCAAATCGGTACTTGAGTCGATTGCACGTAGTTATGGTGCCCGCTTCGCGAAGCTGAAGAAAGTTCGGGTTAACACGATATCACAATCACCAACCAAGACTACTGCGGGTGCGGGTATCTCCGGATTCGATGTGTTTTTCGACTATGCACAAATGATGTCTCCGTTGGGCAATGCTTCGGCAGAAGATTGCGCCAATTATATCGTGCTGATGTTCTCTGACTATACTCGTATGGTTACGATGCAGAACCTTATGCACGACGGAGGATTTTCGACGTCGGGCATCACGCAGGATCTCATTGATCGGCTAACCAAATGATCAATCGTCAATGGTCAATCGTCAATGATCAATCGTCAATGATCAATGGTCAATGAACACTGATCCATGGTTGCGTTTCCACCCTGTAAGATAAACCTGGGTCTGAATATTCTTCGGAAACGCAGTGATGGTTATCACGACATCGAGACTTGTTTCTATCCAGTTCCATGGACGGATATACTGGAGGTAGTTCCATCGGACAAGTTTGAGTTCACCGTTTCCGGGAATGTTATACCTGGAGATGACAACCTGTGTGTCGCCGCGTATAAACTATTGAATGCCCCTCCAGCAAAGATCCATCTTCATAAGATTATTCCGACAGGCGCAGGTTTGGGTGGGGGATCGTCGGATGCGGCCTGGACCTTGCGTTTATTGAACCAGGTGTTTTCCTTGGGGTTGACGAAAGATCAGCTTCGTGGATATGCGGCCGGGCTTGGCAGTGATGTCGCTTTTTTTCTTGACGATATTCCCATGATCGGCACAGGCAGGGGTGAAGTATTGACGCCGGCGAATATCAACTTGAAGGGAAAGTTCATTGTGATCGTGAAACCAGGTGTTCATGTATCGACAGCGGAGGCGTATGCAGGAATCGTTCCGAAGGAGTCGAAGCTTGACCTTGAAAACATCTCTTCTCTGAAAAATGATTTCGAGGAGTCGATCTTTAAAAAATTTCCGGAGATAGCGTCGATAAAGAGTAAGCTTTACGAAGCGGGTGCGATGTATGCATCGATGAGCGGTTCGGGCTCGGCAGTTTACGGGATATTCAACTCTGCACCTTCAACATCTTCGATTTCAGGAATGGGTATAATAAAACTGCTGCAAGTATAATTACAGTTCCCACATAAAAGCTCCATCCCATCACCTCGCTTTCACCGAAGATGAGCAGCGCGAGAATGATCCCGTAAACCGGTTCCAGGTTCAACGAAAGCTGCACAATAAACACCGATAATCGTTTCAGTAACTCAATGGCGATAGCATAGGCATATACGGTACACACCAGCGCAAGTATCGAGATCCACAACCAATCCATCGCAGAGGGAACAAGCTGCAGTTCTCCATCCATTGTTGTCATAAACAGCGCGAGCGAAATACAGGCGCCGCACATTTCATAGAATGTGATCGTTGTCGACGGAATTCTCCTGACCATCAAAGAATTTATAACTCCGAAGATCGCCACGGTCACGCCCGACAGTATCCCAAAGAACAGGCCTAACGGATATTTGAAATCAAATGAGAAGATGATGTACAACCCAACTACGACCACCGCGCCGAGCAATACTTCGATAACCTGGATCTTCTGGCGTTTAACTATTGGCTCGAGCAATGCAGCCCACAAAGAACACGTAGCAAAGCCGATAAGAGCGGTGGACGGATTGGAGATCTTCACCGCCAAAAAGAACGTGAGCCAGTGTGCTCCGACGATGATACCAGTCGCGAGCAACTTGATATAGTCGCTTTGTGAGATACCGAACTTGTCCTTCCTGTATACCATCAGTGCCGCCATTCCAATAGCCGCGATCAGTGTTCTGTAAAAGACCATCTCGACAGCGGGAATGGTAATAAGTTTTCCGAGGACTGCCGTGAAGCCCCATAGGAATACCATAAAATGAAGAGAGATGTAGTCTTTGGTCGAAGACATTTTGTATTAGCGGGGCACGTACCTGTACATGAAGGAAGCGATGATCGCAAATGTAATATTTGGCATCCATGCTGCAAGCAATGGAGGCAGCGCTCCCGTTTCGGCAAACGTTCGCGTAAGTAAAAAGAAGATGAGAAATATAAATGCCAGGATGAATCCCATCACGATCTGGAAACCGGTTCCACCGCGACTCTTCCGCGCCGACACCAACACGCCCATGAATACCAGCACGAAGATCGTGAACGGCGCCGCGAACCGAATGTGTCGTTCAACCTCGTAAGTCTCCACACCGGTCGCGCCTCTGAACCTTAGCTTATGGATATGTTCAGAGAGTTCAGGTATGGTCATTCCGTCGAATTTGCCTTCCTCGTTTTCGAAGTCTACAGGTTTTATGTTCAGCGCCGTATCGAGATCAGCGCCCGATGTACGAAGGTCGTCGGGATTCGCATTGTTCCTCACAAGAAAGACGCTGTCGACAAACTTTCGTCTCCAGTTCTTCACATGCCATGTTCTTTTTGTTGTATCCCACGTGATGTTGTCGGCTGTTAACTTCTCGACGAGGCGATTGTCGCCGTCGAAGCGTTCCAGGGTGAATTGATAACCAACGTTGTTCTGCGTGTTGTAGTTCTGAATGAACATGATCACGTTGGGTTCGATCTGTAAATGAATATTGCTTCGATCGAAATATGGTCTGTTCTTAAAATACGTGAGCTCGAAATCGAGACGGGTCTTATTGGATTTCGGGATGATCCAACCGTTCAATACAAAAGTAATGGACGCGATGATCGTCGCAGCCATAAAGTACGGAAGGAGCAACCTGGGAAAGCTGATACCTGCACTCAGCATCGCGATGATCTCTGTGTGCGCGGCCAATCTTCCCGTTACATACACGATGGCGATAAATACAATGATCGGTGATATAAGGCCTGCTATCCAGGGAACGAAGTCGAGGTAGTAACCGAGTACTACCATGGTGGAGAGATTATTTGTCGTGAACTTGTCGACCTTTTCTGTAAGATCGATCACCACAATAATGGCCACGAGTATTAGCAGCACAAAAAAGAATGTGGAGAGGATCTTTACGAGAATATATCTGTCGAGAAGCTTCATTTTTTAATTCATGTCACGCAAAGAGCGCAAAGTAAATGCAACGCAAAGTTGCGCAAAGTTTTTGTCGCGCCCCTGAAATATCCTGGCGGACCTTTGCGATGCACCCCCTTCGCGTCCTTTGCGTGAAATCAGCTGCGAGAAATCACAGTCGTTGTGATACGATCTTAACCATCTTTTCCTTCCACTCACGAAAGTCTCCGGCCAATATCCGCTCTCTTGCCGTCCGCACCAGCCAAAGGTAAAAAGTCAGGTTGTGGATTGTAGCAATTTGCGCGCCTAAAATCTCTTTATTGATAACCAGGTGCCTGAGGTATGCTTTTGAATAGAAGGTGCTCACGTGGCCACCCAGCTGTGGATCGATAGGCGATAGGTCATCTTTCCACTTTTCATTGCGGATGTTGATGATCCCCTGGGTGGTAAACAACATCCCGTTCCGTGCATTGCGTGTAGGCATCACGCAATCGAACATATCGATACCCAATGAAATACATTCGAGAATATTCTCCGGCGTACCAACGCCCATGAGATAACGGGGCTTCTCTTTTGGAAGAATCCCACAGACAACGGCGGTCATCTCGTACATGTCTTCATGCGGTTCGCCTACCGAGAGTCCACCGATAGCATTGCCCTGCTGGTCTTGTTCCGATATGAAGTTCGCGGAAGCGATACGAAGATCTTTATACGTGCTTCCCTGTACTATCGGGAACAACGCTTGCGAATAACCATACTTGGGTTCCGTTTCATTGATACGTTTCACACAACGTTGAAGCCACTGGTGTGTGAGCTCCATTGAGGTCTTTGCATAACCATATTCGCATGGATAGGGTGTGCACTCGTCGAATGCCATGATGATATCGGCGCCGATCGTTCTTTGTATATCCATAACGCCCTCTGGCGAGAACTGGTGGGTCGACCCGTCGATATGTGATTTGAAGGTAACGCCGCTCTCGTCGATCTTCCGGTTGGCGGCGAGTGAATACACCTGATATCCGCCGCTGTCGGTAAGGATGGGCCTGTTCCAGCCATTGAACTTGTGGAGGCCGCCGGCCTTCTGAAGCACGTCGAGTCCCGGCCTTAGGTAGAGGTGGTACGTATTTCCAAGGATGATCTTTGCGTCGATGTCGTTCTCGAGCTCACGCTGATGCACGGCTTTCACGGAACCGGCAGTTCCCACAGGCATAAAGATCGGCGTGGGGATCGGGCCATGGTCAGTGGTGATCATTCCTGCGCGAGCGTTCGTCTGGGAATCAGTTTTTTGGAGCTCGAATTTCATTGTGGCTGCAAATATAAACCTTCGTCTATTCTCTTAACTTCGTGCGATCTTAAAGTGCTGTGGTTCTCTCTATAGTTTTTGGCTTCTGTGTCGCTGTCCTTGCTGTTCAGCTGCTCTATCTCATCATATTCCTGGTTGCATTTGTAAGGGAACGCCGTGCACCCGTCACTAATAACCCGACCGGTGTTTCCGTGATCGTATGTGCGCACGACGAAGAAGAAAATCTTCGCGAGCTCATACCGATCCTTTTATCACAACAGCATCCAAACTTCGAAGTTATTATTGTCGACGATCGCAGCAACGATGGTACATACGATATGCTGCTCAAGCTTACATCGGAGACCCCGAAGCTAAGGATGGTTACGATCCGCGAATCGCCTTCACACATGACGGGTAAGAAGTTTGCTCTAACGATGGGCATTAAAGCAGCGAAATATGACTGGGTTTTGTTGACCGATGCCGATTGCCGTCCAGGCACAAACTGGATAAACAGCATGGCCCAGCATTTCACTGACGATAAGAATATTGTCCTGGGATTTTCCCCCTACGAAAAACATCCCGGCTTATTGAATTCATTTATCCGTTTCGAGTCATTCCTCACCGCAATACAATACTTCGGCTTCGCAATATTAGGCAGGCCGTACATGGGCGTCGGCAGAAACCTCGCGTACAAACGAAAGCTCTTTTTGGAATCGAAAGGTTTCAATGACCATCTCGATATCATCGGTGGCGACGACGATCTTTTTGTGAATCAACATGCAACGGGTGCAACAACGGCTGTTGCAACGGGCAGTCATGTCGTGGTCCGCTCTGTTCCCAAGAAAACCTGGAACGAATTCTTTTACCAGAAACTACGTCATCTTTCGGTCGGTAAGAGGTACAAGGCTGGCGACCGTTTCTTGCTCGGCTTATTTACCGTCACATGGTTGCTGTGGCCCTTCACGTGCCTTTCATTGCCTTTTTTGGGAATGAATGCTGCTATCGTCGGAGGAATGATCTTGCTGCGTTGGATCGCTCTTGGATCGGTTTTCAGTGTCGCACAACGGACGTTAGGCGAACCGTTTGAAGGGTGGAAAGTGCCTTTCTTAGATTTTATTTACGCGTTTTATTATCTTGTCGCTGGCCCAATCGCGTTAGTCACTAAAAGGGTACGATGGAAGATCTAGAAGAAGGCAGGTTCTCGTCAAAAGCGCTGGAAGACTTCAAGCTTATCGACATGGCCGTTGGCGGCGATGACAAGGCCTATGCGAAGCTGCTATCGCGCTATAAGCGTCCCGTCTATCACATGATCCTTAAAATGGTTCGCAACGTCGACGATGCCGAAGACCTGACGATCGAGTCTTTCGCAAAGGCATTCCGAAGCCTGCACCGGTTCAAAAAAGATTTCACGTTCAGTACGTGGTTATTCCGAATCGCTACGAACAACACGATAGACTTCATCCGCAAGAAGAAGCTCAATACCCTCAGTATCGAAAACACCTATACCGACGACGACGGTCAGTCGGTATCGATAGACGTGGAGGATGTAAATCCCGATCCCCAGGAAGAAACGATCAAAGCTCAGAAGGAAGAATTGATACAAGTGTTTGTGAACATGCTTCCGGCAAAATATCAGAAGCTCGTAAGGCTTCGCTACTTCCATGAGCTTTCTTATGAAGAGATCGCCGCCGAGCTCGAAGCGCCTCTTGGCACCGTTAAAGCTCAGTTACACAGGGCACGCGAGCTTATGTACGATCTTGTGAAGAACAAGAAAGAACACATCTAATAAGTTGTCGAAGGAAAAAAGCAGCCGGAGTTCCCTGGTTGCCAGATGATCGTTCGGTTTTTGATTTTCGTGATGTCGGCGTTCTCGAGCAACGTTCCATTGCATCGGTAGATGGGTCCACTATTGTTACACAAGTCGCAACAACTCTCCACATACACGACGCACTGGTCTTCGTATTCGGCCCGTACGATGTATTGGTAGGAAGTTGCCGACGTATCGGCTTCGATTTCCGCAATGGTTTTGGATAACCATTTTTTATTAATGCCAGGATAATTTCCGTCGTCACATGCGCCGAACGCAATGGCAGTGAAAAGGACGACGGAGAGTATTTTCATGGCACCTGACACGAGAAATTATCAGGCTTCCAAACGGTTTCAACATTCTTCAGCTTCGTCATATCAGGTCGATCGGTAAGAAGCGTTCCGTCGCAGGTGTAAAGTACGATGATAGTACTGCACATCGGGCAACAGTTGTTCACGTAAACAACACACTTGCCTTCGTACACACCTCTCTCAATAAAAAAATACTGGCTCAGGTCCGACTTCGCAAGATCTGCTTTTGTCTTGCCTAACCAATCCTGGTCGACGCCGACATCATTGCAACAATCGTCGTTCTTGCACGCAACGAGGCTAATGGTCATAAGAACCACGAAGATCGCTCTCATGCCTTTTAGACACGCTACGATCCTTAAAAGTTGGAAAGCGCCTCTATGCCCTTCAGTAGCGTGTTGAATTTAGGGTGGGCGTTGTTGCAGAGCATAATGATCGTCCGGTTCTTATCGATATAGCGAACGATATGTGTATTGTAACCCGGGTTGCCGCCACTGTGACGCACCACTTTTCCCAATGCCGGGTGTGTTTCAAGTACCCAACCGAATCCATAGTTGGAAACAGAATCCGATTTCAATTTCATCGGGGTAAACGCTTCTGCAAGCGACTCGTCGCTCACCAGTGTTCCCTTGTAAAGCTCCTGGTCCCACTTCAAAAGATCTCTTGTGCATGAACTGATCCGGCCCGGGCCTTTTCGATTTCCCAACCAGATGCCATAGTTGAATTGGATCATCGAGTCGGCGCGGATGTATGCGTTCTTTTCATTAACCCAGATGTGTCCCCAGGCCATGTTACGAAGCATGGATTTCTCCTGCTGCGAACGAATGTCGGTGTTTGTCATCTTCACAGGCACGAATATTCTGGTGCGGGCAAACGAGATGAAGTCGATACCGGATGCCTTTTCCGCTACCGATGCCAGCAGCATGTACCCGGTATTGCTGTAACTGTACTTTTGTCCGGGCTCGAAAAGTATTGGGGGCGCATACTTGATGAGATATTCGATACATTCATTGTTGCCCGCAACCTTTGTTTTGTCCCAGTGCTTGTCCATCACATCCTGGTAGTCGGGGAGGCCCGATGTATGTGTGAGCAGGTGTCGTATGGTGATCCCCTTATACGGAAGACCCGGAATATATTTTTCAAGATCGTCGTCGTAGTCGAGCTTGTTTTCTTCTTTCAGCATCATGATCACGGTGGACGTGAATTGCTTCGACACCGATGCGATCTCGAATATCGATGTGGTGTCGAGTGGCTCTTTTGTATCGAAGTTGTTGTAGCCGAATGCTTTGTGGTAGATCACTTCTCCGCTGTCGGCAACCAGCAATACGCCACTGAAATCGTTTACGGTCGCAAACAGCGAATCGATTTTAGGTGCGATATTTACAGCAATGTTTTCTTTAGGTTTGTTGCCGTTACAAGAGAACAGAACGACAACCAGGATCAGGAGGTAGTGTCTCATGTCTAATATTATTGAAAAATACTTTAATCTTTCGCAGCAGCAGCGCGAACAATTTCAAAAGCTCGGACCGCTGTACGCCGAATGGAACGATAAGATCAATGTCATCTCACGAAAAGATGTTGAGAATCTTTACGTTAACCATGTTCTCCATTCACTCGGCATCGCGAAGGTGATGAGCTTTCAAAAAGATGCCGAAGTTCTCGACGTCGGCACCGGCGGAGGCTTCCCTGGCATCCCACTGGCCATTCTCTTTCCTGAAACCAAATTCCACCTGGTGGATTCTATCGGCAAGAAAATTACAGTGGTGAAAGAAGTATCGAAGGCAGTCGGACTTCAGAACGTTGAGGCTGAACAGATCCGCGCAGAAGAGCTCAAGCGCAAGTACGACTTTGTAGTCAGCCGCGCTGTTACCCGCATGAAAGAATTTTATGGGTGGGTTAGGAACAAGACCAAACCGAGATCCATTCACACCCTCGACAACGGCATCTTGTATCTGAAGGGCGGCGACCTCGACGAAGAAATGAATGAGCTGAAGAAACCCTACAGTCAGTATGATCTTACGGATTTCTTCCAGGAAGAATTTTTTCAAACAAAGAAAGTGATCTTTGTGCCACTGGCGTGAAGTTGCCGCAGGGACAATGTTACACTACGGTAATTTATAACCCATGAACGAACCTGCGATGTTCGTTCCCAGGCCAAGTCCGTCGGCCACGAGGGTTATCGTCTGTCCTGCTGTCATCCGGAACATCAACGTCGTGTTGTAACGGTTATTGGAGCCAACCGAGACAGGATACTTCACACCATCGAAGAGAAGATTGATGGCCGAGCCCACCAGGATCGAACTTATACTCCCATCCACAGTAAAGATGTATGTGCCGGCTGAGGGTGCCGTGAAGTTAGACGCATTCACCACTCCGAAATCGTCGAAAGAGCCGGTGCCATCGGCAAGGGGCAATGTAATGTTGCTGCCGGCCAGAAGTGCGCTAAAGGCGAAATTCGTTTTGAAAGAATAATTTGTCGACAACCTCGAATTGATAGCCGCATCTGCATTGTCTACATATTGCTTGGTCACCGCATCCGTATTGGCCGTTGGCGCTGCGAGGTTGGTGATCCTCTGTCCGTTCGCATCGTTGCCCTGCAACAACACCTGGTTCAATGTCTGCGTTTCAGGGATCGCTACCGAATTGCCGGTGCTGATCGACAGGGTCTTCGTTGTTGTATTGTAAGCCAGCGTCTGAAGTTCGTTAGCAGCATCGCTGTCACCATCAGCAACGCTGAACGTAACGCCTGTTCCATTCTGGATATTGATGGTTCGATTAGTTCCCAATGAAGTTATCGACAGGTTTTGATTGTCGGTATTGTCCATATAAGCAGACAAATTCACTGGTGTCGGGTCGCCGGTAAGGCTTAATGAATTTGTAGCAGCATTCAACGACAGGTCCTGGTCGTCGGTATCATCCAAAAGACCGGCAAGGCTTACGGTGTTGCCGCGATCGATAGATAGTGTTGTACCCGTCAATGTAAGACGTTGCTCATCTGTGTCGTCGAGATAGGGAGTGAGGTCGACCGGCGTTGCGTCGGAGCTTAAAGAAAGAGTATTTCCGGAGCGTGAAAGATCCTGGATCTCGTTGGTTGCATTGTTGTCGTTGTCGGCGACATCGATAGTTGTCGAGGAGCCGTTAGTGATGGCAATAGTTCGTTGTGTACCCGAAACAGTTGAAGACAGGTCCTGCCTGAGACTGGAGAGGTTTGCACCGGTACCACCACTGATGCTAAGCGTGGTGCCGCTGAATGAAAGGTTTTGGTTATCGGTGTTGTCGAGGTAGGGCGCAAGGCTTATTCCCGTACCACCGCTGATATTCAGTGTGTTCCCAGACAGTGAAAGGTTTTGGTTGTCGGTATTGTCGAGATAGGGAGCAAGGCTGACGCCGGAGCCGCCGCTGATATTTAAGTTGTTTCCGGACAATGAAAGGTTTTGGTTATCGGTGTTGTCGAGATATGGTGCAAGACTTACTGAATTTCCTTCTGTGATCGCCAGCTCATTGGCTGTTATGCTGAGTTCTTGCGGGGTGCTTCCCGGTGTGATCAGCGAACTGAGATCGGCAGCCTTCGTTCCACCTGCATCCGTGATACGAAGTATGTGATCGGGTCCAAGAACAACATCGGAGTTCAACTCATTGGTCGCGCTTGCATCTGCATCGCCTGTATTGTTCACCTGGTTGTTGATGATAGAAATGCCTTGTCCGGCCGTCAATGAGCTTCCTGTGTATCGTGCATAGAACGCATAGGGCACGCTCATAAACTGCTGAGATCCCATCAACTGGAATGAGTTGCCGCCATCAGGATCCATCTCCACGTGTAACCACTTGTTTCCAACAGACCAGTCGATAAATCGAAAATCTTTGCCTTCTGCATTACCATTGCCGATCACTAAAGTGAACAGACCGAAAGAGTTGGTCGTGATCGAATGTACTTCGGAATATTCGACGTCGCCATTTGCACCATTGTTGAGTATGTTGATGCGGATCGTGATCTCTTTTTGCGCAAGGGGTTTACCATCTGGATTCCGGGCAATACCCTGGTAGTTGATGCCGGGCGGCGATTGCGCGTATGCCGCGGCAGCAGCAAGCATTAACGCGATCGATAGAACTGATAGTAATATTCTCCTCATACTTCAGTTGGAGGTTTTTACGATTGATATCGTGTGGATATCGTCGTTTGTAAGTTTCACTTTCACCAGGTACACACCCTGGGCAAGGTCGCCGAGGTTAACTTCATTGTTTTTCGTTGGCGCGACCGTTGTCAGTAGCCTGCCCCACAAGTCAAGGATCTCCATTGACATGATTCCGACTTCACAACCGTAGGCCTCAATAGTGACGATATCTTTTGCCGGGTTCGGATAGTACCTAAACTGCAGGTCGATACATGGAAGGAGCTCCGGTTGGAGAAATCCCTGCGTGATATAACCTTGCTTGGTACCGAGCGTGGTGATGGCCGGCTCGCCGATAGATGTTGCTACGAAGGCATCGCTAAGCCTGGCGTCGATACCCACGAGGTTGTTCACGCTCGGGGCGATCGATTGCTGCGCCTTCAGGGAAAAGGACGCAAAAAGGACCAATATGGCTGTAAAAACGACCTTCATAACTCTCTCAAGACAAGAAACTTAGAGAAATTGATTCAATTGAAGCATTAAATGCATGTTTTTTTATCATTATGTCTTCCGATTTTGCAGAACGTTGATTTTTCGGTATCTATGCTAATATTCCAGTAGTGTGAAGCGCCTCTTCGCAATCGTTATTCTGAACATTTTCCTGCTCAATGTGCTGGGCTACTACGGCGTTTTGCTTGGTTTGAAGGTCAACGCCGGACAAGAGCTCTCAGAAGCGCTTGATTCCGAGATGTATGATTTGGGCGCAACTATAACTTTTAAGATCCCGCTCTCCATTCCGTACGCTACGGACTCAGAAAATTATAGTCGCGTGGACGGCCAGTTCGAAAAAGACGGCGTGGTGTACCGCATGGTGAAACAGCGGATCTTCGAGGATACTTTATATATAGTATGTATCAAGGACGACCGGGCAAGCAAGTTCAATAGCGCGCTTACCGACATAGCACAGGGCTTCGCAGGCAATGAAGATGGCGACAGCAAATCTGTTGCGCCTGGATTCATCAAAGATTTTCTCACAAGCATTACGTCCGTGGTTTCTTCGGAACCCGGCTGGCAGTTGGAAGTCGCTTCGGCTTCGGCAACTCGTCTTTTTTTCGACTCTTATTTCGCCTCTATAGTTCACCCGCCTGATCGGCTCGCTTGCGCGTAGTCGCTTCGGCGAAGAGAGGTTGATCTAACATCTCCCTTTTAAATTTTTTCTATGCTGAATGATGTCCTTCGGGCTCATCATGATTTGCATAATTGATTTTTTCGAAACCCCTTAAAATTAAATATGAAAAGAAGTTTACTGCTATTGCTAACTGTGTTATGTGCTGCACAGGCATTTTCGCAGACTCCAACAGATGGACTGCTGATGCCGACGGGTAGCTTGTGTACTGGTTTCATGTATTCTCATGATTCGTGGAAGGATTATTGGGAAGGTGGCCTGAAGCGTAACAACGGGAACGTTGGAACGTTTACGGGCGACAACGTGATGTGGTACGGTGTGTACGGTGTTATGCCAAAGCTCAACGTGATGGCATCGCTGCCTTTTGTGACTAATAAGCTGAGCGCTGGTACTCTAAAGCCAATGAGCGGGTTGCAGGACCTCATGCTGTCGGCAAAGTACAAGCTCATCGAAACGGAAGCTGGTCCCGGTAAGTTTTATACTTATGCTGTCGCGTCGTTCTCGACACCGCTCTCCGATTACACACCGGACTTTTTTCCAGTGTCGCTCGGAACTCATACGACAAACGTCGGTGGCCGATTGACCTTCAATTACTCATTGAACCTGGGGCTTTACCTCAATGCTTCCGGCGGATATACCTGGCGAAGCAATACCAAGCTCGACCGCAACGAGTATTATACCAACGATCAATACTACTCTACGAATGAAGTATGGATGCCGAATGTTCTCGACTACAACGTAGACCTTGGTTATCACAAGGGCCCTCTCCAGGTAGCTGTTTCTTATATGCAGATGAACACACAAGGTGGTGGCGACATCCGCAGACAGGATATGCCCTTCGTATCGAACAGGATGAATGCAAAACGCATTGGTGGATTGGTGATGTACTACTTGCCCTGGCCGAAGAACTTCGCCGTTCGCGCAAGTGTGAACTACACCCTTGATGGACGTAACGTGGGTCAGACCACTTCATTAATGGGTGGCATCCTTTACACCATCTATTTCAAGAATAGCACAAAAGACCAAACCGCAACTAACTAAGAACTAAGATGAAAAGGATCTTTACAATTTTACTTGCATTGGTGATCATTGTTACCGGTTGCGATAAAGAAGTGATCGTAGATCAACCATTGAAGACGTTGACTCCAGGCAGTGTTGATGAAGCTGCAAAGAACTGGAATCTTTTGCTGATCACGGACGTGGCAACACAAGCGCCTGTGCCTGCACCGGCAGCCATTACCAGCGACGCTTATAAAAATGAGCTCGCGTCGATCAAGGCCCTCCAGGCCGGCCTTACCGATGCTCAACGCAAATCAATTGAGTATTGGAGCGCCGGTGGCGTTCTTCGCTGGAACGAGATCTTGCGTGGACTTGTAGCAAGGTTCAACTTGCCTCCCGCACCTCTCGCCAACGGAACGTATCCTGCACCTGACGCAGAAAACCCTTTCGGCGATCCGAACTTCCCCTTCGCCAATCCTCCATACGCAGCGCGTGCGTACAGCTACATGGCCGCCGCACAGTTCGAGGCTTTGAAGATCGCATGGCGTTATAAGTATCAGCACAACAGGCCAGCTCCATACAATAACGATAGCGAGATACAGTCGCTGATGACCAAATCAACATTGCCCAGCTATCCTTCGGAAGATGCGACTATGTCGGCTGTGAACGCCGAGATGTTGAAACTGTTGTTTCCTGCCGCAGTTGAAGAAATTACATTAAAGGCCGCAGAGCAACGCAACGCTGCATTGTGGTCTGGTAAAGCAAGCTCGTCGGACATCACTGCCGGGCTCAATCTGGGTAAAGCAGTAGCTGCCTTGTACGTCACTCGGGCGAAGGGCGACGGTATGGGTGGTGCTATTGGAAGCAAGGATCTTTGGGCTGCCCTTGACAAGAACGCCGACGTACGTCATGACGCACCATGGCGTAGCCTGGAGACGCCTCCACGTCCTCCAATGCTTCCATTCTTTGGCTTGAGGAACACAACTGCAACGTCACCTGGTGTGAAGTTGTGGTTTATGCCGGCAGATAGTCTTGCGACGGAACGTCCTGCGGCACCTCCTCCAACAACGTCTGGCGAGATGGATAAGGAAGTTGAAGAGGTTAAATATTTTTCGAAGCACGTTACACGCGAACGTCTGGCTATTGTACATAAATGGGCCGATGGGGCCGGTACATACACACCTCCTGGCCACTGGAACGAGATCGCTTCGCATTATATCGAAGCAGCTAATATGAGTGAAGTTCGCGCTGCCCGCGTGTATGCATATCTCGATATGGTATTGCATGATGCAGCTGTTGCTTGTTGGGAGACTAAATACTTCTACTTCAATCCACGTCCTTCGCAGATGGATAACACAATAAAGACTGCCACTGGTGTTCCGAACTTCCCTTCGTATACGTCGGGACATAGCACGTTCTCGGGAGCAGCTGCGGCTGTGTTGTCATACTTTTTCCCGGAGGCAGCAAACTACTTCAACGAGCAGGCTACAGAGGCTTCGTTGTCGAGGTTGTATGGTGGAATTCACTATCGCAGCGATTGCCAGATGGGCTTGGACCACGGTCACGCTGTAGCGCAGTATACAATAACTGCGGCGGGCAACGATGGTGCTGATTAATTGATCGAAATTTTTACGTACAGGGTTTATATTTTACTATGAGTTAAAAGGGGGAGCTGGTTACTCCCCTTTTTTTATTTATGATTTTCTAGCGATCAGGTTTTCCTGATGATTTGAATGTGAATTGGGATAGAAAATAGGGTTGGGACTTGACTGCATATAGATTGGTGCAGTTAATTTTTTTATCCATTTAAACATGTCGATATGGAAAATGCACTTATAACCTGGTTGTTTAATGTAGCGCCAATTATAGCCGTTGGCATTGTTGCTGTTTTTGCTCTGCTTCGAACGGGCAGATCCTATGGCCGATTTGAAGGTCTGCTTGAAAACTACGAAAACAGATTCCTGGCGATTGACAATCGGTTCCTGGCGATTGAAAATCGAATCACAAAGATAGAAACGGATCTGACCGAACTGAGGAAAGACCTGAACGAAGTGAAAGTTAGTATCGCACGCCTTGACGCAAGAATGGACGGTCTCGAGAGAAGAATGGATGGTCTCGACAGGCAAATGCAGACAATCATTGACCTCCTGATCGAAAAGAAATCTGTTTAACGTCCCACTACAATCCCCAGCACAGCGGCGCCTACACACAGCGCCACACTTGCTACAATATAAACGGCTCCCGAAACAACATTCGGTTGCTGAAACAATTGTAAAGTCTCCATACTGAAAGTAGAGAAAGTACTAAACCCGCCGCAAAATCCTATCGCCCAAAAGATCCTCGCATCCGCCGATAGCATCTGCTTATGATCGGCCAGCCCGACAACGAAACCCAGCACAAAGCACGCAACCACATTAACCGCCAAAGTCCCCAACGGAAAATTGATCGTATGCAAACCATTTACCCACTTACCCAATAGAAATCTAGTAACGCTGCCCAATCCACCGCCAAAGAATATGAGCACCAGCGCTTTCATGAATTCAGCTTGCTGCTGTCGGCATGAGTCAACTGAAGATCGTTCGTAATGCCCTCAGGCGTTGGTCTCAACATCAGGAAAACCAAAAATACGACCGGAGCTATCCAAAGGAACAACAACACCTTTGTTACCAACGCAGCCACACAACAATAAAAAAATGCGATCTCAAATAAGGCGCCACGCACGAGGATCAGTGCGTAATATCTTTTAAGCTTATTCTCAAGGGGTAAGGCTGCATTGATCTTCGACAGCTGGTATTTGAATAAAAAATATCCCGCCGCCATCATACCCGGAATAAACACCACCGCTATTTTTTGGAACATAAGGGCCATCGAGTAATCGGGCGACCCCAGCATGCCCGTCGATACCAAAACATAAGTAGCGGTTCCAAGAACTACCTGGGCCACGGACAATGCCCAGTAGATCATCTTCATGGATTTAAGTTGCGCAGGTACGTTGTATGCCATAATTAATTCTATTCGACTACTTATTCGAAACGATCATCTGCGTCATCACATTGAAGACGCTCTCACGAAGCTCTTTTACCTCGGCAAGTGTAAGTCCGGTTGTCGGGATCGCTTCACCGATAACCACAACGATCTTTCCTGGTTTTATAAAGACTTTCCCGGGAGGCATGATCTCGCCGGCACCGAGGACCACAACTGGAATGATCGGTTGCTGAGTCTCGACAGCGATCCTGAAGGCTCCGTCGTAAAAAGGTTGCAGCATTTCTTTAGTCCTGTTTTGCGTTCCTTCCGGGAAGATCAGGACAGAAATACCCATGCTGAGTATTCTTTTCAGATTGTCCATGCTCTTGCGACGGCTTTCGTTGTTGCTTCGGTCTACCACCACGCACATGATCTGGGCTATCCAACCGAAGATAGGAAGTTTTAAAAGCTCCTTCTTTGCAAGTGCCCTGAACTGTCCTTTAATGGTGACAACCAACGCGGGTATGTCCATGTACGAGGTGTGATTGCTCACGAAGATGTATGATGCTCCGCGTTTAATACGGTCGCGATGCCTGATCTCGTACGGGATAAAATTCAGTACGCTATAGACCCTCGACCAGCATTTGATAAAGAAATGTGTAACGACAACGGCCCTTTGTCCGAAAATAGGGGGGATCAGGAAACCGGGCAGGAAGATGATCATGAAGGTCGTGAACACCAACAGGACCCAAACTATATATAGCTTACTAAAGAAAGATCGGAGCAGAACAGATAAGGTTTAGTGCGAAAAGTTATATGATTTTTTTATCAGTTTCTTAAAAACTGTCAGGTCAATATCTTCGAGCTTCTTGATGTAAACACAGGCCTTGCCTTCCTTTACCTTACCGAGTTTCTTGACTTCAGCCCTGTCGTCGACAAATATATACAACACGATATTTCCCGACCGTGGCGCGAAGCCAACGCGGCACATGTCGCCACTATGGCCCGATTCGTATTCGTAATGATAAGATCCAAAACCGATAATGGTTGGTCCCCACATCTTGGCGGGCTCGCCTGTAACCTCTTCCATGATCCGGGCGATAGCGCGACAATCGTCACGCTTTCGCTCGGGTTCAACTTTATCGAGAAACTTATCGACGCTTACTTCCGTTTGGGTCGTCTTGTTCTTAGCCATTACTGATCTATTTGGATTTCCAGGACTTCTGAAGTTTTCTAACGTAGATGATCTGGCCTGTATGGTAAGCATTGTGTGTGCTGATGTTCGCTATCGTTGGAGCTATCTCTTTCAGCTTTGCTTCAGGCGCTTCTGAGACCAGCTTTTCAATACCTGCCATTACCGCATCGAGGCGCTTTACGAGATCGTCCCATGTTTTCTTATCGAACGAATCGAAAGTCTCATCGTTGTTGCCACCGAATTGGTCCTGCTTTTCGCCCTTGAGATCTTTTAGAGTTCGTTCATTCCAGAACACAATGTGATGTGTAAGCTGACCAACTGAATGATTTCCGCCGGCGTCTTTCCATGAAGCTTGCTCAGCGGTCAAGCCTGCAACGGCCGCGTTTGCCGGAACGAACCATTCTTCTTTGTCGTGAGTCGATTTTAATTGTTGAAGGAGCGTAGCCCTGAGGTCTTGCGATACAGCCACCTGGCAGATAGCAAGAAAAAGAATTGTGTTGAGGTATTTCATAGCAATGAATTTATAGATTTCTCCGCAGCCGGGCCATGTAAAATCCGTCGAATCCTTCCGACGGCATTATCTTTTTTTCCTCCTCCAGTTCGAACTCCCGCGTCCCGGAGGATAAGAATTTTTTCACTTGGTCCTCATTTTCGCTGGGCAGCAGGCTGCATGTTGAATACACCATGACCCCGCCCGGCTTCACCATCTTACTGTAGTCCGTAATAATATTATGTTGAGTTTGGCGAACGCGGTCTACGAAATCTTGCGATAGTTTCCACTTCGCGTCTGGATTCCGCTTCAGTACGCCCAAACCCGAACATGGCACGTCGAGTAATAACCGGTCGGCCGATTTTTCGAGGCGCTTAACCACCTTCGATGAATCAATCGTGCGGGTTTCGATGTTACCGGCGCCGGATCTTCTTGCGCGTTTCTTCAGTTCCTCCAATTTCCATTCCTCAGAGTCCATCGCAAGGATGCGACCTTTGTTTTGCATCAATGCTGCGAGGTGAAGTGTTTTTCCCCCGGCGCCGGCGCAGGCATCAATAACCCGCATACCCGGTTCTACTTTAAGGAAAGGGGCGATCAGTTGCGAACCGGCGTCCTGTAATTCAAACAGGCCTTCCTTGAACGATTGAAGTTGAAATACATTCTGTCGTTGCTGCAACGCAATGGCATCGGGACTTATCGACAACGATTCGGTTTTCACACCTTCATCGTTCAAAACTTTTTGGAGATCGCGACGAGTGATACGAAGCCGGTTGGCACGTAACACAACTTTCGCTTCGTCGTTAAGTGCATGGATCTCCTTCTCCCATAATTCACCTAGCTCTTTTTCACCCAACTCATCCATCCAGTCGGGAATTGACTCGCGGATCTTGCGAACCGACCTGGCGTTGCGGAGACGTTCGTCCCAATGATCGAACCTGATCGAAGAAAACTCCGCCCATGGTGGAAGCTCGATACCCTGGAGATGCATCCACGCCGCAAATATTTTCCAGTACTCGTTCGGCGACGAACCGCTGAGCTCCTGCAGAAGCCTGTGCCAACGTACAATATTGTAGGTAGTCTCTGCGATAAACCGACGATCGCGCGCACCCCACTTTGGATTTTGTTTTAGGACTTTTTCTATGACTTTATCGGCATAGCGGCCGCCTTCGAAGATCTCCTGGAGGGACTCAATTACGGCATGAGAAGTGCTTCGGAATAACTTCATTTAGCGTAAATTTACAAATTCAAACACCCAATTATGAGATCAGGCTTTGTAGCTGCAGTGGTCGTGTTGTCATCATTGAACATCGCGCACGCGCAGGTAGGAAATTTTTTGAAGGATCGCGCGAAAAACGCAACGAAGTCACTGAAGGAAAGAGCAGCTAGCAGTGCCGACGCCGATCGCGACAGGCTCGACTCCACTGACTTCAATTACGCCATTACCGTTATCGACAACAGCGGGATGATGAACATCCGCGACAAAGCCGAGCAGTTAACAAAAGCAAAATACGCAGCATCGAACCTGTTGCTGAAAGACGGTAACAGCAAACAGACACCCGCACAGCGCTGCCGTGATCTCCTCACAACCGCACAATTCTTCTACGAAAAGCGACAGTTCAAATTAGCAGAGACTTATTTCGTAGCAGCACGACTCGCCTACGAAGACGAAAAGCTGACGAACAACATCAATTACAGTAAGACATTCTCCGACCTCGGCCTGCTTTACGCAACCATGGGTCGTTTCAATACCGCCTCACAGTTCACACAACAGGCTCTCGAAATGCGCGAAGAGACTTTAGGTCAGAACAGCTACGGTTATGCCGCATCGGTAAACAACCGCGGTGTGTTATACCAGGACCTCGCTTACTACAACGAAGCCGAGAAAGATTTCGAGGCAGCGAAGAAAGTCGTGAAAGATCTTTTGGGCGACAGCCAGGAGCTTTCGATTGTCCTGAACAACGAAGCTATCCTCTACGCGGAGATGGGTCGTAACGAGGAGGCGATCACCAACCTGCAGCAATCGGCAGGCATTCTTGAGAAGTCACAAAAGAAAAGCATCAACAACCAGGTAGGTGTTCAGTCCAATCTTGCACTGTTGTATCAGCGTTCGAATAAGTTTGCCGAAGCAGAAGCCATCTATTTGAAGCTCGAGAAAGACCTGGGCACTTCAAATCCATATTATGCCGGTGTTCTTAACAACCTCGCATTGCTTTATGTTCAGATGAACAAACCTGAAAAAGTTGAGGACTACCTAAAGAAAGCAGCACAGGTTTATAAGACCAAGTTTGGAGAAGAGAGTCCTAACTATGCAAAAGTTATTGGGGACCAGGGTTGGTACTATCGAACAAAAGAACGTTACGCCGAAGCCGAACCGTTGTTGCAACGCTCCATGGAGATCCGCGAGAAGACACTCGGTACCGATCACCCCGATTATGTGAAGTCGCGTGAAGAACTTGCAATACTTTACTGGAAAAACAAACAGTTCGATAAGGCTTACAGCCACTACAAGATTGTGATGGATAAGACCATCGAGTTCATCAACAAGTATTTTCCGCCAATGAGCGAAGCGGAGAAGACGAAATACTGGGATGTGACATTTCCTCGCTTCCAGCGTTACTACAATTTTGCGATCGACGCCAGCGGTTCAATGTCGAATATCATGCAGGACGTATTCGACTACCAGACTGCAACGAAAGCTCTGTTGTTGAATGCAACCAGTAAAGTTAAAAATGCCATCCTCAAAAGTGGTAATGCAGACCTGATCAAAGATTACCTGGCGTGGCTCGATGCGAAGGAGTCTCTCGCCCGTTATTATTCGCTTTCGAAAGAAGAGATAAGAGACCAGAAGATCAATCTCGATTCTATCGAACAGAGTGCAAACAGAATGGAGAAGTCGCTCTCCGAACGTTCGAAGGATTTCTCATCGGGTTATACAACCCAGCCCGTTAGCTATAAAACGATCCGCGATGCGCTCACAGACCAGGAGGCCCTTGTTGAGATCATTCGCGTACGCAACTATGCCCAGGATTTCAACGACGACTCACGCTATGCTGCGCTTGTTCTCACGAAGGCTGCGCAAGAGCCGAAGCTGGTTGTGCTCGACAACGGAAACCAGCTTGAGAATCGCTACTCAAAATATTATCGCAATTCGATCCAGCAAAAGTCGGCCGATGAATTCTCGTATGCTCAATACTGGGCTCGCCTCGAACCGGCCCTTGGTGGAAAGAAGGTTGTTTACATTTCGCCCGATGGCGTTTATAACCAGCTTAATCTGAACACACTCAAGAATGCGACCGGTGCTTACATTCTTAACCAATATGATCTTATTACGATCAGTAATTCAAAAGACCTGCTGACCCTGAAAGCTGCGAAACCAATTGCGACCAAGAATGCCACCCTGGTCGGTTTCCCGAACTATGGAGGCAATGCTGTGGCTGCTCTGCCGGGAACGAAGGTCGAGATAGATGCGATCAGCAAGATCCTGAAGACTTCCGGCTACCAGGTAAAAGTGCTCACTCAAAATGAAGCAACCGAAGCGGCATTGAAATCCCTCAAAGCCCCGACGGTACTTCACATTGCGACACACGGGTATTTCAAAAAAGACAGTGAAGTTGGCGAGAACGGCGCACTGGGTATTAGCATGGAGAATGCACAAGAGAATCCGTTGCTTCGATCAGGGCTCCTGATGAGCGGCGCTTCGGGAACCATTGCAGGAACAAACAGCGTAAATCTTTCGAGCAACGACAACGGTATCGTTACAGCTTACGAAGTCATGAACATGAACCTGGATGGGACCGCGTTGATCGTTCTAAGTGCCTGCGAGACGGGCCTCGGCGAGGTGAAAGCCGGTGAGGGTGTATATGGCCTGCAGCGCGCCTTCATGGTGGCCGGCACGAACGCTTTGATCATGAGCCTTTGGAAAGTTGACGACGCGGCAACCCAGCAGCTAATGACGAACTTCTATACTAACTGGGCAAAGACAGGCAACAAACAGAAAGCTTTCAAGCAGGCGCAGATGCAACTGATGACGAAATATAAGGAACCTTACTATTGGGGAGCCTTCGTGATGATGGGCCTATAAAAAGATTCACCATTGATCATTGACGATCTATCATTGAACAATGCATTGGTAAATCGTCAATGGCTGGTGACTAATGATCGATCTTTCTCCTTGGTTTCGCTAAAAGTTGAGACCACTTGAATCCCATCATAATAGAAACCCAACCCAGGAGGATCACAAATTCTTTATAAGATCCTCCTGCGTGTGGCAATTCGCCACGTACCCGCGGCAGGTAGGTCATAAAGAAAATAAACCACACGTAGTAGAGATAGATAAGTGTAAACTGATTGAAACGCTTGTCCGAGATCTTTTGCATCTCGTATCGCTGCTGTATCCAGGGCATGGCAAAGATCAAAGCATAGGCGAGCATGCCCCCGGCAAGGCGCGTGACGATCACAGGGCTTTCTGAATAATGTAAGTAGGAGAGAAGCTCGAACAAATGAATGCCGTGCGCAATAGCGAACATGAGAAAGAATTTATCCGATAGCCATCTCCTCAGGTTTATAACCGGGTGATTATTGAACAAGAAGATGACGCTAAAAATCCCAAGTGACACCCGGCCCGAGTATCGAGTCACTGCCTGTAGTCCTTCGAGAGTCCATCCATAGTTGATCACTCCAAGAAGTATCGCCAGCATTTCCAGCAGGAGTATCAGCGCGAACGCGCTTTGAAAGGTCATGTTGAGGTTAGTATTTTTTTGAAACGCCGCCGGTGTAAGTTAAATAATTAATACTTTTAATTAGTTTCAAGTATGAAAAAACTGGCGCTTACAATTTTGGTATTTGCATCGATTTCTGTCACCGCGCAAAATAAATATGGCCTTAAGGCCACGACTTTTGCCGAATACAAACAAAGCCTTGCTTCATCTCCTGAGAAGGAACTGATCGACCTCGAAAAATTCATTCCTGGCATCAAGCTCGAGATACGATATGCAACTACGAACAATTTCACGGGTGAAAAGATCTACAACCTTGCGAGAGCTTATGCGCGTAAGCCCGTTGCCGAAGCATTGAAGAAAGCCCAGGCCGAATTCAACAAGGTCGGCGTCGGTATTAAAATATTCGATGCCTATCGACCTTACAAAGCCACCGTCAAGTTCTATGAAGTATACCACGACACCACATACGTCGCGTCTCCGTACCGCGGCTCCCGCCACAATCGCGGTTGTGCTATCGATATGACCATCGTTGACCTGAAGACCGGCAAAGAAATACAAATGCCTACCGAATTCGATTCATTCAAAAAAGAAGCGTGGCCAACAACACCCGTCAAAGATCCGGTGATCAAAAAGAACAGGGATCTTATCATCTCCGTCATGGAACGAAATGGGTTCAAAGTAAACGCCTCCGAATGGTGGCATTTTGATTTCGTAGGATGGAAGAAATACGAGGTGATGGATATTGATTATGAGGAACTGGAGACGAAGTGACGAGGTGATGAGAGGACGAGGTGACGAGATGATGAGATGATGAGATGACGACAGAGATCACGATACAGCAAGCCCAGGAATTGGTCGATCAATGGATCGAGGCCAACGGCGTTCGTTATTTTAACGAGCTCACGAACATGGCCATGCTAACCGAAGAGGTCGGCGAAGTTGCCCGCATCATCGCACGCCGATATGGAGAACAATCCGAAAAGGAATCGGACAAAACGAAAGACCTCGGCGACGAAATGGCCGACGTACTATGGGTGTTGCTCTGCCTGGCCAACCAAACCGGAGTAAATCTCACCGAGTCCTTTCACAGGAACATGCAAAAGAAAACCGATCGCGATAAAGACCGTCACAAGCAGAACCCCAAACTAAAATGAAAAAACTGATCTTCTTAAGCACGCTCGTCGTGCTTTTTTCTTGCGTCGAGAAAAAGACACCCGCCGATGTAGTGGTGTACGGAAAGATCTGGACCGGGAACGAAAAACAACCTTACGCCGAAGCCATAGCTGTGTCTGCCGACACCATCGTAGCCGTCGGCTCCCGTCCCGACATCGAGTTATACGAAGGACCATCGACACAAAAGATCGAAGCTGCTCAAGGACAGCTCATCGTACCGGGTTTCATCGATACACATACTCACTTTGTCGAAGGCGGTTTTCGCTTATCGCAAGTGCAGCTTCGTGACGCAAAGACTCCAAAAGAATTCATCGCAAGAATAAAAGCATACGCCACCACCCTGCCCGAAGGCGCATGGATCCTCGGTGGCGACTGGGATCACGAGAACTGGGGCGGCGAACTTCCCGATCGCAACTGGATCGACAGCGTAACGACCAAAAATCCTGTTTGGGTAACTCGTCTCGACGGACACATGTCGCTCGCAAACTCCGCAGCACTGAAAGCGGCCGGTATTAATGATAAAATAAAAGATGTCGACGGCGGAACAGTTGTAAGAAGCAAAGGTCGGATCACCGGCGTATTCAAAGACAACGCAACAGCATACATAGAAGGCTCGATCCCTCCGGCGCCCGACGAGCTTGAAGACCGGGCACTTGATGCTGCAATGAATTACGTTGCATCGAAGGGTGTTACATCGGCGCACAACATGTTTAATTTCATGGATGCGTTCAAACGCGCTAAGGCACAAAAAAAGATGAAGACCCGCATCTATGCCGGCATGCAGCTCAGGGATTGGAAAAAGCTTGATTCCCTTGTTAAGGCTGAAGGTCGTGGCGATAAGTGGTTGCGCATCGGCAATCTTAAAGAGTTTGTCGATGGATCGCTAGGCTCGCATACAGCTGCGTTCCATAAGGGATTCGCAGATGCTCCGAAAGATTCGGGGTTCTACGTTACGCAACCCCCGGTTCTGTATTCGATGATCAAAGCCGCCGACAGTGCCGGCTATCAACTCATGATCCATGCCATTGGCGACCGTGCCATCGGAACACTACTCGATATTTTCGAGCAAGTGGAGGATGAGAACGGCGTGAAAGACCGTCGCTTCAGGATAGAGCATGCACAGCACATCGCACCGGCCGACATCCCTCGTTTTGCTACGCTCGGCGTTGTCGCCAGCATGCAGCCCTATCACGCGATCGACGACGGCCGCTGGGCTGACAAGGTTATCGGGCCCGAGCGATCGAAGACCACCTACGCCTTCAAGTCGCTCATGGATGCTAACACCATAGTGAGCTTCGGCAGCGACTGGTTTGTGGCGCCCCCAACGCCGCTCGAAGGGATCTATGCGGCCACAACTAGGCGTACCATCGACGATAACAATCCCGACGGATGGGTGCCGGAACAGAAGATCACGGTGGAGCAGGCGTTGAAGGCCTATACTTTCAGTGCTGCCTACGCCTCTTTCGAGGAGAATATCAAAGGGTCGCTGGAGCCAGGGAAACTTGCCGATTTCGTTGTCCTGGAGAAAGATATCCTGTCGATAGACCCGGTGGAGATCCGCGATGTTAAGGTGCTTAGAACGGTTGTGGGCGGGCAGACTGTCTTCGAAGAAAAATGATAGTTTTGCGTCCGCAATGGGCATTGTAAACAGGATATTCTATTACGGGGTAGTGGTTCCAATTTCCCTTCTTCCATTCCCGGTACTCTACTTCTTATCCGATGTCCTGGCCTTTCTTATGTACTACGTGGTTGGGTACAGGAAGAAGGTGGTGATGCAGAATCTCAGGAATTCATTCCCCGAGAAATCGGAAAAGGAGAGGATAGCCATCGCAAAGAAGTTCTATCATCATTTTTGTGATCTCGCCCTCGAAAGCCTGAAGATGTTTACGATCTCTGAAAAGGATGCACGTAAGCATGTAACCTACTTCGACGTCGATGTCGTTAATAAATATTTTGATCAGGGGAAGAGCGTAATTGTGGCAATGGCCCACTACAATAACTGGGAGATGATCGCAGTTACTGTCGACCAGGCTATCAAACACCAGGCATGTGCGATCTATAAACCTCTTACCAACCAGTTCTTCGATAAGAAGATGCTCGATTCGCGACAGAAGTACGGAATAAAAATGATCCACTATCGTACCGTGAAGCAGGACTTTGAAAAAATGAAGAATGTATTCACGGCAACGCACTTCCTGATCGACCAGGCCCCTTCCCAAAATTCAACTCCACACTGGATGACCTTTCTTAACCAGGATACCGGTGTCCTTGTTGGCACAGAAAGGTTTGCGAAGGACTATGATTACCCGGTCGTGTTTCTGGATGTTCAGAAACCAAAACGAGGTTATTACACGGGTCGGTACGTCGATGTCACCGGGTCGCCGAATTCATTTCCCAAAGGGGAGCTTACTGAGGTCGTAACCAAAATGTTGGAGGAGCATATTAAGGAGAAGCCGGAGTTTTGGTTGTGGAGTCACCGTCGATGGAAACGCACACGGGAAAACGCTAAAGAGCATTTAAAAAGATAAAGCATAGATAATGGATGTAAAGAAAATTCCTCTTAACGATCTCCACGAAAAGCTTGGAGGTAAGATGGTATCATTCGCAGGCTACAACATGCCAGTGCGTTACAGTTCCGACATCGAAGAGCACATGACCGTTCGCAATGCCGTTGGCGTGTTCGATGTATCGCACATGGGTGAATTCAAAATAGAAGGACCCAATGCACTCGACCTCATTCAACGTGTTACCTCCAACGACGCCAGCAAGCTTATCGATGGACAAGCACAGTACTCATGCCTGCCAAACGACCAGGGCGGTATTGTGGACGACCTGTTGGTATATAAGTTAAAGGACAACGACTACATGCTGGTCGTTAATGCTTCCAACATAGAGAAGGATTGGAACTGGATCGCGAAGTTCAATACAAAAGGAGCTGTTATGAAAAACATCTCCGACGACATCTGCCTGTTTGCAGTGCAAGGTCCGAAAGCGACCGGTGTGCTTCAAAAGCTGACTAAAAGAGATCTTTCATCGATACCATACTATCATTTTGCTCAAGGTGAGTTCGCCGGTGTTGCGGATGTTATCATGAGCAACACGGGTTACACCGGCGCAGGTGGTTTCGAGATCTATGTTCACAAATCACACGCTGAAAAAGTTTGGAATGCGATCTTCGAAGCAGGCAAGGATGCAGGCATAAAGCCGATCGGCCTGGGTGCCCGCGACACACTCCGTCTCGAGATGGGCTTCTGCCTTTACGGTAACGACATCGACGATAAGACATCGCCGCTCGAAGCAGGGCTCGGCTGGATCACTAAATTCACGAAAGACTTTACGAACTCGAATGCCATCAAGGCCCAAAAGGAAAAAGGCGTTACTAAGAAGCTCGTGGGTTTTAAGATGGTCGATAAAGGAATTCCACGCCACGATTACATCATTCGCGATGCCGAGGGCAGTGCGATCGGGAAAGTGACGTCGGGCACCATGTCGCCCGTACTGGGCATCGGCATTGGCTTGGGTTATGTGGAAGCAAATAATTCTGTACCCGGCTCCGAGATCTTCATCGAAGTACGTGGTAAGAACCTGAAAGCCGAGGTGAGTAAACTCCCTTTGATTAAATGAAGTCGATCGAAGTTTGCCTTAGCCCGGAGCTAATGCATTTGCACGAAGTTTCCGACAAGACAGTTGTTGTCGTAGATATTCTCCGCGCCACATCTTGTATGGTAACAGCCTTTGCACATGGCGTTGATTGCATCAAGCCATTTGCGGAGCTCGAAGACTGCAGGGCGATGGGTAAAAGCGGATTCATTACATCCGGCGAGCGCAACGGGGAAAAAGTAGAAGGCTTCGACAAGGGGAACTCTCCATTCGAATACATGGACGAGATCCGCGGAAAGAAAATAGCATTTACCACAACCAACGGAACACAGGCAATTCACAAATCGCTCAAAGCAAGAGAGGTAGTGATCGGTGCATTCCTCAATCTTGGCGCAGTTGTGAAATTCATTACCGGTGGACCAAACAACATCCTCATCGTGTGCGCCGGCTGGAAAGGAAGGGTAAATCTCGAAGACACATTATTCGCCGGTGCGGTCGTTGAAAGACTGAGAGGCATTGTTGCCACCGATGATGACTCTGCGATGATCGCGCAACATCTCTACAAGCTCGCGAAAGGTGATAAGGTGGAATTTCTCAAGAACGCCTCACATATTAAACGTTTGAACAGGCTAGGTATCGATGAAGACATTGCGTTCTGTCTTACTGAAGATAAATACAGTGTAGTACCGCGACTTAAGGGCGGGATTCTCTGCTGCTGATAATGTTATTGACCTCATTTGTTAGATCAGCGTAGTCCTTCGCACTGATCAGAGTCTTAAGTTCCTGGAGACTTCCGATTGCGTAAGTTTCAAGTCCCTGTCTGGCGGCTTCCAATGCATACGCTTTCTTTATCTTGATCGAGGACGGATGATGAAGCCGGGCTTCGGCAAGCATGTCGTACGCTGTTTGTCCTTTATTCCTGAAGTAATTGGCGGCAGCGATCTGTCCGTCTTCGAAATAGGGATTCGCGTGGCCAAGCCACCAATAATATTTGGTTGCATTGGTTGAGTCGCCAGCTGCTTCGGCGACCAGGGCATTGAAGTAGATCTCATACTTCTTGTCTTTTCCCTTAAAGTCGATAGGCTCGTCTTTTTGTGACTTGATGATCAGCTCACGAGTACCAGGCATCTTCACACGCGCAAGTAATTCGAGGGCCACCATTTTCTGGGCGAATGATTGATCGGTCAGTTCCAAACCCTCAATTCGGCTCAATACTTTTATCGTCGCCGAAGGCTTGTCGATATCGTAGCACTTCTGCGCAAGGTCGAGCAGGATCTTAGCTTTGATGTCGTCGTTGGAGAGGCCATCGACCAGCGAGAATATGGCCATGCTATCGGCAACGGTCAGCCGATAGCGCGTGTAGGCATGTAGGGCCTGGTCGTTCAGGGTGGTCATCAGGTGCGGAGGTATTGATAACGCCTGGTACATGTTGTTTGCCAAAGCCCGGGTAGTGGTGTCGCTGCCGTTTCGGAGACTGTCCCATTCAACGATCGCCTCATCGATCTTTCTTGATTCGGTGAGCGCCACCGCATTGGTAAGCCGGGCAGGGGCATAGTTTTGCGTTACCGCATAATCGGCATAGTCGAGTGCTCTCTGTTGCTCGTCGTTTTCGAGCGCCCACATTGTGAGCATGTTATTATATTTTCCCTGGTGTTCACTGCCCACCGTTACTTCTTCTAGTGTGGTGAACGCTTCTTTTGTCTCGCCGGAATTGTACAACGCTATAGCAGAAGCAAGCAGCAGCGCTTCCTTGAATCCATCGTTCGAAGGCTTGCGTGCGAGTGATATTACTTTTCTTACAAACGTCGTGTCTTCGTCGTTGCGTGTGTTGATGAGAAAGTTGCTGATACCGGCGGCTTGCGCCAGTGTAAGCACCGTATCGGCGGGTAGCTGGAAAGAAATTTTTGTTTTTCGCCTGATCGTATTGTCGAACGCCAGCAGGTTGGCCGTCATGATAGGATCATTGCTGCTCTTTAAGGTTGTATCGGCAACAGGGAGACGTTCGAGGGCAGCAAGACCTAACGAATTGGCAGGTGACTTTGTGCGCGAAAGATATTTCGTAGCAGAGTCGGGGAGGCCGGCACCTGCGTACAGTAGACCTAATGTGTTGTCGATCGCATCGTGATCATCCAGTTTCTTTAACCCCTCGGTAAGAGTTAGTATTGCCTGGATATTGTTGCCGGCGCTCTGATAGGTCTGAGCCCAGTTCAAATAGGACATTTGCGTTGGACGCGATCCACTCGCTGCCGCATAGAATGCCTGCTCCTGGGTATTGTCGAAAACCGACGAAGCAATGTTGGCCATCGCGTAGTTGGCGTGGTGTCCACGAAATCCAAAAGTCCGAGACTCATCATAGTATGCCTGGGCGATCGCAGTGTTGTCGATCTTCATGTATAGATCGCCAAGCTCATTGTAGAATCCGCTTACGGCATTATGCGCAGGAACCTGCCATGCGTTATAGAACACGAGCGCCAGCGTGGCGATCAAGCCGGCGAACCTTGCCGTGAAGAAGGGCATGCTGTTGGGTGAATACAGCACTTTGTATACCTGCATATTCTGCGCAAGCATACCGGCGAAGTTCGAGAACACATACGTGAGGAAGATCACTCCAAAGCCGATATGCGTGAAGATGATCACATCGCTTATCGCCGACAGGGCTGTGTCGTTGGCGTTGAAAAGGAACATCGCGATGGTTGTGAAGGCAAATGTTCCCATCAATAAAAATGCGAACACGCCATACGGCTCGGCATCGATTACTCCTTCGAAAACTTTTTGCCTTTGACGTATTCCCCACACGCCAAGGACCGCGGAGATCGTCAGCAATAAAAAGAGATCGATCGTAATAAGATCCCAGTGGAGAAAACCAAACCGCACGGAATAGGCCAACGCGAGATTGATGATGTAGATCAAAGTGATGATCAGGAAATGATTAAGACTTTTTCTCTGCTTCGGGCTTTGCGTGGCTATCGTAACAAAGCTCGCAATGATCTCATGGGAAACAGTTACGATAAATAAACCGCATGCGATCAGACCGGCCTCTGCCGAATAAGTTGCAATAAAAAGAAACGGTTTTTCTGTCGCGCTCGCAAAATAGATCAGGGCCCAGAGCAACGCAGTAATAATAGTAAATACCGTCACGCGGATCGCGAACGATGCTGTTGTCGAGAAATAGAACAGCCAGAAACTCGCCAGTCCATACAATGCCATGATAACGGCAGTAAAGGTTTTGCCGTAGTTACCAAACACACCAACCAATTCAGGGCTGAGGCTGGTCACAAACAAAATGAATATGCCCATGCCCACCAGGTAATAGAATCTTCCGAGCGTTGAAATAACCGAGAGCATCCCGATCACGAACACAGCCATTGCAAACAAATAACTGTAAGCAACTACCTCGCTTGTCGACAGCAAGCTTCCGAGCTGGCGTTGCAGTATCACGTAATTGTTTCCTCGTATGGTAAGGTCGAACGGGCCCTTGTTGAACTGATCAACAGGTATTTCCTTGAGTTCGGCCTCGTTGATCGTTTGCAGCTCGATGGCGGGCGATGGCTCCACGAAATAAGCGACCCACATGATGCCTATGGAGATAGCAAACATGAAGAAGAGCAGCTGAAAAATTATCCGGTTGTCGCGAGGCCAGCCTTGCCAAAATCGAAGGGTCATTGGCTGTTATTCGATTACTTTCGGTACCCTGAAGAAATCTTTGTCTTTGGCAGGAGCATTCTTCAATACTTCGTCATGCGTGAGGTGTCCACCCGGTTCGTCTTCGCGAAGGGCATTGATTTCCTGCGACATCGTTGTGAGCGGCTCAACGCCGTCGGTATCGACCTCGTTCAGCTTCTCAACGAATGTGACGATAGCACTGAGATCGGTAAGCATCTTCTGCTCGTCCTTCTCGTTGATCTCGAGCCGCGAGAGATGTGCGAGCTTGTTCAATGTCTGTTTGTCGATGTTCATGCAATCATGCCATTATCATGGCTGGACTATTTTGCTTGAGGAGCTCCGTGGCTATTATGTTCCTTACCTGTTGTTTGATGGCTGGAATATCCTCGAGGGTCAGGCCTTTTGTTTCAATTGGTTCATGAAAGATAACCGTTATCACGCCCCAATGAACGAGGAACTCGCCATCGGGCAAAATTATCCAATTGTGGGGAATAGTGACTGGCACAATCGGGATTTGTTTTTCGATCGCAGCCCTGAACGCACCGTCTTTGAACGATGCCATATTCGGCGGAGAGGTCGAGATAATACCACCCTCGGGATAGATCACGAGACTCTTGCCTTCGTCGAGCGCCTGCAGTGTTTTTACCATCGTTTCGAAACGGCTCTTCAGCTTCGAACGGTCGACCGTTATGTGAAGCTTCCGGTACATGAACCCGAACAAGGGGATCTTCTCCATATCGTTCTTCCCGACGAACAAAGTGTTCACGGGATTAAGACCCATGGTCGGAATATCGAGATATGAGAAATGGTTGGGACTGAAAATATACTGGCGGTCTTTTCGAAGATTGCCACGAACCTCGACCCTGAATGGGAGGAAGCTAAAGATGAAGATCAATTTCGCCCACCACCTGTTAATGATCCCCACGAGATGAAACGCGCGTGGAAACACGATAGGTAGCATCAATAATGGAAACATGAGCAGGAACACCACGCTGAATACGAGCAGTCCGTAACCGGTATGTATCAACCTTAGGAGTTTCATGATCACAGAAAGATAGGCAGAGGTCGGCATTTTAGTGGATTCCATCTACACTTAAAAATATATCCCCATCTAAAACCTTGGTAATGACGTAACTTTAATGGCTCTCACGGAAAGCACAGGAGGATGTCTTTCGCGCTTCCGTGATTTCCGTGAATTCAGTGAGAAACACTTTGCACACCGTTCCAAAAATAAAATTACCGATCCATCTCATCGGTTGGGCGATATTTTTTATTGCACCCATGCTGCTCTCGCCGGGCGGATTCAATAACGTCCTGCGATCAGAAGTGTTGTGGCCAATGCTGCTGCGTAACTTCATACTGGTAGGATTTTTTTATCTCAACCTGTATTATTTAACGCCGGTTACTCTAAAGAAACACGGCATCGTTCCGTTCCTTCTCGCCCTGGTAACGGCCATTATTGTCATAAGCTTTGTAACAGATTGGATGCACATGATGTACGATCATCCGCCGAATGAATTCAGGCCCGATCGTGGACCGAGACCGCCCCGTCGTCCGATGTTTTTCGGTGGACCGTTGATCACAAGTTTCCTGGTTACGATCATGATCGCCAGTGTAAGCTCGAGCATCGCATTTTGGAATGAGTGGAATAAGGCACGTGAGCTCGAGCAGGAGAGAACGTTACAGAAGGTCGCCTCCGAGCTGGCGATCCTGAAACTGCAGGTGAGCCCTCATTTTCTTTTCAACACTCTAAACAACATCCGTTGGCTTATCAGATCGAGATCTGAAAAAGCCGAAGAGGCAGTCGTGAAACTTTCGCAACTTCTTCGATATATTCTTTACCAGACCAACGACGAGAAGGTATCGTTACAGAAAGAAGTTGAGAACCTGGGCGACCTCATTTCACTCCAGAAAATGCGATTGGTGAATGAGCAGCTCGTGGAGTTTGTCGTGAAGGGAGACCTGGTCGGTAAAATGATCACACCGTTGTTGTTCGTCCCATTGGTTGAGAATTTTTTCAAGCATGGCGACTTCGAACACGGCCACCTTTCCCGTATTTCGTTAGAAGTTGTCGACAACAGACTGATATTTAAAACCGAGAATGCAACGCGATCTCAAACCACCGGCGAAGATCATGGCATTGGTGTATCTAATGTTATCCGAAGACTGCAACTACACTATCCAAACCGCCACTTATTTAATGTGTCGGAGAGCAACCGTGTCTTCAAATTAGAAATGGAGCTGTTATTATGAGTGAAAAGAAGATGACCTGCATCGCGGTCGACGACGAGCCATTTGCATTACAGTTGATCACCGACGACATTGCAAAGATACCCTTCCTGGAGCTGAAGGGAACATTCTCATCGCCGATGGAGGCTTTGGTGGTGATACAACAAGAGTCGATCGATCTCCTTTTCCTCGACATCCAGATGCCCGTGCTTACAGGCACACAGTTCCTTCGTACCCTGAAGGTTGCACCGATGGTGATCTTCACAACAGCTTACGAGCAATATGCACTTGAAGGCTTCGAATTGAACGTGATCGACTATTTAGTGAAACCAATTCCATTTGATCGATTCCTGAAAGCATCTAACAAGGCTTATGATCTCTTCAAGTTGAAGACCGCATCTTCACCCAAAGAGCGTGGATTCTTCTTTGTACATGCAGAATACAAGGAGATCAAGTTGTTTTACGATGAGATCCTGTATGTGGAAGGATTGAAAGACTACGTGAAGATCTTCGTCGAGAAACTACAACACCCGATCCTTACGAGGATGAACCTGAAGGCCGTTGAGGCGAAGCTGCCGTCTGATGAGTTTGTGAGAATACATAATTCGTTCATCGTGCCGCTTCACAAGATCAAATCGTTCCAGAAGTCGCAGGTGTTCATCGGTGCCACTTCCATTCCGATAGGAGAGAAGTATGCAGAAGAGTTCCGGAAGCGATACGTTCAGTCTTAATGTCATCCCGCCTTGGCCGATGGAAGACAGGCTCCGATCAATGCGCAGCGGAATCCTGGAATAAAGAACTACTTCTTCAATTTAGGACGAGGAATAAGAAAGATCTCTTCCTGTCTTCCGTCGATGTAGCGGAACCCTTTCGAATCGAAATATCCGTCTTCTTCGAGCATGATGCGGACGTCTTTCTTCCATTCAGGGATGTTTACGGTGCAATTCAGCTCGATCGAATAAGCTGTGTTCAGGTGCATAGGATAATCGCCGGTATCGGGAACGCCTCCCTGCATATCCCACATGCCGATCGTGGTTCCGGCAGCGTGGCCATGATAACCGATCGGGTGCGTGTAGATAGAAGGAGTGATGCCTTCGGCGATCGCCTGGTCGCGCGAAGCTTTTAAGATCTCGTTACCGGTTCTTCCTTCTTTATAGTTGTTGGTAAGAATGTCTTGCAGCCTGTTGCCTTTCTTGAATGCTTCTTTGAGATATGCTGGGGTATCGGTCTCTCCGGGTTTCAAAACATAAGCGTGCTCTTGCGTATCGGTATTCAACCTCAAATAAGTAATACCAAAGTCGACGTGGAGAAAATCACCCGGCTGAATTACCAGCGGCTGTGGTCTTTTGGAAGTAATGGCTTCGGGTTCGTTGCGCTGTATCGATACCGATGTATGGAACCACGTGTCGAGTTTCATTTCCTTGATCTTTTCGCGATACCACCACACCACATCTTCTGTAGTTGTTACGCCTGGTTTCACAACTTTTTCCGAGAACCCTTCGGCAATGATGTCGTGTGCGATCTTGCAGATCTGTGGATAGATCTGCATCTCTTTTTCTGATCTGGTTTCTAGCCATGCAACCGAAAGTTTCTCTGCCGACGTTACATTTTTCTGAAGTTCGGCAGGGAGGACTCTCATCAGATTATCGTAGTCGTTCGAGGTGAGTCCGTCGGAATGTCCCCAATGCGGGGCTTTGTTCACGCCGATCTTTTTGGGCTTACGGTCCGAGATTATCTTGCCGAGCTGTGCCCACTGGTCCGAATTTTCATCGGGATTCCAGGCGCGCTTAAAAACTTTACCCACATCATAACGCGCCACTGCGAGGTATTCAAATTCCTTTCCATTACCTGGATCGTAAACGATCAGCATGGTAGTACGACGGGCCGCCATCCATGTAGCAGGCAGCAGTGTCTCTATGACGGGGTCTTCATTGTATTCGCGCGAGATCACAACCCACATGTCGAAGCCCTCGCGTTTCATGAGTTGTGGAAGGAGATTGTAAAGCCGATCGTTGAGAAGCTCATCGATCACTACGGCCTGGTCGCGCTGTGTTAAGATTGGATATTGACAAAATGCAGATGAACAAATAAGGAATGCAAAAACGGTAAACAGTCTTTTCATATCTAAATCTTAAATCACAAATCACAAATCACAAATCACGAATCACAAATCACAAATCTTAAATCACAATCCCAAATCAATCACACACCGTTCGTTCTTCAGTATCTCTGCTGCATTCGCCACCTCGATGCTCGACTTCGCATCGTTCATTTCCTCTTTCACCTTCGTGCGGATCTCTTTCATTCGCATGCACTCGATGAAACGCCTCACGTCTTCTTCGCTCTGCAACAACAGTGGGGCAACTTCGGTGGGCTTATCATCATCGCCCTTCGCAACCATCGTAAAATAACTTGAATTTGTGTGCTTCACAACAGAAGTTTTTACATTCAATGCCTCCACACGGATGCCGACGATCATCGAAGAACGCCCAACATAATTCACAGACGCATGTAATGAAACGAGCTCTCCAACTTCAACCGGTTGCAGAAACTCAACGCGATCGACAGTAACGGTTACACAATAGGTGCCCGCGTGCTTACTCGCACAGGCATAGGCGACTTTGTCCATCAATGAAAGGATAATACCACCGTGGATCTTTCCGCCAAAGTTGGCGTAAGCCGGGATCATCAGTTCTGTAATGGTCGTCTGTGATTGACGAACTGGTTTAGGGGTCATATATTTTTTAAGCGAGCCACAGCCAGCAGTCCCATAACGGTGAGACTGTCGGTGATCTTTCCGTCGATCACCATTTGCAATGCCTCACGAACGGGAAGTTTCCACGTCTTCATGTCGGCTTCGGTGTCTTCAAGCTCGCTATTTCCCTGGGTTAATCCTTCCGCAAGGAAGATCAATCCTTCTTCGTCCGACACGGAGTTCGAGAGGTGTGTGCGTACTATTAATTTCCATTGAGCGGCCGAGAGGCCCGTCTCTTCTTTAAGTTCTCTTTTGGCGGAGTCGAGTGCGTCTGCTTCGAGTGGGCCGCCACCTTCGGGAATTTCCCAACTCCACGCATTTAACGCGTATCGCCATTGGCCCACAAGCCAGGTGTTGCCTTCTTCGTCCAGGGGCACGATGCCGATCGCTTTATTTTTGAAATGAACCGTCCCGTAGATGCCCGTGCCTCCGGCGGGATTGAGCACCTGGTGTTCATCGACCTTGATCCAGCGGTTCTGATAGATTTCGCGGACCGATAAAGTGGTCCAGGGATTTTTTTGATCAGGGGTCATTAGACAAAACTATTCATTTCTCACGGAACAATCATTTCTCACGGAATACACGGAAATCACTGAAAAACCTATTTAAAATCTTCCGTGTCTTCCGTGCTTTCCGTGAGAGCTTGCTTATTATCTTTCGGCCAATGGTACGCTTACGTTCGGCTTTTACGAAAGATCTTGTGGAGGCAGGCTGCGACGAAGTAGGCCGCGGTTGCCTCGCCGGGCCGGTAGTGGCAGCAGCAGTCATCCTGCCAAAGAAATTCAGGCACAAGCTCCTCAACGACTCCAAGCAGCTCAGCAAAGAAGAGCGATTAAGTTTACGTGAGGTAATTACTACGAACGCCCTTGCATGGGCCGTTGCCGAAGTGAGCAACAACGAGATCGATGAGATCAATATTCTTCAAGCATCATTCAAGGCCATGCATCTCGCCATCGAAAAACTTTCGATGACACCACAACTGCTATTGATCGACGGCAACCGCTTCAAGCCTTATGGCGACATCCCTTTCGAATGTATTATTAAGGGCGACGGAAGATATTTTTCTATCGCAGCTGCTTCGGTGCTCGCGAAGATCTATCGCGACGAGCTGATGGAACGTATGGCAGCGGAATATCCAGGTTATAGTTGGGAAACCAACGTCGGTTATCCCACAGAGGAGCATCGGGACGGAATAAAGAAGTTGGGAATTACACCTCTGCATCGCAAATCTTTCCAACTGCTGCCGTCGCAGCTCGAGCTCTTCGAAGAAGAATGACGAAACCCGATCTATCTACACCTATCCCTGAAGAACCAGGCGTTTGCCGCACCTGCGGGGCAAAACTCGAGGGAGCTTACTGTTCGGACTGCGGTGAGAAGGCATTCATTCCCGGCGAGCATACGATCCGGCATTTCTTTGGCGATGTCCTTAATGCGATAACATTTCTCGATTCGAAATTCCTTCGCACGCTAAAGCTGATGATCGTGAAACCTGGCGCCATGAGCTACCAGTACATCAACGGTCGCCGCGTTCCCTTCATTAAGCCCATGTCGATGTTCTTCATCGTGAACTTGATCTATTTCATGTTCGCCATGGGCGATGCACTCAACTCAACTCTTTATAGCCAGCTTAATAACATGCCTCATTCAAGTATTGCGAAGAGCATGGTGGAAAAGAAGATCAAATCCGAGAAGGTCTCCGAGAAGGCATTTACGGCAGCTTATGAAGACCAGTCGACCAACATGGCCAAGATGTGGCTCGTGTTGATTGTCTTGTATTTTTCAATACCACTGGCGCTGGTGAACTTCGGCAAGAAGGTTTACTTCTTCGATCACCTTGTTGTTTCGCTGGAGTTTATGAGCATCGCCACAATATATATGTTTATGCTGCTCCCGTGGCTCGTAACACTTGGGCATAGCCTCGGAATAGTACCCGACGCCGACCTCGACTCCGTTATCAAGTACCCGTTAATAGTCACATCGGTTGTGCTGTTGTTTTTCTTTGAAAGGAACACTTATAAACAAACTATTTTCCGATCGTTGACAAAAGCGGCGTTATTATTGTTCTTTTTCTACGTGACACTGCAGGTTTATCGGGCCAGTCTTTTCTTTATTACCATGTGGACGATGTGATATGTGTTTGATATTCGTAGCCATTAATTATCATCCGGTATATAAGCTCGTTGTGGCGGCGAACCGCGATGAGTTCTACAACAGGAAAACTGCTGCGGCAAATTATTGGCCCGACCATCCGAATGTTCTCGGTGGAAGAGATCTCCAGGCTGGCGGCACGTGGATGGGGATGAACAAGTCGGGAAAGATCAGCATGCTCACCAACTACAGGGATCCAAAAAATATCAGGGCAGATGCGCCCTCGCGGGGATTCCTGGTTTCAAAATACCTTGAGAACAACGAAGCCCCCGAAGAATATTTAAAAAGTATAGAGCCTGCTCAATACAACGGCTTCAATCTTATCATGGGTGACGTGAACGACCTTTGGTATTTATCGAATTATAAAGACGGCATTACGAAGCTTACCAATGGTCTTTATGGGTTGAGCAATCATTTGCTCGATACGCCATGGCCCAAGGTTGTTAAAGGGAAGAAGAAGCTCGTACCGATCCTCGGGAAATCGGATATAACAGCTGAAGAGCTTATGGAATTTTTGTACGACGACGAAGTCGCCACCGACAAGCTTCCCGACACAGGCATCGGTTTGGAACGCGAACGGGCTTTGTCGTCGATGTTCATAAAAACATCGGGCTACGGTTCCCGCTGTTCTACGGTCGTGCTCGTTGATAAACAAGATCACGTAAAATTTTCGGAGCGTGTTTACGACCTGACGACGTTCAATTACACTCTTTCGGAATACGAATTTGAAAAAGAATAATTTTTTCACGCAAAGAACGCAAAGGGAATTCAACGCAAAGCCTTTGCGATGCACTTCCTTAACGACCTTTGCGTGAACAATAGGCAATGAAAAAGAATAAAGTTCCATTTCTGCTTCGACTTATTCACTGGCTGTTTCCGAACCTCGAGGTGTCGGAGCGTGTTTACGACCTGACGACGTTCAACTACACACTTCGGAATACGAGTTTGAAAAAGAATAATTTTTTTCACGCAAAGAACGCAATGGGAATTCAACGCAAAGCCTTTGCGATGCACTTCCTTAGCGACCTTTGCGTGAACCATTAGCGATGAAAAAGAATAAAGTTCCATTTCTGCTTCGACTTATTCCGTGGCTGTTTCCGAACCTCGAAGCGTCGGAGCGTGTTTACGACCTGACCACCTTCAACTACACTCTTTCGGAATACGAATTTGAAAAAGAATAATTTTTTCACGCAAAGAACGCAAAGGGAATACAACGCAAGGCCTTTGCGATGCACTTCCTTAGCGACCTTTGCGTGAACAATAGGCAATGAAAAAGAATAAAGTTCCATTTCTGCTTCGACTTATTCCGTGGCTGTTTCCGAAGCTCGAAGCGGTTGCACCGTCGCTCGCACACCGATACTTCATTCATCTTTTTTACACACCATTCAAATACCAGACTCCTGAAAAAGAGAAAGAGATCTTAAAAGCTTCGACGGGATTTCATGTAATCGTTGACGGCAAACGCATTCAATGTTACCGTTGGGGATCAACCGGTCGCAAAGTAATGCTCGTTCACGGATGGGCTGGTCGCGCTGGCCAGTTCCGTGGGATCATCCCTTCATTGCTCGCGCATGGATTTCAGTGTGTTGCATTCGATGGTCCAGCCCACGGCAAGTCGGAAGGCAAGCAAACGAACCCCGTGCAGTTTGCCGACACGATGAAGGAGGTCCTGAAGGTCGAAGGAGAGATCTATGCCATTATCGCGCACTCGTTCGGCGGTGTGGCTGCCCTATATGCGATAGTACATGGACTTCCTGTGAAGAAACTGATCAATATTTCGAGCCCGACGATCGCCGAACAGGTGATCCTGAATTTCCGGCGTGCACTGAATGCGTCGCCCGCTGCCGGCCTCGCTTTCAGAAAGCACCTGATCGACACCTATGGGTTCTCCTTCGAGGAGATCTCGTCACTCCATTTAGTTAGGCAGGTCAAAGCACCTCTCGACCTGCTACTTATTCAAGACGATAATGACCCGGAAGTTGCTCCTGAGAACGCCACGGAGCTCCAGAAGGTGTATCCGGCGGCGAGGATCCACCTCACGAAAGGGCTTGGTCATACCAGGATCCTGCGGGATGAGGGCGTCATTGCCGCCACTTTGGAGTTCCTTTCGTAACTTTTGGCTGGATTTCGCGTCTTAAACTAAATATTAACTTTCCCCATCATAGCACCATGAAGATCATCGAAACGCAGCATATCGCCAGGGAATACAAAATGGGCGACAACATCGTTAGAGCCCTCCAGGACGTTACAATTTCCATCAATAAGGGCGAATATGTGGCCTTCATGGGACCTTCCGGTTCGGGAAAATCGACCCTGATGAACATCGTGGGTTGCCTCGATACGCCCAGCTCCGGCACTTACATGCTCAACGGCCACCTGGTGAGCGAGATGACCGAAAATGAATTGGCGGTAGTCCGTAATAAGGAGATCGGCTTCGTGTTCCAGACCTTCAACCTGCTTCCCCGTGCCTCGGCATTGGAGAACGTCGCGCTTCCGCTGATCTATGCCGGCTACAGCCGCGACGAACGTTTGGAAATGGCCATGGCGGCACTCGAAAGCGTAAACCTTGGCGAGCGATCACATCACAAACCAAACGAATTGTCGGGTGGTCAGCGCCAGCGCGTTGCTATTGCAAGAGCCCTCGTAAACAATCCATCGATCATATTGGCCGACGAACCAACTGGTAACCTCGACTCTAAAACATCATACGAGATCATGAACCTCTTCCAGGATCTTCATGACAAAGGGAACACCATCATCATGGTAACACACGAAGACGATATCGCGCACTATGCACATCGCATCATTCGCCTGCGGGACGGCTTGGTGGAATGGGATCGTGTGAACGAAAATGTGAACAGGGGAATTCCCACCGAAGCTCACTGATGAGGTGACGAGATGATGAGGTGACGAGTCAGATCTTCGGAATCCAGGGCGTTTCTTTAGCATTCAATTTTTTTGAAAGGTGCCTGCTCAATACGAACAGGTAATCAGAAAGCCGGTTGAGGTACTTGATGATCAATGGATCGATCGGTTCTATTGCATCTAATGCCACCGCAAGTCTTTCGGCACGCCTGCACACCGTTCGTGCGATATGACAATAAGAAACTGTTGGATGTCCGCCCGGTAGGATGAAGTGCTTCATTGGTTCGAGACCTTCTTCCATCTTATCGATACCTTTTTCTAAAACGGTGATGTCTTCTTCGCTCAGATGAGGTATCTTAACTTTTGTGTTTCCTGGCTCGGTTGCAAGCATGGCCCCGAGTGTAAACAACTTGTCCTGTATTTGAAGAACACCGTCCTCTTCGAATAATAATCCTAAATGGGCATTTAATTCGTCTATAGTTCCATAAGCATCGACACGTAAGTCTGCTTTTGAAACCCTCTTACCACCGAATAAAGCGGTCGTCCCTTTATCTCCAGTTTTAGTGTAAATCTTCATCTTTCAAATTTATCGGCACCCAGCACCTCGCACCTCACTTAAGCGCTGGGTCGTTCTCTTTTTTCAAGAAATCTGCATTAGCGAGCGTGTCAGTCTTCCATTCGAGCAGTGCCTCATCTGGAACCACGTCCACCGGCGTCTTCCACGACGTCGATGTTTCATTATACGCAAGATTTGATTGAGAGCTATAACATGAGATGATGGACCAGCGGGGATGTTCCGAAAGATTTGCCTCCGAACGATGCAGCAAGTTGCTATGAAAGATCAGCGCATCGCCTGGTTCGAGCTCGCAATAGATCAATGGCATTGTCTTCAATGCATTGTTCACAAAGACCATATCGGCACCAACCTGTTCGCCAGCAAAGCCATGGTTAACGCGACCGAGCTTGTGTGAGCCCTTGATAACCTGGAGGCAGCCGTTCTGTTTATTGGCAGGCGTTAAAGCGATCATTACGCTGATGAGCTGATCGGGGAACATAAACTGGTTCTTGTACCAATAGCCATAATCCTGGTGCCATTCCCATGCGCCACCAACGCGGGGTTCTTTCTGCATGAGCTTTGAGTGGAAGTGACAAACGGGACTGTCGCTATCGAGCAGCGGCGTAATTGCCTCGATCATTCGACGACTTCGGGTCATGTAGCCGAACACGTCGTTGCCAGGAGTGAACCACAGCGAGAGCCGGGTCTTTTTGCCTGTTTGATCGTTGAGGTCGAGAGCATTCTTCCGCATCACATCGTCGGCAATGGCGGTGGAATACATCTTTTCTACTTCTTTTTTGCTAAAAAAGCTTTTCAGGAGGATATAGCCATCCCTACGAAAATCGTTTATCAATTGCTGCGTCATTTTGCTTGTTTTCACGCAAAGGCCGCGGAGGGAATACGTCGCAAAGTCTTGCGTGTATTTTGCTTATCGCTCTCTGCGTGAAATGTTTTTATTAAATTTCCACATTAATTCCATTCTATGGTAGCCACATCAAACATTTCTGTTCAGAAGCGTGCCGTGTCGCGAATAAGCGAGATCGACTTCAATGATCTTCCTTTCGGAAGGGAAGTTACGGACCACATGTTCATTGCCGAATATAAAAATGGCGAGTGGACCGACCTTCGTGTGGTTCCCTATGCGAATTTGCCGATTAGCCCTGCAAGCCCTGCAATTCATTATGGCCAATCGATATTCGAGGGCCTCAAAGCTTACAGCGACGGTAAGACGGACGCCGCTCTCGTGTTTCGTCCCCTGGCAAACTTGAAGCGACTCAACATTTCCGGTGAAAGGATGGGCATGCCTCCAGTACCGGAAGAAATCTATATGGACGGTATGCGTGCGCTGATCAACATCGACCGCAATTGGATACCCAAGCAGGATGGAAGCTCGCTTTACATAAGACCATTCTTGTTCTCTAACGACGAATACATCGGCATTCGTGCTTCGCTCAACTGGTTGTTCATGATCATTGCATCACCGGTTGGTAAATACTATTCGAACCCTGTTCGTGTAAAAATTGAGACAAAGTTCACGAGGGCTGTTGCAGGCGGTACGGGCTATGCGAAGGCAGGCGGTAACTACGGTGGCGCCATATACCCAACAAAGCTTGCATTGGAGCAAGGATATCATCAGCTGATCTGGACCGATGGAGTTGAACATAAATACATCGAGGAGTCGGGTACGATGAACGTGATGTTTGTGATCGACGATGTCCTGGTAACACCTGCATTGAGTGACAGCATTCTTGCCGGTATTACGAGAGACAGTGTGCTCGCGCTTGCTCGTAAACGTGGGATGAAGGTAGAAGAAAGAAAGATCAGTGTCGACGAACTGGTCGAACGCCTGTCGCAGGGACGCGTTGCCGATGCGTTCGGTGTTGGAACTGCCGTTACCATTGCACCGATCGAATCTATTGGCTACGAAGGAAAAGACTATATGCTTCCCCCGGCTGGCATTCGGCAGTTTTCTACCAGTATGTTGAAAGAACTTGAATCGATAAGAAGGGGACAAGCTCCCGATCCATTCAATTGGGTCGTGAAGATGTGATGACGAGATCTGTTTTATTTTTTTTGTTTTTCTTTTCGACTTGTTTTGCGAGCGCACAACAGATGGTGGTCCTCAAAAAGGGCCGCATCATAAGCCGTTATAATCTTGGGGACGAGATCCGTTTCGTCTTAAAAGGCGACAAGCAGGCTTACAACGCCGCGATCTTATCTATACGCGAGTTCGAATTCATTACGCTTCAAAAAGATACCGTCAAGTTCAGGGATATCGCCAAGCTTAAGTTCAGGAACAAAGGAGCGATGAACTACGTGAAGAGCACCCTTCTCGGCAGCGCCGGACTTATGGCACTTCATTTCGCTTTGAAAGAACCTTACGGCGACAAAAATCCCCAGGCCGTAAAAGGACTTGCCTACGCTGCCGGGGGAGGAGTGATCTCAACTATTTTTGTACTGGCAACCTCGCGGTCACAAGTAAAATTAAATGGTTTCAAGAGGTTGAAGTTTATTAATTACGATTCCCCTCTTTACAGGTAACGCGCACAACCCACAACCCACAACTTTTTTTATCTTTGCGCCCATTATGACTTCAGAACAATTAAAAGATCTAAAGGTCCGCGCCTCCGCCCTAAGGAGGTATCTTTGACTACGATCGCAAAAGAGTAGAGATCGAAGACCAGGAACGCATCTCTCATCAAAACGATTTCTGGAACAATCCCAAGCAAGCCGAAGCAATCCTTAAAGACATCCGCGCCAAGAAGGTGTGGACCGACGCCTACGAACGGGTGAATAAGCTCGTCGAAGACCTGGAGGTGCTCAACGAATTTCATGAAGCCGGCGACGCCAGCGAAGATGAGCTCGATGCCGAGTACAACAAAACTTCGACTGCAGTCGAGGAATTAGAATTCAAAAAGATGCTCAGCCACGAAGAAGATCAGCTGAGCGCGATGATAGAAATAAACCCCGGCGCAGGTGGCACCGAAAGCCAGGACTGGGCCGACATGCTCAACCGCATGTACATCATGTGGGGAGAAAAGAGCGGTTACAAAGTAACACAGGTCGATTACCAACCGGGTGAAGTTGCAGGTATCAAATCCGCCACGCTCGAGATCGATGGTCCTTTTGCCTATGGCAAATTGAAAAGCGAGATCGGTGTACATCGGCTCGTCCGTATCTCTCCGTACGATTCAAACGGCCGTCGTCATACATCATTTGCGTCGGCATTCGTGTATCCAGTTGTAGACGACACCATCAATATCGAGATCAATCCCGCCGATATCGAAATGCAGACGTCACGATCGGGTGGTGCCGGTGGCCAGAACGTGAACAAAGTTGAAACGAAAGTTCAGCTCACTCACAAACCTACAGGGATCGTTATTGTGTGCCAGGTGGAACGATCGCAGCATGCCAACCGCGAGAAGGCTATGCAGATGTTGAAGTCGAAGCTGTATCAACTCGAAATGGAGAAGCGCAATGCAGCGCGCGACAAGATCGAAGCCGGTAAGATGAAGATCGATTTCGGTTCACAGATACGTAACTATGTGCTACATCCCTATAAGCTTGTGAAAGATGCGCGCACCGGCGTAGAACGTACCGATGCACAGAATGTTCTCGACGGCGACCTCGACGATTTCATTAAGGCATTTCTTTTGGGAGCACAAGAGGAGGCATCTAAACAGTAAACAGTGGACGGTGATCAGTATTCGGCGGCAGTTCAGTCCCGATATACATTTCAGTTCTGGTTGTTGTGCTTGAGCTCGTTGTTGTTCTTTGCGGGCTTCAATATGCTGATACCGGAGTTGCCCGCTTACCTCACAACGCTGGGTGGCGGCGAACACCGGGGATTAATCATCTCATTGTTTACACTCACGGCCCTTATCTCGCGACCCTTTAGTGGAAAACTAGCCGACAACATCGGGCGTAAGCCGGTTATTATTTTCGGCGGCACGGTATGCATGGTCTGTAGTTTGATGTACCCGGTGCTAACTTCCGTGTTCGGATTTTTTTTACTACGGACTGTTCATGGATTTTCAACGGGCTTCACGCCAACCGGCCAATCGGCTTACGTGTCGGATATTATTCCCGCCGATAGACGGGGCGAGGCGATGGGATTGTTGGGAATGATCGGATCGATCGGCATGGCTATGGGTCCTGCCGTGGGCGGGATAATATCGAGAGAGTATGGGATCAACACAATGTTTTACTTATCGTCGGTTTGCGGATTTACCGCAGCAGCGATCGTCATAGGAATGAAGGAGACATTAGTTGCCAAAAAAGATTTTCACTTGTCGATGTTGAAGATCAATCGCGAAGACCTGTTCGAGCCACGGGTTATTCTTCCCTGCGTGATCATGGGATTGGCGATGTATGCATATGGTGCCATTCTTACGCTTATCGCCGACATGGGAGAGCACGTCGGTATTCATAAAAAGGAATTGTTGTTCACTTGCTTCACTCTCACATCGCTCGCTATCCGATTGGTCGCCGGAAAGGCCTCGGATAAATATGGACGTGCACCAGTGATGGTGTTTTCGTGTCTCGTGATCATGATCTCTACATTAATGATCGCCGTGTCGGAGACGCAGGCTTTGTTGATCGCCGGTGTTTGCCTGTATGGATTCGGGCAGGGAAGTGTATCGCCCACGTTGCTTGCATGGGCTACCGACCTAAGCGAGCAGCGACATAAGGGGAGGGCGTTGGCATCGCTGTATATTTTTATGGAGCTTGGCATTGGTGTTGGAGCTTTCGCATCGGGATGGATTTATAGTATGGAAACCAATTTCTTTTTGCCGTTCGTCAGCTGTAGTGTACTTGCTGGGATAGCTTTTATTACTTTGCTTGTGAAACCCCTCCTTCAAAAAGGATGAAACAGGAACGCAGAAATGTATTTATCATCCCCTTTGTGATTACGGCCATCGTAAACATAGTGGGCGACGTTTCCGGGATCGCAATACTGTCCGACATTTCGAAGCCGTTGCTCATCCCTTTTTTGGGTGGGTATTACATGGCGGGCAAATCGATCTATCGTTCGAAGCCCCTGCTGATCGCGTTAATGGCCTGCTGGATCGGCGATGTTGCCCTGATGCTGGTTGGACTAAATGCTAACTGGTTTTTGGTAGGACTCGTCTCTTTTTTGATCGGTCATCTGTTCTATATCATCACGTATCGACAGCACCGGTGGGAATCGACAGATAATGAGTTGCTGGTTCCGCAGAAGATAAGGTTCTCGATACCGGTTGTACTTGCAGGAACAGGTTTGGTCGTGATACTGTTCCCGGTACTCGGACCGCTTCAGGTTCCTGTGATCGTATATGCGACAGCGATAATCGCGATGGTTATGAATGCGATCTTTCGTTTTGGAAGGACAAACTCACGAAGCTTTTGGATGACGTTGAGCGGAGCGGTGTTGTTCATGGTTTCCGACTCCATCCTGGCGATCAATAAATTTAAGGGTGCAATAGAAATGGGCGGGGTGTTAATAATGCTAACGTATATTATTGCCCAGTTTTTAATTGTTGAGGGCTTGCGAAGTCATGACTGAGTTTTTATTTCTAGTTTCTAGTCTCTAGTTTCTAGTTTCTAGTTGGACTTCGAACCAGGGACTAGGAACTAGAAACCAGAAATTTTAGAATTTCCTTACGCTTCCCGATCCACTCGAATGACTATTGACGTGCGCGGGATTACCCTTATAAGTTACAGTCCCGCTTCCGCTGATATTCGCGTCGAGCTCTTTATTGACATTGATCTCAACATCACCCGATCCCGAGATCTTTACATCGCAATTATCGACAACAAGATTCGCAGCAAGCACCTGGCCCGAACCGCTAATGATTGCCTTTGCTTCACGTGCCGAACCCGTTGCGCGAACTTTTCCTGAACCAGAGACTCCGAAGATCGCCCGTTCAGATATGTCAAGAGTCAGTTCCATGCGACCCGATCCACTCACGTGGCTATCGAAGTCCCTGCATTTTCCTTTCATCTCCAACCTGCCCGAACCGCTGAGGTCGGCATCAACATCTCCAGCAATGTCGGCTTCAATGGTAAGCGCACCCGATCCGCTAACAGCGAGATTCAGTCGTTGGGAAGTGATCTTGTTTTCACCGATGATATCTCCCGAACCGGAAACCGAAAGACCTTCAATGTACGGAACGGTGATATAAACTGTGATCTTTTCGTCTTCGTGATTCCAGCCCCATCCCCAATTGTTTTCTTTACCAATGATCAGCCGGTCGCCATCGAGGCGCATCTCAAGCTCATTGTTGATGAAGTCGCGATCGCCCTCGACTTCCACTTTTTGTGGCGAGCCCTGACGCAGGTAAAGCTTACCGGCCATTCTGAACGATATACGATCGAACGAATCGAATTTTTTCTCTTGTCTCTGTGCGCTGGCGAACGTTACGGTGAACAATACGACCAACAGGGTAGCTATTTTTTTCATGTTCGGAAAATTCATAGGTATAAGACTGTCCAAAACGGAAGAGGGTTGCAGTATTTCTGAAATAAAAATCTAGATTAGAGCCCCTGCCTGACCAGCAGACAAGCCTAAAAATCAAACTTTTATGTCGGAACGCAAGCCAGCCATTGTACTGATCCTTATAACCTTATTTATCGATAGTATGGGTTGGGGCATCATCATTCCCGTGTTGCCCGACCTGTTGGAAGAGATAACGCACGGTTCGACTTCCGAGGCTGCCTTCGCAGGAGGATTTCTTGTAGGCGGTTATGCGATCATGCAGTTCTTCTGCGGGCCAATTTTCGGCGGCATTAGCGATCGATTTGGACGGCGACCAGTTGTGCTCGCGTCCCTTTTCGGTTTTGGTGTCGACTACCTGGTGACAGCCGTTGCACCGACCATTTGGTGGCTCTTGGGTGCGCGACTTTTTGCTGGTATCCTTGGCGCAAGTTTCACAACAGGAGGTGCCTATATATCCGACATCAGCACCCCTGAGAATCGTGCACAGAACTTTGGGTTGATCGGCGTCGCGTTCGGACTCGGCTTTATCGCCGGACCGCTGATTGGAGGATTACTTAGCGGATATGGGATCCGTGCACCATTCTATTTCTGTGCAGGTCTAACATTGCTGAACTTCGTTTATGCATTTTTCTTTCTACCTGAATCTCTAAAGCAGGAGAATCGTCGTGAGTTCGAATGGTCGAGAGCAAATCCGTTTGGAACTTTGGGTCGGCTATTCAACATGCCCGTTATCGGATCACTGTTCATTTCGCTTACGTTCGTTTATCTCGCAGCACACGCTGTTCAGAGTAACTGGGGATTTTTTGGAAAGGAAAAATTTGGCTGGGGCCCGAAAGAGATCGGTATCTCGTTAGGCGTTGTTGGTGTTGTGTTCGCCATCGTGCAGGGAGGTTTGATCCGTGTCATCATCCCGAAACTCGGGCAGAACCGAAGTGTATATGTTGGACTGGCTCTTTACGCCATTGGACTTTTGTGCTATGCGTTCGCAGCACAGGGCTGGATGATCTATGTGTTCACTGTGATCTATTGCCTCGGTGGTATTGCGGGTCCCGCATTGCAAGGAATTATGGCTAGCGCAGTTCCTCCGAACGCGCAGGGTGAGTTGCAGGGAGGGTTCACGAGTATGGCGAGTGCCACGTCGATCATTGGGCCATTGCTGATGAATTCATTTTTGTTCTCATACTTCACCGGCGAGTCACGCCCGTTCTACTTTCCGGGAGCGGCGATGTTGGCTGGAGCAGTGTTATGTTTAATAGCAACTATCATTGCGCGCAATGCCTTAAAGCATCAGCCGCAACCGGCACCGGGTAACCCGGCACCCAGCACCTAGCACCAGCACCTTTATAGATCTCTCGTAAGCTTCCGATATATATTCAAACACACCCATGCGTCGGTTGCCGCATAGCTGATCTGTTTCGAATCGAGTTTGTCGGCCTCCCAGTTGCTGGTCTGTGCGCTTTTCGAGATACGGAATCCCAATAGGAGGGCCGTTAGTTTTTTTACGCTCTCTACCTCCAGGCCGGCATTGCGTGCCATGTCTGCAAGCTCTACGAAGCCCGCTGCTGTAAATCGTTTCAGTAATTGCAACGCCTTAATGTCATCCCGTACTCCGACCCCCGCTTTTAGGATCTTTGGATCTTCGAGGAAAGTCACGATTTCCGGAGTTATACCTGTAACCTTTATCCTGATCAGGAACACACGATCGGGTAATGCGATCTGCATTAAGGCCACGTTATGTCGCTGACCTTTTACGAATACAGGCTTGGTTTCCGTATCGAAACCTACGATGTTGTGCTTTGAGATCTCGTGGAACACATGTGCCAGCTCGTCTGTATCCTGGATAACGTTCACAGTGCCATCGAATGCATGAAGGGGCAATGCGTTGATCTCGTCGTTGGTAATATTGATCCGTGAAAATAAAGGCGCCTGGCTCATTTTAAACACATACATAGACCGAAAATTGTCAATCACGCAGCTAAATCCGCCATGAGAGCTGTGTGCCTATGTGTTTCCAAGTTAATTGATTCAAATTCATTTTTTAGTATTTTGAGCCGGTAACTATCCCTAAACCCACCCGGATGTCAAACTCCTTATTCCGAAAGAAGTCCGTAGCCGCAGCGATGGACAATGCTGAATCAGAAAATGCACATGGCCAGGGTCTACGGAAAGTTCTTCGTGTGAGCGACCTCACATCGATGGGCATCGCCGCGGTAATTGGAGCGGGTATTTTTTCCACAATCGGACAGGCCGCATACAATGGCGGACCGGGCGTCGTCTTTCTCTTCATCATCATCGCGATAACCTGCGGGTTTACTGCGCTGTGTTATGCCGAATTTGCCGCCCGTGTTCCCGTGGCCGGCAGTGCCTATACCTATAGTTATGTCAGCATCGGCGAGATCGTTGCATGGATCATCGGATGGGCGCTCATTATGGAGTATGCGATCGGCAACGTTGTGGTGGCGATCTCGTGGAGCAGCTATTTCGTCAACGTCATCGAAGGTTTTGGTTTGGATATCCCGGCATGGCTGGCGACCGATTCACTTACTGCGGAAACAGTGTATAACCACGCACTGGCCCAAGGTCAGAGCACTGAAGGTTTTGCATGGACAACAGCACCCACTATCGGAAGCTGGAAAGTTATCCTCAACATTCCTGCGTTTGTTATCATCATACTGATCACCATTCTTACTTACATAGGCATCAGGGAAAGTAAGAAGAGCGCCAACTTCATGGTTGGCATGAAGCTCGTATTGCTCGCTGTGATCGTTGCTATCGGCGTGTTTCATATCACGAGCGACAACTGGACGCCATTTTTTCCCAACGGATTGCCCGGCGTTCTCTCGGGTGTCTCAGCGATCTTCTTTGCGTACATCGGCTTCGATGCAATTTCCACGACAGCCGAGGAGTGTGCCAATCCACAACGCGATCTGCCGAAAGGCATGATCTATTCATTGCTGATCTGCACGGTGATCTATGTCGTGGTCACGCTCGTGATCACCGGCATGGTAAACTATTCGGAGTTCAATCACGTTGCCGATCCGCTTGCGTATGTGTTCGAGAAGATCGATATGCCGAAGATCGGTTATGCTGTTTCAGTGAGCGCCGTCATTGCTGCGACCAGCGTGTTGCTCGTATTTGCGATCGGGCAGCCGCGTATCTGGATGAGCATGAGCCGCGATGGACTTCTTCCAAAGAAATTCGCCACCATTCATCCGAGATTTCATACACCTTCGTTTGCTACGATCGTCACTGGTTTCGTCGTGGCAATTCCATCTTTGTTTGTTGATATCGCTATCGTTACCGATCTCACTAGTATCGGTACATTATTCGCATTCGTACTGGTGTGCGCCGGCGTGCTCAATCTTCCCCCTCGCGAGAAAAATCCAAACGACAAGGGCTTTAGCCTGCCGTATATCAATGGCGCATGGTTCTGCCTGCCGTTGTTCGCAGTGTTCGTGTATTTTTATATCGATCGCATTTTCGGTGCAGTCCGATCGCCGCTCAGCGATCCTTTGTTTCTGATCTTTATAATTCTCGCGACCCTGATCGTTGCTATGACAACCGCACGGAAACTGTCGTTGATACCCGTTCTAGGAATGACCTTCTGCCTATATTTGATGGTGGAAATACCCGCGAAGAGCTGGCTTGTGTTCTTTGTTTGGATGGCAATCGGGTTGGCGATATACTTTAGCTACGGTTATAAGAAAAGCCATTTGAGAAATGACGCTCGTTGAGATCACCGAGAAAGCGAAAAGATCATCCTTTTACCTGTGGATGCTCAACTTCTTTTTCGAAAGAATGGTGCCTTTTAATCTGCCACATAAATTCAGGGTCGCTTATGTCGGCGACAACGACGTAAAAACACTGCTCCCATACCGACGCAGGAACCTCAATCACGTTAAGGGACTTCATGCATGCGCATTGGCAACGCTCACGGAAATGACGAGCGGGTTTATGCTTGCCGTGAAGCTTGATCCAAAAAAATACAGGCTCATTCTCCGTCGCCTCGAAATGGATTATCTATACCAGGGGAAGATGGATGCGGTTTGTGAGTTCTCGCTCACACCGGAATGGATGCAAAAGAATATTTACGACGTTCTCGCTCACGCCGACGCAGCCGAGATCGTGGCAGAAGTCAAGATCTTCGACGTGAAGGGAAATCAACTCACGCTCGGCAAAGCACATTGGCAGGTGAAGGATTGGGCGAAAGTGCGGACAAAAGCGTAAATTATAGGTACGATTTACGATTTATGATTTTATGAGAAAGATCGACGCCCTCTTTACCGAGTACGGTGAAAGTCATCAAAACTCGACCAACAAAGCGATCCACTGGATCTGCGTTCCCGCAATCTTCTTCAGCATCGTAGGCCTCATTGCCTCGATACCATCGGGTCCGGTTCAGGCAATCTTCGGACAAGGAAATCCTTATGCCAACTGGGCAACCATTGTCTTGATATTGGTCATCGCTTATTACATCCCGCTTTCGATCAGCCTTACCATAGGAATGACACTTTTCGGTTTGGCGTGCATCCTCCTGATCCAGCTGATCTCTTCGGCAGGACTGCCCGTGTGGTTGGTATCGATCATCATCTTCGTAGTAGCCTGGATCGGCCAGTTCTACGGACACAAGATCGAAGGGAAGAAGCCATCGTTTTTCAAAGACCTTCAGTTCCTGCTTATCGGTCCCGCATGGCTCATGCACTTTATTTATAAGCAGCTAGGGATTCCGTATTAGGGAATAGTACTTCCTGGCCAACGAGAGATCGAATCGGAGGATCGATTGCCTGATCTCATACCAAACTCTTTGTTTCAACGCCTCGTCTTCTTGGGGAGATCTGTTCAATGTCTTTATCTTTTCGCAGACTTTATAAGTAGAGATCTGCTGAGGACTTTCTTTCTTGAACTGGTTCTCCGACATCGAGCCTTTCACGATTCTTTTGTGAACAAGGACCTGCGGGGTATAAAAATATTTGAAGTGCCGCGAAGACCGGATCCAGAAATCGAAGTCTTCGTAGGCAAGTGTTTCATCGTAACCGTTGAGCATGGTCAGCACGCTGCGCCTGCTCATCATTGAAGCGGCGGAGATAAAATATTTTTTTATTAGCTCGGTGTAGATGAAGCCTTGAGGAGGATTTGGGAATCGATCTGAGTGTCGGTTTTTGATGAATGAACGTTCATTCATATACAACACATCCCCAAACTGTACCCCATAGCTCTCGTCATACTTCGCAAACTCCTCCGCACCAATCTTCACACGATCCGGTTGCAGCACATCATCCGCCGCCAGGTCTATAATAAAATCACCCTTGCAAACTTTCCATGCCTCGTTGAACGCCGAACAATAACCGCGGTTCTTCTTCAGATCGATCAGCCTCACATCCATCGACCGGATCACCTCCACACTATCGTCGGAACTGCCATCGTCGACAACAATAAGCTCTATATTTTTATAAGATTGATCAAAGACAGATTGAATGGCCTCCCGAACAAACCGCCCGTGGTTGTAAGAAACGCAAATAACACTAACCAGTGGATTTGTATTCATCCTAACTAGAAAAACTAGAAAACTAGAGACCAGAAACTATTTCCGATTATCCTCTCCCGAAATGATACTCAAATAACTTTCATACCTGGGTATCGCTATCTCTCCCTTTTCAACCGCCGCCTTCACCGCACAGTTCGGCTCGTTCACATGCAGACATCGCGCACCGAACTTACAACCCAGTCTTCGTTCGCGCATCTCCACAAAGTAATCGGACACCTCTTCGGGCTTCATATCTACCATACCCATTTCCTTAATGCCTGGCGTGTCGATCACATACGTGTTGTCATCGATCCTGAACATCTCTGCAAAAGTTGTTGTGTGAGTACCCTTCGATGTAAACTCCGATACTTCGGAAGTCTTCTGACGAATATCGTCCGAAAGTTTGTTGAGAAGGGTGGATTTCCCCGAACCTGAATGTCCCGTAATGAGGGTCTTCTTGTTGCTTATGATCTTTTTTAGTTCCGATTGCTCGTCGTGTAAAGCCGACGTCAACAGAACCGTAATGCCAAGGCTCCTGTACAGATCCATCAGGTCGTTTACATATTCGAGCTCTTCTTCGCTCAACAGATCTTTTTTATTGAACACGATCACCTGGGGAATCCGGAATGCCTCGGCAGAAACAGTAAAGCGATCGATGAAACCGAGCGATGTCCTCGGAAAAGAGATCGATACCAATAACAACGCCTGGTCAATATTAGCAGCAATCACATGCCACTGTCCTGACTTCTTTACGGCCTTTCGCGCAATGTAATTTTTCCTGGGAAGAATGTCCGTAATCACGGTCTCGTCGCCACGATCGGTAATCGTTAGTTCAACATAGTCGCCGACAGCAACGGGGTTGGTCTCCTTAATATCCTCAAGCCTGATCTTCCCGCGAATTCGGGTCGTGTATATACGACCATCGTCGCCAAGTACATTGTACCAGGAGCCAGTTGATTTAATGACAACACCCTTCATTTATTCAATACGGTCCTGCAATATTGAACCACCTTATCTGTAGCGCCCAGGTTATTTAACACGTAGTTGCGTGTCACTTCGCAGGCCAGCATAAAATTTTCAGGTGTGTTCACCATTTCGTATTTACCACGAAGATCGGCAAAGTCGTTCACTTCGAAGGCACCGCCGAGCATAATGAGTTCCCGGGCCTCGTTAAACTTCTGATAGTTCTTGTTTCCGAAGAACACCGGGATGCCATAGCATGCAGCCTCGAGGATGTTGTGCAGACCCTTTCCGAACGCGCCCCCCACGTATGCAAACTCTCCATAACGATACAGCTTCGAAAGCATACCCACGTTATCGATCAAAAGCACTTTCGCACTCTCGAGTTCCGCTTCGTTACTTGCTTTCGAGAAACGTACCGTCTTACCAACGATCGACCTTTCAATCTCGCTAAGGAATGTCTCGCTGATCTCATGCGGAGCAATAATGAATTTGATCGGTGTTTCGGTAATGAAGGCAGCAAGCACCTCCATGTCTTCAGCCCAGCAGCTTCCGGCAACCATCACTTTCTCGTCGCCCTTGAATTGTTCGGCAACGAGTATTCTTTCTTTTGAACTTGTGATCTCGTACACACGATCGAAGCGCGTGTCGCCGGCAACGGTAACGTTGTTGATACCGATCGATTGCAACAGTTTTGCCGAAGTCTGATTTTGAACAAAGAAATGACTGAAGTTACGAAGCACACTTCGCATCGGGCTTCCAATGTTCCTGAAGAATACCTGGTCTTCACGGAAGATCGCCGATGCCGAGATCAACGGAATATTCGCTTTACGTAATTCCTCGGAATAATTGTACCAGAACTCATATTTCACAAAAATCGCCAACGATGGCCTGGTTACTTCTACCCATTTGCGGGCATTATTAGGCGTATCAAATGGTAAGTAAAATACATAGTCTGCCCCCGGATAGTTTTTTCTCACTTCGTAACCCGATGGAGAGAAAAAGGTCAGTAAAATTTTATAGTCGGTGAATTCCTTTCTTAGTCTTTCTATGATTGGTCTTCCCTGTTCGAACTCACCGAGGGATGCGCAATGGATCCATACCAAAGGAGATGTATTCGAAGCGAGAGTATACTGAACCGAGGTCAACAAATTTTTTCGCCCCGATACTAATGCGCGTGCCTTTTGATTGAATAACGAAGCGAAATGCGCGCCGATGGTGAGTGTATGAATAGCTAAATTGTACAGGAACAATTTGATTGATTTATGGCGGCCTTGTCTGCCGAAGGCGGGGGCAAAATAAAAAAAGTCCCGGTCTGGCGACCTTAGTTATCCATGAAAAAATTACATTAATTTTGAGCATAAAATCCTTCGTAACCCCTTCACTATGAAAAAGAAACGTCTACTGTTGTTAATCATGGCTATGCCCTTCGCCGTCGCCGCCCAGGATTTCAACGAATTGTTGAAAGGCAGTGCGGCCGATGCCAAGTACCTTGCGTCAGGCTATATAGCCCCGGCCATGAAAGCCTTCGGTTATGGCATGAACAACGGATGGTACAATACCGCAAAACCTCATAAAATTGCTGGTTTCGATCTCACGATCTCCGCTAACCCGGTGTTCATTCCATCATCTGACAAGCTCTTCCAGGTCGACAACTCAAAGATGTCGAGCCTTGAACTCACTAGAGACGTCAATGGTGTTGCGCCCGTGAATGGAAAGGGGAACATCGCTACTGTCTTTGGTACAGACGAATCGAAAGCTCAACTCGCTTTGAAAAGCGACCTGACAGGCACAACATTCAACGCTCCTAACGGTGTCAACTTCGGACTTCTGCCGGTGCCAACTATTCACCTTGGCTTCGGTCTGCCTAAAGGTTTCGACCTTAAGTTCAGGTTTGTGCCCACAACTAAATTCGGCAGCGGAAGCGACGAAGGTAGTATCGGTCTTTGGGGTATCGGTGTTATGCACGATTTCAAACAATGGATCCCCGGAATCAAAGCATTGCCTTTCGATCTTTCTGGATTCGTAGGTTATACAAAAATGACTGCGAAAGTAGCTATCGAGGAAGGCGGTCCAGATGGTAAGGGCGAGTTCGGTTGCTCGGCTACAACCATCCAGGTTATCATTTCTAAAAAGCTTTCAGTGCTTACCCCTTATGCTGCTGTTGGATACAACATGGCAAAAACAAATCTTGACGTTAAAGGAAATTATGATCTTAACGACAACGGCAACTCGAATGACGCCGGTGAAAAAGATCCTTTTAGCCTCAGCGTGAAGTCTACAGGTCCTCGCTTAACTGGCGGTATTCGTTTGAAGTTCGGCCCACTCGCGTTCCACGGCGACTATACACTTGCTAAGTATAAGTCAGCAAGCGTAGGATTTGGTATCAACATCCGCTAACGATCTTTCGAAGCATGGAGCAGATACTGCTCTATGCTTCTCTCTAATATCTCGAACACATCCTGGAAGTCCTTCTCTTCTCCGTAATACGGGTCCGGTACTTCGTCATCTTTTCCGTTCGGGTCGAACGATCGCATCATCTTCAATTTTCCTTTATGGATGCCGGCAATCCTGAGAGCATTGCTGTAGTTGCTCCGGTCCATCACGAAGATCTCATCGAATTTTTCGAAGTCTTCGGTGCATAACTGTCGGCCTACGTGGTCGATCGTCACGCCATTCTTTAGTGCGTTCTTTATTGTACGATGATCGGGCTGGTCGCCGATATGATAATTCGCCGTTCCGCAGGATTCAGCATAGTATACTTCCGTGAGGCCGCGCGACTTGACTTTATGCCAGAAAATGGCCTCCGCCAGGGGCGACCGGCAGATATTTCCGAGACATACAAAAAGGACTTTTTTCATTGGAAAAAGGGCAATTTAACCGTGGTTACTTATGAAACTCGTGCCGTATAAATGACTGCATAGCACACTTTTTTTATCCGCCTTTTGGTTAGAAAGCCCCCTAGTAGTTGGGGGCTTTTTTATTTGACGAGTAGTTGCAATGTGGATCTCGATATCTGCTCCATCACAATTCCCTCTCGCTTTTTGTACTCGCTAAATGTTTTATTGTCGTAGTTCTTTATGGTGATCAGCGTGAGGCCTGTATTGTAATAAACTTCGAATTGAGAGCTCAATACATTGATCAGGTTTGTGATCTTGCTCTCCCTGAAATCAACACAGAAAGAAAAAGAGATCGCCGAGTTCTGCATCAGGTTGATCTTCACATCGAGCTTCGCCAGCGCCTGAAAGATCGCGCTGAGGTGTTGTTCTTCAATGAAAGTGTAGTCGGTAACTTTGCACGAGATCAGGCACTGATTCTCTTTGAATACGATAAGTGGCGGAAGATTGCGAACAATGCATTCGTGGATCTTCGTACCATGCATCAATGGACTATCGAAGTTCTTTACGTAAAGGGGTATGCTTCTGTTCGCCAACGGCTTTATTGTCTTTGGATGTATGACTGATGCGCCATAGTATGTCATTTCAGCAGCCTCCTTGAACGGCAGTTCTTCGAACGCCATTGCACCTTCGATGCGCTTCGGGTCTCCGTTCATTACACCAGGAACATCTTTCCAGATCGTTACCGATTCTGCGTTGAGAGCTGATGCAAACACAGCTGCGGAATAATCGGATCCGTCGCGCCCCAATGTTGTGGTCTTTCCTTTTGCATCGCTGCCGATGAAACCTTGAGTAACAATGATCTTTTTTTCGATAACCGATTTCAGCGCTGCAATGTTCTTTTCTGTTTCCGTCCATTGAACCTTGCCTTCACGAAATGTCGAGTCGGTGCGAATATATTTTCGCGCATCGACCCATTCAACTTGAAAATCGTTCGAGAGAAACGCTGCCAATATCAATGTCGATATGACTTCGCCCAATGAAACCACCTGGTCGTACACCATGTCGAAGTCGCCTGTGAGTTGAAGACCGATCTTTATTTTTTCGAACTGATCTTCGATCGAATTGAAAATGCCGTGATCTGCCGGGAATAATTCTTTTGCGATAGCGGTGTGATACTCTTTCAACTGCTGCCATTCTTTCTCAAATGGTTTGCTTGTCGTGGCAAGCTCCAGCAGTTTTTCGAGAGCGTTGGTGGTCTTGCCCATTGCTGAGGCAACGATCAACAGCTTATCGCCTTTGTGAAGCTCCACGATGCGTGCCGCGTTGCGAATGGCATCGGCCGTGCGTAGGGAAGCTCCTCCAAACTTAAAAACCTTGTTTTCCATTTACTTCAAACGATTGCGCTTTATATTTGCGTCTGAATGCAAATGTAAGCACCAAGCACCAAGCACCCAGCACCTATGGCCAGACAAATCGAAGCTTCCAGAATTGCCCAACCAATAGGAACCGCGTTAGACCGATTCATAAAAAATAACCAGGACCAATTCCAGTACGCCAGCGGCGAACTCTCACAACTTCTTCGCGACATCGCCCTTGCGTCGAAGGTTGTGAACCGCGAGGTCAATAAAGCGGGACTCATCGACCTGGCAGGAACGCAAGGCACGGGAAATTCAACGGGCGATCAGCAACAAAAGCTCGATGTGCTTGCGAACATCCGATTTACAAGGGCCCTCGCGAAAGGTGGCGAAGCATGCGCCATCATCTCCGAAGAAACCGAATCGGTGGTCGACCTCAACAACTATGGGAAGTATGTTATCGCTATCGATCCACTCGATGGCTCCTCGAACATCGACGTGAACGTTTCTATCGGAACTATATTTTCGATCTATCGGCGCAAGTCGAAAGTCGGCAGCGCGATAAACGACGAAGACCTGCTCCAAAAAGGATCGAAGCAGGTTGCTGCCGGTTATGTTCTCTATGGCTCTTCCACGATGCTCGTGTACACGACAGGCTTCGGAGTAAATGGATTTACATACGATCCCGGCCTCGGTGAATACTTCCTTTCGCATCCACAGATGAAGATGCCGACCAATGGGAAAATTTATTCCATCAACGAAGGACTCGCGCTGCAATTCAGCGAAGGTGTTACACGATATCTCGAAACCTGTAAGAAGAAAAGTCTCACCGCGCGATATATCGGGTCGTTAGTCGCCGACTTTCACAGGAATTTGTTGAAAGGAGGTATTTACATCTATCCCGCGACAGCGAAAGCCCCAAAAGGAAAGTTGAGGTTGATGTATGAGTGCAACGCACTGGCGTTTGTCGCCGAGCAGGCAGGAGGCGTAGCAACGGATGGCAAAAAAAGAATCTTAGAGATCACACCAACATCGCTGCACGAACGAACACCGTTCTTTGTTGGGTCCGCAAATATGGTGATTGAAGCAACTAGAAACTAGAAACTAGAAACTAGAGATTAGAAATTGGAAAACTATTCAGTTGGCTTCTTTTCATCAGCCTCGCCAGCAAATAATTCAGGAGCATACTTGGTTAATATCCCATACCACTTCACAAGCTTCTTGATATCGGACACGTAAACACGCTCTTCATCGTATTCGGGAAGGACGGACTTCAGAAAAGCTTTGAGCTCCGAAGTATCGGATTCCGAATCGACTCCAGGATCGTTGCCAAAAGACTTATGGATCTTTTGAAGAACTTCCTCGAGCGATACAGTTCCCTCTTTCGTATTTGTATAGATCGAGATCTCGTGAAGTATCGAAATTCGTTGGCTGCCGGAAGCAACCAGTTTTGTTTTTGATTCATCCAGCGACTCGAGAATAAGTCCCGACTTTGTTGATGTGACGACTTTGAACAACCCGCCCTTTCCAGATACGGATGCGATCTCAGATAACTTCATAGTGATTCTTGCAGAGGCGCAAAACTAATGCAATCTCTCACGGAAATCACGGAAACCACGGAAGAAAAAATTCTGTGTATTCCGTGGATTCCGTGAGAAATCACTTTTTCAAAATGCCCTCTATGTATTGTAATAATTCGTCTCTTCCTGTTTTCTTCTCTGCAGACGTAAAGAACATCGGCGGCAATTCCTCCCATGTTTTCTTCAATCGCTGTGCCCATGTCGATGCGCTTTTGGCAAGGGCAGCTTTCGAAAGCTTGTCGATCTTGGTGAACACGAGGCTGAATGGCAACTGTTTCTTTCCGATCCAGTTCACGAAATCGAGGTCGTTCGCCTGGGGCTCCAACCTGCAGTCGATAAGCACAAAAGTGTTTTGCAACGTCTCACGGTTCTTGATATAGTTTTCGATCATCGTAGGCCACGATTGTCGCGAAGACCGACCAACGCTGGCGTAGCCATAGCCGGGCAGATCCACCAGGTACCACGAGTCGTCGATGATGAAGTGATTGATGGTTTGAGTCTTTCCGGGAGTAGATGATGTTTTAGCGAGATTCCGTCGATTCACCAGCATATTGATAAGCGATGATTTCCCGACATTCGATCGTCCAATGAAAGCAAACTCCGGTAAACCAGTTGCGGGAGCCTTCTCGTGATTAGTATTACTGATTATAAACTCGGCCTTTTTAATGATCATTTGCGGGAAACGTAATGTAATTTTTGTGTAACTTATGTGTGCAATTTGGTCAATTAATCGGGCTTCAAATGCCTAAATTGCCCAAATCTAGCTAACCCTAAGGACTGGTTATAACCTTTTTTTGAGAATGCACAGTATCCGACGAATACTGATTTTTTCGACTATTTGTTTCGCTTTCTCTATCCAATCTGTCCTCGCTCAGGAGCAGGACAAGGAACAATCGAAGGCGTATATGGAACAGGCACAACTGATGATTGATGCGGGTTCTATTGCATTGGAGGAAATCAGGGATGTAATGGTTCAGGCCGCAGAGTTTGACACAACGAATATTGAAGCAAACTTCGAAGCAGGTCACCTGTTCCTCGAAACGATCGGCCAGGAGCTCGCCGTGAAATACTTCCTTCGTGTACGCCGTCAGAAACCTGACTACAAGTATGACCTCGATTACTGGATAGGCCGCAGCTATCACTACGGCATGAATTTCGACAAAGCGATCCAGTTCTATACCAACTACAAGAACAAAGCAAAAGGAACTATACCCAGCGGCGCCACACCCGCTGACGAAGCCGACCGTCGCGTTGCCGAATGTCAGAACGGTAAAGAATTCGTTGCTGCCCCGATGAACTATTCGATCATCAACATGGGCAAAGAGATCAACTCGGAATACGAAGACTATGCACCCGTGGTGAATGGAGATGAGACCGTCCTCGTGTTCACGACACGACGCCGAGAAGGCAACATGAACGAGAACGTGTTCTCCGATAACAAACCCTGGGAAGATATCTTTATCTCCACCAAGGAGGGCGGTAAATGGGCCCCCGCAAAGAACATTGGCGCTCCAGTAACAACATTAAACCACGAATCTACGGCATCGCTCTCGCGCGATGGTAATACGCTGCTGATCTACAAGGATGATAACGGTGGCGATATCTACGTAACAACACGCAAGCCCGATGGAACGTGGAATCCCCCGGAACCAATGGAAGGCGTCAACTCATCATATTCCGAAGCATCGGCATCGTTGAGCACCGACGGAACAACGCTGTACTTCTCAAGCGACCGTCCCAACGGCCTCGGTGGTATCGACATCTATGTCGCGACCAAAGATAATCGTGGCCAGTGGAGTCGCGTGAGAAATCTTGGTCCCGGGATCAACACTGCATTCGATGAAGAAGGTCCGTTCATCGACTTCGAAGGAAAGACATTATACTTCAGCTCGAAGGGCCGCAAGGGCATGGGCGGGTATGATATATTCAAAGCAACTCTAACGGATCCCAAAAACAACAAGTGGAGCGAGCCCGAGAACCTCGGTTACCCGATCAATACTCCCGGCAACGATATTTACTTCGTCGGCTCGAAGGATGGCAAGCGTGGCTATTACTCTTCGGTTCGAGAAGACGGCAGGGGCTACGCCGACATCTACCGGGTAGACACACCGGACGCGGCAAAGAAGGAAACAATACCTGTTAAGCTTGCCCTAAAAGTATTCGACGCTTCAACGAAGCAGGCCATGGATGCAAAAGTGAGCCTGACATCCGTAAAAGATAACACGGTTGTTAACATGACAAGCACACGCGCCGGCTCGTATGATTTCGCGATAACAGCCGAAGAAGCGAAAGACTACAAGCTCGTAGTTGAAAAAGATGGATACGTTACTCAGACCGAGATCATTAACCTGGCAGCAGCTTCCGATAAAGCCAATAACGTTGCGCGTTCAATCGAATTGAAGAAGGCAACCACCGAACCTCCTGCTGTCGTAAAGAATACTCCGCAACCCATCAAGTTTTCTGTAAAAGTGATTGACGCAGCATCCAAGCAGGCACTCGATGCCAAGGTGAGTCTCACATCGGTAAAAGACAGGAAGATCGTTCCTTCGACCACCACCGGCGCAGGTTCATATGATTTCACGATCGCACCCGAAGACGCGAAAGACTATAGGCTGTCGGTCGAGAAGGAAGGTTACATCTTCCAGAACACAGTTGTTAGCATTGCCGCGCCGACCACTCGCAATGTTGAGTTAAGAAAGCCTGCTGCAGGAGTTACCCAGGTGCTTCACAACATCTACTTCGATTACAACAAAGCTACGTTCAAGCAAGAGTCTTACGAAGAGCTCGGCAAGCTTGAGACCATGCTGAAGCAAAACTCAAACATGAAGGTAGAGATCGCAGGACATACCGATAGCTGGGGACCTGATGCATACAACAAGAAGCTTTCGTTAGCTCGCGCTTCTGCCGTGAAAACATTCCTTCTCTCGAAAGGTATCGATGTAAAAAGGGTGTCGGCCGCAGGCTATGGAGATACCCGTCCGCTGGCCAGCAACGACGACGAAGAGGGCGGAAGGGAGATCAACCGTCGCGTAGAATTTAAAATAATTAGTAACTAAAAACGTTTTTTTCACGCAAAGTCCGCAAAGGCAGTGCATCGCAAAGTTTCGCGAAGTTTTAATCTCAGCTATTAATAAAACTTTGCGCACCTTTGCGTGAAATTACTTTGCGCTCTTTGCGTGAAAGCATTTATGACAGTTGTTCCTTATAAAGAAGACGACGCAGCGAAGAAGGCCCAGGTAGCGCGGATGTTCGACAGCATCAGTTGGCGCTACGATCTCCTAAACCACCTGTTGAGCGTGGGCGTGGACGTTTATTGGCGGCGCAGGGCGATGCGTGAGCTAAAGGCCCTCAAGCCCAACCTGATCCTCGATGTGGCTACCGGTACCGGCGACCTGGCTATCCAGGCCATAAAATCGCTTAATCCGGAGAAGGTGATCGGCGTCGATATCTCTGCGGGAATGATGGACATTGGTCGCAAGAAAATTGAAGAAAAGGGTCTCTCGAACAGGATCGAGTTACGAAGAGGCGATTCCGAGAATTTACCCTTCGAAGAGAATAAATTCGATGCAGTGATCGTTGCCTTCGGAGTTCGTAATTTTGAGAACCTGGAGAAAGGACTAGCGGAAATGCTGAGGGTAGTAAAGCCCGGAGGTAAAGTTGTGGTCCTGGAATTCTCGAAACCCGAGAAATTTCCATTCCGCCAGTTCTATGGATTGTATTTTAAATTTGTTGTTCCCCTCGTCGGCAGAATGATCTCCAAAGACAGATCAGCTTACGATTACCTGCCTGAGTCGGTACACGCATTTCCAAGAGGAAAAAAATTTGTTGATATACTGGATCGCTTAGGTTATAAAGACACCGCATGCAAGCCACTGACTTTCGGCATCAGCTCCATTTATACCGGAACAAAGTAGTTATCGCCGGGATGGGGATCATGATGGTTCTCATGCTCTGCATGACACTCAGCGCCAGCGCCCAGAAATATAAATGGGCCCGCGAAAACAATCCCCGTTACGACGAGCGATTTATCTCTTACGGTTTCGTGATCGGACTTCACCGTGCCGGTTACCAGGTAAAGTATTCCGACCAGTTCGTAACGCAGAACTACGATACCGTTCACTCGGTAATGGCGCCAATGTCGCCTGGATTTTCTCTCGGTTTTTTGGTGAACATGCGACTTTTCGATGTGCTCGACCTGAGGCTCATGCCGAAGGCCGGCTTCTACGATATGAAGCTGTTCTATCAGTACACCGATCGCCGCGAAGCAAGCCAGTTGATCGAGACAACGCAGATGGAATTCCCGCTTATGTTGAAATACAAATCACTTCGTCGTGGTAACGTACGCATGTATATGATCGCAGGATTTACGCCAGGCTTCGAATTGTCGGGCAAGAACGACGTGGAATCGAATACTGCAAACCTATCTGTAAGAAAGACGAACATGACCGCCGATGCAGGGATCGGAGTCGACTTCTATTTTCCTCTTTTCAAGTTCTCCCCGGAGCTCCGTTTCAGTCACGGACTGGTGAACATGCTGGGTGACGATCCAAGCGTATTCAAAGATCCAATAAAGACCTTGAAGACAAACACAATCGGAATCTATTTTATCTTCCAATGAGCAATCGTATTGTTCTCGTAACTGGCGCTACATCGGGTATCGGTGAAGCAACAGCGAGGCTTCTTGCAAAGAACAACTTTGATCTTATTATCACCGGACGTCGCAAAGATCGTCTTGAAAAACTTGCCAAAGAGCTTCCAACAAAAGTCGAGACCCTCTGTTTTGATGTAAGAGATCGCGATGCCGTTTCGAAAGCATTGAGCGGAAAGAAAATAGACGTGTTGATCAACAACGCAGGCAACGCCCATGGACTCGACCCAATACAGTCCGGGAATATCGACGACTGGGATGCGATGATGGATATCAATGTCAAAGGACTTCTGTATGTAACGAGGGCGGTGTTGCCAGGTATGGTGGAGCGCAAGAGCGGCCACGTTATCAACCTTGGATCCATTGCCGGCAAGGAAGTGTACCCGGGTGGTAACGTCTATTCAGCCAGTAAGTTTGCTGTGGATGCGATCACAAGAAGCATGCGAATCGATCTGAATGCAGCAGGTATAAAAGTTACCGGCATTCATCCAGGCATGGTAGACACGGAGTTTTCGCTCGTTCGTTTCAAGGGCGACGAGGCTCGCGCTTCGAATGTTTATAAGGGATTAACGCCTCTTGTCGCTGATGATATCGCGGACCTGATCCTCTTTACGCTAACAAGGCCTGCTCACGTAGTGATAGCAGACCTTGTTGTGTTCCCAACAGCGCAAGCAAGCGCTACGGTAGTAAATCGTAATTCGTAAAATCGATTTTGAAACGTCATTCCCCAGGCAGCGCGCAGGGAATCCTCAGCTACGCAACCCCTTTGGGGCAATGACAGTTGGCATTACCTCTTAAATCCCAACGCACTTCCCCCACATTTTGCGCTGGGGCCGTCGAACGTATATTGGATGTAATAGATCCCTGTAGCATTGCATGGATAAGCGATGGCAGATACAAACTCTCCATTCACTTTGCTTGTCGCTACTTTATTTCTTTTCGCATCGTAAAGGCTAACAACGAGTCCATCGGTAGCAGTACCGGTAGCACATAAGTTGATCATGTACTGGGTGCCCTTTGTGAATACATAACTGAACTCAACCTTATCTTTTGCGCCGCCCTCAGAATCGATCTTGTAGCTCTTCAGGAAATTGAAACCGCTGGCCAGCTTGGGAATGCATGCGTTGCTGTATCCTTCCGAGTCGCATTGCGCCATTACATCGGATGAGGTAAGAGTTGCAATGAGAACGAATGCAGCAAATACAACTATCTTTTTCATTTTATGGGTGTCAGGTGTTTTAGCTAATGATCTTATTCCGGATGTCCTTTGTAATGTTTTTGATGTTGTCCACATCTTCAGGCGTGATCTCAACAGTTGTTGTTGAATTGTCTTTCACAACCACAACACCGTTAACAACTTCTGATGTAGGAGCTTTGTACGTTGTCGTGATCTTGATTTTTTCGAATGCAGCCTGGAGGTTGTTCATGTCCTTCAATAAGGATGCCATATTTTCATCCGATTCGTAGAACTTGAGAAGCAGGATTATCTGCTCCAGGATGATCTGTTGTTCTCCGATCGTGTCCTGCAGAACTTTGTTGTTAGGATCTTTTGCAGAGAGCTGGCAGGTGATGTGCAACGCTTCGAGCCAACCGCCACTCAGCAAAAGCACACTCAGATTCGAGCGGCTTTGAGTGCTGAGATAAACATTGATATCGTTGAAATTTTTGGTGGTGAGGAGCAACAGTGAATCGAGGTTCTTGCTGTTGGCAGCCAAACGGCCTATAGTCTCGATCTCGAAGAACTGGCCGATGTTGAGACCTTCTGCAAGCTGTTCGATGGGCTGCAGGTATTTGATGCCATCCTGGCTCTGTTCGTAGATGTTGGTGTAGCCAAGATCGGCACCGTAAACACCCAGGTTGAGGGCCATTTTAAAGTTGTTGTTGTACTTGGGCAGATTGTCGGGTGAATTGAGCAGGCTCTGGTCGTACTTGCGGCCGGAATGCTTCAAAAGCACGGAGATTTCGATGGGACTGGGGATACCTTGCAAAATGCCTTCGATCAGCTCGTCGTCGATCGCATTCTCGGCGGTATCTGTGGAGTCGAGACTCGCCTGGAAGGCAGCTTCGTCGCTCTTCTTTCCGGAGCCACACGCTATCAAAATAGCTGCGAAAACCCCTGCTAAAACATATTTCATGGCTTGGAATTAAGGTGTCTACAAAAATAGGAAAACACCACTTTTAACCAAAAAAAGGGCGGGGGCGACGGTTAGGGCCGGAACTTGCCGAACAGGCCCACCAGCTTTTTAAACACCTCGAAATAGAGGGCTACATAGGCCACGGCCGCCATGAACCAGATCACAAGCAGGTCGAAAACAAACGTGCTCACAGGCTGCCCAAAGAGGTTCTTCTCGGGAAAGAAAAATGCGGTGCGGTAATTCAGCGGGTTGGAGGTTGATGGAGACTGAAAGATCGGGTTGATCTGCTGAATGATCTGACCCTTGTACTCCAGCAAGCGGTTCTTGGTGGTAACGTTGGTTACGAGGTCGGCAAGGCTTTGATTGTAAAACTCATTCTTCTCTTCATTTACATCGCGACCGCTCTTTTCTACGAAGGTCCTCTTCTTCTCGACAGTGCCCGCACTCTCGTTGAAGGCCTTCTGGTAATGTCTCTTGTATTGATTGAAGTAGGTACTGAGCCTTATACCAAGATCCTGGTTATAATTATCGAGATCGATGTCCTCGATTCCGTCGCGGAACTCTTCGTTGGCGAGAACATTTTTAATTACCTGCAATTCTTTCTCTACTTTCTTTTTTGTGGAGTCGTCTTTTGATTGGAAATTCTCCAGGATAAAGTGGTTTCTGCGCGTGAGATCGTCGGCGAGGTATGCCGATTTGAAATCAGCGTTCGCTTCAACCTTTTGATAATCGTAGTATTCGCTTTCGTAAGCGTTGTTCTTGAATTGATACACGGCCATTGCCTCGTACGCCCATCTAGATGCCATAAGATCGGCTACGATCGGAACTTTGCCTTTGGTGCTGATAAGATTATTCAGCTTATCGAAACTGAAGAGCAGTCCGCTAAGGATCATCTGCGGTATCAGCAACAATGGGATCATAATATAAACCGTAACTGCATTCCTGAAAGCAGATGAAACATTTAGACCCAATACGTTTGCGAAGCATGATGTTGTGAACAATACAAGCCAGAATGGAAAGATCATGCCTTTAACTTCAAGAAGGAGATTGCCGATGATCGTGAACATCAGTGTCTGAACTGCAGACAATGAAAAAAGAATGATCAGCTTCGAAACGAGATAACTGTTCCAGCTCAGGTTCAAAAACGATTCTCTCCGAAGGATCTTCCGGTCGCGTATGATCTCTTCAGCGCTCACAGTCAATCCCATGAACAACGCGACGATGATCGACATCAGTAGATATGCCGGGAAGTTCTCATTAAACCTAAAGCTGTACCCGGTGCCGCCCGGTGCGCTTCGATACCGGATAATGAAGGCAAGGATCAACGCCAGCAATGGCGCTTCGAGTAAGTTGATCAGCAGGTATTGCTTGTTGCTCAGTTTTGAAAGGAGATCGCGTGTGGTGAAGATCAGCGTTTGCTTGACCTTACCCGGGATATTCAATGTTTGAGGCGGCTTCTCTTTGAGGTCCTGCACCTTTGTCATTTTGAAGCGTGCGCGGAACATCTCGTGCCATCCTTGTGGGCTTATCTTCCGTTTGTTCGTGGGTTGCCCGTATTCATCGACAACCTTCGCTTCCATGATGTTGAAGATCTGTTCCGGGTTCACGTTACCGCAGGTCTCACACTGGCCTCGATTGCTGTCGACCTGTAGCGTTGCTTTTTTGAAATACGTAATGGCTTCAACGGGATGACCATAGTACGAAGGATAGCCACCGGTGTCCATGATCACCATCTTGTCGAACATCTTGTAGATGTCGGAGGAGGGCTGATGTATAACGACAAATATGAGCTTGCCCTTCAAGGAAAGCTCTTTCAATAAGTCGATAACGTTCTCTGAATCGCGTGAAGAAAGGCCCGACGTAGGTTCGTCGAGGAACATTACAGCGGGTTCGCGAATAAGTTCGAGGGCGATATTGAGTCGCTTGCGTTGCCCACCGCTGATTGTTTTCTCGAGCGGGTTGCCGACTTTCAGATCTTTTCTTTGATCGAGACCAAGATCCTCGAGCACACCCATTACGCGTTGATGGATCTGCTCTTCGGTGAAGTCGGCGAAGCAGAGTCGTGCGTTGTAGTAAAGATTTTGATAAACAGTAAGCTCTTCGATGAGCAGGTCGTCCTGCGATACGTATCCGATAACGCCCTGGATCTGGTCTTTCTGTTCGTGTATGTCGAAGCCGTTGATGACGATCGACCCTTTGCCTGGTTTCTCGAGCCCGGCAAGTACATTTAATAACGTTGTTTTGCCTGCACCGCTGGCGCCCATGATGCCGATAAGCTTACCTGGGCCTTCGGAGATATGCACGTCGCGAAGGCCGATGGCTCCGTTGGGAAACCTGAACTCTTCGATGTTGGCGTTGAACGACAGCTTGGTGGTCTTGATCTCCTCGTTGAAGTCGGCTACGAGGTCGCTGTAGTATAATGCGTCGCCATTCTGCGTCTTGATGGTGCTTCCGTGAGAGAAGAGATAAACGCGGTTGGGTTGCATTACGAAGCCGTTGAGTACATTGGCGTCGGTGCCGAGGTATTTAGCGAAGTACATATCGACGCTGCTCACTCTCATGAAGATGAGATGGCCTTCGATGTGCGTGTGTGCGTGCTTTTGTTTTTCTGCGGAACGGGTAGCGCCGGAATCCACAACGAGGATGTCGCTGAAGTTCATCTCGCTGGCGACTACCGAAACCACAAACGTTTCGATGAGTTTATATTCGTCGGCGATGATATTGAATACTGTTGAAACAGTATTGATGATGGTCATTCGTTGCGGCGACAGATGGTTGTCGGACACCACGAGTTCGAGGAGCTTGATGAGGACGACAACTTTTTGTTTTTGCGTGAGGCTGCTGTTGATCTTCTTGCAGATCGCGAGTGTTCGCTGTGCGTCTTTTACGGAAGTCAGCTTTACTTTCTGAGTGTCTTCCGTGCCTTGAGTTTTGTAACCTGATTGTTCGTCGTAGAGGTCGAGATAGCCTTTGATGGATTCCTGGTCGAGTTCTGAACGGAAGAAATTGATAACGAACTCTCTTTCGTTTTCGGTAACTCCACCATCCTGTTTGGTGATGATAGCGAAGAGTGTTGTTAGAGCTTTTAGTATTTCTTCACTCATCGAGCGTGCTTGGTGCTGGGTTCTTGGTTTATTGTCAGTAAGCCCTCATCTCGAACGGGATCTTAACAAGCGATGAAAATTCTTCACCTGTTTCTTCCATGTCTTCGTCTTCGTCCTGGAAACACCAAACGACTTTCGCGCCCTCGATGGTCTGCAGGATGGCGAAGAGGTCGAACAGCGCTTTGGAGGAGGAGGTGTTCATGTACTCCATTTTGAAGACTACTTCTGTTCGTGAATTGGGGTTCTCGGAATATTCTGTCATCCATTGGATAACGGGGCGATAAAACTCGATGGCTTTATCGGTAAGGGACCGGCCGGAAAATTCGAACACGCCTTTCTCTTTGTTCAAAACCACCTGGGGAGTTTGTTCGGTGCCTGCCAGTTGTAAGACCTGCATGATTAAAAAATTATCAGGGTGATACGCAAGTAAAAATATGTACGCAATGTATCCATTTCCGCGAAATTAAATTCTAGAGGAAACGCGGATTTGCGTCTCATGAAGATAAGTCCGAGGCCGCAATTTTCCCCATCCGCCGGATGCCTTAAACCCTCAAAATACGCCGATTTAAGCTCATTTTCGGTAAGGGTATTAATTTCGTTAAGCCTTTTTGTGATGCTTTCGCGATCGCTCTCGTGGATCAAATTCCGGGTCGTGATAACACAGTAATCCCCGTCATTTTGGAGCTGCATCGCAGCCTGTCCTACGCCGTGTTTGACGGCATTCTGGAAGGCTTCGACCATCACGCTGAATATCCGTTTCCTGGTGGTGAGAGGACTCATCGAATTGCGAGTTAATTGCGGACCTTCCGATAGATCTTCTCCCCGGTATTGAACATCTCGAACTTCGAAGCAACATCGCACCAGGTGAGCGACTCTTTCTGGCCGATCGAAAGGAAGCCGTTCAACTCGAGGCTCTGATGGATCTTTGTGAGCACGTCGTTCTGTAACGCTTGATTGAAGTAGATCATCACATTGCGGCATAAAACAATGTCGAATGTGTCGTCGATGTCCGACATGTCGACAGGCAAAGCGCCAGTGACGAGATCGTGTTGTTTGAATGTTATATTCTTGAGTAATCGCGGATCGAGAATGGCGGATCCCTTCACTGCTTTGAACCAGGTGCTCAATGGATTGCCGGTGTTGAGTTTTGAATAATTCTTTTCGTTCACCTCGAGGTGCTTGAGGGGGAACGTTCCGGCCTTTGCTTTTTCCAAAACTTTTGGATCGAGATCGGTAGCGAGGATATCAACGTTGCTGGTGATGTGCATCTCGTGAAGCAGGATCGTCATCGAATAAACTTCTTCGCCCGACGAACATCCGGCGTGCCAGATCTTCAGTGTCTTACCGGGTTTTACGAGTGCAGGAATGATCTTGTCTCGAAGGATGACCCAGAAACCGGGATCGCGAAACATCTCCGTGACGTTCACAGTGAGGTCGCCGAGGAGCTCCTGCATGAACTGCGGTTGACTCTCGATCTTTTGCAGCAACGTATCTACGGAAAGTTTTTTCATGTCGAGCACGCGAAGGATCCTGCGCTTGAATGATGATGTGGCGTAGTTGTGAAAATCGTAACCGTGATTCGATTTAACTACTCCCGCGATACGCTTCAGGTCGGCAATGTCTATGTCCTTCGTCACAAACTATTTCTCCAAACTATCTTTTGTAAAACCCATCGGCAATAACGCCGACACCGAACTGCATTTCAACCATTGATCGTCGGGTCCCAGCATAATGACCTCGAATGTTTTTTTCTGGCGATGTTCGAACTCAAGCATCACCTGTGCACAAGCACCGCATGAAGTTGCTGAAGTATATTCTTTATGGTTTTTCTTGTGAGCAACTACGGCGAGCTTGGTGATCTTTTTATCAGGATGTGAATTTGCGGCGGTATATAACGCGACTCTTTCGGCACACATACACAACGGAAACGAAGCGTTCTCCTGGTTGGAGCCCGTTACGATGGTTCCGTCTTCCAGCATTAATGCGGCGCCCACGTGAAATTTTGAGTACGGCGCGTATGAATGCATCGATGCATCTTTCGCTTTGTGCACGAGATATTTCGATTCGGAATCGAGGTCTTCAATGCTTTTGAAATGCTCTACGGAAGGCGTCTTCATATTCAATTAAAACACGATATACGATCGGTCAGGTTTTCCTGACCAGTCATGGCATCACTACGGTCGTATCATAGGTAAAATAAAGATAGTATTTTTACAGATATGCCTTCAATATTAATCCTCGGTGCCGGCCGTTCTTCGTCGGCTTTGATCTCATACCTTCTTCGATTCGGCGCTGCAAATGGTATCGACGTTACGGTTGGCGATGTGTCGTTACAGGCGGCTAGAGAAAGAACGTCCGGTAAAGCGATTGAATTCGACATTAACAAAACCGAGGCAAGCCGCGAGGCCATCAAAAACGCGTCGGTCGTTGTCTCTTTGATCCCTGCACACCTGCACGTCAACGTAGCAAAGATCTGCCTCGAAACAGGAACACACCTGCTGACAGCAAGCTATGTGTCCGACGAAATGAAGAAGCTCGATGCAGAAGCTAAGAAAAAAGGATTACTTTTTCTGAATGAATGTGGCCTCGATCCAGGTATCGATCACATGAGCGCAATGCAGGTGATGGACAGGATCAGGTCGGAGGGAGGAAAGATAACTTCTTTCGAATCTTTCACTGGTGGATTGATCGCTCCGGAAACCGATGTCGATAACCCATGGAGATATAAGTTCACATGGAATGCACGCAACGTTGTAATGGCCGGTCAGAGTACAGCAAAATATCTTCACAATAAAGAATACAAATACATCCCTTACCAAAGATTATTTAAGACAATAACACCTGTTGTCGTTCCTGGCTATGGTGAATACGAGGGTTATGCCAATCGCGATTCATTAAAGTATCTGGAAACTTATGGACTCCAGGATGTAAGGACGATGCTCCGCGGTACTCTCCGCAACAAAGGATTCTGCAGTGCCTGGAATATTCTCGTGCAATTGGGGTGTTGTGAGGATACTTATGAAATGGAGAACGTCTCTTCGATGACGCACGCAAGCTTCATGAACTCGTTCGGCGATATTAACGATGCGAGCGATGAAGACCTGAAGCGATTGAGATGGTCCGGCCTGTTCTCTAACGAGCCGGTTGGTTTACAAAAAGGAACTCCTGCCCAGATACTCGAACATATCCTGAATAAAAAGTGGAAGCTTAAGCCGGAGGATAAGGACATGGTTGTGATGTGGCACCGGTTTGGGTTCAGTGTTCAGGGTTCTATGTTCAGTGAAAAAGCCCTGGAGGCATCTCTGGTGGCAAAAGGATCCAATAATATCGATACAGCAATGGCTAAGACAGTGGGTTTGCCGTTAGGTATTGCCGCAAAGCTGTTGGTGCAGGGAAAAATAAAACAAAGAGGGGTTGTTATTCCTACGTCAAAAGAGATCTATGAACCAGTGCTCGATGAGTTGAAATCGCTTGGTATCGAACTAACTGAAAGAGAGTCCAAATAGGGGGATTGCCCCTTTGGGGCAATGACGTTGAACGACGGGGGACTGCCCCTTTGGGGCAGTGACGTTTAATGATAGGAGGACTGCCCCTTTGGGGCAATGACGTTTAATGATAGGGGGATTGCCCTTTGAGGCAAGGACGTTTAATGATAGGGAGATTGCCCCTTTGGGGCAATGGCGTTAATCGACCGGCTTATACCCCTCATCAACGAGCAGGTCGTAACCACTCGCTGCCAAAACCGCCAGCCTGTCGCAGCGTTCGTTCTCGGGATGACCTGCATGTCCTTTGATCCACACAAACCTGGGCTTAAAGCGACGATGCAGAGGAATGTATCTCTTCCAAAGATCCTGGTTTGCTTTGTCCTTGAAGTTCTTCTTTTCCCAATTCCACAGCCAGCCTTTCTCAATGGCCTCAACAACGTACTTCGAATCAGAGTAGATGGTGACGGGAATATCCTGTTTCTTGATAGCCTCAAGACCTGCGATCACCGCCATGAGCTCCATGCGGTTGTTCGTAGTGAGCTGATATCCCTGGCTCAGCTCTTTTTCGTGAGAACCATATTTCATGATGGTTCCATAGCCACCGGGACCGGGATTCCCTTGGGCAGCGCCGTCAGTGAATATCTTGATCATCCTAAATGAACATTGTCTTTAAAGATCTTAACGGCTATCGCAAGCAGGATCACACCGAAGACCCTTCGCAAGATGGCAAAACCCGTGTTTCCTAACACCTTTTCGAGCCAACTGGCAGAGCGCAACACAACATATACGATCAGGAGATTCAGAACAATTCCAACAAGAACGTTGACCTCGGCGTATACAGCCCTGATCGAGAGTATAGTTGTCAATGTGCCGGCGCCCGCAATTAATGGGAACGCAAGAGGTACAATAGAACCCGAACCTTTTCCTTCACCATCGTCCTTGATCAGCGTAATACCGAGTATCATCTCCATCGCAACAATAAAGATGACTATTGCCCCGGCAACGGCAAACGAAGCCACGTCCAATCCGAAGAGCTTAAGGATGCTTTGACCGAGAAAAAGAAACCCAATCATCAAGAAGGCGGAAATGATGGTAGCTTGTTCAGCGTGAATTCTCCCTTCCTTTTTCTTGATGATAATGATAAAGGGGATTGAACCGAGAATATCGATTACCGAGAAAAGGATCAGTGTAACTGAAAAGATCTCTTTGATGTCGAACATCCCGCAAAGTTAGAACAGTATCTGATACTGCACTACTATTTGCGTCTTCATCCCGCTGTCCCGAATGAGGTCAATCTCTACTGGAGTATACGTTGGTCTCAGCTGATAATCCAACGAGATCTTGCTATTATGTCCCTTAATAAGCCAGTTCACGCCTACGTCGAATAAGGTCATATGTTTATTCAGCCTGAAGTACTTTGCATTCTGCATCGAAACATACGGCATTAACGTTCCGTGTTCACCCAGGAGATCCTGGCGCATGAGATAACCCGCCTGAGCGTAGAGTACGCTGCCTGTTCCGAACATAGGGTAGGCGTTGCCGAAGCTGCTGGGAGGAGCGTCTACCACGGTAGTTCCATTGGCCGGGTTCATGAGGCCGTTATACCTGAGGTAGTTAGGCCCATAGTCTGTATCGAAATACCCGAGGTATGCATTAAATGCCGTTCCTTTTTCCGTGTTCAATGGAGTGTCGTAGAAGACAGCCACCGACCAAAGTTTCATATTGTGGTATTGCTGGTTGATCGTGCTGCCGGTCCACGTTGCATCATTTTGGGTGATGATCCCGGCTTCGAGATTGAGGACTTTCTTCTTGCCGAGATAGGTTCCTGCCATGTAGGGCGTTGTCATGGGTTCTTTATCGAAAAAATTCCACATGAAAAACCCCTGGTATTGTTTGTTGTGGCGATTGTTCGCGAAGGTGGCGTTGCTGCCGATAGTTGCCTGTTGAAGTCCATTGGATGTAACGGGAAATGGATCGCTAATTGACATGCGATAGTTGAGGCGACCGATCTGTCCGCGCGCGTATACACTCAGCTTGCGCGAGAATTCATCTGTCTGATCGACGGTTGCCTGTGCGAACACCGGGACATCGAGTGTCATAATAGTGCTGATGCTCGGCTGACTGAAACGACTTAGACCATTGGTGATCGTGAGGCCGGCGCCGAGATAGAGTACATCGCTGTTCTTTTTTATCCTGTATTCAGCGAGGGCGTCGTGAAAGAACACCTGGAATTTTCTGTTGCCCGAATTGGTTGCGTTCTGCCCGGCCAGGTAATTGAAATTGTTCTGACCAAATTGAAAGTAAAATCCGACGTGGTCGGTGAGTTGTCCAAACAACTGGAAGCGCGTACGGCGTAGGCCGATGTCGAAGGTTTGATCTTTCGGATCGCCGAGTGTTGTTGTTCCTGGATTGCTTTCGTTGAACCGCAGCCACACCTGGTTGAGGAAGGTTGCTTTGATATAATGACTTCCGTCGTCGTTGAGATTGAGGCGAAGCTCGGGGATCTCTTTTTTCGGTGTTGTTTCCTGCGCAAATGCAACAGCACAAAAGCATGCCAACACTATGGTGGGGATCAGTCGGTTCATGAACGGTTTTTTAGAAAAGCTAAAGATAAAAAAAGGGGCCGGGCGCGGATACCCGGGCTCCCTTTTAAACAGCTTGCGCCGTTTTTTGTTTTTGATGAATGGCTTGTAGAAGCTCTTCGGAGAATTTTTCGAGAAGAGCGATCTCAGCCACTTCGAGCAGATCGCGCTTCATGTAGATTAGCAGCCTGTTTTTGTGACATTCAACGTGGATCTGGCTGTGACTTTCGAAGAAGCGGATAAGGTTCTCCGAAAAGAAATTGCGAACAACAACTTCATCCGGACCACGCAAGTAATATTTTTTGGAGAAGTCGGGATAATCAGCGAAGTCGATATCCTTTCCACCAACAAGCTCGGAGAATTTCGACCACATACCTTCAGGTTCGAGAGCGAAGTCGGGGATTGACATATCAATCTCTGAAACGTGGGCAACAGTGATGTGCGTATCGGTTTTCGCCTGCATCGCGCCCTCGGTTAACGTCATGTCTGCCACTTCTACTTTGGCGAGATCGGTATACCTGCTCAGAACATTTTCTTCGTAGAGGATCTTCGCTCCGCCGGTCTGTACCGGGAAGTCTTTATATTTCAATGCGTTCCTAACTTTCTGCGGATAAAAAGCATACTCGTTCGATTCGGCGAATCCACGAAGAGCCACCTGGCGTTCGTTGAGCTCGAGAGCCATAACACTTGTTGTCCCGGGAGCAAGCTTCTTTGCAGCTAAAGGATGAGCGGAGAACGGCTTGTGAGCTGTGAGACCGGTGACCTTTATCGTCCCGCCAGTGTTATGATAATCTTCTTCGAAGTGGTGGAGTGATTCCTGGAAAGTGTGATCCACAAGGCGCGCTTCAGAGAAATCAAAGATGATCCGCTTGCCCGGTTTCAAGCCCTTCCACATTTTTTGATATGCGAGCAGATTCGAGAAGATGGCCGAGTCTTTAACGCGAACTTCATAAGTATCTCCGTTCTCGGTGAGTGTATACTTTGCTGTGAACAGGCTGCCTATGGGAGCTCCGTTAGCAATATGGAAGATGAATTTCACGAGGATACCTGCGGCAACGCCAAGCAAAAGATCTTCGGCTACGGTAACGATGATTGTTGTGAGGAAGATCACGAGTTGCTCCGTGCCGATCTTATAAGCGCCAATGAATTCCTTGGGATTTGCGAGTCGGTACGAAACAGAGATGAGCATTGCTGCAAGGGCTGCGCTCGGTATCATTTCGATCACGGGGATCAGCGCGAGCATCGAGATCAAAAGGAAGGTGCCATGAAATACGTTTGCCCAACGTGTACGCGCTCCGAAGCCGACGTTTGCGGAGCTACGCGCTACTTCGGAGATCATCGGCAAGCCACCGAAGAATCCAGAGATACCGTTACCCAATGCAAGGGCTTTAAGATCTGTGTTGTAATCCGATTTGCGTTTCCACGGATCCAGGCCATCGATCGCTTTTACTGTCAATAAGGATTCGAGACTGTTCACGAAGAGGAACATGAATACGAACTTCCAGAACACGAATGAACCGATCTGGTCGAACGTGGCATTGAATGTGACGTCCTGCCAGAAGTTCCCGATCTTCACCAGCGCGTTCGGATAGCTGGTCTTGAAGTTCATTGCCATGGCGATCGGTATCGCCAGCACAAGCACGAGCATTGGCGCCGGGATCTTTTTAATAGCTGCGATCTTCATCGCTGGCAAACCGAAGAGCACGAGTAAACCGATAATACCGATCAGTGCGATATCGGGCGTTGCATTGGCAACGAACGTCGGAATATTGAGATAGAGTTGAATGGGAGTTAATCCTTTCGTAAGAGCGGGATCTACGCCTAACAGGACCGGGAATTGCTTCGCAAAGATCAGCACGCCTATAGCTGCAAGCATGCCATGAACGGCAGAATGCGGAAAGAAATCACTAAGCGAACCGAACTTGAACAGGCCGAATAGGAATTGAATGATAGCTGTAACAACAATAACACCACATGCTGCATGCCACCCGATCACTCCTCCACCGAGACCGATCACGGCGCCGGAACACACCGTGATCAAACCGGCAGCAGGACCCTTGATCGTTAGTCGCCCGCCCTGGAAAATCCCGACTATGATACCGCCTATCATTGCGGTAAGTACGCCCATCGCCGTTGGGAACTCGCTGGCTTTAGCAATGCCTAAACTGAGGGGGAGGGCCAGGAGGAAGACAAGAAAACCAGACAACGCATCGACACGCCAGTTCTCTTTCAAACCCTGAATGCCATCTTTGGGGATCTCAATAGTTTTCATTGGAAAGAATTACAATAACCTGTGAACAGAATAAATAGATCAAGGGGGACTTCTTCGCTTATGCGAAAAAGGGAACAGTTGGAAGCGTAGGTTGCGCTCCGGGTCTGTCGATCAGATCAGATATGTGTGAAAGAGGGTGAAGAGCGGAGGCTGTGAAGCCGTGGTCTCATGAGGCTCTACCCATGAAGTGTTACGAGTCTCGGTTGCAACGAGCTGTGCATAGGCTTCGAAGAAATCGAAGTCTGAAAAAATAATTGTGCTCTTATGATCTTTTGATTCGCGCTCTTCTTCTTCGCCATTGTTCTCTTCGCAAAGAAGAGAAGTGATAAGATTGGTGAAATGACCTTCGTTAGAATAAAGCCTGGTCTCCTGGCGCGACGCCTCAGCACCTTCATTATCCGTAATGAGCGCCGGTGCGATCATCTCGAAAGAGAAGAGCAGGATCGCAAAAAACTTCAAGGCTTTACTTGACCGCAGCTTCATTTGTAAGGTTGAGAAACGTACTTAAAGGTCAGAATAATTCCGAACATACGAAAATTAGCCGTAGCGGAGCATAAATCGCATCAATTTCCGGATTTCGCTGGTGCGGATTGCAGGAAAGTTGGCGATCCGGAACGTGTCCTTTTTTAGATCGCCATAGCCTTCGCCAAGCAGAAACCCGGCCTGCTTCGCCTTCCTTTTCAGCTCGGCCATGTCGGCCGTTCCTTCTTTGATCCTGATGGCGAGGACAGTGAATGAATGAACTTCACTGTTCTTCACGAGGTGTTCGAGGAATCCGCTCTTCTCGATGAGCTTCGACCACGACTCATGCCTGCTTCTAAGAGTGGCTTCAGTTTTTGTGATGTGATCGGAATCCTTCAGCGTACGCATGAGTAGATAAATTCCCAAAACGTTAGGAGTGCATGGCGTTTGCCATTTATCCATCATACTGTCGAGCAACGTTGCGCTGTTGTAATGATTTGATTCAGCGATCTCTTTCACGCGCTTCATGGCACGTGGCGAACAGATCATTACGGAAAGGCCGGCCGGTAATCCAAAACATTTTTGCACCGAAGCATACCAAATGTCGCCAACGGAGAAATCAAGGAAAATTCCTGCCATTGAAGAAGTCGCGTCGACAGCGATAAGATGATTGGGGTTGTTCGAATGGATCTTTGCAATGATATCGTTGCTCACCTGTGTACCATTCGACGTTTCGTTCTGCGTTATACAGATGACATCCCCGTTGTTGAAGACGTAGTTTGAGGGGTCGATCGTCGTTTCGCGATTGAAGGGATGTGCTTCGGCTTCGGGACGAAGCTTGCGTGAGTAGTCGAACCACTTTTCTCCGAAAGCGCCGCTGAAGATGTGGTGACTTTTGTTCTTTGTAATTGACTGTGCTATCACCTCCCAGCATTCGGTAGCGGAGGTGAGGAAAAAAACTTTATAGTCTTTTGGGACCGAGAGTTTTTCTTTGAGAAGGTTTACCGTCTTCTCACAGATATCCATGAACTCTTCGCTGCGATGGTTCATGCTCAGGATGCCTTTGCGGTGAGCAGCTTTTACGTAGTTGGGGATCGCATCATAAACACGCGATGGTCCAGGATAAAATGATGTCATTGCTTAAGGGGACGAGGTGACGAGATGACGAGGTGACGAGGTGATGAGGTGACGAGATGATGAGGTGACGATCATTTAGTCAGGAAACCGATTGCCATCGCGTAGCCCTCCAGGCCGAAGCCAGTTATAAGGCCGGCACATTTTGACGTAATCAGGCTCTTGTGACGAAACTCTTCGCGCGCATACACATTGGAGATATGCACTTCGACAACGGGAGTTTTAATTGCCGCAATCGCATCGTGAATGGCAACAGACGTATGTGTGTAGGCGCCGGCATTCAGAATGATACCGTCGAAAGAGAACCCGACCTCGTGCAGTTTATTGATGATCTCACCTTCGACATTCGACTGGTAATATTGGATCTCGCAATCGCCGAATCTTTTTTTAAGCTCAGGCAGAAAATCGTCGAAGCCTTTTTGTCCGTAAACAGAAGGCTCTCGCTTGCCAAGGAGGTTGAGGTTAGGACCGTTGATGATCTGGATCTTTTTCATGTTCGAAATTAGTAATTTGAAGGTTCTCACGGAAAACACGGAAGCCACGGAAAACACGGAAGCCACCGAAAACACGGAAGGCACGGAAACCTCGACTGCATTCTTCCGTGTATTCCATGCTTTCCGTGAGAAACAACATGAACTGGGACTCCTATATAAAACAGTTTTCAAACTATCTCAAACTCGAGCGATCGCTGGCCGGAAACTCGGTCGATGCATACGTGCGTGACGTGGAGAAGCTTAACCAGTTCATGGAAATGAACCATCCTTCGATAAGTCCTTTAAAAGTAAAAGCAAAGCAGTTGCAGGAATTTATCGAGTATATCAACGAGCTTGGAATGAGCGCCTATAGTCAGGCGAGGATACTGTCGGGCATAAAGTCGTTCTACAAGTTTTTGATGATCGAAGACCTGGTCGAGAACGACCCCACGGCATTGATCGAAGGACCGAAGCTGGGCCGGAAGCTTCCAGATACCCTGGATTATCCCGAGATCCTGAAGCTACTAGATGCTATCGATATGTCGACTCCGGAGGGGGCGAGGAACCGTGCGATGCTGGAGGTCTTATACAGCTCCGGGCTCCGCGTGTCGGAGCTGGTGGAGCTTCGAATGGGCAATGTTTATTTCGACATAGGATTTCTCAGAGTGATCGGTAAAGGAAATAAGGAGCGACTCGTTCCGTGTGGAAAGGATGCATTGAAGTTTCTCAAGAGCTACATCGAAGACGTCCGTATTCACGTCCCTGTTCAGAAAGGTTTCGAGAGTCATGTGTTCCTGAACCGGCGTGGGAAGAAACTCACGAGGGTGTTTGTGTTCATGGTGATCAAGGATCTTGCAGCGCGGATCGGATTAAAGAAATCGATCAGTCCTCACACATTCAGGCATTCATTTGCAACACATCTCATTGAGGGCGGCGCCGACCTTCGGGCTGTACAAGAGATGCTGGGCCATGAGTCGATCACAACAACAGAGATCTATACGCATTTGGACAGGGATTATCTGAAACAAGTCATACAGGAGTTCCATCCTCGAAGCTGAATTACCGTAGTCCGTCGCCCTCTGCCCTTCGAACATTTTCGTATCTTTGTGTTATGCGGAATTCGTTCATTTTTCTCTTCATACTGTCGACCGTAACTACCTCCCTGGCTCAAGATATCGAGGTGGAATACGACAAGAACAGGGACCTCACTGTTTATAAAACATTTGCTATCGGCGAAGGTGAGATCATCACACCAAAAGATCAGCGAAAGGTTGCCGATCAGCAGGTCCACAAATGGGTGAGAGATGCCATCGCAGAAGAGCTCACGGAAAAAGGTCTCGTTCAAAAGGACTCATTGGCCGACCTCACCGTATCATATATTGTTGGTACCCTTGAAAGGAGTGACCTTCGAAGCAATGCAGCAGGTGGTATCGGGGCAGGTGTTGTGATGAGCGACTACGAACAGAACAGTTTGGTGATCGATATGAATGACAGGAATAATTTCCTGGTGTGGCGTATCAGTGGTGTGACGTCAACAAGTGGTCCGAATGCTGCTACGATCATCGATGAAGTTGTTGCTAAAGGCTTTAAGAAGTTCTCCATAAAACCGAAGAAGAAGAAAAAATAATGTATCGGTTTTTTATCCGGCCGCTTTTGTTCCTCGTGGACCCGGAAGTTATTCATCATTTTACATTTGGCTTTTTGAAATTCTGGTGTCGCGTGCCCGGTGTACGTTCGATACTGGCGTTGTTCTTTTCATACAGGTCGGCGCGCCTGGGCAAGACTCTTTTTGGTGTTTATTTTCCGAACCCGGTTGGATTAGCGGCAGGCTTCGATAAAGATGCACGGTTGATAAATGAGCTTTCGGCTCTGGGATTTGGATTCATAGAGATAGGCACCGTTACTCCCAAAGCACAACCGGGAAACGATAAGCCGAGGCTATTCAGGTTGCCGGCCGACCATGCTTTGATCAACCGCATGGGTTTCAATAACAAAGGTGCAGAGCACGCTGCCGAACAATTGAAGACTCGTCGAACGGGTATCGTTATCGGTGGCAACATTGGTAAGAACAAACTTACTCCGAACGAAGATGCAGTTAAAGATTACGAGCTGTGTTTCGAAGCATTGTATCCTTATGTCGATTATTTCGTGGTGAATGTGAGTTCGCCTAATACGCCGGGACTGAGAGAACTCCAGGAGAAGGACCCGTTGAAGAAGTTATTGATGGGGATGAAGTTATTGAGTAATACGAAGTCAAAGCCGAAGCCGGTGCTGCTGAAGATCGCACCCGACCTTACGACTACGCAGCTCGACGATATAGTCGAGATCTTAAAAGAGTCCGGTACCGATGGAGTGATCGCTACGAATACAACCATCTCACGCGAAGGATTGAAAACATCGAAAGAGGTTGTGAACAGGATCGGCGCAGGTGGCTTGAGTGGTAAGCCGGTTCGTGACAGATCGACGGAAGTGATTGCATACCTGCGCGAGAAGATGGGAAGGAATTATCCCATCATTGGTGTTGGGGGTATCATGAAACCGGAAGATGCTATAGAGAAGCTGCAGGCTGGGGCGGACCTGGTGCAAGTGTATACAGGGTTTATTTATGAAGGCCCGGCATTTGTGAAGAGGATATTGAAGAAAATAGAAAAGGTCCCGCAGTAGCGAGACCTTTTCCTTGTTACTGGGCGTATGAATTACGCCAGGTTTCGAGGTTAGCGGTGCGCTCGTCCATTTTGATGTTGAACGTTCTTTGTTCGGCGATGAATCCATCAAGATGGGCTACCCGGTGGTCCGAGGCATCGAAGCGCTCCATGATCATCTTGAGCATGTCGTTAATGTTCAATTGATTTTCTGTTTTCATATAAAAAAATTAGTCCGCCAAAGTATTTCTCTCCGGCGGACTAAAAAACCTGACTACGCGTTTGGCGTACGGTAAACCTTACAATGGAATCAATTATTTATTCCGGCAAGATCAACCATGAACGCATACTCCTGCGCTATCTCTTTATAAACTTTAAATCTCCCCGTCGTCCCACCATGCCCGGTCTCCATGTTCGTACGCAACAACAACTTATTATCATCCGTCTTAAGCTCTCTCAGCTTCGCAACCCACTTAGCCGGCTCCCAATATTGCACCTGGCTGTCATGCAAACCAGTCGTTACCAACATATTCGGATAATTCTGTGCCTTCACCTGGTCGTACGGAGAATACTCAAGCATATACATGTAAGACTCAGGATCTTTCGGATTACCCCATTCATCAAACTCACCAGTAGTCAACGGTATATCCTCATCCAGCATCGTCGTGATCACATCCACAAATGGAACCTTCGCAACCACACCCTTATAAAGATCGGGACGCATGTTCACGATAGCACCCATCAACAAACCTCCTGCACTTCCGCCCATCGCGAAAAGCTTCTCCGGACTCGTATACTTCTCACTGATCAAATACTCCGAACAATCGATGAAGTCGGTGAATGTGTTCTTCTTCTTGAACATCTTTCCATCGTCATACCACTGGCGGCCCATCTCTTGTCCACCGCGAACGTGAGCGATCGCATAAACGAAGCCACGATCCAATAAACTCAGGCGTGTGATCGAGAAGGTCGGATCGGTACTGGAACCATAAGATCCGTAACCGTAGATCAGCGTAGGGTTCTGTCCATTCTTCTCGATCCCTTTCTTGTAAACAATAGACATTGGGACTTCCGTACCATCATCGGCTGTAGCCCACGCGCGTTCCGTTACATAGTTATCAGGATTATAACCGCCGACAACTTCCTGTTGCTTAAGCAACTTGCGCTCACGGGTCTTCATGTTGTAGTCGTAAGTCGATGAAGGCGTCTTCAGCGATTGATAGCCGTAACGAAGCAGGTCCGTGTCGAATTCTTCGTTGACCGAAGCGTAAACAGTGTAAGCGGGCTCGCCAAAATCGAGGTAATGTTTGGTGCCTGTTTTCTGATCGATGATCCGCATAAGGTTGCTTGCCTTCGCACGTTCGCTCAGCACAAGGTAATCTTTAAAGATCTCGATACCCTGCAGCAACGTGTCCTGGCGATGTGCGATCTTCTCTTTCCAGTTGGCCTTCGCAGTCTTCGTATCAGGTGTCTCCATCAAACGAAAGTTCTGTGCATCGAGGTTTGTTACGACATAGAACTTGTCCTGGTAGTGATCGATCGAATATTCAAGACCGCGTTCGCGAGGAGTGAAGTTTGTGAACTTGCCCATCGGTTTATTGGCATCGAGTATCTGGTAATCGTTCGTGAGCGTGCTACCCGACCAGATAACAAGAAATTTGTTTGACTTTGTTTTATAGATACCTGTGTAGAATGTGTCGTCAGCTTCTTCGAATACATTCACATCATTTTTAGGATCGACGTTCAACTGATGTCTTACGATCCAACGTGAACGCAGTGTCAACGAATCTTTTTTGGTATAGAAGAACGTCTTGTTGTCGTTGGCCCATGTAACGTTGCCTTCCGTGTTGGCAATAGGAGTGTCGACGATCTTACCTGTCGCAATGTCCTTTACGTAAACAGTGTATCGCCTGCGACTCACGCTGTCTTCAGCGTACGCAAGAAGTTTATTGTCTTCGCTCACTTCGAGGCCAGTGATAGAATAGTAGCTATGTCCTTTGGCCATCTCGTTAACATTGAGGAGGATCTCCTCAGGGGCGGTGAGCTCGCCTTTCTTTCTGCAATAGATTGGGTATTCCTGTCCTTGTTCGTAGCGTGTGTAGTACCAGTAACCGTTCTTTTTATATGGAACCGATTCATCCGTCTGTTTGATGCGTCCCACGATCTCGTTATAGATCTTGTCCTGCAAAGCTTCGGTGTGCTTTAGCTCCGACTTTAGATAATCATTTTCTGCGGTGAGATAATTGAGCACTTTGGTGGTCTGCTCGTCCTTTGTATCCGCATTTTTTTGTTCGTCGGTAAGCTTCATCCAATAGTAGTTGTCTACCCTGGATCCGCCGTTCTCTTTGAATTCATGCGGTATCTTTTCTGCGACGGGAGCTGGATTCGCTTCCTTCTTTTCTTCTTTGGAGCCCTGTTGGCATCCACTCAGTGCGACTGCTGCGATAGCAACAAGCGACAGGATTTTTACAGGTTGAATGGTCATTTGGAAACTGGTTTTAAGAGCTTCCAAAGTAAGAAATTCCTCAGAACGATTTGATGTAACCGAGACTCAATATCGCTGATTTGTTTTTCTGCGCGTTGGTACTGCCTGGCGGACTCATATCTACTACGCCGAGGGAATATCGAAAGTCGAGAACGAGACTTCCTGAGAATAAAGCATACTCGAGACCTGCTCCGAAGTTTGGACCGAAGTCGGCCCTGTTCTCACCCGAAAAGGCGTAATTCTCTGTGATCTTATCGTTGAAGATCTTCGTTTCATATTTGGCATTCATCCATCGGGCAAAGTAGACGCCGCCGGATGCATGCGCTTTAAAGTTTTCCAGCTTCGAACTGATCTTCGGCAGGTAGAATGAATAACGCAGCGTTAATGGAACCTCGATAAAGGTACTGGTGAATTTATCGTAGCATTGATTGCAGATCTGGTGATTGTAACCTTTCTGCACGTATAACAAGTCGGCTTGCAATGCCATGTTCTTCCCGATGGTGTTCATGAGCACGAGGCCTGTTGCTATACCGCCCTTGTTCGACTTGTCATATTTCGTTTTCACGGAATAGTCCGACAACGACACGCCTGCTTTCACACCAATCGAAAATTGTGCGAAGACCGAAGAGCTTGCAATAGAAAATAAAACGAAGAGTATTGATAGTTTTTTCATTCTTCTGGAATTAATACATACCTGATCTTTGAAGGACCTGCTTTCGAACTATTGCGGTTAAGGACCAACACGAGCTCGCGAAGATCGAACGACTCGATAACATAGTCCTCTTGCGGAGAAACATTCGGTTGCAACACCAGGACGGTTTCACCACTATCGAGCGACCAGTTACCCGCATCGGGAAAACCAGCGGGTTGTGCTCGCTGAAACTCGCCGGTATCCTTAAGCTCGAGGCGATACGCCTTGTACGACGTTGGCTCCTGTGGCTGATCGTCGATATAAACTTCTTTTACGATCCATGCGCCTGCGAGGACATCGCCCTTGCTATCGCAATCAGCCAGGTCGGGACCACATCCCGACAGCATCATTATCATCAATCCAATTCTAGCGATCGATTTCATTTAGACACTTTTGTTGTTTTGAATTCATTGTCGTTTTCGGAAGTCACGAAGTACAACCCGCGCGAGAGATGAGAGACGTTATTCTCCCCTTTGATCAAATGCATAACAACCTTACCAGTGGCGTCGAGCAGGCGGGCGTTACCCGGAACCGTGAGTCTATCTGTGAAGGGATTCGGGTAAACGACTTCACTCTCCTTCGATGCTTCCACTGCCGTCACTAGATTCACGAACGGATCGGATGTTGAGGCACAGTCGGAGAAATCTGTTACAGCTACCGTAAATACACCGTATGCAAAAGGATTGTACTGCAAAAATTGATCGGTTTCACCTTCAAGGAGAAATTCACCATAATACCATTGATATGTCTTTGCCGGCGTCGACACGAGAACGTTAGCTCCGACAGAGATCACTGGCTTTTGTGCGCCCTGCCCAATGGTAAGATCGTCCGACGTTTCACTTCGACAACCCGATGAATTCGTTACACGCACATTGTAAGTGCCGGGTTCAGTAACGGTGATCGTTTGTGTATCCGCTCCATTAGACCATTCGTAGCCGGTGAATCCTTCCGGAGCAGCCAATACTATTTCATCGCCTTCGGCACACAGGTTTGTCTTGTCGGACAACAGCACGGGCTTCGGAACGCTGCCCGCAGTCACAAAGATCGGATCGGAAGCGAGGCTCAGGCATGCATTCGCATCTTCAACGATCAGAGAATACGCACCCGCGAAGCTAACGTCTATGTCTTGTGTCGATTCGCCATTTGACCAATGATAAGCGGCGAACCCGTTCGGACCCGAAATTGTCACGGTGTTCACACCACACAGCAATGTCCCGTCTGATGAGATCACCGGCTTCGCAAGCGAAGTGATGTTGGCGACAGCCGCCGTCCTTGTGCTTACACATCCATTGTTGTTGATGATGGCTGCGTAGAAGGTAGTTGTATTGAAGATCACGGGTGTTGTGAACGAGCTGTTCACTTCTCCATTGATCGGTTGTGGCGACGTGGGGGAGTCGTACCAGCGATAGTTGCCATCGATGCTGCCGCTCGCCGTGAGCGTGAGACTCGCTCCTTTGCAGGCTGTATCTCCTGATGTTGCAGGCGCGGATGGAGATGTTGACACGGTGAGCGTTGCCTGGTTGGATGTCTTCGGCGAAGCACTGTCGCCCGTCACAACGCATCGATAGATCTTGCCATTCAAGGTAGGTGTTATCGAGCTTATCGTTAGTGTAGAAGTTGAGACGCCGCTGTAAGTCGCATTATTGGTCAGGTTATCGAATGAGCTGGTTGCTGTATTGAAGATCTGCCATTGATATCCCAGGTTGTTTGCACCGGTTGCGATTACGCTGAGTGTCGTCGTTGCATTCTCGCATGTTGTTACGCTGCCGGGTTGTTGTGTGAACGATATGCTTGGACCGAGCGGCATGAGGTTCCTGAAAATTGAAATGATCGTAGTCGCGCGAGTGATAACTATATCGGGTCTCAGGTCGCGATCCAGGTCGGCTACTGCAAGACCACGAGGTTGTGAAGGCAGCGCGTAGTCAACTTTCGCTGCGAATGAGCTCGTGTTCAGCACGCCCATCGTACTGGTGTTCCTGAAAACAGAGAATGACGAACTCGCATTGACGTTGGCAGTAACAATGTCTGGCTTACCATCGCCATCGAGATCTGCTGCAGCAATCTCGGTCGCGCCGGCCGTCGCCTGGAAATCCTGTTGTGTGAAACTGATGTTGCCGACCGTCGAAGTGTTCCTGAAAACAGACAACGTTGCAGCTGACGAGTTCACCGAATTTGCCACTGCGAGATCGATCTTTCCATCGCCATCGAAGTCCAGGGCTGCTATTCCTTGCGGCGTGTTTCCAGCTGCAAAAGGCCCTTTGATAGCAAAGGATGCACTCGACAAAGTGCCGGCCTGGCCAGCGTTCAGGAAGACGGAGATGTTATTAGTGGTTGGATTGGTAGCAGCAATGTCATTGAATCCGTCTCCATCGAGATCTGCGGCTACGCAGGTACCAAAGCTGGCCGGTTTTGTGATGTTGGAGACTGCGGCGAAACTATTCTGTGGGAGACCATAAGCAATGAATCCACCAGAGTATGTTTGATTTTCGGTGTAGTAAATGTTTGCATTGCTTGTGTAGTAGATGTCGATTTTTCCATCGTTGTTGAGATCGCGAGCCGGGCCATATCGGTTTACACCGCCGCCATTGTTATCGCGAGTTACCTGGGTATCAAAGGTGATGGGATTGGGAAGCGCGCTATTGCTCGAATTCCTCGCGATATACGTGGTGGTCGAAATGTCCGGCTTTCCATCACCGTCGAGGTCATCGCTTCTCAAGTGTTGTCCCTGCGATTGTGATCCAACCGTGTATGCCGTGGCAAATGTTGTTGCGTCGATCACGTTCGCTGCACCGATATTCCGGAACACACTAACGCCAGCATTGTTGTCGGCGAGCACATCCACCTTGCCATCACCGTCGAAGTCCGCCGTTGAAATTCCATCGCCTGTCTGTGCTATCGTAAGATCGAACGACGAAGCAAACGAGGTCGCATCGAAAGACGCGCCCCCCGAGAACGTCGGTGTAAAAATTTGATTGCTGTAGATGGTGAAACCTCTTAGCGATACCGACACTTGGTTGTATGTGGCGCCGTTGGGTACAACCACGGTGAGCGATGTTGGCGATGCATTGTTTACTGTCGCTCTCGCAGCACCGAAGTATACAACGTTGTCTGTGGTTACACTACTGAAGTCGGTACCTGTAATAGTTACCGTGGCCCCCGCAGAAGCTGAAGTTGGACTAATATTGGTGATCGTTGGCGGCCCGCTGATCACGTTTTGATTGACAGAGATGTTTCCCGTACCGCCGTTATTACTGATGATATCAGGTCGCCCATCGACGTCGATATCGAACACGTCGAGTTCAGTGGCATTCGCACCGACCTTTACCGAGGTTACCGGTCTGAACGACGACACATTGATCTGTCCGTCCGGAGTTACATTCTCATAAACACCAACGCCGCTGCTGGTTCCAGTAATGACATCCGGTTTTCCGTCGCCATTTATGTCGGCGATCTTTGCTGTGTTGATCGCACCAAGAAACGTTACGGGACCCTGGAACGAAGCGACCGACAACGAACCGGGTGTCGACACGTTCTTGTAGATCTTCATGCCGCCGCTTGAAAATACGATCTCGGGTCGCCCATCGTTGTCGAGGTCGCCGATACTAGCAACGTTACCACCGTCGCCAAGCTCGAATCCTGCGTCGAAGCTGAGTGTTCCGGGCACGGATGTATTCCTGATGATCCTTGTGTTGCCGCCCGTTTCCACGATGTCGATCTTTCCATCGAGATCGAGATCTGCTAACGAATAGCGGCTTCCGCATGAATATGTACCCGGCAACGAAAACGCACTTGTGAAATTGATATCACCCGGTGTGCTTAAATTTTGAAGGATATAAATCGGGTTGGCACCGCAGCTGCTTCCCCAACTTATGAGCTCCGGTCTTCCATCACCATCGAGGTCCGCCGCCGCGGCAGCATATCCAGTGTACGGCGGTATTGTGAACTCCTGTGGTGTCGCGAATGAACCGCTTGTGATCGGTCCGGAGGTGTGGATATTCCTGAGCACCCCAATTCTTCCCTGGTCGGGATTATCACGGAATGCAAAGAATACATCTTGTTTTCCATCGCTATCGAGATCGGCCATATTGATCTCTACATAACTATCGGGCAGCGACGGCGACATATCCACCCGCGTTGCAAACGAGCCCGAGGTTATCGGTCCCGGCGTACTGATGTTCTCGTAAATCGAAATGAAATTGGACATCGATGCCAGCATCTCCGGTCTTCCATCGCCATTGATGTCGCCATGACCTAACCATCCGACCGTTCTTGAAAACAAAACATCTGGTGAGAACGATCCTTTAATGATCCTTGCACCACCACCGCTTGCGAACATTGGTGTGAATGCTTTTTGCGAAAAGGCTGTTCGGTTTGTTGTTGTATTCGTAACAGAAACGAAACCATAGTCTGCACCCAAAGGCACTGTTGCAGTGATCGACGTCGATGATGCATTAACGATCGTAGCTTTCTTTTTTCCGAAGTACACGGTGTTGTTCGCGGCATTGGATCCAAAGTTCGATCCGCTGATCGTCACGTTAGATCCCGTGGCAGCTTTGAGGGGACTCACAGTGGAGATCACGGGAACCGGCGGTGTTGATGCATGAACGTTCAACGTTACGTTGTCGAGAGACCCGAGAGTATTCGCCGATGGAAAGTCCTTCCACGATACGTAGATCCTGATGATGGAAAGATTGGAAAGCACATCGATGATATTAGCGCGTGTTGCGGTGGGACCGGTTATACTGCTCGTGTGCCAGTTTGCTGATTCGTGGAGCAGTACCGACATCGGTGTCCATACCGACGGTCCCGATGGGAGGTTTGTTACGTTGAGGTAGATCGTTGTAGAGCCGCCCGTTAGCATGATATCCGCTGTACCGCCCGGTGCGTGACCAGCGGTTGCGGCAGCGGTCATTACATCGAACGTTAGTGTTTCACCATACGAGGTGTATGCGCGGTTGCCCATAAACTTCGAAGGGGCATACCAGAACATTGGCTGCGGGTTGGCAGTTGTCATCGAAATATATCCGCCGGGGTTTCCACCTGTTGAATTATACACAACAGTCTGTGGGCTACCGATGTTGATGTCGGCGGCGGTCCAACCGTCGGCGTCGCTGGAAAAGTTGCTTGTCACCTGCGCTTCACAGAAGCCAACGGCCATAACAAACCCAAGAAGGGTTATTCCTCTTCTCATATAACACGATATCGTTTAAATTTTTATCTCTTCAAAGACAGGTATCCTGCCTCTGTTTTTCTTCCGTCACGGAATTCTATCTTGTAGTAGTAAGTACCTGAGGGCAGATCATTACCGCTTTTATTTTTGCCGGCGAAAACGTTCGTCGTATTGTTGTAGTCATCGACTTCGAACACCAGGTCGCCCCATCGATTATAGATCTTCACCGTATTGCTCCTGGTCTCTTCGAAAGCATCGATGTATGCCAGGAAGAACACATCGTTCTTTCCATCGCCATTAGGAGATACTGCATTGTATACGACCATATCGCTCGCAACTGTAATGTGGATAACCTGCTGCACACAGCTTCCGGCGATGTCACACACTTCGATAGTAACCTCATCTTCACCTGCGAATGAGCTTCCAGTGTAGTCGATCACGAGTTGTCCATTAGAGATCGTTGCTACGGCTCCGCTCGTTGGCTGCGTTATGATCTTTAGCGTTGTGAGATCCAGGTTGTTGTCGGGATCGGTCAGACCCAGATCGATCGTTGCAATACCGCCAACAGCTACACTGGCTGTCGTTGTATTGATAACGGGAGATTGATTGTTAGTACAATCGCCAACCGTCACCGTTACAGCCGTTCGCGTGCTTTCGCAAGTGCCGATCATTTCGGAGACATAGTATGTTGTCGTTACAGACAGCAGGGGAGTGGTATAAGTTTCTCCCACCGATATCGGCGAACCACCGGTTGAGACCGAGTACCACCTGATCTCCCCATCTGATGTGGGCGCTGTCAATTGAACAGATGTATTCAGGCACGCGCCTTTGCCGCCAACGATGGGAGGTGTTGGTTCATTAATGGTCGCTACAACTTCTGCTCGTGGGCTTTCACAATCAGGAAGTGTAATGCCCACGTAGTAGGTTGTTGTAGCCGTAAGCGATGGCGTTGTGTACGTAGAGCTCGTTTCTCCACTGATCGCGCCACCCGTGGCTGTTGTGTACCAACGATATTCGCCTTCTTGCGCACCGCTTGCTGTAAGCTCGACTGTACCTGGATCACATCGTTCCGACCCGAATGTAACGGGCGGTGAACTTGCCGCATTGATCGTTGCTGTTACTGGCGTTCTCGTGCTTTCGCAAACTCCATCGGTGATGGCTACATAGTAGGTGAATGAAGAAGTGAGCGTTCCGGTTTGAAACACTTCGTCGTTCTGGTAATAGTCGGGCGTTCCGCCTACGGCCTCCGTGTACCAGCGATAGTTATCTGTACTTCCACCGGATGCAGTAAGTGTGAGATCTGCTGAAACCTCGCAGCTGGCAGCACCGATGGTTGTGGGAGGATCGGGTGTTATACCGGTGTATTGAACTTCGGCTTCTGTCGAAGTTTTATCCGCTGCGTTAGGAGCCGACGCGATCACGCGATAGAAACCCTCTCCGAATCCGGCCTTCGAATCTATCTGAAGTTTAGATAATGTGGTTCCCGAATATCCGCCTCCATCATTGATATTTGTATACGTGCCCCCTTCGGTGTCGCTTCGTTGCCATTGATAAGTGATACCGGGTGCTCCAACGGCGACGGCTTCGAGACTCACGATCCCACCAGAGCAAACGATCTGGTCGGCTGGCAGAGTTTGAAAGCAGATGTTCGCCGAACCGAAGCTGAGCTTCCATAAATAGAAGTCGGTCGCACCCACAGCTTTCACTTCGTATTGGCAATCAAGCGGATCGAAGTCAACGCTTCCTGACAGCGAGCCCTGCATGTAGATGTCGCCGTTGGCATCCACGAAGTGATCACCACCGCTTGCCGAACTCGACACGTTGGCGACGCGCGCAAGAGTTACAACCCAGTTGAACTCTCCGTTGCTGTTTAGTTTGAGAAGGAATGAATTCAGGAAGAGGTTGTTGCCACTAAGAATGTATTCGAGTGGACCCGGATCGAAGTCGACCGATCCTTGATAGTTGCCACTGATAATAAGATCGCCATTGGCAGCGATGGTCATATCGCCACCATGCGCGTCGTTAAGGAAACTAACGTGAAGAGCTTTGGACCAGGTAAGGGCACCGGTTGATGTGTGTTTGTTGATGTAACCATTCAATGCCGGGTCGCCCGAGATGCCACCAGTGGATGTGTGCGTGAATACTCCAGAGGTCGGATCGAAGTCAGCTGTCCCGGTAAAACTTCCGGATGTGTACAGGTTACCACTATTGTCGACGATTATGTCCTGCATGGTGCTTGAGCCATCGGCAGTATTTTCATACTTGAATACCGACTGGAATTCGCCATCCGTGTTCAGCTTCAGAACGTAGGCGTCGTTGTCGAATGTCGGGGAAATTTCATGGACACCGGCATTGGGATCGAGATCCAACGGGGCATTTCTTACAACACCTCCGACATAAAGATCATTTCCATGGAGATATAGTACAGAATTGACATCAGTTTGAACGTTGCCATTCGCATAGCTGTTCCCAAATTGTTTGAACCACGTAACTCCGCCCGCAGGTGTTAGTTTTGTTACATAGAAGTCGGTACCACCGGCTGATGTTGCGAGATTGGTTGCTTCATCGAACTCGAGCGTATACCAGAAGTACCCGGACATATAAACCGCGTTCGCGTCGACCTCAAGACCAGTGATGCCATCGAAGTAGGCATCGTTACCGAATTTCCTTCCCCACAGAAAATTCCCGTCTTTATCATACTTAGCAATAAATGCATCAGGAAAATTGTTAACACCCCTTTGTCCATCAATGTTGAAAGTGCCGGTACCCGGATCGAAGTCAGTGTCGAATCCTGTTATCGTTCCCGTGAGGTAGATATTTCCATCTGCATCTTCTTCCAAAAATGAAGGTCCGACCGAGGAATTGGCGCCAACGAATTGCTTCACCCAGATGAGTTCGGCATCTGGAGTTATTTTCAACAGGAATCCGTCCTGGAATCCGTCAGTTGTTGTTAGAGTAGTTACACCTGGACCGGGGTCGACGTCTATACTGGCGCTGAATGCTCCAGCGATAAGGATGTTACCATCTTTCAACATGATCATCTCGCCGGCTCCGTCGGTTCCTGTACCACCGAAACCTTTCGCCCACTTAAGTCCCGGCTGCGGCTCGCACGCCGTGATCCATACAGTCACTTTCGTTCGATCGCTTTCGCACGATCCATTGTTGATCGAAACATAATAGCTGGTAGTTACCGTGAGTATCGGCGTTACGTAGGTGTCGTTAGTCGCGCCTGCGATCGGTGAGCCACCCGTTTCCTGTGTATACCAACGATATTGTCCCGGGTCGCCATTATAAACTTTGATCGTTGCCGAGCCGGCTCCGCATAACACAACGTTTTCGTCGACAACATAGGGAGCGTGCGGACCAACAGTAACTTCGGCAATATCCGACATTACTTCCTGGCTCGGCGCTTTGGTTAACACAACCACATAATCTCCTTCGCCCTGGTAAGATGAATTCGTGGTGATAGTGAGCTTCGAAGTCTGCGCACCACTGAATACACCTGCGGCATCCACCACATCCTGCCAGCCACCGTCAATATCGTAGTACATCCATTGATAAATGATGCCCGTGCCATTTGCTTTTACCTCCAACACCACTGTTGTACCCGGACAAACATCGGCGCCAACGGGTTGTTGCGTGATCGTAAGACAGTCTGCAGCGCCATTGCCGATCCTTAATAGATAAGAGTAACCGTCATCGGGATTAAGGGTGAGTGTATTACAGCTTGGGTCGAGATCAATATCATAAGAATCGAACCGTCCCATCGTATAGATGACCCCGGCGGCATCCGTCACAACATCATGACCAACATCGTAATTGGTTCCTGCAATCGCCTCAACCCATTTGAAGTTGCCCGAAGTATCGAGGTTAAGGAAATAGGCGTCACCGCTCTGGTTGGGTTCCAGTATATGCGCGCTACTGGTGCCGAAGTCGATAGCATCATAGTATTCCCCGGTTAGATATAGGTCGGATCCTGAAACCGAGATCGCTTCGGCTGACTCATACGAGATGCTTCCGAAGCTACGTGCCCACACCAACGCGCCTGCCTGGTTGAATTTTGTAACGAAGATATCGGCATCACCTCCGTTTGTGGTCAGGATCTTTGTGCCTGCCCCGGGATCGAAATCACCGCTGCCATAGAATTGTCCCGTGAGGTAAATGTTGTTCTGTCCATCGGAGGCGATCGCATCCGTATAGTTGTTGCCACCGTCCCCGCCAATGCTTTTTCCCCACGTAAATGCGCCGTCGGAAGCCGCAAGCTTCAATATGAACACATCGCTGTTGCCTACCCCGGTGAGTGTTTGCGTCCCGGCATCGGGGTTAATGTCGACGGAAGAGAGATAAGTCCCGGTGAAGATTGGATTGCCGGCGAAGTCTACGGTCGCGCCCGTTCCGATCACTTGAACATCGTTGCCAATCGTCTTTACCCATTGCAGTGTTCCGGCCACGTTCGTTTTGATGAAGAATGCACTTTGACCAGGCGAATCAACGATCAATTCACCAATCGTTGGATCAAGGTCGGCGGAGTTCTCAAAATATCCTGTGAGGTAAACGTCACCATTATCATCAGTAGCAACGGAGTTCACATACGACCAGCCATCACTAATGATCGTGCCAACCCTCTCGAATCCAAGGTCAAGATCGAGCGTTAGTATGTATCCGTACACCGAGAAGCCAGCATCCATGCTAACATCGCTCGGACCTGGATCGAAATCGACAAGACCTGTAAAAGAACCCACGACGTGAATATTACCATCGGCGTTGTCGACGTGGATGTCGGCAACGTCTTCCGATCCGTCTACCGAACCGAAGCTGATGGCGTTGATAACAGCTCCGGTTGCATCTATTTGTAGTACATATATATCGGCATTGCCATTACTGGTGAGCGTAAATGAACCAAAGTCCTGTGTTCCCTCGAAGGTCCCTGCAACGAAAACATAACCGTCGTCACGAGCTGAGATCACCTTTCCGTTCTGACCAAAGTTGATACCGTAGTCCAGGTTTCTTGGGGATTGTGCGGACGCAGCTATCGCAACCGCAAGTATAAGGCCTGCGGCAAGAAGGTTTTTTATGTAGCTCATCTCTAGAAGTTAGTCAGCGACCGGTCATGAAAATTCAGAACGCCCATTCTTAGACCGAGTTGAATTTCGTGCGTGGTAAACTGTGCGCCTACCGACTTTGATGACGGCAGCTCGAAAACGTAACCCAGCCTGAACTTTTCACCAAGCATTGTTTGCAACAACACGCCATACGCATTCAGGTTGCGAACAAAGACACCTACCTGGTGGATCATGTTTATATTCAGATTCAGTGCAACATCGGCCGATAGCGGGGCGCCCTTCACACCACGAAGCAACAATGAGGGTTTGAATCGAAGGTGTTCATTGATCGTATGCACATAAGCACCGAACAAATAGAAATGCTGGTTATAAAGCTCGAACTGCTGACTGCCTGAATTGATCTTCGAAGGAAGCATTCGCGGTATCGAAAGTCCAATGATGAATTTCTCACTCATCAAAGTAACACCTGTACCCAGGTTGATGCTCGACGTGCGAGTGGTTCCCTCGGGGAATGCATCATCACCAGCGTCGCGGACGTTAAGCTCACTGTTATCTGTTTTGAACCCAAGCACACCACCCTGCATACCGAAGCTGAATGTAAGATCGTCTTTGAGCTTAAGCTTATAGGCAAATGCTGCATTGAACTCGGTGATGGTTGTGTTACCGATCTTGTCCTGTAACATCGATGCACCGATACCAGCTTTGTTCTCGACGATCGACATATTGCCATTGAGATTCATTGTTCGAGGCGATGCCTCGAGTCCCATCCACTGCAGACGATAGCCCGCGTTCACCTGGAGGTTGTTATTGATGCCCGCATACGAAGGGTTCAATAACATAGGATTGGTTAGATACTGCGCATAGATCGGATCTTGCTGAGCGCAAAGCCGCATCGCGACTAACGCAAAAACAAGGGTCAGGAAATATCTCATGGTGTTCGGTTGTTGGGTAAAACAAATATCACCTTTTCTATGATGATTTATAGTACCATGAATATGTTAACTGATCATCGGTATCAGTTAGTAAAAATCCGAACCGAACTAGACCAGTCGCTCGTTGATGGCCTTCGAAACTGCTTCCGTTTGCGAGTGTACGTGCAGTTTTTCGTAGATCTTTTTCAGGTGGGTCCTCACGGTGTCGACGCTTATTTCGAATTCGGCGGCGATCAGCTTGTAACTGTTGCCCTGCGCCAACGATTTCAGGACGTCTTTTTCGCGGGGAGTTAGCTGATATGGGTTAGGGGAGGCCGGCTGCATGGATGCAACTACCATGCGTGCAATGCTTGGTGACATTGGGGCTCCGCCGGCCAATACTTCGTCGAGAGCGTCGAAAAGTTTCGCGGAGATATGTTTTTTAAGGATGTAGCCGGATGCGCCTGCGCAAATGGCGTCGAAAACATTACGGTTATCATCGAATACAGTGAGCATGATGATAGGCACTGAAAGGCCCATTGCCCGCACCTTTTTCACAGCCTCGATTCCCGTCATGCCCGGCATGTCTATGTCCATTAGCACGGCATCGGGGCGGTGACTCCGCACCTGCTCGGCAACCGAGAGCACGTTGGCAAACGAACCGCTCACGCGATACTTTTCACTCAGAAACAGCATGCTGGCGATGCTTTCCCGCAACGAATCGTTGTCTTCGTACAATAGAATAGACAGGCTCATTTGTTAAGTACAAATTACGGCGCGTTGCGGCTCAATCACATACCCCAATCATGTGAGGGGCAATTCGAGCGCTATGCGGGTTCCTTCTTTCACGCGCGTCACAAAATCGAACCGTGCACTCAGGGCGCGCGCACGTTCCTTCATATTCTTTAATCCGTTCCCGGGTTTCACGGTCTCCAGCTCAAAGCCACCACCATTATCGGATACGGAAAGAGATAGTGTGTTGCCTTGACGGGCAAACGTGATCTCGAGATCGGTGGCGCCGCTATACTTCGCAGCGTTGTTTACTGCTTCTTTGAATATCAGGAACAGGTTCTTTCTTTTATCGAGCGACAACGTCGTGTTCTTCAACGAGTCTTCGCCACTGAAACGATACGTGATGTTCTTCGGCTCGAGGATCTCGGCCGCGAACTCCTTCATCTTCGACACAACCTGCTCGAGTGAATCGTTACCAGGACTGATCGACCAAACAATGTCACTCATGCTTTCCATCATCCGGCTCGATTGCTCCGCGATCTTACTGAAGTGCTTCAAAGCTCCATCGTTGCCTTCACGCAACGCAAGCTGACTTAAGATGTTAATGCTCGAGAGTGTCGATCCGATATCGTCGTGAAGGTCGCGGGCAATGGCATTCCTGACTTTCTCGATCTCGGCCAGTCGTTTACCTCGTGATATCACCTGGTAGCGATTCACCAACAGACCGCCTATGACTAACACAGAAATAAGAGCAATGATGATCCCTGCCTGTACAGCCTGTTTCCTTTCGAGGTCTGCGGTCTTAAGCTCCTGGTCTTTGCGGAGCAATGCGATCTCACGATCTCTTTTTTCGTTGGCGTACTGATCTTCGAGTTTGCGGAGTTGTTCATCCACGCTCATGCCGCGGGCGGAGTCGTTCAATATCTGCGAGCGGCGTAAGTTGCTATAAGCTTTTTCGTATTCTTTTTGGTCTGAATAAAAGCTGGCGAGGTTATCCAGTGAGTTCGCGACACCGATCCTGTCGCCCATCTCTTCGTACTGACGAAGCGTTTTTAAAAGTCCGGCTTCCAGGATTTCCTTCGATACTTTGTCCTCATCCAGCTTCTGAATGTTTGATTCGATCCACGCAGTCCAGGCTTCATCTTTAACCTGTTTTGCGAACACCAGGGCTTGTGTATAATAGTTCCTGGATTTATCATTCTCTTTCATTCGGCTATACACCTGTCCGAGGTGATGGAATGCATGTCCCTGATCTATGGGTGTCTGCATCTCGTTGGCAAAGTCAAGTTCTTTTTCAAAGGCTGCGATAGCTGCCTTGTATTCGCCCGTTTCCATTTTCACGTTTCCCAGGCCACCGAGTGTCGTTATCATTCCTCGTTTATCCTTCAACTCTTCTTTAAGCTTCAGCGATTTGTCGTAGTATACCCCGGCTTTCTCCCATTGCTGCATCCCGATATAGTCGCTGCCGAGGCTATTGTAAGCAAACGCCTGCCCCTTCTTGTTCCCGACTTTTTCAAATAACGACAAGCTTTTCAAATGATAGTCGACAGCTTCCTTGAGCTCTCCGAGTTCTTTATAGGTATTGCCGATATTCAGCATCATACCCGCGCGGTTGGTTGAATCCTTTGTTAGCTCAAGGCTCTTCACCATAAAAGGCAATGCCTCTTTTGGCTTGCCCTGGTTCTTCCAAAACAGTCCGGCCGTGTGATAATAGTTGCCCCGGATCTCCTCGTCGCCACCTTTGCCAAGGTCTTCAAGGATATCGAGGTACACCTTAGCGCTGTCGAGATCACCAACATTTTGATGTGCAACAGTCAATAGCGAATAGAAGCTCGTTAGCTTATATGAATTTTGTCGTTTGCTGAGGGTGATGCCCTTGTATATGATCTCTTTCTGCTTCTCGATGTCTTTCCGGGCATATTCAAGTCCCAGTTTGTGCAGGCTATCGATAACGACCGGTTGGGCATTCACCGAAAAGGCACACAACGCGAGGGCAAATATGGCTACGATGGCTTGTTTCAACGGGTGGGCAGTTTGGGATGAATTTACTATTTTCTTAGCTTTACTGTACTTTTTAAACTTTAGCCTTTAGATGGCAGAAAACACCTACAAGTCCAACACATTTAAAAAACCAGAAAAAGAAAAGAAGTCAAGAAGCTCCAAATCCACTAGCAAGTTCAGCTTCGCTTTTCTTAAAGATCCACGTTTCAGGCTGGCAATCGGATTCTCCTTCATCATCGTCGCTCTCTATCTGTTTGTCGCCTTCGTTTCGTACCTGTTTACAGGTAAAGCCGATCAGAGCATCATTCTCTCCCTGCAGGACTCAGGGGTTGTAGAGTCTGGTCGCGAAACTGAAAACTGGCTGGGACTATACGGAGCATTCACGTCGCACTACCTGATCTACCAATGGCTCGGCATCTCGGCATTTGCCATTCCGCCGCTGTTGTTCCTGTTGGGATTCAGGATGGTGTTCCAGCGCGAGCTGTTGCCGATCTTCTCGGTGTTCACTTTCTCCGTCTTCGCGGGACTGTGGTTGTCGCTTTTATTGGGATATGTCACTCATGGCATCTCTGGTGTTAGCGAGATCAGCTTTCTAAGCGGTGGTCTCGGTTACCAGATGGCACGCATATTCTCCGGGTTATTTGGATGGGGAACATTTTTGTTCCTGGTCCTAACTCTCTTTGTATTCATTATATACTTCTATAATGTAACATCGATCAATGCATTCCAGCCACGAGTAGCAACAGAGCCAGCAGTAGATGAGGACTCGCCGGCAGAGTATACCGACGAACGCGACAAGTGGGTAGAGCCGATCGTTGCAAAGCAGGAGCCCGGGCTCAAAGTTGAAGAGCCAATCCTCACAACACCGGAACCAGTAGCTCTCGATCTCGACATCACGAAACCCGAAAAGAAAAAGGAACAGAAAGCAGAGCCGGAGCTTATTATTGAAGAGACCAAGGAAGAGACCGAGATCCTCGCAGAGCAGCTCGTTGCCGAAAAAGGGGTCTATGATCCGACACTCGATCTCAGCTCTTACAAATTTCCTCCACTCGAACTCCTCAACGAATACGATACAGGCAAGGTACAGGTAACGCAGGAAGAGCTCAACCAGAACAAAGACAAGATCATTGCAACGCTGGTCAACTTCAAGATCGGCATTCAGAGCATCAAAGCTACGATCGGTCCTACCGTTACACTTTACGAGATCGTTCCCGATGCAGGTATCAAGATCTCCCGCATCAAGAACCTCGAAGATGATATTGCGTTGAGCCTCGCGGCTCTCGGTATTCGTATCATCGCGCCGATCCCCGGCAAAGGAACCATCGGTATCGAGGTTCCGAACAAGAACCGGGAAATGGTCAGCATCCGCTCCGTTCTCAACTCAGTGGCATTCCAAAAGAACGACAAAGAGCTTCCGATCGCGATCGGTAAAACGATCTCAAACGAAGTGTTGGTGATCGACCTTGTTAAGCTACCGCACTTGCTCGTTGCAGGGGCTACCGGCCAGGGTAAATCGGTTGGACTTAACGTCATCCTCGCATCGCTGCTTTACAAGCGTCATCCATCGACACTCAAGTTTGTGCTCGTCGACCCGAAGAAGGTCGAGATGTCGCTCTTCAGTAAGATCGAACGTCATTATCTCGCAAAGCTTCCGAACAGCGAGGAAGCGATCATCACCGATACAAGAAAAGTTGTCCATACACTCAATTCGCTCTGTATCGAAATGGAGAATCGCTACGAGATCCTGAAAGATGCAGGTGCGAAGAACCTGAGAGAATACAACGCGAAGTTTATATCGCGCAAGCTCAACCCGAACGAAGGCCATCGTTACCTGCCGTACATCGTGCTGGTGATCGACGAGCTAGCCGACCTCATGATGACAGCCGGTAAGGAAGTCGAAACTCCTATCGCACGTCTTGCACAGCTCGCACGTGCCATCGGTATTCACCTGGTTGTTGCTACGCAACGTCCGTCGGTCAACGTTATCACGGGTGTTATCAAAGCAAACTTCCCTGCGCGCTTGTCATTCCGCGTAACAGCGAAAGTAGACTCGCGCACGATCCTCGATGCGGGCGGTGCCGATCAGCTTATAGGTATGGGCGACATGCTCCTGTCGTCAGGTTCAGATATCATTCGACTCCAGTGTCCTTTCGTGGATACGCCGGAGATCGAGAGGATCGTGGACTTTATCAGCTTGCAGCGCGGCTACGATTCAGCCTACATGCTGCCTGAATTCGAGGGCGAAGACGAGGGTGGCGTTGCAGAAATAGACCTCTCGGAACGCGACGCTTTCTTCGAAGATGCCGCCCGTCTCATCGTGAGACATCAGCAGGGCAGTACCTCTTTGATACAACGCAAAATGAAATTGGGATATAACCGTGCCGGCAGACTCATCGACCAGCTCGAAGCAGCTGGGATTGTGGGTCCTTTCGAAGGCTCCAAGGCACGAGAAGTATTGGTGAAGGACGAATTAAGTTTGGAACAATTATTGAATCAGTTGAAAGAAAAACACGGACAATCTTAAATTTGCCGCCTGCCTGACCCGGTCGGCAGCCTACCAAACCATGAAAAAACCCGCTTTCGCCTTCATTTTTGCACTTTTCACAGTTGCAGCCCTCCTGTCGTCGAATAAAGCCTGGGCTCAATACGATCCTAAGGCACTCGAGACACTCGATGCCATGAGCAAAAAATATAAGAGCATTGAGTCGTTCGAAGCCAATATCGTTTGCAACATGACGAACGAGATCGACAAGGTGAACGAAGAGTTTAAAGGCAAGATCACCGTGAAGGGTGACAAATTCCGCCTCGTTCTTCCCGAACAGGAAGTGATCAACAACGGTACTACGCAGTGGACATACCTTCCCGAAGCAAAAGAAGTTAACGTAGATAACTACGATCCCAATTCAGACGACGTAAATCCTTCGAAGATCCTCGACATGTATAAGAAGGGGTACAAGTACCTGTACATCGGCGATAAGACCGAAGCGGGCGTTGTGTGTGAAGAGATCGACCTGGTTCCCGATAAGAAAGATGCCCAGTATTTTAAGATCAAGATGATGATCAATAAGAAAGACAAGAGCATCCAGAGCTGGACGATGTTCAATAAAGCTGGTGACCGTTACAAGTATTCGATCACCAAGTTTAATCCATCAGCGAAAGTAGATGATACCTTCTTTTCGTTCGATCCCAAGAAATATCCCGACGTACAGGTTATCGATCTTCGTTAGCAGTCATTGCCGCACAGCACGGCAATCCCCCGGTCAGTTGGACTGAAGATCTTCAAGTATACCACGGAGCTTCGACAATGGAATGTCGAAGCTCTTTTTATTTTCCGCCCTTATCGCGATGATGCAAGAGACCAGTGTAACGACGAATAGTGTAAGCATGACTTCTTTACTGGGAAAATAGAGCTGGTACATTATAAACGTTCCAATCAACGTCATGATCGGGATCAGGATAAGCTCATAGGTTTTCTTGAACTTATAAAAGTTCTGGAGCAGATCATATTGCTGTGAGACATAAGCCTGTATTGAACCTTGAGCTACCGCCATGCTCTTGAATTTCTTCATGAACACGATCGTGAACGGAATGTAAAGCAGCACTCCTGCCAGCGATGCGACCATTACACGATCGCCCCAATACTTAACGATCACGTGCGACAGGAAACTGTATACGATTATTTGCAAAACAAGTGAGGCCCAAAAGTATTTGAATGCCTCGCTTTGGTGACGTCTTGTTTTTTCTTTAATGATCTTGTCAAATTGTTGCTGTGTCATACCGTTTACCGTTTACCTTTTACCTTCTCCTGTAGTTCTTGTTTCGCTCTCATAATTCTAACACTCACATTCGACTTTGTAATGCCGATGATTTCGGCGATCTCTTCATAGCTCATTTCTTCCAGGTAGAGCAGTATGATCGCTTTGTTGACTGGCGACAATGTTTGGATCATCTTCATCAATGATTCAATTTTTTCGTCGGCAGAGTTAATATCTTCTGCCTGGTCGTATTCTTCGCTCAGGCGTTCGTTCACTTTATTTTTCCTCCGGTACGTAAGGGCTGTGTTCAGGCAAACGCTGTACATCCATGTCGAAAACTTCGAACGACCATCGAACTTTCGGTACGAACGCCAGATCTGGTACATCATCTCCTGCAGCGCGTCTTCCCGGTCGGCCGGGTCGCGGAAGTAGATGCGGCAAACCTTATGCGCGATACCCAGGTTGGCGTTTATGAGGTCCAATAATGTCATTCTATCGTATAAGTGCGCCTTTGTCCTGAATAACTACAAATTTTAAATGAATTTTTCTGTGTGATCTGTGCGATCTATGAGAGATTTGCGCCATGACTCGTTCGGAACTCTTTAATCAAATAAAAAAGAAGAATTCCTACCTCTGTGTAGGCCTCGATACAGACATCAACAAGATCCCCAAGCACCTTCTCGATCATAAAGACCCGGTGTTTGAGTTCAACAAGCAGATCATCGACGCCACCCACGATCTCTGTATTGCCTATAAACCGAACGTTGCCTTCTATGAAGCGCTCGGTTCCAAAGGATGGGAGAGCCTTCAGAAAACCGTTGAGTATATTCCCAAAGAATGTTTTACCATTGCCGATGCCAAACGCGGCGATATCGGCAACACGTCGTCGCTCTATGCACGGGCATTCTTTAAGGAAATGAATTTCGATTCGATCACCGTTGCACCTTACATGGGCGAAGACTCTGTCGCGCCCTTCCTCGAGTTCAAAGGGAAATGGGTGATCCTTCTCGCTCACACTTCCAATTCCGGCAGCTCCGATTTTCAACTGCTGAGATCGGCAACCGGTAATCTCCTTTACGAAGACGTCATCATTCGATCACAGAAATGGTCGACGCCCGATAACATGATGTATGTTGTTGGAGCAACGCACCCCGACAAAATGGAAGGCATTCGTAAGTTAGCGCCCAACCACTTCTTTCTTGTGCCGGGTATTGGTGCCCAGGGCGGCAGCCTCGAAGATATCTCGAAGACCGGCCTCACCAAAGAATGCGGTCTTATCGTTAACTCTGCCCGCGCGATCATTTACGCTTCCGCTGATAAGGACTTTGCCTCCGAAGCACGAAGAGAAGCAATGAAGGTGCAGGTTGAGATGAAGGCATTGCTCAACAGGTTTTCCTGACTAATTCCGCAGCGTAGCTGCGGAATCCCCATAAAAGTGCCGGTGAGCCGCGTTATTGCGGCCATTATGCAGGAATCATTCTTACACTACATCTGGCAATCTCAATACTTCGATAAGAAAGACCTCGTCACCACGCAGGGGGAGACTCTGCAGATCATACGGCCCGGTCTTCACAACACCAATGCCGGTCCCGACTTCTCCGATGCCAAAGTTCGCATCGGGCTAATGTCGTGGGCCGGGAATGTTGAGATACATATCGCTTCTTCGGAGTGGGAAGCCCATCGCCATCATCTCGATCGCGCCTACGATTCGGTCGTGCTCCACGTAGTCTGGACAGACGACAAACCTGTGAAGCTCGAAGACGGAAGCCTGTTGCCCACAATCGTCCTCAAAGGACGGATCGATACTCAACTGCTCACACGCTATCGCAAGCTCATGGCCACGTCGTTTGTCATCCCGTGTGCGCGGCAGTTCACCAATGTTCCAAACATCATAAAGTTGAGCATGCTCGATCGTGTTCTTGTAGAACGACTCGAAGAGAAATCTCAATCTATCATCGAGCTTCTCGATTACAACAACAGCGATTGGGACGAGACAACCTACCAGTTGCTTGCGAAGAACTTCGGTTTTAAAGTGAACAGCCAGCCGTTCTTTCAGCTTGCAAAAGGTCTTCCGTACAAAACGTTGGCCCGTCACGCCAACAACCCCAGGCAGGTGGAGGCCATGCTGTTCGGCCAGGCCGGTTTCCTCGACGAGGCCTCAGGCGACTCACGACATCGCATGCTTCGGCGCGAGTATAAAGTCCTCGCTTCGAAGTATAGCCTGCATGACACAAAGCTCAAGGCATCGCAATGGAAATTTCTCAGGCTTCGTCCTGCCAACTTTCCAACGTTGCGGTTAAGTCAGTTCAGCGCGCTTATCTGCGAGCAGAAGAACCTCTTCTCGAGGATCATTGAGCTCGAGCATTATACAGAAGCCTATAAACTGTTCGAAGCTGCAAAAATGGGAGAGTCCAGCGTCGATAATATTATCATCAATACGGTGGCGCCGTTATTGGTTACTTACGGACGCCGCCAGGTCGACCTGTCGTTCGTAGACCGTGCTCAAAAGATCCTCGAGTCGGTAGCTGCCGAGGACAACCGTATACTCAGGTCGTGGACGTCCCTGGGCTTCGATGTAAAAAATGCATTCGATTCGCAGGCCCTCATTCAACTTTTTAATTCATATTGCGTGCCGAGGCGATGCCTAGATTGCGCCATAGGGGCATGTTTGCTTAAACCTGGTCCATGACAATTCTCTTTACCCTTGTCAACCTTTTGCTGATCGCATTTGTTGCGCAGCTCGTGTGGAGGAGAAAAGCAACGTTTGATTCTACAGTATTCTGGTTGGGGCTCGCTTTGCGCCTGGCTGCCGGCATTTCAATTGGTTTGGTTTACACTTATTATTATCACGGCACCGGCGATACGTTCGCTTTCTTTAATGATGCCATTAGCCTTGCGGGCGGCAATGCTTCTACGATCACATCGGAACCACGCTCGTTGTTCTTTATTTATATAGTCAGGATCATTAATGTTATTACCGGGAGCAACTACTGGCTCACGTCGCTTTGGTTCTCGTTGTTCTCTTTTATTTGTTCTTATCGATTAGTTACCAAACTCGACGAGATCTTTCCAACGCAGCGATTGGCGTCCCGGATTGCGCTGCTGTTCTTTCCTTCGTTCGTTTTTTGGAGTTCGGGTATCGTTAAAGAAAGTTTGGCGTTCGGAGCTGTTGCGATCTTGTCGATGTATTTTTTATCGATCATGTACAACGAGAAGATCAAATGGAGAGGCTGGATCGAGATATTACTATCGTTATTTATTTTATTGAACCTGAAATACTATTGGGCCGGCGTACTGATACCATCGATGCTTGCGGCGTTCACGGTAAAGAAGATCGATCCGAAGGTGTTTGTTGCGGGTTGGTATTTGATCGTGTTCGTTGTCTTGTGCCTGGCTGCCAGTGTCACGCATCCTAATTTTTACTTGTCGCGATTTCTTGATGTAATTGTTGAGAATCATGATATGTACTTATCGGATCCTAATATTATCAGGTATTATGATCTTACGTCAGATTGGATAAGTATCCTGGTCAATAGTCCGCTTGCATTATTTTCTGGTTTATTAAGACCGTTGGCTAATTTTTCCTCGGCAACTTCTTCGCTTGCCAGCCTGGAAAACCTGGTACTCTTGGTTCTTATAGTGTGGAAAATAAGATCCATTCGGTTTCCTGGTCCCGAGAACCGACTTTCGATTCTCGCTGTTCTCTTTTACATAACCGTACTTTGCATTTTCCTGGCATTATCTACACCTAACTTCGGCACATTGTCGCGGTACCGTGTCGGATTTTTGCCGTTTTTTGTTTTGTTGATACTTGCTGATCATCCAATATTAAATTTCATTAATGGAAAACCCGGTAATCATATTCGGAGCTAACTACCTCGGCAGAGCCGCACGCGAGATATTCGAAACCAACAACGTGGAGGTCTACGGCTTCCTCGACGACAATAAAACGGTTCATAACAAAGAGATCGATGAAGTAATGGTGCTCGGCTCTACCGACGACGACGGTTTCCTGAAATTGATCGGCAAAAAATGCGAGGCATTCGTAGCTGTCGACGATAATCGCTTTCGTAAATCAGTTGTGAAGATGTTGAATGAAGTTCGCAAAGTTCAGCCCGTGAACGCAATACACCAGCAAGCTTCGATATCCAGGCGCGCCCAGATCGGTCACGGCAACTATGTCGACACCGGCGTAACGATCGCTCCTGGTGCAAAGGTTGGGGCGCATTGCATCATCCATGCCAAAGCAACCATCGGTGTCGAAGTATCGATCGGTAATTTTGTACAGGTCGGTTCCGGCGCGCAGATCAATCCGAATGTTGTTATCGAAGACGAAGTATTCATCGGCAGCGGTGTTATTATCGTAGCAGGCGTGACCATTGGCAAAGGTGCACGTGTCGGAGCCGGCTCTGTTGTTGTTGCAGCTATCGGCGCCAATGAGACTGTTTTTGGAAATCCGGCCGCACCTTTAAAAGCCAAATAAAAAAAATCAGCTCCCACAGAAAGCACGGAATAAACTGAAAATGCCGAAGATCACAGAAACAGATCTTATTCTCAACCCCGACGGGAGCGTCTATCATCTCAGCCTCCTTCCCAAACACATCTCCGACGTCGTCATTACGGTCGGCGATCCTGGCCGCGTGTACATGGTGAGCAAACATTTCGACGACATCGAATTCGAAATGAACAAGCGCGAGTTTATCACACACGTCGGACGTTACAAGAACAAACGAATTACCGTCATCAGCACCGGCATCGGAACAGATAATGTGGAGATTGTCCTTAACGAGATCGATGCGCTTGTCAACATCGACCTGAAGTCGCGCGAACCCAAGCCAAAGAAGAAGAAATTGAAGATCATTCGGATCGGAACGTCGGGTGCCTTGCAAGAGGATATTCCCGTCGGATCTCATCTGGCTTCCGATTATGCCATCGGTCTCGACAACCTCATGAACTTCTACGATCTCCCGATGGACGATAAAGAGGCCGGCATCGCCCACGATCTCCAGCGGAAGACGGGTCTGCCCTTCATGCCTTATGTTGTTCGTGGATCGGAAGCCTTAAGAGCACAGATCGGCAGCGACATGATCGTAGGCAACACAGTAACATGTCCGGGATTTTATGCCCCGCAGGGAAGAACTCTTCGGATATCTGCAAGATTTCCGAAGCTGTTAGAGGAATTGAATTACTATCACAAGGACGATTTCTGGCTAACGAACTTCGAGATGGAGACTGCGGGTTACTACGCGTTAGCAAGGTTGCTAGGCCACGAAGCGCTGAGTGTGAATGCGATCGTGGCGAACAGGATAAAGAATAAATTTGCGAAAGACCCGAACAAGGTCATCGATGCATTAATAACGAGGGTATTGGATCTGATTTAATGCCAACGATCATCTCCTGGCACCCAGCACCCCGCACCTCGCACCCTACGCAAGCGTCATGCTGTCCATACGCATGATATGGCGTGCTGCTGTGATTGGATCATCATTGTAGAATCCAGACAGAACACGGTGCGCGATTTGCTCGATCACAAGCTCATCGTCGCTCTTGCCTTCTTTGCCACGCCAGAACACCCGGGCCGGATGTTTTTTCATGTCATCGATATACGCTTTCGCGCGATCGTACTGGTCCTGCGTGTACGTCAGCGTAAAGCAGGTTTTAACTTTTTGTAATTCCATGATGAAAAAATTTGCAAGACTTATGCCAATAACTTTACACGATTTTAGCAAATTTTTTGTTGTCAAGTCAAGCGGGCTGACCGGTTTTGGGAGCCGGTGTTCGGTGCTGGGAATGGGATTTTGACGCCATTTGCGGGAAAAAATTAATTCATTTTGGGGCCTTGCACCTGTGCATCCAACCCACTACTTTCAAAACCCTGCCACTGTAAAATGCTATGAAAAGCCCGGAAATTATCACTCTTTCAAACGGTATAAGGGTCGTACACCACCGCGTGTCCAACACCAAAATTGTTCATTGTGGCATCATGCTCGACATCGGCAGTCGCGATGAAAATCCCTCCAATCAGGGGATAGCTCATTTCTGGGAACACATGGCTTTCAAAGGCACTCGCAAGAGAAAAGCATTCCACATTGTTAATCGACTCGAGTCTCTCGGGGGGGAATTAAATGCCTTTACCGACAAAGAAAAGATACTCTTCTACGCATCACTGCGCGACGACTACTACGAACGTGCTGTCGAACTTCTTACCGACATCACCTTCGAATCAATATTTCCGCAACAACAGATCGATCGCGAACGCAACGTCATCCTCGAAGAGATGTCGATGTACCTCGACGATCCGGATGATACATTGAATGATGAATTTGATTCTGTTGTCTTCGGAAATCATCCTCTTGGGATGAATATCCTCGGCACCGAGAAGACCGTGAAGAGCTTCAAAAGAAAAGACTTCAGACAATTTGTAAAAGAACATCTCGATACACGCCGTGTTGTTTTCGCAAGCGTTGGGAACATCTCGGTCACCAAGGCCGTGAAAATAGCCGAGCGTTATCTCGGCAAGATCCCCAAGGTTGTTTCAAGAAAGAAGAGAAAGCTGTTTGCAGGTTACAAGCCCCGCGAAGTCGTTATGAAACGCGACATCAAACAATCGCGTGTCGCCATCGGACGTGCTTCTTACAAGCTCGGCGACGATCGTCGTGTTCCTTTCTATATGCTCACCAATATTTTGGGCGGCAACGGACTTAACTCGAGATTGAACCTCGCGCTTCGTGAACGTCGCGGTTATGTTTATTCCGTTGGTGCGCAATATGTTCCTTATACCGATGTCGGTTTATTCGCCATATCGTTCGGCACCGAGCCGAGCCAGATGAAAAAGAGCGTGGAACTGGTTAACCTCGAGCTTAAAAAACTCCGCGACGAAAAGATGGGAGTGAAGCAACTCTCTGCCGCCAAGGAACAGATCATGGGCAACATCGCAATGGCCGAAGAGAATAACCTCAACTTCATGATGACCGTCGCACGCGGCGTTCTCGACATGGGAGAAATACCAACGCTTGAGGAGACATTTCAAAAGATCCGCGATACGTCGAGCCAGAAACTTCAGCAGCTCGCCAACGAAATGTTCGTCGACGAGAAGCTAAGCTTCCTTCTCATGGAGCCGAAGAGAGGTAAAAATTAAAAAGGGGAAGAGTAGAAGGTGGACTTTATTGATCCGCGCCTTTCAGATTACTCTGCAGCGCATTCATCGCCCGAATCCTCGTTATTAAAAAAGATCAATCGCGATACGCATGCGAATGTGCTAAAGCCTCGCATGCTGTCGGGACACCTCCAGGGTCGCGTGCTCTCGATGATCAGTCACATGATCAAGCCAACGAACATTCTCGAGATCGGTACCTATACCGGCTACTCTGCGATTTGCCTGAGCGAGGGACTAAGACCTGGAGGCAAGCTGATCACGATCGACAAGAACGAAGAGCTCGAGACGAAGCTTCGTTCGTTCTTCGAAGAAGCAAAGTTATCGAACGTCATTGAGCTTCGGATCGGCAACGCGCTCAAGATCATTCCGACCATTGATAAACAATTCGAGCTCGTATTCATCGATGCGGATAAAGAAAACTACTCAAACTACTTCGACCTGGTTATCGATAAAGTGCCGGCTGGCGGCTACATCCTTGCCGACAATGTTCTGTGGAGCGGGAAGGTGATCGAAGAGAAAGTTGACAAAGACACCAGGGCCATCCTGGACTTCAACGACAAAGTGCACAATGACCCGCGGGTCGAAAACGTTCTCTTACCGTTCCGGGATGGGGTGATGATCATGCGAAAGCTTTGATCCTTTCACGCAAAGGACGCTAAGGGAGTTTTACGCAAAGGGAGTAGAGGACCTTTGCGTTGTATTTCCTTCGCGTCGCACTTCCTTTGCACTCTTTGCGTGAAATACATTCTTTTTCCCTAACTTTGTCTGCCGATGAGATTTTTTGCAACCACGCTTTTCATTTGCGGAGTTGTCTCAAGCTTACCGATCATTTCGGTTCGGGCCCAAACTCCAACCGTGCCTCACAAGATCCAGTTTGCAGGCATGACATTAACCATCCGCGACGACGCACGCGAAGAGATCCAGAAAGATGTCGATATGCTCACCCGCAGCCCGAAGTACTTCGAGGTTAAGGCCGAGCGCGCCCGCACATACTTCCCGATCATCGAACGTATCTTCGCCGAAGAACGCGTCCCCGACGACTTTAAGTACCTGGCCCTCCAGGAGAGCGCGCTCATCGCCGATGCCGTCTCAACATCCAATGCCGTTGGCTTCTGGCAATTCAAAGACTTCACAGCCCGCGAAGTCGGCATGCGTGTCGACAACGAGGTAGACGAGCGGATGAACATCGTTTCAGCTACCCGTGGCGCCGCCAAATACATCAAGCAAAGCAACTTCATGTTCAACAACTGGGTGTACGCGCTTCAGTCGTACCAGATGGGTGCCGGCGGCGTTCGTCGCGCTGTTGGCGACGATATCAACGGCTCGCGACACATGGACATCACATCCGACACTTACTGGTATGTGAAGAAGTTCCTCGCTCACAAGATCGCCTTCCAGCATGCCGTGGAATCCGACCCTAAAGTAAAAGTGACAGAGATCGTGATCTCGCAGGGCGGATCGCTCGATGCTCTTTCTTCGTCGATGTCGATCGACGCTGCAGGGCTTCGTGAGTTCAACAAGTGGGTGCGCTCCGATGCGCTCCCCTCGGACAAACCCTATACGCTCATCGTTCCAAACGGAAGCGGCGTCGACTTCTCGACATTGTATACCGCTTCGAACCCGCCACCTGTGAACAATACACCTAAAGAAGTTTCGAAGACCGAAGACGAGATCCTTATCAACGACGTTCCCGTGATCCAGGCAAAAGCGGGCGAGTCACTTTTTACCCTTGCCGAACGTGCCGGTCTGTCCCTGTCCCATTTCATGAAGTACAACGACCTCGACGATCATCACCGCGTGACGGCGGGCGGCTACTACTTCAAAGCCAGGAAGAAGTCAAAAACCGAAACAGACTTCCATAAAGTGAAGCCCGGTGAAACACTTTGGCAGATCAGCCAGCTCTATGGAGTCCAGGTTAAGCGCTTGAAGAAATACAATCACCTGGGTGACAACGATAACCTGGTTGCAGGTAACATGCTGTACTTGAATTCAAGCAAGCCAAAAGGTGACAACGTTGTGGAGGCAGACGATGATGAGCCGGCGGTTGAGCTGATGGAGGACAAGGTATTCGACTGGGGCACGCCTGCGAAGGATTCCCAGGTGTCCATCCAGAATACGGAGAAGACCATTGTATCGACGATCCAGCCCAATGCCGAGACACATATCGTACAGGCGGGGGAAACATTATATTCAATTTCGAGGCAATATCAGTTGTCGGTAAACGATCTTAAGCTGCTCAATAACATAGAGAATCAATCGGAGCTAAAGCCTGGGCAGGTACTTAAAGTGGCTGTTAGTGAGGTGGTTACGGAGCAACTACCCATCGATGAACCCATCGCATCAGCCGAAGGCGAGACAATCCACGAAGTGAAATTGTCTGATACCCTTTACAGTGTTGCTCGCCAGTACGGCGTCACCATTAAAGACCTGATGGAGTGCAACAACAAGAAAGAGTTTTCCGTGTCATTGGGCGAACGTCTAAAGATTCCAACTAAGTGAACCCGGGTTTTCGTCATTTTAGAGGAATTCCTTACGTGGGGGCTGATTATAGGGGCCAATATTCCATTTTTATGGAAAAAGGATAATTTTGCGGGCATTGACTTGTTCGTACACACACAATAACGACTGCTGGGGATGCTGACTGAGGCTACAAAAACTATCGATCTGGTGATGCTGGTCGATGACAACGAGACTGATAACTTTATCAGTAAGCGTATCATCGAGATCACAAAGTTTGCCAGGAGGGTAGAGGTGAAAAACTCCGGAAAGAGCGCCCTCGACTACCTGAAAGAAAATCAATCGTCGGCAGAGGATCTTCCGAATATCATATTCCTGGATATCAACATGCCCATCGTCGATGGGTTTGTGTTCCTTTATGAATTCGAGAAGTTCAGCGAAGTGGTGCGCAACAAGTGCAAGGTCATTATCCTTTCGAGTTCCGATAATAAGCGCGACATCGATAAGATCGTCAACAACAACCACGTCATCAAGTTCATCACCAAGCCACTAACGGAAGTTGCGCTCGACGAAATCAAACTGAACAACATTTAACCTTTAACAGGGTTTAGTTAATTTTGCTTGCAAACAGTGTTGTTATGCAGGTGCGTGTTATTACTATAATCTTAGCAATTGCTATTTCGTCTGCCGCTCAAGCGCAGATCGTTCGCATAGATTCCCTATCAAATTGGAAGAAGGCTTTCAAGGCCGGTATCAATCTAAACCAGGCATCTTTTTCGGGTAACTGGAAAGCCGGTGGTGTGAACTCGTTCGGGTTCAATACCTTTCTCAACTTCAAGGCGAATTATAAAAAGGACAAAGACTCCTGGAACAACGAGATTGATCTGCTCTATGGTATGGTAAACAACGCCGGGCAGGGTTACAGGAAGACGGTGGACAGGATATTTCTCGATAGCAAGTACGGTCGCATGCTGGATTCGACGTGGGACTTTGCAGCATCAGCCAACCTTCTTTCGCAGTTTGCCAATGGTTACACCTATGCCAAAGACTCGCTTGGCATTGAACAGAAAACCTTGATCTCCGATTCGTTTGCGCCTGCTTTCATCACTGCCGCCCTCGGTTTCGAATACCATCCGGCACCCTATTTTAAGGTTCGAATATCGCCGATAGCGCCCCGCGTCACACTCGTGAAAGGTGTGGAACGCTTCGTAACACCCGACACACCGACACCCTATGGTGTTAGTCCAGGAAAGTTTGCCCGCTTCGAATGGTTGTCGGCGCAGATCTTCGCCGAGTTCGATAAAGACATCGTGAAGAATATCAACCTTAAGTGGCGATACCTGTTGTTCGCCAACTACGAAACCCTTGCTATGAAGACCATCGACCACCGCCTCGACGTAAACATCACCGCCAAGGTGAACCAGTTCGTGAATGTGAGCCTCGGTGGCATCCTGCTCTACGACTACGACCAGGATCCCGGCGCACAATGGAGCCAGGCCTTTTCGCTTGGGGTGCTCTACACAATCCAGAATTACAAACCAGAATAAGAGTTGTGACTATACGAGAGCTTACGAGAGCCGACATCCCCGAGCTTCGCACGCTAGCCATCAAGATCTTCCGCGACACCTTTACGGCTCAAAATACACCTGAAGCGATGGAAGGTGCCGTTGAGAACGAATACAATCTTGCACGCTTCGAAAAAGAATTTACCGAAGCTGGTCAGCGCTATTTCTTTATCTGCGATAACGATAAAGCCATCGGTTATCTCAGGCTCCGAAGGAACTCAGAGGTCGATCATCACCTGGGCCCCAACAACATCGAACTGCAGAGGATCTATGTAGATCACGCCTACCATGGACAGAAGGTTGGCGAGAAGTTAATGCAGCTAGCGATCGATCTGGCTATCGAAGGCAAGTTCGATTGGATCTGGCTTGGCGTTTGGGAACACAACCCGAAGGCGATCAGGTTTTATCAGAAGTGGGGCTTCGAAAAATTTGCTGAGCACGACTTTTGGATGGGAGCGGAGAAGCAAACGGATTGGCTTATGAGGAAGAAGTTAACGCCCTAAAGGCGAAATATCGATCTTCACCAGCGTTTGATCGGCGTTTAGTTCGCTGAGAAACGGAAACAACTCTTTATCTGCAGGTCCTTTCTTCACGGACCCATCGAGGTTATAAACAGAACCACAGACCGGACAAACGATCTCCGATCCCGTCGGATCGAGTGGTTTCTCGTCGTTGGTACACCTTAAATAAATGGCGTGATAAGCGCCAGGTGAATCTTTTACCAAAAGGATATCAAAAGGATCTTTTTCATCGGCAACCACGGTGTACGAACCGGTACCGATGTTATCGACCGGCACATCGATAGTATTACCGGAGAAAAGTACATCATATGTTGGCAATGTTGGAGAACAGGACACCAACCAAAAACCAACAACCCACACCCCACAACTCTTTCTCATTACGCTTTCCCCACGTGATTCATCAAATACTTCTTCGGTGTAACTCCATATTTCTTGCGGAATGCAGCGATAAAGTGGCTGGGATTCGTGTAGCCGATCTGGTACGCTACTTCGTTCACCTGGTATTTTCCTTTGTCGAGCAACGCGCGTGAATGGTCGAGCTTATGATCCAGGAGATATCCGTAAACAGTATTGCCATAGATCTCCTTAAAACCGACTTTCAACTGATACTCATTCAGGCCTGCAAATCGCGCAAGTGCTTTTAAGCTTGGCGGCGATTCGAGGTTCTGCAGCAAATGCTCCTTCGCATGTTTGATCTTACGCACCGTTTCCTGGTCGTTGAGGAACGGACAACTCTCGGTATTGGGACGCTTCGTAGAGAAGTAAAGGCTCAATAGCTCCAGTGTTTTCGCCTTGTAATAAAGTTGCTCCGAGGTCTGACTGATCTGGATCGTGAAGAGCTGGTTCAGTACAACGTATAGGTGTGCAGGAATATCGCGTTCGTCGTAAAATGTCCTGTTCACATTTTCGGGCTTCAGGAATGGTAGCGTGTCGTGAACGAATAAACCGTGGAGCCCTTCCAGCGAGATGCTGAGTATGATCATCCTTGTTTTGGGAGCGATCCTTAACACGAAAGGGAGATCTTTCTCGGGGTTATAGAAGAAGTAATTTTTCTGTTGCTGGATCTCGCGGCTGTAGTGAGGACCGAATTCGAACGAAGCCTTTCCGTCGATACAGAAGTAGAAGTGGATGCGCGACTTCCTTACTTCGGTAGGCCAGTGATCGTCGCCATCTGAGGGGTTCTCGATCGCGACCAACGACATATCGTCGCCCTCGAAGAGGGTACGTATTTCACTTTTAAAGGTATTTTCAGAAAACTCTGCGGTGGTCACTTCCGTATTCATGAGGCAAAAATAACGCTGTAAGTCCTATCAATTGCTCCAAATAACCCATTTTAAAATAAAAGTACCAGTTTTCTGACAAAGATCAGGTCCTGAGAATTCGTGGGCATTTATTTTACGACTTGAGGCATTTTTTATTTAGAATGATTCTAATCTTTGTATCCCGTGAAAAAACTGGCTCTTAATCTCCTCTTATTCTTTGCTTTCACGAGCAATGCGTTGGCCCAAAACCCGATGGCTGATTCATTGGCGACACTGCATCTCGAGGAGGTTGTAGTAACAGGTCAGTACGAACCCCAGTCGGTAGACAAGTCGGTTTATAAGATCAGGACAATACCGATGGAGAGGATACAGGCGCGAGGTGCGGTGCAGTTGCAGGATGTACTCAACACCGAGCTGAACATCCGCTTTCAGCAAGATGCTTCCCTGGGCACGTCCAGCATGACGATCATGGGTTTGGGCGGTCAGAACATCAAGGTCCTTATCGATGGCATTCCGCAGGTTGGACGCCAAAGCACGGACAACTCGTTTAACATCAACCAGATCAATGTTAATTCGATCGAAAGAATTGAGATCATAGAGGGACCGATGTCGGTCGTGTATGGAGCCGATGCGTTGGCGGGAGTGATCAACATTATAACAAAAAAAGCTGCTGATGGCAGGCTCGATCTGAATGCACGCATCCACGAGGAAAGTGTTGGAAAAGAATACAGTTTCGATCGTGGGATCCATAATGAGAATATCGGAGCGGCATACACCAGGAAGAAATTCAATACACGTTTTAACCTGAGTCGAAACGACTTCGGTGGCTTCAAGGGCGACTCTACCGGACGTGAAGAAACATGGCACCCAAAGAAGCAATGGCTTGGTGACGCGCTGGTGGGATATTCGTCGGATAAGTCGCGTATATATTACCGCATCGACTATCTCTTTGAAGACATTTACAACCCGGCAAACTTCAAAAGTGGATTTGCCCTCGATCAAAACTACCTGACCAAAAGGTTGATGCACCAGGTGCAGGGCGCTCACACGTTCAATAACAAACTTTCCTTTAATGGTGCCCTGGCTTACACTAATTATTCGCGAAGGACGCGAACGACAACTGTGGACCAGGCAACGGGAGATGTACGCCTGGCGACTGGTGAAGGTCAACAGGATAAGACCACGTTCGATGGGATTACATTTCGGGGAACGTTCCAGTACAGGATCAGCAATAAGCTCATGCTTCAACCGGGTGTTGATCTTAATCATGAGACTGGTAGCGGTGGCCGATTAATGGCGGGGGCACATCCCATTGGCGACTACGCTTTCTTTCTTTCGAGCGAGTGGAATGTAGCAAAGCGTGTTCAACTACGGCCTGGTTTGAGAACAACTTACAACACGAAATACAACGCGCCCCCCGTGTTGCCTTCACTAAATGCGAAGATCACGATAACAGACAGGCAGGATCTCAGGGTAGCCTATGGTCGCGGATTCCGTGCACCGTCGTTACGCGAACTGTATTTTAATTTCGTTGACGCCAGTCACAACATTCAGGGCAACCCGAATTTGAAGGCAGAGATGTCGAACAGTTTGAATGCTACCTGGAATTTGCAGATCCTTGAAAAAGACGGCAGCAAGTTATCGACGAGTCTCGGCGGATTTTTTAACGACATAACTGATCAGATCGGTTATGCACAGGTGGGCAATAGCACGTCGTTGATCAATGTGTCACGTTATAAGACGAAGGGCATCAATTGGAACAATACTTACAAGAACAAGAATTGGAATGCGACGTTTGGTGCATCGTACATCGGTCGCCTTAACGATATACAGGAGCAGGATGGAATAGCCGAATTCAATTGGTATCCTGAAGTAGTAACGACACTGAGTTACAAGACGAATGAAGGTGGCTGGCTATTCTCGGCGTATTACAAGTATACCGGAAGGATCCCTTTTATCGAACCGGTGGTAGCCAATGGTTCAACCACGTATCATCTTGCTAAATACAATACTTATCAATGGTCGGATGTCAGTGTTCAGAAAACGCTGTTCAAAAATTTCACTGCAACGGCAGGTGTGAAGAATCTCTTTAATGTAAAGAGCATTGGCAGCTCTTCCGTGGTACAATCAACCGGAACTCACGGTAGTGGCAACAGCCAGGCGATCGGGTCAGGCATTTCTTTCTTTATGGATGTTATATACACGTTCAATCAATAAATCTATCTATACCTTAATCTTTTAATATGAATAAGCTTTTTCGAGTTTCTTTGATGACACTGGCTCTTCTTGGTGCCGTTGCGTTGAATTCCTGCGACGATGAAGATCCGCCACTTCCAGATAATATCGTCAGGTTCCAATCAAGCGCACAAGGCCTTGGAGCCAACGACACTGAAATAACTGTTAATCTCACGATCGACCGCCCCGTTGAAACAGCGGGTTCCATAACAGTGTCTTTCGTTGGCACCGGCGTTGCTTATGGCGATGACTTTATCACTGATCCGGTTATCGATGCTAACAACAAGATCGTGATCCCGGTCGCAGCAGGCGCTTCTGGCGCGTCGTTCAAGGTGACGAAGACAAACACGAATGGCCTTGATGGCACGGAAAAAGTAGTGTTTACTCTCGACGCTGTTGCGGACGGCCTTGTGTTGGGCGAAGCGAAGACGTTTGAGCTTTCATTCTCTGAGATCATTGCGTTGAGCGCAGAGATGCAGATCAATGGAGGTGGTACCGCTTCTGAGAATCGTGTATTCATCGATCTGAGTGGCAACTCGCAAACACCTGTTGCAAGGAGCACATGGGATCTTGCATTCGCCACAGCGGCTGACAAGTACCGTGTTGTACTCAACTCAGCTAATAAAATGCTTGCTTATAAGTTGGACAAAAATGACTTAACGGCTGTAACAACAGACGATACGCTGGGTCTCGGCGCACAATTCAGTACCGATGCGATCTTCGCTACCGTTGCCAGTCTTGAGGAAGGCCAGGATGTACCGGCTTGGGTACAGGGAAGCCTCGCCTGGATCGATGACCGTTCGGGCGACCTGACAAAAACGGCGATCGCTGAAATATCTGCGACCGAGGAAGACAACAATGTTTATATCATCAATCGTGGCACATCGGCCGCCGGAGCGGAACTGGGCTGGCTCAAGGTTCGTGTCCTCCGCGATGGCGACACATACTTTGTTCAATACGCAGAGATTGATTCTGAGACATTCGAAGAGAAAACCGTTACGAGGAACCCTCAGTATAACTTCACTTACTTCTCTTTCGACAACGGATCTGAAGTTGATGTAGAGCCCGCTAAAGAAGATTGGGATTTTGCATGGACAGGATTCACGAACATTACAACGTTCGATGGGGCAGTGTATTTCCCGTACTACAACCAGGATATTGTTATTACTAATATCAACGGTGGTGCTAAGGCGTTTACATACTATACAAAACAGGATGCACCTGCACCTCCCGGTGTGACATACACTGGAGAAGAAACTTATGATACGTTCACCGCTGAAGACCTCAGCGTAATAACGAACTACTCGACCTCGCAGCTTGCGATCGGTTCAACCTGGAGAACACTGCCTCAATCGGGTACGCCTTCGATCAATGATACCCGTTTCCATATTGTACAGGATGCTGACGGTAACATTTACAAAGTGAAATTCACGAAGATCATCACTAATTCTGGCGAACGCGGCAAGCCGGAATTCAAGTTTGAACTTCTGACGAAAGGAAGCTAGTTTTGAGCATGTTGAAAACAATTAAAAGCCTTCGGTTGATTGGGATCGCCGAAGGCTTTTCCTTTTTGATCCTTTTGCTGATCGCGATGCCGCTGAAGTACTGGGCCGGCTGGCCATTGGCGGTGAAGTATGTAGGTTGGGCACATGGGCTTTTATTTATACTTTATATCATTGCAGTATTCGCAGCGATCAAAGCGATGAAGTGGGGATTTAAGGGAGTGGCGATAGCGTTGATAGCTTCATTGCTGCCGGCAGGTACGTTGGTACTGGATAGGGAATGGAGGAAAAGAGAAAACGAGCTTCGTGAAAAAGATCAAAACCAAGATATCTTGTTTGAATCGAAGGCTGATGACCGTATTCAATGATTTTTTTTCAACTTTCTTAAGAAAAATTTTGGCGACAGCCCAATGTTGCTATTGTATTTATCGTGTCTTCTCTAATAGGTTGATTCCAACGCCACAGCATTTCTACTATAACTTATTTTTTATTCCCTGTGGTAATTTATACCGTGAGGAGTGTTGCAGAGCGAGTACTATTATATCATATTCATGCGTTGTTTGTTGCTCCATACTCCCGCAATTAATTTTTGTATAAAACATTTATCAACAGTGAAAACAATCATCACTTGCTTCGTCCTTATACTATGCATTACATTCATGGCGAGGCGACGCCAAATGGTAATGTTGGGATACGAACGGATGTAAACACTCTCGATGCTTGCAGTCAAAGGCCAGATTCATGCTCAGGAAGTGAAAATAGATTTGAATGGATCTGTTGCGCCCGACTATGTTTTTGCTCAAGACTATAAACTACCGTCACTTGACAAAGTCCAGCAATATATAGATCAACATCACCGTTTGCCTGAAGTTCCATCGGCTACCGAGATGGAGGTCAATGGAATCAAAGAGGCGAAATGAATTTAGTGTTGTTGAAAAAAGTGGAGGAATTAACATTGTATTTGATTCAATTGAAGAATGAAAATGAAGTCCTGAAAGAAAAGTTGAAAAGCTAGAATCAGTACTCAAATAATTATCTCCTCTTTGTTTTTTTATCAAAACAGGCTACTTAACCAGACATGAAAAGACAAGTAAAACGCTTTGTTTCCACATTAGTATTCATAGTAATAGCCTTCATCTTGAGTTTGCCGGTCAAAGGGCAGGATAACCCTGTGTTTTTTGAGACGGCAAGTTTTAATGATAATCAGGCTTTACTAAAAGCCCATCCGGATCTCGAAAAACGAAAATTGATTAAAGACAAGTCCAGTCTTAGAGTAGTAGGTTCACCGTCAGATGTAACAAGCAAGCCAATAACTGGAATTCCAAGCCGCCTTAATTCTTTTTTCTTATCACCGCGGCATGATTCATTTGTTGCATTTGAGGAAACCGAAGGAGCCTCGGATAATCTCTATTTTTTTACAGCTGAAGGGTCATTAATGGCAACCCAACGAGTCAACATCTATCCTGTTGTTTCATATTCTGCCGATGGAGAATTTGTTGTCGCTTTTAATTCTTTTGGTCGGGAGGTTTTTGTGTTCAGGAAGAACGGAATATTGATGTTTGCTGGCGATTACGTTGATTTAATTAAAAACAATTCCAAGATTCTTTACAACGTACTTGTATCCGAATCCGGTGCAGAGTTATTGATTAATGCTGGAGAGGACGTTCATCTGATATCGACGAAGACAAAATTGGAATTGTTTCAGACACGAACGGGTCGTGTTCTTTCTGGCAATTTTATGACTGCCAAAGGAAAAGTAGTTCTTCAAACTGGGAGTGAGCAAAATACTAAGTGTGATTTGATTATTCTTTCTAAATCGGATGGTGGAGTTGTAGGAAAGTTACCAGGTCTTTCGAAAGTTTTTTTCACAAAAACTGGTTTTGTCACTTTCAACAACTCAAAGTATCAGGAGTATGAGGTGCGCTAAACGTTGCAAACACAGGTGTTACTCTCGGCCCCGGGTTTAGCGTATTGCAAGGATCTACCTTCCATGGCTTCATACGAATCGCCGCTCCTAATTCTGTAATCGAAAAGGAAGGTCCCGACGAGGATGTTGTTAAGATATTTCCTAATCCAACTGCCGATTTATTTAAGCTATTCGCAATCTTCACGCGACAGCAGAGAGTTACGGTGGAAGTTATTGATTTTCGTGGCGTCATAGTCTATACCCGTCAATACGATTATGTCGACCAAATCACAGATTCATTTGATCTTTCAAGCGCGGCCACTAGTATGTACCTTGTGAAACTTACCACCGAATCAGGTTTCAAAACCTTGAAGGTTGTGAAGCAATAACTTGAAAGACTTTAAAAAATACTACACCATTCCCGCTCCGCCCGAAGACGTATATCTCGCCCTCACTGTCGAGACCACCATCGAGCTCTGGACCGGCGATCACGCCGTCATGAAGGCCGAACCGGGCACCGAGTTTTCCATGTGGGACGAGAGCATCGTCGGTAAGAACCTCGAGTTCGAACCCGGAAAGAAGATCGTTCAGCAATGGTACTTCGGTGAACAAGTCGAACCATCGATCGTGACCATCAAGCTTCACCCTCACGAAGACGGCACATCCATGGAAGTCCGACATACCAACATCCCCGACGACGACTACCAGGATATCGCCGAGGGCTGGACCCACAGTTATGCCGCCGGTCTTATCGAGTTCTACGACGACCAGGATTAGTTTCCCGTCGTAAAATATTATTTGGAATCTTTCCAAATAGTGTATTCCTTTGTTTAGAATAAATCTAAACAATGCGGAAATACGGCTTTCTATTCATAATTCTGAGTTTTAGTACGCTCAGTTTTGCCCAGGACCTTCGTATCGTTACCGCGGGCAGCGCCATGACCGAGACCGTCTGTGCTCTCGGGGACTGCGAAAAGATCGTTGCAACCGACCGTACGAGTCTCTACCCGCCGCAGGTAACACAGTTGCCATCCATCGGCTACCGCACCAGCATCAGCGCCGAAGGCATCATCGCGCTTAAACCCACATTATTCATTGTCGAAAAAGATTACGTCGAGGCGGCAGTAATCAAACAGATCGAATCTACCGGCACAAAGGTGGTGACGATTGCGCGAGCTTATGATCTGCCCGGCACCAAAGACCTGATCCGTACCATCGCCAAAGAGCTGAATAAGAGATCTCAGGGCGAACAGATCATCACAAAGATCGAAACACAACTCGCCGAAGTGAATGCTGTCGTTAAGAAAGCAAAGACAAGCCCTAAAGTTCTCTGTATCTACAATCGCGGCACACAATCGTTCGACGTTGCCGGCAACAGAACATTCTCCAACATACTTCCCTTTGTTAACGCGACGCCTGCCCTTACCGGCGTGGAGGGCTACAAGCCTTTGAATACCGAAGCGCTCATCGCATCGAATCCCGACTACTTCCTGATGTTCGAATCGGGTGTGAAAAGTCTCGGTGGTGTTGAAGGCGTATTGAAAGTACCTGGCGTCGATCAGACAACAGCCGGCAAGAAAAAGCAGGTGATCGTTATGGACGGCATCAAGCTCTCGAACTTCGGACCGAGGTTGGGCGAAGCCGTGAAGGAACTCGCGGAGTCATTGTATTCAACCACACCGGCTAACTAAGATGATCGCACCGGCCATGGCATGGAAAGAGATAAAGCAGAACGCTACGGCGTTTGCCTCATCTCTAAAACAAAGAGATATGGTCGTGCTTACAGGTCTTGGCATTGCGCTGGTTGTCGTATTCTTCTTCAGTCTCAGCATCGGTCAGATGTCCATACCGGTGCAGCAGATCCCTGTAATACTATTAAAGAAATTGGGACTGTTCTCTTCCGTTGAAACCGACTCGGTACACGAAACAGTTCTGTTGAGCATTCGCCTGCCGCGATTGGTGATGACAACCCTGATCGGAGTGGCGCTCGGTTTGAGTGGAGCCGCGTTGCAGGGTCTCTTCAGAAATCCGCTTGTTGAACCAGGACTCATCGGTGTATCGAGTGGATCGGCGCTGGCAGTGGTTGCAGTTATCGTGTTTGGATCGAGTCTCGGCCTCGATAAGCATTCTTTAAGCATGTCGGTGTTGATGCCGGCATTCGCATTCGGAGGGGGACTGCTCGCGACATTCCTCGTGTTGCAGATTGGAAGGCAAATGGGCTCGTCTTCCATTGCGATGTTGATACTGGCCGGTGTTGCCGTGAACGCGCTGTGCGGTGCGTTGATGGGACTCATGATCTTTTACGCCGACGAGAATCAGCTTCACATGTTCACGTTTTGGACGCTCGGCGACCTCGGTGGCGCCAACTGGAACAATCTTTTGATAGCAATGCCCTTATTGATCGCGGGATGTTTTTTCTTATCGCGATACACGCATGCATTGAACGCGATCGCCATCGGCGAGTCGGAAGCCTTTCATATGGGTGTTAATGTCGATCGTGTAAAGAAAGGAATTGTATTCTTCGCAGCTCTCGCGGTTGGAACCAGCGTGTCGCTCGCAGGAGCGATCGGCTTCGTTGGATTGGTCGTTCCCCATTTGATCCGCGTTACTTTCCATTCAGACAACCGTTTGGTGATGCCCGGGTCCGCTCTCGGCGGACCGTTGCTGTTAATATTAGCCGATATGGTTGCGAGAACGATCGTTTCTCCAGCCGAACTACCCATCGGTGTGATGACCGCTTTGGTCGGTGCACCGTTCTTTATTTTCCTGTTGATCAGATCGAGACGAAAAAATGAGATAGCCTGATGATAGCAGCGAACAACTTGTCGATCATAAGGAACGGGCGCAAGCTTCTGAATGGTGTGAACCTGGAAGTTCAACCCGGACTCTTCACGGCTATCGCAGGACCGAACGGAGCCGGAAAAACTTCGTTACTCAAAGCCATCTCGGGTGAATCCCAGTACCACGGCACGCTCGAGATCAATGGCATCGATGCTTCAAAGTACAACGTGGCCGAGCTCTCGAAGGTAAGAGCTGTATTGCCGCAGTCTACACACATGCAATTCCCTTTCACCGTTCAGCAGATCGTTCAGATGGGAGGGAAGAAGAACAACATCCACGATTTGATGGGCCTGACCGGCATCACAGGATGGGCCGGTCGCAATTATCTTACGCTATCCGGCGGCGAGCAGCAACGTGTTCAGCTCACGCGCGTGCTCGCGCAAGTTTGGGAAATTCAAAGCTATCCGCGCTACGTCCTGCTCGACGAGCCGACGTCGAATCTCGACCTCGCACAACAACAGTTGATCTTCGGCCTCGTGAAGCACGCATGCGAAAGGAATATCGGCGTGCTCGCGATCGTTCACGACCTCAACCAGGTTGTTCAATTTGCCGATAAGCTTTATTTCCTCAAGGGCGGCAGCGTGGTCGCCAACGGAGATCCAAAAGAGATCTTTACAAAGAAGATCATAGAAGAGACATTCTGCTGCAGTGTCAATGTTTATCACGACCCCTGCACGAATTGTCCATACATCGTACCCGATAAAAATCCATTCACCACACCTCTTAAAAAAGTAAACGTATGAGCCAGGTAATCGAAAGCAGAGCAACCGATTTGCGTTCCAAATGGGAACAGTTGAAAAAAGAAAAACCTACGTTGCGCATCCGTGATTGCGCGATCGAACTCGGCGTAAGCGAAGCGGAGCTTCTCGCAACAACGGTTGGCGATTACACAACCGCACTCAGTGGCGACTGGACTAAATTCCTCGAACGTCTCCCGGAGCTTGGAAGGATCATGTCGCTCACGCGTAATGAAGCCTGTGTGCTCGAGCACAAAGGTCCATTCCAGAAGATCGACATCATTCCAGCTGGGCCACACAAGATGGCCACGGTGATCGGTCCCATCGAAACACGAGTGTTCTTCGCAGCATGGCGTTTCGGCTTCGCGGTGAAACAACAAACACCTCACGGCGTTCAGCAAAGCCTCCAGATCTTCGATGAGGCTGGCGACGCTGTCACAAAAATCTTCCTCCAGCCCGAGAATGGAAACAAACCGGGTAGTAATCAAGAAGCCTACGATAAGATCGTTGCAGACTTCACCGCACCATCTCAATCCACCGAGATCGAAGTAAAGAAAGTCACGCCTGCACCTACGAAACCCATTGGGCAGATCGACAAGGAAGCGCTCCTCAACGACTGGGCGAACATGAAAGACACGCACGACTTCTTCGGCATGGTTCGTAAACACGGCGCCAACCGCCTGGATGCCGTTGTATTATCGGAAGGAAAGTACAGCTATCGGCTTAACAACAAATCGTTGCAACCAATGCTCGAGGCCGCTGCGAAAGACAAGCTGCCGATCATGGTATTCGCCGGCAACCGCGGTAATCTGCAGATCCACCAGGGCAAGATCATGACCATCCGCGTGATGGACAACTGGCTCAACATCCTCGATCCCGACTTCAACATGCACCTTCGCGAAGACCTCGTGGACAGTGTTTGGGTTGTTAAGAAACCAACGGTCGACGGCGTTGTAACCGGCATCGAGGTGTTCGACAAGAACAAAGAGATGATCGCACAGTTCTTCGGCCTGAGGAAACCGGGCATCCCCGAGCTCGAAAAGTGGAGAGAGCTTGTGGAAGGATTAGAGAAAGTATAATTATAAATTATATTTTCGGGTCATGATCGACCTGATAAAATCCCTCATCGACTTCGTACTTCACATTGATCAGCACCTGGTCGATATTGTTCGCGACTACGAAACGTGGACGTACCTCATCCTGTTCCTTATCATCTTTGCGGAAACCGGATTGGTTGTTACGCCCATCCTGCCTGGCGACTCGCTCCTGTTTGCCGCCGGCGCTATCGTGGCGAAACCCGAGACAGGGATGAACATTATGTTCTTGCTGGTGCTTTTGTGCGTGGCTGCCGTACTGGGCGACCTGGTCAATTATCACATCGGCAAGGCCATCGGCCATCGCGCCTTCAGCGGGAAGTATAAACTTTTGAAAGTCGAATACCTTCAGAAGACACAAGAATTCTACTACAAACACGGCGGCAAGACCATCATTTACGCTAGGTTCATTCCGATCATCCGCACCTTCGCTCCGTTCGTTGCCGGCATTGGAACCATGTCGTACGCAAAATTCGCATCGTTCAACGTGGTGGGGGGCGTAGCATGGGTGAGCAGCTTCCTGTTGCTCGGATATTTCTTCGGGGGACTGCCGGTGATCAAGGATAATTTTACTTACGTTGTTTTTGGTATTATATTCGTTTCAATACTTCCCCCCATTATCGAACTGGTCCGCAACAGGAGCAAGTCGATCGAAACGAAATGACGCTACCACAAAAACGCTATCTCTCGCTCGACGTATTTCGCGGCATGGATGTCGCACTTATGATCGTGGTGAACTCCCTCGGAAGCTCCGAAACATATTCACCCCTCACGCACGCCGAATGGCACGGGTTCACACTGACCGATCTCGTGTTCCCGACATTCCTCTTCGTTGTGGGTAATGCCATGAGCTTTACGCAACGCAAGTACGAAGAGCTGGGCGAAGGGGCATTCTTTATGAAGATCCTGAAGCGTACGCTGATCATCTTCCTGTTGGGATATCTCAGTTACTGGTTCCCATTCTTCCAGCATACCGATGATGGCTGGATGATGAAGCCGCTTTCACACACAAGGATCTTTGGCGTTCTTCAGCGCATCGCGTTGTGTTATTTCCTCGCGTCGGTCGTGATCCATTATTTCAAGATCCAGGGAGCGCTTGTATTTAGTGTCGTTGCACTGATCGCTTACCGTTTGTTGTTGGCCGCGTTCGGCGATCTTTCCCTTGAAGGAAACGCAGGAACTCTACTCGATCTCTGGTTGGTTGGTCCCGACCACATGTACCACGGCGAGGGTGTTGCTTTCGACCCCGAAGGCCTATTGAGCACGCTTCCGTCGACGGTTAACGTGATCGCCGGTTTTGCAACTGGTCTCTACCTGCAACGCAACGGACAAAACTACGAGACCATCGCGAAGATGCTGATGACCGGCGTGGTGCTGCTGTTGCTTGCCGTTTGGTGGGACCTGCTGTTCCCCATCAACAAAAAACTTTGGACGAGTTCCTATGTTTTATTGACCGTCGGTATTGATCTATGCGTACTGTCGCTGCTTGTCTTTATTATTGATATCGCCGGTAAAAAGAACTGGACTTATTTCTTCGAAGTCTTCGGACGCAATACACTGTTCGCGTATTTGTTGTCGGAAGTTATTGTTGTTGCACTCTACAACATTCCCGCCGGCGAAGGCTCATTGGCAGGTTGGATCTACGTGAACTTGTACCAGTCGTGGCTCGGTAATTTAAATGGCGCACCATTGTATGCAATTACCATCATGCTGATCTGCTGGGGAGTGTCTTATATAATGGATAAGAAGAAGATATACGTTAAGGTTTAGACGAGGGGACGAGGTGATGAGGTGACGAGATGACGAGATGACGAGCCTTACTTGCCGTTGTCGGGTATTATTATCGTGAACGTCGCGCCCTCGTTTACTTTGCCATCAGCCAACATAACCCCACCGTGGTTCTCAACGATCCTTTTACAAATAGAGAGCCCAATGCCATTGCCTTCGTATTTATGACGGGGATGTAATCTCTGGAATATCGAAAAGATCTTGGGCAGGAACTTATTATCGAAGCCGATGCCATTATCCCTGAAAGTCAGCTTCAGATAGCGATCGGCACCCTGCAGACTAAATTCTTGTACTGAATGAGGATTAAGATATTCGTGATCGATCTCCACGACAGCCGACACATCGGTACGCGAGAACTTCAACGAGTTGCTCAGAAGGTTTTGAAACAACTGCCGAAACTGCGAAGGGACAACGTGTACAACCGGCAGGCCGTTGCTAACGATCTTCGCATTGGTTTCTTCAATTTTCTGATCGAACGTCTGCATCACCTCGGCAAGCAACATCTGCAGATTCACTTTCTGGAATGAACGATCACTGGTAACCTGCGCGAGCGACAGCAGGTCGTCGACCATCTGCTGCATACGGATCGATGAACTGATAACTTTCTTCAGGTATACTTTTCCGTCGTCGCTTAGATTGGCGTTCTCAATCAAAACCAGCCTGTCGGTCAATGTGGAGATTTTTCGAAGCGGTTCCTTCAGGTCATGACTCGCGATAAAAGCGAATTCTTCCAGGCTGCGATTCGATTGCTGTAACTCCATCGTCTTCTGTAATAATATCTGCTCCGCTTTTATCTTTTCGGTTATGTCGAGGGAGATGTTCAATATGTGTTCGACGGCACCGTTGTGATCGCGATCGAATACAGTTCCGAAAGTGTGGAACCAGCGATATTCGCCGTTCGCATGACGAAGCCTGTATTGGAATTCTTCGATAGGTTCTTCCATACCCGGTTTGAAAGCGGCGTTTGTGTTTTCGATCGCCTTCGTATTTTTTTCGATCGTCGGCGCGAGATCGTCGGGATGGATGAGTTTAATAAAAAAACCGACTCCTTCCTTGATGACGTCGGATGGCGAATAACCGAGCAGCTTTCGCAATCCATCGCTTATAAAGAGATACTGACCGGTCTTTAGATTGTAGGTTGCGATGATCGACGGAGCGGCATCGGCAATTTTCTGTATGAATTTTTGATTTTGATCGAGCCGGTCTTCGATAGCCTTCTGTTCTGTAACATCCTGTGCCGTTCCGAAAGCTCTAATGGGATTGTCGGATTCGTCGTACTCGATCTCACCGCGAGCATGCAGTACCTTCTCGCGTTTGTCGGGAAGTATGATCCTGTAATAGAAATTGAAAGGCTTGCCGGTCTTGATCGAATCACCGATACTTTGATCGACGAGAGCATTATCGTCGGGATGATTGTAGGGGCGAAGGACGCCGTCGCTCACATTGGTACCCGGCTCTATTTCGTATATCCGGAACATCTCGTCGGACCATTGGAGTGCCCTGTTCCTGAGATCCCAAACGTAGTTGCCGATCTTCGTTACAGCCTGGGCCTGCCTGAAAAGGCGGTCGCTCTGACGCAGTTCTTCCAGGTGCTTTTCAATTCTTGATTGAAGAATGCTGGTATACGCCTGATAGGAGACTGTTGAATAACGTGTAAGATAGTCGTCGAGCTCTTTTACAATTCCTATGACCTCGCTGAGGTCGGTTGTATAGCGTGGAAGAAAATGCAGGAACAATCGCTTTCGTACCTGTGCTACCAGCGGAATATCTTCGGAAACGATCTGGTCCCTTTCAATGATGGGAAGCTGATTGGCCTTCCACGACGTGACACTTTTTTCTATCAATTCATCGCTGTTGCCGTTGATGAAGCCATTGAAAAGTTCGGCATACCCTGGCCTGATGAGTTTCAAAAGATCTTCGTCCGGCATCACCAGGTATTTGAGCATCGGCACCTGCAGCTCGCGAGAGATCCTGAGTGCTTCACGAGACACTTCTTCGAGATGATCTTTTAGGAGAAATGCTGAAAAGCTCGCCAGATTTTTCATGATTATGCAAGATCAGGATCGAGTCCAAAACGTTCCTTCAAGTCTTTCAGCGCCGGATTTTTTTCAGCGAGATGATTGAATTTTTCCTTCGGCGTATGCGCCTTCCTCTCACCCTTTGGCTGTTCGATAATACTGGTCTTGATCAGCAACGAGCTATTGCCCGTCCGATCCCTTAAGAAAGTAATAAGCGAAGTCTGTAGCGATAGGAACAGCATTTCTTCGACGTTACCGGCAAGCGGCAAGTGAATTATGCTTCCTTCGATCGACGCATATCCTCGCTTCAACATTGAGAGATCGGGTGTTGTGGGCTTTCGGATCTCGATAAAATCGTCCCACGCTTTTTTTAGAATGTCGAGATCAACTGGTTTATCGGGAACACGTTCGTTATTAACTACTGGTCTTTCTTCTGCTGTCTTCGAGACCTTGCCGATATTCGAAAGATTGAATGTGGAACGTTGTCTGCCTTCGGGATTAGGGATTTTTTCCTGGACGGGTAATTTTTTTTCGCCGACGAGGACTTCTTCCACTTTATTAATAAGTGGCTCCGTTTTTAATTCAATTTTTTTTTTAATCCTGCCGCTTCGGCAGTTGCGGTGACTTCGCCTTTACCATTCGATTTGAAAACGGCGTTCACGTTAGCCATCTTCATCAGCGCAAGCTCGACAGTAAGGCGCTGGTTCTTGCTGTTCTTGTAGTTGATATCGCACTGGTTAGAGATATTCAACCACGATAGGAGGAGAGAGGGTGAACAAGCCTGTGCCTGCTCGGCATATTTTTTTCGGATGCTGTCAGGAACTTCCATCAATTGAACTGTGCGCGCATCTTGCGACACCAGCAGGTTTCGCAAATGCTCACTCAACCCAACAATGAAATTCTGTCCGTCGAATCCTTTCCTCAGGATCTCATCGAGCAACAATAAAGGTTGTGTTGCATTTTCCGAAAGAAGCCCGTCGACCACATTGAAATAATAATCGTAGTCGAGGATGTGGAGATTGTTGAGGACATCCTTGAACGTTACTGCTTTTCCCGAAGAGAAAGTGACCATCAGGTCGAAGATGGAAAGTCCATCGCGCAAAGCGCCGTCGGCTTTCTGTGCAATAAGATGCAACGCCTCTTCTTCTGCTTTGATGCCTTCACGATCGGCGATCTTCTTCAGTTGCCTGGTGATATCTGAAACCTGGATCCTGTTGAAATCGAAGATCTGGCAGCGCGAAAGGATCGTGGGGATAACCTTATGTTTCTCGGTGGTAGCGAGAATGAATATTGCATACGACGGCGGTTCTTCCAATGTTTTCAGGAATGCGTTGAAAGCCGCATTCGAGAGCATGTGAACTTCATCGATGATGTAGACCTTGTATTTTCCGAATTGAGGAGGATAGCGGACCTGGTCTATCAGGCTCCGGATATCTTCCACCGAGTTGTTTGAGGCAGCGTCGAGCTCGAAGATGTTCAGGGAATTGACCTCAGCTTTTTCTTCGAAGCCGTTGATCATCCGGGCTACGATACGAGCACAGGTAGTTTTGCCCACACCGCGAGGCCCGCAGAAAAGCAACGCTTGCGCCAGCTTGTTGTTGTCGATAGCATTTTTTAGTGTAGTCGTGATGTGCTCCTGCCCAACGACTTCTTCGAAGCCGAGAGGGCGATATTTACGAGCGGAGACTACAAAATGATCCATCGGACGGGCAAGATAACAAGGATTTGCGATTTACGACTTACGAGATAACGATTTGCAGCTAAAGTTTTTCGGTGAGGATACTCACGAACGTTTTAACTGCATCGATGTAATTTCCGACCCGAATATTTTCATTTTCAGCGTGTTGATTATTATCCGGGTTAACAGTTGGAACGCACACCGCGGGAATTCCAAGCGTTACCACGAACGGAGATATCGGTATCGAGCCGCCTGCCGTGCGAATCCTGATCGGTTCCTTTCCGAAAGTCTTCACCATCGCCTTGCCGAGCCATTTTCCTAACTCGGAATCGAACGGCGTTTGGAACGCGCCATATAAAATGGTGGGATGGAACGAGACGATGCGTGGATATTTCATTCGCTCTTCTTCTGTCGGCTGTCCGTCGACTATATAATATCCTTGTTGAATGATGTGCTGTTTGACGAGGCCGATCAATCTTTCGGCATTGCTGCTGGGCACGAGCCGGATGTCGAGTTCGGCGGTGGCGGTTGCCGGTATGAGAGTCCGTGATTCCTTCCCGATAAATAATGCGTCGAGCCCACGGATGTTGAGCGTAGGATATTGGAGCGACTCCTGGAAGTTCTCGCCGATCTTATCGGGTTCGGCAACGCCGAGAAATTTCCTGATCTCTTTCTCGTCGTCGGGTACCTGCTTGAGGATCTCTTTCTCCCGGTCGGTAAGTGTGACGCCGTCGTAAAAACCTGGAATGGTCACACGGCCATCAGCATCTTTCATCGAAGCCAGTAGTTGCGAGAGACGCATCGCCGGGTTGGGAGTATAGTTTCCATAGTTGCCGCTGTGAACCGGGACGCGGGGACCGAAAACAGTTAACGAGATCTCACAGATGCCGCGCGCACCGAATGTAAGTGTGGGCTGATTGCTGATGTGTCGCGGTCCATCGTAGATGATGAACATATCGGCCGACAGATCAGACTTGTATTGTGAAACGGCAGCAGGCAGTTGTGGCGAACCGAGCTCCTCTTCGAAGTCCATGATCACCTTCATGTTGTAGTTCGGACTTACGTTCAACGCTGCAGCGGCATCGAGCGCAGCGATGTATGCCATGGCCGGACCTTTCGCGTCGGAAGTCGACCGTGCGAATACGCGCCAATCGGGATTGGGATTATTATAGACTCTGTCGTAATCGATAGTTTTCCATGTCCCGTCCGGCTGCTGTTCTTTTAGTGTTGGGGTCCATGGACTTTCCTGCTGCCATTGCGAAGGGTTAACGGGCTGGCCATCGATCTGCAGATAGATGAGCACGGTCTTCTTCGGGTTCTTTACTTTACGTTCCGCGAGCAGAAGTGGTATCGTTGGGGTGCTTAGTCTTTTCGTTGTGAATCCTCTCTTGCTGAAAGCATTCTCGCACCAGAGAATATTCTTCTCGATATCGGGGGCATTGTGTGCGTCGTTTGGAATGCTGAGAAGTTCGTGGAGTTCTTTAAATGAGGTGATAGCTGTTTTGGTTACGAGGTCCTGAGCGAATGCAGGTGTCGCAAAGGATACGCAGAGGAGCAAAGGGGCGCAAAGGAGCCGGCGCAGGCAAAGAAACCTCCGCGCATCCTCCGCGCCTCTGCGCCGTGCCTGCCGGCAGGCAGGTATCCTCTGCGAAACAAATATTAACCACTTCATCCCTTCAAATATTTATCCGGCAATGGAAATCCCATGCTTTCGGCACACCAGAATATATTGATGACGTAGTAACGTTTACCATCGAAGAAGATCTGGATGCTGTTGATGCCTCGGTTGGTGACGGGTCCGTCTTTCTTTTCTTTGGTTTCGTAGGTGCTGAATGCGTGCGTTACCGTTCCGTATGTCTCGGTTACCCGATGAAGCTCGCGTTCAAAGAAGCCGGTACCGATCCGCGAGGTGAACATCGTTACATAGTCTTCGGGCGATAGTGCTGCCAACACCAGTTCGCCCTGTGGCGATTTCCGTGTGGGCATGAGACGCGTCTCGGGTTTGAAAAGGTTGCGGAAGCGATCCCAGTCACGAGGTGTGCCCGGGTCTCCGGAGATGACTTCGTAAAGTGCTGCAATGATCGCGTCGACCGAGCCGACATCTTTTGAATAGTCTTTAGGTTGAGCGAATGCGAGGGTCGCAACGAGCACAAGCAGGGTTGTGATGGATGATTTCATAGGTCTGAATTTACGAACAACGATGAACTAACAACGAAGAACTATTATTGTATTTTTACACCGAATGAAGTACTCCGTTATTGTTCCGGTTTACAATCGTCCCGACGAAATGGAGGAGTTGCTCGCGAGCTTGTGCAAGCAAACATTTTCCGATTTCGAAGTCGTGATCGTCGAAGATGGATCAACGAATACGTCACAAGCCGTCTACGAAAAGTATTCTTCGCGTCTATCAATCCAATATTTCTATAAACAGAATTCCGGTCCGGGCCCGAGCAGAAATTTTGGTTTCACAAAAGCAAAGGGCGACTACTTTGTTCTGTTTGACAGCGATTGCGTGATCCCGCCCGAATATTTTTTGATCGTCGATCGGCATTTGGCCAAAGAGCCGTTGGACGTTTGGGGTGGACCCGATCGCGGTCACGGAGATTTTACATTGCTCCAACAGGCGATGGCCTATTCGATGTCGTCGGTGCTAACGACGGGTGGTATTCGTGGTGGCGCGAAGCGCGTTGGTTCATTTCAACCGCGTAGTTTCAATATGGGCATGTCGCGTGCCGCGTGGGAAAAGACCGGTGGCTTTAAGTTCGATCGGTTTGCGGAAGATATAGAATTCAGTCTTCGTGCGGGCAAGCTCGATTTGAAAGTGGGATTGATTGCGCAGGCATTCGTGTATCATAAACGTCGTGCAACACTAGAGCAGTTCTATAACCAGGTCTCAAACTTCGGAATGGGCAGAGTGCATGTTGCTAAGGCGCACCCTGGGGCCATCAAAATAACACACTTGTTCCCGTCTGTTTTTATGTTGGGACTTTGTGCGATACCTTTTATCGCATTTTTCTTTCCACTGTGGGCGGCGATTGCTTTACTGTGTTATATCATTTACCTGGTTGTAGTTTTAGTCCACGCGTGGTCTGTTACGCGAAGCTTCCGCGTAGCTTTACTTACGGTGCCCTCAGTATTAATACAGATGTTCGGTTATGGCTCCGGCTTTCTAAAGGCTTTGTTTTAGTTTTGGGGATTTTACTTTATCTTTCTCTGACACACCCCTGGAATGAGACCTCTGTTTTTGATTTGCTTACTGCTTATCGCGGGACAGGCACTATCACAATCACTTGATAAAGGTTACTACATCGTAATTGGTGCATTCGCACAAACAAAAGAATCATACGCAAAGAAGTTCGCTGAAAACAATCAAGCGAAGTATGGCTTCGATACGAAGAGGAAACTGTTTTTAGTTTACCTCGAAGAGTTCAAAGAGTTTTCTCCATCGATTGATCAGATGCTGAGTGTGAGAAAGGCCGGGAAGTTTCCGGAGGCGTGGGTTCGGGTGATAAAAGATGTGAGGATGGGAGGAGGTGAAGAGGTGAAGACAGGAGGAGCTGAAGAGGTGAAGACGGAAGGAACTAAGACGCCAGTTACAACCGTTCCTGACGCAGAAATAAAATCTGAATTTAAAAAAGATCCAATATCAACTTCTGAGCCCTCTACATCCTCACCTCCTCAGCTCCCCACCTCCTCATCTCCCCAGCTCATCTTCCGGATGTTCGATGCAAACAACAGCAAGCCCATCGATGGGAAAATAGAGATCATCGACACCGAGCGCGCTCGCCTCATTCAAAAGAATAATTCTACCGACACGCTCCCTGTTCCCGATCCGAAGAGCAAATCAGGCATGCTTTCGTTCATCACCGACGTCTTCGGCTATCGCAAGATCCAGCACGAAGTGAAATACGATCAGCCTGTCGTAGACTCTGCCAAACATTATATCGATCGCGAAGGCGACTTCTACGTCATCCAATTCGAGATGGTGCGCTATCACAAGGGCGACATCGCCACGTTATATAATGTGTTCTTCTTCAACGATGCGGCCATCATGCAACCCGAATCGAAATACGAACTCAACAAGCTCCTGGAGATGATGCAATCGAACCCGAATTATCGGATCATGCTTCACGGTCATACCAATGGCAACGCCCGTGGCAAGATCATCTCAATGGGGCCTTCGAAGGATTTCTTTTCGATCAAAGCTCCCGATGTCAGGGAAGGTAGCGGCACTGCCAAGGGCTTGTCCGGACAGCGTGCGGAAGTGATCAAGGAATGGTTGATAGCCCAGGGAATTTCAGCCGATCGCATCGAAGTAAAAGCATGGGGCGGCCGCCGCATGATCCACGATAAAAATAGCGCCAACGCGAGACGAAATGTTCGCGTTGAAGTAGAAGTGTTAAGTGAATAATACTTCTAAATTCGGGGGATGAATAAAACCGTACTGGTTACAGGATCGTCGACAGGCATTGGTAAATCCATCGCCGCATATTTCCAGGCAATGGGGTGGAGCGTTGCAGCCACCATGCGAAATCCCGAAAAAGAAACAGAACTCATCGAACTCGAGAACCTCAAGTGCATTCGCCTCGACGTCACCGACGAGTCTTCTATTAGATCCGCGATAGACGAAACCATTCTCGCCTTTGGAAGCATCGATGTGATCGTGAACAACGCCGGCTTCGGCGCCATCGGCCCCTTCGAAGCAGCAAACAAAGAACAGATACAACAACAGTTCGATACCAATGTATTTGGTGTCATGAATGTTACTCGCGCTATACTTCCATACTTTCGAAGCAAACGCAGTGGAGTCATAATCAACATTGCTTCCGCAGGGGGACGGATGACATGGCCACTCTATACTCTATATCACGGCACCAAGTGGGCTGTCGAAGGTTTCTCTGAAAGCCTGCAGTACGAGGTTCGCCCATTCAATATTCGTATCAAGATCATCGAACCTGGTTCAATCAAATCCGATTTCTGGGGACGTTCACAGGAAGTTCTAGTAAAAAAGGGTCTCGATGTGTATGAAGAATACGTGAATACGGTTGTCCCCAATCTTCAGAAGTCCGGCGCCAATGCTCCGGAACCAGATGTTGTTGCCGAAGTCGTATTTAAAGCTGCCAACGATAATTCATGGAGGCTTCGATATCAGCCACGCACAAGCACGTCGCTGACTTTATTCCTTCGAAGCATATTGCCGACCGGGTGGTTTAATGGTATCGTACGAAAGTTCGTAGAAAAGAAAGAAGATCGGCTGAAGAAGTATGCGGGGGAGTCGTGATTAGGGATTGATTAAGGATTTGTGATTTGTGATTTGTGATTGGTGATTTGTGATTAATTAAGAATCAACGAATCACAAATTATTCCTCCTCTCCCAACGAAAACCAATTACCCGAATCGTCCTTAAACAACGCTTCAGTTCCGTAAAACTCTTTCGTTGGAGGTTTCACAAACACGACACCCTTCGCTTTCAACTCTTCATACGTAGCTTGTATGTTCTTTGTCTCGAACACACCGAAGCCGAACGTGCCCGCCTGGATAAGCTCCCTCATTTTCTTCGCCGACTCTTCCGTGAATCCCATCCCGGGTTTAACGGCCATGAGCGTGATCTCAAGATCTGGCTGCTCTTTGGTAGTTAGCGTAAGCCAGCGCGCATCCGGTCCCATAGGCGCATCGGTATGCACCGTGAAACCAAGCTTGTTGACATAGAAATCGTACGCCGAATCCTGGTCGAGCACGTAAATAGATACGTGCGATAATTTTGTAATCATGTAGCAAAGCTAGCAGCTACCCCGAAACGGAACTTCTTGGAAATTGCTTTTCAACAAAACAGTTGGGAATAGTCTTCAACGGTTCTTCCATTGCGAGCCGCTTCCTTTCAAGGATCTCATTCTGGCGTGTCTTTGGTGTTTTGCCGAAGACTTTTGTGAACTGGGTGGTAAATGTGCCAACGCTCTCGAATCCTATTTCGAAACAAATGTCCTGGATACGCAGGGTCGGGTTGGCCATCAGTTTTTCGGCTTCATTCATTCGAAGCGACACCAGGTATTGATGCGGCGTGCTCCCGTAGGCCGCCCGGAACAGCCTGATAAAATGGAATCGCGAAAACGACGCCTCTTCGGCAATCTCATCCAGGTTGATCTTCTCCCGAAAATGTTCGTCGATGAACATTTTTGCCTGGACAATGCGGCGATACAGATATGCCTTCGGGTAGTCTTCCTGTGCGAGCATCGATCAAAAATAGAAAAAAGAGTAATTTCAGCCCCGCCTGCCCGGCAAACAAGCTAAAACTACCCTGTAAATGAAGCTATTCAAGAGTTTCACCCAAATTATCAACTACAAGACTCTGATAGTCACCGTCCTCTCGGTCGTTTCAACATACCTGTGTTACAATTACCAGCTCATTGCGAAGTTTCCCGATATGCTGGTCGGCGTTGCCATCGTATTCCCGGTCGTGTTCTCTATCGGCTCCGCCTACAATCGACGCGAAACAGCTCTTCAAAAACTTTCCGACTTCAAAGGACATGCAGCCGCCATATACTTTGCCACGAAGGACTGGCATGGGACAAACGATTCCGACCTCCACGTACGCGTACGCAATCACATACACGACATGCTGATACTCATGCGCAACATGTTTAAGGTAAAAGGTAAAGCAGCCTGGCTCGAATACGAGAAAAAGATGTACGCACACTTCTCACAACTGTCGAAACTTACTCTCGAGCTTCGCAACCTCGGCGTTCAGAGCGGAGAGATCTCGCGCATAAGTCAATATATAAGCAAGATGATCGTCGCGTTCGACAACATGAAGATCTTTCACGCCTATCGAACACCTGTTACGCTTCGCGCCTACAGCAAAGTGTTCCTCTATATTTTCCCAATCATATACGGACCATACTTCGCAAGCACCGTCGGCGACTATTCACCAAGTCTCGAATACGTAATGCCTGTATTGTACAGCTTCATCCTGGTTAGCCTCGACAACATACAGGATCACCTCGAAAATCCTTTCGATGAAGTAGGGGAAGATGATATTATTATAGAGGCAGAAGAAACGACCCAGTTGCTATCGTAGATTGTTGCGCAAAGGATACGCAGAGAACGCCAAGGAGTCCTTCGCGTACCACTGCGCCATCGCGTATCCTCTGCGACGCAAATCAGCGTAACTTAATTCCAAGCTCTTTCAATTGTTCTTCAGAGATGGTCGACGGTGTGTCAATCATCACATCCTTGCCTGCATTGTTCTTAGGGAAAGCTATAAAGTCACGGATCGAATCTGCGCCACCGAACAAAGAGCAAAGCCTGTCGAAACCGAAGGCAATACCACCGTGCGGAGGTGCACCATATTCGAATGCCTCCATGAGGAAGCCAAACTGTTTCTTCGCTTCTTCGTCGCTGAAGCCAAGCTTCGTGAACATAAGCTGCTGAGTTGGCCTGTCGTGTATACGAATTGAGCCACCACCGACCTCTGTTCCGTTGATAACCATGTCGTAAGCATTCGCGCGAACTTTACCCGGATCGCTGTCGAGCAACGACATATCTTCGGGCTTGGGCGAAGTGAACGGGTGATGCATTGCATGGTATCGATTGGTCTCTTCGTTCCATTCGAGCAATGGAAAATCGATAACCCACAGCGCTGAGAATTTATTCTTGTCGCGAAAGCCGAGAAGTCCTCCGACATGAAGTCTAAGTTCGCCGAGGGCCTTCTGCGTTTTCTCGGTTGGTCCTGCCAGGATAAGAAGAAGGTCTCCGTCTTTCGCGTCAAAACTTTGCGCCCATTGCGTGAGTGCATTTTGATCAAAGAATTTATCCACAGAAGATTTGTAGCCACCATTTTCACATTTTACATAGATCAATCCTTTTGCACCGATCTGTGGTCGCTTTACGAACTCTGTAAGCTCGTCAAGTTGCTTGCGTGTGTACGAAGCGCATCCTTTGGCGTTGATACCGATAACTGTTTCTGCATCGTTGAATACGGGGAACGTTGTTCCTTTCAAAGCAGTGATGTCGACAAACTTCATTTCGAAGCGGGTGTCGGGTTTATCGGAGCCGTAATATTTCATGGCATCGGCATAGCTCATGTGCGGCAGCTTGGGTATGTCGATACCTTTCACTGTCTTGAACAAATGCACGATCAATCCTTCGAATGTTTTAAGAATATCATCCTGGGTGATGAATGACATCTCGCAGTCGATCTGTGTAAACTCCGGCTGACGGTCCGCACGCAAGTCTTCGTCGCGGAAACATTTCACGATCTGGTAATACCTGTCGAACCCGGAAACCATCAGCAACTGCTTGAATGTTTGAGGTGACTGCGGCAAAGCATAGAACTCGCCGTTGTGTATACGCGATGGTACGACGAAGTCGCGTGCACCTTCGGGTGTCGACTTGATCAATACCGGTGTTTCTACTTCGATGAAGTTGAGGCTATCGAGATAGGCGCGTGTTTGCTGCGCCATTTTATGTCGAAGCTGAAGGCTCTCGCGAACGGGAGTTCTTCGAAGGTCGAGATAGCGATACTTCATGCGGAGGTCGTCTCCGCCGTCGGTGTTGTCTTCGATGGTAAAAGGAGGGTTCTTGGCTGCGTTGAGCACCCTGAAGTTTTTCACCCACAACTCTATATCGCCCGTGGCAATTTTGTCGTTTTTCGACAAACGCTCGCTTACCGTTCCAGAGGCTTCGATAACGAACTCCCGGCCGAACTGGCGGGCCTGCTCGATAAGGGCCGGCTCAGATTTACCCTCCTCAAGGATTAGTTGGGTAATGCCATAGCGGTCGCGCAGGTCAATCCAGATGATGCCACCTTTGTCGCGGGTACGTTGTACCCAGCCGGTAAGCTTTACCTGCTTGTTGACGTCGCTGATCCTGAGTTCGCCGCATGTATGAGTTCTGAGCATTTTTTAGAAATTTGAGGGCGCAAATTAGTGATTTTCGATATGAATAAACTAGTAACAATACTGCTGATCTTCACGCTCACGGCCTCCACAAACAAGCTGGTCAAGACCAAGGTCAACGATGAGATCACGGTGTCGCTGCCGTCCGATTTTTTTGCGATGACACCCGAAGACATCGCCCAGCGCCTGCCTTCTGTACGAGCTCCCCTGGGGGCCTATACCAATATGGATCGCGTGGTGGATTTCAGCGTGAACATCTCGGCTACTCAATGGCCCGACGCCAATCAGGAGATAGCCCAGAAGTTTTTTAAATCGGGACTTTACAACCTGTTCGACAAGGTTGATATGATCTCTGAAGGCATTCATGAGATCCATAAAAAGAAATACATCTACTTCGAATTCGAGTCGCGCATCAATGCCAACAAACGCGTCGAGGGTGGGAGTGAGCCGCTGCTCAAATACACCCGGATCCAATATCTCGTAGAACCAGGGAGGACGCTCGTATTTGCTTTCAGTTGTCCGAGAGCGATGAGAGAGGATTGGGAAAAGACTTCGGAGGAGATAATGAAGAGTATACGGGTTAAATGATGAGGTGATGAGGTGACGAGGTGACGATTAAGAGCTCTTCACCTCCTCATCTCTTCACCTCCTCACATCCTCAGCTCCCTCACCTCCTCATCTCCTCATCTCTTCCTATCTTAGCACGAATGATCGAATTGTACAACGACGATTACTTCATGGGCGAGGCCCTCAAAGAAGCCCGAATTGCACTGGACGAAGGCGAAGTGCCTGTTGGCGCTGTAGTTGTTTCCAGGAACAGGATCATCGGACGCGCACACAATCAAACAGAACGTCTTACCGATTCGACGGCCCATGCCGAAATGCTTGCTGTTACGGCAGCATCGAATTATCTCGGATCGAAATACCTGAATGAATGTACGTTGTATGTGACGTTGGAACCGTGCGTGATGTGCGCAGGTGCGCTGCACTGGGTTCAACTCATGAAACTTGTTTACGGAGCCGACGATATTCAGCGTGGATATTCGCTGGTGCGGCAGCCATTACTCCATCCACGAACAGAAGTGATCAAAGGCATTAAGAAACAGGAATGCCAGACACTCGTCAATGATTTTTTCAGGCGAATCAGGGAAAAGAATTAGATTGCGGGTCGTGATTTCTCACGGAATGCACGGAATACACGGAACCTCGATGCAACGCTTCCGTGAGTTCCGTGTTTTCCGTGAGAAACAAAAATTACACCACTATGAGCATGGAAATCAAAGGACGAGTTATACAACTCCTCACCCCACAGACAGGCCAGGGAAAAAAAGGTACCTGGAGAAAGCAGGAATTTATTATTGAGACACAGAGTCAGTATCCCAAGAAAGTATGCCTTTCGGTTTGGGGTGACAAGATAGATCAGTTCAAGCTGGCGACCGGCGAGATAGTGACCGTTTCAGTTGAACTGGAGAGTCGTGAATATAATAACAGGTGGTACACGGAGGCGCGGGCATGGAAAGTTTCCAAGGACGCGACCGGATCGCAACCTCAATACTCAGATGATCCAGGTGGAGATGAGCCGATCAGCTCAACCGGAACCGACGACCTGCCCTTTTAGGCGTTGGATTTCTCCTTCTTCTTGCTCGTAACTGGAGCTTCGACCTTTTTGCCGTTCTTGTGCTCGCCCAGGATAATTACATCCTTAGTGATTGCGTACTGGCGGGCTGCCTGCATCATGGCTTCATAAGTGTCGCGGATGATGATTACACCCGAATTCGCGCCTTTATTGCGGATATCGAGCCAGAAACCATCTTTTTTCTTCTTCGGTAATACAGGAGGTCTTCCCATTTTGATATGTTTTCGATTAAAAGCGAAATGCGCTGCAAAGATAACAAATTCAGGGGGTTATTTGGTTCCCTATCGTAAGTATGGGGGTACCGGAATATCCTTTTTGAGCAATTCGTCAGGTATTACTGCCTCCCTCACAATTTTCACCGGCTGAACTCCCGCCCAAACGTCCAGATCGTAGTCTTCTTCGTCGTCTTTCGGACCGCCCGTTCTCACCTTGGCTGAGGCCTCTTCGATCTCAAAAGCTATTACCATCGTTCCCTTCCACTCCGTGGCGTTCGGCTTGCGAATATCGTTCCAGCGACCGGGACACATCTTATTGGTAAAGACCTCAAGCGAATTGTATAGTTCACTCTCTTCGGTAACACGGCGCCCCTTCGAAAAGAAAACCACGGAACGATAATTCACCGAGTGATGGAATGCGCTCCTCGCGAGAACAATGCCGTCGATCAACGTTGCCGACACGCACACGGGCGCACCTTCAGCGATTTGGCGCATGTAAAACGCTCCAACAGATCCGTGGATATAAACAGTGTTGCCAACACGTGCGAAACCAGTGGGAATCTGGAACGCCTCGCCCTCATGAACATAAGCGACAGTGCACACCAATGCTTCGTCGAGGATGGAATGCACGGTTGCCACGTCGTATGCACCACGCTTGGGCAGTCGGGTGATCTTTGTACGGTCTGTTACGGGAAACTTTTCCATGATTATCGTATTAAGTGTTTTAGTCGCTCTTTGTTGTGGCGGATATATTCGGGAAACGAATCATCAAGCGGGACAAATGAATATTTAAGGTCGCGACCAAAAATATCTTCGCCTGTCTCGATCTTCTTCGCCAGCACATCTTTGTTCTTGAATTCCTCTGTGTTGTACTCTTCGTGGGAGAACGCTTCGATCTTGGCGATCACCTGGTCGGCGTTGCCGAGATATCCGAAATGCCATCCCGCGTTGTCGACAGCCGTAATTTTTTTGCGCACATCGGGATTTACGATCGACCTGAAGAATCGATAGAGGGGATCTTTTAGCAATCTCTTCTTTCGTGCACTCATCTCCTTGCTGATCGAACGAAAGTGCTGTGGCTTACGCATGTCGCGATAGTGAGCCATCACCGATCCATACCAGTCTTCGGAAAGAGAAATGCAATTCAGGTAGTAATAGAAATTCCTTTGCTGGAATGCTACGAAGCCGGGCTCGTTGTAATATTCTTTGATCTTCCCAGGATCCGGTATCTCGTCGAGATCGGAGATAATAACTGTATCGTCGGGCTTGGCATTCTTCAATCCTCTCGCGATAGCGTTGCGCTGATAGATCTCCATCTCCCACGGACCTCTCGCAGTATCGGGCTTCCAGATGGCATACGACTTCGGAGGAAGATCGTCGACAACCACGTGAATGATCTTATCATGAAATGCCTTGAAGCGTTGGCGATTATCAGAATAGTGCAACGTTTTCTTGTTGCCCTGGAACGTATGGGTAGCCTCAACCAACACGAACTTGTCGACAGCAGGATCGAGAACATTCAACCTGATCTCGAGAAGATCGAGCTCATTAAAGAATATGAAGCAATCGAAGATCATATCTTAAGCAGGATCTTTCCGAACTGCCGGGCATTTTCCATGTGCTTCATCGCCTCGTTTACCTCCGTCAATGGATAAGTGACGTCGATAACCGGCTTGATGTTTTTCTTTTCAATGAAGTCAAGCATCGACAGGAACTCGTCGCGTGTGCCCATTAACGAGCCTTGTATCGAAAGCTGTTTGTTAAATAAGATCCGCGGAGGAATGTCGGTGATGTCGCCGGCCGTTCTTCCGAAAACGACAACACGACCGCCCGGTTGTGCTACGTCCAAAAGACTTTTGAACTGTGGCCCTGCGGCGCTATCTATAATAACATCGAATCCGCGCGCATTCTTTTTGGCTTCGTCGGTCCAGTTGGCTGTCTTATAGTTAAAGCCACCAACGGCACCCAGTGCTATCGCGCGATCGATCTTTTCTTTCGAAGAGGAGGTGACGTAAACTTTAGCCTGGAATGCATTTGCGAGTTGCAGTGCCCAAAGGGCCGTGCCGCCACCAATGCCGGTAATTAAAACTTTCTCGCCCGGACGAAGCCGCGCTTTCGTGAACAACGCACGATAGGCAGTCAGTCCCGAAAGGGGAACGGCTGCCGCTTCTTCCAGTGTGAGGTGTTCGGGTTTGTCGTGTATGTATTTCTTCGAGATAACGATCCATGTCGCGAACGTTCCGTGATCGGGATAACCCAGTATCTTGAATGCATCGGACTGAAACGCTGGATCTTTTCCCCATTCGAGGCTGGGGTTGATGATCACTTGTTTTCCAATGAGCGAAGGATCACCTTCCTCACCAACGGCTTCGACGATGCCGGCGCCGTCTGAGCCGAGTATGATACCGTTGTCGGATACAGCGGTCTGTTCGCTGCGAACCCAGAGATCCCTGTGATTCAATGAGGCAGCATGAAGCCGAACCACCACCTGGTCTTTCACAGGCGCTGGTTGTTTCATCTCCTTTACTTCGAGGGGAAGATCTTTTCCTTTAAAGAAAGCGGCGAGCATGAAGGGGGTTTCGCAAAGGATACGCAAAGAAGCAAAGGGACGCTAAGGGAATTCTCGGCGTACCTCTGCCCCTCCGCGTATCCTTTGCGACACAATGCATTTAACCGATCACATAATTCCATCCATGGATGTCGGGAGCCACACCGAGACGGATCTGGTTCAGCTTCTCTTTCACCCTCACCTGGAAACTATCCGGAGCGGGTGCTTTAACATCATAATTAGTTCCATGGATATTGATACAACCAATGGTGGCAACAACGGCAGCTGTGCCGGCGCCGAATGCTTCCGTAAGGGTTCCTTTCTTGAAACCTTCTTCGATCTCATCAACACTCACACGGCGTTCTTCGGTAGGAACACCCATGTCTTTCGCAAGTGTAAGAATCGAATCGCGTGTTACACCGTCGAGGATCGCTGTGCTCAGCTTCGGTGTTACGAGCTTGCCGTTGATCATGAACATCACATTCATCATACCAACTTCGTCGATGTACTTATGCTCTTTGTGGTCGGTCCAAAGGATCTGATCGAAGCCTTCTTTCTTCGCGATCTGTGAAGGATAGAATGCACCACCATAGTTACCTGCACATTTAGCGAAGCCGGGACCACCTTCTGCAGTACGCACATAGGTATCTTCAACTTTGAGGCGAAATGGTTTATTGAGATATGCACCGGCAGGCGTTGTGAGAACGATGTATTTGTATTCATCGGCAACCTTGACACCGAGTCTCGATTCCGTAGCGAATACAACGGGACGGATATACAAAGAGGCTCCTTCTGTTTTCGGGATCCACGCCTTGTCGAATTCAACAAGGGCATGCAGTGTTTGAATGAACATCTCTTCGCTGACGGTAGGCATGCACATACGATCGAGCGAGCGGTTCAAGCGAGCGGCATGGCGATGTGGACGGAAGATATTGATGCGTCCGTCTTTCATATAGAAAGCCTTCATCCCTTCGAAGATAGACTGGCCATAATGAAGCGAGAGCATGGCCGGGCTCATGCGAAGATCGCCGAACGGTACGATCTGAGGATTTTCCCACTTGCCATTGCGGAAGTCCGAAACGATCATGTGATCGGAAATGATCTTACCAAACTCCAGGTTGTTGAAATCAACATCGCTGATCCTGGACTGTTTTGTCTTTTCGATCGGAAAGGAGGGAGTTAAGGTTGTCGTTGTCATAATGTTTTCAAGATAAAATTTTTCAAAATCTTAAGCTAATTGGTCAAGGGCCTGAATTGTTATGTTGATATCATTTTCTGTTGTGAGCCAGTTCGAAACGGCGGCTCGAATTGCCGGGGTGCCCCTATAGGTAGTAGGAGTGAAGTAGGCTCGACCGTCGTCACGGATCTTGTCGAGGAACGGTTTTACTTCTCCGGTCGCCAGCGTGAAGCACACAACATTCATTCTCACCGGGGCAAGCAGTTTAAACTTCGGCGAAGTATCCAGCCACTCACCAAGTTTCGCGGCCATGGCACAATTTCTTTCGACGATCTCACGATGTCCTTCGCGACCGTATGCCATCAACGAGAACCATGCAGGCAATGCCCTGAACCGGCGTGATGTTTCTGGTGTGTAATGAAAGAAGTCCGTGCTCTGATCGGGGTCGCTCAGGTAAGCGGCGCCGGCATTTTGGAAGATCTTTAGCTGAATGTTTTTGTGCCTGGTGAATTGCATAGCGGCATCATAAGGGACATTAAGCCACTTATGAGCATCGACACAAATGCTGTCGGCATAGTTGATCCCGTCTGTGAGGTGACTGTACTTGGGAGAAGCTCCTGCAAATCCACCGAAGGCAGCATCTACGTGAAGCCAGAAGGAATATTTCTCTTTTAGTTTTCCGATGGCGACGATGTCGTCGAAGTCAACCGTGTTCACAGTGCCCGCATTGGCAACCACGATACATGGTGCATTCTTCTTAAGATGTTCTTCCAGTCGAGGAACGTCGACGGCTTCGCGATCATTCAGAACGGGAACGTAGATCATATTCTTTCTTCCAACGCCGATCATTGCCAACGACTTCAGGATAGTGGAATGAGGTGTGCCACTCAGCACTTTTACTTTTCCTGATATGCCGTCGTTGCTGAAATCGAAGCCCTGCTGTTCGCCCACCCACTGCCGAGCTTGCGCAAGCCCGACCATGTTCGACATGGTTGCACCGGTAACGAACGATCCGAAGAAGTTCTTATCGATACCCAACAACTGACGAATGAAATCGATAGCCTGACGCTCGAGCTGTGGGGCGATGGAATCGTTGCTGCCACAAGTATTCTGATCGTATGTGCTCACGAGCCAATCGCCGGCAACAGATGCAGGTGTGGAACCTCCGGTAACGAATCCGAAGTAGCGAGGACCAGCGGAGTTAGTTATAAGCTTGGAGTATTGAGCCTCGAACTGATCCAACACAGCAACGGCTCCCAAACCTTTTTCTGGTAGACTGACCGCAGGCAGATCTTCAACACGCATGCCCGGCGCGAGCACGTCTTGCTTGTCGATATATTTTTCGGCAAGCTTAAGCGTGTGGCCAAGTATTTCGGCAAACGAATTCTTATCGCGTTGTAACGTCGGGTTCATGAATGCTCTGCGATGATGTCTGATATCTTCAAAAGGTGATGATCGTCGTGCTCAGCATCGAACCACGCGAGATCTACCGGTGTCATCAATACTTTTAATCTTGGATGCATGGATCCTTTGGCCATGTGCAGGTCCGAAAGAGCCCTGTATTTATTGAGATTAGCGAGGCGCGACTGCTTAAAGTACGCCACAACTTTTTCGATAGGCCAGGGATTGTAGTCCTGGGGCTCGAACACGGCAGGAGAGAGAACGGTCACGCCAGCCAGCATCTCATCTATCCGTTTATTTCCTACCTGGTCGACTTCTGCGAGGTGACCGATGTTTTGTTTCACCGACCACTTGTCGTTATACCTTTCAGAAAGAATTTTTTCATCGACGTCTTTCACTTTATGCTCGATCCTGATGATCGTTCCTTCGAGACGTTCAAGATAAAAGGGAAGCATTCCTTTCGGTAAACCGAAGGAGAAGCTTCTTTCGAACCAATCCATTCTTTTCATATTTTCAAAAAGCCTCCGTCTACAATAAATAATTTTGCACCCGTGTCTGTATAGCTTCTGTGTGAGCTCATGTTATCGGATACTTCGTAGCTCATGCCGGCCTTGAGCTCGAAAGATTGTCCATTCGTCAGCTCTGTTGTCATTGATCCTTCCAAACAGAAAATAATGTGACCGAGGCTACACCAGTGATCTGCGAAGTAGCCTGGTGAATATTCAACAACACGAATACGCAGATCATTGTAATTGATCGTACGCCATGTGGCAATACCTTTTTCTCCACGATGCTCTGTCGTGGGGACCTCTGTCCAATCGGTTACGTGAAATGGGATCATAAAGGTTGACGGTGGGCGGTAGACGGTAAGACCGTTTACCTCTTACCTATTACTGTCTACTGAATTGAGCTCTCCAGAGATCCCTGAGCTGGAATCCTTTATTGACAATATAAATTCCGGCGACAGTGATGAGCATCGCGATGGCGATCCTTAAGTTGAATTTCTCACCGAGTATCAATGTGCCCAGCAACACCGCCACGATGGGGTTGATGTATGCGTAAAGGGACACGATCGTTACCGGGAGTTTTTTCAGCGCATAAGAGAAGCACGCGAAGGCGATGATCGAACCGAATACGATCAGGTATACAAGGGCCCAGAGCGAAGATGCTGTCCAACTCAATGTTGAGTAGTCATCGAAAGCGAAGCTAGCCAGAAAAGTGAACAGTCCGCCGAAGAACATTTGTAGACCGGCAATGACAAACATATTGTTTTGTGAGTTTGCATTTTTCTTTTTGATCCAAACGCTGCCGAACGACCATCCCATGTTGGCTACGAATATGAGCACGATACTCCATGCATAGCTCGAGTTAGAGAATTCGTTCACGCTGTCGCCGAACATCAATACGATCCCGCTGAGTCCGATGGCGAGGCCGAGGAATACGGGCAGGGTTGGGCGCTCTTCTTCATTGCCGCCGAGGTTGATGAGCGTTACCCAGATAGGGATCATCGAACAGATGATCGCCGTGATCCCGCTTGATACATGTACTTCGGCGAGGCTGATGAGCCCGTTGCCGAGAGTGAACATCAGGAACCCGGCAATGGCCTGGGTAACGATCACCTTCGTTGCGGGAAGCTTGGCTTTGGTGAAGGCAAGCATGATGACGACGAGGAGCAGGCCTGCGATGGTGAGCCTGAGTGCTGAGAAGAGGAAGGGGGGAATGTCCATGACCCCGATCCGGATGCCTAAAAAAGTGGTACCCCAGAGAACACATATCACTGCCAGGGCAGTGTATGCCAGCCAGGAGCTTTTTGATGTTGTGTTGAGGTTCATGTATGCAAATTTGCTCTAATGAACGTGAATATAACAGTTTCAGTTATTTTTATTTCGACCAGATCAGTTTTGGAATTTTTCTCGACTCTTCACCGGATCAATGGGGACGAGTATCAATTGATAGACGCGAGGCGCCTACTGCAAGATTGGAAGGGATAAGATCTTAAGATCTGTTTCATTGTTTGAACTGATTATCTGTTCGAAGTACGATGGACATTCGGATCGATCGTATATAATTGACAGATCTCTGATATCAATGTCATCACTAAATATATAGTCCAGTCTCCCGGTCTGGACTGTTGCGCGTACCGGATAATCGCTCGCTCAGTGTATCAGGTTCATCAGAAAGTTACCTGACACGTCGAATCAAATCATTATAGGAAGGCTATTTCGTGTTGTCTTTTCTTCCGGTTCTGTTGTTTCTGTCTGATTTTATCAAGCATTGTCCGGGTATTAGGATTGTCTGCTTTGGAAATTTTTGGTTCAAATCCTCCCTTTCATCTTATCTAAATTTAATCATTAAAACGATTGCGGGCTTCCGCTACCCGGTAACGATTGTGGAGCCCGAACCAGAAAAAATCAATGAAAATCAGTAAGCCTATGAATGTAAAACTACATGTCGCCGAAACAAAAAAGAGGTGGATCAGAGAGGGAGTGATGTCTCTTTTAATATTCCTCCTTCTCGCAATTGGGACTACCACTGAATCTCTTGCGGCAACCTTTCCGGTAAAAGGAAAAGTAACAGACAGCGATAACCAGGTTATCCCCGGCGTGAACATCGTGGTGAAAGGAACATCTTCCGGCACCACTACCGACGCGAATGGTGAATACGCAATCGAGCTCTCCGATGAGAATTCAGTATTGATCTTCTCATTTATCGGCTACACCAGCCAGGAAATTGCTGTTCAGGGTAGGAGCATTATTAACGTGACCATGGCGGTCGACGTTCAAACATTATCGGAGGTGGTTGTTGTAGGATATGGTAAACAAGATAAGGAGAATGTTATCAGCGCTGTGGCAACAACAGCCGGCGATCAAATTGTAAAATCACCCGTATCCGATCTTTCGAACTCTCTCGTTGGTCGTGTTTCAGGTGTGATCTCTATACAGAGAAATGCTGAGCCTGGCGAAGATGGTGCCGAATTATTGATTCGCGGAAGAGCTACATTGAACGACAATAGTCCACTGATCATGGTGGACGGTATTCAACGCGACTTTTCGCAGATAGATCCCAATGAGATCGCTTCCGTATCGGTATTAAAGGATGCAGCGGCGACAGCGATCTACGGTGTTCGCGGTGCCAATGGTGTGCTCCTGGTGACAACCAAGAGAGGTAACTCCGGCAAGCCGCAATTTTCATACACAGGATACGTAGGTATTCAGAATCCTACGCGAATCCCGGAATATCTCAACTCGTATGATTACGCCCGGTTGTATAACGAAGCGGCACAAAATGATAATCCTTCGCTTACACCCGAAGAACTTCCATACAGTGCAGACGATATTCAGAAATATAAAGATCATTCCGATCCTTATGGCCATCCTGATGTAAGCTGGTATAAAGAAGTGCTTGAGCCCAACGCCGTACAACAACGTCATTCGCTCTCGATGACCGGCGGTACAGACAAGACAAAATACTTTGTGTTGTTGGGATACTTCGATCAAAAAGGTATCATCAAGAATATCGACTACCAGAAAATCAATCTCCGTACTAACCTCGATATCGATGTTACGAAGACTACAAAATTCTCGTTGGGTCTCGCAGGAGAATTGGGTAAAAGAGATTATCCGGGGATTCCGGGTTCTACCACCGACGGAGGCATATTCAGTCTCGTTACATATCTGCCACCCAATGCCTTTCCAATAAGAAATGAAGATGGTACCTGGGCTTCTTTGTGGGGAGCAAATCCTATAGCCGAGGTAACCGAAGCCGGTCAGCGTCTAAACACCAGCAATAATGTTCAAACTTCTTTTACGATAGATCAGAATCTCGGCTTCATAACAAAAGGTCTTTCTTTTAAACTGGTGTCTGCATTTGACTTTGGGTACAACTCGTACAAAGACTGGTATACACCGTACCGTACATTTACTGGCGATGGCGAGGAGATTGCGCCGGGTCAAAAGCCACGATTATACCAGGGAAATGATGATTATCATAACACCACTTTTGAAACTCACTTGTCTTATGAACGTAAGTTCGGCAAGCACTCATTGAATGCGCTGGTATTGTATACCCAGTCGGCATTTTATTCCAGCTACCTCTCGGCTTACCGGGAAAACTATAATTCCGCAGCATTATCCCAATTGTTTGCCGGACCTCTCACCAGTTATGGTAATGATGGAGGTGGTTCGGAGAGTGGTCGCGAAGGTGTGGTAGGCCGAGTATCGTATCAGTTCGATGAGCGTTATCTTCTTGAGACCACATTTGCTTACAATGGTTCAGAGAATTTTCCCAGGAATCATCGTTATGGTTTCTTCCCCGGCGCTTCGGTGGGATGGAATATTTCCAACGAGCGCTTTTTTGAAAACATCTCTGCTATCAGCAATCTGAAACTCCGTGCCTCTTATGGAGAAGTAGGAAATGATAAAGTTGGTTACAGACGCTTCTTATACAAGCAACCGGTTTATTTCTCCGCCCCTGCTGTTTTTGGTGGATCCAATAATCAGCCTGCACAAACTGTTTATCCGGGAGAACTTGCAAACCCCAATGTAACATGGGAGCGTGCAAAGAAAACCAACTTCGGACTTGACGTTGATGTAAAGGGTACGCTGCTTGGGTTTACGGCAAACCTGTTTTATGAAAACCGGAATAACATCCTGGCACAACGTCAGCGATCGGTTCCCGACACATTTGGGGCTAGCCTTCCGGTAGAGAACATAGCCAGTGTAAACAACAAGGGTATCGAGCTCGAGTTGAGACACAGTCGCACCATAGGAGATCTCAACTACTTTATCTCGGCCAATGTAACCATTACACGTAACAAGATCGTGTTTATCGATGAGCCGGCCAACGTGCCTTCATGGAGACGTGCAACCGGTCGTCCCCTCGGGCAATTTTTTGGGTTCAAGAACGAAGGATTTTATCAGACCCAGGAAGAAATTGATAGCCACCCTAAAATCGAAGGAGTGGAACCGTTGCTTGGTGAAATCAAATACAAAGATATAAGTGGCGACGGTGTGATCGATGCCAACGATATCACTGCCATCGGTAAGTCGAATACACCACAAAACATTTTTGGATTAACGATCGGTGGAAGCTTCAAAGGTTTCGATCTGAATATGCTTTGGCAGGGTGCTTCAGGTTACAGCGTATCATATGCCAGTGGTGGTATAGAAGCGTTCGTGGGATTTCTTTATGGAAGTTCGGCAATGAGTGTGCTTCTCGACAGATGGACACCCGAGACACCTAACGCGTCGTTTCCCCGTCTCTCACTGGGAAACTATTCTTATAAACAGGAAGACTCTGATTTCTGGCTCCACGATGCCGCATACCTGCGATTGCGTAACATCGAACTTGGATACACATTTCCCAAGCGCTGGTTTCCAGAGAACAGCATATCAAAGCTGAGACTCTACGTTTCAGGTTCCAATCAGTTCACGCTTTCAAAAGTCAAGATCTTCGACCCCGAAGCACCATCAGGATTCCCGTGGTTCTATCCGGTTCAAAAGATGTGGACAGTAGGTGTTAATCTTTCATTTTGATTAAGAAAAATATGAATAAAAGAATATTAGTATTTCTTGTCGTGCTCCTGGGTATCACAAGCTGTGAGAAGGATGTCCTCGACAAAAATCCATTGAGTGAGATAACTGAAGACGCCGTGTGGACCAACCCCGATGTTGCACGATTGTATCTCAACAACGTATATGCAAATCTTCCGGGAGGTCTTCCCAACAGGTACCTGGATTGTGCCACTGAGATCGGAGAATTCGGCTCTTTTGGACAGGCGCCGAAATTTTTCAACGATGCAAGCCTTACACCATTTAACTCCGATTATTCCAACGAGTGGGCCTGGATGTACATGCAGATCAGAAATGTTAACACATTCCTGCAACGGTATGTTACCCTGCAAGGCGATCAGGGCGACATCGATCGTCTGAGAGGAGAAGCACTTTTCTTGCGCGGCTATATGTATGCCGAGCTGATCAGCTTGTTTGGAGGTGTGCCTTATCTCACCGAACCGCAAACACTCGATGAAGACCTGCTGGTTTCGCGAACACCTTATGATGAATGTGTTTCGTTGATTGTGAAAGATCTTGAAGAAGCAGCTGATCTTCTCCCCGAAGAATGGGGCGATGCAGACATCGGTCGCGCTACAAGCGGTGCTGCCCTTGCGTTGAAAGCGCGAGTACTTCTATATGCTGCAAGTGCGCTGCATAACGAATCAAACGATCTCAGCAAATGGCAACTGGCTGCAGGTGCCGCAAAGGATGTGATCGACCGTGGAACCTATGACCTTTATCCGGATTATTATCGACTGTTCCTGGATGATAACAACGAAGAAGTCATTTTCGATATCCAATATGGATACCCATACAAGTACACAGAGATAGAATATACCAGCAATCCTACTGGCTATTCAGGACCCTTTGGTTACACACGACCCACGCAGGATTTCGTCGATATGTACGAGATGGCTAATGGGTTGGATATTTCTGATCCGGCTTCAGGATATGATGAACAGGATCCATACGCCAACCGCGATCCGCGATTCTATTCATCGGTTCTCTATAACGGTGCACAATGGAGAGGACGAGCCATCGATACTTCAACCGATGGGGCAGATGGTCCATTGAACGATCCTTATAACACTGGCGGACTCAACACCGGTTATTTCATAAAGAAATTCCTGGATGAGAAGAACAGCATCATCTTCGGACGACCCAATTCAAGCCAGAACTGGATATTGATGCGCTACGCAGAAGTGTTGCTGAATTATGCGGAAGCACAAAACGAAGCATCTGGACCTGACGAATCCGTTTACGCTGCGGTGAACAGAGTGAGGGAAAGGAATGCAGACAATCCTCAAATGCCACCTCTTCCCGACGGATTATCCCAGGCCGAAATGCGCGAGCGTATCAGGCATGAACGAACTGTTGAACATGCCTTCGAAGAATTGCATTTCTTCGATGTGCGCCGGTGGATGACGGCACCGGATGTACTCTCTAAACCTGTGCATCGAATGGCTATTACCGATAATGGTGATGGCACCTTTACCTACGAAGTAGAAGAAATGGAAGAACGGCTGTGGTCTGATGCTTTGTATTATCTGCCGATCCTCCAGGGAGAAATTGACAAGAATCCAAACCTTGGTCAGAACCCTGGATACAATGGCAACTAAGCTTTATACAACAATAATCATTAACCCAAACTCATGAAAAAACATCTATTACTTGTAGCATGGGTGCTATCTCTTGCTACCGCAACATTTGCGCAAACCACTATTACTGTTCCCTGGAATACAGACCTGAGAAATATCAATCCGCAGGCGTGGGGAATTAACGTTCCTACATTTTATGATCCAGCAAGGTCGACCAACACCTCTTTCATGGCCGACATTCAAACACTCACTAGTAAAAAACCATTGATACGGTTGTGGGATATTTCGATCTATGACACTACATGGGGCTGGATAAATTCTGATGGAACATGGAATGCCACAAAGATCAAACAGGCAGTTCAAAACTTAAAGAACGCCGGCTACCAGGTGATCATAACCATACCCGGACCTGTTGACGGCGACTTGTCTACAGCCGCTAAGCGTACCACGTTTGCAAATTTTTGTGCCAGCCTTGTCCAGATCGTAAACATAGACGGAGCATGTGCTGTTAAGTATTGGGAGATCGGTAACGAGATAGAGGAGGATATTACGGCAACACAGTTCTCCGATGTCATCAATAAAGCATCCGTTGCGATGAAGCTGAAAGATAATACGATCAAGGTTGGTGGTATTGCCACGTCGTGGATCAACAATGACTACATCCTTGATGTAGTGGACGGCAGCTTAAGCAATATCGATTTTGTATCGGCACACATGTATCCCGGTCCGTGGGGAAACGGCAATAACGCGGATGTGCTGGGACGATATGACGATGCACAAAACGAAGCTCTTAAGATCGCCGACCTCAAAGCTGACCTTGCTACACTAAGCCCGAGCAAATACATCCCGATTTTTATAGATGAGTATAATGTGGCGACCGATGACTCGGAACTCAACTTCAACAATAAAGGCGGTGTGTTCGATGCACTTTTCGCAACAAACTGTGTTCATAACGGCGCAGACATTACCAATTTCTGGGAAATGGCTGGTGAAGACACCTGGTTCTCCCTGATCAAGCCCGACTATACGATGTATCCAATTGCCAATTACGTTACCTTATTAAACAATTTCTTCTATGGGCAGGAAGCACACTCAGCCAGCAGCGGCAATAAAAGTATTATCGACATGTTTGCTGCGAAGAGCACAGCCGGAACAACAACAACCTATGCGTTGATGTTGATTAACAGAACAGCTTCTACACAGACCGTGAAGCTTGTCTATAATGGGTTGTCATTTACACCCTCTACATTGAGCGAGTATAAGATCACATCAAGTGGTTATACCGGCCCTGCAACTGTAAACTGGACAGGGATCAAAGATGGACTAAGTATGCCTGCAAGCTCCATCTTCGTGTATGTGCTCACTTATGATACTTCTACGCCACCCGCAGCGCCTACTGGTTTGACAGCTACGGCAGGCAATACTCAAATATCTTTGGCATGGACTGCGAGTTCGGGCGCATCGACTTACAATGTTTATCGTGGCACAACCGCCGGTGGCGAGAGTACGACCCCGATTGCAACCGGGATAACATCAACTACCTATGTCAATACCGGGTTAACCAACGGCACAACATATTATTATAAGGTGAAGGCTGTCAACTCCGCGGGTACCAGCGGATATTCAAACGAAGCCAGCGCTACACCATCTGGTGGTGGCAGTTTGATCACGGTAGACGACAAGACCACAGGCTGGACATGGTCGGGTTGGTCGCAGTACAATGACCCCAGTTGCTACGGAGGAACTGCCCATGGCAATTCAACCAATAACTCCTACGGACAATATACATTTACCGGTACCGCCGTTAATGTTTACGCCTGGAAAGGACCTGATGGCGGCAGCCTCAAGATCTATATCGATGGTACATTGCAGGGAACATACAGCCTGGTTAATGCAGGCGGCGATATATACAATCAATTGATCTTCGCCAAGACCGGCCTATCCAATGCAAGTCATACGATCAAGATACAGGCTGGTAATACAAGTTGGGCAATGGTAGACTACATTACCTATCAGTCCGGCGGCTCGATGATGATGCTTGCGGCACCGGCCCCTGCGACGCAAGCAAATGAAGTCACACTGGATGAAGGCGAAACCTCTTTTGAAGTTTATCCCAATCCGTTTGTGAATAAGATCACTGTCACGATTCCGAAGGATGCCGGTCCTGGTGTGATTGAGATCAGGAACCAGTATGGACAAACGGTTCATTCAATTCCTTTTGATGAAAGTGCAAATGGCAAAGCTCTCGAACTGCGTCCGGAAGGAGTAACAACGGGTACTTATGTTATTCGTGTGAAAACTTCTCAGGGAAATTACGTTCGACGAATTATTAAATCGGACAGGTAATTGGATCGGAGATCCACCGCATTTGTTGTAATGAAAAAATTAGCGTTTGTTTTGGTTTTCCCGGTGCTCGCAATTCACGGAAGTCTTTTCGTGAGTTGCTCACCTGGGAAGGCAGGCAATCGAACATCTTATTTTGTAGACAGCAATGCCGCGAATGGTGACGATCAAGGTCCAGGTACTGCAGATAAACCATGGACTTCATTCGCTGGGTTGAATGATCATCAATTTTCGCCCGGTGATACCATATATTTTGCCAGTGGTCTGTATAACGGAAGTGTTAAAATATCCGGTTCGGGCACTCCTGAAAAACCCATTGTTTTAACACACCGGGGTAGCGGAACGAAGCCTGTATTCTCAAACCCCAACTTTGACGACAACAATGGTAACGTGTTTTTCATTACAGGTCATGATGTTGTTATCGATGGTTTGGAGTTTGTTGATTGTGCGGCATCCACCAGCAAAGAGGATCGGAAAATATTAACGGTAGGAGCTATTTTTTCCACCAGTAGCGCCGATCGTTTGATTGTACGCAATTCCGAATTTGTTAATTGCCCTATCGCTATCAATATCAATAGTCAGCATTGCCTGCTTACAGGTAATAAGATCCGTGACTGCAATCGTTTTTTATCAGAACCCGATTGGGGGCCCATAGGAATATTGATCGGAAATGCATTCAATGAAATTTCATACAACGTCTGTTCTAACTACGTGAAGGTGGGCGGCAATTATGGCGCCGACGGAGGCTTTATTGAACTCGACGACCGGTATTCGGGCGCCAAAGTTCACGACATTAAAATTCACCATAACAGTTCATTCGACAACCAGGGTTTCCTGGAAATTGAAAGCAAGGTGCAGGGAAGCAGGCTGGATGTATACTATAATGTCTCTAACGATTTCCAGCAATTCATTTTTTATTGGGGTGGTGATAGTTCCAGGGTTGAGAACAACACGGTTATCCGCACGCTGCCTTCTAACCATGGAGCGGTTAACACGGTGTTCACCATGCGAAATCCTACTTTTACCGTACGCAACAATATTTTTGTTATCGCCAACGGCATCCAGGTATGGGTAACGGCACCCTATGATGTCAATAACTACTCGATGGTGCACCGTGAGAATAACATCTATTATTGTATAGATGGGAGTACAACCGATCCTGTTGGTAGACCCCCTGGCAAAGGAGAGATCGTAGCGGATCCGCAATTTGTCTCCTTTCCGGATGATCTACACCTGAAGAAGTCGAGTCCGGCTATTAACATCGGGGCTTTCTAATTTTATAGATACAGATCTATAAGATCACAGGTAGTGTTTTACACGGATACTCTCTATCCACTCTTCCAGGTTGAGTTCTTTTATCAGTTGACGTTCTACCGGATGCTCTTTTAATTTTTCCAATTGCCCTTTAAGGTTTTTTAACGATTTGCGCGCGAGCATCCTCTTCACAAAAGTGATAACAAGCTTTTCCACAGCATAGATTTTCTGGGTGGCCCTCAGTTTTCTTTCAATTGATCGGGTAGCATAGGAGAGGTAGTCCGTATTGTTGGTTGATGCGTTGATCTGAAGGTTCATGAGGCGACATACAACATATAATGGCTCATGAAGCGAGCCTGAAGGCAGATTCAGGATCTCATTTATTTGTTTAAGCGCGCGCGAATAATCTTTGGCAATAAACATCGTTCGGGTGATCGCAAACTGAAGCTGCATTCTCATTTGTAGTGTGAGCTGCGTTGTTTCTCGTTCAAAGGCAGGTTTATAATCTGATATCAGCTTAAGTGCCTGATCTATTTTTTTCTGATCTACCAGTGCCTGCAATGTGTGCTCAAAGATCCGGTACTTAATGATTAATGATAAACTTTCGGTAGTTGAAGAAATGTGTTTAAGGCGTTCGATATAGAATGGCATATCGTCGTACCGGTCCATTATTCTCAGATCGTAAAGAATGCTGTCAATTAAATGAACATAGCGTATCGGGGCGTTTATCCATAGTGGTAGATATTTGTCATACAGTTCAACAAGTTCGCGATATGCAGAAAGACTACTCTCCATATTGCCCGTCATAAGAAAGTAGGTCGATTGGAAATTGAGGTGCAGGGCTTTGGTTTCGAAAGAGCTTATCTTATGATTATTGAGGATCTGGTGTTCTTCCAGGATCAGGTCATTGAGTCTCATAACTTCTCTTTGACTTCGCACCATTCCGTGATTCCAGTATCGCAATTGCAGGATCTCGTATAATGTTGAATGCTGACTGGTGCTGGTTTCGTATTCGAGGAATTGTTTTATATGTTCCTGCTTTGCCACCATAGAATCTTCCGATATACCGACGAATTGCGTACGGGAGAGAAAGTGCAGTTCTTGTTTGGCCGCTATTATGAAATGCAGATACTTTTCATTACGAAGAGCCAGCTCCTTGGCCCGCGCAAGTTGCTCCAGGCTTAGTGGTATAATGCCTTTGTTAAATAAGATCTGGCTGTCCTGTATAAGTATGTTCAGTTTTGATTCGATGCTGTTCTCGCTTTCAAATTGTCGCAGGCTTTTGGTGATTACCTTATAAAGATGTTTGCGTGCTGCGTCGGAGGAACTTCCTTTCAACTGGGCATCGATCTCTTTTTTAAGATCATCGTCGAAGGCCTTATGGCTGTCAAGAATATCGAAAAGCTTCAGGTAGCTCTTCTCTCCGTTCTGCAGATCGGCAACCATGTTGAAGTATCGCTTCTCGGATTTTGACATCGACTTCACCAGGGTAAAAAGGACTTCGAAAGAATACATAAGAAACTCTAAAGATGTATCAAATTAATCGATTTTGGATTTAATATATGCATTATGAATGACGAACGGCATTAATAGGATTGTCTGGTTCTGTAAATTATGGCCTGTTTCTACAACGTTTTCATTATAGTTTTGACGAAACATGTTCATAGATGAATACTCGTATTTATGTGATAGGCAGTTCGAATACCGATATGGTCATCAAGGCGGAAACTTTGCCGAAGCCTGGAGAGACAGTTCTTGGGGGAACGTTCTTAATGAATGCTGGCGGGAAAGGTGCAAATCAGGCTGTTGCAGCGGCAAGGCTCGGAGGCAGCGTAACTTTTGTAGCTAATGTTGGTAACGACATATTCGGAAAGCAGGCTATCCAGCAATTTCAGCGTGAGGGTATCGACGTTTCTTTCGTAACTACAGATACCGTGCACCCGTCGGGTGTGGCTCTGATCAGCGTAGATCAGAAAGGTGAAAATAGTATCGTTGTTGCTCCGGGCGCCAACAGTCAACTCGATATCCGGAAAGTTGAAAATGCGCTTCATGGAATTATGTCACCGGCAATCCTACTTCTTCAGCAGGAGATACCGATGGAAACAGTTGAATACATTCTTGAATATGCAGACTCCAAAAACTTTCAGGTTATACTTAATCCGGCTCCGGCCAATAAATTGAATGAAAATGTTTTCAAACACATCTTTTTGATAACTCCCAACGAGTCCGAAGCTGAACTGCTCACGGGCATTGAAGTAAGTAAAGTGGAGAGCGCCGAAAAGGCCGCAGATGTTCTTCATGCCAAAGGTGTTAAAAATGTTGTAATCACATTGGGTAACAAAGGCGCTTATCTGTCAAGCCCGGGAATCAGGAAAATGATAGCCGCTCCCCCTGTCACTGCGCAGGATACAACAGCCGCCGGAGATTGCTTTAGTGGTGCGCTGGCTGTCGCAATTTCCGAAGGTGTGGAGATTGATAAAGCGGTTGCCTTTGCGTGCAAAGCCGCAGCTATTTCTGTAACACGTATGGGAGCACAATCATCGCTGCCCAAAAGAAATGAAGTTAACGAACTACTCCTGACAACGCCTCTAATATGAAAAGTAAACTATTGAAAGTAATACCCGTAACGTTACTCACGCTATTGTCGGTAACCGTAAGCTTAGCGCAAAAAGCGCCGGCCAGGAAAATAACCATGAAGAGCGACGTGCTCCAGGATAAAATAAAAGGTGGATGGGCCGGTCAAACCATAGGCGTCACATTCGGAGGACCATACGAGTTTCGTTTCAATGGTACAATGATAGGCGACTATCAATCCCTGGCATGGTATAATGGATATCTCAAGAAGACTATGATCAACAGCCCTGGTCTTTATGACGATCTGTATATGGATCTCACCTTTGTGGATGTTTTTGAGAAACACGGTCTCGAAGCTCCTGTGGATTCATTTGCCAATGCTTATGCCAGGGCCGGCTATATGCTTTGGCATGCAAACCAGGCTGGCAGATATAATATCCTGAACGGGATCAAAGCCCCTCAAAGTGGCAACTGGCTCAACAACCCTCACGCAGATTGTATCGACTACCAGATAGAATCCGACTTTGCCGGGTTAATGAGTCCCGGAATGCCCAATACAGCTTCAGCTATTTCGGATAAGATCGGGCACATCATGAATTACGGAGACGGTTGGTATGGTGGCGTGTTCGTTGGTGCTATGTACACTCTTGCATTTCAATCAAATGATGTCAATTATATCGTCACTGAGGGATTGAAGTCTGTTCCGGCAGAGAGCAATTTTTATAAAGTTATCAACGACGTCATTGGTTGGCACAAGAAATATCCCAACGACTGGAAGCAAACGTGGTTTGAAGTTCAAAGAAAATGGACCGATGATATTGGTTGTCCGGATGGCATATACGCGCCTTTTAATATCGACGCCACGGTTAATGCCGCGTATGTTGTTATCGGATTGCTTTATGGTGAGGGCGACTTTACCAAATCGCTGGAAATATCCACCCGTTGCGGGCAGGATGCTGATTGCAACCCATCGACAGTAGGAGGGATACTCGGAACGTTGCTGGGCTACAATAAAATTCCGGCTTATTGGAAACAGGGCCTTGCAGAGGCAGAAGATATAGACTTTAAATACACCACTATTTCGCTGACCGATGTATACAAGATTGGATACGATCACGCACTTCAGAATATCAAAAAGAATGGCGGATCAGTGAATGGAGATGTTGTGACAATAGCAATTCAAAAACCTGAGCCTGTTAAACTCGAAAGAAGCTTTGAAGGACATTTCCCGATAGAGAAAAGGCGGTTGAAGTTCTCTGACAATCACGAATTAAATTTTGATTTCGAAGGGGTTGGGTTTGTTATCAGAGGAGCATGCGAACGTGTGGAAGACTCCGATGCAGAAGAAACATATGTTTTTAATGCAGAGCTCTATATCGATGGTGCGCTGGTAGAAAAACCTAAGCTGCCTGTAAATTATACTGTAAGGAGACACGAGCTGGCATGGAAGTATAGGCTCCCAAAAGGAAAGCATTCGGTAAGACTAAAGATATTGAACCCCGTTTCCACACATCAGATATACGACACCGAAGCAATACTGTATTCAGAGCCAACCAAATAGGCCATGTTCATAATTGAAAATTATTCTACCGCTGTCATCTTTTGTGTAATCACCATGTTGTGTTGGGGATCATGGGCCAACACCCAAAAGCTGGCAGAAGGAACCTGGCGTTTTGAGTTGTTCTATTGGGATTATGTAATTGGTGTTCTTCTTTGTTCAACAATAATTGCGCTCACCCTTGGAAGCGTAGGGCCTGATGGGCGAAGTTTTCTACAAGATTTGGAACAGGCAGATTCGTCAAGTATCATCTCAGCCACGATCGGTGGAGCGGTCTTTAATGCTGCCAATATTTTATTGTGTGCTGCCATTGCCATCGCAGGAATGTCTGTTGCCTTTCCAATTGGCATTGGCCTGGCATTGGTCATCGGTGTGATCGTAAATTATATTTCAGCACCTGTTGGTAATGGTGTGTTGATCTTTGTCGGTGTACTTTTAATTGTTGTTGCCATGCTATTGAATGCGGGAGCCTACAGAAAATCTTTGGGTTCTACCGGACTGTCACTAAAAGGCCTGGTGCTCTCTATTATTAGCGGCTCATTGATGGGATTATTTTACAGGTTCGTTGCTGATTCTATGTTCCAGAACTTCGTTCACCCGTTGCCCGGAAAACTGAGTCCATATACAGCGGTATTCATCTTTTCGATTGGCCTGTTACTAAGCAACTTTATATTTAATTCTCTGCTGATGCGATATCCCTTAAGTGGCAATCGTATTCAGTTCTCGGATTATTTCAGAGGGTCTGCAAAGAGTCACTTTATGGGGATCCTTGGAGGAGCTATCTGGTGTGTGGGCATGTGCTTTAGTATTCTTGCTTCCGATAAGGCTGGTCCTGCTATCTCTTATGGTCTTGGCCAGGGAGCTACGGTTGTGGCAGCCTGCTGGGGCATCTTTGTCTGGCGCGAATTTAAAGCGGCGAAGGGAGTTGCTGGATTGCTTGGAACCATGATCATCTGTTATTTGCTGGGATTGGCGCTGATTATATTTTCACGGTAACTAGGTTTGTTTAAAACCAGGTTATGAAAGATTGCTTCTACCGAAGGCTTTGGACTTCAATAGACCTCCAATAAGTATACAACAGTTTCAGATTCGGGAATTTTGTGCATATCAGTTTATTGCAGCTGGTGGACACATCATTGGACTTCGTCCGCTTTTTTAGTTAATCCCACCTTAACAATCGGTTTCGCCAAGTATGAAATGTTTGGCTACCTTTGCTGATTGTATCGGATAGATAACCATGGAATTAACCCTCAAGACTGCCGACAGCAGCACTTCGAACAAAGATGAGATGATCCGGGCCGACATTATTCTCGCCGCTCGTGATCTCTTTCAGCGGTTCGGTTTGCTGAAAACCACCATGGAAGATATCGCTAAGGCCGCCGGTAAAGCCAAGAGCAGTCTATACTATTATTATTGTAGCAAAGACGACATTTTCGAGGCTGTGATCCATGAAGACATGCGTCACGTTCTTGGCCAGGTTGAAGAAGCAGTAAAAAATGAGCGTACCGCGGAACTAAAGCTCAAGGCGTTCGCGTTAACCCGACTGAAGATATTTGAAGAGCGGATCACCTTGTTCAAGATCGTTATCGGCGAGCTTAAGGATAATCCGGGGCTGGTGAAGAAGAATAAGAAAGCGTACGAGGCTCATGAAATGGCTTTGTTGCGTTCCATTTTACTTTCGGGCGTTAAGACTGGCGAGTTCAGAAAAATGCATAAGGAGGACATCGACAACCTGGCTTTTGTAATGTTGATGGCGATCCGCGGCATTGAACGGACCATGATGGTAAGCGACTCGGTCATGAAAAATATCGACGACCGGATGAAAGTTATTCTCGACATCCTGGCGAACGGAATAAAAAGTAAAACGGTAAAATAATCCCGCCCTCACTTCGACTACCCAAGAAAGGCAGTAGACTAGAAGAAATCAACAACAGGAAAAAAATTATATAGATTTGGACCAGAAAACGATAATAGTCTAAAAGACTATTATTTCGCCTTCCAGGTACTGCCGCGACAACTGCGGGTTTTTTTTAAATCAATTTCGACCAAAATACGTTTTCGGTCGAAAGATTGAGATGAATATGCCATGTCTTTTTGTCATCACTTCGACCATAAAACTATAATGGTCAAAAAGTCTAACCTAACTCAATAGTGGATTAAATCGCTTTGCTTATGATAAAACCTCTACGCTCCAAACTTGCCACATATCGAACCGCCGCAATCGCCAGGGAAAATGGGATCTACCCCTACTTCCGCCCCATCACTTCAGCGCAGGATACCGAAGTCCTGATCAATGGAAGCAAAGTGCTGATGTTCGGATCTAACTCCTACCTCGGTCTAACCAATCATCCAAAAGTTAAAGAAGCAAGCAAACGTGCCATCGACAAATACGGTACCGGTTGCGCCGGCTCCCGTTTTCTCAACGGCACGCTAGACATCCACATAGAACTCGAAGAAAGACTCGCAGACTTCGTCGGAAAAGACGCAGCCATTGTTTATAGCACCGGCTTCCAAAGCAACCTCGGCGCCCTCGCCGGCATAACAGGTCGTAACGATTACCTGTTGCTCGATGAATCTGATCACGCTTCCATCATCGACGGAACACGCCTTTCTTTTTCCAAGACTATTAAGTACAGGCACAACGATATGAATGACCTGGAAAGACGATTGAACACCATACCGGAAGAAGCCATCAAAGTAATAGTTGTCGACGGCATCTTCAGCATGGAAGGCGACATCGTGAGGTTACCGGAATTGGTATCACTGGCACAGCAATACGGGGCCAGCGTTGTAATCGACGATGCACACAGCATCGGTGTTCTCGGTTATAATGGATCGGGCACAGCATCGCATTTCAATCTTACCAACGAGGTAGACATCATAACCGGCACATTCAGCAAGTCACTCGCATCGCTTGGCGGTTTTGTTGCAAGTGATAAAGACACGATAGAATTCCTGAAACATAATTCCCGTGCCTTGATCTTCAGCGCAAGTATGACGCCTGCTTCCGCAGCAAGCGTGCTGGCTGCGCTCAACATCCTGGAAACAGAACCTCAACATATCGAATCTCTTTGGAGAAACACTGACTACGCGCGGAGGCTTCTTTCCAATGAAGGCTTCGACATCGGCCAGTCAGAAAGTCCAATCATTCCGATCTATATACGCGACAACGAGAGAACATTCATCATAACCAAGATACTGCAGGAGAATGGAGTGTTCGTGAATCCCGTGGTGTCGCCGGCTGTTGCGTCTGATGCATCGTTGATCCGCTTTTCGCTGATGGCGACGCATACTTTCAGTCAGATCGAACAAGCCGTCGAAAAACTTTCAATGGCATTTCAGCAGGTTGAGTTAATGGCTACCAGGAAGGCAATATGATCAGGATCGAGAAAGTAGATTCAAAGCGAAAGCTGACGGAATTCATCGACTTTCCACATCATCTTTATAAAGACGATGTCAATTACGTACCGGAGTTATTCATCGCCCAACGCGATCTTCTTACCCCGGGGAAGCATCCGTTTCACCTTCATTCATCTATCGAGCTTTACCTGGCGTACAGGGACAAGCAGCCTGTGGGAAGGATCGCCGCCATACTGAACAATAATCACAATGCATTCAATAAAAGCAACGATGGCTTCTTCGGCTTTTTTGATTCGGTCAACGATCAGCAGGTAGCCAATGGATTGCTGGATGCCGCAAATAAATGGCTTCGGTCTAAGGGAACTAACACACTGATCGGGCCGGTCAATTTTTCAACCAACGAAACCTGCGGTGTTTTAGTGGAAGGTCATGACACAGCACCCTACGCGATGATGACCTATAACCAGCCTTACTACAACGACCTGCTGACAAGTTATGGGCTTACGAAAAAGGTGGACATGTATGCTCACAAATTCAGAAATGGTTACGATAATTTTAAGCCAGTGCGCATGCTCGACACGCTCACGGCACGCCTCAACCGCCAGGGCATAACCATCCGGCCGGTACAGTTAAAAAATTTCAAAGAAGAGGTCAGACGTATCCACGAAGTGTACAACTCTGCATGGGATAAAAATCTCGGCTTTGTTCCGATGACTGCTGCGGAGTTTGAATACCTCGCGAAGGATCTGAAAATGATCCTCGATACGGATTTCTGCCTCGTTGCCGAGCATGAAGGAAAGATAGTTGGGTTTGCGTTGGCGATACCGAATATCAACGAAGTGCTGATCAATGTTAAACGTGGAAGGTTGTTTCCTTTCGGAATATTCAAGCTCCTGTTTGGCATTAGAAAGATACGCTCGATTCGCATCATTGCATTAGGCGTTATAGAAAAGTACAGGAAGAAGGGGATCGAAGCGTGCTTCTATGCACACATAACAAAATCTTTCCAGGCAAAGAAACATAAGGATGCTGAGGCCTCGTGGGTTCTTGAGGGAAACTATTTAATGAATAATGCCATCCGCGAAATGGATGCGGTGCCTTATAAAACTTACCGGATCTACGAAAAAGCGATATGAGTAAGAAGGTACTGATCACCGGCGCAAGTGGATTCCTGGGTTATCACCTGGTAGAAGAGGCTGTGAAGCAGGAGTATAAGGTTGTTGCAGCTGTTCGGAAGAATAGTCAGTTGGGACAACTGAAGAATTTTCCTGTTGAGTTCACAACCCTCGAATACGAAGATCATCGTGCGTTGACTAAGAACATCGGGGATCACGAATACGATTATATTATCCATGCCGCAGGCGCTACAAAAGCGAATAGCCAGAAAGAGTATGAGCGGGTTAATGCAGAATATACGCGGAACCTCGCGCATGCTGCAGAGGCAAGTGAACATGATCTCAGGAAGTTTGTGTACATCAGTAGTCTCGCCGCTGTCGGTCCTTTAGCGAATCCATTCGATACGATCACTGAAAAGACAATTGCACAGCCTGTAACAAACTATGGAAGGAGTAAGCTCCAGGCCGAAATGTTCCTCGCGACATTGAACGATCTGCCCTGGATCGTGCTTCGTCCGACAGCGATCTACGGACCCATGGAAAAAGACCTGTTCCTTGTGGTGCAGTCGATAAAACGAGGGCTTGAACTTTACATTGGAAAAGTAAACCAGGCGTTGAGTTTTGTCTACGTGAAGGACGTTGCTCGTGCTGCGGTACAGGCCTTGTCGTCAGACGTTCGACGTCACAGCTACAATTTATCGGACGGCTCGCGTTACGACAGGTATACGCTGAGCGCTATCATTAAAAATCATCTTAACAAAAAGACTGTAGCTATTCATCTTCCTATCGTACTGGTGGAGGTGATTGCATCGGTACTTGAAATTATCTATGCCTTTCGTGAAAAGAAGCCGGCATTGAACAAAGAGAAGATGGCGGAGCTTATTGCCCAAAACTGGGCTTGCAGTATTTCAGCATTACAGGAAGACCTCCGCTTTACTCCTCAATACACATTGAATACCGGGATGGAAGAAACCATCAGCTGGTACAAACGAAATAACTGGATTTAAAAAAACTAAACTTTAAAACTAAAGTATATGAATGAACAAATACAACCTGCAGAAGGCAAACTGGGCGTGTTGATCCCCGGACTTGGTGCCGTTGCAACGACCATGATTGCCGGCGTTGAGTCAATCAAAAAGGGATTCTCTCAACCCATCGGTTCTTTAACTCAAATGGGAAACATTCGGCTCGGCAAGAGAACAGAAAATCGTTACCCTAGAATAAAGGATTTCGTTCCGCTGGCAGAACTCAACGACATCGTGTTTGGCGGCTGGGATGTTTACACAGACAACGTTTATGAAGCCGCGCTCAATGCCAACGTCTTAGATAAACACCTGCTTGCATCGATTAAGCCGGAGCTTGAAAAAGTGAAGCCGATGACAGCTGTCTTTGATAAATCTTATGTGCGCAACCTTGACGGCAAGAACGTGAAGACTGCTGCGACCAAGTATGATCTTGTGCTCGAAGTAATGAAGGACATCGAGAATTTTAAGAAAGAGAACGGGGTAAGCAGGCTCGTTATGGTGTGGTGTGGCTCTACCGAACGTTATATCGAAGCGGAAGATGTCCATCAGAATATTTATGCGTTCGAAGCAGGCTTGAGGAATAACGACCCTCGCATTGCACCGAGTATGATCTATGCTTATGCTGCGATCAAGAAAGGCATTCCATTTGCAAACGGAGCGCCTAACCTCACGTGCGATATTCCTGCGCTCGTATCGCTGGCGAAGGAAAACAATGTGCCGATCGCAGGTAAGGACTTTAAAACAGGGCAGACTTTAATGAAAACGATCCTTGCTCCTGGTTTGGAGGCGAGAGCTCTCGGGATCAAGGGTTGGTTCTCGACAAACATTCTCGGAAACCGCGACGGTTTGGTATTGGACGATCCGGATAACTTCAGAACCAAAGAAGTATCGAAACTCGGGGTACTTGAAGACATCCTTAAACCTGAAGAACGTCCCGAGCTTTATGGTGAGCTGTATCATAAGATCAGGATCAACTATTATCCGCCACATGGTGATAACAAAGAAAGCTGGGACAACATCGACATCTTTGGATGGATGGGCTACCAGATGCAGATCAAGATAAACTTCCTTTGCCGCGATTCGATCCTCGCTGCTCCGATTGTATTAGACCTTGCATTGTTCATGGACCTTGCGTCGCGCGCAGGTATGAGTGGAATACAGGAATGGCTGTCGTTCTATTTCAAATCTCCGCAAACGGCGGAAGGACTTCGCCCTGAGCACGACATATTCAAACAATTGATCAAGATGCAGAACACGTTACGCCACATGATGGGCGAAGACCTGATCACGCATCTCGGTCTTGACTATTACCAGGACTTGGTAGAAGCTCTGTAAGTCGTTCTTTTTGTTTGAGCATGCATAAGATAATCGCTTCCTTTTTTTGGATGGGGTATATTGGAAGAGGTTCGGGTACTGCAGCTGCGTTCGTGGCTGCGGTACTTTGGTATTTCTCTGACCTTGGGATGTATCTTTTTGCAGGGCTCGCTCTATCGCTACTCATAATTCTTGTTGGAGTGTGGTCTTCATTCAGAGTGGAGTCCGCATGGGGTCACGATAGTAATCGCATCGTAATTGATGAAGTTGCCGGGATGCTGATCAGCCTGATCGGGATACCTGTGAATTGGATCTACGTGTTGATCGCTTTCGTCCTGTTTCGATTCTTCGATATCGTGAAGCCGTTGTTCATCAAACGAACAGAGAAACTGAACGGTGGCTGGGGAGTTATGATGGATGACGTGCTTGCGGGCATTTATGCCAATGTGATCGTACAGGCCATTGTTTTTTTCAAATTGATCTGACCGTATGCAGGTATTCGTGAAATCGCAGGTTACGTCAATTGTAGCAACAGTGGTCGATTTTTGCCTGACTGTGACGCTGGTTGAGCAACTAAGTGTTTCTTATGGAGCGGCGAGCGGAGCTGGAAATATTGCCGGTGCAATCACGGGCTTTCTGTTGGGAAGAAAATGGGTTTTTGCCGCGGGAGAAAACGGGCTATCGACGCAGGCGATCCGATATGTGTTGGTGTGGTGCGGATACTTTTTACTGAATGTACTATTAGTAACGGGGCTTACAACATACACTTCCATAAACTATATCATTGTCAAGATAGCCGTTGCGATCGTTTTAAGTATCGCCTATAACTACAGGTTACATAAGAGATATGTGTTCAGGTAAGCAGTTGCTGACGAAGTATTATTGGGTGTTGATAGCAGCGCTTGTAATGAGCTATGTGCAGGCTTTCGCACAGACATCAGTATCGGGAACAGTTCGTGATTCACAGACAAAGGAGCCGCTTCCTTTTGTGAACGTGTATTTCAAAGGCGCTACCGAAGGTGTAACCACTGATCTGAAGGGCAGGTATACCATTCATTCCGCTATCACCCACGCAGAGTTGATATTCTCGTTCCTTGGATATAAAACTGTGGTTCGAAAGATCACAGCGATCGATCAGGCCATAGATGTGCAGATGACCACGGAATCGCGAATGCTGGATGAAGTGGTGGTGCGGTCGGGAAAAGTGAAAGAGAAGTATCGAAATAAAAATAACCCGGCTGTTGACCTCGTGCGTGAAATGATCAGTCACAGGAATTCAAATCGTATCGAGAGTTATGATTTCGTGCAGTATGAACAATATGAAAAGTTACAGATCTCGATCAGTAACCCGTCGGATAAACTGACGGATAGAAAGATCTTCCGGAAGTATGAATTCATGTTCGACAATGTAGACACGGTTTCAATGCCGGGTAAAGCATTATTGCCGATCTACCTGCAGGAAAATTTATCGGACCAGTACAATCGTAGATCGCCATCAAAGAAGAAAACTATCGTAAAGGCTCATCAGAAGGTAAGCTTCGAGGAATATCTCGACGACCAGGGACTGAGCACGTACCTGAAGTATCTCTACAACGAAATAGACATCTACGATAACAACATCACGCTTTTTACCAACCAGTTCCTCAGTCCCATTTCCGACATGGCGCCGGCGTTTTATAAGTTTTATATCACCGATACACTTAAGGATCAGACGCCGCACGTTGCGGAGCTCTCATTTGTTCCGCGTAACACTGCCGGTTTCTTATTCCAGGGAAAACTGTACGTAGCACTTGACAGCAACTATGCTGTGCAGAAGGTGGATATGAGTGTAAACAAGAATATCAATCTAAACTGGGTACGCGAATTGTCTATTACGCAGGAATTCGAAAAGGCTTTGGATGGACGCTATCACGTTGTCAAAAGTAAAATGAGAGCCGACTTCGGGCTATCGGCGGGCAAGGGTGGAATATATGGCGAGCGCACGGTGTCGTTCAAAGACTTTGAAGTTAATAGAGAGCTGCCGGATGAATTCTATGAAGGGACGCAGACACTGGCTGAAGGGAATATCCAGAATACTGATGAAGAGTTTTGGTTGTCTCATCGACACGACTCATTATCGAATTCCGAATCGAAAGTCTATCAGAACATCGACAGTTTAAAAAGCATGCCTTCCTTTAAACGGACAGTTGATATTGCCACGCTTATTCTCGCAGGATATAAAACGGTGGGCGATTGGGAGATCGGGCCAGTGAACACGTTTTATAGTTTCAACCCGGTAGAAGGATTTCGTCTGCGTTTTGGTGGCCGCTCCACCCCAAGGTTCAATGAGAAATTATATTTCGAAACGTATGGTGCTTACGGCTTCAAAGATGAAAAGTGGAAGTACTACCTGGGTGCAACTTATTCGTTTACGGGCAGATCGATCTGGAGATTTCCACTTCGCACCCTGCGGGTGAGCTACCAGAGAGATACAAAGATCCCGGGACAGGAGTTGCAATTCGTGCAGGAAGATAATTTCCTGTTATCGTTCAAACGTGGTGTGAATGACAAGTGGCTTTATAATGATATTGTCAACGTCGAATATCTCCACGAATTCGAAAATCATTTTTCTTATAAACTGGGTTTTAAAAACTGGCGACAAACCCCTGCCGGGGGATTGGTTTATAAAATGGATGATGAATCAGGAACAACACAAGTTGAGAACCTGACGACGACGGAATTTTCGATGGAATTACGTTGGGCACCACGTGAGCAATTCTTCCAGGGAAAACTTTATCGTGTGCCTGTACCCAACAAATTTCCAATATTCACACTTCGTACGATCGCCGGCGTAAAGAATGTATTCAACAGCGGATACAATTATCAAAACGTTGCGCTCAATGTTTATAAGCGGGTTTACCTGTCGCAGTTTGGCTACACCGATGTGGTTTTCGAAGCCGGCCAGATCTTCGGAAAAGTTCCGTTCCCTCTTCTCGCCATACATCGCGCCAACCAATCTTATGCATATCAACTGCAGTCGTACAACCTCATGAACTTCCTGGAGTTCGTCAGCGACCAATATGTGAGCTTAAACATGGATTACTTTTTTAATGGCATCATTTTTAATAACATCCCATTATTTAAAAAATTGAAGTGGCGTGAAGTGGCAACATTCAAGATCCTTTATGGATCAATACGTCAGCAGAATGATCCTAACTACAACCGTTCTGCTTTACATTTCCCTGCGAACAGTGAAGGCGTAACCACAACGTATTCTCTTTCCAAACAGCCATATATCGAGGGCAGTGTTGGTATTGCAAACATCTTTAAGCTATTGAGGGTGGATGCGGTACGGAGGTTCACTTATCTCGATCATCCTGAAACTGCCAAATGGGGAGTTCGCGTTCGGTTTAAACTAGATTTTTAACTTATGAACAACATTACACACAACTATTCGCATCATGCAACCAGCAGTAAAAAACCGTTGCGTATCGTGCTTCAGCAATTGATATATAAAGTGATCGATCCGTTGGTAAAGGGACTGATCCGTATCGGCTTCACACCCAACGGCGTGACCACGGTTGGAATGATACTCAATATCGGTGTGGCGATTATCTTCGTCGTTGGCGCAGAGTCGGGTAATCGAGGGGAGCTGAGTTACATCGGTTGGGCAGGTGCCCTCGTATTGTTTGCCGGGTTGTTCGACATGCTCGACGGGCAGGTGGCGCGCGTCGGTAAAATGAGTTCGACATTCGGTGCATTATACGATTCCGTATTGGACCGTTATAGCGAGTTGATAACTTTCCTGGGCATTACTTACTACCTCGTATCACATCATTATTTCCTTAGCTCGTTATTTGCATTTATTGCTTTGATCGGATCGATGATGGTAAGTTATGTGAGGGCCAGGGCGGAAGGCCTTGGTGTTGAGGTTAAAGGAGGGCTTATGCAACGACCCGAGCGCGTGGTACTCATCGGCGTGTCGGCTATCGCGTGTGGACTTACGGCGATGATGATCGGTGGTAATTACAAACTGTATATTCCCGGAATTCCATTCCAGGTTTTTGAAACCATTTCTGTGTTTACAATTCCGATCACGATAATGGCAGTGCTCACAAATATTACCGCAATAAACAGGTTGCGGGAAGCAAAGAAAGCCCTTGATAAAAAGGAAAAATAGAATTCAGGATGACTTCGTTTATTCATACCGTGTTTTCGTTGTTGATGCTGTTTAACGCTGACACGTTTCCAACTCCCACGGGTATTCCGGATATGCTTTTCTATGTTCAACGTACTCAGAACACCAACACGATCATTTACCAGCTGAATGTTGACGCCAAGAACCAGGTTGACAAAGAACACCCGGTGAATATTTTCTGGATGCGTTATGCAGATAACAACGAGAAAGCCGAGTTGTCGTATCTCCAACGTGCATATGCTTATGGATTGAAGACGAAAGATCTTGGCAATGACCGGTATGAACTAAGGTTCGTGTCATACAAAAAGAGACCTTTCTATCTTGTTCGCTCGGAACGCACAAAGCGATATCATGTATACGGTACTATTAAAGACAGGGTGATAGAGATCAATCGAATATTCGTGCAGATTGAAGGTGGCACATTTTGGTTTCCAAACGTTGTGTATGTTGAAGTTAAAGGTGTCGATCCGGGGACAGGGGAGGAGATCGTAGAACGTTTTAATCCTTAACGAAATCATGAAAGCTCAGTTTATATCCAACTCGCGCGAATCTTCGCGTATGTTTAAAAGCGGCTTATTGGAATCTCTTTCCAAAGTTCACTTTACCGTTCCACTATTCGTTTTTATCCCGATCATAACGTATTTCTTGTGGCAGGCTTTTGCTGGCGGAGCGGGGTGGATCGTAGTAACGGTAAGTCTTGCTGGGGGTTTATTAACCTGGACACTGACGGAGTATATACTTCACAGGTTTGTTTTTCACTACGAACCGAAATCGAAATGGGGACAGCGCATTCATTTTATTTTCCACGGTGTACACCACGACTATCCGAATGATGCGTTGCGCCTGGTTATGCCGCCTTCCGTGAGCATTCCACTCGCTACGGGATTCTATTTTCTATTCAGGGCGCTGCTTCCCCTGGAGTATCTCGATGGATTTTTTGCGGCATTCCTTATCGGTTATCTGTTTTACGATATCTCTCACTATGCAATGCATCATGGGAACTTTAAGAGTAAATTCTGGAAGAAGCTTAAACATCATCACATGATGCATCACTACAACGACCCCACCAAAGGATATGGTGTAAGTTCTGCGTTGTGGGACAAGATACTTGATTCAGACTTCGATAAGAATGCAAACTGAGACACGATCTCTTCAGCTTCCGATCTTAAAGAACTGGATCGTTGCGACAGGCGTAACGTTGAGCTACTTTTTTGTCTCGTACTTATTGATCGGGTTTAGGAGTGAGCAATTGATATTGGGACTGATCTTCACCTCATTTTATGTAGCAACACCGGCTTCGCGGAAATTCATACTTGGTTTCTCGATATTCATCGTGTTCTGGATCATTTTCGATTATATGAAAGCGTTCCCGAATTATTTGTATAACGATGTTCAAATCCGCAGTTTATATGAAACCGAACGGCTCCTGTTTGGAATTTCATCGGGCGGTGTTATACAAACTCCGAATGAATACCTGGCAGCGCATAGTCACACTTCATTTGATCTGTTGACCGGCCTCTTTTACCTATGCTGGATCCCCGCGCCGCTGGCACTGGCAGGGTATTTATTTTATTACGATCGCCGTTTGTTCCTGCAGTTCTCGTTAACATTCCTGTTAGCCAACCTGATCGGTTTTGTTGTTTATTATCTTTTCCCTACCGCACCTCCCTGGTATGTTCAATATTATGGGTTCGATTTTGTGGCGGGCACACCCGGTCACACCGCGGGTCTCGCCCGATTCGACCAGTTCTTCGGAATACATTTATTTGAATCGATGTATGCCAAAAGTTCGAACGTATTTGCCGCAATGCCCTCACTTCACTCTGCGTATCCATTCATAGCATTTTATTATGCGGTGAAAGCGAAGCTTCGATGGACGTCTGTCGTCTTCGGGATAATCACAGCAGGTATCTGGATCTCCGCAGTATATTCCGGCCACCACTATGTGCTCGATGTGCTGGCGGGAGTTCTTTGTGCCTCGATCGGCATTGCGATCTTCAATCGCCTGGATACACGAAATAACTTTTTTCGAAAGTTTGTTGATAACTACAAGAGAACCATTTCATAAACAGTTTTTTACAACACATAAAACTCTTCAACCGGCTTTAGGTTCTGGACAGGCGTGCTGAACGGCGCATGTTCTTTCACCATTTCCATAAGATCGTTTTCAATCGTCGACGCGATGGCTGTCATCGGCGTATCTGACGGCTTGTTCTCGAAGGGGTCCTGCAGGTTTATCGCCATCTTTTCGATCAACAGGAATGCAGACGAGATGAGAATGACCAGCGGAACGAGCACACCCCCAAGATACTCCGTAAGCCCGAACGGAAGTATGATGATGAACAGGTACAGCGCCAAATTTATGTAGAGACTGTACGTGGTCGGGAACACCGTTTTTTTGATCCTCTCACATTTGCCCATCGAGTCGCAAAGGCGCGTCAGCGTTTTATCCAACTCAACCTGCTGGAAGGGATTTATCCAACCTTCATCAAGAGCATGCTGCAGATCTTTTCCCTGCAACAGGAGCGCAGCATTCGGCGTGTTCCTTGTCGTTTTCAAATATTTCAAATCCTCCTGTGAAAGATATGCAGGAGCGATGTCCAGCGTGTCTTGTCCTCGCAATGAACGACCGAGTGCATGATTGAAATATATCTGGCGCTTCGAGAAACGTTCGATGAAGATACTGACCGTTGCCGAGAAACCCGGGTCGTTGATGAAGGTAAGGAGCTGCCTCACAAGGGTACGCGAATCATTTACAATTGCACCCCAAATGATCCGGGCCTCCCACCAACGGTCATAGGCCTGGTTGGATCGAAACGCGAGGAGCAAAGAAATGATCGTTCCAACTATCGCGGGAACTGCGAGAGGGATCGTAACGTGATGGAGATTAAGGTCCTCGTGCCACAAACCAAACGCAGTAGCGTATGCACTCACAATCAACACTTCATATTTTATTTTCCCCAGGACATATGTCAGTGGAATGTTTTTCTTCAACAACATAACGGTTTTTATTAGACGGTGAGTACTGGAAGATTAAACTCGCTGATCGGCTGGGCGAATTTTCTCTGATTTCCCTTGGTGAGCACGATAACATTGATCCGGAAATTATTGATCATGGAATTTACAGATTGGAGCCCGGACGTTTTCACCATTGACTGCCGGATAACATGAAAGGGTAAGTTTTGAATTACCTCCATGCCCGCCGATTCGATATCATCGAGAAAAAGGGCCCGGTGAATATCTTCGGGTGCTGCGCCTTCAGATGGCAGGAACAACAACGGAACTTCACTGCCCGTCAGAAGTTTTAGCATCAATTGGTCGACGTGAGATTTACTTTGCTGCATAGAAAACGGGATAACGACAAGCTCAGTCTTAAATCGCTCGAGCAGTTGCGACATGATGGGTCTCGACATACCGTACTGATGATGTTCATTGACCGCAAGGGCCAACTGATTTCTCTGCCTGCAGTCCTCTCTGTACTTTACGAGCAACTTACTCTTTTTGATATCAGACTCTTCGCCTTGCGAAAGAAAGAGAAGCTGGATGATCGAATCAGGTACGTGACTGGCAGATAGCAAAGTCACCTGCATTTCATCGCTCTGCTTCATGGCGGCGGATATCCTCAGTGCTTCGAGTGTGTCCGCATTATAGTTGGTAGGAATAAGTATGTTTTTCATAACCATTTGTTTTCGTAAAGAAAACTCACGGTTATTAGGGCCTGTTTAAGCCGATATTAGAATCCGATGTGATGATTCTTATGACTTTTTAATGTCCATACCGTCGAATCGAAGGGACACCTGTGTGCCGGAGCCTTCTTTCGATACAATCTTGATCTTACCGCCGTGAAGCCTTACGATACGCGCAGTCAGAGGCAGTCCGATGCCATAGCCGGTGTATCGTCGGGTGTTGCTGGCACGGAAAAAAGGTTCGAAGATATGGGGGACCTCGTCGATAGGAATGCCGATGCCGTAATCCGAAATTTGCAAAACGAATCCTTTGCCCTCAGACTCAAGGGTGATCAGCACTTCTTTATTGTCGGAATATTTCACGGCATTCTGGATGATGTTAGTGATCGCCAACTCCATCCATACACGAACGCACATCAGCGCAAACCTCTCCGGCTCTTCATCGGTAGACTGGATGAGTATTTTTGTGCGGTTGCCGGGAAGGCGTTTGTCCAGCGATATCTTGATACTCATGAGAAGTTCGTCCATCAGCACCGGCTCTATCGTTTGCTTCTTGCCGTCGAAGCTGATCTGCGAAAGTGTCAACAGGCTGGTGGTAACCTCGTCGAGTTTTCTTGCTTCGTTCTGTATAGTCTTTATAGAAGTTACATACTCGCCTTCGCTTCTTGATGATTGCAGGATCACTTCGGATTCTCCCAGGATAGACGTAAGCGGAGTTTTTAGTTCGTGCGATGCGTTGCTGATGAAATTGCTCTGAAGGTCGAAGGCGGTTTCCAGCCGGTCGAGCATATTGTTGAAGGTGGTGGTGATCTCGGCGATCTCGTCGTTGCCCTTTACGTCGGGCAGACGTTCGCCCAAATCGGAGACGGTAATTGCGTTAACCCTAGAGACAATCTCCGCGAAGGGCTTCATTATTTGTGAGGCGAAGATCCTGCCTATCGCGAACACGATAAGACAACTGAGAGAAAATCCGAGTAACAATACATTGAACAGATACGACATCTGCTCAGCGCCGTTTTCATCATAGGCGCTTGCAATGGCAGCATGCTTTCCTGTTTTAGACTCATACGTAACCCCTACAAAATGATGAAACCCGTTGAAGTATTCGACGGCGCGTCCCTCCACGAGACCGGCTACGAACGACTCCGGAAGCTCAGGCAGTACTTTCGAGATCTCCGATGGAAATTCGTCGGTCATCGAGAAGAAGTACTCCTTCTCCTGGGGGAGTGTTTCGAGGTGCCGGTTGCGGATCTCTTTGAGAAAGTCGCCATGCGCATCTTCGAACTTGCCCTCCGCGGCCATCGATGTGCGGATCTTCAGACCGGTGAAGAAGTTGTCGTGCACGTGATTAAGAGTGAGGAAGTAGATCAGACTGCTCAGCAGCAGAAGCACCACACCGCTTAACGTCGTGAACACCAGCGCTATTTTGGTGCGAATTTTCATCGGGTACTTGTTTCGAGTTATTCGTCTCTCAACACGTAGCCCATTCCAACTACAGTGTGAATAAGTTTCTTGTCGCTGTCCTTGTCGATCTTACGGCGCAGGTAATTAATGTATACATCGACAACATTGGTGTTCATCTCGAAGTTGATGTCCCAGACACGTTCCAGGATCTCTGCCCGCGAAAATACTCTGCCTTTGTTACGAGCGAGGAACTCGAGAAGGTTATACTCTTTGGCCGTGAGGGTTATCTTCCGGTCTCCTCTCTCAACCGACTTTCCACGGCTATCGATCGACAGGTCTCCGATCCTGATGACGCTCCCCGACATCATACTTCCGTTGGTACGGCGCGTGACCGCCGATATTCTTGCGAGCAGCTCGGAAACTTTGAAAGGCTTCACCATATAATCGTCTGCGCCCGCCTCGAGGCCGGTGACGACATTTTCGGATGTGCCCAATGCCGTGAGCATGATGATAGGAGTTGAGACGTGAGCACTCCGGACTTTCCTGCAAAGTTCGACTCCGTTCATCAGTGGCAGCATAACATCAAGAATGATCACATCGTGCGGATCGATCTGGATCATGTCCCAGGCTGTAACGCCGTCGAGAGCCACAGACGTAACATGCCCCGCTTCTTCGAGGCCACGTTTCAGAAATGAAACAACATTAGGTTCGTCTTCTACTATAAGTATTTTCAAAGTACCTTGGTCTACGGTAGAGCGAATATAACGTTATTAGATCTCTCCTTGTGTACCGTTAGTGCACCACCGCAGCCACGGTCATGATAAGGCCATTTTTTTTGGGATTCAGTTCTCTATTGTCCGAGTAGGGCATAATCACCGATGTGATACCGGTGTTCAGCAGCACGTGATCAGTCACACGGATGCGCGCATAGGTCAGGTTCACTGCTGTTGTGAAGTAGCCTGAGGTGTCGAACACTTTATTGTTATGCCACACTGATACAGACGCATCGAGGGATTTTTTCGAATAAGTTATCCGCAAGCGATTGACCCAATCGAGATCCTCTGTTTTGAGCGCGAGGTTTGTCACAATTGCAGTATGTTCCAGGGTCAACTCCGGCAACACCTTATAAGTTAGGGCCAGTCGCGCCGCCAGGTCGGAACCCTTGTCGGCGATCGAATGTAGCTGCGTTGCAACAAAGCCTGCATAGGGCGACACCGTTAATCGCTTCCCGATACTGAAGTTCTTGTATACAAATGCTGCCGCAAAGTTCATGTCGGTATGAAGATCATAGAGATCGAACACTTTGAATGCCTGTATAGACAGGGCCCGGCCTTCGCGAACGTACATGATATCGGCAGATGGATTGTCGCTGACGATCCTTCCACCGTAATAGAACATTCCCATGGAATGAAGTCGCAAAGTGACACGGGTTGTGGCGATTCTGGCGCGGCTGCTATCGGCGACAGAATCGGCGGGAGCGCTGCTGCCGTAGACGATCACGGGACAAAATGCCGAGATGCTGAGCCAGTAAGCTGCCAGGATGTAGGTTTTCACGTTGACGTAGGGATGTGATGTGATACAAACTGACTTATAAATACGAATTTATAACAGTTTCAGTTTTGTTTATTTTGACCAGATCAGTTAGGAATTTGTGTCGTTGTTTTCAAAATATCATCCTCTTCGTGACTACTGGAGCAATACGCTTTTAAATTGCAACATAATGTTCATTATAATGAACAATTTTGCTACTTTTGTTTGTTATAATGAACATTATGGGAAAAGGTCAGCCGCAATTATTACCGAAAGTTTCCAACATTTTAGCTGAACTTGGCGAGAATCTCAAACTAGCAAGATTGAGACGAAAGCTTAGCACGGAACAGGTATCGGAGCGGGCAGGCATTGGGAGAACAACATTATGGGCAATTGAAAAAGGATCTCCTCTAGTGGCCATCGGGTTCTATGCGCAAGTTCTTTTTGTCTTAGGTCTCGAGAAAGATCTGGTTAAGGTAGCGGGAGATGATGCGCTGGGACGAAAGCTCCAGGATGCAAAGTTGACTGTTAAGAAACGGGCACCAAAGAAAAGTATTGAGTGATGTCTGCAAAGAGTGAACAGCGATCGATAATTGTTTATGCTGACTGGCCAGGACTTGAATGTCCGACCACGATGGGTACTCTATTATCTACGCGAACGCGAGGAAAAGAAATTTTCTCATTTGAATATAATGATGACTGGTTGAAAAGTGGAAAGGCTCAAAATATTGATCCTGATCTTGTGCTCTTTTCAGGACCCCAATATCTAAATGACGGCAAGAATAACTTTGGAATTTTTCTCGACTCTTCACCAGATCGATGGGGCCGGGTTTTAATGGATAGGCGTGAAGCTCTGACTGCAAGATTGGAAGGAAGAAGATCTGTTTCATTATTTGAAACTGATTACCTGCTTGGTGTTTACGATGGGCATCGCATGGGAGCATTGCGTTTCAAGGAACAAGATGATGGACCATTCCTCAATAACAATCATGAGATGGCTACACCGCCCTGTTTTGGTTGATTGTTGTAAATTGATCAGCAATGACTGAAGGATACAACGTTCGGGATTTAGAGATGCTTCAGGACGATGTCGGAGCATGGTATTATGAGTTTAATGGTAACCCTTATACAGGATACGCTTATGCTTTGTTTCCGCAGACTGGTTCAGTTTCTTATGAATTCAATCTAACAAATGGGTATGAAGATCGAATTCAAAAGCAATGGTATCAGAATGGTCGGCTAAAAACGGAATATAGGATGAAGAGTAACATTTACCATGGTCTTGCAAGGTCATGGTATGAGAGCGGCGTGTTTCGTTTTGAAGCAGAGTATGATATGGGACAGGAAATCTGGAGCAAGATGTACAATGAAAAGGGAGAATTAATTAAGCAATATCCATAGAACGAAATCCAACGGTGTGCAACGACTATCTATAGATTTTAACTCCTTCGCTGGTATTAAACTTTATCAGCTTCATCGCTTAATGATAATGGGCGGTCACGTAGAAACTCTGTTTTTAGTTAATGGCTTCCAGGACTTTTCTATACCCGACTGCAATTTCATACACTTTGCTATAGTAGACAATAGGAACGATAATATACACCTTTCTGGAACGCAACTATCAATAGCCGCCAATTTTGACGAAACTCATTTCTTCAGCCTTGATGCCTCTGGACAGGTTCGCTACATAGTTGATATCGTATATGAAAGTCTGGAAAAAGTATTCAAGTTTAAGAATCTTGACTTAGCGTTCCTCGAAAGTGTTTTCCATAAAATGAATAGCAAAGACTTCTTTGTTTTACATCACAGTGACAATGATATAAACCGGGGTGACAAATCCGGAAGAATTACTTTAAAGAGTAAATTCCTCTACGATTGTTATTCCTATAAAATCGACTACGTTGCCGGATCAGTCATCAAGACTTTTGATATCTGTTCCATAAAACCTTTGTACCTGCCTTCCGAGCATGGTGGATATCCAAAATTCAACGACACGGTTGAAATTGTTGTCGGTCCCAACGTCAGCGGATGGATCGACGAGGATAAGTTTGAAATGTCATGCGCCCATAAGAAGTACTTGTTTTCGAAGGCGAGTGAGACATTGACTACAACAGAAGACCTTGACATCCGGAAGCAGTTTGTAAACTGGGAATCGGTAAATTGAAGTATGCCTCAAAAAAATCTGAAAGCTGTGCGAGAGATCAGGCCCGATCCAACATCTTTTAGTCAGCCAGTTAGAAATAGGCTCAGGATTATGGTTAGTGGTTTATCGAATCTATATTTGAAATCAATAAACTACGGATTTATGCTTGAATATACATCAGACCTCCTGATGTATATCGATAATGCCGATGTTCATCAAACATCGACGCCACAGTTTTTCTCATCCGGTAATGACAATACTCCGTCGGGAGTAACAAAATTTACTATTTCTGAAAAAGCGATCCTTGTTCTAAACGACGAAGAGAAAAGAGGGGTACTGCTGAAAGCTATACATGATTCTCTCGTGTATTGCGCTCATACAAATGGACAATCAATTGAACTCCTTCAAACGGCTTACCACCTATCCTCGCGTTCAGACTTCTATTACGATAGCTACAAGCCGGTAAAAACCAGTGATGAAAGATTCGTGGCCCAGATCCAGACGAAGGAGAACTGGGGAACCGCTGATCATAGGCTGCTGATCGAAGATCTATTGAACAAGAAAAAGTTCTACTACCCGATAGTTACCACATCGTATCCATTCTTCGACGAGATGACGCATATCACAGACGAGAATAAATGGGATATTATTCTGAAGACCCCTCAAATCTTTGATCCTCGCGAATGGATTGGCAGCAGGTTTATTATGTTCTGGGGCAATGAAAAGTATGTATTTGATCTCGAGACAGAGAAAGTCAGTAAAGAAGCAGGTAATTTCTAGCAGATCGTTGACAATTCATCAATAGTGATCGACAACGGGACGGGAGATAATGGCCAATTCGTTTCCTTATTAACTTACACCCCCATCGTAAATAATTGATTTACAATTGATAAATTCCTACCAGAGTTGGAATAGGAGGGGTGGTATTGGCGGTTTTGAATGGCTCTAAAATGATGGATCATGAACAAAGGATACAACGTTCGAGAGCTTGAGATGCTTCAGGACAAGTTTGGTGGATGGTATTATGAGTTTAATGGTAAACCTTATACAGGGTATGCTTATGCTTTGTTTCCGCAGACTGGTTCAGTTTCTCATGAATTCAATCTAACAAATGGGTATGAAGATGGAATTCAAAAGCAATGGTGAAAAGGGAAGAATTAATTAAGCAATATCCATAGAACGTAATCTTAAGATCTAACAGTTTCAGTTTTGTTTATTTTGACCAGATCAGTTAGGAATTTGTGTCGTTGTAAACTGGCAGAGGTAACACGTGTCACATATTTATTTTATAATACGCCATCTCTTTGACAGCGATGAATCCCAACTTTCGGGCAAGCATATACGATCCTTTGTTCTCCAGCCTGCAAGCCCATACGGGCTCCAGGTTGTGTTCGAGACAATAGTCTATCAGCACAGCGCACACTTTTTCTGCCAGTCCTTTCGCTCTGAATTTGGGAACTGTTTCGATGCCGATCTCAAGTTTGCCCGGGGCAAGAAACGATGAGAATGAGGTAGCGGCAAGCTCATTATTATAGAACAAACAAAAACCGATGCCTTTCTTATCGAAATCTTCGAACGAATCCCAAAACACTTTAGGTGTAACGGCACCATCCATCTGTTCGAAAAGCGACTCATCCATCCGTTCAACGCGGATTGAATTGTCGCTTATCATATTATCTCTGAACGACCGATACGCGTTCTCGTCGAAAATGAAATTCACCCGGGTGTTCAACTCCAGCTCTGGCCACTTTAGTACGCCATTCCACTCGTCAGGAAATACCTGCATCCATTCGACTGCCGTGCGGCTTTTGTGTTTATTGATCACATGATCGTAAAAACGTGAGTTGAATTTCTCGTTCGTGTGAACGCCACCAAGCAGGGACATCCCATAGCGATGCACTATATAATAGGTCCTGGGATCATCGATTTCATCCACATAGATTTCTCCGCTAACGACTCTATCAATTACAGCTATCGCGAATAGATTATTGAAATCTACTTCGTCAACCAGCTTTCTTAGTTTGTGATAGTGCTGTGGAGGAAGAATGATCATAGGCGCAAAATATCTTTGATCGGAGGATTATAACAGTTTCAGTTATTTCTATTTCGACCATATCAGTTCAACGAGGTACAAATTCGTCCAGCAGCCCAGCTCAATAATCCTCAAAAGATATTATTGTTATATTATCTCAATTTTAAGGGTAGTGAGGCAGTACGGTGATCTAAATTGAATAAGATGATGAAAAATTTAAAGATCATTTCGCGCGAGGATAGTCCGACTCCCGATCAAATCAGAAATTTTGAAAGGTTGGCTGGCAGTAACTTGCCTGTTGACTATAGATTCTTTTTGGAAAATCATAATCCGAAAACTACAGTTGAAAGGAGAACCACCTTAGGCAATAGTGAATACATAATTACTAATTGGCTTCCTTTATCGTCCAAAGAAGAGCTCTCTTTATCGAATACATTTGAATGGACCAAAGATTTTCTTCTAAGTAGGTATCTCGCATTTGCCTTAGATGCCGGTGATTGGCTATTTGTGATCTCGATCAATCATATCGATTACGGGCGCGTTTTCTTTTGTAGACCGGATCAGGAATTAGAAAAGGCATTAACGTTGTTAGCCAACACTTTTACAGAGTTTGTAAATGGCTTACAGCCGCTTGATGAAAGTCCCGTAGTCCAATAAAAAAGGCCATTCTCATTGTACTGTCCTTCAATTGTCAACCCAGCCATCGGGTCGTACACGGGAGCGATTGCATTTATCGCTTTCGAATAAGTATCTAACAATCAATTTGGCGCAAACTCCCCCCTGAAATGTCATGTTTCGGTACCCCATTTATCCAAACAGCTAGTTTTCTTTGTAAGAAGAAAGGAGATGAGAAAAGGGTAGGGTATTGATACATTATTTCAAATGCAACTAAAATTCTTTTAAGATGGAACCGAGATTCACAGTTTTAACTCTGGGGGTTGACGACCTTGAAAAGGCGTACGACTTTTATCATAATGGACTGCAACTAGAGTCACAGGGCATTGTTGGACAAGAATTCGAGCACGGGGCAGTGGCATTCTTCGATCTGAAGAATGGAATAAAGTTAGCGTTGTGGGCCAGGAACGACCTGGCATGGGATTCAAATTTGAAGAAGGACAAACGATCCGCCACCGAGTTTTCAATTGGATACAATACCAGGAACAGGGAAGAGGTAGATCAAATAATGTCATTGGCCAGGAAGGCGGGCGCAAGGATCACCAAACCCGCGCAGGATACTTTTTGGGGCGGATATGCCGGCTATTTTCAAGATCCGGATGGTCACTTATGGGAAATTCTATTCAATCCAAACCTGATTCCCGGCGATTGATCCGTTGGTCGGGGACTGGATGTCGCCTTCAGTCCCTCGAGATCAGCCCTGGCTGCTGACATTTGACTGATTGGTGACGGGAGATTCTTAAAAACTAAAATTGAAAAATCATGAGAAAATTAATAGTTGAGGCTGAAGTGACGCTGGATGGAGTCGTCAACAGCATGGGCATCTGGCCCGACATCTTTAAATATCATAGCGAAGATGTAACCAACCATCTCAATGCTCTGCTCGCCAGTCCCGATGCGCTCATCCTTGGTCGCAGAACCTATGAAGCATTTGCCCAGGTTTGGCCTGCACGCGATGGGGATATGGCAAAACGGATCAACGCCATGCCGAAATACGTTGCGTCAAGAACGTTAAAGCAACCGCTCAGCTGGAACTCCAGCCTTATCCAGGGTGATGTCGTTGAGCAACTTCGAAAGTTGAAAGAACAACCGGGAAAGAGTCTGCTTCAATACGGCATCGGTGAATTGACTAACACCATGTTAAAGGGCGGACTGATCGATGAAATACAATTGATGGTTTTCCCGTTCACCTTTGGAAAAGACGGACGCTGGTTCGATGTTCTTGAGGCGAGCAGCTTCGAGTTACTCGAAAGCAAATCCTTTAGTTCAGGGGCGATACTTCTGCGTTACGAGCCGGTTAAAAAATAGAATTAAAACAGTTTCAGTCTTGTTATCAGTTGGGGATCACTCCGAACTTCACGACCTCTTTTTGGTCGAGACCTCTGAGATCCGCATACTCAACCTCGCATAGGCCGTTGGAGATGAACGCCAGCCCGGCGATATTTTTCGCGGGCCGTGTATAGGATGTTTCGAATACTACCGATCCGTTTACCTTTACCGTTACCTGCTTGTCTTTAACGATGAGTTCAACATCATTCCATTCCTTGAGGGTGAACGATAGGTTCCTCAGGTCGTTCTGCTTGCCGCCGACTGTCGTATCGCCGAAGATCACGAACGACTCCGATGCACAACCCGGTCGTGAGCCTTTATGATGTGATAACCACGCTGGCAAAAAACTTCAAGTTCAATAAATGGACAAAGGCTGTTCTTTACATCCTTCATTCTTACCCTTGCCTTCAAGTCAAAGTTATCGGCGGATGCATCCATCTTCGTCGGAAAATAAGAGTAGATGTAAAATTTGTCTTCTTTCGTGTCGATGTCGTTACGCGCGAGATCCTCTTCCGACAGCGTCAAGGTTCCTTTGCTCAGTTCTACGCCATTGATGTATTCTGTCTTGTACAATATCTTTTGTTCGTTGGCATAGAACATCCAGCGATCGGTTGGGATACTCACTTCGATCTCTCTTATCATGGAGTCGTTCGCGATAAGCTTAGCCAGGTGAAACCCCGGTTCGTAATAGATATCGGTGAGTGTATATTGATTTTTATAGACCCGCACCCTTCGATTGTCGTCCCACGATTGCTGGATAAAGAAGCTGTCCGCATCAACATCATCGACATTGTAATTGAACACTACCGTGTTAGGCATGTCGTTGTTAGTGGTCTTGGTTGCCGAGAACGTTACGTTGTCGAAGTTTATCCTGCGATCCCTGTTTCGGGTTATGAAGAAAGCCATCAGTACCACAGCAAGTGCTACCAATGAGATCACAATGGCTCTACGTGGAGCGGGGATATTTCTTGATGGCCCAGTTTCTGTTTGCCGGGAGAGGGGCTGCTTACTATAACTGGTCCAGTTTTCTGCACCGAGATACCTGGCGATAGCGTTGAGGGTAGCGACCTGCGGCAGTCGGCTGAACTCGCCATTGGCAAGTCTCTTCAGCGTCGTGCTGCTCAGCACGATCCCGGTCTTCTCCTCGATCTTCGTACTCACGAATTCAAAGTCCCGCTGCGTCATCTTCGACGCATCATCGAAGCCACACTCCCCGAAGATCTTACGGACGCTGTTTTTGATGATTACCTGATCCTCCATTTACAGATGCGTTTTTTTTAAGGATTTGTCGGCTTTTGTAGGTTTTTGCTCAGCTTTTATCGAAACGGTTCACAGCCTGGTGCAGTTTCTTGCTGCAGTCCTAATGACAATTCAATTCATAAATAAACGCACAGATGACCACAAAAAATTTAAGAATTTATGGGCGGATCTTTTATGGGATCGCCATAGCGGGTGTCGGCATTCTTCATTTTTTCTATCCGGGTTTTCGCGGAATGCTTACCCTCGTTCAGACCGAGAACATACTTGTCATTTATCCATTCGCCATCTATTTTATTGTTTCGGGCCTGATGATCACGTTCGATAAAAGGCCAAGGCTCGTGTCGACGATCCTCGCATACGTCCTACTGCTCTTTATCATTGTGGGCCACCTCCCGACGCAGTTCGGCCGGATAAAAGACACGGAGCTCGGTGCATGGACAAACACTCTTAAGATGAGTGCGTTTGTTGGTGGCGCGCTGCTGATCGCATTCGCAAATCAGTCAGAAACTATCAGGAATAATTTTATTGCGCGACTCTCCAACCTCGGACGTTACGGTAAATACTTTTTTTGCATCATGCTGTTCGTATTCGGCATCGACCACTTTTATTACGTGGACTTTGTAAGCGGCCTGGTGCCAAAGTGGATCCCGTTCCCGGTCTTTTGGTCCTGGTTCACTGGCATTTGCCTATTGGGCGCCGCGATAACAATCCCATTGAATGTCAAAGTAAAACTGGTGTCGCAGCTCCTGGCTATCATGCTCTTCATTTGGCTGGTAACGATCCATCTTGTTCTTGCTATTAATTATCCGGAGTGGAACAACGGGGAGAACTTAACGGCATGCTGTCAGTGCCTGGCGTTCACGGGGATTTCGTTAACGATCGGTTCTTTGGCAGACGAAATAAAAGATTAAGAATATGTCGAACCCGGGGAACAAATGAGCGGCGTGCGTGGTTTTGTACTTGCAAATTGCAAGTAAATACAGATCTAACAACGCAATCATGAACCTTAAAAATCAAAAAATTCTCATCACCGGCGGCGCGTCGGGCATCGGGCTGGAGATCGTAAAACTACTGGCACCCGAAAACAAGGTGATCATCGTAGGACGAAACAAAGAAAAACTTCAGAAGGCCAGCGAGATTTCTCCCAACATAAAGACTATCGCCGGCGACCTCAGTAACGAGCAGGAACTAGAAAAGATCGTCGACTCAGTGAAAAAGGATCACCCCGATCTCAGTGTGCTGATCAACAACGCAGCCGAGGCAAGTTCCTACACACTCCAAACGTTTGCCGGCGTGAGCGAAAGGGCTGAGAGGGAGATCAATACCAACTACCTTTCGGTACTGAGATTGATCGAAGGCCTCCTGCCGGTGCTTTCCAGGCAAAAGGAGGCAGCTATCGTGAACGTGACTTCTATCGTCGCATTCACACCTGCAGTCAACATTCCAACCTACTCCGCCAGCAAGGCCGCACTGCGGTCGTACACACAATTATTGAGAGCCGAGCTCGCAAAAATTTCTCCCGTGAAAGTATTTGAACTGATGCCTCCACTGGTTGACACAGAACTGTCGGCAGGCATTGGCGGCAAACAAAATGGTATTCCCCCGAAAGCTGTTGCCGAAAGTTTGATCGAAGGAATTCAGAAGGATGAGTTCGAGATCCACGTTGCACGCACAAAAGATTTTTACAACGCTTTCTTCGCGCAAGCCGCCGGCGCGTTTGCTGCTATGAATTCGGGACGCTGACACGTTTAAGCTTCTGCGTCATCGATTTCAGGAAGGCCGTGCGGTCGCGTTTCGCCTGCTGAACGGTCTTCCTGAAATCATCTTTCAATGTATGATTGCGATCATACCATAACTGCGCCTCGGTCATCATAGGCAGAAGGTCGATACCCTTGTCAGTGAGACGATAGAAATACCTGGACTTGCTTCCACGAAATTCATCTTTGCGGATCAAGCCGGCTTCTTCGAGCCGCAATAGTCTGTCGGCAAGAATATTGGTCGCTATTTTTTCCGGCGACTCAAGAAACTCGCCATAGGTGTGCTTATCAAAGAACATCAGATCGCGAATGATGAGCAACGACCAGCGATCTCCCCAAATGTCAAGGGAGAGACTTACCGGACATCCTGAACGTTCTTCTGATCTCTTTTTAGCACTCATAAAACTTCAATTCAATTGAAAGACTGACGGAATTCCAATGGCGATAGTTTCTCTTTTGTCTTGAAAAATTTACTGAATGATTGTGGATGTTCAAAGCCCAGCCTGAAGGCGATCTCCGATACCGACAAGTTAGTTACAGATAGCAACTCCTTGGCTTTCTCGATGAGTTTCATATGGATCAACTGCTGTGCATTTTGACCTGTTTGTGCGCGCAACATATCACTGAGGTAACTGGGCGATACGTTCAGGTTTTCCGACAGGAATTGTACGGTGGGTATCCCGGAGTTCAGGGGTTTCCCGGCGCTGAAATAGTCGTCGAGGATCTGTTCGAGTTTCTGCAACAGATCGGTATTCGGCACCTTTCGGGTAATGAACTGGCGTTTGTAGAAACGACTCGCGTAGTTCAGCAAGAGCTCGATCTGTGAGATAACAACATCCTGGCTGAAGTCATCGATCCTGCTGTTCAACTCATCCTCTATCATTTTGAAGATCGAGATGATCGTAACTTTTTCCTCCTCCGAAAGGTGCAGGGTTTCATTGATCGAATAAGAAAAGTACCCGTATTGTTTTATCTTTTTTGCTAAGGGATAACCGATGAGGAAATCGGGATGGATCAGCAAAGTATACATAGAACAATCCCTGAGTTCCTCGTTCTGGTTTCCAATGATCTGGTTAGGAGATGCAAACAAAAGTCCCCCTTCATCAAAATCGTAATAGCCCTGGCCATACCTTAACTTTCCGCTTAGTTTGGACTTATACGCGATCTTATAAAAACTCAATACATGAGATTGCGGACTCTCAGGGTGCGGAGGTGTAACGCGGCCGTTGATAAGACTTATCAATGGATGCCGGGGCAGGGGTAATCCAAAGATCCGATGGGCGTCGGATAGTGACTCAAATTTTTGATGAACGCTTTGTTCCCTCTTCATGCTCAAATCTAATTTTAATAGTTGTCCTGCTAACCCTGGGCAGCATTGGATACAGCTTCCCATTCTTCCCAGAGCTTTAACCTCTCGGTGTAAGCGCCGCGAACCCATTGCAGGTTGTGACTGCCGATGAAAAGCCGTAACGGTGGGTTCTCGGAATCGACGACCTTGAAGATCGCATCAGGTGTTGCAGCAGGATTTCCCCTTTCTATGTTTTTCAGTCTTTCAAAAAAACTTGCTTTGAAGTCCGCATATTCTTCGCGCTCCGTTGCGAACCTCAACGATTCGGGGCTTCCAAACTCGGTGGCATATGCACCGGGTTCTATGATCGTCACGTTGATCCCAAATTCCTTTACTTCCTGGGCCAGGCTCTCGTGGATGGCTTCAAATGCCCATTTGGAAGAGCAATAATAACCGATCACCGGCAGTGTTACGTGGCCCAGGTTGCTGGATGTACCGAGAATGTGACCGCCTCCCTGTTTTCGCAGCAACGGTAAAGCCGCCTTGATAACAGAAAGTGCGCCGAAAATGTTTGTTTCATACATCGCTTTTACTTCGTCTGCGGTTGCTTCTTCAATGGTGCCGACCAATGAATACCCGGCGTTGTTAAAGACTATGTCGAGCCTGCCGAAGTGCTTGTGTGCTTCGGTAACTGCTTCGTTTACCTGTTGGTGATTGGTTACGTCGAGTTCGAGCGTGAGCGCCTTTGTGCCGTATTTCTCTTTGAGGTCGGCGATGCTTGCCAACCTGCGCGCGGTGACGGCAACTTTATCGCCGCGCTTCAACGCTGCTTCGGCCCAAATGCGCCCGAAGCCTCTCGATGCTCCTGTGATGAACCATACTTTTGGGTTCCCATTTTGTTGTACCATATTTTTTTGATTTGATACAACGAAGGTGGGCCTGTGCAGCCGTTCGTTCTGTAGCCTAATTGAGGCGGGTTGTAGTCTAATTTAGAGCGAGCACCCGGTAATTCTATCCCAGGGCCTGGCCGAAATCTTCCAGCAGGTCATCAATATGCTCAATCCCCGTTGAGATGCGAAGCAAATTATCCGGACTTATCGCCATTGTCCCTTCCGCCGATCTCCGGTGCTCGATCAGTGTCTCAACACCGCCGAGACTTGTCGCGTGCTTAACCAGTTGAAGCCTGCGACAGAGGTCGAGCGCTTCTTTTTGTCCGCCCTTAACGCAGATCGACAGCACTCCACCGAAACCACCGCTCATTTGCTTTTTAGCAACATCGTGATTGGGATGCGACGGCAATCCTGGATAGAATACTTTCTCGATCTTTTTATGATTCGCAAAATAATTGGCGAGTGCCAGCGCGTTGTTTGCCTGGGTCGAAACCCTTAAAGTGAACGTAGCAATGCTTCGCGTCAGCAGCCAGCAATCGAAAGGCGATGGAACCGCGCCTGCAATTCCCTGGTGCATACGGATCTTATTCAATAGATCGGATTGTTCACGTGCAACGAGTATCCCGCCGAGAACATCGGAATGTCCACCGAAGAATTTTGTTGTTGAATGCATCACGAAATCGACACCAAGGTCGAGCGGCCTTTGAAACAGTGGCGTTGCAAAAGTGCTGTCGCAGCCTGTGACGATCTTGTTTGCCTTCGCAAGATCCGCGACAGCTTTAATGTCAGTGACTTTCAATTGTGGATTGGACGGACTTTCCATCCAGATCAGTTTTGTGTTGCTATCGATCGCTGCCATGATGTTCTGTACAGAAGACATATCAACCTGTTTCGATTGAATGCCTTTTGCTTCGAGCAAATTCTTCAGTAACGAACGTGTGCCATGATAGCAGTCATCGGGGTAGATGACATTTTTGCCCGAGGTGAGGGTGGTTTCAAAAAGCGCATTCACAGCCGCCATCCCTGATGAGAAGGCAATTGCATCGGCGCCATGTTCGAGCAGCGCGATCTTTTTCTCCAATGCTGTGCGGTTGGGGTTGCCCGAACGCGTATAACCACCTACCTGTTCGTGGGACTCACGTATAAATGTGGTCGACAAATGAATGGGTTGTGAGATATCGCTTTCTGGCCTGTCTGCCGACGAGGCAGGTTCATAACCGGCATGAACAACTTGTGTTTGAATTTTCAGCTTGGAGTGATCCATATTTAATTACTGTACGGTGAGTACTATTTTTCCTGTATGCGTTTCGCTTTCGATTGCCTTGTGTGCTTCGGGAGCGTGTTCGAAGTTAAATACCTGATAGACGATCGGCTTCACGATGCCTGACCTAAGCCAGGGCCACACATGCTGTTCGAGCTTGCGTGCAATGTTTGCTTTGAATTCAGGATCGCGGTGACGGAGCGTTGAACCTGTAATGGTCAATCGTTTAGAGAGTATCTTCGACAAGTTGATCTTCGATTCGATACCGCCCATGAAGTTGATCAGGCACAAGCGACCTTCTTCGGCGAGTATGTCGATGTTGCGTTGAGTGTACGTTCCACCGATCATATCGAGAACAACATCCACACCACGACCACCGGTGATATTATTAACAACCTCCACGAAGTCGTGTTCGCGATAGTTGATGCCTTTCGTAGCACCGAGTTTCTCGCAGAACTTTATCTTTTCTTCGCTACCCGCCGTGGCATAAACGGTACATCCCCAGGCCTTAACTAATTGAATAGCTGCAACACCAATACCGCTGGTTCCGCCATGCACGAGAAACGATTCGCCTTCGTTCAAATGCTCGCGATCGAATACGTTCGTCCACACCGTGAAATAGGTTTCCGGCAACGAAGCCGCTTCGATCATCGTGAGATTTTCAGGTATGGGAAGACACTGGATCTCCGGCACAGCAACGTACTCTGCATAACCGCCACCTGCGAGCAAGGCGCAAACTTTATCGCCGGGCTTAAAACGTTTGCAATTGTTGGCCTCCGTTACAACACCTGCAACTTCAAGTCCTGGAATGTCTTGCGGAGCCCACGATGGTGGTGCATAATTTCCTCTCCTCTGCGCGACATCAGGACGGTTAACACCCGCCGCTTCTACTTTAACAAGAATTTCTCCCGACTGTAGTGTTGGAACTGGCCGCTCCTGGACTTTCAGCACCTTCACGCCGCCGGGCTTTGTAATGACTACTGCTTTCATAATGAAATTGAACTTTTGCCCGAAAGATAATAAGAACCCGATAGTGAAACGCCTTAAGTTTTACTTAGGCTTTCGAGTACTTTTCGAGCGCCGCAACCAGTAATTCAAGCTTGATCGGCTTGCTTATATAGTCATCCATTCCTGCCGCCAAACACTCTTCGCGGTCGCCTTGCATTACGTTGGCGGTTATGGCGATGATGACCGGTTGTTTGCCTTGTGATTGCCGGATGATGCGAGTGGCTTCGAGACCGTCCATTTCGGGCATCTGAATGTCCATCAAAATAAGATCGTATTTGTTGCGATCCACCTCTTCGAGCACCTCTCGTCCGTTGGAAACGATCGTCGATTCGTAGCCAAGCTTCGCCAGCACGCGCTCGGTCAGTTTTTGGTTGATGAGATTATCTTCAGCGATCAGGATCTTAAGCGGGAAACGCTGCGCAAACTCCGCCGACAACTGCGACTTGTGAACCACTTCTTCTTCGGCAGGTTTGCCCTGGCGTCGAAGCTCGGAGAGAATAACCTTGCAGAGTTGATTTTGCTTAACTGGTTTTGTGAGCACCGCAGAGAACATCTCCGACATTCTCTTTCCTCTTTCGTCGCCAACCGAGCTGAGCAGAATGATCGGTATCGAGTTATTGATCTTCCTGATCGCGGTAGCGACCTGAGAGCCGTCCATCTCCGGCATGTTCATGTCGGTTATGATTAGATCGAACGCCGAATTTTTTTCCAGTGTAGAGATGGCTTCCTTCCCCGAGTTCGCAAGCACCGGCGCCAGCTTCCATGCTTCGAGCTGTGCTTTCAAGATGTTTCGGTTGGTAGAATTGTCGTCGACTACCAGGATTTTTCTTCCTTCGAGCCCCGACATGTTGCATGTGAGGTATGTTGGTATCGAAGCAATACTTACTTGTGTCTTGATCGTAAACCGGAAAACGGTTCCTCTGCCGAGCACACTCTCGACACTGATCTCTCCACCCATGAGTTCAACGAGCTTTTCGCTGATCGCGAGGCCAAGTCCAGTGCCGCCGTATTTTCTTGTCGTAGATGAGTCTACCTGCGAGAATGCTTTGAAGAGTTTCGACAGCTTGTCTTCCGCGATACCGATACCGGTGTCTTTTACTTCGAAGCCGAGTTCGAGCTGATCGCGGTCTTTGCGAATGAGATAAACGTGAATGAATATCTCGCCCTGGTGTGTGAACTTCAATGCATTCCCAACGAGGTTCACGAGCACCTGCCTGAGACGAAGGCTATCGCCAACTACCTGGGAAGGCACATCGTAGTCGAGCTGGTAAATAAGATCGAGTCCTTGCGACGATGCTTTGCTGGCAAATACGTCCAGCACTTCTTCGATACATCCGCGCAGGTCGAAGTCGCGATGTTCGAGCTCCATCTTTCCCGATTCGATCTTCGAGAAGTCGAGGATGTCGTTAATGACCCCTAAAAGACTTTCGGCGCTGTTACGAATGGTATCGGTGTAATCCGATTGTTCCTGGCTCAGGTTGGTTTCACCGAGCAGCGATGCCATACCGATCACACCATTCATCGGCGTCCGGATCTCGTGACTCATCGTTGCAAGGAAAACGCTCTTAGCTTTATTTGCCTGCTCCGCTTCTTCGCGCGCGTGACGTTCTTTTTCGATCGCTACATCCAGTGCTTCGGTACGTTCTTTCACCTGCCTTTCCAGATCTGCTTTCTGTTTTTCGATCATGTTGATGCGAAGTCGTAGGAACAAGAATAGCGCGCCGGCGATACCTGTAACAGAAAGCATTCTGAACCACCATGTTTTCCAAAAGGGAGGATTGATATGGAGCACTACTGCAATACGTTCGTCGCTCCAGTTGCCTTCGTTGTTGAGGCCACCTATGCGAAGCGTATAATTTCCAGGATCGAGGTTGGTGTAAGTTGCCGTGCGTTTGGTACCAATGTAGTTCCACGCTTTATCAAAATTCTCGAGGAGATAAGCATACTTTCTTTTCTCGGGATCGGTTGTGTAATTGAGAGAGGCAAATTCGAACGAGAGCACCGATTGCTTGTAATCAAGATTGATCTCCGAAGTTTCGGAAATGCTCCTCGATAGGGGTGAGGGTTCTCCATTGAACGTGCCTATGCCCACTTTCGTGTTGAAGATCTCGAAGTTTGTAAGTAACAGTGGCGGATCGTAAGGCTTCGGCTCCACATGGTCGGGCATGAAACTATTGAAACCGTTCACTCCGCCAACGTATATAGGACCTGCCTTACTCTTACACGTAGCCTTTTTGAACTCCAATCCCTGCAGACCATCGCTGGGGCCGAAGTTTTTGAATTTTTTTGTTGAAGGTGTAAATCTCGACAGGCCATTGAATGTACTTAACCACAAGTCGCCTTTAGCATCTTCGGTTATCCCCACAACAACGTTGTTCGGCAGACCGTCTTTAGTGAAGTAGTTGGTAAATTTTTTTGTGGTCGGATCGAATTGTGAAAGACCTATTGATGTACCTATCCAGAGATTTCCTTTTGAGTCTTCCACAATGCACTGTATACCATTGTTACACAAGCTATTCTTGCCGGGATCATGTGCGAAATGTGTGAATGTCTTAGTGCTCTGATCGTAAAGATCCAGGCCACCGCCGTTGGTACCCACCCAAATATTGCCTTTGGAATCCTGGGTAACGACGTTGATCGTGTTGTGACTGAGACTTGCGCTGTTGGAGGGGTCGTGACTGAAGCGTATGAACTTGTCTGTTTTTTTGTCGTACACGTGCACACCTTCGCTATACGTGCTGATCCAAATGTTCTTGTCCCTGTCCTCGAAAATATTCCAGATGTTCGGGCTACGGAGCCCGGTTGCGTTGGAGCTATTATATGGATAGTGCTTATAGGTATTTTTTGTTGGATTGAATACGGTGATCCCATTTCCCCACGTACCGATCCATAGATTTCCATCGCTGTCTTCTTCGACGGTCAACACATAATTGCCACAGATGCTGTTGGGATTTCCAGGCTGGTGAATATAATGTTTGAACTCCCCGGTCTTCGGATCAAACAGATTCAATCCACCACCATCGGTGCCGATCCACATCCGTTCGGCTGAGTCTTCAAATATGCAAAGGACCTTATTGTTGCTGAGACTTGTAGGCGATGAGTTGTGGCGATAATGAGTGAACTTATCAACTGCATCCCGGTTCACGAAATCGACACCTGCATTGAAAGTACCGATCCACATGTTGCCCTTATCGTCTTTACAAAATCTCCAGACGGAGTTATCGCCGAGACTTGCATCGTCGATGTCGTCTAAAACATAGTTGTGGAAGATCTCTTTCTCAACATCCATCACACTCATGCCTCCATTCTCCATTCCGATCCAGAGGTTACCGAAGTCATCCTCACCGAATGTTCTCACGGTATAGGATACGAGGCCGTTCTCGTTTTGGCCTCGTGGCAGGTAGCGCTTGAATTTCCTGGTGGTCCTGTCGAACAAACTCACGCCTTCGTATGTACCGATCCAAAAACGCTTCTTACTGTCTTCAAACAATCCCCACAAGCGATCGTCTGAGATCGTTGTGACATCATTTTCAACTGAACGAAAGTGCGTGAACGTTTTCCTGTCACCATTAAGCAGGTTCAGACCGCCGCCATCCGTAGCAACCCAGAAATTATTTTCGGAGTCTTCGAGAATGTCCATCACCTTATCGTCGCTTAAGCTTCCCGCCAGGTTTTGGTCATGCTTGAAATGGGCGAATGTTTTGGTCTTCGGATCGTAACTGTTGAGGCCCCGTGTATCGGTACCGATCCATAGCACGCCGTTTTTGTCGAGATGGAGTGCGTTTATGTAGGTGTCTGTAATAGCATCAGGTCCAACGGGGAAATGCTGGAATGTTTCTGTTGAAGGGTCGAATAGATCGAGGCCACCGCCACCTGTTGCAATCCAGATCTTTCCGTCCTTGTCTTCAACCATGTCCATGATCATGTTGTTGACCAGCGTCTTCGGATCTTCCGGGTCGTTCTTATAAACAGTGAAATTGTAACCGTCGTATTTGTTGAGGCCGTCGCGGGTCCCGAACCACATGAAGCCCTTGCTGTCTTGAACGATGCTGATGACGTTACCGTGCGAGAGCCCTTGCTTCGTGCCGATGTGATCGAACTTGACGTTCGCTACCTGAGCGATAGAAGTAAGCGCGTCAGAGCACAGCCATGCAAATAGCAGCAGGGTCCGAATTCTCATCTTTCTTTTTAAGCATTCTTTCGTGCGCTCTCCAACTCGTGCTCCAAAGACTTGGTAACAGCGTCACCTATTGAGTTAAGTATTTTCGCGTCGGCGAGGAGTTCTTTGTCGGTTGGATCGATCGGCTGCCGCATAGTGCTGCGAACCTTATCGACCACTGTTGTGAATTCAATATCGTTCAGCATCGACACGGCGGTATAAACCTTATGACATGCCTTCAGGAAGATCTGCGTGTCTTTCTGGCTAAGCGAGGTTTCGAGTGCTTGACGCAGCTCGGTTATATTTTCTATGAGAAGCTGAATAAGCTCTGCTTTGAACACAGGATCGCCATCGGTGTGAAGATTGAAGTCGATCTTTAAAGGTCTTAGGTTGCCGGGCACCGGGTTGTTGGAAGGAACCTGCGGCTTCGCATACATCATGATCTTTTCCTGCAGCTCTTCGTGACGAAAAGGTTTGTTCATGAAGTCAGTCATTCCAAACTCCATCGCCTTCCGTTTGGAGTCGATGGTATAGGAAGCAGAAAAGACGATGATGGGAACGTTCTTGTAATATTCGTCGTCCATCGATCTGATGCGGCTCGTGCACTCGTACCCGTCCATTTCGGGCATATGCAGGTCCATCATTACCATGGTGTATTTTTTTGATTGTATGAGATCCAATGCTTCTTTGCCATTGGTTGCCATTGTTACGGCCACATCCCACTTTCGTAAAAATGTCGTAGCAACAAGCCTGTTTATCTCGTCGTCGTCAACCAGTAAGATTTCCACTTCAAGGTCTAGAAACCTAAAAATACAAACGATTTCTGGAAAAACAGTTGGTACTTTGTTAAATTTGAGCATATCAGTTACGATTATGGAACATCTGTATTTGGAAGTTTCTGAACGCATCGAAAAGCTCATAGAGAAGAGAGCGCTTAAAGTTGGCGACAAGCTGCTTTCTGTACGAGCGTTAAGCAAAGAGCAGGGAATCAGCTTGAGCACCGCATTCCAGGCCTATTATCATCTCGAAAGCAAAGGGCTGATCGAAGCCCGCCCGCAGTCCGGCTATTACGTGCGGTATTCTCCGCAACACACACTCAACATCCCGATAATCGCGAAACCTGCCGACGAGGTCGTACCCGTGAGCATCGACGATATGATCAGCAGCATCTACAAAGACCTGCGTTCCGACAGGCTTCTCAACTTTGCAATGGGATCCCCCTCGCACGAATTGCTTCCAGCCGCGAAGCTGAACAAATCTGTGCTCCACGCGCTGCGCAGCTCGAAGGATAGTTGCCTCGGCTACGAACATGTGCAGGGCAACGCGGACCTCCGTAAACAGATAGCCATTCAATCGTTCAACTGGGGTGGCGCGATCAGTGAGGACGATATCGTGATCACCGCGGGTTGCATGGAAGCATTGTCGTTAAGTCTGAAGGCGATCACCAAACCCGGCGACGCGGTAGCGATCGAGAGCCCGACCTACTTCGCGATCTTCCAGGTCATGGAAAGTCTCGGGTTGAAAGTTGTCGAGATCCCGACCGATCCTGCAACGGGTGTAGATATCGATTGCCTCGAAAGCTCCATTGCGAAGTTCGATATCAAGGCCTGTCTTTTCGTTTGCAATTTCAATAACCCGATGGGCAGCTGTCTTCCCGAAGAGAAAAAGAAACATCTCGTAAATCTTCTGTCGAAGCACGATATACCATTGATCGAGGATGATATCTATGGCGAATTGTATTTCGGAAAGACGCGTCCGCATACCTGCAAGATCTACGACAAGAAGGGGATCGTCATTCAATGTGGATCATTCAGCAAGTCGTTAGCTCCCGGTTATCGCATCGGTTGGACGATACCCGGAAAGTTCAAAGAGAAAGTGATCCGCGTGAAGCGCATGAACAACGTGTCCACAAACACGCTGGCACAAAGTGCGATCGCTCATTTCCTTGAGAACGGAAGGTATGAACTTCACCTTCGTCATTTGAGGAAGGCACTGCACACCAACTGTCTTCGCTACACGCAGGCCATAACTGCCTACTTCCCCGACGAAACCAGGATTACCCGCCCACAGGGAGGTTTTGCATTGTGGCTGGAACTCAACAAAAGAGCCGATGGTTATAAAATTCACAGGCAGGCATTGAAACTTAACATTGGCATAGCGCCCGGGCAGATTTTCTCGTCGAAGGGTCAATTCAGCAACTGTTTCAGGATAAGTTTTGGCTTACCGTACGGTGAGAAAGTTGAGAACGGTTTAAAGCATTTGGGCGACCTTGTAAAGGCACATCGATAGTTGCTATATTTACCTTATTAAATAAATTTATATACATATGGCATTTACATTACCGGCTCTTCCTTATGCATTCAATGCATTGGAGCCACACATCGACGCGAAGACCATGGAGATACATCATGGTAAACATCATAACACGTATGTTACAAATCTTAACAATGCTATAGCGGGAAAGCCCGAAGAAAATCTCGGCATCGAAGAGATCTGCAAGAATATATCGAAGTATCCTGTTGCTGTTCGAAACAACGGGGGCGGTCACTATAACCACAGTCTTTTCTGGACGATCCTCGGCCCCAACGGTGGCAAAGGTCCATCGGGCGCGTTAGCCGACGCCATCAACGGCGCTTTCGGAAATTTCGGTGAGTTTCAAACCAAGTTTGCTGCCGCAGGCACTGGCCGTTTCGGTTCTGGCTGGGCGTGGTTGATCAAAGGTGCCGACGGAAAGTTGGCGATCACCTCGACTCCGAACCAGGACAATCCACTCATGGATGTTGCAGAGGTGAAAGGTTCGCCGATCCTAGGTCTCGATGTTTGGGAGCATGCCTATTATTTGAACTATCAGAACCGTCGTCCTGATTATATCAACGCATTCTGGAATGTTGTGAACTGGGATGAAGTAGCGAAGAGATTTGCTGCGAAGTAATTTATATTTTGAGAATATAAGAAGAGCCTTGCGTGAGCAGGGCTTTTTATTTTGATTGGTCTTTACTTTAATCGGTAGGAGAAAGTTAAATAAGTTGTATTGACAACCGATGTGATTTCACTGCTATTTAGTCCTCTCGATCTCTCATAGCGAAGGTCGATAGCGAAGGGACCATATATCACTCCTACACCCGCAATAGGTACGATGTGTGCTTTCACTACCTTTTCGAATAGGGATGTGTTACCTGGATTGGGGCCATTTATTCGCTCCATATTGGCATATGTTGATAACGCGTATTTTCCGGATACTCCAACGTTAGCGAAAGGCCTCACGCTGCCGTGCAGAAAGTAAGTGCGTACTATGAAATTGTATTTTATATATTTTGCCGAAACGGTTGCATAGTACCTGTTAGAAGTGTAGTCATTGAGCTTGTATTCGTCCGATTTATTTTCGTATTGCATGTAACCGATCTCGTGGCGCATGGCAAACTTTTTTGATCGCGAGAATCTGGTTTCGATATAGACGCCACCAGTAGGAGCAACCGATTTTTTGGAAAAAGACATTTCATCGAGAAAGTAACTATTTCCGCTAGTGGCCCCGTTACTTGAGGTAGTGCCCTTATCTGCATTAAAGTCTACTCCGCTGCTCGATACCCCGGCAATTATGCCAATGTCTGTTACAGGCTTATCCAAGCCTTTATTTTCTATTGGTACATCTTCGCCAAATCTGCAGACATAAAGCCTTTTAAATATTGCCTGTATTCCTTTTCTACTCAATACCGTTTTGTCTATGGCAGGAAATATGTCTGTACACGACGGAAAAAGTCCTTTAAGGGTGCCCTTGTAAGTTTCGAGTCGCTGATACGAGACACCTTCAGACTGCTTAACCAGCTTCACGCTGAGTTCGTGAGTTCCATTTTCATTTTCTATGTAGAAATGTACCTTTTCATGTTCATCGATCATCGTGTACAATGACATTTTCCCTCGAACCATTACTTCCAGAAACACTGTTTCTGTTACCACCCCAAGAGTCGGTGTTTTATCGACAGAAACAGACTTCACAACATAGTTGACCTGATTCACTCCAAACCCTAAAAGATCTTTTGGAGCAAGAAACAATCCTTCGGGAGTGGCGACTTTATCTATCGACTGATCCTTTTTTTCAATGGAGATATTTGTCTTTACGGTATCTCCTAAAACGGTGATATAGTAGCCTGGTGAGAATCGTTGTGCGGCTGCTGGAAACACGATAAATATTGCCAGCGCCAGGGTGTAAAAAAAGCGCATAATCGGCGTATAGATAATAAATATCTTCGTAAACGGGAGCGCCAGACTACCCCTAATAATTCCCTTCAAACAACCTGTACGAAAGAAGCACAAACAAAGTATTCACTTTCGAGTTGCATGTTTCCGGGTGAAGACCGGTCGACTGCTCAACACGGGCTTCGATGCTGAAACCGTTGTACATCAAGCCTGCTCCGAAAAAATATCCGAACTCGAATGATTTCACACGACCAAGAAGACTCTCTGTATGTTTCGATCCATTGGTAATGACCAGCGAACGGTTGCTTGATGAAAGCAGCAACGAAGGCGACAACCCCGCAGTTATGAACGGCCGAAGCTCATTGTGCGACAGCGCCAATCGTGCAAGCAGATTATACTTCAGGTAGTTTGCCGAAACATAGCCGAACAGCGAAGTCTGTCCCTGTCCGTTGTAATAATCCTCCGACGCCACATCGTACGTGCGGTGCGTGAGCTCATTGCGGACGGTGAACGACTTACCCAGCTTCGTAAATCTCGACTCCATGAATACTCCGCCGGTGAGGTCTGTCGATTTATCGAACACTAGTCGTGCAGCGAGAGATGTGTTGCCAGGCTTATTCTCAAACTTCAAAGTTGTGGAGGAGATGCCGGCAACAATCCCGAAGTCGTTTACGATATGGCGTGTCGTTGCCATCTTCGGAGCTGTTCCATATTTACATTCGTACAACTTTTCAAATACCGTATGGATGGAATTCCTGGTGTACCGCGACTTGTCGATCTCGCCAGTGAGATCTTTACACGTGGCAAACAGTGTTTTTAGCACATCCTTGTAAATCGGCAGCTCCTGGAACGTGATACCATCGCCCTGGTCGAGTATGTGAAGACCGAGCTCCGTCGTCGTCCCATCTTCGTCTTCAATAAAAAAGTGAGCTTTGTTATTTTCGTCGACCGAATGAAACAGAGACATCTTTTCACGACTCATGATCTCGAGAAACATCGTATCGACAGCCGTTGACCCTTTTGGCGACTTATCGATCGTTACCTTTTTCACAACGTAACTGATCCTTCCGACACTGGCAGCGCGAAGATCTTTGGGGCCGAATAATTGACCGTCTTCCGATAATAGGCCGAGAATATGGCCCGACTTCTTGCGGAGAAATACGTTGGTTTTAACGGTATCCCCGGAAGCCTTAACGTAATAGCCAGCGGTGAATTTTTGTGCGAAGGCCGACTGAGTAGCGATGAACAGGATCAGTATAATAAAGACCCGTTTGCTCATATTTTATTTTTCGGCGATCAGCTTTTGTATGGCGAGATATTCGTCACGGAGGCGTGCAGCTTCAACGAACTCGAGCTCTTTCGCAGCTTTCTCCATGGCTTTCTTCGTCTGCTCTGCCATCTTCACCAGGTCGTCTTTGGCCATGTAGGCAACAACCGGATCGGCTGCGAGCGACTTCTCTTCGTCTTCGATATAGTAACGTTTCGGAGCTTTCTTCGAATCGGCCACTTTCGTTTGTTTGAAGATCTCTTCTTTAGACCGAACAATGGTCCGCGGTGTAATGCCGTGGGCGGTATTGTAATCCTGCTGGATCTTTCTCCTGCGGTCAGTTTCGTCGATCGCTTGTTGCATCGACTCGGTGATCGAATCGGCATACATGATCACGCGACCATTCACGTTACGCGCAGCGCGGCCAATGGTTTGAACCAACGATCTCTCGTTGCGGAGGAATCCTTCCTTGTCGGCATCGAGGATCGCCACCAAAGACACTTCGGGCAGATCGAGTCCCTCGCGCAACAGGTTAACACCAACCAGCACATCGAACACGCCAAGTCGAAGTTCGCGGAGGATCTCAACGCGATCGAGCGTATCGACTTCGGAGTGGATATAACGACACTTCACGGATGCGCGCTCCATGAACTTCGTGAGCTCTTCGGCCATTCGCTTGGTGAGAGTTGTTACGAGAACACGTTCCTTCTTCTTCACGCGCTCGTCGATCTCCTCGAGAAGATCGTCGATCTGGTTTTTGCTTGGGCGTACATCGATGATCGGATCGAGCAGACCGGTTGGACGGATCAACTGCTCCACTACAACACCTTCTGATTTTCGGAGCTCGTATTCGCCGGGAGTGGCACTAACATATACAACCTGGTTCACTATGCCTTCGAATTCGTTGAAAGTAAGCGGACGATTATCCAACGCCGAAGGCAAGCGGAATCCATAGTCCACGAGATTTACTTTTCTGGAACGATCGCCACCCCACATCGCGCGGATCTGTGGAATGGTGACGTGACTCTCGTCGACGATCAAAAGGAAGTCGTTGGGAAAATAGTCGAGCAAACAGAATGGACGTGCCCCCGGCGAACGCCGGTCGAAGTAACGCGAATAGTTCTCGATGCCGCTGCAATATCCGAGCTCCCGCATCATCTCCATGTCGAACTCAGTGCGTTCTTTTAACCTTTTCGATTCGAGGAATTTTCGTTCGCTGTCGAACATCGTCAATTGCGATACGAGGTCGTCCTGTATTTCGCGGATAGCTACATTCATCCGCTCTTTTCCTGTGACGAACAGGTTGGCCGGGAATATCGTTATCCCTTTTTCGTCGCCGAGCTTTCTTCCGCTATCGGGATCGATGCGGTGTATCGCTTCGATCTCATCGCCATAGAAATAAATGCGGATGGCATAATCGGCATAAGCGAGAAAGATATCAACGGTATCGCCCTTCACACGGAACGAGCCGCGTTTGAATTCAGCTTCTGTTCTTCGATAGAGGATATCCACCAACGCAAACAACAATCGATTCCTCGGGATCACCTCACCAACGTTGAGAACGATCCTGTTCTTGCCGAACTCTTCCGGGTTGCCGATACCATAGATACACGAAACGGATGCAATCACGATAACGTCGCGACGACCTGTGAGCAAAGAAGACGTGGCACTCAATCGAAGTTTCTCGATCTCTTCGTTGATCGAAAGATCTTTTTCGATATAAAGATTCGAAGTGGGGATGTATGCTTCGGGCTGATAGTAGTCGTAATAGGAAATAAAGTACTCGACGGCATTCTTCGGGAAGAACGACTTGAACTCACCATAAAGCTGGGCCGCAAGTGTCTTGTTGTGGCAGAGCACGATCGTCGGTTTGTTCACTGTCGCCACCACGTTGGCCATGGTGAAAGTTTTTCCCGACCCTGTAACGCCAAGCAGCGTTTGGTGAGGTTCGCCGGCTTCTAAACCTGCAACGAGTTGCTTGATAGCCGCGGGTTGATCGCCGGTCGGTTCGAATTCACTGGAGAGTTGGAAATCCATCTGGAAATTTACGATTTACGATTCAAGATTTACGATTTGGTTCTAAATCTACTCCTGCTCACTGTCAACGGTATGTCAACAGAATTATTTGTTGCGAGGGAACATAATTCCCGTCGTAAACATCCATCCCTGGTTAGTCGCTTTGTAGGTAGCATTGCCCGACTCGTAGGAGAGGAGCGGGGTGAGGTCGTGGTACCAGGTGATGTTGAAAAAAAGGATCCGCTTCGGCGAGAGGCGGTACTCAAAATTGAGACCGACCGGCATACTTAGGGCCAATCGGTTCACTTTTGCGTTATTGGCCGACGAGTACGCGTTCGAGATATTATTCAGACCACCCAACGCATAATTCACGGCGAGACCGCCCTCGATACCAAGCTGAACGTTCTTCGAAACATTATATGAGTTGATTGGCTGAACGCCAAATTGCACCGGTATGGTAATGTACTCGAGATTATAGGTCCACAGTGTATTGTTGGGAGAGCTGTTCCCTTTTGTGATGTAAGCGGCCTGGTACTTTACGTAAACGAAAGGTGTAAGCTCCTTCTTCAGGAACATGGCAAACGTCGGACCTGTGCGTGCCGACATGACATTGTTGTGAATATTTTTCTGGAATTCTACTTCGCTGCCGACGAGCTTATTGCTGACCAGCCCGCCGGTGATGCCGAAATACTTCTGGGCCAGTGATGGAACACTGGACGTTGCGACAAGTAAAAATAATATCAGTCTTAATTGTTCCAGATTGCCCAGGCCTTCTCCGCCTGCACATGCAGCATCTCCAATCCGTTCTTGATGTTTGCTCCACGCATTTCCGCCTTCTGTAAGAACAAAGTGCGGGCTGGGTTGTAGATCAGATCGTACACGTAGTGCTTCGGAGTTATCAGTTCGAAGTCGATCGGCACAACGGCATTGTTATTGGGCGACATACCGAGTGGTGTCGTGTTTACGATCAGGTTCGAGGCCGAGATAAGCTTCCCTTTTTTCTCGAGGTCTTCGTAGGTATAATCGGCCTTTCCTTTTTCGCGCGATACGGTTTCAAAAGGGATCTGCAGTTTTTCGAGAGCCTCTTGTACTGCTTTAGAAGATCCACCGGTACCGAGTATGAGTGCGCGGGAGCCGGCAGGATTCGGGAACCATTTCTTCATCGTGTCGAAGAACGCATCGCTGTCGGTATTGTAGCCTTTCAGAACGCCGTCGTGTATCTTGATAACGTTCACCGCACCGATCTTCTTTGCGTCGTTGTCGATCTCGGTGAGGAATTTAAGGACCTGTTCTTTATAAGGGATCGTTACATTCAATCCACAGAGCTCGGGATTTTCTTGCAGAAGATTGGTGAGCTCATCTATGTTCTTTAGTGGATATAGTTCATAGTGATAATCGCGAAGACCATCACGGAAAAATTTTTCGTCGAAGTATGCTTTTGAAAAAGAGTGACTAACAGTCGAACCAATAAGTCCGAATTTTTTTTCCATTCTCTCAGTTATTTTAGGGTGCAGTTAAAAAAATACTTCTCTTTTCAGAGATACGTTGCTAGTCCGCTTCGAACGGAGGAGGTGCCTGGTTATCTTTCTTACGTTCTAATCCAAGAAAGTGAAGAAAGGTATCGCCACGCAATCCCAGCCTTATTGTTTCCAGCGGAATGACTTCGTTGGGTGCAATATTACCCAAATTGACGTTCGCTCCAAGTAATTTAATGAACCACACCTGCTGTGCCTTCTGAGGAGCTTCCCAGATGATCTTCTCAAAAGGGATTTTAGTCAGGATTTCCTGGACCAAACCGGATCTCACTTCACCCGACGAACGGAACAAGCCTACATTACCACCTTCTCTTGCTTCACCGATCACTTTCCATGCGCCGGCGTCCAATTCTTTCTGCATCAGCTCTATCCACTTGTACGGTGGAATGATCTTGTCGGCGTCCTTCGAACCTACTTCAGACAATACCGTCACCTGCTCCGAAAGTTTCTGGATGTAGTCACACTTTTTGTCGTGATCGAGGTCGATCGATCCATCCGACACCTCCGCGAAAGACAGATCGTATTTATCAAGCACCTTGCGATAGTCGTCGAATTGGTCGCGGATAATAAATGCTTCGAACAACGTTCCGCCAAAATAGCAGGGGATTCCCGCCTCCTTATATACTTTTAGTTTGTCCTTAAGATTTGGAGTAACGTACGACGTTGCCCAGCCGAGCTTCACAATATCAACGTGCTCCGCGCAAAGGCTTACGAAATCTTCAGTCTCACGAACACTCAGGCCCTTGTCCATGGCCATAGTAAAACCAATCTGCCTGGGCTTGGTAGTTCGCTCAGGTAAATTTTTAAGTGTGTAATTCATCAGGGGTTATCTTTTCTAAACTGATCGATAATCTTGAACAACGCTTTCTGTGTTTCGGCTTTGGGAAAGAAGTCGAACAGCGCGCTATGTCCTTCGAAGTTCAAAATTAATGCATTTTCAAGATAATTAAATGCCTCTTTAAATTGTCCTGCTTCGATCAGATACGCCGTAATGCGGTAGTATAGCTCGGATTCTTCGGGCAGTTCGTCGAGTCCCTGGAGGATTATGTCGATTGCTTTCTCGTGAGCGCCCTGCTCATAGTAAATAAAAGACCAGTTGAGCCAGATCTCTTTATCGTCTGGCGTGAGATGACAAGCCTCTTCGTAAGCGCTAATAGCCGAAATGGTATTGCCGATCTTGAACTCGGCATGGGCGGCCGCTTTCCAGTATTCGGCGTTGTGGCTGTTCAGTTTAATGGCTTTGTTGAAAAAGTGCAGTGCCTGGTACCACTTCTCCTGTTTCTCCATGCAGTTGCCCGCGCCGAACCAGGCCTCGTCGTAAAGAGGATCGAGTTTGGTGGACTTCTGATAATATTTTAGACCGAGGTCGTAGTGCTCAAGGTTTTCGTAAGCGGCCCCGATGCTGCAGTAAACCTCGGGACTGGGTCCTTCGATCTCAATTGTCTTTTTGAAAGCATCGAGTGCTTTCGTGTATTGCTCGAGGTTCATATAGGTATTACCCATATTGAAATGAGCTGAAGCAAAATTTTCGTCGATGGCTAAAGCATAGTCGTATGCCTCAATAGCATCGTCATATTTCTCGAGCTTGTTGCAGACAATGCCGAGGTTGTACCACGCTGCGCTCGAATAAGGATCTTCGTCGATGAATTTCTTATAGTAGGCGAGGCTGCTTTCCAGTTGGCCGATCACATCGAGGCAGAATGCAAGCTCGTACAGGGCACCTTCGTGACTGATGTTGAATTCAATGGATTTCTTGTAAGCGTCGATAGCCTTGTCGTAATCTTCAACGCTTTGATATGCGAGACCAATGTTATAATAAAGCTCGTCTTGTGCTTCTTCGGCGAAAGTCAATGCTTCTTCGTAAGTGGCGATGGCTTCCTGGTGTTTACCCATCAGGGAAAGCACGGAACCGATAGAAAGAAATATTTCAATGTCGTTCGGATTGAGCGTGCGGGCACGTTCGAGCAGCTCGAGCGACTGGTCGTATTCTTCCAGGTTTGAAAGTATTTGAGCTTTAAGCGGGATGAGCTCCGAAGAAAAAGGATACTGATCGATGGCCTGGTTAACCGCCGCCAGCGCTTTCTTGTGTTTATTCCGATCCAGGTAATAATCGATGATCGTCTCGTAGGCTTCCAGGTTAAAAAACTCGTTGGAATTTTTCTTGAGGCTTTCTTCGAATTTCTTGATCAACTCCTCCTCTTCCTCTCTCTTTCTGAAGTGCTGAGCCATTCTTTATTAGGGTTTGCCTAAGTTAGGGGTAAATTAAACAAATTAAAATCAACGGAGTCCCAATTTATTTTTGTACTCCGCACAACACCAGTCCAGCGTTTTTTCCAACGAGTGAAATTCGGTTCCCAATACTTGTTTCACTTTTTCGTTTTGAAAAATTAGTTTCTCACGTAAAGCTCGTGCTGACTGGCGAGTAGCCATTGGTTCTGAACGAGTTATTGAGGCACGAAGTTCTTCGAGCCCCGCGGCAATCGTTGCCAATCCAATTGGTACATTAATGGAAGGTGCCTTTTTTTGAAAACGCCGGGCAATTTCCCGCAGGATTGCGCTTAGAGAAATCGTTCCGGCTGTCGCGATAAATTTTTCGCCATTATGATCTTCACGAACCAAACGCGCCACAATGTCAGCAACGTCGCGTGCGTCTACATAGTTCAGATTAAAATCTGTATAGAATTTTCGCTCACGCCAAACATATCCGAACAGAGCCGAGCTGCTGCGACGTCCATCGCCTGCGGCCAGCACCACTGACGGATTTACAACGGAAACCTTCAGGCCCTCTTCCATGCCACGATATACTTCAAGCTCCGCGAGATATTTCGAGCGCCCATAGTCGGTAACCGATCTCTCGATTGCCGCCACCGAACTAATATGGATAAGTTTCTTTACTCCTGCTGAGAGAGAGGCGTTCACTACATTCCTGGTGCCCTGTACGTTCACGTCATACAACTGTCGCTTCTCCCTCGGATTAAATGAAACGAAGCCTGCCGAATGAACGACGGTATCAACATCTTCGAACGCTTTCATGAGCCCGGCTATGTCGAGCACGTCGGTCTCCGGGCGAACGACCTTCTTCACAGTAAGGCTGTTGCGCGAGAGGTGATCGACGATCACACTACCCACAACTCCGTTTGCGCCTGTGACTGCTACAACCATTTAGATCACGTGATTTAAGAGTGGGAGCTCGATCGCTTTCGCGAATGCTTTCGTTTGCAGAGCTTTTTCCAGTGCGGCGGCCTGCACGTCGTTATGACAATCGGTGCCCAGGAAACTGACCATTTTATTTTCGATCAGCTTCTCGGCAAATTTCTGCGCTGGTTTCATGTAAGATCCCGATAGCGACAACAAGTTCACCTGCAGCAGTACGCCCCGATCGATAAGATCCTGTGCTTTTTCCATGGTCATGTATTGATATCGTTCGGGGTGAGCGAGCACCAAATTATAACCTTTTGAAGTAGCGTTGAAAATGAATTCTTTCAAGATAAAAGGCTCCGAAAGATAGTTGGTCTCGAACAACAGGTACTTCTTTCCGAAAGTGAGCATTTCTTCGGGACCATTCACGGCACTCATGGTATACTCATCCAGGTAATATTCCGCAGCGGCCGAGATCTCTACGTTCACTTTGTTAGCGGCGAGAAATTCCTGTAAAGATTCCAGCTTTTCTTTGATGATGGCTGGAGTGTTCGGATATGTGTCGCTCATGATATGTGGCGTGGTCACAAATTTCTCGTAACCGAGATCCATGAGCTTCCGGATAGTAGCAAGAGAATGCTCGTTCGATTTCACACCGTCATCGATCCCCGGAAGGAGATGAGAATGCATATCTGCGCGAAAGGAAACTTTCGCTGGTTTACGCGATGATGAAAAGAATGAAAACACTTAGCCGCCGAAAATATTTTTCCAGGTTTTCTTTAAAGGAGTCTGGTCTTCGTAGTAGCCATAACCATACATTTTTTTGCTGGATGGCAGAGCGTTGAAGACAACGGAGATATTATTGATCTTATGCAGCTTCTGGATCCGTTCGATGTTCTGCAGGAAATCCTTCTTCGAATAATTTGCCCGTACCACGTAGATCGTTACGTCGGTCTTTTTCATAGCCATGATCCCGTCGGTAACAAGGCCAACTGGCGGCGTATCGATGATAACAAACTCGTATAATTCTTTTAACCTGTTAACGACGTGACTAAAGTCTCCGTTCATCAACAGCTCCGATGGATTCGGTGGATGAGGACCGGCCGGTATATAATCGAAGTTCTCGAGACCCGTCGGGATGATGCAATCTTCAATATTGTACTTACGGATAAGCGCCGTGCTCACGCCCTTTTGAGGATCTGGTATGGTAAACGGGATATTGAACTTCGGCTTACGCATGTCGAGATCGACCAGTACGACCTTCTTCCTCGACATCGCTATTACACCACCGAGATTCAACGCGAGGAACGATTTACCCTCACCCCCGATCGTCGACGAAATAGAGATCGTCTTCGTATTGCCCGTTACCGAAAAGAAATCAAGGTTCGTCCTCAACGTTCGGATCGCTTCACTCACGATCGACTTCGGATTATCCAACACATGGAAAGGAGACTTCGTAATATGACGCGATTCAGGAATAACGGCGAGCAGCGGCACATTGATGTTCTTCTCGATCTCGTGTGAACTGGTCACTCGGTTATCCGTCACATACAACAGTCCGATGAACAGGATACACAAGATCAGTCCCGAAGTAAATCCGATCGCATAGAACATGGGACGTTTCGGAGAGATCGGCGTCAGCGACATCGATGCGAATGAAAGTATTTTGAAATCGGGTGTGCTCCCGGCCTGTGCAATTTCAAATTGTGCTTTCGCCTGCATCATCGACAGGTAGAACTCTTCGTATAGCTTATAGAAACGCTGGTTCTTCGTGAACTGTGTGTTCTTGTCGGGCATCGCCGCGAATCGCTTTTCGAGATTTTGTTTTTGCTGGGTGAGATCCACCAACGACTGGTTCCATTCCTTTTTAAGATCATTGATCTGGCCGAACACAACGTTTCTCATTTGTTCGAGCTCTCTTTCTTTCTGTTTGAAGGCGAACGTGCTTTCGTTGTAAGAAAGTCCAAGCTTCTCGATATCCTGCATCAGCACCTGGAGTGCATCGATCTGCTTATCGAGATAGGAGGGAAGGAACTGGCGGCTGCCGATAGAAACCGTGAAGTTGTTCGTGGTGAACTGCTCGACGAGCCCATCGATAGCATTCAGTCTTCGATTGAGTTGAAAGCGTTGCGAGTCGATGGCATATAATGCGCCGATCGTTTTTCTGAGGTCTGCGTCTACATTATTGCTTTTGTTCTGGAGCGTGAAGTTCTCGAAATAGTTTTCGTAGTCCTCCATTTTTCCCTCGATCTGGCCTAACTCTGCGTTGATCCATTCGATCTTCTGTTTGTTCGTGGCGTTCTTCTGTTCGTTACTGTAGTTGATATACATCGAATCGATCTTGTTCACGATGTCGCGTGCCTTGTATGGATTGTAGTCCTGGAACGAGATCCGAATGGTGTTCGCATCGTAGTTCAGGGGCTCTACCGTGGTATAAGCATCGAGATATCCTAAGAGGTTTTCGCGGCTGTGAAGTATGAAGAAATAATCGTCTTCATGATACAGAGAATAATAGAAAGTTTTCGAGATCGTAAGCTCCAGGCCATTGAGCGACAGCGGCTGTCCAACCTTGCCTTGTATTACCTGGTTCCCAACACGAAGGCTATAGTCTTCCGGACCAGTAAAATTAAAGTAGATAGGTGTGTTCTGGTATGGATGTAATGTAGACGAGTACTGGACGCGGAACGGCGACACATGATACATTTCGTTATTGAGTACTTGTCCAATCGAGTAATAACTGACCCAAAGGTCGATGGAATCCAGGACCCGATTGTAGAACAAGCGGCTGGTCATTTGTTCGATCTCGCCTAAAATGGGATTTGCGTTCTGGCCTTCCTGCAGATTTTTGATACCGAACTCTGTTGCATCCTGTTTTATATCGAGCTTGACTTCCGAGGCAGCTTCGTAGACATTTTTAGTATAACGCAGGTAGAGATACGTTGCGAGATTGGTTCCGGCGAGGATCAATATCATCCATACCAGGTTCTTTCGAAGAAGCATTTTCAGCTTGTCGAAGTCTACTGTGTCCATTGCGGCCTGAGATATGTGCTTTCTCTCCTGCATGTCAGTTGTTGGCGATGAACACAACGATAAGAGTTGCAATACTAAGCACGAGACTCAACACGGGTGCAAGATCGCGGGCGCCTTCGGCGAAGGGCCTGCGTGTTGGTTCTACGTAGATGATGTCTCCAGGCTGAACGGTAATGTTACCTGTCTTAAGGCCATCGACTGTACTCAGGTCGAGCACATACACATCGCTGCCGCGAATGAGGCGAATGTTGTGAGCCTTACCGTCGATGCCAATACCCTTTGCCATTGCGAGGACTTCTACTACGGACACATTTTCATTAACGAGAGGAATGACCTGGCCGCCGGGTGAGCCCAGTACAATTACTCTCTTATTACTGAATGTAAGAAGAACGTAGCACTCTTTATAATACTTGTTGTATTCGGACTGTAGCCTGGTCTCAGCTTCGCGAATGGTCATACCGGCTACGGTGAGGGCATCGATCATTGGAAACTTCACAGCGCCATCCACGGTAACGAGATAATTCGGTTGAACACGAAGCGTAGGGTTCTGAGTAGCCGCAGCACCACTGTTGATGAGAAGCTCTCCGTTTGGATCGATGATCCGTTCGCCTTTGTTGGAATAGACTTCGAGCTTCAGGTAGTCGTTTACCTGGATCACATAATTCTTTTCTGTAGCGCCGGCAAGAGTTGCCTGCTTCGCAGCGAAGTTCTCCCCAGGCTTGAACATGATATTTTGCTTGTAGGAAGAGCAACCAAGCGCTATGAAACTGATCAGAAGTACGAGCAAACAGCGGGGCATCTTATAAAAATACGAAAATGTTCAACGTCCAGGGTGCAGTGTTCGGTGACCCGCGACCAACGTCGAACGCTGCACGCTGAACCCTGAGCGTTTAAGACGCTTTCCTGAACGGAAGAATTGCCGCAATATACCTGCGAATAACGATCTCTTCGCTGTACTCGAGTTCCATTTTCTTACGTCCGTTTGCACCCATTTGCTTCAGGGTCCCTTCGTTGAGCGTAGCCATTGTCTGCATCTTGTCGGCCAGGTCGTTGGCGTCCTTCAGTTTGCAGAGCAGGCCGTTGTACTCGTTCACGACAACGTGATGGCAACCGGGGACGTCTGTGGCAACGATCGGTTTTCCGGAGCTGGCTGCTTCGAGTAATGTCCGTGGTGTGCCTTCGCGATAGCTGGCAAGGACAACACAGTCTGCTTTATTTATATACTGTCGCACATCGTCGGTGGTGCCGAGGTACTCCACGATCCCGGAGTGGATCCACTCATCGATGGTCTTTAACTGGATACCACGCTTGTGGCGGGGATCTTTCGGGCCGAGGATCTGGAACCTGGCTTTAAGGCCTTTTGCACGCAATTGTTTTACGGCCTCAATGAACTCAAGCACTCCTTTGTCCGTTATGAGCCTTGAGATCATTAAAAATGTAAAATTTTCATTCTTACCTGTAGGCACCGGGGCAAAACGCTGTAGGTCTACGCCAGAGCCAGGGATCAGGTCCGCAATACCGGGAGGAACGAGGTTCCGTTCAACAAAAAGCTTCTTGTCGTCGGAATTCTGGAAAAACACCTTCTTAGGATATCGGAAAGCCCATCGATAGAGCTTGATAGCAACCAACGAGATCAGTCCTTTTTTAAGAAAAACCGTACCCAATCCGCAAACATTGTTGATCACGGGTATTTTCAACATGGACGCCGCGAGCGTACCATATATATTAGGTTTAATAGTGTAGTGGAGGATGATATCCGGCTTCAGGCGGCGGTAAATCGACCAGAATTCGATGATTAATCCGAAATCCCTGATTGGGTTTGCACCACGGCTGTCCATCCGGACATTATGGTGAATGCATCCAGCCTCTTCGAGCCGATGAGTATAATCATCGACGGGGGCTACCGTGTGAACTTCATGACCTTCTGCGATCAGGGTGCGAATAAAGCTCATCCGGAAGTTATAGATGTTCCAGGATGTGTTAAGAACAATTGCAATTTTCATCAAGCCAACAGCCCCGGTTCTCTTGCCAGGTAAGGTTTTACTAGGTTTAGACCTAAATTTCAGGTTAGGAAGCAACCTGTTACGTCTTAAATTCCCGAAAGTTAATTAAAGTAACTCCATATTTATAATGAAAGAGAACCAATCAGGTGACGCTTTACAGATGAAAAAAGCCGTACTCGTATCCGTAGGAACACCTAGAACAAACCAGGAGGAAACCGACGAACACCTGGCAGAATTGGCGTTTTTGGCCGAAACAGCCGGAATCACCACCGAGCGCACTTTCTTCCAAAAGTTGCCACACCCCGACGTCAGAACTTTCGTCGGAAAAGGCAAGCTGGAGGAGATCAAGGACTATGTTTCGGCAAATAACATTACCAGTGTGCTTTTCGACGACGATCTAAGTCCGTCGCAACTGAGAAATCTCGAAAAAGAATTCAACCCCGATAAGCTGGAGGCCAAAGTGAGGGTGTACGACCGAAGCCTTCTGATCCTCGATATATTCTTATTGAGAGCTCAAACGGCCCAGGCCCGAACACAAGTCGAGTTGGCTATGAATCAATATTTATTGCCGCGACTTACCCGGATGTGGACTCACCTTGAAAGACAACGAGGTGGTACCGGCACACGTGGTGGTTCGGGTGAACGAGAAATAGAGACCGACCGTCGTGTGATCCGCACCAGGATAAGCCTGCTGAAAGACGAGCTTGAGAAGATCGATAAGCAACGACAGACACAAAGGAAGTCGCGGAGTAACGTTGTGCGTGTTGCATTGGTCGGCTATACCAACGTCGGCAAATCCACATTGATGAACTTACTGAGCAAGGCCAACGTGAAGGCGGAGAACAAACTCTTCGCTACGGTAGATGCAACGGTGAGGAAAGTTGTGCTGAACGATATACCGTTCCTGCTGTCGGACACCGTTGGATTTATCCGCAAGCTGCCGCATCATTTGATCGAGTCGTTTAAATCCACGCTCGATGAAGTAAGAGAGGCAGACATCCTGCTTCATGTGGTTGATGTCGCACATCCGTTCCACGACAATCATATTGAAGTCGTAAGCAAGACCCTGGCAGAGATCGGCGCAGGAAATATTCCAGTTGTGCTGGTGTTGAACAAGGTCGACCTACTGGAGAAGAATGATCCTGCTTCGCTCGAAGAGCTTCGACGTTATTACAGCACGCATGGATTTGCGCGTGTGATATTCGTGTCGGCCGCGACGAAGCAGAATGTAGATGAGCTCCGGCAGATCGTTTACGAAGAAGTGAGGAAGAAGCACATGCAGATCTATCCCAACTATGTGCCTAACCCTGCTTTTCAGTATAGTTCGGAAGAAGATCTCCAACAATAGAATTCCATCCTGCTTCGAAGTTCTTTCTTGCGAAGTCGGGATTGGATGGGAATGTCTCGAGACCGGTGTGGGTAAGCTTGACTTTCGTTTTGCCTCCCATATCGGTCAGTTCCCATGTTACTACCGACATTCCTTCGTAGCCTTTATAGCTCCAGGTGTGTTGTAGCTTTTTCTGGCTCACTACTTCCGTGATCTTGCAGAGATGTGTGTATGAACGGCCATCCGGTCCGCCTTCGAACTGGAACTCGAAACCTTTCTTTGCTTCGAAGCCGGGTATATCGAAATACCATTCTTTCATTTGAGAGCTGTCGGTGATTGCTTTCCACACGCGTGCAACCGGAGCGTTGATCACTTTTTCGATGGTAAATGGTTGTGCACTCATTTCTTTTTGCTTTTTGAATTCTTTTTCTTCTTTGATAATTGTTCGGCGTCTTTGTTTAGATAGGCTTCGAGCGCATCCAGTCGCGCAGTCCAGAATTTCCTGTATTGATCGACCCACGTCGACACTTCTACAAGCGATTTAAGATTAGCCTCGCAGAACCGTTCACGTCCCTGCTGACGGATCGTTATGAGGCCGCACTCGGTCAGTATTTTAATATGCTTCGAGATGGCGGGCCGGCTTACGTCGAAGTTGCCGGCAACAGCGTTAAGGTTCAACGACCGGTGTGCGATCATGTTTATGATCTCGCGACGGGTGGGGTCGGCGATGGCCTGAAAAACATCTCTGCGCATTTGGAATTCAAGATTTGTGATTTAACGATTTGTGATTAAGGATTAGTGTAACCGAACGGTTACAAATATATGTAACTGATCGGTTTCTCAAAATCTTTCAAGGGAAATTATTATTCGTGCTTAAGGGAATCGACCGGGTTTCGCGAAGCGGCGTTCAGGATATTGGTCAATGTTACCGAGCAAACCAGCGCTACCATGATAACCACGGGCACCGCCAGAAACCAGGGCGAAAATTCTATGTGCTCGGGGTAGCCACTAAGCCAGCGGTCGGACATCACATATACCAATGGAAGAGTGATCAGCGACGACAGCAACAGTATCCTGAAACTGTCCTTCGTCAGCAATACAATGATGTTTTTTACTTCCGCGCCCAACACTTTTCTGATACCGATCTCCTTTATCCTTGCATTCGCTTCAAACAAGCTCATGCCCATCACACCAAGACACGCAATGAACACAGCAATTCCCGCAAACAAGAAGAATACCCGGGAGAAGTGGATCTCACTTTTGTATTGCTGATCGTAGTGCTCATCCATAAAGAAGTATTCGAACGGTTTGCCGGGCCAGGTCTCTCTCCAGAGATGTTCGACAGCGGAAAGTGTTTCGGAGACGTTGCTATTCGATTCAAGCTTTATCGAATAGTAAACCATCTGCCCCTTGTTCCTGTGCAACCTGAATATACCGGGGTTGGCATGTGTCTTTATCGATTCGTGGCGATAGTCTTTCACTACCCCGATGATCGTCCACTTGTGCCAGTCCCAGTCGCTGAAATCGTCTTCTTCCTGGAAATAGATCTGCTGGTTCACCGCCTCTTCTGCGGAGGAAAATCCAAGCTCGCGGACCGCGCCCTCCGTCAATACCAGGCAACTCTTGTCTGTGAATTCGGGAGAATAGTTTCTGCCGGCTACGAGCTCCAGTCCAAACAAAGGAATGAAGTCGTAGTCGATGTACATTACTTTATAATGGATCTGCCGGTCGGGATCGTTCAGTTCCCGTTTTGCAAGATCTGTATACGTGAAGCCGATCTGTTCTCCTGGTATTGCCGATGACGTTGTTAGTTTTGAAACCGACGGGATCTCCATGAGCTTGTTGCGGAACACTTCGTTCTTATCTTTTCTAAGGGAGTCTTCCCGCCATGTATAATTCGAGGGATTGTATACTGTGATCACGTTTGACGTATCGAAGTTCATTTTCACGTTGCGCATAAAGTCGAGCTGGAGCGACACCATAACGACGAGTGCCATTAGTGTAAGCGAGGCGACAAGCTGAAAGGTTAATAGCGAGGCGCGGGTGAAGGGGCGACGGGCGAGTGGCGAGGAGGCTTTAAGTGAATTGATGGGGTTGATGTTTATTAAAGAAACAAACGGTAGCGTACCGACGATGAAGGTGCCGGCAATAATAACAACACTCGCTGCTATCCACATCGATTTCACCGAGAAGTTCACAGTTGTCAATGGAAGCCCGGTAACATAACCGAACCATGGGAAGATCGCGGCAACGAGTACCACTGCGAGCACTGCAGAGACTATCGTCACCAGGAGGAATTCCATGAAGAATCTCGCCAGCAAAGTCTTTCTCGATGAACCGATGATCTTTCGAATACCGACCTCTTTCAACCGTTTAATGAATCTCGCTGTTTCGAGATTCACGTAGTTGATCCATGCAACCAATGTGATCATGATCAGCGCCCCAATGACTATGAATATGTTGGTGATGTTTCCCGGCGCCTCCAGTTCGTCTTCGATGTTTGAATACAAGTGGATCGATGAATGGGGTTGAAGGATGAGTCGAACTGTAACATTTGGATCCGGAAGCATTTTAACAACAGCCTTGTTCAGCTTTTCCTGCAGCTTCTCAATATCAGTACCCGGACTTACGCGGATGTAATTCCACGTGGTTACCTTCCATTCGTCGCCGAGGTCGGGGATCCATTCATAAGTGTAAATAATATCAGCATCGAGGTGAGAATTAGCAGGGGTGTGATGGAATACGCCAGTCACTGCAAAGCTGTGACCCTTCCAACCAGGATTGGTGATGGACTTGCCAACGATGTCCGTTGTTCCAAAAATTTTCTCTGCAAGCCTGTCAGAGATCACAATATTTTCCTGCGCCGCCAGGCACGTCTCAGGATTGCCAGCGATCAACATAGAAGGGAACACCTTGAAGAATCCCTTATCGCCCATCATGTAGTTCCTTTCATTATAAAGCTTGCCGTCGGCTTCGATGAGGAAACCGGTATTAGCAGGCCAGCGGTTAATGCGCGTCGCTGCTTCTACCTCCGGAAAATTCTCGGGCGCCCAGTTGGCGACACCGTAATAAGATGTTGCCGTGGTCCTGGGTGATCCATTCTCGGAGAGCTCGCTTGCCACCCGATAAACTTCGTTGTGTTCCGGTAAGTACCTATCGTAACCAAGCTCGAAATCGAGATACTGTAAGATGAGGAACGCTGCCGAAAAGGCAACAGTCAATCCCGAAACATTGATCGCCGTAGCGACTTTGTTCCTGAACAGGTGGCGAAGAGCGTATTTCATTCTTTATGATTTGGCTTCGTCGTTAGCATGTCGATCACGTTCGTCATAGAACGATAGTGATGATAACATGCCTTCCAGATGTGACCCTTCAGTGCCGTCTTCATTTCCGGTTGTTTATCGATGCCGCCTGCAAACCAATCGCCGTTCTCATGATCGATCAGGTATGTATCGATATATTTCCACGACTTCTGGAACTTGTCGTAGTAATTCATTGGATCGTTTGGATACAACTGTGCCATCAAAAGCAAGCAGTTCATTCCTTCGGCCTGTGCCCACCAGTTTTTTGTGTCGCGCGTGATGGTGAGACCCGGGCGGTCTTTGAAATAATATCCTTCGTCGTAGAAGCTGCCCGTCGAATCGTGTTCGTCCCAACCGTTTTTCAGTGAATGATCGACCATCTTCTTCGCGATGCGATGTGTAGTCGAATCGTTCTCGATGCCGAGCAGATGCGAAGCTTCAATCATAAGATAGGCAGTTTCAACATCGTGGCCAAAGGAAACGTGATCCAAACTATGATGCTTTTCTATAACACTGTCCGGTTTATCATGAAATGAGACAGGTGTCCATTCCCGATCAAGGAACAATACGAGATAACCTTCGCGGGTTACGATGGTGTCGCGGATGAGGAACAACATTTCACGGAGACGTTCTCGTACCAATGGATCGGGCCAGATATCATAGAGCTCTGTGAGCGCTTCGAGGAGATGTATAGAGCTGTTCTGATCTTTATAACCGGTCTCTGCTGTGGAAGGAGTATGGCGGTCGCGGAGGATCGGTGTTCCATTTCTGCGGAGGTGCTGGAAGTATCCCTTGTATTCGTGGTCGTGACTGAAACGCTCCAGCCATTCGAAGGATTGCTTTGCGAAGGTTAACGCTTCGGGATCGCCGGAGGATTTATAATAGGCAGCAAGAGCATATAAACCGAAAGCGTTTCCGTAGGCAGTCTTTATAGTGTCGTCTTTTACGGGAGTGCCATCGCGTTCAACGATCCAATAAAATCCACCGTAAGTACTATCCCACATCACATCGCGGAGGAATTTGTAACCATGACGCGCGCCTTTCTTATAATGCTCGACATCCGGGTAGCGTAACGCCGCCTTTGCGTTTGTCCACGTGTGACGGGCTTGTGTAACGATCATTTTTCGTTGATCGTCGGTGGGTTTGAAATCGTAAGTGAATGAACTCAGGAAACCTCCGTACTCTTTATCGATAGCGAGTGGATACCATTTGTCGAGAGTTTCTTTGCGAAGGGAGTTTTCTATTTGTTCCGGCAATGTCAGTTCTTTCTTTGTGCAGCTGGCGCTCAGAACAACCAGGAATAAAAACAGTCTTTTCATTTTAGCCATTGATCGAACCATTCGAATGCTTCGTTTTGCATTTTGGCATCGAATTTATGTAAACCGGGGTGAAAGGAACAACGGTATTTATCCGCACTGCCAGCTTTCGCATAGACCTCGCGGGTGATCTCGTCGGCGCGTTTCATTTCAGATAACGTGAATAATTGATCTTCAGTATTGTTGAGCACTAATGATGGGAGAGGGGCGCGCATGCAAAGTATTTCGGGGAAGTCGAGTTCGTTTGGCAGCAAAGGGATATAGATCATCCACGTGTGGGTATAAGATTTGTATAAGACGAAATCATTCCATGTTGTCATAAATCCTACAGGCACCGTACACTTGATGCGATCGTCGAGGCCGGCCATATAAACCGAGCGCATTCCGCCACCGGAGAGCCCACCACAACCGATCTTATTCTTATCAACATCAGGACGGGCGCAGAGTATATCGAGCGCTTTCATGTCTTCGGCGACCCAAACGCCCGGCCAAGATGTTCCGGCGCTGAACAGCGAGCGAGCCATAATGCTTTCGTGCTCGCCTGCCCACTGGTTGTATTGTTCGATCTGTTCGAGATTGTTTGGATCGGGATCTTTATAGTTGTCGCGTCGAGCTTCGGGCACGTCGGCTATCATCACACGACGGCTCGCAAACGGGAATGCGTCGGGCACCAACACTACATAGCCGCGTTTGGCAAGCTCGTTGGCCCAACCTTTTCCTGAATAATATGTTTGCTGATGCTCTTCGATCCCGACCGGAAGCTTGTCGCCGGTACGAACGATCTTCCTGCTTCCATAGTATTTGTTCCCGCCATGATCGTGAAATGCGAGTATACCGGGTAACGGACCTTTTGCATTCTGAGGTTTCAGCAATACGGCTTCGGTCGGACGACCGTATGGAAGTTGCCATGTGATCTCTTCGATGTGAAGTCCATCGTAGTTGTATTGTTTCTGCACGGTGACCTTCGGAGTTGGACCGATGTCGGGTATCGCCATTCTCTCGCGCACACGCTGACGTGCCATTGACTTCCATTGATTGAGATCCGTCATTTCCTTTTTGCGAAATGATATCGACGGAAGCCTGCCTGCTGTGAGCGACTTTGCCCATTCGCCATAATTACCGATCACGGTTTGCTCCGTAGCATTTTGATTGATGTTCATTGGAAAGGAGTTCAGGTAGAGGAATGTGCCGACGCCGGTTGCGCCCGCTGCTTTTATGAATTGTCTTCGATTAGCCATAATATCCGATATCGAACACCAGTGTTCAATACCGGGAGTCATAAGATACCGGAAATCATGAAAATGCCCATTAGAGGGCGGTGGCATTATTTGTGCATTTCCGCGCGCATGATCCAAAACTACCTCGTCGTTGCCTTTCGCAACATCACACGTCACTCATCATATACCGTCATCAATGTGCTTGGGCTTGCCCTCGGTATGACGTGCGCGCTGTTGATATTCCTGCTGGTGTCGCATCACCTTAGCTACGATACTTATCATCCGGAGCTCGATCGCGTGTACAGGATCGTGACCGATCAGCATCGCGATCAGATCTCGTATACGTCGAGTGTTCCGGCTCCGCTTGGAAAAGCATTTCGCGACGATTATACCTACGCAGAGAAAGTAGCGAGGATCGCAACATTCGGAGATCAACTGGTCTATGTTACCGAGAATGGCCAGACAAAGAAGTTCATTGAGCCTGACATATCGATTGCAGAGCCTGAGTTCTTCGACATCTTCAAGATAGAGATGTTACATGGTGAGGACATCCACGCTATCCTTCGCGAACCCACGTCGGCAATTATAACTGAGAACGTTGCGAAGAAATATTTCGGAACGACCGATGCGGTTGATCGCGTGTTCCGCATCGGCTCGCGCGGTGAATACAAAGTTGTGGGGATCATGAAAAATATCCCCGACAATACAGATCTACGCAGTGAAATATATATTCCGTATGAAAACCTGAAGTTCTTCAACGAATGGCTTGCCAGCGAAGACAGTTGGGGAGGGATCACCTCTCAAATGAGAGCATATGTGCGATTGAAGCCGAACGCTGACATAGAAGAGATTGAAAAAGCGATGTTCGGTTATGTAGCGAAGTTCAGACCTCAATCGAAGAACGTGCATCACTACAGGCTTCAGCCGATGTCGGATGTACACTTCAATGCGCGATACAACGGCCAAATGAGCATGCGGACGATCGCTGCATTGTCGGTCATCGGTTTCTTCCTGATCATTACCGCTTGCGTGAACTTCGTGAACCTCGCAACAGCAAGAGCTTCGAGCAGATCGCGCGAAGTGGGCGTTAGAAAGGTTTTGGGTGGTGTCCGTTCGCAGATCCTTTGGCAATTCATGGCCGAAACGTTTTTGATCACAACAGTGTCGATCGTTTTGGCGATCGCTGCTGCATCGGCGTTGATACCAATCTTTAATGAACAGTTCCACGCCCGTTTGTCACTCGACCTTTTCCGCGACTGGCGCGTGTTCTCCTTTGTTCCGGTTTTGTTATTGTTCGTAACATTCGTGGCAGGATTTTATCCGGGGGTTATCCTTTCAGGATTCCAGGCTGCCCAGGCACTGAAGGGGAAGCTGTCGCAAATGAAGGCCGGTGGAATGAACTTGCGCCGTGCGTTGATCGTCACCCAGTTCTCGATCTCACAGGTGCTGGTTATAGTTCTCATTGTTGTTGTATACCAGGTTCATTACTCGAATACCGCCGATCTTGGCTTCGACAGATCTGCGGTTGTTATGATCGCACAGGGATCGCAGGATGAGAAAGCTAAAACATTAAAGACCGAGTTCGAGCGAATACCCGGTGTGGAACAAGTGTCGATGTGCTGGGATGCGCCTTCTTCGGGAGCTTCGTGGCGTACCGCTCCGCGCTTCGGCAATCACGATGAGGACGAGAACTTCTCGGTTGCTTGCCGTATTGCCGACGAAAACTATTTGTCGTTGTTCAACATAGAGTTGGTAGCCGGTCGCAATCTCACTGCATCGGATACGCTGCGCGAATTCCTGGTGAACGAGAAATTTGTAGAACGGCTCGGCCTGAAACCCGAGGACGTTATAGGGGAGCAGCTTCGTGTAAATGGCGAATGGGTTCACCCGATCGTTGGTGTCGTAAAAGATTTTCACGATGCATCGTTCCATGAAGAGATCAGCCCGGTGTTCATCGGAACGAATATGGAGATGTACAATAGTTTCGCCGTTAAGATCAAAGCATCCGATATCTCGGAGACTATGAAGGCGCTCGAAGAGAAGTGGACTGCGATGTATCCAGATCTTATTTACACCTCTGCGTTCCTCGACGACCAGATAGCGGAACTGTACGAGGCGGAGGAAACGATGCTCAAGCTGGTTCAGATGTTTTCTTTCGTTGCGATATTCGTCGGATGCATGGGACTATTTGGACTTGTATCGTTCATGTCGATACAGCGGACAAAAGAGATCGGCATCCGCAAAGTATTGGGTGGCAGCATCTCACACATCTTATGGATCTTTGGAAAAGAATTCTCGTTGCTGATCGTAGTTTCGTTTGCAATAGCCGGACCGCTCGGCTGGTGGCTTATGAGCACGTGGCTTGAGGACTATGCTTACCCGATAAAGCTTGGGGCGTGGATATTTCTTGCAGCAATTGGTACCACGTTCGTGATCGCGTTAGCTACCGTAAGCTATCGATCCCTGAAAGCAGCAACAGCAAATCCAGTGAACTCGTTGAGGGCGGAGTAGCTTCGTAACTGGGGATTGCCCTGTGTAGGATAGTGACGTTTACTCTACGCCCTTTACAGCCATCTTAATGACATACACCGACTCCGAAGCTGTAATGAAAAGAACGTCTTTGTTCTTTCCTCCGAAACAAAGATTAGCGGTCCACTTCGAGGGGACGTCTATGTGCTCGATCTTTTTTCCGGAAGGATCATAAACAGTGACGCCGTTCCCTGCGAGATAGACATTCCCTTTTTCATCGACCGTAATTCCGTCGGCGCGATCTTCAACGAAGTTCCTTCTGTTCGCAAGCTTGCCATCGGGTTGGATATCGTATTTAATGATGAAACCCTTTGCGATCTCGGCAGCATAAAGGATCTTGCCGTCGGGTGTTCCTACAACACCATTTGGTTTTACAAATTGATCGTCGACAATGAACGGTTGTGATTTGCCCTTCGGGAGATAATAAAGGTTCTCGCCTTTCATTCCAGGATCAGGTGATTTACGAGTCCAGTAGTCGCGTTGAAAGTATGGATCGGTGAAATAGATCCCGCCTTTTGGATCGATCCAAAGGTCGTTAGGTCCGTTGAACTGATGTCCATCGAGATCTTTTAGTATAATAGTTTCTTTTCCTTTTTTGTCGATGGACCAGATCTGTCCATTCTCATCTGCACATGTAATCAGATTGCCTGCTTTGTCGACATAAGTTCCATTCGATCGTCCTGCGTTTTCGCGAAACAAAGACAGCTTGCCATTGGTGTCGTACTTCCAGATGGTATTGTTAGGCTGATCCGTGAAGTAAACATTCCCGTCTTTATCAACCGATGCGCCTTCTGTGAACTTGAACTGGCTCGATACGAGCTCGAGCTTCGCACCCGGTGCAATTGTCGATTGTGACAGGACATCGATCGAAGCCAGGGAAATGATGAACAGAAGTAAATATTTCATAATGTAAATAGGGACAATCCGTGAATTTACTAGGTTTTTCGACTCATATATGTGCCAGGGAAATCTTGGGCTTCATGTATGTTTTAGGTACCTTTGAGGTCGTATAGCCATCTTCTGCTGTCGTGACGTACGCCAGGGGAGAATTGTGATAGAGTTGGCGTTTTCAACCTAAACGGTATGATGAGAAGAACATTGGCAGCAATTGCTGCCTGGTTGTTATTTAGCACGGCATATTCCCAAACGATCACTACTGGAACAATCTCACCAACCACGTTCTGTGCTGGTGCGTCCATTAACATTCCATTTACTGCAGTAGGAACATTCAATTCTGGCAACGTTTTTACTGCCGATATCTCGGATGCAACCGGAAACTATGTAGGAGCTACACTTGGTTCGCTTGCATCAACATCAAGTGGTAGTCTTTCCATTACGGGACAGGTTCCTTATACGACCGGACAAGGCGCCGGCTTTCGGATCCGTGTGAGAAGTTCGAATCCCGTTGCGACGATCGTTACTCAAAGTCCGACGGTAGTAACGGTAAACGCACTTAATATCAATGCGCCGACGTTCTCGGGAACGATCTTCTGCCAGGGCCAGGCGATCAACGTGCCCTTTACAGTCAATGGCAGTTGTGCATTTCCGAACACACCTTCCAGCAATACATTTACCGCGGAGCTCTCGGATAACTTCGGAACCTTTGTGTCGCCAACAACACTCGGTACATTGGTTTCAGCGGCGGGGTCGGGCACGTTTACGATCGCCGGTACGATCCCAACATCGACACCCGGTGGTAACGGGTATCGTGTTCGCATCAGGAGCAGCAATCCCGGCTCGGGGATCATCAGTGGTAACAACACCTCGGGAAACATCACGGTGAACGTGATCGGTATGAACTCGCCGACGCACGCGGCAACAACTTTCTGTGCCGGAGCAACATTCTCCCTTACAAACTCTTTTGTAAGCAGCTGTACATTCCTTTCCGGTAACGTCTTTACGGCACAACTCTCGGATGCATCCGGATCATTTGCTTCGCCGGTGAACATCGGTACGACGACAACGACGAATGCGACCAGTTTCAACGTAACGATACCAACGAGCACGCCCGCAGGTACAGGTTATCGGATCCAGATCGTTTCATCCAACCCGGTGAGAACAAGCTTCGTGAGCGGCAGTGATATAACGGTGAACCAGTTTGGCATCAATGCGCCGACGATCGCAACTACTACGTTCTGCCAGGGAGCAGCGGTGTCGGTTCCGTACACCATTCAAAATACCTGTACGTTCCCCAACACACCATCGGGCAACGTATTTACAGCACAACTTTCGAATGCATCGGGATCATTCGCATCGCCGGTGAACATCGGAACACTGACGAGCAACAACAATGGTACCATTAGCGGAACCATTCCGGTGTCGACGCCTGCAGGTTCCGGCTATCGCATTCGCGTCGTAAGCTCGAACCCGACAGTAGTTATCGGTGCCGACAACGGGACAAACTTAACGGTGACTGCATCGGTGGGTACGCCCACGGTTTATGGAACAACCGCATGGAATGCATACATCTATTCCGGTACCAACGCAACGATCACGAACAACGTGTTCCTCGGTTCTTATACCGAGAACAACTTAAGCTTTAACACGACATCGCGTTGGGCAAGCGCTACCGGCCCTGGCGTAGCGGATGCATCGACCGGTACTGCTTATTCAGGTTGTGCTGTTCCTGCTACAAACTATTCGATGTCGTTCAAGCGAACTAACTTCACTTGCGGTTATTACCAGATCGATTTCCCGACACACGATGATAACCTTACTTTGTTTATCAATGGAGTGCAGGTGTTTCAGCACATCGGTTGTTGCGACTCTCATACGGCTGCATGGACGGGCTTCCTCGGGCCAACTTCACAGGTTGATGTTCAGGTGATCAACTTCGGAGGTCCGGGATCATTGACCATTACGGTCGGAGCAGCAACCAATCCCCTTACTGTAAGTCCTTCAACAACGATCTGTTCTACATCCACCGCGACACTGACTGTGTCATCGCCACTCACGTTGTCGTATGCGTGGACCCCAACAACAGGCTTGACACCATCGACCGGACTCGGTGCTACTGTAACCGCGCAACCGGCATCATCTACAACGTACACAGTCACTGGTACGGATGCAACAACCAGCTGTACTGTTTCAAAGACGGTAGCTGTATCGGTCGTGAGCCCTGCGACAGTTCCAACGATATCTGTAACAAACACCACCCCGACAATATGTTCCGGTATTACAGCATCTACATTGACGGCGAGTGGTGCGAATAGCTATACATGGACGCCGGCCACGGGACTCAGTGCTACGACGGGCAGTACGGTAATCGCGAATCCACCGAGTACGCAGACGTACACAGTAACGGGAAGCACAGGTTGTCAATCGGCATCGCAGAACGTGACGGTGACCGTTCAAAGCGTTCCCGGTTCGCCAGCACAAACAGTATTCGGCAACAACGTGTGGAACGCTTATGCTCACAACGACATGACTTTGTCGATGTACTATGGTCTTTATACGGAGAACAATCTCAGCTTCAATACGACAACACGATGGGCAACCGGTTCTGGTCCGAGCGTCGCGAACGCTGCCAGTGGTACAGCATATTCGGGTTGTACGGTAAGTGCCACGAACAACTCCATGAGTTTCAAGCGAACCAACTTTACTTGCGGGTATTACCAGATGAATATTAACTACCAGGACGACCGTCTAACGATGCTCGTTAATGGTGTGCAGGTATTTCAGAACAATGCATTCACAGCCACCACACAAACCAACGTGTGGTCTGGATTCTTAACTACGACCAGCACCGTCGAATTGCAACTGGTGAACACCGGTGGCTCTGGTCGTTTGGACATAAGTTTTGGTATCGTATCCGGTCCACAAGTGCTGGGACCGAACGTCACGATCTGTCCTGATACAGACACGCCAATGACGTCGTCGGCAACAGCGTATCCGAGTGCAACCTATCAATGGTCGATAAGTCCAACGGATCCGACGATGACGTTCACCGATGCGACTGCGGCCAATACGGTTCTCAATACCACGCCGGCGACACCTGCGAACACCTATACAGTAACGAATACTATTACCGACGTAGGAGCCACGGGTTGCACAGCCACCCGCACGGTGACGGTCATAGTGGCTGCCGTACCAAATACACAGGTGACGCCGAGTGCACCAACATTGGTGTGCCCAACGCAGACGGTGACGTTAACCGCAACCGGTGCGAACACCTATTCATGGTCCCCGACAACCGGATTATCTGCTGGCACGGGGAACACTGTTGTTGCTCAACCCACAACAACGACGACGTACACAGTAACGGGCGACAATGGTTGTGCTACGAACACAGCGAACGTTACTGTTACCGTTGTTCCGTTGCCCGACATCAACACGTTTCCAACGAACGTTTGGAACTTCTATGGGTTTAATTCAACGACGATCGGAACAAACTACCAGGGATACTACACCGATAACGGAACTGGAACTCCCTCTTACAGCTTCAACTCGGGTACGCGATGGGGTATGGCCACCGCACCTTCGACGACGACTGCGACTAACGGAGCAGCGTGGCAAGGCTGTCCGATGAATCAAACGAACTTTAGCTTAAGCGGAAAGCGCTCCGGATTCTTGTGCGGGACTTATACGATCGACATACCAGCTCACGATGACATGGTAACGATCCTCGTGAATGGAGTACAGGTAGCACAACACAATGGAGCCGGCGACTCACATACTGCAATGTGGACCGGCGTGTTGACAACAACGTCGACAGTCGAAATACAATTAGTGCAAGGAACTGGAAACGCATACGTCGCTGCGACATTCAATCGCACGGCGCCAAGTGCTGGTTCATCGATATGGGTTGGTAGTACCAACAATGATTGGTTTACTGCATCCAACTGGTGTAACGCCGTGCCTACTTCAACTATCGATGCAACAATACCGGCCGGTGCCCCCAACATGCCGAGCATTACGGCTTCAGGCGCTGTTGCACGAAACCTGACGATCAATGCGGCGGTCGCCGCAACGTCGGTGAGCTCCGCTATTCCCGCCGGTAGCTTAACAATGGGCGCATTCAATCTTGATATCTACAACAACTGGGTGAACAATGGGTTGTTTACAGGTGGTGGTGGAACCGTATCGTTTGTTGGTACACCGGCAAGCACAACTATCTCCGGATCGACAGTATTCAGCAATGTTGTGATGAACCGCTCAACCGGTATCACGATATCACCGGCCACGACGCAACAGATCAGTGGAACGCTTACGTTCACGAATGGCATTATCACCAACAATTCTAACCTGCGATTCCTTGCCGGCAGCTCTGCCGTTGGTGCAAGCAATTCGAGCCATGTTGTCGGCGTTGTTCAGAAAGTGGGAAATACGGCATTTACTTTCCCAATCGGTAGAGGAGGGATGTACAGACCCGCCGGCATCTCTGCGCCGGCCAACATTACCGATATGTTCCAGGGAAACTACTTCAACACATCGGTGTTGGGTTCGTTCCCGAACAGCAGCCGGTCCATCACACTCGATCACGTAAGTAATGCAGAATGGTGGCAGATCACGCGACCGGTCGGCACATCCGCAGTAACCACGACTCTAAGCTGGGATTCCAATAGTGGTGGCGTTGCAGATCCTCCATCGTTGCGAGTCACTGGCTGGACCGGTTCGTTATGGGCCGATCTCGGCAATGCCAGCACAACGGGTACTGCTGCGCAGGGAACGATAACCGCCTCCGTCTCCACTGCAACCATGGGTGCCTACACACTTGCATCAACGACATGGTATAATGCGCTGCCCGTTACTCTCTCCGATATGCAATGCGGCGTGAATGCGTTCGGTTATCCGGAGATCAACTGGTCTACACTGGTAGAGATCAATAGCGACTATTTTGAAGTTGAACGATCCAAAGACGGTCGTGACTTTCAGCCCGTCGGACGTATTTCTTCGAAGGGCAATAGTCAAACAACACAACACTACTCTTTCGAAGACGTGAATGCTCCCGCAGGCAAGAACTACTATCGACTAAAGCAGATTGATCGCGATGGACTTGGTGCTTACTTCGAAGTTTGCGCGATGGACGTAGAGTCTTCAGGGCTTTTGGTTACACCAAACCCGACATCGGGAAAGACGACGATCAAGCTGCACGGCGACGGTCTCAACGAGCTTTCTGTGATCAACAGCGTTGGACAGCGGGTCAATGTCGACTTTGTTGTTAAGGATTCTGTGATCGAGCTCGATATGTCGGGCCTTGCACCGGGTGTTTACCTTGTGCGTGTATCTACCGCGCAGAAGTCGGGCGTGTTGAAGATCGTGAAGTCCTAAGTAAAAGTTCTGGCCCGTTTTTTCGTTACTTAGCGGTCATGTCATCCGTGATCGTTATTGGCGCCGGGGCGTCTGGTCTTGCTGCCGCAAGAATTCTCAGTAAAAGAGGGAAGCAGGTTGTTGTTATCGAAGCGCGTGATCGCATCGGCGGCCGCACTTTCACCTCTTCTATCGACGGTTTTTCCATGCCGGTTGAATTTGGGGCAGAATTTATACATGGTGACCTTCCCCTTACCCAGCGATTGGCGAAAGAAGCTGGCGTTGCTTTGCGCGAAGGATCTGGAAGACAATATTCCGTCGAGAGCGGTAAAAAACAGGAAGGAGAATTCTTCGATACAGGTTGGGATAAACTGATCGGTGCATTAAAGAAACTCGACCACGACATGAGCATCGCACAGTTCCTCGACGAAAACTTTTCCGGTAAGGAATACGAGTCGTTGCGCGAGTCGGTCACCAGGTTTGTCGAAGGCTTCGATGCAGCGGATGCGAACAAGGCGAGTGCGTTTGCACTGAGGCAGGAGTGGACCGAAACGGATGCAACCACAGGCTATCATCTCGTTGGCGGATATTCATCGTTGATGGAATATATGTATCGACAGTGTTTGGCTGGCGACGTTTCATTTCATTTTTCATCTACCGTGATCGAGATCTATTGGCAAAAGGATAAGGTAACGGTGATCACCGATAAGGGCGAACGTTTCGATGCCGAAAAGTTATTGATCACCATTCCGCCCGCGGTATTGAAGTCAGGCGCTGTTACATTTTTTCCCGAGATGCCCGAGCAACGAGGAGCGCTTTCGAAGATCGAGACCGGTGGTGTGATCAAGTTCCTGTTCGAGTTCACCGAAGCTGTATGGGACAAAGATGGGCACGAAGACTTCCGAAAATTTCCCGAAGCTCATTTTATTTTTTCCGATGCCTATGTGCCGACATGGTGGACTCAGCGTCCGTCGGTATTTCCATTGCTGACCGGTTGGTTATCGGGACCCGTTACAGGCACGATCGCGATGAGTGACGAGGAGTTATTGAACGAAGGCGTGAAGTCGCTTGGTTATATTTTTGATTGCCCGGAGGAGAAGCTTCGTTCTATGATCCGTGCATCAAAGGTGATCAATTGGGCGAGTGATAAGTTTTCGTTAGGAGCGTATGCATATAAGACGGTAGAGACTTCAAAGGCAATTGAGCTGCTCTCGAAACCGGTGGAAGACACGGTATATTTCGCGGGTGAGGCATATCATACAGGGCCGGAGATGGGTACCGTTGAGGCTGCTTTGGCAAGTGGGACGGCGGCTGCGCAGAAGTTATAAACACATAGACACATAGACAGATAGCCTATGTGCCTATGTGTTTCATTTTTCGATCACCTCCATGAACATCCGGAACCCCACTGTTTCATCGGGACCGCTGTAATTCTTTACACTTTGGATCGTGCTGTTCTCCGGCAGATCGTTCCAGCTGCCGCCGCAGGCTTTTCCTTTTTCGTCGATCATCTCGGCAACGTTGCCCACTACATCGAACAATCCTATATCGTTCGGGAAATAGGCTTCGACATAAGCGGTCATCGTAAAACCATCGTATGCGAGGGCGCGACTCGGGCAATTCCGGTCTGTTGTGATCTTGAAGTTTCCTAGGTAGCATCCGAACTGATTATAAACACGATTTCGCAGATGCCAGGCGCCGAACCAGGGATACATCATGGTGTCGTCGTACTTCATTTTTGTTCGCGGACCTTCGAACATTTTGTTGGTGTCTTTCGATATGATCACTTCAACGATGTTTTCATGCAGGTCCCACGATTGGAATTTCGAATCGCCGAGGGCGGCGATCTGCCATTCTTTTAATGTTGGCAGGCGGAACAATACTTTCTTATATCTCTTCTTCTTTTTGCTTTCGTTGTATTGATCGGTGAGCCATTTGCAATACTCTACTGCGCTCTCGTAACTGATGTTCACCGCCGGGTGGTCGTTGAAATTCTCAGGGTCGTGGCGTTTTCTTTTTTCTGGACCGGGCTTGTGATATTGTTCATAGAATTCCCGGGTAGGTTTATCGTATGCGCTTAGGTCGAAACCATATTTCTTTCGAAGCTCCATTTTGTTATAGTCCTCGAGCCAGGAGAGGAAGTCGTTGTATTGAATGTTCGTTACTTCGCTTGACATCGCGTAAAGATTGCCGCGGATTGGACGGGCATTGCGATCGATCTCGCGGAGATCTATCTGGCGATGCACGATCCGGATCTCATCGAGAACGGTCACGCGTTCTTTGAGTAAGATGTGTTCGAAGGACGACAAGGTGGGGATCGCTTTCTGAAATTGTTCATACCCTACGTAGGTTACGATGAGCGTGTCGCGATTGGCTGCGGCGGGTACCGACAGCTCGAACTTCCCTTCCGAGTTAGAGATCGTTTGGTCGACACGGCCCTTGACGCCGATGGTTGCGTAGGCAAGCGGCTCGTTGGTGGCGGCGTCTTTCACGTCGCCGACGATAATAAGGCGTGTTTGTGCGATTGAGCCGAGTGCAATCAATAAAAAGATAAGCAGGAGAATGCCTTTCATGACGAACAATTTGTTATACAAATATAAAATAAATCAATTATATTCACGTTTGTATAACAAATCATCATGAAATTAAAGGGTGATAATCTCGGCGAATTCGAGGAACTGGTGCTGCTGGCAACCACAACGCTGGCCGACGAGGCGTATGGCGTGTCCGTAATGCACTATATTATTAAAGAGACGGGCCGAAGCGTCAACATCAGTGCGGTACACGAGGTATTGAAGCGTTTAGAGAGAAAAGGCTTCCTGAAATCGAAGATGGGGGGTGCAACACAGGAGAGAGGAGGGAGGAGGAAACGGTTTTTTATCGTGACGGCGTCGGGCCGTAGAACACTGGAAGAGGCGATGAAGCTGAAGATCCAACTTTATAAAAGAGTGCCTAACTTTTCTATCAAGTCGTTATGAAAGACAGACCGTTACCCCCGCGTTGGGTCGATCGTTTCCTGGCATGGTACTGCAATCCCGAGTTGCTTGAGGAGATCCAGGGCGATGCACTCGAGCTTTATTATGAGAGATTGGAGCGTTACAGTAAGCGTCGCGCCGACTTTCTGTACCTGTGGGATGTGATCCGGTTCTGCCGCGTGTCGAACGTGAAGCGAACGGAAGAGTTCCGGGAACCAGGACTGTTCGGTATTTTATGGAACCTGAACATGAAGATCGCCATCCGGAATTCGATCAGGAATAAAACCGTGTTCTTCGTGAAGCTGTCGGCGCTCGCGATCTGTCTCGCGTTCACATTTTTATTGACGGGCTTCGTCATCAACGAACTGAGTTACGATCATCATATCAATGACTACGACAGAATATATAGAGTTGGTGTACGTGCAGAGATGCAGGGCAAGCTGACGTCCTATGCGGTGTCGCCGTTGCCGTTGGCCCCGGCGCTTGCGGACGAGCTGCCGGGCATCGAGCGGGCATCGCGTTTTATGTTTGCTCATCTCGTTTACGAAGTCGGCGATCAGAAATTCTTTAACGTCACAAACTATGCTGTCGATTCGAATTTTCTCAGGATGTTCAACCAGGAATTTATTCATGGATCGCAAGAGGCGCTCGACGAGCCAAATCGTGTTGTGTTTACCGAGTCCGTCGCCCTGCGTTTGTTTGGAGAGACAGATGTTGTGGGAAGAACGATCAAGGCTGGAGATTTTACTTTGCAGATCGGCGGTGTGGTCCGCGATCGTCCGATCAATACTCATTTTACATTCGAGGCGCTGGTGTCGTGGGATACTTTCCACAGGAACGATGTGTGGGACAATATCAATGCTTATTCTTATGTGAAGCTGGTTCCGAAGGTCACAATCCATGAGGTGGACACTGCGATTGCGTCGACGCTGAACGACTATCTTAAGCTGATCTCGAAGGAATGGGATCTTCGTGCCGAACCGATCATTCAGCGAATCGATCAGATCCATACGGATGGTTATTTGGATGAAGACTTCGCGCCGAAGCGAAGCAAGAGCTATGTATACATTATTTTATCGGTGATCGCATTGTTCCTGTTAACCGGACTATTCAATTACCTGAATCTTGCACTCGCCGAGCTCACCACACAAATAAAGAAGATCGCGATCCTCCGGACGTTCGGAGGAATTCATGCCGATCATCGAAAGGTGGCGCTAACTGATTCAATCCTTTGTTTGGTGATCGTGGCGCCGGTGGTGGTGTTGATCATGACCGCTGTGATCTGGTATCCAAATTCATTACCAGCGATCGATGCCGGCGTGTGGAAGAGTCGTCTATTTATCGGTGTCGTTGCCGGGGTTGTTGTCGGCATCCTGTTATGCGCATCACTCAATAGCATTGTGATCTCCAGGAGTGAGATCATGCTGGCACCACTCAAAGGAAATTCCGGCAATCAAAAGGGCCTCATGGCCCGCAAGTTTCTGGTAGCAGCACAGCTGTCGTTCTCCATAATAATGATTGGATTGATCTCCGTGATCGTTGATCAATTTGTGTTCGTCAACGAGGGCGACAAGGGCTTCGACGACCAGGACGTGATCGTTTTAATAGGAACGGGTCCATATCATGAGCGACAGGTATTAGAAGAATCGATCCGAAAGCTTTCGGGAGTCAAGAGCGTCGCGGGGTCATCGTTCTTTCCAGAAGAAGGCATCGAGAAGAAAAATATTTTTTCGGTAGAGACCCCCGATGGAATGAAGAATCAACTCGTGAATTTTATTTATGGTGATAAAGAATATGTTGAGCTATTAAACATAAAGGTGAAGACCGGTCGCCCCTTCGACGATCGCGCCACGGATAGCAATGCGTTTTTGGTCAACGAGACCGCCGTGAAAGAATTTGGTTGGAATGATCCGATCGGAAAGAAGATCGGCGGACCGTTCGATGGCGAGGTGATCGGTGTTGTGGAGGACTTTCATTTTGAATCGATGCACACGAAGATCGAACCGGTGATCATCTTCCTGAACAACTCCGACTGGGATGTGTTCTATGTTTATATAAAGACGGAGCCGATGCAGTCGGGCTCGTTACTGTTGTCGATCGAACAGGAGTACAGGAAAGTTTGGCCCGAGTTCCCATTTACGTACGAACATCTCGATGCGCGCTATCGTGATCTATACAAGCAGGACTATGAGATCCGTGATATTTTTCGTTCGGGCCTGATCATCTCGATACTCGTATCCGCCCTCGGTATCTTTAGTATTTCAGCGTTGTTATTGTCGCTGCGGACGAAAGAGATGGGAATACGAAAAGTTGTGGGTGCCGAAAATCTCCAGTTATTGTTCATGCATCTCAAACCGTTTGCTGTATTCTTTTTGATTGCGGCAGCGATAGGACTACCCGTAATCTTCTATTTGTCGGAAAGGTGGTTAGATAATTTTGCCTATCACATCGACATGGAGCCGAGGTATTTCATTTTACCGGGTGCGATCACCATAGTAATTATACTGGGCGCCTCTATTTACCATGCTGTTAAAGGAGCGAACGTGAACCCAGTCGAGATCCTGAAGAACGAATGATTTTAACCCTCAGCTTTTAACGGTTCCTTCGACTTTCTTCTCGATCATCCATTGATGACCGAACGGATCTAGGAAAGTTCCCTGTCGATACCCATAGTCCCAGTCGGTAGTTGGACTGATGATCTTTGCGCCTTCGGCTTCGGCGCGGTTCATGATCTTGTGAACATCGTCGACAAACAATCCAATAAGGACGCTGGCAGCTTTGGTTGTTTCGGGGCTGAGCTGATTGTTGTGTGGCGATTCTTCGTGGATGTGGAACATGGCTCCGTCGATCTCCATTTCGGCCACGTGAATTTTTCCTTCGTGTTCGAATAGTCGAAGCACTTTGGCGTCGAACACTTTTTTATAGAATTCAACGGCGGGAGCAACCACTTTGATGGTTAGTTGTGGTGCGAAGAACGTAGTAGGCTTACTCATATTAATTGTCAGAAAGATCTTTCTTCGGCGTGGATTTGATACCAGTGTGTGTCATAACGGCCCTTAACTGACCATAGCTGAACACGCCATTCAACTTCGAATATAGCTCGTTTGAAGTAAATCCTTCGGACATTGTTTTCAGTGTCGCCGTGATCTTTTCGACATCTTTTTCATTCATGAACGAAAGGATGCTGATGCGGCCGTTTTCGATGCCCTTGGTGAGATGACCCTCTATGGTGCTCTTTACCAGGCCGCGTTCTTTGGCGATGTCTTCGATGCTCATACCACGGGTTGCCATTTCGATGGAGATCTCGTGGGTAGGGGGCTCGTCTTTTTTCTTCTTCAGGCGCGGCTTCTTCGAGGGAGCTGTTTCGTTGATCTCGGAAAGGATCTTAACGCGGGCATCTGCTCGTTGTCTGCGCAAAGTATCGAAATCGAACTCGGTTCTGCCCGTGAGAATGCCTTCGGAAAGGTGAGATATCGTATCGACCTCTTCGAATTTCTTGAAGAAGAGCTGGTCGAGATCGCCGAGGTCGGTGAGGTATCCCTTCACCCGCTTTTGGGCTCGCATGTCCGCCATGTGCTGTGCAAGGGTCTTCAGTTGATCCCAAAGCAGATTCTTGTAATAATCACTGCCTTTTTTAACGCGGATAAGAAAGTCGTCGTGGTTTTCCTGGTCGAGCAGGTTTCGTAGTTGTTCCCTGAAACGCGAGGTGTTCCCGGATTCTGAGGACAGCACATCTTTGATCTGCTTGAGGATCGGCTTCATGCTCACGTCGTTGAGCCGCGCTTCGTTATCGGTGTCTTTATTTATATGTGTGATCTCTTTGGATAAAGTATCGAAGTCGAATGTTTTATTGATCTGCCGCCGGAGATATTCCTTTTGTTGCAGTTTCATGTCGGAGTTGAGCGAGGCGGGATTGTTATTTTGCTGATCGAATGACACGATATGCTTATCGGTGCTGATCACGTCGAGGGCAACTTTTGTTCGGAGAATGAGCCCGTCGATGGAGCGAAGTCGCGAAAGTGCGACATAGACTTGTCCGTCGGCGAAGGCTTGAGCAACGTCGATGATGGCTTTGTCGAATGTAAGTCCCTGGCTTTTGTGAACGGTGATGGCCCATGCGAGCCGGACGGGGAATTGTTCGAATGATCCGGTGATGTCTTCTTCGAGGTCTTTTGTTTCGGCGTTTACGCTGTATTTTTTGTTTTCCCAGACGACGGTTCGAAGGGTGTATGATTTTTCTGAACCGGAGAGGGTGACGATAACATCCTTGCCTGATATTGAAGAAACGGTGGCGAGCTTTCCGTTATAATACATACCGTCTTCGCTGTCGTTGCGTGTGAACATGATCTGGGCGCCCACTTTCAATTCGAGACGTTGCAATACGGGGAACATGTTTTCGGGGAAGTCGTCTTTGATGATGGCTTCAAAGAAATGCGATGGGGTTCCGAGTTCGTTGAGCGCTTTGGTATTCATCTCGTCGGCCTTGTAGTTGTGGGTCGTGAGCGTGATGACGTTGGAGAGCTCCCGGATCTTTTCGGGGGGATAGTAGTGCTCGTTGAGCGCGTCGATGTCTTCGCGTGTTGGGCGATTGACGCGGAGGTTGTTGAGGATACGAATAAAGGTGTTGTCGCTTTGTCTGAAGATCTTGTCCAGTTCGACGTATGCGAAGCCTTCTTTTTGGAGGGCTTTTGATTCGAAGAACCAGGCGCTGTTGTAATAGTGTCGGAGTCGGGATTCTTCTTCGTTCTTTACGACGGGTGGGAGCTGGTACAGGTCGCCGATCAGTAATAGTTGTACGCCGCCGAAGCTTTGGTGGAAGTTGCCGCGTACGGATCGCAGGCGGTAGTCGATGGCGTCGAGGAGGTCGGCGCGGAGCATGCTGACTTCGTCGATGACGAGCAGGTCGATTGATCGGAGTACTTGTCGGCGGATGCTGTTGAGAGGGTGTCGTTTGGCGAGGACGGTTTCGGTGTACCAGTTGGCGCCGTTTTCCGGAGGGGTGGCGTAGTTGCGATCGGGGATGAACATGCCGAAGGGCAGGAGGAATTGTGAGTGGATGGTTGTGCCGCCGGCGTTGAGTGCTGCGATGCCTGTGGGTGCGACGACGACAACTTGTTTATGAGTACGGAGGATGAGGTTTTTCAGGAAGGTTGTTTTTCCGGTTCCGGCTTTTCCGGTGAGGAAGACATGGCGTCCCGTGCTGTTGATAAACTGCAGCGCGGTGTTCATCATTTCAGTAAACGTGAGATCGTTTTGCACCGTGTTTTTTTTGAGTGGATCGATGGTGCGAAAATAGGTAATAGAAGGAAGAGGAGGGGATCAGAAAACCTGACTAATTCCCTAACTTCAGTTGTAAAAAGAGGCAATTGATGACACCGCATTATGCTGAGTTGGCGATAGATGTGTTGGGCAAGGTGAGGGGCTATATCACTGATGGGTCTGATATGTTGTGGTCGTCGTATGACAGTCCGGAGGAGTTGCGTGGGGTTATAGATGGGATTGTTTCGGGGTTGAGGGGTGGGGATATGGCGAAGATGGAGGAGGCGAATTTGGAGTTTTTGCCGACGTCGTCGTTCCAGGAGCATTCGATGCAGAATGGGTGGTCGGAGGTGTATTTGATGTTGGCTGAGCAGTTTGATGCGTTGTACGAGCAGTATAAAAATTCGTAGTTTCCCTTTTCCAGTCTGGTTTCCCGGGCACTTTTCTTACATTTGCGCGCTATTCATGCGGTTTTCCGGGGGGCACTTCCGGGGGGCTGCATTCCAAGGGTCCCGTAGTTCAATGGATAGAATAGAAGTTTCCTAAACTTTTGATACAGGTTCGATTCCTGTCGGGACTACATTACCCGGTATTAAGTGATTGTTTATCAGATAATTACATCGCAGTCTAAGCATGCGGGGGACAGATTGGGGGACAGGTAGAACGGCACTTTTTATTTAGGCCACCGTTACTCCAGTGGACCAGTCGGTGATTGCGGCAAGGACCTCTTATATTTGCCGTTGTTTTCTAGAGCGTTCTTTGTAATCAAATGCAAGTGTCCTTCTAGTGTCATGTTCAGAAGCGGATGGTACAGCCGAATCTTAACACATGACTCACTGATCTTTAATCAAAATGGGGCTGACCGGTTTTGACAGGATGTTTGAAGGTGTATGTAAGCATGCAAGCTCATGAGGGTAGAGCTTTGAAAACTGCTCTCACAATTCACGTGGCGAAAATAACTACGCCATGGCTGCTTAATCTGACTTAACGTTGGATTAGCTTATTACGGGATAAGATCCTGTAAAGCCATCATCGCCCGGCATCTCTGTTTAGCGGATCCGGTAAGGCGATGTCGTCAGCATAAACTGGGTAACTATGTGTTGCGCATAGTTACTGAGAAAACAGCGACTAAGGATTATTTTAGGCTGTCGTTTGCCTTGGTGATTCCGACAATTAAATACGACTAAGCATGTAGAAGGTACACGTTTATCTTCTCTGGACCAGGGTTCGATTCCCTGCAGCTCCACTGGGTTTAATTGCACATGAACGCACTTGCTTTGGAAACAACCGAGGTCAATTGGTTATTTTTTATCCGGCTTCATTCTAGCAATTAAAGTTGATTAACCTTTCGCAAGCATTCGAGCACTTCTGATTCCTTGAAAAATATTCGATTGGAGATTCGATGGAATGGGATCTTTCCTTCTTTCTTCCACTTGTGGATTGTGGCTTTGCTAACTTTTAGAAGCCGACTTATCTCTGTGATTTTTAACAGCGTATCCGGCTTTGTTACCTTTGGAATTGGTGTCTGCATCCCTTTCATTGCGTCGCGAACAGCGGTGCAAATTATTTCTTTAAGTTCGTCCCTTGAGATCGGGACAATCACCCCTTCAATCATGTTAACTATCTTGATGATAAGTTGCTTGCACGATTCCTGTAAAGGCGCATAACGGAATCATTTGAGATAAGGTGAAAACGGTGGTGCGTTTTGGTTGTTTCAATTTTCAGAATGAAGTAACCTGAAGATAGCTGGATGAAGCATCTCGGAGCGCAATATGGCTTGCGGCGACATCACGCTTAGACCTTTATAAAGATGAGGGGACGACTACTAGTTCACTTGAGTACTTCCATTTTGGACACTTGATTAACATTCCAGTCGGCAGTCTGTTGCAGTTCCTGCCCGTCTGATCTCCGCGAAAACAGCCAAAATTCCATTAGTTTGAGTGTGCATTGGCCCGTATGGAACCCGAGCAAAGCACACTGAAAACACGTTCCCCCCGAAACGAAAGGTGTCTAAATGGCTACGGCCAATCTTACTTTTGATAAACGAGCCTTCCAACACCACCACGGATGGGAAATACCTGTGGTTCGGCAGATTGGTCACCACAGCAAGAGCCGGGACATTTCCTTTGGGTATATCCATGGAAATCTTTGGGATGACTGCTCTGAAGCTTCGCCGATTCAAGACTCGGAGCGAGAGGTGAGAACGGCGTTTATAGTGTTTTCCCGATATTGAAATTTATACTTAAGAATTTAGCTTTGTAAGGCACTGACGCACACTCTTTGGCGCCTGAATTTCTCGGTAGTACACCTGTTCTGATTTCCCACGAAGTCGCAAACATTGGTCGGCTCCATGTTAGCCTTCATGGTGTCGCCGCCACTTTTTATAAGGCTTTGGAAAAGGATGGCATAATTAGCTATTTGAAAGGCTTGGATCATTTGGGTTTCATTTCCAAGTCTCATCCCGGAAACCACCATAAACGATGGGATTATGTGACCCTGCAATTATTCCTAATTCAAAAATTAAAGCATTCAGCTTTCAATACTGGGTTGACTTCGACTGTGACCATTGCTGGTCATGATGTTTCCAATCAGGAGTTGATGCAAATATTCATACTCTTCGCCAATATTGGGCACCTTGAAGGAACGATCGCAACTGAAAAGGCGCTGCTCGACTTTCTTAAACAGGATGAGGTTGCTAAGGAGGCATTTTTGTCCGGGATAAATAAACACCCCACACTAGACCAAATGGCCGTTGACATCATTCTTGGGGACGATCCATACAAAATAAAGTATCTGATCGCTCTCAATTATGTGGTAAAGAGTTCTCCAAGTGACGCTCTAGTGGCTGGGTTGTCAGCAATTGCAAAACGATTCATCGCGCCCTCACAGCAGACGGAGAAGCTAAAAACTTTGTATTACAAAGTCAGAAGAATTTGTTTTGTGTACCTGGACAGCCTTCATTGTTTAACCCCTCTTCAAATTAACATCTCTAAGATATTGATCAGTATCTTTAATTATGATGTAATATTTAATCCGGTAGAGCACGACTACGACAAGGTGTTAGATGCTTGTGAAACAGTTCTGACAAAGGAGATGTACATTTCACCAGCCTCTATATTGGCGTATCAACACAACTACGACTTATTCAAGAATTACCTGCAAAAATATTCAATCGGGGAGCACTGTATTGATTTTAGCGATTTGCAAAGAAGTCTGCTTTTTGGGCGTCAGGAGTTCTATAAAGTTGAATTTGCAGATCCTAAGAAGTACAAAGTGTTGCAATTTTACGTCGCTCGAGAATCACTGACTTTTGGTGAGATCGCATTCACAGGTCAATTCCTTGGATTGGTTGATCAGCTTTACGCGTCAGAAGGTCTCATAAACGCATGCCTGCAGGGAGGCTTGGAGCCAGGTGATATCCGTTTTGTTATTCTGCATGATATGCGAAAAACGCTTATTTTTTTTTACAATCATAATTACCGTTGATTGTACGGCTAAGAAACTACGTCAAGTAATTCTCAATTTGAATACCGCCATATATAATTTACTAAGTCGGCTCAAAGTGACAATGGACTACCTTCCTGCTGGATTTCAAGCCGCGATTGAGAATAACTTCAAATCGCATCTCATCAGAAGGCACATCCTTTATCTTCTTACCCTTTTATTAGAAAACGGCAACCATCTGAATCTTTACATTAAACATCAACATACGCAGCTCAAAGAGAGAATAAATTCTGGCTTTCCGGGGAAGCTGCTGCACGAGGTCGCATTTGCAGATGACCTCAAGTCCTTAAAGAAGCTGCTGGAAGACACCCTTGCATTCGATTTACCAAGAGACATCACGAACACGTTGCGACTGTTGAGTATTGTCGCTACAGAGCATTGTGATGAAGATTGTAAGTTTTACGCATCGTTGCTTCCCATCGATATCGAGCAGCGCCAGTTTGATCCAACTGACTTAGATAAAATTGGCAATCCGGAAAAGAGAAGTATACTAACAGATATTGACGCCTTTTTGATTGCGTTTAAGGCGCAACAGTGGTGTATTTATATTATCGAAGGAAAGAATCTGTCGACGAACTACCGAGCAAGAAGTGAGGAGAGTCTTTCCGCGATTGTAATGAATAGCAATATATCTGACGGATTTCAACCCCCAGTTTTTATAAACAAAGGAGGTGCAAAAGGAGGTTTTGTGCGACTTTCATATCAGGGCAAATAATGATTCCTCCAACGTAAAAGGACCCCGTGATTAACAGGCCGACCTAGGCACTCTGGTGCGGTTTAAGCCAGTCGGATAACCGCGAAAATATCCAAAATTCCATAGTTTGAGTGTGCATCAGCCCGTATGGAACCGAACAAAGCACGCTGAAAACACGCTACCCCGAAGCGAAAGGAGCCTAAATGGTTTGATTATTGTCCAGTTACCCAAGGCACAAACATTTCTCTTAGATAACGTGCATGTTGCTTATAGAACTGAGTGCAGTTACAGTCGTCGCACTCGCGCCGTTCGATGTCGATGTCTAATCCTGCGTCTGTGCATGCAAGTTGAAGTGCCCCATACGCCATACTATAAGCGTCGACACCACCGACATTCTTGCCGGGATCGTCAACAACAATTTTTTCTAAATATTTTCCAAATGGAAGTTCGCCACCACAGTGTCTCGCTACGATCATCTGGTCGAACTCGTTTTTAATGAAACCCTTTTTCAGATCGTTGATCGTCTCGAACCACTTCGGTTTGTTGGGATGTAAAGAATCCCATTTGGATGGATTCGACCGCGTATACCAAATCTTCCCTGTTGTTGGACGTTTTAATAAGTCAACGCTAAGTACAAACAAAACCGGCCCGTATTTATTGACAGAACTTACCCGATCATGGATGTCAACTGTGTCGAGAAAAATATCAAACCAAATACTGTGTCTAACGTCGGTATCGTCGGTGTATTGGCGCGATTGAGGAAGACCCTTGCGATCTAAATGTCCACGAGCGATGAGGCCACCTGCCTTAATAAATTGACACGAGGTCACAACGCTATTTGCATGATAAAGATGTCGTATTCCTTCGCTGGTGAGCAGATCGTGTACTTGTCTTCTGGCTAACTCCATGTGGATTGAGTTATCGATGTCATAGAAAATTACAGAACCCATTGAGTTGAGATAGCAACTTACTTGGGCCTATATAATAAATATAGTGTCTATGGTTGTGGTTCGAAAGCGTTCGGGCACTTAGCCATTTGAGGCGAGTATTCAGATCAGAAAAATCAATATCTTTGGATGAGCCCAAGCCAAAGTTACCCTTTGGTCTGGGCTTTTTTTGTTGGCTTGATCCCTGAACTTATGGCTCGAAACCCCCGTTTTTTAATAAATTCGTGGGTTTGACACTCGTTGACACCTTGATGCAATACCTTATGGGAGTTACAATTCTTCTCGCCAGCGAGAACCATTGCGGTCGATTCAAGTGCTTGGTGGGGCAATCCTGACGAGAAAGAATGTAAAATTTATGAGACTACTTTCGATAGATTTATTTAGTGGCGTGGGTGGTTTGAGCCAAGGGATGCATCGCGCCGGCTTCAAAACGAAACTAGCTGTTGAGATAGATGCCCTTGCTTCCGAGGCATACAAGGCAAATCATAAGAGAACCAAAGTTCTGGCTGAGGATATTCGTAAAATTAAGATAGCGGAGGTAAAGAGATTGCTTGGCGATCAAACAATTCATCTTCTTGCAGGCTGTCCCCCTTGTCAGGGCTTTTCATCGGTTCGACGGTTGAATCGCGCAAAAGCTGTTACGGATAAGCGTAATAGCCTAATAAACGAATACTTGAGATTTGTTAGATCGTTACGTCCGTATACCATTATGATGGAGAACGTGCCTGGGTTAATCCACTACACTCAGTTCAAAAAAGTTGTCCGTTCGTTGAAGCGTATAGGTTATTCAGTAGACTACAGAGTGGTCAATGTAAAGGATTACGGTGTTCCACAAAGCCGCAAACGTCTTGTGCTCGTTGGATCCCGCCTAGGTGAGATCACTGTGGCAGAGCCGCCGCCCATTAAAAAACGAACCGTTCGGGATACTATTGGTGATCTTCCTCGACCAAGTGAATCCAATGACAAACTACATCAGATATTTCCTACACACTCAGAAGATGTGATGGATCGGATAAGACGCACTCCGCGGAACGGCGGAAGTCGTTCTGATCTGCCTGCGAGATACACTCTCGATTGCCACAACGACGAATCAATCGGTTTTCGCGATGTATATGGTCGACTAAGGTGGGATTCTCACTCATCAACAATTACTGGTGGCTGTCTGAATCCTTCGAAGGGACGCTTCCTTCATCCGACACAAAACCGAACCATTTCGGCGCGTGAGGCCTCGATGCTGCAATCCTTTCCTAAGAAGTATAAATTTCCAACGGATATTCCAGTCGGTGACTTGGCATTGTTAATTGGAAATGCTTTGCCACCGCGATTTAGCTATTATCAGTCCAAGCATATAAAAAAACATATCGTCGAACATCTTGGCTGATATTTTTTCAAAAAGCGGCCGAAGCCTGATAATGTCAAAAATCACCGGCAAGGACACAAAGCCGGAAGTATTGGTCAGAAAGTTTCTTTTTGCAAAAGGATTTCGGTTTAGGAAAAACGATAGACGCCTTCCGGGAAAGCCGGATATAGTATTGCCAAAATATAGAGTTGCCGTCTTCATTAACGGGTGCTTTTGGCATGGGCACAATGGCTGCAAAAGGGCCGCTCTGCCAAAAAGCAATAGCATCTTTTGGAAAGATAAGATCACCCGCAATCAGGAGAGGGATAAAAGGACTATAGGGATTTTGAAAAAACTTGGATGGCGTGTTATAGTTATATGGCAATGTGAGATTCGAAATGTTGCTATGGTAGAAAAGACTTGCGGGACGCTCGCCATCAAGATCACTTCGTTTAAATAGAGTTGTAAATCATGCCAATGGAATTGAATCAGGAACAATTCGATGCTGTTCGACAAACCCTGCTCGAAAATTTGAATGCTGAACAACAAGCCGCCGTCCAGGAAACGTCTCGACAACTCCTTGTTGTAGCTGGAGCGGGATCGGGAAAAACAGAAGTCATGGCGCGCCGAGTCGCTTGGTGGGTCGCAAATGGAATTCCTAAAGACCACATTGTGGCATTTACCTTTACTGAATCAGCTGCCGAAGAACTGAAATTCAGAATAAGAAAGTGGATTGAAAAGATCAGCCCTGCGGATTCAGACCCAACTTTAGGTGGAATGTATGTTGGCACAATACACGGCTTCTGCCTGAAAAAACTGAGAGAGTTGGCACCGGAAGAGTTCTACGATCATGACATGATTGATGATGTATCACGTTTATCATTATTCCAGAAAAAGGCATACGTGCTTGATATTGCGACACTAACGACGGCATCGAATTTAGGTCAATATCAAGCCATCAAAACCTTTTTTGATACCTATGATCAGCTTAACGAACATGACCAGTTTGAGGTACGGCTGACAGACAATAATCTACCAAATGATGTGGCGCGTGAAAATGATTGGATACGTGGAGCCACTATCTTAACAAATGTAGGGAGTAATAGCACATCACTGGCCTTTGGCAGAACTGCTGCACGCTATTATGCTTTTATGCGCGCGAGACGTTTTCTTGATTTTTCAACCATACAATCGGAACTCGCTAGATTATTTAGACGACGTCCCGATCTCGTAACTCAAGTCCAGCAAATGCACACGCATATCGTGATCGATGAAGTGCAGGACACCAATCCTGTCCAGCTACAAATTGTGAGAAGCTTGACCGGTAACCAAGGAACGCTTACGGCTGTTGGTGACCATCGCCAAGCCATCTATAGTTTTCGCGGCGGTCGCGTTGATTTAATGGCAGACCTGCATCAAGAATTCACTGATGCGCCTGATGGTAATGTCATTGAACTGAGAAATAACTACCGCTCCACACCTAGAATAATTAATGTAGCGAATGCTTGGTCGCAAACAATTCAGCAACTTGGATCATTGCCTAATCCACAAATGGCTCATGGAAATACTGACCGGATAGATTATGCGGAGAGTCACGTATCTATAAGCAATTTTGCTAACACCGTGGCGGAAGCTGACAGAATTGCGGACACGATCAATTCAATGGTAAACTTGCCAGCTAACACAGGCGCTAATCATAATGATAAAGCTGCTACGAGAGGAATTGGGTTAAAGGATATAGCCATTCTCTTGCGCTCATCGACTGATGTTCGTACCTACATGAATTCGTTGCGTAGTCATGACATCCCCTTCATTGTAAAGGCGGGACCGGATTTGTTTTCGCAGAGCGAAATTCTTTTGTTTTTTGCGTGTTTGGCTTTAACAACGAAGCTAGACCAGTTTATGGGACGTGATTTGATTGGTCTGCTCGATCTACATCTTAATATAAATACATTTACACCTGAAAACGTTATTCAGGCAGCCGGCACAGATTTGATTAACCGTGGTGTTCTTCAGGCGGGCACGTCGGACAGGCTGATTTTACTGGCAAAAGCTTTAAGTCATCGACTTTATGAAGATACGCCGAATCCATTTGCTAGTCAGTTCTCAAGATTCAAGAGTAAGGACGCCGTAAAGTATATGCGTGCCAGCGGGCGGCCTCGGCGAATTTTTCCACAAGAAATTTTGCATTGGTTTATTGAAGAGTCTGACTTGTCAGAGATCGACGACGGGACGGCAACTCACGAATCTATTCTTTTTCATGTGGGGCAATTCAGTAAGCTGATCAAGGGAATAGAGACACCTGGATGGACTACAGCAGATGATTTTAAATATCAAATCATTGCCATTTCTGTAGCGGGAATTAGGATGGCTAAGGCTGACGATGCCTCAATCCTCACAATGCCGAATGCGGTCACAATCTCTACAATACATGGCGCAAAAGGATTGGAATTTCCGGTCGTTTTTCTTGCGGATGTGAAGGCAAGACGGTTCCCCGGCAACAAGGCAAGAGTTGCACCAAGTCTTTTTCTTGATGGCGATATTTTACAAACAGTAAATCCATCGCGCTTGGCTGATAATGCGAATTACGACGGTGAGCGACGCTTGATGTATGTCGCCTTAACACGCGCTGAAAGGTACTTGTTCATATCAAAGTCAGGAGGCAATAACCGTCAATTCTATGATCCTTTGGTGACGATGGTACAGAATGCTGGGGGGCGAGTTGATATTCCGCATCATGATTTTGTTCAATCAATCTCTCTTAGTCAAACAGCGACCAAGAAAGAAGAACGACTGGTAACCAGCTTTACTGATCTTCATTACTACACTGAGTGTCCGCATGATTATTATTTAAGGAAAGTTCTCGGGTTCACTCCCAGCATTGACCAAGCCTTCGGTTATGGTCGCGCATTGCATAACCTTTTACGTGAAGTAAATACGAATCCTGCCGTCTGGGGTGCGCTTGCGGCTAATGAAGCACTGTTGCTTCAAAAGACCACAGAATTATCACAAAGTGGCAAGTTCTACTTACGCTATACAACGGGCGATCCGTTAGAAAATATGCGAAGAACCGCACAGATCGGCATTGCACAATACATTCGCAATTACAGCGAGGAATTAAACACATTAGAATTTCTGCCAGAGAAAGATTTTGAAACACTTATCCCGGAAGAGAACCTACTCATCTCTGGTTCTATTGATCTTGTGCGACTTGATAATCCCCCTCGCATTACGATTATCGATTTCAAATCAGGTGAGAATTCCGACCAATCCGCTTCTGGCTTATCAACGGAAATAATGCGTCAGCAGGTTGGAATTTACGGTTTAGCTGCGAAGCATGAATTAGAATTTGAACCTGATCGCGGCATAATTCGCTACATCGGTGAAAGGACTCCCGGTCAAGAAGAAAAAGTCATTGAACTTAATGACCAAGAGTTAGCTACAACTCGTGAGAATGTAATTAATACGGCCAAGAAAATCAAAGATCGAGATTTTTACGAAGGGCCATCTCAACATACACCTGACAGATGTGCAAAATGCGATTTCTTAAGATTCTGTGGCCGGCCGGAAGCTAAGATTGCACGACAAAGCTAACTTATAGGGACGTGTTCGTTAACCTTCCAGCGACATGCCATTGTCAGTGTTTAACGAGATTTGATTCTCAATTTGCCCCTCAAAAATTCGATCTAGAATATTAAGCACGCTGAAAGCACGCTGGAATAAAAAAGCCAGTCACAAACGATTTGTAACTGGCTGATTATCTGGCTCCCCCTCTTGGACTTGAACCAAGGATCCCCTGATTAACAGTCTTTGGAAAAACTGCGAAATCAGCCCAGAAACGAATATTTGCTTAACACCTTTTGCAAAACCCTGCATTTCTTAACACCTTCTGTTAACACTAAAATACTATGTCACAAAGAATGTCATTCTCGCCTCGCAGTTTTACAATGAATCATACGACAGGATAAGTTGACTCTATATACCTACACAGTTAAAGTCGATCGCGCGCGGCACCGAACCCATTCATTGGCATTTGCACGCTTGCGATATGTAAACCTAAAATTCGACTTTCGGCAAAACCTGGAGATTGGGTTGTTGGTTTCGGGTCGAAGAATGTGAACGGAGTTGATTATTCGGGTAAGATTGTTTCCAATCCGGGTAACGCGTCTGGGAAGTGGGTCTGATCTTTTGCTGGATGAACACGGGTATCCCCAGAGGGAAGGATGAAGTTCATACCGGGATTTTGAGTAGGTAGAGAATTTTAAGAAGTTTCGGTAGCATACATGGCCTCACATGCCTGCCGAACAAATCGATTATATCGTGATCGGCTCTGGCTTCGGCGGTTTTGTTGCTGCCATGAGGCTCACCGAGAAAGGATATCGCGTGGTCCCTGGTCACAAACTTTCAGGGGATTACGTCCAGAATCACAAACGTTACAGGTAAGTGAATTTTTACAATTCTTTTAGTGACGCGCGTCCGAATTTTGTAATTCAATACCGACCTGCAAGATCCCTTAAAACTTAATTATAAAAATCAAGTTATGAAATCGAAAATCATTCTATCGTTCGTTCTGCTAATGGTATGTTTTGTGGCATTTAGTCAAGAAAATAATTCTCGCCGTACAAAAAGTCCAGAGCCCACCGCTGTGGAACAAGGACTGATCAAAGTGTCCATTATGTATCCGTTCTCGGAAGGTAAGACTTTCGACATGGAGTACTATGAGAAGAAGCATATGCCGATGGTGGCCGGATTTCTCGGATCGAACTTGGTGAAATATACGATCGAGAAGGGTCTTGCAAATGGGATGCAGAACCAGCCGTTGCCTTATATGGCCGTTGGAATACTCTACGTAAAGAGTCTCAGTGATTATCAGGCAGCAGTTGGGCCCAAACGGAACGCCATCAGGGACGACATTCCGAACTACACGAATGCCCTTCCGCTTATTTTTATAAGCGAGGTTATTAGATAATTCCTATTGTATTATAGGTGCGGGTGCGCTCCATATGCAAATTTTAATTCGAACCCTGAACAATTATTGGTATTTATTTTGTATTCGTTATGAATAATCGAATTTACATTAATCATTTCATTTTGTCTCTAACATTTTTAACCCTGGCGAATCACCTCTATGCTCAAGAGGAAGATACAATAGCGATAAATGTCAAATCCTTACATATCGATTACTTGAAGGAAGGCACGAATCGATATCTTGTGTACTTCATATCTGATCTTGGATCCAAAAGGAGTTCGGTCCAATTCTGGACCAGGTCTGTCGCCAGGACCAACGAGGATGGAAATGGCAAGATAATTATTAGTCAGTCATGGCAAGACAAGGACACTGTCTTTCATACTTCGGTCTCACAATTCGAGGCGAAAAGCCTGAGGACTTTGAGCCATGACGTTTGGCAGGGAAGAGGTGGCAGGACGTCGAAAGTATTTTTTGACTTTAAGAGTAAAATTGTCGTGCTGAATGGAGATACGTTAACGAGTCTCGATACTACCGCAACGGCGAAAAAGGTGTGGGACGGATTTGTGAAGTCATCCGACCGATACTTTCTCAATTGGCATACGGATCTTGAAGTATTTTCAGCACTTCCCTTTAAGGTGGGAAGAGTATTCTCGATCCCATTTTACGATCCCGGCTTCAGCCCAGTAAGACAGGTTTATTACAAGGTGACTAGGGAGGTGAGCCTTGTCACCTATGATAATATCAAGATTCGATGTTGGCTCATGGAACGCAATTCTCCCAATGGTGGCACCGAGGTTTATTGGATAAGTAAAAAAACACGGGAGGTGCTTATGCTTCAACAGAAAATTGATGAGAAAAGATACCGGTACAAATTGAAACTTGCTTTCGACGCTTAACGCGTTGTTTCGTGACTTTGAATCAATTTATGAAAGATCACTTCGTCTACGAAACGTAACAATCGTGAGTCTGAGAAATATTTTCAAAACTAATTAAACTGATAATGAATACGTCAAGTTTGATGACTCCTGCTGAGAACAAGAAGCGAATGAAGTATGTCATGGACGAGCTTGCAAAGGGAAACCGCTTGCCCTTCCGCGAGATAATGGCAGACGACGTTACTTGGATCTTGATTGGAAACAACGCGTGGTCTGGAACATACGTTGGCAAGGAAGCTGTGCTTACGCAGCTAATGAAGCCATTGTTTGATCAATTTGCTACACAATACACTAGCAAGGCTCATCGGTTTATCGCCGAGAATGATTTTGTGGTTGTGGAGTGTAAAGGCAATGCGATCACGACAACGGGCAAACCGTACGCCAACACCTACTGCTACGTCTGCAAATTTGTGGATGGAATGTTATTTGAATTAACGGAGTACATGGATACGCAACTAATATCTGAGGCCCTTATCCGGTGATAAAAATAGCGCTATTTGAATGAACACCAGCGGTAATATTTATTTCAAATGGCGTGCACGCAATGTTTAAGCGATAATTTCATTATTCCTTTTTGACGTTCCATCGATTGATGTAGTCAATTCAGGTCGGTTTGAATAGCAAAAGGTTGAACTTCCGGTCATGTTTGTAAAAACAATCAAAATGAAAAAGACAACAACCTTTCTATTGACGTTGACTGCTGTACTCTTGTTAGGGAAGTGTTCGGACGATGCGTCTGTTAGCCCCGAGTTGGTTTATCGCTACAGCCTATACCTAATCCATGATGGAATTACGCGGACTTTTCTTGTGAACCTTCCTTCAACTTACTATGAATCTGACACTTCGAAATTCCCGGTTGTCATAGGCATGCATGGTGCTGGTGGATCGGCAGCACAATTTGACAGGGACTATGGAATGACAGAAACAGCGGATACCGAAAAATTTATTAGTGTGTATCCGGAGGGGGTACGCGGTACCGGCGTACTGGGACTGCGAACGTGGAATGCTGGAGAATGTTGTCAATATGCTATGGAGAGTAACATAGACGATGTTGGCTTCCTGCGCCAGATGCTTGACAATCTCTCGCAAACTTACAGAGTGGATGCGGAACGCGTTTACGCAACTGGAATTTCCAACGGGGGAATGATGGCCTATCGCCTGGCTTGCGAAATGCCAGACAGAATCGCCGCGATCGGTGTAGTGAGTTGTACAATGATGACTTCCTGTAATCCTCAAAAGTCGATGCCGATTCTCCACATTCATTCAATACTGGATACCAAGATCCCTTTCCAGGGTGGCATTGGATTAGCGGATTATTACTATCCCCCTGTAGACTCAATTCTAATGACTTGGGCTAACGCGGACAAATGCGACGATGAAACGGTTACTACAAAATATGATCATTATGAACTGAAAGAGTGGAGAAGTTGTGAGGATGGAGCATCTATACAACGTTATCTGACCGACGATGGGGGGCACGCTTGGCCGGGTGGTGGCAAGCCAGGCTATTGGTCGGACGAGCCCTCAACCGCCCTCGATGCCAATACACTTCTTTTTGACTTCTTCAAGAGCAATGGCACAGAATAATAATTCCTGTAAGTATTTGAGTTGAAATGTGAGGTAGTAGGGAGCGCCAGGATGATGAGCAGTGTGTTGGGTAGCTGCTAGCAGTGAGAGAAGGTGATAGGTGCTCCCACTTTTTCATTTAAATGAATTTGTACAATTCGCCAGCGCCTCATGATAGTTTATTTTGATTAAAAAATATTATGCGACTACAGATTATCATTTTAACATTAGCGACCCTTATGAGAATGAATGAAGATGTGTTCGGGCAGCCACTGACCTCCTCGGGCACGACAATGAGTAACATAGTGACACCTACCTCCTGGAGCGATCTAAAGAAGGTTCGGACCATTAACGGTCAAAAGTTGGCCTACGTGGAAATTGGACAGGGTCAACCGATTGTTTTCCTGCACGGAAATCCTACATCTTCATTTATATGGAGGAACATTGTGCCTTTTACAGAAAAACTTGGCAGATGCATCGCGCCCGATTTGATCGGTATGGGTGATTCGGATAAGTTACCGAATACGAACGCAAGTTCGTATTCGTTTAAGGAGCATGCGAATTATCTGGACGCATTCCTGGAGCAGATGGAGGTCCGCAACGACGTAATCTTCGTAGCTCATGATTGGGGTGCAGCGTTGGCGTTCGATTGGGCTCGTCGCCATCCTGGAGCAGTAAAGGGCATCGCATATATGGAGGCAATCCTTGGTCCGATGAGTTTCAAGGATATGCCAGAAGCAGCACAGAATATATTCAGAGCACTACGCACTCAAGCCGGCGAGGAAATGGTCCTCGAGCAAAATTCTTTTATCGAGATCAATCTACCCAATACAATTTTGCGCAAGCTGACGCCGGAAGAAATGGATAACTATCGTAAACCATTTCTTACAGCTGGCGAGAGCAGAAGGGTGATGCTCTCGTGGGCTCGCCAGCTTCCGTTCGATGGAAAACCCGAAGACGTTGCGGATATCGTACGAGAAAATATGAGTTGGGTGTCCAGTAGCAGGGTCCCTAAATTATTCATCGAAAGTGTTCCGGGAACGATGTCTCCGGCGATGCGTGATGTTTGTGGACATTTTCCAACGCAGGTTAAGATCTCGGTAAAGGGTCATCATCACTTGCAGGAAGATTCTCCTGTTGAGATAGGAGTTGCCCTGGCAACATGGGTACAATCGATCGATATGGGCAAGTGAACTTGAAACAGTTGCCAGATAGCGTCCACATGAGCAAGAAGGAAATGCATTAAGTCTGCCTTTATGAATGCGTTGGTTGTATTGATTATTAGTTTCATTGTTGCGCTCACTTGCATTCGAGCCCTGATGGATCGCTACGACTACCGCCTGGCGGGTCGTATTTCGATGGCAACTATGCTGATCTTTACCGCTCTTGGCCATGTGCTTTTTACTGAGCACATGGCGGCAATGATCCCAGACGTGTTTCCGGCGAAATTTGCACTTGTTATCCTTACCGGTATCCTGGAACTGACTTTTGCAACAACTCTTTTGGTTCGTCGCCTTTCGGTTGCCACAGGTTGGTGTCTGGTATTGTTCTTTATAGCTGTGTTGCCTGCTAATATTAAAGCAGCGTTGGAAGGGTTTAATTATCAGACCGGGCTAATGGATGGACCGGGCCCTGCCTATTTGTGGTTCCGAATTCCCCTCCAGGTACTCTTCATCACCTGGATATACTTATCAGCCATCCGGAAGCCGCTTATGGATTGGCGAAGACTGGAGAATTTGCGCCAGTGAAAGAGGACCGGGTCAGGTCGAACCTGATCCGAGCCATTCTTTAAAAGAAGGAACTCTGGCTTTGCTGATAAGTATCGGTGATTTGGAAGGAGGCGACAGTTTCAGAAGCAGGCGGCCATTGAAATAAAATTCAATTTCCTGGATAGCCACTCTGTTTACAATCGCCTGCCTGTTGACTTGAAAAAAAACGTTGCGGTTCAGGCTGGCAGCCAGGTCGTCGATAGTTTGGTGGATCGGTAATGTCCGGTTGTTCCGGGTGCATCCCCATAATGTTCCGTTGTCGAGGAAGAAGTAGGCAAATTCGCGGTCTTGTATAGGTATCAGCCGTTCTTTAACGTGGACGAGAAGTGTCACTACTTTCTGATTCAGATTGATCGAATCGAGTATGCTTGTGATAGAATCAAAATCCATTGAAGGCTTCGAAATCTCATAATATTTGTTGAGGCTAAAACGGAGGTCGCGCTCTTTTATTGGCTTGAGAAGATAATCGATACTGTTAACCTTGAATGCATCGATCGCGTATTGGTCGTAGGCCGTTGCGAATATCACGGGAAAGGTGACCTGGTGTCTTTTGAAAATATCCAATGACAACCCGTCCTCGAGTTGGATGTCAAAAATGCCCAGGTCTGGCCGCGGATTGGTACGGAGCCAAGCAACAGTTTCCTCGACACCCGAGAGAATAGCGAGTATTTCGACTTTTTCCGGCAAGCTGCGCAACAATATTCCGAGCTGATCGGCTGCCCCGGACTCGTCCTCGACTATAATGAGTCTTAATTCCTTCACAATAGTGGTAATGTCAATGTAAAACTATCGTCGGTATGATTTATCCGGATCTTTTTTTGACCCAGCAGCCAGTACCTTTGCGCCAGGTTATCCAAACCAATTCCATAACCGCCAGAGATGCTTTTTCGCCGGACGCTGTTAATAACAACGATATGATCAGGGTAGGAGGCCAGGCTAATGTTCAATACGTGTTTGGAGGAAACAACATTATGCTTGATTGCATTCTCGATCGCTATTTGCAGTGCAAACTGGGGAATGGTCTGCCTCTGGTGGGCATTATCTATTCGAATGTCAATATGTATTCCGTCGCCGAATCGCCGCTTCATCATGAACAGGTAGGATTCAAGAAAATGCAGTTCCTCCTCAACTGTGGCAACCATTCTTTCTCGCTTCTCGAGCATGTATCGAAGTGAATCAGCAAGATGATCGATGAATGGAATTGTTTCCTTATTATTTCCATGTGCGAGGCTGCTTAGTGTCGCAAGCGTGTTGAACAGGAAATGAGGGTCTACCTGGTTTCGAAGCACTACCAGCTCCATTTCAGTATTCCTGTTCTGCAGTATCAGGCTATCTATTTTTTCTTTTCGAAGTTTATCGATCAGGTCAATCACATAAACAATAAGGATGACAATTATTGCGATGCTGAAATTTCTAAAAATATAGAATGTGAAGTACGCGGCAGGTGCACTGATGCCAAAGACGCAATATGCAATCACTATCATTATTGAACTCATGATGAGTATCAGCAGCACGTTGGCGAGTGTAACGACAAGTTTCTTCAGGATCGCCTTTCGAGGTCTAAGTCGCTTTCTTAAAAAGAGATTTGCGTAAAAAAAGGTGATCGACGAAAACAGGACTGTAAAGAAGAGGAAGGTTACTCGCGATCCGAGCGGAAGATTATAAATATTGGATCCTGCGAGATGCAGCTGCTCTATCAACGCAATCCACGGCACGCTAAAGAAGATGGCGAGGACAAAAGATGCAGCAAATACTATTTTATGCCGGTTACTCATACTTCCCTCCGTGTCCTGGTTGGGAATGTGATATCGTGGAATTCTCAAGTGATTTTGATTGTTGTCTAAAGAACAGATGTATTGTGGATTTTCCTGTCATTTTGAATTAAACGGTACTTCCGACTTGCTAGTTTTTCCTTCGCTGTTCTTTGAATTGCTCTCGTTGTTCGGCTTGATTTTCCTTGTAAATCTTGTATTGGTCTGGGGTTAGTATTTTCTTCATTTCGTCATCGCGTGTTGAACTGAGGGATTTGAACGTCTTATATTTTTCGAGTCGACTCGCGCCTGATTTTTTGAGCGTTGACAGCCCTTCAAAGTATTTCATGTTCGCTTCTTCAACTAGTGGTTTCTGCTCTTCGGTAAGGTTCAGCTTCTCCATGTAGGCCTGGTATCGTGCGATCGCTTCCTGTTTTTCCTGCTCTGTCATTTTTGTTTGTGCGAACCCGCCGATGAAAACCATCGCGAACGCCATAGTGATAATTACTTTTTTCATTTTTATTTTTTTTATAAAGTACGTGTTTGCAGGTCCTCTTCGGGTGTAGAAGTCGAGTGAAGCTGCCAAAGACGGTGGCCAATTGTCTTTTTCGATGACCGAAATAATCATTCTGTTGCTCTTACCTCCGGGGTTGGTTACGGTGGGTGTAGTTCCTGGGATATGTCGCCGGGGACGTTGTGATGAAAATAACGGCGTCAAAGCCTTCAAACTCGAGTTTTGCTTTCTCTATTTCCAGGCTCTCAATATCAGTCAGTGCAATGGTCTCTAATCCTCTCCAGTCGGGATTTTCGACATAATATGCATCCAGGCGGTGACGAATACCATAAAGCGTCATTTCCTTTTCGTAAATGGTGGGATAGCCATTGACAAAACACAGGTCGTCCCGATGAATGATCCCGCTGCGCCAGGCGGCCTTAGTTCGCACGAACCAATCGGTATATATAGGTGAAATTGGGGCGCATACGGCGGCGGGATCGAATTCCAGGAGATCACGATCAACAGTTAAGGCACCAGGGGACAGGAGGACGGATCTGATCTTTCCAAGAGTATTCGGCCACTTATTGTTGAGAAACCCTGCTTCACGCAGAAAAGAGTAGTCCGCCGGATACATCGGGGATTTATTCATGTGGTAAGAGCCGCCATAAAGAACAAATTTTGAGTCGACGGTGAGGTTCCCTAAACGTTCAACGCCCGTAAGGTTATCCACAATACCCAACTGGCGATAGACCAATTTGTCGAATAAAACGCTGCGTATCGCGCTCTCCATGTCTTTCAGTGTATCGAGTATGAACTGTGAGTCCAGCGAAACACCGCACGAGAGGGTTACTGACACGGGAATCCGGCTTGAGAGGATAGCCACCAGCTCTGGTATTATTGAGAGGAGCTCCGTCGCTGTTATTGTATAGGCAGGCATTGGAATGCCTGCCTTCTCCATGAAGGGTGCAATAACCTTCTCCCACGTTGCATCGTAGTCGCTTCCGACGTCGTAAAAACCCAAATTGATCCGATTTTGAGGATGATATTTATTCCATCGCCTGATATGTTGGTAAAATATCGAATCCTCCCTGGTTGATATAAAATCATCGAGATTTTCATAAAAAAAGTGCTGTGCCTTCGTATCGTCTGCTATCCCGATAAAATGTTGGATATATGGCGTCATTGAAAAATAATCTTCAACCAATACTGTGGTGAATCCATGATACCTGGCCAAATAGAAGATGATCCTCGTTTTAATCTGGTTGAGAAATTTGAGATGATGCGTTTCACCAATCAAGATCCCTTTTGCATTTCCCGCAAACCGGTCGAGCCATTCAAGATCGCAAAGATTCGAGAAATCGGCGTCTACATCATCAGTCGATACCGGCGATGCCAAGATCCGATCGTCAAACAACCCTTTTTTGCAGAAGTCATTCACCGGATATACCAGGAGCCCATCCTGAAGAAGCAAGCGATCAGTCGTTGACTGGCTCAGCACTTCAAGTGAAACGAATATTGTTATAGTCAATAGGGCAGCACGTCTTAATAAGCCGTCTGCACCAGGATGCATTTCTCTTAAAGACAGTATCATTGCCTTCGACGCTTGGGTCTATTAACATGCCGGTCCGATCCACAGGCAAGCTTGAACGCGAACACCTTTCCATTGAATGATGAAGTGTAAATATTACCCTCCGGCCCGATGGATGTGCCAACAGTGAAAAGGGTAATACCGGGCAGATCCTCACAATCATATGGACTTCCCGTAGTTACATCGAGCACGCATAAACGATTGTGAAAACGGCCCTTACCCAGGTTGGCAACCGTGGCGTAAACAAGTCCACCAACAGCCTGTGTCGGGATACCCCGATTCAGCATCGAATCGTTTTGCCAGAGCAATACGGGCTGGTTGCCGGTATCTCTTAAACATATAAGGGGAACGAGTGAACCGCCGGCTGGAAGTATTATTCGTTCCGGCGATGTGGACTGGCTTCCGCCTGTGGAGTAGCCGACGTTGTATTGCCAGATGCTTCTGCCCGTTGATGCATTGATGGCGTGCAATGCTCCATTATTGTCGTTTACATAAACACGATCGCCGTCGAATGAGAGATCGGGACTCGATGCACTTCCGCCGGGAAGAGAATCATTTCTCCATAAATGAATGATTGACGGTTCGGGATAGTCTATGTAACGCATTGCCATCAGGGATGTCCTCGGTCTTCCGGGCTCCCAATAGGTGAAAAAGAACCTGCCGGAGACCGGATCGATAGCTGGTGTGTTGGCACACGGACACTCTTTTGTTCCCTTCAAGCACGCCCTTGGATCGGACTTCGCCTTGTCAGTATCCATCGTTCCAAGTTGAAGTGGTTTAAGGATCGGCTCGCCTGTGCGGGAATCCAGGATATACAGGATACCGACATGCGTGATAAAGATCAGGTGTCCCGCCGGCGTGAACTTGGCAGAAAGAGGGAAACCATCGATTTGCCTGCTCCATAACACATCGCCACCGGGCCCGAAGGCATACATAGCCTTGTTGTCGCCAACGAATACATGTCCGTTTGTATCTGTCAATGGTGAAGAGGCAACAGCGAACTCGTTGACCTTGTCGGAACACCAGATAGTCTCACCGGTCCGGGGGTCGAGTGCATATAGATGGCACCCATTACCACTTGTCGTAACAAATACTCGTCCCTGTTGATCTGTTGTTGGTCCAAGGTTAATGGTATGGCCGAGATCGCGTTGCCAGGCAAGTGTGATGTCGGTTGCACCACCAACCTGGGAATAGTCGGTATTCCGCGCATCGGCATGGGCCGAATTCCAGTATCGATAGACTGCAGGATGATTCGCGTGACTACATGCGCAAAGAAGTATCATGAATGTAGTCTTGAGCAGGTAAATTGCGCGTGCTTTGAACACACCCAGGGAGAGAAATTGTCTCATTTAATGGTTGACGTTAATTATTGCGACTGCCGATCCTGAGTCCAACCGCATGATCAGTTTCGTTCACCGGGTAACTTCAAAGAAGACGCTGTCACTCGCGAATGCCGAGAAGATGCCGACGCCATTTGTAATATTGGTCGGCGGCTCGTTGAGGTCGCGTGAATCTTGCGGTGGATTATTAAACAGGGCGTCATACTCTGGATTCACCCTGTAAACTTTTGCGACATGGCGTCCATACGTTTCGAGTGCAACACCAACGATTTCAAACGTTGGTATGTTGGTAGGACTGGAAATGAATCGAAAAGTTGACAGCAGGTCTTTAAGCTGTTGCGGTAGCTGTGAGGGAAGTATCGGGTCAATTGAAGTTGCCCTGCTTTCAATAACAACGAAATAGATTCCATTGTCGGGGTTATCCCAGGTCAATCCAAGCCGGGCAGTTTCAAACAGGTCCCGTACCTGGTCGGCAAGGCTGAAGTCGTAGTTGATCTGTGGAATCCTGATTGTGCTGCTGCTGATTTGAATACCTGTCGGTGCTTGCGGAACTATCGTGACCGCATTGGCCGACTGTTCTCCCAGCGTGACCTGGATCTTAAAAGTATCGCCGCTCGATACCGACAATGGAGCACCTCCTTCATACTCATATCGTGACGTGGACGGGTTGAACGTGAGGGGAAAGACGTTTGTTGCCCGGGTTAGCGTGACGTTGGCGCCAGGCAAAAACTGTTCTGCTCCATCGCCTTCAATTGATTTCATTTGTTTGACGGAGATATCTGTCGACGGAAGTCCCGTAAAGAGAAATGCCTCGACAACAAGTCGTTGGGGGTGTGGCTCGTATTCTTTTGAGCAGGTGGCCAGACTTATGGCTAAAGCGACGAACGTACAGATTGATATTTGCTTCATATTTTTTATTTGCCAAATAGAATTTTAGAAATCGAGCCCAAAGGAAATATTCGGTGTAAGACCCATATAGGTGACGTTAGTGATCAGCACGGGATCCTGTCCGAAATCGTATTGCTTGTACCAAATATTGGTGTGATTGTATAGATTGAAAATGGAGAGACCCAGAACGGCCTTCGCTTTACCTAGTTGAAAGCCATAATTTGCCGAAACATCCATTCGGTGATAAGGCGGGAGGCGTGAACCATTTTTTGCACCCACACCGATATAGCTGAATGTCCGGCCGTCCAGAAGCCTAATAGAATATTGCCCCTCTGGCTCGGTAAATGGTTTGCCCGAACCGAAGATAAAAGTAGCAGAGAGATTCCATTTGCCAATCGCATAGCAGTGAACCATTTTAAACTCATGAAGCTGATCCTGCAATGCAGGAAACTCTTCTCCATTGTTGAGTCCTGGGAATGTGTTCCTGACTTTTCCGAGAGTGTATGTTACCCATCCCGTGTAGTCACCCTGTTTCTTTTGAATAAGGAATTCAATACCCTTGGCGACGCCGGCGCCAGTGAAGAAGAGCTCGTTTTTGTCGAATGTATTGTCGCGACGAAAACGCATTGAAAACTCCGACAAGCCGGTCATGGTTTTATAATATCCCTCGATGTCGAAGACCCATTGTCCGACTTCCCGGGTGATCCCGACGATGTATTGATCCGAGCTACTCACGTCAACAAGGTCGTTGTCGGCCAGCAACCAGAAGTCCCGTGCACCCTGTGTGATATTCTCGTTAATAATGCGATTTGCCCACTGGTAGTGGCGGCCATAAGCAAACTTCAGCTTCGTGTGCGCTTCAACCTCGTAAGTGAACTGCACGCGCGGTTCCAGGAAATTTTTATGAGCGAGGTTATAATTTGTCCACCGCAGCCCGGCCCGCAGACTGGTCCCCGGTAAAGGTGACCAGGTGTCGGAAATGTAAAGCGCCAGGTTATCACCCGTTTGATCGCTGCCGAGAATAGTGGAGTCCTCCCTGGTATTTTGATAATGAACCTTTGTCCGAGAGAAAGCTGCGCCACCTTCGATGTTGTGCTCATCAGATACCTGCCATTCAAGATTGACCCTCGCAGAATATTCATGAACACCATTGACTTCCGATTGTCGCTGCTCCACAGAAGATGTCACGGAATCCTGATCTGGCAGGGACGCAGTGACCAATGAGTTTCGATTGTAGTTGCTGAAATATTCGGAAGCAGCAACGAGCGTGTTCGTATATAGCTTGGGGCCCCATTGCCGGCTCCATTTCCCCGAGAACCCGGTGTTGCCCCAACCGGTTTTCTCCGAGAGATCAGCGACAAAAAGGCGGTTAGCAGGGTTCGCACCACTGGATGTGATCAATCGCTCTACACTCCGGGATTCATCGAGATAGTCCTTGCCATTATATACGCTCAGGGTGACGAGATCCTTTTGCGATGGTCTGTATGATAATTTTGAATTCCAGTCGTAGAAGTAAAACGTGGGTTCTACGGTGTTTACATTGGAATTGACCAGTTGTTGCAGATTATCCGTGCCGATGACGGTATTCTTGATCTTGTTAAAGAGCCCGCTTTCCATGACATCTGTGTACGAGCGGCGTCCTGCTACCAGAAGCGACAACTTGTTAGAGATTGGTACCTCTGCGCTCGCGTTGATGCTTAGAAGATTGAGATCGACGCTTCCTTTCAATTTCTCGAAACTGCCTGTCTTCCCGGTCAGATCGATAACGCCAGAGGTTCTGCCTCCGTATTTTGCCGGAAAGGCACCTTTATGGAGTTGAACGTCCTTGATGGCGTTGGTATTGAATGCACTGAAGAACCCGAAGAAATGATCGACTTTGTATACGGTCATCCCGTCCAACAATACCAGGTTCTTATCGGGCGTGCTTCCGCGTATATACAATCCGGATGAGCTTTCGTTGGTTCCGCTCACGCCGGGCAGAAGTTGAAGGGAACGAAAAATATCCGTCTCTCCTATACTTGGTAAATTAGCGAGCTGTGCTGTCGATAGTGTTGCAGTACTTATCCCACTGGTAGTGTTGAGCATCTTATAGGTTTCGGCACTGATGACCACCTCATTTAATTCGGATGTTATCGGCTCCAGCGGAAAAATTGTAAGTTGTTGTTTTCCCTTGGGCGACACTGGAAAGGTGCTTGTTTGATATCCGACATAGCTGATAACTATGGAGTCGCCGAAAGATGGAATATTCGGCAGGTTGAAGAAGCCATCTGAATTGGTGGTGACACCGATACCCGTTCCTTTAATGAGGACGTTCGCAAATGGCAAGGCTTCACCAGAGCTCTTTTCTACAACTTTTCCGGTGAGAGATTGCCCCGCGCCTGTAAATGGTAATAGCACAAGGAGTTTGAAGATGAGTCGCATAGATTTAGTATGTTCGCAACGTTAACAGAGAACAAGCTGGGTTGCGGCGACAACGTGTACGAACTCACCGATTGTGATCCTGAAGTCTCCAAATAGCCTCCTGAAGTTCGACGGTCTTTACGGGTGTATCGCGGTGAACGTGTGAAACCCCTGCATCACCGATACGTTCATAGGGAGATAGACATCCCTTGTTTTTGTTAGACTTTTTTAAATCTCCTGTGACGCAATCGGGAGAACTGAATGACACCGCACAATTATCTTTAAGATGATCCAGTCGCATATACCCGTTCCCCTGCTTCGACCATTCGTGAGGGAATTTCGAATTATTGAAAGCGAGAAAGAAGAAGTGAACAGGATACTGCCGGATACTTCTATAGTAATGGTCTTCCGGTTCAATTTGCCGACCATTGTGATCAATGGCTCATCATTGTCGAACCCTTTTGCTGTCGTTTCGGGTATATCCGAATCCATGCGGAGCATCCGGTATGCCAAAGGGGTGAAGACACTTGTTGTAATGTTTACTGAAGTTGGAGCAGCCGCATTTTTTCAACGACCCTTGAATGAGTTGTTTGCCACGAGTACATCTCTCGAAAATTTGCTCTGGCGATCGGCCGTCGATGAAATTGAAAACAAGTTAAAGGAGACGATGTCGGATGTACAGCGTGTTAAGATCGTCGAGCAGTTCCTGCTTGTGAAGTTGTTAAAAGAGAAGACAGATCCCGGTATAAGTTTGGCGGTTCAAAAAATTAAAAATTCTCACGGAGTCATCAACATCAGGCACCTAGCAGATGCCTTGAATACGAGCCTGGATCCATTTGAAAAGAAATTCAGAAGGATAACCGGCACCACACCAAAACACCTGGCCGCAATCGTAAGGCTTCGGCACTGCATTCGGCTGTATCCCGACGTCAGCCACCTCGGCGACATAGCCTATGAATTGGGATATTTTGATCAGTCGCATTTCATAAGGGACTTCAAGCGCCTGACGAGCATGACACCTGGAGATTTCTTCAAGTCCGGGCGCATCTGGTAAGATAAAATAGTGATTTTTTACAATCCTCTAATCTAGGTGATTTGCAGTTTTGTGATTCCGGGGCCGCTACCAACGCGGATCCTGAAATCTAAAAAATGAAACTGCAATGAATCGCGTAATCAAGGTAATTTTTTTAACCGGCTTTTTCGTCGGAACAACAGATATCCTCTCCGCAATTATCTCAAGACAGGTGGATACAGGAATATTCCCGATCACGATGTTTAATGCTATAGGAGGTGCCATCCTCGGACTTGAAAGATCCATGGCGGGTGGAAATTGGACAGCGCTACTAGGGCTCATTTGTCACTACAGCATTTCACTTGTGTTCACTGCATTCTTTTTTATTCTGCTCCCGAAATTCAAATGGATGCAGGTCAATCGATATGCGATAGGTATGTTTTATGGCGTTCTTGTGTCGTGCACGATGAAATTCCTAGTGCTGCCCCTTACAAAGCTCCCAGTCGGTGGTGAATTCCAGCTTATGAATGGTTTCATGGAATGGGTGTCGTTAGGTGTGATCTTCGGTATCCCAATTGCATTTAGCGCCTATCGTTATTACGGGATTACCGATGTGTCGGATAACCAGTCTTCCATGGAATGGCTTATTCTTACAATAGGAATCGCACTTTTTATGAATTTCTTCGCAAATACACAGGGCATTAGTAAACTCGTCTTCAATCAAATAGAAAACAAAAAAATGACTACAGTGCAAACCCAAAAGAACAAGGAGGTCATCCGGGATCTCTACGAAAATATTCTGAACAACAGAAGACTCGAACTCCTGAAAGATATTGTTTCGCCCGACTTTGTTGGCCCGGTTGGATCAAGAGGAGCAGAAGGGTTTGCAGCTGCCGTTCAATCCGTGATCAGCGGGTTCCCGGATATCAAATGGAGTGTTGACGATATTGTTGCAGAAGATGACAAGGTGAGTGTTCGATGGCATTGGACTGGCACCAACGTCGCGCCGTTTCGTGGGATACCTCCAAGTAACAAGATTGTTACAGACAATGCAATTGCGATTTACCAGGTGAAAGACGGTAAAATTCTTGCATCATGGCTACAAAGTGACCGTCTGGGTGTCTTAACTCAGATCGGGGTTATCGCCACCGACCTCGTTCCGGGTTTGGCAAACCCGGGCAGTGCCTCGAAGTAGTTTATATATGCCCTGATCGTTTTCCTGAGTTGCGGACCTTCAAGAAGGCTAGATAGGGCTTTTATTTTGAAAACAAATCTATCTCAACACAATTAAATCAAAATGCTCACAACGTGTAAAGTAACCATCGTACTGCTTATCGCGGTAACTATTTTCAACGTCGATGTGTTTAATCACAACGCAACAGCGGCCAACCGGGATCAGAAACCGCCGATCGTTCCTTATCCCGAGGGGTATCGAACATGGACGCATGTGAAATCGGGCATCGTTGGAACCGAAAACCCCGCGACGCATTTTCGAGGAATACATCACATATACGCAAATGATAAAGCTATCGAAGGATATAGGACTGGTAATTTTCCGGACGGCTCAATCATAGTGTTTGATGTGTTGGAACGCAAAAACATGGATAACTCCGATATCGTCGAGGGTGAACGGAAATTTATAGACGTAATGGTGAAGGACCAGAATAATTATGACTCTACCGGACACTGGGGCTTCGAAGAATTCAATGCGAATAGCATGACCGATAGAAGTATACTTACCCTGGCGGGTCCGAAATGTTTCAATTGTCACGCTACACAAAAAAAGAAAGACTTTGTATTCAGTCAATTAAGGAATTGAAGTCTTCCGTTGTACCTTCTTTCTTAAGAATATACCTTCAATATTTTTCCGTTAATTGCTCCTTCAACACTCAGAATATACGCGTTCACCACTTTATTCATCGGAACGAGGTTGTAACCGGGGAAGAGGTGGCCATAGCGTTCTTCACTGTCCGCGACCAGTCCCGGACTGACAGCGTTTATTCTTCTATCCCCTTTTAACTCCTGCGAGGCGGCCAGTACAAAACTGTTGACGGCACCGTTGATCATGGATACACATGATCCATTTTTTGCAGGATGTGCGGCAGCAATTCCAGACGTCAACGTGAATGAACCCTCAGCCTTCAGGTAATTTTTAGCGATGAGAACCAAATTGATTTGCCCCATTAGCTTTCCAAGAACTCCGGGCATCATCAATTCCTGCGTCATGTCGTTGAAAGGCCCGTAGTGACCGGTTCCGGCTGTGCATATACATGCGTCGATTTCGCCGACGGATTCGAACATTTGCCGTATAGATGACTCTGATTGAATATCAACGTGGACATTACCACTCTTTCTTCCGGCAATGATCACCTCGTGTTTTTTTGTCAATGCTTCGGCAACACGTCTTCCGATCGTCCCTGTCCCCCCAACTTGTAAAATTTTCATAGGATATTATTTTTCTGCAAAGTTGCGGAAGATGGAACACGTTTGAGTTGTCCAATTGGTTCAAATTGTTTCACTTTTAGTCTTTGAATTGGCTGGTGTTACACCGAATCTTGCCTTAAATGCTCTAATGAAGTATGAAGTACTTTCAAATCCACAATCTTCTGCAATGAGTTTTACGGATGCGTTGGTGTTTTGTAGAAGTACTTTTGCCTGTGTTAGACGCTGCATGTTTAGCCATCGTCTCGGCGGAAGGCCAAAGCGTTTGCGGAATTCAGTCTTGAACGAAGAAAGACTGCGATTTGTGAGGTGCGCCAGTTCCGAGACGGAAATAGGTTGAAGTATATGTTGCCGGATAATGTAATCGAAGTTTTGAGAGTCTCGTGAAATTGCGTCCCGAATAAAACAGGAAACCTCGTTTCCATACCCTACTAAGGTGAGTAACAACAATATTTCCTTTTGTTTAAGTTGGATTATATCCTGCGTCACAAGATCTGGGTATTTGAAATAATTGTGGAATTGGTGAATGAAGTCCTGAATTGGCTGCAGGCAGGGAAAGACCAGGCAAGCACTTGATTCAAAATCAAGTCTTTTCTTGACAAGGATTGGACTCTGAAACGACATCAATGCCTCATCCGACAGAAAAAGCATTACAGCTTCGAAATTTTCTCCCTGCTCTAGATATTCTGCCATCACATAGATTCCTTTGCGAAGCAGGAATACGCTGTTTGACGATACTTCGATAGTTTTTTCGGAAGTGTGTAGGACCTTTTTTCCAGACATAACGAAGATCAGAGTGTGCCGTGTCATAAAGACGCGTCTTTTCCCGGCCTTGGATTCGATTTTGAGTTTACCCAATATTTCAAACTCACTCTTGATGTAAGTGCTGTCGGCTTCACGTGGTGGCGGAGGAAAGCGGTATAACATCAACTTCATTTGCTCACTTGTTAAAATGTGGACAGTTGCATCTGTAACGTGTCGCCTGTACGCCAATCATTTAGAAATGGATCTTCCCCTTTTAGGAACATGCTTTTTTCTCCAGTTCGGCGCAACCCGGAATTCCGGACCGCGGGTTTTTACAAAAAGGTGAGTTGTATATCCAAACCTCTGGGTACTACTTTACGTTGTTCACGCCTCACTTGCTATTTTAGTTACCGGCTGGTAACCAAAAGTATTTCAACCAGATGAATATTCCTTCGTGGCAGCGAACAAAAAACTCAGACCATGAATTCAACAGAGCGTCAAAATAGAACCGGTCTTGGCAATCAGGTTACAGTTCGATATCATGATAGTGCCGGCTGTTGAATTTCTGTCAGATGTCATGGACATTCCAAAATCTTACATCGAGATCGTGGGCGGGTTGACTTCTCCGAAATAAAAGAATTGCCATTGCTGACGATACAGGGCGAGGGCCGAAGTATTTCGTAAGCAACCATGGAATAGACGCCAAAAGATTTGCAGAAGAGCAGCGGAAATTAGGAGTCAGTCGGAATTGGTGACAAATATCAACGCCGATATTGACATTTCTTATTTCGTACCGTTACAAAGTCCAGTAATTTTAACAAACCGGAACCATCAATTTTAAGTTGGCTCCTAAAGAGAAATTGTGTTCAAGGACTTTTGGTTGTGGCGTAAAAATATCAGATGGTTTTTTCTCTTTTAAAACAAAATATTGATGTTCCAGATGAAGCCTTTAATGAAATTTATTCGAGTAGGATTAAGAAATTAGCGGAACGGCACTGGACACCTGTAGAGGTTGCCAAACAGGCCTCCGAATTTTTGGCTGAAACATGTGACACAAAAATTCTTGACATTGGTTCTGGTGTCGGTAAGTTTTGTATGATTGGTGCTTGTCACACCCCCGCCTATTTTGTCGATCATCAGGATTCCGAGGCTTTGTTTGCGTTTGGTTTCTAACCGGCAGAGGAGGACGGTGTGATTTTCGTTTCACAACGACCTCAGTATTAGTTTCTTATTTACCTTATAGAAGTCAGGTACTGGATTGACCAAGGTTTAAAATCAAAACCGATTTCGAAACTGCTTTGACTATTTCAAACATAAAAAAAGTAACCGGATTTCTTTCTGCTAACTAACTTTCTTGTTGCTCTTAACAAATTGCGTTGCCATTGCCAACATCATTTAATTTAATGAGTTCCTGAACTGCGTAGGAGAAACATCACTCTTAAGCCTTGAATAATTTATCAAGAACAACTATTTGTTTCGGCTTTCAGTAACACGATCTTTTCCCCACGTGGACATCGCTGCGAGTACAGGAAATAGACTTTTGCCGAAATCGGTAAGAGAATACTCAACACGATGTGGGATCTCTTTGTATTCATCCCGTTGGATCAGACCATCTCTTTCTAGCTCACGGAGTTGCTCGGTTAAAACCTTTTTGGAGACGGTAGGTATCCTGGCGGCGATCTCGCCAAAGCGCCTGGTGTTCTCAGTAAGAAAGAAAAGGATGATGCATTTCCATCGACCTCCTATGTATTGCAGTGTAGCAGTCATCGGACACTCTACGTCTTTATTAAAATTGGCCATTTGTTACTATTTGGTAACCACTATACTTCACCAGACAACGGGTAAAACGGACTTTTTGTTCATCGATGCCGTTTACTTAGCACATCAAAACCAATGATCATGAGTTTCAGAATTAAAACAACAAGAAAGACCAAAACAGCAATACAAGTTGTAAAAAGCTTGCTACTTGTATCGATGGCGACAAGTCTGTTTGCATCTCTCGCGAACGCAAACATAAAGACCCCATCACCAAACATTCATCAACAACATCCAAAAACAATTATGAAAACAGTGTTCATTATCGGTATCAATCCTGAAACAATAGATTTCAACAATCCGGAGCTCCCCAAGGGAATTACAAAGGAGATGGTCGAAAAGGGAACCAAAGATACTTTAGATAAACTAAAGGCCTCTGGATACAATGCTGAACTATTTCTGGTTGATTCCGGCGCTACGGATTTGACCCATCTGGCCGATCATTTGATAAACAACAAATACGATGGTGTCGTGATTGGTAACGGGATCAGAGGTCAGGCATCGAATTTTATTTTGTTCGAACAAATCGTCAATGTCGTGCATTCAAATGCACCGCAGTCCAAAATAATTTTTAATACATTACCGACGAATACGGACGAAGCAGTGAAACGCTGGCTGTAGTATTGATTAAATTTTGAGCAGGCACGACAAAGGTTATGCCTGCTAAAAAATTTATGAGGCTATTTCATGTTCCTTTCAGTCCAAACTTCCTTCAGGGCAGTCGTTCCATTGATGGCTGGCGGAAATTCTGCATAAATAATAATAAGGACCATTGCGTAAGACTTTACTTGTCCATGGGCGTGACCCTCAAGACACACAAAACACTTCGCGGCCCATGTGCTGTACAATCTGGGCATACGTACAGAACGTACTCAGTAACAGCGTCAGATGCATGAGAGGCCTCATGATCGGAAGTTAAATTGCCACAGGGTTGAATCCAAACACATGACCAAGTCTCGACACTTTTAGGGGGTAGAGGATCGAGAAAACACGGTATCGCTTAATTGTAATATCGCATGAACGATGTCAAAGCCCCAAAAGAATTCGGTGACGCTCGACCGAGCGCAGATATTATTGCTTCCAAAGTACACTCATGTTGCCGAAGAAGATTTCACAGGCTATCTGGTTTGCCATCTGAAATTTATTAATCGGTCCTTGCCGGGTTGCACCATTCCAACTGAACATGATAATTCTAAAAAACGAATTCTTCAGACCTTGCTTTCGGGACCACCTGACAGATTATCAGGAGGGTCCCAACATAACTACCTCATTATCAATTCAAACTTTTTTATTGAGTCTTTCGCTCACCTCAAAAAACGATATTGTCTTAACACCTTTCTTAACACTAAAAAACAAAAAAGGCAGCTACATCTCTGTAACTGCCTGATTATCAGCTCCCCCTCTTGGACTTGAACCAAGGACCCCCTGATTAACAGTCCTACCATAGGGCGCAGAATTGACATGCAAAACAAATTTCTATACGACAGTGTTTTGTAAAAACATGCATTTCATAACATCCGTTCATAACACCAAGCGCCTTGAATTTGCGTTTTTGATATTCTGCGTCGATATGCATCGTCGAACTACTCGAAACTATTGGTGTAGTTCTTGATGAATTGGGTGCAGCAGGAATATCGGAATTTCAGCTAGCAAACTGTGAAGATTTTTTTTGCACTCCCGCCGGGATGGAGTTTGTCTCTGGAACGCGATTCATTGAAGATTATATTGATCGCTATGACTTTGATAATCCGCTCCATGTTGTCACATATATCGGTGACAGATATGGGGATGGAGAGATGTTTGGTCCACTCAACGCTAAGCCGAATACATCGTCGTGAAAATCATTGAATTGAATTTTCAACAATTCAATTCCACGTGGTCAGTTCATTCGAGTCAGACAACTGCAAACTTGTAAATCCTTGACTCCGCTATCCGCCCAACAACTTGAAGTATCTAACACGATGTGTTGCATTCTGTTAATTCCTGGGCATTTTGTTCCTGCAGTATTATGGGGCAGATTTGGCTTTTAGAATCGCTTGAAATTTATCGAAGTATCCTGGCGGTGAAGCTTTGAATCTAATGCCATCCTTCTTTTTATCGCCAGTTACAAAATTATAGCCTTGCGCCTCGGCAAGGGAAGTAACCGGGAGCTTCAGTTGGTGAATGTTAAGCATCTTCTGCCCATAGTACTTGTAAATAGTTCTGTCGTTCACATCATCGTAGGGCGAAAACGCAAGGGAGCCCCCAAATTGTCCAGTATTACAGATGATAACGTTGCAATACAATAACCTGGTAAGAGACTCTGCCATTGCAAAATAAGTATTGAGGTCCTTGTTTAGCGAGATGATAAGGAGATGTTGAATTCGCCCCTGATAGAGAATCATACGTTCCAGATCGAAAATGTCAGAACAAATCATGATTCCGAAATTGCCGAAATAGGATGTCTCAAAAATGTACATGTTTTGCTCCTGGTCTTCAAGGCAGTCTATTACCCCTTCGATGTTTCTGAACATTTGACGCTCCATATGGGAAAAATATGTTTTCCCAAAGTGAAGTGCTGTGATTCTATTGTGTTGTTGTTTATGATCCCCAATTGTTCCAGGCACAATTAGAATTCCTCGATTTCGTATTTTCCTAAAATCATGAGGATTACGCTGAAAGTCGATTCCAGCAATTCCGAGCACGTCGTAGCGACGGCAGATTTTTTTTAATTCTCCGACTTTTCCGGGAGGCAAATGCAACTCTGGAATCAGTATCATATCCGGCTTATTGTCTCCCTTGAGAACTTGCCGCAAGCCCTGTTGTATCTCCTGCCAGACACCTTCCGCCAAAATCGGATGTACATTCAGCAGGTATGGACGTTCATGTTTTAATGCCAGTTCATCTTTGACTAGCTCTGGATTGGCTTCCCAGAAACTGATGGGATCAATCACCGGTTGGATCAACGCGATCTTTAAGTGGGGATTCATCTTAAAATATCGATTTAGCCACGTTCAATTTATCAATGTCAATTGTGGTCAACTGCCTGGGGGCGTGATTAACCAATGTAAGGTGATCATTGGTAAGCAACTTCTGGATTTGCTCTATTCGTTCTACCAATGAAGTCAGGTTTCTTACTGGGCCGTTGAGTCCGCTGAATCGGTATCCAGTAAGAAAGTCCATGTCGTCTTTCGAAAAGTTCTGATTCAGCATAATCCGCGTGTCGGACGATACCGGCTGATGTTCGATGCTATGGGCTGCCATCGCAAAAAGTTTGTCGATAAAGGCAAGCTTGTTCGTTGTCGCAGGCCAGTCAAAGGTCTTAGAAATCAGCTTCGCTGTCAGCACGGAAAGGCCGGTGACAATTATGAACTGGTTTCCGAAAAACCAATGATAGTTTTGACGCCATTGATCGCGGATAGGAAAATATCTGAAATCGTCAATAAATGCGCTCTCCGGGATAAGTCTAACGGGATCATCTTTTGTAAGCTTCTCCCACCGCGCCCAGGTCAGAGTTTTTGAATGTTCTTCATACCAGCTTCTGGGAATGAGGTAATTTGATGGGTGCACCTTGTAATACTGACGCTCGTTTTGATCGAATGGGTCTTTAAGTTTGTTATCTAATAGAACTGCAATCTGCCTGATTATCTCAAGTATGGTCCATTCAGACAATCTTATGTCAGTCCATGGGTTGGCTCTCGTACGGTCGATGACAATAGATAGCCATTGATTGAGCGGCACGTATTTAAGGTCGGAAACCGACAGATGCTCGCCAAAGATTGGATAACTGGTTAAATATTTTTGCCGTATCAATTCGTTGACTTCAAATAATTCCAAAAGAACTCCTTCTCCGTCTCTTGTGAGGTCATAGAATTCACTGGGCTCTTCCCCCTTCGGAAGCTGGATGGTTTTCATCCGCTCAAACAGTTCGGGTTGAATAAGTTTTGGATACAGGGACAGTATGCTCCATGACAAAGGCAATTTCAAGTCAATGCTGGACGCTATACGTTGCCACAGTTTCCTGCGCTGTTCATAATTGAGCGTTCCCAGGAGATTCCAGTAGTAGCTTTCGTCGTGAAAAGTCCTCGCCCTGTCGGTCGGTGAAATAGGCTTGGAACCTGCACGGCCCTCAGTCTTTAATGCCGGTACAAAATCCAACCTAACTTTCTCAGTATTTGATCGAACGAAGTTTAGATTGAACTTATAAAGCTCCTTCGATTCGACGCAGAAAGGAAACGTCTCCTTCCCGAATGAGTCGGAAATTGCAAGTTCCTCAGACTGATTATTCAGGAATTCAACGGCGTTGCTTGTCTTCCAAAATGTTGGGTATGATGAGGTAATTTGATTGTAGGCCGTTATCAGATGGTCGGATACGACCTCCAGGATGTAAGCATGGATGTAAGTCTTTCCGGCACCGTGCATTTCGACCTTGGCCAACGTCTGAAATATGAGTTCCAGATCAGAACCACTGATGTGACAGACCTCCACACAGCGCCTCCATAACTTAAGCTTGTCAGGATTTTCTTCAACCGCCTTCAAAAGGAGTTTTAATATTCTCTGCTGCCTTTTCTTTGTTTTCTTTTTCTGAATGCCGAGTTCGTCTGTAAACTGCAGCGTCAAGTTGGTTCGTTCTTTATCTGACTGTATTTCAACTTCTCCCTTGCTTTCTGCATCGAACCGTTTGAGTTTCACCAGGGTCGGCATCAGGACTTTAAAATCAGGAGTAATTTGGGTTGAAAGCTGGCTGAGTTTCATCGCTGCAAACGATATCCTGGTATCTCTCCGCATTTCTTCGTCCGGAAAATCGGCCAGAAGAAAGTGCTCAAGATCCGCCGTACTGTTTTCAAGATCGGCATCATCTTTCAGTTCGAACTCTTCGGAGTTCAATTCTGACATTTTCTGAAGAGTTTGCGTAATCAGAGGCTTAGGGAATTCGATATCGACTACATTATCGGGGCTAGCCGGATCCTTTAAAGAGAAGCCCTTGTCGGAGTGATGCAGTATATCTTTGGGCAGCAGCTTATCAGTTTGAAAAGACACACCAATTTTGGATTCCTTCATCAGTGTGTCATAGAAGTTGAGGAACTCAAAAAGGTCCTCATTCGACTTGCTCAGGACCACATGATCGTCGACATATTTGAATACCGCGACGCTTTTCTTTGCACGGATGTACTCGTCAATCTTTCTATCAATATCGATCATGGCAACATTGGCCAAAAAGCCGGCAGCTAATAGACCCGTAGGAATTCCCGAAAATGTGTCAAGGCTTTTCAGATTGCACACATCTTCATCCAGGAGGTCTTTTTCGCTGGACCATCCGGTGGTATCAAGGGGGTATGTGAACATTTTTTCGATGAGGCTAAAAATGAGCTTTGCATCGCCCCTTAACTCCCCGGTGAAATCAGAAAGCGCATAGTGAAAATTGCTGATGACTGCCGATGGTGGAATTGTCGGAAAGAAGGCCTTAAAGTCCAACCCGGCCCAGAATATCTTCTTCGTTTCGCCTTTATTCCAGAACGTTTTGTCTAAGTAGTAGAACTCGAATCCATCGTCCTTTTCCTGAGAGTATATTTCGGCTTCTTTTTCATCTTCGAGCATTTCGGGTTTGAAATTTTGGTTCTCGCCTAGAATCCGCACTGTCATTGTAATATGCCTGCGGTAGAACGGCCAGCTTTGGGTCCACTTTCTATATATGTGTTCTGAGGTATTATTTAGACTCCCTTTCTTCACTTTCTTTTTTCCATCTATGTTTTCATACCAAATAGGTTTAAACAGCCGGTTGCCATAGCTCCACACTGGCATTCGTTCCTCAACCGATGGTCCAACTACTATTGCAATTGCAGTCCATATGATCTGATCATCGATGCTGCATCGAAAGTATTGACGCAGTCTGTTTTTGCCATCTTTTGACTTTTTAGGATAGGGTAAAACCTGCAGCGGTTTTGGGGTGTAGGTTTGATTCTTGATCTGTGTAATTAGCCTGTTAAGGTTATTCGTAAGATTTCCTTCATAGGTGGAAAGCTCCACTGCATTGACCCAGGCGTTATTCAGTTCGAACTGGGCCTTGACTTTTTTGAAGGCGATATAAAAAGTTTCCTTATCCAGGAAGCGGTCCTCTAAACGGGATAGCATAGATGTTTGGGTGGTTCAGCGAAAGCAAAAAAAGCCCTCGCCTGGCTGGTCCAGGCAACGGGCTCGGTGTCAATTTAACAGAAGATAGTGAGTTGGCCAAAACGGACTGGCGCGTTTTGGTAATGCCAAGTTCCCGTAAAATTTTCTGTAGTCGGTGTGGATTGGAAAATAGACTGGTAAGCTATTGTGTTGATTGATGTCTGGCTAAATACTACCAGAACGCATCCTCAAAGTGCCGCACTTCGTCAATCTCCCCGTCTTTCATCATCACTGCGACAATTTCGAAGCGAATATTTCCGTCCCACCTGTTTGTTCCAGGTAGTGTTTGGCACACCGAACAATAGCCCGTTGCTTTTCTTCAATGACAAATACTTCAGGATAGCCGTACCTATTGCCAGCCCGTGTTTTTACCTCGACGAAGACAATGCAATCATACTTCTTTGTGATCAAATCAATCTCCCATCGCTTGTTACCGCCAGTTGCACTCGACAATCTCGTAGCCCTTCGCCAACAGATATTCCGCCCCTATCGCTTCACCGTGATTCCCTGACCGCCGCTGGGCGGTCAACGGCCGTCCTGCTGTATTCATCACATCATTGACCTCAGCATGACCGGGTCGTCCTCGCATCCTGTAAGGGAAAACACCTGTCCCTTTGATTTAGCCATCGGCAATGAAGCCATATGGACATCAAGGCCGCGATAGTGAACCGCTTCGGCGACGCGTTCAATTTTGATCGACTCGCTTCCGGCCAGGTCAGCTATCGTCCGCGAAACTTTCAGGATACGCTCATAGGCTCTTGCCGAAAGCTGGCTGAAGGACATGGTTTTATATAGCAACCGCTTCGAACCTTCATCGAGAACGCAATGAGTTTGGATTTCTCTCGACGAAAGCCTCGCACTGATTGAACCACGCAGAGATTGAATGCTTCGAACTTTGGTCACCCGCGCCCGGATGGTCGATGAGTTCTCTCCACGAGGCGCCCGCTCCAACTCATAGAACGGTACCGGCAACACTTTCAATTGAAGATCGATACGGTCAAGCAGCGGACCGGAGATTCGTGATACATACTTGCGGATCATTTGTGTTGAGCAGGTGCATTGTCTGTCGGGATGATTGTGATAACCACATGGACATGGATTCATAGAAGCGACGAGCATGAAGTCCGCCGGAAAACGCAGCGTCATCTTAGCACGCGACACCTGAACGCTATGCTCTTCCAATGGCTGACGAAGAACTTCCAATGCCTGCCGTTTAAATTCAGGAAGCTCATCCAGAAACAGAATACCGTTGTGTGCCAGAGAGATCTCCCCTGGCTGAGGCATAGTACCTCCGCCTGCCAATGCCACGTCACTCGTCGTATGATGTGGCGATCGGAACGGACGTGTTGTGACCAGCCCTTTTGAAAGATGGCCCGCTACACTATGTACTCTTGATGTTTCAAGACATTCGTTGATACTCATCGGCGGCAGGATGGAAGGAAGCCTGCGCGAGAGCATAGTCTTTCCCGACCCGGGCGGACCGGTGAACAAAACATTATGACCGCCTGCCGCAGCAATTTCAAGAACGCGTTTCATCGAATCCTGTCCTTTGACATCGGCGAAGTCTTCTATAAAATCTACTTGATGGAGAGAGTCACTCAGAAACTGCTTCGGTTGCGACGAACCGTTTAGCAAACGATCAGCGTTGTTGAGAAAGTCAACCGTTCCTTTCAGATCGTTCATGCCCAATGCCAACTCACGGCTGACCAGCGAAGCCTCTGGTTGATTGGCTTTAGGTACGATCATGCCTTTGAAATTTTGATGCTGTGCGAGCAGCGCTATCGGTAAAATCCCCCGCACGGGTAGTATTGAACCATCCAGTCCCAATTCACCCATCACTATGAACTCTCTTAATATATCCGGATGTTTTAACTGACCTGACGCTGCAAGGATGGCAAGGGCAATCGGCAGATCGAAACCAGTTCCCGTCTTTGGAATGTCGGCAGGAGCGAGGTTGATCACAACGCGCTGTCGGGGCATCTGTAGACCTGCACTTTTGATGGCGATCTCGACCCGCATCAAGCTTTCTTTCACCGCGCTGTCCGGCAATCCTACCAGGAAGGTATTGATACCCTGGCCAACGCTCACTTCAATTGTTATCGCGTGCGCATCCACCCCGTGAAGTGCAGCACCAAATGTCTTAGCTACCATTTTTTCGTGTTGTTGACTGAAGCAAATCTGCGCTGTTCAAAGCGCCCAGAGCCGTTATTTAACGGCTTTAAACGTTTAGAAACGTTTAAAAACGCATAATTGGAAACAAGGAATATTCGCATGACGATATATTGCAGCGTCAGCTAACAAATCGTTTATGGGTCGTTTTCAGGTATTTGTATTCGGGTCTTGCCACTATTCGGGTGTGTCAGCTACTGATGACGCTGTCGGCAATGGTGGATATGCGGGGGTAATTGAGAGCAACGGCAAAATCTTTCAGGAAATCAGCGGCGGCTTCGCATCAACTACGAATGCACGCATGGATCTGCTTGCAATTTCCAAAGCACTACAAGCTATTCCTGTAACCTCGGAAGTTGAAGTGTTTGTAACGAACGGTTATATTTTTGATACAGTAAATAAAGGCTGGCTTGAATCATGGAAGAAGAAAGGATTCAAAAAAAAGAAACACGTTGATTTATGGAAAGAGATCGATGCAGAATTTCAACGCCTTGAAAACAAAGTGAAGATACTCAGGGTGGACAGGTTGAAAAATCATCCGGCATTTTTACGAGCAGAACGGCTAGCTAAAGAAATCTCAATCCAGAAGAATCTTCCAAAAGATCCGACGTTTGAAGGACTCGTCAATCCTCTGCTCTTAGATTCACAAAACAACGATGCAACCGAGATGAAATATTCATCGGGTCTTTTTATTGAAGAGTCGCCCATTGAGAACAGCATTTGCGTCGACGCAAGTTGCTCCGGCAATCCCGGACCAACCGAATACCGTGGCACGGACTTCAAGACCAGGAAGCAAATTTTTCAAAACAAGTATCCGGTGGCGACGAACAACATCGGTGAGTTTCTCGCGATCGTTCATGCGCTGGCACACATCAAAAAGCAAGGCCTCGACATAGATGTTGTGTACAGCGACAGCCTCTATGCTATCTCGTGGGTGAAGGACAAGGAATGCCGAACGAATTTTGACCGCACCGATGAGACAAAGCTTGTTTTCGAACACATCGAGCGCGCGATTTTATGGCTTCAGACCAACGATTATAAGACACGGGTGCTGAAGTGGCAGACGCGTGAGTGGGGAGAGATCCCCGCGGATTATGGGAGGAAGTAAAGATTGCCCTTTTCCCGACAAAGAAATTTCCCACGCGTGGTCGGTCTTTTCGTAAGTTAATGAAGTGAAAGCACCAGGACATATGAGAACTCCGCTGCCCGCTCCCCAGAAATTCTATTATATCTTCCGGATGACCGCGCTTTCCATTGAGCCGCTGAACCTTTCCGACTGGGACGGTGAAGTCGACCGCTACGAATTTGACAACGAAGCGGATGCGGAAGACTGGATCGCGACATACTTTAAGGATGCTAACGACAGTCCCAGCTACAGCCTGGTCATCCTTCCGGTCTGGCACGTCAATTCAAAGAAGTAATGTTCATGAAGCCAACCGCCCGCGAAATCGAGAAGCTGTTTGCACATTGTTCGGCAATCGCCTTTCGCGCCGACACCGACAGTAAAGAGTTACCCTCGATCATTCTTGGTTTCGACGACCGCATAACCGGCTCACGGGCATACAGCGGCTTAAGCAAATGGGCAAAGGACGACGAACTGGTGGCGACCCTGAGCCGCAGCAACTATTATATCGACGCAACGCTTATTCACACCGGTCAGAATGAAATTGTGTCGCTCACCGGGCTGGCATTTAATGAAAAAGAACTCGAAGAGTTTATTAAGAAATCGCCGCAGGACCGAAGACTGTTGTTAGCGCTTCGCGTCAACCCGCTGACCGAATACCACCTGATCACCCAGAACGATGCGGGTTCACATTTGACATTGGTCCGGTACATTGTATTGCTGCCGGCCTAGGCTTTTCCTGACTGCTCCGGCTTTGCCTCCCGCACGCCGGGTTTGGTCTTCTCTACCAGCAGGGTACATATCGTCTTCGACATTGACGGTCCTGCATGATGGGGTTGACAGTTCAATTTAGGCAGAAAATGGATTTTCTCCGTAAGCCGGACCCGGTGAGCAGGATCAGTCGTTTTAAAGTCTTTGGGGGTTGACCGTCAGCTCGTCGTTGCTAGAACAAATTGCTAATGCTTAAAATAGCGATCCCTGGCCGTTGTCCGCCTTGCCTTTCTTTTTAGCCGCTTTAGCCTTAACGTCTTTGGCCTTTGCCGTTTCTACTTCCTCGGCTTCATCGATTTCGTCCGGCGCATAGTCCACACGCTCAAAGAAATCAGGATTGTCTCTTTCCGCACTCGCGATCTTCGCATTGTTTACATCCTTCGATAGGGGATAACTGTCCAGAAAATCTTCCGGCATACACTTGCACAGAGCGAGAACATCGCTTTCGGTCAGATTGGGATTCAGCCAGTCTTTCTCAAACTCTTTGGGCAGGATGACGGGCATACGGTGGGGGTTGGCAGGATTGTTATGAATGTACTTCATCAAACCGTTTGCAGCGGTTGTCAGCACCGTGTAGGTAAGCAGCTCCTGGCCGGTTTGCTTGTCTTTCCAGTAAGAATACAGGCCGGCGATCGAGAAGACCTCCTGCGTCTTCGAAAAAATATTGAACGGTATCTTGTTCTTTGGTTTTGCTTTGGTCACACTGGACCAGTGGCTTTCCCTGAAGCTGGTCGCTGGAATCAGGCAGCGTTTTCCCTGCCTGGCCACTTCCCGGAAGGAATTTGTCTCGAACATGTTTTCGCTTTTGCAGTTCAGCGTGCCTGCAGGCTTTGAGACCTTCACCATATCCGACTCAAACCAGGGCACCAGTCCCCACCGATACATCAGGAATTCCTTTGGCCGCTCGGCGGTGATGATCGGATCGTACTCAAAGTCAAATCCATTCTCGTAGTACTTGGGCGCGTAGTCGAGGTCGCGCATCGTGGCGTTATAGTGCGCCTCGATAGTGAACTTGTCTGCTTTCAGGGCTTTGCTGTAGCACATATTTTTCCGGGTAAACTGTTTAGAAAAGTGCGTTTTTCGTCTCTAATCGGCAATCTACGAGAAATTGCTAAAATAATTAGCAGCAGATTTGCTCCGATGCCTACATTCATCCCCTTTAGTGAGAGATGGAAGGTATGTATCCAAAATGGTCAGACCGGCTTCGCGGGCCGTTCAGTTTCAGCAAACATGCCGCCCGCGTCTGGGCGCAGCTGGATAAACTGGGTCTGTCCGGGCCGGGATATCGCCCTGCTCTATTATCATGCGGCTAGTAGGAAGAGGGAGACGGACCGGTTTCTTACCGATGACCACTACTTCCTGGAATGGGGTGAGGCAGTGCTCAATCCGATGTTGAACCACCACCTGAACAGGGAAACAGGGAAGCCAACTTTTCAAAACATGATGCTGTACCTTATGAGAGAGGAAGTCAAGAAGTATGACGACTTGATGAAACGCACGCGACCGCGCGGATATCCAGACCACCCGGACTATCGAAGGTGAGCTTGTCGTGTTTTGGGGTGACCGTCAGCTCGTCGCTATCGCAACAGCATCTTGGCGCTGTCAGGCAATAGTGCTATATTCATAGGAGCAATGGAATTTGAGCCCTTCCATTTGCTTTTCAGGACCCCTTAATTTTTCTCCACTTATGAAGACACCCGTCTTTGGGCTCACGTTGCTTTTGTCGGCACACGTCTTGTTTCCTGCTCAGTCCCAGCAGCTTAAAATATATCACATCGACGTAGACCAGGCGGACTGCACTTTGTTTATTACTCCGAACGGTTCAACGCTTCTCGTCGATTCAGGCAAGAACGGCCACGGCGCCCGGATCAAGAAGATCCTCCAGCAGGAGGGAAAGAGCCGCGTGGACTATTTCGTCAACACGCACTATCACGAAGATCACTTCGGCGGCATCGACGAAGTAGCAAGCGATCCCGCGTTTGTTGTCGCGACCGCTTACGACCGGGGCGACAAACAATTTCTTCCCGCCGACAAGCTCAGCGAAGGTACTTACAAGGACTATCTCGCCGCCGTCGGCAACCGGGCGATCACGCTCACGACCGGCATGCAGATTCCCATTGACCCGGCGATGTCGGTGACTTGTATCTCGCGCGGCGGTCTGGTGATCGGTGACAGCGGCCCGAGCGACGCCGACGAAGAGAACGACATGAGCTTATCGCTGCTCATCACCTTCGGCAACTTCCGGTATTTTGTCGGCGGCGACATCGAAGAGCAAACCGAGAAGCGCATTGCCGACAAGGACCTGGTCATGGACGTGGATATGTACCAGGCCAACCACCACGGGTCGCATTCCAGCTCCTCGCTCGCTTTCATGCAGGATATGATACCGACCGTCGTGGTGATCTCCAACGGAAGCACCGAAAAATATTATCATCCGAGGCAGGTGACGCTCGACACCTATGCCCATCTGTCGCCGCCCTGCAATGTATTCCAGACCAACAAGTATCTCGGCCATAAGGCAGGCGGAGGAAACGTCGACGACGAATTCATCGCGGACCTGGACACGAACGGCGACGAAGGGACGATCAAGGTCGTCGTCAATCCCGCGCAGAACAACTATGTTCTTTCTTACCGCGACAAGACGAGAACGTTTACGATCAAGCCGCGGGGCCATGCGCCGGCAGCGGCGCAGTCCGTAGTGATCGAACGCCTGATGCCCGACCCGGCAGGCTCCGACAACACGGAGGAGTATGTCGTGATCAAAAACAAAAGCGATACACCCGTCGGCCTCACGGGCTGGAAGCTCGGCGACGCGAGCAGCCGGATCTGGAGGCTGGACACGTTTGGAACATTGCAGCCCAACGCGTCGCTGAAGATCAAACGCAACGGCATGGCGATGACGCTGAACAACGACGGCGACATGATCGAATTGATCGATCCGTCGAGTGTCGTCATCGACGAGTTTCGCTACACCGGTTCTGCCGAAGGAGTGGAGATCACGACAGGGCATTGATGATTTTATTGGATCACATCTCATGGAGATGATAAACTAAAACTCAACCATATGGGCGTATTTAAGAAAAGCGACATGGTCTACCAGGACTATTCATGGAAGACAACGGAAGGCGACAGTTCTAAAGTCAGAGGGTTCCCCGACAGTGCCCTGCTGAACAGGAAAGAAGGCTACGAGATACTGAACTTCATCAACCAGTTTATCGACGGCCAGCAGTCATGGAAGACTAGTTCGGATTCCTCCAACATTGAGTCCGGCAAAAAGATCGAAAGAATGATCCATGATAGACTTCCGGGAGACGTCCGCTCGCACAAGAGAGTGCATGAGTGGATTGTGGCAAATTGGTAAGACCCAGTAACGCACGACCCGACCCTATTCCAGGCGGCAATTACCTGGCTTTTGTCAGACTTGTCGCCAAGAGTTCATATAGTCATCATGTAAAATCAAAATAAATGGCTCTTACCGGCGAACAACGAGCCATCGTCTATAATCGCATCGCGGAATCAATGCAAAAAGTTGAAGACCGGATGGCTGGCCGGTTTAATCAGGGTCTGCAACGATCTTCCTATCTCGACGGCATGGAAAAAAATCTCGTAGCGTACGAGAAGTATGTCGAGGGTTATTTCGATATTCCGACTGTACGTTTTGATGTGACGATGAAGCATGTGAACGATACTTGCGAATTCTGGGATGCGCAGTTGGCGCTGATACCCGATTGACGGGCGATCGCTTCAGCTGGTTCACTGTCATATCGTTCAGACCTACAAGCGTCAGCCCTCCGTTTTCTCCCTGCAAATTTCCCCCCTTGTGCCTGACGTCGGGCCGGCTCGCCTCCGGCATAAACCTTATCAGTGCTGAAAGCCTGATCATTTTATTTTGGTGGAGCTTCCAGCGTAACTATTGTTTCAAATTTATTCCGTGGCTCGCGGCCTTGCGCGCACACCCATCACACGTACCGGTCAGTCAAAAGGTGGTGGAGATAGCATTAAAAACCTAATGCTATGAAAACCTATCAAGTAAGAGTAACCCAAACAGAAACGTACTGCAATGTCATCGACGTCGAAGCACCTTCGGAAGCAGTGGCTATCAGGATCGTGGAGGAACGATTCACGCTTGAATCACTCTCCGATGAAAAGAACACGTACCAGGGATGTGAAACGGTCGTTGAGATTGATGATGCACCTCCAGCCGTTCACACCGTAGAAGAGTTATTTGACATTGACGAAGAAGATTCCAACATCGAAGTGATCAGGGTTGATGATCTGTCGCGGCGGCAAAAGGAATTGCTGGGACTTCTCACGTCAATGAACGATGAAGCAGTTTCCTCATCACTAACCTTCCAGGTCGGCTCGTCCGGTGGAGGCCTTGTAGTCGACTCAACGACTGGTAAAGTCCTGCACTGTATGACGCACCATGACGAAGACAACGAATTGAAAAAGATCGTCAGGTTCGACGTCGAAGAATATCGGCGCTTTCACGGCATCGAGATCATCACCGGTTACGTTGATATCCTGGACATCGGGTATACAACCTCCAATAACCAATACGAACCACCCGTTGCGGACTGGCGCGAAGAGATGCGAAAGCAAAGCAAGAATAATCTAGAGGGTGAATAACCCTCTTTTTTATGCTTGTATAGCCTGCGACTAAACAAGTCTGCTCACTGTTTTTTGGACAGCAAATCTCGGGCTTGTTCACCGGCTATCGCCAAATGGTTCGGCATAAATTCATAGCGCCATTCGGCTGGTTAATTACTGCACCAATTTATTCCGCGTTCCATTTGTTTTCACGCACCGTTGTCTATTTGATTCATTGGCGGCGTGCTGCCGGTGAATAGCCCGGTGGTGATAGCATCAAAAAACAAATGATGCTATGAAAAATGAATTGATCCCAAATGAAGCCAAAGTTGAAAACCTAAACTTCAAACAAACACTCCGCAATGACGATGTGTTTGGAAAGAATGAAATCGTAAGCCTGTCGAGTCTCACAGGCCTGCCAACCAGGAAAGGCCTGGAGAACTCGATTATTTGTGAAGGACAAGTCGTCAACGTGGTGAGTGGTTCTTACGGACACCTGCCCAATCAAAAGTTTTTTCCAGAGGTGGAACTGAAGCTGATCGATGAAGGAATCGGCTATGTCACCCGATCGATCAATCGGGACAACCGGTCCTTTGCTGTTGACTACATCCTCGACGATGAGAACCTCGTGGTGAAAGTCAAGAATGGAATCGACAAGCTTCGGCCAATGCTCCGGTTTACCAACGGCTACGACGGCTCATGCAAAACATCCGGATACTTTGGATTTTTCAGAGAAGTGTGTAGTAATGGGCTTCACGTGGCCCATTCAAAGATCGGGTTCAGCGTCAAGCACAGAGGTGATATTGCTCAGATCGTACTACCAGGTATCAAAGAGTTGGTGACGAGATTCATGGACAACGAATTTTATTCGATCCATCGGAAATTCGAAGTATTGGCTGAACGGCCGATCAACAACCTGGATGAATTCGTGAAGGTGACCGCGGAGCACTTCAAGCTCTTCCAGTTTGAATCGAGTGAAAAGAACCCTGCGCCATCTTTGAACGCAAGATTAGTATTGGATACCATAAGAAAAGAAGCGGCGATGCTTCGAACCTCACCAAACTTATGGCATGGATACAATGCCTTCAACTCGGTGCTGCACACTAAGCTCAAGAAGACATTTGGAGTGCAGAAAAACCTGGATGAGAAGATCTTCGAATATATGTTGAGGCAATAAAATAATAGAGATTACCAACCGGAGCTGGTCGAAAGATCAGCTCCTTTTTTTGTTCGCATTCGACTAGGTGACGTTTGGATATTGCATAAGCACGGTTAGAATTTCTTTTTAAGTTTTTTTAAGGATTTTTGCAATTGATCAAGCCTAGATTGGTCAATTGAGATATCAGTCCGATTACGTTTCAAGAATTTTAACGCTCCAATCCTCCCAGCAGTCAGTAAGTATTCTTTCTTGACTTTTGTAAGATTAAAATCTTTTGTTTTAATCGGACGAGGATCAATGACGACAACTTTGTCAAGATGTGCTTCCACGATTGCAAACTCTTCTCCGTCTATTGCAATGTTCGTGATATCGTCAAGAGTTGAGCCGTTATTTTTTGCGTCCGATACCAGATAGAGTCCCATTATTAGTTTCTGTGGGTAAGATTCCATAAACACTTTCAAAGGAAAATTGCAACGAAGTCCGCCATCATAAACATTAATATTGTCAACCAAGACGGGTTTAAAGAACAAGGGTATAGACATGGAACAACGCGCTGCGAAGGACGCATGGGAATTGTTTCTTTCCCCCTTCGAATCAAATGTTACAATTCCGTCTTGCGTCCTTGAACAATAAACGACGGTATGAGATGGTAGTTCGCTCAACTCCACGTTTCTTAATTTGTTAGGAAATTTTCGTCTCAAAAGGCCTTCCATCCAAGTCTGGAAGGTTTCCCCTGGAAACAGAAATCTATAGCGCGCAAAATTCACTATTCTTTGGAACCATCCAGCATCTTTAAAGTCATTGAAGTCCTTAGCATCTAATATTTGTTTAAGCTCATGTGGTTTAAATCCCGCGCCTAAAAGAATCGCGGTGATAGCACCAGCTGACGTACCAGCGAATCCATCGAATGAGAAATGACTTTCAAGTTCCAGCAAGGCGCCTGCAAATGCCAAACCCTTAACTCCACCGCCTTTGATAACTAGCGAGTATGGATGCTGATTGCTGACCACTTGCAACATCGCTTGGATTGATGAATTTATTTCATTGGTTAACTTGGGTCTTAGCATATCAAGGCACGGCTCGCATATGTGTCCTGAATCAAGCGAGAGCTTTATTTCATGTTTGTCTTGTTTGAAATGAAAGATGCAATTCTTTCGCTCAGTCAAGTTGTGTGATTGCAATTTAGGTTGGAGAAAATTGATTGCGTAACGGACCAAGTAGTAACGACAGAACCTTGTTACGTCGTTAACAAAATGATCAAAGTCATGCATCGTAAAAACGGCAAGGTTGTCTTGTCTGGAAAATGATCCGAATATATTTTCCCACTTGTCTGAAGATAGCGGTCCGTCAACGACCAGGATCGAAAACTGTCTGTTCCCTTTAGCTTCGGCGCGATATGTTTTCAACCAGGCAAAGGCATCATTGGCATTGTATTTCTCACGGTGTTCAATAAACAATTTCGATCTTAGCACATCTGATGGAATCTTAAATTCAAAATCGTTCTGAACTTTATTTAAGGACGAACAAGCAGTCTGTATTGATTCATACAGACCCGCCTTGATGGCGAGTACTTCAATTTGATATGACATGGGCGAGGACTATTAATAGACTATTAAAAGGGGGTCATCGTCAAAAAGTTGTTCGCCACTATTTCCGTCGACTGCGTTAACACCGTATTTGTAATCACCTTTGACGTCAGCAACATCTTCGGCTAAGCGTAGGATTCTGGGCGAACGGATCGGGAATAATCGTAACGGAGTCTGCACAAATTGTCTTTTCCAAGCGAAGGGCGAAAGATTGGAAAAGTATAACGTGAAGATGACACTTCGACGAATAAAAAACGAATCCAAGTCGTCCTTGGGCACCATCAGATTCCATTGAACGACTGCTCCTTGTGGCACTTCCATTCTTTCTGGAATCTTCGGGATTAATTGAACGTTGGCTGACAATTGGATATCGATTCGGTAGATTTCAGACGCCATACAGGTTAATTTTTAAGGATTATAAATGCAAAGCCCATCCTTCACACCAAAAAGTGGTGCAGGGTGGGCTCTAAGGTCTAATGTAAGTAATTATCAAGACTAATACTTCTCGCGACAGCCAAGGGTAAAAGAAGTCCCTAGCTTTTATTTTATGAATGTAAGGATCCTGTAACCTTACTCTCTCTCATCATTTTTCCTGCAAATCTCGGCCTTGTACCACGGCCATCGCCAAAAGCTTACGGCATAAAATTGCGGTGCCGTCCGGCAGATTGTTGTGTATCATTTTATTCCGTTTCCTTTTGTCTTTCCGCACTTGTTGTTCATTGTTTTTTCAATTGTGTGCTGGCGGTGAAAAGCCCGGTGGGTGAGCATTAAAAATTATGTTCAACTTAAAAACACAGTTATGAAAACGATCTTGATCAATGCACCCACGCAACACAGCGAAGTGGAATTCGAAAAGACGGATGTGAAAATGTTCCGTGCCTGCTTTGGAGAATACGATGGATATGGCAATACAAGGAAAGCTGCCTTCATCGATCTTGTTAATAATTTTCCAAATGGCGAAGAACTTCAAGGCAACAAGTTTCCAAACACCTTCGATAACTGGCATGAGACTCATTACTTCATCTCAGTTCACGTCGATAGGACTGAAAAAATTGAAGGGACACTTGCTTTTCGTAGAAGAGAACAACAGGGCACCGGTGGTCTTTGGGAACTTGCCGAAGAACTGACCGATGAATTTGAACATCTTCACGAAGGAAGAGAATGGGATGGATAATGGATGGATGAGTTGGAGAAATGGTTGAAAGAGAAAGACAATCAATCAAAAGGGGAGTGATTCCCTTTTTTATTCGCTCTTGCATTAGGGAGACGTACCCGGTAAAGCATGAGAGTTTCTTATATAGTATCTTTGTTTTAAGGCACCAGGTGAACGGAAATTGTTTGCCTGAGATTCGAGTCGTTTGGCAATTCAATCAGGAAGTATTGGGTTGCGAGGACAAACGCGGTAGTCACGCCGATAAAGTCCACGGTAAAATCGACCCGGATGGCCGAGAGACAGGCATCGCCAAAATCCGACAGCGGAAATTGCGACAGTGAGAGTAAGCGATTGACTGAAGGGGTTTACCGACATGGTACGTTTTTCACCTTTAACTTTTTCTGTCATGAAATACATGCGAAAAAAGCTGAAGGAAGCAACGGAACTCATAAGAGGACTTAATGGGCTAGCCCAAGAGGTTTTAAAACTTATTGGGTTTGTAAGCCTTCTGAAAGCACTCTTATAGAAGTTGAAAGGCCGTCTTAATTGAGACGGCCTTTTTTATTCGTTCGCATTGATCGACCTGCAACCTCCCTCTCTCTCATCATTTTTTCCTGCAAATCTCGGCCTGTTTCCCCGGCTATCGCCAAAAGCTTACGGCATAAACGAGCCGTGCCTTCGGCGCTAGATGTTGATACCATTTATTCCGTTTCCTTTTGTCTTCCCGCACGTGTTGTTGATTCTTTCGCGCTAACACGCGGATGATCATGCGGTGTGCTGCCGGCGAAAAGCCCGGTGGGAGTGAGCATTAAAATTAATGTTCAACTCAAAACAAAAATTTATGGAACAGGTAATCACGACGAACAATGAGGCAGTTGTTGAATGTCAAACGATCCATGCCGGAGCAGAAGTTACAACCGAAAAGCCACGGCAAGTCGTGGAGATCGAACTGACAGCGATCGGTGTCAGCAAGACGAACGGTATCTTCCGCCGAAAGCATGAACTCACGAAGGAAGCGCTGGCAGAATTAGCCGGTTCAATCAGTCAGCATGGTGTCATCCAACCGATCGTGGTAAGACCAGACAAATACCTAGTGAATAGTTACGAACTCATCTGCGGAGAACGGAGGTTCAGGGCCAGCGAGATAGCAGGAAAGATTGTCATACCCGCTTATGTGGTTGATGTCACCGACGAAGTTGCGCTCATCCTCCAGATCACGGAGAACATCCAGCGAAGCGATGTTCACCCGCTCAATGAAGCAAAGGGTTATAAGTTAATGATGGAAACCGATGAAGCATTAACTACTACTGAGCTGGCCTTACGATTTGGTAAGTCTGAAACGTACATCATCCAGCGATTGAAACTCAACGACCTGGTCAAAGATGCAAGAAAAGATTTCTATGAAAACCGGATGAACCTGGGACACGCGATACTGATGTGCCGCTTGTTACCCGCCGATCAAAAGGAGATCATCAAGCGGTATGCAGACCGGTCCGGGTATGGAACCATCAATGACCTGGAGTCTTATATCGAACGCAACGTAATGAACAGTTTATCGGCTGCGCCCTTCGACAAAAAAGATGAAGAGCTTTACAAGAAAGCAGGATCGTGCCTGGCGTGCCCGAAACGTTCCGGGTCTTCACCGTTGCTCTTTGCAGAGATCAAACAGAAAGACCAGTGCTTTGACCGCGGATGCTTTTTTATGAAATGCGACTTGTTCCTGGTAGCAAGAGTACGCAAAGCGATCGAGACCGAACCGGACCTGATCTTCCTCACCGAAGGGTATCATGAACCCGTAGAGAAAATCACCAGGATGCTGGAAGAACACCAGATCAAACCCCTGAAACAGTACGACGACTTCAATACCTATGAATCGGGTGGAACGAAGGTAAAGGGTCTGTGGATCTGCGGGAACAATGCAGGACATGTCTCGGAAGTCTATTTGAAGAAAATAACGAAGGCGGTGCCTCAAGGCGTGGAAGGAATCCCGGTGCAGATCGAAAAGATCAAACACCGCATGGTCCGGAATCGCGAACTGGACAATGAAAAGGTGTATGCGAAGATCCTGGAAGCATTGAAAGTCCATCCTTCGCAGAAGAAGAACTTTGGTGAGAAGATGATCCCCGATGAAGAGGTGATGCTGTGGTTTATCGTATACGACAAAGGCGGTTATCATATCAAGGATGAACTGCGACGTGTCCTCGGTGTAGGCAAAGACGATCCTGAAAGGATGTACACGGCGATCAAGACGTTGAAAGCTGAAGAACGTGCCTTTATCTTAAGAAGAGTCATCCTCGATCAGTATGGCGGCAACAATCCCAATTCCACGTATGGATTTATCATCCGAAAGATCGCAGCCGGTTACGGCGACATTGACATCAAAGGTTTTGAAACCGAACAGCAGGCGATCTGTGAGAAGCGGGAGACGCGTGCGCGGGAACGCATCGCTGAATTGAAACGCACCGGCAAATTGCTGGAAGACACCAAGACCGCCAGGAAGAGCAAGAAGGTGAAGGAGTCGAAACAAACGAAAAAAGGGGCATAACCCCTTTTTTATTCGTTCACATTCATCAACCTGCAACCCAACTCCTCTCTCATCATTTTTTCCTGCAAATCTCGGCCTGTTTCCCCGGCTATCGCCAAAAGCTTACGGCATAAATTAATTATGCCTTCGGCATGTTGTTAGTCCTTCAATTTATTCCGTTTCCTTTTGTCTTCCCGCACTCTTGTTGTCTAGTCCCGCGCTAACACGCGGATGATCATTATTGTGTGCTGCCGGTGAAAAGCCCGGTCGGTTGGGCATTAAAAATTAATGTTCAATTCTAACAACAACTTTATGAAATCAGATTATGAGCAAAGGAAAGCAAACCGGATCGCCCGCTACCAGGAGCTGGCAGAGAAGAATGCAAAGCTGGCTGAAGAGCAGGCGGAGCAGGCACGAAAGATGTCAAGTGTCATTCCTTTCGGTCAGCCAATCCTTGTCGGGCATCACTCCGAAGGACGAGACCGGAACTACCGCAAGAAGATCCAGCGCATGCACGAAAAAAGCTGGGAGTCGCAAGAAAAGTCGAAGTACTACGAAAACAAAGCAGAAGTAGTAGAGAGCAACGACGCCATCAGCTCCGACGATCCGAATGCAATTGAAAAGCTGAAGGAAAGACTGAAGGGTTTGGAGAACAACCAGGCGTTCATGAAGGCAGCGAACAAATTATTGCGAAACGGCAAAGCCACCGAGCAGCAGAAGCTCGACCTGCTGGATGCGTTCAATATAACCAGCGAAGAGGTGCGCGATTTTGTCGTGGGCAACAAAGGCTTCGAACACTTTAAGCTCACGAACAACAACGCGGAGATGAACAGGTTACGCAAGCGTATCGGATACCTGGAGAAGTTGTCGAAGATCACCTCGCACGAGATCACGATCAACGGCGTACGCATCGTCATGAACGTCGAAGCGAATCGAATTCAGCTCTTCTTTCCCGGTAAACCGGAGGATCACATCCGGCAATCATTAAAGCGAAGCGGCTTTCGGTGGTCACCCAGGGAAGGAGCATGGCAGAGACATATCTCCAACACGGCAACTTACTACGCCAAGGAGATTGCAAAGCAGGTTGGAGCCTCTGCATCGAATGATGCTGGCACAGAAAACGGTCAGGCAAACGAAACCAGCGCGTTATGAAAACAATTTTGATCAACGCACCTACCAAATTGAAAGAGGTGGAATTTGAAAAGACCGATGTAAAAATGTTCCGCGCCCGCTTTGGCGATTATGACGGCTACGGAAGCACGAGGAAAGAAGCCTTCACCGACCTGTCAACAATTTTCCAAATGGGGAAGAGATGAAAGGCAACAAATTTCCCAATGGCTTCGATAACTGGCACGAAACCCATTACTTCATTTGCGTTCATGTCGACCAGACCGAAGAACTAGAAGGAACCATTGCTTATCGCCGGCGAGAGCAGCACGGTACTGGTGGTCTCTGGGAACTTGCAGAAGAGCTCACCGACGAGTTTGAAAAACTTCATGAAGGAAGAGCGTGGGACGGGGAATGGATGGATGAGCTGGAGCAATGGCTCCTCACCAAAGATGCGGAAGGAAAGTCTCCGCGTGCAAACTCGACCGTGGTGAAACCCTGGCTATCCAAGACAAGTACAAAAATTCTCGACGCACTGGAAAATCTGTATGATGCGATCATCAATCATGCTACCGTCGAAGTCCTGGAAGATCCGGACATCAATAAGTACATGGAAGAGGGATTGAAGGTGATGCAACGATTTGATCCTGACAGAGCCACATCTGACGGAATATCTTAATGAAGTGGAGTGATACAACTCAAAACTAAAATTTAATCAAAAACTTTTATGATACTCTCTGACAAACCAACCAATCACATTCTTTTAAGAGCGGGAACGGGCAGCGAATGGGACAATTGCGACTATGCGATCATTGATGCCACGGACGCCTGGAAGAAAGACATGCAAACAAAACTCGAAGCAGTCCAACCATTTGGTAAAGATCCGAACTTTCAATCCCTGAATTACTACAATGCTGCCGTCAATTTTCATAGAAGGGACGAAGATGAAATGCCTGACATCGACCATCTGCTTTCTGACAATGCGATCGTGTTTGTACTTCTTGAAGGATCGGAAGCAGAGAAACTATTGGTCCCGGACAGCCGACTTGACTGTTATACCCTGGAGGTTTTTAACAATGGATCGGCACGATTCACCGCATCGGGGAAGCACACGGGCGAGCAATTCTGGACCGATGAGTTTTCACTGGAAAAAGTAATTGAATCATTAAAAGGGGAATGATCCCCTTTTTTATTCGTTCACCTTATTCAACCTGCGACAAGAGGATTTATTTAGACACTCAACTTCGTCTCGTCGTGTTGACTTGGGCTATCCGATAGCATACGCACTATCAACACAAGACTATTGAACGATTCATCTATAACGCCGGAGTCGGGACAGCCGACATGACTCGGCAAGGCCGAGCTATTAAAACACGAAGTACAAAAGAAATATTTTTTGCAGGTTATGGATGGCTCGCCGTGAAAGGCTCGAAGCTCATAAGTGAAAGCTTAAAGCTTATTCTCTCTCATCATTTTAATCGCAAAGTTCGGGCTTGTTCGACGGCTATCGCCAAATGGTTCGGCATAAATTCATTGCGCCTTCGGCTGAAGCCATTGATACAATTTATTCCGCGTTCCATTTGTCTTCCCGCACGGTTGTTCATTGACGTTTTTATAGTTGCGTGCTGCCGGCAAAAAGCCCGGTGGAGTTGGGCATTAAAAAACAATGTTCAACTCAATCTTAAATCAACCGCGTTATGAGAACTTATGAACTGACTATTAGAGAAACCCGGTAAGGCCGCTCCGCTCGAGACCAGGGTAATTATGGTATCTGATCTCTCCGATCAACAACTCTCTCTTTTGGAGAGCAGCAAAGCGTTGAATGATTTTGAGAGCGCAGCACAAGAGATCAATCATTACAGGCAGCAGATACTGCGTTTAGAAGACCGGCTAAGGAAAATCATCTCTTCTTACCTGGACCAGCATGGACGCCTGGAACTACACCCGGTGGAGAACTTAACGTTCGCCGATGAAGAAATGCTGGAAGTATACAAGGAAGAGGGTAACTATTTTGTAAAGACAATGGTCAACTTTAATGCCCATGCCTGGAAATACGCTTTGGACGATTCGTCTCATATCACCCTTGCGGACCTGCTTTCAATCGGCGAAAGAGTCGCAAAAATTTCAATTTGAGAGGGGTCAATCCCCTTTTTTACTCGGTCGTCTCAAAGGAAAGCTCCAAGCGAGTATGATCAGAGCAGCCTTGGACCCCAAATCAGTCGCAATTTGATCCGTTAATGAGTTATTCATACTAATTGACCTCTATTTTGTCAAAAATGTATAAATAGTATATTTAGATATATATTATATTTACAATTTTGCATTATTAGAATAAAATGGCCAGAAAACTCAGATTAAAGCCTATTTCCGAGCAATTCATCATCGACCGGATGCAATTTGAAAATCCCTGGTGGCTCGGCAATACCATCGACTACGACTATAATGTGCTTCCCCGTAGGGCATACTTCGAATTGTTCTTCCCCTTAGTCAGTGAGCGGGATATCCGTAGGGCGGTCGTTCTCATGGGGCCCAGACGGGTGGGGAAAACGGTGATGATGCATCACGCCATTCAAAGGTTAACTGATGAAGGGGTTGTCAAAGAGAAGATATGCTACATTGGCATTGACAATCCTATCTATCTTAACATCTCTTTGGAGCAACTTTTTTTGCTCGCAACAAAAGCATCAGGGAATTCTGAGCCGAGGGATTGGTTTGTATTTTTTGACGAGATACAATACCTGCGTGATTGGGAAGTTCATCTGAAAGTATTGGTTGATCGCTACCCTCACACAAAGTTTATTGTCTCGGGTTCGGCAGCGGCCGCACTTCGATTGAAAAGCTCTGAAAGTGGCGCAGGAAGATTTACCGAGTTTATGCTCCCCCCTCTGACCTTTCACGAATATATCCGCATGAAGGGACATGATAAGCTAATTCGTCAATCGCAGGTTGCCTGGAGCGGTCACACCAGCAAGTTTTTTTCCGCCGTCAATATAAAAGAGATCAACAATCACTTCATTGACTATATAAACTTCGGAGGATACCCCGAAGTGATCTTCTCACAAAAGATTCAGGCTAACCCCGGCAGGTACATTAAAAGCGACATTGTTGACAAGGTTCTCTTGCGTGATTTACCGAGCCTGTATGGAATACAGGATGTACAGGAACTCAATGCATTCTTTACAACCCTGGCTTACTATAGCGGCAACGAAGTATCTCTGGATACACTGTCGAAAAGCAGCAGCGTTGAAAAAAATCTTTTGAAGAAATATCTCGAATATCTGGAGGCGGCCTTCCTTATTAAAGTCGTCCATCGCGTCGACGATAATGCCCGTAAGTTCCAACGGGCTTCGTGTTATAAAATTTTTCTCACCAATCCCTCGCTGAGGAGCGCACTTTTTTCGCCTCTTTCTCCCAATGACGAAGCGGTGGGACATATGGTGGAAACAGCGATATTTTCACAATGGATGCACAGGGATTGGTTCACACCATGGTATGCACGATGGACTTCCGGCAGAACACACGGTGAAGTTGACATGGTCCACCTGGACTCCAAGACATTAAAGCCTAACTGGGCTTTGGAAATTAAGTGGTCTAATCGCTATTTCGAAAATCCCGGTGATCTGAGGAGTCTTTTACATTTCTGCAAACTCAATTCCCTTTCATCCGCATTAGTAACGACGATAGACAAGGAAGGCTTTGTCAAAGTTGACAACGTTGGTTTAACCTTCGTGCCCGCGGCAATGTATGCTTACACAATTGGGGTAAATACAATCCTGCAGAAGGGAAAGAGAGGATAGCACCGTTTTTAGCATTTCATTACACTCTCATTTCATGAGTATTGAAAGCCATCCGCATTTTCGAAGTCCCCCGAAAATCGTTTAGTCTGCAATTGCCAGTATTTGTTCTGAGCTGGTTGATTTGTCGTCTGTGTCATCAATTGCAGGAAGCGTGAGATCATGCGTCGGACTTGCACCTGGGCAACGCGCGCCGGATGGAGCGGAGAATTTTATTTGGTTTTTACCGCAAACGATTGAAATACATCAAAAATGCCCTAAATTGCTTAGGCGAATGCCCTCAGGGCCCAAATCTACTCAATATTATATGCAGACAGCATACTGCCTTCATGTTGGCCAGTGCGACGAACTTGACCAACCAGTAGCTCCCAAATCAGGGACCGGTATCTATGAAACAGAATCGGCACATCCTTAAATCATTATGGTAACACGGATGCACCGGGCAGTGTCCATGATTATGATAGCTCGTGGCAAAATGACGGTAGGGTATTGAATTGAGTAGTACCGTCAATGGAACATATCCTTTCATACAACGAGCCTTCGCTCCTCGTGTTGGTTGAGGTGACGCTGGCAACACTGTTCTTTCAATTTGTCTATTGCTTGCAGCGGCCTCGCGATCAAAGGCGGCGGCAGTTCCTTGTGCTGCTTGCCTGCTTTCTGTTGTACGAGCTGCTCGCTTTGAGTGTCGAGCCCGGTTCGGTCCTGTATTTTCAATGGATGCAGTCTATCCGGCATTGCATCGGCCATGTTGCAACGGTGGCGCTTTTGTCGTCCATTGTTTGGTACCATCATCGAGCATCGGACATCGTTCTACCTGCCCGATACAGGATATTCACCCTATCGGCGGCCTTTATTGTTTCGCTGATGATGACCGCAAGAGTTGATAACTGGCTCTGTCGGTCGGGACTTGGTGTGCTGAGCGGTGCCATGATCGCTTATCTCTATTATGCGATCAGGATTTTCTACGGGCATAAGCAACTCCAGTTGTTCGGTCGTCACGGACAGTCCGGTCGAATACGTCACGGTGTTGTGGTCGGCCTGGCATTCTTTTCATTGCTTCCGGTCGCCACCCTGGTTCACCTCCCGCCGCTTGCCGAAACCATTATGGCGGGAACCGGTATGGTATTAATTGTGGGCTTCTATATACGAGTTGCGATCATAGAAGCGCAAAGTGAATATACGCGGCTTCAAACGGCGAGCCGGTCCATGGAAGACATTCTTAAAGACAACTGCAAACATTACCAGTTGACACCGCGCGAGGCGCAGGTGGCCGAACGCTTGGTTACTGGTCTCCCGTACAAGGTCGTCGCAGCTGAACTTGAAATTTCCGAGAAGACCGTTTCGCGCCACGTCGGTAACATCTTTGCCAAGGTCGGCGTAACCAACAAGACGGAGCTGGTCCATCATCTCCGTCAAACAATCAATGTTTGAATAATTCATACTGCATCGTTTCATACGTGCATCGTTGACGACAAAGCCGCAATGGAAGTGCACATTTCTGGTGAGATGTTCGTTGCCGCAACAGCAAGCTTTCGGATGCTTGCCTCGGTAACGTCCATGAAATTCTGAACATAGGCTCTGCCGCAACTTACCCAATGGTAACTAAGATCGGGAATACACGATATGCCAATTGCCCGAATATTTTCCTGCCGCTCGCTTTTCATGGGGAATAACTTTATTTTAACCAAAGGGAAGGACCGGCGACATTTTTTTCGGGCCCGCGCCGGTTGATTCCTTTCATGCCGGCTTGATTGTTTCCTCAGCGTCGGGCTGGCAATCATTTTTTTCTTCGGATGCCTGACGCGCTCAACAATAGAGATATTCGCCAGCTGCTGCGAACCCACCCGGTCGATGCGGTAACCATACTCTATGACCGATATGCCGGGGCGCTGCGTTCGATCGCCCGTCACCTGGTTCATGATCCGCTCCCTGCCGAGGAGATCGTACAGGATGTCTTTGTACATGTCTGGCTGAATGCATATCGATTGGGTACGATGCACGATAGATCCCTCGAGCATTACCTGGTCCGCGTAGTGCGCAATCGCGCAATGACCTATTACACCGATTCACTGAATGAGAGAGAACGAAGGAAGAATTTTGTCCGGGAGCAGGGCGATACAAAATCGGAGGATTCATTTGAAGCGGCATTGATCCGCAGTGAAGCTGCCCGCGAACTGCGACGACTGATCGACACGTTTCCGGGGCGCGAAAAAGATTGCTTGCTCTTAAAGTTAGACAGGCAGATGACCAACGCGCAAATCGCTTCTCACCTGGGGATAAGCGAAAAAGCGGTTGAACGAAGCATCACGAGTGCCTACAAGCGTGTCCGTGGCCGCCTGCGGCGAGGAAAAGATTTATGACAGATGGCATAGGGTGCAGCGCGATATAAAAGGAGTATTATCTATAGAGATGGCAAAGCAGGTCGACAATAAAGATTACCCGATTGATCAGGCAGCGCTGGCCTTCAAGATCCTTGACGGAAAGGCTTCTTGGGAAGAGCGGCAGGCGTTCGACCGTTGGTTAAGCCAGGATCAACGGCACTGGGAAGAGTTCGCTGATCTGAAACTTTTGTGGGAGAATTCCCAAGGCAACGGCAGTGAAGAAGGCTCCAATGCTTTTGAAAAAATCAAAAAACTGGTTGAACAGCGCCGCAGAAGGAAAAGACTGATTCATTTGCTCATTTATTCCGCATGCATCCTCGCCCTCGCCGTGCTGATCTACATGATCGCTTCCCATTTTTTTTTAGAGACACGGCGCGGGAAGCTTCGTTTCGATAACGCGACTGTCTCTGCCGTCATCGACCAGGTGCAGCGCGCTTATGAAATAAAGATTGAATGCGATGAAAGAATTTTGGATTGCCGCTTTACAGGAGTTTTTTATGGCGACCAGGACGTGGACACGATTGTCAGTTCCATCGCGCTGGCATTGAATGCACACGTCGAACGGCAGCCGCTGGATACGTTCCGGCTGACCGGCAGTGGCTGCTCGGGTCATTCCCGTTAAACCACCTTTGGATAGATAAAACAGTTTCGCCTGATCAATATGCACCCATCCGTGCGATATGAGCTTCATGAATTCGAGCGCCTTGCGTCGCCTCATGAACTTCGTGACGAGCACAGGAAGAAAACAGATCTGATCAAGTTGATTACCAGTGAAGTGGAGCGGATCAAACAAACGTTTATTCACGAAGTGTTTTCTTTCGAAGACGAACGTCACCTTGAACGATATATCCAATACCATCAACAAGCACTTATCCGCCTTATTGATAAGTGTACGATGCAACTGAATTCAAACAATAGAGACACAAAAGACGCATACAGGGCACTTCACACCGGTCTGGAGAATTTACTTGAATTCATCGAACGACACTTTACCAAATACTTTGATCAAGACGTAAAGGCCCCGGAGGGGTATGTCAAGGTTGCAAGCAATGATCTTAAGAAAGCCGTGCAACGAATCGAGAAAGCACTTTCTGATACAAAGGCCGATCCACGGCTGAGTGCGCTATATATATCTATTGTTGACGAAATACTTCACAGGTCAGGGGAGAGTACAATCACATATCGGATGGTTCTATATGCCAAGACTGTCGTCAAGGAAATAAACCTGGTGCTTGGTCGCCGCGAATCATTTCCTGACATAGACGAAGAATTACGACAGCTAATGTATTACCTTAACTATAATTCCATCAAGGTACTGACCTACCACGCGCACTTCATAACGGCACTGATCGACGCCTCGGCGTCCCGATCTGAAAAAATAGAAAAGCTCTCATTTGTCTTGAAGAAAATCAACCAGGCGCAGGTCAACCCTGGAATGCGATACTATCCCGCTGGCGCATCATTGAAAGATCAGTTGAACAGTTATATCAACGAAGAAATCGAGTACCAGGAAAAACTTCAGCAACTAAATTCATCACCTGGGGAACGGCCGAGCAATCCTTTTTCCTCGGGTTTCCGGTTAAAGTTTGATGCGTCGGTTTCTCAACTCGCCTACTTGTTGAGAATTTTGTTCGAAACAAAGATTATCGTCAACAAAAGCCTGACTCAGGTGCTTCAATTTTTTGCCCGCTATGTGGAGACACAGCAGACCGACACTGTTTCGTTTGGTAGCCTGCGTTCAAAATTTTATACGATGGAAACCGGCACCCGGGATTCTGTTCGAAGTATGCTTGTTCTGATGATCGAATATATCGACCGACGCCAAATCCCCCGTTAGTTGTTGAGCGACTGTTCAATTTCCGCGAACCGATTCATATCGAGCTCTTTGCGTTTCACTGCTTGCTGAACCTTTTCATCAAGCCATCCCGAGATTTCATTTAAGCGTAGTTGTGTACGCTCATATTCACTTACCAGGATCTTTAATTCGGCTGCCTTTTGCAGGTAGAAAAAAGTATCAATTTCCCGATGCACAATTAGGTTGTTCCTTTCCTTAAGTTGTGCAGCAAACATTTCTAATTGCTTTGTAAGTGCTATCGCACGGGAGATCGTATCATTGTCTAAAGGCATTTGAGACATCAGGAGCGGGAGGATTAACCAATACCTAAACCATTGACAGAGTGGGCTGCCAGTTGATGTAATCCAAACCCGTCCTGAGAATTTCCGCTCATCACCGGTTCACTGTTTGATCGTCACTTCAAAGTTCTGAGCACCCGGAACGCACGCGTGGGCGTTGCATATCATGAATGTGACAACACCTTTAATGACCAGTGGATACCTGGTCGGTGTAAGCTTCTGAACATACCGGACGTAGTCCGAGTATGATGTGACTTCAATCCCATAAATTTGATTGTAATAGGTCATCGGGACACCATATTCGGTAGTTCCACCGTGAGGCAAAAAGTCATCCTTGTTCAGAAATAGGATTCTCGTCGGAATCGGTCCTTCATCGGAAAGATGCTGGGAATAAATATTCCACCCCGGTTTCAGATGCAAGTCTATTTCGATGCAGGCAAGGGGCCCCTCGTTCCGCGAGGAAAATTTCCACGTGATCGCATCGTGCTGTGCAAAACATTCGGGCACACAAAACAAGCATGTTGTTAGGCAGCAATATATTCGACCGGTCATCCCATGAAACATAGATTCCTTCATTACTGGAAGTGACGACCCGTCATGAAAACACCCGGAATAGGGCGGAAAATTTTGTAAGGTTGAATCTTAATCCTGTCAGCCTGTTAGAAAATTAATGTGTCGGATTTCCGATGTGCTTCGGTGTGCTTATATTCAGTGGTTGGCAATACTTGTATACTTTTATTTTTGACGGAAAGGTTTATCTGGCAATGGAAGCTACTTGAAAAAAAGCAATTAACCCCGAATACGTATCATAACATGAAAGAACGAATTCAAACCATCATCCGGGACCAAATCCCCCAGGGAAGCATTTTTGATGCCCACTCGATTATTGACTGTCTGATACAACATCACAGTGATGACTATTTATCCTTCTATAACAAGGGAACAACCGCGTATTATCACAGTGAGATTAGTAAGACGATAGACTCTTTGGATGGAATTGTGAGATTACCTGAAAGTAGCTGGTCTTTAAATATTCATAAACAGTTTACGGTAAATGCATGTTGGCGAAAGAGGTAGTGAAAACCGAATTCCGGCAATTGCTCGATACCGACTATGATGGGAGCTATCTCTCGGCAATGGAAGACCCTTCTCATGCGGAGATCATTCGAGTTGCTTTTGCTGAGAGTGATCTGACATCGAGAGAAAAAGTTTTGAGAGATAAGTTATTCAACGCCCTTCACCCGTCGGTGTATCGGGTTTTCGCCAATCCATTCCTAGTGGGAGTTGGCAATCCCAACTCGGATATTCTTGTGATCGGCAAGGAGCATGCGTTCCCGTCTGATAATTCGACACTCCTGATGAAAGAGAGTATCAATAATTTCCGGCAGTGGAAATTGATTGCCGACAACGATTGGTTTGGGAGGAACCCGAAAGAGTTGCTTGGTCTGCTCGGATACAACCCTTTGTTACCAACTTGCTACCACTCGGGAAAGACAAAACCGGCGCACACCTGGAGTAAGACCTGCTTGATTGTCAGCCAGGTGTACCCGGAGAAGAAGTTGATCGTAGATGAGGCCACGGACGTGCGTAGATCGTTTTTCAACAGGTGTTTCATGACCGAACTGAATCACAGGCCGGCAAAGACACATGAGGGCAGTGGCCTGGACACCGTACGGCGAGGGGACTTCTTAATGTCGCCATTTTTCAGATCTTTTCCTGTTGTTGTCTTCAGCGCGAAAAGCTACCTGGACGGAAGCCACGCGATTCTTGAAAAACTGTATGATGTTAGACCGGAGTCGCGGCAGACAGTCGAACTCGACCGGAAGGGAGGTAATAAGGACAAGAGCATATCGGTCGTGAAATATCGGTCACCCAAACAAGTTGTCTATGTGTGCGATCAGTTGAGTGGAAGCAGCGGCTGGACCAATGTGTCGCTGACCAACTTTGCTAGTCATATCCGCATTGATTTGGAGAAGGCGGACGGCACGGTTGATAGTATTGGTTAGAAATGCTCTCTATGGATATTGAGGCTACGGAATTCTTCAAACTGGATCCCATCGATCGGAAGACGTTGTTCTGGATGATGGACCATGCTTCCGATGCGATCCCGAGCTGGCTAGAGTATGTGGCCGAGGAGTATCGGCTCAAGAAGCAAGTGGTGATTGACCACCAGGGGCTGAGAGAGGAAGTTGAAATTGAATTGAAAATTAGGTTATCGAGATAACAGAGTACATGGCCGACGGATGTTTCGACCCGTACCGCTTCATTCAATGACGGCTAAGAAATTTTTGCGACAAGAATTTTGAAGGTTTGTGTCTGGCGTGAGTTGAAGAAACATAAATTGGATTTTGTTTGGAAACACCGTTGGCTATGCTTTCACTCAGTATTGACGATCTGTATGAGAGATTCGAATCTGTCATTAAATATCCAATTGCTCTCAAGCGCCCCGCTCCCCTGTCAATGCTCACGATCAGCGGCTACCCAAATCACGAGAATGTCTGGTCCAATATCTACCAGTATTTTTTAAGCGCACACGATTCGGGGCTGAGCAGGCTGTTTCTTTTTGCTCTACAGGATTGTATCGCGGGTCGTGATCTAAATATGGATTCATGGATCGATGATCGTGAAGTGGTGACCGAAAAAATGGGGAGGATCGATATAGTAATCAGGGAAGACCGGGAGGATACGGGAAAGGTGATACTCATCGAGAATAAAATTTACCATACATTGGAAAACGACCTTGATGACTATTACAATAGTTTTCGTAAGTATGCTGATCGAACCCTCGTGGTACTGACACTGCATCCGACACCATTAAAGGAGCCTTTCATAAATGTAACCCATCAGCAATGGATGGCTGCCGTTAAGAGCGACATTTGATCATTTAACGTTTGTTCTTTTTGGATGATAGATTCGTACTGCGATTGGAGCTCTTCGCTCGAAGAATACTCCTTTATCGTTTTCTAATTTTTCCTCCACCTCATCCAACAGCTTTTCCAGATTTAAAAGGTCTTGGTCAAACATATCGGCTCGTTTAGCGTTTATTGAAACTTAACCTTCGGCAGCGTTGCAACAATATCCACGGTCTGCACACTAACATTAATAATACTTAACAACAGATCCAGGATATAGCTTGGCTTCTCGGTCTCATGCGACCAGTCGTTCGGATCGTTCTTGATACCGCTTTCCTTGTGCATAGTTACCTGGTAACGTTCCATGATCCATTCGATGGCACTCTTGCCATTTACAACGTACTCGTAAGCTTTTGCTGGGATGTTTTCTATTCGTATTCGGCTGTTATAAAGAATAACGTCCTTCTGATCCTTTTTTGGAAAGCGCATCTTCTCAACGGAATAGAATTCATATGCATCCATTTGATATTGAATTTCCGGGAGAACCACACGTGTTGTTGGATGTGGGCCTACACTTTCGTAATTGATATGTAGGTCTGCAAGCTTGCGACCAGCATTGCTAAACGCCCAGAAATCACGGACCTCTTCAACTAGCGGAAGGCGGGGAAGCATCTTCTTTAAATCGTTCCGAAATGTTTCTCGATATTCAGGACTGTGTAAAAACCCGTACACGTAATAAAAGATGTCCTCTTTAGATACGTTCTTGGCGTAAGCCTTTTTCGCTTGTTCTAAAATATAAGCACTTACCCCGTCTTGGCGGATATATTCACTATCTCCATCGGAATCAAATAGGCCTTTATTTTTTTTGTCACGTTCTTCATAGTAAAAAAGGGGAAAGCATTGGGTATCTCCATTAAAATGGAAATTCGAGATTTGATTAGACATCAAAACTGCAATAGCATCATTATCGCTTGATGAAATGCATATCGCTAAATTCTTCAGTTTGCCATTTGGAAATAGCGTTACATTTAAACCTGGACGTTCAATGAAAGGATTGTCAAAGTAGAGGCGTTGTTTACAAAACGGTCTGTAGTTGCTTATTGAAAGTGCGCGTTCATTTAATTCATGCGGTTTGTCCTTTAGTAGATCCTTCTTTAGGTTTACTGACCAGCTGATTTGTTTGTGATCAGCGCCAATTTGCTTTTCAATGTCTTTTACTTCTCCGGCCTCTCTTCTTTTCTTAATTCTCTTCCTTTCAGAATTATAATAGCGAATCATCCTTGACATGTTGTCTAGCACAGATGAGCTGGAGAAATTGTAAACCCAATTGTCTCTTGCAGTATTGACGCCAACTGCATGATTGACGAAAAATGATTTCGTGCCTTTTTCGAGCTTTTTTTCAGAAGCAATAGGAATCAAATTTTCGAACGAATTATTTCTTTGATTTATCCAATCACCAGCCTGGTTTGGGATTATTTTTTTCCATTCAATCTTTTGATCAATGAATGATCCGGTTTTGCGAATCACTTCGAGCTTTTCTTCGCGACTCAGGTAATCCTCAATTTGAGCGTAGTAAATTGCCGCACTTTGGTCTTGGGCTATTGGCCTCTTTATTAGCAAGGTTATGGTTATTGGGGTTTTCGACCCTCCTCCGAAGACGTTACCGGCTTCTTTCTTCCTGAACTCGCCCTGACTATTGGCATTGCCTCTCAGGTTGAAAACATATATTGAACTAAACTCCTTTTCTAAACATTTTCTAAATCCATCTGTACTTGTGGCTTCCAGCCACCCGGCATTGGAAACAAAACATATCACCCCACCATTCTCATCTAATCTATCGGTGCTCCACCTAAATGCTTTGATATAGGGATCGTAGAGGGCTCTTGATAACCCTGCTGATGATGCATCGGCATAAGAGTCAGCTATCTTTTTATCCAATCTTAAGTGAGATTGATTTTGTGCATTATCATTTGCAGACTTCTGGCCAATTGAATAGGGAGGATTTCCCATAATTACTTTAAGTGGTGCTTTTCTTTGCTTCTGTACGCGGGCAGAATTCTGTGGAAACATCTCAGAGAAGAGTTTCTCTCCATCGTCGGTTTCACCTAGTTGGAACGTATCGGTCAAACAGATTCCTTCAAAAGCCGTATAATCGGTCTCACCAATTGCATCATGATACGCATTCTCAATGTTAACTGCTGCTATGTAATAAGCGAGCAACACTATTTCATTGGCATGAATCTCATTCTTGTATTTGTGAGGGAGCTTCTTCTTGTCGATCAGGCCGCTTTGGATGAGTCTTGTGATAAACGTTCCCGTGCCGGTAAATGGATCGAGGATATGGACATTCTCATCACCGATGCTTCGATTAAATTCTTTCTTGAGAACGTCGTTCACTGAATGCACAATAAAGTCGACAACTTCCACGGGAGTGTATACGATGCCCAGGCGGTCAACCAATTTGGGAAGCGCTGTCTTGAAGTACTTTTCATACAACTCCAGGATGATTCGCTGTTTACCCTCGGAGTTATCGATGCCTTCGGCTCTTTTGCGGACACTCGCGTAGAATTTTTCGAGCGACTGAGCGTCCTTCTCCAATGCTTGTTCTTCTAGCAGTTCTAGCATGCTTTGCATCGCCTTGGAGATAGGATTGTTTTTGACAAAAGAATAGCCTTCGAAGAGCGCTTCAAAAACCGGTGCGGTAACCAGGTGTTGCGAAAGCATCTCGACGGCATCTTTATCGGTGATATTCGGATTGATATTCTTCTGAAGTCCGTTCAGGAATTTTTCAAATGCAACTTTATATTTTTTGTTCTCGGTGATCAGGCGCTTGATCCTCTCTTCGTGTCGTTGCGCTATTTCGGCAACACTCTTTGCCCATTGCTCCCAGTAGCGTTTGTCACCCACCTTCTGCACCATGCGGGCGAAGACAACATTTTGCAATTGTTCAAATTGAAGCGCGAGTTGCTGGCTGATTGCCTTATTGGAACCACTGCTGTTGTGATCGTCAGCCTGAACCGGCACGCCGTACGCGTCGAAAGAGTACTCCGGCCGTCCGACTAGGATCTGGGAGGGGCGCCGGCGGTTCAGTTCAATTTTATTGACCGTGGCATTAAAACGGTCGTCGTGCGCACGTAACGCATTCAATACAGTCCAGACAACCCGATAGCGTTCGTTGTCATCCAATGCCTTATCAGGCTCCACGTTCGTTGGCACGACAACAGGAATGATGATGTATCCATATTTTTTGTTCGGCGCCTTGCGCATAACGCGCCCGACAGACTGCACCACATCCACCTGAGAGTTTCGTGCCGACAAGAACATTACCGCATCCAGTGAGGGAACATCGACTCCTTCACTGAGGCAGCGCACATTGGTGAGTACTCGGCATTCGTAGTCTTTTGCGTCCTCTTTCAGCCAACCCAGCAGTTCATCGCGCTGGGGAGCCGACATGGTACCATCTATGTGCTTGGAGCCCACCGATACCATTGCCTGTTTCTTTTCGTCTGGCAGCGAGCTGATATAAGCATCCGTCGCCGTATTGAAGATGGAAGTGATCTTCCGCGAAACGGCGATGCTCTGGCAAAACGCCACACCCCTGCGCATTGGTTCGGGGTCACTACCTTTGATGATTCCTTCATCGCCCAGGATTTGTTTTGATAGTGCGTTGATACATCCGATCAGTTTGGAAGCGTCGCCGGTGTTAATTTCGTTCTCACTGTCCGCGATCATCTTTTGTACAGCTGGCGGGACGTCCTTGTCGCTGAGCGTCAGGATCAATACCTTATAATCGGTAAGCAGGTCTCGTTCAACGGCTTCACCAAATCCAATCCGGTAGATTTCCTCCCCGTACAGGTTCGCATCGTCCATTGAGCAGAGTATGGCGTCTGCTTGTGCGGCCTTACTTTTGGCATCATCGCTGTAAAGTCGAGGAGTGGCGGTCATATATAACCGCTTTTTGGCCTTCAGGAATTTGTTGTCGTGAACTTTAGTGAACGTCGATTCGTCTTCGCCCGAGATGGTTACCCCGGTTGTTCGATGTGCTTCATCACAGATGATCAAATCAAACTCATCGAATCCGTCACCAGTCTTTCCCAGGGCCTTTTGTGCTTTCGAAATTACGTCAATTGATTGGTAGGTTGAAAATACCACGGTCATTCCTTTATGACCATGTACCTTGATGTGATGGAACTGGTTGATAATATCTTTTACATCGGTGGAGGCAGGGAGTGCCAAATCAACAATGCTGAAGTTGTCGCTGTCGTCGTTCTTGGTTTTCTTCCTCGATACCTCCGGGTCAGAACAAATACAAACAGCATTGATTGGTTCTTTGGCGAATGCCGTCCACTCATGCAGTGTCTGGCCCAGCAAAGCGATCGATGGAACCAGGAATAGTATGTTACCTTTTCCCTTAGTTTCATGCTCAGCAATTCGCAGGGAGTTAAACGTTTTGCCCGTCCCACAGGCCATGATCAACTTACCGCGATCAAACTTCTTGAAATATTTGTGGGTTTTCTCTAACGCTTCTTTTTGATGGGCTCGAAGTTCCCGATCAGTAATTCTAGATTGCTCACCACTAATGCCTTGATCGAGTTTCCCCCAATCTACTGGAGCTTCTTGCAGGTCATAGAGATTTAGCCGCGTGACTGGCGGGTGCTGGTTCTTAATGGCTTCGGTCGCATTAGGTCCCCAATTGTTCGTGGTGGAGATCCACATGCGATTGGAGAAGCCGATGCTTTTTGAATTCTCATCCTTGAATCTTCTGCTCGAGGTAGAGAGGAAAGAATCGACCGCAGGTTTATCAATCAATGCCTTTTCCTGGAAACATTTGCATTGGATCGCCCAATAGTGTCCATCATGTGTCAACGCGACAAGGTCGATGCCGGTGTCGCCGCCTCCAAGATCATCTTTTCCCGGAAATTCGGCCCAAAGCCAGACTTTCTTGAAAAGGTACGCGTACTTTGGATCGGTCTTGAGATAGGCTTGCATCAACCGCTCAAAACGGTCGCCTTTATCACGTTCCGAGAATGAGATTTTGCGATACTTGTCAAGTATTTTTTGGAAGGTCATTGGTGAAAGGTGTATAGGACTAAAACGTTCCAGTTATGCAGCTAAATATAGGCGTAATCTTCTGAAGCGACGCACGAATAGATCGTCCGGAGTAAACTCACGGCGTTGCCGGATATCCCTTTTTAGACGAAATTGCTATCGTCGGAATATTTTTACTTTAAAAAGTGGAATATTTTCTAATGGAATAGAATAAATCTCTAGCTTTGTTGAAATGAAATAGCATGGCGAAAAGATTAATGACCCTCGCTGAGTTTGAGTCCCTTCCAGCGTGGTTACGAGATGGGGTAAAGCAGGGAATTGAGGAGGGATTTCAGATTTGGCAGCGCATTCGCGAGTTCGCTGCAAGCGTGACGCCTGAGCCCCTCAATTATGATAACACAACTCATTGTAATGCTATCCAGGACCACATTCAAGGTCGACTAAAAACCATATTTCAAAACCGACCTGAGGTAAGGATCGACAAGTTTGAAAATGACGTACTCGGTTTGTTATATAATAATACTCTCTTTGTGAGGTTCAACAAGTTGACCGACGATTTTCGGACCAGGACACGACTGACAGACGCACACAAGAAGTATTTGAATCAAGACCCCGACATACCCGGCCTTCCAGAACGAGCGACGATTGTTTTTGCGGGTTATCTCGCTGACAAGACGATGTCAGTCGTCAAAAGTGTCAACGTTGTTTGCTGGGCTTCGGATGGTCTCGAATGGCTGTACAGTTATTCATATGGTACGACTGTACAGGAAACTCTTGAGTTGGTTCCGGTATTAGCGACATTGGAAACCTCCGGGGCAACTGGGTCGCGTATTCGCAAGAAGAGAACAAAAGCAAAGACTGGCGATACTGACATCAATGAAAATTAACTTTGAGGCATTACGACTGGCACGAGAGTCCAGGGGCATCACTCAAGATATTTTGGCGGAGCGTCTGGGCGTTAGGCAGGGCCAGCTTTCGAAGATAGAAAAGGGCTTTGCTGAAATTGACCAAAGTCAGCTAGTGCGTCTATCAGAAATACTGAACTATCCCGCCGAATTTTTTCTGACGGAAAGACGCGTTGTTAGGGTCGAGGGACACTTCCGGAGAAAGAAAAATATTCCTATCAAAGAAATGAAGGAGTATATTTCCAAAATGACCTTGAAGGATTGGCACCTCCTTTCTTTATTGGATGAGGTTGCCCTTCCACGCCTCAATTTACCCAAGTGGGATCTGGAATTTGATGGTGATGACTTTGCCGCTTGTGCGGCTTACGTCCGGGAATATTGGAAAATACCAGCCGGTAGTCGTCTTGAAAACATAACCAAGATCCTTGAAGATAATGGTTTTGTGATTTTCACACTCGACCTCGGGGAGGATATGGATGGATTCAGTTGTTACTCAACTGGGGGAAATATCCCACTTATTTTCATCAATAGAAATATCCCGCCGGACCGTTACCGGCTGACAGCTGCACACGAAGCATTTCATCATATTTTACATTTCGGCAAAAAGACGGATGAAGATGAGATAGAAAAGCAAGCCTACAGTGGCGCGATAAATTTCTTGATCCCAAAAAGCGCGATCATCCCATACTTACACAGGCTAACGATTGAAAAGTTGGGAGATCTAAAGCGTTATTGGGGTGTTTCCATGGCAGCACTGATCCGTTATGCCTTTTCTCTCAATATGATTACCGCAAATCAATACAAGTACTACAATATCCAGCTTTCAAAGCTGGGTTATAAGAAAATAGAACCGGTTACTGTATGGAGCGAAACACCAACACTGTTTAGGGAGATCTTGACGATGTTCATCACAGAGTTAGGTTATACGCGCGAAGAAGTGGCAAAGTTACTCATGATTACGCCAGAGGAATTAGGACGAGAATATATAGATGACCGGAAATACACCGCAACGCACTTGCGAATTGCATGAGTCCTCAAACAGATCCTTCAGCCCGCTCGTGAGTTAATTCGTATCCGAAAAATGAAAACTTCCCTTTCTTTTCTCCCCGAAAACAACCAACGCGAGATCCTGCGGATCGTGGACATCATCCGCGAGGTGGCCGATCCGGAGAAGATCATTTTATTTGGCAGTTATGCGAAGGGAAAGCAAACCGAGCATTCGTATTTCGGTCGTGATGGGATTCGTTATGAATATGTAAGCGATTATGACCTGCTCGTCGTAACAAAGAACGCGATTGAGAAGTCCTATGAACTGGAAGACAAGGTGACGAATCGGTCGAGGATGTACCGGTCGGCCGTGAACATGGAGATTCATGACATTGCCTATATCAACGAGGGACTCGAAATCGGCCAGTATTTTTTCACGGATATAATTAATGAAGGTGTACAGCTATTCGACAAGGGGACAGTTCAGTTCGCAGCGCCGCGGGTGTTGACGGCGAAGGAACAGAGAGAGATTTCCCAGCACTATTATGATATTTGGATCAAAAGAGGAAAGGAGTTTTTGATCGACTCAACTAATGCATTGAATAGGGGAAGCTTAAATAATTCGGCCTTCCACTTACATCAAAGCACCGAGAGTTTTTACTATGCTACTCTGCTGGTGTTTACCGGCTATAAGCCAAAAACACACAATCTTGGGAAGCTACGAAAGCAGGCTAAAGAATTGTCTGAAGAATTGTTTCTTGTTTTTCCTGTCGAAAGTAGTAAGAAGGAGAATCACCTTTTTGATTTATTAAAACGTGGATACGTCGACGCGAGATATCGCGAAGATTATATGATAACGCCTGATGAGCTCAGGGTACTTAACAGTCGGGTGACGGAAATGCGACAAATAGCTGATAAAATCTGCCGGGCTCGCATAGAATCAATATAAGGGGCTAAGCCTTACCTCGATTGATATAGGTTTCTATTTGTCCGTTCTCGGATTTTCTTCAAACGTTTTCTTCCAACGAGATATAACAACGCCCCCGACACTTCTGCGCTCATTAAGGTAGTTCCGTATGTTCGTTTTGCTTCGAGGACGACTTGCTGAACCGTTCTTGCTTGCTTGAAGAAGTTATCATCAAATAACTTGCGAACGGCCGCCGTCGCACCGGTCTTACGTTTTTTACGAGTACTTGTGAAGTCTGTGTTAAGATTGAACGGAAAACTAAAATCCAGAAGTTTCGACGGGGTCAGGCCGAAGGCTACTGCTAGGGCAACCACAGTGTATAGCTGTGGGCTTTCGTGTCCGTTCTCTATTACGGAAATCTGTGTGCTAGATACAGAAGAATGGCTAGCCAAATCAACTTGGGACCATCCTTGTCTCTCCCGAAGTTCCCTGATTCTGGTGCCAAATGCGCGATCGTAGGCTGGATTGCTCTTTATTTTTCGTGCGCGTTGTCCCACGCGAACAAATTGCCCGCAAAGGATGATTAAATTATTACGGTTGTTCTGATTAGAACCATTGATTATATTTGATTGTGTGACGGTTCCATTGCTGATGCGTGAGAAACAGAAGAAATGGGATCATGGACGCTTGCTTCGCAATATTCACAACGCCTATAATAATATTAGGTGCGGGTGCTTTCTGCTTATCGGCTAACCCGGGCATTTTCTCACGCCTCAGTAATGACGGTAAGCAAAGCCCCGCGCCTTTTCTCCAGCTATTTTGGCGATGGTTCAACGTAGCCTGTCTGCCGGTCGCCCCTCGTACGCCCATCCACCAGCGGGTTGACTCTATTATAGTAGAGCGATGAACTCGCGTCAGGACCATACGGCCAATGCAGTCCCTACTGCAGATGCAGACCTGGTGATCATGCTGGCAAATGGCAGCCAGCCCGCCTTTGAAACGATCTACCGCCGCTACGCTGCCGAACTCTATCGTTTTGCCCGCAGCCGCATTTCATCCGCCGAAGATTCCCAGGAAATGATCCAGGATGTCTTCGAATCGTTATGGGTGCGGCGCGAGTCGCTCGCGATTGAATCGCTAAGAAGCTACCTGTTCGGCTCCATTCGCTATAGGATCATCCGCTATTTCTACCAGCGTGGCGTAAAGCAGCGATACCTGGACCACTATCGTACGTTTTCGGAATTGTTTGATACGATAGCCACATCGGAGGACGACCCGGACCAGCTTCAGCACACCATAATGAAGGCCCTCGACGGCTTGCCCGAGAAATGCCGCGCGATGATGACCTTGCGCCTCCGGGAGAACCTATCGAACTCCGAAATCGCCGAGCGAATGCAGGTCACCAAAAAGACCGTGGAGAACAATATGTCCATGGCCATCACGCACCTGCGCACAACCTTGAAACAGGTGCTTCACAAGGGCATTATCGCCTGATCGGGATTTTTCCCATTTCTTTTCTGCAGGACCGGGTGTTTTTCGGGGACTGTGTTACCTCTTACCTCAAAGGGTCTTTTGGCCACCAACTGGTCGGACGATTTCGTTAAATTAGTAAGAAGCCAACCCCAAAAACGTCACAACGCCATGGAAAGATCGGAGTTCCACAAGCTGATGGAGCGGTATGTGAAGGGAGATGTCACCGAACAGGAAAAGCTGAAGATTGAAACCTGGCTGAACGTCCTGGAGGCAGAAAATATTTCCGACGCGGATCTTTCCAAAGAGGAAGAGGACGCCCTGTTTCGCCGCATCACAAGTAACATGGAAGGCGTCGACAACATCGTCGCCTTCCGGCCAAAGTCGCGAAAGAAAAAGCAGCGCACCTGGATGCTCGGCATTGCAGCGGGCATCCTGCTTTTGACCGTCTTGTCTATTGCTCTTCTGGTTGACCGCGGACAATCATCGACCCTCCAGGTCGTCGTCTCAGGCGACACGGAAAAAATCATACTCAACGACGGTTCGATTGCGTGGCTAAAAAAAGGAAGCAAGCTGGTGTACTACGAAAGGAAGGAAGAGAGCATCCGGTATGGAGAACTGGAAGGCGAGGGCCTTTTTGAGATTGCCAAAGACCCTTCGCGTCCGTTCGTTCTGAAGGGTGGTGCTGCGACGATCCGCGTGGTGGGTACCAGCTTCCGCCTGCGCTCCCGCGATAACGAACTTCAATTGTGGGTGCTGACTGGTCAGGTCAAAGTATCCTCATCACTCACAAACAGAGTGATCGATGTCCATGCCAACGAAAAGATCTCATGGACAAAGGGAGCGCCCGCAGAGCCATTGGCAATAGAAACAAATGAAAAAGAATCCGTAACGGCGGGTACGGACTACGACATGGCCTTCGACGACGTCGCATTATCCGACGTTCTGGATCGGCTGGCCCGCAAGTTCAACGTCAACGTACAGGTAGAAAATAACTCCATCAACCGCTGCCGGATCACCGCCGACTTCACCGATCACTCCCTGGAGAGCACACTGCTGATGATCTCCGAAGTAACCGACGTTCGTTACCGCGTGCACGGCGACCACGTCGTCATAGAAGGCCAGGGGTGCAAGATACCATGATGGCATTATTATTAAACGCTAAACCTTAAACCGAGCAACCGATGAGATCAATCCCCGGAATCCCAATCAACAGCACCTGAACAGCCGGCTGGAAAATAAAACAGGAGTGTTACGAGCACTCCTGTTTGTCGGCACCTCTAATCTGCATTAGCAATCCATTTCGATTGATCCGCCTTTATGACAAAGTCGGAGCGGTGCTGTTTTGCCCTTATTTCTCTTCTGAAAAACAACGACTAAACCCCTGAATGTATGAAAAAATGGTTTACCCCAAAACTATTGAAGATCATGAGACTGTGTATGCTGCAAAGTGTGTTGGCAATGGTGACCTGCGGCGTCGGCCTTGCCTTTGATAACTACGGACAGATCCTGGAGCGAAAGGTGACCCTGCAACTGCACGAGGTGCCGCTTGAAAAGGCCCTGAAGGAAATTACAGCCGTTACCAAGGTCCGCTTTGCCTACAGCAAGCAGTCGCTCGATGTATCACAAGACGTCACCATCGACGCTGTCGATGCTCCGTTGAAAGAGATACTATCGGACTTACTAACACCCCTGGATGTTTCCTTTATCGTGCATGAGAATGAAGCGTCCATCGTCCTTAAATCAACGAAGGAGGAACAGCCTGACCGTAACGCTCGTGAAGTGATCTATATCACCGGGACAGTGACCAGCACGGAGGGCGTTGCCATGCCGGGCGTGAACATCGTTGTCAAAGGGACAACAAGCGGCACCACCACCGACGTGAATGGCCGGTATGCGTTGAATGCGGATGAGAACGCTACCCTTGTTTTTTCCTTCATCGGCTTTCTTTCTTTTGAAGCAAAAGTCACGGGGAAAACCGTGATCGACGTTGTGCTCACCGAAGACGTGAAAAAGCTCGGCGAAGTGGTTGTCAATGCCGGATACTGGACAGTCACAGACAAAGAAAGGACGGGAAGTATCGGAAAGGTCACTTCGAAGGAGATTGAAAAGCAGCCGGTCGCTAACGTACTGGCCGCCATGCAGGGCCGGGTGCCGGGTTTGGAGATCACCCAGCAGACCGGCGTTCCCGGGGGAAACTTCAAGGTTCGCATCCGCGGACAAAACAGCATTGCCAATGGCAACGATCCTTTATACATCGTCGACGGCGTCCCATTCACGGGCGCGACGATGGCTTTCAACGAAACCTCATCGGGACTGTACGGGAACGTCGCTGCGAACGGTGGAACAAGTCCTCTTAATGCGATCAACCCCGCGGACATTGAGAGCATTGAAGTCCTTAAGGATGCGGATGCTACGGCAATCTATGGTTCTCGCGGGTCCAACGGTGTGATTCTCATCACAACGAAGAAAGGGGCCGCAGGGAAAACAAGATTTTATGTGAATTCTTATGTGGGTGCCTCGCGTGTGCCACGGCAAATGGACCTGATGCATACGTCCCAGTACCTGCAGATGCGAAAGGAGGGACTCTTCAATGGAGGTCTTTGGCCTTTGCCCAAAGAATACGAGTCGTTCGTGCCGGACTTGTTCGTTTGGGATACGACCCGGTACACGAACTGGCAGAAGGAGTTGATCGGGGGCACGGCAATGACCGCTGACACTCAGGTCGGCATGTCGGGCGGCGACCAGCGCACGCAGTTTTCAGCTGGGGTAGGATATCATCGCGAAACAACAGTCTTTCCCGGAAGTTCGTCGGACCAAAGGCTTTCTGGCCACCTGACCCTGACGAATAGGACCCTGGATGAGAAACTCACCACGACCCTGTCCATGAAATACTCCGTCAACAATACTGACCTGATCAACCGGGATTTGACGTCCACAGCCCTCACCCTTCCACCCGACGCTCCATCGCTGATGGACGAGAACAACGAGGTAAACTGGTCGCCCGGAAGTTGGGATGCCTCCCTGCCCAATCCACTCGGGTATTTGAAAATGGGCTATAATTCGCTGACCAATAACTTAATGATCAATGCCAGTACGCGTTATAAAATCGTGAAAGGCCTGGACGCCATTGTGTCGGCCGGTTATTCGCTGGTGACCAATCATTCCATATCGACCACACCAAAAAGCGCACTGGCTCCCTCGATCGCCGCCATCTCTCAGAATCAGTCCTCCTTCTCGGAGAGCACGTTCAACAATTACACCGTCGAACCGCAGCTTACCTACAATGCCGCCTTGCCCATTGGCAAGATCGACCTGCTGGTCGGCTCGACCTTTCTGTCCCAGATCCAGGATGGTGTTTCGGAATTCACCAGCGGTTACGCACACGAGTCGCTGATGAAAAATATCGGTGCGGCCGGCACGCGCAGCGTGGGTACGAACTACTATTCCCAATACCGATACAACGCCGTGTTCGGGCGCGTGAACTATAACGTAAATGGAAAGTATGTTGTGAACCTGACAGCTCGACGCGATGGATCTTCACGCTTCGGTCCGGGAAATCACTTCGCCAATTTCGGTGCGGTCGGAGCGGCGTGGATATTCTCCGAAGAAGAATTCCTGAAAGATCGGTCATGGCTGTCATTCGGCAAGATCCGTTCGAGCGTGGGGCTAACGGGTAACGATCAGCTTGGCAATTACCAGTACCTGGATACATACACCTCTGCGGGAAATTATCAGGGGACGGTCACCCTGGAACCCACCCGCCTGGCAAACGCTCAGTTTGCCTGGGAGAATAATCGCAAGACGGAATTCGCCGTGGAGATGGGATTTCTTAAAGACCGTCTGACATTCTCGCTCGCACATTATAATAATAGGGCATCTCAGCAATTGGTCGGGTATGCCCTGCCACCGACAACCGGGTTCGAAACGATTCAGGGAAACTTGCCGGCAGTAGTGCGAAACTATGGGACGGAGATGGAACTGCGAACCGTCAATATCAGCAGTGGATCGTTCAAGTGGACCACGGCATGGAACCTGTCCATTCCGCGTACCGAACTGGTAAGCTTTCCGGACCTTGAAAACTCCCCTACGTATGCATCACGTCTGGTGGTCGGCCAACCACTGTCAATTCTCAAACTCTATCAGTATACCGGTGTCGATCCCTCGAGCGGCTTGTATAGATTCCAGGATGCGAACGGCGACGGCTCCATCAACACGCTGGATAAAGAGTCCGTCCGGTTCGTAGGAGCTAAATATTTCGGTGGCGTTCTCAACTCGTTCCAGTACAAAAATTTTCAGCTGGACTTTCTCTTCCAGTTTTCAAACCAGCAGCGCTCCGGCTATCTCTCCACATTTGTCGCACCGGGTAACGTCGGTAACCAGCCTGTCTGGCTCTCCGACCATTGGCGGCGCAGTGGGGACCAGGCAACTGTCCAGCAGTTCTCCATTGCGTCCGATCCGGCCAATGCCTATCAGAGGTTAAAGCAAAGTACCGAGTCGATCGTTGATGCATCGTTCGTGCGACTGAAGAACGTGTTCCTCTCGTTTGCACTACCCAAAGCCTGGACGTCGCACCTGCACATGGAACATGCAAAATTGTTTGTACAGGGGCAGAACCTATTACTGTTCACCCCCTATAAAGGGCTCGACCCGGAAACCGGCAGCTCGGTGTTGCCACCGCTGCGGGTAGTATCGGGGGGCATCAATCTCAACTTCTAACGCATCCGACTATGAAATTTTTCTTGACGATCCAGTACATAATTTTTGTCTCGGCCCTCGTTTCGTGCGAGCAGTTTGTGGAAATAGATCCCCCGAGGACCGATCTGGTACGCAGCACCGTGTTTGAAAGCGATGAGACGGCAGAGGCCGCCATCGTCAACATGTATTACCAGATGCAGCTCTTCGGCAGCTTCGCCTGCGGGGGTGACGTGAGCATCAGTTTCCTGGGCGCACTTTCGTGCGACGATGCACTCAATACGCAAACTTTTCTGACCGACCTGCAGGCATTTAACGACAATGAACTCATTGCTTCCAATCCCCGCGTGCTGTCACTGTGGTCGGACCTTTACAAGGTTATATACAAGGCCAATGCCTCGATCGAAGGTTTGTCGGATGCTTCATCAATGACACCGGCTGTCAAGGATCGTCTCACCGGCGAAGCATTGTTTGTTCGCGCGTTCGCACATTTCTATTTAGTGAACCTGTTTGGCGATGTGCCGTTGGTGCTTACGTCCGACTATCTGCAAAATCAATCGATTGGACGAACGCCTGCTGCACAAGTATACGCACAGATAAAGATAGATCTAAAGCAAGCCGCCGCCTTGCTCGCGCAAGATTATTCGGCCTCAAAAGAGGAACGCGTACGTCCCAATAGTTTCGCCGCATTCGCGTTGCTGGCCCGTGTGCATCTATATCTGGGTGAATGGTCGGATGCGGAGAAACAAGCCTCGGTTGTGATCGACAATCCCTTGTATGCGCTGACCAGCCTCGATAATGTTTTTATAAAGAATAACCCGGAAGCAATCTGGCAGCTGATACCATTGACCGGTGCGCCAGAGGACCGCGCCAGCGCCCTGGCCTACAGCACGCTCACGCCATCGCTCCGCGCGGAGTTTCATCCGACCGATCAGCGCTCGAGCCTTTGGCTTACGGATGGAATGGCCAACAAATACCGTTCGGACGGAAGCGATATGAACGAATATTCGATGATCCTCCGGCTGGCTGAACAATACCTGATTCGTTCCGAGGCCAGGGCGCAGTTGAACAAGCTGGACGGCAGTGCGGACGACATCAATTCAATCCGTATTCGTGCCGGACTCGATGCGGTGGAATTTCATGCCATCGATGAAGCGCTCGCCGAAGTGGAGACGCAACGGAGGCTGGAATTTTTCATGGAGTGGGGTCATCGCTGGCTCGATCTGAAACGGTGGAGTAAAGCAGATGCTGTGTTGTTGCCGAAGAAGTCCGGCTGGAGTACAACGGATGCATTATATCCCATTCCCGAGTCGCAACTGCTCAACGACCCGGCGATGCGCAACGCTCAGAATCCTGGCTATTGAAACAAGCATCATTAATGACAAATCTTATGAAGGTCGTTTTGATATGGTTAATGACTTGTTCATGGGTAACCATCGCGAGCGTAAATGCTCATGCGCAGCCTGACAACCAGCACAACCCGAACGAGAAGAACGTGGCAATTCCGAAGATAGGTGAGCCAATGCCCGACGTCCTGTTAAACGGGATCCATCATTATAAACGCACGGGTGCGCGGATCTCGGACTTTCGCGGGCGCTGGCTTATTCTTGACTACTGGGCCCGATCTTGCGTGACCGGCATTAAGAACATTCTGGAGATCGATAAACTACAAAGGAAGTTTGGAACACACATTCAGTTTGTTCTCATCGGAGACAACAGCTGGGCGGCGTTTGGCAAAGACCTCGAAGGATTGTATGAACGAATGCGAAGGTTGCAAGGCCTGGAGCTACCGATCCTTTACGACTCGGTGATGGTACAGCGATGGGGCATTCGCATGATGCCGCATGTGATTATCATTGACCCGCAAGGCATTGTCCGGCACATAACACTTGCAACCGAGCTCACCGAAACGAAGCTACAGGCGTTGATTTCCGGTGAAAAGGTGGCATTTGCGCCAAAGAGCCACGATCCTCTCCAGGGGGTTCAGAGATATAAAGTGACACCGCGAGGTTATTCATCAAAGATCTCCCTTTGGAACGGTGAGGCACAGCTTCTTGTCCCGCTGGACGACTATATCCCGCAGTTTAAGGAGGCAGGGTATGTGCTGAGACAGTCGCCGTTGGAGATACTCTACAAGGTTGCTTATGCGGGTACCTGGTACTGGCAGTGGCATGATACGTTGTACTCAAGGATCTACCCGCGTGTTGCCCTGGAAGTGGGAGCTGATTCGCCTGTTCGCAGGTTCCTGAAAGACGACTCAGTCCTGTTTAATTACGAACTCGTGCTCCCCGACTCTATGAGCACGCGTGATAAAATCATGTCCATGATGCAACAGGACCTTAAGGACGTCTTTGGCGTAGAAGCAAGACTGGAAATGCGGGAGATGCCGGTGTGGAAGGTCATTGCCTTGCCCGGTGCCGAGAAGCTCCTGAAGACCAAAGGCAAGGGCGTCGGCGATCGGTATTATTCGGAAGGGGACGGCGGGGCCGCAGGATTTTCGTATCAAAACTGGCCGTTGTCGGATACATTCCAAAGGATTGCCCGGTACATAGATCATTCGGGCCCGCCACTGGTCGACGCCACGGGAATCCGTGGCAATGTGGATATCACGATTGACGCCATGCTCACCGATATGGACCAGGTTAAGCGCGCCCTTCAAAAGAACAAACTTGACCTTGTGAAAAGCACCAAGCGGATGCAGGTCATTGTCATCACCGACAGGACGTTGTGATCTTTCTCGATAGAAACACCATGCTGGCAGGCTTAACCCTGCCAACATGGTTGGTGTCCACTACGGTTCAAAAAGTTGTGCCCCGCACATGAATGGTGGTGTACTCTCTGCGTCAAAGAGCCTGACCGAGACAGGGGCAGTTAGTACGTTTCCGTCGTGATCGATAACCACAGTGCAGGGTGTTGCACCACCCGGGCATCTTTTACGGGGTTCGCATTCGTTCACCTGCACCGGCACGTCAACTTTTCGGGTGTAGCCCATCGGTCCGTTCAGAACGTGTGCAGCTGTTGCCGCGCCGGCACCAAGAAGAAACAGGGAAGTGAAAAGCACTCTTGCTTTCATAACATGAAAGTTTTTTGGTTTAACCTGGATGACGTAGTTTCTTAATGGTCAAAAAGCATCATCCCGCAGATCAAACCAGGACGTTGTATGCCTTCATACAGGTTGACCGCTATCGGGGCCGTAATTGGGTTTGCATCATGGTCAACCAGGGCAGTACAAGGATTGCTGCCGCCGGGGCAGGTTCTGCGAGACTCGCAGTTCAAGATTTGGATCGGCACGTCCGGTTTACGGCTGTGCCCCATCGGATCTGTCAGTAGATGCCTGGCTGTTGCTGTTCCAGCCGCCAGCAAGAAAAAAAGCAATGCCAGGAAAGGTCTCGTTTTCATAAGTTTGTTGGTTAAGTGAATGTTGAAAATCATTGTTGGCAGGTTCGCCCTGCCAACATGATCAGCAGGTCACGGTTGGAAAAGCTGTGCACCGCAGATCAGCTGCGGCGTCGTCACACCGTTGTACAGATTCACAGACACCATTCCCGTACTTGGATTTCCATCATGGTCCACCAGGGCCGTACATGGGTCCGAACCGCCGGGGCACGTCGTGCGCGACTGACAGTTATTGATCTGAATCGGCACATCGGTCTTGCGGCTGTACCCGGTAGGGTCAGTCAGCAAATCGGTTGCGACGGCGCTGCCCACGGCGAAAATGAACGCAACAAGCGCCATAAGTGATTTTGTTTTCATACCAGTTTATTTTTTTAAATGTTGTTGCCTACTATTTTTTTCAGGTGTTCGGCTAATTCCTGTTTACATGTAATGCTTTCACTGCATCGGAATAGAATAGATAAGCAAGCTGCGATCATAGATCACAGCAAGACGACCTTCAAATAACCGATGGTATTTGGCTTCGTCCCCACGATAGTGCGGTATATACATCGAGTGGATGTATTCGCCGGTGATCCAATCGTAGACATCAAAAGCAGAGCCTTGTTTCAATTTCAGTGCATCGTCATTATCGGCACGGATCCTGGAATTGATCACCAGGTATCTGTTAAAGAGCGCACTTTGTCTATTAACCAGCACAGGCGGCGAGGAGAATGTCGATTCCGAGCCGTTGGAAGTGGAAGCAACCGTGATCTTCGCCGTCTTAATGGTATCAAGAGTATGAGCAGTCCGCACCAGGTTGAGACAGGAATCCATCACAAGGATCTCATTCCGATAGAAGTAGACATAGACCACCTCACGGGTAACTGTTCCGCATAATAGCATACCTGCTGTGCAAAGAATGCCGTCTACCTGCCTGGTGAGAAGACCCGGAACGGCGACCTCATGTTCATCGGCATACACGAGTCGTGCGAGCCCATCGGATCCCAGAGACCGGAAGGCGTACCGATCTTTTCCGAGCGGCTCCATTTCTAAAAAGTAGGGCACATGGATCCGGCTCGGCCGGACGATTCTTTCCGACAAACTCCCTTGGAAGATCACCGGTGCCGTTCCATCGTAGAGATATACCTGCGGGGAATCTACACGGCATTTCACATCACCGAGCGCAATTCGTTTGGCATTGTCGAGTGTCAACGCGACATGCATAGTGTCTCCAGTATGAATGTTCACTGAAACGATGTGCCTCGGTGCAACCAGGTTCCCCAGGTAGAGGAAGTGGCTGGTTTGCCCGGCTATATAATAAGAATCAAAGCCAAGATCGACCGTATCGGCTGTCGCGACCGCCTGTTCGACGAAGTTCCTGCTGAAGCCTCCATAAATGGAGTTGCCCCTTGATGAAAACATCAGCATGACGCCCATGGCAGCGATCGCCAGGCAAAGAAGAAGCAATATGAAAATTACGGGTCGCCTCATAACGTGCTTGCGTTTGAATGCTCACCGCGGGCAGTAGTATCATAGAGGAGGATACCAACCACCGATAAGGCTACGAAAAGAATGTTGAATACCAGGTGTGCCCTCCACCCAAGTGCTTCCAGCACACCACCGCACGCACAGGGCACGTGCTCACTGAATTGGAGGATGGCGATGATGTAAAAGGTGAAGATCATCATCAGCGTGAAGGACGCATAGAGTCCAGCAAGACGATAGCGGTCGATGGAGAGAAGAACGGAAATGATCAGTTCAGCCGCCGGAACAAGAATCGCTAGTGGCGTGGCATAGGGAAACAAGATCGGAGATTGACCGATCTGCAGAATAAACCGCTCAAACGAAAGAAGCTTACTGACCGCAGCATAGACAAAAAGGAGAATGAATAGATAGGAAATAATTTCAACGATGCGATTAGATTTCATGGCGCTTGGTTCAATTGATATATTGAAGTTACCGAAGCAAGTGCATCGGAACCTCCGCTTGACGTTCAGGGATATAGAACCCAATGTTCAGGATGTGCCTTATCCAGAGTTAAGTACGGCCCGGTCGATGTCTTTTCATGCGGCTGAGCGACTGCGGTGTTACCCCTAAATAGGATGCTATGATCTCTTGTGAAGCGATCTGCTCGATCTGCGGGTAGGTGCCGAGCATTTGATCGAAACGTTCTCGCGCATTAAGACTGCGAAGATCGCGGTATCGCTGGCGGCTTTGCTCCAGGTATTGATTCATGACGACGCGATAAATGGCATTGGCTTCAGAAAAATCCCGTAGCAATTTCATGACGACCGAGTAACGGACGCACCATACGTCGCTGACCTGGAGTAATTGGATAAACTCCTGCGAAGGCGTCTGCTCAAAAAAACTGCGTGGCGAAAAAACAATTTCCCCCGAACCCCAGAATCGTTCGGGCTGCTTCCTGCCGTCGACGTAGGTATAGGACATGGCAAAGCCGCGCTCGATATAAAAGGCGTGCTCCGAGATTTTCGGTGCTTCCAGCAAGTGGTAATTTTTTGGAAGAGAAAGGTGGGTGAGTTCTTTTGTCAACACCTGGACAAATGCGTCCGTCAGAGGACAGATGGAAGACAACAATTCGATGAGCCCGTTCACTTCCCCATTTTCTGTGTTTTGTTGATCCTTCCATCTATATACTCCACGAACTTGCCATACGACCCTATGCCTGCCCTTCATTTTTTTATTTGTCGTGTGGTCGGCGTATGGAGTTCGCTAATTCTCAACCATTTTAGTCTTTGATCCTGAGGACATTACGATGGTACCGGTACCCTTTGCGACTGGCGTGGTATTATGGGAACACGTTGATTTGTTTTCTGGTGATGCAGAAAGTTCGACATGAAGGAGGGACCAAAAATAACGGCGGCCAGTACACGATCACGCAAACTGCTTGCGCGGCTGGATGACTGGGTAGTTTCATGTCTCCGGATTGTTCACAAGCATGGGACCGATAAGGAAAAGGATCTGCCCGGCACGCGGGACAGCGACGTGAGCTTAGTCACATCCCTTATCGAAATTGTCTCCGATTCCTTTCGCGCCTGGTTCGCGCCAGGGACGCATCTCAAGGCATCATCCGACACATTCGATTACCTTGACCGGGTATTGGACGATCTAACAGCGACGCTCGGTCACACGAATCGCTTGCAGCCCGACCGACTGGCGGATCGCCTTCACAGCGTCCTCCTGCAGTTGAACTTCAACGCCCGACCATACTGCTTTTTGTTTATCGCTCAGATCACCGATCGCTTGAGCGCGAAGAACACGCCAGAGCAAAAGATGGACGTACTCTATGAATATCTGAAGATGGTAATGCAGCTTCAGTGTGAACGAGGCATGATGTACTATGACCTGTACCCAAATGTCAAAGAATTTATTGGTGGTTGGATCATCGAAGAGATCTCGTATCTGGAGCGCAAGACCGCGCGATTGGACGAACAACCACAACAGCCTTTAGGAGAGTACTTCGATAACGGCATGCCTATGAAAATCTTATTAAATACGTCGGTGGCCCGCCTGGCCTGCATAACGCGTGCCCTGGTCGAGCGGGGCATCATCCAGAACAGTAACGTGAGTGATCTTTCATTGCTGTTATCAAAGTTGGTGATCACGCGTCGCAGCGAGAATGTCTCTGCCCGCGCCTTCCGCCTCCGTTACTACGACATCGAAGATTCGACGCGATCAGCCGTGGCAAAGACCTTAAAGGAGCTTGCGCGTCACGTTGAGACGATGGGGATTAGTTAGGTTCCGCGGAGAAACAGGCGTTTATTGGCGCCCGGCACGCCGCAGATTTAGCTCAGCCCTTCTCTTCTTGTCTAGAAAGCACTGCTCCGGTTTCATTCGTCAATGCCGCCGGCCTGAAAATTAGGGGTAGCCGTAGTAGGGAAGTTCGTGCGGTATGACGAGTGATAAAAGCGCAAAATTGGTATCGAGAAAACGCGATATGAGCTCTTTCCATTAAAGCTAGTGAATAGCACCTATAAGTGGCCAATATTTAGAGTTCCGTTTCTTGAGTTTCGCGCCGCATGGGTGCCAGTCGGGATGCGAAATGCTCTAAAGCTTTTGGTCTCCATCTGCAACAGGTGCGAAAGCATAAAATGCTTTCGCAGGAAGATTTGCCTATAACCGCGACCTGCATTTAAGCCAGGTCGGTCGCCTCGAACGAGGGGAACGCAACCCAACCATCAGCACTGTCAAACTATTAGCCGAAGGCCTCGGCGTCGAACCAAAGAAGCTATTGGACTTCAATTTTTAAATGCGTAGATAGGCGCATCTACTCTATAAAGCGAATCGCGTTAGTCTTGGCCAATGCTTTTACAGTGGACCGATAGGCTTCAATGAGTGCTTGTGGTGACGTCCTAGAGTCGGTTGCTATCCGGATCGATGACTCAGTTACATGCACTGAATACGCTAAGCCTTCGATGCTGATTTTGCACCAACTTGTATCTGATGGGTCATATTCGACCTTGATTGGTGATGGTTCAGCAAGCGCTTCTATACGGTCGATTATATCTTCGACATTGAGAGACTTTCTTTTTTCAAACTCCAGGTATTTAAAATGGTCCTCGAAAACTTCATTGAATTCGGCAGTCAGTACCTTGGAGGAATTTTTGAAATTGCGGAGTTGTCTTGTAAGCTTGTACTTGCTGGGATGTCTGCTTGACTGTGTTATGGAAATTTCATAATCAAAGTCCACGGTTTCGATGATCCCAGTTTTGGGATATGCCTTCATCTCATCTCTTTTGTACTTCAAAGTATTTTTGAGAGAGATGCTCAGCTTCGATATTTCTTTCAAAATAAGGGGAGCTCCAATGTCTGCAATAAAATTCTCTTGTGACTTACCAAATTCGGTAGGGACACGGTGGTACCCCGACTTAAATCCTGGGAGTAATCGAATGGTATCCTCTTCTTCTTCTACAATAGAGATGCTTGGAAAGGGAATATCGTTGACAGCTTTAGCATTCTCAAGTTCTTCAAAAATTGATCGTAAATCCGCAACGACGAAATTGTCTGTTTCACTACCAAATTTGATAGGAGTTTGATCCCTTTTTGTCGTTGTGTTAAATTTTACGAATTCCGTTGTTTGTTTTTTCAAGTAGCTTTGAAGAGCGTCACTAAAAAGTATACCCTCTCGGTATATGCCGGCAGCTTCTCCTGCCAACGCTTTAACTAGAAAATGCGACCAGACACCATTATTCAAACGCGGGTGTGAAATTGACTTTTGATTGTTCTTGCAACTCGCAAAACCTATACAGAACTCTTCATTGCGAAATTGGTACAGCAGGTCGTCTGCGTTAAATGTGTCACTCGGATCACGAGTTAGGTCACCAGCATCAAACCCACTGTGGCAGCAATCTAAGAACAAAATCTTTTGAGTTGATTCAGACTTGTTTAGTAAACCAAGGACCTTTGTGATGGATACACAAGTTTCCGAAACAGAAGTGATAGAAGCGTCAACCGGCCCGAGATAATTAACACCGCCTTCGAAAAAACCATGCCCCGAAAAATAGATAATAATGCGGTCACCACTTGAAACGGTTTCCGACACACGCTTAATAGTTTGCAGTATTGAGGTTTTGGTAGCTCGTTCATTAAAGAGAGTGAAAATGTGATCTGGCTCGCATCCAAGTTTTGAAAATGCCGACACAACGTCTTTTGCATCTTTCCGCGCATAATCCACCTTCAGTAGATCCTCCGTTGCATGGTAGTGTTCGACCGCGATCGCGATGATGTGAGATGCCATAGATTGAAAGTGTAGGTGTGTTTTTACAAAGATAATTGGTTAGTTCCTGAAGATAGCAACGCTGGAGTATCGTGAAAACACGATAAACTGTAACAACTCAGTAGCAAAATCTGCTACTGTTCCTGCCCATCCTCCCTTTGTTCCTTGCAAGCACCAAACGCACAAGGAAATGAACGACACACCAAGCCATTCAAAGAAATCTCAACCTGTCACTCTGGTCAAATCGGATGACCTGGAAGACTTTCGGGTTCGACTTCTTGAAGACATCCAAAAATTACTCGCCGAGAAATACCAGAAGCCCCTGCGCCGGTGGATCAAATCCCATGAGGCCATGCGCATGCTTACAATCGCACCCATCACCTTACAACGACTTCGCAACGATGGCATTCTTCCTTTCACCAGGGTGGGCCGGACCATCTATTACGACTTCAATGACATCGAAGCGTTACTGGTGAGGAACAAGAAGAACACCCGCGCTTTAGGCAGCTAGTCAATCGAATACAACTACTATGAAATGCTTAATTGAAAGGTCAACACGACCTGGTTTAACACGCTCAAACTTTCTAACAGCAAGCAGTTTTTCGCTTGCAGCAAGATGTACAAATGCTGACGCATTTGTACCCTTTCCCGTATGGCTTGCTTTGCCGCCATGCTGGGAAAGGACGGCCTCCGAAGTCGGCCTTGCTTTGTTGAAACCTTTAAGCAATCGACCATGACGAGAAGAAAAGTGAAGGACGAAGTCCGCCTTGGAAGAAGGATCACCTTCCGCCTGTCGATTCCTTTTTATGGAAAGATGAAGGGGTGGCTCGCGAACAGCAATTGCCGGAGCATGGGTGAAATGGTCAGACACATCATTTGTAAAGAGCGCATCATTTTCTATACAAAGGATGCTACGATGGACGGCGTGGCCGCCGAGCTCGCCGGCATCAAAAAAGAGCTGCGTTCGATCGGGGTGAACGTCAACCAGGTGACCAGGTATTTCAACAGCAAAGCGCTGCCCTCGGCGAAGATCTTCGAGGCGCTGAAGATCCTGGATGAGTATAAGAAGGTCGCCGTGAAGTGTGATGCGGTGCTCGCTTGTATCGACAGAATTTCAAGCAAGCTTAATGAAAGGAAGTTCAAAGGTCAAGGCTAAGAGCTCACCGTTAAAAGCATGGTGGTAAGAATTAAAACAGGAAAGAGTATCCAGGGTGCCCTCAGTTATAACGAGCAGAAAGTCGATGAGGGGACGGCGGAGTGCATCGGCGGCAATGGATACTTAACGGAAATCAACGAACTCAAATTTTACGACAAGCTCGAAGTGTTTATGAAAAGGAACGAACTCAATACAAGAACAGGAACGAACACGATCCACATCTCCCTCAACTTCGATCCATCCGAAAAGTTGGACAAAGACGACTTGAATTCCATCGCGTCGGCATACATGGATAAGCTTGGGTTCAGCGATCAACCGTATCTGGTCTATGAGCATCTGGATGCCGCCCATCCGCATGTGCATATCGTGAGTACCCTGATACGATCCGATGGTTCACGAATACCAACGCATTACCTGGGGAAGAATGAATCGGAGAAAGCACGCAAGGAAGTGGAACATGAATTCAATCTTGTTCCTGCACAAAGCACGTCCACCAAAGTTGATGAACAGCTTAAACCTGTTGACATTGATAAAGTAGTGTATGGTAAAAATGAGACGAAGAAAAATATTGCCCGGATTGTTTCCAGCGCCACACGAAACTACCGCTACACCTCTCTCGCCGAATTGAACGCTGTGTTACGATTATATCACGTCAATGCCGATCGGGGAGGGGAGAAGTCACAGATGTTCTTAAAAGGCGGGCTGCAGTACAGTGTAACCAATGAGAAGGGGAACAGGGTCGGCGTGCCGATCAAGGCAAGTGCCTTACCCGGCAAGCCGATGTTAAAGTTTCTGGAGAAGAAGTTCAAAGAGAACGCGATCCTGAGACAAGTCGCGAGAGATCCATTGAAGCGCGTCATCGATGCTGCTTTATCCGTGTCATCGGTCAAGACCACAAAGGATTTTTCAAACGTTCTCAACTCGCAAAAAATTCGTGTGTTGTGGAGGATCAATCCACAGGGAAGAATTTATGGGGTGACGTTTGTCGACCAGGATCGAAAGACCGTCTTCAATGGAAGCGATCTGGGTAAGGCCTACACGGCAAGTGCATTACTTGAAAAGTTGTCGGTCAAAGAGAACAGTGTCGTAGAAGCGAAGAAGACTCCAGTCGCAACGATTGCCGAACATACGCGACCGTCTCAGTTTGTTGAGCACCACGAGTCATCGTCGGTGTTCACCGAATTGCTTCATCACCTGGCGAAAGGCAATGATAAGGATTTCACATCACCGGAGAACGCGATGAAGCTCCGAAGGAAAAAGAAACGAAGGAAAGGGCGATCATGATTGGTCCAAAGATTTCTCCGCATAACGGCCCGGGGTCTTTTTCTTAACCCACCCGACCGCCCCATGTGGGTGACCCCGGCCTTAGGGCAATTCAATAAAAGCTTATTGGGCAATAAGGGGCCGACAACTGCATGGGTGGCAGGGGTGGGTAGAATAGACGGCCCGATTAAAACAAAGAACGTCTCACAGAATTATGGAAGAACAATCTCTCAAACGAATCCTCGATCTCACACGACTCTTCTCGATCGTGCTGCTGATCTTTCATTTCTATTACTACTTGTATTTATATGTAGAGGCCATTAATCTTGACAACGTTGTCTTTGATCGTGTGTCGGAAGCATTGATCCGCACCAAACTTTATAAAAGCATTTACACCTCCAGGCTTTTTATTCTCTTGCTGCTGGTGATCTCATTACTTGGTACGCGCGGCAAGAAACATGAGTCGATCAATTTGAAGACTGAGCTTTCCATCATCGCGGTTGGGCTCGGGATATTCATGACCTCACATTTCGCCTGGAACATCAGCATCGCGAAGCTGCATTTTAGTTTCATTACCAGTTGCTGGGTCTATGTCACGCTGACGGTTATCGCCTATCTCGCCATACTCGCCAGCGGAACGAGACTGTCTCGTTTCATACAGCTCAAACTGCGCGACGATATTTTCAATTCGCTCAATGAATCGTTTCCGCAGGAGGAACGATTGCTGGAAAACGAATACTCGATCAATCTGCCCACGGCGTATAAACTCAAAGGAAAAACCCGACGCAGCTGGATCAACGTGATCAATCCTTTTCGTGGGAACCTGGTCATCGGGACACCGGGTGCAGGGAAGTCATATTTCGTCGTCCGCCACATCATCACCCAGCACATGAGCAAAGGCTTCAGTATGTTCTTGTATGACTTCAAGTACGATGACCTGACGCGCATTGCCTACAACGCTTTATTGAAGTATGCTGACCGGTACAAAGTCACGCCGTCCTTTTATGTCATCAACCTGGATAAGATCTATCACCGTTGCAACCCGCTCGACCCCGCAACCATGGACGACATCACCGATGCCACCGAATCAAGCCGCACCATCATGATGGGATTGAACCGCGACTGGATCAAACGACAAGGAGATTTCTTTGTGGAGTCGCCGATCAACTTTGTTACGGCGGTGATCTGGTTCTTAAGAAAATATGACAACGGTCGATACTGCACGCTGCCGCATGTGATCGAACTCATGCAGCTTAATTATAAGATCATGTTTCCTTTATTACGAACGGAGCCAGAGATCGACGTACTGGTAAATCCGTTTGAAAGCGCTTACCGTCATGAAGCCTGGGAACAGCTCGAAGGACAGATTGCCTCTGCCAAGATCGCCATGGCCCGTCTTTCTTCGCCAACCTTATATTATGTACTTTCAGGCAACGACTTCACCCTCGATCTCAACAGCCCCGGCGAGCCCAAGATCGTCTGCATGGGTAACAACCCGCAGAAGCAGCAGATCTTCGGGGCTGTTCTTTCCTTATACATATCCCGCGTCATTAAACTGGTCAATAAGAAGAACCGCCTGAAGAGCAGTTTGATCTTTGACGAGTTCCCGACCATTTACTTCAATAACATGGACAGCCTGATCGCAACAGCGCGGTCGAACAAAGTTGCCACGACGCTTGCCGTCCAGGATTATTCTCAATTGAAGAAAGACTATGGCCGCGAACAGGGAGAGGTGATCATGAACATCGTCGGCAATGTGATCTCCGGGCAGGTGGTCGGGGATACGGCGAAGATGCTCTCGGAACGGTTTGGCAAGATCGTCCAGGAACGCCAAAGCATATCGATCAACAGACAAGATACCTCTATCAGCAAAAGCACGCAGCTGGAGTCGGCCATCCCGGCATCGAAGATTGCAGCTTTATCCAGTGGTGAGTTTGTTGGAATGGTGGCCGATGACCCGGATCAAAAGATCGCTTTGAAAGTTTTCCACGCCGAGATTCTGAATGACCACGCCGCCATCAAAAAAGAGGAAGACGGCTACAAGGAAATTCCTTCCGTGAGGAACATCAGCCAAAAAGAGATACAGGATAATTATATGCAGATCAAGGAAGACATCGCCTGTATCATTGAAGATCGTCTTCAAAATATGGACACCGAATAATCCGAAACAGAGCAAATATTAAACAGAATAAGATGGATATAATCAGCTACTCCGCCAATCTGGAAAAGCAGATGCGTGAACGACTCGATGAGTTGAACAAGTCTGCCACATTAACTTCATCAACATCACCAGATCCCATTTCGTTATCAGCCCGACGTCTCTCCGTCATCACCGAGATCGTGGACGAACTTCGCGAGTTTGTTTATGGATACAAATTCGTTTCGGGAGACGAAGAGATCAAGTTCTTCAAGGAGATCAAGCCAGTCTTTGCCAGTCAGTATCTTTTCCAGAAGGATGTGTATTCAATCTCCCTGGTGGATTCTTTTATGAACTCAAAGGAGAAACGTAGGTACTACAACTCTATTCTTTCAGACCTGCTGGATTACGCCAAGCGTCATCGTGATTTTTATTTGTACTGCATGACGGGTGAGAAGTCAAAGGACGAGCTTTATTTCAAACGCGCGAAGAAGTCGACCGATCCAATGAAAGATCGACTCTTCACAACCGACCGCGACGGCGATTTAGCCGCCATCCTGTCGCACCTCCTTATTAAAGATTATCTGCATGATTTAATTGCGAACCTGAAGGGCAGTCACTCACCTAAGTCTAATCTCACCTGGACTGGAAAAAAATTGGAGCTGGTCGAGTTGGTCTTTGCCCTCCATGCAACAGGAAGCGTTAACGACAATGATGTCGGTGTGAAACAAATAGCGCAGGCCTTTGAAAAACTGTTCAATGTAAATTTGGGAAATTACCACGATTACTTTCAGGTAATACGCAATCGTAAAAAGACGAAGCTGGTGTTTATTGAAGCGATGAAATCAAAACTACAGTTACGGTTTGATGAAATGGATGAAGCATAAGTGATGATTATGCCGCAGCAGTATCGACGGAAAGCGCGATGCGCCATAAAGGAATAATGAGAGGTTACCGAATAATTATGAACTGTGCCAATTTCAGAATCACAATGAATCGATAAGGGACAGCAAATAATAGCAAATAACTTCAACGACACCAGCAAGTGGCAATCCTAAGATCAACATTACTCCGATCTGAAGGCGTCCTTTCCCCTTCGGTAGTTTTGTTAAGAATTCACCGTTGAGGAATTTTAAAGTGTACGCCAACGGATACTTCCACACGTTCAATGCAAGGGCAATCAGCAAATCGACAAGCATCTCAAAGAACGGAAACAGGCGGTTCCAGAATTCCTTAACGAAGTGCTTCAAGCTAAAGTCGAATTCTGCGAGGAAAGCCTCCTTGAAATCGTGCCACGTAAATTGCAAGTGAATCGCGAAGGCGAGAAGAAATCCGCTGAGGTAAAAAAGATAAGGGATTGTGAGCCACAGGAAGTGAGCCCGGTTGAAATAAATAAAGGGAGAAATGTCCGCAGCGCTCGCCCACGCACTCCAATAAAATAGAAAGTAGCACACAGGCAATGAGATAAAAATTACCCAAAAGAATGGCTTCGTCTCCGGTAGTAAGGCAACGTCCAGTTGATACGCTTTTAAAACAAACCATGCGACCACAGCCACGAATGCCGCATTAGGCACGAAAGCAAGGACGATCTTTAACTTGGTTACATTCTTTGTGCTGAGACCGAAGATGAGTCCTCCAATGATTGTTGCAAGTAACGCCGAGAAGAAGTACCAGTAATAGTGATAACCCCAGATACCGTTCTCGATGAATTCATTGGGAACTTTGCCTGTCGGTATTATTCCTTCTTTACCCCAGACACGCTCCGTCGAATATCCGCAAACCATCAGAGTGATCACAAAGTAGAGTTGAAACAACAAGGTCGAATAGGCGAAGGCCAGTAGTCGTTTTGTTGTAGTGACGATGAACTTTATGACCGCAGCAAATAGTGACCTCGCTTTTCGAGCAATTGATTTGAGGATGTGTCGGAATTTCACAGTGTCTAATTCTTTGTGGGCGCGATAGTGTTCGCTCATCAGCCTGGATGTGCTATTACCGGAGGTTACCGAATTTACATCTTTTTGGTTGTTTTCCTTTTGGCAGGCCCGCGTGAATATCAAAGAAATTTCATACTACTCTTATACGACTATTAAGTTCCCCGTTTGACCTGACCACACCTTCGCCTTCGAATCACACACAAAAACCTTGAAGGCATGCTCAGTTCAATTTCATGGCAGGAATTTATCATTACCATCTGCTGCGTTGCAGCGGCGTATTACGTCGTTGCCATCATCGTATTCTATCGCAAAGAGATCGCGCAACTTCTTAAGCAAGGAAGCCTATCGGTCACAAGCCGGAACACGCATACCGATAACAATGCATCGGCAAAGAAAGCAACCCCATCAAAACCTTCTTCATTGATGGGAACAGCGGGAGAGAAAATTGATCGCTCCTTACCGCATACATCAAGTGAATCCTCGGAAGAACTTTCTTATGCACCGATCGACGAACTGCCGGATCCTATCACAGAAGCCGGGTCTGAAGATGAAAATTCAAGCCAGGTTCCGGTCGGAATGATCTCCGACCTGCTGGAAGAGATCAAAGCCATCTGCGGAGCCATCACCGACTCGGTGGCTACCAAAGATGAAGCCACCGCCCTTTTTGAAGCACTCCTGTCGCGCTACCAGGTACTAAAAGACACTCCTTACAGAACTTCTATCAACGATCACATTGAGTCGATGACGCGCGAGCCGTTCATTGCGAATTTTTCCCGCGAAGAGATCGAGGCTTTCTGGAACAGCGAACGATAAACATCATCCATCATTACTTATTCAATAACTAAAAACTAAAACAAATTATGCGCACCGCAAGCATCAACCCAAAATTCAGACCTCCTGTCCTTTCGGTTCAAACCAAGATTCGATTGTTATTACTCATGATCGCCATCGGTCTGTTAGCAATCACGGTCAACGCCCAGGACGGGAACGCCGGCATCAACGAAGCAACCCAACGCGTCCGAAGTTATTTCATCACCGGTACGAACCTCATGTACGCGATCGGCGCCGTGTTAGGATTGGTCGGTGCGGTCAAGGTCTACCAGAAATGGAACTCCGGCGACCCGGATACCAGCAAAGTGGCGGCAGCGTGGTTCGGTAGCTGCGTGTTCCTGGTCATCGTTGCCACGGTTCTTCAATCATTTTTTGGTGTCTAACTAAGTCAACCAATGTCGAAACCGGGTAACAAATACCAGCTTCCGCGTACAATGATAGGACCGCATGAGTACATCGTCGATCTCTATAACGGGGAGCTTCGGGCCGTGAAGGATCCCACCAGGACCATTGACGTGTTCAAGATGGAACGGGAAAATACAAGAGATAATCCCGCTTATTGGTTCTGGTATAACGCGAAAGAGATGAAGTTGGAGCGCGATAACCAGAATGCGTCAAAGGACTGGACCTATGTTCGATTTGTGCCTTTTAACGCAGACCCTGATTTTTTCAAACGCATCGGCGAAGAATCCCGCGAGCAGGAGAAGATCATTCGCAGCGGGGAGTCCCACTACGAAAAGCCGTACGATCAGCGCGAATTCTTAAAAGAGGATCGTATGCCACGCCTCTTGCCCATGGTCAAGATCTATGACACGGAGTTTTTCCTGGACATGCGATTGAAGGAATTGCGGCAGGTCAATGATCCAACCAACCGGATTGACTACCGCCAATTGTCGATCGATGAATTTCATCATGTGATTTTCTTTGATACCAAAACAAAGAATGCTTTCAATGGAACTTATGAGCAGGCACGAAAAACGGATAGCGTCAAGCAGATCATTCTTCAGCCATTGGATTTAATGATACGCGATGGTGTGAAGCGGCACGAAGCAAAACTCAAGGGGACGGGAGAGTTCGAAAAGCATCCGAACCGTGAACCGGCCCTTCGCACCAAAAAGAAGGGAATGGGTATGTAACGATACAAGCAAAACAAGGAGCATCATGAGTAGTGTTTATAAGATCAACAAGGGCATCAATAAGCCTATAGAATTCCGCGGACTGAAGGCCCAGTACATTATGTACCTGGGTGTCGGGCTGCTCGTTGTGCTGATCGTTTTCGCCGCGTTGTATGTAAGTGGCGTGAACATGTTCGTGTGCCTGGCAATCGCCCTCGTCCTCGGTACAGCGTTGTTTATGACCGTGTACCAGATGAGCGCACGGTATGGTCAGTATGGACTGACCCGCAAGCTGGCCGCGCGCAGTGTCCCATCGCGTATCCGCTTTCAATCAAGGAAGACTTTTCTCCAACTGCAAAACAAACAATAATAAAGCACACGTCATGAAAGGACCGATCGACATCCATAAAGTCTTCCCGATCTATAAAGTGGAGCATGACTGCGTTATCTCCAAGGGCGGGGAAGTGACAGTTGCATTTCAAGCAATACTTCCCGAATTGTTCACGCTGAGCAACCTGGAATATGAATCGTTCCACCAGGTACTCATCAAAGCCATCAAAGTTCTTCCGGGTAATTCCGTCTTTCACAAGCAGGACTGGTTCGTTAGTTCGAATTATCGTGCATCATTTAACGACAACGCCGATCATGAGAGCAGCTTTCTTTCCCATGCGAGCGAACGTTTCTTCAATGAGCGTCCACTACTTGATCATCAATGTTATATCATGCTGACGCGCAAGTCGGAACGTGGAAGCAATGGGCTTGCCTCGTCGCTCACTGGAAGCAGCCTCGGTCCGCCCGAAACGATGAACGCTTTGCGTCTGCAAGAATTCTTCGACGGGGTTGGCCAGTTCGAACGCATTCTTTCCGACAGTCCCTTCATGAAATTGAAACGACTCGGTGGTGATCAACTCGCCGGTACGAAAGCCAAACCCGGACTTCTTGAACGCTACAGCTTTCTTCTTTCGCCCGATGAACAATCAATCGTTAAAGACATTCATTTTGCCGATGGCTTCCGCATCGGCAGCGATCATTGCCAGTTGTATTGTTTATCGGACGCGCAGGACCTGCCATCCTTATGTGGTTCAAGGATCAACTACGATAAGTATTCCACCGACCGGACGAAGTTCTCTGTTGGGTTTGCATCACCATTGGGTCAATTGCTTCCATGTAATCACATCTACAACCAACTCATTTTTATTGAGGATGCGCAGAAAACCATCCGCCAGTTGGAAAGCAAGCGGCTGCGTCTTCAGTCGTTGTCTTCTTATTCGAGGGAGAATGCGATCAGCCGGGACGCCACCAATGATTTTCTCAATGAAGCGATCTCCGCGCAGCGCCTACCGGTGAAAGCGCATTTCAATGTCATGGTGTGGACCGATGAAAAGAGTCAACTGAAAGAAATCAAGACAATGGTATCTTCTGCGATCGCGCAGATGGATGCAACGACGCGACAGGAAGTGGACGGAGCGCCGCAGATCTTCTGGTCGTGCCTGCCAGGCAACGAAGCCGATTTTCCACAATATGATACCTTCGACACGTTTGTTGAACAGGCAGCGTGCTTTCTAAATCTGGAAACGGGTTATCAATCTTCTTCAAGCCCGGTTGGTATTAGGCTAGGTGATCGTTTGACGGGTAAACCTGTGCATGTGGATATTTCCGATGAGCCCGTCAAACGCGGGATCTGTACCAACCGGAACAAATTCATTTTGGGTCCTTCCGGTTCCGGTAAAAGTTTCTTCACCAACCACATGGTGCGATCGTATTATGAGCAGGGAACGCATGTGGTGTTGGTCGACGTTGGTCATTCATACAAAGGCTTATGTGATCTGGTAAACGGGTATTACTTCACCTACAGCGAAACGAATCCTATCAAATTCAATCCCTTCTATATCGCGGAAGGTGATGTGCTGGATACAGAGAAAAAGGAATCGATCAAGACATTGCTTCTCGCTTTATGGAAGAAAGATGACGAGACTTTCAATCGCAGTGAATACGTCGCACTCTCGATTGCACTCAAACTCTACTTCGAAAAAGTCAGTGAGTCTGCGAGTCGGGTTCTGAACCCACGCAGTGTCGACTTCCAAGCGCCCCCGGTTGGTGGTGACCCGCATGCAAGCAACACAACAGGATCATCGAATCACGACACGGTAGCAGGAGAGGGGCACACAAAAAAGGGCGGCAGGGTGGGTGACGATAAAGCCCCTCTCTCTGCAAACATCTTCCCTTGCTTCAACACGTTCTATGAATTCCTCAAGGACGTGTTTGTCGAAATACTCAAAGCGGATAAGGTCAAAGAGAAAGACTTTGATGTCGAAAACTTCCTGTATGTCCTACGGCCATACTACAAGGGAGGGGAGTTTGATTATCTCCTGAACGCCACGGAGAACCTGGATCTGCTGAACCAGCGATTCATTGTCTTCGAACTGGACAATATCAAAGATCACCCGATTCTCTTTCCTGTCGTCACCCTCATCATCATGGAAGTCTTCATTTCCAAAATGCGCAAGCTCAAAGGCGTGCGCAAGATGATCCTGATTGAAGAAGCATGGAAAGCCATTGCACGCGAAGGGATGGCCGAATACATCAAGTACTTATTCAAGACCGTGCGCAAGTTCTACGGCGAAGCGATTGTCGTCACGCAGGAAGTCGAAGACATTATCTCGTCGCCGATCGTCAAGCAAGCCATCATCAACAACTCCGACTGTAAGATCTTGCTGGATCAAAGCAAATACCAGAACAAGTTCGATTCCATCCAGGAACTGCTCGGACTGACGGAAAAAGAAAAGGCATTGATCCTCTCGATCAACAAAGCGAACGGTCCTTCCCGCAAGTACAAAGAAGTTTTCATCAGCCTGGGTGGTGTTCTGTCTAAAGTATATGCCACCGAAGTATCGCTCGAAGAATACCTGGCGTATACGACGGAAGAATCGGAGAAAGTCAAAGTCCAGGCATACACGAAAAAGTATGGAGACATCCGCAAAGGCATTGCGGCCCTCGCTAGGGATATCCGCGGCGCAAATAATCATTAACCGCCAAGATGCGTGCGAATTAAAAACAAAGACTACATCATCATCAACCATGAAACACATACAACTCAAGATATACACTATCCTTTTCATGACGTTCCTCCTTGCCTGGGCTCCAAAGCAGGAGGCGAAAGCACAGGTAATTGCCGAAGTCATCAGGCAGGGCGTGAAGAAAGTGATCAAGGCAGTCGACCTGGCGGTCCAGCGATTGCAGAATGAAACGATCGCCTTGCAGAATGCCCAGAAGTGGCTGGAGAATAAACTCTCTGAACTCAAACTCACCGAGATCGCGGAATGGACGCAACGACAACGTGATCTTTATCGCGACTATTACGACAAACTCTGGCGCGTCAGGAGCACCATTCAATCCTATCGCAGGGTAGCACACATCATTACGCGACAGCAACAAATGGTAGAGCATGCCATTTTCTTTCGACAGATGGTCGCCAATGACAAGCATTTCACCAGAAGCGAGATCGACTTCATGTTCCGCGTGTATATGGGCATGATTACCGAGAGCCTGTATAATGTGGAGCAACTCAACATCATTGTCAGCTCCTTCAAGACGCAGATGAGTGACGGAGAAAGGATGGAGCTGATCGACAAGACCGCCGATAAAGTCGAACAGAACTACAGTGACTTGAGACAGTTCAACGATCAGAACCGGCAACTGAGTTTGGCCCGTGCAAAAGACGCGCACGATGCAGAGGTGACCAGGAAACTATACGGCTTGAAGTAAAAGTCTAAAGTACCGGCATAAGGGCGACGTTCTTCACCCAACCGACCGCCCGGTTATGGTCGCCCTTATGCAGTGCACTGTTTACAATCGAGATCTGCCTGGGTAGGAATTAAAGCGAGGCCGGCGATAATAGGGCGGAAGGGTGGGTAAAGACGAACGGCCTCGCTGAACGACAGCGAACACGAGCGACCAAAACACAAACAAGAACAATGAACATGAAAACAATAACAATCTTATTTATATCCGTAGTGATTGGCATTGGCTCTTATGCACAATCACCCATCTGGAAAGAAACCTTCCGTCAAAAGAAAACGCAACGCGAATACCTCGCCAAACAGATCGCCCTTCTTCAACTCTACCTCGGTTATGTGAAGCAGGGATACGAGATCGTCAGCAAAGGATGGACGACGGTTGAAAACATCCGCAACGGCGAAGTCAGCCTGCACCGGGACTTCTTCTCTTCCTTGAAGAACGTCAATCCTCATGTCACAAGCTCCGTCAAGGTCATTGACATTATCGCCTTCCAAACCTTCATCGTCAACGAGCTTCGCCGCACCTGGGCCTGGTGCCGCAGCAACCAACAGTTCACGGCGAAAGAAGTCCTGTACGTCTACAATGTGTACCACAACATGGTGATGCTCACCGATGCCAATGTTTCAGAATTGATCCAGATTACTACGTCTGGTAATTCTGAGATGAACGATGCGGACCGGGTCAAGAAAGTCGATGCGTTGTACACGGACTCTCTGGACAAGGTTGCGTTCGTGAGATCTTTTTCCAATGACGCCCGAATGCTGGGTGCTTTAAGACAGCATGAGTCTTACCAGAATGCTTCCATGACCAAACTATACGGAATCTGACATCCTAACCACGTCTCCAAATATGAAGCGACTCAAATACATATTATCCATTACGATACTGTTGATCGTGTCAATGGAAAATAAGGCCAGCGCACAGGGTGAAGAAGCCGCGCAGCTACTGCTCAACTGGGAAAAACTCAACCAGCTCAAGAATACACTTGAAACCATGTACCAGGGATACGTCATCCTGGATCGTGGATACAATACCATCAAAAATATCGCACAGGGAAACTATACCCTGCATGAAGCTTTCTTCAACGGCCTTGCGATGGTGAATCCTTCGGTAAGAAACTACAAGCGCATTCCCTATATCATTGACTACCAGAAGCTCCTGGTCAAAGAATACCAACGCGCTTGGAACCGCTTTAGTAATGATAAGAGCTTCACCTTCGCCGAAGTCGAATACCTGGGCAGTGTCTACTCTTTTCTCTTCCAGGCATCCTTACGGAACCTCGACGACCTGGCCACGATACTCACCGCCACGAAACTATCCATGACCGACTACGAACGCATGCAGGCCATCGACCGCATCTTCTTTGACATGCAAAGCAAGGTCATGTTCCTGAACTCATTCAATAATTCAACGAGCATCGTTGCCATGCAACGGGCGCGTTCGCGAAGCCAGGTTACTACGATGCGCAAGCTATACGGGGTCAACTGAATTCAATGATACCTGAACATCAATAGGAAGAAGTAATTATGAAAAATCTATATAAAACATTAAAAATATCTCTCCTGGCTCTGGCCGTGCCTGGCGTAGCATCGGCGCAGAGTTTTTATGGAGAGGTCCACAGCCTGCAGAGTGTAATGGACCAGCTATACAGTGACATGCTGCCCTTGTGCAGTAAACTGATCGGAGTTAGCCGGGGACTGGCCGCCTTTGCAGCGCTGTGGTATATATCAAGCCGTGTCTGGCGACACCTGGCCAACGCGGAGGCGATCGACTTTTACCCATTACTCCGTCCGTTCGCGATCGGCTTCTGCATCATGATCTTTCCGTGGGTGATCGCCCTCATCAACGGGATCCTCAAACCAACCGTGACCGGTACCGCCGCGATGGTCACCGGTTCCAACAATGCGATTGCATACCTGTTGAAACTAAAAGAAGAAGCCATACAGAAAACACCTTCCTGGCAGATGTATGTCGGAAGTGACGGAGAAGGCAACCGGGAAAAATGGTACCAGTATTCACACCCCGAAGGATCGAGTGAGAACCTGGCGGAAGGGATCGGCAACGACATCAAATTCGCCATGGCCAAGGCAGCGTACAATTTTAAAAATTCTGTTAAGCAATGGATGAGCGAGATCCTTCATATTCTTTATGAAGCGGCAGCACTTTGCATCAACACGATCCGCACGTTCTACCTATTGGTGCTGGCTATTCTTGGTCCGCTTGCTTTCGGGTTCGCCGTCTTCGACGGGTTTCAACATACACTCACCGTCTGGCTTGCTCGGTATATCAATGTGTTCCTGTGGTTACCGGTCGCCAATGTCTTCGGCGCCATCATCGGCAAGATCCAGGAGAACATGCTCAAGATCGATATTCAACAGGTGATCCAGTACGGCGATACTTTCTTCAGTTCGACCGACACGGCGTACCTCGTGTTTCTTGTCATCGGTATCGTCGGCTACTTCACCGTTCCTTCGGTAGCCTCCTATATCGTTCATGCGGGCGGAAGCAATGTTCTGTTAAGCAGGACGACGGGAGTGTTTACATCCGCTGCCTTGGGTGCCGGTGCCGCGGCAGGTTCAACGCTGTCCTCCGGCGCATCGATGGCAGGTTCCGCAGCACTGGAAGGTGCCCAGCAACTGAAAGACAAATTCGGACACTACTCGGTCTACTCGCATGTAAAAGAAGGATCCGATTACCAGCGCGATAAACTCTCCGGCAATGGGTAATTACTGGACGATTCTCAAACACAAAAAGAACGCCGCGGCTGAGCGAAGCGAAGTTGCGGTAATAAATAGTATTCTTCTCGCAGGTTAGTGCCACTACTATGTTCCAACAACTACGAAATATCGACTCTGCCTTCCGGCATATCCGACTGTTCTCCTTTCTTTCTATGGCGACCAGCTTTACCCTCTGCGGCTACACTATATATAATAGTCACGTGATGGTGTCGGAGGCGCAAGCGCGAATTTATATCCTGTCGAACGGAAAAGCCCTGGAGGCGTGGTCGGCAGAACGCAAGGACAACATCCCCGTGGAAGCGAGAGATCATGTGCGCATGTTCCATCATCATTTCTTTACCCTCGACCCGGATGAAAGGGTTATTCAAGCCAATGTTAAAAAAGCCCTGTACCTGGCGGATGCTACCGCCAAGCGCCAGTATGATAACCTGAAAGAGAACCGGTATTACTCCAACATGATTTCGGGCAATATCTCGCAACAGATCACCGTGGACTCGATCCGGATTGAAACCAGCGAGTACCCGTTTTACTTCCGGTGCTTTGCACGACAAACGCTGATCCGGGCTACTTCGATCGTCACGCGCCAGCTCACCACGGAAGGGTACTTAAGAAACGTATCGCGGAGCGACAACAATCCGCACGGCTTTTTGATCGAGCGCTGGAACACGCTGGAGAACTACGATATAAAAACGGAGAACAGATAAGTAATAGATAAAACAACTGATAGAAGTTATTGACGATGAAAACAAGAACTAAAACAGAAAATAAGACAAACGATAAACGACAGCCCGACTATTTCGATATCGTTCGCAGAAAACAGGAGCAGGTCAAGCGACGCCTTGCCGACTATTTATCCAATCGCATCAATCAGCTTTCACCGCGCCATAGAAAAGTTGTATTGATCGCCTCGGGACTTCTGATCGCTGCCTTGTGCTTTCGACTCGTGTTTGGACCCGGAGAGTTCAACGTCTCCTTCGGGGCTATCCGTCGCACGATAACGCCGCCTCCAGCGACAGCAGATTCAGCAGGTATATCAACGGCTCCAGATACCATCACGCATCGCCCGTAATCAAACCCGCGAGACTTGGTCGAGCGGGTTATAAAAGAATTTTTCTCGCAGGTTAAAAACGATTAAAACATCATCATTATGAATCACACTCAAAATTTCATTCAACAGCGCAAGCTCTATATGGCCTTGCCTGTCCTGGTCACCCCATTTCTTGTCATGATCTTCTGGGCCCTGGGCGGCGGGGCCGCCGCCAGTAAACCATTGGGCGATGAAGTCCCGGGCAAAGGATTGATCACGACGCTTCCGGATGCGCAGCTCGAAGGCAAAGAACAATGGGACAAACTCAGCCTCTATGAACAGGCCAAAACGGATTCGATGCGCTATGAAGAGGCACGGGAGAACGACCCGTATTTTGACCTGGTGGCTTTCAAGACTTCGAAGCCTGCCGAACAACAGGCCGAGGATCAGATGATCAACACGTTCCGCAGCCGCGATTCGAGGACCGTTGATCATCACCAGATCGATCGGATCGAAACAGCGGTGCAGCAGAAGCTGTCGCAGCTACAAAAAATGATCAGCCAGCCTGGGCAACATGCGTCGACACCCGTACAATCCCAGGTTGATGCACCACGAACCAGCGATCCTCTTCCAGGAGCGACCGGCGCCAACCCAGAGATCCAGCAAATGGAGGCGATGATGAACCTGCTCGGGGAGAAAAATCGCGAGCCCGATCCGGAGATGCAGCAGATCGAAGGCGTATTGGAAAAGCTACTCGACATACAACATCCCGAGCGCGTGAAGGAACGTATTCAAGCCCATCAAAAGCAGAAAGAATCCGGTGCCCTTCCCGTGCAGGCAACGGACGATAACGACATCACCTTGTTAAGCACGATTCAAACGCAACCGGATAGCCTCCTTTATGAAGAGACCTATTACATGGACGGGCGTGAAGAGAATGGTTTTTTCGGGTTGGTGGACCGTCAGCTCGTCACCGCTCAAAACATTGCTGTCGTCGAAGCAAGAACAGCCATTAGTGCCGTCATCCACGACACGCAGGAACTGGTTGCCGGTTCAACGGTACGGATGAGACTCACCGAAGGAGTAACGATTGCTGGTATTTCACTTCCAAAGGACCAGTTCGTCTATGGTGTCTGCGAGATCAATGGGGAAAGATTGACAATCAAGATCAACTCGATACGATTGGACAATATGCTGCTGCCGGTGGCTTTATCCGCTTACGACCTGGATGGATTGGAAGGAGTGCATATTCCTGGTGCCATTACGGGGGATGCATCCAAGCAGGGGACAGCCGATGCCATGCAGTCCATGCAGATGATGAGTTTGAATCCGAGTATCGGCGCACAGGCGGCCGGCGCCGGCATTGAAACGGTAAAAGGACTATTGTCAAAGAAAGCAAGACTCATCAAAGTCACCGTCAAAGCAGGATACCAGGTCTTGCTCAAGTCGTCCGGCAGTTCTATCAATCAATAGTCACTCTATAAATACAGATCAAAATATTAACCATGATTCTTAAAAAATATTATTCTTACATGGTGCTCGTGGCGATTTGGCTGATCGCACAAGCTAATTCCTTTGGACAGCATATCGCGGATACAAAGAAGGTCGAGATTACTTTTAATAAAACATCCAGCCTCGTTTTTCCTTCCAGCATTGTTTCCGTTGACCGCGGCAGCCGCGATGTGCTGGCTCAAAAAGCGCAAGGCGTTCAGAACGTGCTTCAGCTCAAAGCGGCACGGGCCAACTTTCCGGAAACCAATTTGACGGTGATTACTTCCGACGGAATGCTTCATCACTTTCTTGTTTCCTGGTCCCGGCTGCCGAAGGTGCTTGCTTCTGGTATCATCAATGAAGAAGATTCGATAACCGACAAGACGACGGTTGATGTGCCGGTGATCTTTGCTACCGGGATGACCGAACCCCAGATGGAACAGTATTCTGAAGCGATCACCGAGCAAAAGCGATCTGTACGCCTTGTTAATGATCGCTCCTACAAAATGAAGCTTTCCTTGCTAGGGATCTATAGTGTCGACGATATTATGTTCTTCAGCCTGGAAGTTGGCAACCGATCGAACATCAGCTACGATGTGGACCATCTGCGTTTCTACATCCGTGACTCCAGGAAAGCCAAACGTAGTTCCTCCCAAGAGCTGGTCGTTGAACCACGGTTCGTTCACGGTGATGATGAACGCGTGAAAGGCAGGGACAAACAAAACCTCGTCTATGCCGTGGATAAGTTCACCATACCCGACGCCAAGAAATTGTATATACAGGTGATGGAACGATCCGGCGGACGCCACCTGCTTTTGAAAATAAGGAACCGGACGATCGCCCACGCCAGGCCGATCGCATTGTAAACGCGAAAATGAATACTAAACAAAATCATGAGCATCATGGAACAGAAAAGCAATCCAGAGTATTTGAAGGAACGCCTCTTCTTTCTCGGCTTTGCCGAGAAACTGAACGCCAAACTCGATGAGCAGCTAAAAGCAGGCACTGAGAAGTTTCAGCTTCCATTCACGGCTGAGTTCAAACAGGGTGACAAGACCAAAACCGTCGATTATTCGATCGACTTCTCCAAGAGTAAAAAGGACGACGTTTGGTTCATCAACAAGTACCAGGCGACCCTCAAAGACGACGATCCATCGAAAGAGAAGACCCATACATTTTACATCAACAAGGGCAACGGTATTGCCGCACGCGAAGCGTTCAACATGCTCGAAGGCCGTGCGGTGTACAAGAAGATGTTCAATAAGGAGGGGGAGCAATACCACCAGTGGCAGCAACTCGACTTCAGTAAAAAGGACGACTATGGAAACAACGTCGTTCAGACGCACCACGAGAAGTATGGCTTTAACCTGGAGAAGGCACTGATGCGTCACCCGATCAAAGAACTGGCCGACCCGCAGCGCACGGAAGAAATTCTCCGGAGTTTGGAGAAGGGCAATCGTCCCCAGGTCACGGTGCGCATCGACGACAAGGAACACAAGATGTACCTGGAAACAGCGGTGCACGACCGCCGCGTTAATGTCTTTGATGAGAATGGTAACAAACAGTTCCAGGGTGTCCGCGAAGCAAAGGGAGAGAAGAAGTCGAACGGTCAGGAACAGGGTAAGGAAAAGTCCCAGAAGCAGGAAGCAAGTACTGAAGAATCCGAAGGTCCCACTCGATCAAGGAAAAAAGGAATGCGCGTTTAATTTAATGCAACTGCAATCCTGTTGAAATGTGGAAAACTCCTTTGCATTGAATTTGCGCGATGGAGAGTTTCCCACATTCCAACGGGACAATAGCAACGGTACATTTTTTTTAAGATGAGAGTTCCTATACCCGACGCTTCACAGTTAGTCGGGCGCGGAGCTTGTCGGTGGCGCTTGTGAAATGGTATCGACGGCATACTTCATTTTAAGTCTGGCTACATCTTCGCTGATTTTCATGTCAAGAACTTTTGCATAATGCTGCGTTGCTTTCAAGTTTCTGTGACCAAGAAGCTTGCTGACCGTTTCGATGGGCACCCCATTCGCCAGCGTGACGGTCGTTGCAAACGTATGGCGCGAGGTATGGAATGTAACTTTCTTTTTGATGCCGCAGGCAGCTGCAATGTCTTTCAAATGGATATTGATTTTTTGATTGCCGCCAACCGGTAACAGCCTGTTGCGCCAAGTGCATACAACGTGATTCCTGTACCTGTCCAAGATCGCCTGTGCCATCGGCAGAAGCGGCACTCTGGTAGGCGTGTCGGTTTTCTTCCGCTTTGTCCAGATCCATTTTTCTCCGTCCACCCCCGTTGTTATGTTATCGGAGGTTAATCGTTCCACATCGACGTATGAGAGACCGGTAAAACAACAAAAAACGAAAATATCGCGGACCTCGGTGGTTCGCTGGTTCGTAAATTCCCGCTCGATAATCGACATAAGTTCTTCCTGGTTAAGGAATGTCGGTTCAGTCTGACGTTTGACCATCTTGAACCCGACGAATGGATCTTTGTCGATCCAGCCATTCTTGCGGCAGATGTTTACTATTTTTCTAAAGTTGGAAAGGTATTTAACCGTCGTATTGTGCGAACACCTTCTGACTGCCTTCAACCAGAACTCATAGTCTGCGATAAATTGAAATTGCAGGTCTCTTACATCAATATCATCGTTTCCATATTTCCATTGGAGGAAACTGCGCGTATGCCGATAGGAGGTCTCATACCGTTCAAAGGTAAGAGGCGAAAACTCCTTGCCGACCAGCGCCTTCACTTGTTGATTATGCCGATAGAATATCGGCAGAAACATTCTTGGCCGGTCCATGGAAAGGCCGTACCATTTGCATTTAATGTTGTCGATGGTGATCGCCCTACCTTCCTCCATGAGCTCCCGCTGCAGGTCGAAGGCGCGCAGTGTAAAGGCGTTCAGGCACTGGTTCAGCGTCTTTGCATCTTCATGAGTACCCTTGATTCTTTCCCCGGTCCAGTCATCATTGCGCACATGGATCTTTGTTGGAATGCTTAGCCTTTGTCCTCCGATCACAATGCGCATGTAAATCGGAACCTTGCCCTCGCCGTTCACACGCATTCTCCGCGCAAAGTACCGAACTGAAATAGTCTGTCTCATATGTTAATAAGTAATTGACCGTTTTGACACTTAGCTGCATCCTCCATTTTATTCAATTCGTTTTGGTGTGATTTGTGAATTACCCCCAGAATGAAAAAGCCCCGGAATCATCAGGATTCCGAGGCTTTGTTTGCGTTTGGTATCTAACCGGCAGAGGAGGAGGGATTCGAACCCCCGGACCCCGTGAAGGGTCTCCGGTTTTCAAGACCGGTGCAATAAACCACTCTACCACTCCTCTGTGTAACGTGATTTTGCTATTGGGAGGGCAAAAATACATTTTTCTGCTAAATAGCAGCGCCGAGGGTTTCGATTTTTTGAGCCTGCCCGGCGCTGCACAGCTTTTAGTGGAATGAAACGTGAAATAAATCCGGTTAGGGGAAAAAAGAGATTCAATCTCGACGTGGTCGGCAGGCTCCAGGTTTATTTTCCTGTGTTTTTCGAGCTCCTCAGTGATAACCGGGTTAACTGGAAAACGGTCGAGAAGGTGCTTGCCGGCAAGATTGAAAAATGGAAGTCCAAGGCTGATGGAGGGACGATTCAAGTTGAGGCATCATTCTATAATATTATCACCGCCTCGATTGAGGGCGACACACGAGCTGCCGACCATCTGGACTTTATCAGAAAACTGTTCGAGGAACTGATTCGATGCCTTGACATCGAAGAACGCAAGCTGGTAGTCCCCGCCCTGTTCGGTCTTTTGTCGAACATCGACAACAAGTTTTGGAATTTTATCGGCGAACTGCTTGTGCTGAACAATTTTAAGAAGATGATGCAGCTCCGGCTGACAGCCGTGGAGGTCCCTGTGCTTGCGACCAAACCGGATGGTCCTCGAATTGATTTTCAATTTTTTGATCGGCAAAAGCAATCGACACTTTTGATAGAGGTCGTCAATGTTCATGTGCACGGATGTGGCGGCTGGACGGACGAACAAATCGACTACATCGTCCGACAAAAGATCGACCACAAGCTGAACAAGACCGGTATAAAGAGTAGTCGAGACTTTTGGCTGGTGCCGGTATTCTGGGGATCGTATGTAGACCTCATGCGCGTCCATTCATATTATCAGTCCGAGGACATCCATTTTCAAAACACGCTTGAGCCGACGGGGTTCGTTTCATTTACCGATACAGTAAGCCGACAACATATCAATGTCTTTGGAAATCTGAGCGATATCCACGACAGGTACGATTTGAAGGTTTATAGAAATAGGGCAACTTGAGTGAAGTCTAGTCGTACCGGACGGCTGACCCAGTGAAGCCACCTGACAAAATGCCGTCAAAAAACCTCGAAATTTAGCCAGAATCGAATACTAATCATATTAGCAATGATGGCATACAAATTGCTATAGTATTTAGTAGCGGCACCAGGGTTCCGTCTACGTTGACACCTTGTCCCTGAGACTATCCAACGTCATTTTTTTCTTTTTTATGGATAGCCACCGCGAAACCGGCCAGGACCGACAACCACTTCATCCGTCCCCTCCGGTACTCCAAGGTTAACGCGTCGGCGCGCTGTACTTAACAGGGCAGCCGCAGACCTCAAACACGTACGGTTTTTTGCATGACTGAACCAAGGGTTTGTCTTGCATAAAATCCTATGCGACCGAAATACCGTAGGCGGGTTGCCACCCCGTATCGTGGACATGGAATCAACCTAATCAAATTACACCCTATGGGAAAATTTACTCTCGCTTATGATCTGCACGGCGTCAAAGACAGGTCAATCTATGAATCGATCAACAAAGAGATTCTGGATTTGAAGAACTCCGTCAAACTGTTGAACACCACCTACCTGATAACCGGGGATTATACGACGGCATCGGTCGGCAAATGGTTGAGGAATATTCTTACCAGGTACGTGGCACTGGACGACGTCGAATACATCGTCTTCAAAGTAACCGAGCGAGACGGGTGGTTGAATTCCACCACGATCAAGAATATGGACACGGTCGAAGCGGCGATGTAAGGGTCATAATCAACGGCGTGTTCTGATGGTTCATTCGCAAAAGACCGGTAAAATAAGGAGCTCATTCGCCTTCGACGTCAATGGCAACGAGATTACCGTCCAAACGGCGGCAAGCGGACGCCGCGGTTATTATTGTCCGTTCTGCACGAGGCAACTGGAGGCAGTTAAGCCGTTGCAAAGCAAACCGCGACCATACTTTCGTCATGTCGCAACGGATATCGACAGGCACCAGGTTCCCTGTATTTACTCCGACGAGTCGTATCGCCACAAAGTTGCCAAGGAAATATTGGTACGACTGAAATCCATCAAGGTCCCCCGGGTCCCCAAATACCCACCGCGCGGATTCGATGGGCCTACCAAGGAGGTGGCCTCATCGCGCACCGTTACCGCTTCCATCGTTCATGTAGAAATGGCTTTCTACGAAGATGAAAACCAAACCCTGCACTGGGGAAAGGCTGATGACGTTGAACACAAAGACTCCTTCATGCGACCGGATGTGGTTTTCTTCAACGCTCGAATGAAACCCATTCTATTTATTGAACTTGTTGCAACGCACCGACCGGATCCGGATAAGCTGGCAAAACTAAAACGTCTCGGTATCGATACGGTGACGGTCAAGGTTCCGACAGAATCTTCCCAAGCAATCGAAGAATGCTTTTCTCATACGCTTAACACAAAATGGCTTTACAACAATGAACAAGAACGAGCTGACTACTTTCGACTACCCGGACCACCTCCGGAGCGAATATCAGATGTTGATGTCGTCCAGAGAAGACTTTTTGAAGAGACGATCCTCTGCCGACAAAACCGAATTAGAAACCTTGTACGGGCGCTTGACGCATGCCTGGGGACGCAACAATACATGGCGATTGAAAGAGGAATTCGAGAGGAAATTAGTCGAGTTGACGCAAAGAGAAACGGACTTGGGCCAATTGAAGACCAGTTTGAGAACGAAGTACTCGACGAATTTGCAGAGCGAAGAAGAACGCATCGCGCGGAGGAAGACAGACTTAGAGAAGAGGAAGGCAAACTTGGAATCGAGGAAGAAGGAGTTGAAAGAAATTTTGAAGATCTGGAAGGCCGATATAGAACAAAGAGAGACGACCTTGAAAGACAGGGAGAAGCTCTCACGGAACGAATTAGATCGAGACTTATCGAGTCAGGCGTCACAGGAAAAACTTTTAGCGAGCGAAAAAGAGAAATTGAATCGGAAACAAAACGAACTGAAGAGGCTATCATCGGAGTCAGAACAAAAATCGAGGCAACTGACCGCGAGCTTGAAGGGCTACCACGAAAATATGAGCAGCTTGAAAAAGAACTTAGAAATGCAACTCAGGCCACAGAAGAGTCAATACGAAAGGACATTGAAGAACTACAACGAGCGGACGAAGAACTACCGGGAAAATTTGAACAGTCGGAAAGAAGTCTTAGAGAAGAATTTGAACGCCGAACAGCAGAACTTACAGCAAGACTTGATCAACTACGAAGAGACGCTCATCAAGCAGTTGGCAGTCGAACTGGCGTCGGAGACTCAGCACTGTCCACCCGAATTAAGGGACTACTTGAAGCAAGAGAATCTCTCAGCCATTTCAAAAGCCATTACGCTCATCTTGAGAGAATCAGACGAGCGTATGAGTGCGCTAACTCGAAAGCTTACCAAAATTGGAATGACTAAGGAACAGTTTTTTGAACGTATGGATAGAAACGTACCGAGCAACGATAGCCGACACCAACACAATCCGCACATCCATGACACAGCAAGTCAAAAATGAAATTTTAACCCTTTTGTTCGACGCGTACCGGCGATACCCGTCGGACGTCGTCGACATTTCACAAGTCGCCGCAAGACATGGAATTGAAGTGAGAACCTTGTATGAAGAATTATACAATGCACGTTACATACGAAGAGAAATGGTATCGGGTCCGGGTGGTACGATTCACTGCACGATTTCACTTTTCGGAATCTCACAGGTAGACCCCCTCTTCCTGGTTAGAAAATATAACCAGATACTATTGGGCCTTCATCAGCAGGGCGGAAGCGGCAACATCCCGGAAATTCTTGGGATTCAACCCCTCCACTACCAAATGGCCCTCGAGCTCACCGATGAACTCAAACAAATGGGACTCATAGATGTTGGAGGGGCATCCTTCGCCGACAATGTCCTTTTTGCAGTGCTAACACCCAAGGGTAGAACCATAGCACAGCAAGGCGGGTTATAACCGTTCGTCTCTCAACAGTTTTTTGCAATCAAATCGACCGACAACCTGAGACCATACCGATGACTACCGAACAAAAAATCGACACGATGCTTAACGCCGTTGAATACAACGGCAAGCCCTTTACAGAACTATACAAGAAATTGATTAATCCGGATGAGGACGAAGGAAAGATCGATCTTCTTATGTATGAAATGATGAGGCTCGGTCTTATAAAATATGAGGACAAAAACGGAGTACCCACCGAATGGTGTTTTGTAATCCTGGACATCAAGGGCCAGCGTATCAAGGATGCCGGGGGATTCTTAAAAGTGAAGATTCAACAGATGAACGATGAAGAAAAAATACATCAACTTTTACAATATGTGTTTAACACCGATGGGAACCGGTTCGGATGGTCACCCTCCGATCTGACACCGGCGTTTAGCGAGCAGCTGAATGAGGACGAAATACGATACTTATGTCAAATTCTGATTGACGGCAATGATGCGTCGGACCTGTCGACCAAGGACGGTTTTGAGATTGGCATAACGGATAAAACAAAATCTGCGTTCTATGGAAAAAAGTATCTAAGGAAAAACGCACAGTCGTCCGTGTCGCCGACACAAACAGTAACTGTTGCGAACCTTCAGCAAGTGATCGGTTCCACTGTTCATGGAAATGTGAGTCAATCCGCTGCCGATCAGTCTGTTTTGAAAGCGACATCAACCGAAAATGGGGATACATCGACCCTGTTCAAAATACTCAAGAACATTGTTGCGCCGATTGTGGTACTGGTACTTGGTGGACTTATTCTTAACAATTGTTTCGGGATCGCGCCATGAACCGATATAGTATGATCGGATTGCGGGCAAATTGATCATGTTCTTCTAGCAGGTCCCGAACTCCATCGACGCTTTTTTGGGCATTGCTTGCAGGTGGATGTCGTTTCGCACGCTTCGCAGTGTCGACATTTTATTGCGATCATAAGAGGGATTGAACTATGAAGGCCCTGTTTCCAACAAGCCGCTTTCTAAATCGAATCGCTGGTATTCCAAGTTGATATTCATCTCTGCGCTAAGATGGGCGATATAGGTCCTGACGACGTGGTCGGCCCTGTCGAGGCCGACCACAATCAGTTTTTTGGCAAAGCGCTGTTGGGGATAGAAACAGTACTCAATCAATTGACCGATCGCCTCACGGATACAGGCAACCGCACTCGTGTTGGTCTTGATTTCATAAAGAGTAAGGTCCCCATTGGGCTCCTTGACCACAAGGTCGATACTGGTGCCGAACTCCGTTTTGTATTCCTTCTGAACGATATGTCCTGAATCCTTGAACGCAGTCATTAGTTGACGGCGAATTTTCCGTTGAATGTCACGGTGCAGTAGCTTCATTACACGTTCGTGACCCTGGAAGGCAGCATTGATGGTGGTTTCCGACGGTGTATCGTCATCCGGCTCGCCAATGTCGCTGCCTTCGAACGGGTCTTTGACAGCCGGCGCTGCCCTGACTCCTTCAAGCTCGACTAGGGTGTAATGTTGGTTGCCGATCTTCTCATGGACGGCGACGGGAACAGGCATCGGATATTGCTCAATCGAACTACTGTCTACCTTGAATCGTACATTGAAGATATCGGTCTCGGAAACATAGGAGAAGTTGAAGCCGTCGATATTATGCAACCGTAATTGATGCTCCATCTCGTCATACCACTTTCTTTTTTTGTACTCATGAAGTGCAAATTTTGCCTGTTCCGACGTCAGGACTTCAATGTTCATTATCCGTCCAATCCAGTATTGCGTAACACCCTTTCCGGTATCATAGAATGAGTATAGGCGAACGTCGTATTTCTTTCCGACGTGATCTCCTTTATGGAAGCATTGCAGGAAACTATAATGATACCCGTCGATCTGCCTTGTGGTATTGAAAAGCCATTCTTCATAGCCGTAGCCTTTATCCTTTTCGTGGGTGCTCGCCTGAGAGTTGCTTTTGCCTGCCGGACCGGAAGGAAAAACCCACTTGTTGGTGTTCCAGCACACTCTTGCCATTGCCGGTATATGGTCCACGTTTCCCTCGACCAGGCGGCGGGCTTTCCAGAAGTGGGAGTCGTTTGAGATCATGAAGTTCTTCGTTCGATCGGCCAGTAGTTCCCAGTTCAACTGCGCCAGTTCCGTGGCATCTATTTCAACCTGCTTGACGTCCGGTGCATGCGTTGCAATGTAATTATCGAACATCGCTTGCTGATCCGGTGTCAGACTGTCCCGGCGGCAATCAAGTTTATAGACAAGTCCCGAGACCTGGCCTTTAACTTCGTCCAACCTGCTTCCGGCACCAATCGTAAAAAACACATTCGGGCTTTTCTTGCCTGGAAAGACTCGCGCCCAGGTATAGTAGCGAATTGTTTTTTGAGCTTGCCAATCTTGACGAAATTCTGTCGCATATCCCGACTCACGCATGAGTTGAGCCCAATATGCCGTTTTCAAAACGACCCCTCGTTTTGTGAGTTCCTCCCCAATTGCAATAAAATCATCGCTAGGACTTTTGAACTTTTTCCCGGCAACCGACGTGAAGTAATCGATGTCGTTTTTGGTGAAAAACGGAGGTGCTGTTTCTCTTCGTTTCTTTTCCTGTTTGACATATTCATCGTACGGCCACAACGAGAAAATATCCTGATCGCGCTGGCGTACATACACAGACCCTTTGGACGTGGTTTTGTGACGGGTTTCTTCTTGTATATCGACAGCGATAACAGACTTATTTTCAGTCAGCATGCGACTGGCAAACTCGAATCGACTGAGCGAGGAAGTCCTTTTCAGACTTCGTGCAAGAGGGACATAGTTCATCTTGAAATGATCTTCCATCGAAACGCGACTACCTAAAATCAGCACTTCGACCACGTAGTACTCGGCTTCCGAAATACGGGGAGCTGTTACAACAGCGTGGAAAGCTTCCTTACCGGCCTTCTGTATTTTGATACGGTAGCTGTTCATTTAAATAATGGTTAAAGCGTTAGATAACGCCCGGGCCTCAGGGATTCGCAATGGATCATACAAATTACGACGGTTATCAGGTAAAACAGAAGGAGTGCAACGGGACAGCAAGTTGTTTTTCCGTCAAAGCAAAGGTGAGCACGCTTCGTCTTCCCGTCAAGGGTAATACAAGTGACGATTGTCGACGTTTTTGGGCATCGTCACCCTTGACAGTCGTTTCGAACCGTGCTCGCGGCATCGCTGTGCCGGCAAATCGGCATATGGGGAAAATTCCTTATCGTGTTTTCCTGCATGAATGGGGACGGGCGTAGCCGGTAGTTGAATAAACCCAGTGGTGGTTTTACTTAGTTGAAGTCCGAACGCTTTTTCATCCGTCGGTTTACATTCGCGCCACAATTTTTTTCCTATGGCTGCCAACATAGCAACGATCGAAGACCTGGAAAACATAAAAGCCGAATTAATAGAAGAGATGCGCAGGCTTATCAGCGGTTCAGCACCCGTTGCACCCAGGCAGTGGATGAAGTCCCCAGAGGTTCGGCGACTCCTTTCAATCTCGACCGGGACACTTCAGCACCTTCGCGTTACCGGCGTTCTTCCCTTCACCAAGATCGGCGGGGTGATCTATTATGCATATGACGATATAAAGGCTATGATTGAATCACGCAAATCCAATGCGCCTAAACCGGGTCGCAAACAAAAAATCATCAAACCTTCAGCCGCTGGCGAAACGTATCCGGCGAATGATTTCGATATCCACCTATGAAACTATCATTCGCTGTTGAAACAATCTCCCCGAAGGAGGCGCTGAAAATGCTGTCCCACAATGAGGGCAATCGAAGCGTGAGCGAGCGGAATGTGAATTTTTTGCTGTCCGAAATGAGACGGGGAAATTGGAAGATCACTGGGCACACGATCAAGATTAGTAAGGACGGTCGCTTGCTGGATGGTCAGCACACACTGCAGGCACTTGTCAAGTTCGGAAAGCCGCTCGACCTGTGCGTTGCGCGCGGACTGGACGATGAAATTTTCGAAGTGCTCGATACAGGCAAGGGCAGGACCGCTGCGGACGTACTCCAGATCTCCGGGTTCAAGAATGCGACAGCCCTAAGCGGCGTTGTTCGTGCGATCCTCTCTTACCAGGCAGGTATGTATGTATCGAGCGGACGCAAATCAAAGATCGCTGCATCCAATTCCCAGATCCGGAAGTTCGTCGAGTCGAACGCGTCCATACACGAAGTGGTGGTCTATTCTCAAACGGTAAGCAAACGTTTCAAGGGTCTTGCACCGGCTCATATCGGCATGCTGTACTGGATCCTTTCACGCCGCAACCAGGAGAAGGCGGAGATATTTTTTGAAAAGTATGCAACCGGAATTGATCTGTCCGAGAAGTCGCCTATTAGAATTCTCAGGGAACGGTTAATGAAAGACATGATCAGCAAGAGCAAGTTAAGAACACGGGACAAGATGGCCCTGTTCATCAAGGCATGGAATCATTTTGTACAGGGGCAGCATGTGACTTCCCTGGCACTCGCCGTGAACTACGAATTTCCGAAACCGCTGTGATTTTTCCTTTGCTCGTTTGATACACTTTTATACAAATCCGACCAGATGGCCAACGGCATTAAGGTGATGTTCTACTTAAGGAAGTCAAAGGTGAACAGGTGGGGAACAGTTCCCGTCTATATGCGCGTGACAATAGAGGGTAGGAGATTTGAGACGGCAGCGGTCCGTTGTGTATCCCCTGAAACGTGGTCGCAGGCCGCAGGATGCGTCCTGTCAAGATCAAAGGACTGGGAGGTTATCGACATCAATGCTCACCTGGACTTGCTTCGTGCAAAGGCATTCGGTGTTCAGCGAAAGCTTCTTACCAAAGAAGTCCCGATCACGATCGAGACCTTTAAAGATGAATGGCACGGGCGTCAACGTCGTCAGAGAATGCTGCTGGAGATATTTGTGCAGCACAACGAAGACTTCAAACAGCTGGTGGGACGCCAGTACTCCCCCGGTACGTGGAAACGATACGCAACCGCACTTCGCCACACACGGGCTTTTATCAAAGACAAGTATGGCCTAACTGATATTGCAGTGGCCTCTATTGAATACAAGTTCATTACCGACTATGATTTTTGGCTCAGAACTACGAGAAAGTGTGGTCACAACAGTACAATAAAATACCTGGCCAACTTCCGCAAGATCATCAACATCTGCCTGAAGAACCGGTGGATCGACAAAGACCCCTTCGTCGGATTCAGCATGGCCAAGAAAGAAGTTGAGCGATGGTATCTTACCGGCCAGGAGCTGCAAAGAATTGCTTCGAAAGTATTCGACATGGAAAGGCTTTCGCAGGTGAGGGACGTTTTCTTGTTCTGCTGCTACACAGGGCTGGCCTATGCAGACGTCCAGGCCCTCACGCCGGAGCAGGTTGTTGTCGGGGTTGATGGCGAACGTTGGATATTCACCCGCAGAACGAAGACCGACGTTTCTTCCAAAGTGCCGCTGCTGCCGGTGGCTCTTGAGATCATAGAGCGGTATGGCCGCAACGTGGAGTGCTTAATCAAGAATAAAGTGTTTCCCGTTCCTACCAACCAGAAAATGAATGCCTATCTAAAAGAGATTGCAGACTTGTGCGGCATAAAGAAATACCTGACCAGCCACATGGCGCGTCATACATTCGCTACCACGGTGACGTTGACCAACGGGGTTCCAATGGAGTCTGTTTCGAAGATGCTGGGTCATCGAAGCCTTCGGACCACGCAGTTATATGCAAAGGTGCTCGACGAGAAAGTAAGTGAAGACATGATGGCATTGCGCGAGCGCCTCGCCAGTACTCCAAGCAATCAACAATGATAGGAAGAAGGGTCTGCTCATCTATCATGCCACAGCGGAATCCCAGAACTCTTTCATTTCAAGCTCTTTCACTTTGGACGTGATCTTGATATACTTCTTCAGCGTCCTGAAATCCTTGTGCCCGGTAATCTCCATCACCGTTTCCGGCCGCATGCCCCGCTGCAGCGAAAGGGTGACGAATGTCTTTCGCGCCACATGCGTTGTCACCAGTTCCCATTTCTGGTATACCATTTCTTTCTTTTGATTGCCCGCGTAGTCGACGATTTTTATCGTTTCATCAATGCCGGCAAGCTTGGCGATCGGTTTTAGGAGGTCATTCATTTTCTGGATGGACAGTACGCGTAGGGGAGTTGGGGAATCTTTGTAGCGCCTTAATATTTCAATGGCAAACCTGTTCAATGGGACCTCGATCGACTCCTTTGTCTTTTGCGTGTGCAGGATCCATGAATTGAAGCGGATGTCCTCCCATTTTATTTTATGCACGTCGGAGAAGCGCTGCCCTGTAAAGCAGGCAAAGCAGAACGCGTCCCGGACATTGGCGAGCGTTCTGTCGAATTTCAGGTCAAGGTTGTAGATACTGAACAATTCACGCTCATTGAGATAGATGACGTCGACCGGAAATTCTTTTGTCTTGAATCTTTTGAAAGCTGTGTTATTGTGGATTTCCCGATCGAAGGTCCACTGAAAATAGGTTTTCAAAACCTTAATGTACTTGAAGGAAGTATTGTTATTCAGTCCGCTCGTTTTATACATGTAGTTCAGGAACTGGTCGTAGAATGTCTGGTTGATGCTTTCAAAAGTCCGGTACTCGGGTTTTGTAGAAAGAAAACTCTTGAAGTGATTGAATGCACTTACAATTTTTTTGATCGTGTTTGGTTCGCGAATCGTCTTAACACTTTCAATATAATTGTTGAAGTTCTCAACGATTCCATCTTTTGATTTAGCACGTTTCACCTGAACCCTCTCGCGCAGCAGGTGTGCCGACGGATCGATGCCTTCCATCATTGATTCGGAGAATGACTTTTGCGCCTTGACCAGGTAAGCAGAAAGAAATGCATTTAATTCCACGGAGCCCGGATAGGATGCCTTGACCTTTTGTTTGGCAAAGTCCCAGTATTTGGGTGTTATAGTCTGATCCGTTTTAATCTTTTTCCTTTTGTCGTTTGAGTTGATGCACAAGACAATCGGGGTTGGCTTGGTTGCCTTGGGATCTCTCAGATAATAATTGAAAGTTGCCATAAATCGGGGGACAGATTGGGGGACACTTTTTCGGTGCCTAGGATGATCTCGCTTTACTCTAAGATACGCAGCTACCGACGAAAAAGCTGTAAAACAGGCCAATAAATGTGTTTTTTGTCAAGCTGAGTAACGCTGAGCAAAACTGAGAATACGAGATTTATTTTCTGTCGGGACTACAAAAAAAGATTTTTTTATATTCGAACACCTGCTAAACCCAGCGATTGTAAAAAATTTGAAGAGCCTATTCGCATCCAAAAGGATGGAGGTGGGCTTTTGTTATTAATGGATAATCGCATGCCGCTTAGTTCAAACACAACTCATTTATTTAACCGAAAAAAAGAATCCCTAATCGGAATTTTGACCAGTGATTTTAGAATAAAATATTGTCGAGAAAAAATAATGACCACTACCGGTAAGTTTGAAGCAGCGGTGCCTATGGTCAGTTTTTGTGACATCCCATTATCAGAGATTAAAAAATCACATATCTAAATATGGTCGGTACGGCATTGGGCTTAAGAAGGAATGGGGAAAGAAGAAAGGACTAAATCCTGTATTGTATGTAGAAGTGGAAGTGCTTTCCTCCTTGGGTGGTGACCATAGAGGTTCGTCATGTGAGATTCCAAAAAATATCGACTTGACTAAGCTTACTGATTTGCAAAAGTCCATGTTTAACATAATGCGCTAAGTGAAAAACTACGAGGGACCGCGGAGTTAAACATTCTTTGGGAATGCGTTGACCTTGCACGAAAAAAAAGGATACATATTTGGAGTAGCAACGGGCCTTAGGGGTATAGCAGTTTTGAATATGCAAATGGGCAAGAAAACTCTTGCTAAGGCGACTATTGAGAAGCAATTAAAATATTTAAGACACTCCGCAACGGGCTGAATTAGAACTATGTTACAAGATTAGAGAAGCAATTGATTATTATCCCCCGGCGATGTCTAGCGCCCCAAAATGATTAGTTCGAATTAAGCGTCTAACTTTAACGGTCTTAGTCGTAGTAAAGAGGTGGTAATGTTGTGTGTGCAAATGGCGCGAGCAATGGTCTGACATTGTTCCAATTGCGCGAAATAAGCTTTACGTGCTCATGACTTTCAGGTTCCATTGAGAAAAGTAGTGAACCTTTGTCGAGTTGCGTTTCCGAAATCTCTTGAAATGCTGCCTCAACGTCTCGAATAGTATCTGTTGCTATTTTTTTTAGTTTCTCAGTAAATTCAGCATCCTGCAAAACGTATGAGAAGATAGTCCCGGACACGATGTTGGCACGAATTGAGGCCGGAGGGTGAGAATCTTTTTTGAGGTCTTCTATTGTTGGTACGTCGTGGCCGAATAGCCGAAACAACGCCTCTATTGCAAAAAACCATATTGTCATTGCTGTACTAAGATCTTTATAAAATGGTCTGAGGCTTGAGTTTAATCTTTCTCGGTTTCTGCATAGGGTTTGAATGCTCTTAAATGATACCGAAGCGGCATAACAATCGGCGTTGAACTCAAGGGTCTGCGAAAAAAATGCGTCCAAGCCATTGGCCTCCTTTTCCGATAAATGACTTGCACCTTTGCTGTTTACATAATCACAGTGTCCAAATACGATATGACCATACTCATGACTGATGAGGAATATGAAGGCGTCCCTTAGCAAGTGAGTGGCAAGCGAAACTCTATTCGCATCTTTTGGAATAGGAAGGGATTCGGGGTGGCTAGCGTTACCCAAAGTCTGCAGATCATAAATAATAGGGTTATATAGTTTTGGCGGTTGAAATTCCAATTTTGAATTACCAAATGCTGTCAGAACCTTAGGGCTCGAAAGCAATCTCAGAAATGTTTGAAGTAACACCTCAAACGTGCCAATTGTTAATCCTATGTAATATTCACCTTGAAACTTGGCGGCTGCAGCTCCGATCGCGCCGTGATTCAGAAAGGCTATGTTGACTTTCGGTAAAGCTGGATCATCTCTTCTGATGTAGTCGATGTGCGCCTGGCAGGCATTTATACAGAGCTCCAATATGTCCGGATCTTTAGTGTTAGCGGGATCAAAATAGCCTCCATATTTATATCCGAAGATTTTATCGACCGTTTCTTTGAGATTGTCGCTTGGCATATCTAAATCTATGAAATAAAACTGTGGGTTTTGACCAACTCAAGTTATTCAATGACGTATGCCGATCACATTTTCACCCACTGCCTCGCCCACGCACATTGCCGCCTGGCCCGAGCGCAAAATGGCCAGAGCAATCAAACCCACACGAAATCCGAGCTAGATAAATCGACTCTATCCAATCACGCTTCACCAACGCAATCCAAAAAAAAATCTCGATTGGCGATCCTGCCAGTCATCGCTCGACACACGGTGCGGAGATCAGCCGAATTCTAAATCGAAAAAGTGAAACGTGCTATTGATACCCTAAAACTCAATCTCGTACCACTTGTCATTATTCGGCGCAATCTGTTTTAATCCAGGCACCGGTTCTCTATCGGTTTCTATTTTCTCATAAAAATCGTCATCAACCATTTTCTTAATTACCCCCAGGATCATTTGTTGCTGCTTAAGCTCAGCCTTATCCTCTTCAAGCCTACCTTCGCGATCACCCGGGAGATAGCCAAGAGAAATGCTAGACGCCAGGGTCTTATTTGCATGCGCCAGCCTTTCCTCGTCAACAAGCAAAAAGCCCCCTTCAAAACCATAAAAGCTTCTAATGCCAAATTGCTTACCGTCGATACTCCTCGAATAGTAAACGCGAGCTTCCACAATAGTCGACGCTGCATCTTCCCTTTTGACCGAGCTTATCCAGGCCGTTAAGGAGTTGTCGCGATCCATAAAGTGTTCCATCGTTCTCTTCATAGCCCCATATGGATCAATGTTGGCCTCAGAATATTTAAAGTCAAACATTCTGCCGTCGTATTTGACTTTGTTCGGACCCTCGACAACGAATTTCAGGAAATATACGGCGTTTATAGATATCGACGTGTTACTCATGTTCTGAATGGTAAGCTCCACGTCGCCGTTCGTCCACGACATTAAGGAAAGTGCAATTTGAGGATCAGTATCAAATCCTTTTTCAACTCTCACTATCGACAGCAATGAGTATGAAAGGTAAAGTGATAGACACGCGATCGCCATCGTCACTATGTTGACAACGTTTGGAAATGTAACACTCTCGCGAGTAGGGATCTTCTTTTTCTCTTTTGCCATGACTAGCTTCGGAATTAATGGGTGAAGCGTGTCACTTAATTTCAATAAAATTTGGGTGACACCCAAGTGATAACAAATCGGCTACCTTGATTGTCGCCTTGGACCACTTCTTTGTAACGGTGTGATTGGTTGGATTGACTAATATATGCGGACATATCCTTGATGTCGTGTCAATCTAATAGACACGAGAAAACGCAATCTTTCTCGAAGCAGAAAATCGTAGATAAAAGATGATTTTACATCCGCGCGGAGAATTTCAATCTTTGATTCTATCCTGTTCAATCAGCGACAAAACCTTCTAAACAATCAACTCATCATTCCTGTGAATACATTCTTAAGTTTCTCAACGACCGAGAATGGATACCCGGCCCAAAGAATAAAAACAGGTATTTGAAGGAACAGAAATTCAAAGGCTCCGCCCCTCCAATCTCTTATGAGAATAAAACAAAGGATAGTTAAGGCTGAATGGACTATCAGCATTGCTCCGCCAAACTTAAAGGTTTGCGGAAATATCAACAGTAGACCACCAACGCCCAGGAACAAAGACAACATCTGTATACCCAGGTGAGACATATTTGCTTTGTTGTATACCACGGTTGTTTCCGGCTTTAAAAGTCCTGCGATTGAATACGACATTGACGCCCCAGCGCTAACGAGGATCAGTATGACGCTTATGATCTTTACCATAATGTCGACATTTAAGCGTTCACAGCTAGTTCAAGTCGTCTTTCCGTTTTCGGCCGGTTTAGTTTATACATGCTCTTATTTAGAGCAAAGCGCCAGCTCAACGGAACGATTTTGGTCATTATGTTGTCCATAAAGGCTGCATCCATTGCAAGGTTATATCTATGTCGCGGGCGTTTTGATTCCACGATTTTGTAAAGCTTCCTGGCCAGTACATCCGCTGTCGGTAACAGCTTAGAGTTACCGGAACTCTCGCCCATTGCCTTACGATGGTCGAGAAAAGGCTTGTAGAAAATCTGTCCTTCTTTGGGTAGTGCCTTCAAGTTGTCGTCCCCATCTTCAGTCGCTTTACCAAGCATTGGCGTTCTAGTAACGCCCGGTGAGGCGAGCACTACATGAATATCCAACAAGCCCAGATCGTAATACATGGATTCTGAAAGCCCTATCAAACCAGCTTTAGAGGCGTTGTAAAAGGGGATAAAGGGCTGTCCGATATAACCTGCCCACGACGCAATATTAATGACTCTCGCTTTTATCGCATTGTTAGCATTGTATTTTTTCAGTAGCGGAATAAAGGTTTGTGTGATCTTGAATGGAGCCATCAGGTTCACCTCGATCATCTGCCTCCCCCGTTCCTCATCGGCGTACTCGAAAGGGGCTGTATACATAATACCTGCGTTGTTTACGATGGCATACAAACCGCTATTGCCAACGACACCCGAGATCTCCTTAAACGCTAGCTTGATGTCGGCAGCGCTTGTAACTTCCATTTTTATTGGGTGAACGTTTTTGATTGTCCGCAGCCTGTCGCCGTCCTTGCTGTTACGGTAGGTGGCAAAAACCTGGTAGTTGTTTTGGGCGAAAAGTTCAGTGTATGCCAACCCCATTCCTGAGGATGCCCCGGTAATTAAGATGGATTTTTTCATGACTTTTTGTTTTTTGTTGATGCGACAAATTTCTGGCTAACAGCCGGATCAGCACTTACAAAAAAAGTCCAAAAATTCGAATGGCTATATCTCACTGGGGGCAATTCCCTTGACCTTCTTGAAGGCAGACGAAAAATGGGAAAGCTCATTGAACCCCAACATAAAATAGAAATCGGATGGCTTCATTTTCATATGCTTCAATAAATGTTCGGCATAATCCATCTTTCTATTCAGCAGCCATTGGTGCGGTGTGGTTTCGAAGACATCATAGAAATCTCTTTTGAAGGCAGACAAGCTTCGTCCCGTTAATTCGGCGAGCTCATTAACGGAATAGTTGTTTACCTCAATTTTGATCATAAACTCATACAAGTCTATTTTTATTGGCTTACTGTTCGCAGCAAGAAAATGAAGAAGGGTCTTATTGTGATTAGATAAATAGGTAAGTACGGAGAATGTTTTATCCTTTATGTCTGCGTGCGTTATCTTTTGGAGTTCAAGAAGCGGAAGCAAGGATTCGGAAAAATCTTTGAGAGACTTTTGCATTCCCAAATGGATAATGTCTTTTGCCACAGAATTATGCGGATCCTTTGCATGGCGAACCGTCTTAGCAAATTCTGCAACATAATCAGGAAAAAGATAGAATATTATCGACTTAAAGTCGCTTCCATTTTTATCTTTAAACTTTCGGATGTCAAGTTTGCTGTGCTGCTTGATGATAGCGATCTCACCTTTCTTAATTTTAATCTCATTAGTGCCAGAATGCAGTACTGCGCTGCCGGCTTCAACGTAGTACAGGGAGGCAGCTGCGAAATAGACATCCTTGAACAGATCTTCTTCACAGACTTGGGTAAACGCAAGTTTGATCTTACCCAAATCAAGATGCTTGTACCCGGATATCGATTGTCTGACGAGCATTAGTTCCCTTGCCTGATAAAAGCCGTATCTAAAGATAAAAGGATTCGGGTTGGAGTTTTAATGGCATAAGCTGGCAGGAACGTCTTCGAACTGAAATTAAAGCAGCTAAAACTCCTAACTTGCTGACTTACAGGACATAATAATTTCAAAGGGTTCGATAATCTGTCGGTCAGGCTAACAACAGCATTAGAAGGTTTTGAAAAACCGTGGGACTGCATCGTTATTGTATCCGGGCATAATGGTGAATGGACGGCGGACATTTGAGTTCGTGTGAAAAATTTTTGTTAAAGCTAATACTTTGAGGCACCGGACAGTGCGGTTGCAAACCACAGGAATAGGTCGATGAAATTATTCGCCAATTGCAACAGGTTGTCATCCTTTGGCTGAGAATTTCCATCGAAGGCTGTTCTTACTTCCGGCACTATTAGCTTCAGGGGCATCGGAAACGCGCCAAGACTAAGAATTACATGCTGAAGTTGAGCCGATGCATTGATACCGCCAAACCGACCTGTCGACGCGGTTGCAACCCCAATAGGCTTTTTTGTAAACTCCGACCAAAAATGATCAAGGGCGTTCTTTAGTGTCCCCGAAAAGCTGCCATGATATTCAGGGCTTACAAAAATCATCGCATCGGATACCCGCAACTTCTCGCCGATAGTCGCTACCATTTCCTGATCGCCACCATAGTCGCCGAATAATGGCAGGCGTGTTTCCGCGAGATCAATCAGGTCGACCTCCACAGCCTTTTCTTGCAGCAATCGATAGACTAGTCTCGCTACATGAAACGACTGCCGGTCCGGCCTAATGCTTCCGGCCAAAACAACAACTCTCATGACGCCAGGCCGAGGCCACTGTAGAATGTGTATCTTTTAAAAGATCCTGGCTCTCCTGTGCCAGGATATTCAACCAAACGATTCCACAAAGCCGATCTTCCGATAGTTCCGTTTCCAGCGCGAACCAACGCTTGCTTGTGCGCTTCTTCATTGGTCCACTCTGCATAGTTGACCATGTGGTAGCCGTCAATGCTTATGTGAAAGTGGCCGGAGATACCACCACTGTTTTCATTGACCGCTGCATCTGCACGAATGGCATCGAATACACTGTCGATCCATCCGGATGCGATGCCCAATTGCGTAAATGACTGTCGAACGACGACCACACAGCCAGGCACCCGTTTGGATTGTTTCTCATCGACCATGCTACGATACAAGACATACTGTTCCGTGTTATTACTTTGATGCGCTGCCGTCTGATTTTGTTGGTGACGATCATGACGTTCTTTATCGATCCACTGGGCATATAAGAGTACGTTGGAACCATCGTTGCCCAGGTATGCATTATAGGATTGGAGACCATCAGGCCAGGGATTAGTTTCTATTTCACTAAGGAGCATCTCAGCCACTGATGACGGGTCGATGTTGTCAACCACGGTCAGCTCCTTAATCACTATTAATCCGGCATCTTTTCTACCGACACTGGGATATAAATTTCTTATCAGATTCATATCTTTTTTTTCGGCAAGGTTGGCGTAAGTCGAAGGAGGAAATTGTAAAAAAGAGACATTCAAAATTCATGAAGATGAAACCTATTCACTCGATAAGAGCGCAACCTTAAGACCTTTTAAGCGAAAAATATCGCCTGGGCGTAAAGCCTGAAAAAGTTTTGAAGTCACGAATGAAATGTGCCTGGTCATAGAAGCCGTACTCGTACGCTGCGTCCGTTAGTGAATTTTGTGAGTCATAATTGTCGCGAATCGATTCAAAACGGACAATACGTGAGTATAGTTTTGGATAGAAGCCGATCGCTTGCTTGAATTTTCTTTCGAATTGTTTCGCGGATAAGAATGCGCCGGCAGCCAGCTCTCCAAGATGGGCATTGCCATTTGTTTGCTTGATGATCCTGGCTGCGTTAATCACACGATGGTCTACCAGCAGTTGATCGAATGTTATCGAGTCAGAAACGAAATCCGCTATTGCCGTCACAGCGTCCTTTTCGGATCGCACATTTGTTAACTGATCGTAGAGCTGAGCGACTTTCAAGCAGCTTCGAAGATCGGTCATCTTCTCCTGGAAGGCCTCTGGCGGCAAACCGAAGATCTCAGATGAAGCGTGAGGCAGCAAATGAACACCGATGATTACAGTTTGATTCGGAAATGGATGTTGACCAAACTTTTGAGATAGCCCGTGCAGGGACGCATGGATGAATTTCAGTCGATCGGCACAAACGGAAAACACGGCCACAAGCTTCAACGTGCTCCCGGCAGAAGAATAATAGGTAGAAAAACCGGAGTCTGCGGGACTATGCAACACCCAAAATCGTTCGACATGATCGGCTAGATTTTGTCGGATCGGCACGTTATAGAAATGAGCCATTTGCTTGGAACATCGAGAGAGCACGAATAGTTTCTCACCCGAATTCTTATTGAAAGCTATCCCTCCTCTGTCACATTCGAAACTATAAAGCTGAAAAGAAGGCCGGGGACACTGTTCCGGGTTTTGGCATTTGTTGCCATTTCAATTTCATGCCTGGGATTATGGCGATTGGTTACATACTCGATGCAACCGGCCTAAAGGAAAATTCATGCGTTCGCCCGCCTTTTTTTTTGCAAAAGCTTTTGATTGCTTCTTGTTCCGTTCAGTATCAATTCTTTCCCTTCGATTGCTCCACCATCTTCGTAATCACCTTGATCGTAAAGTTCCTCGCACCAGCTTTACCGGTGATACTGCCCGCCGCCATCATTGCTCCCGCGCTTGGTTTCACAAAACAGATCGGTTGGCTATCGGCGCCATCCATGACGTACTGGAAATACAGAACGTAGTTGGCGCGACTCGAAGACATCACATAAGGTAATACGACGCCGTAAGCATACTTGGCATCCTGCTCCATTACCACCTTGTCCATAAAGTCCCTGTCGCATACCTGGTAGGGGTAAGGATAGTAATTCTTTATGTTGTCTTTCGTCAGCTCCTTGTCAAGCCACTCTTCACGGATGATCAGAGTTTTGTTTGCAAGCATAGGCGCACGCCTTGCCATCTCCTCCTCCGCTTTCTCCCGTTCGTCACGGACCCTCGAACCATTCTTCTTAACTTCTATCCGCGTCTTGAAATATGATTCTATATTCTTTATACCATATACGAGTGCTGCCTTGGTTGGAAACACATCGAACAATGGAACATAGTATACCGGGCGGCCCGTAAAATCCTCTATGATATTCACGGTCATTACCGAGAACATTGCATCGTCGCGATCTTCAAAATCTTCTTTGATGTCCTTTACCCAATAGAGTCCCTCTGCGTAGTTAAATCCTGCTGAAGTCGATCGCGGTTCCGCCGAGGCGCAAGTGATGACAGCATAGTCCTTGCTTTTGCTTTTGCTCAATGCCTTTATCTCCTCAAAAGTCTTATACTGAACGCCGGTTTTATTGTATGGCCAGAACTTTTCAACGACAGCCTTTATATTGTCATTGTAAACTGCCAGATCAGCCTTATAGTCTTCAACTGATCCACGTTTTGTCTTCTTCGCGATCTTCTTTAGCATCCTCTCGCGGGGTTCCTCAATCATCACAATGAGCTTGCGCTTTTGTACTTCCTCGATCTCTTCAATTTTACCCATGCCCATCTGGGCACGCAAGTCCATCGAGCTCATTAACACGAGCACGATAATGTAAAGTCCAAGTTTGTATGTCTTCATAGCAGGATTTGTTTGTGTTAGTGCTAACTATTGCGCCCAATCGATATAAACAGGTGTGTCGCTCGCATAATCGGTAACGAGCTTTGTGAGACGATCATACGCACCACTACCCGGATATGCCTCTGTACCGAGATACACACCTTTGATATAATATTTCCCATCGAACATACCCTGATCCTCGACCGTCCCATACAATAAAATTTCACTTTCGGAATTGAATTTGGGTGACTGCATCAGCTCGTAGTCCCATTCATACGCTGAAAAAAATTCGTAGTTCTCGACACAAACGATGCGCTCGATGGCACCGCTTGAGTATTCTGTGTAGCCAAGAAGGAAGCCGCCATCATCGTCGTAGAAATCGACATAATCGTAGCGTTCACCATCAAAGACGGAATATTCTTCATCCAGTTGTTTGGATGTTGAGTGGTATTCAAACTTATCCGTTGACGACAAGTCATCATAGAGATCAATAAAATATCCCTGGTCGCCTTTGCTATTCATGGAGAACGACATGACCTCGTCCCACGGATGAAAGCTCTCGGGCTGGATTACTGGCAGCGCCGTACCATGTTGCACCACACTCCGGTCAATAAGCATGTATAGAGTCGCACTGTTTCTAACCCAGCCCATTTGATCGATATAATTGTATTGCGTTAGTGTCTCCAGTACTTTGCCATCGGTAGCACTAAGGATCACGGGGTTGCCGTCTGCATTGATATAGGCCACCTTGGTGCGGTCCGACGAAAGTTTCACGAGTGTTTTCGGAGACGCCGGACTATTAGTAAGCTTCCTGGGTATCGTGTCGAGGCGGTCAAAATAGTAAATGTCGTTATTGAGGATGGCGACAATATTCCGGATTTCATAAAACGGATCGCGGGAGAGATTGATATCATGGATCAGGCGATCAGCCTCCTCCCTGGTCAGGAAAGGTGTGTCGCCAACGCATGCCACCAAGGCCACAGCTGCAAATAATAATAGCACAAACAACTTTCGCAGTAGCATCAGAAAGAATAATTTAGAAACACGCCTGGTGTATAGAAATGATAGAGCATCCCCGTATTGTCATTGTAATTCATGGCATTGGGGTTTGTGCTACCGGTTTGAATAATGACGGTGTACGAAAGAAATGGAGTAATGCTCCATTTATCGCCAAGCTTGTACTCTACGCCAACCTGCGGCGTAATAGATGCCCAGGTCATAAGCTCGCTGATGCCGTCGGAACCCCCGAACACGTCTTCAAACGTCGCCGATCTCTTCCCATAAACTGCACCGATAAGTATCGACGGCTCGAGCACAAGCTTCTTACCCAAAGGCAATCCCCATCCAAAAGAACCTTCGACTTGAAATAATTTAAAGGGACTATAAACTGCCGTGCCGATTCCGGCACCACCGCCGACTGCAGAGGCACCACCCTTATCTACTATATAATAAAGTGTGTCGGCCAATGGAGGCAACGCCGTGTACCCGATGGAAAGCCCGACTATCCTGGAAATTTTTGACTTCTTCGAGTTGATGGAAGAAAGATTCAGCTTTACACCGACACCAGGTGAGTATGTCCATCCGAGTTCACCGATGGGTATGCTGTATGAAGTAGAGACGCCAACACGCCGGCTTTGCGAGAATACGTCGAAAAACGAAGATGTTATTATTACTACCGAAATAACACGAACAATCGTGCGCAACGAAAGTAAATGATGAGGCATTCGAGGTGTTGCTGCTCACAAGAGCCAGCTACACCAAAAATATTGAAATAAACCGACCAGTGGGCAGGATGCTGAAAATATCAGGGGTATGCTCCGTTCCCTGCCCATTCACTCCTTCACTGTTCTCAACTTCTCCACCGAATCTTTGTTGAGAACCTGGTTACCCAAAATTATGGCATGAATAGTTTCAAGGTTCGCCAGGTCTTCCATCGGATTTTTATCCAGGATAATAAATGAGGCTGGCGATCCCACCGTGAGGATACCCAGGTCTGGTCTTTGCGCCGCCTCGGCCGAGGTAACAGTGGCAGCTTTCAATACCTCCTGCCTGGTCATTCCAATACTCTCCAGGAGTTTCAGTTCCGCAAGCAGCAGGCGTCCGTGATCATAAAGTACATCGGTCCCCGTTATAATAGGTACACCAGATGCATAGATCTTTGCCGCTACAATTTTCATCTTCTGAAATGCTTTGCTTCTCCGTTCCGCCACGTCGGGAGCGACATTGGAATAACTTTCTTGGTAACCGATGAGTGTTGGGTCGAAGTAAGTGTGATTGACTTTCAACACCTGGAAAATGGAGTCACCCAATGTGCCGGTCAAACGTTGGATCAAGTCATCGAATTTCTCAGCAATTTTTCTCGGGTCGGGTTCAAGATTTTCAAATACAGTTTGAATATGCTCAATGGTACGCATGCCGGCATTGGATCCCTCCACCCAACTTATTGCTAGTGGCACGTGGCCGGAGAGCGCAAGACCTTGTTTGGACGTTTCATCAGCCAGCGCGAAGAAGACCTCACGGTTTGTTGCGCGATGTATCTTTATAAAGTCCACACCGGCTGCTTTCAACTCCCGCACAGCTTCACGAGCTTCTGTATCCGTGACAACATTGCGATGGAAGTCGGAAGGTTGTTCACTGTTCAAAGTGTAACCGGCCATAATAATCTCCGGGCCGATCCTCTCGTGGGCTTTGATTGACCTTCTTAATTCTAACAGCTCATTCATCCGCCCACCCATGTCGCGCACATGGAGAACTCCATAGCCAACATAATGCTCGGGCGCCACGCCGATCGGAGTGAGGGCAGCCAGATGAGAATGCATGTCCCATAATCCAGGGAGCACAAACTTACCCTTCCCATCAATTGTGCGTGCGCCGGGAGGCAAGCGGAGTTTACGACCAATACCTTTTATGACCCCATCCTCTACAATGATAGAAGCAGTACGCACTGGATTGGTCGCACCAGCATCGATGATGGAGGCATCTTTTATGAAAATAATTTGACCAAAAGCCGGTGGGGCGGAAGAAGCACAAAGGATGATTGAAAGAAATATTGTGCGGAGGATTCTCATCCAGTCAAAATTACAAAATACACCGAAGACAAGCTTTCGAAATGATTGGCGGATTGGTACCTGGTTACGTCACTTCTCACTGTAAATAAACTGTGAGGCCCCAAGAGTAAACCAAAAAGTGAACGCCACTAATTGTATTACTTGGCCGCGTTTATCTTTTGCGAAATGGCTAAACAATACCGCGATCCGGCAAAAGCTAAAAGATGTTCATCATAGATCTTTGATCTATAAAACAGAAAATAAGATGAACAGAAGATTAGGAAAAAATGGCCCTTCCGTATCCGCAATCGGCCTTGGGTGTATGGGAATGTCGGGGGCATACGGTAAGAGCGACGAAAAAGAATCCATTGCTACAATAGAACGAGCACTCGACCTTGGGCACAATTTCCTGGATACGGCCGACTATTATCTTTCCGGGCACAACGAATTACTTATTGCCAAAGCAATACAAGGCAAAAGAGAAAGCGCATTCCTTTCAGTTAAGACAGGAATGATGGCATCTCCGTCGGGTCCCGGACCAGTGAACGGGCATCCCGACTATATACGTCATGCGGTCATGCACAGCCTGCAGCGATTGAAAGTAGATTATATTGATTTATACACACAAGGCAGGATAGATCCCAATGTGCCCGTTGATGAGACTGTTGGTGCGCTGGCGGAGCTTGTTGCGAAAGGGATCGTTCGCTACATTGGCCTGTCGGAGGCGTCTGCAGAATCTATTCGTAAAGCAGCGAAAGTACATCCGATAACCGCGCTGCAGATCGAGTATTCACTTTGGACACGAGAGATCGAGACAGAAATAATTCCAACCATCCGGGAGCTGGGAATTGGTCTCGTTGCTTATGCTCCTTTAAGCCGGGGCTTCTTAAGTGGTGAATTCAAAAAGCCGGAAGACATCAAAGACAACCGGGCACACATGCCGCGTTACCAGGGAGAGAACTTTTACAAAAATTTGGAACTTGTGGAAAAGATAAAGGCGATGGCCATCGAAAAAGGCTGCACACCGTCGCAGTTAGCGATCGCGTGGGTACTGGCCCAGGGAGACGACATTATTACGATACCTGGGACAAAACGCATAAAATATCTTGAAGAGAACCTCGCTTCAGAGAAAGTGAAACTTACGAACGACGAATTAAAAAGCATCAATGAGATCATGCCGATTGGTATAGTTTCCGGTGCACGATACCCGGAGAGATTTATGAGCGCCTTGAATCGTTGAAGACTATGAAGAAAGAAATGCACGGCGTGCCTCATCGTTTTGAATCACTATCGGAAGTGCACCGCATTCTGGAGTTGCCACCGCCGGTGCATCCGTTGATCAGCCTGATCGAAATCAAAAGTACAGAGATCGATCCCGGAAAACTGCCTGCTGCCTTCGTCTACAATTTTTATAAGATATCGCTCAAACTGAACCTCCGCGGGAAAATAAAATACGGGCAGGGTTATTATGACTTCGAAGAGGGCGGCATGTTCTTCAAAGGACCGAACCAGGTTTCTGGCGCCGGCGACCACAACGATGATCATACAGGTTTTACGATGATAATTCATCCGGATTTCTTCCTGAACTACCCGCTGGCGAAGAAGATCAAACAATACGGATTCTTTTCTTACTCAGTAAATGAAGCATTGCATCTTTCGGAGAAAGAAAAGGCGACCATTATTACCATTTTCAAAAACATCAACGAAGAGCTTCAAAACCGGATCGATGACTTTAGTCATGATGTAATCATTTCACAAATTGAAACATTGTTGAATTATAGCAATCGATTCTATAAACGACAATTCATCACTCGAAAAGCAATCAATCACAATCTCCTAGAGCGTCTCGAAAATATCCTGGATGAGTATTTCAACAACAAGGCGTTGCTCGAACGGGGGCTTCCAACGGTTCAGTACCTGGCTGATATGTTGAACCTTTCACCAGGTTATTTAAGTGATATGCTGCGCACCATCACCGGGCAAAGTGCACAGCATCACATACACGATAAACTCATTGAGAAAGCCAAGGAACAAATCTCCACCACCGACTTAACGATCAGCGAAATTGCCTACGGACTGGGTTTCGAACATCTTTCGTCATTCAATAAACTATTCAAGTCAAAGACAAATCTTTCTCCGCTGGAATTCAGAAGGTCTTTTAATTAGCGGAGTAGTGATCGTTGGCGGACGGGCTTTTTCATATTTGCACAGGCAATCCGCAAAACGAGTCGTTTTCCACCTCCTTTATATCATGGCTTCATCTTTGCGTACGTGGTCGTTCGCAAGTTTGATCTTCCAAACTTCATTTGTGCTCCTGATGAAAATCAGATTTATGGACCACTATGACTCCGATCTTTAAAGGCGTGACAACAATCATTTTGCTATGATCCGAAATTACTTCCTCATCGCCGTCAGGAATATTTTGCGGGACAAGGTATTCTCTATGGTCAATATTGTCGGGCTCGCCGTGGGGATCACTTGTTTTCTTGCCCTGTTTCTTTTTATTCAGGATGAACTGACGTTTGATCGATTTAATTCAGCATTCGACTCCAGCCAGATATATCGCGTCTATGTAAAAATTGCCGTGAATGGATCGGAAGACACCAGTTCGAAGACAGCGCAAGTCCTCGGACCAATTCTACAGCAGAGTTACCCGGAGGTGAAGGCTTATTCCAGGGTCGGATACTTTGGCGCGCGTGCTTTCAAATACAATGATAAGCTCTTTCGCAGCGGCAGGATTTACGCCGTTGACTCGACTTTTTTCAAAATTTTCGCTCTGGAATTTATCGACGGAGATCCTGCGACGGCCCTGGTTGAACCCAATTCAATTGTGCTGACAGAAACAGCAGCCCAAAGAATATTTGGAAGTGAAAATCCGGTCGGCAAGTTGCTGCCCACCGAGTCGGGGCAAATTTTTAAGGTCACCGCATTGGTCAAAGATTTTCCACGTAAGTCTCATTTCCGCTGCGATTACCTCGAGTCGTTGTCCACTTATAAGGTCAATGAGAACTGGATGGACCAATGGTTCACTACATATTTGGTTCTTCAACCTGGAACCGACGCTGAGGCCTTCGAGGAAAAATTGCAGAAGGTGGTTGCAGATCACGTCGGCCCGGAAGTACAAAAGCTATTGGGTGTTCCGATAGATCAATTCCTTCGCGATGGAAACACCTATTCGTTCAACCTGCAGCCTTTTTCCTCAATCTATCTGTATTCGCAGCACGACTACGGAATAGACCTTAATACCGAATGGACAGATCTCCGCACGAGTAATATTACCTACACCTACATGTTTTCCGCAATTGCCGTATTCATCTTGATGTTGGCGGTGATCAATTTTATGAACCTGTCAACCGCAAAATCTGCACGAAGGGCAAGGGAGGTGGGGGTCCGGAAAACATTTGGTTCCCAACGATCGCTCCTGGTACTTCAGTTTATCGGCGAGGCCATATTAACCTGTTCCATCTCAATGTTGTTGGCCATTATGCTCTTGACATTGCTATTGCCGTTCTTTAATATCCTTTTGGAAAGAGATTTGACCCTGGTGCTTATTAGCAAGTATTGGACGGCACCCATACTCATCGGATTTACAATACTGGTTGGTGTTCTTGCAGGCAGCTATCCCGCATTTTATCTCTCCTCGTTTATTCCGGCGAAGGTACTAAAAGGAGACAGTCATGAGTCCCGCAAAAGCCTTTTGCGCAATGGCCTTGTGATTTTTCAATTTGGTATTTCTATATGCTTGCTCATCGGTACGTTTGTCATCAAGAAACAGCTTGATTTTATTCAGAACAAAAACCTTGGCTTTAATAAAGAACACCTCCTTTCAATCAGCAATACAGGACTGCTCGGCGACCATCTAAAAGTCTTTAAAGAAGAGTTATTAAAAAATCCGAACGTTGTTTCAGCCACCAACTCGTCGCGAATGTTCACCATTGGTGTTCCCGGGAGCGGCTATTTGTTCAACAAGAAGATCGGCACAGATCCCTTTCTGTGTCAATTCGTCGTCGCCGACTACGATTTTCTTAAAACATTCCAGATCGATTTGAAGCAAGGACGATTCTTTTCGAAAGAATTTCCTGCCGATATAGATGCGGTAGTCGTGAATGAGGCGGCACTCGCTACATTCCAAACGGACGACGTGATCGGAAAGGACCTTGTTTCCCTCGACGCCCGTGCCAACGGTCACACGTACAAAATCATCGGTGTCGTGAGCGATTTTAATTATGAGTCACTCCGCACAAAAGTGAGACCATTGGTATTGCACCTTCAAATGGAGGATCATCCTGCTAACGTTCTTACCGTCCGTATTGCCTCGGATGACATGAGTAATACGATTGGTTATATCGCCGACAAGTGGAAAGAATTGGTGCCGAACGACGCGATGAACTACAATTTTGTTGACGCAACCTTAGACCGTCTGTATCTGGATGAGCAAAAGACAAACGTGGCATCTCTTATTTTCTCTTCGGTCGCAATCTTCATTGCCTGTATCGGATTATTCGGCCTGGCGGCCTTCGTAGCTGAACAGCGGACAAAGGAAATCGGCATTCGGAAAGTTCTGGGTGCCTCGTCGCGACAAGTAGTACTCCTGCTATCCCGGGAGTTTGCAATTTGGGTTTTAGTGTCCAATATCCTTGCGTGGCCGCTGGCCTGGTATGTAATGAATAACTGGCTCGATAATTTTGCATTTCATACTGAAATGCCGCTCAGCTATTTTTTAATAGCCGGGATAGTCACGTTCTTGATCGCGGCTGCGACAGTCGGATTTCACGCCGTAAAAGCAGCGCGTACAAACCCAGTGGAGAGTATGAAGTATGAATAGCCCGTCTTTAAGCTTTACAGATCCTGTTTCAGGATAATATAAACCTGTGTGGGCGGTCTGAGGTTATTCACTTGGAAAACACCTCCACCATTAAATCACTTCCCTCTTTGATATCAACAGTATACTCAGCCTTGTCGCCCGGATGCTGACGTATGAAGACCCTCTGGTTGTCGATGCTTGGAGATAGGTCACGCTTGCGGAGATAATCACTCCATTCTTTACGGTCGCTGTCGGTGAGCGTACCATCTTGTTGTTTACTCATCATCCTGATCATGAACGGATCTCTTGAGTTGCTTGTCCAGCGCGTTGCCTCCTGCCGAACCACTACTTTGTACTTCCCGGCAATAGGCCCCTGGCTCGCCGGGATATTAAACCGGCCAAGTTCGCCAGTACCTGTGTTGGTCATGTAAACAACAACCGGGGGAGCGTTTTTATCCTCGACGTTGGTCATCACAAGCATCCCACGTAACAACGGATTTCCATCGAGCTTCACAACACCGGTTAATGCGATCCTGGGCTTGTCGATCAGAAAACCGTCAGACTGCAGCCATGTATGCATCAAATTCGGCCAACTGCCAAGCACGGGATCTCCAATCGCGAAACCCGTTCCATGTACACCCTTCGCGAAAAAATGTGCCTCAACCGGCGCGTTGGCCGCAATAAGGTCTGAATATAATTCCGACATGCCTTTCATGCTTCCGGCATCTTCGACAGTGCCAAACATAAACACCGGTGGCAGCGTCGCTTTTACTTTTGCGTCGATCGAGGCAGGCATTGGAGCCGAACCATAACACAGGATCAGAAAATTCGGTTGTGTATTGAAAAGATCGAGTGGATCTTTTGAATCATTGTGCCCGACAACGGGATTGAACATAAGGTCAGCAATAAGATTGGCGCCAGCAGAAAAACCAACTGCTCCAACACGGTCAGGCGAGATGTTGTATTCGGAAGCATGCGATCGGATATACTGCATGGCGCGCTGACCGTCTTTCAGCCAATGTTCGCGTTCATAGATTGGACGAAGCCTGTAGCGGAGTAAGAACGCAGTGATACCGTGATCCTTCAACCATTGCGAGACGAGTACACCTTCGTGGTCTACAGCGCGAATTGTGAAGCCACCACCCGGCACCACAAGTATGGCCGCTCCGTTGCCTTTTCCACGCTCGGGTACAAAAGGAGTAACGGCAGGCCTGTCCTCATCAGTCGCTCCGGTTGCCCCCGGCGCTCCTTCAGGCCAGAGAAGGATAGGCGAGGGAAGTTGCTGAGCAGAAACATCTTGAGCCAGAAGTAAAGTGAAAAAGATGATGCATACGACAGCATACATTTGACGAAGAACCGCTAGTGTATTCATATTTCAACCACGTTGATTCATTTATTAGCAACCGACTTCCGGTACTGAACACCCCAATCACTCATCGCCTCCACAACCTTTTTCAGACTTTTCCCTTGCTGAGTTAATTCGTATTCGACCGTTACAGGCATTGTATTCTTTACAGTGCGCATTAAGAGGTGATTCACTTCAAGATCTTTAAGTTCTTTCGATAGCACTTTCGGAGCGATACCCGCTAGGTGCCTTCCCAGGTCTGTAAAGCGGAGCCTCTCATTATAGTAAAGAGACCCGATGATGGCAATCTTCCATTTACCACCTAATAGATCCTGCGTGTCTTTTATCGCCCTGATATTTTTCAAACAAGTTTCAGATAACCTGGCCTTCTTTTTCATGATGTCATGATTGCAGTGACAAAGATAATATTTTAGTTACCTGCAGAACAACTGGTTACCAAATGGTAACTGGTTACCGGATGGTAATGAATACTGAACGTGCACATGGTTCGACATAATTTTGCTTCACAAGCAATTCAGCAACCCATCAATTTATGAGCAAAATTCTTATCACAGGAGCGACCGGAAATCTCGGCAAGGCGACGATCGAAAGATTGTTGCAAATGGTGCCAGCCAACCAGATTGTCGGATTCGGGAGGGACGAAAACAAAAACGACGACCTGGCGAACAGGATTGAAATGCGATACGGTGACTTCGACGATATACCTTCCGTCGATCACGCTATGAAAGATGTCGCAAAAGTCCTGTTAATCTCGACGGTCGATCATCACCGATATCAACAACACAGAAATGTGATCGATGCAGCGAAGAGGGCAGGCGTAAAACACATTTCCTACACGAGCGTAGCCATCAACAACGTAAGTGCTTCGCTTGTTAGGAGCCACATGGAGAGCCACGTTCAAACAGAGGACTACATTAAAAGTAGTGGCCTTTCGTACATCATTTTCAGGAACAGCCTGTATGCCGATGTCATCCCCATGTATGTAGGAGAACAAGTTTTCGAAAAGGGTATTTATCTCCCGGCAGGAAACGGAAAGGTTGCGTTTGCTCTTCGTACCGAGATGGGTGAAGGTATTGCCAACGCAATGATGCAGAAAGGAGATGACAGCAGGATATATCAGATCACCGGAGGGGAACTGTATTCATTTAGCGATGTTGCAAGGGCCCTATCCGAAATGTCAGGTAGAGCGATTGCTTTCGTGGATGCGGATCCAAGTACGTTTCAAGAGAAGCTAAAACAACTTGGTGTGCCTGACAGAATAATTGCAATCGTCTCAGGCTTTGCAGGAGATATCCGGAACAAGCAGTACGAAATTCAGTCAAACGATTTGGAGCAACTGCTAGGCAGGAGACCATCAACATTGTTGGAGGCGTTGAGGCGAATCTACCAAAATCACGGATTGAGACGAAATCGTATATAGCCTAACCCCTATTTTTTTTAGTACGCGACCAACTATTTCCTAAAAACAGTTGATTCGGTTACCTTTCAAACTTATCGTTGCCAGGAATTTAAAACCTGGCGGCACCCACACCCTGATAAGTATTCTTTGAATGAAAACGTACGCAATTTGTGCCCTGTTGATGCTATGCTCGAGCTTCTCCCTGGCTCAGACTTTCCCTACCAATTTCCATAAGATCAGCCGCACATCTGGAGATCTCAGCCTGACAGTGGGTGACGGCGCGAATTTCGGAATCACGACCGCAGCGATTGGAGACCTTGACGATGACGGTGTGCTCGACATGGCTGTTGCAGCCACCAACCAGGACGGTACGACTAAAGGCGCCATCTTTGTGTTATTCATGAATGCTGATGGAACAGTAGACCACATGACTGAGGTCCAATGTTCGGAACCAGCATCTGACCTGGATTCCTTTGGATCAGCGCTGACCGGATTGGGAGATCTGGATCAGGATGGCGTGGAGGACATAGGCGTCGGCGCTGGGTATGATAGCGATGGAACCTTCCATACGGGCGCGTACTGGATCTTATTCATGAACACAAATGGAACAGTGAAAAGCCGTCAAAAGATAAGCTCTGCAGCTGGGAATTTTACAACGCTACCGTTTGAAGCTGTGTTCGGCGGCGGATCCACGAAATTGGGAGACCTCGACGGAGATGGTGTAACCGAGATTGCTGTTGGTGCCAGGAACGACAACGGAACAGGTGCCGTATACATCTTGTTCTTGAACACCAATGGAACCGTAAAGAATTTTAAGAAGATCACAAGCGGAAGTGGCGGCTTACCACTAGCCGATGCCGGCCTCTTTGGGTACGCATTGAGCTCTCTTGGAGATCTGGACGGCGACGGCATCACCGACGTTGCCATCGGTGCTCACCGTTCCGACATTGAATTTGTCGATTCGGGAGTTGTGTGGATTGTATTTCTTAATGCAAATGGAACAGTCAAGAATTATAAGATGATGAGTTCCAATTACGCAAATTTCACCAACCCAACGGCGAGTTTCTTTGGAGTAGCCATAGCTGGTTTAGGTGACTACGATAGCGACGGCCATCCCGACATGGCTGTTGGTGGTGAAGACGGATCAGGTAGTGGTGCATTATGGTACATAATGTTGAATACAGATGGCACCGTCAAAAACTATTACAAGATCAGCGCGACCAGCTCCAACTCAAATATCAGCTTGAGCTCTGGTGACTTTTTTGGTGGGAGCCTGGCAAATATTGGCGATCTAAACTCCGATGGAGTTACAGACATCGTAAGCGGCGCGTTCTTCGCCGACGATGGCGCCACCAACAGCGGCGCTGTTTGGATATCTCTTTCATCATCGAAGCTGAGTCAAAACATTACATTCGCCGCGCTTGCGCCGAAAACTCTAATTGATCCTTCCTTCACGTTAACGGCAACAGCTGGCGTCTCGGGTCAACCCGTTACGTATACTAGCTCCAATACAGCTGTGGCAACCGTAAGTGGGAACAACGTTACGATAAAGGCAATCGGGTCTACAGTCATTACCGCACACCAGGTGGGAGACGCTACCTACAATCCATCTCCTGATGTGCCGCGTGAGTTGGTTATCACAAAAGCGTCACAGACCATTACGTTCCCAACTCTGCCAGCAAAAGTCTATGGCGATGCAGCCTTCTCACCGGGAGCAACAACAAGCTCGGGACTCACTGTCAGTTACACCAGCAGCAATACTGCGGTCGCCCAAATATCTTCCGGTCAGATAACCATCGTTGGCGCTGGATCAGCCACCATCACCGCCAGGCAATCGGGCAATTCCACTTACAATGCTGCCACAGACGTAGCTCAAACATTGACGGTTTCAAAAGCTAGTCAAACCATAACATTCGACGCGCTTTCTTCTAAAACGTATGGTGACGGTCCATTCAGCATCACATCCACATCATCATCAGGCCTAACGACGACTTACACAAGCAGCAATCCTGCTGTCGCGACTGTTTCTGGCAACGTGATCACTATCACCGGAGCGGGAAGTGCCGTGATCACCGCCAAACAGGCGGGCAATACTAATTACAATGCTGCGACAGACGTACCCCAGACACTGACAGTTATAAAAGCTAATCAAACAATAACGTTTGGCGCACTTCCTTCTAAAACTTATGGTGACGGTCCATTCACCATCACATCCACATCATCATCCGGTCTTGCAACGACTTACACCAGCAGCGACCCAGCTGTCGCAACCGTATCAGGCAATGTTATCACCGTCGTGGGAGGGGGAAGTGCTGTGATCACTGCCAAACAAGGCGGCAATACTAACTACAATGCTGCGACAGACGTGCCCCGGACGCTGACGGTTTCAAAGGCCAATCAAACCATAACATTTGGCACACTTCCCTCTAAAACTTATGGCGATGCCCCATTCACACTGGCAGGAACATCATCATCAGGTCTTGCCACGACTTATTCCAGCAGTGATCCTGCAGTTGCGACAGTGATAGGCAGCGTGCTCACCATCACTGGGGTTGGGTCAGTCACTATCACTGCGAAACAGACCGGTAATGCGAACTACAATGCTGCGACGGAAGTACCCCAGGCACTGACGGTTTCAAAAGGCAATCAAACAATAACATTCGGCGTGCTTCCTTCTAAAATATATGGCGATGCTCCATTCACCCTCACCGCCACGTCGTCATCTGGTCTTACAACTACGTATACCAGTAGCGATACGAATGTAGCGACAATAACGGGCAGTGTGCTCACCATCACTGGAGCGGGAAGTGCTACAATAACCGCCAAACAGGACGGCGATGCAAACTATAATTCTGCTGCCGACATACCTCAGACCTTAACTGTTTCAAAAGCCGATCAATCGATCAGTTTTGGCCCAATCACGGCAAAAACAATGGGCGATCTACCATTTAATTTAGTGGCAGGTTCGTCTTCCTCATTGCAAGTTGAATTCACGACTGCGTCGGACAAGGTGAGTATAAGCGGTAGCGAGGTTACGATCGTCAAGCCTGGCAGCGTTTCCATTTCTGCTAACCAAACGGGAAACAACAACTACAATAGCGCTACCGAAGTCTCACAAACATTCTGTATAAATCCAGCGAAGCCAACTATAACCCCTGCAGCTCAGGTCAACGAAACGATCACCCTCACCTCCAGCAGTAGCACGGGTAATCAATGGTATCGTAACGGGTCGGTAATTAATGGAGCAACTTCGGATTCATATAGCGCAACAGAGAGCGGAAAGTATACGGTTGTTGTTACTGCCGACAATTGTTCGAGTTTGCCGTCGTCGGACTTGGCGATCGTGATCACTGGCGACCTGGAGGAAGACGTGCCAACCTCCTTTGTTCTTTACCCTAATCCAGCAAGAAAATTTTTATATGTGAATCCCGTGGGCTTTGAAGAGTCAGCCCAATTTGAAGTCAGCATTATTGACCTCCAGGGCAGATATGTTGATCGCACGTCTCTGAGAGATATGCAAGGAGCGATCGATGTTGAGTCGCTTGCTGCAGGATTATACCTGGTTGAGATATCATGGGGGAGTATTAGACACACAGCAAAGTTTGTTAAGGAGTAGAACACATCGTAACATACTGACACACCTGCGCATTCTTATCGATTTCACTCCATAATCTTCATGGATATCTAAGTATTCACCTGGCCATGTCGGCCAACCAATAAGCGACGCGATAAAGATCAGGCAGCCGACGAAGAGCTCACCCTCGACTATTCCTTGCGAATCGATCGAACGATTGGACCCTAATCGTTGTTTAATCACTAGTTTTACAACGATCATCAGCACTCATGAAGAAAATAGGTTTCTTATCGTTTGGACATTGGTCCAATCACCCCGGCTATAAAACCCGAACCGCAAGCGATACATTACTTCAATCGATAGAACTAGCGGTCGCCGCCGAAGAGATCGGTCTCGACGGGGCATACTTTCGCGTACACCATTTCGCAGCTCAACTAGGATCACCATTTCCCTTGTTGTCGGCCATCGGGGCCAGGACAAACAAAATAGAGATCGGTACCGGCGTGATCGATATGCGTTACGAAAATCCACTCTACATGATTGAGGACGCCGGAGCCGCGGATCTCATCTCGAGAGGTCGTTTGCAATTGGGCATCAGCAGAGGTTCGCCAGAACAGGTGATCGATGGTTGGAGATACTTTGGGTATGAACCCGCCGAGGGAGAGACAGACGCAGACATGGGACGGAAGAAAGCATTGCAGTTTTTGGAACGATTAGATGGAAAAGGATTCGCCGAACCTAATCCGTACCCGATGTTCCCGAATCCTCCCGGGTTGTTACGCCTCGAACCTCACTCGCCTGGTTTGCGCGAACGGATCTGGTGGGGAGCAGCTTCCAACGCTACAGCAGTGTGGGCTGCTGAAAACGGGATGCACCTGCAAAGCTCAACATTGAAGTTTGATGAGAATGGTAAACCATTTCATATACAACAAGCAGAACAGATCCGCTTGTATAAAGAGGCGTGGAAGAAAGCAGGTCATAAGCGCGAGCCACGCGTGTCGGTGAGCAGATCTATTTTTGCGTTGGTGTCTGAACAGGACAGGTATTTCTTTGGACAGGACAGGAATGCGACAGATAAGATCGGTTATATCGAAGCGGATAAGCGTGCGATCTTTGGAAGGAGCTATGCTGCCGAACCGGATCAGCTCATAAAAGAATTGGCAAAGGATGAAGCGATACAGGAAGCGGATACACTACTACTTACGATACCCAACACGCTGGGAGTGGAGTACAATGTGCACGTGCTCGACTCTATATTAAGATATGTGGCGCCGGGATTGGGGTGGAGATAGAATTTCACCCACAAGGTTCAGAAACGCCCCTTAACCATCTGAATTAAAATATTCAGTAAATTCAGGCACCTCTCCATTCCTATTTGAAAAATTTAGCACCATTTCTTGTCGCTATATTGTTTCACGTCGGTGCCGCTGCTCAACGGATGGACGTTATCGACCACCGACAGTACCTCAAGCAGTTGGGCACTGCAAAGGATTCGCTCTATCGCGAGATCCTCTCACGTTACGATGGCCATATTGCTGCATACCCCAATGATTTTCACGCACAACTCGAGCGTTGCAGACTGATCAATTCAGCTTACTACGATGCATACGAGGAATATAACCCTAAGTCCGAAGAAGCTGAGTCTTGTGCCCGGAATCTGGTCACCTCTTTTCCCGATGAACCAGAGGCTGTCCTGTTTCATCTTGATTTTCTGTATGGTGATTCGTTGCGCATCCAACTGGAAGATGTGGAAGAAACAATGCACGAATCATCGAAATGGGAAAAGTATCGGTGGGAGATCTATAGTCGACTGGCCACACATTATAAATACTATTCAGAAGATCATAGTGATGTGATCCGTAATGGATTGTCGGCGATGTCGGAGAACGACACGCTCGACCTATCTCTCATGATCGCAGAATCATACCAGGCTTTGTCGAAAGTCGATGAGGCAGTAGAGATCCTCCGAGCAAATCTCGATTCTACAGACCAATCATGGACACTAAACTCCAAAGGATCCAAACTATTGGAGCTCGGTCAGCCGTCTGATGCTATCAGGGTTTTTCGATGGGTTACTGCTAAAGATGAAGATCTTGAAAGCTCCGGTGCATTGGCTCAAGCTTTAATCGACAACGGCCTTGCCGAAGAAGCCCGACCGTACCTCCTAAAAGAAGTTGTAAACAGTGGCGAATGGAATCGGGAGAAAACCGTTGTGGCTTTACTCGAATATGATCTTGCCTATGGAACCGCCGACTCAGCCCGCGTCAACTATCGCAAGCTTACCGATGATGCCTTTACAAATGATACCTTCGGCATATATCGCCTTCGCCTTCTCGGTAAGGCGCCGCTGGCTGGTTGGACGTTTGGAGACATGGGAAGACTTGCGCTACTCGCACTTTTGTTGGTCATCATATTAATAGTGCCGTATATGTGGGTCCTGCCACTCTACTATATAGGAGACGTGCGCAGGAGCAGGGGCTGGCTTCCGGGAGATGCAACTTTTCAATGGCATCTTGGCCATCTGTGGGCTGTGAGTTCATTGTGGCTGGCAAGCGATGCGATAACACTTTTGATATTCGACTATCAATCGGCCCTCAACATTTTTGGTGACACCAACCAGGACGGAGGGGCGATCACCCGCGCGACCGCCAGCGCTAACCTGTTGTTTATGATTGGGCTCGCCACTGGCGCTGTGGCACTGATAAGAAAAGCGGATGCATCCAGGCTTATCAATGACATCAAAGAAAATCCCAGGCTGATCTGGCAGGGAATCGGTCTTACGTTCATGGTGAGATTCGCCCTGGGCATTTATTCACTCATCATGAAGGGGATGGGAGTAGATATGACAACTTTTGCTCCTACGACAGCTGCAACAGACGCTGTTGTTTCAATCAACACGTTCTTCAGTCCAGCATTGAGTTTTCTTTTCGTTGTATTGTTGGTGCCAATTTATGAGGAGTTATTTTTTCGTGGCATAATCCTTTCATCGGTTCAACAAAGCATGCGCTTCGTTGCCGCTAACTGCCTCCAGTCAGCCGTCTTCGCGCTCGTTCATCAAAGCCTCGTACTATTTCCATTCTACTTCACCTTTGGGATGGTCGCTGGTTATGTAACAAAGCGCACCGGCAGCCTCGCGACCGGGATCTCTATGCACATGACTAATAACTTGATCGCCTGGCTGGTGATTCTTTGGAAGACCTGAAATTATTTTATCATGCAACTCCACCCCTTTAAACTCGAACGTTACTTCGACAAATACGAGTTCAAAACAAAATATCTATTATCGAGTTCTGATTGCGATGGGTACAGCCTCGAATATGTTTTGAGTTGTGCCGACCATGAAGAAAAGAAGCTGTGGGACAACCTAAAGCTCGGATACACCGAGGCACAGGGTAGTCCGCTCTTGCGCAAGACCATCGCAAAACAATACCAGCATATTGGCGAAGACGATGTGCTCGTCCTGTCACCCGGCGAAGCGAACTTCATCCTCATGAACGTTGCTTTGAATGCCGGTGATCACGTGATCTGCATGTCGCCTGCATATCAGTCACTCTACCAGGTCGCGACGGACATCGGTTGCAATGTTTCCTTCTGGACACCCGAAAATGATTCGTGGCATTACAACCCCGACGATCTTCAGAAGCTGGTCCGTGACAACACCAGGATGATCATCGTAAACTTCCCACATAATCCCACCGGCTTCCTTCCAACCCGAACAGAGCTGGATCGCATCATTACCATCGCAGCAAAAAGCAACATTATTATTTTCTCTGATGAGATGTATTCCCGTATGGCACAACAGCCGGAGAATGAAATTCCATCTCTCTGCGATCTGTATGAGAATGCCATTAGTCTTTGGGGAATGGCTAAATCGTTCGGACTCGCCGGTCTCCGTATCGGGTGGGTTGCTACAAAGAATACAGCGATCTTGAAGGCAATGTTGTCCTACAAAGACTATCTTACCATTTGCAACAATGCCATGAGCGAAGTACTTTCGATGATCGCACTCAATCACCAGGATAAATTCATTAAACCCAACGTGGAAAAGATCCGGCGTAACATCTCGCTGCTCGATACATTCCAGAAACGGCATAGTGATCTTTTCGATTTCACAAAGCCCGTGGCAGGCTCAACCGCTTTCATCCATCTAAAGATCCGCGAAAGCGCCCTTGACTATTGCGAACGTATGGTGAGTAAAAGCGGGATCATGCTTTTGCCATCCGAGATGTTCGAGTACGGGCAGCACCATGCCCGCATCGGTTTCGGTCGTGAGAATATGCACGAAACTCTGAAGAGGTGGGAAGATTACATTCTTAGTAACTAATATTTATACAATACATGAAGTTTGTCCCATTCATTGTTCTCATCCTGCTTTTCGCTTGCCGGGAAAACAAAACGCAACAAGACGCTCAGGCCACGGGTAATGAGGAGCTCGCCGAGCTCTTCAAAGCAATTGATAAATTCAAGATCAATGCAGAGGACAGTTTGTTCAAGGGTGTTCACCCCCGAACCGCCTGGAGCTCCGATCTGCCCGATGCCCAGCAAAAGAAGGCTGACTCACTGAAAAAATTCAAGGCGGCCATTGAAGCGATCCCCGACGCATCGTTGACCGAACAGGAGAAGATCAGCAAGATGGTAATGCTTATCAACCTGGATGACCAGATCACATTCTTTGAATCTAAAATGTTCCTGATCCCTTTCAATGCCGAGGGCGGATTCTATAACTATTTATCGTATGGTCTCAACCGGTTGCCTTTTAAAACAGCGAAAGACTATTACAACTACCTCGAGTGGTTGCCGCGATACGAGCAAAAACTAAAAGACAATGTAGCCCTCATGAAACAAGGAGTCGCCGAGGGAATTGTAGCTCCTCAGGTCGTTGTTAACAATAACCTCGCGCTCCTGAAGATGTGGACATCGAAGGACTACCACGATTCTTTTTTCTATTCCCCATTTGAAAAAATGCCGGCGGACCTCGGCGAAGTCGACCGTAAATCCATTGCAGATCAATCCGCACAAGTACTCGCCAGCTTACAGGCGACCTACCAGGAGGTTGAAAAATATTTCAACGAGTATGCGAAGTCGGCGATGGAAAAGCCAGGGATCAGTTTCGTTCCCGGCGGCAAGGAATATTATGAGAATCGTGTCCGACATTATTCGACCCTTCCGCTCACGGCCGACTCTGTACACAACCTGGGACTTGCGGAAGTAGCGCGTATAAGGCAGGCGATGGAGAAGATCATTAGTGATCTGAAGTTCAAGGGCTCATTTGCCGACTTTTTGAAATTTCTCAGGACCGACGATCAGTTTTATGCGAAGACACCGCAGGAACTTCTAAACTACGCCGCCTGGCTCAGTAAAAAAGCCGAAGGCCAGCTTCCGAAATATTTCAACCAATTGTATACTCTTCCCTTTACAGTTGAGCCCGTTCCTGCAAGCATTGCGCCGACTTACACGAGCGGACGTTATGTCGAAGGGTCATGGGCCGACAAGCGCGCGGGCATTTATTGGGTAAACACCTACAATCTCAGTAGTCGTACCCTTTATACTATTCCTGCACTCACAGTGCATGAAGCTGTACCGGGTCATCATCTCCAGGGTGCGCTCGCAGCGGAAATAAAGGATAGCACGATCCCTGCGTTCCGAAATGAATATTATATCAGCGCTTTCGGAGAAGGGTGGGCACTCTATTGTGAATACCTCGGTGAGGAAATGGGAATGTATTCAACGCCGTATGAGCTCTTTGGTCGCTATACTTATGAGATGTGGCGTGCGTGCAGGTTGGTTGTCGATACGGGCATTCATTATAAAGGTTGGTCGAGAGAGGATGCTTTGAAATTTCTCTCGGAGAACACAGCATTGTCGATGCATGAAGTTACCACGGAGATCGATCGTTACATTGGCTGGCCGGGACAGGCCTTGAGCTATAAGATAGGGGAGATCAAGATCAAGGAGCTTAGGAAGAAGGCTGAACAGGCACTTGGCAAGGACTTCAACATAGGAGAATTCCATAAGGCGATCTTGCGCAATGGATCGGTGCCGCTCCCGGTACTCGAGATGCAGGTGGATCAGTTTATTGAGGCGACGAGGCCGGCACTTTAAAAATCATCAAAAATCGGGCTTGTAGAATTTGATTATGTTATTCTTGGTAAAAGTACTTTTAATTTAAAAGTACTTTCTTATATTTACGGTGTAAGGTTTTGCGGCAGGGATTTAAAAGATACCACTATGAAAATTTCAAGGACAAGATTCGTCGTCATTTTCCTCATTTCTGCTTTTGCATTTCAATTCGTCACCAACTCACTTCTTGGTCCCGAAGTCAGGCTCTTTCCCGTTAATGGGGAGTGGTTCCCGGGAGCCGATTCACCCATAGGGTGGAAAAGTACCCTGGCCACCATTATATATCCTTTGAAATATGTCATGATCGGTCCGCTATCTTTTTTGGGCCAGGACCCCGACCCGCCACCACCATTGTTACTCGTGGCTTTTGGTACATATTGGTCGACCATTGCATTGGTCATTCATTTTCTATTGGGTTTAATCCGGCGTAAAAATGAATCGGTTTGAAGAGATCTATTGGGAGGCGAGAGGTGACGAGTGGTTCAAACGGTTCGCTATTTTTTGCCGCGTCTTTCTCGCCATTAGTTTTCTGCCGACCGGGTTCGTTAAGATCATGGGTGAACGATTTGCAGAAGGCCTGCCGCCGAATAACCCGTTAGGTCATTACTTCGACGCCCTGCACACAACGGGATATTACTACACCTTTATTGGGATCTCGCAAGTAGTAACTGCCATCTTATTACTCATACCGAGGACCGCTCTTCTTGGTGCATTGATGTGTATTCCAATTACCACCAATATTTTGGTGTTGACTTACGCCACCCGCTTCGACGGCACCCGGGCTGTAACGTTTGTCTTCTTAGCAAGCGTATTTTTATTAGTGTGGCACTACGATCGCATAAGATATATTTTACCCTTCAAGCAAACAGAAACGGACATTCCTGTTATAACAAAGCCTTTAGGCAATCGTCTTCGTGCTATATTTTTTGGAGGCTCGTTTGCGTTGATAGCATTTATAATAATGGGAACTTTCTATTTGTTCGAGACCGTTCCAGGCAACTCGGAGGAGGAGTGCCGGAACCAGTGTGCCGGCAGCAAGAACCCTGCGGCTTGCCAAACCTTCTGCGACTGCATTTATAAAGAAGGGAATCCGCTCGATAGTTGTTTAGCGGCTTTTGATAAGGCAGAGGATATTCGGCGGTCGGGTCTGAAGTAGATCGTAACTCTCCTCACCAAAATCGCCACCATGGTTTGGTGGAATTCTTGCCTTGAGTTGTTTGAAGATAGACATCGATCCCTTCCACTTCAGTCACTAAAGGATCGAATGCTTTGTCGATTTGTGGATCATAGACAAAGTATCCAACAGTGCGCCTTATTGTTTTAAGATATTCAGCCAGATCTTTAAATACTTGTTCCGCCTGCTTGTTTTGATACCAATAGGGGATCGTCAGGATAACGTTGTTGTTGTTTATTGTGATCTGGATCGCCAAGTCACCCTCAGGTGAATTCAGCTCGATGTAATCGTACCGCTCATGAACCTCATCAATGGAAATATTCTCAAATTTAGAGATCTCCTCATAGTCGAGGTCGAACATTTCAAGTCGTGGATTATAGTCAGTCAGGGCTTTTGCTACCCGAAGTTTATTTTGTTTTGATTCCGGGTTATCCACTGACTCTACTTGTTCTATTGCTACTCTGGCCTCATCAATGTCAGGCTTTCCAATTCTTGATCTGTAACAGTAAAGATCGTAACTCATATCAGTTTCGTTTGATCACGCGGCGTCTTTTGTCTACTTCCATCCCTCAAACTCCCGGAACTTTAGATCCGCTTCTTTTAAATGATCCTCATATTCTTGCTTAACCTCCTGAAATGTTTTCTGGACGAAATTTTCGTTTTCATACCAAATGTCATCAGCAGGGTAGCAACACACGCCATTCGTGAGTTCAGTTAGTATCGCGCCCGTCAGCATTGCGAATCGTAGGTCAAAGGTGTCACCTGCGTGCCACACGAATGTCACAATCTTTTTGCAATCCTTTAGCCGTTTGTCGATATCCTCGTTGACCAATGGCACCTCAGCCTGTTTCTTGCCCATCAACTTGTCCATAAACCCTGGCTTTGGCTGGACCTTACTTTTCTCGCGATGGAAATCAAAGTCATCGATATACATCTCGAAGCCACCTGCCAGGACTTTTCCCCGCAAGATCTCGAACTTTGGGTTCAGCAATTCAAACTTAAACGGTAAAAATCCCTCCTGACTGTTAAAAGAGAAGGCCGGGTCGATCTCACATTTCATGTCGAACTCATTTAGACGTTTTTGAATTTGTGGGATCAAGTTGTCATTTAGGCTTGTCGTGTAGACGTTCAGATCAAGGCTCATTGGTGGTAAGAATTAGGGTCAATGTGTAACCAGGCTGAGGAGTATTCTAATTTCGGTAAAATTTGCGAGATCCCTGGTAGCTGGTAGTTCGTTGGTAGGCCCCAATCAAAATCACATCAGTCCCACCCGAACGAAGTTCAACATCACAATATCATACGCGGAGTGGAAGGCAATCAAGTACCACAAGTTTCCCTTGAAGACCCGGTAGAGCCATATCGTAAAAAGTGCTCCAATAAAAATTGCAATTACTGCCGAGTATCCTTCCTGGATGTGATAAAAAGCGAACAAAAAACTGTTGATCAGCCCCGCAATCCAAAATGCCGATGACCCACTGCCAAAGCGCTGCCAGAGAGTGGTTAGTACAAATCCACGAAATACAATCTCTTCATAAGGGATCACCCACAGACACGCAATGAGCAGGAGACTGACGAAAGCTGCCATGTCGCTTCGTATGAAATAAAAATCATGCAGGTCGGCTGGTGGAAGCCCGGTGCTCCATAAGATGAACGGTCCGAGAGCAATATATACGAACAGCGCGTACGCGATACCAATAACAGCCCCAATAACAATTGCCCTAACGCTAATGTCTCTGAATCGAAATCCTATGTCGCCGAAACTCCGGCCGGTGAAATAAAGATAGCCCCAGATCACAGCGAGCACGATGGCGGGATAGATGAACATCGGTAGCCGGGCAAAGTGTGGGAACACAATTGCAAATGCCATCACCAAAATGTCGGCTAGCAGTCGAAGGTTTTTCTTAATCACTTGCTCTTTCTTTCAACATATCACTTAGATCCCTCGTCTTCCGTTCAGAATGATCCGCAACAAAGCTCATTGCATACTCACTTAATGCCGTTATAGTCAACGATGGATTAACGCCCAGGTTACACGGAACCACCGATCCATCCAGGATAAAAAAATTATCGTATCCATGGACTTTGAAAGTTGGACCTACCACGCCGCCTTCGATCGTCTCACCCATCGGGCAACCTCCGAGTATATGAGCCGTGGAGGCCATTCCAAAGGCCACTTCCGTAAATGCATTGTGTCATAAATCTCAACCCAGTTAAAAGTCCGTTTTTTGAAGGATTTCTAAAGAGAATTTATAGCCTGCAAGACCGTTTTTAGATCGTGTATTTGCTTTAGCGATACGTTTGTTTGTTGAGTCGTATACCTGGATTTAGATTTTGAGGCTTTGTCGCTACTAATCACTACATTAGGGCCAGAGCCCATGATGCGAAATCGTTTCGCTTCAAGGGCTTTTTTTATCTACACACAGATCAACCTTAATCAATTGTATTGGAATGGAAAAGATTTTTACGGAAAAGAATGATGTTGAGTTATACTTGAGGAATGGCATTGCTCATGTTTCCACTTTATACGAGCAATTTCCGGGACTGGAGGAGGCTGTTATTCTTGAGTTTAGAATCGAGGATGTCTCAAAGATACGACCAGGAGCGTTAGCTCTTTCTATTAAAAAATTCCGTTGGGTAATTAAAGATGATGATATTCAACTGATAGAATCAATTTTCGATGGGCTTAAGAGCGCAGCTGGGGCAAATTTTTTTCTGACGGTTGCATCAGCTCCCCGGACCGCATTCGTAACTTCCATTGTTGGAATCGCTGGAGCCCTTTTCAAGATTTTGCGGAATGCGAGGAATAAGGGAAAAGTTCTCGCAAAAGAACAGTTTAAAGTAATTGTTTGTCTTAAAAATCATCCAGAGGGCTTGACTTTTGATCAGCTTTATTCCCTAATAAATATCTCCGCCGAGACTATTACAAAAGACGAGCTCATGACTGTGATCAATAGTTTACGGACCATTTATAGCAGTAACGGCAATAAAATTGAACTGGTAATTTTGGAAAATAACTTCTACAAAGCACCTGGCATATAATTATGAACTTATTCAATTCACATGAGTCATACTTTGGCTTGTTCGAAAGCCATTCCTTGATGTTATCGTTTAATTGTGATGTTCGTTCACTTGACGAAGCCATCCGAAAGATATCTACGCCCGACGGGAAGAGTTTTGCACGAACCTGGAAGGACCTTTCAAACTCGGATGTTCAGTTGGTTACGACTGATGTGCACGAGTATGATCACTTTACGCAATTTATCGCGACGCCTTTCGGAATTTTACTTTGGCGCTGTTATCAAGTGCTTATTCGGGATAACATGACTTTGACGGCGTTCTTCAGAGATAGAAAGATAAATGTAGACATAGTGGGACAAACAGTCCTGGAGTGGTGGGAAGATAAAGGCAGGAAGCTATATGACTCGTTTCGAGAGGAAGACGATAACTATTTAGAGGCCTTTGTCGTGCACGAGATCAAGCTCGTTGAGAAGTTTTTGGACATTCTGATTTCTTCTGATGTGAGGCAAAGGTATTCTAAATATACGGTTGGTGAGTTTTTGGAATTGATCAATGATCTCTATCCTCGCCTGGCGCGTCGATCTTCGCTGCCCTGGCTCGTGAAGTGGAGAACTGAATTACCTCTTGATACGATGCTTTTTGGCGATGACACATGTGGTTTTAACGCGCTGCCAATTTTTGAAGGTATGAGCAAAATACGTGAACGGATCGTTCTTGAAAAAGATCACGCGGCTAATAAACGATATTTTGATATATGGAGAGAAACGCTGATTGGCTATTATAAGGATGGATATGACTATGGCATAGATAATTTTTTCCCCTTAGGAATTGAAAAGGAGAGTATGGCTCATCTTGGGCACGTGCACCACAACTACGTTTTGTCATTGTGTGGTAATATCGATATAACCTGCACCGGTTATTTTCAACGTGGTCTGATAATTGAAAATGAGTTCCCGTGGTTTAGATGTCATTTATTGAGAGAGCAAGCGAATTTGCTTACCATGAAAGATTTCGCGATGCGGACGTTTGATAGCATTCTTGCCAAGAATGAGTTATTTAGTGAATATTCGCAATGGGACACGAGAAACGTAAAGCTTGTTTCGTCAGTCACCGGGGAGCATCTACCAGTCCCAACTCAGTTTCATATGTTCATGGACGTACGTGCTGCTCATTTCCGCTTAGTTGAGCAGCATTTTTTTAGAGGTCATAGGCTACTATTGCAATCCATGGAGACGTCGCGGGGCGTCGGCAATCAAATTCGTGAGCTTGCCTTGATTGAGGAATACAATGACAGGTTCATTTTTATTAATACACCTGAGCTAGTCGATGTTAGTTTTTTGATTTCATGGATGGTACCGTTGCACATAGCGTATCAACAATATTTCATGTTAAACGTAAGCTATGGACTTAAATCGAAAAGGCCCGAGGAAGTAGGAGAGAAATACCTTCAGTCATTGAGGCTTCAATTTCCTCAGTCTATGAGTAAAATTTCAGCAGCAGACCAGGAGTCGTTTAAGGTATTTTTTAGTACTGAATTTATGCAGAGCTTGTTGCCTGTCGAGATGGACCCATTTTTTGGATAGGTGGGCACGTCACGGGAGATATTGTTTTCAATGACTCGGTTCAGGGTTTGGTTTCTAAAGCTGGGTTCAAAACAAAACTAATTTGTATATCGATCGAATCTTGCCGGATTGAATTGACACTAGGTTAATTCAAAAAAGGAGTGCTGCGTCAATTCGTTTCGAATAGTCCGCCAAGTGTTATTTACTTGTCGAATATAGTCGCTCCCACTCTCAACTTGATCCGAATATTCTTTTTTGTCAGTGTGATTTCCGGTGATATATTTATATGTCGTCTCAACTTCGATGACAACATCGCTGATCAACTTTTTTTCATCAATGAAACTGTATTCCCCTGGGTAGTATTCACGTAGATACGTGTCCACAGTGGTCAGTATCATGGCTGATCGAACTCTTGGATGAGGATGTGAGATTGATTTCGAATCGACATTTTTATATTCTCTAACCTCATTCATTAGTCGAATAACCGTTAGGACGGATAATGCCCAATTAAAAACAACAGATTCAAAATCCGTGTAGAATTCCTTTCTGCTGTTGGAAACGTTCTGTTGACCCTGATATCTTTTAACCACATTTGCCAACCCCTTGCTGACGGCCATACAGTCGGCGTCCATTTCAAGAGCTTGGATATTTAAAATGTCTTGATCACAATGTATATTTTGAGTGCGCTCTTCGATGAAATTAATTCCCGAGTTGACATTCACAAACCCCAAATGTCCATTCACCACGTGTGTTAGTTCATGGGCAACAATAAAGTCAACGGCAATGTCCAAGAGGTGGTTTGCGTAATCTAACCTCGGGACGTTTTTTGGCCTTGGCAATTTATAATCATCGTAACCGAACTTGCCACGACTAGCCAACAAACCAGCATCTGAATAATAGTTAGTTATTGGTGGGGACTTGCTTTTCTCTTCATTGGGATTACCGCTCTTTTCTAGGATGTTTGAATGAGATAGCATTCTTAAAAAAAGATCGTAGAGGATGAAAATAGTGCCTGAATGTATTCCAATAAGATAAATCCCGTCATTGGAAAGTGCGGCCACGGCATTGAGACTAGCGTTATTAATGAAATCAAAATGAATTTCCGGAATATCCTTAAATCTTGAAGGATGCTGTCTGCAACTTTCGATATATTTATCAGCTCGCTGCCTGTACAAGTTGTAGACAGCGGCGTCGTCCTTCGATAATTTGTCGACGTCAAAAATTCCGCCATCATCGGCGAAGAATTTGTTAAATATTTTTTGATTTGTATTTAAGCCCATTGTAGCATACAACACTTCTTGGTGAGGTTATCTCTGGCGTTGCACGATCTCTTCGCTCCAGTTCTTCAATTGCAGCAACGTAAGCTTCGAGCTCATACCGGTCTCGCTCGCGTGCGATGGTTAATAATTGCTCATCGGTTTTTCCTACCATGAGGGGAGAGAATCTGTTCGGCATAGAGGTTATAATCTAAAGAAAAGAGTTCGAATTTTTACTATCGCTCTCGCACGTTCATGTGATACCTTACCCTGCAATTACTGACGATTTTTGGTGAACGTCAATAGCCTAACGATATCCCCAATTTTTCATCCATGGCCAAATCATTATTCAGGATCGCTCTCTTTTTTATCTCCATATCTGCTAACGCTCAATACACCAAGCTTCTCGAATTCACCGGAGCCAACGGATTCGAGCCCGACGGCTCACTCTTCTTCGACGGCACATTCCTGTACGGGATGACCAGCCGGGGCGGCGCCAACAACATGGGCACGATCTTCAAAGTAAAAACCGACGGCACCGGGTACCTGAGACTCCTCGACTTCGCCGGCGCCACCAACGGTTCAATCCCTTATGGTTCTCTGTTCTCCGATGGAACATTTCTTTATGGCATGACGAGCAACGGAGGAGCAAATGGAAATGGGACAATCTTCAAGATCATGCCGGATGGATCGAACTTCGCAAAGATCTTCGACTTCTCGTCCACCACCTCCGGTCGAAGTCCGCACGGTTCGCTCATCTCCGATGGAACATTTCTGTATGGCATGACCCTCAATGGCGGAACAAGCGGCATGGGTACGATCTTCAAGATCTTGAAAGATGGTAGCGGTTATGTTAAACTGTTCGACTTCACCGGCACAGCCGATGGCCGTGAACCTTATGGTGATCTCTTACTGGTAGGAACCACTTTATATGGAATGACCTATAGCGGAGGTCCGAGCACCCGGGGCACCATTTTTAAAATTCAAACCGACGGCACTGCCTATAGCAGGCTTCTGAATTTTACCGGCTACCCGTCGTGGGGCGAAGAACCATTTGGCTCACTCGTGAGCGATGGCACATTCCTGTATGGAATGACATCAGGAGGAGGAACATCCAACGATGGAACCATTTTCAGGATCCGACTCGACATAGGCTCGGTTTCAACAATCAAAAACTTCCACCTCGATCAGGGCGACGAGCCTTTCGGATCGCTTCTTATCATTGGTTCTGATCTGTACGGCATGACCTACTCCGGAGGAAACAGCGGCACAGGAGCGCTATTCAAAGTGAAAAACGATGGATCAGGTTATGTTAAGCTGCATGACTTTGATATAGTGAACAACGGTTGGCTTCCCAACGCATCACTGATCACAGATGGAACATTTCTTTATGGCACGACTGAGCAAGGTAATCCAAGTGACGGGGGAGTTGTTTTTAAATATGCATTGCCACTCACCCCAACTATTACCAGCTTCGCGGCAACGAGCGGCCCAACAGGCACCGTTGTTACAATCACAGGTACTAACTTCAGCACCACCGCTTCAAAGAATTTCGTGAACTTCAATGGCTGGCCTGCCACGGTGACTGCAAGCACCGCCACTTCTATTACAGCAACAGTGCCTCCTGCAGCAACAACGGGCCCCATCACTGTTACCGTGTTGGGCAACACGGCAACGAGCGCAACCGACTTCACCGTTACGCCTGGTGGTGCTGCCATACATAAATTCGATTGGGTGGGTCCGCTGTCGGGAAGTCTCGACAACTTCCTGAACGGAATGACGATCGATCCTTCGGGCAACGTATATACGGTCGGCGGCTTCAGCGAAACTACAGATCTTGATCCCGGTCCAGGTGAGCAAAATTTCACGTCTGCGGGAAACTTCGATTGTTACATATCGAAGTATGATCCACAAGGAGGATTAGAGTGGGCATTTAGTTTCGGTGGCGTAAACCTCGATAACGGAACAGAAGTTGCCAGCGATGCAGATGGCAACATTTATGTTACCGGGACAATTGGCAATAGTGATGTTGACCTTGATCCGGGACCAGGGACTACAATCCTTCCAGGTGCTTTCACAGGTTTTGTTTGCAAATACGACACCGATGGGAACCTGGTCTGGGCACGACCCCTTGATTCGAATTTGGTTAGCGGCGTAGATATATTGATAGCTCCTTCTAATGAGATCTATCTAACGGGCGGCTTTACGAATACAATTGACTTCGATCCGGGTGCCGGAGTATTCAATATGACTTCTGCCGGGAGCTCCGATGCCTATGTCCTCAAGCTTACGTCGGACGGCGATTTTGTGTGGGCGCGTAGGGTAGGAGGAACACTTGGTGAATTTTCGAGGGGTGTTGCAGTCGATGCTTCGGGCAACGTTCATCTCTCGGGATATTTTACTGGAACTGTTGATTTCGATCCCGGTACCGGAACCGCCAACCTTACTGCACCGACAACTGCAAGCGATGTATTCATTCTGAAGCTAAACTCAGCAGGCGACTACATCTGGGCGAAGAGCGTTGGAAGTACAGGTACAAGTTTCGACGCCGCAGACGCAATTGATGTTGACCTTAATGGCAACGTCCTTGTCACAGGCAGTTTCAACGGCGGCGGAGATTTCGATCCCGGTGCAGCTGTTTCTGCAATTGCGTCCGAAGGCGGCTCCGATATTTTTATTTTAAAGCTTAATGCTTCCGGAAATCTGGTTTGGGTAAGGTCGGTCGGTGGTAGCGGCGGCGACGTTGGATACAGGATCAAGACCGATGCCGCCGGCAATGTGTTCTATTCCGGCTGGTATGGCAGAACCGTTGACTTCGATCCAGGTCCTGCAAGTTACTTCCTGACAGCGAGCACGGGCGTAACCATCAACGATCATGCTTTCGTTTCTAAACTCGATCCGGACGGTAACTTCATCTGGGCATGGACAACATCCGGTGTCCCAGCGCTCGCGGAAGTTCCGCTACTCGCGTTGGATCAAAATGAGGATATCATACTCGCGGGAACTTTTGAATTTGGGACCGTAACTTTTGATGCCAGCAATTGCAAAGGGTCGGTAACTGCCGGAGTTAGCGTGAGTTCTTTTATTACTAAACTAAGCACGAACCCCGGAACAAGCTCTTGCTCGCCGACCATTGTTTTTGATACTCAACCGTCATCGACATCAACGTGCGGGGAAACTGTGACATTTACTGTTGTCGCTTCCGGCGATGATAATCTTTCGTATCAATGGCAGATCGATGATAGTGGTTTTGTCGATCTCTCTGATGATGCGACTTATAGTGGAGTTAATACAGCAACGTTGACAATTCCAAACCCATCGTCATTGAATGGATCTGTATATCGTGTGGTTGTTCATGGCGATAACACAACGGATACTCCTTCTTCTTCGGTAACACTGACCGTCGGCACAGATCCAGCCCCGCCCATTGTGAGTGATCCGGATCCGGTCTGTCCCGCTGAGAATGTAGATCTTGTAGCATCCGGTAGTACAGATGGCAACTATCGTTGGTACGACGGAACTACATTGATAAATGGAGAAGTGAACGGTACATACGTTGTAACAGTATCGACTTCTAAAACTTACAGTGTAAGTATTGATGACGGTACTTGCGAGAGCGCGAAGGCGGAGATTGTTGTTACATTAGCGCAGTGCACGGAACCGACGGTCGCCGTCTATAATGCAGTGTCCCCTAATGGCGACGGTAAGAATGATGTGTTTTATATAGAGAACATTGAGGCTCTCGAAAGCACTCGTGAGAACAAGGTTGTGATCTATAATCGCTGGGGCGATGTTGTCTACGAAGCTGATAATTATGATAACGATTCGGTTGTTTTTTCCGGTTTGAGCAAAGGTGGGAAAGAGCTCCCTTCAGGCACCTATTATTACCGGATCGAGTTCCCGCAAAATGATTCCCTGACGGGGTATATTTCGCTGAAGCGCTAGCACCATAGTTGCTAGACCACTGCGTTAAATTTCAGAATTCAGCGCGTGCTTCAGATTTATACTTTCGGCGAGAATGAAATTCCTCAAAATCAGGATTAAGAAAGGTCTTATTTACACAGCGGGCGCTCTTCTGTCGGTATTCCTCCTACTCCTGATCGTTGCCTCACCGCTTACCAAATACTACCTGGAAAAGTATGATACGGCCTTATTCGGGAGGGAATGCTCCATCGGGTGGGCTTACACAAATCCCGTCACCGGGTATGTTCATCTCCACAACGTAAAAATATTCGAGCTCCGGGGCGACAGCATCTTCATATCGGCGGTCGCAGCGAGTGCAAATTTTTCGATGCTGAAATTATTATCGAAGCAGGTTTGGATGGAAAGCCTTACCGTCGATCATCCTTACGCGAAAATAGTTCAGAAGAAGGACACCCTCAGCTTCGACGATGTAATTGAAAAATTTTCGGGGAGTAAGCCCGACACGACCAGATCCAACGACTGGCACGTCACTCTTCTCGACACTGAAATAATAGCTGGGGAAGTGCACTACTATGAACAGGTAATTCCTATCAACTATTTTATTAAGGACCTGAATGTGATCGGTCCTGGCAAGACGCAGGATGTCGATACGATCTCTGCCCGGTTCTCGTTCGAGGACGGAAAAGGAAAGGGCCGGATGAGGGGCGATTTTACCATCAACCAGAAAACCCTCGACTATCGGTTTGGTGTCGACGTACAGCGATTCGACATGGAGATCATACGACAGTACATCTGGGAGTTGATCAACTATGGTATGTTTCACGCAACCCTCGATGCAGACATAAAGGCCACGGGAAATTTTAAGTCGGCCGACAGTATAAGCACGGTAGGCCGGTTGTCGCTCACTAAATTTCATCTTGGAAGAACAAACGAGGATGCATATATCGCATTCGAGAAGCTTGGGTTGGTGATCGATGAGCTAAATCCTGTGTCGAATATATTCCACTTCGATTCGATCAGCCTCTATTCTCCGTACTTTAAGTACGAAGTTTTTGATTCCCTCGACAACGTGCAGGCGCTGTTTGGAAAGGAAGGCAAGAACATTACCGACATCACTGGTCAGCGAGGGCGTTTTAACCTCGTGATCGAGATCGGAAGGTATTTGAAAGACATCTCGCAGAACTTTTTCACCAGCGACTTTCAAATTGGATCGTTGAGTGTTGTTGATGGAACTGCAATTTTTAATGATTTCTCCATCAGCGAGAAATTTTCTATCGCGGCCAGTCCCTTTACGATCCGGGCCGATTCCTTGAACAAAAAGAAGAAACGTGTCCATATCAACCTGTCGTCGCATATAGAGCCCTATGGTCGCGCTAAATTCCTGTTGAGCATCAATCCCAGGGATAGCACTGATTTCGATCTGAAATACAATGTTGAAAAGATCCCGGCCTCTGTATTTAATCCATATCTCATCTCCAGAACATCATTTCCTCTTGACAGGGGCACGCTGGAACTGAATGGACTATGGAATGTGAGGAATGGCAGGATACGAAGCAACAACCATGTACTCGTCGTCGATCCGAGGACAACCAGGCGAATAAGAAATAAGGACACGAAATGGATACCAATGCCGCTGATCATGTTCCTGGCGCACGATCGCGGAGATGTGATGGACTTCGAGATCCCGATAACCGGCAATCTGAAACACCCGAAGTTTCATTTATGCGATGTGATCACGGATGTAGTGAAGAATATTTTTGTGAAGCCGGCAACGACGCCCTATCGATTGAAAGTAAAGGATCTTGAGACGGAAATTGAACGATCGCTCACGATGAAGTGGGATATGAATCAGCGAGAACTGGAGGATCGTCAGCGCAAGTTTGTGAAACAAATTTCGGGATTCCTGAAGGAGCATCCTGGCTCATCGCTGCTGGTACGGCCGATGGAATATGAGACCAAAGAAAAAGAGCACATTCTTTTTTACGAGACGAAGAAGAAGTTCTATTTGATCTCGAACAAAATGAAGCCGAAAGATTTCACGAAGGAGGACTCTTTGAAGGTCGTCGAGATGTCTTCGAAGGACGATGCGCTGGTGAAATATATTAGCCGGAACCTGAGCGACACGGTTATGTTCACCATCCAGGAAAAGGCTCTCAACTTCGTAGGCCACAAGGTAGTCGACCGGTCATTCGACGATCTTGTCAAGATGCGAAAAAGATCTTTTCTGGAGGTCTTCAGGGAGGACGGCACGCAGGACCAGGTAAAAATGCTGGCTACTAAAAGCATTGTTCCATACAATGGCTTTTCGTATTTCGAGTTCGATTACCCGCAAGGGATGGATGATAAATTTCGCGAGGCATACGACAAGATGAACGAGATCGATCATAAGAAGCCGAGAAAGAAATACCTGAAGGAGAGAAAGAAAATTTTTTCGCGTCAATAATTGTAAATTGGTAGACAGACTTTAATAACACACTTATGCTTCAGCTGAAGGCCTTTGTTATTTTCGTGATTGCAGGGATTTTTGAGATAGGAGGTGGATATTTAATATGGATGTGGCTGAGGAAGGGCTATGGGCTGGGCTATGGCCTGTTGGGTGCACTGATCCTTGCGGGATGTGCTGTCGTCACAACATTTCAATCGGCATCGTTTGGGAGAGTGAGCGCTACTTACGGAGCATTTTTCATTGTGATGTCGTTGATCTGGGCGTATTACTTCGACAACTTTAAACCGGATCGATACGATATCATTGGTTCGCTTGTATGTATTGCCGGCGCTGCTATCATTTACCTCGCGCCGAGAGGCTAAAGCTACTTAAGCACCTTTGCCAATCGATCTACTACAAATATCGATTCTCCATGCAGGATCCGCGCCTTGATCTGGTCGCCAATAGAATCTTTGATAGATATTTGAACCCGTTCCGAGATGAGAGTGAAGAGATCGTCAACAGAATTGACCATATCTATAACTGTATATCGTCCAGCTAGTGACAATGTGGCCGATTTTCTCCGCTCATTGTATGCGAAGCTCATAGGATAATCTTCCTTATTGGTTTCGTCTATTACTTTAATGGATAGCATTTGCGAATTTTAGATTATTGAACCCGACCCTCTTTCTATATCTAACGTAACAAACACCAGAACGGGTAAATTTGTTTTTCAGGCAGTGTTCCCCAATCAATTAATTTGCCAGTATCTTTAAATAAATCAAAAGACAGTGATACGACATGCCTTAAGGGTCTTTTTGTTTGCGACACTTGTATTGCCCGCCTCGCAATCCAAAGCGCAGCAACCTGAGAACATCAGGGCGCGCGACCTCGGAATTCCCTTCGATGGTAAAACCGGGAAGTTCAACTCGATCACCGACGTCGCCGGCGTAGAGGTTGGATACAAGACATTAGTGAGCGGTAGCGGCAAATTGGTTCATGGAAAAGGGCCGGTTAGGACTGGCGTTACGGTGATATTACCCAAAGGCAAAACGAGCAAGAGCTATCCGGCCGCGTGGTTCTCGCTGAATGGCGACGGCGAGATGACCGGCATCCCGTATATCGAGGATTATGGTATGGGATACGGACCGATCGGCATAACAAATACAAACAGCGTTGGAGTGGTGAGAGATGCGATCGGGCAATGGTGCTTCAACAAATTTTCTACAGGCGCCTTTGTCGATTTTTCATTTGGCCTGCCAGTGGCCGCCGAAACATGGGATGGCGTGTTGAATGATATAAACGGCTTTCATGTACCGAAGGAACACGTGTGGGATGCACTCAACACTGCAGCAGGAGGCAGCACCAGCGAAGGGAACGTTGGCGGCGGAACCGGCATGGTCTGCTATCAATTTAAAGGTGGCAGCGGAACTTCTTCACGGGTCTTTACCATCGACTCTATTCAATATACATTAGGCGTTTTTGTGCAGGCCAACTTCGGAAGACGGGACGAACTGACGGTAAGAGGTGTTCCCGTTGGAAAAAAGATCCAGGACCTCAAGCCAATCGTCAATGAACAACAGAGAAAGGATGGGTCCATCATCGTGATCATCGCAACAGATGCGCCATTGTTACCAGGTCAATTGAAGCTGGTGGCTAAAAGAGCAACACATGGCATCGCAAGAACCGGAACGTTCTCGCACAACGGTTCCGGAGAAATTTTCCTCGCGCTGAGCACGGCAGGCCCGGAATATAACGACAAGTTACATGAGAGCTGGAACGTTGTGCCAAAGTGGAAACTGGATCCGATCTTCGAGGCAACCGTTGAAGCAACAGAAGAAGCTATTCTAAATACCCTGGTTGCCGCGAAAGATATGGAGGGCATCAATGGCAACAAGGTATTCGCTTTGCCTCACAATAAAGTGAGGGAGATGTTCAGTCAAACAAAGAAATAAGAATCGCGCTATCTTTGGTTTATGCCATTTTAGAAAACCGCTGATCTTTATACTGATCCTCAACTAACAATTTTGATATGCAAACCTGGATGATCTATGCCATTCTTTCAATGATCTTCGCTGGAGTAACAGCGATCTTTGCCAAGTATGGCTTGCAAAACATAAGTGCCGATGCAGGTTTAGGTGTCCGTACTTTTGTAATTTTTGTGATCATTGCAGCCATTACGATCATCGGACAGAAATACAAAGAGTTTGTAAATCTAACTGGCCTGCAGCTGACTCTCCTGGTTTTGTCGGGAGTTACAACAACACTGAGCTGGTTGTTTTACTACCGTGCGATGAAAGATGGGCTGGTTTCTTATGTGGCTGTGATCGACAAAGGAAGCATTGTGATTACACTTGTGCTATCTTTCCTATTGCTGAAAGAACCTATGAGTCCGAAGATAATTGTGGGCGGGTTGTTGGTAACGGCCGGGCTCCTCGTGCTTGTTTGGAAATGATCAGATGTGATTTTGAATTCCCAATGTCGGAACAATTCAGTACTCTTTATGAAGATAATGGTAAGCCTCCTTTTCACGTGTGTTTTTATTTCCCACACCTTTCCCACCCACGCACAAAAACTCCAGGATCAGGTACAAGCCCTGATGAACAAAGGCGAGATCCCCGGTCTCTCCGTCGCATATATTTCTAAGAATAAGCTCGCATGGTATAAGGTCTTCGGCGTAGGTAACGCGCAAACAAAAACTCCCGTCAACAACAACTCTGTTTTCGAAGCGGCCAGCCTCAGCAAGCCGCTTTTCGCCTATGCTGTGATGAAACTCGTCGAAGAAGGCAAGATCGATCTCAACAAACCGCTCAGTGAATATCTGGCATCACCCTATCCCGACGTGTATGACCCGCGCATCTCGAAAATAACAGCCAGGCATGTACTCAGCCACACCACCGGTTTCCCTAACTGGCGCAACGGCGACACACTCAAGATCTTCTTCGAACCAGGTGATCGTTTCAGCTATTCCGGTGAAGGCTTCGTCTTTCTCTCCAAGGTCGTTGAAAGCATCACCGGCGAGAAGTTCAACGACTTCATGACACGCACCGTGTTCGTACCACTCGACATGAAGCACAGCAGCTACGCATGGCGCAAAGACTACGACACCGATAAAGTCTTCGCACACAACACGAGGGGTGAGCCTACGTTTGAAAAAATTAATGAAGACTACTATAACGCCGCCGCCAGTCTTCACACCACCGCCGAAGACTATGCAAAGTTCGTTCTTGCCATCCTTCAATCGAAAGGCATCAGCAAAAGGACACGCGACATGATGCTCACTCCCGTCGTGCAAACGCACGCGAAGGGCACCCAAACTATCCGTCGACCTGACGCGCCGTTGTTCCCGGGAGTGTTCTGGGGATTAGGTTGGGGCATACAGGAAGTGAACGGCAGCCAGTCATTCTTCCATTGGGGCGACAATGGCGACGTAAAGGCGTTTATTGTTGGACGAGTGAAAGAACAAGACGCTATCGTTTACTTCGCTAACAGCGCTTACGGGTTATCGATCGCTTCCGAGCTTGTTTCGGACGCACTAAAGATCAACGTTCCCGCCACTGCCTGGCTTCGTGAGGAAAAGTATAATGCACCCCCGCGGAGACTTTTCCGCAACATAATAGCCCAGGGAGCAACCACGGTTATGCGACAGTACGTCGAATGGCGAAAGACCCAGCCCGCCGACAGCCTCATCAATGAAGACCGCATGAACGAGATCGGCCTCGATCTCCTTCGAATGGGGAAGACAGATGATGCGATCGTAGTGCTTACACAAAATGTTTCCGACTATCCACAGTCGTTCAATGTCTTCGACAGCCTCGGCGAAGCCTATGCTGCGAAAGGAGATAAGGAACAGGCGATCAAAAACTATGAGATCTCTGTCCAAATGAATCCAAAAAACCAGGGCGGTATCGATGCACTTAAAAAGCTGAAGCAATAATTACTCTGGCATACTATTAGCCTTCTCTCTTTCAAGAGTTGAGGGACTATGAACAGGGGGGTAGGGATCGGCACGATCATCGGGTTGTTGATCTGCGGCGGTGCGACCAACGCACAACAGATCGCTTACGCAAAAAGCGACGTAAGCATAAAAGAAGAATCGCCGGAGAAGGTGGTCTTCAGAGACGAGATCTCAAGTTTTATCATCAACACGGCTATCGCCCGCGTGATCTGCGCAGAAGAAGGACGACTCGCTTCCGAGAAGGCTACCACAAAAGACATCCGGCGATACGGTGAGATGATGATCAAAGACCAGGGCCGGTTGCTTGGAGAGCTTAAGCGGCTCGCCGTTTTGAACGATGTTGTAATTCCCAACAATACGTATGAGATCTATCTCGACCAGAAATCGGGCAGGCAATTCAACCACGCATTCATCAGGAATATGATCATGGAACACGAACGTGACATCAAGATCTTCAAGAAAGCAACGTTCTCCACCGATCCCGAAATCGCTGCCTTTGCTACCAGGTACCTTCCCCTGATAGAGTCGCACCTTGAAATGATCAAGGATATTAAGAGGTAAACGTCTACCTGTCCAGTTTCAAAGTGGCCTTAAGTGGAGGAAGGGTGCCGGTCATGATCGAACTAAGATTGGCCAGGTGCGCATCCAACTCTTTCGACAACTCCGCGAATACCTTGTAGGCTCCAGCCGTCGGCTTATTATCGCCAGTTTCGAGACTTCTTCTCAGGGCCGAGATACGGTTGCCAAGCCTGATCGGAAAATTAAGCGGATCCTGTCCACTTCGGTTTTTTACCTGGTAAAGCTCTTCCTCTATAACGGTAATCTTCTTCAGCAAATCAGTTGCAGCTGCTACCGCATTTTGATCGGTGGTATTCTTCAAAGCCGCTTCGAATTGAGCGCGGACTTTTCGGATTTGAATAACGGCTTCGTTAGCGGCGCTTTCTTTGTCCCGGATCTTCATGGCAAGGGCAAAAGTTTCCTTCAGGTCTTCTGCGGTAACTCCCTTCAGATTTGGATTGATCTTGATCTCGAATGGATGAGTTATGGTGTATGCTTTCGACGTGAACCGCACCTGGTATTTACCCGGTGCAGCCATGGGACCATTCTTCGCATTAGCACCCCATAAGATCATTCCCTCGAACGTCGTTGCACCAGGGTAACGAAGGTTCCACGAAAAAACATTAAGTCCTGCGCCTGTAGTAGGCTTCGCTGGTTCACGTTCCCATCGCGGTATGTTGGGATCAACTTTATATTCCGGCTTGTCACCGATGAACTTTGTCACGACAGCTCCCTTTTCGTCGAGGATCTCGATTTTCACCGAGTCGACCTGGTCTTTGATATAATATTGAAACGAAGCGTTGCTGATACCGCGTATTGCATCACCGGGTTTGAAGAATATAACATCCTGTTTCATCACCTCTGGCGTGAGCTGACGCAACGGTTGTATGTCGTCCAATATCCAAAAACCCCTTCCGTGTGTTCCAAGCACAACATCATTGTCTTTTACAACGAGGTCGCGGATAGGAGTATCCGGCAAATTCAACTGCAGCGGTTGCCAGTGATCTCCTGCATCAAAAGAAACGTAAACGCCATGCTCCGTACCCAGGAACAACAGTCCTGGCCGGGTATTGTCTTCACGAACACTTCTTGCGAAATGACCATCCTTGATACCAGTCACGATCTTCGTCCATGTTTTTCCATAATCCTTTGTTCGGAAAACATAAGGCTGCCGGTCATCCACCTGGTATCGGAATGCTGCAACGTATGCCGTTCCGGGCGTATGTCTCGATTCGTCTATGATCGCAACAACGGAATTCTTCGGAAGATCTTTCGGTGTGATCTCCGTCCATTTCTTACCGCCATCGCGCGTTATGTGGATCTTGCCATCATCGGAGCCGGCCCAAATCGTATTGATATCATGAAAAGACGGAGCAAGAGCAAACACAGTCGCGTAGATCTCAGGACCATTCATATCCTTCGTTATTTCTCCGCCCGTCGGTCCTAACGTCTCCGGATCGGCATACGTCAGGTCGGGACTGATCTGTGACCAACTTTGTCCATCGTCAGTCGTCTTCCAAACATGCTGCGAACAGGTGAACAATATGTTGGGATCGAGTGGAGAGAAAACGATCGGAAAGGTCCACTGCCATCTTTCAGGTAATGCGCTTGCTGGTTCGCCGGAGAAAAATCTTGGGTAAACCTGGATATCACGGATCTGTCCATTGCTCCGATCGTATCGTGTGAGCAGGGCACCCTGGCTTCCTGCATAATAGATGTCGGGATTGTTTGGATGTGATACGATGTAACCACTTTCACCACCTCCAACTTCGTAGCCCCAATCACCGAACACATCCATATTGTCCCATCCTTCGCTTGGTACGGCGATGGTCGTATTGTCTTGTTGCGCACCGGCAACGTGATATGGTACGTGATTGGTGGTGGTTACGTGATAAAGCTGCGCGGTCACATAGTCCTGGTCGGTCCAGGATTGACCTCCATTGACCGATACAACACCACCTCCATCGTCGGCGAGGATCATTCGTTGCGAATTATTTGGATCGATCCACAGATCGTGATGATCGCCGTGTTTCGTTTGTAACAGGTCGAATTTTGTTCCACCGTCTGTCGATTTGAAGAAATCAACGTTGAGACAATAGACAGTCTCACGATCTATCGGATCTGCATAGATCCTGGTGTAATAAAATGCGCGCTGCCTGAGTTTTCTTTCGTCATTTGTTTTCTTCCATGTGGCGCCGGCATCGTCCGATCTGAACACACCGCCATCGTTGGCCTCAACAATTGCCCAGAGACGTTTCGGATCGGCGGGAGAAACCGTAACACCGATCTTACCAAAAGGAGGAGCCGGCATACCAGGATTGCGAGTTAATTCGGTCCATGTGTCTCCGCCGTTTTCTGATTTCCAAAGTTTACAATCAGGTCCGCCGTCCCACAACTTCCATGTTTTGCGATAGACGTTCCATGTGCTTGCATACAACACCTTTGGATTTGTTCTATCAATAATAAGATCAGCAGCGCCGGTCTTTGGATTGATATATAAAACTTTCTTCCAGGTATTTCCGCCGTCTGTTGATTTGAATACGCCACGCTCTTCATTGTCGCCATAGGGATGACCGAGTGCTGCTACATAAACAATGTCGGGATTCGTTGGATGCACCCTGATCCGCGATATCGCTTGTGTCTCCTTTAGCCCAAGCGACCGCCACGTCTTTCCTCCGTCGCTGGACTTATAGACGCCATCTCCTTGAGTGATACTACCCCGAAGCTGCGTCTCTCCACCGCCGATGTAGATCACATCAGGATTTGTTTCAGCAACAGCAACTGCTCCGATCGATGAACTGCTGATCTGTCCATCGGTCACCGGAGACCATTCTTGTCCGCCATCGGTGGTCTTCCATAGCCCACCACCTGTTGCACCAAAGTAGTATTCGTTTGGGCGGCCCGGGCTACCGGTTGCACCCAACGATCTGCCCCCTCGTTTTGGACCAATGTTGCGCCACTTCAGCTTTTCGTAAAATTTCTGATCGTATTGAGTTGAAGGTGATTGCGCGTTTACTGATTGAATTGATATTATAAATGCGAGAGAGAGCAGGGTGTATTTCATGTGTGACTAAACTAGTTAGCGCGAGTGCTGTTCTTAATAATAAAAGGACCTCCAACATTGCTCTTTCGCAACTGTTCCTGGATGGCAGGCAGATCGCGATCCATAAGCTGATTGAATTTCTGTTGAGAGTCGTTAAGTCGTTTTTGCAGTACCTGGTGAACTTCCTGGTGCTGATCCGTTGGAGCGAAGTCCGCGGTCTCGACACCATTGCTGAGGTAATTAAGCTTTTCGACTGTCTGAGCAGGATAACGGAGGGCGCTTTGGCCTTCGGGTGTTACGCGCAGTTGCAGAAGCTCGCCCTCGATGTCGATCAATTGCTGTTCGAGAGACTCGACGATCTTCACGGCTTCCTTGTTGTCTTTCGCATTTTCTTTTAGGTCTGCAGCCTGGCGTCTGAGGTTCTCCAACTGGTTTGCCATATCCGCAGCTTTATTAAGGTCTTTCTTGATTTCGGATGCAAGCGAGTATTGTGCAGCTATATCCGCTTCCGTTCCTTCGGAGTTTGGATCCTTCAGGATCTTGATCGGTTTGGTGTAATCTTTTCCTTTCACCGTCAATGTTACTGTGTAGTCTCCAGGTTTTACCAGGGGGGCGAAGCCAGCAGAGAATCCCGGCGCAGGAATGGCGCGCTTGTCGCCAAGATTGATCCAATCTGAATACAATGGTTTGTTGCGTATGAGAATGGTTGTCGACGGATCTTCGCGAAGGTTCCACCAAATGCGATTAACTCCAGCCTTGCCACCTTTGTGATAAAGCTTTCTGACGACAGCGCCACTGGTATTCTTCACAGTTACCGCGATACTGTCTTTTTCAGGAGCATCGGCACCGAGCCAAAAACTTATTGGTGCACCAGGGGGAGGATTTTCTCCAGCGGTCTGATCATCGGACATAGCATACGGTGTTGTGAGTGGTCTCAGCCTGTATGTATCTCTTGGTGAGAAGAGGAACGCCTCGGAACTGGTCACTTCGTTGGTCAGTTGCTGGAACGGTGTGATGTCGTCGAGTATCCAGATTCCCCTGCCGTATGTTCCAACTACGAGATCGTTGAATGTTTCCTGCACCTGCAACCAATACATAGGCGACGAAGGAAGGTCGGTCATGATAGATTGCCAATGCAAACCATCATCGAATGATGCATACAATGCATTCTCGGTTCCCAGGTAAAGGAGTCCGGCACGTTTCGGATCTTCCCTGATATTGCAAGCGTAGCTGAGGTTGCTCTTCGGAATTCCATCGCTGATCTTCACCCACGTCTTACCGAAATCTTCAGTCTTGTAAACCCAGGACTCGAAGTTTCCTACCTGGTGAAAGTCGACAGTGATGTAAGCTTTTCCGGCCTTGTATTTAGATGCATCAATGTTTCGAACTGTTCCATTAGGAGGGAGGCCCTTGATATTCTTGGTAACGTTGTCCCAATTCTTTCCACCATCCATGCTTACCTGCACGAGGCCATCGTTCGTGCCAGTCCACAACACGTCTTTTTGGATTGGCGATTCATCCATCGCATAAATAACGCAGCAGTATTCGACACCAATGTTATCGGGAGTAAGACCACCCGACATATTCTGCTTCGATTTATCATTCGTAGTTAGATCCGGGCTTGCGACTGTCCAGGTCTGACCACCGTTGGTTGTTTTATGTACGTTCTGACTTGTGACGTAGATCGTGTTCCGATCGTGGGGCGAAATGAGGAAAGGGAATGTCCATTGGAAGCGATACTTCACATCTTTGGCTGCAGAGCCAAGAGTAGATTCGGGCCACACCTCTATGTCGCGGAACTGTCTTGCTTTTTCGTTGTACTTCACTACAATTCCACCGCCAGCGCCGGATCCCGAAGCAGTAGACCAGATGATATTAGGATCCTGGGGATCGGGTGTTGCAAAACCACTTTCGCCACCACCGACACTGTGCCATTCACCGCGCGGTATGCCTGCGGTGAGGAAGTCCTCGTGGGTGAACCGGCTCGGACCTCTCGATGATGGTCCATCCTGGCGATTGGTATATACATAATAAGGTATGGCGTTATCAACTGTTACGTGATAAAGTTGCGCGACGGGCAGCTGAACTCTGAACCAGTTCTTGCCCCTGTTGAGAGAGATAGAAACTCCGCCATCGCCTGCTACTGCCTGCCTGTTTCCGTTGGTTGGATCGATCCACATTTCATGATGGTCCCAGTTCGGTGTTGCTGTAGGGATTGCTGTCTCTGTTGTCTTGCCACCATCTTTTGAATAACTGTACGCTGAAGCGAAGAAATAGATTTCATCAGGGTTGTCGGGGCTTACCTTGCAACGTGTGTAGTATGCACCGCGGCCGGTAAGGTCCATGTCTTTGCTTACGAGTGCCCATTTACTACCGCCATCATCGGATCTCCAGAGCTCGCCGCTTTCTCTTTCTTTACCATTCAGTGGAGCGCCGTCGGCTGTTTCCATGAGCGCATATATTCTTTTTGAGTCGGCCTTCGGAATGGTCAAAGCTATTTTTCCAACAGGGTCTTTCGGTAAGCCATTGCCAGTAAGCCTGGTCCATGTGTCGCCACCATCTTTTGTTACGAAGATCCCGCTTCCTTTGCCGCCGCTTTGACGTCCCCACGTTTTGATATCGAGTTGCCACATGCCGGCGAACAGGATGCGTGGGTTGTTCGGATCCATGACAAGATCGGAAGCGCCTGTGCTGTCGTTCACCGATAACACTTTTGTCCAGTTCTTGCCGCCATCGGTTGTTCTGAAAATTCCGCGGTCTTTTTGAGGTGCATAACCGTGACCAAGCGAAGCAGCGAAGACGATATCGGGATTGGTGGGATGTACGATCACTCTACTGATCCTGAATGTTCCTTCAAGGCCCATGTGTTGCCATGTTGCTCCGCCATCGGGTGATTTCCATACGCCGTTCCCGACAGAGACGTTTGACCGGATATGTGGTTCACCTGTACCGGCCCAAACAATTTGGGGATCGGAAGGAGCGACGGTGATTGCTCCAATAGAGTGAACCGGCTGGCCATCAAAGACCGGTTTCCAGTTCGTGCCTGCATCTTCAGTTTTCCAGATACCTCCGGAAGCAGCACCCACATAATAGACCAGTGGGTCTCCTGGTATACCGACAACACTGGTGACGCGGTTCCCAACAGGACCGATATGCCTGTAGTGAAGGGGTTTTAATTGTTTGAGATCTACCTTTTGGGCGTATGCCGCAACTGTTGCGAAAACTTGCAGAAGCAATGCGAACGCAATGAAGCGGACGCGGAGTCTATTTGGTGAGTACATGGGCGTGAGTTTTTTGGATAACTAAATTTAAGCCAAATGTTGGTTGGATGTGCTCCAAATAACCACCTGTCTAAAGACTTTTTATGTTCGGTCGAAACGAATGGTGAAGTGTTATTTCACTCGTTTCCTGATTGAGAATCGGTAAAAAGACAGGGCAATGATGACCAGGCAGCAAAGGATCACAAACATTTTTTCGGCGTCGAACCAATCGATCGGGCGGTCCTGGAGTTTAGGATCGGTGATCACGCTATGGAGGGTTAGCGGCAGTATTCCGAAATAAGACAGGTAATGAAGCGTCCGCCATACTGCGAGCTTCATTTTGCTTTTATAATATGAGCTTATGATAACGACTGCAAGTAAGTAGAGCGCAACGGCACCGAAGGTATTGGCGAGGGGCTGGTGTTCAGTCCACGCAGGCAGTATAAGATCGCCCCATGTAAATCCCGACAACGGGTCGAGGGGGATCAACAGGATGTGAACCAGGATCGAGATTGCTGCGGAATAGCCGGTAAACTTGTGCAGCTGCAATAATGTTAATCCATAAGGCAGTTTTTCGAAGGGCAATTTTCTATTCGACCAGATCGTAATTCCAACGAGGAAGTTTGCAGCAAGTGCCGCGAGGGCGATCATTCCGATTATGCCTGAGATCTCGATTGTTTCCATGGATTATTATATAGTTGTTGAGTATAGCCCAATCATTCGAAAAATAAATAAAATGATCCGGTCTTTTCATTTTTATGAATAACGGGTTCAAGCTGAAAAGCTTCCCGGATGTTCTCTTTTGTCAACACCACTTCTTTACTTCCGCTAGCGAGCGCTTTACCGTTGCATAACAACAGTATTTTCTCTCCGAACCGTGCTGCAAGATTCAGATCATGAACAACACCTACCACTACCAATCCGGATTGTTTCAAAAGATCTTCCAGCGTGCGCATAAAAGTGAACTGGTAGTGCACATCAAGAAACGTGAGAGGCTCGTCAAGCAGCAGATAGCGTGGCCCTTCGTCGGATGCAAACCAGAGCTGGGCAAGGACTCTCGCAAAATGAACCCGCTGTTTTTCCCCGCCGCTTAAAGTGGTGTAGTCACGTTCGCGCAACTGCTGGATATCGAAGATGTTCATGGATTCTTCGACGGCACGCTCGTCGTTAACGCCAGGACGATTTGTAAAGTGCGGATAACGTCCCATCATCACCACCTCCCAAACTTTCAATGGGAATGCAAGGAAGATATTCTGCGATAGCACGGCCCTGTGTTTCGAAAGTTGCAGAGCAGAATAATTCCGTACATCGTTGTCGCCATAAAGAACATTTCCGCGACTCGCCTTCAGTTGTCCCGAAAGCACTTTTATCAATGTCGACTTTCCTGCACCATTCGGACCGATTATAAGATTCATCTTGCCTTGCTCAAAGGAAACGTTGACACCATCGAGCAAGCACTTTGTTCCGACATCCACACCTATATTTTCTACTCTCAGCATCGATCAGAAGTAATATTGGTTTCGTCTCAACAAGATGATGAATACAGGAACACCGACTGCCGAGGTAACAATGCCTATCGGCAATTCGGCCGGGGCCAGGACCAACCTCGCGGTCAGGTCTGCGACACTAACGAGTATGCCACCTGCCATCGCACTGCCGATCAGTAAATACCTGTTGTCGGACCCACCAATGAGACGTAAAAGATGTGGAACGATGAGTCCAACAAAGCTGATCACCCCGACAAAAGCAGTTGCGACCGCTACGAGCACGATGTTGATCGCCATGATGGTGACCTGGAGACGTTTGAGGTTGACTCCAAGCAACATCGCTTCCTCTTCGCCCATCATGAGAGCATTCAAGTATTTGGTTTCGCGCAACGCGAGCAACAGGCATACGATCGTTGAAATTGAGATGATGAGAACTGAATTCCAGTTGGCCCCGGATATTGTCCCGAGGTTCCAGAACGTGATCGAACGCGCCTGTGGATCACGAGCTATGTAGGAAAGAAAACCTACACCGCTTAGAAAGATGGCGTTCACTGCGATGCCCGTCAGTAAAAGCGAGATCACTGAACTTCTTCCTTCCGACTTGCGCTTCGAAAGGGCAAATACGATCATGGTGGCCAGTGTCCCACCAATGCCTGCGGCGATAGGCAACGTCCATACACCAGCATTGAACTTGAATGTCGCACCGAGAACAAAATATAGAGCGGCTCCGAAGGCAGCGCCGCTCGAAGTACCGATCAGTCCAGGTTCAACGATTGGGTTTCGAAACAACGCCTGCATAAGTACACCCGACATCGCCAGGCTGGCACCGACAACCACGCACGCTATCGCCCGGGGTAGGCGGATATCGAGAAAGATCCGCTCCGTAAGATCTAATTCGTCGTGAGATGAAGAAATCTTATTAAGTGCGCCGAAGATCTCGGACCAGGCAATATTAATGGCACCGAACCTGATGGAAAGCAATGTAACAATAGCCAACAAAAGCAGGAGTATGATAAAAACCCTGCTGTGTTTGCTACTGGATATTATCATTTTGACGGATGAGCTTCTGTAATATTAGGACGTTCTCTCCTGTGCGGGGGCCGACGTATACCATATCATGCTCCTCTACACGGTAGATCCGGTTGTTTTTAGCAGCCTTTGTCTCAGCCAGTCCGGGTAATGTTTTTATCTGGTCCAACGAGCCGAGCTTATCGTAACCGAAATCGGTGAGCAGTATCACGTCCGGGTCAGCATTTGCAATGATCTCAGCCGATAGCTGCATCATCCCACGGTCTCCATCAACAGGGATCTCGCCGCCGGCCCATTCGATCATCTTTCCACCGGTGGTGTTTTTCGTTAGCGTCAGGTACACGTTGTTTGCACGACCAAAGTGTATGACAACAACTTTTGGTTTGTCTTTCAATTCAGACGAAGCTGCAAGAGCTTTTGCCATATCACTGTCGAGCTTTGCGTTCAGGGAGTCGGCCTGTTTTTCTTTGTGAAAATAAGCGCCCATCTCGGTTATCAACTTTTTAGTGGATTCGATGTCTTCACCTTTTGTTTCAAATACTTTCATGGGGATCTGCAACTTCGTCATCTGCTCCATTACTTGCTCGGGACCAACATTGTTATCGTGTATGATCATTGTTGGTTTCGTCGAAAGAATTCCTTCTGTACTCAGTGCCCTGTGATAACCAACGGTAGCGATCTTTTTGATCTCAGGTGGGTATGTACTCGACACGTCAACACCGACAAGATCCTTTTCAGCTCCCAGGGCAAATATGATCTCGTTGTACTGTTTCGAGAGGCACACGATCCGTTGCTCACTTTCGTGATCCGCATCCTGGTTGGCAAAACGCCCGCAGCACGCGAGCGCGAGGAGGAGAAGTATTGAATATTTTTTCATTACCGGAGACTGTATTTAAGCACCAGGCCACCGAAATAGTTTGCCTCGTTTGGACCAGGCAGGTAAGCATCGGGTAACTGGTTCACAAACACCATTTGGTAGTACTGAACGCCGGTGATATTGTTGATGCCGAAATATGCGTCAACATCAAACCCTGCACCGATACTTCTGCGAAATCCGAATTTGGCGTTGAGAAGGTTATACGAGCGAGTTCGGTTAAGTCCATCGGGAGTATAAGGCATCGCATCTCTATGTTGATAGACCAGGTCGCCATAAATTCCCGGGCCGAATGTGAAGTCAAGACCACCATTGGCAACAATTTTCGGAACGCCTGCAACTGCTTTTCCTGAATAATCCGCGGGCGGCGAAGCTACGTTGTTCTGGAACGTGTAGTGATGATACTTGAAGTCGGAGTACGTAATATTCGCAAAAACCTTGATCAGTTTTATAACACCATCGGACTGGAAGATCTTGTATTTAGCCAGTGCCTCAATTCCTTTATTGTCGTACTCGCCACTATTGATCACGTAGCTATATAGTGTTGCAGTGTTGTTGGCATTCGGAACGCCGACCAGGGTCATTTTATTTGAGAACGTTGCGTCGAAGAATGCAAATTCGTAAGCCAGTCGGTCACTAAGCAGACTTCCTTTGGTTCCAATCTCGAACTGAACACCTTTCTCTGGACGCAAGTCTGTATTTACCTTATTTGCCAGCGGCGTGTAAATGTTGGATCCAACCGGTGCCTTATATCCCTGGCTGTAAGAAGCATACACCGAGATGCTTTTGTTGATGATCTTGTTCACCGCTATGTGTGGTGAAACGAGCCCTGGATAAGAAGTCTTGTAGGTTGTTGGTCTTGTGTTCGTAGGCGTATTGTTGTCGGCAACGTAGAATTTGTCGATCAGTGTAAGGTTCATTGAGCTCGAGCCGATCCCTGCGGTAATCGAAAAATCGAGTGGCATCGACAGGGTCCATTGTGTGAAGATCGTGTAGGTGCCGCTCACGTTTGACTGGTTGCTGCGGATGGCGCCGATGATGTTGTAGCCTTCCGGATCGGCATTGTTGACGACCATAGGATAGGCGACGGTTTGTGCGTTTTGCTTTTGGGCTTCTATACCGGTTAAGCCCGACAATTTCAAATTTTCGTTCAAGGGGAACCTGGTATCGAACACGGACCGGAACCCATAATTGACCGATGTCTTATCGGTCCATCCACCGGCAGAGCTGGCATTGTTGCTCACGCCTGTTCCGAATACGGAGGTCGTGTTCGAAATATTGTCGGTGAAACGATAGGTGTGTCCGACACCCGCTCTGAAGCTGATGATGTTCGAATGAGCGTCATTCTTTATATAGGCAGGGTTTCCGCTATAATTAAGAGTGTCGTATTGACCGATCGTGAGCTCGCCATTACGAGCATCGTAACTGTTGCTCCAGCCAACGTAGCTTGTAATGGATTGTTTACTGTTCGGTCGGAAGTCGCCGACGACGTTCACGAAGTCTTTCGTTGAGTTCGTGTGGTCCATAAAACCATCGTAGGTTTGTTTTCCATAGTTGATGAGCATTGAGCTGCGATCGCCGCCGATCTGCAAGCGGGTTGTCAACCGTTTCAGTCCATAACTTCCGAACATTGCTTCCTGGGAAATGGAGGTTTTGCCTTTTTCGGGCTGAACTGTTTGAAGATTGATTACACCTGCCACAGCCAATCCATACATGGTGCCGGCCGGTCCTTTGGTGATCTCGACGTTCCCGATCGAACCGAAATCGATGTCGTCAAAAACGGAGATACCTTCAGCGTCTGTGATCGGAATACCGTTCAAATAAGCTTTGATGCCTTGCTGATCGAAATTGCTGTTGATGCCCCTTACGCCGGGACCACCGCCGCCGTAACCACGGATGTTGAATGATTGTCCTCCGGAGACTGTTCTGCGTTGCATGAATACACCAGGTATATTGGCATTGATCGCATCGTCGAGAAATAATCCCGTGGCGCGTTTGATCTCTGGTGTTCCGATCTTTGATATTGACGTCGGTTGAGAAAGCATTGAACGGTTCAGTTCAGAAGTGGCTGTGATCTCCACCTCGTCTAGTATCGAAGTTGATGCGACGAGTTCGATCGATAATTGTTGGTTACAATCGTTTACGCTGCGGGTTAAGGTCTGATAGCCTACGAAAGATATGGTGACCTCGATGGGGCCGGTGCACGGTATTGCGAACTCACCATTGCTGTCGCTGATAGTGCCTGCATCCTGGCCGTAACGAATTGATGCCCCCTGCAAGGGAGCGGAAGTTCCCTTGTCTATGATCTTTCCTTTTAAGACCTCTTGAGCGAAGGTTGAAATGGTGGATAACAGCAAGAGAAAGACGAGAAGCTTTTTCATGGCCACTGAAGTTTGGGGTAGTTGATTTTAAAGTATTTTATGTTTTTTCAGACGCATTTCAATGACCGTTCTTCAAAATTTGCCACTTGATCGGAAAATTTTAACAAACAAATCGGAAGCAAAATGCATTGATTCTATCCGGTAATTTGTCAATTTCAGGGGAACGTCTCTATCAACCTAAAACCGATACTGCAAATGAAGAAGGTTATCCATTCTTTGGCCATGCTATTAGCCGTGGCATTAAGTTTCCCCGTCGTAGCACAAAAGCCAGCCAAAACTACAACCGGTGTCAACTCACCGGTGATGTTTGATTCTGTTTTTACAGGAATAAAATTCAGGAACATCGGCCCGGCCTTCATGTCGGGACGTATTGCAGACGTAGCTATTCATCCACAGAACAATAATATATTTTATGTGGCCGTTGCGTCAGGCGGTGTTTGGAAGACAGTGAACGAAGGAACAACATGGACGCCCGTCTTTGATGATCAGAAATCATACTCCATCGGCTGCGTTACTATCGATTCGAAGAATCCGCACATAGTTTGGGTGGGCACCGGTGAAAATGTTGGTGGACGCCACATGGGATATGGTGATGGCATTTACCGCAGCGACGACGATGGCGCGCACTGGAAGAACATGGGCCTGAAAAATTCAGAGCACATTTCCAGGATCATTACACATCCCGATAACTCTGATATCGTTTGGGTAGCGGTGCAAGGCCCGATGTGGACCAAAGGCGGAGATCGCGGTCTATACAAAACGATCGATGGTGGCAAGACCTGGAAGAAAACATTAGGAGATAGCGAATGGGTTGGTGTAACAGAACTTGTTATCGATCCACGAGATCCAGACCAGCTATATGCTGCCACATGGCAACGACATCGCACCGTAGCTGCCTACATGGGAGGCGGCCCTGGATCAGGATTGTACCGAAGTTCCGATGGCGGTGAAACATGGACAAAGCTGACGGCCGGACTTCCCACTTCGAACATGGGAAAGATCGGTCTCGCTATATCACCACAGCAACCCGATATCCTCTATGCCGACATAGAGCTCAATCGTAAGAAAGGCGGATTATTTAGGTCGACCGATAAAGGAAGCACGTGGACAAAAATGTCCGACGTGGTTTCGGGAGGTACTGGACCTCATTACTACCAGGAGTTATATGCCTCGCCGCATCAATTCGACAGGATCTATTTGATGGACGCAACTGCTCACGTATCCGAAGATGGAGGAAAAACATTTGTTGATTTCAACACGATGGATCGCCATGGCGACAACCATGCGATCGCATTCCGTAAAGACGATCCTGAATATGTTTTGCTTGGGACTGATGGCGGTCTCTATGAAAGCTTTGACCAGGGAAAATCGTGGCGCTATTTTGAGAATCTTCCCGTAACACAATTTTATAAGGTTGCCCTCGACGATCGCGCTCCATTCTATAATATATATGGAGGCACGCAGGACAACAGCTCGGAAGGTGGCCCTTCGAGGACCGACAACGTTCATGGTATTCGGAATTCCGATTGGCGTGTTATTCTCGACTGGGATGGTCATCAACCAGCCACCGAGCCAGGCAACCCGGATGTCATGTATGCCGAACGGCAAGAAGGAACGCTGTCGCGACTTGATCTTACGACAGGCGAAGTGGTAGACATCCAGCCACAGCCTGAGGCAAATGAAAACTATGAACGATTCAACTGGGATGCACCAATCCTGGTGAGCCCTCACATGCCTTCAAGAATATATTTTGCCTCGAGTCGTGTTTGGAAATCAGACAACAGGGGAGATAAATGGACAGCCATTTCCGGTGATCTCACTAAAAACCAGGATCGTTTCACGCTCCCCATCATGGGCAAAACCCAAAGCTGGGACGAGCCATGGGATGTTGGTGCGATGTCTAATTATAACACCATTACTTCTCTTGCTGAATCTCCGAAGCAGGAAGGATTGATCTATGCCGGTACGGATGATGGATTGATACAGGTAACTGAGAACGGTGGCGGTTCGTGGAGGAAGATCGACGTAGGATCAATTCCCGGTATTCCGGCAACAGCATTCGTTAACGATATCAAAGCCGACCTGTTCGATGTGAACACGGTATATGTGGCGATGGACAATCATAAGTATGGAGATTACACGCCGTATCTCGTTAGGAGCAACGACAGGGGTAAGACGTGGCAATCTATTCGCAGTAATCTTCCTGATCGTACTCTTGTATGGCGACTCGTACAAGACTATGTGAAGCCGGAGCTGATGTTTGTTGCGACTGAGTTTGGCATCTATTTCACGGTAACGAAAGGTGAACGTTGGATCAAGCTCTCGGGTGGAGTACCAACGATCTCATTCAGGGACCTTGCTATCCAACGACGAGAGAACGATCTCGTTGGCGCATCATTCGGCAGAGGATTTTTTGTGTTGGATGACTATTCACCATTACGTGAAGTTTCGGATGCTCAATTACAACAGGAAGCAACGTTGTTCCCGACACGCAAAGCATGGTGGTATATTCCGCGAGGCATACTCAGCTTCGACGATGAGAAGGGAACACAAGGAACAGATCATTATGTTGCTCCCAATCCTCCATTCGGAGCGGTGCTCACGTACTATTTGAAAGATGGATTAAAAACTAAGGAAGCGTTGCGCAAGGAAGCTGAGACGCCGTTGCGTAAGCAAAACAAAAATATTCCATTCCCCGGTTGGGATGCTCTCGAAGCGGAAAGGCGACAGGATGCTCCGCATATCTGGTTAACTATCAAGGATGCCAGTGGTAATGTTGTCAGGAAAATTGAGGGCCCTGTTGAAAAAGGATTTCATCGGATAGCCTGGGACCTGAAGTATCCGCCGAGCGAAGCAATACGTCTCGATGGTTCATCGTCGGGCGCGCCTGGTTTTATGGTGGCGCCGGGAACATACACCGCGTCGCTTTCGAAACAGGTGGATGGCGTTGTCACAGAGTTATCGAAGCCGATTACGTTTACGGTTGAGCAACTGCGGCCTGGTGTGCTGAAGGGTGCGAGCCCCGCCGATGTCGCCGGCTTCTGGAGAACGTACGAGAACGCAGTTCGAAATTCATCGACGCTCAGTGCTAAACTGGATATCGCTATGAAGAAGGTTGCGGCAATGGAAAAGGCATTGGGTCGTACCAACGCGGCGCCGGGCAATCTCAATAAAGAGATCCACGGTGTTAAGCAGGAGCTTCTCGAACTCAACAAGCAATTGAATGGAGATGGTCCGAAGCGGGAGGTGGGAGAGAAGTCAAAGCCGGTGATCAGTCAACGCCTGTTTGCCGTTAGCAGGTCTATCTATCGTTCAACCTACGGGCCTACAGAAACCGCACGTCGTAATATTGAGATCGTGGAGGCGGAGGTAAAAGATATTGATGGGAAGCTTTCGACGACGCTCAATAAAATGAGTGCGCTTTCGAAGTCTTTGAAGGATGCGGGTGCGCCGTGGGTGGAGGGTGACTAAGATATGTGCAGAAGCGAACAGATGTACACAACCGTTCACTTCCCGTGAACGCTCGTAAAGACTGGTCACATTTTTCAAGGATTTCGTCACATCAACACATTTTCTTAACGAGTGCTCCGTTAACTCGTTATGCAAAAAACTACCCGCTTCTTTCTGCATTGTTCTGGTGCCGATCTGAAGATCCTCGAACAATGTCCGTCTGACATCAACAAATACGCCGGCATCGGGGCCACGATCTTTTTCACTGGCCTCTTTGCGGCTATGGCAGCCGCCTTTGCGCTGTTCACCGTATTCGACAGCTATTGGATCGCAACTTTACTAGGGTTGCTTTGGGGAACAATGATTTTTAACCTCGACCGCTACATCGTTTCGAGCATGCGCAAGGATACTCGTCAATGGCGGGAATTTGGCACCGCGCTTCCGCGGATCATCCTGGCGGTCGTGATCTCTATCGTTATCGCAAGACCTTTGGAGTTGAAGATCTTCGATAAGGAAATTCAATCGGAGTTAATTGTTATGGAGCAGCAGGCCTACGCCCGCCAGGAGACCGAATTGAAAGGAAGGTACGATGCAACACTCGGTCAATTAAAGCAGGAAGTGCAGACACTTAAATCTGAAATAGTCGCGAAGTCGTTGCAGCGAGACGCACTTGTTCTCGCGGCGCAGCAGGAAGCGGATGGAACGGGAGGAAGTAAGAAACGGAACCTGGGTCCCATCTATAAAGTAAAGAAGGCAGATGCCGATAAGGCCGAAAAAGAATTCCAGGAGCTAGGTACAAGAAATTCGCAACGCATATCAGAACTCGAAGCAAGGATCGATGGCGTCCAGAACGAAATGAAGGGCGAGATCATCGGCCTGGACAGGACGAAGTTGAATGGTCCCGCCGCACGAATGGAAGCGTTAAGCAGGTTAACGGCCGACAGCAGCGCGATGTGGTGGGCGCATATTTTTATAATGATATTATTCCTGATCATCGAGTCGGCGCCGATCCTGGTAAAGCTAATTTCGAGGAGCGGTCCTTACGATTCGTTGCTTCACGCCACCGAACACAAGTATCGCTGCATGGAAGTTGAGGCGATCGCAACGGAAACAGCGGAAGCCAAGAAACGCACCAGTGGCCTTCCTCAAACTGAGCAAGGTTATGTGACGAGGAAGTTGGATGCAGAATTGGGTTGAGCGTTGTCTTTATGGCAACGGTAAAATCACTTTGAACGTCGAACCCTTGTCCGGCTCGGAGTCTACTTCTATAGTACCGTGCAAAGCTTCTATCTGCGATTTGATCAGGTACAGACCAAGACCGCGGCCTTCCACGTGTGTGTGGAACCGGTTGTAGAGCTTGAACAGTTTTTCGTGATGAAGCCTGATGTTGAAACCCAATCCATTGTCGTTGACTTCAAGCACAGCCTTTCCGTGTGCACGCCTGCTGGTGGCGACCACTCTCAACAGGCGATCAGGTGATTTGAATTTGATCGCATTGCTCAGCAGGTTGTAAAAAATACTTTGCAGTATCGGTCTCACTGTGGTGATCGCGGGGAGGCTTTCAAAGTTTACAACGATCTGTTCCACGCCGGTGAGATTGTCGAGCAAGAGATTCTTGCTTCGTTCCCATTCCGTCGAAAGCTCGACTTCTTCGCGAAGCTGGTGAGGATTGTTTCGAAGTTCGAGCAGCTTGCTCAGGTCTTTGATGATAAGGTCGAGATCGTGTGCCGTGGTGCCAATGTAGTTGGTGAGCTGTTTCATTTGCTCCTGGTCGTTCTCCTTGTTCACCAGGTCGGCAAGGCCTAATAATCTTGCGACGGGTCCACGCAAATTGTGCGACACAGTATATGAGAACTGAAGCAACTCTGCGTTGTATTTCACAAGCTCATCGTTGCTCCGCTTTAGCTCGATTGTTTTTTCGGCGACGATGGTCTCGAGGTTCCGGTTGATCTCCGTGATGTTCTTGTTGCTCTCGGCCAGTTTGTCGGCCTGGATCTGTATCTCTTCCTTTTGCTCCGATACCTCTATATTCAATGCCTTGATCTTTTTATAGAAGAGATAGTATACGATTGCCAGCGCGCTGATCAGCAAAAGCACGGCAACACCCGCAATGAGCAATGTCGATTGCTGTTCGAGCTGAACTTCCTGGAGTTTCAGCTTTTCTTCGGCCAGCAGTTTATCTTTTTGAAGTATGTTGATATCCCTGTCGCGTTGTTCGATCTCCTGGATCTTCTCGAGATTTTCGAATCGCCTTGCAACATCCGAACGGTGAAGAGAATCGTTCAGCACGTTCGCAAGTGAAGAGAACTTAAGGGCCTCCCGGTATTGTCCCTGCGACGTAAGCAGATCACGCCGAGTGTTGTAATTAAGGATCACGACTTCATTCGATCCAACGCGCCGGGCGTAAGCCAGCGACTTATCGAGGTACTGGATCGGGTTTTGAGAATTTCCCTGTCTGAAATAAGTATCGCCAATTCCCCAGTACGACCAGGCAAGGCCATAGTTGTAGTGAATGGATTCCGCCAGCCGGATACTTTCATGATAATGAACCAATGCATCTGCATATTTTTTCTGTCGGCTTTCGAGGTAACCGAGACTTCGATGTGCTTCGCTTTGTCCCTGCAGACTTCCGAGCTCTTTGTAGATGTTCAATGTTGAGTCGAGATACGATCGCGCAGCACTATAATCCTTGAGATCCGTGAGTGCAACTCCTTTCAACGACAACGCATTAGCGAGATCGCCCTTCAATAGTTTCCTGGGTCCCAGCTCCATGGCTTCGTCGGCCATTAGCAATGCCTGGCGGGTATCGCCGAGGTGGTGGTTGATCCATCCGATCTCGATGCGGATGATCCCGATCTCGGTGTTGAATCCACGGAGTTTACTTAGTCGCAGCGCGTCGTAAAGATTATTGAGTGCAAGCTCGTACTCGGCGCGGTTGGCGAACACTTTTCCGAGATCAATGAGCAACGTTACATATTTTCGGATGAGGGTCTTGCTGAAAAAATAGTTTTTAACGGAATCGGATAGAGTAAGCGCTTCGTCGAATTTTCCTTTTTGAAATAATATCAACGCCTGCATGTGCATGATATCGTAACGGTTCTCTTCGTTGCTTTCGTCGGTGCCGACAATCGACGATGCTTCAGTCAGAAGCTTTTCGGCTTCAGGAAAATCTCCGAACCTTACGCTGGTGTTCGCTTTAAGTATAATAGCTTCTGTGAGCAACGCTTTGTTGGGAAGAAGCCTTCGGATGCGAATTGCGCGATCGAGATAAAATTGTTGTGAGTCGGTTTGGTAACGTTGTCCATATAGTGCGCTGATGTTTCGATACAGCTTCGACAACGTGCCGGGGTCGGTGCTGTCTTTAAAGAAGTAGCGACTCTTTTTGAAGAAACGAAAAGCTGAATCCATTTCTACTTCTTCGAGGCTGCAAACGCCCAGTTGAAGGAGTGTGTAGCCTTGCAGTTGTGGGTCTTTGGCCTGGATGGCGAGCGCCAGGCCTCGATTGAGATTAGCGTGGCCTTCGCGGAGTTGTCCGGAGAGATATTCGGAAACGCCGCGATAGGTGTAGGCGCGGCCTTCGCCTGACAGGTAATTTATTTTTTTTGCGAGTGCGAGTGCCTGGTTGTTATAGGTGTCGACCTTGATGCTGTCGCGGGTGATGAACTCGTACGTGAGGCTATTGAGTATATCGACTCTCAGGTTGTCATTAGCTTTAGTGAGTGCGAGTTTGAGACTGTCTTCGACATTCGATTGTTCCTGCCCATGGAGGTTATGGGATAGGAGTGACAGTAAAGTGGCAATGAAAACGATTCTCCAACACATCGACGAAAAGCGGGCTTCCCCGTAAAATTAACTTCGTGTGGTTCTAAAAAAAGTCCAGTTGAGGGATCGGTCGACGATGTGAAGACGGTTCGGCTATAATGAGTCCTTTCTGGCCGTGTTGGGGCTTTTTTTAAGAGAATGGGGATGGACGTAGAACGAGTAGGTGGGTGATTTTAGGTGTTTTCTGGAGAGAGAAATCGGTACCGATACGGAGGAGGTTGGGATGTGTTTATCGTGATTTCTTGAGTACCCATTCGACAATGACTGGTTACTCCTGCGAGTCTTTCGCTAGCCTCAGATATTCTTCTACCGAGACAAAACTTGTGAACCCTAGATTCTTTATGTAGTTGTAAAGATTGCTATAGAATATTTTGTCAACACCCCGCCAACTAATCCATCCGGCATTATCGCTACCCGAGTCAAAATTGAAAAGGATAAAAAGAGGATTGTTTTGTTTTTTTACGACGGCAAAGTCGTGTTTCGGAATTTCCGATTGATTTCCAAACTTGATTATTCTGAACTGAAAGGTAGTCAGGTACCCTCTGTAAGTTTCGTTGATTGTGTTATAAAACTCGCCAAATTCACCCTCTTCACCCTCAACGAAAATTCGATCTTCGACCCGATATGCTAGAAGATGAAAATGTCCAGTATCACGGAGTCTTCGTAAAAAATGTATTCTGCAGACAGCATAGACATCGTACATGTATAGCTCTGTGAACTCGTCGAATTTGGTTACATGCAACTTACGTTTGGTAAAATCACGCCTCTCGTTCAAGAAGCGTCGGAAAAGTTCTGTCCCCCCTAACTCGCTGGGAAACTTAATAGGTTGGATCGTTGCTTTTGAAGTCCGATCAATTAAGGCGTCAAAGCTGCTTACATCGGCTTTTAGTAGCATATTTTCAATTTGTTGCATGATCTCATCTATAACGTACTTTTCACCTCTCGACTCATCCCAAAAGATAGTTTCAATCTGGATATCATCAAGGTCATAGATTATATCATTCCATCTTACCTCAAAAAGTCCGATATCAGCTCCATCCGATTTTGATTCTCGCACCCTCCACAATTCAACGGCTCTTAGTCGGTCTTTGGATCGCCATGAAAGATCGTATTGACGCGAGACGCGAATAAAGGATTGGGTGTTGTCTTCCACAGCCCTTTCTCGAATTGTTTTCCAGTCCGCAGAAAAGAATTTTCCGTCAACAGCCACCCCGGCCTGAATTTTCTCGATTTGGCGGTTGGTAAGATGAAGGTCAACAGATGTACCAATTGTAATCTGTCCATTTTGCCCCGCGATGTAAGGTTCAGAAGCTCGTTCCAGCAATGGATGCCAATAGGATCCATCTGATGCAGTTTTAAGGCCTCCAAGTACCCAGCGAAGCACTGTCCACCTTGATTGAGGGATAGGGAGAAACGTAAAAGCTGATGCAACCACCAGGCCGCAACAAAAAGATATCAGTAATATTTCTATCAAGGAGAATTTAGGAGGTGTTGCATACGCATCCATCAGAAAATCGATAAACAAAGAATAAGTCTCGTCCGCTCCATTTTCATTCTTCTTAATTAAAAACGTCTGCCATAGTGTTCTCACAGTCATTCGGGATTCGACATCGGAATAAGTATGAGTTAAATGCGCCTTAATATTGAATTCATAGTTTGGAAATTTGCCCAAAGAAGCCAAGTACCAGGGCCTATCTTTGAACGTGGTTAATTGTTTATAACCCTCTTGTGGAGCCGGATAGACGATTAAATAGTCGGAGGTCACCAGGTAAATTCGGATAGGTTTCAATGTTGAAGAAAGGTGTCCGAGGCGCGCTCTTTCAGTCTCCTCTTCAACCAGGTAATTGAGGATATTTTTTGAATGATTGTTCAGATCTTTAAACGTTCCCTTTGAGCAGCCTCTGACGACCTCTTGAGAAAAGGCCGAGAAAGCTCTATTAACCCCTTCCGGAAGACGAATACTGTCGGCACCTTCACGTTGATTGTCATGGTAGCAGCGAGCCGTGTGAACATCAACATATGTTTCCCAATTAACGCGAGGAATCGTCCATTTATCAGGATAATGTTGATCGGACGCCTTCTTGATAAAACTTTCTTTTGTTGCGGCATTTTCAACGACGGCGTCTTCTATAGCTCCTTCAATTACCTTGATTTTGCCCCGAATATGATCAACCAGTAGCTCTACATCTGAAGACTTTCCCAGGTTTTTCTCGAAATCCTCATTGTTTAGCCACGTGGCAACTAAGTTTCTTGTGGTATCGGCTTTAGACTCGCTTAACTTCTGATATAAAAGAAATGAAGAAAGCGTAAGCATGAATGAAACGATAAAAACCGTGATGAAATAGAGCCACGTGAAACGCATAACCAGGGTAGTTTAGGACGAAGTTTGGTGACTTCATCGCGCCGTTAAACAAAAAGGCCCATGTCTCCTCACAAGGTGAGAAGAATGGGCTCGTTTCTCTAAGTTACGCCTTGGCGAATGTTTTTCAAAACGGCTGTCACCTCTGGATGTGACAGCTTCCAATCACTGTTTTTGTATCACAAGCGTTCCGCCAATTCTGTCATGCAAGGATCTCTTTTGTTCGTCGGTGAGGAGCATGATACCATCGACCAGGGTGAGTAATGAAGTGATGCTGCTCATTAGTTGTGCGTGGGCAAGTTGTTGACTGTACGTAGCGAACTCCAGGTAGCCTGTGACCGATTGGAAGGCGGGGTCGCTGTACATGCTGATTTGCAAAAGCGAACTTATGAGGGTTGGTACGATATGGAAGACGTTGCGAAGCAGTATGGCTTGTAGATTGGGCTGTTCGAATTGCAGGTTAGTTACTTTGATATTCAATGCCATCTTTCCGAGTGTGGCGCCGTAGAGATATTCCATCGTGGGCTTGTATCCAATACCGATCACCGTTACTATCATCATAAGGGTGGCATTTTTCCACGAGGTGATGTTGAAATAGGTAACGCCGAACGTGAGTGGAGCGAGTACGAGAAGATCCACGAGCAATGCAGCGAGGCGCGGCCAGAAGCCGGCGTAGATGATCTTGGTGTTATTTTCCAGGGTCTCGGGTTGGTCGAGGATAGTTTGCATGGGAGTGGGTTGACGTCTTAACTTTAATACAAAGTAGCATTTTGTTGGAATCCACTTATCGACTTAATACAGGTCTTTTTTCGGAGAGCCGAAAGTTCACGATCACCCCGGACTATATTTCGTTCGATCGTGAGGATGGTCTGGTTGTGACGTGGAGGAATTCGGATATAGTGAGCGTAAAATTTGGGAGGTATCCGATAAGTAGCAGGAGTCCGAGGAATGAGCGTAGGAGGTATAAGATGGGGTTCCGGAATTCGGCTGGATCGGAGATGGAGATTCAGTTTTTTGATTCCGACGACTATCAGGGAAGTTATGCTACTGTTTATGAAGATATTGTAGTGCAGCTACGTGAGATATTTGTTGAGAAGGTTGTGAATGAAAAGATGGAAGACCTTGTGGCGGGAAGATTGGTGGCGATCAATAATTTGCAGATGGATAGGACGAAGATCTCGGTAGTTCGAACGGGTTTATGGTTTGGTTGGAGGGAGTTGGAGATCCGGCCTTATCATGATCACATTATGTTGGTGAAGAAGCAGGCGCCGGAGTTTAAGTTGTTGGTGGATGTGGATAGGTGGGATGGGGAGGTGGTGAAGGAGGTGGTGAGGAGGGGGAAGGAGAGGTTTGGGTGATAAATTTTAATTATGGAAGAGCAGCATTTCTTTGTCGCTGATATGCTGTTGTCTCGTCCGGCGGATTATTGCATTGGGTACTCGAATGGAAGTGTTTTTATTGATTTTATACACACGAGCGCAACCACAGTTTGCCTAAAAAGAATTTCGTTCGATGGATATGGGTGTTGTGAGTTGGGGGTGGAGGCGATTGGTTTAAATGAGGAAGACTCCAGGACTTTCACGACCATCCTTAAAGAAGGCGTGAACGATCAAAAGATGTTGAGTGAAATTGTGAAAAAGACTATTGCGGCTAATAAGGGCCTGATCTGGTTGGATGCGTTGAAGGAGTATGAGTTGATTTGAAGTTCAGACGTCTTGCAAAGTAGGTGTGCGTGAAATTGTAGCCCTTGCCAACTCGATCTGATTTACTAAATTCGAATACCTGCCGGGCATTCGGCGGCAATTAGAAATATTAGAGCCCATTTTCGTCCGAAGGGATGGAGGTGGGCTTTTGTGTTTTCTATACTTCAACAATTGGATACTGAGGCGATGGTCCTCATTAATAGATTACGGTTTTAGTCTTTCATATACGCTTAAAATTTCTTTTCTATGTCGCAACCACTCAAAACAGTCGATCCAACCTATTACTCAGATGGTTTTCCACTGGAGGATTGGAGTCGGATCGTGCCTAGATCAAATTACATCGCTGAAATTGAAGATGCTATTGAAAATGGTTTAAATCTAATTTTTATCGACGGAGAGGAAGATTCTGGAAGGACTACCTTGGCTGCAGAATTTGTGAGAAAACATATCCAACATTCAATCTCTGTCTTTTTTAATCCACTAAATAAACTAGATTATAAGGTAGATTATTATTGTGCCAATGTGGTCCTTCAAACCCATTGTATACTCAGGGAGGAAGTGATTGATGCAGATGCGGCGTTGATTGGAACCCAGCGATATCACCAGTCTTTGAATCAGCTAAGACGCTTTGTAAAAAGCAGGAAGGACAAGATAAACCTCATCTTGGACGGCCTGGAGTCCGAGATCAGGGAAAATCCACAATTTATAAGAGATTTATTTTCAATACTTCCCTTGGGAGAAAACTACTTTAGAATTATCGTAACGGGAAGAAGATTGGAATTTATTGATGCAGTCCCCAAATTGAAGAGAGAGGAGGCAAAGGAGATTTCTTTAATGGGTTTTTCGGATTCTGACATGCTTAGCTATCTGGAAATAACCAGTCCGCCAACTTCCACTGTAAAGGACCTTTTCAAGGTTACGAAGGGATATCCGGGTCGACTAAAGACATTGCGAAGACTCATGGCGAACGAGGGATATTCGCCGGAGGATATTACCAGATCAACAAGCTACATAAGCTGGCTGGAACGAGATTGTGACTCTGTTGACTTGACCGATGAAATGACAGGTTTAATTCTGTCCCTTCTCGCGTTGAGTGATAGAATGTATTCAATATCTGACATTTCCAAAATTTGCTCGGTTTCGACCGATCAAGTCGAATCAATTGTTACGTCTGTTGCGATTTTGGAATGTACCGATAAATCTGTCTGCATCACTTCACCGGCGCATAAAAGGTATATCGCAAATCTTCTTCGAAAGAATAAAGGAAAGATTGAGGAGTTACTAATCGACTTTCATGCTCAAAATCAAAGTCTCAGTTCGATGATTGATTTGCCAAGATTGCTTTCGGGGAAAAAGGAATGGAAGAAGGTAATAAGTATGGTTGACGAATCTCATCTCAATAAAATCCTAGATGGTACCGGTTCATTAAAAACCCTAGCGGATACACTTGATTTAGGAATGCAGGCATCAGAAAATTCAAACAGCTATCCTGACTTGCTTCGTTATTCGATACAAGGTGCAATAGTTCACGAGTTGGACAACTATCTTTTTTGGGAATCGGAAATCGAAGCGAGAATCTCAATCCAAGATTTTATTGGCGCGATCTCCTTGGCGGAAAGTGCCGTTTTATTGATAGACAGACTTCGACTGCTCGCGTTGATAGCGAGACGTCAGAAGGAGTTTACTAGCAAGGTGGACGAAGTGTTAGTTGAATTGATCAAGGAGCAATATAAAAGCATTGACCTTTCCTCGGCGGGGAATAAGATTTATGACATTGTTTCTGATTTGATTTATGCGATCCCAAATCTTGCAATAGAGATAATTGAAAAGTCAACTGAGAAGGTATCCGAAAGCAATATCAATGATTGGATAATTGCAAAACTTTCATTTGCGGCAATTGATTCTAGTATCAAGGATGATGATGGAGGGATCGATTCAAAAAGGGTCAAGGTTGTGGAAGCGATCAACAACCCAGCTGTTAAGAAAATTAACCGTGCGATTTCCTTCTTGGTTGGGAATTATTCAGCGGAGAAAGTTCTTGACGAAGTGAATAAAATTGTTGACCCTGAGGAGAAATTGAAATTGCTTAGACTTTGGCTTGCAAATAGCGTTAGTACAACCGTCAATGTGGATAATGTTATTGAGGCAGCATTGGGCGAACTGTTGAAGACTTCGTCGGAGACCTCCCAGACAATCGAGGCCTTGACTGAACTGTCAACACAACTACCTAACGTAAAAGATAATTCATCAAGAAAGCGACTGTACCAAAGATTTAAATCAATTGAAAATCATCTTTCGGACCTTGGTTTAGCGAAAAGCAAATACAAATACTTTGTTAATATGGTCCATACAGAGTACATAATGGATCCGGATTTGGCAATGTTCTCTGTAAATAGACTCATTAGTGAAGTTGATAAGATAGGGGATTTGTTAATAAAACTTGAAGCCTATGCGGAGACATTCGATAAATTATGCGAGCTTAAAAGTGATAGATTCAAAAAGCAGATTGATTTCATATACAGTCGAATTCTAATCTTGTCGAAGGAACTATTTGAATCTACGGCGTCTCATTTTAAAATAAGCAGATATTTCATTCAGACCATTTCCATACGAAATCCAAGGTTCGCTCTCCAGATTATTAGTCAGATGAACACTGTTTGGCGTCGAGACAGGGCGAGGCTGCTTACGGTGCAATCCTACCTTGGAAATAATTTTAAAGATATTCGGATTGATGCTCTTAGAGAGATTGAAGAAGAAATGGAGGGCAATTCAACCAGGGAAATCCTATATCTTGAGGTTTTGGAGCGCTATGGGCAGGCCAAGGAACTCGACTTTAGAGTTGTCCTACAACTTAATTATTTTATTGAGAAAATATCGGATATAACCAAAGGAGGTGACCGAATCTCGGCGCTTGTTGATGCCTATCGGATAATCAATAAAAATTCGGAATGGAAGACAAAGCTTTCTAGGAAGATCGAATCAGGCATTTATCAAGCTTGGAAGGCCTTAGAGGCCGATTGGGATAAGCTCGATCAGGGGTTCACTCTGTGCTACGAACTCGCCAAACTTAATCCAGAATTATCACGCAAAGTTTTCCGTGAAAGTGAGGCTATAAAAAATTCTGGATGGCTGGATTCTAAGTTGGTGGCGTTCACATATATGAACTGCGTTAAGTTAGTAATTAGGTCTTATCATGGATTGATTGGTGCGTCGAAAGATACCGCGGACGATTTTAGAATAGTCGAGGATCTAATTGCGAGAATTCCATCTGAGATCGAAAAGCTGCGGGCGTGGTCGGAGGTCGGCTTTTTAGCACACAATTCACAGCGCGAAGACATATTGAAAAAGGCGAGTGATGGCCATATTTTTCTCCTTTTACACGACTTGATTTCAAAACGAGTCGACGTGTCGAATGCGTTAGATGCATTCACAATAGTTCACATTTCAAACCCGGAATTAGCAATACGCTACATCAGCAGGACAAATGTCGATCTTAAAGAGGAAGCAGTTTGGAATATTTGCGAATACTATGTTACAAAGAGAAACCCCTTCGATTTTTACGAACCTAGAGTCTCAAAATATACTAGCACTTTTAGCGAGTTGTCAAAAGCCATCGATATTTTGAAATTAATGACCACTGACAATAATGTTTATTATATGATTGACCATATAATAAAGGCCATTAAGTTTAATAAGACTCTAGTAAGGGCGCAGGCGTCCGACTTAATAGGCTCACTGGTCGACATCGTTGAAACCAAGTTTCCAGATCCAAGGAACATTACTCATGACGGATTTAAAATTGTCGCAGAGTCGAAGCTTGCAATTGGAGGAAGAAATATAGCCGATCATAACTCATTTTGGCATTCAATAATTGAGAGGTCAGATAATGTACCAAATAAGTCGGACAAGCTTTTCGTGAAATCCATATTACTCGATGATATCCCTTTCGACCGGATTACTAATGGTCCAGCCCTAAAAAAGAGGATGTACGACGATGTAATTGAGTCATTGAATTCGATCCCCGCACACTTTGAATTTGTTGAACGAGTAATTGATGTATCTGAAAATATGTACTCGTACGATAGAAAAGAGTGGAAAAAATATGTTAATAAAGCGTTCGACCTTTCAAATTCTCTCAAGGATGGCGCTGAGGTGTACGCATCTCAGCAGAAGATTGTCGACTCAATGTATCGACTTGAGCCGTCCTATGCCAAGGAATTAATTAAACAGCTTGACAAGGAAAACGAGCCTGGTAAGGTGAATCGCTTGCTTGTGAAACATTACGAGCGTCTTGAGGTCGCTGAGAAGATAAAAAATAATAAAACTCTTGACGAGAAAGAAAAGGAAAATCATCGAGGAGTTGTTCGTAGCGTCTACATGGCGTTAAAGGGGCTTAATTCTGAGGTTGTTGGGTCGAAGAAACTGTCAGATATCACGCACTATTTGCCTATTGGGAACAAACTTCCGTTGAGTGAAGTACTGCCGGTCCATCTTTATTACTTGAGCAATTGTGCAAGAACTTATCGTTCGGCCAACGATGGAGCGGTGGCGACGCTACTGCGTGACAATTTTAAGGAATCAGTCAAGGCGTCTAACATTGTTCAGGTGTTGTCGCAAAGAAAGAAGGGCACTGAGAAATCATATAGAAAATTTTTCATCGATGAGGAGTTTTCAACTAATCGACCGATAAAGCCTGGTAGTCGGGAGTCTGCATTTTCATTTATAAAGTCATGGATTCAAGATGAGGTTGAGGATTTCATCATCGTCGCTGATCCATATTTTAAGAAAGAAGATTTAGAGATTCTTAAGTTAATAAGGGAATCGGCTCCATCAATTGAGGTAGATATTCTTGCGTGCGATGACGTAATAAATAGTGATCCGGAGCAACAGTACAAAGAATATTGGAAGCAGATAAGTGATGAGGCGCCTCCGTTCGTAAATATTACCTTTTGTATTACACAAGAGACAAAGGAGCGACCATTTCACGATAGATGGATCATAACAAAGGATGGTGGGCTACGCTTGGGGACAAGTATTAATTCCCTAGGACTTAAGAAAGAAAGTGAAATTTCCGTTATGCGGCCTAATGAAGCGCTGAAAATACGGGAAGAGACGCTGATAGAGTATATTTCCCGAAAAAAGAAAGAGTTCAACAATCAAAGGGTTTATTATAAAAGTTTTTCACTTTAGTGGTAGGTGATTACGCTATACATGGCGTGTCAATAAAGATTGGCTTTATGGTAAGCCGCATTGACTGAAATATCCACTGTCTCAATGACTCGCGACACCTCCCCAAAACGCCAGGATATCATAACCCCCCATCAACCCCGAACCTCGAACCCTCGAACCTCGAACCCATTTCCCCCATCGGTAAATCCCCCGCCTCCATCTTCAAAATCCCCTCCAACGTCCATTCTCGCCAACAATCACCCCTAAAACCCGTGAATTTTCCCAAAAGAAATTCACATGAGACTCCTCAATATCGTCGCTATAACACTGATCCCGCTCAGCACCCTGGCACAGGAACAACCAACCAGTACCGACGCATGGACCCTCGCCAAATGCCTTAACTACGCGGCCGCCAATAACATCACCGTTCGCCAAACCGAACTCGACAACGAAGCCGCCAAAGCCACACTCAAACAATCAGTGTTCGCCCGCTTCCCAAATCTCTCCCTCGGTGGCAGCCAAAGTCTCACCCGCGGTACAAGTGCCGACCCGATCACCTACCAGTTCATCTCGCAAACCATCAACGCTACATCACTTAACCTGAGCTCGCAAGTAACGCTCTTCAACGGCAACAAGATCAACAACACCGTAAAGCAAAATTCTTTGATCGCCGATCAGAAGTCATTGTACATCGAAGAAGCCAAAAACAACATCGTCCTTAGCGTCACACAAGCGTATCTCGAAGCATCCTATTATAACGAAGGATTGCTCATCGCGCAGAACAACCTCGCCGCCTCCGAAAAACAACTACAACGCGCCGAAGCCCTCTACAAAGCCGGATCAACTGCCGCCAAAGACTACGCCGACGTAAAAGCACAGTACGCTTCCGATCAATACAGCGTTATCAGCACAAAGAATTCACTCGAACAAAAGATCCTCACATTAAAACAATTACTCGAGCTCGAACCTCAAACTGAATTCAGTATCGTTTTCCCATCCATCGATAACGAACTGGACGTTGTTATACCAGATAAGTATGAAGTCTACAACGCTGCGGTTGGACAAATGCCCGAGATCAAAGCCAGCGAGCTCCAACGCAACATCAAACAGACCGGTGTCAAGATCGCCAAAGCCGGGTATCAACCCACTGTTACCCTCTTGGGGTCTCTTGCAACTGGCTATACAAACACACAGGGCTTCGAATTCAAAGACCAGCTCAAGAACAACTATAGTCAGCGATTAAGCCTCTCGCTCAACATTCCAATCTTCAACAACCTGAAGAACACCACCAATGTTCAAACTGAGCAGATTGGTATTCGATCGGCCGAGCTGTCGATCATCTCCGAAAAGAAAGACCTATATAAGAAAATAGAGAACGCTTATCAGAGCGCTACCGCTGCACAAAGCGAAGCTGCCGCCGCACAAGTCCAGGTCGACGCCGCCAACACATCGTACTCGCTCGCACGTCATCAGTTCGACGTCGGATCATTGAATACCGTCGAGCTCCTCATCGAACAAAACGACTACCTGGTTGCCCAGCAAAAGTATGTTCAGTCGAAATACAACATGTTACTCTATTATTTACTCCTGCAATTTTACCAGGGCAATGAAATCAAAATCTAAGCTTAATCTAAGTCAGTCATGAAAAAGAAGATAATATTCGGTGTTGGGGCAGTCGCGATCATCATCGCTGCATTCGCACTCCTAAGTCTCAAAAAAGAAGTGCCCGTCGAGATAAAGACAGTCACCACCGAAAAGGGATCGATTAGCAAATTCGTAACTGCTACCGGTACTGTGGAGCCGATCAACCAGGTGGAGGTCGGCACACAGGTTTCCGGTGTCATCGAAAAGATCTATGTCGACTATAACTCCAAAGTGAAAGCGAATCAATTGATCGCCGAGCTCGACAAGACCGCCCTCAGCGCTACGGTTGCCGAGGCAACTGCAAGCCTCAACACCGCTTTGAACGAACAGGACTATCAACAAAAGAACTACGATCGAATTGCCAGGCTGCACGATACAAAAGTTGTTAGCGATACCGACTACGAAGAGGCTCTCTATAAACTTAACAACGCAAAAGGCATCGCCGAACAACGCAAGTCTGACCTGCAACGTGCAAAGACCAATCTCCGTTACGCAAGCATCTATTCTCCCATCGATGGCGTCGTGATCTCCCGATCTGTTGATGTCGGCCAGACCGTTGCTGCCAGTTACACCACACCAACATTGTTCACCATCGCGCAGGATCTTTCCAGGATGCAGGTGGAGGCTGACGTCGATGAAGCCGACATCGGCCAGGTGAAAGTGAATCAGCGCGTAACATTCACCGTCGATGCCTACCCGGACGATCTCTTTAACGGAACCGTTACGCAAGTGCGCCTCGAACCTATCGAGACCTCGAACGTCATCACCTATACCGTTATCATCAGGGCCGACAACAACGAAGGAAAACTGATGCCCGGTCTCACCGCCAGCATCTCCATCGTGACCGCTGAAGTGAATGACGTTGTCACCGTTCAATCGAAGACACTCAATTTTCAACCCGATGAAAAGCTGATGGTCGAGTATGCAAAACAAAATCACTTAGAGGCTAAGGAGCCTCCTGCAATCGACGGACCCGCGCCCACCAGCGAAGACGCAAAGATGGTATGGGTAAAAGAAGGAAATAACATCAGCCCCCGGAAGGTTATGGTTGGATTCACCGATGGCGTTTACAGTGAAGTTCTTGATGGACTGAAGTCCGGCGAAGAAGTTGTGTACGCAATGGAAGAGAAGATAGAAGAAGATGGCCCCGCTGGTGGAAGTCCATTCATGCCGAAGCCTCCCGCAGCCAAAAAGAGATAGTGTATGAAACCGATCATCAAAATTGAAAACCTGAAACGCGAATTCGTCATGGACACCGAAGTCGTTCGTGCCCTAAAAGGGATCTCGTTCACGGTGAATGAAGGCGAGTTTGTGACGATCATGGGAACCAGTGGCTCCGGAAAATCAACGCTCTTAAATATCCTGGGCTGTCTCGATAAACCTTCTTCCGGATTATATGCACTGGATGGAGTCCCAGTTAAAGATCTGTCGCGCGACGAACTCGCCACACTTCGCAACGAAAAGATCGGGTTCATCTTTCAATCATATAATCTACTTCCGCGCACCACCGCGATCGAAAACGTAGAGCTTCCTCTCTTATACAACTCTTCCGTCCCAAGTCGCGAACGCAGAGAACGTGCCTTTCACGCCCTCGATATGGTTGGTCTTTCTACAAGATTGCACCATACACCGAGTCAGCTTTCGGGCGGACAACAACAGCGTGTGGCTATTGCCCGAGCGCTGGTCAATAATCCAGTTATCATTCTTGCCGACGAAGCCACTGGTAATTTGGATACCCGCACTTCGTACGAGATCATGGCCTTGTTCCAGAATCTTAATGAGCAAGGCAAGACCATCGGCTTCGTTACACACGAAGCCGACATAGCCGGCTTCAGCAAGAGAACAATTGTCCTTCGCGACGGTCATATCACGAAAGACAGTCTGCTGGAGAAGTCGGCCAACGCATCCGAATCATTGAAGTTACTTCCTGTTGAACAGGACTAAACAGTTATTAAATGACAATAGGTAATCTCACAAAAATGTCGTGGACAGCGCTGCAGCGAAACAGGCTGCGTGCATTTCTAACGATGTTGGGAATCATTATCGGCGTCTCCTCCGTGATCGCCATGCTCGCCATCGGCGAAGGTTCAACGCAGAGCATCAAGACCCAACTTTCGAGCATGGGATCCAACATGCTGTTTGTTCAACCGGGTTCTAACAACGTTGGCGGCGTTCGCCAGGATATCAGCGAATCACAAAGTTTAACGCCAGCCGATCTCAAGGCGATCAAAGAGAACAGCACAACTATATCGGATGTGTCGCCGCAAGTTAATGGCAACGGCCAGGCGATCGTGGGAGCTAACAACTGGCCGACTTCGGTTTACGGCGTTAGTCCCGAGTATCTCAACATCAGGAAACTCGAGATCAAAGACGGTGCTATGTTCGGTCAGCGCGAAGTACAGTCGGCAGCGAAGGTCGCCGTGATCGGGAAGACTGTAATTAATAACTTATTTCCTAACGGGGAGAATCCGATCGGCAAGATCATTCGCTTCAATAAAATTCCGTTGAGAGTGATCGCTGTGTTGAAGGAGAAAGGTCAGAACACGTTCGGACAAGATCAGGACGACATCATCATCGCTCCATATACCACTGTTCAGAAAAGAATTTTGGCGATCACCTATTACCAGTCGATCACGGCTTCGGCAAAAACGGAAGAGATGGCCAACGCAGCAGTGGATGAAGTCTCCGACATACTTAGAGTATCACACAAGTTGAAGGACAACGAAGACAACGATTTCGAGGTACGTTCGCAGCAGGAGTTGATCTCCGTCTTCAGTTCCACCAGCCAGATCCTGACACTGTTACTTGTTGCGATAGCCGGTATTTCCCTTTTTGTTGGGGGCATCGGTATCATGAACATCATGTATGTTTCCGTAACCGAGCGTACCCGTGAAATTGGTTTGAGGATGGCAGTGGGAGGGAAGGGCCGACACATACTCTTGCAATTCCTCGCCGAGTCGATCATGATCAGCATTACTGGTGGTGTGATCGGTGTGACGTTTGGTGTCGGCATTACGTTGCTCGTATCGAGCCTGCTCCACTGGCCGGCAGTCATCACGTCGAATTCTATCGTGATCTCGTTCGTTGTTTGCGCTGTAACTGGTATCTTCTTTGGTTGGTATCCTGCGCGAAGAGCTGCAAACATGGACCCGATTGTAGCTCTTCGATTCGAATAGTTAATTTAGTGGCATGTTAACCTGGCTGAAAGATCGGAAAGGCATCAGCATCCTGGTGCACATTACGGCCTGGGTGATGATACTCACATTGCCGTCGATCCTTACCGAAGATGGCAGGATGCGGCTTACTGTGTTTTATCTGACATTTGTGCCCGTCGCTTGCCTCGCTATCGTTTTCTACGGAAACTATTTTATCTTCATTCCACGATTTTTGTTCACTCGGAAGCTGTTGTTTTTCATACTGGCCAATGCCGTCTTGTATACAGCAATGGTGTTCATACTGGAATCAACAAAAGGAATGATCGTTGATATGCCACCGAGAAATGAGGGCGCCAGCCCCATGCTCGGGATGCTGTTCGGCTTCTTCCTGTTCACCAGCTTAAGTGTTGCCATAAGGACTACGCTGCAGTGGTACCAGTCGGAGGAAGTGAGAAAAGAGTTGCAAAATGAGAATCTCACCTCCGAGTTGCTAAATCTCAAAAATCAGCTCAGTCCGCATTTTTTCTTCAACACACTCAATAATATATACGGCCTGGTGATGCAAGAGCCAACGAAAGCCCAGGATGCCCTTCATAAACTCAGTAAGCTCATGAGGTATTTGCTTTACGAGAGCAACGCGATCCGCGTGCCTTTGGAGAATGAAGTGAACTTCGTAAAGAGCTACATCGACCTCATGAAGTTGAGAACGGCGTCGAATGTGAACATAGAGTGCGATCTGCCGCGCGATGTAAAGGGTGCAACGATAGCGCCGTTGCTCTTCATTTCTTTGATCGAGAATGCCTTCAAGCATGGGATCAGCTCTCAGCAGTCGTCGAGCATTACCATAAAGATGGGACTAGATAGCAAGAACGATCTGAATTTTATTGTGAGGAATACATCGTTCCCCAAAGACGATCGCGATCGCAGCGGATCGGGTATCGGTATCGACAATTTGAAAAAGCGATTGAATCTTCTTTATCCACAGGCCTTCGAATTCTTTACGAAAGAAGAGGGTGGTTTTTATCAATGTAATCTTCGGCTGCAACTATGATCAATTGCCTGATCATTGATGACGAGCCGATAGCGATCGGTATCCTCGAAGACTACGTGAAGAGAACGCCGTTCCTTTCTTTGAAGGGAAGCTGTTCGGGTGCAACGGAGGCGATGAAGTTGATGAGCTCCGGGAAGATCGACCTTATCTTCCTGGATATACAGATGCCGGACTTAACGGGCATCGAGTTCTCGAAAATACTCGGTGATAAAGTGAAGGTCATTTTTACTACGGCATTCGAGCAGTATGCTGTAGAAGGATTTAAAGTTAATGCGATTGGCTACCTGCTGAAACCTTTCAGCTACCCCGAATTCATTGAGACAGTCAACCGCGCAAAAGAATGGTTCGATCTTTCGAGTGCATCGAAGACGAGCCTGCCTGCTGCAGATAGCCTGTTCGTTAAGTCCGAATACAAGATCATTAAGGTTAGCTTCAACGAGATCCTGTATATCGAAGGACTAAAAGATTACGTAAAGTTTTATGTGGAGGGACAAACACGGCCGGTTATGTCGCTCATGAGCTTGAAGTCACTGGAGGAGAATCTGCCTTCTGATCAATTTATGAGGGTGCATCGATCTTTCATTGTGAACCTTAATAAGATCAAGACGATCCAGCGCAATGAGATACTTTTTGGCGATGTAATAATCCCGGTGGCTGATAGCTATAAAGATGCTTTCCAGGGATTTGTGAGAAGTAAGTTTTTGGAGTAGCCTCTCACTAATCAAACCAGAACCACTTCCAGTGTTCATGCTTCGTATCTCCCGACTTATACCATCCTTGCGCCCTTCCCGGCTCCATCAGCCATGAGGCATGACTATATATAGAGTGCTCATCACGGGAGTTGTATACGACCCATTCGCGGGTGCCGAAGTTGTCGAATAAAAATCGAGGCTGCTCGAACGCCAGGTTGTAGCCTTCGCCCTGTCGCGCATAATAATACCTTTCAATCCCCACAACACCAGTCAGGTAATCCCTATGCTGCGCATTTAACGTCACCGGGTAATTATCGTGCGCAGAACGATACTCTTCGATGTCTTCAATGAACTGAGCAGCCATCGCAATAGCACGATCCCTGCTCGAATCTGTTAGAGGTCCCGAAAGAAGCATCGGTGTTATCAATGCAACGATCGGCAATGTTACCAGGTACAGTGGAGTCGCATTCGATGAACCCGGGTCCGTTTTCAGTTTCCTGATCTTTGGTATGAGTACAATAGCAAAAGCAACAAATGCCCCGATCACAAGCACCCCTGCGATCTTGCCCACACTCAACGTTGCGAAGAGCGATACAACCAGCATCGCGAACGTTCCGAAGGCCATCGATGTAATAGCAAACGCAAACCCGCGGGAAGGGGCGATCAACCAAATGATTCCCAATATCACTAAAGGCAACCCAACTAAGCCGAACACCTGCGCCATGATCGACACCGGTAATGCCAGCACATCATATTCACCAGGAAGGAATGGATAAACAATGGTCAGCGTGATCAAAATACTCAGTACTATGATCACTAAGATATGTTTCGTTATCGATGATCTGTTTAGCAACGATCTACTTCAGCATTCAAAATTCCCTGTTCAGCATTCAGTATTCCAGGCTCACGTCATATCTGAACCACTACCGTGATACTCAAGGATATCCCCAGGCTGACACTGCAGCGCCTTGCATATACTCTCCAGCGTCGACAGCCGTATGGCCTTCGCTTTTCCATTTTTCAGTATCGAAAGATTGGCCATCGTTATTCCAACACGTTCTGAGAGCTCGGTGACGCTCATCTTACGTTTCGCCAGCATCACGTCGATATTTATAATTATTGCCATTCGCCGTCAGACTGTTAGATCATTTTCCGATTTGAGCTCTATGGCTTTCTCCACATGCCTCTGCAGTACGGCGACGACCGTTGCACCAACAGCCGCAACAAACGTAACGATCAAACCCATCATGATCACACCTGTTATGTCTTCCCCTTTGCCCGACGCCATGATCATTACAACCAATATAGCTGTTACCATCATCCCGATGATCGTGATCGCACAGTATTTCATGATCTTCAGCGAGCGGACTGACTGATCGGAAAAGGACCTATTGTTGTCGATATACGTCAGCAGCTTGAAGGCCTGGAACAGGGCGATGAAAAAGGCGAGACACAATATATATGAGTAGGCGAGGAATGGATACTGTTGCCAGGCAAGGTCCGGATGCCGCGCGGCATCGTCGGCTGCGAGAGCCGGAAGTGCATAAATGCAGATGGCGAGTGCTCCAAGCGCGATCAGGCCGATCACGAACTTTAGGAAGAGTGTAGAACCCCGATTCATAACTGTCTCCTGTTTGATGAGACGAAGTACGGTAAATATTTATCGTAAAACAATAAATATTTATTGAATTTTGGAGGGTCATTGCTACATTGCTATGGGGAACAGATTACCGGCATGGTAGAAGGCATTACCGACTTTTCCCTTAAATGTAAAAGAGCGATCCGCAATACTAATCTCATCAATTGAGCATTGCGGATCGCTCCTTCTTTTACAAAAAGCTTCCTTCTCAGGAATACCAGCAGCTTTATGCGGCCTCCGGCTCTTCCTGGTCGTGTCCTTGTTGCTTAACCATCTTATTGTAAACACCGAACAGCAGCAAAGGCGCTGCCCATTGTCCGATAAATAGCGAGAGATGATTGATCTTCAATAGTTTCAGTGTAAGCGATGTTGCCATCATGCCTGCAGCTGCCCATAGAAAAGCATCGGACGGCACTTTCGATGTCTGCGACTCGATAGCTTTCGCGAGTTTACCTTCTCGTCTTTTTGGATTGATGGATGAACCGGCTGTTCTAACCTCATCTGTTAATGTGTCTGTATTCATAATTCTCTAGAGTTTTGATTGAATACAGTTTCTCAAAAATCATTCCCTATAAAAGTACCTGCATTATGTTCGCCTTCCGTCCAATTCCGGACGACCCCTGTAATCGATACTATCATTATTCCTTAAAAACGCCGATTTTCACTGGCATGATTGTAGTCTAACCACCTAGAACCTCCATCCTATGTTCTTCAACTATCTGAAAGTCGCCCTTCGCGCGCTCCTTAAAAAGAAGACCTTCGCCATCATCAATATCATCGGACTCTCCGTCGGCGCCACAGCCTCGCTGCTCATATTTCTTTATGTGCAGGGCGAGCTCGGTTACGACAAACAGTTTGCCGATCACGAACGGATCTATCGAATGGTGGAGGACCGGATCTACCCGGATCGTATCGCCTATTTTTCCATGATACCTCCCGGCTTCGGAAGCGTTCTTCCTGATGAGATCCCGGAAGTAGAGATGGCAACGAGATTGGTCGGATTCACCAACTTCTCGACCAACACACGATATGAAGACAAAACATTTTCGGAGTTCTATTTCTTCGCTGCCGATTCCAACTTCCTCGACGTGATGCCATACCAGTTGCTGAAAGGCAATAAAGAAAAAGTGCTGCGTGATGCGAACACGATCGTTCTAACCGAGTCGACGGCCAAAAGATATTTCGGAGAAGCAGATGCGATGGGTAAACGCATCACGATTGGCGGAAACCAGGATGTTGAAGTTGTTGGCGTTATGCAGGATCTTCCGGAGAATTCACATTTGAAGTTCGATGCGTTGACTTCTGTCCTTCGTTTTCCATTTGTCCAGGACGGCAGCTTCTATGTCGCGGGCACTTATACTTATGTGAAACTCACACCCGGCACGGACCCGGCTTTTGTTGAAAGCAAGTTTCCTGCGATCGTAGAAAAATATGCGGCGGGACAGATCGAACGCGAAATAGGGGTGTCTTTCAAAAAATATATCGAGAGCGGTAATGGTTATAAATATTACCTGCAACCACTTGCCGACATCCATCTTCATTCTCATCGTCTCAACGAGATCAAACCCGGTGGAAGCATCACCGCGGTTCGTGTATTGAGCTTCATCGGCATCATGATCGTCGTGATCGCCGGCATCAACTTCGTGAATCTCGCGACAGCCCGTTCTGCGGAACGCGCGCGCGAAGTAGGTGTTCGGAAAGTTTTGGGATCTCAGAAACGTCAACTGATTGGCCAGTTCCTTTCGGAGTCGTTGCTCCTCACGGCAATCGGAATGATCCTGGCAATCGTGATGCTCGAAGTGCTCCTCGCCGGGTTCAACAACATATCGGGTACCACGCTGGAGTTCGATCTTGTGAATAATCCGGCTATCGGGATAGCGATACTCTGCGTGACGATCGTGCTCGGCGTAGTCGCCGGTCTTTATCCGGCCTTCTTCATCTCCAGTCTAAGACCTGTGCAGGTGTTAAAAGGAAAGTTCCGGTCGTCGGGCAGCGGTAAGTTCCTTCGCAATGGACTTGTCGTATTTCAATTCAGCATTTCGATCATACTCATCTCGGCTACCTTAGTGGTTTACGATCAATTGGAGTTCATTCGAAGTAAAGGACTCGGCTTCGACAAAGAAGATATGCTCGTGATAGAACATAATGCTCCGCAAGAGGAAGCCCTCATGCTGCAGGAGCAGGTTCGACAGATCCCCGGCGTTCAACAAGTCGGCTTCGGCAATACGGTGCCGGGCGGTTACTTCTATGGTACGATGTACAAGACACCCGGTTCCGAAGAGGCTTACACTCCGAAGGGCATGCAGATCGACGACGACTATGCGGCTACCATGGATCTCAAAGTTCTCGATGGCCGTTCGTTCGGTCCACAGTTCGACGATTCATTAAGTGTCATCCTCAACCAGCGCGCAGTTGCTGCGCTTAATTTGAAAGATCCCGTCGGCACAGTGCTCACGCACATTCCGCAAGGCGCGAACCAGGTCCCGGTACCATTGACTATAGTCGGTGTGGTGGAGGATTTTCATTACGAGTCGCTGCATACACCTATTGCACCGATCATCATTCATAGCACCGAGGGCCGCTATGCCGGTGCAACGGTTTTCGTTGTGAAGCTGGATCTGAACGCCGGCCACGAGGGATTATCGGCTATTGAGACAAAATGGAAGCAACTTGTTCCGAACGAGCCATTCATCTACAGTTTTATGGATGGCAGGTTAAATGCGCTGTACACGGATGAGACTCGTTCGGGCACGTTGCTGATGATGTTCAGCTTTATAGCGATCGTAATTGCCTGCGTTGGACTGTTTGGACTGGCTGCATACATCGCCAACCAGCGCACGAAAGAAATTGGTGTGCGCAAAGTTCTCGGTGCGTCGGTATCGAGTATTGTTGGATTACTATCGAGAGATTTCTTCAGGCTGATAGCGGTAGCGTTGGTTATTGGCACACCGGTGTCGTTGTTCCTGGTCAGGCAATGGCTGGAGTCGTTCGCATATCGTGTGCCGTTGTCGGCGTTAACGTTTATCGTGGCGGGAGTGATCGTGATGTTCTTCACAGCGATAACGATCAGCTACCAGGCGATCAATGCGTCGCTGGTGAACCCGGTGAATAGTTTGAAAGAGGAGTAGGGGGAATCACTCATAAACCAACGTATAGCGCCTCGGTGTTCCTTTCGCCACAAAGATCGTATCGAATTTCGAAGATGGTAAAAATGCTGGCGGTCGTAAGAATGATCCTTTTCATGAGGACAAGTCTCTTACCCTAAGATAACTTTTATTGATCGATAGCACCTCCGTACCTACCCCTCAAAAAAATAAAGTCCTCACTCCCGCCGCAACATTTCTACAACATAGATCATCGTGGCCCATTTTTGAGGTGAAACGAAGAGAAATTTCAGACTGGTTCGCAAATTGACTGCACAAGGAAAACGCTTTTCATATGACTATCGCCATTTCTATTTGCATCGCAGTGCTCATCGCCATAGCAATATTTCCTAAAGAATTTAAGGCGACGGATATGTCGCCAGTTATTTTCCTTCTCGGACTTACGCTTGTCGCGATCTTATGCACGATGGGCGGCACAATGCCATCCGTTAAATTCGCGAAAGGTCCAGGTAACCTGTTGACCATGGGAGCCGGCATGCTTTTCCTCATGACCGCCAGTGGAACGAAGGCCTTCAAGATCCTCAGCAGCATGCCTGCATCGGCTTACAAGGCACTAGCACCCGCAGCCATCTGCATCGGTGTTATTCTGATCGTGGTATTGACAACAATTTTGTAAGTTCAGGTGGTAAACCCCACCTGTCATGAAACTGCTGCTCTCCCTCATTTGCTTCTCCCTATTTATTATATCGTGTGCGCCTGAACAAAAACAAGAATACGACACATCGCTTACCAAAAAGGTCGACGAGATCTTCGCCAGGTATAACAATTCGACGGGACCCGGCGTTGCCGTCGGCATCTTGCAGAATGGACAGGTAATCTTCAAGAAAGGATACGGACTTGCCAACATGGAGTACGATATCCCGATCACCTCTGCCAGTATCTTCGACATCGCATCGGTTTCAAAACAATTCGCAGGCCTCGCGATCAGCACACTGGTCGAGCAGGGAAAGATCTCTTTGACCGACGACGTCCATAAGTATGTCCCCGAAGTCCCGGACTTCGGTCAGACCATCACCATCGAGCACCTCGTACATCACACCAGTGGACTTCGCGACTGGCCGGAAGGATTGAACGTAGCCGGCTGGCGTTGGAACGAGGACTTCACCTTCAACGACATCATGCGAATGGTTAAGCATCAAAAGGACCTCGACTTTCCTCCAGGTACAAAATACTCTTACAGCAATACAGGTTATAATTTATTGGCTGTTATTGTGGAACGCGTTACACAGAAGTCATTTCGGGAGTGGACTGACGAAAACATCTTCGCACCGCTACAGATGAGCAGTTCGCATTTCCAGGATCAGGAAAGTAAGCTTGTGAAGAACATGGCTTATTCATATCACAAGGAAGACGACGGCTATCGAAAGAATATGACCGGGTTAACAGCCCTCGGTTCCAGCTCGTTGTTCACCAATGTGGACGATCTTTGTAAATGGGTTTTGCATTTCGACTCACGTATTGCAGCAAAAGATCCTATTTACCTGCGGATGCTCGAGACCGTTCCATTGAGTAACGGCGACAAGAATACCTACGCGTTCGGTTTGGGAACAGGAGAGATGTCGGGACTAAAGACAGTCGCTCATACTGGCGGGTGGGCCGGCTATAGAACTGTGATCCTCAATTTCCCGGATGAAAAGTTGAGTATCATTCTTCTTGGCAACGATGCAGATTTTAATCCATACGGGACTGCAGCCGATGTCGCGAAATCTATTCTCGGATCCAGGTTGGATTCAAAAGACGGAAAGGCCGAAGATAACATCAAAGATCAGCCTACAATCAAATTAAAACCCGGCATCGGTAAGAAAATAGCGGGAACATATAAGCTGCGTGACGGTTGGTATGTAACGATGACCTTTGAAGATGGTGAGTTGATGACACAAGCCAACGGCGAGGAGAAATTTCCGACGGCACCCAAGTCGGATTCAACGATCTGGATCGAAGCGTATGGCTCGTCGATGACTTTCGTGACTTCGAAGGACGGTTCAATAGATACATTGAAGTACCGGGATATTGTTGCGCCCAGGATCGTGCCGATCAAAGTCGATCTTTCAAGATCAAATCAGTATTCGGGTACTTATTATAGTGAGGAGTTTGAGACCCTCTACAAGATAGATACAGCCGGCGATACACTGACCATGTACCACATGCGGTTGGGCGATATGAAGTTGACTCCGGACCTGATGGTGCCTGGAGTTTTCACCTGCGATATTGGCCGCCTGGAATTCAGTATGGAAAATGGAAAAGTGAGCGGTTTTAAATTGTCGAGAGGAAGGGTGAAGAATCTCAACTTCAAGAGGATCTGGTAGTTTCAAAAGTAAATCGACTATTTTGTCTATAGCTTTAATAGAGTAAGGATATTTTAATACCTTTGCGGCTCAAATTCACGGATCGGCCCCGATGATCGAGCTCAGGAACCTTACCAAAACATTCCAACAGAAAAACCGGGAAGTCAGGGCCCTGCACGATGTCTCACTGAACGTTCCAGCCGGAAAAATTTTCGGCGTTATCGGCATGTCCGGCGCGGGAAAAAGCACTCTTATCCGTTGCGTCAATCTTCTCGAACGACCCACATCTGGCGACGTGATCATCGATGGAAAAGATCTCCTTCGCATAACAAACTCCCAGCTGGCGCTCGAACGTCGAAAGATCGGGATGATCTTTCAGCACTTTAACCTGCTGTCGTCGCGCACCGTTTTCGACAACGTCGCTTTTCCACTCGAGCTGTCCGGCACGAGCAAAGCGGCAATCAAGGAACGTGTAACGGAACTTCTGAAGCTTGTGGGCCTCGAAGAAAAAAAACACGACTACCCTGCAAGCCTTTCTGGTGGACAAAAGCAACGTGTTGCCATCGCACGCACGCTGGCCAACAATCCCAAGATACTTTTATGCGACGAAGCGACGAGTGCTCTCGATCCGGGGACCACGCGTTCGATACTCAATCTCATTAAGGACATCAATCGCCGGCTCAACATCACGGTATTGCTGATCACGCACCAGATGGAAGTCGTGAAATCGATCTGCGACCAGGTAGCGGTTATCAGCCATGGAAAATTGATCGAGCAAGGAACGGTAGGAGAGATCTTCGCGAGTCCGAAGCATGAATTGACACGGGAGTTCATCGCCTCATCGTTGCATATAGAGATCCCATCAACTTACCAGGAGCGGCTTCGATCGAGCTATTCAAATGGACTGAATCCACTGGTCAAGCTTCAGCTTACGGGGAAGTCGGTAAATGAACCGATCCTTTCGGAGGTTTCAAGATTGTTCAGCACGGACTTCAAGATCGTGAGCGCACAGATGGACCAAGCGGGCGAAATGAATTTCGGAGTGATGTTGATCGAGTTGATCGGAACCCGTGACAACTACGAAAAGGCGATCCAGTATTTTATAGACAGGCATATTCAATCGGAGATCATAGGTTATGTCTGAGGCTGTTGTTTCACTTTTGTTGAAAGGTACGTGGGAGACGATCCTGATGACGTTCGCTTCGGGCTTCTTTGGCTTCGCGCTGGGACTTCCGGTAGGTGTTCTGCTTTTTCTCACTCGAAAGGGACAGATCCTGGAACAAACTGCGTTCAATCGAGCACTCTCTGTTGTTGTGAATATTTTCAGGTCGATACCTTTTATCATTCTTATTGTGTGGATGATCCCGTTCACGCGAACGGTGGTGGGTACGTCGATTGGGGTCTTCGCTGCGTTGGTTCCGTTGAGTATCGGCGCGGCTCCGTTCATCGCACGGCTGGTCGAAAATATTTTGCTCGCGTTGCCGCCGGGTCTTATCGAAGCCGCTCGGGCCCTGGGTGCCACACCTTTCCAGATCATATATAAAGTGTTGTTGCCCGAAGCTTTGCCGTCGCTGATCAATGCAGCTTCCGTAACGCTGATCACACTTGTCGGTTACTCGGCAATGGGTGGTGCTGTCGGCGCCGGCGGCCTGGGCCAGATCGGTTATCAATATGGATATATCGGTTACGATGCAGCCATCATGAACTCAGTGTTGTTCCTTTTGGTGTTGCTCGTTTTCCTGATCCAGTTCTCCGGCGACGCATTATCAAAACGTTTCGACCATCGATAAAATCACAAATCATAATGAACAACTTCAGATCAATCCTTGTACTAGCCATCACAATAACTCTCTTCAGTTGTGGCGGACAGAAGGCCAGCGATCCGAATCACATAAAAGTGGGCGTGTCTTCGGGACCGGAATATAACCTGGCGCAGGCCGCACAAAAGGTTGCGAAGGATAAGTTCAATCTCGATGTTGAGCTAATAGCTTTCAATGACTATGTGGTTCCGAATGAAGCGTTGAACCAGGGCGATATCGACGTGAATGCGTTCCAGCACAAACCATACCTGGACGAGCAGACAAAACAACGTGGTTACAACCTTGCGGTCGTCGGGAAAACTTTTGTATACCCGATAGCGGCATATTCAAGAAAAATAAAAAGTCTCGAGGAACTTCAGCCCGAGAGCACTATTCTCATTCCCAACGACCCAACTAATGGCGGGCGCTCGCTCTTATTGCTGGAGAAAGTCGGGCTCTTAAAGCTTAAAGAAGGAGTGGGGTTGCTTCCGAAGGTGATCGATATCGCCGACAATCCAAAGAACCTGAAGATACTGGAACTGGAGGCTCCCCAGTTACCTCGTGCACTCGATGATAATAATGTTACCATCGCGATCATCAACAACACATTTTCTTCAGCTGCCGGATTGGTTCCTGGTCGCGATGCGCTCTTCATCGAAGACAAGGAATCGCCTTATGTAAATCTCATTGTTTCACGCGCGGACAATAAAGACGAGGAGAAGGTGAAGAAGTTTGTCAGCGCATTTCAATCGGCAGAAGTAGAGCAGGCAGCAATAGATGTATTCAAAGGAGGCGCTATAAAAGGATGGTAATGCAAATAACTACAGATTATGAGAAATATATTCTTTCTTCTATGGGCTATGAGCCTGGTTATGAGTTGTGCGAACAAAAAAACACTAAGTGCCGATGAGCTGAAAGCCTACGAATCGGACGTGAACACGTGGCATGCGAAACGGATCGAGGACGTGAAGGCGCCTAACGGTTGGCTGAATCTCGTTGGACTACTTTGGCTCGAGCCCGGCATGAATACTTTTGGAAGCGGAGAGAAGAACAACGTCGTTTTTCCTGAAGGGAAGATCGCTGAACAGGCCGGGTATTTTCTAGTCCAGGGCGAGACCGTGACCATTCACGTCAACAAGGATGTTAACATTACAAACAACGGAAAGCCGGTTACAGAACAAGTAATTTTTCATCCCGATTCGACGAAAGCCATCGTGCTGGAGAGTGGGTCTCTTAAGTGGAATATCATCAAGCGCGACACGAAGCTGGGCATTCGTTTACGCGATCTCGAAAGCGAAGAGCTCAAGACGTTCGCGGGCGTTGAACGTTATTCGATCGATCCTGAATTTCGCGTGGAGGCTGTCTTCGAAAAAACGGATTCAACACACACCATCGACATCACCAATGTACTCGGCCAGACAACTCCGCAATTGTCGCCCGGTTCGCTTGTATTCAATCTCCAGGGGAAAGAATACCGGCTAGACGTTCTCAAAGGCAATAAGGAAGAGTTCTTCGTGATCTTTGCGGATGCTACCAGTGGAAAAGAGACTTACGGTGGGGGCCGTTTCCTCTACGTGAAGAAACCCGTTGGTGACGAACCGACTTATATAGATTTCAATAAAGCATATAACCCTCCGTGTGTGTTTACCCCATACGCTACATGCCCGCTTCCGCCGAAACAGAATCAGCTACCGGTAGAGATCAAGGCAGGAGAGAAGAATTACGGTCACGAAAGTCACGGTAAGGTGTCGTAATAAGATTAAATTGGGTCATGAGTCCCCGATATTTTCTTCTTGCAATTGGTTTTTGTACCGCGCAGTTCCTCTATGCTCAAAGTGGTGATGAGAAGCTGATCCGTGAATCGCGACTAAAGTCAAATGAGGCCATTGCAAAACACGACACAGCTTCGTTAGGAAAATATTGGCTCGACGACATCAGTGTTGTTACATCCCGTAGTATTGGGACCAACGGACGTATCGCGAACCAACGTGCATTCCAGCAGGAGTTCCAATCTAAAGAGAACGTACTTTATGTACGAAGTACTAATACTGTTGAAGTCTTCCCACTTTGGAACATGGCTGCCGAGTACGGTAAGTGGACGGGCACATGGACAGCAAACGGAACGGCGATAAAGATATCAGGGAGCTATTATGCGAAGTGGCATAAGGTGAATGACACGTGGAAGATCAGATCGGAGATCTATACACCATCGTCGTGCGAGGGAGGCGATTACTGCAAGACTTACGTCTTTCCAAATAGCAGTGCAACGATCGTTGTGCAGAATTTATATTTTCCAAAAGTGGGCAAGGAACAAGAGGTGCTCGAAACACGACAACGCGCTTCGCAAGTGCGCGCTAAACTAGGTCTGCCGGTTGGAAGGATCTTATTGAGAACATCAGAGTCCACTTCCCAGCCTTATATCATTTGGGAATGCGAATATCTTTCGTTGCAGTCACGTGAAGACGATGTATCGAAGCTCGATGGGTCTGAGGAGTTCACCAAAGTTCAACAGCACATGGGGACATTGCTTGATAGATTCGATCGCAGTGTGTGGATGATAATGAAGTAGTTATTGAAGGACAAACAAGTGGGCTGCTTGCCGGGGCCGAACCTGCATCCAAACTTCGCTATAAGGCTTTAGAACATAAAACACAACTGGGTATGAAAAACATGGTCTTGGGTGTACTATCGGTGTTGTTATCCTTCCAGGCCATTTCGCAGCCAACAATAAAGCTTGATTCGCCAATTACCCTTATCAGTAAAAAAAATAAGACAATTGAGGTCAACATACGGTATGTAAATCCAGGCGAGTATGATTTGCTTGTGACAAACAGACTTGAATCATGTTCCCCTGCCGACGAGGATTCTTGCGTGGCGTGTTTTTCTGTAATTCAAGTGACCGAAAAAAATGCTACCCTTAGTATTCATCGTGGAGCAGCCGTCCAGTTTCGCCAGTACATTAAGGAACCAGGGAAGACGGATCTTGGGCGATCGAAGAAAACTAAAAAAAAAGGTAACCTTTTACTGAAAGCAAATTCTGAAACCGGGCAACGGTATAAGATTTCACTTGATTGGTTGCCAATAAATCCGGGAGATACATATCTTTTACTGGTAAATTATCATGTGTGTGAAGTTAAGAACGGAGTCCTTTCGCATACTGGAGGTAAAATATCATCTAAAATGATACCCCTGCCCTTCAAATAGATTTCTTGTTGTCCAATGCGCCTCCTGCTGTGGAGATCTCGAAGAATGTGAGGGGCAACGTCCAGTTGCTTTACAATATCTACGATCCGATGAAGCGCAGCCCTTACGTAAATCGTCTCAGTGTGCGAATGGGATTTGAATTCCCGATGAAGAAGAAAGACCGACCAGTCAATCGCAACTAATTCGGTGCCCCGAACGAATATCTACAAGCTTCGCCAACAAGCTTATCCTTTTTTGTGGACGACAGCAGTAAATGCACCGTCCAGGTTCGATAGTCGTTTGATGCACTGTGAATAATATCAATCTCGTTGTCGCCGTCGAGGTCTCCGACCCACCTCACCGCAAATCCTCCCTCGAAGCCCGTACCTGGCCACGCGTGCAAGAGATCCACATCGTACAAAACTTGCTCTGCCTTTTTCTGTCCCTCAACCATCCGCAAGATTATTTTGTAACCGGTCACCGACGGAAAATCCTCGCCCTTCAATGTTACGTAAGTTCCCGTAGTAAGTATTGTATACTTCTTGTTGCCAAGACTGTAAGTGATAGCTTTATCTGGTAATATCAGCCGATCGCTGTAGTCGAGGGCTCGGCCTTTGATGATCGTATTGTGTTTCAGATTTTTAATACCCGATACAATAAAGTATGGCAAAGGCGAAGAGCTCACCAATTGTCTCATTAAACCGATCCCTGGATCGTCGACCAGTGTGTCCTTCACTTGAAAACTCGTGACCCTACAAGATTGAGCGTCGCTGAGATAAATCCCAAAATGATCGTCGCGTTTATCCACCGAATCCATCGCGCCTTCCCATTCGCCGGGAAAAAACATTGTAACAGGTTTCGACTGTCCGAATGACAATGTTGTAGCGAACAGTAGTATTAACGCGATGCGATATTGCATTCAACAATTTACTGAGGATTATTTTATAATTTGCCATCGCAATACCACCTATGTATTCGAAAACCTGGCAAGTGATCAAAGACGATTCCCGGCGGACATTCGAAGTCTGCGGCCAGGCTGACAATACAAATGCCTTCACCAATGAGGTTTATGGCATGCAGCGCGCTGGTATGAACGTAAGTTGTACCACACCACCCGTGTCCAATCGTGAGTCCAGCAAAGATCTTGTGAAGATCACCGGGTATCTCAAAGAAGAAGGCCTTTATAAGAGGCTCCAATCGGAATACAAGCAGATCATCATGAAGAATTATGATGATTTCGATGAGCAGATAACAGAAAACTAGTTATAATTCACCGCTATACCGTAAGTAAATACCAGGTTCTCCCTCTCCGTTCGTGTGAGCTTATTATACGTAAGCGATGAAGTGAGGCTCAGCCATTTTTTAAGCTTGATCGATAACGTGGTCGTATAACGAATGATATTATCGTTCTTATGCGAGAGCGATGGCTGAACGAACCCGGTGCCGTCGAACGAAACCATCTCGCCGATCAGCCAATGGTATTTCAATCGAAATGAATTTCGCCACGTGCTGTAAGTCAGCTGACCGAGCTCTGCATCAACCAGGTCGCCCTTCTCGTACATTATGCCGTCGCTAACGATAACCGATATTTTATTGTTTCTGACGATAGTGTAACCGGGACCAAAGCCGACCTGGGATCGATAATTCACTTTCAGCGAATAACTCTTGTCGAAAGTCCCGATCCCCCAGAAGTAAAGCTTGTGTACATTCTTCAGCCAGTCGCCCTCGATCACCGCCGTATAGTCGTTGTTGATCTTTACGCCCGACTGTTCCCCGTAGATCCAGCCGTCGGAGTTTTGCATGGAGAACCGGCCCTTCGTGAGCCCGAGCTTCAGAACATTATTCAGCATGAATGAATTCAAATCGTTGGTCTTGCTGAAAGACCCTGTAGAGCTTGCGTGCACCGAATAGACCACGGAATCTTTCTTCACAGCCTGGGCGTGAAGCATCGCGGACGTGAGCGAAAAGAGAATCGAGAACAGGATTTTCATCGATAGTCGGGCATGCAATTTACAGGCCGGTAAAATTGCGGAATTTCATTATTACTTTTATTGTCTTGCATCCTCTATGTGGCACGAAACCCGCATCACGAAAGCCCTCGATATTAAATACCCGATCTTGCTCGGACCATTCGGTGGTGGATTGTCTACGGTAGAACTCACGGCCCTGGTGTCGAACATGGGTGGACTTGGCGGACTGGGAGCTTATACATTGTCGGCACAAGAGATCTATGACCTCGATAAAAAGATCAATGCTTCGACAGCTCATTCATATAATATCAATCTCTGGGTTTCCGATACCGACGCGATCAACGGGACTGTTAGCGATCAGCAATACGAAAGTGTAAGGAGGCAATTCAAACCATATTTCGACGAGCTGGGCATCGAGGCTCCGCCCAAGCCGCCGGTTTTCAAGTCGCGCTTCGAAGATCAGGTCCAGGTTGTTCTTGATACAAAACCGAAAGTCTTCAGTTTCATGTTCGGCATTCCCTCAAACGATATACTCGATGAATGTCGTAAGAGGAATATAAAACTGGTCGGTGCCGCTACAACACTTCCCGAGGCGATTGCTTTGGAGGATGCGGGTGTCGATATGATCGTCGCTTCGGGATTCGAAGGAGGGGGTCACCGGCCGTCGTTCCTTGAACCGGCGGAGCGATCAACAACGGGTACGTTCGTTCTGGTGCAGCTCATTAAGGAGAAGACAAAACTACCGGTCATAGCAGCTGGCGGCATCGCTAGTGGCCGCGGCATTGCGGCAGCTCTCAAGCTGGGTGCCGATGCAGTACAGATAGGAACAGCTTTTCTTGCATGCGACGAATCGGGTGCGCTCAAGGAACATAAAGATGCTTTGTTTAGTGATCGCACACATGCAACGATGCTTTCACGCGCCTTCACAGGACGATTGGGGCGCGGTATTGCAACGAACCTCGCGAAAGAAACGACAGGTGCGGAGCGCAACATTTTGCCATTCCCGTTGCAAACGACTTTTATGTCCGCCATCCGGAAGGCAGCCCTTGAGCAAAAGAAATATGAAATGGTTTTATTTTGGGGAGGACAGATCGCGCCAATCTTGAAACACAGGAAAGCAGTTGATCTAATGAAAGCCCTGATCGACGAAACTGAAAAATTTTATTGATATGAACAGGAGTATCTTAATGCTGACGATGATCTCAATCGTGACATTCTCATGTAAAAGGCCGTCGAACAATCGCAACGATGACTTTATTTACATCGGGAAGAAAGATGTTATTCATTCGAATATCCTGAACGAAGACCGGCAATTTTCTGTGTATGTTCCTCCGTACACTGTTGGCTCCGGTAAGAAATTTCCTGTCCTCTACCTGCTCGATGGCGACGCACACTTTCATTCAGTTAGCGGGCTTATCCAGATACTTGGCACAGGTGTGAACGGCACCTTTGTTGTTCCGGAGATGATCGTTGTGGCTATACCGAATACTGATCGTACACGTGATCTCACCCCAACGCACGTTGAGGTCGAATACTCGACAACAAGCGGAGGAAACGCAAATTTTCTGAAGTTCATCAAAGACGAGCTGATGCCTCGTATCGAGGCGGAATATCCTACAAATCCTTATCGCGTACTTGTGGGACATTCGTTCGGTGGCATCACCGCGATCAATGCATTATATACGATGCCCGAGGCTTTCGATGCCTATATCTCGATCGATCCCAGCTTGTGGTGGGACAGCGCCCTTCTCCTCAAAAAGGCCGATTCTATTTTTAGCACTCAGAAGCTTGATAATAAATATTTATTCATAGGCCAGGCGAATACACTTGCTCCCGGCGAGAGCACAAACGATCATTTCGGTGCTATTAAAGAATATATAAAGGTTCTTGAATCATCTTCCAATACTTCCGGCATCCGTTGGGCTTACGAATACTATGGCGACGACTCGCATGGATCGGTTCCGCTTATTTCGGAGTACGACGGGTTGCGATTTATATTCAAGGATTTCAATCCGTCCTACGATAAGTTCGGTGCCGACCCGGATGCGCTGCAAAAGAATTTCGCCCAGTATCGTATGTCGGCTCCTGAAGGAATTATCAACCGCTTTGGATACAATGCGATGCAGCAGAAGAACCTCGAGCTGGCCCAACGTTATTTTCAAATGAACATCGATGCCCATCCGGAAAGCGGAAATGTATACGACAGCATGGGCGAGCTGTTGTTAAATAAAGGCGACACGCTCAATGCGATCACCAACTACGAGAAATCGTTGCAGTTAGATCCAAAGAATGAAAACGCACGAACAGTGATCAATAAAATATTGGAGAAGAGGAAGAAAAAGTAGTTACTTCGAGCTCAACGCTTTTCCTATTTCCTTCGTCACAAGGTCGGGTTGATCGATCCACAACATGTGTCCCGCTTTGGGTATCGGTGTGAACGTGTAATCTTTCTTGCCGGCGATCCATTTCTTAACGATCACATTCTCGTAGTCGATGAAATCATGATCACCCGTGATGATCTTAATGGTGAACGATTTTCCTTCGAGCTTCGAGATTAGATCCCAGCCTTCTTTTGGATAAGTGCTCTCGGTAATGCCGTATACATTTCCCTTGAACATCGCCCGTCCGCCGTTGAGCGACGGCCACTTCGTGATATCATAAAGCATACGGCGCGCGAAGTTGATCCTGAAGCTTGCATTGAGCTCTTGTGCCGATAGCTCACTCTCAGGTCTTTTAAGTTTGTATTTATTGATCTCCGCATCGGCTTCGGGGCGGTTGTAAAATTTATTGAACTTCTCTACCTGGACTTTTGCGATTTCCCTGTCATCATCGGGCAGCGGGATCTTCAGATTGGCTGGTGCGAGAAGGACCAGTGTCTTGATACGATCGGGATATTTTGCAGCATAAGACGCCGCCAGGAATCCACCCATCGAATGTCCGACCAGTTTGATCTTGTTTAGCCTCAATGTCTTTCGCACCAGCTCAAGATCGTTGATGTGAGCATCGTAGCTGATCAGAGAATCAGGAAAGGGAGATCGCAACGATCCGCGCTGATCGTAAAATATGAAATGATATTGTTTGGCGAGCCCTCTTACGGCATCGATCAGTCCTTCGTGCTCGGCACCCCATCCGCCATGTAGCATGATGACGGTGTCGGGGCCCGTACCGAATTCACGCACATATATTTCTGGGGAACCGTTCCATGCGCCAACGGGTATGAACCAGTCTTGCATTGCGGGAAGTTGTGCGAAGGCGGACGTTAGCGAACCAAAAAGGAACGCCAGGGTTAGGAGATTTCTCATTGGATGAGGCTTTATTGGGGTGTGTTGCTGCTTTTCAGGGAGAACAGTACAATAACTGTGCACAAAAAAACTCCACAACACTGATAGAACCTTTCTTCGATCGTCCATGAGGTGCCGCCCATAACAGAGAGGATGTTGGCAACAAGGAATGTAACATACACGAACGTGGGCGTGGCCTCGGGTTTTTTGTAAGTGTCGACCATCTGCGGGATACTGGCAATCACCACGGCAAGGCTACTCGCGATAATACCCGCGCGTTCGCCGGCAGTGTACCAGATCACAAGACAAACAACAACCAGGAATGCCGTCATGCTCTCGACCCATGACCAGGATACTTGTTTCTTTTTTACGAGTAATAACGTGATGATGGTAGACCCTATAGCATTCGAAAGCGCCAACCAATAATTACCGTGTTGTATGATAGTTGTTACCGTGGCAATTACATCGAGCATTGCCCATAAGAAGAATGCAGCGAAGCTCTGCTCTGTACTTTGTCTGAACAATGCTATGATCAGCAAACCAAAGGCAACCAATCCAAGCCCGCCGCCAATAGGAGCCAAATATTCCATTCAACAAAAATGGGAAAGTTTTATTGAATGAAATCCGCTACCTTTCTTTTACTATGAACAGGATCTGCCTTACCCTTCTCGTTGTTGCGACCGCCGCATGCTCCGGCAAACAAAGCAATCCCGAAAAGGTTATCGTGAACGACGACTTCAAGTGGACGATAAAAATACCGGCGGGCTTTGATTTTGTTGACGCCCAGGAGCAGTCACGCGTACAAAACAAAGGCCTCGATGCTGTCGAAGATGCTACCGGCATGGAGGTCGACAACCAGGCAAAGACGATATTCATGTACCGCAGTGATGAAACGAATAATATTGAAGCGAATTATCAGCCTTTTGATGAGGCGATCGACGGTGATTTTATTGAGTCCAACAAAATGGTCGAAGACATCGTTTACGAAACATTCGTTTCTCAGATGCCCGGCGCAGAGGTCGATACCACTCGCTCAGTTGCTATCATCGATGGACTGGATTTTCAAAAATTCAGCACGAAGATCGTTTATCCAAATAAGATGGTGATGCATCTGGATATGTATTCAAGGCTGTTCGACAAACGACAACTCACCATAAACATCATTTATACCGATGAAGAGAAGGGAGAGGCCCTGAATCACGCGTGGGAGCGATCGAAGTTTGCAAAGTGACCGGCTGATCAACTGATGTAAGCCAACGTCGCCGTTTCTTCTTTCGACAAGGCCATCATCTTTCGGCTCTTCGTAGCCTTATTCCAGTTGTTCCTGAATTTTCCTTCCTGCCAATCCGACAATATCGCGGGATGAATGTATGACGACCGACATACTGCCGGTGTGTTGCCGAGATCGGAAGCTACCGTCTTCACTACTTCAACGGCAACTTTTTTCCTCCCTGTTTGGGTGTCGGGATCGTGTTGCTTCGCCAACCGCGATGCAGTCTTCCATGTTGCTGCCCACGTCCGGAAATCTTTAGCTGTTACTTTTTCGCCACGAGGCGTGATGCTGTCGAGATATTCGTTCACATGATGCGACTTGATATCGTACACCGATCCATTGCCATCTTCATATTTGAAGAGGTCTACGTTGTTGCCTTGTTTGCCGATCGCTCCCGAGTCGGCGATCAATAATGCAAGGTCATCTTCCCAGATGCGTCGCTTCCACAGCTTTCCCGACTTGCCGACGAATTCAAAGATGGCATCGATCTGACCTTCGGCAGACCTGGAACGATCGAAGGAAACGTGACCCTTCTTTAGCGTCGTAAGCCCATACGACCTGTTCTTCTTCGCATACTCATCGTTGCCGACGCGGAAGTGGTAGAGATCGATCAGTTTCACGATCAACGCTGCGATCTTGTTCTTCGGCATGCCTTCCAGTTTCAGGTCGTTGTCGACTGTCCGGCGGATGGTTGGCAGCATTTTAGCGAAAGCGCACATGCCCTCGAATTTCTTTTCCGACTGTGCCTGCGTCCAGTTTGCGTGGTACTTGTATTGGAGGCGGCCTTTCAGGTCCTTGCCGGTGGCCTGGAGGTGGGCGTCGGGGTCGACAGAGATCCACACGTCCTCCCAGGCTGGCGGAAGCACGAGCTTGTTGCAGCGATCAATAACTTTTTTGTTAGTGATCAGTTTCCCTGTAGGGCCATAATATTCGAACCGGAACGACTTTTTCTTGTTTTTGGTGATCGCAAATCGCTTGCGGGTAATGCCTTTTTCTCTCATGAGCCAGGGTTACGTCTTTAATTACTAAGCTACCATTTTTTGCTACATTGATAGTCCGAAAACCTCCGTGCTGGCACTTATGAAGCGTTATTCGTTACTCGTACTACTTGTAGTTGTTTCCGCATTTTTCGCCAACAACCTGCGTGCCCAATCTTCGGTGTGCTTTACTTCGGCAAGCGATAACTTGATCAGAACGGGAAAGGGCGCGACTTCTCTTACCATTAACGACTTTAACCTCGACGGTACACCAGATATTGTTGTGGCTAACCGTTGGAGTAACAACATCTCAATATTGATCGGACAGGGCGACAGGAGTTTCGAAGCTCCGGAGATTATTGCGCAGGTAACAGAGCCCCTCGTCGTTGTGTCCGGAGATTTCAACAACGATAGCAAATATGACCTCGCCGTCGGTTTATTCGAAGCTCCCCTTAAGATCTTTTTCGGCGATGGTACCGGCCAGTTCGAGGCTGGTGGCGACTATGATGATTTCGTCAAGCCCAATATGTTAAAGACTGGTGATTTTAATGGTGATGGTAATACCGATCTTCTGGGTGTACTTGAAAGTTCGATCGCTGTGATGTTTGGAAGCGCTTCGGGTGATTTTGGCGATGCGGTTGAGATTTTAGACGGTTTCACCGCCAATGTTTTAAGTTTGGACCTCACTGGTGACGACGTCGATGATATTGCCTTGAGTGACGGCACCACGCTGCATATTTTTGAAGGAAAGATTTCGGGAGAGCTTACGGATCATGAGATAATATCAACAGAAGACTACAATGTGGTAAGCGCCGATTTTAACGGCGACCATCATGAGGACCTCATTCTTCCTCTTGCAGGCAAAATATTGTTGGGGAACGGATCTGGTGGATTTCCAAACCAGTTTGATATCCCTTCGATGGGCGACGGTAAATTCGTTGCGCATGATCTTAATGGCGACGAGCTTATCGATATCGTTCAGTTAAACCAGTTTTATTCAGTCAAAGTGTTTTATGCGACGAGCACGACCTCGTTCGATGATCCGATCGGCCTTTATGCAGGTGGGTCGCCGCGAGAGATTGTAGCCACAGATATGGATGCTGACGAGCATACCGATCTTATATTTCCGGACTTCGACCCGGAAATAGGGGGTATAACGGTATTGTATAACAACGGAGAAAGTTTCACGACACCGGAAGGATACTTCGTCAATGACGAGCAGGTATCAATGGTCGTTGACGACATTAATAACGATGGTCGTCGCGATGTGATCTCATCGTCAGTTTCCGATAAGCGCCTCATCGCGATGATCCAGAACACTAATGGAAAATTCATTGCAACGAAATCGGAAAATGTCGATGTGGGATCTGGTCCCTTAATAGTCGGGGATTACAATGGCGACAGTAAAAAAGATCTCGCCACCATTGATTATCTGAATAATAAAGTGCTTTTGTTCTATGGAAATGGAGGCGGTAGTTTTTCTAATGGCCCTACGTTTGACAACAATGTTATAACGCTGGACGGCGCTGACTTTAATGGAGATGGCAAACGCGATCTCGTTGGCGCCGTGAAATCAACAAACTTTGTCGCAGTTATGATAGGCGACGGGGCCGGTGGATTCACAAAGACTGACATCGATATGGGACTGTCAGCATCCGCTGTGCTTACCGGCGATTTCAATAATGACGATAAGATAGATATCGCTGCCATCGCAGACGGTAATAATAACGTAGCTCTACGCCCCGGCAACGGCAACGGAACATTCGGTTCGTTAGTGAACATGGAATCCGAAGTAGTACTTGGATCCCACACATACGCGCCTGATCTCAATAGCGATGGAAAGGCAGATCTCGTCTCGACAAATGCATTGTCCTGGCCCGGCTACGTTATCACGATCTTAATTAATACAGGCACAGGATTTTCTAATAGAGCTGCCATCGAGCCAAATATACCTGCAGAGTTAGCAGCCTTCGGTGACCTTGACGGTGACAATAAAACCGACATGGTTCTTGGGGGCGCTGTTCGTAATTCTGTTGCGATCTACACTGGCAATGGCGACGGCACTTTTAACGCACCTGTGCAATTTGCTACAGGAGCTACTATTGGTTTCGCTGCGTCGGATATCGACGACGACGGGGCTCTCGATATCGTAACTTCCCAATACCTTGCTGGTATGCTGGTTATCCTTCGCAACAACACCGCATCAATTACCCAAATAGGTACGATTACTACTTGCGATGATGTGATCGAGCTAAACGCAAACAAGAACGGGTTTAGCTATCAATGGTCTACTCCCGAGGGCTTTTCGTACGGTCAATCGATCGAAGCCGATACACGTGGCATCTATTCACTCGTTGTGTCGAATGCGAATGAGTCGTGCAAAACCATGGCCACTGTTACCCTCGAAGGCAAACCCGCCACTCCAGATCCCGAAACAACGCAGCCTACTTGTCTTGTTGAAACCGGTTCGATCGCCATTGAAACACAGGATGGTCACGACGTTTATAGTTTCGACAACGGCGATACATTTCAATCGGATAATGTGAAGTCGAACCTTTTGCCAGGCGAGTATCATGTTATCATTCAGAATTCCGACGGATGTAATTCGGATGCAGTTGCAGTAACGATCGACCCTCAACCAACGGCTCCCGACAAGCCCGAGGCCGAAGCAATCGATCCAACTTGTACCGAGTCGGGCTCCATTATTGTCGCGATCCAGAAAGAGGGCGATACCTATAGCTTCGACAACGGGGAGACGTTCCAGGGACTTAATTACGCCGAAGATCTGGCACCCGGCAATTACGAAGTTGTCATTCGTCGTTCAATCGACTGTGTTTCGGAGCCGACTGAAGTTGCGATTGCAGAAGGACCTGAGGTTCCGGGCCAGCCAACATTATCTGGAGTTGCCGCCGCTGGGTCAGTAACGCTGACATCGTCTGCCGCATCGGGCTACTTGTGGTTGAAGGATGGCTCTCCAATAGAAAATGCCGACACGCAGACTTACCAGGCAACTGAGACCGGTTCGTATTTTGTTATTGCCCTTTCAGTTGATGGATGCCAGAGTGAGCCATCGGCTCCCTTTAACGTCATTATTTCGGGAGATATCGATGAAGTTGTGGCTGGTTTTTATCCCAATCCCGCTGATTCTTATATCTATTATAAAACAACCGCATTGTCGTTCGAGAGTACGATGTATGCATCGAATGGGAAACGGATCAGCATAGTGCCGTCGCGGGCGGGAGATCAACTGGTCTACGATGTCCGTGAGTTTTCGGCGGGTGTTTACTTGTTGAAGATCACAGTAGAGAAGAGCACGAAGACGATCCGCTGGGTAAAAAGATAAGTCTCTTACACTCTTATGCCCGGCAATAAAATCTTTGTGATCAACGGAAGCGCCAGCGCTGGCTCATCGAACGAACGGATCATCGATCATATCAAGGGCCTCATGAAAGAAAGCTTCGAGATCACCATATTTAACGATCTCAAATCGCTTCCGCATTTCGACCCGCAGTTGTCGGCCGGCAATCCGCCCCAGGCAATCAAAGATCTTCGTAGCCGCATCGAACATTCGGCCGGTGTCATCATCTGCACGCCGGAATATATCTTCAGCATCCCAAGCGGACTCAAGAACGCCATCGAGTGGTGCGTAGCCACCGTGATCTTTACCGATAAACCAACCGGGATCATCACAGCTTCGGCCCACGGACAAAAAGCTCACGACGAATTGATCATGATCATGAAGACAGTCGGGGCAAAGGTCGACGATAATGCAATGTTGCTGATACAAGGTGTGAAAGGAAAAGTGAGCCCTGAAGGCGAGGTCACCGACACGGGAACCAAAGAAGGACTTCTGAAATTCAGTGAGGCTTTTATAGAGCTCGTAGCCGGAGGTAAGTCGCCACAATAAACATTATCGATGCAATGGTCAGGATCAGCCGGCCATGAACCCGGTCTTGCGGACGATAACCATAAATTCTCTCTCCATTCGGAAGCACCTTCTTGTATGTAGTCAGGTGCCATCCAATGAAAATTCCGATCATTCCCCCGAAGAATGGTCCTATCAATACTCCAACTATCGCTATCGCATAACCAAACCATACCCACCACGTTTGTGCGATCTCCGGTTGTGCCAATGCTTTTAATCGTTCATTCTTAAGCTTATTCAGCATCTCATCGTCGACACGGATGCCGCGTGTGATTAAAATATTTTTCGAAAGCTGGTAGTCGATCGCGCTCCATTCGTCGGGTTTGCCAAGAACGTCGAGCAACTCTTCGTTTGTAAAACTGTAGAGGTAGTGATCGCTCGCAACATCGGCGAGCTGTACTTTCGCCTGGGCAGCGATCAGTTCATCAACTCTTGGAAAGTCTTCCTGTTTGATCTTAACCGTAGTGACGTTGCCCAGCAGGTTCTGCCGGTTGGTGAACGCTATGCTGTCGCGATACTCTTCGATCTTGTATTCGACATTGTTTTCCCGAAGCAGGGCGATCAGGTCGTTGGCTGTTTCCTTTTCGAAGAAGTCGCGATACTTGATAAATTCGGCGTCCATTACACGTAAATTAATAACTTCCGGTAAATATCTATCGCTTGTCGTACCGCCTGAAACTTGTCCTCGCTTTCGCAGCCGTCTATATTATCTGGGGCTCAACGTTCTTCGGAGTTCAATTGGGCCTTCAAAGCTTTCCGCCCTTCCTGTTTTCTGCTCTCCGCCTACTTATTGCGGGCTCCGCGCTTGCGATCTATTGCGTTGTTACGAGGCAAGCGCCGCCAACGTTGGCCGACGTCCGCAAGCACGCGCTGTGTGGCATTGTCATTTTTATTGGTGGGATCGTGTTTGTCGTGTGGGCACAGCAATTCATTTCATCGAGCCTTGCATCGTCGATCATCACCACTCCATTCTGGTTCATTTTGCTGGACAAGCCTCAATGGAAATTTTATTTCTCCAGTAAGTGGATCGTTGGTGGATTGCTATTAAGCCTTGTCGGCGTGATCATCCTCATGTCGTTCAAACACGGAAGGGTAGGCACAGGCGACGAGTTCACGCAGACGATCGCGATAATCGCCATGATCAGCGGAAGTTTTCTTTGGGTTGCCGGCCTGCTGTACCTGAAATACAGACCTTCGAACATCACAGTATATGTGAGTACGGCCATCCAGCTATTAACTGCCGGTGTCGTTTGTCTTTTTCTAAGTTATTTTTCCGGTGATCTCGCCAGGTTCTCGATCGATACCGTATTGCCATCGGCCGTCTACTCAGTGATCTATCTCGGCCTCGTAAGCTCGTTGATAACGTTCCTCGCATTCCAGTGGCTGATCAGCGTGCAACCGCCAGCCATCGTAAGCACGTATGCATACGTGAACCCCCTCGTTGCTACTCTACTCGGATGGTTGTTTGCAAACGAGCACATTTCGATCGCCCAGCTTGCCGCCCTCGCCATCATACTCACCGGCGTGTTGTTTGTGAATATTCCGCGATACCAGGGAACGCTCAACTAAGCGACCGTTGATGTCATTGCTGGATTTAATTCGAAGCATGTCATCCCGCGCATGGCCATGAAAAGCGTTCGCTGTTCAAGGGACCGCGGGACCGGCTTAGATACACGGGATCGCGTCACGGCCGTAGTGCCTGCCACATTTCATAGCCAGGGACGCGATGACATGTTGTCTCTTAGTCGATCAGATCTGCGGGCCTTTTACCGTATCGTTCAAGGAACTGGCGCGAGAAGTAAGAGCTGTTCTCGAAGCCAACGCGTTGTGCGAGGTCTGCTACCTTCGTCACTTTTCGCTCAAGCAACAACTTGTAAGCGATGCGAAGGCGGATCTCTTTAATGAGTTGTCCCGGTGTCATGCCGGTAAGCGTTGCTGCCCTACGATAGACTTGTCGTTCACTCATCGCCAGGTACTCCCCGAGATCTCCAACTCCGAGGTTCGCATTCGAAGCATTCTCTTCTACGAACATCCTCACCTTCTCAACGAACATTTCATTCTCGGTAGGCGTCGCTGCTGCTCCAACGTCATCCGGCTCGGGGGCCTTTTGACTCCACTCTCGCCGGATCTCCTGGTTCACCAAAAGATTGTGGATCCTGATCTTCAGTTCTTTCGCACTGAATGGCTTAATAATGTAGTCGTCCACGCCGAGGCTCAACCCTTGCAACGTATCTTCTTCCGAAGCTCTTGCCGTCAGCATAACTACGGGCATTCCGCGATAAGCGGGAGAACTTTTAAGGAAGGAAAGAAATTCGTAGCCGTTCATCTCCGGCATCATCACATCGGAGATGATAAGATCCGGTTTGTGCGACTTCAGCCATTCAATGGCCTCGAGACCGTTGACAGCCTCGGCTGTCGTTACTTGTCCACCTAAAATTTCTTTCAGGTAATAACGCATCTCGTCGTTGTCTTCAACAATCAGGATCTTTGGTTTGTGAGCGAAGTTGTCGAACGAGACATCGATCGCGTCCATATTTTGTTCGGGCTCGTTCTTTGGTGCCGAAGTGTTGATCGGGATCTGTACAGTAAAGCATGATCCTTCGTTTACCCGACTCGTCACGGTTACGTCACCGCCATGGAGTACCGTGAACTCCCGAACGAGCGACAGCCCGATGCCGATACCTTGCGAATGCAGCTTATCCGTAGCCGCGCTCTGGTAGTAACGATCGAATATATATGGCAGCTCGGTTTCCGGGATACCGATCCCTGAATCCGACACCTGTAAAACAACTGTTGTCTCCGTTCTGCTTGCCATTACTTTGATCCAACCGGTCTCGCGATTGAACTTCACGGCATTGTACATCAGGTTATTGATGATCTTCTCAAACTTATCCTCGTCGATATCGATCTCGAGACCTTCAAGCGACGAAGCGTCATATTGCAGCTTAATGTTTTTGTTGACCAGTAGGGATTCGAACGCAAACACTATTCTATTGAGCAAGGGGAGGAGTGCCTTGCGTTTGATGTTCAATGACCACTTGCCCTCTTCAACTCGCGAGAGATCGAGTACATCGTTGAGCATACTTTGCAGCTTGCGGCTGTTGCCAAGGGCGATCTCCATCTTTTCGTCGGAGCCATTCTGCTTTGGATTGTCTTTCATGAGCTCCAGCATGCCATTGAGAAGCGTGACGGGTGTTCGAAGCTCATGGGAAACGTTGACAAAAAATCTGGCTTTGGTCTTTGCCGCTTCGCGAAGCTGCTGTGCCTGTCCCTCGATCATCTCGCTCTTCAACCGGCTTCTGCGATATGCCATCACGGCGATCACGACTCCTATCGCCAAAGCGATCGAACCAACGATCAATGCAATTCGTGTAACGCGATCCGTTTCGGCCCTGGCGAGGTGTATCTGGTTCTCATTTTCGAGCTTCTCACGAATAGTTTCCTGTTGTTCCAGCTCGAAGTTCTTTTCGAGCAGCCCGAACTGTACTTTTCGTTCTGCGCTGTTGAGGCTGTCGACGATCGCAAGATATTTGCTTTGGTAATCGAACGCTTTATCGTACTGGTGCGTGGCTCCGTAGATCTTGTAAAGTTCCTGGTAGCTTTCTTTTACGAGCTCGCCGCTGCCTTCGTCCTGATCCCATTTCAGGCAAAGCAATGCCTCCTGTTCGGCCTTTCGATAGTCGCCGAGCAAGCGATATGCCTCAGCCTTCAGCCGATGCAGTGAAGCGATCTTGTGAGCTTCCTGGAGCTTCTCGAAAAGCGCCATCGACTGCTCATACTTTACAAGACCTTCTTTTGGCTTGCCCATCAAGGTTAGAACATTGCCCTGGTTCTGAAGATTGTTGGCGGTAGCCCACGGCTGATCGTAGGCAGGAAGCAGGGCTGCAGTCGTCTTGAAATATTCCAGTGACTTCTCGTAGTTACCCATCCACATATAAAGCACACCGAGGTTGTTGAGCATCGGTAATGTTCCTGCGGGAACCTTCGATGATTTTCCATATTCGATAGCCTTTTCAAAATATTCGGCAGCTTTTTTATACTCACGTTCGTCGGAATACAACATTCCAAAGTTGTTGTAGAGGCTGGACACCATGTCGAGGTCGGAATTATTAGCAGGCACCATTGCCAATGCTGTGTTGAGGGCTTCAAGCCCTTTTAGATTGTTGCCGACCTCATTGTAGGCGGCACCGAGCTCGAGATATCCATAGGCACGCCAGATGGAATCGGGTGATGCTTCTATCCATTTGATCGCATAGTAAACACAGCTATCGTAATCGCTATACGACCAGTAATGCAGGTCGTAGAACACATTGTAGATCCTTGCCTGGTACAACAACGGTAAGCGAAGGAACGAGTCGCTGTCGCGGATCAGCGTAAGGTAATGGCGAAGATAATCCCGCTCACCGAGGTCGATAGCCTTAACGCCATACCTCGCCGTAACGCCCGCCCTCAGGGTATCATCACCGGCGTCTTCTGCGATCTTATAAGCTTGTTCGAAGAATACTTTGGATGAGTCGATATCCTTATTGAGCATGTAGATCGCAAGCTCGGTGAGTGACCTGGCCTTTGTTCCGCCGGTACTCTGCGAAACCACGATTTTCAGACTGTCGATCTTCTTATGGTTGATTACCAGCTCTTGTCCGCGAGCGACCGTTGCGAGCGTAAGTACGAATGTTATCAGCAGGCCGGTTTTCACGATAAGAGATAGAGGGTGCTGTATAAAAATAAAAAAAAGCTACCTTTAGTAACCCCTCACCTGATACGAAAGACAACTTTTGTTTCGTTGGAGGTTACTGTGGCTTCGTGTCCGTAGCCAGAGAGTAATGTAACTGAACTGACCTTCGAAGCGCCGGACGAACGTCCGATAGTGGGCGATTCTCTCCTCGGTCCTTACGAGGCACCTGGTTGATGTTAGTGATCCGGGAACGGTCACAAACTACGTGGCGGCGTTGATGACTGTCGACGAGGGGAAGCATGGTAAGTACGTTGAAGTATATCTTTAATCGAATCGAGTACATTCAAAAGTAAGACACTATGATCCGCAACATCCTTCTCGTATCATTCAGAAATCTTTTGCAGAACCGGTCATACACGCTGCTGCATTTACTAGGCCTCACGCTAGGCATAACCTGTACGTTGTTCATTGGCCTTTATCTGATGGACGAAACCGGTTACGACACTTTTCATGTGAAGCGCGATCGGATCCATCGCATCGTCACAACTATCTCAGAAGGCGGCTCAGAAAACTACTTTCCGAGTACACAGGTACCAATGGCCGATGAACTTTTAAGTAAGTATACGGCTGTCGAAGATGCAGTTCGTTTTATTGGTGTGGGTCGCGAGCTGTTCGAAGTACCGGATCGCAACCTGAAGTTCTACGAGGAGAAATTTTATTTTGCGGATCCATCGGTGTTCGAAGTTTTCACGTTCCCGTTGATCCGTGGCGATGCCGCTTCAGCTTTGAGAGAACCATGGACCGCCGTGGTCACCGAAACGACGGCGCAAAAATATTTTGGCACAGTCGACGCTCTCGGTAAGATATTCGTCACCAGGAAAAAAGCTTATACGGTAACCGGTGTTGCGAAAGATGTGCCCGGAAACTCGTCGATCGAGTTCGATGCATTGTTATCGATCAAATCATTCCCATTAGGATCCTTTACATGGGAGGGCTGGTATCCCGACACCTACGTACTCATCGCCGACGGCAGCGTTCCAGCAGATGTCGACAAGGCGTTGGCACAGATCACGGCCGAGAAAGTGGAGCCTATCTTTAAGAGTACCGGTGTGAAGATCAGTTACTGGCTCCACTCGCTCAACGATCTCCATTTGAAGTCGGGCTATGATACCGAGGGTGGCGATGCGATGGAATACGTTTATATCTTCATGTCGGTCGCCTTGTTTGTTGTAGTCATAGTATGCATCAACTACATCAACCTCGCTACCGCGCGAGCATCGCGCAGGGCGAAGGAGATCGGCATCAGGAAATCGATCGGTTCCACCAAAGCCAATATCATGATGCAGTTCATGGCCGAATCGATGATGCTCACGATCGTGTCGCTGATCTTAAGTTTGATAGTAACGTTTACATTGCTTCCGTATTTTAACGACCTCGCCGGCAAGTCGATCGGCATGATGTTTCTCGCGCAGCCGCGGGTTCTCGCTGCAATATTTGCATTGGTGATCTTTATTGGCCTGGCAGGCGGAGCATACCCGGCATTATATCTCTCAAGTTTCAACCCAGCCCTTGTACTAAAAGGGAGTATTTCCCGCGGAGCTGCCAATGCGAGGCTTCGTAAGACGCTTGTGTCGGTGCAATTTGCGATCTCAATCGCGATGATCATCTGCACTTCTGTCGTCTACGATCAGCTCACCTTCATGCGCGATCGCGATCTCGGGTTCAATCGCGACCAGGTGATGCACCTCGAGCTTGCCGACTCCGCTACGATGGCCAGTGAATCGATACTCTATCAGAAGCTCAAGCAACATTCACAGATCATAGATGTCGCTTCTTCATCGTCGATGCCAGGCAAGGGCATCAACTACAGCATTATGAACATCGATAAGGACAACGGCCCTGAGCCCCAGGGAATTTTCTATTATACGGTTGACTATGATTTTGTTCAAACGATGGGGTTCAAGATTGCTTCAGGGCGCGGTTTTTCCAGGGATTTTGCAGGCGACTCGACAGCAGCGCTCATCAACGAAGAGATGGCCCGTAGCATGAAATGGACGGACCCGATCGGCAAACGACTTTACACCGACGATGGCAATCCAGAGACAAAGGACAGATTCTATACCGTTGTCGGTGTCGTAAAAGATTTTCACCAGAGTTCGTTGCATAGCCCTATAGCGCCGCTCGCATTACTTCGTAGTGGCCCCAACTATTTTTTGAACATCAAATTAAAGCCAGCCGATATCCGTGGTACGATCGATTTCATTGAAGCTACGTGGCGTGAAACGACTAATGGTAAACCATTCTCCTATAATTTTCTCGATCAGGCTTTCGAACGTCAGTATGCCGCCGACGAGAAACGCGGACAGATCTTTACTTTGTTCTCGATCGCCTGCCTTGTGATATCATGTGTTGGGTTATTCGGCCTCGCCGCCTACACAACCGAGCAGCGCGCGAAAGAGATCGGCATCCGAAAAGTTGTCGGTGCTTCATTATCAACGATCATAACATTGTTCTACAGTGACTTTGTCAAGCTCGTTGCAATAGGAGTGGTCATTGCTTTCCCGGCAAGCTATTTCGTTATGGACAAATGGATGGACTCGTTTGCCTACCAGGCTGGCATGAGCTGGATCAACTTCATTCTGTCGGCGATCATCACGTTGGTGATCACGATGGGATCGATAAGCTTCTATGCCATACGCGCAGCTTCAATCAATCCTGCAACTATCTTGAAGTCGGAGTAATACAATCGATCCCGGCGACCGCTGTAGTAATGTCCTGCCTTTTGATTCGATTTTTTCTGTAATTAGCGGCCGCTGATGCTGAAAGCTATTTTACTACCCGGTTGCCTGATTGTCGCGTTCGGTTGTTTCGCCCAAACCGAGTGGCTTCTTTATACTCGAACGATCCGCGATTCCCACGGTAACTTTCGATTCGATCAAAATGTCGTTCCCAATTTCAGGGTGAACAAATTGTTAAAGATCGAGCTTGGGCTCCGGCATGGCGAAACCACTGATGCATTCGATGCATATTATCATTACAAAATTGAGCTTCAGTCAAGATCATTTTGGGAACGCATAAGATTTATTGCAAGACTATCGGATAACATAGTTAAGTCGCCGGTGACGTATTCGAAAAGCAACTATATAGCGATCGCCGAGTCACGTTTTCCGTTGTCGCAGCGGTTCGCCTTGCTCGTAGGTGCAGGAGGTGTCGCATCGTTCCAACGAAACGGGCTCAAAGATGCAACCCCATCTTTTAGTGGCGACAAAAAGATATTCCCCACTTACAGGGTCAGCCTGCGATATTTTATAAGGAAAGAATGGTTTGCGAGCGCCGTTTATGGAGCTTACGATACATTTAATCCGTACCTGCCAAAGAGCCCGTTCGTTCAGATCGATAGCGAATACGATCTGTCAGCCCACGTTATATTGTATGGCTACTTTCGATACCAATTCGATCACCACATCGATTCAGCCCTGAACGATTTTATCGGCCTCGGTTTACGTTTAAAATAAGGTCTGACTAGTAGTTGATCCTCAGCGACCTTCCTTCTCTCAACGGCTCGCCTTTGTCGTTCATAATTGTGTATGTAGCAGTATCGCCCGACCACGATTTCACTTTCCATGAAAATGATTGTCCGACTTCTTTTGGATCTGTTGAGTACGTGTAGGTGTTGGTTACAATATCATCTTTTACCACGTAGGTTCCGGCCTGTCCCTTAAGCGGCTGTTTGCCATCGGCAGAACCGAACACAAAGTTGAACCTTCCATTGCGCATAGATGCCTGGCCTTTCAGTGGTGGAAGGAATTCGTATGTTCCTTCTATGCCGTTGGCACGTTGTAGTGCTGTCTCGAGATCGCCCGCACCCCATTCCTGGAGTATCTTGCCGTCTTCTGCGAATTGAGTCAAATTAAATTCCGTCCACGTGATGACCTTTCCGGTTGCCTTATAACCCATAAAATCGCCGGTATGTGTGCCGGTATGGGTACGTCTCCACGAGACCATATTGCCTTCGGCAACAATTTGGTCTACAGTAATTTTCAGATCGGGGAAACCTTGTTTTAATTGATTAACAAAACTGTTGATCAGTGCCGGGCCTTTGAGGTCGTATCCCGGAGATGCGTAATCAGCCGCAAATGCTTCATCGGCATATTGCAGGTTTCCTTTTGTCAGGATCTCATCGTTGGCTTTCAGAAGAAGATCGCGATTGCGGTCTTCAGTGCGCGCAGTGGGCGTGCACGACATTGCGGCGATGCAAAATGCCATTGCAACGCCTGCGTGGGCTTTTTGGGGTTTCATAAAATCAGGTGGGGTTGGGTTTTACCTAATATATGAAATTCTTACTCAAGTACAGGAAATTACTTCAGGTACTTCTCGAGGTTCTGCTTGAAGAACGCGGCACTGTCGGTGATGCTTTGCATGGGATCTTTCGCAAAGTTGCCACCTTGTTCGATGTAGTAGTATTTCATGCCCGCCAGTTGGGTATCCGGTAGTATCTTCGTGTAGTCGATCGATCCGTTGCCCATCTCGGTGTAGTCGCGGGTTTTCTTGTCCATGTCTTTGATGTGCCACATCACAAAGCGACCTGGCTGTTTGAGGAACAACTCGTGCGGTGTTAGTTTCGAAGAATGCATGGCCCAATAGAGATCGATCTGCAGTTTCACGAGATCCGGATCGGTTTCGTTCATGACGATCTCGTAGCCGTTCTGTCCATCGTGATCGATGAATTCGAAGTTGTGATTATGATACGCGAGTGTGAGTCCTGCCTTCTTGATCTGTTCGCCCATCCAATTCAGTTTGCCCGTGAGCTTTTTAAAACTTTCGATCGTTCGTGAGTTCTCATCGAGCCAGGGCCAGGTGATGTAGGGCGACCCGGTAGCATGCGCTCCTTTGATACATTGATCGACGTAACGTCGAAGTTCATCGTCGCTGCTATTGAAATATTTCGCGAAGTCGTAGTGACCGCTTGTCGTTGTGAGCTGATTGTCTTCGAGGATCTTCTTGAAGTCGGCAGCCGGGAAACCATAGTAACTTATCTTGTCAGGATCGAAGCCGTATGTTTCCGTATCCTGATAACCGAGTGCGCTCACTTTCTTTAATGTTCCCTTGGGATCTTCTTTCATCGGGCCACGAATGGTGAATAGCTGAAGGCCCATCTTATATTTCTTATCCATAAATGCGAATGAAGGGAGTGCAGACAAAGCCAGGCCACTGACAATAAAATTTCTACGATTCATACTTAAAATTAGCAAAAAACATTTCTCTATCTTTCTCAATGATCAAGAGAATACTCCCATTCGTCATGTTGCTTGCGTCATGCACAGCATCCGTTAAAGAAACAACCACGAAACCGATCATCGGTACGTGGAAACTCATCTCCGGAACGCTTATTGAAAAAGGCGACACCACCGTTACCGACTATACAAAGGATCTTTCATTCATTAAGATCATCAACGACACACACTTTTCTTTTTTGCTTCATGATGTTAATGGTGGAAAAGATTCTACCGCAGCGACGTACAGCAGCGGTGGAGGTAAATATGATCTCGTCAGCGACACATACACCGAACACCTCGAATACTGCAGCGATCGTCAGTGGGAGGGACACGACTTTTCTTTCAAAGTCACAATCAAAAACGATACGCTGATCCAGGAAGGGAAAGAAGAAGTTGAAAGCGCAGGTATCAGCCGTCTCAACATCGAGAAGTACGTCAGGCTTTCCGCACTCTGATAGCAAGACTCTCCTTCGGGTTCTGAATCAACAACTGATCAACATCGGCCTTCGAAAAGCCCGCAGCCGTCAATGCCGGGACGAACTTCGTGAAGAGTCCAGCAAATCCGCGGAACTCACCTCCATTGGGTTCGCCCACTCGATACCAGCCGGCATCCTGGGAGATCAATGTTTGTTTCAAATAACCGTTGTCTTTCATGTGCTTCACGAAAGCAACATGCTGATCTATATTGGATTGATCTGCAGCATCGATGCCATCGAACTCCAGCCAGAAGCCCATCTTCGCAGCGCGCAAGTGCAGCTGCTTATCAGGCTCCTGTTGTGCATGAACCCAACGCAAGGCACTAGGATGTACGCCATTTTTCTGGAACAGGTCCATCCACTCCATTGCAGCAACTCCATTGCCTGTGTGAACTGAGATAGTCAAACCCGTTTGTAAGTGTGCGGCGGCAACTGCAGTCAATACTTTTTTATACACGGGTCGCAGGGGACCACCATCTACCGAAGTCTTAATAATACCTGGACGAACACCGGTGTCGTCGATACCATTCTTCCATTCTTTCACCCAACGGGCCGTCAATTGCTCAGCGGTCTCTGTATATGCATGGGCAGGAAGGAATTTTTCTTCAAGAGCGCCGTAGTAGCCAGTGGTCGTGAGGATATCAATTCCACTCGCTTCAGCAAGTTTCTTGAGCACTCGTGCATCGCGACCGAGGTACACCGGAGTGCAATCAACAAATGTGTTACAACCCAATTTCTTTATCTCGAGCAGGTACGGAAGCGCTTTCGCAACAACTTCATCAACGTTGTAACGATGAGGTCCATGTTCGGCCGCACCGATGAAGTCGGCCATTACATGTTCGTGCATAAGCGTTACACCAAGGTTACCCGGTTTTATCGGACCGAGTACGCCCATGATCTGTGATGATGAATCAGCTTGAGCGAAGAGATCTCGTTGTAAAAAGAGGCTACTCGCTGCAACGAGCGAACTGCTCTGGATGAATTTTCTCCTGTTCATATAAGGAAATTATTAAGTCAATACATCTATAAAAAACGAAGCCGACGGAAATCACCGCCGGCCCCACTAATAGCTTATAGCTGCTAACTAACGACCCTCGCCCCACAACACATAGCCCACAACCCACAACCCACAACCACCTAAGGATTGACCTTCAACAATTCCACTTCGAAGATCAATGTGCTGCCGGGAGGAATTTGTGCGCCTGCGCCCTGGTCGCCGTAAGCAAGATCGGATGGAATGAACAGCTTCCACTTAGAACCGGTGGGCATCAACTGCAATGCTTCGTTCCAACCAGAGATGAATCCACTTGCCGAATGCGTGATCGGGTCGCCCCTGTCAACCGAGCTGTCGAACACCGTGCCGTCGAGGAGGGTACCGTGGTAATGAACCTGTACCTGGTCTGCAGGTGTAGGCTTGGGACCTGTTCCTTCTTTGATAATTTGGTATTGAAGTCCGCTGGGTAATGTTACAACGCCGGCTTTCTTCTTGTTCTCTTCGAGGAACTTTTGACCTTCGACTTTATTCTTTGAGATCGACTCCGTTTTCTTCACCATTACGAAATGATTCAATGCTGCTCCGCACTGTTCGCGTGTCAATAAAGTTTTCTGGCTGCTGGTCGTTTCTTTGATGGCCCTCACCATCATGTCGGTATTGATGTTGTCGGGGAGGCTGGTAACGCCGTTTGCTTTCAGGAACTCACCAAGGTTAACGCCCAGTGCATAACCCACGGAGTCGGCGCTTGTTTTAAGGTTGCCGGTGGCTCCGCCGGAACCTTTCGACTGTCCTGTACATTGAAAAAAGATTGCGCAGATAAGCGCCATAAGAAAATATGCGGATCTCATAGTTTGAAGTTTCACAGTTTCAATTAAATCAGTTTTGATGTTTCTTTAAATACTCGCCAGTCAGCGATCCTTTTGCTTTTATCAAATCCAGTGGCGCTCCTTCGAACACCACCTTGCCACCCTTGTTCCCGCCTTCCGGACCCATATCTATGATCCAATCGGCGTTCTTGATGACGTCTATATTGTGCTCGATCACGATCACCGTGTTCCCGGAATCCACCAGGTTATCGAGCAGGGCCAGCAAGTTACCAATATCCGACATATGTAAGCCAGTCGTGGGCTCGTCCATGACGTAAATGCTGCCTTTTTTGTGCAATTCGGTCGCCAGCTTGATCCGTTGGCATTCGCCGCCCGACAGTGTGCTCAGGGGCTGACCGAGGGTGAGGTAGGTCAGCCCCACGTCGTTCATGGCCTGCAGTTTGGGCGCAATCTCTTTTATGTCTTTGAAATGGGCAAGGGCCTGTTCGGCGGTCATTTCGAGGACGTCGCTGATCGACTTTCCATTGTATTTGTAGGTAAGGACCTCGTCTTTGAATCGCTTGCCGCCACAAACTTCGCAGGGCAGCTTTACCTCGTCGAGGAAGGCGAGATCGGTATACGTTACGCCTAGTCCCTGGCAATTAGGGCAGGCCCCGGCTGAATTAAAACTGAAAAGTGATGGACTAACTTTATTTGTTGTGGCGAACACTTTTCTCACATCATCGAGCACGCCGGTGTATGTTGCCGGGTTCGATCGAGAGTTGGCTCCGACGGCCGATTGATCGATGACGATCGCTTCCGGGTGTTGTTCTGTGAAGACGTGATTGATCAACGAGCTTTTTCCGGAGCCTGCAACGCCTGTGACTACCGTCAACACACCCATCGGTATATTGACGCTCACGTTCTGAAGGTTGTTCAGTTTTGCTTTGCTGATTGAGATCTTCCCTTTCGATTTCCTTACATTCTCTTTGATCGGCACCGCCCTTGTCATGTGCTTGCCGGTAAGCGTGTTCGATTTGAGTAGCCCGGCGAAATCTCCTTCGTAAACGATCTTTCCTCCTCCACCGCCTGCATTCGGACCGACATCAACAACATAGTCGGCCCCCTTGATCACATCCGGATCGTGTTCCACAACAAGCACCGTGTTCCCTTTGTCTCTCAGTTTCACCAAAAGCTCGTTCATTCGATGTACATCCCTCGGGTGAAGACCAACACTGGGTTCATCGAAGATGTACATCACATCGACCAGACTCCCCGTCAGGTGCTTTACCATCTTGATGCGCTGCGATTCGCCAGCCGACAATGAGTTCGTCTCGCGATTGAGACTCAGGTATTCCAGTCCAATGTCGACGAGATATTGAAGTCGTTGTGTTAAAGTTTGAATGATGGATTCAGACTTCGCGTCCTTGATCTTTTTAATGACACCGATGAGCTCGCTGATCTCCATGGCCGACAGATCTGCAATGTTATAGCCGTCGATCTTGCACTTCAATGTTGCCTGGCTAAGGCGGGCGCCCTTGCACAGCGGGCAAGGACCCATCGATATAAACGGTTCGATCTGTTTTTGTGTCCGCTCCGACATCGTCTTCACGTCACGAACGATGTAACGTTGATAAAATTTGTTCGCGATGCCTTCGAATGTGAAGTTGATCTCTTTTCCGCCGACTTTCGACTTCACTTTGCGAGGCTCACTGTAGAGCAGCGAATCCATTTCCGCTTTTGTGAAATCCTTTACTTTCTTGTTCACATTGAGGCCCGACTGCATGGCAATGTTCCAGCCCCAGGTATCGACCTGGTATTCGGGTAATAAGATGGCTCCCTGTTTTATTGAAAGAGACGTGTCGAGTGCTTTGCTGATGTCGAGGCCGACTTTGCGTCCCATGCCATTGCATTCGGGACACATACCCTGCGGATCGTTGAAGGAGAAGAGATTATAATTACCGATGTATGGCTTGCCTACCCGGGAGAACAGCAGCCTCAATAAAGTAAAGATGTCGGTTATCGTTCCGACTGTTGAATGCGATCCGCCACCCAATCTTTTTTGGTCGACAACAACGGCCATGCTGAGGTTATCGATGGAGTCTGCATCGGGTTGTGGATATTTTGGAAGGAAATTCCTGACGAACATGCTGAAGTTTTCATTCAACAGCCGTTGTGCTTCGGTAGCAATGGTGTCGAATACGATCGATGATTTCCCGGAGCCGGAGACGCCGGTGAAAATGGTGATCTTTCTTTTGGGGATGGACAGTGAGACGTCTTTCAGGTTGTTCTCACGAGCTCCGCGTATCTCGATGAATTCCTGTGGCATATTATTTAAGGGTATCGATTATTTGTGCATCGATCCAGCGGATCTCTTCGGCACGAGTATAAAACAGATATTTTCCGTCGCTGGTAACGAAAGGGCAGTAGTCGAAGCGAGGGCCGTTCACCTTAGGTCCCATGTTTTTTGCTTCTGTCCACGATCCATTTTTTTTGAACGAGATGAAAAGGTCTCCAGCGCCGAAGGTGTCGTAAGAGCGGTCGGCAGTAAAAATTAAGTACGATTCATCGGGAGCAACAAACACATCGCCTTCGTAATGCCCGGTGTTGATCGAAGGTCCGAGCTTTTCGGCTTTTTGAAATCCATCCTTTGTTGCTTTGGCGGCATAGATGTCGTAATCCTTTGGATGTTCGGTAGTTGTATTTCTTCCCGACGAAAAATACATAGTTCCATTCGCTGCGAATGAAACATAGTATTCATTCTTATCAGAATTGATCGCCGGTCCGGCATTGATCGGCTTCGACCATTTTCCTTTTTTCTCACGCTCGATGTACCATATATCGAAATCTTTCTTTGGACCTGTTCCATTTAGTGGCTGATCGGAAATAAAGTATAGTCGTTTTTGATCCGGTGAGAGCATCGGGTCATTGTAGCTGTAGACATCATGCACGAGAAGGGGAATGGGATCGGACCAACCCAATTGGAGAGCCATTCTATAGTGCGTTTCTGCTTTTCCGTTCTTGCGCTCTATCGCAAAAAAGAATTCTTTATTGTCCCTGGAGAAGGTGGACCCAAATTCAGCGATGCTGTCGATCGACACGATCCCGGGCGCAAAAATTTGAGATTCAAGGTCAGGCGGTTTTTGTCCGAAGAAATACGTAGAAGTCAGTTGGAATACCAAAATGAGAGCTTTCATATTTTAAAAATAGGCTTTTAGAGTATTATTTTTTTGCTCATCAAACGGGCTTTGCTTTCTGGCGGCCGCGTATTTAATTTACCTTTCCAATCCCCCTCAATATGGGTCCAAACAATGATAACAGGTCGGATGGAACGGGTCCGAAACAGATGCCGGCCAAGTACAAATTCAGGGAAATAAAAGTGCATTCATCCGACGAATGGATGGCGGATGGCACCAAGAAATACAGGCAGGTTTACGACCGATACGAAACCACCCACCTACGCGTGGAACTTTCGTTTTTTAATAAGCTTTTCGACGAAGAAGATTGGGAAGCTTCGATCTCGCTGAAGTGTTTTTTTGTGAACGGAAGCAGCAGCCGCGAGCTCTGCAATCTTACTCAAACCCGCAAAGTGCTTAAAGACGAGAACATCGTCTACATCCGCGACTCGTGGGGCAATCCCACACCCGGCGCGTACTGGACAAAGGGAAATTATTCATGGGAAGCATACATCGACGGTGTCAGGATCGGGGAAGGAAAATTCTACATCGAAGACGTCGGTATTTCGAAGCCTGGTGAGAACCTTTTCTTCGACATCGAGTCGATCAAGATGTTCGAAGGCGACGGACAAGGCTCATCGCAGCCCACAAAAAAATATCTCAGCAAGTTCAGTTCGAAAGATACCCGTTATGTTTGGGGCGAGTTCTGTTTCAAAAACAAGACCAACAGCGATTATTATGTCGAGGTGATCTTCAGCTTCTCCAACGACGCCGGCCAGGCGAAAGGAAGGAGCTCACGACTCGTGTATATTCAACCCAACACAGCAGGGCAGCTTTATTACGTCTATCCTGCGTGGGGCAGCGATACTGCCGGGACATGGAAAGACGACAACTATGTGATGGAAGTCGTGTTCATGGACTCGCTCATCGCTACCGTTCCATTCAAGGTTGGCGAAGTTATGGAAGAAGGTGGTGTCTCTATCATTACCGATTCAGACGCATTCTTGAAGCAAGGGTCCCAGGCAACAGCCTCGGCTTCGAATAAAAGTCTCGACGATATCCTCTTCGAAAGTCTCGCAGAGCTCAATGCTCTCACAGGGCTCGATGGTATCAAGACCGAAGTCAATGAAATGGTGAAGCTCGTTCGCTTCTACCAGGAATCGGGAAAAGATATTCTCAATAAGTTCTCATTACATACCGTGTTCACCGGCAATCCCGGCACAGGTAAAACGACGGTCGCTCGCATCCTGGCAAAGATCTATAAAGGACTCGGTGTTCTCGAGAAAGGACATCTGGTGGAGGTCGATCGTCAGTCCCTCGTTGCAGGTTACGTAGGTCAGACGGCCATCAAAACCGGTGACAAGATCAACGAGGCAATGGGTGGGATCCTTTTTATTGATGAAGCCTATTCGCTTGCGAACGAAAGCGGTGCACAGCACGATTTCGGTGGCGAATCAATTCAAGTGATCCTGAAAAGGATGGAAGATCTTCGTGGTAAATTCGGTGTGATCGTAGCCGGTTATACCGAGAACATGCAGGAGTTCATACAGTCGAACCCAGGACTGCGTTCACGTTTCGACAAATATTTTTTCTTCGAAGATTATACGCCCGAACAGATGTTCACCATTGCGATATCGATCTTCACCAAGGAGGGAGTTAATCCCGATCCGGCATCGGTGGATCATCTGAAAAAGTATTTTAATTTCCTGCACGCCGGTCGCGATAAACATTTCGGTAATGCACGTTCTGTTCGCCAGGTTGTTGGTGAGTGTATCAAGAATCAACACCTTCGTTTGGCAAGCATGAAAAAAGAAGAGCGCACTCCCGAGATCATGAGCGCGATCATTTTCGACGATGTTAAGGAATTCGAGATAAAAGAAGCGGCGCCGACAAGGGCACCGCTGGGATTTCATAGTAAGAAGTGATCAACCTCTGCCGCCGTCTGAAAAACCAAAATATTTCTGCTTCAGCTTGTCGTCCCAGTCGTTAGCGTAAATGCTCACGCGGTCGAACGTAGCCTTAACTTCTGATTTGTCGAGACCTTCCAGCTCTCGGATGGCCTTGATGTAAGCCTTATCGCGATAGATCGTGAAACCAACACCATACAGTGAGTGGTTTACCTCCAATAATTCTTTTGTGAAGAGCGCCTGGTTGTTCACAGGCACGTCGCAAACAAGGGCGAGCACCTGGAAGTAGCCGTACTGCGTGAGATTTCCCTGTGCGTCTTTCGATTGGAACACATCGGCCCAGATGCTAGCCGATCCGAACTTCAGATTCCACTGTCCAGGCTGCGGACCGCGTGCAGTCTTTGGGTCGAATTTGTACTCCGCGAGGGCTTCCTCGATGAGGTTGTAATAGTAGTCGATGGGGTGCTGCATGTGAGGTTTGTTTTTACCGAAAATAATAAATTCTCTCCTCTTAATTCGCAAGCGCTCTCACCGCCAAAAAACCGTCGCAATACACTGCAGAGTGTGTTCCTGGGGCATTGTGTGCTCCGGCAAACAATACCTCTCCGGTGCCCAATAGTTTTACAAACATCGCCTCGCTTCCACGTTCCGCCGGCCCCTGCGGCAGCTCGATCTCTGTCACAATTTTCCCCTGAGGATCCAGCACAAATGCTGCGGCCTTCCGCGCGTCGCTCACGCTCAAGCCAGATGGGTTCTGGGTGTAGTCGGTTGTACCAACTGCTATCGCACCACCACCTTGCAATGGATCAAGTCCCCAAAACATGTCGCCATCGCGAACATCGATCGTACTCTCGTATACCGCCAGGCCTGTCGTGAGGTCCGACTTCAATACCCAGGCGTCCCACGAGTTCGGTTCGGTACCGGTCTTTACTCGTCCAACCGAATAAATTCCATCATCACCGACGCGAACACTCAACAGCCTCTTCTTCGTAGACTTACCCTGCAGCTTCGACCAGGTCCTTTGTCCATTCGGTGACAGCTTCGTCAACAACATCACGCCAAAATCATAAACAGCCGGATCGGTTTCAGCATATAGATTTTCACCGAAATGAAGATCATGATTTTGAACCAACTCTTCGGTGCTTGGAACACCGATGTAGAGATTGCCCTCCTTATCGACATCACCATACACAAAGAAGTATCGATCGCCCTGGCGAAAGTTGTCGTAACCGCCACCGATTATTCCAATGGATCCGATATAATGATCGGGCTCGATCAACGTCTTCCACTCGGTCTTGAACTCATTGTTCTGAAAGCTCAAATGATGGGCCTGTACATCGTTGTACAACCATCGGGCGATCACGTAAGCATCCTCACCAACATTCACTATTCGCGCACGATCGATCGATGAAGGAAAATATGGATACTCGGGGACCGGTCGTTCTACCGAAGTCAGTTCGTATTCTACAACGGATCCATCTGTCTTGAATCGCATGACCTTAAAACGGATATCGATCGGTTCACCTTTTTTGAAATGTAAGAGCGAACTCACCGATGTTACTTGTCCCGACGGATGAACGACGATGTCATTGAGCGACCAGATGGTGTCGGGCTTATAAGAAAATGTTTCCTGGAAATTGCTGTTCAGCCAGGCGATCTCGCGAAGCGGTCGCGTTACCCTGTATTGCGGTTGCAATGTTTCTTTCAACACCACCCATCCATTCGAAGCGGGTAGTGCTTTAATGATCGCATACCCGGAGATCGTCTTCGTTGTTTCAGACACAGGAACATTGCTAAGCTTTTCCGCGTCATCGTGGCATGAGAAAAGAACGACCGCGAAAGCAAGAAAGAAAAGGGGCGTTTTCATGTGGGCTTAGACACGTGATCGCAGTTCAAAGGTTGGAGATAAAAGCCACATTTTTAACAACAGTTAAGAAATCCCCTTTCCCGCGTGGTTAGTTTGGCCAGTTTCGATTTGCCATCGCGTGGTATTTATGCCAATTCCTCGTTTTGGCTTCCTCTTTGATGATCTATGCGTATTAGTAATTAATAAATCGTTTGAATCATGAAAACGCAGTTTAAATCTCTTTTCTCTGCAGTCGCTTTTCTCCTCGCGGGAACGCTGGCTTGTCTGCCGGTAGACATGGCTATCGCACAGTCTATGGCACAGTCCGACGCGGAGGAAGTTCCAGGTGACAATTTTAGCCTGGAAGGCGCGCTGGAGTTGTTCAAAAAATCCGCTTCACCGCAAGAGTTTGAACAACTGCTCAACTCTCCCGATTCCAAGGTCAACAACCTGGACCTCAACGGCGATGGCGACATCGATTACATCCGGGTGACCGACCGTACCGAAGGCAATGTGCACACATTCACACTGAGTGCCGTCGTGTCGGCTAACGAAAGCCAGGACATTGCCGTGATCGAGCTGGAAAAACGTGGCAATGGTAAAGCCGTATTGCAGATCGTTGGCGACGCCGATATCTACGGTATAGAGACCATTATCGAGCCAACCGAGGAAGTTCGGGTCAACGCTGGAACGACTACAACACGAACCATCGTGAACGTTTGGGCATGGCCCTCTGTGCAGTACGTTTACGGACCATACTATTCGGTTTGGGCTTCCCCCTGGTACTGGGGTTATTATCCCGGCTGGTATCGTCCATGGAGACCTGTTGTGTGGGCTGTATACAACCCGTTCTGGGCTCCGTACAGACCATACTATTCGGTATGTTTCAGGCACCGCATCGTATATGCACCTGCGATCTATCGCCCTTATCGTTCAACAGCCGTGGTAGTTCACAACCGTTATAATACGCAGATCAATTCCTTCAGGAATACATCGCATGGATACAGATATGATCGTGGTGGCGATTATGCGAGAGGCGCTCACGGCAATCGCTATCAACAACATGGTGGAACACGAACCAGCTATAGCAATAGCAGCCCCAGCAGGAGCAGTTATTCCAATGACCAGCGAAGCAGCTATTCAAACGACAGGAGCGGAAGAACTACCCGTCCTGCCGACAACACCTGGAGTAATCGTAACCGCGATTCATATCAGAGATCGAACGATATAAATCGATCTTCCGATGGAAACAGGACATCGCAAAGGAGCCATAGCAATGATCAAATGTCGCATAACTTCGACAGGAGCAATGGTGGTAATAGTGGCAACGGAGGCCGGGCTTACACTGCGCCGCAACGCCAACAATATCAGGCGCCACAAAACCATAGCTTCCAGGTCCCGCAAAGACAATCGACGCCTGCTCAAACGCACAGTGTGCCTCAGCAGCATCGTTCGTTCTCGCCACCCAGCGGCGGGCATAGTGGTGGTCACACTGGTGGTGGACATACCGGGGGCCACACCGGCGGTGGTGGTTCCGGTGGTGGTCATGGCGGACGACGCCACTAAATAGATCAACTAAATAGATCAACCCTGAATCAAGATCGTTTGGTTCAGGGTTTTTTTATGACCTTTTTGTACTTTTCACGTCTCGCATGAAACGAACCATCCCTTTCGTACTCTTGCTTCTTAGTTGTGGACCTGGAAACAAGAAGGTCCCCTTAGCCACGAACGACAGCACTGCCGTCGATTCTGCAGGCGAAAACGTCGTTCGCTCCAGGTACGCCAATGGCAAGACAAAATCCGAGGTTACTTATAAAGACGGAAAAAAGAATGGTATCGCCCGCACATTCGACCGCGATGGTGCCCTGATACTGGAGCTTCCTTATGTCAACAACATGCGCGAGGGAACGTCGAAGAAATATTATACCGGTGGCACTGTGCTCGCACAAACTACGGAGTATAAGAATGATAGGATGAACGGGCTTCAAACGAAATACAGGGGCAATGGGAATTTGATGTCGGAGCAGCGTTACGAGAACGATTTTCCCTGCAACGAGCTGAGGGAATACCTGGAAAATAAATCGCTCAAGAAAAAATATCCATCCATTGAGATCAAGGTTCAGGATAACATCGCCACCCAGGGGATCTATAAGTTAAAGATTTCTATGTCCGACCGCGTGAGATCGGTGAAGTTTTACGAAGGCAAACTCACACCAAGCGGTTGTTTGAGCGACCGTCTCAATTACCTGCTGCTCGACGAAGCGACGAAGACCGCCGAGATCTCGTACCAGTTGCCACCCGGTTCCTTCATTATGGAAGAGTTGAATATCGTTGCCGCTTACGAGACCCTGATGGGCAACACGGCGATTGCCTTGCACAAATACCACGTAGCGATAGACAACAAGTAAGTTATTGATTGATCATCTGACGACGTGCCTTCAACTGGAAATCATTGGGCACGATAGCCAACCCCTGTTCAATGTACTGTTTGGCTTTTGTTTTCTGTCCTTTCTTGAAATAATACGTGCACGCATTCGAATAAGCACGACCGATAGCATCGGGACTTAGTATCTGGATGTTTTTGTCGGAGCGATAAAGATCTTCGAAAAGCTTCTGATACTTGTCGCCCTCAGCAACCTTACCCGCGTCATAGGCGTCGCCGAATGCAATGACATAAGCCATTCCGAGGATCGAATTGAAATTGTTGTTCTCGTTGAGAATGGGGAACATTTGGCGATAGAGTTCGAGTGAATCGAGAACCGACTTTGTGTTCGTGGCATTCCTGAACGATTGTGTGAGGCTTGCAACGACGATCGAGCCGAGGTCGGCGTTGTTAGGCTGTTGTTTAAGCGCGGCCACGAGGTAGGGGCGAGCCTTGGCGTGATTACCCATGTTATAAAGAATGCGTCCGTTCTCGTAGTTGTACTGGTATACGACTTCGCGGAGTATGGACTCGTCTTTTACGTTGCTCACGATTTCATCGTAGCATTTTTTGTAGAGGACCTTATCGTTCCTTTTTATGAGTACCTCTTGCGTGAGCTTTTGAAATTCGCCTTCGATCATGTCGGGTGTTACACCGGCTTTCTTCATCCGCGAAGCGATGCCGATAAGGGTTGCCCTTTTGAGGGGATCGACACTGTTATCCTCGATGCGCATCGAAACGAGATTTAATAAAAGGAACTCGCAACGTGTTCCAGGATAGTAGAAGTAGGCTTTCTTGAACTGTTCGTAGGCCCCGGCATGGTCCTCGCGTTCGCGGCGATAGAGTCCATCATTCATATAGTGAATGCCGACCAGCTGTGTCAGCGAAATGCTGCCGGAACCGAAATAGTATTTATTGAACAGGACATCCGTAGTCGATGTGATCTCGTCGGGACCGATGATCTTTTGCTGTTTTAGGTTGGTAACATAGTTCGCCTTGAAGTCTGTATTGAATACGTAGAATCCCATGAGCGGTGTGGTGCTCTCGACCATGATGTTGTCGGTATCGGGATAGGCTACCAGGTATACGTGTGTGGGCTCTTCCTTAATGATGTAGGGGATCCCAAGCTTTTCGAAGAACCATGCATAAAGTGCGGTAGCGGTAACGCAGTTGTATTTGCCGGTCTGGATGATCTCGTAGAACGTGTTGTTGGCCTCGTACTGGGTGAAGAATTTTTTATGAACGAGATCGTATATGTATTTGATCTTTTTCGAGTTCTTCTTTTCGAGGTTGCCGGAGCTACGGATCTCATCGAGAAGCAACTGCGTTTTTCGTTGGAACTTTGGCAGGTCGTCGGTGCCTGTTGGATCGTTGGCCAGGAACACCCGAAGAAAATCTTCGTCTTTCTTTTTCAGGAAGAGATCGAATGCTTCTTTTTCAAATGGCGAGGTGAACTCCAGCTCGTTCCAGTATACCAGTGAATCCGGCTCTGCGGCAAACACACTGCATTCAATCAGCAAAAGCAATCCGATCAAAACCGCGCGGGCCATAACCTCTTACTTTTTTATTTTTTGCTTTGAAGCCTGGCAAGATCAGCTTCGGCAGCGATGTATCCGAATGCAGCTGTCTCTGTTCCTGCAACCACTTTTTTGAAAGTCTCTGTAGCTTTTGCAACGTCTCCATTATAGAGATACCAGTTGCCTGCCCCGTATCCGAGTGTGGCAATGTCTAGCGGAGTCTTTGGCTCCGGCAGTGCCGTGCCGCTCTTATACATCTTGAGTCGCTGGTAATACGAATCGTTCTCAATGATCTCCATCGAATCGTTGATGTCGGCCAGCAGCGCTTTGGCTTCATCATGTTTACCCTGTCTTCGCATGGTCATGTAGAGCCAGTCGATCACGGCAACCCTGGAGTCGTCGTTCTGGCAAACGGCCAGGCATTTTCTCCACACCGCTTCGGCTTTCACGAAGTCTCCCTTTAGATAATATGCAAGGGCAAGATGATAGAACACATTGAATTGCGTGGTCGACAAGGGCTTGTTGAGCTTGTTGGGAACGCCATCGGGTTCTACTTCCAGCGGCTTGCCTGCCATGAGTGTCGCGGCTTTGCTGAGATCTGCAATGGCGAGGTCGAACTTACGCATAGAGATGTACCGGTGCCCGCGATGTCTCAACAGCCTGTATGAGTTCGGATATTTTTTAAGTCCATCGGTATAGATCTTCTGCGCTTCGTCGAAGCGAAGGAGATACCCGGTGCGTCTTCCATACCAGATATAATTTTCCTCTGATGGATCTGCTTCGAAATTCTTCTTTGCAATAGCGAGATTTTCTTCGCGTTTATCCGTCTGAGCCTGACCAGTTGTGATCAAGGCACAAAACAAGGCGATCAAAGCCGTCGCCCGTCGCACATAGCATGTCGCACTCATTGTTGTCCTGGTTGCTTTAAAACAAATCCTGCCTTTTCTTTCTCACGGTCAACGATCTTCTTCACGTCTTCGAGTAGTTTCCTGGCGTCGTATATGATGCCGTCCTTGATAGTATACTTCACACCACCAACGCGAACTGCTTTGTTATTCTCATCGAGCCTTATAGCACCTGTTCCATATAACACCTGGAGATTTTCGAGAGGATTCTGATCGATGATCACGAAGTCTGCCAGCTTGCCGACTTCTACAGAACCGATCTCTTTCTCCATACCGAGGAGTTGTGCACCGTTGAGCGTCGCGGAGCGAATAACCTCCAGCGGATGAAATCCTGCCTCGCGAAGCAATTCCAGTTCACGGATGTATCCGAAGCCGTACGTCTGGAAGATGAAACCATTGTCGGAGCCCGCTGTAACACGGCCACCGCGATTTTTATATTCGTTCACGAAGGTCATCCACAGCCTGTAGTTCTCCTTCCATGCAACTTCCTGTTCAGTACCCCAATTGAACCAATACGATCCATGCGACACGCGATTGGGTTGATAGAAAGCCCACAGTTGTGGCAACGTGTATGTCTCATGATACTCCTGGCGCCGAGCCCTTTGCAGGTCGCGATTCGCTTCGTAGATATTCAGCGTGGGATCCAATGTGAAGTCAAGGGCGAGGAGTTTGTTCATTACCTCGTTCCATTTCTCGGAGTAGGGCGGAGCCGCCTGCTTCCACAAGTTGCCCGCATTTTCGAAGCGATGTTGTTCGTTGCTGTAGTTGTAATTCAAAGGAAAGTTTTGGATGGTCTGGGTGGTGAACATCGATTCAGGTAAACCGTACCAGTGTTCCATGGAAGTCAACCCGGCTTCGGCGGATTTTACGACGTTCCATCTTGCAACATCCATCTGTGCATGATGACAGGCCGAACGAAGGCCCAGTCTTTTATTTTCTCTTAGCGCAGCATCCATCACGTCGGGTGAAGCTCCGAAGAACTTGATGCCGTCGGCGCCTTTGTTCTTGTTGTCGTTCACCCATGCGATCGCTTGCTCGCGGGTGCTGATAGGTTCCTTTGCACCTGAACCGAATGCGGTGTATGCCTTTATTCTCGGAGCAGTGATCTTGTTTTCTGCGCTGAGCTTCTTGTGTTCGAGAACCCAGTCGAGTCCGTTACCCGCTGCAGGATCGCGAATGGTAGTGATGCCGTGTGCCATCCATAACTTGAAAACATATTCGGCGAAGGGCGCTTGTCCGCCACCGATGTGACCATGTGAGTCTACGAAGCCGGGCATTACGTACATGCCGGTTCCATCGATCTCTTTGCCGCCGGCGTCGAGCTTGGGACGACCGACGTCGCTGATCGGTACACCAGGATATCCGACATTAACAATATTTGTGATCCGATTTTGTTTTACGACAATGTCGACCGGGCCGATCGGAGGGGCGCCTGTTCCGTTGATGAGGGTTGCGCCGCGAATGATCATTTGGGCGAATGGGCCTTCACCTTCTTTTACCAATGGCGACGACTCCATCTTTCCTTGCGCATTGGCCAGGAGGCTTATGCACACAACAGCCGTTATGAGTAAGAATTTCAGCATAGGGGTAGATAATGAATAGTAAGCTAGCACAAAAAAACTTGTGTACTACAGAAGTTTTACATAACGTTAATTATGAAAAATGCCACCCTTTACCTGCTGCTTTTTGTTGCCAGCACTGTCTTCGCGCAAAAAACTAAACAAGATGTTTTCAAGTCGATCGATTCCAAAGGCGCCCAGTATTCAGATATCGCACACCAGATCTGGGAGTTCGCGGAAGTTGGCTACCAGGAGGTAAAAAGTTCCGAATTGCTGCAGCAAACGTTGACACAAGCTGGTTTCAAAGTAGAGAAAGGTGTTGCGGGAATACCAACTGCCTTCGTGGCAACTTATGGAAGCGGCAAGCCTGTGATCGCGATACTCGGTGAGTTCGATGCACTGCCCGGTGTCTCACAAGATGCCGTTCCAGAGATCAAACAAGTTCCGGGTCGCCCGGCAGGTCATGCCTGTGGCCATCACCTTTTCGGAACTGCGTCGTCTGCAGCTGCCATTGCTGTAAAAGACTGGATGATCGCCAATAAAAAATCGGGAACGATCCGTCTCTACGGAACTCCTGCCGAAGAGGGCGGATCCGGAAAAGTTTACATGGTTCGCGAAGGACTCTTCAGCGACGTAGATGTGGTGCTTCATTGGCATCCCGGTGCTGCTAACTCAGCAAGCTTCGGCTCTTCACTTGCTAACAAGTCAGGTAAGTTTCGCTTTCGCGGGATCGCTTCGCACGCAGCTGCATCGCCCGATCGAGGCCGTTCTGCACTCGATGCTGTCGAAGCAATGAACAACATGGTGAACATGATGCGTGAGCACGTTCCCGAGGATACGCGAATTCACTATGTTATCACTCGCGGCGGTGAAGCTCCGAACGTCGTTCCGGCTTTCGCCGAAGTTTATTACTACGTACGTCACCCGGAACGCGACCAGGTAGTTGCTATCTGGGATCGTGTTGTGAAAGCAGCCGAAGGTGCCGCACTGGGTACCGAAACAAAAATGGAGTTCGAGATCACCGGCGGCGTCTACAATCTTCTTTCAAACGAAGCATTATCGAAGGCAATGGATAACAACCTTCGTCTCGTTGGTGGCTATACTTATAGTGCCGATGAAAAGGAGTTCGCAGAAAAAATCCAAAAGACATTTACAACAGTTCCCCCAAAACTGGAGTCGACCAATGTGATCGAACCGTTTGGCTTCGACGATAAAGATGGTGGCAGTACTGACGTTGGCGATGTGAGCTGGGTTGTTCCTACGGCCGGGTTGAGCGCCGCAACATGGGTTCCCGGAACAGCAGCTCACAGCTGGCAGGCTGTCGCAGCGGGCGGCACGTCTATAGGTTCTAAGGGAATGATGGTGGCTGCAAAGACACTTGCCGGAACGGCAATTGATCTGTTCGAACAGCCAAAGCTTATTGAAGAGGCAACGAAAGAGTTGAATAAGCGACGTCCTCAAGGGTTTAAGTACGATGCTTTGGTGGGTAACAGGAAGCCTGCGTTGGATTATAGAAAGTAGTTCAATGAAAAGTCATTGCCGCGCATCTGCACGTTGGCTTCCGGGGGATTGCCCTTCGCTACGCTTGGGCAATGACGTTCCATAGGATGGTTCACACCAAACGACGGCTTTGTCAGACCATTTTCTTTATCTCATTCCAAAACTTCTCAGGATTCAGCCAATGATTCCTGCTATAAAGCATCTTATACTTCCAATTCTTTTGCTGCAACGCGCGCGGTATTAAACCGTGTGCCGATTTAGCCGAGGGATTTTCGAAGTAATGATCGTCGTCGGTCAACAACAGTGCCGAATATTGGTCGTTATGGCCAACCATGAAATCGCAGAATGGAACGTTGCTTTCCAAAGAGAAGCTATAATGTATCTCATTCTTAACGACGCGCTTGAGATACCATGAAGCCGGGTGCCGGTCAACCTCATACACGGTAGCGGGTCCCCTGCGGTTCGCCGACTCCTTCGCGTATGCGAGGTATTCACGGAGCAGCTTCGGCCCTCTGTTCTTCGCATCGTCAACTTTTAGCTCTTCCGGCTCGATGCTCGTTACGATAATTATCTTTTCTCTCGCGCGCGTAATGGCTACGTTCAACCTGTTCTCACCGCCGGTGAGATTAAGGCTGCCGAATTTCGTGGCTACTTTACCTCGACCGTCCTTGGCATAGCCGATCGAGAAAATGATGATGTCTCTTTCGTCGCCCTGTACGTTCTCGATGTTCTTCACGAACAGGCTCCCGGGAATTTTCCAGTTGAATGTCTGTGCGGCGTTGTCGAGCAGATCGAGGATCAGGTTCTGTTGCAGAGCATTGAATGTGATCACTCCGATCTCCTTTCCAGGATGATCGGTGCTGAGTGAACGGACCAGTTCCACAACTTTTTGTGCCTCTTCCTGGTTGGTGTTATCCTTCCAGCGTCCATCGGTCTTGAGGTATTCGATAGCAGACTGCCTGTCGTTGATCTTATAACGATCAGGCAACACACGAAGCTTTCCTTTATAGAAGTGTTGATTCGAAAACTGGATGAGCTCGGGAACGTGACTTCTATAGTGACCGTTCAATGAAACTTCCTGCAGGTATCTTCTTCCCAGGTCGAGCAGCGAAAGCGCTTCGAGATCAGGATTGTCTTCCATTTCTTCTTCGTCTTCCCATCGTGCCTGGTAGAGATCGGATGGCTGCAACTGCTGGTGATCTCCCGCGATCACAACCTGCTTGCCGCGATACAATGCCGGGATGCCTCGCTCCGCAAAACACTGTGATGCTTCGTCAAAGATCACAACATCGAACAGATCCTTCATTGGAAAAATGGACGACACCGCCTCGGGCGAAGCCATCCAGCATGGCAACAACCGGAAGATCTCATCTTCAAATTCACTAACAACTTTGCGGATCGGCCAGATCTTTTTCTTTTTCGAAAGCTGATGGTCGAGGTCGCGATATGTAACGCGATTGTTCAGTCGATTGAATTCAAGGTTATCGACCATGCGTTCGCGTGCACGCATCAAAAGTATTTCGGCACCAATTGTTTCTTTCTCGGTGATGAGCGACTGCAGCTCTTCCTCCAGTTTTTCAACCTGCCCATTAGAAACGATCCTAAGTTCGGGATGCTTCAATTCTATGTGATCGATCCATGCGAGGCAGAGACTATTCAGGAACGTAGTATCGAATGTTGATTCGTCCCACTGTCCGTGCAGATCGTAAAGTTTGTTAATGATCAGCTTTTCGTGAGGCAGTAAGCCTTCCGACAAGCGGTCGAAGTCGCACAAGGCATCGAAGTCTTCGAGAATAACTTTCTCCAGCTCTTTTCCCCAGCTGGCATGCTCGGCAACCTGCCTGATCTGGCCCGGCAACAACCATTGTTTCCACTTGTCGCGCTGGATGGGAAAACTCGCTACCAGCTCTCGTATCTGCTTAAGCTTGGCGACGTATTGCTCCCTGGTATATTCAAGTGGATCGAGAAGGGACTTCATGCCGCGCAACGTAAGCAGGTTGGATTTAGCGAGCGTTGCATTTTGCTGGTAGCTGAACCATTCAGTAAGATCATCGGTGGTCTTGCAAGGCGGAAGTTCTTTGATCCATGTTTTCGAGCGTAGCTTGGTGAGATTATGCTCGAGGTTCAATCGACGGTCGAGCATTTTTTCAAGCATCCTGAAACCATCGCCGTTTGGTTTGAGGCTGTTGGCTAAGAGTATCCGTGTGATGAGCACTTTATCTTTCGAAAACTGCCAGCGCATGAAGCCGATCAATCCACGGCGTGACTTCATGCTGCGATCGAGAACCGCCTGGAACTTGCCGAGCTCTGCAGTGGGAACGGTCAATTCGGGACCTTCGAGCTCGAAGCAATCGGTCATCATTTTCTCCATGTTCGCGAGCCAGAGTGAATTCGTTTCTTCCTCGGGTTCATGAATAATGTATTGGAAATTCTCATACACTTTGTCGTGTGTGAGCGCTTCAATAGTCTCACCGATGAGATGATCTTTCTCGACGTACAATTCGAACTCTTCCCAGCCGACCGTCTTTCCGGTGATCTTCTGCATCGAAGCCTGCATGCCTTCGAACCATGGATGGATCTGCGAGAGGGCGGACCGTAATGACTTCAGGTCGTTGATCGTAAAATCGGAGAACGATTTACGCACGCGCCAGGGATAGTCTTCCTGCATGAACTTTTGGGCGAAGCGCGAGTATGATTTCAGTTTTTTCCTGAATGGGTCGGCTTCGGTCCACTTGAAATGAGACAGGTCTTGTTTGAGCTCTATGTTCGGTTGCGACAGGTCGGAGTTGAGATACATTTCTTTGATCGACTTCCCGCAGTCGGAGTCGTCGAACAAAAATCTCTTGAGGTTCTCGAGCTCTTCGCAGACCGCATCGATCTTGCGGCTCACTTCAAAGAATGTTCGCTCGAGTTGTATCGTATTGAGACTGTTGTTGCGGGTCTTGTATTCTTCGATACGTTCGATCTGTTTCGAAGCTTTTTCATAAAGAGTCTTGCGGTCGTCGCGAAAGTCGTGAACGAGACCGATGAAGTCGTCGATACGTTTTTCTTTTAGGCGATTATAGACCACATCGATGGCGACTCTTTTCTGGCAAACTACCAGCACACGTTTTTCGTTTGCGATAAAATCGCTGATAAGATTGCAGATGAGTTGCGACTTGCCCGTGCCGGGAGGGCCTTGCACGACTAATGAATGGCCGAGCTTAACGCCTTTGAGCGCATTTTCCTGCCAGACATCCAGTGGGAATATTGAATACACTTTTTCTTCGCGCACGTCCTGTAAGAATATTCCGTCCTCGTCTTTAACGCGATGTGTTCTTTGATAGAAGAAGTCTTCGAGGTCGTTGATCTTTTCGTTTTCGATGAGGTCGAGGTAATCGGGAACGAGTGTTGAGCCGGCTTGCGGAAAGATACCGAGCACGGCTTCGGGAATGAGCTTCAGTTGACCGTCGCCGTAAGTGCTCTCGAACTCGTCTTTTTTGAATTCTTTGAATGCTACAAGCTCGTCGCGGAAGTTGTCGGGATTGAAGTTGATCTCCAGGTTGTTTTTCTGGAGCATTTGATAAACTGATGTGCGGAAAACCGTACTGTCTTTATCGAAATCCGCGAAGTCTTCTTCCAACAGAGCTTCGTTAGGCTGTACTTTATTGTAGAATGAATAGGCGAGGAGGAACGACTTATTGAAAGTCAGATCCACGTCGGACCTTAAGTGCAAGCTCCACTGTCCTTCCTCGAGCTTAAGCTCCGCAGGAAAATACAACAATGGACAACGTACCAGCGTGCCATCCAGAAATTTACCGTGAACGAATGGCCAGCCTATGTAAAGATCGCGTGAGCCACGTTCTTCGAATAAGAACCGGTCGGTTCTTTGAAGCACTTTCAATTTTTTGCTGGCTACGTTATTGGCCTCCATGCGACTGTCGACTTCGGCACAGAGCAAAGAGCCCTTTCCTGCGATCAGGTTTTCGATAATAGAGAACGAGCTGCGATTTTTTAAGAAGGTGAACGAATGCACATCGATGAACTGCTCGGCATAGAGCCTGGGCAGAAACAATGAGCGGTTGCGGCCCGACAAGTTCGTGAGCCTTCGGAGGAAATTCCTAAGCAGGTTTTTGGTTGCTTCCTTTTCCAATGTTAGTCCAAGGTAATGTATGGTTCGATCCGAAGAAAAATTTTTTCCTCGATGATACTTATTTTCTTCAGGTCGTCGGTTGAGACAAAATTGCCGTGCTGGAGCCGGTAATTAACGATGGCACGGGCCAGTTTAGTTCGTAAATACGGATGACGAGTCAGTTCTTGTTCGCTACAACGATTAATTGCCAGTTTGTTGGGCGTAAAACCAGTCGCAATGACAGTTTTTTCCGCCAGGCGGTTGACTACTGTGGAGTCTAATCCCCAGACCTCGTAGAGTTGATTGAACGCGATAAATCCACCAAGGTTTGTTCGATAGGAAACGATGCGACGGGCGATCACAGGTCCGATACCATAAATGGTTTTGAGCTGTGTAGTGTCGGCAACATTGATATCAAATTTCTGCCACTGTTTTTTCGGCCTGGCATGGGGCTTAAATGAAAATTTTCTTTGGCTGCTGTCAGCATAGTTGTACGTGCGACGTGTCTTGTTTTCCTTTTTTTCTTCGGGCACTTTCCAGATGGCTGTGAGACTATCCAGCAACTTACGGTCCTGAAGATCATCAGGATAATTGGACATGAAATATGTCTGGTAAACTGGTTCCGATACGATGACTATAAGCATCAGCGGAAGTAAGATCATGAATGCATTGGATTCGGTTTTGGAAAACCCGAAGACCAGGCGTAGAAAAGCCTTAATTCTCTTCATAAAAACTCTGTTTAGAAGAGAACCTACTCCAATCTTTAAACTTTAAAAATCTCTCTAAGCGCTGCCATCGCAAACTTTCCCTTCGGAAGCCGCCTCATAATATTGATATCCTCCCGAAAGCTGGTCTCGTTGTCAAGAAATTTCAGGACAGTTTGTACATCTCCGTGACTAAAGAGATCGGTAAATAATTTTTTGCCTTCGATCTTTTTGCGATCAAGCACTTGCAACAGCGTCGAGTCATAAAATGAAAACCTTCCGGGTGAGTTCTCCGTCGCTGCGAATGGCTTACCGGTAGCAACAAGTGTGTCGACTATATTCTGGGTATACTTTTGAATGAATTGAAACGTATAACCACTGGATGGCTTTGTTTGTCCCCCCGCCGTACCGATGTTGATGATGTTCCCGTCGTACGGTTTGAATGGGAAGTTCGTCATGGGGATAACACCGAACTCCGACTCGAGAACTTTATAAGGACCCTGGGTGACGTTGTCGGTAATATATTTCTTTAATGCCCCATCGTATTCTTCGGGCTTCAACAGATCTCGTGTGAACAACGTGTACTCGACCAACGAATGCTTCGTCGTGAAAGGAAGGACATAAGTGAAAGTGGTGCCATGTTCCTGCGACGGCCTGAAGTCCATGAGCGTGGCTTTTGTCGCATCGAAGACATCATGCTCTGTTTCGATCACCCATCCCTTAAAATGTTGTTTTAAAAAGTAATACTGGCTTCCTTTTTTTACATGGGGAAGGTCGCCAAACAAGACGCTGTTGAAAATATAGTCACCTTCATAAAGAACGCCATCGATCCTGATAACAGCACCTTTTCCGATGCTTTGAATGGATTCGATCTTGCCTTCCTTTAAGTCGATAGACGGGTGATCTTGGATGATCTTAAGACAATGATCATAGAAATCTTTCCCGCGAATCATCTTGTAGCGGTATGGATCGATGCTTAGAAGATCCTCGTATTGCTCTCCGAAAAAATAGAGGTCCGACCATTGTCTGAACACGATGTCTTCAAACAGGCCCGTGTTCTTTTCCCAGAAACACCACGTGCGATCGTTACGCGTTTTCAGATCTCGATCGGCAACAAGGACTTTCTTACCGGCAAATTTCCCTGACGCAATTAATCGTACAAGAAGGCTTAAACCTGCACAGCCAGCACCAGAGATGATATAATCGTATCGCATTGAGGGGTCAATGTTAAGATAATAATAATGCCGTAATAATGTGTGTGGATATATTTATTCGCATCTTGAAACGCTAAACATAACATCGTATGCGTCGCTTTTTCACAGCTGCTCTCATCGTTGCTTTTGTATGCCAGTCATACGGTTGGGGTGCCACCGGTCACCGGGTAACGGGGATGATCGCAAACAATTATCTGAATAAAAAGGCCAGGGCTAAGATCGAAAAGCTACTCGGACAAGAATCGATAGCGATGGCCAGCACGTGGATGGACGACATCAGATCGGATTCGACTTACGATTATGTATCGGATTTTCATTGGGTAACCATCGAAACGGGGCAGTCCTACGAACAATCGAAAAAGAATCCGAACGGCGACGTGATCATGACCATTGAACGACTCATCAGTGAATTAAAATCCGGTAAACTCGATCGCATCACCGAGATCCAGGATCTGAAGTTCTTAGTTCATTTGATAGGCGACATTCATCAGCCACTTCATGTAGGTTGCTGCGACGACCAGGGCGGCAACAAGGTGCAGGTGAAATGGTTTGGCGGGAGTTCGAACCTTCATCGTGTCTGGGATTCGGATATGATCGACGGAACGAAGCTGAGCTATACAGAGCTTGCAGAATCGCTCGGTCACCCCGATGAGATCACCATAAAGAAATATCAGAGCGGAAGCGTTCGCGATTGGGCTAACGAAGCCATGAGCTATCGAAAGAAAGTATATGATATTGGAAACGGAAATCTTGGTTATAAGTATTCATATCAAAATATGCCGCTGGTGAGAGAAAGGTTGTTGGCAGCGGGAATAAGATTGGCGGGAGTGCTCAATGAGATCTATGGGAAATAGATCAGTGTTGTGCCTTCGCTTTGTTTTCTTGTCTATGTTTCCTGAATTGTAAGATGATCGGAATCGCGGTTAAAACAATCAACGCGATCACGATATATTCCAGATAATCCAAAATATTCGGGAACACGTTGCCGAGCATATACCCGGTCATCACCATCACGATCACCCAAATACCTACGCCGATCACGTTGAAAATAAAAAAGATCTTGAAATCGATCCGCACCATTCCCGACATGATCGTTACAAAGGTCCTTACAACTGGCAAAAATCTTCCGATGATGAATGCCATCGCTCCATATTTTCTATAAAGAGCGCGGGTCATATCCATATATTCTTTCTTATAAAAGAAATTCTCTTTTCGTTTGCTTAGATATCCATGCGCCCATCGTCCGCTCATGTACCCGACAGTGGATCCGGCAACCGCAGCGATGCTGACCAGCAGGATCAGTTCCCATACGGGCATGTCGATGATATGGTGATTGGTGAGAAGACCTGCGGTGAACAGGAGCGAATCGCCGGGAAGGAAGAATCCGAAGAATACGCCGGTTTCGCAGAAAACGATCAATAAGAGGAGCGTGATTCCTCCAAACCGGATAATCTCCTCGGGACTAAACACATCCGGGATCGACAGCAATAGCATCTTGTAAAATTCTAAAGATACCAATATAACCCTAGACGAAAAGCCCCAAAATATATTTTTTGGCCTGTTTAGGCCATTTTAATTACCTCATTATGGCTGGGAATCACGCGCACGTACAGTTCCAGGGAAATAGGTGTTGAGCCATAGTTGGCTTCGAGGACCACGGGTATTTTATTGAGTGTAGCCTTTAAACCGACCGCTGTATTTGCTCTCGATGCCTGCGATAGTTATTGTAGATGTTCTGAAAGTTCTGATGAAAGGATACAGCGCCATGCATCATCCCCGCACCCAGCACCTCGCACCTCGCACCTCTAATGACATGCCTGATTGTACTTTTTCAATTTATAGTAGTTGTAAGGCAACGGTGCCAGGAATCCTGCGAGCATCGAGATCAGCAGTGCCGTCCAGTACATCGGGTTCCCGAAAGCAGCTTTGCCGCCTGTTATCATAAAATCAGTGAAGTTCATGACAACCTCCATCGCGACCATCGAAATGAACGACATCGAGAGGGCGGTGTGAAAGGCAGCGCTCCACGCAAACTTTTCGCGTGTTCGAAGCAGGATGCTCTCAAAAAGCACCGACGTCGCGAGGCCAGCGATCACAGCCAATATCATTTGTACACTCATCGACGTGCCAGGATAAAATTTCTGAAGGAAGATGATCATCGCGAAGTCACCGATCGAACATCCGATCAGGCAGTTCAGTGTATTGAAAGCAGCACGGTTCCAAACTTGCGTATCATTCCAGGCGATGCCTTGCGTAGGCATTGTCATCGCAACCGATCCGTCTTCGCTCAACCGATACGACGGGTATGAGGCAAGTCCTGCCTGCAGTGCTGTTGTGGCAACATGATGGTGCATTTCTACCTGGACCTCCGACTTTGGCAAGTCGACATTCACTCCCGTAACTCCATCCACTTTCTGAAGGGCCTTTTGGACCGTTGCGGCGCACCCGCTACAGGTCATGCCGGTAACTTTATAGGTGTGTTTCATGATATATAAAGATACGGCCCCGGCTGCCCGGAGGGTTAACACAATTTTCTGTAAGATTTATATCTTATCCAGGGGCTTCCGACCCGAGCGAAGCGATTTAAAATGACTGGGTGTAAGCCCGGTGATCTTCTTAAACTGGTTTGACAGGTGCTGTACGCTGCTGTATTGGAGCTTATCGGCGATCTCGCTCAGTGAAAGTTCATCGTAGGCCAAAAGTTCTTTCACGTACTCTATTTTTTGAAGGATGAGAAAGTGCTCGATCGTTACACCCTCGACCGACGAGAACAAAGTGCTCAATGAATTATAGTCTTTCCCGACGAGTTCCGACAGGTATGTCGACAGCTTGAACTTGTTGTTTTTGCCGCCGCGGACCAGGTCGATCACGGCCGACTTTATTTTGGAAATCATCCGTGAGTTCCGGTCTTCGATCAGGTCGAACCCGAGGGGTGTGATCTGTTGTTTAAAGTCGTCGAGGAATTGCTCGGTTGGTTCGTTGGCCAGCTCTACTTCGCCCAGGTCGATGCGGCGATACGGAGCCTTCATGTTATCGAGAACCTGCCCGACGGACATCTTACAGCGGTCGCAGACCATGTTTTTGATATACAGGGTTCCCATTCGAGAGCAAGTTAGGAAGTTTCCCGGTGCCACGTATCGCTGCGTGTTGGGTGCGAGGTGCGGGGAACCGATAACTCGTAGTTGTCATAACGCGAGGAACTCGGAGAAATCGAAGGAGCAAGTTAACCGGTATCGAAACCCTCTAGTTTCTCCTGGTTCGATTGATCTCGAGAACAAAGTTTTATCGGTTCCTCGCACCCAGCACCCCGCACCTTTTTCCTATTTTTGCGGCTTCGAAACAGTACCAAATGAACGAAGATAAAGGACTGAATTTCCTCGAAGAGATTATAAGTGCCGACCTGGCAGCCGGGAAGTATTCCTCGATTGCAACTCGCTTCCCTCCGGAACCTAACGGCTATCTGCACCTCGGGCACGCTAAATCCATTTGCCTCAACTTCGGCCTCGCATTGAAATACGGCGGCAAGACCAACCTTCGTTTCGACGACACCAATCCTACGAAAGAAGAAGTGGAATATGTCGATAGCATCAAGAATGACGTGAAGTGGCTCGGCTTCCAATGGGCCAATGAATTATATGCATCCGACTACTTCGAAGAGCTCTACGGTTTCGCAGTAAAGCTGATAAAGAAGAACCTGGCGTATGTAGACGATAGCACGAGCGAAGAGATCGCTGCGCAAAAAGGAACACCGACCACGCCTGGAACAGCAAGTCCGTTCCGCAGTCGCAGCATCGAAGAGAACCTGAAACTGTTCGAAGAGATGCGTGCGGGTAAATTTAAGGACGGCGAGAAAGTCCTTCGTGCGAAGATCGACATGGGTCACGTGAATATGCATATGCGCGACCCAATACTGTATCGTATCAAGCACGCGCATCATCATCGTACTGAAAATAAATGGTGTGTATATCCAATGTACGACTTCGCGCACGGACAGAGCGATGCCATCGAACACATCACGCACAGCATTTGTACGCTCGAATTCATTCCACACCGCGAGCTCTACAATTGGTTTATTGAGAAGCTGGAGATCTATCCTTCCAGGCAATACGAGTTCGCTCGTCTCAATATGACCTACACCGTAATGAGCAAGCGAAAGCTCCTGCAGCTCGTCACCGAGAATATTGTTAAAGGCTGGGACGACCCCCGTATGCCCACGATCAGTGCAGTGCGCAGGAGAGGTTATACACCGGAGGCCATTCGTGAGTTCTGCGATAAGATCGGTGTTGCAAAACGCGACAACCTTATCGACCTCAGCCTGCTCGAGTTTTGCGTGAGGGAACATCTCAATAAAATTTCATTGAGAAGAATGGTTGTGCTGGATCCCTTGAAAGTTGTGATAACCAACTATTCCGGCTCGGAATCTTTGAAGGTTGAAAATAATCCCGAGGATCCAGGTTCGGGAGAACGGGAAATTGCATTCGGTTCGGAGATCTATATCGAACAGGAGGATTTTATGGAGAATCCTCCAAAGAAATTCTTCAGACTTTTCCCAGGTGGAATGGTCCGTCTTAAGGGAGCTTACATCATTAAATGCGACGAGGTCGTGAAGAATGAAGATGGCACCATTAAAGAGCTTCGCTGTTCATACGTTGAAAACAGCCGAAGTGGTTCGGACACTTCCGGTCTTTCCGTGAAAGGTGTGATCCACTGGGTAACCGTTGAGCATGCCGTTGAAGTTGAGATCAGGCAATACGAAAGATTGTTTACTGTGGAGGATATGAATGCTGCTGAGGGCGAGTTCAAAGACCATTTAAATCCAAACTCGCTAAAGGTATTCAAAGGGTTTGCCGAGCCGTCGCTTAAGTCCGCCACGCTCGATCATCGTTTCCAGTTTATGAGACAGGGATATTTTTGTTTGGATCCGGACTCTACCGAAACAAAGCTGGTCTTCAACAGGACTGTCACACTTCGGGACTCCAAGTAGACTGAATCTCTCCAGTAAACACTGAACACCGAACACCGTCTACTGAATACTGAATACTGAATACCGTCTACTGTCTACCGCTTACCGTCTACCGCTTACCGTCTACCGTCTACTGTCTACCGAACACCGAACACCGACTTATACCACCACTGGAATACAACAAGTCCCCAGATCCTCGCGTGCACATCCCCGGGATTGGATGAGTACAATGTTTGTTTCAGTCGTTCGATCTCCGGGTAGTAAAAGATCCCCTGGTCCTCCACATACTTTTGCGATAGCAGGTCGTCGTTGATCAGGGACTTCATTTCGTTGCGAAGCCATTTGAGCATCGGCACTTCGAAGCCTTTCTTCGGCCTCTTGTAGAGCCTGGAAGGAAGAATGTCTTTGAAGGCATCTTGTAATAGTCGCTTTCTCATGTTGCCATTGATCTTGAATTCACCGGGCAGCGAGAAGAGGAAGTTCACGACTTCATAATCCAAAAATGGAACGCGCACTTCGAGACTGTTGGCCATGCTGGCCAGGTCAACCTTCGTAAGCATGTCACCTGGAAGAACGAGTCGCATGTCGGTCAGCAATACATCGTTGATGGTCGCGTGGTCTGGAATTGTGGAGAGAATTTCTTTGCGGCGCGACACATAGTCTTTTAGCCAGAAAGTTGTGCGGAGGTCCGGGTGGAGGAGGCTCGTTGCCTGGTCTTTGTCGGCAAACGTAGCCCAACGCCAGTATCGATCTTGTTGCGAGAGCGATTTTCCTTCGCGGTATTTTATGATCTGCCTGATCTTATTGGCGAAGCCGCTGTTGCGCGATTGCGGGAAAAGTTTCGCGAAGGGGGCGAGCATCAGCGCGAAACTTTCTGACGAGCCTGGATTCATCATCCGGTAAAATGCTTCGTGCTTGTTGTAGCCGGCCAGAAGTTCGTCGGCGCCGTCGCCAGAGAGCGCGACGGTGGCGTGTTTGCGTGTCTCTTTACTGAGAATATTCACGGCAATGGCGGAGGAGTCGGCGAACGGCTCGTCGACATAATCTAAAAAGCTGTGCAGGCTGTCGTAAAGATCTTTATTGGTTAAGGAGAACACCGTGTGCTTTGCGCCGATCTTCTTTGCTACGAGTTGGGCGTAATCTGTTTCATCGAAGAACTTCTCGTCCCGATATCCGATGGAGAATGTATGAAGGTCCGGTTTGTGTTTAATGGCCAGTGCACATATAACAGAAGAGTCGACACCGCCACTTAGGAATGCACCGAGCGGCACATCGGCAACGAGTCGTTTCTTAACCGACTCCTCGAGTAACGACTTTAGTTTTTCTTTCGCATCGCCATAGGGCAGGGTATTCTTTTCGGCAGCATGCTGATCGTATGGGATCGAATACCATTTTGAAACTTCGTGCTTGCCTCGTGTCACTTTTACGTAGTGACCTGGCGGAAGCTTCTTGATACTTGTGAAGATCGAGTCGGAGCCGGGTATGTAATTAAGTTGAAGGTATAGGTATAACGATGAGTAGTCGATATTCTTTTCGACGCCATAAGCGAGTATCGATTTCATTTCCGATCCGAACACAAACTTGTCGTCGTCGAATTGATACAACAGGGGTTTTATACCGAAGCGGTCGCGTGCAAGGAACAGCGATTGTTCTTCGCGATCATAGATGCAGAAGGCGAAGAAGCCATTGAGCTTATTGAGGCAAGAAGCTCCTTCGGTTATGTATAGTTTCAATAGCACCTCCGTATCGGAACCAGAGAAGAAAGACACGCCCTTGGCTTCAAGGCCCTTCTTTAGATCTCTATAATTGAAGATCTCCCCGTTAAAAATTATACAATATCGCTTCGACTCATCCCACATTGGTTGATTGGCGATGCTGCGTGTGTCGATGATGCTGAGGCGTCGGTGACCAAGGGCGACCCACTCTTCGAGGTGTATGTCCTGGAAGTCGGGACCGCGTTTCTGGAGGCACATTGTTGCTGCCGTCACGTTTACCTTGTGAAGTTTGCCAACCAGGTTGAACGCGTAGATTCCTGTAATACCGCACATGGTGCCAAGATAGGAAAAGAGGGGTATTCGAGAGGTTTTTGTAATTTTTAGTCGATATGAAGACGATAGACCGGGTTCTGTTTCGTGTGAAGCACTGGCAGTTCTTTCTTGCCGCGCTGGCACTGGCGGTGTTCTTCCTGTTCTTGATTGGCGACATGGACCCGCCGTTGTTTTTTATTTTTTTTGTGTGGATCCCTCTGATCGGTATCAGGTTAAAGAAATGTCTACCCGGATATTATTCCTTTCACTACCGGATGTTTCTGGCTTCGTGGGGTTTGATGCTGCAGACTCACGACCGCGCTACAGTTAACAATTACTTTTGGGATATCATTTTGTTATTGTTATTCTTCCCCGTTGGCGTGTGGTTCCTCCAGCCTCGCCTCAATTTGCTTTACGATCAATACTATCGCTAACACTTTTTTTGCACTTTTGCAGTTATGCGACAGCGAATTTCCCTATTTATTCCAGGAATCGTGATCCTTGCTGTTTGTTCGACAAGTCTGGCCCAAAAGGTTCCAGTGAAGATTATTTCATTTGAAAACTCAACCTGCGACATGTATGAAGAACGGGAACGTGTAGAGCGAATTGCCGATGTGCGGCAAGATGGAAATCGCCTTACTATCGTGCTGGACATCTTTGCCAATTGTGGTGCAAAATTTCTCCCAAAGGCTGAGCTAAACGGAGCGGAACTTTGGCTTGACTGGAGTGACGTGGGAGAGCCGAAAGAATGCGGTTGTTGTTTCGAACTGGATTATGTCGTTGACCTTCCCGAGGCGAACATAGTGATCAAGTACAAAGGAAAAGATCTTCCGCGAACTAAGGAGAAGTTCGTCACGTATCCAATTAAATATGATTTGAAAAATGGCGATACAATTAATTACTTCGACAAGTACGGCAGAAGGCAGGGGCTCCACATTAGTTCATCTGGTCGCACTGAGGTGCACTGGATCGACGGTACAATGATCAAGAGAATCATTTACCATTCGAACGGAAAGATACAACGCCTCCAGACATCGGATATTGACAAATTTATTGACGACTTTCATTTTAGAATGGACAGCCTGCACTTCCTGGGATTGAATCACTATGTTGAATACTTCGAGACAGGAAGAAAGAAGAAAGAATGTCAAGGCAAGGATTGGAAAAGCCATGCTGATTTTCCGGATGCAAAGTGCAAAGAATGGAATGAAAATGGCGACCTCATTTATGAATGAATTGGCCCCCGCAAAAATTAAGAACTAAAATGCGACAGCGACTACTTAGCGAAGGTGCAAGCGAACTCAGTTACGAGATCCGTGAGATTGCCAAAAAGGCCGTCCAGCTTCAGAACATGGGCATGCCTATCATCTGGGAAAACATCGGTGACCCAATCCAGAAACATCACAAGATGCCTTCGTGGATCAAAGACATAATCGCCAAACTTGTCAGCATCGACGACACCTATAGCTACTGTCCGTCGAAAGGCATTCTGAAAACACGCGAGTTCCTTGCAGCTCAGACCAATGCACTGGGCGGGGCACAGATCAAAGCCGACGACATCTGCTTCTTCAATGGACTCGGCGACGCGATCGCCAAAGTATACCAGTACATACTTCCAACCAGCCGCGTTATCGGTCCCTCGCCCGCTTACAGCACTCACTCCAGCGCCGAAGGTGCACATGCTAACCATAATCCGCTGACTTATTTACTAGATCCGAATAATCGTTGGCTCCCGGATCTCGACGACCTATATCAGAAAGTAAAATACAATCCCAGTGTTATCGGCATACTCATCATCAATCCCGATAATCCAACCGGCATGGTATACCCGTTGGAGACCTTGAAGCGCATTGTCGCAATCGCTCGTGAGTTTGGCTTGTTCCTGATCGCCGACGAGATCTACATCAATATCACCTACAATGGAGCGCGTGCCTATTCACTCGCAGAGGTGATCGAGGACGTTCCCGGGATATCGTTGAAAGGCATTTCAAAAGAGGTACCATGGCCCGGCGCTCGCTGCGGCTGGATGGAATATTATAACCGTGATAAGGACTCCGACTTCAACCAGCTTTGTGAAGTTCTCGACAATGCGAAGATGATCGAAGTATGCTCAACAAAATTGCCGCAATTGGCAATACCCGAGATCATGGGCGACTCGCGATACAAAGCATATCGGCAGCAGACCAATGAAAACATCGGTAAGCGAAGCAAGATCGTTTCGAAAATACTGGGCAGCGTTCCGCAGCTCACGTTCAACGAGACCTACGGTGCTTTTTATAACACCATTATATTCCGCGATGGAGTGCTGAAACCCGGTCAGAAGCTGAAGATCGGCGATAGCAAAGTGCGAGAGCTGGTCGAGAATTGGACGAAAGATGAGATCCCATTAGACAAACGCTTCGTGTACTACCTGCTTGGCGCGAAAGGAGTGTGCGTAGTGCCGATCTCTTCGTTTTGTTCGGAACTCAGCGGGTTTAGAGTTACGCTTTTGGAGGAAGATGAAGAGATCTTAACGAAGACGTTCACTGCGATAAAAGATGGGGTTATCGAATATCTTTCTTAATGCAAACAGCAGAACAGACGAATATCGAACAGCAGAACCGCAGAAGTTACGTCAAACGACTATTGTCGGAGCGCTTCGATTAATGTTGTAAACCTGAATTTCTGCGGTTCGAAATTCAGTATTCGTCTGTTCTGTTGTTTCAGGAATATCGAACAGCAGAACCGCAGCAGTTACGTCGAACGACTTTTGTCGGAGCGCTTCGATCAGTGTTGTTAACCTGAATATCTGCGGTTCGAAATTCAGTATTCGTCTGTTCTGCTGTTTCAGGAATATCGAAGAGCAGAGCAGCAGCAGTTACATCGAGCGACTATCGTCGGAGCGCTTCGATCAGTGTTGTAAACCTGAATATCTGCGGTTCGAAATTCAGTATTCGTCTGTTCTGCTGTTCAAAAGATCTTCCCAGGATTGAGAATATTATTCGGATCGAATACCTTTTTGATCCCTCTCATCAACTCGAGGTTAACTTCTCCTACGGCTATCGACATGTACGGTCTTTTGGCAATGCCGATCCCATGCTCTCCCGATAATGTTCCACCCAGGCTCACGCACAGCTTGAAGATCTCGCCAATACCTTCATCCACTTTCGTGTTCCAGTATTCATCGTCAATATCTTCTTTCAAAATATTAACGTGAAGATTGCCATCGCCGAGGTGGCCGAAACAAACCGTGTTGAATTTATATGCGCGACCGATCTCCTTAATGCCCGTAATAAGCTTCGGCATATTTGCGCGTGGAACAACAACATCGTCCGATTTATTCAAACAATACCAATGCAGCGCAGGAGAGATGTTCTTGCGAAGCTTCCACAGCTCTTCTTTCTGGGCAGCAGTATCAGCAAACAGAACTTCACCTGAATTAAATTTCTCGACAACGCTCATCACCCGTTCTGCATCGCGCATGAGAACTTCTTCGTCGTTGCCGTCGAGCTCGCACAACAGGTATGCGTCCATCCCTTCGGTGAGCTTAGTGGTGATGGGGCTGTTCAAAACCTTCGTGCAGTACTCGTAGGTTTTTGCTGCAGCTTCTTTTTCAAAAAACTCACAACCCGATGGACTGATGCCTGCCACGAATATGGCAGCAATCGCCTTACATGCCTCTTCGTTCGATACGAAGGGGATCATCATCAAAACATTCTTCTGCGGATAACCACGGAGCTTGAATACGATCTTGGTAATAATGCCGAGTGTTCCTTCGCTGCCGCACATCAGTTGCGTGAGATTATACCCGGTGGAGTTCTTAAGTACGTTGGCGGCGGTCCAAATGATCTCACCGGAGGGGAGAACAACCTCGAGGTTGATCACATAGTCGCGGGTCACGCCATACTTCACGGCCTTCGGCCCACCAGAGTTGTTCGCCAGGTTTCCACCCAGGAAGCAGGAACCCTTACTGGCCGGGTCGGGCGGGTAGAAGAGACCTTTTTCTTTTACAGTGTCCTGGAATACTTCGGTGATAACGCCCGGCTCTACCGTAGCCTGGAGATTGAGCTCGTCGATGTTCAGGATCTTGTTGAAACGCTCCATCGACACGACAAGTCCACGGTGAGTGGGTATGGCCGCGCCTGCGAGACCCGTTCCGGCACCACGAGGGGTTACCGGGATCTTATGGCGATTGCAAACTTTTAGGATTTCACTAACCTCTTTGGTATTGGCAGGCCGAACGACAGCTGCGGGCATGAAAAAATAGTCCTCAGTCTTGTCATGAGCGTAGTCCTGTTTACGTTCTTCATCCAGGAATATGTTCTCGTTACCAACAATGGCACGCAACTGGTCGATCACCTCTGTCGCGAGTTTGATCTGAACAGCACTTGGCGCGTCAATTTCTTTAATGAATCCCATCTAAATGCTAACTTTGTGGAGGCTATGGTCTTATCAAGACACAAAATTACGCAAATCCAACTTCCCCGCTTCCTCTATCTCTTTATCATTTTGCTGTTAAGTGCCAGCTGTGCATCGCATAAAGCGAAGCTTCGCGAAAAAGCTGTGGGCGACGTCATCAGCACTGCCCGAACGTATATGGGCACACCTTATAAATACGGTGGAACATCCCGCTCCGGCATGGACTGTTCGGCGCTTACGATCCATGCTTTCAAGTCGATCAACCTGTCTTTACCCAGGTCAGCGGAGGATCAATCGACCGTTGGTCAAAAAATAAAACAGAAAGACATTCAGCCTGGCGACCTGGTCTTCTTTGCCACCGGCAAACGTCGCCGGAAGGTAACGCACGTGGGTCTCGTTACCGACGTTCACAGGCGCAATGTGAAGTTCATTCATGCATCCACGTCGTTGGGTGTGATCGAGACCGATCTCTCGCAAGATTATTACGCAAAAAGATACAGGCTTGCGAGGAGGATAATTGATTAAATTACGGTCCACCTTCAAGTAAATCTCCTATGGATCAATCTCGTCGTCGGTTCCTGTTGACCGGCTCGTCGCTCGCTGCAGCGTTACCCTTTTCGAAACTGTTTGCTAATCCGGTACCCGCCAACACGCCGATCGTTGTCTCGACCTGGCCGAACGTTGAGGCAAATAAAGCCGCGTGGGAAGTGCTCTCGAAGAACGGACGCGCTCTCGATGCCGTAGAAGCCGGGGCACGAATACCGGAGGCAAATCCGAAAGAGATCTCCGTTGGTTACGGCGGACTTCCGGATCGTGAGGGAAAAGTTACCCTCGACGCCTGCATTATGGACGAAAAAGGCAACTGTGGATCGGTCGCCTTTGTGCAAGGTTATATGCACGTGATCTCCCTGGCGCGCCTCGTGATGGAGAAAACCCCGCACGTGATGCTTGTAGGGGCAGGAGCGGAGAAGTTCGCGAAGGACAGCGGGTTCAAAAAAGAAAACCTTCTTACAAAAGAATCGGAACAGAAGTACAAGGAATGGCTAAAGAAGTCTGAGTATAAACCCGACACAAAAGTTTTTAATAATCACGATACCATCGGTATGATCGCTCTCGACGCGAATGGAGCGTTGAGTGGTGCGTGTACAACCAGTGGTATGGCCTATAAGATGCACGGTCGTGTTGGCGACTCGCCGATCATCGGTGCGGGACTTTTTGTCGATGGTGAAGTAGGTGCGGCGACGGCGACGGGGGTAGGCGAGGAGATGATCCGCATTGCCGGCAGTCACACGATTGTTGAACTGATGAGGAATGGGCGCACGCCGCAAGAAGCTTGCGAAGAAGCGATAAAGCGTGTGATCCGCAAGAACGGTGAGGCCCGCGCGAAGGAATTGAGCGTAGCATTCCTGGCGTTGAGCAAAGACGGACAAGTTGGTGCGTATTCAACTGTCGATGAATTTGAGTACACGATCAGTTCCAATAACCAACTTCATGCGGTGGTGAGGAGCCCGGCGTATTTTAAGTGAGGGTTCTCAATGTAGGTAGGTTTCAAAATTGAATACCTCTTCCACTTGCGATAGCCTAAGCTGTAGCTCTTCTATTTTCTGATCAATCCTTTCCAGTCGATTTCTCTCCAGCGCTGCGTGGAAGTGATAGTATTCGTCGTCGAAATCATCGTCGAGGTAGTGCATTTTATCGATCATGTTCATGAATGCGGTTTTGCCCGTGTGTGCGCCGCGTGCTTGCATGAAATGAAGCAAAGCCTTTTCATAATTGTGATTAGGTTGCAGGTTGTCAAGGGTTGCACTTCCTAGTAGGTCTTTGATTGATTTACTGCATCGATTAAAAGAATTATTACCGTAATTTCTCAACTTCTGGTATTCGGCGCACCAATCTCCCCTTCGCTCGAATGCAAATCCATACAGGGAGTGACTAGTAATGAAACTCGATCCCATCGACGTCAGTATGCGGATGATAGTTGTGGCACAGAATATTGAATCTGCAATCAAAAATTCTTTCAAATGGAGATTGTCCTCGGTAAGCAGTACAGGCAAAGCAGAGAATTGCCTTCGATTGTACCTTATTTTCATATTCATCACTGCAATACGGCTATACATGCTTGGTATACTATGGTTTGAGAATTGGGTCATTTCACTGAAGTATGGGTCTGTGATTCCAGGTATAAATTGCATGGTTCTATTCCTAAGCATTAAGAACAGCGCAATGACTTCCTGGATCTCCGCATAGGCCGGCAGGTATTGAAGCCATGGCGAGGAGATGTGGTCGTCTTTGAATATGCTTTTGATCTTTTCGATTTCCAGTCTCGACGATGGATTGAATGCGAGGTACAAATTTCGGAGAGCCGGAATCACTACGGCATTTTCAATAATGGCGATATCGTCTGGGGAAATAGTATCGTGTCCGATGTTTTGTTCAAGAAGATAAAGGATCTTGATATACTGATGAGCTGATTTTTTGAAATCATGGGTAAAACGGTATACTTCGGCGGCAAGCATGAAGAGCACGATACTTTCATCGAGTTCGCTGTCGGTGCCATCCTCAGGCACAGGTAGTTCAAGCACGGATGTTTTCTGGAGAATCTGAAGGATTCGGGGTACGTGCATTTGGGGTATAGCGTCGGTTAGTACGACATCGGCAAGATCAGTAAGATCGTTGGCGAGCATACGTAATGGCATTGCACTCACTGTGGGGTTATTTTTTCTTATTTGCCAGAGGATTGAGATCGTTCCTGCAATGGCAGAGGGTACATCGCTGACTACCGGTCTAAGGCCGCTCGGGCAGAGAATAGAGATAATGCTTCGCAAGGCAGAGAGATACATCCCTTGTGCGTCGAGGCTCTCGTAGGTAACGTCATCACGGTTTTTGAAAAAGAGAATGTCGCCCATCTTGTTGTAGAATTCAGAGGTAATGAGGCCCTGATCAGTCCCGGTTATGCGCTCGGTAATGTAGTTGATTTCCCAACCTGCGAGATTAAGATCTTCCGTCTTGATCCCTCCGATCTTTTCTTTCTCTTTTAGATAAAGCTTCGCGAGGAAGGGTTGATACAGTAATCGCACCGACGAAGCGATTGATACTTTTAAATGATCGCGGTAAGCCGTTAACTGTGTGTCGTTGACGAGAAGTTTCTCGCTTAGAGTTCTGAAACTTGGAAGCAGCCGCGGAAGGAATTCGATCACTTGCATCGAGAGATCGTCATACGTAAGAAGTGCCGACGCGAATGCCTTTTTCTTTTCGTAGGTTAACCCAATTCGCAACATGACCCTCACATAAACAAGAAAGCGGGAAGCATCGAGCTCTCCTTCCTTGCGATCCTGCTCCTGGCTCTCGCGGAGGTTTTGAACTGCATCCTTGTATTGAACAAGGGCATCATCGTATTCCTGATCGTAATAGTGGAGATCTCCGATGCTCGCGTGGATAAACCCAACCGAATGAAGGAATGCCCCATCTTCGGCGGATTGCTTTTGACTATAGGACTCTCGAAGTATTTTGAGCTTACTATGATAGTATCTCTTGACTTTCTGAGATTCATCCAAAGTAAAGTTGAAAGCAGCCGATTCCCTTGGATTAGCCTTTGAAAGTATTGTTATTTCCTGTGATAGCCTTTGGTCGAAGCGGAAATCATACATGCCACTCACCACATTTTCGAGGTGTGTGTTGCAAAGAAAGTGAACGATATCATCGATCAATTGTCGTAGCGAAGGTGCTTTATTTATATCCACAATTTCCGGTGTCACCTCAAGATTTCGCCATGAGAATCCGGAGTTATGGAATTTGTAAAGATGATCGAGAAGATATGTGCTGGACACCGCCATTTTGTCTTCGTTCAGATGCCTGCCGATGGAATGCATGAATGGTGTTGTAAGATAGTTCATAACACCAAACGTGTAGATATCGTGATGGGTGAAGTGAAGGTATAGATTGTTGCTGCTGTGACCGATAATCACAGACAATGGATTTTGTTTGATCTCATCACTTCTTCGATTATTCGATGTATCGCTAATGCGGTCGATTGGCACTACATGCTGCTCCAGAAGAAAAGATAGTTTTTTTGGAGCGCCGCCACACCTATAGGTTAAATAAGTGATGAAGTTCCTTAAATGAAAGAGGATGTAGTCGGCGTTTTCCGACCGCACCTTTTCTGCTCTGACAGTTTCACCCAGGAAAATCCTGATCTTTCCGTTATTAAGTAGCATTTCCTGGTGTGCGTCGATAAACCATCTGCATTGATCCGCAATAAGGCTTTGCAGCAAGCCACTTTCAATCATTAGGAGAAGCCGATTGAATGCGAACCAAGGATTATAGCGGTACTTCGAATAAATTATGCTACGAATGAGCCGATTGAGACAAACCATAGCGGAGGCGTTGAGTATGCGGGTATCCAGTTGCCGGTTCGACTCTTCCGGCAGGCCAATCTGCTCATACAATAGGTTTATTTCTGTCGTCGAATGAAATTCATATAGATATTCTTTATAGGTCTTTAGGGAGCGACTCTTGTGTTTTCGTGACCAGAATCTGGGTATAAGGAATTGGCAGACGTATTCTTCGATCAACGATGTATGATAAGAACGATGGTCCTGACTGTGTGCATCTGTCGGAGTGTGTCCAGGCTCATCGGTCAATAGGCTCTTGACATACGGATTATCGGGAAAAATGCTGACCACGAAGTTGTCTCGATCCGATATGTCGGCCAAGGAAGCATCATACATTTCTCGTCCCGCAATGAATATGAATTTCGCTTTCGCCTCGCTCATGAAGTCCTTAAGGTTAGCGATCAGCCGAACTATACTTTCACGCTGGATCCTTGCAGACTCATCCACAACATCCTCTGAAGTAGAAGGATCTTCACTTTCCTTGTCCTGAATCGTCCGGTTATCATGACGCCGTAACTTACCGAGGTCGTCAAGAATGATCACAAATTCTGGACGATTAAGAAATCTTGGAATCTTATTGATATCATTCAATATGCTCGTCAATTCTGCTTCTATTTCACGGGCACCAGCAATCGGAAACGATTTTTTTCGGCGAGAGGTGGCAGTAAACCATTTCCACGCAGTCCCAACCGAATGGGAGCCCTCCATTTCCAGAGATGCATCGATGCGGTCGTTGAGATCTTTGAATCTTTTTAGAACTGAAGAATGTGTAATAATATTAAAGGGCCTTGTTCGAAACAGGAGATGAACGCCAATCCAAAGAATGATGAACTCAATTATTAACAGGTAGTTCGGGGTGCCTTTTGGAAAAAGAGATATCTCTCGTGGTAGGAACTTAGATATGATACATCCTATTGTGGAGGTTGTGTCGATGTTGAAGTTGTCACGGTTTATGCTCAAAGCGGTTGCGAGCCGTTCGTAAGCCACGCGGAACATTTGATCTATATATCTCGTGGTCGTCACAAAATAATAACCCCTTTCCCAGGCAGAAATAGAGACGACGGGACTTTTTACAGGGGTGAAATCCTGACTCGGGAAAAGATAGGTAAAGTGAATGTCCTTCTTGAATTGCTCTGTTGCCGTTTCATGGGCTTTAACAGAGACAACCAGGCTCAAGATGTAAAAGATCAATATAACTTTAAGTGTAATATTCACGAGATTGAATGGTGCTCCCCATAGGATATTCCTTACCACGGAGTATTCGCTATAGATCTTTTTTGCAATAAGCCTCAAGACCTCGGCCTCGCTTAATTCTTCATGTGCGAGGTTTATCCGGATATTTAGTCTCCTCGAATAGTTCATGAGGTTGCGAAGCCATACCTCTGGTTTTATTTTAAGCTCGAAGTATTTCCAATTCCTTAGCACAGCGCCGAATAGCATTATTCGCATTAATAAGATGCTTAAAAAGAAAAGTCCCAGCATAAGCAACAGCACTAGGATGAGCTCACCTGTGGTGTGATTTGCTAAAAATTCTTTGCTAAGAAATAATGGACCGTAGAAGACGACGGGCGAAGCGACAAAAAAAATGGCCTGAAATACATGGTAGTGTGTTTCTTTCGGGAAACGCTGTGTATCCATCCGAAATGCGTTCAGAGCATTGATCATGAACCGACCAAGGTTGGAAGTATGCTTTAATTGAAGATCATTTTTGTTCGATGATGTTTCGGCCAGCCAAATCCAAACAAAGACATAGAGTGCCATCGAGCCGTAATAAAACGTAGTATGCTCTATGTCTTTCCAGACTACCTCGAGAACGGTAACGAGACTCACAATAAACACATATACTTTTACCCTGTTTACTTTCCAGCGGGAGGCTAAAGCTTGAACCAAGAGCTTTCCGAGAACAAAGAATAGGAATAGGAAACTAAAATGGATGACTGTATACGGGACTTTCCAAGCGAGAGGGTTGTCATCGTACGGTCTTAAAAATTTATCCATCATCGAACTGGTCAGGAATAGAGCAATGAGCAGCGTGTAAATGATGGGTCGAAAAAGTTTTCTCCAGGCTGTACTCAACGACTTCATCGAAAGTTCATCGAGGACTTCATTCACCACACTTGACTTACCGACGCCCCGGTATCCTGTTACGATGTAAGCTCCAGCTGGCGTCTCCGCCTTCGACAAGATCTCCGACAGCCGTTCCTTCAAATTTCTTCTGCCCACAAATCTCTCGGACCCGCCACCCTGCGACGGACTATGAAAAAATGTATAATCTTTTAATTCTATGTAAATGTCTTTTACATAGCTGAAGTGCCTCCTGTAATCCATGGTGTAGGGTGTTAAAATAAAAAGCCCATCACCAGGGGGGTACCTGGTCATGGGCTCAATGTCAATATAGAACTATTTTTTTGGATTAAGGAAACTCGTAAATCGCACTCATGAAACTTGAGATTGTCGTCTATAACATTGAGTCCGCCCTAAAAGCTCAGGAAGGCGGCGCCGACCGCATAGAACTATGCGATAACCCAGGCGAAGGCGGAACCACTCCATCATCAGGCACCATCGAGATCGTCCGTGGAAACGTAAGCCTCGACGTCTACGTAATGATCCGTCCTCGCGGCGGCGACTTCTGCTACACAAGCTGGGAATTCCATTGTATGAAACGTGACATCTGGCATTGTCAGAAACTCAGCGTCGATGGTATCGTGTTTGGCATCCTCACACCCGACGGACGCATCGATAAAAAAAGATGTAAAGACCTCATCGATAAAGCAAGACCACTCAAAGTCACTTGCCACCGCGCCTTCGACATGACCCGCGATCCCTTCGAAGCTCTCGAAGACTGCATCGAAGTCGGCTTCGACAGGATATTGACCGCCGGTCAGCAGGCCCAAGCTTCGAAAGGAGCAGAGCTCATCGCCGAGCTCATTAAAAAAGCAAACGGTCGTATCGCTATCATGCCCGGATCGGGCGTCAACGAGAACACAGTTGAAAGGATCGTATCGATCACCAAAGCACAGGAGATACACTTCTCCGCGATGACACAAAGACCAAGCCTCATGCAATATAAGAACCAGGACATCGCCGGCATGGGCTCTGATGAGGGGTCGGAGTTCCTCGTAAGGACTGTAGATCCGGAGAGGGTAAGGAAGATGCGTGTGATCGCGGAGAGTGTCGGTGTTCAGTAATCAGTGTTCAGTAATCAGTATTCGGTACTCTAAACTACCGAACACTGAACACCGAATACTGCTTACTGTTTCTTCGCGTTTATCGGAAAAGAACCGAACTGTCCTACCGACATCGTTCCGCTCATTGCATCGCCCGCTATCGTCGCTTTTATAGTCACCACATTCGTGTTGCCACCGAAATTGTTCTCGTAACCGAAGGTTATCTCGTTGCCGTTCAGTGTTACCGACTTCAATTCATTCTCTCTGTTGAACCTGTTGTTGGTAAGTGTGCCCTTCAGGACATCTCCCTCTTTCCTGATCACGATCGTACCACCGCCGCCCTGTGGTGAATCAACGGTGTAAGTCCATGTACCAACCGGATCAACAACTGCTGTGGGATCAGCTTTGGGAGCATTGACGTTAACAGCAGGCGCCTGTTGTACAGGAGGGCGTTGACCACCGCCACGATTTCCACCGCCGAAGCCGCCCTGGCCGCCACCCTGCTGACCGCCACCGTTATCCATGCCGCCACCATCGCTGCCGTCCTTCAAGTCGTCGTTATTGATCGATCTCCTTCTGCGTTGCGGCTGGTCGAAACTCATCTTACCAAAACGGAAGCTGAAGTTGACCTTGAAGCTCAGGTTATGCATGATGTTCGTGCTGCTTTGCGAGAGAAATGCAGACTCCTGGAAGTTCTTGACCTTCCAACCGTTGAAATTGAAGAAGTTCTCCGCTCCGAAACCGATGCTCCCCTTTTTGTTCGCGAAATCTTTTTTGAGGCTCAAGCTGTAGATCCCGAAGCCGCCCTGGTATCCCTGCAACGTTACCTGGCGACCACGATAGAAGCCAAAGAACTGCAAGCCCCATGTCTTGGTGAAATTATAGCTACCGAACATCCTTCCGCTTATCACGAACCCCTTGTTGCTCGCGCTATATTCCGGCGTGGGACTGTTGTTGTTCAGCACCGCGTAGTAGAAATCAGTACCACCATTCAATGAAAGTTTTTCAGAGATGTTCACGTTGGTGAAAAGGCTTGCCCCGTAAGCATCTTCTTTCCCGATGTTCTCATAACGCGTCCGAACAACACCTTCGAGACCATTGAATGTGATCACATCACGAACACTTTGAATTGCATTGTTCGTATTCCTGACGAATGTCGAGATGTTGAACGATGCGCTCTTCACAAATGTGCTGTATGATAATTCGTAATTGTTGGTGTATTCCGGCCCGAGCGACGGGTTACCCTCGGTAATGCTTGAGCTGTTACCGGCTTGAATGTTCGGATTCAAATATTGGATAGAAGGGCGTTGGATACGGCGGTTGTATGCCACCTTCAGCGTTCCGTTCTTCAACTTCTTCGAGAGATTGGCGCTGGGAACCAACACGCCGTAAGAAGGAATGTCGAGATCTTGCTCATCCTTAAGATTTGCACTGATCGTTGTGTATTCATAGCGGCCGCCAGCTTTCAATGAATACCCTTTTCCAAGAGTAGCTGTCCATGCGAGATAACCAGCCGTCACATTTTGCGTATAGTCGAGATTGTTTGAAAGGCTTGGATTTGTGTTCTCTATATACTCACCGTTGCCGAGAGCGTTATAGTAAATGTATTTGCTCGATACAGTTCTCGCGATGTTCTTTCCACCCAATTCCAGGATATGATTTTTGCCGATCGGCGATGCATAATCAACCTGGACCGTAGCTTCCTGGTTGTAGCTCTTGTTGTCGTTTTTCAGTCCTCCGATGATCGACGATTCATCTGTTGGGTTGTAGGCATTCTGCAGAAAGTTGTTCGTCCTGTTGTTGCGGCTCAATGATGTCATCACACTCAATTCCTTTCCAGGCTGGTTGAATGTGTGAGTGTATGTGAGGTTTGCGTCAACGTTGTTGGAATAGTCTTTTGTCGTTACGTTTTTCAGCGTGGTCGTGTCGAGGGCGCTATTCACGAATGTTTGAGAGAAGAGCCCGTCCTGGTAGTTGCGGCCGTTGCGGGCACCAACACGCACAGAGGCAACGAGCGAGTTGTTCTTGTTGATGTCATAGTCCCAACCAAAATTATAATTGCCGAAGAGGCCGTTGTTCCGGGTATCGGCTTGCTGGGTTGTTAAAGACTCGATATACGAAGTAGTACCATCTTGATTGGTTACGGGACGACGAGTTGTCTGGTTATTTGCAAAGCTTCCGGTTACGTTGTAGTTAGTTCTTCCAAAGCCACCCAACGAAAAGCCCATCTTACCGGTACGAAGGTTACCATTAAGACCGAGATTCGATCCTCGCATACCAACGTTACCATCTACGTTCATGGTGAATCCCTGCATAGTGGATTTCTTGGTGATGATATTGATAATGCCGGCAGATCCTTCTGCATCGTATTTGGCAGAAGGAGAAGTGATCACCTCAACCGATTTGATCTGGTCGGCTGGGATCTGCTTCAATGCATCCGCAACGCTCGACGCTGTAATAGTCGAAGGCTTATTGTTGATCAGTACGCGGATGTTTTGATTGCCACGAAGTGAAACGTTGCCATCCATGTCCACCGAGAGCATTGGAACACGACGAAGAACATCGGAAGCATCGCCGCCCCGAGCCGTAGCATCGTTCTCAGCGTTGTAGATCATTCGGTCCACTTTCTCTTCTACCAGGCTGCGCTGACCCTCAACAACCACTTCGTTCAACTGAGTAACCGACGCGCCGATCTTCACCGTTCCCATGTCGATGATCGGCTTTCGGTCGCTAACCACCACGTCCTGGGAATATGTTTCGTAGCCTATAAAGGAGATAACTACTTTGTAGTTGCCGTTTGCAATTTTCGAGATCGTAAACTTACCCTTGTCGTCACACACGGTGCCGTCGACAGGCTTGCCGGTAGCCGGGTCGTTGATCGCAACCGTTGCGAATTCGACAGGTCCGTTGGTGGAGCTATCGATCACGGTCCCGGAGATCTTTCCGTTGCCCTTGGGAGCCTGGGCAGGTGCTTGCGCCAGCGCAACTACTGAAAGAAGCGCGAGGATGAGTGTAACAATCGATTTCGTAGTAAAAGATCTAGTCATAAGCGTAAAAAGTACTATTGCCAACTATTCTAAACTGCAAATGTCTCATTTCGGTTGTTACGACAACTCGATTTTAGATGGCCGGTTACGAATACTCGACAGAATGGGTTTATCCCGTGAATGATGAAAAAACGGCTCTCAATCGAACAGAATGGACAACCGGTCGAAAACACAAATGAGTGGTGTCTGATTAACAGGAATCGATTTAATTTTGTCACCCTGTGAATTCTTTCTTCTATAGAAATCGGGTCGCCTTGCTGCACATCTCATTTTGGTGTGTGTACATCTCATTTTTCTTTTACAACGTCAGTTCCAGGCCACGACATGGAGCTCAAGAGGTCGACCTGTTGAGTACAGCGCTCTTTACTGCCTTCAATGTTGCGTTCAATATGGTGGTCGCATACATCAACTACTTTATTTTCCTTCCGCGATTCCTGGAGAGAAGGAAAATAGGTCAGTACTTCTTCGAGTTCGCCATTCCATTTATCATCATTACAACCATCCGTGTTAACGTTCAGCGCTGGCTCGTCGACGGTTACACACGCCAGGAACTCTACTTCTACAGCAACCTGTACATCGTACAGATCACGGCGACCTCGCTGTTCATCGTGATCTTTGTAGGTATGCTTCGTTTTGCGAAAGACTGGTTCGAACTGGAAGCAAAAAAGAAAGAGCTCGAAAACGAAAAGCTCACGGCCGAGCTGAACTTCCTGAAAGAACAGATCAACCCGCACTTCCTTTTCAATACACTCAATAACTTATATTACCTCGCGTATACTAAGTCGGATAATACTACAGAAGTGATCGCAAAGCTCTCGCAAATGATGCGGTACATGATCTATGAATCGAACTCGAAAGAAGTCGAGCTAAACAAAGAGATCGAGTACATGCAGAACTATGTGAGCCTGGAACGACTCCGTCTCAACAACCAGATACCGATCCAGTTCAATGTCCAGGGCGATCCATCCGGCACCAAGATCGCGCCCCTTATACTCATTACTTTTTTGGAGAATGCGTTCAAACACGGCGTGAGCAACGACAACAAAAAGGCGTGGGTAAACCTCACCATCGAACTTGCCGGAAAGAATTGTATCTACACCGTGGAAAATAGCAAGAACACAAAAATAAACGGCGTAACTTCGGAACACGGTAAGTCAGGCATCGGGCTTCAGAACGTGAAGCGCAGACTCGAGCTTACTTACGGCGAACGTTACGATCTCGAAGTCAAAGACCTTCCCGATCGTTACTATGTTCAATTAAAACTTCAGTTGAATTGACAATATCCTGCCTGATCGTTGAAGACGAACCACTCGCACGCAATCTCATTACGGAATACGTCAGCAAGGTTCCCTATCTCAATCTCATCAAAGCATGCTCCGGTGCTCTCGAAGCAATGGAGATCTTACGCAATAATCAAGTGGATCTCCTGTTCCTCGACGTACAAATGCCCGAACTTACCGGCATCTCATTTTTAAAAAGTCTTCAGAAAAAACCGCTAGTCATTCTTACCACGGCATACTCCGAATATGCTCTCGAAGGCTATGAGCTCGACATCACCGACTATCTTTTGAAACCGATCACCTTTGAACGCTTCCTCAAAGCGGTCGATAAAGTCAATCAACGAATGTCGGGTATTGCTCCAACATCAACCTCCGACAAACCCGCGGAGACCTCCCCGAGTTTCATCTTCGTGAAAGACGGAACAAAACTGGTGAAGATCCGCTGGGACGATATTCTTTATGTGGAGGGACTGAAAGACTACGTCACCATCCATACCCGTACCCAGAAAGTCATTAGCCTGCAACGGTTGAAGGTCCTCGAAGACCAATTACCCGCCGACAAGTTCATAAGAGTTCACAACTCATTCATCGTCGCCCTCGACGCGATCGATTCGGTGCATAAAGACAAGATCCAGATAGGGCAGGCGCATATCCCGATCGGGGACACGTACAAGAAATCCTTCCGGGAGTTTATTGAAGGAAGACAAATACAGTAGTTGTGCGCTATGAGTTATGAGTTGTGAGTGATACATTTGTCAACCACAACAGCCCACAACTCACAACTAAAAAGGGGGATTAGCTCAGCTGGCTAGAGCGCTTCCATGGCATGGAAGAGGTCATCGGTTCGAATCCGATATTCTCCACTATTTTTCTCCTCCCGGGCAATTCTCTCTCAAAAAGTCGGAGTAAAGCTTCGACAAATGTTCTGACGTCCCTTCGCCCTCATAGATTCCATGCGTCCTGTTCGGATACACCATCAGGTCGAACTGCTTGCCATTCTTCACGAGCTCGTTGATGAGCATCTCGGCGTTGGCATAGTGAACATTGTCGTCGCCGGTGCCATGAACATACAACAGGTTTCCTTTGAGGTTCTTCGCGTAGGTGATTGGCGAACCTTTTACAAAATCATCAAGGTTCTCTTGTGGTAGTCCCATGAAACGCTCCTGGTAAATATTGTCGTAAGTGAGTTGGTTGGCGACAGCAGCAACGGCGATGCCAGTCTTATAGATATCGGGATACTGGAACATAAGGTTGAGTGTAGCAGCGCCGCCGCCGCTCCATCCCCAAACTGCGATGCGTTCGGGGTCAACAAACTTCCACTTCAGGATCTCACGTGCCGCATCGGCCTGGTCGTTGATGTTAACCAACCCGATCTTGCGATAGATCGACTTTCTCCATGCTCTTCCTTTCGGAGCAGGAGTTCCACGATTATCGATCGATATATAGATATAGCCTTCGGCGGCGAGGTCACCGTCGAACAAGTAGTTGTTGCCGGTACCGTACTCGTCGGTAACTGTCGCGCCCCAGGGCTCGGTGTAAACATAGAATAGCACCGGGTATTTTTTATTCTCGTCGAAGTTCGTGGGCTTGATCATCCACCCGTCCATCTCAACGCCGTCGCGATTCTTTACCTTAAAGAATTCGACACGCGATTTCTGTGTCGATGCCGTAATGGTTTCGGAAGGGTTGAGAGGTTTGTGTTGAGGTATCGATACCCATTCCTGCGCAGGTTTCGTTGACGTGCTCTCGAACTTGTGATATCCGAATTTTCCGCCAGGTGATAGTTGATAGTCGTGCGATCCTGCAAGAGTCAATGGCGTTACAGGCTCGAGCTTACCTGTTCCATCGAGCTTACAACGATAAAGATATTTCTGCGTGGCATTGTCGGGCGACGCGAGGAAGTAGAGATATTTTCCTTTCTCGTCAACTAAACGGATATCCAACACATCATAGTTTCCTTTTGTGACGAGTGTTGCTTTGCCGTCTTTGCTGATGCGATATACATGTCGCCATCCATCGCGTTCGCTAAACCAGATGAATTCTTTGCCACCATTGATCCACGTGATCTTATGACGAAAGTCGAGCGCATAAACATCCTCCCAGGGAGTATAGATGTCGATCCACGCTTCGTCCTTATCTGTGAACACTTCACGTATACTGTTGTCGGACGAGTTGTATGAGAAGATGCGGCTTTCGTTCTGCTTGCGATTCAATTGCTGAATGAACAGTTCGTTGCCCGGGCCTGTCTGGGGATTCCATTCGATACGCGGAATGTAGTTTTGCTGAGGATCGCCGGGGACGGGTACCCATTTGGTATTCTGTGTTTCAACATCAGCGATGCCGATACGGACCGGCGACGGAGTTTGCCCGGCGGTAGGATATTCAACAGGAACGATTTTCGAATAAACACTATCGGTGTTATTGATCATGTAGAAGTCGCGGATCTTCGTAGCATCTACCTGCCAGAAGGCGAGTTGCTTGCTGTCGGGACTCCACAGAATTCCATCGCGGCACGAGAATTCTTCTTCGTATGCCCAATCGAAAGTTCCGTTGATGTGCTTACGATTGCCATCATTCGTGAGTTTGGTGATCTTGCCCGTTGCTAGGTCTTCAACAAAAACATTGAACTCGCTCACATAGGCGGCCTTCGATTTGTCGGGCGATAATTTTGCAAACATGAGCGACGATGCCGGCAATCCATTTCCAAGTTTCTTGATCTGCTTCGTTGAAGTATCGAACAGCCAATAGTCGCCACGTGTCTCGAGGCGCCATACCTTCTTCGTGTTCGTGAACACGAGTATCCGGGAACCATCCGGTGTGGGACTGAAAAATTTGAGCGGACCGGCCGACTTCAGATCGTCTTTACTTGCGATCACGGTCCGTGTTTTCGCGGGCAGAGTGTATTGAACGATCTCACCTTTTTCGTTAACAAGGTAGCTGTTGTCGCTGATCCAGCGAAAGCTTTGTGATCTCACCCAAAACGGGAGACAGATCACAATGAGGAGTAGGGTTACGCGCATCTTCATGCGCCAAATCTAACTTTTTTGTACTGGAAAAATATTCAGCTTCAATAGTTCGGTGTGTCTCACCACATCGATGTCCACCATCGAGAGAATCTCCTTTTTACTGAGCTCTTTGAACAAGCCATGGGTAGAATTGACCGGCTTGCCGTTGAAGCCCACAATGATATCCCCTTCCTTCACCTGCGACCTTGACGCGGGCGAATCGGGCTCAATGCCTGTAATGAACAACCCTTGTTCGTTAGGCAGGTGATGGTGTCTTGCTATTTTTTGGTTGAGCGGGATCTCTTGCAATGCGAAACCGAGGTATGCCTTGAAAACTCTCCCCGTCGTTATCAACTGGTTCGCTATGTCTTTTGCTGTATTGATCGCCACCGAGAAGCTTAGGCCCTGAGCACCCTGGATGATCGCCGTGTTCACACCAACTACTTCGCCTTCGGTGGTGATCATCGGTCCGCCTGAATTGCCGGGATTCAAAGCAGCGTCGCTCTGGATGACGTTGTCGACCAGCATACCGGCTTGCGACCGGAGCGATCTGCCCAACGCACTCACGACGCCCGTCGTTACTGTGTGTTGATAACCCAACGGGTTACCTATCGCTATTACGAGCTGGCCGATCTGTAGCTGCGAGGAGTCGCCAAGCCTCGCGATCGAGTATCCGTCGGTATAGATCTTCAGTATCGCCAGGTCTGTATCCGGATCTTTGCCGATCAGCTGTGCTTCGATCTCGTTCTCGTTCAACAACGATACCATGATCTTTTCGGCGCCGTTAACTACGTGATTATTGGTGTAGATGAGTCCGTCTGACGAGAACACGAAACCCGAACCGGAACCAGCAGGTTTCAGTTTACCCTGGACAGTTTTGTAGACGTCTATCTTTACTACTGCATTCTTCACGGCCTGGACAGCCGAGATGATCATACTTGAGTAGGGGTCCATAATGAAGAAGATAAGCGTCCCTTCGCTAAGTTGAGAAGGGACCGTTACGTCTCCTTCATAACAAATAGGTGCCCAACTTCTTCCTTCGGTAAAAATGGCCGTATCATTGTGCCGAAAAGTCTCGAATCTTGTAGTGAAATGGAATTTTTGTAACTTTTTGTCCCTGATATGGCCAAACTAAAGAATATCATCAAGCAGCTATCGGAGAAAGACTTCAAGTCTATTTACGATTCGCTGATCGAAAGCAACGCGGAGAAATCCGCTTATCTCTTAAAGGCCCTACGAGAACGACAGCTATCCGACAGCAAGATCATGGTCGAGCTGGAGGTAAATGCCAACGCCTATTATACTCTTCGTTCACGTCTCAATCAGAAAATAGAAGAACACTTGCTGCAGCAGATGGAAAGCCCGCGCACGGATATCCTCCGGAAAGTGGCTAACCTGAACGAAGTGCTCTTCACCAAGAAGAAGACTATCTCGATCACGACTCTCAAGAAGCTTGAAAAAGAATTGATCGACTACGACCTTGCTAACGAACTCACGGTGGTCTATAAGTCGCTCAAAAAAATGCACATCAACACCACAGATCACTTCAATTACTCCCAGCTCTACAACCGTCACGTGGCCTACATGCTGGCGGTCGATAAGGCAGAGGATCTGCTGGCAGAATATTTCAAGAAATACGGCGGCTATCTGCTCTCGGGGGATCCCACAGAAAAGCTTGGGCTCTCGCTTTTGCTGAAGGAAATGCAGAACGTAGCAAAGCTCTATGAGTCGCACCGGCTGTACGTGTACCAGAGCTGTATGCTCATCTATCACAGGCTTTTTGTGGAGGCCGACGATATGAACCAGGAGGGAGAGTCGATCGAGGATATCTTCGCTCACGTGCAGAGGATCTTTGAAACGTATAATCTCGACCCGCTTTACTACCACCTGAATCTTGTGTTCGAGTTTTTGAAGCTCGAGTATTACAATCATTATAAAGTATATCGCCAGGCAGAGAAGTATTTCGAAGAAGTGAACGATGCTGCCTCTAACCTGCTTGTAAACTATCCTTACTACACCTTCTCCGCACAATTCCTCGTGTCGAAGCTCGATAGAAGCATCAGGCTTGGCACGGAGAAAGAGCTCTATGCCGAGAATGAAAGCCTGTTCATGGAATATGAGGCAGACACAGCGGACGTTCCGAGGCACCTGATCTATGTGATATACCGCGCGCTGTCGAGCTATTATGTTGGTAAATATGATGAGGCTGCGAAGCTGATCAACAACATGCTCAACGACATGAGCCTCAAGAAGTATCCTTTCGCCCAAATGGAAGTGAAAGCGATATTAGCCCTGCAGTACTGTCTCGTAAAAGATTTCGACCTGTTCAACCAGCTGACGAACAGCATCCAAAGGCAGATCCGTATGTTCGGCAAAGACACATGCGAGAACGTGCTGTTGTTCATCAAGATCCTGAAGATCGCGGTGAGCGAAGCAAAAAAGGAAAAGGCGAAGAAGATCAATGCGCTTATACCGAAGCTTAAAGCGACATCGGTCACTTACTTCGCGCCAACCAGTCTGATTAGAATGGATGACCAGTTTGTGGAGAATCTGATCTCTATCGATGTAGCGTGATTTTTTTTCACGCAAAGAGCGCAAAGGGAATTCGACGCAAAGGATGCAAAGCTGAACAACGGATGCAAAGCCTGAGCGATCGTCTTTGCGAACCTTTGCGATGCACCTACTTTTGCGTCCTTTGCGTGAAATGAATTACACGTCCAGCTTCATGATGCTCTCGTGCGAGAGCGGCTTATTCAAATACAGCTTTACGTTTGTGTATTTCTTCGATCTGTTGAAATCCTGTGGATTGATCGAAGAGGTGAGCATTACAATGCTGCACTTTTTTTTGGCAAGACTGCTAAGCTTTTCGAATTCATCAAGAAATTGAAACCCGTCCATCAACGGCATATCAATATCCAGAAAGATTACGTCGGGGAGAACCTTGTCTGCTACATCGAGTTTCTCCATGTTCCTCAGGAATTCAATCGCACTTTTCGCTCCCGTATGAGTATAAATGTTCTCGGTGATAGAAGCAGCCTCGATCATCTTCTGATTGATGAGATTATCGATCTCATTATCATCAATCAGCATGACCGTGCGATACTTTTTTCCTGCCATTGCTTAAGATTTTACTAAAAATAGACCTTCGAGTAAAGATTTCCAAGAAGTCTCATATTTCAAATTTGATTCCCTGCGCGAGCGGCAACGATGTTCCAAAGTTGATCGTGTTGGTTTGTCGTCGCATATACACCTTCCATGCATCCGATCCCGACTCCCTGCCACCACCAGTTTCTTTCTCTCCACCGAATGCTCCCCCAATCTCGGCGCCGGATGTTCCGATGTTCACATTCGCGATGCCACAATCCGATCCCGATGAAGAAAGAAACTGTTCCATCTCCGACATATTGGTTGTCATGATCGACGACGATAAACCTTGCTTCACACCGTTCTGATAGCCAATGGCTTCATCCAGGTTCTTATATTTGATCAGGTATAAGATCGGAGCAAATGTTTCCTGCTGAACGATCTCGAAATCGTTCTTGACTTCTGCGATCGCCGGCTTCACGTAACAGCCTGATTCATAGCCCTCACCTTTAAGCACGCCGCCGGGTACGAGCATATTTCCGCCCGCTGCCGCGATTTTTTTGAGAGCCTCCTGATATGACTTCACAGCAAGCTTGTCGATCAGCGGGCCAACGTGATTGCTGGTGTCGAGCGGGTTACCGATGCTAAGCTGCTTATATGCCTTACGAAGTCTCTCTTTTACATCGTTGTAGATCCTCTCGTGGATGATCAACCTGCGCGTGGTGGTGCAACGTTGCCCTGCCGTACCCACAGCTCCGAACACAGCGCCACGAATTGCCATGTCGATGTTGGCGTGCTCGCTGATGATTATAGCATTATTGCCGCCAAGCTCGAGCAGCGCCTTGCCAAGACGTCCACTTACCGTTGTCGCCACCGCCTTACCCATGCGCGTCGAGCCTGTCGCCGATACAAGCGCTACACGCTCATCGGCTGCCAGCAACTGGCCGATACGGAAGTCTCCGTTCACAAGACAGTTCACACCTTCGGGTACGCCATTCTTCCTAAACACTTTTGCTACTATATTCTGACAAGCGATACTGCACAACGGGGTTTTTTCCGATGGCTTCCATATACAAACATCACCGCATACCCACGCAAGCATCGTGTTCCACGACCATACTGCCACAGGAAAATTGAATGCCGATATAATACCGACAATACCAAGGGGATGGTACTGCTCGTACATCCTGTGGTTGGGACGTTCCGAGTGCATCGTGAGGCCGTGAAGTTGCCTCGAGAGGCCGACCGCGAAATCGCAGATGTCGATCATCTCCTGTACTTCGCCTAAACCTTCTTGATAGGATTTGCCCATCTCGTATGAGACTAACTTCCCGAGCGGCTCTTTTGCTTTCCGAAGGGCCTCGCCGATCTGTCGAACAACTTCACCACGCCGCGGAGCCGGAATTTTTTTCCATTCCTGGAACGCTTTCTCCGCCTGGGCGATCACCGTTGCGAACGATCCTTCGTCGCCACTGATCACTTTTCCGATCAGCTTGCCATCGACGGGCGAATAAGATTCAATTACAGGGCCTGATGATTTGATCCATTTCGTTCCTGTGCTTACGCCAGGATTTGAATTAGAAATTCCGAGGGACTTTAATACTTCTTTGATACCAGAAACTTTCATACAAACTAAATGATCTGCACTTCATTATTCAGTGTTCGATATTCACGTCACCAATTGACTCCGTAGACGCCTTTCTCACCGTTCTCATAAACGCCTTCGACAAGCATGCCACCATGTTTGATCGACAGGATGCGATTGAGATCCTCAACGTTATCGACATTTACTTTATCGAGATGGGTGATAACGAAGCCATTCTTTACGCCGCCCTTTTCCCAAACACCAGATTCGATCTTTTTAACACGAACACCGCCATCAATGTTCAACCTGTTGAGATCGCGATAGGGGAGATCTTCGAAAGTAGCTCCTTCCATCTCATAAAGAACAACGGGCTTCTCTACTTCTTCGGACCCTGAATAGTTTTTGAGAACGGCTTTGACCTCGCGCGGTTTGCCTTCGCGAATGAAATCTACTTTTATTGATTGACCCGGACGATTTCGTGCAACCCATTCCTGGAGCTCACTCACATTGTTCACTTCATGATCATTGATCGCCACGATCACATCGCCCAATTCTATACCCGACTCCTCCGCTGCACTACCTGCATTCACATGAGTAACAAACACACCCTGTACCCGATCCAAATTCCTGTCCTCAGCCATATCTGCATTCACGCTCTGGATCTGGATACCCAACAATCCGCGTTGTACCTGTCCATACAACATCAGATCGTCCATTATCTTCTTTACGAGACTTACCGGTATTGCGAAAGAGTAACCTGAATAAGAACCAGTCGATGTTGCGATAGCCGAGTTGATACCGATCAGTTCTCCCTGCAAATTCACAAGAGCTCCGCCGCTATTGCCTGGGTTCACCGCAGCATCGGTTTGAATGAACGATTCTACTTCGAGGTGATTGCGGTCGTGGAGAATATCGATGTTGCGTGCTTTCGCGCTAACAATACCGGCTGTTACGGTTGAATTCAGATCGAAAGGATTGCCGACCGCCAGCACCCATTCGCCGGGTACGATGTTGTCGGAGTCGCCATACTTCACGAACGGAAGGTTCTTCGATTTGATCTTCAGCAAAGCCAGATCTGTAGTCGGATCTTTGCCGATGACCTTCGCAAAGAAACGTTGGTTGTTGTTCATCACGATCTCGAGATTAGTTGCGTCCTCGATCACATGATGATTGGTAACGATGTATCCATCGTCGCTGATGATAACACCGGAGCCCGACGAACGTGCTGGTGCGTTGAGATAGTGTTCGAGCGGATTGAGGCTAAAATCGCCGGCACCATACGTGGCGCGAATGTGAACTACCGCAGGCGTAACAGCCTTCGCAGCAGTAGTGAAATTCAATGCGGGTGTCTTGCGACCCGAATCGGGGAGGTAGCTTGTTAACTTCAGATTCTGTCGCTCTTCTATCGACTGGTATGGGACCGTTTTCTCAACAAGATTGATCGTTAACAACGATCCGCCAACAGCGCCAATCAGAGATGCAATCACAATCAGCAGCAGAAAAGATACATTCCTTCGCATTCCATAAAAGTACGTAAAAAAAAAGGGGGCGCCGAAGCACCCCCTTGGCCCACTGAGGGCCTGCACCAAACCTAACCCCACATAGCTATCTAGGTTAGACAGCCAGTTCCTTTTTACTTGTTAGTTTACTTTGATCGACTGCTTCAAAGTCTTCTTTTCGTCTTTAGGCACATTCACAACAAGGATACCATTGTTGTATTGCGCTGTGATCTTCTCACCATCCACGTTTTCGGGAAGAGAGAACGAACGGCTGAACGAACCGTATTGTGTTTCGAGGGAACGGTAGAAGTTTTCGTTCTTTTCCTTCGAATACTTGCGCTCACCGCTGATGGTGAGGTAATTGTCGTTCAAGTCGATCTTGAACTCGTCTTTGTTCATTCCCGGAACAGCAACGTGGATCTCGAATGCTTTTTCTTCTTCGATCACGTCAACTTTCGGTACGAACGAGAAAGACGACGACCCGCCGGCACGTGCTACGCTGTCGGCAAAAAAGGAGTCAATCAGGTTGCTGAATGAAGTCGGTGCGAATGCATTCAGACGGTGGTTGTATTTTACGATGCTCATAATGTTGTTGAATTTCTTTGTTTGATCACCCCTATAGAGAAATTCAGACCAACCAAGATTTCAGGACAAACTGGCTGATTTTTAGGTAGTTTTGTCCATAAAAAGGACATTATGGCATGATTACTGGTTTCTAGTTCTAGTTGGCTTCGAAGCAGAACTAGAAACTAGAGACTAGCAATCAGCAATCAGTTAATCCAACCCAATCATCATAAACGCCCCCCAATAAATAGGCTCGGGGAACTCGACGCGGATCTCTTTTTTAGCATCAATGAAGCTTTGACGCAGGTTCTTCGTGGTCGTCCACTTGCGGTAGAAATTGTCGACCAGCTTTTGAGTGGCCTCGTCGTCTACCTTGAACATACTCATGATAAGCACTTTGGCGCCAGCCACGAGGAAGGCACGTTGCAAACCGTAAACACCCTCGCCGAAGTGGATATCGCCCAGACCCGTTTCGCAGGCACTGAGCACCACCAGGTCGGTCTTATCAAGGTTCAGGTTCATGGCTTCGGAAGCAGTAAGGATACCGCTCTCCATATTGTAATTGTATTTGGTCTTAGCAAACACGTCCCCGGCACCCTTCAACAACAAGCCAGTCTTGAGGAGCGGGTTCTCTGAAAGCATCGCTTCGTTCTCCGTGAGACGTTCAACTTCCGAGGGGTCGATCTCGGGAGTATAGAAGCCGTGGGTAGCGATGTGCAGCACACTGGGGCTTTCGACTTGCTTCACCTGTTCTTCCGTGGCGTCGGTTTCAAGATATTCTGAAGTCTTCCAGCCTTGCTGCTTCAGGAGATCATCGAGACCGCGAACTTCTTTGTCGGTGCCAGGTAACTGGGAAATGGTGCGTTCACTGGAAGCGCTCAGGTAATACGTGGGGTTACCGAACATCGTGGCGGTGTTAACAGAAGTAACCGACGTAGCTGCTTTAGCTTTCGCCTTCCTGATGTAAAGGTCTTTCGTATTGCTAACGATCACGATGTTCGAGTCGTCGATCACATACTTTCCTGCTGGCGTAGGAATAGCTTCGAGATTGATCTGGTTATAAACACCGTCGGGTGAAATGAACACGGTGGTGTAAATGCCGATCGCCTTTTGAATGGGTTCCCAGAACACGCCATAGGAGAATTCATCGGGAACACGGCCTGTGATACAGTTACGATAGTATCTCATCCAACGCGTCTCCATACGGTAACCTTCTTTCAGCGGTACCACTTTCGGACGTGCGTTGTCGTTCTTCACATATAAAGCAACATAGATAACAGAATCCGAGAAGGTGTGGTTGAAGTTCCTGTAACGAACGATCTCTACAGCCACTTCGGTTTTTTCGAGCGACTTCTGTACGTTTTCATAAGTGATCTTCTTTGCTTCGAAGCCCTGGCTGAAAAGCTCCGATTTTTCAGAGAGCTGTCTTTCGAGCGATTCGACTTCGGAGCTCAATGCATCGGGGTTGATGGCGTTGTCGGCAAGCTGCTGAGTACTCATCGACATTACGGCAGTCAGGTATTCTTTTTTACCGATCCAGTCGTTGTACAGCTTGATGAGGTTCTCATCCTTACTGTTGAGGATACGTTCGCGTGTCTTGATCGTGGTGTTCAGCAACAACGCCTTTGTGAGCAGCTGGTAGTTGTAAACCTTGCCGCTGAGGTCGCGGAAGTCTTCGAGTTGGCTGAATGCAAGTGTGTTGTAGAATTCGAAGTCACCCTTGATCGTATTCCAGTAGTTGGCCTTTTCGCGTTCGCTCAAAGCGGGGAAGAATGCTTTGATGTATGCTTCGTAATTGCCCAAAGCCTCTTCGATGTTGCGCTTTGCGCGCTTATAATCTTTCTCCATGTAATACACTTTCGCCTGTTTCGAAAGGATGCGCACGTACTCGGGGTGCTTGGTGCTGAAGAATCTTGAATAGAGATCTTTTGCTTTGTTATAGAACTCTTCCGCCTTCACGTAGTTCTTCTGCTGGTAGAAGACATCGCCGGTGAGTGCATAAATACTGGCTGCGTTAATGTTGCGCTTGCTGCCAGTCTTGGCACGCCAGATCTGCTCGGCAGATGTGAGTGAGCTGAACGCTATGTCGAAACGTTTTTCGGAGATGTAGAGGATGGCAACACTCTTGAGAATTTCGGCATACTGTGGATTCTCTTTACCGAGCTTCGTGCCCATGATGTCGCGCGCCTCGAGAAGGAGTCGTTCAACTTCTTTCTTGTCTCCCTTGTGATAAAATTTGATCAGCGCGAGCTGGGAGAGACATTTGGCAACTTCGATGTGGTTGCGACCAAACTGTTTCTGCTGGCTGGCTAAAGCTTTTGCAATGTTCTCTTCGGCTTTGTCGTAGTCACCGATCTGGTAATCGATATCCGCGAGGAGCTTTTGAGTGGGAGCGGTCTTTGTTGAAACGTTTCCGTAGATAGAAACTGCAATGTCGTTTGCACGTTGCGCGATCTTGTCGGCTTTAGGATAATCACCATTCAATAAGGTCAGTCGACCTAAATTCACCAGGGGTTCGATGAGTCGCAGCGAATTAGACCCGTATTGCTTCTCATAATCTTTGATCAGATTTTCGAGCAGCTCTTCGGTCTCGCTATAGCGACCGAGCTGGATCAAAAGGCTCGAGAGCTCTCTCGCAGTAGCGAGCTCGTCGAGACCGACAAGTACTGCGTCCGCTTTGCTGATGATCTTCGCGGACCGATCGAGTGCATCTTCGGCATCGTCGTAGAGACCTTTGATACCGAACAGCACCGCCTCTGTTTCAATGGCCTTAATGAGGAAGACTTTCTTGTTGTCGTCTTTCCTGAATTCTTCGAGGAGCTTCAGCGAGGCTGTGATGTGCTCTTCGGCCTTTTCATATTCACCGAGCTTGATCTCGAGGCGCGCCACGTTGTCGAGTTCGACTCCATATTGATAATCCTTGTCGCCAAAGCGTGCAACTGCGATCCGGAGCGCTTTTGTAAGAGTAGCATTTGCTTCGGCATAGCGGTCGGTAAGCTCGTACATCTCGCCCATGTGGTTAAGGATGTTGATGTAATCTTTTTGCCATGGACCGATCTCTTTTTCGAAAATGCGCGTGAAGCTTTCGGCGTAGATCTTGTCGGCTGCCGCAATGTTGTTCGTGTAATCAACGAGATAGTTTGCGTACAGCGTTTTAGTTAAATGAGTCTCTGGTGCGTCTTCGCCCAGCAAGCTGGTCTGGATATCGTTAACGGCCTTGAGATACAATTCGGCGTTGGCGAATTTCTTTTGGAAGATGGAGAGTTCGGCAAGGAACTCATACACGTGCATCGAAACTTCGTTGTTCCTGGGAAGACCCTTCGAGAAAGCCATCAGGTTGTTGGCTGCAGTCTCGACACCAGCTGTCTTGTCGCGACTCAGCTTCGAATCGAATTCCAGCGCTTTCAGGCGAGGGCCATAAATACTTGTAGACTTGAATTCTTTATTGATGAGCTTCTCGTACTCGAGCTTAAGATTATAATATCTCGAAGATCCATCGCGCAGGTAGATGCGAAGCTGGGCCTCATATAAGAGTGTAGCGAGCCAATGCGAAGGTTTGTGATTGGCTTTCAGTTTGGTGAGAAGGTTTCCATAATCAACGTCTTCGGCAAGCGCAACTTCGAGACCGTTCTCGAGCTGGAAGTTTGCAAACTGGTATTGATTGTAGATGTGCTCGATCGAGTACCGATCTAATGTTTTGCGGATCCACCCCTGTGCTTTGTCGAACTGGTTGAATGCTGAATCATATTCTCCCTTGCGACCGTAAGTCATGGCAAGGAGCGTTTGAAGCTTTGCGTATTGGGCAACACGCGCCCTGTACTCTTCTTCGGAGAGCTTTCTGCTTTTGAGAGCTCCGTTCTCGACATACGTTTCTTGCTTTACGGCACGTCCTGCAAAATAGGGTTGACGTTCCTGGAAGATCCTGATAGCCTGGTTGTAGTAACCCTGTCCGGCGATAGCTTCAGCGTAAGCGAGATCCCACTTAGCCTTGATGGGATCTTTGAACAGACTTCCAACTTCTAATCCAGTTCTAACCACGTCGAGCAGCTGCACCGACTTCAGATACGACTTGTTCTGGTTGTAGAGTGTTGCCGCGTCGATCATCAGGTTGAAGTGTTTCTCGGTTCGCTCGCTAAGACCGTTGATGGCAGTGATCGCAGCCTGAACGTTCGATTCGAACTCGAGGATCATACCCGAAGCGAGGTTGTACTTCGCGTAGTTGAGATAATAAACAGGGGTATATTCATTCGGAGTACCGAGCTTCTTGTTCACTTTGCTCCGGAACTTCTCCAGGTATTTGAAGGCTTTCTTATAATCGCCAGTGGCATAGCTCGCCTCTGCTTTCTTGAGGAACTTTTCATTCTTGCTCTGGGCGAGAGCAAGGAACGGCACTATTACGAACAACAGAATCAATCTGATCTTCATACGGGGGTGTTTTTAGGACTCTAAATTTAGAGATTTTATGGGAGGTAACCTCTACTGCTTTTGGGCGATAAGTTTCTGCAGTATGGTTTTCGCTGCTTCGGTTATAGGCGTACCAGGGCCGAAGATCCCGTGAACCCCGGCTTTATATAAGAAGTCGTAGTCCTGTTGCGGTATTACCCCGCCTGCAACGACAAGGATGTCGCTCCGTCCGATCTTTTTTAGTGCCGCAATGAGGTCGGGTACCAGCGTTTTATGGCCTGCAGCGAGACTGGACGCACCAACAATGTGCACATCGTTTTCGGCAGCTTGCTTCGCAACTTCATCGGGTGTGGCGAACAGTGGACCAATGTCGACGTCGAAACCGAGGTCGGCGAAGCCCGTGGCGATCACCTTCGCACCGCGGTCGTGTCCGTCTTGTCCCATCTTCGCAACCAGAATGCGTGCACGACGGCCGTCGAGTGAAGCAAACCGGTCGGAAAGCTGGCGAACTTCCTCCACCTCTTTATTATCGTTCATCTCCCTCGAATATACACCTGAAATAGATCTCACAGTGGCTTTGTACCTGCCGAAAACCTTTTCCATGGCCATTGATATTTCTCCGAGCGTCGCACGTTTGCGTGCCGCGTCTATTGCGAGCTCCAAGAGATTTGCGTTACCGGCAGCTCCTTCGGTAAGTTTCTCAAGCGCTCTTTCAACGTCGGCGTTGTTTCGTTCTGACTTTAGCTGTTGGAGACGTGCGATCTGTTCGTTGCGAACAATGGTGTTGTCGACTTCCAGTATCTTGAAATCGGGTTTCTCGTCTGTTTGATATTTATTGACGCCGACGATAATGTCGGAGCCTTTATCGATCCTTGCCTGCTTTGCTGCCGCAGCTTCTTCGATCCGCATCTTCGGCAAACCACTTTCGATAGCTTTTGTCATGCCACCTAGTGCCTCCACTTCATCGATCAACCGGCGCGCGTCGTTAGCGAGCTGCATGGTGAGCGACTCAACGTAGTATGAACCACCGAGTGGATCTACAACGCTGGTTATGCCTGTTTCTTTTTGAAGATAGATCTGTGTGTTACGAGCGATGCGTGCAGAATAATCTGTAGGCAATGCGATAGCCTCATCGAGTGCGTTGGTGTGTAATGATTGCGTTCCACCTAATGCAGCAGCGAGTGCTTCGATACAAGTACGCGTTACGTTGTTGTATGGATCTTGTTCGGTAAGGCTCCATCCCGATGTCTGGCAATGTGTTCGCAGTGCCATCGACTTCGGATTCTTTGGATTGAATTGTTTAACGAGATCGGCCCACACCAATCTTGCCGCGCGCATCTTGGCGATCTCCATAAAGAAGTTCATACCGATGCCCCAGAAGAAACTTAGTCGTGGACCGAGATCATCGATAGAGATGCCTGCTTTCAAACCCGCGCGAATGTATTCGAGACCATCAGCCAATGTATAAGCAAGCTCGATGTTTGCGGGCGCGCCTGCTTCGTGCATGTGATAACCACTGATGCTGATGCTATTGAACTTCGGAAGATTTTTTGAACAGAATGAAAATATATCCGACACGATCCTCATCGATGGAGCAGGAGGGTAGATATACGTGTTGCGCACCATGAACTCTTTCAAGATATCGTTCTGTATGGTGCCGCTTAATTTATTGAATGCAACGCCCTGTTCTTCGGCAGCGACGAGATAAAATGCCATGATCGGTATCACGGCTCCGTTCATTGTCATCGATACACTCATTTGATCGAGTGGGATCTGGTCGAACAGTACCTTCATGTCGAGCACAGAGTCGATCGCCACACCTGCTTTGCCGACATCACCTCTCACACGCGGATGGTCTGAATCGTAGCCACGGTGCGTTGCGAGGTCGAATGCTACGGATAAGCCTTTTTGTCCGGCCGCAAGATTCCTTCGATAGAATGCATTCGAATCTTTAGCGGTAGAGAATCCTGCGTATTGTCGGATCGTCCACGGCCTCACGGTATACATAGTGGCGTAAGGACCGCGCATAAAGGGTGGCAATCCCGCGACAGAATCTTTTTCTTTAAATGATTCTATGTCTTTCGCGCTATAGGACGAGAGTATTTTTATTTTTTCGGGTGAGGTCCAACCTGGTGCTGGGTGCTGGGTGCTCGGTGCGTGGGATGGAACGGTTCCGATTATTGAATCGATGAAGAAGGATCCTGCGGTTGGGTCGGCGGTTTTCGAAAGGTGACTCTCTTCACGAAGAATAAGCGAAACATTCTTCGCAATTCTGTTTGCAAGATCACTGTCTGCTTCGATGGTGAGTGCATTGCAGCCACCGAGAACGGCTGCGAGCGCGCGCACCGTGGAGGAGATCATGTTGCCATGCGGCTCGTATGCTTGTTTTCTGAAAGGTTTGATGTATGCATGGATGAAAACATCCGTATTTGCCTTACGCATGCCTTTCAATCTTGCAATCTCGATGAAAAAGTCGTCGCCGATCTCTACAAGGTTGGTCTTGTCCTTAAATGCTACGTAACAGTATTCGCGCTGAATGTCTTTCAGCAGCAAAGTTTCGTTGTCGCTGCGGTCAAACAAAACGCCATCGGCGCCGGATGCTAAAGCCTTTAGCGCATTTTCGTTTGCGGTAACGGGATCTGTCACTCTTATTAGTGGAGTGTTGAACCAGGCACGCGGTCCAAGCCACTCATTTCCTTGCGACAGGATAAATGATTCGATCTTCGCAACGTCCGACGCGTCGTACCAGGGCTTTATTCGAATGTTTTCCTTTACAATGGAAAGTTTTTCGAATGCGTCGTTGCCATCCAGTTCGGCTTTTGCTGCTTGCAACCACAGATCGGTAATTGACATTACGATTTATACAAATTTTTTTGCTCACTCCGTTCTCTACCGAACGATTTTTTTTGGCACTCTAGCAGAATACAAATTCAAAATTTGATTTTTTTCTGGCACGAAAAAATTCACAAAGAACAAGAGGTAGTTTTGTTTTTTGTTCTTCAATTTTTTTACACTTTTGTCCCCCCACCCCTAGCGGGAATCGGAAAAAATCTTTCATCTCAAAGCTTTATTAAAATATGGAAGTTGACTACGGAACAACAGTATGGAATGATTGTCTCGATATAATCAGGCAAGGCGTTGACGAACAAAGTTTCAACACCTGGTTTAAGCCGATCGTTCCTCTGCGCACCGAAGCCGACGTTCTCACCATACAAGTTCCTTCGCAATTCTTTTACGAATGGCTCGAAGAACATTATGTTCCGGTTTTAAAGAAAGCAATCAATACCATTTTGGGACCAACAGGACGTCTCGAGTACTCTGTTGTTGTCGACAGCGGTAATACGAGCAATCCGCCCCTCATGGTAAACTATCCCAACAATGGAAATGGCACACGTCAAATGGGCGTTAAGCAGAATGGGAACGGCGCCAATCTCAATGATTATTCTCCTTTCCAGTTTAAGCCGCTCAATCCGCAAACAGTTAACTCAAGACTCAATCCTGCATATAGTTTCGAAAACTTTGTTGAAGGCGATTGTAACAGACTCGCGCGTTCCGCAGGTCTCGCTGTCGCAAAGAAACCAGGAGTGACGTCTTTTAACCCACTGATGCTTTATGGTGGAGTCGGCGTTGGCAAAACGCACCTCGTGCAGGCTATCGGAAACGACATCAAAAAAAATCTACCTGACAAGATCGTTCTCTACGTCGACCAGAACGATTTCACAAGCCAATTCCTGAACGCCCTTCAAAACCACAAGATCCAGGAGTTTCAAAATTATTACCTGCAGGTAGACCTTCTCATCCTCGACGACGTACAGTTTCTCGCAGGCCGTGAGAAAACACAGGAGATGTTCTTCCACATCTTCAACCAACTACATCAGTCAGGCAAGCAGATCATCATGACCAGCGATTGTCCTCCGCGCGACCTCAAAGGATTCCAGGAGCGACTCCTGTCGCGTTTCAAATGGGGCCTCACCGCCGATCTGCAGGAGCCCGACTTCGAAACCAAACTCGCCATCATTCACAACAAGATGGAATCCGACGGCATCGAAATGCCGACAGAAGTTGCGGAGTATCTTGCTTATAGCGTAGACACCAACCTCCGCGATATGGAAGGCGTGTTGAATTCACTCATCTTCCACGCAACGCTGCTCAAGAAAGAGATAGACCTCGAGCTCGCGAAAGAAGTTCTCAAGAACATCGTTAAAGAAATTCAGTCCGACGTAAGCGTCGACTATATACAAAAGACTGTAGCCGATTATTTCAAGGTTGAACTTGAAGCAATGAAAGGCAAGGTGAAGAAAAGAGAGATCGTTATCCCACGCCAGGTGGCGATGTACTTCTGCAAGCGTTACACACAGCTTACGCTAGCACTCATCGGCGAAAACTTCGGTGGCCGCGACCACAGCACGGTCATTCATGCTCTCGAATCGGTTGAAGACATGATGAAGACCGATCCGAACTTTAAGAATTCGGTTGATGAGCTCACTAAGAAATTGAAAATGCGGATGTCTCTTTGAGGTTCTGGGTTCAGTGTTCAACGTTCAGCGTTAACCCTGAACCCTGAACGTCGAACCCTGAACCTACCGCAAATAAAATTCGAGAGGCAACTGTTCCTTCGACGAAGTCAACCCTTGTAGCAGTACTCTTCCTTTATATTTCGTAAAGAAATCGATCACATCTTGCGGATCTTTTACCCGCTGACGGTTGATGGCAACGATCGTATAGTTTTCGGGCAGCCCGATCTTTTGGAGAAGTCCTTCATCTTTTAGCTTAAAGATCTTCACACCATATTCCACGGCTTCGAGATTGGCACCCAGCGTCGCATCGCTGTAGATCTTTCGTCGAACGAGGTTGGTATCGCCAAAGCGATTGAGTAGCGTGACCGGTGAAGTCATTTGCTTACCGTTGCGATTGTAGGTAACGCTGATCTTATCGCCAGGCGAACGATAGCTGAGCTTTTCTTCGAAGGCACTTTCACTGTCGATCTCTTCATCGTCGACACGGGTGATGACGTCACCTGCCTGCAGGCCTGCGGAACGCGCCGCGCTTTCGTCCTGGTCGATCTTTTCTACAAGCACACCGCGGAAGATCTTGTTGTTTGTATCGAGCCCGTACTTGCGTGCATTCTGAAAATCATATTCACCGATCGATGCTCCGAAGATGGCTTTCTGTGAAACACCATATTTGATAAGATCTTCAACAACCTTGCGTGCGATATCGATGGGAACTGCGAATGCATAGCCGGTATACGATCCGGTGCGAGAAAGAATTGCCGTGTTGATCCCAACAAGTTCTCCGTTCTTATTTACCAATGCTCCGCCAGAATTACCGGGGTTGATCGCCGCGTCGGTTTGAATAAAAGATTCGATTGGGAATTTATCTTCAACAATATTGATCCTTCTTCCTTTGGCGCTCACAATTCCGGCTGTTACTGTCGAAGCCAGTGAGAAAGGATTTCCGACAGCGATGACCCATTCGCCCACCGCAAGGTTGCGCGAGCTGCCGAGTGTAACAGCGGGAAGATTGGTCTCCTTTATTTTCAATACTGCGAGATCAGTCGAAGGATCGGTACCCACGAGCTCTGCGTCGTAAACGTTCTTGCGAAACAATACCTGGATCTTCTCCGCAGACTCCACTACGTGATTGTTCGTGACGATGTAACCATCGCTGGAAAATATAACGCCCGATCCACTGCTTACCTGTGTGTGCGATCCGCCACCACCAAATAACATATCCCAATAAGTATAGGATACACCGCTTTGTGCAATACTATTTATATAAACGACGCTTGGCGTTGCCCTTGCGGCTGCGTCACTGAAATCAACACCAGCGGCGAGGGGTAATGCCGGGCTGCTAAAGGTTTCCTGCGCTTCCGGATTGAATACATTCTTGAACGTCTCGGGCTCCTGATCTTTTTTGTTAACTAAACTGAACACAAAAGCCCCTGCTATCCCTGCCAAAAATGCTATTGCGATGGTCGTTATTGTTCTCATTCCCCTAAATAACGACATTTGTCGCAATATGGGTATTCGATCCTTACTGGCTGGGCCTGTTGCGTCTTTAGTAGCCTCTCAAACAAAAAAATGGGCCTCCCGACCAGGGTTTTATCAACAGAAAACTTTCGAGAAACTGGTGCGCGATGCCGCCCAAACCGTTTTTGGCAAAGACCACGGCTTCGCCGACATCAGTTCGGTCGAAGCGTTCCGCAAGCAGGTTCCGATCCGCGACTACGAAGGACTGAAAGGTTATATAGAACGGATCGTTAAAGGCGAGCCGAACATTACCTGGCCCGGCAAACCAGAATACTTCGCAAAGACGTCTGGCACCACATCGGGCACCAAATACATTCCTATTTCAAAACAATCGCTGCCGAATCATTTTCGTAGCGCGAGAAATGCCGTGCTGAGCTACGTTCATGAAACCGGTAATTCGAAGTTCCTCGATGGGGGACTGATCTTTTTGTCAGGAAGTCCCGAGCTCGAAGTAAAAGCTGGAATAAAGACCGGCAGGCTTTCGGGTATCTCGAATCACGAAGTACCGTCGTACCTGCGCACCAACCAGAGACCAAGTTACCAGACGAACTGCATCGAAGACTGGGAAGAAAAACTGGAGAAGATCATCGATGAAACGATCAACGAAGACATGATGCTCATCTCCGGAATTCCGCCGTGGGTGCAGATGTACTTCGACAGGATCCAGGCCCGAACAGGAAAGAAGATCAAAGACGTGTTCCCTAACTTTTCCGTTTTTGTTTACGGTGGTGTCAACTTCGAACCATACCGTGCAAGGTTGTTCGATAGTATTGGAAAGAAAGTAGACTCTATTGAAACATTCCCGGCTTCGGAAGGATTTATTGCCTACCAGGATTCACAAGTGCATGAAGGTCTTTTGTTGCTTCTCAACGAAGGTATCTTTTATGAATTTATACCGGTCGAAGAATATGGACGAGCCAATGCCACCCGTCTCACCATCGAAGAGGTACAGTTAGGAAAGAATTATGCGCTTATCATCAATAGCAACGCGGGATTGTGGGGCTATTCAATTGGTGATACCGTGAAATTTGTTTCGAAGAATCCATACCGACTGGTTGTTACCGGCCGTATCAAACATTTTATTTCTGCCTTTGGCGAGCACGTGATTGGCGAAGAAGTAGAAAAGGCAATGCGTGCCACAATACAGAAGTTTCCGGAGGCAGAGCTTACGGAGTTTACAGTGTCTCCAGAGGTGACCCCTGTGGAGGGATTGCCGCATCATCAATGGCTCGTTGAATTTGGAAAGTTGCCATCTAATCTTGAAGCATTCTCTCAAGAACTCGACGACCAGCTTCGAACGTTGAATACTTATTACGACGATCTTATCGCTGGAAAGATCCTTCGTACATTGGTACTTGTGCCGCTGAAGAAAGATTCTTTTATTGAATATATGAAGTCGATTGGAAAATTGGGCGGTCAGAATAAAGTACCACGTTTGTCCAACGACAGGTCTATCGCAAACGAGCTGATAAAATTCTCTCTATGATCGAAAAGCGATCGGTTGCCATACTTGGATCTACCGGCTCTATCGGCACGCAAGCGCTCGAGGTGATCGCAGCTTATCCCGATCATTTCTCTGTGGAAGTCCTTACGGGGAATAACAATGCCGACCTTCTTATTGCGCAAGCAAAGAAATTCAATCCCAACGCAGTTGTCATTACCAACGAAGCTCAGTACCTGAAGGTAAAAGACGCGCTGGCATCAACAGACGTAAAAGTCTATGCTGGCGAAAACGCGCTCGCCTCCATTGTTCAAATGGATTCGATCGATATCGTGCTGGCCGCGCTTGTTGGATATTCAGGGCTTCGTCCAACCATTAAAGCGCTGGAGGCGGGTAAGCCTATAGCACTGGCCAATAAAGAAACACTCGTCGTTGCAGGCGATCTCGTTACATCAATGGCGCGCGATAAGGGCGTGAACATCTATCCGGTTGATTCCGAGCATTCGGCGATCTTTCAGTGTATTGTAGGGGAGTTCCATAATCGTATCGAGAAGGTAGTGCTCACGGCATCGGGCGGACCGTTCCGTGGAAAGAAGAGGAGCGAACTCGAACGTGTTACGCGTGCCGAGGCCCTTAAGCATCCCAACTGGACGATGGGAGCGAAGGTCACGATCGATTCGGCCACCCTGATGAACAAAGGCCTGGAGGTGATCGAAGCCCGCTGGCTTTTTGGCCTGGAACCTGCCCAGGTGGATGTTGTCATCCATCCTCAGTCTATTATTCACTCATTTGTCCAGTTCGAAGATGGGTCGATGAAGGCGCAACTTGGCCTGCCGGACATGCGTTTACCCATCCAATTTGCCCTTTCTTACCCAAACAGGTTAAAAAGTGACCTCCCGAGGTTCGATTTTGGGGCATACCCTTCGTTAACTTTTGAGAAGCCCGATACAGAAACTTTTCGTAATCTTGCCCTCGCTTTTGAAGCGTTGAAGCGGGGTGGTAACATGCCGTGCGTGCTCAATGCCGCAAACGAGGTTGCTGTGCAGGAATTCCTTAAGGAAAGCATTAGTTTTCTCGAAATGCCGAAAATCGTGGAACGGTGTCTCGAAAAAATTGATTTTATAGCAAAACCCGTGTTAGAGGACTATGTTAATACGGACAAAGAAACCAGGATTAGGGCGTTGGAGTTAGTAAACAGTTAGGACATCATTTTTTATGGCAGGTTTGATCATGACGGCCCAGCTTCTGCTGAGCTTATCGATTCTGATAGTAGTACACGAGTGGGGTCACTTTATCACGGCCCGAATGTTCAAGATAAAGGTGGAAAAATTCTACCTGTTCTTTGACTTTCTCTTTCCGCTCGCCAATGTTCTCAATTTTTCCCTGCTGAAATACAAAAAGGGCGATACTGAATATGGTATCGGTTGGTTCCCGCTCGGTGGTTACGTAAAGATCGCCGGAATGGTGGACGAGAGCATGGACAAAGAGCAGATGAATACACCTCCTCAACCCTGGGAGTTTCGCAGCAAGCCGGCATGGCAGCGTCTCATCGTTATGCTCGGTGGTATTATTGTGAATGTTATCGTTGGTGTAGCGATCTTCATTGGGCTTACTTTTTTCATCGGCGACACTTATTTGCCTAAAGATTATGTGAACAGCCATGGAGGTATACAGGCACTTGAGCTCGGCAAACAGCTCGGGCTTCAGACCGGCGATAAGATCATCAAGATCAACGGAAAAGATTTTACCGACTTCAAGGATGTAGCAGACCCCGATCTTCTCCTTACCAAAGGTTCTTACTACACCGTTCTTCGCGACGGCAACGAGATCACAATCCCGATCCCGGGTGATTTCATCGAGAACTTCAACGACAAAGAAGCTGCCGATAAGTTTATTCTCAACCGACTCGTCCCTGTGATCAGTGAGACGGCCGAAGAGGTTGAAAATCCCGCAAAGGTGATGGAACCCAGTATTGTTAAAAGAGCCGGGCTCCAGGTTGGCGACAGGTTCGTTGAGATCGATGGTAAACCAGTTACTTATTACGACGAGTTCTTTTCGATACTGGCAGCTCACAAAGATGAAAAAGGCCAACCCAGGCCGGGCGATTCAATCTCGTTCAAAGTTCAGCGCGGCGAACAAATACTGTCATTCAAGGAAGCCTATACGGCGTCGCAGATCGGATTCAAGCCAAGTCTTGGTTTAAAAGAAGGAGACCTCGCAAGAATAAATTATAATTTCGGCGAGTCCGTCGCAAGAGGAACAGAGCGCGCCTTCGGCGTGATCTTCGTCCAGGTAAAAGCATTCGGAAAACTTTTTTCCGGAGAGATCTCCGTTAAGAAATCACTGGCAGGTCCCATTGGTATGGCCAACTACTTTGGCGGCGAATGGGACTGGGAGCGCTTCTGGCGCATAACTGGTCTGTTGTCGATGGTTCTTGCGTTTATGAACCTGTTGCCGATCCCGGCCCTCGATGGAGGCTACGTGGTGTTCCTGCTCTATGAGATGATCAGTGGCCGTACGCCTTCCGAGAAGTTCTTCGAGACTGCGCTTAAGGTTGGAATGTTCCTGCTTTTGGTGCTGATGGTATTCGTGTTCTACAACGATATCTCGAAGGCACTGGGCGCCAACTAATCACTTCGAAATACTGAATTCCACGCGACGGTTCAATTGCTTGTGATCGTCGGATAATTCCTGTGCGATAGGTTTAGAGCTGCCGTAACCGATAGCCGTTACCCGATCGGGGTCGATCTTGAATTGATACGTCAGGTAATATTTGATCGCATCCGCGCGAGCTTGCGACAGCCTAAGATTTGCTTCCTCTTTTCCGTTCGAATCGGTGTGTCCCGATATCGTAAGCTTCAAATCGGGATGATCGATCAGAAAATTTCCAAGCTTATCGAGGTCCCCGTGCATTGCCTCAAGGATGTTGGCCTTTCCATTTTCAAATTCGAGTGACTGAAAGGCGATCGAGCTTTCGATCGGTTCTGCGATCTTGTTGATCTCTATTTCACCATCGAGGAAGAAGATCTCCTCTATCCGGAAGTATTCATCTCCCTGGATGATCAGTAAATAATTTCTCTTGTTGATCAGTTGGAAGTCGAAGGATCCATCTTCACGAATAAACTTCGGGGCGACTTCAACGCCCTTGTCCAGGTCGATGATCGAAACAATTCCCTTTAGAGGATTTCCTTTTTTGTCTTTCAATGTTCCTTTTACGGCCACTATCGCTTCGGGCTGAGCTTCCATGGGAACCGGGAACGAATACAGGTCAAGATTCTTCTTGTCGTCGCCATTTGAGCGTGCGTAGTAAAGCTGGAATGATTTGGAGTCGATGGTGAAATAGTATTCACTGCCCTCACCATTCACCAGCGGACCGATGTTCTTTGGTTCGCCCCACGCTGTTTTTTGCCAGTATGATTTGTAGATATCGAAATCGCCGAAGTTGAGCGGTTGTCCATTCGAGCTAAAGTAAAGGACGTTGAACTTGTGGTGATAAAATGGGCTGAGCTCTGCGGCAACCGTGTTAATGATGGGGCCTGCATTCTGTGCTTTGCCCCAGTTGCCTTTGGAATCTTTAATTGTGAAATAGATATCGGAATAGCCAAAGCTGCCGAGGCGATCGGACGCGAAGAATAAGGTATCGCCGGTGTGTGACAACGATGGCTGTGAATCCCAGCCGGTGCTGTTCACATTTGGGCCCATGTTTTTGATCTCCGTCCAAACGAGATTAGACTTTACCTGTCCTTCGGTAGCAGCGTTTGCCGCTATGTCTTTGAGCACGGCCGAGTATAGATCGCAGTTGCCCTGCGAATCTGGTGAATTACAACGTGAAAAGATCATTGTTTTCCCGTCTTTGCTTAAACAGGCCGATCCTTCATTGTAGCTGGTGTTGATATCTTTAAATGCACGTGCATCAATCCACGCGCCGCCATTGAACGCACTATCTCCACGTGTTACGTAAAACAGGTCTTCGTCGTATACTCGTTGCAGCCCATTATTCGATACGTGTCTCTTTGATGTAAACAACAGCATGGTGTCGGCAGGTCCGATGGTTGGACCATAATCCTCTTTATCGGAATTCACCTGGTCGCCCATGTTTACCAGGACGGCGTGGGGAGGCCTGAGTGTGTCTATATCTTTTCGGTAGTTTACCAGCTCGTAATAATAATCGAGTGGTACATAATATTTTTGTTTGTCTTTCTCGATCGAGTCGTGGCGAGTAAATACGTCGTTGATGTTCAACCCTTGCTGGTGATGTTTGAGAACGAGTTTGTATAGAAGCAATGCTTCTCCTTTGGGACCGTATTTTTCGGAGAGCTTTGCCAGCTTCCATAACATTGGAGCGTTCTTGCTGAAATTTTCGATACCGAAATTCTGGACGTACTCTTTTAAGAGTTTGTACGTGGTCTTGTCGTCGGCGGCATTGTCTGCCCTCTGTACAGCCTTGATCTTTTCGGAGTTGTAGTAAAATGGGACTTTGTTGAGATTGGGGAAATTAAATATGTCAGACTGTCCGTAAGTTGCTACGGAATCGTTGAGCTGGATGACGCCTCCCTTTTTAAATTTCTGACGCTCTTTTTGAGCGTAGAGACTTGTCCCTTCGAGGAAAAATAGGGCAAAGAAGGCGTAAAAAAATACGTTAGCGCCAATTCTCAAGATAAGGTGTTTACAGTCAAATTTACGGAACTTTCGAATCAACCGAATATCTGGCATTCCTATTGACCAACAACCAATCTACCTCAAATACGTTTGCGAGGAACTAGAATTTGCGTCAATTTGGCATTTAATTAACATGTTTAGACCCATCGGCCCCAATGTGCAGGAAGATTCAGAAGAGCTGGTCCAGCTGATCAACCCTGAGCAGGACACGGATCTGAAGCCCGAAGACCTGCCATCGGAGATCTCGATCCTTCCTATAAAAAATACTGTACTCTTCCCCGGTGTGGTGATCCCGATCACTGTTACGCGCCAGAAATCGATACGATTGATCAAGAAGGCATACCAGGGCAACCGCATTATCGGCGTTCTTGCTCAGAAGAATAAGCAAACGGAAGAACCTGCTACCGAAGACCTGTACCGCTCGGGTACAATTGCACGGATCATAAAAATGCTCGTATTGCCCGACGGTAACACGACGATCATTATACAGGGAAAAAATCGATTTACGGTAAGTCAGTTCATCCAGGAAGAGCCGTATCTCACGGCAAGCTTCAATCTCGATATTGAACCACAGCAAAACCTCGATACAAAAGAGATAGAAGCCCTGGTTCAGTCGTTGAAAGATGCTGCTTCGAAGATCCTTAAGCTTAACCCGGATATTCCACAAGAAGCCCAGGTCGCTCTCGACAATATATCCAGTACGTCGTTCCTCATACATTTCCTGGCGTCGAACCTCAACGTCGATGTGTCCGATAAGCAGAAGATCCTGGAAACAAGCAATATCAATGATCGGGGCACGGTACTCCTTCAGCACATGCTCAAGGAGATACAGATGCTGGAGATCAAACACGAGATCCAGAAGAAGGTACATACCGATATCGACCAGCAGCAGCGCGATTACTTTTTACGTCAACAGATCAAAGTGCTGCAGGACGAATTGGGTTACGACGGTCCCGACAAAGAGATCGAGAAGCTTCGCAAGCGCGGCGCCGATAAGAAGTGGCCGAAGTATGCTCTTGAACATTTCAATAAAGAGCTCGATAAGCTACAACGGATCAATCCACAGGCGGCTGAATTTCCGGTAGCGATGAACTACGTCGAGTTCATGCTCGATATCCCTTGGGATGAATACACTGAAGATGATTTCGATCTGAAGCGTGCCAGGAAGATCCTTGACAATGATCACTTCGGTCTCGAGAAAGTAAAGAACCGCATCTTGGAATACCTGGCGGTGCTGAAGCTGAAGAGAGATATGAAGGGGCCGATCCTTTGTTTATACGGACCACCCGGTGTCGGTAAGACTTCTCTCGGTAAGTCCATCGCGAAGTCATTGAAACGCCAGTACGTTCGCATGTCGCTCGGTGGTGTTCACGATGAAGCGGAGATCCGTGGTCACCGTAAGACGTACATCGGCGCAATGCCTGGTAAGATCCTGCAGAACATTAAGAAGGCAAAGTCAGGAAATCCAGTCTTTATCCTCGATGAGATCGATAAGGTCCGTTCCGATTTTCGTGGTGATCCTTCGTCAGCTTTGCTGGAAGTACTGGATCCCGAACAAAACAACACTTTTGGCGACAATTACCTGGAGATTGATTACGATCTTTCGAAAGTTTTATTTATAGCGACAGCCAACTCTCTCGATACCATTCAGCCGGCGCTTCGCGACCGCATGGAGATCATCGAGGTAACCGGTTATACTGTCGAAGAGAAATTGCAGATCGCTATCCATCACCTTGTGCCGAAGCAGGTAGAGGAGCATGGACTTAAAACTTCGCAAGTGAAGTTCAGTAAAGAAGCGCTGTTGAAGATCATCGAAGCATATACACGTGAATCAGGTGTTCGAAGCCTCGAACGTCGAATCGGTTCCGTTGTTCGGAGCATCGCAAAGTCCGTCGCCATGGACGAAGCGATCCCGGCAACGATCAATCCCGAATACGTTACGAAGGTTCTCGGTGTGGAGATCTTCGATGAGGAACTGTACCAGGATAACAGTCACGCAGGCGTCGTAACCGGTCTTGCCTGGACGCAGGTGGGTGGCGACATCCTTTTCGTGGAGTCGAGCGTGAGCAGGGGCAAGGGCACCCTCACCTTGTCTGGACAACTCGGCGACGTAATGAAGGAGTCGGCCGTTGCAGCGTTGTCGTATCTGAAATCGAATGCGGAGTCTTTCGGGATCGATCACAGGGTGTTCCAGCAATACGATCTGCATATTCACGTGCCGGCCGGTGCCGTTCCAAAAGACGGTCCTTCGGCGGGCATCACCATGCTGACGTCGCTTGCGTCAATCTTTACTCAAAGAAAGGTAAAGAGCAAGCTGGCGATGACGGGCGAGATCACCCTGCGCGGAAAAGTGTTACCGGTTGGTGGCATCAAGGAAAAGATACTTGCGGCCAAGCGCGGCGGGATAAAAGAGATCATCCTTAGCGCAAAAAATAAAAAAGATATTAACGAAATTGAAAAGCAATATATCAAGGGACTTGTGTTCCACTACGTTGATACAGTCGACGAGGTACTGAAGATTGCATTGACGAAGGAGAAAGTAAAGAAACCATTGGAATTTGTTTTAGAAACGGCGGCTACGAATCATAAGTGATGGATTCTAAATTCTTAACACCACGACAGATTGTTGCGGAGCTCGATAAGTATATCGTGGGCCAATACGAAGCGAAACGAAATGTGGCGATAGCCTTGAGAAATCGTTGGAGAAGAATGAACGTGCCTGCAGACATGCGAGCGGAGATCGTTCCCAACAACATCCTGATGATCGGAGCTACCGGCGTTGGTAAGACCGAGATCGCGCGACGTCTCGCGAAACTTGCCGATGCTCCATTCGTAAAAGTTGAAGCTTCGAAGTTTACCGAGGTCGGTTACGTCGGTCGTGATGTTGAAAGTATGGTCCGGGACCTGGTCGAACAATCGGTAAGTATTGTGAAAGCCCGCAAGCGCGAAGAAGTGAAGGATAAAGCTTCGCAGGCCGTCGAAGAGATCATCCTCGATGCATTGATCCCACCCTTGCGTACAAGTCCGCCCAAGGCGAACTCCACGATCGGCACCGACGATCAATCGATGCCTTCCTCCGATGAGGAGCTGAACGAACGCACGCGAAAACATTTTCGCGAAAAGATCCGCAACGGTGAGATGGAAGATCGTCGCATAGAGATCAATATCAAGAATGCGAACAATCCGAACGTCGGCATGATAGGCGCCGGTATGATGGACGAGGTCTCCATGATGAACCTGCAGGAAATGCTGAACGGCATGATCCCAAGGAAGCAGAAGAAAAGAAAAGTTACTGTGTCCGAAGCACGCCGTTTATTGCTCGACGAAGAAGTTCAGAAGCTCATCGATATGGATGAAGTGAAAGACGAAGCTTTACGTCGCGCTGAAGATTCTGGAATAATATTTATTGATGAGATCGATAAGATCGCTTCCGGTAGCAAGAAGGGCGGCGGTGGCCCCGACGTAAGTCGCGAGGGTGTTCAACGCGACCTGTTGCCGATCGTTGAAGGCAGCACGGTCAATACCAAGTACGGTGCTATCAACACCGATCACGTTTTGTTTATCGCTGCAGGAGCATTTCATATTTCGAAGCCTTCCGATCTTATTCCTGAATTGCAGGGTCGTTTCCCAATCCGTGTGGAACTCGACAATCTTACGAAGGACGATTTTATTCGCATCCTCAGTGAGCCACGCAATGCGCTCACTAAACAATACACGGCGTTGTTCGAAGCAGAAGGCGTTTCAATAACCTTCGACCAGGATGCTATCGACGAGATCGCACAAACCGCATTCAGTATCAACGCAGACCTCGAAAATATTGGCGCCCGCCGACTTCATACAGTGATGAGCAAGCTATTGAACGAGCACTTGTTCGATGTGCCTGATAAACTTAGCGCGCCAGGTAAGATCATTGTCACAAAGGATATGGTGAAGGAAAGGCTGAACACCCTCATCAAAAACAGGGACCTCAGCGAATACATCCTTTGATCAGCCGTGTCGTTGCGGTAGCCGTTCTTTTGTTGCTGACCATCGGTCATGCGTCATGCCAGTCGGCTAATGCACCCGACACCTTACGTGGTCGATACATCAAAAGATATCCCGATCGTTTCTTTATCTGGCCTGTACTCAAGCGTCGATCATTGTCGTTCGATATCTCCAGCGATCAAAAGAAAAATGATGGTCTCACCTTCCGCCCCAATAATTCATACAGCTTTGGTGTTGGCGCTTACTTATTTGATATCTCTGCAGAAGTAAGCTTATCGATTCCGCTCAACGAGAAAAGTCGCGGGCGTTATGGCAGCTCTGAAGCCCGTGACCTGTCGACGAGCTTGTTCGGCTCGAACTGGAGTGTTGATGCCTTCGTGCAGCGTTACGAGAGCTTTTATCTTTCGAATCCACAAAAGACTCCGGCCAGCAACCAGGCTTACCCGCTTCGTCCCGATATACGCTTAACGAACTTCGGTGCAACGGGCATCTATGTTTTCAATCGGAATAAGTTTTCGTTGTGGTCGGCCTACAATTTTTCGGAGCGACAGCTCAAGAGTCGCGGGTCGGCATTGATCGCGTGGACTATCAACAATGTTCACCTTACTGCCGATTCTGTGGTGCTATCGGATCCTTATTTGGTGAGATTAAATACTCAAACAAATTTTAGTGATGTGAGATATGCCACCTTCGGCCTGGCGCCTGGGTACTCATATAATTTTGTTTGGAGAAAGCTGTTTCTGAATGTGTCATTGGCGGTTGGCCCAGCGCATCATTGGGTATACTATGTTGGCAGCGACGGAGTTCCTCACTATGATATTGCGATCAATAGTTTTGTCGATGGACGCGTGGCACTGGGATATAGCAGCGATCGTTGGTTTGGCGGAATAACATTCGTGAGCCAGGCGCGCGCCGTTAAGTTTGAGGAGATCACGCTGGAGACGCAAAGTCAGTCGTTCCGTATGTTGATCGGATACAGGATTGTCGAGAGGGGACTGTTGCAAAAGAGCTGGAAGGATTTTGTCCCGAAAGGAGTGAGGAGGTATCTATAACGGCTCCTGCATATTTTCACCCCGTTTGTAAGGAAAACCGTACGACCTCGATGTGCGTCGCTTGACCTTCGCGGTATTCATAGCATAGATTGCCGAGGTTAAATTCAATGACTATGAAAGAGATGTTTGAAAGTTTATGGCAGGTTGCCCCGCGATTGATGTCGGTGATCTTCATCTTCGTATTTATGTTTTTTATTTGTCTCAAGATCTCTCAATTTTATCTTGAAATTGAGAACATGCACGCTCAAATTGATAACATCAACGTACGACTAACGCGTGTCGAACAGAAAGTTGACATGATCATCGAGTACTTGTTGGCCGACCGGTCTAAAGGCGACAAGCCACAGAAACCGTCGGGAAGGTGAGTTCGCTCACTTTCCTTTTTTCGGCCAGTCAAAAAACTCCATCTCCCCACATCCCCACTTTGCATCGCTCCACTTATCGATCTTCAGCCTGCAGCAAACAATGCCTGTAGTCGGAATGTTGTCGATGTCCTCGTCCAGAAGGCTGTTCACAAAATCTGTAAGTCCAGGATTGTGACCGAACAACAAAGCGACATCCTGTTTGTTATCGGTCAGTTTCCTCACCACACTCAATATGATCTCTTCACCGGCGTGATATAGTTCCTTTATTTCCTGTACGTGCTTTTTCGGGAATCCCAACACATCGACAAATACATGGCAGGTGGTTAATGCCCGCACCGCTGGGCTCGACACCACGGTGTTGATAGCGAAGTCTTTTTCCTTTAGTCTCTTTGCCATTCGTGGGGCGTCGCGCTCACCACGATCGTTCAACGGGCGCTTGAAATCGGAAAGCTCCGGATCGTCCCAGCTCGACTTGGCATGTCGTATTACAATAAGTGTCTTCATCTTTCGACTACAAGTTAACCAACAGGGTAATTTTATTTTGGAAATCCCGCGGAGCAAGATCCCCTAAATCGACGTACACATTATCTTTGCGGCCCATGGCAGAAAGACCACTCGGCAAGAGGATCAAATACGGTGCCCTTTACTGGCTCGTTCGAAGCCTCATTTTTATTGCCAACGTATTCCCACGTCGCTGGTGGTTGGGGTTCTGCGGATTCCTCGGAAAGATCGCCTATCACGTCGTCGGTGACGCACGCGAAAAAACAATTGTGAACCTCGGCTTTGCTTATAGTGGCGAGAAGTCAGCTCGCGAGGTGCTTTCCATGAGCAAAGAGGTATTCAAGATGCTTGGACGCAATGGCGGAGAGATCCTTCGTGCCATCAAAGTGAAAACCATGGACGATCTCGACAAGATCCTGGTTACTCACGGGTACGAAAACTTCGAAAAAGCCCGGGCAAAAGGAAAGGGGGTGATCTTCCTCACATGTCACCTCGGCGCGTTCGATCTGCAGATCACCAACATGTCGTTGCGAGGCCTGAAGCCAAACATCATCGGCACACCACTAAAAGACGAACGGTTAAACGAGATCCTGTTCAACTATCGAAATGCGTATGGCGCGGTAGCGGTCGAACGCGGAAAAGAAACATTGAGACTTATCAAGGCATTGAAGTCAGCCGGACAAGTCGCGATCCTCATCGACCAGGATACAAAGGTCAAAAGTCGTTTTGTGAATTTCTTCGGCACGCCTGCCGCCACACCAGTCGGCGCCGCTATACTTGCTATCAAGACCGGAGCTGCTGTCGTTCCTACTTACGTTTATCTCGACGAGTCCGATTGGAAGCAGCACATGCATATCCTTCCGGAGATACCCACTATCATCACCGGCGACGATGAGAATGATATGGTCGAGAACACGCGCGTTTATACGAAGTTCATCGAAGACACGATCCGCAAGTATCCAACTCAATGGGTTTGGATGCACGAACGATGGAAGACCCGTCCCGGCGAGGAAATAGTCTAACTACTTTACCAGCTTTTTGTATTTGATACGATGCGGTTGATCGTCGCCGAGGCGCTTGCGCTTGTTCTCTTCGTATTCACTGAACGTTCCTTCGAACCAGAATACCTGTGAGTCGCCTTCGAAAGCCAGTATGTGTGTGCAGACGCGATCGAGGAACCAGCGGTCGTGAGAAATGATCACGGCACATCCTGCGAAGTTTTCAAGTGCTTCTTCCAGAGCGCGGAGTGTATTTACGTCGAGGTCGTTGGTAGGTTCATCGAGCAACAGCAGGTTGCCGCCTTGTTTCAACGCTATCGCAAGGTGAGCGCGGTTACGCATACCGCCCGATAGCTCCTTCACTTTCTTTTGCTGATCGGTTCCACTGAAGTTGAACTTCGAAACATAGGCGCGCGCGTTGAACTGCTTGCCGGCCAGATCGATGATCTCGTTACCGCCAGTGATCGCTTCGAAGACAGTATCCTCCGGTTTCAGATCATCGTGTTCCTGGTCCACGTAGGCGATCTTAACGGTCTCGCCGACTTTGAAATTTCCTGCGTCGGGTTTTTCCTTGCCGATGATGAGCTTGAACAACGTGGTCTTACCCGCACCATTTGGTCCAATGATACCGACGATGCCGGCGGGTGGTAATGAGAACGTAAGATTTTCATAGAGTAGCTTGTCGCCATAGCCTTTGGCGACACCATTGGCCTCGATTACGAGGTTGCCGAGGCGCGGACCGGGTGGTATGAACAGTTCGAGCTTCTCTTCGCGTTCCTTTGTCTCTTGCGAGAGTAATTTCTCATAAGCGCCGAGACGGGCTTTACCTTTTGCATGACGTCCTTTAGGATTCATTCGAACCCATTCCAATTCTCGTTCGAGAGCTTTCTGACGTTTGCTTTCGCTCTTCTCTTCCTGGGCGAGTCGTTTCTGCTTTTGGTCGAGCCACGATGAATAATTTCCTTTCCAGGGAATTCCTTCTCCACGATCGAGTTCCAGTATCCAGCCGGCAACGTTGTCGAGGAAGTATCGGTCGTGGGTTACAGCGATGATCGTTCCTTTGTACTGGCGGAGGTGTTCCTCTAGCCAGAGCACCGACTCCGCATCGAGGTGGTTGGTAGGTTCGTCGAGCAGGAGCACGTCCGGTTCTTTGAGGAGCAGCCTGCAAAGGGCGACGCGTCTCTTCTCACCACCGGAAAGGTGTGCAACGTTCGCGTCCGGTGGGGGACAGCGCAGGGCGTCCATTGCGCGCTCGAGCTTGTGGTCGAGTTCCCAGGCTCCGACCGCATCCAGTTTCTCCTGGATAGCCCCTTGCTTGGTGATCAGCTTGTCCATCGCGTCGGGATCTTCCATTACGGCGGGGTCGGCGAACTTTTCGTTAATCGCTTCAAATTCTTTAAGCAAGGCTACGGTCTCCGCCACACCTTCTTCTACGATCTCTTTGACTGTCTTGGTTTTATCGAGTTCAGGCTCCTGTTCGAGCAGGCCTACGGTGTATCCCAGGTCGGATACAACTTCACCCTGGAATTCCTTATCGATCCCGGCGATAATTCTCAACAATGAAGACTTACCTGATCCGTTTAAACCGAGGACACCGATCTTGGCGCCGTAGAAGAAGGAGAGGTAAATGTTCTTGAGGACCTGCTTGGAGGGAGGGTAGATCTTGCTTACTCCCGTCATTGAGAAAATTATCTTTTCGTCGCTCATGACTTGCCGTATTGTTAAATGCGAAGGGGCAAATATGGGCAAAATAAGGGATATGGTTACTTAGGAAGCAGTCGGAACATAAAGGGTCAAATTGAACTTTCGCCGAACGACAATCACAGAATTTCACCGGGAGTTTGATTTATTCAATTAAATTTTATTTTTGCGGAAAATTAAAGGGGAGGATTAGCATACTATGTATTGGACACTCGAACTGGCCTCCTACCTGGAGGACGCACCCTGGCCGGCTACCAAAGATGAGTTGATCGATTTTTCGATTCGCTCAGGGGCTCCGCTTGAAGTTGTTGAGAACCTTCAGGAGCTCGAAGACGATGGTCAGCCGTACGAGAGTATTGAAGAGATCTGGCCCGACTATCCAACGAAAGAAGATTTCTTCTTTAACGAGGACGAATATTAGACTCGAAGCCCCGTAGCACCCGCTCCGGGGTTTTTTATTTGCGGGCATTCAGCAACGCCGCCGCCACGACGAGATCCTCCTGTGTCGTGATCTTTATGTTTTCATAACTGCCCTCGAACAATGAGATAATATGACCGGCTCGCTCTGCCACCGAGGCGTCGTCGGTGAGGCTGGGATCTTCTTTTCCTTCGTAGGCTTTTTTGATCAGGCTCACATCGAACGTTTGCGGAGTTTGGATGAGTCTGAACTTCGATCGGTCCACCGCTTGGGTACTATCCTGATCGGTCATTCGGATCGATTCTTTTAGTCGTACTGCCGCAACAGCCGTCTTGTGTACGGCCGCGAGGCGGAACGAAGCCCCGATGATGTCCGGGCTTATGAGCGGCCTCACCCCGTCGTGGATCGCGACGAGTCCATCGCCCTGTATTTTTTCGAGTCCTCGCTTTACGGATTGGAAGCGCGTGTCGCCACCTGTCTGAAGTATGACCGGATGATTGAAGTTGTGCTTTGAAGCGATATCCTTCCACATCTGTATGTCGTCATCGGGCAATACGAGAACGATCTTGATCTCGCTGGAATACCTTACAAAAGCACTGAGAGTATGAATGAGAATTGGTGTGCCGTTGAGTTCGAGGAATTGTTTGGGTACTACGCTGTTGATGCGTGTTCCTTTGCCTCCGGCGACGATCAATGCATACTCGGGTGTACTCAAGGTGTGGTGTTGTTTGGGATAAAATTAGTTAAACGTTTATAAACGTTTGTATGTGTTTAATATACGATTGATTGATGTGTGTTGGTGTAGGTTAGGGGTACTTATGGAGGAGAAGGATAAAGAGCAGATAAAGTTCGAGATTGAAATATTGAGGTTAAGCGCAATCGGATTATTTACGATTGGTGGTGGGGTGGTATCACTTATTCTTGATCGACCCTCTACGGGTGTCAAGACTTTCTTTATTGTATTTGGGTTAGTTGTTTTTGTTTTTCTGATAATCCGATCCTATCGAGCGGTGGCGACCATTAAAAGAACATTAAGATGATACACACCTTTGCAGGCGATTTCGATAGTATGTTCCAGCTTGTAGCCACTATCCTCACGTGTCTCATTGTTCTTGGTGGAGTAATTGCCATAGGTCTTGCTGGCAGAACCCCAAAAGACAAAAACAAAAAGGCTTCGTAACCACGAAGCCCTCTTTCATTATCATTAGACACCAATCTTTACACGATCAGCATCGCATCTCCATAAGTCAAAAACTTATACTTCTCCTTCTTCGCCGTCTGGTACGCCTGCATGATCAGATCATAACCACCAAACGCACATGCCATCATCATCAATGTCGACTCAGGCTGATGGAAGTTCGTTACCATCGCACTGCAGATCTTGAAATCATAAGGAGGGAAAATGAACTTGTCAGTCCAACCCTCACGCTCCTTCAACCTGTTCGTTGCAGAAACGGCCGACTCCAATGCCCTCATCGTAGTCGTACCAATCGCACACACACGGCTCTTATTATCCAACGCCTCATTCACCATCTTCACAGCCTCGCTTCCAACAATGAAATTCTCCGAATCCATCTTGTGCTTCGTGAGATCCTCCACGTCAACCGGGCGGAACGTTCCTAAACCAATGTGTAATGTCACGAAGGTCATTTCAACGCCCTTGATCTGCAAACGCTTCATCAATTGACGGGTGAAGTGCAAACCAGCAGTCGGTGCCGACACCGCGCCTTTGTTCTTTGCATAGATCGTCTGGAACCGCTCTTTATCCTCAGGCTTTACCTTACGCTTAATATATTTTGGCAGGGGAGTCTCACCCAATGTTTCTACAACACGGCTGAACGCATCCGAATCGCCGTCAAATAAGAAACGAATAGTCCTTCCACGTGACGTTGTATTGTCGATAACTTCCGCCACAAGGTCACCATCACCGAAATAGAGCTTGTTACCAACCCTGATCTTCCTCGCCGGATCAACCAACACATCCCACAAATGCATGTCGGCATTCAACTCACGAAGCAGGAACACCTCGATCTTCGCACCAGTCTTTTCCTTGCGGCCATAAAGGCGCGCCGGGAACACCATCGTGTCATTACCCACCATCACATCGCCTTCATCGAAATAGTTGACGATGTCTTTAAATACTTTATGTTCGATCTTGCCTGTGTTCTTGTGCACGACCATCAGACGCGACTCATCACGGTTTTCAGCAGGTTCAAGGGCAATAAGATTGTTCGGGAGATCGAATTTGAATTCAGATAACTTCATAAGCTTACGGGCTCGTTTCCACCCAGCTTCGCTTACGCGAGGCCGCTCCGTCGGAGCGAGGACGGCGGAATTTTTGCGATTTTTAAGGTTGCAAAAGTAATCATTGCAGCCCGAAAGTCAAGCCCTAATACACTCTGTAACAATCTGGACGATTTGACGTCATAGAAGCAGCTATTTCACGTAATTTCGCAACCTAACAACGGCCGCACCGCGTTTAAGAACCCATGCTAGTCCTCCGCCTGATCGCAGAAAGCTTCCAGTTCGCCTGGTCAGCCCTTAAAGCAAACCTCCTTCGGACGATCCTCTCCCTGCTCGGCGTTACCGTCGGCATCTTCGCCATCATCGCCGTATTTACCCTGGTCGACTCGCTCGAAAAGAATATTAAAGACAGCTTCAACTTCCTCGGCACCGGCGTTATCTACGTCGATAAGTGGCCATACATTGCCGATAACGGCGGAGAGTTCAAGTGGTGGGAGTTCCTTCGCAGGCCAACTCCAAGCTACGCGGAATACAAAGCGCTCGAAGCAAATCTTCAGCATCAACGCGACATCTGCATTCTTGCCCGTCGCGGCAACCAGGTTCTCCGGGTTGGGGCCAACAGCATCGGTCAGATAAGTCTCATCGGCGGCAGCGAAGGGTACGAAAAGATCTACGAGGTCAACATCGAACAAGGAAGGTACTTTACCTCAGCCGAAGTGCTGGGCGGCCGCAAAGTGGTCGTACTCGGCTTCGAAGTCGCGAACGCACTCTTTCCTAACGTCAGCCCGATTGGAAAAGAAGTCAAGATCAAAAATCTGAAATACAAGATCGTCGGCGTCGTGAAAAGGGCCGGACAAAGTTTCCTCGGATTCCCCAGCATGGACTACGCCGCCCTCATCCCTTATCAATCATTCCGGGGACTATACCAAACCGGTACCGGCCGGTGGAACGAGATACAGTCAAGCATTGGCTTGAAAGGCTACGACAGCGACTTCGGTCTCGTCGAGCTGGAGAACGAAGCAAAAGGTCTCCTTCGCTCGCGTCGTGGATTGAGACCGGGGGAGAAAGATAACTTCGCCCTCAATCGCCCCGAAGCTATCGCAAAAGCGATCGGCAGCCTGTTCGACGTTGTTGGTGTCGCCGGCTGGATCATTGGTGGCTTCTCCATTCTCATCGGTGGATTCGGTATTGCCAATATCATGTTCGTGTCTGTGAAGGAAAGAACAAGCATCATTGGCCTGCAAAAATCTCTCGGGGCCAAAAACTATTTCATCCTGTTCCAGTTCCTTTTCGAAGCGATCTTCCTTAGTCTCATCGGTGGCCTTGCGGGTCTGCTCCTGGTGTTCGCGTTAACATTCGCGCCATTCTTCGGATCGATGGAAGTTGTTTTGAGCATCAAGAATATCGTGCTGGGTCTTACGGTCTCGAGCGCGATCGGTGTGATCTCAGGTATCGTGCCAGCTGCAGTAGCCGCACGTATGGACCCTGTTCAGGCTATACGCTCGACATAAAAAATCCTGGAGCATTCGATGCTCCAGGATTTCCTTAACAAGTCTGCTTTTATTTATTCTTTCTCTTCTTTCGCGACAGACTCGCCGCTCATGAGCTTGTCTTTGATCTTCTTTTCGAGTTCATCCGAAAGCTCCGGATTGTCTTCGATCAGTTGCTTGATCGCATCACGACCCTGGCCAAGTTTGTTGCCATTATAAGAGAACCATGAGCCCGACTTTTGGATAACATTGAGCTCAACGCCGATGTCGACGATCTCGCCTGACTTCGAAATGCCTTTTCCGTACATGATGTCGAACTCAATGACTTTGAAAGGAGGAGCTACTTTGTTCTTCACAACTTTCACTTTCACTCGGTTTCCGACAACATCGTCGGCAGCTTCTTTGATCTGGCCGATGCGGCGGATATCGAGACGAACCGAAGCATAGAACTTCAGGGCGTTACCACCAGTAGTTGTTTCGGGGTTTCCGAACATCACTCCGATCTTTTCGCGAAGTTGGTTGATGAAGACACATGCACAGCCAGTTTTGCTGATGGTGCCGGTGAGCTTGCGAAGAGCCTGTGACATGAGTCGCGCCTGCAAGCCCATCTTACTTTCACCCATCTCGCCTTCGAGTTCACCTTTGGGGACAAGGGCAGCTACGGAGTCGATCACAATAATGTCGATCGCGCCGGAGCGGATGAGATGTTCGGCGATTTCGAGAGCCTGTTCACCGTTATCGGGCTGAGAGATGAGCAGGTTTTCGGTGTCGATGCCCAGTTTCTCTGCGTATGATTTGTCGAATGCGTGTTCTGCGTCGATGAATGCTGCGAGGCCGCCGCGCTTTTGAGCTTCGGCAATGCAGTGCATCGTGAGTGTTGTTTTACCTGACGATTCCGGTCCGTAGATCTCTGTAACACGGCCGCGGGGAATACCGCCGATGCCGAGCGCGACGTCGAGGCCGAGTGACCCGGTAGAAATAGACGCAACGTCCATTACTTTTTCGTCGCTGAGCTTCATCACCGCTCCTTTGCCATAGGTTTTCTCCAGCTTCTCAATGGTGAGCTGGAGCGCCTTGAGCTTTTCCTTGGCGTCTTTGCTGTCTCTGTCTTTGAGGTTTTCTTTTGTGTCTGTCATATTGTGATTGTTTTTTATTGCTGATCCCGTATTTCACAACAAAACAAATCAAGCGGCGTGACAGGTAGTGTCAAAAAAGGAATCAATCGGGTTGAAATTAGTATTTCAATACACAAAGGGAAAGCGCTTAGCGTTTGTTCTGTACAGAAATCCTGATCTATTTTTAAGCATGAAAAGCAGAAAGCGCAAAATTCTCCTGGGCATAACAGCCATTCTGCTGATCGCCATTATCTACTACTGGTCGCTGATCGTCTACGGCATCGAACAGGGTTTGGGCCAGCTGCGGATCGTTCGCGAGGCCAGGCCGGTGGAGGAATTCATGACAGACCCGGCATTTCCCGATTCCCTCAAACAAAAACTGCGACTGATCGACGAGATCCGGAAGTTTGCCATCGACTCGCTCGGCCTGAAAGACACCGAAAATTACAAGACGATGTTCGATCAGAAAGGGGAGGAGGTCATGTGGGTCGTCACCGCCTGCGAACCGTATCACTTCAAGCCCAAAACGTGGGACTTCCCGGTAGTCGGCACCGTTCCATACAAAGGCTACTTCAATAAAGAGAAAGCACTCGCCGAGGCGAAGAGACTGAAAGACGAAGGCTGGGACGTCGCCGTCCGAAATCCCGGCGGCTGGTCAACGCTCGGTTGGTTCACCGATCCAATCCTTACCGGGATGCTCAATCGCGGCGACGGTGATCTCGCAAGCCTCATCATTCACGAAATGGTGCACGCGACCCTATGGGTTCCCGACAGCGTCACATTCAACGAGAACCTCGCATCGTTCATCGCCGATACCGCCTCTTACGATTTCCTCAAAGCGAAATACGGAAAGAATTCGTCGGAATATGAAAGATATCTCTACGAAGATCAGGATTACCGTAAGTTCTCTGCATTTATCCTCCGCGTAGCCACACATCTGGACAGTGTTTATGAATCAATGAGCGATTCAATTCCTGTCGATCAGAAAAAAGAAACGAAAGAAAAGGAGATCAGAAGCATCATCGCCAACATGGACACACTTCATCTGCGTCTTAACCCAACCCCCTCCAAACGATACGAAAACAAGTTGCCAAACAACACATACTTTATGTTGTACCGTCACTACCAGGCACGACAACCCGTTTTCAAAGAAGAGTTTCACTCTAAATCAAGCGGCGATCTCAAAGCATATATTCGCTACCTTGCAGAAAAATACCCGGTTCTTTAACCGTCCATTAACTGAATTAAGGAATTGTTAAGAACGTAACGCTGGCTTTAGTTTAGCTTAATTTCTCTCTAGTTTTGACCCAGTAAAAAACCACTCCATGGGTAATAAGCCGTCACAAAAAGTGCTTGTCGTCGATGACGAAGAACCCATCCTCGAATTGCTAAAGTATAATCTTGAAAAACAAGGTTATGATGTGCGAACGGCCATCGATGGACAAGTTGCAGTCGACACAGCACGCAAGTTTCATCCCGATCTCGTTCTGCTCGATATCATGATGCCGAAAATGGACGGCGTGGAAGCATGCCGCCAGATCCGCGCAATACCCGAGCTCGCCAATACATTCATCGTATTCCTTACTGCACGCTCCGAAGAATATTCGGAAGTAGCCGCTTTCGATGTCGGCGCCGACGACTATATAACAAAGCCCATCAAGCCGCGCGCCCTGATGAGCCGTATCAGCGCATTGTTCCGCCGTGACTCGAAAAAGAAAAGTTCTTCAAATCAGATCAAGATCGGCGACCTGCTCATCGATCGTACCAGCTATACCATTAAAGTAAAAGGACGGGAGATCAGTCTCCCCAAGAAAGAATTCGAGCTGTTGTTCTTCCTCGCACAGAACCCCAACAAAGTATTCAGCCGCGACGACCTGTTGCAAAATATCTGGGGATCCGACGTGTATGTGCTTGCACGCACGGTCGACGTTCACATCCGGAAAGTGCGGGAAAAGATCGGAGATGACTATATTACCACCGTTAAAGGGGTGGGATATAAGTTCAATCTCAACTAAAACCAAATGGTATATAGTGCCCGAACGCTTGCGCTGCTTCTGGCAGTCTCAATCGCCATTATTACGGGGCTTTTTCTTTCGCTGCTTGAAAGCGTTAGTGGTACCGAGCTGGCCGTCGCCGCGCTGATCAGTTTTGCGGCTTCATACCTGCTGTTCTTCGTTACCCTCGAATTCCTTTTCTTCCGCGAGATCAATAAGATCTATAAAATGATGGAGAAACTTCGTCGCAAGGAACTCTCCGGTATCGACGCCGATCGCGGTAACAAGTCGAATCCGTTCGGAAAGATCAACGACGAGATACATTCATTTGCCACGCTCAAACAAAAGGAGATCGACGAACTCATCAAGCTCGAGAACTTCCGTCGCGAGTTCGTAGCCGATGTTTCTCATGAACTGAAGACCCCGATCTTCGCCGCACAAGGATTTGTTCATACACTGCTCGACGGTGCCGTTAACGATAAGAATGTTCGTAACAAATTTTTAAAGAAGGCTGCGAAGAGTCTCGATGGACTCGATGCGCTTGTTCAGGATCTTCTTACGCTTTCGCAGATAGAGACCGGTGACATCAAAATGCATTTCGAGAATTTTGATCTCCATCGTCTTTGCGCGGATGTGATCGATCAGTTCGAAGAAAAAGCAGATAAGAAAAAAATCTCCCTTAAGCTAAATGGAGATCACCATCGAATTATGGTGTATGCCGATCGCCAACGGATCTCGCAAGTGATAACCAACTTCGTATCCAACGCTATTAATTATACACCCGAAGGCGGTTCCGTCACGATCGAATTCGATGTAGGTAAAAAGAACGTAACAACTTTTGTGAGTGACAACGGTGAGGGAATTCCACCCGCGCATCTCGATCGGATCTTCGAAAGATTTTACCGAGTCGATAAAAGCCGTAGCCGCGAGAAGGGAGGTACCGGGTTGGGTCTCGCCATTGTGAAACATATTCTTGAAGGACATCATTCGCGTCCCGAAGTTTCTTCGGAGGTCGGCAAAGGGTCGACGTTCAGTTTTAAGTTGCCCAAAGCGGAATAAGACCTGGAAAAATTTCGTAGCTTGGATTGTACCCCTGTCTATGAGATCTGGCTTTATTCTCTCGCTATTGCTGATAGCATGTGTGGCACGTGCTCAGCAGGATCCCCTCTATAATTTATACTTCTACAATCAATCGATGATCAATCCTGCATATGTAGGATTGTACAAAGAGGTCTCGATGAACCTGATTACCCGAAAGCAATGGGTCGGGATCAGTGGTTCGCCGCTGACTAATTTCTTTTCGATCTCTTCGAGTGTCAAACGAAGAGCAGGCATCGGGATAAATTTAATCGACGATCGCCTGGGTGTAAGTGCAATCCAGGAAGGTCAGCTCGCCTTTTCCTATAAAGTGATCGAGAAAGAAGGGACCGTGCTCGCGCTGGGTGTGCAGGGTGGTATGGTCAACTATCACTACGATTATTCACGGCTCAATCTTCAGTACCTCGACGATACCGATCTCAATGAAGATGTTACGCGGATGACCAAGCCTAATGTGGGTACTGGAATATTCTTTCGAAGCGAGCGTTTTTTCTTTGGTGTATCGGCACCGCGATTATTGAATGTCACTGTTACAGACGGAATGAGTTCGAGTACCAGGTATATGCGCCACTTTTATGTTTCAGGTGGTATGCTGATCACGAACCCGTGGAAGAGATTGTTCCATCTTAAACCATCATTCTTATGGCGGATTGCCCCTGAAGGTAAACAGGCACTTGATCTGAATCTGCACGCGTTGCTGCTGGAAACCATTTGGGTAGGAGCAACCATCAGAAATTTTAATGCCGTTGGATTAAATACACAATTTCAGTTGCTGCAGCGACTACGGGCTGGTTACAGCTTCGAACTACCGACGAGTTCACTGTTGAGCCGCAACTTCGGTTCGCATGAGTTGTCATTATTGATATCGTTGAGTCCGCTCTCCGATCAACATAAGGTGATCAGATATTTTTGACAAGATGAGATTAAGACTGGTTTTCATATTGTTGCTGCTGACGACCGTCGCCTATACGCAGCCGTTTATTACAACGTGGAATACGACTAACGCTGGCGTTTCTGGGAACAATCAAATCACAATCCCGACCGATGATGTTGTGAATCAGTATAACATTCATTGGGAAGAGGTCGGGAATGCAGCGAACAACGGCGACTTATTTAACCAGGTCGGAACGGTCACGATCACTTTTCCATTCGCTGGAAATTATCGCGTCGAGATCTCGGGAAATTTCACGCACCTGTATCTCTACAACAACGGAAATCCATCCGACGCCCAAAAATTGATGTCGATCGAACAATGGGGATCTATTGCGTGGTCATCGATGCGTGGCGCTTTTACAGGAAGCTTCTTTCTTTCCATGCCGGCGACAGATGTCCCGGATCTTAGTAATGTCACCGACATGTCGATGATGTTTATGAACTGTAACCTGTTCAATGCAGATATTGGAGATTGGGACGTGAGCAATGTTGCCAACATGACTGATCTTTTTAATTCGCCCGGAGGAACCTTCAACCAGGATCTAAGTGCCTGGAATGTGAGCAACGTGACGACGATGAGTGGGATGTTCAAAGGTCTCTTTGATTACAACCAGGACCTGAATACTTGGGATGTTAGTAACGTCACAGACTTCAGTTCAATGTTCATGTCGACGTTTGCCTTTAATGGCGACGTCACGAACTGGAATGTCAGTAAAGCGACCACTATGGAGTTGATGTTTTTCTCTGCTGCCGGTTTCAATCAGGATATCAGCGGTTGGGATGTTTCGAACGTGACGAACATGGGTGGCATGTTTTTATTGGCAGGTGCTTTTAACCAGAATATCGGAAACTGGGATGTAAGCAAGGTGACGAACATGAACAGTATGTTTTTGGCTGACGTTGTATTTAATCAGGACATCTCAAATTGGAACGTCGGCGCCGTCACAAACATGAGTTTTATGTTCTACAATGCTTCGGCATTCAATCAGGACATTGGGAACTGGAACGTCAGTAATGTGACGGACATGAGCACGATGTTCCGGGGCGCGATCGCTTTCAACCAGAATATTGGTGCGTGGGATGTTGGTAAGGTCACTAACATGAAGCAAATGTTCGACGGGGCTACGATATTCGACCAGGATCTTAGCAATTGGAATTTTGCAAACGTCGCTGACATGACCGACATGTTAGACACAACGTCTTTATCGCAAACCAATTACGATGCATTCCTTAATGCTCTTGCTAAAAAAAATTTGAATACCAACGTTACTCTTGGTGCACTGGGATTGCAATACTGCGATGCCGATACGGCCCGCGCCACTTTGATTGCAAGAGGATGGTCGGTTACCGGGGATACGGACGGTTGTGTCACGCTTCAACCACAACTCAATGTGCTCAGCAATGGACAATTGCTCGCCGATAAGGCCTCTGTCGATTTCCATAACACTGGCGTTGGCTTGACCAGCAATCTTGTATTAACGTTAAGGAACGTGGGTGCCGGGCCTCTTGTTATAACCGGTGTTGCAGTAACTGGCGACGATTTCAGTCTGGTTGGAAGTCCGGCTCTCCTGATCAATCCGGGAGATAGTACGGGCTTCGAAATACGTTTTGCACCAACAGAACTTGGACAACGAACCGGCGCCATGCAAATTTTCAGTAACGATGACATCCCTGTTTACACCATCAATTTTTCCGGTGATGGCGATGCCGATATTGAAGTTTATAATGTTGTGACTGTCAACAAAAATGGCAAACACGATTTCCTGGTTATACGCAACATCGAATTGTTTCCTGAGAACAAAGTAACAATCTTCGATCGATGGGGTAACCTCGTCTTTGAGAAGAACGGTTACGACAACCTCGACATTGTTTTTGCGGGAACCGGTGACGATAATAAGCTGCTTTCAGAGGGCACTTATTACTATGTGATCGACAAGAAAAACGGCAGTGCCAATAAAACGGGTTTTCTTTTTCTGAGGAGATAGTACTTTTGCCCGCATGAAGGAACGGTTTGATTTTAAGAATTCGATACTTTTTGAAGATAACGATTACGTTCTCGTCAACAAACCCCCCTTCATCTCCACGCTGGAGGACCGGAACGACCCCGTAAACGTCCTGCAGGTTGCTCGCGATTTCGTTCCCGATGCGCAGGTCTGCCATCGCCTCGACAAAGACACGTCGGGGGTGCTGGCCATCGCAAAAAATCCGGAGGCCTATCGTCACCTGAGTATCCAGCTCGAAGACCGGGAGGTAACGAAGATCTATCATGCTATCGTCGACGGCATCCACGACTTCAAAGACCAGCTGGTAGACGCACCTATTTTAAAGCAAAACGACGGGACGGTGAAGATCTCCCGGACGGGCAAAAGCGCCCAGACCACATTTACCACCCTCAGGGTCCTGGGTTCATATACTTTAGTGGAGTGCCGGCCTGTAACGGGCCGGATGCACCAGATCCGGATCCACCTGGCGAAGCTGGGGGCGTCCATTGCTGGCGATCCGTTGTACGGCGGAAAACCGGTTTTCCTGTCAAAGATCAAAAGAGGCTACAACCTGAAAAAAAATTCTGAAGAGGAGGCCCTGATGAAGCGGATGGCCCTCCATGCGTTTTCTCTCGAATTTTTAGATCTGGGTGGAAAAAAGGTCAAAGTTGAGGCCCCTTACCCCAAGGATTTCAGGGTTTTACTAAAGCAATTGGAGGATAATAGCCGGTAGGATTTCCGTGTTTTCCATGCTTTCCGTGAGAAACAGATTTGGATTATTTCAAATTCACACCTACTTTTGTGTCCCTTTTTGAAAGGGTAAAAGCGCATTTTTAAAGTTTTTAACAGACAATAAAGTGGATCAGAACAGTTACAAAACGATCTTCACCAACGACGCGACAGCGCAAAAGGGGTGGGTGATCGTTGATGCCAAAGACCAGGTTTTGGGCCGTGTTGCCAGCCAGGTGGCTAAAGTGTTGAGGGGAAAGCACAAAACGAGCTATACTCCTAACACGGATATGGGCGACCATGTGATCGTTATCAACGCCGAGAAGGTAAGGATGACGGGCAAGAAGTGGACAGACCGCGTGGTTTTCAAGTATTCAGGATATCCTGGTGGCCAGAAACTTCTGACACCCAGCCTGATGCGTCAAAAAAGACCTGCAATGCTGATCGAGCACTCTGTTCGCGGTATGCTCCCAAAAAATAGCATGGGCCGTCAACTGTTCCGTAGCCTGCATGTTTATCCAGGCGCTGAGCATCCCCACGAAGCACAACAACCAAAAGAAATAAAATTCTGATAAATGGAAATAATCAAGACCATTGGTAGAAGAAAGACCTCGATTGCACGTGTGTACATGCAGCCGGGAAAAGGTCAGATCAAAGTGAACGATCGTGAACTCAACGATTATTTCAAATCAGAAATCCTCCAGACAACCGTAAAGCAGGCCTTTGCTATCTCAAAACAGGAAGGGAACTACGACGTGAACGTGAATGTTGAAGGAGGCGGTGTAAAAGGTCAGGCCGAAGCCATCCGTTTGGGTATTGCCCGCGCGATGGTGAAAGTGAGCGCCGAATTCAAAGGGCCGCTTCGCAAAGAAGGCATCATGACCCGCGACTCGCGCATGGTTGAACGTAAGAAACCAGGTCGCAGAAAAGCAAGAAGGAGATTCCAGTTCAGCAAGCGTTAATCGCATTGACGATTTAAGATTTACGATTTAAGATTTATGGCAGATAAATTGACAACACAGGATTTGATGGATGCAGGCGTTCACTTCGGGCACCTTACCCGCAAGTGGAACCCGAGGATGGCAGAGTACATCTTCATGGAAAACAATGGCATCCACATCATCGACCTGAACAAAACGCTGAAGAACCTCGAAGAGGCAGCGTACGCTCTAAAGAACATCGTTCGCTCTGGTCGTAAGATCATGTTCGTAGCCACTAAGAAACAGGCTAAGGACATCATCACCGAAGAAGCAACACGCCTCAACATGCCTTACGTTACTGAACGTTGGCTCGGCGGTATGCTTACCAACTTCGCTACGATCCGTAAGTCGCTCAAGCGTCTTCAGCAGATCGAGAAGATGATGAAAGACGAAACCGTTGAGAATCTCACTAAAAAGGAGAAGCTGATGCTTACCCGTGAGAAAGCGAAACTTACCAAGCAATTGGGTGGTATAGCCGAACTCAACCGTCTTCCTGCTGCATTGTTCGTGATCGACGTAAAACGCGAACACATTGCCGTTGCAGAAGCTCAGAAACTGAACATCCCCGTTTTCGCAATGGTGGATACAAACTCAGATCCTTCTGATATCGATTTCCCGATCCCTGCAAACGACGATGCATTCAAGTCTATCGCGATCGTTACCAAATACGTTGGTAAATCGATCGAAGAAGGTTTGATGGAACGCAAGAAGGACAAAGAAGAAGCAGGCCAGAAGAAAGACGAGGAAGAAAAGAGAAGAGTTGACGAGGCCGTTCAGGAAGCGTAACCGATATTAATAAAGTATTCATACAACAATAAACATCGGTCAACCGCCGGTGTTTATTTTTTTACCAATAAGACTAAGATTATGGCTGAAATTACCGCACAAGATGTAAACAAGCTCCGCTCGATGACTGGAGCTGGTATGATGGATTGCAAGAAAGCACTTACCGAAGCCGGTGGTGACTTCGAAAAGGCAATCGAGATCCTCCGCAAGAAAGGACAGAAAGTATCTGCTTCCCGTTCCGATAAGGATGCGAAGGAAGGATCTGTATTTGTAAAGACTTCCGACGACAAGAAAGAAGCAGTGCTCATCGCTCTCAATTGCGAGACCGACTTCGTCGCAAAGAACGAAGAGTTTCAAGCCCTCGGTAAACTGATCGCGGAAACAGCATTCAATAAAAAGCCCGCTACAAAAGAAGCATTGCTGGCAGAGAAAGCCGGTGCACTTACACTCAACGATAAGATCACTGAGCTCGTTGGTAAGATCGGTGAGAAGATCGAAGTGAAAGAGTACGTTCGCATGACTGGCGAAGCGGTTGTTCCTTATATCCACGCTGGCAGCAAGCTCGGCGTTCTCGTTTCATTAAAAGGCGTGAATGGCAAAGACGTTACCGATGCAGGTAAAGATGTCGGCATGCAAATCGCCGCAATGAATCCCGTGGCTGTTGATGAGAAGTCGGTCGACAAGACCGTGATCGAAAAAGAACTCGAGATCGCTAAGGCGCAGATCCTCGCCGAAGGCAAGCCTGAGAACATGGTTGAGAAGATCGCCCAGGGCAAGCTCAATAAATTCTTCAAAGAGGCTACGCTGGTTCACCAGATCTTTGTAAAAGATAATTCGAAGACCGTTGCTCAATACCTTGATAGCATTTCAAAAGGATTGACCGTTGCTGAGTTCAAGCGTGTTGCGATAGCTTGATCGTCGGTAGCCGTTTAAAAAAAGGGGGGTAGTAAACCCCCTTTTTTTATTTATAAAATGCACAAATTCAGGGCTATGAAAACCCTGTTCAGCTTCTTATTCATTTTTTATTTTTCGATTACCGCTCTTGCACAAACCGGCACTTTCTGGGGATCGCGATATGGTGGAAACGGCGACGGCGGAAGCCTCTACCGGTTTTCCCCCGACGATCCAGCCGGTGAGTTGATGTACACCTTTCCCCTCTCGGATATAGACGGATCTTTTCCTGAAAGCCTGCTTATAGCTTCGGACGGATACATGTATGGAACTACGAGCGAAGGGGGCAAGTATAGCTTCGGTACTTTATTTCGTATCCATCAAACAACTTTCGAATACGAGAAGATCTTCGACTTTCCCCGGCGCGATGGCGAAGACGAATTAACTCCCCAGGGCGATATTATAGAGGGACCAGATGGATTCCTGTATGGTTATCTCGACAATTATCCTGCGAAGCTTTACAAGATCTCGAAAACCGGTCAGTCGTTCACGATAATCGATCCGCCTTCAGCCGCCTACAGGTTGGGCATGCCTATTATAAGTGCGAATGATGGCAATCTTTACAGCATCTCCACGCCGCTCAACAATCAACCGTCGTTCATCTTTAAGCTCACAACCGGAGGAACGTTCTCTAAAATTGTTGACCTCACAGGTGGAAGCAATTACGCTTATACGTTGATGCAGGCTTCGAATGGAAAGCTCTATGGAACGATTGCCAGCAATCCTCAGGACATAATTTTTTCTGTGGAACTCAATGGAACAGGGTACGCAACAACCACATCGCTCGTATCGTACTCCCGGACCGATTTCATCGAAGATTCCGGTAACCTGTATGGTATCGCTAACGCTGGCACCGACGACAAGCTCTTCAGGATTTCGTTGAGCCTGACCAACTATGCCGATCTCTATACTTTCGATGATCAATATTGGGTGGAGGGACCGTTTGTAAAAGACGGCGGATTCATTTACGGCAAAGCAACACAGCGCGATGATTCGGACGCAGACGTGATTTTCAAAATAAAGTTCGATGGCACCGGCTTCTCCGTTTTAGAAACACTCACTAATGAAACGGGATACTTGCCCGTCGACATCGTAATGACTTCCGAAAAAAATCTCGTTGTTCCCAACTTAAAAGGCAACGACGGATTTTACGGCAGCATTGTGAAGCTTAAGACTGACGGATCTGAGTTCAGTGTCATAAAGAAATTCTATATAGAGAACGATGGAAGTTATCCCGGAACAAACCTCACAAAAAAATCGAACAACGAGCTACTTGGTGCTGCCGGCTTAGGTGGACCGAAGAATTTGGGTGTGATCTTTTCAATCAACAGCAATGGCGATTACCACGCGGTGTATGAATTTACCGACAAAGAAGACGGCTATGCACCATTCGACGCGCCGGTGCTGGGTCCCGATGGCAACTATTATGGCGTTACGATCCAGGGCGGAGTCAACGATCAGGGTGTGATCTATAAGCTCGATCTAACCGGAACGGTGACTTTTACTAAGCTCTTCGATTTCGATGGTGACAATGGAGCTTATCCATATTCAGGGTTGACGGTCGTCGATGGGCGCCTCTATGGTATCACAGGGTCGGGTGGCGTTAACGATGAAGGAGTGCTGTTTGCGATTGATCCCGACGGATCGGATTTCGAAAAGATCATGGAATTCGACGACGACAATGGCGGAGCCGGGCTGTTCTCTAAGCTCGTTTATGCCGACGACGGATTCCTTTACGGCACCGGCGAATCGGCCCTTTATAAAATACGTCCGAACGGCGACGACTTCCTCAAGCTTTATGACGATGATGAATACACCGCACTATTCTCCGATCCGTTCATTGATGAGAACGGTGATGTGATTCTTGTAACAACAAGAGGAGGTACTACGAATCGTGGTGGTATTCTGAAGGTAGAATCCGATGGTAGCGGCTTTACGGTGCTGCATGACTTCGACGTTGAATTGGAAGGTCCAAACACGATCACGAATGGACAACTGGTAGCTGATCCGGATGGACTACTGTGGGGCATTGAGCCCAATGGTGGTGAAGGGGGCACGGGCATCGCCTTTCGGATGAAGTCCGATGGCACGCAATACACAACATTTGATCTCGGATTAACAGCCGGCCCGATCGCAAACCTGATGCCGTGGAGAGGACTGGTATATCTCGAAGGAGGAGGTCTGCTATCGCAGACGATCGACTTCCCGGAAGTGAGCACGAAAACGATCGGCGTGGATGTGGTCTTTGAACTGGATGCTACCGCTTCTTCGGAACTTCCGATCACCTATTCGACAACATCGGATAAGATCAGCATTGCGAATGGACTGGTTGGGATCCTGAAGGCGGGCCGTGCTTCAATCAAGGCAGAACAAAATGGTGACGACATGTATGAACCGGCTCCAGCGGTTGAACGGAGCTTCTGCATTAACCCGGCCAAGCCGCATGTGACCTCGTCAGGAACTGGCGACTTCCCTACGCTCACGTCGAGCAACGACGATGGAAATCAATGGTACCTCGATGGCGACCCGATCGAAAATGCGACGGAGAAAACTTTCCAGGTAACCGAAGAAGGTACGTATTCTGTTAAGACGACAGTTGATGATTGTACGAGTGATTTATCCGACGAAAAGATCGTTACGATCACAGGATTGGGAGAGACACCTGGTGTTAGTGTCACTGTGTTTCCCAACCCGGTGGCAACTGAGATCTACTTGCGAACAACGTCTCCTGCCCATGTTTCGATGATTGACGTCACTGGAAGAACCCTGGAACAAAGAAGCATGACGGGCACCGAAGAGCGTTTCGACGTCAGGTCGCTTCAGAAAGGTGTTTATTTTTTCAGAGTTCAGTCAAACGACAAGGTGATTATTCGGAGCTTTGTGAGACTATGATCTCATATAGCATCGAGAATGATCTCAGCCCAGAAGAATTCAAATCAGTATTGATCCGATCCACACTCGGTGAGCGAAGGCCGGTCGATAACTTTGAGCGCATCAGGAAGATGGTGGAGAACTCCAACATCATCGTTACAGCCCGCGACAATGGATTGTTGATTGGCGTATCGCGTTCGGTATCCGACTTAGCATTCTGCACATACCTGTCGGATCTCGCTGTGGATGTTAATTATCAGAAGTTAGGGATCGGGAAGGAGCTCATCAGACGTACAAAGCTCGAAGCGCCCGAAGCGAAGTTGATATTACTCGCGGCACCGGCGGCCCGCGAGTATTATCCAAAGATCGGCATGCCTCAGTTCGAGTATTGTTTTATTTTAGATGATGTGAATCAACTGACGTGATTACTTCTTACGATCTACTTTCGGTTTAGCCGAGAGCTCTCTCACCAGCTGATAAAGGAACTCCTGTCCTTCGTAGAACGATTTCACTCCGATACGCTCGTCGCGACCGTGAGCGCGTACATCGGTGATATCAGCAAACAAACCCGACACACCATAGGTCGGTATACCGGCATTTCTCAGGTACGCGCCGTCTGTTGCACCGGTCGACATGGTTGGAACGACCGGAACATTCCACATCTGCTTCGTGATTTTTTCTATGGGTCCAAACACCTCGGCATCGAGCGGAGAAGGAGGACTGACCTTTGCCGGATTTTTTTCTGTAACTGTTATGCTCGGATCGTCGAAGACCTTGATGAGTGTCGCTTTGATCATTGCCGGATCTTCGCCGGGAAGTATCCTGCAGTTTACAGTCGCTGTTGCTGTTTGAGGAAGCGCATTATCGGCGTGACCGCCGCTGATCATCGTAGCTACGCAAGTTGTACGAAGCGTTGCATTGTAGTTCGGGTACACCGAAAGCCTTTTGATAGCTTCGGGATCGGGATTGGTTGAGATGACCGACTTCATGTCTGCCGCAAGCTGACCACCCTCGAGATTCGAGGTACGTTCGAAGTAAACACGGGTCCCATCGTTGAGGTTAACAGGAAAATCGAACTTCGAAAGATTATCCAGTGCTTTTGCAAGCCTGTAGATCGCGTTGTCTTTCCGTGGTTGAGAGCTGTGACCACCGCGGTTCTTCACTTCGAGCTTAAAGCTTTGATAGACCTTCTCGCTCAATTGAACTCCGTTCAATGTCTTCTTTCCTTCGATCTCCTGGCCCCCGCCACCTTCGTTGAGTGCATACTGTGCGTCGATCAGGTCTTTGTGATTTGCAAGAAGCCATGCAACACCGTTCGAATCGCCACCCTCTTCATCGTCGGTGAGTGCGAGAATGATGTCGCGATCCGGGGTGTATTTTTCTTTCTTCATGCGAACCATGTTTGCAACGAAGATGGCCGCCATTGCTTTATCGTCGCGAGAGCCACGGGCATAATAGAACCCGTCGATCTCTTCGAACTTGAATGGATCGGTTGTCCAGTCTTCGCGCAAAGCCTCTACCACGTCGAGGTGAGCAAGAAGTAACAAGGGCTTTCTTTTACCCGAGCCACGCAACGTGGCAACCAGGTTGCCGCTTTTTTCGTTGGGTCCTCCGATGAAGATATCCTTGTCCGGAAAGCCGGCCGCTTTTAGACGAGCGGCCATTGCTTCGGCAGCTTTTGTGGTATTACCGGTAGAATTTGTTGTGTTGATCTCGATGAGTTCTTTGAAGATCTCACGTGTTAGAGCTTGATCAGGTTGGGCGTTAACTGAAAAGCAAACGATTACGAGAAGGGTTAGGATGTAGGTTTTCATATCATTCAATTAACAAAATTTTGTAAATACTCCATTAAAATATCTTACTTGCGGCAACCCTCATGAAATCCGACGACGCCTCAATTTTTACGCTCCTTAAACAGGCGATCCTCGGAAGCGAACTCAACTTTACCGAGGGAAGCATCAACCGGGCAATTTTCCTGCTTTCTGTTCCCATGATCATAGAGATGGGCATGGAATCGGTCTTTGCTGTTGTCGATATCTATTTTGTGAGCAGGCTTAACGATAACAATGCAGTAACTGCAGTCGGTCTTACGGAGCTTTCTCTTACGATAATCTATTCTGTATCGATGGGGGTGAGCATGGGAGCTACGGCTCTCGTAGCACGACGGGTAGGAGAGAAGGATGAAAAGGGCGCGTCTGTTGCCGGTGTGCAGGCAATATACATCGGGCTGTTCTTCGCAGCCATCTTTACGATCGTTGGTTTCATCTGGGCAGGTGACATCTTGAAATTGTTCGGTGCAGAACCAGCTGTTGTCGACGTTGGCGTAGGCTACACGAAATGGATGTTGTGTGGCAACGTCACCATCGTATTCTTATACCTGATCAATGGAATTTTTCGAGGTGCAGGCAATGCAGCTATTGCTATGAAAACACTCGTGCTCGCCAATGCATTGAACATTGTTCTCGACCCGGTATTCATCTTCGGCTTCGGACCGATCCCGGCAATGGGCGTTGAAGGTGCCGCAATCGCAACCAACATCGGCCGCGGTGTAGGTGTACTATTACAACTCTATTACTTATTTATTGGCAACAGCGTGGTGAGGATCAATGCAAACAACATCGCATTGAAGTGGGACATCGTTTGGACCATGCTAAGAGTGTCAGCCGGCGCTACCGGCCAATTCCTGATCTCGTCCGCCAGTTGGATGGTTCTCGGAAGAATTGTCGCGCTCTTCGGAACTGCTGCGGTGGCCGGATACACGTTCGCGATCCGCATCATACTCTTCACATTGATGCCTGCATTCGGAATGGCTAACGCAGCAGCCACTTTGGTTGGACAAAACCTCGGCGCTGCAAAGCCCGACCGTGCCGAGACCTCGGTATGGAGAGCAGGTATCTACAACATGATCTTCATGGGTTTAGTTATGGGATTGTACTTGTTATGCGCCGAACCGATCATGAGAATATTTACTACAGACGTTGAAGTGATCGGATATGGTAAAGAAGCACTCCAGATCGTTGCGTTAGGATATATCTTCTACGGATATGGAATGGTTGTGAACCAATCGTTCAACGGCGCGGGCGACACCACAACACCAACATTGATCAGCTTATTCGGCTTCTGGTTCTTCCAAATTCCGTTGGCATATGTGCTGGCATTACAAACAGGAATGGAAACAAGGGGAGTTTATGCCGCTATTGCTATTGCAGAGTCGGCGATGGCGATTGCCGGGATAATAATTTTTAGAAGAGGTAAATGGAAAAACGTGAAGCTTTAAACTTCTCGTTTTTTGAATGCAGCCTTAACAGTTTTTTCCAGCTCTTCACCCGCTCTCTTCAATCCCTCCTCTACTTCCTTCCATCGCTCTTTATTCTGAGCCTCTTTCTTGAGCCGTTCTGCCGACACCTTCAGCTCTTCATATTTTTTTTGCATATCGGCGTCCATGCGCTTTCCTGCGTCTGTCAGTTCGTCGAGGAATTGATCCATTTTCTTCCCGAAATCTTCGAAAAACGAGTTGCTTTTTCCTTCCTTATTTTCTTCCATGACGGTTTATTTTTATTCAATTTACAAATCCAAAATCGAATAATTATGGCAGACGACAAAGATCCACTCGAGCGCATTAAATTCCTATTGGAGAATAAATCGACTGCCAAACAGATCACTTATAAAAACCTGCTGGTCGCTTTCAACCTGCTTCGCAAAGAATCCAGTCGCATCGCCACAGAACTCACAGTGAAAGCAAAACCAAACGATGAAGATGTTACGATCTATTTTCGCGATGTGAACGAGCACGAGTTCGAAGTGAAGCTGGCCGGCGATCTTCTCGTGTTCGTCCTTCACACCAACATCGTTACATTCGATCCCAACAGTTCTGTAATGCAAGATCCATATATCCGCGAGAGCTTTGTGAATCGTTACTTCGGTCAGATCATGGTCTATAACTTCATGGCCGACTCATTGAAGTTCAATCGCGTAAACGATCCTGGTTATTTGTTGGTGAGACTGCTCGTTAACCACGAAGGACGTTACGTGGTTGAAGGTGATGGTCAACTGGCTACCCTTGCCGGGAAGATCTCGCCGGCTCCAATTACAGAAGAGGAGCTTACTATCCTTGTGAAGATCGCGATGACCCTCGCCATCGAGAACGATCTCATGGCTCCGGCGTTCCCCGATGTCAGGTTTATTACCGTTCACCAGAAGATGGAAAAAACGCAGGAGCTCGGGGCCGGACAAAAGATCGGATTTCAGATGAGCTACCAGGACAACGTAACCGCCACAAAATCGTAACTTTAAGCCGCTTTTAATCCTTACCCTGATCAAGTTGAAAAAGACACTTTTCCTTTTGATTGTCGTAGTGTTGGCGTCCTGTGCTTCGCATAAGCACAAACCTCATAAAAAATTAAAGCCGGGTAAACCCATTCCCTGTCCACTTAAAGATTGCTGATGAGGAATGAAGCGGATCACCATTGCCATTGATGGATACTCCGCGTGTGGCAAAAGCACAACTGCCAAACGCGCTGCGGCGATACTCGGCTACCGATATATCGACTCAGGCGCCATGTATCGTGCGGTAACGCTTTACTTCCTCGAAAACCACGTATCGATCACCAATCCAAAAGAAGTCTCCAAAGCCCTGGAATCGATCAAGATCTCATTCCAGGTCAACGCAAAGGGCGGCTCCGATACCTTCCTGAACGGCCTGAACGTGGAAGGGCCAATCCGCGAGATGCGGATCTCCGAGAACGTGAGCCCCGTTAGCACCATAAAGGAGGTGCGCGCCGCCATGGTGGACCAGCAGCGGAAGCTCGGCAAGCACAAGGGTGTGATCATGGACGGTCGTGACATCGGTACCGTGGTTTTCCCCGACGCCGAGCTCAAGCTCTTCCTCACCGCCGACATCTACGTAAGAGCCCACCGTCGTCAGCAGGAGCTCCTTCAGAAAGGAGAAATGATAGGTCTCGAATCCATTGTGGATAACTTAAAGAAACGCGACGAGATCGACAGCACCCGGGCCGAAAGTCCACTCGTCAGAGCCGCCGGCGCCATCGAAATTGACACCACTTTTGTTACCATCGACGAGCAGGTGGACGAGGTTATACAACTCGCCCTCGGCAGCATATTTTCCCCTTTGTTGGCAACATAATATTGCTAATTTTGAGTGCACTCAAAATATTTTATTGCCGACATGGGCAAATTTATCCGACTAAGAAAAGGATTCGATATCAACCTCGCCGGTAAGTCATCACCGAAAGTTATCGAGCCCGAACCAGCAGACACTTATGTGATCAAACCGACCGACTTCAATGGTTTATACATGCCAAAACCATTGGTGAAGGAAGGCGATACCGTTAAAGCCGGTACACCCCTGTTCCAGGACAAGCGTCACGAGAATATTGTTTATGCTTCGCCCGTTAGCGGCGAAGTGGTTGAGGTTAAGCGTGGCGAAAAACGCAAGCTCCTCGAAATAAAGGTCCTCGCCGATAAGAAAATGGAGTACGAGCAATTCCGGAAATACTCGGTTTCCGATATCGCCAATCTCTCGGCGCAGGATGTTAAAGAACTTATATTAAAGTCGGGCGCGTGGCCGAACTTCGTGCAACGCCCATTTGGCATCGTGGCCGATCCATCGGTCACTCCCAAGTCGATCCACATCTCTGCTTTTGATTCACATCCCCTCGCACCCGATTATGGTGTGCTGTTCAAGGGACAGGATCACTTCTTCCAGGTAGGTATCGATATCCTTAAAAAACTTACCACCGGTCCGGTTAACGTGAACGTTCATTCCACCAGTGAGATATCAACAACATTCTCGCAGGTGAAAGGAGCGGAGCTCAATAAATTCTCCGGACCACATCCCGCCGGCTGCGTTGGCGTTCAGATCCACCACATCGATCCAGTTAACAAGGGCGACATTGTTTGGACAATCAGTCCATTCGGCGTGATACAGATCGGTAAGTTGTTCATGAATGGCGTTTACGATACCTCGCGGATCGTGAATGTTGCCGGCCCTGAAGTAAAAGAGCCACAATATTACAAAGTTCATACTGGCGCAGCGATCAAGAAACTGGTGAAAGGGAATCTCAACAGTGAGCACGTTCGCTTCATCTCTGGAAATGTTCTCACCGGAACAAAGATCAGTGAAGACGGACACTTCGGTTTCTTCGATCATCAACTCACGGTTTTGAAAGAGGGAGATCAGTATGAGTTTTTGGGTTGGATCTTACCCACAACAAGTAAGGTAAGTATCCAGCGTTCATTCGGACTTTTATCATTCCTTTCCCCCAAGAAGGAATTCTCATTGGATACAAACACACACGGAGAACCGAGAGCATTCGTGCAGACCGGTGTTTTCGAGCGCGTTGTTCCAATGGATATTCTCCCCACTCACCTCATCAAGTCGATTTTGGCGGAGGATATTGATGAGATGGAAGCTCTCGGCATCTATGAAGTGATCGAAGAGGATTTTGCTCTTTGTGAATTCGTTGATGTTTCGAAGCACAACATCCAGGAGATTTTAAGAGATGGGATCGAATTGGTTCGCCACAGTTAAGTTTTTATAGACGACGTACTTCGCCATGCAGTTTTTAAGAAATCAGCTAGACAAGTTCAAGCACAACTTTGAGAAGGGTGGTAAGCTCGAGAAATACTATTATGCTTTCGAAGCGATAGATACCTTTTTATTTGCTCCAAACACGACAACGTTTGCAAAAGGAGTACAGGTTCGCGACGCGATCGACCTGAAGCGACTCATGATGACAGTCATCATATCGATGACACCGTGTCTCATCTTCGGTATCTGGAACGTCGGCCATCAACACTTCATGGCGATCGGCGACACCACCGCTTCTACGGGTTCAAAGTTCTGGATCGGTATCGTCCAGGTTGTTCCGATCATTATCGTTTCGTACGCGGTTGGTCTCGGCATCGAATTCATCTTCTCTGTAATTAGAAAGCACCCCGTTAACGAAGGCTTCCTCGTAACCGGTATGCTTATTCCGTTGGTGATGCCACCGGATATCCCACTTTGGCAGGTTGCCCTTGCAACAGCATTTGCTGTTATAATCGGTAAAGAAGCATTTGGCGGCACCGGTATGAACGTGGTTAACATCGCGCTCACGGCCCGCGCCTTTATCTACTTCGCATATCCTCCCGATATATCCGGCGAAGTTTGGACGTACATCGGCGAAGGGACCAAAGTGGCAGGATACTCAGGCGCTACTCCGCTCGCCATCGCAGCCGAATCCACCGGAAATGTCGTTTCCGATCTCAATGCCTTCGGGGCTTCCTGGTTCGAAGGAATTTATAGTCTCCCGAATATGTTCATCGGTATCATGCCGGGCAGTATCGGGGAAACTTCAACGCTCATGTGCCTCATCGGGGCAGCTATTCTCATCATCACCGGTGCCGGGAGCTGGAAGATCATTCTCAGCGTATTTGCAGGAGCATACGGCATGGGGCTTTTAATGAATGCAGTCGGCAGCACGCCGTTCACACAACTGCCCGCCTACTATCACCTCGTGATCGGAGGCCTGGCATTTGGTGCCGTTTTTATGGCCACCGATCCTGTAACCGCCGCTCATACGGAGACCGGCAAGTGGTTTTATGGCCTTTTGATAGGTATATTTACAGTACTCATACGGGTATTTAACCCTGCATACCCCGAGGGGATCATGTTAGCGATACTTCTCATGAATGTGTTCGCTCCACTGATCGATTATTTTGTAGTTAATGCAAACAAAAAACGCAGATTGAGCCGTGCGACAGTCTAACTTATACATCGTCCTTTACTCAGCCGCCATCACCGTTGTGTGTGGAGGTCTGCTCGCATTCGCATCCATCAGTCTCAAAGACGAGCAGGATGCTAACATCGCGATGGAGCAGAAAAAGAACATCCTCTCGTCTGTGATCGAACTCAAAGATGAAGACGATGTGAACGCACTGTATCAAAAGAAAGTAAAGGGTTTTGTGATCGACTACAACGGCAACGTGAAAGAGGGAATGACTCCCGAACAGGTTGTTGTAGCTGCCGAATACAAGAAAGCACCGAAAGACAGGCTGTTGCCCGTTTATGAGTTTCGCTCCGAATCGGATCCCAATAAAGTTGAATATGCAGTGTTGCCTGTTTATGGCTACGGTCTCTGGAACAACATCTGGGGATTCATCGCTGTAAAGTCAGATTTCAATACGATCCAGGGTGTGAAGTTCCAACATGCCGGTGAAACTCCCGGTCTCGGGGCAAGAATTGAAACCGACGAGATCCAGGCTCGCTTTAAAGAGAAAACAATATTCGAGAATGGTAAGCTCGTTTCTGTAAAACTACAGAAAGGCGAAGGCAACGATTGGTCCAACGACAAGCACAAAGTCGATGGCATGTCGAGTGCCACACTCACAGGTAAGGGTGTTAACAATATGCTTGAAGATTATCTCGCATGTTATGAGAATTATTTAAAGAAACATTCATCTCCAACAGCAATTAATCAATAAGATCATGGCTGAAGTTGCAGAAGCAGTTGTAGTAGAGAAAAAATCGGAACCGCTATTCTCTAAGAAAAATAAAAAACTGATCACCAATCCACTCGACCTGGATAACCCGGTCACCGTGCAGATCCTTGGTGTGTGTTCGTCGCTCGCGGTAACAACGCAGATGGTGCCGGCATTGTATATGTCGCTTGGCCTCACCGTTGTAACGGCGTTCTCGAACCTTGCCATCTCTATGATGCGCGACACGATCCCTTCACGGATCCGTATCATCGTTCAGCTCGCAGTTGTATCGCTTTGGGTGATCATGGTCGATCAGCTCTTCAAAGCTTATGCATTTGAAGTATCGAAGAAACTTTCGGTGTTCACCGGTCTTATCATTACAAACTGTATTGTGATGGGCCGCCTCGAAGCTTATGCGATGGCTAACAAACCCTGGCCTTCATTCCTCGACGGCATTGGCAACGGTCTTGGCTATAGCATTATCCTTATCAGCCTTGCCTTCGTTCGTGAGATCTTTGGGGCGGGTTCGCTCTTCGGTTTCAAGATCTTCGAAAGCATGGGACTGCACTACCAGGGCAACGGTCTCCTGTTGTTGCCTGCCGGGGCCTGCGTGCTCATTGGTATTATTATCTGGATACAGCGAACGTTGAACGGACATAGAGAAGCACATTAAAAGGAACGTACTATGGAAAACCTGTTAAACATTGGTATACGGTCGATCTTCATCGACAACATGATCTTCGCTTACTTCCTCGGAATGTGTTCTTTCCTCGCGATCTCAAAGAAAGTAAGTACAGCTTTTGGCCTCGGCATCGCCGTTATCTTTGTGATCGGTGTTACCGTGCCGATCAACTGGCTTATCCAGGCCTATGTTCTTAACCCTGGCGCGCTTGCATGGCTCGGTCCATCGTTCGCCGATATCGATCTCAACTTCCTCCAGTTTATCGTGTTCATTTCGGTTATCGCGGCGATCACGCAGCTCACTGAAATGGCTGTTGAAAAATTCTCACCAGCACTGTATGGCACACTGGGTATCTTCCTTCCATTGATTGCGGTGAACTGCTCTGTACTCGGAGCGGCGCTGTTCATGGTGGGACGTCCTTATAACCTTACTGAGGCAACCGTGTTCGGACTCGGATCCGGCATTGGTTGGATGCTCGCGATCGTGGCGCTGGCTGGCGTTCGTGAGAAGATGAAGTATTCCAACGTTCCCGGTCCGCTGAAAGGACTGGGCATTACCTTCATATTGGTAGGGTTGATGTCGTTAGGATTTTTAAGCTTTTTGGGCTTCGCGCTGTAATATTTCTCACGGAAACCACGGAATGCACGGAATTAAAGCAAAGATTTCCGTGTTTTCCGTGCTTTCCGTGAGAAACCCTTGCTTTCCGTGAGACACCCATGAGATCCCTTCTTCGTAGAATTTTTCGTTATTTCCTCGGCGGCATGTTGTTTATCGTGCCGATCGTTGCGACAGCATATTTCATTGTTACATCTTTACTGTGGCTCGATAATCTTTTAAGGTTGCCGTATCGCGGGCTTGGCGTAGTGATCATCGTTGCTGCGATCACGCTCATCGGCTACCTCACCTCGATATTTGTATTCCGAACTGCTACGGACTGGTTCGATCATCTCGTGAACCGGATCCCTTTCGTGAAACTGATCTATTCATCGATCAAAGACATACTCGCGGCATTCGTAGGAGACAAAAAGACATTCAATAAACCGGTGCTTGTTACGATCAATAAAGACAATAAGCTGTACCGTATCGGTTTCATTACACAGAATGATCTGTCGGAGCTTGGTTTGAACGATATGGTCGTTGTTTATTTTCCACAGTCATACGCCGTCGCAGGCGATCACTATGTGGTTCCGAAGGAGAGCGTGAAACCATTGAATGTTTCGGGGCCCGTTGCTATGAAATTTATTGTATCCGGGGGAGTCTCCGGTTTCAAAGAATAGTTAAATAGTAGTGAAGGCATTTTTCAAAGCTACGTTAGTGGTGGTCGGGCTGTTCATCTTCCTGATCTATCTCTATACTGATCTGGAAGAGCACGGTGTCGATGGAACTCCGCCCGAGCCGTTTGATGCATGCGAAGAACTCTCTCAACAGGATTCGATCCGGATGCTGGTCACCAATGGCCGATCGTGGATCGAGTACCTTAACAACAACGGGTTTTGTTCGAGCTACAATGTTTCCTTTCAAGACTTCGACGATGCCGCGTGGAGCCGCAACAACATCAACGTTCAGTATTGGATCGATGAACCAGATTACTGGCGACAAGTCTACTCCCGGTTATATCTCGACAGTAAAGACCGCCTTCAATCAGTACAGGATTCCCTGCTGGCGATCAAGCAAACTCAGAATCTCGACCGCGACGCCTTCGCAAGGGTCGTGGTGGCATTTGTCCAGGATATTCCCTACGAATATGTGATCCCCGAAGACTGTACCGGGGAAGAGACCGCTCCGTGCAATGGCAATGTTTCCATGGGCATCTATTCGCCCGTAGAATTTCTGGGAGCAATGCACGGCGATTGCGACACACGAACGGTGTTGCTATACACCCTGCTGAGGAACTTCGGTTACGAACCATTGATCATCAACAGCAATGAGTACCTGCATTCAATGCTGGCCTTGGATGTTACTTCGGCCGGCGACGATTTTGAATACAAAGGAAAGCGATACGCCTATTGGGAGACGACGAACGTGGGATGGCTTGCAGGCATGCTTCCACCCGATATGAACAACAAAGCCTACTGGTCAGTAGCCCTCGACTATGAATTCTAAAATTACCCTTCTTGCGATCATTGAGATCCTTTCGGCAATTAGTGTCGGCGTATTTATCCTGGCGCTCACCTATCAATTACTAAAATTCATCGGCCGTAAGCGCTACGGTATCGAGACGTCCAACCTGGCAACCAGTATTTTCGTTTCCAGTGTGCTGTTCTCTGTTGGCTACATGGTAAGCAGTGTGATCGATCCGCTCACATCGCTGTTCAGATTACTCGCTGCAAAAGACAACAATGTGATGTCGCTGGCTCTCACGTTCATCGGCACTGGTGCATTTTTTATCGCCGTTGCTTTTATAGCCGGTGTGATCGTTTGTTTTTTGAGTGTTATCCTCTACACATGGATAACTCCACTCGACGAATTCACCGAGTTAAAGAATAATAATATCGGGGTAGCGCTGATCGTTGGGACGATCACCATAACGCTTGCGCTGCTTACGAAAGATGGTGTGGCGTTGCTCATAGAATCATTTATTCCATATCCCGAGCAATTCCCGAAATAATGAGTTGGCCATATCGAACGAAGAAGGTCGTCTTAAACAAGAGCAGGCCTAAAAGTCTGAAGTGTCCAGCGTGCGGAGCCATGGGAACCATCGAGATCAGTATTTCCCGGGATGTGACAAGACAGGTTGGCTGGCCTGTGCCTCTGGGTGCCAGTCACGAAGAGGATGTTGCAAAATGCCATGAATGTGGTCATGTGTTCAGGTCGACGGAGATGACTCATCAAATGAAGAAGGAAGCAGATCAACTCAGTGCTCAAACCCCGACGCCAGCCGCCACCTATGGTTGGATCATATCAATCATTATCGGTGTCATCATTGGTATCATCATAGTTTTCCTCCAGCAAAATCAGCAATAAAAAAGCCCCGATGATCGAGGCTCTTTTAATTTTATGATGTCTTAAGAATTATCTCTTACCACCACCAATGAAGAAACCTATCCTGATACCGAGGTAGTTGTTCTTTGTTTCGCTTGTAGCAGTTGTTATTGTTCCATTGTTATCGACCTGGAATGAGTTTGTGCTCTTGGGGACGATGTTGTATTCGATGTTAAATGTAAAATGTCCCGCATCGAAACCAACGCGCGGATAGAATCCGAATTTGGTTCCACCAGATACAGCATCGGTTTGACTTGATGTCTGCGTGTTACCGTTACCTGCAAAGGAAACACTTGCAGATGCCAGCGAGTAAATACCAAATCCAACACCGGCATACGGTCTAAAACCGGTGTTCGTGAAATAGTAGATACCGTTCAAGGTGTATGAACCTGATCCCGAAACTGTACCACTGCCGGCATACGATTGACCGCTTTGTGTGATCGTTGTTCCGCGGAACATAACAGCGGCTTCAGCTTTAAGGCCGACAGCGATCGCATCGGTAACGCGATACGATGGTTCAAGATAGAATAACACACCACCCTTGGCGCCGTCACCGGCGGGCGATGCGAAACCAAGGCCAAGTCCAACACGGAAAGGCTTATAGTCTTGCGCGTGGACTGCGGCTGTGCTTACTAGTGCAAAAAATGCGAGGGACAATAGAAGTTTTTTCATGGAACTGTTTGTGTTTTAATTACTTATAGGTAGCCAAAAGGGCTATCATTTCAAATTCCATGTAAGATTGAATGCAACTCTGCTAAGAAATGACACCAGAACCGATGAGTTCTTCGGCATCATACCACGCTGCAAACTGACCGGGTGTGACACCACGTTGGGGCCTGTCAAATATTACGTACAGCGTATCTTCCCTTTGATGAAGCGTGCATTTTTCGAGTGGCTGGCGATACCGAATGCGAGCAAGATATTTTTTTGATTCACCTGGGTTCAGATGTAAGTCGGGACGGACCCAATGAACATCTGCATTCGGAATGGCGAGACCTTTTCGGTATAAACCCGGATGATCTTCTCCCATACCGGTATAAATAATATTCTTTTCGGTGTCGGTGCCGATAACAAACAACGGTCTTTCGAAGCCACCAATGTTCAATCCGCGGCGTTGACCGATCGTATAAAAATGAGCGCCATTGTGATCGCCAACGATCTCGCCTTGTTCGGGTGATAGATGATATGCGTCGGACAGTCCAACGAGATCATTGTCGGCAAAGCCATTCTTGAATGCGTTAGCACCTGCAGGGATCTCGACAACCTTTCCCTTCTTAGGTTCCAACCGTTGCTGTAAGAAATCGGGAAGGTGTACTTTGCCAACGAAGCAGAGGCCTTGTGAATCTTTCTTTTCGGCTGTCGCGAGGCCTGCCTTCTTTGCGATAGCACGCACTTCCGGTTTCAGTAGTTCGCCAATTGGGAACAACGCTTTCGCCAGTTGTTCCTGTTTCAACTGGCAAAGAAAATAGCTTTGATCCTTGTTCGGGTCTTTGCCGGCAAGCAATCGATAAACGGTTTTTCCATTTACGGTTGTTTCACTCTTTCTTGCGTAGTGACCCGTTGCAACGAAATCGGCGCCGAGTTTAAGAGCTGTATTTAGAAAGATATCGAACTTGATCTCGCGGTTACAAAGAACATCGGGATTGGGAGTACGGCCGGCCTGGTATTCGGCGAACATGTAGTCGACAATTCGCTCTTTGTATTCTTTGCTTAGGTCGATGGCCTGGAAGGGAATGCCGAGATGTTGCGCGACGATCATTGCATCGTTGCTATCGTCGAGCCAGGGACATTCGTTGCTGATCGTTACGGTGTCATCGTGCCAGTTCTTCATGAACATGCCGATCACTTCATATCCTTGCTCTTTGAGAAGGTATGCTGTGACTGAGGAATCAACTCCCCCCGACAAACCGACGACCACGCGTTTCATAAATACTGAATACTGTCTACTGCCTACTGTCTACTGTCTACTGTCTACCGTCCACCGTCTACCGAATACCGTCTACTTTTCCGCAAGCAGTTCGTTAACGATCTGATTAAACCTCTCCTGGAAGCGTTCGTAGTACACCCCAGTGCCTGGTCCTTCGAAGCCTGTATGAATGTGCTTCACCTTGCCATCTTTACCGACAAAGATAGTGGTTGGGAATGCAAGGATCTTGCTGAGGGCCGGCAGTGTTTCCGAAGCCTTTTGTTTGTCGTTCACGCCTGCAACTACGAAGTTGTAGGGCACGTTGAACTTAGATTTCATTTTTTCGATGCGGCTTTTTGCATATTCGAAGTCATCCTTCCTTTCGTAGGCGAGCCCAAGGATCTCGACTCCGCGATCTTTGTTGGCGTTGTACCATGGAACGAGGAACTTCGTTTCGTCCATGCAGTTCGGACACCATGTTCCGAAGATCTGTAGTATCACCACTTTATTTTTGAATCGATCGTCAGTCAACGATACTTTATTGCCATTGAGATCCGGAAAGCTGAATTCGAGTTTCTCGAAGCCGGGTTTCAGATAGGTAAGAGCTTCGAGATCGGGCATAGTCGCGTTCTCGTTCTTCACTCCACTGAATGTTTCATGCGTGCTTTTTCCCGAGTAATAATCTCCCTTCAAGCTATCGCCTTCGAAGCCTGCGATGAATAAGAATGCATGATTGCCATCGAACGCGCTGAGCTTCAGTTTTCCATCAACAACATTGCCGTCGAGATAGCGATAGTCACCCGTTGTCGTGAGGAACGACCCCGTAACGCGATTGCCTTCCTGCTTGAACATCGCCACCGAAGGATAAGTATCTTTTTCTGTTTTGAAGGTCACCTGATATTTGCCGGTGAAGTCGGGCTGTGCTGGAGCGGATTCGTTGGCTACGAAGCGAAAGGTGTCGTTATAAGTTGCGTAGAAGGGTATGTTCGCCTGCATTGCATAATATTTAACAAACGTGCCGGTGAGGCGATCGCCCTCGATCTTCGCTTTCAGGGACGCATCGAAAATGTGAAGTTTCATTTCGACGGTATCGCCGGTAATGCTGATCTCGTCCAGGAGAATTTCTTCCGTGTCGTTAATGATCCAGGCGGTATATTTTCCGCTATCGTTTGTAACGCGAAAAGTGAACGGTAATTCCTGTTCTTGCATTTGCAGGACACCACGCCACGTGCCGGACTTCAATTCTGGAGACTTTTTTTCTGATGTGCAGGAAGCCGTTAAAACGAGAAAAATGAGGGTCAGGATTGGCAGGAAACGCATGAATTAGCTCAGTTTGAAGGTATTAGAACACAAAGATGTGCTAAAAAAGTTTCTGGTTTCTAGTTTCTAGTTGTCCTTCGAAGGCCTTAACTAGAAACTAGAAACTAGAGACTAGAAACTAGAAACTAGAAAAATCTTCCCTGATGTTTGACAATCTCAGAGTTCTCGAACTCGCCTCCGTTCTTGCGGGTCCTTCGGTCGGACAATTTTTTGCGGAACTTGGCGCCGATGTCATTAAAGTAGAGAATATAAAGGGTGGTGGCGACGTAACACGTACCTGGAAATCTGCCACGGAGAAAACCGACGACCGTTCTGCATATTTCTCTTCTGTCAATTGGGGCAAGCGGTCATTGGCGATCGAACTTCCCAAAGATCAATTAATCATACACAAACTTGTTTCCAATACCGACATAGTCATTGCAAGCTATAAACCCGGTGACGATAAGAAGCTCGGTGTTTCTTATGAAGACCTGTCGACGATCAATAGAAAGATCATCTACGGAAGAATTACCGGCTACGGACCACTCAACGATCGGGTAGGTTATGATGCGGTGCTCCAGGCGGAGTCCGGGTTCATGAGCATGAACGGCGATGAGAACGGACCGCCGATCAAGATGCCGGTTGCATTGATCGACGTGCTCGCCGCACATCAATTGAAGGAAGGCCTGTTGTTGGCGTTGTTGAAACGCGAAAGAACAGGAGAGGGGAGTCTTGTTGAGGTGTCGCTAATACAGTCCGCGATCGCCTCGTTGGTCAACCAGGCTTCAAATTGGCTGGTGGGCGGTAGTGTTCCATCACGACAAGGATCGTTGCATCCTAATATTGCTCCGTATGGCGAATGGTTTGAGACAGCCGATAAGAAAAAGATCTTGCTGGCAGTTGGCAGCGATCGACAGTTCGATGATCTATGCGGGCTGCTCGGTATTCAGAACAATTACAAGACAAACGTCGATCGTGTTATAAACAGGAAAGAGCTTGCTGAAGTCATCGGATCAAAGATCAGCAAGATCCATTCAAAAGAAATTTTCGATAGGTTCAATCAACTGAAAATTCCAGCTGGATTCATTCAAGACATCAAAGAAGTTTTTGAAATGCCCGAAGCCCAACAACTTCTTATCGAAGGCGATGGGCTAAAAGGCGTAAAGAGTTTTGTCGCCAGCTTGAAACTACAGACTAGAAACTCGCTTTTGCCGCCACCACACCTGGGCGAACATACAAACGAGATAATAGCCAGCCTGCAATAACACCGCACACAATTTCTGTTATCAACCAGGTCACTACGAATTCATTCGGTGCGCCGCTTACAAGGATCCCGGATACCCGGCCGATCGTAAAACCTGTTGTGTAAAGAGCGACAAGGGTTAATGCAGCGGTTATGTTCGCGAAGATCCCGTACACACAAAAGAATCCAAATACCAAATGCATGCCGCCGTACACTGCCCTCATCGAGCTTTCGGCGCTGCTGTTGCTAAGTACAATACCAACGTTGTCCATAACAGCCTGTGGATTGATAAGCGATTCGATGCCCGTCTTACAAAACGCGAGGCCCATGAGGCCGAGGAAGATCTGTGCGATGCGATAGGTTTTCATGATGTTTTGATGTTTTCTGAATACAAACGCTAACACGATCCATGAGAAAAGGATAGATTGCGACAAATGGGGGACATTTTACGACATTCACGCAATGGCCTGTTCGCACACATGCCTATCATACGCGACATCGTTTATGGCGCCGCCGCACGTGGCGTGAGTGTACATGAGTTCTGTAAGAAACTGAAGATTGATATCACAGACCTGGACGACTCCGATAAACATGCCAACTTCGAGACGTCCTGTGCTGCATGGGAGATTGCTGTTAAGATGACCGGTGATAGGTTGTTGGGCCAACACCTGGGCGAATCGACAAACCCTTCGATCATGGGACTGGTCGGCTATCTCATGCAACACAGTAAGACCTTGCTTGAGGCATTTCGGCAAGTAACAAGCTATGGAAGGATCGCGACGAACATGTTCACCTACGAGATCATTGAGAAGAAAGACGAAGTTACACTTCGATACACGCCTGTGGCTATCTGGCGACAATTGTATCCCAACGGTGCACGCCAGGCTGTTGACCAGGCGAAGGCAGGAACCCTGAATGTTTTTTATTTATTGAGTGGCAGGCAGTTGTTTCCCAAGGCGTCTACGGCGAATGAGTTGATCTTTGACCGGGAGCAGTTGCAGATCCCGGTGCTTCGTTACGACCGGTCGCTCTTTAAGGCCTTCGAGGAATTGGTTAGGAAAAAGGTACAAAAGCCATCTTTTTCGGGTCAGGTCAGAGACATCATACTTTCTGATTTCAAGGGCCAGACACCACCGATAGAGGTGTTGGCTTCGAAGCTAAATATTACGCCTCGCACACTCCAACGCCGTCTTTCTGCTGAAAACAGCAGTTTTAGACAGATTTCCTCACAAATCACGAAGGAAATGGGCAAAAAGCTGTTGGAGAACACCGATTACCGCGTCTCCGACGTCGCGCGTCTCCTGGGCTATTCCAGTCCCAGGGCTTTTCGCAGGGCATTCAAGTCCAGGCGAAAAGCGCAATAGGGCTTCGGACCTCCTCACCTCGTCATCTCATCATCTCGTCCCCTCGTCATCTCGTCCTTGTCCGGTTTCCCCGACAGTTTTTACACTTCCGGTGGATTTTTTTGGTGTTTTCGGCTGAAAAAATGTAAAAAAGTGGTGAATAGTGGTGGAAAGTGGTGAGAAAATACATACGTTTGCTTAAGGAGAAAAAGACAACCACTACTGTCATGACTTTCTTCACCAGCGAGTATGAGTGTAAACTTGACGTCAAAGGCAGAATAGCACTGCCTGCGCGGATCAAGGCCCAGCTTCCCGAAGGGGAGCAGGAGCTTGTTATCCGTCGTGGCTTCGAGCAATGCCTCATTCTCTACCCAATGGTGGAGTTCAAAAAGGTTTTTTCAACGATTTCAGGTCTGAGTGAATTCAGCAAAGAGAACCGCGATTTCCAGCGGAGCTTTTTGTCGGGAGTAGTAACGGTGGAGCTCGATGGTAGCGGCCGTTTCCTGATCCCGAAAAACCTGCTTCAGTATGCCGCTCTGGATAAGGACGCGCTGCTGGTAGGTACTGGAAGCAAAGTCGAGATCTGGGATCCTGCCACCTACCGGAAAAACCTTATCAGCGACCCTGGTGATTTGTCTAAGCTCGCGGAGAAATATCTCAATCAATAAGTAATGAGTAGAAGCCGAACTGCAGCATGTACCACAGACCAGTGATGTTGCGGGAGTGCCTCGAAGGACTCGAAATAAAAGAGGACGGGACATATGTAGATGTGACGTTCGGAGGCGGAGGACACAGTTTAGCAATACTTGAAAAGATCAAAGGCGGACGGTTGATCGCCTTCGATCAGGATGCAGACGCGGAAGCCGAAGCAGCAAAGATCAACCATCGTTCTTTCACTTTCTGTAAAGCCAACTTCAGGTTCATGAAGCAATACCTGAAGCTGAACGGTGTAACCAAAGTCGATGGCATTCTTGCCGACCTCGGTATTTCATCGCACCAGATCGATTCGCCGCAACGCGGATTCTCGACCCGGTTCGAAGGACCACTCGACATGCGCATGGATCAATCGTCGAAGACGACTGCCGCAAAGATCATCAACGAGTCGCCCGAAGAGGAACTTCATAAGATCTTCGGAATGTACGGCGAATTGAAGAATGCAAAGACAGTTGCGAGAGAGATCGCCAGGCAACGCACCGTAAAACCTTTCGCAACAACGAATGAACTCAAAAGCGCCTTACAAAACCTGGCGCCAAGGGGAAAAGAAAATAAATACTTCGCACAGGTGTTTCAGGCATTGAGATTAGTGGTGAATGAAGAATTGCGGGCGCTTGAAAACTTTTTGCACCAATGTGCAGAAGTAACAGCGAAAGAGGGCAGACTGGTAGTAATGAGCTATCACTCACTCGAAGACAGGATGGTGAAGAATTTTATTAACACTGGAAAAGTCTTCGGCGAGCTGGAAAAAGATTTCTACGGAAACCCGATCCGGCCCTTCGAAGCAGTGAATAGAAAAGTGATCGAAGCAAGTGAAGCAGAGATCGAACAGAACCCAAGAGCAAGAAGTGCGAAACTTCGAATAGCAAAACGAACAACGAACAACGACTAACGAAACACGTGCAGTTATGACAATGGAGAACAAATTCAGGATAACACCTGACAGAAAAGAGAACGAAGCACGCGTAAAACCCAAGGAAGCTCCGAAGGGCAGTGGCGCCAGCATGTTCTCCGGTATCGAGAAACGCCTCAAGCTCGAAACATATTTCGAAGAAGGATTTCCTGTGCAATACCTGCCCAAGATCTTCTTTGTATTGGTGCTTAGCCTCCTGTATATAGGCAACACCCATCACGCAGAAAGAACAGTTCGCGAGATCAACCGCGCTCAAAGCGAAGTTGAAGATCTGCGCGCCGACTACACAACACTAAAGGCCGATGTGATGTTCGCCAGCAAGCAAAGCGAAGTGGCTCGTCGTGTAAAAGAACTCGGTTTGAGAGAGAGTCTCAATCCACCATTTAAGATCGTAGTTGATGGTAGCGACTATTAACCCAGAACCCTGAACCCAGAACCCTGAACCTTGAACCTTGAACATTAAAAAATCCATATTGATCCGTGTGCGCATCGCCTTCCTGGGCGTTGTGATATTTGCACTATGCGTGGTCGGTAAGATCAGCCATATCCAGTTTGTCGAAGGCGACAAATGGAAACAAATGGCCGAGGATATCATGTTCGACTACCGAACTGTAAAAGCAACCCGCGGAAACATTTATTCCGACAATGGAAGCCTTCTCGCAACGTCGCTTCCATTCTATAAAGTGGCGATGGACCCCACGTTGGCACGCAAAGAAGTGTTCGATAAGAACATCGATTCCCTTGCGCTGATGCTGTCACGATATTTCAAAGACCGCTCGGCTACCGACTACAAGCGCATGATCAAAGACGCGCGCGAATCGAATCGCCAATACATCACGGTTAACCGCAAGAGGATCAACTACCAGGTAAAGAAAGAAATGACTTCATGGCCGCTGTTCCGCGAAGGACGATACAAGGGCGGCGTGATCTTCGAGAAGATGGATGTTCGCTACAGGCCTTTTTCCAACCTGAGTCAGCGTACCATAGGCCACGTGAATGAAGATGGTGCCGGCGCCGGTCTCGAGAAAAGTTTCGACGAAGCTTTGGGCGGTCAGAACGGAGAGGCACTGTTCCAAAAAATTGCCGGCGGCGCCTGGAAGCCTGTCTTTGATGGCAACAACGTTAAGGCCATCGACGGCAACGACATTCAAACAACACTCGATATCAACCTGCAGGATGTTGCGGAGACTTCGCTCCATCGTCACATGGCCTCGCACGATGCGGATGAAGGAACTGTGGTGGTTATGGAAGTGGAGACCGGTCACATTAAGGCGATCTCAAATCTTACCCGTGCCGGAAAGGGCACTTACCAGGAGAAATTCAATCACGCTGTCGGTGGATCGTTCGAACCCGGTTCCACCTTCAAGCTTGTATCAATGATGGCTTTGTTGGAGGATACTGACGTCGGGTTAAACGACAGTATCGCAACCGGCGACGGAGAGTACACTTTCTATCGCGAGAAAGTCCGTGACCACGAAGACGGTGGTTACGGCACAATTTCTGTTCGACGCGCCTTCGAAGTCTCGTCGAACATAGCCATGGCCAAACTGGTGAACAAGAACTTTGGATTGAAGCCCGACAACTTCATTAAGACAATCGATCAGTTGCACTTGTCGAAGCCCCTCGGTTTGCAGATCAATGGCGAGACCATTCCGAAGATCAAGCGCCCTACCGATAAGGACTGGAGTGGTATCACACTTCCGTGGATGGCTTATGGTTATGGGTTAGAGATCAGTCCATTGCATACGCTCACGTTGTACAATGCCGTTGCCAATGAAGGTAAGATGATCAAGCCCATCTTCGTTACGGCAGTTCGCCAGGCTGATAACAGCGTGAAAGAATTTGAAACAGAAGTGATCAATAGCAAGATCTGTTCAAACAGCACATTGAAGAAACTGAAAGAGCTGCTTGAAGGCGTTGTTGAAAACGGAACAGCAAAGAATTTGAAGAACGCACATTACAAGATCGCTGGTAAAACAGGAACAGCGCAGATCCTCGAAAACGGCAGATATACAAGAAAATATATCACATCGTTCGTTGGATATTTTCCTGCACATGCACCTAAGTACACTGCGATCGTTGTTGTGAAAAACCCGAAAGGTGTTTATCAATATGGTAACAACGTGGCTGGTCCCGTGTTCAAAGAGATCGCCGACAACATATACGCACGCGACATCAATCTTCATTCAGCCATGGCAAAAGCCCAGAAGCAGGAAGAAGGTGTGTTTCCTGTTATACGCGCCGGTCGCCAGGAAGAGCTTAACGTGCTCACGAATGAATTAGGTATTGCCGTTAAAGGAGAAAGCGAAGAAGAGTGGGTGAAAGCAGCCCGCAACGGCAGCGCGATCTCATGGAACAAAAACATTGTTGCGAAAGAACGTGTGCCCGATGTTACCGGCATGACGTTCCGCGACGCACTGTTCTTGTTAGAAAGCTCCGGCTTGAGAGTTATTCACGAAGGCATCGGCCGTGTGAAAGAACAATCTCTCTCACCCGGTGCAAGAATATCGAAAGGTTCAAGAATATATATAAAGCTGAGTTAGGTCGCTGATGGCAGAACTAAAGGACATATTATATAGAGTAAGCATTACATCTGCTTCCGGTGACATGAACATCGGGATCACAAGCATTTGTTTCGATTCAAGGTTGGCAAAGTCGGGGTCTCTTTTTGTGGCAATCAAGGGGACTCTGTCGGATGGTCATTTGTTCATTAGCTCTGCCATAGCTTCAGGTGCAGTGGCCGTGGTCTGCGAAAAGCTTCCCGACGAGCTGACCGAGAAAGTAACTTACGTAACAGTTAAAGACAGCTCGCATTCGCTGGGTATCATTGCGAACAACTTCTACGGAAATCCTTCGTCGAAGATCGTTCTCTGTGGCGTAACCGGAACGAATGGCAAGACTACCGTCGCAACGTTGCTTTATAAGTTATTCACATCACTTACCCACAAGTGTGGATTACTTTCGACTGTCGAAAATAGGATAGGAGATAAGATCCTTCCCGCAACGCATACAACGCCCGATCCGATCAAGATCAACGAACTGCTGGTTCAGATGATCGCCGAAGGTTGCTCGCATTGTTTTATGGAGGTGAGCTCGCACGCTGTGGACCAGGGACGTATCGAAGGGTTGAAGTTCGCCGGCGCGATCTTTACTAATATCACCCACGATCACCTCGACTATCATCACACATTCGAAAGTTATATCCGCGCGAAGAAAGGTTTCTTCGATGGACTTCCTTCCGATGCATTCGCCCTGGTGAATATAGACGACAAGCGCGGCATGGTGATGGTACAGAACTGCAAGGCAAAGAAATATACTTATGGCCTCAAGAAGATGGCCGACTTCAAAGCAAGGATCATCACAAGCACCATTGAAGGCCTCGAACTCGAGATCGCCAACCGCAGTGTTTGGTTCAAGCTGATCGGTGACTTCAATGCCTATAATCTTATTGCCGTATATGGCGCTGCAATATTATTGAAGGCCGACCAGGAATCGGCACTGATGAGGCTATCGTCGCTAACAAGCGCCAGCGGCCGTTTCGAGATCGTACAGCCCGGATCGAAGTTCACCGCGATCGTCGACTACGCGCACACACCCGATGCCGTGAAGAATGTACTCGAGACGATCTCACAGCTTCGGACAGGGCAAGAGCAGGTGATATCCGTGATCGGCTGTGGAGGCAATCGCGATAAAACAAAGCGCCCGTTGATGGCAGCAATCGCATGCAAGTACAGCGATAAGGTCATCCTCACATCGGACAACCCTCGCGATGAAGACCCGATGGAGATCATTCGTGAGATGCAAAAAGGAGTTGGTCCCACCGAAGCAAAGAAGACTTTGGTAATGGCCGACAGGGAAGAAGCTATAAAAACTGCCTGCATGATGGCGAAGGAGAAAGACATCGTGCTGGTAGCAGGCAAGGGTCACGAAAACTACCAGGAGATCAAAGGGGTGAAGTATCCCTTCGACGACAAAGAAGTTTTGGGTCGTATGATAAAAATGTTCTCGAACTAGAGCATGCTGTATTATCTGTTCCACTATATCGAAACCAACTTCAACCTGCCAGGTGCGGGGTTGTTCCAGTACATCAGCTTCCGGGCCGGTGCAGCGGCGTTAGTATCGTTGTTGATCACGATCACGTTTGGAAAGAACCTCATCAACTTCCTGCGCAAGAAGCAGGTCGGTGAAGAGATCCGCAACCTCGGTCTCGAAGGCCAGGCACAAAAGAAAGGTACGCCCACAATGGGTGGTATTATTATCATCGCGGCTATTCTCATACCGACATTACTCTTTGCAAAGATCCACAATGTGTATGTGGTTTTGTTGATAGCTACAACCGTGTGGCTCGGTCTCATAGGTTTCATCGACGACTACATCAAGGTTTTCAAAAAGAATAAGGAAGGACTTGCAGGAAAATTCAAGATCGTTGGACAAGTCGGTATTGGATTGATCGTTGGTCTCACACTATACTTTAATGAGAACGTTGTCGTACGTGAGGTTGCTGCTACGAATGTTAACACCGAACAACCGACCGATTACCAGGATGTGAAATCGACAAAAACAACAGTTCCGTTCTTCAAAGACAACGAGCTTGACTATTCGGATGTTCTTCCGTTTGTACCAGATGAGTATACATGGATCATCTATACAATCGCTGTTATTCTCATCGTCACGTTCATTTCTAACGGAGCAAACATAACGGACGGTATCGATGGATTGGCGGCGGGAACATCTGCCATCATTGGGTTAACGCTGGCCATCTTCGCTTACCTGTCGGGTCGTGTTGACTTTAGTAATTACCTGAACATAATGTACATACCGAACCTGGGTGAACTCGTGATTTTTTGCACGGCCTTCGTAGGCGCGTGTCTCGGGTTCCTCTGGTACAATGCATACCCGGCGCAGGTGTTCATGGGCGATACAGGTAGCTTGACGCTTGGTGGTATCATCGCAGTCCTCGCTCTTGCTGTTCGTAAAGAGATCATGTTCCCTGTTTTGTGCGGGATCTTTGTGATTGAAAACGTCTCTGTGATCCTGCAGGTCGCGTACTTCAAATACACGAAGAAGAAATATGGCGAAGGGCGAAGGATCTTCCTTATGTCGCCTTTGCATCATCACTATCAGAAGAAACAGATACCCGAAGCGAAGATCGTGACGCGCTTCTGGATCGTGGGAATACTGTTGGCAATATTTTCTTTAGCTACGCTTAAACTGAGGTAAACACATAGGACACATAGATACATAGGACACATAGGCACATAGATGAATCAAAGAGTTGTCATATTAGGAGGTGGTGAAAGCGGTACAGGTGCTGCACTTTTGGCAAAAGCTAAAGGTTATGACGTCTTTGTCTCTGATCAGGGAACATTGAAAGATAAGTACCGCGACGAGCTTCTGAACTCTAACATTACTTTCGAAGAAGGCAAGCATAGCCCTGAACTCATTCTCAACGCCAATATCATCGTCAAAAGCCCCGGTATCCCCGAAAAGGCGGAGATGGTAAAAAAAGCAAAAGAGAAAGGCATTAAAGTTATCGACGAGCTCGAGTTCGCCTATCCGTATGCGAAAGGCAACATCATCGCTATAACAGGCACCAACGGGAAGACGACAACGACACTCTTAACATATCATTTGCTGAAATCGGCCGGTAAGAAAGTGGCACTTGCTGGAAACGTCGGGTTGAGTCTTGCGCGCCAGGTTATCAACACAACCTTCGACTGGTACGTGATCGAGATCAGCAGCTACCAGATCGATGGCACTATTGATTTTAAGCCGACGGTTGCAGTGTTGTTAAATATCACTCCAGATCATCTCGACCGCTATGAATACAAAATGGAGAATTACATCAAGTCCAAGTTCCGGATCACGAAGAACATGGAAAAGGATGGGGCGTTTATCTTTTGTGCAGATGATCCAATTACAAACGACGAAGTATCAAAACGATCGTTTATTCCTAAACTGATCCCGATCTCCTTGAAGAATGCGAAAGACAATATTATGTCGTTCGGCAATTTCTCGATCAGGCAATCGGACACAACATTAAAAGGACCACACAATATTATAAATACTATGTCTGCAGTGTCTGCGGCATTGTTTGCGGGTGTCTCCGAACAAGAGATCCGTGCCGCCCTGAAGACATTCAAGAATGCTCCGCATCGTTTGGAATCTGTTGCTACGATCAACGGTGTGGAGTTCGTGAACGATTCGAAGGCAACAAATGTGGATTCGGTGATCTATGGCCTCGGAAGCTACAATCAGCCAAAGTCGTTGGTGTGGATCGCCGGTGGTATCGACAAGGGAAACGACTATAACCTCATCAAAGACCAGGTTGCATCTAAAGTTCATACACTGATCTGCCTGGGTAAAGACAATGCGAAGCTTAAAGACTTTTTTGGAAGCATTGTGAAAGTTATGGAGACGCAGTCGGTAAGAGAGTTGGTGAAGATGGCGCTCGATGCGGCGAAGAAAGGTGACGTTGTTTTGTTATCGCCTGCCTGCGCAAGCTTCGATCTGTTTAAAAATTATGAGGACCGTGGCGACCAGTTTCGCGCGGCCGTGTTGGATCTTAAAAAAGAAGTTGGACAATGAAAAAGCTTAAAGACTGGGTTGATAAGAATCTGCAGGGCGACCGGGTGATCTGGGCTGTTGTCTTTGCTCTTTCATTGATAAGCATACTGGTTGTGTATAGTTCGGTTGGTACGCTGGCGTTCAAACGCAGCACATCGGCAGAGATGTACCTGATCAAGCATACGCTGATGGTATTTCTTGGGCTGGCGGCGATGTGGTTCGCGCACAAGATCGACTATCGCTACTACTCAAAGATCTCCAGGCTTGCACTGTGGGTGAGCGTTCCATTGTTGATCTACACTTATACAAACGGTGTTACGCTGAACGACGCCGCAAGATGGATCACGATACCGATCATTGGTACGTCGTTCCAGCCTTCAGACTTTGCGAGTCTAGCCTTGATCATTAACCTCGCGAGCATGCTGTCGAAGAAACAGCAGAACATCGACGACATTAAAGAATCTCTCATACCGTTGTTGATCTGGTGTGGTGTGATCTGCGGATTGATCGCGCTCACGAATATTTCGACAGCCGTTCTGTTGTTCGCGACTTGTGTGCTGGTGATGTTCATCGGACGTGTGCCCGTCAAGTATCTCGCTATGTTGTTCCTGGTTGGTATACTGGCAGGTGCTGTTGCCGTGAAGGTCGGCGTTCGCGGTACGACTGCATTGAATCGTATCATGGCGTTCGTGCAGGGAAAGGAGTTGCCATTCCAGGCACAGCAGGGACGTATCGCTATTGCAACGGGCGGATTGTTTGGTAAAGGTCCGGGTAATAGCGAGCAACGCAACATCCTTCCGCATCCTTATTCGGATTTTGTTTATGCGATCGTGGTGGAGGAATACGGAATTATTGGGGGAGGCGTGGTGCTCGTGCTTTACCTGCTGTTGTTGCATCGCGGGATGAAAGCAGCATACAACTCCGAAAGAGCATTCGGTGGACTACTCTCGGCGGGACTAAGCTTCGACCTGGTGTGCCAGGCGATGGTGAATATGGGTGTTGTTGTTGGACTCGGTCCTATTACCGGTCAGCCCTTGCCGCTCATCAGTATGGGTGGTACCGCGATGGTGTTTACGGGATTATCGGTTGGAATAATATTGAGCGTAAGCAGGGGAGAGCGAGACGAAGCGTATGATCAGCAACAAGCGGAACTCAAAGAAGCGACAGCATAACTATCGAACAACGAACAACGAATAACGAATAACGAATCTTGGGAAACTCGAAACCATATAAGGTGATCATTAGCGGCGGCGGTACCGGAGGACATATCTTCCCTGCTATCGCTATTGCCAATGCGTTCCGCGAGCGTCATCCCGATGCGGAGATCTTATTTGTTGGTGCCGAAGGAAAAATGGAGATGACGCGAGTACCCGAAGCTGGTTATAAGATAATAGGATTGAAAATAGCTGGGCTGCAAAGAAGGTTAACGCTTCAGAATTTATTGTTTCCTTTTAAACTGGTCTTCAGTCTGCTGAAGGCACGAACAATAATAAAAGACTTCGGCCCCGACGTTGTCGTGGGAACCGGCGGCTACGCAAGCGGACCCGTTATGATGGCCGCAACACGCAAAGGCATTCCAGCTCTCGTGCAGGAACAGAACTCCTACGCAGGCCTCACCAACAAACAGCTCGGTTCCAAAGTGAAGACGATCTGCGTTGCATATAACGGCATGGAAAAATTCTTCCCGGCTTCGAAGATCGTCGTTACAGGAAATCCTGTTCGTAAAGACATAATCGACCTTGCACCAAGAAGAAACGCGGCATTGAGCAAATACGATTTCAACAATTCCACAAAAACATTGTTGATAATTGGCGGAAGCCTCGGTGCCCGCACTATAAATGAAAGTGTGCTGGGTGGGATCGATAAGCTGATCGCTGCCAAAGTCCAGGTTATCTGGCAAACCGGAAAATTTTATATAGAGGAGATCAGGAAACAGGTTGTCGGTAAAGATCTGAAGATGATCCGCATATCGGACTTCGTGAAAGAGATGGATCTCGCTTACGCAGCCGCCGATGTTGTGATCTCACGCGCCGGTGCGTTGTCGATCTCCGAGCTGTGCCTCGCGAAGAAGCCCGCAATACTGGTTCCTTCGCCCAACGTATCCGAAGACCACCAGACCCAGAACGCCATGGCTCTTGTGAAGCAGGATGCCGCCGTAATGATCAAAGACAACGAAGCACGTGAAAAGCTCATCGCCGAAGCATTGAGCCTTCTCAACGACACCGATCGCTGCGCCAGGCTTTCGAAGAATATTTCCGCGATGGGTAAACCCGACGCGGCCGTGAACATTGTAAAAGAAATTGAAAAACTGATCGTACAATAATTTGACACTCAACGACTACGATAGCATTTATTTCCTCGGTATCGGCGGTATCGGCATGAGCAATCTTGCCCGTTGGTTCAAAAGATCGGGCAAGAAGATCGGCGGTTACGATCGTACACCCACCCCGCTCACGCATGAGCTCATCGAAGAAGGAATGGAGATCCACTTCGAAGATAAAGTGGAGTTATTGCCTGGGTACGTCAACAAGTCGCGCACGCTCGTCGTGTTCACGCCGGCCATCCCGAAAAATCACGTTGAATACAATTACCTGAAAGATAATGGCTTCACGATCATGAAACGATCGGAAGTGCTTGGGCTGATCACGAAGGACTATAAGACGATCGCCGTTGCTGGGACACATGGCAAGACGACGACATCGTCGCTCATCTCGCACATACTCAAGACTGCGAATCTCGACATGGTTGGGTTCCTCGGTGGCATCACAACCAACTACGAATCGAACCTGGTCATGAATGGAAAGATCGGTCCCGAAACGTGGGCCGTTGTCGAAGCAGATGAGTTCGACAGATCGTTCCTGAGATTGTTCCCGGAGATCGCAGTGATAACATCAGCCGATGCCGATCACCTGGACATCTACGGTAATCACGCTGAAATGATCAAGTCGTTCAAAGACTTCATTTCGCAAGTAAGCAAGACAGTAATTATACACGAAAGTATATCGGACCTTACCAATAGAGATAAGGTAACGTATGGCATGAGCCGGGGACAATTTTTTGCCGGCAACATTAACGCCAATGGCGGCTTTTTTGAATTTGATCTTCTTGGCGAGTCCTTGAAGATCGAGAAGATCCAGCTAGGTGTCCCCGGTTTTCATAACATGGAAAATGCGATAGCCGCTTCGATCGTTGCGATGGAGCTGGGTATCGACGAAGCCACCATTCGCAAAGCGCTGGCTTCATTCCGTGGTGTTAAACGTCGTTTCGAGTACATCATCAAGCACAAAGACATCGTGTACATCGACGACTATGCACACCACCCCACAGAAATAGAGGCGTTCCTGAAATCATTGAAGTCGATTTATGCAGGAAAGAAGATAACTGTGATCTTCCAGCCTCACCTTTTTACAAGAACTCGCGACTTCGCCGAAGGCTTCTCAAAAAGCCTCAGCCTTGCCGACGAGCTTTTACTGATGGACATCTATCCCGCAAGGGAAGAGCCCATCCCCGGCGTAACATCCGACATGCTGTTCAGGGATATCACGAGCCCCGTGAAGATCCGCTGCAGCAAGAAAGATGTTCTTGAGAAACTCGAAAGCCTCGACCTGCAGGTGGTTGCCACCGTGGGTGCAGGCGATATCGACACCTTTGTGAAGCCAATAAAAGAAATGCTCAACAAGAAGTACAACTGATCATGAAGTGGAAGTTGCCTAACATTAAAAGAGAGATAAGAGTAACCGTTGCGTTGATCGCGATCGGTAGTCTTATCGCTTTCTCCGAAAGGAAGGCCGGCAGCTGGATCTGTCACAACATCGTGATCGAGCTCGACAATGAAAATGAAAACCATTTCCTGGACGAAGCCGACGTGCTTCGCCTGGTGAATGCCGGTCAGTCGACGCTCATCGGAACAACAATGGATCGCATCAACCTGAAAACGTTGGAGAACAAGATTAAATACGACAAGCATATTCTTGATGCGGAGATCTTCGGCGACCTGAAAGGCAACCTTGTGGTGAAAGTTGAGTTACGCAGACCGATAGCTCGCATCGTTCGCGAAGACGCACCCGATGCGTATGTGGCTGAAGACGGAACGATCATGTCGGTGTCGGAAAAATATACGTCGCGCGTAGTACTGATCAGCGGAAACTTTACGAGGAAACTGGTCGACGCGGGAAACATGTTCGAGCTCGAAGAAGGAAAGCAGATCATGGATATGATCGACTTCATCAATGACGACCGTTTCTGGAGATCGCAGGTAGCACAAATGGATATCGATGGATCGGGCGACATCACGATCTATCCACAGGTAACCGGACAAAGGATAGAATTCGGGAAACCCGAGCATGTGGAATCAAAATTCAGGAAGCTAATGATCTTCTATAAGGAGATCCTTCCAACGCGAGGATGGACAAAGTATGAGAGAGTTAATCTAAAATACGAGGGACAAATAATAGCGGAATAAACACGGGAACATTGAACATTTTTTAACATACAACCACTGATTTTTTTAACTATATGGAACACGAAAAAATAGTTGTCGGACTCGACATTGGCACCACAAAGATATGTGCTATCGTCGGACGTAAGAATGAGTTCGGAAAGCTCGAGGTACTTGGCATGGGAAAGGCCGAATCCGAAGGCGTCATCAAAGGCATTGTTGTCAACATCGATAAGACCGTAATGGCTATCGAAAAGGCAATTAAAGAAGCGAGTGACATCGCCGGTATCAACATCGGCGTGGTGAATGTTGGAATTGCCGGGCAGCATATCCGCAGCTCCATACACCACAACAGTCTTCTCCGCGATACGAAAGACGATGAGATCTCTATTGAAGATGTGAGCCGTCTCACCGAAGACATGTACCGCATGGTTGTGCCTTCCGGCAGCGAGATCATCCATGTGATGCCGCAAGACTACATCGTCGATTATGAAGAAGGTATCAAGGACCCCGTCGGTATGAGCGGCGTTCGACTGGAGGCTGATTTCCATGTGATCACGGCGCAGACCAGCGCCATCAATAACATCAACAAGTGTGTTCGCCGGGGTGGTCTCGAGATCGACGACCTTATCCTCGAACCTCTTGCTTCTAGCCTCGCCGTATTAAGCGAAGAGGAGAAAGAAGCCGGTGTTTGCCTCATCGATATCGGCGGTGGTACAACCGACATCGCTATCTTCTTTAACAACATTATTCGCCACACCGCAGTAATTCCTTTCGGTGGGAATATTCTTACTACTGATATTCAGAACGGCTTGCAAGTGATGTCGAAACAGGCCGAGCAGTTGAAGACACGCTTCGGAAAAGCTATCGCCGAAGAAGCAAGTCCTAACGAAGTTGTTTCGATACCTGGCATCCGTAACCGTACTGCAAAGGAGATCTCTGTGAAAAATCTCTCGAGCATCATCCAGGCTCGTATGGAAGAGATCATCGAGATGGCTCATGTGGAGATCATCAACTCCGGATACGAGAACAGGCTCGCCGGCGGTATTGTGATCACCGGCGGGGGCTCTCAGCTCGCCAACCTGAAACAGTTGGTGGAATACATGACCGGCATGGATACCCGCATCGGTTATCCTAACGAACATCTCGGTCGTAGCAAGCAGGAGATCGTGAAGAGTCCCATGTATGCGACAGCCGTTGGCCTCGTGCTCGCAGGCTTCCGTTCGCTCGACGAACGCGACGACCGCCGCTACGAAGGAAAGGAAACAAAAATGAAACAACCCGTGAAGGTCAAGAAGACTTCGCTCACCAGCGATTTCTTTACAAACATCCTCAACAAGACGAAAGGATTGTTGATCGACGACCTCGACGGCAAAAACGAGTATTAATAACATAAACACCAAAGTGTATGAAACTTATTAGTGTTATCAATGAGATAGTTGCGCCGTGGATCCGATGGAGAATGGGTCTTCATACACCTGCTTTAAAAGCAATACGAGTAAGCACCAAACAACCACTAAATAGATAAAATCATGTTCGAATCAGGGTACAAATTCGAGATACCCAAGCATCACAAATCGATCATCAAGGTGATCGGTGTGGGCGGGGGTGGCAGCAATGCCGTGAACCACATGTACAAGCAAGGCATCAAGGATGTCGAGTTTGTTGTGGCCAATACCGACTTACAGGCTCTTAACGGAAGTCCTGTACAACATAAGCTTCAGCTTGGAGTGAACCTCACCGAGGGTCTCGGCTGCGGAGCCAACCCCGATGTTGGTCGCGCTGCCGCTATGGAGAGCAAAGAGCAGATCCGCGAAATGCTTTCCGGCACCAAGATGGTGTTCGTTACTGCCGGCATGGGCGGTGGCACCGGTACTGGCGCTGCTCCGGTTATCGCGAAGATCGCGAAAGACATGGACGTGCTCACGGTAGGTATCGTTACCGTTCCTTTCTCTTTCGAAGGAAAGAAGAAGATGACTGCAGCCCAGCAGGGTATCGATGCAATGCGTGCCTCTTGCGACACCGTGCTCGTGATCCTCAACGACAAACTTCGTGAGATCTACGGCAACCTCGCAATCGGCCAGGCTTTCGGAGAAGCAGACAACGTCTTGACGACTGCCGCAAAAGGCATCGCAGAAATAATTACGCTCGCCGGTTACGTGAACGTCGACTTCCAGGATGTTCGCACGGTGATGTTGAATGCCGGCGCCGCCGTGATGGGCTCTGCTGAGACCCGCGGCGAGAACCGTGCGATACTTGCCGCACAGCAAGCTCTCGCATCGCCGCTGCTCGACAGCCGCGACATCATGGGCGCCAAGAAGATACTCTTGTCGATCATATCCGGCGAAGAAGCAGAGCTTCAAATGGACGAGCTCACCACAATTACAGAATATATCCAGTCGCAAGCCGGTGACGAAGCCGAAGTGATCTTCGGTCACGGTGTGGATCCGGCCCTGACCGACCGTATTCGCGTAACGGTTATTGCCACAGGCTTCGCTACCGAACACATGCCTGCGAGAAAGAGCGATGAGAAAAAAGTTCTCGAACTCGATCGCAACCAGATGTCGATGTTCAATCACGTTACAGACAATTCCGTAAATCAACAGATTCACGAACCCGAATTGAAAGTGGATAAGGACAAACCTGTGCTTGAGAAGCCGGTTGTTGAAAAGCCTGTACTCGACAAGCCGATCCTCGACAAACCGATACTTGATAAACCCGTTCTTGATAAACCTGTTGAAAAACCTGTAAGGGAAGAACGCATCTATACATTATTTGAGAACACCGAGTCGCGTGAAGTGAAGAATGAAGATGATGGGGACGACAGCCTGTTTGGCCGCGATGATGAATTTTCTCCTGAAGAAATATCTTCTGATCAATTCATAAACGATGAAGGACTGATGGAATATCGCAAAACAAAAGAAAGGCTTCAACAGCAGGCAAAGGAACGCCGCGAGAAGCTCAAGTCAGGCAAGAATGTCGAGATGACTAAAGATGAGTTCAAAGAAAAGTGGGAACAACCTGCGTACAAGAGGAGGGGAGTGAAGATGGATAATGTGCCGCACTCGTCGGAGCCGCTTATCTCGAGGTATAACCTGAACGATGATAACAACATCCTTGGTAACAATAAGTTTCTACATGACAATGTAGATTAATGGACTTGGCACATCCGGCACGACTGGTATTTACTCCATTCGTAGTGGTTGTTGGTTGTAAATAATTTTTTGCCGGTGCCGGAGTGCCTTCTTTTTAATTGATTGCAGTACCTATTTTTTACTGCAAAAGGGCTGAACACTATGGTTTGGCCCTTTTTTTATTCCCGCACCCAGCACCTGCCGGTAGTTCTGCCAGAACCGATTGCCACTTCGTTATTGGTCTGCCTATTGCGTTAGCATATAGAAAAACCCCAAAACCATGAAAAAGTCGTTGGTTTTTCTTTTGACAGCGCTGGTCCTCGTTTCTTGCGATGTTTATTATGTTGAACCCGTTCCCGTTTACGATCCACGCGATCAGTTTGTAGGTACGTACGATATGAATGAGTACAGCTCAACCTATGATGAATATTGGGAATACGGTGTTTCGATCTATAAAAGCTCCGGCGATATCGTGATCGACAACTTTTACAATTCAGGTTTGCGGGTGTATGCTTCGGTTAACGGCAACCGACTCTATATTCCATGGCAGGTTGTCGACGGCTTCGAGCTTACCGGCGACGGGTATGTTGAAGGCGCAAAGATCGTTATCAACTATAAGGTTCGCGATACCTACACGCAAGGTTCTGCATGGGATTTCTGCGACGCGACGGGGTGGAGATAGTTTGTTGGTGATTTGTTATTGGTGATTGGTTATTGGTTATTGGTTATTGAACATAATACCCAATACCCAATATCCAATATCCAATATCCAATCTCCAATTGACCATCACCCAATTTTACTAACTTAGTGGTCAACTTACGCCGTCTCCCATGTCCCGCAAAACCGTCTTCATTACTTTTCCGATAATCGTATTGATCGCCGTATATTTTCTAGGTCCGACTCCACACAAGAACAAGTGGAGCCTGGACCTTCCTTCTGTCCCACAACAACCCGATGAGCTCGAGAAATTCGTTGCCGCTAACGAAGCAAAGCACAACGTAAAACCCGACAACGAAGCAAGGATCATCTGGAACGACTCTGCTAAAAGCAAGACTCCGTACAGCGTTGTTTACCTGCATGGCTTCTCAGCTTCGCAAGAAGAGGGCGACCCTGTACATATCGACTTCGCAAAGAAGTTCGGCTGCAACTTATACTTGTCGCGTCTCGCCGACCACGGTATCGATACCACAGAGCAACTGTTGAACTTTAATGGCGATCGTTTTTGGGAGTCGGCCAAAGAGGCAATGATGATCGGAAAGGCAATAGGAGATAAGGTGATCATCATGAGTACGTCTACCGGCGGAACAGTTGCATTGGTTCTCGCCGCCGAATATCCCGACGACGTTCACGCGCTGATCAATATGTCGCCAAACATTGCCGTTAACAATGGCACCATCTGGATCGCTAACAATCCATGGGGTTTGCAGATCGCCCGTAAGGTGGTGGGCGGCAACTACCAGGTAATTACAGATTTCGAAAAACCAAGGCTTCAGTATTGGAATGATAAATACCGCCTCGAGGCTGTAAGCGCCCTGCAGGAGATCATCGAAGACAAGATGAACAAGTCCACCTTCGAAAAAGTGAAGTGCCCTTCGCTGACGTTATACTATTATAAGAGCGAGACTGAACAGGATCCTACGGTGAAAGTGAGCGCCATGCTCGAAATGAATTCGCAATTGGGTACGCCGCCAGATATGAAGGTGGAGAAAGCGATCCCGAATGCAGGCGCTCATGTGATCGGCTCCAGCCTTACTTCCAAAGATATTCCCGCTGTTGAAGCAGCTGTGAACGAATTCGCTATTGAGAAGCTGAAGATGACTCCCATTCAACAATAAGGTGCTTATACGTGAGTATGTCCACCGACGTATTGAGACGAAAGATCTCCTCGTATGCCTTCTTGTTAGAAGGATCTTCCTTTAATTGTTTCCTGTAGTTTTTTCTGCTGAAGTAATAAAGGATCGGGTAGAAGATCATCAGGAAGAATGCCGTTGAGGTTCTTTTTGATGCATGGATCTTTTTTATCCTCAGCCCATTCAGGGCTGCGAGTGTTCGAAGCCTCAACAGGCCACTGATAAACAACTTCCCGAAATATCCTTCTGTGCTTTGCGGAGACCACCGCGCGAAAGCGTCCGTTTCGTTCGGAGGGGGAGTGGAGTAATGTTCGCTCTCCATTAAGAATTGAGAGAACCGGCTACGCAACGACGATGGGTTTGGTGTCGTGAGTATCAAAACGCCACCCGGTTTCAACATCTTAGCGACTTCGGTAAAAAAGAAGAATTGATTGGGTAGATGCTCGATGGTCTCTCCAAGTAAAACGATATCAGCAGTACCGATATGCGCGAACGGTTTCTGCAGGTCGATCTTCTTACATGGAACCGGGCAGTACTTGTTCTGCTCCGGGAACAGATCGAACAAATCCACAACCGCGCCTGCCTTATGAAACTCGTTGATGATATAACCGCTGCCTGTCGAGAGATCGATTATCTTTTTGCCCTTGACGTCATTGGTCTTTAGATAACTCTCAAAGAACCTGATTGCATTTTCCCTTGAATGTGGTACTTCGCTCATCGGGTTTTTAGAAAAGCAATAGCTTTCTCGAGGTCGTCGGGAGTATCCACGCCAATGGTCTCCAGCTCTGTCTCGGCAACTTTGATCTTATACCCATTCTCCAGCCATCGGAGCTGTTCCAGCGATTCGGCCCTTTCTAACGATGACTGTGGAAGTTGTGTGATCTTTTCGAGTATATCCGCCCGATATGCATATGTGCCTATGTGTTTAAAATAATTATGACTTCCTGCATTCCTCGGATACGGTATCATCGATCTGCTGAAATACAATGCATCATTATGCAGATCCTTAACCAATTTCACAACGTTTGGATTAGATAGCATTTCGGGATCATCGATCTTCTTTGCGAGTGTAGCCAGCTCGGTCTTTCCATCCAACAAGCTACCCAACAGGTCTATTTGCTTAGGCGCAATGAACGGCTCATCTCCCTGTATGTTGATAACATAATCGTACTTGTCGGATTGTTTTGTAAGCGCTTCGAAGCAGCGATCGGTTCCACTGACGTGATCGGTCGAAGTCATGCAAACGTTGGCCCCGAATGATGTTACGTGATCGAAGATCCGCTGATCGTCGGTAGCGACGACAACTTTACTGATCTTCGAAGACTCAATGGCCTGTGTGTAAACCCATTGTATCATCGACTTACCGCCGATGTCGGCGAGGGGCTTCGCAGGAAAACGTGTGGATGCATACCTGGCCGGGATTATACCAAGTATCTTCATACGCGTTTTACTTTAAGAGCTACACCTTCAGTGCCGATGACTTCTATTTGTTCGCCACGCTCAACGAACTCGCCCCGTGTGAATGCATCGTAAAGCTGATCGTCGATCATGATCTTTCCGCTTGGACGAAGGATGGTATGAGCCACACCCTTCTTTCCCTTCAGATCGAGATTATTGACGTTGACGGTATAGCCGCTTTGTGTGTCTTGAAGTGAGATCCTTCGAAATGCAGCGGTGTCGGTGAGCCGGGCGCCAACCAATACCAGTAGCAACAGGCCTCCGGCCATTCCGCCGACTACAGTGAACAAAGCCACCGAGATGTCACCAAGCGGGATATATTCAAAATTGAAGAAGTCGTTCCTGAGCATGATCAGCACCAGCGAGCCAACAACCATAATGATTCCCGAAATACCGGTAACTCCAAAGCCGGGGATGACAAAGATCTCGAGTGCGATCAGCACAACACCAATGAACAGTGCGAGGATCTCCCAGTATGCTGCAAGTCCATTTAGGTAGTAAGGAACCAGGTACAACGCGAGGGCAATGCCAGCTGCCAGCAGCGGGAACCCGATACCGGGAGCTTGCATCTCGTAATAAATTCCACCGATGATAATAAGTATGAGAATGCCGCTGATGAAGGGATTCAATACGAACGCGATGATCTTCTCCGTAAAGCCCAGTCTGAATGTTTCGATATCGTAGTCTCCGATCTTATTCTTCTCGAGTATTTCCTGGATACTTTCAACTTTTCCTTCGCAGTATCCAACGGCGATCGCTTCGGAGGTTGTAAGGGTGATAACTTTGCCGGCTTGTTTGATCGAATCGACTACGACGCGTTCGTCGACCATACCTTCGGCGATCTCGGGTCTGCGTCCGTTCTCTTCGGCGGTCGATCGCATGATCGATCTCATATAGGACTGGTACTTGTCGGGCGCCGCGCTGCCGTCAGTTCCCGACACCACCGTAGCTGCACCGATGCTCGCGCCGGGCGACATATATATGCTATCGCATGCAATCGAGATCAGCGCTCCTGCCGAAGCAGCATCGGAGTTGATGAACACCCAGATGGGCTTGTCGAAGTCCATGATCTTTTGTACGATCTCTTTCGCGTCGGTAAGAACGCCGCCGTACGTGTCCATCTCAACGATCACAATGTCGGCTTCCGTTTTGTGGGCATGAGCCAAAGCCAGTTCCACATACCTCGTCATCCGGGGGTCTATTTCCGCCTTGATCTCCATAACCATCACCTTCTTTTTAACAGGTTCCTGTGCTTTAAGAGCGCATACTAAAAGGCACCAGCTTATCGTTAAAAGCACAATCCGGGAGGTCATTCAGCGTTATTTATCTTCGTAAAAATAGGGTATTTAATTCCGTGATTTCCGTGCATTCCGTGAGAAAGAATTGGCTAAATTTTCGCTTAGTTTTTTGACTATGATAAAAGCCATTTTTTTAGCTGCCAGTCTGTGGGCCAATGGGCCTGCCTGGCCGGAAGGCAGGGTGGAGTCGGATTCTCTACGCCTGGAAACGGTGAACGGACAAACCTTTATCGTTCATCTTGTGGGGGAGAAAGAAACCCTGTTCGGACTTTCGAAGAGATACGGTGTGACCATTGCACGCATCCTCGAATTCAACCCGACCGCCGACGGTGGTATCGAAGCAGGTCAGCTGCTGAAAGTACCTTACGTTCCTAAAGGACGTACCCAAACTGCCGAAGGAACTGTTCATAAAGTTCAGCCCAAGGAAACCTTGTTCTCAATCTCTAGAATGTATGGTGTTTCGGTCGATGACATCAAGAGCTGGAATAATCTTAAAGACAATGCACTGAACGTTGGCCAGGATATTCTTATAAAGAAAGGAGCTGCTTCGACGACTGCCAGTACCGCTACGACGAGCACCACAACAACGTCGAAGCCTATCGAAGCGAAGATGACTCATACAGTCGCTGCAGGAGAAACCCTGTATTCGATAGCACGTCAATACAATGTGTCTATTGACAAGATCAAAGAGTGGAATGGCATTCAAAACAACGAGCTTAAAGTAAGCCAGGTGTTGTATGTTGCTCAGCCGATGTTCTCGCAGCAACAGTCGCAAACATCCAATACCCAGCAAGCAGCAACCAATAATCAGCAACCGGCATCCAATACCCAACCGTTAGCGTCGAACAACGAACAACGAACAACGACCACCACCCCCGTACAGACCGCCTCGGCCGGCTCTCCAGTCAAGATCTCCGAAAGCGTTCTCGGCACCGACGAAGTTCACGAGCTTGGTCTGGCCGAATTGATAGAAGGCACTGAAGGCAATAGAAAATACCTCGCACTTCATCGCACTGCAAAAACAGGAAGTATTCTCAAGGTGAGAAATGAGCTCAACAATCGTGAAGTGTTCGTAAGGGTTGCCGGTCAGTTACCAAACACCGCAGCGAACGATAAAATGGTGATCAAGATCTCGAAATCCGCTTTCGATCGCCTCGGTGGAGTCGATCAGAAGTTCAGGGTTGAGGTTACTTATTATAAGTGAGGTTACCCTCCACGATATGCCTGGCTTTCATTCTGAGCTTTGCTATTAAAGCCCAGAACCTTGTTCCTAACTCAAGCTTCGAAGAATATTTCCGCTGTCCCGCATCGTTCAGCACCGATCGCCGCGACTTCTATTTACCTGGTTGGAGCTCTGCCAACAAGGGAACACCCGATCACTATCACCAGTGCAGTTGGGGCGACAACGATGTGCCCTTCAATTGGGCCGGACAATCGAACGCTCATTCGGGCATGGGATATGCAGGCATCTATACCTGGAGCAACAACGGTAAGAACTACCGCGAATACATACAGGTAGAGCTTCAAACTCCCCTAACGAAGGGTGCGAAGTATCGCGTCGAATTTTTCTTTAAGCTCTCGTCGTACTCGGTGTTTGCTACCGATCGCATCGGCCTTAGTTTTTCAGATTCGTTACTCAATCGTCCCGACGATAAGCTTATCAAGTCGTATCCCGCCCTCAGCAAAACCAACTCTACTCCATTTACTGGCGAGAAGTGGGAGATAGCTACGGCCGAATACACGGCACGCGGCGGAGAGAAGGTAGCCATCATCGGCAATTTCTCCGACGATAAAGCAACACACCACAAGCGCATCGAGTCTCATTCGGGCAAGAGTTTCATGCTCTCGGCCAGCGCTTACTATTATATTGATGATGTCAGCATCGTACAAACATGGCCGCCGATCGAAGTTGAAGTGGATTCAACAGAAGTGGTGTGGACCGATGGGCAAAAGATCGAGCCCAACGAGATCTACATTCTCAAGAACATCCAGTTCGAGTACAACAGCTTTGAACTGCTCGACATCTCGTTCAAAGAGCTCGACAAGCTTGTGAGTGTTATGAACGAGAGGCCTGCATGGAAGGTGGAGCTTGCCGGTCACACCGACGATCGTGGCTCCGACGACTATAACTTAGAGCTCTCGCACAATCGTGCGCGCGAAGTAGGTAATTATCTTGTGAAGCAAGGTATCGCTGACACACGCATTCAGATCAAAGGCTTCGGAAAACAATATCCACTCGTGAACCAGGTGGACGAAGAAGCGAGGACCATCAATCGTCGCGTTGAGGTGAGGTTCCTGAAGTGAATTTCTTTGTTTCGCCAAGGATACGCAAAGGAGCAGTGGAACGCGATGTTGCATTAGCCTCCGCGTACCTCTTTTCCTTTGCGTATCCCTTGCGCCACTCAAAACTTCTCCTCAACTCCCAACCCAAACAACGCGAAATCATACTTCACCGGGTCTACCGGGTCCAACTTCCTCAGATTTGAAGTAAGCTCCAGTGCCGTTTGCCAGTCTACCTGTTTTCTCTTGATCAGCTTCAGTTTTCTTGCAACGCGGTCCACATGAACATCGCACGGGCAAATCAATTGCGATGGCTTTATTTTTTTCCAGATCCCGAAGTCAACGCCCTTGTTGTCGCTCCGTACCATCCACCGCAGATACATATTTAGTCTCTTGCATGCCGATTTCCGGGCGGGTGTCGATATATGCTTGATTGTTCTCTTCGGATAGTCGGGCAAGCTGAAGAACAGGTCGTGAAAGTTGACGAGCCCCGTTTCAATGGTATCGGCAACGAAGGCGCCTTCGAGCGAGTCGTATTGTGAGTAGTACCATTTCAGGAAACGCAAGAAGTAATTCAGGTCGGTTGAATTGAATGTTCTATGCTTGAAGTCTCTGAATCTCTTCAAGTCATGGTCCGTGTGGCCGATCACAAAGTCGTGTGGGGCATTGTCCATACCTTCCATCAGGCGATTGCAGTTGGAGATGATGGTCTTGCGTTGTCCCCATGCCAGCGTCGCAGCGAAGAGGCCGGAGATCTCTATGTCTTGTTTCTTTTTGAAACGATGTGGAATAGAGATCGGATCGTTTGAGATGAAGTTCGGCTGATTGAATTGTTCAGCCTTCTGGTCGAGGAGTCCTTTGACGTCGTTTAGTTTCACTTCCAGTTTGCGGGATCGAGACGCCAGCTCTTCACGTACACCAACTGGTCGTCGTTGAGGTAATTCTTCGCTACCGCCTCTTTCAGCAGAGCATTGAAATCACTGAGGCATACCAATTTGATATCGGCATCTTCGAAGTTGTGGGTCGCCACATCGAAGCCATACGTGAAAATCGCGACCATGCCCAGCACCTTGAAACCGGCATCTTTCATGGCCTGCGCTGCCTTCAGCGAGCTGCCGCCCGTGGAGATGAGGTCTTCGATCAGCACCACTTTTTGTCCTTTTGTAACCTTTCCTTCGATCAGGTTTCCCATCCCGTGCTCTTTCGGCTTAGGCCGTACATATACGTAGGGAAGCTCGAGCGCGTCGGCAACCATAGCGCCCTGCGGCACGCCGGCCGTTGCAACGCCCGCGATGCATTCAACATCCGGGAAGCTGTCGCGGATTGCGCTCACGATGCTGTTGCGGATGTAGCTGCGGATAGCAGGATAGGAGAGGGAGAGGCGGTTATCGCAATAAATCGGCGACTTCCAGCCGCTGGCCCATGTGAAGGGCTCTTTATGGTTTAATTTTATCGCTTCGATTTCCAACAATTTGGCGGCCACCGGACCTGCCGTTTTCTCCCGGATCGTTACAATGCTCATGACGCGAAATTGAGGAAATACTAAGATAGTTCTAACAAAAATTTATTTGCCGCATTGCAAATATTTTGGCTTTTTGCAGAAACCTCCCAGGCATGAATCTATTCGTTAATGACATTCCCGTCATTATTCTTAAACCGGGCAAGCAACCAGACCTGGGACACTTCAATTCTACCATCGACGCACGAAAGGCTTCCCTAACCAAGGCTGACCTTATTAATAATGTCTGGATGAAGAATGCGTCGGTAGCACACCTCAACACCGTCCTGGACCTCATCGACTCCAAAGTGCCTATTGCACTGCGGTCACTGGCCATTTCGGTCGACGACTACGACGCTGTAAAAGATTTCCTGAAAAAGAGATTCCGGATCGTAAAGGCTGCCGGCGGCCTGGTCAGGAAGAAAGACCGGTTCCTGCTCATTTATCGACAGAAGAAATGGGATCTCCCGAAAGGGAAAAAAGAAAGCGGCGAACGCTCACGACAAACTGCCGTCCGCGAAGTAGAGGAGGAGTGCAACGTGAAGGTGAAACTTGGCAAGAAGATCAGCACCACCTGGCATACTTACACCATGAATAAACATGCCATGCTAAAAAGGACCCGCTGGTATAGCATGGAGATCGTCGACGATTCGAAGATGAAACCAAGCCATGAAGAAGATATCGAAGACGTAAGATGGATGAACCAGAAGGAAGTGTATCACGCGCTGGAGAACTCGTATAATTCAATACGGTTCGTCTTCGAAGAATATTACGAGAACGAGAACGCCTGAGTGAGACGTCATGGCACGCGAATGCAGGCAATCCGCCGTCACGAAGCTGGATTGCCCGGACGAGCCCTGCAATGACATTTTCACAATTTATAAGGGATCAACGTAGATACATCGCCGCCATAGCGATGCACTTCCCGTATGATCGACGAGCTGATCCATGCAAACTGCGGCGACGTGATCAGGAAGACCGATTCGAGCTCCGCATTCAGATGCTTGTTTACCTGTGCCACACTGTTCTCGTATTCGAAGTCGGTCGTGTTCCTTAGTCCCCTCAATAAATACCGGGCACCCAGCTTTTGTGCCAACGGCGCAGTAAGCTCGGAATAGGTGAGGACGCTGATACGGTCGTTACCCTTAAATGTTTGTTGGACCCGTTCGACCATCATTTCGATGGGGAAATACCGCGAGCTCTTTTGACTGTTGTACCCGATCGCGATCACTATTTCATCGAATACATTCAACCCGCGCAGCACAATGTCTTCATGACCTTTTGTGAAAGGGTCGAACGAGCCAGGGAATAACGCTATACGCTTCACAGTAAGAGGTGTATTGAGTACAGGTCGAAGAAATGATGTTCCTGCAGCTCATCGAACAAATAGCCGAACGAAAGATGATTTGGCCGCTGGCCGAAGCTCACGTTGCGAATGTATTTGATGAACTCATGATAATGCGGCGAATTCTTCCCGATATAACCCCACATCACCACCTGGCTCGTCTGCTGATCCATACCAAGGGCAGTCAGTACGAGCATGATATACTTCACATAGTCTGCAAAGTGCTTGATCGGAAACTGGTTGTAATAAACGAGCTGTCCTCCCTTCGCGGCGAGTATATGCATCTTGAAACGATCGACGTACAAATACAGCGGCGACGTTTTTTCATTCTTGGATATACGCAGCACGCCTTCGATCAACGCTGTCGATTGGTGAATGAACTTCAGCGATGCGTTCTTGTAGATCGCCGTGAGCCAGTCGTACAAAGGCTTTGGAGCGACGTAAACTGTTATCGAATCGATCGTTGAATTTTGACAGAAGAGGATCTGGTCTTTATCGGGTTCAATACGTGCGTTGAACTTCAGGTATTCCGCTGCGGAGGCTTGCACGAATAACTGTGCTGGAACCTGGACGAACTTGTTGCTTTTGATAGAGAAGGTGACACTCTTCCAGAAGCCCGCCATGAGCAGGGGATGATTGTCGTAGAGGTCTTTAACTATTTGAACCTGTTGCTCGGCCGACCCGACCTCATTAAAAACATAGTCCTCCAAGAGGAGGACCCTGTTCGTTTCATCAATGACACATGCCTGAAAATCGCGAGCACCTAGTTGGATCAGCAAGGCGTATTGATGGAGATTCTCTTCATCAAACTTGTCGTCCTTGATCTTCCTGATCAGCTTAAAACCGAGGGTCGCCGCCTGCAATGGATGTTATATGGATCTTTTATTCCCAGTTTCCGGCAGTCGATACGTCGAGGCGTGAGCCGAAACGCAAGGGCTTGCGGGTCTTCTGTTCGTTTGATTCTTTTCTTGCTGGGTTATCAGGTGAAGGATCTTTCACTTCGATCACCTGCACGGGTACACCGGCCTTGTCTACATATCCAACGAAGATTTCGAAGAGTATGTCTGTGCCGGGCTTATAACCGACTTTACTAAGATCGGTATTGATATCGTATGCGTAGTTGTAGTAGTTCACGAGAGTCTTTCCTTTTGTCACCTGATCGCCGGGATTAACAGGGGCGAGCGCTTCGATCACACCACCTTCGATAAAAGGCTGTTCCCTCACTGTACCCAAAACCTCGAGAGCAAAAGCGCGCTGGTTACCGATGACCTCGTCGCCAACTTTTACTTTATAACCGCGGAAGATACCGTCGTCTGCGGCGTTAATTGTAAAGTTCTTTTTGAAAATTCTCTCCTTAGCGGGAATAAAGCCGATGGTATCGATAGTCACTTTCACTTCTTCACCGCCATAAGGCTTCTGGATAATTGTTTCATGGCGATCGATGATCGGCACACGACCGTTTTGAATGAATGCCCGGAGGGTATCCCAGCTCGCAGTGTATTTTCCATTTACGCCGAGGTATACGATCTCCGCTTCGCGGATCAGTTTGAGCGCATTGGTAGTGGCTAATTCTTTCGACTTGATGGCCTCTTTTGTTTTGATAACAGTGTCGATGCTGTTGTACAGGTATCCAAGCATCCCGACGCTGATGGCGAGTAGAACTACAGTGACAATTCTTGTGATCATGATGACTTTAGGTATTCAGGTTTAGCTTGCAAGTATAAAGATTTTAGGCCGTTATACACAACCCTTACAGTTTAAAATAGCCTCTTAGGGCGGTAATTTGGCTGATATCCGGGTACTTCGCCAACACCCCGTGAACACGCCCGGGACCAAGTTTTCGTATTTCGCCTGAGGTTAGCATTTTGACCTCCGTTATGATCTGCCGCTGGCCAGATTCCGGGTCCTTTCCAACAATCAGTTCTCCGCCCTTATAAACCACGTGAAAAAAGAGCTCGACAGCGTGAAGGGGCGGCTTCACGAGCTCGCAGGCAAACAAAAATGGACCTATATCGACTTGCAAGCCCGTCTCTTCACGGAATTCGCGGACCAGGCATGCCGGCGCATCCTCGCCAAATTCGATTCCCCCGCCCGGCGGCGCCCAGAAATCGCTCTCACCCAGGTAACGATGGTTCACCATAACGAGGCTGTCGCCGATAATACAAATACCGCACGTCCTCACCCGAACACGATTGCCATACACTTCATGAACCGGATTTTCCATTTGGAATTTTTTTAACTGCAAAGTGTGAATATTTTCTGTCGAAATACGTTTATAAGTGCAGGGTATGAAGACATTGATCCTTATAACTCTGGCAATCGCCTCCACCACATTCGCCTTCGGTCAATCGAACGAGGCCAATTCGGAGAAAACTACCCAGCCGTCAGGACCTCTTCTGTCTTTTGAAAAGTCAAACTACGATTTTGGGATCATTACGCAGGGCGAAAGGGTTGAATACACCTTCCGATTTTACAACACCGGCAACGAGCCGTTGATGATTACAAACGTTACCACTCAGTGCGGATGCACAGCTCCGAAAGGCTGGCCCCGCGATCCAATCCAACCGGGCAGAAGCGGCGAGATAACTTTGGTATTCGACAGCACTGGCAAGTTCGGTCGGGTAAATAAAGTTGCTACCGTGATGTCCAACGCAGTCAACAAAGACGGTGGCCAGGTCCTTCTCTCCGGCAGCATCGTCGAGAAGAAGGTTAGCAATAATTAGCCCTTCCAGATCTTAACGATCAGCAAAAGCCATCCGATCAAAAAACAAAGTCCGCCAGCCGGTGTGGCCAATACAACGGGCAACGCAGTTGAGTTCGTGATCGAGAGCACATAAAGGCTTCCTGAGAAGAGAACGACTCCCGCAAGCCATGCATATCCGCCAGCCCATGTGCCCTGGCCTATCCAAAGTCCGGCAAACAAGAAAGCAAGTGCGTGAAAGAATTGGTAGCGAACAGCGGTCTCAAACGTCTCAACGCGATTGTTAGCTGTTAGCGTTGCTTTCAATGCATGCGCCCCAAAGGCTCCAAGTCCAACGGAGAGAAGTCCGAGAATCGCTCCGGTTAATAGTAATTGTTTATTGCTCATAAATTTGTGTTATCATCACCTCGTCACCTCGTCATCTCCTCACCTCGTCATCTCCTCACCTCGTCCCAAAAATAGCAGTACCGATCCTAACCATTGTACTTCCTTCTTCCATCGCGATCTTATAATCGCTGCTCATTCCCATCGAGAGCTCTTTAAGGTTGCCGATCCGATCGAACAGCGCGCGCAATCCCCTGAACTCTCTTCTTATTTGATCCTGATCGTCGGTCAATGTCGCCATTCCCATGAGTCCTTTGATCTCTATGTTGGCAAGTTTATTTTTTTCCAGGAATGTAAGTACCTCGTTTGGATCGAAGCCGAACTTCGTCTCTTCTTTCGCGATGTGTACTTGTAACAGGCACGGGATAACACGTCCCACTTTCTTTCCCTGCTTGTCGATCTCTTCGGCAAGCTTAGCGCTGTCGACCGAATGAATGAGGCTTACCCACGGTGCTATGTACTTGACTTTATTTGATTGCAGATGACCGATGAGGTGCCACTGGATGTCTTTCGGGAGAACTTCGTATTTCGAAACCATTTCCTGCACTTTGTTCTCTCCAAAGATGCGCTGTCCAGCGTCGTAAGCCTCTTGAACGAGCGACGCCGGATGTGTCTTGCTTACGGCAACCAGTCGGCATCCGACAGCCAGTCCGGAGACGATGGAATCGATATTTCTTTTAATGCTCATTTGTATAACTTTGGCCATTTCTCACGGAAAACACGGAAATCACAGAAGGGAACTGTTCCGTGGCTTCCGTGCTTTCCGTGAGAAACACCTACAAAAATATGGCGATCTTAGGAACATTATTAAAAAAAGGGATCAAGCTGCGAGAAAACCTGGAACAGGAATACTCCTCGCCGCTGGAATTGCAGAAGCGGGAGCTGCAGGAGCTGATGATCTCGGCGTCGGCGACAGAATTTGGTAAATACTATGACTTCCCCGAAATACTCAGTCAGTTTAGAAGAGGCCCAAAAGATTTCTATAAGTCTTTCAAGACCAGGGTGCCGATCCACGACTACAACAAGATCTACAAAGACTGGTGGAAGCTATCGAAAATGGGGGTGAAGAATGTGACCTGGCCCGGACGCGTTAAATACTTCGCACTCAGCTCCGGTACATCGGAGGCGGCGTCGAAATATATTCCCGTTACCAAAGACATGACGATGGCCATCCGACGCACCAGCGTGCGACAGATGCTCTCACTTTCGAAGTACGATCTGCCCGCCGAATTTTTCGAAGCGGGAATATTGATGGTTGGCGGAAGCACTCACCTCAATAAAAAAGGAAGCTACTTCGAAGGAGATCTTAGCGGTATACAGGCTGCGAAGCTGCCATTCTGGTTCCAGCATTTCTATAAACCAGGTAAGAAGATCGCGAAGACCCGCAATTGGGATGCAAAGCTCCAGGAGATGATCGTAAAAGCTCCCGAATGGGACATCGGTATCATCGTTGGCGTTCCTGCATGGATCCAAATACTTCTCGAAGGCATCATCGATTATCATAAGCTCGACAGCGTTCACGATATCTGGCCGAATCTCCAGGTGTACGTTCACGGAGGAGTTTCGTTTGATCCATATCGCAAGGGCTTCGAAAAGTTATTCGGCAGACCGATCTACTACATTGAAACTTACCTCGCTTCGGAGGGATTCATTGCCTATCAATCGCTGCCCCGGCACAAGTCGATGAAGCTCGTGCTCAACAATGGTATCTTTTATGAATTCGTACCATTTAATGAAGACAACTTCCTTCCTACGGGAGATATTAAACCTGAAGCGCAGGCTTTCGCGATAGATGAAGTGGAAGAAGGAGTGGAGTATGCGTTGTTACTTTCCAGTTGTTCGGGTGCTTGGCGATATCTTATTGGTGACGTGATCAAGTTCACGTCGCTGGAAGAATCAGAGATCATCATCACAGGCCGCACGAAGCATTTCCTGAGTCTTTGCGGCGAACACCTTTCGGTAGACAATATGAACAAGGCTATCGAACTGGTCTCCAATGAAATGAACATCGAGATCCCGGAGTTTACAGTGGCGGGCGTTCCTTACCAGGGACTCTTCGCACACCAGTGGTATTTGGCAACGGATAATAAGGTCGACACGAAAGCTTTGAAAGAGAGACTCGATCATCACCTGAAAGTTCTTAATGATGATTATGCCGTGGAACGCAGCGCTGCACTCAAAGAAGTAATGGTCGACGTTTACCCGATCGGCACGTTCTATCATTGGATGGAAATAAAGGGTAAGATCGGTGGACAAAATAAATTTCCGCGTGTGATGAAGAATAGCCAGTTGGACGAATGGAAGAACTTCCTCGCTAAACAGGCTAAATGATCGTACTCAAAGGCATCCAGTTTGGTGTAGTACTGGCATTCCTGGCCGGCCCGGTCTTCTTCACTATCATACAAACCAGCGCCGAACGCGGCTTCGCAAAGGGTGTTCTTGTGGCGCTCGGTGTTTCTATCAGCGATGCCTTCTACGTTGTTGTTTGCTATCTCGGCTTGATATCATTGATCGAGTCGCCGACATTTCGCGACCAGATGGCATTTGTAGGAGGAGGGATCCTGATCGTGTTTGGTCTATATCACTTGATAGTCAAAGCCCGCAAGGCGATAAGGCCCGTGCAGGCTGCGACGGAGTCGAAATCGTATCGATATATACTCAAGGGATTTTTCATAAACGCATTCAGTCCCATGGTGCCTATCCTTTGGATCGGTTATATCAGCGTTGCGTCGATCGATCTCGGGCTGGTTGCCGATTCGGAGTTCGCGGTTTTTTTTGCGGCTATGCTCATTACGGTTTTGCTTACTGATATTGGGAAGGCTTATCTCGCAGGGAGACTTTCGACTCTCATCACGCCGCAGCGCATGATGTGGATGAATGTGATTGTGGGGATCGCGCTCGTTGTTTATGGCGGGCGACTGATAGCCACGGGGTTGCATTTGATTTGAGGATGTGAAGAGGTGAAGAGGTGAGGAGGTGACGTGCCAGCTCGTTGGCTCATTTCTAATCTTGCAGAACGTTGTTCATGAATGTGCTCTTGGTGAGTAGCCACAACAAGAACAACAAAATTCCCCACTGCAAATAAATGAAATAGAAATCCGACGTGTCTTTGAAACGTGTCTCTTTGATCTCCGCTTTCTCATACTGGTTGATCTTTTCGAACACCTGTGCAAGCGCCTGCTCGTCGGTTACGCGAAAGAATTCTCCTTTGCCGATGTCGGCGATCTTTCTCATCGTTGTTTCGTCTACGGTATTCTCGACCAGGTGCGGTCTGCCGAAATAGTCTTTGCCAAAAGGAACGAGACCCTCCTTGCCCACAACGATCGTGTACATCTTCACGTCGTAAGCTGCAGCGAGTTCGGCGGCTGTAATGGGATCGATGTTGCCGGCGGTATTATCGCCGTCGCTCAACAGGATACACACTTTTGATTTCGATTCCGACTCGCGCATCCGGTTTGTAACCACGGCAAGTGCACTTCCGATAGCGGTACCCCTGTTCTCGATCATGTCGAAGTTCATCTCGTCGATATAGGAGTTCAATAATGCATAGTCTGTCGTCAATGGTGCCAACGAGAATGCATCGCCTGAGAATACCACAATGCCAATGCGATCCTGGAGGCGGCCCTTAATAAAATTCCTCGCTACCTCTTTTGCTGATTCGAGGCGGTTCGGGGTAAAGTCCTCGATCTGCATCGACTGTGAGATATCGATAGCCAGCATGATATCGATACCTTCCGTCCATTGCTCTACTTTTTCGTTTGTTTTCTGTGGACGTGCCAGCGCAACAAGTATCAGTGCGCCAACAACACACAATAAGAATTCAGGAAACAGTCTAATGAGATTCAACGGGTTGCTTCGAAGGTCACTGCGGACAAGAGCAACGGGAAGTTTCTGATTGAGATAATACCTCGTGAGCCATCGTACAACGAACAACAGCGGTATTACGGGAATGATCCAAAGCCAAAATGGATCTGCCCATGAATATGAGCTGAACGTCGACGGGAGGAACCAGTCGATGGCATACCATGGATCTACTATCTCGTTATTTAGCTGCATTGAGCTGCCTGAGTTTTTCGTTGTAATGTAATCTCGACACTTCTCTCAGATCCTGGAATACATCGGTATCTGTAGCGGCGCCCGTTCCGCCATACACCATCTTGTCGATAGCCTTCAGTGTTCCTGTCAGGTTGCTGTCGTTTAGCAAACGGAGTATCTCTTTGGAACTGTATTTTGTGTACGGCTTTTGTTCGAGCGACTCCATATATTTTTTCCAGATCACCAGCGCAGTCTCAGCCTTGTTTGAAGTATAGTCTGATTGCATTTGTTGCATTGCATCGGCAAAACGATGTAAGAACTCCGAATGATCTTTGTTGAGTCGTTTGAGAATGAAATAACGACGGATACGTTTTCCAAAGACAAACCAGACGATGATGGCTATCACCACCAGCGTAACACCTACATAGATCGCGACCGGGTAGTTGAACAGCCAGCTTACGTTAAGGTACTTCGTGTTTATTTTTAGAGGCAACTGTTGTGCGTTCACCGAATCGGGTACGTGATCGACCAACTGTTTCAAAAAGATTGAATCGGTAGCTCCGTACACGGCGGTGCAATCCGATCCCTGGATCACATACACCGGCATCCGGAACGTCTGTATGCTGTCGATCTCATACGAAGTGAAGTAATATACAACGCTGTCGTAGCTTAGGCTGTCGATCGTCTTTGTGGGGAAGTATTCTTTCGCCTCGAACTCGTATGGATTGAAACTGTACGTGGAGTCGGGATACAGGATGTTGAGTCGCCTGGGATAAGTGGCCGTTACGGAGAACGGCACCTTTTCGCCGATCTTAAGGCTATCAGCAAGGAAGCGTGAACGTACCGTTATCTCGCTCTGCTGAAGGGGGGCACGCGAAGGCGCAATCTCCTGGGCGAGGGCCAGCGATGGGATAATTAATAGTACCGATATAATGAACCTCAACTTAAACACTCTTCATTACTTTGTTCCGGGTCTTGAATAACTTAAGCAGTTGAGGGATATAGTCGGCTTCTGTATTCACACTGAGGAAATTGATCTGATTTCTTTTGCTGAAGGTTTCGAGTTCTTTCACCCTCCCGGTGTGATGGGCGGCAATGCGATTCCTGAAATCTCCGAATGATGTATTCACCCAAATGGTCTGGTTGGTTTCTTTATCGAGAACAGGAATTATACCGAGTTTGGGCAGATTTGTCTCGCGCTTATCGCTAACGTGTATCATTACCAGGTCGTGCTTACGTGCGAGCGATTTGAGGTTGTGAAAATATCCTTCGTCGATAAAATCGGAGATCATGATGATGACACTCCGGCGCTTGATGGAGTTAAGCGCGAAGAGTATCGCCTTCGAGAGATTTGTTCGGGTCGACTGCGGCTTGAGGCGGATCATTTGGTAGACCAGTTCGTAGGCCTTCGACATACCCTTTGCCGGCTTCAAAAAGATCTCCCGTCGGTCGGAGTACGCGATGAGGCCAATCGAGCTTTGCTCTTTGGCACCGGCCATGGCAAGCACACCGCAGATCTCTTTACCCACGTCGAACTTGGTGCGGCCGGGATTACCAATGTTCTGTGATCCGCTGACGTCGAGTATGAAGAAGATCGTTTGCTCCTTAGTTTCGCGGAATGTTTTTACGTAGGTGCCGTGCCCTTTGGCAGAAACGTTCCAGTCGATCGTGCGGGTGTCGTCGCCGTATTGATAGGGTCTTACGTCGTCGAACTCGAGACCCGATCCTTTAAAGATCGAGTGAAAATCACCCTGCATCTGGCTGTTGATCGCCTTGCGGATCTGTATCTCGTAGTTGCGTAGTTTCTTGACGAGTTCTTTCACACCGGCCTTCTTTTTGTTGGGTTCTCACGGAAAACACGGAAATCACGGAAGGAGAGACATTGCACGGTTTCCGTGTATTTCGTGTTTTCCGTGAGAGCTTGCATTGCGCCAAATTAAATCAAATTATGAGTATTTTGGGCCCCGATTATCTGACAACTGGAAAAATGACGCGCGCCGGGTTAATTATGCTGATCATTCTCGTTTTCGCCGCCGGCTGTCAGAATGAGAAAAAGCCGTCGGGTGTTCTCAGTAAAAAGGAATATGCCGACTATCTCGTGAGTGTTTACCTGGCCGAAGCCAGGATAAACTCGCTGGCTATAACGCCCGACTCTGCAATGAAGTTGTTTCAACCCTTTGAACAAACGCTGCTCGAAAAATTCGACAAACCCGATTCGGTCATTCAAAAGACATACCAATACTATCTTGGTCACCCGGGCGAGCTCGAAGAGGTTTTTACTGCGGTGATCGACACACTCAATCTTCTTGAGCAGAAAACTTTGACAAAGCAACACGCAGCACCACCAAAATGATCTGGCCCGCCGACCTCGAGCAGAAACTTGGTTTCGACCAGGTGAGGATGATGCTGAAAAATTATTGTCTCTGCGACCTCGGTCGTCGCAACGTAGATGCCATTTCGTTTTCGAGCGACCTTACCGGGATCAATACACAGCTGCGACGTTCCGCAGAGCTGCAATCGATCATACAAAAAGGCGACAACTTTCCCTTTTCAAATTATTTCGATCCCGAGGAGTTCATTCCAGTGATCTCTGTCGAAGGAAGTTTCCTCGAAGAAGAGTCGTTTCACCTCATCATTCTTTCATTGCACTCGATCTTCGCAGCGAGAACCTTTCTTGAGAAAGCGAAAGAAGAATATCCGTTCCTCTATGAGATGAGCCGCGAAGTAAAGCTGCCGCAAAGTCTTCTTCGCGACATACAGTCAAAGTTCGACGACACCGGGAAGATCAAAGATAACGCAACACCCGAGCTCGCAAGGATACGTAAGCGCCTAAACGAAGAGCGCTCACGAATACGAAGGCTTGTCGATCAGGTGTTCAGGCAAGCCACCGCCGAAGGATGGACGCCAGAAGGAGTATCACCCACAATTCGCGATGGGCGTGTAGTGATACCGTTGCTGTCGGAGCATAAAAGAAAGATCCGCGGAGTTACTGTCGACGAATCGGCCACCGGTCAAACGATCTACCTCGAACCAACTGAAGTTCTTGAAGCCAACAACGAGCTCCGCGACCTGGAACTTGCCGACAGAAAGGAGGTCATCAAGATCCTTCGCGATCTTACTTCATTGATCCGTCAGCATCTTCCGGATTTTAAAGATGCCTACCAGTTCCTCGGGTTACTGGATGTTAATCGCGCGAAGGCAAAATTATCGATCGACCTCGAATCGACATTGCCACACACGACGGCGGAGCCCGGACTTAAATGGGTGAACGCGCGACATCCGTTGCTGTATCTCAACCTTCGTCGCGCACACAGGGCGATCGTCCCATTGAACATATGGCTCGACCGCCAGCAAAGCTTTTTATTAGTGTCGGGTCCAAATGCCGGTGGCAAGTCCGTTTGCTTGAAGACAACCGGTCTCGTGCAATACATGTTCCAATGCGGATTGCCCGTGCCGGCCGATGAGCAATCGACATTCGGAGTGTTCGAACATATCTTTATTGACATCGGCGATCAGCAGTCGATCGAGAACGATTTGAGCACCTACAGTTCTCATTTGAAGAACATGAACTATTTTCTTCGCAATGCCAATGATAAAACACTGGTGTTGCTGGACGAGCTCGGGTCGGGTACAGATCCCAACTTCGGAGGCGGAATAGCACAGGCTGTGCTGTCGCAATTGGTGGCGGCCCACGTATGGGGTGTGGCGACCACTCACTATTATAATCTGAAAGTATTCGCCAGCAATACACCCGGTATTGCAAATGCTGCGATGTTATTCAACACACAGAAGCTCGAACCCTTATTTGTGCTTGAGATCGGTAAACCTGGAAGTTCTTTCGCACTGGAGATCGCCCGCAAGACGGGTCTTCCCACGCAGATCATCCAGAATGCCGAAGAGATCATCGGTAAAGACCTGGCAGGCCTGGAGTCGCTCATGAAAACTGTTGCCGACGATAAGCTTAGCAACACAAAGCGATCGGCCGAAATAAAGAAAAGAGAAGCGGAGCTCGCCGAACAAATGGCGTACTACGAAAAAGTTACCGACGAGATCGAATCGCGCAAGAAAGAGATCATCGAACGTGCGCGCATCGAAGCTTCGGGCCTCTTGAAAGAGACCAATCGGGAGATCGAAAAAACGATACGTCACATCCGCGAGAACAAAGCCGAACGTAAGGAGACACGCAAAGTCCGCGAAGGACTTAAAGACCTTGAAGCAAAAGTAAAGACCGAACCGAAACAGAAAGAACACACGAAGGACGAGACCCTGAAAGAGGGCGACAAGGTTCGGATCCGTGGACAGGAAGTGACCGGTACTTTAATACAGATCAAAGGTTCGAATGCGATCGTTCAGTTCGGAGATCTGCGCTCTCACGTAAAAGTTGCCCAGCTGGTCAGAAGCGATCGGCTCGACCCGGTTGGTACAACAAAAGCTCGGTCGATCGGAGTCGACATCTACAAAAAACAGGCGCTCTTCGAATCAACACTCGACGTACGGGGAAAGAGGGTGGAGGAAGTTATTCCTGCCCTCACACAGTTCCTCGACGACGCCATCCTGCTCGGCCAGGGCGAGGTGCGAATACTTCACGGCAAAGGGGAAGGCGTGCTTCGAAAGGTGGTAAGAGAACAGCTAAAGAAGACCCGCGGCGTATCGTCGTTTGCCGACGAACATGTGGATCGTGGTGGCGATGGCATCACCGTAGTGGTCCTAAAATAAAAAACCCTGGAGCAGACTGCGTCGCCCCAGGGTTTTCAAATTCTTTATTACTGAATTACTTGGTCAGCGTAAACACCCATGTTCCTGTAACCTGTCCAACCCTTGTTGGCTCGCCCGAGCCAGAGTAGTCGAACGTAAGCTCAAGAGTGCTTTCAGTTACTGTGTAAGTGATGTTCACTTGTTTGTTCGTCCCCGGATCTCTTACGATATCTTTCTCAGGATCGGTACCGAACGCCCATGCTCCTGTGCTAGGCCAGGGTGTCAACGAAGGACCGCCCGACTTTGTATAGCTGAACGCTGTAGCACCTGCAGTTCCCGACAGGATCAATTGAAAATCCGTGTATTGCTCTTTCTTGCTAACGCCATCGAGGGTAACGTTGCCAGTGGCGCCAACCTTCCAGGTTGAGCTGAGTTTGCCCAATTGCACCTCTTCTACAGAGGGACCGGGATTATTACTTCCGCCGCAACCTGAATATCCAAGAAGTACGGCGAGAACGAGAACTGAAAGAATCGGTTTAAAGTAAAATTTCATGTGGAAATTCATTATAGCTGTTCAAACATAACAAAAAGCATGCGTTAAAAGAAACATTCCCTTCGTTTCGGCCCGAAATGAGGGGTATGTTTTGATACCTTATGGGGATTGTTTTGTAACCCCTTGTTTATAGCCCGAAAGGTCGATTTTTATCGCATTTGAAGGGTATTCGTCCTCCTGGTTCGATGCTATTATCGTGGTGCGCTCCGCCCGATGCGCGAGATTTTCCTGGTACCACGCAATTGCACGCTTGTCGAGATTGGTTGTGGGTTCGTCAAGAAACAAAAGGGGTGTGTCGCTGTAGAAGGCAAGCGCCAGTTTCAGGCGCTGTTTCATGCCACTCGAGAAGGTGTTTATCTTTTTATGCCTCGAGTCTGCCAACTGCATTTCATCAGCAAGCTTATTGATGTCCCTTCCGCGTGAGAGAGCCTTAAACTTGAAGTGGAACCTTATTGTCTCGTCGAGTGTGAATTCTTCGATGAGGTCCATGTATGGCGCAGCGATGGCCACGTAGCGAAACATGTCCGTTGTCGGAACCAGCGCATTGTTATTATGATACTGAATAACGCCTGCGGTGGGTGGAACTTGTCCCCAAAGCACCTGGCTCAGCGTAGACTTGCCGGAGCCGTTTGGACCGGTGATGGCGTACGTCGTGGCAGGTTCGAGGGTGAGCGAAAAATGTCTGAAGATCCATTCGCGGTTGAACCGCTTACCAAGGTTTTCGGCAACGATCTTCATTCAGGTTTCATTCGAAGCCTTCGTTCGAAGTAGTGAAGCCCTTCATAACGCCACGTTCAGAATCCTTAATGAAGTTGACGATGTAGTCGCGTTCGGTCGACTTCGGGAGCTCACGTTCTATGAGGTCGAGGGCTTTTGAGTTGTTAAGTCCTTTGAGGAAGAGATATCGATACACTTCCTGGATCTCGGCGATCTTCTCGCTGGAGAAACCTCTGCGGCGAAGTCCGACGGTATTTACGCCTGCGTATGCGAGCGGTTCACGTGCTGCTTTTGTGTACGGGGGAACATCTTTGCGTACGAGCGATCCACCGCCGATGTATGCATGAGCGCCTACTTTAGAGAACTGCTGTACGGCACAAGCGCCACCGAAGATCGTATAGTCGGCGATAACTACGTGGCCTGCAAGCTGTGTGGTGTTGCCGAGAATACAATAGTTACCGATGATTGAGTCGTGACCGATGTGAGCGTATGCCATGATGAGGCAATTTGAACCGATCACTGTTTTGTACTTGTCGATCGTTCCGCGGTTGAGAGTAACACATTCACGGATCGTTGTATTATCACCGATCTCGGCTGTGGTGATCTCGCCTTTGAACTTGAGGTCCTGGGGAATACCGGAAATAACGGAGCCTGGAAATATCTTGCAGTTCTTTCCGATGCGTGCGCCATCCATGACGGTCACATTGGGGCCAATCCATGTGCCATCGCCAATCACTACATCTTTATAGATAGTTGAGAATGGTTCTATGGTTACATTCTGGCCGATCTGGGCTTCAGGATGTACGCTTGATAAGGGGTACTTGCTCATGAATCTTTGGGAACGATGCTGGCAGTCATGGTGCCTTCGCACACCAGTGTATTGCCAACGTAACCTCTTCCTCTCATCTTGGCAATGCCGCGTTTGATAGGGGCGAGGAGATCGCATTGAATAACAAGGGTATCGCCGGGAAGTACCATCTTCCTAAAACGGCAGTCATCGATACCCAGGAAATAAGTCCAATAATTTTCAGGATCGGGTACGGTATTCAATACGAGAATACCACCAACCTGTGTCATCGCTTCTACCTGGAGAACGCCGGGCATAACCGGGTTGCCTGGAAAGTGTCCCTGGAAGAAGGGCTCATTCATCGTCACGTTCTTTACTCCGGCAACCGTCTCGTTGTCGAGATAGATGATCTTATCGATCAACAGGAACGGATAACGGTGCGGAAGAATATTCGAGATCTGGTTGATATCGAGAATAGGAGGAAGGCTCGGATTGTATCTTGGGATACCTTTTTTGTCAGCTTCAGCCATCGCCTTCTTCAGTTTCTTCGCGAAGGCGACGTTGGCAGCGTGACCGGGACGAGCCGCGAGGATCTGCGCCTTGAGCGGACGACCCGCGAGAGCAAGATCGCCGACAACGTCCAGCAGCTTATGACGTGCAGGCTCGTTGTTGTAGCGGAGCTCGATGTTGTTGAGGATACCTTCTTTCTTTACTTCTACTTTTGGTTTGTTCAACATCTTCGCGATGTTTTCGAGCTCGTGTGGTTCCACTACACGGTCAACGATCACGATAGCGTTGTTAAGATCGCCACCTTTAATAAGGTTGTGCTTATAAAGCATCTCGAGCTCGTGGAGGAAACAGAAAGTTCGGCACGAAGCGATCTCCTTTTCGAATTGACGAATGTTTGTGATCGAAGCATGCTGGCTTCCGAGAACCGGCGAGTTGTAATCGATCATCACTGTTACGCGATAATCGTCCAGGGGAAGAGCAGCGATCTCGACATTTCTTGCCGCTTCGCGATAGAAGATGCTATCCTGTACTTCGAAGAAGTCGCGGATGGCATTTTGCTCTTCGGTGCCTGCTTCTTTTAAAGCATCTATGAACTGTATGGAGCTTCCGTCCATGATAGGACATTCGGGGCCATCGAGCTGAATGAGTACGTTGTCGATTTCGAGACCTACAAGGGCTGCCAGGGTATGCTCTATTGTGCTTACTCGAGCGCCGCTCTGTTCAATAGTTGTACCGCGCGAAACATCCACTACGTTATCGCAGTCGGCATCTATCGTAGGAGCACCGGCAACGTCGATACGCTGGAATTTTATCCCATGGTTGGGCTTCGCAGGTACAAACGTCATATTGGTCTGGACACCCGTATGGAGGCCTACGCCCGATATGGTGACCGACTTCCGGATCGTCTGCTGCTTGTAGTTTAGCATTTTTTAGGTAAAAAGTGTCGCAAATTTAGGGGTTGATGGCCCCATTTCAAAACACTCTTAACACTGGCTTAATGGGTGCTGTTCCCGTTAGAGGTGTGATTTACCTTCTTTTCGAGCTCTTTGAGGCGCTCGTGGAGCTGCGGAAGTTTCCTGAAAAGGACATAGGACTTGAAATAATCATTCAACTCGAAGGCGATTTCGCCCATTAGCTTGGTTCCCTCCTCTTTTACTGTCTTGTTGATGCCGGCCTTGCCGCCAACACTCGTATTGTTTGCGACGACGATATGCCCGGAGATCCCGACTTGTCCCGCAATTACGCAGTTCTCACCAATTTTCGACGACCCGGACACACCGGCCTGCGCAGCCATAACAGTATTCTTGCCGATCTCGACGTTGTGGGCGACCTGGATGAGATTATCGAGCTTCACTCCTTTATGGATTACGGTGGAGTCGCCGAACATCGTGGCGCAGTCGATAACGGAGTTGGCCCCGATAGAAACATTGTCTTCGATCAACACATTGCCTAACTGCGGAATGGCTTTGTACGTGCCGTCGGCTTGTGGAGCAAAGCCAAATCCATCGCTGCCGATAACAGTGCCTGAGTGGATCTCGCAATTGTTGCCGACTTTGGTACCCGAGTACAATTTCACATTGGCGTGAAGGATCGTATTGTTGCCCACGGTAACATTGTCGCCGATGTAAACGTGAGGATAGATCTTTACATTATCGCCGATGCTGCATCCGTTGCCGATATAAGAGAAAGCTCCGCGATAAATGTTGTTGCCGGTCTTACTGTTGTCACCAATGAAACTCGGTTGTTCGACGCCCGATTTCTGAAAGCTGATGATCTTGTGATACTCTTCTAATAATGCTGTGAAACTTGAATAAGGATCATCGACGAGGATCAATGTTGATCCGATCTCTTTCTTTGGTTGAAAATCTTTCTTTACGATAACTGCAGTAGCCTGGGTCGTGTAAATGAATGATTCGTATTTGGGATTAGCGAGGAATGCTATCTGGCCCGGCTTGGCATCCTGGATCTTGGCGAGCATGTTGATCTTTGCATGTTCGTCGCCCTGAACCGTGCCCCCCAACATTGTGGCTATTTGTTTTACGGAAAATTCCATCCTTAACTTTTCAAAGTTCAGCGCTCAGGGTTCAGGGTTTTTTCGCGACAACGTTGAACCCGTGAACTTTCGACTCTGAACCTATAAAGATACATTTTTAGGCCAGCATAGATAGTCTTTTTTAACGATTTTGCTCATCGCCTTGATGTTGGGAAGATCCGATGCTTGCGATATATCCAGCAGCTCACCGGTTCGTGTGAGAACTTTTATTTGTTGTCCATCCATTACATACGCTTCGTTTGTAAGCGTGCCCAGGGAAAAGAAATAGGATGTGTCGTTGCGAAGGGTTTTGTATTTCGAAGCGATAGCATGTCTTACTTTATCGAGCTTTTGTTTTACTGCTCCGCCGATCTGTATCTGGAAAAGATTTCGTTCGAGCAACATCATACAGAGTTGCGACAGTATCGGGTCGCTGTTGTCTTTCCAAAGTTTAATAGCGCCCCACACATCGTTGTCGTCGAGCTGGGCGTATGCATTTAAAACCTGTGGGTCTTTAAAGTCTGCGATGGTATGTTCGTTAGTTAGGAACATCTTTAGTGCCTCGCTGCACGGCAGGTCTTTGCCGATATACTGGGCCCTTCGAATAATGTTGACCAACATCCTTTCGGCGCTTACGGCAGTCTTATGAAGATACACCTGCCAGTACATGAGCCTTCGTGCATTAAGGAAATGCTCTATACTATAGATACCTTTTTCTTCAACAACCACCTGGTCGTCGTGAACGGTGAGCATCGAGATGATCCGATCGACACCTATCGATCCTTCCATAACGCCGGTAAAGAAACAGTCGCGTCGCAGGTAATCGAGCCGATCGATATCGAGCTGGCTGCTTACCAGTTGGTGGAAAAACTTTCTGGAATAACTATTGCGGAACATTTTGAGTGCCATCTCCAGTTCTCCATTGAAGTCGCTGTCGAGCTTGCGCATGAGCTGGTAAGAAATGCTCTCGTGTTTTACCTGGTGCAGGAGAGTTTCTTCGAGCGTGTGTGAGAAAGGACCGTGACCGATATCGTGGAGTAGAATGGCAACCTGTGCGGAGACGAACTCTTTATTGCTGATCTCGATACCTTTACCCCTGAATCCTTCGAGCACACGACGCATGAGGTGCATTGCGCCAAGCGCGTGCTGGAACCTCGTATGATTCGCGCCCGGGAACACCAGGTCTGTCAACCCAAGCTGACGGATGTGACGTAGTCGCTGAAATACGGGATGTTGTATCAAATCGAAGACAAGATCACTGTCGATGGAGATGAACCCATAAACGGGGTCGTTAATGATCTTGTGTTTCCTTCGGGAAGACAACTTTTTAACTCTTAACTTTACTCAATTATGCAAAGATATACCATTTTGTGGGCCGACGATGAGATCGATTTACTCAAGCCACACATACTTTTCCTCGAACAACGTGGCTACGACATCACGCCCGTCAACAATGGTGCCGAAGCAGTAGAGCTTTCCGGTGAACGCAACTTTGATGTCGTGTTTCTCGATGAGCACATGCCGGGGATGTCGGGTCTCGAGGCGCTCGCACAGATCAAGAACAACAAGCCCAATCTTCCAGTGGTGATGGTGACCAAGAACGAACAGGAAATGATCATGGAGGAAGCGATCGGTGCAAAGATCGACGACTATCTTATTAAACCGGTAAACCCAAGCCAGATACTGCTGTCGGTAAAGAAGATCCTCGACAACAAACGGATCGTTTCGGAAAAGACAAACATCAGTTATCAGCAAGAGTTCCGTAAGATCTCGATGGCGTTCATGGACAACATGAACCACGAAGAGTGGGCGGACATTTATAAGAAGCTGGTGTATTGGGAGCTGCAGCTCGAGAACGCCGACAATCGAGACATGGTGGAGGTTATGGAAACACAGAAGGTGGAGGCCAACGCTAACTTCTGCAAGTTCATCAGGAAGAACTATGAGAACTGGCTGAACAATCCCAACATCGAGAGACCCTTGATGTCGCACCTGGTGATGAAGAAGAAGGTGTTCCCCGAATTGAAACCCGGAAAACCCTTATTTGTCGTGCTGATCGATAACCTTCGCTTCGATCAATGGAAAAGAATAGAACCGATCATTTCGGAGCACTTTAATGTAACCAGCGAGCAGACCTACTATTCGATACTTCCCACGACGACGGCCTACTGTCGCAACGCTATATTTTCGGGGCTGCTTCCTTCGGAGATGGCGAAGACGCACCCCGATCTTTGGGTGGGAGAAGACGAAGATGAATCGAAGAACAACTTCGAAGAAGATTTCCTTCAGCGACAACTTAAGAAGAACAATCTCAACATAAAGGCATCGTATCATAAGATCAAAAAGCTCGAAGAGGGAAGAGATCTCGTCGATACCATGAGCAATCTCTTTTCGAATGATCTGAATGTGATCGTCTACAACTTCGTGGATATGTTGTCGCATGCACGTACGGACATGGCGGTTATTCGTGAGCTTGCCCCGGACGAGTCGGCCTACCGTTCGCTCACCCAGTCCTGGTTCGAGCACTCGCCGCTGTTCGATATTCTGAAGAAGATCGCCGATAAAGGAGCGAGGGCGGTGATAACGACCGACCATGGCACGATAAGGGTGAAGAGACCTTTCAAGATCGTGGGCGATAAGGCGGTGAATACCAATCTCAGGTACAAGCAGGGGAAGAATCTCGGCTACGAAGGAGATAAAGTGATGGAGGCCCTCAAACCCGAGCGATTCTTTTTGCCGAAGCCGAACGTATCGACCACATACGTTTTCGCAATCGAAGACCAGTTCTTTGCCTATCCAAACAACTACAATTATTACGTCAATCTGTACAAGGACACCTTTCAGCACGGAGGAGTGAGCCTCGAAGAGATGATCGTACCCTTAATTTTCTTAACTTCGAAGAATGCCTAAGCGCAATTTTCTCACGGAAAACACGGAAGCCACGGAAAGCTTTTGTTTAGTTCCGTGATTTCCGTGCTTTCCGTGAGAAACATGACATTTTCACTTGAAGAACTGGACGCTGTAGCAAAAGACTTACTAAAAGGATCCCAAAATGTCAAGGTCTGGGTCTTTCACGGTGAAATGGGCGCAGGCAAAACGACATTAATAAAAGCAGTGTGCAAAATGCTGGGAGTTCATTCGGTGATGACGAGCCCTACATTTTCGATCGTGAATGAATACGAAGGAACAAGCGGAGAAGTATTCTATCATTTCGATTTTTACAGGCTTAAGAATGAAGAAGAGGCGTACGATATTGGGGTGGAAGAGTATTTGGATTCCGGGAGGCTGTGCCTTATTGAATGGCCCGAACGAATTCCTTCGCTGCTACCCGACGAACGCTTTGAAATACATCTCGAAATTGAAAGCCCTACTGTAAGACGTATACATTACCAAAAGGTATGAGTGAGAAGAAAAGGACCGGATTTGAATCCCTGGCAAAGCCGGAACTGTTGACACAGGAGAAGTTACAACTCGTAAAAAAATCGAAGCATACTTTTTTTATCGGACTGCCGCGAGAGATCTCCATGTCGGAGAATCGCGTGAGCCTGACACCCGATGCTGTAGCGTTGTTGGTTAACAACGGTCACGAGGTGCACGTAGAAGCGAAAGCCGGCGAAGGATCGAAGTTCAGCGATAAACAATTCAGTGAAGCCGGCGCCAAGATCGTTTACTCACCACAGGAAGTTTATAAAGCAGATGTTATACTGAAGATCGAGCCGCCCACCGTGGAAGAGCTCGAATACTTTAGGCCCGGCCAGGCCCTCATATCTGCCTTGCAGATCGGTCATCTCGAACAGGAGGCCATCAACGCATTGCTTCGAAAGAAAGTAACGGCGCTGGCATGGGAGTTCATCGAAGATAAAGTGGGCGGTATGCCCATCATTCGCGCGATGAGCGAGATCGCCGGCAGCACCGTGATGTTAATAGCCGCCGAATACCTAAGCACATCCCGGAGAGGAAAGGGAATTATCCTCGGTGGTATCACCGGTGTTCCCCCAACGAAAGTTGTGATCATCGGGGCAGGAACGGTTGCCGAGTATTCAGCGCGTGCCGCAACCAGTCTCGGTTGCGAGATACAGGTATTCGACAACCACATCTATAAGCTGCGTCGCATCAAACACACGTTGGGACACCAGTTGTATACATCGACTATCGATACCTCGACACTCAGCGAAAGCCTGAAAACAGCCGACGTGGTGATCGGCGCACTAAGAGCTGAGAAGGGCAGGGCACGACATGTTGTTAGCGAAGAGATGGTGAAGAACATGAAGCCCGACTCACTCATCATCGACCTGAGCATCGACCAGGGCGGCTGCATCGCTACTTCGGAGATCACGACCCTGGAGAAGCCTGTGTTTCGCAAGTACGACGTTATTCATTATTGTGTTCCCAACGTTGCCTCGCGCGTGGCGCATACTGCTACCACGGCGCTTAGCAACATCTTTACCCCAACCATTTTGCGCGCTGCCGAAGAGGGCGGCGTCGAAGAGATGATCTTCTCTCACAAATGGTTCATGAAGGGAGTTTATACTTACAAGTCGGGCCTCACCAACGAAGGCGTAGCACGCAAGTTTGGCATGAAGTATAAGAACATCGAACTGCTCATGGCTGCACGGGTTTAAGTCCGAAAAGTATTCTCGTAACTTTTGTTCTTTTGATAATATACTCGTATACCAAAAGGCATCCCGAAAGGGTTAACACTACCACCAACACAAACTGTAACGGTACCGGTATCGCCAACGGGAAGATCAGCATCGACGCCAGGAACTGGAATACCAGGTGAATGATGTACACCGGGTACGCAGCTTCCGACAAGTACCTCAAAGCTTTGCTATCCCTGTTCAGGAACTTGTAACCCAACGTAAATACAAGCAGGATCCAGCAGACCGACTCCGGCGGAATCAAATACACTGGCGTCGTCATCGGGCTTCGTAGCCGGAGAGTAGCTAATACAACGGCAATGATCAACAATGCCCACCACCATTTCAAAAGCATTTCCCAAAACGGCTTCCCGGTAAACGCAAAGCAGTAGCCGAAGAAAAACGCGATCAGTCCCAGGAAGAAACCGTGCCATGTCATGGCATACATTTCATAAGGGACCGGCTTGATGATCAAAGCTTCGGCGATCAGAAAAGCGATGGGTAAAAGAATGCTTAATGGGTTGGTGAACAGCTTTTGAAGGAATGTTGTGTTGCGGATCGCATAAAACAGCGGAGTGAATATCACCACGTATGCGAAAATGTTACCAAGGAACCACAGGTGCGCCGGACTATACTGATAAAACAATTGCATGTTGTAGTTATATCGCCATAACAACACCTGGATCGGCACTATTGCAAACATGCCAAATACGTAGGGCAGGAAGATCCTCCGGCTCCGTTCGCTCATCAGTTCTTTCCATGTGCGAGATCGCATGGCGAAGTAAACACCCATACCCGATACGAAGAACAGCAATGGAATTCTCCATACGTTCAGGATCTGCATGGGTGCCCATAGCCCGGGCCACGAATTTTTGTCGGCGATGAACCCGATCATAATGCCCCACGGCTGAACTGCGACAGCAGTGTGGTAGATTATCAAAAGTCCGATTGCGATCACTCGGATCCAATCGATATCGTACCGACGGTGCTGGGTGCTGGGTTCTAGGTGCGTGGTAGTGATCATTTTATTTCAACATTTCGGCGATAACGGGTCTTGTCTTTTCGATGTAAGCATAATCCAATTTAAGCCCCATCGGTCCAAGAATTTGTCCCATCATATCGTAAGCATCCTTCGCGGCAGTGAATGGGATGGCGACCGTTTCATACGGGGTGGCTCCGAATTTATTCTTGATGGACTTGTCCGCTCCTTTAGCCAGCAGCGCCTTTACTATCTCGGGATGGCAGAAGAATGCAGATGTGTGCAATGGTGTGGAACCGTCATTGTTTTGAAAGTTGATGTCGGCACCTGCGTCGATGAGGAGCTTCGCGATGTTGGGCTTTCCGAATACGCAGGCGCTTATGAGCGGGCTCGATCCGCCGAATGGATCCTTCTCATTGATATTGGTGCCGGCAGCAACGTGCTGCTTCACGGCTTCGATGTCGTTTGTGATCACCGCCGTGTGGATGTCGACACTGGGTGCCTTAGTGGCAGAGGTTGACTGGTCGTCGGTCTTCTGACCTGAGCATGCGATCGTTAATAAGATGATGGAGAACATGAATAGGTTTTTCATAAAAGGGTTTTGTTTTGATGGCGTAAAGAACGCCGGGACACCCGGGCAGGGCTAAACGCTCTTGCGGACAAAACCATCAACTTTGTCCCAAACGCTATAAATTCTGAAGCATCGATATAAATTTTGAAGCTAAAGGCCGAAATTGCTACCCTTCGCGGGCCTGCCCTGGAGGCCGAAGGCGCAATAAACCACCCTCATTGACTACCCATGCCGGGCACCACACCTTCCGAAAATGAGTTCCTGGATCAGCTAAACGGCGCGATAGAACAGAACCTTCCCAACACCCAATTCGGGGTGGAGCAGTTGGCGGAAATCATGAATATGAGCCGGTCGAACCTCCTCCGCAAGGTTAAGAAGCTCACGGGCCTGTCGGTAACGCAGCTGATCAGCAAGGTGCGGCTGGAAAAGGCGATGGAACTGCTGAAGAACTCGCCTATGAACGTTACTGAGATCTCGGAGCAGGTTGGGTTTGCGAGCGTGTCGTATTTTATTAAGGTGTTTCGGGAGAAATACGGATACTCGCCGGGGAAAACAGGGGAACAGCAGAATATCGAACAGACGAATATCGAACCGCAGAAGTTCAGGTATCGATGGATGGTCGGTGTTGTGATGGTTATTGGAGTTGCGATTGTTTTTTTTCTTTTCAATACATCAAAAAAAGAAACCAAAGAACTCTCGATCGCTGTACTTCCTTTCAAGAACGAAAGCTCCGACTCCACCAACATCTATCTCATTAATGGTCTCATGGAGTCGACGCTCAACAACCTGCAGCACATCCAGGATCTGAAAGTGATCAGTCGCACCACCTCCGAAAAATATCGCGACACGAAGAAGTCTATCCCCGAAATGGCAAAGGAACTCAACGTGAGCTATTTCATCGAAGGCAGTGGACAAAAGATTGGCGACAAGATCTTATTGAATATTCAGTTGATTGAAGCGGCGACCGACAAACATCTTTGGGCCAAGCAATATCGCCGCGAGACAAGCGACATCTTCGAACTGCAGCATGAGATCGCCAAAAATATAGCCGACGAAATAAAGGTGGTGATCACACCGGAAGCAGAGTTACGGATCAGGCGAAAGCCGACAAACAACATCGTTGCTTACGATTACTACCTGAAAGGAAGAGAACTATTCTATCGAAGCGGCCGTGGTGACCTGGCTGAATCGCGTCACTACTTCGCGAAAGCAGTTGAGTACGATAAAACGTTCGCCCTTGCGTATGCAACCGTTGCGCAGGTCGACTATTACCTCGATATGTTCCGCGTTGCGAAGGAACACGACAAAGAGCTCGATAGTTGTGCCGAGATGGCAATGAAGCTCGACCCGACGCTTACCGACAGTTACATTGCGAAGGGTGTTGCTCATGCGTCGAAGAAGGAATTTTCCGAGGCTGTCAAATTCTTCGAGAAAGCGCATGAGCTCGATCCGGGCTCGGGACTTGTTATTCACTTTCTTACGGAGTTCTATAGCATCCATGTTTTCAATACGGCAAAGTATCTGGAGTACGCATTGATAGGGGTGAAGATCGATCGCGAGTCGCCGGTAGATTCTGCTACGACAAGCTTCAAGTACTTTCACCTGGGAAATGCCTTCGCGAGCGCCGGTTTTTTGGATGAAGGATTGATGTATACCGATAAGTCGCTCGAGTTCAATCGCAACAATCCATTTTCAAAATATTTTCGGTTGTACATTCTCCTTGCGAAAGACAGGAATGTGAAACGCACCCGCGAGGATATGGTGAATGTGTACAAGCAAGATACCATGCGCCTCGATATCGTGCAGGAGGTTGCGAAGCTGTACGTGATGGAACGGGATTATAAGAATGCATACAAGGCTTATAATAGCTTACTGGCACTGAAGAGGATGTACAATGTACAGGTCTATGAGAGCGAGGCGTTGAGGATGGCGCTGACGTGGGATGCCCTCGGCCATAAGAAAGAGGCGTCGCAGTTTGAAGAAGACTTTAAAACCTATTGTGAGCGCGACGAGACCATTTATAAGCGTCTCAACATAGCTATGTATCACGCCTACAAAGGGCGCAAGAACGAGGCGATAAAAGAATTCGATGCGTTCCTCGATGAAAACAGCAACTATCATTATTGGGTAATGTTCATGGATATGGAACCGTATATCGATCCGATAAGAGATATGCCAGAGTATAAGCAGATGTTGAAGCGATTGGAAGATGACTTTTGGGAGAATAACAGGGAGATACGAAAGCTTATGGAGAGCAAAGGTTTGTTGTGATTCAGGAAAACACGGTGAAGAAATTGTTAAGAAGTAGAGTAAACACGGTACGATTATTAATTAAAATACCTCTAAGTAGGTATTGGTAACGAGGTGGTGTTGCATCTACTTTTGTGGCAGCAGTTACAATTTTCTCTCTCATTTTAAGGTTTTAGGTTTGGTGGCTCCTTCCAAGGCGTGGGGGGAGCCTCAACTTTTTTATAGGGTGATCACTAAAGATGTCTCCCGGCACCTCGCACCCAGCACCCAGCACCTGCCTTGTGACTTTGTGAAAACATTCGGATTATTAGCTTGGGATTCTGAACATCCGAAAGCTCCGCGCATGACCGACGCCGAACTAGACAAGGAACGCGAAATCATTGAACGATCCAGGAAGGATCCCCGTGCGTTCGGCGAACTTTATGAGAAATATTTCGACCGGATCTTCAATTTCATTTATCGCCAGACCGACGACGAAGAACTAGCCGGCGACCTCTGCTCTCAGACTTTCATAAACGCCCTGAACCATCTCTCGTCTTACGAGTTTCGAGGCGTTCCATTCTCCGCGTGGCTTTATCGTATTGCCCGTAACGAGATCAACAAACATTACAGGAAGAACAAACGTAAAAATGTATTTAGTATTGAAGAGCTTAAGGTAAGAGAGCTTATTGAACGATCCGATGAAACGTGGGATGAAGAACTGGTACAAAAGCTTATTAACTTTATGAAGGACCTGCCAACCGATATGCTGCAGGTTCTTGAATTGCGATTTTTCGAGGATAAAGATTTCAAAGAGATTGCTTTCATCCTCGACATTACCGAGAGTGGCGCCAAAATGCGCACCTATCGGGCACTCGACAAGCTTCGGAAGAACTTTAATATAAAGGTGAAGTACGATGAGCCGAAATGAAATACGACTACGAAGGCACCGTATGACCGCCTCGGGGGCAGATCGCTTCCGCAACTATTCCGACGTACTTCATCGTCACGAGCGCGACATGCGAGTGAAGAAGATCATAAGAGTGTTTATAATGTTTATGATCGTGCTGATGCTGATCGGGCTCATGTTCTTCTTATCGCGTGTCGAAGAGGGTGAGATCCCCTTCGACAAGGATGCGAAGTCGGCGCATATAATTACTCATTCCTCAACGTACGCGCAGGATCCACCATCGATGCTTTGATCGCCTGGTAACTCGCTGTTCCAAACGACACCAACAGGCATCCCAGCGCTGCGATCACGAACGGCCACACGCCAATACTGGTACGGTACTCAAAATTCACGAGCCAATATTGCTCCATCAGGTACCACGACAAGGGAATACCCAACACAATAGCCGATAGCACCAGTATGGTGAAGTCTTTTGTGATCAACAAAACAATTCCCGGTGCCGAAGCTCCCATCACTTTTCTGATGCCGATCTCTTTCGTCTTCTGCGATGCCGCGAAAGCCACGAGTCCAAGCAAGCCCAAGCATGCAATAACAATAGCAAGTGAAGCAAAGGCAGTGCACACCGAGCTCATCTTTTGTTCGTTGGCATACAGAGCAGCAAATTTTTCATCGAGGAATTCGTAGTCGAATGGCCTGTGTGGAGCGAGCGTTGTGCTCACATCCTTAAGATCGGCCAACGCATCGGTCATATTCGCACCCGAAAGTTTTACAAAGTAGTTGAAGTACTGATCGGGCTCTATAAAGAACATCAGTGGCTTTATCTTTTCGTGCATTGAAGCAAAGTGGAAGTCAGCCATTACACCAACGATAGGTCCTTTGCGTCCATTCATGTTGAGCTGTGTGCCGACAGCATTATCGACTTCGAGGCCGAGCTCCAATACTGCAGAACGGTTGAGGATAAATGCGTTGATTGTATCCTTTGCGTAAAGATCCATATCGCTCTGGGTTACATTGCGGCCGGCAATGATCTCGATGCCGGCGGTTGGGATAAATCCATCGTCGATAGGCGTGGCGGTAACGATCATGCCGCGTTCATTGCCACCGGGGATCTGCACGGAATAACCGCCATTGATCTTAACAGGTGATTCGCCGGCACGGCCTACTTGCGTAACATGTCCCCTGCGGAGCAACTCCGTTTTTATCTGGTTGAAAACGGGGCGCGTTTTGCGATCGAGCGGCAATACAACGACATTATCTTTTTCGTAGCCGAGCTTCTTGTTCTGGATGTATTCAACCTGTTTCATGATCACGATGGTACCAATCACTAGAACGATCGACACGGTGAATTGAAACACTACAAGCGATTTTCTCAACCATACACCGCGGCCAGACGTGCGGAAGTTGCCTTTCAAAATATTGACGGGCTTGAAACCCGTGATCACTAATGCGGGATAAAGCCCTGACAGCAACGCAATGACCGCAAGAATAAGCACTGTGATCAGAAGAAATCCCGGACTAAATACGTCAGCTTGCGTGAAGAACTTGCCGGTTAGCCCGTTAAAGATCGATAGCCCGGCACTTGAAAGGAGCAGCGCAAGAACAAATGCTGCTGCGGTGATGATCACGGACTCACCGATGAACTGGATGATCAACTGGCGTCGCAAAGCACCAACAACTTTTCGTACACCAACCTCTTTCGCCCGGTCTGCTGCTTTTGCAGTTGCAAGGTTCACATAGTTGATACAGGCGATAACAAGGATCAGTATTGCTATAGCGCTGAAGATGTATACATAATCGATGCTGCCTGTTACTTCGGGCTCGTTGAGTTCCGAGCGCAGATAAAGGTCCTTCATCGGGTGGAAGTTATATTTGACGTAGTCGCCGGGACCGCTCAGCTCCGAACCGAGTGCTTTGTTAACGATCTCACCAAACTTCGTCTCAACTGCCTTCGGGTCGGCCTGTGGCGTGAGAACAACATACGTCTGATAATTAGCGCTCCACCACTGCAGCTCTGCATCCAATGAAGAAAAGGAACCGATGAAATTATACTGGATGTATGAATTCGAAGGACAATCTTCGGTTACACCTGTCACCACAAAATCGAACCGGTTGTTGATATTCAACGTTTGTCCCAGCGCCTCTTTGTCGCCGAAATATTTTTTCGCCATCGATTCGGTGATCACGATGTTGTGCTTGCCCTGCAATGCAGTCTTCGGATCGCCTTTAAGCATTTTGAAATTGAAGACATCGAAGAACGTGCTGTCGGCATAATAGAATTTACCTTCTTCGAAAACGGTCTCTCCATTGCGCACGATGCCATCGCCAACCGGGAATGTCCTGGTCCCGGTCTCGATCTCGCCAAACTCTTTTTGTAATGTAGGGAGCACAATGGTTGGCGATACAGTTGTCGCAGCTGTCTGACCGCCGAAAGAATATTCCAGGGCTACGCGATAGATCCGGTCGAGCTTCGTATGGAACTTATCGAAGCTGAGCTCATGCCTGATCCACAGGCTCAACAGAAGGCATGTGGCGAGGCCCAGTCCCAGGCCGGCAATGTTGATGATCGAGTAGCTAAAATGTTTACGCAGGTTGCGGATCGCAATGAGTAAATAATTTCCAATCATGAGTGTGAGTTTGGGGCTTAAAGTACTGTTTAGACTCCGATCAAGGACGAAAGGTTACCACGAAAGGTTGCTTAACTTTTCACTAAAATTGGGGTACAGTCGGGTATCACCTAAAAAAGTACTTTGCAATTTGATGGGAAGGAAGTTGTTTGTTTGGCTGACCTTTTTTGTCTGCGCCAGCACCGTCTGCCTGCCGATAGGCGAGGTTTCGGCCCAGCAGCAATACTCCTTGCGCCGGTATACAGCCCTCGATGGCCTCCCGCAATCGCAGGTGAATATGGTGCTGGAGGACAAGAATGGTTACCTGTGGATAGGCACCCACGGCGGCGGACTCGCCCGTTTCGACGGACGTGAGTTCAAGGTTTACACCACGCGCGATGGTCTTCTTAGCAACATAGTTCATTATCTCAAGCTCGACTCGCGACAAAATCTCTGGATCGTCCACCCGCGCGGGATCTCCCGTTTCGATGGAGTTTCATTCAAAGGATTTAAGCCCACCGGTTCTCCTTCTGCATCGCGACGCGTTCGCAGGGTATTTGAGCTAAGCGACTCGATCTTTTTTGTAACGAGCCAGGGCCTTGTCGGGAAAATTCATAACGACAGCATGTATTATTGGAATAAACCTCTCAGTAAAGAGAAGATCATCCAGTACACGCATCTTCTCCCGAACCGCGATGTTGCCCTTTATCTAAACGACAGCAGCTTTCTCGTAAGGACACCCGCCGGAGATCATGTGGTGAAGCACATGCCGTACTTCAATTACCTGTCGAACGTTTTCAATATGGGCCACAAAACGTGGATGCTTACCGACAAAGGCTTCTTTAGGTTTGATTACAAGAACTATAAGTTCATACCCGACCAGTTGCAGATCACCAGGCCGGTGTTGCAATACGATACTGTTACCCGATCGTTCTGGACGCGCTACGACGACCGCCTTCTGAAAGAATACTGGGAAGACGGTGTTCACAAAGTCGATACAGTTCTGAAAGAGGTTGGGATCACGCAGGTCTTTCTCGACTCCGAAGGCAATACCTGGTTCGGTAGCTCGGGTAATGGTCTTTATAAATACTTCGTCCAGGATTTCGATCGTGTGAACTCCGAGAACCTGGGAGCAGTATTTTCGATAAACAAGGACAAGGCAGGTGCAACGTGGGTTGGAACAGGCTCCAAAGGTATCTGGAAACTCGATAAGACGGGAATCAAGCGGTATCCGGTCAATGATAATGTCGATTGGAACGTTGCTTCTATCGAGAACAGCCCACGAGGGGAGTTGTGGGCCGGTGCCTCAAGTGCGCTCGGTCGCTTTTTGCGAGATAAAGATGAATTCAAATGGTATACACGTATCGATGGACTGCCCGGGCCTGGTGTAAGCCAGATCAACTTCGACGCTAACGGAACAGTATGGTTTGCAACCAACGGTGGCGGTGTTGGATACTTTAATGGTAAAAAATTTGGATCCATCTCGGTAGACCAGGGGTTGCCTAGCCGCATGGTTTTATCGCTGCGATACATGCCGTACAACGATATGGTGTATGCAGGTACGGATCTTGGCTTGAGTATGATCAAGAAAGACACGGCGACAACCCTTGCACTGAAGGAGATAGAAAACACCGGTGTATTCTCGTTATCGGTATACCGCGGAAAATATTTATTGATCGGATCGGGCGGAGCTGGAGTGCTGATCTATAATGTGGAGACCGGCGCGAAGAAGGTCCTTGATACATCACTGGGTTTGCCATCGGACTTTATCTATTTCGTAGCGCCGGATCTCGAGGATCACATCTGGATCGGTACCGAGAAAGGTATTTCGAGGATGAAGTTGTCGGAGGGCCTGGAGATCACGGAGCTTTTGGCTTTCGGGTACGACAATGGTCTTGCGGGAGTTGAGACTAACCAGAACGCATACTACCTCGGTAAGGACAAATATTTCGGAATGATCGATGGTCTTTACCAGTACAATGATCTTCGCAACGCCGGATGGCATTCATTTGACCTGCATCTTACGAAAGTAGAGATATTCAACGGCCAGTATCCTATTGGAGATTATGGTGAACAGCAGGCAGGCTTCTTTAAGATCCCTCAAAAGCTCGCCCTTCCTTCAGACAAGAATTATCTCACGTTCCATTTCAATCGTGTGGATAAACGTTACCCGAAGTCGGTACGGTACCAATACATTCTTCAGAATTACGACAAGACCTGGTCGCTGCCGTCTTCGAACAACCAGGTAACGTATGGAAACCTTCCCCCCGGTGATTATGTGTTCGTGGTAAAGGCAACGGACAACTCGGGCAGTTGGGATGAAACTCCATTGTCGTATCCATTCACGATCAACGCCCCGTTCTATCGAACAGCAACATTCCAGATCAGTGCTGTTATCGTTGCACTGGGCCTTGCTACGCTCTATTTATTCTATCGCGTGAGACGCAGGTTCAATAAAATGGTAGAGCTCCAGAAGATCCGTCAGCAAGAGCAGGATAGTCTTCGCAAAGAGATCGCGCGCGACTTCCACGATGAGATGGGAAATCAGCTCACGCGTATCATCAATTATATAAGTTTGATGAAGCTGAGCAAGAATGGACATTCGGCGGAGCTGTATAACAAAGTGGAGGATTCGGCTAAGTATTTATACACCGGGACGCGGGATTTTATTTGGAGCATAGATCCCGTGAACGACGAGCTCTCGAAGCTTTTCATCCATATACGTGATTTCGGAGAGAAGCTTTTTAGCGAGAAAGACATCAATTTCCGCGCCTATAACGAAGTTAAAGGGAGTGTGACGGTTCCTTACGGTTTCAGCCGCGAGGCAAACCTCATTTTTAAGGAGGCAATGACAAATTCTTTCAACCATTCTCAGGCCAGGAACGTCTCATTTACGTTGAAACAGGAGGGAGATCAGTTCGAGATGATCCTGGAAGACGACGGAAAGGGTTTTGTTACTGAAGAGCTTTCTAAAGTAAATGGTGTGAAGAACATGAAGACAAGAGCAGAGAGGATCCGATCTTATCTTCAGGTAAAAAGCGGGCACTCACAAGGCACAACTATTAGACTTATATTTTCAATAAACAAAAAGAATGTTAGATATGGCATCCCCATTTAAGAAGAGAGTTCTCATTGTAGAGGACGATCCAGAGATCAGGAACAGTTTTTCACTGATTGTAAACAGTTCACAGAAGTTCTACGTGGCGAATGCCTATGGGTCTTGCGAAGAAGCTGTGAAACATCTCAATGCCGACCGTCCGGACATCGTGCTGATGGACATCGAACTGCCGGGTGGCATGAACGGCATCCAGGGAACCAAGATCATTAAAGACAAGCACCCGCATGCCGATATTATCATGGTTACTGTTTATGAGGACAGTGAGCTTGTGTTCGAAGCTTTAAAATCCGGTGCATCGGGCTATATCACCAAGAGCGCGAATTACCTCGAGCTACTTACTGCTCTCGAAGAGATCGTTAAGGGCGGCGCGCCTATGAGCAGCAAGATCGCTCGTTTGGTGATCGATAACTTCCACGTTAATCCAAACAGCCCGCTTACGAAGCGAGAAACAGAAATTCTGCAGCTTATTGCCGAAGGAAAAACTTATACGCAGATCTCCGAAGAGCTATTCATTTCGAAGGAAACTTCGAAGACGCACATCAAGAATATTTATTCGAAGCTGCAGGTAAAGAGCAAGTCAGAAGCTATCGCGAAAGCGAACCTCGAGAAACTGATCTGACGATCTCTTACTGTTCGTTGAGCCAATCGACAGCCGCATCTATCTGTGCCTGGTTGCCGTCAATAGCAACGTCGGGCGGAATGGGACCGCCAAATTTGTTTTGGTTGCGATCGGCCATAACGGAAGTTGTGAGATAAAGCATTCCACCGTCGGAGAGTGTAAACGTTCCGTTGGCGGTCGAGAGGCCGCAGGTTGGTTTTCCAAAGAATTTAGTTGAAGCACGCCCCTTGAATGCAACCGCGATCGCCTCGCCGGAGCTCGCTGTCCCTTCATCGATCAACACTGCGACTTTAGGATTCTCGATCTTAAGAGAGTACGGCTCCGGCACTTCAACCACGGTGTTCCCCTGATACATCGATTTTCCGTCTTTATACTCCCAATTATATTTATTGTCGTCCGGGTCGATAAAATAGCCGGCGATGTTCTCGCCGAGGATCGGTCCGACCCCGGCCAGCATTGGCCACATGTTGCCTCCAAGATTGCCACGCAGGTCCACGATCCATCCGGTGATGTCGACGGTTTCATTGTCTTGTCTTGAGATCTCATTTTGATAAGCGATGGATGAGGAGTTGTCGCTTGCGGTAGAGGTTGCAATTTTTAAATAACCAATGTGATCGACAGGAGTATAAAAGCTGGTGGGTGTTGAGCATTGTGTGCCACTGGGATTCGCGATATATCTTCCGTTACGGTATGCGAATGAGTGATGATCGTTGAGCATCGCGAGTGCTGTTTCAATCGCGTCATCGATATCTGAGGGAACAATTACTTTTGAAACAACTTCCTCACGAAACGACGGCCAATCGATCGTCTTTCGATTGATCGACCATTGTTGCATCAGGTCGAGAACTTCATTTATGTAAGCAACGGATGCTTCGTCAGCAATTATCTTGTTGTCGTCCTGTTTGCATCCGACAACGACCAGGAGGAGAAATACAAGACCGGGAGCTTTCATATTTTGGGTGACTTTATTTCATGTCATGGCTCTTTGATCCATTCAACGGCTTTATCGATAATAGCCTGGTCCCCATCTACGAGTACTTCGGGAGTGATAGAGCCGCCGTATTGTTGCTTGTTACGATCTGCCATTACAGCGATCGTAAGCAGGATCACCGATCCATCGGAGATGTTGTAGCCTGCGCTTGCCGTAGAAAGTCCACAGGTGCCGGAGCCGAACGACCTGGTGTTGGCCTTTCCGATGAATGCAATTGCGGCGCCCTCACCTGCGCTCGCGGTGATGCCGCCTGTTAAGACCGCAATTTTCGGATTTGAATTGATCAGATTATATGGACTTGCTACCGTAATCGCTGTTTGACTTCCAACAGTCACCTCACCGTTTTCATACTTCCATGACGTTTCGGTAAGATCGCCATCGACGAAATAGCCGGAAATGCCTTCGCCAAGAATTGGTCCCAGTCCCCCGATCATAGGCCACATATTTCCACCTGAAGTTCCGCGAAGGTCTACGATCCAACCTTTGATCTTCTCGCTGTCTTGTCCACGGATCTCGGCCTGAAGATTTACGGCTGCTGTATTGTCGGTGCCGCTGTTTGCTGCCACCTTAATGTAACCTACCTCCTCGTCTTCGAGTGTTCCTGCGGATGTTCCTTCGCAAGGATTTGGGATAACACCAAAGATGTAATCGCCATTGCGGATCACATATGCGCCAGCGTCACCGAGTTTTTGAAGAGTGTATTCGACAGTAGACTTAATATCACCGGTGCTGTTTGCTTTAGCAACGACGTCGCTTCTGAAAGCAGTCCAGTCGATAGATTTTTTGTTAAGGGCATGTGCCTCCATGAGATCAACAACCTCATTGATGTACGTTGTCGCATCCACTTTCGGTTCGTCGTGATTACATCCAATGAGAAAGAGGCCAATAAAGAGCAGTCTTGATATTTTCATGGTCGCCAAATTAATCAAATCGTCTCCTGTAAAGAAATATGGTTTGTACCCCGAAAATTTCTTCCTAGATTCCGCCTTACACCAAAATTCAAAAGATGAAGCGGACTCTACTCACCCTTGTTATTACGTTTGCGTGCGTCGTTTCGTATGCACAAAAAAGGAAACAGCAAGAGAATTCTCAACCTGCCGCGGCGCCTGCGCCACAGCCTGTGGGCATCGATAGCAAGATTGCCGGCTATCAGAAATTCCCCGGTTATTTCGAGTTCTACTACGACGAAAAACAAGACAAAGTCTTCCTGTTAATCGACAAACTCGATACAGAGTTCTTGTATGTGGAGTCGTTAACGGCGGCTGTCGGTTCGAATGACCTGGGACTGGACCGAAACCAACTGGGCAACGAGAGGGTAGTCAAATTCGTGAAGAGAGGGCCGAAGATCCTGTTGATCCAACCCAACTATTCTTATAGAGCGATCAGCAACGATGCTGCCGAACGTAAAGCTGTCGAAGAGTCGTTCGCTCAATCGGTACTGTGGGGCTTCACAACAACTGCAGAAGAGAACGGTCGTGTGTTGGTGGACGCGAGCGATTTCTTTTTGCAGGATGCGCACGATGTTATCGGTACACTGAGAAGCGGTCAGCAAGGAACATACACACTCGATAAATCGCGCTCCGCATTTTACATGCCGCGCACCAAAAACTTTCCGCAGAACAGCGAGTTCGAAGTAACACTCACGTTCACATCCAATCAGCCGCAAGGACAATACATTCGCAGCGTGACTCCAACTCCTGGTGCCATCACGGTTCGTGAGCATCATTCATTCGTTCAGCTTCCCGATGCCGATTATAAGCCGAGGGTGTTCGATCCGCGCGGAGGATATTTTTCAATGTCTTATTATGATTTTGCGTCACCATTCAGTGAGCCAGTTCAAAAGAGATTCATTACGCGTCATCGCCTGAAGAAGAAAGATCCTTCTGCTGCCGTAAGCGAAGCCGTTGAACCGATCGTTTACTACGTCGATCCCGGTGCGCCGGAGCCGGTTCGTTCTGCATTGGTGGAAGGAGCAAGGTGGTGGAACCAGGCTTTCGAAGCAGCAGGCTATAAGGATGCATTTCGTGTCGAGATACTTCCTGCCGATGCCGACCCGATGGATGTTCGTTACAACACAATCACCTGGGTCCATCGCTCAACACGCGGCTGGTCTTACGGAGCTTCTGTTACCGACCCACGTACCGGTGAGATCATCAAAGGTCATGTGAGCCTTGGTTCACTTCGCGACCGCCAGGATTTCCTGATCGCGGAAGGATTGCTCGCACCGTACGAAGAAGGCAAGCCTGTATCGAAAGAGATGGAGCAATTGGCGATAGCTCGTCTGAAACAATTGTCGGCTCACGAGGTGGGACACACGCTGGGTATCGCCCACGCTTACAGCTCGAGCGCAGAGAACCTCGCATCTGTTATGGACTATCCGCACCCGGTGATCAATATCGTCGACGGTAAGATCGATGCAAGTCATCCGTACGACGACAAGATCGGTGCATTCGATAAAGTGATGGTTGCTTACGGATACCAGGACTTTCCACAAGGAACAGACGAGAAAAAGGCATTGAATGATATTATTCAGAATTCGTTGAAAGCGGGTTATACTTTCTTGTCGGACCAGGACGGAAGGCCGCAAGGTGGAGCGCATCCTTTTACACATTTGTGGGACAATGGAGCCGATCCCTCGGATGAGTTATTGCGTGTTTTGGAGGTACGTAAGATCGCGTTGAAAAATTTTGGTGAGAGAAACATCCCGGTTGGTGCACCGATGGCAACGCTGGAAGAAGTTTTTGTTCCGATGTACTTCTTCCATCGCTACCAGGTGGAAGCCGCGGTAAAAATGATCGGCGGTGTTAACTATCGTTATGCGATGCGCGGCGATGGTCAGCCGGTTGCCGATCTGCTTACGCCCCAACAGGAACTGAAGGCCATCGAAGCATTACTGAGATCGGTCGAACCTTCATCGCTTATGTTACCCGAAAGTCTTTTGAAGATCATTCCTCCGAGACCGCTTGGCTATCAACGTCACCAGGAGTTGATCAAAATAAAAACAACACTCACGTTCGATCCGATCGCTGCTGCTGAAACCGTTTCGGATATGACGTTCAGCTTGATCCTTCATCCATCGAGAGCCAATCGACTGTTCGAGCATCATTCGCGCGATGCACGTTTGCCGAGTCTTGGGAGTGTGATCGATAAGCTGATGAGCGCAACGATCAAGTCGGCTCCGAAGCAAGGTTACGAGGGTGCAGTACAGATGGCGACCGCGAATGCGATGTTCACCAATCTCTCGAAGCTGGCGACGAGTAAAGATGCCGCAGTTCAGGCTAAGGCTATCGCACAACTTAAGATCTCACAATTGCAGGCATGGCTTGCTCCCAAAGTTGCTGCAACTACCGACGAGGAGTGGAAGGCTTTCTATGCGTATTTAAATAATACCATCACGCAGATGAAAGACGATCCTGAGAAAGTAACGCCGGAAAGTTTATTGCCGGCGCCGCCGGGAATGCCTATCGGCAGCACAGAAGATGTTTGTGGGTTCCGATCTGAGTGGTGATCGGTAGACAGTGGACAGTAGACGGTGGACGGTGCACGCTGATACCGTCTACCGCTTACTGTCCACCGCCTACTGTCTACCGTCTACTGTCTACTGTCCACCGCTTACCGCCCACCGCCTACTGATTCCCGTCGAACCAGCTCTTAAAGTCATTCACTTTTTCGCGGCTCACGATTATTTCATCGTCCCATTTAACAACGGGAGTGATCTTCAAGCGACTGTTTGAATATACGACTACGTCCTGTATTGCCGAGATGTTGATGATATACGATCGATTCGTTCTGAAGAACATCTTGGGGTCGATGATCTCTTCGAGGTTTTCGAGCGTGTAATCGATAATGAATTTGCGGAGCTGGTTGGTGACGAGATAAACATCGCGGCCATCGGCAAAGAAGAAGCTGATCTGGTCGGTGGTGATCGACTTGATGTGATCTCCCAGCTTTACCATGAACCGGTTCTTGAATGCTTTCGCCGGTTGTTCGAAAACGGCGTTCACTTTTTCGATCTTCGCTTCGTTCCAGCGGAGCTGCTCGCCCAACGATTCGAGCTTCTGCAGGCTTGCGCTGAGGTCGACAAACGTAACGGGTTTCAAGAGGTAGTCGACACCATTAACTTTAAAAGCATCGAGAGCATATTCGTCGTAGGCGGTAATGAAGATCACGGGCTTCACGATCTTCACGTTCTGGAAGATCTGGAAGCTCTGGCCGTCTTTTAACTGGATGTCCATAAAGATAACGTCGACTTCGTCCTGGTGCGCTTTGAGCCACGAGGTTGCTTCGTCGATAGACGTGAGCTTATCGAGTATCTTGATATCGGCGCTGTACTTTAGAAGATAACGCTCGAGCTTTTCGGCAGCCGGAGTTTCATCTTCGATGATCAAGACTTTCAATGTAAGTGTAGCGCTCATTCCTTGTCGGCGTTTGCGATGACGGAGTCCATCCGGATCATCGGAAATTTAATGTAGTTTTCTTTTCCTGCCTTCACCTGTACAAATGGCTTATCGCTGAAGAATGTGTACGAACGCTGCAGTCGTGTGAACGCCTGCAGGCTTTCCTGGTGAACTTGTAATCTGTCGTTCAACGTGTGTTGTAATACGAGGTAATCGTCTTCCTCTTCCAAATAGAGTCTGATCACCAATGGCGACTTCGGCGAGATCAGCGTGTTTCGAATAACCGCGTCCATTGTTATCATCAGCGAACCAGGTATAATGAAGATCTCGTGTTGATTGGGGATCTCGGCCAGCAAGTTCAGTTGTTTCTGGTAACGAAAGTTCACCAGGTTCATAAGATTCGTTGCAGCGCGCAACTCTTCATCGAGACCGATCAGTTCTTTTTGCCTGTTCACAAGGCTATACCTGTAGATACCCGCGAGGTAGTCGATCTGCTCTTCGGCTTCGTCCGTATTGTGATGGATGGTGAGAATAAGATTCTCCAGGCTCTCGTATAGCAGGTCGGGATTGATCTCGCTTCGGAAGCTCACGAAGTCGGCCTCTACCTTTTCCTGGAGCTTTCTTTCCTCGTCGATACGCGTTTTGTTCTCTTGTAGCAGGTAGAAGTGACTGAAGTATAAAAGATTATAGAGCAGGCCCGTCACACCGAAGATCACAAGGAAAATATTGAGCTCGAAGCGACCTATGCTGAAGCCGACGAACATCACGTAATAGGTTGATATCGCAATGCCAACAATGGTCAGATTTCCGGCAAGGGTAAGAACCGTCTGTAAAAATATCCGGCGTCGCATGTTCCAGCTCTTGCCGAAGCGATCGATCAATAAAATGATAAGACGCATCGCGGTGAATGCGAGATAGCTGAGAGCGATCGTCACGTAGAGCTCAGTGTTGCTGAAGATCTTATCGAGACCGAGAACGGAGTTGTTGATGAGGAGGATGAGCAGGTAAACCAGCAGCCCTGCCACAAGCGGAGCAGCCAGCCTGAACATAATATTATGTACGAAGCTCCTGTTCATATCTCGCCCGGTCTTTTATTCTGTTTCTTTTCCTTCTGCTGTTTCAATACAGGCAGTTGAACGATAAACCGGTCTTCATCCTTAATTATGATCTTGTCTGTGCTAAAGAACTCATAACGGTTCCGAATATTCTCGAGACCGATCTTGAAACTATGTGATGGTTTGACCGACGTGGTCTTCGTTGAAATAACAGTGATGTGGGTATTGTCCTGCGCCGAAATATAGACCAGCAACGGTTGCTCTTTCGAGATCTGGTTGTGCTTCACGGCATTTTCCACCAGGATCTGAAGAGTGAGGGGTGGGATAGGAGTATCGAGAATATTCTTGGGGAGATTGATCTCGAGCCTGAGGTGATGTTCGTAGCGCACCTGTAATAGATAATAATATGCTTTCACGAACTCGACCTCCTGGCGAACAGTAACCAACTGTCGTTTCTGGTTCGAGAGCACATATTTAAATGTGTCGGCCATACGACGAATGAATTCCTCGGCCATCTGGCTGTCTTTATATAATAAAGAAGAAATGGTATTGAGACAATTGAACAGATAGTGTGGACTGATCTGGGTTTTCAGCGACTCGAACTGTAGTTCCAGTTGCCAGCGTTCGGAACGTATGCCTTCCACCTGTGTGATGGCATAGTAACGATATGAATAGAACCAGCCGTAGAAGATCTCGTAGATAAATATTGAGATCACGAATAAGATCGACACTTTTAATGTTGCTTCAGGTCCGGCAACGATGAGATACATCGCAGTCACGGCCACTATTGTTAGCGCCACCAGTGTGTTCACAAGAAAGCCGACGAAGAACCGCGCTACGAAATTATTTCGCCAGGAAATAAAGCGGTCGAGCAGAAGATCGATGCGAAAAACCGCCAGGCTAACGATGAGGGTAAAGAGAACTACTTGCGCATACTTGCTGGCGACATCGCGCATTGCAGGAAGGTGGCCTGATTCACTGTAGGTTACGTAGACGGCGAATAAGAGCCCAAGAACAACGGACACAACTACCAGCAGCGAATAGCGACGCAGGTTTTCCCGTCCGGAAGATTGTAAGGCTGAGATCATTATCGAAAGCTACGAATAAAGAAGTTCAATGTTCAACGTTCAGGGTTCAGAGTTACGCTGAACATTGAACTCTGAACTTTGAACATTTCTAGTCTCGATCAATCGCCTTCATAGCCCTCCCATAATATGTATCTGAACTGATCTTCCGTGCCGCATTTCTGAATGCATCCTTCACACTTCCACTGGCATTTTTTACCAGCGGCGCCGCGTCGGTGAGCACTTCGGTGATGTAATGATCGGATTCGAGATTGCCGGCAGCGTTGAGGATACTGATCAGCTTCGAATCGGTCAGGTTGGGCAGATCGAGAGCCGATCTCAGGATAGTGCTTGCGTAATGATCGCTGTCTACGTTAGCAGCACGGTCCATCAACGACTTGAAAGACTCATCCGACAGATCCTGGTTTTTCATTACCTGCTGGAACACGATAGTCAGGTAATGATCGGAGTCGATCGAATTGCTCAAAGATACCAGCGAGAAGATCTGCTCTGTCGGCAGCTTGTTTGCTAACAGGTCTGTGAGAACCTGTGTTTTATAATGGTCCGAATCGAAATCTTTAACTGACTCCAATACTTTCTGGTATGACGTAGAAGACAGATTCTTCTGCGACAATGCTTTTGTGATAACAATAGTGCGATAATGATCGGAGTCGAACGAACGTGTTGAATTGATCAGTTCGGCTACGATAGGATCAGTAAGGTTCGGTTGCCTCAATAAGGTTGTCAGCACTTCTGTCTTATAGTGATCCGAGTCCATGCGATCGGAAGCCTGCAAGATCATTTTCACCGATTCCGTTGAGATCGGTTGAGCACGCAATGCTGCTTTGATGACCTGGGTCTTATAATGATCGGACTCCATCTTCGCGCAAGCGGCAAACACAGCATCGGTTGCCTCGCGGCTTTGTAAGAACTTATCGAGACCGTGTTCGAGGAACTCCGTTATATAGTAATCGGATTCCATCTTACTTGTGATCTTGTTGATGATGTTAACGTATTCTTTTTGCGAAACCGTACTGATCTCCATCAGCAGGTCGGCATAGTGCTGGATCACGTAGTCGCTCTCCATGGCGTTGATCTCGTTGAGTACGCCATTTACTCCTCCTTGTTTATAGAACCTGTTGACACGACTTTCGGCTGCGATGGTTGTTGTTCGCAGCAGTTCGGGCATGATCTCGGCGAGCCACTTGCGTCCTTCGGGCTCCCACGGCATGTTGGTGCGGCCTTCGTAGTATTCGCGTTTCAATCCGCCCGATTGCGAGCTGATCACGAGTGTGCGGCGGCTGCCGAAGGCGGTCTTGGTGATCTCGAGGTATCCGTCGGGCGACATGCTTTTGATATCGCGATCGTCGTCGGTGATCTCGATCTTGCCGCGCATTTCTACATTGAAATTCTGGAAGCCGTCCGAGTGACTGATCGTCATCGTTCCGCCGCGCTTCGAAGAGGAAGACGATGAGCTGTAGGAACGATTCTGCGCCATCGCGCTGCCGAGGACAAGCATGCAGAAGATGATGGCAGTAAAACGGATGTGCGGCGTGTTCATAAAAGTCGCTTTTAGCAGTAATACGCTACAAAGGTGTCTATGGGATGTGGTTGCGACAACGATTGTGTAACCAAATGAGGTTTGTGTGTATTGAAGTGCAGGACGTCGGTGCTAGGTGCTCGGTGCGAGGTGCGTGGATTTCGGTTACATAAAGGCAACGCACCCGGCGCCAAGCACCCAGCACCTGAAAAAAAGCCACTCATATAAGCCGCCTGTTATCCCCCATTATTCTTTATACCTTGACACCAACCTAAAAAAATCAATCTGCCTATGACGAAGAGTAATCTTCCCCCGATGCTCGGATGCATCAGACGGGGATTGGTTGTAACCTTGTTAGCGCCCGTTCTCGCGTTCGCTCAGCCAGGCCAGCAACCACCGCAGGAAGACCAGGTATTGGCTCCTGTTACCCGCACCTATGCCATTACAAACGTTAACATCATACAGGGACCCGGTCGCCGCATCGACATGGGAACTGTTTTGATCAAAGATGGTCTCATTACCGGTGCCGGTAAGGGTCTTGCCATTCCGCCCGATGCCGTTGTTATCAAAGCCGACTCCATGTATGTATATGCAGGATTTATCGACGGACTTTCGAGGACAGGAGTGACGAAGCCGAAGGAAGAAGGTCGGGAACGTGTAACGAATCCCGGTAACCCGCCTCCCGAAAAAGCAGGCATCACACCGCAGAATGATGTGCGCAACTCGTTGCTCGGTACGGATAAGGCGATCGAAGAATTCCGTGGCGCCGGTTTCGCTGCAGCCCAGGTGGTTCCTTATGGCGTGCTTCTTCCAGGAAGCGCGGCTGTCATACAATTGAGCGGCAAGCCTGCCGACGCAGTAGTGCTTTATAGCAAGTCGTCATTCTATTCCGAGCTGACAACGAACCAGGGTGTTTATCCCGGGACCATACTTGGCGTGATGGCGAAGTGGAGAGAACTCTATAAGCAGGCTGCCCAGGCACATACCTACGAAGGAATGTATGCTTCAAACAGAAGTGGACTGGAACGTCCGGCTACCGATCGCGTTCTCGAAGCATTCTACCCGGTCATCGATAAAAAAACACGCGTGTTGTTCAAGGCCGACAGGATACTGGACACATATCGCATACTCCAGCTTCAATCGGATCTCGGTTTCGATCTCACGCTGGCTAACGTGAAAGAAGGCTGGGATGTGATCAACAAGATCAAAGCTTCGAACGCAAGAGTGTTCCTGAGCCTCGACCTCCCGGAAGAGGTGAAGGATGAAAAGAAAGACGACAAAACGAAGATGAGTGAAGCTGTCGCTAAAGAAAAAGCCGCTCTTGATAAACGTAAGAAAGAATTCATTGCGAAATACGACGGACAAGCCGCCGCCTTCCAGAAGGCTGGTGTTAAATTCGGATTCTCATCGATCGATGTTAAGTCTTCGAATGTTCAGGCAAACCTTCGCCGTATGATCAAGGCTGGCCTCACCGAAGACCAGGCATTAGCTGCGCTCACAACAAGTCCTGCAGAATTGTTAGGCATGAGCGACAGGCTTGGAACGATCGACGCAGGCAAGATCGCCAACCTCACCATCAGCGATAAGCCTTATTTCAATGAGAAGGCAAAAGTTAAGTGGGTGTTTGTCGATGGGCAGCCCTTCAAAGCAGAAGAAGCGAAGAAGGCAGATCCCAATGCAAAGGCAGATATCGTCGGTTCATGGGCCGTGTCGGTCGATACACCACAGGGAAAGAATTCTACCACGGTTACATTCACGAAAGACGGAACCAACTATGCCGGCAAAGTCTCCGGCGACATGATCACCACGCCGATCACTTTTAAGAAAGTTGAGTTTGACGGAAGCAAGCTGAAGTATTCTTACACATTCACCTACGAGGGAACCCCAATGGATGTAGAAGTTGATGCTACAGTTGAGGGAGATACTTACAATGGAAACGCAACCGCAGGCACCTTCGGAAGCTTTCCGCTTGAAGCAAAGAAGAACCCCAAATTCTGAACGACACTATTATGAAAAAGATATTTATACTCTTAGTGATAGCCGCGTGTACACGAGCTATGGCACAGCCAACTGCGCCAACGACGGCCGATAAAGGCACGATGCTTATCAAGAACGGAACAGTGATCACTGTTACCAAAGGAACATTGGAAGGGACTGATGTCCTGATCACAAACGGGAAGATCACCCAGATCGCTAAAGGCATTGCAGCTCCGTCGGGAGCAAAGGTGATCGACGCCACGGGCATGTTCGTTATGCCTGGCATTATCGATGCACACTCGCACGCAGGCCTTAGTGCGATCAACGAAGGAACGAACGCCATCACACCGGAGGTATTCACCGGCGATGTTGTGAATCCTTTCGACGTCGGCATCTATCGTGCCCTTGCAGGAGGCGTAACCTCTTCGCACGCACTCCACGGTTCTGCCAACTCCATCGGTGGTGAATCCGAAACACTGAAGCATCGCTATGGTGTTCTCGATCCGGAACTCATGAAACTGGAAGGAGCTCCGCGCACGCTTAAGTTCGCTTTGGGCGAAAACCCCACGAACCATGGTCGTCGTAATAACGAGCAGCCCTCAAGCCGTATGGGCGTCGAATTCGTGATCCGCCAGGCTTTCAGCCAGGGTAAGGAATATATGGAGGCGTGGGATAAGTATAATAAAGACAAAGCTGTGAAAGGCTTCCGCGGCGCGCCTCCCGCTTACAGCAAGCGCCTCGAAACAATGGCCGACATCATTAAAGGGAACATCATTGTGCATTGTCACAGCTATCGTGCGGACGAGATCAACATGATGCTGAAGGTCTGCAAAGACTTCGGTGTGAAGAAGATCGTGTTCCAGCACACCAACGAAGGTTTCAAAGTTGCTCCCGAGCTCGCAGCTTATGGAGCCATGGCTTCGGTGTTCGCCGACTGGTGGGCTTACAAACTTGAGGTTTATTACTCGACAGCTTACAATGCTGCGATCCTCACGAAGAACGGCGTTGTAACTACTGTGAATTCAGATTCCGGCGAACTTATTCGTCACCTCTATCACGAAGCCGGCAAGACTCAGAAGTACGGCGGCCTGAGCGACGACGAAGCATTGTCGCTGATCACCATCAACGCTGCGAAGCAACTCGGTGTCGAAAACCGCATCGGTTCTCTCGAAGTTGGCAAGGACGGCGACGTCGCTATCTTCAAAGGTCATCCTCTTTCGATCTATGCTATCCCGATGATCACGATCGTTGAGGGCATCGTTCGTTTCGACCGCGAGAAAGATCCCGACGATGTTCGCATCTACTTCGATCCCAAAGCTTCTGTAGAAGCTGCAACATTCGCGGGTACCGAGCACCACGATGCTTGTATGCAGGGAGCTGAAGAGAACTTCCAGGCTTTATTTGGTACTGAGAAATAATCTACGCCAACGTTTATGAAAAAATCTGCAATAAAATATATATCGCTGGTCGTAATAATGGTGGCATTCTGCCTCCAGGTAAACGCCCAGGTGCAAAAAGCGAAGACAGGTGTTTTCGCTCTTACGAATGCAAACATTCAAACCGTTACCAACGGTGTCATTAATAATGGTACGATCGTCCTCAGTGGAGGAAAGATCACCGAGATCGGCACCAACGTAACTATTCCTTCAGGCGCAACAACTATTGATTGCAAGGGCCTTTGGATCTATCCCGGTGCTATTGATGGCGGAACCAAGGTCGGTCTTTTGGAATTCGGCCAGGTTGAAGTGGCGAGCGACCAGGAAGACGAAGGTCAGATCATTCCTCAAATGAGAGCGCTCACAGCCGTAAACCCTAACACGCCGATCATTCCCGTGACGCGCGTCAGTGGTGTTACTACCGTTATCGTTTATCCAAATGGCGGATTGATGCCAGGCACCGCGTCGCTCATGGATCTTCATGGTTATGTTCCCGACCAGATGTACGCCGGCTTCGATGGTGTTGTGGTGAATTTCCCAAATACCGGAAGGAGAGGGTTCTTCGATCGCAGAACGGATGAAGAACTGAAAAAAGCTAGCGAGAAGGCCATGGCCCAGCTGAACGACACGTGGGACAAAGCGGTACAGTATCACAAGATCGATTCGGCAGGCAAGGGCAAAGGCTCTAAGTATTACCCGGAGATGCAGGCGTTGCTTCCTGCCGTTCGTGGCGAGAAACCCCTGATGATCGAAGTCAATGCCGCGAAGGACATTCAAGGAGCTTTGAAGTGGATCAAGGAGAAGCACATCAAGAAAGCGATACTTACCGGTGTTGCGGAAGGATGGCGTGTTGCCGACGAGATCGCCAAGGCAAACATCCCTGTTATTACAGGACCGGTGCTCTCACTTCCTTCACGCGAAAGCGACCGTTACGACAAAGCATACGCAAATCCCGGCTTGATGAAGAAGGCCGGCGTGAAAGTAGCGCTTCGCACAGCGGATGCTGAAAACGTTCGTAACCTGTTCTACAATGCGGGTTTCGCAGCGGCGTATGGCATGGGCAAGGAAGATGCATTGAAGGCGATCACGATCACGTCTGCGGAGATCTTCGGAGTCGCCGATAAGATGGGATCCCTGGAAAAAGGCAAGAATGCAACGTTGTTTGTAAGCGACGGCGACCCGTTCGAGACAAAGACACAGATCAAGCATGTGTTTATCGATGGATGGCAGATGCCGATGAATACAAGGCAAACGGATTTGTATGAGGAGTTTTTGAAGAGAGAGCCGGGAGTGACGAAGTGATTTGCTGATTTGCTGATTACTAGTTTCTAGTTTCTAGTTGGGCTTCGAACATCTTCGGAGGCAACTAGAAACTAGAAACCAGTAATCATTTAATTTTAAGAACATATATGTAGTTCCAATACTTCCCGGTGACCAACATCAACCGTGTCTTCGGATGCCATGCAATCCCGTTTAGCACATCCACTTCCGGTTTCAACTCGCGGGCCTGCTTCGTAAGAGGAGAGAGATCCAGTATCCCGACAACTGCTCCTGTATTCATATCGATCTTTACGACCGTGCTGGTCTGCCATACATTCGCGTAAATAAAACCTTCGACATATTCCAGCTCGTTGATGCCTTTCAAGGGCTTGCCGTCTTGTGTAACACTCAATGTCTTCGCTGGTTTCAATGACAGTGTATCGAGGAAATAGATCTTGTCGGTACCGTCGCTCATGATGATATTCTTATCGTCGGTTGTCATTCCCCAACCTTCCGTATCGTAGTTGAACTGACCGATCTCTTTGAATGTCTTGAGATCGTAAATGAACCCGACGTTATGTCGCCACGTGAGGTAGTACACCTTATTATTGAGTATGGTCATTCCCTCCCCGAAGTACTTCGGGTCGAGCTGCACTTTTTTCTGGGTCTTCCCGGTCTTGATATCGACCGTTCCTATCCACGATTCTTTTTCGCCGGTACTTTCATAGAGTTGTCCATCGTGGATCAATAGACCTTCCGTAAAGGCGGTAACGTCGTGGGGGAATGAGTTCACCACCTGGTACCCGATGGCAGGGATCTTCGAGGCTGTGTCGTCGGTTTTTTTAGCAGAACAGCTGATGAGAGTGATGAACACGTAGGCACACAGGGCTATGTGCCTATGTGTTAAAAACGACGTCGAAATTTTTTTCATATCACCCAAAATAAGTGAAAAACAATCCACGAAAGTTTTCGTACTTAGCATTATAAACGAACCGATCCATGCTTCAGAACCTCGTAAAGATCGCTTTCAGGAACCTCCTGAAGGACAAAGCCTACTCGGCTATCAACATTCTCGGACTCACCATCGGCATCACCTGCAGTTTGTTCCTGCTCATGTATATCATGGACGAGCTGAGCTACGATCGGTATCACAAGAAAGCAAAAAACATTTATCGGATCGTCTCTAATATAAAAGAGCCCGACAATGCCTTTACCTGGGCGGTGGTGCAGCGCCCGATGGCAGTAGAGCTTCGCGACAATTACCCTGAAGTACTTAACGCCGTGCGTTTCGATGGAACACAAAAGCGGCTCTATAAAAACGGAGACCTGCAGTTCTATGAAGATCGCTTCATGCTCACCGACTCTACGGTGTTCGACATGTTTTCGTACGAGTTCATAGCGGGCGATCCGTCCACCGCGCTCGACAACGCATTCTCTTTGGTGTTAACGGAGCGTACAGCAAGGAAATATTTCGCGAACCCGGCGGATGCTCTTAACCAGTCGCTGACGAATGACCAAAATGAAACATTCAAGATCACTGGTGTGATAAAGGATATTCCGTTGAATTCACATTTTCGTTTCGATGGGTTGATGGCTTCGAGTACACGCGCGCAGTTCCAGGGCAGTTGGGGAGGATTCGGTACGAGAACATACATCGAGCTACCCGACAATTATGATCTCAGTAAGATGTATAAGAGTTTCGACAAGATCATCGCCGAGAAAGTGAACCCGGTGTTCGAGAAGTTTGGTATTACAGTGAAGTACGAGCTGCAGCCGATCCTCGATATCCACCTTCATTCGAAGATAGCCGACGAAGCAGAGGAGGGTGGAGATATTTCTTACATCTATATATTCTCAGCGGTGGCTGCATTTATGATCCTGATCGCGTGTATCAATTATATGAATCTAGCTACCGCGCGATCGGCCGGTCGCGCGAAAGAAGTGGGCTTGCGCAAAGTAATGGGCTCAGGACGACGTCAGCTCGTTGCGCAGTTCCTTACGGAGTCCGTCGTGGTTACATTGATCTCTTTGGTCCTAAGTCTCGTCGTGATCTATCTCGCTTTGCCGGGTTTCAACACCTTAGCGAACAAGCAACTTCCGTTCAGCTACATATTGCAAACACCGGTGTTGCTGAGTCTCGTCGCGATCATTGCCGTAACCGGGATCCTTGGTGGAAGCTATCCCGCTTTCTACCTGTCGGGCTTCAGTCCATTGAATGTTCTCAAAGGGAGGCTGGCTTCGAAAGGCGGCAGTGCCATCTTCAGGAAAATATTGGTCGTTACTCAATTTGCCTTAAGCATCTTCATGCTCGTGAGCACGCTCGTGGTGTTCGATCAGCTTCAGTATCTCCGCGAAAAAGACCTCGGCTTCGATAAAGAGAATGTAGTGCGCATCAGCACGAACGGACAATTCAGGCAGACAAGAATGGATGAGCTGGTAGCTGCGTACAGAAAACTGCCGACCGTAGTTTCCGTTGGCCGCGCCGATGCGTCGCCAGGAGAGGGGATCGGCAAAGGAATATTCCAGGTAGAAGACGCGGAAGGCAAAATGGTCGACAGGGGTGTTGATCTCTTCGGTGCCGACTATGATTTTCTAAATACGATGGGAATGACGGTTGTTGACGGCAGGGGTTTTGAAAGAGAGAATCCCGGCGATACGACATTCGCGGTCATCGTGAATGAAAGCATGGTGTCGCGAATGGGATGGAAAGACCCGCTCGGTAAGCGATTCGAAATAAACGGTAACGACTTCAAGCGGCAGGTTGTTGGTGTAATTAAAGATTACAACCAGGCTTCGTTGTACGATCCTATCGAGCCATTGATGATCGTCTTGAATCCCAATCCAGGCAATGTGTTCGTCAGATTGGCAGCCGGTGATCCGCGCACCTCGATCGATGAGCTCGAAAAACAGTGGAAGCAGGTATTTCCCGATCAGCCTTTCGAATTCAATTTCCTCGACGCGGATCTCGATACTCAATACCAGGCCGATAAGAAGCGGAGCCAGATCTTTACAGCATTCTCGGGATTAACGATCGTGATCGCGTGCCTGGGATTGCTGGGACTTGCTGCATATACTACCGAACAGCGAACGAAAGAGATCGGTGTAAGAAAGGTGATCGGCGCAAGCGTGAAGGGACTTGTGTTATTGGTTTCGAAAGAATTCTTCGTGTTGGTGACGTTGGGAACGATGATCGCATTTCCTGTGGCGTGGTTCTTTACCGATCGCTGGCTGCAGAACTTTGCTTTCAGAATACATCTAAGTGACGAATGGGTGACGTTTGTGGTATCGGCAGTGCTGGCCTTGATGATAACAATGCTAACTGTCGGCTACCATGTGGTGAGAGCGGCTCTCGCAAACCCTGTCAATGCATTGAGAGATGAGTAATCGTAAATGATCAATGGCCAATCTTAAAATTCGATCGTAAACGTCGTCCCCTGATCGACCACACTCTCCACTGAGATCTTTCCCCCTAACGCTTCGACTTGTGTCTTGATCAGAAACAACCCAACACCGTGCGCATCCGAATTGCCATGGAATACGCGGCGCAGTCCAAAGATCTCTTTGCCATGTTGGGCCAGGTCGATACCGCGACCGTTATCTTTTACGCGAAGCACGGGTTTGTTCTTAACAATATCCGTTTCGAAGCGTATCTCAGGATCTCTTCCGGGATAACGATATTTCAGGGCATTGCTCAATAGGTTCAGAACAATGCTTTCGAGGTAAGGTTTATAGTAATTCACCACCGCACACTTTCCGAAGTCTGCAACGATCCATGCATTGCAGTTCAGGATCTCACCCATCATGTCTTCTTTCACTTTCGTGAGAACATCTTCGAAGCGGATAGAGGTACGTTCTCTTCCATGCTCTTTGTTGATGCGAAGAAGATCGAGCAATTCATTCAAGGTTTCGCGAAGGTTGACCGCTGTCTTTTGAAGGTTCTGGAACACCAACTGGAATTCTTCGATCGAACTCTCGTTCGAGAGCAAGGAGATCAATGCCTGGATATTTCCGACAGGAGCGCGAAGATTGTGCGAGATGATATGCGCGAACTCGTTGAGCTGATCGTTTTGCTGTTGCAATTCGAGTGTCGCTGCTTCTAGATTTACTTTCGACAACAAGAGTGCTTCGTCGGATTTCTTTCTTTCGGTAATGTCGCTGATGTAGCCTTCGATGAGTCGCGTGCCGTCTTTACCGATGATACCCGAGCCTGACTCTTTTACCCATTTTACAATACCCGAACGGTGAACGACGCGGTATTCGATCGAGAATGGTAGTCGTTCTTTGATAGCCTTATTGAATTCGTTGTTTACACGCTCGGAGTCGTCGCGGTGAATGAGGTGGACGATATCGATTGTGCCGTCCAGGAATTCTGTGTTGGTATAACCTGTGATCTTAACGATGTTGGCACTAATAAAAATGTTGCTGAAGTGCTCGTCTTCGCGGCAGAGATAGATAACACCTGGTACGTTTTCAGCAAGGAAACGAAAACGTTCTTCGCTTTCGCGTAACGCCTGTTCCGACCTCTTCTGATCGGTTATGTCCGTTGCGATGGCCAGGAAGCCGGAGAGCTCACCGCGCTCATCCCAAATACTTGTAACAGAAACGGAGACAGAAAGCGTCGACTTATCTTTCCTTACATAAGTCCATTCGCGGCGCTCGGTTTGTTTCGAATGCTTTACTTTGGCGATGATCGATTCAACGCCAGGTTCAACTTTGGAGCCCGTCTCGGCGCTCAATTCGGCTGCGCGCTGCACGAGTTCTTCCTGGAGGTGTGCGAAGGTTAGATATTGTTTGCCGATCAGTTCTTCGGCGTCGTATCCGAGAATGCGCTCGGCAGATTTGTTCAGACTATTGATAAGCCCGTCTTTTTGGGCGGAGATAACAGAGAGCTCAGTAGAATTTAATATCGTCTCATGCAGAACGTACGATTCCGCAAGGGTATTGAGAAACTTGTCTCTCGTTAGAAAATCTTGGTCCGGTATGGATTCCTGCATCCCGGATAAAGGGTTTAAGTTTTTAAGGCATTAAACTTAAATAAATTTACTTAAAACCCCTTTGACGTCGTGCCTCAAAAACGACGACAGCTGCCGAAGTTGACACATTCATTGAATCTGCTTTTCCAGACATGGGAATAATGATGTTTGAACTTGCAGCTTTGACCCACTCTGGCGACAGCCCGGTGGCCTCAGTACCCATCACAATTGCACCTGCCTGCCTGAAATCAATTTCATTATAGGGTTTTGATGCTTCAAGATACGTACACCAGATCTTGAAATCATTTTTGTTTAACCATGCAATTGTTTCGGAGGTGCTTGCGATTGCAACCGGTTGCGTAAACAAGCAGCCGATACTGGATCGTATCACATTGGGATTATAAATGTCTGTCTGTGGATCGCAGATGATAACTCCATCCAACCCGGCGGCATCGGCGGTGCGCAAAATCGCCCCAAGGTTACCAGGCTTCTCTACCGACTCCAATATCAAAAAAAGGGGAGTACCCGATACTTTGATGTCCTGGAGGCGATGCACTTTCATTTCCGCGACGGCGATCACGCCACCCGAGTTCTCTCGCACGGCTATCTTATCGAACACCTCCTGCGTAACGGGGATCACCAGCTTGTCTTTAACCAGCTCCGGTTCGAGGTCTGATTCTTTTAGTTGGTCGATGCAATAGAAAATGTTGCCGATTTTATATCCAGCCTTTAGGGCAAGCATGATCTCTTTCCGTCCTTCAATAACAAAGAGTTGCTGGCTCCGGCGTTCACGGGGTTTTTCCAGAGACAACAAAAACTTGATCTTAGGATTATTGGTGCTAGAGAGGATCGTCCCGGGTTTCATGACACCAAATTTAAATTTTATATTTCGTCGCCCTGTATAAGCCGCTATGCAAATTCTCTTCCCAACTTACTGGAAAGACTACGAACTCATTGATAGTGGGAACTTCGAAAAGCTTGAACGCTTCGGACAATACACTCTTATTCGTCCCGAACCGCAGGCTATCTGGCAACCCGCCATGGTCCGCGAGGAGTGGCTCAAGAAAGCCGATGCTGTTTTCAATCGCGAACAAAAAGACAACTTCAGATATTCAGACGACGTGAATGGCGGTTGGAAGAAGATCAAGCAGATGTCCGACAACTGGAACGTCAATTATCAGTATCATGATCTCAACATCGACCTGCGATTGGGTCTCACCAGTTTTGGTCACGTAGGTATTTTTCCTGAGCAGGCAGAGAACTGGAACTTCATTCATAATACTTTGAAAGAATTCAACCTTTCAAAACCGAAAGTATTGAATCTCTTTGCTTACACGGGAGCAGCCTCGATAGTTGCGACCAGCGCCGGTGCGGTAGTAACGCACTGCGATGCATCGAGGCCGGGTCTGAACTGGGCTAATCAAAACATGCAGCTCAATAAACTCGATGGCATTCGTTGGGTTTATGAAGATGCTTTGAAATTCATTCGTCGCGAAAGCAAACGAGGCAACAAATACAACGGTATCATCATGGATCCGCCTCCCTATGGCCGTGGGCCCGAAGGGGAGAAGTGGACGCTTCAGGAAAAGCTGGACGAACTGGTGGGTCTAGCGCAAACGATACTCGAAGAGGATTCAAGCTTTTTTATTCTTTCTATGTATGCCGCAGGACTGCCGTCGATGGTAGGTTTGAACGTGGTAAAGACCCATTTCCAGGAAGTGGACCTGCAGTGGGGAGAGTTTGCCCTTAAGGCGTATAATTCGCGAAATCTCCCGATGGGAACGTTTGTGAGATTTACGAAGTAAGGTTTAAGATTCACGATTTGGGCAAAATCGTAAATCGTACCTCCTAAATCGTAAATTTTCCTTACTTTTGCGCCTCAAAATAGAAGGGCCAGAGGCATGGACGTTAACAAAATCCGGAACATTGCAATTATCGCGCACGTCGACCACGGAAAGACTACGCTGGTTGACAAGCTTTTACACGCAGGACACCTGTTTAAAGCGCACGAAAATCCTGGCGAACTGATCATGGACAGCAACCCGCTCGAACGTGAGCGCGGTATCACCATCCTTGCCAAAAACGTATCGGTACGATACAAAGACTATAAGATCAACATTATCGATACCCCTGGTCACAGTGACTTCGGTGGCGAAGTAGAGCGCGTTCTCAATATGGCCGACGGCTGTCTTTTGCTCGTCGATGCCTTCGAAGGACCGATGCCTCAAACACGCTTCGTTCTCCAGAAAGCACTCGAGCTCGGCCTCAAGCCGATCGTCGTGATCAATAAAGTTGACAAGAAGAACTGTACACCCGACGAAGTTCATGAGGCCGTATTCGATCTCATGTACTCACTCGACGCTACCGAAGATCAGCTCGACTTCCCTGCATTCTATGGCTCCGCAAAACAGGGTTGGATGAGTCCTGATTGGAAAAAACCAACGACCGACATCACATCGTTGCTCGAAGGTATCATCGAACACATTCCTGCTCCGAAAGTTGAAGAAGGTCCGCTGCAAATGCTGATCACTTCGCTCGAATATTCTTCATTCATCGGTCGTATCGCGATCGGTCGCGTGCACCGCGGACAAGTAAAAGCCGGTCAGCCCGTCATGCTCATCAAGCGCGATGGCCAAGGCATGGTGAAGTCGCGCATCAAAGAAGTATATGTATTCGAAGGCTTCGAAAAACAAAAAGTTGACGAAGTAAAAGCCGGCGAGATCTGCGCATTGGTTGGCCTCGAAGGATTCGAGATCAGCGACACTGTTGCAGACATGGAAAAACCGGAAGCATTAAAGTCGATCGCTATCGACGAACCAACGATGAGTATGTTGTTTACGATCAACAACTCACCGTTCTATGGCAAGGAAGGTAAGTACGTAACATCGCGTCACATCAAAGAACGTCTCGATAAGGAGCTGGAAAAGAATCTCGCCCTTCGCGTGATTGATACCGGCTCTGCCGATTCATTCATGGTGTATGGACGCGGCGTTCTTCACTTGTCTGTATTGATCGAGACTATGCGTCGCGAAGGCTACGAACTTCAGATCGGTCAACCCCAGGTGTTGTATAAAGAAATCAATGGTGTTAAGTGCGAACCGATCGAAGAGCTTACGATCGATTTGCCGGAGACCGATGCCGGCAAGGCTATCGAAAGCGTTTCGCAGCGCAAAGGTGAGATGGTGAACATGGAACCGAAAGCCGATCGCACAATTCTAAAATTCAATATCCCTTCACGCGGGATCATCGGCTTGCGTAACTACCTGTTGAACGTAACTGCAGGTGAAGCCATCGTTACTCACCGCTTCAGCGAATATCAACCATTCAAGGGCGAGATCCCCGGACGTATCAACGGTTCGTTGATCGTAATGGAAGAAGGTGAAGCAATCCCTTACAGCTTGCACAACCTGCAGGATCGCGGTAAGTTCTTTATCAATCCCGGCGAGCCGGTTTATGAAGGACAGGTTATCGGCGAACACAGCAGGCAGGGCGACCTCGTTGTCAACGTTACGAAAACGAAGAAGCTTACCAACATGCGCGCTACCGGTTCGGAAGAAAAGATGAAGATCGCTCCGCCGATCATCTTCTCGCTCGAAGAAGCACTCGAATACATCCAGGCCGATGAGTATGTTGAAGTAACACCGAAGTCGATCCGTCTTCGCAAGATCTTCCTGAACGAAACCGATCGTAAGCGTCAACGAAACTCAGCGCTTGCCAATGCGTAGTCTTGTCTTCATCGCACTGGCCGTTCTGCTCTTCAACGATGCTTTCGCACAAAATGCAAAAGCGAAGAAGTCGGAAGTGGAGGCGGATACAGCGATGAGCAGGCAGGAATATTCGAAGGCGATCAAGCTTTATACGAAAGCTATCAAAACTTCGAAGCTGAAGGAGCGCGCCGATTACTTTGCTGTTTACAAAAGGGCCGTTTGTTATTTCAGCACCAGTGATTTCAATCACGCATTAGAAGACCTCAACCAGGTGGTTGAAAAGATCCCCGGACTTCCACAAGCAAAAATACTCCGTGCTTTGGTTTATGGAGAGCTCGGTCAGCAAGACAAAAAGATCGAAGATCTCGACGATGCACTTGTTGGCGACCCTGCTAATCCAGGTTTATTGAAATGGCGTGCATCGATCTATCTCGAAGACGAAGAGTATAAACGAGCACGCAAAGATCTTGAAGTTGCAAAGTTGTTCGAAGACGATGCCGAAACGGAGATGTATCTTGGCGTTGCTCAATACAATGCAGGAAGTGTCGACAGTGCATTTCAAAGTCTCGACAAGGCAATACAACTCGATGCCACGTACATGCCCGCCTATATGTATGCCAGCTCTTTCTGTTTGGAGGAAGATCGTTACGAACAAGCATTGACCTATCTCGATTTTGCCGGCCGTCTGGAGCCGAAGAACACGACGGTGTTTTATTACAAGGGCATTGCGCTGGTAGAGCTCGAAAGGGCCGAAGAGGGGTGCAAGTTCCTGAGGAAAGCCTTCTACGGCGGTCTCGACGATGCTTCGGGGGCGTTGAAAGAGTACTGTTTTGGCGTAGAGAATTAAACTTCGATAGGCTTTTCTGTGTCTAAATCAGGTGCGAGGTGCTTGGTTCTGGGTGCGGGGTCCTTCGAAAAAATCTCCTTCCCCGCACCTGGCACCCAGCACCTAGCACTAATTTTGTAGACAACTCGTTAAATCACTATGAAACGGATACTGATCGTAACCCTTCTCACATTGACAGGTTGTGGCACGCAGCCCCAGTTATCGGAGATCATCAACGATATGGTGGTCGCCACCAACTTCGACTCCAATGTAGACTTCACTCAATACAATACTTACGCTCTTACCATGGATACCGTTGGCTTCGTATCGAACACGAGCAACGAAGATGCACTGGTGAGCGATTATGCAAAGCAGATCACAGCGCAGATCAAAAAGAATATGGATCAGACCGGTCATACCCAGGTGGCATTCGATGAGAATCCCGATCTCGGTGTAAATGTTGTTATTGTGAACGATCTCAGTGTATCGCAATCCATTATATATCCCGGTGGATATGGTGGTTACTATCCAGGTTACTATGGCTACGGTGGTTATTATGGATATGGCGGCGGATACATTTCCACCAACTACTTCGAACAGGCGATATTGATCATTGAGCTGGTTGATATCAAGAACTCTTCGAGCAATCCACCCACCGTTTGGGCGGCCAACATCGGCGACCTTATCAATTCTTATGATACCAGCGCCAAGACAAAGGACGCTATCGACCAGGCATTTGTTCAATCACCATTTTTGGATCGATGAAAAGAATAGCAACAGTTATGGCCCCGCAGCGGCGATCCCCATACACCCTTACGCTGCTATTATTTTTCCTGATTGCATCGGGATCGGCATCGGCGCAATTCTACGATAAGATGTTCTTCGTTGGCTGGAATGTGAACTCGCCGTTGACCAACAAAGACTTTGCGGGCAAGTCGAGCACGCACGGTGCGCGCCTCGGCTATCGAGAGCTTCTCGCGGAAAAATTTGCACTGGGTGTCGACATCACCTGGGCTACATACGACGACTACATTCCGCGGCAGACATATTATAGTCAGAACAGTGCCGTAACCACCGATTTCAACAACTACGCTAATAATTATGGAGTCCTGCTCACGGGGGATTATTACTTTTTCGCGGAAAAGAAGGTGATGCCGTACGTGGGATTGGGGGCGGGCGTGGCCTACAATAGTTATAAGGTATACTATAATGTATACACCTCGGGTGACAATTCTTTCGGGTTCCTGGCGCGGCCGCAGGCGGGTGTCTGGCTAAAGTTCAACGAGCGAAAGAACTGGGCTTTCAATGCCGGGGTTCACATGGATTTTTCGACGGCAAAAAGTAAGGATTTCGGGTATAAGAATTTTGCGAATGTGGGGTTTGAATTAGGGCTCGTTTTTCTTAACTGGTAATTTTTCTCACGGAATGCACGGAATCCACGGAAATTTTCATGTTCCGTGATTTCCGTGGTTTCCGTGAGAAACTCTCTTGCGCAGTAATTCCAACCCCTTATTTTTGCGCATGCAAGAGCAAATTCTAATCCTGGATTTCGGCTCTCAGTACACCCAGCTCATTGCAAGAAGAGTTCGTGAACTGAATGTCTATTGCGAGATCCACCCCTTCAACAAGATCCCTGAAATTGGACCGAACATTCGCGGGGTAATTCTCTCGGGAAGTCCATGTTCCGTTCGCGATGCCGGCTCTCCCGATGTGGACCTGGCGAAGTTTGGCAACATTCCGGTACTCGGCGTTTGTTACGGAGCCCAACTCATCGCCCACAAGTCGGGCGGAACGGTGCTGCCTTCGCAGATGCGTGAGTATGGCAGAGCGAAGCTTACGACGGTCAACCATGCACACCAGTTGCTGAAAGAGATCTCGATCGATTCACAAGTGTGGATGTCGCATGCCGATACTATAGCTTCGGTGCCTGATAGCTTCGAGATCATAGCATCGACTCCGACCGTTAAGGTGGGAGCATTCCATGTTAAGAACACGAATATTTTCGGAATACAATTCCATCCCGAAGTAACACATACACTCGAAGGGAAAAATCTGCTTCGCAATTTCGTGATCCATATTTGCAACTGCAGGCAGGATTGGACACCCGAGCAGTTCGTTGATTCGGTAGTGAACGATCTCAAGAAAAAACTCGGCGACGATAAAGTTGTGATGGCGTTGTCGGGCGGAGTTGATTCTACCGTAGCAGCAACGTTGATCGCTCGTGCTATTGGAAAAAATCTCTATTGCATTTTTGTCGATAACGGTCTTTTAAGAAAAGGAGAGTTTGAACAAGTACTTGCTTCGTACAAGGGGCTTGGTTTAAACATCAAAGGTGTTGATGCGAAGTCGAAATTCTATAAAGCACTCAGTGGTCTCAGCGATCCCGAAGCGAAAAGAAAAGCTATCGGTAAGACATTCATCGACGTATTCGACGAAGAGTCGCATCGCATAGAAGATGTGAAGTGGTTGGGGCAAGGAACCATCTATCCCGACGTTATTGAGTCGATCTCGGTGAAAGGCCCCTCGCAGACAATTAAGTCGCACCACAATGTGGGTGGACTTCCCGAGAAGATGAAGTTGAAGGTTGTAGAGCCCCTGAACACATTATTTAAAGACGAGGTTAGGCTGGTTGGAAAGAGCCTTGGTATTGATCCGTCGATCCTTGGAAGGCATCCATTTCCTGGTCCTGGCCTCGGTATCCGCATTCTGGGCGATATTACCGAGGAAAAGGTACGGATATTGCAGGAGGCCGATAGTCTGTATATCGGTGCCCTGAAAACTCATAACTTATACGATAAAGTGTGGCAGGCGGGAGCGATACTTCTCCCGGTGCAGTCGGTTGGTGTGATGGGCGACGAGCGTACATACGAAAAGGTGGTGGCGTTGCGTGCAGTTGTGAGTATCGATGGAATGACGGCTGACTGGGCGCATCTGCCTCACGAATTTTTAAGTGAAGTATCGTCGGACATAATTAATAAAGTAAAGGGAGTGAATCGGGTTGTATACGATATCAGCTCCAAGCCGCCGGCGACAATTGAATGGGAGTGAGAGTTTTCACGCAAAGGACGCAAGGTAATTTTACGCAAAGGTTCATGAGGTGTATCGTTCTGTTTACGCTCGTAATTCTTAGCCTTAATGCGTTTGCACAGGACCTTAAACGTCAGTATAAGCATGCGAGAATGTTGTTCGATAATAAAGAATACAATCTCGCGATGGAGGCATTCAAGCCCTTGATTGTTTACGACAAAGACAATCCCAGTCCCGAATACAGTTCGTTTTATTATGGAGTCGCTGCTTACGAGCTTGGCTATAAAGCTGTAGCGAAGGATATGTTCTTGCAGATCAGGAATCTGTATCCTTCGTGGGATCAGATGCCGGAAGTGAATTACTGGTTGGCGAGGATCTACTTCGATCAGCATGAGTATTTCCAGGGTATGCACGTTTTGCATGAGATAACAGATCATAAGATCATCGAAGATATGTCGTTGATGAAGCGTCATTTTCTTTCGGAGATAAAGGATGTGGAGACGATAAGGATGATGTCGGAAGAATTTCCGGCTGATCCAGAGGTCATCAAGCAATTTGCTGTGTTGTTGGCGCTCGAGGCGTATAAGCCTTCATATCATCGCTCGTTCGATTCGCTGCTGACGCTCTACAATTTCAGAAGAGAAGACTTCACCATCAATGAGGGACCGGTTAGTGTAAAGAAGGATCGTTACGTGGTGTCGTTGTTGTTTCCTTTTATGGCGAACACATTGGTGCCAACGCCGAACCCGCAGTTCCCGAACCAATCGGTGCTTGAGATGTACCAGGGTATGAGGATGGCGGTTGATTCGCTTGAGATGACTGGTGTGCACATCGATCTCAGATCGTACGACACGGAGAGAGATGTGAATGTGACTAAAAAAGTATTGGAGTCGCCGGAGTTGAAGAACAGTGATCTGTTGGTGGGGCCGTTGTTTGCCGACCAGATGAAGTTAGTACAGCAGTTTTCGGTGGACAACCAGGTGGCGATGATAAGTCCGATCTCCAATTCAGCGGATTACTATAAAGACAATCAGTATGCGATGTTATATCAGCCGAGTCACCAGACGATGGGGGACAGGGCGGCGGAGGTGTTGAGCTCGGCGATAAAGAACAGGAATATAATCGTATACTTTGGAGATGCGCCGAAGGATTCGGTGATGGCGTTTGCTTTTATGAGGAAGGCGACGGAGTTGGGGTTGAAGATTGTGTTGGCGGAGGAGCACAGGAAGGAGACGTCGCCGAAGATCCTGACGACGTTGGCGACGCCGACGGAGTATGATGAGTTTAAGAATCCGACACAGTTTACGTTGAAGCTGGATAGTATAGGGGGAATTTATGTGGCGTCGGACAATCCCTTGATCTATTCGAAGGTGACGAGTTCGCTTACGGCGAGGAGGGATTCGATTGTGTTGGTGGGGAGTGAGGCGTGGATAGGTGATAATTCGACGGTGAACCTGGAGAATTTAGAGAGGATCCATACGCTTATTGCGGCGGGTAACTTTACGTCGCCGAAGAATCCGTGGTTTATAGATTTCAGGAAGAAGTATTTAGCGAGACATGGTGAGTACCCGGGGTTTTATGCGCGCCTGGGTTATGAGTTCATGTGGTTTGTGGGCACGTCGATGAAGGAATATGGAACCTATTTTCAGCAGGGTTTGATGGAGCGGGGTTTTCACAAGGGTTGGATGTATGAGGGGTATGATTATGTGTCGGGTCATGATAATGGTTATGTGCCGTTTGTTTATTTCAAGGGAGGGGAGTTGGTGGTTTTTAATTTGAGGAGGTGAGGATGTGAGGAGGTGGAGATGTGAAGATGTGAGGATGTGAAGATGTGAAGATGTGAAGATGCGCCGGGTGGTGCATTTTTTTTTTGAGGTGAGCTTCTTCACCTCTTCACCTCTTCACCTCTTCATCTCCTCACATCTTCACCTCGTCACCTCGTCATCTCGTCATCTCGTCCCCTCGTCCCCTATTTCTTTCGCGGAAAATTATTTTTCCTCATTCTAAAAATTTTTTCGAAGCTTATTCAGTTGCACCCCTTGCATTTATCGTGATTTCTTTAATGTGCTGATCATCAGTTACACCGAAGTTTCTCGATAGAGAATTCTCTATACCTCTTTAGGGGTAGATGGAAATTTTATTTTTTACGCGAGATGGTATTTGATAGACATGACTGCTATTGACACTTCGAGAAAGATTATGTGATATTGATGTAAGGTTTGTCCGTGTTGGCTTTAATCTTCCAATTGACGGCCGAGTCTGCCCCTTATAAGTTTGCTTCATAATTTTTAAATGCTACTTCTATGAAGAGAGTAATTGTATGCGCATGTGTATGCGTTTTTTTGATGGGCACGAGAGCGTTAAGTCAAGCTCCAACGCAAGCTCAGATACTTGATAAGGTACCGATTGCGTCTCCAACCGCTGCATCGCTGGGAAAGTTTGCAGATATACCTGTAAGCTATCACACAGGTATTCCCAGCATCTCTATTCCGATCTACACGGTTAAAGAGGGACCATTGCAGTTGCCAATCTCGCTTGAATATCATGCTTCGGGATTAAAAGTGATGGAGCAGGCAAGTTGGGTTGGAGCGGGGTGGACTTTGAACTGCGGCGGTGTTGTAACGAGAACGGTGAAAGGTACGCCAGATGAGATACTTGGCGGTGATGGGTATGGGTATCTAAAAGACAAAGGCTATTATAGTTATTTATACAGAGATCCCATTGTCGATGACCATCCTGTATTGGATTACATGGACTTCGCCAATGGAAAGAAGGATGGGGAGCCGGATCTTTTTTTCTTCAATGTAAACGGGTATACGGGTAAATTTTTCTTCCGTCCAGATAACACAACGGTGTTGATCCCGCAGCAGGATGTCAGGATCGATCCTCTGTTTTGTACAAGTGGAATGTCCGGATGTAATCCCACCAACGAAGGTCTCTACGGTTGGGTCATAACTACACCTGATGGCGTCAAATATCATTTTGGCAAAGAGCTGGGTAATCAGGTGGATGTCCAGCCGATCGAACGAACGCTGCCTTATTCGACAACGGGTGGATTCGTGTACACGGATTTGAAGACCATGTCTTCATGGTACCTCCGCAAGATTGAATCTCCCGAGGGATTATTCAGCATTAACTTAAAGTATGCTAAAGAAGAATATAGCTTCTATACGGTTGCCTTGTCTCCGGTAATAAATGGAAGTGGCAATGGAATGAATCTCGCCAAGAATTTCATGTTCGGAGTGCGATTAAGTTCGATTGAGTTCTCTAATGGATCGGTAACATTCAAACCTGAAACAGGCGCTCGCCAGGATTTGTCAAGCTCAAATACCACCGTTCCATCCTTCTACGATTGGAGCAATACAAACGATCCGTATAAGGCGAAGGCGTTAAAGGAAATAATAATTTCTGGCGGCGATTTTCCCAAGTCATTCAAGCTGACCCACTCTTATTTTTCAGACTCCGAACCTCTGCATGGAAAATACGGAACGACAGATCCAGCACTTGAGTCCGTCTACAATCTTCATTCTGACAGAAAGAGGTTGAGACTTGATAAGATTACAGAGCGGTCGTACGATAGCACAATTTCAAAACCCCCACACATTTTTGAATATTTTGAAGAAACAGAAGTTCCACGAACGCTATCTCTCGCCCAGGATCACTGGGGATTCTACAACGGTGCAGTGAGCAACGAATCTATGATCCCGCCATATTCAACCGATGGTGGGTTCTTGTTCACCACGGGTGCCGAACGTGGATCAAAATGGCCGGAAATGAGAGCGGGATCTTTGAAGCGTATCACTTATCCCACTGGAGGATCAACCGACTTTAGTTACGGAAGTCATAGTGTGTTTGTCAATAGGCCCAACTTTATGCCTCCTGTGCACAAGTTCGACATTTCCGCTCGGGGCAATGGGTCGTTTGCTATTTCCGACCCAATTCATTCGGTAATAGTTACGACTCGGACCAAGTTCAAATTAAAGATGAGGAACTTTCAGGGTGGGACGGGGACAATCTTCTTTGGTGCAGAAACTTTTACGCCAGCAACCAACGCGGAATGGGAAGAAAGAGCGGTTGTGATGGACCCAGGGACTTACTCGTTTTATTGCACATCGGGCAGTTCCGGATCAAACCAAGGACTTGAAGCCAGCTTGTATGAATTGCAACAGTATAACTATCAATGGACCAGCGTGCCTGTTGGCGGCTTACGTATAGAGCAACTTACACATAAAGATTTTCCGAGCAACGCTACAATTGTTCAGAACTTTGCATACGTCGACTCTAATGGCGACGCCCAGGGAGTGTTGTATAGTCAGCCCAGCTACATCGGACTTATTCGCAATGATCGGCTTGCACAGTCGGGTGCTTATGCCGGGACTGATGTCAATGGCAACGTTGTGGCAAACCCTAGTGATGGTTGCCTTAAGTGGGATCCGAATAACAGGATGTATTATGTGTCTCCCTCAAGCATCTTTCCGATGCAAACTACCCAGGGGAATCATTTTGGTTATAACGAGGTGAAGGTCACTCAGGCCGATGGTGGATATACTGTTTATAGGTATAGAGTAGGCCAGAACCATCCAGGCGATGTTATGGTGAACATGGTCGACATATCGCAATGCGATGCGTTTTCTCCAAACTTTCCGCCGGCTCCAGAGCCACACAATTTTTCACGGGGTGAGCTAAGGTCTGTCCAAAGCTTCAATTCATCCGGCATTCTACTGAAAGAAACCCAATCTCTTTCCGATTATACTCTTGAGCAGTTCGGCATACACGGACTAATTGTTAAAAATGTTGGAGAATTCGGCATGGCTACAGAGTACGAATTAAAAACGGCGAAAAAGACAAAGACTACTTCACTGGAGTTGACTTATAATGCCAATAGTCCATCGCAGCCTCCTGTGGGTGTGATGACGGAAACCTATTTTGACAGCCCAAATCATGGATTTCAATCCCGGACAGTAATCTCGGATGTTGTGAGCGGAAACCAGATTACTAATGCGCAGAAAGACAAGATTTTAAAAGAAATTCGGAATAAATACGTAGCTGATGTGCTTACGGCTTCGTGTGCAAATCAAATCAATACTTATAACTGCGACGATTATCTTCAAAACGCAAGCAGCACGCTCTTGACTAACTATCTCAATGGGATAAGCAGTGGTTGCGATGCCAATTGTAGGTATGCATCATGGCAAGGATATATTAACAGTCTGAATAATCTCCGAACAAACTATGTTGGTTGTAGGATTGAATATAACTCAGACCTCAAAGATGCATGCCAGGTTTCGCCCTCGGCAAGCACGGAACTAAAAGCTTTGATGACTTTGAAAAGCCGAAATGAGATCGGTGCTGTTTTGGAGACGTCACAATGGAGAGATGGAAAGATCCTGAAAAGCGGATATACAAATTTTCAAGACTTTGGGACCGGTATCATTTTTCCCAGTCAGCTGAATGTGATCAATTTTTCGTCACCTCAAGCTTCAACTGTTTTTGCACCATTTACGGTAACCAATACGGCAATATCAAAAGATGTAAAATATCAAAAAGAGGAGTCTTACACCTATGCAAATGGAAACATCGTGGAGGTGACGGGTAAAAATGGAGTGAAGGTCGCATACCTGTGGGGCTACAACAACAACCTTCCCATTGTAAAGGCCGTAAATGCGTCGTACTCCACCCTGTCGGCCGCATATACTGCTGTTAGCGGTAACCTAACAAACTTAAGAACACATCCGAGCTTATCGAACGCGCAGGTCACCACCTACACGTATGATCCTCTCGTTGGGATGACGTCGCAGACGGATCCTAATGGAATCATGAGTACTTACTCCTATGACAAACTGGGGCGACTGGATCACGTCAAGGACAATGACGGCAATGTTGTGCAGAAGCAGAATTATTACTACCAGGTACGGTGATTAAATAAAAGAGAATTTTATGTATCAACACTATACAAGATCAAATCGCTTTGGAGCGGATAGAATGATCACTAAGTTCCTGATTGCATTTTTGGCAATCACGGCAACGGCTTTTTTTCAGAACCGTGTGTTTGCGCAAGGTTATTATGAAGTTTGTGTCGGAGAAACTTCTACGCTATCTCTAACTTCCAGCATAGGCGTATGCGGTGCACCTAATTTTGTATCCTGGGAAACCGACCCCGGTGGCGGAAGTATAAGCGAGTCCGATCCCCCCTCGGGTTCATTTACCGTTACCTGGACCACTGCTGGAAGGTATCGCCTGAAGAGAACTTTCAGCGGCTGCACTCAAGTAGCCCATACCGAAGAATTTACTGTTCATCCCAAACCCGCTACTCCAACGACGAACCAGGTTAGTCAAACCCCCGGAAATTGTGCACAGGTTACTCTAAACTATTCGGGAACGGCTAATGCATATTGGCAGACTTCGTCATCGGATTTTGACCTCACATATCCACAAAGCCGACTGGTTTCGTCCACAGGCACATACTACGCCAGAATAAAAGACGCCAACGAATGTTGGAGCGATTCCCGGAGCATTGTCGTATCATCGGTACCCGCGTCACCTGTCGGTGGTTCGCTATCCGGAAGTGGAACATACACACAAAAAGCGAATCTGAATCTACAATTAACAAATTGGTCAGGATCGATTAAAGAGTATCGTTATAGTGAAAATGGGGGATCATCTCAGTTGGTGACGGGCACGAACAGCCAAATCGAAGTAAACTTCAGTGCCACCACATCAACGGTTATCAGGGAATACTGGGCTGTGGTCCAACTCAACGGCTGCGAAGTGAATTCAGCGCGGGCAACTTTGACAGTCAATCCTCCCCCGATACCGACGCTTCATGCTTGTACCGGAACAGTTTCTACAATGTCCCTCAATCGCGATATCGGGTGTGGCTATGGCAAGGGAAGTACCGCGAGTTGGGATGGAGCCGATGGTGGAAGCATAAATGATCCTGATGCGTTCTCATCCAGTTTTACAGTAACGTGGGGAGCACCAGGGATTTACCGATTAAAACGAACGTTCCCATCAGGTTGCATGGCCACAGTTATCTACAGCGAATATATAGAAGTCCTCGGCCCTCCGGAGGTGGACATCACGCCATCGGGGACACTGAAAATTGCGTCCACTGCTTCCCAACTTATTAGTGCCACTACGTCAACAGGATTTACATACATCTGGAAGCGCAATGGAACCTATCTTCAGAACGAATCGGGTAGCGCGATAACAGCTACTGATGCAGGAATCTATTCCGTTGAGGTGGACAGATACGGCTGCGGCGACGTCTCGCCGACACTTTCGCTTTCAAAGAATATCGCGCCTGTTGTCACGGTTGGTCCAAACCAGGAGCTAATACAATTTCCCGGGACCACCACTACAATCATAGGAACAGCTTCGGACGCTGATGGCAGTATTGTATCGTATCTCTGGAATAAGACATCGGGACCATCTGTCTCTACCTCAGGTGCAAATGGAGCGGTTCTGTCGTTATCGAATTTACAGGCTGGAACATATTCATTCACACTTACAGTAACTGACAACTTCGGTGAAAGTAAGACGTCGAACGTTGTTAATGTGATTGTAACTCATATTGACAACAACTACAACTTCGTATCGACATCAACTGTTCTGAAAACGGGTGTTACGAACGCTGCCACCGTCAACAATTTGCCCATCGGGGAAAAAATGCAAACGACCTCGTATTTCGACGGCTTGGGTCGGCCAATACAGACCGTTTCAGTTAAAGGATCTCCGGGATCAAACCCGAAGGATATTGTTAACCCGGTTGTTTACGATGCGGTCGGGAGAGAGGCGGTCAAATATTTGCCATTCGTTGCCGAAGAGAATGGCTGGTTCAAAGAGAATGTTATTGATGCAAACGGAACCTACATTAATTCTGCTGCTGGTTTTTATTCAAACGAAGCGAATACGATAGCAGATGATGCAAAACCTTTCGCAAAGACAGTCTTTGAGCCGTCACCACTAAATAGGGTCATCGAGCAGGGAGCGCCAGGTGCGGTTTGGCAACCCGGGACGAATCATACCATCAAGAAGGAGTACTTGACGAATGGCGCGAATGAAGTGTTGTCGCTATCGTTTACATCAGACGCCGGACTTTTAGCACAAGTCAATTACTACTCGGCAAATCAACTTACGTGCACTCGTACAATCGACGAAGAGCAAAATGATGTTCTCGAATATGTCGACAAAGAAGGACACACTATTTGCAAGAAAGTTAAAGCAGATACCGGCGTTTACGCCTCAACCTATTATATCTATGATGACTTCGGAAATCTCGTGATCGTCTTACCACCAGAGGCGGTCAAGCGGTTCCTCGCTCAAAACGGAAACTAACACATGAAAACATTCAAGGGCTTATTTTTCATACTAATGATGTGTGGGACTACGATCACGTTTTCCCAAAACATTCAGACTTCCACCATCGAGTGGTCTTGCACGTCGACATTCACCGCCAAACCCGGCGATGTCGTCGATGAGGCCACGCGCGTCGTAAGCAGTTCGGAGCAGATCACCTGGTACGACAAAAACAACGTTGCCCGGCAAACATTCTCTGTGGTCGGAACAAACGGATCGTGGACAAACGTGTTCTCAAATGGT
>CAZBCP010000013.1:0-802198 GCA_964490505.1 uncultured Ohtaekwangia sp. | reverse complement strand
TTTTATGCGTGAGGGTCGTGGGTGGAGAATAGACAGTGGAGGTAGGCAGTGGACAAGTGGACGGTAGACAATAGACCTTGTAGTACCGGCACAGAACAGGCACATGTAGGCATTGGACACGCGTGCATCATTGTTGCAGACCGGTGTGTTTATTCCAAACATTCTGGCAATAAGCAATAAGCATCGTAATGGTCTGAAGACTAAGTAAGTAGCTCCAGGCAGCTCCCTGAGCTGTACACTCATACAGATTGCGGCGGGACCATGATCAATCGAAGCCTGCCAATAGCCGCAAATTCAAAGACCGGTCAGCCTTGCCGGTGCACGCGCCGCCCACACCCGCTATGGGGTCGGGCGCGGAACGACGACGTCACCAGGAAAATATTGGACTAAGAGAGATGCCGAATATCAAATGGATATCAATAGGCCCTCACCCTACTCATTGGCCGGCACATTTTTCTTACTTCCCACCATAACGAGATCGTTGACGTTCACTTCGGTCATATATCTTTTCTCGCCCGCTGAGGTTTCGTAGACCCGGTGCACCAGCTTTCCCTCCACTACAACCTCCTGACCTTTCTTAAGATACTTCTCGGCCACGCCCGCCAGCTTTCCCCATATCACGATGTTGTGCCATTGCGTGTCCTGCACTTTGTCGCCTTTCTGATTTTTGTATGTGTCGGTGGTGGCGATGGAGAATGCCGCCTTTTTGCTGGCGCCGAATGTTTTCACTTCCGGGTCTTTTCCTAAATGACCGATAAGTGTGACGCTGTTCCGCAAGCTTTTCATAATAGTTATATTTTTTTTGTTGGTTGAACATGACGTGACAAAGATCAGTCGGACACGTCGCGATAGTCGTGTAATAAACGTGTATAAACGTTTAATTGCGATTTTAAAGGGCTATTACCTCTTCGCCTCAAGCCGTATTAATACCAAACACCCAGACGACTACTATGATCGGCGGCGGCTTCCTGAAACAGGGGATGGACTCCTTCAAGTACAACAGGTCTTTGACCAAAAAAGAGAAGCATACTCCATTCAGCAAAAAAAAGATCACGATAGCTGAAAAGCGTTCACTCTCTCCGAACGACATAAAGATCTCTGACGAAGCATGGTTAAATATCTCGAAAGAAAACCTGCATAACGAACGCCTCGATATCATCAAACTTATCGCGGTAACGATCATTATCATTATCACAATTTCGGTCTGCTTTTACTACATGGGCTGACACAGGCCTTATCGATAATCTTCGCGAAAATCGCTACCTTCCTTCTCATTGCCCATGAAGAAGCTAGTCACCACGGTTTTCGTTTTGATCTGCGCATCGTCACTAACCCTCGCGCAAACAGGATCGATAAAAGGTCGCGTCATCGACGCAAAAACTTTTAAACCACTCCCCTTCGCGACGGTGTACATGAACCAGACAACCATCGGCACCGTCACCAACAACGAGGGTGACTTCGACATTCAAAACGTGCCCGTGGGCCGGTACGATCTCGTCGTTTCATACGTGGGCTATCAACCATATCAATCACGCGTTGCGATCAACGACAGTATCCCGGTGACCATGTCCATCAAAATGGTCCTCTCCACAACCAACCTCGATGAGGTTCTCATCAGGGCAAAGAAGGATGATAAGTGGAACTCACTGTACGACAAGTTCCGTCGCCAGTTCTTCGGGGTCAGCCCCTACACTGCCGAGTGTAAGATCCTTAACCCGTGGGTACTCGACTTCACCGAAGACGCGACAGGGATCCTCAGCGCGAAGGCCAGTCTCCCCATCGAGATCGAGAACCTGGGCCTCGGTTACAACATCACCTGCACATTAAAAGAATTTATGGCAGGACCTAATCTTTATAAGATCTCCGGAACATACAGATTCGTGGAAGCCGCTACGCTCGACACAACATTAAGCTCACTCTGGCATAGCCGTCGCGAAGAAGTGTACCGGGGCTCGCCACGCCATTTGTTTAAAGCAATCCTGGACCGTCGTGTTACCGAAGAAGGCTTCGATCTGTATACCGACATCTCAAATAACCTCGAGGTCGTTCGCAACAGCAGTTTTATCTCGAACCTCAACGTGTCGCTGCAAGGACTTCCACCGAACGAGCTCGTGGAAGGTGAAAGAGGACAAGGTCAGTATGTGATCAAGCTTCCAACACGCATTGAAGTTCATTACCTGCGCCGTTCCGAACAGGCAAAGATCTATCGCAACATCCCACACCCGATCAGTTGGATAGAAGTATCCGGCGGAGCGGTCGAAGTAAATTCATCGGGTGTTGTTATGAATCCAAATCGCATGACGGTGCTCGGCGCCATGAGCGAACCACGTATCGCCGAAGTTCTTCCATTGAATTATCAGCCCGGCGCATCGTTCGGTGATCCAACGCAGACGAATACGAAGAAATCATATAGCACACTGGCCGCATTGCTCGAAAAACCATATCTCGTAACCGACAAGCCTTACTATTATCCATCCGACGCGATCCTCTTCAAGGCTTTTTTCAACTATATCTCCCCGGCCTATCACGATTCGTTGAGTCATGTCATGCATGTGGAACTGATCGATTCATCGAATAAGATCATTCAATCAAAATTATTTGCAGTGCTCGCAGGAACCTCGTATGGTGACCTTAGTCTTCCGATGAATATCAAGACCGGCGATTACACACTTCGTGCTTATACACGTTGGATGCTGAACTTCGACAAGAAGATCATTTTCTCGAAACCGATCAAGGTCCTTCCACTCAACCAGCTTGGTAAGATCAACAATGCTGCGACGGAAACTAAACAGTTGAACATCCTCACGGAAAAAGATGAATTCGAAACACGCGAAAAGATCACGCTCGCATTAGAGGCATTCAACTTTTACAGCAATGCAATACCTGCCGACCTCGTCGTATCGGTAACGGATCTCGAACAGGCCGTGCCGCCCTCGAATGAGAAAAATATTCTCACACAATATCAATTTACGAAAGACATGCTGCCCGATACGTCGCTGAAGACCGCACAGTACCTTATACAATATGGCATCGACTTTAAAGGACAAATGGTGACGGGGAAGAAAAGCAAACCTGTTAACGGAACCCTTACAGTATACCAGGACAACGTGAACGACGTCTTCGGTATTGCAACGGACGCAACCGGCAAGTTCCACCAGCAGTTGCAACTGATGGATTCAGTCGACCTCCTCGTTGCCGCGAAAACCATAAAGGGACGCGCAGCAAAAGTGATCATGGATGAGATCAAAGACCCCATTCCAGCGATCGATCATACATCTCCCCTTCAGCTTGAAGTTTATACACCCAACGATGCTTCCAAGTATCACCAGGTAGATCTGTTCTCAACTGCTAAAATGCTGGAAACAGTAACGATCGAGGCAAAACGTATCGAACGTATTTCGGCCGACAAGAAACATTTGATGTCGGATGCACATCTCGATGGTGAATTTTTGAGATCGACCAATGCAACCGATCTGCTGTCGGCATTAAGAGGCCGTGTGCCCGGTCTCCAGATCATCTACGGGCGACATAACGAGACCGGTGATGTTAAGAAAATGATCTGCTTCCCCGGCATTACCAGCCGGACTGTAATTGCCGAATGTCTTGTTGAGATCGACGGCATTGTTCTCACAACTATCGGCGACGAGACGGTAGCCGAGCGTTTATCGCTGATGAGTATCAACGATATTGAAAGCATAGATGTGCTTCGATTCGCTTCTGCGTCCTCTTACGGAGCACGCGCTGCCAACGGTGTGATCTCTATAAAGACGAGATTGGGCAACACCCAACCAGGTCAGCAACCGAGACCCGATCGCTCGAAGCTGCAGGTGATTAGCCTCGCGGGGTATTCGGAGCCGGCCGAGTTTACATCGCCTGATTATTCGGCGCTTACAAGCGGCGACGATCGTAGTGATGTTCGTTCCACCATCTATTGGAATCCACTTGTGGTCACCAATGGTAAAGAACCATACATGGTATCGTTCTATGCCGCAGACATCCCCACCCGATACCGTATTGTGGTGGAGGGCGTGACTGCCGATGGCGAGCCTGTTCGCGGCGAGAAGATTATTGTAGTGACAAGCAAGAAATAGTAACTTGGGTACCCCAGAGCCCAATGAAAGTCATTCTCACCTGCATCAGTCTTATCTCCGTTATCGGAATTATCCTGTTCTCTTCTTGTAAGGATAAGTCTGCAGAAACGAAAAAAGAATTTAAGAAAGGAACATACGCGTACGATTCGGCTTTCCTTGCAAAATACGATTCCACCTTTATCGAGTTGAAAGATGAAAGCGGGAGTGCCCGAGTTTTAATATCACCATACTGGCAAGGGCGTGTGATGACGAGCACATCTACCGGTCCCGAGGGATCGAGCTACGGATGGATCAATTACGACCTGCTGGCTTCAGGAAAAAAGAAAAAACAATTCAATCCCGTTGGTGGCGAAGAGCGATTATGGCTTGGGCCTGAGGGCGGACAGTTCTCGATCTACTTTCCGCGAGGCGACACCTTTAAGATAGAGAAGTGGCAGGTACCTGGCCCACTCGACACCGTTCCGTTCAAGGCACAGGTGGGTAGCGGCGCACAGGCACTGTTTGCTGCGGAAGCAAATTTCACAAATCACTCCGGTTTCGACTTTTATACGTTCATCGAACGACGTGTACGCTTGCTTCGCGCACCCGAGACCGAGTCGATAATCGGTGCGAAGGTCCCACAAGGTGTGCAGGTGATCGCTTACGAAACACACAATCGTCTCGAAAACAAAAGTGCGATAACGTGGAAGAAAGAAACCGGTCTGCTCTCTATCTGGCTCCTCGGTATGATGACACCTACCGACAGCACGATGGTGATCATTCCATTCCAGCCGAAGGCCAATGCCGATTCGTTGATCAACACATCGTACTTCGGATCGATACCGCCCGACAGGCTCACGATAAAAGACAGCGTGTTGTTCTTTAAATGCGATGGTCGTTACCGAAGCAAGATCGGCTTGCCTCCATCTATCGCCAAGACCATGGCCGCAAGCTTCGATTTCAGCAGGAACATTCTTACGCTTATCATCTTTCCATTGAATGAAGATGGATTGTATGTGAACTCTAAATGGGAAATTCAAAAAGATCCATACAGCGGCGATGTAGTAAATTCATATAACGACGGCCCGTTGGCCAATGGTGAGCAGCTTGGTCCTTTCTATGAGCTCGAATCATCTTCGTCTGTGAAAGAGCTGAAACGCGGCGAAAGTTTCTCGTATATCCAGGTGACGTGCCACTTCGAAGGCGACTACGAAGGGCTTAACGAGCTCTCTAAAAAAATTCTTGGTGTCGATCTCGGTGAAATCAATAAATAAGCAATGCAATTATTCAAAACGAAAGAAGGAAACATCCTTCGAACAAAGGGTAAGTCGTATAAAGTTGATAATAGTTGGGATTCACTGATCAATCAAACAGACCTTCACAAACATCTTACATCGCTTACGAATGGAATAGCGATAGATGAACAGGAAGCCGACAGGATGATAGCCAACGGAGTGTTGCCGCCTATTGGAACACAGGAGGTTTGGGCTGCAGGTGTTACTTACCTGCGTAGCCGCGATGCGCGAATGGAAGAATCGAAAGATTCAGGTGGTGATTTCTTCTATAGAAAAGTTTACGATGCCGACAGGCCCGAGCTCTTCTTCAAAGCACTTCCTCATCGTGTGGTCGGGACTGGCGGCGAAGTTCGTATCAGGAAAGATTCGAAATGGGATGTGCCAGAGCCGGAGCTTACGTTGTTCATCAACTCGAAGGGATCGATACAGGGATACACGGCCGGAAATGATATGAGCTCGCGAAGCATTGAAGGCGAGAACCCGTTGTATTTGCCACAGGCGAAGATGTACGAAGGCAGTTGTGCATTAGGGCCGTGCTTATTCGTTCCTGCACAACCTATCTCACCCGAAACGAATATCAGTATTACCATACATCGGAAGACGAAGAGCATGTTCGATGCTACGATAAAGCTCGATCGCATGAAACGCGGTTTGCCAGAGTTGGCCTCGTGGCTATTTAAAGAGATGAAGTTTGCAAACGGCTGTTACCTGATGACAGGCACGGGACTGGTGCCGGGAAATGATTTTACGTTGCAACCGGGTGATGTCGTGGCAATTTCAATCGACGGGATCGGTGTTTTGAGAAACATCGTGGCGTCGTAACGTTCGAGGTTCAGGGTTCAACGTTCCCCAACCCTGAACCCTGAACGTAGAACCCTGAACTCTGAACCTATGAAATCGATAATCCTCGTCCTGGCAGTAGTTCTATCGCTACCTGCATTCTCCCAATGGCCCACTTTTAAACACTACGATAAAGATCACGTCAACAAGATCGCTTTGCCCGTTGGTGGCATTGGAACCGGAACGATCTCGCTTGGCGGCAATGGCCAATGGAAAGACGTGGAGATCATGAATCGTCCCGGCAAAGGTTTTTACGGAGCCGAGACACCAAAAACCGCGCCCGCATTCATGGTGTTCACACAAGACGCTTCAGGCAAAAAGATCTCGAAGGCGCTGATGGGACCTATCGCGCTTAGCGATTATCCCGGGGCCGAGGGCAGCTTCGCACCCAATCACGGCTTGCCTCGCTTCGCAACCGCCACATTCGATGCCGCTTATCCTTTCGGAACCGTTAATCTCGAAGACGAGGAGATGCCGGTTTCCGCAAAGGCCAAAGTCTTTAATCCTTTGGTCCCCGCCGACCCCGACAAAAGTGGAATTCCCATTGCCATTATCCGCTACGAGATCACCAACAAGACCGACAAACAACTTTCGGTAGCTGTGGCAGGATCGCTCGATAATTTTATAGGTGTCGACGGCGCAACATTCACCGTATCAGATTTCAACCACGCCCAGTACCCGATCGGCGCAAAAAAGAATAAGAATACTTTCAAAAAATCGGGATCGCTTTCCGGCATCTTCATGACGTCCGACAGCGTCGACAGCACCCTCGATACATGGGGAACCATAGCCTTAACGACCAATGAGAACGCAGACATTACCTATCGCACAGAGTTCAGTCCCAAAGGATGGAACTCGAACGTAACGGACATGTGGGATGATTTCTCCGACGACGGAAAATTTCGCGACGAGACGTTCGACCGTAAAGTGGACATGCCCCGCGGAGCGTTATCTGTAAAATTCGATCTCGCACCGAAACAAACCCGCACCGTTCAGTTCCTGCTTACTTGGAGTTTCCCCAATCGTAAAGACTGGTTCAACAAAGGCTCTACTATACTCGGAAACTATTATGCCAATACTTATAAAGATGCGTGGGATGTTGCGGAGAAGACCCTTCCTCAAATACCGTCGCTCGAATCACAAACCATCGACTTCGTAACAACATTCCTGAAAAGCGACTATCCCGATGTTGTCAAAGAGGCAGCACTTTTCAACGTCAGCACGCTTCGCACACAAACTGCATTCAGAACGAAAGACGGGTACTTTTTTGGTTGGGAAGGCATCTTTAACTCCATCGGGTCGTGCTATGGCAACTGCACACACGTTTGGAACTACGAACAAACAACTCCATTCTTATTCGGTGCTCTTTCAAAAAAGATGCGCGAGGTCGAATACGAATACGGACTCAACGACACCACCGGCCTCATGAGCTTCAGGGTCTCATTGCCACTCGACAAAAAAGCAACTTCGAACTGGAAGCTCGCTGCCGCCGATGGACAAATGGGAACCGTTATGAAAGTGTATCGCGAATGGCAACTGTCGGGCGACAATGAATTCCTTCGCAAACATTGGAATGGTGTTAAGAAAGCTTTGGGCTTCGCGTGGATCCCTAACGGTTGGGACGCGAATATGGATGGCGTAATGGAGGGCTGCCAGCACAACACAATGGACATCGAATACTATGGTCCCAATCCCGAGATCGAGTTTTGGTACCTGGGCGCCTTGAAAGCCGCAACAGCCATGGCGAAATTCATGAAGGACAAACCCTTCGAAGAAAAATGCAACAAGTTGTTCCTTTCCGGTAGCGACTGGACCGATAAGAACCTGTTCAACGGTGAATTTTATATTCACAAGATCACTCCCATTCCCGACAAGAGTAAGATCGCAGCAGGTTTGATCTCGAACATGGGCTCGACCGATCTCGTGAATCCTGATTTTCAAATTGGTGAAGGAGTGTTGGTAGATCAGCTCGTTGGACAAAACATGGCTTTGATATCGGGGCTGGGTTATCTCGCGAAACCTGAGAATATCAAAAAGACGCTGGAGAGCATCTACAAATACAATTACGTCGATCGCTTCGGTGATCATTTCAACAACATGCGCTCTTATGCTTTGGGTGATGAACCCGGGTTGGTCGTTACCGCCTATCCCGATCCTTCGAAGCGTCCGAAGGTGCCATTGTCATACGCCTTCGAAGCATGGAGTGGACTCGAGTATACCGCTGCTGCCGGAATGATCTATGCTGGTCTCAATAACGAAGCGCTTACCGTGATAAAGAATGTGCGTAACCGTTACGATGGCCAGAAACGAAGTCCGTTCGACGAAGAAGAGTGTGGTCACCATTACGCCCGGGCCATGGCTGCATGGTCCACGATACTTGCGCTGAGTGAATTCAATTATTCAGCCGTCGATCAAAAGTTCTCCATAACATCCAGGCCCGGCACTTATTTTTGGTCGACAGGTTATGCGTGGGGAACGGCAACGGTTAAAGACAACACAGTGACTATCGAAAAACATTTTGGTGAACTGACTTTGAAGTCAATTGAACTCAAAGGTAAAGGAACATATAAGCAGTCGAAACCCATGGCAATCACGACTCACAAATTTGAAATCAAGTAGATGCAAGGCAATTCATACGACGCGATCGTAATTGGTTCCGGGATCTCCGGTGGCTGGGCCGCGAAAGAACTTTGCCAACATGGATTAAAGACACTGGTGCTCGAACGCGGTCGAAATGTTGTTCATAATAAAGACTATCCTACTGCCAATAAGAGTCCGTGGGATTTTAAATACAGGGGACGCCTTCCGGCAAAATATCTTGAAGAGAATCCATTGATCAGTAAGGCTGCCGGTTTCGGTGAAGACACTGCTCATTTTTTTATCCAGGACAAAGATCATCCATACGTCCAGGAAAAACCATTCGATTGGATCCGTGGCTACCAGGTAGGTGGTAAGTCGTTGACGTGGGGACGTGCTACGCAACGTTGGAGCGAGAACGAATTCATTTCGCCTGCGAAGTATGGTTATGGCATCGAATGGCCGATCAACTATGCAGAGATCGCTCCGTGGTATTCGCATGTCGAGAAGTTCATTGGCGTTTGTGGAACACGCGACGGTATAGAAGCTATGCCAGACGGCGAGTTCCTCCCTCCTTTTGACCTTAATTGCGTGGAGAAAGAGATCCAACAAAAGATCAGGGCGAATTATAAAGATCGGCACCTCGTACACGCACGTTGGGCGCACATCACGGAGCCACAGCAAATACATTTAGATCAGGGTCGTGCAAAGTGCCAGGCAAGAAATCTCTGCATGCGCGGATGTCCGTTCGGCGGTTACTTCAGCTCTGTTTCATCAACATTGCCCTGGGCGGAGAAAACAGGCAATCTCACGATACGTCCTCATTCCGTAGTACACTCTATTATTTACGACGACAAGAAGGGCCGTGCATCGGGTGTGAAGGTCATCGATGCCAATACGAAGGAAGAGATCGAATACAAAGCGAAGATCATTTTTGTGAACGCCTCGGCGCTGAATAGCGTGCTGGTGTTGCTTCATTCAACGTCTTCAAGGTTCCCAAATGGCTTCGGTAACGACAATGGCTTGCTCGGCAAGTACGTTGCATTTCACAATTACAGAACAGGCGTGGGCGCCGACATGCCCGGCTTCGACGACAAATATTACTACGGAAGAAATCCGACGGAGCCCATCATTGCCAACTACCGGAATCTCTATAAGCACGACATGGATTATGTGGGTGGTTTCACAACGTTCATGGGAGCTTATCGCCAGCGTGGCGATGAGACCAAGCTTGCTACGGCGATCGGCGCCGACATTAAGAACATTAAAGCTGCGCCCGGACCGTGGAGAGTGTACATGTATATGCAGGGCGAGACAATTCCCAAAGAAAAGAACCATGTGCGATTGAGCACCGAGAAAAAAGATCAGTGGGGAATTCCACTCCTCGTTACATCCGTCGGCTACGACGACAACGACGAGAAAATGATAAAAGACTTTCTCGCATCGAGCACCGAGATGCTCGACAAAGCCGGTTGCAAGAACATCGAAGGTTATGATTCAAAACAGGCTCCCGGTCTCGATATTCATGAGATGGGCGGCTGTCGCATGGGCAAAGACCCGAAGACGTCGATGCTCAATAAATGGAACCAGCTGCATGCCTGTAAAAATGTGTTTGTTACCGACGGCGCAGCGATGACCAGCACTGGTAACCAGAGTCCTTCTATTCTCTATATGGCGTTGACTGCCCGTGCGGCTAACTATGCTGTAGAGGAATTAAAGAGAGGACGGCTTTAAACACATAGACATATAGAAAAATGTGATCTATGTCCCTATGTGCCTATGTTCCTATGTGTTAAAAAATTCTCGACCCCCTCTTTATAACTCCTCCCTATCGGAATAGACACGTTCTCCAGTTCGATCTTATTCCTATAGACAAGTTTTATCTTACTTTTCGCGACAATAAAGGACTTATGTACGCGGAGAAAAAAATCTGACGGCAGGTATTCCTCAAAAGCCTTTACGGACCCCTTCACCACATACTTTTTACCCGACGTATGAAGTATTGTATAGTCTTTGAGACCCTGGGCATATATAATTTCACGATAATCAATCAGGATCTTCTTTGTACCTGATTTTATCAGGATCTCATGAATGTCGATAGCGTTCTCCGGGCGGCTCATCTGCAGGAAATCGATCGCGCGTTGCACTGCCATTTCGAAGCGCTCGAAGTTCACAGGTTTCAAGAGATAATCGATCACACCAAGCTCAAACCCTTCGAATGCATAATCGCGATAAGCCGTAGAAAAAATCGTGATCGGTTTAACGGGTAATGATCTCAGGAACTCGATGCCTGTAACCTCCGGCATTTGAATATCGAGCAGGAGTATGTCGGCCGAGTGCTTTTTAAAATAATCAGAAGCATCGTTAGCATTATAAAACTCCGCAACCAGTTGGAGATTAGGAATACGCTCAATGTGGCTCTTCAACACCTGGTGCGAAGGAGGCTCGTCGTCCACAATCACGCAGGTGAAGCTCATGACAACTTGAGTTTCAGGTTTACATGATAGTCGTCGCCCGCAACATCCACATTCATTTGATGATTGTTGCGATAGAAAAGATCGAGGCGGTTTTCGAGGTTGGAGAGTCCGATCCCGGACCGTTCCGTCTCGTCCTGGAGTTTTTTGAAATTATTTTTCACATCGATCTCCAGGTCGTCGCCATTCACCAGGATCAAAACGTGCATGTAGGCGCCTTTGATGATCGTATTTACCCCATGCTTGAATGCATTCTCGACCAGGGGAAGAAGCGTTAGCGGAACGATCATCTGTTCATTGATCTCTCCTTTTATTTCGAGGGAAATTTCGGCATCGTTCCCTTGTCGGATCCGTTCGATGTCTATATAATTCTGAATATTTTCGATGTCCTTTTTTAGATATACTTTCAGGTCGTTGGATTCATAGAGCATATAGTCCATGATCCGCGAAAGCTTGAGAATGATCTCCGGAGTTTTTTCCGACCTCTCCAAAGCGAGACCGTAGAGATTGTTGAGCGTATTGAATAAAAAATGCGGATTGATCTGTGCTCTTAAATATTTAATCTCGGTGCCAAGCTTCTCAAGCTCAACCTGCTCGAGGCGATCCTTCTGTTCTTGTTTTTCCTTCAGAGAAAAAAGAAGGAACGATGTGAGTGTATAGCTGCAGATGTTGAAAACATAGAAGATCGACTCGAACAGCAGGTCACCTGTCGTTATCTTGACACCCATTATCTTGTAGTTGTTGAGATCAAGAACCACGTTTACCGCAGTAGCCAATGCAATCAACACAAACAACAACAATGAGAATAGAACGAATCGTTTGGTGCGGAAGAATTTCGGTATGAGCACCAGGAAATTCGTATACACGACCGTCAGCAGCATTCCGTTCCTAACCACGATAGTCATCATATAGACTGCAAACCCGCCTCCAGATCGCAAAATATAAGTGCTGCCGAATACATTGGGTATGATCAACAGCGCCCACACCAGCAGGTGATAAGAGAAGTTCCCGTGGAATGGTTCTTTAGAGGAGCTCAAGGTTATCTCATTTTGAAACACATAGGCACATAGGTATGGTTTAAAATTCTTCTATGTGCCTATGTGTTTCAGTTCCGATATCAAGTTATTTAAAACTATTGCGACCGCAATGAGTTCACAGGGTTTACATTCGCCGCTTTCGTTGCGTGATATGCCACCGTTGCGACAGCGATCAATAACGACAACACACCTCCCACAACATAGGGGATGTACGAGATATTCACCCGGTACGCAAAATTGCTCAACCACGATGTCATCGCCAGAGAAGTAAGCGGGATACCTATCAGTATGGCAATCAGCACCAGCTTCCCAAGATCCTCCACCAACAACCAAATGATCGCGGGCGTAGAAGCACCGATCACCTTTCGTATACCGATCTCCTTCGTTCGCCGCTCGGCCATAAAAGCCGACAAGCCCAGCAGACCAAGGGAAGCGATCATGATCGCAAGAACTGTCAGTATCACGAACAGCTTGCCTGTTGTTTGCTCGGTATGATAAAGAGAGTTGTAGTGATCATCCAGGAAGAAATAAACAAAAGGTCGATCGCTAGCAGCCATACTCCTCCAAAGCTCCTCTGCTTTTGCTACAACCGGAGTTGGATCGCCGGCAGCCAACCGTATCGAAAACTTATTGGCCCACCGGTCGCTCGGCAATAACAAGAGAGGCCGGATCTCCTTTCTCAGTGTTTCGAGATGAAAGTCTTTCACGACACCAGCAACATGCAACACCCTGTTCCGTCCATCCAACAACTCTTTGCCAATGGGATCATCGGGCCAACCGAATTGTTTCACAGCGGTCTCGTTGAGGATCACATACCGGTTTGTATCGGCAAAGTCGCTCACCGTGAAGTCACGACCTGAAACCAATTCAAGACCCCAGGTCTTCAGCACCCCGGTATCTATCCCCATGATGGTCATATTGAGCTCCTGCTCATGTCCAAGGCCCTTCGGTCGATACGTAGCCGCACCCTCCGCCCTTCCGGGAATGTCGCCGGAGCACGCAATACTCAGTACTCCGTTTTCTTTCATCAGCTCCGCCTTGAACGCTTCCCGGTTCGACACATAACGCGCATCATCGACAACCAAAATATTATCCATTGTGATGCCGAGATCTTTGGATTGTATGTATCTCAATTGCGTGAATACGATCCATGTTCCCGACACAAGAAAAAACGAGATCACAAACTGGAACACAACAAGTCGATTCCTGAAAACAGATCGCGACCGCGAAACACTATTGGCATTGAGCACAACCGATGGCTTGAACGACGACAACATCAGCGCAGGATAGATACCCGAGACAGCTCCAACAATGATCGTCGTTATGATCAATGCCGGGATAACGACCGGGCTTGTAAAGTCGAGCCAAAGATCCTTTCCGATCATCGTGTTCAACCAGGGAAGTGTTACTTCTATGAGAATGATCGACAACACAATAGCTATCGCGCAAAGCATCAGCGACTCGATCATGAACTGCATGATCAGCTGAAGTCGCAGCGAGCCGAGCACTTTCCTGATACCGACCTCTTTTGCACGGACCGAGTAACGGGCCGTGGCGAGATTCACAAAGTTGATGATCGCCATCACGAGTATCAGCAATCCCACGCCCATAAAGATCATTACGTAAGTAGCATTGCCATTTACTTCCGCTTCAAACTTCAGGTTGGAATGAAGATGAATGTCGAGCAAGGGCTGCACAAAAAATCTATAATCATTTCCCTCGGCTCTCCACTTATTGTAAGCCTCTTCGGTCTCGCTTTGCGCAAGATACTTCTTCGACATAGCAGGAAGTTTCTCGTCGAGTGATGAGAACGAAGCATGCTCGTTGAGCAACACATAAGTATAGTAACCGAAGTTGTTGTTCCATACATTGAAGTCGGTCATATCGTCCCATCCAAAACCGACGATGAAGTCATAATGCAGGTGTGACGTGGTTGGCAGATCGGCGATCACGCCCGACACGTTGAAGAGGCCAGCTTCACCGATGGTGATGCTCTCGCCCATCGGGTCTTCGTTCCCGAAATATTTTTCGGCCATCCGTTGGGTGATCACCACCGACGCCGGCTTTGTAAGGGCCTTTGAATTTCCTCTTATGAAGTCATGGGAGAAAACATCGAAGAAAGTCTCATCCACGGCAATAACCGGCTCATCGAAGCCTTTGATGCGATCGGTGCTCACAGTAAACTCTTCCTTGCGAACTCGCGTCGCCGCTTCGACTTCCGGGAATTCTGCGATCAGTCCATCGCGCACCGCAGGAGGTATCGAAGCCCACAACACATTGCGTTCGGGATAGACCCGGTCGAGGCAGATCCGTGCGATGCGATCGGCGTGGCTGTAATGCCGGTCGTACGAATGCTCGTCGGCCATATATAAAAAGATGAGGATGCAGCAGGCCATTGCCACGGCAAATCCGAAAATATTAATGAGGACAATTCCCTGGTTGCGGAGAATGCCGCGGTAGGTGGAGCGGAACGTAGACATAGTTATAATAATACGCCGATACCTCTTAGCATGCTTCAACGATAGTCTACGAAACGGGTCGTTCGTATACTAAACCTGACGTCTTCGATGTTCGGTTTTCCTGATCGTGTGTTGGAGGGCATAAAAACGACTTTATTTTTAGTGGCTATCAAAAAAAGAAGTCATTATGATACGTACCGACATCCAACGCCATTGCACAGAATGTGGTCAGCGCCTCGCAGGCCGGTCTGATAAAAAATTCTGCAACGATCAATGCCGCACGGCGTGGCATAACAAACAACATGTGGTTTACCGACATGCTAAAAAAGAAGACCCTGCTTTCTGGATCATGTCCGTCACTGCGCCAAAGGACGAGCGTGCTATTTACTCGCTTGTGCCAGTCGTTCTTTGATAAGAATATTTTGCGGGGCAAGCTCGAGGCTCTTCGCATAATATTTTTTCGCCAGCGACTTGTCGTTCATTGCTGAATAAGTTTCGGCCATATCGAAATTCCACTGGAGTGATTCGGGAGATTCGGATAAACACATTTTTACGACCTTCGACAGGAGACTATAGTCTTTCCTCGCGCGAAGAACACCAAATAATTCCACCAATGGCCGCTCTTCGAGGATCGTCCATGTCGGAAACTGTTGCTTTGATGTTTGATAAGTTGCGAATGCTTTATCAAATTCCCCGTTCTCGATAAGATCAACGAGATAGCGCGATTCGACAGGTACCGGTTTCTTTTGTGCATTGTATACTTTTCGGAGGGCTGCATAAAGAAGTTCCGAACCCGGATAAAATTTCAGTCCGCTGTTGATCACCCGCTCCGATTTACTGAACTCGCCATGAGCGCGGAGTGATTCGGCGAGATTGATGAACTCGCCGAGAAAAGGGATCTCCTCACGAAGCGGTGTGGGTACTATTGCTCCATGTTTCGATCCCGCCAAAGCTTCGAGATACCGATTGTGATACTCGATCAATCCGCTCTCGGAGTTCCAGCGATCGTATTCCATGATGGTTGCCACTTGCGAAGCCGCCTCGAAGCCACGTATCCTCGAAACGAGATGAAGCGCGCCGTCGATACCAGCGGAGATTCCGGCCGTTGTGATAACATCGCCGTTATCGACGAACCTGGTGTCGGAAAGCACGGTCGTGTTCTTTAATCTCGCCTGCAGATTTTTTATGGCATTGTGATGGGTCGTCACCTTGCTATATCTGTCGAGTATGTTGGCGCGAGCCAGGAAAGAAGCGCCGTTGCAAACCGACATGATCAGCGAGCCAGATGAATCGATCTTCGAGATCCAATTAAGGACCGTCTCATTCTTGACAAGCTCACCGGGACCACCGCCAGGGAACACAGCAATGTCGGGGATCGGCGCGTTCGCGATGGAATAATCGGGAAGAACCTTCAGGAAATCCTGCGACAAGATCTTATCTCCGTTGATCGAGACCGTGAATACCTGGAACCCGGCGCCGGCCAGCACCTCTCCCGGACCAGAAAAATCCAGCAGCTCAATACCGTCATAAAGAAATATTCCGACTGTCTGTGGGTCCCTGCCTTTTATATCGACCTGACCCATGGCTTGAGAGGCAATTAGAACGATCAGCATCGACCCGAAATAATTTCGGTATGTTTTCATAGAGTTTTTGTTGATGGATAATGGTACAATTTTCCTTACACCAACGGTCAATACTCGGACTAAGTCACTGATTGTAGACGAACGACTTTTCTTTTAGACGTATATTTATTCACGTAATCACCTGACTTAAAATATCACCCAAAATGAATTGGTCACTTAAAGGAAAGAAAGCTCTCGTAACAGGAGGCACAAAAGGCATCGGGCTTGCTATCGTTGAAGAATTTCTAGCGCTTGGCGCCGAGGTCTTTCTCGTTGCACGTAATCAACCGGAAGTCGAAAATCTCATCGGCACCTTGCAGACCCGTGGAAGTAATGTCGATGGGATGGCTGCCGATGTATCGGACGGCGATGCGCGCGTGAAGATCATCGATACGCTTACCGCTCGTTGGGGCCGCCTCGATATACTCGTCAACAACGTGGGCACCAACGTGAGGAAGAGATTTATAGAGTATACAGAGGAAGAATATCGTCGCCTTTTTGAGATCAATCTTTTTAGTCTCATGGAGATCTGTCGCTTATCACATCCACTTTTATTGAAAGGGCAAAATGCCAGCGTCATCAACATGGCATCAGTTGCGGGAACATTCGATGTGCAAAGCGGTCCTCCGTACGGCATCACCAAAGCCGGCATCATTCAGCTGTCGCGACATCTTGCCTGCGAATGGGCACTCCAGAATATTCGTGTGAACACGGTTTCGCCGTGGTACATCGCAACACCACTTACGGTGCCGGTACTTACCAATAAAGATCGTCTCGAAAAAATTATCGCACGCACACCCATGGCGCGTGTCGGTCAGCCCAGCGAGGTCGCCAGCGCAGTCGCATACCTGGCTATGGACCATGCCAGCTACATTACAGGACAGAACCTGCAGGTTGACGGGGGCATGTCTGTAAAGGGTTTGTAGCTATTGGTTGTTTCTGATCGGAAACCTAACTTGTATAAAATTGCTATCATGAAGCACATAATTACAAGTTTACTTTTCCTGATCTCTATCAGTGTTTTTGCACAGACCTTTACTGCTGGCAAACCCGAAGACGTGGGCATGTCCACCACACGCTTGTCGAAAATCGATAAGATGATAGAAGAGCACATGGCGAATAAATGGATACCAGGAGCCGTTGTGTTGATAGCCAGGAATGGAAAGATCGTTTATCACAAAGCATACGGCTACGCCGACGTCGATACTAAAACTGCCCTTAAGAAAGACAACATCTTTCGTATTGCATCACAGAGTAAAGCGATCACATCGCTTGCCGTAATGACGTTATATGAAGACGGTAAGTTCGGTCTGGACGATCCCATCTCTAAATACATTCCTGAATTCAAGAACCCGAAGGTTCTCGTAAACCTGAACTGGAAAGACACAACCTACACAACGACTCCCGCGAAGAGCGAGATCACGATCCGCCAGTTGCTCACGCACACGTCCGGTATCGACTACGCAGGAATTGGCAGCCAGGAGTTCAGGGCAATATATGCGAAAGCCGGTGTTGTAAGCGGTATCGGTAACGACAACATGATCCTTGCCGATAAAATGAAAATACTTGGAGGCCTTCCCCTCAAGCATAATCCAGGCGAAGCATATACTTATAGCTTGAGTATCGATGTGTTGGGTTATCTCGTGGAAGTACTTTCGGGAATGTCGTTCGATCAATATCTAAAGACCAAGATCTTCGCGCCGCTCGGCATGAATGACACTTACTTCTATCTGCCAAAAGAAAAACACAACAGGCTTGTAAGCTTGTATGAATTGAAAGATGACAAGGCCATCTCTAAAGTGACAACGAAAATATTCGACAATGTCGATCCGAATTATCCCACTCTGGATGGAAAGTATTTTTCGGGTGGGGCGGGCTTGAGTTCGACGGTCGAGGACTACGCGAAGTTCCTGCAAATGTTCCTGAACAAGGGCGAATACAACGGTGTACGAATTTTAAGCCGCAAAACGGTGGAATTGATGCTGACACCGCAACTTCAGCCCCCGATCACCAACCAGCACGGATTAGGATTTGGCCTGGAGACGGAAAAGAACGACCATTTGAGTATCTTCAGTATAGGCTCCTTCCAGTGGGGCGGTGCATTTAATACCCAGTATTGGGCAGATCCGAAGGAAAAGCTGGTTGGCCTCATTTACACGAACATGTATGGGGGCAATCGCAACACGGGCGACAAGTTCAAGGTTTTAACATACCAGGCAATAACCGATTAAGATGATCCAGTCGACGCCGGACTTTTTTGACCTAACGTACCTGTCGAAAGGTTCGGCGATACAGCAGGCTGGCTATCGCGCGATAGTGTCGTCGGGGATCATGGACGTCTTGAAGGATTTCAACCCGGTGGTGGTGGGAACAATACCACTCGATCTTTTTACTTACGGCAGCGATATCGATATAATTTGTCAGTTCAATGATGTTTCGAAATTCCAGTCGGTTTTGCGGGAGCCTTCCCGTAAAAAACTTGGTGGCATCGACAGTGTGGTCGCGAGCTTTGAACGCGATAAATTCCAATTCGAGATTGTAGGACAGCCTGTGCCGGTTACGGAGCAGAAGGCTTTTCGTCACATGGTGATCGAGTGGAACATCCTGGCGTCAAAAGACAAGGATTTCAAGACGAAGATCATGGAGTTGAAGAGGAAGGGAATAAAGACGGAGCCGGCATTCGCGCAAGTGTTGGGATTGAAAGGAGATCCGTTTGAGGTGTTGTTGAATTTTGTTTAAATGCTTTTATTGTCGGGATATGTTATGCCGCATTGGCAGCAGAAGCAGCTAAACTGGCCGAGATCGCGCAAGAGCAAATGAACCTCGCACGGGCTAGTGCAGAGATCACTCAGAAGGTGTTGGAAGATTGTAGGAAAAGGAAGTAATGCTTCGAAAAGGGGGATCCCGCCACCTTCGATCGTAACCTGCATTTCATAGCACCGGGCGGGATGACAGTTCGCGACGTCCTCACCTCGTCATCTCCTCACCTCATCACCTCATCATCTCCTCACCTCCTCACCTCTTCACCTCATCATCTCCTCACCTCCTCACCTCCCCATCAACCCATTCTTAAACGAATAACTCGCCGCCTGGTACCACGCTATCGCCTCCATCACCAGGTCCGGGTTTGTTTGTGACGGAGTCGCGCTCTTGTCGGACCAATCAATCGTTAACGCATCGTTCTTTTGCTGCGGAGCTAATATCACCAACTCGTTCTTCCGGATAAACCCAAGCAACTGGTACGTGCTTATAAACGCCCTCTCCCTTCCCTCCTCCAGTTTGAAAATATCAACTCCATAAAACTTACTGTTGTACGAGAAGTTCAGCATCCCAAAAACGGTTGGACCAATATCGATCTGGCTCATCATTCGCTCCATCCTTCCCGGTTGAACATGTGCCGGTGAGTAGATCATCATTGGAATATGATATTTATCGACCGGCAGATTGGTCGTGCCCGCGCTGCCGGAACAATGATCTGCCACGATTATAAACAACGTATTCTCAAACCACGGCTTCTTCGAACACTCACGAATAAATCTCCCTATCGCATAATCGGTATACTTCACCGCTCCCTCTCTTCCAGTATGCGATGGTATGTCGATACGACCATCGGGATACGTGAACGGCCTGTGGTTCGAAGTGGTCATAACCTGGGCAAACACGGGCTTGCCTGCCGCTACCGACTTATCGATCTCTCTTTGCGCAAGCGTAAACAAATTCTCATCTGCTACGCCCCAAATATTTTCGTAGTCGATCTCTTCATCTTTCAATCCATCACGGTCCGTAACCTCATAGCCATTCGCGGAGAAATAACCATTCATGTTATCGAAATACCCATAACCTCCGTAGATGTAACGACTATCGTAGCCCTTGCTCTCGAACACAGACCCAATAGTAAACAGGTCTTCGTTCTTCGGCCTGCGAACGATCGACTGCCCTGGTGTTGGCGGCACGCACAATGATAATGCTTCGAGTCCACGCACAGTACGTGTGCCGGTAGCATAAAGATTGGTGAACAACAAACTATGCTTCGAAAGCGAATCAAGGTTTGGTGTATACCCGCCGGGATTCCCAAAAATGCCCAGGTAATCGGCACTCAGGCTCTCGACACTTACCATGATAACGTTGAGCTGCTTCTCGGGACCGGGGTTCGTGATCTTTCTTTCGATGCTGTATGGATCGCTGTTGACATACTCTGCTTCGGGAGTCTTCAGTTGCTTTCTCACAATTTCGAAAGCCTGCTTGTCTTCGATGCGATTGTAGAATCTATCGTAGTCGAGTTCGTTGTTCCTGTAGGCAGCAAACAATTCATACAATCCATTACCCGCAAGCTCATTCACATACGGATTGCTGCTCACGTTATGCCATGTATTCTTTACAACTAAGAACATCAGCACAGGAAGACTGAGTATTACCACGGCCCATTTGGTTCTTTCACCGATCAGCATCGAGCTTGCGGCGGTCCTGCGGATCCACGATCGCATCAGGTATACCCAAACAAATGTGAGAACAGCAACTATCGCAATGATCCAACCTACTGGATACGACTGTTGTATGTTGCCGAGCACTTCTGTTGTATAGATCAGGTAATCGACAGCGATAAAATTGTATCGCGAATTGAATTCATCCCAAAACAACCATTCACTAACACCATTAAAAATGAGGGAGTAAGTGAAGAACACGAAGATGCCGTAGAGTATGAACCGATGCCATCCTTTAATGAAGATCCTGTCGGGCACAAGCCATACGTACAACGTAAGGGGAATGACCACGTAACAACTGTTCACCAGGTCGAAGAACAAGCCCATGAGGTATATCACGGGTATCATATACCAATCCACCCGGTCGATATATTGGATCAATAATACAGTCCTGGTAACAAATGATATGAAGACAAGTATCAGCGAGAGCAGTGCGATCAGCCCAAAGCGGTGCCGGAGGAGTCTCTTCATCGAAGGAGTTAAAGGTGGGCAAATTTATGAAAACCGCCCTAATTGAGGACCTTGTTTTTCTGTATTGTGAGCATCAATCTTACAGCCTCCAGGCCAATTACGGAGGCTATGAGCATCCCGTATCCAAATGTCCCGACCTGCAGATTAAAGACCTTTAAGATGAACCCGAAGGTAAGGGCCGTAAGGAACGCCAGCCGTAGCGGAAACTGAAAGTAATAAACGATGTATCCGATCCTGTTACCGATAAGGTAAAGTGGACCGGATACGAGCAATGAAATGATCAAAAGGATAGTAAGTACCTGAAAGATGTGCGACGAATAGCTCTCGAATATTCGCATGAGCACCGGAAAACTTCTGTAAAAAGCGAACAGATCCAGCGCGCCGAACGCCATCATCAAAATCCCCGGCCCCCGCACAAAGGTCTTATCAGACGATCTTCTCTTTTTTACCTGATGCTATCGCACGATAGATGGCGTCGATGATCTTCATATCTTTCAACCCTTCTTCGCCACTCGCCGTGCAAGGTTTGTTTTCGATCAGGGCCTGACCCATACCATCGAACTGCAAAGCCTGGTGATTGGTTTGCGGGAGTTCAAGCGGGCCTTTATTAGTCTTACCAGCAAGCGGACCGTAGCCATAAGCCGGTCGTAATTCGATCCACCCGTTTTCGGCAGAAACATAAAGTCTTTCGGTGCCGCTGGCGTACGACGTAACGTGATTTGAAACGATGCCGCTAGGAAATTCCATTTGCCAGAATATCGTCTCGTCCACTTCTTTGAACTTAACGGGATCTGTTTTGTACTCCTGTGCTGTTACGGCGATAGGATCTTCTCCACAACCGTACCGAGCGCCCTGTATTGCATAGATGCCCACATCGTACATTGCACCGCCGCCGGCGAGCGCTTTCTTTAATCGCCATTGAGTAGGGTCGCCGATCTTGAAGCCATCGGAAGTCTCGATCACTTTGATCTTACCATTAGCTTTATCCGCAGCGAATGCACGAACAGCAAGATTGAACGGCTCGAAGTGAAGTCTGTAACCAACGAACAATCTCACGTTTGCCTTCTTACATGCATCGATCATCTCTTGTGCTTCCTTTGCATTGAGCGCCATCGGCTTCTCGGTGATGCAATGCTTCCCGGCTTTTGCTCCACGGATCACGAGATCCTTGTGCATAGAGTTAGGAGTAACCACATAGATCATATCGATATCTTTATTATCGGCGATCTTGTCGAAGTTCTCGTAGTTGTAAATATTCTTATCGGGGATGTTGTATTTGGCTTTCCATTTTTCCGCTTTGGCGGGAGTACCGGTAACGATACCAGCGAGTTCGCAATACTTCGACTCCGCAAGGCCGGGAGCCAATCTGAACTCAGCATAATAACCAAGACCGACCAGCGCAACGCGAAGCTTTTTGCCCTGGTATGGCTTTGCTAACGAAGTAACATTTGGTAATGTTGAAAGCAGCGCAGCTCCGGCAGTTGCTTTCGTGAGAAATTCGCGACGTGAATAGTTACTCATGGTGACTGGTTTAGTCACCCAATTTATCACTAAATATCTGACTTCTTGAGCTTCAGAAAGGCGAAATAATTGAACATGACCGTCCAAAACGCGGCAATTAACACGTTGAGGACAAGCGGGTGGTCGAGCACTTCCAGGAACACATAGCGTTGGAAGGGAAGTGTGATCAACGACTCCATCGACTCCAAAGGAAAGAACTTCGTAAGCATATCCACGTCAACGATCTTGTGGATAATAAAAAGTTCCAGTCCTCTCGCAACCATCAAAACAATGATCGTTAGACCCGAACGGTTAATGAACACACCCAGTAACAAAGCGAAAGAAAGATATCCGAACAACTGCAGGAAATAGGCCGGGAAAAATTCAATGTCATCAATAAGCTCTGTGAAACGGACTTCCGGCGAATAGATCAATCCAGTAATCAATGCAATTACAAACAGCAGGACCGTGCTGGTAGCAGCTAACACCGCATTCGTCAGGATCTTCGACTTCAAGAATTCCCAGCGGCTAAGTCCATCGATCACATTCTGTCTTACGGTCCTATATGCAAATTCGTTGGTGATCGAGATGATGACCATTACACCAAGAACGAACTTGAAGAAGCCGGCGATCCAAATGAGATTCTGCCATACATCTGGAAAATGGTAGAGCGGTATTCGGCTGATGTTGATGTCGCCACCGAAATCGTCTACTTTGTCTGCGAGGAATTTTACAACCTCCATCCCACTCGCCGTTACGAAGGTGAGCGTGATAAAATAAATGCCACATACAACCCAGAACGTCCTGTAGTTGGTAAGCTTCGCGAGATCTATTTTTAATAAATGCAGCATACTACTTTGATTCGGCAAGGATTTCCAAAAATTGTTTTTCAAGGCTCTTCTTTTGCGTTAGAAGGTGCGAGACAACTATTCCTTTTTCAAAAAGGAATTTATTGAGATCGCCTGCGCCAAAGCCCTCTCTCATTTTTACTTCGAAAGGTCCGTTGGTCCGCTGTACCGACATCGTGCCTTCGAACTGCATCAGTATGTGGTTGAGATCATCATGGAACGCAATAACCTCCACGGTTTCCTCTCCACGACCTACATCGCCGATCGGACCTGAGTGTACCAACGACCCTTTTCGAAGCACTGCAAAGTGCGTACACACGCGCTGAACTTCGTCAAGCAAGTGGCTCGCGAGGATGATGGTCTTATTGTCGGCCGCAATTCTTTTAATGATGTCCCTGATCTCGGCAATTCCCATCGGGTCGAGGCCGTTGGTAGGCTCATCGAGGATCAGCACCTGGGGATCGTTGAGCAACGCTGACCCGATCGCGAGGCGCTGCTTCATACCCAGGGAATAAGTTCTGTATTTGTCGTTGCGGCGTTCGGTGAGTCCAACAAGGTCGAGCACCTTGGCTATCGACTCCTTCGAAGCACCTTTTATCATGGCATTTACTTCGAGGTTCAACTGGCCCGACATGTATGGATAAAAGATCGGATGTTCGAGAACGGCACCGATATTCTTTCTTACCACGTTGGTTGGTTCTTGTCCAAACCAGGTGAAGCTGCCACCGGTTGGATTCACAACACCCATGAGCATGCCGAGCGTCGTAGTTTTTCCGGAGCCGTTGGGACCTAACATCCCAAAGACCTGCCCAGCCTGCACTTCGAGGTTCAACTGGTTTACAGCGCGAAGGGCTCCAAAGTTTTTTGTGAGCCCTTTAGTTGAGAGTACCGTCTCCAAATGATGAATGGATATTGGTTAATTGATAATGATCAATGAATTAGTCGATATGCGCATTCTTGATCTTTTTCGCGATGTCGGAGTTCTCGTCGATCATCTTGAAAAGAGAGCTGGCCTTTTCCAGCGCGATCTTTCCGAGTATGTCGAGCACATAGAGATTGCTCGAATCGGCTGCCATAATAATAGTGCCCTTGACCTTTCCACCAGATTCACGGATGTAGACGTTGAGATTTCTTCCCTCTAATCTACCGTTCATGATCTCTTCGTACGATTCCTTTTTGGTGTAGTCTTGCTTCAGCTTTATGTAGTCGGCGTTCGAGAACTTCTCCACCTGGCGATCGATCATTACGAAGCGGATCTTTTCGATGTCTTTGATCATCTCATCGAAATCTTTGTCCTCTTTCTGATTCAGCATGCGAAGGGTATTCTTGTAAAAATACAAGGATGTGCCGTCGTGTTTTTCGTCGAGGAGCTCAGTGGTCTTGGTTTGCGCGTGTGCCGTTTGAAGCACACACGCTATGATCGCTGTAAGAAACAGTTGTTTCATACTTATCGATTAGTTCTTCTTTTTATCTTCTTTCTTTTCGTGGATCTCTTTCAGGTGATCGAGTCCATCGATATCCATCTTGCTGCCGATCTTGCCAATCTGCTTGAGGTCGATGTCGCCAAAGAGAGACAACACCATGAAGTCGTCGTTGCCACCCATTACCATCACGAGCTCGGCAATCTTGCTGGGTGTTGCGCCGCCGCGGATGAAGAACTTCATATCCTTGTCGTCGTCGCGGACCGACATCAGCTCCTCGTAGTCCTTCGCAGGAAGAAGACCGAGTGCTTCTTTGTAGAGGCTGCGTCCGTCGCGGGCATTGTCTTTTGCAAGGATGCGAAGTCCCTTCAGCTTGCTGATGGCATTGATCACTTCCTGGTCTTCAGGTTTATCGACTTGCATGTCGGTAAGCAGGCTGAACATTTTGCTGCTGATGGTGACCTGGCTGAACGTTTCGTCGTCCTGGTATTTTGTAAAGAATTTTGCGATGGCATTGTCCTGTGAGAATGCAGCTATCGAAGTCAACATCATCGCCATCCCAACTACTAACGTTTTCATAACTCTTTTCTATTTAAAGTTTTTAAATGCTTGTTTTTTCTTCGGACTTATCGTCGTCCTTGGCTTTTATTTTCTGTTCTGCCTCGTTGAACATGTTGATCTTTCCGGCTCCTTCCTTTGCTTTACCGAAGCTTTTTGAGATCATCATCAAGGCCTTCTTGGTTTCTTCCAGTGCTTCTTTTGGATCCGAGAACGTATCTACAACCTGTGCCTGTTCTCTCGATTTCATTACCTCGTTGCGAACGAAGTAGGTGGCTGCGACCATTACGAAGATACCGGCTGCGATCCTCGCAACCTGTGTCCATCGAACCATGCTCACAACTTTAGCCTTGCGTTCGGTCTTTTTCACCGATCGCATGACTTCATTTTCGAAGTTGCTGTCGAGAGCACGTTTGCGTTCGGCTTCGAAGAACCGGAACAGCTCGGCAGCATCTTTCAATTGATCGGGAACATTGGGCCCGTTGAAATAATTGCGCAATACTTGTTCGTCTTCGAGAGATGTCTCGCAGTTCCAATACTTTTCCAGCAACTGTCCTATTTCCTTAGAGTCCATAGGCATTGATCTTTACAAATTTTTCTCTCACCGCATTTCGGGCCCTGAACAGGTTTACCTTCACCTGGTTCATATCGAGCTCGAGTATTTCACAGATCTCGTTATAACTATATCCTTCGATATCGCGAAGGTGCATGACCTGCCGTTGTTTTTCAGGCAGCGACGCGATCAGTTGATTTATTCGCTGCATGTTTTCGTTGTTTTCGGCTGCTTCATAGGGCGTTCGCGTATCGTTTTGAATATCGAAGTTTCCTTCTATCGGGTCGGTCGCTTTTCGTTGCCTCGACCTGATCTTGTCGAGCGAAAGATTTCGTGTGATCCGCATACACCAGGCCTCCATATTGTCGATCGACTCCATTTGGTCGCGACCGTTCCAGACCTTGATGAACACTTCCTGCACGACGTCTTTTGCCTCTTCGGAGCTTCCCAAAAGCCGAAAAGCAAAGCGAAAAAGCTTGTTTTTCACTGGAAGGACCCGGCTTTCGAACATCTCGAAATTCATCGTTTACAGAGACAAGACGGCGCTACCGAAGGGATGTTACGGCAGCATAAAAAGAAATTTCTTCGGAATACCAGGTGCTGGGTGCTAGGTGCGGGGTGACGGCGACAGTTAATTTGCGACAAATTACAGACCATGGAGAAATCAAAGTGTTTCGAAGGTTCGTGACGCGATAAGATTTCTCCACGGTGTACAATGATCGCAATCCTTGGGCTATGGGCACCCAGCACCTCGCACCTCGCACCCAGTTATTTCCAAAACCCGAAGCCATACGAGCTATACATTGCCTTTGGCTCATATATATTCCCATTCTTTATAGTGAGTTCCACCTTACGTACATCACTAATGTTCTTGAGTGGATCACCATCAATCAAAATGAGGTTGGCAGTCTTACCGATCTCTACAGTCCCGACTTCCTTGTCTTTACCAGCCACCTTCGCCGATGTGATGGTCGCCGATCTAAGAATGTCGGCGTTCGGGATACCCGCCTGCGAATAAAGCTCGAGCTCGCGATGCAACGCGAACCCAGGAAAATCATCGGTGCCAGGAACGATGGTGATACCCGTTGTGTGTAACAGCTTCAACATCTTCATCATCTTGTCGAGCGAAGCCTGGTATTCAGCCTCGTGGCCCTTCATGGTCGGAAGTCCGCCATAGTAGAACGATCTTTTGAACTCCGCAGGAAACATCCCGATGATAGAACTGTAACCATTCGCGAGCTTACCTGGCTTGTTCACAAACATCTGCTCGAATACACCGATCGTCGGATCCACAACGATGTTCTTTTCTTTGAGAAGGGATGCAAACTGTTTTGCTTCCGGCCCATCCACGTCGATGCGCCCGGCACGTTCAGCCACTTTAATAAATCTTCCCATCGAACGCGTGTCGAGTGTGTCGCCCAGGAAGTTCAACATCACCATGTTCACGTGAATGATCTGATCGTATCCATCGTTCACCGCTCTCGTTGCGGTCATGAAGGAAGGAATGTGTCCTACAACTTTCAGGTTCTTTTGATGAGCGCGGTCACAGAGTGGCTTTACCCAATCGACCGGTATGGAGCTGTATAGTTTTACCTGCTGATATCCTTTTCCTGCATAAAAATCTATGGCGGCGAGACCTTCATCGAGTGTGTTCACAATTTTGCCGGTTGGTCCTGCAAAAGGACCGGCGAAGTCAACAAAGCCGGACATCACCGATATCTCAGGACCAAGCAACGAACCTTCGTCCACCTGCTTTTTGGTTTCCGGGAGGTCGAGGGAGTTGCCCATATCCTTCACATTGGTAACGCCCGCCGCGAGATGATATAAACCCTGGCTGATGTCGTAGTGAACGTGATTGTCCCAAAGACCAGGCATCAGTGTTTTATTTGCTCCATCGATGACGATCGCGGTTGCCGGAACTTTGATCTTTTTCACTTTACCGATCATTGAGATCTTTCCTTTCTCGATGAGAACTGTCTGACCTGTGATGATCTTGCCGGCTGCCACATCGAGTACATTAACATTCTTGATCGCTACGGGTTCGGTCGGGATTTCAGTGAGTTTCTTTGCTTGCTGATAGAAGTACTCTTCTTCAAGCTCGTCTTGCAACGACTTCAATTCGGCAATAAGGTCCGCGTGACCTTCGAGGATCGTGCTCGACCAGCCAGATATTGTTGCGAAGAATTCTTTTCGCGGCGTGAACCATAAATAACTGGGAGGACCGCCGGAGCCGGAAAATGAATACAACTCGAGCTCTATAGGAAGCCCGTCGAGTTTTGTAACATGGTTCTTGATATGAGTTGCCTTCAATTTACCCGAGGGCACAACGTCGAGCTGGTGACCGGGCGCTTTCAATAAAGCTTTCAGCGTAAGTTCGATCTCTGCAGGGACACTGTTCAGTGGCGAGTAGAGAATTTTGCCGTCATTTTCTTTCTTATCGTCTTCGATATGATTCTTCCACTGCGCAACACCGTTGGAGTTTGTATATGTTTCTTCGACGGGTGCCTTGAAGTAGTCGTATCCTTTCGCTGTTCTTGAAACGATAGTACCATCGCCTGTTGTTCTGATCTCGACGACGATGCGTGGGCCTCGTCCGCGGTCATTGAATTCGTAGTGATATGCAACATGTCCAGCTTCGTTCGACCATCGCAAGTGCTTGCCCGTGATCTTCCCCGACGAAATAACTTCGTAGCGGGTAGTATCGGCCGCATAAATAGCGGTAGTAGTAAACAGAAACAGAACAAGCAGTCTCATAAGCAATAACTAGTCAGTCGTTAACACAGTAAATTCGACACGGCGGTTGTTGGCCTGGCCTTCTTTGGTTGCGTTGGTGTCGATAGGTTTTGTTTCGCCGTATCCTTTCGCAGTAAGTCTCGAAACATCGATGCCCTGGCTGATCAGCCATTCGACAACCGCTTCGGAACGTCCTTGAGAAAGAGTTTCATTATGGGCATCGGATCCATTGCTATCGGTATGGCCAGAGATCTCGATGGTGATCTTCGAATTGGTTGTAAGGAAGTCCAATACCTTCGCAAGCTCGACAAATGATTCAGGCTTCAAAGTAGTCTTGTCGTTGTCGAAATAGATGTTCTTCAAACGAACGGTGAATCCCACTTCGATCGGTTGTAAGTAAAGGTCTTTTGAATACTGAGTGACGTCGCCTTCAGTACCGATCTCTAAACTATCGGTGGCATTAATGTATCCTTCCGCTGTTGCAGTCATAACATACCAGCCCTTCTTACCGACCTGTGTCGAGTAGTTGCCATCATTTGCGTCCACACGTATCACGTTCTGACGATCGGGCTTTACGATCATGTCGATCTTCGCAGGGATAGGCTTGTTGGTCTTTTTGTTGTAAACGGTACCCGACAACACCAAAGGCTTCGCAATTGGAGTGAGATAGACGTCAACATTGATCGTCGTATCGGCATTGATCAAGGGCAACGCAAACGTTTCATTATAGGGAAGATATCCCGAAGCCGACGCATTGATAACATACTTATCCGTCTCAGGAAGCCTGGTGTCGAACTTACCCGACGATGCCGACTTAAGACTGATCGGGGCAATTCCGTCGACTGTAACTTTCACGTCGCTCGAACCGATAGGCGCTTTGGTCTTCTCGTTGTAAACGATACCATTCAGATTGATCTTAACGATCTTCGGTACCAGCATGAAGATGTCGAGGTTACCACCATCGACACGCGAATTGGCGCGAGCCGTATAAACGTTGCCTTGGGCATCAACAGTATAATAATCATCGGCAGCTGCAGTATTAATTGGCTTGTTGAGATTCACAGGCTTCGACCAACTGGTCCACGTATCATCGAGGCGTTCGGAGCGATAGATGTCGGCCCCGCCTTGCTTATGCGGATCGCTGCGATCACTTGCGTAGTAAAGAGTTTTATCGTTTGGATTGAGGAACGGACCGAACTCGTCAGAGCCGTCGGTGATCTTAAGCTTTACTGGTTTCGTGTAGCTGCCGTCATTCTGAAGATGACTGACATAAAGATCGCTTCTTGGACTCTGCGGAGCTTCCGAGAAGTACATAATGAGATGCTTTTTGTCGGACGACATCGTAGCGCCGTAGAACTTGCCGCGCATCATGTCTTTGAAGTCCGTCACTTTCAATTCTGTGAGGCTTCCGCCGCTTGAGACGATCGAGAATCCGATCTCGTCTTTGCCGCGGCCACCACGTATCAGGATTGAGCCGTCGGGAAAAACGGTGAATACCTGGTTTGCCTTGCTATGATTGATCCTTGAGTCGAGTTTCTTTCCATCGGACCAGCCTGCCTGTCCGGTAGACACGCCCTTGTCGTCTTTGTGTGTCACCCAGACTTCCTGGGTGCCGTCGGGCATGGCGACAAAATAATAAAGGTCTTTGCCGTCGGGTGAGACGACGGGCGCCGCTTCGTGGTTCGCCGTGTTTACGTTCTTGCCGAGCTTCACGAGCTCGTAGCGTTGAGATACCTGTGAGAAAAGACTGTTAGATTGTAAAGCCAGAATACAGACAACAAGTGCTATCCTCTTCATCAGGGAATGGGGTATAATGAAGAGCGAAGATACTTCTAAATCGGGAGTCCGAAAAATCCTCGCTTCGCCGCAGCAATACCCGCGAGAATAATGATCAACGCAATGGTATTAAAAATAAAAAGCCTCTTATGCTTCGACGGTCCATCGGCCAATTTCTTCATTGTGCTGCGTCCCACAGTGATCAGTACGACAGCGATCAGCATCATGGAAATATGCTCGAAGGTCCAATAGCTCTGCGTACGATCCCTTTCGCCGCCAAACACCACAAAGGGACTAACGAAATAAAGGATCAATCCCAGGAGAAATTGTACGTGCGTGAAGATCAGCGTGAAGAGACTGATCTTATTGTCGCCTCCAGTGAATTCCGATTTGCTTTGCCATCCCATCAGCGATTTAACAATCAGCACAATGAGGAGGATCAATACAAAATAGCGAACCAGTGAATGCAGTAACAGGATTGTGCCGTACATAATCGTTTTATTTCGCCCGAAAAATACGGAGAAATTTCACGCGGTTTTTGATCAATTTTCTGGCGGTCAAAAAATCAACCTATGAAGAACCTGCTCCTTGTCTTTGGCTGTTTCATTGCCGTCATCGCTACCCACCTGTCGGTTCACAAAGCTTTCGCGCAAAACGGGTATCAACGTCCGCCCGAAGAAATTGCAAAGCTGGTCGAAGCGCCCCTCACCCCGGTAGTCACTCTTTCGCCGGACAAGACCTGGATGTTTATGCTGGAGCAGTCCGACTACCCGTCGATCGAAGAGTTGTCGCGTCCTGAGCTGCGCATTGCGGGGCAACGGATCAATCCCGATAATTTCGGACCGACACGCCTTCAATACATAACCGGCATTAAGGTCAAGAATCTTAAAGACCTTAAAGAATATACTATCGCCAATCTTCCTTCGGAGCTGCAGCTCACGAATCTCCAGTTTTCACCCGACAACAAAAAAGCTACGTTCCTCCAGACGTATCCCGATAAGATCGAGTTATGGTTGATCGATCTCGCATCGTTCAGCGCAAAGAAACTGACAGATAAAAAAGTTAATGCCACGCTCGCCAACCCTGTGTCGTGGCTCAATAATTCATACACCGTTATATTCCTCAGCACTGCAACGAATGGAAAGACCCTTCCAATAAAATCGCGAGTTCCCGAAGGACCAGTAATTGAAGAGAACCTCGGCAAGAAGGCACCATCGCGAACCTACCAGGACCTCCTCAAGAATCCCTACGATGAAACATTGTTCGATTACTATTGTACTTCACAGTTGTGGTCGGTCTCGTTAGATGGAACCGAGAAAGCCATCGGCAAGCCTGCAGTTTATAGTCAGCAGAGCACCTCACCCGACGGAACATTGATCCTCACGAAGACCATCTCGCGACCATATTCATATCTCGTGCCTTCCAATCTCTTCCCTCAGTCGGTGCAGGTTGTTGACCTCAATGGAACTGTTGTGAAGAAGCTGGCTGACATTCCACTTGGTGATAACATACCAGTCGGTTTCAGCGCCAGCATTACCGGTCAGCGCTTGCATAACTGGCGTGCCGACGCGCCAGCAACTGTCTCATGGGTTGAAGCTCAAGATGGTGGCGATCCTCGTACGAAGGCAGACGTTCGCGACATCGTTTATGAAATGAAAGCCCCGTTCACGTCAACACCTGTTGTTCTTGCGAAGCTGCCTCTTCGCTACGCCGGTGTTCTTTGGGGTAATGATAAGAATGCGGTTATCTATGATCGGTGGTGGAACGACAGGAGAGAAAGGATAACATTATTCAATCCCTCAAATCCAACACAATCGAAGACCATACACGATGGTTCTTATGAAGATGCTTATAAAGATCCGGGTGAGCTATTGACAACACAGAATGCTTCGGGCAAAATAGTGATGTTGATCTCTTCGGATAACTCGGCATTCTTGAAAGGCACTGGATCGTCGCCGGAAGGAGATCATCCATTCCTCGACAAGCTCGATCTGCAAAACGGAAAAACGACTCGTCTCTGGAAGTGTGAGAACCCGTACTACGAAACGGTGGTGACCGTGATCGATCCGAAGAAAGTTACTTTCCTTACCTCGAGAGAATCTCCTGAAGAAAATCCAAACTACTACATAAGAACAGCGGGCTCAAAGAACGTGACCAAGGTCACAAACTTCCCTCACCCCTATCCACAACTGAGTGGCGTGAAGAAACAGATCCTCAAATACAAACGCGCCGATGGCGTCGATCTCACGGCAAACCTGTATTTGCCTCCAGGTTATAAAAAAGAAGACGGCCCCTTACCCGCATTCCTGTGGGCATACCCGGTCGAATTCAAATCGAAAGAAAGTGCAGGACAAGTAAAAGGTTCACAGTACACGTTCACGAGGATAGCTTCGGGAAGTCCGCTCTTCTGGATCGTGAGAGGTTATGCGGTGCTCGACAACACATCGATACCGATCGTGGGTGAGGGCGACAAAGAACCCAACGATACCTATGTAGATCAACTGGTGGGAAGTGCGAAGGCTGCGATCGATTATGCAGCATCTCTGGGTTATATCGATCCGAACCGCGTTGGCGTTGGCGGTCACAGCTATGGCGCCTTCATGACCGCGAACCTTCTCGCACACTCGAACCTTTTCAAAGCCGGGATTGCGAGAAGCGGCGCATATAACAGGACCTTGACTCCATTCGGCTTTCAGCAGGAAGAACGCACCTACTGGGAAGCGCCCGAAGTTTACTACAACATGTCGCCGTTCTCTTTTGCCGATAAGATCAAGACTCCGATACTATTGATCCACGGCGAGGCCGATAATAACTCAGGAACATTCCCGATACAGACCGAGCGTTTCTACAATGCGATCAAAGGCCACGGTGGAACGGCCCGCTACGTGCTGCTTCCTTACGAAAGCCATGGTTATCGTGCTAAAGAATCGATCATGCACATGCTGTGGGAAATGGACAACATGCTCGAGACGTATGTGAAGGGAGATGGCGACATGAAGGCGAAGGTAGAAGCAAAATAAGTTTTCTATTTTTGAGGAATGAAGTGCCTTCTCCTCGCCCTTTTCCTCTTCATCAGCAGTCTCAGCTTCGCTCAACCCGATGAGGTAAAGGCCGGCGTCTATATCATCAGCGTCCACGACATCAATTTCCGCGACAAAGAATACACGCTCCGGTTTTGGATGTGGTTCGTGTACGACAACCCCGAATTCGATTTCACAAAACAACTCGACCTCCCCAACGCAAAGGACATCGAAATACAGGAAGCCATCTACGATAGTCTCGATGGTAAAACGTGGGTGATCATGAAAATGAAGTGCACCATGAAGAACAGCTGGAACGTGCACGACTTCCCGTTCGACCAGCAACGTCTTAAGATGCATATCGAGAACACCCTGTTCGACAAACGAAGTCTCGTTTTCGTGCCCGATACGGAAGGAAGCAGCTTCGACCCCGAAGAAGCGATCGACGGCTGGAACATCACCGATTTCAAAGTTGCAGAGAGTAGTAACGACTACATCACGGGCTTCGGAGACCAGAGCAATAAAAATCAAAACTTCAGCTCGTTCGATGTGTTCATTAGTCTGGAGCGAAGCGCATGGGGATTGTTCTTCAAGATCTTCCTGGGTATGTACATCGCGTTTATGATCGCGACGATAAGCTTCACACCACATCCCTCGGAAATGGAACCACGCTTTGGTTTGCCTGTCGGTGGTCTTTTTGCAGCCGTCGGTAATAAATATATTATCGACTCACTGCTTCCGGAGTCATCTGCGTTCACGTTGGTAGATACGCTTCATGCACTTACATTCATCGGCATCTTTGGGATCTTGCTTGTGTCGGCGATCGCCTTGAGACAATACGACATGGGTAAGAAGGAGATCGCGGAGAGAACCAACCGCAGGGGAGCGAGAGTTGTGATCACTGCTTATGTGATCTGCAACATGATCTTTGTTTCACTCGCGATAATCTGAATTGTTCACGCAAAGGACGCGAAGGAGGTGCCACGCAAAGGACGCAAATCACCTTTGCCTGCCTTTGCGTAAAACTCCCTTTGCGCTCTTTGCGTGAACTGCATTTATACCCTATTCTTCGTATCGATCACAATGGTAACTGGTCCATCATTAAGCAACTCTACTTTCATGTCGGCTCCAAATTCTCCCGTCTGAACTGGTTTGCCGAGCTCTGCGGATATCGCTGCTACAAATTTTTCATAGAGAGGAATAGCAACGGGGGGCTTGGATGCTTTAAGGTATGAGGGACGATTGCCTTTCTTCGTGCTTGCGTGGAGGGTAAACTGGCTAACAACGATGATATCGCCACCATCGTCTTTCACACTCACGTTCATAACGCCTTCGTTGTCGTTGAAGATCCGGAGGTTAACGATCTTCGATGCGAGCCATGTGATGTCTTCATCGTTGTCGGCGTCTTCGATACCGATCAACACCAGTAGACCACGATCGATCTTTGACCTGATAACGTCGTTGATCGTCACTGAGGCATGTTGGGTTCTTTGGATTACTGCGATCATCTAAAGATTGTTCATTGACGATTGACGATTATCCATTGATCATTTCATTGGCTCATTGGATCAATGCAATGATCGATCGTCAATGGTCAATGAACAATGGACAATCTTAGAAAACTCTCTGTATCTCTTTCTTGAGCTCACTGAGGGCAAGCGCCATCGGATCTACATTCTTCGACAGTGCGACTTCGAAGATCCTTTTGGCCAATTCGATAGACGGCGCGTCGGCGGGAACACTTTGCGCAGCTTCGTTGATCTCAATGATCAGGTCTTCTTTTGCATTCTTTACAACAGACCACACTTCCTCGCTGATATAAACCTGCTGCGACACATTGTGGTTGTATTCGTTCCTGATCTCTTCCAGCAGAAGCTTGTGGAAATCACGGGCTGTAAGGCCTGGTTGATTGATCCTGACGAGAAGATTTTGCGGAGAAGTACGTTCGAGAAACAGGGTCATTCTTTCGTAGGCCTGGAGGCGTACGGGCAAAACTGTTTCGATGCTGCGGGAACGTATTTCGAGTTTCTTCAGTTCGATCTCTTTGACGATGAACGAACGCACCACCAGGTAAACAGCGTAGAGAACGACAGAAGCGGGAACGAGTATCTTGATGAAATCCAGTATAGCATCCATAACAGGGTCAAGTCTGAAGTTTGAAGTCTGAAGTTAAATCGAAAATTAAGTAATTTTCACGCAATTTATGTTCGACCAATTACAACCGGTAAAACTCTCGGATCGCGCTGCTGAAGAAGTAAAAAAGATCATGCAGACGAAAAACATCCCGGAAGGATATGGGCTTCGCATCGGCGTACGGGGTGGACACGGTTGTGGAGGTGCACAGCTTATCATTGGTTTCGACAAGAAAAAGGATTCAGACCTGGCTTACACAGTAAGCGACATTCCAGTATATGTCGATAAAAAACATACTATGTATGTCATTGGAAAGCAGGTTGACTGGGTTGAAAATGAAACAGAACGAGGATTTTCGTTCAGTTAACTTTCTCTGGCTACGCCCGACGGAGCTTAGCGTAGTCGGGTCCTGCTGACAGAAACAGTTGCTTTCTTACAGACACCACCGATCGGTGGGTTGAACTTCGAAATATTTACAGCTACCGCAATGGCGTTCGGAAACGTCTCGAGTGTGCGCACTGCTATGGCATGACCAACCGTCTCCAGCAGCTTCGAAGGTTTCTCCATCTCTGACTTCACAAGAGCATACAAGTCTTCGTAGTCGACCGTTCCCGCTAGATCATCGTGGAATGCCGACGCAGCAAACTGCGTTTCGACTTCAATGTCTACTTCGAACTTATTTCCCGAAGACCGCTCGTGTGGATAAACGCCGTGGTAGGCATGAAACTCGAGACCACTGAGAATTACTTTACCGATCATAACGCAAGTTACGCAATGGATACGCTGAGGAGCAAAGTACGCCAGGTAATGCAATAGCCTCAGTGTCCTCTGCTCCTTTGCGTGTCCTCCGCGACACCTCTATTGGATATCGTCGAAGAAACTTTTTGGAGATGAAGGAATGGCCAACGGCATTGCGAGTGGCAATTCGGCTTCAGCCAGGACTTTTTCTTTTATGATGATCTTTTCTTCAACGGCTGGCTTTTCATTCACGATCGGTTTCTCGCTCACGGTCGGCTTTTCTTTCACAACGGGGGGCACAACAAGAGCACGTGCTTCGCGTTTTGCCGTGGCAAGGAATTTATCGGGATCGAATTCCTTCGCGATCTTCTGACGTTCGACACGGTCCATCGTCTCGCTTGCAAATCTCTTAAGATCGGCGAGGAGATTATCGCGGTGAAGCTCCATGGTCTTATACTGATCGGCAAGGCCTCTCAGCTTCTCTTCCATCTCTTCAACCAACTGTTTTGTCGTGAGTTCTGCCTCCTCGATGATGTTGCGAGCCTTTGTTTTCGCTTCGCTCACCATAGCATCGGCTTTGAGCTGCGACTCTCGCAATATCAGCGCTGCAGATTTATTTGCCTGGTCTACGACACTTGCACCAGTGTCTTCGGCCGTTTTTAAAGTTCGATACAGTGTGTTCTCGACTTCACGAAGTTTTACAACTTCGCGTTCTGCATGCTCGAACTTTTGTTTCATTTCTTTAACGTCGTCCTGCATGCGTTCCCATTCCTGCGACAACGTGAGCAAAAAAGCATTGACTTCATCCTTGTCGTAACCACGGAGGGTTCTCTCGAATGTTTTCTGGCGGATTTCCAGCGGTGTGATTTTCATGTGTGGGTCGATTGTAGTTTAAAAAATAAATTTCCAGACAGAGATCGTCCGATCGTCGCTTGCGCTTACAACTTGACCATCGTATGCAGTCCAGAGCAATTTATTTACCGAAGTTCCGTGGCCTGCATGCCTGGCCTTGTCGATGACCTTTAAAAGTTTGAGTTGATCAGCGTCCCACAGCTTGATCGACTTATCAAGGCTACAAGTTACAAAATGTTTGCCATTTGGGCTGAAACTCAGGGAATTAATAGCATACATGTGGGCCACGACCTCCTCCGCCAGCCTGTAATCACTCTCGACATCCCAGGCCTTCAAACGGGCATCCCGGGAGCCGCTGAGCAGAAAACGGCCATCGGGACTATAACGAAGGGCAAACACCGAATTGGTATGAGCAACCCACTCCTTTTTGAGGGTGTAGGTATCACGGTCGAAAATACGTATGTAGTTATCGCTATAACCCACAGCAATGTCGGCCCCCACGGCTATCGTGCGGGCACTTTTTTGGGAGTGGGCCTGCTTCGATATAATACTCATCATGGAAACGTCCACAACGGTTAATGCCCCATCGCCGGAAGCAATAAAGAGCCTGCCATCGTACGACTGGAGATCAAAAATAGCGGCGTCGGTGGTCTTAAGTGACGAAATCTCCTTTCGCTCCTTCAGATCTATAATGTGGATGCCATCGTAATTATGGCCCACCACCAGCGCCTCCATATAATGAATGGCATAGATCGAGTTGGTCAATTTCGCTACTACCTCACCTTCCTCCGGAGCTTCCAGATCCCACAATACAACCATACCGTCGCCGGCACCCGAAAGGAAATGCGACGGCCGGTCGCCGGCCACCACGGTGTACACACCATCCCTGTGACCGGTTAACGTTTGCAGCTTTCTTACCTCTATTGAAGTCATTAAATTCACCAAAATTGTAATCATTAAACCACAATACCAATGCCCCTGGTGAAATCGGAGATGATGGGTGAAGCGAGCGCATGGGGGCTTTGGCAGATCACCGAGACGGAAGAGGAGCTTGCATTCACGGCATTGGAGTCCTGCCCCGACGACATCATCGCTCCTTCGAAGCGCCGCGAGTTCCTTGCAGGCCGGGCGCTAATAAAATCACTGGTTGAAAAGATCGGCAGCGAATATTCCGGTCTCCGGAAAGACGAACAGGGCAAGCCATACCTGAAAGATCTGCCCTTCGAAATATCATTATCGCACTCTTCGCCCTTTGTGGCTGCACAGATCCATCATGGAACTGCCGTCGGTATCGATATCGAGCAACCTAAAGAGAAACTTTTGAGAATCGCTTCGAGAGTTCTTTCCGACACCGAAGAAGCAGACGCGGGAGATGATATCGTGAAGCACTGTGTTTATTGGTGTGCCAAAGAAGCGATGTATAAACTGTACGGCAAGAGAGGCTTACATTTCAACAGCGAACTGAATGTCGCTCCGTTCAAGCTTGAACAGAAAGGAAGACTGCAAGGTTTTATAAAACAGAACGTCCAGGTTAAACTCGGTTATCTCATAAAAGACGATTACGTACTGGTGTACACGCTAACATGAAAACTATTATTCTTCTATTGATATCAGTGGTCTCTGTAGGTGTCTTCGCACAAAATCAGCCATTGACAAATGTTGCGAATGGTCAGACCGTTTCTATCCGCGATTTTAAAGGGGCGAAGAATATTGTTTTGCTCTTCACGAGCAACGTGTGTGCTTACGATGCGTATTATACTGAACGTCTGAAATCGTTGTTCACAGCATATAGCGGTTCGGTGCAATTCATTTTGGTGAACTCATACCTCGAACCTGAGGAAGCTCCGGAAAAAATGAAAGCTAAATACGATCTATGGGGCTTCGATATTCCTTACCTGGCCGACAAAGACCAGGCGTGGATGAAAACATTCGGCGCGAAGAAATCACCGGAAGTGTTTGTGTTAGATCCGAGCGGGACTGTAATCTACAGCGGAGCAATCGATGATAATCCGCAACTGTCGAGTGGGGTGAAAGAAAGTTATTTGAAGAAGGTTCTTGACGGGAATAAGGTTGCAAATACAAGAACTGTTGGTTGTTCGATAAGAAGTAAATGATCTCTCACAGATCGCACTGATCGTACATCACACGGATCAGCGCATTCATCTGTGATATCTGTGCGATCTGTGAGAGCTAAACCCCTAAATCTCCCCCGTCAGAAATTTCAATCAACAGCAGCTTCACTTCTTCCGCTTTCGCATGCTCTCCCATCTTCTCGAAGCTCATGATTAAATTCCTTAGCGCGCGGCGAATAATGTCGGCATTGGTACAAGGTTCGAAGAAGGATGGCTGCGGCACGAGATGCAACTCGTGGATATAATTCTCAATATCCTGCTTCGAAAAGATCAAACCCTTATTAAAGGCGTTGATATAGAACGTGTGGTTCTGATCTTTATAAGTAAGAATGAAAAGGTTCGGAAGGTTAACACCATGCACGGGCAACTTCAGCTTCTGTGCAACGAGCATATAGATCACGCACAATGTGATTGGGTTGCCTTTATGGGTCTCGAGCACAACGTTGATCATCGAATTTCCCGGTGAATGGAAATTCTTGGTGTTGGCGCCGAACTTCAGCTTATTGAATAACACTCCGTTGATCACCTTCACCTGGTCGAAAGGGTACTGGTCGGGTTTGAACTCGAGCCATGTTTCGTAATAGATCTGTTCGAGGTCTTGTCTCAGTTTGTCGATCTCTATTTCCGGGTATTGATAAGTTGCCACGATCCACATGCCGGTGAGGAGATCCTGTTCGGGCGTAGCATACCATGAGCGAATGCGTTCCTTCAACAGGTCATATTGAAGCGTGTGAACGAGCTCTTCAATTCTCTTTTGTACGGTAGGATTAAAGGTCGTCTCCCACTCTCTTTCGAGGTGCGGGATTATGGTTGTGCCCAGCGACAGGATCTTTTCTTCGACATGAGTGACAACTTGCTTGTCATCATCGTCTAGCAGCGACACAAGGGCCTTCAATTCTTTCTCTTCCATCTACGTTTGTATAACTCCGACGTTAAATTTATCAACAATCCCGTGATCGGCAGCCTCTATTCCCATCGAAATCACTTTTCTTGTTTCGAGCGGATCGATTACGCCGTCTACCCACAATCGCGATGCCGCATAATATGGACTCAGCTGGTCGTTGTATCGATCCGTGATCTCCTTCAGAAGAGCATCCTCCTCTTCTTTCGTGATCGTTTTGCCCTGCGATTTTAGCGAAGCCACGCGGATCTGCAACAGTGTTTTTGCTGCCGAAGCTCCACTCATCACGGCAATCTGGGCCGTTGGCCACGCGTAGATAAGTCGCGGGTCGTATGCTTTTCCGCACATAGCATAATTTCCGGCGCCGTAAGAATTTCCAACGATGATCGTAAACTTGGGCACTGTGGAGTTCGCCATCGCGTTCACCATCTTGGCCCCGTCCTTTATAATTCCACCGTGCTCGGACTTGCTGCCTACCATGAATCCGCTCACATCCTGCAGGAAAACCAGTGGTACACGCCTTTGGTTACAGTTCATGATAAAACGAGCTGCTTTATCTGCAGAATCCGAATAAATAACGCCTCCCATCTGCATTTCGCCCTTTTTGGTCTTTACCACCTTGCGCTGGTTCGCCACGATGCCAACTGCCCAACCTTCGATGCGCGCATAACCGCAAACAATGGTCTTACCATACAATGCCTTGTATTCTTCAAATGCAGAATCATCGACGAGTCTCTTTATGATCTCAAGAGTATCGTAAGGCTTCGCCCGGTCGAAGGGAAAAAGACCGTAGATGTCGCTGTCCTTTTCTTTTGGTGGCAACGCTTCTATCCTGTCGAAGCCTGCTGATTGATGTTTGCCGATCTTATCGAACAGGTTCCTGATATAGGTAAGACACGATTGATCGTCGGGGAATTTATTGTCTGTAACACCCGAGATCTCGCAGTGTGTTGTAGCGCCGCCCAATGTTTCGTTGTCGATCTCTTCACCGATAGCTGCTTTCACCAGGTAAGATCCTGCCAGGAATATAGAACCTGTTTTATCAACGATCATTGCTTCGTCTGACATGATCGGTAAATAAGCACCACCTGCTACGCAACTACCCATGATGGCAGCGATCTGCACAATACCCATTGCCGACATCTTTGCATTGTTCCGGAACTGCCGACCGAAATGCTCCTTGTCGGGAAAGATCTCGTCCTGCATCGGCAGGAATACGCCGGCACTATCGACCAGGTAAATGATCGGCAGCCGGTTCTCCATCGCGATCTCCTGTGCACGAAGATTTTTCTTTGCAGTGATTGGAAACCATGCGCCCGCCTTAACGGTAGCATCGTTGGCAACGATCACACACTGGCGCCCGTTCACATAGCCGATCCCTGCTACAACGCCGCCCGAAGGACATCCGCCCTGCTCTGCATACATGCCATCGCCCGCGAACAAGCCGACCTCCAGGAAACGAGAGTCCTTGTCCATAAGGAACTCGATGCGCTCCCGGGCCGTAAGTTTACCTTTCTGATGTTGCTCTTCGATCTTCTTGTCGCCGCCGCCGAGCATAGTCTTCCTGGACTTCGTCTTTAGCGCAGAAGTAAGCTGACGGAACTTGTCGTCGTTTTTATTGAATTCTAAGTCCATGAAGGAAATTTATGAATTAAGATTTATGATTTAAGATTTATGCTGCCGGCAGATCTTAATTCTTAAATCATAAATCTTAAATCTTAATTTTTCTTTGCGGCCGCGGCCTTCCTGTCGCGATCTATCTTCTTTTTCGATTTACCCAGAGGAGCAAGAAAATGATTGGGGTTATCATTGAAATTCTTCGCGAGTGTGTCGAGACTTTGCAACAGCTTGTTGAGGTTCACATAAAGTGAGTCTTCGGTAAGCAGCTTGCTCGCCGTGTTGTCACCCTTGTTCAGTTTGGTAAGTGTTTCATTCAGCTTCGTCATCGTCTGCTGCGTCTTACTCAGTGTCTTATTCAACTCCATTCTCTTCAATGAATCCGAGAATGCATGGAAGTTTTTGACAGTTGGCCTCAGATCGACCAGGGTCTGGTTAAGATGTTCGGTTGTTGTCTTTATGGTCAGCGTGAGCTCGTCGAGCTTCTCGGAAGATTTTGAAAGTGTTCGGTTCAGATGGCCGGGTGTATTTTTCAAACCGCGAAAGAGCGTATCGAGCGACGCGGTGTTCTTGGCGAGGTTATCGAGAACAGTATTCAGTTTACGGATCGTAGTCTGAAGGTTATCGGCAACTGGTTCTGCAGTGGCCGAGAGACTTTGCAGGAGGCTCTTCGCAACTTCGGCAATGATGGTATCCTTCGGCTGTTTTTGTATTGTAACGGTGCCTATGCTAAGCAGAATAGATTTCGTGCCGAGGAAGTCGCTGTCGAGAATAGCCTTGGTTGAATCGCCAAGAACGATATCCGAATCGATGTCGAGCTCCACGAGCACTTTGTTCTGACGTTCCTGCATGATGCGGATATTGCTGACGCGTCCAACGGCATAACCGTTCACAAGAACCGGGTTTGCTTTTTGCAACTGGTCTACGTTGTCGTAGATCGCATAGTATTTATGAGTCGTTTCGAAGAAGTCGCGGCCTTTCAGGAAATCCAACCCGAAATACAGGAGTACGAGAGCCAGGGCAACAAACAGACCTACCTTAAATTCTTTATTCACGACGCTAATTTATTAATTCTACTTGCGCTTTGTACTCTTTGAGGGCGCGATAGATTGCCGAGGCTATATTGTCCTGTACTTTCGGATCGTTCAGCTCTTTTTCCTCTTTGGTATTCGAAAGATATCCGATCTCACAATAGACACTGGGCATCGTTGTCTGCCACAACACGAGGAATCCCGCCTGCTTCACGCCCTTGCTTTTACGGCCCGCCTTCGTCTTTAGTTGCGACTCTATCTTGCTGGCAAGCAAGAGACTGCTCTCCTGGTTGGCCGACTGGTTGAGGTTGATGAGTATATATGACTCCGGCGAGTTCGGGTCGAAGCCCTCGTATTTGTCCTGGTAGTTCTCCTCCGAAAAGATAACCGAGTTCTCGCGCTTGGCAACTTCGAAGTTTGCATCGCTCTTATGAAGACCCATTACATAAGTTTCCGTTCCCATGATCGACTGCTTCCGGGTTTCAGGCGTCGCTTCCGGGAGAGAGTTCACATGGATCACTATAAACACGTCGGCGTGGTTATCGTTGGCGAACTTCGCCCTCTTGTCCAGGTCGACAAATACATCTTTACTCCTGGTATACAGGACTTTAATGTCCTTCATGTTCTGTTCTATAAGGGCTCCGAGCTTTAGCGACACCTTGAGGGCGATGTCTTTTTCCTTGGTGTATGCACCCCGGGTTCCGGGATCTTTGCCGCCGTGACCGGCATCTATAACAACAACATCCAGCTTGTTACCAGCAGTCTGGGCGAGCGACGAAAAACTTAGCAAGGTTATTGCTATCGTTATGAACCCCGCAAAAATCGGGCGCGGCCGAATCCCTATATAACCCACTGGCTTGGCGATGTGTGAAGTATTTGCAATACCTTCGTGCAAAATTGTGAATTTTTCACAAAATGATAAACAGCTGAGTATCAATTCAGAAGTCGTGAAGTTCTCTAACCTTCTCATTTTTACGGTTGTTTGTTCTTTTCTATCGTCGGTTGGGGCTTACGCACAGGTGGAGAAACCCGTCAGGCCACCCAGCGGACAGCTGCCCGCCCGGCCCGACTCGATCCGTCCTCCTCTTTCCGACTCCACTCAAATCAAAAATGATACCCTGAATACCGCGGCCGACTCTACCAAGGCTCCGCCGAAGAAGGATATCGAGACAACTATCTTTTATTCTGCCCGCGATTCGATCAACTCAAACATGCAGAAGAAGATCATAAAGCTCTACGGTAATGCGAAGATCCGCTATGGCAGCATCGAGCTTGAGGCCGACGAGATCGTGATCGACTACAATACATCCACCATCACCGCTAACGGCTCTCTCGACTCCCTTGGGCGTCGTGTTGGGTTTCCCATATTTAAAGATGGCGGACAGACTTACGAGACCGCCGACATGATCTACAACTTCAAAACGAAACGAGCCAAGATCTCCGAGGTCGTTACCAAACAAGGCGAAGGTTTCATTCACGGAGACCGGGTCTATAAGAATAATAAGAACGAGCTGTTCAGTATCAATAACGCATACACCACCTGCGATCTTGCACATCCTCACTTCCGTATCATCTCAAGGAAATCGAAAGCTATTCCAGGCGATAAGATCGTGTCCGGTCCTTTTTATATGGAATTCATGGACGTTCCAACGCCACTCGGTTTTGCGTTCGGCATCTTCCCTCAGCAACGGAAAAGTCAAAGCGGTATTCTTATGCCAACATACGGTGAAGAAAAAACCCGTGGTTTCTTCCTGAAGAACGGAGGTTATTATTTCGACATCAGCGATTTCATAAAGCTCGGTATCACTGCCGATCTTTATTCGAAGGGTTCCAGCGCATTGGCGATCAACTCTATCTATAAAAAAAGATACGCCTACCAGGGAAACTTGTCTTTCAACTATACAAACAACAGGCTTACCCAGAATGTTGAAGATAACAGCCGCACGAAAGACTTCAGGATAACGTGGAGTCACTCGCCACAAACAAAAGGAACCGGTCGTTTCTCGGCGTCGGTGAATGCAGCGACCGCCACGTTTACAACCAATAACTACGTGCCGATCACATCGACATCGTCGAGCTCGAGTTTTAATGCCACCACCAGGAAGCTGAGCTCTAACGTCTCTTACTCGAAAACTTTCGCAGGCACTCCTTTCAACCTTGGCCTCAACGTTCGTCATAGCCAGGACCTCTTTACCAAACAAGTGGACCTACAGGCACCGGATCTCACTTTCAACATGAACAACGTTTACCCCTTCAAGAATTCGACAAACCGGGTGTTACAGAATTTTGCGTTGAGGCTTACATCTGCTGCAACGAACTCTGTAACCAATCGCACAAAGATCAAGCTTGAGGACGGCACCTCGAAAGACACGGTCTCTGCTTTCAATATGCAGACCATCCCCACGTTGTTCAAGAACGGCAAGAAGGGTGTGAGACATAGCTTCCCGCTCTCGACATCTGTGAAGTTGTTCAGGTATTTTACACTAAGTCCATCACTCAGCTACGACGAGCTCTGGTACTTCGAGAAACTCAATTGGGGATTGAGTGACGACGGAAAGACCGCTGTTGTTAAAGATACGATCCCCGGATTCAACCGCGTCTCGAATTATTCGGGTTCTGTGTCATTAACCACACGTATCTACGGAACATGGATCAATAAGAACAAGCAGGCAAAGGTCAAAGCGATTCGACACGTCGTTAACCCGACCGTCAGCTACTCATTCGCGCCGGATTTCTCTTCCGATAAATTCGGTTATTATCAGACATTCACCACCTCCGAAAATGTGGTCATCCAGAAATCGAGACATGAAGGCTTCGTATACGGATCATCCAGGCAAGGAAGATCAGGAACGATGAGCTTCGGTATTGGTAACACCGTCGAAATGAAAGTGCGGGGCAAAAAAGATACCGTCGACCGCAAAGTCAGCCTCCTTAACTCATTCCAGATCTCCTCCGGTTACAACCTCCTTGCCGACTCATTCGCGCTCTCCAACATCGCCCTGTCGGCGAACACGAATGTTCTCGATGGAAAGATCAACGTCAACGTATCGGGTACACTGGATCCGTATCAATATTTGTTAAGATCGATCGATGAAAAAGGCAACGTTTCACAACGAAGGATCAATAAATACGTCTGGAACGGTCGGGGACTTACCTTAGGGCAACTGAGTGCCGTAAACTTCAACTTCTCAACAAACCTGAACCCAAAAGGACGCAAGAGCGATCAAACCACACGCGAGAAAGTTGCCAATGCCCCTAACGTATCGCAGTCCGACAAAGAATACATCATGAAGAATCCGGAGATGTATGTCGACTTCGATATACCCTGGAACCTTCGTATCAACTACACCGTCGCCTATTCCAGGCCAGGATATCAGAAGGCTAATGTTACGCAGGCAATACGTTTCAATGGCGACCTGTCCGTTACGGAGAAGTGGAAGGTTGACTTCAACTCAGGCTTCGACTTCCAGAGCAAGAAGTTCACACAAAGCCAGTTCGGTATACGAAGGGATCTTCATTGCTGGCAGGTCAGTGTGAGTTGGGTTCCGTTCGGGCGATATCAGAATTATAACTTCTCTATCGGTATCAAGTCGGGCATGTTGAGAGACCTGAAGTTAGACAGGCAAAGAACATTCCTCGACCAGCTTTAAAAAGGTAGACGAGAGGCGGTAGACGGTAGACGGTAGACGGTGGACGGTGGGCGGTGGACAGTAAGCAGTATCGTTCGCGTCGACCGTCAGCGGTCTAGTCAAACTTTTCTGGCCTCATCTGTGGGAAGAATAACACATCCTGTATTGACGGCGAGTTCGTGAGCAGCATCACGATACGATCGATGCCGAACCCGATACCAGCCGTTGGAGGCATACCGTATTCGAGCGCCCTCAGGAAATCGTCGTCAATGAACATTGCTTCATCGTCGCCACGCTCCATGAGCTTCACCTGGTCTTCGAAGCGCTCGCGCTGGTCAACCGGGTCGTTCAACTCGGTGTAAGCATTGGCGATCTCTTTACCGTTTGCGATCAGCTCGAAGCGTTCAACAACATCTTTCTTGCTGCGATGTTTCTTCGTGAGCGGGCTCATCTCGACGGGATAATCGATGATGAACGTGGGTTGAACGTAGTGCATCTCGCACTTTTCCCCGAAGATGATATCAATCAGTTTTCCTTTACCAACTTTGGGATCGGCGTCAATTTTTAAAGATTTACAGATCTCCCGAAGTTGATCTTCAGTTTTATTGGAGATATCTATCCCTGTGTGTTCTTTGATGGCGTCGTAGATACTCACGCGTTTGAATGGAGCTTTGAAGCTGAGTGTCTTTTCACCAACAACAACATCGGTGGTTCCATTAACGTCAGTGGCTGCCTTCTCGAGCAATTGCTCGGTGGTCTCCATCATCCAGAAGTAATCTTTGTATGCTGTATAGAATTCGAGGATCGTGAACTCGGGGTTGTGCGTACGATCCATTCCTTCGTTGCGGAAGTCGCGTGAGAATTCATACACCCAATCGAAACCGCCGACAATCAAACGCTTCAGGTAAAGCTCGTTGGCGATACGCAGGTAAAACGGAACATCCAACGCATTGTGATGTGTAATAAAAGGACGTGCGGCGGCACCACCGGGTATCGATTGAAGCACCGGGGTCTCAACTTCGAGAGCGCCGTGATTGTTGAGGAACTCGCGGATCGAATTGATCATCTTCGTCCGCTTGATGAATATCTGCTTTACCTCCGGGTTGACGACGAGGTCCGCATAGCGTTGCCTGTAACGGAATTCCGGGTCGGTAACGGCATCGAAAACATTTCCTTGCTCATCGCGCTTCGTCACCGGAAGAGGCTTCAGCGATTTGCTTAAAAGTATGATCTCTTTTGCGTGAATTGTGGTTTCACCGGTACGTGTAATGAACACGAATCCCTTCACACCGATGATGTCTCCAAGATCGAGCAGGTGCTTAACAACTTTGTCGAAGAAATTTACGTCGATGTCGTCGCGACGAACATATAACTGGATGACTCCTTTCGAATCCTGAACCTTAACGAAGACCACTTTCCCCTTATCGTTGAGGCTCATGATGCGGCCGGCAACGGCTACATCCTGATAAAGATCTTTCTTCTCTTCGGAGAAGTCTGCAAGAATATCTTTTGAGTAATGGGATACTGGAAACAATGGAGCGGGGTACGGATCAATACCTAATGCCCTTAGTTCAGTTAGCTTATTTCTTCTTTGAAGTTCTTGTTCGCTCAAATTCATCTTCAAAATTAATCAATTACCCTTATTCCTCCTTTTAAGCTCCTTTCTGATCAGCTGCAATTCGCGGCTGCTTTGTCCCGCCACAGAGGTATTTTCCTGGGCACGACGGATCAGGTATGGCATCACGGCTTTCACCGGACCGTATGGCACATACTTGGCAACATTATAACCGGCCTTCGAAAGGTTGAAGGAAATGTGATCACTCATTCCCAGCAACTGGGCAAACCACACTCGCTTGTCGTCGGGTTTTAGCCCGTGCTTTTCCATCAACACGGTGAGGAACTTATTGCTATAGTCATTGTGCGATCCGCACATCAATGAAATACGGGTTTTATTATCGAGGCAGAACGTGAGCGCCTTATTGAAGGCCTTATCGGTATCTTCCTTTGTTGCGTGAATAGGATTATCGTAACCAAACTTTTCGGCGCGGGCTGCTTCTTTCTCCATGTAAGCGCCACGAACGAGTTTTACTCCGAGGATGTAGTTGTCTTTAACGGCATCCTGGTGAGCAGCACGCAGGTTGGCGCTCATATCTTTTCGATACATCTGAAACGTATTGAATACGATTGCCGTCTGCTGATTGTATTTCTTCATCATCTCGTATGCCAGTTTGTCGATCGGATCCTGGATCCATGTTTCTTCGGCATCGACAAGAATGCGAACGTTACATTCGAAAGCTTTACCGCAGAGCAGGTCGACGCGTTTCTTTATCCTTTCGAAAGCTGCCGACTCCTCGGAACTGAGTGATTCTTTTGCGTGGATCTTTGCAAGCAATGGGGTGTCGCCCATACCGGTGACTTTGAACACACAGAACGGCGTGGCGTCGTTGCCTTTTGCTTTTTCGATAGTGTGAAGGATCTCCTGGGTGGTGCTATCGAAACCTTCCTCGGTCTTCGCTCCTTCGATCGAGTAATCGAGTATGGTTCCGACATTAAATTTTTTCAGCGTGACGATGGTCTTCTCGCTCTCCTCGATGGTTTCGCCACCACAGAAATGCTCGAAGATGGTATTGCGAATGATGGTCCTTACAAAGGGGAAACGCAGCTTCAGAGCAATTTTAGCCATCGTAGTGGCCACGGCCGACACGCCCGGGTTATTGACAAGAGTGAAAATGAAATTGGCTTTTTTAAGCTGCCTGTTTGACTTATAAGAGAACGCTGTACTCGTGTCGTCGAATTGTACCCTGGGCTCGATTTCCATTCGCGTAAAAGGTTCGCAAATATATACTTTTGTGCATGACCAACCCGACCCAAGTACACCCGGATATCAAGGTTCTCCTTACATCATTTTTCGAAGGCAAAGCATATTCACAGGTTATCGTTTTAACCGATAGAAATACGCGACTTCACTGCTATCCACTGGTAGGTCGGCACCTTCCTACGCATGAGATCATCGAGATCGAGGCCGGCGAAACCTATAAAAATATCGACACCTGCCAGCTCATCTGGCAACGGATGACTGACCTCAATCTGGACCGTCATGCGCTGGTGGTAGTTCTGGGCGGGGGCGTTCTGGGCGATATGGGTGGCTTCTGCGCCGCTACCTATAAGCGGGGTGTTGACTTCCTCCTCCTACCGACAACACTACTGGCGCAGGTGGATGCCAGCGTCGGGGGCAAACTCGCCATTGACTTCAATGGCTTTAAAAATCATATTGGTGTGTTCCAATTACCAGCCAGTACTCTGATCTGTCCCACTTTCCTGAAAACATTGCCTTTCCGGGAATTACGCTCGGGGTATGCAGAGGTCATCAAGCACTGTATTATCAGCGACCGAACCATGTGGGATGTGATCAGGCAAAAGGATGTGGCCGGGCAGGACTGGGAACCGGCGATCCGGCATTCCGTGGCTTTCAAAACGAAGGTGGTAACAGAAGATCCCAGGGAGAAGGGACTTCGAAAGATCTTGAACTTCGGCCATACCGTGGGGCACGCGTTGGAAACCTATTTCCTGGAGACCGAGAACAGGTTGTACCATGGAGAGGCTATCGCAGCCGGTATGATTGCCGAAAGCTTCCTGGCGAAAAAGAAAGGACTGCTCTCGGAAGAAGAGGAATCTCAGATCAAAAACTACCTGCTGAGTGTGTATGGGAAGATCGAGGTGCCAGGAGATCCCGAGATCATCGAGATCATGAGGCAGGACAAGAAAAATAAGGGCAATAAGATCCTGATGGCGCTTCCCAGGGGAATCGGGAATGCCATTTGGGATGTGGATGTTAGTGAAGAACAGGTAATTGAGTCTCTCTCATTCTTTGAGACCATGCCTTAACGGCAGGTACGCGCACTAGAGATAGTGCACTTCAGAATCGTCGAATCTTTCAACTTCCTTTTTCATTGCTTGTTTCAGGTTTTGGGTCTTCCTGACAACAAACTCTTTAGTCTTCTTCTTACGATCGCCCGTAAGAAGCCAAGCGGCCAACAACGCTCCACCGGCGAGTCCAATACCAATCGCTACATTTCTAGCCTTCATACTATTACTAAACTACGAAATAAAACAAATTGTTGCCGGCCGCTTAAAAAAATCACCCAATAAAAAACTACTTTTCAACCCTCATTTTTTAAAACAGAGTGCAAGACCTTTTCATTAAGCAACATTCATCCATCAAAGGAGAGGTAAAGCGGCTTCCTTCTTCGAAAAGTCTTAGCAATCGAGCTCTAATACTCCAGGCACTGGCCATGCACCTGCCTGCCGGCACGCAGAACCAACCAGTTGTTAGCAATCTTTCCGATGCTCGTGATACTGTTTTGATGAATAAGCTTGTTGGGAGTACCGAAAAAGTAGTAGACGTGATGGATGCCGGCACGACAATGCGCTTCCTCACGGCATACTTCAGCATCAAGGGCTCACAAAAGGTGATGACGGGCACTCCAAGGATGAAGGAGAGACCCATTGGTCTGCTGGTCGATGCCCTTAGGGCTATCGGTGTGGAGATCGACTACCTCGAACGCGATGGATTCCCTCCCATTGAGATCAAAGGCTTCGCAGGTCAGAAGACCGACGAGGTCACAATACCAGGCAATGTGAGCAGTCAGTACATCTCTGCACTCATGATGACCGGTCCGGCTCTTCCTATGGGATTGAGGATAAAACTGACCGGCAAGGTGGGCAGCAGGCCGTATATCGATATGACGGCGGCATTGATGAAGCACTTCGGCGTGGAAGCGCGATTCGATGGGGACACCATTCACGTAAAGCATTCGGCCTACAAGGCCAACCCATACCGGGTGGAGGGCGACTGGTCGGGTGCCAGCTATTGGTTCGCATTTACTGCCCTCGCGAAGGAGGCGTCGGTTTATCTTCCGGGAATGTCCGATAAGTCGCTGCAGGGCGACCGGGCTATCGTGGACATCATGAAGAAGCTTGGAGTTACCGCGACGTTCGACGATAACGGGGTGCGTGTGACGAAGTCGGGAATGGAGAAATCGATCGAGTGGGATTTTACGGATTGCCCTGACCTGGCCCAGACTGTGTTGCCGGTGTGTGCTGCGAAAGGAGTTGTGGGGACGTTTACCGGTTTAGAGAGTTTGTATATCAAGGAGACAGACAGGGTGGCGGCATTGAGAGCGGAGCTGTCGAAGATAGGTGCGGCAATCGTTGAGCCGAAGCAGGGTGTTTGGAGATTGGAGCCGGGTAAGGTTGAGGGTATAACGCATATCGAAATAGAGACCTATCATGATCATAGGATGGCGATGGGGTTGGCGCCGCTGGCGACAATGATGGATGTTACGATCAAGTCGCCGGAGGTGGTGAATAAGTCGTACCCGGGTTATTGGGAGGACGTTACTTCGATCGGATTCACGATCAAATAATACTTCATTTTTTGTAAGGAAAGCTGTTGAGCAAAAACTTGCGCACCGGAGGTGTGTTGCGATAGCTTTGAGGTATGATGAAGGAGAAGAGGATTGATATCTATTTGGCGTTAGCTGGATTTTTTCAAATCATATTTATTGGATTCGGGGGAGCGTTCTTGACAGAATTGTTCAAAAAAGAAAAGGACATGACAATCATGTTTTGGGCACTCCCGAGCACTTTAATTTTCGGAATAATTACATCAAGACTTTATCTGAAGGCTTATTCTTTATCAAAAAAATCAAAACATAAAAACGTATGAACACAACGGAAATTCTCTTTGCTATTTTTTGCATCATGGTGGTGGGCATCGGCCTTGTACTTCTGTACATAACAGAAAAATACGGAAGCTAAACGGTCGCTCTCAATCCCTCAAAATACCCTGCCATCTCCCTCATCCTGCTCCCATACCAGGAAAACATCTCACCATCAACCAACATCACTTTCGAAGCAGGGAGTAATTTTTTGATCTCATCGACATGCTGATCTTTGAAAGGATACGGCTCCGATGACAATAAGACCACTTCAGGATCCAACGACTTAATTTCATCAGCACTTAAACTCGGATAACGATTCGATGTGATCAAATTCTGAAATCCCGCCAGCTTCATCGTCGAGGCAATGAATGTATCAGCACCCGCTACCATCCATGGCTTCTTCCAGATCAGGTAAAGGGCTCGCTTAACTTCAAACTGAGGAAGAGAAGAAAAAGAATCTTTGATCTCAGAAATAATTCCAGAAGCATTTCTCCCGGTAAGCTCCGCCACTGTTGACATCATTCGATAAGCATCTTCGACATTCGAAACATCGGTTACGTGAACCTGATACTTCTTCATCAAGTGTTCAACGTCTTCCCTCGTATTCTCTTCCTTGTTTCGCGATAATCAGATCGGGCTTCAGAGTATCGACAACCTTGAGGTTCACATTCTTGGTGCCACCAACAATCGCCTTCGAATGCAGCCAGTGTTCTGGATGAACGCAAAACTTCGTAATGCCAACAACTTCACTGTCGAGGCCGAGATCATACAGTAATTCAGTTTGAGACGGAACGAGAGAAATGATTCGCCTTGCAGGCATCAGTTAAGCAGAACTTTGTCGATCGTATTCGGCAAAGTTAAAGTAAAAGATGTGCCCTCGCCGCGTTTCGACCGGACATAAATTTTACCCTTCAGGCGGTCGACCGTGTCTTTCACAATATAAAGACCGAGACCAGTTCCTTTTTTATCGGCACTCACCCTGTAAAACAGATCGAAGATCTTTTCCTGGTGCTCGATCTCTATTCCAATTCCATTGTCCTCGATAGTAACGAACAGCCAATCGGCAAACACGTGTGCGGATACCTGGATGTACTTCCTCATCTTCTGTGGATCGCTGTACTTGATCGCGTTCGAAAGAAGATTTGAGACGATCGTCTTGACGCGCAAGGGATCGGAATAGAACGGAACGTCACCATCCACAAAAACATCGAAGCGGATATCTTGCGCTTCGGGCATGTTGTTGAGATTCTCGATCTCGCGATTGATGAGCTGACGAACATCGATGCGATCGTTCTTAATTGCAAGCTTGTCGTTCTGGTAGAAATTATTCATCTCGTCGATCATCGAATCGAGACGAAGGAGGCTCGACTTGATGAGACTGAGATATTTCATATACGCTTCGGGTTCGAGCTCCGCGAGCTGGATCAATCCAAGAGCCGAACGAAGTGGCGCACGCAAGTCGTGCGTTGTTTTATAGATGACATGGTCGAGCTGATGATTCTCGCTTTCTAATTTTTTTTGGATCGCCCGGCGCTCGGTAATGTCGTACAGGAATACGACCATACCGCGGATCTCATCGTGATCGACATGGTTGGTAACTGTAACTTCGAAGAAGACTTCGTTGCCGTTGGTCGTCTTGAGAGTTACCTCGCTGGATTTGTTTCCATTGGCTTCGTTCAGACAATCGCGCAGCTCCTGGCGTTTCGGCTCTGGAACAAAGTCAAAACCATTCTTACCCAGTATTGAAACAGGGTTGACACCAAAAATGGACTCAACGGTCGAAGAAGCGTAACGAATATTGAATTGCTCGTCTGTAACGAGAACAACATTCTTCGGATTCTCAAATAGCCGTTGTAACAGACTCTCCGTCTTTATCATTTTTCACTTCAATTCTTTAACCGCCGCACACTGCTCACATCAGATAAAAACAGCCAAAATAGGAAGGGGGTTTATGTTTTGTAATTGTTAACTAACGGTAAAAATAGAATGTAGTTGGCATTCTATCGCTCTAAAATTTCAACATGATTTTGCAATCGAATTCGGAGAAATCCAACTCGATGGAGTGGCCAAAAACAAAGATAGGCTCTCCCCCATCCGGGGAAAAGCCTACCTGAATCGACACCTGTCCGGTGTAAGATTTTGGGATAATTCTACTTAATGTACCTGAAATCGTGCCCTGGCTTCACCTGAAGCAATACTTCGTAGATAAGCTGGATCACATTTTCGACGTCGTCTTTGTGAACGGTCTCTACCGTCGTGTGCATGTACTTCAGCGGAAGAGAAATCAACGCCGATGCAACGCCTTCTGCTGAGTAAGCAAACGAATCGGTGTCGGTGCCTGTAGACCTTGACACCGCCTGGCGCTGGAACGGGATCTTTTTTTTCTGTGCAACGTCGATGATCATTTTCAATACGTTGTTTTGCACTGCCGGTCCGTAGCACAAGGTTGGACCGAGACCACACTTAAGATTACCGCTCTCTTTCTTGTTGTACATGGGCGATTGCGTGTCGTGCGTTACATCTGTACAGATCGCGAGGTCGGGTCTCAACCTGCGTGAGATCATTTCGGCTCCGCGAAGACCGATCTCTTCCTGAACTGCATTCACCACGTAGAGTCCGAACGGAAGTTTCTTCTTGTTATCGCTCAATCGTCTTGCAACTTCGGCGATCATAAAGCCGCCCATGCGGTTGTCGAGTGCGCGACCAACGAGGAAGTTCTTGTTAAGCTCTATCAAGTCGGCTTCGAAGGTCATAACACATCCGACGTGAATGCCCATTTCTTCTACTTCTTTTTTCGATGCCGCACCGACATCCACAAAGATATTTTTCAACGAAGGAGTTTCTTCACGGGCTGCATCGCGAACGTGGATAGCGGGCCATCCGAACACACCCTTAACAATTCCTTTCTCCGTCTGAATATTAACGCGCATCGACGGAGCGATCTGGTGATCGGAGCCTCCGTTCCTCCTCACATAGATGTAACCTTCGTCGGTGATGTAATTCACGAACCAGGAGATCTCGTCGGCGTGAGCCTCGATCACAACCTTGTACGAAGCCTTGGGATTGATAACACCGACCGCTGTTCCGTAGACGTCTACGATCTGATCGTCGATATATGGTTTTATATAGTCGAGCCAGATCTGCTGGCCCGGAGATTCGAAGCCTGTCGGTGACGCATTATTGAGATAGTCGAAGAGAAATTTTCTGCTTTGTTTGTCCATACTGTAAGGTCTTTGTTTTACTTCCGTCTAATTGGTTAGAAGCCTGCTGGTAGGCAGGCAGGGCCAAATTTATGAGAAAATCGGGTTTCTTGCTTCAAACCAAATCTGGCCACCTTATGTTAATCGTATATTGGTTAAAATTCACCTTATGAAGTACAGTTTGAGACTTGTTGCGATCCTGGCTACGGTATTTTTCTATGCGTGTACAGGCAATACACAGGCACAGGAGTCGAAGAAAACGCAGCCGGCCGATACCATTAAGAAAGTAAATCTGACCGACGCCCAGTGGAAAGCAAAGCTTACCCCGGAGCAATACTATGTTCTTCGCGAAAAGGGTACCGACCGCCCATTTACCGGCAAGTACTATTTGCATAACGAGAAGGGCGTTTATTCGTGCGCAGGCTGTGGACAGCAGTTGTTTACGTCGGATATGAAATTCGATTCGGATTGTGGCTGGCCAAGCTTCGACAAAGAGATGGCCGGCGGAAGGATCAAGCAGATCGAGGATCGTTCGTTCGGTATGAACCGGATCGAGATCGTTTGTGCGAAGTGCGGTTCACACCTGGGTCACTTGTTCGACGACGGCCCAACGCTTACTGGCATGAGGTACTGCATTAACTCTACTTCTATTGATTTTAAGAAGGCAGAGCCGAAGAAGAAGAATTAATGTAGCCTTTACAACGGAATATTACCGTGCTTCTTCTTGGGTAACTTCGCTGCTTTGTTCTCCAACATCGCGAAAGCCCTGATCAGCTTTTCTCTTGTCTGATCCGGGTAGATGACTTCGTCGATATAGCCGCGGTGTGCGGCACGATAAGGATTCGCAAACTTCTTTGTGTACTCGTCAACTTTCTCGTTGAGCTTGGCCGTTGGATCTGGGGACTCCGAAATTTCTTTTTTGAAGATGATCTCGGCAGCACCCTTCGCTCCCATCACGGCGATCTCTGCCGTAGGCCACGCATAGTTCATGTCGGCTCCAATGTGTTTCGAGTTCATGACATCGTACGCACCACCGTATGCCTTTCGGGTTATAACGGTAACGCGTGGCACGGTTGCTTCGGAAAATGCGTATAGCAACTTCGCGCCGTTGGTGATGATCGCATTCCACTCCTGGTCGGTACCCGGCAAGAAACCAGGAACATCTTCGAAGACCAGCAACGGTATATTGAAGCTATCGCAGAAGCGAACGAACCTCGCACCCTTAACGCTCGAATCGATATCGAGCACACCGGCTAACGAAGCAGGTTGATTTCCAACTATGCCGATGCTTCGTCCAGCGAGACGGGCGAAGCCAACCACAATGTTCTCCGCAAAATCTTTGTGCACTTCTAAAAAGCTTCCGTCGTCGACAACGCCATTGATCACGTCACGCATATCGTAAGGCTGACTTGGATTGGCAGGAATGATCTGATTCAACCCTGGCCTGGTTTCGTCGGCAGCTTCATAAGGGAGTTTCGGAGCATCCTCTTCACAGTTCTGTGGCATGTACGACATCAATTTCTTGATGTGATTGATGCATTCGACTTCATTCGCGCAAGCGAAATGAGTAACGCCACTCTTTGTACTGTGAGTTGTTGCCCCACCAAGCTCTTCTGCGGTAACATTCTCGTTAGTAACCGTCTTCACAACGTTGGGTCCGGTAACGAACATGAACGAAGTGTTCTCGACCATTAAAATGAAATCGGTCATGGCCGGGGAATAAACGGCACCGCCTGCACATGGGCCCATGATGGCAGATATCTGGGGTACGACGCCTGATGCCATCACGTTGCGATAAAAGATGTCGGCATAGCCACCGAGCGACACAACACCTTCCTGGATGCGGGCTCCCCCGGAGTCGTTAAGGCCGACCACGGGTGCGCCATTCTTCATAGCGAGGTCCATGATCTTCACGATCTTCTCTGCATGTGTTTCGGAGAGCGAGCCACCAAAAACGGTGAAGTCCTGCGAGAACACATATACGAGACGGCCGGCGATCGTTCCGTAGCCGGTTATCACACCGTCGCCGAGATAGTATTCTTTATCGAGACCGAAGTCTTTGCTTCGATGCATTACAAACTTGCCGAGCTCTTCGAACGAACCTTCGTCGAGGAGGAGGAGGACACGTTCGCGGGCTGTAAGTTTTCCTTTCGCGTGTTGTTGTTCGATGCGCTTCTCGCCGCCACCGAGAAGAGACTCTTCATTCCTTCTTTCCAGCTCATCAAACTTTTGTTGTATTTCCGGCAGGACTTTTCGTTTAGTCATAATTCTGAGGACGTAGAAAGTCAAATATAGTTAAATTGACAACTATGAGTTCGAAGCATAATGTGGCCATTGTGGATATGGGTACCAATACCTTTCACCTGCTTATTGCGGAGATAAAATCGAAGCCAAAGATCCTGCAGCGCGCGCGCGAGGCCGTTAAGATCGGCAAGGGCGGCATCAATAAAAATGTGATCACTGAAGAAGGCTTTGCGCGGGCGATGGACGCCCTTAAGAAATTCAAGGACATTATCGATCAGCACGGCGTTCGAAAGACCTTGGCCTTCGGCACCAGCGCTGTGCGCAACGCTTCGAACGGCAATCAATTCATAGAAGAGATCCGTGAAAAGATCGGCTTCGATGCCCGGATCATCGACGGCAACGAAGAAGCCGATCTCATCTATCGCGGTGTTCGCGCAGCACTGGAGCTCGGCAAAGAAAATTCATTGATCGTCGATATCGGAGGTGGAAGCTGCGAGTTCATCATCGGCAACCAGGATGGCGTGCAATGGAAACGAAGCTTCGAAATAGGCGGGCAACGATTGCTTGAAGAGTTTCAGAAGACAGACCCCATCGATCCAAAAGATGTAGTGAGGCTCGAAGGATTTTTGAAAGAGCAACTTGAGCCACTGAAAGAACAATTGCATCATTTCAAACCATCTACATTGGTTGGCGTCTCGGGAACATTCGATACACTTAGCGAGATGTTTTGTCACCGGAATGATCTCCCTTACTACGCCGATGATTCGGAAACACCATTCGATATCGAAAGTTTCCCAGCGATATTTGCAGACCTACTTAAAAACGATCGTGCCGGACGTCTCGCGTTGCCCGGCATGATCGAAATGAGAGTTGATATGATCGTGGTTGCCTGCGTGCTGGTGGATGTGATACTCCACCTCAATCATTTCAAAAATGTGAGGGTGTCAACCTACTCATTGAAAGAAGGCGTGCTGGCATCGCTGTTACCATTGTGAACTTTGTGTCGCGAAGGTAACGCAATGAATACGCAAAGAATTCCCTCCGCGTATCCTTGGCTGCCTCTGCGTATCCTTCGCGAAACTACGATCAAGCTAAACTACAACCCACTAATGACCCCGCCTTTCGGATACTTTACCTCGTAGCTAAACCGCACTTTTTTCGTTTCGTTGGGCTGAAGGTTGAGCACCCACGTGAGCTTGCCCGTAACCGGATCGCTTTTCGCACCACCGAGATCGCCAGGGGTAACTTCGATCTGGGTGTTCTGTGAAACAGGGATCTGGTCTTCGACAACGATCTTCACGGCCTCGGCCTTCGTGTTTCGTACCGAGATCTCCCAGCTATAGTTTTCGCGCTGGTTCGAGCCGATCAGTTTTTTCGAAGTAAGGTCTTTCAGTTTCTCACGCTTCACAACGATGCGCTTGTCGCGACCCAACGAAACCGAGAGAGTGTCTTTAATGTTGTTCGGATCGATGAACGTCTTACCAACGAATGTTCCTTCGAAGAAGATGTTGGCTTCGCCAGGAAGGAGATTGAATTCTTCCCAACCGAGTCCCTTCGCAAGAAGGAATGCTTCGGTATCGAGCTTCGGAGCTACGGCATATTCGTAGATCGAGTTCATTTGATAATTGCGGATGTCGACAACCGTTGGCTTCGAAGAAGAGCTTACGGTGTAAGGGAGACCGATGTCGAATTCAGTGTTGAGTGTTGTTTGAATAGTGCTGGTGTAATCCGCGACGGTTGGTGCCGGCGCGATCGCCATGTCATATGTGGCTTCTTCCTGAGGCGCCTCGGCTTTCTTTTCGGGTGCAGCACCCCTGCGAACAGCACCAGTGGCCGATAATCGTGGGCGCGAAACAGGCTTATAGAAATCCAAATACCACGTATACAGTTCCGGTTTCAAACCACCCTGGTTAGGATTCGCTGTCGATAATTTCAATTTAACGTTATTCCACTCTTCACCTGTTCCCTGGAACACATTTGCTTTGTAACCAATATTGATCGGAGATTTCGTGTTGATCGCACGCAGATCGTACACAGGGTTCCATCCAGCGTTCTGAACAACATAATTCACTTCGAGGTCTGCCTGCGTTGCTGCGTCGGCAGAAAGGCTTATCAGGATCTCACCGGTGTTGCGGGAGTATAGTTCATTCTGTTCGTTGATCTGCTGATTGATCTTTGTGATCCGAACATTGATCTTATTCGTTCTCTCATCCTCTTTCATTCGAGCGTTAACGATATCACTCAATCTTGTGCGATAGAAGTCGGCCATTCCCTTCAACTCTGCTACGGTGATGTTCTGATTGTTTCCACCGATGCGCTGATTAGCGAGCAACATCGCTTCCTCTTTATTCAGGATCTCGCGCTGACTTTGTGAAAGCGTTTTTTGTTTCTGATAATACTCGAGCGAGTCTCTCAAAATTTTCAACGGTCTCGGAACATTGAGCTCGTTTAAGAAATTCTGGCGGTGACTGATACCAAGGATCACGAAGCTTCCTTTTCCCGCGGCCTGTATGCTTTCGGTATCCATTGAAGCTGTGAGGCCGGTCAATACCAATGTTGTCTTACCGGCTTCGATACGTGTTCTCACTTCCCTGGTCACTTGTGCCTTGCTCAGGAACACGGTCACGTTTGTGATCTTCGAGTCGACGGGTTTTTCGACTTGTGCAACAGCAGCGATTGTGTTCAATAAAAGCAGGCCAAAAACGAATGTGATTTTCATAAGGGGTTATTTTGATCTTTCGATTTGACTGTTAACGCGAAAACCTTGCCAGTGTCACAAGACACGATGTAAAATTATACGTTAATTCTAAATTTGCGTCCTGCCTTCATTGATTACGGCAGTACCGCATGGATAAAATCTACAGCTATCACAACCTTTTGGAGTTTTCACGTGTCGTGTTCGAAAAGATCGGAAGCACGCCTGAGCAGGCCGACCTGGGAGCGAAAGTTCTGCTTCGCGCCGATCTGCGTGGGATCGATTCGCATGGTGTTGCCCGCCTTAGCGGTTACGTTCGCCTGTGGGAAGCTAAGCGTGTAAACGCGAAACCGAACATCCGCGTCGTTCACGAGTCACCAAGTACTGCAGTTGTCGACGGTGACGGTGGCCTCGGATTGGTTGTAGCACCGACTGCCATGGAGATCGCTATCTCGAAAGCAACGAAGGTTGGAACGGGTTGGGTCGCTGTAAAGAATTCGAACCATTTCGGTATTGCTGCACAACATGCTATGATGGCACTCGAACAAGATATGATCGGTATGGCGATGACGAACGCAAGTCCGCTCGTGGCACCAACATTTTCCGTCGAACGCCTCCTCGGCACCAATCCAATCTGCGTTGCAATACCCGCAGGTAAACAACCTGCATTTGTTGCTGACTTCGCAACAACTACGGCAGCGAATGGTAAACTCGAGATCCTTCAAAGGAAAAATGCTGAAGCACCGTCAGGTTGGATACAAAAAAAGAACGGCGAAGTTTCACTCAATCCACATGAGTTGAAAGACGGCGGCGCGCTGTTGCCGCTCGGTGGCGATAGAGATCATGGAAGTCATAAAGGATTTTGTCTCGGTGCATGGGTCGATATTTTCTCCGCCGTATTGAGTGGTGCGAATTATGGTCCCTGGGTCCCACCGTTCGTGAGTTTCCTTGCGCCGCCTCCCGATCCGGTTGGCGAAGGTATCGGTCATTTCTTCGGAGCTATGCGTGTTGATGCATTCCGTCCTGCTGCAGAATTCAAGGGTCACATGGACAATTGGATCACGCGCTTCCGTGCAGCGAAGACGATCGATGGTCAGCCCGCTGTTGTTATTCCGGGCGATCCCGAGCGCGAATACGAAGCCATCAGGATAAAGGAAGGAATTCCGTTGAACGACAAAGTTGTACAGGACCTGGAAGAGCTGGGTAAGAAGATGAATGTTGTGCTGAAGTGATCAGCTATCAGAAAGAGATACCTCCCGCCGTTACATAGATCCGCACTACCCAGGGTGAAGGGAATACGGATGTGCGCTTGTTGTAGAGCACGTCGTACAACGCAACAACGTTGATCGCTGCGCGAGTACCGATCGGTTGTGTGAACCCGATCCCAAGGGGAAGTCGATTATAGATACCTCTCTGGTCGTTGTTAACATTCGGCGCGCTGATGACCTGGTATTCGGCGTAAGCGAAGAGCTTACCGAAACGATATTGCGTAAACGGCGCTACCCCATATTGACTAAGACTGGTTCCGAGCTGCGGATATCGATAGGTTGAATACATCACCTGGAGGCCGGCCGACCATGGCAATGTTAATCGATAACCAACCAGCGGGCTTACGGAGATGTAAGTGTATCGATAGCCGAATGCGTTGACGCCGGTATTGAACCCACCGCCGCCACCAAAGAAGAAACGTTCGGAAGCAGGTAAATCGGCGGCGCTGTTAGATCCTTTCGGAGCCTTACCGGCTTTTTTGTTGTATTGCGCGAAGACCGTTACAGATACGAAAAGCGACAGGATCAGCAGGCAGGCCTTCATGGGAGTTTCATTAACTTCTAGTCTTCTTCAACGATAACGAAGACATCCTCGGATTCCTTGCGCATCAGGTATTTTTCACGCGCGAATTTTTCGAGGAGCTCTTTGTTTGTCATCAGCTCATTGCGGTCTTTCTCAACCTCAATGATCTTCTGGTTGTAATACTCTTTCTCGTCTTCCAATTCACCAAGTTTCGATGCCATTTTCACTCTTGTAACGAGGTCGTTGGAGTCGAGAAAGGTCATCCAGAAGAGGAAGAGGGCTCCGCAAACAAAATAAAAATTACGGAAGGCCGGTGGAAGTTTCTTGATCATAGTTTAAAAAATGGTAATGCGAAGATAGTAAATAAAATTTATTTAGATTTTTCCAGGATCAGCGTGATCTTGTTAAAATCCGCTGCCGCGTTCACCACCTTCCGGTAATCTTCATAACGAGCCAAAGGAACGGAGATCTCTTTATAAAACTCGGTTATAGTTATCTCCAGAATATTGCCTTTCGTCGCATAATCTGACTTGAATAAAAACGGGGTGTTCTCGTCGTTACTGAAACTGAAATTCATCTTCAACTGGTCAACGTTCTTCACCGAGTAATTGGCGGGCAGATGGATCCTGATGATCCTGTCGTAGTTCCGATTGTTGTCGTTCTCGATATTCATCGTCCGCTTATCGTTGCTGTACATCTCGATCTGGGGGCCGATCAATAAACCAACTTTGAACAGGACACGCGGACCTGCCTTCTCAATAAAAGCACCTGTTTTAAACTCGCCCTTCATTTCGAACCACTCGCGATCGGGCTTCGGTAACGGTCTTGCCGACCATTCGCCGACCTGCGCATCGGCCGCCGTTTGTTTGATGAGCTCTTCAACCATTTGCTTACGCTTATCTTCACTGAGAACATTATAAAATTCCGCGAAGTAATCGGCGCTGAAGCCGGTGAACGATCGAAGCTGCGTGATCGTGTTTGATTCAAGGTTCTCATCGAACTTCACATCGATATCGAGGTTGTCCTGGTTCGAGAGATAATCGGCTGCCGGGATCTCATTGATGGTTCCGAGCGCCGACTTCACACCGCCAACTTCAAACGGTTCGATGAACAAACCTTTTTGTGAGGTATATTCTCCGGGCACCAGGGGATACCGGGTCGGGAAATACGGTGCGAGAAATCCCTTCGTCTCCGGAAAATAGATGAGGTAATCGTCGAGATACGACCATGTGTCGAAATCGCCATCGAAAAAAAATCGTTCGCGGCTACAGGTTACAACCGGATACGCCTTGATACCCATTTGCTGGAACACTGCGATGTAGAGTTTGGCGATGCCTTCCTTCGAAGCGACTTTGAACTTGACGATCGATTCCGGTGAACCGAGCTGCTGATCGCCACCTTCCTCGTTAACGTTGATCGTCTTCTTGATGTAGGTTTCCATTTTCTTGATCTGGTCTGCCTGCGTCAGTTTCTTATCGATCTTCGCACCACTCACAAATTTTTCGACAGCTTTCAGGTCGCCCTTCGTATAGGTTGTGAGCAATTCATAAAATCGCTTTGCCGCATCGCTCCATGTATAAAGCCTGGCACGAGATCTTGCAGTATTGTATGCCAGCTTGTATTCTACACGCTTGCGGTTTGCGGTTGGACTCGCCAGCGGTTCCTCTTTCATCGCATCGACGTCGGATGCTGTTATCTCATAAACATTTTGAGTGGTGTCTTTTAACTGCTCCGGCTGGGGAAGTCCATTGTATGATTTAAAATCAAAACGAAGGTGGCGGGGAGCACTCAGTTTCATCGACGCACTCTTAGCGGGTACATCGAACTGCATGAACTCGCGATTGAACATATCGGCAACCATCTTTCGTGTATAGAAATATTCCACTTCGCTACCGATCTCTACCCCTTCCATCGCGAAGATGCGGTAAGCGTTACCGCTCTCTTCTTCCTTGATCTCTTTGAGGTTCGTCTCGTCGAAGTATACCGCTTTACCCGAGCGGTTGATTGATCGCGCCTTCAGTGTTTTAAGCGCCATCGTGTTATTCATCGAAATAAAGATCCGATTGTGTTTCTGGATGGCCTCGTTACTGTTCACATAAATGATCTTGTGGTGCGTGGAGTACATCACGAACTCGTCGTTCTCGAAAGTGTATTCGTACTGGACGTGACTCTTGATCATCAGCTCGGGAAGTTTCTCTTCGTCGGCCGAGAGCTTAAAACGGCTCCGTTGCTGATCCCATTCATACTGCCCCGGCGCTGCCGCAAGAGCCGCGCGTGCTACAAGCATCCATGCAAATGCCAATACAACTGCCTGCTTCATTTCTTTTTCTTAAGTACGATTGTTTCCTTGTATGCTTCGGCCAGACGCTTGTTGGCGTCGTTCCATTCTTTGAACTGATCGGGGTTGATCATCAACACATCCAGGCGGATGTTCTTCTTGTAGAGAATTTTATTGCCACTTCTCGAATAGGCTATATCGAAGCTGAAGAGATCGCCCTTCCATTCCGAATTTCCAGGTATGTAGTCAACCTCGAGATCATCGGGCACCGTGAATTCTATGTATTCGATAATATGATTCTTATAGTCTCTTTCGTAAGGCGATTTGCGATCGGCACTCAAAAGAGGATTTCCCTTCTCTTTTGATAAGTTAAGATTCAGGTAGATCTCATCTCCAACGGTTTGGAAGTAGTCTGCGATCGAGAAATCGTATTTGATCGTTGTCGGAACGTCACGATTCGCCAGGTCGAGCACTTCATATTTCTGAAGGCTGAATTTATTGGTTCCTTTTGTGGCATACCTCGTAACCGCATTCTTGATCTCATCCGAATTTCCACGATCGAGGTCATAACCACTGAAAACTTTCACATAACCAAACTGCGAGATCTTCCCCGCGCCCGAAAGTTTTCCACCATCCAATCTAACTTTAACGGAGTCGACCAACAGGTTCTCGTCTGCACTGATCTCCGGAACGACCTTCACTTCATACTTATCGGGGCCGAGGGTAATGAATGCTTCTTTTCCCTGGATCATCGACGAGGGCAGACCGGCCCTGGTATAATTACCCGTGCCATCGAGGAAAATATATTCCCCTTCGGGTGTGATGTAGGTGGCGATCATGTGATTGTCGACGATCGGCGTCGGGAATTCGGTGTATCTCCATGGAAGATCACGGGTGCCGATCCAGGTATGGTGCACATTGTTCACTCCGGCAAGACGGAGCATGTTCACGATCAGGTTGGCCATGTCCTTGCAGTCGCCATATCTTTTCTCGCAAACGTAGCTTGCCGGATGCGGTATCAGTCCACGCATGCCTTGTTCGAAGGCGATATACTTGATGTTATCCTGGACCCAATAAAAAACATTCTTCACGATCTCCGTCTCGTTCTTACTGTTCTTTTTGATGTCGTCGATAACTGCAGAAAGTTCGGGTGATGGAGTTGTGTTGAGACTTAGAATAAAATCATTATACCAACGATGAAGATCACCCAACTCGGACAACACCCGTCGTGTTCCATTCTTCGTGTTGTACGACTTCACGTGGCACTCAACATACGGAGCGAAGTATGAGAGTGACGGTGACCCGGGATCAAATTCGATAGAAGGCAGGTCCTTCGCAGTCCACTTATAGTAAACGAAGCCACCCTTCTCCGATTTCTGGAATGTTATTTTATTGTCTTTGTCGTTGATAACTTTATAAGAGATCTCGATGCCCTTCGAAGCACGAATGGTATATGACGACAGTGCGTGCGGCAGATTACTCTGCATCATATAGCCGGAAATGAACCGAATGTCTTTGATGTTCTCCCGATAATTGAGCAGCGTGCGATTTTGCGAAGCTACCGATGGAAAGTTGAATGAGTAGTAATAGGAATCATCGTAGAAGATCCCGTCGGAACGGCTGTCGTTTTTCTTGAAGCTCGTTACATTCATTTCTTTATAACGACTCTTATCCCACACCAATGTTTTTGCTTTGATGTCTTTGATCTCGGTAAAGCTGGATCCGTAGATGCGCTTGTCGGCAAAGATGTCGGACTGGTCTTTGAGATGGAGCATGTCTTGAGTGAGCTCACTCCATGCTTTGATCGAATCGTCTTCGAGAACGAGATTCAGGGTCTCCGATCGCTCGACATAAACTGCGGGTTCGCCGGGAAATTTCTGTTGGAGTGTTTTCCAAACATCCGAACCTTGTGCTTGCCCTTTTACAACCTGGGTTATAAACGCCATCACCATTATGGCGCACAACTTCACCATCAATTTCATCTTACCGGAAGATCGTTACTGTATAATACCTCTTTTGATTTTACGCCTTTCACATACAACGTCGTAGGTCCGCTCTTTCGGCCAAACTTGTAGTTGATCGTTTTGAAGGGCATTCCATTTTCCTGGAAAAATTCAAACACTCCCTCGCGTGAGCCAATACGAAACTGTCCTTTCATGCAAACTTTGCCATTGGGGTAATAATCGATAATCGGGCCATCTATTTCGCCATCTACATAACTATAGTCTTTGCAGGGCTTGCCATCGGGAAAATAAATACGTTTTTGCCCCGAAATGGTACCACTTATATACTCTTCTTCGTAGGCTTTTTGTCCATTGGCATAATATGCAACCACGCTGAATTTTGCTGAAATCGGCCTCCATTCGCCAAATTGGCCGTTTTTCTCGGATACTCGAAAGGCTATAAGCTCATCGTCGGTGTATTTTTTTTCCACGATCGGTTGACCGTTCGGGGCGAAGAATTTAACAAGTCCATTTCGGTCGCCAGCCTCATACTGGACTGTATTGAAAACACTTCCGAACTCATAATAATTGACCAAGGTGCTATCGGCGGTACCATTCATATAATGGGCAGACTGGTCCGGCTTGCCTAATTCGTTAACAAAATTCCAGGTGCCATAGCGAACTCCGTTGATATAGTTTCCTGAAGTTGACGGAGCGCCGAACTCATCAAACAACTCATACTTGCCCGACGGTTCACCGGCAATGAATTTCAGTTTGCTGAACACTTTTCCATCGGGGAAGTATCTTACCCGCAAGCTGTCTTTCTTTGGCGCGATCTGTTCGCCATTCTCATAGAAATCACGCGAGTCTATTTTTCCTTCTACCGAATAAGTATAAGCGGTATCAACAATGTTGTCGTTTAAGTAATAGTAATCGTTAGCTATCGACCCATCCGGGAAGTAATCGATCCACTGTTGCTGCATTTGTCCGTCGACATACCACCCCTCACGACTTAACTGACCATTGCTATAAAACTCCTGCACATAGCCATTGCGAGCACCTTTGTTATACGTGCTGACCACGCGCTTTTTTCCGTTCCGATAAAAATCAGTCTGCTCGCCATTAAAGTCCCCATCCAAATAATTGTAAGTGGTCATCACATTGCCTTCGCGATAATACTGGGTCCACTTGCCATCTCTAAAGCCGGCTTTGTACTGGCCCTCCCATAACAACTGACCGGAGGCATAGTAGTGTTTCACTGCGAACGTACCATCGGGAGAGCCCGACTTCGAATATTCTTTTCCGTCTTTATCGAAGTATGCTACTTGTATCAACACCCCGTTCTTGTTTATGTTCTTGCAAAACAAAACGCCTTCGAAGTATACCGGGTTTTCGCCATCGATCTTGCCGGCATCATTGAACAAGCGACTTTCATCGAGCTGACCATTGCGTGTATAGTAAAGCCACTCTCCTACTGGAAGATCATTCTTGTAAAGCCCTTTGTAATGAAGTTTGCCGTTGTCGTGAAAGAACTCTGCGGGGCCGTCGCGCTTACCAGCCACATAAGTCTCGCGTTCCTTTAATTTTCCATCGGGCCAAAATACCTCTCTTACACCATCGATCTCTCCGTCTTTATACGGAGTTCTTGCTTTCACTTTGCCGTTCATTTCGTAGTCGATCCATGGTCCAACGGTGTTGTCGTTAGCATATTCGAATTCAGCTTTCACGTTACCATTTTCGTAATACCAGTGTCCTTTGCCATCACGTTTGCCATCGTGGTGGATCCTCTCCTCGCTTTTGATCCCACTTCGATAGTAGAATGTTATCGGCCCGTTGATGTCTTCGTTCTTTGCTTTATAGCGATACTTCTTTTTTTCGTCGTTATAAAAGCCATAAACGATACTGTCGTTATAGCTCTCCATGCTGCTCAGCGTTCCGTTGTCGCGCCAGTAGCTCCAGGTCTTAACCTTTTTGCCTTCGTCATAAAATCCTTCCGCGCTACGAACACCGTTTGAATGATAATAGAAGTAACGACCTTGCTCCTGGCCCTTGGTAACAGAGCCAATCGCCTGCACACGGTTATCATCGGAGTATTCGGCATGCGTGGTCTTTCCCAATTCAAAAGACTCGGGCACCCTTATTGTGCCTCGATCTCGCGTGAGCTGTTCCCTGACAACAGTAAAGAAAGCTTCTCTAGCCTTTTCATTTTTTGAATTCCATTTCTGTACGCTTGCGATGGATGACGAGCTGAGGATATGGTTAAGAAAAGGCGTGATCATTTTCTTATCCCGAATAGCTGCGTAGATCGGGACATAAAATTTATACCAGGGATCATCGTCCCCTTGCGAAGCAGTATTCAATTGCTGGAACAGCATTTCAAACTGGCGAACGGTGGCCGCATCGACCGGCACCTCGGTCTTGAACTTCTTGTCCATCGCAATCTTTGATTGTAAGATCTGGTCGAGCCGTTCGAAAGCATTTTTGCCGGTCTTCGTCGCGTTGCCCTTTCCTTCTTCGTCCAACTGGTTGCTTACCAGGTTCTCGAAAAAACTCAGCTTCGCATTATCAGTTTCTTTAAGCGACAGATACATACCGAACGAAAGCATCGCATGAGTTTTATCACCAAACCATACCGCGATATTTCCAAGGTTGAGATGCGTAGCAGAACTGTATGGATAAATCTCGAGTACGTCATAATATGCCTTAATGGCATTGGCGTAGTCGTGTTTGTTGTGATAAGCGGTTCCTATTTGAAAACGGATCTGTATATCGAACGGATACTTTTTCAATCCTTCCTGAAGTATCGCAATAGCTTTGTCGTACTCTTTTTTCTTATCGTACGCCGAAGCTTTAGTACAGATCATTTCGGCGGCATAGGATGTCTTCCAGCCCAACAGGCGATCGGCAATCTCGATAGCCTTGTCGAATTGGTTGTTGTTCTTATACATCTCCGCAAGCTTCGTTTGCGCAAAGACATAATTTGTGTCGCGGCTTGGTATCGTGAGCAATTCTTTGATCGCTAGATCGAGTTTCCCTGAGTCGGACAGAACAGCGGATCTGCTGAGGGCTTTTTGTGAATCGATCAATTGCACCCGCTGAGCGAGCACAGATGATGGGATGAAAACAATTAAAAATAAGAGGGTGTACTTCATTTTTACAATATAAAAAAAGCCCCGAAGCAGACCTTGTCGCTTCGGGGCTTTAAAATAAAACTCAAAAACTGTTAGAATTTCTTGCCAGGGAAATACGCTACGTCCGCAAGTTCTTCTTCGATGCGGATAAGCTGGTTGTATTTGGCCATGCGATCGGAACGAGACGCAGAGCCGGTCTTGATCTGTCCCGTGTTCAGCGCAACAGCGAGGTCGGCGATCGTGCTGTCTTCAGTTTCACCACTGCGGTGCGACATGATGCTCTTATAACCGTTCCTCTTCGCGAGGTTCACTGCATTGATGGTCTCGGTAAGCGAACCGATCTGGTTAACTTTAACGAGGATCGAATTAGCTACACCCATGTCGATACCTTTCTGGAGGAATTCAACATTGGTAACGAACAGATCGTCTCCAACGAGCTGTACTTTGTCGTTAAGCTTGTCGGTAAGTTTTTTCCAACCATCCCAATCGCTTTCACCCATACCATCTTCGATAGAAATGATCGGGTACTTCTTAGCCCATTTAGCCCAGTAATCCACCATCTCGTCCGACTTCAATTTCTTTCCGTCAGATTTCTTGAAGGTATAGATCTTGGTTTTCTCGTCGTAGAATTCGGATGCTGCTGCATCGAGAGCGATGAACACATCTTCACCGGGTTTGAAACCAGCCCTTTCGATCGCCTTCAATACGACTTCTATGGCTTCCTCATTCGACTTGATGTTCGGAGCGAAACCACCTTCGTCACCGACGTTTGTCGAAAGACCTTTGTCGTGAAGAACTTTCTTAAGTGTATGGAAGATCTCTGTTCCCATGCGAAGGGCTTCAGAGAATGTATCTGCTTTCACGGGCATAACCATGAACTCCTGGTAGTCGATGGAGTTGTCGGCGTGGCTACCACCGTTCAGGATGTTCATCATGGGAACTGGAAGTGTGTTCGCGTTTACACCACCGATATAGCGGAACAACGACTGACCTGATTCCATCGCAGCTGCTTTCGCAACAGCGAGTGATGTACCGAGAATGGCGTTAGCACCAAGCTTGCCTTTGTTGTTAGTGCCGTCGAGTTCGATCATTACCTTGTCCACCACGTTCTGATCGAATACCGAAAGACCTACGATTGCCGATGCGATCTTGGTGTTCACGTTATCGACAGCTTTCAACACGCCTTTACCTACGTATTTCTTCTTATCGTTATCACGCAATTCTACAGCTTCGTGAGTACCGGTGGATGCGCCGGACGGAACAGCTGCACGACCAAACGCGCCGCCTTCGGTGAAGACATCTACTTCTACAGTTGGGTTTCCACGGCTGTCAAGGATTTGGCGGGCGTGAATTGATTCAATTAAAGACATGTTCGATTTATAATTTGTGATTTGTGATTTGTGATTTGTAATTGTTATCAATTTTGATTTTGCTTGATCATCTCAACGAACTGATCAAATAAATATCTTGAGTCATGTGGTCCTGGGCTTGCCTCCGGGTGATACTGGACCGAGAATGCCTTCTTGTTCTTCAGCCTGATGCCCATGATCGTGTTGTCATTCAGGTGCAGGTGCGTTACTTCAACATTCGGATTATTCTCAACGCCGTCGGTGCTTATCGCGAAGCCATGGTTTTGTGAAGTCATCTCGCCAAGGCCGGTCACGAGGTTCTTAACAGGGTGATTAAGCCCGCGATGTCCGTGGTGCATTTTGAATGTTTGCAATCCAGCCGCAAGGCCGAGCAACTGGTTGCCGAGACAGATTCCGAACAATGGCTGCTTGTCATGGTCGAGGATCTCTTTCACGGTCTTCACTGCGTATGGCATCACCGACGGGTCGCCGGGGCCATTGGAGATAAAGTATCCGTGGGGGTTCCATTTCTCCATTTCCGCGAAGCTGGTTTTGGCCGGGAACACCTGCACATAGCATCCGCGTTCAGACAAGTTCTTGAGAATGTTGGTCTTGATGCCCAGGTCGAGGGCGGCGACGCGGTATTTGGCGTCGGGATTGCCGAAGAAATAGGGCTTTTGGGTACTCACCACCGACGACAGTTCGAGGCCGTCCATCGAGGGCACTTTCTTCAGCTCGGCCTTCATCTGGTCGGGCGTGAGCACCGATGAGATGAGGGCGTTCTGGGCTCCTTTGCTGCGAATGTGGCGCACCAGCATGCGCGTGTCGATGTCGGAGATCCCGACAACACTGTGTTTCTCCAGGTACTGTTGGAGGCTTTCACGCGCTGTGAGGCGGCTGAACTCCTGGGAGAACTCATTCACCACGATCCCCGCGATCTGCGGTTTCTGCGACTCCTGCTCCTGGTTCACAGTCCCATAGTTTCCGATGTGGGCTGTGGTATTAACGATGATCTGTCCGTAGTAAGAAGGGTCGGTGTAGATCTCCTGGTAGCCGGTCATGCCTGTATTGAAGCAGATTTCGCCCCCAGTGGTCCCCTTCTTCCCGATGGGCTTGCCTTCGATCAGCAGGCCGTCTTCAAGGAGAAGATAAGCGATGTCTTTCAAGGTATTTTTAGTGGTTGGTTTTGCAAAAATAACTCAAATCTCTTTCCAGAGGATGCCCACGAAAGCGCGGGCATAAAAAAAGGGACTGAACGTAAGTCCAGTCCCTTTATATAGTTTTAAGTTCTTCAACTCAGCTTTTGGCTTTAGAGGCCTTTTCTTTCTTCGCTTTTGGCGCTTTTGCAGTCTTTTCAGCTGCTGGTGCCTCTCCTTCGCCGCCTTCTTTTTTCTTGCCACGGCTGCGACGGGTCTTGCCTTTTTTCTCTTCGCCGCCCTTCTTGTAGATATCGTTGAAGTCGACGAGCTCCATCAGGCACATTTCGGCGTTGTCGCCGAGGCGGGTATCGCCCAGCTTAATGATGCGGGTATAACCACCCGGTCTTTCGCCGATGCGGCCTGCCACTTCGCCAAAGAGGGTCTTCACAGACTCTTTGTTCTGCAGGTACGACATTACCGTTCTGCGCGAGTGCTGGTTGTCGGACTTGGCCTTGGTGATCAGCGGCTCAACGTATTTTCTGAGCGACTTTGCCTTAGCCACTGTGGTGGTGATTCTCTTGGCGAGGATCAACGCCGAAGCCATGTTTGAAAGCAATGCATCGCGATGCGCTTTCGTGCGGCTGAGGTGATTAACTTTCTTACCGTGTCTCATTAGTCTCTTACTTAATCTTCTTCCAGTTTATACTTAGCGAGGTCCATACCGAAGGTAAGGTTCTTCTCAGCTACTAGTTGTTCGAGTTCTGCGAGAGATTTCTTACCGAAGTTCCTGAACTTCATCATGTCCGAAATCTCGAGTTGTACGAGGTCTCCGAGAGTTTTTACGTCGGCTGCTTTCAAGCAGTTGTAAGCACGTACGGAGAGGTCGAGGTCGTGGAGCGGAGTCTTGAGGAGCTTGCGCATGTGCAGCATCTCTTCGTCCACTTGTTCGATCTCGCTGTCTTTTCCTGTTTCGAGTTCGATCGATTTGTCGGAGAACAATCTGAAGTGCTGGATCAAAATGAATGCAGCGCCTTCGAGAGCTTTCTCGGGATGGATAGAACCATCTGTTTCGATATCGATCAAAAGTTTTTCGTAGTCGGTCTTTTGCTCAACGCGGGTGTTCTCTACGCTGAACTTCACATTCTTGATAGGTGTGAAGATTGCGTCGATCGGAATGAAACCGAAAACCTGTTCGTTGGGCTTATTTTCTTCGGCGGGCAAATAGCCTCTTCCTTTGTCGATCGTAAGTTCGATCTCGAAATGAGCTGCCTCGTCGAGGTTACAGATAACGTGGTCCGGGTTGAGTATTTCGAAAGCAGAGGTGAACTTGGCGATGTCGCCAGCTTTGAACTGCTTTTGCTTCTTAATGCTTACAGTGATCTTGCTATCGAAGTTCTCAGATGTTTTGCGGAAGCGAACTTGCTTGAGGTTCAAAATGATCTCAGCAACGTCTTCTACTACACCTTCGATCGTTGAAAATTCATGCAGTACGCCAGGTATCTTGATACCAGTGATCGCATAGCCTTCGAGTGAAGACAAGAGGATCCTGCGTAAAGCGTTTCCGATCGTAACTCCATATCCCTTTTCAAGTGGTTTGAACGTGAACAATCCGTGGAAATCATCGGATTTTTCCATTACCACCTTCTCGGGCATTTGAAATGCTAAAATTGACATATATAGTTGTTTAAGTGGAGTGATGTCGCAGAACGGATAGGCTTCAAACCGTTCCCAACCATCACGAATTACTTAGAATACAATTCGACGATCAACTGCTCGTTGATGTTCTCAGGAATATCCGTGCGCGGGGGCAGGTTTACCAGCTTACCCGACATCTCCGAACCATCCCATTCGAGCCAGCTATACTTCTTTGCACCACCTACCGAGAGGCTGTTCGTGATAGATTCGAGAGACTTTGATTTCTCGCGAACACCGATCGAATCGCCTGGGCGAAGTGTGTACGAAGGAATGTTCACGACATCTCCATTAACGGTGATGTGTTTGTGAACAACAAGCTGACGTGCGCCACGACGTGTGGGCGCTATACCGAGACGATATACGGTGTTGTCGAGGCGTGCTTCCAGCATTTGCAGGAGGAGCTCACCGGTTACACCTTTCTTACGTGACGCTTTATCGAAGATGTTGGCAAACTGTCTTTCAAGAACACCATAGATGTACTTTGCTTTCTGCTTCTCCTGAAGCTGAGTAGCGTATTCAGACTGCTTGCGTTTCTTTCCCTTGCCGTGCATACCGGGAGCATAGTTCTTCTTTTGAAGAGCTTTGCTTTCACCGAGGATCGGCTCATTGAATTTCCTGGAGATTCGGGCCTTCGGGCCTGTGTACCTTGCCATTTCTTTTTTACTTATTTATTAAAACTTTATTCATCTCTACATGGAGCTTCAGCTTACGCCAGTCTTTTCCATGCGAGCTACCCGCGTTAAGCGGATAGGTTTTATTATACGCGTCTTGCTTTAGGAGGACGGCAGCCGTTGTGCGGCAGCGGAGTCACATCCTTGATAGTAGTGATCTCGATCCCAGCTCCCTGGATTGTACGGATCGCTGATTCGCGACCTGCACCGGGGCCTTTCACGAATACCTCTACTTTGCGAAGGCCTAATTCGAATGCTTTAGTTGCACATTCCTGAGCTGCAGTCTGAGCAGCATAAGGAGTGTTCTTCTTCGAACCCTTGAAGCCCATCTTACCGGCAGAAGCCCATGCTACCACCTGACCAGTTGAATTGGTCATAGAGATAGTGATGTTGTTGAATGTAGCTTTGATGTGAGCTTGTCCCACAGCCTCAACAACGACAACACGCTTCTTGCTTTTGTCTTTCTTCTTTTCTACGGGTGCATTACTTGCTGCCATATTTCGAAATTCTTTATTCGATATTCGTTATTCGATATTCAATTAGCCTTTAGTCGCCTTCTTCTTGTTAGCGACCGTCTTACGCTTGCCCTTACGGGTACGCGCGTTGTTCTTGGTGGTTTGTCCACGCACAGGGAGGCCTCTGCGGTGACGAAGCCCACGGTAAGAACCGATATCCATGAGACGTTTGATGCTCAGCTGTATCTCCGAGCGGAGCAAACCTTCGATCTTGAACTGTTCGGATATGATGGCACGGATGGCGTTCGACTCTTCGTCGTTCCAATCCTTCACCTTCTTGTTAACATCTACGTTTGCTTGTCCGAGGATGCGTTGAGCAGACCTGCGGCCAATGCCGAAGATGTATGTGAGAGCGATCTCACCTCTTTTGTTATCCGGAATATCAACACCAGCGATACGTGCCATTGTCTTAGTTGTTCGTTGTTAGTTATTCGTTGTTCGTTTAACCCTGGCGTTGTTTGTAGCGCGGGTTTTTCTTGTTAATGACATACAGCTTTCCCTTACGGCGGATGATCTTACAATCAGCGCTGCGTTTCTTGATGGATGCTCTTACTTTCATATCTATTTGTACCTAAATATTATTCTTCCTTTAGTAAGGTCGTAAGGAGACATCTCCAACCGAACCTTGTCGCCGGGCAGGATACGGATGTAGTGCATCCTCATCTTCCCCGAAATGTGAGCCAGTACCACGTGGCCATTTTCTAGCATTACCCTGAACATCGCGTTTGAAAGCGCCTCCTGGATGGTACCGTCTTGCTCTATTGACTTTTGTTTCGCCACTTATAACTGTATGCTTCTTCTATATACTTATGCGTTGTCAACACCTCGGTTCTGTCGTCGTAGACTGCAACGGTATGCTCGAAGTGAGCCGACTGTTGCCTGTCGCGGGTGCGGATGGTCCAGCCATCTGCCTCTTGTACAACATTGCGTGTCCCGAGGTTGATCATTGGTTCGATGGCGAATACCATTCCAGCAACGATCTTTACTCCTTTCCCCTTCACACCGTAGTTTGGCACTTCAGGATCTTCGTGAAGATTCTTTCCGACACCATGACCTACCAGTTCTCTCACCACGCCATAACCGAACTTTTCTACGTAGCTCTGGATGGCATAACCGATATCACCGATCCTGTTTCCGACTTTCGCCTGTTCGATACCGAGGTACAATGAATTGTACGTACGGTTGAGCAGGTCGAGCACCGGCTGCTTCACACCTTCCAGTGGATAGGTGTACGCCGAATCGCTATGATAGCCTTTATACTTCACGCCGCCATCAATCGTAACAATGTCGCCCTCTTTCAATTCATAGTCTCCTGGGAAACCGTGAACTACCACCTCGTTTACCGAGATGCAGAGAGACGCCGGGAACCCTCCATAATGTTTGAAGGAAGGTATACCGTTGTTGTCGCGAATGAATTCCTCGGCGACCTGATCCAGTTTTTTAGTTTTTACTCCTGGTTTTACCAGTTTCGCAACTTCTCCGTGAGTCTTACCCAAAATCTGGGCACTCTCGCGCATCAACTGAATCTCTTCTTCGGTCTTGATGTGAACCATTCAAACTCAGGCCGCAGCAAACTGAGAACGTCCTTTCACGCGACCCGACTTCATCATACCCTCGTAGTGCCTCATGAGCAGGTAGCTTTCGATCTGTTGCAGTGTGTCGAGAACAACACCTACAAGGATCAACAGCGATGTACCGCCGTAGAAGTACGCGAAGTTCTGGGAGATGTTAGCCTTCACCGCGAAAGCGGGGAGGATAGCGATCAACGCCAGGAAGATTGCGCCGGGAAGAGTGATCTTTGATAAAATACTGTCTATGAACTCGGCAGTTTGTTTACCGGGCTTGATGCCTGGTATGAAGCCACCGTTCCTTTTCAGGTTATCAGCGATATCGTTCGACGGAACGGTGATCGCCGTATAGAAAAATGTGAAGATCAGGATCAGCGAAGCAAACAACAGGTTGTATTGCCACGATGTGAAATCCGCAAACGTGCTGCCCACAGATGCCCCGATATCAGTATCTCTCCATATTCCTGCAACCAGCGGAGGCAAGAACATCAATGCCTGTGCAAAGATGATCGGCATAACACCAGCTGAGTTAAGTTTCAGCGGGATGAAGTCGCGCTTGCCACCATACAATTTATTTCCAACAACCTGCTTAGCGTACTGAACAGGTATGCGACGTGTTGCCTGTGTGAGTGCGATCACTCCAACCACGATGAAGAACAACACGAGTAATTCGAGAATGAACAACAATGCCTGGTTGATACCCTTGTTCTCGACGGCTTCCTGGTAGATAGCTGCGGGGAACCTTGATACGATACCGATCATGATCAACATGGAGATACCGTTACCGATACCTTTGTCGGTGATCCTTTCACCAAGCCACATACAGAACATTGTTCCGGCAACGAGGATGAAGATCGACGATACCGTGAAGAACATTCCGGGGTTGATGATCGCTTCCGGGTTGATAGTTGCTCTCAGGTACGCGTACGACTGAGCGCTCGTGATGAGGATCGTGAGCACGCGAGTCCATTGATTCAATTTCTTTCTTCCGCTATCGCCTTCTTTTTGAAGCTTGGTGAACTTAGGAACAGCTACTGTGAGGAGCTGGACCACGATAGATGCGGAAATGTAAGGCATGATACCGAGCGCGAAAATCGACGCGCGGCTGAACGAACCTCCCAGGAATGTATTGAGGAGGTCGAAGATACCAGCCTGGTTGGCGTTGGTCAGGTTGTTTGGATCAACGCCGGGCAAAACGATATAAGAACCTAAGCGGAAAATGATCAGGAAACCGATTGTGTTCAGGATCCTTGTGCGAAGCTCCTCTATCGAAAAAATGTTTACTATCGTCCTGAAAAATCGCATTGCTATTAGATTGTAGTAACTGTACCGCCTACTTTCTGTATTGCCTGTGTGGCTGTTTCTGAAAACGCGTGTGCTGAAACATTTACTTTCGATTTCAATTCGCCACGGCCAAGCACTTTCACCTTGTCTTTCTTACCAACGATACCGTTGTCGACAAGCACCTGTACGCTGATGTCAGCAGCCTTGATCTTTGTTGCGAGCTCTTCGAGAGTATCGAGGTTCACGCTTTTGAAATAAACTTTGCTGTTATTCTTGAAGCCGAACTTGGGAATACGACGTTGAAGGGGCATCTGACCACCTTCGAAGCCGAATTTCTTATGATAGCCTGAGCGTGACTGGGCACCTTTGTGACCACGGCCCGCGGTGCTACCACCCGAACCCTGGCCTCGTCCGAGGCGCTTGTTTGTTTTTGTTGAGCCTGTTGCAGGCTTAAGTGTATGCAGCTTCATGATTATAATTCCGTTACCGACACCAAATGACTTACTTTTTCCACCATCCCTTTTATCTGGGGAGTGTATTCAACCTCCACGAAGGCGTTAGGTTTTCCGAGGCCCAATGACTGGATAGTTCTCAATTGAGTTTCGGGACGCTTGATCGTGCTACGAGTTTGTGTGATTCTAACCTTTGCCATGTTCGTTAATCGTTGTTCGTTGTTCGTTATTCGAATCAACCGTTATACACTTTTGACAATTCAACTCCGCGATTGCGCGCGATAGTATAAGCATCACGCATTGTTGTAAGAGCCTTGAAGGTTGCCTTCACCACGTTGTGAGGGTTAGACGAGCCTTTAGACTTTGCAAGCACGTTGTGTACACCTGCGCTTTCGAGCACGGCGCGCATCGCACCACCGGCGATTACACCAGTACCGGGAGATGCGGGCTTCAGCAATACAAAGCCACCACCGAACTTACCGATCGATTCGTGAGGAACAGTTCCTTTGATGATCGGAACCTTCACGAGGTGCTTCTTTGCATCATCGATGCCTTTTGTGATCGCATCGGTTACTTCATTGGCTTTGCCGAGGCCGTAACCAACTACGCCGTTGCCATCTCCAACTACTACGATGGCTGCGAATGAGAAGCGGCGACCGCCTTTCACCACCTTTGCCACGCGCTGGATCGCTACAACCTTTTCTTTGAGGTCGATCTCACTGGCCTTAACCGTGCTGACGTTGCTTTGTGTCATGCTATTATCTTCTTTCTTGTTCTTAGAATTTCAATCCGCCTTCTCTCGCACCTTCTGCAAGTGCTTTGATATTTCCGTGATACAGGTATCCGTTGCGATCGAACACGATGCTGTTGATACCTGCAGCGATAGCTCTTTCAGCTACTTTCTTACCTACTGCTTTCGAAGTTTCGACCTTCACCGAGCTTTTCTTATCGAGCTCTACAGAAGAAACCGAAACAAGGGTGTGAGACTTAGAGTCGTCGATCACCTGTGCGTAGATCGCCTTGTTGCTTTTGAAAACTGAGAGGCGTGGTACTGCTGTAGTGCCTTCAATCTTACGGCGCACCCTCATCTTAACTCGGTTACGGGCGCCTGATTTTGTTTTGATATTGCTCATAGCTCGTTGCTCGTTATTCGTTGCTCGTTATTCGTTATTTAGCAGCGGCTTTACCAGCTTTTCTGCGTACAAATTCACCCACATAACGAATACCCTTGCCTTTGTAGGGCTCAACTTTCCTCAGCGACTTGATCTTCGCGGCCACCTGACCGATCAATTGCTTGTCGATTCCTTCGAGGATGATCATAGGGTTCTGACCTTTTTCCTGAACTGCCTGGAGCTTAAGCTCGCTGGGGATCGCCAGGAAAACGTTGTGTGAATAACCGATGCTGAGCTCGAGCACGTTGCCTTGAGCAGATGCTTTGTAACCTACACCGATCAATTCCATCTCGCGGCGATATCCTTTGCTAACTCCTTCAACCATATTGGCGATGAGCGCGCGATAGAGACCGTGCTGAGATTTATGTCTTTTCTGTTCAGTGGGACGCTCAACTTCAACTGAGTCGCCATTCACCGTTACTTTGAATTCCGGTTCAAGCACTTGCTTCAACTCGCCTTTGGGACCTTTTACAGTCACCTTGCGATCAGAAGCATTGAATGCTACTGTTACGCCTTTCGGCAGGGATACAGGTTTTCTTCCAATTCGTGACATGACTTCTATCGATTAATAGACGTAACACAATACTTCTCCACCAACATTCATCACGCGGGCTTCTTTATCTGTTACCACTCCCTTAGAAGTAGAGAGGATAGCGATGCCAAGTCCGTTGAGGACTTTAGGAAGCTCGGTTGACGGCTTATACTGGCGCAGACCAGGCGAGCTGACACGGCGCAGTGTGTTGATAGCCGATTCGCGGGTTTCAGGGTTGTACTTAAGTGCAATCCTGATCTTGCCCTGCTTGTTCTCGGTGTCCTCGAACTTGTAGTTGAGGATGTAACCCTTGTCGAACAATACCTTCGTGATCTCCTTCTTTAAGTTGGAGGCAGGCACTTCTACGACGCGGTGGCGAGCCTTGATGGCATTGCGCAACCGGGTCAAATAATCTGCAATGGGATCTGTCGTCTTCATTTTCTGTTCCTTGTAAAAGGCAAACCCGTTCTTTTGAAACGGGCTGCAAAGATACCTAACAATTTTTGTTATCCAAAACTGTTACCTGGTTTCCTCCCTTTGATCAGGGGACCTGGGTATTCAGCAACCATATTTTTGGGCTTACCACCTGGGGTAAACCGTTGTCTGGCAATAAGTTACCAGCTAGCTTTCGTCAAGCCCGGGATCTTACCTTCGTTGGCCAAAAGGCGGAATTGGTTACGGCAAATGCCGAATTTTCCAATATAACCGCGGGGCCTGCCGGTAAGCTTGCAGCGGTTGCGGAGGCGCACCGCCGAAGAGCTACGGGGAAGTGTATCCAGCTTCGCCCAGTTTCCAGCTTCTTTCAAAGCCTTACGCTTGGCGGCGAACTTCTTCACCAACTCCTCTTTCTTCCTGGTCCTGGCGACAATTGATAATTTTGCCATTTATACTCTGTTTTCCTTAAGTCTTAGTTCTGAGCTGCTCCAGCCTTCGCTACGAACGGCATCCCGAATGCTTTCAGGAGCTCGTAGCTTTCTTCGTCACTCTTTGCAGTCGTCACGAAAGTGATGTCCATACCGTTGATCTTCTGAACCTTGTCGATCGAGATCTCAGGGAAGATGATCTGTTCTTTCACACCGAGTGTGTAGTTACCTCTTCCGTCGAAGCCTTTGTCGCTAACGCCTTTGAAGTCGCGGACGCGGGGCAGGGCAACGTTCATGAGCCTGTCGAGGAACTCATACATACGGTCGCCGCGAAGAGTAACTTTAGCACCGATTGGTTGGTTGCCACGGAGCTTGAAGTTCGAGATATCTTTCTTCGAACGTGTTGCCACAGCTTTTTGACCGGTGATCTGTGTGAGCTCGTCAACACCTACATCAACCAGTTTCTTATCAGCTACAGCTGCACCAATACCTTTATTGATGCAAATTTTTTCGATGCGGGGTACCTGCATCACCGACTTGTACTGAAACTTGTTCTTCAGTGCGCCGACGATCTCTTTTGTGTACTTCTCCTTTAATCTTGGTGCTGCCATTACTTGGTCTCGTTTATAAATCCACCTGATTTTTTAGCAAATCTTTGGAGAACGCCCTTGTCGTTGAGCTTGCGTCCAACGCGGGTGGGTTGTCCTGAAGAGGGATCGATGAGCACCAGGTTGCTGACGTGGATAGCAGCTTCTGTTTTCTTGATGCCACCTTCGGGCTTACCGGCAGAAGGCTTCTGGTGTTTAGTCACCATGTTGATGCCTTCGACGATAGCGCGGTTCTTTTCGGGGAATACTTCGAGTACTCGTCCTTCCTTCTTCTTATCGTCTCCTGCAATAACCCGTACCCTGTCTCCTTTGCGGATCTTGAGCTTGGGTTGTTTATTGAATTTCCTGTTCATAATTACAATACTTCTGGAGCCAATGATATGATCTTCATGAATTGCTTTTCGCGCAACTCTCTTGCAACGGGGCCGAAGATGCGTGTACCGCGGGGTTCGTCCTGCGCGTTCAGCAATACGGCTGCGTTGTCTTCGAAGCGGATATAAGAACCGTCTTTACGACGGATCTCTTTTGTAGTCCGCACGATAACGGCTTTCGACACCGTTCCTTTTTTCACCTGGCTGGTAGGGAGCGCTGACTTTACAGTCACAACGATCTTATCGCCTACGCTTGCGGAGCGTCTTTTGGTGCCGCCCAGCACGTGCATACAAAGGACTTCCTTTGCACCGCTATTGTCGGCCACCACGAGCCGTGATTCTGTCGTTATCATGATTACTTCGCTTTTTCAATGATTTCTACGAGCCTCCAACGCTTGTTCTTGCTCAAGGGACGAGTTTCCATGATACGCACGGTGTCGCCGATGCCGGCTTCGTTCTTCTCGTCGTGCGCCATGAACTTCGTAGTCTTGTTCATGAACTTACCGTAGATGGCATGTTTCACTTTGCGGTCGACCGCGATAGTGATGGTCTTCTGCATTTTATTGCTTACGACCCTGCCGATACGCTCCTTGCGGAGGTTTCTCGTTTTTGTTGTTTCGGTTGCTTCGGTATTCTCTGCCATGACCAATTACTTTTGAGCGTTAGCTTCTTTGGCTGTTAATTCTGTTTTCAGACGCGCGATCAATTTGCGAGTCTCTTTTATCTTCATAGGGTTTTCGATAGCCGAAACCTGGTGAGCAAACTTCATTTTGCGAAGTGCTTCCTGTTCGCTTCCAAGTTTTTCCTGGAGCTCAGCCAATGTCAAACCTTTTATTTCTGAGTATTTCATAAGCGTAATTCTTCTTAAGAATCCTATTTAGCTGCTTCTTCAACGTAGTCTTTCCTGATCGTGAACTTCGTGCGAAGAGGAAGTTTACCATCGGCCAAAGCCAACGCTTCTTTTGCTGTTGCGATGTTCACACCACCTGCTTCGAACAGGATGGTACCGGGCTTCACCACTGCTACCCAATATTCGGGAGCACCTTTACCTTTACCCATACGAACTTCGGCAGGTTTGCGAGTAACAGGTTTGTCGGGGAATATCCTGATCCACACCTGACCTTCACGTTTCATTGCGCGGGTAACTGCAACACGGGCCGCTTCGAGCTGACGTGCTGTGATCCAACCTGGTTCGATTGCTTTCAAAGCAAAAGATCCGAAGGCGATAGTATGACCACGAGTGGCCATTCCTTTGATCTTACCCTTCTGTGCCTTCCTGAATTTGGTGCGCTTTGGCTGCAGCATAAATCTTAACTCTTAAATTTTAAATCTAAAATCATTTTCTAGGACCACGGCCTCTTCCGCCGCCACCGCCACGGTGTTCACCGCGTTCCTGGCGTTCGCCACGATCTCCTCCTCTGCGATCGCCGCGTGGACCGCCACCTCTGCGTTCGCCACGGTTCTCACCGCCGCCGCCTTGCTGCTTGTTCTCGGCGTTACTGCTAACCATTCCCACGTTCGGAGAAAGATCGCGCTTGCCGTAAACTTCGCCTTTCATGATCCACACCTTGATACCGATCTTACCGTACACGGTTTGTGCTTCGGAGATCGCATAGTCGATGTCGGCACGGAGTGTATGGAGAGGGATACGTCCTTCTTTATACATTTCTGTACGTGCCATATCTGCACCGGCCAAACGGCCAGAGAGTTTCACTTTAATACCTTCCGCTCCTACGCGCATTGCAGAAGCGATTGATTGCTTCATCGCACGACGATAAGAGATACGAGCTTCGAGCTGCTGAGCGATAGATTCGCCAACGAGCTTTGCATCGAGTTCGGGACGCTTGATCTCGAAGATGTTGATCTGAACATCCTTGCCGGTGATCTTCTTCAACTCTTCTTTGATCTTGTCGACTTCGTTACCGCCTTTACCGATCACAACGCCGGGACGGGCAGTGTGAATAGTAAGAGTGATGCGCTTCAATGTGCGCTCGATAACAACCTTGGCAATACCACCTTTAGGGATACGTGCGTTAACGTAATCTCTGATCTTGTGATCTTCCACCAGCTTATCGGCGAAAGAGTTGCCGCCGTACCAGTTGGAATCCCATCCACGGATGATTCCCAGGCGAAGTCCAACAGGATTAATCTTTTGTCCCATAGTCTACTATTCTGCTGCCGATGCTTCGGCGTTTTTTGTTTCCTTCTTTGATACTTGTCCTTCCGGCATACGATCAACAACCAGTGTTACGTGGTTTGATCTTTTGCGTACGCGGTGAGCACGACCTTGCGGAGCCGGTCTGAGGCGTTTCAGGATCCTTCCGCCGTCGACGAATACTTCTTTTACGAAGAGACCTGCTTTACCAGGATCAACGTCGCTATGGTGCGACTGCCAGTTTGCGATAGCTGAGAGCAACAGCTTCTCGAGCTTTGCAGCAGGGTGCTTTGCTTCGAACTTAAGGATCGACAATGCTTTGAATGCGTCTACACCACGGATCATGTCGGCAACAAGCCTCATCTTACGAGGTGAAGTAGGAACGTCATTGAGATATGCGACGCCAGGACCAACCTTCGCTGCATCCTTGATCGCCTGGATCTTCTCCTTCTTGAGTACTGACCTCTTCTTTTTCTTTTCTACAGTTTCCATAGATTATTTCGAAGCGGCAGCAGCTTCTGCCTTGTTATTGCCTGAGTGTCCTTTGAATGTGCGCGTGGGCGCAAATTCTCCGAGCTTATGTCCAACCATGTTTTCAGTCACATACACAGGGATAAACTTGTTACCATTGTGTACTGCGAATGTGAAACCGATCAGATCAGGAGTGATCGTTGAACGGCGTGACCATGTCTTGATCACTGACTTCTTACCAGACTGTTCTTGAGTAGCAACTTTCTTTGCTAAACGAGCATCCAGGTACGGACCTTTTTTAATTGAACGTCCCATTGTTATTTCTTCCTCCTAGCTATGATTGAACCATCAGAATACTTCTTCGGGTGACGGGTCTTCTTGCCTTTAGCAAGCAAACCTTTACGTGACCTCGGGTGACCACCTGATGCACGACCTTCACCACCACCCATCGGGTGATCGACAGGGTTCATTGCAACGGCCCTTGTGCGAGGACGAATGCCTCTCCAACGGCTGCGGCCTGCTTTACCAACGCTTTCGTTCATGTGATCGGCGTTCGACACTGCACCAACTGTTGCAAGGCAACGGCTGAGTACGTTACGCATCTCACCTGAAGGCATCTTCAATGTTGCTGTTTCGCCTTCGCGAGCTACAAGCTGTGTGAATGAACCGGCGCTGCGAGCGATAGCTGCACCTTTACCGGGCTTGATCTCAACGTTGTGCACGATAGTACCAACGGGGATCTTCGCGAGCGGAAGTGCATTACCAACTTCGGGAGCAACATCGTCGCCCGATACTACTTTCTGTCCTACTTTAATTCCTTGTGGAGCAAGGATGTACGACTTCGCGCCATCTGCATACCACAGGAGAGCAACGCGTGCTGTACGTGTAGGATCGTATTCAACTGACTTAACTTCGGCAGGAACGCCGAACTTATTGCGTTTGAAATCGATGATGCGAAGCTTTTGCTTGTGACCACCACCGATGTAGCGCATTGTCATACGACCCTCGCTGTTACGTCCACCTGTTTTCTTCAGGGTGACCAGCAATGACTTCTCAGGACGGCTTTCGGTGATATCATCGAAGCCGGGAGCAAGCCTGTGGCGTGTGCCGGGGGTAACGGGTTTTAATTTCCTAAGCGACATATAAATTAAACGTTGCTATAGAAGTCGATAACATCGCCTTCCTTAAGTGTTACGATTGCTTTCTTGTAGTTGGGCTTGCGGCCAGCGAGCACACCAGCTTTGGTGTAGCGTACTTTCTGCTTACCCATCACGCTGATGGTGTTTACTTTGGTCACCTTCACGTTGTATTGTTTCTCGACAGCGGCGCGGATCTGATCCTTGTCTGCCTGGGTGTCAACAATGAATCCGTATTTACCCTTCTCGTTCAGAGAAGATACCTTTTCGGTAACAAGGGGTCTTTTGAGTATGCTCATTGTCTTAATCTTTTAAGAGGGTGTCAAGCTTGTTGATAGAACTCTCGAGGAGGATCAGTTGATCTGCATTCACAACATCATAAGTGTTGATCTGTGAAGCAGTAATGATCTTTGTATTCGGGATGTTGCGGCCTGCGAGGGCTACATTCTTGTTTGCATCTGCAAGGACCAGGAGGGTCTTCTTGTCGGCGAGGGAGAGTGACTTCAGCAATGAAGCGTACTGCTTTGTTTTTGCTGATTCGAAGTTGAAGTCTTCGACGATCGCGATCTGCTGATCTTTAGCTTTATAGCTAAGGGCCGAACGGCGCGCGAGATCTTTAACCTTCTTATTGAGCTTGAAAGAGTAGTCGCGGGGCGTGGGACCGAAGATACGTCCACCACCTTTGAACTGGGGGTTCTTGATGTTACCCGCACGAGCGCCACCAGTGCCCTTTTGTTTCTTGATCTTCTTAGACGAACCTGCGATCTCATTACGCTGCTTCGACTTGTGAGTACCCTGGCGCTGATTCGCGAGGATGCTTTTCACATCCAACCAGATCGCGTGATCATTCGGCTCGATACCGAATACGTCAGCAGAAAGGCTCACATTCCTTCCTGTCTTCTCACCGCTTTGTTTAACTACCGCAAAGTCCATTACTAGTTGCGTTTACTTTTGAAGTATAATCGTTGCATTCTTGGCACCGGGAACGGAGCCACTTACTAAAATCAAATTCTGATCGGCAATGATCTTAACCACTTTCAGGTTTTGAACCTTCACGCGGTCGCCACCCATACGGCCGGCGAGACGCTTGCCTTTAATTACACGCGCAGCAAAAGATGCGTTACCCATTGAACCGGGAGCGCGCAACCTGTTGTGCTGACCGTGGGTTTGTCCACCAACACCCTGGAAGCCGTGGCGTTTTACAACACCCTGAAAGCCCTTACCCTTTGATGTCGCTACTGCATCGAGGAAGTCGCCTTCTGCGAATACATCAGCCACGCGGATCTCTTTTCCGAGCTCTGCAAAAGGTTTGAACTCATCGGCGATGTCGCGGAATTCAACCACAGCCTTCTTAGCGGTTGTGTTTGCCTTCTTGAAATGGCCGAGCATCGGCTTGCTTTCATTCTTTTCTTTCTTTTCGCCAAAAGCGAGCTGAAGGGCCTCGTATCCATCTGTCTCCACGTTCTTCACTTGTGTGACTACGCACGGGCCAGCCTCAATGACGGTGACAGCGAGATTCTGCCCATCTGCGGCAAAAACGCTTGTCATTCCTACTTTACGTCCAATTATTCCAGGCATGGTTGAACCAATTTTGCTTGTTTTTAAGTCGTTTTGCGGGTTTTGTCACGCAAAAAGGACTGCAAAGATAGGAGTTGAGGTCGGTTTCACAAGCGAGTGTTTCAAAAAAGTGGGAGTATTTCTCACCGAATGCTGAGTCCGCCCCGCTGAAAAGCGGGGGAAAACACGGAAACTTGCATTCATGGAAAAACAAGCCCTTCGGTGGCCATGGCTGGCGTTCGCAGTCGCTATCCTCTTCTTGCTGCGGCTCCTTTTGGGCAGCGTTTCCATCCCTTTTTCCGACATTTTTCATAACGAGATAGTTCTCAAGTTCCGCCTTCCCATCGCCGTTACCTGCGTACTCGCCGGGGCAGCCCTGAGCGTAAGCGGGTTATTGATGCAGACCCTCTTCCGGAATGCCCTCGCAGGCCCCGATGTGCTCGGGCTCACGTCCGGATCCAGCCTTTTGGTGGCTTTACTGATCCTGGGCGGAGAAGGCTTTTCGGTCGGCTTCGCCACCCCGTGGACGGTGGCTATAGCTGCCAGTATGGGTGCAGCCGGCGTTTTTTTGCTGATCCTGATGATCTCGCGGTACGTGAATGACAACACATCACTGCTCATCATCGGCCTGATGATCGGCGCCACCACAGCTTCGATAGTAGGCGTGCTGCAGTATGTGAGCCGTGCCGAAGACCTGCAGGCGTTCATGATCTGGGGACTCGGCAGCGTGGGCGGCACCAGTTGGGACGAGATCGTCGTGCTGGGCGTGATCTCCTTTGCGGGACTCGTCTTGGCACTGGCAATGATGAAGCCGTTGAATGCCCTTTTGCTCGGCGAAAATTATGCGAACGCTATAGGTGTTGATGTAAAACGTTCAAGACTATTGATCCTCACCGCCACCAGCATCATGACCGGAGGCGTAACGGCCTTCTGTGGACCGATCGCATTCGTGGGATTAGCGGTCCCTCATCTTGTACGGATCATTGTTCCCACGACGAATCACAAAGTTCTTCTGCCCTCTGTGTTCTTCGGAGGAGCGCTGCTGTTGCTCGCCTGTGATATCATCGCGCAGTTGCCGGGGAGTACACAGGTATTGCCATTGAATGCAGTAACATCACTGCTTGGTGCGCCGGTCGTGATCTGGTTGATCATCAAAAACCGTAAAGTGAACATTTGATGAAAGCACAGGCATTAACGGTTGGATACGGTGATCTTCAATTGTTCAAAGATCTGAACCTGGAGCTGCACGAAGGAGAGCTCGTCTGCTTTATGGGACCAAACGGCTGCGGGAAGTCGACACTGATAAGAACGCTAGCCGGACTTCAACAACCACTTGGAGGAACTGCTCCATCAAAAGATGAAAAGAGTGTTGCCGTTGTGTTGACCGACCGGATACAATCGCAGCACATGACCGTACATGAGCTGATAACTTACGGACGATATCCTTATCTGGGTTGGGATCTTAAGCTGTCGGAAATAGACAAAGAAAAGATCCGTGAGAGCATTGAGCTTGTTCGCATCGGCCATCTTATCAGTAAAAAAGTGAACGAGCTGAGCGATGGGCAAATGCAGATGGTTATGATAGCACGTGCGCTTGCACAAGATACCCCGGTTATGTTGCTCGATGAACCAACGGCTCATCTCGACCTCAACAATCGGTTGGAGATCATGAACTTGCTCCGGAGGCTCGCGAGGGAGAAAAATAAATCGATACTGCTCGCTACTCACGAACTGGACCTTGCGTTGCAAACTGCCGATCGTATCTGGTTGGCCAATGGCAGTGAGATTAAAATGGGGATACCCGAAGATCTTGTGCTCGATGGATCGTTCGACAATGTTTTTCAATTCAAAGGATATGATCTGAAGACCGGCAAGGTTCAACACGAAACGTGGCGCAATATCTCGATACGTCTCGTTGGCGAGGGGCCTATGTTCTTGTGGACAAAGAATGCATTCGAGCGAAATGGATTCAGTATCGAAGACAATGATATCAATGTAATAACATTAAGCAATAGTGGCTGGAATTTTGAGGGGGTCGAATTCAGTAAGCTGGAACAGCTGATTGAATTTATCCTTGGTAAAAAATAATAGCACTATGAAAAAGATATTGGTTGCAATGATCATCTGCCTGCCGATGTTGACTTTCGCGCAGGTAGAGCAAGGACGATCGTTCCTAAGTGGCGGATTCGGTTTCAATACGAATAGCCCCGACAACCCACAGCCTGGTAGTACCAAACATTTCACGACTTTTAACATCAATGCGATGTATGGATTTTTGGTGGGCGATACGTGGGCGATTGGTATCACTCCATCGTTTCAAACACAGACACAGACCTTTTACGACGATTCGAAGAATCACAGCAATTCGTTCGGCATAGGTCCGTTCGTTAGAAAATATTTTGTGTGCGGCGACAAGTTCTATTTTCAACTCGATGCGATGTATAGCTTCCAGCAACAAAAAGATTTCTCGGAGTCGACCACCGGCAACAAAGGTCCTGAAACAAAAACTTCCACTAATGTTATAGCGATCGTGCCGGGCGCCAGTTATTTCATAACTGATCGTGTAGCGCTAACGGCTACGATGGGAAGATTATCGTATAGTATGTTCAAAGGGGCGAATGACAACGATTCGAAGTCGTTCGATTTCAACTTCGGTATCACAAGCTTTACACTGGGAGCAGCGGTTTACTTTTAAGCAGGGGTAGTTCGTCTGAATTATTAAATTTCAGACAAACAAATACCCATGAAATTTTTAACGCTTGCCCTGTTGTTCGTGTCGACGTTCGCCTTTGCTCAGATTGAAAAGGGAACTTTCCTTGTATCAGGGAATTTTTCTATTTCAAAAAACAACCTGGCGTCTGCGAGTATCGGGAACTCGCCAGCGGACGTCACGCAGCTTCAGTTTACACCATACTTTGGTTTCATGGTATCGCCGAGGATCGCGGTTGGAGTTTTAAGCACCTACTCGAGATACGAGCAAAAATATGAGAGTGGCAACGTGTTCAATCCTCAAAAAACGGTGCTGAACACATATAGCGCTGGCCCTTTTATGCGCTACTATCACCCGATAACCGAGCGGTTCTTTTTCTTCGGGCAGGCCGATGTGACATTCAACAAATCTGAGGCGACCTACACATTGAACGATCCAAGTCTCGATCCGATAAAAGCTACGCTGAGTGGTACTTCTGTGGCCATACGACCTGGCATAAGCTATTTTATTTCCAAACGCTGGGCGATCGAGGTCCTGCTTGGATCGGTCGCTTACAACACTCGCGATTACAAGACGGCAAACCAGAAAACGAATATGGACGGCTTCGTCTTCAGTTTTATAACACGCGAACTATCGTCGGGTGTCGTGTTCACATTTTAAGTAACTCAGATCTTCTCGACTCCGAGGCCGGGTTTATCGTTGCAAGACATCACACCGTCTTTCAAAATAAATCCACCTTTTACGATGTCTTTGCCAAGGTCGAGACTTCCATCTAGGTCGATATACTTTGTGTTGGAGCAAGCGAATGCTACGTGAAGGGCCGCTGTGATGCTGACGATGCTTTCGTCATTGCAACCCCAGAACAGCTCGATGCCTTCCTGGTAAGCGATGTCGGCGATCTTTAATGCGTTCGAGATACCGCCGCACTTCATCAACTTGATGTTGAAGATGCCGGCAGCGCGTGGAGGCTTCACGAGCTCCAATGCATCTTTCGGAACGAGAAGAGATTCGTCGGCGGCGACGATCTTCCTGATCTCCTCGGGAAGCTGCTTGAGTCCTGCAACATCTTTTGCGGGAAGCGGTTGTTCGATCAATTCTACGTCGAGGTGCTTTGTCTTTTTGTAGAACTCAATTGTTTTCTCTTGAGTATAGCCCTGGTTGGCGTCGATACGGATGGTGAACTTCTTTCCGAACTTTTCACGGAGCTTCACGATACGTTCGATGTCTTCGGCGAGGTCGATACCCAGTTTTACTTTTAAGATCTTGAAGCCACGCTGACCGTACTCTTCGGCCTCTTGTAAAGTTTCAGCAACGTTCTTGATACCAATGGTATTCGATGTTGCCATCGATGTGATCTTTTGTCCAAGGTATTTTACCAGCGGAACCTTCAGGAATTTTGTGAATGCATCGTGCAGGGCGATGTCGATCGCGGCACGAACGGCGGGGTTCCTGGGAAATTTCTGATGCGCTTCGAAGATGATCTGGTTGATCTCACTGATGTCGCGTCCAACGATGTACTGGAGATTTTTTTCTGTCAACGTTTCGATTGCAGATTCAAGCGATTCGTTTGTTACGTATTCACTTGGCGAACAAGCGCCGATACCTGTTGTTCCATCTTCGAGTGTGATCTCGACAAATGCGTTGATCACTTCATCGACTGTCTTAAATGCAATTGTATAGGGCTTCGTGTTGACCAGGTCGGCCGTCCACGTTTTGATCTTCGTTATTTTCACTTCTTCTTGGTCTTTGATTTTTTGATGAGTTTCTCGAACACGGGAACGAGTGCATCCACTCCATCTTCGAGGGGCAGTATTGCGGGTATGCCCAGTTGTCGTTTATACTTGGCGGCTGTTGCGCGGGCTTGTTTGGTCGTCATCTTTTGTGTGTTGATGCAGACTGCAACTGTGGGTGCGCCGTAGATCTTGATCAACGCGATCTCGTCTTTTGGTTCGGGGATCGGTGTTTCGTAGTTGAGATCTTTGTATTTCTTGCGCGGAGGATTGTGCTGAAGCACGGCAGCGTCGGCAGCAGCGGATACCAACCACTCGGCTCCGGCGGGGCCGCTCGGATTTCTCAACGACGATTGTCCTTCGATAAAAATGATGTCGGGTCTTTCATTCTCCCAGCAGCTTACGACGGCATGTTCCATTTCGCCTGAGATGAAGTCGTTAAGTGTTGAATCGAATATGAAACCATACTTAGCGCCCTGCATCCAGCCGGTCTGACCTGTATAGATCATTTCGGCTTTATAACCGGCTTTCTTCATGGCTTCGGTGAGAAAGCGCGTAGTCGTTCTTTTACCCAATGCACAATCGGTTCCCAGCACGGCGATCTTCGGACATTTCACTTTTGCGATATCGCCCGACCAGAAATGCAGGTCTTTGAATTTCTTGGGTTTACGAACGTCGATGATCTCCAAGCCTTTTTGTTTGGCGAGGTCAGAAAGATCGGCGTGTTCCGAAATGTAATCGTGAAGACCGTTTACAAGGCTATATCCATTTTCGAGGGCTTCTTTCAGAGTAGCCTGCATCGAATCGGGGATCACACCGCCTTTGGTGGCAACACCGATGATGCAATACTTCGCTGCTACACCCGATGATTTTTTGAAATCGGATATCGTTGCGTAGACGGGAATTCCTCGTTTCTTTTTGTCCAGGACCTCACCGGCGTCTTTACCGGCAAATTTTTCGTCGATAACTCCAACGATGTTGAATCTTTCGGAGCCACGAATAAGACCATGTGCTGTTTTACCGCTGTTGGTATCGAGATAACCAGCGGTGATTACGATTGCGTTACTTTTCTCCATTTAAACTTTGACGATTTGGGCGTGAGGTGCCGAAAATCGTTGAAACCAAGATTTTTTCCAAACTGTCGTACCTTTGAAATTGTAAAAGTGTCGCAATGGATACGCCAAGGCAGCGCGAAGGATACGCAAAGGGTTCCTTGGCGTGTCCTTTGCTTCCTTAGCGTATCCTCTGCGAAACAAAAAAAAGAACCACTATGAAAACGATCTTTCTAATCACCCTTGTAATCGTGGCAGCCAGTGCCAGCGCTCAATCGATAGTTGGAAGGTGGCAACTTTCTGAAAAGAAAACCTGTTTCCAGTCCGAGATGAAGGAAAGTGAGACCGAAAAAGAGTTGGCAGAGGCGATGGGGTCCACATCGGCGACGGGTGTCGCGCAGGTCATGACTCTAGATGAGAAAGGTCGCGGCGAAGAGGGTATTGCTTCGGCCGGTAAAAAGAAAGCGACTTCGAAGGAGTCGTTCAAATACCAGGTATCGGGCTCCGAACTTCAGATCCTCGATAAAAAATCAGGGCTCGTGACAGAGCGTTGGATCATCGACGAGCTCTCCGACACGTCACTGAAATTGCATGACGCAAAACGCGAGTGCGAAACGAAGAGTTATATAAGAGTGAAATGAAAGCTCTGATAAAAGTAAAATGAAGGCTCTCACGGAAAGCACAGAAAACACGGAAAAGAACCAAATGAGTGGTGCGGATAATTCCGTGCTTTCCGTGAATTCCGTGAGCAACCCTAAACGAGACATTCGTAAACTGAAGCTTGACGAGTTGAAGGCTTTTTTTGTGGAGCACGGCGAGAAAGCATTCCGTGCACAGCAGGTTTATGAATGGCTCTGGCAGAAATCTGTAAAAGACTTCGACCAGATGACCAACGTATCGATCGGTCTTCGCGAAAAACTCAAAGCGCATTTTTCGATCAATCATATTCGTGTCGATCGCATGCAACGCAGTGTTGACGGCACGATCAAGAATGCAGTTACTCTTCACGATGGATTTATTGTGGAGAGCGTTCTGATCCCGGCGGAAAAACGCATCACGGCGTGTGTGTCGTCACAGGTGGGCTGCAGCCTGGCCTGTGCGTTTTGTGCTACGGCACGATTGAAACGTCAACGTAATCTTAGTCCCGACGAGATCTACGACCAGGTGGTAGCGATCAAGGAACAGTGCGAAACATTTTTTGGTCGACCTCTGACCAACATTGTGTTTATGGGCATGGGTGAACCATTGCTCAACTATGCCAATGTGATCACGGCAATCGACAAGATCACGTCTCCGAAGGGATTGAACATGGCGGCGAAGAGGATCACTGTTTCTACTGTGGGTGTAGCGAAGATGATCAAGAAGATGGCTGACGACGAAGTGAAGTTCAATCTTGCGGTATCGTTGCACTCTGCAATTAATAAGACGCGCTCGTCTATCATGCCGATCAATGATACAAACTCATTGGAGGAACTTGCCGATGCATTGAAGTACTGGTATCAGAAAAGAAAAAAGAAAGTAACCTACGAATATGTTGTTTGGGAAGGCGTAAACGATAAACCTGAAGATGCCCAGGCGCTTCTGAAGTTTGCGAAAATCATTCCCAGCAAAGTAAACCTGATCGAATACAACAACATCGAGGACGGTCAGTTCAAACAGGCGGGCGATGCAGTACTTCAGATGTATCAGCACCTGTTGGAGAGCAATGGCATCACGACACGCATCCGAAAAAGCAGGGGAAAGGATATCGATGCGGCCTGCGGACAATTAGCGAACAAGAGTTGAGGTTTCTGTTAACGATATTATTCATTCTTGCTGTTCACATTGCTTTCTGTCAATACACCAACCGTACAGACTACGACATAAAAATACCCTCACGCGACAAGGTAACGAAACTTTGCGGCGAGCTTAGAAGCAGGTTGAATCAACTACCACCTGAGGCAAGGTTCTTCGGCCGTATTTCGGGTGATACCGCTTACCTCATGTTCGAGGGCCCGAGACTTTTCTGGCAATTTTTTGCCGACAAGAAAGATGGTGTTGCGATCGATCTTATCAACCAGGATCAATATCAATGCGACAATATCCAGCGTATATCAAGCTCAGGCACCCACAAAGGTTTTTTGTTGCAGCCCGTTTATCGTGACGAGATCAAACGACGTGCACGGGTTCAATCCGATGGCTATATTGTTGTACCTGTTGGCTCCGTGCCTCGCAACTTTGATAAGAGTAAAATAGAAGCCAACTATTTATTGATCGATGACCAGTACGGTTGTTATTACAACTATAATATAAGTGTCAATTCATACGGTTGGGATCTTCTGCCGATGGGACTGTACTACGATACGCTGTACAGGACAACAATGGCCGAACGATATCGCGACCTCGAGAAGACGATGCGATTCACCATTCCCTTTCAAAAAAATACCTCGATCTATAAACCCGAAGACATTAAGCCTCTCTACGATTCTTTGCGACTAACGGATTTCGAGATCACCGCGATCACTATAGATGCTTTTACTTCTGTTGAAGGCACGCTAAAACGTAACATGGAGTTGCAGGACGAACGTGCACAAAGTATCGTGGATGCATTACAAACTTTTCAACCAGAAAAGATCAAATCACAGATCACATCCGCAGAGAATTGGGTCGAATTCCTCGAGTCGATCGATGGAACCAGTCATCGCAACATGATGACAATGACGAAAGACGAAGTGAAAGAAGCTTTGAAAGATCCGAAGCTCGCTGAGAAACTGGAGCCCATTCTTGCAAAAGAACGGAAGGCGATCATCGAACTCGAGCTTGAAAAAAGAGTCTCGTATATAAAGTCCACCAAAGCTGAACTGAAGAGTTTTTTCAATCAAAGCATCGCTTCGAAAAATATAAATGAAGCTTTGTACCTGCAGGAAATAATCTTTCACAAGATCCGTCGCGACGAGCTCCCCTACGATTTCCTTAAAGAACTTGAGATCCCAAAGGCGATCGAGTATGGAAGCCTGTTATTGAACGATGCTACTTTTTCGTACGAACATGATAATGACAACGTGTTTGAAGGCCTGAAAGCGTTTACGGCCTTGGATCAGTTGCTTGGTGGTAATCCGAAAGTTCAGTACAACATCTGTGCGTTAAGATTAAAGGCGTGGCTTAAGGCACCTCACCTCGTGAAGGGCGATGATCTGAAAAGCAAGATCGAATTGTTACAGAAAAATGGCACACCCGAGATCCTGGTAACCCGGTTGATGATCAATCATGCTCTGATACAAACGGAGATCTACAGGCGCGAAGGTCGATACCAGGAGCGGGAGAAGTGGTTGAACTTTATTATGAGCACTTACAAGAAGCTCAAGACAACCGATGCTGATCTTTTAAGTCTCGCGATGTTTCTTTCGCACAACGCACGATATGAATGGGCCGAGAAAGTTCTTGAGCCCAGGATCAAGGCAATCGATGTATCGCCCAACGTACTCTTTTATTACCTTACGCTTACGATATCGGACAATCGAAATACTGGTTCGAGTAGCTACCGGACCATGATGCTAAACGCTGTAAACGTAGATATAAAGCGGTTTTGTAAGTTATTTGCACCGGTCCCGCAGGATGGAGCATCGTTTCAATTACTTGAAGACCCTCATTTGAAAAAAACGTGGTGCGAGAATTGTAATTTACAGAGGTAAGAGTCCGTTTTAATACTGCCATGATCCTGAAACTGGTAACATTCTGCGCAATGCTGATGATGATAGCATCGGCGGAGAGCTTTAGTCAATCGATCTATTTGTCGGGCTCGGCCCGTGATTCCTCCACATTCGATCTTTTACCGTACACAACGATCCACAGCAATAAAGGAGCGCCGCTGGCGGCAGCCGATGAGAATGGTTATTTCAGTTTGCGAGTTAACCCTGGCGACACGATCGTGTTTACGCGACTTGGCTATAAGCCGGTGAAGGTTGCGCCCACGCAAACTTTGTGGGATATGAATGTGATGTTGCCGGAGACGGTTCATGTTCTTGACCAGGTGGTGGTTTACGATAAGTATATCATACAGGGTCATGAGCTGATACAGAAGAGTTTGAAAGAAAATGCGAAGGCTGATGGGTCGGCTCTGAAGAACCAGACGGCATTGCCTGGTCAGAACTCGAATTTGATACAGACCTTCGGAGCGGGGGTGGTGATCAACGGGGCGTTGTCGAAGTTGTTGGGTACGGATCGTGAGCGCAAGAAAGTGAGTGCGAACAAGGCTGAGATCATTCGCACACAGATCTATTACGAGGTGATGCATTCCATGCAGGTGAAAGAGTATATGATGGGCTTGCTTAATCTGTCGGAAGACGATTATTTTAAATCGTTAGAAAAATTCAAAGTAGATTATCCCACGGCTGTGTATCTTCAATCGCGCGAGGAGATCGTCAGGTTGATGGTAGAGTCTTTCGCCGTGAAGAGATGACGAGGTGATGAGATGAGGAGGTGAGGATATGTGACGCCTTTCTTCACCTCTTCATCTCCTCACATCCTCACCTCTTTTAGATCCTCACATCATTATGAGCGAAGAGCAACATTTTAAGTCTTCTGAAATTGTCCGGGATTTCGTGATCGGCATGAGCGATGGTCTCACGGTGCCGTTTGCGCTTGCTGCTGGCTTGAGCGGTGCGGTGGAGTCGACCGATATTGTGATCACTGCTGGTTTGGCCGAGATCGCTGCCGGTTCGATAGCGATGGGATTGGGAGGGTTCTTAGCGGGACAGACGGAGATAGAGCATTACAATACGGAGGAGAAGAGGGAGTATGAAGAGATAGAGAAGCTTCACGAGGTGGAGATAAGGGAGACGAAGGAGATCTTTGCAGAGTACGGTGTATCGCCGGAACACCAGGAGTTGATTGCGCGCGAGATGGCGAAGGATCCGAGGAAGTGGGTTGATTTTATGATGAGGTTTGAGTTGGGATTGGAGAGGCCGGATAAGAATAGGGCGAGACAGAGTGCGTTGGTGATAGGGATGAGTTATGTGTTGGGTGGACTGGTTCCGTTGAGTGCATATTTTTTCACGGCGACGGCGAGGGAGGGTTTGGTGTATTCGACGGTGATCACGTTGTTGTGTTTGGTGGTGTTTGGGTTGGTGAAGAGCAGGCTGACGGGGCAGCCGTTGTTTAAGGGTACGTTGAGGGTGACGGTTGTGGGGGCGTTGGCGGCGGGGGTGGCGTTTTTGATCGCGAAATTGATAGCGTAGAGATCTCAAAAAATTTTTTTACTGTTTTTTATGAACGATCGTTCATAAAAGAACCTTTTTTATGAATGAACGTTCATATACCTTAAATTTGCTCCATGCCAAAAACGACAAACCAGAAAGAGTTAATTGTCCAAACGGCACTCAAACTCTTTGCAACGCGTGGATACGGCAATACGCCAATCCGCCTTATCGCCTCAAGTGCAAAAGTCTCACAAGGATTGATGTATAATTTCTTTATAAGCAAGAAGGACCTCCTGCTTGAAATTATGACGCGCGGTTTTGATGACATCCGTGCGTCCTTAGCTCCCTATAGCGATAAAACATTAGCGCCCAAAAAGGCCCTGGAAGCCCATGTAAACAAGACATTTGAGATCATAAAAGCCCACAGCGAACTCTGGCGCCTGCTGCACGCATTGCGATTGCAGAATAAAGTTCATCTCGCCGCCAAGACTGTTTTCGAAGATATGCTCGACGACATCGTCAAGACGTTTTCGCCAGTGTTCAGGAAGCTTGGGTATGACAAACCTGATCTTGAAGCTTTACTCTTTCTTTCGCAAATCGACGGACTTGCAATTCTTTATCTGCAAGACCCCACTATACCGCTTGACAAACTTCAAAAACAACTCATTCAGAGATACCAATAATTTTTTTTGATTTTTTTATGAATGAACGTTCATATACCAAAAAACGGAAATAAAAATGAACACCCCCTCCTGGATCAACAAACAACTCTTCCCCTTCGAATCAAAGTGGCTCAATATCGACGGCCTCAACCTCCACTACATCGACGAAGGCACCGGCGACATCATCCTGTTCGTGCACGGCACCCCCGAATGGTCTTTCGGCTTCCGCGATCTCATCAAAGACCTCAAACAAAATTTCAGGTGCATCGCCATCGACCACCTCGGCTTCGGCCTGTCCGATAAATCCGAGAACGCCACCTACACCATCGAAGCACACGTCGCGCGGCTCACAAAATTTATTTCAAAACTGCATCTCTCCAACATCACCATCGTAGCCAACGACTTCGGCGGCGGAATCTCCCTCGGCTATGCCATCGCCCATCCCAGCAACATCAACAACATCGTACTCTTCAACACATGGTGCTGGTCGGTGAAAGAAGATCCACACTTCAGCAAACCAGCCAGGGTCATTGAATCCTGGTTCGGAAAATTTCTCTACAAAAAAATGAACATGCCGGTAAGATTTATCATGCCCGCTGCATTCGGCGATCGAAAAAAGTTAACTCCCGAAGTCCACAACCATTACAAAAAAGTTGTTCCCAACTCCGCATCGCGTATCGCTCTGTATGCGATTGCCTTAGAGCTCATGCGCGCATCAAAATACTGGCAGTCGTTGTGGAACTCAATGAACGTGATCGAAAATAAGCCTGTCCTCATCTTCTGGGGAATGAAAGACGCCTTCATCCCTCCCTATTGCCTCTACAAATGGCGACAACGGTTGCCAAAAGCAAAAGTCGTCGCATACGAGGACGCCGGTCATTTCGTTCAGGAGGAGAAACCTGATGAAATGATCAGGGAAATCCGCCACTTTTTAAACACATAGGCACATCGGAAAAGACGATATGTGTCTATGCGTTTAGTATTTTTGAGCATGATCGATAACCTTCGCGAAGCCCTTCAACAATCTCCCGACAACGTACCGCTACGCATCCTGCTGGCCGAGAACTTATTGCAAGCCAAGATGTTCGCCGAAGCAGAGACCGAGTACCGCATCGTACTGGAAAAAGAACCTAACAATTCGAAGGCCCGTCGCGGACTTATAAAAAGCTATTTCGAACAAGGAAAATATTCGATCGCCATTGTAGTCTTTGAAGAGCTATCGGATCGCGAGAAAGATATGGAGCTCATGATCATTCACGCGAAGAGCCTCATGCGCAACGACGAACTCCCGAAAGCGATCGAAGTTTACAAGAACATCCTCGCCCTCAACCCGGCATTCAAAGACGACGAGCTCGACTCACTTCGCAAAACAAATCCAGCTAATCAATCCGCCGAGCAACAACTCGCCGACATCGAGAATAGTTTCCAGGAAGTTGAACGACCTCGCATCAACTTCGACGATGTTGGTGGAATGCAGAAAGTAAAAGAGGAGATCAACATCAAGATCATACAGCCCCTTCAATACCCGGATCTCTATAAAGCATACGGCAAGAAGATCGGCGGCGGAATTCTTTTATATGGTCCTCCCGGCTGCGGCAAAACCCACCTCGCACGGGCAACGGCCGGACAGATCAAGGCGAGCTTCATCTCCATTGGAATTCATGATGTGCTCGATATGTGGGTGGGCAGCAGCGAGAACAAGCTTCACGAGCTATTCGAGCTTGCACGACGCCAGGCCCCGTGCGTAATCTTCTTCGACGAAATTGATGCGCTTGGCGCAAGCCGTACAGACATGCGCACGAGCGCTTCGAAGATGCTGATCAACCAGTTCCTCAGCGAACTCGACGGAGTACAGACGAGTAACGATGGACTTTTAGTGCTCGGGGCAACCAATGCTCCCTGGCATCTCGACACCGCCTTTCGAAGACCAGGTCGCTTCGACCGAATCATATTCGTGCAACCACCCGATGTGGAAAGTCGCGAAAGTATTCTGCGCATCATGCTTAAAGACAAGCCCGCGAAGGATATCGACTACACTGCGATTGCAAAAGCAACAAACGAATTCTCAGGCGCCGATCTCAACGCCGTTGTCGACGTCGCTATCGAAAACAAACTCCGCGAGTCTTTTAAAGATGGCATCCCTCAGCCGCTTTCAACCAAAGATCTGCTGAACTCCGCCCGACAAGTGAAGCCTTCGACGAAAGAATGGTTCAACGCCGCGCGCAACTACGCCCTATATTCGAATGAGTCCGGCCTGTACGACGACATCCTGGAATACCTGAAACTGAAAAAGTAATCGCCAAAATTTTCCCTTCATGACCGATCAGATCATTCAACGGGCAACGCTGCTCATTCAACATCGACGTTACGAAGATGCAGTGAAGGAGCTGAAACAAGTTTTGGCGAGCGAACCTAATCATCCTTATGCGCATGCTTTGATGGGTGTAAGTAGCACAGAGCTTGGCCGTCACGATGAGGCGTTGGAACATGTAAAGCAGGCGCTCGGTCAGCAACCCGACAACGCCTACTTCCTTTACCTCATGAGCCTGATCTACACTCGCAAAGGAAATCTCAAAGAAGGCGCGAAGTTCGTTTTGGATGCGATATCATTCGATCCGCATAATGCAGATTATTATGGCCTGCTTTCAATGATCAAGCTCGATGAGAAACAATGGGAAGAGGCCCTGATGTATGCTAATCGCGGGTTGCAAGTTGATCCCGAAAACCTGGCTTGCCTTAATTCGAGGTCGACTGCGTTGTTGAAGCTCGATCGTAAGGAAGAAAGTTATCAAACGATAAAAGAAGCCCTTCATAATAATCCTCATAACTCACATACACACTCAAACCTTGGTTGGGGATTGCTGGAACAGGGCGATCATCAGCGAGCACTGGAATCGTTCCGCGAGGCATTGAAGCTCGACCCCGAGAATGAGCATGCAAAGGCTGGTTTGGTTGAAGCACTAAAAGCGCGCTACTGGTTTTACCGTGTGTTTTTGAAGTACGTGTTCTGGATGACAAAAAAGAATGCTAAATACCAATGGATGTTTGTGCTTGGGATTTGGATCGGTATTCGATTATTGAACGGTGTAGCCAGGACCAATCCCGAGCTTGAGCCGTATGTTACTCCGTTGGTCTACTTATACTCTGCATTTGCTATATCTACCTGGATACTCGAGCCTCTTTCAAACTTGTTTTTGAGATTGAATGTCTATGGTCGATATGCTTTGAGTGCCGACCAGGTAAAGGCGTCAACATTCACGGGTGTGGGATTCATGATAACGTTACTTGGAATTGGCTTGCTGTTTACTCCTTATGATGCCTTTTATGTGATCGTGTATGGTGTAGGCTTTATGATCATGTGCAGCAGCATGTTCAAGCCAACGGTAAAATCGAAGCGCATGATTGCTATGACCCTGGCCCTTGGGTTATGTGCAATAGGATTTCTGGCGTTTTTTATTGGCGGTAGTCTCCCGATGATCTTTATCTGGGGAGCGATCATTTACCAGTTTGTGATCAATGCATTGATAATCCGATGACTCCCCAGGAGAATTCCAGGATCGAGCGCGCACGTATGCTCATTTACATGAAAAGGTATACGGACGCCGAAGTCGAGCTTAAAGCATTGTTGAGTCAGTTTCCTGATAATGCCACTGGCATTGCATTGCTAGGTCATTGTAAATCAAGAAGAGGATATCCTTACGATGGCGCGATCTTGATCCGGCAAGCGATCGGTATTCGCCCCGACGACGATTATCTGCACTATCTTTTATCGTTGGCTTACTTGGAGGCCAACAACATCGATGCCGCACAAAGAAGCATCACGGCTGCACTCACCTCAAGACCCGACGATGCAACTTACATCGCCATACAATCCAACATATACCTGACCCAGGCCAGGTGGAATGAAGCACTCGCGGCGGCCAACCGTGCACTGGCTTCCGACCCTCAGCATCAGCTTGCGCTAACTTGTCGCGCACTCGCGCTTATCAGGTTGGAACGACTGACCGAAAGCGAAGCTACTATTCGATCCGCATTAAGATATTACCCATTGTCGGAGTTTTATCATCAGCTTCTGGGTCAGACAAGGCTCGATCACGGAGACGTGAATGCTTCCCTGGACGCGTTTCGTGAATCGGTAAGACTCGATCCTACACAGGATAACTCAAAACTGGGTCTGCTTACGGCGATGAAAGCCAGGTATTGGCTTTACCGAATCCATCTTGGTTTCAAAAAATGGCGCCACAGCACCGACCCGCAGCAACGAGAGTCAAGCGCGCTGCTTTTCACGATGATCACCATTGCATATATCGTAATTAGTGTGGTCGCATGGATATCGCCTGTATTCTTAACTGCCTTTTTCGTGATGTCGTCGCTGTTTGCATTGATCGGCTTGATCGAACCCGTCGCAAACCTGGTATTAAATTTCAATGCGCGTTGGCGTCACGCTCTCGATCAGGGTAAACGGTGGATTGCGTGGACTACTCTCATCGGATTAATAACGGCAATGATAGGAGCCGTTTTCTTATTAACAGAAGTCGCCAATCTCGGTTTACCAACAATTGTTTTTGGGCTAGGTCTGACGATCCTGTTCGGTATATTTTACAACGACATTGGTGATGGTCAAAAAAAGGATGACGCCACGTTGGCTGTTACTGTAATAATACTGTTGGGCGTTGCATCTCTTGCGATGCCTGTGATTGGGTTCGATACTCTTTTTGTAACGAACTTTTTCGTGATCGGAACCTTTATTGGCTGGTGGATGCTCGGATGAGCGATAGCTACTTCTTACTCGCATTGAAGAGCTTTTCCTTCTCTTCTTTCGTAAGACTCTCATAGCCTTTGTCCGAGATCTTGTCCAGAATAGCGTCGATCTCTTCTTGCGTAGCTTTGTTGAATGACTTTGCTGCTCCGGCAGCACCTGTTGTCTTGCGAGCCGGTTCGGCTTTGCGATAGCTAACTTTTACTTTCGGCGAAGGGGCAAGAAGATTTTTGAACCACTCGAGCGTGACGGTGATCCACATACCCCAGTTATTTCCCCCTTGCAATTGTCTGATGTAAACGAATCCCATCAATGCACCACCTAAATGTGCAACTCCGCCCCCTGCGTTACCACCAACCGACATCAGGATATCGGCAACAATATAAAAGGCTGCTATCCATTTGATCTTTACCGGCCCAATGAACATCAGGTAGAACTGGTGATTCGGTAGCAGTGTTGCCGCACCAACCATGATCGCATTAACCGCTGCCGAAGCTCCGATGCCGTATCCCCCATTCATCGCCTTGTAAAAGGGCACCAGATTAAACATCAATAAGATTGCTGTGGCACCCGCGAGGAATCCCAATACATAAAGGGCAATGAACTTGTCGTTACCGAGATATTCAATCACAAGTTGCCCAAACCAGTACAGGAACATCATATTAAACGCGATGTGCCAGATATCGGAAACATTGTGAACAAATGCGTGTGTTATCAGCGTCCATGGTCTGGTTATGAACGTTGAGAATTTCAGGGGCAGACCCACCCAATCAATTGTATTCTCAATTATTTCAGGATGCTGGCTTAGTCTCGAAATCACATACAGCAATGCCATCGCCAAAAAGATCACCACATTAATGATGATTACCTGGACGTGCCCATTGTTGTACCGATCGAATGCGTTTCTAAACTCGCTGAACATCCTCTAGAATCTGAAAACCTTTATCATCAAAAAACCTACCAAAGCACCACCAAAGTGAGCAGCGTGCGCAGTGTTTGAACCACCGAAGAAATAAGAGATACCAAAGAGCACAAACACAAGGTATTTGGCCTTTATCGTGATCGGTGGTATCATAAGATTGAGTTCCCTGTCCGGCATTGTCATACCAAGACCCACCAGCAACCCATAAATAGCTCCCGAGGCCCCGATCATCGGTCGGCCGCCAAAAGGATCCATGAAATATTCTATCGCCGCGTAGATCAACGCTGCTCCAATGCCTGTTGCCAGATAAAACAGCAGAAACCGTTGCGGACCCCAAACCATCTCTAGCGCCGGACCAGCGAACGTCAGCATCATCATGTTAAAGAATATATGCATAAAGTCGCCATGCGCCCACATGTAGCTAAATAGCTGGTAAGGCCTGAAATATCCGCTGTTGATCGGGAACAGTTCAAGGAAAAACGTCGCTGCATCTTTTGTAATGTATTGTATGATGAAAACAGCAGCACAAATGAAGACAATGTTGCGAGAAACAGGAGTGAACTGGAGCATGAGCCGGAAAAATCAGGATTTGTTATCTAAAATAGCTTTCCATTTTAGACGTATCAAAAGTAAAAAATGTTGGCTTCCCGTCGGGAGAAAAATTGGGATTGGGACATGCAAACAGTCCGCCTATAATGGCTTCTATCTCTTCCCGGGTCAATTTCTGACCTGACGGAATGGCCGTTCTTTTGGCCAACGACCGCGCCAGGTTCTCCCGCAACGGCACATTGAGCTCCGATTGGTTCGCTTTAAACTGTTCCAGGAATCCTTCAAACATCGCTTTTTCCTCACCATGAACTCCCAAAGGAATACCTGACACGAGCAGTGTATTTTTCCCAAACACCTCGAACTGGAAGCCCAACGCGCGGATCTCTTTTTCGATCTCCAGCACGAGCGCGAAATCTGCAGCGCTCAAATGAACGGTCTGCGGAAACAAGCATTGCTGGCTCGCGCTGTGGTCGGCACGAAGCTGGTTGAGATATCGCTCGAATAAAACTCTTTCGTGGGCAGCTTGCTGATCGATGATCAGCAAGCCATTCGACACGACTTTAATGATGTACCTCTGCTGGAACTGGAAGCAGATCTTTTCCTCCTGGCCGGGAGGTTTTTCACTGAAATTACTTTCGAAGCGAAGCTCTTTTCGTTCGTGATCGGTCTGAAGCAACGAGGACTGCGTGGGTTGATCGGGCACGAACATCTTTTCCCAGTTCTGAAGATTGGATCGGTTCAGAGAAGTGAACTGTTCATCGAAGTACTGATCCTTATGGAAAGAACCCTGGTTCAGCTTCGACACAACGTTCACGTCCGCGTGAAAATCTATCGCCGGCGCGAGATTGTGTGCGCCGAGTGCCAGTCGAACCGCAGAGCTTACTACAGCATATACGCTTCGCTCGTCGTCGAATTTTATTTCCGTCTTCGTAGGATGAACGTTCACATCGATATGTTTCGGATCGATATCAATGAACAATACAAAGAACGGGAAGCTGCCTTCGGGAATTAATCCTTCGAAGGCTACTGAAACGGCATGATTGAGATAATTGCTTCGAACAAACCGGTTGTTGACGAAGATGAATTGTTCTCCACGCGTCTTCTTTGCCGACTCCGGCCTTCCTATGTAACCTGAAATTTTTATTTGGTCCGTCTCTTCTCTCACCGGAGCAAGCTGTTGCTGATAGCTCTTTCCAAAAATACCGACGATACGTTGACTCAGTTTTCCTGGGGGAAGATCGAAGATCTGCTCGTCGCCCTGCACCATCGTGAACGCCACGTTTGGATTTGCTAACGCGATCCGCTGAAACTCTTCGATAACATGACGGAGCTCGACGGGATTTGATTTGAGAAAATTCCTTCGTGCAGGGATGTTGAAGAAAAGATTTCGCACGCAGATGTTCGTGCCTTTTTCACAGGCTACGGATTCTTGCTTGCGCACATCCGATCCTTCGACAACGAGTAATGTTCCGAGCTCGCTGCTCGCAAGTCGCGTCTTCATTTCGAATTGTGCAACAGCTGCGATGGACGCAAGCGCTTCACCGCGAAAGCCCATCGTACGAAGACGAAAGAGATCTTCTGCAGTGCGTATCTTCGAAGTTGCATGACGTTCGAGACTCATGCGCGCGTCGGTCTCACTCATGCCGGTACCATCGTCGATAACCTGTATGAGAGTTTTACCTGCTTCTTTAACGATAAGTTGAATGCGTGTCGCCTTTGCATCGATCGCATTTTCGATGAGTTCTTTTACTGCCGACGCAGGGCGTTGCACCACCTCGCCTGCAGCGATCTGGTTTGCAATAGAATCCGGGAGAAGTTGAATGATGTCTGCCATTGAGAAATGCCGCCCCTACTCTTCTGTCTTCTTCTTTTTGAAAAAACGTAAATAGATCCAGATGGGAAATACCAGGAAGAGAGCATAAACAACTTTTCCTCCCCACTGAAAGAATCCAACCAGCAATAATGAAATGATCAGGAGTATGCCTAGCCTGATAACTGCATAGTTAGGTTCATCTTTCGTTGGTGCCGACCTTTTTCTTGCCGACTGGAATGCACCTTTCATGCGAACACGATGGTCGTAGGGATTGTTTTCCTCAACGGGAGCTTCACCCTTCTCCAAAGCGATCTCCTTACGGAGTCGCGCTTCACGCTCGTCGTGCTCTTCCTTCTTTGGATCGTAGTAGCGAGGCTTATATTCGAACCTGTGGTACTTCGCTGACTTGGTAAAAAGACCGGGTATTTTCATTCTCGTTCCTTTAATGAATTTCTGACTAGCGCCGGATAAGCCCCGCACCGTTTAAATGCATTTAACCTTCCTCTAATGCTTGCGGGGCCGGGAAACCCGAAATCATGGCTAGCTTTGTCCGCCAAAGCGTTTCGCGACGACGGGCTTTGCAAATTGACCTTATTCGACTGCAATTACAAAACTCAACACCACCGATGGCGAAAAAAGTTTCGCTGAAACTCCTCCTCATTTTTTCGGCTGCCTCCTTAATAATCCTGCCTGGTTTCGCGCAAAATGCCTCTAAAAAAACAAAACAGGCATGGGTCGACAGTGTTTTCCAGACACTGAACACAGAAGAAAAAATCGGCCAATTGATCATGGTTCGCGTTCCCTCAAACAGCGACGACGATCAGGAAAACCTGATCGACAAGATCCGCTCTTATCACATCGGGGGCGCTATCATAATGAAAAGCAGCCCGGTAAGTCACGCCCGGTTTGTTAATAAGATCCAAAAGACCACTCGCGTTCCGATGTTCCTGGGCGTCGAAGCAACTGCCGGCGTCGGATATGCATTCGACAGCGTTCTGAATTTTCCCAATCCACTTGCACTCAGCGCCGTCAAGGACGATAGTCTTCTCACTGAAGTCGGAAAAGAGATAGCAAGCGAGATGAAAACTCTCGGCTTTCAAATGAACATAATGCTGCCCTTTAAAAAATTGTCGCCAGTTGTTGGATCGATGCCTCAGGAAATTCTCGTAATGACGGAAGGTGACAAACGCCAGCCGGAAGGAACCATCACCCCATCGTATCAAGGCGCAGGATTGGTTATCGACGATATTTCCGGCCTCGATCTGATCTTCGAGAAAAAGAAAAAAAGTACAGCCCCGGTCTTTCAATTCGGCACCGAGATCCTCATTGATCCAAAGAATATTTCGGGCCTCATTAAAGCTGTAAAAAAGAACCTAAAAAAAGATCCAGCGCTCCAGGCACTTTTGGACGGTACCGTGAAAATGATCGTTGCCGCGAAGTATGACGCCGGTCTCTCCAACTTCACACCTCTCAACACCGAGAACCTTGTTCGGCGATTGAATCCGACGACCGCAACCCTTCTTCAACATGAAGTAACACAGAAGTCCATTACGCTAATTGCAAACAGCTCGAACGTACTTCCTATCCAATCGCTGGAGAACAAACGCTTCGCCACCGTCACGATCGGAAAAGAAAAAACAAACGACTTCACTCATACACTTTCGAAGTATGTTCCTTTCGATCACTACACAACTTCGGTAGATACTGCCGTTATCAATAAATACGACTACGTGGTGATCGGAGCGTACCCGATGACAACCCCACAGCTCGATTCGTTAAAAGCCTTCATCTCGAAAATAAAACCCAGTCAGAAGATCATTTGTCATTTCGGTGATCCGTCGCAGCTGAATTTCTTCGGCGAACTGACAACCGCCATTGCTGCTTACTCCGACAATCCCATCTCCGAAAAGATCGCAGCTCAAATGATCTTCGGAGCAATGACATTCGAAGGAGTTCTTCCCGTCTCGATCAATCACTCATTGATGGAAGGCACCAGTCTCTCCACCGAGACTGTTCAGCGATTCTCCTACGTGCTGCCGGAGCAGGCAGGCATGGATGGCAAAACACTCGAGCAGATCTCGCACATCGTTCAGCAAGCCATCGACTCTGCAGGAACTCCCGGTTGCCACGTGTTCGTCGCACATAAAGGAAAAGTTGTTTTCGATCGTTCATACGGCACCTATACATACGACAATAAGACTCCCGTCACCGACGACACCATCTACGACCTCGCATCGATCACTAAAGTGGCCGCAACACTACAGGCCGTTATGTTCCTCACCGAAAAGGGAACGATCGACGTCCACAAAAAGGCATCGGTGTACCTACCCGATCTTCGGAGCACTAATAAAAAAGATATCACGATAAAAGACATGCTCACGCATCAGTCGGGCCTGCTTCCATTCATACCCATGTGGCCTAACACCGTGAAAGAGAAGATCCTGATGCCGTATTACTACAGCACGACGAGATCGGAGCAGTACCCATTGCAGGTTGCTCCTTCGTTATTTGCGGCACCCATCATACAAGACTCTGCATGGCATTGGGTACTCAATTCCAAAATGACAGACCGTGCCGCGCGAACACCGTACACCTATCGCTACAGCGATATGGCTTCGATGATCTTTCAACACATGGTAGAAAAAGTTGTGAACCAACCGATGAATGAATTCCTCGAACAACATTTCTATGAACCACTCGGCGCCGGCACTCTCGGGTTCCGTCCACTCGAACGGTTCGACGCATCGCGTGTAGCTCCCACAGAGATCGATACGACCTATCGCCGGCAACTGATCCACGGTACTGTGCACGACGAACGTGCTGCGCTACTCGGTGGGGTCGCCGGCCACGCTGGCCTCTTCGGTAACGCGAACGACCTTGCGAAGGTCGGGCAGATGTTGCTCAACGGAGGCACCTACGGAGGCGTGAAGTTCTTCAGGAAAGAAACCGTGGACCTGTTCACCTCTAAACAGTACGAGAACAGCAGGCGCGGCCTGGGCTGGGACAAACCCACCGTGGGCGACTACAATGGTCCCACTACCGAGCTGGCTTCGCCACGGACATTCGGGCACACCGGGTTTACAGGAACCTGCATCTGGGTTGACCCCGAGTTTGACCTTGTCTATGTTTTTTTGTCGAACCGCGTGTGGCCAGACCGGAGCAATAAACTATTAAATGCTAATATTCGTCCACGCATACAGGAGGTGATCTATAAGTCGATCTTTAATTATTGCCAGTTTCAGCCTCTGACGCGAAACTAAACCGCGAAAAACGGGGTTTTTAACCCAAATCATAAACCTGACCAGATGAAAGTAGGTATTGTATGTTATCCAACCTTTGGAGGTAGCGGTGTTGTAGCGACCGAGCTCGGTATGGCGCTCGCCAAAGAAGGTCACAAGGTCCATTTCATTACCTATAGCCAGCCCGGAAGGCTCGACTTCCTGAACGAAAATCTCTTCTACCACGAAGTCGCGATCCGCACATACCCACTGTTTGAGTTTCCGCCGTACGAGCTCGCTCTTGCCAGCAAAATGGTCAGTGTGGTGAAAAACGAGCAGCTCGACCTGCTGCATGTGCATTATGCGATCCCCCACGCTTCGTCGGCCTACATGGCCAAGCAGATCTTAAAGAGCCAGGGCATTCATATCCCGGTTATTACAACGCTTCACGGTACCGACATAACCCTTGTTGGCCGCGATGCTTCATATGAACCTGTTGTTACTTTTTCGATCAACGAGTCGGAAGGTGTAACAGCGGTGTCGGAAGATCTTAAGAAAGAGACTTTCGAGCACTTTAAGATCACGAACGACATTCGCGTGATACCCAACTTTATCGATCTCGAGAAATTCAAGAAACAAAAGAAGGATCATTTCAAGAAGGCGATCTGTCCGAATGGAGAGTCGTTGATCGTTCACACTTCGAACTTCCGGAAGATAAAACGTATACCCGACGTAGTTAAGGTGTTTTATAACATTCATAAAGAGATCCCTTCGAAGCTGCTGATGATCGGCGATGGTCCTGAGAGGTCGGAGGCCGAAACACAATGTCGTGAACTTGGCATCAACGATGCGGTTCGTTTCCTGGGCAAGCTGGAGGCGGTGGAAGAAGTGCTGTCGGTTGCCGATCTGTTCCTGATGCCATCGGAAGCTGAAAGCTTTGGTTTGGCGGCACTCGAGGCAATGGCTTGCGAAGTGCCGGTGGTATCGACCAACATTGGTGGTCTGCCGGAGCTGAATGTTCAGGGCGTTACGGGCTTCATGAGCAATGTTGGTGATGTGGAAGACATGACCCGCAAATCGTTATTTATCCTTGATAAGAACAATCTGCCGCGCTTCAAAGAAAACGCTCTCAAAAGGGCACAGGAATTCGACATCTCGCGAGTGCTCCCGCAATACGAAAACTATTACAAGGAAGTAATGGTTAAAGCAAAAGAGAAAGCTAAACTAGCTTTGAGCTAACCGAGCCCGCCTGCCCGGTAGCCAGGGCCTTGTACGGGTTTCTTCGAATACGTCGGGCACTGGTACGTCGCGCACGACGACATGAGAACTGTTAATGCCAACACAGTGAGGAGGAAGTTCTTCTTTTTCATTGCGTGCTCAAAATGAGTAAATAAATTACGCTTCCCCTGTTTTGATCGGCAGCCGGAAGTTTAAGAAGGTTAAATATGCTTGGGAATCGTTTTTCAAAATATACTCCACCGCCGGAAAGCCAAAAAAGCGACTTCGAAAAGCTGCTGAAGGTGTTCATGCAATTGCTGCTGATCACTTCCGGCAACGCATCGGAGGCACTGCAATGGCTCACAGAGGTAGACCGCCAGTACAAGCTCACTAATCCTAATTATGGTATCGGTGATTTCATCGAGGACCTGAAAAAGAACGGATACCTCACCGAAGATCCCGCAAACGGAGAACTGAAGGTGAATGCAAAGAGCGAACAGCAAATGCGCCAGTCGGCTCTCGAAGAAATCTTCGGTAAGCTGAAGAAGTCCAAACCGGGAGATCATAAGACTCCGCACAGCGGCCGCGGCGACGAAGCTACGACCGACCGTCGGGACTACGAATTCGGCGACACGCTCGAACAGATCTCGATGACAGACTCACTTCGCAATGCCCAGATCAATCATGGCCTCGATGAGTTCAACATGACCGAAGAAGATCTCGAGGTCGTTGAGAATGAATTCAAGTCACAGACGTCGACTGTTTTAATGATCGATATCTCGCATTCGATGATCCTCTATGGCGAAGACCGGATCACTCCCGCGAAGAAGGTAGCGATGGCACTCGCGGAGCTCATCACAAAGAAATATGCGAAGGATACTTTGGATATTCTCGTGTTTGGCGATGATGCTTGGCAGATCGAAATAAAAGACCTCCCCTATTTACAGGTCGGTCCTTATCATACTAACACCGTTGCGGGCCTTGAGCTGGCAATGGATATCCTGAGACGGAGAAAAAATGCAAACAAGCAGATCTTCATGATCACCGACGGCAAACCAACGTGCATCAAAGAAGGTATTAAGTACTACAAGAACAGTTTCGGTCTCGACAACAAGATCCTCAACAAAACACTGACGCTGGCAACACAGCTCAGGAAGATCAAGATACCGGTAACCACATTTATGATCGCCTCCGATCCATATTTGAAAGCATTCGTTCGCGAGTTCACGAAGGCCAACAACGGCAACGCTTATTATAGCAACTTGCAGGGTCTCGGGAATCTCGTATTCGAAGATTTCAAAAAGAACAGGAGAAAGAATTTCTAGAAATGAAAGAACATCAGAAAATAACAACACTCGGTCAGTTGAAGGCAGCTGGCTTTAGGACAAAGACTATCAAAGAAGAGCTTCGCGAGAACCTTATCGCCAAACTGAAGAACAAAGAGAACGTGTTCGAAGGCATTTGGGGCTACGAAGAAACGGTTATACCCGACCTCGAACGCGCTATTCTCGCTGGCCACGACGTAAACCTGCTGGGTTTGCGCGGACAGGCGAAGACCAGGCTCGCCCGCCTCATGGTCAATCTTTTAGATGAATACATCCCGGTTATCGATGGCTCCGAGCTCAACGATGATCCGCTCAATCCCATCTCGCGTTACGGACGAGATATCGTTGCCGAGCGTGGCGACAACACACCGGTATCATGGATGAGCCGCGACGATCGCTACACCGAAAAGCTTGCAACACCCGATGTTTCGATCGCCGATCTTATCGGTGATGTTGATCCCATCAAGGCAGCTTCGCTAAAGCTGCCCTACTCCGACGAGCGTGTGATCCACTTCGGATTGATCCCGAGATCTCATCGATGCATTTTTGTTATCAATGAGCTTCCCGACCTTCAGGCCAGGATCCAGGTCGCGTTGTTTAATATTCTCCAGGAGGGCGATATCCAGATCCGTGGATTCAAGATCCGTCTGCCACTCGATCTCCAGTTCGTGTTTACTGCGAATCCAGAAGACTATACGAACCGCGGAAGTATCGTGACTCCATTGAAAGATCGTATCGATAGCCAGATCATTACCCATTACCCGAAGACTATCGACATCGGGAAGCGGATCACCGAACAAGAGGCGAGGTTGAAGGACGTGCAGCGCAAAACCATTTCGGTGAATGAGCTTGCCAAGGACCTTATTGAACAGATTGCCTTCGAAGCACGCAAGAGCGAGTATGTTGATGCGAAGAGCGGCGTTTCTGCGCGACTCACCATTTCTGCTTTTGAAAACCTGATGGCGGCGGCAGAGCGAAGAACGATCATCAACAGCGAGAAGAACACGTCGGTCCGTGTTGCTGATTTCATTGGCGTAGTTCCGGCAATCACCGGGAAAGTGGAGTTGGTTTATGAAGGTGAACAGGAAGGTCCGGGCATCGTTGCCCAGAACCTGATCGGTAAAGCCATCCGTACGCAGTTTATAAGCTACTTCCCTGATCCCGATAAATTCAGAAAGCAAAAAGACAAGAGCCCGTACACCAAGATCAGCAATTGGTTTAGCGATGGAAATACCATTGATATCCTCAACGACATGACCAATGCTGAGTTCGAAAGGACATTAAAATCTGTACCTGGTCTCGCCGATCTCGTGAATGAGTTTCATAAAGGGCAGGACGCCCCCATCAAGCTTTTCCTGATGGAGTTTGCGCTCCACGGCCTTGCCGAATATAGTCTCATCAGCAAACACCCGCTCACACGTGGACTGCAGTTCAAGGATCTTTTAAGCAGCATGTTCACATTGCCGAAGAGCGGCAAGGGCGCCGACCGCGACGAAGACGAAGACGATTTCGACGATGAAGCTTTCGGAAATAGAAGAAACTAAAAAACAACTCCGTCAACTTGTTCGTCAGGGCGAAGGCACCCATTTAGAATTTAAGCGTCGCGCATCATCTCCAGATCAGATTGTAAGGGAGATGATCGCCTTCGCGAACACATCGGGCGGGATCCTCCTCGTAGGCGTAAACGACGATGGGGATCTTTCCGGCGTGAAATACCCGCAGGAAGAGTCGCTGGTCATTAAGAAAGCTATCGTAAAATATTCACGTCCTCACGTCATCTTCAATGAGACGATCATACAGCTTTCCGAGAATAAGTTCATCATACAGTACGAGATCCCTGTAAGCCGCAAACGTCCTCACGTGTTCCGCGTGAGCAACCGGCAATCGATAACATACATCCGTCTGCGCGACATGAGCATGAAGGCCAGTCGAGAAATGAGTGAGATCGTGAGACGTGGAAAGCTCGGGCAGAATGTTCAGTTCACTTACGGCGATCACGAGGCCGCTTTAATGAAATTCCTTGAGAAAAACGGAACGGCAACGTTATCGCAATTTGAAGTTCTGACAGGCCTCAACAACCGCGACGCCGCTGAGAAGTTAATTACACTTGTGTTAGCGAACGTTCTGCGGATCACGCCTACAGACAAAGGAGATCTTTATTCACGAATTTGATCACGCCGACGGCGAATTTTTTTCATGCAAAGGCCGCGAAGGCAATGCATCGCAAAGAAAACACTCACCAGCTTCCGCTGCGTAAAATTTACTTTGCGTGAAAAATTTGGATTTTCCGTTAGCATTTAGCTAGATTTATTCCGTCACGTTCTCAAAAGCATTTTTTAGTTGATGGTAAAGACCCCGAAGAAAGACAAAGACAAGAAGATCTTTGTGCTCGATACTTCTGTGATAATCTATGAGCACAATAGCATACTGAATTTCGATGAGCATGATATAGGCATCCCGATCACCGTCCTCGAAGAGCTCGACAACTTCAAAAAAGGAAACGACACAAAAAATTTCGAAGCGCGCGAATTCATTCGCCTCATCGATAAGCTTGCCAGGGAAGCAATGCTTCACAATTGGAATCCGATCAACGGAAAAGGCAAAGGTCGTTTTAAAGTTGTGATGGACACCGGCGGCAACGGCACCGTCGACGCCAGCAAGGTCTTCGGGGAAGACAAAGCCGACCACCGCATCATCAACGCCGCCTTGCTCTTGCAGCGTGAAGAAAAAGGACGCAAGGTCATCCTCGTTTCGAAGGACGTTAACCTTCGCCTGAAAGCAAAAGCCCTTGGCCTCCATGCCGAGGACTATACAACTGGAAAGATCCAGAACATCAGCTCCCTTTATTCCGGCAACCGTGTGATCGAAGAAGCAGATCCTTCGATGATCAACCTGTTGTACGACAAAGGATATGCTCCGCCCGAAGATATTCTCGGCCCCGAAAAGCCGATGAAGAATCATTACTACATCGTGAAGAGCGGCAAAAAGTCGGTGCTTGCGTTTTATAATTCGGCGAATGGAATGCTCGAGCAGGTGGAGAAACGAACTGCTTATGGCATCAAGCCCCGCAACGCAGAGCAGGCGTTCGCGATACACGCCGTTCTGAAACCAGAGATCAAGCTGGTATCGATGCAGGGCGTGGCCGGCACCGGTAAAACCCTGATCGCCCTGGCAGCGGCTCTCGAACAAAAGAGGGATTTCAAACAGATCTACCTCGCGCGGCCGATCGTTCCGCTCAGCAACAAAGACATTGGATATCTTCCCGGCGACATCAAGTCGAAACTCAATCCCTACATGGAGCCGCTGTGGGATAACCTCAAGTTCATTCAGAATCAATACAGCGAATCGGACAAAGAATATTCTAAGATCACCGAGATGGTTCAGAACGAGAAGCTGGTGATCACACCTCTTGCCTACATACGCGGGCGCAGTCTTTCTAATATCTGTTTTATTGTCGATGAGGCGCAAAACCTCACACCGCACGAGGTTAAGACGATTATTACCCGTGCCGGCGAGAATACGAAGATCATTTTCACGGGCGATATACACCAGATTGATACGCCGTACCTGGATGCGCAGAGCAACGGGTTATCGTACCTGATCGACCGTCTGAAAGACCATGAGTTGTATGCTCATGTTACGCTTGAAAAAGGTGAGCGATCTGAACTGGCTAATTTGGCCAATGATCTACTTTGAGTTCAACGTTCAGGGTTCAACGTTCAGGGTTCGGGGTTCAACGTTCAGGGTTCAATGTTCTGCGCCAAAGCACGCGTCTCTGAACGATTATCTTGTGATGCAATAATTTGACATCTGTTACCGGAATTCCGTACCAAAACGGTCAAAAAACCCCAATTCCAAGCCTATTCACTCGTTTTAGGGTTGTAAGGTTTTACCGAAATGTTACGCCGCCGTTCACTATTTAACTTCCTGCAGGGCTAACCTTAGTTCTCCAAAAATCCACACTTTTTATCGTCTGGGTTACGCTCGCGTTCTTTGTATCATCAATTCGAACAAGGAGATAAACAGAAGAAGATATGTGGTTCAAGATTGGATTCCGTTTTTTGGCAGACAAGAGAAAATTCGAGCTGCTTCGTGAAAAAGGTATCATGCTCGGGTCGCGCTGGCGCAACGAACGCCGTGTTTACCTGTACATGGTGAAAGACTTCTTTGTTGAAGTGATGTACCTCAGAGATGACATCGATCTGGAGCCCGAGAAGATCAGTACCTTCTCAAATCTTGATAACCTGAACGCTTACCTCGAGAGAGACTTCCGAACTGCATTTTAATTGTAACCTGCTGTTACACTTATCCACCCCGACCGGCATTAGTGCCGATCACGCTCAACCACAGGTTGTTATTGAATATCAGACGGACTTAACGTCGAATTGAACTGACTGATCGACGCCTTCTTCATTCAATATTCAATATTCATTATTTTTTGAGCGCCCTGGCCATTGTTTCGCCTATTAATGCGGGAGATTCTACAACCTGGATCCCGCATTCTTTCATGATCTTCATTTTGGCAGCTGCAGTATCTTCTGCGCCACCGATAATGGCACCTGCGTGGCCCATGCGACGTCCGGGAGGAGCAGTCTGACCAGCGATAAATCCAACAACAGGTTTTTTGTTACCGTTCTCTTTTATCCATCTTGCCGCAACAGGCTCATAGTTACCGCCTATCTCGCCGATCATCACGATCGCATCGGTCTCGGGATCGTTCATGAGGAGCTCTACCGCATCTTTTGTAGGTGTTCCTATGATCGGGTCGCCACCGATACCTATAGCAGTCGAAATTCCGAGGCCAGCTTTCACGATCTGGTCTGCAGCTTCGTACGTGAGCGTACCCGATTTCGAAACAATACCGACGCGTCCTTTCTTGAATACGAAGCCTGGCATGATACCGACTTTTGCTTCGCCAGGAGTAATAACGCCGGGACAGTTAGGTCCAACGAGAACGACTTTCTTATCCTTAACAACCTTTTTGGCTGCCATCATATCCTTTACAGGAATACCTTCAGTGATGCAGATGATCACTTTGATACCTGCATCGGCTGCTTCCATGATACTGTCGGCTGCGAACGCGGGCGGAACGAAGATGATTGAAACATCGGCGCCGGTCTTGTCTACGGCTTCTTTCACGGTGTTGAAAACGGGACGTCCGAGATGCACCTGGCCGCCTTTACCGGGCGTCACTCCACCTACCACGTTTGTACCATACTCGATCATTTGTCCCGCATGGAATGTTCCTTCAGATCCTGTGAATCCCTGTACAATAACACGGGAATTTTTATTAACGAGTACGCTCATCGTGATAGATTTTTAAGAAGTGTTTACAAAAATAGGAATCTAACATCAATAAAAAAGCCCCTCCGTTTTGGGCGGAGAGGCTTTTATGCCTTAAAGGCTGATGAAGATTACGGATTTGTCGCTGTCTTCATCTTGTTACGAAGAAGGAATTCTTCGTAAGCCTCTTTGTATGAAGTAACATCGGGTGCCATCTTAATTGCTTGCTCGTAAGCAGCAATGGCATCGATATACAATTTGTGCTCTTCATAGAAACCTGCAAGGATGAATTTGTTCAATGCAGTTTCTTCTGTAACTGTCGATCCAAGCTCTGCAAGATCTTTCTTGATCTTCTCGGCATGAGCAGGCGACATCTTCTTGATCAGGATTGCATCAGACTTGGTTTTGTCGGGTTTGCTAACGATCTCAACAAGGATCGCCGATTCACCAGAGAATTCTTTAGTGCCAAGATTTACCTCAGCAGAGGTCTCGGGAGTTTCCATCACCTTAAGTGTTTCATCGAACATGTTCTTGAACGTTAACACATAAGGGCCCGACTTTCTTTCCCAGTTGATGAATACTACATCATTGAAAACATCCGAGTTGCTGTTATCGGGAAGATATACTTTGATACCAAGTCCACGGTGAACAGCTCCAGTAGCACTAAGCCTGTTCTTTTTCGCTTCCGCTGAATTGCTGCTGAGAATGAAGTCAGTGTATTTATTGACTACACTGCTCGAACCAGCTTGTACTTTCGACAGGAGATCTACCACTTTGTAGCTACCTGAAGCTTTGAGTTCGAGTGGCTTTCCGCCTACCGAAACAAGCCCGATGTAAGAGTTTTCGGCGAGTTTGATCTCGTCCTCTTTCTTAAGGCTTGCACCGGTCTTTACGGCCATCCAGGTATCGCCCGACTTTATTTCGTTTGTTCCTTTATTGGCCAATACCTTGAAAGCATAGTCACCCTGGCCAAAAACGGCCGAAAATGACATAATAAATGCACCAACTACTAATAATGACCTACCTTTTTTCATGGTTTTGGGTATTTGAAGACACTAAGATATTAAAAAACGTGCCAATTGTTCCCTACTGGGGATTGTGGCTTTCGGACGTTAATACCTGCTCCCCCCGTTTGGTAAACCGGCGGTTGTATTCATTTTGTAACGATTTAAAGATGTCGTAACACGGGCCTACAAGGGCTGTAACACCAAGTGCGAGGCTTAATTCGAGCATGAGGTTAAAACTCGAGAATGCAAATATGATTATTGAAGAGATCATAAGAAGCAAGAGCACCTGTATTATAAAAGACAGCGCGTCGAACCACACCGGCAACTTTCTATCGATCAGGATAAACAAGGCGATCGTCATGAGACAAACAATGAACGCCACAAAATAGGTAGCCCAATCGGGTATAGTATTAATGTAGTCTTCATTAAGGATCATAGCTACCACATTTGCGTGAAGCACCAAACCGAACATGTCGGGGTTAGCACGGCCTGCTACCTTCTTATTGAGTGGTGTAAAGAACTTATCCTCCCATGCGGGATCGCCGAGATAGTCGCCAAGGTATCCGATCATTACAATACGATCTTTGAAGAGCTCCGGAAGAACATCACCTCGCAAAAGCTCATCCGCATCCACGGTATAGAACATCGTGGCAAAATTGCTCGATGATGTTTGGTTGATCTTCTCCGTCGCAAAACGCAACGTCATCACTTCCATGTTGCCACGAAAGTTGATCCATTCCTCTTTGTTATTTCGTTCGAGGAATTTTCTGGTCGTCAGCGAATCATACTGGTTAGCGATCTGTACCGAGAAAGCAAGCTGTTGTTTACCGTTCACATTCCATTGAGGAAAGATCGTGCGGCAAAGCTTCACATCCTCCTGGTAGGTTGCCTCTGTCGGTAGACTTACAAAACCGGGAACCGCATCTTCCATGAACATCGGATCGGATACTTCAAGCGAATCATAATACTCAACATCATACTGCGCGACCGAGTCAGTCTGCATCAGCTTCGAGCCGAGAACAAACTTGTTGGACTCTGTTATCGCACTTGCCAGCATGAGGTTGCCAAGCGTATCGATAAGTTGCGGACAATTCAATGTATCGTAAAGTCCACCTTCGCAGTTAAAGAAACCATCGTAAGCGATAACGCGGGGACCAAATGAATTCAACATTTGTATTTCCTGCGCGATACCCCTGCGGTCGAGAGTGCCGATGTTCACCAGTACAATGCGTTCGTCGACCACCGGGTCGGGACGCAGCTGTGAAAAAGCATAATCCGTAAGACGAAAATCTTTCAATGCCATTCCGATCGTATCAAAAGCAGTGAACAATTTGAGATCGGAGAGCACCGAGCCAAACCATAACATGATAAATACGAACACCGTAATGATCATGCTTTGAAACCAATATTTCTTCATTGCCAGAGGGGGTATAGCCCTTTCCAGACAAGGGCATCATAAAATTAAATATTTAGCTTTGGATATGCGAGCCGATCAGCTTTCAACAAAACAATATCACGATGGAATAGTGAGCGGCTCAACGGTTATTCTAGGTCGCGCCATTACTCTTATTGAAAGCCAACTCGATAGCGATCAGCACCAGGCAAACGAATTACTGCAGTCGCTACTACCTCTTACAGGTAAATCCACGCGTATCGCTATTAGCGGTGTGCCCGGTGTGGGCAAGAGTACGTTCATAGATGCGTTCGGAAAACTACTGACTTCGCAAGATCATAAGGTTGCCGTATTGGCCGTCGACCCCACAAGCGTAAAGACACACGGCAGTATTCTGGGCGACAAGACCCGAATGGAAGAGCTGTCGAAAGATCCAAAGGCGTTTGTTCGTCCCACTGCTACCGGCGGCCGTCTCGGTGGCGTAGCAGGCAAGACCCGGGAGACTATATTATTATGCGAAGCAGCAGGCTATGATATTATTATTGTTGAGACCGTTGGTGTCGGTCAATCCGAGATCGCGGTTCGTGGCATGGTTGATTTCGTTTTGCTGCTGATGCTTGGTGGAGCGGGCGACGAGCTGCAGGGAATCAAAAAAGGAATTTTGGAAATAGCCGACGGCATCGCGATCAACAAAGCCGATGGCGACAACATCGCGAACGCAAAGAAAGCCCAGGCCGAACTTTCACATGCCCTTCATCTCGTATCGTCAGTCTCAAAAGTCCTTACATGCTCCGCGATCACAAAAACCGGGCTCGATGAAATATGGAACATGATCGTTGCGTTCATGGAGAAAGGTGAGTGGGTCGAAAACAGGAAAAAGCAAAATGTAATGTGGTTTGAAGAAAGCTTGAACGAGCTTGTTCTTAAAGAGGTAAAGAGATCAAAAAGAGATATAATCTTCGATGCTTCAACATATCCTCCGGAAGCGGCACTCAGATTATTTAAGGAACTATTCAAGTAATCATTACTTTTGCACTGCCTTGTGCTATGCAAATAAAGAATTTAAAGTTCAGGAAACTCCTTCCTGAATCGAAGATCCAGAAGCGGATTGAATTACTGGCTGTCGAAATCAATAAGGACTATGCGGATAAAACTCCCATATTCCTTCCTGTTCTCAATGGTTCGTTCATGTTCGCATCCGATTTAGTAAAGCGAATAACGATCGACTGTAGAATTTCTTTCACAAAAATTTCTTCTTACTCCGGTACCGTTAGCTCCGGTCAGCTCAAATCTCTCATCGGTCACGACGAAAGTGTGTTCAACCAGGACATCATCATCATCGAAGACATTGTCGACACCGGGCTCACGTTGCAACGCATCATGGACGAGCTCAAAGGCCTCGGTGCAAGGTCCGTCGAAACCGCTGCGCTCCTCCGCAAAAAGCCCGCTCGAGACAAGAATGTGAACGTGAAATACTGCGGTTTTGAACTGGAAGAGGAGTTTGTAGTGGGCTATGGCCTGGACTACGACGGAATCGGCAGAAATCTGACAGATCTGTACGTTAAAGCCTGACTTCCGTCTCGTGACTTTTATCTCCTGAATTCTGACTCCTGTTTTATATATTCGCAGTTCGTCCCCAAAAAAACCTATGGTCAATCTCGTACTATTCGGTCCTCCTGGCGCCGGCAAAGGAACACAAAGCGAAAAGCTTATCGCCAAGTATGGCTTCGTTCATATTTCTACCGGAGATCTCTTCCGTTGGCATACAAAGAACGATACTCCATTAGGCAAACGTGTTAAAGAGATCATGAACAGCGGCGCTCTCGTTCCCGATGAGATTACGATAGCGATGCTGAAAGAAGAGCTCGAGAAAAATCCGCAAGCAAAAGGATTTCTATTCGATGGATTCCCTCGCACCGTTGCGCAAGCAGAAGCACTCGACAAATTCATGAAAGACAACGGAAGCGCTATTCATCACGTGATCGCTCTCGATGTTAGCGAAGACGAAGTAAGAAAACGCATCGCCAAGAGAAGAACAGTCGAGAACCGCGTCGACGATGAAGAAGAAAAATTGAATAAGCGCATCACAGAATATTTCACCAAGACCGTACACGTGCTTCCCTTTTATAAAAATCAGGGACGCCTCGTTAACGTTAAAGGGATTGGTGAGATCGATGAGATCTTTAAAAACATTTGTAAAGTCCTCGATTAAAAAGGGCGACGGGGCGAATGGTTCAAGGCCTCGCACCTAGCACCTCGCACCCAAGATGTCATCACCTAACTTCATTGATTACGTAAAGTTCCACGGCCGTTCAGGTGCGGGCGGAGCAGGATGTCTTCATTTTCATCGCGAGAAGTTTATAGCTAAAGGTGGACCCGATGGTGGCGATGGTGGCCGCGGCGGAAGCATCATACTACGAGGCAACTCACAACTTTGGACATTACTCCATTTAAAATATCGCAAGCACATCCGTGCCGAAGCAGGTGAAGCCGGACAGGGACAAAACCAAACCGGTAGTGCCGGCAAAGACGAGATCATTGAAGTTCCTCTCGGCACCGTAGCTCGCAATGCAGAGACAGGAGAAGTGATGTGCGAGATCACCGACCACGGACAGGAGTTCATTCTTGCTCCCGGCGGACGTGGCGGCAAAGGCAACTCATTCTTTGCTACTTCAACTAACCAGGCACCACAACATGCACAACCGGGCGAGCCGGCTACCGAAGGATGGTATGTACTCGAGCTGAAGTTGCTCGCCGATGTTGGACTCGTCGGTTTTCCAAATGCCGGCAAGTCTACGTTACTCTCTGTTGTTTCGGCAGCGAAGCCCAAGATCGCCGACTATGCTTTCACAACCCTGACACCGAATCTCGGCGTGGTTTCGTATCGCGATAACCAGTCGTTTGTGATGGCCGACATTCCCGGTATTATCGAGGGTGCTTCGGAGGGGAAAGGTCTCGGCATCCGATTTCTTCGTCACATCGAGAGGAATTCGTTACTGTTGTTTATGATCCCTGCCGACGCATCGAGCATCAAGGAAGAATATAAGATCCTTCTCAACGAGCTAAAGCAATACAACCCCGAGCTGTTGGATAAAAAGAGGCTGCTTGCGGTTTCGAAGTCCGATATGCTCGACGATGAGCTCAGGAAAGCCATAAAGAAAGAGCTGCCGAAAGGAGTTGAGAGCGTCTTTATCTCTGCAATTACAAATCAAGGTATAGTCGAGTTAAAAGATTTGATCTGGAAGGCGCTTCACTAAGGTGCTGGGTGCTAGGTGCTGGGTGACAACCTGGTGCTGGTTATGATAATTTGCCGACCAGGGAGAGATCACGGTGTTTCGAAGGGTTCGCCACACTATAAGGTTCTTCCTTAATGAACCGGTAATCGAAACCTTTTAGTTGTCGTGACCAGGCACCTCGCACCACGCACCTCTCACCACGCACCGTCAATGTGGCATTTATGGGCCTTTTGGCAAAATTCTTGTCATCTTGCGGTTCTCAACAGATATAATGGATGGAAAATACCACGGAAGAAGAAAAAGGCGCAGAAACACAGGCAGAAGCACCGGTAGCACAGAATGAGGATGCTGGGGCGTTGGCGAAGCTGCAGGACGAATTGGCAGAATCCAAGGATAAGTATGTTCGTCTCTATGCGGAGTTCGAGAACCACCGCCGTCGCACTGCTAAAGAGAAGCTCGAAATGATCCAGGCTGCAAATGAGCAGCTAATTAAGGCCCTCTTGCCGGTTGTGGATGACTTCGAAAGAGCGGAGAAATCAATAAAAGAGCTTAGCGAAAAAGAGGCGAGCGCGAGCGGCGTGTTGCTTATTTATCAAAAGCTCAAAAAGGTGCTCGATCAGTTCGGTGTGAAAGCTATGGATGCCCAGGGCGACTTCAATCCCGATCTGCACGAAGCCATAACGCAGGTTCCTGTGCCCGATGAATCGAAGAAGGGTAAGATCGTTGACGTTGTTGAGAAAGGATACCTGATCAACGATAAAGTGATACGTTTTGCAAAAGTGGTTGTTGGAGCATAACAATGGCTAAGAGAGATTACTACGAAATTTTGGGCGTTTCAAAAACTGCCACCCCGGAGGAGATCAAGAAAGCATACCGCAAGGTCGCCATCCAGTTTCACCCCGATAAAAATCCTGGCAATAAGGAAGCCGAAGAAAAATTTAAAGAAGCTGCCGAAGCTTACGAGGTATTGAGCGACGCCGACAAGCGTGCGCAGTACGATCGCTTTGGTCATAGCAAACCCGGCCAGGGCGGATATGGCGGTGGCCAGCACATGAACATGGAAGATATCTTCAGCCAGTTCGGCGATATCTTCGGTGGTGATGGCGGTCCGTTCGATAGTTTCTTCGGCGGCGGTGGCGGAAGGTCACGCCAGCGCAAAGGATCCAATCTTCGTATTAAGCTCAAGCTCACGCTCGATGAGATCGCGAACGGCACGGAAAAGAAAATAAAAGTTCACAGGCTTATTCGCGCCGAAGGTGTGACATTCAAACAATGTCCAACCTGTGGTGGCTCCGGACAAATGCGCAAGGTGGTGAACACGATGCTTGGACAAATGGTGTCGACAACAACCTGCGGAAGCTGTGGCGGCTCAGGCCAGATCGTTGACAAGCGTCCTCCCGGGGTAGATAGCTCTGGTCTTGTTTCGAAAGAAGATCTGATCTCTGTAAAGATACCTGCAGGCGTTGGAGAAGGAGTTCAGTTGGCCATGCAGGGAAAAGGTAACGAAGCGCCGGGCGGCGGAGCGCCGGGCGATCTTTTGATCGTTATCGAAGAAGCGGAAGACAAAGTCCTTAAGCGCGACGGAAATAATATCATTTACGATCTGCATATCAGTTTCATTGATGCCACGCTGGGTACTGCTATCGAAGTTCCATCGATCGGTGGAAAGGTCCGTATCAAAATCGATCCGGGCACACAGAGTGGAAAGATCTTACGTCTCCGCGGAAAGGGCTTGAAAGACCTGAACGGCTACGGCACTGGCGACCAGTTGATCTATGTGAATGTGTGGACGCCCAAAAAGCTTACGGCCGAGGAGAGGGCAAAGCTGGAGTCTCTTAAAGATGCCCCTAACTTTCAGCCTCACCCTGATGCAAACGAAAAGGGCTTTTTCGAAAGGATGAAGGAGTACTTTAATTAGCAAAAGGTGTCATAGTTCTTACGTTGTTCTTACGCCATAGTGTATTCTCTACACATCTTAAATCAAAAAGGCCTTTTTTAGCGTAAAATCACAGAAACCTCCACGTTAAGTTCCCGTTAAATCAAGGTCAGGAACTAACCGAAACATGGGGAAACATCTGCCAGTTGCCTTAATAGTCTTCTCAGGGAGCATTTTGTTCTCCTTTGGGCAGATAAAAAAGCAATTTACCGTGGAAAGCCCTGAGGCTTGCCAGGCCGTTGAGCTTTATATGAAAGCTAAGGTGGGCAATTGCTTCATCCGTCCCAGCCAGGCCACCGATCTCCTTAACATCTACAGCAACCAGGATCTCGAAGAATATGGACATTCCTTCAAAAAAGAAATGAAGGAAGGTGTATGCTTCGTAAAACTTAACCTCGAACAGGAAGGCCAAAAGGGCGTTGGCCAGATGATCTCGAACCAGGTCTTCGGCAGCGATGAAAAAGTTACCGACAAGCTTTGGAAGGTTTACCTTACAGATTCAAAGCCCTACTCACTCGATCTGGTTTACGGATTGGGTAATGCAAACGTAGACCTCTCTGGTCTCGCTATAAAGAAATTGAAGATCAACACCGGCAGCGCCGATGTGAATGTTTCGTACAGCTCCGGTCTCGAGAACCAGGTTGTAATGGACACTTTTTTTGTGAAGGTGGATGTCGGCTCGCTTAATGTCAAGCAACTCAATCTTGCTAAATCAAGAGTGGTTCTCGTGGATGTCGGCTTCGGCAACATGTATCTCGATTTTTCAAACAAGCCTCTCGTTAACAATCACGTGAAAGGTACAGTTGGTGCAGGCAACCTGGTAGTACAGCTGCCCGGCGAAGACGTACCGGTATTGGTAAAAGTTAATGAGTCGTGGTTGTGCAGCGTAAACCTCAGCAAGAGCTTACAACGCATCGATGAGAACACCTTTGCAAATGCCGCTTATGAAAAGAACTCGGCTAATGCCCTCACATTCGATCTCGACGTATCTCTAGGGAAGATCATCTTCAAAGAGAAATAAGTATTTAATCTCTTCTCCTCTTGTAATTATCCGGCGGTTTTTGATACTTATCGTTGCAAAAACCATCCCTTATTGTGGAAGCACTAACCGCCACGGGAGTCACCAAACGGTATGCACAACATACCGCGTTGAAGAATGTTGACATAACGATCCCGGAAAAAACAATCTACGGGCTGCTCGGACCGAACGGCGCCGGCAAGACCACCCTTATCCGCATCATCAACCAGATCATCACACTCGATGAAGGAAAGATCAACATCTTCGGTGAACCACTGAAGCCCGAGCATATAGGCGTGATCGGTTATCTGCCTGAAGAGCGCGGTCTGTACAAGAAATTAAAAGTTGGCGATCAGCTTATCTACCTCGCACGATTGAAAGGCCTGTCTAAGTCGGATGCCGTCGCGCGCATCAAGCTCTGGCTCGAAAAGTTCGAGATCAAAGACTGGTGGAATAAGAAGGTTGAAGACCTCTCGAAGGGTATGGCGCAGAAGGTGCAGTTCATAAGCACCGTTCTTCACGAACCGAGGCTGATCATCCTTGATGAGCCCTTCTCTGGCTTCGATCCTGTAAATGCACAGCTGATCACCAAGGAGATCCTTGAGTTAAAACAAAAGGGGTGCACGATCATCTTCTCCACACACCGCATGGAGACCGTGGAAGATCTTTGCGATCATATAGCGCTGATCAATAAATCGGAAAAGATCCTCGAAGGCTCAAAGAAGGAAGTTAAAGCAAGCTATCGCACACATACTTTTTCGGTAGATCACAAAGGCACGTTCAATGCTAATGGCAGCTACGAGATCCTCTCGCAACAGCACATCGAGGATGACATGTATCATTCAACACTGAAAGCGAGGCCCGACATCAATACCAACAGGTTATTGTCGGAACTCATCAATGTAACAGAGGTACACGGTTTCGTTGAGAAGATGCCAACCATGAGTGAAATTTTTATCAGCCTCGTAAAAGGACAAAGCCATGAATAAAATATTCCTGATCATTGAACGTGAGGTTCTGAATAGAGTGGGTAAAAAGTCATTTTTAGTGGCTACCATTTTTATACCATTAATATTTCCTGCAGTTGTTGCTCTGCTGTTTTTCATCAACAAGAAGTCAACTGAGAATGCTGCTAAAAAAATAGTGTACGTGGTCGACGAATCCGGATTCTTTCATCCGGACACTTCAAGGTTTGACTTCAAGCCATTTAACGGCTCTCTCGATGCTGCTAAAGAAGCGTTCAAAGCAAGCAAAGACCTGGGGTTGCTTTACATTCCAAAAACTGACGCTCGTAATCCTTCTGGTGTCACGCTTTATTCTCTGAACCAGCTCACTTTGGAAGAGGAAAGGTCGGTTCAGCGCGCGTTGAATGAACAAGTAAAAAAGATCAGGATGGAGAGACTGCACATCAATAAGATGACGCTCGACAGTCTTAACCGCGAAGTAGACGTGAGCACAATTAATCTCTCGAATGGAAGCGAGCAGGAAAGTAATAGCCTTGTTTGGTATTTTGTAGGCATGGCGTTCGGGATCCTTATGTACATGTTTATCTTCATTTATGGTGCTCAGGTGATGCAGGGAATTATAGAAGAGAAAACAAGCAAAGTCGTTGAAGTTATAGTCTCTTCGGTCCGTCCTTTTCAGCTAATGATGGGAAAGATACTTGGATTGGCAACTGTGGGCTTGCTCCAATTCCTTATTTGGATCATCCTGATGACCTCACTAACGATCCTTTCTTTGAAATTTTTTGGGGTTGCACCAACGCCCGGCACTGCGGTCGCCGCACAACAGACGAATAGTCTTGGGGCGTTGAACGAAGTTTTGAATCTTCCATGGTCTTACATCATCTTTTGCTTCCTGTTCTATTTCCTCGGTGGGTATCTTATTTATGGGGCACTGTTCGCTGCGGTCGGTTCGGCTGTCGATAGTCCAGCTGAGGCCCAGCAATTTATGTTTCCAGTTACGCTTCCAATGCTCGTCTCTTACCTAAGTCTGTTCGTGTTTATTCTACAAGAACCAGACAGCCCGGTCAGTGTCTGGCTATCGATCATACCGTTTACCTCTCCTATCGCAATGATGGGCCGGTTGGGTTCCGATGTTCCCCTTTGGCAATTAATACTTTCTATGCTGTTGCTGATCGGAGGTTTCATTTTTACAACATGGGTGGCGGGAAGGATCTACCGTGTCGGTATCCTCATGTCGGGCACGAAAGTTAATTACAAGGTATTGGCGAAGTGGTTTCTTATGAAGGGATAACTAATTACTAGTTTCTAGTTTCTAGTTGCTAGTCTCTGGTTTTCGGTAACTTACAACTAGAAACTAGAGACTAGAAACTTGGCGTTACGATCCACGATAGCATCAATGGAGTTCTACAAGGACAACTCCAAGTTGAAATGGGTTATCCTTGCCGTGTCGGTCATTATCAGTATCGGTTCGATCTTCTATACCAACGTACTGGTCGAGCAACTCAAGGAGCGCGAACGAAACCAGGTCAATCTATACGCAAAGGCACTCGAATACACTGTAAACGAGGCCGACAACAACATCTCTCCCTTCGTATCGGAAGAGATCATCAACAAGAACAACTCCGTTCCAACAATACTTCTCAACGACCAGAATGAATTTATCGATTACAATAACCTCGAGATCGACAACACCTGGCCATTAAAGCGTAAGAACGAGACCCTGCTTCGCGAGCTCGAGGAAATGAAGCGCGCTTATCCTCCCATCGAAATACTTCTGAAAGATCCGACCACACAAGAGGTCTTCGGAAAGCAGTTCGTTTACTACAAGAATTCATTCCTGCTCACGCAGCTCATCGCTTACCCTTTCATACAACTTTCGGTGATCGCCATCTTCGGTTTTATCTCCTACCTCGCCTTCAACTATTCGAAGACCGCTGAACAGAACCGCGTTTGGGTCGGCCTCGCGAAAGAAACTGCGCACCAACTGGGAACGCCATTGTCGTCGCTCATGGCATGGGTGGAAGTCCTTCGCGACGATCCCGATATCAAGAACAAAGGCATTGCCGACGAACTAGACAAGGACATCAAGAAATTGAAAGTCGTTACCGAGCGATTCTCCAGTATAGGTTCGACACCAACATTAAAAGAAGAGAACATCTATGCGTTGATCCAGAATGTTGTTACCTACCTGCAACCACGCGTGTCGTCGAGGATCAACTTCGAATTGTATACACTTTCTGAGACCATCACAGCCATGGTACATGCTCCCCTCTTCGAGTGGGTGATCGAGAACCTGTGCAAGAACGGAGTGGACGCAATGGGCAGTTCTGGCACCATTGCAATCAAGATCCTGAGGGGCAATGAGAACCGGGTGCTTATCGACATCTCTGACACCGGTAAGGGCATTTCGAAGAAGAACATTCCCAGCGTTTTTAAACCCGGGTTTACGACCAAGAAGCGGGGTTGGGGACTCGGCCTGGCGCTGGCAAAACGCATCATTGAACTGTATCACCAGGGCCGCATTTTTGTGAAGTCATCGGAGGAAAACCAGGGGACTACTTTCCGGATCGAACTGAAGGGAATCGGTCAATCTTCTTCGTAAAAATTTCCCGTCCCGATATCGTTTCAGAGCCCGAAAATCGTAGTTTTGCGGTCGGATTTTTGAGACTCGGAGTCACAATCAAATCCATTGAAAATCAGATAGATACAATTAAAAATACCCCATGGCGAATTTTGGTAGAATCACACAGGTAATCGGCCCCGTAGTTGACGTAGCGTTCAGCGACGCAGACGCAAAACTCCCCAACATTCTTGACGCTCTCGAGGTGACAAAAGCAGACGGCACACTCGTTGTGCTCGAAACACAGCAGCATCTTGGCGAAGACCGCGTTCGTACCATCTCGATGGACGGAACCGAGGGTCTCGTTCGCGGAATGAAAGTGACCGATACCGGCACTCCTATCAAAATGCCTATCGGCGACGATATCAAGGGCCGCCTCTTCAACGTGATCGGCCATGCCATCGACGGTATCAAGCAGCCTAAAGGAACGAAGTCATTACCTATCCACAGGTCGGCTCCCGCTTTCGAAGATCTCTCCACCTCGTCTGAGGTTCTCTATACCGGTATCAAGGTTATCGACCTTATCGAGCCCTATGCAAAGGGTGGTAAGATCGGTTTGTTCGGTGGTGCCGGCGTGGGTAAAACTGTATTGATCCAGGAGCTTATCAACAACATCGCGAAGGCATACTCAGGTTTGTCTGTGTTTGCCGGTGTGGGTGAAAGAACCCGTGAAGGAAACGACCTTCTGCGCGAAATGATCGAAGCTGGTATCGTCGATTATGGTCCTGAATTCATGAAGTCGCTCCACGCAGGCGGATGGGACCTCTCTAAAGTTGACCAGGAGCGCCTGAAAGATTCGAAAGCAACCTTCGTGTTTGGCCAGATGAATGAGCCACCCGGTGCGCGTGCTCGCGTGGCGCTGTCAGGTCTTACAGTGGCAGAATATTTCCGCGATGGCGACGGCACTGGTAAAGGCCGCGACATCCTCTTCTTCGTAGACAACATCTTCCGTTTCACGCAAGCAGGTTCTGAAGTGTCGGCCCTTTTGGGACGTATGCCTTCGGCCGTGGGATACCAGCCTACACTTGCCACTGAGATGGGTTCGATGCAGGAGCGCATCACTTCAACTAAGAACGGATCGATCACTTCAGTACAGGCCGTATACGTACCTGCCGATGACTTGACCGACCCTGCTCCCGCAACAACATTTGCTCACCTCGATGCGACAACCGTATTGAGCCGTAAGATCTCCGAGCTTGGTATCTACCCTGCCGTAGACCCTCTCGACTCTACGTCGCGTATCCTCCGCGCAGATATCGTTGGTGACGAGCACTACAACACAGCTCAGCGCGTGAAGTTGACGCTCCAGCGTTACAAAGAACTCCAGGATATCATCGCCATCCTCGGTATGGACGAATTGAGCGACGACGATAAGTTGGTTGTTGCACGCGCCCGTCGTGTACAGCGCTTCCTGTCGCAGCCGTTCCACGTTGCCGAAGCCTTCACTGGTTTGAAAGGCGAGCTGGTTGACATCAAGGATACCATCAAGGGCTTCAACGCTATCATGGACGGTGAGTATGATTACCTCCCTGAAGCAGCGTTCAACCTGGTTGGTACTATTGAACAGGCTAAAGCAAAAGGTGAAAAGCTCCTTGCTGAAGCAAAAGGTTAATCGCAATCCGAATGCATTTAGAAATCATAACACCGGACAAGAAAGTTTTCGAAGGCGAAGTAGCTGTCGTTACTTTTCCCGGATCTGACGGATCGTTCCAGGTATTGAATAACCACGCGCCGCTCGTTAGCCTTTTGAAGGACGGCGTTGTTGAATACAAAACTTCCGATAAAGATGTATCGCAGGTGGCCATCACCGGCGGGGTTGTGGAAGTTTTGAAGAACAAAGTGATCGTACTGGCCGACGGCCTTAGAAATTAAGATTTACGATTTAAGATTTAAGATTTATTCGATCTTTAAATTGGCGGCGGGATTTATTCTCGCCGCTTTTATTGTGTGCATACCCACCGTTATCAAAGCCACGCACAGGGTCATTAATCCCACCGCAGTCAATAACCACACCGGCAAGTCGCTTCGATAGGCGAATTTGCTTAACCAGCTTTCGGCCAGGTACCACGACAATGGCAGAGCTACTACAGCTGCCAGCAACACCATTACCAGGAATTCCGACGTCAGCATTTTTACCACCTGCCATTCGGAGCAGCCCAATACCTTTCGAATGCTGATCTCTTTTGTGCGCCTCACGGCGGAGAACGTGGCGAGTCCAAACAGTCCAAGGCACGACAATACGATCGCTACCACGGCGAAGTAGCGCGCGAGAGTGGATACTCTTTGTTCCGAAGCATAGAGTTCCGAGTATTCGTCGTCGAGAAAAGCGAATTCAAAGGCGAGAGCGGGATCGAATTCTTTAACCAGGGCTTTTATGTTCTCGAGAGCGGATGGATTCGCGATCTTGATCACGATGTTATTGGTGTAACGCGGATTGATCAGCATGAACTGAGGTTTCAAAGGAGAGTAAAGCGACTGAAAATGATAGTCTTTCACAACGCCAATGATCTCCCACCTTTTATCACCGAACAAACGCATCCATTTACCGATGGGATTGGTGATGCCCATAGCCTTGACAGCCGTTTCATTGATGATAACTTTAGAGTCTTCATTGGCATATTTTTCGGAGAATGAGCGCCCATATTTCATTTTTATGCCGAGCGTCTCTATATAATCGTAATTGATCGTTATGCCGCTGAATTCAACTTCCTCGCCACCTGCCTGTTGTCCCTCCCAGTTATGTCCCCACGACGAGTTTGTATTGTTGGTAACGCTGTTGCCCACGCTCGACGCCGATATAACACCCGGTGTTTGTCGGAGCCTGGGCAAAAAAGTTTCCAGGTTGTTGTTGAGCTCGCCTTGTTTTTTTATCGTGATCACATTCTCCTTTTGATAGCCCAGGTCTCGCGACTGGATGTAATCAAGCTGACGATAAACGACGACCACGCCAATGATCAGCATGATGGAAATGCCGAACTGGAACACGACGAGTCCGCGGCGAATGAAGACTTCCTGTTTCGAAGACGCGAATTTTCCTTTCAGTATCTCTGCCGGTTTGAATGCGGAGAGATATAGCGCCGGGTAGCTTCCTGCAATAACTCCAGTGATGATCGCGATCGCGAAGGCAGATAGCAACAACTTACCGCTGTCGCGAAGTACAAGGTGCTTGCCCGAAATCTCGTTGAACTCGGGAAGTAAAAGTATTACGGCTGCGATCGAAACAACCAAAGCAAACACAGCAATGAGCGTCGACTCGCCCAGGTGCTGAATAACGAGCGACATCCGTTGCGCACCCATTCCTTTCTTGATCCCGACCTCCTTCATGCGGCTGTGTGCTCTTGCTGTCGAGAGATTCATAAAGTTGATGCATGCGATCAGCAAAATAAAAGCAGCGACCACCGAGAAGAGTATCACATAGTCGATGCGACCACCGACCAATACTCCATTTTCAAAATGATTGTACAGATACTGATCAGAATATTTCTGCAGGAACATCGTGTCGCCATTCGGTTTTTCATCGACGAAGCGTTTTGAAATAAAAAGTTTTTGAAGCTTGTCCCCAAAGTCAGCAACATCGACATCCTGCCGAAGGGTGAGGACGACCATGATCGGGTTGCTATCCCAATTCACATCCATGCGGTTCTTCTCGAGGAACATCTCATAGGTCAAAAGAAAATCGAAAGGCTCCGAAGATTGAGCGCTCTTATCAAAAACAGCCGCGATCACAAAGTCGCCACCAAAATGCTGCATATCCCAGTTTACATTCTTCCCGATGCAATTGTCGGCGGAGCCAAACAGTTTCAATGCAAGGTCGGTCGATATCGCCATGTTGTATTTAGATCGCAGCGCTATGTTCACATCGCCATGTACGATCGGAAATGAAAATGCTTTGAAGAAATCCTCTCCTGCGAAACCTCCCGTTGCCTTAACTCTCTCCTTCCCAACCGATACCGTGGCAGTTGGCGTTGGTAAAAGAGGAACTACGTATTCCACGCCAGTCAATTCTTTTTTTATCGCATCGACCAGCAGCACCGAGTTGCTTTCGTGGGTCTCGAAGGTATTGTCCGGACCAGGTGTATGACGTCGCACCTTGTAGAGCGTCTCTTTCTTTTCATGAAACTGGTCGATCGCCAGCTCGTCCTGCACCCACAAGTAGATCAGTAGCACAGAAGTGAGCCCGGCTGCGAGGCCAAACAAGTTGATCGCGAACACTTGCCTGTGCCGTGCGAAGTTGCGGAACGAGATGAGGAGGATGTGTTGTATCATATGGGTATTGATTGGCGAGCGCTTCGACTGAAACGACTTGATGAATGCGGGGCGGAAGTGCTTGAGTACCTGGAATAGAAATTTCCGTTGGGCCGATCGCAGTGAAGTCTGTGCGTTTTTTTCGAAGATCTCGACAAGATCCCCTTCTATTTCTTCAACATAGTCTTCACGACAAAACCATCGAAGAAAACGCAATACAAATTTTGGAGGCTTTCGCGACATTTATTTCCTTAACAAAAGTGAAAATAATAATTATTTTCATACTTGTTAAGGAAATCCGATCAAAAAAGTCAAAGAGGAATACTGATCCCGGCGGAGCCTATGGCCTGAAGTGAGAAAAACGTGTGCTGGGCGTAGCCCTTCTCATACAGCTTAGCGTGTGTATAATCCGCAAACGCACCCTTGAGGCTAGTCTCGAGATAGAAATATTTATAGATAACGTAGCGGAGATTAGCGCTCACACCAACAACGTATCCCGAGAATTGAAAAGGACCGTCATTGTGCTTGCCCATAATTGATGAGTCTGTTTTTGGGAACAGGATGCCACCGCCCACTTTGAATAATGAGTTGAGCTGATGATTGCCATTGAGTGAACTAAGCAGGGTAGTCTGCTTCACGATACTCGCCATCGCATAGTTGTTACCATTGGTGTGCTCGAAGTGAACAAAATCTGGAGTAACCACGGTATCCTTATCAAAATACTCCTCGTGGATCATACCCTTCATGTGCATATTCTGGTTGTCGCGCACAACGTATTTCAGGTGGTCCCAGCTTACTTCGAAGCCCCAGCCATTGTGGTCCTTCATTATGTACCCGATGTTGATAACGTACTGCGGAACTGTTAAGCGCGTACGCAAGAGGTTGTGCATATCGGGCTGGTCTTTCGCTTTCGCGTGATAGAACTTGAAGTCGTAGTCGTCCGTCTGGCTGTCTTTAAAATGGATCGTGCTTCGGGTGTAGGCATCGCGGTGATACCCCCAGGTGAAGTATAGTGATCCATGATTGTTTGAGGCTGGGATTTCCTGGGCAAACGCACCGATGCTCATTAGCATCGCTGCCAAAGTAAAAAAACGCATTATGTGGGAGAAAAGGGGTGAATTTCCGTGTAAAACGGTATGCCAAACTCGAAAGTTTCAACCTTGGTAAATGTTTTATCCATGAATTAACGGTGCTATCGATTGCAGAATCCAGGTCACGGCTCGTTGGGCTTTTTTAGTTATTTTAGGGATTCCATAGTCCCCGGATGATCAGTGTGCCCGCCTCGATGAAGTCTTTTTCCTTCCTTCTTGCTGCTCTACTCCTGATCTCGTGCGGTGGGGACAGATCTTATACTCTCCTCTGGCGTGAAGTGAATACCAGCGGTGTAAAACATACCGTCAGCTACGACCGGGAGCGCCCGGTAGCGATCGTGTACGAAACGTTCCATGGCTCCGGGTCAAGAGATACTACGGCGGTGGATTCTGTACTACGCAGGGAAGTTGATTCGGTGAAGTATGACCTGGATGCGAGAACAGTTTTGCTCACGCGACTTTACGATGAAGGCCACAAAGATTTCAGGAAATATTATTTCAACTCCGACAATCTTCTTACGATGATCACCCGGTTTGATTCGGATGTGGAGTATGTAACAGATTCAGTCGCTTATGATTACACCTCCCGGAAGGCATTATTTTACGACGTAATCAATAAACACGTCTATGAACTGGTGTACGATAACCGGAATAACATTGAATCGGAAACAGAGAGGCGTACCACCGACCATCATGTGTTCCAAACGTACTACTATTACTACGATGCTTCGAGAAATCCATTTCTCGTGAATCTGGAAGAAGATGAAGAGCTGTTCGGTTGCTTTAATATGACGTCTATCGGCCTGTTTTGGAACAATGCGTCGCGACCGATCTTTAGTTCGAAGAACAATGTCCAATCCTTCAAAGAAGTAGCAGGCACCGAAGAACATAATGGACTTTTTGAATACCAGTACCGGCTGGGCGTACCGCTCGTACAATTTGGCAATACTGGTGTGATCTACTACCGATATTCGCATGTCAACGTGTCGGAATAGTGCAGAACGGCCAGACAATAATTTTACCTCCTTCTACGACTTATTGGTAACATGATCAGGAAGATCCTAAAGGTGCTGGTGGGGCTTGTGCTGCTCCTTGTCATCGCTATCTATTTCTTTATGCAACAGGATTCGTTCGGAAGACTTCCCTCAGGCACCCGTGCCGAGCGGATAGCAACATCCCCAAACTTCAAAGACGGTCAATTCAGGAACCGGATCGAGACGAAGATGCTCGCCGAGAATGCAAGCTACTTCAAAATGACATCGCAGTTTTTCTTTGGATCGAAGAAAGACCGCGAGCCGACTCGTGCACTGCCTTCACAGAAGACAGATCTCAAATCGATCCCTTCCGATAAACCGACGCTGATCTGGTTTGGTCACTCATCATACCTTATTTCGGTAGCCGGGAGAAAGATCCTCGCCGATCCGGTGTTCAGCGAATATGCTTCACCGGTTCAATATGCGGGACCAAAAGCCTACCCGGGAACGATGCTGTATAACATCGACGAGTTTCCCGATCTCGACATCGTTGTGATCTCACACGATCATTATGATCATTTGGACCACAACACGATCCTTAAGCTAAAAGATAAGACAAGACTATTCTGTGTTCCTCTCGGTATCGGAGAACACCTGGAAAAATGGGGCGTAAGTCCCGATAAGATCCGCGAGTTCGATTGGTGGGAGGGCGAAGAAGTATTACAGGGCATTAAGATGACATCAACACCCGCGCGACATTTTTCCGGTCGCGGCTTCACAAGGAACAAAACGTTGTGGGGATCGTTCGTGCTCGAAGTAGGTGGCTATAAATTGTTCATCGGTGGCGATTCAGGGTTCGACGATGCGTTCAAAGAGATCGGTGATAAGTATGGTCCCTTCGATCTCGCGATGTTAGAGTGTGGACAATACGATCCGCAGTGGCCGTATATTCATATGTCGCCCGACGAGACGGTGCAGGCGGCGTTAGCGCTGAATGCCAAAGTATTTTTGCCCGTGCACTGGGGCAAGTTTACGCTCGCCAATCACCCCTGGAGAGACCCTATAGAAAAGGCGGTGAAGAATGCACATGCTTACGGTGCTGTGATAACAACACCGAAGATTGGTGAACCGGTGGTGCTAAATGAGAAGATGCCGTTTGAGGAATGGTGGAATGACAAGTAGCGCCCTGTGGCCAGGGTCCCGCTAGCGGGGGATGGCAAAATAAAAAAGGGCCTTTCGGCCCTTTATTGTTTTATTGACGAATTAACCATTTAACGAAGAAGACGACCCCGATAATTAAGGCAACACCACCGATAATTGCGAAGGCGATGCTGATGCCACTGAGGAGCAATCCTACAATACCAACTGCTCCGAAGATCGCACCCAGCTTAAGGTCTCTATCCATTGCCTTAGCTGCCTGGGCAGTTGCACCGTTGTCTTTCTTCTTTATTTCTTTGATCTCTTTTTTGAATTCTTTGACAAGGGTACGACGTTCTTTCTTCGACATATCTTCGAAGGTCTTTGCGTCGGAGATCACTACGGGTTTTTCGATCGATTCGATCGAAGCGGGAGCTTCTTCTTTAACGGGTTCCATGGCGAGCAACGATTCAGGTTGCACTGCCACCGGGCCTGGGTTCGAAGCAACTTCTTGCTTCACATCTTTGGACTTACGTCCCGCATTATAATCATGATAGTCGAACTTATAAGCCATCTTGGGAGCAGAACACGCAGCACACAAAGCCACAAACGCCAGGAGTTGTAAGCAAATTTTCATAGTCATTTAATCTTGTTTATTCTTGTTTGAGTTACGTCTAAAACGAGCGAAAAACCTCTTCTCGAAGTTCCAAAAAAAACGGAATTGGCCAAAGACAAACCCGTAAAACAGGAGAAATACGTTGTATACGGGAAGTATCAATATATAATAGAGAACTGACGCCCACAACGGTCGTTCTCCGCCATCGAAGAGATAATCGAACAATGGTCGCTTGAGGAACAGCACCGTAAAGCCGGTGCATGCAAACACAATGAGAACAACAACAACCTGGAATAAACTTCCGAGTTTCCAGCGTTCCTTTAATGTGTCAAGCCAGCTCATTCGATTTCGAAACACGCAGCACCACGCACCAAGCACCCAGCACCCGCCCTGCAAGATATTTCTTTGTCTAGTTATCGAAAACTTTGCCACAGATGATTTTGCGGCAGCGGTGCGTGGATCGTTATCGGTTCTTTACGAACGGGATGGATGAATTCGAGGCGGCTGGCGTGGAGACAAATACTCGCATCGTCGTTGGGGGCATCGGCACCGTACTTTACGTCGCCAACGATCGTGCATCCCATGGAAGCAAGCTGCACGCGTATCTGGTGTGGGCGACCGGTTACCGGATGAACTTCGAGCAGGGAGTTCCCACCGGCATAGCCTTTCAATTCATACGACAACTCCGAACGAAGTCCATCCGGGTGCTCTCGTTTGTAGGCTGTGGTTTTATTCTTGCTTTCGTCCTTAACGAGCCAGTGGATCAAAGTACCGGAAGGTTTCGCTGGTTTTCCGTAAACAATTGCGTGATAGATCTTCCGGGTCTCACGATTGCGAAAGAGCTCATTCATTCGTTCCAGTGATTTCGACGTGCGCGCGAATACTACCACACCGCTCACGGGCCTGTCGAGACGGTGAACGACACCTAGAAACACAGCACCGGGTTTCTTATACTTTTCTTTAATGTACTCCTTCACCCTCTCCGGCAACGGAACATCTCCGGTGGAATCGCCCTGCACTAACTCACCTGCCTTTTTATTGACAGCAATTAGGTGGTTGTCTTCGAAAAGTACATCGATTTCGGGCATCACTTTGAATAGACGATCGCCCTTTGGGCGACAAGTTTCGTAATTTAGGCAAACTATGAGAGCCCTGTCCCTTTACCTCCTTATCGGTGTTGTATTTTTTTCGTGTACCAGGAAACCCGACATCCAAAAACAACTTATCGAGACCTTCAGCAAGACGAAAGGAAACTTCGCACTGGCATTCAAAGATCTCCAGACCGGCGAAGAGATCCTGATCAACGAACATCGGTTGTTCCACGCAGCCAGTACAATGAAGACACCCGTGATGATCGAGGTCTTTAAACAAGCCAGCGAAGGAAAGTTCTCTCTACAGGATTCGATCGAGATCAAAACAACATTCAACAGCATCGTCGACAGCACCTTCTCACTCGATCCCGAAGACGACAGTGAGTTCACCCTATACACTACAAAGAAAACGACCATCGCCGATCTCAACGAAAAAATGATAGTTGCCAGCAGCAATCTCGCCACGAATATCCTCATCGAACTGGTCGACGCAAAGAAAGTCACCCAGTCAATGCGTGACCTCGGTGCCAACGATATCCAGGTGCTGCGAGGAGTGGAAGACAACAAAGCATTCAGGGCTGGATTGAACAATAAAGTAACTGCATACGACCTCATGATCGTTTTCGACTACCTCAAAGACAAAGAGGAAATGATCAACGTGTTGCTAGGTCAGAAGTTCAACGACATCATACCGGCAAAGCTGCCGAAAGATGTTAAGGTCGCCCACAAAACCGGCTGGATCAAAGGACTCCATCACGACTCGGCATTGGTCATGCTTCCCGACGGACGGAAATATGTGCTTGTCACGTTGTCGGATTCGTTAGAAGATGAGAATGCGGGAGTAGAGACGATGGCGACTGCGTCGAAGATGATCTACGATTACGTTAATCGCTAATCTCTCACAGATTACACTGATCGCACGGATTTTATCTGTGAGATCTGTGAGATCTGTGAGAGATTAATCCTTGAATTCCGACGTAAAGTGAAACGTGATCTCCGGAAAATTCTCCTGCACCATCTGCAGCCACGCCTTCGACTCCGCCATAAACACCAGCTTGTCGTCTTTGTCGAGGGCTATGTGGCGCTGCTTGGAATCGATGAACTCCGCCAGCTTTCGCGGGTCCTTACTGCTGATCCAGCAAGCCTTGTAAATATTCTGCGGAACGAACTCAACCGTAGCATTATACTCGTTCTTTAATCGAAACTGGATCACTTCGAACTGGAGAGCACCAACAACACCGACCACTTTTCTCTTACCGAGCTGGTAGGTGAACAGCTGCGCAACACCTTCTTCCATTAGCTGAACGAGACCTTTCTCCAACTGCTTGGTCTTCATCGCATCTTTGTTCACCACTTCTTTAAAGATCTCCGGCGAAAAACTAGGGATGCCGGTGTACAATAACTTCTCTCCTTCAGTAAGCGTGTCGCCGATCTTGAGATTGCCGGTGTCATATATACCAACGATATCACCCGGCCATGCTTCGTCTACCGTCTCGCGATCCTGTGCCATAAATGCAGTGGCATTCGAGAACCGAAGACTCTTCTCTTGCCGAACATGATAGTAATTGTTACCTCTTTCAAATTGCCCTGAGCATACGCGAATGAAGGCAATACGGTTCCGGTGCTTGGGATCCATATTGGCGTGGATCTTAAAAACGAAGCCTGTAAATTTCTTTTCGTTGGGTTGTACAACACGCACGGTTGTTTCGCGGGGGATAGGCGCTGGCGCAATGCGAATGAATGTATCGAGCAACTCTTTCACACCGAAGTTGTTCACAGCACTACCGAAGAACACTGGGGCTACCTGGCCCGCAAGATAATCTTCGACATTGAAGTCGGGATACACGCCTTCGATCAATTCAACATCGGCACGGAGTTGCTTCGCATAATTCTCGCCGACCAGCCTATCGACTTCCTCGCTATTGATATCGGAGATCTCGATGCCTTCTTCAACTGTGATCTTGCTTGCGGTGAAGAGGTGAAGACTTTTCTCATATAAGCTGTATACACCTTTGAAAGTCTTACCCATGCTTATGGGCCAGCTAAGAGGGCGAACCTTGATGGAAAGCTTTTCTTCGATCTCGTCCAGCAAATCGAATGGGTCCTGGCCTTCGCGATCGAGCTTATTAATAAAGCACAACACAGGCGTATTACGCATGCGGCACACTTCCATCAGCTTCTCCGTTTGCGCTTCGACGCCCTTCACGCAATCGATCACCATAATAACACTGTCGACGGCAGTAAGTGTGCGATAAGTATCTTCCGCAAAATCCTGGTGACCCGGCGTATCGAGCAGGTTTATCTTGATGTCTTTATAGTTGAAGCCCATCACTGACGTAGCAACGGAGATACCGCGTTGCTTTTCGATCTCCATCCAGTCGCTTCGCGCGTGATCTTTTATCTTGGAAGATTTTACGGCACCCGCTTTCTGGATCGCTCCACCGAAGAGCAATAGCTTTTCCGTCAATGTGGTCTTGCCAGCATCGGGGTGACTGATGATACCGAAGGTTCGGCGCTTTTCTATTTCCTGTTCCAGTGTCATGAAAGATTCGCTCGCCGCAGCGTTCGCGAAGGCGGCAAAAATAGCGAATTACATCAAGATTGCTGTGTGCTGTTTGGGATTGGAGAGCACTTTCGAGATCCCTTTTGAAACAGAAAGCAAGGGCTCCTTATCGAGGGTTACTGGAACCTGTATCGATCTCTCAAGACGTTCTTTTATACCGCGGAGCAATGAGCCGCCGCCAGTAACGTGAATGCCGTTTTGGAATATATCGGCAGAAAGCTCCGGTGGACATACTTCGAGAGCCTGGACAACCTGTTCTTCGATCAATCGAAAAGGTTTATCGATCACCTGGCGGATCTCTTTAGACGCAATGCTTATTTCCACGGGAAGTCCGCGAATAAGATCTTTTCCTTTTACAGATACCGATTTGTCGTCATCGAAAAAACCACCGACACTGATCTTCGATTGTTCGGCTGTCTTCCATCCAACCTGCAGATTGTATTTTCTGCGGAGGTGATCCTGGATGACTTCGGTAAAAGTATCGCCGGCAACTTTGATTGAACGAAAGACGGCAATACCGGAAAGGGAGATGATGACGATCTCCGTAATGCCGCCTCCGATGTCGACAATCATTTTTCCTTCTGGTTCGCGAATGTTGAGGCCCATGCCGATGGCGGCCGCGATGGGTTCATAGATGAGCCATGATCTCTTTGCGTTGAATTGTTCGAGCACTTCGCGAAGGGCGCGCTGTTCGACGGCTGTAGCGGCGTATGGAACGCCCGAGATGATGTTGTTGTAACGCGAGAATACGCTTCGCTTCTTTATTGATTTCGAAACCATGCCGCCGATCATCGCATAAGCCGAGTTGTAGTCGGCGATGACGCCCCACTTGAGTGGCTGTATTGGTTTAAGCTCTTCGTGGTTCTTTCCGAAGATGTCGAATGCCTGGTCGCCGATCGCCTTTACTTTATTGGTGTTCGTGTCGAATACGATGTACGATGGTTCCGAGAGGAGCAGTCCTTCGCAATCGGCCAGCAGGGTATTGTTGTTGCCGAGGTCTATAGCAAGACTTCTTGTGTTGAAGAGGGATACCATCGGCTCACAAGTAACATAAAATAAGTGCGTGTGATGGAGGTTCTACGGGTATTCCCTGATGGGATTGTTGATTAGAAAATGATGTGACTTTATGTTTCAACTGACGGAACGAGAATGGGAGGCAGTAAAAAAACAAATTGCCTTCATTGACTCAGGCAACGAGACCAGCAGTATGTGGTCACAATTTGTGACCACATCCAGGCGACGGAAGGAACACTTGCCTTTTGTATTCACTGAGCAAGGCGTTGCTATGCTTTCCAGCATTTTGAGATCGGAACGAGCAATTGACGTAAACATAGCGATCATGCGTGCATTCGTCATTCTTCGTCAAAACTTCACCAACTATTCAGAGCTTTCCGAAAAGATCGCCGCCCTCGAAAAGCAAATGAACCGTAAGTTCAAAGACATCTATGAAGCCCTCAACTACTTAATGGATCGTGAAAAACCAGCCGAAATCGGGTTCAAACAATCCACCAAAAACGCCTGAAATTCCCCAAAATTCTCATCACTTTCATCCATACCCTGCCAATATGACATATTTTCCCCGATATAGACTCTTGGTATAATCATTGAGTATCCCGCAGGAGAACAAAAGGAAAAACACACATAAACTGACTATACATCATGGGAAAAATCATTGGAATAGACTTAGGAACCACTAACTCGTGCGTTGCAGTCATGGAGGGAAACGAGCCGGTGGTCATAGCGAATAGCGAAGGTCGCCGCACTACCCCGTCTATCGTTGCCTTTCTCGACAACGGCAAGGGTGAGCGTAAGGTCGGCGATCCTGCCAAGCGCCAGGCAATCACCAACCCAAAAAATACTATACAGTCCATCAAACGCTTCATGGGTAAGAAGTTCAAGGACGTATCGGAAGAAAAGAAGATGGTTTCCTACACGGTGGAATCCGGCAGCAACGACACCGTGCGCGTAAAAATTGGCGATAGAAACTATACTCCGCAAGAGATCTCGGCAATGATCCTTCAAAAAATGAAGAGCACCGCCGAAGATTATCTCGGAACATCTGTTACCGAAGCCGTTATCACTGTTCCAGCATACTTCAACGATGCTGAACGCCAGGCTACGAAAGAAGCAGGTCAGATCGCAGGTCTCGATGTGAAACGTATCATCAACGAACCTACCGCTGCCGCTCTCGCCTACGGCCTCGATAAGAAAAACAAAGACATGAAGATCGCAGTGTACGACCTCGGCGGTGGTACATTCGATATCTCTATCCTCGAACTCGGCGATGGCGTGTTCGAAGTAAAATCAACCAACGGTGACGTACACCTTGGTGGTGACGACTTCGACGTGCGCATCATGAACTGGCTCGCAGATGAATTCAAGAACGAACGCAACATCGATCTCCGAAAAGACCCGATGGCATTGCAACGTCTGAAAGAAGCTGCCGAAAAAGCCAAGATCGAATTGTCGAGCTCACAGGAAACTGAGATCAACCTTCCTTATATCACATCGATCGACGGTGTTCCTGAACACCTTGTGAAGAAGCTCACTCGTTCGAAGTTCGAACAACTTTGCGACGACCTTATTCGCAGAACTCTCGATCCTTGCAAAAAGGCTGTTGAGGATTCAGGTATCCGCATCTCGGAGATCGACGAAGTGATCCTCGTGGGTGGTTCAACCCGTATCCCACGCATCCAGGAAGAAGTAGAAAAATTCTTCGGCAAGAAGCCTTCAAAAGGTGTTAACCCCGACGAAGTGGTTGCAGTTGGTGCAGCTATCCAGGGCGGTGTACTTACCGGTGAAGTAAAAGATGTATTGCTCCTCGACGTTACCCCGCTTTCGCTCGGTATCGAAACCATGGGTGGTGTGATGACACGACTCATCGAAGCAAACACAACAATACCTACGAAGAAGTCGGAAGTGTTCTCGACAGCTGCGGATAACCAACCTTCGGTTGAGATCCACGTGCTGCAAGGCGAACGTCCTATGGCTGCGGGCAACCGTACCATTGGAAGGTTCCACCTCGATGGACTTCCCCCGGCACCTCGTGGAATTCCAAAGATCGAAGTAACGTTCGACATCGATGCCAACGGTATCCTCCACGTGTCTGCTAAAGACCAGGGAACCGGCAAAGAGCAGAAGATCCGTATCGAAGCTTCGAGTGGCTTAACTGATGCAGAGATCCAGAAGATGAAGCAGGAGGCCCAGGCTAACGCCGAAGCCGACAAGCAAGTGAAAGAACGCGCTGAGAAGATCAACCAGGCTGACTCTATGATCTTCCAGACCGAGAAGCAATTGAAGGACTACGGCGACAAGCTGTCGGCTCCCAATCTCGACCTGATCAAGGGCGCTCTTGAGAAGCTTAAGAATGCTCACAAGGCACAGGATGTTGCCGCAATCGATGCAGCAATGTCAGAACTCAATAATGCATGGCAAGGCGCTGCCCAGGAAATGTACCAGGGAGGCGCTTCGCAGAACCCGAACGCTAACGCGGGCGGCGAAAACACCAATCAGAATCAACAAGGCGGTGGCGACAACACCACCGACGTTGAGTATGAGGAAGTGAAAAAATAAGGTGCTTAAGTAACTTACCAGAACTATTATGGGGGCCCCGCTAAACGCGGGGCTTTCGTTTTTTATATATCTTTGCCGCCCTTATGCTAGTATTAAAATTTGGCGGAACATCCGTAGGTAAGCCTGAACGGATGAGAAAAATTGCAGACCTGCTCCTCTCAACTCCCGGCAAAAAGATTGTCGTTCTTTCTGCTCTTAGCGGAACCACTAATACATTAGTAAGGATTGGAGATCATCTCCTGGCGCAAAGCACTGACGCAGCTGCTCGTGAGATCAGCGACCTTGAAAAACATTACGAAGCATTCATAAAGGACCTGTTCTCAACCGAAGCATATAAAGCCATTGGACAGGAGATCGTTAGTCGTTACTTCAGCCTTTTCCGGTTGCTCGCAGCCGGTCGTTTCGACGATCGTAGTTACCGCGAGCTCCTCGCACAAGGAGAGCTGATCTCGACAGAACTCTTCTATCATCACCTGCAGGAAAGAAAGATCTCATCAAGATTATTGCCTGCACTTCATTTCATGTCGATAGACGAGAACAACGAGCCAGAGCTCGACAAGATCTCGGAACGTCTGAAGCCGCTGATAACAACTCTCGGCAACGTAGACATACTCGTTACTCAAGGATATATCTGCCGCAACAACAAGAACGAGATCGACAACCTGAAACGCGGCGGTAGCGACTACACCGCTTCGCTTATCGGTGCAGCCATCCGTGCTTCGGAAATACAGATCTGGACCGACATCGATGGCATGCACAACAACGATCCCCGTGTCGTTAAGAAAACATTCCCGATCGCTGAGCTCACTTTCGATGAAGCTTCTGAGCTCGCATACTTCGGCGCGAAGATCCTCCACCCTTCTACCATCGTTCCCGCACAACGTTTCGGTGTCCCAGTGAGATTGAAGAACACGATGGATGAGAAAGCCGCAGGTACATTGATCTCCGACAAGGGAACTGCAGGTCAGTTCAAAGCCATTGCCGCTAAAGATGACATCACAGCTATCAACGTGAAGTCGTCGAGGATGCTGTTGGCATACGGTTTCCTTCGCAAGGTGTTCGAGGTATTCGAAAAGTATAAGACACCGATCGATATGGTGTCTACTTCGGAAGTGGCCGTGTCGGTAACGATCGACGATGCAAAAGAGCTTTCGAAGATCGAGGAGGAACTCAGGAACCTCGGATCTATCGAGGTGGACCGTAACCAGACTATCATCTGTATTGTAGGCAACCGACTTGCAGAAAAAGAAGGTGTTTTGAAGCAGGTATTCTCGTCGCTCCAGCCGATCCCAGTGAGAATGGTGTCGTTCGGAGGCAGCAATAATAATATCTCGATCCTGCTCGACACTGCGAATAAAGAGAAGGCGCTGAACCTCCTGAACGAGGGACTTTTTGACCTCAAATAATCGCTACCGTTTATCCGAAATCTAATGTGTATTTATTACACATTGAGGTATTTCACGCGTTTGCGCTAAAAACGCTGAAAAATTGACATACACTTAAATAATATTTTTAGGTCAGTCCACAAAACCTCCCTACTTTTTTAGGAAATTACTTATACCTAAAACCACCCTTGTACCTAAACCCTCTGTTTAACCTCTCTCTATGGAACTCATTGTAATTCTAATTTTCGTCGTGGGGTATCTCGCCATTGCCCTCGAGCACCCCATTAAGATCAATAAGACGGCGTCGGCCTTGCTGACGGGCGTTTTATGCTGGACGACGTATGCACTTGGAGCGAATGAAAGTGTGGCCCCTGACCTGTCGCATCACCTGAGCCAGATCGCGGAAATACTCTTCTTCCTTTTAGGTGCGATGACGATCGTAGAACTGGTGGACGCCTACCAGGGATTTCGCATTATTACCGACAGGATCCGCACCAAGAACCCTAAAGCTCTTCTTTGGATCGTGTGCTGGGTCACTTTCTTCTTGTCGTCCATTCTCGACAACCTTACAACTGCTATCGTAATGGTGTCGCTTATTCGTAAGCTGATCCCTAACCGCGAGATGCGTCTGTTCTTTGCTGGTATGATCGTGATCGCAGCAAACGCCGGCGGCGCATGGACACCGATCGGTGACGTGACAACTACTATGCTGTGGATCGGCGGACAGATCTCAACAGCCAACATCATGACTGTCCTGTTCGTGCCTAGCGTAATGTGTTTGCTCGTACCGCTGTTGTTCTTGTCGTTTACATTGAAAGGTGAACTCGGTGAGTTCAAGCAAAATGAACTTGATCCTGAGGACAAAGTTGAAGTAAAAGGCAGCGGTGTAATGCTCGCGATGGGTGTTGGCGCTCTCGTGTTTGTGCCCGTGTTCAAGACCATCACAGGTCTTCCTCCCTATATCGGTATGATGCTTGGACTTGGAACCATCTGGATCGTATCTGAATTTATTAACCCTCATGCAGATGAGATCCAGCGCAAGCCTTATACAGCTGGCGGAGCCCTTTCGAGGATCGATGCTTCGAGCGTTCTGTTCTTCCTTGGAATTCTTCTGGCCGTTGGTGCTCTTGAATCGATGGAGATACTCGGTCATTTCGCAACGTGGCTCGATCAAACCGTGAAGAGCCAGAGTGCCATCATTACCCTGATCGGTTTATTATCCGCAGTTATCGACAACGTGCCGCTGGTTGCAGCGAGCATGGGTATGTATAGTCTTGCCGACTTCCCCATGGACCACTTCATCTGGGAATACCTTGCTTACTGTGCGGGAACCGGTGGAAGTATTCTCATTATCGGATCGGCTGCCGGCGTGGCAGTGATGGGTATGGAGAAAATAGATTTTATCTGGTACCTGAAGAAGGTAAGCCTCACTGCGATGATAGGATATTTCGCAGGTTGTGGAGTTTATCTTCTTATTTATGGAATTCTACACGGATAGTTCGGGCAGGACTGCAGACTTTCGATATGGGGATTCCCACTTTCGCGGGAATGACAGCTTCGAAACCCGCTTTCGCGGGAATGACAACTTCGAAACTCGCTTTCGCGGGAATGACAGCTTCGAAACTCGCTTTCGCGGGAATGACAGCTTCGAGGCATCAGTTAATTAAACTGGTGCAGAATCCATATTGATCAGCACTATCGTATAAACAATATACGCCGCCAACATCAGGAATGCCTCCCAGCGATCGAGCTTCCTGGTGTTGAGCGTGAACATAAACACCACCAGCACGACCGTCGACGCCATTAAGATCTGCATGTCGAAATTCATCGCCACGTTATAGGGTATCGGGCTTACGACACCTGTCAATCCCAGGATAAAGAATATGTTGAATATGTTGGAACCGACAACATTGCCTATGGCTATGTCGGTGTTCTTGCGATAAGCAGCAACAGTTGACGTAGCCAACTCGGGCAGTGATGTGCCGGCAGCAAGAATGGTTAGTCCGATCAGCTTCTCGCTGAGTCCATAATGCATTGCGATTTTGATGGCATTGTCAACAACGAGCTGACCTCCGCCGATGAGCGCCGCGAGACCGAGTATGATCATACCGATGGCCATGGGCGTAGAATAGATCTTTATTTCGCCCTGGTCTGTTTCCGGAGCTTGCTTCATAGTCCTATATATATAGAACAGAAATCCTGCGAAGAACAATAAGAGAATAATGCTATCGAAACGGCTAAGGATATCGATATTTCCTTCCCACAACAACCGATCGTTCACTAAAACAAACAACACGATAGCCGCAAGCAACGACATGGGCACTTCCCACTTCACTGTGTTCCTGTGAACAACCAACGGATATATTAAACCCGAAATGCCAAGAATGAACAGCAAGTTGAAGTTGTTGCTTCCGATCACATTTCCAAACGACGCGTCGTTGTTGCCATCAAGAGCGGAGATAAGACTAACTACCAGCTCGGGCATTGAGGTGCCGAAGGCTACAACCGTGAGACCGATCGCAAGGTTTGAGATACCGTACTTCTTCGCTGCCGAAGAGGCACCGTTTACCAGGAAGTCTGCGCCCTTGATAAGTATGGCGAAGCCTACCAACAATAAACCAATTTCAATGAACATGGGAGAAGGGGTTGGGGTTTGGATTTGAGGGTTTTAGGGTAGCTAAAAATTGGGGTTTAGCTAATCTAAGATAATCTCATTTATGGATGTGCAATACCCGTCGACTTAAAATCTTTCGGACCCAAGTCCTTTGGGTCGATTCTAAATCCGATCCCTGCCCCTCCAAACCAGAACCGTTCGCCGTCGACGTGACGATTGCCAATGTACACATCGAATTGTATACGTGGGTACGCTAAAAACATCAGCCCTCCATCGTAGGACAATGGAAACTTGTCTTGCTCTTCAACTAATGCGTAGGCTTCTAAAAAATACCCGAGTCGGTGTGTATGCAGGAAACTTGCAGATGCCGATAATAGATAATCGACTCTTCCATTCCGGCTCCAGAAAATACCAGCATTATAATTAATGAACACTTGCTTATGCAGCGTGTTGTTAAAAAGTAGTATCAATGAATAATCGGCTAACGCATAATTAGGATAGTCGTGATGAAGAGTGGCGCCATCGCCGAAAGGCAAAGCAAATTCTGGTTGAATGGCGATTGATGGGCGAGCTCCTTGTTCTTCGAGGAAACGGTACTTGCCGCCGATAGAAAAGAAAAGTACGTTGTCGCCAACGCCATCGTTCAATGAATCGAGAAACAGTTGATTGAACCCGATCCGCAGTTCCGACTTTTTAGTGATCCCCGATCGAAAGACGAGATTTGGTTGATAGAATTCTTTCGAGAGGGGTCCCTTCGCCCATTCAGCTCCCAATTCGAATTGAAGCTGACCAGGCAATACCGTAGTCGGAAGATTCGACACGTCGGGGCGGTCGATAGACAATGGTTCGAAGTGAGGCTCCGAAGTTTGGCCGACAGCCAGGCTGCAGAATGCAATCGCTATTAAGGTGAGGGAAACTTTAAGCTTTGCGTGGGGGTTCAAAGCTATCTTCATTCACATTTCTAATAGAACCATACGAATTTCAAACCCATATAAGACACGTGCCCATTCCCAGGGTCTACTTTATAAATATTTTTCGTTCCCTTCATATATACAAACTGCACCTGGAACATTTGCCCAGTGCCTGAATCTATATCGAAGCCAAGAGCTCCCATGATCCCAAGATCTTTGAGATTATAGTTCTCTGTCACGTAATGATCATCATGAAAACCATCGACGATACTCTGCCAGATCTTGTTGACCTTGAGCGTATTCATTACGTTAACACCAACACTACCGCTTAGACGCCATCCCGGTTGCAATACATCTTTCGGTGTCCTCAACTCAAGCAACAGTGGAACGTCGATGTTATTGAAGCGAAGTTTTTGAAGATGTGTTGAATCTACATCACCCCGAACACCAAACTTGTTCACTATCCATGGATGTGAGAAAGCACCGCCCGATATATCCTGGTTAATGATACCTGCACCCGACTGCTGGAAGCCGACGCCTGCACTCACACCGATCCATTCTTTGAAATTGTAACGGGCTGTGATGACGCCACCGAGCGACGGCTTCCAAAAATATGTTTCAGGCAGGTCGTTGCCGAGAACGGAGCTCCAATACATGTTCAATGCAACGCCGGCGCGGAACTTCTTTTGGAATGCGTTCTTGAACTCACCCTCCTTCAGAATCTCGTCTTTCGACGGTGACTGCGCAAATGCGATCGTCGGAAGGACAATTGCCATTATTATTAATCTCTTCATACAGGTATTCTTAACCTTCATAATCTTCAAAATCTTTTTCGTCATTTTCCGTAGCAAGCTTTGGAGGACTGTTCTTATACCACAGGAAATAGATAGCGGGCAGTGTTACCAATGTCAGTATCGTTGCGGAAATGAGTCCGCATATAACGACAACAGCAAGCGGCTTCTGTGTTTCAGAACCGATACCCGTCGACAACGCAGCGGGCATCAAACCAAGGCCAGCCATTAGTGCAGTCATCACAACAGGGCGCACGCGGCTCATAGCTCCTTGTGTGATCGCTTGGGCAAGCGGCACACCCATTCCTACATATTTATTGAACACGTTCACGAGGATCACACCATTCTGCACGCAAACACCAAACAGGGCGATGAAACCAACACCCGCCGATATACTGAAGTTGATGCCCGTAAAGAACAATCCAAGGATACCACCGATCAATGCAAAAGGAACATTCAATAAAACGATAGTGGCATCTTTCACAGAGTTGAACATAAAAAAGAGCCACATGAAAATGAGCAGGATGGATATCGGCACAACAACCTTCAATTGGTTCGTTGCGCGCACCTGGTTTTCGAATTCACCGTTCCAGGTCATCGAATACCCTCTTCCCAATTTCACTTGCTGACCAACTTTCTGTTGGGCCTCAGCGATGGTGCTGCCGAGGTCGCGGCCGCGTACCGAGAATTTGATAGGGATGAAGCGAAGATTTCCTTCGCGGTAAACGAATGCTGGTCCGTTCTGAACTTTGATGTTAGCGATCTCACGCATCGGGATCTTTGTTCCTTCTGCGGTGGGTACCAATAACTTTCCGATCTCTTTTTCGCTGCGACGGAATTCAGGAGAATATCGCACGCGGATATCGAAACGTCTTTCTCCTTCGTAGAAGGTCGATACTCGCTTGCCGCCCACGGCCATCTCGATGATGTTGTTAGCCTCTTCAACGTTGGCTCCATAACGCGCCATCTTTGCACGATCGAGTTCCACACGTAATTCAGGCTGGCCAAGACTCTTGAAGATACCGAGGTCCTGTACACCGGGTACTGTCTCCATGATTGCCCGAACGCTGTCGGCGAGCTGTTCGATCTTCACAAGGTCATCACCAAAGATTTTAATGGCCATTTCACCCTTCACACCCGACACAGCTTCCTGGACGTTGTCGGAGATAGGTTGAGAGAACCCGAATACAACTCCTGGAAATTTGTCGAGCAGCTCCGTTTGCATTTCGTGAATGATCTCGTCTTTCGAGAGACCGCGTTCCCAATCGTCTTTCTGGTAAAGGTCTACGAAGAACTCAACGTTGAAAAAACCTGTAGGGTCGGTGCCGTCGTTGGGACGGCCGTTCTGTGAGATCACTCCTCTCACTTCAGGATATTTTTCGAAGATCTTTCTCATCTTCGACGAAGCCTCGTTGGCTTCGGAGAAGGCCACGCTCTGGGGCATGCTGGCACGAACGTAGATCGAACCTTCATTCAACTGCGGAAGGAACTCGGTACCGAGCGTTCCACCAATTCCGAGCGCCACGAAAAGTATTGCTACCGAAAGCAAGATGCTGAGTTTCGGCTTGCGAAGAGACCACAGCATCTGTGGCTTGTACGTCACCTCCAGGAATTTCACTACGATATTGTCCTTCTCGCGAACATTCTTGTTCAGCAAAAGGAAGCAAAGCAACGGAACGAGTGTAAGTGTAAACAATAGCGCGCCTCCCAAGGCAAAGCCCATCGTATAAGCGAGCGGGCTGAACATCTTTCCTTCAACTTTTTGGAATGCAAAGATTGGTATGAGGGCGGTGATAATAATCAGTTTCGAGAAGAGGATCGGTTTACCCATTTCAACAGACACCGACTTTACCATGCTGAACTTCGGAGCAGCATTGAATTTCTCCACACCCATCTCGTGCTGTTTATGCGCGAGATAAACGAACACACCCTCCACCATTACGACGGCCCCGTCGATGATGATACCGAAATCTATAGCGCCGATCGAAAGCAGGTTGGCCGACATGCCCTTCAATCGCATACATATAAATGCGAATAAGAGGGCCAATGGAATGATGATTGCAACGATGACCGTCGTTCTCCAATCCAACAGGAAGACCGCGAGAATGATCGTAACGAGCAACATGCCCACCACGAGATTTTCCATAACGGTATGGATGGTTAGATTCACGAGGTTAGTGCGATCGTAGAACACATTGATCTTGACACCTGCCGGAAGAACGCGATCGTTAAGGTCTGTAATGAGATTGTTCAGGTTCTCAAGAACCACGCTTGGATTTTCGCCCTTGCGAAGGAGAACGATACCTTCAACCACATCTTCTTCGTTGCCACGACCCACTTTTCCGAGTCGAGGCCTAAACGATATCGATACGGTAGCGACATCCTTAATGAAGATCGGGGTACCGTTTACATTCTTGATGATGATGGACTCAATATCATGTGTGCCTGTAACGAGACCCAACCCACGCACAAGGTAAGTCTGGGGACCTCCCTCGATTACGTCGCCGCCGATGTTGCTGTTATTATTTTGAAGGGCACTGAAAACATCTTCTGCACTGAAATTGAAGGACGAAAGGAGGTTCGGATTCAGCGTTACTTCGTAGGTCTTTACCTCACCACCAAACGAGATCACATCGGCGATACCCGACACGGCCTTCACGCGCTTGTCGATCACCCAGTCCTGGATCTCCTTGAGCTCACGGATCGTTCTTCCTTCGCCAGTCAATGTATATCGATAGATCTCGCCGGTAGGCCCCGATGGCGGTTGAACTTCCACATCGGCACCTTCGGGCATTGTCATATTCTGGAGCTGGTTGAATACGAGCTGTCGTGCAGTAAAATCTGTTACGTGATCCTCGAAGAATATCGTTACAACCGAGAGACCGAATAACGATATGGAACGAAGGCTCGTTTTGTCGGGCACAACGTTCATTTCTGTTTCGATCGGGATGGTGACGAATTTCTCGAGCTCTTCTGCGCTGCGGCCGGGCCACTGCGTGATGATCACGACACGAGTGTTGATCACATCCGGAAATGCTTCGATCGGTGTTAGCAAAAAGCTCCTGACACCGGCAGCGATTACCACCACGGTGCCCAGGAACACCAGTATCTTGTTTCTGAGAGAGAAATTTATAATTCCCGTTATAAGGCTGTTCATGTTTGGTCGGCTTCCGGGTTAAGACTTCTGATTTGCCGCTGTCAGCGCGAACAGTGATCCTTCAACTATAATGCTGTCACCTGAATTCAATCCGACAGTTACCTCGGTGAGATCTGCGAACTTCCTTCCAACAGTAACTTTGATCTTCTCGAACGTGTTTGCACCGGTTGATCTCATTACATAGAAATTATTGTTCTCGAGTACAAGGGCTTTCTCCGGAACGGCGATCACCTTTTCGCTGGTCTGCGATGTAATGATCACAGTTGCGAACATTTCAGGTTTCAAAAGACCATCCGCATTGTTGAGCTCGGTACGAACACGAATAACACGCGACTGGGGATCGAGCATTGTCCCGATCTTCTTGATGGTACCGTAGAATGTTTTGTCGGGATATGCGACAGTCTTCACCGTTACCTTATCTCCTTCCTTCACCTTCGACATATCGCTTTCGTGAACGTTGGCCCAGATCCAGATCGTTTTCAGATCGGAAATCGTAAAGATGTTCGTGTTAAGGTCGGTGCGTATCTGTGTGCCTTCGTTGATATTTCTTTCAACTATAAACCCGGAGCGGGGAGCAACAACACGAAACGTAGCATCAAGCCTTTCGGAAGAGCCACCATACAATTCCAGGATCTGTTTCTTTTCGTTGAACTCCGACTTTGCATTGGCGAAATCTTTTCTTGCTTCGGCGATGTCCTTCTCAGAAAGCATTCCGCTCTTGTACAGATCTTCTGATCGCGCAATGTTCTTTTCCTCGACTTCCACGTTTGCCTTCGCAACGTTGTAGTCGCGCTGGTAAGCACTGATGTCGGTACTGAGCAACGTTGCAAGCAACTGTCCGCGCTGAACGTAGTCGCCAAGCGACACATCAACTTTTTCTACCGTACCGGATACGATGGGGAACACACGTACCACGTTGTTCTCGTCGAAGCTCACTTCACCGACAGCTGTGAATTCGTCGGCTACAGGAACCGGGTTCACTTCCTCTACGACAACGGCTTTCATTTGCTCGGACGTGAGTGTGATACCTGCCTTCGTGTCTTGCTTAACAACTTCCTTGCTTTCTTCCTTTTTGCTGCACGCAGTGGCTGCAATAACGAGGGCGGCAAATAACAGGGGATTAATATTTTTCATGGTAATGTGTTGATCAATATTCGATGATGTTGGTTCCGACATAAAAATTCAGCTCATTCACATTGTTCAGGTAAAGCTGTTTGAGCTCTATCAGCTCGATGTTCGTTTGGATGTAGATGCGTTGCTGGTCGATGAATTGCAACAGGCTGATATTGCGTTTCTGAAAATTCTCGTTGGTGCTTTGATTGAGTTGATTAAGACGATCGAGGAATTCTGCGTTGTAATTGGCAAGGCCTGTGTTGGAGCTCTTGTATTTGTTATAAGCCGCTGTCACTTCGTTTCGAACCTGGTTCTCCAACTGAAGAAACTGCAGTTCCGATTGTTTTACCGAGTGTTGTGCTTGCTTGATGTTACCCTGGTTCCGATTGTACAGCGGAAGTAAAAGTTCGGTGGTGTATCCGTGATATGGCCTGATGTAGTTCGAACCACGGTCCTGTGGTTGATAACCTACTTTTATATCGGGCATACTGTTCGAGTTCTGAAGCTTCAGGTTTTGCTTCTGGTACCTGATGTTGATCTTGGAAGCTTCGAGGTCGGGACGTATTGTTACTGCCTGTTCACTGAGCTCGCCGACATTGAATTCAGTTCCTATAACCGGGGGCTTTTGCTCGACATAGAATGATGTGTCTTGCGGATAAACAAGAAGCGTGCGGAGGTTAGCAAGGGCTTCTTCAAGGTCATTATAGTTGCGAAGGGCTTCTGCCTTCACATCAAGATACTCTGCTTCGAGACGAACACCCTCCACTTGCGATATCGCACCTACCTGCAACTGACGACGAGTGAACTCCATCAGCTTGTCGTAGTTCTTAAGCACCTGTTTGTAAAGGATCGACTTTGACTGTAATGCGGCCACATCGCTGTATGTATTCCCGAGCTCGAATAACAATGCGCGAAGAACATCTTCCATTTGCTTTTCCGCCATCTCAACTCCAACACGTGCAAGCCTTACCGAATTGATGTGCTTGCCGGAGATCGAGAACACCTGCTCGAGTTGGAACAAGTGTTGATTTCTCGTCCTTAGATACTCGTTGGTCTCACTGTTCCACATGTCGCCGTTGAAAACCATGTTCGGGTTGTTCCATGCCCGTGCTGTGATCACCTTGGCCTTTGCAATGTTGATGTCGTAATAACCAGCGAGCATACTCAGGTTCGACCTTAGCATCCGGATCTTGGCCTCCTGGAAACTCAGGATTGTATCGGCCGTGTTGATCTGCGCCATGGCTGTGGCACAGAATAGCAGCCACGCCAGGGCTGTTGCATAGAAGAATCTATGTTTCATGTAATGAAATATTAATTGCAGAACACAGTGGTCCTGTTCGGAATCAAATACTACGTCTCAGAAGAATGAGGCCACGCGACTGCGCGGCAAATACAAAAAAGGAATATCAGATCTGAAGCTTTCGCAGCGACAGATAGATATCAAAAGTATGGAATTGAGAATTCTCTAAAACCTCTAAGCGGTTTTGATGAACAACTGTGTGAAACTCCGACAAAAATGAAGCAGAGAAATCATCGAAGAACTTAATACCGTCTTCAGCCTGCTCACTGGACGAACGAAGGACTCCATGCGTGTGGCATTCGTCGTTGTTCTCAAGCTTAACAATGCTGGTGTCCTGATCTTTGAGACCTGGGGCCTTCGGTACGAATATGAAAGAAGCAGAAAAATATGCCAGGAACAGTCCCGACAATACAATTCCGATGAATTTCCGCTTTCTTTCCATGGTTGAGGTGGCGGCAAAGATAGTATGAAGGCTTCAACCTGCAAGAAAAAAAACAAAACCCGCGTTCACACAATCTATTATTTTGACCACAATCGTTTGCTGACGAATATTTACAAGTTGGCTTCAATCTGTTATGGTGTAATTTTGACACTTAGCTCGCTGAACATCGAACCCTGAACTCCGAACATTGAACCCTGAACTCCGAACATTGAACATTGAACCCTGAACGTTGAACCTCGTAGTCGACATTGGCAACAGCCGCATCAAGACAGCCACCTTTAACAAAAGCGAGTTGGCCGATAAGACTACCTTCAAAGACTTCGATACATTTAAACAGTATGTCACAGAAAGGTCTTTCGATAATGCGATCGTATCATCAGTAAGAACCAAACCTGAAATTGTTCTACCCCATCTGCAGGTATCGGGTAAAAAGATCGAGCTCACATCATCGCTCGGCTTTCCTATATCAATTGCATACGATACACCCAACACACTCGGTGTCGACAGGATCGCTGCAGCATGCGGAGCATACCAGTTGTATCCAAATCGTGATTGTCTTGTGATCGACATGGGCACGTGCATTACTTATGATTTCCTGTCAGCCAGAGGTGTATACGAAGGAGGTGCAATAGCACCCGGTGTGAAAATGCGCTTCGCTGCCATGAATCATTTCACGGCCCGGTTGCCTCTTGTGGAACCGATCGTGGATGCGCCACTCACAGGAAAGAGCACAACTGCTTCGATGCAAAGCGGCGTGATCAACGGCGTTCTCGAAGAAATAAAAGGTTTTATCTCCCGTTACCAGTTACTGCATAAAGACCTCGTTACAGTGGTATGCGGAGGTGACATCGTGTTTTTTGAAAACAGTATCAAACCGTCGATATTTGCTGCCCCGGATTTAGTTTTAATAGGCCTGAACAGGATTTTACTCCATCACGTCAATGCTTAGAATCATTTTATGTGCTTGTTTGCTGATCGCATTGTGTTGCGTTAATGTCTTTGGCCAGGCGTCAAGGACCCCGTTCTCAGCTTTTGGGATCGGCGAATACTATGGAAACGCAACTGCCAGCCAGCAAGGCATGGCGGGGGTCGGTGTAAGCAACCCTCAATATCTCTGGGTAAACAACCAGAACCCTGCATTGCTTGTATTTAATGGACTTGGCGGGATCACAACATTCCAGGCAGGTATACTCGGCGAAAAGCGCGAGATCCGCGATGCATCAAACAAAGACAAAACGACGGGCGGGAATCTGAACTACCTTCTTCTTGCTTTCCCGATCAAAGGCGGCAAGTGGGTAACGTCGATCGCGTTGATGCCTTACACCGGGATGAATTACAGGTTCACGTATAAAGAAGTAGTACCCGGTGGCGAAGTAGCCGTCGATTTTCTCGAAACAGGATCAGGCGGTATCAACCAGGTGGCCTGGTCACACGGCATTGCCATCAACAGGAAGATCTCGTTCGGTGCACGTGCCAGCTACCTGTATAGCTCAATAGAAAATAGTTTCACAAACACCGTTCGTCTCGACAGCACTCAGATCCTTTTTACACCGAATATTCATCAGCGTTTTTACTACAAGGGCTTCGCCTTCACCGGCGGTGTTTCGGTCCATCTCGATTCGCTGTTCAACGACAATTACAAATTCAATGTCGGCGCTGTTTATGATCTGAAAGCGGATCTTCATACCGATTATTTACAAACACTGATAAGAAATAATTCAGCCGGACAAACCGTCGGCACTGCAGATTCACTGATCAGCGAAAGAGGTACGACAACGATTCCAGGAGTGTTGCAGGCAGGTGTTTCTTTCGGTAAAGGAAATCAATGGGTTTTTGCTGTTGACGGCAGGTATACTGATTATTCCAATTTCCACTTCTTCAGAAGCCAGGAAAGCCAAACGCAAAAAGGCTGGAGACTGGCTGCTGGCTTTGAGTTAACGCCCAATCCCAACTCGCTCAGCAGCTACTTAAAAGTGATCACTTACCGCGCCGGCGCCAGCATCGAGGAATTCCCCTACCTGGTTAATGGAAGAACCCTTCGGGATTTTGGCACTAATTTTGGATTATCGCTACCGGTTGCACGCGGTTGCAGCGTCGATTTGTCGGGAAGATGGGGTAAACGAGGAAGTATTGAAACAAATACCATTGAAGAAAAGTACTTTAAATTATATTTTGGCGTGACTTTTAATGACCGCTGGTTTATTAAAAGACGATTTGACTAACCTGAAACTGAAATTAGATATGAGAAAACTGTTAAGCATGCTACTGTTCCTGTCAGTAGCAAATCTTGGCTGGTCGCAAGCGCTGACACCGAACCCTGCTGCTGGTTGCAAAAACAACTGGCCTGCAGATAAGGCTAAAGCCGAAGAGCAATTAGCCATCTATGGTGATGCCTTGAAGCAAGGACACTACCGTGGTGCCGTTCCCGGTATCCAGTGGTTCCTTCAGAACGCTCCCAACTGGAACACCAAGCTTTACATCGATGGAACAGAAGTTTATAACAAACTTGCTGCTGCCGAAAAAGACCCTGCCAAGAAACAAGTCCTTGTAGACTCACTGATGTGGCTCTACGACGAACGTGTGAAATGGTGCGGTGATGAAGTGAACGTTCTTAATCGTAAAGCAACTTATGCTGCCGTTTACAACGGGCAGAACAAAGACAAGGCTGCCGAAGTACTCGCACTCTTCGATAAAGTACTCGATATCTCCGGCACTAACGTGAGCGACAACGTGCTCGATAGCTACTTCAAGATCGTGTTTTCAAATTTCGCTTTGTTGAAGAACAAAACTGAAGACCAGGTTCTCGCTCACTACGACAAGATCCAAAAAGCGATCGACGCCAAGATTGCGAAGTATCAACAAGAAAATAAGCAAGCAGAAGTAGAGAAACTGAAAGCTTCTAAAGCCGGCGTCGATGACCTCCTTCCCAAGATGGTTACTGTTGACTGTGCCTTCGTAAAGAAAAATATGGAGCCCAAGTTCAAGGCAAACCCTAACGACCTGGTGCTTGCCAAGAAGATCTTCGGATTCATGCTCATCGGAAAATGTACCGACGATCCACTTTGGGTAGAAGCCGGTGAAGTTGTTCACAAGTCTGAAAAAGACTTCGGTTTGGCTAAGAACCTTGCTCTTAAGTTCCTCAGCAATGGCAACACAGAAAAAGCAAATGCTTATGCGAAAGAAGCTGCAGAACTTGCAAAATCAGGCGCCGACAAAGCCGAAGCCCTGATCATCGTTGGTAGTATTCAGGCTAAGGCCAACCAGAATACACAGGCTCGCGAAACTTTCAGACAGGCTGCTGCAGCTGATCCTGCTAGTAAAGAAGCCCTGGAAAAGATCGGCGACCTTTACTACTCGGCCAACGAGTGTAAGAAACTCGAAAGCCAGGCTCAGGACCGTTTGATCTACATCGCCGCATACGACATGTATGCAAAGGCTGGAAACAACCAGAAGATGGCCAACGCCAAAGCGTTGTTCCCTTCGAAAGAAGAGATCTTCCTCCTCAACTGGAAGGCCGGTGAGACAAAATCAACTGGTTGCTGGATTGGTGAGACTGTGACTTTGAAGACACGCGACTAATTCGAATAAGAAACATTGGAAGGGCTCCGATATATTCGGGGCCCTTTTTATTATGAAGCATCCTGTTCACATGTTCTCTGTGATCTTAGTCGCTGCGGCAACGACACTTTCCTCATGCGATCGCTCGAAGGAAAACCCCGACCCCGTGCTGTACTCAGGCCCGCTGCGCGAGGCGGAGAACGTTACGATGCTTTACGCTGAAAAAGACGTCCTCAAAATGAGAATGACAGGCAAACGCGTGCTGGAGTTCGAGAATGGCGATCGCGAATTTCCAGAAGGCCTGTTCCTCGAGTTCTTCAATGAAACCGGGAAACTCACAAGCACTCTTACCGCAAACCATGCCTACTTCTTCAAGAGAGAGTACCAGTGGCGTGGCCGTGGTCATGTGGAGGTAAAGAATCTCGATACACAAGAACAGCTCAACACCGAAGAGCTTTACTGGAAACCCGACACCAAACGGATCTTTACAGATCAGTTCGTTACCATCCGCGAAATTAATGATGTGATCTATGGCAAAGGCCTGGAGGCCGCGCAGGATCTGTCGGACTACACTATTCGCAGACCTGCCGGTGAATTTGAGGCGACCGACGACGCACCGGAAAATTGATGTTATAACCTAACTAACAGCATTTGAAGCTCTCGGACATCCTCATACTTTGCTTATCGGCGGCGTTCCTTCTCATTAGCGCATACGAGATCTACGCCCGGGGCATTTCTTTCGCTTACTGGAGTATAATGCTATCGGTTATCTTCTTCTTTTGGTATGCCTACCGAAAACGTGGGTAAATCGCTGAAAATCAGCCTAATTAATCGATTTTAAACCCGGCGTCCGCCGAAGCTTTTTAACCGAAGCCGGGCTTGCCGAATCCGGCAAAGACCTTAAATTTGCGGCCTTGCCCGCCGAAAAGGCAGGGCCCTTTAAACCTCAATTCGTTTCTCTTATGGCATTGATTGGAACTCTAAGGAACAAGATGACCAAGTGGGTGGTTGGCTTTGTGGCTGTGGCCATCGTTTCCTTCATTTTGAACGACCTTTTCGGAAATAGCCCTACCTCCATCTTCGGTGGCACGGACAACTCCATTGGCGAAATAGCTGGCGACAGGATCACGGTCGAAGAATTCCAGGCTACCGTTCAGGAACTGGAAAACAACTTCATGATGAGCATGGGCCGTCAGCCCAGCGAACGCGATATGATCGGTCTTCGCGAACAGGCCTGGACGCTTCTCATCTCCCGCCATGCAATCGTACCCCAGTACGAGAAAGTCGGCTCCGAAGTGACCGTAGAAGAAATGTACGACATCCTCCAGGGCAAGAACATGGACGAGAACCTGCGCATGAACTACCTGGACTCAACCGGTGCCTTCGACCGCAACAGGATGATCAAAGACCTTCAGGATCTTGCTAAGCAGCCTGCAGGATCACCCGGACGTATCCAGTGGGAGCGTATCAAATTGCAACTCCAGGGCGCACGCGAGCGTGTGAAGTATGAGAATCTCCTTCTCAAGACAAACTACGTAACACAAGCTGAAGCAGAAAGACAATATCACGTCGACAACGATGTTGCCGAGATCAAATATCTCTACGTTCCCTATTATGCTGTTGGCGATTCATCTGTTCAAGTGACAGATGTCGACATCAAGAAGTATTTCGATGCCAACAAGGATAAGTACAAAGCAGAAGAAACACGCAGCTTCAGCTATGTAACATTCCCCCTCGTTGCTTCATCGGAAGATACACTGGCGATCCGCACAGACATGGAAAAGATCGCGACCGACTTCCATAACGCTGAAGACGATTCAACCTTCGCGACGCTAAATACCGAAGGCAATTCGCCTTACGAAAAATACAACGTGAACACACTGCCTACTTATCTCAACCGGGAGACTATCGTTAAAGGACTGGTGCTCGGACCATTCATCGACAACGGTGCCTACAAGGTGGTGAAAGTAACAGACATCGGTACCGATACAGTGTACCAGATGAAAGCGAGTCACATCCTTATCAAGTGGACGGACAACACTCCTGAAGCAAAGAAAGTAGCAAAAGAGAAAGCTCAGAAGGTACTTAGTGAGATCAAGAAGGGTGCAAACTTCTCAGTAAAAGCTCTCGAATACAGCGAAGACCCTTCGAACAAAGCACGTGGTGGCGACCTCGGCTGGTTCCAAAGCGGTGTCATGGTTCCCGAATTCGAAAAGCCCGTTAAGGCTGCCACAAAAACTGGTGTTCTCAACGATGTTGTTGAGACCGCTTTCGGTTATCACATCATCGATGTTACTGCTCCAAAGAACAACATGAAGTACACGATCGCGACCGTCGAAAGAGCAATTGCCGCGAGCCAGGAAACACAAGACAATCAATACCGCAGGGCGGATATGTTCGCTACGGATCTTAGCGGCGTTGAAAACTTCAAAGAAAGAGCGCAAAAAGAAGGCCTGAGCGTTTTCGAGAGCAACGATGTAACAGCAACAGAGCGTTACGTTGGCAACCTCGGCGACGCACGCGAAATGATCACCTGGTTGTATCGCGAGGGAAAAGTCGGCAAGGTTTCGAACATCTTCGACCTCGACAGGGATTATGCCGTGGCTGTAATGACCGGTAAATCGGATGCAGGCTATCGCCCTCTCGACGACAAACTGAAGGCCGAGATCACTGTGATCGTTAAGAAAGAAAAACAAGCACAGGTTATTATCGATAAGATCAAAGGTGATGGAACACTCGAAGATCTTGCAAAAGCATTCCCCCGCGATGCAGTGGTGGGCAGCTCGAGCGACGTGAAGCTGAACGCTACAAACATCGCGAATATCGGTTACGACCCTATCGCTATCGGTAAGGCTTTCTCGGTTGAGAATGGCAAGCGCACGAAACCATTCGCTGGCGAAAGCGGCGTAACGGTGATCGAAGTTCAGAACAAGACAGTAGCTCCTTCTATGGGCGACTACTCGTTGTTCAAAGACCAGCTTCTCAGGACCGCCGATAACAAGAGCAGCCTCGAAATTGCGGATGCTATCAAAGACAAAGCAGAGATCGAAGACAGGAGATATAAAATTTATTGATTTGGACGAAGCGTGGATCAAGGCCTTTGCAGAGAAATTAGATAAGTTTTACGCCTGGCCCTCCCTTTATACCTTTAAATTCATTGTAAGAGCCGGCCAGGAAAGTGAACTGGGCCGGCTCTTTCCTTTACATACGATGACATCGAAATCTTCGAAAAACGGGAACTATACCAGCGTTACCTTCCAGATGATGATGCCCAGCTCACAGGCGGTAGTCGACGTGTATGAAAAGGCATCGGCAATCGAGGGGATAATTGCCCTGTAAAGTCCGTACCTTTAGGTATGTGGAAAGAAGCCGATAACAAACTCACACGGGAATTCAAGTTTAAGGACTTTTCCGAAGCCTTTGCATTCATGACACGCGTGGCACTGATAGCAGAAAAAATGGATCACCATCCCACGTGGACTAACACCTATAATAATTTAACCATTCACCTGTCGACACACGATGCCGGGGATATAGTGACTGATCTTGACAGAAAAATGGCGAAAGCCATCGATCAACTCATTTGATGTGAGCAACACCAGTCGCCCGAAAACTTCGCTGTTCCTTGTTCCCACTCCTATCGGCAATCTCGCCGACATCACCCTGCGTGCCCTCGACGTTTTGAAACAAGTGGACACGATCCTCGCGGAAGATACCCGCACATCGGGCATGCTGCTAAAACATTACCAGATCGACAAGCCTCTTCAGAGCTTTCATATTTTCAACGAACACAAAGTGCTTCGGAGCCTGGTGGACCGGTTGAAAAAAGGAGAAGTAATGGCATTGGTAAGCGATGCCGGAACGCCTGGCATCAGCGATCCGGGTTTTCTTATTATCCGCGAGGCGCTTACGGAAGGACTGGCAGTTGAATGTTTGCCCGGGCCCACCGCGTTCGTTCCCGCGATCGTGAAATCAGGATTCCCGACAGACCGTTTTGTCTTCGAGGGATTTCTTCCTCACAAAAAAGGAAGGCAAACGGCAATGAAACAGATCGCAGATGAGGAACGAACTGTTATTCTTTACGAATCGCCTCATCGCCTGGTGAAAACGCTGGAACAATTACAGATGTTGGTTGAACCGACCAGGAAAGTGTCGGTGTCGCGAGAGCTGACGAAGATGTTTGAAGAAACGGTGACGGGAACTATTGCGGAGGTGATCGCTCATTTCAACCAGAAGGAAGTTAAAGGTGAGATCGTTGTCGTGATCGATGGTAAGAAATGAATGCACTTGCGTTTATAAAGCGGCTCGGGAAATTTCAATTGATCTTATTGTGGTTAGGAATTGAGTATCTCACATCCATTCGTCTCGGTAAGATTCTTGCAGGAACAGATTGGATAAGATGGGTACAATTCACGGGGTATAGTGGCGTTTCTCTCTGGATCCTGATTATGGTGTTGCTGTTCTATTATGCAGTACTGCAGAATGGGTTAAAATGGGGGTATGCGGTAGCCCTTGTAATTGTGATTGTGGGGCCAATTTTATATTCTTACAGCTTGACGCCTGATCCAGTACCTGTGGCGGATGAATGGGTAGCGCGTACGGCCGCATGGATCTCGGTTCTCGTTTTATTATCCGCTATTGTAAAAGAAATAATCAGGAAAAAATGATCTCTCTCGCTCAATTGGAAAAGCAGGTAGTCGAACTCAGTGAAGAAGTGGGTGATTTCATCTATAAAGAATCGCGCAATTTTGATAAGACCCGGATCGAACAAAAGACAGGTTTCAACAACCTCGTTTCTTATGTTGACAAGGAGTCGGAGAAGACGATCGTGGCGGCGCTTCAAAAGATGCTTCCTGGCGCAGGTTTCATCGGCGAAGAAGGGACGTCGATAAAAGGAACGAACGACTACACATGGATCATCGATCCGCTCGATGGCACTACAAATTTTACGCATGGCCTCCCTCCTTTCGCGATCAGCATTGGACTCGCGCGCCAGGGTAAGGTAGAACTCGGCATTGTGTATGAAGTAAACCTGAAGGAATGCTTCCATGGTTCGCTCGATACCGGGGCGTTCTGCAACGGCAAACCTATTCGCGTGTCACCGATCTCTTCGTTGAGCAACGGACTCCTCGCGACCGGCTTTCCATATTATATGTTCGATAAGATGGATGCCTACCTGCAGATCATCCGTAAGTTTTTGGACGACACCCATGGCATACGCCGACTGGGCAGTGCAGCGGTCGATCTCGCTTATGTTGCCTGTGGACGACTCGAAGGATTTTTTGAATACAACCTCAACCCCTGGGACGTAGCTGCAGGAACCTTCCTCGTACAGACAGCTGGGGGCATTGTTACGGATTTCAAGAACGGGTCTAACTTTTTATTCGGAGGCGAGCTTTGCGCCGCCAACAGCGGAGTGCACGCAGAAATGCTGCAGGTGATCCGCAGTAAATGGGATTAATGCAACTCTCACAGATCGCACAGGTCACACAGAATTGATCCGTGCGACCCGCCTACCGGTAGGCACGGTCTGTGTTATCTGTGAACAAAAAAGAAATTTTATGAAAGCGATAAGAATTCTGTTGGTGCTGCTGACCGGCGCCTCACTTGCATTTGGTCAGATCAAGTTAACAGACCCAATCCCCGTTTCTCCCGATATCAAAAAAGGAACGCTGGCTAACGGCCTTACTTATTACATCCGCCAAAACAGCAAGCCAGAGAAGAAAGTCGAGCTTCGATTGGTTATCAAGACCGGATCTATCCTGGAGAACGACGACCAGCAAGGCCTCGCACACTTTACGGAGCACATGGCGTTCAACGGCAGCAAGCATTTCAAGAAGAACGAGCTCGTATCGTTCCTTCAATCGATCGGTGTCGAGTTCGGCGCGGATCTGAATGCATCGACCGGCTTCGACGAAACGATCTATATTCTTCCCATACCAACCGACAAGCCCAATAATCTCGAACAGGGATTTCTCGCTCTCGAAGATTGGGCGAGCACCGTGACTTTCGACACAAAAGAGATCGATAAAGAAAGAGGGATCGTTCTCGAAGAATCCCGCCTCGGCAAAGGCGCTGCCGACAGGATGAATAAAGTAATTCTCCCGAAGTTGTTCGAAGGATCGAAGTATGCGAACAGGTTGCCGATCGGCAAAGAGGATATTCTGAAATCATTTAAGCCGGAGGTTATCAAGAAATTTTATGCCGATTGGTATCGACCCGATCTTATGGCTGTGATCGTAGTTGGTGATGTTGATCCTACGCAGGGCGAAGCGTTGGTAAAGAAACATTTCGGACATCTCAAGAATCCGAAATCGGAACGTGCACGCGAATATGCCGTCGTGCCCGCACGACAAAAATCGGAAGGCCTTGTTGTAACCGATCCCGAAGCAACCAATCACATCCTCCAGATCTATTATTCATACAAGCCGCAAAAGGCCGAGACCACCATGGGCGACTATCGCGCGTCTATTGTGAAGGGCCTTTTCAATTCGATGCTTAATCAAAGACTGCAGGAGCTTACGCAAAAAGCAGATCCTCCATACCTGTACGGCGCTTCGAGCATATCCGGTTTTGTGAAGGGCTACGAAGTTTACAGTTCATTTGCCGTTATTGGAAAAGCCGGAGTAGAGCCCGCCCTTCGCGCGGTGATGGAAGAGAACGAGCGCGCAAGACGATTTGGATTCACTGCAGCCGAACTCGATCGGCTAAAGAAACAATTCGCGCGGAGCCTCGAGCGCGCATACAACGAACGCGACAAAACCGACTCGGAGAACTATGCAGACGAGTACATCCGCAATTTCACAGAAGACGAACCGATACCGGGGATCAAGAATGAGTTCAATTATTTCAAGGAGTTCTCCGAATCGATCACACTCGAAGAGGTAAACAGCTACGCAACTGCTTCCATTCCAGGCAATACAGAAACACGTCTTGTCATCCTTCAAGGTCCCGACAAAGCGGAATTCAAGCTTCCCACCAACGACGAGCTCCTGCAGATGTCGGAAAAAGCAAGCTCCCAGGAACTGAAGGCTTACGAAGAAAAAGCGCTCGCCACATCACTTATGTCAGCCGTGCCGACCGGTGGAAAGGTCGCCAGCGAAGAAACGCTTGATAAGATCGGCGTAACGGAGCTGATGCTTTCGAACGGCATCAAGGTTATACTGAAACCTACGGATTTCAAAAACGACCAGGTTCTCCTCAACGGATCTCGCAACGGCGGACAATCGTTGTTCGGCGATAAAGATCAGTACAGCGCAGCGTATGCGTCAACGATCGTTTCCCAGATGGGAGTAAAAGATTTCACTCCACTCGACCTTAGAAAGATCGTTGCGGGAAAGACCGTGTCGGCTTCGCCGAGGCTTGGCTTATATTCGGAAGGCATCTCCGGCCAGAGCGGCTCCGCCGACGTGGAGACCATGCTGCAACTTGTGCACCTGTATTTTACAAGTCCACGTAAAGATCCCGACCTGTTTGCTTCGTTCGTTTCGAAGCAGCAAGCGGCCTTGCTGAATACCATGTCGAATCCACAGGCTGTTTACCAGGACTCGTTACAGAAGATCCTCTACAATAAACATCCACGTGCTCCGCGCATTCCGAAGGTTGAAGACTTCAACTCTGTTTCGCTCGATCGTTCGCTTGAGATCTATCGCAGTCGCTTTGGCAATGCGAATGGTTTTGTGTTCGCAATTGTTGGAAGTTTCGACCTCGCGAAAATGAAAGACCTCGTAACATCGTATCTCGGAACTTTACCTTCCGGTGCCAATGCTGCGGGTCTGAAAGATCTCGGCATCCGACCGATACGTGGCATAGTGAGAAAAGAAGTGAAGAAAGGCACAGAGCCGAAGAGCTACGTAACAATGGTGTTCTCCGGTGAAACAGAATGGTCGACCAAAGCCAACCTCAACATGCAGGCGATGATCGACGTTCTGAACATAAAGCTCATCGAAACATTGCGTGAAGACCTGAGCGGAGTTTATGGCGCCGGTATGAAAGGACAGATCAACAAGAACCCATACAATCATTATATGATCACTGCATCGATCCCCTGCGGACCAGAAAATGTCGATGTGCTGATCAAAGCTACGTTGGCCGAGATACAGAAGATCAAAGACAACGGTCCTTCCGAAGCAGACCTGAACAAGGTAAAAGAGACGTGGACAAAGCAATACCGTGAAGAGCTCAAAGAGAACGGTTATTGGTTGGGACGGCTGTTACAAAGCGAAGAAGCCGGTACCGATCCCAACGACATTCTTACAGGTGAACAGCGTATCAACGCGATCACTGTGAAAGACATCAAGGAGGCTGCGAATAAATACTTCGACATGAAAAATTACTTGACGATGGTATTGAATCCGGAAAAATAACAGCAGACCAGACGAACGCCGAACAGCTGAAGTTCAAGTTCAGTACAGCTTTAGCAGTGCTTCGTCAACACTCGATAAAAAGACTTCGTCGGGTATAACAAATAACGCATCCCAACGCCGTTGGCCATCGCCGAGGATCAGATCTCTTGCTTTTTGAAGGTCCAGTCGAGCCTCATCTTTCCTGCCCACGACAGCGTAGGCAAGGCCTCGATAATAATATGTGTCTGCGAGAGATTCATACTCTTTCACTTGCCGTGTCAGGTCTTCGATAGCGCCATCGGCATCGCCCATCCTGTACTTTAAAATTCCCCGGAATAAATAGTCATAGGTGCCAACCCAGTTGTCGCCCTTCAACCTCACCTGTTCATCGATGGCATGATTATAAAGCTCGAGTGCTTTATTGTTGTCGCCGAGCTGAGTGTACGACAGCCCTTTGAGCATATACATGTGAACATTCGTTACGTAGACGAACGATCCTCCAGCAATTCTCTCGAGAGTATCGAGATCTTTTATTGCTCCACTATAGTCGTGCAGGTGCCTCATCTTATACCATGCTCGGCTTCCAAGAAAATAGAATGGATCTAGCTTCGCGGCCTTATTGAGATACTGCATTCCTTCAATAAACTCGCCACGGAGTATGTAGGCCATTGCCCTGTCGCCCCACAGTCTCGCGCTATTCGGACAGATCGAAAGCACGCTATCACTCACCTGTTTCCATACAGCGCTGCCGGTCTCGTGCTTCCACAGCCGTTCCATCAATTTATTAACATCGCGGCAGTCGGTTTGTGCGTGAGCGGCTGTTATTAAAAACACGAACGATATCGTGGCGATCGATCTCATTGTACGATATCGTTTAGTTGGCCATTGACAATTCGGAGCGTGAAGTAGTGATAGTAATCGACGGTCTGTTGTCGCGCACGCCGCGACGGCCACGAAATACTTTTCGCGATACTTAACACATGTCGCCGAAGGTCGTTGTTGAATTGCTTTGGTTTGAAGTCGAAGTCAAGTTCCAGCAAGCGAAAACGATCGGCGTTGCCGGAGCAGTTTACCAGGAAACGAACGCGGATGATGCCATTCTCATTTTTCCACGCGTCGTTGGTCTTGAACCTCGAACGGATCTCCCGCGCGACCATGATCGAGGTCTCGTCCTGTTTGGTCTTTAACTGGTACCCCTGCCACACCCAATCGGGATTGCAAAGCTGAAACTTCGGGTTGTCTGTTTGGGGATCAAAAGAAATGTCGCCGACACTCTGGGCAGAAGCGGCGACATTGAACAATATGGTTATTATCGGTATTGCTATGTTTCTCACGGAAAACACGGAATACACGGAATTGTGCGGCATTGGTTCCGTGCTTTCCGTGCATTCCGTGAGAGATCCTTCTATTCGCATTTAAGCGACTCCACCGGGTTTAATGTTGCTGCCTTCAGTGAACGATATCCGACGGTGACGAATGCTATTATTGCTGTGATGGCCATTCCTGCAAAGAACACCAGGGGTCCCAACGTGATCTTGTACTGGAATTGTTCGAGGAACTGGCTGGTCATATACCACGCAAACGGCACTGCGATCACGAACCCGATCACGATCAGTACAGCAAACTCCTTCGAGAAGATAAAGAAGATGCTTTGAACGGATGCGCCGAGCACTTTTCGTATGCCAATCTCTTTTGTCTTCTGATTGGCCATGAATGTTGCCAGGCCGAGCAGTCCGAGGCACCCGATCAATATCGCCATAGAAGCAAATATTCCAACGAGCACCGACATGCGACGTTGCGAATCATAGAACTCACGGATCTGTTCGTCGAGGAAGTTGAAACTGAAGATGGCTTCGGGATAAAGTGCTTCCCAATAGTTTTCGATCTCTTTAATGCTGCTTTGCATCGTGGCAGGATTCAGCTTCACCGAGAGATTTTCGTAGCCGCGAATGCGGTTCATCATTACGACAGGAGGAATTTCTTCGGTCAACGAAACAGTATGAAAATCTTTAACGACACCAACAACCGGAAGCCTGCGTCCCCACATCGCTAGTACCTTTCCAACGATCTCTTGTGGCGTATACCCGGCGACTTCGGCCAGCCTCTTGTTCACTAAAAAGCCGTGAGCTGTGTCGAGATCTTTCAGGTTTTCGCCGGCGATAAGTTCCAGCTTGAAAGTCTCGATATAGTCTCCATCGATCTGTTTCACCTGCGTGCGATATTCGTCTTCTCTTCCTTCTATTTGGAAGCGTGTGCCCGATACGCTTCCGGATGATGGTGCCGAAGCATTGAGACTTGCTTGCTCAACACCCGATAACTGCACCACCTGGTTCTTCAACGTCCGCATCTTGCTTGTACCCCCTTCTGCTGTCGGCGATTCGCTAACAGGGATCGGCACGTTGATCACCGCATCTTTGCGGAAACCAAGATCTTTGTTCACCAGGTATTCCATCTGGTTGATGAGCACGATCGTGCCAATGATGAAGATCTGGGAGATACCGAACTGCACGACCACAAGAGCTCTTCTCAAATTATAACCAGACGATTGTTTGTTGCCCATTACATTTTTCAAAGCAAGCGCAGGCTTATAAGAGGAGACTACGAACGAAGGATACAATCCTGACAACAGCGATACTACGATCGTAGTGGCGGCGAGATAGACCCAGATCATAGGATTGCTTAGCAGACTCAATTGTTCTTCCAGGAATGGATTGAGAAAGCCGAGACTTGCCTGCGCGATCAGGAGGGCAATACCAACCGAGAAGACAGTAACGAGACCAGTCTCCCCAAGGAACTGCCGAATGAGCTGTGAGCGTGTGCTTCCGAGTGATTTGCGGATACCGACCTCTTTCGAGCGCTGAATGGCTTCCGCTGTGGCGAGATTAATAAAGTTGATGCATGCTGTGACGATCAGAACGATTGCAATGACACTTAGTGTGATCAGCACATTGCGAGAAACCGTGTTGTAGTTGTAGTTGCCGAAACGCTCGTCGGAGTGAACGGTCTTCAGTGGCTGAACAACATACTTCACGCGCTCCGCATCTTCGGGCTCCAGGTATTTCTTTTCGAAATCGGGAAGGCGCGATTCGAGGGAGGCAACACTTTCACCCTCTTTCAGGAGGATCCAGCATTGCTCGTCGCTCCACACGCTGTTCCACCCACCGTTCTTTTCAGATTGCTGCTTTATTGTAACCCACGACAGCATGAGTTCGAACGGAAAGTCGGTGTTAACGGGGGTATCATCGATAACAGCGCCTATTTTATACTCAATGGTATCGTATTTTACTACCTCGCCGATCGCGTCTTCTTTGCCAAAATATTTAAGAGCTAGTTTTTTAGAAATGATCGCTTCGTTAGGATCATCCAACGACTTGATAGCATCGCCGATCAACACAGGGCGATCGAAGATCCGGAAGAACGAAGGAGTGGTGAATACCACGCCGCGCTCCTCCTCATATTTTTTCGGAGCCTCGCCATGTCCTTGAGGTACCAACACCAATGCTCCCGAGCGATATGAAGTGAAAGCAACCTCCTCGAGGTCTGGAAAATCGTTGCGAAGGGCGTCGGGCAATACATTCGGACAACCGGCCGCGAAACGCTCGCCATCGTTGCCCATAGAAGAGTGCGATATACGATAAATACGTTCTGCCTTTGTATGATAATCGTCGAAAGTTGAGTGGCGGGTGACGATCAGGAAAAGCACAAGGCTTCCCGCAATTCCCAGTGAAAGTCCCACGACGTTGATGAGGGTGCTGCCTTTCTTTCTCCAGAGGTTCCGAAGGGCGGTTTTCAGGTAGTTCTTCAGCATTGGTTAGAGTTTTACGACTATGATGATACGGTACCTGAAAAAGTTGGATTCGTTACAGTCACTAATTTGGCATGAATTGCAGAATTCGTGTCATAAACGGGTGTTAAAAACGAGGGGACGAGGGACGAGGTGACGAGGTGAGGAGATGACGAGATGACGAGATGAGGAAAATGCGTAGTTTTGTACCGTGATCCAGACACTTGCAATAGTTGTTCTTTTTGGCGGGGCCCTTTTTTACCTCGGGCGCATGCTTTATCGCGCGTTTCGACCAGCTAAACACGGCTGCGCCGGCGACTGCAAATGTTCAGAAATAAAGCTACACCCCTAAGCCAGGCTCGTCACCTCATCACCTCATCACCTCGTCACCTCGTCACGCCCACACCCTCGTCCCCTCCGTACAGTTCTTACAGATCTCTATCTCCTCCCTCGACCGCAGGATCGACCTCCTGAAATCAGTGTAGGCTTCGCTGCGCCAGATCTCCTCGAATGTGTTCTTCCTCAGATCTCCCAGCGTGTAATGTGCGTCCTTGTCGAAGCAGCACGGCACCACCTTCCCGTCCCAGGTAACAACGCAGCTGTTCCACATTTTCCAGCAGTGATTCAACAGTTGATTCTTGATCGACCATGTGCCATCGCCAGTCTTTTTGTAGCGCGAATATTTATCGATGGTAGGCATGAGTTCCGAACCGTTCTGGTAATCGTAGATCTGTGCGGTTTTCAGCAAAACGTTGTCGACACCGATCTTCTTCGCCAGCGCCTGCACTTCCGGTATTTGGTGTTCGTTGGGCTTCACGACCAAAAACTGGAACACGACATACGGCGTCTTCGATTTGAGCTCCGTCCTCCACTTGAGAATATTGTGAGTGCCTTCGAGTACCTTCTCCATATTCCCTCCGACGCGATATTGCTGGTAGGTCTCCTGGTCGGTGCCGTCGAGCGAAATAATTAGTCGATCCAATCCCGACTCCACCGTGTCGCGTGCCTGCTTGTCGTTTAGATAATGAGCGTTGGTCGACGTGGCCGTGTAGATATTCTGTTGCGAGGCGTACTTTACCAACGACAGGAATTTCGGGTGCAGGTACGGCTCTCCCTGGAAATAGAAAGTGAGATACGTCAACGTGTCCTTCAACTCATCGATCAGGCTTTTGAACATGGTCTCCTCAAGCATTCCGGTGGGCCGGGTAAATGAGCGCAGTCCGCTGGGACATTCAGGGCAACGAAGATTGCATGATGTAGTAGGTTCAATACCAATGGCCACCGGCATGCCCTGATGACGGGCGCTGCCGCTTGCACGGGAGTAAACGTAGCTGGAAACTACGCTGGAGTAATTGAATAGCCTGCGTGGAGTTAGCTTCGAAGCGATATTTAAGTTGTCGGCGAATGGAGTCAAGCAACCAAAGGTAAGTCAATTCTGAAGCACGCGCCTTCTCCTTCGGTAGAAGAAAGCATGATCTTGCCGTTCATTTTTTCGACGGTCTCTTTTACGATGAACAGGCCGAGGCCGGAGCCCATGGCGGAGCTGGATCCGCGGAAGAACATCTCGAATACTTTGTCTTTATGCTCGTCGTTGATCCCCAAGCCGTTGTCGGCTATCAACACCTGGATCTTGTCGTCCACTTTGCTGATCATGATCTTCACCCATGGATTAGGTATTGCGTAGTTGTGATACATGACGGCATTCGAAAGAAGGTTATTGAGTATCACCATAAATCTCACCCGGTCGATCATCACATTCTGTTCAAGGCGGATGAATTTCTTGAACTCTACGCGTTCTGCATTTTCGATGTGTGAAAGATTGTCGATCGCCTCGTCCACAAGATCGTTCAGGTTCACTTGCTCCAAATGAAGGTTGGTACGACTGTTCCTGGTGTACTCGAGTAATTCGAGGAGGAACCGGCTAAGCTTATTGGTCTGATCTTCGATCTTGGAAAAATACAGCAGCGACTTTTGCTCCTGGGTATCCATAGTGCCAAGATGGGTAAGCCCTTTGATGGCGATGATCGGCAGCTTGATGTCGTGCGAAGCACTGTATACAAAACGATCGAGCTGTTCGTTTGTCTTTTGCAGCTCGGTATTCTTCTGACGTATCTCTTCGGTAGCCTTGCGGAGACGAGTTTCCGATACCTCATTGAGCTGTATCATAAAGTATATGAATATCACCGTTACCAGCAATGCTGTTACAACATTGAACACGAACGGCCTCGCGGTCTCGATGTAAGTGAACTTCATGTTGGCAACCAGGGTGATATCGGAAACGAAGATGACGACCAGCAACACGACCGACAATGAGATAAAGAATACGCGCCAGAAACGCTCTTCTGTATTGAAGATCAGCGCAGCGGCTGCGACCCATGGAAAGTAGAAGACATAGATGCCGATCTCACGCGGTGTGATCAATGAATAAAAAAAGAAGAAAATGTTAAGAAACGATAACAGTAAAACTTTTGCACGAAGATGCTTACCTACCTCATTGATATAGTACGAGGCGAACAATACGGCGGTCATCAGGAAATCGAGGAACGGGAGAGCGAAGTTGCGGTCGAGTAAACCTTCGATAGCATGAACGATGCCGACGATGCCTCCAACCAGCGTGATCTGCGAAAAAAGGATATTTCGCTTATTGCGGTACATCGCCTCCTCATCGTGTCCGTACCTTTTAGGCAAACGTGACCAGTTTCGTACGTCAAGCAGCCACTCTCTCATAAAAGCCAGCATCGTAACGAATATAATTAATAATTAACTTGCCCCGATTGCTCAAAATGAAATTCATCTTTATCGCCCTGGTCGTGGTAGCACAGGTTACCTTTGCACAACAGCGCATCGCAAACACTCCGCAACTGTCGCCGCAAGCGGAAATCTCGATCGTCACCCTGGGCCCATGGCAAGGCGAATTATATTCAGCCTTCGGCCACAGCGGTATCCGCGTTTATGATCCTCAAAAATCTATCGATGCCTTCTTCAACTATGGAGCGTTCAGCTTCGACCAGCCGAACTTTTACCTGAATTTTGCCCGGGGGCACCTCAACTATAAACTTGACGTCGACCCCTACGTCCCCTGGCGAGACTACTATATGTCACACAACCGATTCGTTCACGAGCAAATACTGAATCTTAACGCAACTCAAACACAAAAAGTATTCGACTACCTGTATTGGAATGCGCAACCCGAAAACCAATACTACCTCTATGACTATTTCTATAACAATTGTGCAACCAAGTTGCGCGACGTACTTAAGGAAACTTTGAAAGACGATGTGGTGTTCGACAGCACATTCATCAAAACCGACTACACGATCCGTCAGCTTACCGATCTGTACCTGAAATATCAACCCTGGGGTGATCTCGGTATCGACATCTGTCTCGGTCTCCCGATGGACAAACATGCTTCGCCATACGAATACATGTTCCTCCCCGATTACATCGAACAGTCGTTCGATCACGCAACGATCCGTAACGACTCAACGATCGTGCCATTGGTGAAGACAAAGATCCCGGTATACGAGGCTACACCGGAAGATCATCCATTGAGCTTGTTCCATCCGTGGGTCGTGTTCGGTCTGTTCTTGTTGATCACCATTGCAATAACCTGGAGGGATATAAAGAACGCCAGGAGCTCCAAATGGTTCGACACTGTAATCTTTGGAATAGTTGGGGCCGTTGGCTTGCTGTTGTTCCTGTTGTGGACCGTTACCGATCACCGTGCGGCTGCGAGAAACCTGAACATTCTGTGGGCAATGCCGTTGCACCTGGTCTTCGTGCCGCTGTACCTGGCTGGTAAAAAAATAGCGATCACTTACTTCAAAGGGATCGCTATACTGTATGCATTGTTGTTGATCACATGGGCATTTCTGCCGCAACAACTTAATGTGTTCCTGATACCGGTGGTGCTCGCATTGGCGGTGCGAGCAGCGCGGATAGGATTTCTCCAACCGTCATTGCCCTGAGTTTTGCGAGGGGCAATCCCCGTTTCGACAGGGGATGACCACGCTTTCGCGCGGTCATGACGTTAACGCGCTATAAATGAATCGGTCGATTGGCCGTCGCTGCTAAACACGCCTCACGAACCGCCTCCATATAAGTAGGATGCGCGTGCGACATACGCGATACATCTTCGGCAGACGCACGGAATTCCATCGCCGTTACCGCCGCAGCAATCATATCCGCAGCGCGAGCGCCGAAAATATGAACACCCAGGATCTCGTCCGTATTCTTATCGGCCAGTACTTTCACAACCCCATCCACGTCCATCGAAGCACGCGCACGGCCAAGAGCTTTATAAGGGAACGATCCTACCTTGTACGCACGATTGTCAGTCTTCAATTGCTCTTCGGTATAACCGACACTCGCTACCTCGGGCCAGGTGTAAACAACGCCGGGTATCAATAAGTAATTGATGTGAGGCTTTTGTCCGGCCAGTTGTTCCGCAACCAACGTCCCTTCTTCTTCAGCTTTGTGGGCAAGCATGGCACCACGCACCACATCACCGATAGCGTAGATGTTATCGACCTTTGTCTTGAGATGGTCGTCAACAGGAATTCTTCCTTTGTCGAGCTCGATACCGACTTTTTCAAGGCCAAGCCCTTCTGTATATGGCCGACGTCCTACACTGACCATGCAATAGTCGCCTTTCAACTCGAGTGGCTTGCCTGCTTTGTCTTCCGCTTTCAGAACCACTTCCTTACCGGTGTTTTGAAGACTGGTGACTTTGTGACCGAGATAGAATTCCATACCGAGTTTCTTCGCTGACTTCAAAAGCTCCTTGCCCATCGTTCCGTCCATGGTTGCGATGAGGCTGTCGAGGAATTCGACAACGGTAACTTTCGCACCGATGCGTGCATACACCGATCCAAGTTCCATACCGATCACACCTCCACCAATGATGATGAGATGCTTCGGCAGCTCAGTCAGCTCGAGGGCTTCAGTGCTGGAAATGATCCTCTTCTTATCGAATGGAGCGAACGGCAGCGGAGTGGGTTTCGAGCCCGTTGCAATGATAACCTTCTCGGTAGTGATGGTTTTTTCTTTGCCATCCTTGGCGGTGATCTTAATGGTGTTCTTATCAACAAAAGATCCGACGCCCGTATGAACGTCGATCTTGTTCTTCTTCATCAGGAAGGCGATACCATCGACGTTTGCTTTTACGACCCCAGCTTTTCTTTTGATCATCTGGGGAAGGTTTGCTTTCGGTTCGCTGATATCTATACCGTGCTCTTTAAAATTATGAACAGCGTTATGAAAATGCTCTGTAGAATCGAGTAATGCCTTCGAAGGAATACAGCCTACATTAAGACAGGTACCACCAAGTGTATCATACTTTTCGATGATCGCGGTCTTGAAGCCAAGCTGTGCGCAGCGAATAGCAGCTACGTAGCCCCCGGGGCCGGAACCAATGACTGTTACATTATAGTCCATAAGTCAGGAAAACTTTTTATTAAACACAAGTTCTCACTGATCACAGATCGCACAGATATATCCGTGTGATCAATGCGATCCGTGAGGGATTTTTAAACACCAAGAATTAATCTACCTGGATCTTCGAGCATCTGTTTCACACGGACCAGGAAGCTTACCGACTCACGACCGTCTACGATGCGGTGATCGTACGACAATGCCACGTACATGATAGGACGCACAACAACCTGTCCGCCCACGACAACCGGCCGCTCAACAATATTATGCATGCCAAGGATCGCCGATTGCGGAGGGTTGATGATCGGTGTCGACAACATTGATCCAAACACACCACCATTCGTTATCGAGAACGTTCCACCCGTCATTTCTTCGATAGAAAGCTTGCCATCGCGACCGCGTGTTGCGAGACGAATGACTTCGCTTTCGATCTGGTTCATCGAGAGTGCTTCGGCATTACGAATAACCGGAACAACCAATCCACGTGGTGTCGATACGGCTATCGAAACATCACAGTAGTCGTGATAAACAATTTCGTCGCCTTCTATCGATGCGTTCACCGCAGGGAATTCTTTCAACGCTGCGCAGACTGCTTTCGTGAAGAATGACATAAAGCCAAGTCCCACGCCGTACTTTTCTTTGAACTGATCTTTGTACTTCGAACGAAGGTCCATTACAGGCTTCATGTCCACTTCGTTGAAGGTAGTGAGCATCGCTGTTTCGTTCTTCACTGCTACCAGTCGTTTCGCGATGGTCTTTCTTAATGAGGTCATCTTTTCGCGACGGATGTTGCGCGCACCAGAAATCGCCGGCACGGCGATCCCCTGGCTAGAAGCAGGAGCCGACTTAGACGCACTCTCTTTATTCGAGGCAGCGGTCGCGTTCACCGCGTCTTCTTTCGTGATCCTTCCGTCTTTGCCACTGCCCTGGACTTCTTTGGTTGAGATCCCTTTTTCATCGAGGATCTTCGCAGCTGCGGGAGATGGATGGCCTGATGCGTAGTTCGTGGTGGCTGCTGTTTCTGTTTTTGCCATTGGTGTGCCTGCGTCTTTCTTTTCAGCCACGGCACCTCCTTCAGCGATCTCGATCTTGCAGATCAATCCACCTATCGGAAGAGTCTGTTTTTCTTTCGCAACAATGCGAAGGATACCCGTTGCTTCAGCAGGAAGTTCGAATGTTGCTTTGTCCGACTCTACTTCTGCGATCACCTCGTCCAGCTTCACGAAATCACCATCTTTTTTCAACCATGTACTAATAGTAACTTCTGTTATTGACTCGCCAACGGCAGGGACTTTCATTTCTTTCACCCCACCAGTAGCTTTCGGTGCAGAGGTTGCAGCAGGAGCCGAAGCCTTCGCTTCAGTCTTCGGTGACTCTGCCTTGGGAGCCGCTGCTCCTGCAGAATCCTGCACTTCGCAAATGGCTGTACCTATCGGTACCACCTCGCCCTGTTGTTTCAAGATTTTCAGAACCCCGGCCTGCGGCGCGGGAAGTTCGAACGTAGCCTTGTCTGATTCGAGCTCGGCAATGACTTCATCCTGCTTCACAATATCTCCATCCTTCTTAAGCCAGTTGGCGATTGTAACCTCTGTGATAGACTCGCCTACTGCGGGTACTTTGACTTGTTGTGACATCTGAGTGATTATTTTAGATACCTAAAGCTGAATTGACAATCTTACCTTGCTCAACGTCGTGAACTTTCTTGAATCCTGTCGCCGGAGAAGCACTCGCTTTCCTTGACACAAATTCTATCTGCTGGCCCGGCATCATTCGCTGGATATATGACAGCGGTCCCATATTAGCCGGTTCTTCCTGTGCAAAGACAACCGTGGCTCCCTTATACTTTTTAAGGATCGCAGCGATCTGCTTCTCAGGGAACGGATGCAATTGTTCGATACGAATGATCGCAACGTCTTTCAATTTTTTCTTTTGCTGAGCGTCGAACAGGTCGTAATAAACTTTACCTGAACAGATCACCAGTCTCTTAACGTCCTTGGCCGTTACATTTTCGTCGTCGATGATCTCTTTGAACGTTCCTTTCACGAAATCTTTTACCGGCGAGATAACCAATGGATGGCGCAGCAAAGACTTCGGCGAGAACACCACGCAAGGCTTCCGGAATTCCCAGGTCACCTGCCTTCTCAACAAGTGGAAGATGTTTGCAGGCGTTGTTGGATTGGCAACGATCATGTTATACTCCGCACACAATTGAAGGAATCTCTCCGGACGGCAGCTCGAGTGCTCCGGTCCTTGTCCTTCGTAGCCGTGGGGCAACAACATCACCATTCCGTTCTGGCGCTGCCACTTCGATTCTGCACTCGATATGAACTGATCGATCATTACCTGCGCACCGTTCACGAAGTCACCAAACTGTGCCTCCCATAATACCAGCGCACTTGGCGACGACATCGCGTAACCATATTCAAAACCCAGCACACCGAACTCACTCAGGAGCGAGTTATAAATGTGAAGTGTCCTTTGATCTTTATCGATATGATCGAGACCGCAGTACGGTTCATTAGTATTTGCATCAAAGAAATATGCATGACGGTGCGAGAATGTTCCACGCTTCACATCCTGCCCCGACATACGTACAGGTACACCTTCAGACAATAACGATCCATAGGCAAGCAATTCGGCTTCGGCCCAACCGAGAACCTTATCCTCAAAGAAAGCCTGCTTACGATCTTTCAATAACTTTTCGATCTGCTTCAGCGGCTTGAAACCATCGGGTATCGTTGTGAGTGCCTTTCCAACTTTATCGATAGTGGTTTGCTTGATACCAGTCTCCGGAGATGAATCGAAGTCTTCCGGTTTCGCACGGCGGAGTTTGCTCCATTCTTCTTCTATCTTTTGAGGTTTGTAAGGAAGTGGTTTCTGCTTCACTTCATTCAAACGATCCTGGAGCTGGTTACGGAACTTCGCTTCCATCTCGTCGGCCAACGCAGCATCCACATCGCCGCGTTCAACCAAGCGCTTCACATACACTTCGCGTGGATTGGGATGCTTCGCAATGAGATTGTACAATTTGGGTTGTGTGAACTTCGGCTCATCGCTCTCGTTGTGGCCATGACGACGATAGCAGAGCATGTCGATAAAAATATCCTTTCCGAATTTCTGACGATACTCGACGGCGATGCGTGCGCAGAAATTCACCGCCTCCGCGTCGTCGCCATTTACGTGCAATACAGGCGCATCAATGATCTTCGCAAGGTCAGTACAGTAAATTGAAGTACGCGCGTCGTCGAAGTCGGTCGTGAAACCAACCTGGTTGTTGATCACATAATGTATCGTACCACCGGTGGTATATCCGGGGAGGCCCGACATCTGTGCAACTTCATATCCTATTCCCTGTCCCGCAATTGCAGCGTCGCCGTGAATGAGAATGGCCATTGCCTGGCTGAGATCCTCTTTATACTCATCGTCTATCTGGCCACGCGTATAACCAACCACCAACGGGTTAACCGCTTCAAGGTGCGAAGGGTTAGGCGTAAGCTTTACATAGATCTTTTTGCCGGTGTATGAGGTATGCTGGCTTGAATAGCCGAGGTGATACTTTACATCCCCGTCGCCCATCGTAAGGTCAGGGTTTCCGTTGCCTTCAAATTCTGTAAAGATCTGCTCGTAGGTTTTTCCAAGAATGTTTGTTAGGACGTTCAGGCGTCCGCGGTGCGCCATCCCGATCACAACTTCTTTCACACCGAACTCTGCGGCTTTGTTGATGATCTTATAGAGAGCTGGAATTGTGTTCTCGCCACCTTCCAGCGAAAATCTTTTTTGTCCGAGGAACTTGGTGTGAAGGAAGTTCTCAAAAACGACAGCATCGGTAAGCTTAGAAAGGATCGCTTTCTTTTCGTCGACGCTTGGGCTATAGTTGACCCACTCTTTTTCAGTTTTTTCGAAGAACCACTTTCTAACATCGTCGTCGCGGATGGAGTTGTATTCGAAGCCGATGGGTCCAACATAGATCTGCTGGAGTCGCTCTATGATCTTTCGGAGTGTGGTTCGGGGCATGCTGATCTCGGCAGCCACGTCGAATTCCGTGTCGAGATCGGCATCGGTAAGTCCAACGCCGGTATGGCTGAGGTCGACATTGTGGTTGCGGCGTTCGCGAACCGGGTTTGTCTTCGATTTCAGGTGGCCAAAGGTCCGGTATTGGAATATCAGGTTTCGCACCTGGGTCTCCTTGATCGACATGGTGTCGGTGGCTACACCGGAGGAGCCATTGGCCCCGTTCGAGGGCTTCTTGTCGTAGCGGCTCGACTGGAATTCGTAGCCTTCGAAAAACTTCTGCCAGGTGATATCGACGGAGTTTGGGTCCTTTTTATAGTTTTGATACAACTGGTCGAGGTAGCCTACTTCGGCATTGGATATATAAGAATAGCTATCCATAAGTATTTTTTTAGCGGGATCGAAATTAGGAAACGGTTTCAGAATAGTAAAACCGTATAATCGTGTAAACGAATTTATCTGAGAGTCAGTTCGCTGGACAAACTTTTAATTTTTAGCTATTCACTTTTAACTTTTCCCTTATCTTTGCAGTCCATTTTAAAACCGGACGAGATCCAACATTAAAACAGACCAGCAATGGCAGTAAAAATCAGATTGGCACGCCGAGGCCGTAAAAAACTCGCAAGATTCGACGTAGTCGTAACCGACAGCCGCTCGCCCCGCGACGGCCGTTTCATCGAAAAGATCGGTACCTACAACCCCCTCACAAACCCCGCTACAATCGAGCTGAACGAAGAAAAAGCGTTCGATTGGCTCATGAAAGGCGCTCAGCCCAGCGACGTGGTGAAAGCCATGCTCTCTTACAGGGGCATTATGATGAAAAAACACCTCCAGATCGGCGTTATCAAAGGCGCCATCAACCAGGAGGCTGCCGACAAGAAATTGGCTGACTGGAAGACCGCTAAAGACGCTAAGATCCAGTCGAAACGCGATAACCTTTCGAAGTCGAAGGCAGATGCTGCCAAGGCTCGCAAGGAAGCTGAATCTAAAGTTAGAGAAGCTCGCGCCGAGGCTATCCGCAAGAAGCAGGAAGCTGCTGCAGCCGCTGCAACAGCAACTCCGGCAGCCGAAGGCGAAGCCGCTGCACCTGCAACGGAGGAGCAAGCTTAAGAGACTATACTACCACCGAAAGCCAGTCCCGATAACCTCGAGACTGGCTTTTGTTTTTATATTCGGTTGTGATTCAAAAAAGCATTGTACCCCTGCTTTTGATACTCGCCGCGTTTCTCGAATGCAGCGCACAAAAGAATATCCCCCAGCAGGGCGATACAACCACCTACTGGCGGGTCACAACCAACGACGACAATGAATTCGTGGGCCGGGTAATGGGCATCGAGGCCGGTGTCATGACTCTGAAAACCGACAAGTTCGGTACTGTCACCATAAAGATGTACGACATCAAGCTGATGGAAGAAGCCGATCCATCGCGGATCATCGGTACCGACTATTGGGCCGAGAATTTTCAGTCGACGCGGTACTTCTGGATGCCCAATGGCTTTGGATTAAAACCTGGAGAGGCCTATTACCAGAACGTGTGGATCTTATTCAACCAGTTCAGCGTCGGCATTACAAAAAACATCTCACTGGGGGCTGGCACCATTCCAATCTTTTTATTCGGGGCCGATGTGGCGCCGTTGTGGATCACTCCAAAGATCTCTTTACCCGTGGCTAAGAAGTTTAACATCGGCGCCGGTGTCGTTTACCTCCACGTCTTTACCGGCAGCAGAAGTGATGGATCGGGCGGAGGTGGCGTGGCGTATGGCGTATTCACCTTCGGAACACGCGACAAAAATGCTTCGCTTGGGATCGGCTACGGGTTTAGCGGAAAGGATTTCTCTAAACGTCCGGTGATCACATTCTCCACCATGACTCGTCTTGGACCGCGCGGGTATTTTATGACCGAAAACTATTTGTTCGGCGTTGGTGGTGGCGGAGACGCGGAGGCGCTTGCCCTGTTGTCACTGGGAGGGCGACGATTAATTAAAAGAGTTGGCCTCGACTTTGGAGGATTTATTCCTGTAGTTGGTGGACTGGACCGCCTTATCGTTATCCCATGGCTTGGCGTGTCCGTGCCGTTAGGCAATCAGGCAGGCGACAACTAATTTCGCGGGCTGATGAAGATTGAAGATTGCTATAAGATCGGCTACGTTTCAAAAACGCATGGCCTGAAAGGAGAGGTTACTGTTAACACGATGCCTGAGTGTCCCGACCTGTCGTCTATCGAAACCATTTACCTGGGCGACAATCTTGTTCCTCACTTTGTTAAATCCATTTCAGTAAAGGGCGATAAAGCTTTTGTTAAGTTCGAAGACATCAATGATATCGATGCTGCTTCGGAGCTCAAAGGATCTTCGTTATACCTGGCGAAATCGGAACGGCCGAAGCTTTCGCGAGGAGAGTTCTACAACGATGAAGTCGTCGGCTTCGAAGTGGAAAGTGTACCGGAACCGTCCAGGGGATCTTCTGTTGCGCGCGGGATTGTTCTCGGTACTGTGAATGACATCATGGAAGCGGGACCCAATCGGTTTCTTGTACTTGATCACAACGGAAAGGAAGTGCTGATACCGATCAATGGTCCATTCATTAAGAGCATCAACAAAACAAAGAAGCGAGTGACCGTAGAACTACCCGAAGGATTTCTCGACATATGAGAATTGATATCATCACCTGCTTGCCGAGGCTTCTCGAGAGTCCATTCAACGACTCGATACTGAAGCGCGCACAGGACAAAGGGTTGGTGACTGTGCAGGTGCACGACCTGCGTGAGTATTCGACCAACAAGCATCGGACAACAGACGATTATGCATTTGGCGGCGGCGCCGGAATGGTGATGATGATAGAGCCCATCGATCGGTGTATAACCGCATTAAAAAAAGACCGGGCTTACGATGAGGTGATCTATATGAGTCCCGATGGCGAGAGGCTATCGCAAAACCTGGCGAACAAGCTGAGTCTTTGCGGCAACCTCATTCTTCTTTGTGGTCATTATAAGGGTGTCGATGAGCGGGTACGCGAACATCTTATCACGAAAGAGATCAGCATCGGCGATTATGTTCTTTCGGGTGGAGAGCTTGCAGCTGCCGTGGTTGCCGATGCTGTGATCCGGCTTCTGCCGGGAGTATTGTCGGACGAGACTTCGGCGCTTACAGATTCGTTCCAGGATGGACTTATAGCGCCCCCTGTTTACACCCGGCCGGCGGAATACAATGGCTGGAAGGTGCCCGATGTGCTGATGTCGGGCCACGAGGCCAAAATCAGGCAGTGGAGGGAGGAACAGGCACTCGAAAGGACCAAAAAAAGGCGTCCGGATCTGCTGATCTAATGATTAGTCTTCCTCTTTAGATTTGACACGTCGAGGCTTAGTTGGAATTTTTGCGACACCGTATCCACCAACAAGTCCAGTCAAAAAAGAAATCCAGTTTAAAAAATAGTTGTCCTTCCAAATCAATACAACTAAAGTAATAACAAATACAATGATCAATACAATAATCAGCGATATTCGATTGGTCTTAAAATTGAATGTACTGGCATTGATCTCAGCGAGTTTGATGTCGCGTTTATTACGTTGTTCCGTCTGGTAGTACTGGAACGCGTGCTCTTCATTTTTTTCAACAACCTGCATTAATTTGTCTTTTTGAGCATCGGTAAGGCTGCCCAAATCAAAATTTGCACCGGGTTGCTGCATGGCCATCAGTTGCACCTTTTCCCAGAGATCTTCAATCCTTGTAGATGGTCGCAACGGCTTTCGAGGAGTTTCCTTCCCATCACTTTCTGGTGGTTCTTCGTCAGGCGGGATTAAATCACCACTCATCTCTCGTTCGTTTATGACGAATTGACTGATAATAAACGAGGCTGTGCGGAGTTTTTGGTTTCGCTACATCAGATGTTGTAGCAAAGTCAACTACAACATCAATTGCAGACTTTATCATTGAAAATCGATTCGCCAAATAAGAAACTGCCCGTTTCTTTTGGAGAAAGGATTTGAGTTCGGCTAATAGAATGGCCTTTTCTCGCTCTGTTATTTCATGCTTATTCTCCAGGCTCTTGATCGCATCGAAAGTGATTTGATACATTTTCAATATCGATTGTTCGAGTCTTTCGTCCCTTATTAATACTGGATTATCTTGCCTTAAATCGCCGGGGGACGACTTATCGATCTCCTGTGCATCAAGTGTACTCATAAGTTCGCTGTAACTTCGGTAAGCAATATTGCACGTCGAATAATTGCAGAAAAGCAGACCGAAGAAACGCCGCGTAGATTATCAGGAAAACCAGACATCAATGTGTTCCAGGATGGACTTATAGCGCCCCCGGTTTACACCCGGCGGGAATACAATGGCTGGAAGGTGCCCGATGTGCTGATGTCGGGCCACGAGGCCAAAATCAGGCAGTGGAGGGAGGAGCAGGCACTCGAAAGGACCAGAAAAAGACGGCCAGACCTGCTCGGTAATTAAAAACGGGCGGCCTTTTGCCCATTTACCCCCCTTTCTTATCTTTGCAGTCCCATTTTTAAAACACGAGCGTCATGGCCGATTTAATGAAAATTGCCGAACAGGAACTCGCTTCCAAAAGGGCAAAACTCCCCTCCTTCAAGCCTGGGGACACCGTAAACGTGCACGTAAAGATCAGCGAAGGAAATAAGGAGCGTATCCAGCAATTCCAGGGCGTAGTGCTGTACCGCAGGGGAAAGGGCACCAATGGTGAGTCTTTCTCTGTGCGCAAAGTATCGAACGGCGTAGGTGTTGAGCGTATTTTCCCTGTACTCAGCCCGAGCATCGACAAAATCGAGTTCATCAAGGCTGGTAAAGTAAGAAGGGCAAAGCTCTACTACATGAAGGGTCGTCAGGGCAAGTCTGCAAGGATCAAGGAAAGACTGGCGAATACTTCAGCTGCCGCTACAGCAGCAGTTGCGCAATAAGAATTCCTATTTTAATAGAAAACCCCATTTCTAATGCGGAAATGGGGTTTTTTGTTTGGTATCGTTGCGGTTAATTAAATAATTACCCCCTATATTTGCGCCTCACCCGCCACTAAAGACGGGGCCTACCAAGAGAGAAACATGGCAAAAACAAATGTAAAAGATCTGCTCGGCAAAGACGCAGAATCGCTCCTCACGCACAAAAGCAAAACAATTTCAAAAGACGTCCTGCACCTGCCTTCGGCTGACTTTGTAGACAAGATCTTCGCGCAGTCGAACCGCAGTGTTCAAACACTCAGAAGCCTTCAGACTCTCTTTGGAACGGGTCGTCTGGCAAACACCGGGTACCTATCTATCCTTCCGATCGACCAGGGTATCGAGCACAGCGCAGGCGCATCGTTCGCTAAAAACCCAATGTACTTTGATCCGGAAAACATTGTGAAGCTTGCTATCGAAGGCGGTTGCAATGCAGTAGCTACAACTTTCGGAGGTCTTGCAATGGCCTCAAGGAAGTATGCTCACAAGATCCCTTTCATTGTTAAGATCAATCACAACGAACTTCTTACTTATCCCAATAAAGCCGACCAGATCATGTTTGGATCGGTAATAGATGCATGGAACCTTGGCGCGGTAGCTGTTGGCGCAACGATCTACTTTGGATCGGACAATGCAACGCGCCAGATCCAGGAAGTTTCAAAAGCATTCGAGGAAGCGCGCAAACTTGGTATGGCCACAATCCTGTGGTGCTATACCAGGAACAACGCATTCAAGAAAGATGGTGTCGACTATCACGTATCGGCCGACCTTAGTGGCCAGGCCAACCACCTTGGTGTTACGATCCAGGCCGACATCATTAAGCAAAAGCTCCCAGAGAACAACGGCGGTTATAAAGCTCTGAACACTGGTGGAAGCAGCTATGGTAAATTGGATGAAAGGATCTATACCGAGCTCACTTCTAATCACCCGATCGATCTTTGCCGTTACCAGGTTGCTAACTGCTACATGGGCAGGGCCGGCCTCATCAACTCGGGTGGAGATTCGAAAGGAGCTAGCGATATGGCGGACGCAGTACGCACAGCGGTTATCAACAAGCGCGCTGGTGGTATGGGTCTGATCTCCGGAAGGAAGGCATTCCAACGTCCCTTGAAAGAAGGCGTTGAAATCCTGAACGCTATCCAGGATGTATACCTGGATGGAAGCATAGATATAGCATAAACATATTTACATAACTGGGTTTAGCTGATGCCCTGGTTTAAACGCACTGACAAGGGAATTCTCACGCCAACCGAGGCCAAGAGAGAAGTTCCCGATGGTTTATGGTTCAAATCGCCTGCGGGTAAGATTGTCCATACGAGAGAATTAAAGAACAACGCCTACGTTGTCCCCGAAGAAGATTATCACGTCAAGATCGGTTCGAAGGAATACTTCGAAATACTCTTCGACAATAATGAATTCACGGAGCTCGACGCCAACATGGAATCGGCCGACCCGCTGAAGTTCAACGACAGCAAACCCTATCCAAAAAGAATAAAAGAATCACAGGCGAAGACAGAGCTGAAAGATGCACTGCGTTCTGCTTATGGAAAGATGAATGGCATCGACATCGTGATCGCTTGTATGGACTTTAGTTTCATCGGCGGTTCGATGGGTTCTGTGGTTGGCGAAAAGATCGCGCGTGCGATGGACCACAGCCTCAAAACAAGGAAGCCGTTCCTTATGATCTCCCGTTCCGGTGGTGCCCGTATGATGGAAGCCGGTCTTTCATTGATGCAGATGGCCAAGACCTCCGCGAAGATCGCGCTGCTCGATGAAGCAAAGATCCCCTACGTGTCGTTGCTTACTGATCCAACAACCGGTGGTGTTACTGCCTCTTATGCGATGCTTGGCGATTTCAACATTGCCGAACCTCAAGCATTGATCGGTTTCGCCGGTCCTCGCGTTATTCGTGAGACGATCGGCAAAGACCTACCTAAAGGTTTTCAAAGTGCAGAGTTTGTGCTCGAGCACGGTTTCCTGGATTTCATTGTCGACAGACGAAATTTGAAGAGTCGGTTGACTGTTTTGTTACGTATGCTCCAGTGACGCGACGCCTCGTCTGCGTCGTTGGTTGACAGTTTTTAGCGTTTGGTTGACGATTTCCGGCCGTTCGTTTACGAACGGTTTTTCTCCCATTCGAACATCGCCTGCTCCAAAAGGCCTGAATTTTCCCCGTTTTTGAGGATGCACAATCATTGCTTCTAGCATCCGTTCCAAACGCTTTCCCATGATCAAAAACTATCTAAAGGTCGCTTTCAGAAGCCTTATCAAGCAAAAGGCCTACTCTGCGATCAATATACTCGGGCTGTCGATAGGCATTGCCAGCTGTCTTCTCATTGTCCTGTTCGTAACCGATGAATTCTCGTACGACAAGTTCCATGCGAAGGCCGATCGCATCTATAAGTTCACACTCGAGCGGATCTATCCGAACCATCGGACCAACTATGCAGTGGTACCGCACTCATTTGGATCGGTGATACCGAAAGATTTTCCGGAAGTGGAAGCGGTTACGCGCATTCAAGGTCCATTCCAAAACACGATCGTTAGTCACATCGATAAAAAGGGAGATCTGGTTCAGTTCGAAGAACAGTGGCTGATGGCTGCCGAAAAGAATTTCTTTGAAACATTCAGCATTAAGTTGCTGCAAGGAGATCCTAAAACCGTGCTCTCGAAGAACACGGACGTTGTGATAAGTGAGTCGGCTGCGAAAAAGTACTTTGGCTCCGAAGATCCGATGGGTAAAACGTTCAACATATTCGGGCAGGAGTTTGCAGTGAGCGGAGTGTCGGAAGACGTTCCGGAGAATTCACATTTCGATTTCGACTTTGTTTTTTACTGGAGTGAAGTAGACCAGCAAGGACAACTCCAACCGGAGAATTTTACCTCGTTCTCTGTTCATACTTACCTCGTACTTCAACCCGGCGCCGATCCAAAAGCGCTCGAAGCCAAGTTCCCCAAGATGGTAGACACCTATGCTGCCGCACAGATCGAACGCAACCTCGGCAAATCGTGGGCAGATTACAAAAAGGAAGGAAATGGTTATCGCTACTTCCTGCAACCATTAACATCCATACACCTCGATCCAACCAACATCGAATACAAGCTGAAACCTGTCGGCGGAAATATCAACCAGGTCTATTTCCTGATCGCCATAGCGCTGCTGATCGTCGCCATTGCCTGTATCAACTTCATGAACCTTGCGACAGCGAGATCTGCAGAACGTGCGCGCGAAGTTGGCGTTCGCAAGACGATGGGATCTGCCAAAGCACAGCTCGTATACCAGTTCCTAACTGAGTCGTTGATAATTAGCATTGTCGCTACAGCACTTTCGTTGATCATTGTGGAGGTTGCACTGCCCTCCTTCAATACCCTGGCACACAAAAATCTCAGCCTCAATTTTAATCCGTTGATCATTGGTGGACTTCTGTTGCTGGCGTTCTTTGTTGGATTGCTTGCCGGCAGCTATCCTGCCTTTGTTCTTTCGGCATTCAACCCGGTTGTAGTAATGAAAGGGAACTTTACAAGCAATGCGAGAGGCGCATGGCTTCGGAATGGACTTGTGATCTTCCAGTTCTTTATCTCTATCGTACTGATTGTTGGGACCATGGTGGTTTCAGACCAAATGGAGTACATGTCGAAGAAAGAGCTGGGTTACGATAAAGAACATCTCCTCGTCGTTGAAAGAACATTCCTTCTCGGCGATAAGCTCCAGACCTTCAAAGACGAGCTCGAAAAAATACCCGGTGTTGTGTCGACAGCCGCTACTTCATCAAAGCTTGGCAACGAAGGCGATATGTTTGGAGCACAGTTCCAGGCCGAAGGCTCATCAGAGATCCTTACCACGAAGAACATGGTGATCGACGACGACTTCGCAAAAACAGTAGGTTTCGAATACGTCAAGGGTCATGGTTATTCAAAGGAAACCAACGACTCGCTTTCGATCATCCTCAATGAGACTGCCGTGAGAACAATGGATCTCGGCGACGATCCAATTGGTAAAAAACTCAGCCGCGTTGACGCGCAAGGCAACAGGCCTGTTGTGTTCACCATCATCGGTGTCATCAAAGACTTCAACTTCCAGTCACTCCACGACAAGATCACTCCACTTACGATTGTAAGCAGCGAAAGTCCAAACGCTGGCACCCAGTATGTTTATGCGCGGCTGAATACAAACGAGTACCCGCAGATCATCAAACAAGTAGAAACGCAGTGGAAAGATCTCTCAGTACAACCCGGCCAGGTTGCAGCCACACCATTAAGATACCAGTTCCTCGAGGACAATCTCATGGCATCTTACGAAGCGGAGCAGCGCGCCGGCACTTTGTTCGGTGTGTTCTCAACACTTGCCATCGCCATCGCATGCGTGGGACTGTTCGGCCTCGCTGCTTACACTGCTAACCTCCGCACAAAGGAGATCGGCATCCGCAAGGTGATGGGCGCTTCCGTATCCAGCGTGATCATGTTGCTTACCAAAGAATTCACGAAGCTGATATTGTTCGCTTATATCCTCGCGGTTCCACTTAGCTGGTATATCATGAACAGGTGGCTTGACGGATTCGCATTCAGAACGAATATAAGTGTAGTAACATTCCTGCTGGCCGGGGCTCTTGCGTTGGGCATCTCCTGGCTAACGGTAAGCTACCAGTCGATCAAAGCCGCCATTAAAAATCCCGTGAAGTCGTTGAAGAGCGAGTAGTTAAGGGTTCTTCCGGAATTTGACATCCACCTGGTGTTCTATGAATATCGGAACGCCATCGCTTGTCATGCCCTGCACGACTATCGTTACCGGGCCAACGTCGTCGCCCGTGGCAAATGTTAATTCCAGTTTCCCGCCTGGATCGGACATTGCTTTCGGTTCCCAGAACAAGGTAGATCGCAGGTCGGGCACTCGCTTTGAAGGACTTTGAGCCGGCTGCATCTGATTGTGGAATGCAACCGCCGCGTTGAGTCCTGTAACGGGAACATTCGATGCGTTCCTTAGGGAATCAGCCAGCGTGCCTTTTTTGGATTCGATAAGCACAACACCGCTCTCCCCGATCTTGCCAAGCTGCTGAAGTTTGTTAGGATCATTCGCGAGCTTCACCGTGAGGATATCTTTGGGTTTGAGGCTCATGAAGTAAGCCGGATCGCGAGTCATAACACCGTCGACTACGAACAATGGATTGCTCTTCGACACTTTGTTGCCGCTTGGATAGCGCATCATCATACGGACGCCCTTTGCGATGCCACCCTTCCTGTACTGAACGAAAGGAACCACTTCACGGAGCAGGTCTTCCATTGTGGGGAACACAACATATTTTTCTACGTTCACTTCGTAGCTAACGCCACCAAGTTCGTCTTCCACTATTTCGTTAGGACGTCGCTCGGTGTCGGTATTCTTTGTTTCCTGTGCGAAGAATGAATACGAGTTTGCGATCAGTTGTTTGTTAACTGAAAATGTTCCGTACTGATCTTCTGTTGTGAGTTTCTTGCCGGGTACGATCGGTGGTAGTCCTACCGCGTCGTTATCGAAGATCACTTCATACTCCGGAACATCTTTGGACTTGCGTTGAACGGAAACGAATAAATAATCATTACCCCAGAAATCAAAAGCAAACGGGACTTCGAAACGACCGTCGTGTGTGTAGGTGTCGTAACCCATTGTATTTTTTTGCAGGTATACGATCACATTCGTCGAATCCGGAACAGCCTGGTTGGTGATCTTCGATCGCACGAATCCCTTCTTCGTCAATATTGTATGGTAAGGAAATGACAACTTCTTTTGTTCGTTCGATAAGATCTCGGTCCAGTTGATCCTTGACCAGTGTTGCGTTACCAGGAATTCAGTCAATGACGTTTCGTATTTGCGATATTTTTCGGCCCACTGCAGAACATCGGGCAGCTCCGATAAAGCAAAGGCTTCTTTTAGATCTTTTCTATCGAACAATTTTCCCTGATAAGCCGAGATACTGAGATCTGCACCTGCCGGCGCCTCGATCGTCATCGTTACATTCTGCCGTTGCGACACATCACCCGAAGCAGAGATCTTTCCAGCAAATTCGTTCGTTGTGTTGACCGCAAAAACGCGTTCAGCAAGAACGGACCCCGTTTCATCAAGAACATAAAACTGGTGGAATCGCCCCTTCATGGTATTCGGAATCGCTAACGAAGCGCTTCCGGCTTTTAGATCCACGCGGCGTGCATCAACGATCTTTCCTTGCGAAGTGAATACGGCCATCACAGCTTTGTCTTTGTATTGCCCTGCGGAACCTAAAGTCAACGCATCACCGGAAAGTTTTACGATCACACCATCATTCTTAACTGCCGGAAGAGTTGCCTTGAAATTATTCGGCCCTGTTACTGTGTACTGAGAACCCGATACCGGAGTGAAATTTATCGAAGCCACACCTGTTGAATCGAGCGATGCTGTCGCCAACTCCTCTCCTGCCTGGTTGCGAATGCTGATCGCCGCTCCAGGGAAATCACCAAATACGACAACATGATTAGGTATACCGGCAATAAGGCTTCCCCCCTCGGCACCGGCGATCATCGGCTGAGGCGCAGGCGAGATACCTTGCGCTCCTTTTATTTCGATCCGTTTCCTGAAGAACCAGTCGTTGTCGAAGTTGCGCATCCAATTGGTATAAGCCAGGAGCGTATAGCTTCCGGGTTCGACATTTTTCGGCAGCACGAATTGGTTCACCGCGCGACCGGCTTCAATCTTGAAATGAATTCTTTCAACGGCGTGTCCGTCTGCTGCAATGAGATCCAGGGACCCCACTTGTCTGCCCGGGAATAGTTTCTGTGCTTCATCGAGATACCATGCACTGAAAAAGATCGTGTCACCTGGAGCATAAGCCGGCTGATTGAAAATGAGATTCAATCGCGACGCCGGAAATTTTGTTTTATAAGCTCCGAAAGCTTTAGCCGCCTCGGGTAACTGAGCGAATGCAACTGATACGTTGACGAACACCGACGCCAGGAGCAGCCAAAAAAGTTTTTTATTTCTCATTCTGTCCAGAGTTCGGGTTTAACATTGGTTGCATTATCAAAGTTGAGACAGGAGTAATCGTACGTAATACCGATCTCTGGTACTATTCTTTTGTTCGGAATGTCGTCAATACTCAAATAGGTAGATTTAATGCTTACCGCTGATGCGTAGAATATTCCCTCCAAGGGACCGGGATCGCCGGAAACCTGGACGAAGTTAGTGGGGATCTTTCCATTCAGCGGTTGAAAGAGACTTGTGAGCGCCTCCTTTTGTGCCTTCACTGATCTCCAAAAATTATATGCTTGTGTCGACAAACTGTATTGTTTTATAGTTACGAGTGTTTTGTATGCCATGGTGAGGCCCGTGATCGGCAGACGTCCCGCTTTGATGTGTGTAAACTCGCCGCGCTCTACAAGCTCGCCGTCGCTCACGGTTGGTATGGGCTGGTCAATGCTCACCCAACAAAAACAACAGGTGCACGGCTTCACATACTGGAGCGAAGCAGTCTGATAGTTCCAGATATAACCACTACAATCGGGTGGATCGGGACAAGTGCCGCCGGCGCAGGCAACGCGACGGTTTTCTGGACTGGTAACGATCTTATAGTCCATCTCAACTTTCCAGAGAAACTGAAAATCTTTATTCTCACCTGCACTCGCATCAAAAAATATGTCGAAACCATACTCGGCCACACCCTTCTTGTTTATGTAAGAAACGATCTCGTGTTCGATCTCATCGACGGTGCCGGTGGATTTCAATGTATCGGGAACAGTTTCATAAACACGACCATCCAATAATTCTACGTGAAGCTTGTATGCCCGACCGATTACACCTTGTATGCTGCCATTGCTTGTCTGGTACTTTCCGTCCTGAACCCTGATCATTTGTGCGGTGTTGCCCAGGTTATCGGAAATCACGATTTCCCTCACGTTCAATGGCTGCCGTGTTGTTACCTTCGATTCGATATCGAATGCTCGGGAAACCTTTACCTGGTAGGGACCGGGTTCGTCGGTAATAAATCCTTCAATAACAACCGGGTATACGCCAGCTTCGGTGACCTTGAAATCGATACGATCGACGCATGCGCCGGTCATGAGGATCAAAAGGAGAGCTATATATTTCGATGGACCCATCATTGTGCCCGCCAGTTTTTGGGTGGAACATCTACAGTACCGGGCAGCGTTTCGCAGTCAACCGGCTGAAGTTTTCCAGGTGGTACTATGGTTGTATCTGGCAAATTGGCGAAGCCAAGATGAACTGATTTCCTGTTGATCGCTGATGCATAAAAAAGTCCCATGATCGGGCCCTCATCGCCGGACACCTGTGTCCAGTTGCCAGTCACTTTTCCGTTCACTGGTTGGAACAGGCTGTTCAATGCATCTGTTTGCGCCCGTACCAACTTCCAAAAGTTATATGCCTGTGGAGATAAGCTGTATTGTTCGATGGTTACGTGTGTGCCGTAGTTCATCGATTCCCATGTGATGGGCAAACGACCTGCTTTTACACGCGCAACGGCACCTTTCTGCATCGTTTCGTAGTCACTCACGAGCGGTGCTTCTGGATCGAGCGTCACCCAGCAATCACAGCAAGTGCACGGCTTCAGATATACGAGTTGGTTCAATATAACTATGTAGCCACTACAGTCGAGAGGATCGAGGCATTTTGCGTTTCCCGGACCGCACAGTTTCAGGTTATCCCAGGGTTGGGTTGATACGCGGTAAGTCATCTCGATCTTCCACATGAAAAGCTGCTCTTTACTTTCACCTGCGTTTGCGTCGAAGTATATATCAAATCCATGGAAAGGTTTACCAACGGCATCCTTGAATGAAACGATCTCGTGATCGATTTTTTCGATTTCACCGGGAGGTCTCATCGTGTCGGGGATGGTTTCGTAGATACGACCATCAGCCAATTCGATCCTGAGAGTATATGCTCGGCCGATAACACCTTGAATTCCTCCGACGCTGGTTCGATAGAGACCGGTGTCTCCCGTGAGCACTTCAGAATTTCCGAAGTTGTCCGACATCACGATCCTCTTGACCGGTGGAACGGTCTTCTTTACAACGGTAGAATCGACATCGTAAGTCGTTGATACTCTTACCTCGTATGGTCCCGGCTCATCTGAAATATATCCTTCAACAACGATGGCGTACTCTTTGACGTCACCAACATCAAGATCGAGACGATCGACGCATGCCGCGCTCATTATAAACAAGAACAATCCCATGTAAGTCACAACCCTCAACATCACCCTTTGATTTTATTGGATCTTGAAATTATATGACAGAGACGGTAACGCGGTGCCTATGATAGCCAGCCGGTATGGACGAAGAATGCCCGGCACAGCTTCTTTGAAGAAGACCGAATAGGGATTCCTTCTTGCATACACGTTGTAGACCGAGAACGTCCAAGTGCCATCGAGTATCTTCTTTCTTTTGTGATTTCCCTCGAACACTAAACCCACGTCGAGACGATGGTAGTCAGGGATACGGAACTGGTTGCGATCTGAGAACCCGGATACCGTATAGTTCTCGATAGCGTAAGCAGTGAGGGGCAACGTGATGGGCCGCCCTGTGTGATAAGTGAACGCACCGGTAAAGAAAATACGGCGGCTCAGGTTATATCGCCAGCTGAGATTGATAACGTGTGGCTGATCGTAGTTAGAACGATATTCTCTTCCGTCGTTGATCGTTTCCTGCGGATATGCACCAACAATTGTCCTGAATGAACGTGAATAAGAATAACTGAGGGTTCCGACTAAGGTTCCGGCGCTTTTCGTGAAGCTGATCTCGGCTCCGTAAGCACGACCTTTTCCCTGGAGGAGATCCGTTTCAAGACGAGGGTTGAGCAGCAGCACAGCTCCGTCCTTGAAATCGAGAACATTCTTCATCGACTTGTAGTAAACTTCGATGAACGATTCATAGCTCTTCTTCGGGAATGTGCGGAAGTACCCGAGCGACAGCTGGTCGCCAAGCTGTGGTTTGAAATAATAACCGCTCGGTTGCCAGATATCAACTGGTGTAACTGCAGTAGTATTCGTTACCAGGTGGAGATATTGGAAGATCCTGTTGTATCCGATTTTGAGAGACGAGTTCTCTGAAAGTGTATAGCGCATCGATACGCGTGGCTCCGGGTTCATAAATCTCCGGATGGTCTCCCCTTTATCGAAATGAATAGAGTCGACCTGGTTGATAGTCTCGCGTGGCACTCCTTCGCGATAAACGTTAACGTCGCCGGGACCTACAGCTTCGAACATCGAGTAACGTAGTCCGACGTTCACGTTAAGAGCTTTGGTAACGTTGAATTCATCGCCAACATAAAGACCTGCCTCGATCGACTTCTGCTTCTGTATCTGGATAGCCTTCCGGTCCGACGATTCTGAATTTGGCTGGAATGTTCCGGGATTGAAATCGTAATAGATGCCCTGGCCACCGAATTCGATCTTATGTTTTTCCCGGGTGATCACGAAGCCTGCTTTGGCGGTCGGGTACTTCATTTGATAGTGCAGATCGAAACCGGCAAACGGATCGCTGTTCTCAACCTTGTATTCATAGGAGCCATATCCGACCATGAGCGCACCGGTGAAGCTGGGATTGAATTCATGGTCGAGTTGCATGGATGCAAGCTTCGAATCCCATTTGTAAGTAGAGTCGCCCCGTAGCCTGAATTGATCGTGACTCACATAGCCCGAAGTGGTAAGCTTTGTTTTCTTGCTGAACAAATGCGTGAGCTTGGCCGACGCATCGTAGAATCTTACAGAAGCATTCTTGAGATCGACATAGTTACTTTTAACAGAATTGATCATCCAATCGGAATAAGTTGTCCGAAGCGATGCTGTAACCGATGTCTTGTCTTTAACGATAGGACCACCGGCGGAGAGATTGCTCGAGATGATACCGATGCCCCCGTTGAGGCTCCAGCGCTCGTAGTCGCCCTCCTTCGAACGGATGTTGAGCACCGACGACATCCTTCCTCCGAATTCCGCCGGTATTCCCCCGCGATAGAATGTCACGTCGCGAATGGCATCGGCGTTGAACGCAGAGAAGAATCCGAATACGTGAGAGCTGTTGAACAATGGAAGTCCGTCGTATAGAATAAGATTCTGATCTACACTGCCTCCACGAACATTGAATCCTGAAGATGCTTCGCCGGTTGTTGTAACTCCGGGCAGCGTTTGTATTTGTTTGATGAGATCGACCTCGCCGAGCATTGCGGGAGCCCGCTTCAATTCTTTGATGCTGATCTGCGCTACACCGATAGAGCTGGTGGTGATGTCGCGCACTGATCTGTCTTGAATAACGATCTCGTCGAGCAGTGTAGGGATCTCTTCGAGTTTCTGATCGAGTGTACCGTTGGCATACATGTCCAGGTCGACGACCTTTTCGTCGTAGTTGATGTAGCTGAAGCTGATGACGTGTGGGCCTGAAGGAATTGAAAGTGAATAACGTCCATCGGGATCGGTCACCGTTCCGGCGCTAATGTCTTTGATGTACACGGTTACGCCGGCCATCGGGTCGTTGTTCTTATCGTCGGCGATGCGTCCCGTGAGTGTGAATGTTTTGCTGGGGGCAGACCCGGTGCCTGGACTTCCGAATGTTACTTTCTCTACTTTCTTTCGTTCGCGTTTAGCGTTGCCGATTGCCTCGTTGTGACGTATGACCTGTGAGGGATCTTTTACAATAACGATAGTATATGGATTGACCTCGACGAAGTTGAGGTCGGTTCCCAGGAAAAGCTGGCGTAATGATTCGCCGAGAGTTTTTCCTGCGAAGCTTTCTTTAAAAGATATGTTTGCGATCCATTCATCGAGAAAATAGAATCGCACATCGTGTTGACTTTCGAGCTCGAGCAAATATCCACGCAGATCTTTGCCGGTTTCCTTTCCATCGAGCTCGAGGTTTACAATTGATTGAGCAAACATGCTGCTACTTATGCAACATAAAATTGCCAGTGCTAAGGGTTTCAAATTCAAAGTGTGTAAAACAACCAAAAAACCTCTAAAACCAAAAAACCTCTCCAGGTTGTAATTCCCGGAGAGGTTCTTATGTAGTTTGAACGGTTACCTACTAAGTCTTCTTTTTGAATTGGTAAGTAAACTTGATGTCCTCACCATCTTCGTCTTGACCATAAATGACCTTGAGCGTGATTACACCTGTACACTGATCGTAGCTTCCTTCGGCTTCGAAGTCTGTACCATTGATGTTAACAGTTTCAACAGTAACATCCTGGTCGTAAGGGCTGCTTGAAGGAGCAAGTGTCAATTCTATTGTGTAGAAATCTCCATCTTTTTCTCCATCGAAGATGTTGCTGACCTCGAACACGTTGTCATCTATTTCAGTAAAGACAACTTCGTAAGGGCCAACTGTTTCATCTGCGATCTCAAGAGCCTTGTAAGTACCTTCCCATGTGCTTTCTTCATAAGGGCAGTATTCAACAACACCGAAAGGCAGCCTTTGTGCAGGGTAGAACTGGTTCGACTGGTAAAGACCAGCAGCAACGAGATCATCTGCCAACACTTTTGAGCCATCCTTCAGGTTAAGGTCGGTTACGATAGTGATACCCGTTGCATATCTCGTCAACAATGAATCAACATCGTTGTTGTGATCTGCGTCCTTAACATTGCTGATAGGGAATTCTGCAGGTATATCGATCAACGGAAGGATCTCAGCAAGAGTGAAGCTTACGCTCACCCAGGGCCTGGGATAGTCCTCAGTTGTCTTGAACTCAGATGCAGAAACATTCTTCAAAAGAGTTCTGGTGCCGTTCTTGTCTTCCACATAGATATCGATGCTCTCCAATGATGTTGGATCATCGGAAAGATATTCAGCATCGTATGAGAAAGTCTCGGTTCCATCTGCAATCAATGGAACGAATGAAGACGAATACGGGCTGCCGTCCTCATAGATCGACTGCAGGGCGTCTCCGCGGAGGGCCAACAACGTTCCCTTGCTCACCTTCTTGAAGTTCAGTGGGTCAAGGTCATCGTCTGTACACGATACCACGATCGCGAACAGCGCTAGAGTTAAAAGGCTATATATTTTTTTCATTGATGTCATTAATTAAGGTCCTCAGGATTTCCGTCCCAGAATACTTTGTTCACCTGGTCTGAGTTCTTCTGACTAGCGCTCAGGTTAAGGTTAACATAGTTTGCGCTGTAGATGAGCGAACGCATCCATACACCAGCACCGGTTTGGATGGTAGGCTGCATGTGGCCAGGGCCACCGGTACGGCGATAGCTATTGTAAGCTTCAACACCGTTACCCCATGTAGCGATCCATGTTTCACGGCCAACTGCTTTGAGAGCATCTGGCTCCTGATCATACTGGTAGTCTACAGCATCGAGGTACGCCTGAACAAGGCCATCCCAATCGTCGCCCCACGCTTCAACATCAACCACTTGGCCGATTCCTTCTGAGAAGGCTTTCACGAAAGTGATAGAGTTTGTAACTGCAGTGAGAAGAGCAGGTTTAGCGTCGTTGCCATTCCTTGCTTCGATCTCAGCTTTGAGGAAGTCGGTGTAGAACGACATGTAGATAGGAAGGATACCAGCTCCGTTTGCTCCTTGTCCACGTTGTGTCATCTTCTTGAAGTTTGCATTTCCAGAGTCAACGTTGTCGGCTCTGCCACCAGCGGGATATGCACCAGCTGCTGTGATTACAGGTGCATCGGGAGGTGTACCAGATGCATCACCGTGATCGCGGCCGTAGAAGCCAGGGTCGAATACACAGAAAGGATAGTTACCGGCACGATAGTGTGCAGGGTCTTTCCCAGGTGTACATCCGATCGCTTTAGGGTCGATAGTGTTGATCTGTTCGATGCTACCAGCCTGGCGAGAGAAGTAATATCTCCAGCGAGGGTCTTGCGAGAACTTCGCAGGGTTGGTAGGATCTGTTGCATCGGGCTTGCCGCGATACAATTCATACATGAAAGATGTACCGATGTATCCACCAGCTTGTCCTTCGTTAGGACCATAATATTGGTTGTACAGCGGGTGACGTGAGTCAGGCACTGTAGTAGCCGAATATGTGTAAACGAAGTCTTCACCAGCTTCATCGATCAACTCGCCGGCAAGAAGTGTTGTGATGTGACCATCAGCTTCAGACTTCCTTGCAGAAAGAGTTGAGATGTTCACCCATGCCTTGAGCTCGATTGTGTTGGCAAGTGCTGCCCACAAGTCCATATCACCATCATAGTAAATGTCGCGGGCCAGATCCGGACCTTCAGCTGCAATGAGTGTACGTGCGTCGTTAAGCAAAGTGATTGCATAGGCGTAAACGTCCGCGCCTGCAGTTGGAGCAGGGTTGAAGTCACCTTCCTCTGCCTTCAGCGCATCCGCTTCAGGCACATCACCAAACAAGTCGACGAGTGTAATGTAAGTGTAAGCGGAAAGGATCTTAGCCACGGCGATGTGGTTTGTAAATTCCTTTTCTTCAGCCAGTTTTTCTGCTGTGGCTGCGTTTACAAGCACATCAGCATAAGCACGTTTCCACATATCGTTCTGGTTTTGGGGCTGATATGCTGTCTGGTAGCGGAAGCCGCCAGTCATAGCATTCTGTCTTACCAGTGGAGCAACGGCGGCGTGGCTTGCCCAGTAGAAGTCTGCAAAGTCGAGTTGAACAGCGTTCAACACCAGGTTCACATCAGCAGATGCAAGGCTGACCTGGTTTGGATCCTGGAGATCCTTATCCATGTCGCATGCTGCTGCGATGAGAACGACGGGTAGTATTATCTTCTTGAATATGTTTTTCATAGTCATTCTGCTTTTAGAAATTAACCTTAAGAGTCACACCATACCTGCGAGCAGAAGGGCCGCTGAGGTAATCAAAGCCTGCACCTTTGTCGGCACCGAACGCGGTTCTGTCAAAGTCGGCTTTCGAGTACTTGGGAGCGTTGATCGCTCTCCACCAGAGGTTGTTACCCAACAATACTACGTTCACTGATCTCAACTTCAGCTTTGAAACAAAGCTTTGAGGCAATGAGTAGCCAAGTGAAATTTCCCTGAAACGAACGCGGGTAGCATCGTAGATACCGCGGTCGTAAGGCGAACCACCGATGATGGTGTTACCGAAGAACACACCTGCTGTTGTAAGAGGGAGGTTGTTAGGCTTATAACCAGTTACATTGCCATCGCCATCGGTTACTTCAAGTACGCCGGGCAATACAAGAGGCAATGTAGGATCGAAGTTCTCGAGGTCCTTAGCAACACCGCGACCAACCATTGTTGCAGCAGTGTAAGAAAGCATCTGGCCACCGTTCACATAGTCCCACTGCATACCGAATGACAGCGACTTCCATGTGAGGTTTGTGATCACTGATCCCAACCAGTTCGGGTTCGGGTTAGCGATAACACCGATCTCGTCGGCTTGCTTGTAGTTACCAGCATCGTTGATGATAAGTTGCCCGTCGGGAGCTCGTTCAGTATAAGAACCCTGGATCACGTTCAAAGGCTGACCTTCGATAGCGAAGTTCCCAAGGTATGGGAAACCGTTCACGAGGATCTGCTTCGAACCTTCAGGCAGCGATACCACCATGTTCCTGTTCCTGGTGAAGTTACCGGTTACTGTCCATGTGAGGTTCTCTGTCTTAACAGGTGTAACAGTTACGAACGCTTCGATACCACGGTTGTAGATCTCACCAGCGTTGATGAACGTAGATGTATAACCTGTTGAAGGGTCGAGTGAACGTTCGAAGATCTGGTCTTTCGAAACCTTATTGTAATACGACGCATTCAAAGTGATGCGGTTTTCGAAAAGGTTAGCTTCAACACCGAATTCTGTTTCTGTCAATCTTTCCGCTTTCAGGTTCGGGTTAGCAAGAATGCTTGCAACACGTGATGTAACCACGTTGCCTTGACCGTCGACACGGTTTTGCGAGTTGAGCGACAGGTAAGGAACTGTTCTGTAAGGATCTCCGAAACCAGCTGATGTACCATAAGCAACACGCAGTTTCAGGAAGTCGAGGACTTCAGAAGCCATATTAGGGAATGCAGCTGTAGGAATGAAGGCGATACTACCAGCAGGGTAGAACAAAGAGCGGTTAGCCTGTTGCAGAGTCGACGACCAGTCGTTACGGCCAGCAATGTTGACATACAGCATCTTCTTATAGTCGAACGTTGCGTCGATGTAAGCACCGGCGATCGTTTGATTCTTCTGATAGTTCAGGTTATCACCACGCCATGTGCGAGGCAATGTTGAAGTGAAGTTCCTGTGTTCGAGGAAGCCGTATACAACCTGTCCAAGTGACTCGAGACCGGTTTGCGTATAGCGGTTTTCACGAAGGTTACCACCAACAACTGCAATAAGGCTCAGATCTTCGCTAAGGTCCTTTTGGATGTTAACCATCGCAGTGTGGTCGAGCACAAGGCTGGTTCCATTTGTTGTGCGGTATGCACCGGGAGTCAAGTGAGAATCGAATCCGTTACCACCACCTTTGTTGTTCCAGTATGTCTGCTTCTCGCCGTATGTATCGAGACCGAGACGATACGAAGCAGTGATCCAATCATTGAATTTATAATTGAAGCTTGTGCTTGAATAGAAGCGGTTTGTCAAGTCAGTCTGACGAGCGTTTTCGAGCAACCAACGTGGGTTAGTGATACCGTTGTCGTTCCTGTAATAAACACTGGAGTGATCGATAGGATTTTCGTAAGGCCAGCCCATCAGGTCGATGTTCCTGGGAACATAGAACAAGTTAGCCCAGATCGAAGGAGCACCAGAGGTGTTTGAGCCTGAACCGGGAGCCGTAGGAGGACTTTCGAAGTCTGTTCTTGCAAAGTTGAATGTCGAAGCGAGAGTCAACTTCGGAGTGAGCTTCATGGTAGTACCCAAAGAGAAGTTGTCGCGCTTAACGTTGTTGTTCTTCACAAAACCTTTTTCATCGAGGTGGCTATAAGAGAAGCTTACACTTCCCATTTCACCTTTCGATGCAAGAGAGATCGAAGTTGTATTTGAAAGACCCTTTTGGAAGAAATCCTTTACGTTGTTAGGATATGCTTTTGGAATATATCCGGGCGTGTTTCCGGGGTTTGGGGTATCAGCAGCAACAGCGAACTCAGGATAGTCAGGGAAGGTATTGCGGTGTTCCCAGTAAGGGTGACGAGCTTGTGTTCCTTTTCCGTCGATGAGTGGTCCCCAGTTTGAGAAGAACTCACCGTAAGCACCGTCGAAACCGTTAGCCCACTTGTTTTGGAACTCAGGTACAACGGCTTCAGAAACGAAGTAAGATTCGGTAACTGAACCTTCAAACTTACCTACGCCTTTTCCTGAACCAGTCTTGGTAGTAACGAGGATCACACCGTTACGGCCTTGTGAACCGTAGAGTGTGGTAGCCGCGAGACCACGGAGCACGCTTATTGATTCGATGTTATTAGGATCGATATCGAGGAAGCGGGTTGGAGAGATCTTACCGTCGTTGAACGCGTCCTGGCCAGTACCGCTGATATCGTTCTGGTCTGTGTTGATCGGGACACCGTTCACAACCCAGAGGGGCTGAGTGTTACCGTTGATTGAGCTGTTACCGCGGATGTTGATCTTCGATCCTGAACCTGCCATACCTGAAGAGTTGAGGATCTGCAGGCCAGGAGTACGACCCTGGAGAGCGCGACCTACATCAGTTTCAGGTTTGTTTGCAAGCAACTGGGAAGAGATAGTTGTTTGCGCGAAGCCGAGAGCTTTCTGCTCACGCTCGATACCTTGAGCAGTTACAACCACTTCAGTGAGCTGTGTAACGTCGAGGCCTAGAGTAATATCGACAACTGTGCGGTCGCCGATAACTACTTCTTGTGTTTGCAATCCGATGAATGAAAACACGAGGCTACCACCAGTAGCGGGGACATTTAATTTAAAGTTACCGTCGGTGTCGGTAACCGTACCGTTCGTAGTACCCTTCAGTACCACGTTCACGCCAGGCAAAGCGGAGCCGTCTTCCGTCGACGTCACTTTACCTGAAACTGTTCGTTCTTGTGCCAGGACAAACCCGGTGGCAAAAACGAATGAGACTAGAAGTAAAAACTTCCTCATAAGTTTAGGTTTAGGTTAGAAAATTAGGACTTAACTCCTCCAAAATAGGGGGATAATCTCGGAGATGGAAATAGTGCAATAAGATTTTCTTAACAATAAAAATAAAGATTCAACCGGCTGAATGCCTTTTTTGCCACCGAAAACGAAGTCGCAAACAAATGTCTAAGGGAAACAAGGCGGAAATGGGGTATTAGAATACCACGGCATTGATTTAACCTCATCCCGTAAAATTCGGTAGTATTTTATAGAGAACAAGGCATAAAAAAAGCCCCCGGTAGCTGTGCTACCGGGGGCTTTTTGATGTTATAACGCCGAATCGGATCTAAGCCTGGGCGGCTACTACAGAAACGTATGATTTGTTCTGACGACCTCTCTTAAACTCGACGGTGCCATTAGTAAGGGCGAACAAAGTATGGTCTTTGCCCATGCCAACATTTCTTCCGGGGTGGTGTTTTGTACCGCGCTGACGCACGATAATATTGCCGGCAGTTGCTGCCTGGCCACCATATATCTTAATGCCGAGTCGTTTGCTTTCTGATTCGCGGCCGTTCTTTACTTTACCTTCACCTTTTTTGTGTGCCATAACGATGTGATGATTTGACGATGTGACGAGATGACGATCTCTTATCCTATGCTTTCGATTTGAATTTTAGTGAACTGCTGGCGGTGTCCGTTCTTCACGGCATAACCTTTCCTGCGCTTCTTCTTGAAGATGATCACTTTATTTCCCTTCACGTGCTCAAGGATCTTTCCTGAAACCTTAACACCTGATACAGCGGGGGCGCCAATATCTACTTTGCCGTCGTTGTCGACCAGGAGAACCTTGTCGAACGTCACAGACGTACCTGCATCCCCGTCCATCCTGGGAGCGTAGATATATTGGTCTTTAGCCACCTTAAACTGCTTTCCTGCAATGTCTACTATTGCGTACATGGTAACTGACTTTTTTGAAATGGGATGCAAAGATGAGGAAAACGGTCGAAAAATCCAATTTTACCCGGAAAGTAGTGAAAATGAGGAAATTGGCGTTTTTGACGGTAAACAATGCCTTGTCGGCAGGTAAATCTCAGGGTTTATCGATTGCAATCAAGTTTTGGCCTTAAAAAATCTTTAAAAAATCTTCACTTACAATTCTGGTTTATACTGGTCCGCTAAGTGTTTCATTTAACACAACTTATACTTCGTGTTCATCTTTAACATCTCTTCTAACCGCGTTTACACCGGTTAATCAGTATAGGAATATTCTCACTCATAAATCATATTTGTTCACTGAGTAGCTTAGGAACATTTTCTCTCTGAAAAATCGTCCTGAGAAGCTCACATTGATAAGTCACCAAACACCACACCGCGGAATGAGCCAAAACCTACCCATGGAACCGATCCTTAAAGAGAACAAGGATCGTTTTGTACTCTTCCCCATTCAGCAACATGATATCTGGAAATTCTATAAACAGGCAGAGGCCAGCTTTTGGACTGCCGAGGAGATTGACCTGAGCCATGATCTGCGGGATTGGGCGAATTTGAACGACGGAGAACGTCATTTTATCACCCATGTACTGGCATTTTTTGCTGCCAGCGACGGTATCGTTAACGAGAACCTGGCGGAGCACTTTGTCTCTGAGGTTCAATACACCGAAGCCAAATTCTTTTATGGCTTCCAGATCGCCATTGAGAACATCCATTCGGAGACTTACTCTCTCCTTATTGATACTTATGTAAAAGAGCCCAAGGAGAAAGACCGCCTCTTCCACGCAATCGAGACCATGGCATGTGTGAAGAAGAAAGCCGACTGGGCACTTCGCTGGATCGGCGAAGGAAGCTTCCAGGAACGTCTTATCGCCTTCGCAGCCGTTGAAGGCATCTTCTTTTCCGGCTCGTTCTGCTCCATTTTCTGGCTGAAAAAACGCGGTCTGATGCCCGGCCTCACCTTCTCTAACGAATTGATCTCCAGAGACGAAGGCCTCCATTGCGATTTCGCCTGCCACCTCTATACCAAACATTTGGTAAACAGACTTCCCGAGGAAAGGGTGATCGAAATCATCAAAGATGCTGTTGAGATAGAGAAGGAGTTCGTTACCGACGCGCTCCCCGTAGGTCTCATAGGTATGAATGCAGTGTCAATGTGCCAGTATATCGAATATGTCGCCGACCGGCTTATAAACGAGCTTGTAGGGAAAAAAATCTACAACGCTATCAACCCGTTCGACTTCATGGATATGATCAGCCTTCGCGGAAAAACTAATTTCTTCGAAAAGAGAGTAGCTGAATACCAAAAAGCCGGTGTTATGAAGAGCACCGAGAACAAAGAATCGACTCCGAAATTTTCATTGAACGAAGATTTTTGATACATTCATGAATCATTTTTTCAACTTTTTCCATTTCTAACAAACCACTGAAATGCTTGTACTGAAGCGTGACGGACACAGAGAGTCTGTTAAGTTCGACAAAATCACTGCCCGCATTGAGAAACTCTGCTACGGTTTAGATCCAAAATTTGTCAACCCTGTAGAGGTAGCTATGAAGGTGATCAATGGCTTGTACGATGGTGTAACCACCACAGAGCTTGATAACCTCGCAGCAGAAATTGCTGCTACGATGACTACGCGCCACCCCGACTTTGCAAAGCTGGCTGCGCGTATCGCTGTATCTAATCTCCATAAAGTAACCAGCAAGTCGTTCACCAATACGATGAAGCGGTTATACCAATATGTAGATCCGAAAACTGGTCAGAACGCTCCTTTGATCTCAAAGGAAACCTGGAAAGCGATCCACGAGAACGCACAGGAGCTTGATGAAGCGATCATCTACGATCGTGACTTCAGCTATGACTACTTCGGCTTCAAAACGCTTGAACGCTCTTACCTGATGAAGATCGACGGACGGGTGGTTGAAAGACCCCAGCATTTAATTATGCGCGTTGCCGTTGGTATCCACGGTGAGGACATTCCTGCAGCTATTGAAACTTACAACCTGCTTTCAGAGAAGTGGTTCACTCATGCCACTCCCACCCTGTTCAACGCAGGCACACCCAAGCCCCAGCTCTCTTCTTGCTTCCTCCTCACCATGAAGGACGACAGCATCGATGGCATCTACGATACGCTGAAGCAAACAGCCAAGATATCGCAGTCGGCCGGTGGCATTGGTCTTAGCATTCACAACGTTCGTGCGAAGGGCTCCTACATCAAAGGAACCGGCGGTACCTCCAATGGTATCGTGCCTATGCTCCGCAACTTCGACATGACAGCCCGCTACGTAGACCAGGGCGGTGGCAAGCGCAAAGGCAGCTTCGCCATCTACCTCGAACCGTGGCACGCCGATGTATTCGATTTCCTCGAACTGAAGAAGAACCACGGCAAAGAAGAACTTCGCGCACGCGACCTCTTCTATGCAATGTGGATCCCCGACCTGTTCATGAAACGCGTCGAAGACAACGGCATGTGGTCGCTCTTCTGCCCTAACGAAGCTCCCGGCCTTGCCGAAGTTTATGGCGAAGAATTCGAAAGACTCTACGAAAAGTATGAGCACGAGAACAAGTTCCGCCGCCAGGTAAAAGCTCAAGACCTCTGGTTCGAGATCCTCGAAGCACAGATCGAGACAGGAACTCCTTACATACTTTATAAAGATCACGCCAATAAGAAATCGAACCAAAAGAATCTCGGTACGATCAAGTCAAGCAACCTGTGTACAGAGATCATCGAGTACACATCGCCTGACGAAGTAGCCGTATGTAACCTCGCATCGCTTGCGCTGCCGAAGTTTGTTACCGACGAGGGCACATTCGATCATCAGAAACTTTATGAGATCACCAAGGTTGTTACACGCAACCTCAACAAGGTGATCGATATCAACTATTATCCTGTAGAAGAAGCACGTCGCTCTAACATGCGCCACCGTCCTATCGGTCTCGGCGTTCAGGGCCTGGCCGATGTGTTCATCATGCTCCGCATGCCTTTCGATAGCCCGGAAGCACGCGGCCTCAATGAAGATATCTTCGAAACGATCTACTTTGCCGCCATGGAAGCATCTATGGAGCAAGCCAAGATCCACGGACCTTACGAAACGTTCAAAGGCTCGCCCGTATCGAAAGGAATATTCCAGTTCGATATGTGGGGCGTTACCCCCAAGAGCAATCGCTGGAACTGGGAACAGTTGAAACAAGAAGTGAAGAAGAACGGCGTACGCAACTCGCTGCTCGTAGCACCGATGCCTACCGCTTCTACTTCGCAAATCCTCGGTAATAACGAATGCTTCGAACCATATACGTCGAACGTTTACACACGCCGCACTTTGTCAGGTGAATTCATCGTTGCTAACAAGCACCTGATGAAAGACCTCATCAGCCTGGGCTTGTGGAGCGAAACAATGCGTCAGAAACTGATCTCTACGAATGGTTCTGTTCAGTCGATCGCCGAGATCCCACAGAACATCAAGGACATCTATAAGACAGTATGGGAGATTTCGCAAAAGGCTATCATCGATATGTCGGCCGACCGCGGAGCTTATATCTGCCAGTCACAGAGTCTGAATATTCACCTTACCAATCCGAACTTCGGCAAGCTTACTTCTATGCACTTCTATGCATGGAAGAAAGGTTTGAAAACAGGTATGTACTACCTGCGCTCTACCGCTGCTGCCGATGCCATTAAGTTCACACTTGACAAGACCGCTATCGCACAACCTACAACGGCAGAAGCTGTTGCTGTCGATCAAACAGAAAAGGTATTGCAGACTGTAGCTGTAGCAGCCCCGGTTGCTGCAGGCCAGCATAGCATCGAGTATACTACCGAACAAAAGTTATCGGATATGGCCTGCTCACTCGACAACCCTGAAGGTTGCGAGGCGTGTGGATCTTAAGATTTGTGATTTTACGATTTGTGATTTGTGATTTGTGATTTGTGATTTGTGATTTGTGATTTGTGATTTTTTAGTCTTACTCAGCCATTTGAAGGGCTTCTCGAAAGGGAGCCCTTCTTTGTTTTATTTCCGTTTGCCCAGCTCTTCCAGGGCTTTCTTTGCATCTGCAGAGTTGGGGAACTGCTCGAGGTTTGCCTTGAAGACTTTAATAGCGTCGTCGGTGCGGCCGGCCTCAAGTAATTTATAGCCTACCTGGTTCAGGTTGCGTTCGTCTATCACATGATTATACCATTGCGAATGTTTCATGGCGCGGTACATCGCCACGGCTTCTTTCCATTCTTTCAAGGTTTCATCGACACGTCGCTGATCGATGATCATATTCCAGATGCGGCCATTGGTGAGAACGGACGCTGCTGGCACCGGGTGATCTTTCGAGAGCACGCGATCGAGGAAGGCCACCGTTTGCAAAATGATCTCGCGCGAGCGTGGTGTATTGTCGAATGCATCGAACGCATGCTGTCCTTCGGGATAGTTTATGAATTCAAAATGGAGATCCTGGACCAACGCCTGTTTCACAAAATTCTCCATCCCGATATTCAGATTATAAAAATCGAGACCGGAACGAACTACCTGCATTTCGAGGCCCTGCCTGTAAGTGGATACGGCCTGTGAACTGCCATAATAAACGACCAGTGCCTTGACGTCTGTTCTTTTTTGTTGCATCGCCAACGGCAAACCAACTCCTACGTTGGCCGAACACGACCATAAACCGATCTTTTCTTTGTCGATCGCTAACTCACTCGCATGAGCCGACAGATAATCGAGAAAAAAATCTGAATCTTCCATTTCGTGATCTCTGCGTGCCTGGTAAGTCACTGCGATCATACCATGAGCAGCGATCAACTTCGCCCAATCTTTATAAATACGCCAACGATATAGTTCCATAATACCCGCACCATTTACAAACACAACAACAGGCAGATCGTGCTTCCCGTCGAATGCAGGAGGGTAATAGATGTCGAAACCGAGGATCGTATCGTTCACGACACGAAATTTTTTTCCCCTGTCAATGATCGCATTGTCCATGGAGGGTTCATAATACACAAGGCCGGGTTCGAGCTCGTGAGCTTCGAGACTAATGAACGGCATATAACGCTGATCGATGACGAACGAGTTTGCTTTTCCTGCAACAGCCAACTGAAGGAACTCGAGGATCAACCGATGTGCGGCTGCATAGGTCTGATCGGCGATATCACCGAGTGGGCCACGCATCTTCAGTCCTTTATTCAACACTCTTCCATAGATTGAGAAGTCGTGATGATACAGTCCTTCGTGTTGAATGAAAGCCCTGAAAAGTCTTGTGTTCACCAACGCTTCCTGCTGACGAACATCATCTTCGTGTCGTTGATAGGAAGACACGATATGCAACATCGGTGTCTTCATGTTGGCGGGCTTATATTCTATCGACTTGTTGGTTAGGGATCGTGGTCCGAAAACGCCGCCGTCCAGGTTAACCAGTGCTTTGATATTGTCGGATTTCATGGTGAGGTAGAATGGCGACTGAATGCCACCTCCGAAGCCGAGGCAGGTGAGTTTGGCCTGGTCGATGTTGCGAAGTGTTTTGGTATAGTTGACGAGCCATCGGAAGTCTTCGGTCGGCTGCACCCACAAGAGAGAGTCGGCAGGCTGCTGCTGATCGTAGGGTGCGTTTACAGCCGCCACAACGAACCCATTCGAGGCGAGGTATTCTGCGGTAACGGATAGACTTTCCGTTTCCGAGCTCATGAGAACGGCTGGAAACTTTCCGTTGGCTTCGGCGAGGTTCCATTTCGCTGCGGTAGCCAGGTCGAGCACGCGGTTGAAATTTTCGTCGGAGATCTTCGCGTTGGCAATGAACGGTCGCTCCATCGTTCTTTGGAAGTCTTCGGCTCCGCCGGCATCGACGAAATAATCCCTGAACAAAACGCTTTTAGCAGTGGCTGAGGGCTTTCCGGGATACCAGAGGCTGACAAGCATGGGACGGTTGCCACGAGCATTGTCGCGCTCGCGAATGACCTTAAAACCAACGGTATACTTGCCCTGCTTGTCAGCAGACGAAGCCTGGGCGAGTGAGCCCCAGAGCTGTTGGGCAAGGCAGTTGCCGGACGCCAGTAGAGACATCAAAAGAAGGATTCGGATCATCGTGCATTATTTTATGGATTGCACGGAAGGAAGGAGGAAGAGGCTTTGGTTCCGATCGGGATGGGATAGCATTTTATAGGACGGGGTCGCGGCGAGGTTTGTGATAGTGCGCGTTTCATAGGGTAGGCGCGATGACATGCAAAAAAATCAACCACCCAATAGCTCGCTAAGCCGTCATTTTCTTCTGGGATTCGGTCCGGAAACTGGACGGTGTGACACCATACTTCTTTTTGAACGCCTCATTAAAAGTAGACACGGTACTGAAGCCTGCGTCGAGAGCGATGGCGGCTATGGTGTAACGCAATGATTTCGGATCGGCGAGGCGTCGCTGGGCTTCCTCCAGTCTCAACTCGGAAATGTATTCGTTATACGGACGATGGATGCGTTCGTTGAGGACCTGTGATAAGTGATGCCGTGAGGTGTTGACGGAAGCAGCGACCTTATCGATGGTAAGCGCGCTATCGGTAAACAATTTTTGCTCGCTCATAACTTTGCGAAGTTCCGACTCGATGCGGGAAGCCTCCTCTTCTTTGAGACCGGAGTGTGCATAGCGTGTAACCAGCTGTGGTTCGAGAGTACGTGTGATAACTGCAGGTTTCGTGAGTGCATTCGGGTCGGTCATCAACTTCCATGTGATCCAATAAATGACTACCGTGAGTAATATGAAAAGCAAACGTGCGTCGGGCACGCGAAGATAATACGCTACGCCAATAGCCAGCGCAATAATGACGATTGCCTCCACTAAAACAACATAATTAAGGAACTGATAGAGAGCAACTGTCGATTCGTGTTTGACGGAATGGATAAGCTTTCGCGAAGCAATGTAATAGCCGGAGAGCAATGCCAACTGTATTGCTCCCTTGACAAACGCCCTGTTCAAAACGAGATAATCGCCATAGAAATCGAAATAGGCGAACATGCTTACAACAAACCAGAATACGAAAGGCACAAGGTGAACGATATCGGATCGATTGAATGATTTCTCTTGTGTTCTCGACCTAATGAAAAGATAGACCGCGGGACCAACGAGGAACGGAAGGTTATAAGACAGTATGTAAAAAAATCGAACATTTTCCATCAGCCACACCTTCGTCACCACCTTAAAAGTGAGTTGCAGCCCGACGACTACCAGAAACAGGGTGAGAAAAACATGTGAGGAATGACGTTCGCGTTTACTAAGCAGAGCGATACTGAGAAGGAAGCCCTGCATAGCTCCGAATAAAAGCAGAAATATGTTGGCCTGCATGACCATATGGAATTTTACGAATAAAATTCCAACGGCAAAAATTACTCTGGTACGACTCGTCGTTTAATTGACCCGTTGCTGGTCTTCACTTCTAAAATGTAAAAACCACGTGACAATGTGCTTTTGTCCCCGAATTACCTGTCTACCGCTTCTTTTTCTTCCTTACGCTGAGAGATTTCGGTGTAGGATGCTTGCTCTTGTCGGACGAGGTCTTTACACCCTTCTTTTTACTATTGAACGACTTGTCCTCAACTTTCTTGACGTCGTTTTTCCAGCCCCACACAATATTGACGCCCGCCTTGAGTGTAAACACTTGCGTGGATTTCAGGAAGTCGGACGCGCCTTTGTTGGTGGCGGTCGACAATGGCAGTCTTAAAAGATTGTCCCCGACTACGTAGATCTGTATCGGAGTAAAATTGAGAGAAAGGCCGGCGCCCAAATTATTGAACGAGCGGTTCGAAACGGTATAGCTCAATGATGTGCTAATGATCTTTCCGAAATGCTTATTCATTCCGACTGACCACCCGGTGGCCACGCGACCCATAAATTGTTCGGCATAGAGCATCGTACCGACGCTGAAATTTTTCATGACGTCATAGTTCGCGCTCACCAACATTTTTGCGGGAAGCATAGTGCTGTAAGCGGAACCCTCTTTTTCTTCGGGCTTGAATTTGGTTTGAAGAGAGTCGCTCGTTGAACCGCCCTGCTTTTCGCCATTGAGTAGTTTCTCTATATCGAACCCTTCGAACTTGTAGTTTGCTTTCGACTTATCGAGTGTGTACTGATAAAGATCGTTCTTCCATTTTATTGCACCGATATCAACCAGGCTCGCAGCAACAGTGAGTTTATCGATCACCTTGTAGGTGGCGCCGAGATCAAACGCTAATCCCGAATTGCCCGAATATTTTGAAAGACTGAAGTCGCCATTGTCGATATTGTGAAGGCCCGATGTTCTTGCATTGAGATCTGCTGCGAGGGTAACACTATACTCATCGGTGTAGATCGTAGCGTTGGCGGTCTCGGTATGCGCATTCGCGAAGCCACGAAGTAATTTGACCCTTGCACCGACGGTAAGATTATTCATCGGCGTTACGGCCAGTCCGATGGAATTCTCCCAGAACAACATGGCCTCTCCTTCGGGGGAGATATTCATAGTTTTTCCGATATAGTCGGCATTGCCGTTGGCCAATAATGCAACAGCATCTTTTGGAATCATCTGGCGATTATAGCCACGAACGGTGCTGTTGAGTGACAAGTAAGTACCATCGCTTATTCTCAGCCCGAGCCTGAACAGATCTACCTGTGCTGTTGTGGTTATGTATGTTTTCTTAGGGAGCACACTACTCAGATGCGACAGATCGGCGACACGCCGACCATTTTCCTCCTTAACGAAATCATTGTAATTGAAACCGTTGTTGAAGTAGTTCACGTCGATCATAGAACCAGGTAAGCCCAAAGCAAACTTGTATTTGGGAATGAATGCCGGGTTGTTGTTCACATACTGCGGCAGGCTGGTCATGAAATACTGTGTTGTTGCGACCTGTGCTTGTGCGTAGGCTGCTGTCAGCACGAAAACGACGATCGATAAAAGTCTTGCTGCTTTCATTCTACCGTCAGTTTAAGTGATGCCAGGACTTTTGCGTTGATCGTGAGACCGTAGTCGGCGAGGAACTTTACATCCGTCGGAGTTTCCGACGTTTCCAGGTTTGCCATCAGGATCAAGTGTTTCGTCTTGAAGAGGTTCTCAATCTTGGCCTGGTCGATCTCTATGTTCCCCGAATATTCTCCTGCAGCCTCGAGCTCGCCGTTGGAGCCAACCGTGCTTCCTTTGATGATATTTGTCTGATCGGGTAACAACAAAGTCCCCAACGGTTCGTAATTCTCGTCTGTAAGAACAAACTGCAGGTTGCCATCGAGTGGAATCTGGTTCACGAGATGGAGTTTCAAAGCAGCGCTTTCAACTTCCGAAGATTTGACGTCTTCGAGATCAACATCGAGCGTGTCTTGCAGGACAACGCCTGAAGCGCTTCCCCACAATGGAACGTCGATGTTCAATTTCACCTTCATCGCACTGGAGTCGATAACGAAGTTGTTTCCCGATGTAAGTCCTTCGTTGATGTGCACATCGGCCTGGTAGAAGATCTCAGAAGGGGCGTAGTTCATCAGATCCGCTACGTTCACAACGCCAACAGTTGTAGCCTTGGTGTCGCCCAACACTGTTGGGAATGCGAGCGTAACCGGGTTGGGTGGATTGAGTGTGATCGACAACGGCGCAGCTCCATCTTTACGCGCTTCCAGTTTCACAAAATGAACGTTGCAGGGAACGCCGTTCTCATTATATACCGTGAGCGACACCTTTGGCTGCGCGAAAGAAACATCGGCTCCCGAAAAAATATCGCCATTGAAAAATCCAAGGGCTGTCGTACGGGGCTCCATCGACGTCTTCTGGTCTCCCAGGAATCCTTTGATGTATTCGAAGCTGAAATCTTCGAAGCCGAGGCTGATATTTACCGATGTTGCCGGGGCAATAGTTGTCGATGAACTACTTTTCTTAAAGATCAGCGAAAGCTTCAGTACAAACTTGTTGTCGTCGAGTGTTATGGTGTTGTCGGAGATATCGATCACTCCATCTCCCTCGATCACCTTGTCCATTGTCTGGTTCGTTGTTCTCGATTTGAAGCCGTCCAATACTAGCCGAACTTCGTAGTCGAGATTAGATGACTGTGGTGTAAGCACTACCGAGTATGCGATCTGTCCTCCGTTCAGCGCGATCTCATTTAGTTTTTCGGGATCGAGATCGAAATCAACATCGGATGTAATTACATCATATTCGTAATCATTGTTGTGGGGAGGAATGACCATCCCGGGAAGGACAAAACTTTTGTTGACCTCGAGATCATGCAACTCAAACATATTGCGCACATCTTCCGACAGCAATTCGTCGCTGTAAGAAATGTATAGCAGTCCGTCTTCGTCGGTTTTGAAATGACTCGAGTCGTCGTTGTTCAGGATATCGGTGAGTTGGAGTTGTCCGTGTACTAACGGCAACTCAAGCGTTGGGTCGAGTGTAACGCTGTCAATTTCGAAATCGCTTTGGTTAATACAGGAGCTACAAAGGAGTGTAAATCCCAGTATTGGGGAATAAAGCCAAGCCCTCATAAAAGTTAATCCGGCGGGGTGGTGGGTTAGTAACCAAATTTAAGATTTAAGATTTAGGATTTAAGATTTGTGATTGGTGATTTAGGATTTGTGATTGGTGATTTAGGATTTGTGATTTGGGATTTGGGATTTGGGATTTTAAAGGGCTCCGTTCTTGATTTCTTCGACCACGGCCGGATCCAGCAATGTTGTTGTATCGCCTAAATTGCTGGTATCGCCTTCCGCAACTTTTCTCAGGATCCGTCGCATGATCTTCCCGGAACGGGTTTTTGGGAGACCGCTCACGAACTGGATCTTATCGGGTTTTGCGATAGGTCCAATGATCTTCGAAACGGTCTCCCGGATCTCTGCTCGCAGCTTATCGGCATCGGCAGGCAGGTGATGGCAGATTACGAAAGCATAAACGCCCTGGCCTTTTATGTCGTGCGGGAATCCAACCACCGCCGTTTCAACCACTTCCTTATGTTCATCGATAGCGCTTTCGATCTCTGCGGTTCCGAGGTTATGTCCTGAAACAATAATGATATCGTCGACACGACCGGTAATTCGATAGTAGCCGTCTTCGTCGCGTTTACATCCGTCGCCTGTAAAATATTTCCCGGGGAACGTGGAGAAGTAGGTATCGCGAAAACGCTTGTGGTCTCCATAGATCGTTCTCGCCATAGATGGCCATGGGAACTTGATCGCCAGTCGTCCTTCGATGCCATTGCCGGTAAGCTCTTTGCCCTGCTCGTCCATAACCGCAGGTTGCACACCGGGCATCGGCAGTGTTGCAAATGCAGGCTTCAATTTAGTGACGTTCGCTATGGGCGTGATCATGAAACCACCCGTCTCTGTTTGCCACCATGTGTCGATAATCGGGCATTTGTCTTTACCGATGTTCTTGCTGTACCAGTTCCATGCTTCTTCGTTGATAGGCTCTCCTACCGAGCCGAGTATTTTCAATGAAGAAAGATCGTGGCGTTCAACAAAACTCAATGGAGCTTTTTCGAGTGAGCGAATAGCAGTGGGAGCTGTATAGAAAATATTGACTTTATGCCTTTCAACAACCTGCCAGAAACGACCCCAATCGGGCCACGACGGAATGCCTTCGAACATCACCGTGGTTGCACCAGTCGACAATGGGCCATATAAAATGTACGAGTGGCCTGTGATCCAACCTACGTCGGCGGTACACCAGTATACCGTTCCATCCTGGTATTGAAACGCGGTCTTGAAAGTATAGCCGGTATAGATCATGTAACCGCCGCATGTATGGACCATGCCTTTGGGCTTGCCGGTAGAACCAGAAGTATAAAGTATGAATAGCAGGTCTTCGGAGTCCATCTCTTCGGCAGAACAAGTATCGGCTGCTTTAGCAAATTCCTCGTGCCACCAGATGTCTCTCGATGGCTTCATCGTCACTTTAGCTTTTGTACCATGCTCGCCGGCAGACAGGTGCTGAACAACGATCACTTTTTCGACGGTCGGGCATTTCAACATAGCCTCGTCCACGATCTCTTTTAGATGAACGGCTTTGTCGCCACGTGCGGCTCCGTCGGATGTCAATACCACCTTACAACCTGAGTCGTTGATGCGATCGACCAAAGAACCTGAGGAGAACCCGGCGAAGACCACGGAATGGACAGCCCCGATACGTGCACAACCGAGGATCGCATAAGCGGCTTCGGGGATCATCGGCAGATAAATACAGACGCGGTCGCCCTTCTTTACTCCCTGTGCCTTAAGCATGTTGGCCACGCGACACACATTATTATAGAGCTCCTGGTATGTGATGTGCTTTGCTTCCTGATCGGGACTGTTCGGTTCCCAGATGATCGCAACCTGTTTGGCCCTCGTGGGGAGATGCCTGTCGATACAGTTCTCGGTGATGTTGAGCTTACCGCCGATGAACCACTTTACTTCGGGTTTATTGAAATCCCATTCGAGAACTTTGTTCCACTTTTTTCTCCATTGAAAACTTTCGGCGACACTTGACCAGAAGCTCTCTGGGTTGGAAACGCTTTCTTTGTATACTTCCTGGTAATCGGCGGCCGATCGGATTTCTTTAGGCATGGTGCATTCGTTTGAAACAGAAATATAATACTTTAAACACATAGGCACATAGAACACATAGAATGTAACACATAGGCACATAGAACACATAGGCACATAGGGACATAGGGACATAGGCACATAGAACACATAGAGACATAGGGGACATAGGGCATGATTACTCCTTTCATTTGTTATGCAAGCTCGTTCGTAGCCGTCGTGGTGATTTACCTGCTTGGCTGGTCAGAGCTTTATCCGAAATTAAGCGGAGGTTTATTGGCATTCCTGGCGTTGTCAATCGTTCTTCATGTTGCAGCACATCGGATAACAAAAGAGAAAATTGTCTTTCGAAAGATCGAGCCTAAACTCCCGGTTGTCTGGACAACTATTTTCATTTACATCCTTTGGACGGTTGAGTTCATTTACGAAGGGGGAGCAGGGATACCTTTGCTGAAGATCCTTCTGCAGCTTCCATACAACTACCGGTTGTTCGGCGTACCGTCGCTTCATGTTTTTGTCGTGACGTTCAGTTCTTTCTTTACGATCTATCTCTTTCATCTTTACCTGTCGAAGCGGGAAACGTTATTGCTAATACTCTATCTCGTAAATCTTGCGGCAGCATTGCTGATCTACAGTCGCGCGATGTTGTTCTTTAATATTAGCGGAAGCTTGTTTGTCTACATGATGTCCGTAGGCCGGTTGCCCTATAAGAAAGTGGCGATAGTCATAGCCGTCATGATCCCGTTACTTTTCTTTTTTGGTGTGCTAGGATCGCTTCGCGTGTCGCGCGAGGCACATGAGCCTTACAACAACGAAAATTTCATGGCCCTTGGAAAAGCTTCCGAAGCTTTCAGGAAGTCGGTTGTCCCGAAAGAATATTTCTGGACCTATATCTATGTCTCTTCACCACTGGCGAATCTTCAGTATAACATCAACAAAAATCCGGACGCCGGATTTAACACATTCAGACTTTTTTGGGCAGGGATCAATGAATGTCTTCCTGACTTCATAACGAAGAGAATGCATACTCTTTTGGGAACACGTCCAGCGAGAGAATACCGGATCAATTATGCATTCAATGTATCGACCATCTATTCGCGAGCGTACAGTTATGCCGATTGGGGCGGGATCATCCTGATGGGCGTGTTCCTGCTCGCGTTCCCGTGGTTGTTCCTAAAAATACTGGACCATCAGTCGGACTTTTTTGTTACTGGTTGGGCTATCTTATGCACGATGTATTTCTTCTCGTCGTACGACAACACCTTCAGGTTCACCGGGCTTTCGTTTCAACTGGCTTACCCGGTGATGTTAATGATCTATGAAAAGTTCACGAAGCCTGTAAATTAAGTTGTTACAAGTCACTTCTTCGGCTTCGTTGTTATAACTTGTACTTTTAGCATGCTGGGATCTCACTATATGATTTCTGTTTGCATGGCTGTTAAAAACGGCGCGAATTATATCGCTGAGCAGGTCGAATCGATTGTCGGTCAGCTGGACAGCGACGATGAACTGATCGTCTCCGATGACCATTCTACAGACAACACGCTGGAAATCGTTAGGTCCTTCGCAGATGAGAGGATCCGGGTGGTCTCTTCGGAGCTGCATGGTGCGATCCACAACTTCGAACTGGCCCTGTACCGTAGCTCGGGGGAATTTATTTTTCTCGCAGACCAGGACGACATCTGGCATTCAAACAAGCTTGCGACCATGATGCCATATCTTAATGCATTCGACATGGTGGTTTGCGATTGCGAGCTGGTTGACGATCGCCGGAATGTTATCAACAGTTCATTTTTCGAGGTCAATAATTCCGGGAAGGGATTTCTTCGCAACCTGATCAGCAACTCGTACATGGGATGTTGCATGGGATTTAAAAGGACGGTGCTCGAAAAAGCTCTTCCTTTCCCTGCTCACACAGCAGCGCATGACTTTTGGATCGGTATGGTCGCCGAAAGCCATTTTAAGTCGCTGTTCTTAAAGGAGAGCCTGGTGAGTCATCGTATTCACGGCGCCAATGCAACAACATCGGGCAGACGGAGCACGACGCCGCACGTTAAAAGAGTTACACAACGATATCAACTGGTCCGCAACCTGATCAGCCGGAGTTTATGAGCGTGAGAGCAAGTGCATGGATACCGGTCGCACTTAAAGTGAGATTTATTACCCTTGGATTAGCGTTGGCCTTTCTCCCATTCTCCATGCGTTTCTGTCATTTATTCTTATTGCTGTTTATGATCGCCTGCCTGTTCGAAGGCAGTTTTTCGCAGCGCAGCAAAGTAATTGCGCAGAACCCGCTGGCGTGGATCCTTCCCACGTTCTTTATACTTCATTTGATCAGCGTAGCCTGGTCCGACAATGTTTCGAACGCGTGGGCTAACGTAGATAAGAAGATGATGTTCTTTTTGGCACCCTTGATCATCGTGTCGGGTGTTCCATTTGCAAAAGATGAGATCAGGAAATTGCTGTGGATATTCCTGACCGCATGCATGATAGGGAGTATCGCATGCATTCTGAATGCGGCTATGATCTCGGCAAACGACGAGCCGTTGTGGAATTTTGGCCCGCCGGCACCTTTTATCGCTCTTCATCCGGATGCTTCGAACAAGTGGCCCTATTTTTCTTACATCGGGCTGGCATCGGGTATAGGGATACACCCGACCTATTTTGCCCTCTATCTCCTGGGGTGTGTGCTGATCGTTTTGCGAACTATAACGACGCCCTGGCTGATGGTATCCCTGGTAATCTATCTGGTTGCATTTATTGTGCTGCTCAGTTCACGTGTTGTGGTGATAGCGACGGTACTTACGCTGCTACTTGCAATACCGAAGAGAAAGATCCTCATTGCGGCCGTTCTTTTCATGATAACAGTTCTGGTTATCAATCCGGTGGCGCTATATCGAAACGCCCAGGAGTATACTCAATCGAACTTTACGATGCCGCCGGCGTCGTTCAACGACAATCCTATTAACATTCGTACGTCGCTATGGTGGCTCAGCGCAAATGCCATCGGCGAAATTAATCCCATCATTGGCGCTGGTGCCGGCGACGTGGAAGACACGGTTGCGGCGCTGGCCGATCTCCATAATGTTCACAACAGTCTCGGTACTTCCGATCCGCACAATCAGTATATTCATACCTTCATTGCCCTGGGAGCTGTTGGACTGTTAACATTGCTGGCCGTGTTCGCAATTCCTTTGGTCATTCTTTTCCAGAGCAAAGAATTTTTGGGCTGCGCAGGCCTCATTGCATTTATGGCCGTGGGCATGACAGAGTCGGTTCTCGAGGTGCAGAAGGGCATTGTACTGTTCAGTCTTTTTATCGCGCTCATTGGAAACCAGTTGCGCGAGTGGCGTTTTTCAATTTCTAAACATCTCTCACCGATCGAGCTGATCACGCAGATAAAAAAATAAGATCTGTGCGACCCGTGTGACCTGCCTCCGGCAGGCCCGGTCTGTGAGCAAAAAAATAGAGTATGCGTGAGGAGATCCAAAGCGATATTTCGAGAGCGATCATAAAGACTTTGTTGTATTCCGACATCTTTAGCTATCCGCTCACGATAAATGAGATCTACGATCGTCTTGAGATCTCTTGCGACGACATGGCGCTGGTAGAGCGTGAGCTGAAAGATCTCGTGGCCTCGAACATTATCTTTCGTTTCGATGATCTCTACACGCTGCACGACGACGTAGCATTGGCGATGAGAAGGATGGCCGGTAATAAAATGGCGAAAGATATCATGCCGCGTGCAATCAGAAGATCGCGTCTCATTTATAGCTTTCCTTTTGTTCGTGGGGTCATGATCTCGGGATCGCTATCGAAAGACTTCCTGGATAAAGATGGAGATATCGACTTCTTCATCGTCACCGCACCGGGAAGGGTGTGGCTCACACGAGGTATACTCGCGCTGTTCCAACGACTCGTCTTGTTCAATTCGCATAAATATTTCTGTGTCAACTATTATATCGATCACGATCACTTGTCGCTCGAAGAGAGAAATATTTTTACCGCAACAGAACTGATCACACTTAAGCCTGTATGCGGAAACGAGCATTATACGGCGCTGGTTCGCGACAATGGGTGGGTGAAGGAATTTTACCCGAAGTTTAATCCGTCGGTGCCGCCTTCGAAGCAAAAGCTGTCGTGGTGGCCGAAAGGATTTATTGAAACTTTGTTGGATCCTTTCGCATCAACGCTGGATGCGTTTGTCATGAAACGCCTGTCGCAACGTGCGTACCGGATATATGGACATAAGTACGACAGGAAAGACTTTAACGTGGCGTTCAAAGCAGCGCCTCATGTTTCAAAAAATCATCGTGGTAATTATCAAAGAAAGGTCACGGATAAGTTCAATCAAAGGGTAGCAGCATTCTTCAGGGAAATGGTTCCACAATGAGCAAGTTGTTGTTTTCACATTCGTATTTCTACCAGTTCGATCCAAAACAATGGAGAGCGCAACAGCCGTATCCACCTCTAGCAACGATACAGGCTGCCGCCTACATGCGCGAAGCAGGTCATGATGTCGCCTTGTTCGACACCAATCTTCGTATGCATCCGCTCGAAGTTCGCGAAGCATTAAAAGAGCAGGCTCCGAAATATTTCATCATTTACGACGATGGCTTCAACTATCTCACGAAGATGTGTCTCACCAATATGCGCGAGGCAGCTTGTGAGATGGCCACCGAAGCGAAGAAGCACAATTGTATCGTCATCATTAACAGTTCGGATTCGACCGATCAATACGAATATTACCTGAAAAGGAAAGTCGACTATGTAGTCAGGGGCGAAGGAGAAGAGACATTGAAAGAGCTTGTAAGGATTTTGGAAGCAGGAGGCGACGTTCGTTCAGTAGAGGGCCTCGCTTTTTTGCAAGATGGGCAGGTCATTCTTACGAACTCTCGCAACGTTCTAAGGGATCTCGACGCCCTCCCGTTACCCGCATGGGATCTTGTGGACATAGAGTCGTATAAGAGCACGTGGCTTTCGAAGCACGGATATTTTTCGTTGAACCTCGCAACGACACGCGGATGCCCGTTCAAATGCAACTGGTGTGCGAAACCTATTTACGGCAATCGCTACAACTCGCGTTCGCCCGAGCATGTGGTACGAGAAATCGAAATGCTGCTCACAAACTATGGCCCCGATCATTTTTGGATGAGCGACGATATTTTCGGACTAAAGCCCGGATGGATCCAGAAGTTCCGCGACATCGTGAGGGCTAAAGGCCTCAACTTTCGATACAAGATCCAGTCACGCGTAGATCTGTTGTTACAAGAAGACACGATTGAAGCATTGGCCGAATCCGGAGCACAAACAGTTTGGGTGGGCGCCGAGTCGGGCTCACAAAAGGTGCTCGATGCGATGGATAAAGGAACGACCATCGTGCAGATCGAAGAGGCGGCATCTTTGCTTCGCAAGAAGGGCATCCGGGTTGGGTTCTTCTTACAGTTCGGCTACCCCGGCGAAAAGCGGGACGACATCGAAAAAACTATTTCGATGGTGCTGAAGCTCATGCCGGATGAGATCGGTATTTCTGTTTCTTATCCGCTTCCCGGCACCAGGTTTTATGAAAATGTAAAACATCAACTCAGTCAAAAGCAGAACTGGTCCGATTCGGATGATCTTGCGCTGATGTATCGCGGAACCTATCCGCCATTATTTTATAAGATCCTTCATCGTTACGTTCATAATCGCTACAGCATTGAGCGTGCGCGCACAGCGTTGCGATCTCCGTTTCGGAGCACGTCGCTGCGAAGGCTTGCAGCACTTATTCTGCACGTACCAATGGCGTTGCTGCGCGGTCAACGGATGCAAAACATCTATCGTTCACATGCAGGATAGTGCAGGCGCTGCCTTCTCGGCCCAATCAATTCATTACGACAACGATGAACGGTTAAATCCTGTCATCCAGGATCTGCGAAAGCAAGTGTATGCACATGTTGATCGCTATATCAAACCCGCAAGCAGGATACTGGAGCTCAATGCGGGGACGGGGATCGATGCACAATATTTTATGTCGAAAGGACATTCTGTTCTCGTGACGGATATATCGGACGGAATGATCGCACAGATGCGTAAGAAGGGACTTGATCCAAAACAGCTCTCTTATGAGAACATAGACCAGGTTGATGGACACTTCGATCTTATATTTTCCAATTTTGGCGGACTGAATTGTATCGATGACTTACACAAAGTTACCAGACACCTATCGGGTTTGTTGAAACCGGGTGGGTTCGTTACCTGGGTGATCATGCCAAAGATCTGTCCCTGGGAGATCGCCGCCATGACTTTCAGGCGATGGTCGAAAAATGGAACACTGGCTCATATTGATGGCAAGTATTTTCGGACCTGGTACTTTTCATTGAATGATATCAAAAGCGCGTTTGATAAGAATTTTGAATTTATCGAAAGCGAGGGATTGGCAGCCCTTTCGCCGCCTCCGCATAAGACCGACATGAGGTCATACAAATTCCTTCGCAGGCTCGATGCCGCAGTCAATAGACGATTTCCTTTTAACCGGTGGGCCGATCACCTCATTGTAACTTTCAAAAGGAAATGAATTTCGGCGAGTTCGAAAAAGAATATCTATCGATCCGGGGCAAAGAAGGAAGGATCTATGATGATGCGACCGTTAAAAAGCTACCTTTCATCGATCATCCTGAGTGGCGCGTTAGAGCTCGCTCGGTTCAAAGACTTTTGAGACAACTTAAAAAAGAGCAATGCGTCTCTTTCGTTGAAGTCGGTTGTGGCAACGGGTGGCTGACTAACTACTTGTCCGAAAATTTAGCGATCAACGGTGTTGGTGTAGATATCAACAAGCAGGAGCTGGATCAGGCAATAAGAGTATTTCAAGGAAGGTCGACTTTCATCTACGGCGACATTATCTCATTGAATCTTGCGGCAAGCACTACAATCTTCGCTGCATCGATCCAATATTTTCCTGACTTCGAAAAGATCATCGATTCTTTGACGGGAACGATCCACATAATCGACACACCATTTTATTCAGATGGTGCAGCGGCGCGAAAACGATCGGAGGCCTACTTCGACGGGATGAATTCGAATATGAAAGACTTCTATTTTCATCACGAATACAATGATCTGAAAAAATATGATGTTGAATTCCTTTATCGGCCCAATCGCATCAAGACATTCTTCGGGGACTCTCCATTTCCCTGGATCAGGATCCGTAAAGGTCCATCAGCTTCTTCGCAGTCCAAATGATATCATGTTGTGACGTCCAGTGACTTGCTTTCATTCGCATGTCATTCATACGATCGGGATCTTGAACAAGCTCAATGGTTTTTTGAGCGAGACCTTTATAATCACCGACATCGACACTCACGCAGCAGTCGGGCAGGTCGTGGATCAGTCCGACGCGGGTACCACATACGGGCAGTCCGCAGCTCATTGCTTCGGTAACTACTTCACTTTGCCCTTCTGATAGTGAAGTGTGCAATAACACATCGGCGCTGTGATAAATGGACGATAGTTGTTCGTATGGGATGAAGGGATTGATGGTTACTTTATCGCCGATCTTTAACTCCGAGATCAGTTGAAGAACTTTATCGTGATCGACGCCGCGGCCGACGATGATGAGTTTTGAAGGGATCTTACTGGCGATGATGGAGAATGCACGAAGGAGCGTGTCCTGGCCTTTGACGGGATGAAGATTGGCGATGTGCAGGAATATGAATGAACGTTCATTCATAGAAAAAGGTCTCGGATGATAATCAAACATCTCTCTATCCACGCCCCACGGAATGATCTCAACATTTCCATTAAACCCATACGCCCGCAAGTTGTCGACCAGGTACCGCGTCAACGCATTCGCACTCGTTGAATTGCGAAGCGTCCAGAATATCAGCGCCCGCATCAGCGGCTTGTGAAGCCTCCCGTAATCGATAGCCGGTATTCCCGCCGCATCGCCACCAAGAAGGCTGACAATGCTCTTCATACCGAAAAGTTTTCCAACAACTACCGCAAGGAACCCAGCAGGCATCGCCCAAAATCCGTGAACAGCCACAAAATTTTTGGAACGATGATGTCTCCTGAACAGAAGTGGGAACTTCAATATCCTGACCAAAGAATTCGGATGATACGCATCGATCAATTCAAAACCCTCAGCTTCAAAGTCGTCGTTGGTCTTCGACAATTGAAAAATCGTGAGATCATATCGAGCGCAGATCAATTTCACGAGCCCACGAAGGACGGGCACTCCAATATTCTCTTTGCCAGTACCAATACCACCGGGAATAATGATCGCTAACGAAGGGCGTTTGCTCACAGCTTATCAATTATGTTCATGATCTTCCTCGCATTGGCTTCGAAAGATAGTTCTTGCAAGAAATGCTCGACAATGTTTTGAGTCGAAGATAGCTCGACAGACTCTTCCAAAGCGTTAAGTAGTCCACGTTCATCGCCGGGTTCAAACAGTTTTCCAATCTTCCCGTTCCCAGTCATCATCCTGAACGAAGGAATATTAGTGACTATCGGAAAACATCCGCATGACAATGCCTCGCAAACAGCGATCCCGCTGCCTTCGTAATGAGACGTCGATATGATGTACGATGCTCTATTGAAATATTCCTCGAGCTTCGCGTGCTCAACTTTTCCTACGAGATGAATGGAATCGTTGATTTCTTCTTTCAGTTCATTTTCAAGGTGTCGCTGCTGGAACACCATATACAAGATGGCATCGCGACCTGCAGAAAATTTCCGAAAAGCCCTGGCAACCAACAGCGGATCTTTGTTCTTATCAAGGTCTCCGATCCACAAATAAACATTTTTCTTTTTTTGGGTTATGTCAATCCTAAAGATCGACGACGTTCCCATAACCTCGTGCACTTTGTCGATCGATGAGATCTGTCCCTCCCTTACCCACTCTTCGCCCTGTGTCTTCGAAGCAAAGAGATAGGCACCGATGTAGCGATCGGCCCACTTCGCAAAATATTTCCGGAAGTCTTTAAATGGACGATCTGCATGATGCTGACAAATGATCTTCACGTTGGGACCTAATGTATTTCGAAGCATCACGATCTGCCATGGAAAGATCAGTCCATGCACGAGAACGACATCAGGTTTCAGTTTCTTAACAAGCCGGTTAAAACTGAATGGTAATACCAGTTGCCATCTTTGAAACCCGGGGAAGATATACTTAACGCCATTTTGCTGAAGCTCACCGTTATAATGAATGTTGTAGATCACTGTCTGCGGACCGAACGGAAGCAGTTTCTCTGGAACCCCGTTTACGAACGATACACGATCCAACCACTTTCCGGGATCGGTATAGGGTGGCCGGGCAAGGCTGTAGCTTAAATGAATGATGTGAAGAGGTGAGGACGTGAAGATGTGAGGATGACTTTCCATTCGTTAAGTCAAATATACGATCTCGTCACCTCGTCCCCTCGTCATCTCATCACCTCGTCATCTCATCACCTCGTCCCTCGTCCTGTCTCTCATTTTGTAACTTTCGGATCTCAACAACTGACAGTTCTTGATTAACTTCCGGTCATGAAGAAAGTGCTGTTGTTCAATCCTCGTGCAGGCGATAATGTACGTATCATTCCAAATGCGATACTTGCAATCGCTGCGTCTATCGAAGGACTTACCGGCTACGCAATCGTAGATGGGAACAGGGACAACAACCCGCTTCAAACGATACTCAATTATCTTTCAACAGGAGAGTTCGGTTTCTTTGCTTCTACAGTAATGCCAGGTCCGCAGCTTCGGCAGGCGATCCCTTTCACAAAAAAGATACGCGAGCAGCATCCCGACATCAAGATCATTTGGGGCGGATATTTTGCTTCGAATCATCACAAGACCGTGATCCGTTCGGGTTTGGTGGATGTTGTTGTGAATGGTCCCGGCGACAAAGCCTTTCCGGCTGCCTTGATCGCATTGGATAATGAAACATCCATGGATCATATCGAGAACCTTGTGCTTCTTCGCGATGGCAATGTGGTCAAAACAAAAAAAGCTGGTCTTTACGAACAGGACGAACTGCCGCAGCTTCCATACGAAAAACTCAATTCATTTTATCCTCTCGAATCGATGCTCGGGAAAACATTCCTCGGTTCGAAGACGGCCGCGTACCATTCGAGCATTGGTTGTCCATTTACCTGTTCATTTTGCGGAGTTGTTCCCATCTTCGAAGCACGTTGGAAGGGCAAGTCGGCACTGGCGATCTACAAAGACCTGAAATTTCTCAAGGACCGTTACGGAGCCAATGCATTCCAGTTCCACGACAACAATTTCTTCGTATCCGAAAAACGATCAGTGGAATTCGCAAAGCTCATCGCTCCGGAAAAAATGAAGTGGTGGGCCGAAGGACGGATCGATACGATGGACCACTACTCCGATGAGTCATTACAAGCTATTGCCGATAGCGGTTGCACCATGATCTTTTTTGGAGCGGAGAGTGGCAACAATAAGTTGCTGCACCAGATGGACAAGGGTGGTAAGCAAAGTGGCGACCAGATAAGAGCATTCGCGGCCCGCATAAAAAAGTTCGGGATCATTCCCGAGTACTCTTTCGTTCTTGGATTGCCTGCGCCTACGGAAGAACAGGTGTGGCAGCAGATCCACGATGAAATTGCTTTTATCAAAGAGATCAAACAGATCAACCCGCAAACTGAGATCGTTATCTATATTTTCACACCGGTGCCAACCGAAGGATCGGAATTACTGGTTGAATCGGAAAGCAAAGGATTCAAGTTCCCGCAAACACTGGAAGAGTGGACCGAAGAAAAGTGGCTCAACTTCGATCTTCATAGAAAGTTCCTCACACCCTGGCTGAAACCAGAGATGATCCGCTACATACACGACTTCGAAACGGTGGTACATGCACAGTATCCTACCGTGAGCGATTATAAACTCTCCGCCCTTCAACGCAAAGCTATTCGTTGGGTCTCGTCGATCCGTTACAACACAAATCTTTTCAGCTATCCTTATGAACTTAAGGCGCTGATGAAATTCTGGCTCCGCTATCGTCAACCCGAAATACAAGGAATGTGATCGGTTGGTTCAGGAGAATAAAAAAACTGTCGCCGCTCGAAGGGTATAACAAGTGGGCGGAAACTTATCATGGCGAAGACAATCCGATAAAAAAGCTTTCGGACGAATTCATAAAAAGTGAGCTTCCGGACCTGAAAGGAAAATCGGTGCTGGATGCGGGGTGCGGAACAGGAAAAATCTGTGAAGTAGCCGTTGAGCGCGGCGCGGCGTTTGTGAAAGGCATCGATCTATCACCGGCGATGATCGAAAAAGCCAGAGAGAACTGCCCCGCAGGAACTTTCGAATGCAACGATCTGTCGACCGTGGATCTCGGGCAATACGACGTGATCATTTGCGGACTTGTTCTCGGTCATATTGCAGACCTGGATCCGGTGCTCAGTAAACTCATAAGAGCACTAAAATCCGGAGGCCACATCATTCTTACCGACTTTCATCCCTACCAGACGATGATGAAAGCTAAACGCACATTCAAGTCCGGGAACAAAACTTTCGAGATCTCCCACAACCTTCATCAGTTGGACCAATACTTCATTCTTCTAAAAAGAAATAACATCAGCGTTCCCTCTTTCAAGGAACCTCTTTTTCAAAATAAGCCCGTTATCTTCGGGATCCATGGAACAGCTGCTTAAGAAGCTTGGAATTGATGTAGATCTTAATGATCATCACGTCTACCCCGGCCTTACCAACTGGCACGACCATCTCGAAATGAATTTGTATCCGAAGCTGGGTACGCCTCCATATAATAATTACACCGAGTGGATGAGCGACATCTATAAACCAAAAGAGTCGCCGCTGAAAGAAATTGAAAGAACAGATATAGATTACAGATTGACCTGGGGTGGCCTGAAGAACCTCGTATCGGGTGTGACTACAGTGTACCATCACAATCCTTCGAGACGAGTGAACAGGAAGAATTCGTTCCCTGTTTTTGTTCCCGACATCGAGTGGGCCCACTCATTGGCTGTGGAAAAAAAATTCAGTTTCAAAGAGGACAAGCCTTTTATCATTCATGCAGCCGAGGGCGTAGACGAATTTGCTCGCAAGGAGATCTATAAGTTAGATGAGCTCAACCTGCTTCGGAAGAATACATTTATTGTACACGGCATTTCTGCCGATGCCGATCTGGTCAATTCGAAAGGTGCGTCGTTGATCTGGTGTCCATCGTCGAATCTTTATATGTTCAATAAGACACCCGACGTTAAAAAATTCCGGAATGTTTTTCTTGGGACAGATTCAACCCTAACCGGGTCTCCTACCCTGCTCGACGAGATGCGCATAGCCGCCAACTACATCCCGAAGGAAGAGGTCTTCAACATGGTGAAAGGCGAGGGACTCTTTATCTCAAAAAAGATCGACGCCGATCCGCTCGAAAATCTTTTTAAGCTTCAGCCGAAAGACATAGTGCTCGTGTACAGTCGCGACAAGATCCGGTTACAAAATGGAAAGCCGGTTGGCATCGACGTTGGTAAGATCAAGAAACACTTCGAGCAGAAGGTTGGCTTACAGATCCTCGAACAAAATCCACTTTGGCATTTGATCAACTGAGATCATTCCGACCTTAAACTGTTTACCGGATTTGAAAGTCCTGCCTTGATCGCCTGCCAGCTTGTTGTGAACAATGCCACGAGCAACGTAATAATCGCCGGCGTTACAAAGATCCACCAGTCGAGGTCGATCTTGTATGCAAATTGTCCGAGCCAGTTATCCATCGCGAACCACGCAAGAGGGGCCGCGAAAAATGCCGCTACGATAACAAGCTTCACGATGTCGTTCGAGAGCATACTCACGATGTTCATCGTCGTGGCTCCGATAACCTTTCGTACACCGATCTCTTTCCGGCGTTGTTCCACAGTAAACATCATAAGACCGAACAATCCGAGGCACGCAATAAAGATTGCCAGCACCGAGAAGCTGAACGACAGCTTGCTTACGATCTGCTCGCTGTTGTATAGTTTCTGGAACTCTATGTCGGCAAACTGGTATTTGATCAAAAAAGATGGCTCAAATTCTTTGAATAGTCTCTCAACGGTGGTTATCGCTTCCTGTGTTTCCCCGGGTTTCGTCTTCACAAGAATATTTCCCCAGGTCTCGTTCTCGCCCAGATACATGATCAAAGGCTTTATCGGCTCACGAAGAGAGCTAAGGTGAAAATCTTTTACCACGCCGATGATCGTCCCTTTCCTTTGGAGAAAGGTCAACGGCTTACCGATGGGATCTTCGTAGCCGATGATCCTTAAAGCCGTCTCATTGATGATGAACCCCGTGCTGTCGGAGATAAAGTCCTTCGAAAAATTTCTGCCCTGCAACAACTGGATGTTCATCATCGGAAGAAATTCGTAGCCGATGCCGTTATGTATCGCTACAACCCTCTCGTCCTGGCTTTTTCCTTCCCACGCGAGGTCGTATTCGTGAGTATTGATATGTGATGGAACATTCGTGCTTCGGGTAACGCCCTGCACTCCCGGGCTATTCAGCAATTGTTGTTTGAAGACCTCATACTTGTCGCGAAGATCTCCCTGCAAGGGTATGTACAATATGTTTTCTTTATCGAAGCCAAGGTCTTTCGATTGCATGTAGTCAAGCTGACGCGATACGGTGACCGTACCCGCAATGAACGCAATCACCAGGACGAACTGGAATACAACCAGCGCCTTTCGGAACAGCAAAGACCCAGGTTCCGTCTTCAACGATCCTTTCAGTACCCTTATAGCATTGAGCGACGAAAGGAAGAAAGCCGGGTAAGCGCCTGCCACCAGCCCGGTAACAAACAGCAATGCAACGAGGCCTCCCCAAAAGGTCGGCGAGGGTAACGGCATAACAATGTGCTTGCTTGTAATGATGTTGAAGTAAGGCAGGATGATCGCAACAAGAACTACTGCAATAACAACGGCAAACAGGGTGAGCAGCATCGCTTCACCAATGAACTGAGTTACCAGGAACGACCGTATCGCACCCATCGTCTTCCGTACGCCGACTTCTTTGGCGCGCTTCACCGCACGTGCCGTCGATAAGTTCATGAAGTTGATGCAGGCGATCAGCAAAATGAATATTGCCACTACCGTGAATAATCTCACGTACTCGATCCTGCCACCGTCGGGCACCCCATCCTTAAAGCTCGAGTGGAGGTACATGTCTTGATAAGGTTGCAGCCCTAACTCAGTTCTGTATCCTTCACCGCTGTTGGCAATCAAGAATGGATTGAGGAACTCTTTGATCTTACTCTCTATTTTACCTGGATTGGTCCCCGGATGCAGTTGAATGTATGCGAACGGTCCGCGATAGATCCAGCTTTGAAGCCATCGAATAGATTGCAGCAACTCCTTCCAGTTAACAACAAAGTCAAACTGTTGAGATGCGTTGTCCGGTACATTCTCGAATATCGCGGTGATCTTCAGGTCACTCTCGTTGCTCATGCGGACAGTACTCCCGTACGCAGCTTCCACGCTCCCAAAAAGTGATTCAGCCATTTTACGCGACACGGCTATCGACGTCGGGTCGGTCAATGCATCGTCGGCGTTGCCCTTTATCAGTTCGTAGTTGAACATCTTGAAGAAGTCGCTATCCGCCGCGATCCCTTCAATATGGATCTTCTTCTCATCGACGCTGAACAGGATCTCCTCGTTGTACGTCCATACACCCGAAGCATACTTTATCTCGGGCACCTGGTGCTTTAATTCCGCTGCCAGCATACCCGGAACCCATGGCCCCGCGTCTACTTTTCCCTCCGCATAGATCCTCTCGTACACATTGTACAGGTCGGGGTTGGAATTGAACTTATCGATGTTGAGCTCGTCGTTGATCCACAACAAAATGAGCAGGCTGCACGCTATGCCTGTCGAAAGGCCGCCGATGTTAATTAGTGAGAACGTTTTGTTGCGGATCACATTTCGCCACGCCACGTTGAGATAGCTTTTGATCATACCGTCGTTTGAAATATTGAGTCGTCCTGGAAGCCTGATGATCGCCGGTCTGAAGAGCAACAACACATCGATCATAAAACGCATGTCGGCTTTTCGTTTACCCGATTTTTCGACACGGTCGTAGTAAACCTCAAACAGGTCGCCTTCGATACGCTCCAGCAACGCCGGGTTGCAATACCAGCGGAGGAATCGTAGGAAAAGTTGAGGTGGCAAAGCCTGTTTCATTCCAACATTATTTCCTAAATGTAGGAAAAGTAACGCCCGAACTGCAACAGGGTTTGTTAATGAATTGGTAAAAAAACTAGATCATGGGAAGTTTGAGCGAACAGACACACTTTTTACATACCTCGTTCGTCCTCACGTTCAGTTGTCGCCGAAATTCAACGGCCTTTTCAGAATTCAGTAAGCTCTCGAAGTCACTGTCGTAGATCGTTCCATACTCTTTATGGAAGAAGCACGGCATCAGGCGGCCGTCAGATTCCAGCACCGCCGATACCCAGGGAGCATTGCAGGGAGGCGATTGAAAGGAAGCTTTATTTAACAAGGCAAAATAATATTGAGGTATGCGCCGCATTTTCTCAAGCGACTCTGCAATAAATCCTGAATAGTCGATCTTTTCAATGATGCTCGATAATTCGCCGGCTTCATCGGCGCTTAGAGCGATTGCGCTCTCTTCAACAGTTCCCAAATGATTGAAAGCCGACGTTGAAACATCTGCAGGTAAAAAGGAGATCTGGTCAAGTTCTATCTCCTTCGCACTCCTAATAATATTCTCCAGGTCGAAATAATTCTGTTTCTGTAATACACACCTGCCAGTGATCCGGAAGCGGGGCTTCAATTCCCGGATTGCTTTCACACCATCCGCCAGCTTCTCAAAAGCCTCCGGTATGTTCCTGATCTTGTTGTGTATTGTTGCAGATCCATCCAGTGAAACGATCACCTCATCAATATTCTCAACGACCTCTTTCGAAAATTTTCTCAACAACAGACCAGTCGACAGCAAAGTAACTTTGATCTTTTTACCGTGAAGCAGTTCACACAATCTCCACAAATTACTATGCATCAATGCTTCGCCACCCGACAATACCACCTCCTTAACTTTCAATTTTTCGAAAGCAGGGAGATGTCGTTCGATCTCTTCTGTCGTAAGCTCTTTCTTCTCGTTGTTTGCTTTCCAGATATCGCACATCACACACCGGCAGTTGCAACGACTGTGAGGCATCATTACCAATACAGGTAACTCGTAGATTTTGTTTGTTGTGAAATTTAAAATCCTGGTGATCATGATCAGATCATGTACTCCACCATTACCGCTGCCAGCGCTCCAAAGATCGCTACCGCAAGCTTACGCGCATTGAAGCGATGTTCCGGACTGCTCTCGAACACAATGGTTGTCGAAATATGCAGGAAGTTACCACTGACCAGCGCATACAGGAAAACCAACCCACGCGCCGAAAGTGTTTCAGTTGTCACAAAATAGGTGCTTAATAGAAGTCCGGCCGGGGCAGCCAATGAAAAAACGATCAGATGAGGCAATGCCTTTCCACGCGAGTGTAGCTGCGACACCAGTACGGTCATCAGCGCAAAGGCGGCAGGCGCTCGATGCAAGGCAATCCCCAGCAAGATCGCATTCAGATCGAACTGTGAAGAACCATTCGGAAACTCCGCGAGCATCCCGCCTTCCAGGAAAGCATGTACACACAAAGCGACCAGCAGCACCAACGCCGATCGCTCGGCAACTAATTGTGTCTGCGGATGATGATGATGTTCGCCACCATGATGTTCGTGATGATCGTGATGATGATGCCCGGTATGAATGTGACCGTGCTCAACTCCCGAACTAAAAAATTCCAGGACCTGCTGGAGGAAAAATCCCATCAGTACAAACAGCCCGATCAGTTCTACCTGCTGGTTCTGGATATATAGTTCAGGAAGAATGTGCACAACGGTGATCCCAAACAGGTATGCTCCCGCAAACACTAAAAGCAATTTGAAATTTGCCGACTTGAAGTTCTTTACAAAATAGATCAGCAGTCCCGAAAGAAGAGGTGTAAGAAAAAGTACGGCTAATTTTAAGGTCATTTGTTAACCTCAATTTGATTTGAGATGCCTTTCGTTATAAAGTATTCTGTTCCTCCCTTTGTAGAGTAAACAAGGAACGCATCCAGCTCCGGGTGATCTTTCAAAACTTCGATTGCTTTTTCGTGACCCATCACCATCAGCGCAGTTGCCCACGCATCCGCTGTCGTACAGTCGGGCGCAAATACCGACGCGCTCAAAATGGCGCGTTGCGCGGGATAACCTGTTGTGGGATCGATGGTGTGTGAGTAGCGTTGTCCGTTCACTTCTCTATAGTTGTAGTAGTTGCCGCTCGTCGTAAACGCCCTGTTGCTCAATGAAACATAAGCCTTGAATGCTTCTGTGTTCACTGGGTCGAGTATACCGATGTTCCATGGTTTCCCCGACTCAGGGTTCTCTCCTATCGCCATCCCTTCGCCACCCAATTCAACGAACATGTTCTCAACACCTTTCGACTTCAGTAAGTTCGCGATCACGTCGGCACCATAACCTTGGCCGATGCCGCCAAAGTCCAGCTGCGATCGCGGATCGGCCTTCCACACGCTGTCGTTGTTGAACTGGATCTTGTCGAAACCGACGAGGCTTCGGAGCGAGTCGACCTTCGCGCTGTCGGGCAGATCTCCTTTTTGCGGACCAAAGCCCCAGGCGTTCACCAGGGGCATTACCGTTGGGTCGAAGGCGCCACCCGACCCGGCATTCACTTCCCGGGCTTTGCGCAACGGGGGCAGCAAATACGGAAGACTGAATTTTATTCCGCTTTTGCTTTTATTGAAAACCGATATCTCGGCAGAAGGGTCGTATGTATTGATCGATTTGTTCACGAGAACAAGAACCGAGTCGACCGATGACTTAAAGTTCCTTCCTTTCGGGTCGTAGTATGATATGTGATAGGTTGTCGCCATCGTCTCACCTTCGATACGAATGAGTTGTTTCGTGTCGCGGTTGCGCCACATCCAAACTATCATGATCGCTGCCAGCAGCAGCAAGGAGTAGATGGCGTTTCGAACTCGGTTAGTCATTGAAAATCGGATCGTGAAAGTCCTGATTTATATTCAAAATTCAAACGTATCTTTGGAGCTATGCGCGAGGACTATTTGAAAGCCGACGGTGACGGAATGAATGCCCAGGAGAAGGAATTCGAGAAAGCGCTTCGTCCTCTTTCATTCGACGACTTCACAGGACAACATAAAGTTGTCGACAACATAAAGGTTTTTGTATTGGCCGCGAAGCAGCGTACCGAGCCACTCGATCACGTGTTGCTTCATGGCCCCCCGGGTCTCGGAAAAACCACGCTGTCGCACATCATAGCCAACGAGCTCGGTTCACGAATAAAGATCACCTCCGGACCAGTACTCGATAAACCGGGTGATCTCGCAGGCCTCCTTACAAATCTCGAAACACACGATGTATTGTTCATCGACGAGATCCACCGGCTCAACCCGATCGTCGAAGAATATCTCTATTCGGCAATGGAAGACTACCGGATCGATATCATGCTCGACTCCGGCCCCAACGCGCGATCGGTACAGATCGGCCTTAATCCATTCACGCTGATCGGCGCCACCACGAGAGCCGGCTTGCTTACAGCCCCGCTACGTGCACGCTTCGGCATAAACGCACGCCTGGAATACTACGACTCCGAACTGCTCACCAGCATCGTGAAAAGATCGGCAGCAATTCTTTCAACACCTATCGACAACGACGCAGCATTCGAGATCGCTCGCCGCAGCAGGGGAACACCCCGTATCGCGAACACACTCTTACGACGCACCCGCGACTTCGCACAGATAAAAGGCAATGGAACTATCACGAGGCCTATTGCTCAACTTGCGTTGAAAGCGTTGGATGTTGATGAAAATGGTCTCGACGATATGGACAACCGTATCCTCAGTGCCATCATAGAAAAATTTAAAGGCGGACCGGTCGGCCTGACCACGATCGCCACTGCAGTTAGTGAAGAGGCTGAGACCATAGAAGAGGTCTATGAACCGTTCCTGATACAGGAGGGTTACCTTAAGAGGACGTCCCGAGGACGTGAAGCTACCGAAAAGGCATACAAGCATCTAAAAGTTCCTACTCCGAAGGGAGGTAGGCCGACGTTGTTTGATTAGGTGCGGGGTGCGAGGAACCAATAGCCTGCAGATGTCATCATCAGAATCCCATGGAGAGATCTTATCGTGTCGCGAACCCTTCGAAACAAACTAATGTCTCCATAGTCTACAAATTATCATAACCAACATTGGCTCCGCACCTAGCACCTAGCACCCACCTTATAAAGTCCTTAGCTACTACGCTCGGTTTCAGTTACTGTGGGATCTCCAAGGCTGAGTTCCTGAACGACCAGGCTCCGAAGCTGGAAGAGTGGCTCCGAAGAGGTTATCAAGGACAGATGAGTTATTTGGAACGACACTTCGATAAAAGATTAGACCCTACTCTCCTCGTCCCCGGTGCGAAGTCCGTCATTAGTCTCGTATACAACTACTTTCCAAAGAAAGAGCTCGACTCCGAATTGAAGATCGCCAAGTATGCCTATGGAGAAGACTATCATAACGTGATCAAAGAAAAGCTCGGCGACTTCATGCAACGCATCCGCGAAGAGATCGGTGAGGTTAATGGCCGCGTGTTCGTCGACTCCGCTCCCGTTATGGAACGGGCATGGGCCCAACGAAGCGGACTCGGTTGGATCGGAAAAAATTCGTTGCTCCTAAACCGATCAATGGGCAGCTTCTTCTTTCTTGCAGAGATCATTGTCGATCTCGAGCTCGAATACGACGGGCCGATGAAAGACTATTGTGGTTCATGCACCGCATGCATGGATGCATGTCCAACCGATGCCATACCGGAACCGTATGTAGTCGATGGCAGCAAATGCATTTCTTATTTCACGATCGAGCTTAAGGGTGCGATGGGCGATCAGCAAGATCCATCGGCTTTCAATAATTGGGTCTTCGGCTGCGACATCTGCCAGGATGTTTGTCCATGGAATCGTTTCTCGCGACCGCACGATGAGCCACGATTCGATCCAAAGAAAGAACTGAATATGTCTACCGAAGAATGGGTGGAGATGACCGAAGAAGTTTTTAACAAGGTCTTTAAGGGATCGCCGGTGACGAGAACGAAGTTCGAAGGACTGAAGCGTAACATTTCGTTCGTTACGAAAGGCAAATAAAAAACCCCCTGTGGTAAGGGGGTTTAAATTTTTCTTCAGGATTTTAGATTTGGATTAAGCTCTAACAAAACATCGGTTGAGTATTAAACCATGTTGCTCACCAAACGTAGCATAACACCACGATCTGAGCTCCATGACCTCCTCGGCGATCAACGATTTGATTGCCTTAAGCAACTCTTTCTCGAAGAGTTTCTCATCAAAACTCACTCTTGTGAGGATCGATTTGAAATAATTGAGCATTTTCTTCATTTAATAAAAATTACTCTAAACATAAAAAAGTACATAACGGCCCGTCCGACCGTTGGAACAATGAATATAGTAGAACTGTTAAACATACGGAAGTAAATTTTATTTTTGTCGAATGCAACGTGTTGCGGTATCAATTGCGGCGTACCTGCCGGTAGGTACAATGATTAGAACGACTCTAATGAGAGCGTTAGTATTCGTATTTGCGCTTCTGTCGACGACAGTGGTGTTTTCTCAGACGAATAAAAACAATATTAATATAACATTAGGGCCAGACCAGATCGGTGAAAACCAGGCGTGGACAATAACGGTCACCGTGAGCAATGAGCGGCTTACCGGCTACGATAATTTCCCCGATATCGAGGGGTTCCGTAAGCGGGGAACTTCCACGCAATCGCAAACGACAGTCATAAACGGACAGATCAGCTCGTCGCAAGGAGTGGTGATGACATACCTGCCCACGAAGCAGGGAACGTTCAATGTTCCAACGTTTAAAATGAAAGTCAATAATGTCGAGATCACTGTACCCGGAAAGAAAGTCGTTGTGGGTGCCCCAACGGCTCAGAGATCGAATGATCCTTTCCGTTCGTTGTTCGATAGCGATGATTACTTCTCGCGTTCGGAGCCTGAATTCGTAGACGTGAAAGAAGAAGCCTTCCTGGGACTCAGTACCAACAAAGATGAGGTATACGTAGGTGAAGGCGTTAATACAAGCCTTTCATTCTTCGTAGCAGATAACAACCGCGCACCCCTTCATTTCCACGAACTTGGTAAACAACTCAGTGAGATCCTCAAAAAATTGAGACCTGCCAATTGCTGGGAAGAAAACTTCAACATCGAAAACATCGAAGGCGAGATCGTGAACATCAACGGTCGTGGTTACACCGAATACAAGATCTATCAAGGCACTTTCTATCCATTGAACACACAGCCTATCAACTTCCCTTCTGTCGGGTTGGAGATGCTGAAGTTCAAGGTGGCAAAGAATCCTTCATTCTTCGGACAAAACCGTCTCGAAGACTATAAGACATTCTACACAAAAGCGAAGTCGGTAAAAGTGAAAGAACTCCCGCCGCACCCGATGCGCGATGCTGTTGCTGTCGGTAATTACAGGCTCGAAGAACGTTTGAATTCAACAACTCTTCAGACGGGACAAAGTGTTAGCTACGACTTTGGTATTTATGGAGAGGGAAATATTTCGTCGATCGATAAGCCGATCGTTCGCAACGATGGAACCTTCGAAGTATACGAACCTAATGTGAGACAGAACATCAATCGCGACAACGGCCGCGTTACCGGTGCGAAGACCTTCAGCTATTTCATGATACCGAAGGAACCGGGTAAGTATAATCTCGGCGATTATTTTCAGTGGGTCTATTTCAATCCCAATACAAAACATTACGATACCCTTCGCTCGAACCAGGTTGTAACTGTGCAGGGTGAAAGCAAGAAGAATCAATCGATCGAAAGCTCCGACACCGGCGGCTTCTATGATAACCTCGATAACTTAAGCAACCAGCTTCAAACCCACTCCGGCGGCGGTTGGATCCAATGGGGTGCCAATATTTTTGCCGTGTTGATGGTGGGATTGTCCATATATTTGATCTCCCGAAAGACACAAGCTTGATTTCTCACGGGATTATTTCTCACGGAATACACGGAAGACACGGAAGCGAAATGGGTTCTCACGGAATACACGGAAATCACGGAAAGCGAAATGGGTCCACACGAAAAACACGGAAGGCGGAGAGCAGGTGCATTTTTCCGTGACTTCCGTGTTTTCCGTGAGAGCTTTATTAATCCGTGAGCGCTTTATTAATTTGCATCCATGAGTAATTCCTACGGCACTCTTTTCCGCATCACCACTTTTGGCGAATCGCACGGCCCTGCCATTGGCGTTATTCTCGATGGATGTCCAGCGGGCATCGATATCGACGAAGCATTCATTCAATCGGAGCTCTCCCGACGCAAACCCGGCCAATCGAAGATCACAACGCAAAGAAAGGAAGATGATACTTTCAAGATCCTTAGCGGCGTGTTCGAAGGAAAATCTACCGGCACTCCCCTCACGATCGTGATCGAAAACCAGGATCAACGAAGCAAAGACTATAGTCACATCGAAAATACTTTCCGTCCCTCACATGCCGATTACACCTACCAGGCCAAGTATGGTATTCGCGATCATCGTGGTGGTGGCAGAAGCTCGGCAAGAGAGACAGCCGCTCGCGTTGCCGCCGGTGCCGTGGCAAAACTTCTATTGAAACATAGCGGTGTTACGATCTCTGCTTTTGTTTCTCAGGTTGGTGACATAACAGCTCCGCATTATACACAGCTCGAGCTCAATAACACCGAAAACAACATCGTTCGTTGCCCCGATCAAGCTACGGCAGACAAGATGATCGCATTGATCGACCAGGTCCGCCTGGATCGCGACACCATCGGTGGTATCGTTACTTGTGTGATCAAAGGTTCGCCGGTGGGCCTTGGCGAACCGGTGTTCGATAAGCTCCATGCCGAACTGGGCAAGGCAATGCTTGGTATCAATGCTGTGAAAGGTTTCGAATATGGAAGCGGTTTCGAAGGAATAAAGCTGAGAGGCTCACAGCACAACGACGAATTCTACAATGAAGGCGGTCGCGTTAGAACAAAGACCAATTATTCGGGTGGCGTGCAAGGTGGCATCTCCAATGGAGAAGACATCTATTTCAACGTGGCGTTCAAGCCGGTTGCAACCATCATGCAGGATCAACAGACTGTCGATAAAGATGGCAACGAGGTGACAGTCACCGGCAAGGGCCGTCACGATCCCTGTGTCGTTCCCAGAGCAGTACCCATCGTGGAGTCTATGGCAGCCCTGGTGATGGCCGACTTCCTCTTAAGAGCCAGGACTTCGAAAGTCTGATGGCGTTTTTTCGAATCGCTGCTTATACGCCGTAGCGAAATGTTCAACACTATTGTAACCCGACTGGAGCGCGATCTGCGTGACCGGATATTTCGTGTTCTCCAAAAGGATCTTGGCGTGGTTGAGCCTGATCTCCGACAAATATTGATGTGGCGTCGTCTTCATGATCGATTTGAATATTCTGCTGAAGTGAAACAGGCTGATGCAACAATGTTCGGCGAGCTGTTGAAGCCCGATGTTCTTATCGAAATTCGTTAGCATGTAGTTCTTCGCCTTCTCGATGGTAGATAAGTGAAACTTCTTTAAGCTGGATGGGATCGGTTCGGGACTACCTGCATTGCCGAGAGACCTCATCACGCGATCGATCAATCGAAGCACGAGGTCGTCGACCTGAAGAAGAGAAGCTCCGGCGGAAGATCTCAGAATATTATAATGAAGATAGTCGAGTTCAGGCGAGCATTTTAACAACAATGAGTGAATGTCGTTGTTCTCGAAGAACCACGGGACATCGTAACGATAATGCTCACGAAGCGAAGCATAAAATTCTTCTTTGAAGTCAAACACCGAACAGATATCGGGTTGACCGTCGATGTGACGAGCCACATGTTCACTACCGGGTTTTGTTACGAGCACTCTCCCAACATGAACTTCAAGATTGTCGCGAAACACCTCGAACTCGAAATATCCGGACCTGACGAAGCAGAGATTGAATGTATTAACGTACTCTACCTTCGAAGTATGACACTCAACACAATTGCACTTGTAGTCACGGACCTGGTAGAAATCCGAAGAATGAAGGATATGTATATCTGCGGGTAGCATGTTGTACGAGATTACGAGACCCGTCCCGGAAAGATTCGGATTAACGACAAACAGCAAGATTTCTAAGACAGGCGTTTCGGAGCCTGGCTATCTTTGTACCATGAACTACATCAAGAACTTCACACAGACCTACGAAAAAGGCGCCTGGTTCGGCGACACCTACCTGGAACAACTCGCCGATGTTACCGAGAAAGAAGCATTCACGCCACCCATGAAAGGGGTCCACACCATTGCCGAACTCATAGCCCACGTCATCTATTGGAGGAGTCCGCTTATCAAAAGGCTGAAAGGCGACAAAGACTACGTTGGCTCCGTAGAAGATCCCCGCAACTGGCCGTCGCTCGATGAACTGAAAGCGAAAGGATGGAAGAAATTGCTCAACGAATTCGCCGACTCACAAAAGCAATTGGTCTCTTTATTGAGAGACGTAAAGCCTGAGTTCTTCAAAGGCGATTACAAGCCGGGTGCTCCATGGGATTACGTTGCGGAAGGAATTGTGCAACACGATATCTATCATCTCGGTCAACTGGCGCTCGTCAAGAAAATGATCCGGATGTAGAAATAATTCTTTAGATTGTTTTATGAACAATCGAAGAGAATTCCTTGGCACAGCTGCAGCCCTTGCAACCGCTGCCTTTTTACCAACCATTCCCGCATCGGCAACACCACCTGTTCTTCCATCATTGAAAGGAAGAAAGATCCTTTTCACCTACGGCGGTTGGGATGGCCACGACCCGGTAAAGTTTTATGATTACATGTCGGCCTGGCTTAAAGAAGAGGGCGCTGAAGTCCAGGGCTTCCCTTCGCTCGAGCCGTATGCCGACAAATCATTAATGAGTTCTATCGATCTCGTGGTCCAGGTGTTCACCATGTCGCAGATCAGTAAAGAACAAGAGGCAGGCCTCCTCGAAGCCGTCCGCGATAATGGCACGGGTATGGCAGGATGGCATGGTGGAATGGGCGATTCTTTCAGGAATAATGTCGACTATCAATTCATGGTTGGTGGCCAATGGGTTTCACACCCGGGTGGAGTGATCGACTACGATGTTCACATCGTTGATCAAAAAGATGATGTAACGAAAGGTCTCGAGAACTTCCACATGAAGAGCGAGCAATACTACATGCACATCGATCCGAATGTTAAAGTTCTCGCAACAACAAAATTCAACGGGGCAACGAACTCGTGGATAGACGGGGCGGTGCTGCCAGTTACCTGGAAGAAATCATTCGGGAAGGGAAGAATCTTTTATACTTCGGTAGGTCACAATCTTAGTCACGTTACCGAAGTACCCGACGCGCTCGAAATGATCAAGCGCGGGATAAAGTGGGCAAGCGCCAGCAAGTACGAGCCGGCAGAGAAGTGGATGAACCCGATGTATAAATTCTAGGTGCGAGGTGCTCGGTGCGAGGTAATTTCAGTTATGAATAGAAAACAATTTTTATTAGGAACGGCAGCTGCAGCGATGATGCCCGCTGTTAATTTTGCCGCAACCAGCAACCAGAAACAAGAGACTCTAACGATCGGACTAGCCTCCTACACCCTCCGTACATTAAAACTCGACGATGTTATCAAGACGCTCACTCGTCTCGACATCAAGAACGTTGCCTTCAAAGACATGCATATGCCGCTTACGGCAAGTGTCGATGAGATCAAGGCTATCGCCGAAAAAGTTCGTGCTGCCGGCATCAATCTCTATGGTGCGGGTGTGATCTACATGAAAACACAACAGGAAGCCGAGAACACATTCAACTACGCAAGCGCAGCCGGTCTCGAAACGATAATCGGCGTTCCCAATCACGACCTCCTGCCGGTAGTAAATGATCTTGTAAAAAAACATAACATCAAGCTTGCTATCCACAATCACGGTCCTGGCGACAATCTTTATCATAGCCCAAACGACGTGTGGGCGAAGATCAAAGACCTCGATAAACGTATAGGTCTGTGCATCGACGTTGGTCACGTTGTGAGGATCAAGGAAGATCCGATCCCGATGATCGCCAGGTACAAAGACCGTTTGTACGATATGCACATCAAGGATGTGAACAAAGCCGAGGAAGACGGCACACCGCTCGAGATCGGCCGCGGCGTTATCGATATACCGGGCATCATCAAAGCAGTGAAGAAGATCAACTATGCATATCGTGTTTCAATCGAATTCGAAAAAGATGGAGACGATCCCGTACCCGGCCTCGCCGAATCGGTAGGATATGTTAGAGGAATTATCAAGACTTCCTGATATATTTCCGAATGGAAGTACCTGCCCCGCCTAAGAAAAAAAGTCGCCTCACTCTCTACATTCTAATTTGTCTCTTCGCTGGTATCGCGCTGGGCTTTACGCTCAACAGGACCTACATGAGTCCCATCAATAAAGACCTGGAGAGCATCGACCAGGCGATCAAGGAAACCCAGCTCCAGAAGTCCCTCCCCGGCGATACAGTTGCTCTCAATGCGGAGCTGCAACAACTCGCCAAAGAAAGAAACAGGATCCTCGCCGCACGCGACAAAATGGTAGAGCCCTTCTCACTGCTCGCAGACATTTTCCTTCGTCTCATCAAGATGATCGTTGCACCGTTGGTGTTCAGTACGCTAGTTGTGGGTGTGGCCAAGCTCGGCGATATCCGGGCCGTTGGACGCATCGGAGGTAAGACGCTATTGTGGTTCCTGGGAGCATCGTTCATGAGCTTGCTGCTCGGTATGATCATGGTGAATTTGTTCCGTCCAGGTGAAGCCATGCACCTTCCATTACCATCGGCCGGTTCGTCGAGCGGAATTGTGGCATCTGGTTTCTCTTTGAAGAATTTTCTTTACCACGTATTTCCTGCCAGTGCCGTCGATGCGATGGCCAACAATGAGATCCTTCAGATCGTTGTGTTTGCACTCTTCTTCGGAGTTGCCACCGCTGCCGTTGGCGAAAGCGGCAAGATCATTATAACATTCTTCGATGCGGTTTCTCATGTGATCCTGAAAGTTACCGGCTACGTGATGAACGTCGCGCCACTCGCGGTGCTCGGAGCGATGACAGCCGTGATAGCCAAACAAGGTATCGGGATCTTAAAAACCTATTCGATATTCATCAGCGAGTTCTACTTCAGCCTAATGATGCTATGGTGCCTGTTGCTGCTGGCCGGCTTCGTCGTGATCGGAAAACGGATCTACCAACTTATTCGCCGGGTAAAGGAACCTACGCTCCTCGCATTCTCAACTGCCAGCAGCGAAGCAGCATTTCCCAAGACCATGGACGAGCTTCAACGCTTCGGCTGTAAAGACAAGATCGTAAGCTTCGTGCTGCCACTCGGTTATTCATTCAACCTCGACGGCAGCATGATGTATATGACGTTTGCCACGCTCTTCATAGCGCAGTCGTACGGCATGCAGATCCCCCTCGGAACTCAATTCTGGATCCTCGTAACGCTCATGCTCACCAGCAAGGGCATTGCCGGCGTCCCCCGGGCATCTTTGGTGGTGATTGCCGGAACGCTCTCGACGTTCGGCATCCCCGAAGCAGGCCTGGCCCTGCTGCTGGGCATCGACCCGCTGCTCGACATGGGCCGTAGCGCCACCAACGTGGTCGGCAACAGCGTTGCAACCGCTGTAGTGTCTAAATGGGAGGGTTCGCTCGGCGAGGATTCCAAGGAACCGTAATTGTTGTAACTTTGTTCTCTCAAAAACCGAAAGAACATGTTGCAGGTAGCGCCCCGAAAGATCAATCTCTATCTCGAATCGAATCCCAATCCGAACTCGCTGAAGTTCGTGGCTAATGAGCTACTCGTTCCAGAAGGAATGAGCTTCGATTTCCCCGATGCAGAAAGTGCGCAGGAGGCTCCCCTCGCAAAAGAGCTCTTCGAATATCCTTTCGTTGAACGGGTGTTCTACATGAGCAACTTCGTCACGGTAACGAAAACAGAAGGGGTCGAATGGCTCGAGATCCAGGATACGATCAAGCGTCACATACTTGCGTTCCTCGAATCGGGCAAGCTGATCCTCGATAAGAAAGCTCCGGAAGTTGAAGACTCGGAATACGATTCAGAGACTGTCATCAAGATCAAGACCATCCTCGACGAATATATTCGCCCTGCCGTAGAGCAAGACGGTGGCGCGATAACTTTCCACTCTTTCAAAGATGGTATCGTTCGTGTAAACCTGCAGGGCTCGTGCAGCGGTTGTCCTTCATCTACAATAACTTTGAAGGCTGGCATCGAAAACCTTTTTCAGAGGATGATGCCGGATGAGGTGAAGGCCGTTGAAAGTTTTTGATTCCCCTATAAACTTCAGAATTCTTTAATCAGCGTTCGATACTCGATATTCCGAATATCAAACGCTGAATGTCGATTAGTGAACGCCGAAGTCATCTGTGGTAACGATCAGCGTGTAGCCTTCACTGTAGTTACCACCTTCCTCGTGTACCCACTCACCTATTTTCTTTGGATCTCTCGGCGATACAACTGTGTCGCACGACATCTTGATGCTGGTGCAAAATGCGAGTTTTCCGGATTGAACGAGGTGTTCCATGGGCGGTCCTAATCCCTGGTCAATAAGAATGATCGACTTGGTCTGTGACGGAATGATAAACGTAGTATCAACTCCCATTGCCGGATACGAAGTATAGCCCTTGATCAACACCTTAATGTCCTTACTGTGCTGGTTGTCGACATTAAATTCGGCAGTGAAATACGGGTCGCAACCATTCACGAAAAGGAAGAACAAAAAGACCGATAGAACCGACAGTCTCATTTAATTCGACGCAGTTGCTTCAGAGCCTTTTAAATACTTATCCAAAAACTTCAGGATATCTTCCGAAGCTTTGATGTTGTTTTCCTTTTTCACAAAACCATGACCTTCGTCGGGGAAGATGGTATACTCTACAGGGACACCGTTCTTCTTTGCTGCCGCAACAATCTCATCCGACTCTACCTGCAACACCCGTGGATCGTTACTGCCTTGTAACACAATAAACGGTTTCGTGATCTTATCGGCATGGAACAACGGCGACTTCGCAATGAGCTTCACGGAGTCTGCCGTATTCGGATCGCCCAACTCTTTATACAACGCAACCCGGAACGATTCCCACCACGGCGGAATGCTCTTAAGAGTACGCTGCCAGTTCGTTACTCCAAACAAATTCACACCCACTTTAAAATCTTCGGGAGTAAATGCCAGCGCAGCCATCACCATGTAACCGCCATAGCTTCCACCCATAATTCCAACTTTATCCATATCGATATACGGTAATGTTGCAAGAAGCTTCTTCGCTTCCACGCAATCCTTCAGGTCGGCGTCACCATGCTTAAGATCATCTGCCTGGAAGAATGATTTTCCGTATCCCGAAGAACCGCGATTGTTTACGGCCAGGATCGCATAACCGTGATTCACCAAATGTTGTATAACCGGGCTGTAATTCAACCGGGTTTGTCCCCCAGGACCACCGTGTATCCACAACAGCGCCGGCACCTTCTCTCCCTCCGCAATGCCCTTCGGCTTGTAGAGAAGGCAAGGGATCTCGAGGCCATCATAAGATTTGAAACGAACAACTTCACCTGCAACGAGGTCATCCTCCGCAAGTTCTTTGCTCATGGTGTTGGTCAACTGCTTCAGCTCTTTCGATTCGAAGTCGTACACGAAAAGATTGCTTGGTGACTTTGAACTGCTCACGAAGAACGACATCTTCTTCTCGCTGTCGGAGATGTTGACATTAGTGACGTCGCCCGCGGGCAGACCGGGTATTTGTACGAGCTGACCTGTTGATTCGTCATAGATCTTTACTTCAGTGCGCGCATCGTTGTTGATGCCGACCACGCGATACTTTCCATTACGGGAGATATTCGCGAACATGATATCCCACGGAGCCTCTTCCACTTTTGTTTTTTCGCCCGATGCCATATCGTACGAAGCGAGATAAGTGAACTCGCCACCTTCGTTGGTCAGGTAAAACAGTTTCTTTCCATCGTGACTGAAATACTGGGGGTTGTACGTTACGTCGCCCTGGTGTTCGCTCAGCAGTTTCGTTTTGCCAGACTGCGTATCCAACAAATACATGTCGCCGTTGCTGGTTGTGATCGACTTCGTGAGTGCGATGTAACGATCGTCATCGGACATAGCAGAAGGATCCATTCCCTGGTCGTTTTTATAAGCGATACTGGTAAGCACTTTGCCTTCGGGGCGGTCGCCTACTTGCGTGCGGTAGAGATCGAAGTATTTCTTGTCGCGCGAATTGGATGTGTAGTACATGAACTTCTTATTGAAGCTCCATCCCGCAAAGCTCGACTTCGCTTTTTTGTCCTGGATCAGGTCGCGGGTTGAACCATCATTCGCAAGCGCGAACAGGTGTGTGATCTCGTTACCGCCACTGTCGGCACTGTAGAGTATTTGATCACCGTTCGGAAAATAGTCTTCGGCGAAGATCGCGTTGTCGGTCGAGTTCGTGAGCTGTTTCTTTTCGCCGGTCGCGATGTCGATTTCGTAGGCGTTGAATATGCCCGTTTCCTTGCTGCTGAAGAGCACTTTCTTCTCGTCGGGAGAAAATGCGCCACCGGCGATCTGCACTATATCCATGAACTGGGCCATGGTATATTGTTTTGTTTTTACGGGTTCTTCTTTTTTCGGAGCACAGGCTGCGACGAATAAAGAGAGGAGGATAATGATGCGGCTTTTCATAAATTGAAATTATGAAATTTTACATAATCGCCATATTACTAATGATCGCAGGATCTGCATCTTCACAATCGATTAAAGTGATGAGTTACAACATTCGCTATGCGGCTGCATCGGATGGCGACAATGTTTGGGAGAACCGCAAAGAAAAGTTGCCGGCTCTTATCCAGAAGTACGATCCCGACCTCGTTGGCTTGCAAGAGGCAATGCATCATCAACTCATGGATATCCTTAAGGCGCTTCCGCAATACAGTTATATCGGCGTTGGCCGCGACGACGGTAAAGAAAAGGGAGAGTATTCTGCAATACTTTATAAGAAAGATCGGTTTACAGTTGATTCGAACAAGACCACATGGTTGTCGGAAACGCCCGATGTTGCCGGCAGCAAGAGTTGGGACGCCGCTATTACCCGAGTGTTAACAAGAGGTGTTTTTACGGATAAGAAGTCAAACAAGAAATTCATTTACTTCAACACGCACTTTGATCATATTGGCAAGGAAGCAAGAAAGAATTCGGCTGGAATTATTGTCGAGGCCATCAAAAAAGAATCGAACAACTTACCAGTCATCGTTACCGGAGACTTTAACAGTCAACCGACAGAAGAGCCATATAAAGTTGTAAGTGGTTTCTTAAAAGATGCCCGGGGAACTTCCGACCAGGGAACATTCTGCAATTTCAAGGTGAACTCGCAACCCTGCAATCTCATCGATTACATCTTCTACAACTCGAAACTAAAAACCAGGAACTATCAGGTGATCACCGACAATAATGGAACTTATTATCCATCGGATCACTTACCGGTACTTGTTGAGTTCGGGTTTGATTAGGAACTGTTATTGTTTCGCAAAGGATACGCGGAGTGGCTGAGGGACGCAAAGGCCTCTGCTTCCATTGCTCCTCTGCGCCTGCCTGCCGGTAGGCAGGTATCCTCCGCGAAACGAAAAATCAATCTTATTTTCGATTGGCCAAATAAACACCACCAAGTATCGCTGCAAAACCAATGTAATGACCAGCATACAACCTCTCTCCATCGAGCAATCCCCAACCAAGGGCAACAACCGGCATCAGGTAAGTTACAGAGCTCGCGAACAGCGGCGTGGATATCTTCAACAGCTCAGTAAAGATCAGGTTGGCTATCGCCGTACTCATACAACCCAACAATACAATAAAACCTAACGAAGCCCACGCGCCATCGACAGTACTGAGCTTCGAAGTGAATTCAGTAAAACCAAAAAGATAGATCAACGCAAAGGGACCGATCGTCATGATCGAAACACTCGTTATCGTAAGCGCACTCAATCCGGGTATCCTGAACTTTATCCAATTAAGATTTGTGCCATACATCACGCACGCCGCTACTATCAACAGAGCATAATAGTTGATACCCGTTACGCTCGTACCATTCCTCGAGACGATCAGCATCACCACTCCAGCTAAACCGATCAGGATCCCGATCACCGCATTGCTTCTGAATTTTTGCCCGAAGAACAACGTGCCCACGATAATCGTACATATCGGCGACAGTGTATTGAGTATACCAGCCACCGAACTATCGATCCTGGTCTGTGCTGTCGAGAATAAAAATGCCGGTATAAAAATCCCAAGCAATCCCGAAACCATCAGCGCCCTGAGGTCTTCGAACTTTAAGCCTTTCAACCGCGTAAGCGCGATGGGCAACGTGAAAAGGAATGCAGCGCTCACACGCAGCGTGGCGACTTCGGTGGGCGCAAATGATCGCAGTCCCTGCTTAATGAGAATGAAGGATGTGCCCCAGATCAGCGCAAGCACCAGGAGCAAGAAGACAGCTTTGAAGTTAGGAGTATTCGACATGTAAGGGCTTACTCCTGGCTCCTGACAACCGGCACCTCCCCGGCATAGCAAGTGCTGCTGAAAACTTCGACGTACTCGCCTGCTATCTCATCGAGGATCTGATGAACTTCGGCAGGTGTATTGGCTTCAACTAATCTCGTTCTATACATCTTAAAATCGGGCAGGCCCTTGAAGTAGCTCGCATAATGTCTCCTCATCTCGAACACGCCGAGCTTATCTCCCTTCCATCGAACACTGAAATCAAAATGCTGACGGGTAGCACGAACGCGCTCAGTAAGATCGGGCGGAGCAAGGTGTTCCCCTGTCTTCATAAAATGCTTGATCTCGCTGAACACCCACGGATAACCGATAGCTGCACGACCGATCATAAGACCATCGACACCATAACGCTGACGATACAATACAGCCTTCTCCGGCGAGTCAATATCGCCGTTGCCAAAGATGGGGATCTTAATTCGTGGATTGTTCTTCACCTCGCCGATCAGGGTCCAATCGGCCTCGCCTTTATACATCTGTACGCGGGTGCGACCATGGATCGCCAGGGCTTTGATGCCAATATCCTGTAAGCGTTCAGCAACCTCGACTATATTCTTGGTCTTCTCGTCCCAGCCGAGGCGCGTCTTGACCGTCACCGGTAGATGTGTTGCCTTCACCACCTCTTCTGTCATGCGCACCATCTTGGGTATATCCTGGAGCAACGCAGCGCCGGCGCCCTTGCATGCTACAGCCTTCACAGGGCAACCGTAGTTGATATCGATAATGTTAGGATTCGCAGCGGATGCGATCTCCGCGGCCTCCCGCATGCTGTCGACATTGCCGCCGAACAGTTGGATGCCGATCGGTCTCTCGTACTCGAAGATGTCGAGTTTCTGGCGGCTCTTGGCTGCGTCGCGGATCAGTCCCTCCGAAGAAATGAATTCTGTATACATCAGGTCGGCGCCGCCAGCCTTACATACGGCACGAAAAGGCGGGTCGCTGACGTCCTCCATCGGAGCCAGCAGCAGTGGGAATTCCCCTACTTCAACGTTGCCTATCTTTACCATATATTATATTGCAGCACCCGCCAGGGCAAAATGCTTCGGCGGGCGTGCAAAAATAACTCATTTTTTCAGGATGATAGAACCAACACCAGGACTTGTAGGCGCTCCGAGGCCGTCAAGAAAAGAAGCAAGCCCGTGGTTGGTTGCTTTCGTTGTCCTGATGGTAACGCTGATCAGTTTTTCGTTGATCGGTCCATTTATCGGGTTAGCTATCGCTTATCCTTTTTATGATGGCAAGCCGATTGATTTCATTGGCGATATCGCCGATCCCCTGGGCAACGAGCAAATGAAAATGCTGCTCATGATCGTGCAGGGCTGTACAACATTGTTCGGTCTTGCGATCATTCCAGCGCTCTTTTGGAAAGCGATGAGGCAAAAGCCGCTTGCCAGTTTATTCGAAGGACCTGCTGTACGGCCACTTGATCTCCTTATGGTACTCGGTATCGTTGTGTTCTTCATGGGTATCAACTCGGTGTTCATTGAGTGGAATGCAAACGTCGATTTTCCGGATGGTGCTTTTGAGAACTGGGCGAAAGAGCTAGAACAAAAGCTCGCTGAGATCACCAAGTACATGACCTCGTTCAATAGCGGCGAAGAATATCTGATTGGTCTTTTGGTGATCGCGGTGCTGCCTGCCATTGGCGAAGAGATCGCATTCCGTCGACTGTTGCAACCCGAACTGTATAAGGCTACTGGAAATATTCACTTTGCCATCTGGGCATCTGCTTTCTTCTTCTCTGCCTTACACATGCAATTCTACGGTTTCGTTCCGCGCGTACTATTGGGCGCGTTGTTCGGATATCTCTACTACTGGTCGGGCAACATCATCGTTCCGATGGTTGCGCACCTGATCAACAACGCTGTGGCTGTAAGTATTTTGTACCTGGGAATAGACGAGCTCACGGGCATAGAAGCGGAAGAGCCCACCGCGCTGCCGTGGTATGTTGTCGCGATCTTCTCAACATTGTGTGGTTTATTGATGTATCAATACCGCTCGATGCAATCCAACCGGACCTTATCGAATGACGTCAGTGCTTAGTAAACTTCCGAACCTCGCGCAGCGGATCATAACGGGTGTGCTTGGTGCCGCTGCTGTTATTTTCGGAGTTGTGTTCAGTGAATGGACTTACTTCATCGTGTTCTTTATTATCTGTATCCTGTCGCTACTAGAGTTTTATACCCTTACGGGTCTTGATGGACTTGTTCCACAAAAAACATTCGGTACCATTTGCGGGATGTTCATCTTCTGTCTTTCTTTTTTTGTTGAACGCGGAGATATCAGCTATAAATTTTACTTCCTGATATTCCCGTTGGTGTCGCTCGTGTACATGATCAAGCTCTATAAGCGATTCGAGCGTAAGCCGTTCACCAATATTGCATTTACGTTCCTTGGAATATTTTACGTGGCTGTTCCCTTTGCGTTGCTGAACATTGGGGCATTTGAGAACGGATCATACAACTTCGAAATAATTTTTGGTTGCCTCTTCATCCTGTGGGCTACCGATACAGGCGCTTATTTCGCAGGAACATATTTCGGTAAGTCGAAATTGTTCGAACGCATATCGCCCAAGAAATCATGGGAAGGTGCAGTAGGTGGCGCACTGCTCGCATTGGTCTTTGCCGTTGGCATCGGCTATTTTTTTAAGACATTATTAATGTGGCAGTGGTTAGTCGTTGCCGCTATAATTATCGTTGGAGGTATCTATGGCGACCTGGTTGAGTCGTTGCTTAAAAGAAGCATAGAAATAAAGGACTCCGGCGACTCTTTACCAGGTCATGGTGGTTTTCTCGATCGCTTCGACGGCCTTTTGATATCGGCTCCGTCGATTGTTGCGTTCATTGAATTGGTGCAATAACCACCTACCACAGGTGTATTCTCCGAAATAGTATTTTGCCTTTCCCGGAAGCACCTGTTTAAAATTTGGGGGCTTTAAAAGTCGCCCGGTTTAGGGAACCTTTCCTATCTTTGCAACCGTTTTCGATCAAGATTTTTCGCAAAATATGGCATATATAGAACCCGCTCCACTTCTCGACAAAGAGAACCCTTTTGAGGCAATGATGTCGAGATTCCGTACCGCTTCCCAGATCCTCGGACTGGAAGAAGAAGTATACAACGTCCTGAAGACACCGGCCCGCCAGGTCATCGTTTCATTACCTGTTACGATGGACAGTGGCAGCATCCGAGTGTTCGAAGGATACCGTGTAATTCACTCCACCATCCTCGGTCCTTCGAAGGGCGGTATCCGTTTCGATCCGCATGTTAATCTCGACGAAGTGAAAGCATTGGCCGCGTGGATGACATGGAAGTGCGCAGTTGTAGACATTCCTTATGGCGGTGCTAAAGGCGGTGTTGCCTGCAACCCACGCGAGATGTCGGCCGGTGAGATCGAACGCCTCATGCGTTCATACACCCAGGCAATGGTCGACATCTTCGGTGCCGATAAAGATATTCCCGCCCCTGATATGGGTACAGGTCCGCGCGAAATGGCGTGGCTCATGGACCAATACTCTCGTTCACAAGGCATGACTGTAAACGCAGTTGTTACCGGTAAGCCCGTCGTACTTGGCGGATCACTCGGAAGAACAGAAGCTACTGGTCGCGGAGTAATGATCAGCACACTTGCGGGTATGGAGAAGCTGAAGATCAATCCTTACAAAGCAACATGCGCCGTACAAGGATTCGGTAACGTAGGCTCGTGGGCGGCGCGACTCCTCGAAGAACGCGGCCTGAAAGTTCTTGCAGTGAGCGACATCTCCGGCGCTTACTATAATGCAGATGGCCTCAACATCGAAAAAGCATTGAAGTATCGCGATGCTAACAAGGGCAGTCTCGAAGGATATACCGAAGCAACAAAGATCTCGAACGACGACCTTCTTACGTTGCCTGTAGACGTTCTCGTTCCTGCTGCCACCGAAGATGTGATCACCGTGCAGAATGCACCTCGCATCCAGGCGAAGCTTATCGTTGAAGGAGCTAACGGTCCTACATCTTCGAAAGCGGATAGCATCATCTACGAGAAAGGTATAAGCGTGATCCCCGATATCCTCGCGAACGCGGGTGGTGTTACGGTGTCGTACTTCGAGTGGGTTCAGAACCGGCTCGGTTATAAATGGACGGCGGATCGCGTGAACCGCAGGAGTGACCGGATCATGAAGGATGCCTTCGAAAACGTTTATAAAGTTGCGATGGAATATAAAGTGTCGCTGCGTATCGCTGCGTACATGGTTGCCATAGATAAGGTGGCGAAGACTTACAAGTATCGGGGAGGTTATTAAAAATTTGTAATTTGCGATTCGTGATTAGTTATGAATCACAAATCACAAATTTGAGATGACCATCCACCGCGAAGGCTTTACAATACTTTTTGTTTCCCTGTTGGTCCTGTTCGGGATCAATTACCTGATATACTACCTGGCACCGGAAGCGACGAACCTCCAAAACATCGCTATCGGTGCCAGTATTCTTTTATACCTGATCGTACTTCAGTTCTTCCGCAACCCAATCTTCTCGATCACAAAAAACGACAAGACCGTTCTCGCCCCGGCCGACGGAAAGGTTGTTGTTATCGAAGAGACTGTCGAAACAGAATACCTCAACTCCAAGCGCAGGCAGGTTTCGATATTCATGTCGCCCGTCAATGTTCACGTTAACAGAATGCCTGTTGGCGGAACGATCAGCTTCTATCGCTATCATGCGGGCAAGTACCTGGTCGCCTGGCATCCGAAATCAAGCACGGAAAACGAACGCACGACAGTTGTTGCGAAGATGAAGAACGGTACCGAGATCCTCTTCAGGCAGATCGCCGGTGCGCTCGCACGACGGATCAAATGCTACGTGAAAGAAGGTATGCCTTTGGAACAAGGACAGGAATTCGGCTTCATCAAGTTTGGATCGCGCGTGGACATATTTCTGCCGCTCGACGCAAAAATCACTGTAAAAGTGGGAGAAGTAACGAAAGGCGGGCGGACGGTGATTGCGGAATTGGCCTAAATTCGTCGATTAACCGATTACTAATCAAGAAAGTGGGTTCCTAACAAGCGTTCTCGCTTTAGGGTTCGTTACCTTTGATGATTGTCTTTCGCAGACCCTCTCCTTGAATTCACCACTGCGGGAGTCGATAATCAAATGAAATACGCTTCACTGCAGTTCGCTAAAGGACAGAACGAATTTTTTGCTACCGTATCACAACGGGTCAACGCCTATTTCAAAACAAACAACATCGAACGTACCGCCAACATCCACATGGTCGTGAAGACCATCGTAATGTTCAGCCTGTACTTCGTTCCCTATTCTTTGATCATTGCCGGTGTGGCGTCGAACGGCTGGGGACTGCTGGCAGCTGTGGCTGTCATGGGACTTGGCGTTTCCGGTATCGGACTATCGATCATGCACGACGCGAACCATGGCTCCTATTCAAAGACGGCTTGGGTCAATAATCTTCTCGGCTTTTCGCTGAACCTCGTTGGTGGAAATGCATTCAACTGGAAAGTGCAGCATAACGTGCTCCATCATACTTACACAAATGTTCACGAAGTAGACGAAGACATCAGTCCGCGCGGCGTGCTTCGCATGGCCCCTACTGAAGTATGGAAGCCGATGCATCGCTTCCAACATTTGTATGCGTGGTTCTTCTACGGGTTGCTCACCATCGTCTGGATAATGTTCAAAGACTATGGAAGACTCACACGTTATGTAAAGGACGGCATGCTGGCAAAACAGAAGACCAATCCGGCCAGGGAATGGCTGGTGCTAATAGCATCGAAGCTGTTTTATGTTGGATTCCTTGCGTTGCCGGCCATAGTGAGACCGGACATAGCGTGGTGGATGCCAATCGTTGGCTTCCTCATCATGCATTACATCGCAGGATTCATTCTAGCGATCATCTTTCAACCTGCGCACGTTATCGACGGCACGGAATATCCTCTTCCTGACGAACATGGCAACCTCGAAAACACCTGGGCTATACATCAATTACACACGACTACGAACTTCGGTCGCAAGCACCGGGCATTCTCATGGTTCGTTGGTGGGTTGAATTACCAGGTAGAGCATCACCTGTTCCCGAACATCTGCCACGTACACTATCGCGCGATCGCGCCTATTGTAGAGGAGACGGCGAAGGAGTTTGGACTGCCCTATAAGTCGAAGGAGACTTTTCTCGAAGCCCTTGTCGCGCACACGATAATCTTAAAGGAACTTGGTAAGAGACCGGCGCTGGAACTCGCAACCGCATAGGTGCTGGGCCTGCCTGCCGGTAGGCAGGTGCTAGGTGCTGGGAGCCGATAACGCGCGGTTGTCATAACCTGTCGAACTCGGAGAAAGCGGAGGGTTTCGATACAAGATCAATTGGTCCTCTGGTTTCTCCGAGTTCGATCGATATCATCAACCATTCATTCCGGTTCCCCGCACCTAGCACCTAGCACCCCGCACCTAGCACCCAGTTACGATATTACCTCATCGAACGCCTTTACAAAACCTTTCATCTCCTCCGTAGTCCCGATGGACACTCGGCACCACTCTTTGTTCTGCCAATCCCAAACCCTGATGAGATAACCTTTCTCTTCAGTTTTCGCGAGAATGGTCTTTCCATCTTTCGGAGCCGGGAAGAACACCACGTTGGTCTCAGGTTTTCCGTGCGGATATTTCTTTGAATCGAGATAGTCGGTGAGCACCTTTCTTGCTTCGGCATTTTTGTTCCTCACCATTTGGATAAACTCATCGTCGTTGAGACTTGCCTGAGCTGCGGCGATCGCTGTCTGGCTTGCCGATATCTCGTCGCCGAACTTCGAAAGCTTCTTGATAACGTCCGGGTGTGCAACGATGTAGCCAATGCGTAGGCCTGCGAGGCCATAGATCTTCGAGAATGTTCTCGATACAACAACGTTCGATCCTTTTCTCACAAGGTCGATCATTGAATTCTTTTCGACAGGTCCCAGGAACTCGAGGTAAGCTTCGTCGGAATAGACCAAAGCTTTTTTCGAAGCTTCTTCTGTGAAGGCTCTTACTTTGCCTGGATCTACAAACGTGCCGGTCGGGTTATTCGGATTGCAAGTGAAGATCACTTTCGTGTCGCTCTTTATTGCAGACAGCATTTTGCTGTAGTCGAATTCAAGTTTTTCGTTCAGGTCCACCCTATCCCATCGTGCGTTCACGCCCTCCGCATAGTTCATAAGGAGGGGGAATGTTGGATAGCTGGACAGCACACTGCCACCGCCGAGGCCGTAGGCTGCGCCCACGAGACAAAGGATCTCGCCGGAGCCGGATCCAAAGAGGATATACGACGGGTCTATATTTTCGCGTTCTGCGATCTTTTTGCGGAGCACTTCCTGCGTGTCGAACTGGTAGCGGTTGGCTTCGCCGAGGATGTTCACGACCGCCTCCTTAGCCTTCTTTGAAGGGCCGTAGGGATTCTCGTTGGAGTTGAGTCTCACCTTGGCACCGGTGGCCTTCATGGCAAAATATTCTCGCTCGGCGCGACTCATCGGAGCTGCCTCCATCCGACTCGCCAGCGAACCTGCCTGCGCGGTAGGCAGGCCCGAAAGTGCGAGACCTGCACTCATTGCAAAAGTTGATTTAAACCAATTGCGACGACTAAGTTGTGTTTCCATATATCCGGGATTGAGAACTGAATTTACATAAATTGTAGTTATGAAATACATCCTTCCCATTGTGGCAATACTTTTTGCTGCTTGTTCAGCTCCAAAAGAATCGGCGAACCCGCTGATCGCCTCAATCGATTCCGTCATGAATTCCGTAGTCGACACGGCCCGATTTAACGGCAATGTTCTCGTGGCGCAGAAAGGAGAAATTATTTATCAAAAGAGCTTCGGTCCTTCGAACTACTATACAAACGAGATGCTGAACGACTCCTCCATGTTCGACCTCGCTTCGGTCTCGAAAGCATTCACAGCCATGAGCATCATGATGCTGAAAGAGGAGGGCAAGCTGAGCTACGATGATGACGTCAGAAAATATTTGCCCGAGCTTCCATACGAAGGGATAACCATCAGGCATTTCCTTACGCATACATCTGGCATTGCCGATTATGGCGACGTGATGATGGCCGACGGGTGGGATGTGAAGAAGATCGCCTTCAATGAAGACCTGATGAGATCATTCGCCAGTCAAAAACCCGCACTGATCTTTAAACCCGGCGAAAAGTGGGAATACAGCAACACAGCTTATGCCATGCTTGCCACGATCGTCTCGCGCGTGTCCGGTAAACCTTTTGCTGAATTTACGACAGAGAGAATTTTTGTCCCCCTCGAGATGGAACACACGCGTGTATACAACACTCGTCGTTCCGGTGAAAAGATCGATAACTATGCCTATGGCTTCGTTTATTCCGACAGCCTCAAGAAATATGTTCTACCTGACAGTCTGAAAGAATATTTCTATGTTATTACGCTCGACGGCATTGAAGGCGATGGAGTTGTTAACTCAACGACAACCGATCTCTTCAAATGGAATAAGGCATTGTACACCGACAAGCTTGTCAGCAAGGCAACGCTCGAAGAAGCATTCACATCGGGTAAGCTGAATAACGACAGCTTGCACAACTATGGGTTCGGTTGGTTTCTCGAGAACGACTCTCTCAATGGCAAGATCACACGCCATACCGGCAGCTGGCCCGGCTATCGCAACCTGTTGATGCGATTTGTCGACAACGGCGATTGCGTTATCATACTCACGAACAACGACAATGGCCAGGCGAGAACTACGGTAGGAAAGGAATTGAGAAAGAGACTGGCGCGCTATCGCACCTTGTTGTAATAATACTGAAGCCCGTTGATGGTGAGTGTGAGCTTCGTGCCTTGCACCACATAATAAAATGAAAGCGCTCCACCTTGCGTCGACATGGTAATCACTCCATTTACTGCCTGGTAGGGATATGCAATTCCGCCATAAACCGCCTGTCCGTTTGCCTGGAATTCTACGGTCTCGCTGATGTTAGACCAGGTGCCGACCAGGTTGTTATCGACTCCGTAAGTTGCTGATGGCTGCATCTGCGGATTGTTCACGGCGTCGTTCACGGAACCGCCATCGCTATACTTTATGAACTCCAGCGGTTGCTGTAGGTCCCCGCCGCTGAAAGTAATCTTGTTGCCCTGTTGTTTGAAATTGTAGACGGTCGTTTCAACAGAGCTGCTCATGGTGAATTTGTTTCCCTTTACTGAATATTTGATGAGCTCACCATTGAATTCACCGGAACCATCTTCATTCAGATAAAGAGTGATCGCTGAACCGAACTGCGTATTCTGCCATACGCCTGTGAGGGAGTTGTTGACTGTTGGTGTGTTGGTTGAAAGCGGTTCTTTATCGGTGTCAATATCTTTGCCCAGGATTGATCCGTTGTTTTTTGGTTCATCCTTTTTCTTTGGCTCCTCTTTTTTTACAACCACTGGTTCTGGAGCTTTTCCATCTCCAGGAGAGAAATAAAAATCTCCTGTGTAATCGGAAGAGATCCAGGGCCGTTGGGCATCGCCCGATTCATTGGCAACATCGGCAGCAACGCGCTTGAAGACCTCTTCAAACTTCAAGCCTTCTTCATCTATGTGTTTCAAAAGCTTCGAGGTAAAAAGGCCATTGCGGCCTGTGCCATCGGACGCAACCGAACCGGGCTTCGTAGCATAAACGATGTAAGATCCGCGAGGAGCATTCACCATGCTTAGACCTTTTTCTGCAGAACGACTGAAGCTGCGGAATGGATTGTTACGACAGGCATCGAGTACAAAGATGTTGAGACCATTGCCGGCTTCTTCGATAGCCTTCATCACATACTCCATACTCAGGCACTGGTCTTCGAGGTCGGCTTTGATCTGTGGATTGGCTGTTGTTGGAATGAGATAATTAATACCATCGACCTGCATTCCATGGCCGGAATAAAACACCATGCCCGCAACATTGTCTTTGCCTTGCAGCAATCCGAAATATTTTCTCACGGCATCCTGCATGTCGCGTTTTGTCTTTGGATCGTAGAGCTCGATAACCTGGAATCCTTTCTTCTTTAGAAGGCCGGAAAGATCTTTGGCATCATTCAATGAGTTCTGGAGAGGCTGAACGAACTGGTATGTTTTTACACCAATGACCAGCGCATATTTTTCCTGTGGATTTTGAGCGAATGAAGTTCCCGGGGAGAGAACGACGAGACCAAAAAGCGCGATGATTACAAGCCGGACCATGTCACAAGTTAATTAATTACCTCCACGGCGCTTTAAGCTTCGTGGTTACGTAGGCTTTGCCGTCGAGCACGATCATGGGGTCGCTTGTATTTTTTGGATGATTTCTTTTTTCGAGTCGATAAGAACCCGTTCCGTATGTAGGTGAATTATAAAAAAATCTTTCACCTTCCATCCACCATGTGCCGCGATCGCCGCCCTGCGAACTGGTACCGCCTGCGAGGTCGGGTGTGTTCACACTCATGGAGCTTTCGGAAGAATAGATGTATGTGCCATCGGGGTTTAAGGTGATGCACTCACTGGAAAATGACCCACCGCTGTTGGTGCTGGTGGATCTCATCACGCACCAATTACCGGCAAGCTCTGGTGGAACGGATTTTTGTCCAGTTGAAACCGGTTGTTTGTTCGCAGCCTGGGCGTTGCCTTTGTTGTAGACATAATCCTGTCCGTTCACGTTGATCACGAGCTGCGCTCCTTTGATCGTATATGGAATCACTGTTGTTCCCTGTGGCGTTGTGAGTGTGATCTGGCCACCGCCGGCAGTGTACTTGAAGACATTATTTGCATAAAGGCACGTGCCGTCTGGCTTGAATTCCATGCTCTCCCCGTTACCATTCCATGCGCCAACGATCGCCTTGTCGATTCCTGCAGGCGTAGAAGCGGGCTGCGCTGCGACAGTCTCGTTTGCATTGCTTCCTGATCTTGTAAACGTTATTGCCTGGTCCAGGTCGCCGCCGGAAACGGTAAGCGAGTTGCCGTTGAGTACATAGTTATAATTGTTTGTTTCGTTGGGTGTGGTTAGCGACAGTACGTTTCCTTTTACAGAATACTTGATCATGTCGCCGTCAAATTCGCCGGAGCCGTCGGGATTCAGCATGAGGGACATCTGGTAACCGAACTGGTTATTTTGCCAGAGGCCGGCAATTTGATTGGACTGTTTTGATTGATTTGCTTTTGACCCAAGCTGCGCTTGGGCTGCGAAAACAATCAAAAAAAGGGGAAGAACAGTAAGTATTCGCATACTTACTAAGTTAACGAAAATAAGTCATGGCATGACTTAGTGATGCCATGACTACATGGAAAACCTGATGATTAAATAAAACTTTCAACAATCCTCATCACCTTTTCGAGATAAAGAGCATCGACCTCGTCGAAATCATCCAGCTTATCGCTGTCGACATCGAGGATCAGTTTGACTTCATCATTTTTGAAAGCGGGAAGAACAATTTCCGACTTCGAATCGGAGCTGCAGGCGATATGACCCGGAAATTGATCAACATCCGGGACCAGTATAGTTCGTTTCTCTTTCCAGCTCGTACCACATACACCTTTGCCGAAGTTTATCCTGGTACATGCAATCGGACCCTGGAACGGACCGAGCACAAGCTGATCATCTTTCACTAAATAAAATCCGACCCAAAAAAATCCCATCGTCTGCCGCAAGGCCGCGGTGATGTTCGACAGGTTTGCAATAGCATCTTTCTCACCCTCCACCAGCGAAGCGATCTGTGGAACGAGAACTTCGTAACGATCCTTTTTTTCTGTTGAAACTGAGATGATGAGATTTTCGGCCATGTCAGATCTTTTCTTCTTCCTTTGTCGTCTCCGTAGTTTCGATGGAGGTGGTTTCGATAGAAACAACAGTTTCGGTAGTCATTTGGGTCACCTCTACCTCATCTTTCTCACGAAAAAATCTCCGTTGGAAGATCAGTATGCTTACAACACCGACAAATATCGAGGAGTCGGCAATGTTGAACACGGGGCTGAAGAACACAAAATTGTCACCACCCCAGATCGGCACCCATGAGGGCCAATAAAAATCGAAAATGGGGAAGAACAACATATCAATAACCTGGCCGTGGAACCACTTGTAAGGAGAATCGAGCGGCGCATTGTTCAACAACACGCCATAAAAAGTACTGTCGATAACATTACCTATCGCACCACCAAGGATCAACGCCATGCTGATCAAGAATCCGCGATGAGCTCCCTTCAGGATCATCCTGTAGAGATAATAGCCGATACCGAACATGGCAGCGATACGGAAAAGCGTGAGCGCCATTTTGCCGAACTCGCTCTGCCAGCGAATACCGAATGCCATACCAGGATTAAGCAAATAATGCAGGCGAAACCAATCACCAAGCACATTTACCTCCTGGTGGATGTGCATATACTTCCAGACAAGCAGTTTGCTGGTCTGATCGATAATTATAACAGCAAGGGCTATAAGAAAGAACTTGGCAATTTTCATTCTCTAATTTTACTAATCTTCACGTTCAGGCTGAAATCGTCCATATCAATTTCTGTAGCGTCCGACAATTTCTCCTTTAACTCAAAACTGAGCGCCTGAGTTTCCGTGCTAATGTATTCCTTAAATTGGGTGAGCGCCGACGTCACTGCCTCGCCGTCTTTTTCAACTTCTATACCGATCTTGTCGAGCACTTCGAGGCCCATTTCTTTTCTCAGGTTCTGGATCCTGTTAACGAAATCGCGTGCAATCCCCTCTTTTTTCAATTCCTCCGTTACACTGATATCCAAAGCTACGGTAACTCCGTTTTCAGAAGCTACCGCCCATCCCGGAACATCTTCCGATGAAATTAAAACATCCTCGAGAACAAGCTCAAAACCGTCGCGCGAAAGAGTGCCTGTTTTTTCGATAGCAGCAATATCGGCTTTACTGAAGGCATTGATCACAGCTGTAACCTCCTTCATTTTTGGACCGTATTTTTTACCCAGCTTAGCGAAGTTGGGCTTCACCTTCTTAACTAACAGGTCGGATGTATCGTCGATATATTCTATCGACTTCACGTTTACTTCGGCGCAGATAATGTCCTCCACCAACTTCACGCGACGCTTGAACTGATCGTCGAGCACAGGAAGAAGAACTTTGTTCAACGGAGTTCTCACCTTCACCTTTGCATTCTTCCGGATCGAGTGAACAAGAGAACAGATCTTTTGCGCGTATTCCATTGACTGCTCGAGATCCTTATCTATTGCGTTCGAATTTGCTTTCGGAAAATTCGAGAGGTGAACCGAGTCTTTGTCCGTCAGGTTCTTGTATATCCACTCGCTGAAGAACGGAGCCACTGGAGCCATCAACTGGCTGATCGTTACAATACACTCGTACAATGTCGCGTAGGCCGCAGCCTTGTCGTCCGACATCTTGCCGACCCAATAACGTTTACGGTTGAGGCGAACATACCAGTTCGAAAGATGATCGTTAACAAAATCCTGAACGGCTCGCGCTGCTTTCGTTGGTTCATAGTCATCATACGCTGCAGTTACTTCTTCTATGAGCGACTGAAGCTTCGAGATGATCCATTTATCGAGTGGTGTACTTTGCTGACTTTTCGAGAACTGGTATTTATCGATATTCGCGTACAGCGCGAAGAAAGAGTATGTGTTCAATAAAGTACCAAAGAAACGACGTTGAGTTTCCTTCACGCCGTCTTCGTCGAACTTCAGGTTGTCCCACGGCGGAGCGTTTTCGATCATGTACCAGCGAATAACATCGGGTCCATATTTAGCGAGCGCTTCGAATGGGTTCACGACGTTTCCCTTACGCTTCGACATCTTGTTCCCGTCTTTATCGAGCACGAGACCATTGGAGATAACGTTCTTGAATGCAACGCTATCGAACAGCATTACTGCGATCGCATGAAGTGTAAAGAACCAGCCGCGGGTTTGATCGACGCCCTCCGCGATATAATCTGCAGGGAAACTGTTTTTGAATATCTCCTTGTTTTCAAAAGGATAATGCCATTGCGCATAAGGCATTGCACCAGAGTCGAACCACACATCGATGAGATCCGGCTCGCGATACATCGGCTGACCTGATTTACTAACGAGCACGACTTCGTCAACAAAAGGTCGATGAAGATCGAGGTTGTCGATGTCCGTGGGATTTTTGATACCTGCTTTCGTCGCTTTCTCAACTTCCGCTTTCAGGTCGGCAACCGACCCAATACATATCTCCTCCGAACCGTCTTTCGTTCTCCAGATGGGCAGCGGCGTTCCCCAAAAACGTGAACGCGACAAGTTCCAGTCAACAAGATTTTCCAACCAGTTGCCGAAGCGGCCCGTACCGGTAGATTCCGGTTTCCAATTGATGGTCTTATTAAGCTCAACCATCCTGTCTTTCAACGCAGTTGTTTTAATGAACCACGCATCGAGAGGATAATACAACACGGGCTTGTCGGTACGCCATGAGTGCGGATAGGTGTGCTCGTATTTTCTTACATCGAATGCCTTGTTCTCTTCTTTGAGAATAATAGAGATAATAACATCGGTGTTCTTATAATCAGGGTTCGATTCGTCTTCGTCGGTGTAGTTCTTCACATAGAAATCATCGGGACCTAGATTCTTATGTGTCTTGATCTTATACTTAGCAACACGTTCAGCGAGCTTAGCTCCGATCTGTGAAATGAACTTTCCTTTCTTGTCAACCGTGGGAACCTCGTTACCCGCGGCATCGCGGACGGTCATGGGAGGAATGCCGTTCTGTTTTGAAACCCTAAAGTCGTCGGCACCGAATGTGGGCGAAGAGTGAACGATACCGGTACCATCTTCCGTAGTTACGAAGTCGCCGCTTACAACACGGAATGCCTTATCAGCATCGTATAAAGGTTTCAGGTAAGGCATTAATTGTTCATATTGAACGCCGACAAGCAACTTGCCTTTAAAAGGTTCTGGGCCTGCCTGTCCGGTAGGCAGGTGCTCGGTGCTGGGTGGGAAGTAGGCGGATAAGCGATCCTTCGCGAGTATTACACTGACAGGTTTATCAGTGTACTTATTCTTTGTTTTGATCTTAACGTAATCAATTTTTTCTCCTACAACGAGCGCTGTATTCGATGGAAGCGTCCAGGGTGTTGTCGTCCATGCCAACAGATAAACGTCTTCGTCTCCATCGAACAGGAACTTCGATTTTTCGTTTTTGATCACCTTAAACTGACCAACGATGGAGGTATCCTTCACTTCTTTATAACATCCTGGTTGATTTAACTCGTGTGAGCTCAAGCCGGTACCATCGGAAGGGGAGTAAGGTTGAATTGTATAACCCTTGTAGAGGAGGCCTTTCTTATGTAGTTCCTTAAGGATATACCAGATCGTTTCGATGTACGAGTTATTGTAGGTGATGTATGGATGATCCAGATCAACCCAATAGCCCATCTTCAGTGTGAGGTCGTCCCACTGGTCTTTATACATCATTACCGTTTCGCGGCACTTCTGATTGTATTCTTCGATCGAGATCTTCTTACCGATGTCGTCTTTTGTGATACCGAGTTGTTTCTCGACCTGTAGCTCTACGGGAAGACCGTGCGTATCCCAGCCGCCCTTACGTTTTACCTGGAAGCCCTGGAGGGTCTTGTAGCGGCAGAAAATATCCTTAACGGTACGTGCCATTACGTGGTGGATGCCGGGAGTGCCATTGGCAGAGGGAGGACCTTCGTAAAAAGTGAACGCGGGGGCGCCTTCGCGGCTACCCACAGAGCGTTCAAAAACCTTTTGTTTATTCCAAAAATCGAGGATTTCAGACGCGATCCCCGCAAAGTTCATCTCCTTGTGTTCCTTATACTGCATGTTCAAAAAAAGAGGGACAAAGATAAGAAAGCTCTCACGGAATACACGGAAAACACGGAGGGCACTGAATGCATTTTTCTGTGTTTTCCGTGCTTTCCGTGAGAAATCACTCTGCCGATCCCTGCCGATCGTGAATTCTAATCTTTGTGATATCGATCGCGACGTCTTCCGATTCGCCGTAGAAATTCGGATCGATGTCGTCGATGAGCTGGTGATCGACTTTCCTCTTCGGCTTGTCGAACGTCATAATGAGCGCCGGCAGCAGAATGAGGTTCGTGAACATTGAGATGATGAGCGTGGTGGACGTAAGAAGACCGAGTGCAACAGTTCCTCCGAAATCGGAGAACGCAAAAATGATGAACCCTGCAAACAAAACGATCGACGTATAAACGATGCTCTTACCTGTTTCCAAAATACTCTCGCTTACAGCGCGTGGAACGAAGAAACCTGTCGACATCAGCTCTTGCCTGTACTTCGCCAGGAAACGAATAGAGTTGTCGACAGAAATACCGAACGTGATACTAAAGATCAAAGCGGTACTCGCTTTCAACGGTATATTGAAATAGCCCATCAGCCCAGCTGTGATCATTAATGCGATAAGGTTGGGGATCAACGAGATCAGGATCATTCGCGCGTTGGCAAACAACAATGCCATGGAAAGGGTGATCAGTATACAAGCAAGGATCAAGCTCTCGGTAAGATTGTCGATGAGGTTCTTGCTTCCTTTGATGAAGATCTTCGATGAGCCCGTGATCGTAACGCTCACGCTATCGGTAGGGCCTTTAAGGTTACTCTTGAGCTCTGCCTTCAAATGTTCTGTCTTTGGCGTGATCACGTCATGGATCAGCGAGTCCATTTTCCGCGAACCGATGTCGGCCATTTGGAGGGAGATCCTCATTTTGGTATACGACGAATCGATGAACGATTTGAATAATCCGCTGGCATCGTTCTGTCCTTTCAAATATTGCAACACGAATGCAGCATCGGTTGTCGATGTAGGAAGCTGATATCTGTTCGGGTTGTTGTTGTGATAAGCCTGCTTGGCTGTCTTCACCAGGCTAACAACAGATATCGGTGTTGATGTGACGGTTATTGAGTCGAGTGATTGTTCGAAGTTATCGACAGCACGCATGATCTTGAGATCTTGCAGCGGCTTCTTTCGTCTCGCCTGGATGTCGATCACCATCTCGAGTGGCATAAATCCACTGAAGTTCTCTTCGATGAATTTCAGGTCTCGTTTCAATGGACTGTCTTCGGGAATATCGTCGACCATGTACGACACCGAGTAAAGTTTTGAGATACCGATGACCGATAGAACGGTGATGATCAATGTAGCAATGTAGATGTAGGCGCGGTGGCGGTGTACCATCAGGTCTACCAGTTTCACAAAACCACCCAGCAGTTTGAAATCAAGATGTCTTAAATGCTTTTTGTTTGGCTCCGGCATCCACGACAACATGCCGGGTATCATTACAAGTGTAACGATGAACAACGCGATGATATTCAGACCAGCGACGATACCGAACTCGCGAAGCACCATGATGTCGGTAGAGAGAAGGGTGAGAAAACCGATGGCCACGGTAAGGTTGGTGAGAAATGTTGCCAGACCCATTTTCAATACAACAGCGCGAATGGCCTCGGTCTTATCTTTTCTCTTTACGAATTCGAGGTGATACTTATTCAATAAATAGATGGCATTCGTGATGCCGATAGTAACGATAACGGGTGGGATCAATCCGCTGAGCAAGCTGATCTTGTAACCGAGTATCGTGATGGTACCCATCACCCAAATAACCATCACGCCGATCATGATCATAGAGAAGATCACAGCACGAACGGACCGGAAGAACAAGAGCATGATCAAACCTGTGACGATCGCAGACAGGTAGAGGAACATCGAGAGCTCGGCCTTCACTTGCGTAGCCATTACGGTCCTTACGAAAGGCAGTCCAGCATAATGCAATTCGATGCCGGTGTCTTTAGTGAACTGGTCTCCATAAGCTCTAAGCTTATCGACAACGCCAATGCGTTTTGCGGAGTTTGCGTAGTCTTTCCGCATCGGCGCGATCAATCGCGTGGCGCCATTCTTTGTGTTCGATAGTTGATTGATCTGGAAGATCTGATTGTTTGCAACCTGGAGAAGACTATCGAGCTCTTCTTGCGAATTGATTGTCTCGGGGAAGAGTGATATCGGAACGAACTTCTTATTAACAGTATCCTTGACGGCTATCTTTGCGAGGGGCAATGACAATGCCTCCTGGATCCCTTCGATAGAACGAACTTCGTTGGTGAACTGCTTGTAGCGCTGGAAATTTTTGAGCTGGTATAACGCGCTATCCTTGATCGCCACAGCGATGAGGTTGCCGTCTTCACCGAACTGTTGTTTGAACTGCTGGTAGAAGATCATCTCGGGATCGTCGAGAGGCACGGTGCGGGGCAAGTCGTAGCTCATCTCCACTTTGGTTGCAAAGTATCCCATCAATAAGGTAATGAGGGTGATACCTGCGAAGAGATAAACACGCAAGCGGATGATGCCGTCAGCTATTCTTTCCCACATAAGGGCCCAAAACTACTTATTTTCTGAAAAACTCTTGAGGTATTGATTGAGTTCTGCCGGTGTTAATTTACCGCCTTCGCGGATCACGATGCGGTACCGAAAAGTCGCGGTTTCTCCCTTTTTTAATGAGAGGTTCAATGTAGCTTTGCCTTCTGTGAAGACTTCTTTGCCGAGAGGATTTACGGCGAACAGCCCGTATCCGCGGGCGTGCCAATAGGAAGGATAGTCGATATTTTCAGGATGGTCGATTATTGCAATGGAAATGTCTTTGTTGTTGATCTTTCCGTCGAGGCAAACCCAGTTGGCTTTCTTGCCCCAAACTTCGACGCCGATCACGCTCTCGCTATTTTTATAGTTGCCGGTAACTTTAGTGACGTCGTTTTCCATTGGCTCGGACTCTGATCCATCGGGTAAAATGAAACGGTCGTTTGCTTCTACCGGAAGCTCGAGTTCTCTTGCCACACGGAGGCCCATGAGGGCGTCTTTTTTATCGATAAAAGTAACATCTGTGATCGCAGTCAGGATCGTTTGGCGATCAATGATCAGGTCGGCACGCGAAGCAGAAAATTTTACGATGGTCTTTTCGTGAAGCAGGTCTTCTTTATCGTTGGCCCTCCATGTAGCGGTAGAAATTATCTGGTTCTTTCCGACTTTAGCGCCCTTGTAAACCTCTGTCCCGTAGTTGATCCTCTTATCCGGAGCGATCGCAGTACTCATATTCCAGAAATCATGACCATTTACAGACTCATGAGCGAAGAATAATCCCACATGATGCGGATGATCGGTACGTTCGCCTGGCTTCTTTACGTATGGATACTCACGGGTTATGTGAGTTCCACTTAGTGTTGATATCGGGTAATAGGCCGTCTTGAATAAAGAATCATAGTAAATGAAAGACGTGATGTGCTTCCTTCCATAGTAGACATCTATCTTTTTTTCTGACGGCTTTTCAATGATCTTAAATTTCTGAGCTTCGGCAGAAAAACATCCAATGACCAATAACCAGCAGCCAATGACCAATCTCATATATTCCCTTTATTGAACTCCTTCACCGCATAATCACACGCACGTGCCGTCATGGCCATATAAGTTAACGAAGGATTCACACAATTCGATGATGTCATGAATGATCCGTCGGTAATGAAAACGTTCTTCACTTCATGCATCTGGTTAAATCCATTGAGCACCGATGTCTTTGGATCTTTGCCCATTCTCGCGGAACCCATCTCGTGATTGGCATTTCCCGGATAAGAGATTTCTGCATAGGGCTTAACATCCTTGTAACCACATGCTTCGAGCAACTCTGCCGCTGCATTCATCGCATCTTTATGCATGGCCTTTTCATTCTCTTTGAATTCTACGTTCATCGTTAGAGACGGCCGCCCGTAGATATCTTTCACGTCTTTATTTAAAGTAACCCTGTTGTCTGCATAAGGAAGGCATTCGCCAAAAGCGCCGAGGTTAATTCCCCATGGCCCTGGAGTCGTTGCCGCTTGCTTCAGCTCAGCTCCCAGCTTCTCACCATTCATAATTGCCCTCCATCCGCCTCTTTGTCCACCGCCCTGGTATCCGAAGCCACGAACATAATCGTTTCGCTTTTCTTTGATGTTTCTAAAGCGTGGAATATAAATACCCGTGGGTCGTCGTCCGGAGTGATACTGATCTTCGAACCCTTCTACTGTTGCGTTGGCACCTGCACCCTTATGATGGTCCATGATGTTACGACCAACCTGATCGCTACCATTACCAAGACCGTTCGGAAAACGATTGGATGTCGAGTTCAACAATATAAATGCAGTTCCGAGAGTCGACGCATTAAGAAATATCAGCTTCGCAAAAACTTCTTCTGTTTTGTTCGTCTGCGCATCTATGAACTCAACACCAGTTGCCTTGCCCTTCTGCTCATCGTAGATCACCCGGTTCACAATTGCGTTGGGGCGAAGCTCAAAGTTTCCAGTTTCGAAAGCAGCCGGTAGCGTACTGGCATTGGTGCTGAAGTATCCGCCATAAGGACATCCGCGTGAACAAAGATTCCTGAACTGACATTGTCCCCTGCCTTTCACCGGCTGTGTGAGGTTGGCCGTGCGACCTATCGTAACATGAACATCGGGAAACTTGCCTTTTACTTTATCGCGGAAATCTTTTTCAACGCACGACATCTCCATCGGAGGCTGAAAGATACTGTCGGGCAATTGTGGAATACCTTCGGCTTGTCCACTTACACCTATGAACTTCTCAACATAATCGTACCACGGGGCGATGTCTTTGTAACGGATGGGCCAATCGATACCGTGCCCGTCTTTCGCATTCGCTTCGAAGTCGAGGTCGCTCCAACGAAGGCAGACTCTCGCCCATAGCAACGAACGGCCGCCAACAGTATTCGCCCGTATCCAATCAAACCGTTTTGTTTCGGAGTATGGATTCTCGACGTCGTTGATATAAAAATGTTTTGTCTCTTCACTTATCGAATAGTGACGGGCTTGAATGTGATATTTCTCACGCTCTTCAGGTGTAAGGCGGCCGCGATGTTCGAAGTCCCACGGATTGAACAATGAAGTAGGGTAATTTGGATGTACCATGGGACCTCCACGCTCTAGCATGAGCACCTTAAGACCTTTTTCACAGAGCTCCTTGGCGGCGAAGCCGCCCGAGATACCCGAACCGACTACGATAGCATCGTAAACTTTTTGCATTCTTGAAACTACGCAAAAACAAGGTGCTAGGTGCTAGGTGCTGGGTGCGGAGGGGATGAAGTTTATATGATCGGTAGACCATGGAGAAACCAGGTGGTTTCGATGCCGGTTAAGTTGGTCCTCCGGTTTCTCCGAGTTCCTAAGATTATGACAACCTCCTGTTATCGGCTCCTCGCACCTAGCACCAAGCACCCAGAAGCCCTAAAAGGAAATCCCTTTGATCTTCCTATACAGCCCCAACGCATGTCGGTCCGTTAATCCCGATACAAAATCGATCACTTCTCTTAGGATCTTGTACTTGCTATCCGCTGCCGCTATCGACAGCCGTATCTCTTCGGGGAACAGCAGCGCCATATTCTGATACTTCCTGCTGTTATTAGATGTAACGTTCTCAGCCGCCTGGATAAAATCTTCCACAAGCGCTGGAAGGATCTCATGACCGGCCGCTTCTATCTCTACAACCGAATGTGTGTGATATATCTTGTCGACCGAAACTTTACTTATTGTGTTCAGCGCTTCTTTGAACTTACAATCGTCCGTCAACGCCCGATCGAAAGACGCATCTAGAATTTGCTTTTCGTTATCGACAAATACCTGTGCGCAAGCTTCGATCAACTCCCCGATCGTGAGTGCCCGAAGCAATCCCAACTTCGCATTCAATCCATGCATCGTATCAAGCTTCTCCTTGTTGAGCTTATCGCCAAGGATCGGCGCAAGCAGTTCCAGGAGTTCATTATACGTGACAAGATTAAGTCGGCACGCATCTTCGAGATCGATGATGTTATAACAAATGTCATCGGCCGCTTCCACTAAAAAGGCCAATGGATGTCGACACCAGATACCATCACCAAACTTGATCAGGCCAAGATTCTCTGCAACCTCTGTGAATACTTCCTTTTCGGTTTGAAAGTACCCGAACTTCTTCTGACTCCGCTTTTTCTTGTCACGTCCTTTCGAAGCAGAGTGACATGGGTATTTCGTGAATGCACCAAGCGTCGCATACGTCAATCGCAAGCCATAATCTTTCCGGTTGAGCAAACGAAATCCCTGGGCATTACCTTCGAACTGACGGAGGTCCGACATCTCTTCTGCCGTTACCGAGCTCCACAGTTCTTTTTTCGAGAAATAGTAAGAGATCGCCGCTTCGCCCGCATGGCCGAACGGGGGATTACCCAGGTCGTGCGCGAGGGCTGCCGCTGCGGTGATCGCGCCGATATCGAACGAAGAGAAGTTTTTGTTGAGGTCAGGATGTCGTTCCATGATGACCTCGCCGGCACGTTTTCCCAATGAACGACCGACACTCGAAACTTCCAGGCTATGCGTCAGGCGTGTGTGAACGAAGTCGTGCTCCGGAAGGGGATGTACCTGTGTTTTATCCTGCAGCTTTCGAAAGGGATGAGAGAAAACGATCCTATCAAAATCCTGTTCGAAAGAAGATCTTGATTGGCCTTCGGGACCAGGTTTCTGATTTTGTCGTTGGGAAGAAAGGAGGGTGGACCAATTCAAGTTTCTAGTTTCTAGTTAGTCACGAAATTAGTCAACTCAAACTAGAAACTAGAGACTAGAAACCAGTTAATCTTTCGCAGGATCCTGTCTCAATAACAAAACAAGGGTCCCATACAACTCAGGCAGCTCTTTCTTGAACTGAATCGATCGTTCAAAAAAATTCTCAACCGCCACAGCAAAAAATTCTTCGACGTTCGTAGCCGCATAGTGTCGTAAAAAATGATTTGTGCCTGCCTTCACCCTTTCGATCTCAATCTCTGCCTGTCCCATCACTCGGTTAAATGCTTCTTCATTAAAGATCTCGTACTCCTCGTGCATCAGCTTATGTTCAAAATACAACGCATGCGCATATTCATGCATCAATAAATTCAAACCCTGGTCGCCGCGATTAAAGCTTTCAGTAATTCCCTTCCACGAAAAAACGATCGTACGCCGTGTTGGATTCACTTCACCTTTATGATCTCTATCGGTAACATTGGAATGATAGAAGTCGGGATAAAGAACGATGGTGTTAAAAAAATCGAAACACTCTTCAGGAAGATTCAACGAGATCCTCGTCGCCGCGCCCCCGAGAACGGCCTGCACTTCCGGAGTAAATCTCATGTTGCCCCGAAGCTCATAGTCGAACGAATTCAGGAATCGTTTCATGCGCACCTCGAACTTTCGCTTCCTGCGGAATGAGAGTCGTTTATAGAAAGGATAATATTGAACGAGGTACTTCTTTACCGCGTCGGGTAAAGGAAAAATAAGCCTGTTGAATTTCTGAAAGTTTTCGACATAGGAAACCACTACCAGGAATCCTAGCATAAAAATGAACCCGTAAATGAACTCCAAGTAGTGTATAGGTCAGATAGTCGAGAGCAAGCTCTTGATCGAACACGCTTTCTCCAAAGTCGGCTTTATTTCACCGATCTTTATCCTGTCTTGCTTCATGCTGTCGCGATGGCGGATCGTTACGGTGTCGTCCTGTAAAGTCTGGTGATCGATAGTCACACAGAACGGCGTTCCGATTGCATCCATGCGTCGATAGCGCTTCCCAATGGTGTCCTTATCTTCGAAGTAACAGCGGAAATCGAGTTTTAGATCATTCAAAATAGCCTCCGCCTTTTCGGGGAGACCGTCTTTCTTTACTAACGGCAGCACGGCGACTTTATTGGGGGCGAGCTGCGGAGGAATTGACAAAACGACGCGCTCCTCACCGTTCTCCAGTTTCTCTTCTTTATATGAACGCGACAGCGTTGCGAGGAACATACGGTCCAGCCCGATCGATGTTTCGATCACGTAAGGGATATAACTCTGGTTCGTTTCGTTGTCGAAATATTGAAGCTTTTTGCCCGAATATTTTTCGTGGTTCTTCAAATCGAAATCAGTGCGTGAGTGAATGCCTTCAAGTTCCCTGAAACCCATGGGGAAGTTGAACTGGATATCGCAGGCCGCATTGGCGTAGTGCGCGAGGTTGAGGTGGTCGTGGAAACGATAATTATCGTCGCCGAGGCCGAGGGCCTTGTGCCACTTCATTCGTTTTTCTTTCCAGTGTTCGTACCACTTCATTTCTTCGCCTGGCTTGATGAAGAATTGCATCTCCATTTGCTCGAACTCGCGCATGCGGAAAATGAACTGGCGGGCAACGATCTCGTTACGGAATGCTTTACCGATCTGTGCGATACCGAAGGGAACTTTCATCCTTCCCGTTTTCTGCACGTTCAAAAAGTTTACGAAGATACCCTGCGCTGTTTCGGGCCTGAGGTATATTTTATTAGTGTCGTCGGCTACCGATCCCATCTCGGTAGAGAACATCAAATTGAACTGGCGTACATCGGTCCAGTTCTTGGTGCCTGAATCTTCGTCTGTGATCTCCAGGTCGACGATGATCTGCTTGAGCGCAGCCATGTCGGACTTCGCCATAGCATCTTTCAAACGTGCGTTGGTGTCGTCGATCTTCTTTTGATATTCGAGAACGCGAGCGTTGGTGGTAACGAAAGTCTCTCTGTTGAACGACTCTCCGAATTTTTTTGCAGCCTTCTCAACTTCCTTTTCGATCTTATCCTCCATCTTTTCGACGGCGACTTCGATCAGTTGATCGGCACGGCGTCTTTTCTTGGAGTCTTTATTGTCGATCATCGGGTCGTTGAAGGCGTCGACGTGACCGGAAGCTTTCCACGTGGTTGGGTGCATGAAGATAGCCGCATCGATCCCGACAATGTTGTCGTGAAGCTGGGTCATGAACTTCCACCAGTACTCTTTTATATTGTTCTTAAGTTCCGCGCCGTTCTGACCGTAATCATATACTGCACTGAGTCCGTCGTAGATCTCGCTTGAAGGAAAGATGAACCCATACTCTTTTGCATGGGAGATCACTTTAGGTAAAAAATTGTCGTTCTGCTGAGCCATAGGGCCACAAATATAATATTCTTCTGGGTGGGTGCGAGGCCTGCCTGCCGGTAGGCAGGTGCCGGGAACCGATAGCATTAAGTTGTCATAACCGATCGAACTCGGAAATATCGTAGGACCCAGTTAACCAGTATCGAAGCCACTCGGTTTGTCCTTGGTCTACCGGTTATCATAACCTGGCTTCGATCCGCACCCAGCACCACCTAACCGGGAAGCACGACTGTAAACGTTGATCCCTCGCCCAGCGCCGATTTCAATGTCACGGAGCCTCCAAGTTGCCCGAGACTTTCCTTCACAATATATAGTCCCAGTCCCGAGCCCTTCGATTTGTCCGATGCCCGGTAGAACATGTTGAAAACCTTGTCGTGGTGTTCGGGGGAGATGCCCATGCCGTTGTCGCACACCGAAAAATTGGTGCCGTGAATTGTGGAGGCCACCGAGATCCGGATGTATTTGCTCTCCTTATTATGATCGTGATACTTGATGGCGTTGTTCATCAGGTTGTTCAGAACGATCTTCAGTCGCATGGCATCGCTCGGCAGCACCATGTTCTTTGGAACCTCATTCTGGATATCGATCTGGTCGGCACCTTCGAGATGTTTGATGTTAACCGTTGTTTCTTCGACGAGTTGATGAAGGTTCACCGGCTTGCGTACAACTTCCAGTCTTTCGTTGCGGGAGTAGTCTATGATCTCTTTAATGAAATCGTCGAGATGATGAATACGTCCTTTCATCATCGACAGGTAATTCTCGAGTTCTTCTTTGTTGTCGGTCTTTCGTGCCAGCTCGATCAACCCGAGTAGCGAACTCAACGGTGCACGAAGGTCGTGCGAAGCACTGTACACAAAGCGGTCGAGCTCTGCATTGGCCTTGCGAAGCTGTGCATTCTTTGCCTGGGTGATCCGTTCGGCGTGATGATGCAATCGAAGAGTATAAAATAGTATCAGCACGCAGATAGAGAACACAAAGATGTAATTGAACAGCAGGTACACGCCATGCTGCTTCGGATAATACCCAAATACGCCTGTGTATGAGATCAGGAAAAGAGTTCCGGTTAAAATGATGATGCCAAACGCCACCCAGCGATTGTTATAACCCAACAGCACGATAGCCGCAAGGGCGTTGGAGATGAAGTAGAGATAATTCGCTTCGCCGTTGTAGAACCATGTGTAATAAAACACCACCGAGTTCACCATGATGGCCTGGATGATAGTGGCGATGGTGTAATAACCGAGCCTTGTGAGATATAACGCAACGAGCGACACACCAATGATCGTGATGTATGAAGTGTTGCCGGACTGTATTCCACGGGAAAGATTGAAGAAAAAATAGAAAACAGCGATCCCAATCGTTAGCAGCTCGAAATATCCGAGCAAGAGAGCACGACGATAATGTGAGTAATCCTCGATATACCTGTCCTTACCGAGAATAAGGTTCCGTAAAAAGGGTTTCATGCAATGGGTGCTCTCCAAAAATACTAATTTAGGCGGCGTGAGCATCGTATTTCATAAGATTGCGGTGGGTGTGGCCTTCTCCCCAACTTCCGAAGCTATGCTCCTGGAGACGGTTCGCCTCGCAAAACTCCTCCAAGCCGAGGTGTTGCTCATTCATGTTGGCCAACGTACAACCGACGCCGAGCAACGAATGAATTCGATGATGGAGAAATGCAGCCTGCTTCGCGATCGCGTGTCGGTTATCTGGGGATCGGGCGATCCCGTTGACGTGATACTAGACTCGTGTAAGAAAAATCATGTGGACCTATTGGTGACAGGAGCGCTCAAAAAAGAAAACCTTGTTCAATACTACGTGGGCACCATAGCACGAAAAGTGTTACGTAAGGCAGGTTGTTCCGTGCTCACGATCATCAATCCATCTACCGACGTCAGGCCTTACAAAAACGTTGTCGTAAGCGCCGAAGACAGCAGCTACATCGACGAAGCGATATCGACCGCATGCAGGTTTGTGCCGAACGACAACAGCGCCTGGGTACACATTGTGCGTGAAGTAAAGTTATATGGCCTCACAATGGCTGCTGCCGATCAGCATACAGAAGAAGAATACGACGACGTGCGACAAGGCCTGGTAAAGAATGAGATCGAAAAAGTAGAAGAGATCATGAGGCAGATCCCGCACGATGGGGTTCGCATCAACATAAAGACCGTTTCAGGAAAATCCGGTTTCGAGCTGCCCCGGTTTGCGCAACGAAAGAATGCGGACCTTCTCGTGATTGGCGCACCACCCAGAAAATTCTCGTTCCTCGACAGGATCTTCCCGCACGACACAGAATACATACTCGCCGATCTTCCCTGCAATCTGCTGGTCGTTCAACCAAGTAAATATCAGAAGGGAGGAACGCATGGGTAGGTTGTCGCACGACGCCGTCGTACATCTCCTGGTGCAACTAAGCGTGATGTTGCTTGCCGCGCGGATCTTCTCCGAGATCGCACGACGTTTGAAACAACCTGGTATCGTTGGCGAGATCATTGCAGGCATTCTCCTTGGCCCAACCGTGATGGGCATGATACAACCCGAATGGTTCACAGCTTTATTCCCAACCGACAGCGACTCCGGCGTGGTGCTTTCGGGAATGGTCCAGGTTGCTGTTGTCATGCTGTTGTTTATCGGCGGACTTGAGGTTGACCTCCACGTTGTTTGGCAACAGGGAAAAGTAGCTCTTGTTACCAGCTTGTTTGGCTTGGTGATACCGTTCGCGCTCGGGTTTATCTTTCCTTATTACTTTCCTGGATTCTTCGGCTTCGCCGAAAATTATTCGGTAACCATATTTGCGCTGTTCATGGGAACGGCGATGGCGATAACGGCATTGCCTGTTATTGTGAGGATCCTGATGGATACCAACCTGTTCAAGACGCGAATGGGATTGTTGGTCGTTTCATCTGCGATGATCGATGATGTGATCGGGTGGTTGATCTTTTCTTTGATACTGGGAATGATCGGCAAGGGAGGTCATGGTATGCCGCTGATCAGTACGGTCATATTAACACTTGCATTTACGGCGATCATGCTCACCGTTGGACGTGGTGTGATCAACAGGATCCTTCCGTGGATCAATAAAAAACTTGCGTGGCCAGGGGGTATCTTATCGGTGTCGCTGGCGTTGTGTTTTCTTGGCGCGTCGTTCACTGAGTACATCGGCATTCATGCTGTGTTCGGTGCATTTATTATCGGCGTATGTGTAGGCGACTCGGAACATTTCTCGGAGCGCGCGAAAGAGATCGTTCATCAATTCATCAACAACATCTTTGCTCCGCTGTTCGCAGTGTCTATCGGGTTACGGGTGAACTTCGTCGCCAACTTCGACCTGATGCTTACTCTTGTGATCATACTTATAGCTTTCGCCGGCAAGATCATCGGGTGCGGGATCGGAACACGGCTTGGAGGCTTTCCCTGGCGCGAGTCGCTCGCTGCCGGCTTTGGTATGAACGCCCGCGGAGCTATGGAGATCATTCTCGGGATCGTAGCGTTGGAAAATGGACTGATCAACGAGAAGGTGTTTGTTTCATTAGTCATAATGGCCCTCGTTACCAGCATGACCTCCGGCCCGCTGATGAAGAGATTCCTTGCGCAAGCGCCTCAACCCCCCGCACCCAGCACCTAGCACCCAGCACCCGCCGCGCGTTCGCCGACGCCCATCCGGCGTTCACCTACTTCCCGCCCAGGCACACCTTTCTCGCCTGGCTAAAACGCGGCGGTGCGCGTTCATTTACATAAAAATCAACACGTCATGGAACCCTACAACAAAGACCAGCGCGCTCAAGGCACCGAACAGAAGCCGAAGAAAGACTTCAACTTCGACGATAATGCTCAGTGGAAGAAAGGCCGCGTCTGGGCAGGACTGATTGTGATCACGATAGGTGCGGTCTGGATCGCGCGCGAAGCCGGGGCCGATATCCCACGTTGGCTTACGTCAGGTCCGATGCTCCTTGTAGCTCTTGGTTTGTTCATCGGCGTGCGTTCAAGCTTCCGTAACTGGGTGTGGATGATACCGATTGGCGTTGGTATAGCACTGATCGCTGATCGTTACTGGTTCTTCGAATTCAGCATCAAGCAATTCATCTGGCCTGCAGTTATCATAGTAATAGGTTTGTTCATGATCTTCAGACCCAGGAGAAGGAAAGATGATGATTGGCTCGACTGGAGAAAGCACTCTGAATGGAGTAACTCGACCGTGAATTCTGACCAGGATGTTATCGATGCTGTGTCCGTATTCGGTTCAACCAAAAAGACGATTCTCTCGAAGAACTTCCGCGGAGGTGAAGTGGTGAATTTCTTCGGAGGTACAGAGCTCAACCTCACTCAAGCCGATATGACCTCACCCATTGTACTGGAGATGGTACAAGTTTTCGGCGGCGGAAAACTGATCGTTCCGGCAAACTGGACCATTCACGCAACGGAACTCGTGTCTGTCTTCGGCGGAGTAGACGACAAGAGGATGATACAACCAAACCCCGATCCTAATAAGATCTTGATATTGAGAGGTACCAACGTCTTTGGCGGGCTTGAAATAAAAAGTTTCTAACCACTCCCGATCATCGGGACCTAACTACTCACTAATTATGAACTGGTACATTGCAAAGATCGTGTTCAGAATATGCAGCGAAGGCTCGCAAAAACTACAGTTCGATGAGCACCTTCGCCTGATTGCGGCAGATAATTTCGACGAAGCTTTCCTCAAAGCTCGTATCCTTGGGATCAGTGAAGAAGATGCGTTCATGAACAAGAGCAATAAACCGGTGAAATGGGAATTCATTAACGTTGCAGAGCTGTACCCGATCAACGAACTTAAAGATGGATCGGAGATCTACTCGACCATCACAGAAAAAGAAGAATCGAGCAATTATGTTCACTCAGTGCACCAACGTGCTATCTTCATGCAAACAAAACAACGTCCGTTGTTCTAAATGACATTAGCTAGCAAGTTCAGAAGTCCTGCGATAAAATTTACGATCTGGTGGATCTTCTGGACGATCGTCGGAACGGTACTGGTCCACCAGTTTAAATACAGTTGGCTGGTATCGTTCGCCGACGCTGCCGCCACACAGCTCGACCTCACCATCGCCGGTTATTGTTTGAACGCTGCGCTTCGCTACATGCGACCCAGCGGGAAGAACCTGCTGAATGTCTTGGCATTCAGTCTTGCGGTAGCTGCACTGTTCACCTTCATCATACTCCCCAGCCTTATGCCATTTGTGATGGAGTATGTCGATCGCACGGGCAGCTATGGATCGTTCCTGTCCGACTCGATGTTTGTTCGATTTGTTTTCGGCTGGATGCAGTTGTTGTTCGTTGCGGCCATCAGTTGGATGTGGTACTTCATCGAAGAGCAACAGCTCAACACGACACTGAAGTCGGATACCGAAAAGCTGGCGCGTGATGCAGAGCTCTCGCAGCTTCGCCAGCAGTTGCAACCACACTTTCTCTTTAACAGTTTGAACTCCATCAATGCCCTGGTGGTGTCGCAACCGGAACTTGCCCGTAAAATGATACAACAGCTGTCGGACTTCCTGAGGGGAACCGTTAAGAAAGACGACCGCCAGCTCGTAACGCTCGAAGAAGAGATCTACCAATTGTCGTTATATCTCGACATTGAAAAAGTACGATTCGGCTATCGGCTCAAATCTGAGATCCACGCCGACGATATCTCGAAGGCCTGTAAGCTTCCACCTTTGCTGTTGCAACCGATCGTTGAGAATGCCATCAAGTTCGGGTTGTACGATACCATCGGCGAGATCACGATATCGATCAACGCATCGGTAGAGGAGAATCAATTGGTCATTCGTGTTACAAATCCATTCGACCCCGCAACGTCGCAGCCTAAAGGAACGGGCTTTGGCTTGAACTCGATCAGCCGGAGATTGTATCTCATCTACTTCAACAACAATTTGCTGCAGACAACCGCAGCCGAATCAACATTCACGACCACAATAAAAATACCTCAACTGTGATCAAAGTAATTATCATAGATGACGAGCCGCTGGCACGAAGCATGGTGAAAGAATACCTAATGTCGTACACCGATGTTTCTATCTTACAGGAATGCAACGACGGCTTCGAAGGAGTTAAGGCCATCACGCAACATAAACCCGATCTCATTTTTCTTGATATCCAGATGCCGAAGATCAACGGCTTCGAAATGCTGGAGCTGCTCGACACTCCCCCGTCGGTGATCTTCACAACAGCATTCGACGAATATGCCATTAAAGCATTCGAAGCACACGCAGTTGATTACTTGCTGAAACCCTTCGCAAAGGAGCGCTTCGACAAGGCCATTCAGAAATGGATGACGGCAAGGCAGACATCTTCGTTTCCCATATCACCCGCTCTTATGGAATCAGTTTCACAACCCGAAGAGAAGAACCGGATCGTTGTGAAGAAGGGCAATAACATTGTGATACTTCCCGTGCACACCATTCATTACCTGGAGGCATTCGACGACTACGTAAAGATCCACACGAAGGAAGGTTTCTATCTGAAGAAGAAGACCATGAGCTACTTCGAGAAAACTTTAGACCCGAAAGATTTCGTGAGAATTCACAGGTCCTATCTATTGAACTTACAGGAACTTACCCGTATTGAACCGATGGAAAAGGATAATCATGTCGCACTTTTGAAGAGCGGTAATCGAATACCACTCAGTGCAACCGGGTATGCCAAGTTAAAAGAAGTCCTGGGGATCTAGTTGCTAGTCTCTAGTCTCTAGTTTCTAGTTTCTAGTTTTCCTTCGAAGGACAACTAGAAACTAGAAACTAGCAACTAACTAATCGCTTCGAGCAAGTAATTATTCAGCGGTTTAATGAGCTTGCACGCTTCCGCCACCTTTTTTGAAAAATTCTTATCCGTCACCTCACTGTCCTTGAAAGGATGCGAGACAATGAAACTCTTATTCTTAAGCAGGTCGATATGTGGATGATCTTTTGCGTAGCCTTTGGGCATCGTCTTCAGCTTATCCCAATCGTCGAGACCTTTCGGGAAATATGATTTGAACTTTTTCTCGTTGATGATCTTAAGGAGTTTGTCTGCGTTGTAGTCGATCTCCTGTCGGATCTTCGCAAGGTTCTCGGGACTCGGCATATACAATCCGCCGGCGACAAAGCTCTTACCCGGCTCCACGTGCACGTAGTACCCTGGCTCCTGTTCCATCTTGCCGTGAGCCGAAAATCCGGCACCCATGTTTGTTTTATACGGACGCTTGTCTTTGCTGAAGCGAATGTCGCGATAGATCCTGAATGCGAGCTTGCGGGGATTCAAGTTAGCGAGACTGTCGTCGAACTTGAGGATGTCTTTGTGAAGCCCTTCAAGAAAATCGTCGAAGCTGTCTTTGGCTTTTAGATAAGTGGGTTTATTCTTCTCGAACCATTCGCGGTTGTTATTCTTACCGACGGCTTTCAGGAATTTTAAGATATGATCCATGTCAGTTGTGGGTTGTCAGTTGTGGGTTGTGGGTCTAAGGTTCTCAATCGGTTACTCTCAACGCATAACCCACAACTCACAACTTTACAGATATTCTACAATTGCTTCCAATCCTATCCCGCGAGAAGCCTTCACCAGTATTGTGGAATCCTTTATCGGATTTTTCTTCAGCTCGTCTATCAACGTCTCTTTCTTATCGAACTGTTTCGCGAAGGGGATCTCGCTCATCGCAGCTTTGAACAACGTGCCACAAAGATAGACTCTTTCGAAGCCGTGCTGCTTTATAAGCTTGCCGATGTTCCGGTGTTCCTTCTCCGCTTCTTCTTCGAGCTCGAACATATCGCCAAGTATCAAAGTTTTATTCGAAGCTTTCATTGCTGCTACGTTCTCGATAGCGGCGGCCATCGAGCTTGGGTTCGCATTGTAAGCATCGAGGATAATGACGTTCGAAGCCTTGCGTACCACCTGTGAACGCATATTCGAAGGCGAATAGTTTGAGATAGCCGTGTTAGCTTTCGAAGCATCGACTCCGAAGAACTTACCAATACGTAAAGCTGCCGCAACATTCTCGAAGTTGTAGGCACCTGTCAGCTGCGTCTGTACCTGGTCGTCGTTCTCTGCTTCCACCAAAAGAAATGGATCACTCGAGATCAGCCGACAGCCTTCGGGGTACCATACCACGGACTTCAGTTTCCTGGCGATGTCGGCCAATAAATTATTCTGTGAGTTTGCGAAAATGGTGCCACCGGTCTTCGAGAGATGATCGTAGAGTTCTGTCTTTCCTTTTATAATATTTTCAAAGCCGCCAAAAGTACCGATGTGGGCCTTGCCGATGTTTGTAATAAATCCGTGTGTTGGGTTGGCGATCGAACAGAGATCGGCAATCTCGCGAACATGATTAGCTCCCATTTCCACAACGGCTATTTCTATGTTCTTCGTGATCGACAATATCGTGAGCGGTACGCCAATATGGTTGTTCAGGTTCCCTTTTGTGGCGTACGTCGAGAATTTTTGCGACAGCACAGCAGCCAGCAATTCCTTGCTGGTCGTCTTACCATTCGAACCCGTAAGGGCAACCACGGGTATCTTTAACTGCGAGCGGTGATAACGTGCAAGATCTTGTAATGCTGTGAGTCCATCATCGACCAACAAACAATTGTCGTTGATCTGGTAGGCCTTCTCATCGACCACCGCATAAGCCGCTCCCTTCTTCAATGCTTCCGCAGCGAATTCGTTGGCGTTGAACTTCGGCCCTTTGAGTGCAAAAAATACCGAACCGGGGGTGATCAACCTCGTATCAGTCGATACACCGGTAGATGTCAGAAATTTTTGATATAGGTCTTCGATCCTCATTATCTTGCCACCAAGATAAGAGTATGCCACTGGGTAACGTTATTGGGGGGGTAAGTATTTTTATGTTAAGAATCCTGTTCTTTTTTCTCTTCGTTCCGCTAACAACGTTCGCACAGTTCAGCTATTCGATCGATCAAAGTATTCCTGTAGAGATCAATGGACAATCGCTCGCATTTCCATGGGCGGGCGGATTGAACTCAGCACAGCTAAGCACAATGGATTTTGACGGCGATGGTAAAGTTGACCTCGTCGTTTTCGATCGCGCTGCCAACAAGATACTTCCGTATCGCAACAACGGAAGCAATCAGTACGAATATACTCCCGACTATGAAGCTCTCTTTCCTGAAGCTGTGAATGCATGGATGTTGCTTCGCGACTTTAATTGCGATGGAAAAAAAGATCTCTTCACGAGCGACCCGTTCGGGATCATTGCCTTCGTGAATACAACGAAACCCGGCGAGCAATTATCGTGGCGTCCATTCAATCCAGGATTTCCATTGCTCACAAAAGGATTCAATGGCAATATCAACCTCAAGATCAACGACGTCGATATTCCTGCGATCGATGATGTCGACAATGATGGCGACCTCGATATACTCAGCATGCGATTCGTAGGGATCGGAACAGTTGAGTGGCATAAGAACATGAGTATAGAGAACACGGGCGTGTGCGATTCACTGCAGCTCGAACGCGTAACACAAATGTATGGTGGCGTAACCGAATGCACATGCGGGCTGTTTGCTTTCGAAGGCGACGAATGTCCGAATAGCGGCCGTATTGAACACGTTGGCGGGAAGTCATTGCTGAATATCGATATAGACAATGACGGCGATCGCGACTTGCTCTATTCCGAAGAGACGTGTGCTTCTCTTTATCTGTTGGAGAATGTTGGTGACAAAGACAATCCTAATTTTGTTAACCGGACTAATTTCCCGTTGTCATCACCTGCAAGTTTTCGATTATTCCCGGCGCCCTATTTCGAGGACGTGGATTTCGATGGTCTGTCTGATCTTGTCGTATCGCCAAATCTCTATGCAAGAACTGCCGATGAGGTGATCGTGAAGAACTCGCTTTGGCTTTATAAGAATACAGGCACTGCCCAGCAACCGAACTTCACCCTCACGAAGTCAAATTTTCTCCAGGAGAATATGATCGACCTCGGCGACTATTCGGTGCCGGCATTGATGGACACCGATAACGATGGTGACGAGGATATGTTCGTCGGATTTTATGGCAATGATGACTTCCGCGGATCGATGTGGTACTTCGAAAACACGGGAACCCCCACTCAACCTAAATTCGAATTGGTGAACGACGACTTCGGCGGACTTTCATTCACCGTGGTTTATAACGTAAAGCCACAGGCAGTCGATATGAATGGCGATGGCAACACCGACCTGGCCTTTACTGCCACATCGGCGCAAGATGGCTTCACCACTGTATTGTATTATGTGCCCAACAAATCGAGCACCGGCTTCGATCCCGACTATGCAAACTTCAAGGCAACGAGTGTCGACTTCCTCGGACAGGCCGAAAACGCTTTTGTTACCGACGTCACTAAAGATGGCATCCCCGATGTTCTCATCGGTAAAACGTCCGGCGCACTGCAGTTGTGGGTGAATAATGCCAACGACGGAACGTTTAGCCAACTCACGATGACGAACGGGACTTATCTTGGTTTGGGCAGCAGCACATCGCGGCAGAATCCTGCAATTGCAGTCGGCGATCTCGATGGCGACGGCGTTGAAGATCTTGTTATGGCCGATCAGCGTGGAAATATTAGTTTCTATGGCGACTATCGCAACTACGATCCTGCGACTTCGCAGCCCATATCCAACGTTGTGTACAATGATATCACGAAAGAATATGGTGCAGTAAATCTCGGCGGACGAATCCACGTCGCAGTTTCCAACCTGTTTAATGAAAGTAAGCCTTCGATCGTTGTGGGTAATACACTTGGCGGACTTCTCATTCTTCGCAACGACGGCGGCATTACGTTGCCCGAAGAACCCGTAGTTGGAGTGGGTGAAAATCCGTTGGTGCGTGGCAACGATCTTAAGATCCATTCCGATCGCAACACCCGGGTTCAAATATTCTCGATACTCGGTCAAAAGATGAGCGAGCAGGTGTTCATTCCCGCGAACCAAACTTTTCCGTTGGCCTTAAAAGAGCTCGCTGCCGGTATGTATGTGGCGCGCTTCACGTTCCCGGGAAGACATATCTCTATTAAATTTATCATCATCTAGTATTTTTGCTGTCCCGCCAAAATTGTTTTTAGCAAGGCGGCCCCGACAAAATTCTTGTTCAGCTTTTAGTAAAGTTTTGTTTGTCGGGGTTAATTTGGCGGGAATGAAAAAGTTTGGGATCATCTTCGATATGGACGGCGTGATTGTCGACAGTAATCCGTATCATAAAATTGCTTTAAAAGAATTCTGTAGTCGTCACGGCTACGAATTGAATGACGATCAGTTGTTGAAACGCATCTACGGACGAACCAACCGCGAGTGGATCACCGACCTGTTTGGAAAACTTCCTGAAGATCAGCTGGCGGAGTATACCGAAGAGAAGGAGGAGCTGTATCGCAAACTTTTTAGTGAAGACATTAAAGCTGTTAAAGGCCTTGTCAGTTTTTTGGATCTGCTTGACGAAAAGAAGATCCTCCGCGCGATAGGCACGTCGGCGCCGAGAAGCAATGTCGACTTTACATTGACGAAGACCAATACGGTTAAATATTTTCCCACGATCCTCAACGACACCTTTGTAACGCACAGCAAACCACATCCGGAGATCTATTTGAAGTCTGCGGAGGCGTTGGGATTACCAAACAGCCAGTGCATTGTTATTGAAGATTCGTTGTCGGGTGTTGAAGCCGGTCAGCGATCGGGCTCGAAGGTCATTGGCATTACGACCACGCACACACGCGAGGAGCTGTCGCATTGCGACCTGGTGATCGATGACTTTGAAGGTCTTACGATAGAAACGCTGGAGAAGCTTGTCGGCTGATTTTTTGGGCTGATTTTTTCGTAGATCACACCGATCTGGTTTTCCTTACATTCTACACCTCTTTAGCCCTAAAAGATTTACTTCCCTTTCGTGGGAACGTAAGTTTGCTTTGGAGACCGCGGAGAAGGCGGGATGCTTATAATGAACAAGATCATTTATGTCTTTCTTGGAGCAGTATTTTTTGCAGGTTTGTTTGCGTCAGTCGAATATGCAGCACGTTTATACTTCTCGATATCTCTGGCAGGCGGCTTTGTGCTGTGGGTTATCCTTGATGAGAATGAAGAACTGGAGAAACGCGTCCAGAAGCTTGAGGAAGAAAACAGAGAGCTTAGAAAGTCATGAATAGTTTTTGCCAAATTTCCATTTGGTCGGTGCCGGCTGACCTGATACCAATGGCGATATCAAACGGTCCAACGATGATTGTTTTGATTATCGCGTTTCGGCTAGTGTATTACAAGATGAAAATGGGATTCAAAGACGTTCGAACCGAAATGGAGAAAGGTTTTTTGATGGTTAACAATCATCTCGAAAATCATGACCGCGAGATCAAAGGCATCAAACGTGATCTAAAAAAAATAAATAAACGCCTTAACAAACTCGAATACAAAAAATAATCACACCATCTTATGCTCATACGCAAACTTGATCAACCCCACCAGCGATGACGTCTTCGTCTTCCGGAAAATATTCTTCCTGTGCGTCTCCACCGTCCTCTCGCTTATAAACAGCTTATCCGCTATCTCCTTATTCGAAAACTCCTTCGCAATCAGCCTCAGCACATCCAGCTCGCGGTCTGTCAATAACTCCGGCTCATCCTTCGGCTTATTCATCTCATCCATCAACAACCTCGTCACTTCTGGACTCACATACGGCAGCCCTTGCGCCACATGCCGGATAGCACTCTTCAGCTCCGAATGCTGAATGTTTTTCAGTAAATATCCCTCCACACCTTCCTTCAGCACCGACTTGATAATATGAGCTTCGTCGTGCATGCTTAGCACAATGATCTTAACCTGCGGATAGAGCTTTTTCACCTGTCGCACGAAGTCGATACCCGAAATACCCGGCAACGAAAAATCAGTAAGTAGGATATTAGGCTGCTGGGTCTTCAACATTTCAAGTACTTCCTCGCCACTGTGTAGCGACGCCATTACCTGGAACTCAGGCTCCTGTTGAAGCAACGACTCCAACCCATCGAGCACGATGTGATGATCGTCAACGAGAATAACCTTTATGCGTCGGTCCGACATAAAGGCTAAAGTTAGCCTGTCGATGTTGTTCGAGGAAATGATCAAGGGAGAAAATCCAATGGTATCTCGGTGGGCGCGTAAGACTTGGGAAAACGGAACAGCTTTAGCGCTGTGACGACAGCCAGGAACTTTGCCTTGCTCTTGTCTTTCAGATGAAAATGGAGCACTCTCACAAAAGTTGAATACGCCCTCGAGCGATCTTCAACATCCTTTACCGAAGTGTGATACGTGTTAGTGATCACGATCTTTTTCCCACCATCCGGCAGCAGTTGTGTGCGAAATGTCTTGCCCCCGTTCTTGTTCAATACCACTTCATTGATCACCGCATAAGGGATCACCGTCTCCTGTTTACCTCTCTTGATGGTGAGGTTGTATTCCGCCAGACAAATAGTTGTCGGCATTTCGTCGAGTGATGGCCGGAAGGTGTACTCCATTTATCACATAGGTACACATGTGGGGCAGGATTCGTAATACCACCCAAAAGGTATTCTGTGATCCGTACTGGTACGTACCTCGGGCCGGAGATTGATCATTAACGATTGAACATTGACGATTGATCAATGCATTGACCAATCGTCAATCGTCAATGACCAATGATCAATCTTTTTTCACGCGGCCTGCGCTGCCAAGCCCGGAACCGTCACCACCAGCGTGGTGCCCTTTCGCCCTGGTATCGAATCGATATCGATCTGCCCGTGGATCATGGCCAGTCGTGACTGGATATTTTTCCAGCCATTGCCTTGCGACAGCAATAACGTGTTAGTATCAAAGCCGTTGCCATTGTCTTCTATAGTGATCACAAGCTCCTGCTGATGTTGTACAAGCTGCACGTTGATCTCGGTAGCGCCGCTATACTTGAGAATATTGTTGATCCACTCCTGGCACACCCGATACAGCGCCACTTTCTTATCGGTTTCATGAATGGGTTCGACGTCGTAAGCGCCGATCTTTATACGGACCTTGTCGGTCAGGTTTACCCGTGTTGCGAGCTCCTCCAGGGCATCGGTGAGTCCGTTCTTGATCAACACCTGCGGCATCAGGTTGAACGCAATGTTCCTTATCTCCGAATTCATTTCATTCAACACTTCGACTGCCTGGTCGAGTGATCTTCGTTCGAGCTTTTCTTTCGAAAGATTAAGTCGCACCGCAGATATCAGCTGACCAAGTCCATCATGAAGGTCGGCTGCGAATCGTTTTCGCTCGGCTTCCTGAGATGTGATGACTGCGGTGAGCTGGGCCGCCCGTAAGCTTGCTTTCGTTTCTTCGAGCTCCGCTTTTTGTTTTAATGCCATCCGGTTCCTGATCATATAACCCAACACGACAAGAGCGGTAACTAACAAACCCAGGCCAGCAACGTAGGCCTGGTTCCTTTGAAGACGCGAGTCTTTAAGGTCATTCTCCTGGCGAAGGAACCGGATCTCGCTTTCTTTCTTTTCAGTCTCATAGCGCGTCTGCAGCTCGGCTATTGATTTCGTTTTCTCTTCCTCGAACAACGAATCTTTTACCATATCATACGCTTCGAAATGTTCGATCGCTTTTACAAAATTCCCTTCTGCCTTGTAAATGTTCGCAAGCTCTTTGTGGGCATCCAGCACTTCCTGCCTCGATTTGATCTTCGTAGCGATATCAAGTGCCCTGATAACATTCTGTTTTGCCTCGGCGTATTTTTTCTCACTCCGATATACCGCACCGAGATACCGTAAAGCAAACGAGAGATCTTTCTTACTGTCGTATTTTTCATGGAGCGATATCGCTTTGAGAAGAGCTTGTCTCGACTCTTCTTTACGTCCCAGCTTGTCGTATGCCATGCCTTCGTTGCCCAGCGTGGTGGGAAGGAACTGCAGGATGTTCAATGCCTGGAATGCCTTCGTGGCTTCGCGCGAATAATACAACGAGCTATCATACATCGGCACATAGAAATAGGCCGACCCGAGATTGGCGTAACACGCAGCTACACCGAACTTGTTTCCGAGTTCCTGGTAAATACTCAATGCTTTACGGTAATGCGATGCCGCCTGTTTGAAATCCTTCTGGCCTTTCAGCACGATCCCGATGTTCGACGACACCATGGCGATCTTTTCTTTGTCGCCTGCTTTCTCGTAGATCTTACGTGCCTCGAAGTAATGATCGAGGGCCTCCTTTGCTTCGCCCCGTTCGTCGTGTATGATACCGATGTTGTTTAGCGTGTTGGCCGTCTTAAGGTCGTCGCCAAGCTTCTTGCGAAGTTCAAGTGTGCGTTGCTGGTACGACAGCGCCTCGTCGTAGTCGCTTTGTGCCTCGTAGGTAACGCCGATGTTGCTCAGGGCCTCGACCTCCAGTGCCTCGTTTTCAGCTTCCTGGGCCATTTCCAGGGCGGTCATACCATATTGGCGGGCAGTGTCGGCGTTAATGAACCGGTATTCCCAGCAGAGCTCCAGCAGGGTTTTGATCCGGTCGGCACCCGTGGTGCCGGGTAAGGCCGCTTTCAGGCTGTCGATGTTGTTATCTTGTGCCCTGGTTGTCTGAAAAAGGGCAAATACGACGAAAAAACAGGCAATTCGCTTGCTCATAACGCGGGGATGATATTTTCAGTCAATCTTTGAAATTTAGGCAGTCTTTGCCGATATTTGCAGTCCCATTTTTGAAATGGGAATAATTAATCGATCGGATATGGCTCGAGTTTGTCAAATTACAGGAAAGCGCCCGCAGGTAGGAAACAATGTTTCCCATGCTAACAACAAGACCAAGCGCAGGTTCTACCCAAACCTCCAGACAAAGCGTTTCTTTGTTCCTGAGGAAAATAAGTGGATCACGTTGAAGGTGTCTACAAAGGCCATCAAGACCATCAATGCTAAGGGCATTTCCCTGGTGTTGAAGGAAGCACGTGCAAAAGGTACATTGACTGCTAACATCTAAAAGTAAAGCACCATGCCAAGAAATAAGAATCGTATACAGGTAATCCTCGAGTGCACAGAGCACAAGGCTACGGGCCTGCCCGGCATGAGCCGCTACATTACCACTAAGAACAGGAAGAATACTACTGAACGCCTCGAGCTGAAGAAGTACAACCCTGTTTTGAAGAAAATGACGTTACACAAAGAAATTAAATAATCATGGCAAAGAAAGTTGTTGCGACCCTCAAGAAAACTGACGGTAAAAACTACGCTAAAGTTATCCGCGCTGTGAAGTCTGAAAAGACTGGCGCTTATACTTTTAAGGAAGAGATCGTTCCCGCCGACCTCGTGAAAGAGACTCTGGCTAAGAAATAATAGTATTCGGTATTCAGTAATCAGTATGCAGTGTGACTGATTTCGAGATACGACAGCCACTGAATACAGATCCCCGAATACTGAATACTTCAAGTCCCCTCGCGGGACTTTTTTTTTAAACTAACCTTCAACCCATGTTCGGACTGTTCTCAAAAGAAAAGAAAGACTCGCTCGACCAGGGCCTGCAGAAATCCAAGGAAGGTCTCTTTACCCGCCTCTCGAAAGCCGTTATGGGCAAATCGAAAGTCGACGACGAGGTTCTCGATAACCTGGAAGAGATCCTGGTGAGCTCCGACGTCGGTATCGAGACCACACTGAAGATCATCGACCGGATACAGGCGCGTGTTGCCCGCGACAAGTATCTCGACGCGAAAGAGCTCAACAACATTCTTAAGGACGAGATTGCGTCCCTTCTCTCGGAGAACAAGACTGCGGACCCCGGAACAAGTCCGGGGCAGGTAGTGGCCGACTTCGAAACACCTGCCGACAAAAAGCCATACGTGATGCTTGTGGTCGGTGTGAACGGTGTGGGCAAGACAACGACCATCGGGAAGCTTTCGGCGCAATTCAAGAAAGCCGGGAAGAAAGTAATGCTCGGTGCTGCAGATACGTTCCGCGCTGCTGCCGTCGATCAGCTAAAGCTTTGGGGCGAACGCGTAGGCGTACCCGTAATTGCCAAGGGCATGAACACCGACCCTTCTGCGGTAGCATTCGAGGCAGTTAAAGCCGGCGTCGAAGCCGGTTCTGACGTCATCATCATCGATACGGCCGGGAGACTTCACACGAAAGTAAACCTCATGGAAGAGCTGTCGAAGATCCGTCGTGTCATTCAGAAAGTGATCCCCGACGCACCACACGACGTAATGCTCGTTCTCGATGGAAGCACCGGTCAGAATGCCGTGGTGCAGGCTCGTGAATTCACCAAAGCCACAGCAGTTACATGCCTCGCCATTACCAAACTCGATGGCACCGCGAAAGGCGGCGTTGTTATAGGCATCTCGGATGAGTTCAGAATACCCGTAAAGTATATCGGGATCGGCGAAAAAGTTGAAGACCTGCAGGTGTTCAACAAAACCGAGTTCGTCGACAGTCTATTCAGGAAAAATTAAGGTATTGCGATAGCCGGCTTCGGATCTTCTCTCACCGGTATCCTGAAGTATAGTTGATAGTTTAGACCCCACCAATTGGTCTTGAATGTTCTCCCGTATCCGGGAACATCATATGATATAAGATCGGTTTGTCCTTTCCCTTTATAGCCGAATTTCACCCGGCCCGTTGCGCCGATCCATATAAACTTCCAGAGCTTCACACGAATGCCGCCCGTTAACTCGTTCCAGTTCGCCCTCGGATTAAGATTCTCGGCAACCAAAGTAATGAGGGGAACGAAGCCTGAATCCTCGTAATTATATTCGGCGTAATCAGTATAGTTTGTATGACCTCGTCGAAACCCCAAGAACAACATGTTTCGATCCGGGTTCTTCAGAAGGAAGTTGACATCGACACCCACACGAAAATACCTGCCATCACTCTTATACTCTCCGTTGCCCATCAAATAATGTGTTGTCCATGAACCATAGTCAGCTGTAAGGTAATAACGACGATAGATGTCGGCATCGACATTGATCTCCCAGCCCTTGAAGTAGTCTGTTTTATAGGTCTTCCCTATTGAAAGCAGATCTGTTCCTATACGAATACCGGTGGGAAGAAAACGATGCTTCGAAGAATCGTACTCCAGCCGATCCTGTGCGCACAACGGCAACACAAGCATGAGCAGTGCTACGCTAAAAGAATATTTGAACGTTGACGGCGACACTGGTTAATAATCGTTGATTGATAATATGAACGCTGTCGAAGGTGCTGTATACAACGTCGAGATTGTCCTGGTATTGATATGCTCCGCAATCGGGCGAAAGTACGATAGTTTGATTCGTATAACTTAACACGAGTGTATCGGAACGGTTCAGCTGACGAAACACGTATTCCGTTTGAGTCTTGCGCGGGTCGACAGCCACGTAAAGTGTGCTTACTGTACCCTGTGCGTTGTCAAAGTATACGCTGCCGGGGATGAAGACAGAATCGAAAGTAACAGTATGAGAGATGGATGGGGTATCCAGATCCATGAGGTTTACTTTGACCACATCGGTATTTGTGAAAAGGCAGTCGCCCTTATCAAAACAGGAGGCTAGCAACAGGCAACAACCAATGAACAAAAAGGCGCGCAAACGGGAATTTTTTGTCCGCAAATATACTTTCTGAGGGTCAGTATTCGCAGGCAAAGGAAATTTCGCAGAGTGCGCAAAAAGGGCCCTGTGCGATCTTCGGTGGAGCCTTAGGGGCCTTTGCGCGAAACTTATGCTAAATTTGCGCCTCATTTTACCTGTAAAGCATTGAAAACCAAGGGTCATAAGAAAACGAAGGTCAATATCGTAACGCTTGGCTGTTCCAAAAATCTTGTGGATTCCGAGGTTTTATTGACGCAGCTGAGGGGAAACAATATTGATGCCACCCACGAGTCGAAAAAAGACGATGCAAATATTGTGGTGATCAATACCTGCGGTTTCATCGATAATGCAAAGCAGGAGTCGATCGATACTATACTTCGCTATGTAGATGCGAAGGAAGAGGGCATCGTAGAGAAAGTTTATGTCACCGGCTGCCTGTCGCAGCGATACAGCGCCGATCTCGAAAAGGAAATTCCGGAAGTCGATGCCTGGTTTGGTACGCGAGATCTTTCGAGGTTATTGAAAACACTGAACGCCAACTACAAGCACGAGCTCGTTGGCGAAAGGATACTTACAAACCCGAGTCACTTCGCATACCTGAAGATCGCCGAAGGCTGCGATCGTCCCTGTTCTTTTTGTGCGATACCATTGATGCGCGGAAAGCATATTTCTCGCCCCATCGAAGAGCTTGTTACGGAAGCAAAGAACCTTGCGAAGGGCGGAACGAAAGAATTGTTGCTGATCGCACAGGATTCGACATACTACGGGCTGGATATCTATAAGAAGAGAAATCTTGCAGAGCTGATGTCGCGGCTGGCAGATGTGGAAGGCATCGATTGGATCCGTCTTCATTATGCATTCCCTGCGGGCTTCCCTATGGACGTGCTTGATGTGATGCGCGAACGCAGCAACATCTGCAAGTACCTCGATATCCCGCTTCAACACGGTTCCACAAGAATGCTTCAGTTGATGCGTCGTGGAATCACTCGCGAGAAGACCGAACAATTGCTCGATACCATTCGCGAGAAAGTCCCCGGCATTGCTATTAGAACGACACTGATTGCTGGACACCCCGGTGAAACACAGGAGGACTTCGATGAGATGATGAAGTTCGTGGAGCGCTCACGCTTCGAAAGATTGGGTGTGTTTGCCTACTCGCACGAAGACAATACACATTCAGGTACGATGAACGACGATGTGCCCGCAGAAGTGAAGCAAGAACGTGTGGATGCGATCATGGAGCTGCAACAAGGTATCTCTTACGAGCTCAATCAAGCCAAAGTAGGCAAGACGTTCAAGGTAATTGTAGATCGCAAAGAAGAAGGCCAATTCATAGGAAGAACAGAGTACGATTCTCCCGAAGTTGACAACGAAGTCATCCTGGAGACTAAAGAATACCTAAGGCTTGGTGATTTTGTTAATGCGCGTGTAAATTCCGCGTCAGAATTCGATCTTTCGGCTACCGTTACGTTGTAACTATTCATTATGCAGGTTCACCGCGTCGCTCTTTCGGAGACAAATGCGTTCTCAAATTTTTTTATAGACTACATAGAGCGAAAGGACCAGCTGAAGCCCTTCTATGGCTTGTTCCCGGAGCCGAAGAATTTCAAAGAACAGATAGAGGCAAAGTCGTCGTTTGCAAACAGGGAGGTTTTACACCGCGCTCTTGTGAAGCAATACGACAGGTGGAAGATGAACGAGGCGGTGTCGGCGAACATAGAATTGTTAAAAAATTCTAAAACCTTCACGATAACGACGGGACACCAGCTGAATATTTTTACCGGCCCCCTGTTCTTTATTTATAAGATCTCGGCGGTTATCAACGCCTGTAAAACATTAAAGAAACATTATCCCGAATACAACTTCGTTCCAGTTTTCTGGATGGCTTCGGAAGATCACGACTATGAAGAGATCAGGTCGTTCTCTTTATATGGAAAGAAATATACATGGGAGACAGACCAGACAGGCGCGGTAGGACGCTTCAATCCGAAGAGTATCGAAAAGCTGTTTGCCGATATTCCCGGTGACATCAATATTTTCAAGGATGCCTATCTGAAGTATAAGACCCTTGCGGAGTCGTGCAGGTATTATGTGAACGAGCTCTTCGGCAAAGAAGGTCTTGTGATCATCGACGGCGATGATGCTTCGCTAAAAGCATTATTCAAGCCGGTGATCCGGGAGGATGTGCTCAAGCAGACTCCGAAGGCTATCGTGGAACAGACCAACGAGAAACTGAAGGCTCTCGGTTATCACACGCAGGTATTCGCCCGCGACATCAATTTCTTTTATTTGACCGATCGGATCCGTGAACGAATAGAAAAGGCCGGCGATGGATTCTCCGTTATCGATACAAGCATCTATCTCTCGGAAGAGGAGATGTCGGATCTTATCGAAAAAAGTCCCGAGACGTTCAGCCCCAATGTTATCCTGCGGCCGGTGTATCAAGAGGTGATCTTACCGAATCTTGCTTATGTTGGTGGCCCGGCCGAAATGATCTATTGGCTCCAACTGAAAGGCATCTTCGATCACTTCAAGATACCGTTCCCTGTTCTCCTGCCGCGAAGCTTTGCCCTGTATGTCGAAAAAAATCACCACGAAAAGTGGCAAAAGACAAAGCTTGAAATAGCGGACCTGTTCAAAGAAAAGAATTACTTATTCAATCATTGGGTACTCAAGAACACTCATCACGATCTTACACTCGGCAAAGAGCTCAAGGTCGTTGAAGGACTTATGAACGAGATCTCCGGAAGAGCCAGCGAGATCGATAAGACGTTGTCGCAAAACGTTGCAGCGCAGACGACCAGGATCAAAAAATCCATCCAGTCTATCGAGCACAAAATGCTTCGCGCTGAGAAACGCCTTCACCAGGAAAAGCTGAAGCAAATAGAAGCTGTTAAAGACGCGCTATTTCCGAAAGGCAAATTGCAGGAACGATACGACAACTTTTTGAGTTTCTCTCAGAAGGATCCCGCATTTGTTTCGAAGATGATCGAATTGCTGGATCCGTTCGATTTCAGTTTTAATGTCATCTGTGATGACTAAAGCAGAAGCAAGAGAGTATTATTTAGAGAAAAGAAAGGCGTTGACTGATGCTCAACGAGATATCCTGAACCTTCAGATCTACAACCGGCTTTTCGCTTCCGGGTACCTGGAGTTAAAGCGGACAATACATATTTTTTTGTCCATAGAGCGTACACGCGAACCGGATACATGGCAGATCGTTAATCGCATAAGAAGAGAATTTCCTGGCATCAGGCTCGTAATCCCGAGAATGAACGAGGATAAGCTGGAACATTTCTATTTCGAAGGCCTTCATCAATTAAAGCAGAATGATTTTGGAATACTGGAACCGACACAGGGCATTCCAGCCAGTGTGAATAAACTCGACCTGGTGTTTGTGCCGTTAGCTGCCTTCGATACAAAAGGCAATCGTGTCGGTTACGGGAAAGGCTATTATGATAGATTTTTAAAAGAATGTCGGCCTGATTGCATCAAGGCGGGGCTGTCATTCTTTGAAGCTGCAGAAGAATTCACTGATGTCGAATCTCACGACGTTCCTCTCGATCTCTGCATTACTCCAGGTCGTGTTTACGAATTTTTTAAACACATAGGCACATAGAGACATAGAGACATAGGCACATAGCACTATGTGTATATGTTTTTTAAACTGCCGGCTCTTCGTGACTCAGGCAATGAAATGCCCCGAGTCCCCAAATAATATCGCGGCAATCTAATCCAACCACTTTCCGATCCGGGAAGCAAGCCTGCAAAATATCCAACGCTTTATCGTCGTTTGGGTCTTTGAAGATCGGGGTTACGATATACTTGTTGCTGATGTAGAAGTTCGCGTACGACATCGGAAGACGCATGCCCTCGTAGATAACCTTCCCTGGCATCGGCAGCTCGATGATGTCGATCGACTTTCCGTTCTCGAGCTTCATCTTCGCCAACGCCTCGGTGTTCTCTTTCAAAGGCTTATAGTTCGCGTCCTTCTTATTGTGTTCCACAACCGTAACCACGGATGTCTCATTAATGAAACGAGTAAGGTCATCGATGTGTCCGTCGGTGTCGTCGCCCTCGATACCATCGCCCAGCCAAAGGATGTTGGTAACACCATAGTAGTCTCTGAGGTATCCTTCGATCTGTTGCTGTGTGAGGTGTGGATTCCGGTTCTTATTCAACAAACAGTTTTTTGTTGTGAGAACCGTGCCCTTCCCGTTGAAATCAACCGAGCCACCCTCCATTACAATACCGGGATTATAAACAGGTATTCCCAGCGCTTCGCCAATCAAAGTAGGAATGCGATCGTCGAGATCGAACGGAGGGTACTTGCCACCCCACGCATTGTAGCCCCAGTCGACAATAACTTTTTTAACGCTCGCTTTGGGATTGATAAGAAACGCAGGGCCATGATCGCGGCACCACGCATCGTCGGTTGGATGAAGCCAGAATTTGATCTGACCAAGGTCGGCACCCACTTTATGAAGGAACCCGAGTGCTTTAGCTTTCATGGCATCGTCGCGGACGTTGATGTTCACGATCTCGCCTTCGGCTACAAGCTTGATGAATTCAGCATACACCGGAAAGATGGTTTCGATCTTTCCCGGCCAGGAAGCCTCTTTATGCGGCCAGCTTAACCACGTAGAGGTATGCTTCGCAAATTCGGCGGGATGGTAGTAACCAAGGGACGCTGGAGTAGACATAGATGGTGCTGGGTGCGAGGTGCTAGGTGCGGGGAATTAGTCTTCGTCGATGAAGCGTTTGGTAATCGGCTGATAAGAGTCGATCCTCCTGTCTCTCAAGAACGGCCAATGGGTACGGAAGAAATCAGTTTTTTGAAGATCGATCTCCTGGACGTGAACCTCTTCTTTGTCGTGCGAAGCCTGGTAGATAACACGACCAAATGGATTGGCTACGAAGGAGCCACCCCAGAATTTCATTGCTCCATTTTGTTCGAAGCCTACACGATTCACGCTAACAACATGAACGGCATTAGCAACGGCGTGACTTTTCTGGATGGTCTGCCACGCATTGAATTGTTCGGAGTTGGTTTCCTCATCTTGTGAAGTAGCCCAGCCGATCGCTGTTGGGTAAAACAGGATCTCGGCACCCATAAGCGAAGTAATCCTCGCAGCTTCGGGATACCACTGATCCCAGCAGATCAAAATACCGATGTTAGCGAACTTCGTCTTAAAGACTTTGTAACCGAGGTCACCCGGTGTGAAATAGAATTTTTCGTAGTAAGCGGGATCGTCGGGAATATGCATCTTGCGGTACTTGCCGAGATATGTTCCGTCGGCGTCGAGAACTGCCGTGGTGTTGTGATAGATGCCGTTCGTTCTCTTCTCGAACAACGAAGCGATGATGACCACGCCGAGTTCTTTAGCAACATCGGCAAGCCGTTCGGTGGCAGGACCGGGAATCGATTCTGCGAGCTTGAAGTTTTCGTAGTCTTCAACGTCGCAGAAATACAGGGAACGAAAGAGCTCCTGCAGGCAAACGATCTGCGCGCCCTTCTTCGCTGCTTCGCGTACTTTCACGACAGCTTTTTCCAGGTTCTCAACCGGGTCTTTTGTGCAGCTCATCTGCACGAGTCCGACTTTAACGAGTTTTCCCAATTCGTTTATGCTTTTTATTGTGAGTTGCAAAAATAAGTATCATCTGTGTCATCCGTGTGATCTGTGAGAGATTTTTGGTGGCTTCTCACGGATCTCGCAGATCGCACTGATAAATGCAAAATTCACTTTTTAGTTCCTCTCACCATTTCCTTTTTTCCGGGGGGACCGGCAAGCGTCTCCACCTCCATCCCAAGGCTTTTGAGATCTCTCTTGAGTTGACCCTTCGCGCAGTAGGTTACGAACAATCCACCGGGCATAAGGGCATTGCAAGCTTTCTCGATCATCGGGAGCTCCCACATCTCGGGTTGCTTCGAAGGAGCGAAGGCGTCGTAAAAGATAATGTTATAAACGGGCTCGAGTTGAATAGACTGGAGCGTTGTATGAATTTTGTTCAGTTTGAAGTTTCTAGTTTCTAGTTGCGAGTTGCGGTGAAGTTTCAGTAAAAGATCTTTTGGTTCGTAGTTGAGCTGTGAATACACCTCTTCCTCCAGTGGAAAAGCTTCGATCGAAGTGTAGTTTATTTTTTTACCTGACTGAGCCGCCAACAGTGCATTTAATCCTGTACCAAATCCAACTTCGAAAATGTTTACTTCATCAAGAGGCAAATATTCCAGGCCATTCCTGATGAACACATGCATCGACTCCTGTACCGCGCCATGGCGTGAGTGATACGTCTCGTCCAGCTCGGTATTTAAAAGCGAGTGAGATCCGTCGGATGTGGTAATCAGCTTAACGTTCATAACTTTTAAACACATAGACACATAGCGAAATGCAAAAATACAATTTCTATGTACCTATGTGTTTAATCACGGGCGATCAGTGCAACGGCCATTGCGTTCACACCTTCTTGTCGGCCTACGTAACCGAGTGTTTCGGTTGTGGTTGCTTTGATCGAAACATCATCGGTTGAGATGTGCATCAGGGGAGCCAATACTTTTTTCATCTCGTCGATGTGCGGATTCACCTTCGGTTCTTCGAGGCATACAGTGCAATCGACGTTCTCTACCCGCCAGCCCTTCTGCCGCAGCATACGCATTACCTCCACGAGGAAGATCTTGCTGTCGACACCTTTCCATTTCGGGTCTTTGTTTGAAAAGTGAAAGCCGATGTCGCGGAGGTTGGCAGCCCCGAGCAATGCATCGCAGATAGCGTGGATCAAAACATCGGCATCGGAGTGACCGACAGCACCCTTCTCCGAAGGAAGCTTAACACCACCGAGAAAGAAGTCACGGCCGGTTTCCAGTTGGTGAACATCAAAACCGAGGCCTACGCGAATTTTCATTTGTTTCTCACGGAATGCACGGAAAACACGGAATCAATTCAAAGATTTATAGTAAAGTACACTTGCGTTCTCTTCTTTGATGATCTCACGCGACACGCGCAGGATATCATCGTGCGTCACATCGCGGATCATTTCTGCTTCTCTATTTACCAACGTTGCATCGCCCGACAGTGCTGCAAATGCGAGATTGGTCGCGCGGCTCATCAGTTCTACTTCACCGAATTCAAGCGTGGCCTCCGCCTGGTTCTTTACCTTTTCAAGTTCTTCCTTAGTTGGGCCGTTGTCCAAAACCTCTTTCACAACACGATCCACTTCAGATTCAGCTTGCTCGAAGCTGACGCCACTCTTCAAACGTCCGCTTATGACCAACTGACCCGGATCGATCGTAGCGGTAGTGAAACTCGAGATCGATGTAAAGATCTCTTTTTCATCAACCAACTGTTGATATAACCTGCTTGAGTGACCGCGACTCAACACATCGCTGAAAAGATCGCCCGCATAAAAATCCGGGTCGAAACGGCCCTGCATGTGATACGATTTATACAGCGCGTTAGCCGGCACCTTCGCTTCAACAAGCTGAGTACGCTTGCCGTTTTGTTTCGGTTCGGCCGGAAGGTTCCTCTTGGCTGGCTTTCCGGCAGCGATCGGCCCAAACCATTTTTCCGACAGGGCTTTTACTTCTCCAACACTCACGTTGCCTGCAACAACCAGTATGGCATTCGGAGGCAGGTAGTGCTTGAAGAAAAATCCCTTCACATCTTCCATGGTCGCATTCTCGATGTGCGAGATCTCTTTGCCAATTGTCGCCCACTGGTATGGATGAACTTTATAAGAAAGCGGCCTGAGTTTCAGCCACACGTCTCCATAAGGTTGATTAAGATATCGTTGCTTGAATTCTTCGATAACAACCTTGCGTTGCACCTCAAGAACTTTCGGATCGAATGAAAGGCTGAGCATGCGATCGCTCTCGAGCCAGAATCCTGTTTCGAGATTTGCAGCAGGCAGCGTCAGATAGTAGTTTGTGATATCTGTGTTCGTGAACGCATTGTTCTCCCCACCAACTTTCTGCAAGGGTTCGTCGTAGTTTGGAATATTCACTGATCCGCCGAACATCAGGTGTTCGAACAAGTGTGCGAAGCCCGTCTTCCCGGGATCCTCATCGCGCGAACCAACGTCGTAAAGGATATTCATCACCGCGATCTGCACCGAACGATCTTCGTGCACGAAAACGCGCAGACCGTTATCCAACGTAAAAGAGGAATAAGAAATCATGCCGCAAAGATACCCCGACAAAGACGATTTTCCGCGTTGTCCAACGTTCGTTTGTCGGGGCAGGCTTTATTTCTTGCCCGTAAGGCTCTTGATCACATCAACTTCGGCTTGTTTGTAGGGCGTTCCATCGGCGTTGAGGATCTCATGGTGCCACACTGCTGGCTGGCGTCCATTGATGTAAGGCTGTCTCCACGAATCCCAGGGAAGATTTGTCTGCGTTTTTCCAACAACGAATCCCCAATTGATCATACCGATCTTTTCTCGCTTGCCGATAGGCAGTATAGTTTCGAAAGTACTTTTGTTGCCGCGAGCGAGATACTCGGTACAGATGATCGGTCGATCATACTTTTTTAATAGCGCCACATACTTTTCGAAAGTTGCCGGTTCGTCGTAGCAGTGGAATGTAAGGAAGTCGGAAAGTTCGATCTGTATGGTCTCTGTTTTTGAAAGCCCTTTAAATTCTTTGAAGTTGATCTTCCATATACCCGAAGTCAACGGCTGCGAAGGCTTAGCCGCACGCGCCCATTCGAAAGCCATCGGTAAGATCTTTTCGATGATCGCGATCTTGTTAGCAGGCTCTTTGTAATTGTTGTCGTTAAAATTATCCGGCTCGTTCCAGATGTCCCAGCTCATGATCCTCTTGTCGTTCGCGAAAGCCCCAACAACGCCCTTCACATATGCTTCGAGACGAGGCCATTCTTTTTCGTTGGTCAACGCAGCTGCACCTGGACTCTGCACCCAGCCGGAGTTGTGAACACCGGGCTTTGGATCGCGCTGCTTGCCTAACGAAGGATTGGGATCCCAAACGCTATCGAACAAAACGATCATCGGGCGAATATGATGCTTCTCGCAAACGGCAAGGAACTGGTCCATCCGTTTTTTGAAACCCTCGGGGTCTTGCTTCCACAAAAGATCATGTAAAAAAACGCGCATCGTATTCAGGCCAAGATCTTCGGCCCATTGGAGCTCCTGATCGATTCGTTTGAGGTCGAACGTCTCTGCCTGCCACATTTCGAGCTCGTTTATAGAATTTGCTGGAACGTAATTGCAACCAACGTACCACGGCTGTGTCTTATACCAGTCGTTCGCCTGTTGCACGGTCCATTTTTGCTGGGCCAGCGATGCGAACGTTACAAACCATAAAAGGAGCGCAAGAACTTTCTTCATATTTAGTGTTTACATTGTAAAAGTAATTATTTCCGATGTCCGCCCCTACGCGTCGTTATGATCTCGATTGGCTACGGTTGATTGCGATCGTCATCCTGCTGTTCTATCACACCGGCATGTGGTTCTGTTCGTGGGGTTGGCATGTGAAGAACAGTGAGCTCAACCGCGCTTTCGATTTCTGGATGGTGTGGCTGCACCCGTGGCGCATGCCGCTGCTGTTGTTTATCTCGGGCGCGGGCACTTACATGGCGTTAGGGAAACGCACGAAGAAACAATTTGTTGGCGAGAGATTCAGGCGATTGTTCATCCCTTTATTATTTGGGATGTTCGTTGTTGTTCCACCTCAGATCTACTTCGAGTATTACGATCAGTATCCCAACTACTGGGAATTTTATAAGACAGTATTCCATTTCAAACCATATCCCGGAGGGAGTTTCAGCTGGCATCACCTGTGGTTTGTGTTATACCTGCTGGTTTACTCATTAGTGTTGCTACCGTTCCTCGGTTTCATAAGATCGGATCGGTCGAATGATTTCAAACTGAAAGCAAGAAGGTGGCTGTCGACCTGGTGGGGAATGCTGTTCATTCCGTCGACGTTTATTTTTCTTACGCAACTGCTGCTTCGACCGTTCTTTCCGGAAGAGCTCCACAACATGACCGACCTCGCATTCATCGTCTTTTATGGATGCTTCTTCTTTTTCGGAGTTGTGTTCTACTCTGACCAGGAGCTGTGGCAATCGGTGGAGAAGAACAGGAAAAAAATACTGATCGCCCCGATATTGATCCTGATCCCGTTCTATGGCGTGTTCCTGCACTGGCACAAGATGATCGATCTGAGTTTTTTGAGTGAAGGAACTCTAGACCTGGTATTCGACATCTCGTCGATCTACCTGAGCTGGTTCACATTGATAACCGTTATCGGCTTCGGACAACATTACCTCAACAAGCCTAACCCGATACTGCCATATACGAATGAGGGATTGTATCCATTCTACATCCTCCATCAAACGGTTATTATCTGGATCGGATTTTACATCTGCCAGCTCGATTGGAGCATAGCGGCGAAGTACTGGTCGATAAGTTTGCTTACGCTTATTTCGTGTGTGGCCTTTTACTTTTTGATAATACGGCCGTTTAATATTATGAGATTGTTCTTTGGGGTGAAGCCGAAGTAGTTACGCAAAGGATACGCAATGTTTCTGTCTCCTCCTTTGCGTGTCCATTGCAACCTCCGCGCCGTGCAGGCAGGCAGGTATCCGTTGCGAAACAAAAAAATATTATTCGAGCTCTCTGATCTCAAAGTCCTTCCCTTTCCCAAACTTCAGCAGATCTTTCAAAAGATATCTCTCGAGTGTGTGTATATCTTTCACTTTAAAATCGTTGATCAGTATTTTTTCTATCTCGAACTCGTAGCGATCGCCATAGTTAACGAGCGAATATTTTTTGCCAACCCTCAGCACATCAAACGACAACCCGGCCATAGATCAAAGGTCCTCTTCACGTTCCAACATCAGCACGGAAGACTGGGGAACAATAAAATATTTTTCCCCTTCGTACTGTACTTCGATAGCACCTTTCTGCAAGAAGATTGCCAGGTCGCCTTCGCGGGCCTGCAACGGAAGGTATTTAACAGTCTCCTCCTTTCCCTTCCAAACATCTTCCTCGTCGGTGGGCAGGGGAAGCGGATAACCCGGACCAGCCTTGATAACATAACCGGTCTGGATCTTTTCGGTCTCTTGTACACCAGGCGGGAGCCAGAGGCCGGAGGCGGTCTTCTCGGAGTCTTTTTTCGGTTTAATTAAAAGCCTGTCGCCAACGACGATGAGCTTACGGAGTTTATTGTCTGCAGTTACTTTCATGTGTGTTTTTGTTTCTCACGGAAAACACGGAATGCACGGAAAAATGCAATCTGGCTTCCGTGTTTTCCGCGCTTTCCGTGAGAAATCATTTCAATGTTCCCATATCAATCACAAAACGATATTTCACATCGTTCTTGATCATCCTTTCGTACGCCTCGTTGATGTAGCTCATCGGGATCACTTCGACATCCGATGTGATGTTCTTCTCGGCGCAGAAATCTAACATCTGTTGCGTCTCTTCGGTTCCACCGATCATCGAGCCAACGATGCTCCTTCTTTTGCTGATCAGTGTACCCGCACTAACTGTTGAATCTTCCATAGGAAGTCCGACAATCACCATTTTACCATTCACATCCAAAAGCTTCAGGTAGTCTTCGTACTGGTGATTGGCAGAAATAGTGTTGACGATAATATCAAAGTGACGCGACAATTTCTTCATTTGGTTGGCATCGGTGGTCAATGCGAAATTGTGCGCCCCGAGTTTCTTCGCATCGGCTTCTTTCGATTTCGACGTGCTCAGCATTGTCACCTCCGCTCCAAAAGCTGCTGCAAACTTGACCGCCATGTGACCTAAGCCACCCAGGCCAACAATACCAACTTTATGTCCTTTCGAAGCACCAACATATTTCAGCGGCGAGTATGTGGTAATGCCAGCACAAAGTAACGGTGCCACGCCTTTTGCATCCAGCTTATTGGATACCGTATAAACATACCTTTCATCAGTAACGATCTGCGTCGAATAACCGCCCATCGTAATATTCTTGCTGCCCCTTTCGTATGCATTGTAAGTGCCTGTCATTCCCTCTTCGCAATATTGTTCGAGGTGTTGCTGGCACTGCTTGCACTTGCGACAGGAGTCGACCATCACACCAACCGCGGCGAGGTCGCCAGCCTTGAATTTCTTTACGTTCTTGCCAACCTTGATCACACGGCCATAGATCTCGTGACCGGGAACCATCGGGTACATCGATTCGCCCCACTCGTCGCGGGCCTGGTGGATGTCGGAATGACAAACTCCACTGTAAATAATATCTATATGAACATCATTGTCGCCCGGCTCACGACGCTCGATCGTGAATGGCGCAAGCTTCGAAGTTTTACTTTGTGTTGCGTATGATTTTACTGGTATCATTTTAGTTCTCCTTTTTTTAGTAGATCGATTGCGTGATTGGCAGCTCTTGCCGTGATCGCCATATAAGTAAGCGATGGATTTTGTGTGGATGTCGATGTCATACACGCGCCATCGGAAACGAAAACATTCGGAGCCGCATGCAACTGGTTCCACTTATTTAATAATGACGTCTTTGGATCGTTACCCATCCTTACGCCACCCATTTCATGAATATCGAGGCCGGGTGCCTGTTTGCTGTCGCTTCCCTTGATGTTTGCGAAACCTGCTTTCGTAAACATCTCGGTGTATTGTTCGAGGAAATCCTTCACCATCTTCTCATCGTTGTCGTCGTATTCGACATGGAACTTGAGCAACGGGATTCCCCATTCGTCTTTCTTCTCTTTATCGAGCGACACGAAATTAGTCTCCTTCGGAATAGTCTCGCCCATAAACTGCGAGCCAACACGCCACGGACCGAGGTTCGCATCTTTGCTCATCAGCTTCGCCTTCAGGTCTTCGCCATAACCATCGGTATTGGGACCGCCCCAGCGTCCACCAGAGAATGTTGCTGCATAGCCGCGAAGGAAATTCGTCTCCTGCTTCTTCACATTCCTGAACCGGGGTATATAAGCCGCCGTAGGTCTGCCGCCCTCCGAATTCTTGTCAGGCATTCCTTCATAGTCGGCGCTGATGCGGGCGCGATAATTATGGAATGCAAAATATTTTCCGAGAAGACCGTTGTCGTTGCCCAGTCCATTCGGGAAACGCGACGACTGGGAGTTAAGTAATATGAGGTTTGTGTTGGGCGCCCCGGCGTTCACGAAGATCACGGGCGCAAAATATTCGATCGCCTCTTTGGTATTCGAATCGATGATCCTCACCCCGGTTGCTTTGCCCTTCGCTTCATCGTAGATGATCGAATGCACAACAGAGAATGGACGAAGCGTGAGGTTGCCGGTCTTCGCTGCCCACGGTATTGTTGTAGAGTTCGAGTTATGATAGCCGCCGAAAGGGCATCCACGCTGACAAAGATTTCGACCCTGGCATTGGCTGCGTCCTTGCTCCAGGTGAATTTGCTGCGGCTCCGAAAGATGTGCGCAACGCGCATAGATCACATGACGATCGTTATAAGCGCCTTCGACAGCCTGTTTAAAATGGTCCTCAATGCAGTTAAGTCCCCATGCAGGAAGGAACTCGCCATCGGGTAGTGTATCGATGCCGTCTTTGTTGCCACTGATGCCCACAAATTTTTCTACGTGACTATACCAGGGCGCCAGGTCGTTATAGCGGATCGGCCAGTCGATGGCGAAGCCGTCACGGGCAGGTCCTTCGAAGTCGTAGTTGCTCCAACGTTGGGTTTGTCGCGCCCACATGATGCTCTTGCCGCCGACCTGGTACCCGCGGATCCAATCGAACGGTTTGTCTTGTATGTAGGGATGTTCGTTGTCCTTCACGAAGAAGTGCATGGCGTCTTCGCGAAATGCATAGCACCTGCTTACAACGGGGTTTTCTTTCGCGATCTCGTACGGGATCTCGCCGCGGTGTTTGAATTCCCACGGCATCATGTTGGTGGTAGGATAATCCTGGAGATGTTTTACGTCGCGGCCACGTTCGAGGAGCAATGTTTTAAAACCCTTCTCGCAAAATTCTTTGGCAGCCCAACCGCCGCTCATACCGCTGCCGATCACAATGGCATCGAAGGAGTTTGTTTGTTGCATGATCAATTAAGAATTAACAGGTACACAAGCTTTGAACTTCGGGGGAACGAGGGTGGTGATGTTCTTTACTTTTTCGAGGTATTCTTTTGATGTGGTGAAATTCCGGATTGTCGCGTACTTCACTCTTTCGAAGAACGATTTCGTATCACCCTCAAGTGAATCGATATAAGCCTTTCTTTTTTCCGGCGACATTTCAACGAAACCCGCATCTTTGAACGCCTTTACACCGGCAAGAAACTTTTGTTGGTCTTCGGGTGAGGCACAGTCGTCGATCATCACTAGAATGAATTCCGCGGTCTTGAGATCTTTCGCGCCAGGGAAATCGGTCTTCGGGATAATAGTTTCGGTAAGTTCTACCAGCAGGTCTTCTTCCGCTCCTGTAATCGGTATGTTCTTAAGAGCGACAGAAGCGGCTTTATCTTTGCAGGAATAAAGCAGCACCGCTCCCGCCGACGCCATCACGACATTCCGTATAGCCGTCCTTCTTTTCATCTGATGATTGTTCTAAATTGAAAGGTAAGACAGAATCATAAAATATGCTACCCTATTCACTTCGACTGGCACTCCGCCATTTTTCACGGAAAAAGATCTATTCGTCGATCATTGTGCTGAGTCTTACAGTCGGCTTTGCCTGCACATGCTTGCTGGTTTCTTTTTTGGTCTCAGAGAGCAGCGCCGATTCTTTTTACACGAAGAAAGAAAGATTGTTCGAGCTCACGAGCAACGACCCGTTTGGCGGCTACGGCGGGAGGCTTGGGTCGGGTAGACTTACCTATACAGTCCCACGACTCGGTGATTTCATGATAAACACCTTTCCCGAAATCGAAAATGAGTGCATGATCAAAAGCATAGACAAGACAGAACTCGACGTCGACAATAACTTGAGCACCCTCAAAGCTATCTCGGTCGATACTTCCTTCTTTTCGATGTTCGATTTTCCTTTGCTTGCCGGATCGAAGAACGGACTCACGTCAGACGGAATAATGATCCGCGTCGAAAAAGCGAAACAACTCTTCGGAACAACCGACGTGCTTGGTAAGCTGGTTTCTGTTAAAACAAGCGACACCACCCGGCTCCTATCAATAACGGGCGTTATTGATAAACCCAAAGAAATAAGCCACATCTCATTCGATGCCGTCCTGAAACACGGTGTTGTCGACAACCTTACACCCGACAAAGCATTCGGAGGCGTTTTATATCTTCTGCTTCACGACGAAGCGCAGGCCACAGAACTGATGACAAAAGTAAATGCCGATTCGCTGAGGCCCACGCTCATGGGCGAGGGCAAGCTGGATTATTTCATAGATCCGATCGAAACAGCTTATACGTCTCTTTGGAACAGGCAGCCGTTTATGCAAAACAGGAGCGAAACATTCCTGAACGTAAGCTGGATCGTGTGCGGACTGATCCTCTTTATGGCCAGCTTCAATTTTGTGAACCTCTTCTTGTTGTCGATGCAGGAGCGTCGTAAGGAAACCGGGATCCAAAAGACGCTTGGGATTTCTGTGTGGCAGACCATCCGTGCATCTGCTGTTGAGGCGTCGGTATACCTGGGAGTTTCAATAGGCCTTTCATTAATATTGGCATATGCGCTTGTGCCAATCTTCAACAGTGCGCTGGAGACAAACATTGAGTTCGGTTATTTATCAAGACTAAAGGTCCTGGGAATTGTTGTTGCAGCGGTCGTTGCCTTAATGATCCTCATAATTTTTATGACAACTATAAGACAACAGAAGACCCTTCCTGTAAGCATGATGAGGAACGTATCTGCGAAAGTCAGGTTCAGCAAATTGTTTTTCACTCTTCAGTTTCTCGTGTCGATAACACTTTGTGTTTGCACCATCACGATCGTCAAGCAAATGAAGTTTTTGGAGGAGGAGCCCATGGGCTTCAACAAGAACATAATCCAGGTAAATACTCCCGCAAAACAATCGAAGAGTCGTGCCGATGATCTTAAAGATAAAGTGTCACAGATCGCAGGTGTTGGCAATGTGGCGCTTTCGCAAGGCAATCCAGTTTCGGGGATCATGATCCTTTTCTTAAAAACTGAAGACGATCGGCCATTCAATCCCTATTTCTTTTCCGGAGATGAAGACATGATGAAGACCCTCGATCTGAAACTGCTCGAAGGAAAGTTCGACATCAATAACCCAAAAAACGTTGTTGTGAACGAGACCCTCGTTAAATATCTCGACTTCAAAGATCCCATCGGCAAGCAGGTTCCTGGACAAGACTGGGTGATCTCCGGGGTCGTTAAAGATTTCAATTGCTCTTCATTCAAGCAGGAGATCCCGCCCGTTGTTATCAACTACGATGCAGAAGCTTCGAACCTGCTGATCGATTATAGTCAGACCGATCTCAATGTGCTTCTCCCCAAAATAAGATCTGCGTGGGCCGAAATATTCCCGGATGACTACTTCGACTACAAGATCATTCAACAGGACCTGATGAAAAAATACTCCGAAGAGAGCTTGTTCTTCAAAGTTGTCCTCGCTGCTTCGATCACCAGCATGATCATTTCGTGCTTCGGTTTGTTTGCCTTATCGTGGGCTGTTATCCGCAGTCGCGCGAAGGAGATGGGAATTCGTAAAGTATTAGGTGCTACCGTGGTCGATATTCTAAGTCTTCTTACGGTTAGCTTCGCAAAACGATTATTGCTCGCCTTCGTCCTTGCCGCACCGATGGGATATTATCTGATGGATCTGTGGATGTCGCGATTTGCATACAAAGCCCCGATCGACAGCTGGATATTCGTGATTACCGGGGTTTGTCTTGCAACTATTGCAATAGTAACATTGGGAATTCAGACATTAAAAGCATCGTTATCAAGCCCGCTTGACGAAATTCGGGAATAGTCTTAATTTATTCGCATGATAAAGAAAGTATTAACAATCTGTTTGTGGTTGGTCTCCTTCAGTATGCACGCCGAAGATGGTCCACCCACGCTCGCTATCGGTTCTAAGGCTATCGACTTCTCTTTGCCGGGTGTCGATGGGAAAACTTATACACTCAAGGATTTCAGCAGTTCACCAATACTGTTGATCGTGTTCACCTGTAATCATTGTCCGACCGCACAGGCCTACGAAGATCGCATCAAGCAACTCGTTACCGACTATTCCTCGAAGGGCGTTGCAGTTGTCGCTATCTCTCCCAACGATCCGCTTTCGGTTCGTCTCGATGAAATGGGATACACCGACCTGGGCGACAGCTTCGAAGACATGAAGATCCGCGCGAAAGACAAAGAGTTTAATTTTCCTTACCTGTTCGACGGAGCAAACTCAGAGCTGTCGAAGAAGTATGGCCCGCAGGCAACACCTCACGTCTTTATTTTCGATAAAGACCGTATCCTTCGCTACACCGGCCGGATCGACGATAAAGAGAAGCCCGGCACTGCAACCGTACACGATACACGCGCCGCACTAGACAATCTTATAGCGGGCAAACCTGTAGCTGTCGAGAAAACGAAAACTTTCGGCTGCTCTATCAAGTGGCCCGAGAAAGAAGGGTGGGCCAGCAAGGAACCTGAAGGTTGGGCGAAGGAGCCTGTTACGATCGAAGATCTGAAGATCGAGGACGTAAAGAACCTGTTGGCCAACAACACCACCGACTATAAACTGATCAACGTGTGGGCCACATGGTGTGGACCTTGCGTTGCCGAGTTTCCCGAATTTGTGAACATGAACCGGATGTACAGGAACAGGGAGTTCGAGTTCATTACCATTAGTATGGACGAGCCCGATCGCAAACCAAACGCATTGAACTTTTTAAAGAAGAAACAGGCGTCTTCGAAAAACTACATCCTGCAGGGCGATAAGTATAAATTTATTGAAGCGCTCGATAAGAAATGGGAGGGATCTCTTCCATATACACTTTTCATTGCGCCGGGTGGCAAGGTTTTGTACAGCAAGCAAGGCATCATCGATCCACTTGCGATGAAGAAGCTGATCGCAAATAATATCGGAAGGGTTTATTAAGATGTATAAGATCGTATTAGCAGCGATCGCACTCATGGTAGTGCCATCTCTGCTCGATTCGTGCTGCGGATCTTGTGGATGTAATTCAGATTTCTCCGATAGCTTCGACATCAAAAACATAAGATTACTTGTGTCTGGCGACGAATATGGAACGACCGGCAGCAACGATACGGTAAAGCTCAGCGAGGTCTATTACGTCAACACGTTCGATGTCGAATATCTGAAGAGCGAAGCGAAACCGGTTCTTCTTTTCGAATTCAACGGAGGTACGCAAACTTTTGCTTGCGACCCACCTGTTCCGGTTGGAAAACAAAAGTTCACGTCAATCACCGTAACAAGCGCCTTTGAATTCGTGACGCCTGACAAGACCTATCCGGTCGGCACAGACCTTATCGAATTATTTAAGGTGAAGCGAAACGATGTCAAGAAGCTGAGCGAATTGATCAACCACGACCTGGTCACAACGGAAGCAGCGGCATATTTGGATACTACTATCAGCTCGCCACAGCAACATAATTTCAAGTTCACATTCGTACTCAACAACGGACAGACGTACGAATTGGAAACAGGTGTGCACAGGCTGCTGCCAGGCTGATTCGCAGATAACGTATTGGAAGGTATCCATTAAAATTATCTCGTATGAAATTAATGCGATTTGGATTAATGATTGGCTCGCTGATCGCGTTGCCGGTCCTGTTCGAATCGTGTGGCGAGATGTTCGAAAAATGTGACGAGAACAAATTCACGATAGAGCAGTTTAAGCTCCAAGCGGTAAGTCCTTCCGGGAAACCAAAAAGCTACAACTTCGTGCTGTCGATGGACTGGCATATGGCGCTCGGTCGCCGCTTAACTATGGGCATGTATGCGGATTGCCTTCCGCCAACAGCTATCGAAACCATCACTCAATTTGAGTTGACAAGCGATCACGATCTAGTCTTGTCAGATCGTACACTGATGAAAACCAGCAACCTTACCTCCGTTATTCCTTACGAGTACGCCGAGTCGGAAGTAATCACGAACCGCGATATTTTCAACTACGAAGAATTCAAATTCAGTCCGACCTTTACGATTGCTTTCGCTCAAACTCACACCTTCACATTTTCATTTACCCTCAGCGACGGTCGTAAACTTAACGTAAGCACTCCTCCCATCGAGCTATTGCCTGAGTAACAACGCACCTCTATAAAAAACATAAGCACCGATCGCCATCACGACGTGACTAATGTCGAGGTAGTTGAACCATTCATGTATCGAGATCTTATTCATAAAGATCAGTGCCGCACAACTGGCGATGGCCACAGCGATAATAATGACCCGACTTCCCTCGTCGCGGGTTTTATACCATGTGTAAGCATGGAACGGCAGCACCACCCCAAGTAATCCATAGCCTGAGTGGAATTCCACCCATTTGAAATTAAGTGACGTCATCGTTATCGTCATGATCGTGATCAGCTCGATGATGTTCAGGATCAAAAAAAATCTTCCGACCCTCGGATCGATCAACGGTTTGGCTCGCTCTATCGACGATCGTTCGATCAATGCCACCGACAGCATACTGACGATCCATCCCGGCAGCTTCCAGGGAAAGCTTAGTGCATACAAAAAACCGTGACCGATCAGGCCACCCAGAAATGTGGCGATGCTCATCAACAAAAAATAAAGCCTGAAGTAAAGCTGGGTGCGGCCCGGGAGCTGTTTCTTTCTGAGACTGTAGAATGCGTAGAAGCAAACGGCGGACACGAGAAGGTCGGTAGCCGTCGTCATCGGCTCGTCGATACGTATGCCAACTACGTTAATAGATGTCACTGATCAACTAAACAGGTCCGTCTGGTCTTCGGAGCGGCCGAGCAAGTTTTTGTCGATGCTCTTTGTTGCACGTGCTCCGAGTTTCTTTAATTCTTCTATTCTTGTAACGATGTTTCCTCCACCGGAGGATAATTTTTTCATCGATTCATCATAAAGTTTTTTCGAGTTGTTCATCGCGTGACCCAGCTTCAGAAGGTCGTCGGAGAAACTTGCGAACTTGTCGTAAAGATCGCCCGCTTTCGAAGCAATGTCCAATACGTGGCGGTTCTGGTATTCCTGCTTCCAAACATTTTTGATGAGCTGCAGTGACGGAATAAGCAACGTCGGGCTTACGAAAACGATCCGTTTTTCCAACGCTTCCTCGTATAAGCTTGGCTCTTTTTGTATAGCGATGATATACGCCGGCTCGATCGGTATGAACATTATGATAAAATCGAGACCGTTCTGCGAAATATTCTGATAGTTCTTCTCAGCAAGACTCTTCATGTGCTGCTTGATCGACACCATGTGCGCTTTCAGCGCAGTTGACTTCTCCTCTTCGTTCTCCGCGTTAACAAATTTGTTGTAAGAGTTGAGCGATAGCTTCGAGTCGATAACCACGTGACGTCCTTCGGGCAGACGGATGATAACATCGGGGCGACGGCGACCATCGTCGGTGATGAAAGTTTCCTGTATGGAATATTCCCTGTCTCTCTCAAGACCTGATTTCTCCAGGATACTTTCGAGAATGAATTCGCCCCATGCGCCTTGTGCCTGCGTGTCGCCTTTGAGTGCACGAGTCAGGTTCTCGGCCTCGCGGGTCATCTGCACGTTAAGCTTTTGAAGCATCTCGAGTTGTTCCTTCAGAGCAGAGCTTCTCGAGATGTTGTCTTTGTGCGAATCCTCCACGGATTTCTGGAATGTTACCAGTTTCTCACCGAGAGGTTTCAGAAGATCGGATAAGTTGGCCTGGTTCTGGTCGGTGAATCGTTTGCTTTTCTCTTCGAGGATCTCGTTGGCGAGGTTCTTGAATTGCACGGTTAGTTGTTCCTGCATCGAGGAGATCTCGTGCTTTCGTTCTTCGAGTTTTTCTTCGAGGTTGCGATAGTCTGCTTCGGTAGCCGCGAGGCTGTTCGTCAGGTCGAGAACTTTCGCTCGCTCTGCTTCTATCTCTCTTTTAAGTTCTTTTTGACTTTCCTGCAGCGAACGATTCCTTTCTTCTTCTGTCAGTAGTCGAGCAAGAGCCTGCTGGCCCGACATATCCAGCCTGCTTTTTGCCATCAACCAACCCGCCAGCAATCCAATCAACGCCCCGGCGATAACAAGTGCTATTTCCATCGTATGCAAAGGTATCCCTTTATGTCATCCCGCCAAGAACCACAAGGTGAGCAATTGGAGCTAGCGGTGGCGGGATCCAGTTTCACAAGACCAGATCGCGTCGCAACTTGCTCCCTCGTGTGCGCCGAGGTTTTGACGCGATGACATGAAGGAATTCCGTATCTTTACATTATGATCGACACTATCACTTCCAGTCAAGAAGCAATTGAGCTGGAGGAAAAATACGGGGCACATAATTATCACCCACTGCCTGTAGTTCTTACACGCGGCGAAGGTGTATTTCTTTGGGATGTTGAAGGCAAACGCTATTACGATTTCCTTTCAGCCTATAGCGCCGTAAACCAGGGTCATTGTCATCCCCGCATCATAAACGCGCTGATAAATCAGGCCAAAGAACTGACATTAACATCACGTGCTTTTCATAACGATAAGCTTGGGCTTGCCGAAAAGTATGTTTGTGAAACGTTCGGCTACCAGAAAGCGCTCTTCATGAACAGCGGCGCCGAAGCTAACGAGACTGCTATTAAGCTTGCACGCAAGTGGGGCTATACAAAGAAAGGCATTGCAAAAGATAAAGCTGTTATCGTTGCGGTAACGCGCAACTTCCACGGCAGAACTACGACGATCATTTCTGCTTCGACAGATCCGTCAGCTACTGCGGGCTTCGGTCCACTGATGCCCGGTTTCAACATCGTTGAATACGACGATATTGCTGCTCTCGAAAAAGCATTGAGTGATCCTAACGTATGCGGACTTTGGATCGAACCTATCCAGGGTGAAGCCGGCGTGTACGTTCCACAAGAAGGATACCTGAAAGCCGCCGAAAAGCTCTGCCGGAAGAACAATGTGTTGCTGATGATGGACGAGATCCAGACCGGCATTGCACGTACCGGTAAGATGCTTGCCAGCGACTATGAAAACGTTCGTCCCGATCTATTGATCCTTGGTAAAGCGCTCTCGGGCGGTGTTATGCCGATCTCGGTTGTTCTTGCCGACGATGACATCATGCTGGTGATCAAACCCGGTGAACACGGATCTACTTTTGGTGGTAATCCATTAGCCGCCGCCGTTGTTATGGAAGCGCTGCAGGTGGTAAAAGATGAGAAGCTTACCGAGAATGCGTTCAAGCTGGGTGAGATCTTCCGCGAAAGACTCAATGTTATCGTAAAGAAGAACAAAGTACTAAAGCTTGTTCGCGGTAAAGGACTTCTCAATGCCATCGTGATCAACGACACACCTGAGAGTGAAACGGCGTGGAACTTATGCTTGAAGTTCGCAGAGAATGGTCTGCTCGCAAAACCGACACACGGTAATATTATAAGACTCGCTCCTCCGCTTGTGATCACGGAAGAGCAAATTCATGAGTCTGCCGATATTATTGAGAAGTCTGTCGCGCTACTCATTCCGTAGAGCATCCACTGGGTTTGCGATAGCGGCCCTTGTCACCTGGAATATCACGGTAGCGATCGAGATCGCGATCACGGCAAGCGCAGTAATCACAAACACATCGACGCTAAGCTCTGTGTGATATTGGTATCCTTCCAGGAACATTCCCATTAAATACCACGCTATCGGGCAGCCGATCACAGCCGCGATGATACTCAGCCTCGCAAACTCGCTGCTCATCAATCGCATGATCGATCCGACGCTTGCACCTAATGTTTTTCGTATGCTGATCTCTTTCCGTTTGCGTTCGGCGGTGTACGCTGCCAATGCAAGCAATCCCAGGCCAGAGATGATGATCGCAATCACAGTAAATCCGAAGGCCAGCGTTCCAGTTACTTTTTCAGTGCTATAAAGTTTTTCGAAATCCTGGTCGACAAATGTGTAGCTGAACGGATATTCAGGTGCGAACTGCTTTGCAAGATTCTCCAGATCCCTCGCCACATCACTCGTCTTCGAAACATCGAAACGTACGGTAACCCTATTGCCCCAATTGTTCGGAACATAGATGAACACGATCGGATCTATTGCTTCGTGCATCGATCGCGCGTGAATATCCTCTACCACGCCGACGATCGTTCCCGGGGTGCCCCACTGCGAGATCCTGGTGCCGATCGGATTTTCGAGACCCATTATTTCAACTGCCTTCTCTGTTACAATAAAAGCTGATGTATCGGCGAGGGAGTTTGTAAAGAACCTTCCTTCTTTCAACTTCAAGTTCATCGTCTCCGGGAACTTGTAGTCGCAAGCAACGGTCCTGAAAAATGTATTATCGTCTTCGGGGCGGCCCGGCCAGTCGACGCCCCGATTCTGGTTGTTGACCTGTACGAGCGAGTTATCTGAACGGGTCACCGCCTGCACACCCGGTATTCTTTCTGCTTCTGTTCTGAATGCATCAAACTTCGACTGAATATCACCCTGCGCAAAGAAGTTGATCAACGAGTAACGATCGTAACCGAGATCTTTACTTCGAATATATTCTACCTGCTTCATAACGACCAGCGCGCTGGCAATCATCATCACAGTAAGCGCAAACTGGAACACCACCAAAGATTTTCTAAGGATCGTTCCCCTGGCGCCTGCAGAGATCGAGCTCTTCAAAACGGTAGCTGGTCTATAAGATGAGAGGAAGAATGCGGGATAGCTTCCGGCGGCGAGACCAGCAATCAAAACTATCAGTAAACATCCCGCCAGCAGCATAGGATCGGAAAAATCGAGAACTATCTTTTTTGATACAACACCATTGAACAATGGCAGGAGCATGAACACGATCGCGATCGCTACCAACATCGAGATCAGGGTCGTGATCACCGACTCGCCAATGAATTGTCCGATCAAAGACGCTTTCTGTGCCCCTACAACTTTTCGTATGCCTACCTCCTTCGCGCGCTGCACTGCTCTCGCCGTAGCCATATTCATAAAGTTGATGCACGCAATCAAAACGATGAAGACTGCAACAACTGAAAATATTCTTACAAACAGGATTCTTCCCCCGTCTACGACCCCGTTGGTGAAGTGAGAATGGAGATAATAATCTTTCAGGGGAAGCATCATGAACTCGGTGCGGGTCTCGTCGCCCTTCGTATAGCCGGCTGCTCCTTTTATCCGCTCATTCTCAACATCATTGATCTTGGTAATGACGGCCTCCGGCGAAGCTCCGTCGTGAAGTTTCAAAAACATAGGGTGGTCGTAGTTGCCCCAGTTCCATCCATCGCCGCGTTGGATCCGATAAAGATCCATTGGCATAACATATTCGAAGCGCATATTGGTGCCGCGCTCGATGTCGGCAAATACGGCTTTTACTTCGAGGTCGTATTTCTTCGAAACTTTTACTGCCTTACCGATCGGATCCTGGTCGCCAAACAGACTCTTTGCAAGCTTATTTGATATCGCGATCGAACTCCTGTCGAGATTATCGGCGCTTCCACTGAGCAGCGCGAAATCAAAAAGCTTGAAGAAGCTCGAGTCGGCATAAAGTCCCAGTTCCAGCTGTCCTTTATCCCCGTATTGTATCAGCGAAGCACTACCGGCAGTGTGCACAGCAAGCTCAACCTCGGGTACAGTTTCGCGGATCGATTCTGCCATTGGACCAGGAGTTATAGTCCACGTGAGAATCTCACCATTGCTCATCTTCATGTTCGTTACAATTCGATAGATCCTTTCGGAGTCTTTATAACCGGCATCGATGCTCAGCTCATCGTTCACCCAAAGGAAGATGAAGAGTGCGCTGGCAAGGCCGGTGGAGAGACCGAATACGTTGATGAATGAATAGAATCGTTGACGCAAAAAGTTTCGCGTAGCTACGAGAAAGAAATTCTTAAGCATGAGAGACTGTTTGGCTAAAGATGGTGAGCAACTTAATTAGTTGCATCACCACTTGTGTAGTATTACAGGACGCCGATCTTCTTCAGGTCTTTCTCCAGTTCCTGCGCCGAGGTAAAATGGATGGTATTGAGTCCCACCTCGTTGGCCCCCTTTATGTTTTTAACGTTATCGTCGATGAACACTGCGCGGGCAGGATCGATGTTGTACCTATTCAGGAGGATATGATAGAAATCCGCGAACGGCTTGCGTGTTTTCTCTTGTCCTGAAACCACGATGCCTTCGAACCAGTGAAGGAATTCGAAATTATCTTTAGCCCAGGGAAATGATTCGGCCGACCAGTTTGTGAGTGCATACAGTCGATGGGCTTTCTTCTGCCTGATCTGGGACAGTACATCGACAGTTGGTTGGATGGCGCCGCTGATTGTTTCGGGGAAGCGGCCGTACCAGGCACGGATAGGAATTTCGTGGTTCGGATGTTTTTTTAATAATTCCTCGGTGGCGTCGGCAAATGAGCGGCCGGCATCTTGCTGATCGTTCCATTCTGGAGTGCATACGTTGGTCATAAACCAGTCGATCTCCTCTTCGGTGTTGAATATTTTGCGGTACAGATAGCGCGGGTTCCAATCGATCAGCACGCCGCCCAGGTCAAAAACTACGGTGTCAATTTTGCTCATATGTTTTTTGTGAATGAACGTTCATTCATAGAAAATTGCTTTTACAATCCTGTCTTTATTATCAATATCCTTAATGATCTCCGCTTTAAATCCTCTCTCCGCAAAAATAGATCTCACCTCTTCACCGAACCTCTCGTTAACCTCCACGAAGATCGCCTTTACCTTATATCGTGCCAGCGCCCTATAGAAGATCAGCGGGTCGTTGTCATCAACGAATAAAGCAAGATGAGGTTCGTGCTCAACCACATTTTTCGCCATCGAAGTCATCTCCGCTTTCGCAATGTACGGAGGGTTGCTTACGATCACATCGGCTTCGGGAAGGTCTTCAGTCAAAACATCCGCCAGGAAAAACTCCACAAAGGTGTTAAATGTAAGGCTGTTCTTGTGCGCTACATCGATGGCACCATTGCTAATATCAGTCGCGATCACAGTAGCATTCGGCAACTCGCAAGCGAGCGTTACCGCAATACAGCCGCTACCCGTACCAACGTCCACAACTTTTAACGGCGCCCGATCCACAAAATCAACAACCTCTTTCACCAACAGCTCCGTTTCAGGCCTCGGGATCAGCACATTCTTATCGACATAGAACAAACGACCATAAAACTCCGCCTCCTGCAAAATATATTGAATGGGCTCATTCCGATTTATTCTATTTATTATCTCTTCAAGCTCGGCATCATCGTAAGTGAGCTCCTTCCCCGCCATGATCTGCTCGCGCCGCACACCAAAAAGGCTGTGAAGTACCAGGTATACAATGCTTTCGATCTCGCCTGCACTCTCCTGGATCGTGATGTCTGAAACCATCCGTCGAAAGAGGTCTTTGGAATTGGTGCGCTTGTCCATGATCTTTGGGTCTCACGCAAAGGCCGCAAAGGCAGTTTTACGCAAAGGCCGACGCAAAGAAATGCTTTTCCACGAACAATTTATACGACGCTGCTTTGATCTCGCCGCCAACGGCATGGGATCGGTGAGCCCCAACCCTCTCGTTGGCTGCGTCATTGTTCATAACAATAGAATAATCGGTGAAGGCTGGCATAAAAAGTACGGCGGACCCCACGCTGAAGTAAACGCCGTCGCTTCCGTCGAAGATCAAAGCCTGCTATCATCATCAACCGTTTACGTTAACCTCGAGCCGTGCTCTCATCATGGTAAAACACCGCCGTGTGCCGATATGTTGATCGCACATCGTGTAAAAAAAGTTGTGATCTCAAACGTCGACAGCAACGAACTGGTTTCCGGTAAAGGCATCGAAAAACTTCGCAAGGCCGGGATAGAAGTCGAAACCGGCGTGCTCGAAGAAGAAGGTCGTTATCTCAACCGACGATTCTTCACATTCATGGAACAACATCGCCCTTACATCATCCTCAAATGGGCACAAACATCCGACGGTTTCATTTCGAGAAGCAACCAGGAAACTTCACCTATCAGCAACGAGCTCTCGAAAAAACTAGTCCATCGCTGGCGTAGCGAAGAGGATGCATTTCTCGTTGGCACACAAACAGCGGCAGTCGACAATCCAAGATTGAACGTAAGAGAATGGGAAGGAAGAGATCCCGTGCGTGTCGTTATCGACAGGTCGTCGCGCCTCGATCCATCCCTACATTTATTCGATGGCAGTCAACCTACCATTGTCATCAAGGATATCGAAGGCGGCATCGAAGAACTCTACGAAAGAAAAATACAATCTTTGGTTGTTGAAGGCGGGGCAACAACATTAAACCTTTTCATAGCCGCCGGGCTCTGGGATGAAGCGCGGGTATTTATTTCCGATCAAGAATTCCAGGAAGGAGTCAAAGCCCCGGTTATAACAGGCGAGCCTGTAATCACCGACATAAAAAACGACAAGCTTCTGGTCTATCAGAACTTGAACGCGATGCCGTTCCCGGTGAAGTAAAGTTTCGATTGGGGCTGGCCCTCGTGACGGGCATTGAACCCGGCCAGCGCCACCTCCGAATGCTTCTTGAATGCCTGTGAGAATGGCACGGAAACACCCAGGAGTATTGCGCCACCGCCGGCCATCAGCCACTCAGGGTCGCCGCCGGCAATCGCGGTAACTACCGGGATGGCGAGCAATATCGCGCCACTGAAGCCCAGCAGACCTCCGACGCGATAATTCTTTAGAGCTAGCTTAAACTCGTTTGTAGCCTCTGGATCCACGCTGAGGATCTCGGCCACGTGCCTGTGTGAAAGATAAATGGTGTCGCGCTGGAAGTGCGCGCCACCAAGTGTCTTATGCATTTGAATGGGTTGTGAGATGCCTTCGTAAGCCAGCAGGAGCACGAAGACAGTTAGGATTGCTCTCATCCCCCTAAATTAGAAATTACTTTAATTTCTTCGCATCCTCGTGCGCCTTCATCTGCTTGTTCAATAACTTCTTATCACCCACCAGTACAACGGTCATGTTCTCATATTTGAAATGCTCCTGCGCCATTTTCGACACCATGTCGGGTGTTACAGCGTGGATATTCTGAACGCGGTTCGTCAAATAACTGTCGTTAAGCTCATGCAGATCGAGAAAATTTAGCTGATTGATAATTCCACCAGGCGAAGAATTCTGAAGCACGAAAATGCCGGCCATATAGTTCTTAACACCGTTCAGCTCAGCCTCGCTGGGCTTTTCTTTCTGCAACTTGTTGATCTCTTTCGCGATCTCCTGGAGCGATTCGCCCGTATTGGCACTTGTTACGTCGGCCTGCTCGTACCAAAGAGACACACCTTTGTTGTTCTGTATCGTGCTGAACGGCGAATATGTAAAGCCCTTGTCTTCGCGCAGGTTGGTTGTGATGCGTGAACTGAACGAACCACCAAGCAGGGCGTTGGTCACCTGCAACGCTACTACATCTTCGGCTTTCGGGGTCAGGGTCGGCAAACCAATGATCACCGTTGTTTGCGGAGCATTGGGCCTGTCGATGATCGACACTTCATTGGTCTTCACCTGGTCAGCCTTCGGATAGTCAACTTCTGGGCCTTCTCTCCAACCCTTAAAAGCTTCGTCGATAGCTTTTGTCGTGTTGGCTTCATCAAATTTTCCAACAACGTAGATCACCGTCCGTTTCGCGCCGAAGTTCTTGTCGTAGAAACCCTTCACCATATCAACAGTATACGAGTCGAGCATTTTCTCCGTAGGGAAATAGCGACCGTATGGATGATTGGCATAGATCGTTCCCAGGAACTTCGCTTGTGCTTTCTGCTGCGGAACTTCTTTTTGGACGGCAAGATTTCGTTTCAGATCGTCTTTTAAACGAGACAGCTCCGACTCGGGGAACTTGGGATTCATGATCATGTCGGCCATCAGCTTAATCAGGTCGGGAGCAAATTCCGACAACACCGAGCCTGTTATAAAGGTCTGATCTTGCCCCACACCCATGTTGATGTCGCCACCCATGGCTGCAACTTTCCTGGAGATGGTTTTGAAATCCTGCGTTGTTGTACCGCCTTCTTTTAAGAGATCAACTGTTAGATCGCCAAGCCAAACTTCATTCTCAGTTTCATGAACGTTGCCGGCCTTCACGATCAATTGAATAGTCACTTTGGGTATCACTCCATACTGGACCATGCTTGTTTTAAGGCCATTGGGTAATTGTCCCAATTTCTTTTCCGGCAGCTTGAAATCTTTCGGGGTACCACCGGCAGGCGGCGTTTGCTTTTGACCATACACTGTGCCCGCCAACAGGCTGGCCGTTACCGTAAATACAGTAACTGTAATAAATATTTTTACGATGCTCTTCATAGGTTCGCTGTTTGTTCTGATTGTTTTGGATCTACGATCAGTATGGTTCTGTTGGTTGCTCGCAAATATTCGGCAGCCGTTTTCTTAATAAGATCCGGTGTAATTTTCTTGAATTCACCTTCGAGTTTATTGATCCTGGATGGGTCGTCGTCGAATAACGCAAACGATGCGAGCATGTCGGCTGTACCGAAGCTGTTGCCCACATTGGAATAAAGATCTGAGCGAAGCTTAACGATCGCCAGGTCTACCTCTTCTTGTGTAACCGAGTTGAGTTCGGCAATAGACTGATCGAAAACTTTCACGATCGAATCTGGCGATACGGTAGCATCGTAGGTTAGATTGGCCATCCATACCATCGGTCCATTGTAGTTGAACATGTTTCCGAGATAGTTGATACCTCCGAAAACATTTCCAGTATATCCTTTCTCTTGTGTGAGCTTTTGCGAAAGCTTGCTGTCTTGTCCTTGCACAAGCAGTTGATCGATAAGACCCATTGCATAATATTCAGCAGTATTGCGATCGGGCATCTTATAGGCAACAGCTATCGCAGGCTTCGGAGCAAGAGTGTCGCTCTTATGAAATACCTGCTCCGCATCCTGTCTTGGCTCTGTGATGTCGGCCTTCGCAGGCAGTGTAGATGCCTGGAGTGGCCCGAAGTATTGTTCGATCCATTTCTTCGCATCTGCGGCTTCGAAGTCGCCAACTACAGCGAGCACGGCGTTGTTCGGAGCATAGAACGTCTTGAAGAATGAATCGACATCTTCGAGCTTCGCCGAATCGAGATCGGCAAGGTCTCCATAAAAGTTGTGTGCGTTGTACCAGTTCTTGTTCGCATACTGCGGCATGTCGAGCCAGGGGAATCCGCCGTATGGTTGATTAAGAACGTTCACTTTCACTTCGCTCTTCACCACACCTTGCTGGTTGGTAAGATTCTCCTGCGTGATCGCAAGTCCTTTCATACGATCGGCTTCGGCCCACAACGCTGTCTCGAGCTTATGTGCCGGCATTACTTCGAAGTAGTTCGTGAAATCGAAACGTGTCGAACCATTGAATACGCCGCCGTTCTGTTGTACCAGTTTCGCGAACTCATTCTTACCGAGATTCTCCGATCCCTGGAACATCATGTGTTCGAATAAGTGTGCGAAGCCTGTACGATCTTTCGGCTCTATGCGAAATCCAATGTTATAGTATACAGCAACACACACAGTCGGTGCTGTAACGTCTTTTGACAATACGACCTTCAGCCCGTTTGGCAACTTGTAGTATTCAACGGGGACCTGGAAGGCATTCGGGTCTTGCTTATCACCAGCGCCGCTACCACAGGATAGGAGTATGCCGGCGATTGCGAGAATGGGCAAGCAACGCTTGAACGCTTGTCTGCCGATGGGCATGTTTAATGCACAGAATTTTATCATGCTTTGTTGGTATTTAGGAAGACGGTCAAGATAAGGGGACTTGCTCAGCGACGCAACACCCTTTTCGTCAAACGAATGAGCCACGACGAATTGGCAATTGCGAAAAGTATCCCCGCTGCATCGGCCAACAGATCGTTAAGATCGAATGATCTTTTTTCGATCGGTATTTGAATGACTTCAGTGAACAGGGCGAAAAGCAGGCCCAGGATAAGCGCTTTCACCCATTTTACGTCAAAATCCAGTATAATCACGGTAGTCCAGCCCATGAACATAAGGAAATGGACTAGCTTATCTATAGGCAAACGAGTCGACGGTATCTGCGACCCCGGCCATAAAACTGCGATCAAAATAAGTAGTGTAACTACGACAGTGAGAATGTACTTCAATGCTCCTTCTGATAGTGTTCCTTCAATATGTCTCCCGCAAAATCGTTCGTGAGGTCCCGCACCGAGGTGTGCACGTGGTTGGCATTTGTTTGTGTGTTGTCGTATTCGATCTGCAACATGGGTCCCTGTATCCGGTAATATGTTCCAAAGCCGGGTGTGTTGCCTTGCCTACCGGTGGGCAGGCTGCCTGCCCATGCGAAAGATAAATTATCGACACCGGCCTTCTGTATTTTATCCCAGAGCTTCGAAGAGAAACCGAGCTCATAATTTTTCACAAATACGTTCAAGAGCTTGATGAATGTCTTTTGCTGATCGGCATTCAGATCTTTATAAAAGATCCCTTTGGGTTCGAGCAACTTTGCTTCTCTCGCATTGCCGGTAATGATCTCCGGAAGAGCCTTGTCAGCGAACACAGCGACCTTCAATTGATCGGGCGTCAAAGAGTTCATGAATTGAAATGCAAGGTCCGTCTCATCCTTTAGGTTTCTCTCACCTGTTGGAGTTACAGCAGGATTGGCTCCCATAAAAGACGGTGTCGATGCCTCCACCACTCCATTGAAATAAGTAAAGTTCAACGACAAGTGATGTCCTTCGAAACGCCATCCCCAAAGCGACTTCTCTGCAGGCTCACCAAAGAACGACACGAAGTATTTCTTCGGGTCGCGATAGCTATCGCCCTCCTTACGACCCTCAACTTCGCGCAGGATCGCTTCCCATTTCAAAACTGTGATTGCTTTGGTGTAACCTTGCTCGCTTAAGAAAATAGAGAGCATTTCTTCAACGGCCTTCTTTTGCTGATCGTTGAGATCGTGCAACGACGCGCCTCTTCGCTCGACGGGCACAAAGTTCCAATTGTAACGCTCATTGTTGTCGTAGCTGAACATCAGCTTCTCACGTGTCTTCGCATCAACAGTAGACAAGAATTTTTTTGCTGACGCAACAAACTTGTCGTCGGCATAGCTATTTGTGCCGACGATGATCAGAAGTAAGAGTATCAGTCGTTTCACGACAATCTCTTCGCTACTTCATCCCAGTTAACTACATTATACCATGCCGCAATGTAATCGGCGCGTTTGTTCTGATACTTCAGATAGTAGGCGTGTTCCCAAACATCTAATGCAAGAAGCGGTGTTCCTTTCAGCTCGCTTGAATCCATGAGTGGATTATCCTGGTTGGCAGTAGATCCGATCTTCAGCTTTCCACCGTCGTTCACAAGCCATGCCCAACCCGAACCGAAACGACCCGTGGCGGCAGCTGTAAACTGTTCTTTGAATTTATCGATTGAACCGAATGCTCCGTTTATTGCATCGGCGATCTTACCGGAAGGAGTTCCACCATTTGGCTTCATCACTTCCCAAAAGAAGTTGTGATTCCACACACCACCACCATTGTTCTTTGCTTTTGGAGATAGCTTCGATGCGTTCGCGAAGAACTCTTTCTCAGTTGCAAACGTGATCTTATCGGCTGCAATGGCTTCGTTAACGTTCTTCACATACGTTGCATGATGCTTTGTGTAATGGATCTCCATTGTTTGAGCATCGATGTGTGGTTCGAGAGCATTATATGCATATGGTAGTTTCACCTGCGAAAACTCGAGTGCAGGTGCATTGAATATCGAAAGCTTTTCGGCATGCGCTGCGATTGGCATTGCGGCTGTCAACGCACCTGCTTTGAGCGTGGTTGTGACAAATTTTCTACGACTTATTTGGTCCATAATCTACTTGTTTAAGAGTCCTCTAATCCACAATAAATTTACCCAATTTTCTTTAGCTTGCATCAAACCATCAGGCATATGAGCGAGCAATTATATGACCAGATTCCGTCACTCGATCTAGCAGACTTCAATAGCGGGGATCCGGTAAAGAAAAAGAAATTTGTTGAGGAGCTTGGTGCCGCTTACAACAGTATCGGCTTCGTGGCGATACGCGGTCATTATCTTACAGATGACCTGACAGAAAAACTTTATTCCGCAATAAAACGCTTCTTCGCACAACCAGATCCGATCAAACAGAAATACGAAATACCTGGACTTGCAGGACAACGAGGATATATTGGCAAAGGGAAAGAACATGCAAAAGGCCGCAACACCGGTGACCTCAAAGAATTCTACCACGTAGGTCAGCAGGTTGAAGACAACGATCCGATCAAGAAAGAATACCCGGATAATGTTTGGCCTGCAGAAATACCTGAGTTTCGCGAAATAGCTACTGAAGTTTATCGACGTCTCGAGAAGACCGGTGTGCAAATGCTGAGAGCTATTGCTTTATACCTCGATCTTCCTGAAGACTATTTCGATGCAAAGGTTCGTCACGGCAACAGCATCCTTCGCCCGATACATTATTTCCCCATCGAAGATCCGGATTCGGTTCCCGCCGACGCCGTTCGCGCTGCCGAACACGGTGACATCAATCTTATTACATTATTAATGGGAGCGTCGGCAGATGGACTACAAGTGCTTCGTCGTGATGGCAAATGGATAGCGATCACCGCTCTCCCTGAGCAACTCGTTGTGAACGTAGGCGATATGCTTGAACGGCTAACGAATAAAAAATTGAAGTCGACCATTCACCGTGTCGTCAATCCTCCGCGTCATCTCATGAATACTCCCCGCTACTCGATACCTTTCTTCATGCACCCGAGGAGCGAGATGAGCCTGGCAGCATTGCCTTCTACGGTCGACAAAGAACATCCGAAATTGTGGGACGATATAACTGCGGGAGAATTTTTGAACCAACGCCTTCGAGAGATAGGTCTTAAAAAGTAATCGTGATCAGGGAGGTCCGATATATCATCTTCCTTAGAGATGTTGCGCTCCTTTCCGTTACATGCTTTGGCGGTCCGCAGGCACACCTTGCGCAATTCCAAAATGTGCTCGTAAAAAAACGCGGCTATCTCGACGAAGCCAATCTCAACGAGCTTCATGCCCTGGCGCAAGTATTGCCCGGTCCTACATCAACACAAACATTAAGTGCCATCGGCTTCCGGTTAGGTGGACCCAACCTCGCATATCTCACCTTGTTGATCTGGATGCTTCCATCAGTCGCTATCATGACGGCAGCAGGGATCATCGTAAGCAGCCTCGAAGCCAAAGACATCTCGTTTGCGTTCACCCGGTTCATACAACCCATGGCCGTCGGCATCGTAGCATACGCCGCCTATTCCATTGGATTAAAGACAGTAAAGACGAAGACCGGGATTGCGCTCACAATAATCGCCGGCGTCGCGACGTATTTCATAAAGACTCCATTCGTGTTCCCGGTAACATTGCTGATTGCCGGAGCGATCACAGCATTCAAGTATCGAAGTCACCCGAAAGACGAGAGAAAACCCACCAATATCCGATGGGAGAATTTTATGTTGTGGAGTGGAGTGTTCGTATTCGTAGGTGCACTTGGTCTCATCACGAAAGCACTCGGCTACGAAGTGTTGTTGCCCATTCGTTTGTTCGAGAACTTCTATCGCAACGGCAGTCTCGTTTTCGGCGGGGGACAGGTGCTTACGCCGATGTTGTATACTGAGTTTGTGCAGTACGCTCCGAAGCGATACCTCACCAACGAGGAGTTCCTTTCTGGATACGCGTTGGTGCAGGCATTGCCTGGACCGTTGTTCTCATTTAGTGCGTTTATAGGCGCTCTGGCGATGAGAGATTTCGGACTGACCGGTGAGATTGCCGGCGCGGTGATGTCGGCACTCGGGATGTTTTTACCGGGCACGTTCCTGATCTTCTTTATGATCAGGGTGTGGGATAGCTTGAAAAAGTACAGGCCAATCAGGGCGTCGCTGGAGGGAATCAATGCTGCCAACACGGGGCTGATCGCAGCAGGCGCCATTCTTTTATTTCAACCATTAGAGAACACAGCTCTCAACTTCGCCATCACGATAGCCACGTTTGCGTTGCAGGCATTTACAAAGGTTCCCACGTGGGCGGTGATGTTGATTGGCCTGGTACTGGGCTTCATTATTAAGTAGTTCTAGTGCCCAAGAACAAACGTAACAGGGACGATCATTTTCTGACGAACGGGTTTACCACGTTGTTTGCCTGGATTCCAATTCGATGCCTTTTGAACTACGCGCAAAGCTTCCTCATCACAGCCGTCGCCAATGCCTTTCACTACCCTTGCATCAACGATAGAACCGTCTCGATTCACAACGAATTCAACAAACACTTTGCCTTGAGTGTTAAGCCTGCGTGCCATGGCAGGATACTTTATGTTTTTTGATAAGTATTGATAGTAGGCGCCAAAGCCCCCAACGGGTGACGCCGATTCTTCTGCAAACACAACGGGTTCATCAGAAACTTTCTCGGGCTCTTCACTAACGACGATCACAGGAACTACTGGCGTCTCAGGTGAGACGTCTATGTGGAGATTGATGTCGATCTCCTCCTCTATTTCCTCTTCATCTGGAATTTCAATGATCACAGGATTCACGACCGCTGGTGGCGGAGGCGGTGTGATGTCCGTGATCGGCACCTCGATGTTGTCGAAGTCGTTCGTGTTTCGTTGAACGATCTCTTCGATCGGAGTCTCATGTTGCTTCAATTCAAATGCAAACAACACAAGTGACATCGTGATCAACAATGCAATACTGAAGAAGAAACCTGTCTTGCGTGTCAGGTCTGCTTTGGGATTCTTTTTTGTTTCCATAGTGCATTCGGTTTGGATTTACTTCTTAATGCACAATCGAAACACAAGTCACATAAAACAAAAAACCCCGGCTATTAACCGGGGTCTCCTTATAAATCTTTAGATAAGATCCTTGGAAGTTCTAACCGAGCTTGAATGTGATCGGAAGAACCATTCTCTGCTTCACGGGCTTACCGCGCTGCTTGCCGGGGCTCCATGATGGTGCGCTTTGTACCACGCGAACTGCTTCTTCGTCGCAGCCAGCGCCAATACCTTTCACAGCCTTCACGTCAGAGATAGAACCATCTTTGTTGATAACGAATTCAACGAACACCTTTCCGTCGATACCCATACGACGAGCTTGCGGAGGGTACTTCATTTTATCAGATACATACTTATAGAAAGCGGCCATACCACCTTTGGGAGCTGCTGATTCTTCAACGATGGTGAAGATCTCATCAACTTCTTCCTTAGGTTCCTCAACCGGCTTTACAATAACCTCTTCAACTTTAGTGTCTTGACTTACTTCTATATCGAGGTTAACCTGGATCTCTTCTTCGATCTCTTCTTCATCTGGAACTTCCACGATCACCGGTGCCTGTACTTGTGGCGGAGGTGGCGGGGGAATATCCGTCGGGGGAACTTCGATTGTTTCCTCGAATACGTCGGCATTCCTCTTAACAAGGTCCTCGATCTTTGCTTCATATTGCTTCCATTCGAAAGCTGCCAAAACCAGGGACATTGTGACAAGAAGCCCTATGCTGAAAAAGAGGCCCGTTTTACGGGTCAAGTCAGCGTTTGGATTCTTTTTTAATTCCATTCTGCAATAGTTTAGGATTTCAAATATAACCCAAGAATGCTGCCAAAGACAGCTAGTCACAGAAAAACAGCAAATTTTATTCTAAAATTTCCGGGAAAGGCAAAATGTCAAGTTGTCGCTACTTGCGACTACCATAGAACAGGGTAAAAAATACCGTAGGAAAGAGTGCCCTGTTGGAACTCGAAGGCATCAGGATGATCTTCTTTGTGTACGCATCCAGAAGGAATCCGGCCTCGAAGCCTGTTACCTGGCTCTTCATGGTACCGAGTTCAAAATTCAACGCCACCTTGAAATTGGCACCAAGAGCGATCTTCGATTGAGACACCCCTTCGAATAAATTCCCGGTCCCGAGAATGTCGTTGTAAGCAATATCAGGCGTGTAGGGCTGGTGGCGGGTAGAGTTGTAAGCATCAGTACGGCGCTCGATGTAGTAAGGGGCTACTAAGCCGATCGACGGGCCGGCAGCCAGAACTACCTTCACCTCAACGCCCTGCTGGGGAGCCTTCTTGAAGAAGATATAGTCGCGTCCATACTGGGGACGGAGCGCATATAAATAGTTGCTTTTACCGAAGATGAAGAAGTTTCCTGTGAACTGTGAGCTGCGGCGAACCTCCTGCGGGTGCTTCACATTCATGATCTCCAGGCCGAAAGTTTCGAGAACACGATCTGAGATCTTCCGGGCTTTTTTGAAGACGAAACCGCCGATCAGTCCACCCGAAGAATTTTTGTTAATACCCCAAATAAACTCGGAGTTATAGTCGTAGCTGTCCTGGGTTTGTGCCAAGGCCGTGCCTATCGGAAGGCAGGCTGCAACTGAAATGGTTAGTAATATGGAAAGGGAGATTAATTTCACGGCCGGACGCTTTCTATTCCTGTCTACACGATAAATTTAGGGTTTATATTAATAACGCAAAAAACAATCCATTTGGTTTTATGGGCTCCATGACCGGCGAATATCTAGGGCAGTTAAGAACGCAGGACAAGCATCTGAAGTCAGGAAATACCTTGATTACCGATGCCCCGACTGACAATAACGGCAAAGGAGAGGCTTTTAGCCCCACCGATCTCGTTTGCGCTGCCCTGAGCAGCTGCATGATGACCATCATGGGACAAGTGGCAGAACGTGAGCAGATCGACCTCACGGGGATGACGACAGATATCACCAAAGTGATGGCGGCCAACCCCAGGAGGATCTCGGAAGTACACATTGCTTTTACACATCCCAACCTAAAGGCCGACGACAAGCAAAAACAAAAGCTGATGAATGCTGCTTATACCTGCCCGGTGGCATTGAGCCTTGCGGAAAGCATCAAGCAGGAAGTAACTTTTAACTGGTAATTAATTCGCGGTCTGCAGGAACTCCTGTATGTCCGCAGGATTGATGTCGCTGTGCGACTGGTGATAAACGGCAACTCCCTTATCGATTATGAGCACCTGTGGTGACTCGTGTTGCACGTCGAAAGTGGAAGCGATATAATTCGAAACATCGCGGTTTGCTCTCAGGTCGAGATAATAAACTTTTGCGTCTACCGATTTGCGCTTGAGGCGGTGCAATGCCATTGCACTGATGGAGCAGGTGGTACTGTGCTTGAAGATCACTACCGGTGAGCTTTGTGACTCTTCTTTTATTTTTTCGACTTGATCTACGGATTCTAAATCAATCCAACTCATAACACAAGTTTAGTCAGCCCACATTCCCTTCTCACCCTTGTCGTATCTCAGTTTGTTCGACCGGTCTTTCAGGTTAGACGGTTGCGAGTCGGATTTCTGGAAGAGCTTCGCCCATAATAACTTGACGTTCGTCAATATAGTTCGGTCCTCCTTTGTATTATTCTCTCCCTGGTGAACGAATTTCGCATCGGGACTTTCGCGACGGTCGATAAACTTCCTCATCTTCACGTTGCCCTGGTAGTCGACGCGGCGCGCCGAAGCGGTGTTGTGATAAGCATCCAATGCGTCGTCGACACTATTTGGATTGTGCTTGCGTTTGCCGACCACTTTTGCGCCACTGGCGAAGCGGCCTGCCTTATAATTCAATTCGGGTTTTTCTTTCTTGATCGCTGCTTCTACTGAATGTGGATTCTGCACATAATCTTTTTTCACCTTCATACGATCTTCGATCTCTGTATCGCGATCTTTTGATTCCTTGTGGTATTTGTTTCTGCCCGAGAAACTTCCCGCAGCCGCGCTGGCATTCGTCAGGTTGATCGTTGTGGTTGCCTTGCCTTCGTTGTTCCAGAAAATAACACGACTTGTATTGAGTGGATACTTCACTTGCTTCCTGGCTTTCAGACGACCCTGATAGTTGCCGGCGAGAGCACCTCCTTTTGTCACTTCGATCTCTGTGACTGGCTTTTCTTTGTTGTTCCAAAGAACATTGGGTGAACTTGCGATCTTTCCGTCCTTAGGCTCGCGGGTTTTCTTGCGTCCCTGGAAGGTTCCTGCGGCAGCTGAAGCTTGTGACGTTTCGAGTTCGGTAACTGGCTTCTCGTTGTTGTTCCAAAGTTTATTCGGAGTCATCAGGAACTTACCCTTTTGTGGAGCGCCTTTGCTCTTCGATCGTCCCTGGAAATATCCGGCAGCCGCAGCCGATCTCGAGGTCTCGAGTTCTGTAACCGCTTTGCCATTGTTGTTCCAAAGTTTATTGGGTGTTGCTAAGAACTTGCCTTTCTGCGGAGCGCCGCGGCCCTTCGATCGTCCCTGGAAAGTTCCGGCAGCAGCACCTGCTCTTGTTGTTTCAACTTCTGTGATCGCCTTGTTCTGATTGTTCCACAGTGTATGACGACTTCCAACATAACTGCCTTGCTTCTTTCCTCCCTTCAGAAATCCGCGGTAAGCATACTCTTCATCCGGATATAATTTTTTTCGTTTGATCGAACCGGTAAAATCCGCACCGATTGGATTGAAGTTCCTGCCTCCGTTACGAATGCGTCCCTGGAAATTCCCTGCACCGGCACCAGCTCTTGTTGTCCCGATCTCCGTAACAGCTTTGCCATTGTTGTTCCAGAATACATGGCGTGAACCGACATAACCACCCTGCTTCTTACCGCCTTTCAAAAATCCGCGATAAGCATACTCTTCCTCAGGAAATAATTTTTTCCGTTTGATCGAACCGCTAAAGTCGCCGCCAAGTGCATTGATGTTCTTCCCTCCTTTCGATCGGCCTGTATAGCGCCCTACTGCAAGACCGGTGGTGGGAACACCCTTCCCTCCAATCGGAGATCCGTTGTTGTTCCATAATGCGGCTCTTGCTCCTGCCGAGAATTTCCCCTGGCGTTTCGATTTCAGGTAACCTGTGAATGCTCCACCCTGGTCGCCAAAATTTTTGCCATTGCCACCGCCTGTTTTCTTTAATCCGCGCTCGATGGCAAGTGCTCCAATGCCCGGAGCCTTTCCCTGTATAGGTTGATTGCTTCGAAAGCCCGTGCTGTTTCTGAATTGTTTGCCTCGTTTACCGGCGAGCTCACCTCCACCAGGCGCATGTTTTCTTAGTCGATAGCCGGCGATATCGTTCAACCATCCTCCCTTAGCTTCGGAGCCGGGAATAAAATTTCCTTTTCGCTTCTTCCCGAACACTGCATCTTCATGCGGCTTGCGACCAAAGAACGCGAGTGTGTCGCGGCCGGTGAGACCAATGCCCTGCGAGCGGAAGTTCCTCCTCGACAATGGACGGCCTGCAGGGTCGCGTGTTATTGCTTTCCCGCCAACTTTTGTCTTGCCCCAATAAACGTTCTTGCGTCCACGTGTTACGAACGGAGCCGATCCATAAGAACCGACTGGTGCCGGACGACCCCACCTTTTTGGACTCGTGTCGGTTCCGAGGCGGCGTGCGTTCGCGATCTTATCGTTGTTGTTGAAAGCCCTGTCTTTGCGAGACGGATTTTTTGAAACGTATTTCGAGTAACGCGTTCTCTGCGGATGTATGTTTCGATACCTGCCTGTTTGCGATGCAGGAGGATAGAATGGCTTGCCTTCGATGTCGCCTTTCCAGGCGCGTTCAGTGCGCTTGGGACTTCTCTTAACAATTACTTTTCCCGAAGCTGTTTTGTTCTCGTAGCCCTTGAATGGCCGTGCCTTGGGTGTAGGATGCTTTTGAGTATACCTGCCCTGCGGGTAAACGTTGGCCTTGTTGGCATCGGACTTCGAAGGAGAGATGCGCCTTGATTTATAACCGGAGATATCGCCCTGCCATGAACGGTCGGGGTCGGAAGTACGGCGCTCGCGGGAGCTGAAGCGTTTGTCGATGGGTACACGGGCTGCGCGGTCGGTCTGCCTGCGAGGCTGGCGCGTTGTTCCGAGCGGCTGTGGTATGCCCACGTTGGCCCGGTTTGCCGACGATTTATTCTTCGTGCGGAGCCTGCGGCCGGCGATGTCTCTCGTGGAGGCTTTCGACTTCTTTTTGACGGTTTTCCCTTCGGTACGACGTACGGTCCCACGGTTGTCCACAGGCCGATCACCCTTAGTGTTCTGGGCCATTGCCGGCACGAAAAAGGCGATCCCTAAAAGGATGAAAGCGACGCGAAGGATATAGTAGCTGCGATTCCTCAAAAAATGGGCGAAAACCTCTAAAGGTAATAAATAGTCACTAGTTTCTAGTTTCTAGTCCCGAGTCCCGAGTTTCTAGTTTCTAGTTTCTAGTTGACCTCCGAACTAGAGACTAGCAACTAGCAACTAGAAACTAGAAACTAGAAACTAGAATTTTATGAGCTCCTCCAATTTCGCCCTAATGCGTCCTTTCGGCAGAAAATTGTTTTCGAGTGTAGGTGCAAATGGTATTGCCGTATCCAACGAAGCCACTCGCATCACTGGCGCATCGAGGTCGCGGAAACAGTGCTCGCTTATCCACGCGGCTATCTCGCCACCGATCCCGCCCGTGAGCGTGTCTTCATGAAGGATCATAACGCGGTTCGTCTTCTTTACCGATGCTGCTACTGTTTCCTTATCCCACGGAAGCAATGTTCGGAGGTCGATAAGATCTGCTTTCACATCTGTCATCTGCGCGAGCACATCCTTTGCCCAATGCACACCCATTCCATAAGTAACGATGGTTACATCTTCACCTTCGCTGATCAATGATGCCTTACCGATCTCGACGGTGTAATAATCATCGGGTATTTCATCTTTCACTGAACGATACAGGAACTTATGCTCGAAGTACATGTATGGATTAGGATCTTCGAGAGCAGCACAGAGAAGTCCTTTGGCATCGTATGGATTCGAAGGGTAAACGATCTTGAGGCCGGGTGTATGAAAAAACCAGGCTTCGTTACTCTGTGAGTGAAAAGGACCGGCTGCTGTTCCCGCACCTGTTGGCATTCGAACAACAACATCGGCAGGTTGTCCCCAACGCCAGTGTGCTTTCGCGAGATTGTTCACGATCTGGTTGAAGCCTTCGGTAACGAAATCAGCAAACTGCATCTCGACCATCGACTTCATTCCCTTTATTGAAAGTCCAAGGCCGGCACCGACGATAGCCGATTCACACAATGGTGTGTTGCGTACGCGTGCTTTACCAAACTTCGATACAAATCCATCGGTGATCTTGAACACACCACCGTATTCGGCGATGTCTTGCCCCATGAGCACCAGGTTGTCGTGACGTTCCATGCTTTGACGGAGTCCGTCGCTTATTGCGTCGATGAATCGTTTTTCTGATCTCTTTTCGGAAGGCGAGATGATGTTCTGCGTGAAGGGAGCATAAACATCGTTTAGCTCTGCCTCTGTGCTCGCAACAGGATGTGTTTCAGCGAAGGCTTCTTCGAGTCCGACGTCTATTTGTTTCTTTAATCTCTTTCGGATGTCGTCGACCGATCTCTTATCGAGCACGCCTTCTTTGAGAAGATAAGACTCGTAGTTTTCCAACGGATCTTTCGCAGCCCACTCTTCCATTAATTTCTTTGGAACATACTTGGTGCCCGAGGCTTCTTCGTGGCCACGCATGCGGAAGGTCATACATTCGAGCAATACTGGCTTCGGATCTTTGCGCATCTTTTCCGCCAGGGCACGAACTGTATCGTAAACTTCAACGATATTGTTGCCGTCGACTTTCACCCCTTCTATTCCGTAGCCGATCGCTTTGTCGATAAACTGTTTGCAACGGAACTGTTCGTTGCTGGGTGTTGAAAGTCCGTAGCCGTTGTTCTCGACGATGAAGATCACAGGCAGATCCCATACTGCTGCAACGTTCAATGCTTCGTGGAAATCTCCTTCGCTCGTACCGCCGTCGCCGTTGAAAACTGCTGTTACTTTCTTTTCATTTTTTAATATCGAAGCCAGCGCAATGCCGTCGGCCACACCATTTTGCGGACCGAGATGAGAGATCATGCCAACTATGTGATGTTCGTTGGTGCCGAAATGGAATGAACGATCGCGGCCTTTCGTGTAGCCCATCATGGTGCCTTGCCATTGTGCAAACAGTCGCGCGAAAGGGATCTTGCGGCCGGTAAAGACGCCGAGGTTGCGGTGCATGGGAAGAATGTATTCGTCGGGCTGAAGAGCTGCGGTAATGCCACAGGCGATTGCTTCCTGCCCGATGCCGCTAAACCATTTGCTTATTTTATTTTGCCTTAACAGGATCAGCATTTTTTCTTCGATCAGTCTCGAGAATAAGATGCTTTCGTAGAGATCCTTGAGGGTGTCGTCAGAGTGTTTCTTTCGAAGGAATTTCATCGTGGCGAAGTTATGCGATAGGAGCCAGAAGTCGGGAATCAAGAGCCAGAATTCTGGCGCCTTGCTTCTGGATCCTGGCTTGGATAAATTTCGTTATGAAGCACCTCTTTTATCTCCTGGCGTTGAGTTCTGTCATAGTCTCATGTAACCGTGCGCCAAAACTCGAAGACCGCCTCGATAGTCTTTTCACCGCGCAGGTTCCGGGAAATAAAAATTCCGATTATCCTGAAGCCGGCCCTGGTTTCTCTGTCATTATTGTAAAGAACGACAGCATAATATTTTCGAAGTCGTATGGCCTCGCCGACCTCAATACCAGGGAGCCGATCACCGACAAGACTTTATTCAACGTCGGTTCGATCTCGAAAACTTTCGTGATGAATTCGATCCTTATGCTCCGCGACGAGGGCAAGCTCTCTTTGGAAGACAGTCTTATCAAATACTTTCCTGAATTCAAGAATAAACAGATCGCAAGCAAGGTAAAGATCAAACACCTTCTCACCCATACATCCGGCTTGCCCGACCTCAGGCCGGTCTCGGAACAACGTGAATTTTACCTGACAGCCGACGATGCGCAGAACTGGGCGCCGATCACGCAAGCTGACTCATTAGAGTTCGAACCAGGATCGAAATATGAATACTCAAATCCGGCATATAATGCGCTGGCATTGATCATAGAAAAAATTACCGGGCAAAACTGGCGCACGTTTGTCGCTGAGAGAATTTTTAAGCCTGCCGGAATGACGATGAGCACGATCACCGATGGACCACATCCCGAAAGTGGAGTGTCGCACGGTTATGTTTATGATGACTCGGGAACGCAGGCAGAAACCGAAGATAAAGCATTGAAATACTGGAGCGAGCTAGACTTTGGTGAAGAACCAACATTCTGTGCAGCTGGCAACGGTGGTGTTTGGAGTTCAACCAGCGAGCTGCTGAAATATTACCAGGCTATGGAGACCGCCGCATTCTCTAATGCCGCAACGATACAGGAATCAAAAGAAGCAAAGATTGGATTTATTGGCTGGTCGTGGTTCATAGGAAAGACTGATGCGGGACTTAAGACAGTGGGCCACACAGGAACACAGGGAGGTTTTTATGCCGACTATGTAACGATACCGGAAAAGAAGATCTTTTATATAATGCTAGCGAACTTTCCGGTGAATAGAAACCTGCTGAATAAAGAAGTGCTTAAGATGCTTGGAAGCGAGGCGAAGGGATTAACGGATAATACGCCGGCTTGATTTCTCACGGAAAGCACGGAAATCACGGAAATAAGTGGATGGTGAATTCGAAGGTTGTACCGACGCCGACCTTGCTTTCGACTTTAATACTTCCGCCATTGCGTTCAACGAACTCTTTACACACAGCCAGCCCGATACCTGTTCCTTTTTCCAGTTGCGTGCCTGGCTTCGAGACGCCGTGCATGGTGAATAACTTTTCGATCTGATCCTCGGGTATACCGGTACCTGTATCGCACACCCTTACCGCCATGAATCGGTCTTTTCGGATTGCCGTTACTTCGATCTTGCCCGCTGCATTTGTGAATTTGATCGCATTCGAAACAAGATTCCTCACAACAGTCTGCATCATGTTCATATCTGCATACACATCAACAGGCGGGGCGTCTACGGTTAACCGGATGTTCTTCCGGTCGGCCTCTGCCCGCAGCACCTGAGTTGCCGAGATGAGCAGGTGTTGCAGGGGAAATGTTTCGGCTACAAGAACAAAATTCTCACCCTGCATTTGCATGCGCGACCACTGAAGGAGATTGTCGAGGAAATCTGCCGTGTGATGAAGTCGCACCCCAACCTTATTGGTAAACTTCTTGATATCTTCCTTTGACAAAGAATTCATTTCTACCATGTCGAGAACACCCTGTAACGAGATCAGCGGACCGCGAAGATCGTGTGAGACAATGGAGAACAGTTTGTTCTTGATATTATTACTTTCTTCGAGCTGCGCATTCTTCTGACTGATCTCTTCGGTTCGCAACGCCACTTCGCGCTCGAGCCTCTCCTTCTCTTCCTGTTCGCGACGAAGTGCGCGTTCCTTCACTTCGAGATTTTCTTTTTGCAAAACATTAAAGCGATCGCCAAACGCAAATGATATCAATAGCACTTGTAACACACCTCCGAAGTACAAACCGTTATCAACAAACCAGTTGCGTTCCACAAGGCCGACGTTCCTCAACAAAAGAATAATACCCAGCACGAGAATAGAGACCCATGCGAGCAGGAAATATCTCGCCGGTCTGAAATCTTTCGTAAGGCAGTAAATTGTACTTATGAGAATGGCTGTAAAGTTGGCAAGCGACAACAAGCGCATCGGTATATAAGAAATGTAGTCGCTGAGGCCGATGGTCAGCAACGCGAATATGACAGCCACCACGCCTATCGCAACCAATGTCCGATCAAGCCAAAAGTTAAAGCGCTTCAATTCCAGGAACGATCTTGTAAGAGCAATCGATGAGATAATGAACATCGGTGAGGCGAACGAAGCAACGATCCTGTTGAATTCGGGGAATTCAGGATTCAAATAATAAAATCCATAGCCGTGAAAATACGCAATCACCAAAGAACCTGTAAAGACTGTTATCACGTAATATAAGATCGACTTATCCCTGATCGATATGTATAGGAACAGGTTGTAACATATCATGATGATCATGATACCGAAAAAGAGTCCGTTCATGAACTGGCTTTCATAAACACTATCGCGAAGTCCTTCCGGCGACCAGATCACCAGTGGAACCTGTACCGCAGATGTCGTTGTGACTTTTATATAAAAAATTTCCTTTGTGTCCTTCCTCATAGAAAATGGGAACACGAAGTTCTTATGCTTCACGGGCCTGGTCGACAACGGGTAGAAATCACCTGAATACTGAAGCGACCAGTTTCCGGAAGCATCCGTAGAGTAAAATTCGATGTGGTCGAGCAGTGGAAAAGCGACCTCCAAAAACCAGTCGTTTCTTGAAGAACGGTTTATGACCTCGAAACGGAACCAGTGGGTTGCTTTATCGTAGCCGAGCGACGTGCGGTCGGCATCCATCTGTTCGAAGTTGAGCGACTGAACTTTTAAAATATCGAGACGTGGGTCGGTGGAGCGAAGATGAGAAACCGAATGCACTATCTCTCCCTCACTATTGTCGGTAAGCACCACCTGCGCACGGGCATAGCCCGCGCAGGCGAATGCCAGTATCGCCATCACAAGTTTCTTCATAGGGGGGTGTAAATAAAAAGGCCTGCCCAAAAGGCAAGCCTTTTTCCAAGGACAAATATATAACTAAACTACTTTCTTGCGTATCAGCTTTGCGTACGTGCGGCTGACCGGGAAACTTTTACCGCTCTGCATTTTCACAACCATGCCTCCGTTGAAGTGACGTTCGATTTCTTTCAGGTAGTTAACATTCACGATCGTTGAACGGTGTACACGAATGAAAACTTCGGGGTTAAGGATCTCTTCCAGCTTACCAATACCTGACGAGCTCACGAATTGATCGGCCTTGGTGGTGATAATGGTATAATCGCCCGAAGCTTCGAGGTACACGATCTCTTCGACCGGCAGGTTGAAGAGTTTCTCCGACTTCTGCACGAAGATGTGTGTGTCGTATGTGCCTTTGCGTTCACTCTTCATCGATGAGAGCAGGTCTTCGATGGAGCTGTGCTCGAGCGTCTTCCTCTTGAGTGCGCGATTAACGGCATTGCGGAAGCGTTCTTCATCGAGAGGCTTCAGCAAGTAATCGACGGCATTTTTTTCGAAGGCCTTGATTGCGTATTGATCGTAGGCTGTTACGAAAATTACGTAGGGCTCGTGCTCGATATCTTCGAGCACATCGAAGCCCGTCATTCCAGGCATCTGGACGTCGAGGAAAACGATATCAGGCTTCAGCTTGTCGATCTTCTCGACAGCATCCGTTCCCTGGTCCGCTTCGCCCAGCAGCTCGATCTCGGGATAATTCTCAAGGTATTCTTTGAGGAGGTCTCGGGCCAGTTTTTCGTCGTCAACGATAATGCAGGTTGTACTCATTTTTGATTGTGTTAATTATGCGTGTCGTTACTTCACTTAACCGTGTCATTACCCGGCTTTATCCGGGTAACTAATTTAAGTGAATTTGCTCTTCAATAATTTCTTTTTTCACATCCGGAACGTTCTCATGCTGCAGTTTCTTGTCTTCGATGTAAAAACTTACAGAATATCCACGATCGGTAGCTCTCACGCGCAATCCAGACTGCGGACCGAAGTAGCTTTTTAGTCGGAGGTCGGTGTTTGCCATCCCGACACCGCTTCCGGAGCCGTCGATAACTTTCTTCGCGTTAATGCCGAGGCCATTGTCCTTTACTTCGAAGAACACGATGCCACCTGCGCGACGAACCGAAAGGTAGATCGTGCCGCCCTCTTTTTTTGGAGCAATACCATACTTAACCGAATTCTCAACGAGCGGCTGAAGGATCATCGGTGGAATGCGCATACCGAGGCACGTTGGATCTATCTCTTTAATAAAGATCAGTCTTTCGCCGAAGCGTACTTGTTGGATGAGTATATAGTTTTCGATGAACTCGATCTCCTGCTGGAGCTTCACCATCTCGCCGTTGTGAGAGTCGAGTGCATATCGGAAAATGTCGGACAACTGGGTAATAACTTTTCTTGCTTTCTCTTTGCTTGAATGCACTAATGTGCTGATCGAATTAAGCGTGTTGAAGAGAAAATGCGGATTGATCTGTGACTTGAGCAACGAGATCTGCATCTCTTTGTTCTTGAGTGCGAGTTCGCTCTTCTCCTGATCTTTCCTTTGCAGGCCCTGGAAGTAGCTAATGATATAAAAAACACCTACGGTGATGATGTACTGGTCGTGAAAACGAATCGCATCCCAGCTCAGCAACTCGATCATGTGTTCCTGCCAGTGATCGAAATACACGAGTCCTTCGATATAATCATTGAAGTAGTACGACAACGTACCCATCACAAAATAAAAACCGATGATGCCGGCAACGTGACCAGCGATCTGTATCATCGGCTTAAAACGCGAGAGCCAGTAAGTCCAAAGAAAAATCAAGAGTATGCAAATACAAAGCGCTTCGAAAAGGAACAGCGTGTTCCAAAGCACGTATGATTTGGGATTGAAGAACTTCCACTCAACAACACCACTGATAGCGAAGTTGATGGCATGCCATGTACATATGAGCAAGTAGGCCTGCTTCCATATTTTGGGGATGTCATCCAACCACTTCACCTCGTAAATTCTTTATTAAAGTTAAAGATTCATTCACTATTTGCGGCGGACTGTCGATACGAGAGTTAAAGCAATTATTTTGGCGTTAGACGACGAAAAAAGGTTAGCTTTCAAAATACTATCTTTAAGCGCCCTCAAACCGTGTTCCGAGACAACGAATATGCCACGATTTCTGATCATTTTTTTCTGCCTTATTTCTTCGTTGGCAGGTGCCCAGACACTGACAGTTTCGGCCAGGGTTGTTGACAAAGACACGAAAGAGCCGCTGGTTTTTGCCAGCGTCGGCGTGAAGGACAAGCCCATCGGCACTATCACCAACCTGCAGGGCGAATTCGATTTTCACGTTTCTTCCCAGTATCGCAACGACGTGCTGGTGATCAGCATTCTCGGCTATAAAAGCTTCGAAGCCCCGCTCTGGACCCTCCTCGACAAACGCGACCAGGTGATCGAGCTCGAAAAGACCACGTTCGTCCTCCAGGAAGTTGTGGTCAAAGATTCACTCAGTGGTGGGGATGTTTTACGCATCGCACTGTCGCGGGTAGAACAGAATTACCCCAGCGAACCATATCTCATGGACGGGTTTTATCGCGACATAAAAAAGGTCGGCGGCACATACATTTCCTTACTCGAAGCTGCAACAAAGATCTACGACGAAGATTACAAGTCGCCACGCAATAAGTTCAAGCTTCGCGAACGCGTTGCGTTAATGGAAGTAAGGAGAAGTTTAGGCTACGGAAATAAATTCACTGCATACTTCGAACAAGACAATCTACTCGAAGAGCTTTTGCTGCAGAACAGCATTAAGTATCGCCAGTTTCCCGAAGAAGAGATCTTCTACGACAGCCTTCAGCGCGAAAAAGATTCATACTACAATGGTCACGATATTTTTGTATTAACTCATACACAAGATTATATACTGAAGATCTTCGTCGATAAAACAAACTTCGGGATCATTCACCTCGAGTTCGAATCGGACGCGAAGAGCGATGTCACGAAGCGCCGAGGGATGATCAGTCGTTTTGTTCATTTAAAACGCACGGTCGACTTCCGTAACTACAATGGAAAGTTTTATCTGAACTATATCTCCCTCGATTCGCGCATCAATTGGTACGATATAAAGACCGACGAGCTGAAATTCGAAACGGAGCTTTTCCAGCACTTGCTGATCAATGAAATAGAACCGCAAACGGCAGAACGCATCGGTACCACCGAAAAAATGCGGAGCTACGGTCTCCAATACCAGGATTTACCCTACAACAAAGAATTTTGGGATAACTACAACGTTATCAAAGAAAGCCCCCTCGACCGGAAGATCATCGAAGACCTCGAGAAGTTCGGGCCTTTAGAAAAACAATTTCAAGATAACAGGTAGTGGCATCCACCCCCATCGACAATCTGCAGTCTGCATTGCTGGAACAGGTTCGAAAACTATTGCCTGCAAACATCTCGTTGGCCGATGAATTGGCGGAGTTGCTTAACATCAGTCGCGACAGTGCCTATCGACGCATTCGCGGTGAGACAGTTCTTTCATTGGATGAGGCCAAGAAGTTGCACGATCGTTTCGGAGTTTCGATCGACCAGTTGTTCTCTGCCGATTCAAACATGGCGCTGTTCCATCATCGTCCTTTGTCTGTCGAATTTCCGCTGGATCAGTGGCTGAAGTCCGTCTCCAAAAACCTGGAGACGATGAATAATTTCGATAAGGAAGACAAGGAGATGATCTTTGCGGCGAAGGACATCCCTATCTTTCACTATTTCCGTTTCGCGGAGATGTCGGCTTTCAAAATATTTTTCTGGCTGAAGTCGATCATCAAAGATCCACAATACGCACAGAAGCTCTTCGAAGAGAATTCGGTATCGAAAGACATGCTCGATAGCGGTAAGAGTATCTGGAAGGCGTATTCGAATATCCCGAGTATCGAGATCTGGACCGAAGAAGCAGTGAACGACACTTTAAAACAGATCGGTTTCTTTTACGAGTGTGGATACTTTTCGGATCGTGAACAAGCCGTGCTGTTGTGCGATCAGCTCATACAATTAAATAATATGATCCGCGAAGAAGCTGCGGAGGGAAAGAAATCTACCGGCGCTTCGTTCAGTCTTTACGAGAACGAGATCCTGATCGCGGACAATACTGTTCTTGCGAAGATGGGTGACAAACGATCGGTGTACATCAACTACAACAGCCTGAACCTGCTTACCACCCTACAAGAGTCTTTTTGCGAGAGAACAGAAACGTACCTGAACAATCTCATCAAGAACTCGATATTGATCAGCGCAACGGCGGCGCGTGAGCGAAATAAATTCTTCAATAAAATGAATGAAAGAGTGGAGGCGTTTAAGAAGGGGCTCGCTTAATACGATGATTGCCCCGACAAGCCAGGCAATGACTGCTAGAACAAATCTTCTGCTTCTTTGAGCAACTCTTGTTTATCGATCGGCACGACTCCAACGTGCTGACAAACCAAACCGCCACCAAGGTTCGAGAGTCCTGCAACATCTTTTGGGTCAAGATCGAGTGCAACGCATGCTGCTGCAATAGCCACAACGGTATCGCCTGCGCCAGATACATCGGCGATCTTCCGGTGATGCGCGGGGATCAGTTGTTTGGAACCTTTGAAGTCGATATACACGCCTTTTTCTGAAAGCGTGGCCATCACGCCATCGGCATTGATCTTATTCTTAAGTTGTTCGACGGCATTGCTGATGTCGTCCATAGTTGACACGTCTACTTTCAATCCTTCGCGGAGCTCCTTCAAATTGGGCTTGAAGAGTGTGACGCCCTCATAAAAAAGAAAATTTCTGCGCTTCGGATCGACGACGGTGGGAATGCCGTTCTTACGGGCAAGTTCTACGGTCGCCTTGATGACGTTTTTGGTGATTGTGCCTTTGTCATAATCCTGGAAAATGATCACATCACTTTTGGGTACCAGCGATGTGATACGTTCAATGATCTGTTTTTCCTCGTCGACAGATGCTTCACGATCGGTCTCGTCGTCGACACGCACGACGTGTTGATGCCCGGCGATTATACGGGTCTTTTCTGTTGTCGGACGGGTGTTGCTAACGACCAGACCTTCTTCTGTGACTGAAAGTTTCTGGAGGCATGACCTCACTTTTTGCGAAGCTTCGTCGTTGCCGATCAACGACACGGCCAATGGTGTTGCACCCAGCGCGTGAACATTTACGATAACATTTCCGGCGCCACCGAGACGATAGTCGCGCTTCTTCACGGAGATAACCGGCACCGGGGCTTCGGGAGAGATACGATCTACCGATCCCCAGATATAGCTATCGAGCATTACATCGCCAATGATGAGGACTTTAAGTTTATTAAAGTCAGAAAATATTTTTTGATACTTACTCAACTTAGTTTTGATAACGCATTCTTCATACGGCCCATCGCCTCAATCAGTTCTTTTTCAGAAGCTGCATACGAGAGACGAACACACGCTTCATCGCCGAACGCACCACCAGGCACGAGCGATACGTGACCTTCTTCGAGCATATACAAACAGAAGTCATCACCGTTGTTGATCTTCTTGCCATTAAATGATTTGCCGTAGTACGAGCTCACATCGGGGAAGAAGTAGAACGCGCCCTTTGGGTAGTTTGCTTTCACACCGGGAATTTCCTTCAATAGATTATAAACGATGTCGCGACGCTTGTGATACTCCTCCACCATTTTATTGGTCGGACCGAGATCGCCGGTGATCGCTGCAAGCGCGCCACGTTGCGATATCGAGCAGTTGGCTGACGTAAGCTGACCCTGAACTTTTATTGATCCATCCGCGATCCACTTCGGAGCGGCGATGTAACCCACGCGCCAGCCGGTCATTGCGAAGCCTTTCGCGAAGCCGTTGACGGTAATAGTTCTATCGAACATACCTGGCAGGGATGCGATGCTCACCTGTTCTTCGCCAAACACGATGTGCTCATAGATCTCATCGGCGATCACGAGGACATCGGGATGTTTCAAAACAACATCGGCAATGGCCTGGAGCTCTTTACGTGTAAACACCGAACCTGTAGGATTACATGGCGATGAGAAGATGATCGCTTTTGTTTTTTTGGTGATCGCCTTCTCAACCTGGGCTGCGGTAACTTTAAAGTCGTTCTCGATCGTTCCTTTCACGATAACCGGTGTGGCTTCGGTAAGACGAACAAGAGCGTCGTAGCTAACCCAATATGGAGAGAACACGATGACTTCGTCACCGGGATTCAGCAACGCGATCATTACGTTGGCTATCGATTGCTTGGCGCCATTCGATACAACAATGTTCTCAGCTTTATATGGTACTTTATTTTCTTTCTGATATTTAGCTGCAAGGGCTTCGCGCAAGTCAGGATAACCTGCAACGGGAGGATATGCAAAAAACTTACCGTCGTCAATAGCTTTCTTGGCAGCTTCGCAGATGTGCACAGGTGTTTTGAAGTCTGGTTCACCCAGGCTCAAGTTGATAACATCGATGCCGCGTGATTTGAATTCACGTGCTTTTGCGGCCATAGCGAGCGTAGCTGATTCTTCGATCGCATTGATACGGTTTGAAAGTTGTTGCATATGGTGATTAAAAAAACCGGGCAAAAATACGGAAGAATCTCTCACAGATCGCACAGATAGCACGGATTAATGCGCAGCTTCTGTCGATCAGTGTGATCTGCGTGATCTGTGAGAGATCAGTTAAAAAGCGTACGCCCCATTATGCTACGCCCAAGGGTTATTTCGTCAGCATATTCGAGCTCCCCACCTACGGGCACCCCGCGTGCAATCGATGTAACCTTTACGGGAAAGTCTTTAAGCTTCTTATTTATATAGAATGCGGTGGTATCGCCTTCCATGGTCGGACTAAGGGCAAGGATAACCTCTCGGATCTCACCATTGGATGAGCTTATGCGGCGGATCAACGATTCGATCTTGAGCTCTTCGGGGCCAATTCCATTTACCGGTGAGATGATCCCGCCGAGCACATGATATATTCCAAGATATTGAGCGGTGTTTTCGATAGCCATCACATCTTTACCTTCTTCCACGACACAGATCAAAGCGCGATCGCGGCGATGACTTTTGCAGATGTTGCACTCTTCCTCGTCGCAGATGTTGTGGCATGTTTTGCAGAAGCGGATGTTGGTTCGAAGCTTTTGAAGTGCCTCGGTTAGTGCAGTCGTACGATTTTCATTCTCCTTCACGAGATGCAGGACCAGTCGCAAGGCAGTTTTTTTGCCGATGCCCGGTAGCCGCGACATTTCGTTCACGGCGTCTTCAATAAGTTTTGAAGGAAATTCCATTATTATACTATCCTCGCGTCGATACCTGCTTCGCAGATAGCGTCTTTCAGCGGACGAAGCTCATCGAACGAGCCTGTTTTAACGCTGCACTTTCCTTTGTAGTGAATGATCCACGTGCACTGTTCGGCTTGTTCGGGGGAATGCTTACAAACCTTTATGAGAGTAGAGGTGACGTGATCGAACGTATTTATATCGTCGTTAAAAACCACGAGATTCTTAACGTCGGTTGTCTCTATCACTTCCAGTACTTCTACCAATTCTTTTTCCTGGCCTGAAGTGCTCATCCCGTTTGAACTTAATTTTTTCAAAAGTAAAAAAATACCCTGTATTTTTCACGCAAAGAGCCCAAAGAGAGATGCGACACAAAGGAGGCAAAAACTGTACTTTGCCACCCTTGGCGAAAGGACCTTCGCGGACTTGCGTGAAAACCAAAACAAAATGACTCCTGCCCTGGTTGTTACCATAATGTCGATCTACTTCGCGGTGCTAATCGCGATATCCTGGGTAACATCCCGCGGCGCCGATACCAACACATTTTTTACAGCCAACAGGCAATCGCCATGGTACCTGGTTGCATTTGGAATGATCGGATCGTCGCTGTCAGGCGTTACGTTTATCTCTGTTCCAGGAGCCGTCGGTAAGATCGGTCTCGGTTACTTCCAGGTTGTTCTCGGCTATCTCGTCGGATACTGGGTGATCATGTGGATACTGATGCCCCTGTATTACCGGCTGAACCTTGTTTCCATTTACACTTATCTTGAACAACGTTTCGATAAATGGTCTTACAAAACTGGTGCCTTCTTCTTTCTTATTTCGAGATCACTCGGTTCTGCATTGCGCCTTTATCTTGCAGCAACAGTATTGCAGCTCTTTTTGTTCGATGCGTGGGGAGTTCCATTCATAGTAACTGTTGCCACAACAATAGTACTTATCTGGATCTACACTTTTAAAGGCGGTGTAAAAACGATCGTTTATACAGACTCATTCCAAACGTTGTTCCTTGTAACGGCTGTTTGCGTCGCCGTGTGGCAGATCGCATCTCAACTCGGGTTATCATTTGGCCATATCGTCGATATTTTCCGCGACAGCCAATATTCGAAGATGTTCTATCTCGACGATCCCAATGCAACATTGTTTTTTCCGAAGATGTTCTTCGGCGGGATGTTCATAACCATCACGATGACAGGGATGGACCAGGAGATCATGCAAAAGAACCTCACTTGTAAGAACATCGGCGAGGCACAGAAGAACATGTTTTGGTTCAGCCTCACGCTGGTGGTCGTGAATTTATTGTTCCTCTTGCTTGGTGCCCTGCTCTATATATACAGTGCCGAGAATAATATCCCGATCCCGGCAGACAGCGATACGTTGTTTCCCTCGCTTGCGCTGAATCACCTCGGTGTTGGAGTGGGCGTCTTTTTCCTGTTGGGCATTATCGCTTCTTCGTATGCGAGTGCCGATTCGGCTCTGGCTGGTTTAACAACATCTTTTTGTATCGACTTCCTTGATTTCAAAAACAAGAAAGAGGAGCAGAAGAAGCGCGAGAAGTTTATTGTGCATATAGGATTCTCGTTGTTGTTCTTGTTGATCATTGTTGTGTTCAGGGAGATCAATGAACGCTCTGTGATTGATGCCGTGCTGCAGGTGGCGGGCTATACGTATGGTCCCTTACTGGGATTGTTCTCGTTTGGATTGTTTACGAAGCGGAAGGTTACTGGTGTGGCTGTTCCGTTTATTGCGGCGGCGTGTCCGCTGATCTCGTGGTTCATAAGCTCGAATGCGCCTGTGTGGTTCGATGGTTATAAGATCGGTTACGAGGTGCTGGTGATCAATGGCGGGTTGATGTATTTGGGGTTGTTCTTGTTCTCGAAAAGAGCTCTCACAGATCACACAGATAACACAGATAAAATGCATTGATCGGTGTTATCTGTGAAATCTGTGAGATCTGTGAGAGCCAAATGAAAAAGGGCAGCCGTCCGCTGCCCTTAGTCTTACCCAACTTCACGTTTCAACTTGCCCTGTGCTAAAGCCACTATAGACAGGGTTTATCTTTATTCGTTTTGGAATTTCTCGTTGTGTTCGTAATCATGATAAGTGTATTACGAACATGGTGCCAGTGGGCCTGGCATGCGTTTTTAGCGAAATTTGAGGGTTTTTTGTCCCAAAATGGTCCCACTTTGGGATGGTTTTCTCAGGAAAAAGGCAGAATTGGGAACGATCGCTGGATCAGGTTTTCCTGACGATCTGAAGGGTAACAGGCCAGCAAAATTGACTTAGGGGCTGTTCGAAGGATACTTTGGCGAAGGATTTTAAAACCACATGTTATGAACAACACCCTTGAATCAATTGGTCAATTTTTGACCTCCAAATTTCCAGGTATCGCGGCGCTGCTGCTATTTGTTGGGTTCTTTTGGCTGCTTGGCCGTGTCGACAATATTCAGCACGAAGATTTGCCTCAGATCAAAATTAGACTCACGAAAATCGAGTCGAATGTTGAGCATTTACAGGGAGACGTGAAGGAGATCAAAGTTGAAATTAAGGAGATGAGAAAAGAACTTCAGGATTTTAAGCTTGAAATGAAATCGGATGTTGCCGAGATCAAAGCGATTCTCCAAAGAAAGAATCCCTGATCACAACTCCTTCATCGGATCCCAAAACTTCTTATCAAAATCCACCACCTTATCTTTCACCACCTTCACTCCCTCCTTCTTCAATCTCTCTTCCATCGCCGATGGTGGAACAAAATGATGTTTACCTGTAAGCAATCCCTGGCTGTTTACAACACGATGCGCCGGCACCTTCTTATCCATGTGCGCCGCGTTCATGGCCCAGCCCACCATACGGGCCGAACTCCTCAATCCAAGGTATGCGGCAATAGCTCCGTAGCTCGTTACACGGCCCCGGGGAATCAGTTTTGCCACCTCAAATACATCCTCGAAAAAGGAATACTTTTTGTGAAACTCCGCACTATTGGTGGATTTCGTTCGTTTGCTGGTCATTTGATCAGATAATATCTCGTAAATCTCTTTTAAACGGGTTCATCAAACAAAATTGGTGCATTAAATTGCGCCCTCCTTGCCGGTAGGCAAGGTCCGATTTTTTGCTAAAAATGAGACACCTCCTTTTGTTACTGTTCCTCGCAGCTAGCATCGGCGTCAGCGGTCAGAAACTGATCTTTCCTGAAGGCGATCAATGGCGCCTGCCGTTCGAAGGAATCGAAACATCATTTAAAGTAACTGCAGACACCACCGTTGCCCCTAGATTTTCCCTCGAAGGCAACAACGGTTTTGGAATACTATTCGATTCGATAGGAAATTTCTCGTGGAAACCTTCTTACGATCTCGTCGACCGTCTCGAAAAATCGAAAGAGATAACCGTGATATTCCAGGCCGAATGGAAAGGCGGAAAGAAAATACGCAAACCTGTATCATTCATCATCTCTCACAAGAACCGCGCACCGGTTGTCGAGGAGCTCCCAGTGTTTTATGTGAAGCAATCTGCTCCGAACCAATACCAGATCTCTGCCGACTACGTAAGCGATCCGGATGGAGATCCGATCACATATAAATCGATCATGACCGCATTGCCTGAAGGAGCCTCGCTAAGCTCACTTGGTCTCGTAACATGGACGCCTTCGCGAAATCAGTTCATCGCGCTTAAGACCAATCCAACCTATATTGAGTTTCTCGTCCAGGATCCGGACAAAGCCGAAGCAAAGGGCCGCATCAAGCTCTCGCAAACACAGTTGGATCTTCCTCCCGAACTGTTGATCGTTCCCGCCGATTCGATCTATAACATCAAGGAAGACGAACGCGTGAATATCAAGTTGTATGTAACCGATCCGAACGGTGACGAAAACATCGCGAACGTTGGTTTTGTATGCAACGACGATCGTATTCCCAAGTCGACCCTAAAAGAAAACTCTGTGGTTCAGAGCGAGTTCACGTGGTCACCCGGCTATTACTTTGTTGAAGAAGCCGAAAAGCAAAAGGAAGTGAACCTGATCTTTTTCGCGATCGATAAAGCTTCGAACCGGGTGCAACGTCGCGTCAAGGTTATTGTATCCGACGCAGAAAATATCGAACAAAAAGATAAACTCCTTTACCTAAAATACCGCGCGTCGTTGATCCAGGCCCGTGCGCTCATCGTCCAGCTCGACGAGAAAAAAGAAGACCTCAGCAAATTGTACAAGAAGGCAAAGAGAGGCAAGAAACAGCGCGCCCTCGTAAACGCCGGCCTTGGTGCAACCACAGGTATCGGCCCGGTGGTGATGGATCCAAACGACTCGAAATATGTATCGGCTATTGGAGGTACCACCGTTCTCACATTAGGCACATTGGAAGCAACCGAAGTTATCGGAAGATCAAAGAACGATATCCTGGATCTGATCAAGTTAGACATCGAGATCCGAAATCAATTGCAAGCCGAAGGAGACAACTTCGCGCGGAAGTATTCATTGAAGTCAATGCGAAGAACAAAAGAGTTTGAGATCGATCGGGAGAGATTATTTCCGATCATCAATAATCCAAAGCTTCCACTGCTGGAACTCGACGGTAGCCGTTCGAGTAGCCCCGACTATTCAAATAAAGAGATCAAGAGTACGTTCCCCGACTTCGCCGACGAATAACCCGGCATCATAGTTGAGCTGCGATCCATAACCAAAAAAGGATCGCGATGAAAACTACAAAGAGCACAAAGAGGTGGAGTGGACCTGTTACGAAAAACAGCAATGCTCTCGATCTTGAACCCAGCGTTTTCAAAAAGAATAGCGCCAAAGAGATCGCAACGTCACTAAAGCGATCGGCGACAAGAAGCAATCGAAAGAAAGGCACGCCGTATCAATCGGCCATGTCGATGCTTAATTTCTACATCAATCGCGCCGGGAAAAATCTACCCGCTACCAAAAAACGCAAACTCGAGTCAGCAAAGAAGGAGCTTCGCAAAATATTCCATAAAGACGACACGAGGGCTTCGAAGTAAAGCTGTCGTCTTCTATCTCTTTTTTGGCGGATTTTATAACCCCCGCGGGCTGACCATGGCCGTATCAAGCAATTAAAAATAATTGCTTATGGCCAACTCTAACAATTCCATCGATTCAACTTACACTTACATCAAGGCGATCGTGTTGCTGATCGTCTATCTCGCTTCGTTGTATGAAGCTCAAGCACAAGTTCATCTCGTAAAAGACATTAACACAGATCCACAGTGGAGTTATTGGGCGTCGACGGCAAAACAAATGGGCAACGCATTCTATTTCAACGCTTACTCCAATCAATATGGAAACGAGCTTTGGAAATCGGATGGCACCACTGGTGGCACTGTACTCTTAAAAGATATAAATCCCGGTACCAATAATAGCAGCCCTCAAAAGTTAACGGTTGCTAGTGGCACATTGTTCTTCGTTGCCGATGACGGCGTTCACGGAGCAGAGCTTTGGAGATCAGACGGAACTCCGGGTGGAACATATCTATTGAAAGATCTGCAGCAAGGAGCTGCATGGAGCAATTTCATGGAAATGGTGGCAGTGGACGATCAGGTGTACTTCACCACTATCCAGGGCAACAAATATCAGCTCTGGAGAAGCGATGGCACCGACGTAAACTTCGTTATCGATATGGGTTATATACAAGGACTAACTGCAGCAGGTAACGTTGTGTATTTCGCAGGCAACGGTAGCGGCGAAGGAGAGCTGTGGCGATCAGAAGGAACCGACGAAACAACTTTCATCGTGAAAGACATTACCGGATCGAACGTAAATACCGGTCCGAGGCTGATGACGAACGTTAATGGAATAATCTATTTCGTCGCATACAAGCAAGGAACCGGCATTGAACTGTGGAAGACAGACGGTACTGATGCTGGTACGGTTATCGTAGCCGACATCAATCCAAACGAAGCACACTCGTATCCCGACAACTTTGTGGCGTCGGGTAATAAACTCTACTTCACGGCCGACGATGGTTCGAAGGGCCGAGAGTTGTGGGTAACCGATGGTACTTCAACACAAATGGTGATTGACATCACTAACAATAGCGGGTCAACTGAATTTGGAGAAATGATCGGCGCTAACGGTTCACTGTACTTCGTAGCAAATGCGCCGAGCATAGGCAAAGAGCTTTGGAAAACAGATGGAACGACGATCGGCACGTATGCTGTAGAAGATATTGCTGCAGGAACAGCAGGCTCGACTCCATCGAATCTTACGCTAGCAAATGGAATGTTGTTCTTTAGTGCGGATGATAACGAACGCGGCAGAGAGCTGTGGAAAACCGACAGCGCAGGTGAAACCGTGACGATCGTAAAGGAAATCTACGACGGCGATAGCAGTAATCCCTCAGGTTTATTTGCCTTCAATAACAACCTGTACTTCTGGGCCAACGATGGTGTTCACGGGTCTGAAATTTGGGTGAGCACATCATCGGGTGAGACCAGGCTTCTGAAAGATCTTGCCACGGGAACCGGGTTTTCGACCATCTCTTCGCTCGTGGTGGATGGCAACCATGCGTGGTTCACAGACTACAATACAGGAATATGGAGAACGGATGGAACCAATGATGGCACAGTGAATATCAGAGAGCAAATGGGCCAGACTTACAAGCTCCTTTTAAAGACAGAAGACAAGCTATACGCGGTCGCTCATATTCCGGAGTTCGACACGGAGCAGATCTTATGCTCTAACGGAACCGAAGAGTTGCTTTCGTTACACTATAACACGTTTACCTCGATCGTCTGGATGATGGAAATGAACGGCATATTATACATCGCCGGCGAACAACCCGGTACCGGCATGGAGCTTTGGAAGTCGAATGGAGAATTTGGCGACGTGACTATAGTTAGTGACATCAACCCGGGCGCGCAGGGAAGTTTTCCGTATGCACCGTTCATCTTTAACGACGCGATGTACTTCCGCGCCGACGATGGCACTCACGGATCTGAGCTTTGGGTGTGTAAGAACGGCGTCGTTGAGATGGTTAAAGACATCAGTCCTGGACCAGATCACGGAAGTCCACAACAATTTTTTGTGAGCAACGGAAAGATATTCTTCAACGCGACAGATCCGGAGCATGGACAAGAGTTATGGATCTCGGATGGAACAGAGGGTGGAACGCACCTGGTGAAAGATATCCGGGAAGGCATAAACTGGTCGGCCCCGATGAGTTTTGCTTCACTAAATAATGTGGTGTACTTCGTAGCAACGGATGAAGAGCATGGCACCGAAGTGTGGAGAACCGATGGAACAGAAGAAGGAACTACATTATTGAAGGACATCAACACAGTACAAGGCAACTATGACTCGCCCGATTACCTCACGGTTTTTGATGGAGCATTGTATTTCAGCGCCGGTGATGAAGAGCACGGCTACGAATTGTGGAAGAGTGACGGCACAGAAGAAGGTACTCACATATTGAAGGACATCACTCCCGGAGCCGATGGAACGGGCTTATGGTGGCTTACAGTTGTCAACGACCACTTGTTCTTCATTGCAGACGATAAACTCTGGAGAAGCAATGGAACCGAATGCAGCACGATGCCGGTGCTCGACGACCCGACGGTTTCTTACTACGATGCTTTCATGCCTGCTGGCTACGCGAACAAACTTTTCTTCACGGGGGTGTCTGGCGATGCGGGTGCGGAACTTTATTATTATGATTTCTCTACGATAAACGATCCGGGCTGCGTGCAGACGATCACATTTGAGCCGATTGGCTCGAAGACGGTAACCGATGGCCCCTTCGAACTCGAAGCAACATCTTCCGCCGGATTGGAAATAACTTTCGAAAGCAGTAATGAAGGCGTCATAAAGATCTCGGGAAATACTGCAACGATTGTTGGGGCGGGTGAAGTTACTATAACTGCAAAACAGGCTGGCAACATCGACTACAGCGCTAACACAGAAGATCAAACCGTCCAGGTAGCTGCCATCACCGGCTTAGACGAGAGCGTCGATAAAAAGATATCTGTCTACCCGAATCCAACAACGGATTTCGTAATGGTGGATGTGAATGATTCGGTGATCGATCTTATGGATCTCAATGGCCGTGTTCTCTTTTCGACAGATGAGAACAAATTGGATGTCAGATCGCTTTCGTCGGGGATCTACATGGTCCGTATTACGACAAAAGAGTTTACTGTTACAAAACGAATCGTTAAAAAATAATCCCCCATGAAAGATAAATTATTGACCGTGCTTACGGTTGTACTGATCGGTGCGCTGCTGGTGATCCTGCAATCGTGCAAGCATGATGATGCTTCACCTGACGAACAATCGATCTTTATTGGCAAGATCTCACAGACCTGGAAGACGAACCGCGTGACTGTTGACGGTGTAGACGTGACCAGTTATTTCAAGGACATGGCCATCACTTTTCGCGGCGATCAGACTTATACGGTTGCCAATCCTGTGTCGCCGATATGGCCTGCAAGTGGTTTATTCGAAACTGTCGCAACAACCGACGGAAGCTTTGATATTGAGCGGAGTGATGGAGTAATGATCGATGTGACATCCCTTGCGGCGACGAGTGTGATTTTGGAATTGTTGTACACCTCGCCGAACGGAAGGGTAGCTGAAGTTACGGGGCATTATAAATTTGAGTTGACCCGATAGCTTCCTGGTGAATAATAGGGCGTTAGCGCCCTATTATGTATTCAGGTTTTTCTTCCTCCACTGTGCGGGCGTTTCGTCCATCCAACGTTTGAAGGCAAGTCGGAAGGCGGCGGGTTCGGTATAACCAAGCGCCCGCGAGATCTCGGTCGAATTATATTTTGGATTCTTCAATAATGCGAGGGTCAGTTCTTTTTTGATCTCTTCGCTGATCTCCCGATAGCTTCTCCCCTCTCCTTCCAGCTTGCGCTGAAAAGAACGGCCGCTCATGTTCATGTGACTTGCGATCACATCAACAGCTGGAACGACGCTCTTGAAGTCGGACATGATAACGCCCTTTACCTGCTCGATAAAACTGGTGCTGCCTGCAAGAGCGTTCGCTTTGTCATTTAACAGCTGGCTGAACGTTGCATAGAGTGATTGATCGGCAGTTAGGATAGGAGTATCCAGAAAGTTCTTCGGAAACGTGATCCTGTTGGAAGGAGCCGAAAATCTAACCTCACACTTAAAGATCCGTTCAAACTCGGAGGCATCGGCAGGCTTCGGACGAACAACCTCGACGAGCTTTGGAACAGTAACTTTTCCTGTTAAGATCCTAAGAGATCCGAGCAGGCCAGACATCGCAATTTCGGCGGCGTGCCATGCAGTATGCGGAGATGCCTTTGCCCAAATCGGATGTATGTCGTAGCAAAGCTGAACATCTTCTTTGTTCACACGCAACTCATAGTTCATCCACCCGGAAACCAGGCGCTGATTTTTTTGCAGAACATCCCACGCTTCTTTTATCGTCGGACAGTTGTGAATGACGTAGCCGATGAGGCCAAGGATCGAGAGGTTGTGTTCGAGGCCGAGGTGAAGCCCTATGAACTCGTCTTTTGTCTGCGGAATAATACATTCCCACAAACGAATGCAAGCGTCTACTCCTTCGACGCGCTTCTCGACGTCATGCAGATCGGCCGGAGTAAGGTCCGTTGCTTCACAAAGACTTTCAAGGTTGGCACCTTTTCCGACGGCTCCGTAGATGATCGTCCGCAGGATAAGAACGGTACTATACATTGGCGGGTGTTATTCCTTTTTTGGCGCAATTTATCACTTCTGACTTTAACCCTCGTCCGTTTCTTGAGCTATAAAAAAATAGTTCATCATGAAATGGATAAAGAAGATCCTGAAGATCACCGCCATCGTCTTTGGGACACTCATAGTTTTTATTACGGGTTTTTACGTAAAAGCATATTTCGCCACAGAGGCACGCATCGCAAAAAAATATTCAGTTGAAATTGAAACGATCGACATCGAAGCAGACTCAGCGATCATTGCCGAAGGTGAACGACTCACGGCGATCAAGGGATGTCGCGATTGTCACGACAACGACCTTGGCGGGAAAGTATTCACCAACGACCCGTTGATGGGAACACTGTCGGCGCCTAACCTTACGAGAGGCGAAGGAGGTCTCCCACCAACTTTCGGAGCATCGGACTGGGTGAGAGTATTGAAGCATGGATTGGATGCCGACAGCACATCGTTATGGGTTATGCCATCGCATAAGTTTGCAAAGCTGACCGAGAAAGATATGAATGCAATCATTGCGTACTGCTCTCAATTGCCTAAGATCGACCGGGTATTCGAAGAACCACATCTCGGTCCGTTGGGGCGCGTGTTGACGGACCTTGATCAGATACCACTGTTGCCCGCGGAATTCATTAAGCATGATGAACCTTTGGTTCGTGAGCTCAAGCCCGAAGTGTCTATTGCCTACGGAAAATATTTATCGGCTTCGTGTACAGGTTGTCACGGGGAGAATTTGAAGGGAGGAAAGGCGTTGGCACCTGGACAACCGGCACCAGCCGATATCTCACCAACCGGACATCCCGGCAAATGGAGCGACGAACAATTTATTGCGACACTCCGCACCGGCAAAACTCCCGAAGGCAAACTCCTGGACGAGCGATATATGCCCTGGCCGATGACGAAAAGTTATACCGACGTGGAGATCAAAGCGTTGAAGATGTATTTGCAAAGTCTCTGACATTGTTTATCTATGGTGTCATGAAATCTGCTCGCGAGATCGTTGAGTTACTTGACCTCTACCGTACGCTGGCGACCAATGCATTGGGACTAAACCCCGATGCAGTCGCCAGCGCTTATTCATTTATCACCATAGATGCCGGTGATGTTCATATCAAGTTTGAAGTCTCGGCCAGCTCCGCGAAATTGTTAGAGCTTCATCCACAAGACGGATCGATCAAAAAGAAGATCGAATCTACATCCTGGCCGGGACTTGATTCAACATCGAGCAAGAAATTTTCAGATAAGATCAACAACCAACTTACCACGGCCGACAATATCGCATCGCTCGCGATCAATTGCACGAAGGGTGATGATTACAGGCCTGGAAATTTCAGCAAGGTCCTGCTCACGGGTAAACACATCGAGTTACAGCAGATCAATTACATGAACGCGAAATCACTCGACCATAAAAAGGATTACAGCTTGAGATCGCTCGTCTTCCGAATTCCACTCGATGAAAATCAAAAGCTGATCACAGAATTTACCGACAGGTCCTCCAAAAACAATCGACATTGCGGCGACAAGATCCAGGCAGCGCTCGATTGGCTGCCGGATTGATCGATCTGACGAACGGCATTCGTCAGGATGCGACAATGTACATCGTATAAACTTCCTATAAGTCTAGTAATCAAGCCCCGGATCGGCGATTGACCTTTCTTTGTCATCAAGCAAAGCGCCTATGACAAAGATCACGCTGAACATCAACACAAGCTCTTACAATATAGACGTAGACCTGCAGATGCCCTTGCTCTGGGCAATTCGCGACGTCGTGGGTTTGACTGGGACCAAATACGGTTGTGGTATCGCCCAGTGCGGGGCGTGCACGGTACATCTCGATGGCAAAGCAGTTCGTTCGTGTTCGATACCGGTGGGTACAGTTGCCAATAGAAAGATCAAGACGATCGAAGGGCTCTCTTCCGATGGGAAACATCCATTGCAGGTTGCGTGGCAGGAAGCGGATGTTCCGCAGTGTGGGTATTGCCAGGCCGGGCAGATCATGAACGCAGCTGCATTGCTCGATAACAATCCCGATCCAACGGATGAGCAGATCGTCGCTGCAATGAAGGGCAACCTGTGTCGTTGCGGAACCTATCAACGAATACAGGAAGCAATTAAGAAATCGATCGTGATCAAAAAGAAAGGCAGCAAATGAAGCGAAGAGATTTTATAAAAGCATCGGGTGCAATCGGCGGCGGACTGATATTGACGATCAACTCCGGATTTACAGTGGATGCGAAAACATTAGCACCTGTTTCCGACGAGCTTGGGAATTTCCTCAAGATCACTCCTGATGGCGACGTTGTTTTTCATTTCGTGAAGCATGAGATGGGGCAGGGTGTATCGACGGCCATGGCCCAAATAATTTCCGAAGAGCTTTGCGCTGACTGGGAACGTATAAAAATAGACTTCCCTTTGGCGAACATGAAAAAATACAATGCAGGTTTCGACACGGGAGGAAGCTGCACAATAATTTATCAGTGGGATATGCTGCGCGAAGCCGGGGCTACCGCCAGGCAGATGCTGATCAAGGCCGCGGCCCAGCAATGGAATACGGCGATCGACAATTGTTTTGCGGAAAATCATTTTGTGATCAATAAAAAGACAGCACAAAAGATCGGCTTCGGGCAACTGGCGTCGGCGGCTGCAAAACTGGATGCACCCAAAGAGATCCAGCTAACGGATCCTAAAGAGTTTAAGATCATCGGTAAGCCAAAGAAAGCAAAGCTGACCTCCGACATCGTTACCGGTTCATTGCAATATGGTATCGATGTACAGATGCAAGGTCTGTTGTACGCGGTTATCGAACGCTGCCCTGTGTTCAAAGGGAAATTAAAGTCGTTCGATGCTTCGAAAACGTTGAAGATAAATGGCGTAAAGCAGGTGTTCTCAACAAAACCAATCGCCGGCCTCAATAAAGTTGCGCCTTTCATGCCACACGATATCCGCGAGGGAGTTGTCGTGGTTGCCGATTCATTCTGGTCGGCACAAAAAGGGCGTGAGGCTTTGATCATTGAATGGGATTATGGTGTAAATGCAGATAAAAGTACTGCCGACTTCGAAGAGCTTGCAGATAAACGTGCATTGCATCGTACTGATCCGACCGGGTACACCGGCAATGAGAATGCGATCTCCGATCTATCGCATGTGCGACGAACGCTTCATGCTTCGTATATTTTTCCGCAGCAAATGCATTCGTGCATGGAGCCGCTCAATTGTACCGCCCATGTTCGCGGCGAAACTTGTGAGGTGTGGATGGGATCGCAGGCTCCGAATCTCATCGTAACAGAATTGGCGAGGATATTTCAATGGAAAGAAGATAATATCAACGTCCATTTGTTTCCCTCGGGTGGCGGATTCGGCCGGCGTTATTATCCCGACATGGCTGTCGAGGCGGCCTTTGTGTCAAAAACCGCAGGCGATGTTCCAGTAAAAGTTCTTTGGACGCGCGAAGACGATCAGACCTGCAACCTCGCACATCTTTTTCAACGAATGGAGTACCAGGTTGCGCTCGACAAGGACAATGAGATCTATGCGTGGTACGAAAAAGAGATCAGGACATACATGTGGGGCGGGCGTTACCACGATCCTGCTTTGCCAGAGATGGCTTACCAAATGCCGAATATCCGGTTCGACTTTGAATACATGATCGATGAAGAGCTTAGTCATTCATCAGCGTGGAGAGGTGTGGTATCTCATGGTCGCTCTTATCGCGAATGCTTTATCGACGAGATCGCATACGAGCTGAAGAAAGACCCATACGAATTCAGACTATCATTATTGAAAGACGACAAAGATATTTTTATAGGCGACGGAACTTATGTCTCCACCAAACGGCTGAGAAGTGTTTTGAAGCTTGTGGCTGAGAAAGCCGGCTGGGGTAAGAAAATGGAAACAGGCCGCGGCATGGGACTCGCGGTGATCTGGTACGGAGGAAGTTATTGTGCGGCTGTTGCGGAGATCACGATCAATGGAAAACTATCTATCGACAAAGTCACTATTGCCGTTGATTGTGGCCGCGTGATCAATCCGCTCGGTGTGGAGAACCAGCTAACCGGCGGAATAGTATGGAGCCTGACTGCATTGCTCCATGGTGGACATCCAATCAAAAACGGGAAGGCGGTCTATTCCAATTTTCATCAGAACAAGCTGCTCAGGATGAATGAGTGTCCAAAGATGGAAGTGCACTTTGTAGAGACAACCGAAGAAAGGCCGGGCGGCGTAGGTGAGATCTCCAGCACGTTGGGTGTTCCTGCGGTGCTGAATGCAATTTTCGCGGTTACCGGAAAGAGGATTCGTCGTGTACCGATCTCACTGGAGGACATTATTCCTGGTTAGCGCCTTCATCGCCATGTTCTTATAATTCCTTCCAACGGGGATATCGATCGAAGCAACCTTCACACTCATAGGTGTGTATGAGATCACTTTATCGATCGCCACCATGAACGAACGATGTACTCTGACGAATTTGCTCTGCGGAAGTTTCTGTTCGAGATAACTGATCTTTTGATAAGTGATGACTTCCTGCTTCGTGGTCTTCACTCTCACATAATCGCGAAGGCTTTCTATGTAAATGATATCTTTCAGGAATACTTTGACCATCTCGCGATTTTCGCGCAAGTAGATGTAAGCATCGTCGAATGACTGGATGTCGTCCGACTCGTCGAACGAAATATCGAGGGGTTCTTTAAGCTGTTTTACTTTTGCGAGAGCACGAAGGAATCGATCGAAGGAGAATGGTTTCAGCATGTAATCGACAACATCGAGATCGTAGGCTTCGAAGGCGTATTCGCGATAAGCTGTTGTAAGAATAACACGCGGCCGGTTCTTCAAAGACTTCAACAGTTCGATGCCCGTTACCTGTGGCATCTGTATATCGAGGAACAAAAGATCGACCGGCTTCTCCTGGAGGATATTAAAAGCATCGATCGCGTTTGCGGAGCTGCCGATCAGTTTCAACTCGGGTATGCGACCAACGTAGCCCGCGAGAAGTTCCCTTGCCAGCGGTTCATCGTCTACGATCAGGCACTTCATATCAATCAACTTTAAGTTTCAAAACAGCCAAATAAGTATCCTGCTCATCAAATAACTGCAACGAATGTTTTTCCGGGTAAAGATGATTCAGCCTCTTTTTAGCGTTGTCAAGCCCTATACCGGAGGCGGGCTTGCTGTCGCCATTGTACTGGGGCTTACTGTTCTCGACATTAATTAGTAATGTGCTGTCCTTAACGTCAATATCAATATGGATCCAACCTGTTTCGAGCTGGTTGCTGGCTCCATGCTTAAAGCTGTTCTCTACCAACGGCAATATCAACAACGGGGCAATTTTTATTCCCTCAGTTTTTTCATAAACGCGAAGCAAGACCTCGAGTCGTTCGCCATACCGGATCTTTTCCAGGTCGATATAATTTTTAATATACTGAATTTCCATCTCAAGCGGCACCTCGGCCTGATTGCTGTCATACAACATATAGCTCATCAGTTGCGACAGCTTGTGGATCATGTCAGGGGCCTTACCGGAATTATTCAGGGTCAGGACATAGAGATTATTCAGCGTATTAAAAAGAAAATGAGGGTTGATCTGTGATTTCAGCAACTTCAGTTCGGCTGCGAGTTTTTCTTTCTCCAGTTGCTGGGCGGTCTGCTGCAACTGTTGTGCCTCTTGCTGATGTTTATAATAGTGCCTGATCAAATGAAAGCTCGCGACGATCGCCACCAAAGAATAGATCACGAAAACAGAGATCAAAACTTTTGGCGGGAACAGCATGGGCATCGACAACCCTTCCGGATAATAAACCGGGTAGATGAAATAATAGTTAAGAGCCCTCAACACAATCCCAAAGAAGGCCATCGAGAGGATCAGCAACACCAGGAAAGTCGTGTACTTCTTCGTGATGAGATACTTATCGATCAAAAAATAAAGGGTGAAATAACAAGCCGAGATCTTTATCGGTAACTCGATAAGCGATGTGGTAAGTTTTTCTGCGTATTTGTTATCGACGAGCCCCCAGATAAGGACCTCGTAAAAGACCATACTCGCCCAGAAAGCTACATGCAAGAGGAAGCGGTACCGCGTAAAGAGCAGCGTGGGTGGACTATTATCGAAGAAGGCGTTTGTTGCCACGTTCGAATATCCGTTTTATAGCTGAAAGAACAGTGGTTTTTAGATGAACAACTGGATTTATCGGACAGATAGCGGCATCAACTTCGCTTACCCTTGCCGAGTGCAACTTTGAAATCATCGGGCGTGCCGGTGACTTTCACGCTAACGAAGCGGATCTTTCTGTCCTTGTCCGAATATTCGATCGCATCGATCTGATCGAGGTCCACGTCTTCCTGTTTTTTATTGAACAGGGCATTGAACCCAACGGAAGTCACCATCTTCATAGGAATCTTCATGTAGTATTCCATTGAAAGATCGATCGACTGTTTGCCGGAAAGTTGAATGAAGCCGAGCGATGAATTGATATTCATTCTTGGTATCTCGAGCACGCCGTTGGTGAACATCAACTGGTTGATCAGTGTATCGAAGCGGATCAGTTTCAAGTTCTTGTCCTTGAAATAACCGGCCATTGCCTGCATTGGTGCGAAGTCGACCAGTGTGCCGTCGAAGATGCTGATGTCCATTTTAGCGCTGGTGTTCTTTACGATCGGGACAAAGTTGGGATGGATCTGAACGGCGCTGACGATCTGGCCCGTAAGACGCCCCTTGAGGTTTTTATTGACCACAACGTCCTGGCCATAATGATCGAGTTTCACCATTACCTTTTCGAGATCGACCTGGTCTATTTTCAGCGTACTGGTAACGACGAGCTTCGATGTATCACTTCCATTGATCTGTCCTTTGAAACCGATCGATCCGCCCGCGATCTTCATTGCAAGAGTATCGGCAATGATCTGGTGGTCTTCGGTGATGCGAGCCCTGGCAACAACATCCTTCATCCAAAGCTTGTTGTACTTGATCTTCGCCACGTCGATCCTCAACGTGAAGTCGTTAAAGGGCAACGTGAAGATGTTGTATGATTTTGCGTGTGCAGATGAGTCGGGTGATTTTGCAACGACAGGCTCCGCGGGTTTTGGCCTCGAGCGCCTTCTCGTGGAGTCCCCTTTACGGCGAGTAGTGTCGGGTGAGAAATCGTAGCTAACCAGCTCGTCGATGTCGAGATTGTTGGATTTCAGGTAGAAGTAATTCGTTCGTTTCTTAATGGTTTTGTCGGCGCCGTTGAAGAGTCGCATGTTGAGATCGAAATCACTTTTACCGATCGATCCTTTTATTGTATCCAGAACGAAGACCCTGTTGGTTCCGTACTTCACCCAACCGCTAATGTCCTTCATTGCAAAGTTGTGCTTCTTCAATATCCCGGTGAGGTTGGCGATGTGAGCTTTGGCAAACTTGAAAACGGTATCGTAACGCAAATCGATCTTGCTTCGAAACCATACGTCGCTCGCTTCTTCGTGACGATAACCTCGCGGCACATATCGTCGCGTGCCCCTACCGAGGACGTCATCCAATGCGAATCGCTTTGATTTAAAATCGAAGGCTATTTGTGTCTTTCCTTTTTTAAGGCTGTCGAACCAGAGTTTATAGTTCGTAACGCGGCCACTGAACTGGAGGTCGGACTTATCGATGTTTCCCTTAAGGTTCTTCAGACGTATCAACGTATCGTTCACGGTAAGTTGAGCGCTGATGTCCTTAAACGAATGCTTGTAATTCTTGAGAGTGGCGTTGAGGATCTTGAGATCGAACTGCCCCTTTGGAACAGGCGCCGGATTGAGCATCTGTCCCACCGTCGTATTCAATTCGATGCCTAGAACGAAGTTCGAGATCTCTTCGGTCATGTGAAGGGATGTGTCGTAGGCGAAAAGATCTTTTAGGAGAACCTTATCGCTTAACGCATGGAGATCGAGCTTAACTTCTTTGTTATGGTCGCGAATAAACGCCTGTATATCGCTTAGCGAACCTTTCAATCTCAGATCTGAACCGCCGATGCGCATCGTTGCAGAATCGAGCACGACGGCACCCTTGTTCATCTGGGCATGAATATTCACATCTTTTACAGGCAGCGGGTGACCTGGGATCTTAAATGAAAGGTTCTCAACTATGAGTTTACTTTGGATGCCTTCCTGGAGCTTGCCGAGAGCTTGCTCGGGCAGCTTAAGATCCATCAGCTCGTTGAAATTCATATCGAGCTTGATCTTACCTGTTGTTTGCTTGATACCATTGATCCCAAAAAACTCTCCAAGGAATCGAAGCTCGAGCTCTGAATTGATCTGGGCCACGATCTTGGGCTTCACAAAATTGCGCATCACAAAATTTCCCTGGAACACTCCTTTGCCCGGACGTGCATTAACATTGGTGATGTGCAACTCGGATGTGTTGAGGGCATGGTCGCTACCATTGAAATAGTATCCTTTGAAGCCGAGCTTGTCTAGTTTCTCGTTTGCCGCAGTGTTGAGGAACCATGCATCTTCGCAACCAAAGTCGACTTCAATCAGTGGCATCTGGTCAGCCGAGACTCGTCCGCGCACAAGGGCATCGAACCAGATACGACCATCGTAAGTGAACGGAGCAAGCTGTGCCTTAACATCGTTCGGCAAAAAAGCAGTGACCAGGGTGAGATCGGGGCGATCGCCCTGAACCCGCAGGTCGAGAACACTTTCTTTTGCGATGTGAGCCGAACCGTTGATGGCAAACGTTGCCTCATCCAGCTTCAGGCTACCGGCCGGAATATGCAGCAAGCTAGTCGACGGCTCGTAATTCGCTTCGATGTCGATATGAAACTGCTTGTGGCGGAACAATGACGTGTCGGTTGGACTGGTCCAATCCAGCTCCATTTTACTGTCGAGCTTGATCGACAGCAGTGTACTGTCGCTTTTGAAATTTGATGTTAACTCGCCGATGCTGGTCCGATAGGTCTGTCCATTACTACGATCCGAATAAGAAAGCTCAACGCCCTTGAATGACAGCTTCTCAAGATCGATGATGTAGGTAGTAGAGTCGTGTGTTGCCGAGGCTGTTGTGGTATCGGTTTCGCTACTGAATGCCTTTACGATATTGATCGAGCCGTCTTCTTCCTTAATGACATTCAGTTTCCCGTTATGAACAGATACTCTTCGGAGGTTGTATCGTTCTTCGAGGAGATCGGGTATACTCACACCGACGTAAAGTTTTTCGAATTTGAATATCGGCTCACCCGACATTGATTTGTCGGGATACAATGCTGCTCCGTGAAAGGCGATTCCAACCGAGGGGAAGTGCTTAAAAAGGGAGATGGTAGTAGATTCGACCTTGAGTTCGCCTTCGATCTGTTGATCGAGCTTGTCGATGACAATGTTGGCGATTCGATCGTGCTGCGTGTACAGGAGGCCAATGCCGATACCCACGAGTAACACTACCGAGATTACGGCCACCAACAACGGTTTCAGTATCCACTTCTTGATCGCAATCCACTTCTTCTTCGCCGGGCTCATTAAAACGCTGAAAATTATAGGGGGGTTTCCGCGCAAATTTACGAAAAAGCGGACAGGGAAAGGGGCGAAATTAAGACGTTACTGGGGTTTGATAACGTTAACGTAGGTATACTCCCTCCCACTTGTTTCTCCGGTAAAATACCAGGATAGCATTTGATCATAGGTCTCGGCTCCGGTGGGGTAAAAGGCTACAGATGTACCGCGAAAATTCTGTTCTGTCAGTGCCAGGCTCGGACGCTTGCTAAGGATCTCCTCGGGAACTTCACCGATCACCGGATTGAGGTCGGGTGAATATATGATAGCCTGGTTGGTCACACCGTTGTCATTGTTTAGCGCATAGATAGCGATGTATTCGACCGGGCTGTCGACAGAAACCGAAAGATTGTCGAAACTTAAGGAGTTGATCGTATACTTTGTATGGTCTGGCCAGTTGATTGTGCCGGGCAATGAACCTGATTTGTAGTATCCTGTTTGCGACGCGGGAAGCATTCCCAATTCATTGTAGACCTGCAACACCGTTACAAACTTCGTTATCGCGGGATAGTAGCCGGTTGTTATACTTTCGTTGCCGGATGAAAACCCGGATTCGTCAAGAACATAGCCCATATCTGTGGGTGACTGAGTGCCCTCGAAACCATAGAAACGAATTGCACCTTTGTCGTATAAAGATGGCAGGTTGAATGTGGCTTGATTTTCATAGGGCGACAGGTCACTCACATTCAAGGCGATGACGTCTTTATCGTGCACATCATTTAACATCTTATAACGCAGTCCTGCAACCTTATCGCGGTATGATACGAGATATTTGTCTGCGTTTGGATCGATGGTGGCGAAGAGTGTGGGCATGCCTAAATTATAAGTGACGGCGCCTCTCTGCGACGAGACTGTTGCGTCGAACGGAATTGTGACGCCTGAAAAATTTACAGTAAACCCTTTGCTCGCCTCAAGTACGTCGCGGCTTCCGCGGGTAAAAGTAATGCCTGGCTCAACATCGGTGAATATCATAACGTTGTTCGTAACCGGCGTTTCCATGTATTCAAAAATCCCGAAGCTGATTTTTGCTGTTGTGAGTTCCCTGGACCTTAATACCTGAATTTTCCCCGCAGCGAATTTTTCGACATCAAGAAATTTCCCGTTCTCATCCCATGCCACAAACCATACGTCGGGAGTAAACATGTAATTACTGGCGTCTACATCAATAGTGACAAGGGCTTGTCCATCTGCGTTTGGATCGTTGTCGCAGGATGATAACAATGCGATCGAGATCATTAAGAAAAGTGAACAAACGTATTTCAGAATCGAAGCAACGAAGTTCATATAGTAATAATAAGTGCCTAATGGTCGGAAACCTGAACGTACATCGATTCTACCTCTCTAACGGTATACGACAAAAGCCACTGGTCTACATAGTCACTGTATGACTGATATCCGTTCATAAAAAAGAATGCGTCGGCGTACGTATAGTCGTCCTTTTTCAACATATCAAAGTTGGGATGGGCTGCCAGTATTTCGGCCGGTACATCACGGATTTTTGGTGTGAGCGTTGGCGATACGATGGTCAGGAGTTGTATAATCCCTTCTCCAGTTTTACTCCATGATCCCTGGACAAAGTTGACCGGCACCGCCGCAGAAACTGAAAAGGTGGCCGGATCAAACGAATTGACAACATAATCGGATACATCGGGCCATATGATAGTTCCTGGCAGGGCTCCATTCTTTGTATAACGCACCTGTTTCCCACCGTTATTCACGGTTAGATCTAATTTGAATTTGTTCGTGTAAGAAGGATATCCCAATGAATATTCGGCGTATTCATCGAACACATCATCACTAGCAAGCTCGTATCCAATTTCCCTAATGTCTTGCCCGGATTCCAACCCACGAAAAGTCAACTGTAGAGCCGTATAATCTGTTGGTAAGTTTAAAGAGAAGGTGTGATCAAAGGATTTAAATTCACTTGCATCGAGTTCAATCTCATCGCCAACATTTACATTGTTTATCTCCTGGTAGCGAGTTGGCTGTCCCTCGTAAACGAGAATATATTTCGTCGCCCCCGGGAGAAGTTTCATTGTGTAAGTTGTTGTACCGTTCTCTTCATTGTATTCAGGGTCGGCGTATGTAGATCCAATTTTACACGAAACTTTCAAATCTTTGTTCGCCGGGACATTTGACATAACAACTTTAAACTGCCCGGGCGAAATTATTCCGGATACGTTATTTCGGTCGACAACCAACCCTGGTGTAATGTCCGTGTAAATTGATACGTAATACTGGTCGGTGCCAAAATCAGGGTTGTCCCTGTATCTGAAATATCCCAAAGTAATTTTATTGTTCGGAATGGTTTCAGTTGTGGTGAGAGTCATCCGCTCGCCTTCTGTATATTTTTGGGATACCAGTTGTTTTCCATCTTCGTCCCACACAACAAACCAAATTTCGGTATAGCCCGTCGTTCCTTCTTCAATGTCGATCGTCAGAAGATCGACTGGTGTGGGCTCGCTGGGTTCTTCACTTTCCTTACAGGAAGACACGAGGGCAACAACAGCCAGGAAAACAGCAATGGAATATTTCATAGATCTCAAAATTACTGATCTACTTGATACGCAGTCTATACTTTATACCCCCATTCTGTTTGCTCCGAAAAAAACTTCTGCTACATTTGTCCCGATGAACACGTGTAAGCACATCCTATTCCTAGTACCTGCCACCGGCTGGTCACTATGTCTATTTACCCGGAAGCGAGTCTAACTCATTAACATATATCTCGAAGAGCCCGGGCAGTAAAGTCCGGGCTTTTTTGTTTTAATACCATTTACATAGCGTCAAAAAATGAAAAGTTATACATACTCATACATCGTTGCACAACTGAACCGCCGGGGAGTGATCGACTTCACACTGGCGGATATGATTGAAACCACTGAACACCTGATGACCTGCGGCTTCAACGTAACCTACGCGCATACAGGCCTGCGTACGATACTGTTATTGTTTGATATCAATGAAAACAGTTACGATCGTAAGGCAAACCTGCTTGTGTCCATCCTCGCTGCCGAAGCAAGTGCGAAGCTGACCCAACTCAGTGGACAGATCGCTACATTCGATAGCAGGATCCTCGAGTTTCCGAACAAAGATCTCGTTGCCGAATATTTCCAGTCCAGGAAAACGGATTCGAACAACAGCTCGTGGAGCTATTGGAAAGGAAGTAAGACAAGCATCAGGGAACTCGCTACGGTAAAGAGCGGTAAGATGATTGAGGGAATCAATGATGTTACTCCGTTATACTAACTATCATGGATTCAAACCCATTCCTTCTATCACCGGTTAGTTGGCGAGTTAAAAAGTCGTCGTAGGTGTCCAACCCGATACAGACGTCAACATACTGAAAATCACTAGCACTCGGCTGCTTGTCTGGGAACAACGCCAAAATCTCATCCGGCAACTTTCCAATCTTTGGAGACTTAGACGGGGACGCAACCTCCCAGCGAGCTGGACCTCCTGGCACGTTCCCATACCATGACGCCATAATGTATTTTACCGGCTCATTGGTAGCGACTTCAAACGTAGCCAGGTTCGTACTTACAAGTTCGAATTGCGATTGATCCGGCCAATTGATCGTTCCGGGTAGTGTACCCCATTTTTGATAGTTGATCCTTCTTCCAGCCATGTCGGGATTATAAAGGGAGATGACTGTCGAGAACTTTGTGACTCCATCGATATATCCGGTAGTTACTTGATCCATGCTTACAGTCGAGAAAAACGAATCAAGGACATACCCGCTGGATTCGAATGATTGATCGGCCTCGTAACCATTTAGGAAAACTACTGGTATCGACGGGGGAATGTCGAAAGTAAGTTCATGTTCGTATGGAGTAAACTCCTCTTCAGAGAGTATTATTTCCTCGTCTGCGGTCACGCTATTCAACAACTTATGCTTGACTACGTCGCCATTGCGAAACATGATGTTATTCTTCGCCGATCGGGGATCGATAGTGCCAGTTGTAGTAGTATTTCCATTTCTATTGATGGCGCAGGAGGTGCCGTATTTGCTACTCAAAATGATTTTGTCAAAAAAAGTAGTGTTGTCTACTGTAACAGTAAAGTTCTCAAATGGCCCTGTAACCGAAGGTTCGTCGATATCCAAAATGGTTCGGTTGATCTCCTGACCGACAGAAATATCAGTAAAGACAAGGACCGTAAGGTTCTCGACGCCGTCTTGTTCGAAATGAGAGACAAGTCCGATCGTTATCTTATTGTCAATGACTTGACCCGCGCTTGCAAGCTTCATCGGGGTACCGGCTGTAAATTCTTTATAGTCTAATAACTCTCCTTCCGAATTCCATACCACAACCCAACCATTCGAATTGTCACCGCTGTAGTACAACGCGTCGGCAGTAAAGGTTAAAAGATCGGCGGGAACATCATCATCATTCTTACAAGAGGTGATGTTAAGAACGAAGAATAGTGACAAGAGTGTCGTGATTTTTGAAAAGTGTTTCATAAGAGCATTTGACTACAAAATTTTACTCAAAACATCAATATTCAAACTGTTAATAAATCCCAACTAACATTCTTTCGAATTCCATCTTTCTATTGCCAAGAAGCTCGCGGGTCAATAGTTGTTCGTAAGTCTCCGGGCCTATACATACGTTCACTTGTTGAAAGTCGTCGGCTTCCGGCTGTGCAAACGGATAAAGTTCCAAAAGCTCATCGGGCAACCTACCGATCTTCGGCGATGTAGACGGTGACATTACTTCCCAGCGTGTCGGACTCGTTGTACTCTGCGACTCCCACGTCGCCCAGATGTACTTCACGGCCTGGGTCGTGTTCACGGCAAACGTCGCCTGGTCTTTGCTGCCGATGCTAAACTGCGACTGTGTTGGCCAGTTTATAGTTCCTGGCAAAGGGCCTGCCTTTTGGTAAATGCTCCTCCTTCCAGGTTCATCAGGATCGAAGGTCGAGAGGTAGATCGAAAATCTCGTAAGACCATCAAGGTACCCGGTTGTTATTTTGGTCTGCGGAGTAGTTGCATAATAGGAGTCCAAAGCATATCCCCCGATCGACAAAGGAACATCATCTTCGTAGCCGTTTAAAAAAAGTAACGGGATTGTGGATGGAAGATCGAACGTGAGCTCATTTTCGTATGGCGTGAAATCTTCGCTGGTCAGATTGATCTCAGACTCACCCTGAACATTTTCCAGGACCTTATGTCTTAACCCCGCCTCGTCACGGATCATTATGTTGTACTTATTGGATAGATTATCCATCTGGCACGTCACGGTAGTCGACGGGCTATAAAGTCCACAGGAATAGTTGTACTTGTTGCTTATAAAAAGCGCATTGAACGGCTGGGATGGTTCGAAATTGATCGTATAGTTGGGATAAGGTCCCTGCGCTATCGGAGTGTCGATGCGCAATACATCCCGGTTGATCGTCTGTCCGACCTGGATATCGGTATACACGAGCACAACGAGATTATCTCTTCCATCGTCGTTCACGTAAGAAACAAAACCAAGAGTAACCTTATTGTCTATAACCTCCCCAGTGCTGGAGAGCTTAATCGCTTCGGATGGAACATGCTCCTTGTAATCGAGCACGTCGCCTTTAGAATTCCAAAGTACTATCCAATTCTTTGCATCAGATCCCGAATAATACAGAGCATCGGCATTGACGGTCAAAAGGTCGACAGGAACTTCATCGTCATCTTTACAAGAGGTGACATTCAGAAATATGAATAAAAGGAAGAGGGTGGAGATCTTAAGAAAATGTTTCACAGGGATCGAGTGTTAATGCTTTGAGATATATAGATAAGTTGTTTCATAGTCCATACGATTGGCCTCGAGCAATCTTTTCAAGACCTCGTCGTACGCAGCGCTGGAAAAATGGATCTCCGCGTGGTCGAAGTTACTAGCAAGTGGCTGTGCGTAAGGATATTTACCAATCAACTCATCCGGCAACCTGCCTATCTTTGGCGCTTTCTGTGGCGATACTACCTCCCAACGCGCTGCACTTTCAAGAGTATTTGATTGCCAGATGGCTTTTATAAAGGAAAATTCTTTAGACGTCGCGATGGCAAAGGTAGCCTGTTCCTGGCTGTCGATATCGAATTGCGACTTGTCGGGCCAGTTGATCGCTCCCGGAAGCGATCCCAATTTTTCGTAGTTGAAACTTTTACGTGTGTCGGGGAACTGGTACAAATTAATTGCGATCGCAAACTTCGACAGGCTGTCGAGATAGCCGGTGGTTATCTCATCAACAGGATTAGACGGGCTATACCAATCCAGTTGATATCCATATAATGTTTGTGGAACGTCGCTGGCGTAACCATTGAAGAATAGCAGAGGATATGATGAATCGGGCACATCGATCTTTAGCTGGTGTTCGTAAAGCGTGAAATCTTCATCAGAAAGGTCGAACACATCTCCATCCTTAACATTGTTCAATATCTTATGTCTTAATCCATCATTGTCCCTGATCGCGACATTATACTTCGATGCGATCGAGTTGAAATAACAACTCAAAGCTGTTTGCGCTTCACTAGTCCAGGAAAAGGTCCCCCACTTGCTGCTAACAAAAATATTGTTGTAGCTGAGACCGTTTAAATTAAGGGTAAAATTTCCGCTCTCGCCGAACTGCGTTTGATCATCGATTGTAAAATTACGAGTTATGCTCCGGCCGATCGGAATATCGGTGTATACCTGAACAACAAGATTATCTCTGCCATCCGATTTCAGATACGACACCAGTCCAAGTGTTATTTTGTTATCGGTCACTCCCCTCGTGGTCGTAAACTTCATTGGAGTGTCCGGCGTGAATTCCTTGTAGTCGATCACCTCTCCTTCAGAATTCCAGGCTACGACCCAATTCTCAACCTCACCAGGGGTTGAATAGTAAAGAGCATCAGCGGTAAACGTAACGAGATCGATCGTGGGATTGTCTTTGCTGCATGAGATAACATTGAGAAGACCAATTAACAACAGGAGCGCCGCTAGCTTCGGTAGGCGTTTCATAATGAAGTTTAACGCCTCAATGTTACATAAAAGATCTATATACCCCTTTAGAGGTAATCACACCAGAAATTCCAGCAAGCCCTGCACAACGTCGATAGTGATCTCTTCCGATTTTGAGATCTTCACCAACTCATCGTCCACGTGCAAAAGGTGCCCTTCCCATGAAACACGGATCTTTTTTGCCTGGTGTGCCTTGTAGAGGAATGGCTCGTCTTTCCCATACTTCAACCGTCGTTCGATATAGCCTGCAAGCTCTTCGCGCTGCGACTCAGGCACGAGTATCACATCGAATTGCCCGTCGGAGATATCGGCCAACGGTGCGAGATTAAGATTCGGTCCAAGCGATTGAATATTCATGATCTCGACAAGCAGAAACTTACCTTTGAACTCCTGGTTATCGAGAACTATATGGCATTCGCGCGTTTTGTAATCGAGAATGATGTTATGAAGTCGTTGCAGTGCATCGTGAAGTTCTTCTTCGGGATCGTCGGATCTTTTCTTTCGATCTCTCATTTCCTTGATGAGCTTCGGGAAAACTCCAAACCCGAGAGCTTCGAGAAGGAACGGATGTTTGTCGATACCCGAGATCCTGCCGATGTCGAACCCTCTGGTGGCGTGATCCACCCACCTATTTACGATCTCTTCTGTAGTCCCTTTCAGCCCTAAGGTTTTTGCGATGTTGTTGGCAGTCCCCACTGGCAACAGGCCCAGCGGACCGGGCTTTTCGCGAAGCGGTCGTTCAAGTAAATGTGCCGCAAGTTTTCTTACGGTACCATCGCCACCAGCCGCAACCAGGATGTCAGCATCTTCGGGTGTTGTTTCCTCAATACCGTCCTTTTTAGTAGAAGAATAACTACAGTTGTAGCCAGCTTTCTCTATTTGTTTGATCAGAGTTTCCCTCGAATGCTCGCCTTCACCTGCTGTGGGGTTGTGAAAAAGCTTAACCGATTTCATTTTTCCTTTGTATTGATGAATTCTATTGCATTCAATTCTATACCACGATTCCAAAGGTCATCGTGGAACGATTTTTCTGAGAATGTTTTCATGAACATTCTCATAACAAACGACGACAGTGTTTATAGCCCAGGGCTACGGTTGTTGGCAACTATTGCGGCACGCTTCGGCAACGTGCGCGTTGTTGCACCAGATGTTGAACAGTCATCAATGGGCCATGCGATCACGGGATCGCGTCCATTGTTTTATAAAAAAGCTCCGCACTTCACGGATGTGGATGCGTGGCGCGTGAACGGCACGCCTGCCGATTGCGTTTCGCTGGGAACACACTTGTGGGGCAAGACCGACGTAGTGTTAAGTGGTATCAATCTCGGGTTGAATCTCGGTAACTCGATGTGGCACTCCGGCACGCTAGCAGGTGCGAAGCAAGCGGTACTGCTGGGCATCAAAGGCATTGCGCTTAGCGCACCGGTCGATGATCGTGAACCGGATCTGAGCTATCTAACAGATCATGTTGAGAACGTTCTTAAAGTGCTTCTTGCCGATAAAGAAGTCAATCTTATCAACGTGAATTTTCCAAAAGAACCGAAGGGTATCAAGTGGACGCGTCAATCGGTGCGGCAGTACGATGGACAAGTTGTTCCCGGTACCGATCCAAAAGGAAGGAAGCATTATTGGATAACAGTGATGCCCCTGGGTCGTGCCGAGGAAGGAACCGATCGTTGGGCTGTCGAAGAAAACTACATTTCGATGACGCCGCTTCGTCTTGATCTAACCGACGAAAAAGCTCTTGCAAAAGCTGTGTCGAAGGAGACAACGGTTATGGCTACGGAAAAAGTACATTGAAAGAGCTCTCACAGATCGCGCAGATCTCCCGGATCAGTGCAATTTCTCATCTGTGAGATCAGTGCGATCTGTGAGCGACCTGGCTTTCGCGGGATTGCCTATATAAGTTCCAGCAATAGAGAGATCCCCTACAACTACCGCTCCCGCGCCGACGACAACCCTATCGGCAACCGAAATCTCCTGCCTTAGAGTAGCATTGCTTCCAATAAAGACGTGATTGCCGATCTTACAAACGCCATTGATGGACGCGCCCGTGGAAATATGACAATGGTCTCCGATTGTTACGTCATGCTCGACGATAGAGCCAGTATTGATAATTGTGTTGTCGCCGATCTTTGCCCTCGAATTCACAACGGCATTGTGCATGACAACAGTTCCTTCACCGATGGTTGCATGTTTCGAAACAGATGCTCTTGGAGATATGATCGTTGCCGGCGTTGCCCCTGCATTTCGAACGCGTTCAAACAACCGAACCCTATCCTTGTTCGAAGCGATATGACCTACTGTTACTAAAAAGATCTTATATTCTTTCGCGATGCGTTCAAGATCTTCATCAGACGCGATGATGGGATATCCGAGGACCTTACTTCCGATATTTTTCCTGTCGAGGATGCCTGCTATCTCAAAGCGCCCCTCCTGTTCGATCACGTCGATAACGGAAGCGCAATGTCCGCCGCCGCCGACCAATATTATCTTGTTGCCTGACATCTTGGATGATGTCGCAATTTAATCTTTCTTTCCAAACATCTTCCGGTCGAGGTGTTCTCCGCCGTCGAGGGTGATGGTGATCTTTTGAACGATGGCATCCAGTTCGTTGCACGACCGACGCAGGTGTTGGATCATCTCCTGCGGATCGGATGCCTTATCGACTTCCATTAGATTGATGAGGCCAAGGATCTTCGACACCGGGCTTCGAAGCAAGTGCGAGTTGATGAACGCATACTCGGTGAGTTGATGATTCCTGTTCTGCAATTCCTCGGTACGTTCTTTTACGCGTTGCTCCAACTGCTCGTTCATCCGGGTGATCTCCTTGCTCTGTTGCTTCAGACGTTTTTCATAGTCACGGCGTTGTACGCTTCGATAGGCCAATGATATAATGTCGGCAACGGAGCTAACGAAGATGATGTCTTCCGATTTCCATTCGCGCGGAGCTCCCTGTTGTTCGCAGCAGATCAATCCATCGAGCTGACCTTCGTGCATGTAAGTAATGTCGAGCATCGAATAGATATCGAGTGGAACGAGATAAGAATCTTTGAACTCACGGGTCGAGGGGTCGGTGCGGGCATCCGTGGCTGCGATGATGCGTTTGTTCCTGATGGCCTTTTCGTACTGGGGAACTTGCGTGAGGTCGAGAGTGATATTATCGAGAAAGGTTTCGGACTTCAGGTCGTAACAAGCTGACGAAGTAATGGTCCGTGCGGCTTCGTCGTAGTTCCAAATACTGATTCGGCTAACGCCCAGGCTATGGGCTGTGAGTCGCGCGATCTCGCGGGTTGCGTCGACAACAGTACCGAAGTTGACGATCTTGCTTTTTGAAAACTCGACGAGTGTTGTGAGATGATCCTGCAGGATGTTGTTACGCCGGGTTGTGTCGTCGACCATGTTTGCCAGCGTAGTATTCATCTGTTCGATGCGAGCGTTTTGTTGTGCGAGCACTCTGTTTGCTTCTTTCCTTCTCCTGGCGTTCCTCCACTGAAAATATGCCATGAGGCTGATAAGGAATGCAAGCACGATAAGGGCAATGCGTTGCTGATCCTGGTGGTGAATGATCGCATCACTTTTCGATTGATTGGCTTTCAGGATCTCGTTCTCGCGTTGCTTTCTTTCGATCTCGGTCTGGAATTGGAACTTCGCTAGTTTTTCCGACACGTGAATGTCGTTGACGGAGTCTTTCAATACCAGGTACTGGTTAGAATGAAAGAGTTCGTCTTCGCGGCTGTGAGCGATCTCCGATAGCTTCCATAGATAATAGTGCGACTGCATGCTGAGGTCGAGATACTTCAGGCGGGTAGATGTGTTCAAAGCGATGGTGAAATACTTCTTCGCGACCGCATAATCTTTTTCATTAAAATGGATCTGACCCAACACGACATAAGCTCTCGGCACCAGCTTCACATTCTTGAAATTCAGAATATAGGCGAGGCCGGCTTCGCAGAGCTCTTTGGCTTTCGCCGTGTCTTTTTTACCCAGGTAATATTCTGCCATCAGGATCTTTATCTCGGCAAGGCCCAGGTTGTCGTGAATGACACGCGCTGCCGAATCTGCCTTTTGAAAATAAAAAAGCGCGTCGTCGTATCTCTTGATCTCCATATAAAGCTTCCCCAACAACACCATAGCCGACATGATATCACGCGTGTTCCCGAGACGAAGCCTGATCGTCAACGCCTCACGATATCGCTGCTCCGACTTCACAAAGTCCTGCTCTGTCTTATAAAGTGCTGCAAAGCTCTGGTAAACATAAGCCAACCCGGATTCATCGCGGGTCGACTTGAAGATCGCCTCCGCCCTTGCGAAATAGGGATATGATTGTGTGAGCATGCCCTGCTCCGCGAAAAGCCGACCGATGTTATTCTGTGCATAACCAAGTTGAATGGAATCGGATGTCGCGGTGGCCTCGCGCTCGGCTTCTTCATAGTAATCAAAAGCGCGGACAAGATTTCCTTTATAGTAATTGCCAAGGCCGATGTAGTTCAACGAGGTGGCGAGACCTTCTTTAATGCCAGTTTGCTTCGCAAGATCGATGGCATCAAGACCATAGGCGATCGATGAGTCCGGGAATGCAGAACGATACTCGAATGCGATCTTATTAAGAAGATTAAAACGTTCGGTCCCTTTGGCAGACTTCAGCTTATGACGAAGTCCTTCGATCTTGTCCATATCCTGCGCAGCAAGGCCGACCCCGGAAAACACGATGAGACAAAGCAGAATGAACCGCTTCGCGGATAACAGATTAAAATAGATCATTGCCAACGAGGTGAACCATAAATATACGGATACATAATTTATTTGTTGACTCCTACCAAAAGGAAGGTCGGGTAGTTGTTCCACCCAGCGCGCGACAGTCGCCACATTCGGGCGCGGCGAATACGTATGCATACTCGGTTGAATTAACATTGACGACATCAATGATCACCGCCGAATCGCTTAGGTCATCGATGTCGATACAAAGCTTCGGTCCGACCTGTGGCCTGCCCCTGAAACAGCTGGTCTCTGCCTGGCAGTCGGATACTTTTTGTGGCCAGAACGCGCCAGGCAGCTCGCCTCTCGTGATAAAGAATCGTTTCTCTTTTACTTCCTGTGCGCGAAAATATCCAAGTACAAATTCATCACCATTCGTAATTGAGTGAACGTTGCCGGTAACGGGACCCGGCACGGTAGCGAAGAGGCTTCCCTGGAGTTGGGTGGTCTGCAATATTTGTTGTCTGAATTTATACTCGTCTTCACTGATTGCCCTTTGTCGGACCAGGACGCTGTAGCGTGCCGAGATCTTTCTAGAGTACTTTGGTATAGTCACTACTTCCTGTGCGCGTATAATGTTTTCCGAAAGGCGATTGACATCTCCCACAACGGATGGAACCACTTCATCCTTATAACAGACGTATACTTCTTCTTCGGGCAGTCGTTGGATCGCGGTTTTGTTGACAAACTTATAAGCGGAATGGATTGGCGCGTGGTATTCATAAGTCTCGATGCAATCCCATAAATAAAATCCAGTGGCACCTGGATTATCATCTCGCGAATCGACGAGTATCCGAAGATGATCACCGGTTGGCGCCACATCGTAGTAAATACGATCGACTTCAGGTGTAGCATACATCTTAACTTTTTCTGAATGATACTCTTGTCCAACCGACGTGATGATCTTCAAAGTATACTCATCGTCAAAATTCACGTGAAGGTTCGACGATGTGTAGGTGCCTTCGTCCTCTTCGGAAAGGGAAAACACATCTCCTGCCGACGATTCGATCGTTACTGTTGCGCCTTTTTCAAAAGGAGCAATCCCAAAGGCGTAGAGAGGAATAGATCGCGATAATTTCACCGTAGCATTTCCATCGGAATTAATGTAACCATCAACCACAAGGAGCTTCAGATCATCGTTGGCAACATCGGGTCTATACGGGTCGAGACAACCTATACAAAAGATCAATACCCAAACCGATCGCAGACCTCGCATAACGCTACGATCATAATTTACGAAGAAGTATTCGGTGATTGTTCGCGCTTCTAACCCCGATATTGTTAGAACCAGTAAGGCGGGGGCACGTTCTTACCACCCTTTTTGGTGCAGTCGCCGCATTCTGTGCTCGAGAAGATATAGATAGTTGAGTTACGAACCTCGTTCGAGGTGATGATGATCTTTGAGTCACTCAACAAAGAAACGTCGATACATTGATTAGGTCCATTCACCGGCATGTTGGTTGGGCACGTGGCTTCGAGATCGCATTGTTCAGGCGGAAGATCCACCTGGAATGAATCTGGAAACGATCCGCGACCGGTAAAATATCGTTTCTCTTTTACTTCTTCGCCACGGAAATATCCCAACACAACTTCATCAGGATCGCTCATACTATGAATATTGCCGACAACCGATCCGGGTATCTCGGCGAAAAGTCCTCCTTGTTGATTGTTGGTCTTTTCCAGTTGTGTACGAAAATTGAACTCTTCTTCACTGATCGATCGTTGTCGGACGAGTATGCTGTAGCGTCGCGAGATCTTTCTTGAATACTTATCGATGCTGGTAAGCTTGTGACGGGAGATCCGGTTTTCACTCAGGCGTTTTGTTGAAGCGAGGGTTATCGGCACCGGGAGCTCATGCCAGCAGGTGTCGACGAATTCTCCCTTGTGTCGAAGTACGGGAACACCATTAACTCTTTTGAATCTCGAAAAATATTGAGCTGTGTATTCATAGGTCTCGATACATTCGAACGCGTAGTAACCAGTGGCGTCTGGATTTTCGTCTTTGCTATCGGTAAGGAATTCGATCTCGTTGCCGCTTGCTGATACTGCAAAAAAGATCTCATCAACATCGGGTGTTGGATGTATCCTTACGGTGTTCGATTCATATTCTTTACCCTTAGAGGTTTTAATATAGAGGGTATAGATAGAGCTATGGTTGACAGGAAGTCCGGTAGCATTATATGTACCGGGTTTGATCTCGGCGAGGTTGAACGACTCGCCTTGCGAAGAGCGGATGGTTACGGTTGCCCCGGTTTCCTTCGGAGAATCGGCAAACGTATATAATGGTATGGCTCTCGAAAGGAGAATAGTTCCATCGCCGGAAGCATCGATGTGTCCATCGACAACCAGTGCATCGATCGAGTCCGGGTTGATGTCGGGCGAGTAAGGTTCCAGGCAGCTATTGCACAGAAAGAGCGAGACAGCAATAAATTTCAAGCCGCGCATACGAAATGGGTACATAAGATACATCGTATTATTGAATATCTTTAGCGACCCCTTACCTATGAGCAAGAAGTATTTTGTTCTCCTCCTTCTTTCGTTACTTTCTGTAATAACCTTCCTTGATCGCAATGCAATTTCGATCGCCGCGAGCCGCATCACCGGGGAGTTGGGTCTGACCGAAAGCCAGTTCGGCTGGATCCTGGCTGCCTTCACTATTTCTTATGGGTTGTTGGAGATCCCAAGCGGACTTTGGGGCGATCGATTTGGTGAAAAGAAAGTTATAATACGTATCGTCCTGTTGTGGTCGGCGTTTACGGCACTTACCGGATTGGCTGGCGGTTTTATGTCGTTGTTCTTTATTCGATTTCTCTTTGGCGCTGGCGAAGCGGGTGCCTATCCCAACACGGCAATTGCGATACGCAAGTGGTTCCCGTCGGAAGAACGCGGACGTGCGCAGGCATTTATCTGGATGGCCAGTCGCATCGGTGGAGCGATAGCGCCACTGATCGTTGTCCCCTTGCAGATCAATTTTGGTTGGCGCACAACTTTTTATATTCTCGGTGCTGTTGGCGTTGCATGGGTACTGGCATGGCTGATAACGTATCCAAACGAAGCACCCGCTGCATTGAATGCGGATGATAAAAAAGATGAAAGGTCATGGACATCGTATCTCGCAAAGAAAAATTTCTGGATACTGATGATGATGTATTACTGTTATGCCTGTGGTGTATTCTTTTTTATCTCGTGGCTACCGAAGTATTTGCAGAATGGAAGAGGAATTACTGAAAAAGACCTGGCGTATTCGGCGGCGTTGCCATTCTTGTTGGCGGCGTTTGGATGTTGGTTAGGTGGATGGATAAGCGATAGGTTGGTGAAGAGGATGGGCGTTGATTGGGGAAGGAAGATCGTGCCGGCGGTGGGCTTGAGTATTTCGGGCGTGGTGATGTTGTTGAGCGTGATGATCGATAGCAACCCGATAGCCGTTGTGTTGCTGGCGTTGGGATTGGCGTTGATGGATGTGACGGCGCCGGTGTCGTGGGCAATAGCGACGGACCTCGGCGGAAAGTCGAGTGGTGCTGTTACGGGTGCGATGAATACGGCAGGGTTACTGGGAGGTACGGCAGCTTCGTTGGGAGTAGGTTACCTGATCACATGGACTGGAAATTATCATGTGCCTGTTGTTGTATTGGCGATACAGTTGTTGGTGGGAGCAGGGTTTGCGTTGGGGATGAGAAGATCGAACATTGACGATTAACCATTGATCATTAACGATTGAACATTAACGATTGAACATTGACGATTGAACATCGATCATTGATCATTGCATTGGTCAATGGACAATCGTCAATCGTTAATGATCAATGCTCAATGTCTCACCTTTTCGGTCTCAACACCCTCACCGGTGCTGCCGGCTCCGGAACTAAATTCAACGGATTTTCTTTGATCAGTCTCAATCCCTCTTCTACCGCTTTCTCCAGCTGCGGATCGTGACCCGCTATAACTTCTTTGGGTGTCATCTCAACTTCAATGTCTGGCGCAATACCAATGTTCTCCACGTCCCACTCTCCCTTCAAATTATAGAAACCACCACGCGGCGCAGTTATGTATCCACCATCCAAAAGCGCCGGGGTATCCCATATCCCCACAAGGCCTCCCCATGTCTTTGTTCCCACCAGCGTTCCAATGTTCATGTGCCTGAACAAATAGGGAAGCATATCACCACCCGAGCCCGCCATCTCGTTAATGATCATCACCTTCGGACCATGAATGCCGGTCAGCGGTTCAGTCCACGGCCTGCGATCGCCCGACACATTATTAAAATATCCTCTAAGTTTTCTGTTAAGGATATCGACAAAATAGTCGGCGATGTAACCTCCGCCATTAAACCGCTCATCGATAACAACACCAGCCTTATCCTGCTGCGCGAAATAATACCTGTTGAAATAAGCAAATCCTTTTTCTGCAGTGTTTGGAAGCCACACATACGCCAGCTTGCCATCAGAAAGCTCATCGACTTTACGACGGTTCTCTTCGACCCAACTCAACAATCGAAGCTCGTATTCATTTTCAATCGGAACAACGATAACGGACTTGGCATTCTTTCCATCCGGCGTAGCAGAAACCTGTAGTTGTACCTGTCGGTCTGCCTTGTTCTCGAACACACTATATATATTAGTTGCCGCGGTGAGATCGACGCCATCTACTGATATTATATAGCTGCCCGCCGTTACGTCAACGCCAGGTACACTCAATGGCGATCGGGTATCCGGATTCCAGTTCTCGCCGTTGTATACTTTCTTGATGCGATACCTGTTGCTATTGATCTCGTAATCGGCTCCAAGCAAACCAACCCTTACCTTCTCAATGTTGGGATTGTCGCCACCACCGGTAAAGGAGTGACCAATCGAAACTTCACCACCTAAGATGTCCAGCAGGTAGGTGAGATCGCTGCGGTGAGCAACATGATCTACAAGAGGAGCATACATTGAATAGACTTTATTCCAATCGGCTCCGTGTATATTGGGTACGTAGAGATAATCACGTTGAAGGCGCCAGGCCTCGCGGAACATTTGTTTCCATTCCTGGCGAGGATCTACTTTCGCCTCTATACCACTCATCTTTAGCGGTTCGCCACCCGATGGTTTTTCTGAAGTCTTGGCCACATACCATTGACCAGCTGTCCGGTAAAGGATCTTTGTTCCGTTCTGTGCGAGACTATATCCACCGGCCGCCGCAAGGAACTCCGATAGCTTTCTCTCTTTCAGGACATACTTGTGAAGAACAGGATCACCATGATTCTGAACTATCTCGGAAAGGAAGATCACGCCTTCTTCGCCGGCAGAAAGGCGATTGTACTCGCGCGCGGGAACATCAATCGTAATCGTACGTCTTCCAATGCCGTCGACATCTATTTGAACCTGGTTGGCAGGCGGTGGTGTAACCGGGGTTTTCGATTTCGATTTCTTGTCTGCCTCTTCCTTCTTTTCCTCCTGCGCAATACGTTCTATCTTTTCTTCATCGCTCTCGGGTAAGAACGGTGAAGGATCGCCTTTCTTCAACACAATTAAATATGCGGAACGCTTGAGCGGATGTTCGAGCGAACTCATATCGAGCCAGCCCGACAACAACGCATAATTTGTGCTTGCAAGAAAATATATATACTTACCACTGGCATCCCACGCAGGAGAAACAGCATCCGATAATCCATCGGTCAATTGAATTGATTTTGCCTGGTCGACACTATAGGCCATGATAACATGGTACTGTGTAACGAGACGTTTACTGTAGGCAAGCCACTTCGAGTCGGGCGACCAAACGGGATTTACGCTACGCTCGGGGTGAAGGAAATTGTCTTTGTCGACCAACGATGTCTTGCCAGATTCAACATCGGTGATCCAAACACGTTGTAAGTTGTCTGTATAAGCGATGTGCTTTCCGTTGGGTGACCATACCGGTGAATAATAATAGGTCGGCGAGGGGATCTTTATCTCGCGCGGCTTCGTAAGGCCATCCTGCACGGCGATATATAAACTATATTCACCGGAAGCATCCGAAAACCATGCTATGTATTTTCCATCGGGCGACCAGATTGGGTCGTGATCGCGAGCACCTGGCGAATTGCTGATGTTCCTGTAATTTCCTTTATCGACTGGAACTGTAATGATCTCTCCGCGTGCTTCGAATAATGCACGAACTCCAGTCGGCGATAAAGAGACGTTGTCGACATATGCCGAAAGGTTTTTCCAATAGGGCATCGTCCATGGGAAATCGCCCTTTACTTCGATGTTGACTTTAGTCGATTTGCCGCTCGTCGGGTCTAATGTATATAGATCACCGCCATATTCGTATACAAGCATCCCTCCTCCGCTATTCAAATTCTTTATGTCATATTCGGAGAAATCAGTCAGTTGTTTTAATGATGACGACTGTGTATCGAAGCCATATAAATTCATGGTTAGATCGCGATCTGACAAAAAATAGATCGAGTTGCCGATCCAGACCGGTTGCACGTCGTGACTATTTTCCCACGGAAGTTTTTTGATCGATTGATCGGCGAGGTTCATTACCCATATAGGCCTGTTCTGACCGCCGCGATAGTTCCTCCACTCTTCGTCCCATGGCGATACAAGTTCATAGGCAAATGATTTTCCGTCGGGCGAATATTCGCCGCGATAAACACGCGGCATTGGAAGTGCGGTGGGAAACGCTTCATTCGGTGCTATCGCGAAGAGTTTGTCAACGCCGCGCGGAACGGTCTCCCTGGCCGATGAAAATACAACCTTGCCGTCCGGGCTCCATCCACGAACAATGTCTGCGTCGGGATGCCACGTTAGCCGCTTCGGCTCGCCGCCGGTGGCCGGCACTATATATACATCGGTGTTCCCGCCATATTGGGCACTGAAGGCTATCCACTTCTCGTCCGGCGAGAAGGACGGGTGTGTTTCCTGGCCGGGGAAGCTGGTAAGGCGTTGGGCCTTGCCGCCAGATCTGGCAACGATCCACAGGTCGTTGGCATAGCTAAAGACTATTTGCGTTGAGTTGATGTCCGGTTGACGAAGCAAACGGGTTTCCTGTGCGTATGCTGTTACCGAAGTGACGAATAGAAGGATGGGCAAGTATTGTTTCATGGGCAGGTAAGAGGTGTGGAGGATGAAGATAGTGAATCTGATAGATACCCTGACGGGCCATCTACTCACAAATTTTCTTTGCTTTTTGTACGGAAAGCTGTTGGCTGGTTTTTACGAAGCAAGATGATTTCACACCAGACCCCTATCTCTAATTTGCTTGACCGTTATTTATTCTAAAATATTTGACAGTTCAAAAAAGAAAGATCAGTTATGACTATCACCCCGATGTTCTTTATGTATTACCTCTTTGGATCGGTAAGCATCACCATGATCATTCTACTTTGTATGGCCATCGCAGCGTCTCGTCGCGAAACAAAGATCGAGCGGGGTTTGAGAAAGCGACGTCATGGTGATCACCAGGAGTAGCGTCACGACTACCTCTCATACAAAAACATCATCCGTCTCAGCTTCGTAATTACATCTTCGTCCGGCATGTCCTTCATCCTCCACAACCAATTTCCCTCGCCTGTCGATGGCGTATTAATTCTCGATCTCTCATCGAGTCCGAGTACATCCTGCATGGCAACCATAGCGATACCGGCATGCGAAGAATAAACTGCTCGCATAAATAATGTCGCTACGTTCCTGGCATTGACGCGAGCATCGAAGTATTTCGATAAATGCTCCTTTTCAATTGATCCCGTTTCCTGGTTGTACCACCCACGCGTGGTGTTGTTGTCGTGTGTTCCAGGATAGGCAACCGATCGTTCACTATAATTATGAGGCAAATGGATCGATGTCGGGAACTCGCCACCGAAACCATATTGTAAAACGGTCATTCCCGGTAAGGAAAGTTTATCGCGAAGCTCGTAAACATCCGGACCAACATCACCGAGATCTTCAGCAACGAAAGACAATTCGCCGAGATCTCTTTTCATCGCCTCAAAAAAATCAAGACCCGGTCCCTTCAACCATTCGCCTTTTACTGCATTCTTCGATCCTCCCTCAACACGCCAGTAATCGACAAACGCCCTGAAGTGATCGAGCCTGACAAGGTCATACATCAGCAAATTCTTTCGAAGCCGTTCTGTCCACCACGCGTATACACCGTTCTTGTTCGACTCCCAGTTAAATACCGGCATTCCCCACAACTGCCCTTCATCGTTGAAGTAATCGGGAGGCACCCCGGAAATTCCATTCACGCGGCCCGATGCATTCACATCAAACACATCGCGATACAGCCAAACATCGGCCGAAGGTGCGCTGACGTAAAACGGAACATCGCCCATTAGTTTGATGCCGCGTTCGTTGCAATAACGTCTCAGGCTTTTCATCTGCCTGAAAAAAATGAATTGCAACCATCTGATCTTTCGGATCTCATCGGCGTGCTCTTCCTTGAATTTATCTATGGCTGATCCGGTGCGATCGCGAAATTCTTCCGGCCATTCGGTCCACGGCTTGTTATCGTTAGATCTCTGTAATGCGATGAATGTTGCGTATCCATCCAGCCAGGTCTTTTCCTGATGTTCGAATTCGTTGAGATCATCGATCAAAGCCACCGGTCTTCGCGCATTGAAATTCCGCCAGGCTTTATCGAGAAGGACTGCCTTCTCTTTGCTCGCTGCTTCGTAGTCGATCGTCTGTTTTGCTTTCGACTTCTTTACATCGTCCACATCCAATAAACCATCCAGCACGAGATCGTCGATCGATATCAACAAAGTGCTTCCAGCTATCGACGATACTGCGCTATAAGGAGAAAATGCCGCATGCTTGTCGATCTCATTTACCGGCAACATCTGCCAGATCTTCTGCCTGCTTTTGAACAGGAAATCGGCGAATGCCCGGCCCGCCATCCCGATATCGCCAATGGAGTAAGAAGATGGCAACGATGCAACAGGCATTAATATCCCTGCCGATCGTTTCGTTTTTGGAACCTTGAACTTTAACAGCGCCACAGGCAATGATTGAAATAGTTGAGAGAGGTCGATGGACTGATCGTCTTTTCTTACACTGATCTTGTTTAAAAGATTCTCGACAGGAACCACCCATTCTTCGGGCAACTGAATCTGTGTACCTGTCCAATCAACTGAACCCGACTTCAGTCGTGCCGTATGAAGCAGGGCCGCTGCAATGATCCACGTGCCCTGGTATTCGCGACCAAAAGCCACTACATGCCTGGCAAGTGTGCCGGTAACTTTCAGAGGTTTATAGTTCCCATAGGTAAATATCTTGACGTTGTCTTTTCGAATAGCCAGCAATTTCTTGATAAGAAACAGCTTCGGATGCGAATCATCTCTCAATGAATTGCCAACAAGATCATAGTCAACAGGCCGACGATTATCAGGATCAACAAAGCTCAGGTCCCACAACAGGCTTCCCTGGTAAATATCGGGCACACCCGGGCAAGCAACCTTCAACAAAAGCTGTGATAGGGAGTTGATCTTTCCGTGCTGATCTACTTTCTGAAAGAACGGAAGAAAGCTTGTCATGAATTCGCTGCCGCTCCGAAGAATATTGTGAACAAATCTAAGGACACCCTGCTCGTACGACTCGTCGGGATCGTCCCACCTCGAATGAACTTTGCCTTCACGCAGTGCCTTCACGAGATACCGATCGATCCTTTCTATGTAGTCGCTTGCTTCCTGATCGGGATAGGTAGCGATCAGGGTCTGGTAAATAAAATATTCATCGTTGGGATCGATCGAAGTGTCCTTATACTGCTTATTGATCTCGAACCAATGTGTCACGCTTTGGACCCATTGATCGGAAATATCGGTAAGCACGTTAAGGCGCATACGCGCGTCCTCGCCCCTCTTCGTGTCGTGAGTCGCTGTTGCATTCAATGATAATTGCCATCTCTCCAGGCGATCGACCATTGTTGTATGGAACGTGTCTGTCGACAATCCGAACTCATCGGGCAAGTCGCCCACCTCGTTGTGTCCAACAAAACGATTGAACTGATACATCAGGGTGTCTTCAACGCCCTTCGCCATCAATGGCCCGGTAAACTGCATCAGTCGCATGTAAAACTTCGCAGCACGTTGCTGATGATCTTTGCTGCGGCGCACGTTGTCGATCAACGCTTCGTCGAGCTGATCGAACGAGGCGGCTAATTGCGGACAATTAACACGACACTCGTCGATCAGCTCTTCGAACGCAGTACGTTCTTCTTTGCCCAATGGCATTTTAGTTCCATAAAAGCGATACTGCGGGCATCTTACGAGGAGCTCTGCAATTGCATTTCTCAGGTCATCGATTAAATATTTTTCTGAACCCAACCCGAGGTCAATAAAATACCGGGTAAGATTATCGAGCTCGCCCGACATATACTTCGTAAGTATCAGCCTCTTGCTGTCGAAGATGTTTCTGCCGAACGATGAGTTTTCCGGTGCAATAGATCTGTACAGCTTGTCGAACGACCGTCGGGCACCTGACCATGTAAAAAGATTATTGACGGCACCCAGGAATTCATATCCCGTCGTGCCTTCGATAGGCCACCAGGGATCGAGTTTCTCTTCGGGTTCGAGTATTTTCTCTACTATAATATATGTCTCGGGGCCGGCGAGGCCGCGAAGCCTTCGCAGGTAGTTAACAGGATCATACAGTCCGTCGATGTGGTCCACCCGAAGTCCGTCGAAAACTCCATCGCGAACCAACCTGGCGATGAGAGCGTGATAATGATCGAAAACCTGCTGGTCGTCGATCTTCAAACAGATCAAGCCGTTGATCGTGAAAAATCTCCTGTAATTGATATTTGTATCGGTCTCTTTAAAATGACAGAGCCGATAGAATTGCATGTCGTGCACAGTTTCAACATCGGAGATACCGCGCGATCGTTCATTGACCGGGAACCTGTGATCGAAATACTCCAAATGATCGTCGTTCAGTTTGAGCTTACCAGAATGGATCGCTTCCGTTAAGGGCTCTCCTAAGAAGGGCACCATGATCTTGTTGCGAAAGAAGTCGCCGGACAATGCGGTATCGAAAAACATCGAATACGGCGACGCCGGTCCTTTTTCGAGAACATCGTAAAGCCACGGATTGCTGCTATCGAAAGCCATGTGGTTTGGAACAATATCCTGGATCCAACCAACGCCGTTTTCACGAAGCTTCTTAGAGATCCGAATGAGATCTTCTTCGGTACCGATCTCCGGATTGATCGTCAACGGATCTATAACATCGTAGCCATGCGTGCTACCGGACGCTGATTTGAAGATCGGAGATGCATAGATCGTCCTTATTCCCAGGTCGATAAAAAATGGAATGAGCTCCTCGAACTTCGCGAATGTGAAATCCTTGTTGAACTGAAGTCGAATGGTGGAAACAGGATTATACATGATCCATCAGCACGACAACACTTCTACCCTGCACCATTACCTTCTCCCCCGGCTGATAAGTTTTCTTTTCACCCTGGCAACTCTTTGTGGTATTAATAGCCGTTGTCCACTCTTTAGCATACGTGGCGGGCGGCAGAACAAATTCAAGTGGACCTTCATAAGAATTGAACAACAAGTAAAAAGAGTTGTCGGCAAGCTCTTGTCCATTCAAAAACACGCCAAGTGCTTTCGCAAAGTCCTTCTGCCAATGTTCATCGGCCATTTCGTCGCCGGCCGGTTGAAACCATTTGACGTCGGGGACACCTCTTTGGTTGACACGCCGCCCCTGGAACCATTTCTTCCGGCTGAACATCGGGTGTTCTTGCCTGAAATGGATCAGCAATCTCACAAAATCGAGAAGCTCTCTATCAGCGTTGTCCCAATCGATCCACGAGATCTCGTTGTCCTGGCAATACGCGTTGTTGTTCCCCTTTTGTGTTTTGCCAAGTTCATCACCCGACACGAGCATGGGTATGCCCTGCGACAGGAAAAGGGTCGCTAGAAAATTCCTTTGTTGTCGCTTACGCAGATCCTGGATCTCTTTGGAGTCGGTATCGCCTTCGACGCCGCAGTTCCACGAACGATTATAATTTTCGCCGTCCTTATTGTCTTCGCCGTTGGCTTCATTATGCTTTTCGTTGTACGAGACAAGGTCGCGAAGCGTGAAGCCATCGTGCGCTGTAATGAAGTTGACGCTCGCAGTCGGCTTTCGATAGTCATCGAAATACAAGTCGGGGCTTCCGGTTAAGCGCATAGCAAATTCGCCCAGCATGCTTTCGGCACCGCGCCAGTAATCGCGCATACAATCCCTGAACTTACCGTTCCATTCGAGCCAACCTGCTGGAAATTTTCCGACTTGATATCCCCCTTCTCCAACGTCCCATGGTTCGGCGATCAATTTCACCTGCGATATCACCGGGTCCTGGTGAATAATGTCGAAGAATGCACTGAGTCGATTCACCTCGTGAAGCTCACGAGCCAATGTTGCAGCCAGATCGAAACGAAATCCATCGACATGCATGTCAGTGATCCAATAGCGAAGGCTATCCATCATTAATCGCAGAACGTTCGGAAGGTTTGCATTAAGTGTGTTTCCGGTGCCGGTATAATCCTGGTAGTATCGACAGTCTTCGGCAAGCCTGTAGTAGGATTGATTATCAATTCCACGGAACGATAATGTGGGTCCCATCTGGTTGCCTTCGGCGGTATGATTGTAAACCACGTCGAGTATTACTTCTATACCGGCTTCATGAAGGGCTTTCACCATCTCCTTGAACTCATTGACTACGCCAACGGGAGATCTTTCGGCAGCATAACGTGGCTCGGGTGCGAAAAAACTGATCGTGTTATAACCCCAGTAGTTACTCAGCCCTTTATCAAGCAAATACTTATCGATGATCGAATGATGGATCGGCATCAACTCAATCGCGGTAACGCCGAGTTCCTTCAGGTAAGTTATCATGTGAATGTCGGCCAGGCCGCGATAGGTTCCCCGAAGCTGTTCAGGTATCTCGGGATGCCTCATGGTTAATCCCTTCACGTGCGCTTCATAAATAATCGTCTTGTGAAGCGGGGTCTTTGGTCGCCGGTCGTTTCCCCAATCAAACGATGTATCGACAACAATGCTCATGCACATATACGGCGCACTGTCGTTGGTACTCATCGAGAGATCTTGTTCCTCGTTCCCGATCTCATAACCGAATACGGAGTCGTGCCACCTAAGTGTATTCGAAACCGCCCGGGCATAAGGATCCATTAATAGTTTATTGGGATTGAAACGGTTCCCCGAAGGAGGGTCGTAGGGTCCTTCCACACGATAGCCATAGATCTGGCCCGGCTGTATTCCCGGAACATAGACGTGCCACACCTGGTGTGTTCTTTCCTTGACTGTTATTCTTGTTTCTTTTGCTCCCTCGCCGGTCTTATCGAAAAGACAAAGCACAACACCCGTCGCATGATCGCTGTACAATGCGAAGTTTGTTCCCGGCCCCAGATACGTTGCACCAAGCGGATATGGTTCGCCTGCGAACGTCCTTATAGTTTCATTCATTTTTCTCTTACCGGCTTGTCAGGTCGTAGTAATTTGCCTGCGCTTTTTCTGCCCAAAGCGGAACGGGTTCATGTCGTCTCTCGTATTCGAGGGCTTCGATAGGATCGTGTGCAGGTGCTTTCGCCAACTTCACCTTAAAGTCGTTCAGTACATTCATGTAATTGATGTATGCTTCATAAGGTGAATTGTAGTGACTGAACACCGCGTGCACCTCGCCATCGGGACCATTCTTTGTACTCATATAATAGAAGTGGTCGCTGGTCTGAAGATTTCGGAAAGTCTCGACGAGGTCGGGGTTGCCGGATTTTTTTACCTGGTCTTCAACACCCTGCATGGCGATAAAGGCTTCGTTCTGAAGCTCGCTGTCGAGCCATGCCGAAATATCTTTTCGCTCGTCGGCCCATGAAGTAAAGTCCGGGCTGTCGAGAGTCCCTGCTGCTTCGCAGTTCATGATCACTTCCGAAGGCGTCATCAGTGTTACAGTTTTTGATTGGGTCACCTTTACGATAAGGTCATGCAGGAACTGGATGATGCCTGAATGCGCGTGACGATGTTCTCCGAATGTCTCGTAGTCAACACCGATCATCGTTACGCCCGGGGCTTGTTCTATTTTTTTGAAGAACTCATCCACGTCGAGCTTGTGATGTCCGTTCTCGAAACGAAAGGCGATGTCGTCGCTCAACACGAAATCGCGGGAAAGGATCTTGAAGTCTTTGTGAAAAGGGTGGAGATACAAACCCCTGTTGTCTTGCGGCAACACTCCTTCGCATAAGATCCCTTTAAAGCCAAGCTGCTTCACCCGCGACCCAATGCTGTTGCTGTAGATCATCTCCGTATTACGAAACACGGTTGGGGCGACACCGAAGTGGTGTTGCATAAGGCTTGAATGCTTCCTGATCTGCTCCGGAAATTCATCGTTGGCCATCATGCTGGCGAGAGAGTGGTGGCTCGTCTCTCCGAGAAGCTCGACACAGCCGGTCCCAACCAGCGAGTGAAAGCTCTGCAGCGCTTCGGGAGCAAAACTTTCGAATTGTGTTATCGCCGGCCCGGAGATCGAAAACGTCAAGCGAATATTGTCGTCCCTCTCGATCAACCGCCGTAGCATCGAGTTCACGGGTATATAACAATTCCTGGCGACCCGGCCTGTAACCAGGGCGTTGAGTGAGTCATTCCAATAATCTGCCTCGTCGCCGATATCGAGAAAACCGAACTTCTTAAGTCGCTTTGGCTGATGAACATTGAAGTACAGTACCAAAGGCTCACCGGGTTTAAGTTTCGAGGTCGAATTCATAACAAAAAAATTTAACAAGTGGCAATTGTTTCTACGTTGAGCAATGATATGGATCATCTGGGGAACATGATCCCCGTCATTACTACATCATCACCAGAATTATCAATGCTTCGTTCATTAATGAAGCATTGTTACTATGAATGAATGTAAAAACGTGCCAATGAACATCGTTTGTCGTTCGTTTGTTACGGTTCAGTGGAAATACGTAAATAACTGGCGATACAATTGTGGTAATATCGCACTCGAATAAAACTATGATCAAAGTATTGATGCTTGGTTGGGAGTTCCCACCGAATATATCCGGCGGCCTTGGCATTGCGTGCGAAGGACTCGCTACAGCGCTGGTGGAAACTAAAGAGGTTCAGATCCTGTTTGTGATCCCTAACTCTCCAACTCTCACAGACAACAACGATCTGAGTGTGCTTGGAGCTAATACAATAGAAGTTCCAACATACACATACGAATCTGTTGGCACCATTATGTCCTCTAATGGTGAGCCAACAACATCACTCAGTAAAGAAGTCTTCACTGTAGAAAAAGTAGATGCAGTCCTTTCTCCTTACGAATCGCCAGGTGAAATCGGTGGGGAAGAGTTTCTCGAAAAGTGGAAAATGCTTTTCAGTCAACCGAATGGATCCGAGTTGCATACAAACACTAGTAACCGCAAGCAAACCGGAACAACCAGGCACAACTTCGAAGGAGGATACGGCAACAAGCTCCTTCAGGAAGTGGATAAATATGCGGAGGTGATCGTGAAGCTCGCACGCGATCATGAGTTCGATATCATCCATGCACACGACTGGATGACGTTCCCCGCAGCAGTTGCCGTAAAGATGGCGACTGGCAAACCATTGGTGATACACATCCACGCCACGGAGTTCGATCGCGCTGGACTAACCGGTAGCAACGTGGTTTACGACATCGAACGCATGGCCATGGCAGTATGCGATCGGGCAATAGCTGTAAGCAAGTTCACGAAGAAGATGCTGGTTGAGCGCTATGGCGTTTCAGCTAAAAAGATCGGCGTCGCCTACAATGGAGTCGATCTCAAGGCTCCTACCATCGCATCTGCAACGCACGTCCTCGGTGAACAGCTAGTTACTTTTATTGGGAGAATAACATTTCAGAAAGGCCCGGAGTACTTCGTCGATGCCGCGGAGAAAGTATTGAAAGAATTTCCAGATTGTCATTTCGTAATGGCCGGCTCGGGCGATGCATTACCAGATATGATCAAGCGCGTGATCCGCAAGCGAATGTCGCACCGCTTTCACTTTACAGGATTTCTGAATCGCGCCGATGTCATGAGACTGATGAGCTTCACGCGTGTATACGTGATGCCATCTGTTTCGGAACCATTCGGGCTCACTGCACTCGAGGCGATCAACGCTGGCGTACCCACAGTGATCTCGAAACAATCTGGTGTGGCGGAAGTTATGCCCGACATGATCAAGGTCGATTTCTGGGATACCGATGCGTTAGCACATGCGATATCGGGGATCTTACGATATCCAACAGTCGCCGAAACCATGCGACACAATGCGATCAGCAAGGTTCACCATATCTCGTGGAACCTTGCCGCAAAAAACGTCCTTGCGGTCTACCGGGAGCTTATGCATGCTGAACACCACTCTCCATCCACTCCGTAATTATAGACACCAGCCCGGCAAGCGGAATGATAGTCCAGTTGGGACGGTTGTTGAGCTCATATCGTAGCTCGTATAAAGCTTTTTCCAGGAGGAACAATCGAAGCACCGTGTGCGCCTCCTGCGAAGTGACAGGAACCAGCCCGGTGTCGATCATCGCAGACAAGTAGGTTTCAACATATACATCACTCATCTTATTATAGACTTCCGCCAGTTGTTGTATGTCGTGATTGTTTCCTTTATCGTCCATCAGCACATTATAGGTTGCATACTGAAGCGATCTCATCATGCCTGCAACATCTTTCATCAATGGCTGCTTGGCGCGCCGTTCTGTATAAGATCTGCCGGGCTCTCCTTCGAAGTCGGTTACTTTAAGGTCATCTCCCGATACCAGCACTTGCCCTAGATGATAATCTCCATGCACCCGAACACTCTTCATATTGATGTCGGCGTGATCGAGATCAGCGAGCATGTGTTCGAGCTCCGGTCGTAAGTCCAATAAACGATCGGCACTCGACCTTGCTTCGGGCGAGAGCTGATCGATACTGTTAGCGAGCAGATCGAAAGTCTCGTCGACTTCTTTTGATAGATCATTGATCATCTCATGAATTTCGTTGTGACCGAATGGCTCGGGTTGAAATTCATCGGAGTCTTGTCGCGACGACAATGCCCGGTGCATTTCTGCGGTGAGCGAAGCAAGCTGTTCAAGGTTTTCACGGAACACATCTATAGACGAAGTCTTGATCGCTTCTTTGATAACAGGCTGAAAATATTCCCATGCGACCTTGATATCGGGGAGAAGCTGCTGAAGGATGCCCACCCCGATCTTACCGGCTGGCGACTGCCATTCGATATCGCCCATCCATCCAGGAACGTTTTTGAAATTTGCATCCTGCGAAAGAAACCTGGAGAGCTCGATGTCGGGATTCGTGCCGGTTTCAACTTTTCGATATAATTTTAAAAACAGCGTGTTCCCAAAGATGATCGAAGAGTTGCTTTGTTCCGCATTCAATACGCGCGATGCCTGGATGTTTTTTGCGAGCTGACCGAAGGAGTCCGAAGTATTAAAGATCATCTGGCGTCCTTCGACGTTCAGGCGCGCCTGTCTTGCAAAAAGACGGAACAGCGCCATACGAAAATCTTCACACCATGTGGCGTCCGATAACCATCCTTGCTCGAGATCCACTTTCAGATCACACAACAAAGGCGGACGCATCTGGTCTTCAGTAATACTCTTATTGTGCAGAAAGCAGACCGGGAGTAAATATTTCTCGCTAGCGCCATCTTTGTATTCAACAAGCAACAACCACAGGAACGACGGCAATGGATCGGCTGGGATCGTAGTGGTGCCGATGATCCTTACAACGTTTATTTCCCGTCCTTTGCCCCCGAACCAACGCCTTTCCATAAGAAATCCGGGCAATATGTTTGATTCCAGCTGCTGAAATACCGCCGGCTGACAGATGTCTTCCCAACGATCCAATGTGATGCTTTCCATACGTCGTGTTTCGAATGACGATAGCACGATGAATGCCAGAAATTTAAAATCTGGCACAACTTTTCGGTTAGACGAAAATTCTAACAGGAAAATGTGACTGATAGCCGCATACATACCAGCAGCCGTTCATGGTGGCGACATGAGGTGATCTACCAGATCTATCCACGATCATTCCAGGATAGTAATGGAGATGGTGTTGGCGATCTGAATGGGATCACTCAACGGCTCGATTACCTGGCAGCATTGGGTGTGCGAACCGTGTGGATCAGTCCTATCTATCCCTCACCGATGGCCGACTTCGGATATGACATTTCAGATTATATCGGCATTCATCCGCTGTTTGGTACGATGGAGGATTTCGATCACTTGCTGAACGAAGTACATAAGCGTGGGATGAGATTACTACTTGATCTCGTCCCAAATCATACCTCGGATAAACATCCGTGGTTCGTCGAGTCGAAGTCGTCGAGGGATAATGCAAAGCGTAATTGGTATATCTGGCATGATGGAAATCCATCGGGTGGCCCGCCAAACAATTGGAGGGCGGCCTTTGGTGGCGCGGCCTGGGAATGGGACGAGACCACGGGTCAGTATTATTATCACGCTTTCCTTAAAGAACAGCCAGACCTGAATTGGAGAAATCCTGAAGTGCAATCCGCGATGTTCGATGTGATGAGGTTCTGGTTAAAGAAAGGTGTCGATGGATTTCGTATCGATGTACTCTGGCATTTGATCAAAGACGCGCAGTTTCGAGATAACCCTCCGAACCCCGATTATCTTCCATACATGGCAACATGCGACGAGTTGCTGCCTGTTTATTCGACAGACCAATACGAGATCCACGATGTTGTGAAACAGATCCGTGCTGTGCTCAACGAGTTCAACGACAGGATCATGATCGGTGAGATCTATCTGCCGATCAGCAAGCTTGTTACTTATTATGGTATTGACAACACGGGTGTGCATCTGCCATTTAACTTCCAATTGATCACCCTGCCCTGGTCGGCACAAAAGATCTCTGCAGCTATACAGGAATATGAGGCAGCACTTCCTCCGGGCGGTTGGCCCAACTGGGTACTGGGAAATCATGATCAACCAAGAATTGCCAGCAGGGTCGGACCCCACCAGGCGCGTGTTGCTGCCGTGTTGTTGCTTACGTTGCGCGGGACTCCCACTATATATTACGGCGATGAAATTGGTATGCGCGATGTTCCTATACCACGCAACGAGGTCCAGGATCCGCAAGGAAGGAACATGCCTGACAAAAATCTCAGTCGCGATCCAGCGAGGACGCCAATGCAGTGGACAGGCGAGGACCCGTGCGGCGGTTTTTCAAACAAGAAACCCTGGCTTAGGGTCGACCGAAACTTTCACACTGTAAATGTTGAATCTCAAAGGCGGGATGCTGGTTCGATGTACACTTTATATCAGAAGCTGATCGCACTTCGTAACCATGAAGAGTCGCTCGCGTCCGGTAGTTATTTTCCGGTGTACTCCGATCACCAGGTTATCTGTTTTGCACGAATTGCCCACGGCTCCGATGGATTTCTTATTGCACTCAACCTCACTCCCCGTATCGCTTATGTGAACCAGGGCGGAGCGCGTTTCGAAGGCGTGATCGAAATATCGACATCACCTGAAGTAGAAGGAGAATCGGTAAAAGACTCGATCGTATTGAGCGGCGACGAAGCCCTTGTTATAAGATTAAAAACCAGCAATTTTTTCAATTGATATGAATAAGAACGGGCCTGTGCGCATCGACAAAGATCGATGGAAGTTTTATGTGTGGGCTCCGTTGGTCGAGACCATGTTCCTTCACATCGTGAAGCCTCGCGACGAACGATGGAAAATGAAGAAAGACAACGACGGATATTTCTCGATCGAATGCGAGAACATTCAGCCTGGCGCACGTTATTTCCTCCAGCCCGAGGGAAAAAAGGATCTCCCGGACCCAGCGTCTTCGTTTCAACCGGATGGCGTTCATGGTCATTCGGCGGTGGTTGATCACAGTTCATTTAAGTGGAGCGACCAGATGTGGCGAGGCGTGCCCTTGCGCGACCTCATCATCTACGAACTTCATATCGGAACGTTTTCCGATGCCGGCACATTCGACAGCGCCATCGAACATCTCGATCATCTTGTTGAGATCGGCGTGAATGCGATCGAGATCATGCCTGTCTCACAATTTCCGGGGTCGAGGAACTGGGGTTACGACGGAGTTTTTCTCTTCGCAGTGCAACATAGTTATGGAGGACCCGATGGACTGAAGCGCCTCGTTGATGCATGTCACGCCAGGGGAATATCCGTGATCCTGGATGTCGTGTATAATCACTTTGGTCCCGAAGGAAATTGCCTGCCACAGTTCGGCCCGTATTTTTCAAAAGCTCATCATGTGCCGTGGGGCGATGCACTTAATTTCGATCAGCAATGGTCGAATGGCGTGAGAGATCTCTTCATCGAAAACATTACTCATTGGGTCGAGAATTATCACATCGACGGGCTGCGGCTAGATGCCATCCATTGTATTTATGACTCAAACCCCACTCACATACTCGAAGAGTTCAACACACATGCAAAGACATTGAGAGAAAAGGTCGGCAGGCCTTTCTTTATGATCGCAGAGAGTGATCTCAACGACCCGCGTGTTATCAAACATCCCGCCGCTGGCGGCTACGGGTTCGATGCACAATGGCTCGACGATTTTCATCATGCACTGTTCGTATTGGTTGATCCCGATGGGAAGAAGCGCTACGAAGATTTTGGGACGGTACATCAGATGGCAAAAGCATTCAGTGAAGGGTTTGTTTACAGTGGAGAGTATGTGAAGTTTCGTAGAAGAAAGTTCGGGGCATCATCGGCTGGGATCAGCGGCGACCAATTCGTTGTGTTCATCCAGAACCATGACCAAATAGGAAACCGCGTGAAGGGCGACCGGTTGAGTGGCCTGGGAAAAGAAAGAGTGATGTTAGCGGCTGCAGCAATTATCCTGTCTCCGTATGTTCCCATGTTGTTTATGGGTGAAGAATATGGCGAAGACGCACCATTCACTTACTTCGTCGATCATTCCGACCCGAAGCTGATCGAAGCAGTTCGCGAAGGAAGGAAGAGAGAGTTCGCAGACTATGGTGACGAATGGGAGCCGATGGATGCGCAGGATGTTAAGACATTCGATGCATGCAAGCTTCGATGGGATACCAGGAAGAAAGGACATCACGGGGAGATACTTGCGTGGTATAAGAAATTGATCGAGCTCCGCAAGGATCACCCGGTGTTCAGGGAAGTTGAGAAGACGTGTCTACAAACTTCCGTGATCGGTCCATCGGCATTGGCGGTGCTGCGACACACACCCGATCACAACCAGGAAGTTTATTTGTTCTTTAACTTCTCAAATGAACCGACGTCCTATACGATGCATGGTGAGAACTGGAAGTTGCTCTTGAGTTCGAACGAGAAAGAGAAGACGGGGAAACCGTCGGATGTAAAAATTGAATTGCCGCCGTTGAGTGTGATGGCTTATGAGAGAAAGAATATTATTGGCTAATCGAATCGTGTGAGGAGATCACCTCTTCAACAACTCGTAAACTTTCTTCTTCTTTTCGAAATCATAAACATGGCTCGCAACCATCACCTCATTCACTTTCGTGTCCTGGATGAATTTGTCGAGCGACGACTTCACTCTTGCCTCGCTGCCAATGAAGGAATACGTCATCATATTCAATACGCCATACTTCTCCGGCTCCGTCCAAATCCCCTCCATCGAATCGACTGGTGGTGGCAACGGACGACGGTCGTTCCTGAATAACCCGAGTGCCAGTTGGTAGAACGATGTGGCAAGCTTCTCGGCTTCTTCATCGGTGTCGCCGATAACAACATTCACGCAAGCCAATGCATACGGTTCATCCAAAAATCGGGAAGGACGAAAATGTTCGCGATACAATCTCAGTGCTTCGAACAAGTGCGTGGGAGCGAAATGCGATGCGAAGCCGAAGGGCAGTCCCAGCATCGCGGCCAGTTGAGCGCTGAATGTACTTGAGCCCAACAACCAAACGGGGACGTTGCTGTTCTGTCCCGGTATGGCTCGCACCTTTGCCGATGGATCTTTCGGTCCGAGATAATTGATCAGTTCCACAACGTCGTTCGGGAACTGGTTTACGTCGGCGTTGAGATTCCTTCGCAAGGCCTGCGCGGTGGTTTGATCGGTACCCGGTGCACGACCGAGGCCGAGATCGATCCGTCCGGGAAACAATGCCTCGAGCGTTCCAAACTGTTCGGCGATAACCAACGGTGCATGATTGGGCAACATCACTCCACCAGACCCAACACGGATCTTGTTAGTGGCGCCGGCGATATGCGCTATCAAAACGGAAGTGGCCGCCGAGGCAACACTCTCCATATTATGATGTTCGGCAAACCAGTAACGTGTGTAGCCAAGCTTCTCCGCGTGCTGGGCCATGGCGACACTTCTCCTGAAAGCATCGCCGGGTGTTTTATCGCCGTGAACGATGGTTGCGAGGTCGAGAATAGAAAGGGGCGTGTTTGAAAGCAAGCTCATGTGATTGTCAACCAAAAATAAACGCGACCGGTTCGAGTCACTGCTTATTTATATCGAAGGCCAGAATAGATCCCGCCCTGCTATCGAAATAGAAAGCGCGTCCGGTAGTTGTGTCGACGTCGAACATCGGTCGGGTCTCGTTTGAAGGGAGATCGACGTTGATCGTTTCGCCGGTGTCTTTATCGACGATGGCGAGAGCAGTGTGGTCGCCGATCGATGTGATCATCACGATGACGTTTGAATCGATGGCGAGATTGCTCACTCGTGTTTTCGACTCGAGTGTTTTGAAGAAATCGGTTTTGAATTCAGATGCCGCGGCATGATGGACATCGTAGCGCACCGTTCCATCGAAGTTGATGAACATCACTGTTTGATCGGAGAATACAATGACCCCATCTTTTCGCAACTCGATCCGGTCCGGACTATCGATGCCTTTGAAATTGATGGGTTGTTTGGTGATGATCGTGGCCGTTTGTTCTTCTTTGTTGATCTCATAAAGATTGTGGTCGGCCTTGCAATAGGAATATGCTTTGTTGCCGGCATCGGCAGTGTAGCAATGCCCCGGCACGGAGATCAGATCTTTTCTATTCTTATCGATAATGCTAACACTCTTATCCGTTGCATAGAAAACTCCGTGTGGAGTGATGCTGACGTTCCGAAGTTGTCCCTTCAGCGGATAGCTCAATTCCCTGCGGAGTCGTCCGTCGTAGTCATCTAAAAAATAAAAATGCCCGGTTGGAATTATAGTTGCCGCTTCGTTAACTAATGTCGATACGATCATCGACTCTGCTCCGTAAATTATCTCGTTCACGCGACCTTTGATTTTCGCCTGTGCCTTCCATTTCATTGATCCGTTGTCGGGATCGTAAGCAGTGAGTCCGTCTTCTCTTTCAAACAAGAACCACCTGGTGCTGCCAACGATGTTGAAGAAAAGTGAGTCGGTTGTGAGTATGTTGGCAGGTCTTACCAGCGGGCCTGCAGCTTTCCATCTCAGTTGACCATCGATGATCGAGATCCGGTAGATATCATTAAAAGTAGCGCGATCGCCAACAGCTATGATCAGATCGTCGCCCTGGACGATCGGGTTGCAGAGAAGTCCTACCTGTGTGGAATTATCTTTTTCTGGTGGTAGAAATTTTGTTAGCGAGTTGGTCTTCTTCGGAGCTTTAGGTGGTGAAATAAAATAATCCGATTTCGTCCAGAGCCTCTTTCCTGTAGAGAGCTCAATCATGGAAAGATCTCGTTCGTTGCCTATGATCCCATCTATCCAAAGGTGTCCTGACTTATGTAGGTACCCCATCCTGAAAACTTTCGTGAAGAGCTGCAGGTCGGAAATGATGCGGCCATCGGTTGGATCGATGATCGTGAACGGTCCATCCTTTACAGCAACGTATGGAAGATCCGGAACGGCCTCGACACTGGGAATAACTATTGGTACCGAGGGCTTATAGGTCCACTTTGTATTGCCAGTAGACTCATCTATTCCACGAAGTACTGTTGTTTGCAATGTATCGGCGTATGCTGAATCGACAGGTGCGATAAGTCGCTCGTTTGTTGCGACGATCAGTGTGCCACCCGCGTGAAACATCCACTGTGGTGTGGATCCCAGTTGTTGTTTCCACAATTGCTTTGCGCTCTGTTGCGCTGTTGCCATGATCTGTGCAAAGAAAGAGATGGCGAGAAACGCATACTTCATAAACTCAAGTTAAACAATTGTTGGCAGGGTTGTTGGCCAAACTTTTCCAGATAACAAAACTGAAGTTTTATGAATACAGAAGATATTATCGCACGAGTATCGACAACGATCGATGCTCCGAAAGACAAAGTTTGGGAAGCGCTGGTTACTCCGAAGATCATCAAGCAATATTTCTTCGGAACGGATGTGACATCCGATTTTCGTGTCGGCAGCAAGATCACCTGGAAGGGTGAATGGGAAGGCAAGCCTTACGAAGACAAAGGTGAGATCCGCGAAGCGGTACCCGGTGAACTATTGCAGTTCAGTCACCTGAGTCCTTCATCGGGTGAGAAAGATATTCCGGAAAATTATCGCATCGTTACGATAACATTAGAAGAAAAAAATAAGAAGACTAAAGTCACGCTCACGCAAGACAATAATCATTCAGAACAGGCACGTAAACATTCCGAGAACAACTGGCAAATGATGCTCGACAGTCTGAAGAAGGTGCTGGAAAATCGATAACTTGTTAGTTATCTAACCACCCTGAAATGAAATCCATAAAAATTGGTATGGCGATCGCATTGGTTGCCATACCTTTTATAATACACGCCCAATCCGAAACGTTCGACATCGTTACTTACCGTCCTTTCCCTGGCTGGAAGAAGCAGACCACCGATTTCGCGGTATCGTATTCGACCATCGATAATGTGGCCGGAACCTGGTGCCAGGTGGCTATATATAATAGTGTGGCGAGCAGCGGCAATCCTGCGGCCGACTTTTCGAGTGAGTGGAAGGCACTCGTGAAACCCGATACCTATGCAGGTGCGGTGGAGCCTACACCTACAGGCTCGCAGGGCGACGGATGGACGTGGAATTCGGGATCGAGCAAGTTCAAATGGCAGGGAAAAGATTCTTACGTGATGTTGCTGAATATTTCCGGTTACGGTAAAATGGTCAGCATTCACATAGCAGCGAATACAGACAAGCATAACAAGGAAGTAGAAAATTTTTTCAATTCGATCCAGGTTCAAAAACCACAGCAGGCTCAGGCTTCGGCAACAACGCAAACGACTCAAGCAACACAAGCAGTTCAAACGACGCAATCAACATCGGCCCCGGCCAAGGCAATAACTGTTACGTCGAAGCCCGGTATCTCCGGAATTGAATTAGCGACAACAAACTTCGACGACGGCTGGGTGGCACAACCTTTTGCCGATTACGTGATGGTGACGAAGCAGCCGGTGGTTGTATTGCTCCATTATGCAATCGAAATTGATGATGACATGAGAAGAGCCGATAACATGGCGCTTGCATTGTGGGATAAGATGATCGCGAACCGATATCGCTTCAGTAACCTGAAAGTCTTTCAGAACGAACCGTACACTTATTTCAAGACCTATTTTGCTGAAGCTGAGGCGGTGGATCTTTCTACAAACAAGCCATGCTATATCGGATTTCGTGTGTTGATCGCAAGTGGAATTGCGCGGGCGATAGAAATAGTGGCGCCGACAGCGACCGCCTTTCAAAAAGAATTTCCGGACCAGGCGAAGATCGAATCGATGATCAATTACAATAAGTTCGCGGTATCGCCGAAAGACCTGGTTGGAACATGGGAGGAAAGCTCGTCGACGGGTGTAAACATGTATAACACTGTAACCGGTGCGTATGCAGGCATGAATGCGTCGGCGATGGCAAACTCATTCGAATTTCGCAGCGACGGAAGCTACCACAGCAATCATAAGGGCGCGTATGGAATGGTGGGAAGCATGAACTTCTACGATCAGAAGTATGATGGAAAGTATACGCTCACGAACTGGGACGTAACGATGACGAACAGGTTCAAGGGCAAGACCGATATTTATTGGTGCCAGTACGAGGCTGTTCGCGGTGGGCGAATGCTTTTACTAAGAGACAAGAGCGCGTCGGCGATGACGTATAATTTGGTGAAGGCGAAATAGTTTCTCACGGAAAACACGGAAAGCACGGAAACAGTGCAAACGTGGAAAATGCGGAAAACACGGAAATGATTCAACCCAGGCTCTCATAAAAATCCATCAGTCTCCTGTCCTGTATAATATCTCTATACTGGATCTGTCTCTTCAGTGTAATGCCCTTCAGGGTGCGGCATCTGCTAAGCGCAGTATATAGTTGTCCGTTTATAAAAGCGCCGGCGCCGAGGTCGATGATCACTTTTTCGAATGTGAGTCCCTGGCTTTTGTGAATGGTGATCGCCCATGCAAGTTTGATCGGGTACTGCATAAACGTTCCCTTTAGTTCGGAGACGACTTTGTTCTTGCCCGGGTCGAATTTATACTTCCGATTTTCCCATGCCTCTTTTTCGATCTTGTGAACGCTGCCGTCGGCGAGCCTGACCTCGATGATGTCTTTGGCGATGAACTCGATCTTGCCGATGGTGCCGTTCACCCATCGTCGTTGGCCGGTGATGTCGTTGCGCACGAAGATCACTTGCGCATCTTTCTTCAGTTCGAGGACCATGCTTCCGGGAGTTTGCTGATCGTCGAAGTCGCCCTTGATCTCGGCAAGAAAAAAATACGGAGTAGTGATGAGTTCACTGAGCCGCTGTGTGTTCACGGAATTTGCGAGGGCGTTTGTAGAAGTAAGTGTGACGTTGAACTCGGTGCGATCAGGAATGTAAGCAGGATCGAAACGACGGTTGATGTATTCGAGGGTTGTTTCGTCCACGTCGCACTGACGGATCTCATCGAGCAGTCGTACGAAGTTTGGGTCTTCCTGCTGACGATGTGATTTTGTGAACTGGAGGAATCCGGGAGAGAGTTGTTGATACGCGTCGCTGTCGAAGAAGTACGGGCTTTTGAACAGCTCCGTGAACAAGAACCGGTCGACGTCGTCGCCGATCGCGACAGGCGGGAGTTGGAAGAGATCGCCGACGAACAAGATCTGTTTACCTCCGAAGGGTTTCGAGGCGTCGCCACCGTTCACGCGAAGTGAGTAATCGATTGCCTGCATCACATCGGCTCGCAACATAGAGACTTCGTCGATGACGATCGTGTCGAGTTCTTCGATGATCTTTCGTTTGTTGTCCCTTGGTTTGAAGATTGTGATCCCCTCGTCGCCGGGCAGCAATGGTCGTAGTGGAAAGCGGAAGAATGAATGTACGGTAACGCCACCGATGTTGGCGGCGGCGAGGCCGGTGAATGCCATGAGCACGACAGTCTTTCGTGTCTTCTGTGTGAAGTAGTGCACGAAGGTGGACTTACCGGTGCCGGCTTTGCCTGTGATGAAGAAGCTTTTGTTTGACTCTTCGATCTGTGAGAAGAAGTTTTTGATAGTTGGGTCGGAGTCGTAGCCTTCGGGGATGGCGAAGTTGCGGGCGTAGAGTTGTGGCAACTCGATGTCGAAGATGGTGAGTTGTGCCTGGCCGGTCTCGAGTCGGAGGAAGAACTCGAGGTTTGCATAAGTATCCTTGAAGGGATCGGTTGGGTCGACGGTCTCCTGGTGTGCGAAAGTTTTGAGGATGAAGAGTGCGTTCTTCAATAAGTTACTGAAATCGGAGGGATACGATTTTATGTGGTTGAGGATGATGTCGCGATTGAGTGTGATGCCGACGATGTCGAGGAAGTTGATGGTGGCGAGGATGGTCTCGGACTGCGAGAGCTCGTTGTTGTTGCGATAGAATGCTTCGAAGTTGGAGGGGAAAGTTGATTTATCGTTGGCGGGGCCGTAGAAGAGCTGACGTGCGAGGGGTTTGTTGATGGTGTTATGTTCGTAGTTGAATATTGGCGATTTGAAGAAGTTCCGGGTCCATTTTTCGCGAAGGCGTCGGGAGGCGAGCATTTGATACTGGACGTTGGAAATTGGTTATTGGTAATTGGGGTCGAAGATACATAACTCACCCCCACGCAGGTATTTGTTAAATATCTCCTACAAAAGTGAAACATATTTGGTAGATTCAGGTTTATAGGTATACCCCAACGGTCATACAATTGAATCCACCAAAATGGGCCGACCGGTTTCTCGAATGGTACTGCCGACCCGAGAAACTCGAATGCATACAAGGCGATCTTCACGAACTGTTCGAAAGACGCTCGGCGGCATACCCGCGGCTGGCAAAATGGCAATTTGCGTGGAACGTTATCAGGTTCTTCCGTCCGGGCAATCTCAGGTTCATACAGCAATACCAAAATTCATTCTACCATATGATGTTCAAAAGTTACATCACAGCCGGCTTTCGCAACGCGACGAAGAATGGCGTGACAAGCCTGATTAATGTCTTCGGATTGTCCGTGGGTGTCGCGACTGCAGTCACGGCATTTATCTTCATGGACTTCATGTGGCACGTCGATAATTTTCATGTAAATAAGGATCGCGTTTATGAGATCATCTCTGAAACGAAAGAAGAACATCGCACAGCGCTGCAGGGAGATTCGCCGGCAATGCTGGGTCCCTCCTTGGCACAAGATAATCCTGCGATAGAAGCAACAACGCGAGTGAAGTTCGGTCGCGCGGCTGTGCGCTACAAAGACAATGTGTTCAGTGAGTCGATATGGTTCGTCGATCCTTCATTTCAAAATGTATTCTCTTTCCCGGTAGTATCGGGAACTCCAGGTTCATTGAAAGAGAAAAACTCTATCGTTATCTCGGAAACCATAGCCGAAAAATATTTCGGCGACGCAAACGCGCTTGGGCAAACAATGAGTATGAAGTTTCCGGATGGATCGCGGCATGAGCTTACTGTAGGCAATGTTGTTCGCATGCCCGACAACGCTGGTATGGGATTCGGCATCCTGCTCTCCATGCAGAAACTGGAAGAGCTCGATCCGCAAATGCCTGGCAACTGGAAATCGTTGGTGGACGCAACGTTCGTCATGCTTTACCCTGGACATTCAGCTGCCGATCTCGGCGGCATGGACAAATACATTAAGGAGTATAACGCTTCGTCGACCAATGCATTCGTTAAAGGATTCCGGTTCATCCGTTTAGACGAGCTTTCGTCGCACTCCAATGAGATAGTCGGTGCAATTTCTTATGCTGCAGATCCTAATGGAGTGTGGTCGCTTGGTTGTATCGCGTTGGCGCTTCTCCTGCTTGCATGTTTCAATTACATGAATGTGGCTGTTGCAACTGTGTCGACGCGACTAAAGGAGATCGGGATCCGCAAAGTGATTGGAAGTAGAAGAAAAGAGATCATACAGCAGTTCCTTACCGAGAATATCATGATCTGCACATTTTCGGTGGCGCTGGGCACACTCGTTGCCTATACACTTTTGCTGCCGGGATTTAGTTCACTGTTTCCCTTCGAACTTCCCTTTTCTTTTTCGTCGGGCTCCACGGTTTTCATCTTCTTCTTTAGCCTGGTGATTTTCATTGGACTTGTGTCGGGCACCTACCCCGCGTTTTATGTTTCATCCTTCAAGCCGATCACCATCCTGAGGGGTCGTGAAAAATTCGGTCAACGCGGATTGTTCAGCAGGATATTGCTCACGGTCCAATTCATGCTTGCGTTCACCTTGATCGTTGCATCTTTTGTTTTCATCGACAATGCATGGTATCAAAAAAATAAAGATTGGGGTTACGAACACAACCAGGAAATGGTTGTACCGGTTGTTGACAAAGCACAATATCTCGCCATGCGTGACAAAGTTGCGCTCAATCAGGATATTGAATCATACGCCGGTTCCAAAAATGCTGTTGGCTACGATCACGGTTCCGTCTTTATCGAAGATGAGCAAAAGAATAAATTCGAAGCTGTCGAAATAAAGGTCGGCGAGAACTATATCGAGACGATGGGCTTCCGTCTGAAAGAAGGAAGGTCTTTCGACAGGAAAATAGAATCGGACAATCGTGAGTCGGTTATCGTCAACGAAATTTTTGCTGAAAGAATGAATATGAAAAGTCCACTCAACGCTTCATTTGAGTTGGACTCGACAAAATATTATGTGATTGGCGTTGTGCACGACTTTCATTACCAGGGATTTTACAACGTGACATTGCCTGTGATATTCCGGATGGCGCCGGTAGATGATTATCGATACCTGTCGATGCGCGTGAAGCCGGGTCGTATGGTGGAGGTTGACGATTTCTTAAGACAATCGTGGAGGGAGACTGCTGCCGACGATCCTTACAAGGGCTACTTCCAGGATAGCGTGTTCGAAGACTTCCATCGCGACAACAATGCCAACATCAAGATGCTGATCTTCTTTTCTTCGACTGCGGTGATACTGGCATGCCTGGGTCTCTTTGGACTCGTTTCATACAACATCACTCGTCGGATGAAAGAGTTCAGCATAAGAAAAGTGTTTGGGGCAAACGTGCTGCAGATCTTCCGGCTTATGAATGGCGACTACATAGTGCTTCTTGGTGTGGCATTCTTGGTTGGCGCCCCAACTGGCTTCTTCCTGATCAATGCTCTCATCCAAAAGATCTATCCCGAACCCCAGGATGCAACTGCAATACCGTTCCTGGCTGCGGTAGGTTTGATGGTCGTGACGGTTGGAATTACGATCGCATCGCAGTTGAGGAGAGTGGTGAAGGAGAATCCTACGGCGACATTGAAGATCGATTGAAGGAACAGCGGCCTAATTGCGGTAGCTTGTCTCTTGCATCGAAAAAAAAACCTGATGAAGTCGGGGTTGGTGACTTTCGGTTAGGTTATTGATGCAGAGGAAGATGTGTTGATGAAACTATAACACGCTCGCTATTGCATCCGCCTAAGCTCCAAGCGAAGGCGGAGTAAAATCTTACTAATCGGCTAAGCTATTGGAGTCACGTTGGTGACACACATTCAAAACCGGATGAAATCTCCTGGAGGGAGAAACATATAAAACGTGAACGGGTTTAGAAAGTGGAGAGGTTATTCGCAGTTGTAATTGTACAATTGGTGAACATCTCCGAGCCGAAACGTTTGGTAAACATGTCGCACAAAATCTCCAACGGTATTGTGGTTAATGGCGTCGTTTGGAAAATGAAGATCGCGCCATCTTTGTATTATACGATTTTGACGAGTTCTGCCTCGGTTGACGGCAGCTGGACTTGCGGGTGTGATAACAGTAAACTCTCGATCAAAGTCATTGTTTTTGACTTGGCCAATAATTCTCAACTCAAATATCAATTTCCTACGAATGTGCATTTGAAGAAATAACCGTTGTGCCTGGTTGAAAAAGCACCAATCGAAATGTTCCGTCGGCCCATGTATTATTCGGATAGCTATCTGCAAGCCCAGCTCTTGACAGCCTCTGATAAAGAGGTCAAATGATGAACACTTAGAATCGACATTCACTATCGCGAACGGGCCATTACGAGCATGCGCGGGGAGAATCCTAAGCCCAGTATTGGTGAACGAACTTCCTGTATTGAAGAGAATTGTCGTGGCCTTATCATTGTTCAGCAATTGAAGGATTAGTTGCTCGTTTATACAGATATTCCAAAGCTTAGAATCTTCACTGGTATATCTATGATTATCGCTCAAAGACCGTTGTGTGAACTTTATAACATCCGAATAGTTTACCCGCATTTGTGTCAAGCGCTGGACTAAAAAGTTTCGAGCGTTTGCTCTTGACACATTGTTGTTAATATCCCCTGGTATCAAATCGACGAGTTCCTGATACTCGTCCAAGCTAAGAAGGTACTCCCACATACTTCCTCGATTGCCGTGGAAGAACGGGATCCATGGCTTCCCAAGAAAATGTCCATTAGGTTGAGCCAATCCTTCGATTTGTAAAACATCTGCTACGTAACTAATCGGAGGAAAGGTGCCGACTAGGTACTTGGCATAGTTTCCCATTTCAATCAAATCGAGATACGGATGCTTCTCGAATGCCGGATGATTCGGAAGGATCCCAGTGGCTCCGCACTCAGCTAGCAAAGTTGCATAGTCTACTTCGGGAAGATCAGAGATGCAAGTCACGTCATCGGGCAAAAGTCCACGATCGACAATCAAATTGTTTCTTTTTCTAAGCATAACATTCGTAACCAATCTAATCAATCAGATTATAGTTCATCAAAAAAATCGTCATCAAGATCCTTAAGCTCGATTGTTCTTTTTATTGACACGCCTACGTTATGTCCGATCATGAACTTTGCCAAATCCTTTCCATTTATCAACACAATCTTGTGCTCGATACTATTGACGTATTGGTATGCAGATTGAGGAAATGTCGACAATGTAATTAACACACCTTTCTTGGCTTTTTTAGAAAGCAACGCGCCAGCAAAATCTCTAACGTGCCCAATAGGCACAGAATCTGTATACTTCTTTGCTTGGACATAGATGACATCAAGGCCTAATTTATCTTCTCGGATCAAGCCATCAATGCCACCATCATTAGATCTCCCTGTATGTTCGGATGCATCCTCTCGAAAATCTCCATATCCCATAGCCGTGAGAACTTTCAAAACAAGTTTTTCGAATTGCTTGTCGGTTAACGAACTCATTCTCTCAAGGATCTCAAATGATAGAGTGTCATTCATTTGACTGAAACCACTTTCGATTAGCTCGGATGGAGTGATTTCTGGACCATCCTTCCTTAGTCTTTCAATCTCTTCTAAATCGTCTTTATTTAAATCAGTATTGTAGGTACTAACCCACTCTTGAAATGCGGGCAGCTTTTTTAAGGCTGCCACATTTATTCTATCCAGATTTTTTGATAATAGCCTTTGCCCCTCATCTGTTATTAGAAATGATGCCCTCTGCGGTGATGAAATCAAACCCGCTTTTTTCAGGTAAGTTCGTGTCCAACCTACTCGATTACGCATGATCGGCTGATTTCCGCTCGGCAATAGTTTTTCTTTGTCTTCTTGGGTAAGGCCGAATTCTAAACAAAGTCTTTCATATAGTTCGTTAATAGTATGGACCTTGCCATCTCCCATTATTTTCAAGAAGGGCAGCATTAGGGTTTGAAAATCCGGAATGTGACTCATCATTTGTTAACTAGCGAAACACTTTCGATTTGATCAACCATAAGGTTATCTCTTTAAATAGGAGACAATCCAAGTTCCTTGAGAAATTGATTATGCTTGGACGCGCTAAGCTGCTACACCCAACCCGAGCTCGGCCAATGTATAAAAATGCCTAAACGCTACATCAACTTTCTCCGAAAAGACTAATCTGTCATATGTCGGTTCGGGGAGCAGTTCTGCTAATAAACTCTGAATCTCGTATCGGACCCTCTCCTGTGTTGCTTTCTCCTTATGCCACTCAGGAATCAGTATCTTATTTTTGGCATCATACAATTTTTGAAGCAGGGCTTTTGCCGCAAGCCTCACTTCTTTTTCCTCTGTCTTTGTGAGTTTCTCCTTCTTTAGAAGGTCGAACAATTCTTGCTCACGTTCTGTCATCTCACTCTTAGCCGCACGTTGCTGCTCTTGACTCAATGCCTCTGCCTGTTTCAGCAGCTCCTCGTACGCTTGATCCAGAGACATACTCCCGGCATTGTAATCATCGATGACTCTTTGAAAACTAACGAGAAACGAACCTCTGGTTTTATTCTGCGATAGCATCTGTCGGAGCTTGATTTCCATCAACTGACGCAAATCAGCGAATTGAATATTTTTATGCGGTTTCGCCGGGAACTGCGCGCGCAATGCCTCAAAATCCAACCGACTGAGATCGACTTGACGCGAGCCGTCCATTTTATAAGTCACGTTGGCATTAACAAGATCTCCTGCACTTAAGATACTGTTGTCCAATAATTCATCAATCTTCTTTTTAGCGCGGACAATTGCCTCGTCTTGATCCAGGTTACGATCGACCACATCGCGCAGGTATTGAAGTACATCGCGATTCTTTTTGATGAGTGGGAAATCATAGACTTCGGGCTTCGCAGAATCATAAAGAGAAACAATTGTATTAACGTAAAGCCCGAGCTGCCTGCGGTACTCATCCTTCCCGAGGATTATGTTTGCAAATTCCTGGAATAGCTCTACATCTTTAAATCCTTTTTCTTCAAGTGAAAGAATGCGTTCAAGATCGGCGCCTAGATTTTTGCAGTACAATTTTACTTCAGCGATCGCTTGCTCAAGTAGTTTCAAAAGTTCTTCAAATTCCTTTGCTGGATATTCATCTTCATCGTCTGGCTTTTCACCGCCTTTGCCTTTTGTACCTTCAGCGTAAGCAGCCAACGCCTTCTTTAAATTTCTGAATACTCCAAAGTAATCGATCACCAACCCGTTCTTCTTGCCTTCAATCACCCGATTAGCGCGGGCGATAGTTTGCATTAATGTGTGGTTCTGCAAAGGCTTGTCCAGATACAACGTGGATACAGACGGTGCATCAAACCCGGTCATCCACATGGCGGTGACGAATACTATCCGATAGTTGTTGTTCGGATCTTTGAAATAATCTTCTATGTTCCGACCATCATCATCAGGGTGATCAAGCAATTGGCGATGTGCCCTTATGTCTAATCCTTGTTCCGCAAATACTTTTTCTTCCTCCTTATCGCTCCCTTCTTGACTGATCACCACAGCCATTTTCGTTTGCGTTATGAACTCAACAGCTCGCTCATAACGCTTTTTGGTTTCCGGATCACGTTCTGCTACGATCTTCCTTCGGAGGTCTTTTAATTCCTCCTTCAAATGATACTGCACTTTATCGTACATGCGCACTGCCGTGAACTTGTCGATGCTGATTACCATAGCCTTCATGGGCTTTTGACTTCCATCGTCATCAACTACATCCAGGCGATACGGGAAATGTTTTACAATATGCTTTGCGATCTCTTCTAATCTATCGTCTCTTCGCACTACACTCATCAGTGTTGAGTATTCCCGATCAAGCTTCCTGCGTTGTTCTTCCGAGAGGTTTTCCTCTTCCAGGATTTCAGCTGCTTCGCCAACCAGGTCGGGGTTGACTTGCTCTACGCGGGGAACACTCTTCTTGTAATAGATTGGAACAGTAGCCCCGTCTTCTATGCTTTGCGCGAAATTGTATTCAGAAACATAGGGACCAAACTTGTCCTTGGTGAGTTCGTTTCGCAGTAGCGGCGTTCCTGTAAAAGCGATGTATTGCGCATTGGGCAAAGCAATGCGCATATTCTCAGCCAGGTTCTTGTATTGTGTGCGGTGTGCTTCATCAACAATTACAATCCAGTCGTTTCGATCGGTAAGCTTTGGAAAAGTCTTTCCACTTTCAATACCGAACTTATGGATGAGCGCGAAGATGTAAGATCGATTTGATTGCAGATACTCCTGGAGCTTATCACGGTCAGCAGGGCGGTAATAGTTTTCCTTTTGATCTTTGGTTTCAACGATCGTTTCGGTCTCTAAAAAGTTTCTGTAGATCTGGCTGTCGAGATCCTTTCGGTCAGTGATGATAAGGAATGACCAGTTCCCCGTTACTTTTCGTTGGATCTTCTTTGAAAAGAAAATCATCGAATACGATTTGCCTGAGCCCTGAGTGTGCCAGAATACGCCAAGCTTTCCTTTGTTGCTTTCGCGATTCTCCAGGGCAACGATGGCGTTGTTCACTCCCAGGAACTGGTGGTTCTTGGCTATGATCTTCACCTTGTTTTTATGGTACAAGACAAAGTTTTCGAAGTAGTCAAGCAGATTTTCCTTTTTGCAGAGACCTTCACCGAATATCTTAAGACTTAAGTGTTCGCCTGTTTTCTTACTCTCTTCTTCGATCTCTTCTTTCGATGGCTGATCGTGCGTAATCGCGGTATCTTTCAACTTAAGCCAGGAAAAGAAGTGATCCCACGGTGCGTTGAAACTTCCGAGGCGAGTCTGAATGCCGTTGGAAATGCACACCAGTAAATTATACCAGAACAATTGTGGAATATCGCGCTGATAGTCTTTAAGGTTTTTGTCGTAGCCAGTCTTGACCTTTTCGTTAGCGTTCTTGAGCTCGATCATGATCAACGGAAGACCATTGACATAAAGCAACAAATCAGGTCTGCGTGTGATGTTCTGTGCTTGCAGATATTCAATGCTAAGCTGCGATACCAGCAGGAACTCGTTTTTGTTGATCTCTGTTGGATTGCAGTTAATGATCTGTACGTAATCGCTTACTTCAGTACCATCCACATTCTTATAAGTGACTGGTACGCCCCTTTTAATAAGCTCATACGCCTCTCTGTTGGCCATCACCGGTGTGAGCGTAGCGCGACTCTTTGTTATTTCTGAAACGGCATGGTCGATGCAGTCTTCCGGCAAATGTGAATTGAGTTGCTGCAGTTTTGTTCGCAATCGATCCGTGAGCACGACATCTTTCAGGCTCGTTCGGCCAATGAGCTGTTTCTCCCAGGCATTGATGTGAGTATAACCTAATTGCTCAACGAAGAAGTTGATGTCGGCAAGCTCGATGTTCGATTCGTTGAGATAGGCCATGCTATTTCGAATAAATGGGTTCGGGTTCAGCAGCTAGCGACATCGGTTCCAATTCCTGTTCAACTAAATGTTCCACTGAAAGCTTCCCGCTAATTAGTCGGGGTAGTAAAAGATCACGCGTTTGTTTAAGGACTTGGTTTTTCATTCCTAGTGTTCGGATCTGCTCAAACATTGGCTCCACAACATCCTTAAAATTTGCCAGCAATGATGGTTGCGGGTAAATAAATGGCATCGCTTTTACAATTTTTGAATTAACCGCGTTCCCAATTGACGATGTATTTCCAAGTTCTGCAAACTGAAAGTTCTTTAGATAACAGTATGTATACTCGCGATTTAAGCCACTTGAAGCATTAATGTTAAAATGTGCAATTGCTTCATTAGTAACCACGTCCTCATTCAATATTGCTAACTGCCCCACAGTTAGCTTGAAGCTAAGAATGATTGTATCACGTTTTGCAAGTCGCATCTTGAACCGGCTTATGCCTTCATGTGTAATTTCTTCGGACGTATCCGAAAGAAAAACGTTACAATGTCCGATGTCTCTAATCGAAACCCACTTAACTCCATTGTTTCCACTGGTAAACCATTGACTCTCTTCGCGTGGTGGTGTCTTGCCAATATTAATATCAAATAATTTTTCTGCTGATGTTTTCTCCCATCCCTCTGGCAACGCCCCTGGTGTACCATGCGGAACCTCTTTCCCTTTCTCATCAAAGAACCGTGTGGATTCATAACCCGGGAAACGGAACCGCACAAACCACTCCTTGTAAATTTCTTCCGCCATTTCCTCGAGCAATTTGATGCGTTGCTTGTTGTTTTCAATCAGATCGTCATAAGCAGAAAGGATGGAGGCGATTTTTTGTTGTAGGGGAAGTGGAGGAAGTTTCATTTTCATCCTTTTGGCTGTTCCAACATTAAAATGCTGTTGAGCAACGCCTACCAGGCTTCCGAAGATCGCCCCTCTTCCCAAAGGCGAATTGATATAATAGCAAAGGAATTTTGAATCAACTTTTGAATATTCTGGTCGTACAATTACCAGATCCGAGCAATTTATTTCACCAAGTCCAGAAGGTATAACACAGGCCGTTCCTGGATAACCGGTCCTTACGATCGCGATATCGCCAGGGTAGAGTTTAGACTTTGATAGCTTTTTATCAAAATCAGGTGAAATGTATCTCACCTGATCCATATCCAAATTCAAATTGAAGGGTAATATGTTCTGAGAACGGAGAAATAATATCCCATTATCAATATATTCATCCGCCATAGGGCCAACGTGCCCCACGGTAATTTCTCTTGAAACGCTTTGAAGTTCGATCTCCTTCCAGGTATTCATAGAAGCTCCTTTACGTTTCGATCTATTAGCTCTTCGAGTTTTCTCGCTTGTTTATTCAAGTCCGATAGCATTTTATGCTTTCCAGACAGTTGTTCCATAAATTCCTCAGAACTGATACTATCTCCGTCAATCTCAACACCAACATATCGTCCTGCATTCAACGAGTAGTCGTGCTCATCAACATACTCCTTTTTACCTGCTACTTTGCAAAGCCCAACAACATCATTATACTTCGCATTTGGAAAACGGCTTTGCAGCCAATGAATGTTACCATACCAACAGTTAACCTCGTCAACAGTTGTTCTAAACCTCTCTTGTACTTCGTCCAAAGCTTTAATGGCGTTGGTAAAATCAAGGTCAGCCCAGGCTTTGTCGTTCTTAATTCTTAATGATTTGTCTGCCTCAATAAATAGCTCGGTGATTTTTTCTTTTTCGAGCTTTAGGCTGGTGAAAACCTCTTTCAACGCTTTGCAGTAATCATTGAGCTTTTCCGCAAAAACATGTTGCTCTTTATTAGTGGAAGGACTAGTCTTCTTCCAATCCAACATTGGTAAGTCTAAGTCTTCCGGCACAAATGTTGTGAGTGTCTCGCCGAAACTGCTTTGGTCTAATTTTTTCTGATCGTCCGCTTTACGTTTTGCTTTACTGTCAAGAGCGTATTGCCTTAGCTTGCTGAGTACGGACGCTAATTTTATTTGCAAAGCATCAAACAGATGAGGAATCTGTTTTCCTGCGGCCACCCCTTTATCGGCATAATGTGCAATTAATTCTAGGTATCTGTCGTTCTCACCTCGGTGTAGTCGTACAATTGCCGTAAGGTTTTGTATTTGTTCTTCCTTCCACTCCCGGTGAGCGCGATCAATCTGGTGATGCACATTACGCGCATCGATAAACAGTATCTTATCCTTTCGATTTGTGTTCGGCTTCCACTTATCGAAGAACCACAAGGTGGCCGGAAGCGTTACGGTAAGAAACATATTAGAAGGCATGGTAACCATGCAATCCACAATACCACTGTCTACAATCTTCTTCCTGATCTCATACTCGGAGTTGTCGGCATCGGAGGCAGAATTCGGCATGACAAACCCGGCTCTCCCCTTTGCATTCAGCGATGTAGCAAAAAGTGAGATCCATAAATAATTTGCATCGGTAATGCTGTCATCTGTGTTCTTGCCTTTCTTCTTCGGCAAACCATACTTATAAAATCGCTCATCATTCTTTACTGTGCTCTCCTTTACTGATTTTACATTAAAAGGAGGATTGGCCATCACAAAATCAAACTTGCCTAAGCTCTTGTATGGATCGCCCTCGTATGAATTTGTTTCAGTAATCTCACCACGGATGTTGTTAACCATCAGGTTCATCTTCGCCAGTCTTACGGTTTCACCCATGTACTCTTGCCCATACACGTAGATATCGCTCAGGTCGTGCTTAGCCTCTTGTACAAACTTGGCGCTCTGCACAAACATACCCCCTGAACCACAAGCGGGGTCAAAAATCTTTCCTGCATATGGTTCAATAACTTCTACAATAAAACGAACAACGGAAGTTGGTGTGAAGAACTCACCACCCTTCTGGCCTTCACTCATGGCAAATTCTCCGAGAAAGAACTCGTAGATCTTACCGAAAACATCTCCAGTGGCATCTTTCGGAATATCTGAAAAGGTCTTGAGTAGCTGCGGTAATATGTCAGCCTTCTTTTTCTCTATATCGAAGTAAGCTTCTTTGGGAAGCACATCTTTGAATTTCTCATCCTGATTCTTCTCTATTCCTTCCATGGCTTTACGTAGCGCTTTCGCCATGCTCTTATCACCGGAAAGTTTTAGTAGATAATCGTAACGTGCATAGTCGGGAAGATAGAAGCCACATTTTGCAAGAGCGATAGATTCAATCGGACGTTCTTTCCTTGTGCCTTTAGTCTTGTTAAACTCCGCTAAGATCTCTTCTTCGTAGTGGCCGTATTTGTTATCCGCGAATCGGAGGAATATCAGCCCCAAAACAGGGACCGCATAGTCGGCTGCCTTGATGCCACCGTACGCGCGAAGGGAATTGGCCGAAGCCCAAAGGTCGTATTCGAGTTTCTTAAGTTGTTCGTTCGTCATTTCGATCTATGGAGTAGAAAATAGCCCATCCTCGACCGGATTTCGGCCAAAAATGGGCTCTGTCTAAAGTATTGGGAATTTCCGTGAATTAAAAGTGTCAAAAATCAAGAAGGGACTCACGTCAGCCATTTTTTTCTAAAGCCGTATGCAACTAATTGTGCAGCGCGGCGAAGATATCACGCCTTATTTTTTTGTCGGAACAAATAATTCCCTGACCTCAATATCCAGCAGTCTTGCGATATCATAGAATGTTTCCACTGCCGGCTGCATGTCATTCGTACACCATCGCGATACAGTAGATTTATCTCTTCCCAATTGATCGGCCAGCCACTTCGCTGATTTCTCATGTTCCGCTAGTAACGTTTTGATGCGATTATACTTTTGTTTGGGCATGAGGAAAACAAAATTTCGTATTACGCAAATTAATTAAAAACAGTAAACGTCAGACTATCAATAAGTTGATTGGCGAATGGGTTCGTTTTGCGAAAATATAGTTTCGTATTACGAATATTTGTTTTAGTTTTAAGAAACAACACCTAAAACAATGGATTATGAAACGCGAAAAAAAGAACAGCTCACAAAAAGCGGGTAAACAACCTGATTTCACAGTTTCACCCCGCCTTCAAGAAGCCTTCATCCGATTCCTCGAATACCATCCCGCCCGCAGATTGAGTGTCAACCTCCGAACCTGGCTCCTGGAATTCCTCATGTACGACGGTTCTGCCGAAGCCGAATACCTGCCTCATCTTGTTACAGATCTCTCCGGTTTATTCGATCTATTAGACGTTGTGCAGGAAGAATGGAAAGGCGGAAGATTCGACAACGAGCAGACAATCTGATGCAACTTTTTTGTTAGCTGTATTTGCGATATTGAGTGTACCGAACATCGCTCATGACAGCAAAACAAATCATCCACCATTACCTCACCAACTTCAATGGGCAGAACGACACCTGGTTGAGGGATTGTAGAATGCTATAGATTTCATGGCTGCCGTTGAGAGGGCGGGTATGTCCAGGGACATTGATAATGACAAACATCCGCACCAATTCCGAGTGCCAAATCACATACTTCGCAAATTCACGGATCGCTTGTTGCGGAAAGCCGAGTCCATGCTGCGCTGCAACAATTTTGAAGAATTGCATCAACTTGTCTCGTCTTGTCGGGTTAAAGGAATTGGCATTTTAACTATCTACGACACGGCTCAACGCATAGGTGCTAACTTGCGGATAGAACCTAAGAGAGTATACCTACATCAAGGTACCAGGGTCGGTGCCGAGAGATACTTTAAACGAACACTTCCGGTTGACTCAGTGGACAAAAAAGATTTCAGAGAATTCTCCGAGTTGAGTTGCGCAGCAATCGAGGATATTATGTGCATTTACAAGGACCATTTCCCATTGACTAAAACCTCTAGACAAAATCCGACTTCGGCAAGCAAGTGCTGAGTTCGGTTACTATCTGTTCAGACGTTTCTTACGGCGCTTCAATTTTAAGGCAATTTGAGGATCAATGTCAGGCTGCTGCTCTGCGCGCATGACGTCTGAGATAAGACTCTCGATCTGAGTTGATAAAGATGACTCGTCAAAATGCTTCTTCGATTCCCAATACACCTGACCGATCATCTTAGAATATTCATCCCGATTGGAAGTATCCGATAGCTCCCCCGACTGCGCATCCCTACTCGAAACTGCGCCCCAGCCAACCTTCCCCCAGGCTCCATAATCTCGATTTTGGTTACCTTAAGATCGGATCTTAAATGACTTCAAGAGATGCAGCTGGACGAACTATTTCCCCAATTCGATAACGACCTTATCAGTCACCTGGAAAAGATCGGCAAGGTGGTGGAATTCGACGAGGGAGAAATGCTTATGCGCACAGGGCAATACTTCAAAAGTTCGCTGCTGATACTGGACGGACGAGTGAAACTCTACCGCGAAGGTGACGATGGCGAAGAGTTTTTTCTGTACTACCTGGAAAAAGGAAACGCATGCGCCCTCTCCATGATCTGTGCCGCGAAAAATGAAACCTCCGCCATAAAGGCCAAAGCAATGTCGCCCGTTAAGGCATTGGAAATTCCCATCCAGCACATGGATGCGCTCATGAAGGACTACCGTCAATGGTACTACTTTGTACTGGAGACCTATCGTTCACGTTTTTCGGAATTACTCGAAGTTATCGACCAGGTGGCTTTTCATTCCATGGATCAGAAGCTCGAGTTTTATCTCAAACGACAATTTGAAGCTTTGAAGTCAAACAAGATCACCGTTACTCACCAGGAGATCGCAGATGACCTGAACTCCTCCCGCGAAGTAATTTCCCGGCTGCTAAAAAAGCTCGAATCGCAAGAACGAATTTCCATTTCCCGCAACGAGATCACCCTGTTGAATTTGTAAACGCTGTGTGACTTCGGTCACTGAGCAGCAAGATCGCAGCTGCGACCTTTGTATAGAAATTCAATGGCCATGGAACCGTGGATGGGCTATACAGCTTCTGTATTTATCGGAATTTCGCTGGGACTTATCGGCGGAGGCGGCTCTATCATCACTATACCTGTATTGGTTTATCTCTTCCACATCGAACCTACCCTTGCAACAGCTTACTCTTTGTTTATTGTTGGATCAACCTCGCTGGTGGGTGGAGTGCAAAGTGCGATCAACAAGAAAGTCGATATAAAAAGCGCGTTGTTACTGTCGATCCCTTCAACCACAACCGTCTATTTCACCCGTCATTTCATTCTTCCTCATATCCCTGACACCATATTACAGGCAAATAATCTCAGCATTACACGCGACATGGCCCTGATGCTGTTGTTTGCAGTGATTATGATCGTCGCTTCCCTGCGTATGATCAAGGGCAAGCAAGAAAGCGAGAAGCGTTTTCCCAGTCATCGTTACACTGCCATTGTTCTTGTGGGCCTTGTTATCGGAATCGTTACAGGAATAGTGGGAGCAGGCGGTGGCTTCCTTGTTATACCGGCCCTGGTGCTCTTGCTTGGCCTTCCAATGAAGCGTGCGGTGGGAACTTCACTGGTCGTTATCGCGATCAACTCACTCATCGGAGTTTTTGGGAATTTGAGTTTGATAAGGCAAATCAATTTCGGGTTCCTGTCGACAATCACCATTCTTGCCGTTGCCGGTGTGTTTGCCGGAACCTTTCTGACCAAATTCATTGAAGGAAAAAGGCTGAAATCCGGCTTTGGCTGGTTCACCCTGGTGGTTGCATTATTTATTATCGTGAATGAGGTAAAAATATAGTGCTGGGTGATTTTAGTCACTGAGCAAGCCGGTGCATGTTCCGAACTTTGTACCCATAGTTGAATCAAACAAGAAACATAAAAAGATGAAAATCGAGCAAATTTATACCGGATGCCTTGCGCAAGGCGCCTATTACATCCGCTCTGAAAACGAAGCAGTTATCATAGATCCCCTGCGCGAGGTTCAGCCTTACATCGATAAAGCCGACGCAGATGGTGTAAGTATAAAATATGTACTGGAAACCCACTTTCACGCAGACTTTGTGTCAGGGCACATTGACCTGGCTGCAAAGACCGGGGCTACGATTGTTTACGGTCCAACAGCTCAGCCAAAATTCAATGCACATGTTGCAAAAGACAATGAGGAATTAAAAGTAGGCCGAATCACCATTAAGGTGTTGCATACTCCGGGTCATACCCTCGAGTCAACAACCTATTTGTTGAAAGATGAAAATGGTAAAGACTACGCGATCTTCAGTGGCGATACGCTCTTTCTTGGTGATGTTGGCCGTCCTGATCTTGCACAAAAGGCAGCAAACATGACACAGGAAGAATTGGCCGGCTTGCTGTTCGATTCCCTCCGCAGTAAGATCATGCCCCTGGCCGACGATGTGATCGTTTACCCCGCTCATGGGGCGGGCTCAGCGTGCGGGAAAAATATGTCGAAGGAGACAGTTGACACGCTGGGAAATCAAAAGCGGAGCAATTATGCTTTGCGTGCAGCGATGTCGCGAGAAGAGTTTATCGAGGAAGTGACACACGGGTTACTTCCGCCCCCAGCCTACTTTCCTGAAAATGTAAAAATGAACAAGGAGGGATATGAGAGCATTGACGTTGTTTTGAAAAAAGGCTTGCGCTCATTTTCTCCCGAGGAGTTTGAACTGGTAGCCAACGAAACAGGTGCATTGGTGTTAGATACACGCGATGCGCAGGTTTTCGCGAAAGGATTCATTCCCAACGCCATCAACATCGGTATCGATGGAAGCTTTGCCCCCTGGGTTGGGTCCCTGATCCCTGGAGTAAGTCATCCGCTTTTAATTATCGCAGACGAGGGACGTGAAGAAGAAGTAGTAACTCGCCTCGCACGGGTAGGATTCGATAATGCATTGGGTTATCTCCAGGGTGGAGTTAGATCATGGGTGAAGGCAGGAAAGGAAACCGATTCGATCGAGTCCATCCCTGCTATGGAATTTTCCAGACGTTTTCAAAAGCAAAAGCTCATCGTAATAGATGTTCGCAAACCTGGAGAGTTTGAAGCCGAGCACGTAGCCAATGCTCTGAATGTGCCGCTGGACTATCTTAATAACCATCTTGCAGAAGTGCCTAAAGAAGGCGACGTGTACCTGCATTGTGCAGGAGGCTATCGTTCGATGATCGCAGCATCTATCCTGAGATCGAGAGGCTGGAACAACGTGATTGATGTACAGGGAGGCTTCAAGGCGATTGCCGAGACAACCGTTCCCCGAACAGATTACAGGTGTGCGAAGACTACAAACACGAAATAGAATGGTGATAACAAAAATCAAATAAGACAGAGTGGAAAGGTTATTTAATAGAGTCGGCATGAAGAAATGGATGACCTGGGGAGCAGGATTGCTAATTGGCGCAACGAGTGGTTACCTGTATTGGTACTATGTGGGTTGTACAAATGGAAGTTGCGCCATTACTTCTTCTCCTGTTAGCAGCACCATCTATGGTGGAGTAATGGGTTTGTTGCTCGTGAGTAGTTTCGGACCAGGCGAAAAGAAAAAGGATGATCATCAGTAATGGGATAACCATAAGACCATACGCCTGATTTTTATCAATCCCTCTGTGTGACTTTTGTTACAGACCTAACGTATCCGATCGTATAGTTTTACTGTAAAAAAGGAACAACTATGAAAAAGAACATGGGTACGGCCGACCGCATTATCCGGGTGATAATTGCGGCTATCATTGTAGTGTTGTATTTCTCCGGAATGATTGCCGGCACGTTAGGCGTTGTATTGATTATACTATCGGGGGTCTTTGTACTCACAAGCCTGGTAAGTTTTTGTCCGCTATACTTACCCTTCGGACTTAGCACCTTGCGTAAGAAACTAGCCGGGAAGAATTAGAACTAAAATTTAAACAACTATTTAAGATGATTGATGCGATAAAAAAGATCTTGGGCTTTGCCCCTTCAGTTGATTATGCCACTTTGGTAAAACAAGGTGCAGTGGTATTGGATGTGCGCACCAGGGGAGAATATAACGGAGGACACATCAAGGGATCTGTCAATATCTCCGTTGATCAATTAACGAGTAACCTTCACCGCTTGCCCGACAAGCAAAAGCCAATCATCACATGCTGTGCTTCCGGTATGAGAAGCGCATCTGCGAAAAGCATATTGAAATCAAAAGGATATACGCAAGTCTACAATGGTGGCAGCTGGTCTGGACTCCAGAACAAGTTGTGAGCTAATGCTTTGAAACTCACGACTCCCGGTCTGGCATTTGGATAACGAGGTCGTGAGTTTGGTTTGCTTCTCGAAGAAAGTGTAACGGGATAGGTCCGGTTGTAAATCGTAGAGGTCCGTACGTATTTTCAACAAATCCGACGATGTACTTCCTCATCACCGGAAAGACGATGGACGGTGTTCGCTAAATCAAGCCGGCCGTATTCATCTACTGAATCTTTCGGCTTGCCGCAAGCGACAAGACAACGATATATTTTATCATTCCGGCGTCGTGTTGTCGACTATTTGAGTCATAATGGCGAGATTATATTGCAGTGTTTTTTTAATAAGCCTTTCCTTATCAGACTCCACCGCAATACAGTATTTATCGCCCTCGTTGGTTTTAAGAAATGCCTTGAATCCGTTGTGATGGATTCTTATGTTCCTGGTTAGATGCCTGAATGTCTCACCGGTTGCCACCGAATTAATAAATATCTTCTCGAACCCACTGTAACTGTTCTTTGACAAGAAGTTCATTCCCAAAATGGTTGATCCTTCTCCGATAGTTCTTTCCTGAAAATCTATAACTACAACTTGCTTAGCAGTCCACACGGCGATCGCAATGAAGTTGCAAATAGCAAATGTCCATGGACTCACCTCATTAAAAGTCCCGGTCAAAATCTTGTAGTTAGTAGCCAGGATAACCAATACACTAAAAACCTTGAACTCCAATGGGGCGAGGCTCTTTACAGTTATTTTGAGGGTTCTCTGGGAAGAAGACATCAATCTGGGGAATATTGTCTATTCTCGTTTACCTGTTTTATAGTATGCCCTATTCGCAAGCAAGTTTTGAATCTCTTGGGCCCAATATGATCCAGGCGAGACTGCGCGCGCATCTACAGCACCTAACTGAGAAGCTAATCTGTCGAATTCGACATCAGTAAAGTTCGATTCGATAAAAGCATCAGCTCCACGAAGTCGTATAAGTCCTTCACCAAATTCCTTATAGATGGTCAAGTAATACAGAAGCTCAAAAACGGAACTATTCATGAAGCGCTTTTTGAAGTTATTTTCATGATCACAGGCGACTACTTCACAGTTATTCTTCGTATCGACGCATATTGTATCTCCAACGCCATCAAATCCGATCTCAATTAGAAATTTGTCCTCAGGATTGGATGTGCCGTAAATATCGGCGATCGTTCTTTCAGCGTGCAAGGGGCCGAAAACCAGGAACGGCGCGGCGTCTTCCGGTAGACCTGTGTTAGCAAGAAGCTCTATTGTAGCTTCATTGATGTTGAAGAATTTCAAATCGAGTTCATTGAACTTGAAAAAATGCACGTCCTGCCACTTTAAAACTAGTTCCTTCGTCGTCATTTACCACTTAATGAAAATGAAGTTTGTGACTCTTCCAAAAAGTGTGATGACTTTGTCCAAACTCACATGGATACAAAGGTACTTCAAGGATAAACCAAACAATAACTACCCAAATCAACCATGAGTATTGCTGCTTGACGTGGCGCCGTCGAATAAGGGTTATGGAATATAAAACCACAACGGTATAGGTTGTCAAATAAACCAATAGTTGGCCAAAAAATATAGAGTATTCAAATGCGGTCATTGATCGACCCAGGCCCAGGATGAGGTACCATCCATTAGTAAAATAGTCGAACGCTCGAACAAAGAGCGAGGTTGAGACGACCAGCAGGGCAACCCCGGTAATCCTTCGGTTCATTTCTTCATCATCAGTTTCAATGAATTAATATAATCGTCATCAAACTCAATAGCACGTATCTCGCTGATCCTGAATTTGTAAGTTCCCTCCCATTTTGCTCGTGGAGTCAGATCGTCGATAACCAAATATTTAGCATCAATTGTGCTCAGCTTACCCAACCAACAAACGCTTGGGTCCTTCGTGCGTAGCGTGAATACACCGTATTTCCTTGTAAGGGCTCTTAGTATGGATTCAAGGTCGGTTAGTGGAATTTTTGGTGGTTTCGGCCAAGTTCCATATTTCTGCTTGAGGACTTTCTCTGCCCATTTTTCACGTTTGGATCTGGAAAAATCCTTTAGATCCTTACTTCGGAAAATAACATATCCGTCAACATGATAATCGGACAAAGCTCGCATAAGCATCCAATCCGCGTCGTAGTCGACGATCACCCCATAAATCGGCTCCATGTCGCGAAACTTGACTTGGTGTACCTGGTTGACCCATTTCTTCATGCTTCTGCTACTTTATACTAATCTGTAAACTTCCAGTATTTAGCCAGGCCTTGCTGCGACTCAATAATTAATGTGTCGACGTGGCTACGGTACGCCTTTGATTTAACCACCGTTCTCTCATCAAAAAAGAATGTAATGGAATCTCCGGTCTGTTTATACTTGATCGAGGTAAAATGCTCCACATAGTAAATGGAGTCGTTGCTTATAGAAAATGAAGCGTTAGGGCCAGACCCGTCGGTCCAAATTCCCACTATATTATTATCCAGATAACTCGGTGCGTTTGCTGTGTATGTAAATGAGTATCGGATGATTCTAAATAGTCTCTTAGAGTCACGCACAAGAATTGTGATTCCTTCGAAGTCTTTAACGCCAGTCGTTATTGGGCGAAAGCCGATTCGGATCGTATCTGCCTTAACAACAAGTCCCTTCCGGCATCCGCTCACATTGTAAGTTGTAGTGTCAACCGAAAGTTGATCGACGATATCACAGTCTATGAATGCATCAACAAGCTCGAGATCAGCATCCTTCAAAAACACGTTTGCGAAAAATTCTTGCCCAATCAAAATTGTTTTTGGTGCTATTATTCCTACGAGATCACTTTCGCTTCCTGATACTGTTTCCGGTGACAGAAGTAATTGGCGACCGTCAATATACTCCGCCTTGTCAGTATGATCGGAACTATCGCAGGAGATAGTAAAAGCCAGAATGGCAACTAAGAAGGATTCTGTCCAGCGATGCTTCATTATGTTAGATCAGTGTATCGCTTCTTTCTGGCATTCGCGGAAGGCCTAAGTGGTCCTTTAGTAGCAAAGCGAGTTTATGTTCTATCTCTTTGCGATTGACTGATCCTATATCACGTCGTGACTTAACATAGTTTACCGACGTCATGCGGCGAACAAGGTCACCTACAGTCCTGTCTTTGAATTCGATTCCTGTCTTTTCTCCAATCCATATAAGAGCAATTGCGATGATCAGTCCGGCACAAGCATATTTCCAATCGACGAAAAAGACAAGCAATGATAGAATTACAAGAGCACCGGAAGATGTCACTATCCAATGTTTTGGCCGTAGCGCGTAAAGTTTGAAACCGATGATTTTTTCAATCATCTTAAATCTTTTCCGCCGCGATGCCCTTGGAAATAAGCCCACCAGGTCCGTTGACGTAGCAACCGAATTTTGGCCGGTGCTGCATGTGGAGTAAATCGCTTGTCTGAGTTTGTAGAAGCCTTGTTGATCGGTGCAATCATCTTTTTCTTCTAATTGAATCTTCGAGGTAATCGCGTCACTCAGGTCAGCGAAAGTCCGCACGTGAGCTAGTTCGCGCTCAACAAAACGGATGTTATAAGATTTCTCAACGACCAGGAGTACATGCTCCAGATCTTCAGGATCTACCAGAAGATCATCTTCAGATACCATCTTGTTGTCGTCGACAGCCATGACCGAGTAAATTTCGTGTTAAATGATATTGGGGTATACAAAAGTGAGAATTTTTCAAAGAAGTGTTCTGTACGTCCACCTCGAAAAAATCTTCCCCACCTTGGTACCAAGTTGTGATTTTCAATCTAACGAATTAAGTCTCTTTGAGCATCAAAGACTGGAATCCGGTATCAATTGCGCCAGGATGAGGAGGTTAATGGAGCTTCTTCTGCCTGAGCTTCTTCCTTGGTTCTCATGATTAACTCGTAACCATTGTAAGCTCCTTTGCGAGCTTCCATCGGTTGAGCTGCAATCATTTCCTTAACCGCGGCCTTCGCTGCAACTTGATTCGTAGCTTCCACCACAAACTTTCTGCTGAAGCGGTTTAACTGTGTCACCAACACTTCGAATTTCTTTCTCTTTTCCATGCTCCTTCGCTGAAGCTTCGGCGCACATTGTAAACATTTGAATTAATTATGGTGCCACTCAAGGCTTGAGGCGCGAATTCGCGCCTGCCTGACGACAGACAGGCAAGGAGGAACGGAATAAATGGGGTTCCTGCCTGCGCCGCTAATGCGGACTTCGGCAGGCAGGCCTGGAATCGAAGATGTAAGGGGGAAACCGTTTATGCCGGAATTCCCTGCAAGCGTATTCCCGACGCAAGCCTAATTTTGAACTGATGATTAATGAGAAAGATGTGTTTTACGTTAGCCATCCCTTTCAACATCACCATTAGTCGAGTCACAAAAAGTTGCAATATTTGTGACCGAAAACTCATAGAACTCGTTGACGCACAGGTCTTTGTGATATGATTGGTCCCAGAGAGCCTTGGCGGTTTTATCTCTGATAACGGCTTTCAATGTTGATCAGAGCCGATAAAGCAGTTTACGTTTCATAGCATTATAGTCAGGTTTATCCTGACTAAACTGATACAAGACATAAGGCGAGCAAGTGATAGGCCCAGAGTCCCTATTGAAATAAGCGGAAAAGTTTTTCCTATCTTTGATTCTGAGCCCTTTCCAGCCACTTCTGTGTTTGGACAAGGGCTTTTTGCATACACCCGAATGGCTCAAGAATCACAAGTCAGGATGTTTCCGCATTCTGAAGTTAAAGTACGACTGCTGCGCCTATACCTCGAACGGTATTTGAACGTTCTAACTCAAAGTGGATGGTTCAATAAGGTCTATGTATATGACTTGTTTTGCGGGGAGGGCTATTATGAAGATGGAGGAAAGGGAAGTCCGATTGCAATCCTCGAAACGATCGGCGACATACACAAAAAGTCATTGCAAACTCGTGGCAAAACAGGCCACTTCGATTGTCAGTTCAATGATCTCGACGCGTCGAAGGTCACACGTCTGGAGTGGGCGGTAAATGACAAGAAACTTTTCACCAAAGAAATGGGGGATATCTCCTTTACGAAAGATGACTATGCCGTTGTTCTTCCAAAGGTCATATCAAAAGTCGATTCATTAAAAAAGGAGAAGGCGTTCGTATTTATTGACCCTTATGGATATAAGGACATAAGCATAAAACATATTTGCTCACTGTTGAGAAATGGAAATACTGAGGTTTTGCTGTTTCTACCAACGCAATTTATGTTTCGTTTTGAGCAGAATGGAACCCCTGAAAGTCTTAATAAATTTATCAATGAGTTAGTGCCAATAGATAAGTGGCCGAAAAGTGAAACCGGTATTGATTTTATTGATACTCTATTGGACGCCTTTAGGAACAAAGTCGGGCCCGATCGTTTTGTTGATTCATTCATCATAACAAGAGACAAAAACCAGTTCTTTTGTTTGTTCTTCTTTACCAGTCACATTTATGGCTTCGATCGAATGCTTGACGCAAAATGGGAAATCGACGCGGAAGAAGGTCGAGGATGGCAGTATGAAGAAGAGAACCTGTTCAGTAATCAGAAGAAAACTCCTAACACCATAAAATTTGAAAAAGCTTTAAAACAATATCTCAAAGGGACGTTTCGAACTAATGGTGAAGTCTATGAATTCACCATAAAAAACTATCATCTCACTAGCCATACCATTGATATACTCATGAAGGCACAAAAAGATGGCGTTCTAGAAGTTTTAACGCTTGACAATAAACAGCATAGAAATGGATCATTCGGAATTAACTACAAAGAATACCGAGATTCACCAGGTAGATTGAAAATGAAAATTAAGTAGTCATGGCTCAATCGAGAATAGAGTGGACTGAGATGACCTGGAACCCAATTACAGGTTGTACGAAAATATCTGCTGGCTGTAAATTCTGTTACGCGGAATTAATGTCTAAGCGTCTCCGCGCTATGGGGGTAGAAAAGTATAAGAACGGATTCAAACTGGCTTTACATCCAGATGTACTCAATGAACCCTATGGGTGGCGACATTCCAAAATTGTTTTCGTTAATTCAATGAGTGACTTGTTTCAAGAGAATGTTCCCATAGAATTTATTCAGAAAGTTTTTAAGGTCATGAACGACAATCCTCAGCATGTTTTTCAAGTGCTTACTAAACGCGCTGACATTCTTCTTAAATATGATCAGGCTAAGCTATTGAAATGGACGCACAACATTTGGATGGGAGTCAGCGTAGAGGATGCCCGTGTGAAAGAGCGAATACGATTTCTCAGCCGAACAAAGGCTAGAACCAAGTTCCTTTCATGCGAGCCTTTGATCGGTCCATTGCCAAAAATGAACCTTAAAAAAATTGACTGGGTGATTGTCGGAGGCGAGAGTGGACGCAAACCTAGGCCCATGAATGTGGATTGGGTATTGGACATACAAGATCAATGTGAAAAGGCAGATGTGGCATTCTTCTTCAAGCAATGGGGTGGTACTAATAAAAAGAAAACTGGAAGAAAGCTTAATGGTAGAACATGGGATGAGATGCCAGAGTTTCCTGAACTGTTCGATAAGTAAATAATATCAACGATTAAACCCTCAACAAAACAAATGATCTGGGAGAAAGAGAATTGGGTCCCTGGAGTCCTTTCGAAAAGGCAACTTAAAAAACTTGTAGAAGATGGTTTTTTACTGGACACAAAAGATAATCCAGATGACTACGATCATTCATCACGAGATCTTCATCTAACCGCCGAGGGTTACGAGATGAAGGGATCAATCAAACCGTGCGGAAAAGAGTACAAAGATTTTTATTTAAACTCGGATCTTGCCACTAAACTCGCTCCAAATCAAGATAATGAATTTGAGCTTAAGAGATTAACCACATATGTATTTAGAATACGAGAAACATTCTCTCCTTCAGCGAAAGGAAGCAACATCTATGCGCAAGCAACTGCCAAAAGTACGATTGGCCGACTCGATGTTGTAGCTAGATTAATAGTGGATGGCATGCATGTGTACGAATATATGGACCCAAACGACATCAATACTGGAAACATGTTCCTGGAAATCACCCCGATCACCTTCAAGATCAAAGTGAAAGAGGATGTTTCACTATCTCAAATTCGTTTTTTTCTAGGTAAACCAAGCGAATCTGTAATCCCTAATCAAAGCATCTCGAAAATTGCATTGAAAGGCAGCAGACATCAAGACGGCACCCTGTCAATTGATCTCTCCGAAGAGCGAATCAATGGACAACCTACCGCTGCTTTTCAGGCAGTTCGCACGAACGGCGATGACTTTGTTTCAATCTGGGAAAAAGAAAAATTGGAGCCCAAGAACTATTGGAAATGCATGCCTTCGACACCATTGCAAGGAATTAATAGGTTTACGATACATCAAGACGAGTTTTATATACTCCGTTCGAAAGAGAGAATTGCCTTACCAAAAGGAGTTGCCGTATATTGTCAGGCAATGGACGAAACGCTTGGGGAAATGCGGATACACTACGCAGGATTTGCTCACCCCTATTTTGGCCTCAATCGGCAAGATTTTAAAGTTGGCACTCCGTTGATATTCGAAGTGAGAGGGCACAATGTTGAAGTGAATCTGACCGATGGGGAAAAGTTGGCAAAATTGATCTTCTACAGAATGTCGGAAGACTGTGAAGAGGAAAAGAATACCAATCCTGACCCATATAACAATCAAGAATTGCTTCTATCCAAAGTTTTTAAACCATGGGACAGGAGTTTTCTTGACGCTGATTTGACTACGACGAAAACAACTCCAGAAAAGTCATAAATGGATCTTTTTGCTAAAGAAGCGAATCTACAAATCGTTCGATTAACTGAGCGCGATGTTAACCTAGGCTCAGATCTTCTGCGCGTTTTTGTATCGACAATGGCAAGCCATGAAGTGATGTATCCAAACATATCAAAATGGGTGCGTGAAAAAGTTCTGCCAGGAATTCAAAACTTTTCAAGAATAGCTTATTTAGGTTTTTACAATGAAATGCCTGTTGTGACAGCTGTCGCGAAAAAAGGTATTTCAACAAAATTCTGCCATCTCCATATTGACAAAAGCATTCAAGATCAGAATATCGGAGAGCTATTCTTTTCCCTAATGGTAATCGACGCACGTCATTTGGCACAAGCAATCCATTTTACTCTGCCAGAGAGTCTTTGGGATCGAGAAAAACACTTCTTTTCCTCATTTGGGTTTGATGCCGTGTCTAAAGCGCAACGACAGTACAGAACATTTGATGAGGAACTTCAATGCAAGTCTACATATGACAACGTATGGCAGGCAACTATGACCAAATTGCCAAAGCTGATCGACCTTCACTACATTGATGAACAGAACGTTTCGAACGGACTACTGATGAGTGTACTTCCGAAGTATAACTTAAAGATATTTAACGGCGACAAAGTGATCGAAGTTCGGAAGAAATTCAACCATAAATGGGTGAACAGGCGGGTTACTCTTTATTCAACACACCCGTCAAAAACTATAATGGGATATGCCATGATCAAAAGTGTAAATTTTGAATCGCCTGAAAATCTGTGGCAAAAATATGGCGACCAATTAGGTTGTACGCTCAGTGAATTCAATGCCTATACGGCTGGTTGTTCAAAAGTATATGCAATTCACCTATGCAACGTTACACCATACAAAAGCCCGATACCACTCAGTCAGTTGTCTTTTCTGCTAAACGCCAATCTAAATCCACCGCAATCTTACACTACGCTTCGTGAGAATAAAGAATGGCTGAAGGCTATTTCGATTGCTGATATTTTGCAAGGCAAATTCTTAACTATCCAGAACATTTGAACATAAATTAGGCCTTAGATGATAGCTTGTAATCTCTATTAAAAGCCTCCTGTGAAACCTTAAAATGGTCGGCCAATCCCCGAATAATTTCCTTCGAAAGTCCCTTCTTATAGTTAAGAATATCCGATACCAATCCCTTGCTCACGCCCAGGATCTCAACTAGGTCCTTCGCTTTTAGATTCTTCTGTTCCATCAATGAGTGAAGCAAGGTTATAGGATCAATATCCTGAAATGCGTTATGTTCCTCGTCCCACTTCTCAATCAACAACGTCAAGAGCTCAATTTCGTCCTTCATCTCCTTGCTCTTAAAGTCCGCCGAAACCAGTTCTTCAAGAGCGTTCGAGTATTCTTTATACTGAGCCTTTGACTTGATCACCTTATATTTCAATGCTACCATACTAGTAATTCGTTATCGTGTATTGTTCATTACGTCGGCATAGTTCATCGTATTCCGTGTGTGTTCCGATCCAGCAGATAAAGAGATGAACTTGCTTTTCGCCGAACGCATACTTACAGATCATCCGGTAATTGTTCCCACCTATGTCAAATACCACCCGGCTACTTCCGCCACCAATCAGATCAGCGGTGCCGAATGTGTCTTGAATGTCCGAAGGCTCGTTCCAGTCGGCGTACCTCACTGCCGTCAGCCACACTGCGAAAGAAGGTTTGCTCCTGGCGTTCCGCAGAACGAAGTCGGCAATCGTCTCTTTCCTGATCAAATGAACTCTCATCAAATATACGTTTAGGGATTTGGTAAAGTTCACAAAACGTGAACTTTTATTTGGCAATAGTTTTACCTTTGTGTGAAGGTATAGTTCCTGGAGGCCCCTGATGTGAAATCAAGCCTCCGGGTTTTTTCTTTGTAAGGATAACCTAACTATTCCCCTGAGTCTGAGAACAGGATCGCTGGTGCCGGAGCCGCGCTATACCTCATTCGTAACTTTGACATGTCGTTACGAACGTATGCCCTGACGTATGGAACGTCATCTTCTTCGTAATCCCCCAAGTGTCGGCTATCTCTTTCAAGTACGTGTTCATCGTCTGGTTGCTCGAAACAGGAACTAACGTATTACGCAAAGACACATCGGATGATAGTTGTACTTCTCCAGCGTCTGCGACACTGGAGAATGGTGGCCCAGAAACAAAAAAAACCCCGAAACCATTACGATTTCGAGGTTTTGCTTTTTTGACCAGGTCGACTTCGCTAAAAGCTTCGTCGACCGAAGCAGAGGAGGAGGGATTCGAACCCCCGGGCCCCGTGAAGGGCCTCCGGTTTTCAAGACCGGTGCAATAAACCGCTCTACCACTCCTCTGTGTTTCCGCCGAAGCCGCAAGGCCGAAGGCAGGTATGCGATTTTTCCTTAACAAGGACTGCAAAAGTATAAGTTCTCACGATTCCGCCAAAATTTTCATTCACACTATCTTTATCCCTCAAACCCTCCTCCCCCTTGCCCATCCCCTTTCAGCCATCCATCGCTGGACTGCCAATCAACATCCACCTCATACTCGAGTACCTGGCGTTCTTCGTCGCATATAGATATTATGTATCCCTCCGCAAGAAAAGCACCGACACAATCTCCTCTTCAAACCGACTCTCTATAATCCTCGGCGCCGCCTTGGGCGCACTCATCGGATCACGAGTCATCGGGCTGCTCGAAAATCCCGCCGCCGACCTCTCTAACGTCAGCCTCATAGAACTCTACAACGTCAAGACCATCATGGGCGGACTCTTCGGTGGACTCATCGGCGTCGAGCTCACTAAAAAAATGATCGGCGAAACTCAATCGTCAGGCGACCTCTTCACTCTTCCCATCATCGTCGGCATCTTCATCGGCAGGATCGGCTGCTTTCTATCCGGCACCAACGAATTCACATACGGCACACCAACTTCATTCGTCACCGGCATGGACCTCGGCGACGGCATCTCACGGCATCCGATCGCCTTATATGAACTAATATTCTTACTGGGACTGTTCTTGATCTTGCAGAGACTCTCAAAACACATCGAGTACGGATCAGGACTCCTTTTCAAAATTTTTATGATCAGTTATTTCGGCTTTCGCTTCATCATAGAATTCATCAAACCAAACGTCTACTTCATCATAGGACTAAGCAGCATCCAATGGCTTTGTATCGCCTGTTTTGTATATTACAGAAAGACCCTGATCAATCTCCCGCGTGCCCACTAGACAATACACCTACTACGACTTCACACTAAGCCTCTGCCCCGAATGCCTCAAGCGCGTCGACGCCAAGATCGTGTTCGACGAAGGAAAAGTTTATATGCTCAAACGTTGTCCCGAGCATGGCGCATCAAAAGTCCTCATCGCCGACGATATCCCTTATTACAAGAACATCAGGAACTACAACAAACCTTCAGAGACACCCTATACTTTCAACACCAAAACACATTATGGTTGTCCGTACGATTGTGGCCTGTGTCCCGATCATGAACAACATTCCTGTCTCACCGTAGTTGAAGTCACCGATCGATGTAACCTCACATGCCCTACATGCTACGCGGGATCGTCGCCCTCGTATGGAAGACATCGCACACTCGAAGAAGTTAAATTGATGCTCGACGCCGTGGTACGCAATGAGCACGAACCCGACGTCGTGCAGATCAGCGGCGGCGAACCAACGTTGCATCCGCAACTGTTCGAGATCCTCGACTACGCTAAGTCACTTCCCATCAAACACCTCATGCTCAACACAAACGGGATCAAGATCGCGAAGGATCCCGATTTCGCGAAACGACTGGCAACATACGCGCCCGACTTCGAGATCTACCTGCAGTTCGACTCCTTCAGAAAAGATGTCCTTCAATCGATGCGCGGTGCAGATCTTACCAGCATCCGCGAAGAAGCACTCGAGATCCTGAACAACCTGAACTTGTCGACAACGCTTGTCATGACCATCCAAAAGAATCTCAACGACGACGAGATCGGGAAGATCATAGAGTTCGCACTCCAGCAAAAGTGCGTAAGAGGCGTGACATTACAACCGACGCAGATTGCCGGTCGACTCGACAACTTCGATGCAACGACCGATCGCATCACATTGACCGAAGTAAGACGAAGAATACTCGAACAAACGGACGTTTTTAATGCCGACGATCTCATACCCGTTCCCTGTAATCCCGATGCCCTGGTTATGGGTTATGCATTGAAGCTCGCGGGCAATGTTCTTCCCCTCACAAGATATATTAATCCAGCCGACCTTCTCGATAACAGCCGGAATACGATCGTGTACGAGCAAGACCACCAGTTGCGCGACAAGATGATCAACCTCTTCAGCACAGGCAATTCGGTGCAGGGAGCAGCGGAAAAGATGCATTCGCTGCTGTGCTGTTTGCCGCAGGTGCATGCGCCCTCGCTTACGTACAATAATCTCTTCCGTGTGATCATCATGCAGTTTATAGATGCTTATAATTTTGATGTCCGCACGATCAAGAAGTCATGCGTACATATCGTAAATAAGGATTATAAGATCATCCCTTTCGAGACGATGAATATTTTTTATCGTGATGAGAAGCGGGAATACCTGAACGAACTTATTTACTCAAACCAAATCTAAAATGGCAGGATTAGGTGTTTTGATTGCGTTGATCTTACTCGTAATGTTTGGAATACCGATCGGACTTTTCATTGCAGGCCTGGCACGACGCCGTACCAACCCCGACTCTGCAAAGAGATTCATGATCATTGCCGTGGTGTGGCTGATCGTAGGCCTCGGCGCCTGCGTGACGATGTTGAACGCCTGACAAGAGCTTCTCTAAAAATCGAAGACCTTCTCCAATTCGACCACGATCGTTCCTGGCGAAGTCATCTTTCCTGCTTTCGCCAATTTCTCTGCGAGCACAGACGTCGGCAGTGGTTTAAACCTCTTCACCAGGCCGATGGCATTGAAGAATTTTAATATTCCACCGTAGACTTTTTCTCCGAAGCGGTCGGAATCTTTCCTCAATAACAATCCAGGCCTGAAGATGATGTAGGTATCGAACGCGAGTTTAGCCAGCGCATCTTCCAGTTTCCCCTTCATACTTGAATAGAATATGCGACTGGTGGCGGTGGCTCCGTAGGCCGATAACAGTACCAGGCGTTTCACGCTATTTCTTTTAGCTATCTCGCCAAACTTCACCGGTATTTCGTAGTCGATCTGCCATTGCTTCTCTTTCGATCCTGCCGCTTTCAATGTTGTGCCGAGGCATGAGAACCACACGTCGCCTGTGATCTTATCGGAGACTGATTCGAGTTTGTTGAAGTCGGTGATTACCTCGATGAGCTTTGGATTTGAGATACCGGTTGTCCTCCTCACGAAAACAGCGATTTGCGTGTACGCCGGATCTTTCAAAAGTACGTTTACCAGGTCTTTACCGGTGGCGCCCGTTGCGCCGATGATGAGAGCTTTCATAGTGATCTAATATCGGAAATTCGCTACTTTCATTATCAGCAACCTCGATAGCAGCATGGAAACACAATCTACGATCTTAGATCAGGATCTTTCCTTTAATAATCCGGTTCGGAGAAGATCTCTATTGCCGTGGTGGATGAAGGTCTTTTCGTGGTTATTCATGGCGACGGGTATCCTGGTGCCGTGTGTAGTTGTGGCGGGGATGTTTGGTTTTGAGCCGCAGTTGTCGTTGTATGGTTTTGAGACTAGCGATCCATTTTCCACGACGGGCATTCTTATTTCGCTAGGCTTCTTGCTAAAGGGCATTGTTGGCTACGGATTATTTTTTGAGAAAGACTGGGCAATAACGTTGGGAATGATCGATGCGGTAATAGGAATTATAGTGTGCGTGGCGGTCATGGTCGTGCTCCCGATATTTGGAGGTGGTGGATTTAATTTCAGGTTGGAGATATTTTTTGTGGGGCTGTTTTTATGGAAGTTGGTGGACCTGAGGAGAAGGTGGTTTTGAGGCCGTGTCCTTTGTCTCGAATAAATTCTTTCTTAAAAGGACCTCATTATTATGCCTCTCCTCTGCCCGAACAATAATCACGCATCGGCAACCAAACCGGCGGTCTGGTATCGCAGTATTCGAAGACCTCTACGGCAACCTGTGGGATCTCATTGAGCCCTCATAGAGAAAGTCAGGAAGCTTCTTCCTGGCGCCCTTTCTTCCATCGTCATCCTGGATATTTAAATACGTACTCTTATACTCGCGATCTATGCGGTGAATTCCATCGCCCGGAAACACAAGTTGATGATAACCCTCGGTGCCCGAAACGTCCGGGGTATCGTAAAAGACCAAACTGTAGAAATCAAAATCATCAGGAGAAACAAATTCATTCTCAGCTAACGCGTCCGGTACCGCCGGAAGAACGACATGATGCTTCGCCCCAGGTCCGAAATTAAGAGAGTAATTATAATATTTGTCGACACCCTCTACCTGCTCCTGATAACCTCCTTCAAAACTCAGGATGTCAAAACTTCCCGTTGTTCTCACGCCAAACGATTTGCCTTCATGCGTACGACTTTCGATCGCACCATCCGTGTACTGAAAGGTCGTCGGGGGCACCGAACCATAGCTGACATAATAATCTGTCTCATCACCGACCGAATGACTTAACCGAAATCGATACTTCGGAAACGTAGTTCCGGGATAATACAAAGGAACTTTGCCATCATCATTGATTGCGATGGGTCCATTATACACATCCACGCGCGAAAGAGGATCATTTGTAAATCCAGATATAACCACCCAACAATTCGTCGAAAGCTCAGTCAATGCGATCATCCCGCTCTCCATCTGCGTCAATCCGTTGATAGAAAATGCCGACGAACCACCCACCGACACATGATCAATATATTTATAAACCGGGATCTCAGACTCCTTCTGAAAACTGAACATCAGATCGGAGCTGTTTTCATATAACGACACGTCCTGGTTGACCGTAGAGTTACTTTCGATTGAATGAATACTAATACCTGCGATGTTCATTCCCGAAAATCCTATCGTTCGAACCCCGGTCGGAACATCTGTTACCTGCACTTGATGAGTTCCAACGAACGACTCCGGGATTCTATACTGGGGTAACTTGTATTCACCAGGAATGATTCCCGTGTAATAGTCCGCATATACTATAACCAAACCGTACTCTGTGCTTTCATAACGATAATACTCAGTTGCAACAAACGTCGAATCAAGGTTGAAGTCATCGGGTGTTGGAATTGTAATAGTACCGTTATTAGTGATCTCCTCAAATGCTATCGACGTCCCATCGTTCCTCGACACCTGGTAATACATTTTCATTTCGTCAGACAGGTAGTTGGACGACACATGTAAAACAAAAAGATTGTTTCGCACTTCAATCTGCTGCGACTTCTCTCCTGCATTCTGCTTTTGATCCGTCCCAACAACCTTGATCGTATGGAGCCCTTCAGAAAAATCCTTTGTATTAATCTCCGCCGTCAACGCCTTCGTGGTCTCTGCCTTGATCAACTGATCGTCGACGAACAAATTCATCACCACCTCCGCATTGTCTTCTGCCTTCGCCGTAACAGTGATCGTGCCTTTGACTTTAGCCTTGTCGGCCAGACCTTCAATAGTCACAACAGGCGCCGTTGTGTCATTATCCACTTCACCGCTATCGCATGAAGAAATTACAAAAAGTGTTGCCGCAATAAATAGATACCAGAGCCTACGAGTGATTTTCATATTAATAAAGGGTGGACTGGTAAACTTAGAGAATTCGCCGATGCGGAGAAAGATTTCATACCCCCGTTATAACCTCACCTCTCCACCAAATACTCCTCCTTGCCATCATCCCACTTCCAACTCTTACCCTTCAGCACCTGCCTCCATGTCTTGCCATCCCATTCCCACGTGTCGGAACGCATCACATCATCTACACCACCAAATAACACCAGCACGTTACGCTTCTCATCAAAACACAACGCAGAAAACATCCGGTCAGGCGCCTGGTTCGATAGCAGCGTCCAATTCGGTGATGTTGAATGCGATGTTGTTAACGTAAGCGACGGGACCTAAATAAAAATGGGCGTCATCTCAACGCCCATTCAATTCCTCAACTTTGCAGTGTTCAATAAAGTCAGTGCTTCGCTAACGTAAAAACCCTCGATAAATTAAAACCGAACCGAATGCTCGTCTTCGAGATATCGGCAGGCGTACGCGTAATAAAAGCCCTCTCATTCATTCCCACGCTATTGGAAAAATGAAGCTGAAACACGTGACCGCCCGTCTCAATATCGAGACCCGCACCGGCATAGCTTCCATATCCTGTTGACAAAAATTGCGGACTCACATATTGATAATCCCAGTTGAAGGCAATTCGCTTCGACAATTTGAACCGACCACCAAATCCCACAGCGGGTATGTCGTTATGATCGGCAGCCAGCGGCACCAGGTTATAATGAACGATCCCGGGAGTTAGCTGCAATGTGAGCCGTTCGTTAAACTTTCGTGATATCGCCGCCTGGAAATAATATGCAAGCCGCGAAGTATAAAAATTAACACGCGTGGGATCCTCCGGCATCGTATTCAAAGTAAGTCCCGCAATCAAGACCACCGACACCGGCGATGATCGCGGACCCGTAGCCTGCCATAAGGGACGATACTTCACGAAACCGTCGAACTCACGATTAACATTGCTCCTCCCCACGCCAACCGTCAATCGTTTCATGATCCCGTAATCAAGTCCCAATCTCATGCTCGCCTGGTCGAGACCGAACAAAGTGCTCACACCTCCACCCACCGGTCCGAAACGATGTAGTATTCGCACATCCAACACACCGCGGCCCACAAATTCTGTCGAATGCGTATTTACGATGCGCGTCGACTTGTATGCGTTCACAACAAATTCCTTTGGCACCTCTTCCTCGTCAATAAGATCAAGCAGATCCTGGCTTTGCGCGAGCGCTGCAATTCCAAAAAAGATTATCGTCAAAAAAACGCGCACGCTTTAAAGTGGTTTGTAATTACATGCGACATGGATCTTTACAATGGGTGAGATCTTGTCAGCCACGGCACCCGGTATTTGTATTTTGTAATCTTCGAGCGCTATCGTGAGATCCGAATCGCCCGTAACGGCACCATTGCTCACTATAAGTTTACCCGAAGCTTCCACATCCTTCTTCACACCATGAATTTCGAGCGTGCCCTTGATCGTTACCGGGTATGTCCCGTCTGTCGACAAAGAAATAGCCGACGGATCGGTTATTTGTCCTTTGAAGAATGCTTTAGGGTACTTCGCGCTCTCGACATAGTTCTCGTTGAAATGATCTTGCATCAGGCTTCGCTTGAATTCAAAGCCTTTCATCAGCACGGCAAATTCTACCTGGCCGGTACCTACATCGATGATGCTGGTCACGGATTTGTTCACGCCGTCGATGTCTTCAACAGCCGTACCGGCATGAAAGGATATTGTGCCGCTCTTTGTAAATATTCTGTTTTGAGCTTCGAGGTTGGCGACTGATGCTACTGTCAATACGAAACCAATAAGGATCTTTCTCATATACTATTTCATTATACTGCAATGATTTAACACAACATCGATGATCTTGCCGGTACAGACTCCTTTCACTTTGATCTCGCTACCAACCTCGATGGCTTCTATTGATTTCTCTTCGTCCGGATAGAAGCTGCACGTAATACCGATGAGGGGATCATTGGATGCCAGGTATACCGACCAGTTATCGCCGTTGCGCTCCACTCCTTTTACGACACCGGTCACGGCAACAACCTTACCCAGCAATTTCGCGTTACCCTCCTCTTCATTTTCATACATGCTTACAAGGTCGGCGGCCGTCAGATCCATGTCGATGTCGAGGTTGCGAACATCGGCCGGTTCCTTATAAAAAAAGTATAGCCCTGTTGTTACAAGGACCAGGAAAGTCAAAATGATGTACGTGGCTGTTTTTTTCATAACTATCTCATTGAGGTTGTCCGTTTTCAATCCAGCATTTGATGACCGATATCTGTTCTGCGGTTAATCCGCCACCGGGAGGCATGGTACGGTCGAGCACAACTCGCTGATTGATACGCGACGCGTGTTCGACGGTCTGTGCGTACGTTTCAAGTTTTACATTACCTGCGTTGCTAACGTCGTGACAACCGGAGGTAGCACAATAATTTATCATGAGCGGAGCTATGTCGGCCGTGTAGTTGTAGTTGACAGACGCACAATCAACAGTGCGTCCATACAGCGTCTCCTCCTTGTCATAATAACACCCGGTTGCGATCCATACCATGGACGCAGCCAGTGTTATTATACTTTTTACAATTTTCATATACATTCTAATTGTTTGGAGCGCCGGCTTCAATCCATTTCCTGATCACGGTTCGTTCACACTCCGAGAGTTGATTTCCACCTTGAGGCATCTTTGTTGTTGACGTGTTGTATGGAGCTGTCCACTCGATGGAGCCGATGAGCCTACCCGGATTGTTTTGCAGTTCAGTCGTGATCGCTGCGTATGTCGATAAGTTTGGAACGGAAGAAGACCCGGGAGCTGGATGGCATCCGGAACAGTAATACTTAATTAATGGCGCCACGTTCGCGGCAAATGCATACAGGGTGGTATCGCATCCGCTGCATGAATTATTTTGCTTTCCCTGCGAGATCCATTTCTGAAGTACTGCTAACTGCTCTGAGGTTGGTGCCTGATAACCATTTACTTCCTGTTCGGCCATTTCGTTCAGTGCATGAACAAGGGCTGTGTTGCTTGAAAAATGATTGCTGATGGACGAATGGCTTTCTTGTACGGAAGAGTAAATGAGCCTGAATTCATGCGGATTGATCGTGCCGTGACATCCCGACTTTCCACAGAGGGCCGTAACGAGGGGAAGTACCTGCTGTTCGAAGTACATTGTATCGGCACTGCATTTGAGCGGAGCAATGGTGTCGGGGTCGTTACCATTCCCGCCAGGATCGCTTGGGATATTTTCGAGAGGTGCAGGAATTTCATGGACGCACGAATCGATCACCAGGGCCAGGCTGACAGATACTATAGCAGCTACAATGAGAATTTTCTTCGCTTTCATACCTTTTGTGATCGAGGTGATGCAGAAGAAAATTACCGAGGACTACTTTTTTATCGCCTGACGAAAGTCAAAGGGTCGGATGATTTTCAGCAGACGGTGAGTTTTTCGAATTGGTAAGAGAGCTGTTACACAAAGGACGCAAAGGAACGCAAAGAAATTGCCCCTTTGCGTTGCATTTACTTTGCGCTCTTTGCGTGAAACCACTTCAAAATGTCCTTAGGCAGGTCGATGCCCTTTGCGGCGACTTTATAGAATTGATTGAATACTGTTGCTCTTCGTTACCTCCGTTGCAAGTTCCTTTGCCTTGCGATACGTTGCACCATGCAGGAACGGCCCCATGCTTACGCGCTTCACGCCAAGCTCGCTCAGCTTTTCCAGTGATGGCAGACCGGGTATCACCATTACATTCAGGGGAAGTTTCGTATTCGATGTTACCTGTTTGATGTCGTTCTCATCGGTTATGCACGGAAGGAAAATCCCATCGGCACCCGCCGACTCATATAACTTAACTCGCTGTGCCGTTTCGTTCTGAACGTCGTTCACCTTTAAGATGAATGTATCACAACGTACGTTGATGAATAGAGACTCGTGTGAATTCGCGAGCTGTGTCTTTATTCGTTCCAGCATTCGTGCGAAGTCCTTCGCATCTCTCAGGCTCCGAACCTTATTCTTGATGGTCGAATCCTCCAGGTTAATGCCCACCACTCCGACTTCGATCAGTCGCTGCAGGTTAGAATAGATCTCTTCGGCAGTCTTCCCATATCCCATCTCGATGTCGATCGTAACGGGGACGTTTACCGAAGATGTGATGCGCTTCGCCACGAAAAGATATTCGTTGAACGGCATGTTCTCGCCGTCAGCATATCCGAGACTGGCCGCAACCGCCGCACTCGATGTACCTACTGCCGGGTAGTTGCTCTCCTGGAATATCGAAGCACTTTGTGCGTCCCATGCATTGGGTAAAATAAATAGCTTGCCTCCCTTATGAAGCGCGCTGAAAGTTTCAAATTTTGTCGCCATATCGATTTGTTTACGCTACAAAGATGTGAAGCTTTGAGCTCTGTCAATTGTATAGAACGGAACTAACTGAAATTATTTATTCGGCGATGCAAGAATTGCCGTAGTGTTCACCAGCTTGAATGCCGAAGGAGAAACGCCTGTGAACGATTTGAATTCTCTTATGAAATGCGATTGATCGAAATATCCGCAGGAATATGCAACTGATGTGAGGGGTTGATCTGCCTGTCCCAACAACACCAGGCTATTTTGAAACCGGTGTATCTTCGAATATAGTTTCGGTGTCAAGCCCGATTGTTGTAAAAATACTTTCTGCAGGTATCTCGACGACAAGCCATAACGATTGGCAACGTTCTCGATATTATCATAAAAATCTTTCTGCGTCAGCTCGGTCATTACTTTGTACACAAGATCGATCTTGTTCAACGTCTTCGACCGCTCACCAATCTTGTTCAACAGGTATTCGTTCATGATCTGAACGCGCTGCTCTGCCGAGGAAGCCTCTAGCAATCTCGAATGAACATCTTTCATCGAGCCTCCGACCACCGTGGTGAGATCATAAACGTGATCGTTCAGGTTGCTGACATCTTCTTTAAGAAAAAATGCAGCTGCCGCAGGATGAAATCTGATCCCGAACACAGCGCTCCGCCCCGAAATGCGGAACATTAAAGGTTTCAGGATCTGTCCCCACACTTCGACGGGAGAGGTTTTCTTGAATGTATCCCCGGTCTTCGTTTCCCACGGATTCCCCTCCAGCGTGAACATGACCTCCACACAACCAGTCGCGAAGGCGTAGTCTTCAACAGCCGTTCCGTGCTCATATTCCAGCGAATAATAGCACTTAACGTACTGCTCAAGGATCTTTGCCGGGTTGTGTTCTTTGTATTGCAAATTCTATTATTTCAAAACAAAGATAGCGGATTGACCGCTGGTGAATTGTACAGATCGGAACTAACCTCAATTTTCAAACCCGGGCGTGGGCTTCGACGAAAACAAAGCCGAATAGCCCGGGAATTAATTCGCCGGATTATTCACTTTGAATGGAACGGTATGATATCCTTCCTCCGCACGTTGTTTGCCGATACGATCATAGATCGCCTGGTCGTCGGGCGCCCACGTCGCAAGGCCGTCAACATAACGATTGAACATGCAGAACGCCGCTGCAATTAACACTGTGTCGTGGATCTCGAGATCGGTCGCGCCTTCTTTGCGTGCTGCTTCAACATCTTCTGTAGTAACTTCCTTGCCGCTCTTCTGTACCTTCGCTGCAATATTCAGGAGCGCTTTCATCTTTTTGCTGATTGCCGCTCCCTCGGGATTGTTGATCGCATGCTTAACCAATGCGGGATTCTTAAGATGATGCGCAGCAATTGCACTGTGAGCTCCAGTACAATACTTGCACGTATTCAAATTAGAAACATACGCTGCAATTAGTTCACGCTCACCAGCGCTCATCGTTGGATGAGGATCGTGCAAAAGTTTTTGAACAAGTCCATTCAACGGAACAGACGTCTCCGGGCGGAACATAAAAAGACTCCGAATGCCAGGATATTCTTTAGGTAAGTTGATGTGTGGCATGTGGGTTTGATTAGATGCTACACATAAAAGTAGGAATTACCCCTGTCTCCTCACCATCTCATTTACCCAAATGGGCACAAACGGTGACGTACAGCCTTTAGAAACGGGGTAGTCGCGGAAGATGCCGAGTTTTTCGCCAATGTCGATAGCGCGCTTCCGAAGCTTGGGGTGGTTGATGCCAGCCTGTCCCAAAGCCATATTCATCGTCCATTGCACTTCGCGCGGAGCTTTGGGCATCTCCTTCTCGATGCGATCAAGGATCTTCGGGATATCCAGACCTTCCGGTGTTCTCGCGATCCTTCCGGCTGTCAGGCTCCATCCCGATCTCGCAGCCCAGATGTTCTTCGAGTCCATCCACTTTTCGCGCATCGAATCTTTTTCAGGATGCTCTTTGAGAACATAAGCATTGAACCACTCAGCCTCTTGTACGAAGCCGATAGACTTCACCATGTCGTCGAGTTCTTTCGTCGTTAAATTCTTCGGCTTTATGATCATCGTGGCCAACAAGCGCGCATCGATGTTCTCTGTCTTCCAAAGCTCGAGAGCCAACGCGTGGTCCGACTTTATCTTAAGAGCAAGAGCGCGGATGTCGCCGAGTTTCACCCCGAACTGATTTTTTCCGGCGCCGTTCTTTACGTTCTGCTTGAACATCTTCTCATTGGCGAGAGATTTAAGGTTTGACAAAGCTTCTTTCGCAGTCATGACTTTCTAAATGTTTTTCTTCATTCCAAACGTGTATCCAACACTCACATTCACGAAGAACGGCGTATTCGCCACACCAATATTGTTCGCTTTGTGAACTTCTTCACGACCAGTCTTCACATTTTGGTACACAAGCTCATTATTCTTCAACGACGTCCCAACGTTCGGCCACCAACGCGCACTCGGTGATATCGTTAGCCCGCGGATCGCTCCATCGCGTGTCGCAAATGGGGTCCATCGATAGTAAGCACCCAATCCCAGCGTATATGTGTTGTAGGTCTTTATCTTTCCCGAACTTGTTTTGAACTGGTCATCATAGTACATCTCCCACACATGGATCTTCGGCTCGATGCGAAGGTTAAAACTTTCTGTAAACCTGTATCCAAATCCAATTCCCAACGAATGCGTGATATTAAAAGCCAGTCTCTGATCACGAGCCGACGACGTCACCAGGTCGTCGCGAAACTTGAGTCCAAACCCATGTGAGTAATCAACCACAAATTTCTTCGTCCACCAGTTTACTTCGAAGTTGAATCCCTGTGTTACGATCGGCTGATTTAGTCCGAATACAACGCTTACCTCCTGTGACCTCTGTGCTGTGGCGACAGATCCAGAGATCAGCGCAATACAAATAAGATATAATGTTTTCATGGCTTGTCGGTTTTGCTTCTCTGAACGAGCAAACCATTTTCGCCGACGACGACATTTGTCTATTTCCGCATTGCCCTTATCCTGCTCAGGTGCCTCGGATGAGTGCCCAGCATCGAGGCCAGGTATTTATCGGGAACTTCCTGTATCAAACGAGGCTGATTCTCGATCATCCAATAGTATCTCTCCTCCGCCGACTTCGCTATCAGATTGAACACGCGCTCCTCCATGCCAATGTAATTCTCTTCGATCGTTTTCGTCCAGAAGGTTCTTATAGCCTCACTTTTTTCATAAACCGAGAGCCAGTTTGCACGCGGCATAACAATAACCTCACTGCCTTGCATCGCCTGGATGTTCTCGACGGCCGGTACCTGGTTGATGAAACTTCTCAGCGATGTAACGAATGTTCCGGTAAGCGCCACCCATCTCGTTACATCACCATTTTTTGTTTTATAATAGTGACGACACATTCCCTTCGTAACGATCCCGATCTCATTGCAGATCTTCCCTTCCTTCAAAAAGTACTGGCCCGACTTCAATGTCCTCTTCACAGCAAATTGTTCCGAAAGCATCTGTGCAATCTCCGGCGGCAATCCGAAAGAGGCGAAGGGATTCATTTTTCGAAAATTCTATTTTACCGGCTCTCGTAAAATGGTTTTTAACTTAGACGGCTCTACCCTACGAAAATCGGACAAATAAATCTCATGATGAAGGCCATTCCTTTCAAAAGAGTTCTGCTCGCTAAAATCCATCAGCCTCTTCAGTGAGTCGGGCTCCGTCGAAAACGGCCCGATGTGCATCATCTGTATACATTTGCCTTCCGTCATCTCGAAGAATCCGATCGACTTCGCCAACTCGAGCTGCTTTTGATCGGCCACCTTCTTCGAAGCGGTCTCGACATCCTTTTCCGTAACAAACGCAGGCATCCTTATCAACAATCGGTACTGCCATTCACTGCGCGGAACATCGGCCACTGCGCTGTCCATTTTTTTATTGGGAAACTTCTTCTCGTCGTACCACCAAAGCCCTTCGAGCTTCGATACAACAAAGTCCTTTTTCTTTTCCTTGAACGCGAACTTGATCGCATAGGCAACGGGATACAACGCTCCAATATGATCCGTGAAATCTTTACCCGACGGATCGCCCTTCCCACAAATCGACAGGTACTGTGCCGGGCCGATGCTTACAACATGTGGTTCTTTCTTAGCTGTGAAATAAACCTTGTCAACTTTAGTTAGATCGAGTTTGTCCATGGTGGTTTTTTCTCAAATCAAACCCTGGGAGGTGACAACGGTATGACAGGAGCTTCAGCCAGTCATTAATTTAACTCTGAACTTTCCTCTTCAATACCAACGAGCTTACGAACGCCACTATTAATCCCACCGGCAACACCTCCATATATGAGATCAACACAACAAAAATTGGATTCTTATACATCTCCTTGAAGTCATCCATCTCCTGCTTCTTCGTCGCTATTTCCGTAGCACCCGCCCCGTGTTTCTCCGCCATCAGCACAACATGCTCCGCGTACTTATCCACAAAGTCTGGAACCACCAGGTAATAATAGAACAACCACGTCACCACGTAGATCGTCGAACCCAACAGCGCGATCAGTGCGCCGGTCTTGAACGCCTTCCCAAGCGTGATCACCCCACCGAGGTCCTTATTGCGATAATTCCAGATCCCGAAAAACGTCAACGAAAAAACGATCACCATCGCCGCGTAACCAACAACATCATTTCCCTCGAACGAAGGATTGTGGTAAACGATGTTCACCATGTAAAGCGCGTGGCCCGCGAGTATCGAACCGAGCACCAACCCAAAAATCAATACGTTCCTTTTCATCTTTTAAAAATTTCGACAAACCTATCCCGCGCCACCGCTGCGGCCTTCATACTTAAGTATCAAAATTGGATTTTTTAAGCTTTCCGACTAAAGTGTGAGGCCTTTTCGAGCGCCTGCGTCCTGTTTTTCACACCCATCTTCACGAAAAGATTCGACACGTGGGTCTTCACCGTGCTCAACGATAGAAATAATTTCTCTGCGATCTCCGCATTGCTCAACCCTTGCACCAAAAGATGCAACACTTCCTGTTCCCGCGTGGTGAGACCAAGGTCTTCTATATTATCTTCAGATCTAACCGTCTTCCAACGGCCGACCTGTGTTGTTATCCACAGGCCGGCCGCCGTACAAACGAGCGCGACAATACCAATGTAAATTTCAAATGGGTTGTCGACGATCAGCATTGTTTACTTCGCCGGAGTGATTGTAATGTTCCTGAATTCTATCGGACCATGATCGCCCTGTATCATGATGGGGCCGGGTTCGCCTTCCTTGCTGTCGATCGCGCCGCCGGTAATTCCAGGAATTAATTGCGCCGTGATCACCGACTTACCATTAGCGACTACAGTCACGGTCCTTCCAACCAGCGTCACATCGTACGTCTGCCACTCCGAAGCATCTTTTGCTGCCATCTCGTTAGGCGTTAAGAAACCATAGATACCTGCAAACAAATGACTATCGGGTTCTTTGCCCTTGTCGTCTTCGATCTGCACTTCATATCGTCCGCGCAGGTAAAGTCCGCTGTTGCTTCCTTTGGGAACGCGGAACTCAACATGAATCTTGAAGTCGTTATACTTTCCATCCGATAAAAGATTCGAACCGCTCTTGGGACTTTTCAATATCCCGTTCTCCACAATCCATTGGTTCTCTCCTTCTGTATGCCATCCTTTTGTGTCTTTGCCGTTGAACAATGGCACCGCTTTATCCCATGTAGGTTCTTTATCGCGTTTCAACAACGGAGCCTTGGTGCCTGTGAAGGAATATGATTTGCCGTCGGTGTAGATCATTGTTCCTTTGATGCCACTGCCTTCGAGTGTTCCCTCGAAGTCCATATTCCTGTCGCCCTGTTCCCATTGCGGAGGAATAGAGAAGCTGAACTTACCGTCTTTGTATTTTACTTCAGATATCGGGCGTGCGCTTCCGAAAGCATATACGAAACGGCCGATCAAAGTATGGTTCCCCGAGTGCTCAACTTCGAGCCATGATGGAAGTTCTTTACCATCTTTTGAAACAACAAGATCCCAACGACCTTCAAGTGCCTTCGTGTCTTGTGCTGTGAGACGAGTGCACGCTGTTACCAGCAATGCAATCAGTATAAATCGATATTTCATTCGAACAATTATTTGAGCGTTAATATCGCTAAATTCTTCGATTTCGGAGGCGGATTTCATTGCGTAAGAAATACACATTATATTTATTAAAATTGAACCTCATGAAATCCTTTTTTACAATCTTATTGAGCCTTGTGCTTGCGGCGGCCCATGCACAACAGCCGCATCAACCTGCACAGGCAAAGAAACATCTCCCGATTATCGACGTGCACGTGCACGCCATGAAAATGAACCCTGCTTTTGCTGGCGACATGTGCCCGTGGTTCCTGAAGAACATGCCGGGCGGCGATCCCATTCAAGGTCCGCCCACATTCCTGAATACCGACTGTGCTCATCCGCTGAAGGCAGCAAAGAGCGACCAGGAATTCCAGGACGGGCTCGTTGCAACCATGAAGCGGCTCAACATGACGATCGTTGCTTCGGGCGATGCAGGCATCATTCGCAAATGGCAAAAGGCTATGCCAGGACGGGTGATACCGAGCCTTGGCATCAGCAACTCTTCCGAGATGACCCCCAAAGCGTTTGAAGATTCGCTCACATCCGGCTTTTACAAAGTGATGGGCGAGGTTGCTCCGCAATACGGTGGACTTTCACCCAGCGATATGTCGCTTGATGCATACTTCGCGGCGGCGGAGAAACATAACATACCTGTTGGTATTCACATGGGAACCGGTGGCAATGGCATGGCCAACATCTCTTCACCTATGTACAGGGCCTCGCTTGGACGTCCTTTTTTGTTGGAAGATGTTCTTGCCCGTCATCCGAAACTTAAGATCTGGGTAATGCACGCAGGTTATCCGATGGCCGACGAGATGATCGCGTTAATGGGTGCAAATGCTTATGTGTATGTTGATCTCGCCGGGTTTATATGGAGCTACCCGCTCGAAGAGATCCATGCGTACCTGCAACGCCTGGTGCAGGCTGGTTTCGGTAAGAGAATTCTTTACGGTACCGATCACATGATCTGGCCTGAACTGATCGAGACATCGATCGGTGTTATCGAAAATGCCAATTACCTGTCGGAAGAACAGAAGAGAGATATCTTCTTTAATAATGCAGTCAGGTTCTTCAGATTGGATGAAAACAAGTACAAATGAGTATTAATACGTACTTATACGCATTAAAACGTATCAAAACGCATTAATCTTCATTAAATAGGTCCGCAATTAATTTGGTGTTACCTTTGACCCAGCAATTGCGGACCTTTTAACTTACCTGCTGACTTCCCACGATTTCGGGGTTTCTTAATTCTCTCCTCAATTTTATTGATCATAATCACCACACCTGATGCATAAGGCGTGCTGGAGCTGATCGCATTATTAACATTTTTATTTTTTCAAAAACATGAACATTTATGTTGCAAACGTTCCTTTCAAAGCTTCTGAGGATGAATTAAGGGAATTATTCGAAAAGTATGGCGATGTGTCGTCATGCAAGATCATTACCGACAAAGTGACTCAGCGCAGTCGCGGTTTCGGTTTCGTTGAGATATCGGACGATGCTGCCGCGAAGGAAGCACTCCAGAATCTCAATGGCTATAATTTCTTAGGAAAGGAATTGGTTGTTACGGAGGCACGTCCCAAGACCGAATCAACATCATCGTCGCGCAACGGGTATAACAACTCGCGCAGCAGGTGGTGATCGATTAGCTTAAATGAAAAACCCTGGCCTAAACCCACACCATGTGGTTAAAGGGCAGGGTTTTTTTATTTATATCTTCTTCACGTTCATGGCACTGAGCCCTTTGGGCCCTTCCATGACTTCGAAAGACACCTCATCGTTTTCGCGAGGTTCGAAGCTTAGTGAATTCACGTGAACGAATATGCTTTCACGGCTATTGGCGTCCCTGATAAACCCGTAACCTTTCGATTGGTTGAAGTTTGTGATCCGTCCGGTTCGTTGGCGTGCGCTTTCGACGCTGCCGGTGTTTCTCGAACCGAGAACGATGTCGTTCTCGTTGACGACTTTTTTCTTGAGGGGATCCGGTGGGGTGGATGTTAGGTTACCGTTTTCATCCACGTAAGCGATCATGTCTTCGAACGACTGACCCTTGGAATTGGCTTTCCGTTCAGCCTTTCGCTGCTCTTTATCTTTCTTTTGCTGCTGCTTTTTCTTTTGCTGTTCTTTCTTGTTTACTGAGTCGGCCATTTGTTTTGCGAAGTGGAAAACTCTTCGCGCTGACAAAGGTACGGAATAAAGTAATCAGTGATACAAGGTGGCCCTAAACCACTTTTTTACCACGTGCCCTTTCCACATCCAAAGCCCGGAAATCACGATGATTGGGAAGAAAAAGTACTTCACCCACATCGTTGCAATCGGTATCTGCGACACCGGGCCGTAAATATATCCGACCACAGGAATGCTCAAGATGATGTGCATCCAACGAATGATCTTCCTCTCTAAAGCAGCAGTCATAAATTCGTTGTTCGTTGTTCGTTTTTCGTTGTTCGTTTCGCGTTGCCCGCTATAAATTCAAGTACTTTTTCACGTCTTCGACGTACTTCTCAAACGCCTTCTTCCCTTTCGGAGTGATCATGCAGACCGTATGCGGATAATTGTCCCGATAAGTCTTCTCAATCTTGATATACCCGGCTTCGGCCAGCTTCTTCAGTTGCTGACTCATGTTCCCCTGCGTAGTTTCCGTCCCATCCATCAGTGTCTGAAATCCCGCCTGCTTTACCTTCATCAGTATCGACATGATGGCCAGCCGCACGGGCGTGCTCAACAATGGATCAAGCGACTCGTACCTCTCTGGCATTAGTCCTCCGCATTTTTTAATAAGTAGCCAGGTACCAGGTACCCGGCAACAACCGCGATACCCTGCAAAAGAGACTTGTATTCAGTTGCCACATACACGCTCACGAGCGTTGCGACCATGAAAACAACGCCTCCGAATATCAGTGGTCTGAATTTCATGACCATTCCCGAACATAGCGTGCCGATGCCAGCGAGTAATAATGTGTAAGTGAATGGTGCTTGTCCACGGCTTACGTTAATGAACACCACGATAAGAAATGAGATGCCCAATGCAATCCAAAGGCATTTCAAGAAATGCGACACGTAAGATTCGGTTGCGACCACCCTTTTTTTCGAATAGTGCGCTATTGTAACGATACCACCCAGCGTAGCGAGTATCGGGAATGGAACGAAGTGAAGTCTGAAATGGAAAAACACGCTCAGCACAAAGAACGCGAAGCTGGCGATCGCGATCAGCCAACCCCACAGGAGGAAGTAAAAGCTGTTTGCCCTTATGTTGTCTTTCGTTCGTGAAATGGCTTTCACGATAACCTCCATGCTCTCCAGCGGGGTCAGCGTTTTTTCTTCCTCCATGGCGTTTTACGGTTTATTTGAAAGGTTTTTTTCAAGTTTTGACGTAAGGGTTTCCGATAGTTTTTTCAAAACGGAACGATCTTTGAAAGTCATGGCATCACTAAGTCGTGCTACTTTAAAAATCACCCCCTTCTCCACATAACGATGCTAATATAGTTTGGGTTACAAACCACCCGAACATTCCCGGACTTTTTTCGTTGACTTGTAAATACTACATTTAGGAAATAATTATTTGTGAAGAACAGCCCTCCACGCCTCGCCCTCCAATTCTTCCGATGGTACTGTCGCCCCGACCTGGCCACATACATCGAAGGCGACCTCGTGGAACTCTACAACGAACGCCTCCAAACAATCGGCCGCACATCCGCCAACCTCCGCTTCATCCTCGACATCATTCTCCTCTTCCGCCCCTCCATGATAAAGGCAGAAGGGATCAACCAACTAAACAACTACGGTATGATCAAAAGCTACGCTCGCATCGGCTGGAGAAACATGCTCCGCCACAAAGGCTATTCATTCATCAACATCGGCGGACTCGCCGCCGGACTCGCCGTCGTCATGCTCATCGGCCTCTGGATCTTCGACGAACTGTCGTACAATAAGTATCACGCCAACTACAACCGAATCGCCCGTGTCTGGGTGAACCATAACTTCAACGGCCGGATCGACTCGCAATGGTCACTCCCATTCCCCCTCGCCGGCGAACTGCGCACACAATTTTCCGACTTCGAATATGTTTCCGTAGCAAGCTGGAGCTACAACCATTTCCTGTCGCGCGGCGAAGACAAGTTCACAAGAGAAGGAATGTTCGTCGACCCGGAGTTCCTGAAACTGGCCTCACTAAAAATGGTACGTGGCAACCTCGACGCGCTGAAAGATCCACACAGCATCGTGGTCAATGAATCGCTTGCAAAAACATTCTTCGGCAACGACGACCCTATCGGCAAAGATCTGAACATAGACCTCAACCACCCCGTGGTAATCGCAGGCGTCTACGAAGATCTTCCCAGCAATAATTACTTCGCTACTCCGCAATGGCTCGCCAATATGCAGATCTATATGTCGGAGTACATTAATAACCCCAGGGCCCTCACACATTGGGGCGACTATTCTTACCAAACATTCGTCTCGTTACGCGAAAACGTAAGCCTCGAAGAATCTTCCGAACGTATTCGCGATGTCGTCATGAAGAATGCCGAGCACGCCGACTCGAAACCTCAATTGTTCCTCCAGCCAATGAGTCGCTGGCATCTCTATAGCGTCTACGAAAATGGCGTTAACGTGGGCGGCGACATTACCTTCGTCTGGCTCTTCGGCACTATCGGTGTCTTCGTGCTCCTACTTGCCTGCATCAACTTCATGAACCTTAGTACCGCGAGGTCCGAAAGTCGTGCTAAGGAGATCGGCCTTCGTAAAACGATCGGTTCTTATCGCGGGCAACTGATCCTTCAATTCCTGGTCGAATCGATCATCATCGTAACGATCGCTTTCGTGATCGCCATCGGCATCGTGCTGCTCTCGCTCGGTAAATTCAACGAATGGACGGGCAAGACTATTCAAATTCCATTCGACAATCCCGTGCTGTGGCTCATCGCCGTCTCTTTCGTATTGATCACGGGCCTCATTGCCGGAAGCTACCCCGCGTTCCTATTGTCGTCGTTCAATACCGTAAGCATCCTGAAAGGAACATTCCGCCTCGGCTGGTTCTCCGGATTTTCCAGGAAGACACTTGTCGTGGTCCAATTCATTGTCTCGGTGACTTTAGTCGTCGGTACGATAACCGTGTACGAGCAAATAAAATATGCGCACAACAGGCCGATCGGTTACGATAAAGATGGACTCGTTACAACCTATGGCTATCCGTTTATTGAAACAGCGCGCAATCCAAACATCTACGATGCTTTGCGTGAAGAACTGATGAATACCGGCGCCGTCTTGAACATGGGTAAATCGTCGAGCCCTACAACAAACATCTATTCATATCAATCCGACTTCGATTGGGAGGGCAAAGACCCGGCTACGATACCCAACTTCGGCGTCGTCTGGCAGTCGCACGACTACGGCAAAACGATCGGTGTCGAGATCATTGATGGTCGTGGATTCTCACGCGAGTTCGCGAGCGACACCGCCGCAATGATCCTCAACGAGGCAGCTGTCGAATACATGGGGTTAAAAGATCCGGTGGGAAAAACGGTGAAGTTCAACTTCATGCCTTTCACGGTCATTGGTGTCATGCGGAACATGCTCACCGAATCGCCTTACACGCCGATGATCCCGCTGGTGCACATGATCAGCTACCGCGCCAACATCATTACCATGAAATTGGATCCGACGCGAAGCGCCGCGGAAAACCTTGCGCTTATCGAACCCGTGTTCAAAAAATTCAGGCCGGCCGTTACGTTCGAAGCACAATTCGCCGACCTGGAATTCGAGCGCAAGTTCAACAAAGAAAGGAGGATTGCAGGCCTCGCATTAGCCTTCACGTTGTTCGCCATTGTTATCAGCTGCCTCGGCCTGTTCGGACTGGCATCGTTCACCGCTCAACAGCGCACGCGCGAGATCGGCATCCGAAAGGTGTCGGGCGCATCGGTGTTTAACTTATGGAGTTTGCTCTCGAGGGACTTCGTTCTCCTGGTTACGATCTCTTGCGCGTTAGCTATTCCCATCGCGTGGATGTTCATGAAGCAATGGCTTTCACAATTCAGCTATGCCACGCCGCTTCCCGCATGGATCTTTATCGCAGCTACTATTGGCGCCGTTTTGCTTACGCTGATCACGGTAAGTTACCAGGCCATTCGCGCCGCAAAAGCAAACCCGGTTAAAAGCCTGCGTTCAGAATAACAACAGTGCCGAATAGATCCCATCCTTTTGATAGGCAGAGCTCGTCTGGCCGATGAGCTCTGCTGAAGGATAAATCGATCTCAACTTTTTGAAGCTTATCGGGTAAGGAACCCATTGATTGCCTTTGTCGGTGTCGTACTCCACCAGGATCAAACGTTCAGCTTTTACCTTCTTCAGGAATTCCTGCTGGTCTTTAACGTAATGAAGCGAGTTGGCCATGAGGATGCCATCACGATCCCCGAGATCAATAGAGAGAAAGTCGGCGTTCTTTGTTTGGAGATTTATGTGTTTGTCGACCGTGATGCTTGAAATTTTCTTGTCGACCGCCAGGATGGAGCTTCCGGCCGGCAAAATTTTCGAGAGCGCCTTTGTGAACAACCCGCTCCCCGCACCAAGATCCGCCCAGCGTTGTACCTTATCTCTTAAGATCCCACGCTCGATCAGCTTTACAGCTACGTCAATTTCCACAGCGTTATTACTTGATCTTTGCGAAGTATTCCATTATCTGGACCAACTCTTCTTTATTGGTCCAATCAAGCCTTTGCTTTGACGCGAATTTTTTCACGGCTTCGAACTTACTGCCCATCAGGTATTCGGGCAGCTCGCGATCGATCACATCCACCGAAGATCTTTTACGACCACCCGTGAGTGACTTGCCCGATAGGTCTTCTACTTCCTTACTCCTGCGAACGACATAGGGAAAGAGACTGTCTTGCTTCATGAAGTAAAGAATATCAACGCTCTCCATAACAAGCCTGTCGCGGTTCACCTGGTAGTCGGACGGAGCACCGAGGGCACCGCCGCCGATCATGGCTCGGCGATTCATGGCTCTGACAGGATCGGGTGTTCTTCGCTCAACCACCATGGGCAGTTTGAGATTGAGGCACATGATGTCGTTCGTCTTATGAAGGACTTCGAGAAAACGAGGACCATTCTCCTTCTCGTTGCTGAACGTGACGTTGCATGTGATGAAAGTTCTCTTTACACCGGTGGTCTCATCGGTATATTCGAAATGTGTTACATCGTTGGGTGCATAAAGGTACTCGGTGCCTTTATCGGAGATGAGTTTGAGCGACGACGTGTAGGCATTATAATCGAGATAGCCCTCGATTTTCCTGCCGCTGTGCAAACCGATAATACCCTTGTTTCGCTTGTAGAGATCGTCGTAAATGTTTCCAAGCGTGTCGCCTTCAGGTTGAGCGAACAAGGAAATACGGCAGATCGTGAGGGCGAACAGTAATGAAGGGGTTTTCATCGCAATAAAGTTAACGGAAGATTTTCTTCTTTTGTATGTAGCACTAACACCAAAATGGAATTCCGCCGCATCGAACCCACTGGCGCTGCCGCAAAGGCCGTTGAATGTTACTGGACGGTGAAAGACGACGATACGAAGCCTCAAAAGCAGAAGATCATACCGGATGGTTTTACGGAGATCATATTTCATTTTGGCGATCATTACCGTATCAATCTAGACGGAGGCTGGAAGACGCAAGGGACGCGGCTCCTCGCGGGCCAGATCAGTAAATATTTCTATTTAGAGAATTCCGGTGCTACCGAAATCTTCGGGATCAAGCTAAAGCCGACAGCACTGACTCACCTGTTTGGCATGCCAATGAGATCGATCGTCGACAAAGTGATCGACCTTGATATAGAAATTGACTTTCATAATGCCGATCAGTTCTTTAGCAGGCTCTGTGAAAATTATCCGAACGACCACCCTGCCGATAGGGCCGTCGAGATGATCTTTGCGAAGAAGGGAATGATCTCCGTAACCGAGATCTGCCAGGAGCTTTCGATAGGCGAAAGATACTTGCAACAGTTGTTTCAAAAGTATGTCGGGTTGTCGCCAAAATTCTTCGCAAGGATAATTCGGTTCAGCTACATCTTTGGAGTGATCAAGGAGGGAAAGCCGGATTGGGCACAGATCGTTTATGAAGCCGGCTATTACGATCAGTCGCATTTTATAAGAAACTTCAAGGCCTTCACAGGAGAAGACCCGAGCGAATATATTTTTGCCGAAAAGACGCTCGCAAATTTTTTTTTGAAGAAGAAGTAGCTGTTCGGGTTTGTACAATACGAGATGAATCGCGCCTGTTAGGTTTGAAGAAAAAAAAGAATGAAGAATATAATTATAGCTGCAATGATCGTGACGTGTGCAAATGCATATGCACAAAACGACATCAGTAAAGTAGAATGGCTGACGGGCACGTGGGATCGCACCAATGCAAAGCCTGGCCGCACCGGCGTTGAAGTCTGGACGAAGAAGAGTTCCACTGAGCTAGCCGGCTATGGTATCAACTTGAAGGGAAGCGATACAACTTTCGTGGAGAAGATCAGGATCGTTGCGAAAGATGGAAAATTGTTTTACGTGGCCGATGTGCCGGAAAACAAAGGTGAGGTCTGGTTCGATATCACTACAGCAACTGAAAAAAATATTGTCTGCGAAAATCCAAAACACGACTTCCCGAAGAAGATTGCTTACGAGCTCAATGGTAATGATCTGAAAGCGACTATCTCCGGCGACGGAAAGTCGATCGACTATTTATTCACCAGGAAAAAATAAGCCTGCCTACTCGTACCTCAAAGAATCGACCGGGTTGACGATCGCCGCCTTGAAGGCCTGGAATCCTACCGTGATCACTGCGACGATCACCGAGATCGTGCCGGCTGCCAGGAATATCCAGATAGCAAGATCCATGCGGTACGGGAATGTGCTCAGCCATTGATCGCCGGCATACCATGCTATCGGCACTGCGATCGCAAAAGAAATAACGACGAGCAATATGAATTCGCGCGAAAGCAGCGTAACGATACTGCTTACCGATGCCCCCAATACCTTCCGGATACCGATCTCTTTGGTTCTTTGAATGGCCGTGAACGAAGCAAGTCCCAGCAAACCGAGACATGAGATGAAGATCGCAAGTCCCGTTGCCGTATTAGTAAGCTTTGAGATCTTTCTTTCGCTCTCATAATACTTTTGCACCGTTTCATCCATGAACTTAACCGACACCTCGCTTTCGCCATAAACACGTTTACTCGCATCCTTTATTTGGTCAATGGCCACTTGCGCATTCGTTCCGTTAGCAAGACGCACCGAAATTACCGGCGAGTTCGGGCTGTATCTATAGTACCACGGCTCGATTGCCCTGTGTAACGACGCATGATGAAAATCTTTTAGAACACCCACGACATTGAATACCTTTCCATTTCCACGCTTCACATCCTTGCCGATCATATCGATAGGTTCAACTCCGATTTTTTTACAATAGGTTTCGTTGACCAGGATCTCATTAAGGCTGTCGACAGGTTGAATATTGCGGCCGGCAATCAGATGTAATCCAAAAATGTGGATGTACGATGTATCGCCATCCGTAACGTTAATGCTGACAGGTATCTCTTCCTTTCCGTTGTTATAGGTAAGCGTGGTTGAACTAAATCCATCAGATGCCGGTGGTTTCGAGCTCTGGCCGATCATGTCGATTGTCGAAAGGTTCTCGAGTTCATTTCTCAAGAGCAACGTTTTTGAATCCTTTTCCCACCATGGCGGCTTCACCGACAGGATAGCATCGCGCGTATAGCCAAGGTCCTTATTCAACATCCATGCTATTTGCAATCCGATGATCATCGCTCCGGCGATCAGCGCTTGTGAAAATGTGAACTGAAATACTGTAAGGATCTTGCGAAGCCACGCCGAGCCCGAACGATCGGCGGAGCGACTGGCCTTTAGTGCAACAACAGGTTGATAGGACGAAAGCACGAGTGCCGGGTAAATACCAGACAGTATTGCTACAACAATTGTCAAGCCGACAACAAACAGCCACAGCAGCGGATTCGTAAGGTCGAGGGTAAGATCCCCCGGAAGGAATTCACTGAAGAAGATCATACTAAGCCTGGTGAGCGGCAACGCCAAGACAACTGCAATGAACGTTACTATAAAACTTTCGGCAACGAAGAAAGTAATGAGACTTGCTCTCGTTCCGCCCATTGCCTTGCGTAAGCCCACTTCCCGCGCGCGACGCATGGCCTGCGCTGTTTCGAGGTTCACAAAATTGATAACTGCCACCAGCAACAACAATAAGGCAATAGCCACGAGGGCTTCGATAGTGCCGATCGATGTGCTCGAGCGACCGTCGTCCCACGTACCGAGTTCAGTATTGAAATGAACGTCACTCAATGGCTGTATCTTATAGTGCGTAGTTGTGGTGACCTTATGTTCTTTAGACTCCTCATCTTCACGCTCTTTTCCCATTTTCTCCAGCAGCTCTTCCACATTCGCCTTCGATGTTCCTTCCGTCAGTCGCATCATGCACATCCACGAACTGTTAATACTACCCCAGTCAGTGAAGTCATATTCCTTTTTCAGCCACCCGCTCTGCGTGGTGCTCAGCGAGATCAGGTCGGTAAAATCGAAGTCGGTATTTCCCGGTGGGTCTGCAATAATGCCGACTACGGTTACCTCGAGGGAGTCCTGGTAGATCACTCGTTTACCTACAGCAGTCGTAGCATCGTTGTCACCAAAATATTTTTTTGCTTTGCTCTCGGTAAGTACAAGCATGTTCGGAGTACTCAGTACATCCGGGTTGCCCACAATCCATTTGTGATCGAGAAATACCTTGAAGTAATTGCTATCAACGAAGGCCATATTATTCGGCTTCGGAAATTTCTTCTCCGTGCCTCCTTCGCTTATGGTCACATCGTCGGAGTCGGTGATAACATGTGCTACTGCTTCGACGCCAACTGCACGTTCTCTGAATGCCGACGGAAACGGAAGTGGAACTGCGTGATTCTTGCCTTCCCATACACCCTGGAACTGGGCGTACGTTCGGTAAATATTCTCGCCTTTGGTGTGATATCGATCGAAGCTCAGCTCGAGCCTTGCCAGCAGGAAGACGATCACACATCCGCACACGCCTATGCTGAGGCCGACTATCTTAATAGAGCTAAGACCCGGCGATTTTGCCAGATTTCGCAAAGCGATCACGAAGTAGTTTCGAAGCATACCCTGGAGATGTTACATGAAACAAAAAAGTCTATCTCGAAGCCTTCTGGGCTCGTTTTGATTTCAATTGTGCGTTGATCGCCTCCACCTTCGTACCATAGTGTAAGCTGGCATTCACCTCGTAGCCGAACAGCAATACCATGGTCATCAATTGTATCCAAACCATCAAGGCTATCAAGGTGCCGATGGATCCATACACTTTATTATAACTGCCGAAGTTAGCAACGTAGTATGAGAACCCGTACGTAATACCAATACACGCCAGCGCCGCGAGCAGCGAACCCACCGAAAAGAAATTCCAGTTGTAATGGACTGCCGGCCCAAAGTAATAGATACACGATATGGCGATAAAGAACACAATAAAGATCACCAGGAAACGAAGCATCAGAATGAAATAGATCGACAGGTCATCGAGGTTCAGCTTCGCAAGATCATGTACGTGTGTCGTAAAGTAGTTGATCACGATCTGGCCCACCACCAACAACAGAATGGCCATGAAGACAACAATCGACAACATGAGAGTCAATCCGGTAGCGGTTAACCGTGCCCTGAAGAAATTCCTGCGGTCAACAGTTCGGTAACAAGCGTTGAATGCTCTCATCAGTCCGGCCATTCCATTCGTTGCCAGCCACAGTGCAAGCACGAAACCGAATGTCAATAGCCCTCCGCGCTGATTGTTCACAATATCCAGCACCGTTCCCGAGATCACCTGCGTCATGTTCTCGGGAGCGAAGTCGCCGATAAACTCAATAATGCTTTCATTGGAGATCTCCGGGAAGTAAACCGTTACGTACGGTATCAACGTAAACAGGAATATGATCGTGGGAAATATTGCGAGGATGAAATTGTAGGCAACACTATTCGCCCTGTCGAAGATCTCGTCTTCATGAATGTTATGCAGGAAGATCTTTGTGAACTTGTACAGTGAGAGATTTCCGAATCGCTTAAAGGTTATCTTCTTCATCCACGAACGGAATGTTCGTGCCGAGGGGACCGTCAAAATCCTTTTGCGGACGGAGTACTTCATGCTCTTCGAAAGAATGGCTCGAGCATCTGTTCAAACTTTTCAGGAGGCTTGCGTGGTCTTCCCGTCTTCTTATCCACAAACACAAGCAGTGTATCGCCCTGGTTGATCAGCTTGTCGGCTTCGTTGTAAATCTCGTATTCAAATTTAATTCGTACACCAGGTTTTTCACGAATCGTCGTCACAATGCGTAACAGGTCGTCGTAAAGCGCCGGCGCGAGGAACTTCGTATGATTTTCGATTACGGGCATCATCACGCCCATGCTTTCCATCTCTTTGTAAGTCATCCCGAGCTGTCTCAGACTCTCCACCCTCGCTACCTCGTAGTACATTCCGTAGTTGCCATAGTAGACGTAACCCATCTGGTCGGTCTCACCATAACGAACGCGAATGTGGGTTTCTGATCTGTACATTATGGTTTTTGCTTCTTCTGCTTGCGACGTTCGGCTTCGCTCGCCTTAGCGTCTTCGCGACGGCGAGCTTCGCCCTTTTTGATTTCGATAGATAGTGCACGCTGGTATTTTGCGGCGTTTCTGCTGTGTTCCGTGAGGTTGGAGGCGAAGTTATGGGCCCCGGAGAAATCCTCTTTCGCACACATATATATATAATTGTGTTTTTGGGCGTTGAGCACCGCGTCTATGAAAGAAATCCCGGGCATATTGATCGGACCGGGTGGCAAACCGGTATGTGTATAAGTATTGTATGGTGAATCCACTTCTTTATGAACGTTCAGAACGCGTTTCAAAGTGAAGTCCCCCACGGCAAACACCAACGTAGGATCGGCCTGCAGCGGGATGTCTTTCCTAAGCCTGTTTAAATAGAGTCCCGCAATGATCGGCGCCTCCTCCTCTTTCGAAGCTTCTGCACGAACGATCGATGCAAGAATTCCCACCTCGATAGGGGTCAGACCGATTTCTTCTGCCTTTTGTTTCCTTTCGTCGTTCCAGAACCTCATATACTCGTCGTGCATTCGCTCCACGAGTTCGTCGGCGGTAATGTTGAAATACACTTCATAAGTATTGGGGATAAACATGCAGAGAACACTCTCGTGCGTGAAACCCTCGGTGTTGTTTTTAACGAAGCGGTCTACCGCATCATCGAATTCCACCGGTGTAATCGAAGTGTTCTTTGTAATGCGTGGACCCAGTTCCGATATCAGCCGTACGTTGTTGAATGTTACTCGTACGGGCACCTGGTCGTTACCCATCAACACTTCAAGAGCCTGTAGGTTGGTCATGTTGCTTTGAAGCGCGAATTGTCCCGGGTGTACTCGCTTATCGTAGTCCTTCAGTCGGGCGATAAAACTGAACGACACTGCGTCGTTCACAATGCCTTGGTTGTAAAGATTCTCCTGTACTTGTCGATATGTTGTTCCCCTCTCTATTTTGAAAACGCGACTGTCTTTCTCAACGAGTATGTTCGGAGTAAAACAGATCTGGTATCCATAAAATGTAAATGTGATGAGGAGGGTCGATGCGATTATGTAAAACGCGAGCCTTGTTTTGCTTACTGTCTGTTGTTTCCGGGCCATCTTAAAAAAATCGGAACCACAAATTTAGTTTATTTTGTTAATCGATTATGGCTGCCGAACTATTGAAGATCCATCCTGTCAATCCTGAACCTCGAAAGATTCTCAAGGTCGTGGAAATTCTTAGAGCGGGAGGTCTCATCGTTTATCCCACCGACACCATCTACGGGTTGGGCTGCAGCCTGTTGAACCGACGCGCTATCGAGCGACTCTGCCAGGTAAAACAGATCAAGCCACATAAGTTAAACCTGTCTTTTATTTGTCACGACATCAGCGAGGTTGCCAACTACGTACGACGAATTGAAAATCCAGAGTACAAAATATTGCGACGAACACTGCCCGGTCCCTTCACCTACATCTTCGAAGCCACCAATAAGATCGATAAGAAGACCGTCGGCATTCGTATACCAAACCATACAGTGCCACTCGCTATCGTAAAGGAACTCGGTAACCCGATCATCACCTCGTCTATTAAAGACGATGACGAGATCAAAACATATACAACAGATCCGGAAGAGATCTATGAGGACCTAAAGAACAAAGTGGATATAATTATAGACAGCGGCATCGGTGGCAACATTCCCTCTACAATTGTTGACTTCACCTCAGGCGAACCGATTGTTACAAGAAATGGTCTTGGGGAATTTACTTTTTAGTTTCGCAACGGATACGCTAAGGGGCAGAGGTACGCAGGGGGTTGAATATTAATGCATTTCTCCGCGTACCTTTGCGCCTCCGCGTATCCTCCGCGACACTTGCATTGAAAAGAATCTTACTTATTGATCTGCACTTCGCCCCATCCCTGGAATACTTCTGCGTGCTCTCTGATTTTAATAGAGTAGAGTTAGAGAAGCACGAGCACTACGTTAAACAGAGCTATCGCAACCGTTGCTATATCAAAACATCACAAGGTGTAGAAATGCTATCGATACCTCTTACGGGTAAACATGGTAAAACTCCCTTCTCCGAAGTAAAGGTCGACTACTCCACACGGTGGCAAAATATTTTCTGGCGAACGATCGAGTCTGCGTATCGGAACAGCCCGTACTTCGAACACTACTCCGACGACCTTAAGAAAATTGTTTATTCGGGTACAACTTTCATTTTCGACCTTAACCTCCAGGTCCTGTCATTCTGTCTCGAATCATTGAAGTGGTCGAAGCAACTTACCCAGACGTCTTTGTATGAAAAGGACATTAAAGACGGCTTTTCTGACATGCGTTCGTCGATTACTACGCGGAATACGTATATAAACCGTGGTTTCTACCGGCCAGCACCCTATTATCAGGTATTTGGCAGCAGTTTTGATGAAAACCTGAGCGTGCTCGACCTTTTGTTTTGCACCGGCCCCCAGGCGGGCGAGGTGTTAACATCGTCAAGGGAACGGGCAGGTAATTAGAATGCCATCGATTGTTTTGCACGCCGTAGCCTCGCCGAAGGTTTGCTCCACGCAAGAACAAAAAAAATTCTAATAATGTTATTTTGGTTACTCCTGCCCGGCCCCGGAGAACTAAAACTAAATTGGGCCGAGGGTAAGTCCCCTAATTGAATTATCACGTTTAAAACAATACATTTACCTATACTATGGCTGATAATATGGAAGCTAAATTTTCCAACCGCGTTAAAGAAGTGATATCACTGAGCAGGGAGGAAGCGTTGCGACTGGGCCATGATTACATCGGTACCGAACACCTCCTGCTTGGAATGATCAGGGAAGGCGAAGGTGTGGCGGTTGGTGTACTCAAGAAGCTCGGCGTACCCCTCGATGCTTTACGCTCCGAGATCGAAAAGATCTCAAAAGGCACTGCCACACACCAGATCAAAAGTCTGGCGCAAATTCCACTTACACGCGCTTCGGAAAAGGTTTTGAAAATCACTTATCTCGAAGCCAAGGTGTTCAAGGCGCAGCTTATCGGAACAGAACATCTTCTGTTGTCGATACTCCGCGACCCCGATAACCTGGCAACTCAGATCCTCAATAAATTCGATGTCGCTTACGATGTTGTTAAAGAAATGCTCGAATATCAACACGAGCATCCTCAGGCATCATCCGATACAGACGATCCGGATGAAGACTCATCGAAGATGTTCGGAAACGCCGGCGCTGGCGGTTCGGGCGGAGCTGGTAAAGAGAAAAAAGGAACAGAGAAGTCCCGTACTCCGGTACTCGACAACTTCGGTCGCGATCTTACCAAGCTCGCGGAAGAGAACAAGCTCGACCCGATCGTTGGTCGTGAAAAGGAGATCGAACGCGTAGCTCAGATCCTGAGCCGTCGCAAGAAAAATAACCCGATACTGATCGGTGAACCCGGTGTTGGTAAAACAGCCATCGCCGAAGGTCTCGCCCTCCGCATCATCCAGAAGAAAGTGTCGCGCGTGCTCTTTGGAAAAAGAGTCGTAACACTCGACCTCGCTTCGTTGGTTGCCGGTACCAAGTATCGCGGTCAGTTCGAAGAGCGTATGAAAGCTGTGATGAACGAGCTGGAGAAATCTCCCGACGTCATCCTCTTCATCGATGAGCTCCACACTATCGTGGGTGCCGGTGGCGCTTCGGGCTCACTCGACGCTTCGAACATGTTTAAACCCGCCCTTGCCCGCGGAGAGATCCAATGCATTGGCGCAACCACGCTTGATGAATACAGGCAGTATATCGAGAAGGACGGCGCTCTCGCTCGTCGCTTCCAGATGGTGATGGTTGATTCCACTTCCGTGGAAGAAACTATCCAGATCCTGGACAACATCAAGGAGAAATACGAAGATCACCACCATGTGAACTATACCAAGGAAGCTCTTGAAGCCTGCGTGAAACTTTCAGACAGGTACATCAGCGACCGCTTCCTCCCGGATAAAGCTATCGACGTCATGGACGAAGCCGGGGCCCGTGTTCACATCAACAACATTCACGTTCCCGAAGACATCGTGAAGCTTGAAGAAGCTATCGAAGAAGTGAAGAAGGAAAAGAATCGCGTTGTAAAGAGCCAGAAATATGAAGAAGCTGCTCAGTTGAGAGATAAAGAGAAGAAACTCATCGAACAGCTCGACATCGCCAAAGCTCGCTGGGAAGAAAAGACCCGTACCGAAAAATATACCGTTACCGAAGATAACGTTGCCGATGTGATCGGTATGATGACAGGCATTCCTGCCAATCGTATCGCACAAAAAGAAAGCAACAAGCTTCTCGGCATGGGCGACTCGCTCGCCGGTAAAGTTATCGGCCAGGAAGAGGCGATCAAGAAGCTTACGAAGGCAATTCAACGTACACGCGTTGGCTTGAAAGATCCTAAGAAGCCTATCGGTTCATTCATCTTCCTCGGGCCCACCGGTGTTGGTAAGACCGAGCTTGCAAAAGTTCTTGCGAGCTACCTCTTCGACAAAGACGACTCTTTGGTTCGCATCGATATGAGTGAGTACATGGAGAAGTTCTCCGTGTCGCGTCTCGTGGGTGCGCCTCCCGGATACGTTGGCTATGAAGAAGGTGGTCAGTTAACAGAAAAAGTAAGAAGGAAACCATACTCGGTGGTGCTCCTCGACGAGATCGAGAAAGCTCACCCGGATGTATTCAATATCCTGTTGCAAGTACTCGACGACGGTATCCTGACCGACGGTCTGGGCCGCCGCGTTGACTTCCGCAATACGATCATTATCATGACCTCGAACATCGGTGTTCGCGACCTCAAAGACTTCGGTAGCGGCATCGGCTTCGCAACGCAGGCAAAACGTGCCAGCGAAGAAGAGAACATGAAGTCGACCATTCAGAACGCCCTGAAGCGTGCCTTCAGCCCCGAGTTCCTGAACCGCCTCGACGATGTGATCGTGTTCAATTCGCTGCAGCGTGAGCACATCCACAAGATCATCGATATCACTCTTGGCAAACTCTTCAGCCGTATCACCGCATTGGGATACCATGTTGAGCTTACCGAGAAAGCGAAAGACTTCCTCTCTGAGAAAGGATACGATCAGCAGTTCGGAGCTCGTCCTCTGAACAGGGCCATCCAGAAATACCTGGAAGATCCGGTTGCCGAAGAGATCCTGAAAGGTGAAGTCGAAGAAGGAGGTACTATTCTCGCCGACTACGATGGCAAGAGCGAGCTGCTTACCATCACTTCGAAGAAGAAAGAAAAGAAAGCTTCGAAGGAAAAGGAGAAGTAACGCCTGCTCCGAAGGAGTAATCGATTGAAAATCACTTAGTAGCCCCGAAGTGTCATGCTTCGGGGCTTTTTTATTTTACTGGGGATCAAAAAATCGTACATCGTACCCCGTAAATCGTAAATTAGCGCTCCCTGTGTGATATGCTGAACCGGCGGATGCTCCGTATTAAGGTTATGCAAAGTCTGTTTGCATACGAACAATGTAAGGAAGCCAATTACCTTCTTGCAGATGCTCACATTGAAGAAACTTTTCAGCCCGACCTCAACTCAATGGAGGTTCAGGACAAAAAGCTGATAGCCAACAATCGTAAGATCGCCCGGCAGCTTTTCGAGAGCAAGTTCAAAAAATCCGATACACCCGATGGCGCCGACGCCCTGATCAACAAGACCGTCAAAGAAGCGCTCGACCTGTATCTTAAGTCTACCAAGAAAGACTTCACTTTCCTTTCGAAGAACATGGTCCTCGAAGTGGAGAAGCTTTCCGGATATTACTATGCCGTTCTCGGGTTGATCGTGGCTCTTGCGGAACAGGCCGCCGCCGATAAGAAGATCAACCACGGACATTTCGTGAACAACCCGTGGGTAAAAGCGCTCGAGAACAATTCCGAGCTGAAGAAAGAGCTGTCGAAAGGCCAGTGGGGCTGGGCAAATAAGCAAGACAAAGTAAGACCCTGGTTCAGGGACGTAATTAAGCCCGATGATACCTATAATGAATTTATCAGCGGCAAGAAACCCGACCTCGAACAACATAAGACTTTCATCAAACACCTTTATCGCAAACTCATCCTCACTGGATTGATCAACGACTACTTCGAAGAAGAAGATATTCGGTGGGCAGAAGATCGCGACATCATCAAAGGTTTGGTTGACAAGACCATCAAGTCGCTCGACGAGAAGGCTCTTACGATAGACCTTCAAAAGGTGTCGCTCGATTGGGAAGACGACAGTGCATTTTTATCGAATCTTTTCTCGGAGTCGGCGAACCTGAGTAAAGAACATAAGAAGCTGATCGCGAAGAACACCCGTAACTGGGAAGTCGACCGGTTGGCGCTTACCGACCGTGTTATCCTGGAAATGGCTATCGCCGAAATGATCCATTTCCCGAACATACCTGTAAAGGTCACCATCAACGAATACATCGAGCTCACGAAAGAGTATAGCACCCCTAAAAGCCGCCAGTTCATCAATGGTATACTCGATGTAATCTCCAAAGAGCTTGCGACCGCCGGCGACATCAAGAAGTCCGGAAGAGGGCTTATTGACAACAAGTAGTGAGGCAATTCACTATATTTACGGTCCATTAATTACGTTCACATGGGAAAGAAAGGAAGCAATGCAATGATGGCATTTTTGGCTGGTGCCGCAGCCGGTGCGATACTCGGAATTCTTTATGCGCCGGATAAAGGATCGAACACCCGTGAAAAACTTTCATACAGACTCGATAAGTATAAGAAGGTACTTGAGGATTTCCTCAACGACCTGGTTTCAGGCAATGAAACACCGCTGACAAGCGAAGCGAAATCTCAGGGACAGAAAGTTGTTTCCGAAGCCAAAGACAAGGCCGAACAGCTTCTGCAGGACGTGGATGAGCTTCTCGAGCAGATCCGCGGAAACAAAAAGAGTTAATGAGTTGTTAAAGATTTCCCAGCTAAAAACATCCTGGACTATTTTTGAATCTTCAAAAGTGAATATCATGAGATCTATCATCAGACTGGTAATCGTATTGGCCGTTACCGCTGCAATCACAAGCTGCCGCGACAAGGCCGCAGAAAAACGAATTGCCGAACTCGAAGCACGTTTGTCACAACTTGAGAAAGACAAGCCTGCACAACAGGCCGCTGCTTCAACTGCAGTTGATCCTAACACGACACCTGCTGCTACCGAAACCAAGCCTGAAGGCCCCCTGCCCGCATTCAAGTTCGAGCGCCTCGAATACGACTTCGGACAGATCAAGGAAGGCGAAAAAGTAGCTTACACTTACAAGTTCACTAACACAGGCGATGCTCCCCTTATCGTGCAGTCGGTTCAGCCTTCTTGTGGCTGTACAGCGCCCGATTGGTCGAAGGAGCCGATCCCTGCTGGCGGCTCTGGTTTCGTGAAAGTCGAATTCGACTCGAACGGAAAGCAAGGCATCCAGAACAAGGTTGTTACGGTGAATGCCAACACCTGGCCAAAGTCGCTTATCCTCCGCTTCAAAGCGCAGGTTAACCCGAAGCCTGAGGGTGGTACACCATTGCGCTAACGAAGATTTTCTAATTAATGAGAAAGCCATGTTACCAAACGTGGCTTTTTTGTTATGGGTTATGCGTTGCGGGTTCGCCCGATAACCCACAGCCCCACAACTCACAACCCACAACCCACAACTCATAACCAAACTCACCACCCACAACTCGCAACTTTTAACTAATTTTGCCCCTCAATTAAAACGAATATGCAAAGCATTCTCTTACAGGCAGCTCCCACAGGCGGAACAAACTGGCAACTGATGATCACAATGGGTTTGATGATCGTTGTTTTTTATTTCTTCCTGATCCGTCCACAGCAAAAGAAAGCCAAGGACCAAAAGAAATTTATCGAAAGCCTGAAAGTTGGAGATAAGATAGTGACCATCGGTGGCGCTCACGGGAAAATTGCAGAGATCGACGGCGACACATTCATTGTTGCAGTAGAAAGCGGACGTATCCGTTTCTCGAAATCAGCAGTATCGCTCGACAACAGCAAGCCCGCTAGCGAGCCGGCAAAGAAATGATGATTGAACCTTCTTAAACTTTTTGTCAATCTATTTCAATTCAACCGCACCAACTGGAAAGCGGTAGCATTATGTTTTATAACAGCCACTATCTTTTGGCTGTTCAATGCTCTCAACAAGACTTACTCAACAAGCATACGGTTTCCGTTGCAGTTTGAGTTCGACGAAAACAAGTTTGCTCCGGTCGGGCAACTGCCACAATCGCTCCTCATAAACGTTAAAGGTAGTGGGTGGGACCTTTTTCGTAAATATTTCGGAGTGAAAGTACCAACGCTGACCATACCTATCGAACGACCTGCCGATACAAGAAAGATCGTTGCAAGCACATTGCCTGTGCGGCTGGCAGCCCAGATGGGTACCATACAGATCAATCACATAGTTCTCGACACCATCAGGCTTCATATCGAGCCACGCATCTTTCGCAAGTTCCCTTTGGTTGTCGATACCACCACTCTTTCATTCAAGAACAACATGGCTCGCATCAGCAAAGTCGAGATCACTCCCGACTCTGTGGATCTTAGCGGACCGGTGAGCATCATTCACAATACTCCCGATCCGATCGTTCTCCAGTTGTCGAACGGACGTATCGGTGGCAACTTCCGCGAAGAAGTGGAAGTTACCGTTCCCGACCTCGATAACGTCCAGAGAAATCCTCCTGTTGTTGAAGTAAAGTTCGACGTGGGCGAAATGGTTTCAGCAACGCAAGTGATACGACTCGAGCACGACAAGCTCCCGTGGGGATATGTTGCACAGCAAGACAGTATCCGTTGTTCGTTCACGATCCCTCAAAAGTATTACGGCAAGTTCACCGCGTCGGAACTTTATGGAACGTTGCCGACAGTCACTGCCGAATCTCTCAAGCGTGGCGAAACCGGTGTGTTCGTTCCGGTTGTTCACGGTATTCCTCCCTATGCCGAAGTTGTTTCCGTTGATTCAGTAAGAGTGAAACATTTTTAACAAAGCGTTAACAAGTCATGGCAACGCTTCAAATTGGTATCACTGGAGGTATTGGCTCAGGCAAAAGTCTTGTCTGCAAGATCTTTCAATGTCTTGGTGTTCCCGTATACGATGCCGACAGCCGGGCGAAAGCCTTAATGACCACTGACGGAATACTGATCTCACAGATCAAAAAAGAATTCGGAAACTTGTCTTATAATACGGATGGTACGCTTAACCGAAAACACATTGGTGAGACTGCTTTCGGTGATCCTGAGAAACTGAAAGCACTCGATTCAATGGTTCATCCGCGCGTAGCCTTAGACTACGAAAGGTGGGTCGGTGAAAAAGCCCGCGACAGCGGGACCCTCTGGAACGGAGGTACAGGCTATCCTTATGTTATCAAAGAAGCTGCCTTGTTATTCGAGGCAGGATCTTACAAAAGCTTAGATAAAATAATTGTCGTCTCCGCCCCTGAGCATCTGAAGATAAAGCGGGTTGTGGTCCGTGACCCAAACCGCACCGAGCAGATGGTAAAAGATATAATCAGGAACCAGATGCCGGATTCGGAGAAGGCAGCCAGGGCCGACTTTGTGGTTGTGAATGATGAAAGTCGACTGGTGATCCCTCAGGTACTTGAATTGCATCAGAAATTTCTTGCCCTTAATCTTAAATGAAAAAGTCCCTCATCACCGGTTCTATTGTTGTCGTCATTGTACTTCTGCTTGCCATTCCGAAGCTCGGTTGGTTCAGCAGTAAAAGCGATGGCGGTGAAGCGAAAGGCGGACCCGGTGGACCTCCTCCCCTTCCTGTCGAAGCCATTGTAGTTCATCCCGAAAAGCTCGATAACAAGCTCGTTGTTACAGGCAGCGTGCTTGCCAACGAATCGCTCGAGCTTCGAAGCGAGATCTCCGGCAAGATCACAAAGATCGCCTTCCAGGAAGGATCGAAAGTGAAGAAGGGCGATGTGCTCATCCAGATCAACGACGAAGAGATCGTTGCACAGCTTCTGAAACAGAAACACAATCAAAAGCTGAATGAAGACAATGAATTCCGTCAAAGAAAGCTCCTTGAAAAAGATGCTATCAGCCAGGAAGAATACGACAACGCGTTGAACAGGTTGAATACCACTGTTGCCGATGTCCAACTGTTACAAGCTCAACTTTCAAAGACACGGATCACTGCTCCGTTCGACGGGACTATTGGTCTCCGTTATGTGAGCGAAGGTGCATACTTATCGCCAAATACGGCCATCGCTACGTTATACAACAATACGCCTGCAAAGATCGAGTTTGCGATACCGAGCCGTTACAGCGGTGCCGTAGCAGCAGGCAAAGAGATCTATTTCAAGATCGAAGGCGACACGCTTCGACACAATGGAAAAGTTTATGCTATCGAACCGCGCATCGATCAGGATACAAGAACATTGAGATTAAGAGCACTCGCCGACAACAAGAACGGCAGCCTTCTTCCGGGTCAGTTCGTTGAGCTCGATCTCATCCTGGCTACGATCAACAATGCCATACTTATTCCGACAGAAGCAGTGGTTCCCGAACAGGCAGGCAAGAAAGTATTCGTTCTCTCCAACGGTCAGGTGAAGGAGACGAGAATCGAGACCGGGATCCGTCGAAACACCGACCTTGAAGTAACGAGTGGACTTCACCCCGGCGACACGGTTCTCACAACCGGTATCCTTCAACTGAAAGAAGGAATGAACGTACAGATCACAGCACTGCGATAACCGAACATTTTTTATGGCAAGTTTATCAACTGTAAGTATCAGCCGACCTGTACTCGCCATCGTGATGTCGATGGGTATTGTGTTGTTCGGGTTTATCGGGTTTACATTTCTCGGTGTTCGTGAGTTCCCAAGCGTAGATCCGCCTGTGATCACCGTAAGCACCAACTACGTGGGCGCTAACTCCGACGTTATTGAATCGCAAATAACTGAACCACTCGAAGATGCCATCAACGGCGTACCCGGTATACGCACACTTACATCAGTAAGTCGTGAAGGCAGAAGTACGATCACCGTTGAGTTCGAATTGGGTGTGAGCCTCGAAGCGGCTGCCAACGACGTTCGCGACAAAGTATCCGGTGCATTGTATAACCTTCCGCCCGATGTCGATCCACCCGTTGTTGAAAAGGCCGACGCCGATTCGAGCCCCATTATTTTTATGTCGATCATCTCCGACAAGCGCGACCTTCTCGAACTGTCGCGCATCACCGAGGTGATGTTCAAGGAGAGACTTCAAACGATCCCTGGTGTCAGCTCGGTGCAGATCTGGGGACAGCGTCGTTACTCGATGCGTTTGTGGATGGATCCAATCAAGCTCGCGGCATTGAAGCTTGCCCCATCGGATGTGTTGAATGCACTCAATCGTGAAAACGTGGAGTTGCCGTCGGGTCGCGTGGAGGGCGCTAATACGGAGCTCACCGTTCGTACCATGGGTCGCCTTACTACCGAAGCCGATTTCAATAACCTGATTGTAAAAGAAGGCTCCGATAACGTCGTTCGTTTTTCAGATATCGGCTACGCAAAGCTTGGGCCCGAGAACGAGCGCACTATTCTTCGTCGCGATGGAGTTCCCGGTTGCGCCCTTGCCATTGTTGCGCAGCCCGGCGCCAATAACATCGACATTGCAGATCGCCTTTATAAGAAACTCGATCAGATCAAGCGCGATCTTCCTCCCGATGTAAAATGGGTGATGAGCTACGACTCCACACAATACATCCGTTCTTCTATTTCGGAAGTCGAAGAAACCATCATCATCGCATTCATTCTCGTGTTGTCGATCATCTTCGTTTTCTTCCGCGACTGGCGTACAACACTGATCCCCATTGCAACGATACCGATCTCTTTGATCGGGGCATTTTTTGTGATGTATGTGCTGGGCTTCACCATCAACGTTCTGACGTTGCTTGGCATCGTGCTGGCGATCGGCCTCGTTGTGGACGATGCCATTGTGGTGCTCGAAAATATTTATGTGAAGATCGAAGAAGGCGAGAAACCTGAAGAGGCTGCGAGAAAAGGATCCATCGAAATTTACTTTGCCGTCATCTCGACAACCGTTTCTGTTGTCGCCGTGTTCCTGCCCGTGATCTTCCTCCAGGGTCTCACCGGTCGTTTGTTTCGTGAATTCGGATTGGTCGTGGCAAGCGCTGTCGCCATATCGGCATTCGTATCGTTGACGCTCACGCCAATGATGTGCGCAAAGATCCTCAAGAATCGCGAGCGGCAACCATGGCTTTACCGCAAGACCGAGCCATTCTTCCAGGGACTCACTAAGGGCTACGCGAATGCTCTTCATGGCTTCATGAAAAATCGCTGGCTCGCTTTCGCTATCATCATCGTTTCGGTAGGATTGATCTATGTTGTTGGGACAAGCATTCCTTCGGAGCTTGCTCCTCTCGAAGACCGCAGCGAATTCCGAGTACAAGCTACAGCAGCCGAAGGCTCCACGTTTGAATTCATGGACAGCTACGTTCGCGAGCTCACAGCATTCGTGGAAAAAGAAGTGCCGGATCGCGTCGGTGTTTTAAGTGTAACTGCTCCGGGCTGGGGAAGTGGTGGTGTGAACACAGGCTTCGTTCGGGTTATCCTGAATAACCCTGCAGACCGCGATCGAACACAACAACAGTATGTCGACGACATTAGCGAAAAGGTCCAGAAGTACACCGGCGCCCGGACGTTCGTGAACCAGAACCCAACCATAGGCGACCGTCGTGGTGGTTTCCCTATACAGTTCGTTATCCAGGCCGCAGATATTGAAAAGTTGAAAGTCGCTCTCCCCGACTTCATCACGAAGGCGATGGCCAGCAAGGCGTTCTCATTCGTTGACGTGGACCTTAAGTTCACGAAGCCGGAGATCAACATCACCATCAATCGCGACAAGGCACGCAACATGGGCGTGAATGTTTTCGATATCGCACAGACCTTGCAGTTGGGCCTGAGCGGATCGCGTTTCGGAAACTTTATCATGGATGGCAAACAATACCAGATCATTGGACAGGTGGAGAGATCGAATCGCAACGAGCCACTCGACCTTAAGACACTATATGTTAAGAGTAACCGTGGTGAGCTTATCCAGCTCGACAACCTGGTGAGCATGGAAGAACAGAGTGCCCCTCCGCAACTGTACCGGTTCAACAGGTATTCATCTGCAAAAGTAAGCGCACAGCTATCGAAAGGCGTTGCGATGGGCGATGGCATAAAAGAGATGGAACGTATCGCCGAGGAAGTGCTCGACGAATCATACACGACCAGTCTCGATGGAGCGTCGCGCGAATTTGCCGAAAGCTCTTCGAGCATTTACCTCGCATTTGTGATCGCACTGGCAATCATCTATTTGATCCTCGCGGGTCAGTTCGAAAGCTTCCGCGATCCTTTCGTAATAATGTTTACAGTGCCGCTGGCATTGGCTGGCGCATTGTTGTCGCTCTGGTATTTTGATCAAACACTTAATGTGTTCAGCCAGATCGGCATCATCATGCTCATCGGTCTGGTAACAAAGAATGGTATCCTTATCGTCGAGTTCGCGAACCAGCGAAAAGAGCAGGGCCGCAACCTTCGCGATGCAGTTGTCGAAGCCGCAGAGTCGCGCTTCCGCCCGATCCTTATGACCAGCCTCGCCACCGTTCTCGGTATCCTCCCTATCGCATTAGCACTGGGCGCAGGCTCCGAAAGTCGTGTATCGATGGGCATCGCGGTTATCGGAGGAATGATGTTCGCGACACTATTGACGCTGTTCGTGATCCCGGCGATCTACACTTATCTCTCAAGCAAAGAAGCAAGGCACGCTATCGAATGAAAAAGTTTTTACTGGCAGTCATCCTATACTCGACAGCTTCACAGGCTCAAGACACGCTTTCGCTTTCGAGAGCGATACAGATCGGTATGAAGAACAACTTCGATATCCAGATCGAGCGTCAGAACATCGACATCGCGAAGAACAACAACAACTGGGGACAAGCCGGCGCTCTGCCAACGATAAACTTCATCACTAACGCTACCAACAGCGTCGTGCAACGCAAACCGGCAAACCCATTCGCCGTTGCTGGTCGTAACATCTCGAGTTCCATTCCTCCACAGCTCGATATGCAATTCGTGTTGTTTGATGGCTTTCTGATCCGTTACAACAAACAGCGGCTCGAAGAGATGGAAAAGCTCAGCTACGGAAACGCAGCTTTCGTTATGGAAACCGCCGTCCAGGCAATCATCCTCGGTTACTACGCAGCCCTTCTCGAAAAAGAACGACTCAAGGTTTTCGAAGTCACACAGTCTCTCTCAAAAGAGCGATACAACTACGTAAAGCTTCGCAAGGAACTTGGTGGCGCGATCACATTCGATGTTCTGCAAGAGCAAAACAACTACCTGACCGACTCAGCGAACGTGCTCCGTCAGCAGATCGTTTACAAGAATGCCCTTCGCAACCTGAACTTGCTGTTGAGCGAAGAGATCACGAAACAATTCACACTGGTCGACTCGCTCACACACGAATCGGAACCATACAGCTACGAAGATCTTCGCGCCAAGATGGTAAGTTCCAATACCAATCTTCAGAATCAATTCATCAACCAGGAGCTGCTTCGCAACGCTACCCAGATACAGCAATCAAATATTTCTCCAAGCCTCATTCTCAACATGGGCGTTACAGGTTCACTCGATAAGCTGAACGCCAAGTTCCGTCCAACCGAGAACGGAGTGCCGGTGCGATCCCAGGTAGGTTATGTCGACGATGCCAGCCGCACACCGGTCTATGTCGACCAGTTTGCTCCGGAATACAAAACGGTGAGTGGTAACTCTTACGGCGCGTACGCCAACCTCAGCCTGCGCTTCACGATCTTCCAGGGAGGACAGATCCGTCGCGGCATCGAGAACGCACGCATACAAGAAAAGATCGGTGCTCTAACAACCAACCAGCTCAAGCTGTCGCTCGAAAACGATCTGTTAGTGAATTACGATCAGTATAATCTTCGTCAGCAGCTTGTGAGCATTTCGCAAACAAAACTGAAAGCTGCCGAACTGAACCTCGATCTCGCCAACGAGCGATACAAGAACGGAGCCCTGAGTGCTATCGACTTGCGTATTGTACAGGAAAACTTCAGGAATGCTGCTGTTGAGAACTTCGTCGCGATCTATTCAAGTATCGAAAGCAGGGTGGCGCTGATAAGATTGACCGGGGGACTGATCGATAAAAAACAGGTACAGGTTGATCATTAACGATTGATCATTAACGATTGAACATTGATCATTGGTCATTGCAATGAATCATTGGTCCAATGAAATGATCAATGATAAATCGTCAATGGTCAATCGTCAATCTTCTGATCAACCTCTTCTCTCTTACTTACCCAGAAGTTATTATACCCTTCGCCGAATGTTATAGACAGTTGTTGAAGCGCCGCCATCTCGAGTATCGCCAAAAAATTGAAGATCAACGCAATTCTCGTCTTCGCGTTTTCAAACAACTCCACAAAAGGAACCCGATCTCTTTTCGTGATCTCATTAAGGATATATTCCTTTTGTCCTTCAACAGTATATGGGTATTGAATAACCTGGTGAACAGGCTTGTTCTTCTCTTCTTCGTAGCGCTTCAGAACTTTTTCGAAAACGGTAAGCAGCTTGAAAAGATCGACGTCTTGTAATTCTGCTTCGACGTTCGAGCTCTCTGCAAGCTGACGAAGTTCTTTCATGATGTTGCCACGCTTCTCTTTCAAGAGCTCGTTCTCTTCCATCTTGTGGAATTGATCGACAACTGACTTGTACTTTTTGTACTCCATCAGGTGACGAACCAGCTCTTCACGAGGGTCGATCTCGTTGCCTTGCTCATCGAGCTGTGGTCGGGGAAGGAGAAGCTTCGACTTGATGCGCATGAGGGTAGCGGCTACGAGAATGAACTCGCTGGCTACCTCGATGTTCAGGGTTTCCAGGTGATGGATGTACTCCAGGAAGTCGTTGGTGATCTTCGAGATCGGAATATCGGTGATCTCCAGTTCGTCGCGTTCTATAAAAAACAAAAGAAGATCGAAAGGGCCTTCAAAAAGCGGTAAATGGATCTCAAAATTGTCTTTAGTCTCTTTCTCCATGTCCTAAATGGTTTCCAAATGGATGGCAAAAGTATCCATTTTAAGGTAACTTTGTGGTAGCGGTTTTGAACAACTCGTCAACATTCGGATGTTAATTACTCCTGGTAAACTTCTGTCAAAGATTGAGAGCCCGGCCGACCTCCAAAAGCTCGACCAGGTGCAGTTGGTGCAGCTTTGCGAAGAGTTACGCCAGTTCATTATCGACAACGTATCGGTCTACGGAGGCCATTTCGGCGCCAGCCTGGGCGTCGTCGAATTGACAGTCGCCATCCATTACGTTTTTAATGCCCCCTACGACCAGATCGTTTGGGACGTCGGACACCAGGCCTACGGCCATAAGATCCTCACAGGCCGGCGCGATGTATTCCACACAAACCGCGTTTACGGAGGCATTTCAGGCTTCCCAAAACGGTCGGAAAGTCCCTACGACGCCTTCGGTGTTGGCCACTCCTCCACCTCTGTTTCCGCAGCCCTCGGCATGGCAGCCGCCTCCAAATACCAGGGCCTCAACGATAAACAACACGTTGCCATTATCGGCGACGGCGCACTCACCGGCGGTATGGCTTTCGAAGCCCTCAACCACGCCGGCGTTTCTGATACCAACTTGCTGATCATTCTCAACGACAACTGTATGTCGATCGATCCCAACGTTGGCGCGCTGAAAGACTACCTCACTGATATCACCACATCGCATACTTATAACAAGTTCAAAGACGAGGTTTGGAACCTGCTGGGAAAGCTTTCAAAGTTTGGTAAGAGTGCGCAGGAGATCGCTTCGAAGATCGAGAACGGTATCAAGTCAACACTGCTCAGTCAAAGCAATCTTTTCGAGTCGCTCAATCTTCGCTACTTCGGTCCCGTTGATGGACACGACATCGATCACCTCGTTGCCGTATTGAGAGACCTGAGGAACATCAAGGGTCCGAAGATCCTGCATGCGATAACTGTGAAGGGCAAAGGCTATGGCCCAGCCGAAAAAGGCAACGCAACCACATGGCATTCTCCCGGCACGTTCGACAAGATCACCGGCGAGATCTTTAAGAAGACTTTCGATAAACCGCAGGCTCCTAAATACCAGGACGTATTTGGTCACACCCTTGTAGAGCTCGCTCGTGCTAATAAAAGTATCATGGGCATCACGCCTGCCATGCCATCGGGATCATCATTGAATATCATGATGCAGGAAATGCCCGATCGCGCTATCGATGTTGGTATCGCCGAACAACACGCCGTTACATTCTCTGCAGGTCTTGCAACACAAGGACTCATTCCTTTTTGCAATATCTACAGCTCGTTCATGCAACGCGCTTACGACCAGGTGATCCACGATGTGTGTATTCAAAATCTTCCCGTGAATTTCTGTCTCGATCGCGCAGGCTTTGCCGGCTCCGACGGGCCTACTCATCATGGTGCCTACGACCTCGCTTACTTCCGTTGCCTGCCTAATATGGTCGTAGCTGCTCCTATGAACGAAGTGGAGCTGCGAAACCTGATGTATACAGCACAACTTCCTCGAAAGACGACTGCTTTCTCTATCCGGTATCCGCGTGGGCAGGGTGTTACTCCCGACTGGCGCAGACCGATGGAAGAGATCAAGATCGGTACAGGAAGAAAGACGATCGACGGCGACGACATCGCGATATTGACGATAGGTCATGTCGGCAACTTTGCTGTTGCTGCCTGCGAAGCTCTTGCGACGAAGGGTATCAGCGCCGCGCATTACGATATGCGTTTTGTGAAGCCGCTTGATGAAGAAATGCTTCACGATGTTTTCGGCAAATTCAAGAAAGTGATCACCGTTGAAGACGGCTGCCTGCAAGGTGGCTTCGGCAGTGCTATCCTCGAATTTATGGCCGATCATAACTACAATGCCGAAGTACGACGCCTCGGCATCCCCGACCGTGTGATCGAACACGGTGAACAACCGGAGCTTCACCACGAATGCAAGTTCGATGCTGCGGGTATTGAGCAAGCTGCCATGAAAATGTTTGAAGCTGCCGCCCGACCTGCCCGCTCATGAGTTCTGTTTCTTACAGAACAATGGGTAATGGAAAACCTGTTGTTCTGATCCATGGCTTTTGTGAATCGAACCAGATCTGGGGAGTGTTTGCCAACCTGCTTGCCCAGAGATATCAATTGTTTGTTCCCGACCTTCCAGGATTTGGCGCAAGTCAACTGCCCTCAACTCCGTTCTCGATAGATAAAGTTGGTGAGATCATGTGGGAATGGCTCGACAAGATCAATGTAAAGAACCCTGTTATTGTCGGTCATTCGTTGGGAGGCTACGTTACTTTGGCGATGGCACATCAGCGGCCCGATGACATCGCCGGTTTCAGCCTGTTCCATTCGACGGCCAAGCCAGATACACCAGAGAAAAAACAGAACCGGGATAAAGTAATCGCCTTCGTAAACAAGAACGGTGTTGCGCCATACATCGAAACTTTCGTGCCTGGACTTTTTTTTAATAAAGAATCTCCCGCGATAAAGGATGTCTATCCGATAGCCTATGGCACTCCAGCGGCAACGTTGGTTGCTTATGCCGAGGCGATGCGCGACAGGCCGAACCGACGGTCGGTGTTAGATGATTTCGATAAACCCGTGTTAATAATCGCGGGGGAAAAAGATGAAATCATACCTCTCGATACACTGATGGACCAGGCCATCCAACTGAGGAAAGGCAGGCTTTCTATACTGTCCGATACCGGACATATGGGTATGCTCGAGTCGACCAACCGGAGCGTGGAAATCGTTACTCAATTTGTCGGCGCCTGCCAGTCGGTTTAAGGCCCTTTTAAAGTCATAGAGTTTTCCTTTTGTCCCTAAACCGTGCTACCTTAGCCGTTCTAAGCAGCATTCAAAAACTATAACCATAAATAAAACCGTATGAACGAAGCCTTACCGACTTCAACCTTACCAGCGTACGATTCGTGGAACCAGCTAGCAGCAAATATCGCCTTTGGAGCATGGGGATTGGGCCTGCTGGTGATCCTTGGTTATCTGGTGCGTCTCATGACAATCAGCGAGTCGAAAGACAAGTATGATTTCATAAACCGTTACGAGATCCGCGTACTTTGGATTGCTTCGATCATTTTGATCGTTGGCGCATGCTTCTTCGTGAATAGCAACATCATTCAGTTGAGTAATCTCTGGATCTTCGTTTATGTGTTCACGACGATCTCGATGGGTATGATCGTTGCCCTGATCGTTCAAAATCTTTTGAAGTTCTATTATCCTTTCTTCATCGAGAAGAGATTGAAAGTTCTTCGTTATCGCCCGCGTATTTCTCCTAAGACCGGCAAAGCGATGAAGCTGCTGAGTGAAGAAGAAGAAGACGTTTACCTCGATGAGGGTATGATCGCGGAAGAGAACGTATTCTCGGTTGACTACGATGTATGGAAAGATGAGGAGACCGGTTTCATCAAGATCGAAAAATATGCAGGTCACTTGCATGCATTGCAATGCCCTGAGTGTAATTACCAGACATTTAAAGTTGTTCGTGAAGAAATTCTCAAGCAACCTTCAACTACTGAGGAAGGCGAACTGCTGAAGCACTACCAGTGCGGATATTGCGGCTACAAGGCTAAGAAAACAGTTGTTCTTCGCCAGTCGTCTAAAGCTGAAACCGCGACAGCGACAGCTTAATTTAAGAGCTTACTTAACTTGAAAGACCCTGCCCTGATACATCGGGGTGGGGCCTTTTTCTTTTTGTCATCCCGCCAGCGGCGACAAAGTGCTATCGATCAACGAAGGGGGCGGGATCCACTATTGCTATACTAATCCTGTCGGGAGTTTGATCTGATCAACGTAGAACTTGATCCTGGAACAGCTTATATCGAGGGGAATGATCTTTTCGATGAGATCTTTTTTATGGTTGTAAAAGACCTCCACGTAAAAATTACCGATCAGGTATAAGTTCACTTTATATCCGTAATAGCGAATGCCCATCACAAACACCCCATTTTCGTACAGAGTCTGGATCTGCTTATCGAATGGAAATGTCTTGAACTCAGGCCATACCATGGGCGAAATTTAATATTTAATACGAAACTTATAAATTTGAAGTACAGTTATATCCCTATGCTTAAGGGCATCATCATTCTAACGCTCGCTTTTTACGTCTTTTACAAGATCACCAGCTTCTTTTTCAGGGCCGGTGCCGCTTCACAGCAGTTTCGCCAGCAACAACCGAACCGCCAATTCCGCGACGACGAAAAGAAGAATAACAAGTCGGACGGGAAGAAGAACGGTGGGGAGTACATCGATTACGAGGAGGTAAAGTGAGACTTCACTTCACGAAATATCAGGCAACAGGTAATGATTTCGTTTTACTCGACAACAGGAACGGAAACATTAAGCTTTCTATCGACCAGATAAAGCAGATCTGCGATCGACGCTTTGGTGTTGGCGCCGATGGTTTAATGCTTATCGAAAAACATCCAACACTCGACTTCAATCTCGTTTATTACAACAGCGACGGATCACAGAGTCTTTGTGGCAACGGCACACGTGCAGCCATGAAGATGGCATCGTCTTTGGGCGTCGTTAACGGGAAGGCGAAGTTCAATGCGTTTGACGGCGCACATGAAGCAGAGATAAAAGATGGTATCGTGAAGGTGAAGATGAAAGATGTCAGTGTTAATGTTAATGCAGGCGATGATATAATTAATACAGGTTCACCACATGTTATCGAATTTGTAACAGATATCAACAATTATCCGGTCTTCGACATGGGTAGAAAAATCCGTTACAACTATAATGCAAACGCCAACTTCGTAGAACTCTTAGAGAATAACACTATTTACGTTCGCACATACGAACGTGGCGTGGAAGATGAGACTCTTTCTTGTGGTACCGGTGTAACAGCTGCTGCCCTCGCCGCTTATTCTAAAGGTTATCATTCGCCGATAACGATCAAGACACGTGGCGGCGATCTTGCTGTTCAATTCGTGCCACCCGGCCACCCGTCACCGAGTCACCCAGCCACATTTACCGATATTTTCCTTATCGGCCCTGCCAAAATGGTGTTCGAGGGCGATTTGGAACTATAATTGCCGCCCCAGAATCCTTACCTTTGTAGCCCTTCTTCTTTGAAGGTTTCCTGCTTACAGGCAGGAAGGGTCGAAGGAGAAATCATTTTAATTCGCTATGCTAAAGTTGCTTGCAAAGATCTTCGGATCTAAGTCAGAAAAGGACATTAAAAGTGTAATGCCGATCGTGGAGGAAACGAAACGAGAAGGCGAAAAACTCGTCGGTATTTCACACGATGAGCTTAGAAAGAGAACATTCGAGATCCAGGAAGAGATCAATAATTTCCTCAAGCCGATAGACGACCAGCTCGCGGGCCTTCACAAGGAGATCGCCGACAAACCCGAGCTCGACATCAACGAAAAGGAAGCCATCTTCACCCAGATCGACACCCTCGAAGCCGACCGGAACAAAGAACTCGAAAAAGTATTGATGAAAGTGCTTCCCCGTGTATTCGCCATCGTGCGCGAAACAGCGAAGCGCTTCAAAGAAAATGAATTCATTGAAGTAACAGCCCTCGACTACGACCGCGCATTTGCGGCTCGTTTCCCTAACGTGAAGATCGAAGGCGATAAAGCTATCTGGCAAAACGAATGGATGGCTGCCGGCAACAAGGTGAAGTGGGACATGGTCCATTACGATGTGCAGATCATCGGTGGTATTGTTCTTCACCAGGGTAAGATTGCCGAGATGGCTACCGGTGAAGGTAAAACTCTCGTTGCTACGTTCCCCGCATTCCTCAATGCCCTCGCGAAGCGCGGCGTTCACCTCGTAACCGTGAACGACTACCTGGCCCGTCGCGATAGCGAATGGATGGGACCGCTCTATCAATTCCACGGCCTCACGATCGACTGTATAGATAAACACGAGCCTAATTCATTGGCCCGCAGAAATGCTTACCGCGCCGATATCACCTACGGTACCAACAACGAATTCGGTTTCGACTACCTCCGCGACAACATGGCGCGCGACCCCGAAGAGCTCGTGCAGCGCGGACACCACTTCGCAATGGTCGACGAGGTCGACTCGGTGCTCATCGATGAAGCGCGTACTCCTCTCATTATTTCAGGACCCGTTCCTCGTGGCGACATTCATGAATTCGCCGAACTTAAGCCTGCTATCAATAAAGTTGTTGAAGCTCAAAAGAGAGCTGTTAATACCTATCTCAACGAAGCCAAGAAGCTAATTGCCGACGGCAACGAAAAGGACGGAGGTCTCGCATTGTTCCGTGCACATCGCGCGATGCCCAAGTACAAACCACTCATCAAGATGCTGAGTGAATCGGGTAATCGTATGATCCTTCAGAAAACAGAGAACTATCACTTAGCCGATAACAAGAAAGAAATGCCGAAGGCCGACGAGCCTTTGTACTTCGTTATCGATGAAAAAGACAATAGCGTTGAGTTAACAGAAAAGGGTATCGATCTTATTGCAGAGGGCGGTACCGACAGGCAGTTCTTTATTCTGCCCGAGATCAGCGTTGAGCTCAACAAGATCGAGAAGGATCTTAATCTCAACGCCGAAGAACGTCTCGGCAAAAAAGAAGACCTGATCCGTGAGTATTCAACAAAAGCACAACGAATTCACAGTGTTAACCAACTGTTGAAAGCATACACGCTCTTCGAACGCGATACAGAGTACATCATCGTAGATGGAAAAGTAAAGATCGTTGACGAGCAAACCGGCCGTGTTCTTGATGGCCGTCGCTATTCCGATGGTCTGCACCAGGCTATCGAAGCAAAAGAGAACGTGAAGGTTGAAGATGCGACGCAGACTTACGCAACCATCACTCTCCAGAACTACTTCCGCATGTATCACAAGCTCGCGGGTATGACCGGTACTGCCGAAACCGAAGCAGGCGAGTTCTGGGATATCTATAAGCTCGACGTGGTTGTTATCCCCACTAACAAGCCAATCACACGTAAAGACAACGACGACCTCGTGTATAAGACCATGCGCGAGAAATTCAATGCCGTGGTAGACGAGATCGTGAAGCTCACCTCACAAGGAAGGCCAGTGCTGGTTGGTACCACTTCCGTGGAGATCTCTGAGTTGCTGAGCCGCATGTTGCAGCTCAGGAAGATCAAGCACAACGTACTTAACGCCAAGCAGCACCAGCGTGAGGCAGAGATCGTTGCCGAAGCCGGCAAGCCAGGCACGGTGACCATAGCCACCAACATGGCTGGTCGTGGTACCGACATCAAGCTGACCCCCGAATCGAGGGCAGCGGGTGGTCTTGCCATTATCGGTACAGAAAGGCATGAATCGCGCCGTGTCGACCGCCAGCTCCGCGGCCGTTCGGGTCGCCAGGGCGATCCAGGCACGTCGCAGTTCCACGTGTCGCTGGAAGACAACCTTATGCGCTTATTCATGCCCGAGCGCATTGCCCGCGTTATGGACCGCCTTGGTTTGAAGGAAGGCGAAGTGATCCAGCACTCGATGGTGACGAGCTCTATAGAGCGTGCGCAGAAGAAAGTGGAGGAGAACAACTTCGGTATACGTAAGCGTCTGCTCGAATACGACAACGTGATGAACTCGCAACGCGAGGTTATCTATAAGAGAAGAAAGAATGCACTGTTCGGCGAACGTCTGCAGCTCGACATTCTTACGATGATGTACGACACCGCCGAAGATGTTGTAACCACAGGAAAGAACGGCGAAGACTACCAGGCATTCAAGATCAACGTCTTGAGCACATTCGGCTTCGATACAACCATTGAAGAAGGCGAGTTACTCAGCAAGGATATAAAAACATTAGCTGAGAAACTCTATAACGAAGCACTAACGCATTACGATCGCAAGAACAAGCATGTGAAAGAGAAAGCGTTGCCCGTGATGAGAGACATTAATCAAACACGCGGAGCAACCGTAAACAGTATCCTCGTTCCATTCAGCGATGGTTCGAAGCAGATCGGTGTTGCAGTAGATCTCAAGAAAGCGATCGATACCAACAACGCAGAGCTTATTCATTCCATGGAAAAGATGATCACATTGGCGATCATCGACCAGCAATGGAAGGAACACCTCCGCGATATGGACGACCTTAAGCAGTCGGTACAAAATGCCGTGTACGAACAAAAAGATCCGTTATTGATCTACAAGTTCGAAGGCTTCGAAGCGTTTAAACGTTTCATAGCGACGGTGAATGAACAAACTGTATCGTTCCTTGCGAAGGCCGATATTCCTAGTGACAATGGTAGCGATCTTCGCGAAGCCAGAGAAGCTCGTCCGGTTGGTCCTCGGCCCAAGCTCAGCGAGAAGAAAGAAGAGTCCCGTTCTCTACTGCAAGGTGGGGGAAGCCAGCAAGGTGCACCTCAACAGCAACAACAGAGGCCTCCGCAGGAAAAGGTAATGCCCGTAAAATCGGAGAAGATTGCGAACCGGAACGACAAGATTTCCGTGCAATACACCGATGGACGTGTTGTAAAAGATGTTAAATACAAGAACGTAGAAGAAGATATCAAGAGTGGCCGTTGTATTGTGATAGAATAATTTGAATGAAGCATCTGCTGATCATAGCGTTGTCTGTAGTTTCGTTGAGCTCTTTCGCTCAAAAGAATAAACCTATCCAGGAAGACCTGGCTTCGCTTCGTCCGCACTTCAATCCTCCACCCGACACCGGTACGCACTACGCAGGAAATCCTGTTAAGAACGTCCCGTTCGTTACACCACATCTAACGGTCAACGATAAAGTGAATTTCGTTCTCGACAGCATCGACAGGTTGAACCTGCTTCGCAAGGTTATTCCGGGTTATACCATCCAGGTGTATTCGGGACTTAACCGTGAAGAGGCGGGTAATACTCGTAAGAGACTACAGGATGAGCTCGACATGCGCGCCGACCTGCAGTACATTCAACCAAAATTCAGGGTTCGTGTTGGCCATTACTTCACAAGCCTCGATGCACAGAAAGATCTCGTTCGACTGAAGCGATCTTTTCCAAATGCTATTCTTGTTCCCGAAAGTATTCCCATCCGATAATGTCACTGCTGTCATCCGTAAAACAAGCGTCGTTATCGTCGGCCGATGAGATCATTCGGTTTCGTCGTCATTTGCATGCCAATCCCGAGCTTTCGTACCAGGAACATAAGACTTCGAAGTTTGTTGCCGAAGCGCTGAGATCATTCGGTCTCAATCCCGTCGAAGGAATTGCGGGCACTGGCGTAGTGGCGATGATCCAGGGAAAAAATCCCGATAAGAAAACCGTTGCCCTTCGTGCCGATATGGATGCCCTTCCCATAACGGAAGTTAACGATGTCGCCTACAAGTCGACCAATCCCGGTGTGATGCATGCGTGCGGTCACGATGTGCATACGTCGTCGTTGCTCGGTACTGCGAAGATCCTTTCGGGTTTGAGAGATCAGTTCGAAGGAAGCATAAAGCTCATATTTCAACCAGGCGAAGAGAAGAACCCGGGTGGAGCATCGATGATGATCAAGGAGGGTGTGCTCGAGAATCCTCGTCCCCGCTCAATCATTGGTCAGCATGTAATGCCATTGGTTCCCGTTGGCAAGATCGGATTCCGCGAGGGTATGTATATGGCGAGCTCTGATGAAATTTACATCAAGGTTATCGGCAAAGGCGGCCACGGAGCAACACCGGAGCTTACGATTGACCCGGTGGTCATTGCCTCGCACATTGTCATTGCGCTGCAGCAGGTTATCAGTCGTAACGCAAGCCCCAAACAACCGACTGTGCTCACGTTTGGACGCATCATTGGCGAAGGCGCCACAAACATTATTCCCAACGAAGTGAACATTGCCGGTACGTTCCGTGCCCTCAACGAAGAATGGCGGGAGAACGGGCTCCGAAAGATCATTAAGATGGCCGAGAGCATTGCCGAAGGAATGGGCGGACGTTGCGAGATAGAGCTGTCGCGGGGATATCCGTACCTCGAAAATAACCCTGAGCTCACGCGCCGTATACGTGCTGCTGCCGAAGCTTATGTTGGCAAAGAGAATGTTGTAGACATCGACCTTACACTTGGCTCCGAAGATTTTGCATACTACTCGCACCAGGTGCCTGCGTCGTTCTATCGTCTTGGAACGCGGAACGAGGCGAAGGGAATCACATCATACGTTCACACCCCCACATTCGACATCGATGAAGATGCACTAAGAATTGGACCGGGGGTTATGGCGTGGATGGCGCTCACCGAACTGGCGCTTTGAGGTTCAGAGTGCCGGGTTCAGGGTGCTACGTTGAACTCTGAACGTCGAACCTCGAACCCTGCACGTCGAACCCTGAACGTTGCACTCTGAACGTTGAACGTTATCTTTGGGCATGGACCTTCCCGAAGACGTACCGTCGCTCCCAACTCAACCGCCTCGTTGGAAGGTTATCCTCAGAAACACCGGGTACATTCTCGCGGCGCTTTTCATTTTCCTTCTCGCTCTCGACCTGATGATCTCCTCGCTGCAGCACCTGGGTGCCAGCGCCGCGGAAACTATCATCATGGCCACGTCGAATCCGTTTACGGGTTTGTTCATCGGCCTGCTGGTGACGGCGATCATTCAAAGCAGTTCTGCAACCACGTCGATGGTGGTGGCGCTGGTGGCGTCGGGATCGATCACCTTGGAGGGTGCGATACCGATCATCATGGGTGCGAACGTCGGTACCACGATCACGAGCACGATCGTTTCGCTGGGTTTCATTACGAAGAAGAAAGAATTCAGAAGGGCAGTGTCGGCGGGGACGTATCACGACTTCTTCAACATACTTACTGTATTGATCTTATTTCCCCTGGAGTATTACTATGGATTCCTTTCGGGGATAAGTTCGAGTATCGCGAACACGTTCTTCGATCAGCCGATCGGAACATCGTCGCGGATCTCTTTTCTGGGGGGATTAGGATTTCTTGTTAATTGGTTTGTTGTGCTGATCGACAATGGTTTCATCCTGATCATACTTTCGTTCGCGTTGTTGTTCGGGTCAATACTTTTCTTCCGGAGCGTATTGTCGAAGATGTTGGGCATCGGCAATCAACCACAGGATTCCGGGGTACAGAGGTTCTTTTTTCAAAGTCCATTCAAGTCGTTCGGTTGGGGGTTGCTGCTCACTGCTGCGATCAGGTCCAGCACGATAACGACGTCGCTTGTTGTGCCGCTGGTCACGAAGAAAGTGATCCGTTTGAACCAGGCCGTTCCTTTTATTCTCGGAGCAAACATCGGGACGACCATTACGGCGTTCATTGCGGCGATGTCGAACTCGAACATTGCGATCAGTATTGCGATAGCACACTTCCTTTTCAACTTCATCGGGGTGCTGATCTTCGCCGGTGTTCCGTATGTGAAGACGATACCCGTAAACCTCGCGAAGGGCTTGGGAAAACTTACGATACGTTACAGGCTAGCGGGCTTCGTGTACATCCTGCTGACGTTCTTCTTCATTCCGTTCTCATTGATCTATCTCAATAGAAGCGCACAGACCGTTCGCGAACTCACTTATGTTCGCGACAACTCTTCGACATTTAAAGTTGTAAGCACGACATTTCGCAATCATGTGGTCAGTAGCTGGGCTTACTTCGAAGCTGAGAATACAGAACCGGAAAAGCTGATCGCTGTAGAAAGACGGAACAATATCCTGATCATCAACAACGAGCTCTTTGAATTCAATAAGCAGGGCTCTTGTAAGGATGGTGAAGATCCGCACGGTCAATACAAAATGTGCATAAGCAATATCATTCCACGGTATAAGATCAACGACAACACCACGACCGACTCCGTTTTCGTATTCTCGAAACAGTACAAGAATTTTGATACTGTCGAGCTGCTGATCAGCGCCAGCGACAACCTAATCGTTGCAAAACGGTCCACTTCCGGTTCTCAGAAGTCAACTGAGATCCTGACCGGGATTTCCGACAAGTAAATTCGCTATATTGCCATATTTGGCAATGGAAAAGATCAAGGACAGAATCCTGAAGTTCCTCCATCTCGACGAGATCATCGAAAATCTTTCGGGTTATGTCGAGGCCCGTGTGGGACTCATTAAGGTAGAGATCAGGGAAGAAGTCGCAGGAATCCTTTCGCGAGGATTAATGATAATGATCTTCTTTTTAGTAGGGTTCATCTTCTTCCTTTTCCTCAGTTTCGGCCTGGCTAATTATTTGAATACCCGGCTGGAGTCGCAGTTTGCAGGGTATATGATCGTAGCCCTGTTTTTCGGACTTTTATTGTTGGGCTTATTCATATTTCGAAAGAGCTTCTTCAGAATGATAGGAAAACAGTTTGCAGAGTTGATCAAGCAGAGAAATCATTGAGTTATGGAATTTTTAGAATCGCAGGACCCGGAAAAAAAGAAGCTCATAGAAGCTTCGGAAAGACATAAAAGAGCCCTTGGAAAAGGGATTACGGAACTAGGCGACAACACGCAGAAGATACTCACAAACGCCCTTATCGTTGGTGGAGTGCTGGCATTGTCATACCTCGTTGTCCGTGGATTTTCGTCGGGAAGCAAGAAAAAGAAGAAGAAAAGGGCCAAGGTTACTGTGGTATCGCCCCAGGTATCTACAGACAGCGATGATGACGACGAGATCGAAAGCGGATCGCCCAGCCTCCTGGCCGACGTCGGAAGCAAGATAGCAAACCAGGCTACCGTGATACTCATCGACATCGCTCGTCAGAAACTGATGGAATATCTCGACAGCCGGAAAAAAGAAGAATGAAGCTCCTGGAAACTTTGCAGAACTGGCACAGGCTCGGAAAGAAATCCGTTGCCGTTCTTATCGATCCCGATAAAGCAGAAGATCCTGCAAAGTTGATGACGCTCATCAATCTCGCTACTGAGAATTGTGTCGATTTCTTTTTCGTTGGAGGAAGTCTCGTTACAACTTCCAATCTATCTGAAGTTGTACGAACCGTTAAAGAAAACGTAAACATACCGGTTGTTCTCTTCCCCGGAAGCTCGTTACAGATCGATCCATCTGCCGACGCAATATTATTCCTGTCATTGATCTCCGGCCGCAATCCCGATCTGCTGATCGGTCAGCATGTGCAGGCCGCACCGATCTTAAAGAACAGTCGCATGGAGGTGATCCCCACCGGCTACATCCTCATCAACTCCGGCAAGATGACATCGGTGGCTTACATCAGCAATACGACACCTATCCCTGAAGACAAGTTCTCGTTGGCCGCATGTACTGCCATGGCCGGCGAGATGCTCGGCCTTCGCCTGACTTATATCGATGCCGGCAGCGGCGCCGACCGTGAGATCAGCGCGAAGATGATCAGCACCGTCCGCAAGTCTATCGATACGCCACTGCTTGTTGGTGGCGGGATCAATACCAGCCAAAAAGCAATCGCCGCCTTCGAAGCCGGGGCAGATACCATTGTTATCGGTAATGCCCTCGAGAAAGATCCTAACCTCCTTACGGAGATCTCCGAGAAAGTATACGACTGGAATCGCGCCCTCACCCGATGATCGTATACAACATTACTTGCAGCGTCGATAAGGATGTTGCGGAAGAATGGGTCTCGTGGATGAAAGACAATCACATGCCCGCTAAAATGCTGAAGGTGCTTACGCACGAAGACGAAAAGACCTTCTCTTTTGCGGTTCAATACCACACAAACTCTTTGACAGACGTGGAAGACTTTTTCGTTATAGAAGACGAGCTCCACAAGCGCTATGGCGAGCGCGTTTTAACATACGCCACCCTTTTGGAGGAAATCTAGGCTTTGCCCGCCGTAGCGCCTCGCGAAGGCGGGTAGTTGCGCCATAACCAATACTGGCCAAGGCAACTTCGTAAAATTAACTAACCAACACGAAGAAGCTATGCGCCAATTTCTCCCTGCCATATTTGTATTGCTCGTTTGTTCCTCATGCCAGGTGTACCAATACAACATCCTGAGTTCCGCAACAAAGGGTAAACCAAACGAACCCTTCACATTCGAAGATGACACGCTTCGCATCCAGTATTCATTTCACAACGGGGAAACTGAAGTAGAGCTCTACAATAAGTTATCGCAGCCATTGTATATCGACTGGAGCCGATCGGGATTAATTATAAATCGCGACGCGATATCGTACTGGGTCTACGATTCGATTTCAATTATACGGCCACTGTCCAGGATCAGGAATACACCGATGCCTCTTCCCGAGATCATGGATGTTACCGGGAACGAACGGTACCCGGAATTTGAGACGTTCACCGAGAGAGATTCGCCATTGGCGTTCAGGAGCCAGCTCCTGCTTTCAGTCGACAAAGAGTTCTTCGACGTGATTCAATACGATCATTACTTCTGGATCTCGGAAATACAACGGTATAATCGAAATATATACGTGACCCGGAAACAAAATGCGTACATGACCTCAGTACTGACGGAGACAGGAGTGGTCGTGCTCGATATGTCGCTTGTAGCTATTGCATTCGGCGCCCTTGTCCTCAGTCACACCAACCCTGCTCCGCCCAACGGGCAATAATTACTTTTTAAGGATGTCTCGTATCTGGTCGATCTCGAGCACGCAGTTGTGCCATTGCCCGCTGATCTTCGCGCCGTATTTTTTATAGAAGTTGATCGCCGGTTCATTCCAGTCGAGCACCTGCCACATCATGCCGCTGCACTTCTCGTCGATCGCATGTTGCATGGTGTGATCGAATAATCGCTTACCGATACCGCTTCCGCGTTCACTTTGTGTTACGATAATATCTTCGAGCCAGAGTCTTTTTCCTTTCCAGGTAGAATATCTCCAGTAGAAAAGAGAAAGGCCGACAATCCCTTTATCATTTTCGGCAACGAAAAAACCATAAAGAGGCTGCGACCCAAAGCCATCGTTCTCCAGGATCTCAACGGTGGTGAATACCTGGTCGGCTTCGCGTTCATATTCCGCAAGCTCTTTGATCAATTCGAGGACTCTCGGAAGATCGTCGCGTTTACCGGGGCGGATGGTGGGCGATTTACTCATAGTTCAAAATTCAGCGTTCAGTGCTCGATATTCGAAAATAATGAATATTGAACACGAAACGCTGAATTATGAAGTTCCAGAACACTCTGTTACATTGATTTTTCGGTGAGCGGTGGCTCGATACCCATATTATAATAGGTGAACGAATACTGATCTGCGACTACATCCAATGCTTTAGAAAGATTCGATGATCCATGTCCCGACTTCACGTCGACACGAATGAGTACAGGATTATTGCCTTTGTGATTTTCCTGTAAAGTTGCGGCGAACTTGAACGAGTGTGCAGGCACGACGCGGTCGTCGTGATCGGCCATTACACCGACGGCCGGTAAAGCCACTATCGCCAGGTCGGGGCGTTGCGTCATCGTAGCGCCAGCGAGTAATCCGCCGTTGGAAGCGCCCGAGATCGCGAGAGACAGAATTTTGCTCATGTGCTTAAGATATCAAATCGAAGCCGGTGTATGGTCTCAATACTTTGGGAATTACGATCCCATCTTTTGACTGGTTGTTTTCGAGGATCGCCGCAACGATACGTGGCAATGCGAGTGCACTTCCGTTCAATGTATGAAGCAATTGTACCTTCCCATCCTTGCCTTTATGACGAAGCTTGAGACGGTTGGCCTGGTATGTTTCGAAGTTACTTACGGAGCTTACTTCGAGCCAACGTTGTTGCGCGGCTGCGAACACCTCCATATCGAATGTCATTGCGGAGTTGAATCCCATATCGCCACCGCAGAGTAAAAGTCTGCGATAGGGCAGTTCGAGTTTCTCGAGAAGACCCTGCACGTGAGCACACATTTCTTCGAGAACATCGTAAGATTCCTCCGGTCGTGCTATGCGAACGATCTCCACCTTATCGAACTGATGAAGCCTGTTGAGACCACGTACGTGTGCTCCCCAACTGCCGGCTTCGCGACGAAAACATGGTGTGTAACCGACGTTCTTCACGGGCAGATCTTCGTCGCTCAACACCGTATCGCGGTATAGATTTGTGATCGGCACTTCCGCGGTTGGTATTAAATAGAGCTTGTCTTCACTCGCGTAATACATTTGACCTTCCTTATCGGGAAGCTGACCAGTTCCATAACCGGATGCTTCGTTAACGACAATGGGAGGTTGTATTTCGGTGTAGCCGAGGGCAAGAGCCTCATCGAGGAAGAAGTTGATGAGGGCACGTTGCAGTCGCGCTCCTTTGCCTTTGTACACCGGGAATCCCGCCCCGCTGATCTTCACACCAAGCTCGAAGTCGATAATATCGTATTTCTTGATGAGCTCCCAGTGTGGCTGTGCATCGGCAGGAAGCGTGGGAACTTTACCCCACTCTCTTGTTGTTATATTGTCATCGGCCGATTTTCCTGCCGGCACTTTTTCGGCAGGAACATTGGGGATCTTATACAATAACTGTTGAAGATCGGCTTCGAGCTTTGTCAGCTCAGTTTCCAGCGTTTTTCCTTGTTCTTTTTCTGCTGAAATCGAGTTGCGCAGACTTGTTGCTTCATCTGACTTGCCGGCTTTCATGAGTTCTCCGATCTTTTTGGAATCGGCGTTCGATTTGGCCTTTAAGTTGTCGAGTGACTGCTGGATCTCCCGACGCGATTTATCGGTTTTGATGACTTGATCAAGAAGACTTTCGGCCTCCTTGAAGTTCCGTTTGTTAAGACCGGTCAGTACTTTCTGTGGTTGGTCGCGTATAACCTGCAGTTGAAGCATGTTTGTTAATTAATTAGTCGGCAAAATTACCATAAAGGGCTTTGTCTGACGTAGCCCTGGCGAAGCCGGGGGACAATTTTTTTTAGCGGTTTTTGATAATATTCAATTTTGGGCTATAATTGCAACGTCAATCCCGGCCGTTCAGGCCTTTCACATAGATTTAATCACGGTACTTTTTTAGGATTCCTCTTGTCTTAATTCATTATTTATTTCTCTCCTTTTAAAAATCTCTAAACAAAACTCATGTATACAATTGACGATCTGAATGTCAAACTACTATCTGAACTGAAAGATATTGCTGACGGAATGGGTATCAAGAATGCGAGAAAGCTCCAGAAGCAAGAGCTCGTATACAAGATACTCGATGAGCAGGCCATCAAAGGCGATGGCAAAAAAGAAGAACCCGCCCCAACTACTAATAACGAGCGCCGTATGCGTCCCCGCCGACGTGAAAATGTTGCTCCAGCTGAAGAACAGCAAGAGTCGAAACAAAAGCAGGCTCCTGCCAAGCAGGACAGGCACGAAAGGCAAGAAAGGCAAGATCGCCCCGAGAAGACCGAAAAGTCTACCGAAGATCTGATCCAGAGTATCGACCTCGACTTCGAAAGCAGCATGCCTCGCTTCGATGAAGAATCAAATGCTCCCTCTTTCGAAAACAAACAGGAAGAAGGTCAACAAGAACAGCAGGAGAATAATAACAACAACAAGGGTCTGCAACAGCAGCAGCCACAACGCCACGGGAATATTAAAGACTTCGACGGTGTGATCGCAAGCGAAGGTGTTCTCGAGATCATGCAGGACGGCTACGGCTTCCTCCGTTCATCCGACTACAACTACCTCGCAAGCCCCGACGATATCTACGTATCTCCTTCTCAAATAAAATTGTTCGGCCTTAAAACCGGCGATACAGTTAAAGGACTTATTCGTCCTCCCAAAGAAGGTGAAAAATATTTCGCCTTGTTGAAGGTTGAAAGCGCTAACGGTAAGACCACTGAGGAAATTCGTGACCGTGTTGCTTTCGAATACCTCACTCCTCTTTTCCCCGATCAAAAACTCAGGCTCAGCACAACACACGATAACATGTCGACACGCATCCTCGACTTGTTCTCGCCCATCGGTAAAGGTCAGCGCGGTATGATCGTTGCGCAGCCCAAGACGGGTAAAACCGTGTTGCTGAAGAACATTGCTAATGCGATCGCCGAAAATCACCCTGAAGTATATCTTCTCGTGTTGCTTATCGACGAACGTCCTGAGGAAGTTACAGACATGGCGCGCAGCGTAAAAGCTGAAGTGATCGCCTCTACATTCGACGAACAGGCCGAACGACATGTTAAGGTTGCAAGCATCGTTCTTGAAAAAGCTAAACGCATGGTCGAGTGCGGTCACGATGTTGTGATCCTCCTCGACTCTATCACGCGCCTCGCTCGTGCATACAACACCGTTGTTCCTTCGTCGGGCAAGATCCTGTCGGGTGGTGTTGATGCCAATGCGCTCCACAAACCCAAGCGTTTCTTTGGTGCTGCCCGCAAGATCGAGAACGGCGGTTCGCTCACGATCATTGCAACAGCCCTTATCGACACCGGTTCCAAGATGGACGAAGTGATCTTCGAAGAATTCAAGGGCACTGGTAACATGGAATTGCAACTCGACCGCAAGCTGTCGAACCGCAGGATCTATCCTGCTATCGATGTGCCTGCGTCTGGTACTCGTCGCGAAGATCTCCTCATGAAGGAAGAAGAACTTCAGCGCGTGTGGATCCTCCGCAAGTTCATGAGCGATATGAACTCTGTTGAAGCCATGGAATTCTTGCAGAGCAAAATGAAGGGAACAAGGAACAATGAAGAGTTCCTGATCTCGATGAACGGCTAATTGGTAATCGGTAATCAGTAATCAGTAATCAGTAATCAGTAATCGGTATTCGGTAGACACTGAATACCGATTACTCTTTTATAATACTTCCATTCGAGGCAACCCGGAAATAGATCTCCTGGATCCGGTTTCCATCGCCATCCAGCACCAGGAGCTGGAATTTTCTCAGTCCATAAACGACGTATGGCTGCGGGTCGATCATAAACAACTCCCCTTCGCCCTGGCTTTCCCCTTTGTGCTTCCAAAGAAGATGATCTCCATCATAATTATAAAGGCGCAGTTGAAACGTGTCGTGTTCTTTGAACATGAGACGAAGAGGCAGGATTTTAATAACGACCTCTGGTTCTGCCGGAGCATCTTCGTTAAGAGCGATCCGCCGTTGCGAAAGCAGCAATGGCATGTCGTCGCTTTCGCGAATGCCGTAGATGCTGTACTTATAGACTCCGGGGCTATCGAGCGTATCGATGAACTTGAAATTATTGCCCGCACTTCCATAGGCGTTCCTCCCCATGGCGAGCTCACCAACAGCCGTGGAATTACGAAACACTTTAAATTCCCTCAGGTCTTTCGCGATCTTTTCGTCGACGCTCCACTCCATAGTAACTACCTTTTGTTCGAGCCTCGATTCGACCTTCAGTGTGTCGAGATTCACATCGACGCGCGGGAATCCTTTATGTTTATCCGACAGCTCTATGCTGAACTCACAGTAGTCGCCAAGAAATCCGTCGACGTTAACAAGATATTCTGTATTGGTTTTCAATGATCTCATTTCAACAAACACGTCTTCGGTGCGGATCTGCGAAATGCATTCGAGGATCTTATAGGTCTTTACCTCACAGGGATTGCCTTCGATAACGATCATTTGAACTCCCTTGGAGTCGCGACACTTCTGTGAGCTAATGTTAATGAAATAGTCACCAGGATCAGGAACGGAGAATGAGAACCACTGGTCGTTATGATACACCAGGCATTTGTTCGTGAGTGCCTTGTTGATGCACTTCCATTGAACGCTGGCGCCGGCTGTGGTTGAATGAAGTGGCCGATTGATGTCGAGCTGAAGACGCTCTTCGATATTGTTGTTCGCGACCTGCGCGATCGACTCGAAGCCGATTAGTATCAATATCAACAACCTTAGGATCATTTCCTCGAACGCTTTTTCTCATGGAAGGCTCCCTTGAATTCGGGGTCTTCTCTACGTTTTTGTGAATCGATCTCGCGGGCCATGTCTTGCTTCTCTCCGTACGACGTTTCCTCTATAGCGACATCGGTGGGAAGCTTTCTGACGGTAATCCGTTCACGTATCAGCTTTTCGATCTTGGCTATATGATATTCCTCCGCCGGGGTTACAAATGTAATTGCTTTTCCTTCAGCAAACGCACGGCCGGTGCGACCAATTCTGTGAACATAATCTTCGTAGACGATAGGCACATCGAAATTGATCACATGAGAAACGCCGGTGACGTCGATGCCCCGCGCCGCAACATCGGTCGATACCAGTACGCGCAGTTTTCCCTCCTTGAATTCTGCCATTGCGTTGATGCGGCTGTTCTGGCCTTTGTTCGAGTGGACCACTCGGGCGGGACCTAGCTTCTTTCTCTCAACGAATTTGAATACGCTGTCGGCATTTTCTTTCGTGCGAGCGAAAATCATTACGCGGCTGAATTCATTCGTGCCGCTTAATAGTTTCTCAATAAAGTTGATCTTCGTCCGGAGATTCGGAACGTGATATAACTCCTGTTCCACCTTGGCGGCCGGCGTTGCCTGCGGTGTCACTTCAACTCTCACCGGGAATTCGAGGAACTCCTGCGCCAATCGTTCGACTTTGCCAGGGAAAGTTGCGGAGAACAGTAAGTTCTGGCGTTTGGACGGAATTACCTCAAAGATCTTGCGGAGCTGCGGCATAAAGCCCATGTCCATCATGCGGTCGGCTTCGTCGAGCACCAGGGTTTTGATCTGTTTTACCGGCAACTCGTTGCGGAGATAGATCTCCATGAAACGACCTGGCGTCGCAATAAGGATGTCGACACCCTTTTTGATCTCCGCAATTTGCGACTGAGGCCCAACGCCACCATAAATACCTGCCATGCGGAGGTCGGTATACTTCGCCAGTTGTCGCGCCTGTGCGAGCACCTGCACCACCAACTCCTTGGTGGGAACAAGAATAAGCGCTCGCGGATCGGTACCCTGCTGGAACTTTACCTTGAGCAACAGAGGCAGCATATAAGCTGCTGTCTTTCCTGTGCCTGTCTGCGCAATGCCAATAAGAGCCTGTCCACCCAGTATGAGTGGTATGCACTTCGTTTGGATGGTGGTAGGCTCCGCAAAGCCACTCTCCTCAACAGCAGTAATAAGCTGTTTATTGAGCTTCAATGCTTGCCAAACCTCTCGCTGTTGCTCAGTCACTGTATATTTGCACTTATGACGACACTAATCGTAAACGCGAAAATAGTAAATGAAGGACAAGTGATCGAAGGAGATGTGCTGATCAAAGACAAGTACATTGAAAAGATCGGAAAGGGTATAACTGCGAAGGCAGGCCGGACTATCGACGCGAAGGGACAATATCTGCTTCCGGGTGTGATCGACGACCAGGTGCATTTCAGGGAACCGGGGCTTACTCACAAGGGCGACATCTTCACCGAATCGCGTGCAGCGGTTGCGGGCGGCGTAACATCATACATGGAGATGCCAAACACCGTTCCTCCCACATTTACACAAGAGTTGCTGGCGAAGAAATATGCGATCGGGGCAAAGAATTCATTGGCAAATTTCTCTTTCTACATCGGCGCGTCTAACGACAACCTGGAGGAAGTGCTGAAGACCGACATAAAGAAGGTTTGCGGCTTGAAAATATTCATGGGTTCGTCGACCGGAAATTTATTGGTGGACGATCCGAAGATACTCGAGGGTTTCTTCTCGAAGTGGCCTTCATTGATAGCATCGCATTGCGAAGACGAGCCAACTATTCGCAAGAACAACGACATGGCAAAGGCAAAGTATGGCGAAGATGTTCCAATCGAAATGCATCCACAGATCCGTAGCGAAGAGGCGTGTTATAAGTCGTCGTCGTTTGCTATAAATCTTGCGAAGAAGTTCGGTACTCGTTTACACATCCTTCACATCTCCACGGCGAAGGAAACATCGTTGTTCAGCAACAAGCTGCCGTTAGAGAAAAAGCTTATCACTGCCGAAGCGTGTGTCCATCACTTATGGTTTTCTGATTCAGATTACAAGCAGCTTGGAACGAAGATCAAGTGGAACCCTGCTATTAAGACATCGGCCGACCGCGAAGGGATCTGGAAGGCGTTGCTTGACGACAGGATCGATGTGATTGCGACGGACCATGCGCCGCATACGGCAGAAGAAAAGAATAGCACCTACTTCAAGGCACCGTCGGGTGGACCCCTGGTTCAGCATTCGTTGGTTGCGATGATGGAGTTCTATCAGCAGGGAAGGATCAGTTTGGAACAGATCGTTTCGAAGATGAGTCATCGTCCGGCGATATTGTATCGTGTGGAGAAGCGTGGGTTTATTCGTGAGGGATATTTTGCCGATCTCGTTTTGGTTGATCCATCGTCGTCGTGGAAGGTTGATAAGAGTAATATTTTATATAAGTGTGGGTGGTCGCCGTTCGAGGGGCAGACGTTCCATTCGGCGGTAACGCACACATGGGTGAGTGGTCACTTGGCGTGGGAAGTTGACAAGCTCGATGAGAGCAAGATGGGAATGCGCTTGACCTTCGATCGTTGATGTGTACAGTGTACGCCGAAAGCTCCGAAAGGTGTACGGTGTACGCCGAAAGCTCCGAAAGGTGTACGGTGTACGCCGAAGCTCCGCGAAGGTGTACGGTTTACCTGATGATTTTAACTTCATTCAAGTGTTTTTGTTGATGAGGGTTGGTTTTGTTGGGAGGTTTGCGGGGTATAATTAAACCCCTTTTTTTATGACCCTTACAAACGAAGATTTGGCCGTTCTTGGAACGGCAATCAAAGAAGAGGTTAGAGACGTGCTTGAAGAACATGTCCGACCTATGATCAAGGAAGAGGTCGGTTCGATAATCGACGAGAAACTTGAGAAATTCGAGGAGAAATTCGAGAAAAAACTTGATGTGAAACTCGAGGAAAAACTATCTCCAATCTGTGAAGCCGTTAAGAAATTGGTGCAAACACAAATTCTTGTTGTTGAGGATATTGCAGACATGAAGTCAAAGCTCAATATCCTGGTTTACAACGCAGCTTTGCCATCTGCATCGCACGAATTAAGAAACACCCTCAAAACACTTCACTAACAAAAAAAAGCCCCCTGTATTCCAGGGGGCTTTTACTTTATATCTCCGGGTGAAAGACGGGACTCGAACCCGCGACCTCCAGAATCACAATCTGGCGTTCTAACCAACTGAACTACATTCACCGTCTCAAAACACGGCCTGCCGCTGCAAGCCGGGCTGCAAATTTAGAAAAAATCAGGAATTCCCTACTTGCTCAGGTAGTGGTTCCTCTCCGAGTAAATGTTCAGGAAATAGTCGTCCATAAGGTCGTCGATAAAATAGATCGCCTCCCCTGTCGACTTCATTTCCGGACCAAGCTCCTTCTTCACATCCGGGAACTTGCTGAACGAGAACACCGGCACTTTGATCGCATAACCCTTCTTCTTCGGGTTGAAATGGAAGTCGCTCACCATTTTCTCTCCCAACATGATCTTCGTAGCGTAGTTAACATACGGCTCATCGTACGCCTTGCATATAAACGGCACGGTACGCGACGCCCGCGGGTTCGCCTCGATCACATAAACCTTATCGTCCTTTATCGCAAACTGTATGTTGATCAAACCCTTTACTTGCAGCGCCTGTGCGATCTTGGTCGTGTAGTGCTCGATCTGCTTCACAATAAAATCACCGAGGTTGTAAGGCGGCAGCACCGCATAAGAATCGCCCGAGTGTATCCCAGCCGGCTCGATGTGCTGCATGATACCAATGATGTAAACATTATCTCCATCGCAGATCGCATCAGCCTCGGCTTCGATCGCGTTCTCGAGGTAATTATCCAGCAACACCTTGTTATCAGGCAAATGCTTCCAGATATCGATGATGTGATTTTCGAGCTCCTTCTCATTGATCACGATCTTCATGCTTTGTCCACCTAACACATACGAAGGACGGACCAGCAACGGAAACCCGATCTGCTTCGAGACCTCAAGAGCTTCATCAGGATCGGTAGCAACACCAAACTCCGGGTAAGGAATGCCCTGTTCTTTCAGCAGCGTCGAGAAACGACCACGATCCTCCGCAAGATCGAGCGAGTTGAACGAAGTACCGATGATCTTAATGCCGTGTTTGTGCAGCTTCTCAGCAAGCTTCAATGCCGTTTGTCCACCGAGCTGTACGATAACACCCTCAGGTTTCTCGTGATCGATGATATCAATCAAATGTTCCCAGAACACCGGCTCGAAGTAAAGCTTGTCTGCAATGTCGAAGTCAGTCGAAACCGTTTCAGGATTACAGTTAACCATGATGGTCTCGTAACCGAGTTCCTTCGCTGCCAGCACGCCGTGTACACATGAGTAGTCGAACTCTATACCCTGGCCGATCCGATTAGGACCCGAGCCAAGAACAACAACTTTCTTCCGATCCGATACAATCGACTCGTTCTCCCTGTCGAAAGTAGAGTAGTAGTAAGGTGTCTTTGCTTCGAACTCAGCCGCACAGGTATCAACAAGCTTATACACGCGCTTAATACCTGCTTCGAGTCGCTTCGTGTGAACCTCGCTTTCAAGACAATGCAGTAAGTGAGCTATCTGCCTGTCGGCGAAACCTTTCTCTTTTGCGATCCTCAACAACCCTACAGGTACTGTCGCGAGATCGAATTCTTCAAGCTTATTCTCTATCTCGATAAGCTCTTCGATCTGTTCGAGGAACCACTTGTCGATCTTGGTTACTTTATGAATGGTCTTCAGCGGAACACCAACCTTGATAGCATCGTGGATATGGAACAAGCGGTTCCATGTTGGATTGGCCAGGCTGTACATAAGCTCATCCTGGTTGCGAAGCTCTTTGCCGTCGGCACCGAGGCCGTTGCGACGGATCTCGAGCGACTGGCAAGCTTTCTGTATTGCTTCCTGGAAGTTGCGACCGATGCCCATTACCTCACCAACACTCTTCATCTGGAGTCCAAGGCGACGATCGGCGCCGTGGAATTTATCGAAGTTCCAGCGCGGGATCTTCACGATCACGTAGTCGATCGCTGGTTCGAAGTATGCTGTGGTGGAGCCTGTGATCGCGTTCTTTAATTCGTCGAGGTTGTAACCGATAGCAAGTTTCGCAGCGATCTTCGCGATCGGGTAACCAGTTGCTTTCGAAGCGAGTGCCGACGATCTCGACACACGCGGGTTGATCTCTATACCAACGATCGCATCGTTCTCGGGGTTAACTGCGAACTGTACGTTGCAACCACCGGCGAACTGACCGATGCCATTCATCATCCTGATGGCGAGGTCGCGCATGTGTTGATACACGGTGTCGGGCAACGTCATTGCCGGGGCGACTGTGATCGAGTCGCCGGTATGAATTCCCATCGGGTCGAAGTTCTCGATGGAACAAATGATAATGATATTCTTATTGCCGTCACGGAGAAGTTCCAGCTCGTATTCCTTCCAGCCCATGATGCTTTGCTCGACGAGCACTTCATGGATTGGCGAAGCCTGGAGACCACGATCGAGGGCCTGGTCGAACTCTTCGGGGCTGTTGACGAATCCACCGCCTGTTCCACCGAGAGTAAATGAAGGTCGGATAACCAGCGGGAAGCCGATCTCCTGCGCGATCTCTTTTCCTTTCAAGAATGAAGTGGCTGTTGCGCCCTTGCAGACGCCCACACCGAGCTCCAGCATCTTCAAACGGAATTTCTCGCGATCTTCTGTCGTCTCGATCGCGTTGATATCTACACCGATGATCCTCACACCGAAGTGTTGCCAGATCCCGGCCTTATCGCACTCGATACACAAATTCAGCGCGGTCTGCCCACCCATTGTCGGCAGTACTGCGTCGATGTGATGTTTTTCCAGGATCTCGCGGATGGATTTTTTATCAAGCGGTTTGAGATAGACGTGGTCCGCGTTGATCTTGTCGGTCATGATAGTGGCCGGGTTCGAATTGATCAGCACCACCTCTATTCCTTCTTCGCGCAGCGAGCGGGCAGCTTGTGAGCCAGCGTAGTCAAATTCGCAGGCTTGTCCGATAATGATAGGACCGCTACCGATGATCAGTACGGAACGAATGCTTCTGTCTCTTGGCATTTTCTGTTACGGGTAGGATAAATTGGCGCAAATGTAAAAGATTCTACCCGCCGCCGTACTATTCTTTTAATTCAGTTTGATAATTTTTTTAACGACAGTACCGAACTCAGTTCGCAGTCTTAAAACATAAACTCCTGTTGCCCAATCGTTCACCTCATAATCGCGCTGAAAATCTCCTGATGGTGCAGAAAAGCGGTCGTTCGAAACCAGTCGGCCGTCGGTGGTAAAAAATTCCACATTCACATCGGATGCTTCCGGCAGTTCAAGTGTTACATGAACTGCTCCATCGATCACCGGATTTGGCCACGCGTCAAAGCCGGCAACAGTGGCTTGCGACTCGACACCTGTAATAGTTCCCTGGATGCTCAAGTTATCGACGGCCCAGCCCCAGCCGGTTGTCTCCGAGTCGGAATGCAATCGGAAACGAATAAGAACTATGTCGCCGTCTTTGAACGTGCCACTCTCCGTGATGCTCAGTGTGTGTCCGCGATAAAGTGTGAATGTTGCGTTGGCACCGGCATCGAAAGTCGACTTCCAGAGCGCCACTGAATTTGCAGCGTATGGATCCACGAGTTGTTCCCACGTCTCACCGTCTTTCGATGCTTCCACTGTTACGTAGTCTTTCACTGCATCGCCACTGTACTCCACAAGGGCAATGTCGTCGTAGTAGATCATAGGGTTCTCGGCATCCACCTTGATCGGCTTTTTAGTAAGCCATGAAAATTCCGACGTCCCATCGATGCCCATACCCACGAGGTAAGGATGACTGGTGCTGTATGCAGGGCTAGTGAGATTGGTCGATATTCTTGCGAAAAAGTTACCGGTCAGGTCGGCGCTCTCGGTACTGAAATCAGCTGTTATTTGATCTACCGATGTCTCCAGCGAGATGATCGCTGTTTTTATAAAGCCCGTTGTAGGGAAAGAGCTGTCATTTCCATTGACATCCACAGCGCGAAAACCATATTGAAATTCATCGCCCGCTTCGAGACCAACTGTTGCCAGCTGAATGGTCTGCGTGTACGTATCGTTACCAGGTGTCATAACAATTTCGGAGGTTGTTACATCTCCGCCGTTCACACTGTAGTCAAAAAAGATCTGTTCAACGCCTTTCGAATCGGTGATCTTCGCCGTGAGAACGATCGAGTCCGCTGTCGCGAGCGCAAAGTCAACATGCTGGTGTTTAATAGTCGGCCCCACGTCGTCGATCTGGATCTCAAGGTTATCGATCGACCAACCCCAACCGTAGGAGAAGGGATCGCTGTACAATCTGAATCGGAATGCTACTTCGTCGCCGGCATCGAACTTGTCGAGAAGATCGAAACTATGTGAACGATACAGTGAAGGAGTACCGGTAGCGGTAGAGTTGTTGTCGGACATTGCGCTGTTCCAGCGGGACAACCATGCGCTATTGGCGCGACTATCGTAACCATCTGCGATCGCAACCCAAGTTACGCCGCCATCCACGGAGCCTTCTACCACAACGTAGTCATAGAAATCCTGACTAGGCCATGCAGCACCATCTTCACCGGGTTCAACAAGAACGATCTCGTCGAACTTCAGAACAGCGTCGGCAGGATCTTCAGCAATGCGAATGGGAGTCTTGAGATTATAGATAAGTTCTACCGAATCACCCTCTGCTCCACCTGCTGCGTATGGATGATCGGAATGAATTGCACCGTTGTCGAAGCCAGCGGGTTTCGAAACAGTAAATCCATTGCCAAAAAAATCAGACCCCGAAAGATCGTCGAAGTTGTTAGAATAGGAATCCTGGGTTTCTCCGAGACCTACGACTACCAATTCATAGTAAGTGGTCGAAGATGGTTTATAAGCAACGTTACCGGCAACTGAACTGTCTTCTGCGCGGATACGATATTCGACCTTGTCGTCTACTTCGAGGCCCGACAATGGAATAACAACGGCATACGTCGAATCGGTGTCGGCAACCAGCGTCATAGGCACGCTGGATTGATCTACTTCATTCAATCTCCACTCGACTTTTACGTTATCGATACCGATGTTGTCCGAAACAATTGCCTGCAGATCGAGATCGTCGTTGACTGTAAGGAACTCTTTTGGCGTGTGATTGATGAACGGCGGCTTTGAGTCGGGACCGACTTCGAATGAATAGAATCCCTGTTGAGGCGCTTGCCCTGGCGCGATCGTGATTCCAGGATTTGTGAACGTCCTGTTGTCATCGTCGGTGACAGCGATGTTGTAATGATATTCGCTGCTTCCAACAGGAAGATCTGCCGCATATTCATCGGCGTTCCCGGTTGCAGTCATATTAATAATGGAAACGGAACCTGTGGTCTTGTAGCGCAGCTTTACACTGCCTTCATCATAACCGTTGGTATTTCTCACCTTGGCTACCACGTGAAAAGGGCCGGCTGTATTCTCCGTGCCTCTTAATGGCTCGTGTTCCAAAACAGTAACGGTCCAACCGATCTCATTCAGGATCGCAAGGGCTATTGGTCCAGGGTCGAGATTGCGTTCGGCGTCGCTGATGAATGGCGTCATCAACGAGTTAATATTACCTGCAGGAAATGTGTTCTCATCAAGGTGAGCGATACTCGATCCCGCGCTGTAGGTAGAAGGTGTGTATAGCTTCGCATTGTTACCACCGTTCGCGGTTCTTACAAGCGACGAAGAAAAGGACAGGCTGTTTGTCATCACCGTCTTAAGTTCCGTCGACGGAGGTGTGAAATCATTCACCATGTTGTCGCCGCCGGACGTAACAATGTTGGTCTCGTAAACAACGGGAGTGTTGTCGAAGTAATCGGGAATAAGGCCAAGTGAACCGTCGACCGTGTAGCCGTGTGTGATGCCAAGACCGTGACCGATCTCATGAAGTACAATGCTCACGAGGTCGTATTTGCCTGCGGGGGGATTGCTGCCGGTAAGACCATAGTGCCATTCGGTATTGGCGCTGTTGAACGACGCCACGATATCATAATCCTGCGAGTTGTTGAGTTCTTTGCCGGCGATCTTTTCGGCGACCCCGATCGGGTAGAGGACATCCCTCTTTGGAGCCCCGTCGAAATTACCAACGTACAGTGCTGGTCCTGCGCTTCCCAATACGCCGGGTCCAAGTGTAGTCCATTGTGCGTAGACGCGGATCGTTACGGGCGACTCGATGAGTCCTTCCCATATTTCGACTGCTTCCTGGAATGCGGCCTTTGCCTGGCTGGTAAAGCCATCGTAGGTGACTTCAATGTTGGCGGAGGCTTGCACTTTCGCGCCGTTCGAGCGTTTGCGCGGAGCGTCGATCGTTGTAAATGTGCTCTCGGTACTTGCGTAGCAGACTGTGCCTTTCGGGGGCTTCACCACTACCATATTCCCATCTTTCCGTTGAGCCTCAGCGTGAATGCAGATAATAGCTGCAATCAGCCCCCAAAATATTCGCATCATGACCCTGTGTTATTTTCCCTGCAATTGCTTCGACACGTCTATTACCTTGTTCCAGACACGGAACGAATTTTTGTAACAAATTTTTTCAATGTCCTCATCACTGTAGCCACGCTTGAGCAATGTGTAGATGAGGTCGGGGTATTTCGATACATCCTCGAGACCAACGGGAAGGCTTCCGGAAACGCCATCGAAATCGGAACCGAACGCTACATGGTCAATACCAGTTAGCTCCACAACGTGATCGATGTGGTTCACAACTGTTTCGATGTTGGTTGGATTGGGATGTGCGCTATCGAATTTGCCGCCATACTTCGATGCTGTTGAGTCGAGGAATGATGTATAGAAGTTGATCATTATTACACCGTCGTTCTCTCCGAGCTTTTTGATCATATCGTCGGTCATATCGCGTTTGGTGGTTGGCGAGAACGCCTTGCACGAAGAATGCGACGCGATGGCCGGAGCCTTACTGATCTTCATGACCTGGTAGAAAGTACTGTCGTCGACGTGAGAGATGTCGACCATGATACCGAGGCGGTTCATTTCGGCTACGACCTTTTTACCGTAGTCGCTCAGTCCATTGTGTGTATGAGTTGAGTCTTGCGAAGCATCACAGATCTGGTTGTCTTTATTGTGAGCGAGTGTGATGTAACGAATGCCGCGGTCGAAGAAATACTTCAGGTTGGCGAGGTCGTTACCGATCGGGGCACCGTTCTCCATGCCCATTGGCAAAGAGATCTTACCGGCTTTTGTGTTCGCCTCGATCTCTGCGGGCGTGTTCGCAAGGGCAAATTTATCGGGCAGTGCTTTGGTGATCGCAACGACGGTGTTGATCAATGAATCGGCGAGCTCTTTACCCGAGTCTTCTTTGTCCTGGTATTCGATAGGAATATAAATCGACATGAATGGCGCATCGAGGCCACCTTGTTTTGCTCTTGTGAAATCGAACTCGCCTTTACCAGTGCTGATAATTGTGTCGGGTGAATCTATTCCGGCCTTGTATTTTTTTTCCTTGAGTAGATCGGGGAGATCGATATGTCCGTCGACGATAATGTATTTGTCGGCGAGTTCTTTCGCGTGCTTCCTTAAATTCTCATCCGATACGTCGGTTTTCTCTTTTGCGCATGAGGCTACGATGAAGGCTGCGCTGGCAATGAGTACCAAAAAACGGGTAGATCGGGCAAGCATAAAGGGTTTCGGGACTATCTTTGCCAAGATAAAAATAATTGTGACCAATCAAGAACACGTACCCCTGATCACCCGGTCGCAACTGGCCCTGCGCAATGGGCAGGATAAGCCTGAGATCTGGATAGCATACCAGGGTACGGTATACGATGTTACTCCGTCGCGACTATGGTTTAAGGGTAAACATTATGAACATTGGGCGGGCCAGGACCTGACGCACGAACTGAAAGATGCCCCTCACACCGAAAAGGTTTTCGAAAGGTTGAAAGTAATCGGAAAGTTGGTCTAATTTTACCCTGAAGGCATAAACGTTCTTCAGAGATTTTTACCAATTATGATAATTATCGCGGATAGCGGCGGATCCAAAATCGATTGGCGCCTTCTTAATTCTGACGGTTCCATCGGTCAAGCAAATACACCCGGTTTCAACCCCTACTATCAACCTATCGAAGATCTGCACAAGACGGTAAGCGCTTCGATAGCTCCTGTTGTTAAAGAAGAAGTTTCAAAGATCTACTTCTATGGGGCCGGCGTCTCGTCCGAGAAAAATCAACTTGTTATCAAAGACGCGTTCCTTTCATTTTTCCCCAAAGCATCTGTCGAGATAGGTTGGGATCTCCTGGCTGCCGCAAGAGCATTGTGCGGACACGAACCCGGCATCGCCTGCATAATGGGCACGGGCTCTAACTCATGCCTCTACGATGGAAAGCAGATAACAGGCAACGTTGCAAACCTCGGGTGGATCCTGGCCGACGAAGGATCGGGCGCCAACATCGGTCGCAAGTTTCTTGTCGACTACCTGCGAAAGAAATTTCCGGCCACACTGGAAAAACAGTTCCACGAAAGATTTCCATTTACACGCGAAGAGTTTTTGGAGAGAGTATACCAGCACGAAAAGCCGAGTGCATTCCTCGCCAGTTTCATGCGATTCATCTTCCAGCATCTCAAAGAACCATACTGCCACCAACTCGTTTACAACAGCTTCGCAGAGTTCTATGAGAACAACGTAATGCAATACCCGAACTACCAGAACCTGAAAGTTCATTTCACCGGTTCGGTATCGTTTTATTTTAGTGACGTGTTGAGGCAGGTTGCGAACGACAAAGGAATTACGGTTAAGAACATCCTTGAGAGCCCGATAGCAGGTCTTACTTTATACCATGCAGGAAAATGAGTACAACCGAGCAGTCATCGAACTATAAAAATCTCGACAAACTAAGTATAGGCGAACTCCTGACTGCCATAAACACAGAAGATTTCAATGTACCTGCTGCGATAAAAAAACAGCTGCCGCAAATTGAAGCCCTCGTAAAAAATGTTGTAGAAAAAATGAGAAACGGCGGGCGATTGTTTTACATCGGTGCCGGCACAAGCGGCCGCCTCGGCATTCTCGATGCATCAGAGATCCCTCCCACCTATGGCGTTCGCGACAAAGTGATCGGCATCATCGCCGGCGGCGACAAGGCCATTCGTACTTCGGTAGAAAAAGCAGAAGACGATCCAAAGCAAGCATGGAAAGATATGGCCGTATTTAACCCCACCAACGACGACGTGCTCATCGGCATAGCTGCATCAGGTCGCACACCGTATGTTATTGGTGGCGTGAAAGACGCTCGCACTAACGGACTCATCACCGGTTGTATCACCTGCAACTCGGGCAGCGAGCTCGCAGCAAGTGTCGACTATCCCATCGAGGTCGTGGTCGGCCCCGAATTTGTGACGGGCAGTACTCGAATGAAGGCGGGCACTGCTCAAAAGCTTGTGTTGAATATGATCTCTACCACCGCTATGATCCAGCTCGGAAGAGTGGTTGGCAACAAGATGGTCGACATGCAGCTCACGAATACAAAACTTGTTGGTCGTGGCGCAAGAATGGTCATGGAAGAAACAGGGCTTGATGAAAAAACCGCTTCAGATTTACTAGCAAAATATGGAAGTGTAAGGAAGGCGATCGATGCACACAATAGAACCATTCAGTAACTGGCTTAAATACTACGATTCTTCGAACGACGAATCATCGCCATACTACGGCAAGCAATACAACTACGATCTCTACGAACAAACCATCTACGGATATTATATCGACCCGGGTTGGGACTCTTTCGGCTCCGAAACACTTTACGCCAAGATCCTGTATGCCGACTACGACGAAAAATTCGTTGTCATGGAAATGATAGGCGAATGGAATGATGCGATCAACAACGACATCATGTCGCTAAAACGGGGACTGATCGAGCCACTGGAAGAATCAGGCATCAATAAATTCATTCTTATTGGCGAGAACGTCTTCAACTTTCACGGGTCGGACGACTGCTACTACGAAGAATGGTTCGACGATGTGGAAGATGGATGGATCGCCTTCGTGAACTTCCCCGATTTCTTACAGGACGAGATCAAGAAATATCACATCGATCAGTATATCAACATGGGCGGAACATTGCAGATCGATAACTGGAGAACGTTACATCCCCTCCGCTTCTACGAGGTCGTGAAGGGTTTCATTCAAAGAAGACTCAACTGAGCATTCTCTACCGGCATATCCGCCGGCACCAAAAATTTTCTCTTCGTTTTCAGCTCAAGACACAGAACGCGCGTGCGTTGCAGCGCCCCTTTCCGAAACCATTTACCATGTAAACCAAACAAGCTTCCTTCCGGTATCTCCGAAAGTAAAGTCGCCCGACTCCATTTTGCGTCAACGCTACGGAACAATTCCGTCAACTCTGCATCAGAAAATGTTGATGCCTTCGGATTTACCATGTGACGTTTCAGTCCACGAAGAATTTTATCGGGAAAGACGTCTGTATTCATCACGGGCGTCAGAAGGTCGCGAAATGTGTTCTTCCACTCTTCGCCATGTGCCTCCGCTTTGTGACCATACCGCTGATGAACATGAAGGTGTGCTACTTCATGCACGTATGTGATCAAAAAGAGAAAAGGATGGAGATCGTTGTTAACCGTGATCTGCGGAACTTGTCCGTGCTTGCAGGTAAAGTCGCCTACTTTTGACTGCCGTGATTTACGAAGCTTGAATTTGAAGGGGTTGGACTGCCAGAGGTGAAGGCAATATTCTATCGAAGGAGCTGGAATATGTTGTTGAAGAGTTTCCCTGAGTTTCTCGGCAGCACTGGTCATGGTTCACGCAAAGAACGCAAAGTGAAATTCTGACGCAAAGGGGAGCAAAGGTTTTTTATGGGCTACATAAACAACAGGAGGTGCGGGTGCGTGTGTTAAGGATATCAGTAAGTTTCGCGACTGCACTGCTCATGTTGCTCACGGAATCCACGGAAGGCACGGAACAAATTTGTTTCAGTGTGTTCCGTGTTTTCCGTGAGAAATTGCAAAATAAAAAGGCCTCGAAAAACTCGAGGCCCTTTTCGTAGAATTTCACTACCGATTAGTTCGCAGCTGTTGTGTCAGTTGCAGTAGTGTCGGCAGCAGTTGTGTCGGGAGCAGGTGCAGGAGCCGCAGTTGTGTCTGCTGAAGTCTCCTCAGTTTTAGCACCACCACCGCAAGCAACGAGAGCAACTGCAAAAGTTGCTACAAATGCCAATGCGATCAGTTTTTTCATAGTTTACAGGTTTTATTTTGCTGCAAATATACTACGATAGGCCGATTTTAGGGGTACAAGTAATAAAATTTTGGTTTTTCGACCTTTTTCGGGGTTAAATAGTCGTTAGAATTATTTCTTCCGAAAGAAGAATCTGATGGGAACACCCGTGAAATCGAACTTCTCCCGAAGCTTATTCTCCAGAAAACGTTTGTAAGACTCCTGGATGTACTGTGGCAAGTTACAGAAGAATGCAAACGATGGGCTGCGTGCAGCCACCTGCGTAACATACTTTATCTGGATGTGCTTGCCCTTCATCGATGGAGGAGGGTAATGAACAATCTCCGGCAGCAAGGCATCATTTAATTGCGACGTGGGGACCTTCTTGGTCTTGTTATCAAACACCTCAACAGCCTTCTCAACAACCTGGAAAATGCGTTGCTTCTCCAATGCCGATGCAAATACAAATGGTATGTAATCGATAGGCTTGAGCTTCTCGAGCATTTCCTTTTTCAACTTGTCGGCAGTCTTACTGTCTTTTTCGATCAGGTCCCATTTATTGACCATGATCACCATGCCTTTACTTTGTTTTTGTGCGAGGCTGATGAGACTTACGTCCTGAGCTTCGAGACCTTGTTGAGCATCGATCACGAATATGCACACATCGCTTTCTTCGAGAGCACGCAGAGATCGAAGCACGGAGTAGAACTCGATGTCTTCTGTTACTTTACTCTTCTTGCGGATCCCGGCGGTATCGGTGAGAATAAAATTCTTCCCGAACATCTTATAATGCGTGTCGATGGCGTCGCGCGTGGTGCCGGCTTCGTCGGTAACGATGCTCCGCTCCTGCCCTAACAAGGCGTTGAGCAACGATGACTTTCCAACATTTGGTCTGCCAAGGATGGCGATGCGGGGTATGCCAGCATCAGGATCTTCAATGCCCTCTGTTGGGAATACTTTTATTAAGTCATCGAGCAGCTCCCCGGTACCACCACCGTTCTCGGCTGATATGGGATATACTTCGCCCATGCCCAGTGCATAAAACTCCGAAGCAAGGATGGCCTTATCGGGAGTGTCGGCTTTGTTAGCAGCAATGAATACCGGTTTCTTCGAGCGACGAATGATGTTGGCGAACTCTTCATCGAAGCCGGTGAGACCATCTCTGCAGTCGAGCATGAAGATCACGGCTGTACATTCCTCGAGGGCGAGTTCCACCTGGCGCCGGATCTGTGTTTCAAACTTGTCGTCGGAGCCGGTAACATAACCGCCGGTATCAATCACCGTAAAATAATGGCCGGTCCATTCGGCATAGCCGTAGTGACGATCGCGTGTAACGCCAGGCATATCGTCCATGATAGCCTGTCTTTCCTCTATTAACCGGTTGAAGAAGGTTGATTTACCGACATTGGGTCGGCCTACGATCGCTACTATGTTTGCCATTTGGACTGCAAAAGTAATCAGTATTCGGTAATCTGTATTCGGCGGCACCGGTTACTGATTGCTTAGTACCGAATACTTACTCCAGGTAGCCGAATTGCTTAAGTCTTAGTTTATGTTTTCTCCAATTGTCTGCCACTTTCACATGCGTTTCGAGGAATACCTTCTTGTTGAAGAATGTCTCGAGGTCTTTGCGTGCTTCGGTGCCGACCTTCTTCAGCGATGAGCCGCCTTTGCCTATAACGATCCCTTTTTGAGAATCGCGCTCAACAAAAATGATGGCGGAGATACGGATCATTTTTTCTTCGTCTTTGAAGCTCTCTATGCCGACTTCACAGCTATAGGGGATCTCCTGTTCATAATTGAGGAAGATCTTTTCACGAATGATCTCGGCTGCGAAAAATCGTTCGTAGCGGTCGGTGAGTGTGTCTTTGGGATAATACCCGGGATGTTCGGGCAGGTATTTCTTTACGAGCTCGAGGATCTTTGAAACATTTTCGCCCGACTTCGCAGAGACGGCGATGATCTCGGATGCTTTAAAATTTTCTTTCCAGTAGGTGATCTTATCGTCGACCTGTGAGCCTTTGCCGAGGTCGGCTTTATTGATAACGAGAATGATCGGTGTCTTTATGTTAGCGAAGCGATCGATAACAAACTTGTCGAATTTTTCACCGAGCTCGACCACGAGGAGAATAACGTCGGCATCTTCCAGGGAAACCTGCACGTAGTTCATCATGGCCTCCTGCAGATCGTATTTCGGTTCGAGTATGCCGGGGGTGTCGGAATAAACGATCTGGAAGTCGGCACCGTTGAGAATACCCATGATCCGGTGGCGGGTGGTTTGTGCCTTGGCTGTGATGATGGATAAATTCTCGCCGACCAACTTATTCATGAGCGTCGATTTACCGACGTTCGGCTTTCCCACAATGCTAACAAACCCCGATAGATGTGACATCGGGAGCAAAGGTAATCCTTAGATCCAATTTAGTGTTTCCCGGGATCGCGAAGCTGACCTTCATTATGGACCTTCTCATATAGATGTTGATCAACATTCGTCTTGGTCACGGATTCAAATCCATGTGAGATCATCTGAACTATCTTGGAGTTCTCCTTTGCCCCAACATGGGCACGTCCGAAATCTGTAACAAAATCCTGGTAGTGCCTGATGTCTGCGACCGATCTTATAAACGGCATGATCAATCCCGGTCGATACAACCGTTTAAAATTACGGCGCGTAATAACCTTACTCGTTTGGAATATCTTACGGCCTCTGTTGAGTTCACTGCGCAGCTCCTCGTAGTTAGTCAACTGCTTGTCCCACTCCTTCTGGCTTACGTAGAGGTTAGATGAATACCATCTTTTCTTTCGATTAAATAAATGACGCAACTTCTTGCTGTCGAATTCACCATCCGTGAGACATTCCTCGATATCTTTATTAAGCATGCTCATCGGTGGTGCAAATCGCTGGATGCGCCCGGTGCGGAGGCTGAACCTGTTTTTCGCATCGCGAAGCATATCGAAGTAATCGGCATACTCATCGTCGGAGCGCAAGATCTCGTTTTCACCAACCTTTCGCTTACAATGCTTGAAACAATGTATCTGGTGTCGATATTCTCTCTTGTGTTGCTTTTTAAGTTTCTTATCGGCTTTCGCGACGGCCCTGATGAGGTTGTCCATATTGACATTCACACCCTTAGCAAGATTCAAATAGGTATTATACACCTTCGTGGTTGCTGTGCCGATGCCCATAACAGAGTCGGGGAGAATAAAGCTAAGCAGATCGTTAGGGTCGTTGAAGCCTACTATGTCGAAGCGACTGGAGTCTTCAACAACTTTCAGTAGTTGCTGGTACGACTTCTTATAAAATTGCTCGTAGGGAATTGCGTCATCAAGATCATTAGTGGCCACATTGTTCAAGGGGACATCTTTAAGTGCAGTCATGATCAATTGGTTTGTGAGCATGAACCACGTTCGTGCACGCGACTGCACTTTGATCACGTCTTTACTTGCGTGTTGAGGGTGCGACACATTTTCTCCGAGAAAATCAAGCAACAATCTCGATCCCAGGCTTCCGGTGAGGTAGTAAGTATTAAGACCGGTTTCGGTTCTCAAGGTATCGTAACCCCTATTCATGCCTTGCACCGATTTTGATCGTATTGCGTCGTAATCTTTGTTCATCTCCTGGAAGGCCTTCGCGATCACTGAATTGACCTGCTCTTTTAAGTCGCCGAAAGAGATCTCGATGTCTGCGAAGCCGTCATTGATCAGGTCTCTTTTAATAAGTTTCGGCACCACGGAGCTTTGGTCTTGTATGGAGACAGTATCGAGCCAATCCTTCGCGGGCTTGGTTACGCTCGACCAATACACTGCGTAGATGATCAGTCTCTTACCGGAAACACCTTCGAACGTGGTTATTTTAACCGTACCTGGCCTGTAGGCAAGCTCTCGTTCTCCATGGCTCGGGCACATCTCGTTATCGGGACACACAAAGCGAATACTTGCCGGCCGGCTATAGAAGCCCAACGCTTTCGCACATGAATTCACAATGTCATCGAATGAATCGGGCTCCTGGTTCTTTACGCCATGCACTGTCATTATCTGTGTTACCTGGTTGACTTCGATAGAGCGGTCGACTCCTTCGAAGCTATGTGACCGTATTTTTTGGGGATAAGCATCCCTGAAAAGGGACGGAAGCGAAAAAGGAAGTACGGAGCTCTTCATCTCGAGCTTGATCTTCAATTTCTTCGCGATGTCTTCGGCCACCGCAGCCTTCAGGAGCAAGAGCGACTCGGCTCGCCTGACTTCGGGCGTGCGAACGGTAGGTGCTTTAGACGCTGGCAGATCAGCAACGAACTTATAGTCAGAGCCATCGATCAAGGCGCCCATCACCCGGTAATCGTTTCTTGTAAGGTTCGACGGACTCTTAAGATTCAGCATCAGGTCCTGGGTTTTACTTTTTTGATCGATCACATTCAATAAAAGGTCCTGACCTTTTTGACTTTTGATCTGCGGAAGAATGAACCCGGTGGTTTTCAAGGGATCGATCCTCCACACCTCACCGATGTTCAATCTTACATTATACAGTCTTATCCAGGGGTCGTTATCCAGGCGCGGGAGCACATAACCAAATGGATCGTTTGGATCATAAAAGGAAATGAGGTCGATGGGCTTCTTTTTGGCCGCACAGAAATTGCGCATCGTTGCAAGCACGTCTTCATTATGGCCAGCTTGCGTAAGCCGGTCGTATGTTTTTAAAGTAAGCAGGCTTGTGAATGGGATCTGGTTGGTAAGAAGATAAACACGCGGGATGTCGTACGGGTTTGTGTGTTCGACTTTTCTATCCTTGTGCTTCGCGTCCTCGAGGCGTCGCGATTTTCCCGCCTCAACTCCACGATTGTTTACTTCGGCTATTTGTATTAAAACCTTTGAAGAGTCGCGAGTGTATATCTCTTCGAGCATTGCTTCGAACATCAGTTGAACACCGAATCCTCCACCGATAACTACAAACGGTCCTTTGATGTGTTCGATGGACTCGAGGAATGTCTCCTGCAGGCGAAACTTGTAATCCGGATTCAGGTAAAGGGCAAGATCTCCGAATATGTTGATGAACAAACTATCTTTTGTGAGCGACGATAACCGCGTGCGATGGATCGACTCATTGTAAGCATGAATGAAATCTTTCGCTGGCCTTGTAACTGGCGCCCAATACACGAAATAGAAATGAACGGGCACATTTCGTTTGTCGACAAACTGCCATTCGAAGAGCTTCCATGCATCGAAGCCAAGCATGCGTTTATCGGGCGCGTTAGAAACATTACCGGTGGCAATCGGCACTCCGCGGTTCTTCTTCATTTTAAGTTCAAGCTTCGATGCCAATCGTTCCACGAGCAGATCGAAGTGATTCTCCGACTTATCTGTGAGACCATGTGTGATCAGGATGTTCGCGCGTTCGGTCGAGTGTTCAATAAAGTCAGCGAGCCCCTTGAAGTCACCATTTTCCGAATAGAGTATCGGCGATGGTACACTATACTTCAGATCCGTCTTCTTTACGACAGTCTTTACCGCCGTGCCGATACAAGAAGAAAGGCACACTACGAGCACAGATCCGAGTAATAATTGAAGCGGGCGCATACGTTTTCGTTTTGGGTGGGAGAAATAAAAAAACCCATCACCCTGCCAGGCAGGATAATGGGCTCTTGATTATGAATGTATGAATTTATCGGTCGACGGCCAAGGTCAGCGGACTAAATGTTATTTTTGAGGAGACACCCCAATTTTCAGGTAAGTGAAAAAAGTATCTGGCATACTCATAGGTATCGCCTTTCCAATTCTTGCTTATGCCCAACCTGCGGCTCCGTCAGGTTTTGCAGCATCTACTCTCTCTACAACTTCCGCATTACTCAGCTGGTCGGATAATTCAACGAACGAGACAGGCTTCCAGGTTGAGCGATCGACTTCGGCCACTACGGGTTTTGTTCTTGTAGCAACAACTGCTGCCAACGCAATCTCTTACATAAACACTGGTCTTACCAGTGGCACACAATATTACTACCGCATTCGGGCTACCAACGCCGCGGGGCAATCGGCATACACAACGGCAAGTGCAACAACGACAGGACTTCGCAGGTTCTTATTGGATTTCGGTGCGCCAAAAACACTGGCCGGCTGGAACGTGATCGGTGCGCCTACCACCGGATCGGTCACGAATCTCAATGATGTAACTGGTGCAAGCTCGTCGCTCAGTCTCACGATCGTCAAAGATCCGTCGAATGGATACGGAGCTTATAGCAGCAACGGTGCACCGCAGGTAGTGCTCGACTACCCTCAGACTGCGGCAAGCGACGGCCATTATGGATGGCAAACGGGTGGCTCTTATCGTCTCAATGGGTTGGATAACACTAAAGTTTATAGCATCAGGATCTTTTCTTCCAGAATGTATGTGGGCGATGCACGTAAGGGCGTGTTCACTATCAATGGGCAGTCGCTTACGATAGACGCTACGAACAACACCACACAGACGATCCAGTTTGTGAACATTCCTCCGACAGCTGGAGTGATCAACATAAATTTTACGCTTGCTTCGGGAGTAGCGTTTGCATACATCAACGTAATGGATATCGTGGAGGGATCGGTTGTTCCACCAACACCTGCTCCTTCGAAGCCTGGCACATTCGAAGTACAGGCTACGTCGCCCACACAAGTTCAACTGACATGGACCGATGTTGACACAGAAACCAGTTTCCAGTTAGAGAGGTCCACTGGTTCTTCTTTTAGCACGATTGCCACCGTTGCTGCCAATACCATTGCGTATACCGACAACAGTGTGATCGAGAACACTCACTATTATTATAGAATAAGCGCGGTGAATGCGGGTGGGAGCTCCGACTATGCCACTGGCGATGTTACAACGCCGATCTCTGTTCCCCTTGCTCCGAAGAGCCTCGTGGCAACAGCGAAGTCGTCGAAAAGGATCGACATCAGTTGGGCTGATGTTACCAACGAAAGCAGCTTCGACATCCAGCGCGACGAAACTACAATTGCCACGTTGTCTGCGAACACGACAACATTCTCGGATACAACACTCAGTCCAAATACCACATACACCTATCGGGTAAACGCGAACAATAGCGCGGGTACATCGCCATACAGCAATGTTGTTTCGGCAACTACTTTCAATGTTCCGCCGGTCGCTCCGTCTAATCTCGCGGCTACCGCTGTCTCATCAAAACAGATCGATCTCGCATGGGATGATGTCGAAAATGAAACAGGGTTTCAGATCCAACGCAATGGAAGTATTATAACTACCGTTGCTTCGAATGTCTTAACGTATTCGGACATAACACTTAGCCCGGGCACGACTTATACCTATCGCGTAAGTGCGATCAACAGCGGTGGATCGTCGGCATACAGCGACGCGGCTGTGGCAACAACACTAGAGGCTCCGCCCGTTGCACCGACAAACCTCGTGGCAACGGCTAAATCGGCAAAACAGATCGATCTCTCATGGAACGACGTATCGAACGAATCAACCTTCGAGATTGAACAGAATGGGATCACAATCGCAACTGTTCCCTCGAACATAACAACCTATTCGGATACCACGCTCACCCCGAACACAACGTATTCTTATCGTATCAGGGCTATTAACGCAATGGGAAGCTCGCCTTACTCAAACGACGCAAGCGCTACAACATTCTCGTTAGTTCCCGCAGCGCCCACGGGCCTCATTGCAACATCGTTGTCTCCAACACAGGTCAGCCTGTCGTGGACCGATGCTTCGCAAAACGAAACAGGTTTCACCATCGAGCGCTCGACGACAGCCGGCGGGAATTTCATAGTTGTCGGTTCTGTGGACACGAACATCAAAACATACACCGACAACAATCTCACAGCTTCGACACAATATTTCTATCGCGTTCAGGCGTTCAATGTTTACGGAGTCTCGGCTTATACTTCGCAAGCGAGCGTTACTACACAATCGCTCACTCAACCGTACGGAACTATATTCAGCGAAGCTGACTTTTCCTCGGCTTCGCGATTCCCGATCGTTGGAACAGGCATAACACGCGGCACCAATAAGCTTACGATGGCGGGGAACCCGACACTGTTCGCTAGCTACGTGGTACACGACGATGCCGCCAGCCCATTCAGGTACACCTGCCTCGAAAACTGGAAGATGAGAGCACGTGTGAAAACTCCGTCAACGCTTAACACCTCCAGCTACGGTATTGGTCTTGGCGTTCGTAGCACAAACACGGTCGATCCCTATTCCACGTCGATGCGCTGGAGTTGGGACAGTGGCCAGAACTTTATCTATCTCTACTATAAGACATCGATCTCGATGCAGATGGTATCGACAACGAAATATGTTCCACAAGCCAACACATATTATTGGGTCGAAGTCACACGCGTAAAGGATTCATTCACTTACAAGATCTTCGATGGCGCGACAGGCACGACACAATTGTTCTCGGCTACTCTCACGTTCCCGACTTTCACCGCGGGCAACTACATCAAAGCGCATAACACCGGTCAGTTCGTGCTATATCAATTCGGCGGTGGCAATGAAGTCACCAACTGGGAGGTTTCAACAACAGCATTAAAGAACGCCGACTACGCGGCGATCGGCGACAGCAACATGCACGGGATGTTTGCAACAAATAATTCACAACGGTGGGTCGAGAATGCGATGACAACCGCTGGAAAATCGTTCAACATCTTCGCAGGTATCTCAGACAGGGCTTCGGATGTTCTTCAGCGCGTGCCGGAGGTGATCGCATTGAAGCCGAAGAACGTAATACTTTCGATTGGCCGTAACGACCTGGCAAACGGCGTTGCGTTGTCGACAGTTCAATCGACGATAACGAATATTATTAACACACTGGAAGCCGCAGGGATCACGGTGAAGCTCGCCGGGGTTATCGCAAGCAACACGAACGTATCGTCGCTGCAGAATTTCTATAACACGAAACCCAATCAACAGGTAAATGCCTACGCTGCTACGAAGGCTGCATCTTCTACATCGCTCAATACAGCGTATGGTTCGGGCGATCTCATTCACCTGAATGCTGCCGGCAACACGCTGCTGTCGAATCTATTGCAAACTATTCTTGGACCAGTAATTCCGCCAACACCGACTATTCCCGCAGATCCAACAGGCCTTTCGGCAACGGCCATCTCCGCTTCGCAGATCAATCTCGCGTGGACCGACGCTTCGAATAACGAAACGGCTTTCGTTGTGGAGCGGTCTGTAACCAGCGGAGCCGGCTTTGCTTCGATAGCAACACTCGGCACCAACGTAACCTCCTATTCAGATGTCGGCCTGACCAACGGAACGAAATATTATTATCGTGTAAAGGCAACCAACGCTGTTGGAAGCTCCGCTTACACGAACGAAGCCAGCGCAACAACATCGGCAAATGCTGCCGATCCAACTGCACTCAACGCATCAACGCTTTCAACCTCTTCGATCGTTTTAAGCTGGACCGACAACTCTACGAACGAGACCGGGTTTCAAATCGAAAGATCGTTGTCATCTTCAACGGGATTTGCTTTGGCCGGAACGGTCGGTGCCAACATCACTTCGTTCATGAACACCGGACTCGCCAGCGGGACACAGTATTTTTATAGAGTAAGGGCAACGAACGCCGGCGGCACTTCGGCATACAGCGCCGTTACTTCGGCAACAACCGGAGTTAAGAGATATCTATTAGACTTCGGATCGCCTACCGTGCAAACAACTGCAACTGGCTGGAACAACATCTCGGCACCAACAACCGGATCGGTAACCAGTCTCATCGATGCTACCGGTGCAGCTTCGCCAGTCACATTTACGATAGTAAAAGATCCTTCGAATGGCTACGCTCTCAACAATACCAACGGTCCAACTACAACCGTGCTCGATTATCCATCATCGGCAGTAAGCGACAGTCATTTCGGTTGGCAATCGGGAGGCTCGTATCGCATCAATGGTCTCGACAACAGCAAGGTCTATCACATCCGGATCTTCTCGTCGAGATTATACGTGAGTGATGCACGAAGGGGAACATTTACTATCAATGGCCAGTCCCTCTCGCTTGATGCAGCTGGCAACACCTCGCAAACCATTCAGTTCACAAACCTTGCACCCATATCCGGCGCTGTTACGATCAACTTCACTGTGGCTTCAGGATCAAGCTTCGCATACATCAACGTGATGGACATAGTTGAAGCAACTCCAGCAGGTAGTGCACGCAAGGCTGCCGACGAGAGTATCGTAGTCGATAATACCGAAAAGATCAATTCAAGCTTTGAGCTACATCCGAACCCGGTTAGATCCGATCTTACGATCAGGGTGAATGATGCCGAGAGTCAAACCGCCACTATGCAACTGTTCGATCTAACAGGACGTGAGATCCATCGTGCCGATGGGGAGACAAATAAAGATCATGTGTTGGATGTGCGAGCGTTGGCGCGTGGAATGTACCTGGTCAGGATAAAGACTGGTCAAAAGATTTATAGTAAGTCTTTCCTGCGACAAGACTAGTTGCAAATTCGACGGTGCGTTTAAGTCCTTCGTCGAGACCTACTTCAGCTTTCCACTGCAATTTTTCGTTGGCGTAGTATGTGTCGGCAACCGGGGTGTGTTCCGAATAACGATCGGCTAACGCACCGAACTGCGGAGTAACGGAAGGTTCAAGCAAGGCAACGATCTTATGAACGATCTCTCGTACGGATGCATACTTACCGGTACCAATATCGATCGTGCAACCTTCAATCCCTGGCGCTACCGCACAACGGATCAACCCTTCCACCACATCGTCGATGTAGATCCAATCAGTTTTCCATAGTCCACTCGATAGCTTGGGCCTTTCGGCTCTCATCAGCTTCGACATAACATACGGTATCAGCTTGTCGGGAGGCTGACCTGGTCCGTAAGCGACAAATGTTCTTGCGATAACGATCGGAAGATTATACAATGTTTGGAACAACCGGCTGTACATGCTCGCTGCCCATTTTGCCGCAGCATACGGTGAATTCGGATGCGCATCAACAGGCTCATTGCTCGAACCAACTATAATGATGCGCTGACAGCAACCAACATGCGAAGCAAGCGACAATAAATTAACAGTGCTTGTGACAAGACTTTGAAATGTTGGAATAACATTGGCAACATTATTCGATCCTGTTACCATACCTGAAAGGTGAAAGATCACGTCAGGTTTAACATTCAGTATAATATTGCGTGTGTCGTTCAGATCGTCGAAAGATCCCCTGTGCCATGTTATATTTAGCTCGTCGGTATTTCTGTCGGCACGTGATGTTCCGTGGACGTCGCAACCGGCAGAAAGTAGTTTGCGTGCGAGGCTGCGCCCAATGAAGCCACTGGCGCCCGTGATCAGGATCTTTTTTGGAAACATCAGGCTGCGAACCTAGGCACGGCCAAAACCCAGACAAATGATGCGCGTCATTGAAAAACAAGTATTCGGTCATCGGATCCAAAAATTTAGGGAGGACGGACTATTGTTCCTCGTTGAAAGTATCGCCCTGCGTGATATCGCCCGTGTCGAAGCCTTTCTTGAACCAATACATTCTCTGCTTCGAAGTGCCGTGGGTGAAGGCATCGGGCACGACATAACCCTGTGATTGCTGCTGAAGCCTGTCGTCGCCGATCGCGTTGGCGGCATTCAGCGCCTCGTCGATATCTCCCGGCTCCAGGATATCTTTCATTTTCTGTGCGTGATGTGCCCACACGCCTGCATAGAAATCCGCCTGCAATTCGAGTTTGACCGACAATGCATTCATCTGTTTTTCATCGAGACGGCCACGCATGGCATCGATCTTTCCTGAGGTGCCCATCAGGTTCTGTACGTGATGTCCGACCTCGTGTGCTATAACATAAGCCATCGCGAAATCGCCGGGCGCTCCGAAGCGTTCGCGGAGATCATCATAAAAACTGAGGTCGATATAAACTTTCGAATCTCCAGGGCAATAAAATGGACCGACCGCTGCATTGGCGTACCCACAACCGGAATCTGTACTGCCTGTAAACAAGACAAGATGTGGTTCACGATAGTCACTCCCCTGTTCCTGGAACAGCTCGTGCCATACATCCTCTGTATCTTTCAGCACCACCGAAACGAATTGAGCATTCTCATTTTCTTCTTCGGTAGGCGTATAGGTCTCGTTGCCTGTACCGCTGGTTAGATTGATGTCTTCCGGTGAAATATCACCATTGCCGAAGAACAAACTGAGGAGAAGAATGACCAACCCGCCGAGTCCGCCACCGATTGCAACGCGGCCTCCCATGCCTCGCCTGTCTTCCACGTTGCCACTTCCTTGTCTACCAGTCCATTTCATAACAATGATGTTTTTTTGTTGAATACTAATTCTGTGCCATTTGACTAATTTCGGGACTCAACATACCCTCAATGAAGTTAATCATCAGATTACTAGTTGTCGTCTCTATTGTCTCTTGCTCGTCGAAAAAACAAAGTGAGGCCCCGATTTCGTCGTTCGATAACGTAGATGCATCGGTGAAGCAACAGCTCAACGGATTTTTAACAGACTACTTCGCTCTGAATCAAATGCTGATCGAAGACAGCCTTGCCGGAGCAAAATCCGCAGCAGCAGCATTCGCCGAAACTGCAAAGACATTCAATGTAGAGAAGCTTGCCCCCGAACAACTTGACTACTACCTGGACCAGACCTCCGATCTGAAGTCGGCGCTCAAAGATCTTAGCGAAAGCTCCGACATCGAAAAGGCACGAGTGCAGCTAGCCACCGTGAGCGAAGCGATGTATGCCCTTGTAAAAGCGTTTCACCCACAAGAGTCGACTCTTTATTACCAATATTGTCCCATGGCAAGGGATAACCAGGGCGCGACGTGGCTCAGTTCCACTAAAGAGCTGGAGAACCCATATATGGGGCAGATGATGCTGGAATGCGGACGCACTAAGGAGACGATCAACTAACAATGAACGATCACAGCCATGGCAACACTAAGTAAACTGTCGTCGATCGTTGTTCTTTTTTTTGTTATCCTGCTCTGGTATCTCATTTCAGCGCTTGAGCTCTTCCCAGCTTACGCATTTCCGTCGCCGGGGTCGGTGCTTGCCAGCTTTCGTGAAGAATTAACAGAAGGAAGGTTATTGAATGATATTGTTGCATCTCTTTGGCGTGTTGCCGTTGGGTTTACCTTGTCGGCTGGTCTTGGGATACCGATCGGCCTTTGGTTGGGTCAACACCTCAAAGCGAGGCAAGCTCTTGTACCGATGCTGAACTTCTTTCGATTTCTCTCTCCTCTTGCGTGGATCCCGTTCGCGATACTCTGGTTTCACATTGGCGACAAGCCTGCGATCTTTTTGATCTTCATGGCTACGTTCTTTCCTTTAGCGCTGGCAACGATGGTCGCGGTCGCTAGTATTCCCAGCATTTACTTCCGCGTGGCTCAAGACTACAACTATCGAGGCATCGAATTGCTTACCAACGTTACATTTCCAGCTGTCGCCCCGCAGGTCATAACCGCATTGCGTGTGAGCTACGGCATTGCATGGGTAGTGATCGTCGCAGCAGAAATGGTCGGCTGCCAGGACGGGCTCGGCTACGGAATATGGGAAGCACGCAATGGACTTCGTCTCGACAGCGCAACAGCTTATATGATCGTGATCGGTTCACTAGGCATGGGCATCGATCGACTGATGTCGAGACTTACAAAATTACCAGGCGTACGTTGGGGCTATGAAAGATAAGGCTTCGACAAAACTGGCATTCGAAAATGTGTCGCATAGCTACGGCACTGTAGATGTATTGCATAATCTGAATCTCTCAGTTAAACCGGGAGAAGTAGTTGTATTGGTCGGTCCAAGCGGTTGTGGTAAGACAACGATCCTGAATTTGTTATCGGGGCACATACAACCATTGTCCGGAACTATAAGACGCGAAGGCGCAATAAGAACTGTTTATCAACAGGATGGTCTCTTTCCGTGGCTTACGGTTTCAGAGAATATCGGCATCGGTCTTCGCTCTATGAAAGACGAAGGGCAACGCAAGCAGGAGATCAATGAGCTTCTCGATCTCGTGCACCTTGAAGGATTTGCAAATCACTATCCTCATCAACTATCCGGTGGTATGCGACAACGTGCAGAGCTTGCAAGGGTTCTTGCTGGCGATTCCGACATCTTATTGATGGACGAACCCTTCTCGGCGCTCGATTACCAGGCGAGGTTAAATATGCGCGCCGAGCTGATCCGCGTTCTCGCGAAACGTCCGCGCACAGTAGTTTTTGTTACCCACGATATTGAAGAGGCTGCGCAGCTTGCGGATCGGGTTTTGGTTCTGTCGAAACGTCCAGCAACCGTTTGTTATGAGCTTCCCATTAATGCTTCGCGGCCGCGCGTTGTTGGAGATGCCGAGGTTGTTGACGCTATGAAGACCATCCTTCGTGAATTAGGTCTTGCTTAGTTAAAATATTAGTTTTGTTGGGCAAACCACTACTCATGAGGAGTACCGGATTTAAGATCCTTCTTGGCGTCGTTTCTGTCCTCACCGTTCTTGGTGTGTTGCGCTACAAACCATTCAGCAATAAGGGCGGGCCTGTTGCCTCCGATGTGATCCACGAAGGCGGGAACAAGAAAGCCACTCGCGAACTCACTGTTGGGTTCCTCCCTGTTACCTGTCATCTCACTTGTCCCGTAACCGATTTTGCTTCGAAGACCACGGAGACGAGCACCAATTTCAACTCACGTGTATTTACTGATTTTCCTACGGTTGTAAGCGCGCTCGAGGCTAAACAGGTGCAGGCGACTTTTATGATCGTGCCCCTGGCAATGAAGCTTCGCGAGCAGGGTGTTCCTGTAAAGATCTGTTATCTCGGTCATCGCGATGGCTCCGAGATCATTGTTGGAAAGAACAGCAAGATCAGGAGCTTGTCAGATCTTAAAGGCAAAAAAGTAGCGGTGCCAAGTCTCTTCAGTAACCAGAATTTTGTGATCCATAAGCTGATGGCTGATTACCAAATGCAGCCCGACGACATCACTTTTGTTGTGTTACCTCCACCCGATATGCCGACTTCACTCGCCGCTGGCGCTATTGATGGATATTTCGTTGGAGAGCCCTTCTGTGCAAAAGCAGAACTCGATGGTATAGGCCGTGTGCTCTATTATGCACGCGACATCTGGCCGAACTTTATTTCATGTGCTCTTGTGGTCCATGAAGACCTCATCAAAGAAAATCCGGATGTCGTAAAGGATCTCGTACGCGGCATTGCACAATCGGGTGCGTGGGCGGAGACACATCGGGAAGAAGCTGCAAAGCTGGTGGCACCCTATTACAGGCAGGATGAAAAAGTATTGAACTTCGTTCTCACCTCCGATCCAAAACGTGTGAGCTATGTAAACCTTACCCCAACTGCAGAAGACCTGCAATTGATCCAGGACATGGGTTTGAGCATGCATCTCCTTACCAAACAGATCAGTATGGATGAACTGATCGACAGGAAGTTCCTGCCTGAAACGATTACCGAAGCGCCGATCGATGAGACGAAGATCCCTCCATCAAAAAACTGAAGCGATAACCTTTAATTTTCCAATACACCAATCAAAACAAATCAGTTATGGCAGACAAAGTAATCACTAACCAGAATTCGATCCTGAAGAACCAACGCGAGATCAAGAACAATCAAAAGACGATCGTTGGAAACCAAAGTGGAATTGCGGGCAATCAGAAAACGATTATTGGCAATCAGAATGGACTTAAGGCCAATCAAAAGACGATCATCAACAACCAGAAGGCGATCATCGCTAACCAAAAATCGATCCTCGCCAATCAAAAAACTCTCGACACGATCGTTAAGAATCAAAAGGCGATACTCAAAGCCCTAAAGAAATAGCGTTCATACGCTATTTCTTTACCACCTTCCCTCCGATCATCACAAACTTCACGCGCTGAAGCTCACTGATGTCTTTAAGCGGGTCGCCGCTCACCGCGATTATGTCCGCAAACTTTCCCGGTAAGATCGATCCAATGTTGTCGTTCATGAGCAGCTCTGCATTGAGACTTGTTCCTGCTTTTATCGCTTGCATCGGTGTCATTCCCAACTTGACAAGCTCCGGAAATTCCCGTGCGGAAAAATCTGCGGGGAATCCAACGTAGTCGGTACCCACAACAACCTTTACACCTTTCTTGATAGCAAGCGTTAGCATCTTGCTTTTCGTCTGTTCTTCTTTTCCTTTCTTGCTGAGTTCTACTGCTTTCTTCAACGCTTCGCTATTGGCATACTTCTCTTCGAAGAACAAACCGATCGTTAGGGTTGGCACCAGGTACGTTCCGTGTTTTACCATCAGGTCGATGCCTTCTTCGTCGAGATATGATGCATGTTCGATAGAACGTGCCCCTGCTTTCACCGCGAGCTTTATGCCCTCGGTAGCATGTGCATGTGCCATCACCGGGCGATGACGTCGTCCTGCTTCGTCCATCACTGCTTTCAGCTCTTCGGGACTCATGTGAACATCCTGCGGGTTATCGCCTGCAGTCATAAACGCGCCTGTCAGCAGTATCTTGATCCAATCGCTACCATTCTTTACTTCGTCGCGCACGGCTTTTATCATTCCATCGGCACCGTCCACAACAAGTCCATCGGCGATGAGCTTTTGTTCGTACGACATAAAGTTGATATCGCCACCTCCACCTGTAACAGAAATGTAGTGTCCTGCTCCGAACATCCTTGGTCCAACGAATGATCCTTTGTTGATCGCGTCGCGGATCTCGAGATGAGCATAACCAACGTCGGCATCGCCGGCGATCCTAAGGGTTGTCCATCCACAATTCAAAAGGTCCTGAACACGCTTAAGTCCATCGAGGGCTTTTTGTGCTGATGTGCGGCGCAGGTGATTCACCTGGTAGTCGTCGCCATCGATCAATGGATGCACGTGCGCGTCGATCATACCGGGAAGTATCGTGTAGTTGCCCAGGTCGATCACTGTTGCATTCTTAGGTATGATGTCTTTACCGCCGACCGCTTTGATGCGATCGTTCTCGACGAGTACGACGGCGTTCTGGATGGGCGTGTCGGACTTGCCGTCGATAAGCTGCTTACAGATGATGGCGGTGGTTTGAGCGCTCACGGAAGTTGCAACGAAAGCGAGCAATGCCAGGAGATAACGGGGCGACATAAGGTTAAAGGTTATAGGATACCGGAAGATGCGAAAACAATGACATTTTTTGGGCAGCACCGGCCAGATAAAGTATTTCAAACGTTTTCTGATCCGAATTAAATTTTTTCATTGCTAACGATTGCAGAACAAACTACGGTCAAAGGTATTTTGCCGGAATAATATTTTGTATATTAATTCAATTGAAACCTAACTCTATCTCCTTATGAAAACAAACACTACTCTATTCGACCCGTGATCTGAAGGCTACCCAATGGCCCCTCACAGCCAAAAATTCATCCAGCAGCCGACTGATTTTATTACCCCAACAAATCATTTAAAGATGAAAGCAAAGACTTTGCTCCAACTGCTGGGTATGCTGATTGTATTAACCTCAATCGGGATTCCCGCCTTCTCACAAACCAAAACTGTTTCCGGAAAAGTAGTATCAACCGCCACAGGCGACCCTCTTCCGGGTATCAACATTTATTTCAAATCCGAATCATCACGAGGAACTGTAACCGACGCACAAGGTAAGTTCACACTACAGGCATCAAACTCCGATGTTCTTGTATTCAGTGGAGTTGGCCTTAAGCCTATCGAGATCACTGTGGGAACACAAACCGTGATCGACGTTTCACTCGAAGATGAATTGAGCGAACTCGGTGAAGTAGTTATCACCGGTACCCGCAACGTTGGACGTACCGTTCTCGAGACACCGGTGCCTGTTGACGTGATCTCCATTAAAGATGTTATGGGAGATCTGCCGCAGATCGACCTCGCACAGATGCTCACAGTTCTAGCGCCAAGCTTCAACTCCATCCGATCACAAGGTGGCGACCTTGACTCGCACGTAGACCCGGTGCAGTTGAGGAACATGGCGCCTAACCAGATCCTCGTGCTCATCAACGGTAAGCGTCGTCATACATCGGCGCTGCTCATAACGGGTACAGCTGTTGGAAGTCCAAGCACGTCGGTCGACATGATGACGATCCCTGCAGCTGCTATCGAGCGCGTCGAGATCCTTCGCGACGGTGCTGCTGCACAGTATGGTTCCGATGCCGTTGCCGGCGTTGTGAACATCATCCTGAAAAAAGGAACTGGTAAACTTACAGGCAGCCTCACAGGCGGCGGTTATTCAAATACCGGCAATGGCCAGGGTGATCTCACCGACACCGGAAGCGGCCCCGATGGTTTCAACTACCAGTTCGACTCCAACTATGGATTCAACATCGGAAACAAAGGCTTTATCAATATATCGGGCCAGGTAACACAACGCCGCCCGACGTTGAGGCCTTTCGTGAACAACTGGGGCTTCTACGATAATACCTATCTCGAAAACTTAAGAACAGATAAGTACGGAAACCCTGTTATCACAAACCCAGAGCTTGTTGCAGCACAAGCGGCCGGCAATACATCGTTGATTAGTTCTCTTCAAACCGAAGATGGTCTGATGGCGGCTCGCGGTCTTGCTAAAAAAGATTTCGCAGTGTACGCAGGTATGCCCGCGATCACATTGGGAAGCACCTACTACAATGCTGGTTACGAGCTTGGTCAAAACACAACACTGTATGCTTTTGGCGGCGCTTCTTACAAGTCGCTGAAAGGATTCTCGTGTTATTTCAGACGCCCGATGCAGACAGACCGTTTCAACTACCTGTTGTACCCGAACGGTTTCCGCCCGCAGATGACATCTAACACATCCGATGTGTCGAACACGGTAGGTATCAAGAGCAAGATCCATGGATTCAACGTCGACTTCTCGAATACATTCGGTCGCAACAAGATGCGTATCGGCATGGTGAATACCATGAACGCATCGTATGGATCAAACTCTCCCGTGAACATGTATCTCGGAACACACCAGTTCACACAGAACTCGACGAACCTCGACTTCTCGAAATATTTCAAAGAAGTATTGCACGGACTTAACATAGCATTCGGTACAGAAATGCGCGTCGAGAACTACAAGATCATGAAAGGACAGGAAGAAGCTTATACTTATGGCGATGCAGGAACATTAACAGTTCCGAGTGCCGGTCTGCTGGTTGGTCCTGATGGCAAGCCGCTGGAAGATGCAAGCAGCACACCGATCGTCGATACGAATGGTGATCCTTTGAGCGTATATGCAGGTCAGCAGGTGATTGTAAAGTCTCTTTCTGCGAACTGCCAGTGTTTTGCGGGCTTTGGTCCCAAGAACGAAAGGGACGAGTATCGTACAACGATGGCCGCTTATGCGGACGCCGAGATCGAGCTTACCGATAAGTTGCTCGTAACTGGTGCTGTCCGCCTTGAGAACTATTCTGATTTCGGAAGCGTGTCGATCGGTAAGGCATCGGCTCGCTACACGATTGGAGGTAAGCTGTCGCTGCGTGCTTCGGTATCTTCCGGTTTCCGCGCACCTTCACTGCAAGAGCTTAACTATACTCACACGGCAACGGCATTCGTTCCGGACGCAAATGGCATTCCCCAGCCATTGGATGTTACAACCTATCCTACCAACAGTACCGCGGCGCGTGTATTGGGTATCAAAGGTTTGAAGCCTGAGCTTTCGAGAACCTACTCTGCAGGTGCTACATGGCAGCCCATGCCTGGCTTCGAGGTTACCGTCGACGGTTTCCAGATCGACGTGGACGACAGGATCTTCCGCACTGGTTACTTCAATGCTGGCGAAGTCGGAAACAACTACGACGAAGTTATCGGTGGTGGCGAAGCACAGTTCTTCGTGAATGGTGGTGATGTTCGCTCACGTGGATTGGAGATCGTTGGAAACTATACTGTTGGATTAACGAGCACATCGACGCTTACATTCAACATTGCTGGTATCTTCAACAAGAACTCTATCCTCCGCAGAAATGTACTCGATCTCAATGTTGAGAACCTGACAGACGACCAGATCGTGAACAAGTACCTGAGTCGCGATGTGATCGGTCAATTTGAAACAGGAACTCCTCGTAAGAAGGTCATCGGTTCGGTGTTCTACAAAGTAGGCAAGTTCAATGCGATGTTCCGTGGAACATACTTTGGTAAAGTAACCGAGCTTTCTATCTCCGATGACGGTGCCGGAAACTATTACGATCAAACATTCTCGGCACAGGCTGTCTTCGATGCAAGTGTCGGTTTCGATGTAACGCCTTCTATTAAGTTGTCGGTTGGGGGCAGCAACATCTTTAACAAATATCCTGACGTGCTGCGCAGTGAGAACCAGGGCTTCTACCTGTATTCGAACAATCAGCAAGGATCGAATGGCTCGTATTTCTATGGCAGAGTACTTTTCAGTTTCTGAAATCAAAATGACATCAACTATGAAAAAGATATTTAACAGAACAATTACACTGTTGTTGATTGCCACGGTTGTATTTGCATCATGCGAACAGGAAAATTATGAGCCCAATCTTACAGCAGCACCGGGTGGTGGTACTGTAACGACGTACAAGGCCTATACGCTTGGTTCGACAACGCTGGAGGACATCTATGGTCGAGTTGTATTCTACCGGTACAACGACAAAGTAACCCTTGTACAGATCGGGTTATACAACACCGATGAAGAGTCGAGCTACACAGCTTCGATATTTAGCGGAGATCTGGTAGCAGCTTCGACCGAAGAGCTGGTTGCATTAGACGTTGTAGATGGTGCGACGGGTGCCTTCGGAACAAGTAAGTTTTTCATTATTAATGAAGAAGGATTTTACGATGGCCTTGGTGACTACGACGCAAATGTGAAGGTTATGCTGTCGGCATCGGTGGTATCGGAAGGAGATATTGGCGCAAATGCAGAGCCGGTTGAGGAGAAAGGTTGATTTGAGCTAGGTGTAAACCGTCAGAGCTTACCCCTCTGGCGGTTTTATTTTTTGAAGAAGACCTGGCAAGACGGTCATCCCGCCAGCAGCTATGAAAAGTAAAATGGTGCACAAGTTGAGGCGGGATCCGGTGCTGTGAGAAACGGATCGCGTCTCCGCTGAAGGTCAAGGCGCTCTTTGTAGTACTGGACGCGATGATATATTGGGACAGTTGCTGACGTGTCCTATTCAGCTTTAGTATCCCACGTATAGACCCTTTGGATCGATGGATTGGTTTTCAACTTTTCTACACCAGCAGACGTGATCTTTGTTCCATAAAGATTCACCGCCGTGAGATGTTTAAGATCTAAAAGATATTGAACAACATCATCGTCGACAGGATTTTTCTCAAGGCGAAGTTTTTCAAGATTTATAAGCTCAGGTAAGAACGACAGATCCGCGCTGTTGAGATCATTATTTGAAAGATTCAACTGTATTATTTTTGGTGCTATCGCCTCCAGATCGGGGATTATCTCGCTTAAATTAATTTTCGCTTCGGGCATTATCGTCACATCCAGCATCACCGGCTGCTGCAACATCACGCGAACAGTCACGTCTTTGGTCCGAAGGTGTTGAACATATTCCATCGTAAGCGTATCGTAAACGATCACGGGCTCGGCATTGATCACTACGGGTTCAGGCTCCTTGAAAAAATAATCGTCGCCATAAGTAAGATTCCCGCCCTGGTGTCCGGTATATACCAGCAACGCGGTCATCGACAACAATAACGCCGTGAAGGTCTTCGGAGAAGCAATAACGAAGTACAACATCCCAGACAAGATCGCCATGGCAATACCAGCATACATGTGCCGGTTCAACGCGTCGGCGTCGTAGCCAACTGATAACGATAAGAGATATCCGAATATACAAGCAACGATCGCCGAGACAGATCCAATCAATAAACAAAGCCTGACTGCCCGCCGAAATTGGTCGCGACCGAAACGATAACTTATAAGATCCAGTATTAACGCAAGAGACAACGCGCCAATAGGCAAGTGAACAACCAATGGATGAAGTCGCCCGAAAAAACCCAGCGCGTCCGCCATCGACATTAAACGCGCGTGAGTTTAACCGGTGGCGTCATGGATGCATTCCATTGGCATACATAAACGTTCTTGTCTTCGTCGATGCAGACGTCGTGGCCGTGCTGGAATACTTTTTCGGGAGCCTGGAATGTCTGCTGTAACGCGCCGTTCTTGTATTCTGGTGCCGTACCGCCTGGACTGGAAACAACCTTATTAGCCTGATCGAGAATGGTTACGAAGCCGGAGCCCCCGAACATCTTTCCTTCTGAGTTCTTCGACCAGCACACGCCGGCATAAATATTCGATCCGTTCACCACCGGGCGACACACATACATTCCCGGCATCTCCAATTTCTTGATGAACTTTCCATCCATCGTAAAATATTTGAAACAGTTCTCTTCACGCGATGTGACGATCAGTGTAGGATTATTCTTATCACGGGTATCGACCGCAATTCCGTGAGCATTCTTAAGATTATGATCGGGATTTGAATTGTCGTGGCCACCGAAGTGACGAATATACTTCCCGTTGCTATCGTATTGAATGATGTAGTCGGATCCGTATCCATCGGCAACGTAGATGTCGCCATTAGGAGCAACGGTTGTTTCGGTCGGTTGGAATTTCTGATCGGGTTTATAAATGCCGATCGTTTTCGGGTGGCCTATTGCGAAGATGAGACGTCCATCGATGGTTGTTTTCAAAACTTGTCCTGACTGCGCTTTCCAGTCGCCGTTCTTGTCCTGGAAGTATCCGCAGTCCGTCATCACGAGGAAGTCATCTCCTCCTTCTTTTGAAATGGAGAGGCCGTGACCGCCCGGTAGTGCATTGCCCCAGAAGTCGAGGATCTTTCCTGATTTATCGAAGACGATGATGTTGTTGCGGGTATGATCGCCGATCATGATCAGGCGTCCTTTGCTGTCTTGCACCATCTCGTGGCAATTAAGCAGTGGGTTGCTGTTAGGGCTCATCTTCGCCCAGTCTTTATCGACTTTATATTTGAAGTCGCCGTGGCCGATGATCGTATCGGCGGGTTTGAGGTCGCGATGAAGGATGTTGAAGAATGGGACGGCGCTCATTCCAACGATCGCTGAGTTTTTGATGAAGTCTCTTCTGTTTGTCATACCAGTAATTCTTTTATAATCTTTCCGTGAACATCGGTTAGCCTGTATCTTCTTCCCTGGAACTTATAAGTTAAGCGTTCGTGATCAATACCCAGCAAATGCATGAACGTTGCCTGGAAATCATGAACGTGAACCGGATCTTTTATAATGTTATAACTAAAATCATCCGTTTCCCCATATCTCAGCCCGGCTTTCACGCCTGCCCCCGCCATCCACATCGTAAAGCAACGCGGGTGATGGTCGCGACCATAGTCTGTTGCCGTCAATTTTCCCTGCGAATAAACTGTGCGACCGAACTCGCCTCCCCAAATCACGAGGGTATCTTCCAATAACCCTCGCCGCTTCAGATCGGTGATCAATGCCGCCGTCGCCTGATCGGTTTGCTTGCACTGGTATGCGATCCCTTTCGGAAGATTTCCATGCTGATCCCAACCCTGGTGATACAGCTGAACAAATTTTACATCCTTCTCGAGAAGCTTTCGCGCAAGCAAACAATTGGCGGCGTAAGTACCCGCGTCGCGACTATCGGGACCGTAAAGTTGAAAGACCTCATCGGGTTCATTCGAAAGATCGAGCACGCCGGGAACGGATGTTTGCATACGATAGGCCATCTCGTATTGTGCTATCCGGTTCTCAACTTCCGGATCTCCGAAAGCTTCGTTCTGAAGTTGATTCAGCTTCGAAAGATATTCGAGCATCTCCTTGCGATCGTTGCCATCGTATCCTTCCGGATTATTCAAGAACAGAACGGGATCTTTACCAGATCTGAACTGAACACCCTGGTGTCGCGAAGGAAGAAAACCGTTACCCCAAAGACGTGCATAGAGTGGCTGATCTTGCGGGGCATTCTTTGAAACAAGCACAATAAATGTCGGGAGATTCTGATTGTCGCTTCCCAGTCCATAGCTGATCCAGGATCCGATCGAAGGACGGCCCGGCAGTTGATTGCCTGTTTGAAAGAATGTTATTGCGGGGTCGTGATTGATCGCCTCGGTGAAAAGCGATTTCACAATACAAAGGTCGTCGACAACCTTCGCTGTGTGCGGAAGCAATTCACTTACCCATGTCCCTGTTTTACCGTGCTTGTTGAATTTATAGATCGAAGGTGCGACAGGCAATATGCTTTGCCCCGCACTCATGCCGGTCAATCGTTGACCTTGTCTCACCGATTCCGGGAGGTTTTGTCCGACGAGATCGACCAGCGCCGGTTTATAATCGAATGTCTCGAACTGCGATGGACCTCCGCTCATGAAAAGATACACTACCCTTTTGGCTTTGGGTGCAATGTGAGGAAGCGCTCTTAAGATCTGTTCTTCTTCCGAAAGTACGGTTGGCGGGTTAACGGTACCCTTTGCAAACAACGAGGAGAAAGCAACGGCGCCAAGACCCATCGACGTCCTCAAAAGAAAATTCCGGCGATCCATCTTTCTATTGAGATCGCGGAAGTCAGGAGTTTTTAATGAAAATGGTTCTTCGTGATGATCCATGTTTCCGTATTCCTTGTTTTCGATGCGTTCCGTGTATTCCGTGCATTCCGTGCATTCGATGCATTCCACGTTTCCGTGTTTTCCGTGCATTCGATGCGTTCCCTGCATTCCTTCCGTGTTTTCCGTGCTTTCCGTGAGAACCCCCTACCGTTTCACTAACGATGCATCCGAATTTAAAATAGTATTCGCTACCACTGCATTCGACGCAACCATTGCCTTATCCAAATTTTTATCAATCCTATACTGCCCTGCACTCAACCAACCTTTTGCTTTGCGCAAATCCGTTTTGAACTTCTTGAGTTGCACCTCTTTCATTTCCAACAGCAATGCCATTTCCTTTTCCGATGGCATACGGCCGGTCAATTTTCTGTAAACTTCTTCGATAGCTTTTCGGTCGTCGTTGGCTTTCGTCATCTGCTCGCCCAGCACACACGACGCTTCTATAAATGTAGGATCATTCAATGTTACCAGTGCCTGCAAAGGCGTGTTCGTCTTCTGACGACGTGCGACGCAATAACTTCTCGACGGCGCATCGAATGTACCGAGCGTTGGGTTCGGAACCGTGCGTTTCACAAGAACATATAGGCTTCGACGATAAACCAGTTTTCCACTATCGCCCTCATATTTGCTGTTGTTGATCGCCCATAGTCCAGTAGGTTGATATGGCTTCACACTCTTCCCGCCAATGGTGGTTTCTATGAGACCACTTGCCGCTAACGCATTGTCGCGGATCATCTCTGCGGTCAATCGTTGCGCTGGCCCCCGTGCAAGCAACCTATTTTCCGGGTCGACCATTCGTAGTCCCGGCGACTGACGTGAGTCCTGTCTATACGTTGCCGACATAACGATCATCTTGTTGATCGCACGAACATCCCATTTCAATTCCTGGAATTTCAACGCAAGCCAGTCGAGCAATTCGGGGTGACTCGGCATCTCGCCCTGGTTTCCGAAGTCTTCTGATGTTTTTACAATTCCTGTCCCAAAGAAATTCTGCCAGTATCGATTAACAGCCACGCGCGCGGTGAGCGGATGATCGGGATGAGTAAGCCATTGCGCGAGTCCATAGCGGTTCTTCGGAAGACCTTCCGGGAATGGAAGTATGGCGGGTGGCGTGTCGGGGAACACTTCTTCACCAGGTGAGTCGTAATTGCCACGGTTCAGCACGAAAGCTCTCTTCGGTTTCGACATTTCCTGGATCACCATTAGTTCCTGGACTTTGTTGATCGTGTCGGACAACGTTGCGCGCAATGACTTCAATTCATCCCGTGCTTTTTTAGATGGAACATCCACAACGTTGAAATAAAACTCTTGAAGCTCTTCGGGAGATGCTTTCGTTAGATCTCCTCCTTTTATTTCGATAGACGTCAGCGCCCTGTCATAGACTATAATGTCGTCGATGAGCCCGTTTGTGAAACCCATGCCGCGATCCCATGCTCCGAACTGAAGTCCGGGTTGCGGATCATATTTCAACAGGATGTCTTTCGTGAGTTGATCGACGGTGGTTTCCATTACAGCCTTCTCTCCATCGATATAGAGATTGAACCCATCGGCTTTTGAGCCTCCATCGTAAGTGATCGTGAGTTGGATCCATCGATCGCGTGGTATTGATTGTTGAGTGGCTTTCGTGATCGCATTGGAGGGCGCCGCATGCGACATCCCGAGCGTGAGCTGATCGTCTTTCAGGTAGAGGTGATAGCCTTTGTAATTATACAGGCGTTCGGCGTCGCATTTGTGAAGGATAACACCTTCTTTGAGATCTTTGGGAATGTTGACCCGAACGGATATCGTGAACGGATCGGATTTCCTGAAAATACCCACCGGTGTGATATCGAGCCATACGTCGCCATTCATTTTCAACGCACCTTTTTCGAATACCGGTTTTTCTATTGCACCGAGTATTTTCATGACGCCCTTTTGCCTGGGATTGACTTTGTTTACGAGAGATCGATTCTCAAAATCATAGTGTGCGATAGGGTTGCTGTTGTTTTTTAATAGGCTGTTCGATCGGGACCATTGATCAAATCGGACCTGTGAGCTTCTTCTGATGTCCACAATCTCATTTTCCTTCCTGGAGATCTTTTCTTCGATAAACTTTATGATCTTCTCCTGTTGTTCGGTCGGTAACAATAATGTCGGTGACGGAGGAGTATCGTCCCATGCGATCTGCCCCGCTTCTCTCACGTTGTTGAAGAAACTGAAGAGCTGGTAGTAGTTCTTCTGCGCGATTGGATCATACTTATGATCATGACACCGTGCACACCCGACCGACAGCCCGAGGAATGCATCGCCGAGTGTATTCGTTCGATCGATCACATACTCTGTTTGAAATTCTTCCTCGATAATACCTCCTTCCATGTTCTGCTGGTGATTGCGATTGAATGCTGTCGCAATGAGCATGTCCTTCGTGGGATTCGGCATTAGATCACCGGCAAGCTGCTGATGGATAAACGCATCAAACGGCATGTTGTCATTAAAAGCTTTGATCACCCAATCGCGATAAGGTGACATATCGCGCACACGATCTACTGTATACCCATGTGAATCGGCGAAGCGCGCGAGGTCGAGCCAATCGGTCGCCATCTTTTCGCCATAGTGTGGCGACGACATTAGCCGGTCGACCTGTTTCTCGTAAGCATCCGGCGAATTATCGTTAATAAAATTATCGATCTCGTCGATGGTCGGAGGAAGTCCAGTGAGATCGAGCGACAACCTTCGAAGCAACAATTCTTTTGGAGCTTCGGGAGCTGCTTGAAGTTTTTCCTGTTCGAGCCTGTGCCGGATAAACTGGTCGATCGGATTAATGATACCTTCTTCGTTGTCGACTTGAGGCGGATCTTGCTTCGCAGGCTTTACAAAAGCCCAATGCGGTTTGTACTCGGCGCCGTCTTCAATCCATTTAACGATGATCGCCTTTTCGATTGGACTCAGCGCCAGGTGCGAATCCGATGGTGGCATCTGGTATGCCGTATCGTAGGAAATGATACGATGAAAGACCTCGCTGCCGCTGAGGCTACCGCGGTCGATTGCAACTTTGCCTGGAGTTTCGGGAAGAGGACCAAATGCAGCCTCGCTAATGTCGAGCCGTAATCCGGCCTTTTGTTTTGTTTTGTCCGGCCCGTGACACTTGAAGCATTTGTCGGAGAGGATCGGTTTTACATGAATGTTGAAATCGACGTGCTCAGGCAATGCCTCGTATGCTTCGGCCACATCGTTGGGAAGGTTGGGCGAACAGGAACCTAAGAGCGTTCCCACGAGGGCTATCAAGCAACACCTGTAGAGTGTCATTGAAGCCTAATTTAATTTCTTTCCGCAAATCTTTTTGTTAGATCTTATTCGCCTTCTGATGGTACGACATTACGCCCATCGAGAGGGTGAGCATGAATTCATGACTGGCAAAATTCAGACCCGATGCCGACGATCCCGGCAGCTCGAATACGTATCCCAGCTTTACATCGTTGATCACGGCGATAAACTGAGCGCCATAGGTTTTCAGGCTTCTCGTAAACAATCCCATCGAGTAATGTTCCTGCACGACGAGGCTTGTACTCACATCGGCCGATAACGGAACGCCTTTGGCGGCCCTCAGCAGAACTGATGGCCGGATCCTGAATTTTTCGGACAGAAAAAATCCATACGATCCGAAGAGATAATAGTTCTGATCATAAAGATTGATCGTTGTGCCGAACTTGCTCACGCTGGCGGGGAGCATTCGCGGCGCCGAGATCCCTGCCAGCCATTGTTCTCCCTTAAACAACAGCCCGGAGCCAATATTGAAGTTGGTAACACGGATCGGGTTGAACGAAGGATCGCCGTTGTCGCGAATGGTAAGCATAGTTGGGTCGGATACATATCTCGTAAAACCCGCCTGCATCCCGAATGACATGGTTGCCCATTTGAACCTGATCTTATAGGCATACATTGTGTTGAAACCGGTGCTCTTCGTTTCACCGATGCGGTCTTGCAAAACCATAAGTCCAACTCCTGCCTTATCGTTCAATATCGACATGTGGCTATTGAAATTGAATGTTGTTGGATTCGACTCGAGCCCGGCCCACTGGGTTCGGTACTGTACGCCGGCATTGAGCATACCGTTCGCTCCTGCATACGCGGGATTGATGGTGATCGGGTTGTTTATATATAATGCGTTGATCGGATCCTGTTGCGCGAAACACGTCAACGAAACAGCGACCAATAGCATCGTAAGCTTATATGTTTTCATCGGCGCAGGGTTATGAATCCGTTTCTCGTTTTCTTTCCGCTTCCAAATTCTACTCTATAGAAATAAGTGCCGTTCGGCAGTTCCTTCCCATTTTGATCGAAGCCTTTGAATACACGCTCGTTATTGTCATAATCTTTGATCTCCCACACAGAGCTTCCCCACCGGTTGAAGATCATGACCTTGTTATTCTTCGTGTCGGGAATGATGTCGATGAATTCGAGGTAGAGCATTTCATTCAATCCATCGCCATTGGGAGAGAGGGCGTTGTACGGCGTAATGTCGCCGGCGACGGTGATGTCGATGTTCTCTTGCGTACAACTTGAGGCAACATCACATACTTGTATTGTCACGAATTCAGATCCAGAAAAATCGAGATTGCTATAATCGACCGTAAGTGTGCCTATGTTGTCTATGATTGCAGTGGCGCCACTGGGCGGTGCTGCGGTGATCTTTAACGAAGCCAGCACAATGTCCGCCTCTCCATCGTGATCCGTGATCAATGGAACGAGATCAAGTGAGGCCACGCCGCGAATGGCCGTCGAAATAGTCGCGTGCTCTATCTCGGGCGGAATGTTATCGGGGTTGACTTCAGTGCATGGCAAACCGGTCTCGACAATATTCACCGACTCCGACAACTCACTGAAACAATCGGGGCCATCGGCAACTTTTACAGAATAGTCACCGGCATTTTTCACAACGATAGTCTGCGTTGTTTCACCGCCGGACCATTCGTACAGCTCGAAGCCCGATGGCGCGGAGAGTACCGTGAAGGCATCGTTACAAAGTGACGTGAATCCTGTGACGGTGATCGATGGCGTGGCTGGTGTCGTATAAACGTTCACGCTTATCTCCACCGCCGATTCGCTTTGACACCCGGCGAGATTGCCTACCGCCAGGGTATAAGCGCCTGCTTCACTTACGGTTATCGATGAGGTCTCAGCTCCGTTAGACCATAAGTACGACACTGCGCCAGCGGGACCACTCAACGTTACAGTGCCGCTGTTACAAATATTCGGGTTGCCATCGACAGTGATGGTGGGTGTCGCCGGGCGTGGAAGAAATACAAACGTTACTTCGTCGGTAACCGGCAGATCGCACGTACCATTGTTGATAGCCACCGAATAAGTACCATTAGATGTAACAAGTATTTGCTGCGTCAATGAACCGTCGGACCAGTTGTAGCTCGCAAATCCACCTGGTGCTTCGAGTAGAAAACTCGTCCCTTCGCATAACGTCACTGTTCCCGAAGCATTGAGCACCGGCTTCGCAACAGACAGAACGGTTGCTGTCGCCTTTACACGCGTGCTCTCGCAAGTGGTTGCCGGGTCTAGTATGCTCACGAAGTAATCGGTCGTTGCAGACAAAGAAGGCGTCGTTAGCTCTTGCCCGGTGAATATCGATGAGCCAATAAATTCATCGTCGTACCATTTGTACTGTTGACCCGATGCGGCACCGGTGGCTTTCAATTTTACAGTGCCAGTATTGCATCGGGTAGCAGAAACAGTTTGAGGTGCCAATGGCGGAGTACAATTCAACACAGTGATGTCGGACATCTTCGGTTCACTCCAAACGCCTTCTGAATCGCGAACACGAAAACCAAGTTTATGAGCACCCGGCGATACACCCGAGATCTGCAACGGGAACACCTGGTTGATATTCAATGCCGGTGTAGTAACTGTTGCCGGCAATGCGAGGCCCTGTCCCGGATCGGTATCGATAAAATATTCGGCAGCAACGATGTCGCCTGCAGCGGGGTCGATCGGATAAACATAAAACCCACGCGTCTCGAATTGTCCCCATCGTCCATCCGAATCTTTGATCCTTATCGTAAGAAAATGAAAGCCGGAAGTCAACCCGTCGGTGGGCAGGCTAACATTGAAGTTGGATTGATTTCCTGTCGGGATCGTGAGTGACGTTCCTTTGCCTGGACCCGGGTCGGTATCGAAGAAATATTCTGCTCCCGCAATTGAGGGTACGTTTGTAACCGATCCTGAAACATAAAAGCCGCGACTTTCGAAGATGCCCCATCTCCCGTCGGTTGTTTTGGCACGAACACCAAGGAAATGAAAGCCCGGCGACAATCCACCCACTGGCAATGCGAAGGTTGTCGGTCCTGCTAAAATGCTGATCGGTGTTCCGGCACCCTGGCCGGGATCGAGATCATAGAAATATTCGGCAGCAGATATGTTGGGTACGTTGGTAGTAGATGTCGTGATGAAGAACCCTCTTGCTTCAAGTAAGCTCCATCGCGCATTGAGATCTCTAACTCTCACAACAAGAAAATGAAATCCATTCGACAGGCTCGCGGTTGGAACTGTGAACGTGAAGTTGCTCGTTGCTCCACCTGGAATTGTGATCGGTGTGCCACTGCCTTGTCCCGGATCGGTATCGATAAAATATTCCGCTTTCGAAAGGTTGGTCGTGTTGGGCGAAGCCGTTGAAATATAAAATCCACGTGCTTCGAACAAGCTCCAGATACCTCCCCCCTGCTTAACACGGATACCAAGCATGTGAAAGCCGGCAGGCAGCCCGGCCACCGAAATGTTTGATGAAAAATTAAGGTTTGCTCCCGGCGTTACCGGAAGATTGAAACCATTGCCCTGGCCGGGATCGAGATCAAAAAAGTACTCGGCCTTCGTAAGGTTCTGTGCACGCGCAGCTACCGCTACGAGCAACAATAAATGAATGCCGACAAGTATCGACTTCATACAGTCGGCTTAATTGCTCTTGCGAGCATCAACCGTTACCGAAAGAGTGCCACCGGGTGCAACTGAGGGAGTGGTGATGTTCATGCTGAAGATACGGGGCACACGACCGTTGCGACTGTTTGTCCAGTTGAGGCTGCCTGTTGAATCGAACAACAGTCCCATATCTTTTCCATCGCTTGCCGAGTTGTTAGCAGGACCGGCTGCAATTGTATAGTCAAGCAGCGGGTCGCTTGACCCTGCATTGATAGAAGTTTGCGAGGCCATCTGCGGATTCTGATTGGCAACGTTGCCTCCGCCGTCAACATTAGAGTTCACTGCCCAGGGTGTGGCATTCGACGTTGCATTCGAATTATTTAAAGTAATGTTATTGGTGATATTGTTGTTGAAGGTGCTGAAGCTGACATTCAACCCCACGTTGGCCTGGTTGAAGATGTTATTCGTAAAGGAGAGAAATCTACAGTTGGTGTTGAACATTGGCACCGTAGACCCACCCCCGTTGTTACTACTGGTGAACAAGTTATGATCGAAACGAACGTTAACGCTATTGGTAATACCATTGAACATCTGCCCGAGACAGCATGTGGAAAAGAAAAAGTAGTTGTTCTGAAATAAAAAGGTCTGGTAAGTGGCCGAGCTCGAGAAATTTTGACTGTTGTAAAAAATACATCCCTCGACGAGAAAGCCACTCGAGCCTAGATCCCATTGGACCGCTCCGTTGAACTGGCAACGTACAAGCCGAATATTATTCGTTCCAATGTCACCTGATACAGCATTTCGACAGACGTTTACGGTGTTTGTGAATACCAAGCCATGTAGCTCCGACCCGTCTGGTGAGCCGCCTGCGGGACTGTTGCGTATCGTTGCACCGTCGACAACAGCTTGCAACGGCAGGTTTTTATCGGGCAACCATCCAGGGCCAAGAACTGTAATGACCTTGTCCGCGATCGTAAAACCGCCGTATATGTTGGGGCTTCCATAAACATAGACCGTATCGCCGGAACTGCTGGCATCGATAGCTGCCTGGATGGTACTGAACTGACCGAGCGTCGAGGGATTGCTGCTAACGGTTCGTACTGTGGCGTTGACACAGATTGCCACGCACAGTGTCATCGCGAGGATGATTATTTTTTTCATGGTGTGGGTTTTTTTGGCGGTGGTTTGCCTTAATGAAAATACCCATCTCCTCACGCGCGCCCAATACCTGAAATCAATGAATCTGGTATCGAAAAAATACACTGATTCAGGTAGAAGAACTGACCATGTGACATTGTATTTTAGGTTAGATGAGACCCCCACCGGCATCCATTGCGATCATTGTATTGATCTGCATTACCTGGCAATTACCTGCGTCGGGCCAGGCAACAACACGTCGCGATAGCTTGCTGGCTATCGCTAACCGGGTGCCCAACGACAAGGCCAAGCTCAACGCGCTAACCGACCTGCAGCATTATTATTTTGAAAAAGGTCAGTACGACTCTGCTTTGTACTACTCAAAGAGATCGCTTCCCGTGGCTATCGAACTAAAAAACGTCGACGACATCGCACAGGCACATTATAACATTGGGTTGGGATTCACTCAACTAACAAAATACGATAGCGCCGATGCTCATGTTGATGAGATCGAGCGTCTGCGACCGCAGATAAAGGACACTACTATTCTCATAAACGCGTACAACACTCGTGCACTGCTGGGTAATTACCGTTCCGATTTTGAGTCGGCCGTGGATGCGCTGATGAAAGCAGCTGAATTGATCGAGCTTTCAAAAACAAAATCAGTACAAAATCTGCTTGCGCAGACATACGGTAACATTGGTCACAATCTCATCGCAGAAAAACAAATTGAGAAAGGCATCGAGTACGAGAAGAAGGCCCTGTTGCTAAAAGGTTATCCTTACAAGAAACGATATGATGTGATGATACACCTCGACTTGTTTGGTGCATATCTCGAGCTGGGCGATCTAACGACTGGCCGACTTCATCTCGATTCGGCTGTTGAAGGCAATAAAGACCTCAACAACATCGCTGTGAGCGTGCTTGTTGCATACAATAAAGGCGTGTATTATAACGCGGTTCATGATATCCCGCAGGCGCTCGCAGCATACCAGGAAAGTTATCGTTTAGGCGTGCAGGGTGGCACGGAATATTACAAAGCCGAGATTGCCAGTCGGCTTGCCCAGATCTACCTGAAACAAAACAATTATCCTCAAGCAGAAAAATTTGCCCTCGAAGGAAATGAGATCGCGAAGCGGCTAAGTGACCTGAGGGTAGCCGCGGAGACGTACAACACGTTGAGCCAGATAGCTTCGGGTCGAAAGGACTTCAGAAAAGCATTGGATTATGCTTCGTTATATAAAACGTTTTCAGACAGTGCCACGAACCAGGAGACACAACAGGCATCGCTGGCATTAGAGAACCGGTATCAACATCAAAAGCGGGAGAAAGAAATTGCAGCGCTTACGGCGGCCAATGTTGCGCAGGAACTCGATGGCGTGAAGAAGGACCGGTTGCTGATCGGTGGATCGATACTGTCGGCAGCGATCATCGCTATACTTGCGCTTTCGTATTTCAACAGCAAACAACGGCGGGCGATCGCAGAGAAAGAACAGATATTACAACAGGAACAGATCAAATTCCTGGAACGACAGCAACAGGTTGTCTCGTTACAGAGTATGATCAATGGACAGGAGACGGAACGAACAAGGATCGCGAAAGACCTGCACGATGGTTTAGGCGGTCTGTTCTCGACGGTGAAAATGTACTTCAGCACGTTACAGCATAAAAATCCGGAGCTTGGCAACGACGAGTTGTTTCAAAAAGGCTATGCGATCGTAGACACCGCATCGGTAGAAGTTCGAAGGATCGCACATAACATGATGCCGGAGGTATTGATGAAGCTCGGACTGGTAAATGCACTGAAAGATCTTTGCGACAGCATAACGTCGGGTAAGTTGCTTACGGTTTCGTTAGAGGTGCATGGAATGAATGCAAGGCTTAACAACACAACGGAGATCATGCTGTTCAGGATAATCCAGGAGCTGCTGACCAACATCATAAAACACGCGCAGGCTTCGGAGGCGATCATACAATGTATCCGCGAAGAGTCGCGATTGAGTGTCATCGTTGAAGACAATGGTCGCGGGTTCAATACTGCCGAAGCAGAGGCCGGCGCGCATGCGGGCATTGAGACCGTGAAAACAAGAGTTGATTACCTGAAGGGCAAGATGACGATCGACTCACAACAAAATGTAGGTACTACAGTGATGATGGATTTTTTGATCAATGAGTGAAGTGATAAACATCCTGGTGGTCGACGATCACCCTATCGTTCTCGATGGTATCCGCACGATGCTGAAGGATGAACGCGGATTTAAAATTATTGGTACAGCCAAAAATGCGAGCGAGGCATTGTCGTTCCTCGAGAAGGAAACTCCCGATATCATTTTGTTGGATATCTCACTTCCGGATATCGATGGACTGGAGCTTTGTCAGAAAATAAGGACCACAAACAAGACTTCGAAGATCCTTGGGTTGACATCGTTCAACGAAGCCGGTATGATCAGCGGGTTGCTGCAGCGTGGAGGCAATGGGTACCTGTTGAAAAATATGGAGCGGTCGGAGCTCATTCGGGCGATCCAAACGGTGCTGAAGGGCAAGATCTTTTTGAGCGAAGCAGCCAACGAATCGATACTCGCGCAATTCCACAATCCAAAGGCCGCAGCTGAGGAGCCGTTGATCACGCGTCGCGAAAAAGAGATCTTATTATTATTAGCCGATGGTTTGAAAGGACCGGAGATAGCGGAGAAGTTGTTCCTGAGTCCCTTAACCGTGGAGACACACAGAAAGAATCTATGCAAGAAGCTTAACGCGAATAGTGTTCAGCTGCTGCTGAAGGTGTCGAGGGAGAAAGGGATTATTTCTTAATCATTCTCCGGCTTCACGAATCTCCCGGCAAAAACAATCCCTCCGTACATTTTATCGACGATCAGGAACATGAATGGATGATCGGCCCTGAAGACTTTGGGCTCAGGCGGCGGTGGGAGTTCACCACCCCTGCCAGTGGTTATCGCAATCTCGCTGACCGCGGCTGCTTCTGTCTTTTTCTCATCGATCTCGATGAAGGTCTTGTGGATCACACCACCAATGCCCGGGCTGGGCTCGGCGATACCGCTGTAGTCGGCAGTTGCTGAGAACAAAGGATCGAGTGGGTCATCGACGCCGGAAGGTAGACCGATCTCGCTTCTGAGTTTGAACTTCGGAAGAAATACATCGACAGGATGAGGATTGGAACTATGTGCGACCTGTTGAACCAACGTGTTATCGAGCATCTTTTCCAGGCCTTTTATTCCGTCATTTCTTCGTGGAAGTAATACGATCATTTCGAGTTGACTTTCGTAGTACAGTGTTAACGCTTGCAATTCCGCATTCTCGAAATATAAATATTCATCATGCGAATGCATGGTGGGGAAGTCTTGCTTCGAGCCGTTAGTGTCATGAAATGTGCGGGGTTTGGTCTGTTTCACTTTGAAGCGGCGCTGCCACTTATCGAAGAAGTAGATGGCATTAATGATCACACATGCATCATGCTCGCCTGGGCCGGGCATGTTGGTGATGCGTCCGTGAGTTTTTTCTGATACCCAATTGTTCACTTCGTCCTGGGCCTGCCGGGGGTCTTTTGGATTGAACCCAAATTGTTCGGAGCTGAAATTGTTCCTCAGGGTTTTGATGAACTCGTCCTTGATATGAATGCTGTTGTTGGTCCAGACGCTATTCGCGATCTCGAGTTTGTTACGTGGTCCAAACAAGTCGAGCTGATCGCTCATACCAGAGATCTCGCTGAGGAATTGTTTTGCGTCGTCAAAATTTCCGACGATGGCATCGTATTGTTTTTTGGTGTCGCCCCGCGCGCCGGCGCTGGCGGCGAGAAGGGCGACCCGAATGCTGAGTGGACTGATGAACAGGTTTTCGTTCTCCGCTACCGTACTTCTATAGATCTGCAGCGAGAAATTGTTGTGGATCCGGGTTTGGTCTGAAAGATCCTGGCAAAAACCTGAGGAAACAACACAACAGCAAACGATGGTTATGAATTTCACTACTTCTCTATTCTGTTTTTAAATATCGTGCATTCTTCCCATCCATCTTAACAACATACAATCCGGCAGGCAGTCCTTCGAGAAGCATGCTGGGCTCTTCTGTGTCTTCAACCGTTCCTTTTTTAACGACTTGTAAAGTTTTCATGTCGACGACAGAGAATGATGAAAACGATGAGCTCTTGCAAAAGATGAGTGTCAGGTTACAACTGGAATTGTACGCATTGAAGGTCGAACATCCGGAGCTGATGGTGAACGTCATATTCTTTCCGCCGTTGCTCGTGCTGTAGCTTGCAGTGCCCGACGTTCTTACCCATGTCCATGAAGGCTGTACCATAACGATTTGATTGGGACCGGTGGGCACGGAATTGAAGGTGTTTAGCTGTCCCCCGTTTAGTGTGCCTGTGCAATTGGCAACTACCTGCACACTCTTCACTTCGATGTTGCTGGCCATCCCGGTACAATTGGTATTGGTAAGATCGTATGTAACGTTTGATGTCCCTGCCACATTCTTTGCCTGCAAAGTTATCGACGTGCTTGTGCTGCTGACGAAGTTAAAGTACGTGGAATTATAAGACCACTTGCTTGCATTGAGCGTGATGAATGAAGGGAACGGTTGATTGTTGTTTGTGAGTGTGAGCGTAATGTTCATTCCCTGGTTCACGCCCGAAGATCCCGATATGATGATGTTTGGGATCGCCGCATAGTACCGCACATCAGATGGGCATGCAGTTGTGAAGGCGGTGGGGCTTTGGTGGGTGTAGATCGACGCCGTTGAGCCGTTGGGAGTGCTTGCAAAGATCCCGGTGCCATTGGTCAGCTTGAAAGCGGAATGGAAGGATCGGTCACCGCCAGGTGATGGCAGAACCACCTGTGCATCGCTGAGAGAACACACCTCTATAAAGTTCTGATCGGTGTGAATGTCGCCGGTGAGATTGACAAAATCGCTCTCGGAGTGTGTTGGGAACCCGGTGTTCAAATCGACCCAACCATTAAGCAATGCAGCTTTAACATACTGATGGCAGAAGTAGCTGGCCTGTTTGGTGTAGATCGGGGAGCCGGAAGTGTACTGGCACGATTGGCCGAATGAATGAGCAAATGAAAAAAGCACAAAAACTATAGACAGAGTTAGGTACTTTTTCATGGTTGAGAACTTGACTGTATTCTTAAGATACGAATACAGGAAGGCGGATCAAAGATGTTCTACCCCCGATAAAAACGGAAAAGGTGCTAGAGTACCACGATGCCGCTATCGCGATATGATTCTTCGGTAGATTCTCTTCCTTCGTCATCGGTAATGATCGTATCGACCGACGACAACGGGCAAATAAAAAATGCCTCTGCAGTATTCACCCGTTCGTGAGGTGTAACAGCAACCACTCGTTTCGACACTTGCACGATCGCCTTCTTCACCTCACTTTCCTCGTAGTTAATTGTGGTTACTCCAACTGTTGGATGAATGCTGCAAATACCCATGAAGTAGATATCGGCACGTATGTTATTAAAGAAACGAATGGCATCGTGACCAACCGCAGTAAAGGCGCTCTTATATAGACGACCACCGGCAAACAATACTTCGATATTGGGATGCAACTCCAATACACTTACAACCGGAAAACTGTTTGTCACCACCGTTATGTGAAGTTCAGGTGGCAGAATGTTAGCAATTGCCAGGGCAGTAGTTCCTCCATCGAAAACAACTACCTGACCATCGCGCAACATGCCAACCGCTTTTTCGGCGATCACTTTTTTTACATCACTTTTATAATGGAGCCGATCCGAAAAATGATGGGGGGTTGGTGTGTGTGGAATTGCGCCTCCGCGAACTGCTCGCAGCAAGCCCTGGTCCGAGAGCTCTTTAAGGTCACGACGTACGGTGTCTTCAGAAACTTTCAACTGACGACTCAAGGTCTTGAGCGTCACTTTTTGGTCCTCCGATAATTTGTCGAGGATGAGGCGAAAGCGTTCCTCTTTCAGCATGTTGCAAAATTACGCATTTTACTCATGTATTATGGCCTGATATGCGGTTTTTCGTCTGGTATTTGCAACATACTGCAATATTATGCTACATTTGATGCGAAATGTTGCAAGATATGGTCCTGAGTACGAAACTGCCCCCGGCGTCTTTATCAAACAGAATATCCGTTAGCGCCGTGTTCTTTATGCACGGACTTTGTTTTGCGAGTTGGGCGTCGCGGATCCCAGGCATACAGGAGTCATTGAAGTTAAGCGAATCGGCATTGGGTTCGATCCTGTTCGCGTTGCCGACCGGATTCTTCCTTTCACTACCATTTGCCGGATGGCTGGTCGGAAAGTTGGGAAGCAGGATCATGGTATTAATATCGGCCACGTTGTATAGCACATCGTTGGTCGCGATTGGAGCGTCCGGCTCGATTCTTACGATCACCATATCGCTATTTTTCTTCGGGTTCTTCGGCAACCTCCTCAACATCGCAGTAAACACGCAGGCTGTTACAACCGAATCGCTGTCAAAGAAAAAATTGATGGCATCGTTTCATGGACTTTGGAGCCTGGCGGGATTTACCGGTGCAGCCATAGGTACCTGGATGGCTGGTTCGTCAATCAATCCATTTTATCACTTTCTTTTTATTGCAGCAGTAGTTTGGATCATGAACGCAACGTGCTTCCAGTTCCTGGTGCGAAGAGATGTTCAGTCGGCCGGGAAACAACCATTGTTTGCTTTACCCGACAAGGCATTAATAGCTCTTGGCGTGGTTGCCTTTTGTTCTATGATGGCCGAAGGCACAATGTTCGACTGGAGCGGAGTTTACTTTAAGAAGGTGGTGCAGGTAGATGGATCGCTGACCGGGGCAGGTTACACTGCTTTCATGGTTGCGATGGCTGGAACACGGTTCATAGCAGATGGATTGTCGTCGCGATTTGGATTGAGGCGGCTATTGCAGGCGAGTGCCATACTGACTGCGACGGGCCTGATGCTCGCTGTTATCTTCCCTTACCTCGCGACATCTCTTATCGGATTCTTTTTGGTAGGAATGGGAGTGTCATCCGTTGTTCCAATGGTTTATAGTGCAGCTGGAAAAACTAAAACGATGTCGCCCGGTGCGGCGCTCAGTGCTGTATCGTCGATTGGATTTCTTGGACTCCTTGTTGCACCACCATTGATCGGGTTCATTGCCGACGCCACGAGCTTGCGGATCTCGTTCCTGGTAGTGGCATTCGTAGCGATGGTGATACTGGTGTTGAGTACGAGGGTGAAGGAGGAGTGAAAAGGATTCAATTAGCTGAACCCATAGAAGGAAAGGCATTGCCTAAAGCCAAAACACTACAAACAATACGTCGAACCTGCTTTTCATATCACGTCGGTTTTATTTGATACTGCCTTCATTGAGTGTAAGTGCCTGATCAAACAGGAGAGGACTCACGTCCGAAACATGACATGAAATAATTCCACCGCCTTTTTTATTCCAGTAACGGGATTGAAGTAGTTTTTGCAGCTCGGTGTTTGCATTTGCATCAAGGTGTGCAAATGGTTCGTCGAGTACAACAAACTCGGGATTCCCGATAAATGCCGCCGCAATTCCGACTTTCGATTTATTGCCGGAAGAGAACTTTGCCAGCGGTTTTGATTTGCCAAGGATCTCGTTGTTGAAAAACGGCCTGAGGTCGGCGTAAAACTTATCGAGGTCGGTGGCGTTGCCTCTCAGCGAGTTAATGAGTTCGAAGTATTCTTCAGCGGTTACGAATGGTATCAGTGAATTGTTGCCAATAAAAACACCGAAGTATTGAAACAACTCTTCCTGGCTGCTCTTCTCTCCTTTGAATGACACCTCGCCGCTTGTGGGTTTCATGAGGTCTGTAAGTATCTGCAGAAAAGTTGTTTTGCCGCTGCCATTTCCACCTTCGAGGAGATAGAGTTTATTTATATCTAATGAGATCGAGACCTGGTTGAGGATCAACTTGCCTTCGAAGACTTGCGATATATTGTCGACTATGATCATATTTTATTTGCTCTTCGAAAAGTTATCGATAAGCTCATACTTTGCCGATCTTCTTAGTCGCGACGCCAGCATTTGCCTGAGCTTAACAGTATTTAATACCCCGATGATGCTGATGATGAACAAGCAGAGCGCCACGTATTGGGTGTCCATTACAAGCTTAAGTGCCATGTAGATGATCCCCAATGGAAGTACGGCCATGAATATGATTGCGAATACCGCCCATGATGTTCCCTCGTAGTTGAACACCGCACTCTTCTCGAGGTCAATTTTATTTTGCTGATGAAAGCCCAGGTAAATAATGAGAGGGATGGTTACCCCTGTATGGAATAGCGATGCAACTGAAAACATTGCGAGAAGCAGGAACGTTGGTTCATCGGAAATGAAAACAAGAGGAGCAACTATCACAAAGTTAATAGCCATCAGTGTGTAGAGGAATTGCATTTTAGATGCTATAAAATTCGAGGCAGTTGTTTGGAGAAAGTAGAAGTTGATGAAACTGCTTTCCCAGCAAAAGATGAACTGTGTATACTGGAGGATCAGTATGCCGGTAACGGCAGAAAGTATAAATCCGAAGAAAATGGAGTTCATACTTGTTTCGATGACGATGTTTCCGAACATCAATACGTAAACAAAGGAAATCAAAAAGTAGGTGAGTGGCCGCTTGCTTCGCGTCACCATTTTCCATTCGAGCGTATACAATGATGTTTTGCTTGAAAAGAAATTGATCTTTTCTATGAGAGAAGATCTTGTGGGGTTGAGCAAACTGAAATGATCAACCGAAAGTCTTTTTACGACCAGCGAGTATGCGACGGCATAGGCAACTATAAACAGCGCGGCCCCGATGAGTACCACAACGATCACATTGAAGTACTGATATTGAAGGGCAAGTACGATGAACGCAATATGGACGCTCAATAATGCGAGTGCTTTGCCATTGAAGAAGCCGAGTTTAAGGCTGAGTGTAACGGCAGTGGACAGGGAGATGAGGATGAGAAATTTGATGACAAATCCGGCGGTCAGGTTGCCGGCATTTAGAAAATATCCTGTGAAGAAAAGTATTGCGAGTAGCAGATAAGGAGATAGGAATACAGTAAAAGATACGAGATAATGTGCTAACGACGTTCGTTTGACGGGGAGGTAGATGTATTGGAGCGGTATGGTGTAAGGCAATGGGCCGATCAGTTTCAGGAAAATGTCGGCGATGATGTAAAAGAAGAGAAGTGAATTTACGTTGGTGAAATTCGCCTCGCTGATCATGCTTCCCATGAAGAAGCTTACCCACAAAGCATATGCAGCTGCGAGTACCTTAATGAAAGAAACAGCGCTGAAGTTGTCAACGCTGTTTCTCAATAACGGTTTAACTATATACCAGATAAAGGTATCGATCATTCTAGTTTTTCTACGCTAAGCTTTTTCATAAAATTAACTGTTTAGATGGTTAATAATTGTTAGCGTGGTTTCGATGAGGTGGCTAGATGCTGCCTGGCGAACGCCGTAAGCGATTGCTGCTGCGCCCGCGATGATACCGATCGGGCCGAACATTGATGCAGAAACGGATACGCCTTTTTTATGTAGAGAAATTATGAAGATTCTGACGGGTTCTTATTGTGGTAGGGTAAGACTCGAACTTACGTCTGCCAGCGGGTGGATATGAGCCAACGAGCTACCCCAAAAAAGAAAAAAGGGTTCATTAAATCTGAACCCTTTTCTTCTAGTAGCGGGGGTAAGACTCGAACTTACGACCTTTGGGTTATGAGCCCAACGAGCTACCAACTGCTCCACCCCGCGATGTTACGACTCATCAATTTCAGCCGTTTAGGGCCGTTTTGCGAATCGGAAGGGCACAAAAGTATACCCCTCAGCACTAAAAACCAAATCGCACCCCAAAACAGTTCAAAGCCATCGTAAATTAACGACCCCATGCTCAAGAACTACCTCAAAACCTCCCTTCGTAATCTACTTCGCCGCAAGAGCTTCACCTCTATAAATATCCTCGGCTTAACGGTTGGACTCGCCACGAGCATTTTCATCCTCCTCTGGATTATCGACGAATTGTCGTTCGACCGACTCAGCGCAAACGACGATCGCATCTTTAACGTGTTGATCAATAACTCCTATCCCGACGGGAAGATCGAAACCTATCCCGCCACGCCTGCAAAACTGAAGGATGCGATCATCCAGGAGATTCCCGAAGTGGAAGCAGCCGCGCAGTACAGCATGCCATCGGAATCACTCTTAAAATATGACACCAAAGCGTCCAACGAAATCGGGATCTATTCCGAGCCAACACTGTTCAAGATACTCAACTTCCCAATCGTTAAGGGCAGCGAGATAAAACCTCTGTCCGACATTAAATCAATTGCGATCTCCGAACGACTCGCCGAAAAATTATTCAAAGACGAGGATCCCATCGGAAAGTCATTGAACCTTGGCCAATCCCACGAGCTCATCGTTACCAGTGTCTTCGCTAACATCTCCTCTCACTCTACTCTGCAATTCGACTTCGTTGCACCATTCGAACTCTTTACAAAAGAAAATCCGTGGACCCAACATTGGGCAAGCGGCGGCACCAAAACAACCGTGTTGCTGAGATCGACCGCTTCTCTCGATGCAACCAACGAGAAACTTGCCGGCCTGATCAGGAACAACTGCTCCAATTGCACGACAACCCCTTTCTTATTCCCATATACAAAATCGAGGCTGTATAACGAATTCGAGAACGGAACAAACTCCGGAGGCAGGATACAGCAGGTATATCTCCTCAGCGCCGTGGCCATCTTAATACTCGTCATGGCCTGCATCAATTTCACAAACCTCTCCACAGCGCTCGCAGCGAGTCGAAGTCGCGAAGTAGGGATCCGAAAATCGATCGGCGCTCAAAAAGGTAGTCTCGTGTTCCAATTCCTTTCCGAGTCAACACTCCTGTCATTTGTTGCACTCATCTTTGCCGTTGTGAGCGTTCAGCTTCTTCTCCCTGTGTTCAATGAGATCACAGCTAAATCTATCCATCTCGACTTAACCAATCCGATACTACTCGCAGGCATCGTGGGAATTACTGTGATCTGCGGATTGCTCGGCGGAAGTTACCCGGCAGTTGTCCTTGCAAGATTCAACCCCGCCAGGGTATTAAAAGGAGATTCAAAATTCGTTCTCACAGGGAACGCACTTCGCAAATCGCTGGTGGTAGTCCAGTTCACCGCCTCTATCATACTTGTGGTGGGAAGCATTGCCATGTATAAGCAGATAGTCTTTATCAGCGAAAAGAATCTTGGATTCGACAAAGAGAACATTATTGTAGTCGATCAGAACGAAGGTATCGCTAAGTCCTTCGAAGCCATAAAAAATGAGTTACATCAATTGAGTTCCGTTAGAGGTGTGGCCTTTGGAGGCAACAACATATTCACAGTACCAATTACTACAACAGACCCAGCCTGGAAAAATAAACCCGACAACTCTTCGATCCTCTTCAAGATCTACCGATGCGACACCGAATTCATCCCGACTTTAAATATTAAAATTCAGAGCGGCAGAAACTTTATCGACGGTCAGCTCGATGCCTCCAACTATATCATTAACCGGAAGGCTGCCGAAGTAATGGGAATGTCGATCGACGAAGCCGTGGGAAGTGAGCTCGAAGCGTGGAATGGCAAGGGGAAAATAATCGGCGTTACGGAGGACTTTCACAATGACAACCTTAAGTTCGGTATCGAGCCGATGATATTCATGTACTCGGAAAATTTGGGATCTCACTATTTCATTAAGCTGGGTGGAGAGATACCCGTAACCGAAAACTTAAAGCAGATCGAGCATATATTCAAGAAGCACAATCCCGATTACCCTTTTGAATTTACTTTTCTCGATGAAGTCTTCAACAAAGAATACCAGGCGGAAGCCGTTATAGGAAAACTGTCTTTAAGTTTTACCGTTATCGCGGTGATCATCTCATGCCTGGGACTATTTGGATTGGCCTCGTTCAGCGCCGAAAGGCGAACCAAGGAGCTGGGCATCCGGAAAGTGATGGGTGCTTCTGTTTGGAACCTCGTCATTATGCTCTGTGGCGACTTTACAAATCTTGTGATCGTTAGCCTGTTAATTGGCTTTCCCGTTTCCTGGTACTTTATTAGTGAGTACTTGTCGGGTTATGCCTTTCACACCGAAGTAGGTTTAGGTATCTACGTTATAACCTCCGTCGTCATGTTCTTTGTTGTGGTCCTTTCTGTGGGATTTCAATCCGTGCGGGCCGCGATGTCAAATCCAGTGAAGTCATTACGTAACGAGTAAGCCAGCCGATAGTTCTTAAAACAAATAAGCCCCGTAACATTGCTACGGGGCTCGTTTGAAATCTTTTTGCGATCAACGCATTACTTCATTGATACCGGCACTTCAAGCTTCTCCCAAATGATCGAGAAACCTTTGTCGGTGATCACATACTTCAATGCTTCCGTCATCGGAGCAGGCTTTGGTGTTACTGTTACCACAGCCACATCCTTTGAAGCATCGCGTGTGGTTTCACCGGCACGTGTAATGCCCCACTGGCCAGTTTGTGAATTGAAGATGATCTGCCATGTTGTTTCGCTGGCGATAGCATAGATGCTGTATTTGCCTGCCTTCAGAGGCTTACCTTCTACGGTCACATCTTTATCGATCTCGATCGTAGTGGCTTCGTTAGCACCAGCTCTCCATACTTTACCATAAGGCACAAGATCAGTTCCATAGATCTTCCTTCCTTTTACAGAAGGGCTCGAATACTTAATGGTAACATTAGCACCACTCGCAAGTTTCCCCGTAGCAGTTGCAGCCGGGCTCTGCGCCCATGTATTCACACTCACAAGCATAGCAACGATCATCGTGATCGCTGTAAACATAGTCGACAGTTTTTTCATGCACTAAACGTTTTGTTGGTTAATTGACTGAAAGTAAAGTTAAGAGGTTCTCACTGTCAAAAACGCCGGAAAAGGGATGACCCGCCGAACGGTTTGTTAATTCCGGTGAATTACGCCTTTGGAGGGTTTTTGAACAGAACTTGAGTTATTAATGATGCAGATTTCAAGCCAATCTCGATCTGGTTTTCCTGATGATTTTCACGGTAAATGGGGGATTATCGAGGCAGCGGGTTCTTTATGTCCGTTGTTTGCATTATGGAAACAATGATCATCTTTTCCGCTGCGAGCGGACCCGAGGAATTCATATTGCAGCTAATGCGGGACAACATACCGACAATAAGCATTTTCCTTGTTGCGCTGGTTGTCGGTGGCTTCATTGCTAACCGATTTAACAAAACTGACAGACGAATTGAGAAAACCGAAGTCGCCATTGTGGACCTGCAAAACAGGATGGCAAAAGTGGAAGATCGTCTTGACGCTGTCGAAATACGCCTTGCAGTAGTCGAAACGAAACTCGACATGCTCAATGACAAGGTTGATAAACTCAGCAACAAACTTGATCGCCTCGTCGAGGCGCTTCTAATAAAGAATAACAAAGCCGTCTGAAGCCCTCACGATAAACCCCTATTGCACCTATCCAAAAATTTCACTAGACAAAACACATCAAATCCTCCGACACCGGCATCGCAATCGTAACAAGCACCGTCATTTTTCAGATCTTTTCTTACCCCGTAAGAAATCGCGTCTGATTCCCGGCAGATAAAGCCCAGCTTTACTTTTCCGATGTTTTTGGCACCCCAAAAAGCGGTACCTTTGAGACCCAATCTCCCTCAAAACGTTCCGGATGAACCGCTTACGGAAGTATTTTATTGGCGACTACCTCGCAAGCGAGCCCGATACGCTCAAGCAGGCCAGCATCCTCCTCATCTGCAACATCCTCCTGCTTTGCCTTTTCTGCCTCGTGGTCCTTACCATCACGCACATAATCAATAACAACTTACTGCAAATTCAGAAGGGCATCCTGATCATCGGACTATTCCTGGGATGCCTCTTTTACATAAAACGCTTCAAAAACATAGAGACCATCGGGCACCTGATGATCCTTATCTCGTGGGCCAACATACAGGTCGACGTATTCGTGCTGTTCCAGGACATCAGTATGTTCCCGGCATTGATCGCCATCCTCAACATCATCTTCGCTTTTCACATCATGGGAAGTCGTGCAGGATTCTTTCATGCATTCCTCCATTTCGCCGGCTTCCTCACATTCCTTGTTATGAGGGATCTCAACCTGCTCACATTCGATAAACCTCCGCTCGTTCTTTCCACCACACAACTGCTCATCTCCTTTGTACTAGTATTTATCATACTTGTATACCTGATCTACCATTACCACCAGGCTTTTCAAATGGCCAAGCAAAATCTCGATCGGTCGATAAGCGAGCTTCGAAGAGCAAAAGAGATGGCCGAAGAAATGAACCGTCTCAAAAGCAACTTCCTGGCAAACATGTCGCACGAGATCCGCACACCCATCAATGGCATCCTCGGTATCAGCCAGGTGATCGAGCTTGAATCGAAAGACGCCAACATACGCGAGTACGTTCAACTGCAAAAGAAAAGCGGACGTCGCCTCCTCGACACCATCAACAGCATCTTAAGCCTCTCACGCATCGAAGCACAGAAAGAACAACTCCTGTTAAGTGTCGTCGATATGAACAAAGTAGTTCACGACAGCGCCGCATCCCTCGAAGAGCTTGCCCGTTACAAAGGCCTCAGATTCCGGGTAAACGAAGACACCGAACACCTACAGTGTCTCTCCGACGAGACCATGTTGTACCAGGTGATAACGAACATCGTAGGAAACGCAATCAAATTCACCGAAGCGGGAGAAGTTACCATCCAAGTTGGCACATGCCCGAACAACAACGTGAGCATTCGTGTTACAGATACAGGGATAGGTATCTCTAAAGAATTCCTGCCGAAAATTTTCAACGCATTTGAACAGGAAAGTATGGGACACAGCCGCGGCTACGAAGGCTCCGGGCTCGGTCTCTCGATCTCAAAAAGATATATCGAATTGCTGGGCGGCGAGATAATAGTCGAGTCGGAAAAAAATAAGGGAAGCAAATTCGAGATCTTATTACCAAGGTACCACAAGCCATGAAGCGATTATTATATGTGGAGGATGATCCGATCAACGCGCTTGTGATAACAAGACTGCTGGCACATCATTACACCACCGAGCACGTGGAAGATGGCGAGACCTGTCTCAACATCCTTGGCAAAGAGTCGTTCGATCTCGTGCTCATGGATATCAACCTGGGCCGCGGAAAAATGGATGGCGTGGAGACCATGAAAAAAATAAAGGCCATCCCCGTCTTCGAAAGGCTCCCCATTGTGGCGATCACTTCTTACGCCATGCCCGAGGATAAAGACCGGTTTTTAGGAGAGGGGTTCAATGGGTATCTTTCGAAACCGGTAGAAAGACCGGTACTGTTAGAATATCTTGGAGCGTTCTTCCAATAAGTGGATATTGGGAATTGGGATTGGACATTGGAGATTCTCCAACAGCCAATATCCAACACCAATAACCAACCTCCACTGAATGATCATCGACCTACGAAGTGATACCCTGACGCTTCCAACCCCAGGCATGCGCGATGCCATGATGAGCGCCCCCATCGGCGACGATGTGTTCGGCGAAGACCCATCGGTTAACCAGCTCGAAAAAAAGATCGCAGCGCTCTTCGGAAAAGAGGCCGCCGTGTATTGTCCATCGGGCACGATGACCAACCAGATCGGTATTCGTATTCTCACCAATCCCTCCGAAGAACTGATCTGTTATTCGGGCGCGCACATCTATCGTTATGAAGGCGGCGGCATCGCCGGCAACAGTCAGCTTAGCGTCCGTTTGTTGGATGGCGATCGCGGCCGGTTCACTGTAAAAGAGATCGAAGAGAACATCAACAACAGCGCAGATCCGCATCAGCCATTTACAACCCTGATCGCTATCGAGAACACGGTGGTTCGCGGCGCCGGAAGTATCTGGCCCACGGCACAGATCCGCGACATCAGGAAGTTTGCTTTGTCTAAAGGCATCCGCACGCACCTCGACGGCGCTAGGATCTTCAATGCCCTTGTGGAGACTGGCGATACTCCAGCCGATATGGCTTCTAACTTCGATACGGTCTCGGTGTGCCTTTCGAAGGGGCTCGGCGCCCCGATCGGGTCGGTGCTGCTCTGCAACAAAGACATGGAATACAAGGCGCGTCGTGCTCGAAAGGCATTTGGTGGGGGCATGCGGCAGGCAGGATTTCTCGCGGCCGCCGGCATCTATGCACTCGATCATCATATCGACCGGCTGAAAGACGATCATCGCCGCGCCAAAGTGTTGGGAGAAGTACTGAAAGGTTTAAATTGGATAAAATCAGTAGACCCCGTCGACACCAATATCATCGTGTTTAGTGTGGCCGATGTGGATAAGGTCTTAAATAAACTTGCTGAGAATAATATCAAGGCCGTGAAATTTCGCCGATCAAACGAGCTCCGAATGGTCACCCATCTCAACTTCACCGAAGAGATGCTCGATCGCGCAGTAGATATCCTCAAAAAACTTCAGATCAATTAATGGAAGACCTTGGCAAATCGTTTCCGGCAGCGGAAGGCTTTGTTGATGCAGAGTCGAACACGAACAAACCGCACCCCAACGAATTCTGTCTTAACTGCGGAACAAAGCTGCAGGATATCTATTGCCATCATTGCGGGCAGAAAGATATTCCCAGGCGGCAGACGTTAGGGGAGCTGTTCACAAACTTTATCTCGTCGTTCTGGAGCTACGAAGGAAAATTCTTTCTGACTACGAAGTATATTTTTTTGCGGCCAGGCTTTCTCGCTGTCGAATACAACGTAGGTCGTCGCGAAACATATTTTCACCCCGCGAGGATGTATGTGTTCGTCAGTTTCCTGTTCTTCCTCTTGCTGGTGACTTTGCCCGATTCCGACAACGACGCTGTTGATGGAGGACTTTCTGAGGAAGACAAGAGAGAACTTGCGAATGCCGGTTTGAAAGTTGATTCCGTGGGAAAAGATTCGACCGGGAATAACAAAATGAGATGGTCATTTAAAGACCCCGAATATAAAACCGTTGAACAATACGACTCTATTCAGAATACGCTTCCTGAGGATAAGAAAGATGGTTGGTTCGAGAGAAAGATGCAGATAAGGGCGATAGAGCTTCAAAAGAAATATGCGAACGATGCCAACGCTATGGGCAAGGAATTTTTGGCGATGTTCTCCGATAATTTTTCCAAGGTTCTCTTTTACCTGATGCCTTTCATGGCGCTTGTGTTGAAACTGTTATACATACGACGCGACTATTTCTATTCGGAACATCTCGTAGGCACGATCTATTACTATAACTTCTTTTATTTAGCGGGCTCCCTGATCATGATCTTCAACATTATCCCGGGGCTTGGATTCGTCTCGGTGTTGTTGGGATTCTGGATCTATTTTTACCTGCTATTCGCTATGAAGCGGATGTATGGACAGGGTTGGGGTAAAACTATTTTGAAATTTTGCGCGTTTAGTTTTCTCTTTTCGATCCTCATCTTGATCGGTGTCACTATCAATGCCCTCGTGGCTTTGATGTACATTTAGTGGGTCGGATTTTTGCTGTAATAAGATCATGCTTAGTAACACTTTACCGCCGCTCGCAGAACGGATGAGACCTTCGAAGCTCGAAGATCTCGTGGGACAGGAACACCTGGTCGGTAAAAACGGGATCATCCGTAAAGCGATCGACACCGGGAATGTGCCTTCGATGATCCTTTGGGGTCCTCCCGGCGTTGGGAAGACAACCATTGCAAACATCATCGCTAACGAAGTAAAGCGGCCATTCTATGTATTGAGCGCTGTGAGCGCCGGCGTGAAAGATGTTCGCGATGTTATCGACAAGGCACGTCAGACTTCGAGAGTAATATTGTTCATTGATGAAATTCATCGCTTCAATAAATCGCAGCAGGATGCACTCCTCGGCGCTGTCGAAAAAGGAGTGATCACACTCATCGGCGCGACTACCGAAAATCCGTCCTTCGAAGTAAACTCGGCGTTGCTTTCGCGCTGCCAGGTCTACACACTAAAAGCCCTCGAGGAAAAAGATCTGTTGAGACTGGTCGACCAGGCACTCACGAAAGATACAGAGCTGAAGAAAAGGTCGATCGTTGTAAAAGAACACGGGGCACTGCTGGGCATCTCCGGTGGCGATGCGCGAAAGCTGTTGAATCTCGTCGACCTGATCGGTGAATCAACAACGGGTGATGTCGAGATCACCGACGAGCTCGTGATCAACGTTGCGCAAAAACACATCGCCATCTACGATAAGAATGGCGAGCAACATTACGACATTATCTCTGCGTTCATTAAATCCCTTCGTGGGAGTGATCCCAACGCAGCGTTGTATTATCTCGCGCGAATGATCGAAGGTGGCGAGGATGTGAAGTTCATCGCGCGGCGAATGGTGATCCTTGCCAGTGAAGACATCGGCAATGCAAATCCCACCGCCCTCGTATTGGCAACGGCAGCTTTCCAGGCGGTTAATGTTATCGGGTATCCTGAGGCGCAACTCATACTCGCGCAATGTGCGGTATATCTCGCGTCATCTGCCAAGAGCAACTCTACTCTTATTGGTATAGTGAGTGCCCTGGGGAAAGTACGCGAAACCGGCGATCTTCCCGTACCGTTAGCCATCAGGAATGCGCCGACCAGACTGATGAAAAACATGGATTACGGAAAAGGTTATCAGTATGCCCACGATTTCCAGGACAATTTCGTTAACATGGAGTTCCTGCCCGACAAGATCAAAGGGACGAAGTTCTACGAGCCAGGTCCAAACCCGCGTGAAGAGGAATTGAGGAATTATTTGAAGAGATTGTGGAAGGAGAAATATGATTATTGATTTGTAATTGGTGATTTGTAATTAGTGATTTGTAATTAGTGATTTAATGCAGCGACTGATATTCGAGTCTTCACCAGCGTTCATCCTCTTGTGCATCGCCATAGGTATCGGCTATGCATGGGTGTTGTATCGCACCAAGCACACGTGGGGTCGCACTACCAATCGCATCTTGTTTTTTGTCAGGGCTCTCGCTGTTGCACTTGCTGCATTTTTACTGATCGGTCCAATCTTAAAACTCACGACCAACCAGTTCGAAAAGCCTGCTATCGTTTTTTTGGTGGATAACTCCCAGTCTGTAACAGAGGTCCTGGGCCAGGAAAGATTTACAAAGCTGCAAAACGATCTCACGGCAGGTTCAAAATCTCTCGAAGACCTATATCAAGTTGAGTTTCGCGGGCTTGACACACTGACATCGAATATTCACGGCGCGATACGACAGATCACCGCCGACTACGAAGGAAAAAATCTCGCGGGCATCGTATTGGCTTCCGATGGAATTTATAACTCTGGCCCTTCGCCAGTTTATACCACACTTCGAATTCCAGTTTACACGATCGGCATCGGCGACACAACGCAGCGCGTCGATCTTGCATTAAGGAACGTTGCCTTCAACAAGATCGCCTACCAGGGAAATCGTTTCCCTGTTCGCGCAGAAGTTTTGGTGAAAGGACTTACCAACCAGGACGTGCGCGCTACGATATCGATGGGCGGCAAAGTGATCTCCACACAAAACAAGAACTCCGGTTCCAAAGGGCTCCTCGACTTCGATTTTCTCATCGATGCTAACGAAAAAGGAATTCAACGCCTCGACGTGGCGATCGAGCCCCTGAAGCAGGAGATCAATCAAAAAAATAATCGCACAGCAATTTATGTTGAAGTCGTCGAGGGCAAGAAAAAGATCCTCGTCGTCTCGCCATCACCACATCCCGACATCAAAGCCCTGCGCGCCGCTATCGAGAAGAACTCGAATTACGAGTTTCACCTCCACATACCGGGAGTAAAAGAAGAAGATCAGCAGGTGCTGCAACCGGATAAGGTCGACCTGGTTATTTTTTCACAAGCATTCGACTCCGAAGGAAAGACCCTTCCACTAGTCCAGAAGTTTCAGAAGAGCCGCGCCGGCATGTTGTTCATGGTGGGAAGCAAAACCAACCTTCGGCAGTTTCAGAACATCAATATCCCATTAGTGTTCGAGAACATCGGGCAGCGCGACGAAGTGATCCCAAGCTTCAACACCCAGTTCCGCGACTTCGCATTCAGCGACGACATCGCCGGAAGGTTCTCCAGATATCCACCCGTCTCTGTCCCGTTCGGCAAGTTTACCTATCCTGCCGACGCAGCCGTGTTGCTGTTCCAGCGCATCGGTAGCGTTACGACCAATCGCCCCTTATTGTTGAGCTGGAACGGTCCCGAGAATCGCATTGCTGTTCTGTTGGGCGACGGTATCTGGAAATGGAGATTGAATGAATTCGCCGAGAGCGAAAAGAGCGATGCCTTCGACGAAGTATTTTCGAAACTGATCCAATACCTGAGCACCGCCGACGATCGCAGAAAATTCCGCAGCTTCCCGATACAGAACGAGTTCACCGATTCGGAGCCTGTAACTTTCGAAAGCCAGATGTACAACGATCTCTTCGAACCGATCTATGGTAATACTGTGCAGATCGAGCTTCGCGACGAAAACGGGAAAGCAACACAATACAGTTACACAACAAGTCCATCAAGCTCACGGTATCGCATCGGGGGATTAAAAGAGGGCATCTATCGCTACACGGCCAGTACGCAGCTCAGCACAGGCAAGGAACAAGTGTCGGGAGAATTTTTAGTAACGGCGCAAAACATCGAATCGCAAAACCTGTCGGCGGACTTCGGCTTACTGAGAAAATTATCGAGCGAAAGCGGCGGGAAATTTTACACCGAAAGCAATTCGGCTAACCTGAACTCTGATCTGACGAAACTCCAGGCGAAGACTTTAATTCACTCCGAGGATTCTTTCCACCCGATGATCAACTTAAAGGCGGTTTTCTTTCTTTTATTGTTCCTGCTGAGTTTGGAGTGGTTTACAAGAAAATTTTTTGGGAGTTACTAATTTTCTGGTCTCTGGTCTCTAGTTTCTAGTTTCTAGTTGCTAGTTGCTAGTTGACGGTCTTTGTAAGACGACAGATATTCTTGCCATTCACTTTCAGGTACTCGACATTATCCATGATGGATTTCACCAGTCTAATACCAAGTCCACCCTTGCGTTTTTCGTGAACGAGGTTGTCCATGCTGGGTGCTTCGAAGCGATTGATGTCGAACACATCGCCGTCATCAACGATCTCGAAAACAAACTTTCTACCGTTGTCAACTTCAATATGAAGTTCGAGCAGATGTTCGGGGTTGCAATGATGAGCGTGGATCATGAGGTTCGAGCACATTTCGTCCAGCGCGAGTACGATAGCACTCACCTCAACTTCGGGCACACCATGGCCTTTCAGCGACGTACGAATGAAGTCGCGGATACCCTTAAGATTTGTAAGGCTGCAACCGATGCTATACTGATAGTTCATTGGCCAGTTGCTTTGCTTCCTGCCTGTCGGACCTGATGTGTAACAGGTCGGCAAGCCCTAAAATTGTGAATGTGTTCATTACCTTCTCCTTCATACCAAACAACACCATAGTCACATTCTTGTCCTTAAATTCTTCGATGTAAGACATAAAGACACCCAAACCGGCGGAGGAGATGTACTCGAGGGCGCTGCAATCGACCAGTATTTTACGGAATCCCTCTCCTACACTTTTGGCGATTGCCAGGTCCAATTCTATGGAAGAACTGGCGTCGATCTCACCGATTATTGCGATGATATCAGCCCCATCCTCCTGCAGTCTCTTGATGTGAACCATGTGATTTTAACGGTTTTTAAGGTTTTTAGTTTTGGCGCCGAAAAGCTGTTTCTGTTGATTAAAAAGCATTTTTTGGCACCTTTTCTACTGGTTTTATGTTCTTACTTAAACTTCACAATCATTGTAGTGTAGTCATCGTTGATCATATGAGTGCCTGAATACTCATACAACTGCGATATCATAAACTCCGCAATTTCCTTTGGCTCTTTTTCCGTAGTGGCGAGCAGCGTTTGCTTCAACCTGTCGTCACCGAATTCCTCTCCTTTTTGATCCTTGGCTTCGGTAATACCATCGGTGTATAGCACCATGATATCTCCCGCGCCATAAGAGATGACGTTCGTATCAATGTAGTTGCAGTAGTCTTTCGTTTTGATCATGCCCAAAGCAGTTCCCCTGTCCTTCAGATATTCTGCCTGGCGAGTGTTGGCACGATAGAACAACACCGGGCAATGACCCGCACGCGCATAACGGATCTTCTTAGTGCGAGTATCGATAGCAAAGTAGGTTGCCGAAATAAACGAGCCGCGTTCAAGACAGTAAACCAACGCCCTGTTCGCGCGCTGCATAAATTCCTTTGGATCGAGATCCTGTTGCGCGAGACTATGGAAGATCCCTTTCATCTGCGACATGTGGAACGCAGCCGTCGTTCCTTTACCCGACACGTCGGCGATGATGAGCGCAACCTGGTGATCGTCAATTCTAATGGTATCATAATAATCACCACCCACTTCATCGGCAGATTGTGAGAATGCAGATACTTCGAAGTCGGCGTCTTTCTCCAGCTTGTCGGGAAGCAAGCTCTTCTGAACTGTCTTAGCGATCTTGAGCTCTTCCTTGTAACGTTCGTTCTGGAACGCTTCTTCCATCAATCGGAAGTTCTCTATCGAGATACCAGCCTGGTTCGCAAATGCAGAGACGATCCTGGTCATCTCTTTATTGAATCCTTCAGGTAATTCTTTTAACAAGGCCAGCGTGCCAATGGTATCGCCCTTCACCAGGATCGGGAACGACAACAACGAACGGAAACGCGTTCCCTTTAATCCCGCAAGGTGTTTCGACAGGTTCTTCGTCTTATCAGTGTTCTGATCCAGGACTCCCTTTACGTTGTTCGATTTCAAATGGAAAGCGATGTTCCTCGACTCCTCTTCGGAGATCTGGTATGTAAAGAATCGTGCTTCGTTATTGGCTCCGCGGATCTCGAGCCATGCCGCATCTGCAAACACAGAACTTACCGAGCTTTCGAGCAGGATCTTGTAAACGCTCTCCTCGCTTTGTTCTGTTTGTATCGATTGACTAATGCGCTGAAAGTTCACAACCTCCTCCAGTTTCTGTTCGAACACAGAAGACGTAGGCAGGTTGAATAAGATCACAAGGAAAGAGAACACACTGTATGTGATCACGAAGAAGAACAAGCACAAGTTGAAGAAGTGCGACTTGAATGCGAGAAATTCCGTCTTCGCAAGCTCCGGCGGCGGATTGAAATTGATCCACATGAAATAGCCGATGTAGAACAACACCAGTAACAAGATCAGTATGCTCGTCCACTTCTGACGGAAGTTCAAATACGCGACCCATTTCATGTTTGCTGAAAGGATCACGGCAAGAATTCCGAATAGAACGGCGAGGATGATCGTAAACTCCTCAGGTATCGAGACTTGTAGAACAGCCTGCAGCAACACTGCCGCCAAACCAAACTCGAAGATCATCCACATCCTGATGAGCCACTTCGATTTCTGGTAAAGTATGAGTCGCTTCCACGAGGTATAGCCGGCGATGAGGAAGCTTAAGTAGAGAGCGAGGTTGATCTGGTAGATCACATCCTGGAACAACAGGTTGCTCGTGATGTTGCCCGTTACCGATGTGATCAGGCGCATTGCCAACGACATCACCGTCGAGATCAAACCGGTGGCAAATACCTTCCACAACAGGTCGGTGAAGTTGAGCGACTCGTCACGCTCGATCCTGAACTTGTAGTAGTAGTAGAGACAAACGACGTACAGGGCGAACATCACCCGTGGCAACCACATCGGTATGCCGGCCGGGGCGTCCCTGGTGAGACTAAAGAGCACCGTCACCTCGGAAAAAACCAGTACCAGCCAGCAGATCACTGCCGAGAGGAAGGTTAGTCGAATTAGGGCTTTGGTGCGCAAGGGTTCAAATATAGTGGACAGTGGCCTGTAGACAAGTGGAGGGCACCGTCTACTGTCGACCGCTTACCGCCTACTTCCGGCTATAGTTTGGAGCTTCCCGTGTTATTACAACATCATGTGGATGGCTTTCTGTAACCCCGGCTGCCGTGATCTTCACGAACTTGGCCGACTTAAGCTTCTCGAGGGTTTTTGAACCACAATAGCCCATGCCGGCGCGGAGGCCACCTACGAGCTGGTACAGCACTTCGGAAGCGAGGCCTTTGTACGGCACCCTTCCGGAAATTCCTTCGGGCACGAGCTTCTTAATGTCGTCCTCGGCGTCCTGGAAGTACCTGTCCTTGGAACCGTCGTCCATCGCTTCGAGGCTTCCCATACCGCGGTATGATTTGAACTTACGGCCTTCGTAGATGATCATTTCGCCGGGAGCTTCTTCGGTGCCCGCAAGCAACGAGCCGATCATTACGGAGTCGGCGCCAGCTGCGAGGGCTTTCACGATGTCGCCCGAGAAACGAATGCCACCGTCGGCTATAATTTTCACGGGACTTCCTTTAACTGCTTTTGCCGATTCGTAGACGGCCGACAACTGGGGAAGGCCGATACCGGCAACGATACGTGTTGTACAGATACTGCCGGGACCAACGCCGACTTTGATCGCATCGGCGCCCACTTTTGCGAGAGCTTTCGCTGCTTCGCCAGTTGCAATGTTTCCTACGATGAGGTCGAGCTCGGGATATTTCTTCTTTACTTTTTTCGCTGCCTGGATCACATACACAGAATGACCGTGTGCGGTGTCGATGCTGATCACATCAACTCCCGAAGCTTTGAGCGCTTCGATACGATCGAAGATATCGGGCGTAATACCTACCGCAGCGCCAACGCGCAGGCGACCGTACTCGTCTTGCGAAGCATTGGGTTTGTTCCTTTGCTTCAGGATGTCTTTGTATGTGATGAGGCCAGTGAGCTTACCCTTCTTATTGACGATAGGAAGTTTTTCGATCTTGTATTTCTGAAGGATGCCTTCTGCTTTCGCGAGCGTGATGCTTTCGGGTGCAGTGATCAGGTTTTCTTTCGTCATGATCTGCTCGACCGGAATGCTCATGTCCTTCTGGAAACGAAGGTCACGGTTGGTGATGATGCCAACGAGTTTGCCATTGTGATCGACAACAGGGATACCGCCGATCTTGAATTCACGCATGATCTTTTCGGCGTCGCGAACGGTGGCGTTTACCTGCAGGGTCACCGGATCGAGGATGAGACCACTTTGCGAGCGCTTCACCTTGCGGACCTGGTCGGCTTGCTCTTCGATGCTCATGTTCTTGTGGATCATCCCGATACCCCCCTCGAGGGCCATCGCGATAGCCATGGCAGCTTCTGTAACCGTGTCCATCGCTGCCGAAATGACAGGAATGTTCAGGCTAATGTTTTTCGTCAGCTGGCTGGTGGTATCAGCCTCACGGGGAAGTATTTCGCTGTACGCTGGTACAAGCAGAACATCATCGTATGTGAGAGCGTCGTAGAGAAATTTAGAAGAGTCGAGCGACATGGCAAATAATATTAGGATTCATTATTTGCCGGGCAAAGGTAAACTATTTTCGGAAACAAGAGGCCTAAAGTTTTAGAAAACGCAGGCGCCCGGGCAGCGAGTGCGTTGGTGCGAGGTGCTCGGTGCTAAGTGCCGATAGCTCTAGGTTGAATTGATCTTTCAGTTGTGGAGAAATTCGACGGTTAAATTATACCCGGTTTCGAAATCCTACAGATTTCTCCATAATTGCAGATCAATTTAGTCCCATGATATCCGCACCCAGCACCTCGCACCCAGCACCCAAAAGCATGGTGTTTATGAAATTAATCCTCAATGTCATCTTTGTTTCCTTCGTAGCAGTTTCGGTTTATAGTCAGACCCAGTCTGGTAAGGCCTCTTTTTACGCCGATAAATTTGAAGGCGCCATGACGGCTTCGGGAGAAAAGTACAAGCACTCGAAGAAGACCGGCGCACACAAGACACTTCCTTTCGGAACGAAAGTGCGCGTGACGAACTTGGAAAATAACAAGACGGTGGAAGTCGTGATCAACGACCGTGGTCCGTATGTAGAGGGCCGCATCATAGACCTTTCGAAGTCAGCCGCCGAAGAGCTGGATTATATAAACAAAGGTATCGCTGAAGTGAAGCTGGAGGTGATCGATGCCGGCGACGGCAAAGGCGGCGGCGTTAATGTTCCTATCGATCGCGTGGCCGTGGATGAAAAAGAATTCTACGACTTCGAGATCTCGCGATTGAATCCAAAAGGATGGGGTGTTCAGATCGGCACCTACCAGGAGCTCGTAAACCTGATGCGCCTTGCCGACAACCTGAAGAATTCATACAAGAAACAGGTGAACGTCCAGGTAAAGATCGTGAACGGCACAAAGTATTACAGTATCATTCTTGGGGAGTTTTCCTCCCGCAAGAAGGCGGATGATTTTATCGGTGAAGTGAAAAGGAAATTCCCGGATGCATTCGTAGTGGAGTACGAGAAACTGAAGTGATCCTATCGACTTTCATATTACACCGAAGTTCATCTATTTGATCTTACGTTAGTCTATTTTGCAAACCAGCGGGTGACCATCGCCCGTTCATTTCGGAATGATTGAAGAAATAATCGGGTACTTCTCGGCAGTGATCGTCGGGGTTGTATTGGGACTTCTCGGTGGCGGCGGCTCCATTCTTTCCATACCGATTCTTGTTTACCTCTTCCACATCGAACCTGCTATCGCAGGAGCATATTCGTTATTCATTGTCGGCGTCACGTCGTTCGCGGGTGCAATCCCGAAATACAAACAACAGCTTGTTCACTTAAAGACCGGCATCGTATTCGGACTGCCGTCGATCATCAGCATTTTTCTAACCCGTTCTTTCGTTGTGCCGGCAATCCCGGATGAGGTCTTCATGATTGGCGATTATATCATCACCAAAAGGATCTTGTTGCTTGGCATCTTTGCGATCCTCATGGTGCTCGCATCGATACCGATGATCCGTGGTAAGCGCGATATCGCTTCCAACAACAAAAGGTTTCGAACGGTGCTTGTGATCCTGGAAGGTATACTCATTGGTTTCCTGACGGGACTGGTCGGCGCGGGCGGCGGATTCCTGATCATACCTGCACTGGTGTTCCTCACAGGTCTTCATTTCAAGACCGCTGTGGGAACTTCCCTTTTTATTATCGGCATTAATTCAATGGCAGGATTTCTTGGCGACGCCATTCATCGCGAGATGAACTGGCCGTTGTTATTAAGTCTCACGTCGCTGGCGATACTCGGGATCTTTGTCGGCAACAGTTATTCGAAAAAAATATCAGGCATCCGGTTACGAATGGCATTCGGATGGTTCACCCTGGCGACAGGTGTTTATATTATTGTAAGAGAGATTCTTCTATAGGAGCTTTTCTATGATGCCGTCGACCGAAACGCCATCGGCTTCAGCTTTGAAGTTGCGCACGATACGGTGACGCAGAACAGGCTTCGCTACCGCCCTCACATCTTCAATATCCGGTGAATACTTCCCGTTAAGCAACGCATTGCACTTCGCTCCAAGCATGAGGTATTGAGAAGCACGCGGACCAGCACCCCATTCGAGGTAATCATTTGCAGCGGTCGATCCATTAGTGTGTGGACGTGTGAGGTGTGTGAGTTTTACGGCATACTCAACAACATTATCGGCAACCGGAACTCGTCTTACCAAATGCTGGAACTGAACGATATCTTCGGCGCTGAGAACGTGCGTTACTTTCTTGATATCGTCGGCTGTTGTATTCTTCACGATAGCAACCTCCTGTTCGTATGAAGGATAGTTCAACAGGATATTGAACATGAAACGGTCGAGCTGCGCTTCGGGCAGCGGATAGGTTCCTTCCTGTTCGATCGGGTTTTGTGTCGCGAGAACGAAGAAAGGACGGGGCAGTTCATAGCGCTGGCCGGCGATCGTTACGGCGTATTCCTGCATCGACTCAAGCAAAGCGGCCTGGGTCTTGGGAGGAGTTCGGTTGATCTCGTCGGCGAGAACAATATTGGCAAACACAGGACCCCTTACAAAATGAAAATTCCTGTCTTTATCCATCGTCTCTGAACCGACAATATCCGATGGCATTAAGTCGGGGGTGAACTGGATGCGTTTGAACTGAAGATCGAGAGCGCTTGCGATAGTTTGCACCAGCAAAGTCTTCGCAAGGCCGGGAACGCCAACGAGAAGGGAATGTCCCTGGCAGAAGATACCGGTAAGCACGAGACGAACGACTTCATCCTGGCCAACGACCACTTTTGCAATTTCATCTTTCAGTCGCTTGTAAGCTTGCGCCAATGCGTCGGCTGCTTCTACATCGTTGGCCAGTTGTGCCATAACTTTTTTGTCTGTTTAAATCACGATTACGCCTGCGGCGGGCCAGTGCCCACCGGGCCCTATTATCCTATTCTAATATACCGCACGTCTTATAATTCGGGTCGACGTTGATAAACACGTCGCCTCTCGCTTTGTAAAACCACGTGTCGAGTGCTCGGTCTTTCTTCTCACCTAAAGCCGCTGACTGTATGCGATGCCAGTCGTCGGTAAGATTGGCTGCATGCGGAGGCAACTTCGTTTTAAAGTAAAGAATACGAACCGCATTCTTGCCGTCGTCGGTACGATAAACTGCCGGTCTCGAAATGTTTCCCAGCTTCATTGTATCGATCGCGAAATAAACAACGGGGTCGAGATCTTTCACGGATATTTTCGTTCCGCCGTCGGCATCGGCAAAGAAGCCTCCGCGTTGTTTTGTCGCCTGATCGTCCGAAAATTCTTTAGCGGCTGCGTCGAATTTCATTTTACCCTCGTTCACCATTGTCCTGATGCTGTCGAGAAATTTCTCCGCGCGCTTAAGATCGGATTGCGAAGGCGATGCTGATATCAAAATGTGTTGAGAGTGATATTCGTTACCGCGACGGTCGAGGAGCTGCATGATGTGGAAACCGAAGGGCGATTCGAAGGGGATCGAGATCTCACCCTTTTTAAGCTTGAATGCCATGGCTTCGAACGTCGGCACCATTGCACCACGGCCAACCCATCCCATATCGCCACCATTATATTCAGATGATGGATCTTCGGAATATTTCTTTGCGAGCTCCTGCCAGTTGGCGCCAGCGACAAGTTGTGCGCGAATCTCGTTAAGTTTCTTGCGGGTCTCCTCCTTCTGCGCGTCGCTTACCTTGGCGATCTTCACGATCTGGCCGACTTCAACATCGGAGGAATAAAAGGGAAGGCTATCTGTCGGAATTTTATTAAAGAATTTTCTTACTTCGGAGGGAGTGACGGTAATGTCTTTGGTGATGCGATTTTGCATCTCACGACCAAGAAGCTGTTCACGCACCTGGTCACGAAGGTCGGCTTGTATTTCAGCAAGTGATTTACCAAACTGGCGTTCGAGTTGCTCGGGCGAGTTACCCGAGTTTTGCATGATCACCTGCATACGTTGTTGCGTGTTGGCATCAACTTCAACATCGGTAACGATCACGGAGTCGATCTCTGCTTTGGCAACCATGAGCTTATTCACAACAAGACTATTGAGCATGTTGCACTTTGCTTCATCGGAAGCAGTTCCGCCGTTGGCAAGGTAACCCTGGTATGCGTTCTCGAGATCCGACTTGAGAACGATATAGTTGTCGACCTTCACGATGATCTTATCGACCACGGTGGTAGGGGCCTTTGGCGGATCGGTCTTGGGCTGCTCTTCCTGGGCCCAGGCGCTGACTGAAAAACAGATCAGTATCGCGCTAATTATAAACTTCAAAGTCTTTCCGTTTTGCTGCGTTCTCATACACATCATCTTCTAATTTTTTTGCGAGCTCCACTTTCCTTTTGTTGAGAATGATGTTCTTGATCTCTCCTTTAACGAACTCCAGCGGCGATGCGTTATCGGAAATCTTATATTCATCCACTTTAAGGTAGTAGAGCGATTCGGTATCACTCGTTTCGTAGTAGGGATTGCTCTTGAGGAACTGCACCTTATTCGGTATTTCTGCAAGCGGCGATCCGACGACCAATTTATCGAACTCCATCCACGAAGAATCGGCAATGTGATAAGCCGTGGAAAAACTGAGACAAAACGACCGCAATTCGGTGATGTCTTTCTCCTTCGAAGAATAGATCAGGTCTTTCAGCCGGTTGGTCCTCGGAGCTCCCTTGGGCACAACGATGAATGTTCCTCTCACAATATTCTGTTTCAATATAAAGTTGTCGATATGTTCGTTGTAGTACTTCTGTATGTCGGCATCCGACACGCTATCGTCGAGGTTCTTGTTTATGTAAAAGTTCTGGTACTCGTAGCCGATGAGCGTGTATCGATATTCGAGCACTTTTCGTTCCACTTCGGCTTCGTTGATATCGATGGTCTTCATGGCCTGGCTGATCAGCAATTGCTTGCGGATCCAGCTATCGATATACGTTTGAACTCTAAGAGCGCTGTCTTCTTTCGAAACGCGATCCGAAACAATGCCCGCGAGCTCATCCTGGTACAAGTACACATCGTTAACGCGGGCTACCGCCTTGCGACCGGCGCCCGGAGCCGCATCTTTCTTCATACGAATGAGATCACACGAAGAGAATGCAACTGCCATTAAAACAACCGATGTAATTAATGCTCTCATTTTTTTTCGAGCTGCTGAATTACTGCCTTTACGTTCTTCTTGTTGACTTTCACTTTATGCCTTGCCCGCAACGTGGCGAGCCATTTTTTCTCGATCTCTTCCTGGTATTCGGAGATCACGGTGGCTCTCGCCTCCTGGAATGACTTCTGGCCTGGCGGTATCAAACGCTCGATTTCCACAAGATAATACATCCCGTCTGCTTCGGCTTCATGCAATCCAATGTTCCACGACACCATATCGACGATCTTATTCTCGCCCTTGCCGAAAGCACGGAAGGCCGTGACAGACTTAAACTTCTTCATGTCGGGAGCGCTGAGCGTGTCGCCTTTCGAAGCTTTTTCGCGAACTTCTTTCAGGAATGCCTTGTCGGAAGTTGAATAGATACGGGCATAGGCACGATCGCCGGCCTGGTACTTGTCTTTATGTGCTTCGTAGTAGGCGCGCTGACCAACGGTGTCGCTGGAGCCTTTGTTCCAAACCTCCTTCTCCATGATACTGAAGAACATAATGCCTTCGCGATACTCACGAACGAGGTTGCGATACTCCTCATTGGTGTCTTGAAGTTTAAAGTGCTCTGCATTACTCAACTCAATCTCGGCAAACTGATCATAGAGCTGCTTGAAGTATGCGGAAGGCGAAAGCGCCGAAGGACGTTGATGTGATCTCACATACTTTACAAACTCACTCGCCAGGGTTGGAAATCCTCTAACCCAAAACAAAACATCACTCTTGTCCACCTGAACATTCCATTTTCCTTTTTGCAAAGACGTATCTGCTTTGCTCTCCAGGTCTTTCTTAATTTCTTCATTCTCTTTAAAACCTAACTCAGCTTTGCGTTTCGTGAGTTGCGCGACCTGGCTTATATGCAGACGTTCGTCGCGACCGATCTTCCTTTTCAATGCCGGCTCGGCTTCGGCGAAAGCTGGTACACCGATCTTTCTTTCGAGACGAATGATGTGCCAACCGACTCTTGATCTGAACGGGTCTGATATCTCGCCAGGAGTTTGCATCGAGAGCGCCATGGCTTCGAACTCAGGAACGGCCGGAAGATCTCCGACACCGAAGGGAGGCAACTTACCGCCACGTTCTTTAGTGGCGTTGTCGGAAGAGTTCTCTTTACATAGGGCATTCCAATCGCGACCCGCTTTCAACTGATCATAAACTTCGAAGGCCTTGTTCTTCGATTTATCATCTGTTCCTCCGAAGAGGATGTGTGAAACCTCCACTTCGCCGGTTGCGGGACGGCGATCGTAAACTTTGATGATGTGATAACCGAAGCGTGTGCGCGCGGGCTGTGAGATCTCGCCGACTTTAGTTTTATATGCTGCGTCCTCAAACTGGTATACCATCTTCAACGCGGTAAAGTATCCGAGCATACCTCCATTGGTCTTCGCAGAAGGATCTTCGGAGAATTGTTTTGCGAGTTCGGCAAAGTCTTCGCCTTTCAGAATGCGTTCACGGATCGATGTTATCTTTTGCCATGCAGCGAGTGTGTCTTTCGGAGCTGCATCGGGAGAAACGTTGATGAGAATGTGTGCTGCCTTTACTTCCTCGCCCAGGCGAGCGTATGCTTCTTTAACAAGCCTGCCAAGTTCGTCCGACGATGCCACGAAAGGTTTCTTAAGCTCGTCGCGATACGTTGTGAATTCTTTAACAAATGCCTGCGTGGTATCGAAACCAAGATTGTGTGCTTCGGCAACCTTCAACTTGAAGTTGATAACGAGATCGAGGTATTCACGAATATTCGCTTCCTTATCGACGTCAGGTTTACCCTGGTTGTTTTTGCGATAGAGGTAGAGGAACTCGCTGGTTGTGATGGCCTGATTGTCGACCGTAAAAAGGACTTTGTCGGTAGCGTCGGTGCTGCCTTTCCGGGGGTTCTGTCCTTCGGTGGGATTTTTTTGTGAAATCCCGCTGATGGCGATCAATAAGAGGCCTGCCGTGCACAGTACACGCGTCGTCTGAGTAAACATAAGCCTGCAAAAATAATGGTCCGAATTCAATTTCTCACGGAAAACACGGAATTCACGGAAAGAGTCAACGCAATTATTCTGTGTTTTCCGTGACTTCCGTGAGAGCTTTTTGGTGAACTTTAAAGGTTTTTAAACGTTGTTTGGTCTGTGAAAGAACTCTCCTATCTCAATAAATACTTACTGAAGTACAAGTGGCATCTGATCCTTGGTTTGGTGTTTGTGATCATCTCCAACGCATTCCAGATCCTCCAGGCTCCGCTGGTGCGCCTGTCTATCGATGTGGTTATCGAAAACCTGCAGGTGTATCGTGGATTCCAAAACACTTCGTTACAGGGTGATTTCTTCGACAATATTGCATGGCAGATCTTCATACTCGCGGTGTTATCAATTGGGGCGGCGCTGCTGCGTGGACTGTTCCTTTACTTCGTGAGGCAGACGCTTATCGTGATGAGTCGCCTGGTCGAGTACGATCTCAAGAACGAGATCTTCGAACACTACGAAACATTGCCGTTGGCATTTTATCGCCGCAACAACACGGGCGATCTCATGAACCGCATCAGTGAAGATGTTGGTCGTGTGAGAATGTACCTCGGGCCCTCGATCATGTACGGCCTTCAGCTTGTGACGTTGTTCCTGATGCTGATCCCTTTCATGATCCATTTAAGTCCGATGTTGACATTATATGCATTGATACCTCTTCCGCTTCTTTCCATAGGTATATTCTATGTAAATAATATTGTTGAGCATCGCGCGGAGCGCATACAGAAAAGTCAGTCGAAACTTAGCACGTTCGTGCAGGAAGCATTTTCCGGTATTCGCGTATTGAAATCATTCACACGCGAAAAAGAATCAGTGATCAACTTCGAAAGAGAGAGTAATGAATACAAGAACCAGTCGATGAAGCTCACAAAGGTTCAATCGATGTTCTTCCCGCTGATCACGGGCCTGATCGGTTTGAGTACCATTCTTACAGTTTATGCCGGAAGCATCGGTGTCATCAATGGAACGCTGACCTTTGGTACTATCGCAGAGTTCATTATTTATGTGAACATGCTTACGTGGCCCGTAGCGTCACTCGGGTGGACGACCAGCCTTGTTCAGCGCGCGGAAGCTTCACAAAAACGCATTAACGAATTCCTGAAAACGAAGACCGACATCGTCTCCGAAGAAAGGCTGATGCAGCCTATCGAGGGAAAGGTTGAGTTCCACAACGTATCGTTCGTTTATCCCGACACGGGCATTAAGGCTCTAAAGAATGTTTCGTTTACAATAAAACCGGGCGAATCGTTAGCGGTGATCGGTTCCACCGGATCGGGCAAGAGTACGATATCGAACCTCGTTACGAGACTTTACGATGCGAGCGAAGGAGAAGTGCTCATCGACGGCATATCGATCAAGAGTTACGACCTGGTAAATCTTCGAAGCCAGATGGGCGTTGTTCCACAGGATGTATTTTTATTCAGTGACACTATTTATAACAACATCGGTTTTGGTTTGAAAGAACCCGATGAGGAGAAGATCATTCGCGCTTCGATAGATGCTGATGTATACGATAACATCGTCGGATTCCCGCAGGGTTTCAATACGAGGATCGGAGAGCGTGGCATAACACTGTCGGGTGGTCAAAAGCAGCGTGTGTCTATAGCGCGAGCGATCGTACGGGAGCCGCGTGTCCTCATCCTCGACGATGCTCTTTCTGCCGTCGATACAAAGACGGAGAACACGATCCTTAATGCGATGAAGAAAGTGATGGTGGGGAGAACGTCGATCGTTATCTCACATCGTGTTTCTTCGGCGCGGCTGGCAAGCAAGATCATTGTGCTCGACGATGGAGCGATCGTAGAAGAGGGAACGCATGATCAATTACTGGCGAAGAATGGAGTTTATGCAGATCTGTATGAGAAACAGATCCAGGCCGACGAGGTAGAGAGCGCCGACGACACTTCGAAATCGTAAGGTTTTCCGGACAATCAAGATGCCGATCAAAAGCCGCTGGCCCGATGTTTGAAAGTCATGGCATCACTTAAGTCATGGCATCACTAGTGAAAAAAGTGATACCTGACGCCCACAGCTGCGAATACTCTCCCGCTGCCGACCCTGTCGAACAATTCAAGCATTACACTGCCTTCACCATAAAAAGAGAACGGCGTATCTTCTAGCCAATATTCGGCGCCGAGAATCGCCTCGGGACCAAAGTCAACATCGGTATGCTCGTCTGTTTGTGTTGGCGGAACCGCATCGATATTCGTATATGTATACTGCAATCGCGCAACCTTCAATACTGCGCCAACTCCACAATACCACGTAAGTTGTCCTTCCATGCCCGACGTCGGTATTGCAAAGTCTTTCAGATACCGACCTTGCAGATAGATCGTGCTCTCAACTCTGTGATCGAGGTATTTGTAGTCTTTGTACTTCGAGAATGTATTGAACGAATTGATGTAATAATGATTTGCCCAATACGGAGACGCGCCTCCTATACCAAACTCGAATGCTTCTTTCTTTCCAGTGTAAACTTTGTAAGTGAACCCAACAGGGACACCGAGCCTGAGTGAAATACTCTGCGTAGGTATGTTCTGCGCATTTGCAGCACACATACCCATGACCATTAAAGCGATGACAAATGCCAGTTTCTGTTTCATGAAACTCTCAGTGATCAAAAAACATACCGCAGCCCTACGCCACCCTGGAATCGATTATATCCTGGATCGAGTAACGCGTCGGCAAACCATTCAACCTCTATAAAAGCAGATAGCGGTAAGGAAAAATATGAATACTCGAATCCTACGATCGCTGTCGGGCCATAGGTGAAACGTGAACGTTGAAATTTACCCAACTCCGTTTCGAACAATCCGTCTTCATAGATGTAATCGTATTCGAGCTTGGTACCACGCCACTGCAACCCGAGGCCGGTGTAGAATTGAAGTCCCGGAGAAATTCCTTCGGCATTCCATTGATATAAGAACTTAGCTTCGAGATACCAGTCCGTTATCGCGCGATGCGACAGGTATTTAATGGTCTCTTCACCCGAAAGGGTATCGGGTAAATAAGTACCGAAGGCCTTGCGATAGTATTTACTGTAGAGGCCGCTGGCCACTTTTCCAAGGTCGGCGCCGAATGCCCAATGCTTGTTGGGGTAATACTTATAACTGAGGGCGACGGGGTCGCCGAGTTTGATGCCGATTGCCTGGTAGGGATATTCGCTCTGTGTGAAAATGGGGCAGATTACGCGCGATTTGGCTTTAGAAACCGATGGAGCGCGGAGACTGCGGTTTTTGGGACTCTTTTTAAGGGTGGTGTGCCGGGCCTGCTGCGAATAGCATTCGGTGGTAGTAACCAAAAAGACGACTACAGCTAAGGGCAGGATGAACCGCATCTGACAAATATAGTCAATGGAGCGCTTTTAACGCTGCATCGTAATCTGGTTCCTGACCAATAACGGGGACTACTTCGCTATATTTTATGACACCAAACTCATCCACAACAATAACCACGCGGGCGAAAAGGCCGCGCATCGCTCCTTCAATCATTTCTACATGATAATCGTTAGCGAATTCTTTGGACCTGAAGTCCGACAGCGTAATGACATTGGAAATTCCCTCGGCAGCGCAGAAGCGACGCATTGCATAGGGAAGGTCTTTTGATATACAGAGCACCGTTGTTCTTGCGAGAGATGCTGCGCGGCGATTGAATTCACGGACCGATTGTGCACACGTGCTTGTGTCGATGCTGGGGAAAATATTCAACACCACTGTGCGTCCGAGGAAGCTGCTCAATGTTACGTCGTTGAGCTTGTTATCGGTAAGAGTAAAGTCAGGCGCTTTTGTTCCAACACCCGGCACGTCACCGTTGGTGCGAACCTGGAGATCACCAACTTTTGTAATCGACATAATTATCTAAGTCTATCAGAATCTTTAACAAGCTTCTCGTCGCGACGAATGAATCGCATAGCGAGCCAGTTGCAGGCAACGCCAGCGAAGATGGTCCACAGTGCACCGCGCGACATTCCAACATATTTGAATTCGTCGTTGAGTTTCGAGCTGAAGTAAACAACGGCGCCCATCACGCCCATGAGAAGTATGGTGTTGAATGCGGCGAGTTTCATTTGAGTGAGACGGTTGTCGAAGCGACGGATCGTTTGCACGGCTACGGTAGCAGCGGCGATCATGAGGATGGCGGTAATAGAGTATGGAAAGTAGGCTGTTGATTTGGTCTCACCCTCGACGATGCTATAGTGAAGAGGATACAGCTCATATCGAATACCGGCAGAGTCGACATATCTCCAAAGGGGAAAGAACATCGACACAATCATCAGGATAACCACGAGGGCCAGGAAGACAGTTTGAATACGTTGCCACATAGATTGCAAAACTAGTTAGGTTTTCCGGGAGGGAGTTCGGGTGAGAGAAAATTATTTTAGGAGCCGGAGGCCCAAGGGTCACTTGAAGAATGTAAGTATTACTTGATCTTAACGAAAGAGTTGGGCTTTGGAGAAACCAAAGGACTTCAGGAACTTGCAGAAGAAACAAGCAAGCTTTTAACTGCATGCATTAATTCAATCAAAAGGCGAATAGAACTCAGATGACCATCACTCCTGACCACCGTCTACTGTCCACCGTCTACTGTCGACTGTCTACCGTCTACTGTCTACCGTCTACTGACTCCTGACTCTCCAAAATGCGCTTCCTCTTCGAAATATCCTACCTCGGCACCAACTACTCCGGCTGGCAATCCCAACTAAATGCAGTGGGGGTTCAGGATATCGTCGAAAAATGTTTAAGCACAATCCTTCGTCAAAAACTTACAGTTGTCGGAAGTGGCCGTACCGACGCCGGCGTTCATTGCACCCAACAGTTCTTCCATGTCGACATCGATAAAACTTTCGACCGCGAAAAGCTTATCGTGCAAATGAACTCATTCCTCCCCGCCGACATTGCCATCCGCACGATCTCACAAATAAAACCCGACATCAGCGCACGCTACGACGCCATCGAACGCGCCTACGAATACATCATCACCAGGAAAAAAGATCCGCTCCGGACAGGCCGCGCCTTCTATTATTTCAAGGAAACCGACATCAAAACCATGAACAAGGCCGCCGCGTTATTAGTCGGAACCCACGACTTCGAGGCCTTCAGCAAAGTAAAGACCGACGTAAATCACTTTATTTGCACGATTAAGGAGGCCGAATGGAATCAAAAAGGCGACTTGTTGGTTTTTAACATCGCAGCCAACCGGTTTCTTAGGGGAATGGTAAGGGCCATCGTCGGAACCCTGCTCGACGTCGGCACCGGGAAGATCTCTATGAAGGAATTCCAGGAAATACTTAAAAGTAAAGACCGGAAGAAAGCAGGAATGAACGTGCCAGCAGAAGGGCTGTATTTGATAAAAGTGAAATATCCTAAGTCAATCTTTATAGACTAAAGTGGAAAAAGAGAAAGTCAGTAGCGGAAACATCATCGACTTCAAAGTTCTCGGACGCATCCTGCAGTTCGTTAAACCGTACAAGGTCCACTTTTATATTGTCATACTCCTCACCGTTGTCCTGGGATTTCTTGGACCACTCAAAGTCCTCCTCATTCAATACACACTCGACAACCACGTTGCCAATGGAAATTACCAGGCAATGCTCTACATGATCATGGTGATGACGGGAGTTCTTATCGCACATTCCGCTTTTCAATACGTTCACACTTATTTATCGGGACGGATCGGTCAGCATGTGATTCGCGACATCCGCGTCAAACTTTATCAACACCTGGTTGGACTACGACTTAAGTTCTTCGACAAAACTCCGATCGGGCGTTTGGTAACCCGAACGATCTCGGACGTCGAAAGTCTTGCCGATGTTTTCAGTGAAGGTCTTGCCGCGATGGCCGGCGACCTGTTGCAGATCATCTTCATCCTTGGTTTTATGTTCTATGAAGACTGGCGTCTCGCATTAGTCAGCCTTTCGACGATACCATTCATGTTGTTGTCGACCTACATCTTCAAGGAAAAAATCAAAGTTGCATTCAATGATGTTCGGAACGCCGTGTCTAACCTGAATGCATTCGTGCAAGAACATATCACCGGAATGTATATCGTTCAGATCTTCGGAAGCGAGAAGCGCGAATTCAATAAGTTCGTCGAGATCAATAAAGAGCACAGAGATTCAAATCTCAGGTCGGTCCTGTATTATTCGGTGTATTATCCCGTTGCAGAGATCATTGCTGCTACAGGCGTAGGGTTGCTGATGTGGTACGGTGCCCGTGGTGTGATCCATTTCGAAGAAACAGGGATTACGATCGGTACCCTGATCGCATTCATCATGTATATCCAGATGTTCTTCCGTCCTATCAGGATGCTCGCCGATCGTTACAACACGTTGCAGATGGGTATCGTTGCGTCGTCGCGGATCATGAACCTGCTCGACGATAAAGAGTTCATCGCCGAAACCGGCACTCATCAACCCGAAGAGCTTCGCGGTGAAGTGGTCTTCGATAAAGTATGGTTTGCTTACAACGAAGCCAACTATGTTCTAAAAGATATCAGTTTCAGGATCAAGCCCGGTGCTACCGTGGCATTCGTTGGCGCGACTGGCGCCGGTAAGTCATCGATCATTAATTTGCTCAACCGCTTCTATGAGATCAACAGCGGCTCCATAAGGGTAGACAATGTCGACATCCGTGAATTCGACGTCGCCGTTCTTCGCCGCGAGATCGGTGTTGTTCTGCAAGACGTGTTCCTGTTTTCCGACACCATTCGGAACAACATCACGCTGGGCGATAAAGAGGTCACCGACGAAATGATCTGGCATGCTGCCGATCTCGTTGGTGCGAGGAAATTTATCGAAAGGCTTCCTGGTGAATTGAGCTATAATGTGATGGAGCGCGGCGCAACTTTGTCGGTCGGGCAACGGCAGCTGTTGTCGTTTATCCGCGCCATGGTTTACGATCCGAAGATCCTTGTTCTCGACGAGGCCACATCGTCGATCGACAGCGAGACAGAAGAAATGGTGCAGTCGGCTATCGCAAAAATGATGACGAACCGTACCGCTATCGTAATTGCCCATCGCCTCTCGACAATCCAAAAAGCCGACACGATCATCGTCCTCGAAAAAGGCGAGATCAGGGAGAGCGGGCGACATGAAGATCTTTTGGCCAAAGACGGATATTACTCGCAGTTATATAGGATGCAGTATAAAGAAGTTGTCTAGTCTCTAGTTTCTAGTTTCTAGTTTCGATTAACTTGAGACTAGAAACTAAATACCGATGCGACTTCTTCTATTGATCCTTTTAAGCTACTCGGCCCTCGCTCAAAACACAGCATATTTATTACAGCCCGACCGCGTCTTCGATGGTGAGAAGATCATCACCGGCGCTTCGGTCTTTATCACCAACGATAAGATCGTCGCTATCGGGCCAACGTCATCCATTAAGCCAACTTCCGATGTAACTGTGATCAAGCTGCCCGGCTGCACGTTGATGCCCGGACTGATCGAAGGCCACTCACATCTTTTACTACATCCCTATAATGAAGTAAGCTGGAACGACCAGGTGATGAAAGAATCGGACGCTTATCGCGTGGCAAGGGCAACCGTTCATGCGAAGAATACGCTGATGGCCGGCTTCACAACAGTACGGGACCTCGGCTCCGAAGGTGCTGGCTATGCCGACGTCGGGTTAAAGAAAGCGATCGAAGAAAAGATCATCCCCGGACCACGAATGATCGTTGCAGGAAGAGCGATCGTCGCTACAGGTTCGTACGGACCAAAGGGATTCGATAACGATTTTGAAGTAATGATCGGTGCCGAAGAAGCCGACGGTTATAACCTGATCAAGGTTGTCCGTGACCAGATCGGCAAAGGAGCAGATGTTATTAAAGTATATGCCGACTATCGTTGGGGTCTCAACAACGAAGCGCGCCCGACATTCTCGGTTGATGAACTAAAACTGATCGTAGAAACTGCTGCAAGCTCCGGCCGGCCGGTTGTTGCACATGCGTCTACCGATGAAGGGATGCGTCGCGCAACGATGGCTGGCGTGTCGACAATAGAGCATGGCGATCGCGGAACGTTGGAGACTTTTCAGCTGATGAAAGAAAAGGGTGTAGCGTTGTGTCCGACGATCGCAGCAGGACATGCGATCGCTCAATATCGCGGGTGGCAAAATGGATCGCTGCCCGAACCCGAAGGTGTGAAAGAAAAAAGAGTTAGCTACCAGGCTGCCGTACAATCGGGCGTCACCATTTGCGCGGGCGGCGACGTAGGCGTATTCGCACATGGCGATAATGTTCGAGAGCTCGAAATGATGACCGAGTATGGAATGATGGCCGACCAGGTTCTCCGATCAGCAACAAGTATCAATGCGGATATATTTGGTATCGGTAAAATCACCGGCAGAATAAAAAGTGATCTTAAGGCAGATATACTCGTAGTTCAGGGAGATCCGACGAAAAACATCTCTGACCTACGGAAGGTGAAATTAGTAATGAAGGACGGCGTTGTTTATCGCAACGAAAAATTGTAACTAGTAATTGTATATGTTACAATTAATCCTTGCACGATGAACCGTAAACAAGCCCTCAAGTCTATAGCTGCCGGATCGGCGGGTATCGTTGGTCTGCCCTCAATTGCAAAAGCTATGTCTCTTTTGCCCGATAATCTGAAAGGTAATATCAATCACTCTGCTTGCCAGTGGTGCTATAATGATATCCCATTGGAAGATCTCGTGGTTGCCGCAAAAAAAATGGGTATGGGTTCCATCGAATTGCTTGGCCCCGATGGCTGGGCAGTGGTTAACAAGCATGGTCTCACCTGCGCGATGGGTTATGGAACAAAGATCGGTCTCAACAAGGGCTTCAACGATCCATCATTGCACGCCGAATTATTGAAAGATTATAGTGTAAGCATTCCGAAGGCTGCTGATGCTGGTCTGAAAAATATCATCTGCTTTAGTGGCAACACGAATGGATTGAGTTCTGAAAAAGGTATCGAGAACTGCGCAAAAGGTTTGGAACCTGTTGTGAAGCTCGCGCAGAAATATAACATCACCATGTCGATGGAGTTGCTTAACAGCAAGGTCGATCACAAAGATTACCAGTGCGACCACACCGAATGGGGTGTGCAGCTCTGTGAAAAATTGGGATCAGACAACTTCAAGCTGCTGTACGACATTTATCACATGCAGATCATGGAGGGCGACGTGATTGCAACGATCAAGAAGCGCATCAAATACATTTCCCACTTCCACACCGGTGGTGTTCCCGGCCGTCATGAGATCGACGATACGCAAGAACTGCAATACCCGGCAATCATGAAGGCGATCTATGAAACAGGATTCAAAGGGTTCGTTGCACAGGAATTCATTCCCGCGAAAGCAGATAAGTTGGCTTCGCTAAAACAGGGGGTGGAGATTTGTGATATTTGACGAATGTCATCGAGTCAGATGCTACAGCGCGCAATCGCGAAGCAAAAATGCGACGCGATCCGGCTTCGCTAACCGGGATCCCGCTGCGCTCTAATTGTAACTCGCACTTTGTCGCACGAGGCGGGATGACAGTTAGCGACGAGTGAGCTTCACGCTCGCATCATCCGCCCGTATATCCACTTTAGCATTTCCGCTTGCCAGTGTAAATCGCGAGCGGTCTTCCGATTCTTCTACAGCAGAAAAACTGGCATCAGTACGAACACTGGCATCGTCGTGGCGAATATCGAAGCGACCACCGCCTGCGGTAACAGTAAATGCGATGCGTCCATCTTGCGTATTGATATAATAGTCGCCGTTGTCGGCCAATGAAGTCTCAACAATAAAATCTCCGTCGTCGATCTCTGCAGAGATGTGTGTGAGCTGTGCATTCCTTATCTGGATATCGGAGTCGTCACCATCGACTTCGAGAGAACCTTTGGCCTGGTCCATCTTCACATCGCCGTCGTCGAGGCGGAACCTGAAGTCTGTACCATTGCAAGCGATCAATTCGACATCGGCATCATCGAGGTCGGCGTCGACAGCGCCGTCGATGTGTTCGATATAATAGTCGCCATCATCGCCATTGAGTATTAGACTCACTCCTTTCGGAGCTTCAATTTTTATGGTGTATCGTTCATTGTAATATCCAACGATGCCTACATGAGATGAGCTGGAGCGTTCGCGGATGGTGAGGTTTCCGTCGTCTTCTTTGATGTCGACAGAAAATTCTTCGCTGCCGAACGCGAATCCTTTTTGCTCCACTTCGCGATCGATCTTAACGTTCACATCCGTACGGTCGGAGCCAGTAATGAACACTTTTGCGTCGGAGCAGGTGAGGCGGATGGTGCCCTTGGCGCCCATCTTATAATTCTCGTCGACGTGATAATTGCCTGTTTTTGAGGTCTGCGCGAAGCAACCTGCGGCGATAAGGGTGAATATCAGGGTAAGTGCGGGTTTCATAACGGAGGATTTGTTGATGTTAGACGCAAGGTGCGTGCCGCAGGTTGCTTCGCGGTGCCAGGCCTGCCTGTCCGGTAGGCAGGTGCGTGGTGCGGGGAGCTGATATCTCCAGGTTCAGAGATCCGTTGACCGCGATACATCCGCACCAAGCACCCCGCACCTAGAGAGAGGCAATCAATGAAACGTACAGCTTCGTCAACGCCGGCTCCGCCTTCGAAGCCGTTTCGACGATCTCCTGGATACTCACCGGTTTCAAATTATCAGGATCGCAATCATCCGTGAGTACCGATATCGCACAACAAGGCAAGCCCATGTGATTCGCTACAAGTACTTCAGGCACGGTGCTCATACCAACGGCATCTGCACCCGCCATTCTTAAAAATCTATACTCCGCACGTGTCTCCAACTGTGGACCCATCACGGCAGCATATACTCCTTTGTTAAGCTTGATCTTATTCTTCTTTGCGATATCAATAAGCATCTTGTTCAGCTTCTTTGAATAGGGCTGACTCATATCCGGAAAGCGAGGTCCGAGGGTTACAAAATTTTCTCCACGCAATGGATTGTCCGACTGAAAATTGATGTGATCGTCGATCAACATCAACTCACCTTTTTTCCATTTGAGATTCATGTTTCCTGCCGCGTTAGAGATCAGCAAGTGACGAATGCCGAGGAACTTCATAACACGAACGGGCAATGTGATCTGCTGCATCGAATAGCCTTCATAAAAATGAAAGCGTCCCTGCATCGCGAGGATCTTCTTGCCCTTAAGTTCTCCATAGATCAGTTGTCCCTTGTGAAACTCAACTGTCGATATTGGGAAGTGTGGTATCGAGTTGTAATTGATAACGATCGGGTTCTTTATCTCCTTCACGAATTGTGACCCCAATCCTGTTCCCAGAATTATTCCTATTTCCGGTTTTAAAATTTTACGCCGTTCGAGGTAAGCAACAACCTCCTTTATAATCTGTAGCATTCCGATTCCGTTTCACTTGCAAAAGTCGGATATTTATAGACTATGAAAAACCTGATCCTGTTCCTGCTCGCCATTGGCGTCGGCTTTAGCGCTTTCGCCCAAAGTTTCAACAACCTTCCCGTTATCACGCAAAAACCACCATTACATGGCCGCCATTGGATGGCAGTTACCGGTAAACCGCTTGCGGCAACGGCCGGCGCCATGACCTTCTCGAAGGGTGGAAATGCCGTAGACGCCGCGTGCGCTATGCTTGCAGCGACGTGTACGATGTGGGATGTGCTTTCGTGGGGAGGCGAGACACAGGCACTGATCTACAATCCAAAGACGAAGAAAGTTATTGCCATCAACGCCCTGGGTGTTGCGCCAACAGGTGCTACCGCCGATTTCTTTAAAGGAAAGAATATGAAGTATCCTCCCGAGTTCGGTCCGCTCGCGGCAGTCACACCGGGAACACCCGGCGGTTTAATGACGATGCTTGCGGAGTATGGTACTATGAGCCTTAAAGATGTTTTGGCCCCGGCAATGCAGATGGCAGAAGGTTATCCTATCGAAGCACAGACTGCCAACGCCATCGAACGCGGAAAGGATCAGATAAAACAGTGGCCCTACTCGAAGAAAGTTTTCCTTCCACACCTCGGCGAAAAAAGAGAGGCTCCGGATGCCGGAGAGATCTTCGTACAGAAAGATCTTCTCGAAACACTGAAGAAGCTCGTTGAAGCAGAGCAGGCTGCTTTGAAAAAAGGAAAAGATCGCAAGACTGCCATCTATGCAGCTTATGATCGCTTCTACAAAGGTGATATCGCCAAAGAAATTGCACGTGGTTGCCAGGAGCAAGGTGGTTTGATCACCGAGCGAGATCTCGCTAACTGGAAAGTGAAGATCGAAGAACCGATGATGACAACATATCGCGGTATCGATGTTTACAAATGCCAGCAATGGACTCAAGGACCGGCGTTGCTTCAAACACTGAACATACTCGAGAACTTCGACCTCAAGAGCATGGGGTATAATTCGCCTCGCTACATCCATACATTATACCAGGCTATGAACCTGGCCTTCGCGGATCGCGATTTCTATTACGGCGATCCTGCATTCGCTCCTGAAGAACCGATGAAAGGTCTGCTGTCGAAAGAATATGCAAAAGAACGATCAAAGCTGATCAACTGGGAAATGAACGATCCCAAAGTTATGCCCGGCGATCCTTATCCCTTCGAAGGAAAGAGCAACCCCTATGCAGATCTTTTGAAGTCATGGGGCAACACCCAGGCCTCGAATATCTATCTCGGCAATCCACTCGACGAAAAATATATGGAGCGTTTCACAGCCGGAACAACTTCGGTTGAAGCGACCGATAAAGAAGGTTGGGTTGTGTCGATCACACCGAGTGGTGGCTGGGTTCCCGCATGCATTGCAGGCAACACTGGCGTTGGTATGAGTCAACGCATGCAATCGTTCGTGACCGATGCTAAAGAAAATCCATTCAACGTTGTTGAACCCGGTAAACGTCCACGCGTTACATTAACTCCAAGCATGGCGCTGAAAGACGGCAAGCCTTATCTCTCTTTTGCAAAACAAGCGGGTGACGAACAGGATCAATTACTCCTCCAGTTCTTCCTGAATATGGTTGAGTTCAATATGACTGTCCAGGAGTCGACCGAAGCGCCGAGCTTTAAAACATTGCAGATGTATTCGAGCTTTGGAGATCATGAGAAAACACCTGGTGGATTGATCCTCAACAGCGCGATGCCTGCATGGACACGCAAGGATCTTTCGAGAATGGGCTACAAGCTATCTTACCAGGATCGCACCAGTGGACCGATCAACGCGATCTTCTTCGATTGGGTTCACGGAAGCTTCTGGGGTGGCTCATCGAATCATGGAGAGGATTATGGGATAGGGTGGTAAGTGTAGACGGTAGAGTGGTAGACAGTAGACGGTGGACGGTGGACGGTAGACGGTGGACTTACTCATAGAGTTCGGAGATCGGTGTCTTACATACCTGTTCAAAGTATACTGAAACCTTTTCCGTCACCGCTTTAAAATACTTCTCCCCTTTTTCTTTCGAAGCCTTGCGCGGGTCGCCAACACCCGTGTCTTTAGTTACCTGCATCCACTTTCGTTCTGCCCAGGCCCATCCTTCGCGGATGCCCGTGATCTTAAATTTCTTCGACGCTCCATCGCCTGCCTCACTCAACGGCCGCACCAGGTCGGGCCTCAGGTACAGCAGCAAGCTCGTCTCCATTTCACCTGCATGATCGTCTTTGTTCTCGAAGAACAGTTTCTGATCGATTGAATGGAACCAGTTACAGGTGGTGAGGAACATCCGCGGGAACCTCAAACCAAGCTCGCGTATCATCGTACGGAAATCGTTGCCGCCGTGGCTGTTCAAAATGATCAGCTTATAGATCCCTTGCCTGTCGAGCACTTCGATTACATCGCGCAGGATCATGAGCTGCGTACTCGGATTCATGTTAATGTCGAGCTTTACATCGAACTGACCTGTATTCACACCGAAAGGTATTGGAGGCAGTACAGTTAATCGCGCGCCGCGATCCCAAGCGAGACGTGCCGCTTCGGCAGAAATGAATTCCGACTCAAGAATATCGGTACCATAAGGCATGTGATAGTTATGTGCTTCGCAAGCTCCCCATGGGAGAACTGCCGCTTCGAAGTCAGCATCTTTTATGTACTTCCAGTTCGATTCTGCAAGAATGTAAGGCCTCATGGATCGCTATTTTACGCTCCAAGCTAAAACTTTCAAGGGTTATAAGAATGCCTTTTTTGAAGCGTGGACTAAAATATCTTTCGTGCACTGTATCTCCTGAAAGTGAACAATTCCTTTAAGAAGATCAAGCTCAACTGATCATTTCGCCACGAACAATCCCTTTATCGGTTGGTTGTTATTTGTTGAGATCGAATACATGTAAACGCCGTTCCCTGCTCTATTGCCCTGCATGTCGGTCCTTGTCCATCGCACAGAATGCTTGCCCTTTATGAACCGATCGTTCACAACTTCGGAGACCGCCCTTCCAACCTGGTCCATGATCACGATCCTAACATTACTTTCTTCTTCATTGATGGTGAAGGGAATGATGACCTCCTCCACGAATGGATTTGGATAGGGCTGAACTCTCGGCAGTGTGCGTTCATGGCCCGAAAGCGCTGCATTGATGTCGTAAGTGTACGATCCGCTATTGATGGCATAGGGGATCACATCGAAATAATATTCAATATCCGGCTCGAGATAAACAACGTTCAACACGGTATCGGTACCGAAACCGACAACGATCGAACAACAGCCGATAACATTACCGATAGAATAGCTTGTACCGTTCTCCGGCGCCTCGTCGGGCAAAGCCGATTCGAACGCACGCATCAAGGTAATATATCCATCGTGGCCAGAACCGGCACTGAACATTACATCCATACTGTTATCGGTTACGTTGCTGAAAGAAATTGACGTGGGACTGCCGTCGCCGCTTGTCGATTGACTTCCCTGGAGAGGTTCGTCGTCAACGTAGCTTAAATTGTGATGGGCATAGACCGCGAAATAATACGTGGTGTTTGCATTCAATCCGCTCACGACATAAGTTGTGTCTGTACCTGTTGCGACAACCTCCGAGTTGCCGATGACGCCTCCCGGGTACCAATAGTTTCCGTCCTTCGGTGCGTCGTCGGGATATGGCGACTGACCTGTACGCATCAACACCGTGTAGTACATATCCTCCGCCGGCGATGGAGTGAACGACAATCTTGTGGAACTCGACGTTACATCCGAGAACACCAGGTTGGTGGGTTGACTCGGCTCGTGAAAGTCGACACCGTCGCATGCGCCGCCGGCACGGATCGATTCTTCCGTAACACCAGGTCCGTTGCCGCTGATAATGATGGTAGGGTCGCAAAGGATGCAATCGAATGCCATCACAAGCACCGGATACAAACCACAGGCTCTTGTAAGATTAGTGTTGCCTGTTACCCTAAGCTCCAATGTAGGCGACGGCACTCTTGTGAGCGTCGAAAGACTGTCGACGTTCGTCAGAGCAGCATTGTTAGTGATCCGTATCAATGCGTTCGGTCCACCAACAGAAACCTGCTTCAGCGATTGCAAGCCATTCAGATTTGGCAACCTGTCGTTATCCGAGATCTCAAAGTATTGCCAGATCAGTGTTACGTGCGACAGCGCACTGATGCTCACCAGCGAGTCGTTGTTGTGAATGTAAATTCCTTCCTTTGGGATCTCCGTCAGTTTGTTGAGGCCCTCGAGTGTTTTTAATGAAGCATTGTCGTAGATCGAAACGCCTCCTTTGATCTTCGTAAGATTTCCCAGGCCTTCAATATTGGTAAGCGCCGGATTGGTGTTGATGTCGATCGAGCCTCCGTTGAAAGTAGAGTTATCACCAATTGAAGCAAGTGACGACAGGCCGTCGATATTCAAAAGTTTTTCGTTGTTGGCTATCGTTAATGTTCCTCCTACAGATGTTAGAGACCGAAGAGCATCGAGATCCCTTAAGCTTCTGTTGTTTGTGATCATGAGTCCATTAGAAGAGCAAGCATAACATCCACCGCTTCCGACAGTTTTAAGGCTGTCGAGACCGGAAAGATCGGCAAGGTTATCGTTACCATCTATAGCCAGAAATCCAGTGAAGCTCATACTCAATCCACTAAGGCTGGTTAGTGCGGGATTGTTGCTGATGGTAAGACTATACACTGATTTGATCATAGAAAGACTATCGAGATTGGTGATGTCGTTACCTGCAATTTTCATGTAACCGGTTACTGTCGGGCAGCCGTATGTTGTCGGGTATGCATCAACCTCGGCCTGCGACGAAAGCGTAACATTATCGCAAACGGGTCCCGATCCATCGCATGGTCCTTCTGCAAGTATTTCTTCTGTGGTTGTTCCATTTCCTGTGAATGTCACAGACATCGACGCGCAATCGCTGCAGGGAAAGTAGCGGTGGAGCATCGGATAAAATCCGCAGCCTTTTGTAAGATTCGGATTATTCACTACGGCAAGAGATTTTTGCGGCGTGGTCAGGTTAACAAAATTGGTTAAGCTATCAACATTTGCGAGCATGGGATTATTCGCGATCGAGATATAAGAACAACATGCACCGCTGATAGTCGTAAGCGACTGAAGTCCATTCATGTTAGGCAACACTGCATTATCTGAGATGACTAAACCTGTTGTTATGTCCTTTAGAGATGATAACCTTATGTCCGTAAGAGCTGCGTTGCCTTCGATCCTTAGCGCGGGACCGCTCATGAGCGCGACATTGTGAAGTCCGTAAAGGCTCTGAAGAGCGTCGTTGTTAATGATGAACGTGCCACCAAGCATCTTTACCTTTTGCAATCCCGAAAGGCTAACCAGGGCCGGGTTGTTTTCAATGTCCAGTCCCAGGTCGTTCATAACATAATTGGAACCGATAGAAGTGAGGTTCATAAGTCCATCCAGGTTTGTAAGCGAAGGGTTGTTGCTGATCTGCAACATTCCTCCAATGGTCTCCAGCGACGAAAGGGCGTCGAGGTTCGCGAGCTTCGAGTTGTTAACGATCCTGGTTCCAATTGTAGAGCACTCACAGTCGGTGGCCCCGGTCGACGTTTTAAGCGACCCAAGACCATCAAGACTCACAAGGTTTGCGTTGTCCATTATCCACAGCATTCCCACGTGAGTGAAAGCAAGCCCTGAAAGGTTGGTAAGCGCGTCGTTGTTACCGATGATGACGAGATTATCCGTTGTTGTTATTCCTTCGAGACCGTGGAGATTTGGAAGACTTGAGTTGGATCCAATCCGGATTCCCTGTGGTGCCCTTGTAACTCCCGACAATCCCTGCAGGCTTGTGAGCGCAGAATTACCTGTTATTACTATTCGTGAGGTCGACGTTAGAGCCGAAAAGCCGTCGAGGCTTGCAAGCATTGCGTTGTTGCCAACACTAAGGTTTGTAACCGATTGAAGCGACGGAAGGCTGAGGCTCGTCAACACTGGATTTCCGGTGATCGTAAAAGACCCGGTGCTTTGTATTGCCGAAAAATTGATTGACGTAAGTGCTCTGTTATCGTGGATAGAAAGGCCTCCGATATCTGCGATCGAAGAAAATGCATCCGTGTTTGTTAACGTGCTATCGGTCGCGATCTCCAGTGCCCCAATTGAGGCCAGGTTACCAGCTCCCTGTAGGCTTGAAAGGGTGTTTCCAATCAGGCTGAAGGTGCCGGTGACGTCTGTTAAGGCTGATAGGCCGGTCAGATCACTGATCGGCAGGAAGCGGATGGTGACGTCTTTTGCTGTTGTCAAATTTTCAAGACCATGAAGAGAGTTTAAGCTCTTGTTGCCTATGAGGCTAAGAAGTTCATCCACAGTTTGCAACGACCTGAGGCCTTCAATGCTTTCGAGATAGAAGTTCTGAACAATACGAAGATCTTTCGCCCTAACGATCTGATATAAACTATCGAGGTTGGTTATCTCGCCATTGATGCTAACGATCTCCATCTTGCCTTTGACGATACTGCATCCATAGTTTTGAGGGAATGCATCTACATCGGCTTGCGATGAAAGATTGATGTCGCCATTACAGCCGGTAACTGAACAGCTACCGCCCGCCAGGATCGACTCCTGCGTGACGCCCGCACCGTTGCCGCTGATATTGAAGTCGATGCAGCGACTGTAGTCGTCCGGTTCGGCATTGGGCTCACATCGTTGGGGGCCACCCGGTCCGGCCAGCAGATTATACAAGCCACAACCCCTTGTAAGAGCGTGATTTCCTACAACCGACACAGATGCCCTGTTGTTAGCGTTGTTGTTAACGATGCTGGTCAACGACGAAACGCCATCAATATTCTCAAGGGCATCGTTGAATGTGATATCAAGCTTGGCTGAGGCCTCGCCACGGATCTCATGCAAAAAGAAGAGCCCGTCGAGGTTCTTCAATGCGGGGTTCGACGAGAACGAAACCCATCCGCCAGTGCCGGTCGACCGGAACGTGGTTAGCGAAGAAAGGCCATCGATATTGGCCAAAGCGAGGTTCCCATTGAATTCTATTCGTGCGTCGGGACCCGTTACGGTTGTAAGTGACGACAGCCCATCGATGTTTGCCAGGTTGGGGTTGTTTGTAACGGTGAGACCACCGATCGATGTCAGTGCTGAAAGACCGTCGAGATTTGTGATGTCGTTGCCGGAGATCAAAAGCCGTCCCGATAATGTGGTACATCCGTAGGTGGATGCAAACGAGTCGACGTCGGCCTGGGAGGAAAGAGTGACGTCGGTGCATTGCGCGCGCAGGCTAAGGCAGGAGAACAGGAAGCCCGCAAGAGTTACGTAGAGTTTTACATTCATATAATGGTGAGAAATTGTGGAACGAAATTATCCTCACCATCAAGCGTATAGCTATGATGCTTGTATCGGCTTCATAACAAGTTTGTTGTAGAGATTTTTACGGGGAGGTTTTTACCAGTCCTATTCGAACGAAGTATTTGAGACCTGCATAAGACATCTGGTCGTTGATGTTTGCGTCGAAGCCAACGCCGAGGACGCGCCATTGGATACGGCCTTCCAGGGAAAGACCTGCAGTTTGGAATGGTACCATCTCATAGCTTCCCAGGGAAAACCACCCACCGCCAGGATAATACTTGCCGGTTCTGACGCCCTTTATGTAACCTACTCCTATGTACCCTTCCATGGTCCGTTTCTTTTCCCGTTCTAAACCGCCGATCATCAGCGCGGCGTCGGCAGACCAGGTGGGATCGCTCAATATTGCAATAACGCCGTGATACGAGCCTTTGATCTTATACGCAGGTCCCTGTTTGGTAAGGAGTGTAACACCGAGGCCTGGCGCGAGGATCGTTAGGCTTTCGTCGGTAAACGTGGGACCGCCGCTTATATCGAGCCAAAGCTTATGAGTTTGTGCCGCTGAAAAACTCAGCGAAAGCATGAAAACTGTAAGGATAACAACGCTGCGCGCCATATCCCCAAATTGAAAAAGGTGATGATGAAAGTCGACCGGCATTCAGCACATGCCTAAACTATGATTTGCAAAAAATGCAAATCGTTGCAACTGTTACTCTTTTGCTTCTTTCGACTGAAAAAAATCGGCTTTGCTTCTTACGTATACGCCGGCATAGGTGGTAACAAACACGCTGTCGTTGAATGCGGCTACCGAAGTGATCTCGGTATTCTCGAGTCCATCGTTCTCCAGCACGCGAATGCTGTAGCTGTTGTTGGTGTATTTCACGGAATACAGATTAGACCAACTGAATCCCACTATGCTATCTCCCACCATTTTATAATCCATCATAACAAGGTGGATGTCGGCATCGGCGTAGGTGGTCCAGGTTTCACCGTCGTCTTCCGAGAAATGGATCCTGCTCGGGTAGTTGGTGCCTGTTGCGAGCAGCCGGTTGTTGCTTATTCGGAAGATATTATGAAAGTATTGGTCGCTTATCTTCTTATTAGAACCATCGGGATAGATCTTGTACACATCGCGACTGTCATCAGATGGATCAGAGAATGAAACAATGAAATAATCCTTTTCTCCGAAAACAGCTTGTGGGCCAACTTTCTCTGGGAGATCGATCTTCATTGTATCCAAGATAGAAACCATAGAAAGCTCTCCAACACCGATCTTGAATCGATAAAACTCAACTCCCGTCTCGGCTTTGATAATAGGTACAAGGCATTCGTTCACGTCGTTCACATCTATTTGCTTTACCACATATGATGAAAGATAAACGGAGGTATAGTCGGGATCCAGTCCTTTTACATCAACAATCTTTGCTCCCTCAGAGGCCGGATTTAAATTCGAATTAAAGCGAATGAAATTTTCATCGGTTTCAACAAACCAATCGTCGGCAATCGGAAGCTTGTAAAACGCGGGATATCGCATGAAAAGATAGCCTCCCGATACTGAACCATCCAGGTTTATGTTATTCATAAAGTTCGGTCCGTACAAGAAAAGATTTTCTTCCGTAACGTGAGTGTTCAACTTGATGTGCGAGACGCCCTCGATGAACCACTTGCGTTGAGACCACGCTGGCTTCTTTTCGACTTCAACTTCTTTAATGATTTCCTCTGTTTCTCTATGGCAACCGGTCAACAGCACGGCGATCACAAATACGTTCCAGGCTTTCATAGTAGTGATTATGAAATGAATCTACCGAAAATAGAAAAGCCAGTCACGGTAATTCCATAACTGGCCTTTCTACTGGTGACCCCGGAGAGATTCGAACTCTCGACCCATTGATTAAGAGTCAATTGCTCTACCAGCTGAGCTACGGAGTCGTGTGCCTGGGGCGCGAAATTAGAGAAACTTCCCTCCCTATGACGCGGGGAGGGCGATTTTATAAGTGCGATTTTTCTTCACCGTAAGCCTCTCCTCGCGAAGCCATGGGTTAAGTCTTTTCAGCAGCTTATAGCTCGTTCCCTGCGCTATGGAGAAGTCAACAAGATCTTTCACAGTCTCGTTCACCTCCACATAACGAACCGGCTCCGGCTTGTACAAGTGCCTCTCGCTGATATCAAATCCATACCTGGTGGGGTGCTCCATGATCTCTTTGATAGCAAGTATCCTGAACACATAACGAGCAGTTTCGTCGTTGAGGAAGAGATCGTAATAGCTCTTGGTTTTCTGATTTTCCAGGGCCCGGTCGAGGCCGGCCATACCCCGGTCGTATGAAGCAGCGACGAGTGTCCAATTGCCGAACTTCTGATAGGCCTTCTTCAGGTATTTGCACGCTGCTTCGGTGGCCTTCAATGGATCGTATCGTTCGTCGACTTCGTCGCGGATCTCGAGGCCGAGCTCTTTACCAGCGGGCTCCATGATCTGCCAGAACCCGACTGCTCCGCGCGGCGATACGTCGTTCAATAACGCCGACTCTATAAGTGCCTGATATTTGAAATCGTCCGGTATACCATTGGCTTTTAGTATCGGCTCGATCTGCGGAAGCCAACGACCCGCACGCTTCATGATGAAGATAGTGCTGTTGTGCATATACGAATTGATATGAAGCTCGCGATCGAAACGCTCGAATACATCGGGAATGTTCAATGGCACCTCTTCCCCTGCGAAGCTCATCGTCTTCGGCACATCTATAGATCGTGCGGGCATCCATGCCCCTTGCTGGTCTGCAGATTCTTCGAGCTCCTTCTCATCAGTGATGTTCTCGGCAACATCGGGATCGTCGGCGTTGCGAGTGGTATTGGAGCGTCCGATAACTTCGTTCTCGAGCTTCGTGATCCTTTTGTTGGTCGACCAGAAATTTAAAAGAAGAACGATCAACACCAGTCCTGACAACACCTGGGACGCGTACTTCATAATTAGAAATTGGGAGACAACATATACTTCGAATAAAATTCATCGATCACATGAACCGCATCTTCGGGAGTATCTACCACGCTGAACAGATCGAGATCCTCTTCGTGTATCATTCCTTCCGTTAACAGTGCCTGCCTGATCCATGTGAGTAAACCCGACCAGTATTTCTTTCCAACCAGGACGATTGGGAAACGGCCGATCTTTTTTGTCTGTATCAGCGTAAGAGCTTCCGAAAGCTCGTCGAGTGTGCCGAAGCCACCCGGCATCACCACAAAGCCCTGCGAGTATTTCATGAACATCACCTTACGCACGAAGAAATAATCGAATGTGATGAGCTTGTCGGGGTCGATATAAGGATTGCCCTTCTGTTCGTGTGGCAAATAGATGTTCAGACCCACCGACTTACCCCCGGCACGATTAGCACCGCGGTTGCCCGCCTCCATAATACCCGGACCCCCGCCGGTAACAACTCCGTAACCGTGAAGCACCAGTTGATAAGCAATCTCTTCGGCAGTTTTATAGTATGGACTCGTTTGCTTTGTGCGAGCCGATCCGAATATCGTAACACATGGACCGATCTTCGCGAGCTTCTCGAAGCCTTCCACGAACTCCGCCATCACCTTAAATATTACCCACGAGTCGGAACTCTTGATCTCAGCCCAGTCTTTATCTTTAAAAGCCTTTCGTATACGATGTTCCTCTTCGATTGCATCGTTTATTGAATCTCCGGCTACTCTTTTCTTTTTTGCCGTCTTTACACTCTTTACCTTCATATTTTTGATCGTTACAAAAACAGATGAAATATAGCAGGTTTTTAACTGTATTACTGCTGATCGGATGTAGTGGAAACAACAAAACCGGGACCAATCAATGGGCCCTGGTTCCCTTCATAAAGGTGGACGAAGTCAATCCTGTTCTTGAAGCCGGCAACAATAAGTTTCTGTGTCCGGTTGTTGGCGATACGATCAAGTGGGACGAGAAAGATGTATTCAATCCTGCCGCTGTCGTAAAAGATAACCTGGTGTATATGATATTCCGCGCCGAAGACAAGATCGGTAAATACGCCGGTACATCCCGGCTCGGTCTCGCCGTTAGCGACGATGGACTTCACTTCACGAAACGTTCCGAGCCAATATTTTATCCTGGTAACGACAGCATGAAGATCTACGAATGGGAAGGCGGTGTCGAAGATCCACGTATCGTTGAAAGCCCCGAAGGAGTTTACATCATGACATACACCGCGTACGATGGCGATCTCGCACGGCTTTGTCTCGCTACTTCGAATGATCTACTGCATTGGACAAAACATGGACTCTTGTTTAACAAGGATACGTGGAGTAAATCGGGGGCGATCGTTTCAAAGCGCGCCGGGGAAAAAATAATAGCCGAAAAAATAAACAACAAGTATTGGATGTATTGGGGAGATACAGATCTGTTCATTGCTTCTTCAGAGGATCTTATCCATTGGAATACCGATTCAATGACTTCTGTAATGAAACCACGCGCTGGAATGTTCGATAGTCGCCTCGTCGAAAGCGGACCATATGCTCTTGTTACAGAAAATGGGATCCTCCTCCTTTACAACGGCATGAGTCTCGAAACGAGTGCCTATTGTTCGGGACAGGCGCTTTTTGACCTCAATGATCCTGGAAGATTGATCGATCGAACGGACGATTATTTTATGAAGCCCGAAAAGCCCTACGAGATCAATGGACAAGTGAACCAGGTTTGTTTTATCGAAGGCATGGTGCCATTCAAGGGCAATTGGTATTTGTATTACGGAACGGCCGACTCGAAGATCGCCGTCGCCAAAGGACCCGCAGTGCTTTAACATGTCTCACACAACCCGCTTCATTTTCGCCGGCATACTGTTTTCCATATTGTGGGCATCCGCTTCGGTAGCAGGAAAGTTCGGGCTGCAATCTGCCGAACCACTTACTCTGTTCACCATAAGATTTCTTTTAGCCGGCGCGATCCTGCTGGGTTATGTAGTCGTCTCGAAGAAGTGGCAGATCCCTACTAAAAAGGAATGGATCCAGATAACGATCTTCGGCGCGTTCAACACAACGTTATACTTAGGCATCTTCATCATTGCCCTTGGCGACGTTGCTGCAGGCATTACTGCATTGATGCTCGCGCTTAATCCGCTTCTCATTAGCGTATTATCTGCGATATGGATGAAACGACCCGTTGCCGCCCGCGAGTGGCTTAGTATCGCTCTTGGCATGACCGGCGTTTCGATAGCAACGTATCCATTACTCGAGGACGGCTACGCCACAGTATTTGGCGTTGTACTGCTTGTTCTCAGTATGCTCACATATTCCATCGGGGCTGTATACTACGCATCTGTAAAATGGTCGTTGAGCCGAAGTGTTATCAATGGGTGGCAGGTACTGATCGGTGGATTACTGTTACTCCCATTCACGCTCATCTTCGAAGGCGAGGGGACAAATTACGACATTAAGTTTTGGCTCTCGGAGGCGTGGCTGATCATTCCCGTTTCGATCGCTGCCGTTCAATTGTGGCTTTATCTTTTAAAAGAAGACGCGGTAAAAGCCTCGCTGTGGCTTTTTGTATGCCCGATATTTGGATTGCTGTACTCCACGTGGTTGTTGCATGAACCGTTCACGGTTTATACTGCGGGCGGTGCAATGTTGGTGCTCGTAAGTCTCTATGTAGGTCAGAAGCGAGATGTGTGATGGGCGGCCGTTGTCATCGGCATGTCATCCCGACCACCCTACAAGGTAATCATCATGCAACGAAGGAGTCGGGATCCAGTGTCACAAGCGGGGATCGCGTCGCACACTTTTGGAAGACCAGAGCGTTGTAGCAACGGACGCGATGACATTTCCGATCACATTCTCCAACAGATTACAACGTAAACCAATAAGTAAATTTCAAAACAATTGCCCTGCTTTTCACATACCAGTTCTCCGGAACATAGTTATCCGTATACACTATAAAAATATCGCTAGCCGGCTTGAACCTCCATTGCAACCTCGTATTGATATTCACATTATCGAGCTGCTCATTGTACTGAAGGAACGTCGTGAAGAACAACTTATTCGTCATCGTTACATCGAGTCGCGGACTGATAAGCCAGAACGTTTGATCACCCCAGGGCTGCGGCAACTTGATGTCGTTATACGCCGCACTCAACAGGAGATTTATGTACGGCTGAAACCGGTAACCGATATCGGCGCTGGCCGTCACTTTCGTTCCACCCGCATAATATCCACCATAGTCAAACGACCCGGTTACAGTCATCATCTTTTGCGGCCGCGATGTGTAATCGATACCCAGGGTATAATAGGTATGTCGCGATCCCGTCTCGAGTTTCTCAAGTCCCGAATTGGTTGGGTCGAATGGTCTTAACAGCTTCACGTAATTCTTTGTGCCGCTGATCTGTAGTATGCTCAGTTTCCTGAAGTTGAAAACCCAGGCGGCCGTGGTCTCATCGTCGGTTCTATTATAGTTTGTGTCGAAGAACACCGACGAGATCGCCTTCGGCCCGTGACTCAGAATATGTTTTCCTTTCGGGAAGAACAAGTACGCTGCCTGTGGTCCCAACCGCGCGAAGTTGACACGCGGAACATAGCCGACTTCCGCGATGTAGTCGGCGCCGACGCGCTCCATCTGCACCGCCGTTAACCAATGCCTGCTGAAATACTGAAGGTGTCCCGCATACACCCAGTTATCGGCGTTCGAATTCTGTCCAGGACTCAACGACTTAAACACAAGACCCTTGCCGGTCCATTGGTTGTCGCGCGACTGGAGATTATACTCTAGACCTGCATTTCTATTGTACATCGAATACGTTGGACGTCCGTCGGTGGGTGGGTCGTAACGTATGGATTGCTTGTTGATCATGAACGCACCAACATAAGATCGCGCAAACAATCGCCGTTGTACCGCAGCCACAGCAAAGTTCTGTGCGGGCAGCGACGTGGCTGAATCGGAAACAGCTGCAGTCTGCATGGCCATTGCACCGATACGCCAGTTCCTGTTTATCCTTCCGCTCAATCGCGCACCTGCATTGATCGGCACGCCGAGACCAATCCTGCGAGAGAAGAAAGGACGTATCGTCGTATAACCGAAGTTGGCGAAGATGTCGCCGTTCTCAAGAAAGAACTGCCGTCGCTCCGGGAAAAATAATTCGTAGCGATCAAGATTCGTTACCTGGCGATCTACATCTACCTGCGAGAAGTCGGGGTTTACAGTAAGGTCAAGATTAAGCGAACTCGTTAGCGAGATCTTCGCGTCCATACCACCGTTCAGCTTGTTTGCAACCGGGTTGCCATCTTTCTCAAAATCTTTTGAACGACGACCAAGCAAGTATGGTATCAATGAAATGTTGACCTTCGGAGCCGGGGGTTCTTCATCCCAAACAAGAAAGCCAGTGTGAGAAAGAGAAGCTGTCGCAAACTGTCTCGGTATCGGGGTCCAGCTCGACTTCTCAGTGGTCTTCAGGTCTAACCGACTGAAGTTGATACCCCACTTCATGATGCCTTTCTTGTATCTGATGGTCTTAAAGGGAATGGACATCTCCAAAACATAACGATCGGGATAATTGCCCACGGCAGATACCCACTTATTATCCCAGCTGAGGTCCACCTTACTGCCTTCGTACATGATGCCGTCCCATTGTGCACCGGCGGCACTTAGTCCAAAAGAAAATCCATTTGTCTGATCGTCGAACGTGTCGATGAACAAGAGAAAGTTGTCATTCTTACCAAAGGCAAAATCGCGTTTCAGTGATTCGACTGTATACTTTGTATCGGTGCTGTGATAGCAGATGGCCTGCAGATAAATATTCCGTTCATCGTAGGTCATGCGGACCTCCGTAGGAACCTTCGCCATGCTGGTGTCCATGGGAAGTACCATGTAAAAATCCTTAGCTACTTCGCATGTCTTCCATGCTTCGTCGCTTTCCAATCCATCTATTTGAACCAGTCCTGATTTTTTGAAGATGTGGTATTCGAAACGTGCGTTAACTTTCTCCGCTTGCGCGGAGCACATAGGAACATAGATCACATAGGCACATAGAAAAACAAAGACATAGAAAAATATACGTGTGGTCATTTAAACTCTATGTGCCTATGTACCCTATGTGCCTATGTGTTAACATAGTCTCTAAGATATTCAAAATGAGGTGTCAAACGACCGTTAGCTGCGATAGTTCCCCGCTCAATTATATGTGTGGGATCCGTTGTCAATAATGGTCCCAGGATCCGGTCGATCAGGTCGCGCCCGAATTCTTCGGAGGCACTGCGCGGCAACTCGCAGGGAAGGTTATCGATCGACATAACTGTTACAAACTTATCGTTGCTCAGCGGAGGCTTTACGCTATCCGAGCCCGGGTCGTAGTCGTAGATCGGATCGGCAATGGTGGTAGCGTACTTGGTGCTGGGCACCGATCCCTCGATGTCGCAGGTAATGTCAGCGATAACTTTGATCTTGAAGTCATTCGAGAGCATATCTTCTTTTGTGAAGAGAACGGGTGCTTTCGGATTCCAGAATGCGCCGGCCAATAAGAGGTCTGTCACTTTCGTGAACTCGATGAATCGCGACCAGTATTTATCGGGATCGGTATGAAACTCTTCGCGGTTGAAGTGGCCTCCTTCTTTACGGCTATGATAGTCGGCGCTGCCGAGCTGAACATAGACGGGTTCATCGAATTTCTTCTGAAGAAAATCATACGGACCTACTTTGCGTACGCCCGCTGTATCAAGTGTTTCCATGGCACCCTTTGCAACACGACCCGTACCCGTGAGCGCGATCTTTATCGGTGGCAGCTTCACCTTTCGAAGCTCGAGTTTCAGATCGTTCACATCGAAACATTCGAAAGCACGACGCAATGAAAATAAATTGAATCTCTTTCCGTAGGTGAGGATCCCATTGTATGCACCAACCATTCCCGCATATCTGCCGAATGCCACGAGTCGATTGCCCTGGAGATCTTTTAGCGCCTCGTAATCAATAAGGCGAATGTTCTTTTTAAGAACTGCCTGCAACAGCTTTCGATTCTGAGGCTGTTTTTTTATGGTATGAGAAAAAATAAGATATGTCTTGCCATCGATCAGGTCATCGATCGGCACTTCTTTTATACCCATTAAAATATCACATACCGACATATCGGAAATAACAGGCACTTCCATGTCGGAATATTCTTTGTCTTTGAAACAGCGGATCGGGCTTGTTTCGACTTTCACAGTGACGTGAGAAAATCGTTGCCGGATCTCTTCTACCTGCAGCGGTGTAAAGGGCACGCGCTTGTCGGGAGGGTTTTTTCTTTCTTTTATGAGGCCAATTACCATACACGAATATCTTAAATTAGGCGAATGAATCCTTACTTGATCCTAGTTGGTGGTTGGGTGCTTTATTTCTTTCTTCATAGCGCTATGGCGGGCCGTGTAAATCGCATCGTTTATGTGCTGATATCTACCGTAGGATTGCTCGCATTGCTGTTTTACAATGGCAGTATTCATTCACTAAAATTCTTCGTTAGCGAAGGACCGATCCGTTACTTAAGTCTTGTACTCACTACGTTTGGGGTAATGATCATCCAGAGCTCCTTCCGGCAATATAACTTTAAAGGTTTTATTGGCCTCTCCAATGAAAATAAACAGCTTAAGACCGATGGGATATTGCAATACGTCCGTCATCCGATCCAAGCCGGGATAATTTTGGTCGTGCTGGGATTTTTCTTCTTCATACCGAATCTACCCACGCTGATCTCATGCGCGTGCATATTCATTTATATACCGATCGGCATTTATTTCGAGGAAAAAAAACTGGTCGCTTCGTATGGCGACCAGTATATCGAATACAGGAAAAAAGTACCTGCAATTATTCCAACCAGTTTGTCGTCGAAAATTTAGCGTTCGAGGAAACTTCCCAGTATCGAGCTTGCCTCTTTTCCGGAATTCCTTCCGTAAGGAGCGAGGGCCTGTACAAGTTTCCGGATCGGCATAGACTGCAACCACACTCTTCCCGTTCCTTTCAGTGTCGCAAGGAAAATACCTTCTCCACCGAAGACCATCGACTTAAGACTTCCTGTTGTTTCAACATCGAAGTCGATATGTGATTCGAAGGCAACCACGCAACCGGTGTCGACGCGTAGTGTTTCGTTGTTCAGATTTCTTTCAATAACAGTCCCGCCTGCGTGAACGAAAGCTTTGCCATCTCCCTGCAGTTTCTGAAGAATAAATCCTTCGCCACCGACAAGACCACTACCGATACGTTTGTTGAAAACCATCGTGAGTTTTGTACCAAAAGCGGCGCAGAGAAAACCATCCTTCTGTACGATGATCTCGTTGTTGCGTTGGCCTTTGAGATCGATCGGGATAACGGTGCCGGGATATGGGGCAGAGAATCCGACTTTTGCTTTGCGGCTTCCACGGTTTGTAAAGTGTGTCATGAAAAGCGACTCACCGGTAAGCATGCGACTTCCAGCAGAAAGAAGCTTGTCGAACAATCCTTGTTTTGGATTCGATCCGTCGCCCATTTTTGTTTCGAACTGAATGCCATCGTCCATGAAGAGCATTGCGCCCGCTTCGGCGATGACTGTCTCGCCCGGGTCGAGTTCTACTTCTACAATTTGAATGCTTTCTCCTTTGATCTGGTAGTCGATCTCGTGTGAATTCATAATGCAGGGGTTATTTGGATGTGTAATATCGGAAAACGGGATATTCGATTGGGTTGTTTTCTTTCTTTTCTTTTTCGATCGCTTCATCGAAAAAATTCCATGTCAACAGCCCGTCGTCGGACTCGGGTTCCAGCAGGTAAAACGCAAGATTGCCAAGCGGTTGCGCGAGGTCTACCACATAATCGCCCTTATTGAAGCGTCTCGATGCGGTTACAAATTTTCCGTTGGCGCGAGCCATCTGGTGGCCTTCAAACTTGCGTTGGGCAGTCTCGTATCGTTCTACCTCGAACCTATCGCCCGAGAAGGTCTTGCGTTTCTTAAGTTGCTCGACTTTAATTCCGTGTTTGCGAAGATTTTCGACAACCGAGATCAGTTCGCCGGGAATAACATAACCTGAGGGCATCGTGCTCTCGGTGCTTGCCTTAAAACCTCCATAGTAGATCACCGTATCGAGTGTAGATGTCGTCTTTATCGGCCGGTATTTCTTCGTGGTCTCGTCGAGTGCGTAATTATACGTCGGCATTTTATAAAGAACTTCACTTGGGACCATTGTATAACGAACGCCCTTCGTTACACGTCCCTGTTTAATGGTCCTTTCCTCCGCTTCTTTGTTTACTGATTTGATCTCGTTGGCATGCGATGAAGCAAACTCAAGAATTTCAGTAACGAAAGCATTGGTTGAATGTATCCTGTTCTTGAACGGCTCATGAGCAAATGATTCGCTGAGGATCGCCATTCTATTTCTCAACCCGAACTGGTTTACGAGATAGCGCGGGTGATGATTATAGGTGAAGAAATTTTTTATCGGCCAGCCTTCGTTGAGATCATAGTCGCCAAAAGGACCAAACTCAACTCCATATTTAGCCGGAACGATTTTACTGATCTCTTTTAGCATTTTCACTGTGTAGTCATACGGCGCTTTGTCGCCAGCATAATGATAGCTCGGGGCCCACGTTAGGTCCCATCCATGCCATGTTCCGTTCGTGGTGTGAAGGTCTACGAAGATCTGCGGGTCCCATTCATTGATGATCCCGAACAATCCATTCGTTTCGAGGGCCTCCATCTTCATACCATCGCGGTTGAGATCCAGGCCCTGGCTATTCTCACGAATGCCCACTTCCGGCGGGCTGTTCTCTTGCGAAGGACGGCGACCGAACGCCATCTTGTCGTTGCTGTCTGTGTTGTAGATGGGTGTAAACAAGATGATCAGGTTATCTAGTAAACCCGGTTTCTCATTTAAGATCTGCCTTATCTGCATCATCACCACTTCCTTTCCTTCGACTTCACCTGCATGGATATTACCTTGTATGTAGACGATGAGTTTGCCGGTCTGCTTTGCTTCGGCTGCGGAGCTTACCATTGGATGGGAGAGAATGGCAACGGGGATCTCTTTTCCTTCGAGACTCTTGCCCATGGAAATGACACGGATGTCGTTGGATCTCTGCGCGTCCAGGAAGCGCACGACATCGGCGTAGGTTGAGGTTTTTTGGTAGTTTGTTAGTTCGGGAGTTAACTGCTGTGAATAGGCTGCGTTCACGAGCAGCAACAGGAATAAAAAAGAAACTCTCACCTTCTACTCCTTTTTCTTTGGTCGTCCTTTTTTCTTTATCTCCTCGATGTCTTCACGTTCCAACAATTTTTTATCATCGACGTTCTTGTTCAGGAACTCGTTGATCTTTTCGATGTTCATGTTGCCTTTGATCTCGCCGAATTCGTTGATAGAAACTTCGAAGCCAGAGAGATCTTGATGAACCTTTGCCTTGGGCTCGGGTTTATCTTTCTTTTTGTTTTCCTTCTTTGCCATACCAAAAATGGTTGTTGGTTATTGGATATTGGATATTCTCTTCTGGACTTCATCCGCCCCGAGTATTTCCATTGTCATCATCAGATCAGGCCCAGTTGTTCCGCCTGTTAAAGAGATTCGAAGCGGCTTCATCATTTGTCCCGACTTCACACCGGCTTCGGATGCTGCCTGTTCAACAGCCGCCTTGAAGCTCGCCGCAGCAACAGGCTGCTGTTTTTCCAGAAGTTCCGAAAATTTCTGCGCGAAAGCATCGTTCAGCTTCTCCTTGCTCTCTGGCCTTTGAAAGAAAAACTTTCCTTGTTCCCAAAAGTCTTTTGGAAATGTAACGCGCTCCTTCAACGCCTCAACGATCTTTTCAACTTTCTCTTTTGTGTAGGCGACCTTTTCTTCGTCCAGCTTCTTCATCAAAAAGTTCACCATCTCCGGTACTCGCTTTTTAATATACTGTTGATTAAACCACTGCGCCTTTAATATATCAAACTTCGCACCGGCCTTGCCGATCCTTTCAATTGTAAACGCTTCGATCAGTTCCTCCATCGAGAAGATCTCCTGCTCGGTACCGGGATTCCATCCAAGCAACGCCAGGAAATTGACGATGGCCTCGGGTAAATAACCTGCCTCACGATAACCGATCGCGACCTCGTTGGTATTTGGATCTTTCCAGGTCAAAGGGAAGATCGGAAAGCCTGCTTTGTCCGCATCGCGCTTACTGAGCTTTCCATTGCCATCGGGCTTCAATAGCAATGGCAGGTGTGCAAAACGCGGCATGGTATCTTCCCATCCAAGGAATTTATACAACAAGACGTGCAATGGTGCCGAAGGCAACCATTCCTCACCACGAATAACGTGACTGATCTTCATGAGATGATCGTCGACGACGTTCGCCAAATGATATGTAGGCATGCCGTCGGATTTCATCAACACCTTGTCATCGACCTGCGATGTATTAAATGTCACCTCGCCTCGAATAAGATCGTTCACCACAACCGTCGTATTTGCGGGAGTTTTAAACCTGATCACATAAGGGGCTTTGATCTCCCGGCCAGGATCCGCTAATGAGTTGCTCAACTTCATTCTCGAATTGGCGTCGTACTGGAAAGCGGGGTTTGATTTGCGCTGTGCCTCTAACTCTTCGGGTGTATCGAAAGCATAATATGCGTATCCATCCTTCACCAGCTGATCCACATACTGTTTATAGAAAGCCTTTCGATTCGATTGCCTGTAGTTAGGATCGAGCACACCATCCTTTAAACCTTCATCGATCTTTATGCCTACCCAGTTCAGGGAATTGATGATAAACTCTTCGGCACCAGGGACAAAACGATTTTGATCCGTATCCTCGATACGAAGGATCATCGTTCCCTTGTGCTTCCTGGCCAACAAGTAATTATAAAGCGCTGTACGCACGCCCCCGATGTGCAAAGCACCGGTGGGACTTGGAGCAAACCTGACACGAACTTCCTGCATTTCTTTTCTAATGGAGGGGCAATTTACGAGAGAATATCGAGAAGATTCTGCCTCACGGGCGTTCTGTGGAGGCGGATATTCGACATGGCTACCGTTCGTAGAACCAACGCAAGGCCAATCGCATAAAGAGGATAATACGGAGCCGATCGTTCGATCGCGACGCCCACACAGATCGCCAACATAACGATCGATACCACAGCCATAAGCACCTTCGTTCCGGGAAACAATTCGTAGCTAACGAAGATCATACTGCCTCGCGACGACCCCTCGATCCGGCCAACGGTCTTCGGCTGGAACTGCGGTGGACGGACAACATTGGCTGAGAGGCTAAAGCTTCCCCGGCCGACCACACCAATAAAATTTCCGTTTTTTATTCCCTCCCCTATCCTCCGCTCCACCTCATCGGTCGTGAGCGGCAGAACTATGGTCTCGGTGATGGCGGGAAAGATCACTTCACGGCGATGCAGGAGATCTCTACGTTCGCTTCTTTCGGCAGCTTGCTCACCTCCACCGTTTCGCGTGCGGGAGGAAGTTCCTTGAAGTACGATCCATACACTTCATTCACCTGTGGAAAATCACCCATGTTCTTCAAGAAGATGGTGCTCTTCACAACATTCTGGAACGACAGCCCCGCGGCTTTTAAGATCACTTCAATGTTCTTCATCACCTGCCCGGCTTCTTCTTTAATGTTTGCATTAACAAACTTTCCGCTGGCCTGGTCGATAGCGATCTGGCCCGAGATAAAAATCATGTTGCCGGTTAAAACTGCTTGACTGTAAGGACCAATGGGTGCAGGGGCGTCGGGGGAGAAGATTACTTTTTTGTCCATAAAAGATTGATCATTGTTCATTAACGATTGACGATTGTTCATTGCATTGATCAATTTACCATTGCAATGATCAATTAGAAATCGTCAATGGTTAATGATCAATCTACCTTAAAAGCGCTCCTTTCAACCTCAACAATTCCGTTTCTGAAACCTTTGCATTATATCGCGCGGTTGTCAGGCGGTTGTATGCGTCTACCATACTTTGTTGTGCCGTCCGAAGCTCGATAAAGGTAGTGGCTCCGCGCTTAAAAGTCTCTAACAGAATTGAAACATTTTCGCGGGCCAGTTGGATGTTCTCTTCTTCGATAGCGAGGGTCTTGCGGGCGTTGTCGTAATTGGCGTAGGCGATACGAACGCCGTTGAAAGCTATTGCCTTCTGTTGCTCGTAAACGATCTCCTGGCGGTCGAGATTGATCTTTGCCAATTGCAGCGCATTGGTGATAACAAGGTTGTTCAGAAGGAACCACTGTGCTGTAAGACCGTATGTGTACCCGTTGGTCCTCGTTGCGATGGGCGAGAACTGGTTCTGTGCCTGGTTGCTCTCGTTTCGGTTCAGGTTGTAGTTCGTTACAAAGTTGATGATCGGGAAGCGATCACCCCTTCGCGCTTTGATATTGTATTTCGCCACTTCGATGTTGCCACGCGCAGCGATCAACGTGGGGTTTGTTGCTTCCAGGCCTTCGAAGATCTCATCTATAGTAAGATCGAGGTTCAGGGGAATGGTATCGGAAACTTCGAACTCATTTGGCAAAGAGTTACCTGATATGGTATTCAAGTCGGCTTTCGTCTGGATTATTGTGGCTTCTTGTTGCAGCGCCGATGTCTTAAAGGCATTCTGATCGAGCTTTGCCTGCAGCAATTCTGTTTTAACACCAGAACCAACCTGCAATTTTCTCTCAGCAAGCTTGATGCGCTCTTCGCTCACCAATACCTGTTCGTTGTATACCCTCAGTTGCTGCTTCTGTGCCACTACGCTGTAGTAGTTGTTGATCACCGTTGCCATCGTATTGGCCATCTGGTTCTTCAGCAATACCTCGTTCACACCAGCGACTTCCTGTAACTGATTATAGGTCGCGAACATTTTCAGTCCATCGAAGATCGTCCATGTAAGCTGTGCCGAAGGGTTAAATGTATTTTGCTTGATGTTCGAAACATCCCTCTCAGAATTATCAGCAAGCGTCTGCTTCGAGTCTTGCCGTGTCCATGTTCTGCCGCCGTTCAAAGTAACATCCGGGAGGAACAGTCCCTTCGCGTTGCGCGCGTCGTTTGCGCTCGAAGCCAGGGTGTTTCGGGAAAGCTGCACATCGAAGCTCTTCTCGAGAGCCAATACGACAACATCCTGCACCTCCAGCTTTTGCTGGGCCGCTGCTTCAAACCCCGATGCTATTAATGCTAAAAAAAATACTCGTTTAATGTTCATACGCAAGTTCCTTCGCAGGTGTCCCTACCGGTTCGTCCATCTGGTCGGCTAAATGTTTACGCTGACGAGACAAGTACGAATAGATTGCCGGTATCACAAAAAGTGTAAGCACCAATGAAAACATAACGCCACCCACAATCACAACGCCAAGCGGCACGCGACTGGTAGATGCATCGCCCAACGACAATGCGAGTGGTAACGAGCCCAGGGCCATAGCCAAACTGGTCATAAGAATCGGACGCAGACGCATCCGCGATGCTTCGATCACGGCCTCGATCTTCGAGAGGCCCTCTTCTCGTTTCTGATTCGCGAACTCAACGATAAGAATACCGTTCTTCGTAACGAGACCAATAAGCATGATCATACCGATCTGTGAGAAGATATTGATGGTGAGTCCAAACGCCCACAGCGAGATAAACGCTCCGCAAATAGCAAGCGGTACTGTGAACATGATCGTCAACGGATCAACAAAGCTTTCGAATTGAGCCGCGAGCACGAGATAAATAAGCACCAACGCAAGGATAAAGGCAAACGAAGTATTGCCGGAGCTCTCTGCAAAGTCGCGCGATGAACCAGCAAGCGCTGTATTAAACGATTCATCCAGTAATTCATCCGCAATGGAACGCATCGCATTGATGCCATCACCGATGGTCTTTCCGGCTGCCGGCGATGCAGAGATCGTTGCCGCCTTGAATCTGTTGAAGTGATAAAGAGAAGGAGGCGTTGCCGACTCTTCCGTAGTCACAACGTTGTCGATCGAAACAAGTTGACCGGTATTCGTGCGAACATAAAGTCGCTTCAAGTCATCCGGATCGTCGCGATCACTTCTTGCAACCTGGCCAATCACCTGGTACTGCTTTCCTTCTTTGGTGAAATAGCCGAAACGAAGATTACTGTATGCCAATTGTAAGGTCTGTGAGATGTCCTGCACGCTAATACCAAGCTGCGTCGCTTTCAGTCTATTGATCTTTACAAGTAACTCAGGCTTATTGAATTTCAGATCGACATCCACGTTTTGCAGCACTCCGCTTTCATTCGCCTTCTCCAAAAACTTCGGGATCACGGCTTTCAACTTGTCGAAGTTGTTGTTCTGGATAACAAACTGCACGGGCTGTCCACCGCGACGGTTCATTTGTATGGTCTGCTCCTGCTGGATAAATACTCGTCCATCGGGAAATGCAGGCAACGATTTCTGTAGTGAGTTAACGATCTCTTCCTGCGATCTAGTTCGGTCCTTAGGATCCACAAGGTTCACACGTGCAAAACCGCTATTTGATCCACCCCAGCCGCCGCGACCACCCGCGGTGCTCGCAATGATCGTCTGGTATTCCGGCACAGAGTCCATCACGAGCTTCGTAAGCCTATCTATGTACGCGTCCATGTAATCGAATGCTGTTCCCTCCGGCGCTGTAACCATCAATCGGAACTGGCTCCTGTCTTCAATGGGAGCAAGCTCCTGCTGGATATTGGTAGCGATCAAGTAGGTGAGGCCAAGGGCAACAAAAACTATCACAAACGCCAGCCAGCGCAGGCGCATAAAACCGGAGAGCAACCTGCGGTAACCGTTCTCCATTCCAGTGAAGAATGGCTCAGACCAATAATAAAATTTTGAATGCTTGTGATTGCTGCGTGTAAGCTTCACGCTCAACACGGGAGTCAATGTCAGCGACACAAATGCCGAGATCAACACCGCTCCTGCCACCACGATACCGAACTCACGGAACAATCGCCCTACGAAACCTGGCAAGAATACCACGGGCAGGAACACAACCGCCAGTGTGATGGACGTGGAGATTACCGCGAAGAAGATCTCTTTCGATCCTTCTTTTGCGGCGCGGTATTTATTCATACCGCCCTCAAGCTTTTTATAAATGTTCTCCGTTACCACAATACCGTCGTCCACAACAAGGCCGGTTGCCAGTACGATACCGAGCATAGTAAGCACGTTGATGGAGAAACCGCAGAGATACATGATAAAGAAAGAAGCGACGAGCGACACCGGTATATCTATAAGCGGACGGATCGCAATCAGGAAATCGCGGAAGAACAAATAGATGATCAACACCACCAGGATGAACGACAATACGAGTGTCTCCTCTACTTCGGATATCGATCGCTTGATGAACCTTGTTTGGTCTGTCGATACATCGAGCTTGATATCGGGCGGCATCTCTGTTTTGATCTGCTCGAGACGTTTGTAGAACTCGTCTGCTATCGAAACATAGTTTGCTCCCGGCAATGGAATAATACCAAGTGCGATCATCGGAACACGACTCTCGCGAAGGATAGACTCTTCATTCTCCGGACCGAGCATTGCCTGGCCGATATCTTTTATGCGGATGTTCCCCGTGAGCACATCCGATTTCACGATAACATCGTTGAACTCTTCTTCTGTATACAGGCGACCAAACGTGCGCACCGTAAGCTCGGTCGCATCGCCGGTGATCTTTCCCGAAGGAAGCTCCACGTTCTCGCGATTAAGAGCAGCCTGCACATCAAGTGCGGTGAGATTATAAGCACTCAGCTTCGAAGGGTCGAGCCAGATACGCATCGCATATTTTTTCTCGCCCATTATCTGTACGGCGCTGACGCCCGGGATGGTCTGAAGTCTTTCGACCAACACGTTATTAGCATACTCAGTAAGCTGAAGAGAGTTTTTCAGGTTACTCTGCACCGTCATACTGATAATGTTATCGGAGTTGGCGTCGGCCTTCGAAACAACCGGCGGTGCCGTTAGGTCTTGCGGTAACTGGCGTTGAGCTTGCGACACTTTATCGCGAACGTCGTTAGCAGCAGTCTCCATATCCACACCGAGCTCGAACTCGATATTGATATTTGAACTGCCGACACTCGAGTTCGACGTGATGTTTTTAATACCCGCAATACCGTTGATCGACTTCTCCAGTGGTTCAGTGATCTGCGATTCAATGATATCGGCATTAGCGCCGTTATAGGTTGTGCTTACGTTGATGTTGGGCGGGTCGATCGCCGGGTAGTCGCGGACGCCCAGGTAACTAAAACCAATCGCTCCAAACAACAACAACACAATGTTCATGACGAATGTCATGACCGGGCGCCTGATACTTAACTCCGAAATATTCATACCTGTCCTTTAAAGTTTAAGACTTCGGAACCCTGGTTAGCTTTCCGATTTTCAATTTCTGCGACGGGCGTATCGCCATCAGGCCTGTTGTGATCACAGTGTCGCCCTTCTTAAGCCCACTATTGATCTGCACGTAAGCCGAATCACGAATGCCTGTCTCCACTATACTGAATATTGCACTGTCTTTGCGAAGCAGGATCACTTGTTTGTTACGCGCCGTCGGGATCACCGCTTGTGTTGGGATCATCAATGCATCGTTGGTCTCTCCCAGCTGAAGGTTCACTTTCACAAACGCCCCGGGAACCAGTTCCTGATCTTTGTCTTTTACGATCGCTTTTATGCGCAACGTTCTTGTTGTTTGATTCACGTTTCCTTCTGTTGCAATCACAGTACCAACGTGATCTTTTCTCCCTCCATCCACACGGAATCTTACTGTATAACCCTTGTTGATCGCTTTGGCGTATTTCTCCGGAACAAAGAAGTCGAGCTTGAGCTGGTTAACATCGCGAAGCGTAGTAACGATGTCGGTTTGACCGAGGTAACTTCCAAGGCTCACATTGCGAAGACCAACTTGTCCTTCGTAAGGAGCGCGGATCTCGGTTTTAGATATCGCGATCTTTACAGATTCGATATCGGCCTTCAGGTTGTCGACGTTCAACGTAGCCAGGTCGTAATCTTGCTGACTGATACCATTGATTGCCAGAAGTTCCTTCTGACGTTCCTCAGTTTTTTGCGCGATCTGTAATTGGACTTCAAGTTTTCGCAAAGATGCCTGCAGATCCTGGTCGAAAAGTTTTACGAGCACTGCGCCCTTGGGAACAATTCCACCCTCAGGAATATTCAGCTGAACGATGCGTCCGCTAACCTCTGCTCTTATTTGAGTTTCCTCGGCGGGAAGCAACGAGCCCGGAACCTCAACGGCTTCGCTAACCTCACTGGTCTCAACCAAAAAGCCTTCGACGACCATAGGTCCACGCTGCCTGTTGGCGCCGCCGTTGCCTGCCTGGGGTCCAGCTCCTCCTGCCTTGTCTTTACAGCCTTCCAGGAACATCAATGTGATGAGTAATAAAACAGTTACACGCATACTTGAATACTGAGAAAATAACCTCCGACGTGCGGAGTACCGTTAAATTAAAGCCTACAAAAAGTCTCGAAAAACGTCCGCAAAATTGAGACATAATAGGCTCAAATCCAGTACTATCCGCCCAAATTTGGTAGACGGTTATTCGGGCATACTTCCGGCTTTTTTGCTTTGTTTCTCACGGAATGCACGGAAGCCACGGAAACTTAACATGCACATTCCGTGCTTTCTGTGTTTTCCGTGAGAAATCATTGTGTGAAATTAACACGCATCCTTCCTAACAAGTTGTTAACTCCAAGGCCGATGGGTCGAGCAGAACAGAACGTTAGTCGAAAAGTTATACAGTGATCTTCAGGGGATGACCAGGAGTTATTTCCGCAATCGAAGGCAGGTCGACCTTCTTTGGCTTACCGCCTTTCTCGACATTGATTGTTTTCACAACCAGCTTACCCCACTTCACGTCGATCGTGCATTCAAGATCTTTTCCTTTTTTTACCTGTGAGTATGTGCCCCAACCTTCTGCCGCTGTGAACGCAGCCTTGAAGTTGTCGGGAGTAAGCTTAGGTGCGAAGCCGATCTCTTGTTTTGGTCCGTGATAAGTGAAACCGCATGCAGTTATAAATGTTCCGTAGCTGGCCATCGCCCGTGCGTAGTGGTCGCTGCATTCTACTTCATTGAACGGATTTCTTTTCGCAGCCGAGTAACGATCGTGAATAGTCCTGGTGAGTATCAACGACTCCTCTATCATTCCTTCGGCCATCATATGCGAAGCCACCTGATGTTCGAAGCCGCTCATGCATTCATGAAAGTACGTTACCTGCCATGCATCTTTTACACCATAGGGAACTTCTTCATTCTTCGGATTGGTGTTCATGATCATTCCGCCTTCGCCAGGCAATGCGTAGGGTCGACCCCCATGATGCTCCGCCAAATAAGGACCAACATCCGTCGTGAAATTATATTTCCAGAGTGCCTTTAATGCCGAGAGCGTCTTTTGTTTGTCGATGATCCGGTCTTTGATGCCGACCTGGAATGCCCAGCTTTGTCCATATACCTGGTCGATGTGACAAGTATTGTATGAACCCAGAACTCCATCGCGACCTTTCACCGCATCGGGGCGATGAATAAAATATTCTCCATTGAAGAGAAGCTTCTCCATGTTTGCTTTGCCCCTGGTAACATAGTCGTGGCAACGCGCGGCCATTTCTGTGTCACCTGCTTCAATCGCCATAAGCTCCGAAGCCTTCACAGCAGCCATTGAAAGTCCGACTATCCACGCGATCTCTCCGGGCCATTTGGCATCGAGTGTGTTCTCGAGCTTCGTGTCGGTCATGCCATCGTTGTTCGTGTCCTGTTTTAGAAGATACTCGATCGCTTTCTTCGTCTTCGGCCATACGCGGTTAAGGAAGTCGCTGTTGGTGCTCGTTTGATGTTCGCGATAGATCTCGAGGATGCGACCGGCTTGTCCATCTATGGCCGGTGATGTATCGTACTCTGCTCTGAAACCGATGTGCCCATCATCATAAAATCCGACGCCGAGGTCTACTCGTTCACGGGTGTCTCGTTCGAGAGCCGGGAAGATCCTTCCGACAGCCTGCGCATATTGCCATACGTGGTTGCATGTTCCGGGGCAACTGCCGATGCCTTCCCATGCATAAAACCGTCCCGACTCAAACCAATGACATGTCGTCGTCGCAAGCGTAGAGATGTTGAGGAATGTTCGTTCGAGGAACCAATGCGGCAGTGTGCTTTCGTTATACCAGGTGTCGGCCCACAGCAATGTTTGTTCCGATAGTCTCTTGAAATTGTCGCGGATATACTTTACAACTTCAACTGATGACTTGAATCGCTTCTTGTAGTGGCGACCGCCTTCGTTCTTGATCTTTTCGAAAGTAAGATTGGGGAAGTACCAGGCAATAATGTAGTTGAGCTCTTTTCTTGATCCAGGTTCGAGGTTAAAAGCTGAGGTGATCTTCGCTAAAGGCTTGTCTTCAATCTTATCGTTGTCGTTCAACGATGCGAAACAAAAATTCCCATAGTCGGGCGCATTCCAGAAAGTTTCGTCTGCCCAATTATGACTTTTGGCATACATGAATACTCCGTCGCCGGTCTTCTCGTTAACACGATAATATTCGGCATCATTCGCGCTATATATGGCCGCTTTATTCTCGAACCACCCGACGAGCTCAACGGCCGCAGCGGTTTTGCTTTCAATCGAATACGAAAGAATGGTCGCGGGCAATGCAGAATCATCTGCATTTAAAGGAATAAAAGGTGAATAAGCTTTTAGGGTAACTGTGACTTCTTTGAAGAGATAGGTTACAGTCGCAACCGGATATGTCGCTTCAAATTTGATCTCATCGGCGTCGATCAATTTTCTTTCAACGCCATTGATCTTTATAGAAAACCCCTGGTCGATTGGCCTCACGTCTTTTACGGGCTCAACATAGTTTGCCCCATCGAACGGTCTTACATAATCGAAGTTGAACTGTATCTTTTCGTGCCAGGGAATGTTTTTATAGACAACGCCGCTTTGGTTTTTATTGAATACGTCCCACAGCCAAAGTCGTCCGTCGCCGCCCAGGTACACCATGCCGCACATAATTCCACCTACCGGCATGCCGATGTACTGGAGTTCATTTTTGGATTTCAGGTATGTGGTAGGATTCCCACGCAGGTAAAGAGACCTGACCCATGCGAGGTCCAATTTCTTTACAAGGATCGGATCAACTGGCGGAAGTCCCCAGGCATTTAAGTTCGCGAAGGCAAGACCCGCAACTGTTGAAGCGGAGGTCTGAATGAACGTGCGTCGTTCCATTGAGTCTGTTTCTTTGGAAGCGGCAATGTACTCGAATTATCAATTCTAAGGATTAGCGTGATCCCGCACCAGGCTACGACGCAACACACCTTCAGCCTGTTTTCCCGGTCCTGTTAAGAAGAAGCAATCATTCAACCGTCACACTCTTCGCCAGATTTCTTGGTTGATCCACGTTGCATCCTCTCATCACGGCAATATGATATGAAAGCAACTGCAACGGTATTACGGCAACCATCGGCGTAAGCGCATCGGGCGTTGCCGGGATCTCAACCACGTAGTCCGACATCTTCGGTATCAGCGAATCGCCTTCTGTAACGATCGAAATAACCTTGCCCTTCCTCGCCTTTACTTCCTGGATGTTTGAAACTACTTTATCGTACGAGCCATCTTTGGTCGCAATAAAAACTACCGGCATTTCTTCGTCGATAAGCGCAATGGGACCGTGCTTCATTTCGGCAGCAGGGTATCCTTCGGCGTGTATGTAAGAGATCTCCTTAAGTTTCAATGCACCCTCGAGTGCTACAGGGAAATTGTAGCCGCGACCGAGGTAAATGAAATTCCTTGAGTCTTTGAATTCGGCTGCGATCTCTTTGATCTGATCGTTCAGCATCAACGCCTTCTCCACTTTCGAAGGAATGTTCTCCAACTCGACAAGCATCTCATGAAATTTCTGCTCGGTGATCGTTCCGCGCTTATTCGCGACGATCAGCGCTATCATATTAAGAACAGTAAGCTGCGCTGTAAACGCTTTCGTACTCGCAACACCGATCTCTGGTCCGGCGTGTGTATAAGCCCCGGCATGAGTAGCGCGCGGTATCGAGGAACCAACAACGTTGCAAACACCCACGATGATCGCACCTTTCGACTTTGCCAACTCGATCGCAGCAAGCGTATCGGCTGTCTCTCCCGATTGAGATATCGCTATCAGCACATCGCCTTCGCGAATGATCGGGTTTCGATACCTGAACTCCGACGCATATTCAACTTCCACCGGTATCCTGCAAAATTCTTCAAAGAAATACTCGGCAACGAGACCCGCATGCCACGAAGTACCACATGCAACGATCAGAATGCGGTCGGCATTCACAAGCTTCGTAACATATTCGCGCAAGCCGCCAAGCACAAGCCTGCCGGTCTCCGCATCAAGGCGACCACGCAAACAATCCTGTATCGACCGCGGTTGCTCGAAGATCTCCTTCATCATGAAATGTTCGAAGCCACCTTTCTCGATAGCTTCCAGTGCGAGATCTACTGTTTGTATGTACGGTGTTAATGGAAGATTCGATGTGCTCTTGATCGACAGCTTACCGTTGTCCACGATCGCTATCTCTTGGTCGTTCAGGTATACGACCTCACTTGTATACTCAATTATCGGCGTTGCATCCGAGGCCATAAAGAATTCACCCTTACCGATACCGACAACCAGTGGGCTTCCCTTTCTTGCAGCAATAAGCTTATTGGGATTCTCGCTCGACATTACAACGATCGCGTAGGCACCAACAACTTTCGTCAACGCAAGCCTGACGGCCTCTTCAAGCGCGCAATTTTCTTTCTCCTGGATGTCCTCCACAAAGTGAATAAAGACTTCGGTATCTGTTTCGCTTAAAAAGCGATGTCCTTTATTTAACAGATCCTGTTTCAGCGAAGCGTAATTCTCGATAATGCCATTGTGAATGATAGCAAGCTTGCCGCTGGCCGAATAGTGCGGGTGAGCATTCTCGTCGTTGGGGGCGCCGTGTGTTGCCCAACGGGTATGTCCCATACCGATGTGGCTGTCGAGGTTCTTGCCTTTGACGAACGACTCGAGCTCCGAAACTTTTCCCTTCTTCTTAAAGACGGTCAGGCCCTTATTCATCACCGCGATACCTGCGCTGTCATACCCGCGATACTCGAGTCTTTTCAATCCTTTAATGATCACATCGGGGGCCTTGCGTGGTCCGACGTACGCAACAATTCCGCACATAGCTTAAAAATTATAGTGAACAGATCTGAATTGACAAACTTAGTTCGTCGTCTTCGGGGTCGTATAATAGATAGTCAGCTTGATCTTGTCAGCTGGAAAATAAAATCCATTAAGTCCCCGTGCGTTATCAGGCACTTGAGGGACCAGTGCATAATATCGCAGAAAGTCAGTTTCGCTTAACGACAATTCTGTCTGCAGGAAGTTTGTGAGCTTACCGGCATACACAGTCTTGTCCGTAGTTTTTTGATTTAAGAGGCTAAGCTCCTTACCGTCATCGCCGGTAACGTCGACCCGGTAATATGGCCGTAGAGCAGTGCCAGAAACAATAGCGTGCTTGCTGATAAATTCCGGATCGTAGTCGTCATACGTATCGTCGGCTGCATCGGTGTATTGCTTCGTCGACCTCATTTCGCGATTGTTCGGTCTCAGCGCCCGCAGCTTAAAGCTTTTGGGAGCCAATGCCTGGTAATCGGATTCGATCCTAAGCTCGGCGACGCTAAGGGCCTTGTTGGCTAGACTTTTGAAATGGTTATACACCTCCGAAAAATCCAGCTTAACGGAAAGATTCGTTCCGGCCTGGAGATATCTCATCCCATCGGAAGGAATGTAGTCGACATATTTCGAAGGCAAGCCTGATAATGGGGTTCCCGAGCGATCGGTGGTTATCTGCGTGTACGTAATGTACTCGCCGGTACTTACCGCCTGGTTCGGAGGTGTGAACAGGAAGTTGACTTTATAATAGAGCGTATCCGAAGGCTTTATAACATGATACTTCAAAGTCATGCGCGACTTAACGTGATCGGGATCAAATCCAACGATCTTATCCGAGTTAGGTGATACGAATGCGAGTCCCTGGAATTTCCTGCGGAATTTTCGGAACCTCAGAAAGTCATAATCGGCGTCACCAACGCTGTCCATCGCAGCAGCAAGCAACCTGTGGCCGAAGGTGTCATCCATCTTGATGGTCAAGCTATCGATGATGTTGTTCTCGGAAACGAGGTCGCTGTTGTCAAGTATACTTTGATCAAAAGCTGCCGGGTTTACCACGTAGTCCTTTTCTCCGAGCAGGGCTCCGTAGGGAGTAGACTCATAATTGTAGTGTTGCAGGTAGGAAAGAATACTGTCGGTTACTTCGTATACCTGGAACTTCTGTGTGGATGACGTTGAGTTCCCGACCCAGTAATAATCGAATATCATTGTGAGATCTACGCCATCGTAGATCGCGCTGTCGTTGATGGTTGGGTAACTTGAAGGAGAGTATTGAGCATAAGCTACGGCAGTAGATTTACCAAAGATGGGATCGTCTATGCTGCCGACCAATATTCTTGCATCGGGCATGGGAAAGATACCCCTGGTGCTGTTCTCAATATTCCCTGTGCTGGTACTTAAGGAGTCCGTCACGAACATGGTCGTGGGGATGATGAAATCTTTAGCAACAACTTCGAAGTCGCGGTTGGGATTTTTAAACCCAACCGTTCCCAGATCGTCGTTGCATGAAAGAAGGACCAGTAAGCTGAGAGCCCAGAAACAGAGCCGTGGCTTAACCAACCAGTTCGTTATAGAGATTGTAAAACGATTCAGTATAGTTATCGTCCTTCTCAATGGTCTCAACTTTCTTATCCTTTATTTTCTTAACTAGTCCTTCGAGCTTTTTATTGTCGCCGGCAACGGAAACTACATCCGACCATTGAGCGCCGAGCTTGATAAAGCCTTCGTAGTCGCCGGTCTTCAGGTGGCCGAGCATGTTATCTTCAACGTCGATCATCTTCACTTTGCCCATAAGGTCGCCCTTGAACTTGTGATTGAAGCTGTTGTTGTAGATCGTGAAAACGGTCTTCGTGTTTTTGAACAGCGGATCGTTCTTGTAAGTTGTTTTGAGATACAGCGGAATAAAGCTTGTGATCCAGTCGTTGCAATGAACGATATCAGGAGCCCAGCCTAGTTTACGGACGGTCTCGATCACTCCTTTACAGAAGAAGATCGCGCGCTCGTCGTTGTCCTCATAGAAGTTATTTTCCTTGTCATGGAAGACCGATTTACGATGGAAATAGTCTTCGTTATCGATAAAGTAAACCTGGAGCTTTGCATTGGGAATAGATGCCACCTTAATAATCAGGGGCTTTTCTTCCTCTCCAACAGCAATGTTGATACCCGACAACCTCACCACCTCATGTAACCTGTTCTTCCTCTCATTGATCAAGCCAAACCTGGGGACCAGAATGCGAATTTCCATCCCTTTTTCCTGCATCGCCTGGGGTAATTTCCTTACGAAATCGGAAACTTCAGTTGTTTGCAGAAAAGGATTTATTTCGCTGGCCACATACAGGATACGAATCTTTGACATATGCTTATTTTTTTAGGGGAAAGAAAAATCGAGCCACAAAAATACGGAAAATCCGCCCCTTATTCAACTAAGTTTCAAATGTAAGGCCTTATATTAACGGCCCTCAAAAAACGCTGGAAATGAAGATTTTCAAGGAAATAAGCCCTCTCAAGCATCATTTACAGCAGAAAAAAAAGGACGGGTTTTCGGTAGGGCTTGTGCCCACTATGGGAGCCCTCCACGAAGGGCATCTATCACTGATCCACGCCTCCAAAGCGGCCACCAGACTTACCGTCTGCAGCCTCTACGTCAATCCCACTCAGTTCAATAACCCCGAAGACCTCAAAAAGTATCCCCGGACGATAGAAAAAGATATAGCCATGCTGGAATCGGCCGGGTGCGATATCCTTTTCGCCCCGGAAACACCTTCCATGTATGAGCGGCCGTCGACAATCAAGTTCGACTTCGGCAACCTGGACAAAGTGCTGGAAGGTAAATTCCGACCTGGTCATTTCAGCGGCGTGGCGACTGTAGTCAGCAAGCTGTTTCACATCGTGGAAGCCGACGAGGCTTTCTTTGGCCTGAAAGACTATCAGCAGCTTCAGATCGTCTCAAGACTTGTAGAAGAGCTGAAGTTCAACATCAAGATAAACGGCGTGCCTATTGTTCGTGAAGCCAATGGGCTGGCGATGTCGTCGCGCAACCAACGCCTGTCGGATGCCGAAAGGAAAAGAGCAGCGATCCTCCAGGAAAGCCTCTCGTATGCAAGATCACAGTTGCTGGCCGGCGCCCGATGGAACGAAGTACAGAATAACGTTATTGAAAAGTTTTATAAGACCCCGGATCTTCAATTGGAGTATTTTGAGCTTGCCAATAAGGACGATTTAACAAACACGACGGATGTCGACATCAAAAAAGGTATTTTGCTGACCGCCTGTTTTGTGGGACCCGTAAGATTGATCGACAACATGTTTATATGAATCCGAAGCTAAAATCAGCACTCCAATACATAGTAACCATCGGCATTACGGTTCTGCTTGTTTGGTTGTCGCTACGCGGAATAAATGCAGGCAGCGAAATGATCTGGACGGCATGGACCAAATCGAACAAAAGTTACTTGTTGCTGATGGGTGCGCTGTTAATGATCAGCCACATGTTTCGCGCCGAGAGATGGAGGATGTTGTTGGAGCCAAGCGGTCATAAGGGAACATATTCGAATAGTTTTCTTTCGGTGATGGTCGGATATCTCGTGAATCTCGCAATACCACGCGGTGGTGAAGTGTCGCGTTGCTATAATTTATTTCAGCTCGAAAAAACTCCAGTCGAAGTTTCGTTTGGAACTGTAGTGGTAGAACGATTGGTCGATGTGCTTTGCATGTTGACGCTGGTCTTCATTTCGTTCGTAGTTGAGTGGGATAAGCTCGAGGTATTCATGAGCTCCCTCAATATCGGTGGCGGTGGAACCGAGTGGAAAGTTTCTCCGCTGATGATCATTGTGCTCGTTGTCGTTGTAGCGATGGTGCTCACGATCTACCTGCTTCGCAACAACCCGCGGTTGAGAAAATTGCTGAATGGTTTCAAGGAAGGATTTCTCGCGGTCTTCAGGCTTAAGAACAAATGGCTCTTCATCGCTTACTCGATCATTATTTGGGGACTTTACTTTTTGATGAGCTATTCCGTGATGTTTGCCTTCGAGGAAACGGCACATTTAGGCGTTCGCGCGGTACTGACGATCTTTGCTATCGGAGCCATCGCTATGGCTGCACCGCTGCCTGGTGGCGCAGGCTCGTACCATCTCCTGTTGCCGATGGGTCTCGTTTCGCTTTACGCGATGAATCGCGCGGATGCCGTTGCGTTCGTGTTCATCTTCCACGCATGGCAAACGCTTGTGCTGGCATTTTTTGGGTTCGTATCTTTACTGATCAGCTTATGGCTCATCCGGAGAAATCATCAGATAAAATCAGAGTAGTTGCCGACGCCAAAAAGAAGGTGGCCGAATGGAAGTCGAAAGGCGAGCGCGTGGTGTTTACCAATGGCTGTTTCGATATCCTTCACCTGGGGCACGTCGATTACCTGGAAAAGGCCCGGAACCTTGGCGATCGCCTGATCGTTGGCCTTAATACGGACTCGTCGGTCAGCCGGTATAAAGGCCCCGACAGGCCGGTTCAAGACGAAAAATCCCGCGCGCGCGTCATATCTTCATTAGGCTTCGTCGACATGGTTGTACTTTTCGATGAGGATACGCCGAAAGACCTCATTTCTGCGCTGGTGCCAGACGTGCTTGTAAAGGGCAGTGACTATTTGGCAGAGAATATCGTTGGCGCGGATGTTGTGAAGAAAGCGGGAGGCGAAGTGAAAACCATTGATTTTGTTACAGGTTATTCAACTTCGAAGGTGATCGAAAAGATCAAGAAAACGTAAAACACTCTAAAAAAATAAATAAAAATGGCTCTTATCATTGGTGGTTTCTTTATGCTAATCGGATGGCTCGTGCAGAGTCGTTTGAAGAGTAAATTCAGACAGTATTCTGAGACACATCTTACGCGCGATCTAACAGGTGCTGAGGTGGCTCGCCTGATGCTTGCCGATAATGGTATTCGCGATGTGCAGGTAACAAGCGTGGAAGGCCAGCTTACCGACCACTACAATCCTGCAACGAAAACAGTTAACCTGAGTACCGAGGTGTTCCACGGTCGTAACGCGGCGGCTACTGCTGTTGCCGCGCACGAATGTGGCCACGCTGTACAGCATGCGCAGGCATATGCAATGCTTGGCTTCCGCAGTGCAATGGTGCCGGTTCAGAACATCAGCACCCAGATCATGAATGCGATCTTCTGGCTGTCGATCCTTGGCGGTGGATTTCTCCACATCCTGCCATGGTCTACTTTGATCCTGATCGTGATCGCATGTTATGGCGTATTCGCATTGTTCTCGCTGGTAACTCTTCCAGTTGAATTCGATGCGAGCCGCAGAGCTCTTGCGTGGGTGAAAACAAGAAACATTGTTTCTCCTGCCGAATATGATATGGCTCAAGATGCGTTGAAGTGGGCAGCGATGACTTATGTGGTTGCTGCGATAAGCTCAATCACACTCCTTATCTACTTCGTGCTGCAATACATGGGTATGGATCGCGACTAATTAAAGAGAATAAGTTTAAATTAAGGTCTGGATGAAAGTCCAGACCTTTTTATTTTTACCCCTATGAATTTCCAGCTTACAGAAGAACAACTCGCTGTGCAGAAAGCTGCCCGCGATTTCGCTCAAAACGAATTGTTGCCCGGTGTTATCGAACGAGATGCGCAGCAGAAATTTCCGGCCGAGCAGATCAAGCAAATGGGACAGCTCGGGTTTATGGGAATGATGGTCGACCCCAAATACAATGGCGGCGGCATGGACACCATCTCGTACACGCTGGCAATGGAAGAGATCTCAAAAGTTGACGCTTCTGCCTCGGTATGTATGTCGGTAAATAACTCCCTTGTTTGTTGGGGCCTGGAGAGATTCGGAACGGAAGAACAAAAAGAAAAATATCTGAAGCGACTCGCCGCCGGTGAGATCATCGGGGCATTCTGTCTCTCGGAACCGGAAGCTGGTTCCGATGCAACAAGCCAGAGAACAACCGCCGAAGACAAGGGTGATCATTACTTATTGAACGGCACGAAGAACTGGATCACGAACGGCAATAGTGCCAGCGTTTATATCGTGATCGCGCAGACCGACGCAGCCAAGCGCCATAAGGGCATCAACGCATTGATCGTTGAAAAAGGAATGAAGGGTTTTGTTGTAGGAAAGAAAGAAGATAAGATGGGCATTCGCGGATCGGATACTCATTCACTGATGTTCACCGACGTGAAAGTCCCGAAGGCAAACAGGATCGGCGAAGAAGGATTCGGTTTCACTTTTGCGATGACCACACTGAACGGAGGACGTATCGGTATCGCATCGCAGGCTCTCGGTATCGCAGCCGGGGCTTATGAGCTTGCACTGAAATATTCGAAGGAAAGAAAAGCATTCGGCAAGCAATTATCAGATCACCAGGCAATACAATTCAAGCTGGCGGATATGGCAACACAGATCGACGCAGCGAGATTACTCGTGTGGCAGGCTGCTTATTTGAAAGATCAGAAGAAAGATTTCGTGAAGGCTGCGGCCATGGCGAAGTTGTTTGCTTCGAAGATTGCACAGGAGGTGACGACGGAAGCAGTTCAGATACATGGCGGCTACGGCTACGTGAAAGAGTTTCATGTGGAGCGCCTAATGAGGGACGCGAAGATCACACAGATATATGAAGGGACGACGGAGATACAGAAGATGGTTATCTCGAGGGAGTTGTTGAGAGTTTAGAAATTGCTGATTGGTAATTTCTAGTCTCTAATTTCTAGTTGCTAGTTTCTAGTTCTTTCAGCGCTTCTTGCAGGGAAGGATATCTGAATTTGTATCCGGTTGACTGGATCTTTTCGGAAGATACTTTTGATCCTCCCAGCACTGCATCTGCCATTTCACCTAGAACAATTTTCAAAACAATTCCCGGAACATTCGGAAGCCATAAAGGCCTGTGAAGTTTCTTTGCCAAGGCTCTTGTGATCTCTTCATTGGTAGCAGGCTCTGGGGCGGTTGCATTGAATACACCTGTAAGTTCATTCTCAATTACATGCATGATAATGCCACACTCGTCTTCGAGGTGTATCCAGCTAACATATTGTTTTCCCGAGCCGAGTGGCGAGCCAACGTAAAGCTTTATCGGCTTCGACATCTCTTCGATGGCGCCACCGTGTGGACCAAAAACAATTCCTGTTCGAATGTGTGCAACATTGCCCTTCCATTGATCGGCAACGCGTTCCCATTCGACAGTGATCTGCGCCATGAAATCTTTCCCGGGTGGATCATTCTCCCGGAACAACGTACTGTTATCGTTTAAACCATAGTATCCAATGGCAGACCCTGCAACAAATTGTGTTACCTGGTGCTGATTACTATTCAGGTAGTCCACGAGGAGTTTTGTGGAACCGGTACGGCTTATCTCCAGCTCTTTTTTGTACGACGCCGTCCAGCGGTGGTCGCTGATATTGGCACCGGCGAGGTTAATAACGACGGAGACCCCTTCGAAGGCTCGCGTATCGATAGTGCCTTTATGGATGTCCCATTCGAATGTTTTAACTGGTCCTTCTTTTGCTTTTCTACCGAGGTGACGAACCTGGTATCCCTTTTGTAAAAGTATTTCTGTAAGACGGGAGCCGATGAGTCCCGAACCACCTCCGATCAATACACAACGATTCACGGCGTTATTATTAGATTTGATACGAATTTAACACCCCATGAGAAGAATTCTTTTTTTATTCGCAATGCTTGTTGCTACGTCGAATGTTTTTGCACAAAAGGTAACGGTCGGTAAGCGAACAGACCGCATCAGGAACGAAAGCGCCGACGGTTATTCAACGGACCTGGATGCCAAGGCGGATGATGTTCGAATATCCCTTAACAAGTTTTTAAAAGAAGCCGGTAAGTCGAAGAGCAATGGGGATATGATCGTAGTGAATGAGCCGGTGATCAACGGAACGGTTTATACGAAGGGGATCCTCTACGCCTCTGTTACCGGTTCCGATGTTAAGACGCGGGTATGGATCGGTATCCTGGCTTCGGAATGGAACTCGAGTGATGTGGAGCCGGTGTTGAAAGAGATCGAACAAATGACATATCGCTTCGGCATCAAATATTATCGCGATAAAATTCAATTGCAGATCGATGAAGGGCAACAGGCTTCGGATGCAGTAGCGAAACAATCACAACGGGCAAAGACCGAAGGCGAGACGCTCCAGAGAAAACTAAAAGCTAATGACGAAGAGAAGATCCGTCTTGAAAAGGCACTGGAAGCAAACAAGCTCGAGGATCTCGTGCTGAAACAGAAGATAGTCAACAACAAGAAATCCCAGGACTCTTTAGTAGATGCCGCTGCGAAGATCAAGGTTGTGATCGATGGGCATAAGGAGAGGCAGGGGAAGGTTAATTAACTCTGATCGTATCGGGCAATACCCTCGTGGTATCTTCTTCGGGCACATCCATTACCCACTCATATTTTGTGGTGTCGTAATACGACGCTGCATTAGGCCACTGCACATACGTTCCCATCTTCAGGAACCGCTGCAGATCGCCTTTCACCATCTGATCAAAAAGAAAACGGCCTTTTGCACGGGCAGTTGAGTCGTTGTCCGATGGCGTTACAAACGTCTCGCGAAAGTTCTTAAAGCTTTTATCCTCTGCGAGATCAAAGTACCCGCCCGCCGCTCTCTTTTCAGATGTAGACGACGAAGGTCTTATAACCAGGTAATAGTGACGTCCTTTATCGTCAATGTAAAGCCTGTCTAACGAAAACAACTTTTTGGAATTAGTGTCATAGAATTCTTTGAACTCCGGCTTGAAGCGGTCCTTCATCGCTGTATAAGGAGGTGCAATAAAGATATACGTAACTATATTCGACAAAAGATCGGCCCGCTCCTGGTCGTTGTAATATTTCGAAGGGTCGTGATTGTTAGTACCTGATGAAGAACACGACGTCAAAAAAAGAACAAAGAGAAACTTGAGTTTATTCACGAGTGCAAAAGTAATTGAATCTGTCTCTTAAATAAAAACCGGGATCTTTTCAGATCCCGGTTTCATTCTAACCTTTCATTCTGCTAAACTATTATAAACCTTTCTTGTAGTCAGTAGTGATAGGATTCCAGTTAACCCAACCAGTAGCAGTCCAGTCGTCGCTACCGAAAGCACCTTTGTAGTTAACCGTTTCGAAGCCTTCATATCCATCGAAGCTAGCACCCGCTGTCAAAGACGCGCCGGTGGGCTCGAAATCAGGTGTTGCAGCAATTGGATCGAAAACAGTAGGGCTAAGGCCTATTGACGCATCGCTCCATTTCAACACTGCCAGGTTGTTATCCGTGAACCAAACGAAACCTGTTTCGCCGTTGATCGTCGCCTGGGTTCCAGGAACGAATACACCGTTGGTGAATCCACCACTCCCCGAGAACGAGAAGTTTCCGCGAGGTGCGTTAGGGTGGTTGCTTCCAGCAGCGATTGTGAAATAAGCTTGCTCATCAGCCGAAGCCGCGGAACCCAAACCATTTGCGCCCCAGCCATCAGTTCCAGCAAGAACGTTGTTAGCGACGTTAAGGGAGCCATCAGCAGCCCATGCGGATGAGGTTCCGAGTGCGTTGTCGATAAATACTCCGTTAGGGAATCCGGTGAAGAATGAGTTGATGATATCCTGCTTGGAGTTACGACGGATCTGTGCAACGTTCTGGAAGTTGATATCGATCGTGCTGTTCTTCTCCTTCTTACCACCGATGATCGTCATGTTCGAGAATGTAGCGTTTGTGAAAGGCTCATCAGCATTTCCAAGAGCCATGTTGTCTGACTCGAAACCATTTGATCCGGACTGGTCGGCAAACTGAGGTTCGCGGATCGCAAGACCGAACTGCACCTGTCCACTGAAACCGTTGTCTGTATCGAAGTCGTCGTCGAGAGTTTTGTACGCGATAAGGTGCTTAGCGTTTACAGTTCCACCAAACCATTCAAATGAGTCGTCGTTAGAATAAGACACCTGCACGTAGTCGATCTCAGTACCAGAACCTACGCTACCCATTGTTATACCGTTGATCTCCTGGTTAGGGTTGATCGGGTAACCAGCGAATTCTACGCGTACATACTTCAATTTACCTGAGTTGTCTTCATCGTTAGGATCATCACCACCACCGTGGAATCCACCATAGGCGCCTTCAAGTTCTTCAACGCCCTTCAAGCCTGTGGAAGTTGAAGTCTGAACGTTGTTAGAAGCCTGTCCACAGAGTACGAGGCCCGCCCATACACCAGCCTTACGGTTAGTACCAGGTTCGATTACAGTGGTGAATACGATTGGTGCAGTTGCAGTTCCTACTGCCATAATCTGGCTTTGACGGTGAACGATAAGTCCACCACCGGGAGTACCGGTTGCACCCATGATGATTGTACCCGGATCGATTGTGAGGACCGCGTGATTTTTTACGCTAGGAGCGTTGCCGGGACCAGCAACGTCTTTGGTATCCTGACCAACATTGATAAGTTTATCGAGAACGTAGATGTTATCGGCTGTCCAATGTGTGTCTGTTGTGATATCTTCAGATACGTGTACAACTGGCTTGTCGGCAACATCCGACGTTGTTACGATGAATGTGCCAGCGTTTGAGTTCTGATCTGTATTATCAACTGAATAGAACGTAAGAACGAACACATCCCCCACAGCGGCAGCGGCCGGGATTGTGAATTCAACGGTTACGGCTTGTGATTCTGTCCCATCGAGTGTTACAGGAGAGATAGTTCCTGCAGATGTCGGTGCAACTGCAACGTTCAGGGTTTTGCCACCCGCAGGCGAGTCTACTGTAACAACAGTAGAAACCTTTGTTCCAGGGAGTCCTGAAGCCGAAGAAGATGATAATGAGATAGTAGGCGCCGGGAATGTCGGATTCTCACCGTCGTCTTTACAAGACTGAACGAAGAGAACGCTTCCCACCACCATCATCATCGCCATCGCTTTGATTGCAGGGCGGAAGAGGTTTAGTGATTTCATTGTAATTGGTTTTGATAGTTAGTTTTTGATCCTTGAAATACGGACGCAACGTAGGCATGCGGGATTACCAGAATGTTACCGGAAGTCGAACTTTGCTTTAACGTGTTAACAGGAAAAAAAAGAAAGGCCCCGCTTCGCAGGGCCTTCTATTAGATTCTGAAGGAAAATCCTATCGAGAAGACCTGGCCGGGTCGATAACTCTGAATAATTCGGTCACCCATCTCTCGTTTCGTTGTGTTCTTCTGAAGCTTCCCATTGCCATCCGAATCCTGGAGGAGCATTACTGGTTGATTCAAGAGATCTGAGATACCACCCTTCAATTGGAAGCGCTCACTCAGTTGCTTGCTGAATGTAAGGTCAAGCACGCTACGAGGCATCCAATAAACAGTCCTATAACCTTCATTACCAACAAAAGCGATGTTTTTCCCGACGATATTGTAAAGCGCGTTGATCTGCCAGCCAGCCTCTTCATTGTTATAGAATAACGCAGCATTCACGGTATAAGGGGCCTGACCCTGCAAAGGTCTATTAGTATCTTGACCGCCTGCCACCGCATCAGGTATTTGAACACGACTCCTGATAACAGATGCATTCAACAGAACGCTGATCCTGTCAAGAAGCACCGAGCCAGTCATTCCACGCAACGACTTCTTCATTTCAACCTCAACTCCATAGGCAGTTGCTTTTGTGGCGTTACTGAAGTAAGTCTGCTTCACTCCGCCACCCGGCTGATTAAGATCGATGATGATCTCGATCGGATTTTGGAAATTCTTGTAGAAACCCCCGATCGTCAACAATTCTCCTTTTGAAGGGAAGAGTTCATAACGAATGTCAATGTTTTGGATCTTTGCCGTCTTAAGGTTTGGATTGCCAACATATAGGAAATTAAGGTTGAAATCATAGAATGAGAATGGAGCAAGCTCTCTGAATTCAGGCCTGTTCAAAGTCTCACCATAAGCCGCTCTGACTAACTGCTTCTCATTAAAGTTGTAGCTAAAATTCGCAGAAGGAAGCACGCGCGTGATATCGTACTTCGGATCAACGGGAACCTGGTTAAGATCGTCGAAGCTATGAAGCTGCTGAATGTTGTTCTCAACACGAACTCCTGCATCGAGCTTCACTTTGCTGCCGAACGGAACTGAGCCCATCACATAACCAGCAAGTAGATCGTTTTGAGCATTGTAGCTGTTTCTTTTGGCCGAGGCCTCAGCTATCTTAATACCATCGTCGCGAAGATTTTCCGGTTTCATCAACTCCCCGATAGGAAGATTCACGAGGGCGGGATCCATAGTCGCAGATGCTCTCTGGTAACCAATGTTACGTGCTACGAACGTACGCTCCTTATGTTCATAGAAGGCACCAACTTTGATCTCAGGGCTCAACAGAGGATTCTCGGTGTTAAACAATTGTTTCACAGAAAGTCCACCAGTGTACGATGATTCATCCATCTTGGAGAAGAATCGACCTAAGAAATTAGGGTCAGCATTGTTGGGAATGTAAACCGATACCGTTCCATCTTCGGCAACAGTAGATCTATATCTTCTGTAATCGGGCTCACTCCTGTTAGATTTATTATAACCGGCCACCCATTCAACCTTAGTCTTATCGCCAAACAGATCGTGGCTACCCATTAACTGACCGGAATACAAGCCACGATAGATCTTATCAAACGCTGCATTGCGCTGACCACCTACGCGATTGCCAATACCTGTACGATCAGTGTACTGATCATTAGCACTTTGATTATACAAATTCTTGAATTCGATAAGGTGTTTCGGACTGAGCTTGAATGCCCAGTTAAACAACATCCCCGTGCGCACCTGTTGGTTGTACTGAATGTCTTTGTATTCGTAGTTTGGATCGATCTTACCGGGTGATTCTGTGTAGTCACCACGATCAACATTGAAGATCGAGTAAGCGTTCGAATAGCTCAACGCTGTGATATTGCCAACCTGAACTTTGCCAATATTGAATTTGCGATTAAAAGTCAGCGTTAATCGCTGATCGGGAATTGCCGTCCCTTTTACAGGTACCCAGGTATTGGGAAGCGTCTTTCCAACATTCGCCAAACCCTCTGAAGTGTGGACGTTGTTAACATCTTTAGGAAATGTTGCAGGAAGATCAAATGCACCAGTGTTGAAACCAGTAAAATGCATGTCGTCTTTCTTCTGACCGTAGTAAGTATTGAACGTTGTGTTGGCACGGATCTGTGTGCTGTAATCGACCACAAATCCATTTTCCTCGGGAATACTTTTTGTAAATACTTTAACAACGCCACCGGCGAAATCACCCGGCAAATCAGCAGCGGGGCTCTTGAATACAATCACCTTGTCGAGCTGCGATGAAGGCAATGTTGCAAACGAAAACGAGCGGATATCTGTCTCCATACTTGGAGCATAGGCATTGTGAAGCATCACCGCATTATACCGTTCCGATAAACCACGGATCTGCACGAACTGGTCCCCCTTTATTGTAACGCCCGGCACTCTCCGCAACACCTGCGCTGCATCGCGATCGAGTGTACGACTGATCTGCTCGGAAGAAATACCTACCGCAATAACTTTGGCTTCCTTAATAGATCTCAACATGTCGTAGTCCGTATCGGTCTGACGAGTTCCCTGCACGACAACTTCTTCAAGCTCCGTAGCATCTTCGTTCAACTGAACGTCGATCGTAACACGCTTCGCATCTTCAACAACAACGTTCGGAACGTTATGTGTTTTATAAGTAACATAAGATACCTGGAGGTTGTAAGTACCCGCAGTCAGATTCGAGATCACGAATTTCCCTTCAAGATCAGTAGCTGTACCAGTGGTTGTTCCAGCGATAACAACGTTAGCGCCGATGATCGCTTCACCAGTTTTTGAGTCGGTGATGGTTCCTCCAATGGAGCCCTGTGCATAAGCAACAGCCGAGGTGAGTACGAAGAGAGAGATGGTAAGGATTCTTTGCAGCATACGGGGAAAACTTTGCTGCAAAGGTGGACGTCCAATATTACCCGGCTGGGTCGGTTATATTACCGAATTGTTAATCAATTAAAATGAGCGTAATGAAACAGTCTTTTTAGACTGCATTGCCAGTTTTATTCCAAATAATCTTTGGTTGGCAAATCTTACCTGGCGATGGGGATCTTATTGAGGATCGCCTCTATAATATCTGTTGTCCGCACGTTATCAGCCTCCGCCTCATAGTTAAGGAGTATACGATGGTTCATAACATCGCGGGCGATCTCTTTAATATCTTCCGGGAGCACGAAGTCCCTGCCCTCCATATAGGCAACGGCTTTCGCAGCCAGGTTCATATTAATACTTGCACGAGGCGACGCGCCAAACTGCACGTATGTAGCAACGCGATCGAGTCCGTATTCTTTTGGCTTACGGGATGCGGAGACGATCTCAATAATATAGCGCTCGAGTGATTCAGAGATCTTTACTTTATTGACTTCTTCACGGATCGCGAAAATATCTTCCTTCGTAAGCAATGCATTTACAGTAAAACTGAACTGCATATTCGAGATCCTTCTCATGATCTCGAGCTCCTGGTCTTTCGTGGGATAATCGACAAACACTTTCAACATAAAGCGGTCGATCTGGGCTTCGGGCAACGGGTATGTTCCTTCCTGGTCAACGGGGTTTTGTGTCGCCATCACGAGAAACGGGCGATCCAGCTTGAAAGTAGTCTCGCCGATTGTTACAGTTTTTTCCTGCATGGCTTCGAGAAGAGCTGACTGAACTTTTGCTGGTGAGCGGTTGATCTCGTCGGCGAGGATGATGTTGGCGAAGATGGGTCCTTTCTTTACTTCGAATTTTCCTTCCTTCTGATTGTAGATCATCGTACCAACGAGATCGGCGGGAAGGAGGTCGGGAGTAAACTGGATACGTTGAAAATCGAGATGCAGAACCTGCGCAAGCGTGGAGATCGTAAGGGTTTTCGCGAGACCGGGTACCCCCTCTAGTAGGATGTGGCCATTGGTGAATAAGCCAACCATCAGGCGGTTCACCATGTAGTCCTGGCCGACCACGACTTTACCAACCTCACCATATACGTTTTTGATCTTTTGCTGGTGCTCTTGTTTGATCTCGACTGCGTCCATAGGGTCCTTTTATCGTATTCTAATCCGCAATAATATGAATTTGGGTGGAGAAATTAGTGATGGCATGACTTAAGTGATGCCATGACTTTCAAACATCAGGCCAACCATTGAAATCCCCCGTATAAGTTGTCAGGAAAAATTGACAGCAGCTATTTGAAAGTAACCCTAAAATAAATCAGCAGCAGGCTAAGGACACAAACTATGCCGTTGGCGATGATCACAGGCCACAGCATCAACGCAAAAGCGTATGTGAGCCATACGATCGTACTCAGTAAAACTATACACAACATGAGCAGGCTCAGGTCCCCCGCACTCCGCAATTTCCACGTCCGATACACCTGGGGAATAAACGTGACACTGGTCAGGAACGCACCAAAGTGGCCCATAAATTGAATCCAATCCATCTTGAAAGATTTACGATTTGTGAATTAAGACCTGTGATTTTTGGGGGTAATTTGAAGATTTTACGATTCAAATCTTAAATCCAGTGAGAACATTTGTAGTCGGCGATATTCATGGGGCATACCGGGCACTAAAACAAGTCCTTGACCGCTCTTCATTCGATTACGACGCCGACCGATTGATCTGCCTCGGCGATGTAACAGACGGATGGCCCGAAACCAAACAGGCAGTCGACGAGCTTCTTCTCATCAAGAACCTGGTATACATCATGGGAAATCACGACCTCTGGGCGCGTCAATGGATGGAGACAAAAGAGGCAGAAGAGATCTGGCTCGACCAGGGCGGACGCGCCACGTGCGAGTCGTACGATGAGGGTATACCTGAAAGTCATCTTGAACTTTTTCGACAGGCGAAACCATACTTTGAGGAGCACAACAGGTTATTCGTTCATGCCGGGGTGCTTCCTGGAGTGAGGGCCGAAGAGAGTTCCGAGCACACTCTTTACTGGGACAGAACCCTCGTACAAATGGCCAAACATCATTCATTACTTGGCACTGGCCAAACTCTCACTCCTTACAACGAAGTATATGTCGGTCATACACCGGTATCATCTCCACACCCAATAAAACTTTGCGAAGTATGGATGATGGACACCGGCGCCGCCTGGTCCGGAGTTCTCTCTATCATGAATGTGGAAACAAAAGAGTGGTTTACAAGTGACGTTGTGAAAGACCTCTACCCCGGTATCAAAGGCCGTTGACCGATCGAAGCGCTGCATCTTTCATAATATCGAGCTGTCCTTGTGATATCGTCTTCCATTCCGACTTCTTAATAAAATCAAGATCCTTTTTTTGTTTTACGGCAACATAGATCGTCATCGCTGCCAATACACTTCCGTGAATGCCTGGATGAAATTGATCCGGCCCGTACAACGGAAGCTTTGCATCTTTCTCCCACGCAAGTTTCCATGCAAGGCCCGCAGGGCATAGCAATGCATTCGAAGCTTTAGCAGCATTGGTGTATGAAAGAATACTGTTGTCGAGATCGAAGCTGCGTTGCTTCGAAGGCCAAACCATGTATAAACCAAAAGTCGTATTGCGTGCCTTGCATCTCTTCGCGAACTCCAAAGACGATGCGAGCAATAACTCCTGCGACTCCTGCAACGCCGATGGTCCTTGCTGAGCAATGAGAAGATCGAACTGTTCACCATCCAGCGTCGCCTGCATGGTTCCATCTGCCATGTGATCATCTAATGAGAAATCGGGAAAGGCTACCGTTTTATAGGAGATGTTGACATCATCCAGCTTCGCGATCTGCTTAACAAGAGACGGAAGATCATTCACGTAAGTGAGGCTATTGCCGACGAAAAGAATATTGAGATCAGGCCTGGCATCATCCTTCGGTCCTTCCGCGCATTGGAGGAAAAGAACAAGTAATATCAGTATCCGCATTTCGTAATGAACGAAAGCGCCATTCCATTTTCAAACGGTATCAACAAACAGGTGATTTTCGTCAGCGGAAAATCTAAAACGTCACGATCTGTGCACCTCTCGGATTCTGAAGAAATGAATTGACAAGATTCTGAACGATCCTGTTCTCTTTGCCGGGCTTCACTAACGTACGGGCCGAATCGAGATCACCGATCGAGTGATCGTTACCGAAATAACCGAACCCCTGGTAGCAACCATTCTCCACCAACACCAACGATCGTTCTTCTGCACTGCGACCATTGCCGAGTATAGCAACGGTCTGCCCCTTCTCGAAGAAACTATCGACAGCCTGCTGTGCTCGTTTATTATATTTCCTGGGAGTTTCAACACCCTGGCACGCTCCCTTGCAGGAACCGGACTGATGACTGAAACACAGTCCCTTTGCGAGCTGCAAACCAGAAAGCTTGGGACATAGGTCATGTGCCTTTACTTTCTCCCACATGAAATTCCACGCGTCGCCCTTGTTGCTGAATGTTATCAGTGGACGAGTACCGCGACTGACAACATTCACACAAAATCGTAAGTAGCCATTACGATCTTCATAATCGTAAACGCCCCATTCTTCGACGCGATATTTCTGTGCAAGGTTATACTTCGGCCAGAGTCTTCTGATCTCCTGCGCTTCGAGTATCAACGCAATGAGTTCGTTACCCGTAAGCTCGTAAGTAACGTGGTGTATCTCGTTGCGGATATTCGACCTGTTCCACTCGCGCGCTTCGCCCGTGAAATGTCCCGCTATACGTTTCTTGATGTTGATCGCCTTGCCGACATAAATAACATGACCGCGGGCATCGAGAAAATAGTAAACACCTGGTCGTGCCGGAAGTTTATCGAATTCCTCCTTCGGAAGGTTCGGAGGAAGAATGGTCTCACCTGAATTTCTTCGAAGCGCTTTCGCGATCACGCCATCCTGGTCGCGTTTCAAAAGAATATCGAATATGCGGGCAGTAGCGAGTGCATCACCACCAGCACGGTGGCGATCCGGAATTTTAATGCCCAGGCTCTCCGCAAGTCTGCCAAGTCCATAAGAATCGAGACCGGGAATGATCTTACGACTCAGCCGCACGGTGCAAAGTTTTTTACTGTTCCAGCTCTTACCGGTGTCTTCGAATTCTTTCTTGAGAAAACTGTAATCGAAATGAGCGTTGTGCGCTACAAACACGCGGTCCTTAAGCCATCCCATCAACTCATCGGCGATGTCGGCAAACGACGGCGCCTCTTTCACCATTTCGTAGTTGATGCCAGTAAGTCCGGTTATAAAATGGGGGATCTTGCGACCGGGATTGATGAGGGTCTTATAATGATCGGTGATCTGTGTGCCATCATGATGATAGATGGCTATCTCGGTTACACGATGTTTCTCTGCATAACCTCCCGTCGTCTCAATATCAACAATCGCGTACATCGAACCGCAAATTTAAATATTCCCTATCGGTTTTATCGCAGAAAAATATTTATCAAGATTGGTACGTCTTGGAAGCTTCCCCTTCTCGATCACTTTGAATTCGATAGGAACAAGGTCGTTCGCGAACTTCAGTTCAATTTCATCTTGCGGTACAAGAAGGCATGTAACGTTAAGAACATTCCCGTTTATGAATTCTATCTCTGTGTGATATTCGGCAACTGTCGAAGGATCGTTTACCGGGTGAATGTATTTTAGAATATTGCGGATGTCGCTTTTGGGTATCGATCGCGACCATGTGCCCTTCTTGACATGAAGAAAATCGTCGCCGCGACTGAAACGAAGCGAGATATCTTTGTTGTCGTCGTAGTAAGAGCGAAGTCTTTTAAAAGTGGAATACATTCCAAAGGCAAACAGCAAACAAAACACGACCCCGATGATCAGTACAGCAAACGATGTGATGAACGATAACAAGATCGCACCGGCCAGGACGAGCAACGGGTACACGAGCGAATCCACGTTCCTCCACACTCTGCGGTTTGTGATCGAATAGTTGAAATCCTTCCCCCTGAAATCTCCCAGTATAAAACGCCAGTCATCGTCGGTAGCCCTGAAATTATGCCTGAGATCCTGGTTCCTGTTATTGAAAAAGCTTTCGAGCACGAAAAACATGAACTGGATATCGGTCTTCTTGTGGAAATACGTCCGCTGGTTCCGCTTTTCAATAAAATAGTAATCGAAAATATCGCGTTTCAGGTGATCGATGATGAGCTGGTCGCCGGCTTCGTTTTGAATAAAAACAATGTCTAGATTGTTCGGGAGCGTTTCGTTGAACCAATGTTGCAGAATAAACTGGAGTATAGTGCCGGAGTCGGCTGTGTGCAGATCAGAATATTCCCCGGTCTCGTTCAGGTAGCCCTTTATTTTGAATCGAAACTGGGACATGGTTGCGGGATTTATCAAAAATATACAACTTAAACGGCTAAAGTTCTCCGATAGTGAAAGGGATCATCCAATTTCTTCTGAACGGCCTCGCAGTTGTTGTGGCAGCCTACATCTTGCCGGGCGTCGACGTGGATGATTACTGGTCGGCACTTATTGTTGCGATCGTTCTTGCAATCGCGAATATTATTGTGAAACCATTGCTCATCGTTTTCACGATCCCGCTCACCATCGCCACTCTGGGATTGTTCCTCCTGGTGATCAACGCAGTCATCATTATGCTCGTCGATGCGCTCGTCCCTGGTTTCACCGTTTCGAATTTCTGGTGGGCACTCGCTTTCAGTCTAATACTGAGTCTTATCAACAGCCTCTTCGGCGACCTCACAAAAGAAAAAGAAGACTGACCGTTATTTCTTCCTGAGGAGGAGGTCCGTGTTTTGAATTTGATCAAGACGACTGAAGATCTTATAACCAATCTCTTCTCTTCCATCTTGTTTATAGGTTGGGATCTCAACATCTGCCAATGACAGAGCTGTTTGTTTTAATATTTTGATCCGTGTATGATACTCGTATATCAGCTTACTCGGATCGTCGTACGATACATGCGTTCTACCGAACTCGGATATCACATAAGCTGCCGCCGATGTATCCGGCTGATATGCAGTAATTGCGAGCTCTGCGGAAGTCACGCGCCCAAATGGAAACCCGACGTCATCGTGTCCTGCAACGATTGAAGGCAGAAGAACGACCAGTATGATGAGGAGGAGCTTGGTCATGCAAGCAATCTTGGAAAAAAAACGTGACTGCCATTGGTCAAAATCCTTTCTGATACCACCTAATTTCATTTAATATTGGGTTGCCTAACCTGTGTCTATGAAGAAATCCCAACTCCTGGCGCTGATCAGTTTTTCAGTCTGCCTGTCGGCTGGCGTAGCGTACTGTCAGCAGCTTGCACCCCTTACGGTCGACAAAATCATGCGCGACCCTAAGTGGATCGGTGTAAGCCCAACCAATGTTTTCTGGTCCGAAGACAGCAAGCAAGTTTATTTTAACTGGAACCCCGACAACAACGCGGGTGACTCTCTTTACTCGGCGCCGATCGTAACAAAGAAGCCACAGAAAGTGGTAGTCTCCACGCGTCGCGCGTTGCCGATCGGCAATGGCGAATACAACAAGGCTCGCACAAAGAGAATGTTCGAACGCAACGGCGATATTTTCATTTACGATATCCCTACTGGGAAAGAAACCCAGCTTACGAATACAATCGAGCGTGAGTTCGGTCCGAGCTTCTCTTTCAATGAAAAGAAAATTTACCTGATGTTTGATTCGAATGTGTACAGCTTCGATCTGGCAACAGGCGGCATTACACAACTTACTGAATTCAAGCGAGGCACAAAGAAAACAGAAGCAAAACCTTCCGAACAAGAGAAGTGGCTCACCAATGATCAGCTTGCATATATGCAGATCGTAAAAGAGCGTGCCGATAAAAAGAAGGCAACGGATAAATCGCGCAAAGCTGACCAACCGAAAAGACCAAAAGAGATCTACGTCGACGATAAGAATGTCGATAACGTGAAGGTGAGCCCCGACGAGAAGTTCATTACCTATCGCCTCGTGAAGAATGCAAGCGGTGCAAAGAATACCATCGTTCCGAATTACGTAACGGAAACCGGGTTCACCACCGACATAAACGCCCGCACAAAAGTTGGCGCTGCCCAGAATACTTATGAGTCGTTCGTGTACGACATTGTTAGAGACACTGTGCTTGCTATAAAAACGACCGACATCCCCGGTATTGGCGACGAGCCCGACTACAAAAAAGATTATCCCGATAAGAAGGCAAAAGAGCCCGCTAAGAGCGGGGCAGGGTCGGCTCCTGTTCGCCCGACTGTTATACACGGACCGGTTTGGTCGCCCGATGGAAAGAGCGCTGCCGTTGTAGTTCGGTCGCTCGACAATAAAGATCGCTGGATCATGCTGCTCGATTGCGCCACCCAAAAGTTGACGCCTGTTGATCGTCAGCGCGATGAAGCATGGATCGGCGGGCCTACCGTTGGCGGGTTCGGGACACTTGCCACCGGCGCTCTGGGTTGGTTGCCCGATGGCAAAACACTATGGTTTACGTCCGAGGAGACGGGATATGTTCACGTGTATTCATACAACATTGCGACTTCGAAGAAGACGGCGTTAACGTCCGGTAAGTTTGAGATCCAGTCTGTCGATCTCTCGAACGACGGTAAGTTCTTTTATCTCATCACTAACGAAGTACATCCGGGCGAGAAGCAGTATTATCGTATGCCGGTGGCGGGAGGCAAGCTCGAAAGGCTCACGACGATGACCGGTAACAACGAGGTCAGTCTTTCCCCGGATGAAAAGTGGTTAGCGATACGGTATTCATATAGCAACAAACCCTGGGATCTTTACCTGCAGGAAAATAAGCCCGGCGCGAAACCTGTCCAGGTTACGAATTCATTGACGTCTGAGTTTAAGTCATACAATTGGCGCGATCCGGAGCTTACGACGTTCAAGGCAAGAGATGGCGCTGATGTTTATGCGCGTGTGTTCCGACCCGCGAATCCAAATGGAGCTGCCGTAATATTTGTTCACGGTGCCGGCTACCTGCAAAATGCTCATAAGTGGTGGAGCAGCTATTTCCGCGAATACATGTTCCACAATTTGCTCGCGGATAAAGGTTACACGGTACTCGATATGGACTATCGTGCGAGTGCTGGTTATGGAAGGGATTGGAGAACGGGCATCTATCGGTTCATGGGTGGAAAAGATCTGACCGATAATGTTGATGGTGCCAGATGGTTGGTTGAAAAATACCAGGTTGATCCGAAGAGGATCGGTGTATACGGCGGTTCGTACGGTGGCTTCATTACGTTGATGGGAATGTTTACGACACCGGATGTTTTTGCGGCTGGTGCTGCGTTGCGACCGGTAACGGATTGGGCTCACTACAACCATGGATATACAGCGAGTATCTTGAACGAGCCTGCTACAGATAGTTTGGCGTATGCGAGAAGCTCACCATTGTATCATGCTGAGGGATTGAAGGGAAGACTGCTGATCTGTCATGGTATGGTGGATGTGAATGTTCATTTCCAGGATGCCGTAAGGTTAACGCAGCGTTTGATAGAGCTGGGTAAGGACAATTGGGAGATGGCGGTGTACCCGGTGGAGGATCACGGTTTTGTGGAGGCAAGTAGCTGGACGGATGAGTATAAGAGGATCCTGAAGTTGTTTGATGAGACGTTGTTGAAGAAGTGAGTTAAGAAGAAGTGAGTTAGAAGCAGATCTCCTTGTTGAAGATCCTGACGTGGATCTTTGAATTCATAAGAAGAGGGTTGCCATAGGCGCCCTCTTTTAGTTGATAGCCTGTGGCATCTTTTGTTTCGGGATCGATGAGCCAGTATTCTTTGACGCCAGTTCGTTCGTAGAGGTTTTTCTTTGTGGTGAAATTGTATTTACGTGTGCCTGGTGAAAGTACTTCGATTACAAGATCGGGGACGCCAAAGAGACCACGACGCTCCCGTACAACCGGATTATCCTTCGCAATGAAGATCAGATCCGGAATGACAACTCCTTTATCTTTTCCTTCAAGAAAGGTATCTATTGTGGCGCCCCAAACGTCACCGAGATTATTTGCTTTTATGTAAGACCTCACCTCGAAAACAATTGTTTCGCAAACCAAGGAGTGATATAAGGTAGGGCTCGGTGACACGTACAACTTATTATTGATTACTTCTGCAGGAAATTTTTCCGGAAGTTTCCTCCACGCCTTCATAGCCGGCAGCGAGTAATCGATCACATATGGCTGAAGATTAAAAGTCCCTGTAACTCGTGTCTGTCTCATATCACAAAGCTAGATTGATGCTTTATCGTGTTCCAAAATTTCATTCAAAAGAGAACCTTACAACTTTTTAAAATTTTATTGACTTTTTGAGAATGCGGATGTAGATCTCAGAGTTTAAGAGAAGAGGATCTCCATATTTTTTGTCTTCAAGAAGATAGCCGGTGGCATCTTTTGTTTCGGGATCGATGAGCCAGTATTCTTTGACGCCGGTTCGTTCGTAGAGGTTTTTCTTTTTTGTGAAGTCATATCTGCGCGTACCCGGGGACAATATCTCGATGATGAGATCGGGCACACCGAAGAGACCGCGACGCTCTCTTCTTGCCTCGTTGACGTGCGCAACAAAAACAAGATCAGGCACGACAACTGTTTTCACGCGTTCGTCAAGAAAAACATCTAGCGGTGAAAGCCAGACCTTGCCGAGGTCAAAGTCGAATACAACTTTCCGAAGCTCCGTGTAGAGCGTTGCGAGCAGGTCCTGATGGTATGGGGTCGGGCTTGGTACCACGTATAGCTTGTTGTCGATTACTTCGGCGCGAATTTCCCCTGGGAGCGTTTGCCATACGTCCATCGCAGGAATCGTTGGATGGAATTCGACTTTCTGTAGCGCGGTTGTCATATCACAAAGTTAGATTGATGTTTTTTCGTGTTCCAAAATTTCCCTCAACAGAGAACCTTACAACTTTTTAAAATTTGATTGACTTCTTAAGAATACGTATGTAGATCTCAGAGTTTAAGAGAAGTGGGTCTCCATATTTTTTGTTTTCAAGAAGATAGCCCTGAGAATTTTTTGTATTGGGGTCGACGATCCAGTATTCTTTGACGCCGACTTTCTCAAAATGATCTTTCTTGATACTGAGGTCACGCCGGCGTGTGCTGGGCGAGAGTATTTCGACCAGGAGATCCGGTACACCTAACAATCCGCGCTTCCCGATTTGAACAGGATTGTTTTTCGAGATAAAGGTGAGGTCGGGCATGACCAAACCTTTTTCAAAGTCTTCAAAAAATACGCCCACGGGCTGATGCCATACTTCCCCGAGTTCGTGTTTTTCAACATGATCAGCTAGATCATGAGCAATCCTTCCATATACTCGTTGATGATAGGGCGTTGGCGGGTCTTCCACATAGAAGAGGACACCATCAATCACCTCCGCATGCATTCCTTCCGGAAGTCTCTTCACTATCTCCATCGGAGGCAATGAAGCGTCGATCTCGTAAGGCTGTAAATTATATACACCCTTGATCTTCTTCTTTGTCGTTCCTGCTTTTACCATACCACAAAAGTATAGGCATGGTACTCCCTGCTCCAAAAGATTTCAAAACAGAAAACCTTACAATTTTTTAAAGCTTTATGCGATAGAATTGATCGCTAGAGAAATGACCTATCTTTTCAAGTTTTGATATTACCTCTTCACCCGTATTCCTATGTGCCTATGCCCCCTATGTGCCTATGTGTCCTATGTGCCTATGTGTTTCATCACACTCACAAAATTATCCCTTATCCCATCGAACGCGACATGCTTCTGATTCTTCACAACCCAAACGCCATTCACAATCGTACCTATCGCCAAAGAAGAATTGCAATGATACAACAACACCGATAACAGATTCTCATTCGTGGCCGTCGACAACCGCGGCGAGCGAGCATTGTATACAACAGCATCGAAAGACTCCCCTATCGAGAAATGCACCTTACTTCTTATTCCCATCGCCAACTTACCCCGCGTCTGCGCCTCATCCACCAGGTACGAAGCTGCATTGCCTTCGAACGTGCTCCTGATGTTCGTCGTAAGCCTCTGCCTGTAGTCGATCATCCTGAACTCCTCCAAAGGATCCAACCCTATATGACTGTCGGTCCCTATCGACCATCGTCCACCCAACCTGCAATACTCCTTCATCCTGAATATCCCGTCGCCAAGATTCCCTTCGGTCGACGGACACAAAACAACATTAGCCTTCGAAGCAGCGAGATCTCTCAGCTCCGAATCATCGAGATGGGTCGAATGAACGAGATTGAATCGATCATTCACCGGCAAATTCGACAACAGCCACTGCATTGGACGCTTCCCAGTATATGCAATACAGTCCGCGACTTCCTTCTTCTGCTCCGACACATGTAAGTGGAACGGTATATCCTTCGGCCCTTCATTATATGCCCGCTTAACATCTTCTCCGTCTACAGCGCGAAGCGAATGAACACTAAAACCAGCATTGGCCAACGGATAATATGTCGTAGCCTGGATGCTCGCCTCAAGTAATCTCAAATAATCATCAGTGGTCTTCGAAATAAAACGGCGCTGACGATCGGTCGGTGGCACGCCGAAGTTTCCTTTCTGATAGAACACCGGCACCAGCGTGATCTTGATCCCCGCGGTTCGCGCAGCCGCCAACATACGCTCGCCCATCTCCGCAATATTCGAATAGGGCTTACCGTCCTTGTCGTGATGCAAATAATGGAACTCGGCCACGTGCGTGTAACCATTGCGAAGCATCTCGGCATACAACATCGCCGCAATAGACTCGGCTTGTGATGGATTTACCGACAATGCACAACGATACATCGCTTCGCGCCATGTCCAGAAATCGTCCTCAATTCCTTTTGGATGTATTTCTGCATCGCCAGTCATCGCATACTGAAACGCATGCGAATGTGCATTCTGAAACCCGGGCAGTGCGTAACCCTGAACGGTTTCGGCTGCAATACCGGTTGGTGCATCTGAAGACAGATAGTGAAGAATTCCCTCATCATTTACACCTACATAAGCCGGCATGATCCAACCATTCTCGGTGTACAGGCCGTTGAATCTGAAATATCTCATGACAGGCACTTACGGATAAGTGTATTGAAAACCTTCTTCAATACTTCTCTCACCTTGTCCGCCCGGGCCTTGTCGTATTTCAACTCGGCATCGTCCATATAATTTATCTTCGACATCTCGAGCTGCATGGCATGCTGGTTTTCAGAAGGCTTGCCGAAATGCCTCGTGATGTATCCGCCCTTGAAAGGGAAATTGTGATTCACTTGGTACTTGCTGTTCTTCAGCTCTGCCAATGCAGTGCGGATCATCGCTTCCGAAGCCGACTGCTCGTCGTTGGTGCCAAGTATAAGATCCGGGAACTTCTCTGGAAACACAGTAGGCACGAATTGCCTGATGGAATGGCATTCCCATAGCAACACCTTACCGAACTTGTTCTTTAGCTCGAATAGTTTTTTTCTGATCTGTTCGTGATAGGGTTTGTAATAAATATCAAGCCTCCGCTTCACTTCGGCAGCATCAACTTCTTTTCGCTCGTCGGTGTACAATGGTTCACCGGTAAAAGTAGTAGTCGGGCAAAGAGCCGTTATAATTCTTCCATCGGTATACAATGGTTTGCTCTCGGGATCGCGATTGAGATCGATCACCCATCGACTGTAGATCGAGTGAATCGTTGTAATACCCATCGACGCAGCGAAATCATACAGCTGATGAACGAACCAATCGGTATCATCAGGGGCGGCGATAAGCTGTTGTTTGAATTGTGCTCTCAATTCCTCGGGAAACTTAACTCCGCAATGAGGGATGCTGAGCAACACCGGCACCGGCTCGACTGCAGGTCTTATTAGCTTGAATGACGTCACGATCTCTTTTTCTTCTTCTTTTTCTTCTTCGAATTGTCGGCGGGTGCGCTGGTCAGTTCATCGACCTTTTGTTGCAGACGGTCGGCACGAAGCTTTTCCCGGGCCGCAACTTCCTGGTACATCTGCAGCGCAGACTCGGAGTTGGCAAGCTTCGACTTCAATTTCATGATGCGGCGATACGATTGATCGATACGTTCCGGCTTGATATCGCCACTCAAGACCATCTTCTTTATGATCCCGTGAACGATATCGACGTTGCGTTGCTCCGTGTTTTGAATATTGTTCGAAAAACAGAGGATATCGATACCTGCATTGATCGCTAATTTAACAGACTCTTCGAGGCCGTACTGTTTGCTGATCGCGTGCATCTGCATGTCGTCGGAAAAGACTACACCATTGTAACCGATGGTCTTCCTTAACAGGCTATCGAGGATCCGGTTCGACAAAGTACCAGGATATCCCCGCGGGTCGAGATTCTTATTCACGATGTGTGCACTCATGATGGCATCCACATACCCGGATTGTAAAAGCTCCTTGTATGGCTTCAACTCCTCCTCGCTCCAGGTCTTCGTCACATCGGCAACGCCGAAGTGGGTATCATCAGCAGAGCTGCCGTGGCCGGGGAAATGTTTAAGGACGGTGATCACACCAAACCTGCGATGAGGAATGATGTACTCCTTAGCAAGCATGGTCACCGAATCGGCATTCGCGGAAAACGATCTGCCTGTCTTCACGATCACCGGGTTGGAAGGATTTACCGCCACATCAACATCAGGAGCGAAGTTGACATTGAACCCCAGCCCCGCAAGGTTAGAAGCGATAGACTCCGCATTGAACTTAACGGAGTCGAGATTTTTTGCTTTGCCGGATGCCTGTGCGGTGATCGACTTGGGAAACCCATACTTATCTTTCAACCGGTTCACACGTCCGCCTTCCTGGTCTATCGTGATCAGCAACGGCACGGGAGCAGCCTTCTGGTAAGTCCACAGTACTTTCTTCAACGTATAAAAGGCGGTGGGTGTCTTTGGAACATTCTTTTCAAATAAAATGATGGAACCGACTTTTCCTTCGCGCACTTCCTTCAACAGTGTGCTGTCGAGGTCGGGACCGGGATAACCGATCAGTAACATCTGACCGATCTTTATATCGAGACTGTCGCGTTGTGCAAATCCCACAGAACCAACTAAAAGAAACGCGAATAAAAAACCTGATCTCATTTGGTGTTGTTATTCAAATACCGCTCGGCCAAAATTTTCCTGTGATGAGTTTCGTGCCCGGCAATTACGAAACCGTAAGCCAGCACGGTGATGTCATTCGTACCTGCTATACCGTGACGGCGAAGCATCTCTTCAGTAAAACCCTCAAACATATCTACGGTGGATGCACGAAGATGTGTGAACTCATCAGCTATCTTCTTAAGGCTCCTGCCTCCTGCATTGGCTTCGGGTGCGTAGAGATTCTCATCGAAAGAATGAAGAGGGGTGCTGTCGTTACGCGCGAAGCGTAAAGCACGATAAGCAAAGATCCGTTCGGCATCGAGGATATGACAAAGCACTTCGCGCACGCTCCACTTACCCTCGGCATAGCGATAATCGATCTTGTCGGCAGGAATAGAGTGGATGAGAACCTGCGTTCGAAAACCTGAAAGCCTCAGTGCCTGGAGCACGTCGGTCTCTTCAACTTGTTTAACATAGTTTTTAAAGCCACCCTGAACGGTTTCGAGATTCATCAACATAAAACTTCGATTTATGCATGTCACCTTCGCCGACGCTACGGCGAGCGATGCCTGCATATTACAAAGTTTTTCTGGGAATCTGGCTTACAGGCTTGAGATGTCAGAGAATTGGCTCGCTGCCTTTGCCGCGTTTCCTGGCGAACAGCTTGCCTAGTTCGTACTTACCCTGTGAAGCATCCTCCATAAAACGTCGCAGTCGCAACTCGAGAGGCAAAACAAGCAACGCTATCGTTACCTGGATCAAAAATTCGATCACCGGCGAGCTCTGAAGATCGATCAAAGAATAGGCGGTACTCTGAACGAGTTGGATGATCATGATCACCGTAAGCAATGAAAGCACACGACTGATCGGTCTATACTTTTCATTCGAAACACTGAGGCGCACCGACAACAATACGAGAATACCGAAGAATGCTACCTCCAATCCGTAGAACCACGGCTGACGCCAATACGGAGGAAGAACACTGATCGAGATCTTATCAACTTCGCTCACTTTACCGAAGATGTTCATCGACTGCACCGAGATCTCGTATTCTCCCGAAGGAAGGAATGGGAATGTGATCTCGTTGTTCTTTGGCGACCACGCCGACCAGATGTTGTTTAGTCCAGTAAGCAAATACCGGTATTCAATTGTTTCGAAGCCGTTGTAGTCGGGCTGAACAAACTCGAAGGTGAGGGCGCCCTTCTCTTCTTCCATTTTCAAATGACGTGTTGCAACCAATGCGTCGGCTTCGGGACCGCGAACGTTCCTGAGGAACAACGGGAATGGTTCGGGACGCTCCTTCGGAGTTGGTGTAAAACGATAGAGCTCGTTGTTGGCGGTGATAACCCAAAGTCCATTGCCTTCACTCACGGGTGTGGGCGTGAGGAAGCGTATGTCCGAGAACAAACCAAGCCATTCCAGCTGCATCGCTTTCGTAACGCGCTCGTCTATCGTTCTCCAGCGATGACCGTCGTGGAACCAGAAAGCCCCAGCCGAAGCAAAATACTTTCGAGTACCGGGAAGAGAATCGTATTTGACGAACTTGTCGTTGGCATGATCATATAACTGGAACTCACCGGCGTTCACGACATACACGTCCGATCCTTTTGCGAGACCAACCGTCTCGTCGATCGATGGCTTCAGGTATGGAATATGCACCGAGTTCGTCACTTCATTGTCGATCATCTCGATCTTTATCACGCCGGCACGACCACAGAGCCAAAGATTCTGAAGCTTGTCTTCGAACATATAGCTAACATACTCCTGTAGGCTGTCGAGCATGTGCGTTTCCTGCCAGTTGCTGCCGTCGCCTTTATACGACTTGATCTCTTCGTTGTATGTACTTACGAACAATTGCTTCAATGAGGGCGAAAGAAAAATGGAACGAACCGGCTCCGACGTGAGAGGACTTGCAAGGAGATCGTTGATAATAAACACGCCACCGAGACCTGCTGCCATCAACTGCCCCTGGACATCGATGAGGTGAGTGACCTTGCCATTGATGCCCTGGACCCTCACATACTTGTATTGAAGTGACTTCAGTACTTTACGTGTACGACGTTCGCGCGTGTTTACAGTGGTCGTCTTCTCTTTGCCCTTTCCCTTCTTTGTTGCAACGGGTTCTTCTTTCACCGGCTCTGCTACCTTCTTCTTGTCTTTCTTACGACCCAATCCGAACAGGGTACGACGAGCTTTCTCCACCTGGTTGGCAACTGTTACTTCTTCGTCGTCGGGTTCCGTAGATACAACTTTCTTTTTTCGTGTAACGAAGTATTCCTCCTCTTCATAAACTTCATCTTTCACCAATTTAAACAAGCCGAGAGATGTTCCTACGTATACACCATCGTCTTGCGCAGAGTAGGCACAAAGCAAGTTCCCTTCGAGACCGGGGTAGTGATTGAAAGTACGGAATGGCTGGAACGGTGCGATGCGCGTAAATCCGTAGTCGTGCGCGATCCAAACGCTTTCCTTATTGTCGCCCAGCATTGCATAAACCTCGTTGTCCGGGAGACCGGTATAGTAGTTGGTGATCTCTTGTGTCTCGCCGGTCCTTGGATCAACAAAGATGACACCACCTCGAAGGGTTGCAAGACCGATAAGGCTTTCATGCACGTATGCTCCGCTTATCAGCACGTTGCTATGAATGTATTCGATGTCTTTGATTGTGACCTCATTAATGAAACCACTTTCATAAATAAATAAACGATCTGCCGAAGTTCCGATCAATGTCTTATGCGTGCCTGCCAGGGTGTGGCTGAATAAAATTTCCCCGGCAGAGGGGTTGAATTTTGAGGGAGCGAGATTGTCGTCTTTCCATTGCAGGACCTGGTCGCCTTCGGTGTTTACATAAACATCGCCTTCGATCTCAAAAAGATTTTTGAAGATCCCCTGGTCGCTTGTAGGCGCTATAGTTTTCTCAAGGTCGCCGGATTCAGCATCCACAATGTAAAGATTGGTGCTCGACAAAAAGAAGATCTTGTCTTTAGCCGCGATGCTCGTAAAGATATTCGTTGCAGAGGGTTGCGAACTGGTCAATGTCTGATACTCTCTGCCCCCATAACCAACTATGATGCGACCGAACCCGGAAAGACCTCCACCATACACGGCGCCATTGGAAGTAACAGCAATTGTATAGATCGGTGCTGGCGTTTTGATCATGTTCCAGTTGCGACCATCGAACTCCAGAATGCCTGCCTTATTGGCGAAGTAGAGAACGCCTCGATTGTCTTGCGCTATATCGAAGCTCACATGATCGATCTCCTCGTTCTTCGGCGAGTAGTGAGTAAGTAAATAGTTGCCTGTCTGTCCGAAAGAGACATAAGAGAGCAATAGCAACAAAAACAGACTGAGTCGGGTCATAGATGGACTACCAAAGTACTTATAAATATCAATCCATACATGTGAATAATTTCCACATGTAATATTTCGGTGTTGTTAAGAGAAAATCAGCGCGCTACAAACACAAAGTCACTGCCAGGCGCGTTATCGCCGAATTCCCCCGAGCGGGGTGTGATCTTCAGCTTCTCAACGAATGGGGTGACTTCGCTGAGTGTGAGGATGCCATCTCGGCCTCCTTTCGAACGCAGTGCTTCTATCAAAGCGCGGGCAAACGGTGAATGTTTGCCAGGTATACCGTCAGAAACATATTGCTTTCCGCCTGACGTTAAGAATTTGCGTGTCTTGTAAGTAAGCTTTTGGGTGATAAACTCCGAAGCGCTCTTCTCTTTATACTCATCGTCCATACCGCGCGACGATGCAAGTGCCTGGTCGAATGTTCCGCCGAAGCAAACGTCCATTGTAAGGAAGATGTGTTCGCATGGAATATTATTTACAACCGAACGAAGACGGTTGTACGAGAGATAAGATGTCTTTGCTTCATCACGGATCAAAGCTTCTTTAGGCACAAGATATCCTTCGCCGAAAGTCTGGTCGTAGTTACCATGACCAGCGAAGAAGATGAACAACTGATCGAGGGGCTTATATTTCCTTTCGATGTAGTCGCGAAGCTTTGTAAGGATCTGCGCTTGTGTTGCGTTCTCTATGATCTCTACCTTGAAACCATAAGTCTTGCGAAGCTCTTCTGCGATCGTGCGCGAGTCGAATACCGGGTTTACGAGATCGGGCCAGTTGTCATACTGGTCGGTCGCAAACACGAGCGCATAGTCAGTACGATCCAGCTTGCCTACATCGGCGAGACCAGTCGATCCCACATGCACCGTTTTATAGCTTACAGTTTTCACACCGTGTTCATTCTCTGCAATGATCTCGAGTACGTTCTCACCAGGAAGAAGAGTAAGACTTTTCTCGATCTCCGTGTTAAGATTTTGCGAAGGATCAGGTGTAATAGACTGTGTTCCTCTCGACGCAGAGTTGATGTTCTCTTTTACCGAAAGGGTAATGTTCTTGATTGGGGTTCCGGATTCCACAGAGAACTTGATCTTGTATTTGTTCTCCTGTGCATAAGTGGTTTCGGCCACTGGCGTGATCCAGTTGATCACAGGAATGGTCGATGTTACCAACTTGGTCGGATCGCTGAAGTCGATTTCAAAATCGTTCGTTCTGGCGGTCACGTTTTGTGCGAAAGCCGTGCTTGCATTAGCCAAAGCCAAGGCAAAAACTACGGCAACGATGTGGCTCTTAAGGTGTTTCATAGCTGTATGGCTTTCATACAAAAGGGTACATGAAGGTAAGCAACTTGCTACCTGGATACAAAAATGAAGTCGCTCCCAGGGGCATTGTCCCCGAATTCACCCGCCCTGGGCCTGATTTTAAGTTTAGAAACGAAGGGACTTATCTCCCTTAAAGTGAGTATTCCGTCTTCCCCGCCTGACGAACGGAGAGCTTCCAGTAAGGCCCGCGCGAAGGGAGAATGCTGACCGGGAACGCCATCAGATACATACTGTTTTTCTCCTGAGGTGATGAATTTCCGGGTCTTGTAGCTAAGTCTTTTTGTCACCATTTCGGCAGAAGACTTCCCGCCGAAGCTGGGCTCCAGTCCTGCAGTTCCGTTGAGCTCAGGATCGAACGTGCCTCCGAAGCAGACATCCATCGCAAGAAAGATATGAGGGCAGGGAATGTTGTTTACAACAGAGCGAAGCCTGTGATACGAGAGGTATGTAGTCCTCGCGTCGTCGTTGATCTGTGCGTCGCGGGGCACGAGATAACCTTCGCCGAAAGTTTGATCGTAGTTGCCGTGACCTGCGAAAAAGATGAAGAGCTGATCGAGTGGTTTATACTCTTTCCCGATATAATCGCGGATCTTCTTAAGTATCTCGTTTTGTGTTGCATTCTCGACAACTTCAACCTGGAAGCCGTATCGTTCCTTCAACTCGTCGGCAATAGTTTTTCCATCGAACACCGGGTTTACCAGATCAGGCCAATGGTCGTATTGGTCTGTGGCAAATACCAGCGCATAATCGGTACGATCGAGCTCCCGAACATCGGATTGAATGGCATCGCCGACATGTATGGTCTTATAGCTGGTTGCTTTCGCTCCGTCCTTGTTCTCTGCAATGATCTCGATAACATTCGCACCGAGCTCGAGTTCGACTTCGAACTCAACTGTTGAGCTTGCATTGGTGGCGGCATCGAGTTCGATCTTTTGCGTGGTGCGCGATTTTGAATGAATATCGTCTTTAAGAGAAATGGAAATCGTCTTGATCGGCGTTGAACACGCGAGGTCGAACTTTACGTTGTAACTGGTCTCGCTTTGATAAATCGATTCGCTGTGAGGAGAGATCCATGTGATGATCGGCAGATCGGTGGCCTTGCCGTTCACATCCAGTTCGAAGTTTGCTGTCCGTGTACCGACGTTCTGTGCCGCGGCTGTCAATCCTGCAATCGTGAGTACAAATGCCGCGAGCGATCTCATTTTATTTTCTGAGGATGATCTTACCGCCGAGAACTTCGTCACCGGCAAACAATCGATATACGTACATTCCATCATTGGCGGCGTCTTGCGGCTGCCATTGTGCCGAATAGAAACCTGCTTCGAATTCACCGCTTGCCAGCGTTCCAACTTTGCGACCGGTAAGATCGAAAATTTCGAGGCGAACGTTCATCCTTCCTCTCCTTTCAGGAATACTGAATGAGATCGTGGCATTGTTAGATGTTGGGTTAGGATAAGCAAGTCCCAACATAACTTTTGCCGGCTTGATCTTCGAGAGGGCATTCGCGCCATAGTAAACCTTGAAGTTCCTCGAAACATTTGCATCGAAAGAATAGGAGCTGTTCTCCTTCATGTTCACCGGTGTCTGGGTGTCTTCATCGTAGAGGTACAGATCTGCACCGATGGAATAAGTTTCGTTATCCCAGGTCATCGTTGCCACTCCGGGGATGTTTGAATTGTACTGGAAGTTCCATACAAATTCATTCGAAACGGGTACAACATCGCGGGCGAAGTTCCTCGCATTGTGTTCCGGGTGGCTGAAGTTCATTTCAAGGAACTCGATGAAATGAGGAGCATTGATATCATCGAATTCATCGAATGAAAGAGATGCTTGTGAATGCATACCGACGCCCCCGAAGTCGTTGGTGATATCGGCTTGTTTAACAGCGATGGGAACGAGCCATTCGCCGGCGCCAAAGGACGGCTTCGCGATCCTGCCTGATGTCTGGCCGTTGAAAGGAACCGACACGGTAGCGTCTGCATCCATGTGAACAAAGCCTCCTTCGTAAGCGGCGATGGATGTTGCGTTGCTATATGAGCCGCCACTAAATTTCTTGAGGGTCGTTCCGGTGCCGGTGATCGTGTTGTAAGTAACCACGTTGTCCCAATTGATGGCTTCGAGATATGGATTACCGATCATGTTCCAGCCGGCTTTGAGCGGTAACTGGAAAAGATCATCGCGGGTGTTTGAAGGAGCGACAACGCCATCACCGATGACGAGAGTAACAGGATTCCTTATATTAATGAAATACCCGACACCGCGATCGATAGTAGAGAACCCGCTAAGGTAATCTACCCATGCTGGTGACGGCGATTCTGTGTATTTAAGCAATCGATAGTCGATCTTGTTATCGCCAGTAAGTTCATCGAAGACCGTCTGCACGCCATTACTTGATCCGAGATCGAAAGGTACTGCGATGACTTTCCAACCGGATGCTTCGCCGCCTGAGCCAACAAGGGCTGCTGGTATTTGTGCATCGGTACCAGTGTATTTCACAAGTGTCTTGTAAACATCGGTGCCCTCTGGCGACCGCGCCTTGTTTCCTGCATGATCTTCTGCCTCGAAGTAATATTGAATTCCGAGTGCATCAAACTTGGAGGCTGTAAGGGCAAAGCTGACACCAGTTGCCGTTATACCCGTGCCTGCGATCTCAGAAAATGTTTCTCCGGAGATGGTTTTAACGAACATTGTTGCTTTTGTAACCGCCTTGTTATCAGTCACAGCGACGGCCAATGTTTGGGCAAGAGAAGATTTGTCGATCGTTGCGGGAAGCCCAAGATCATTGGCAAACACTGGAGGTTCGGGATCATCATTCTCAGTGATCACGTTGTATGTATTGATCGCCGGAGGCACGACATCCTGGATGATCCCACTAGGCCATTTGATCTGGATGGATGTTATCGATGTGGCGGCCCCCAATCCAAAATGAACCACCTGGCTGCTCTGAGAAATGAAACTCGTTGTCGATTGAACTTCACGGATCTGAGTTTTGCCGCCAGCTGTAAGAATTACTCTTGCTCCTATCGCAGATCGGTTAGATTCGGTTCCACTTAGACGAAACTCAATCCAGTTTCCAGTTGTGTTAAGGTTCTTAAACAACATGTTGTTTACTGTGCTAGGTATTGGCGTTTCAAAACCGGATGGATCAAGTGATGAGATCGCGAGGTCAATAAAACCATCGCGGTTATAGTCGGCTGCTGCCACCGCGAAGTTGTTCAGTTTCGCGTCAACAAACTTCTCGTTCTGGATTTTTGTAAAAGAAGTTCCATTGTTACTAATGAAGATGCTGTTGGAACCGCCGATGCCAGACACAACAAGATCGAGGAATGTATCATTGTTGAGATCTGCCCAAACGGCGCCATAATTCTGAACACCTGAGGGCTTGGCGTCTGTGATCGCGGGCATCACCTGTTTTGAGAAGGTTCCGCTCGCGTTTTTATAAAGGACGTTTAATATACCGTTTGGTTCCCCTGCGATGAATACATCGAGAAACCCGTCATTGTTATAGTCTCCCCATGCCGCGCCGTAGCTGCGGGTCATATCCGCATCAAACGCGCCAACATACTGGTCGAGCGAACCGTCGCCATTGTTTTTGTATAGTTTGTTGGCGACGATGCTGGATCGTTCAACAAACAAGGCATCCTGTTTGCCATCGTTGTCATAGTCGGCCCACAGGTTGGAAGACCCAGTGGTCGTAAGGGTGGCGAGGTCGCCAGAGCTTTGCTTTAAGAAAACTCCCGCGGCCGTCTGTTTGAAATATTTTATTGGCACGTCAGGATCCTGGCTATTCAAAATAATGTCCACAAGTCCGTCGCTGTCAACGTCGACCCAGGTTACTGACAAGTCTGCCTCTTCAAAGTCATTAGGAATGTTGGCGTCCATGGCTGTCGCAACCTTTTCAAATGTGAAGTCTCCATGTCCTTTGTATAAATAGTTTTGAGTGCCCGATGAGGCAAGAAAGATGTCGAGCTTACCGTCGTTGTCGTAGTCAGCAACGCTTCCGGCAAGGTGTGCCGATGGCTCGATACCTGATTCAATTCCAACTGGAGTAAAACCGCCGGCCCCGTTGTTTTTATACATCAGTGGTAATCCATAAACACCTGGTTGGATCAGGAAACGGGTTATGAACAGGTCATCGAATCCGTCGTTGTTAAAATCGCCCCAGAATACTCCGGCTGTGTTTGAGCCGACTGGTGTTTCGACAGGTGTTCCGGACAAAGCAAACATGGGCTTTGCAAAGGTTGTAGAAACGACTGCAGATACTGGCGACGCACCACTTGCGTTACCAGCTTTTATCCGATAAAAGTAGGTGGTGCCGGAAGCGAGCCCGGTGTTGTCGATAAAGTTGGTTGCGGGATAGTTAGCTGTAAAGGTCTGCTGAATAGAGGCGAAGCCGGCGCTTAACGATCGCTCTATGGTGTAGCTTGTAGCAAACATACTCGCCGTCCAGGTCACCTCAATGCTTGAGGCGTCGTAGACAGAAACACCAAGTGATGCAGGCGTTAGGGGGACCGGATCGGTCGCGTTTGGTGTCAGGGTCACTGTTCCAAGAACGGGTGAATCATCATCCGATGCCCATTTCAATACCAGGGTTTTGGTTCCGCTATTATATGTTCCATTGCCGTTAGCAAACAAGGGATAATCGGCGATGACGTAAGTCTGACCGCAAGTTTCCTGGAAAAGAGCAGCTATCGACCCAGGGTTGTTGGGTGCCAGTGTATTATTCGTGACGTCCGTTATGAAGTACAGTCCATTTCCTTTGTGAACAATCCCGATGTCTGTGAGAGCTGTTGAACCGTTGATGTTTCCGTTCCAGCTTCGATTGTCGGGAATCGTTTGGGCACAAGAGTTAAGGGTACTAACTGTTACTGACTGATAAGCTGAAACGCCAGCATCGTTACGCGCTGCCACCCTGAACGTATACGATGTGTTGGCCGTGAGACCCCCCACTTCGGATTTGACTAAAACACCGGTGGTAAAATTGCTGCTGGCGCTTGAAACCTCAACAAAGTTGGCTCCGACTTGTTTTTCAATAACAAAATCATCTTCTATTGTCGCATTGTCTGTCCATTGCAATAAAACACGATCGGTAGATTGCGCAGGTGACGAAAGACCTGTTGGTGCTGCCGGTAGTACGATTGTATTTTCTGTACGAAAAGCTACCTGATTATCAAAAGCGGCGTATGCGTATCCTTGCACGGGATCAACGGCGACCCCCACCACATTAGTTCTGTCGTCGGTCATCGAGATCGTTGTTGGCGTAAAACTCGTAGCACCGTCGCGACTGACATAAACGGTATAGCCATCATTCTGATGTCTCGTCAGAAAGATATAGCCTGTGCCAGGGTCGATATCCATATCGTAGGTACTGTTATCGACGATCTTTTGTGTCCATGAGGTACCTCCATTTGTCGTTATTGATATCACGTTGTTGCCACCAGACCTTCCGAGAATATAGATTGAGTTGTTATAATATGCGATATCGTTGATGTCGGAAACACCTACAGTTGCAAGACTGATGTTCGTCACCGTAGCTGACGTTGGGTTGGTTGCGCTGTTCAGCGCTAATTTGAAAAGCTTGAGTACTCCTGAACCGGATGTATAATCATAAAGAACCATGTACACGACGGGTATCGTGCTTTCATCCATTGCCACGTAGTAGATGCTGATCGATCCTGTAGGGAATCCCGATAACGAGGACAAGGTGATACCAGCTGTCCATGTGCTTCCCTGGTCTGCGGTGTAATACATCGTTCCATTTTCGTAGGAAAGAATTCTGACTCCGTTAGCAGTTGCAAATCGCCCGGCAGGAGCCATGGGTAACGTCGACCATGAGCTACCATTATTCGTGGATTTGTAAGAAACGTTCGCGACGGTGGGTGACTGATCGCAGAGCATAACGATCGGTCGCGGCTGCGCACCAGTCAGAGCCTTTATTACATAATAACGGGAATATGGATTTGTACTCGTGAAGGGTCGCGACCAGGACTCACCTTTGTCGGTACTCATAAACGGTTTATCACCAGCGATCAATACCGCACCATTGTCGGCAACCACCATGTTGCTGAGACTGCTAATTGAATAGAGTCCATTGTCAGCTTCAGCCCAACCTGTACCAGCATTGATCGTTTTCCATATACCTGTCTTGCCTCCACCGGCGTAGAAGGTAGTGTTGTCCTTGGCGGCAATAGTGTTTACATAGTCTCTGTCGGCGCTGGGAAATGTGGCCGTTTTCGAGGCCCACGTGCCTGCACTGGTCTTCGAATAAAAAGCACCGTGAACATTATCCACCAACAGCAGCAAGCTGTTGTCGGGAGTGTATTCAAGTTGTGCGGAACCTGCATAGTCGGTGGGAAAAGCAAGACCGGTTTCCGTGACAGTCGACCATGTCGTAAATGGAGTGCTTAATGAATAAGTTGTAGATGCATTTGTGATGACGTTGATCTGTGATCCATCTGATTTCGCCGTCAATGCGGTCACCGAATTCAAGTCCGACGGCGATGACTCAGCGATAAAGGCAGCTCCGTCGTTGATGGATTTGAATACTCCAAGGTAGTTGTATGCGTATACATTGCCATTGTTTGCACTCACCATTTTGGTAAACGCACCGGTCGTGGATTGATGTCCTTTTGTCCATGAAACACCATTATTCGTAGAACGGAACACGGTGTATTTTCCGTCAGTGTTGTGATATCCGGAGATGTATAGAGTTCCTGATGAAACGTTTTTATGAAAAGCAGAGCCTGAGTCGAATCCACCGGAGGCGCTTCCCGTTACGCTGTTGACCTTCGCAAAGTTCAATCCATCATCCGCCGTCTTATAGAGGTTACTATAGCATAAGATCCAGAGGGTGCCGTCGGATGTAAAACTAATGTCGTTTACGTTCGCGATATCATTTGTCATAACGGAGGGGCGTACTTCAGACCAGTTGTCCCCGCCGTCCCCGCTTCGGAAGAGTAATCCTTGATACCCCAGTGCATACAACGTTGATGTACTCGGGTGTACTATAATTTTTTGGACGCTTCCGCCATAGGGTCCTTTAGTTCCATTCCAGGTGATTTGTGCAATCGAGGCTGTGGTCGCGAAGAGAAAGGTTAAAAGATATAAATATCTCATACGTTAGCTTTCAGATGTGATTTATTCGGGAAGTCCTGGCAAATCGATCTCGCTGCTGCCGGTCTTTTTTTCGCCGCCTCCTCCTCCCTTCGTAACCACCACCACAACCACAGCAACGACTGCTAACCCGGCACCGACTTTAGCGATCATCGGGATCTTCGGTGCAACCTTGAAGTAATCGGTATAGAACAACTCTTCAGTGTTTTTTGTATCCGATATCTTCAGTCGATAATCTTTCCCGTTTTTTACGTGCTTCGGAATAAATAAAGCGTGACTCCCGTTGTTGGGAACATTCAACTCGCTGAGCACACGCTCACCTCCTTTATATAATTCTATATTAATAGGATTCGATCCGGATGCCTTCCATTTAAGATTAACCGTCGAACCTTTTTTATAAGTCTTCTTTGCGTCGAAGCCCTGCAGCTTCGCAAAGGGCACATAAACCTTTCCGCGTATTTCGAGAGCGATCTTTCCCTTATAGTTACCGTACTCATCGCGGATCTTCCATGTGATCTTCTTATTAATACCAGGCTTTACTTCCATACCCACATCACCCGAAACCTTTGTAAGTGGTGCGAAGTAATTGTCCTTCGAAGAATAGATATTGATAAGATATTCGTTGTTGGGATTCGAATCGTCGAGCTCGTAGTGCACGATGATGTTCTCGCCGGCGAGTTCTACTTTTTTTATGGTAACGGTCTGTGCGAATACCGCGGTCGTTGCAAACACAGCAACTATCAGTAGAATAACACGCATAAGAAGGGTTTTAGGAATATAAAAATAAGCTATTTCCCGTTTAATGCCTGCGGGCGCCGGAAAGGTAAGTTGCACCCCTCAAATGAGGTATTATCAGGAGATCCGGCTCCAGTTCACAACAGTCTTCTTCATCGAATCTATCTGTTGTTTGATCACTGCGTTCGCGGGTTTTTTGAGGTCAGCATCGTCGTCAAGCAACCGAATTGCAGCCTGGCGCGCTTGCTGCAGGATCGCCTGGTCTTTGCCCAGGTCTGCGATCAAAAGATCCAACGCGCCACTCTGTTGTGTTCCCATCAGGTCGCCCGGGCCACGCAATTTCAGATCTGTCTCAGCTATTTCGAAGCCATCGTTTGTACGGACAAGCGTATCGATCCGGATACGCGAATCATTACCGAGCTTGAAGTCTGTCATTAAAATGCAATACGACTGCTCGGCTCCGCGACCAACACGCCCGCGCAACTGATGCAGTTGCGATAACCCGAAGCGCTCCGCATTCTCTATCACCATTACCGAAGCATTCGGGACATCTACACCGACTTCGATCACCGTTGTCGCAACCATGATCTTCGTTTCACCACGAACAAATCTCGCCATCTCGAAATCTTTCGCATCTGGCTTCATCTTTCCATGAACAATGCTTATCGCGATATCGGGAAATGCGCGCGATATACTCTCATATCCATCCATCAGGTGCTTTAGATCGAGCTTCTCAGACTCTTCTATCAATGGATACACTATATAAACTTGTCGCCCCGCTTCAATTTGTTTCTTTAGAAATCCATTTACCTCCAAACGGTGCGAGTCGTACTTGTGCATTGTCTTTATCGGCTTACGTCCCTTCGGCAATTCATTGATCGTCGAGATCTCGAGATCGCCATACAAGGTCATCGCCAACGTACGTGGTATCGGCGTTGCCGTCATCACAAGCACGTGCGGATAAAGATTGTCGTTCTTTTGCCAGAGGCGTGAACGTTGTGCAACGCCGAAGCGATGTTGCTCATCGATGATCGCCAGGCCAAGCTTGTTGAACTTTACTTCTTCTTCGAGCAACGCATGTGTCCCTATCAAGATCTTGAGCACACCTTCCTGTAGTGCGATATGAAGCGGTCGCCGTTCCGATTGTTTTGTGGAACCCGTAAGCAATGCGATCGGGATCTTCATCTTGCTCGCATACTTCTTAAGGTTATTGAAATGTTGTTGTGCGAGAATTTCTGTCGGAGCCATCAACGCGACTTGTCCTCCATTGCTGATCACCAACAATGAACAAATGAATGCAACGATCGTCTTTCCACTACCGACGTCACCCTGGAGCAGCCGGTTCATTTGTTTACCCGATCGCATGTCGGCATAGATCTCTTTGATCACACGCTTTTGTGCATCGGTAAGCGCGAAGGGAAGGTGATTGTTATAAAAATCGGTGACGAGCTCTGCTCCGCTGAAGACTATTCCACGAAATTTCTCCTGTCGAACGAGCTTGAGCTTTAGCAAGCGAAGCTGGATATAGAAAAGCTCTTCAAACTTCAGACGGTGTTGTGCTGCATTCAGCTGCGAGATGTCTTTAGGAAAGTGTATTTGCTGGATCGCCGCTTTCTTCGGTATCAGTCTCTCTTCTTCGATGAGGCTTGCTGGCAGCGTTTCTCGTATGTAGGGTTCGGCCATTCGAAGCACTTCCTCCACGAGCTTCAAAAGGAAACGACTGTCCATGTGCTTCGTGCGAAGTTTCTCGCTAAGCGAATACACAGGTTGTAAGGACCCACCTTTGTCGGTACGACCAGCCACGGGTTCGATCTCGGGATGAGCGATAGAAAGTTTTCGTCCAAACCTGTTAGGTTTTCCGAAGACGACGTATTCGATGCCGGCTTTGATCTTGTCTTGTACCCATTTTATCCCCTGGAACCAGACGAGCTCGATCTCGCCGGTGCCGTCGGTGAAATAGCCAACGAGTCTTTTCTTTCGGGCCATGCCCGGCATTTCGAAGCCTGTTATTTTTCCGCGCAACTGGATGTTGGGCATCGTCTCGTTGACTTCGCGGATGGAGTAAAATTTTGTGCGGTCTTCGTGGCGGAAAGGATAGTGTTGAAGAAGATCGCCGTACGTGAAGATATTGAGTTCTTTTTGAAGCAGTGCGGCTCGTTGAGGACCAACGCCTTTGAGGAATTCTATCGGTGTCTCGAAGAAAGAAGCCAAGGGATTTAAGATTTACGAATTAAGATTTAAGATTTTGTGCCCTTTGAATCCGTCCAAGTTCGATACTTGATTCCAAATCTTAAATCAAAAATCTTAATTCTTAAATTCCAATGTATTCACAATATGCATCATCTCCTTCTTCATGAAGTCGATAGCGGGTTTAAGTGAATCGTTTGCCACTTGCGTGTTGAAATACAGTGCGCCGCGAAGGAAGTTCTTCGTGGAGTCGGTCATCGTGAACTGGAATTGGCTGGGCACTTCTCCTTCGATATCTGCGATAACGGCGACCTTCCCTTCTTTGGTGGTTACGATGGTTTCGTTGATGGCGTTTGCTTTGATCTGATGTTTGGCCGTGAGCACGTAGGCGTCGTTAAGAAATTCTTTCAGGAGCTGCTCGTTATTCAGCAACTTCTTATAGGTGATGTGGATGTTGGCTTTCAACGTTGGGTAGTTGATCTCGACCCAGTGTTTTTCGCGGATCCAGGAAGTGTCTTTTAATAAGGTAGCATACTTCGAATACTCAAATGTATAAGGAAGCGAGTCGGGAAGAGCCCGGTATGCTGTATCGGGAAGAGGAATGCGGTTGTAGCCTTTCGGCTTGGGCGTATAATCCTTCGAACAGGACATGACTGTCGCCGAAATTATCGACACAAGCAAAAAGGCTTTAAGATTGTTCATTACTTCATTGTTCACTGGCCATTGTCCAATTCATTGATCAATGATCATTGGTCAATGAATAATGAACAATTTAGAACGGAAGATCATCGGTTGCCGAATTATCTCCCGAAGCTTTGAACTCTTCCGCCTGGTTCCCACCGCCGCTGTATTGCGAGGCAGAGCGTTCGCCGCCGTTGTTGCCAGAGCGTTGTGTGCTCAGCATGGTCATATTGTCGCCGACGATCTCGGTGGTGTACCGTGTAACGCCTTCTTTCTCCCACGAGCGCGTGCGAAGCTTGCCTTCAACATAGATCATGTCACCCTTATGAAGGTACTTCGCTGCGATATCGGCGAGTCCTCTCCACAGAACGATGTTGTGCCACTCGGTGACTTCTTTTCTGTCGCCCGTGGTTTTGTCCTTGTAAGTCTCCGACGTTGCCATTGTGAAGTTCGCAACGGAGGCTCCGTTTTCAAGATTTCGTATTTCCGGGTCTTTGCCGAGGCGACCCACTAAAATTACTTTGTTAACTCCTGACATATTATTTCATTATTTATTATTCAGCATTCGATATTCGATATTAAAACAAAAGTAAAAGAATTTAATACTTAGCCTGCTCGAGGTAGCGCGTGATAGCGACGGGTTTAGGCATTTCACGCGCTTTCTTCATAGAAATAAAAGAAAGGTCGCCCAGTGCTTCGGTATTTGTTGTAAGGTTTTCTGCGGCGGCCTCGTAGAAACGGATCTCGAGTACCTGGTGGGTTAACACGTGTTTCATGCTTCCGGCTTCCTTAAACCCTTTTAACAACGCAAGTAATGGATCGGTTTTGACAATCGCTGTCAATTTCTTTTCGGAGTCGGATTCCACAAGGTGAAATTCATAGAGCCCGTTCCATATATCGCGGCCGGTTCTTTTCTTCATGGCGATCTTATTTCCGTTGCGAAGAACGAAATAGAAGAAGAACCGGGTCTTCTTGCTGATCTTTTTCTCTTTAACGGGCAGTTGATCGATCATATCGCGGTTGTATGCGACACAGTTCTTTGCGAACGGGCAGCTGTCGCACTTAGGGTTGTGTGGTGTACAATGGGTTGCTCCGAACTCCATGACGGCCTGGTTGTGATCCCCTGGATGTGAAGCAGACACCAGCTGGTTGGCGAGCGTTGCGAAGTGTTTCTTCCCTTCCGTCGATGCAATGTCCATGGTGATGCCGAAGATCCTGCCGAGCACCCGATATACGTTACCGTCAACAACGGCGACTTTACGATTGAAAGCGATCGATGCGATGGCCGCGGCAGTGTAAGTTCCGATGCCGGGAAGGTGAATAAGCTCTTCAAATGTGGATGGGAACCTTCCATCATACTTCCCAGCTACCTCTTTTGCGCAACGATGAAGATTTCTTGCGCGAGAATAATAACCCAAACCCTGCCACGACCGCAACACTGAATCTTCAGGAGCAGCAGCAAGATGTTTAACCGTTGGAAATGCTTCGACGAACTTGAGATAATATGGAAGGCCCTGGTTGACGCGCGTTTGTTGCAGAATTACCTCCGATAACCAGATGCAATAAGGGTCTTTTGTATCACGCCAGGGCAAGCTCCTACGATTTTCATGGTACCAGTCAATGATATCGTTTGAAAAATGTTTCACCGATAAGATGTCGACCAAATTAAGTCCATCTGCCGAATTTCCTTACTCATTGTGGTGATTATCAATAAATTCATTTTGTGTTTGATCATTCTGTTTTTAGATTTGCCCACCTGTAATTTTCTCTTTTCCCCAAACCACTTCACCCCGTGACGAAGGCAGATATAATAAACCAGATCGCAGAAAAGACTGGAATAGACAAAGCGGACGTATCGGCTTCCGTGGAGGCATTCTTTTCAGTTGTGAAACAAAACATGTCGACCGGCCAGAACATTTACATTCGTGGCTTCGGCAGTTTCATCAACAAAAAGAGGAAGAAGAAAATTGCACGTAACATTTCCCGCAACACAGCGATCGTTATCGACGAGCACTTTATCCCAAGTTTCAAACCCGCGAAGATCTTTATCAACAAGATCAAGAATAGTGATAAGGTGAAACAGCTTGCAGAAAAAAGTTAATAGTGATGGGTTGTGGGTTGTGGGGCCTGCCCACAACTCATAACGCACAACACACAACTTGATGTTAAGAACCCGATTCATTCTAATACTCGTCACTGCAGCCGTAGTCGTCCTGATATTCCTCCTCCCAAAAGTCGTGGTACAAAACGAGAACGAGCTCGCAACCGCACCCGACACTGTTGCTAAAGCACATGCCCCGGTATCCGAATCCAACCAGGCTTCGATCAACCGGTTACGACATCAATTTGAGACCAAAAAAAATCCTATCTTTGCCGACTCTTTGTGGCAGCTGTACACGAGTATAGGAAAATTTGACAGCGCTGCATGGTTCGCGGAGAGCTCCGCATCGTTCTTAAAAACAACTGAAAGTTATCTGCGCGCCGGCGACAGCTATTACGAAGCATATTCGTATGCGCTGGAGCAGGAGAAACAGAGACACCTGGGAGAAAAAGCACGTGAGTTCTTTGGCAAAGCCCTCGAGGCAGATCCAAAGCTCTACAATGCAAAAGCCAAGATGGCCATGACGTACATCGGAAGCGGCGCACCACCCATGCAGGGTATCCGCATGCTTCGCGAAGTCGTTGAAGATGATCCCAAAAATGAGTTCGCACTATTCAGCCTCGGTATGTTGTCGATACAATCGACTCAATACGACCGGGCCGTTGACTGGTTCACGAAACTGGTGGACGTAAATCCACAGCATTTACAGGGACAAGTGTTCCTCGGTGTTGCGCTGGCGAGTGCCGGCGAAAAAGACAAGGCGCGAGCACAATTTGAAAAGGCCAGGAAGATGACCACGGATCAATCAGTCCATGCTGCTATCGATTCGTATCTGAAAGACCTTAAATAATTCTCAATATTTATTATGCCAAGCGGTAAAAAAAGAAAGAAACACAAGATGGCCACCCACAAGCGCAAGAAACGCCTGAGGAAGAACCGTCACAAGAAGAAGTAGTCCCGCGTAACGGGATCCCCCGCCAGTTCGCGGGGGCATTTTTATTATTATTATAAACCATTTTTGTTTTGAGTAACGAACTAATTATTAGCGCTACTCAGAACGGAAGTCGTATAGCCCTTCTAAAGGATAAACAACTTGTCGAATTTCATGAAGAACAGGAAGGAAGCAAGTTTGTTGTTGGTGACATCTACCTGGGATCCGTTAAAAAGGTAGTCCAGGGGCTGAACGCTGCGTTTATCGACATCGGGTATGAAAAGGATGCTTTCCTGCACTACCTCGATCTCGGACCTCAGTTCAGCTCGTTACAGAAATTCACCAAACTAGTCCGTGGAAAGAAAATCACCGGAGGCCGGCTTGACAAGTTCAAAGCCGAGAAAGACATCGATAAGCATGGGAAAATCACCCAACAGCTTTCAAAAGGTCTTCTGTTACCGGTACAGGTTGTAAAAGAACCTATCTCCACTAAAGGCCCCAGGCTTTCGTCTGAGTTGTCAATTGCAGGACGGTACCTTGTATTGGTACCATTCTCCAACACCGTCAGCGTTTCGAAAAAGATCTCGAGCAGCGACGAACGGAAGCGCCTCCAGCGCATCATCCAATCTATCAAACCGGAAGGCTTCGGAGTCATTATCCGAACCGTCGCCGAAGGAAAGGAAACTGCCGAACTCGACCGCGACCTCCGCAATCTCGTTAAGATGTGGGACGAAGGCATGACCCGCATGGTCACCGCCAACGGCCGCGACAAGCTCATCGGTGAGATCAGCAAGACCTCTTCCCTATTACGCGACCTCCTCAACGAATCTTTCGACAACGTAACTGTCGACGACAAAAAGATCTTCGAAGAAGTAAAGGGCTACATCCACACGATCGCCCCAGAGAAGGAAAAGATCGTTAAACTGTACACCGGTAAAGCCAAGGTCTTCGAACACTACGGCATCGAGAAGCAGATCAAGTCGGCCTTCGGCCAGACAGTAAGCCTCCGCGGAGGCGGCTACCTGATCATCGAGCATACCGAAGCCCTTCACGTTATCGACGTCAACAGCGGGAATAAATCGACCCGCGAAGAAAGCCAGGAGACCACAGCACAATCTGTGAACCTCGAAGCTGCGAAAGAGATCGCACGACAACTGCGCCTTCGCGATATGGGTGGTATCATCGTCGTTGACTTCATCGACATGCGAAGCCAGGAAGGCCGCAAGCTCATCTACAAGACGATGAAGGATGAGATGGGTAACAACGATCGTGCAAAGCACACCGTTCTCCCACTCTCGAAGTTTGGCCTGATGCAGATCACGCGCGAGCGCGTTCGTCCACAGATGAATATCATTACGAAGGAAGTTTGTCCTACATGTAATGGTACCGGAAGCATCAACGCAAGTATCCTTATAACAGATCAGATAGAGCAACATATCGAGCATCTCTTCGTGAAGCAAAACGAAACGGAGCTCGTGCTCGCATTACATCCGTTCCTCTACGCATACTATACGAAGGGCATCATCTCCAAGCGCGTCAAGATGTTCTTTAAGTACAAGCGTTGGGTGAAGATCGTTAAAGACAGTTCGCTCGGTATTACCGAGTTCCACTTCCTGAATAAAGACGGCGAAGAGATCGACGTTGCCCAGAAGGAAAAGATCACTCCTGAGACCCTCGCCGATATCAAAGCGTCGATTGCCGAAGGCAAGAAAGAGCACAAACATCGCGAAGTGAACGACGACGATGAAGATGAAGACGATGAAGTAGAAGTTGACGAACAGCCTCGCGAAAAGCGTCACAAGAACGACCATGGTCGGAGGAAAGACGGACGTCATCAGCATCGCCACGGAGAAAATAAACAACACGGCGAACAGAGACCGCAAAAGCAACAAAATTCCGAGGAAGGCAAAGAAGGCGATCAGAAGCCGAAAGAAAATCGCCACCAAAGGGATCATCGTCATCAGAACCAACGTCACCAGCAGCGACGTCACGAACAGAAGAATAACGAACAGCAGAACACCGAACAGAAGAAGGAACCGAGGGAACAGCCAACGGTTGAACAGCCTCAAAAGCCCGTTTCGGAGTCAATTGAAACTCCAGTTGTGCCTCCACCCCCTCCACCACCGCCAGCAAATGATGATCTGAACAGTAAGATCGATCGGCTGCCGGACAATTTGACAGAATAAAGCATTCTGTAGCTCATTTGGAACAGTCCTTGTTAATCGCGAGGACTGTTCTCGTTTTATAAAACATCAATACCATGGCTGAAGTAGCAGAAAAAGGCACGATCTCGATCCACACCGAGAATATATTCCCGATCATCAAGAAGTTCCTGTATTCCGATCACGAGATCTTTCTTCGTGAACTCGTTTCGAATGCGGTGGACGCCACCCAGAAACTCAAGAAGCTTTCGTCGCTTGGAGAATTTACCGGCGAGCTGGGTCAGCTTCGCGTTGAAGTAAGTTTCGACAAGAATGCGAAGACCATTACCGTGAGCGATCGCGGTATCGGTATGACTGGCGAAGAGATAAAGAAATACATCAACCAGATCGCCTTTTCGGGAGCGACGGAGTTCGTTGAGAAGTTCAAAGACAAGGGCGACGTAAAAGATATCATTGGAAAATTCGGTCTCGGTTTCTATTCCGCCTTCATGGTTGCGGATAAAGTCGAGATCATTTCGAGATCATATAAAGCCGAAGAGAATGAGGCGGTGAGATGGGAATGTGATGGCTCTACGGAGTTTGAGCTCACGCCTGCTACGCGAGCAGATCGCGGTACCGATGTTATCCTTCACATCAATGCAGATTCTGAAGAGTTCCTGGAAGAATATCGGATAAAGGGCATCCTCGAAAAGTATTGCAAGTTCCTTCCTGTTGAGATCAAGTTCGGAACTAAAGAAGAAAAAGAAGGCGACACTACTGTTGTTAAAGATCGCATCATTAATAATCCTTCTCCTCTTTGGGCGAAATCACCGAGCGAACTTAAAGACGAAGACTATAAAAAATTCTACAATGAGCTTTATCCTTTCGCGGAAGAGCCTTTGTTCTGGATCCATTTGAATGTCGATTACCCGTTTAATCTTACCGGCATTCTCTACTTCCCGAAAGTAAAGAACGACTTCGAAGTACATAAGAATAAAATACAACTCTATTCACGCCAGGTGTTCATCACAGACGAGGTGAAAGACGTTGTTCCCGACTTCCTCATGCTTTTGCATGGTGTTTTGGATTCGCCCGATATTCCTCTAAACGTGTCGAGAAGTTATCTGCAAAGCGACTCCAACGTTAAGAAGATCAGTCAGCACATTACAAAAAAGGTTGCCGACAAGCTGCAGGAGATGTTCCGCAAGGATCGCGCTGACTTCGAAAAGAAATGGGATGACATCGCCATCTTCGTCAAGTACGGAATGATCAGCGATGATAAATTCTATGATCGTGCGAAGGAATTTGGATTGCTGAAGAACACTCAGGGTAAATACTTCACGCTCGAAGAATACAAAGAACGCGTTAAGGAACTGCAGGTCGATAAAGAGGGCACTAATGTCTACTTGTACACGACCGACCAGGGCAAACAGCATTCGTTTATTGAAGCTGCAAATCAGAAATCATACGATGTGCTGGTGTTCGATGGTGTGATCGACAGTCACTTCGTGAATGCACTGGAGCCCAAGCTTGATAAAGTACAGTTCAAGCGTGTCGATAGCGAGACAGTAGATCAGTTGATCCCGAAAGAAGAGAAAATTGACAGTGTTCTTTCGGGCGATGAAGAAGAGAAGCTTAAAGGGATCTTTGAAAAAGCTATCAACAACAAGAACATGGTGCTGTCGGTGACCTCGATGGCTCCGGATCAATTGCCTGTTGTTATAACTATGAGTGAGTGGATGCGCAGGATGAAGGACATGGCGAAGACGGGTGGCGGTGGAGCGTACGGTTTCATGGGTACGATGCCCGATAGCTATAATGTGAGCATCAACGGAAATCACTCCATCATACAGAAGATATTGAAAGCGGAAGGTGAAGAGAAGCAGGTGATGCTGGCGAAGCAGGCTTACGATCTTGGTCTCTTGTCGCAGAACATGCTGACGGGCGCGGACCTCACGAATTTCATTAAGCGGAGTGTCGACCTGGTGAGCTGATCACGCCACCGATTTTCCTGACAACAAGAAACCATTCTTGGTCATCCTCCATCTCTTTACGGGCTGGTGGAAGTTGATCCAGCCAGGAACGGTTTCGTATTCTTTTACTAATTGAAAGCCGAGTCCTTCGAGCGTTTTGTTGGGTGCGGGATTGTGGGCGTATGGCTCGCAGAACAACTCGTTGAGCTTGAAGTTTTGAAAATAATAAGGCAGCGACAGGCGAACGAGTGATGTGCCGATGCCTTTATGCCTGCGGTCTTCGCTCCAGAGATGGAGATGCATATACGCTTCCTGTCCGAATACGATCTTGTTGATGTTTGAATGTCCGATGGGTTTGTTTTCGAAGAGCCACATGACGTAGAAGAACTCTTTTTCTTCCATTGGTTTTTCGAGGTCGGATTGGATGAGCTTGATCCATTCGTCGAGGGAGGGCAGTTTTGCCTGGTCGACGCCCATGGCTTTGAGGAAATCCGGTGACGCGTCGAGGAAGTAGCGGGCGACGAGCTCGGCTTCTTTCATTTTTAGTTCTCGAACGGCAATCATGGGTCTTCGCAGTTGGTCAAATATAACCCCGAAGGGCTAGTGGTGGAAGAGGTGTTTGAATAATAAAATGATTTTAATTCCTGTTTTGGGCAAAATATTTGTTGGGCCACCACGACGATTCAAAATTCATCAGGTTTTCCGTACACGTGATTTTTTGAACGAGGCACAAGTCGACTTTATTTTTGTGTCCTAACTATCACCCATGATGACGGAAAAGAAGAAACAAAAAATAAGGACAGACTTAAAGCTTGCGAAACAAAACTATTTGAAGCTCGAACGACAATTAAAGAAAGCACGCGAGGTGCTAAGCAAGGCTTACGACGCTCACGACGACATGCACAGATATGAGCATGCTGTGAAAAAGTATGGTCTATGACGAGGGTTTTTCTTGATGTCAACGTTTCCCTGGATCTTATCATTGATCGAAAGCCATTTCACGAGGACGCCCTGTTTTTACTCGAGGTCGAAAGTTCTCACGGTGTTAAACTGATGATCTCTTCCGCGAGTATCTCAATACTGATTTATGAGGTGACCAAAATGAAAATACGAGATGCCAACGATGCCATCTGGCGCTTTCTTGAACATTGCGACATTGTAAATGCTTACAAGTCCACAATATCCAGCGCCCTCAAATCCCAATTTCGTGATAAAGAAGACGCTTCCGAATACTTCACCGCCCTTGATAACCACGCCGACTTTTTCCTCACCCGCGACATCAAGGACTACCGAAAATCCCTTTCTCCGATCCTTCCTGTTTTCACCCCGGTTCAGTTCAAGGATATCATAAAAGACCATACTATCTTTGCCTCCTGATCGTTACACTGGGTTATGAAACAGGCCATCATCATTTCCTGCTTCCTCTTTCTCGCCACCTTCTCCGTGGCCCAGGAACAACAACGCCAGGCCTTTGGCACAGAAGGCCAGTTCACGTTCGAAACCGACAAACCATATAAGCTTCTTGAGCTCGATGAAAATACTTCCGAGCCCATCGTTACCAAAAAGAAAAAGCCAAGGCGGAAAACTTACTACGGTATAAAAACCAAGAAGGGATTTACACGCAAGGGCTTCGGCGACAGGATGGTTATCGAGACCTTCTATTACCTGAAAAAGCACGAGAAGCCTACACCTTTCGTGCGCGACATCTATTGGTACGACTTCACTCGACGCGAGATAAGAAAAACCGGCTTCGATCCGAAGAAAGGTGTGCTTGTACACGGCCCCTACAAAAAGATGCAGGGTGATATCCTTCTCGAAGAAGGCATCTATTTTAAAGGAACAAAACACGGTCGCTGGATGAAATACGATCGCAACGATCTTGTTGAGGATAAAGAAAAATATTTCAAAGGTTGGCCGAAGGAATCATTGGTGACCTATTACGATCCTGCCGAACGTACGAAGGTGAAGGAGATGATCCCCATTGAGTACAATGAGCGCGAAGGTTTTTACGTGATGTATCATGAGAACGGAACGGTGGCAGTGCAAGGAGAATACAAATGGGATCGCAAGGTTGGAGAATGGCTTGAGAACTACCCCAACGGAAAGCGGAAGAAGCTGATCGCCTATCCGACAGATCCATTCGATAAATCCGTGAAGCCTTTTGTGAAGAAGGAGTGGGATGTGAAGGGACGGGAGATATATTGGAATAACCGTCAATAGTTGTGGGTTGTGAGTTATCGGTTGTAAGGCACGTCCTTAGACTCATAGTATCTTAAGAACCCATGAAGCAGTCTTCGGCAGGTGTCCACTTGAATAAATATCTGTTTTAATGATTCTTCTGAAGCGTATCGAAGCTCTCTGGCGATAATCAGCTGAGTTTCAGCTTCAAAAAGGGAGCCCCTCGCATTATACAAGAAGTTTGCAGTGCCTTTAGAAGTTCCACGACCGCATCCCTCCGCAATATTGGATGCGACTGAAACCGCTGCTCGTCGTAGTTGATTCGTAAGCGCGTAGAGCTCTTCTTTGGGAAACTCGCCCGTGAGGCGATAAACCATTATCACCAGTTCTTTAGCCTGAATCCAAACTTCAAGATCCTTATATGTCTTTATCTCTTTCATAACTCACAACCGACAACGCACAACCCACAACCCACCACCCACCACCCACAACTCACAACCCACAACTAATAAAACGCATCCTCAAAATGAACGATCTCCCTCTCCGTTCCGATCCCCAGTATCGACACAATGTCATACCTCACATTCCCTTCCCAATTAACCTGGTACATATACTCCTCTGCTGCCATTAAGATCAGTTCTTCCTTCACCGGGTCCACAAACTCCTCCGGAAAACCAAAACTTGAATTGCTTCGGGTCTTCACTTCAACAAACACCAGCCAGTTCCCTTTCCTGACGATAAGATCGATCTCAGCCTTCCGAAATCGATAGTTCTTCGCAACGATCTCGTAGCCTTTAGAAACTAAATAGTTTGCCGCTGCGGTCTCACCATCAGCGCCGGTTTGCATTTTACTCGTCATGACTCCTACATTTGATGCAAAATTACCGGGCCGGAAAGCGCAATGATCAAATCAATCGAACAGTTTACCAGACAATTATCGGAAGCTTTACGTCTCGGACAGGCTGTCGATCTCATGCGGCCCGGCAGCGATATCCGCAACATTCTCATTGCTGGCATGGGCGCGTCGGGCATCGGTGCCAACCTCGTCGAATCACTGACCTTCGCGCGTGTGCCAATTCCCATTACCGTAAGCAAAGGCTATAACATCCCGCAGTTCGTTAGCCCACACACTCTCTTCATCGCCTGTTCGTATACCGGCGACACCGAAGAGACGCTCGCTGCCGTTCACAAGGCCATGCTCAAACGAGCCCACATCATTTGCATCACCTCCGGCGGAAAACTTCTCGAGCTCGCAAAGGAGTACAACCTGTTCTACATCAATATTCCAGCAGGATCTACCGCTCCGAGAGCACAGATCGGTTTCATGTTGATCTCATTGCTGTACGCCCTTTATCATACCAATCTCATCGGCGCAGCATTCATCAAAGAAACAGAGAACGCGATCCAGTCACTAGACCGAAGCGAAAAAGCTATACAGACCGAAGCAGAGATCATTGCAAAAAAACTGAAGGGCAAACTTCCGGTTATCTATTGTGATGGACGACTGTACGCGATGGCGCTTCGATTCCAGAATCAATTGAACGAGAACGCGAAACAACTCGCGCACGTAAACACATTCCCCGAGATGAATCATAATGAGCTCGAAGGATGGCGCTTCCCCGAGAACATCCTTCCCGTTATACAGGTCGTCTATCTATACTCGGACCACGATCACGAACGCGTTGAAAAAAGAATGGAGCTCTGCCGTCCGATATTCGAAAAGAAGTCGAATCCCATCATCGACATCGTTGCAGAGGGCGCCTCGCTACTTGAACAATATTTCTACCTGATCCACCTCACCGACTGGATCTCCTATTTCCTGGCAAAAGAGAACCAAGCCGACCCCGATACTGTTGATTCCATAGAATTCGTAAAAGAAGAACTGGAAAAACAGAGATGAATCGCGACGTAACCGTAATCGACCTGGGCCTCATCGATTATAAAGAAGCGTGGGATTACCAGACGAATTTATTTAACGAGATCTTATCCGTTAAAGCCGCAAATCGCGAAACAACCGAGACCCCACAACGCTCAACCCACAACTATTTACTGTTTTGCGAACATCCGAACGTCTATACCCTGGGAAAATCAGGTAACAAAGACAACCTCCTCATTCCTCTCGATCAACTCATAGACATCAACGCAACCTACTATCCAATCAATCGCGGTGGCGACATCACCTATCACGGTCCGGGCCAGGTGGTTGCATACCCGATAATCGATCTCGAGAATTTCTTCACCGACATTCACAAATACATGAGGTTACTGGAGGAATCTGTGATCCAGACGTTGGCCGACTTCGGAATAACAGGCTCGCGAATTGCGGGGCTCACTGGCGTGTGGGTCGATATCGATAAGTCACCTCGAAAGATCTGTGCATTCGGAGTGAAGACGAGTCGTTGGGTAACGATGCATGGACTGGCCCTCAACGTAAATACGGACCTCGATTACTTCAAGCACATCGTCGCCTGTGGCATTGCCGATAAGGACAAGAGTGTGACGTCGATGCAAAAAGAACTGGGTCATTCTGTTGGTATCGAAAAAGTAAAGTCGGTCTTGAAGGATAAGATTATTTTATTGTTCGAAATGCATGAAAAAAGACATCGACATACCAGAAGTTAAGAATGTAACGATAGCGATTGTTCGCGAAGATGATGAGTGGACCGTTTACCTTATCAACAATAACGACGTGGATCTTGAGAATACTATCGTAAGCAGCACGGGATACGGAGAAAAAGATGGAATGCCTCAAAAGACGTCCACTCTAAGGCATTTTCTTGAGACTGTTGGAGCGAAAACCTGGGCCGTTGTAGAAAAGATAAATGAAGAAGTGTTCCATCTCAACAACGAGTACTGGGTGAGCTATTACATCGGTAAACAGATCTTCGATAAGAGGTTTGTGTTTGTCCCCGAATCGATTCGAGAAGACAACCTGGTTTATATAAAGGAACTAGACCTCGAGGGGATACTTCATTCATGATTTGTGATTTGTGATTTGTGATTTGTCCGGAATCAGGAATCACAAATCAGGAATCACAAATCAGCAATCACAAATCAGGAAATCAGCAATCACAAATCACAAATATTTATATCCCGATCCCGTATTCAGCAACAGTATCCTTTCGTTTGCCCGAACAACATTCGTAGCAATTAATTGTTTCAGAGCAACGAACAACGCCGCCCCCTCCGGTGCAACGAACATCCCTTCATTCCTTCCAACTTCCTTCTGAGCTTTTACGATGTCATCTTCAGCAACTGATATTGGCATACCTCCTGATTCCCTCAACACCTTCATGATCATTTTCTCCGCAAAAGGATTGGGCACCGCTAGTCCATTTGCGAGCGTGGGCTTGCCTTTGTAGTTCGAAGCATCGGGTTGCGATCCGTTCCAGGTCTCAACGATCGGCTGACAATTCTCTGACTGCACAGCGATCATTCGCGGTCTGCGATCGGGGATCCATCCCATTTCGATCATCTCATCGAATGCCTTCCACATTCCGATAAGCCCCGTGCCTCCGCCAGTAGGATAAAGAATAACATCGGGCAACAACCAGTTTAGTTGCTCCGCGATCTCATAACCCATTGTCTTCTTTCCCTCGAGCCGGTACGGTTCTTTCATCGTCGACATATCGAAGTACTCACCGTCGACGTTTATCTCACGGACTTTTTTTGCACAATCGCTGATCAATCCGTCGACGAGCACTACTTCGGCACCGAACAGCTCGCATTCGTTCTTAAATGCACTCGGTGTGTGCGATGGCATCACGACAACAGCCTTCATGTTTGCTTTCGCGCAATATGCAGCCATTGCCCCGCCAGCATTGCCGGCCGTGGGCACAATGCACTTGCGAATACCGAGCTCCCTGGCTTTCGATATCGCCATGCTCATCCCTCTTGCTTTGAATGAGCCGGTTGGATTGAACGACTCATCCTTCATCTTCAGCGTAAGCAACCCAAGCTTATCGGCAGTGTTCTTAAGATCTAAGATTGGTGTGAAGCCTTCGCCCAACGAAACAATGTTGGCTCTATCGAATACCGGAAGCATAGGCAGGTAACGCCACATCGACCTCTCCTTTTGGTCGATGCTGGTCTTGCGAAGGCCTTCGGTCTCGTATATTGCTATGAGAGGAGCTTTTGGACAAACCTTGCAAAATGTTTGAATTTCCTCCACCGGGTACAACTCACCGCACTGACTGCATTTCAAATACTCACAATGCGAAATTCTTTCTCCTACATGAATCATACCTCAATACTACGAGCAACCGGGGTATGAAGGTCATTCCTTCAATCATAGTATTTCCTTATTGGTCATAACTACAAGTTATGTAGCCAAAAAGCCATTATGTTCCTTCAGGGTAAATTTTACAGGCGGTATTATTTGAGGTTGAAGTGCGTTCGGGCGAAACGGATAAACGCATTACTGAGACCATTGCGTTCATCTCCGTGGCGTTGGATAAAATAAAATTGTCGCGTAATGGTCAGGCCTTCTATGTACAGCCTGATCAGCGATCCTTGCTCGATCTCTTTAGCCACCGAACGCATAGGGAGAAAACCTATACACTCGTCGACGAGAATAAAATTCTTAAGTGCTTCGGTGCCGCCGAGTCTAACGCTCACCTGCAGATCGGAAAGTTTGAGTCCGTGTGAAGTCAATGCGTACTTCAGTGCTGCCAATGTGCCGGAGCCGCGCTCGCGCAGTGCAACAGGAAGTGTTTTTAGGTCATTAACAGGATAGGTTGATCGTTTGGCGAGCGGACTTCTTGCGGAGCATACAGGGATCACCTCGTCGGTGAGGAAATGTTGGCTTTTTACCTGCGACAATTTGTGCTTTCCCTCCATGATCCCGAGGTCAATCTCGTGGTCCAGGAGCGCGTTCAGCACGCTTTCGGAGTTTCGATTGAACAAACTAATTGTGACATTTGGGTGTTTTAAGTGGAAACCCGACAACACCGGCGGGATAATATACAAGGCGACCGTGGTACTGGCGCCGAGCTTGAGCTCACCTTTTGCCATGTATTGGTCACCATGCGTACTTACATCGTACTGCAGTTGTTTCTCGATCTCCTTTGCGCGCATCAGGGCTCCGAAAAGCATCTCGCCAATGGGCGTAAGCGCGATGGTGTTCCCGCGACGTTCAAAAAGGCTCGATTTGTATTCATGCTCCAGTTGTTTTATGTTTTTACTGATGGCCGGCTGGCTTATATATAGCGACTGGCTGGCTTTGGTGAAGCTCTTGAGGCGAGCTACCTCGAAAAACACCTCATGTTTGAAAGAAAGCATAATTTCACGCGCAATATTCACGCAAAGGCCGCAAAGTAAGTGCGACGCAAAGGATGCAAAAGACAATTTGTACATGACGAATTCTTCGTGCGATCGAATCTGTTTGCCGGGACTAAGCTCTTTGCCACCTTTGCGTAAAATTGCCTTAGCGCTCTTTGCGTGAAAACCTAATTATGATCCCCGAGCTCCGCGACATACTTTTCCTCGACATAGAAACTGTGGGCGCCGCCGAAACATTCGACGGCCTGGGCGAGCGCTTCAAAACCCTGTGGGCACGAAAGGCATCATTTTTCAAAAGAGAGGAAGGGCAGAGCCCTGAAGACCTTTTCGCGCTAAGAGCCGGAATCCATGCCGAATTCGGAAAGGTCATAGTGATCGCGATCGGCAAGTATTTTGACACTGAAAATGGAGAACTCGGTTTCAAAACGAAGTACTTCGCCAGCGACAACGAGAAAGAGCTGCTAACAAGCTTCAGGTTGATGCTCGAAAAGCAAGACCCGGTGAACACGAAGTTGTGCGCTCACAATGGAAAAGAGTTCGACTTTCCGTACTTATGTCGCAGAATGCTGGTGAATGACATGGCACCGCCAGCGTTGCTCAATCAAACCGGGCGCAAGCCATGGGACGTCACCCATCTCGACACGATGGATATGTGGAAGTTTGGTGACTTCAAACATTATACTTCGCTCGACCTGCTTGCCGCGCTTTTCAACATCGAGACCAGCAAAGGCGTCATGGATGGAAGCATGGTAAACGAAGTTTTTTATAAAGAGAAAGATCTGAAGAAGATCGCCGAATACTGCGTTGGAGATGTTGTGGCAATTGGACAGATCTATCTGAAGCTGAAAGGCTTCGCAACAATTAAACAAGAAAATATAATTCATACACAATAGCGTATGTCTAAAAAGAAATTAAAAAAGACGAGAGAAAAGAAAGAAAGAAAATCTCGTCGTGAGCGAACTACTGACTTCAAGCGTTCGTCATCAAAAAATCAAAACACAAAAACGACGGTCCTTGAAGGAACCGTTGATCACGTACATCCTCGCTTCGCGTACATCGTTACCGGCATCGAGGGCAAAAAAGACATTTATGTAAAAACACACGACCTGCAAACAGCTTTGCACGGCGATCGTGTTGAAGTTGAACTATTCAGAGGCCGTCATGGCGAGAATCCCGAAGGTCGTGTAACGAAGATCATTAATCGTGCACGATCACGGTTCGTTGGCCGCGTGGAGATCGCTAAGCACTATGCTTTCGTTGTTCCCGACTTTAAGAAGATCTACCAGGATTTCTTTATCTACGCCGAGAACATAAACGGCGCGCAAGCCGATGATAAAGTCGTGATTGAAGTCACGAAGTGGAACGATAACGACAAAAGTCCGGAGGCGAAAGTAGTAGAGATCCTGGGCAAGACTGGTGAGAACGAAGCCGAGATCCATTCGATCATGGCCGAGTTCGATCTGCCGTTCCGTTTCCCCGAAAATGTAATTGCTGAATCCGAGAAGATCAGCGAAGGATTCACTCCTGAGGAAATCAAACGTCGTCGCGACTTCCGCGATATCCTCACATTTACAATCGACCCCGAAGACGCAAAAGACTTCGACGACGCATTGTCGTTCCAGAAGCTGCCGAATGGCAACTACGAGGTCGGTGTGCACATCGCCGATGTAACGCATTATGTTCGTCCCGGCACAGCCCTGGATGACGATGCGTATGATCGAGCTACTTCGGTTTATCTCGTGGACCGTACGGTGCCTATGCTACCCGAGCGTTTATCGAATGGGCTTTGCTCGCTGCGACCTCACGAGGACAAGTTCACCTTCGCAGCTGTTTTCGAAATGAACGAGAAGGGTAAGGTGCTGAAAGAATGGTATGGAAGAACCATCATCCATTCCGATCATCGCTTTACTTACGAAGGTGCGCAGGAAGTGATCGAGTCGAACAAAGGACAGTTCGCAGAAGAACTGCGGATCCTCAACACCATTGCGCTGGCATTGAGAAAGGAGCGCTTCGGAAAGGGAGCTGTTAACTTCGAGACAACGGAAGTTAAGTTCAAGCTCGATCCAAAAGGAAAACCGCTGGCTGTTATTCCAAAAGTCCGTAAGGATGCCCATAAGCTTATCGAAGAGTTTATGCTTCTTGCGAATAAGGGTGTTGCCACGTTCGTGTACAACATAAAGAAAGGTGGAGATAAGAATACGTTCGTTTACAGGACACACGATTTCCCGGATCCGGATAAGGTCGAAGACTTTGCGAAGTTTGCGAGGCAGTTCGGTCATAAGTTGCAGGTGGAAGAGAAAACGATCTCGAGATCGTTGAATGCCCTGATGGATGAGATCGAGGGCAAGCCGGAGCAGAATGTTCTTCAGAGCCTGGCCGTACGGGCGATGGCCAAGGCCAAGTACACGACCGATCCTAAAGGACACTTCGGTCTCGCGTTCCAGCACTACACTCATTTCACTTCACCGATCCGTCGTTATCCCGATATGATGGTGCACAGGATGTTGCAGCATTACCTGGACCAGGGAAAGCCGTTTGTCAAGACCGAGTTTGAGGCGAAGTGCGTTCATTCTTCGGAGCGTGAGAAGCGCGCAGCCGATGCCGAACGCGCTTCGATCAAGTACAAGCAGGTGGAGTTCATGAGCATGGCGGAGAACAAACTCTACGAGGGGATTATTTCCGGTGTCACAGATTTCGGCATCTTTGTCGAGATCATCGAGACCAAGTGCGAAGGCATGGTTCGTCTTGCAGATATGAAGGACGATTATTACGAATATGATGAAAAGAATTATCGTGTGATCGGCCGTCGTCGCAAGAAGATCTACCGCCTGGGCGATAAGGTGAACGTGTGGATACGTAAGACGGATGTCGATCGCAGGCTCATCGATCTGTCGTTCGAGAATCCGAGGGGCGACAGGTTCGATCCCGAAGATGAAGAATTTTTCAGTCCAAAGAAGAATTGGAAGAAATGATTGAATTGATAGAAGAAGAGATCTTCAAGTTTCAATTGGGCACTTCGCCGAAATCTCTCTACGATCCTATCCGGTATATTATGAAGCTTGGCGGAAAAAGACTCCGCCCGCTTCTTACCTGTTTGTCTTATTCGTTGTATAAAGATGACGTTCGAAGCATTGCAAAGTATGCAGCGACCGTAGAGGTCTTCCACAATTTCACTTTGATGCACGATGACATTATGGACAAGGCTCCTCTTCGGAGGGGAAAGCCCACTGTTCATGAGAAGTTCAATGCAAACACGGCAATCCTTTCAGGAGATGTGATGCTTGTAAAAGTTTATGATGCTTTTTTATCGTTGCCCGGAGATCAGCTTAAGGAAGTTCTGAGGCTTTTCAACAAAACAGCAGCTGAGGTTTGTGAAGGTCAGCAGATGGATATGGACTTCGAAACAAAAAACAGCGTATCGGAAGCACAGTACCTCGAGATGATCCGCCTGAAGACCGCCGTGCTGCTTGGATTTAGTCTCGAGTTAGGCGCAATATTGGCAGGTGCTTCGAAAAACGATCGCGACGCGTTATACAATTTTGGTGTGAATGTCGGCGTAGGATTCCAGTTGATGGATGATCTTCTCGATGTTTATGGAGATCAGAAGAAGTTTGGAAAGGCGGTTGGTGGCGATATCGTATCGAACAAGAAGACTTACTTGTTGATCAGCGCTCTGAAGCGAAATAAGAAGGAGTTGAATAAATGGCTGGCTCCGAAGAAGTTCGATAAGAAAAAGAAAGTTGATGCAGTAACGAAGATCTATGATTCGCTGGGGATCCGTGAGCTTACACAGAGAAAAGCAGATGAATATTTCGATGCCGGCTACAAATACCTCGAAACGATCGACAATCCTCGCAAAGAAACTCTTACCAAATTCGCTCAATCCCTCGCAGCACGTCAAAAGTAATCGTCACCTCGTCATCTCGTCCCCTCGTCATCTCGTCACCTCGTCATCTCCTCTTATAAACCTTCAAGTAAGCCGGCTTCCCCGGGTTGGTCTCGCTCAACGTATAGAATGCCGAGCCATCACGTGCCCAGGTAATCGACTCTCCCTGTGCTTCTCGTTCGTACGGGAGCTCTTCGGGAGAATCAAGGAGAACAGTTTCGAGAAGATCATCTTTGTTTCTTTTCCAATAATAGATGTGATCGTAGTCCTTCAAGAGGATCTCGGTGCCGTCGGCTGAAAAAGACCCGGCTACGATCTTGAAGAACGGTATCGTAGCGACTTTCTCCGCGATCATCGTATCCTTTGTGAACGGCTGTGAAACACGATATACGCCTACCGAATCTTCGCGCTTCGATATCAAGTAGACATCCTTATTAAATGGATCGATCATCATCGTCTCGGTATCGCGCTTGCCGTCCGACAACTGGATCTTTAGTGTATCGATCAGCGTAACATCTATCGACTCTGTACCGAGTGCCGGCTCTTCGAAACGATAGATCAGTTTATAGTCGTGAACGGCATTGTTATCGCCAATCTCGCCGACATAAACATAAGTCTTGTTTGGGTCGGGACCGGGTCCGACCGCTATATCTTCCCAATCGCGATTTGGTACCGACAGTTTGCATGTCATACGTACATGCGCTGTGGTATCGATCAGGTATACTTCGGCGGGGTTTTGCCCATCGTTCAGGGCCCAGAGGTAGCCGTTGTTTACAACACTGCTTGCTAGTCCCGAAGCTTCCGGCAGTCGTTCGTCGATCAACGCGAGATCACGTGGCCCACTGAATTTTGATTCCGATGTTTCCAACGTGTTCGCCGAACATGAAAAACAAAGCAGCACAATTCCGATTCTCCAATTCATCATCAAAAATATTGAGCGTCGCCTTCGCGTAACGCTTTGGCAGAGCGGGGCAAATATTAAAACCTTCAATTCATTTTCAAAGCCATTTTCTTTAGGTTTATATGACCTTTGTGATGATCGAATACCACGAGTTTCTGCCGCATCCAGCTCTCCGCACTGTTGTGGAATGCTATTGGTCTATCCAGGGAGAGTCTACGAAATTCTGGACGGTGTATCCCGATGCTTGTATGGATCTACTGTTTGACCTGAGTGCTTCGGGAGGCGAGTCTTATGTCGTTGGCAATATGTTTACGCCTATTCAATCACATTGGACCGGTGAAACGGATCTCTTCGGTATCCGGTTTCGTGCGGCGGGCATCGGTCGCATTGTTCGGGTGCCGCTCGCTGAGTTCAACGACGCGACGGTCTCGTTCAATAACGTTTACAGGTCCGGTCCGGAAGCCGAACAGCTTCAGCCGCTTGCAATACAGGAAAGAGTGAATATGCTCGACCGATGGCTGCTAAAGAAGATGACTTTTTCTGCGAGGCCCGATGTATGGGAACATTGCCTGGAGGTGATCGTAGCGCGAGAAGGGAATGTGAACGTGTATGATCTTTCGCGTGAGGTAGGCATCTCGCAAAAACAAATGGAGAGGAAGTTTATTGAGAAGGTTGGGCCAACGCCGAAACAATTCGCACAGCTATTGAAATTCCGTAAGCTGAGAGAGCATCTTGCTGCAAGAACAGGCGAGAGTCTGATGAATATTGCTTTCGATTTTGATTTCGTGGACAATGCACATCTGACGAAGTTCTTTAAGAAGTTCGCGCTGATAACTCCGACCGAGTTCACAAAATCGCTTTGATGTATGGTTTTCTGATATTTCTGGAAAGTCCGGCACATTTCTTGAAAGTCATGGCATCACTTGAAAAATCGTGCCACGAGTTTTTGTCTAAAAAGTACAAAAGCTATTTCTCCACCACCTCTCATCTTTACTCCATAAAACAACGCGATTATGAAATCAACACTCGAATCGCTGTCGCCGAACCTCATCGCCGACAGCGTGAACAGGTCCGTAGAGTTCTACACAAAGCATCTAGGTTTTAGCCTGGCCGCCGCAGTTCCTGAAACCGGCACGTACGATTGGGCAATGATCCAGCGCGATGGTGTAACCCTTATGTTCCAGACACTGAAAAGTCTTCAGCAGGACATGCCAAGCCTCAACCTCGATAAGAAAGGAAGTATCGGCACGTTCTTCATAAAGATGAAAGGCATCGAAGAGCTTTATGAACACGTGAAGAAAAGCAAGCTCGATATCGCTCTCGAATGGCGCGTTACTTTTTATGGCATGAAAGAGTTCGGTATAAAAGATCCCGACGGCTACTATATGGTCTTTGCCGAAGACAAATAGTAGTTAACACCTTTCGTTATTTTAGGGATATGAAGGTCGCTCTCATATCCCTTTCTTTTTTATTGTACTGGACCGCAGCAGAGTCGCAGGTGAGAATGCGTCTCAACTACAATAAGCAATGGGAGCTCACCACGCCCGAGAAAACCGTTTACATAAGAGCCGGAATATTTGATACAACCAGTGGATTTTTTGCAGGCCCCGTCATCGATATGTACCTGAGTGGTAAACCACAGATGAAGGGCTCGTATAAACAAACGAAGAAAGATGGCGAGTTCATTTTCTACTATCCCAATGGCAACATCGAAAGCACAGGAATGTTCGAAAACGATAACCGGATCGGTAACTGGAAATACTTCCATCGCAATGGACAACTGAAAATGGAAGCCGAGTTTATTCCCGTGCTCGGCGATGAAGCGCGAATTCACTACCTCAGTGATTCGTTAGGCAATAAGTTAATACTGAACGGTACCGGCAAATGGATCGAGAACATCCAGTACAGCAACGGCATCACAGCCACGATCACTGGCGAGTTCAGGAATTTTGAGAAACATGGAACGTGGACATTTAAAGTATCCGACGACAAAGCAACGCGTGTCGAAGAATTCGAAGACGGAAAATTCCGCCGCGGCTACGTCCGTGGCATCCCCAGTGGCAGAATGAAAATTGAAGAGCCACTCGAGTATGGTGTCTATTTGCCTGACAAATTTGTAGTCACCGAAAATTTCGTTGCCGAACTTGGAGTCAGCTTTGAAACATACCCGATCCTCAAGAAGATCGTTGTTGAGGGTCAAACTATCTTCAACGTTGGCCGAATTGCCCCATCCGACAGCAACGAGATCTTCACGATCGTTGAAAAGCCGGCGTCGCCACCCGAAGGCATGAATGGTTTCTATCAATTTCTCGCTCAGACTATGAACTATCCGGCTGCAGCTCGTGCCAGGAAGCAACAGGGCAGCGTATTTGTAGAGTTCGTGATAGAAAAAGATGGCTCGTTCTCCGACATCCATGTGGTGAAAGGTATCGGTGCCGAATGCGACGCCGAAGCAATCCGCGTCGTCCAGGAATATTCCAAAGACCATAAATGGGTTCCCGGCACTCAAAAGGGCAAAGCTGTGAAGACGCGAATGGTACTCCCGATCAGCTTCCGATTGGGAGGATCCTGAACCCTAAACTCCCCCGAATTGTTAAATTTGCGGCCTCGTTAGCCCATTTATGATCGAAAAACTGGAAGAAATAAAGAACAGGTTTGAGGAAGTGTCGCAGCTGATCGTGCAGCCTGATGCCGTCAGCGATATGAAGAAATTCTCCCAGCTCAACAAAGAATACAAAGACCTGGAGAAAGTCGTGAAGAAATACGACGAGTATTCCAAAACCCTGTCAGGTATAAAGCAAGCCAAAGAACTTCTCGAAAAAGAGAAGGATGAAGGCATGCGTGAACTCGCCAAACTGGAGATCGACGAGCTTACACCCCGTCGCGACGACCTGGAATCAGAATTGAAAGAAATGCTGATGCCCAAAGACCCGAACGACGATCGAAACTGTATGCTCGAGATCCGCGCGGGCACCGGTGGCGACGAAGCCGCGATCTTTGCCGGCGACTTATTCCGCATGTACCAACGCTTCTGCGATCGCAAAGGCTTCAAGCTTTCGGTAATGGACGTCACCGAAGGGACGGCCGGCGGTTATAAAGAAGTCATCAGTCTTATCGAAGGCGAAGGTGCTTTCGGAATTTTCAAATATGAGTCAGGTGTACATCGCGTTCAACGGGTACCAGCTACAGAACAACAGGGCCGTGTACACACATCCGCAGCTTCGGTAATTGTATTGCCGGAAGCCGAAGAAGTGGACATGCCCGACATCAACCCCGCAGACCTCGAAGTTCAAACAGCACGCTCGAGCGGCGCCGGTGGACAGAACGTCAATAAAGTTGAAACGAAAGTGCAGATGACACACAAGCCTACCGGTATCGTGGTTGTATGCCAGATAGAACGCTCACAATCGGGTAACCGCGAGCGTGCATTGCAAATGCTTCGTACCAAACTTTATGAACGCGAAGTTGAAAAGCAGCAGGCAGAGATCGGCGCCTCCAGAAGAAGCCAGGTTCGCAGCGGCGATCGTTCAGAAAAGATCAGGACTTATAACTATCCGCAGAGTCGTGTTACCGATCACCGCATCGGTTTCACGCAGCACAACTTGCCCGCCATAATGAATGGGGAAATAGACGACTTTATTGAGCAACTTAAGATTGCGGAAACTGCGGAGAAAATGGCGGAAGGAGGGTAGACATTGATCATTGAGCATTGACGATTGGTCATTGGTCATTGCATTGGATCATTGGCTCAATGTAATGATCAATCGTTAATGATCAATCGTTAATGGTCAATGATCAATTTTCTTTATCCGCTTCGTCAGCAGCCTTGATCTGTTCATCAAGGATCTGTTCAATGGTTTCTCTCTGTTTTTCAGAGATCTTGTCATTCACCCGCGCTTGCTTCTTCATAAAGCGGAACATCGCATTCTTCTTGATCTCATAAGCGATGAAAACTGTATACTTCTTTTCTTTCTCGTTGTAATATTTCTCTTCACCAATCTTGCGAACATCGGCGATATCGGTGTTCATCACTTCACGAACGAGACTTTGAAATTTATCGGCAACGTCGGCTGCATTCTCGTTCGAAGTCTGACCGAGGTACTGATCTGAAACTTCTTTCACAGTAGTCTGAACCTGGCTCGCCAACTGCGCCTTCGCTTCTATGTCGGCCTTGCCACGCGCAATATTGTCTTGTGAGCTTTCACCTTTACCGGTCCCACGGAAAAACCTGTTGTTCGATTCGTAAGCTCTTCCACGGAATGGTTCCTTCACTTTTTTTCCAAGTATGCCAGAAGAACATGAAGCAGCGATCATTAAGATCACGACAGGGATCAGCAGTTTTGTTTTCATGATTTTTGAGGGTTCTGATGTGAAAATTACGAAAACTATGCCAGAATGATCAGTTGATACCTGAAGGCCCATTTCCAACTGATTTTATAGTTTCTTATGCCCGCCTTGTCAAGAATTTCGACCAGTTCTTTCTTCTTAAATGCCCTCCTTACCGATAGCGGCGCATCAAATTTTACCATAGCCGACCTTGAAAAAAATTTCGTCAGCCATTTAATGGAATAGTACGACAAAGGATGTCGATGAATATCGTTGATCACAACACCCACGCGCGAATGTTCTTTCATTGATCTGAATAGCCTCACAAGCTGATCATCGTCGAAATGATGAACAAACAACGTGGCCGTTATGATGTCGTAAGTCGTTGTGTTCTCGAAAACATCCTGTGTAATAAACGAGATCCCAGGATATCGATTTCTGGCATACGCAACGATGTGGGGATTTGCATCGATGCCCGTTACTTTAACGTTCAGTTTTTTAGAAATCTTGGCTGCAAGGTCTCCACCCCCACAACCAAAATCAGCAACAGTCAATATCCTCCGCGCATCCTTTGCGGCACGTTCTACGACACGTTGTATCCCATCGATCGTCACATAATCTCCTCCCAATAACCTGTTGATGATCTCCAGCTCGCGAAGAGTTTGGTCTACCACCTCACCGTGACAATCAAGATCGTCCATGATCTCCAGCTCCGCCGACCGTGTGCGTAATGATATCATGCGTTTACAACCGACAACAACATACTCTCGAGGGTGAGGCCAGGGCCAAAAGCAAAGCTCAGGATCTTTTTATTGTGATCGACGCCATTCAGATCTTTACTAAGTTCTTTCAATACAAAAATTACAGTCGATGACGACATGTTGCCATACTTTCTAAGTACATCGTAGGCATATACGTTCTGATCTTTCGTCATGCCTAATTCCTTTTCGATAACCTCAAGTATCCTTTTACCCCCGGGATGTATAGCGAAGTAAGACACATCCGACAAGTTTGCGATTAGCTTTTGCGTTAGTTGTTTGATGCCGCTTTGGATAATATCCGGCACATACGCCGACAATTTCATTTCGAAGCCAACGTCGCCAACAGTCCACGCCATATCTTCTTCTCCATTCGAAGCGAGATCGCACTGAAAGACCTCCGGTTTCAGATTTAATCCCTTTCTTGTCCGTCCTTCAACAACTAAACTTGCCGACCCATCTCCAAACAGCGCGTTAGCGAGCATATTATCTTGCGTGTTCCTATTTTGGAAATGTATGCTGCACAGCTCCGTACAAATGATCAGTACCTTCGAATCGGGATCGTTCCCGCAAAAGGAATCGGCAAGCTTCAACGCATTAAATGCAGCGTAGCATCCCATGAAGTTTATGCAGGTTCTTTGAATGTCGGCACGAAGTCCGAGGGTTCTAATGATATCGATGTCGAGACCGGGGGCATAAAGCCCGGTGCAACTAACAACAATGAGATGCGTGATCTCTTGTGGAGTTACACTTTGAAGGGCGCCTATCGCAGCTTCACAACTCAGCGCGACAGCATGTCTCCTGAAAAGCTCCAATCGTTTCTTCGTAGTCGGAAGTGGTGTAAGATCTTCGGAGTTGGCATAGAATTCGTAATCGCCCGTCTTGCCGTAGTCGGGCAGCACCGAATAACGCGACTCGATCCCGGTTGCCCTGTAAAGAGCCCTGAGCTTCTTCGCATCCGAATCGTTGAGTTGCATTGCTTTCACCATAAAGTCCGCAATCGCCGACTGACTGAACTGATGTGGTGGCGTTGCGGTTCCTATAGCGGTGATATAACTCATTTCTTCCGGGTATAAATCAAAACATGAATTTTAGGTAGATTGTTCGTACCGACGCAACGCGCCGATATCTCCAAAAAGGTTGCACAAGCAAAAATTGATATGTCCACACGTTCGACCCTACTACATCTAAGGATACCGTTCTCCTTCTTCCTGATGCCGGTTTATCTCTTTGCTGTTTGCATCAGTCCGAATGTCAACGGCGAGAACTTACTGTGGTCGTTTCTCATCATTCATCTTCTCCTCTACCCAGCCAGCAACGGCTACAACAGTTATTTCGATAAAGACGAAAAGAGCATCGGTGGATTGAAGAACCCTCCACCCGTGAATAAAGACCTTTATTATACTTCGCTCGTTTTCGATTTAGCGGCGATCGTACTCGCGCTGATATTCGTGAGCAAAGAATTTGCCGTCATGCTGTTTATTTACGGTCTTGCTTCGAAGGCATACAGTCATCCTGCCATACGATTGAAAAAATACGCGATAGCAGGTTGGCTAACAGTGGTATTCTTCCAGGGGATATTCGCTTTTGCAATGAGCTATGCAGGCATCAATAAATTCGGCTTCGAAAATCTGTTACAAGATAAAGTACTATTCCCGGGATTTCTCACAAGTCTTATGTTGTTTGCCACTTATCCGATGACACAGGTGTACCAACACGAGGAAGATTCAAAGCGCGGCGATAAGACCATGAGTCTTTTACTAGGTATTCGAGGAACATTCTTCTTCGCAATGATATTTTTCGCCGTCGCTACTTTTGGCTTCGTTTATTATTTCGTGAAAACGTTCTCTGCATTTTACGCCGTTGTCTTCCTCATCACACAGTCGCCTGTTGTAGCTTACTTCTTCTTTTGGTTCTATGGCGTTTGGAAAGATAAGACAAATGCCGATCACAAGTCCACGATGCGCTTGAATCTGCTCTCGAGCCTGTGCCTGAATGGTTTTTTCGTTTATTTATTTCTGCATACCTGGCATATGATCTGAAGGATGTGAAGAGATGAGGAGGTGAAGAGGTGATGATGGCCAGGCTCTTCACCTCCTCACATCCTCAGCTCCTCACCTCCTCACCTCATCAAAACGCCTCCCCATGCGTCGCCCTCACCAATAAGTTAGCAACAGGTCTCACGTGCTTCACAAGATTCACTGCGAAGTTCGAAGCCGTTTCTGCTCCGAATAGTCTTTGTACTTGTCTACCGGTCCATAACCTTCGTGCAAACAAGTCGCCCCACTGCTTCGCATAACCGGTCTCCATTTGCTCGCGCGTTATGTTGTTACCCAGAAAACTATGGATCCAATCACATGCGACCTTCGAAGAGTGAATTGCCATTGCCATCCCATTACCACACAACGGTGTTATCATCCCGGCCGCATCGCCGATCATGAGAATATGATCTTCGACAGGATTCTTACTTGCAAACGAGATCTCGTTGATCACTTCGGGCTTATCGAAAAGGAATTCGGCTTTGCCGAAGATCGATCTCAAAAATGGATTCCTGAAAAGAACATTCTCCTCCATTCTTCGAACATCACCGTGTTTCTTAAGATTACTGCGATGCGTGAGATAACACAGGTTTGTCTTTCCATCTTCAACATTGCTGATCCCGCAATAGCCATCTTTGAAATTATGTAATGCGATCAGTCCACGCGGATGATCAATACGGATATGATACTTCACCCCAACATAAGGCGATCTATCACGAATAAAATCCCTGTTAAGGGTATGGTCGAGCTTCGAACGTTTTCCATGCGCACATAAAACAACTCTCGCACTTTTGAGATCTATTTCTTCAATCGCTTCATGGATAACATCCACACCGGCATCAACAGCAGTGCGATACAAAAACTCATCGTATGTATAGCGACTGATGCCAAAACCACCCAGGTCGAGATTTATTTCCGCACTTCGTCCATTCACCGACGTCAGTTGCAGCCTGGATATCGTTTCAGGTTTGAATTTATCCGGAAAAAGTCCGTTGGCTTTCAAAAACGGCACGGTCTCGTTAGAAACGTACTCCCCGCACACCCTGTGGAACGGATAGCGTTTTCTTTCATAGAGTTTTACTGAATAATTGCGGCGGGCGAGCAGGATAGACGCCGTCAAACCGGCCAGTCCTCCACCTACTATAAGGACGTCGGTCTGTGGTCGCAGGAGGCCTGGCGGAGGTCCGGCCTCAAAATTGCCCGTCAAATCAGTGTTTTTCCCGCCCAATTATGCTTGTGGATATAATGTTGAACAAAGTAAGAACCATAACCCGGTTCAATTTCGTTAATAGTGTTAAGCTTCACACATTCGTGTCTATGGAAACGGGCAAAAGGGAAGGTCTGCCAGCAGGTAGGCAAGGTTCAGAGGGGGGATTATTAAAGCTCCTTATTGTTGGCAACAATCCTATTGAACTAAGCAGGGTTCTCGAACAGATCGAGAAGATCGAACGTCCAAAAGACGTCAGGATCGCTTTCGATTTTCATTCTATTATCGATAGGCTTTCGAACTTCAAACCCGACTTCATCCTTATTGATGATAACATCGGTCGTCCGGAGCTTCGTCACGTTGTTGATTCATTGTTGAGTGAACGTCGCACAAGAAATATTCCGATCACCGTTCTTAAGAATTCAAATTACCACGAAGCCATCGGCTCCGGCGTGATGGATTATGTTCTTAAAGAAAATTTGTCGGGTGATAAGATCTATAAAGCTCTTCGCAATTCTCTTAAGATCAAGAAAACGCAGTTGTATCTTTACAACTCCTATAAAAAACGCAAAGGACAATTGATGAGATTGTTCCGCGCAAGCGAACCCGCGTTTCATATTTAATACCCAAAGGGGGGAACACCTCTTCGAGGTGTTAAATCTGATTTGCTAACCTGAATTCCTTCTTCAGGTGCTGACCGTCCCGAAATACTTCGAGTGTTATCCGCTTTCCTGGCCGTAGATTAAAAAATGCATTCATCTGGTTCAGGTCCAGCGATGATGCAGGTATTCCATTTATTGTTTCTACGATATCGCCCGGTTGGATGCCGGCCATTTCTGCGGGCGATTTCTCTCTCACATCCGTGATCTCAAAGTTTTGCAAACGTGACCCTTTTGCCTTTAGAGTCAGTCCGCTCATGTTGTAGTAGAATTTCTTTTTAAACGCTGCATTCTTTTTTAAATAAAGAGCTTCGCGCGGGAAATCGAATGTTACCTTGAAGCGACTCAGGATCTCGCCACCGATCGCCCCATTGCGCCGCACCATCCTGTTGTTCTTTAGCGTGTCCATGTAGCTGTTTGGATCGGGGAAGTTTGCGATCACCTGCTTCACATTGTATTTGCCGAAGTTGATAGATGCGATACGACCGATCTTTCCTGTAATGACACCACCCAGCCCACGACCGATTATACTTTTCACATGAGTTTTAGGAACGCGAATGGTGTCGTTGGAATCCGGTTCCAATATCAACCCGTGGCTTGCTCCACTATCGATCAAAAGCTTTGCACGTACCTTTGCTGAATCCGTGATACCAACCGTTGTAATGAAGTAAGGCTTGGTGTCCTCCACCGTGATGTTTATCTTCTGATATTTTCGTTTTGGCTTAAACTTGCTGGGCCGAGTTAAGATCAGCTCTTTTCTTTCGTAGTCAATGGTAACGATAAACCTGCTGAATAATTCGTAGCCGAGGATCCCCTGCACATCAGCACCAAGATAATTTCGGAGCTCGAGATAATCTTCTTCCAATACAAGCAATGCATGTCCCTCACCATGAACACCTGGTGGAAGATCGAGTGAAACGTTGTTGGTAACGTAAGCCTGCACAAACTTCTGTCCGCCGGGGCCACCAACAGTGTATTTCCTGGTATACGTGAGATTGAGAATATCGCTGAAGATCTTTTCAGTGAGGATCGCCGTACGAACGCCTGTATCGAGAATAAATTTAAGTGGCAGCTGGCCGTTAACAACAACAGGAATGATCACAAGATTGTTGTTGATCTCGATCGGGATCTTCACCTTGTTTCTTCCCTCTTCCAGCGCAAAACCAAGTACCTGCTGTGCTTGTAAAATCCGGGGTAAAAACGCGATTATTAAGAGCGATAGCAGCTTTCTGATCATCGAACACTTAGCCTCGCTTAAAACTAAACCTTTTTTATGAAATGACGATGTGATGAGCGGCAGACATAACGAATTGCAAAAAATCGTCATTCATCACCTCGTCACCTCATCATCTCATCCCCTCGTCACCTCGTCATCTCGTCCCCTCGTCCCCTCGTCATACCCCAAGCATCGTGAGCAACTCCGAGGGCTTTTCAGAAACTATTAACGTCTTGCTGTTTGCTTCACTTACAAATCCCTTCGCGGTCATCTGTTGAAGTTGTTCGATCAGCGGGTTGAAAAATAATGCTGTATTCAAAAGTCCAACAGGGCTTTTTACCAACCCCAGTTGTCGCCATGTTAAGATCTCTGCAAGCTCATCCAATGTGCCCCAACCGCCAGGCATCGCAATGAATGCATCAGCCAGGTCGGCCATGCGTTTCTTCCGTTCGTGCATCGATTCTACTATTTCAAGTTGGGTAAGGCCGTCGTGACCAACTTCGCGTTGGTACAGGAAATACGGGATCACGCCTATCACTTTTCCGGAGTTGCGCATCACCTCGTCGGCAACAATTCCCATGAGGCCAACTTTTCCACCACCATAAATGAGTGTGCAGTCGTGTTTCGCTAAAAGGCGCCCAAGCTCTTTGGCAGCTTCAGCAAATACAGGATCCCTTCCGACCGCAGAGCCGCAAAAGACACAAATAGAAGGCATTTTATTAGAAGGCGTCGAACGTAGAACGTCGAACTTAGAACTTCAGGTCGTGCTCGTTGTCGCTAACGTTCTTGTTAGGAATGATCCAGGGGCAAATGATTGCAAGAACGAACAGGGCTACGATGGTCAGCATGATTGCCATAAAAACACGATTTAATAAGCTCAAAAATAGTTAAAATTGAACAATATTACACTCCGCCGGGTTATTTCAACCGGTGCCTCGCATGAAAAAGACCGTTATCATAATCGGAATTCTGGCTGTTGTGCTTGCAGCGGCCTTCTTCTTTTGGCGTAGCCAGGTAAAGTCAAAAAGTCCAGAGGCCGGTGTCGATTATGTGGAAGGCGACCTGAAAGTGCACGTGTTCTACAACCGCCCCTATAAGAAAGGCCGCGTCATATTCGCCCCCGACGGCCTGGTGCCCTTCGGCAAGGTTTGGCGTACCGGGGCTAACGAGGCCACTTACATCGAAACCAACAAGACCTTGTCTATCCAGGGCAAGGAGCTCAAGCCCGGCAAATACAGCCTTTGGACGATCCCTAACGAGCAAACCTGGACGGTGATCTTCAATTCAGATTATCCTTCATGGGGCATCAATTTCAACGGCGAGGCCAATCGCGAACCAGCCGCCGATGTGGTGAGTGTCGAGGTTCCTGTAAGTCTCACGGAAACAGAGATCGAACAATTCACGATCTCGATCGAAAAGACCGGCGACGAAATGGAGCTGATCTTCCTCTGGGACAAAACGGTCGTTGCTGTTCCGTTTACGGTTGTCGGGCAATAAGCCTGATCAGCGTTTTCCTCTCTTCAGGTACTGCTTCGAATACTTTGCTTGCCGGCAACACCCGGTTCGCAGGCACACCCTGTTCGATCAGGTAATTCACGATCTCGAGAGCCTGTTGTTGTGTTCTGTCGTTGTGATAAGTGTGCTTCGCGATCATGACCGAATCCATCATAACACTATCAGTTACAATTTCGGTGAGATCGGGATCGGATTGAAGTGAATCTTGCTTGTAACCATAGAGGCTTACTTCGACATCGAACTTCAGCGAAGGAGATCCATTGATCATTCGCGCTACCTTTCGAAGCTCGGTCTTCGAAGCTTCCACCATTTCCGAAGTTGATTCTTTGAATTGAACGCCGGCAAGTTCGATAGCATCGCCTGCAGTAACGGGCTTCAGCGTTGCATTCAGCTTCTCAAGTGTAGAGATCTTTTCGCTTGTAAGATCATAACGATGTGAAAAGAAATTGAAGTTGTCTTCTTCTGGATCGATAACTACGTTGTAAACATTTCCCTCAACGAGATACAGAACGAACGCGCCATCTTTTGTCGGGCGGGTGTTGACGAGTCGTTGTTGTGTTCTTGCATCGATCAGGCTTACATACGGCGACGCAAGATTCGAAGGGCCTGAGACACGTCCCTCAACTTTCATTACCGCGTGAGGTTTGATGTCGGGCGGGAATAAAATGTCGACAAGTTGAGTTGCAGTCTTTGTCGGTTCTTCCGTAACAAGATATCGTCCGAGTGAATTTGCGGAGACGAATTCGTCATCCCTGTTTGTATTCGCGAAGTCTAATGGAATTGGTTTGCTCCATGTTGTTCCGGATCTCTTTGTAATGAACAGATCCATCCCTCCTTTGCCACCCATTTGATCGGACGAGAAGATGAGTGACTCGCCATCGCCCATGATCCGCGGAGCCTGCGAGTTGCCTGTGTTGATATTCGCCGGCAGCTCTACCGGGGCCTGCCATCTTGTATCGGTTGGTTTTTTGGTAGTGACCATAATTCGGCAACCGGATGCTTTTTCGGAATTCATCGTTGTACATCGCATGAAGTACATCGTAGTTCCGTCTGTTGTTATCGAAGGGCACGCTTCGTTCTCCTTAGAATTCACCGGAAGACCAACGTTGAGAGGCTCGGCCCAATAAGTCCCCTTGAGGTCGCTCACATAAAGATCGTAGCCGCCGAGGCCGCCGCCCTTTGTGGTAGAAACAAACACCTGTCGCCCGTCGGGAGAAAGGCCGTAGCCGCGAAGAAAATTGAGGCGGCCATTAAGTGTTTTCGGTAAAGCGACTGGCTCTTTCCACACCACGCCATCGGGTTTCGTTGAATAGAAGACCGTGAGCACATTGTCTTCGGCGTTGTCGGAAACAAAGAGTATTGAATTGCCCTCGAGGCTTACGTAGGGCGACGAAACGTTGATACTTGGGTGATTGAGCGGTGCCCCGTAGCGATTGACTTTATTCTGTGCGCCGCACACGATCACGGACAGAAAAAGCAATGTTGTTATAAAAAAACGCATAACGAAAGTTATCCAATTTCATGCTAACTTTAACCGGTCAAGATTTTCCCATGATCCAGGTTATTCCGTCCATAGCAATCAGAAAAGGTAAAGTTGTAAAGATGCGCAAAGGCGATCCTTTGAGCGAAAAAGCTTACGACGAAAACCCGCTCGATCTCGCCAAGCGGTTTGCAGACCACGGCATCGAAGTCGTGCACCTGGTCGATCTCGACGGGGCGGAGAGAGGTAGCCCGAAGAACTATCATGTGATCGAGACCATTGCTGGCCACACTGATCTGAAGATCGACTTTACAGGCGGTATCAGCACCGATGGCGACATCGCAAAGGCTTACGAATACGGAGCGGATTATATTACTGCATCGAGCATCGCGATCACAGACCCGAAATTATTCGCGTCTTGGATCGTGTCTTACGGCCGCGAGAAGATCACACTTGGTGCCGATGTGGTCGACATTCAATCGAAGATCATCGCATTTCGCGGATGGCAAAAACATTCTGAGCTCACGCTCTTCGATCACGTCGATTATTTCTACCAGCGCGGTTTGAAATATGTAAAGTCTACCGACATCTCCCGCGATGGTGTTCTCGAAGGCCCGGCGTTCTCATTCTACCAGGAAGTTATCGATAGGTTCCCGGAGCTTAAGGTACTGGCGAGCGGTGGCGTTCGCGGTATCGACGATATCAAACGTCTCAATGATATGGGCGTGTTTGCCGTGATCTTTGGCAAAGCCTATTATGAAGGTATCCTCAAGCTGGAGGATCTCGAACAATTTCTTGTAAAGACTAACTAACTGTCATCCCGCCAGTAACAACGAAGCACTTTCGTAAATCGAAGGATGCAGGATCCCGTGTTTGCAAACTGGATCGCGTCTCATAAAAAAGCTGGCTTGGATTGTTGCGTCGCGACGGACGCGATGATACTTCTCCTATTCTTCCATCATCAATTCAGAAGCTTTGAACTTCTGAAGGATGTAATACAAAAAGTTGAAGTTCAACGGATCGCCTTCTGCATTGGGCTTCTTGAGATCGTTGCCTTTTGATTTCGCGGCGGGAACCGGAACAACTCTATGTTGAAGAGAATCTGAAAGGGGCTTCACGTTCTGTTCCATCAACAACGGCTTCTCATCGTAGATGGCAGGGTCTTGACTGAAAAGATTTGATACTGCCGGAGATGTGCTAGGTCCAGGTACATCATCCTGGGCAGAGGCTGTGAGAGCCACCACTAACATGAGGCCGAGAAGACCCGGGAGTAAATATGAAAATTTTGCCTTCATTAAAATCCGAACTGCACGGAAGCTGTTACTTTACAGGGCATATGCAATTTAAGCATTTTTCGGCATGATAAAATGGGAAGATTTTGAGAAAGTTGACCTGCGTGCAGGTACCATCGTGCGGGCAGAACCCTTCCCGGAGGCCAAAAAACCCGCTTTTAAGCTTTGGATCGACCTTGGCCCCGAAATCGGGACTCGCCAATCGAGCGCACAAATTACCGCGTATTATCGACCGGAGGACCTTATTGGCCGACAGGTAGTGTGCGTTGTGAACTTCCCGCCACGCCAGATCGGACCGTTTATGTCGGAGGTGCTCGTTACCGGCTTCGCCGACGAGCAGAAGAATGTTGTGCTTTGTTCGATTGAAAGAGGTGTCCCCAACGGAGCAAAGCTGTTTTGATGATCCTCTTCTCCAAACTTCAGGCGATATCCGCGGGCGTTGTAACACAACTGAAAGAAGATCGCGAGATCCGCTCGTTTCTTACCGATAGCCGTAAGGCAATTCAAACCGATTCTTGTTTCGTGGCGATTGGTGGAACTCGCCACGATGGACACGAATATATTTCGTCGTTGTATAAGTCGGGTTTGCGGATGTTTATTGTTGAAAAGGAACTGAAGTGGAGCGCGTTTCCCGAAGCCGATTTCTTTTTTGCGAAGTCGTCGCTCCAAACTTTACAGGACATCGCTGCCGATCACAGGTCGCAATTCAAATATCCTGTCGTGGGTATCACCGGCAGCAACGGAAAGACGATCGTAAAAGAATGGATCTATCAACTGCTTGCTCCATTGTATAGCATTGTTAAGAATCCCGGCAGTTATAATTCGCAACTCGGTGTTCCTCTTTCTGTGATGATGATGCAATCACATCATCAGCTTGGCGTATTCGAAGCCGGGATCTCGATGCCGGGTGAGATGGAAAAACTTCAAAAGATCATTAAGCCGACGATCGGAATATTTACAAACATCGGTTCGTCACACGACGCAGGATTTACGGATCGTGCGCAGAAAATTCGCGAGAAGCTTCAGCTTTTTAAGGAATCAAAAGTCCTGATCTATTGTCGCGATCATAAAGACATCCATGAAGAAGTTCAGAATCTTACAGACATAGAATTATTGGGCTGGCGTCTTACCGGCGACCTCGAGATCACCTTGAATAACAACCAGTATTTTTTCTCTGCTCCGTTTGTCGATTCGGCCTCGCAAGAGAACCTCGCGCACTGCATCGTTCTTATGTTGCACTTAGGCATCAGCGCAAGCGTAATACAGGAAGGCATCAATAGCCTCAAGTCGGTGCCTATGCGCCTCGAGTTAAAGCAGGGTGTCAATCAAAGCCTGATCATCGACGACACTTATAATAATGACCTGGCCGGGTTGCAGATCAGTGTCGATTTCCTCTCCGGACAACAGAAGCAACGCAAGGCGTTAATATTATCCGATATTCTCCAGTCGGGCTTAAGCGAGGACGCCCTGGTAAGGGAGGTGGCAGGCATCGCTTTGCGTGCTGGCATTCAGACGCTGATAGGCATCGGACCTGTGCTGATCGCACATCAGCAGTATTTCAAAGGCATTGCCGACACTTTCTTTTACCCCAACACCGATTCGTTCCTCGCCGATCTCGATGCCGATGTTTTCCAGGGATCCGTGATCCTGATCAAGGGCGCAAGACCATTCCGATTCGAATCGATCGTGCAGAGATTGCAACGTAAGGTACATGGAACGGTAATGGAGATCGACTTGAGTGGTGTTGTTCATAACCTGAATTATTTCAAGTCGCGATTACATCCCGGTGTGAAGCTGATGGTGATGGTGAAGGCTTTCGCTTATGGCAGCGGCAGTGAAGAGGTAGCGAACCTGTTACAGTATCATCATGTGGATTACCTCGGCGTGGCCTATGCCGACGAGGGCATCGAGTTACGAAAGAACCGGATCTCGTTACCGATCATGGTCATGAATCCCTCGGAGGAGAGTTTTCCCTCGCTGCTCGAATACAATCTTGAACCGGAGATCTATAGCATGAAAATACTTCGTGCTTTCGTCCGGTTTCTTGGACGCCGACAATGCAAAGTCCATATCAAGTTCGATACCGGTATGCACCGTCTTGGCTTCGAAGAAAAAGATATGACGGAATTGATCTCTATTCTGAAGGCACATCCAGGGATCAGCATAGCAACTGTATTCACTCATATCGCGGGCGCGGACGAAGCGGAACACGATGCATTCACGAGAGAACAGGTAGCGACATTTAATCAGCGTTACGAGCAGCTCAGCGTGGCATTACAACAACGACCCGTCCGTCATGTGTTGAATTCACCCGGTATACTTCGCTTCCCGCAGTTCCAATTCGAGATGGTGCGATTGGGTATCGGTCTATATGGTGTTGATCCAACCGATAGCAAGAAATCGGAAAAAGATCTGCAACCCGTAGCGACGTTAAAGACAGTCATCTCTCAGATCAGGAAAGTTCCGGCCGGACAATCCATCGGCTACGGAAGAAAAGGTCGTACAACCGATGAAATGATCGTTGCCACGATTGCGATCGGTTATGCTGATGGTTTCAGCAGGGCATTCAGTCGCGGCGTAGGTGTGGTGCTTGTGAATGGCAAACGTGCGCCGGTTGTTGGCAATGTTTGCATGGATATGACGATGATCGATATTACGGGCATTGAGGCAAACGAAGGCGATGAGGTGATCATCTTCGGAAAGGAACTACCCATCGGTGAAGTTGCGGAGAGGATTAAGACGATTCCGTATGAGATACTTACAAGTACCAGTGAGAGGGTGAAGAGGGTGTTTCATGCGGAGAGTATCTGATTTCTGATTTCTAGTTGCTAGTTTCTAGTTAGCCACATCCCAGGTTTTTCTTAAGGTCCCGGTCCGGTATCCCTCCGAAATCGAATGGCTTTTCGTCGTCATCCTGGGGCGGCATCGGTTTTGGCTTCTGTGGTGGTAGCTTCTTTTCGGTTTTCTTCTCTTTCGGCTTCTTTTTCATAAGGCAATTTCTGATGGCAATTTCTCACGGAATGCACGGAAATCACGGAACGTCTGGGATATTTTTCGGTGGTTCCGTGAGAGTATCCTCTGCTATTTTCTGTGCATTCCGTGGTTTCCGTGAGAGCCTTCCCCCTTTATTTTTTCCGTGCATTCCGTGCTTTCCGTGAGAACATCCCCCCTATCTTGCAGCGTTTATTTGATCTAAATAAAAGCCAACCATTTGAACCAAAAACAAAAGAGCGTAGCCGATATGCTTCCGGGCGAAGTTGCCGTGATCTCTGGATTCATGGACGACGATTTCTCAACAAAACTGCTTGAGATGGGGTTCCTTCCCGGGAGTTCCGTTACCTATAACTTCGCGGCCCCTCTTGGCGATCCAATTTGCGTAAGCGTTTCAGGTTTCGACTTATCGCTGCGCATTGCCGAAGCCTCAATGATCTCAATCCTGAAGTAATGGCCGAAGTGAAACGACTGCGAATAGCTCTTGCGGGTAAACCAAACTCGGGAAAATCGTCGTTGTTCAATCAGCTCACAGGCCTCAATCAAAAAACCGGGAACTTCCCTGGCGTCACCGTCGAAAAACGAACAGGTTCATTTACCGTCAACGGCGTGTCCGCCGACCTGATGGACCTTCCCGGTATCTATAGTTTGTATGCTCGTACGCTCGACGAAAAGATCGTAGCAGAGATCTTCGCCAATCAGGAAAGCGAATACTATCCCGACGAAGTCGTTGTTATCGCCGACGCAACCAATCTCAAGAACAGTTTCTTATTGCTCACGCAACTGATAGACCTCGGATTGCCGGTTGTTCTTGCTTTGAACATGATGGACCTCGCTGCAAAGGCCGGTCAGAGCATCGATATCAAAAAGCTTTCCTTCGCACTGGATATACCTGTAGTGATGATCAATGCCCGCAACGGGCAGGGCATCGATGAGCTAAAGGAGATATTGGCGAAGCGAACGAAGCCTTCGTCGCGGAAGATAGTTCCAGCCGAAAGTCTTGGAGTCCATAACGGCGTTGCTGTCGAAAAATACCAGGGTGCAGAAATCATTCGTCGCTACGAATTCATCCAGAACCTCCTAAGCCAGGTGATCATCAAAGCTTCGAACCCTGAATGGAAAAAGACATCACATAGGATCGACAAGATCCTTACCCATAAAGTGTGGGGCTACCTGATCTTCTTTGCATTACTGTTCCTCATTTTCCAATCGATATTCGCGTGGGCGCAAATACCGATGGACTTTATCGATAACCAGTTCGCTTCGATTAGCAACTGGCTCGACAATTCATTGCCCGACGGACCATTGTTCGACCTGATCTCGCAGGGGATCATTCCCGGTATCGGCGGTATCATCATTTTTATTCCTCAGATCGCGGTGCTGTTCGCATTTATATCGGTGCTTGAAGAAACCGGATACATGGCCCGCGTGGTGTTCTTAATGGATAAGATCATGCGCCGCTTCGGATTGAATGGAAAGAGTGTGGTGCCGTTGATATCGGGGTGGGCTTGCGCGATACCTGCGATCATGGCCACGCGGACGATCGAGAACTGGAAGGATCGTTTGATCACCATCTTTGTAACACCGTTCATGAGCTGCTCCGCACGTCTGCCCGTGTTCACTATTCTCGTTGCGCTTACGATTCCCGATAAGATGATCTGGGGATTCATTAACCTGCAAGGTCTTGTGATGATGGGATTGTACCTGTTGGGATTTCTTGCGGCGATACTCTCCGCTCTAGCAATGAAGTTCCTCATCAAAGTAAAGGAGCGCAGCTATTTGATCATGGAACTGCCGATGTATCGGGTACCAATGTGGAGGAATGTTGGCCTCACGATCGTTGATAAAACAAAAGCGTTTGTATTCGAAGCCGGTAAAGTTATTCTCGCAATATCTGTCGTGTTGTGGGTGCTCGCGAGCTTCGGTCCAGGCAAAGTAATGGAGAATGCGGAGCAAACTGTTCTCGAACAATCATCGAACCTGCGGCTTACCGAGCAAGGCCTTGCCGACCGGGTTGCTGCTTACAAGCTGGAGCATTCTTATGCAGGAATGATCGGCAAAGGCATAGAGCCGGTTATTCGTCCTTTGGGTTTCGACTGGAAGATCGGTATTGCATTGATCACATCGTTTGCTGCCCGGGAGGTGTTCGTGGGAACGATCGCCACGATATATAGTCTCGGAAGCACCGAAGATCAACTCACGATACGGGAGCGGCTCGAGAATGAAGTGAATCCTGAAACAGGCGGACCCAGGTTCACTATGGCTGTTGGCTTTTCTCTTCTGATCTTCTATACGTTCGCGATGCAGTGTATGAGCACTATTGCTATTGTGAAACGCGAGACCGGCGGCTGGAAGTGGCCGTTGATACAACTCGGTTATATGACGAGCCTCGCATACGTCAGCGCCCTGCTTGCGTATCAACTTTTATCGTGATTCTCTTTATATTTAGGCAGTGACCTTAAAATATGAAAGAGAGTAAGAGTTACCATCTCGGTCTGTTATACATGATCCACCTGCTGATAAGTTCCGACGGGCAGATCTCCGAAATGGAAGAAAATGCTCTTGAGTCGATCCGGAGGAAAGAAGGCATTCCGGATGACGTGTTTGCAGAATTCAAAAAGACCCTCGACACAAAAAAAGAACGAGAGATCTACCAGGCTGGAATCGATCATTTGAATACCTGCTCCAATCAACAAAAGCTCGATGCCTTCGCATACCTGTATCATCTTTCGGAAGCCGACGGCAATGTGCATGTGAAGGAAGTGCGTCTGATGTTATACTCCATCCGGATGACCGGCATCGAATTCAACGATGTGGTTGAGCACGCAAAGAATACCAAGCGCTAACGTGATACGTAAGTTTTATCTATTCTCATTACTGGTCGCATGCGTTGCGTGTGGTGAGAAGAAAGCATCTCATAAGATCGCCGACCTGCAGGATCGCAGGGCAACAGACTCTCTCATAATTTTTCTTTCGTCGCAAGATGAAAAGGAACGCAAAGCTGCCGCACTGGCATTCGCCTCTGTAGAAGACACGGCTGCGATAAAAGCCCTCGGTAACTTAAACGACATCGAAGCAACATTTGCTCTCGGCCAGATGTACGATCATAAAGCTGTTGATGCGCTTTTGGAAGACATCAAGATACCTGCGAATCAACGCGAAGGTTACGAAGCGTTGGGTAAAACGATCCGCAAGAACGAATTGAACGTTTTCCAGGTCGATACCAAAGACACTTCAGCACTTGCAGGTCTTGCCTGGGGCATCTATCGCGCCGGCGTTCGGGCGGTGCTGGATTCAACATCAGTAAGCAAGGCTCTATCTGTTCTTACAGACAAATCAGCCGGACGAGACGCACGTCTGGGGGCAGCGCAGTTCTTTTCGCGTACGCAGTTTGGTAAGGATAGAACAGTCGGACAGACTTTGGTCTCGGTTGCAACCGACCCCGATCCCGAGATCCGGATGGCGATCGTAAACGCACTGGTGAAGGTGGCGCCCGATGTTGCTATCGATGGTATCACTCCAGCGGTGTCCGATCGCGACTATCGTGTGCGCGTGAATTCGGCGCGTGCACTGCGTACACAGCCGAAAGATGTCTCGAAGCCGTTCTATGAAAAACTACTGGCCGATTCCAATGCTCATGTAAGTGTTGCGGCAGCCGAAGTTCTTGTAGACATCGCAATTGACAGCAACTGGGTGCACCAGCAAGCGAAGACTGCCCGCAACTGGCGAACACAGGCTACTCTTTATTCGATCGTATATAAAGCAGATAATGAGATCAAACAGATCTACATCAACAGTAATAATGATTATCAGAAAGCGGCCCTGTTGAGCTCTTTATCTGATGTTGATTTCGTTTTCACAGAATATAAGAACGCGACTGCGAAAGTCATCAAGTCAACCTCAGCGGCAAGGCTCTCAGAGATAACCTCAGATCCGGAGATCTATAAGTACATCATTGCAGAGGGCGACCAGGGGTCGATCATCCCGATATGCAACGCACTACGCGACACTACCCGGGGTTTCAAGAAGACCATCACCGATTATTCATTCCTCGAGCAAGCTAAGAGCAAGCTGTCACTGCCCCGCGACTACGAAACATACGTTCCACTCGAACGCACATTGAACTATTTCAAAGGACTTCCTCCGCCGGAGCCTCTCAAAAACGAATACAATCATCCTATCGATTGGACGGTTGCCGCTTCGATAGCTAAAGACCAGCACGTCCTCATCGAGACTTCGAAGGGCGACATCATTATGCGACTCTTCCTCGACGAAGCACCAGGTTCCGTGGTGAACTTTGTGAATCTCGTGACCACGGGGTACTTCAATGGACGATACTTCCATCGCGTGGTGCCCAATTTCGTAATACAGACCGGCTGCTCACGCGGCGACGGCTTCGGCAGCGAAGACTACTCGATCCGCTCCGAGTTCAGCCAGCGCCGCTACAAGACCGGCAGCGTGGGAATGGCCTCAGCCGGTAAAGACACAGAAGGCACCCAGTGGTTCATCACACACTCCCCCACACCACATCTCGACGGCAAGTACACGATCTTCGCCGAGGTCGTGAGCGGCATGGATGTGGTTCATAAGATTGAGGTCGGGGATAAGATCATCGAGGCGCGAATTATAGAATATTGAAATGGTTCACACGGAAAGCACGGAAAACACGGAAAGAGCAGAAAAGAGTTAATGCATTCTTCCGTGCTTTCCGTGTTTTCCGTGAGAAACGTATTTTTGCCCCTTCATGGCAAACAAATTCTACCAGGAGTTTAAGCTTGGTGTCCTGGGCGGCGGTCAGTTGGGAAGAATGCTCATCCAGTCGGGCATCGACCTGAACATCGAATTCAATGTTCTTGATCCCGACCCCAAGGCTCCCTGTCATCAGATCTCAAATTTCACCAACGGAAAACTTACAGACTTCGACACGGTTATTGCCTTCGGAGAAAAATGCGATCTCATCACAATAGAGATCGAGAACGTAAACACTGCCGCGCTCAAAGAGCTCGTTAAAAAAGGAAAGAAGGTTTTCCCACAGCCGGAAGTTATCGAGCTGATCCAGGACAAGCGAGTTCAGAAATTATTCTATAGAACAAACAACATCCCTACCGCCGAATTCATTCTCACTGAAGATCGCGCAGATGTTGTAAGACATTCGGAGTTCCTGCCAGCTGTTCATAAGTTAGGCAAGGGCGGTTACGATGGACAGGGCGTTCAAATAATTCGCAGCGCGAACGACACACAAAAGGCGTTCGATGCGCCAGGTGTGTTGGAAAAACTTGTCGACTTCGAAAAAGAGATTGCAGTGATCGTCTCACGCAACGAACGCGGAGAGGTGATGGCATTCCCTCCTGTCGAAATGGTGTTCCATCCCGAAGCCAACCTGGTCGAGTATCTATTGTCGCCCGCCCAGATCTCCCCTGCAGTGAATGAGCTTGCAGTGCAGCTCGCAACAAAAGTGATCGGCAAACTGAACATGGTAGGCCTTCTCGCCGTCGAGATGTTTGTTACCAAAGACCAGAAGGTTCTCGTTAACGAGATCGCGCCGCGTCCACATAACAGCGGCCATCATACGATCGAAGCCAATGTTACGTCACAATACCAGCAACATCTTCGGGCTATTCTCGGGCTTGCTCCGGGCAATACCGATACGATCCGTCCAGCCGCGATGGTAAACCTGCTTGGCGAAGAGGGCTACACGGGTGTTGCTAATTACAAAGGCCTCGAAGAAGTGCTCGCAGTTGAAGGAACGTATGTGCATCTGTATGGAAAAAAAATGACGAAGCCTTTCCGGAAAATGGGGCACGTAACGATCGTCGATCGCGATATTGATAGTCTGAAGAAGAAGATCGACTTTGTAAAGAAAACATTAAAGGTCACAACATGAAGCCAGTAGTCGGTATCATCATGGGCAGCCAGTCCGACCTCAAGGTCATGCGACAGGCCGCTGAGTTCCTCGAAGAGATGAAGGTCCCTTTCGAAGTCACGATCGTATCGGCACACCGCACGCCGACGCGGATGGTGAAGTATGCGACCGAAGCGCGCGAGCGCGGACTGAAAGTCATTGTTGCCGGCGCCGGCGGAGCTGCACATCTCCCGGGAATGGTGGCTTCGCTCACGACGCTGCCGGTTATCGGCGTTCCGGTAAAGTCGTCGAACTCTATAGACGGATGGGATTCGGTTCTTTCTATTTTACAGATGCCATCGGGAGTGCCGGTGGCTACTGTTGCGCTCGACGGCGCGCGTAATGCTGGAATCCTTGCGGCACAGATCATCGGTGCCGGCGATGCCCGCGTTGCGGGAAGACTTGAGAAGTTCAAGCAACAGCTTCAATCGAAAGTCGAAGACGCAGTAAAAGAGATTGGGAAAAAAGGATGGAAAACTTTCCAATAATGCCATTGCGTAAAACTTACATATTCAAAAAAAACGTATCTTCTCCGCCGGTTTTTTAATCTCCCCCTAATCGTAATGAAGCCTGCAGAAAAAGGCTGGTTAAAGGAATATTTAGAGTTCCGACAGGAGCTTCTGAGAAACCTTGCCACAGAAAGCAAGAAGGCCTCGCACCCCGAGCACTCCCTTTATCGCGTGATTCAGCCAATGGGTCTCATGTACGGCCAATCGATCAGTCTTCTCGATCATCCGCAATCAGACCAGTGGGACGAACGCGACCGGATGAAGATCCTTCTCGCCGAAAGCCTTATCAGCAGCTCTCTCCTCTTCTACGACAAACAGATCAAAAACCCCGACGAACTTTCGGCAGTCATACTCAAGACCGTAGAAAGCATCGGTAATTTTTATAACAACGTTTTCCCCGAGCTCGCTACGCCAACCAAGACACTGTTCGGTCGAAAGAAGTCGTCCCTGGAACTTGCAGAGCGGATCCTCGACAAACGGATCGAGCATACCACAGACTACGGCGGAAACTTCTGGGTACAATTCTTTCACAACAGCCTTCTGTTCCTCGACATATTCATCTTCGGTCAATGGATACACACGAATGCCGATCGTATCGTCGCCGATTTCTTCAAATATGAAAGAGAAGAGTTGCGTTTCTCTGTTGTCAAGATCATTGCGGCGGCAGCACATGCCAATACAACTATCGAATACGAGGAGCGCAAGTTGCTCGAGTTCTTCCTGCAGAGCACAGGCTTGAGCAGCGAAAGGAAGAAGGAAGCATTCAAGATCTTCGAAGAGGGAGTTTCTATCGAAGGCATTAATCTTCCAACAAACAATTCCTGGATACTAAAAAAATACTTCCTCGAAATGGCTATCCTCACCATATGGTCGGATAAGCGCGTGGAAGAAGCAGAAGAGAAATTCCTCGTCGATCTCTGTGGTTATCTCGGATTCAGTTTAGACGACCTCGAGAACAGCATCATGGCTATCGAAGGATTTGTTCTCGAACACTGGGACCAGATCAGCCTGCTTCAAAACAAAAAAGATTTCAACGAGGTAAGCGAACGTTTCATTACCCGCCTTTCGAAAGTTGCAACCAACAACAGCAAACGACTGATCAAAGAAGCGCAAGACAGTAATGAGCTCATGTTGCTGCTCCAGAAAGCCAAGTCGAACGAATTGGATGAAGTGGAGAAGAAAAAGCTCCTGGATCTTTTGATCGGCGTGCTGAAGACCATTCCCACGTTCGTTATCATCTCGCTGCCGCAAAAATTCCTGACGCTGCCTATACTCATGAAGATCCTGCCGAAGAATTTCTTCGCCGAGGCGCTGGCGGTCGAAAAATAATCAGTAAAAATCCGGATAACTCCGAAGATAACCAGACTTACAATCCGGCAATGCCGACATTCGTCGGGATGAGGTGCTCGAACTACGTTTCTGAATCGATTGGCATTCCGTTGTGCTTGGACTCTTCTTTCTTCGGGATGAGCACCGAGAAAAGAATACTGAGCGCGAGCGTTACAACGATGACCGTGAACGAGAGCTCTACCTGTATGTGTATGTCGAAGATCTCGAGGAGCATCTTCGCGCCAATGAAGAACAGGATGATCGAGAGACCTTTCTGGAGCAAGTAGAACTTGTCGATAATACCAGCGAGGAGGAAGAACATTGCCCGCAAGCCGAGTACTGCGAAGATGTTCGAAGTATAGATAAGGAAAGGATTTGTTGTGATCGCGAATGCTGCAGGGATCGAGTCGACGGCGAAGATAAGGTCGGTTGTTTCAATGAGGATCACCACCAGGAAAAGCGGCGTAAACATCAGGTGCGGTTTTGTAACAACAAACTGGCCTCCCTGGTCGTCTGAGGTCATGGGCAAATACTTTTTGCACAGTCTCATGATCGGGTTCTTCTCGGGATCGATCTTTTCATCGCTGTCTTCGAAGTAGATCTTGATACCGGAATAGATCAGGAATACTCCGAAGATGTACAGTATCCAGGTGAATTTCGCTATGAGCAAAGCACCTACGAAGATGAAGATACCGCGGAATACGACCGCTCCAAGGATGCCCCAAAAAAGGATCTTGTGATAGTACTCTTCCTTTACCGTGAAGTATTTAAGGATAAGAAGGATGACGAAGATGTTGTCGACCGAAAGAGCATACTCGGTAAGATAAGCCGAGAAATATTCGAAGGCTGCGTCGATGCCGCGGGGCTCGTAGAAGTAAATGAAGACGCCGAACAGCGTGCTTACGACAACCCAGAAAATTGACTGGTACAACGCGGATTTCGTTGTGATCTTCCTGTTCGTTTTATGGAAGACCCCAAGGTCGAGAAGCAGGAATATAGCGATTATCGCTGCGAAAACGCCAAAAAGGACCTTTTCCGTATTGGTGGAATCTAGCAGAGAGAATAATAACATGTCCTTTTTTCCGCGTTTTGGTTATTCGTAAAAGAGGTGATTACCTGATCGTTTCCAACAGCTAATCACCTCTCGAACATCAAAGCTACAAATATTAACTAAACCTGAAACTAACCTGAGCTTGTTTATCTGCCGGAGTACCCAAAAGTAACTAGCAATGATTTTCTATTACCTTACTCTTCGGCACTTATCGCAAACTCCCTGGATCAAGAGGTTGAATTCGGTTGCAGCGTAACCGGCTGGAAGTTGAATAGTCGGTATGCCGACTTGTTCAAGGCAATTGGTTTCACCGCAGCTATTGCATTTGAAGTGTACGTGTTCGTGATGATGTGTATCTCCTACACAACCGATATCGCACAATGCATACTTGAGTGCACCGCCGTCGTCGAGGACTTTATGGATAACGCCGCGGTCAAGAAAAGTTTTTAATGTTCTGTATACAGTAACGCGATCATACGATTCAGCGATCTTTCTTTCTATATCCGAATAACTAAGTGCACGATCGTTTTGAAGGAACAATGAAAGTATAGCCGCCCTGCTCGATGTCGATTTCAGGCGGTGTTCTTTCAAAAGCTGTGTCTGTGTTCTTTTCACTCAGTTACCTCGAGTTGCATCTTCAACAAGTTACTATAAATACCGTCGTCGAGTGCATTCAATTCGTTGTGTGTGCCTGCTTCGGCTATCTCACCTTCTTTTATAACCAAAATACGATCCACTTTTCTGATCGTGCTTAACCTGTGTGCTATAACAATCGTTGTGCGGTTCTCCATCAGTTTCTCGAGAGCATCCTGTACGAGTCGTTCGGAGGCTGCATCGAGCGAGCTCGTGGCTTCATCGAGTATAAGTATCGATGGATCTTTGAGGATCGCTCTTGCAATGGCGACACGTTGACGTTGACCACCCGATAATTTTACGCCGCGATCGCCAACGATCGTGTTAAGTCCATCGGGAAAGCTCTCGATAAATTCCCAGGCGTTCGCTTTTTTAGCAGCGGCGATGATCTCCTGTTCACTGGAGTATGGTTTCCCGTATGCGATGTTCTCGCGGATCGTTCCTCCGAACAACATCACCTCCTGCGGTACTATACCAATGTTCCTTCTGTAGGCAGTGAGCGGATAATTTCTTGCGTTGTTCCCGTCCACAACGATCGCTCCATCTGTTGGCTCGTAAAATCGCATGAGCAACTGGATGATCGTAGACTTGCCTGCACCGCTCGGTCCAACCAATGCTATTTTTTGACCCGGTGCGATATCGAAAGACAATCCCTTTAATACGGTAACGTCGGGTCTTGTCGGATACCGGAACACAACATTGTTGAAGCTGATCTCGCCTTTTAGTTTCAACTCGGTTGTAACATCACTCTTCTCATCCTGCAAGTCGAGTATTTCAAGAATGCGTTCGGATGCACCGATCGATTTCTGCAACTGACCATAGAGATCTCCGAGACCGGCGATCGATGCGCCGACAAATGCTGTATAGAATACGAATGATATCAGGTCGCCAGCCGACATCGCTCCATTTTGAACCAGGTATGCTCCATACCACGCAACGGCAACAATACCGCCAAACATCGCAATAATGGTAAACGAAATAAACAACCCACGGTATTTCGCGGTACGCAAAGCTGTTGTGATAAGATCCGTCAATGCTTTTCTATATCTCGAAACTTCGAATACTTCATTGGTGAATGACTTCACTACAGAAATAGAATGGAGCGTCTCCTCAACGATAACATTCGAACCCGCCAACTGATCCTGGGTCTTTCTCGACATCTTGCGGATGGCCTTCCCAAATAACAATGCAGCAACGACCAGCAATGGGAAAGTAAGAAGCATGAACATGGTAAGTCTCGGTGTAAGGAACACGAGAACGAATACGCCGCCGATCAGGATCACGACCTGTCTTAGCAACTCTGCAAGCATAAACGTGAAAGCATCGCTTACCGTCGCTACGTCAGAAGTGACGCGGCTCATTAATTCACCAACCCTGCTCTTATCAAAGAATGTTTGAGGCAACCAGATCATTTTCTGGTAAACCATGTGTCTTAAATCCGCGATCGAACCCTCTGTAAAGCGGGCAAAGAAGTGAACTCTTAAGAAAGAAAATGTTCCTTGTAACAGAATTATGCCCATGAATCCAATTGCTACCTGATTGATCGTTGCCAGGTAAAAGGTCGATTTACCGCCGGCCGCATCGATGAGCTTGCCGGCCATGAATGGGAAAGTAAGAGCTGTAAGACTCGAAAAAGTTAATGCGATGAGACCGAAGATGAACGCGGTCTTGTAGGGCACCACAAACCGGAAGATCCCGAAGAATTTTCGCAGGTTTTCTTTTGTAATGGGTGCCTTGGGTACGTCCTCAAATCTTTGTCTCGCCATTGTCTCTTAGACGTATTCGTTTATCAAATATTCTACGGTACTCTACATCGAGATCTCCCCGGCGATCACGAAACGAACGCTGTCGTCCATCACCATTTTTTGATATCCCTCCACGCGATAGCGATGCAGCAGGTGGCTGCGTTCGAGTTCTAATATCATCCTTCGTGTGTCTGAGTAGAGCGTGTTCTCTTCAACAAGAGTTGCTTCGATCTTCCCTACGTCGTCGGGAGTGCGGAGGTAATAAACCCTCATCAACGTAACGGGCACTGGTCGTTGCGCTTTGAATTCGCGAACCATGAGATTGCTGTTCGTATCGCGGATATCGCTCACAACATAGGCATCGCGAAACGATGCTTTGTTCACCTGGCCGAGCTGACGAAATACATCGAGCTCATTTGCCCATTGCAAGCTGTCGGGAGTAAAGCTGGTTTGATCTGTCGCACTGCCAATCGAAACCGATTTATTAAGTTGATGCTTCGCGAGTGCTGTTACCTGATTAGTCACAAGACTATCGATATTAAAGTAAGACCTCTGAGCAACATTCTGTCTTTCGGCACAACCGATCAGCAACGCACCCAGCACCAAGCACCAAGCACCTTGCACCCAGTTAGTCGATGAGCACATTTCCTGTCATCTCTTTGGGTATTTTAACTCCCATGATCTTGAGTATCGTCGGCGCGAGATCACCCAGCTTTCCGTCTTTGATCTTCCCTTTGTAATCGTCGTCCACCAGTATGCACGGTACTAAATTCGTTGTGTGTGCGGTGTTGGGACTTCCGTCTTCGTTCACCATTGTTTCGGCGTTGCCGTGATCGGCAATAACGATGATCGCGTAACCGTTCTTCCTGGCAGTTTCAGTTACGACTTCATTGCACTGATCTACAGTTTCGACAGCTTTCACGGCAGCTTCGAAAACGCCGGTGTGTCCAACCATGTCGGGGTTCGCGAAGTTGAGGACAATAAAATCGGCTGATCTCTTTTCGAGTTCTGGAACGATCTTGTCGCGGATCTCGGCTGCACTCATTTCCGGTTTGAGATCGTACGTTGCAACCTTCGGCGATGGCGCGAGTATTCGAGATTCGCCGGGGAATGCTTCTTCGCGACCGCCCGAGAAGAAGAATGTAACGTGAGGATACTTTTCAGTCTCCGCAATGCGGATCTGCTTCAATGTTTCCTTCGCAAGCACTTCACCCAATGTATTCTCGAGATTGTCTTTGTCGAAGATGATCTTCACATCCTTGAATGAATCATCGTAATTCGACATTGTTACATAGAACAGCCGAAGCTTCTTCATTTCCTGCTCCGGAAAATCCTGCTGCGTGAGCGCCTGTGTTATCTGACGACCGCGGTCTGTTCTGAAATTGAAACACAACACAACATCACCCTCGGAGATTGTTGCTAACGGTTTACCGGTTCCGTCGACATGAACGATCGGTTTTATGAATTCATCGGTAACATTGGCAGCATACGATTTTTCGACCGCCGCAATGAGGTCGCTCGATTTCTCGCCAACGCCATTAACCATGAGATCGTACGCGAGCTTCACGCGCTCCCAGCGCTTGTCGCGGTCCATTGCATAATAGCGACCGACAACACTCGCGATCTTTCCGGTTGTTTTATCGAGATGCTGTTGTAATTCCTTCAGGTATCCGGCGCCGCCCTTTGGATCGGTATCGCGGCCGTCGGTGAATGCGTGGATGAAAAGATCCTTTACCTTGTTGTTGTTTGCGATAGTGCAGAGACCTTTAAGGTGATCGATGTGCGAATGAACTCCGCCATCAGAAAGCAATCCCATGAAGTGGATCTTGCAGTTGGTCTTTTTCGCATATTCGAACATCTCGAGAAGAACAGGGTTCGTGTCGAGCTCTTTTTCTTCGATGGATTTATTGATGCGAACGAGGTCCTGGTATACAACACGGCCCGCACCAATGTTCATATGACCGACCTCGGAGTTACCCATCTGCCCTGCAGGCAATCCGACGGCAAGTCCCGAAGCTTCGAGCTTACTATGCGGGTATTTCTGGTATAAAGAATTAATGTATGGTGTCTTCGCTTTGGCGATTGCCGATACTTTGGGATCTTTCCCGAGTCCCCAACCGTCGAGGATCATCAGCAGTACTTTCTTATTCATAGGACTGCAAATATAGGGTACACAAAGGGAGTTGCGGTTTTTTAGATCAGGGTTAAGCAAAATTTCATCATCATCCGATTATGGCATACTTTTGGAAAAGCATACAGGGTATCATGACGAGAATTTTGGTTTTAACGGTATTTCTAACGTGTGTTAGCCTTGTTGCTTCTGCCCAGAACATCTTCGCTCCCATGAAGGATGCCATCAAAACGGGCAATGCAAAAGAGGTTGTCAAATTCTTTAATAATAACGTCGACATGAACCTCGACGGGGAAGTTGCCATGTACAGCAAGGCCCAGGCTGAGTTCGTCCTGCGCGATTTCTTCAAGAAACATCCTTCCAGCGACTTTTCTATTGTCCACACCGGATCTTCGAAAGATGGTGTGCTCCAGTTTGCGATCTGCCGCTACGTTAGCAACGCCGATACTTTCGATGTCGTTATCCGGGTTAAAGAAGTTGCCGGAGCATATCTTATACACGAGATCAACTTTGTGAAAGATTAAACGGCATGTTTGATCTCCGTGGCAAGAACCTTCCCCCGTATCTCACCGAAGAAGCAATCGTTGAATTCATTGGGGCTTCATTCCGCGAGGATGTTGGCCAAGGAGATCATTCGAGTATGGGGTCAATTCCGGCCAACGCACGTTCTACAGCTCGGCTGCTCGTAAAAGACGATGGCATTCTCGCCGGCGTCGAACTTGCTTCAATGATCTTTAAGTTCTATGACCCAACGCTGGTTATGAACCGAATGCTTAACGATGGAGACAAGATCAAAAAGGGAGATATTGCATTCACTGTCGAAGGTCTGTCGAGATCGATACTCTCATGCGAGCGACTTGTTCTCAACTGCATGCAGAGAATGAGCGGCATCGCTACATACACCGATCGACTAACGCAACTGATCGCCGGATCCAAAGCTAAACTCAAAGACACACGTAAGACCACTCCGAATTTCAGGCTGATGGAAAAGTGGGCGGTCTACATTGGTGGTGGCGTTAATCATCGTTTTGCCCTGTACGATATGATCATGTTGAAAGACAATCATATCGATATGGCTGGTGGCATTTGCAACGCCATCGAGAACACGAAAAAATATCTAAAGGAGAAACATAAGAATCTCCGAATTGAAGTCGAAACCCGAAATATCCAGGAGGTCAGGGAAGTTCTGGCCGCGGGCGGCGTCGATACCATTATGCTCGATAACATGACAATTGAGCAAATGCGCGAGGCCGTGACAATTATCGGTGGAAAATGTCAGACCGAAGCAAGCGGTGGGATCACCGAAGCGACCATTGGAAAAGTGGCCGAAACCGGCGTCGATTTTATATCCGTGGGTGCTTTAACCCACTCAGTTAAAAGTCTCGATCTGAGTCTGAAATTCTTCAAGTAAAGAGTATTTTTGCGACCTGCCTGCCAACTCGCTCGGCCCTAACGGCTACGCGAAGGCGATGCAGGCAGTTCGAATTAGGATCTATGCGAGTTACGACGAGGAATTACCGGATGGAAAAGAAAGACTACATCCGTCTTGCTTTCAGAAATGTTTTACGCCAGCAATGGTGGGTGGGATTGATATTTATTGCGATCTGTCTCGGTTCCCTTTGGGTTTTCAGCATCTGGTGGTATGTCGGTGCCGTGGTTGCGTTGGGATTGTACCTGTTATTCTGGTGGCTTCAGTTCTACGGAGTTACCCAGCTCGACCAGGGGAAAATGTTGTTTGAAAGATATTCTTACGAGATCACCAGCCAGCAGATCCTCATGAAGCTTAATGCCCGCGAGGGTATGCCAATTAAGTGGGACCAGATCAAAACTGCGCAGATTGGCAAAGATCATTTTCTGCTTTTCATCAATAAGGCGCAGATCATCTACTGGCCATTCAAGATCTTCAACACAGAGAACGAGAAGAAGTTTGTTCAGAGCATTCTGAAAACTAAGGGATTCGTGTCTTGAAAAAGTCTCTCACATCTGCTGAGGCCTTTTCAAAAATTTTAAAATACTGCGCTTACCAGGAGCGCTCCCATCACGAAGTAAAGAACAAACTTTACAGCTTCGGATTACATTCCGATGAAGTGGAAGAACTGCTGTCAAAGCTCATCACAGAGGGCTTCGTGAACGAGGAACGTTTCGCAAAAGCATTCGCCGGCGGCAAGTTCCGGATGAAAAAATGGGGGCGAATCAAAATTGAAAAGGAATTGAACGCGCTTGGTCTGAGCCGCAGGTGCATCGCCAACGGCATGAAGGAAATAGTAGACGAAGACTATCTGAAAACCTTACAGCTGCTGTTGGAAAAAAAGAACAATCTCATCGCCGAAGCCGATCCGTTCGTTCGAAAAGACAAGCTTGCCACTTATGCCATCGGTCGCGGCTACGAACCCGATCTCGTTTGGAAGCTTATCAAAGAAAACTTTTAACTTCTTAAGGGAATTTTCCGTTACTTGGAAAATTAGCGAGCCCCACTATGCAATTGATCAGCGCATGTGGCATCATCCTCGATCAGCTCGAAGATGTCGTCACGCAAATAAATTCGGAAGACTTCTCCAAGCCCTCACCGGCCCTTAGCAATTCTACCGTCGGACAACATCTTCGTCACACAATCGAATTCTTCCTCTGCCTGGAGAACGGCTTCCGCGAGGGAACGATCAACTACGACAAACGTGCACACGACAAGCTTATCGAAAGCGATAAGTTCATCGCACTGAATGCTATTCGGAAGGTGCGCGAATTCGTTGTTGCAACAGTGAACGACGTCGCACTTCGCCTCGATGTTGGTTACGATCGACATACCGAAGATTGCGTGACAATTCAAACCAACTACTTCCGCGAGCTCACATATAATATTGAGCACGCTGTTCATCACATGGCTCTTATAAAAATAGGCGTGAGAGAGGTGGCCAGTTATGTCAAGTTGCCGGGCGACTTCGGAATAGCTGTGTCTACACTACGGCACAACGATGCATATGTGGCGACGGCTGGTGAGAAGTAACTTCATGATCAAACTCCGGTCGTGGGAGTATTGGCCTTTTGGAATTTTACAAGGACCCGCCCTTCTCTATTGGCTCTTCCTCGCCGTTCGTGCACGGTCGTTGTTTTATTTCTCTGCGTCTAATCCCGGAATTCTTTCCGGTGGGATGATGGGCGAATCGAAGTCGGATGTTCTCGATCTCGTTCCCGACGAAGTAAAACCGAAGACAATTCTCATTAAGGTTCCAACAACGATCGAAACGATATCAGGTCAGTTGTCGGCTAACGGACTTTCATTCCCAATTATATTCAAACCCGACGTCGGTGAGCGAGGATGGATGGTTCGAAGGATCAACAACGAAGCCGAAGCCGCTCAGTATCTTAAAGAGATCCGGATCAACTTTATCGCACAGGAACTGGTAGATCTTCCGCTGGAGTTTGGTGTGTTCTTCGTTCACTTCCCCGATAAACCGCAGGGCAGCGTTACATCGATAACCATGAAAAGATTCCTGAGTGTAACGGGAGACGGCAAACGAAAACTCAGTGAGCTGATCTTGTCACTCGACCGCGCAAAGCTTCAATGGGATGTATTGAAAGAAAAATATAGAGATGAGCTCGATGTCGTTTTGCCCGAAGGTCAATCGAAAGAATTGGTGTCGATCGGCAATCACTGCCTTGGAACAACGTTCCTCAATGCCAACCATCTGATCACTCCGAAGCTGAATGGTTCTTTCAACCGGATCAGCTCGCGGATCAAAGGATTTAATTTCGGCCGGTTCGATCTTCGTTGTGCTTCGTTCGAAGATCTTGAGAATGGTGTTGTGAAAATTGTGGAGCTCAACGGGTGCGGTGCGGAGCCTGCGCACATTTATCATCCCGGTGCTTCGTTCTGGAAGGCGCTTACTACGTTGTTTGCGCATGTTCACAACATGTATCGCATAAGCGTTATCAATCATTCCATGGGCGTTCCTTACCTTTCATTCAAAGAAGGGCGAGCAATCTACAACAGATTCAAGGCTTTGAAATCATAATTTATCAATCATCACTCATAAATCATAAATCATCATTCGCGTGATTTATCTCCAGATCTTTCTTGTTGGCGTTGTCTTCAGTTTTCTCGGTTCGATCCCACCGGGAACGCTAAACCTTTGCGTGCTTCAGCTCGGTCTCGAAAAAAAGATTGGTGCTGCCCTCCGCTTCGCGTTGGCGGTAGCGATCGTCGAGTATCCCTACGCATGGATCGCTGTCGAATTCGAGAAATGGATCACATCTTCGCCGGCAGTCATCGAGAACTTCGAGTTGCTTACTGCAGTGGTCATGACTATTATCGGTCTGCTTAACATCTGGGCTGCACAAAAGCCGACTGAGTTCACAAACAAGTTCAACGAAAGCGGGTTCCGTCGCGGCATAGTTCTAAGTATCCTGAATCCAATGGCAATACCGTTCTGGATCGGCATTACTGCATACCTGAAAGCTCAAAATTGGATCGATCTCTCGTCTCCATTGAAGGTTCACCTTTATGTCTTCGGAACATCAGTCGGCGCGATGATACTTCTCGTCCTCTTTACATACCTCGCGCATCGTCTCTCAGCTTATGTTACCGGAAGCAAGTTGGTAAAGCTCATCCCCGGTATCACGTTGCTGGCGTTGGGTGTCTACGCTTTTGTTCGATACCTATTTTAGTTTGGCCGTCTCTTTATAGCGAAAGCAGCTTGTCATGTGATCGTTCACAAGTCCACATGCTTGCATGTGTGCATAGATCACGGTGCTTCCAACGAACTTGAACCCGCGCTTGATGAGGTCTTTGCTCAATGCGTCGGATTCGGGCGAGGTCGGGCGGATGTCGCCCATGCCGTTGGGTTTATTAACGATCGGTTTTCCTCCCACAAATCCCCAGATGTACTTATCAAAGCTCCCGAACTCCTTCTGCACTTCTAAGAATCTTTTGGCGTTGTTAACGCAGGCGTAAACTTTCAACCGGTTTCGAACAATAGACGGGTCTTGCAGAAGCTTCTCAAGCTTTTGTTCAGTGAACTTCGACACCTTGACCGGATCGAAATCGGCGAATGCTTTTCGGTAGCCTTCGCGCTTCTTAAGGATCGTAGACCAACTGAGGCCGGCCTGTGCTCCTTCGAGCACAAGGAATTCGAAATGAGTGCGATCATCGTGCACCGGCACGCCCCATTCCTCGTCATGATATTGTATGTACTGATCAAATCCTGTACACCATGGACAACGAATCTTTTCTTTCATTGCTTTCTCTTTTTTAATAATCAAAAAATACGGACTTTAAGGTTAGTTAATCCAGCCCCCTGACAACAGTATGTCAGGAAACCCAGACATATGAAAAATACAATCGTACTTCTCGCAATGTTCGTCTCATTATCGGCGGCCGCCCAGGTCGACTTCGACAAGAAATTGAAAGATCTTGGCGTCACACTCTCCGAGCCCTCGAAGCCTATCGCGAATTATGTGAAGGCGGTACGTACTGGAAATCTCATCTTTCTTGCAGGCCATGGACCCACGAAAACTGACGGTAGCTGGGTGACTGGTAAAGTTGGCCGTGATCTCACGATCGAACAGGGCTACGAAGCGGCAAGGCTCACAGCGATCAGCCTGCTGTCGACGCTAAAAGCGGAGGTCGGTGACTTCAATAAAGTAAAGCGCATTGTGAAGGTTTTGGGTATGGTGAACTGTCACTCCGACTTCGCTGATCAACCCAAAGTGATCAATGGATGTTCCGACCTTCTTGTGGCCGTATTCGGTGACAAAGGCAAACATGCACGCTCTGCGGTAGGTATGAATGCACTGCCGATGAACACATCTGTTGAGATCGAGATGATTGTAGAGGTAGAATAGGTCTTAAGGGCTTCCAGGTTTCTTAAGTCTTTCCTTAAGGTCTGTTATATATTAATATCAGTTCTTTCCGAACTGATGTATTTCCTTTCCTAAAACTTCTAAAAACACGAGTAAAAAAAGTGATATTTTAAATCCATTGTTAAACTAAACCAATTTATAGTATGGCTTTTACAGGAGATGAGGGAAAAATGATCGACCCCACCATTGCACAGCAATGGATCGACAACTACGCAAAAAGTGCCGCACCAGGCGCACCCAAAGCTGAGTTTTTTGGTTTTAGACGCTTGTCCGAATTGCTTGGACAGGGTCAGGCAATCGGAGTGCGTATCTATTACGCAAAAAACGACGCTGGCGAAGACAGGCTGGTTCTCGTCGCGGTAACACCTGAAGAAAAGAACATCGCGAAGATCGACGGCTCGTCGAGCCAGGGACTGGTTCTTGAGTACGGAAGTATGTGTCCTCCATATTGCAACAACACAGACTAGTTAAAGTTGAATAGCAACACTTTTTTGCTAACGACTTTGACGATTGTTCAGTTGTCGTTCATACTGGCGGGTGTGGTCATGTTCCTGACCACACCCGGGCCGGGCAAACGCGCGTACATCTATCTTGGCCTCTTACTTATCTTGTGTTTTTTGACGGAGCTTTTTGGATTTATTGTCAGCCATGCTTTTCACGTTAATGCAAATCCACTGATCAACATTTTCATTTTGACCAATTTCCCACTGATAGTCCTGAATTATAAGGATCGAATTCATTGGCAGAGTGTGGATAAAATCGCCTATGCGATAATTGCTGCATCAGTCCTGTTCGTGCTTTTCAACATTGTTTTCGTGCATGGCTTCTTCAAGGTGAGCACATATTCTATTTCCGTACAGGCAGTCGGCACCATAGTTGTCTCACTGTTATACTTCTATGTGCTTATCCAGCAGCTGCCCACTGAGTCTATAACAAAACTTCCAATGTTCTGGATAAACACGGCGATGCTGATCTATCACTCGGGAATCTTCCTCATATTTCTGTCAGCGGACTACCTGACCACGGTTCTGGGTGATAATTTCATTGTGTACCTATCGATACATCACGTCATCGCTCTCATTTACTATGCCCTTCTTTTTTATGCTTTGCGATTAATTCGTTCAGAGTACAAAAGCTCTCCATCTCCGGGTCAACAAAAGTAGCATGTTAGCCCACGACACTTTTTGGCTCACCATCCTACGGCTGGTTCAGGTTGCATTCATTTTTGTAGCGGTAGTCATGTTTATTGTCATCCCCAAAAGAAGGCAACGTGAATTTCTTGGGATCGGACCTATGATGGAACCGCCCTGTTAACGGAAATTAGGCTTTATAGCTTTTGGTATTCTAAACCTTCTGTTCTTTCAGGGCGTCCATGTTTATAACTCGTACACAGCAACAATCGAGAATATCGGATTCATCGTACTATCACTCTTGTACTTCGAGTCTATGCATTTAAACAGTATTAATCCTGCGACAACTGGAACATTCTGGATCAATACGGCTATACTTCTGTATTCGTCAGGAACATTCTTCATTTATTTGCTGGTTGATTATCTCGTCAGGCTCTTGAACAGCAATCTGGTTATAGTTTGGATGATTCACCACTCTGTCGGACTTATCTTCTATAGCATAATCATCTACGGCCTGATTAAGGTTCGCATGGAATATGAAAGTAGAGTATACTCTATTTAAAGTTTCTCTTAAATTTCGTCGCACATTCCCTAACTACGATTGGAATCATCACACGAAGGCCAGGTATTTCTTCTCATAGCTATCGGTACTGGCGGAATGCTCCTCCTCGCTGGTGCAATCGTTCTCTTTGTCACATTTTATCAGAAGCGCATGTTCGAAGCGCGGCTCAAACAGCAGGTGCTCGAAAGTCAATTCCAGCAAAAAGTCCTTGAAGCCACGCTCGATTCACAGGAGAACGAACGTCGCCGCGTTGCAGGAGACCTCCACGATAGCATTGGCGGAATGCTGTCGGCCGTACGAATAGGCCTCTCCGCAATCGGTCGCCAGATGCCCGACACACATATTCTCGACGCGCAAAAACAAATGCTCGACGACACAATCGAATCGGTGCGAAAGATCAGTCGCGAGCTCATGCCCGCCACATTAGAAAAATTCGGACTCATACCGGCCACGCGCGAGCTCTGCGAAAAAATGCAGGCCACCACAAAGATCCAGATCGGCGTCATGGAACTCGGCGATGCACGCCCGATCGACAACCGCCGCCAACTCATGGTGTATCGCATCACGCAGGAATTACTCAACAACGCGTTCAAACATTCAAAGGCTACCTACATCGAGGTGGTCTTCAATTTTAAAGAAAACCTTTACCTTATCGTCGAAGACAATGGCATCGGAATAGATCCGAAGCACATGGAAGAAAGTGGTCGAAAGAGCCTCGGCCTTTTCAACATCCAAAGTCGCGTCCAGCTGTTGTCAGCCACCGTAACTATCGATCGTGAAAAACGAGATGGAAGTAAGATCACCGTATCAGTCCCCTATGAGCCCGTTGAGCCGAAAGCTTAAAGTTTACCTGGCCGATGATCATACCCTGTTCAGGAAAGCAATGGTGACACTGCTTCAAACTTTTCAAAAAGTCGGTGAAGTAAAAGACGCGGAGAACGGAAAAGAACTACTCACCCTAATGAAGTATGGAGAACCAGATGTTGTGATCGTCGATCTCCAAATGCCCGTAATGGACGGAGTCGAAACATCTGAAAATGTACTCAAAAGGTTTCCAACCGCTAAGATCATTATTCTCACTATGCACGATAGTGACAAGTACATACTTCACATGCTGGAGATGGGCGTGCATGCTTTCCTCTTGAAGAACACAGACCCCGACGAACTCGAGCGCGCGATATACAACGTTGTCGAAAAGGATTTTTATCACAACGACCTGGTGGCAAATGTGCTTCGAAAAAATGTTCTGGAAAGGACAGCAGGCGAACGCCCGCAGTTCCGGCAGGCACACCTCACCGACCGCGAAAAAGAAATCCTGCTTCTCATCTGCCAGGAGCTCACCATTCGCGAAATTGGGCAACGGCTTTCACTTAGCGAGAACACCGTGCGCAATCATCGCGTCCACATCATGGAAAAAGTAGGCGTGAGCAACATGGTCGGACTCGTCAAATTCGCGTACGACACCGGTCTGGTTCGCTAATCGAGTCATCAACCTGCCCCGACAGATTATGGTAAAAAACTACCATTTTCATGGTACTTTTTTACTATCCCGAAAATGGGGTTGCCTGTCTCATTGCCGCTGCAAGCATCTGTAATACAGGAATTTACGTAGCAGTTTTAACGGACTGCAAAGGTGCCCAATCCGGGCATACCCACTATCCCTACCGTCCAAAGGTGGAATTCCGATCTTCCTATCCGCTTCCAGCCCCATTGACCCCTTTTTCACTGAGTTATGGTAGCACCAATTTCTTCGGAGACAATGAAAATACTTGTGGTTCACAGGCAGAAAGAAGTCGTTGCGCAAATCGCAAAAACACTTGAAGGCAAGGACTTTGCGATCATGCATCTTGAATCTGGGCTGGATGGGCTCTTCACGTCCCGGATCGAGAAGTTTGATCTCGTGGTTTGTGGCACCGACCTGCCTGTGGTCACAGGTTTCGAGCTTGTGCGCTCCCTCCGCACATACTCAGTAAATCGTACAACACCTGTCATATTCCTGGCCGACACGGTCGACAACAAAACTGAGCGCCTCGGAATAGCCCTGGGAGCCGCCGCACTGCTGTCGCATAGCAACGTGAATGTGGAACTCCCTGGAATGATCTCCGAGCAGATCCTCCACTGGCAGGGGAGCAACAATTAACAGGAACTTCATTCAAAAACGGCCCTCCTGCAGCGTGTACAGGCCCCTTCCCGGGCCGGGTTAATCTTTCGTTAAAAGCCGTCTTTCGCCTTGAACCTCAGGCACTTGTTTTGCGTTATTTGTAATGTCAACCACTACGACAAATGCAACATTCACCGAAACTGGCAATTCTTCAGAGCCTGGATTCGATGGACGCGGTTCAAATGGAGGAAGTCCTCAAGTACATCAAGAGTGTCCTCAACACTACGAACCGTACCGTCAGCTACCAGGTTTTTAAGAGCGAAGCGATGAAAGAGATCGCTCAAGCTCTGAAGAATAACAGCACCACAGGCACGTTCCAGACGGCCTAACGATCGCGAAACATTCGCATCAAACGGGGTCTCCACTCGACCTCGAAAGAGACTTCTTCCCCCTTCAAATTCCAGTTTTACTTCCAGGTTACGTATACATTACGTACTTCTCCCATTTGTCCATTACCTCCACGAAATCCTGGGGCAGATCCGAATCGAATTGCATCTTCTTACCCGTGGCGGGATGTATAAATCCGAGCGACTTCGCATGTAATGCCTGTCGTGGAATGATCTTAAAGCAGTTCTCAACAAATTGTTTGTACTTGGTGAACATGGTACCCTTCAATACCTCATTTCCCCCATACATCTCGTCGTTGAACAACGGATGACCGAGGAACTTCATGTGCGCACGTATCTGGTGAGTTCGCCCGGTCTCCAATCTGCACTCGATCAGCGAAACGTATCTGAGGTCCTTCAATAACTTGTAATGCGTTATGGCTGTGCGGCCATAGTCACCCTTAGGAAACGCTGTTGTTATTCTTCTGTCTTTAAAGCTACGACCAACGTTAACGTTGATCGTCCCCGCTTCGGGCGACGGAATACCCCAAACGATAGCCTGGTAAGTTCTTTCTATCGAATGATCAAAGAATTGTTTTGCAAGGTGTGTGATCGCCGGTTCTGTTTTCGCGATCACCAACAATCCTGAAGTGTCTTTGTCGATGCGATGCACGAGGCCGGGACGTCCTTCGTTGCCAGGCATGTGTGGTAGCTCCTGGAAATGATACATCAATGCATTCACCAATGTGCCGGTCCAATTCTGATAGGCCGGATGTACCACCATACCTGCGGGTTTATTAACGACCACGAGATGATCGTCTTCATAAACGATGTTGAGGGGAATGTTTTCGGGCTTGACCTCGTTGTCGCGTGGAGGCTCGGGTAATGAAACTGTAATGATGTCGCCCGGGTGAACTTTGTAGTTGGGCTTTATATCACTATCGTTCACTCTAACGAAGCCGAGATGGATACCTTCCTGGATCTTCGTCCGCGTTACGTTGGGCAAACGATCCATCAGGAACTTGTCTATTCTAAGCAGGCTTTGTCCGGGGTCCGCGATAATTCGATGATGTTCAAACAATTCATCATCATCTTCGATTTCTTCAGTATTCATGGCTGTGCGAAGGGCGACGGTCTACGGGCGACGAAAATTACCCTCGCCATTGCACGTCGCACGTTGCCCAAAGGTACAATTCATTTTACCTTTACTAAATGAAATACTGGCCTTTCATTTTAACAATACTGTTGTCCGCATGTGGCGGTACATTGAGTGACGAGCAAAGAAAGAAGCTACAAGACAGGATGAAAGACGACGAGATCAAGCGAGTGACCGAAGGCGAGCTTACGGCTGCAGCCTTCGAATATGGCCGGGCCATCTCTACCGTCCTCGAAAAAAGAGATCCGTCGATGGTGAATGGATCGTTGATTGATTCGCTGGAGTCAGCATTCAGCGTAAAGATCTCCGCTATTCAACCCGGTGACTCGATGTTGCTGGCCATTGAATCGCAGCTGATCGAAGCGTATACATCTGGGGCGGGACAAGTTGCTGACGACGTTCAGAAGATCGGGACCGACTCGCTTATCTATACGAAGCCGATCATGCACGAGCGTCCCGACGGAAGTCTTGAATTCACACGTGCATTGAGCATACACATGCCTGTCAGATCCGTTGTGCTCTCCATCGAAGATTAGATGAGCTGGAAGATCTGGGTTGACACCGGCGGAACGTTCACCGACTGCCTTGCCATCGACAACGCAGGTAATCTCTCGCGATTAAAAGTATTAAGCAACGGCACACTGCGCGGCAGAGTATTGTCGCAACTTTCGTTGGATACGTTGGCAGTCGACATCAACTGGCCGGTGTTGAACGATATCTATGAAGGCTATGCTCTTACCGACAGGGATCAGACTGCGATCGTAAAGTCGGTCGATACAACGAAAGGTTTCATTTATCTCCAAGGACCTTCGAAGCATAAATGGTCCGGCAAAACCGTAGAGCTCACGACTAACGAAGAGGTTCCGGTATTTGCAGCGCGCTTGTTGACTGCTACCAGGCTCGGCGATCAGTTTCCCGCTATCGAAATGAAACTGGGATCAACTCGCGGCACGAATGCGATCCTGGAAAGAAAAGGTGCAAAGACAGCGTTATTGGTAACGAAGGGTTTCAAAGACATCCTGGTTATTGGAAATCAGCAAAGGCCAAACCTCTTTGCACTAAACATCGAAAAAGAGGCGCCATTATATTCCGCCGTGTTCGAGATCAACGAGCGAATTGGTGCGAATGGCGAGGTGATCACGCCATGCGAGAACATTGATCGCCTTATTAAGAAACTGAGACGCTTCGACAGCATTGCGATAGCTTTTATCAATAGCTACAAAAATCCCGCCCACGAAAGACTTGTCGAGTCGAAGCTTAAACAAGCTGGCTTCAAATTTATAAGCACGTCGTCTACGCTGTCGCAACAGATAAAGATCCTGCAGCGAACTGAAACTGCAGTAGCGAATGCATATCTCGCACCGATCATTCATCAATACGTTAACAGAATACTGAGTGGTTTACCAGGCGCAAAACTCCAGATCATGACGAGCGCCGGCGGACTCGCCAAAGCATCCGACTTTCATCCGAAGGACAGTCTTCTTAGCGGCCCTGCTGGTGGCGTGGTGGGTGCTGCGACAACCGCCAGCGCGTCGGGTGTCGATAAGCTTATCACCTTCGATATGGGTGGTACGAGCACCGATGTTTCTTTATACGACGGTCGTTTTGACTATCGCTACGAATCGAGGGTCGGTAATTTGAAAATACTCTCTCCTTCGTTATCGATCGAGACCATTGCGGCGGGCGGCGGGTCCATTTGCTCGTTCGACGGCTATCGGTTCACGGTTGGACCTGCGAGCGCGGGGGCATATCCTGGGCCGGCATGTTATGGCGCTGGCGGACCGCTCACGATAACCGATGTGAACTTGCTGCTTGGGAAGCTTGACGCAAAAACTTTCGCCATCCCGTTGTCGATCGAAAAAGCCGAAGAGGCTCTCGATAAACTAATAAAGCGAGTAAAGAAAAAATACTCACGTAAGCAGGTCCTTCTCGCGCTCACGCAGATCGCTAACGAAAAAATGGCGGGTGCCATTCGAAAAGTCTCCACTCAATCGGGACACGACCCGTCGGAATATACACTGCTAAGCTTTGGCGGCGCAGGTGGTCAGCATGCATGCGCATTGGCAACGATGCTGAACATGAAGAACATTCTGATTCCCTACGATGCAGGGTTGCTCAGTGCGTATGGAATTGGGCACGCGAAACAGGAGAAGTTCAGCGAAAAACTTCTGCTCATGCCGATCGATGACGCGATGAATGAGCTGAGGTCACTCCGTGGCGACAAGGTGCTTGCATTCTTGAGATTCAAAGGGCAAGAGAATAGCATCGAGGTAGATCTTAATGAAACAGGTTCCGAAAAAGAATCGATCATAAAGTCATTCAGAGATAAATACAAAAGGATCTTTGGCCATTGGATCGAGCACCCGATAGAGGTTGAATCGGTGCGTGTGGTAACTATCGAGAATGATGATAATAAACTCGAGGCGTTCCGGGCGGAAAACAAGTATTATCCAAAAGGAAAAACTCTTATCTGGGAAGAGTTGAAACCGGGTGCCACGATCGAAGGTCCTGCGTTAATAGTCAGTAAGAATTCGACTACGGTTGTTGATGATGGCTGGAGTTTTTATCTGGATGGAAATAATAATGCGCTGCTGAAGTCGGGAATCAGGAGACAGAAGTCAGGAGATAGGGGACATGCCGAAGAAGCCGAACTTGAATTATTCACAAACAGATTCACCTCCGTGGCATACGAGATGGGCGCGATGTTGCAGCGAACGTCTTTCTCGATCAATGTAAAAGAGCGTTTGGATTTTTCTTGCGCTGTGTTGGATCGCGACGGATACCTGGTTGTGAACGCGCCACACATCCCGGTTCATTTGGGTAGCATGGGTGTTTGTGTTCGCGAAGTTGCGCAGGCTATAGAAATAAAAGAGGGCGATGTCATTATCACCAATCATCCGGCGTACGGTGGTTCTCATTTGCCCGATGTGACACTGATCAAAGGGGTTTTTGTAAAGGGAAGGCTGGTTGCATACGTTGCTAATCGTGCACATCATGCAGAGATCGGTGGCAAGAAACCCGGTTCGATGCCCGCCGATGCCACGACCCTCGAAGAAGAGGGTGTTATTATCAGTCCAACGTATCTCGTTCGCAACAACCAGGCGTTGTGGAGCAACATCGAGCACATGTTCACAACGGCTACGTGGCCCACGCGACTTTGGAATGAGAACCGTGCCGACCTCAACGGCGCCCTGGCAGCAGTGAATTACGGTGAGCAGGCACTGACCGCGTTGTGCGAAAAATTCGGAGCAAACAAAGTCACCGATTACATGCTGCGCATTCGTGAGCATGCCGCAATGTTGTTTGGTGATACGCTGAGATCGTTATCACTCAGCTCCGCAAAAGCCGTTCAGTACCTCGACGACGGATCGCCGTTGCAGGTGAAAATGTCGAAGAAGAAAGGGAAATTGGTCATCGACTTCACGGGTTCTTCGGAGGTTCACCCGGGCAACATGAACGCCACACGTGCTATCGTTCAAAGCGTGGTGTTGTATGTGGTTCGTCTGCTCGTGGATCGCAACATTCCTATGAACGAAGGTCTACTCGACAACGTGAACATTATTCTACCGAAGGGCCTTCTCAATCCCGACTTCAGCGTGAAGCACACGCCGGCTGTTGTTGGTGGGAACACGGAAGTAAGTCAGCGACTGACCGATACGTTGCTTAAAGCCCTGAACATGGCCGCATGCAGCCAGGGTACGATGAACAACTTTCTGTTTGGCAACAGCAAGTTCGGTTACTACGAGACCATCTGTGGCGGCACCGGCGCAGGTAAGGGATTCAATGGGGCAAGCGCGGTACATCAGCACATGACCAATACAAGGATCTCGGATGCCGAGTTACTCGAGTGGCGATTCCCTATCCGATTGTTGCGATTCGAAGTGAGAAAGAATTCGGGTGGGAAGGGAAAATGGAATGGTGGAGATGGCACAGTGCGCGAGTTCCTCTTCACAGAAGATCTTGATATCAACATTCTTTCGCAACACAGGGTTGAGGCACCCTATGGACTTAACGGGGGTAGAGATGGAAAGGTCGGCCGTCAGTTTATCATTAAATTGAATAATCAAAAAATTCCTCTGCGTGGCACCACATCGGCAAGCGTTTCAAAGGGCGACAGGCTCGTTATTGAAACTCCGGGTGGCGGTGGCTTCGGTAAGGTTTAGTGCGGCATTTCTGTTATTGGCTTCAAGTTTCAATTCACTTGCTCAACGATATGCTGAAGGTATTGTCGTAAGCAAAAGCACTGGCCAAGCGATCCCGTATGTGAATGTTTATCTCAAGAACTATTCATACCTCGGAACGATCTCCAATCTCGAAGGGAGTTTCAAGCTCCGCGTTTACAATCAGCCTGGCGACTCGGTCATCTTCAGTCACATCGGTTACAAACGAAAGGCATTCAGCGCCGGATCGTTCTCGGCACCAACGAGGATCCAGTTGGACGATGCCGAACGGATGTTGTCTGAGATCGTGATCATGCCCGACAGCAGCCTGCTGCAATTGCTTCGAAGAGCATTCCAAAAGATCGAGTCAAACTATCCTTCGAAGGGAATGTTGTACGAAGGATTTTATCGCGAGACCAACCAGCTTCCCGATGAGAACAAGTTTCTATATTTCTCGGAGTCGACCATCCAGTTCTATAAACCATCTTACACCAACCGGCAGTTCGGAGCCGTGAAGATCGTTAAGGGCGGGAAAGCCGAAGTCTCTTCGAGAACAAAATACTCGAACATCTATTTCTATGCAGGAGTGTATGCTCCTCAACGTTTCGACTTCGTAAAACAGCGAGCGGAGTTCATCAATCCATCCGATTTCGATCTGTATCGTTATTCGATAGAGGGTGTGATGAAAGATGGCGACCGCGAGATCATGGAGATCTCTTTCAAGCCGCGAACGCAGACGTCGAAAGCCCGATATATTGGAAAATTCCAGCTCGACAGACACTCACTGGCCTACATCGGGGCGCAATTCGATTTGACAGCCGTGGGTTTGAAAGAACGCGGGGCCGGCATATTAAGTAACTCGACCTGGATCGAAAGCCATCACGATGTTCGTTATCGCGAAGTAAATGGCGCATGGACCTTCGGGTATGTAATTGGCGATGGTAAGCTGTATAACTCTCGTTATAAGAATCACATTCGTTACACGGGTGAGTTCGTTACAACATTAGTCTTTCCAATCGACAACAATCCGATAAAGGAATCAGAGGCCATTCCATATACAGCCATCTACACTCAACAAAATGCAAAGTTTACCGACGATTATTGGAACGATCATGAAACGATCGCAAGGGATTCGGCATTGGCAAAAGAGGTGAAATTGCTATTTGAAAATAAAGAGCTCAGTCTCGAAAAGAATACGATCGCACCAGTAGCTGTAGACAAATCGAAAAATAATCAGCGGTTGATCAATTTTGCGCTACGATTCCGCCAAAATTTTTCGATTGGTGTAGTTCCAGTTCATACAACCACCGGTTCGTGGTCAATCGACTATGAGAACGCTACCTATTCGAACAATGTAACAGACAATCGCTTGTTGTGGGTGGCCGATTACGATATCGACTTCAGGCTCAACCGATCTTTCTCTGTCTTCACAAACTTCGTAGTCGGGGACTTTTCAAAATCGAAGGACTTTACATTAACACGATTGGCTCTCAATTATCACAAACGCCTGGCGGGATGGCGACGACCATTAGTTATGGATGTGTCTGCGGGTGTTGGATTCGCTGCTGTGAAACAAAATTTCGGCAATGTGGCTATCGGCACGAAGTCCGCCGGTTTCATGCCGTCGATACAGGTCGGTTATCACGTTAAACCACGATTGGAAGTCTTCGCGGGCGTGAGCTTGTTCTCAGTTTTCAAGAGCGAAGACAAGCTGTTCATAAAAAAGGATAAGGGTTTTTTCAGCACAAAGATCACTGCGGTGAATCTTGCCGATGAAAGCGTCAATCTTAGAGTAAATAACGAGCGACTACGTGAGTCGCCCGTCAGCTTTCAAAGTTATCCGGCTTACCTGCGCCTTGGGATCGGCCTTGGTATCGATTAGTTCTTCTTTTTCTTAAGCAGGTTGTTGAGCTTGTTCTGCAGCTGCTGAACTTCCTTGGTGCTGTCTTTTTTGGTAGAGTCTTTCTTCAGCACATTGTTGATGATGTCTTTCGGGTTAGTTCCCTTGACGGCCTCCTTCACGGCTTCCTGCGTTTTCTCTTTGACAGTTTCTTTCACCTCCTCCTTCACGGCCTCGGTGGTCTGCTTCACTTCCTCTTTTACGGCGTCTTTCACCTGCTTGCTCTGTTCCGATGCCAGCAATGTTGGTTTCGGATCGTTGTAGGTACCGCCGACGCCGATGGTAACGGGTATCTCTTTTGAAACATTAGTGTTGCCCGTGACCTGGTTCGCATAACCTTGCAGCGCCGTTCCGAGCTTGCCGGCGGGAACATTCATCTTTAAAGTATAATTGATCGTTCCATCGAGACCGGTGCTGCCAGCGACGTTCGTTGCATAGCTACCGAACTTCACATCGAAGGGCTTGACCGTTAAACGTCCGTTGTCGATCGATGCCGACATCAATACGTCTTTCAAAGTCACGTTGTCGGTGTCGTTGAGTTTTGTAAGCGAAGTTACTCCCGAAATGAGTTTCGATTGTGTGAGCGACGCCTGTGCGATCTTGATCAGACCTGCTCCGTTCACAGTGCCCATCTTCGGCATCATATCCTGGCCAAGCTCGCCGCTGATCTTGAAGTCTGTACCGAAATTACCAGCCATCATACCGGCAACGGGCGCGTAAGTCGACACAACCGAGAATGACGTTGCGGCTTGCTTGATCGACAAGTCTTCGATCTTCAGAGCCATATCATACTTCGGGTGGTCAATATCTTTCGTGTTGTAGGTTCCGTTCACCACGAATGCTCCGCCGAGCATATTAAATCGAAGGCCGCTGAGGTTTGCGATACCATTCTTGAGGATGATATCTCCAGCTGCGTTAGTCATGGTGTAGTCCATCATCTTTACGGTCTTGACGGCTGCGCGGAAAACGAAATCGATATTTTGCGGGATAGGAATTACTCCATAAGAGGTTGTGTCCTCGGGCGTGGCTGTCTCTTCCGTGTCTGTCATGAACTCATTCAGATCGAGAAGCGTCGAGCGAAAATCTACATTGCCCTTAATAGTCTCGTTGTTACCGAATACATAGCCGATATAGTTGCTGATGGCACCCGTTACGTTGAAGTCACTCTTACCGATAGTACCCGAGGTATTTTTCAATTCGATCTTTCTCGGGTCGAATACCATTTCGGTTTGTGTTATTGTAACATCCGGTACATCTTTCATCGTAAACTTGAACGCGGTCATCGAAGCTGATCCGCTTGTCGGCAAACGATCGTAGCGTTCGGCTTCGAGGTCCGACATCTTTCCTTTCGTTTCGATGTTTGCTTTTACTTTACCGGCTACGGTCATTCCTTCGAGCGGGAAGATCTTGGTCATCTTTTCCAGATCTACTCCACCCTTTGCTTTCACATTCCATGTGTAATCGTCGAGGTTGCTAAGGGTCATGCTTGCGTCGAATCGCTCACCTTCAAGCATCATCGAGAAGCTTGGAACCTCGATCACGGTTTCCTGCATCTTACCGCTGGTGTTCTTCACGGTGGCCGACATCTTCAGATCTTCGAGTGGTGCCGGAATAGCTGTCGACTTCACATAACCATCTGCAAGGGCCATTGCAACGTCTACAGCTGGTATCACTTTCTTGATGCTGTCGTAGACGCCATTCGCTTTTGCATCGACTGAGAATGTTCCTTTCATCTCGAGTCCCTCCATTGGGAACATTTTGCTGAGCTCCGCGAGGTTGAGTTTAGCAGCAAGGGCTGCGTCCATGCGATAGTCTTTCAGGTTCTCGATGCGGAGTCGTGCGTCGACAGGGTTTGCGCCGAAATCGAGATGAAGTTTTTTAAGATCCACAACGGTGTTCTCGATCACGCCGGTTTTGTTGTCGATGTTAAGATCCATGTTGATGTTATTCACCGCTGTGGGCAGATCAGGATACTTGAACATCGCGTTGTTCACAAGTAGTGTCAAGTTGAACGCCGGCATCTGTGTGTCGCTGTATTTTCCTTTGGCTGCTCCGTTGAATTGCAGGTCGCCATCTGTCTTTATGTTCGAGAAATCTTTGGTGTACATCCCAGGCACGAGTGACAATAAGCTTTTGAATGAGTTCTCGGGACTGCTGAACGTAAGGTCCATGTCGTAGTCCTTCTCGTTCATCTTCACCCATCCGTTCATACTCATGGCGAAGTCGTTCACTTTTGTGAGGTTGTCTTTCAGGGTGAACTTCGAATAGTTTTCGCTGATGTTGATCACGGCATCGATCTCGGCACGCTTGTTAGTGAGATACTCGACTCCATCGTAAGCTGTTGTTACGGTATCGGCAACGGTATGTGTTCGCAGATCGAATTCACTTTCGTTGAAGTCACCACTTCCATTGTGGTTAAGGCCTTTGATCACCAACAGGTAAGGCAATGACTTATCGTCGTATGTTACTTTTCCGTTCACGATCTCCCAATGGTCGATACCGAATGAGAACTTGCCGGTGTCGGGAGCGGTTGCTGCTGTATCTGTCGAAGGATAAGTGATGTCGTAGTTAGCGCGGCCGTCTTTCAGGACTTTGATGGTGATCTGTGGATCGATCAAAGAAATGCCTTTTACGCGAAGCTCGTCGCCGAACAGGATCTCTTTGATGTTCACTTCCACGTCGAGCTCCTGCATTACAAACAAAGGAACATTCTCGAAGGGCGCGCGATTGAATACACCGAGTTCCTTGATCTGAACAGTTACGTTAGGGAAGTTCTTGAAAACAGACAGGCTGAAGTTATCGACGTTGAATATCACGTCGGCGTTAACGGTCTTGGCGATCTCTTTGTCGAGCGCTGCCTTGATATCATCCTTGAAGACAATCGGGATAATAATGGCCGCCGCTACCAGCACCACGATAAAAATGCCAAACACGATAAGGATCCGCTTTACAATCTTCATACAGGCTCAATTAGAGGTCAAAATTACGAAAATGAAGGTTCACACAAAGGCGCAACGTGTAACCGAAGCCCGCAAACCTTAAACTAACCAACGAAGCACTATGCTTAAAATTTTCTTCTTTAGAGAGGTGTATGGGGGATAAAAGAGGTAGGCCGTCGAATACCCGGATTTTTGCCTGACAATCGGTTTCTCGTTCGTGAAGGCGAGAAAACCCGAGTGCCCATGAGATTTCCCAATGCCGCTATTGTTAACGCCACCAAAGGGCAGGTTGGGATGAATGAACTGCAGAACGCAATCGTTAATACAAACTCCCCCGGCCGACGTTTGTGCGAGTACCTTTTGTTTAACGTCAGATCTTTTTGAGAAAATGTAAAGTCCGAGTGGCTTTGGCTTCGAGTTGATGAAATCGATCGAATCGTCGACATTCATCGCCATAACAGGAAGTATCGGTCCAAAAATCTCCTCCTGCATAACGAGCATGTCGTTCGTTACATTTACAAGAACGGTCTGTTTGCCGGATAACACTTCTACTGCACCTTTCTGTTTGGCATCCTTCAGAAGATTTTCGAGACGAGCAGAATGTCGTTCGTTGACTATTCTCGCAGAGTAGTCAACAAAGAGATTGGAAATATTTTCTTTTAAGAGCTCGATGAATTTCTCCTTTATCGAGCTATCAACCAGAACATAGTCGGGTGCGATACAGGTCTGTCCGTTGTTCAAGAACTTTCCGAATGCAATTCGCTTCGCGGCGTCGCTTATGTTTGCCGATGCATCGACGATGGCTGGCGATTTTCCTCCAAGCTCCAGGGTAACTGAAGCCAATCGCTCCGCCGCAGCTTTCATCACTATCTTTCCAACCGCCGGGCTCCCCGTGAAAAAGATGTGATCGAACGGAAGCTTCAACAATTCAGTGGCAACCGATGCATCGCCCTCAACAACAGCAACAACATCTTTATCGAACACTTCATCAACAAGCCTGGAGATAAACGCCGACGTATTGGGCGTCATCTCAGATGGCTTCAACAAAGCTGTATTACCAGCAGTCAAACATGAAACCAACGGACCTATCGCAAGATTGAACGGATAATTCCACGGCGATATGATCAGGCAAGCTCCCTTCGGTTCGTGAATAACTTCCGATCGCGTTCCTAGGAATGTTAACGGTGCATCAATTTTTACCGGGTCGGTCCATCGATCTATATTCTCGATGGCGTGATTGATCTCAGCATAGACAGGGAACAGCTCGGAGGTACCGACCTCCATCGCGGGCTTTCCCAGATCTTTGAACACCGCTTCTTCCAAACCACGCTCATGGCTTCGAAGCCATTTGTCAAGCTTCACCAGCCGGTCTACGCGAGCAGAGATCGGCTCCGATCGCAGTGCCTGGCTGCGGGCCTTCAGGCGGTTGAATATGGGTTGAATGGACTCCAGAGGTAATCTAAATATACCCTTTCCGGGCTGATTTCAAAGGTATTTGCACTAATGTTACCTGTATGTTAAATTTATGTTACCCCGCCATAACAAACGGGAGCTATCCGCCAGGCTTGGTTTGGCGGGGTTAAGTGGGTGTTGAAATGAAACAGGTTTTAATTTTATATGTCTTTATATCCGCCTGCATCACGGTTGTAGCCCAGCCTACAATTCTCGAGCAGGTTTGGGCCACGTCGTCGACCAAAGCCGGCCTGGATGAAGTTAATACACGTGTCGATAAACTTGTCGCCTCTGTTTCGAAGCATCATTACAGGAACGACGTCGATAAGCTTCATTCTCTCTTCAGAAAAACACACAGTCGCTTCCTCCACAACTACGTTCAATACACCGGCATCGAAGGCCTCGCAAAAGGTCAGTATGATTGTCTCACCGCTACGTCATTGTTTGCCGACATTCTAACGAGGGCCGGTTACAAGTACAACATCATCGAAACCAACTACCACATCTTCATTGTGGTGAACTCAACCGATGGTGATGTGATCCTTGAAACAACAGATCGATTTGGTGGCTTCATCAGCGACAAAACAAAAATGAATAAGGCTGTTGCCGAATACCAGGCCAACAAGTTGCAAGACGCAACTACAGCACACCAAAAGTATTCATTCAGTCTCTATCAATCGATCAATGCCGATCAGTTGGCCGGTCTTCTTTATTTCAACCAGGCTGTTAATGCATTCAATGACGAGAAATGGGAAGAATGCTCCGAAAAACTTTCGGCAGCAAAGCTTACTACCAATTCTCCACGAATTGGTGAACTAGCTGCATTACTGCAGTCTCGCTCTCTTCGCTAAATCAAACCAGGTCAGTTAGCCAGGATGCGCACTTGCACCCTGCGATTCATTTTGTGAGCTTCTTCTGTATCGGCCCGCGACAGTGGCTGGGTGCCACCAAAGGCTTTGGTCTTTACCTTGTTTTTGCTCACTCCTTTCGACACGAGATAGGACTTAACGGCATCCACACGATCTTGTGAAAGTTTCATGAGAGCGTTGGCATTACCGCGCACGTCGGTATGGCCTTCGAGCTGTATGACCATCGCTGGATATGTCTGGAGCATCTTTACAACCTGGTCGAGTTCTTCAAACGAAGCAGGCTGGATCTTGGCGTTGCCCTGCTCGAAGATCAGCGCGTCAAGGTTCATTACCTTTCCAACGGTATGGGTCGACTCTGCGTGGCCTGCAGCGCTTGTGGGCAAGCCGAGCTCAACGTCTCTGACCACGATACGATCTTTTGCCTCGGCGGGATCGAGCATGTATTTGGCGGGGGCAAAGCCAGGTGCTTCCACCATGATCTCGTAACGATCGTTGTTGAAGATCGGGAACTTGTAACTGGTACCCTTCAGCATTCCGACTACGTTGCCGTAGGGAAGGCTTTGGTACGAAATACTCGCGCTAACGGGCTCTTTCGTTGTGCCGTTGATGATATTGCCCTGGGCATATATCAAGGTGTCGGCCTGGGCAAATGCAGTGCTGCCAGCTATCAGACTAAGTGCAAAAAATGTCGCGATCGTCTTCATCGAGATTACAAGGTGAGGATTGTAAATTCAACGCGCCTGTTGTTTTGGCGTCCTTCTTTAGTGTCGTTGGTGTCTTTCGGACGCGATTCACCATAATGGGTAGTGTTGATCCGGTCTTTGGTTACACCTTTCTTAAGGAGATAATTAGTAACTGCCTCGGCGCGCTTCTTCGACAGATTCATGTTGTACTCTTCGGTACCCACGTTGTCGGTGTGGCCGGCAATTTCAACTTTAATCGATGGTTGTTCTTCAAGGAACTCGGCAACACGGTTGAGTTCAGCAAAAGATTCTGAACGAAGCGTGTACTTATCGAAATCAAAGAATAGGTTGTTAAGCCTGATCGTTGCGTTCGGTTCGACCCGCGCAAGTTCGATCGGCTTAATGGTCATGTCTTTATGCGTGATCACGCCATCGGTTTTGAAATCTCTTAAGTCGAGGTTCTGACTTTCGGAGATATGACCCTCAGCTTCTGCGGTAACGCCGTAGATCTCTCCACCAGGAAGCCTTATCTCGTATTCGCCGGTTTCAGGATTCGATTGAGCGATGCCGATCTGCTTGCCATCCGAAAGTCTTTCGTAGATGATCTTTGCTCCGATGGGCTGGCCGGTTTTCGCGTCGATCAATTTTCCTTTCACGATAACATAAGGCTGCGGGCTGTTGTAGAACGGCAGCTTCGCACGATAAATATCTGTGTTTGTCTCTTCTCCGCGTGAGTAATAAGCGTACTCGCTTGTCGATGGAATGTTGAAGAAGAGGTCTTCACCTTTCGTGTTGATATCGGGACCCATGTTCTTGGGTTCGCTCCAATTGGTGTAGGTATCGTCGAGGCGCTTGGTCATGTAGACGTCGCTACCACCATAGCCGCTGAAGCCGTTCGAAGAGAAGTACATCGTTTGGTCGTCGGATGCGAGGAACGGCGCTGTTTCGTTACCAGCCGTGTTCAGCATATCGCCAAGGTTCTTGGGCTCGGTCCACACGCTGTCGTCCTTCATGAAGCTTACGTAAAGATCGCGGCCGCCACGAGAGTCGTCGCGTTCTACGGACATGATCAATGCCTTTCTATTGTTGGTGAGGAAGTAGTTTGCCTTCTCGTTGTAGTTGTAGTCGTTCTCGATGTTTAGCGCTTTGGGCTTCGACCACTTTCCGTTGATATTATTGCTGATAGAAACACCGGCGAGCATCTTGCCGTTGTCGAGATACTTGTTACCAAGAACGAGTATCACGGTTTTACCATCGGGTGTTGGTGAAGTGATAGCATTCACGAAGTTGGGATGCTCGTTGTTGAATTGAGGTCCCATGTTTCTTGCGAGCGACCATTTGCCATCGGCGCCAAGCTCCGAATACCAGATATCTTCTTTATCGTTAACACCTCCCATGTTCTCAGGGTGATTGGCGCGACTGAAGTACATCGTTTTTCCATCGGGCGAAAGCATTGGGTTGAGTTCGCTCACATCCGAGTTTACGTTAGCATCAAGCTTTTCGACAACGATGCCTTTTGCAAGAAGCTCAGGCTTAATGATGTCGGCAATGATCGGATAATGTGAATCGGTGATCGCTACGGCGTCAATGGAGAAATATTCGGGAAGAGCACCGCCATCGAATTCGAGCTTTACGGCAGCTACTTTATAGGTTGTTTTTTCAACGAACACGTTGAGCATGCGGCTCTGCAGGGGAACTGCAACTGGATTGAATGTACGGGCTACGTGTTCTGTGCCAGCTTCGTCATAAAGCAACACCCTGTATAGACCGCTGGGGTTGTACGATTCGGCGATCGCGATCTGTTGAACTTGCAGTGGGTGCTCGTATCCAATTTTAATGAACTCTCTTCTCTTGGGCTTATCGGGTGTCCAGGCGTTGGGATTTTGCCCCCCTGCCGGAAGCACGTTAGGCTTGCCAAGGATCTGCTGAGCTGAATATTGGACCGGCGTTAGTTCGCTTGAAAATTCCAGGACTTTCGAAGCCCATTGCACCTCCTGTCCGAAGGCTAAAGAATTAAGAACTAGAGCAAAGAAAGTCAGGAGTAGGTATCGCCTCATGCACAACTATTACTTTGAGGGTTAAACTTAGCTAAAATTTTTAAAAATGCGGAAAAATAGTACATCAGGACGGGCTCAGGGACCGACGCTGCCGTTCAATGAAACGCTTTAAAAATCAGTTAACTCTAGTTAAGAGAAGTCTTCTGAAAGAGCAGGAAACCTACATGAAGCAGCGCCCCTAACTGGTTCTCTTTGTCGTTGTAATAATTGACGCTGAGGCTGATGGGACCGACCGACGAATGGAGTACGAGACCGGCTGTTCCTGCAAGGTAAAACCTGATAAGATCCTGACTCAGGGCCGGCCGCTGATCCTGTTGTTTAACGAGTCTTTCAAAGGGCTTGAAAACGTATCCTTCCAACCTGAAGTCGAGGTTCTTGCGGATCGAGAATACGTTGCGCCAGCCGCCCGCCACGTAATTGAATGCCCTGAAGTTCTCGAGCAGTAATGTAGGGCTGTCCTGCAACGGGTTAAACGACGACGCATTGATGATGGTACCCTGGTAGTTAGCGAAGAAGGGCTGGTTCGAAAGAACACCCTCCAGCAGGTAGCCCGAGCTATAGAAACCTTTCCTGAAATATTGTTCGAGTGTGACCTTACCTCTAATCCACCCACGATGTTTGGATTCCTGCTGGGCAATAAACGACGTGTTGCCCGGAGTGAACGTCTCATCGAGACTAAACCAATCGAAACCAAACTGGTAACGACGTCCTTGCGAAGGATACTGTTTCCTGTTGAGCGTGTTTGTGGATAAAAGGAATCCGAGACGTGAGCCGGCAAGTCTCAATTCATCGAGCGTATCGGTAGATACAAGCACATCGGCATCGATATAGCGATCGAGATTGTTTACATAATAACCGTACATCGATGCCTTGAAACGAGTACCGACAGGCACGCCAACACTTGCTCCAACTTTTCTGTCGATACGATTCAATACGGTAGGAGAAAAGTTATCGAGAACTATGTCTTTCCCTTCGAGGAAGTCCCAGTTGTTGAATGTTGCCTCGGGTTCCAGGAAAAATCTTCCGACACCCGGGAAATCCATGCGTGCCTTAAGCTGTACCGACTTGTAAAAATTCCCCGCGTAGAAATTTGCCATCACGTGTGTGAGTGCGCGATCGAAATAATAGTAATTAACGCCAAGGAACATCGTGCTGATGTTGCGTGTAGACACAACGCCACCGAAGTCGATCTGGAAATCATTTTGTGGTCGTTTCGTAAGCTTAAAGTTGAAGCGATCTTTTTCGGCATCGAATAAAAAGCTCGGATAGAGATTCCTGAAGTAGTCGTCCGATACAAGCTTGAAGTATCCTTCTTTAACATCACTAAAGAACAACGGGCGTTTACCATTGCGGAAGAAGCGATTCATGTAACGTTGTTGTCTTGAATTGAAACCCTGGTATACGACCTGGTCGATCTGCAAGGCAGTGCTTCTGTTGTTGAAGTTGTTGCGGGCTTCGGCGACAGCTTCGCACGTTCTTGCGGCATTCATTCCTACCTTTTGTTTGATCTCATCCATTTGTCGCATGGTCTGGGCATAACCGGAGTCGATGAGATGTTTTGCTCTTGCGAAGTCGAATGTTGAAAGCCCCTTGAGGTTCGGTTGAATATAAACACCCGTCGCCGGTATCTTCGACGGATCCGATTTATCGAGCAGCATGTAAAGCAACGACTTCGATATAAGCTTCTCGTCTTCGCCGTAAGGATATTCGTCATAAACTTTCGACGACACGTTGCTGCCGATGATCACATCAGGTTTGAATTCGTTCTGCATTACATCGACTGGGAAGTTGTTGTAAACCCCTCCGTCGAATAAATACTTATTGTCGACCTTGATCGGTGAGTAGAAGAACGGAACGGTTTGTGTCGCGCGAAGGGCGTCGCTAAGACTTCCCGATTTTATGATCACTTCGGTTTGTGTGAACACATCCGAAGCAACAACTCGCAATGGAACGAACAGGCTATCGAAATTACCCTTCGCGATAGCTGCAGGTTGCGCCATCACTTCGGCGAGTGCGAAGTTGAGTGACAGATCGTTCGCGATGCTTGAATTGAAATTGAAGTTGAACGTCGAGTCGAGGGAGAGATTGATCTTGAGTACCGACGGGTTGTCGTCGGGACGGTTGTAGTAGTAATTATATCCCTGTTCGAGACGGCCTGTTACCCAACCGATAAATTCTTTTGAGAGCATGATCTCTTCGATCTGCTGAGGGCTCATGCCGGCAGCATAACAGCCTGCAACGATGCCACCCATCGAGGTACCGGTGAGATAATCTATTGGGATCTCGTTCTCTTCGAGAGCTTTTAATACACCGACGTGGGCAATACCCTTGGCCCCACCACCGCTTAGTACCAACCCGACTTTCTGGGCGGCAGCTGTGAGGGCCGTAGAGAGGCAAAATATGACGAGAACCGCACGGTACATCGGGCAACAAAGTTAACGAAACCCGCGCCCATTTCGTTTGTTGCTAGTTCTCTGCAATTGCAACTTCCGTGGGTTGTGCAGGGAAGGGGATTTCCTCGAGTTTCCTTGTGAGGTTTTCTTTAACGGTTTCGAAGGCTGCACGTTCGTTGTCTTTTACCGGCTCTGCAGCAGGTAATTGCACCTTAAGGGCATCCACCTGCACGCCGTTCTTCCAGAAACGATAGCACAGGTGAGGACCGTTTGCAAGACCAGTGCTACCAACGAAGCCGATGGTTTGTCCTTGTCTTACCCGTGTACCAGGCCTGATGCCGCTCCCGATCCTGGACATGTGGAGATACTGAGTAGTATACGTTGCGTTGTGACGGATCTTAACATAGTTGCCATTGCCGCCTTTGTACTGCGCTTCGAGAACGATGCCGTCGCCAGCCGAGCGGATAGGAGTTCCCGTAGGCGCTGCGAAGTCTGTGCCGTTGTGTGCACGGAAGACCTTCGCAACTGGGTGAAACCTATGTGGATTAAAGCGCGAACTGATTCTCGTAAATTCTATTGGATACTTGAGTAATGCTTTGCGGAGACTGTTCCCTTTCTCGTCGAAGTAATCTAATCCTTCGCATTGTTCGAAGGGGAATGCATAATAGCCGCTGCCGAAGTGTTCGAAGTAGACTGCATTGATGCTTTCGATGCCGACAGGTTTTCCTTCGACTTGTTTTTCGGTGTAGATTAATTTGAACTTATCTCCTTTTTGAAGCCGACCGAAGTCGACCTGCCATGCGAAGATGTCGACGAAGCCGTTGGTGAGCTCATGAGAGATGTTCATGGCTTCGATGGTTTCGGAGAGGTTTGATCTTATTTCGGCAGCGATAGAACGCTCGACGGTTGATGTTGCACGCTGGCATGATTCTACAACGAGTGTGTCCGAGAAATGAAAGACGTAATAATCAACGGGACTGGCTTCGTAGACGAGTGCACGAGCTGTTTTCAACGAATCGTTTTCGGCGAGTACGGTGTATTTTTTATTGGCTGCTACCTTTCTGAAATCGAACACGTTTCGTGGTACCATGGCGAGCAGACGCAGCGCCTTCCCATCGACATAATAACCGTCGAGAAGATCTGAAAAACGTTGGTTGCGTTTCACCTCGGCATTTGAAACATTGAGGTGATCGATTACCATACCGAAGAGCATGGTAGGTTCTTTTTGAACAACGGGTTGGAGTGCAGTCGTGTCCACTTCCATTGCTGCTTCGACCTCTGCGTATTGCGAGATGTTATCGAAGAGGATAAGCACACCAAAGAAGACTAAAGCGGCGCCAACCAAAACCAAAGACTTCTTAAAAAATTTCACACTAGTGAGGAGTTAAAATTCAGCTCTCACGGAATGCACGGAACACACTGAAAAAAATATCACTTCCGTGATTTCTGTGTCTTCCCGTGAGAAACAAAAAATGCGAGTCTCAAAGATAATTTAAAAGTAATCATTAAGTTATTAGAAATGAACTAAGTAAGTGGGAAAGGTAATCCCCAACTCAGTTAAACAATTCTTTGTACTTCTTCTTCCCCGACTCCAAAAAATCAACGAAAGCCGGCACGCTCCTGTCGTAAGCCTTTGGCCATGCAAGCACGCGTTCGTCGTCGCCCAGGAGTATATAGAATGGTTGTGCGTTGTTGTTGAGGTTCGCGATCTGCAGATCTGCGTTTTGTTTGCCGATCGTCTTCTTCACTTTGTCATCCACCTTCGAAGTATACCATTCGCTCTCGGGAAGCTCGGTCTTGTCGTCGACGTAAAGGGCCACAACAACAAAATCATTCTTTAGTCTATTCAACACTTGTGGATCGCTCCAAACAACTGCTTCCATTTCGCGACAGTTTACACAGCCATGGCCGGTGAAGTCTATGAATAAGGGTTTGTGTTGTTCACGCGCGCATGCGAGTGCCTGCTTATAGTCGAAGTATCCATTGATGCCATGAGGCAGGTGAAGGAAATCGGAATACTTCGCGGGACCACACGGTGAGCCTTCGCCGTTCGTCTCACCAAGGTTGAAGTCATGAGTATACATCGGTGGAAGATATCCGGCGAGTGCTTTCAGGGGTGCGCCCCACATGCCGGGTGTGAGATAGACAACGAACGTAAACGTCGCAATAGCAAGCATTAGCCGCGGTACGGTGACTACCGTCACGGGGCTGTCGCCCTTTAGCGTAAGTCTTCCCAAGAAATAGATTCCGAGCAACGAGAAGATCACGATCCACAATGCGATGTTGAGATCACGATCGAGTATGCCCCAATGATAAGCCTGGTCGGCGATGCTGAAGAATTTCAAGCACAAGGCGAGCTCGAGAAAGCCTAATGTTACTTTCACTGAGTTCAGCCAGCCACCCGACTTCGGAAGGGACTTAAGCAGTTCAGGAAAAAAAGCAAAGACAGCAAACGGAATAGCGAACGCCAATGAATAGCAGAACATCGCCAGTATCGGTTTAATGAATTGACCCTGTCCTGCGAGCACAACAACGTTCCCGACGATTGGTATCGTACACGAAAAAGAAACAAGTACCAGTGTAGCAGCCATGAAGAAGATACCGGCTAGTCCACCTTTCTCGGCCTGCTGATCGACCTTGTTCACCAATTGATATGGCGCATTAATTTCGAACAAACCAAAAAACGACATCGCGAAGATGATAAAGAGCGCAGACACAAAAAGATTCGGCGCCCAGTGGGTTGCGAGATTGTTGAGACCGTCACTCCCAAGGGCAACGGCAAAGACGGTGCCCGCCAATGTATAAATTACGATGATCGATATACCGAAGATCAACGCTTTGCGAAATCCTTCACGCTTCGATTGATTGTCGCGAAGAAAAAACGTGACTGTCATTGGTATCATCGGGAAAACGCACGGTGTTATGAGTGACGTGAGACCGAGGACAAATGCAAGCACCAGGAATCCGATCAACGATTCGCCTTCAATGGACGGAGTACCATCAAGAATAGTCGGGTCCAATCTGGGTCCGTCAACAGATTTCGGAGCATCGATCGGTATAGGCTTGATATCGTTATTTTGTTCGGGCACATCGATCGGTGCTGTACTTTCTCCGCTAACCTTAATACCATTGATCTTAAAATCGCCATCAAATATTATACAGCTTCCATTGCTACAAACTTGTCCTTCGTACTCTCCCGCAATTTTCACGGAATTCGAAAGGATCTTTATTGTCTGTCTGAATTCGCCTTGCTTCTCGAAGACTCTAACATCACATTCAAAGATCTCATCGTACTTTTTATGATCGTCGATAGCGCGAAGCTTGCCGACCAGTTCGAAGCCCGCATTTTTTGCGATGTTGATCTCAATTGGATTAGGTCCGCATGTAGAATCGAATTCGAGCGTATAGATGTACCATCCGTCGTCGATGGTCGCTTTGAAAACGACGTCAACCTGGTCGCCAACTTTCAGATCAGATTTCGAAAGTGTTGCGACGATCTTCGCGGGTTGAAGTACTTGCGATGATGCTACGAAAGACATCAACACAAAAACTAAAAGGGAAAGAATTCTGAACATAAAGCAAAGTTAACTTAAAAGGGAGTTAACAAGGTTCAAACACATAGTGTGTTTACAAGTTTTTAACATAACGTTCAGCGTTCAGGGTTCAGGGTTCAGCGTTCAGGGTTCAACGCGGAACTTTGAACGTTGAACCCCGAACTAAGAAGAAAAGTGTTTATAAAAAGCGACAATGGTCTCTATCCCTATAAAAAAGTTCCGAAGCCCATAAGATTCATTTGGTGAATGCAATGCGTCGCTATCCAAACCGAATCCCATTAGCACTGTATCGAGTCCGAGCTCTTTCTTAAACAAAGCGACTATCGGAATGCTACCGCCATCGCGAGTGGGGATTGGTGTCTTGCCCCAAACTTCTTCGAAGGCTTTTGCTGCGGCGGCGTATGCCTTCGAGTCGGTAGGTGTAACGCCAGGCTGACCGCCATGATGTGCAGTAACTTTTACTTTCACCGAGCTGGGTGCTAGTGATTGAAAGTGTTTGGTGAACAATGCTGTGATCTCATTAGGGTCCTGGTTGGGAACTAGTCGCATCGAGATCTTTGCGCTTGCCTTTGAGGGAAGAACCGTCTTCGCGCCTTCGCCGGTATATCCACCCCAGATGCCGTTGCAATCCAACGTTGGTCGCACGCCTGTACGTTCGAGTGTTGTATATCCTTTCTCGCCCGTCACTTCATCGATACCCAGTTCTTTTTTGTATTCGTTGAGATCGAACGGTGCAGAGTTCAATGCTTTTCTTTCGGCGTCGGTGAGATTAACGACCTTATCATAAAACCCGGGTATTGTAATGCGGCCATTCTCATCGTGTAATGAAGCGATCATTTTGCTTAGCTCATTGATAGGATTTGCAACGGCGCCACCATAAACACCCGAATGAAGATCGCGATTGGCGCCGGTCACTTCAACTTCCATGTAACTCAGTCCACGAAGACCAACCGTTATCGATGGGTGATCGAGCGAAATGAGGGATGTATCGGAGATGAGGATCACATCCGCTTTAAGCTTGTCGCGATATTCTTTCACGAAGACAGGGAGGTTATCGGAACCGACCTCTTCTTCGCCTTCGATCATGAACTTCACATTGCAATTGAGGAGGTTGTTTTTCGACAGGATCTCGAATGCTTTGATGTGCATGAAGAACTGACCTTTATCGTCGCACGAACCGCGTGCATAGATCTTGCCGTTCCTCACGGTCGGTTCGAAGGGCGGCGATACCCACAGATCGAGCGGATCGGGAGGTTGTACATCGTAGTGGCCGTATACGAGAACGGTCGGCTTTTTGGGATCAACTTTCTTCTCCCCGAAGACGATCGGGTGCCCTTTGGTCTCTACTATTTCTACATCGGCGCCGAGCTCTTTGAGGCGTTCCTTCACATATTCTGCCGCCCTGCGTACGTCGGCTTTGTGGCGGCTATCGGCGCTTACAGACGGTATCCGGATGAGGGCGTAAAGCTCTTCGAGAAACCTGTCTTTGTTCTTTTCGATGTATTCCTTAACCATGTCGTAACGGGCATTTTATTTTGAACTGCATATTTACTTACTATTTATTTCAGAAATTACACCTATGAAGTACGGCAGAGTAAAAAATTTCATAGGCGGCGCATTTGTAGATATCACCAGCAGCCGAATCTTGACGATCACCTCCCCGATCGACGGTACCGTTTTGGCTGAGCTTCCATGTTCGGGAGCAAGCGAAGTTGACCAGGCTGTTAAAGCAGCACAGAAGGCGTTTGCGTCGTGGTCGAAAACACCGATCAAAGAAAGAGTTCAGGTATTCTTCAAATACAAATCGCTCCTTGAAAAAAATATAGAAGAGCTTGCAATACTTGGATCGGAAGAGAATGGAAAGATCATCTCCGAATCGAAAGCAGAGCTCGAGAAATGTGTAGAGCTAACGGAGTTCGCTTGCTCGTTGCCTCAATTGGTTTCCGGTGAAACACTGGAAGTAAGTAAAGGTGTTGAGTGCCGTTCGGAGTTTGTACCGGTTGGCGTTGTGGCGAGCATCGTTCCATTCAATTTCCCGACGATGGTTCCTAATTGGACGATACCCAACGCGTTGGCTCTCGGCAATTGCATGATCATCAAGCCTTCGGAGAAGGTGCCATTGAGTCTAGGTCGTATTGCGATGTTACTGAAAGAAGCCGGCCTGCCCGATGGTGTATTTAATATTGTTCATGGCGAGAAAGAAGTGGCGCAAGCAATATGTGATCATCCTGGTATCGAAGCCGTCACTTTCGTGGGATCGACCCCCGTTGCGAAGGAGGTGTATCGCCGCGCTACATCGAATCTAAAAAGATGCTTGGCATTGGGTGGTGCTAAGAATCATTTGCTTGTATTACCCGATGCGAAAGCAGATATGACGGCGCAGAACATTACGGCTTCGATGAGTGGTTGCGCCGGTCAGAGATGTATGGCTGCTTCGGCAATGGTCGCCGTGGGAAATGTGGATCACATCATATCGAAGATCTGTGACGAAGCGCGAAAAGTTATTCCTGGTGTTAACCTTGGGGCTGTTATCAATAAGGCTTCGCAACAACGGATCGAAAAATATATAACCGAGGCTGAACAAAAGGGAGCGCGGGTGTTGGTGGACGGGCGAAGGGCGAAGGTGGACGGCAAAGAAAATGGAACCTATGTAGGTCCAACGGTTATTGACAACGTTACTCCCGATATGGCCGTCGCACAAGAGGAGATCTTCGGTCCCGTTATCAGCATCATGCATGCAACGTCGCTCGACGAAGCGTTAGATATCGAGAACAAGAACAAGTATGGCAATGCTGCAGCAGTCTTCACACAAAATGGAAGTCTGGCGAGATATGTAATGGAGAAGGCGAGCGCCGGGATGATCGGTGTTAACGTAGGCGTTCCCGTTCCTCGCGAACCGTTCTCATTCGGTGGATGGAATGAAAGCAAGTTTGGTGTGGGAGACATCACTGGCAAGAGCTCGATCGCGTTTTGGACCAAACTCAAGAAAACGACGGTTAAGTGGAATCCGGAAGCAGGAATCAATTGGATGTCCTAGGGTGCGGGGCGCACCTGGGTGCCGGGTGCGAGGTGCTGGGTGACAATGGCCCGAATAATTTCGAGATTAGCTGCTTATGGAGAAATCAAAGAGTTATACAAACTGCATCATATGAACCCTATGACCTCTCCTTAATAGTCATTTATGCAAATCAGTCAATTATCAGAACCTAGCACCTAGCACCCCGCACCATGAACATCCTTAACGACAATCTCGATTACACACTCTTCAGCTGGAGTGCACAGAAAGGTATCAGTCCCCTTGCGATCCAACGTGGCGAGGGAGTGTATATGTACGACTACGATGGCAAACGCTATCTCGATTTTTCTTCGGGATTGATGAACGTGAACATCGGTCACGGCAACCAGCGAGTCACAAACGCAGTGATGAAGCAGATGCAGGAGATCAGCTACGTAACACCATCGTGTGTAACGAAAGCGCGTGGTGAGCTCGGAAAGAAGCTTGCGGAAATAACTCCCGGCAATCTTCAAAAGACACTCTTCACGACAGGCGGCGCCGAAGCGATCGACAATGCCATTAAGCTCGCGCGATTATATACGGGCAGGCATAAGATCCTCGCCCGATACAGGGCATTTCACGGAGCATCTATTGGCGCAATGACTGCCGGTGGCGACCCACGAAAGATCCCGCACGATTCACAGCAAGCTCCGAACGTCATTCACGTCGAAGATCCGTATTGCTACCGTTGTCCGTGGGGACAACAAAAAGAGAGCTGTACTAGGCTGTGTGTCGATCATGTGGAACGCGTTATTGAATTTGAAGGGCCGGAGACGATCGCAGCGATATTGATGGAAGGCGAGAGTGGTTCATCGGGATGTATAAAGTATCCCAAAGGCTATCTCGCAAGCATTCGCGCGCTTTGCGATAAACATGGTATCCTGCTGATCATGGATGAAGTAATGAGCGGCTTCGGAAGGACTGGTCAGTGGTTCGCATGCCAGGTGCACGATGTTGTTCCGGATATGATCGCGACGGCGAAAGGAATAACAGCAGGGTATCTTCCACTCGGCGCGTTGATCGTCAGCGATACTATCGCCAATCATTTCAATGACAAAACGTTGTGGTTGGGTCTCACCTACTCTGCGCACCCCGTCTCATGTGCGGCTGGCGTCGAAGTGTTGAACATCTACGAAGACGAACACCTGATCGAGAACGCTTATAACATGGGTCACTATGTAGATGAGCAGGTCGAGAAGCTCAAACAAAAACATCCAAGCATCGGTGACTGGCGCAATACTGGACTCCTTGGATGTATAGAACTCGTGAAGAACAGGACTACGAAAGAACCGATGGCTCCCTTCAACGCCAAGACTTCGGAGATGACGATCATGAATAAAGTTGCAGGCAAGCTGAAAGAGCTCGGTATGTACACGTTCGTGCGTTGGAATTATATTTTCATTGCGCCGCCGTTGTGCATCACCAAAGAGCAGATCGATGAGGGTATTGCGATGATCAGCGAAGCGATCAAGATCGCGGACGAGCACGTAAATTAAAACTCAGTTTCAATGAATACTGTTTCGCGCAGGGAGTTCATCGCGTCGATGGCGGCTCTTGGCCTGCTTTCGTTCGATCAGGTTCAACCAGACCTCATCCTTCACAACGGAAGTTTTTTCACCGTCGATGATCTTCAGCCGCGAGCGCAGGCTGTCGCCATCAGTAACGGAAGATTTATCGCGGTGGGAACCAACGAGGAAGTTCTGAAGCTCGCTACTGGTAAAACAAAAAAGATAGACCTCGGGCAAAAGACTGTTCTCCCGGGTTTCATCGATGCTCATTCACACCCGGCAAGTTCAGGTCTGCAACATCTTCGGTCGGTTGACTGCGACCTGAGATCTATAAAAGACATTAAAGAAGCGATCAGGAAACGTGCACAGGATACTCCACAAGGCAATTGGGTGTTAGGATTCAAATTTGATGATACAAAGACAACTGAAGGGCGTACGCTCACGGTCCAGGATCTCGACGAAGCGGCTCCGAATCATCCGGTAAGTGTTTGGCATCGCGGGGGCCATACGGCATACGTTAACTCAGCAGCATTCAAGACAGCGGGCATTACGGACAAGACTCCAGATCCCGACGGTGGAAAGTTTTATCGCGACAGCTCCGGAAAGCTGAATGGAAAAGTTGCCGAAAGTGCAAACGACCTGATCGACAAACATATTCCTTCCGAATACACGCGCGACGATCTTCGCGAAGGTGTAAAGATCATCAGCAAGATGATGTCGAAGACCGGTATTACTTCGGTGCACGATGCTTACGGCAAGCCAGAAGATCTTCGTGCCTATCAAGATGCGCGCGACGCTGGTGAGCTAACGCTTCGTGTTTATTGTTTGCTTGGGTACTTTGCTATCGAATCGATGATAGCAGCCGGCGTGCGAACAGGGATGGGTGACGAGTGGGTGAAGATCGGAGCTATGAAAATGACTTGTGATGGATCGATCTCTGAAAGAACAGCCCGTCTTTCTAAACCATATATCGGTCGTCCTGACGATTATGGAATTATTGTAACGAAGTCAGAAGAACTTTATAAATATGGCAAACTCGCACACGACAACGACTGGCAGATCGGCATTCATGCAAACGGGGATGTTGGTATTGATCTCGTGCTTCAGTTGTATGAGCGTCTTCAGAAAGAGCGTCCGCGTAAGGATCCGAGGTTCCGTATCGAACACTGCACGGTTATCAACGACGACATCCTTCGTCGCATGAAAGCCCTTGGTGTGATACCGACGCCGTTCTCGACTTATGTTTATTACCATGGAGAGAAGATGAAAGAATATGGTGCCGATCGACTCGAGAACATGTTTGCTCTACGAAGCTTCCTTAAATCAGGGATCAGGCCGACGCAGGCATCCGATTATCCGCCTGGTCCTTTCGAGCCGATGATGGCATTGCAGTCGAGTGTAACGCGTACTGATATGAAGGGAACTACATGGGGATCATCACAGAAGGTGACCGTTGAAGAAGCCATTCGGATAGGTACGCTTCATGGTGCGTATGCTTCGTACGAAGAAAATGTGAAGGGATCGATAACGACGGGCAAGTATGCAGACCTGGTTGTGCTTGGGCGTGATCCATTCAAAGAAGATCCGTCGACACTTGTAACGATCCCCATTGAGCGTACGATGGCGGGAGGGAAATGGGTATATGAGAGTTAAATGGAATCAGCTCTTTAAGATCTTCCGTGATTAACGCCGTATAGGCACTTATGGCCTTTCAACATCGCCGGACCTGGCATGGCATACTCCAGCTGTAATGCGGTCATACTTTGCGATCATCTCCTTTCCTCGCTACCTATATACTCTTCGTTGTTCGGCAGCAGCAACAGCTCCGCCATCTCTCTTCGTATGTTGGGATTCTTTTTTTCCGCCTTCTTATAAAAATAGTCTGCCTGCAACCTGTTGGGATCTGTGCCGAGACCACGTTCGTTCATAAGAGCTGCAAATCCAAAAGCACGACGATCATTTCCGTTCGCCATTGCTTCAACTACAGTAAGAATAGTATTCAGATGAGTCTTGGCTATGCGGTACCATGGCGATTTATAATCGTCCTTTAAACATAGGGCATACCAGCGCAATCCCTTTTGCAGATTGGCCAGCTCGGCATCGGTGTAGCTGAAACCACGCGGGATTACGTCAGTGAAATAATATTGCCCCAGTTTGAATGCTGCCATATAATCGCCTTGGGTTGCATCCACAATTAACTTCGAAAGCTGTGGCTCAACTTCCGAAGCGATCTTTTGATGAGCCTCTCTTCGTTGACTTTCGATAGAAGCTTCCAACTCAGCAGCCTTCCACTTCTCCTCTAGCCTCTTTTTATCTTGTTCACTCATATGACTGAGCAACGCCATCGCCCCTCCAACGATAAGTGTCGACTTCGCCATCTGCGTATCCGATAATTGCGACGCCATGTCTACCGTGCCTTGAAGAATAGCACCGGAGTTTTGACTACCCGATTCCTTTGCCTGATTATAGCTTTGTTGGAAGGCACTTGCGGCAGCTGAGTTCTCTTGCTGCTGACGCACGAGGTCTTCTGTCGTGGATCCCAAAGGGGCATTGCTGTTCGTGTTGCTATTCTCGTCGCACGGTGGGACTTCAACTTTAGGCTTCGGTGGACAGGTCGGTGTGCGACCTGCTAGTTGTTCCACCATGCAGTCACACCACTTCGCAGCCTTTTCATACACTTCCGCCTGGGCGGGGCATTTCGTTTTCGATGCGGCGTCGCGATAGGCGATGGCCGTTGTTTCATAATAAACACTTTGCTGCGCAAATGATGGAGTAAAGTTGCCGATGAGCAGGGCCAGGAGAACAACGAAGCCAGCCTTCATGATGTTGATTTTTGATCTTCGATCAAATTAGCGACAGGCCGATGGGCTTCGTTGTATCAATTGTTACACAAGCTGTATTATTTACCTGACACAGAGGCGTCGTGACTTTCCAGTTTGGTCTGAACTTTGAAAGTCATGGCATCACTTAAGTCATGGCATCACTTCTGGCCGAAAAAAGAAAACGTTTGCATAAACGCAACAAACGTTTTCGGTTGTTTTTCCAAAAGATTTTTTGAAAAAACCCCATTTCACAGAATAAGTTTCTGCGATTTGAAAGTTAACTTTAAGATGATTTTTCCCTCAAAAATTAAAAAAACTTGGAAGACGATCAGCAGCACGGACTATACCACCCCTCCTTCGAGAAGGATTCATGCGGGGTAGGTTTCATCGCAAACATCAAAGGAAGAAAGTCGCACCAAATTGTTTCGAACGGTCTCACCATGCTCGAACGCATGAGTCACCGCGGAGCATGCGGATGTGAACCCAACACAGGCGACGGCGCGGGTATTCTCATTCAGATTCCCCACGAGTTCTTCTTCACAGAATGTCTCAAGCAAAACTTCACCCTCCCCGAGATCGGGCACTACGGCGTAGGCCTCATTTTCTTTCCCGCCGACGCAAAACTGCGCGAAGAATGCCGCACAGTTCTCAATCGCCAGATCAAGAGAATGAAAATGACACTACTCGGCTACCGGGTAGTTCCTACTATTAATAAAGACCTCGGCGAAAGCGCGCTGAAAGCCGAGCCGATCATGGAACAGGTCTTTATTAAGCGCCCCGACACCATCGACAACCCGGACGAATTCGAAAGAAAACTGTTCGTGCTCCGCATGTTCTCTACACGACTTATTAAAGAGTCGGTGAACGGTGTCAATAACCAGTTCTATTTCTCTTCTCTTTCGTACAAGACCATCGCCTACAAGGGCATGCTTACTTCGCACCAGCTCCGTTGGTATTTTCCCGACCTGGAACACGAAGAAGTGGTGTCAGCGTTTGCCGTTATACACTCGAGGTTCTCTACAAACACATTCCCTTCATGGCGTCTCGCACAGCCATTCCGTTATATCGCCCACAATGGTGAGATCAACACCGTTCAAGGGAATATCAACTGGCTGAAATCAAAAGAGGCATTCTTCGAATCGCCTTACTTTACCCGCGAAGAATTGAACATGGTGTTGCCGATCTGTAACCCGCTCCAATCCGATTCTTCAAACCTCGACAACGTAATAGAATTGCTTGTTCACGCGGGCCGCTCGCTTCCTCATGTAATGATGATGCTTATTCCCGAAGCATGGGATGGCAACGAGAACATGAGTCGCGAGAAAAAAGATTTCTACGAATACCACGCGAACCTCATGGAACCGTGGGATGGTCCAGCTTCGATCACCTTTACCGATGGAAAGATCATTGGCGCTACGCTCGATCGCAACGGCCTGAGGCCTTCGCGCTTCATCGTTACAAGCGACGACCAGGTTATCATGGCCTCCGAAGTAGGTGTACTCGACATCGATCAATCAAAAGTTATTTCTAAAGGTCGTCTCCAGCCCGGTAAGATGTTCATCGTGGATATGGAAGCCGGCAAGATCGTAAGCGACGACGACCTCAAGAAAAAGATCTGTACCCAGAAACCGTACGGCGAATGGCTCCGCGCTAATAAAGTGAAGCTGTCGGATCTTCCTGAACCCGGCGGTAGTTTCCACAAATACGATCCAAACACATTCATCAAGCGACAGGTATCGTTCGGTTACACAACCGAAGACATCCGCGTGATCATCGCGCAGATGTGTGAGACCGGAAAAGAAGCGCTTGGTTCAATGGGTAACGATACACCACTCGCCGTTCTCTCGAAGCAGGCGCAGCACCTGTCGAGCTACTTCAAGCAACTGTTCGCACAGGTTACTAACCCTCCTATCGATTCTATCCGCGAGCGTTTGATCATGTCTCTCGCATCGCATGTTGGTGGTTCGTTGAACCTCCTCGAAGAGTCGCCCGAACACTGTATCACACTCGAGCTCCCTACACCGATCCTCACTAACTCGGAACTGGAGCGCATTCGTTACATCGACCACAGGCACCTCCAGACAAAAACGATCTATACTTATTTCAAAGCCGACGGCCAGCCCGGTTCGCTCGAAAAAGGTCTGAATCGTGTTTGTCAATATGTGACCGACGCAGTTGAAGATGGTTTCACGATCATCATCCTCTCCGATCGTAGCTTCGATAGCGGTCACGCACAGATCCCTTCGTTGTTGGCGGTATCTGCTGTTCATCATCACCTGATCCGCAATGGTATTCGCGGTAAGGTCGGCCTGCTTGTAGAGGCGGGCGACGTTTGGGAAACACATCACTTCGCGACGCTGCTTGGCTACGGCGCTTCCGGTGTGAACCCGTACCTCGTGTACCAGACGATTCACGACATGAAGAAACGCAACCTCTTCACCGCAGAACTTACAGAAGAGAGGGCCGCTTATAATTATAAGAAGGCTGCTGCCGGCGAATTGCTCAAGATCATGAGCAAGATGGGTATCAGCACACTGCAGTCGTACCACGGCGCGCAGATCTTCGAAGCGCTCGGTATCAGCAAAGATGTTGTCGATCTTTATTTCACTGGCACGGTTTCACGTATCGGTGGACTTACGCTCGACGATATCGCAACCGAATCTCTCGCGAAGCACAGTCTCGCGTTCCCTAAAACAGCGAACGCAATACCTCATCTCGAAGTCGGTGGAGTTTACCAGTGGAAGCAACGTGGCGAAGCTCACTTGTTCAACCCGCAGACTATTCATCTCTTACAGGAATCGACTAAGAAGAACGACTACCAGCTTTTCAAAAAATATTCGGGGCTCATCAACGAGCAGAGCAACAAGGCCATCACGTTGAGAAGTCTGCTCGAGTTCAAGAAAGGCACACCGATACCGATAGACGAAGTAGAATCGAAAGAGAGCATCTTCAAACGTTTTGCTACCGGCGCGATGTCGTTCGGTTCCATTTCGTATGAAGCACACAAAACCCTTGCAGTTGCCATGAACCGTATCGGCGGCAAGAGCAATTGCGGGGAAGGTGGAGAAGACGAAATGCGTTTTACCCGATTGCCGAACGGCGACTGGGAAAACTCGGCCATCAAACAAGTAGCATCGGGACGTTTCGGCGTTACCAGTTACTATCTCACCAACGCGAAAGAGTTGCAGATAAAGATGGCACAGGGTGCGAAGCCTGGCGAAGGCGGACAGCTCCCTGGACATAAAGTAGATGAGTGGATCGGTAAAGTACGTCACTCAACACCTGGTGTTGGATTGATCTCTCCTCCTCCTCACCACGATATCTATTCCATCGAGGATCTTGCCCAGTTGATATTCGACCTTAAGAATGCCAACCGCGATGCACGCATCAGTGTGAAGCTTGTGTCAGAAGCTGGTGTGGGTACGATTGCCTCCGGTGTTGCGAAAGCACATGCCGATGTAATTCTCATCTCGGGTCACGATGGAGGAACCGGCGCATCGCCACTCAGTTCTATTCGTCACGCAGGCTTGCCGTGGGAGCTTGGTCTTGCAGAAACACACCAAACGTTGGTACGCAACAAGCTTCGCGGAAGGGTTGTGGTCCAAACCGACGGACAGATCCGCACGGGAAGAGATCTTGCGATAGCTGCGTTGCTTGGCGCCGAAGAATGGGGCGTTGCGACAGCGGCTCTTGTAACTGCGGGATGTATCATGATGCGTAAGTGTCATTTGAATACTTGCCCCGTTGGCGTTGCTACACAGAACAAAGAATTGAGAGCGCTGTTTACCGGTCAGCCCGAATATGTTGTAAATCTCTTCACGTTCCTTGCTGAAGAGCTTCGCGAGATCATGGCGGAACTTGGTTTCCGCACCGTGAACGAGATGGTTGGTCAGTCAGACTTCCTGGAACTGAAAGAAGTGGAAGATCATTGGAAATATAAGAGTCTCGATCTGTCTCCTATCCTGTTTAAGGAGCCGATGAGTCTCGACACTCCTCTTTATAAACAGGAGGAACAGGATCACGAGATCGAGTCTGTTCTCGACAGGACATTGATCAAGCAAGCTGAGAAGGCGTTGCAATCGGGCAAAGCGGTGCAGGGCGAGTTTAAGATCGCCAACCAGGATCGCGCAGTTGGAGCTATGCTGTCGAACGAGATCTCGAAGATCTACAAAGGCGAAGGTCTGCCGGCCGACACGATTCATTATAAGTTCAATGGCACTGCGGGTCAGAGCTTTGGAGCATTTGCGACGAAGGGACTCACATTCGAGCTCGAAGGGGATGCGAATGACTATTTCGGAAAAGGTCTCTCCGGTGGACGATTGATCTTATATCCTGATAAATCGACCACATACAATCCTTCGAAGAATATTATTGTCGGCAACGTGGCATTCTTCGGAGGCACTTCTGGCGACGCATTCATTCGTGGTATGGCTGGCGAGCGTTTCGCCGTACGTAACTCGGGTGTTACTGTGGTTGTAGAAGGCGTTGGCGATCACGGCTGCGAATACATGACCGGCGGCAAGGTTATTATCCTGGGTGAAACAGGAAGGAACTTCGCAGCGGGTATGAGTGGCGGTATCGCTTACGTATGGGATGTGAACAAGACTTTCGTTCGTAATTGCAATATGGAAATGGTTCTTCTCGATACCATCGATGAAGAAGAGCAGAGGATGCTGAAGCAACTGATCAAAAATCACAAAGAGCTTACAAACAGCGATGTTGCGTCGCATATCCTCAGCTACTGGGCAACTGCATTCAAGCAGTTCATTAAAGTGATGCCTGTTGATTACAAGGCGGTACTCGAAAAGAAGAAAAAGGAAAACGTCCTTTTGAATTGAGTAAGAGCCGAACAACGATCAACAAAAAACGAAAAACGAATTAAAATGGGAAAGCCTACTGGATTCTTGGAGCAACAACGTGAATTGCCTGAGAAACGCGATAAAAAATTACGTATCAAGGATTATTATGAAGTAGAGGGCGAGGTGAACGACTCTCTCACAAACAAGCAGGCATCGCGCTGCATGGATTGTGGAACTCCCTTCTGTCATAACGGTTGTCCTCTTGGTAATAATATTCCTGAGTTCAACGACGCCGTTTACCAGGGCAACTGGAAGCTCGCGTACGATATCCTTATCTCTACGAACAACTTCCCGGAGTTTACCGGACGTATCTGTCCGGCTCCTTGCGAAGCATCGTGTGTTCTCGGTATTAATAAGCCTCCCGTTACGATCGAATACATCGAGAAGTCGATCATTGAGAAAGCATTTGCGGAAGGCTTCGTAACACCACGTATTCCTTCCAGCAGAACAGGTAAGAAAGTAGCTATTGTTGGTTCGGGCCCCGCGGGTCTCGCCGCTGCCGCACAATTGAACTACGCTGGTCATGCAGTAACGGTCTTCGAAAGAGCCGACGCCATTGGCGGTCTGCTTCGTTATGGAATTCCGGATTTCAAGCTCGACAAACGCGTCCTCGACAGGAGGTTGGAAGTGATGAAAGCCGAAGGTGTGAAGTTCGTTGTGAACACGAACGTGGGCGTGAACTATAAAGTAAAGAAGTTGAAGGATGAGTTCGATGCGATCTTGTTAACAGGTGGCTCGACTATTCCACGCGACCTCCCGATCGGTGGAAGAAATCTCAAGGGCATTCATTTCGCGATGGATTTCCTCACCCAACAAAATCAACGCGTAAGCGATAAGAAGATCAACGGCAACGACATCTGGGCAACAGATAAACATGTGATCGTGATTGGCGGTGGTGATACCGGTTCCGATTGTGTGGGGACTTCGAATCGTCATCTTGCAAAATCTGTAACACAGATCGAGATCATGCCTAAGCCTCCGAAGGATCGTACGGAGCAGATGCCCTGGCCTAACTGGCCGATGATCCTCCGCACATCTTCGTCGCACGAAGAGGGCTGCGAGAGACAGTGGAGCATTGTAACGAAGGAGTTTGTCGACGACGGCAAAGGAAATGTAAAGGCTCTGAAGATCGTTGAGGTTGAATGGAAGGCGGTGAATGGAAAGATGCAGTTCTTCGAAGTTCCTGGGACTGAAAAAGATATTCCTTGCGATCTGGCGCTGCTTGCGATGGGCTTTGTTCATCCTCAGCACGAGGGCCTTTTGAAACAATTGGCTGTTGATCTCGACGAGCGCGGCAACGTGAAGGCGAACAAGTATCAGACATCTGTTGAAGGTGTTTTTGCTGCCGGCGATATGCGCCGCGGACAGTCGTTGGTAGTTTGGGCTATCAGCGAAGGCCGCGAGGCGGCACGCTCGGTTGATGAGTTTTTGACTGGGGCGGAGAGTTCGCTGGAGGCAAAGGAGATTGGGACGCTGAATCTGGCGTAGTACTAATCAATCTTCCAGAAATTTCTTGCTGCTTCTACAGGTGGGATCAAAGTAGATTTGGACTCATCGCGTGGCGATACAAAGATCTTTATTGAATCGCCATGCTTCCACGAGTTTGATGGAAGAAGGTCGGGGGTGAATACTTCGCCTAAAAGTACTTTGTTCATTCCACTCTTGTATTGATAACTAACTCTTGATCCTTGCCCTCTTTTCATAATGGGCGTTCCCGGAACGCGAGTCACCGATAGGACTTCCGCGACGGTAACTTTGCCGTATTTATAAAGAAATATCTCGCCGTTCACCTTGTAGGCCACGTAGATGATCGGTGCAAGCCCAACCACCGCGAAGACACTAAAGAATAAATGAAGCCACATTGGAAACTCGAAACGGTCGAGATCCACTATTACAGAATCATTGCCCAGGTATTTTACTTGAATGAGATCACCGATGGACAACATCGATAGGCGATCTTCGTCGAACGCAACGAACTTCGACTCAACTGTGTCGCCATCTACGTTATAGGAGTATGAGATAACTGCAGGGTTCTGATTATTGATCGTCATGTTTCTTTTCCGATCAATATCGGTTATCACACCAGTAGTTGTAGTGCCTTGCGACAATACACTCGGATAGTCAACGATTGGAGCCTCGCTGTTGATGCTTGCGAAAATAGAATAGAACATTATGGCCATGAACGATGGGACGACCAGGAACATCAAACCAAGATACAAGATGAACCAGTGTCTTTTTAACAACTCGAAAACGGTTCGAAGCTTGACCGTACGTGGTTGATTGAGCATGGGTCTGTTGGGAGTGGTGAGGTAAAAATAATAACTATTAAAAAATGATCCCACGAACGGACACACTTCGTCCATTCTTGTCATCCCGCCCCGCGATATGAAATAGGATGTCTTCCAAAATGAGGCGGGATCGCTGTATTCGAAGTTTGCGCAGCCCTGGTCAAATATTTGGAAACTGAGAGTCGATGCTCAGTCTTCATTCCCGGTCCTTTCTTCGCATGATCCGAAAGGACAGGGAGATCTATTCACTACAGTTCATCACTCTCTCGATAGCATTTGCGACTGCGATCATCGTCGTCTCCTTTTGTGTTCACGAATTCAGTGTGGGTAATGAACATCCCGCGAACATTGTTCGTGTTCTGAAGCGCCACGAGACAAAAGAATACGAGGGAAGGAATCGTCTTCAGGTTACAGGTGAAGTTCTTACACTAACAAAGCCCTTAAAGGTTGCCGAAGCCGAACTCAATGAGCAAAACACGGATCCATCATTTACTTACAAGCTTCAGCCCCTGCGTGAGGTGTATTTCGGTCCACGTGTGGTTGGTGAGAATGAAAAGCATGGAGAAGTATACTCGGTGCTCATCCTTACCTGTATCAGCGGACTGATCTTCGTTTTGGCCGTGACCAATTTTATCAACCTTGTGTCACTCACATTGCCGGCGAGGTCGAAGGAGATAGCGATAAGAAAAGTGGCCGGCGCGCAAAAAGAACCACTGTTAATGCTGTTGGCTAAAGAAAATTCGATAACTGTTTTGACGGCATTGGCGTTCGGAGTTATTCTATCCTTCCAATTCAAAGAGTATCTATCAAATGATGTCTTTGCCTACATAATAGTGATCGCTCTGACGGCCTTCACGGCGTTGGCTCCGCTCCTTCCTGCATGGACTTTTATAAAAGCTACCCCTGGAAAATTACTGGGAACCGATACGATCACGTTTCCACGGATGAAGAACATTATCACGGTTGTTCAGCTGGGCGTAAGCTTGTCGCTGATCATTGCAAGCCTGGTGATCAACAGGCAGATCACCAGATCACTTATCAAAGAGCCAGGTAAGAATCACGAACAGATCGTTTACACGAAATGGCCGAACGGTATGAGCCGTCAATATCTCAATCGCCTCAAGAACGACTGGCCTCGCGACAACCCGAGCATTGTAAACCTCACCGCTGTCTCACACACGCCCGACAATATTCAGAGCAAACCGATTGGCGAAGATTACTACCAACTTTCTGTTGACTATGACTTCAAAGATTTCTTCCGTTTGAAGATGATCGACGGCCGTTGGTTTGGGGTAATGGATCGCGACTCCGCTGTTGTTACACAAGAGGCGAATACAGTTAAATCCATTGGCGTAGTCGAGAGTTTTGTCAATAAGCCCTTACGCATTTCTGTCAACGAGGATGACGTGTCGAACTTCATTATGATCAGGATACTTGAGGTCGATATTCGAAAAACATTAAAGACCATCGAAAGATCATTCACAGAGCTCAGCGGTCAGCCGACTATCATTTCGTTTCTCGATCACAACTATGCCGACACATTGGCTTATGAAGACAGGCTTAATCAGCTTTGTAACTTGTTATCGATCGTTGGTTGTATAATGGCTGCGTGTGCGATCTATGCACTGAGTTTAAGTCGCATGAAGGACAACATGAAACAGATAGCGATAAGAAAGACTTTTGGCGCTACGAACGGACAGATCGTTCAGCGACTGGCGCTTCAATTCCTGGAGCTCATGCTGGTGTCGATGTTCTTTTTTGGTCCGCTTACTTATTTTTTGCTTCGGGAATGGCTTCGCAACTTCGCCTATTCAGCAAAGTTCATGTGGAGCGATCCGTTTTTGTCGATAGGAGTGTGTTTGGTGATCGTTGCAATCACAAATCTGTTGATGATCAGGCGCATCAACACTACTTCACTTTCACGAATTCATAAGGGGTAAACTCCACGAAATCCGCAACGGTAACGGTAACAGACTTTACCTTGCCATCTTCAATCTTGAAGGGCCACACCTTTATTCCAAAGATGGCCTCGTTGAATGTTGCCAGGAACCTGTTCTTGCCCAACGCCTCCACCGTCGCGTAACGTCCTTTGTGGTGCTCGAACCTCGCAACGAGCTTATTGCCCTCGAGTGTCATCGTCATATCGCCATACAACTCATGCTTATAGGTGCCCGCAAAAGCCGTCAGTGGGAGATCAGTTTTCGGTTTCATCGCAATGGTGTCGCGCTGCTGTTTCACACGCAATGCATCACTATCTTCCCTTCTTTTTGCAAAGAAATGATACGAACCGGAATAGTCGCGGTAAGGCAATCCCAGGAAAGCATCCTGTATCTCGTTTCGAAGCGCTTCGAAAAATGAATTGCTATCGGTATTCGTCAGCACAACAATACCAAGCCTTTCTTCGGGTATCAATGCAACGCTCGTAACGAAACCATTCACGCCGCCTGTGTGTCCAACAAACTGGCGTCCTTCATAGTCATGCAGGTCCCAACCGAGACCGTACAACTCGAAATGCTTTCGGTTGAACATGTGCCATCCATTACCAATGATGGATTGAGGTTCACGCGTTTTAAGGATAGCGTCACCTGGTATCACAACTTTGCCATCGAGTTTACCAGTATCGAGGAGCATAGTTACCCACCTTGCCATATCAGCAGCAGAAGATGAGATCGATCCCGCCGGCGCAAGTCCTTCGAGGCGTCCGTAGGGTATCACCTTCAACGGTCCGCCAATAGTTGTATGAGCTGTTGCACGATTCGATGCCTTCGATATTTCACTAGACATCGCGAGTGTGTTGTTCATTCCCGCGGGCTTGAAAATATTTTCCCTCAAATAGTCTTCCCAGCTTTTACCGCTGACTTTCGGAAAGATCTGTCCGGCCATCATGAACGCGGCGTTCGTATAACCCCACTTGCTCCGAAAGCCATACATTGCTTTCAGCTTGCCAAATCTTTCGATCATCTCGGCGGTGTTGAGATCGGTGTCGAAGAACATGAAGTCGCCCTGGAATGTTTCGAAGCCGAGACGATGACACAACAGGTCGGTTATCGTTGCATGTTCGGCGATCCACGGGTCATACAATTGAAAATCAGGAAGCCACTTGCGAACAGGATCGTTCAACGACAACTTCTTCTGCGCATCGAGCATTGCGAGAGCTGTCGCGGTAAATGCCTTGGTGTTGCTGCCGATCATAAACAAGGTGTTAGCATCCACCTTCTCGGGTTTACCGACTTCGCGAACACCATAGCCTTTGATGAACACCGTCTTTCCATCTTTCACAATCGCAACTGACACACCGGGTATCTGCCATTGTTTCATGCCACGGTTAACATAGTTGTCGAGGCTGTCTTTAATAAAAACAGGTAATGTTTGTGCATACGTGCTAATGCACACGACGCACAGCAGAAGAGTGAGTTTATGCTTCATAGTATTCAAGGGGTAGGCCGTCCGGGTCGCTGAAGAAAGTGAACTTCTTATTGGTGTATTCGTCGACACGGATCGGTTCTACTAAGATACCCTTTGCTGCGAGATCATCGACAGCTTTTTGGATGTCGTTAACAAGAAAGGCGAGGTGCCTTGCGCCACATGCCTCGGGCCTCGACACCCGTTTGGGCGGGTTGGGGAACGAGAACAGTTCTATAACATAGTGATCTCCAATGGCGAGATCCAGCTTGTATGAGTCTCGCTCCGCGCGATAATGTTCTGCGAGTATTTTTAAGCCCAAAACATCGGTATAAAAGGCCTTCGACTTACGGTAGTTGCTGCAGATAATCGCAACATGGTGTACGGCAGTTATCATAAACTTAGACGTGTTACGAAGATAAGTCATGGCATCACTTAAGTCATGCCATGAGTCTCAGAATTCCAGACAGTTTATTTACTTTTACATGCATTTACAAAAACATTTCAATCGATGAGTTTCCGCGTAGAAAAAGACACGATGGGCGAAGTACAAGTGCCCGCCGACAAATATTGGGGCGCTCAAACCGAACGCTCCCGCAACAACTTCAAGATCGGTCCCGAAGCAAGCATGCCGAAAGAGATCATTTATGCTTTCGCATATCTCAAAAAGGCTGCAGCACAAGCCAACCAGGAACTGGGCGTGCTCTCCGTAGAAAAGAGAGACCTCATTGCACAGGTGTGCGACGAGATCCTCGCCAAAAAACTCGACGATCAGTTCCCACTCGTGATCTGGCAAACAGGTTCAGGCACACAAAGCAACATGAATGTAAATGAAGTGATCGCCTACCGCGCCCACGTCGTTCATGGCGGCAAACTCACCGACGAAAAGAAGATACTCCACCCTAACGATGATGTGAACAAGTCGCAATCATCGAACGATACTTATCCCACAGCCATGCACATCGCTGCATACAAACAAACCGTGGAGGTAACATTACCAGGTCTTAAGAAGCTTCGCGACACGCTCAATAAAAAAGCAGGCGACTTCAAATCCATCGTTAAGACCGGTCGCACTCACTTCATGGATGCAACTCCGCTTACACTCGGACAAGAGTTCTCCGGTTATGTGCAACAGATCGATAACGGCATTCGTGCAGTTAAGAATGCTCTCGAGGCGGTGAAAGAACTCGCATTGGGTGGTACCGCTGTTGGCACTGGTCTCAATACACCTAAAGGTTACGACGTTCTCGTTGCAAAAAAGATCGCCGACTTAACTGGTCTTCCTTTTGTAACTGCTCCGAATAAGTTTGAAGCGCTCGCAGCTCACGATGCTATGGTTGAACTCTCGGGCGCGTTGAAACGCGTTGCCGTTTCATTGATGAAGATCGCAAACGACATACGCATGCTTAGCTCCGGCCCTCGCTCGGGTATCGGCGAGATCGTTATTCCAGACAATGAACCAGGTTCATCGATCATGCCCGGTAAAGTAAATCCTACACAACCCGAAGCACTTACGATGGTCTGCGCCCAGGTGATCGGCAATGATGTTGCCGTTTCTATCGGCGGATCTACAGGCCACTTCGAACTCAACGTATTCAAGCCGGTTATCGCAGCCAACGTACTTCAGTCAGCACGCCTTATCGGCGATGCCTGTGTCTCTTTTAATGATAAATGTGCCGAAGGTATCGAGCCTAATCTCCCTGTTATCAAGCGTCACATGGAGAACTCGCTTATGTTAGTGACTTCTCTCAATACCCACATCGGCTACGAGAACGCAGCTAAGATTGCCAAGAAGGCTCATAAGGAAAACAAGACCTTGAGGGAGGCGGCAGTTGAACTGGGACTGCTTACATCAGAGCAGTTTGATGAATGGGTTAGACCTGAGAAGATGGTTTAAATCGTTCAGGGTTCAGGGTTCAATGTTCAGTGTAACCGCAAGCCACGCTGAACCCTGAACGTTGAACATTGAACATTTTTTCATAACTTTACCTATTAAAATAAAAACCCAAGTCAATGAAAACTAGAGTTTTATTTCTCTGCCTGGCTCTGATTTTTTCCGGCGCTACAGTTTTCGCACAGCTTACCAAAGCTGAAAAGAAAGAATGGAAAAAGAAGGCTAAGGAATTCAAGAAGAACCCTGCTGCTCTCAAGCAACTTAACGACGATAAGCAAGTTGCCGACAACAACGTAGTTGATCTCAGCGGCCAGGTAAAAACACTTCAGTCAACCGTTAGCGACAAGAATGCAAAGATCGCTGAACTGGAAGACCAGATCTCCCGCATGCGTAGTGAGCTCAATTCTGCTAAAGCCGAGCTCGCCCAGTTAAAAGCCGCTCCTGTTGTAAACCCAATGGACTTCTCGAAAGGCGTTGTGTTCAAAGTTCAGGTAGGTGCTTTCAAGAACAAAGACCTTAGCAAGTACTTCGAAAACAACCCGAACTTCGGGGGTGAAGCGGCCGACAAGGACAAGAATGAACCCCAAAAGATCACCATCGGTATCTTCCGCGATTATTGGGAAGCCGACACATTCAAGAAGTACATGAGAGAAATGGGCGTGAAAGACGCCTGGATCGTGCCCTACAGGGATGGAGTTCGCGTTGAGATCAAAGATGTTCTCGAAGGCGTTACCCAAGAAAAACCTGCAGAGGCCGGAAAATAAAACATCGAACCCCCGTTGAACGCCCTGAAGGACACATTGTTCCTTCAGGGCTTTTTTTCTTGAATACATCATTTATTTTGCGAAATGATCAGGTTTATTGTCGTCCTGCTTTTTGCTCCCATTGCCGCGTTTGCTCAAATTCGGATCGACAAGCTTGTTATACCCGCAAAGGAAACCTATAAGATCTCGGCTACGGACATCATCGTGGTCGATACCCTGATCATGAACGACTCATCGACCATACAATTAAATGTTGATAAGAAGGCCAACTTCATTCATGCGAAAAGCCTTATCGCACGTAAAGGCGCACGGATACTCGGCTTCGGCGAACCTGGCCAGCGAGGCAAAGACGGCAATCGCGGTACCACAATGGACGGTCCATGCATCGACGGAACACCAGGACACAACGGCACCGGCGGCAGTCACGGCGACAACGGCACCAACCTTTTCCTTTACTTCAATCAACTTACGATAACCGGTAGTCTCACTATAGACCTTCGTGGCTCCGACGGTGGCGATGGCGGTAATGGTGGACAAGGCGGTGGCGGCAGCATGGGCACCCGCGTATGCCTCGGCGGCACCGGTGGTCCCGGCGGCAATGGAGGCACCGGTGGCAACGGCGGCAATGGCGGAGCACTAACTATCTCCTGTAAACAATGTACCGACGATCTCCGCGCTCTTCTCGGTCATCAATTGATTGTAAAGAACTATGCAGGCTTCGGCGGTGTTGGTGGCGATGCGGGCGGTGGTGGACTTGCCGGCCTCGGTGCCAACGGAATGACGTCGAAAGACGGGAAGATCGGTCCACGCGGAAAGAAAGGCGCCGACGGCCAGACAGGCAAAGAAGGTGCTATCAACTTCGAACGGAACTAAAAAATCATGATCAAAAGATGGCGATACAAGCCCATACCTCCTCAAGCGGAGGTCAGTGCGTTGAGCAAAGCCATCAACGTTAACGAATACCTCTGCGCTATTCTCATCCAGCGTGGTATTACAGACTTCGATCTCGCCAAAAAATTCTTTCGTCCTTCGCTCGATCATCTCCACGATCCATTCCTGATGCAGGATATGGAACGTGCCGTTGTTCGTATCAAAGAAGCGATCGACAACAATGAAAAGATCCTCATCTATGGCGACTACGATGTAGATGGAACAACAGCCGTCTCACTCGTCTATCGTTTTCTTAAAAGCTTTTACAACAACTGCGAGTTCTATATACCCGATCGTTATAGCGAAGGCTATGGCGTATCGGCGACCGGCATTCAATGGGCAGAAGACAATGGATTCACATTGATCATCGCGTTGGACCTCGGCATCAAATCGTCCGACATGGTGAAGATCGCCGGGCATAAGGGTATTGATTTCATTATCTGCGATCACCACTTACCCGGCACAGACATGCCCAGCGCCGTTGCCATACTCGATCCAAAAAGGAACGATTGTCATTATCCTTTCCAGGAGCTCAGTGGTTGTGGAATTGGCTTCAAGCTGATCCAGGCTTTCGCAAGGAGATACAATAAAGAAGAGGATCTTTATTCGAACCTTGATCTTGTTGCGGTTAGCATTGCTTCCGATATCGTTCCGATCGATGGTGAGAATAGAATTCTAGCTCACTTCGGATTGAAAAAGCTGAATGAGAATCCGTCGCCCGGATTGAAAGCATTGAAGGAGATCGCTGCGATAAAAAATGATCTCGACATCTCGGGAGTTGTATTTACGCTTGGTCCTCGCATTAATGCAGCAGGCCGCGTCGATCATGCCGATGGTGCCGTTGAGTTATTGATCGCAAGCTCGCAGGAAGAAGCGAACGCCCTCGCAGAAAAAGTGAATGTGAACAACGACCTGCGTCGCGAGTTCGATTCGAACATTACAGAAGAGGCTATCTTCATGATCGAGAACGACGACTTCCTCCGCACTTCGAAGTCTACTGTCCTATTCAAGAACACGTGGCATAAGGGTGTGATCGGTATCGTAGCCGCGCGTTGTGTCGAAAAATATTATCGTCCTACTATTATCCTTACGGAGTCGAATGATCTCATCACGGGGTCGGCACGAAGCGTAAATGGTTTCAACCTGTACGATGCCATTATGCAGTGCAGTGACCTGCTCGAAAAATACGGCGGCCACAAATACGCAGCCGGCCTTACCATGAAGAAGGAGAACCTCGAAAGCTTCCGCAAGCGATTCGAAGAGGTGGTATCATCTTCGCTTACCGAAGAAATGCTGACGCCGGTGGTGGATGTTGACCTGGTCGTTCCTTTCGATGCCTTAACACGTAAATTCATTACGGTGCTGCGGCAATTGGCGCCATTCGGACCCGAAAATCACAATCCCGTATTTGAGGCACGAAATGTGTTTGTTCAGAATTCCCTCTCGACATTTAAAGACCGTCATGTGCGGTTTTTGGCCGGTCAAAAAGGTCAGGAGAATGTCTTTAATGCCGTTGGGTTCGATATGATGGATCATTATCCTCGTCTCGTTGCCGGTGATTATTTTCGCATGGCGTTTACTATAGAGGAGAATACCTACAATGGGATGACATCTATCCAGTTGCGGATAAAGGATATAAAGTTCGACTAACTAGAGACTAGAAACCAGACTTACATGATTCTTCGTGCTGAACAGCTTGTAAAAAGATATAAAAAACGTACAGTGGTGAATCATGTGTCGGTGGAAGTACAACAAGGCGAGATCGTCGGTTTGCTTGGCCCCAACGGCGCCGGAAAGACCACCAGCTTTTATATGATGGTAGGCCTCATCAAGCCCAACGAAGGACAGATCTTCCTCGAAAAAGAGAACATCACCAGCCTTCCGATGTATCGTCGCGCAAAGCTTGGTATTGGCTACCTGGCGCAAGAGCCCTCGGTGTTTAGGACACTTACCGTAGAGGAGAACCTTCTGGCTCCGCTCGAGATGCTGAACATGCCGAAGAAAGAGCGCAAGGAAAAAGTCGATACCCTTCTCGAAGAATTCAAGCTGTCGCACGTTCGCAAAAACTTAGGCCAGGTGTTGTCGGGTGGAGAACGCCGCCGTACCGAGATTGCTAGAGCACTTGCGGTAGATCCGAAGTTCGTGCTCCTCGACGAACCCTTTGCGGGTGTCGATCCCATTGCGGTTGAAGAGATCCAATCGATAGTTGCGAAGCTTAAGAAAAAGAACATTGGTATCCTGATCACCGACCATAACGTGGACGAAACGTTGTCCATCACCGATCGTGCCTACCTGATGGTCGATGGTAAGTTGTTCAAACAAGGAACTGCCGAAGAGCTCGCAACTGATGCGATGGTTCGCAAGGTCTATCTCGGACAAAACTTCCAGTTGCGACGCGCAAAAGTCGATACCGAATTGAGTTCATTAAGCCCGGAAGGCTTTCATGGCGAACCGGACGAGAAAGAACCAGATCTCTTCGAAGAAACTCCTCTCGATTCTCCTGAGGATCAAGAACCACCGGAACTCTAGCCCTTCGCTCGTCGCCCTTCGCCCCTTTTTAAGTACTTTTACGCTGCGGATATGCAGTTCTTAAATTCCATCCTCACCTGGGTAATGAAGAAACGCATCCATCAAATGGAGCTTTTCATGAAATACCCCCACGAAGTTCAAGACGAACTTTTGAAGAAATTGATCGCTACAGCCCGTGATACAGAATTCGGGCGACTCTTTGCGTTCGACGATCTTACTAACTACGACGACTTCAAACGGCGCGTTCCTGTTCACACCTATGAACAACTGTTCCCGTTCATAGAACGACTTCTCCAAGGCGAACAAAATGTTCTCTGGCCGTCAGAGATCAAATGGTTTGCTAAATCTTCAGGTACTACGAATGCGCGAAGCAAGTTCATTCCTGTTTCTGTCGAAGCAATGGAAGAATGTCACTTCAAGGGAGGCAAAGATCTTCTTTCGATCTACGTCAATAACTTTCCGGATACGGAGATGTTTTCCGGCAAAGGTCTCGCTGTAGGCGGAAGTCTCTACAATAACGAATATGATCCGAGCTCCACATCAAAATATGGCGACGTATCGGCGGTACTCATGCAGAACCTTCCGCCATGGGCACAGTTCATTCGCACGCCAAGTCTCGAAGTAGCATTGATGAGCGATTGGGAAGAAAAGATCGAGAAGCTCGCCGAAGAAACCTCGAAAGCCAACGTGACACATCTTGCTGGCGTTCCTACGTGGACTGTTCTGTTGATCCAACGAATTGTTGAGCTCGAGAAGAAAGGCAGCATTCTCGAAGTGTGGCCCAACCTCGAGGTGTTCTTCCATGGCGCCGTCGCATTCACCCCGTATAGAAATCTTTTCAAGTCGTTGATACCAAAGAGCGACATGCGTTACTGGGAAACCTACAACGCCTCCGAAGGATTTTTCGGTATACAGGATCAGAGCAACTCCGAAGAAATGTTGCTCATGCTCGACTACGGAATTTTTTATGAATTCATTCCCATCGAAGAGATCGGACAAGAATATCCCGAAACTATTTCCCTTTCAGAAGTCGAAGTCGGCAAGAACTATGCAATGGTTATCACTACCAACGCAGGATTGTGGCGCTACAATATTGGCGACACTGTGAAGTTCACAAGCATATCACCTTATCGTATCAAGATCTCTGGCCGTACCAAGCACTTCATCAATGCATTCGGAGAGGAGATCATCATAGAAAATGCAGAGGCAGCAATAACCAAAGCTTGCGAAATGACCAGCGCAGTTATCGATAACTTCACAGCAGCGCCTATCTACCTCGAGCGTTCACAACGCGGCGGACATGAATGGATCATCGAGTTCAAAGTGAAGCCCACAAGCATGGAGCGGTTCACACAGATCCTGGATGAAACACTTCGCAAGATCAATTCAGATTATGATGCCAAACGTTCTCACGACCTGGCGTTGGTCGCGCCGCGCGTTCACAGCGTTGCCGAAGGAACGTTCTATAAGTGGATGAAGAGTAAGGGAAAACTCGGCGGTCAGAATAAGGTGCCGAGGCTTAGTAATTCGAGGGAGTATGTGGATGAGATTCTCTCCATGACATAGTTCAGGGTTCAGCGTTCAAAGTTCAGAGTTAACGTCGAACCCTGAACCTTGAACTTTGAACGTTACGCATTCTTATACTTAACCCCACATCCCACTGCCTTCGTCTTCGGGGTTGTCACAGCCTTACCTGCAATCAATTCATCTACGGCCGCTTCTACGTATTTAGTTCCGACCTTATCTGCGTCGCGCGAGTTATCGTCGATCGCGCCGATGTATGCAACCTTATATTCGTTGCCCGACTTCGTAAGCACATAGATGTGCGGAGTATTCGTAGGACCGAATGCCCTGATCGTAGCCTGGCTTTCATCGTATAGATACGGGAACTTATAGTCCTTCTTCTTCGCATACTTCACCATTTCATCGAACGATTCTCCTGAAGAGACCTCGGGCGAATTGGGATTGATCGCGATGAGTGGAAATCCTTTCGAAGCATACTTGTCGTTGAGCGCCTTGATCCTTTCGTTATATGCCTTTGATACAGGACAGGTATTGCAATCGAAAGCGATAATAAATCCTTTTGCCGAAGAGTAATCGGAAAGGGAAACCATTTTACCATCAACGTTCTTCAGTTTGAAGTCCGATGCAGTGTCGCCAACTTCGTAGCCGTTCTTTGCCGGCGAGAAGGCCAGCATCGCTACGCTAACAAGAAACAGGATTGTTGTCTTCAATGTTGTCTTCATTGGAATTTATTTAGTATACAAATTTACTAGACGATATGTTAAAATTTTGCCAACAGCCAGGCATATCGTCGAGTTTTTAAAGCACTTCATCAATTAGTTTTTCCAGCTCGCCTTCGTGGAGCTCTCTTTCGACAAATCTCCGTTTGCCGTTCTTCGTGTTGATCACAATCGTTGCAGGTAGGGCACCCGACCACTCTTTATCGATCTTATCGATGTAGGTATTCGGGTTCGATTCGTCGAGAATAAGAACCGACGAAGCCAGCTTTTTCCTGGCCACAAATTTATGGACCTTCTCTGGGTTGGGGTCGAGGTCCAGGTCCATGCTCACGAGCGTAACCGCCACATCTTTCCGGTCGCGGTTCACCTTTTCGAAGAGCGGCATTTCCTTTATGCAGGGAGCACACCACGTAGCCCAGAAATTGATGACCTTGACCTGGTCGGCCGGGTCATTGATCACCTTTTGCAGCTCCGGAAGCTTCACGACCTTAGCCTGCTGAGCACTTGCTTCGCATGCTATTACAAACATTAGAACAACGAGGTACTTCATCATGTCGCCAAGATACACAACTCAAATGCCATGTAAGTTCGGTGAAAGGTTTTTACTAAACGGGTCGATTTCAGGCACTTAGGAGCTCATAACAAATCGTTAAAATAGAAATCCACAATTTCATTGAGTTATCCACATTACCATATTGTTACAACTTAACGAGCAGATTCACAGGTAGTTATACCGATAAATATGAATCACTTCTTTGTGGAAAACTCCTTAACGGCCCCCACTCAGGCTATAAAAGGCCGAATTTAATTCGAGCTTGCCGGGTAAAACCGCGGTTATGAAATTTAGACAGATCAAGGAAACCTGCATTTACAGCACCGACCTGGAGGCGGCTAAATCGTTCTATCACAGCAAACTAGGCCTCGAAATTATCAGCTATCTGCCAGGCCGGCACATCTTCTTTCGCGCGGGCAACTCGGTCCTTCTCTGTTTCAACCCCGACGACTCCAGTCAAAAGAAAAGTCCTCCTCTGCATTACTCATCGGGCAGGTATCACTTTGCCTTCGAGGTGGAGGCCGCCGATTACGAACAGCAAAAAGAAGAACTGCTATCGAAAGGTATTCCGATAATAGATACGGTGGTCTGGGACAGCGGATTTGAATCCTTTTACTTCGAAGACGGGTTGGGTAATATTGTCGAAGTGGTGCCGGTCGGGATCTGGTGACCGTTGGTGAGATCCAGCACTTTGTTGAAGCTCTCCTTCATCCAGTGAGCATAGTCGTTGACTTGCACACAATCAGGAAGCAATTCTTTTCCGCGAAGGATCTTAATGATCTTCGAGTGGTCTATTGTCTGCGTGATTTGATTTTTTTGCTCGTCCGGTAGATTTGAAATGCGAACGAATTCAATCCCCTTGTAGGTTTCAGCACTCATACGTCTAGGTGTCTTTCCCCTTCAACCCTCATTTATACTGCCAAAGATAATTGGTAACCCTGGTTTAGTGGGTTCAACGGTGTGAATTCACGCCGAATTAATTATTCATTACTTCCGCAATCGATACCACGCATTCATTGAGTGTGGAATTCACTTAACTTGCTGGCCTATTATTTCCCACCATTTCCACATACTCATGTTGCAAAACCAAAGATCGGCATTCAGCATTCCGCGCGACACAACTTATCTCAATTGCGCTTACATGTCGCCGCTTCCAAAAAAAGTTGAAGCTGCGGGCACCGAAGCGCTTCGAAGAAAGAGAGATCCGGGACAGATCACTGCTATGGATTTCTTTACTGAAGCAGATGTCCTCCGAAAAGAGTACGCAAAGCTTGTAAACACAAAGGAGACACAACGCATCGTAATCGTTCCATCCGTATCGTATGCGATGGCTAATGTTGTGAAGAACATTCCTCTCGATAAAGGTGATGAGATCATACTCGTAGCCGAAGAATTTCCGAGCGACTATTATCCCTGGGTTACCAGGTGCGCAGAGACCGGCGCGGTCATTAAAACCATTAACCCACCCGATTCATTGCGTCGTCGTGGCGAACAATGGAACATCCGCGTACTTGAAGCGATCAATAAAAACACAAAAGCAGTTTCGCTGAGCAGTGTGCATTGGGCCGACGGCACTGTATTCAACCTCGCTGAGATCAGGAAGAGAACAAGAGAAGTTGGTGCCGCTCTGATCATCGACGGCACACAATCGGTCGGTGCCATGCCATTCGACATTCAACAAATCCAACCCGATGCATTGATCTGTGTCGGTTACAAATGGCTATTGGGACCTTACTCGATAGGCCTCGCCTACTACGGCGAGCGCTTCGATCATGGTAAGCCGATCGAAGAAAGCTGGATGAATCGTTTCAATGCCGAAGACTTTCGCTCCCTCGTACAATATCAGCCGGAATACAAAGAAGGATCGCTGCGCTATGAAGTCGGCGAGCATTCGAACTTCATTTATGTTCCCATGATGATCGAGTCGCTAAAGCTGATCAACAAATGGAAGCCAGCTAATATTCAAAAGTATTGCAAGAGCATTACAAAAGACCCGATCAACGAGCTTCGTGACGCGGGCTTCTGGATAGAAGATGAAGACTCGCGTGGTCAACATCTCTTCGGTATCCGCCTGCCGGAAAATATGGACCTCGACAAGGTGATACCCAGGTTCAAGAAGAATAAGATTTTTGTTTCGTTCCGCGGCAACGCCATTCGTGTTGCTGTAAATGTCTACAACACAAAGAGCGATATCGAAAAGCTTGCCGGTCTTCTTCTTTCGAAATGAGCCAACGTAAGTCGTCGGGTTACATCGTCGGCGGTGTATTGATCAGTATTCTTGGCGCGATCTGCTTCTCAACAAAAGCCGTTGTTGTAAAGCTTGCATACCTCGAATACCCGGTCGATGCCATTACCCTACTCGCGATAAGGATGCTATTCTCGCTGCCGTTCTTCCTGATATCGGCAATGGTAACATCCAATAAAAAAGAGAACGTCAAGTTCACGACGCGACAGTGGATCGACATAGCCATACTCGGTTGTTTCGGTTACTACATCAGCAGCTTGCTCGACTTCGAAGGACTGAAGTTTGTATCGGCAGGTATCGAGCGACTGATCCTCTTCATTTATCCGACGTTCGTTTTATTGATCTCGTCGATCTGGTTGAAACGAAAAGTACGGACCATTGAATGGGTCGCCGTTGCGATAACGTATGTTGGTTTGATGATTGCATTTGCTGGTGAAGCACAGTTCCAGGACAGCCCTGATTTTTATTTCGGGTCTATGCTGATCTTCATTTGCGCGATAACTTATGCGATCTACATAGCCGGAAGTGGTGCCATGATCCCTGCGGTCGGCGCCATTAAGTTCAACAGTTACGCGATGTCGTTTGCGGCAGCTGCCGTGCTTACGCATTTTATGATAACCAGCACGCAGTCGGTTATTGGACTTCCGTTCGGAGTTTATATGTATGGATTCGTGATGGCCATTGTGAGCACTGTTATTCCTTCGTACCTGGTATCGATCAGCATAAAGCGCCTGGGAGCCAACACCACGGCCGTGATCGCGAGTATTGGGCCAGTGTCGACCATTCTGCAGGCCGCATTACTGCTGGGCGAATCCGTTTCGGCGCTTGAAATTGCCGGTACGGGATTTATTCTGCTCGGTATTTTGGTGATTAGCTGGAAAAGAGGGGAAATTGGGAACACATAGAGCACATAGGCACATAGAGCACATAGGACACATAGGGGCATAGAGCACATAGGCACATAGAACACATAGGGATATAGATATGAAATTACTGTTGGCTCTGGTATTCCTTCTGGCAGGCGAAGCAATCGCACAGGACAAATACACATTCGTATTCCTTCACAAACGCACCGATCTCCCACCGACATCGAAAGAAGAGACCGATAAGATCATGGAAGGCCACATGGCCAACATGGGAAAGCTGCACAAAGAAGGACGGCTCGTTGCTGCCGGCCCCTTCGACGGTGGCGGAGGAATCTTCATTTTCAAAACAGCTTCAACCAAAGAAGTTACCGAATGGATCAGTCCCGACCCTGGCGTACAGGCGAAGCGATGGAACATCGAGATGCTGCCGTACGAGCCCAGGATCGGCGGGATCTGCCCGGTTGGAGAAACCTACGAGATGACGAACTATACATTCATTCATTTCAAGCCTAAGGTTTATAAGTTCAATGTGCAGGAGGCCGGCGATATGATAGAAGCTCATAACAAGTTCATCAAAGAATTGAGCAAGGGCGGAAATGTTATCACGCATGCTTCGTTCGGCGGATCGGATGGAGCGATAGTGGTTATGAAGGGAGATGTGCAGCAGGAAGTAATATTGGAAGATCCGGCGGTGAAAGGAGCGTTGTTCGAGCCGGAGTTCAAAAAGCTTTATATCGCGAAAGGATCATTTTGTGAGAAATAAAAGGAGCTGGGATCTAAAACCGTTCATCCCTTTATACTCAAGAGACTCCTCTGTCATACTCTTGACTGCCGTTGCCAACGATGCTCGCTCATCGCTGTTCAAATCCGCCACGTTGTAGAAATATGTTCGGATAGTAAAGATGAATGCGTTCACATCTTTAAGCCCGATCAGGTTCTGTCTCTCCACTCTTACAAAAAACTCCGTATTCTCATCGGCCACCCTTCTCCCTTTCCACGCCGTTGCATCAACATCGGGTGGTGGTTCGGGATGATGATTCAATCGCATATCTGTCGCAATGCCCCACGCAAATCGTGTGAACACATCTTTCTCTACGATCATTTTCAGCATTACCGGGTAATTTTTAACCGTGCGTTCTATGCCAGGAACGGGTACGTGGATCTCGTTGAAAGGCCGGCCGATCTTTGTACGTGGATCCCAATGGTTGGGTGAACAAAGATGTATCGCAGCAAGCCAGTCTCTCTCGCCATCGAGTTGTACGACAGCAACATCTTCCTGTATCTGACTCACTATTTCATCGAAGTCGTCCGATCTCTTGAACTTGTTTGGATATTCTGAATTGAGTCGTGTGTTGAGAAAGTCAATTACGGCGTTGCGTGTTCCTTCCCGGAGATCCTTAATGCAATAATACTTTCCGATGTTCTCCTGTCGACAGCGTTTTTTGTTGTCGATGTATTTTTCATAGTGCTCATCAACGTCAAAGATCTTTTGATCTCCACGTAATGGCGTCAAACCCGGCGCAGTCGTATATACGCCGCTGACGAATGGCAAATATTTATTCATGAAATTCTACTCCGCAATGACTATCGCGATCTTGTCGCCGTTCGCGTTCACGGCAATGCGCGTTACGCCCTTGAGCAGATCGGCTCCGGCAGATACATCGACAGGCATCCAGTTCTTCGAAGCTTTTTTGCCTGTCGACATAAAGAACAACTTCGTTCCATCGCTGGTGATGATCTTTCCATCTTTCGTCCATGCAATGTCCTGTCCTTTGTTCAGTGTTGTTCCGATCTCCGACACTCTGGATCTTTCGGTGTCGAACTTCATGATCTTGTTGTCAGTCTCGCCATTCTGAATGAAGCTAATGGCGCGCTGTCCCGGAATCTTATGAAGCGAACGACCGATGTTCGACGCAATCACAGTGTCTTCCTTGGTCGGTAAACGCATGAAATGAAAATCGTGGGGCTTGCCTTCGCTGCCGAGAATAAATAGTCCGAGGTGACTGTTATCCAGCCACACGTGATATCCAACGATGAGATTGTCGATGATCGTTGCCGGCTCGCCACCATCAACCGGGTATTTTCCAAGGTCCTGCGCGCCATTGTCGCGCTGAATGATACAAGAGAGGAACTGTTTATCGGGAGTAAGTGTGGGAGAATACTCGCGCTCGTTCGTGTTTGTAATGTTTATTGTAGTGCCGTCGTTGAGATTATATCTCTTCAGATCCGCACGGCCTTCGTCGTTGAAAGACGAAAAGTAAACGTAGGGAAGATCGGTGTGGAACGACGGCTGGTTGTCGTAGCCTACACGGTTGGTGATGTTCTTCGGGTTGGACAGAACGACTTTACTGTTCTTGACCTTAAGGTCGAAGACGATTATTTCGGAGCCGGCCTGGCCAAAGGCAGCGGCGGAAATGCACAGGGATGCGAGGAGAAGCAGTTTTTTCATCGCGGAATTTAGGAAAATTCCCGCCAGATTTTCCCGTCGTGTTTGAGTAACGACAGCCGGGTACATTCGAAACTGGCGCTGTATCTCTTGTCTTTGAACTCCTTCCAGGCTTCGTGGAACATCGGTTTCCGCAGGTCGCGAAAAGCGATGGTAACGTGGGGGTGAAACGGCTGGTCGCGATATTCTGCGTTGAAAAGATTGAGCTCCGTTTTGCAGAAGGTCATAAGCTGCTTTTGCATTTTCTCAAGGGCGGCGTTCTTCGCAACATCTACGAAGATCACACGCGGCTCAAAACAACCGAAGTCTTTCAACTCGATATCAAATTTTTGGAACTGGAATTTGCCCAGGCTTTTTACCAGCTTCTCTTCATCGTCCCATTCAAAGGGCATGTGGAGAGTGATGTGAGTGGGCGAATTGAGCGAAGCTTTGGTGTTGTAGCGATCGCGAAAGTATTCTTTGAGTTTGTAGATCTCGCCAGCAATTGGTTCAGGCGGTATAAGAGCGATGAAGTAGCGATTGATCTCCATTGTTGTGTGCCGGCAAAAACTTTCTCCATGCGTCGCCTTCAAGCGCCGACTTGATGGCTTCGTTCCTGATCGTGATCAACCTTGTCAAGTATCGTTCAAGAAAAAGAAAGTTAGCAAAGTGCCCGACGACACCCAATGGAACTTCGTAACGGAAGTCGTCGATCATGAGCACCTGGTCCGACTTATGCCTGATGAACTTATGTTTATGAACAAATGATTTAAATGCTCCACTCACCATCTCGTCTACGAAGTAATGTGGCCGTACCATTTGTGTGATCTTACTTGAAAGCCGTTGGTTGACGAACAGGTGTTTCGCTTCCCATTCAACAAACTCCCCGACTTCAATAAGTCCGCTCAGTCTCCCATCGACGGGTCGTTCGTTGGTGTGGACCATGGTCTCCTTGTGAAAATCGATGCTCCTCGACAGGTCGAAACAAGTTTCGAGTGGAGTCTTCACGATTGTCTCGAGATAAATCCGGTACATGTGTATACGTCGTTAACTGAAATCTACACCGCTACATATAAGACGTTGTACACCCCCGCTGGCCCTAGTCTATCATTGTAAGACGTCCCTGATAGCCGTTTCGCTGGAAGGGTGAGAAAATTTATATCCTTCCTCGAGAAGCCGGGCCGGGACCACCCACCTGCTTTTTAAAACCAGCTCCGTTTCGGTCCCAATCAGTACGGCCCCCAGTTTCAGAAGCCATTCCGGCGAAGGCAATCCAAACGATGCTCCACAGGCATTTCGAAAAGTTCTCATCAGTTCGCGATTGGGGATCGGGTTCGGCGAGGTGACGTTGTAAACACCCCGCGCGTCTCCATTCAACATCCAGTCGATAATGCCCACCACATCGTTGATGTGGATCCAGCTTACCATTTGATTGCCCTTGCCTTGCGGACCACCAAGTCCGAACTTGACGAGATTGACCAGCGGCGGAACAGCACCGCCATCACTTCCCATAACGATCGAAGTCCTTAGGATAACTTTACGCGTCTTTTGAAGGGAGATGCTGTTGAAAGTCTTCTCCCACTCTTTCACAACGTTCATCGAAAAGTCGTCACCTACTTCACCATTAACTTCGTCCATTGGTTTATCGAGAGAATGACGATACACCGTAGCCGACGACATCTGTATCCAAGCTTGTGGTGGATTTTTTAATGCTGTGACTGCTTTACCCAGTATCCTGGTCGAAAGTGTTCGTGACTCAAGAATTTCCTTTTTGTTTTCGGGGGTATAACGGCAGTTCACATTTTTCCCGGTCAGGTTCACGATTGCATAACATCCCTCAAGTTCATCGGTCCATCCTCCCAGGTGCTGCGCGTCCCACTGAACGGTACGTATATTAGATCTGGAAGGAGCATATTCACGACTAAGGATGACTACATCGCATGTTTGAGATAAGTGAGCGGCGAGCGCTTTGCCTACAAAGCCGCTGCCTCCGGCGATGATGATCTTTCTCATGGCAGTATAATTGAAAGTACAATAAGTCGGTATATCACCCACGTAGCACTTGCCCATCCGGAGATCCCTAACCAGCCTACTCTTCTCCAATGTATGAAGAGCATGAAAGTCACGACAAGGGCGAACCACACGATCGAAACTGCAGGGTTCACGAAAAAGAATTTGCTTACGATCATCATTGGCAAAAGGAGAAGTCCGCCTATCAAAGAGACGGTCATCATGTTACCAATGTAGTGTAGCAGTTTGTCGCGTGTCATGATTCGCACAAATACCAATTGGAATAGTATTTGGCCTCCGCAGATCAAAAATTCGCGATAAAAGTTGCTTGCAGGAATGAGCGGATATGCCAGCGAAGCGTATTTGGTGAGGATGATCGACGTGATGATCCACGCAAAAATTATGTAGGCTATTCTCCAGCCAACCCTGTATGCTGGTGTACAGGCGCCGCGTTTTTCGAAGACTTTCGGTGGTGCGATCACCTTCCGGTTATACGAGATAAATGAATAGAGTACATTCAGTGGTGCGTGAACAACACCAAGTTTCAGAAGCCGTCCAAGCATTGGAAATGAATGGCCGACGACTTTTATTAGGCTATCCAGCCCATAGGTTACCGTTCCGTTTTCGTAATCGATCAGTGCGATCTCATTTCGGGCACGGGTGTTATCGAACGATGCGGGTACTTTTGCTTGTCCGTATTGAATGCGGCCATTGTCATCCAACATACCGGCCTTTATAAATCCCCGGGTATAGAGGTCGCACATCGGGCATTCGCTGTCGTAGACTAATGTGTGATCAGGCAAGGTTTTCATAAAACTAGAAGCTTGTGTGTCGAAGAAAATTTCCGTTGTGAGTTCTTTGATTGAAGACATCGAAGGTGGTGAGCATCCAGTATCCGGCGAGCACGGCAGGGATTAGGAACATCAGCACGATAGATACAGCCCAGGTGGTTCCAACACCATCGACTTCGTAGTTGCTGGCGAACAGAAGAATATATAGGATGTCGATGATCAGGAAGGTCCAGCGGTTGGCGTTCCGTCCTTCAACCATTACAAGCATCACGACGGCGCTTATGAGTTGCCAGAAGAAGAGCATGGTAACGATCGTCAATCCTTTATCGATATTGTCCATACCCAGGGCGACGAATGTGAAGGCTATCAGAAGTGTTTGGGCAAACCAGTCGATTCGAAGTATTCTCGTGATTCTCATATATTTTATATTTTCAGGAAATTGTGAAAGTATTTGACAAAAAAATGTTTTACTGATTTGTATGTTCCCAGATGCAGAAAAGTCTTTAGAGTGATTACATAATACAGAATGGCAAGGACAGCCGGGATGCCGAAGCCGAGAGCAATGATCAATTCATCAGCCAGCTTGTCCAAACCGAGTTCCCGAAAGCAAAGCCAGCCCGTCAGGTAAATGGACGCAGCAACTAAGTGGATCAAACGTTGCTTTCGAAAAACCCACCCGGCGGCGTTTGTGATCACGGAGCTTACCATCTGCCACGGTCCAATAAACATGGCAGCGTAAACAAACGCGGCTCCGACGATATCAAACTGAAACGTCATCGCCCCAAAAATTTGGGCTAACAGCATCCAACCAAGAATAAATGATTGGCCAGCCAGGTCGATTAAATTCAGTGCTTTCATACACTTGCTTGTTTTACGGTCGCGCCGGCGCGTGCCAGTTGAAACGACTTGATCGTGATATAGTAATAGAACAACGCCAACGCTATCGGGATCCCGAAGCCGAAGAAACCACCTGTGATCCTCAGCCAACCATCGCCTGGAAGGTCGCTGAAGAAATAAGCGGCAACTCCAGCAAGAATAAAATAACCGATCGATGATAGAAGATGGATCACCCTCCATCGCAGGTAAAGTCCTCTCGATAAGGTTGTGATCAGTGAGCTAACGAATTGCCATGGACCGAGGAATAGCGCCGCATACATTGCGAGCATTGTCAGGGCTTCTAACTGACCTGCGAAAATGCAGATGATGCCTATTATTGTAACAACACCAAGAATGAAAGTCTGAACACCGAGATCGATAAAGTTGAGCGCTTTCATATCGCTTGAATTTATTTCAGGATCTTAAGCACAGAATTCCAGAACCAGCTCTCCTCCGACTTCACGAACGTATCGAGTAATCCATCTGCTTTCTCTGCAAAGTTCTTTAGGTCCTTCGTCACTTTTTTGAGTTCCTTTGCTTCTTCCGTTCCATCTTGTTGAACATCGGAAACTTTCTTTAGCACTTTCAGTAACGGATCGAGCTCTCTTCTTCTTCTTTCCTTCGCCACGGTTCTTGCGAGAGCCCATACATCTTTCTCCGACTTAAAATATTCTTTGCGCTCGCCTGGGATCAGCACTCGCTCGACGATCCCCCATTCGAGTAACGCCCGGATGTTCATGTTGGCGTTGCCTCGGGAGATGTTCAGGTCCTGCATAATGTCTTCGGTCGACAACGGTTTGGTCGACATCATTAACAGCGCGTGGATCTGCGCCATGGTCTTATTCAGGCCCCAACTCTGTCCCAGCGTTCCCCACGCCTGGATAAGCTCTCCTTTTGCTTCCTGGTATTTCATAACGGGATAAAGGTAATGATTGTTTCTAAACTTTCAATATTTCTTGAAAGTTTAATTATGGGCTGAATACTCATGGCATGACTTAAGCGATGCCATGACTTTCAAAGTTCGAGCCAGCTCGGATTTTCATGCTAGAAATCGGCCAGGGAAACCGTACTAATCTGTCTTATACTTTTGAGCCAATTCGAGCCATTTTGCGCTGTTTGCCGGCTCCAGCTCCGCAAGGCGCTTGTAGCTGTCGGTATACGTGCTATCGAGATTCACCGACTCCTTGTAAAAATTAACAGCCTTCACACTCTGCCCCTGCTTATCATATGTATCCGCCAATACCCACGAGAGCCACGCATATCGATAACCCCCCTCGTGAGCCCGAAGAAACCACGCATTCGCCTCATCCCTCCTGTCCCTCTGATACAACACAATGCCCTTTCCGTATACCGCCGCCATGTTATCTGCATCGTCTGCCAAAGCGCGATCATAATACTTATCAGCCGAATCGTACTGTTGCTGATTGAAGAAATCATTGCCGATATCTACCAACGCCATTCCTGTTGTAGCTTCTTCCGACGATGTCGATTGCTCTTCGGTGTCTGTTGTTGTACTGCTCTCCTCCGTGAATCCTTCTATCAGTCCAACAATAAAAGGAATACCTACAAACACGCCGAGCAATATCGATACTACCAGAATAACGGTCTTTCTCCCGCGGGCAGCAGGAACGTCGGCACCACCCTGCCCACTTTGTGTTTGTGCTTGGCCTGCCCTTGATCCATAGTTAAATTGTTGCTTCGGTCTGCCCTGGAAAACTTTCGGCTGCACCGGCAACGTGAAGTACGACATGAAGAAACAATAGAGCGCGGCCCAGAAAAAGATCCAGTTGAAAAATGAATCGAGACTGAACGTAATGCCGTAAAGCAACGTCAGTACAATGAAGGCGCGAAACCAACGGCTCGCCTTCTTCGGGGTCTTCTCAAATGTTTCGGGCTCCGCCACGAACTATAAGTTATTAAGAATATAGTCAGTCATCAACACGAAACGGTGTGCAATTATACCCTGTCCACGAAACCCATGAGCCTGGTCGGGATAATAGAATGATTGGAATTGCTTGCCCGCACGAATAAGGGCGTCCTCCAAGGCCACCGAGTTTTGGAAATGAACATTGTCGTCGCCCGTACCGTGGATCAACAAAAACTTACCCTGAAGCATGTGCGCGTATGTCATCGGCGAGTTGTTGTCATAACCGAGCGGATTATCATTCGGGCGCTGCAAAAACCTTTCGGTATAAATGTTATCGTAGTATCTCCAACTGGTAACAGGTGCTCCGGAAATACCAAGCTTATAGGTACCAGCTCCCTTTGTCATAACGAGCGCAGTTGTATAACCTCCGAAACTCCAGCCCCAAATGCCGAGACGGGTCTTATCGATATAAGGAAGGCTGCCGAGATAACTGCCGGCCGATAGAAGATCTGACATCTCCATAGAGCCGAGCTGCTTATAAGTTTGCTTGGTGAATTTCTCGCCGCGACTTCCCGTGCCGCGTGTATCAACAACGGCAACCACAACGCCTTTCTGCACGAGCATCTGGTGCCAGAAGAAATTCGATCCGCCACCAAAACTATTCGAAACGTTGTTGGACCTGGGACCACTGTATTGAAATACCAGCACCGGGTACTTCTTATTCTCATCCAACGTTGCGGGCTTCATGATGTAGCCGTCCACTTTCGTAGATCCGTCGGCTGCCGTATACTGGAAAAACTCCTTCGGAACGATCTTATAGTCAACGATCTTCTTGCGAAGCTCGTCGTTGTTCTCAAGCACTTTCACAAGCTTGTTGGTTTTCGTGCTATACAAGCTAACGGTAAGCGGTTCGGTAGCCGTGCTCACCATGTCGATATAAAATTGCGTGTCGGTGCTCATGTTCACCGAATGCTGTCCGTCCTTTTGCGACATCTTTACTTTCTTCTTTCCATCGAATGTTATCGAATAAAAAGTGCGGTTGAGATAATTTCCTTCTGTCGAGAGATAATACAGGATCTGGTTGGTTTCGTCGATGCCGGTGAACTGCGTAGCTTCCCAATTGCCTGATGTTATTGGCGTGAGGCCCGTTCCATCCACGTTACACAAATAATAATGTTTGTACCCGCTGCGTTCGCTGGCCAACAAGAATCTTTTACCATCGCGGAGGTAAACTAGATCATCTGAGTAATCGATATCATAATAAGTCTCACTCTTCTCCGTAAGGATAACTTTAGACTGACCGGAAGCAGCATCAACGTGAAGGATCTCCAGGGTATTTTGTAAGCGATTCATCCGTCGAACCGAGAGGACATTCGGGTTGGTGGTCCACATTACGCGTGGTATGTAGATGTCTTTTTCCGTGCCGATGTCGGCCATCACTTTTTTATCCGCGGCAATGTCGTAGGTCCAGATCTCGACAACCGAGTTTGCTTCGCCAGCCTTTGGATATTTGTATCGATAATCGGTCGGGTAAAGAGAGCCTCTGTTCCACTTCTGCATGTTGTATTCGTGAACTTTCGATTCGTCGAAACGATACCATGCGAGCTTCTTACTGTCGGGCGACCAGTAGAACGCCTGTGCGAAGGACAGCTCTTCTTCGTAAACCCAGTCGGTGCTTCCATTGATGATATTATTGAAGGCGCCGTCGGTTGTTACCTGGCTTTCATGGAGATCGGCGACGTTCACTGTCCAGAGGTTGTTATCGCGAGCAAATGCCACTTTGCTGCCGTCGGGTGAGAACGTTGCGTACGATTGCTTTCCTCCACTCGAAAGCTTGCGGGTTTTCTTAGAGGCGACTTCATAGATATAAAAATCTGCTTTCGAAGAACGACGGTAGATGCTTTCGGAGTTGGTTGACAATAACAGTTTCGTTTCGTCGTCACTGAATGAGTATCCGTCGATCTTGAGATCGCCTTCGTAAACGGTTGCTACTGCCTGGCCGGTGGATACATCGAACTTTATGACCTTATTATCGCTTATCGATGTATAGTACTTGCCGTCTTTCAGCCAGCGAATGCCTGTAACTGACTTCTGAGCGAATGTGTTTTTAGTTGTGAGATCGTCGATCGTTATCTCGGGCTGAGCAACTGCTACGAATGAAATGAGAGTGAGCAAAAGGAAGCTAATCTTCATAAAAACCATCTTTAAATAACATAGCAATATAGTATTTTACGGACATGGAAGTTGACGTGATTATAGTGGGTGGCGGGCCTATCGGTCTTGCTTGTGGGATCGAAGCTAAAAGGGCCGGGCTCTCTTATGTGATCATCGAAAAGGGAGCCCTGGTGAATTCACTTTACAACTACCCATTGAACATGACCTTCTTTTCAACGAGCGATAGACTGGAGATCGGCGATGTTCCATTCATCTCTCACGGCCCGAAACCCAATCGCGCAGAAGCGTTGGAATACTTCAGACGCGTGGCGATGTCGCATGCTTTGAATATCAAGCTCTACGAAAGAGTTGAAAGCGTTGAAAAAAATAACAACCGTTTTCACGTCACCACTTCAAAATCAAAATACGAGGGCAAAAACATCGTGCTTGCCCTGGGCTTTTACGATCGCCCATATTTATTAAATATCCCCGGTGAAGATCTCTCTAAAGTAAAACACTACTACGACGAGCCGCATCCGTACTTCGCGCAACGTATCGTCGTTGTGGGCGCTGCGAACTCGGCTGTCGATGTTGCACTCGAAACTTATCGAAAGGGTGCTGATGTCACTATGGTTATCCGCGAAAGCGAGCTCAGCAAAAGCGTGAAGTATTGGGTGAAGCCCGATATGGAAAACAGGATCAACGAAGGATCGGTGAAGGCATACTTCAATTCTACACTCACAGAGATCCGTGAGCACGATGTAGTTATCTCGACGCCCAACGGTGCTGTTACTATTCCAAATGATTTTGTGTTGGCTATGACAGGCTACCAGCCTCCGTTCGAATTCATGGAATCGATGGGCATCAGGTTCCAAAGCGATGAAGATCATACACCCGTTTACGACGAGGTCACGATGGAGACGAACGTTAAAGGAATTTACCTCGCTGGTGTTGTGTGCGGTGGACTACGAACCAACAAATGGTTCATTGAGAACTCGCGTGTGCATGCAGAGATGATCGTGAAGAGCATAAAAAAATAGCCCCGGTAAAGACCGAGGCTATTCGAAATATTTTCCTGAGCTCTATTAAAGCGCGTCAGCAGTAATACTTGCCTTCACAGTTACTTTAACATCAAACTTCGCAGGAGTTTCATTCAGCGTAGCGCTGAAATATACATTGGCCTTCTTGTCGTTCTTCAAAAGATTTGAAAGCTCATCGATAGCTGCCTGGTTGTAGTCGAGATTCTTCACCTGGCCTTCTGCAGCCTTGAGGTTGTCAACACTCAGCGAAGCAACTTTAGAAGCTGTGCTTGCGCTTACTGAGGAGAATCCAACAATACCATCACTTACAACAGTCGTGTATTCGCAATTCTGGATCTCGTAGGTAACGCTTGTTACTGTGATCGATTTGATCTTGTCTTTGTATTTGGCAAAGTCAGAATTTACGTCGGCTGCGTCCAATACTTCCATGAGCGTGTAGTCAACGTCACTAGCCTCGTCGGTCTCATCAGCATGGAAAGTGTGATCGAGTACAACGTCGAAAGTAACGTCGTCTACCTTATCAAAAAGGTCGCACGAAGCGGACGACATAACGAAGGCAAAGCATACGGCAATTGCCGATCTAAGCACGATTGATGCGGTTTTCATTGGTATTGGGGTGTAGATTAAAGCTTAAAATTAGGGGTTTTTAGTCCAAAAGCCCTAGTTAATCCCGAAACCACCAAAAGGTAACTCCCCCGTGTCAATTAGCGCCAAGAGGCACTGTGATGCCCCCATAGAAGCTCCGTCCAGGGGCCGTATTATAGTACCTTCCTCCAAGGGCATTCAGGTCGTTCCCTAGACTATATTTCTCATCAAATGCGTTGTCGACCCCGATAAAGAGATCAAGATTTTTGAGCTTCCAAACATCAAGACGTTTACCAACACGCGCTGCTACCACTTTATAGTCATGGGCAAACTCCGAATTGGCATCGTTAACCGGGATGTGATCGGTATAGTTTATTGTCGCATTCAGATACCATCCGTCTAATTTGAGATCGACGCCACCAACAACAACGGTTGGAGGAACACCCGTAAGTCTTTTACCCGACAGATCAGTTGCTCCACTTACATAGTTAAGAAAATGATAGTCGTTATAAGTATAGCTTAACCAGAATCGGAATGCAGAACGTACCCTATCGGCGTTGTCAAAATCAATGATCGATGGCGACCACGATATCGTTGACTCGATTCCTTTTTGTGAAGTAGTACCCGCGTTGACAAAGTAATCCTGTCCATTCTCATTGCTTCGAACAACTATCGTTTCTTTCAACCTGAAATCATACGTGGTTATGTTAAACCTGATCTGGTCGAAGAACTTACCGCGAATGCCTAATTCTATACTCCGTCCCTTTTCAGCATTAAGAGTGGTGTTGAAAACACTTGTCGATGGCAATACTTCGGCCAGTGTTGGAGCGGAAAATCCTTCGCTCACCGATGAATAGATTGAGAACTTCTCTCCGAATTTCTTGATCAGCGCAACACGTGGAAAAAATCCCGGTTTGAAATTTCTCGTGTAGACAATGTTTGGTTCAACCGATACGCGTTTGAAATCGTACGTGAGATAGTTTAAACTTCCTCCCGCCGAAAAAAGGAACTGGTACGGCAGTTGAAATTCGGCCTGCGCAAATGCGAAGAATGCTTTCGACTTCAAACGATCGTGAGTTCTTTGCTGACCGGGTGCCCCGCCATTATTGTCATAAACTCTAACAGGCCCGGTGAGTAATTGATACTCGGCTCCGAAAGTAATTTTTCCCTTTTGCTGATCTTCACCAAAAGTGTATTGTGTTTCGGTGCGACCACCAACGTTCGTTTCTTTGCGATGTTCGTAGTTAGCTATTGCCGGGTTCTTGAAATCTGTGAACGAACCATAAGCACCGATGCTGGTAGACCAGTGTTCGTTCCAGTCGTGCTGATACGAGCTGCCGAAGTAATGTGTCTTATTAAATATCGTTGCTTTTTGTGCGATCGCGCCTTTCGTTTGTCCAACGGTTGGACGTGCCATTCGCGCGTTGGTATCGTACTGGACTCCGTTAAGTCCACCGGGCGTTCCATAGTTCAGATCGCCGAAGAGATATGTCAACGACAACTTGCCTTTGTTTGCGACAGCCTGGTCGAAGTTCAACCGAACATTCTGTCTTTCGAGGGCCGTCTGTTGCCTGTAACCGCTGCTTCTTTGTTGTGATACTCCAACTTCCAGAACAGAACGATTGCCTAATGGCAATGTCGACTGTGCCGACCATCTGAACAGCCCATAAGAACCGCCAAGAACTGTAAATGAGCTCTGCTGCCGGTTCATCGAAGGAGAACTGAGCAGGACTACGCCGCCGGTATTTGCTCCATAAAGACTGGCACCCGGACCTTTTATGATCTCCATTCCCCCAATCGTTGTCATGTCGAGAAGATTGAGATAGGTGTTGCCTCCGCCATCGGTGAAGGGCAATCCTTTCCAATAGAATTTTACGTTGCGGATCCCGAACGGCGATCGAAGCACGCTTCCACGGATCGAAAAGCGATAGCTGCCGGGAGAACGTTCCTCCATCCTAACGCCGGGTATTGTATTTACGGTTGTAACCAACGACATCGGACCAAACCTGTTAAGATCCTTGTTGTTGATCACACCAATAGTTACAGGAACATCGGCAAGCGGACGATCACTTCTGTATGCCTTTACCACAACCTCATCGGCCAAAAGAGTGACGCTGTCAGTCACTTCCTGGGCAAACAATGAAGCAGACCCGAGTATGAAAGTCAGGAGAATAAAAACGCGCATAAATACAAATATCACTTAAAAGCCGACATGACGTCATCTACCGGACGCACATTGGTAAAGAAACCGGCCAGTTTTAACATCACACGGTCGACCAGGGTATCCGGACAACTGGCTCCGCTTGTCAGAATGATCTTCACCGGACGCGGTGGAACAAAATCAGGGAGAAAGCTATGGGTAATTACTCTTTCGCGATTATGATAGTTGAAGTGGTGGATTTCGTCGCGGGTTTTGATCTCCTGTTCGGAGTTGATAAAGTATGTCGAAAACTTGCGCTCGCAGAGTTCCACGATGTGCGAGGTGTTAGAGCTGTTGTATCCGCCTACTACGATCGCGAGATCGGCGTCAGTGTTGAGAAGCTCGTAGGTTGCATCCTGGTTGTCGTTGGTTGCGTAGCAGAGTGTATCGCGCGTATCTGCAAAGTGTTCGCGAACATTCTCTTCGCCATATTTCTGGATCATCAGTTGACGGAAGAAGTCCGCGATCGCTTGAGTTTCCGTTGCAAGCATGGTAGTCTGATTCACGACACCGATCCTGTTGAAGTGCTTCATTGGATCGAAACTTTTCGAGAACCTGCCGGCAAACTCGCGATAGAACTCGTCGCGGGTTTTGCTTCCAATAATATAGTCGCCTAACGCGCGGGCTTCTTCCATGTCACTCACAACTATCGACGGTCCATTGTGAGAGCTGTGAGAGAATGTTGCGCGTGTTTCTTCGTGACGTGGCTTGCCGTGAATGATAATCGTGTGTTGTTCTTTGCCGAGCTTCTCCGCACGGTTCCAGACTTTTTCAACAAACGGGCAAGTGGTGTTGTATTTTTGAACTTCAACACCTTTGTCGAGGAGAAGGTGTTCGATCTCCAGGGTTGTTCCGAAAGCTGGAATGATGACGACGTCGTCTTTGCCGATCTTGTCCCACGAAATGAACTGTGCTCCGTCGGTGTCCATGATGAAGCGGATGCCACGATCCTGCAGGTCGTTGTTCACTTCCTGGTTATGGATCATTTGGCTTAGAAGGTAGACGTTGCGTGACGAGTTTTCTTCGAGAGCTTTGTAGCTGATCTCGATTGCATTCTCGACGCCATAGCAAAATCCGAAGTGTCGTGCGAGGTAGAATTGAACGGGACCGAAGTCGAGCAGGGTTGGGGAAAAGTCCTGCTTACGAAGGTCATTTATCCTTCGCGATTCTTTGATCTTGCCGGTAATGGCGGATCGGTAGTAAGCAGGTATTTCGAATTTTTTCAAGGGTACAAAGGTAATACTCCCAATCGTATGAGGTATCCCGCTTCTTTCACGCGTTAAAGTCGCTTTCCGTTGTCGAACGCGGGATGACTACGTCACTTTTTCTGAAGCCAGCGCATCAGAACGATATCATAGATCTCATAAAAGTTCTTTCCATCACCGTCGGCATACTGATAAACCAGTTCCCGCTCCGTGAGGTAGTTCAAGGCACGCAACACAGAAGCGCTGGTTCCGAGTTCATATTTTGCAATAAAATCCTTGCCCGTTGCCTGGTACACTTTGCCTTCCAGGGCAATTGCTGTCAGGAGCCTCCATTGATGTTTCGTCATGGAATTACCGAGTGATATGAAGGATAATTTACTTCCTTCGTATATCTCGAGTATCGCCTGATCGATCAGCCCAGGCGAAACAGTTTTCCTGCCTGCAGAGAACACCCGATTACATAGTAACTGAATATTATATGTGTTTCCGTCGGCCCAATCAATGATCATGGACACCTCGTCTTTCTCAATCTTATAGCCATGTGCCTTGAATTTTTGCTGAATGTATTCCGAATAGTCTTCGGCTGGAATTTTTGTTATTGCTACGCTTTGAGTGCTGGCATAGAATGGTCGCTTCGCGGAGGTAAAGATCTCCGACATCAGATGAAGCTGACTTCCTGCGAACAGGAACCGGAGATTTTTAAGGCCTTGTATCTCCGATCGAAGCCATCCTTCGATCGATGACGGCTCGATGTCCCATGAATGTATTTGCTGAAACTCATCGAGCGCCACGACACCGGGCCCGTATTGATCGAGAATTTTAAGGGCTTCACGGAGGGATGTTCTCTGTTGCTGTTCTGATTTGAAGTCCACCTCGAGCTCGATGGCGCCGGAGTGCGGGTTGGCGGACATGATTGGGCGCAAGGTTAACAGCCAATCCTGCATCTTCTTTAACAGCGATTTGTTGCCGGATATCGAATTAATGATGGCGGCCAGGAGCGAATTGGTGAACTCATTAAAAGTGAACGACTCCTGGAGATCGAGATAAACGCAGTTCCATTTAGGCAGATGATGAAATACATGGTGGATGAGGGCGGTCTTACCGATGCGGCGCGGTGCGTATAAGGTTATGTTACGACCGTTACGAAGGGCGGACACTATGGCATCCTTCTCGTTTTCGCGATCACAAATGTATTCCGGCCCGAAATAGCCGTATAGCGGAAAGGGATTTAAGGGATTTAAGGGCTTTTCCATACCCAAATGTAAGTTACAAATTGTAAGTAACAAAATGTAACTTACAAAATGTTGGACAACTGGTATGAATGACTCTAGCCTTGATTATTGAGGATTCCGCTCTGTCAAAACGCACAAAAACCCAACCATCCCGAGTTGATCGGAACAATTGGGTTTTTATCATCAAGTCTATCGGCTGCTTCTTTTAAGCAGCGTCTGAAAGTTTATCTTCCTTGATGCGGTTTGTTCTTACTTCTTTCGATTGGAGATCAAACCATCTAACCTCTAACAGGTTGGACTTCATGTACCTCAGCACTTCCATCACTTTACCATCGATCTTGCTGCGTACACGCTGTCCTTTCTTAAACAGCCTCCTCATAAATTTTTACTAACTAAAATTACATTCGTAATGCATAAATATACTCACGGGGATAGTCTTCGTAAACACCTGCGAAAAGAATAGTTTCACCCGCTTTTTTACGCTTCAGAAGCTCATTTGCCTCTTTTGCCGACTTCACCGGGGTGTTGTCGATGCTGGTAATAATGAAACCCTCTTTCATATCGGTGTACCTGGCCACTTTCCCGTTCTCGAGCTCTTTCACTTTTACACCGTGATCGAGATCGAGTTGCTTAAGTTCTTTACTATCCATGTCTTCAAGGTTAAGTCCAAGTGAAGCTGTTGTTGCTTCACTTGTTTCACGACGAACCGCTTCCGTACCACCAGTCTTGCTGCGAAGAGTGATAGGGAATGTCAGCTTCTTACCGTTCCTATCAACGACCGCTGTGATCTTATCGCCCGGGCGTTTACGACCGATGTATTCTATCAGCGCTGTGCTTGTCCTGATGTCATGATCATCGAGCTTAACGATAACGTCGCCTTCTTTGACACCGGCAGCTTCGGCAGCGCTCTTGCTACCTTCTGCAAATCCAGATACATACGCACCGTCTTCAACCTTCAGATCTTTTTCTTTTACAAGATCATAGCCTACCGTAGTGACACTGATACCTAACCAGCCACGCTGGACAGTACCGTAACCAATGATATCTTCAACGATCTTGCTCACAATGTTCGAAGGAACTGCGAAGCCATAGCCACTGTATGAACCGGTCTGACTTGCGATAGCTGTATTGATACCGATCAATCCGCCTTCGACATTCACAAGCGCGCCACCGCTGTTACCAGGGTTGATCGCTGCGTCGGTCTGGATAAATGATTCGATAGCGGTACGCTGTGCTTCCTGGTCGGAAGAATTGCTGTTGATAATGCCAATGTTTCTGCCTTTTGCACTGATGATACCAGCCGTGACTGTTGAGTTCAGGTTGAAAGGGTTTCCAACTGCAAGAACCCACTCACCAACTTTTGTCTGGTCTGAATCGACAAACGCAAGTGAAGGAAGATTCTTCTGGCTGATCTTGATCACGGCGAGGTCGGTATCGGGGTCGGTACCCAATACTTCCGCAGGATATGTCCTGTTGTTGGAAAGGGTAACGTCGACTTTATCGGCGCCTTCTACCACGTGATTGTTTGTAACTATATATCCATCGGCATTAATGATAACACCCGAGCCTGCGCTCATACTAGGTCCACGTTGCTGCTGCGGTCCGCCTGGACCGAAGAAGTACTCCCATGGATCTGCCTGCCTCTGATTTCTCTGTGTAACATGGCCAGTAGACGTAGACCTGATGTGGACTACGGCGGCCGTTACTTTTTCTGCGGTAGCTGTGAAGTCGAGGGGAACGATCTCGCCTTTCTCATTCTTCTTATACCCGACCTGGGCTACGGGTACATTATTAACGTGTTCGATGCGAACTCCCTCACTGTCATTCTTCCATCCACCGGTAATGGCAACGGTCATAGCGCTTCCCATAACTGCAGCCAACAATAGTGATGCGAACTTTCTCATTTTCTCTTCTCCTTTTAGTTTTCTTGATTGATTACATGCAAAACACAAACCATACGACAAAGTGTGAAATTTTGTCAGTTTAGTCCGACTACGCTGAAACTACGGCGGACAGGGTAAGTACGAAAACCTTCGGAGTTTAGTTTCCCAAATGCCTTATTTTTGCATTTAAATGAAAATTAAAGGCAAAATCATCCTGAAGAAAGGCAAGGAGCAATCGGTCCTCAGGCGCCATCCGTGGCTGTTTTCAGGGGCTATTAACAGAACTGAGGGCGAAATAGCCGACGGTGATTGGGTGACGGTAATTGATGCCGACGGAGGTGTGCTTGGACATGGTCATCACCAGAAGGGAAGCATTACGGTTCGCCTGTTGTCTTTCGATAAACAAACGCCACGACCCGATTTCTATACAGAAAAGATTTCTACAGCAGCGCGACAAAGGGCGAATATTAATATCCAATATCCAATGACGAATGCCCATCGATTGGTGCATGGAGAAGGCGACGGGCTTCCAGGTTTGATCGTCGACATGTATAATGGAGTTGCCGTGGTCCAGGCTCACTCGCATGGGATGCATGCAGATCGTATGGCGATCGCGCAAGCAATCAAAGATGTGTTTGAAGAAAATGTGAATGCTGTTTATTACAAGAATCAACTTGGAGGAAACACACGCGGAGAATATTTATTGGGAATGAGTGTTGTTCCCCATACCATACAAGAACACAACCATAAGTTCTTTGTCGACTGGGAGGAAGGGCAGAAGACTGGATTCTTCCTTGATCAGCGTGAGAACAGGATGTTGCTGGCTAGCTATGCGATGAACAGAACTGTGCTGAATACCTTTTGCTACACCGGAGGTTTTTCGGTTTATGCAGCTCAAGCTGGAGCCGCGCTGGTCCATTCAGTCGATGCTTCGGAACGCGCCGTCGAATTGTGCAGGAAGAATCTTCAGCTCAACGGCTTCGATCCGTCGCAACACGAATGCTTTGCGGAAGACACTTTTGATTTCCTGAAAGGCAAAGAAGGAGTTTACGACCTGATCATCCTCGATCCACCCGCTTTTGCGAAGCATAAAGATTCGAAGCACCAGGCAATGAAGGGATACCAGCGATTGAACTTCGAGGCAATAAAAAAGGTAAAGAGTGGGGGAATCATCTTTACCTTTTCATGCTCGCAAGTTGTAGACAGGCAACTGTTCTATGACACTGTTGTCTCCTCAGCTATCCAGTCTGGTCGTGAGATCAAAGTTCTTCAACATTTGAGTCAACCTGCCGACCATCCTGTTTCCATCTATCATAGAGAAGGTGAATACCTGAAAGGGTTAGTGCTTTATGTTGCTTAATTCGTTCCTGCTGCAGGGGCCGGATGCTTCGCATACCTTTCAAAAAACTCGATAACTCTCAGCATGTGATCCATCATTCTTCCCGGATTACCACTGCGTGTAAGCTCGTGGCCTTCTTTCGGGTAACGGATATACTCAACAGGTTTGTTAAGGATCTTGAGGCTCTTGTATAAAGTCTCCGACTGAATGACACCCGTACGCAGATCCTGGTCTCCATGAATGATCAGCAACGGGGTATTGATCTTATCCACATAAGTCAACGGTGAATTGAAGTCAAGCACCTGGCGCGTTTCTTTCTCCCATGGATATCCGCCAAAGTGTTCGGGCACAAGCCTCCATGCATTTCCTTCTCCCATGAACGTCGACAGTTCATACACGCCACGTTGTGCATTCGCAGCTTTAAAGCGATTGTCGTGACCAACGATCCACGCAACCATATAGCCTGCATAGCTGCCACCTTCTACAAACAACTGGTCTTTATCGATCCATGAGTTGTTCTTCATTGCCTCGTCGAGCGAGGCGAGGATGTCGCCGGCAGGACCAACGCCCCAATCCTTGAAGTTTGCTCTCTTGAACTTATCGCCATAGCCACCGCTTCCGCGTGGATTGCAATAAACAAGGCCATAACCCCATGCATTTTCGAGCTGATATTCATGCCACATGGAGAAGATACCGGGACCCCACATTGCTGCGGGACCGCCGTGAATATTGAGAATAGTAGGATACTTCGTTCCATCCTTTTTGCCAACAGGTTCCATAACCCAATACTGAACTTTCGTTCCATCGGGGCGATCGAGCCAGTATTCTTTCGGAGAAATTATAGTGCGCTCTTTCAGCCATTCTTCATTTAGTTTGGTGATCTGTTTGATCGACTTTGGATCTTTCGCGCTCAATAAATAAACTTCCCATGGGTTGCGAGTCTCGGTGATCGCGGCTACGATCTTATCGCCCGACACATCGAAATCATTCACACCAGAATCGTTACCGACAATTTTCGTTAACGCTCCGCCTTTCGCGGGAACGCTGTAGATCGGGATATCTCCTTCTGTTTGTGCAGAGAAATAAATGTTCTTGCTATCTGCAGACCATGTTGTGTTGCCCGCGTCGCGATCGAGCGAGGTGGTGACGATCGTAGGATTGGCTCCGGCAGAAGTTGCCGTAGCGATCTGGTTTTGTGCATAGCCACGACCTTTCGTTGTGCTTGCTCCGAATACGATCATCGTTCCATCGGGAGAATATTGTGGAGCGCTGAGTGAATAGTCGGGCCACTTCAGCAATTGCTTAGCTGCTTTCGAAGCCACATCGATAGTCCAGATATCGGAATCGGCTTCTCTATCGGGATGGATCTCGTAAACTCGCGAATCGCAGATGATCGTTTTTCCATCGCGCGACCACGATGCGTTGTTGAAATCCTGTAAGCCGGTTGTCAACTGAACGGCAGGCTGATCATTGATCTCTTTTATGAAGAGATGGTTGAATGATTCATCGGGCTGAAGATTGAGCTCTGCCTGGATGTCCTGGCGGTTGAGAACACGCGGATTGCCGTCGCTCGCATTCTTCGCTAGCCACGCACGTACTTCCGTAAGATTTCCGTCGGGACTGTTGGCAACTTTCTTCTTCTCGTCGGCCTTCATGTTCTTGAAGTTCGGCTCGTCGCCGGGAGTTCGTCCGGGGCGCTCGTAGTTCCACGTTGTCTTTCCTTCGATAGCATACTGCGGTATCGAAGCAGAGTATAAGATCTTTTTTCCATCGGGAGACCACTTTGGATTCGAAGCTCCGTATTCTGACTTCGTGAGTACGTGTGCTTCACCACCATTTACAGGTAATAACCAGATCTGTGTCTTGTCGCCATCGGCTCTCGTAAAGGCGATGGTCTTTCCATCGGGCGACCATTGCGGAGAAAGGTCTGATCGGTCTCCAAATGTCAACTGACGAGGTTCTTCTTTTCCTGCGAGGTCGAGCACGTACAGGTGACGAGTGTAATAATATTCATTATCGTTCTTGACGGCTTTCCGGTTAACGACCAACACAGCCTTCGATCCGTCGGGAGAGATCTGGATCTGGTTGGTGGTAGCGATCTTCATTAAGTCTGATGCAACGATCGGTTTTTTGGTTTGGCCGAAGGTTGTGGTGGCGATCAGTAGTAGGACGATTAATATTCTCATGGTAATAAGTTTGTTTCTGATTTCTAGTTTCTAGTCTCTAGTTTCTAGTTTCTGGTTATTTGTCTCCGAAGACATATTTGTTGAACCAATCCCAATTGTGTGTGGTGGCCGCAAGTCTTTCTTTGGGCTTTGTTATCCCATGACCGAATCCTTTATACACAATAAGCTCGCTGGGTACGCCTTTGTCGCGCAAGCCTTGCACAAGCTCGTAGGCATTTGAGATGGGAACTCGCCTGTCGAATTCACCGTGTTGTATGAGCGTAGGCGTCTTCGCATTATTGATGTTAGTCATTGGCGAAGTCTTCTTATAGATCTCTTCGTCACTCCAGGGTGTGGCTTTCAAATACTGACGGGTAAATGGGTGGATGTCGGTGCTCACGTAGTACGTTACCCAATTCGAGATGCCGGCTCCGACAGAGATAGCTTTAAAGATATCTGTATTCGTTGTGAGGAACGCAGAAATGTATCCGCCCTGGCTCCATCCCATACAGCCCATCTTCGATTTATCGATCATTCCTTTGGAATCGAGATAGTCGACTCCCGAGAGGACATCCCATGCGTCGCCTACACCAAGATTCTTGACGTTCAATGAACGAAAAGCTTCGCCATAACCCGCGGACCCGCGATAATTCACACGCAACACCAGGCTTCCCTTGTCCAGCCATTGAAGCACAGGGTAAACATAACCAGGAACGGGCGTAGGTGTGTCGATGCCGGTTGGTCCACCGTGAATGATAACAAGCAATGGGTATTTCTTCGAAGCATCGTAGTTCGATGGCTTGTGGAGCACACCTTCGATCGTCGCTCCGTCTTTACTCTTCCAACTGATGACTTCGCTTTGTGCGACTTTCCAGGTCGAGATCTGCGAGGTCATATCGGTGATCTTCGTGGTCCCGACAAAGACTTCGTTCAGCTGATTTCCATTTCTTCCAACGAAGGCCATTTTGTCGCCGGCTTTTGAAAAGGTGAAGTTGAAGATCTGCTCCGGGGTGTTGAGATAGACCGAATGAGCTCCCGTTTTAGGGTCGATCTTGTACAACGGACGTTTGGTTTTGTTCCATACCGATGCGTAGATACCCGTGGGCTTCCATCTCATGCCGCCTATGTTCTCATCGAGGTCTTTTGCGATCTGTCGCGAGACTTTGGAATCGAGATTGATCACGAACACTTTCGAGTTCATATAAAAATTCGAGGTCGTATCCGTTCCGCTGGAAGAATAAAGGATCTCCTTCGAATCGGGTGACCAGTCTTCGAAATTATCCGAGCTCGCATTGGTGACGCGGGCTGTTATTTTTTTATCACCCAGATCGAGTGTAGAAATATCTGAACGCACTCCTGAATTGATCAACGGATCGGGTTGATGATTGAATGCTACCATCTTACCATCGGGAGAAACAGAAAAATATACCACGGTGAATTTTCCTTCAGTAAGACGAGTGAGTTTCGGCAGCTCAATGCAGCCTGCTTTCACTTTCAACGAATCGGTTGTTTCGTAGCACGGCATCTCCGATGGATCGAGCATGTCCGGTTTGAAGTCGAGACTCCAGAGATGTGACAAAGAAAATTCTTTATCGTCGGTCTCGTATGCTCCGAATTTCTTTTCACGGTCTTTCTTCGCTTTATCCGATTCTGGCTTTAACACGATGAACTTCGAACCGGATGGATGCCATTCGAAGCTCGTGATACCTTCTTCTTCTTTCGTCAGCGCACGTGCTTCGCCACCATCAACACGCATCACATGTATTTGTGATTTATTTCCGCGGTCGGCAAGGAACGCGATCCATTGGCCATCCGGTGAGAAGGAAGCGCCGTTGCTGTTATTCCTCGTTGTGTTGGTTAACTGAAAAGGCTTTGCTCCATTTTTCGATATCCACAGCTCGGTATCGAAACGATTGTCGTTCCAATCTGTTGATGTAACACTAAAGACTATGTTCTTACCATCGGGTGACATGGTGAGCCCGTTCACCGCCCGAAGCGAGATCACTTCTTCGAAAGTTGGAACATGTTGCGCAGAGGCTAAAGTTGTAAACAGTAATGCGACAAGGGTAAGGATGTTTTTCATACGTCTAATATCGTAGTCCGTCTGAATTTAGAATTAATTAACAAGACCAACGGTTTAAAGCGGTATTTTTAGGGGCGATTTTTTTACCCTCAAATGAAATCCCTCATTTCGTTCCTATCGTTTTTGGTTACTTTTTCCCTGGCGGCACAGAACCGGCCCGCCACGCAGGTCCACATCAAAAGAGCCACCGGTGAAATAAAGCTCGACGGCATCCTGAGTGAATCCGATTGGGAGACCGCCGACGTTGCCGAGAACTGGTATTTGAATTTCCCGGTAGATTCGGCAGCAGCTCCGTACCAGACTGAAGCTCGTCTTACGTTCGACGATCATTTTCTCTATTTCTCATTTGTCTGCTACGACGATTCATCGCGCGATGTCATCAATTCGCTGCGGCGTGATTTCGACTACGATCGGAACGACAACGTTGGTATGAACATCGGGCCTTACAACGACAGGCTCAATGGATTCTTCTTTGTACTTACACCTGCCGGTGTTCAAATGGAAGGAACGATCGCGACCGGTGGAGCTAACGAAGATTCATGGAATATCTATTGGGACAACAAATGGTATTCGAAAGTTGTAAAATATGAAGATCGTTGGGTTGCCGAAGCAGCAATTCCTTTCAAGAGCTTCCGGTATAAGAGCGATCTGAAAGAATGGAACATCTCGTTTGATCGTCTCGATAAAAAAAGAAATCATAAGTCGGCCTGGATACACACACCGATCCAGTTTCCGACCGGCACGTTTGCCTACTCCGGGCAGTTGGTTTGGGACGATCCGATCCCGCCGGCGCATACAAACATTTCGATCATTCCCTTTGTGGCGGGAAGGCTCACGCAAGACAAAGAAGCTAGTCCCATTCAAAACGATAAAGAGCTGCAGGTCGGCTTCGATGCGAAAGTAAGTGTAACTCCTTCGCTGAACCTGGACCTAACGGTAAACCCCGACTTCTCGCAAGTGGAGGTCGATCAGCAGGTGATCAACCTTACGCGTTTCGAATTCCTTTATCCTGAACGAAGAACATTCTTTCTCGAAAACAGCGACCTGATGGCGCAAGCCGGGTTTCCTCCCGCACGAACATTCTTCTCGCGACGCATCGGCCTTGTGAAAGGTAATGATGGATTGTATGTGCGTGTGCCGATACAATACGGCGCGCGATTAAGCGGATCGATCAATCCCAAATGGCGGATGAATGTTATGAATATGCAGACCAGCGAGCAGCTATCGAAAGGTTTGCCTGCGCAGAACTATTCGGTAGCAACAATCCAGCGCAACTTTTGGAGACAGTCGAACTTCGCAGTGACGTATGCCGACAAAGAGTCGCTTGGCGTTGGCGCCGGCGACACCACCAGGTTCTTCAACGAAAGCATATTCCTGCAAAAAGGTGCCGATCGGGTGATCAATAAATTCAATCGCGTGCTTACATCCGACCTCGAACTTTTGAGCTTCGACAATAAATGGAGCTTAAGTGGTTATGCTTCGAAAGTATTCGATCCCCTGAAGAGCGATAAGACCGGTTCGGGCGGACTATTCGGTTCTTACAATGTTCGCAAGTTCAACTTCACGCTCGGCAGCTACGTGATCGATAAAAATTATAACGCTGAAATGGGATTCGTTCCCAGCTATAAAGTATATCCAGGACAGACTAGTGTTTTTGCC
>CAZBCP010000012.1:0-4033 GCA_964490505.1 uncultured Ohtaekwangia sp. | reverse complement strand
CATATTTGCAGCCCTTTTGGAAGAAGTAAATAGAAAGTCATGAAACGTACATATCAACCATCACGGAGGAAGAGAAAAAACAAGCACGGATTTCGTGAAAGAATGGCCACTGCCAACGGCCGCCGCGTATTGGCAAGCCGCCGCAGAAAAGGAAGGAAGAAACTGACGGTTTCTGACGAGAAGACATTCAAGAGCAAGTAATAAGTACAGGCAACAAATTGGCCTGTAGACCGTCTATGGGCAGATTTTCGCTTGGAAAAAAAGAAAGGCTTTCCAAAGAGATTTGGATCCGGGAACTCTTCGACAAGGGTTCCTCTTTTTATTTTCATCCTTTTAAGGTGCTATATCTCCCTCACCCTGACCAGGACAGCACCGTTAACGAGGTACTTTTTTCGGTTCCTAAACGCCAGTTCAAAAAAGCTGTCGATAGAAATACAATTAAGAGAAGGCTCCGTGAAGCCTACCGCCTGAATAAGTCAGGTTTTCCTGATTCTCCCAAATTTCTCATTGCGTATATTTATACTGCGAAGACGATACTCCCCTCCGAGACGTTCCAGCAAAAAGTTCTTGGTACTATTCAAAAGATCAGTTCATTAAAAAATGAAGAAGGGTAGAAAAAGATTGATGTTGGTGCTGGTATCAGCCGTTGTCCTGTTTGCCTTTGCAGCTCCTCCCGCTGAAAAGTATTTCGAGATCGCTAAGAGTCTCGACATTTTCTCCACGTTGTTCAAAGAAGTCAACGCGTATTACGTCGACGATGTTGACCCGAAAAAATTGATCGACCAGGGCATCAATGGCATGCTCGAGAATCTCGATCCGTACACAGTCTATATTTCCGAAGACGAGTCTGAATCATTCAGCATTCAAACAACCGGTCAGTACGCAGGCATCGGCGCACTCATCGGCATTGTGAATAATAAGACCGTTGTTACTCATCCATACCTGGGCTTTCCCGCTTACCGCGCCGGCGTACGAGTTGGCGACGAGTTTGTGTCGGTCGATGGACACGACATGCGTGGTAAACCTTCAAGTGCTGTTAGCGCCGCGTTGAAAGGCAAACCCAAAACCGAAGTAGAGATCGTTCTTCATCGCCCCGGCGTGAAAGATGATATCAAGTTCAAGATACTCAGGGAGCGTATCAAGATCACGAACGTTGTTTATTCCGGTATGATCGACGCAACAACCGGTTATATCAAGCTCGATGACTTTACACCGGGCGCAGGTAAAGAAGTTGAAGAAGCCGTTGTGAAACTGAAGAGCAGTGGCGCAAAGAAACTCGTGCTGGATCTAAGAGATAATCCAGGTGGCTTGCTTTATGAAGCCGTCAATATCGTGAGCATCTTCATTCCAAAAAATAAAGAGGTGGTTTCGACAAAAGGCAAAGCTGCCGATTGGAATAAGACTTATGTAACACTCAATGAGCCCGTCGATACAGAGATCCCGCTTGCAGTTCTTACGAGTGGGGGAAGCGCTTCGGCTGCGGAGATCGTGGCTGGCGCGTTGCAGGATTATGATCGTGCTGTGTTGATTGGCGAACGCACTTTTGGAAAAGGATTAGTCCAGACCACGAGACCGCTTGCATACAATGCGCAGTTGAAGGTAACAACAGCAAAGTATTATATACCGAGTGGACGTTGCATACAGGCATTGGATTACACACATCGTCATACCGATGGCTCTGTTGATCGCGTTGCGGATTCGATGAAGGTAGAGTTCAAGACTACTCATGGCAGAAAGGTTTTCGACGGCGGCGGTCTCGATCCGGATGTTAAGGTGGAGCCTGAAACTTTTGGTTCGATGGCGTCGGAGTTGCTTACATCAGGGTTATTGTTCGAGTATGCCTCGTGGTATTGCGCGGCGAATACAGCGCCGACTTCCTTAAAAGGTTTCCGTTTGTCGGATGCGGAATACGATAAGTTTGTAGCCTGGGTAAAGACGCAAAAGTTTGAATACTCTGATGCTCTTGAGAAACGCGCTGACGACCTGATTGCGGCAGCGAAGAACGAAAAATATTATGGTGAGCTGAGCGCGAGCCTCAATGATCTTAAGACGCGTATTGCTGCGAATCGCGAGAACGATTTCGTGACATTCAGGAAGGAGATCTCTTCTTTACTTGAAATGGAGATTGCGTTCCATTATGGATTGAATGCAGGCCAGGCGGAGGCATCGATCGATCGCGATCCTGAAATACTCGAGGCATTGAAGACGCTGGCAAATGAGCCCGGTTATAAGAAGATGTTGTTGCCACAGTAATGTCATCCCGCATCGTAAGCATGAAGCTGAGCTTTGATCAGAACGCAGCGGGATCACGCTAAGCAATGGCACGCATCTTATCCATTGAAACATCTACAACCGTAACGTCGGCGGCTCTTCATCATGAAGGAAAGCTGCTTGCATTCGAGATCAACCACACACCTAATACTGCAGCGAGTCTTCTTGCTGTTATGATCGACAAGATCTTAAAGGAGCATCCCGACAAGCTCGATGCTGTTGCTGTTTCATCGGGTCCTGGTTCTTATACTGGATTGCGTATTGGCGTTGCTACCGCGAAGGGTATCTGTTATGCGCTTTCAGTTCCTTTGATTTCTATAAACTCACTCATGATCATGGCACTGCAGGCGAGATCGGAACTCACTGCCACGCACCCAGCACCTGCCTACCGGACAGGCAGGCCCGGCACCCAGCACCTTTACTGTCCCATGATCGACGCGCGCCGAATGGAAGTCTACACCATGCTCTTTAATGAAAAGCTTGATGTTATAGAAACGACGAGTGCCCGCATTATCGATGCTTCTTCTTATGCTGAAATCTTGAATTACAAGAAGGTCTATTTCTTTGGTAACGGTGCAGAAAAATGTAAGAGCACGATCATTCATCCCAACGCTGTTTTTGTTGACAACATTTTCCCCTCGGCCGAGTGGATGGGCGAGCTCGCGTTTGCTTCTTATAAAGAGAAGAGGTTCGAGGACGTTGCTGATTTCGAGCCTTTGTATTTGAAAGACTTCATTGCAAAAAAACCAAAATCCCTCGTATAGTGTTTGACTAGCAAAGACCGGCACCTAGCACTCAGCACCTAGCACCATGGAAATCGTCAATCGCGTAGCCAACAGTTCCCTGATAACATTCGACCTTGAGAAACTTCATGTTCCAGGCGAGCGTGTGGTTTATGACATTAAGGATCATTTGTTCCAGGGATTGATCCTTCGCGAGAAAGATTTTCGTGAGCATGTGAAGGATTATCCGTGGTCTGAGTATAAGGATAAGTTGGTTAGTATTGTTTGCACGGCGGATGCTGTAGTGCCTACGTGGGCTTATATGTTGCTTGCTGTTGCGCTGAAACCTTATGCGAAGCGGATCTTTTTTGGCGGTGTTGATGAGATGGAGAAGGAATTATTTCATGAGCAATTGTTATCGATCGATTGGGAACAATACAGGGGAGCGAAGGTTGTGGTGAAGGGGTGTAGTGATGTGCATGTTCCGGTGTCGGCGTATGTTGAGGCTACGTCGCAGCTTAGTTCTGTGGCTGCGAGTGTGATGTATGGGGAGCCGTGCAGCACGGTGCCCATCTTTAAAAGGGCCCGTCCCGCGTAGCGGGACCCCTGGAAAGCTGCGAAAACCCATTCAGCGGCCCAAAATCAGTAAAATTCTTTTTCACCAGAGTTTGCACTTACAAACTCACCCCCTATATTTGCACTCCCTTTTGAGGGGAAAACCCAAAATCAACGGATTTTGGGAGGTTTTGAAGGTTTAAGATGTTCAGAACCACGGGTGCTCCCGGAAATATGGGGGCGCAACGTTCATTGAGTGAATGACTGATAGCGGACCCGTTGTACTTCGATAGAGGAGTACGATGAGTCGATTCTTTAAGGAAGACCCTCTGTGAAGAGGGTTTGGACAAAGATTAGATGAGACCGAGATCAACGACATAGAGAGGCTTTCGATGATCACTACGTGATTGTGAGAGCTGATCGGTGAGAGTAACATCTCATTAAAGATTAATACTATGGAGAGTTTGATCCTGGCTCAGGATGAA
>CAZBCP010000011.1:0-157318 GCA_964490505.1 uncultured Ohtaekwangia sp. | reverse complement strand
CAGGCATTGCGCACGGAGATGGTTGAGGGAACTTCATATACCGATTATATCAAAAGGTTGAAGGATATCAACAACCATATTACTGAGACTAAGACCAAAGTAGCTGAATTGGAGAAGAACGTGAAGAACGCGAAAAGCGCTTCTGCAACTGCACTCAAGAGACTGAAAGCTGATCTTGAACTTCGCTCGCAGGAATTGCTCGCTCTTCAATCAGAGATCGAGAACATGCGTGCTGAGAATAAAAAGCTTGCTTCCAACATCGCTTCAAAAGACTCGACTCTCACTTTGCGTGATGAAACGGTGAAACTGCGTGAGCAAGACATTGCTTCTCTCGAAAGTCTCGTGAAGGACATCAATGAGCAAACACGTATCAAGACTGCTAACCTGTACTATGCACAGGCACAGGCGCTCGAAACCGCAGCTCAAAGAACCCACTTCGCTCCGAAGAAGAAGAAAGAGACCAAGCGTGAAGCTTTGGAACTCTATAAACTTTCGCTCTCATTGGGCAAGACCGAAGCTGAAGCTCGTATCGCTGAACTTGAAAAAGATCTCGGCTAAGAGCTAACCGAACCGAACGGTGATCACTGATCATCGTGCCTTCTGGTGACCCTGTAGTTTCCCGAACCACACACTGTTCGTTCAGGAGCTGCAGGGTTTTTAAAACGAAAAAAATAACCAACCAAAATAAAAGTGCTATGAAAATGAATAGATTGATTATCGCGGCGGTTGCACTTTTCTTTGTAGCAACTGCTAATTTCTCTTACGGTCAGGCTAACGACCTGTTGAAAGGCTGGACAAGCCTGGGTTCTCGTGTTGTAGACTACACGCTCGATCATGACGTGGTTACGCTTAACGGCAAAGAACCATTCACTCAATTGAAGATCACTGTGAAGAACGGTTCATTGAACATGCATAAAGCAACCGTCCACTTCGCAAATGGTGACAAGCAGGACATCACATTCCCAGATGTTGTAACACCTGAGAACGACGGCAGAGTGATCGATCTGAAAGGTAACGACCGGATCATCGAAAAGGTGACGTTCTGGTACGATACTCGTCAGAAGTCGAATGAAAAAGCTACCGTGGAAGTATTCGGTAAGAAAGCGTAGTCGACACGACTTATTTTGATCATAAGGCCGCCAATTGCGGCCTTATTTATTTTAGTTAGTTTGCGGTTATGAAAGACCGCGACATCGTCATCGTCGCCCTCCAGTCCTGGGATTTTGAGATCGGCAGCAATGCCCGGAACATCGCGAAAGAGTTTGCGAAGAGCAACCGCGTTTTGTATGTCAACCCTCCACTCGACCGCATCACACGTTATCGCAAACGAAAAGACGAAAAGACACAACGGTTCTTAAAGGTAATCCACCACAAAGACAGCGGGCTTCGCCAGGTTGAAGACAACATCTGGAACCTAACACCCGATTTCCTGGCAGAGTCCATCAATTGGACACGTTCGTCGTTCCTTTACGATTTTCTCAATCGCCGCAACAACAGCAGGTTTGCGAGATCTATCAATGGCGCCGCCAAAAAGCTTGGTTTTCAGAATATCATCTTGTTCAACGATAACTATATGTTCGGCGGCTTCTTCCTGAAAGAGATGCTGAAGCCCAGTATCTATTGTTATTATATACGCGATTACCTGATCGTACAACCCTATTTCGCGAAGCACGGCAAACGTCTCGAACCAAAGCTTATTCGAAGTTCTGATGTCATCGTCGCTAACTCCACGTATCTCGCAGACTACGGATCTCAATACAATAAGAAATCATTTTACGTCGGCCAGGGTTGCGAAGTCGATATGTTCGACGAGGCACTGATCAAAGAAAGACCCGCCGACCTCAACAACATCAAGTCGCCGATAATAGGCTACGTAGGCAACCTGACTTCGCAGCGACTGGATATTCCCTTGCTTGTGGAGATCGCTACGAAAAAACCGGAATGGAATATTGTATTGGTGGGTCCCGAAGACAACGCGTTCAAAGCTTCGAAACTTCATGAGTTGAAGAATGTTTTCTTTCCCGGAAAAAAAAGACCGGAAGAGCTTCCAGCCTATGTCAGGTACTTTGATGTCTGCATTAATCCCCAGGCCATCAACCAGCTCACGATCGGTAACTATCCACGAAAGATCGATGAATACCTCGCCATGGGTAAACCCACGGTAGCAACAAACACCAGGGCGATGGAGATCTTCGCCAAAGAAACTTACCTTGCTTCGACCCCGGCTGAGTATATTGAACAGATCACGAAGGCCCTGGCGGAAAATGATGCAGCTCTAAAACATCAGCGTATTGTTACCGCACGTTCGCACACCTGGGAGAATTCTGTCCAGGAGATCTACGCAGCACTCAAGCGCGTTTAGCCTTATCCCAAACCGCAGTCTGACTCCCCTTCATCAGTCGCGCCAATCCCTGGTACACCGAGACGTTCATGAAGAGAAAATAATAGGGAACGAATAATATTTTCAGCGGGATCTTCTTGTCTTTCAAAAAGTATCCGAGGATAGCGATCGAATAGAATAGAGCCTGCAATACCGCGGTGATCTGAAAGAATGGATACTCCAATAACAACACGTTCGTGATCAATAATAGTAACAGCGCGAGCGGCGCCCCCGTCCATCGCAGCATCCTGTGCGATACATACTGGAACGAAAGCCACCTGTACTTGAAAATGTTAAGTAAGCCAACGAAGTGTGCGACTTCGATAAGTCCACCGGCAGAGATCCTCACCTTTCTTTTCTTCTCTTCGGCTATTGAAGCCGATGCAGTCTCCATTGCATAGGCATTGGGTTCGTATACCACGCGATATCCGGCTTTCGCAATGTTCATCGACAAACGAAAGTCTTCGATGAAGACACCGGGTGGCACCTCCTCATAAAGCTCCGTTCGAACGGCCAGCAACTCGCCGGCAGCGCCGACGACCGTATTGAATTGCGAGTCCCATTTTTTGAGTAACGATTCGTATTTCCAGTATGCCCCCTCACCCGACGCGGCCGCATTCTCACTATCGCCCTGCATTACTCGCTTTTCGCCCGCCACGGCGCCCACTTTTGGGTCCTTAAAGTGCCTCACGAGCAGCTTCAGAGCTTCCCGGTTGAGCATTGTATTGGCATCGCAGAAGACAACTATGGGGGTTTTGACCATCTGCATGACCCGGTTTACGGCGGCGTTCTTGCCTTTTCGTGCATTTTCGTGAAAAACCTCGAATCCAGCGTGTTTTCGAACTATTTCCGGGCTGCTGTCGGTCGATCCGTCGGTTACAAACCAGTAGTTTTTCCTATCAACGGGATAGTCGAGACGGGCAGTGTTTTGGATCTTTTGTTCAAGGATGTCTGCCTCATTGTAACAAGCCACAAGTAGGGTGATCCCGGGTAGTTCTTCATCGGAATACAGGGAAACCTTACGATCTCCCCTGATTTTGACCAGTATTCCAAGGATTATTGGGTAGCCCACGTACGTGTAGAGAACGATACCGAGGGAGGCCCAGAAAATGAGCTCCAGGACGAGATACGGGCCTGAATTAGAGAACATTAATTAATTATAGAGTAAACTGTAAGCGTGTAAAAATCGTAAATTTCGAGTCTTTTCCCCCCAATTTTTCGGAAGTGATGTTGAAAGTTGGCCTTAACAGACATTTTCACAGGCGGTGGTATGTGGCCACCCGTGCCCTGGTCTTACTTGCTGGACTGTTCCTGGCAATTGGTGCATTTGCGCAACCCACTATTAATAGTGATCCCGTCGCGCAGGGCGCCGATACCGGCACCTATGGCGCTTCATACAATTATGATATCACTACCGACACCTGGCCCAGGCCGGTTGACATAACCCTGAATTCCGGAGCTCCAGGCCTCACGCTTACCGACAATCATGATGGGACCGCGACACTGAGTGGTACGCCATCCGCCGCCGGCGTCTTCAATATTATTATAGAGGTCAACGATCCATTCGACTCACAGGCATCGACACAAAACTTCGACCTCACCATCAACAAGGCCGTGCTCACCGCGAAGGCCGATAATCAAACGAGGTTTTATGGCTATCCCGACCCGACCTTTACGATCAGCTACACGGGATTCAAGTTCTCCGACAACGCCTCGGTTATCGATTCGCCGCCTGTTGCAACGCCTACATCAAATGACAACTCGGTGCCGGGCGGTTATACCATCAATGTCGTGACTACCTCCGCCCTTGATGACAATTACACATTCACGCCGGCAACGGGCACGTTGTCGATCACTCCTGCACCACTAACCATTACCGCGGCGAACAAAACAAAAGTGTACGGCGACGTAAATCCTACACTGACATTGAATTACACGGGTTTTCAAAACGGTGAAACATCGACAGCATTGTTGTCTCAACCGAGTGTGAGCGTTGGTTCGGTAGATGAGACTACAAGCGTTGGCTCGTATACGATCACCGTAACAGGCGGTACTTCTACGAACTATTCAATATCGCGTGTGAATGGATCGCTGTCGATCACGAAAGCATCGCTTCTTGTGAAGGCCGACAACCAAACAAGAGCTTACGGTGATGCCAATCCGACGCTGACGATCACATACCAGACATTTCTAAATGGCGATACGCCGGCGGTACTCGATACGCCTCCGACTATCTCGACAACGGCAGGCAATACGACTGGTGTTGGTGGTGTTGCGATCACTGTTTCCGGTGGAAACGATAATAATTATGACTTCACGTATCAAAACGGAACATTAACGATCAGTAAGGCGCCGCTGACGTTGACGGCAGATAATCATAGTCGCCCTTATTTTACGGTGAATCCCACGCTGACGATCACTTACACTGGTTTAAAGAACAGTGAGACATCGGCAGTATTTACAACTCAGCCAGGCATCAGCACGACGGGTACTCAGTCGTCGAATGCAGGAACATATCCAATCACGGTTTCGGGTGGTGCGGCTGCTAACTATTCATTCAACACTTATAATGCAGGAACGCTAACGATCACGAAGATTGCATTGACCGCGAAGGCGGATGATCAGTTGCGGGTTTATGGTTCGAATAATCCCACGTTTACGATCACCTATACCGGTTTTGTGAATAGTGAAACGGCTGCTGTGATCCAGACGCCGCCGACTGCTTCCTCGACAGCGACGAGTGCGTCCGGGGTGGGAACGTATCCCATTACGGTTAATGTGGCAGGTGCGACAGATGAGAACTATACATTTACACCGTCGTCGGGAACGCTTACGGTTGCGAAGGCCACACTAACGGTGACGGCCGATAACCAGTCGAAGGCTTATGGTGCGGCATTGCCAGCTTTGACCTTCGACTATACCGGTTTCGTTGGTAGTGATAATGCGGCAGGTATCGACACACCGCCAACTATCAGTACAACCGGAACAGTCTCTTCTAACGTTGGAACCTATCCGATCACGTTGAGTGGTGGTCTCGATAACAACTATTCATTGTCGCTTGTCGCCGGAACACTCACGGTTACGAAGGCTTCCCTCACGGTAACAGCCGACAACCAATCGAAGGTCTACGGTGCTGTACTTCCGACACTGACGTTCACTTATTCAGGTTTCATCGGAAGTGACAATGCCGCAGGCATCGATACACCACCAACTATCAGCACAACCGGAACAGTCTCCTCGAATGTTGGAACATACCCGATCACTTTGACGGGTGGTCTCGATAACAACTACGCACTGTCCCTTGTCGCCGGAACACTGACGGTAACGAAGGCAACCCTTACCGTAACAGCCGACAACCAATCGAAAGTCTACGGTGCTGCGCTCCCGACGCTGACGTTCACTTACTCAGGTTTCATCGGAAGCGACAATGCTGCAGGCATCGATACACCGCCAACTATCAGCACAACCGGCACAGTTTCTTCGAATGTTGGAACATACCCCATCACATTGAGTGGTGGTCTCGATAACAACTACGCACTGTCGCTTGTCGCGGGAACACTCACAGTTACGAAGGCTTCCCTCACGGTAACAGCCGACAACCAATCGAAAGTCTACGGTGCTGCACTGCCGACACTGACCTTCACTTATTCAGGTTTCATCGGAAGCGACAATGCTGCAGGCATCGATACACCGCCAACCATCAGCACAACGGGAACAGTCTCTTCGAATGTTGGGACCTACCCGATCACGTTGAGTGGTGGTCTCGATAACAACTACGCCCTGTCGCTTGTCGCCGGAACACTGACGGTAACGAAGGCAACCCTTACCGTAACAGCCGACAATCAATCAAAAGTCTACGGTGCTGCACTCCCGACACTGACATTCACTTATTCAGGTTTCATCGGAAGCGATAATGCTGCAGGCATCGATACACCGCCCACCATCAGCACAACCGGCACAGTCTCCTCGAATGTTGGAACGTACCCCATCACTTTGAGTGGTGGTCTCGATAACAACTACGCCCTGTCGCTTGTTGCAGGAACACTCACGGTAACGAAGGCTTCGCTTACTGTAACAGCCGACAACCAATCGAAAGTCTACGGTGCCGCCCTGCCGACACTGACGTTCACTTACACAGGTTTCATCGGAAGCGACAATGCTGCCGGTATCGATACACCGCCAACCATCAGCACAACCGGCACAGTTTCTTCGAATGTTGGAACATACCCCATCACATTGAGTGGTGGTCTCGATAACAACTACGCCCTGTCGCTTGTCGCCGGAACACTGACGGTAACGAAGGCAACTCTTACTGTAACAGCCGACAATCAATCAAAAGTCTACGGCGCTGCACTCCCGACACTGACGTTCACTTATTCAGGTTTCATTGGAAGCGATAATGCTGCAGGTATCGATACACCGCCCACCATCAGCACAACCGGCACAGTCTCCTCGAATGTTGGAACATACCCCATCACGTTGAGTGGTGGTCTCGATAACAACTACGCTCTGTCGCTTGTCGCCGGAACGCTCACGGTAACGAAGGCAACCCTTACTGTAACTGCCGACAACCAATCGAAGGTCTACGGTGCTGCACTCCCGACACTGACATTTACTTATTCAGGTTTCATCGGAAGCGATAATGCTGCAGGCATCGATACACCGCCAACCATCAGCACAACCGGCACAGTCTCTTCGAATGTCGGAACTTACCCGATCACGTTGAGCGGCGGTCTCGATAACAACTACGCATTGTCGCTTGTCGCGGGAACGCTAACAGTAACGAAAGCTTCTCTTACCGTAACAGCCGACAATCAATCGAAAATCTACGGTGCTGCACTGCCGACGCTGACGTTTTCCTATTCGGGATTCATTGGTAGTGACAATGCTGCCGGCATCGATACACCGCCCACCATCAGCACAACCGGCACAGTCTCCTCGAATGTTGGAACGTACCCCATCACTTTGAGTGGTGGTCTCGATAACAACTACGTCCTGTCGCTTGTTGCAGGAACGCTAACAGTTACGAAGGCAACCCTTACCGTAACAGCCGACAACCAATCGAAGGTCTACGGTGCTGCACTGCCGACACTGACATTCACTTATTCAGGTTTCATCGGAAGCGATAATGCTGCCGGTATTGATACGCCGCCAACCATCAGTACAACCGGAACAGTCTCCTCGAACGTTGGAACTTACCCGATCACATTGAGTGGTGGTCTCGATAACAACTATTCATTGTCGCTTGTTGCAGGAACGCTCACAGTTACGAAGGCTTCGCTCACGGTAACAGCCGACAACCAATCAAAGGTCTACGGCGCCGCATTGCCGACACTGACGTTCACTTATTCAGGTTTCATCGGAAGCGACAATGCTGCCGGCATCGATACACCGCCCACCATCAGTACAACCGGCACAGTTTCTTCGAATGTCGGAACTTACCCGATTACGTTGAGCGGCGGTCTCGATAACAACTATTCATTGTCGCTTGTTGCAGGAACTCTGACGGTAACGAAAGCTTCTCTCGCCGTTCACGCCGACGCGAAAACAAAAGTTTACGGCGCCGCCAACCCCGCCCTTACTTTCACCTACACAGGCTTCATCGGCAGCGACAACGCAACTGGCATCGATACACCACCCACTGCATCTACAACCGCCACCGTCGCGTCGCACGTAGGATCTTACCCTATCACACTTTCGGGTGGTTTGGACAACAACTACGATCTCGTTTTAACCGGTAGCACTCTTACTGTAACCAAGGCCCCGCTCACGATCACGGCCAACGATCAATCGAAGACGTATGGTTCTCCTAATCCAACCCTCACCGTTTCATATACAGGCTTTGCCAATGGCGATACACAATCGGTACTTACACCTCCCGTGACCATTACAACTTCCGCCCTGGCGAGCTCACCGGTCGGAACATACTCTATCGTCCCTTCCGCTGCGGCGGCCGATGATTACAGCATCACTTTTGTGAATGGCACTTTGACGATCAACAAAGCCACTCTTACAGCAACTGCCGATGACAAGAGCCGGACGTACGGCGCCGCGAATCCCTCGTTCACGATCACTTACACCGGCTTCGTAAATGGCGATAACGTGGCCAGTATCGTACAGGGAACCGCTGCTTCATCAGCCAACGCCACCTCAGTTGTCGGAACATATCCGATAGTTCCTTCCGGCGGATCCGCAACCAACTATTCATTCAATTATGTGAACGGAACTCTCACCGTTACCAAAGCAACCATCACTGCTACAGCTGTAGATGCCAGCAGGACCTATGGAGCAGCCGACCCGACTTTCACGATCAACTATTCAGGATTCCTGAACGGACAAAATTCTTCGGTATTCACAACGGCCCCGACTGCGTCGACAACAGCAACCGTTGCTTCAGATGTCGGGACATACCCTATCACGGTGAGTGGTGGCACTGCCCAAAACTATGCATTCACGTATGTGGCAGGAACGCTTACGATCAACAAAGCTACGTTGACTGCAACGGCCGATAACAAAACGCGTAGTTACGGTGCAACTAACCCAACATTCACGATCACTTATACCGGGTTCAAGAATTCACAGGATGCATCTGTGATCAATTCCGCACCAGCGGCATCTACAACTGCAACGGTAACATCTAACGCCGGTACATACCCGATAACGGTTGCCGGTGGCAGCGACGACAACTACACATTCACATACGTTGCCGGAACACTTACCATCGACAAGGCCGTGATCCTTGCAACAGCGGATAACAAGTCGAGGGTTTATGGTGCCGCCAACCCGGCGTTTACTGTAACATATACCGGTTTATTGAATGGTAATGTCGCTTCCGATATCGCCGCCGCCCCTTCAATGGCAACCAGCGCTGTCGCAACATCCGTCGTGGGAACTTATCCCATCACGATCAGCGGAGGTTCCGACGAGAACTACACATTTACATACGCCAATGGAACCCTTACTGTCGGAAAGGCCACTATCACAGCACGGCCCGACGACAAGACGCGCACATACGGCGCTGCCAACCCTGCATTCACCATCACGTATACCGGTCTCGCAAATGGCGAAACGGCCAGCGTGATCGATGTGCCGGCGATGGCCACTACAACCGCAGGCGCGACGTCGAATGTCGGCACGTATCCAATCACAGCCAGCGGTGCCAGCGACAACAACTATGATTTTACTTATACCGCCGGCGTGCTTACGGTAAACAAAGCCACGCTAACACTCACTGCCAACAACCAATCACGTGCTTATGGAGCTGCCAATCCCACGCTCACTATTGCTTATAGCGGTTTTCTCAATGGTGATACCCCTGCAGTACTCGATGCCGTGGCTCCTTCTGCATCGACCACGGCTACGCTTACTTCCGCCGTTGGCACCTATCCGATCTCGATCAGCAACGGGACCGACAATAACTATACATATACTCTTGTTGCCGGCACGCTTACGATCACGAAAGCCGTTCTAACCGTAACAGCCGATGACAAAACACGTGTTTATAACACCGCGAACCCGACATTTACGTTAAGCTATTCGGGTTTTCTGAATGGCGATAATGTTGCTTCTATAACCCAGCCGACTGCAACCACGTCGGCAACAATAACCTCTCCTGTTGGCGATTACACGATCAGCGTTAGCGGTGGAAGCGCTACTAATTATTCATTTAATCCTGTCTCCGGTACACTCACGATCACGAAGGCCACGCCTGTTGTGACCTGGGTTGCTCCTTCGCCTATAACTTATGGAACCGCGCTTAGCGCAACACAACTGAATGCTACGGCAAATGTCGGCGGTAATTTCGATTATACTCCCGCCAGTGGTACGATACTGAATGCAGGGGCTAATCAAACACTGAGTGTAAACTTTACTCCGGCCGATCTCACCAACTATCTCCCGGTTAACAACACCACCGTTACGATAACTGTAAACAAAGCAACGCCGGTGATCACCTGGGCAAACCCAGCTCCTATCACGTACGGAACAACACTCAATACTACGAATCACCTCAATGCAACATCGAACGTACCGGGTAGCTTCACATACACTCCCGTTGCCGGAACATTGTTGAATGCGGGTGCTAATCAAACACTAAAGGCCGACTTCCATCCTACCGATGCTGCTAACTACAATGACGTATTGAACATTCAGCGTCAAATAACGGTGAACAAAGCAACGCCGACCGTTACATGGAACAACCCTTCGCCCATAACGTATGGCACCCCACTCTCCCTGGGCGTTCAGCTCAACGCAACGTTCAGCGTGCCCGGTACTCCTACGTATGTTCCCGGACCAGGCACAATCCTCCCGACAGGTGCCAACCAGGTGATCTCGGTGAACTTTACTCCCACCGATGCCGCGAACTATAACTCGGTAAACAACACACAAGTACTGATCACTGTCCTTAAGGCTACGCCGGTGATCACATGGTCGAACCCTGCAGACATTACCTACGGCACTGCATTAAGCGGAACGCAGCTCAATGCAACCTCTTCCGTGCCCGGCACATTCGTTTATACTCCGAACGCAGGAACGATATTACCTGCAGGTGCGGGACAAACACTCAGCACATCGTTTACACCCACCGACGCAACGAACTACAATTCAGTTCCTACAACTACGGTAACGATCAACGTAGGCAAGGCTAACCCTGTCATCACCTGGGCATCGCCTTCACCGATCACTTATGGAACTGCGTTGAGTGCCACACAGCTCAACCCGACTTCCAATGTTCCGGGCAGCTTCACCTTCAACCCGGTTTCCGGAACTATATTGAACGCCGGCGCCAATCAAACCTTGTCGTCTACGTTTACGCCGACAGACCAGGCGAACTACAACACCATCGTGACAAACAGGACGATTACTGTTAACAAAGCAACGCCGGTTGTCACCTGGAATAGTCCTTCTCCGATCGTCTATGGAACACCTTTGACTTCAACACAACAGAATGCTACGGCGAACGTGCCCGGTACGTTCGATTACACGCCGGTTGCCGGAACCATACTAAACACCGGTGTCAACCAGAGCATCTCCGTGAAGTTCACGCCGAACGACCAGGTGAACTACAACATCGTTCCAACAACGACCACGACGATCACAGTTATCAAAGCCACTCCAGTTGTAACATGGGGAACGCCGCTGCCTATAAAAGTCGGTGTGGCCCTGTCGGCGACGCAGCTCAACGCAACGGCCAACGTGCCGGGAACGAGAGTTTACACGCCTGCCGCCGGAACATCATTCGGGGTGGAAGGAACATATACTCTTCACGTTCAATTTACGCCGACCGACCAAACAAACTACAACGACGTTCCCGATACACAGGTGCAGATCGTCGTGAGCAGCAAAGACAATCCGGTTATTACATGGTCGGATCCCGCGGCGATCACGTACGGTACTGCACTCACAACCGGTGTTGGAGGACAGCTCAATGCTTCGGCCAGTGTGGCTGGTACTTACGCATATACGCCCGATGCCGGAACGAAGCTTAATGCGGGGAGTGCTCAAACCCTTACGGTTACTTTTACGCCAACCGATCTCGTTAACTACAACATCGTTAGCAAGAACGTGAGCATCAATGTGAACAAAGCTACGTTGACTGCAACCGCTGCGAGCGCAAGCCGCGCTTATGGCAATTCTAATCCTTCTTTTGTAATCAACTACAGTGGATTTGTGAATGGCGACGCAGCCGGCGTTATCGATACGCCTCCTACAGCAACATGCGCAGCAACACCAACCAGTGTAGCCGGCAGCACGTTCCCGATCATACCAGCCGGTGGCTCCGACAACAATTACTCATTCTCTTATGTTAATGGAACGCTGACAGTCAATAAAGCTCCGCTCCTGGCGACTGCCGACAACAAGACACGCACGTATGGTATCAGCAACCCCCCCTTTACGATCTCTTACAGCGGCTTTGCCAATGGCGATACGGAGGCAAACATTACGCAGCCAACAGCTTCTACCACGGCAACGATAACCAGCAACGTTGGCAACTATGCGATCTCTCTCACTGGTGGAAGCGCTTCCAACTATACGATCACGACCCAGGCTGGTACGCTCAGCATTTCGAAGGCATTGCTTGTTGTGATCGGCAACGACCTCTCGAGGGCATACGGCCAATCGAACCCGACATTGACGTTCCGTTATATTGGCTTCAAGAACGGAGATACGGAAACGAGCATCAGCACCCCACCTACAGCCAGCACAACTGCAACACCCGCCAGCAATGTTGGATCTTACCCGATAACAGTAATAGGGGGCTCCGCAACCAATTATTCCCTGCAGAATTTCGACGGCACCCTGACCATCACCAAAGCTACGCTCACGGTAAAGGCTGACGACAAAACGAGAACATACGGACAGGCAAATCCATCAAACACACTTACATACATCGGCTTCGCCAACGGCGACGACGCTACCGACATAACATCCCCTACGATTAGCGGACCTGCCGCTACAGCTTTGAGCGACGCAGGCACCTACCCGATCCAATTGAGTGGCGGCGCAGCATCCAACTACGATCTCAGCCTTCAGAACGGCACGTTGACCGTGAACAAGGCTGCGCTCACCGCGAAACCCGATAACAAATCGAGACAATATGGTGTAGCGAACCCAACGTTTACGATAAGCTATACCGGCTTTGTAAATGGAGACGATGCCGGCGATATCACCCCGCCAACGGCGTCAACAACGGCGAGCATAACAAGTGACGTCAACAGTTATTCGATCACGTTAACGGGCGGCGCAGCCACGAACTATGCGTTCACGTTACAAACCGGAACGCTAACGATCACTGCAGCGCCGCTTACCGCGAAGGCCAACGACCGCACCAGGACATACGGACAAGGTCCAGGTACATTAGGCATCACATACACCGGCTTCCTGAATGGCGACGACGCTTCCGACATCACTCCACCGACCGCCAGCACCACAGCAACAGCAGCAAGCAATGTTGGTACGTACCCCATCACCTTGAGCGGTGGTACAGCAACCAACTATACATTAACATTGCAATCAGGCACGTTAACTATAGCGAAAGCTGTACTGGTTGTTCGAGCCGACGACAAGACGAGACCATACGGTTCTGCAAATCCTGCAAACACTCTTACCTACGAAGGTTTCGTTAACGGCGACGACGCGACACACATTACTCCTCCCGCTACTTTTACCCCTCCAACCATTGGAGGCCCGGCAGTAACAGCGACAGCAACCAGCGCTGTTGGAACGTACCCGATAACACTAAGTGGCGGATTTGCTACGAACTATACCCTCGATCCTCAAAACGGCACGCTCACGATCACCAAGGTGACGCTCGTCGCGAAAGCCGACAACAAATCGAGGGTTTATGGAGCTGCTAATCCGACATTCACTATCACATACACGGGCTTCGTTAACGGTGAGAATGCCTCGGTGATCACACCGGCACTGTCGGCTACGACAACAGCGACGGCATCCACCAATGTTGGAAGCTACGCGATCACGATAGCACCCGGCACCAATACCAATTATGCGTTCACATACCAGGATGGCACGCTTACGATCAACAAGAAACCGATAACCGTTACAGCCGAAAACAAATCACGGACCTATGGCAACCCCAATCCTTCATTTACTTTGACGTATGCCGATATGGCCAACAACGAAACGGCCTCTGTGATCGACGTTCCGCCGACCATCACCGTTGCTGCAGACTTAACCACCCCGGTAAGCGCTTCTCCTGTTGTGATCGCCTTAAGCGGTGGAAGTGATAACAACTACGACATGACGCTCGTGAACGGAAGCCTGGCGATCACGAAAGCTCCACTCACGGCTACGGCCGATAACAAAACCCGCACATACGGCGCTGTCAACCCTGCAACAACTATCACTTATACCGGCTTCAAGAACGGCCAGACCGCTTCATCTCTTACGACTCAGCCAACAGCAGTGACTTCAGCGACGATCAGCAGCGATGTTGGAAATTACCCCATCGTTGTGAGTGGTGGCTCGTCTGTCAACTATGATATCACACCGGTGAACGGAACCTTAACGGTAACTCGCGCCGTACTTACCGTTGCCGCCAATAATCAGTCGAGAAGCTACGGCTCTCCTAATCCCGCACTCACACTGAACTACACTGGTTTCGTAAACAGCCAGAACATCTCGGTGATCGACACACAACCAACTGCAGCCACAACTGCCGGTGTCACTTCCAACGCAGGCACGTACAACATTACGGTTTCCGGCGGTGTCGACAACAACTACAGCTTCTCCTACACGTCCGGTGTACTTACTGTTGACAAAGCTACGCTTACCGCAACAGCCGATGCCACGACAACGACATACGGAACGATACCAGCGCTAACGATCACTTATGCAGGATTTGTGAATAATGAGACCGTGTCGGTTCTCGATACGGAACCCACAGCCTCCACAACCGCAACCGTTACATCGAACATCGGAAGCTATCCGATCAATGTAACAGGTGGAACCGACAACAATTATGCTTTTACGAATGTTGCCGGAACGCTAACGATCAACAAAGCTCCGCTCGACGTTACCGCAGACGACAAGAGCCGTGTGATCAGTCTGCCCAATCCAGCCCTTACCATAAGCTACTCCGGTTTCAAGAACAATGAGACTGAGGACGTGATCGATACAAAACCGTCAACAACCACGACAGCCAATCTTTCGTCGCCTCCGGGAACCTATCCAATCACGGTTACAGGAGGTATCGATGATCACTATGAGTTGATCTATCACAACGGAACGCTGACGGTGATCCTCGACAATGCACCTGTGGCAAAAAACTTCCAGGTAGAGACCGACGAAGATGTTCAATTCAATTTTGGATTGGCGTTATTCGAAAACAATCGTACGGACGATCCCAATGGAAAGATCTTTTATGTTAAGGTCGTAACGCTTCCACAGAACGGTATCCTGTTCAGGGGCTCGACGCGCGTTGTTGCCGGCGATGAGATCCAGGTGGACGAAGACGAGCTTTCGGAGCCCCTGGTCTATCAGCCAAACAGCAACTATTCTGGCGACGATGCCTTCAACTGGAACCTCTTCGATGGATCGTTCCTTTCTGCGAACAATGCAACCATAACGATCAAGATCGCTCCTGTAAATGACGCGCCGGTGCTCTCGAACATCGAACCCAGCTCGCTTTCATACAGCCTGGGCGACGCAGCAATCCCTGTTTCAGAATCCCTGATCATTAACGACGTGGATGATAACTTCATCTTCTCTGCTTCGATATTGATCGCTTCCAACTTCACCGACGGAGACCAGCTTTCGGTTGCAGGCGGACTCGGCGATGCTAACATCGAAGCATCGTACGATCCATTCGGTGGCGAACTCACCCTTACCGGCAAAGAATCTCGCTCCGTCTATCAATCGATACTCACCAAAGTAACATTCAGCAGTCCCGTAAGCGGCGACGCAACGATCTCCGAAAAGGATGTAACATTCATAGTCCGCGATAGCACTGCCGATAGCAACGTTGCATCGAGAAAGATCGAGATCACCGAAGTATTCCCTGAGCTCGACATCGTGAACTCATTCACTCCGAACGGAGACGATGTGAACGACTATTGGGATATCCTCAATCTCGAAAGCTACACTTCGATCAATATTTTTGTATTCAATCAAGATGGAGGAAAGGTCTTCGAATGCCACGAACCGAATTGTCTCTGGGATGGGACCAATAAGGGCACACCGCTACCGGCAGGACCATACATGTATACCATCGACGTGAACAACGGTAAGAGAAAATACAAGGGCACTGTAAATATTTTGAAGTGATGCGAACGATCAGAACCATATTTACAGTTGCACTGATCTCGATCGCCTACAGCGCGTCGGCACAGGAACTCGATCATACACAATATTATCTCAACCTTCCTGGTATCAACGCGGGGTTTACCGGTATCGAAGATTATATGGACACGCGATTCTCATTCCGCCAGGGATGGAATGACTTCGCGGTAAAAAATAACTACACCTTTGTTAGCGCCTACGGAGCCTTAAACAATGTTTCCCGAAACGCTCTCACTAACAACACGCTGCGCCTAAGCAACCCCGAGGCCTTCCGACAACTGCAGGACGATCGGAAACTGCTTCGCAAACACGGTGTCGGTGGCATGATCACCAGTCGCGCCCTCGGTCCATACGAAGCAACAACGCTCAATCTCAACTATGCCTATCATCTCCCCATTACCCCACGACTCAACATGTCGTTCGGGTCAAGGGTGGCTTACAACAGTCAGCGCATCGACTTCACCGGTTACACCGTTCGCGACGCCGTGAACGACACATTCTATCAGCAGATCATGAGCTCCAACCAGGGCAACGCCGGTTCCTTCCTGTTGGACTTTGGCTATGTTCTCTATTCTTCGAACTTCTATCTTGGACTCTCTTCGAACGGGCTGGTCTCGTCGCATGTAACCGGGACCAGTGTCGTAGAAGTGGAGCAAGTCCGCCGGGTCTCTTTGCAGGGCGCCCTCACATCACTCCCGCTGGGTTCAAGCCTTGCTTTCAGTCCCGCCTTCCGCGCTACCTACGCCCAGGGGTATGACCTGGTTTGGTCGGCCAACGGCCGCTTGCTGATCAAAAATGTAGTCTATGTAGGCGGGGGCTATACAAATTCAAGTCCTAAGTTATCTTTACTGTTCGGACTTAACCTCAATGGCCGTTTCAGCATCAATTATTCGTACGACAAGTACCTTTCGGACCTCAACAATTTCAATGTCAATGTACATGAGCTTGTTATTGGGGCGGCTCTTTTCAACAGGTACAATGCTGCAACCCGTCTCTGGTAAAATGCGCATCCTGGGTTTACTGCTCTTCGTTTGCTCTTCTTCGTTGTGCATCGCACAGCAACTCAATTTCGGTACGCCTGTCATGCTAAGCTCTGCAGTGAATACCGAAGCCGAAGAGCTTTCTCCACTGCTCGCCAATGACGGGAAGACCTTGTACTTCACCAGGGCATTCGATCCTTCGAACACCGGTGGTGAGTTTGCCGGGATGGATATCTGGATGGCGAAGCGCCAAAGAAATACTTCGGCCGCGCCGTGGCAGGCAGCCACCAACAACATTCCCGAATGGAATAATCGCGAGAGCAATGTTGTGATCGGCACCAGCAAAGACAACAGCTCTGTTTACCTGTTGAACTCATATAAGTCAAAGAGCGGCATTGCCTTTTCGAAGTACGACGGTACGGAGTGGGGCGATCCAGAAGTGATATCGATACCCGGAATCAATCGCACGGACTTCGTTGGCTTTTATATGAATCCTGATTTCAATGTCTTGCTGATCTCTATGAACCAGCGAGGATCATTGGGTAACGAAGACCTTTATGTATGCTTAAAAGATTCATCGACCGGCGAATGGCGTAAGCCTCTGAACCTCGGGCCAACCATCAACACCGAAGGCTTCGAAATCTCCCCTTTCCTTTCGGCCGATGGAAAACGCCTGTACTTCGCAAGCAATGGTCACAAAGGCCAGGGCGATGCCGATATTTTTTACAGCGATCGACTCTATAATTCCTGGGAAGCATGGAGCACACCGAAAAATCTCGGTACCAAAGTGAACTCCGAAGCATTTGATGCTTACTTCTCGATCTATGGCGACTCGGTCGCGTTCTTCACAAGCAACAAGGGCGGAAAGCTTGCAAACATCTACCAGGTGGAAGTAAGTCCCGTAAATCAATATGGGGATTCGGAGAAAAACTATCTGCCCACCGCGGAAGTAACAGAGTTGTTTGGAACAGCGAAGACTGAAATTCGCTTCGATAAGAACAACATCACACTCAACTCCGCGCAGAACGAGCTTCTGTTCTATGTCGCGAATAAGATCTTGACAAGAACAGACATCAAAATACAGCTTGTCATGAGTGACGACGGAACGAGTGACCTCGCACAAACCCGCATGGCAGTCGTCCAGGATAAGCTTACACTTCTTGGCATTGGCAGTTATCGTATGGATGCCTTCATCTCACGCGTCGAAAAGCTGAAGCCCGAAGAAAAGGGGGTGGTGAGGATTACTTTCTTTCGCTGACAGCTGTTTCGCTGAGGATACGCTAAGGAGCAAAGGTACGCCAAGGGTACAGGGTACGGCGAGCCTTTGCGCTCCTCTGCGACCCAACCTATTCAACCCGGTATCGTCCCCTCACCGGCATGTGATCCGACAGCCGCATGTTCGTGTCAACCTCCAAATTCTCCACTACGATACCATCGCTAAAGAATTGATAGTCGATGCGGGCAACGGGCCTCATCGAGTGAAAGGTGAATCCCAGGCCATGGCCTTCATCTACGAAAGCATCCGTTGCGTGACGACGCATACGCCAATAGTTGTAACTATATGGCGTTTCATTGAAGTCACCGGAAACGATAAATGGGTAAGGGCACGCTTCTATATGTGCGATGAGTTGATCGAGCTGTGATGACCGGCGGATCGCACCCTCGATCAATTTTTCAGCGGTTTGAGATACTTTGTCGAAGAAACCTTGTGCCGATATTTCATCGAGTCGCATCGAAGCCAGGTGAACACTGTATATCCTGACCGCGTGGTGCCCAATCAGTACATCTTCAAAGATCGCCATACTGATCGACGATGAGTCGGTAAACACGATACCTGTTTTTGTTGTGTCGAACTTCGAAAAGATGGCGGAGCCAAGATTATGTTCGTTGTCGGGAATTGGTGCCGATACGCTGAAGGACGTATATCCTTCGTTACTGATCCGTTTGTTTACATCTAACGGTTCCCAACGGCTGTCGGTACTGTGTTCCGGAATCACTTTTATTTCGGCGCTGTCGGTAGCTGTCCATTCGATCATGTCCATGGAGAATTCGCGATAGCTGCCGGGACGACGGAACAGTTTCGCGTTGAAACTAAGTACACTGAAAGAATCTTCGGAGACTGGGGATGGATCACTGAACTGGATCGTACATACAATGAATGGGATGCCAAACAAAGGCACCACGATGCTCCACAACCTTCGTGAAATAAAAAATATGATGATGTTAATGCCGACTACACCGGGTATGCAATAGCCCAGGAGAACACCAAAAGAGAATGCGGTTGGCGGGATGAGGACGCTTGCGTAGCAGAACAGGCAAATAAAGATCCACAGGTACCGGATGACCTTCATTGCCTGTGGATCTCAGTCCCGGAATGGTTTGTAGTGCGTCTCGGTACCGAGAGCCAGCATTTCACGATCGCCTTTCGAATCTCCATACACAATGATCTTGTCGTAGTCGCCGATGCGAAGGTATGATTTAATACGATTAACCTTCTCTGTTGCGTTGCAGTTCTGTCCGTCGATCTTTCCGGTGATCTTTCCATCGACAACCTGGAGCCTGGTGGCGACCAGTTCCAATTGATGGCTTTCGGCCCATGGCCTGATCCAGTTCTCTGCCGAAGCCGAAACGACAACGATGCGGTGACCTTGCTTTTTATATTCAATGATTTTCTGGGACGCCTTTGGACGTGTTATGCGGTCGATCATTTCCCTGTACCTGGATCCATAGCTATTGAACACTTCGATCTTTTCGTCTTTGAAATAGTATTGCAGGAATGCTTCTTTAGTTCGTTGAGACGATACCACTCCAAGCTTATGGAATATAAGTACCGGCGCCAATCTCAACAGTCCAAATAAATATTTAGGCCGCGACGTCGAATACTTCGTAAAAGAAAACAGGGTATCAGATCGGGTGATCGTTCCGTCGAAGTCGAACAATACGAGTGTCCCGGCCATTACTTAGCGTCGACGGTTGCGTAGCGCTCCCGGAAATTATCGATGTACTCCAACACAGCCGGAAGGAATACCAGGAACGTGGGTACGAGGAACAGCCTGCCCTGATAGGCCACCACCGATATAAAGTGAACGGCAAACCATACGGGCACCAGCGCAATGAAGAAAACTTTCAGGTTCCGGTTCATTTGCTTAAAAATGAACAAACACCAGATCGGGAGGAATCCAAAAACTCCGAACATCTCGTTGTACGACTTTACAGCAACACTGCTTAGCAAATTGAGTTTCAGCATTTGCGGGCCTGCGGGCACACGCCATTGGGTCTGTGGCTGATACCCGTAGTACGCACGGATGGAAACGAAGATGCCGAGGAAAAGAACAGTAGCGACAACACAAACAGTTAGCAGCTGAAAATTGTCTTTTATGAAGGTGGGTATTGCACGGAAGTTCGACCAGTCAACCTTGCTGAAGAAGAAGATCACAGGTATCAGCAATGATGTCTCCCTGTTGAAAGCACCCAGTACCGAGATCAGCACGATCCACCAGTAGCTGAGGTTCTTTACGATCACGAGTCCGGCCCACAGGTACAGGATCACATCCATATATGAATTGAATGCAAGGTCGCTGTCCATCACACCGTTGGCCATAAAGAGCGGCACGAGCATTACACCGAGTATGATCAATGCCTGGTTCTTTACAAACAACGACAAGTATTTAAATGCGAGCCAGAATATAACGAGATGTTCGAGGAACCTGAAAAGCACAAACACGATCGAATACTTGATGAACTCGGGATTAGATGAAAGCTCGAGCATCTTTTGCGTGATCGCATTCTTATCGGAAGCATTGCCCGGAAGATTATACTCCGGCGCATGTATTGGAAATATGGCGAAAACCGTGTGATCGAAGACCTGGTAGATGGTCTCAACAAGAACCGGGCAAAGGATACGATACTGCCATGGGTTGAAGAACATCGACTTGCCTGCTTTCCAGTCGAGGAAACGTTCGAACTGTTCGATTGCAAGCCCCTTGTAATAGTTGTTGTAGATCGGGTAAACAGCCATCCAACCGATCACTCCCAGCACGACGAGTGCTACGAGGATCCTATTTTTCAAGAGCGATTGTGTAGTGGGGATAAACATACATCCTTCGTTTACTTGATCCTGCAATTTTAAAACCGATCTCCTGCGCAACTTTCTTCGCGCGCTCGAACGTCCATTCGTTACCGATCTCGCGTGCAAATATCAGGTCGTGCATCTTATTGCTATACACGAATGGCGACGATGCATCGATATCTTTCAGTACAAAGCGGGCGCCGGGTCGCATCAAATCATACACCTTCTTCAGGAATCCTTCCTGTGCCGCTTTCGGAATGTGATGAAGTACATCGACCATGAAGATAAGATCATATGTGCCGATGGACGCGGGCAACGCCGAGCCATCGTAAGCGCTGAAATCAGTCTCTATCTTGCCGGCATAGGGCGACAATAACTTCTTCGCATTGTTGACCAGTCTCTCATCGATCTCAACGCCACCGATACGTTTTACATTCGAGAATGCCGCGATCAACAATGCAAACTGCCCGGACCCGCAGCCGATATCAAAGACGCTCTTTGTATCACCGATGTCGTTGATCAACTCATCGAGGGGACAAATTAGCGGTCGATAATTAACTTTCAGTTGGTCGAAAAAACCCGAATGGATGGTCTGTGACCTGAGAAAATCGACAAGCTCGCTCTGTTTTACCATAACAACTCAAGCGGGCACCCCCGCATAAATGATTATATAAAAGCTGATGATCCAACATAAGATCGTGATAAGAATAAACTTATCGCGATAAAGTACCGATGTCGGCGACCCACTGTCTTTCTCTACAAACACGATCTGCAGGTATCGCATGATGCCTGCAATAACGAATATAGTGGTCGCGAAAAGATAATGAGTGTTCCAACGCTGTATGACTTCAGACGACTGGGTGTACATGATGTACGCAACAATGATGACAGCACAAACCAGCGTAAGACATGAGTTAATGAACTCCAGGTTGTACGATGCGGAAGACTTACGAACCATCTCCCCTGTTTCCGAGTGTATGACAAGATCGTCGCGGCGCTTTGCTATGATGAGGAAGAGCGCCAGCAGGAAGATCATGATAGCTAACCAGCTCGACACCACGATATCGGCAATGATACCACCGCTATAAGTTCTGAAAATGAATCCTAGCGCTACAATAAACAAGTCCAGGATGGGAACATTCTTTAGTCCGCTCGAATACAACAGGTTCATAACGAAATAACCCATCAATACACCAAAGAACCACTCATCGATGACGAACGATATCGTAAATCCTGCCAGCGCCAGGATCACCATCAACACAAGGGCGGCCGAAGGTTTCACGGCACCAGAAGCGATAGGCCTGTTCTTCTTTTTCGGATGAATGCGATCTACCTCGCGATCATTGTAGTCGTTGATTATATAGATCGAGGATGCAACGAAGCTGAACGCCAAAGCGCCGGCTGCGATCCGCATCAGGTCTGGTATGTTGAAGATGTCCCCGGCAAAGAAAGCAGGGAGGAAAAGAAAGGAGTTTTTCATCCATTCCTTAACTCGTATTAGCTTAATGAAGTGCCGCATAATGGGGTGAGCAAATATACGACACCTACGCCGGTTTAATGAAAAAGCGATCCTTTAGAGCTAACAATCTACGCTCGAGAATATAGTAGCTCAGCATAGCCACGCCGAACGACGCGACCAGGTAAATAATTAGTCCAATGAACATGTTGCCGACACGCGGCATTACATAGCTGTTCAGGGCCATCATGATAAACCAATGGTACACGTACAGCCCGTAGGAGATCTTCCCGACAAACACCATGAAATCGTTCCCGAACAACTTCTCGGTCACCTGCGAGTGCCGCACGGTGTGCAACAACAATAAAAAGAAGAAAAAGTCCCAGAGCGTGAACGTCCACACGTGTTGGTAGTTTGTCATGACGCCGATCTGGTAGCCAAGTGCACTTATAGGCGAGTCGCTTCCAGCTGCCAAAAGATCCTGGCGTGTCCACAATCCTAGAATAACGAGTGCTATTGACGTTAGGAGCAACAACGGTCCCGTTTTAAACTTCGCGAGTAACTTTTGCGAACAGACGGGGATAGCAGCACCGAAGGCGAAGCCATCCCATTGACCGAATGTAAATCGATAGACCGTTTGTCCCGTGTAGGCTGCGTCGTATCCATTCGAAAGCATGACCTCGGCAAGAAGGAGCCTTACAACGGGAGCCGTAACAACGATCGCCAGCAACACATACTTCAATTGGTCCCTGTTGCAGAAGTAGATAACGACGGGCCACATGAGGTAAAACTGCTCTTCGACAGATAATGACCAGAAATGTGTAAAGAAAAGATCGTGATAGGAATACGTTCCGATCAGGGGATAAAAATTGAAAGTATAGGTGGCAAGGAACGGTAGCAGATCAGGAAAATCTTCCGGTATGCCCTTCAACAGGAACACAACAGCTACGAAGGCGATGTACAAATAATAGATCGGAAAGATCCGTAATGTCCGGCGCCAATAGAATCGTTTGATGTAAAAACTGAGCGGGTTCTCTTTTTCTTTAAGAAGCAGGGAAGTGATCAGGTATCCCGACAGCACGAAGAATAACTGCACCCCCACCCATCCGAAGCCGACAATAAATTCGTAGTGGAAAAATAAGACCAGCAAAATTGCGAGGCCACGTAGTCCATCAAGTGATCGGCTATAGGTCATGTGGGATCAAACTCGCGGAATATCTGTATTAAAGGATTTAAAACAAAAAAGCCTGCTCCGCAACAGGCTTTCTTGGTCTTAGACAATGTTAACTCGTCGACTTAGTTCTTGATAAATTTATTGACAGTGAATTTACCATCAGGATAAGTCGTCTTCAGTATGTAAAGCTGCTTCGGAAGGTCAACCGATACCGGCAGGTCAGAAGTGATTGTATTGATCACACCTTTACCCGACAGAACAACGCGCCCGAGCTGATCGAGAACTTCGTATTTCATATCACCCAACGATGCATCTTCCATGTGGATTGTCATTTCTGCGTCAACAGGATTAGGATATACAGTTGTGCGGTTTGTTGCCTCGCCGAAACGAACTTCCATCATGTTACCGTCGTCGCGTGCGATAGCAGACTTACGTGCACTTGCGTTGCCGCCGGTAGGATAACCTTCGATAACGAAAGCATTGAAGATCGACCAGGGTGAACCGGCGCTTTCCTTCACAGTGAAGAGAACCTCACCATCGGCGCTGGGTTTCACGCTACGCAGGTACGACACATTCGAGATGTTACCGTTGTTCTGGTTGGTAACTGTATTTCCGTTGATCGAGAAGTCGGTATTTACCGGTGTTGCCACGTCGATAGCGCCCATGAAGCCGAAGTTATAGCTGAAAGTCTGGTCGAGACCGTCCACCACGAACTCAGCGATAGGCTGGTAAGCGTTTGTATACCAGAAGCTATTGAGGACTTTATCAGGGAAAATACCTGAGTTGTTTCCTGTGTTGATACCCCAGTTGTTAGAACCGTCCATTTCATGTTGGATACGGAGTCTCAGACCAGTACCAGAGCCATTGGCATCCTTGAAGCCGTAGAACACTGTTCCGGTTCCGGCGAATGTACTGACGTTGTTCCATGGAGCAGGAGCATCGTAGGTAGCATTCATCGAGATATTCACATAGATCTTGAATGCAACGGCGCCCGCCTTTGCAACATTGGTGAATGGTGAAGGATCTCCCGAGGTTGTAGCTCTTACCTTATAGTAGTAGATCTGGCTAGAGGCCGCTACAGCATCGGTGTAAGTAGTCACATCGGCGCCTACGGTTCCGATAACGCTATAGCTTCCGTCCTGGCCGGTAGTAGAGCGTTGAATCTCGTAACCTGTCTCAGAAGGCGAGTTGTCGCTCCACTGAAGTTTGATCTGTGTGCTCGACAAACCTGCAGCTGTCAGGTTCGAAGGGTTGAATGCCGACTGATCTACAGGGAACGCCTCGATAATGATACCGTTCACGAAACCTGCAGAAGCACCAGCACCTTTCGACACGTTGATGTCTATTGTACCGGTAGCGCTGGCAACGACTCCGTCGATAACACCCAGTGTAGTTGTGTTGGCCTGTACGTTAACAGAAGTTGTCTTAGTTCCGATCTTGAATGTGGTATAACCGTTGTCGGTGATAGTACCATTGTAGCTGAACTTACTTGAAGCAACGAACTTGATGCGGTAGCGGTTAGTACTGGTCAAACCAGACAAAGTCATATTCACTTCGTTAGGAGCGCCGAACATACCGAACCAGTAGTATTCACTCAACACTGCATCGGGAACTACACCGGAGTTGTTACCTGTTGAAGCAGCTTCGTTATAAGATCCTCCAAAGCTATTGAGGAGCTTCAAAGACAAACCAGAGTTTGTACCGGTTGTTGTGAGGAGGTTACTGTATGTATCATTAGCATTAGGAGCGCTGTCGTTTGTGTTGTTCCATGGTGAAGGAGCAACGCCTGAGCCTGCACCCGAGTTGAAGTTCACCATCACACGATAGAGAACGTTCTCAGTTACTGCACCGTTGATCGTTTGAGTTGCTACACCACCCGCACCGTCGTTTGCCGTTGCAGTGAATGAGTAGGCACCGATATCTGCGGTAGCAGGAGAAAGGGTAACATTAACCGTGTAAGCGTTCACTTGAACTTGTGATGCGAATGAAGGAAGACCTGACACAACAAGTGTTGCATCTGTATCGGTGGTGACCGTTACAACCGATGCCTGGTCTGCAGGAACGGTCAACGAACCGCTGATGTTCAGAGCAGGAGGCAACACGGGCAATGAAACAGGAGCAGCATTCGAGAATGCGGATTCGCCTGTCGCATTTACGGCCTTCACTTTATAGAAGTATGTTGCACCGTCGACGAGGTTGTTGTCGGCGTATGTAGTTGCATTCTTTGCAGCAGAACCAATCTTGGTATAAGTACCTGCTTCAGATTCTGCGCGATAAACGTCGAAACCAGTTTCGTTAAAAGGAGCATCGATCCAGGTTACATCAACATGGTTTGTGTTGAATGTGGCTGCCACGTTTCTTGGAGCTGCAGGCGCTGTTCCAGGCTGATAGATCGTTTCGAATGTGAAAGCGTTCAGGTATCCAACAGGTGTACCGGAAGCTTTGCTCATTGTGAATGTCACCGAACCATCGGCAGCAGGAGTTACACCATTGATGTTCGCTGTATTCGTTGTGTTGTTCTGAGCGTATACCGAAGCGGAAGTTCCACCGATCGTATAAACTGTTGTACCGTTATCTGTAACACCAGTCCACTGGCTAGCTGCGAGGAACGAGAAGTTGTAAGAACGCGCAGGATTCAGGCCAGTAACTTTAACATCTACAGTTTCAGGGTTTCCGAAGATACCGAAGTAGTAGTAGTCTTTCATTACGGCGTCGGGGAACACACCTGAGTTGTTACCGGTTTGCGCGCCGTCGAACCAGGTAGACCATGCGGTTGTCTGGAACTGAAGGCCAATAGGCGTTGTAGCGCCGGCAGCGTTCTTCAACGAAGATGTTGAAAGACCGTTCACGTTGTTCCATGGAGCGGCGGCTGTTGTGCTGTAAACCATGTTCACATACACTTTGCTGTCGGGGTCTACATCGGTAACGTTGATCGTGAACGACTTCGAAGAAGATGCATTCAAAGGATCAGTTGCCGTTGCGGTAACTGTGTAAGGACCTGAATGGATGAAGTCAGGAGCCACGACAACCGAAACGAGACCGTTTGTGACAGTATATGATGCGAACGAAGGAAGACCCTCGAATGACCATGTGAGGTTTTGAGCTCCAAAGTCCGAGTTAGCACCGATCTGAACGGTAGTCGAAGAGCCTTCGGCAACAGTTACATTGTTGATCGGCAATACTTCAGGAACGTCTTTATCAGTGATCGTTGCCTTGAATGTGCTCGACTCGGAACCTGAGTGGTTATCGGAAGCAGTTACAGTGATGTTATATTCACCGAGGTCGCCGACAGCAGGATTGAATACGATGGTACCCGATCCGTCACCGTGGTCGTTGAGTGTTGCAAACGCAGGCAGACCAGTTGCTGAAAGAACAATCGGATCTTCATCGTCTTCTGTTGCAAGAAGGTTGATCGTCTTTGTCTTGCCATACTTCAATGAGAAGTCTGTAAGAGCAGTGAGGTCAGGAATGCTGTTGCCGGTATTTACAAGAAGCTCATTGGTTGTGCCGTTACCGCCGGGACCTGAAGCTTGCACTTTATAATAGTACGCAGCATTGGGGAACAGGCCAGTATCAGTGAAGCTGGATGTGTTTGCAGGCAGCGTCTTGTATGAAACGAAGCTGGTGTTGGTCCTGTAAGATCTCAGGATCACGTAGCTTGTTTCCGTGGTCGAATTGTCAAGCCATGTTAGGGTAAGAGCTCGTGGCTGAACATTCGACGCCGCCAGGTTTCCGGGAACAGCTGGTGTTGCAGGCAGGTTGTTGGTAGTGGCATTTACCTCAGTGCCTGTGAAGAAACCAGGAACGTTGCTGGCTGTGAACTGTGTCTTTCCAACGGTAGGACTTGTTGTTCTCTGGTAGTAGACATTGAGCCTGCTGCTGGAAGAGGTTTTCTTCCTCCACCTTACTTCGAGATCGTGAAGACCTACAGTGACACCGGTTTTCGTACCGTTGGCTTCATGCAATGCACCATCGGTGTCGTTGCTGACGAGGAGAGCGCCATCGAAGTACAGGGCGCTACCGTCGTCGGAAGCTACATAGAAGCGGTAAGTTCCGGCAGTTGTGATATTGATCTGACCTTTGAAGGTCATGTAGAAGTTCTCGTTGCGACCTCTGAGTGCCACATCGTAGCTTTGTGATACGCCTGTTTTTACAGGGGTAAGACCAGTCATTCCACTAAGGCTGTTTACTGGAGGATATGCTTCATAGTAAGCATAATCCAATCCACGGCGGGCAGGGTTTGCTCCTGATTCGCCATACTGACCGAACGAACGGATCTGGTAGTAATACTTGGTTGCCGGTGCAAGATCCTTGTCTACATACGAAGTTGCGTTGGCATTAGCTTGCCCAACCGGGTTGAAAGGACCAGTTGCGTTTGTGGAGCGATAGATACGGAAACCGGATTCGTCGGTGCTATTGTCGGTCCATGTGAGACTGATCTGATCGAAAGATGTTGCGGTAGCAACCAGGTTCGAAGGTACAGCGGGAGGTGTTCCACCAACTGGTACTGCAAGACCGAACTGGCTTGCTGGGATAGCCACTTTTGAGACTTGTCCGTTTGCGTTGTTCTTCCACCACAGTGAGTTCCATGCGAAACCACCGCCGCCCTGGAAGTATGTTACTACGATCGGGTAAAGACCGGCAGTAGCGAAGTTCTTTGTTCCTTCACGATCTTGTGCACCGTGGCCACCGTCGTTGTTTACAACAAGGTTGGCTTCGTTGTACGTTCCAATGTAGAGCTTGCTTCCGTCGTCGGAGTTTGTGCCGAACGTGTAGTTACCTGCAACCGGAATATAAATGTTGCCAGTCCACATGAAAGCGAAGTTGGTGTCGCGATTCCTTACAGAAACATCAGGAAGTGCAGACCAACCGGTTTTTACAGGAGTCAGGTTGTTGAAGTTCGGCAGAGCGCTCGGAGTTGAGGTGAGCTCGTAGTACTTATAAGTGAACCCATTGTCGGTGGGCGCCGCGATAACGATCGAGCTCTCCGGAGAATAGTTGCCGGTGATATCCCTTGCTTTAACAGTGAAACGATAATTCGTACCGGCCACCAGGTTATATACAGTCGCCGTTGTCTGATCGGTTGTAATGGTCTTGACGCCATCCTTGAAAATGTCGTACCGGTAAACAGCTGCGTTGTCTGTCGAAGGTGTCCATGACAATGAAACCGATGTTGCTGTTGTGCCTGTAACCTTGAGGTTTGTAGGTGCAGTCGGTGCAACGTTGTCAACTAACGTTACGACACCAACTGGTGCACTTGTAGGACCTGCTGAATACTGGTTGATCGGACGGATCTTGTAGTAATAAGTTGTATTAGGGTTCAGGCCGGCATCAGCATAGGTAAGGACATCTGCGCCAGTGATAGCGATCAGTGTATAGCCGGAGCCAGCGCTTGTAGAGCGATAGATCTCGAAACCAGTTTCGTTGAAAGCAGGCGACGGGTTATCTGCCCATGCCAGCGCGGTTGCACTCTGCGATGTTGCATAACCGATAAGATCTGAAATAGCGTCGGGTTTGTTTGGACCATCGGCTGCCTTAACAGAAAAAGCAGGCGAAGGATTTGTTGAGCAACCGTTGAGCTCGTTCGCTGTTACGGTGTATGTGCCAACTGGGGCGCCAGTGTAAACCTGTGTTGTACTTACAACCGTATTCGATGCATTCTTCCATGAGTACGATACATAGCTACCAGGTATGGTGAGGTCGGTTGTCGTATTGCCGGCAGCATCGGGTAAGAAAATAGACTTAACGCCGTTAACCTGGATAGGAGGTGTATTTGTAACAGGCTTCACACCAACAACGATCGGGTCGGCATAGGCTGTCCATACGCCCCTGTTCTTGATACGGCCATCGTAAGTACCATAAGAAGTTGCGATGAGTTTAGATGAAGTAGCACCGGGGATGACCACGCCGTCCTTTCTCCACTCATAAGCTTCGAAGCCAGGAGTGAAGCCCATGTCGACGCTGATCGGTGCACCGGGGCACAACAGGTTTCGATCATAACGGACCATGATCTTGTTCTTCTTCTGCGAAAGGAACCAGGGGAAGAAGTCAGCACGGTTGTACTGTGTATCCCATGTTCCGTGGCCTGTGTTAGGCATGAAGAAGTATTCGAGGTGACCGCCGTTGGTGTTGAACCAGTCAACGATAGTTTGAGTCCAGCCGGGAACAGGGTTTGTATCGAGACCACCTTGTGCCTGGCGAAGAGGAGTGTACAAAAGAGTTTGTGTCTTAGCTGCGTCGTCTGAAGCTGACATGGGGAATGCAGCTGCAACGAGTGTAGGGTTGGCAACGAGGAACTTCCAGGTATCGCCACCACCGTTCGACAAACCGTGAACATAGATACGGTTATAGTCTACAGGCAATTCGACGAGGATACGTTCGATCACGCCTTTTGCTTCCTGGTGAGTTACCGATTGAGGATACACGAGGAAGCCAGGGAATGCGCCGCTCAATACCGCGTTCTTGTGGATCTGGCCACCGTGAATGAGCTGCATGTTGTTATCTGTTCCTTTTTCACCAGCTCCGTGGAAGAACAGGATCAGCGGATATTTTTTTCCGGGCTCGCTGAAAGTCCAGGTCTTTGTTGTTGAGTTATAGGTAACGCCATTGGGTGGCATCAAGCGCATCTTCGCTCCATTGTAGATGAAGGGCAGATAGGGTGATGTGTCCCAACTTGTTCCTAATTGCTGATAACCCCAGGGTTCGAGCTTATTTGTAATGCCGGGGTTGGGGGGAAAGGGTACCGACTGGGCCACAGCATACATGCTACTGAGCGCCAGCGCTACTGCGAAAAGAATTCTTTTCATTGAACGGATAGATTAAAGAGCCAACAAACTTTGTACACTAAGACATATCAAAAGTAAAAAAGTGAAAAACGCGCTCAAAATGTTACATGTATATTATTTGGTAACCAGTAAACAATGGCCTTTTTTGAGCTAAAAACCCACTTTTCGAATTTTATTTCTGACATGAGGCAATAAAATTACCCAGATGGCGGGAAGCGACCGGAATCGGCCGGCTGGCAAGGGGCTAACAGGACGGGCGGATTGCGTCTAACGGACGTCTTCGAGCTTCACTCCGATCACCTGTTCTACGTCCAGTTTGGCCTTTTGCATGTTGTTTTCGGCCACCTCGCGCTGGATCTTCACCTCGCTCAAAACCCGGTGTGCGCGGAGGTAGTCTTCCATGGCCACCTGCTGGCTTTTGAACTTCTCTTCGGTGAGCTTGAAGTTCGATTCTTCGTCCGAAAAGTCCTCCTGGCGGATCTGGTAGATCTTTTCGGCGAGCTTGTAATCCTTGTACAATTTCAGGACCCTGTTGCGGATCTCCAGCTTGAGGAGGTTCACCTCGTGCTCGGCCGAAGCCGTGCGGGCCTGGGCCGCCTTGCGGAGGTGCGGGGTCTGGACCAGTAGCGACAAGGGCAGGTTCACGTAGAAGTTGTATCGCGGAAAGAAGGCTGCTCCGATACCGGTAGTCCCGGTGTTGCCGGTGAGGCTCTTCACGTTGAATTCGTTCATGTTACCCGTTACCCCAACCGTATTGGACCAGGTGCTACGGATGGCCATGGCCGTTTCCCGGGCATCCGTAACTGCTGCGGCAGCCATTTTTGTCTGGGGATTATTCCTCCACGCCAGTTGAACGAGCTTTTCTTCGAGGTCGAGCACAACAGCCCCTTCGGGCAAAATGATCTTGTTGTAGTCGACATTCTGCGCCCGTGCCGAGAGCAAAGCCAATACAAAAACTGACAGGAGTGAGAGGGTCTTCATGTTTCTAAAAATACTAAAAACTACTTCATCCAGCGCTCATGCCACATCTGGAACATGAGCAGGTTCCAAAGCTTTTGGTGGCTAATCGGGGTGCCTGCCAAAAACTGGTCGCGCATTTTAACGATAGGTTCTGGATTGAAGTATCCTTCTTTCTTCAAGCGGTCGCCATCGAGGTATTGGAAGAAGAAATCCTTTAGCTGCTTCATGAACCAGACCGATAACGGCGCGATGAATGGCTTCTTGGGGCGATCCATCAACTCTTTGGGCAGGTATTTGTAAACGATCTGCTTTAATAAATATTTATTGACGCCGTCTTTGATCTTGAGACTGGAGGGGATACGCGCCACAAGCTCTATTACCTTTTGATCGAGGAACGGTTCGCGACCTTCAAGTGCCACCGACATAGTTGCCCGGTCCATCTTTGTGAGGTTATTGTCGACGAGGAAGGTAATGTAGTCCACTGCCAGGAGTCTCGCGAGCGCATCGGTGTTCTTCAGCTCACCATTGATGTCGAAGGAGGTTTTCAGATCCGGATAGCTACCGCGGATCAGCTTTCGAACTTCGGTGTGCGGGATGTATTGTGCGATGATCTTCATGACCTGCGAAGCGTTGTCGCTGCCGAAGATCAATCTCATCTTTTCGTAACGGGTGGAGAAGTTGTACTTCGAACGAAGAACGGGAACATATTCGGGATTCACGAGACTCATTGCACCCGAGAGAACCTTCTTGCCACCACTCCAACCACCGGAAAATTTCAAAGATTGATTGAACTTACCGTAGCCTGCAAAGATCTCGTCGCCGCCATCGCCGGAAAGTGCAACGGTAACGGACTTGCGTGCAAGCTGTGATACAAGAACGCTGGGCACCGACGAGTTGTCGGCAAAAGGTTCGTCGTAGATCTCTGGCAAACGAGGGATGATCGCGAGAGCATCTTCGGGCTTGCAGTAATACTCTGTGTGATCGGTGCCGAGATGTTTGGCAACTTTGCGCGCTTCGGGGGCTTCGTCGAAGCCGGTGACATCGAAACCGATCGTGAAAGTCTTCAGTCGTTCCGTGCGATCCTTTTGCAACAGCGAAGCGACGGCAGAGCTATCGAAACCGCCGCTGAGGAACACACCAACGGGCACATCGGCCACCATGCGATAGTTGAATGATTCGGTAAGTACTTTTTCTGTTTCGCGCAACGCTTCCTCTTCGGATATGTCGAGTGTAGGTTGATTGTAGCAATCGATCACGCTCCAGTACTCGTGATTTTTTACTGACTGATCGCGAAGTGATATCTCAAGATAATGTGCGGGCTCGAGCTTCTTTACGTTGTCGAAGATGGAATGGGGTCCGGGTAAATAACTGTATTGAAGGAACAGGGCGAGGCTGCCTAGATCGATGTTCTTTTTGAAGCGGGGATGTTGATGGAATGACTTCAGCTCCGATGCGAAGAGGATGAGTCCATCGTGATGATAAAAATACAGTGGCTTCACTCCTACCCTGTCGCGAACCATCCATATTTTCTGATTGGCTTCGTCGTAGATAACGAATGCGAACATGCCGCGAAAGTTTTCGATACACTTAACACCCCACTTTTGGAAGGCGCGAAGGATGACTTCGGTATCGGAATGACTTTTGAAACTGATGCCGTCGGCTATAAGCTTGTTGCGCGTCTCTTCGTAGTTGTAGATCTCTCCGTTGAAGACGATAGTGAGGTTATCGACTTTCATCGGCTGGTGACCGAGCGGCGAGAGGTCGATGATCGACAGCCTGTTGTGACCAAGGCCGATGGTTGCAAGGTCGGTCTGTTTGTAGAATGTGTCGGAGTCATCAGGTCCACGATGGCTCAACGCATCTTTCATCTTCGCGACGATGTCGGACGATGTGTCCTTTTTAAAGTCAATAAAGCCACTAATGCCACACATAACTTAGTTTCTGGTTTCTAGTTTCAAGTTCGTTGCTGATTCGAGTTCATCTAATATTTTCTTATCAACTGATTCATCGAATTTGCGAGCGAGGAATTTTCCCGAGGATATTAATTGATCAAAGTCGCTGCTTCTGAATAATTTCGGATGTGCCTTGCCTTCGGTCCAATCGATCAGTCTCAGGTTTCCTGGACCGAGCTTATCCTTAAACGGGGAATTCATGATGAGGGTACAGAACGTAAACTCATCCGGATTCCATGTTGTCTTTAGAAAACTCAAGTAACCTGGATTTTCCCTGAAGAAGTTCAACGCATATTCGACGAACTTATCGCTGGCGGTGAACCATGCCGAATAACCATACGGTTCCATACGGCCACCCCAGAATTTCCTCTTCGGAATGAACCAATTGATAACACGCTCGGTGAAGTAACGGCCTTTGATCGTCCAGTCGGAGAGGTGATAGCGTTCGTAGCGATGTTTTGCCGGCCACTCCGACAAGTCGCAGATCTCAAAAAATTCTTTTGGGCCCTGCTTATATGATCCTTCAAGGAAGTCGTGGAACTCGCGCGTTGGGCGGATTGGGAAATCCATGCCACTCATTACATTGAAATACTGGTAGCGATCGTTTCCTTTGGTGATCTGCGTGAGTGCATCGATCACAACTTTCACAAAGCTAAAGCCGGCCCAAACAACGCTGATGCGCGGAAGCATTGTAACGTTGGGGTGATTGACGATCTCGGAATATTTGCTGATGTCGAGCTTTGCGTCGATATGAACGAAGTTGTGAAAGTACTCACGGTCGTACTGGTTGACGAGCCGGAGCAACTGCCCGGGATTTTTATGGGCGACAATGATATTAGCTATTCTCATCGTCGTCGTCAGTTTCGTTTGCTGATTTTCCTTCGAGCTTGCTGAGCTTGAATGATACTTTGGCGATGATCGCGATCATAGAAAAGATAATGATCGACATCACCTGTGATATAAAGAATGTCTCCTGGGGATACAATCCGACGATCATCATAAAGAAAACAACAAGGCATACCATGATTATGAGCCGCCAGTCGGGGTCCCGCGTCCGGAAATAGACTTTAACACCATAAGCGAAGAACAGTGCCATCATCGAACAAAAGAGCAATAGACCAAACCACCCGGTTTCGATCGCGATCTTAACATATTCGGAGTCGGGCGGGAATTGTCCAACGAATGTATGTGGCGAATACTTTTGACCTAAGTAGCTGTTGCTGCCCAGGCCGAAGCCGATCGGATTTTCCCGGATGTATGATCGAATGATCGCCTGGTTCCTGATCCGCACGTTCATCGACGGGTCGTTGGTGCCGGAGAACGCTGTGCTCATCACATACAATGCGCCCGACGAAGCTCCTTTGATCATCAAGGCCGTACCGCCGAGCATCATCACACCCACCATGATCAGTGCTTTTTTATCGAGAGCGATCGCAGCGAACACGATCAACCCAATTGGCAACATGATCATCGCGGTACGCGAGCCTGTATACATCATCGACCATGCGCACACGACACAGGTGGTCCAACCCAGTACTTTTATCCACTGCTTCTTTACGTATAGCGCTACGATCATTCCAGCGATCGATGCGAGCGACATGATCATCCCAAATTCCGAGGGCGAGAAGAAGAATGAGAACTTACGGAGTCGTCCCCACGTGAAAAGGGCACCATACAGTTCGGGATCGAACGAAGCCCAGGCGAAGTCGAAGCCGGGAAGTCCGAAGAACTCCTGGTAGAGCCCATAAAATCCGGCGAGCAACGAAAGGATGAACCAGCCGGTGAGGAACACGAACGCATCTTTCTTGCTTTCGATCGAAGAATACGTAATGAAGAATGAACAGATCAATGGCATAAGTCCACGCAACGCAGCAACTCCTGCGATCCGTGAAGTAGCGATCGGGTTTGCGAGCTCGAGTATGAGAAAGCCGACCCAGATGGCGAGGAGGATGCCTGGAAATGTTCGGATGCCGCCGATCCGTTTGTTCAGCGTAAGCGTGAGAAGAATAATGATACAGAGAGCCTGCAGTGCGTTGCCAACGGGTATGTCGAACAAGCCGAAAGCCTTGATAAAGAATGGAAGGAGAAAACTACACGCGAGTAAAAAGAACAGGTTGTGACGCGGGTATTTATACGAGATGTAGAATGCAGATACGAAGAGGATGAGCCCGATAACCAGCACGCTGATCACGTTTCCGAAAAGCCCCGAGAGTGCTACGATGCCCAGGCAGGTCACCAGCAGGATTACCATGAGGAGTCCGTCGGATCTCAGTGAAATCAGCAGGGCTTTCATCCGAACAGGATTTTAAAAAAGAAGTACAAGGAAACCACGGCTCCCATTGCGATGAGAGCATACATGTGGAGCTTGGTAAACAGTTCTTTGTTGTCGTTCATACCAGCGGGACCACAAAGTTAGATATAATTTATCTGAAGTACTGAAAGACGCCGGTAATCCCGCTGCTGTAAAATTCTATTAATCGGGTAAAGATCCTGGTGAAGCGGATGCCTATTTGTTGGCGGAGATAGATCTGTCCCACGAGGAAAATGAATGCTACGGTAAGTGCAAACGAAACCGCTGCGCCGATGATGCCGAAATACTTGATAAGTATGATGTTCAGGATAACGTTCAGGATGTTCGAGACCAGGTTGATGTAGAAGGCCATTTGCGGTTTATTCATCACTTCGCATGCCGATCCGAGTTGTATGTTGAAAGGCGCGAGCAACGAAGCCAACACCATGATCCGGAGAACGTCGGCCGCGTCGACGTAGCGTTCGCCGGCGGTGAGTCGAAGCACGAATTCAGGCATCACCAATATTCCCAGGATCACGGGCAGGATGAAACCGAGAATGGTCGCTACCGATTTTTCGTACAGGTCGCGAATGCCTTCTTTGCCGTCGGTCGATGCACGGGCGGCAATTTTCGGGTACACGATATTTGATATTGCAGCGCTTGGGATCTCGATAAAGTTCAGGATCCTGACACTTGCGTTGTACAAAGCAACGATCGGGTGACTGACACTTCCCAGTACTACCTGGTCGGTATTTTTTCCGACGGCCGATGTGATGCCGGTACCCATCGTGTATTTGCCAAATCGAACTAATCTTCGGAACAATGCCCAGTCGATCTTGAAATGTGCTGGTATAAGTTTTCTCGAGATGAGCCACGCTGTTATCAATCCAAGAACAGCGCCGAGTGTTTGCATCGATGCAAAGAACACCAGCGACAAACCGGGGAAGTACCAATAGCAGACGATCACAACGACAAAGAAAAATCCCTGGCGAACGGTGGAGCTCCAGAACACACCTTCGAAACTATGATTGGCTTGTTCGAGGTAGTTGATCTGTGTGAAGAAAGTGAGGACGAGACACGTGGCGCAGTACCACAACACCAGTACGCCTATCAACTGCGAATCCCAAAATGACTGCATGGCAGGGATGAGTGCGATGAGGCCGACAACAAACAGCACGGCCGATGAGAAGTTGAGAAAGAAGCTGCTCGCAAAAAGCTTCTCCTTATCGATGTCCGTCTCGTTGAAGAATTTTATGAAGGCGTTCTGTATGAACGACGAGCGTGACATTTCAACCGTTGTAGAAACGACGACATAGAGTGTCCACACACCGAAATCTTCTACGCTGAGATAGCGGACGAGGAATACGTAGCTGCCGAATCCGAAGAGGAAGGCGCTGCCGCGTTGCAGCATGGAGTATGCGCCGGATTTGAGCCAGTAGCTTCGATTAGACATGCGAGGAGTTTCTCACGGAATGCACGGAAAACACGGAAAAATACAAGAAAACAAATAAAACAATTCCGCGACCTCAGCGAGATATGTATTTCCATCATTTCCGTGGATTCCGTGGTTTCCGTGAGAGATACATTCCGTGAGAGATACATTCCGTGCATTCCGTGGTTTCCGTGAGAAATACATTCCGTGAGAAATACATTTCCGTCCGTTCTTTGAGAAACGTATTTTTACGCCACATGAAGATCAGGAGAAACCTAAGCGAGTTCTTTCAGTTTGCCGATGTGCTTGGTTGGAGTAAGGGTATCGCGGCCTTTACCAAGATCAAACTGAGAAGCAACTCAACCATAAACCTCAATGGCATCCGTTACCCCATCCGCATTCGTACAGGTTCATCGGATACGATCGCGTTCCGCCAGGTCTTCATCCTCCGCGAATACAACTTCAAGGTCGACTTCGATCCGAAGTTCATTATCGACGGTGGCAGTAATATTGGGATGGCTGCGGTTTACTTTGCCAACAAGTATCCCAACGCCAGCATCGTTAGTGTTGAGCCTGAGACTTCGAACTTCAACCTGTTGGTAGAGAACACGAAGAATTATCCGCAGGTGAGACCTTTGAAGTCGGGTATCTGGGGACATTCGTCCATTCTTCGTGTGAAAGATCTCGGTTACGGTAACTGGGGTTTTATTGTAGAGGAGCTTACTGAAGAGACGCCCGATTCATTCAAAGCTACTTCGATTGCCGACATCATGAAGCTCGCAAATCAAAAGGAGATCGACATTCTGAAATTGGATATCGAAGGCGCTGAGAAGGAAGTGTTCAGCGAAGGCTATCGCGAGTGGCTTCCCTTTACCAAAGTTCTTGTAGTGGAGCTTCACGATCGCATGAAGGAAGGTTGTTCGAAGGCATTCTTCAAGGCGATGCTCGAGTATGATTTCGAGATAGAGATGCTCGGCGAGAACCTAGTTTGCACTCGGAGAGAGGTGACGAGGTGAGGATGTGAAGAGCTGATGAAGGATATACTCCTGTCCTTTGTAACTTAAATGTCCATGATCGATGTAGTTCGAGAGGTCTTTGGTGAATTCCTCGTCCAGGTTAAAGTCAATGATCTCTGCCTTTCCATTTAAGAATTCCGACATCTTCTTTTGATACTCCTGGAGAGGGTCGCGAAACTTATCATAGATCGGGAATGGGAGTGGATGAAAATAGGTTATGACCTTCACTTTCTTTTCGTTCAATTCATTGACAAGCCCTTTAAACTCCTCCCATGCCACTGGATCGATGTTGGTCTTAACTGCGTCGGGTTGTGTGAGTTGCTCCGCAATCTTCTCTTCGACTGGCATCTTTACCAGTGTTACTCCGTAGTCGTTGTAGCCGAAGCTGTTGAACTGATTGGGAGGATATTTTGTCGGGGCAAGGTTGAACTTGCGCACCGCCCAAAGCAAGTATGCTTTGTACAGGGAAACAGATCCCAGTGCTCCGTAATATTCTCTTTCGTTGATCATCCCGGTTTTCATGCCGTGATCGAGCGTGAGATAGGGATGAAGGCAAATGATGACGACGGAAGGAATTTTTTCCTTGAGCGCTGCACGAACGACAGCGGCCTCCTCCGTAATGTTGGCGCCCATCATGCTCAGGTTGTAGATACGCTGATCTTTTATCACAGACGGATCCATGTTCGCAGAGAGCGAGGGACCAATAATATATCCGTCAAAGTTTTGGGGAACATACCGATGGGCAAGGAGATATTTTGAAGTTCGTTCGTCGGAGTAAATAGAAACATTATCTCTATTCCTGAAGATCCCGTACAGATCAATATACCAGTTAATAGCTGCGAGCAAACACACGACTATCGCCGAATACAAAAAGACCTTCAGAAGAAATTTTCTCGCGTTCATATCAGAAATCGAAATACAAGAACTCCTGGTTTAGAATGGAATTCAGGAAGATCAGGTTGACAACGATCAACAACACAGTCCTCCACGCATAGCTCTTCTCCGTACGGAACATCATCGTAAGCTCGTTCGTGTTCTTCGTAAACAACAACACAACACCAACGATCCATACCGGGATAAAATGGTAATCGGTGATCAACGTGAACTCGCTAACCGATTGGCCAAAACCGAACATGGCCTTCAATACATTCATGGCGTCTTGCCACGACGTTGCCCTGAAGAAGATCCAGGCGATATTCACAAACAGGAAGGTGATCACCACGCCCAACCAGTCGGGCATCTTCCAATTGAGCTTTTCAAATTGACGATGCAGCACCAATGCAGCGCCATGAAGAAATCCCCACGCAATGAAAGTCCATCCCGCGCCGTGCCAGATCCCGCCGAGTATGAAGGTGATCATAAGGTTCCGTGATGTGATCCACTCTCCTCTCCTGTTTCCACCCAACGGTATGTAGATGTAGTCTCTTAAAAACTTACTGAGTGTGATGTGCCACCTCCTCCAGAACTCCTGTATGTTCTTTGATTTATAAGGTGAATTGAAGTTGATCGGGAAATCGATATTGAACAGCAGCCCCAGCCCAATAGCCATATCGGAATAGCCGCTGAAGTCGAAATATAACTGCATGGAGTATGCTAATGATGTGATCCATGCCTGGCCGGTCGTTAACAGATCGGTGTGACTGTAACCGTTCACTGCGATCGAAGAGATCGTATCTGCGATAACGATCTTCTTCGCAAGGCCCATGTTGAACACAAAGATCCCCCGCGCAATATTATCGAAGTTGATACGGGTATTCTCCTTGTTATCGAACTGCGGCATCAGCTGTGTGTGATGCACAATGGGTCCGGCGATCAGGTGCGGGAAGAATGTTACAAAGAGGCAGTAGTTCGAGAATTTATAGTTCCCAAAGTCACCACGAAAGCAATCGACCAGGTAAGCGATTTGCGTAAACGTGAAGAAACTGATACCAAGCGGCAGAACGATCTTCTCCAAATGAAAGTCAGACCCAATCGCATCGAGGAAAAAGTTGGCGTACTTATAGTAGAACAATACGGCCAGGTTCACGACAACACCGAGCGCCAACACACTTCTGCTCTTCGACTTACTGATCCAGTTGCCGACGATGAAGTTGAAAACCATCGACAGCGCAATGAGGATTATGTTCCTTGGATCCCACCAGCCATAAAAAAATATGGAGGCAGCGAGAAGCCAGAGCCTGGCCCACGTTTGATCGCCGGACCCATGCCTACCGGCAGGCAGGCTTGCGAGCAAGAAATAGACAACGAAGGTTACGGGTAAGAAACCAAAGATGAACTCGGGAGAGCTGAAAAGCATGCAGCGTTGCCTTTAGTGGCGTTCTTCCACATTATTGAGAATAGCAGGTCCCAATTTCTCCTGCAGCGACTTCAGGTAATTCAACGCCTCATTGTCTTTCGCATCGATCGTGGAGTCTGCAGAGAAGACAGGGATCACCAGGTCTACAAAACGCACCAGCTCTTTGGTATCGGAAAATGTATTCAGCGCCGGTCCTTCGAGCAGGATATAGTCGTAGTGTGATTTCAGCCATTCGATAAGCACCTTGAAGTCGCCACCCGGAATTACTTCCGATGGTGACAACTGTGTTTTTTTGTTACCGATGATATCGATGAGCTGATTCTGTGTTTTAGTAATGAGGTTACCTGTCTCGTCGCTGCCATTGTTCTCGGGGGCGTGATGTCCTTCGCCGGCGCCGAGGAGTTTCGCTTTCTTGGCGAAATCTTCAACGAGCATCTTCAGGCTCGGGTGTGCAAGCAGCGTACGGGTGAGACTGTTGTTGCGAAGATTGGTGTCGATGATGAGCGTGCGCTTCTTGAGAAGGCTAAGGGAATATGCCAACGCAATGATGAAGAACGACTTTCCGACACCGTCTTTGAGACTGGTGACCATCATAACTCGCGCCTTATGGTTCTCGATCTCGAAGCGGATCTTGCGAATGTCTTCGTGTGTTTTTACGTGATGTCCATTCGTATGGAAGATCTGGTTCCAATCTGTTTCAGTATTGGCAAGCTTTGGAAGAGTACCCGCTAGCTTGAGTCGCGTTCTTTGCTTGAGGCGCGTTGGTGTTTTGATGCGGGCGTCCATGATCTCGATAGCGACTATTACAAATGCGCAAATGCCGAAGCTTAGAAAACCTGCAAGGACCATAAAGATCAGTGTCTTGCGCGACTGGGCTTTCTCTGCGGGATCGGCGATGAGCACCTGTGTGATCGCCACTTTGTTGGTCATGGTCTTACCCCTGGCGTCGCTGAGCCTGTTCTGGGCTGCGAGGTGTTCTTCCCTGGCAACTTCAACTTCTTTTTCGAGGGCTTCTCCTGTGGCTTCGCTGCTGGCAGAGCTACGGATGTTCAAACGAAGCGAGCTATAGATATTATTCAATGAGTTCAGGTTCTCGCGTGCGATCTCCAGCTCCACTCTCGATTCGTCTTTCTTATTCCGAAGCGCTTGCATCTCGGCAGGAGTAAGCTTTGGACCGGAGTCGTTTGCTTTTTGGATAGCGACGTCGAGCTGGTTGCGCATGCTGGTGAGACTATCGAGCAACGTTGCGTCCTTCTGACCGCCCTGGATGTACTTTTCGTTTACGGCCGCAATGTTCTTCCGGAGTGTTATGATCCTATCGTTTGGACGAAGCCCGGCTTTCATTTCGGCTTCTTCGATACGAAGGTTGAGGTTCGCCAACGTGAGTTCGAGTCCACGGATCTTCTGACTTTCTTCGGCGATCTGATCTTCGTAGTCTTTCATCTGACGGATCTTCGCTTCGCTTTCGGCTTCAGCATTGAACATGTCGTTCGCAGTTTTGAACTGCTTCAGCTCCTCCATTTTCTGGTCGAGGTATTCTTTGCGTTGCTTCGCTATGGCCTCCAGGGATTCGAGAGAAACATTAGAGCTATTTTCTTTAACCGTAGTATAGTAGCGAATAAATTCAGAGCATAGTGTATTCACCACGAAAGCCGACAACATCGGATTCTCCGATACAAAGCTCACATCGATGAAATCGGACTGGTTCACGCGATTCACGCTGAGATCTTTCAGTATGCTTTCGTAGTCGTACTTGTAAGAATCGATGAACTTCTGAAGCGACTTTTGGTCGGGCTTGTTGAGGTTGAGCAGCGAAAGGCTATCGATCTTTTGACGGAGGAGTGTTTTGAACAGGTTGACGTTCACATTCGCGATGCTTCCGAAGTTGTCGCGGATGGCTTTGTCGGCCGGTTTTCTGAAAGCAGCCGATGAATCCTTCAGGTCGTGGACCATAAGGTTGTACGACACTTGCCCGATCACGGCCCTGGAACGAATGATCTCGGTGAGGTTATTAAAAGTTACCTGTACTTCGTACGGGTTGAGGTAGCGGTCTTCTCCCAAGAGCTCGTCGGATACGGTAAGGCCTGTCGCAAGCTGGGCGGTCGATGCGAACTTCCATTCGCCGAAGTAGCGGATGGCGAAAGCGGTGCCCATAGCAAACATGGGGACCACAATGAGTATCCACTTCTTGCGCCATAAAACCTGTAAAAGGGCCTGTAAATCCATATTTCAAATAGAGCCTTAACGGCAAAGGTCACTAAAAATTATTGCACTACGAAACCTGTTTGACGCGCCATGATCCAAATACGGCTTTGGGCCAGTCTTTGTTCATGAACGGTTTCTCGAAAAGCAAGAATGAAACAGAGCCCACCACAAAAACGATCGGCAGGAAGATGATCATCTGCACTAAAAGGTTGATCTCGTAAACGTTTGTAACCTGTAAACGCTTGGTTATCATCATTACAGCTTCGCACAACGGCAGGTGTATCAGGTAGATCGTATAGCACATGCCACCGATCACCACGATCCAGCGGTTCGTGAAAAAACGATTCACCCACACACCACGGAAAACCGAATAAAAGAATGTGAACAGGAATAATACCTCCAGGAGGCGATCGGTAAACGTGAACTCCCAGTCCCACACGGCCACAATCCCAACCAACGACACTGCTGCCACAAGGTCAAAGATCCTGTTCTTCACGATCCCATCCTGCCATTCGTTGAGATAGATATCGACCAGTATAAATCCGATCAAAAAGAAATGCAGGTATGCGACCACAAATAGATAGTAGGGCATCCTGAAGAATTCGAAATACTGCTGTATGCACATGAACGCAAATATGAACGACAGCATGATGATCCGTCGTGTCGCGAGGTTTTTCACACCAAAGAACAACCATGCAAGAATGGGCGCCATGATGTAGAACTGAACCTCGACTTCGAGTGTCCACGTGGGTGGATTGATAAGCGACCATCCAGTGTAAATAAGTCCGTGTGTATATGTGAAATTGGCGAGCAGGTGGGGTAGCCATTCGCTGAAGCTTTGGTTCCTCGCGATCACGAACACGAAGAACAGGATGGTCATCCAAATGATATACGGAGGCTCGAGGCGTGTAAGTCGGCGCAGGTAATATTTTCGAAGCTTGAGCTCGTTGCTGCCGGCAAGTCGTTTGGCCGCGAAGGGCATCGCCAATATAAAACCGCTGATGACGAAGAAAACATAAACGCCAACGAAGCCGCGTGTTGCTACGAATGCCGTGAGCGTATCCTCCGGCGGCCTGGAGAACTCGATCGTCGTATTGCGAACAAATCGTTCGTGGAGATGCTGGATGAGCACGGCGAAGATCGCCAGGAAACGGAGTCCATCGATCTCACTTATGAGCGCGGCCCCTGACGTAACACGCCTGAGGCGATTGGGCAACTGGTAAATGAACTCTTTCATGGGGCCCGCAAAAATACGCTTCTCACGGAAGCCACGGAAATGTATTTCTCACGGAATGCACGGAAGTCACGAAATGTGTTTCTCACGGAAAGCACGGAAACCACGGAAGGTGGTTCTCACGGAAAGCACGGAAAACACGGAAACCACGGAAGGTGGTTCTCACGGAAAACACGGAAAACACAGAATGTAATTTTCCGTGCATTCCGTGTTTTCCGTGAGAAAACTCTATCATTCAAGCTCCTTAAACCATGCGTCTTTATAGCCGGTCTTCTTCTGAAGCTCGATCACCTTATCGACACTTATTTCGTTCGTTTTATACTCCGGTAAGTGAATGTAATAGTAATGCTGAGGCGATTGTACCTCCTTCATCTCGGCCTTAATGCCTTTCGCTCTTACTTCACGCAAGAATTTCTGCGCATTGTTAAGATCCTCGAACGTATTTATAATGTAGTAGTAAGATTTGGCAGGCGCCGGCTTGGGTTCTTCTTTTACTACCACAGGTTCCTGCTTAGGTTCTTCCTTGATAACTACAGCCTCTTGCCTCGGTTCTTCTTTAATAGTTACCGGCTCTTCCTTCTTCACATCTTCAATCTTCACCTCCTCCTTCTTCGGTTCAGTGACGACCGGCTCCGGAGCTTTTTCTTCTTGCTTTGGTTCTTGCTTTGGCTCTGTATTTTCTACTGTTGTAGGCGGTGGGGTTGTATCGGTTACCTGCTCCGCCCTTCGTGACTTTTTTGTTACTGGCTCCTCCACTTCCGCTTTTCCAAATCGCCATTTCACCTGTATCTCCTTCGTGCCGCCGGGTGAAATCAGGCCCGTATTAGATGGAAAATCGTAAGCGAATCCTGCCGAAATAGGACCATAACTAATACGTGCCATCGCAGTGGGTCCGAAGTCCTGACGATAGCCGCCTCCTACATCAACAATGTTCATGATGGAGAAGATCAAAGATCCTTCATAGTAATTGGTGCTGTTCTCGCTAAGCCTGTAAGCCGCGTTGGGCTGGATGGCCAACTTGCCGGGGAGAACATTGAACCGATAGCTTGCAAATATGATCTGGTTCTTTAGCTGACTGAATTTAGGTTTCTGAAAGCTCTCGGAGCTGATGTACTTCCGATCGAAGAGATTGACCAGTGAATACGCGAGCGTGAAATTACCGGTGCGGTAATGCATACCGAACTGTCCATCGACGGCCATGTTGTTGCTAACCGACGACATCAGCGCGGGGTCGTTCTGGTCTACACCGGCTGCGTCTTCCGACCTGATCCGGTTTTGGAACATACCTGCAGAGAGACCAAAACCGAGCGTATGATTTTCAAAAAGTTGTATGCGATATCCGTACGTAAGCATTGCCATCGTGGTAGAAAGCAACACCGTGCGATCCTGGTTTATGAAAAGACCGATACCCATCTTGGGATTGATCCTGTATTGCCCGTCGAACTGAAGGGTTTTGGGACCATCGTCGATGTTAGACCACTGCTGTCTATATAAAAAGTTGATCTCCGGGCGGCTGGTAAGTGCCACCATAGACGGATTCAACATATAAGGATTAAAGACATACTGGGTATAAAGTGGCAGCTGCTGTGCCGCCAGATCAAATACGCACAGGATCAGTAGTAAGGGTAACAGTCGACGCATAGCACAGGGTGTTTTCGGTGTTGTTTATCTTATGATGCGTACTGCACCCGCGATTTTCTTTCCATCATCACATATAAGGTTATAGTAATAATCTCCATTAGTTAAAGGCTTGCCGTTGAATGTACCATCCCAGTTGTTCTGGTATGGATTCGCTTCAAAAACAACTTGTCCCGAACGACTGAACACAGATATCCTGCAGCCGATATAGTTGTCGGCATTCCTGAACACCCACGTTTCGCCGACACCATCGTTATTGGGAGAGAAGAATTTTGGTATCTCTTCGTTCTCCCCGATCACGGACAACACAACGTCATCGGCACCCGTCAGCCCATCATCATCTGTAACCGAGAATTTGAAACCGAACTGTCCGCTCTTCAGCTCAGTAACTGTAAGGGTTTCTTCTTCGGCTGTGAATGCTACTTCGGGACCAGCATACTGTGTCCACTCACGCGATGCTATCGTACCATCGGGATCGAATGCATTTCCAAGAAAAACATACTCTGTCAGTCCATCCGACAGATTGATCAGCACATCTTCACCGGCAAATACGACCGGGGGTTTCTTCGCTGTATTATTTTCCGAGTCAACGAATACAAGTGCGTCGCCACTTCCTGTGTCACCGTCGTTATCTGTTGCCGAAAGCCTGAAGATGTACGAACCTTCGATAAGACCTTTCGCTGTAAGATTCAATGTGGTTGCATTTTCGAGTTCAGCAGCAACGGGACCTGCGAGCTGTGTCCACTTCAAGGATTCTACTGTTCCATCTTCATCGGTCACCACCCCGTTCAAGGTAACGGTGTTCGTTGGAAGTTGTATCGCTGTGTTGGTACCAGCAACGACAAACGGAGGCTTGTTGGGAGGGATAGGCAGGATCGTTACCTGCACGTTATCGGAAACCTCATTACCGTCGTTATCTACCGCCTTCAACGTAAACACATATGTGCCTATGCCCATATCTGAAACATTCAATGTGAGAGTATTGCTCCCAACCATGGTGGCATCTGGGCCAACAGTTTTCGTCCAGGTCGTTGTAGCAATTCCCGATGTCGCACTTGCAGTACCGGTCAATACAGTCGACGCTACCGTTGGATTGAGATCGGTCAAGGCTATTTCCTGGTCTTCGCCAGCGTCGACCAAAGGAGGTGTGAAGCTTTCGGGCAGCACTTGCACGCGCATCACGTCGAACACCGAAGCATCGTTGTTATCGGTTACGTTCAACTGGAATGTGTAGTCGCCCAACTCGAGATCTTTCATAGAAAGGTTAAGCTCGGTCGGGTTGTTCAGGGTAACGTTAGGACCCGCGAGTTGCACCCAATTGTAAGCGGTGATCGATCCGTCATCGTCGGCCGATGCGCTCAGCACCAATGTGGTTGTCGGGAGGAATACGGTTCTATCGGGCCCGGCATTCGCTACCGGTGGTATGTTCGCAGTCGACGACACCACGCGAACCACGATGTCGTTGAGGTCTGTCGCACCTTTGTCGTCTGTTACTGTCAATCGATAAATGAATTCTCCTTCGGTAAGCCCGGTGATGGTCGTAGTTGCGGAGGCGGGTGATCCAATAGTCGAACCCGTTCCTGAAACCTTAGACCATGCATAGGTCGTGATCGTACCATCGTCGTCGGTACCCGAGCCATCGAGCACAACGGAGTTTTGAGGAAGTCTCACTACTTTATCGGCACCAGCATCTGCTACAGGAAAGACGTTGGTACCTGCATCGCTTACGGTTACAACGGCTATGTCCTCGTCGAATGCTCCGCCGTCGTCTGTAACAACAAGCCTGAATTCATACTGACCGGCTGTAAGGTCGGCGATCGACACTGTCGGTTTGTTTACGTTTGTCATCGTGGCTGGACCACCGCTCTTTTTTGTCCATACATAAGAAACGATAGCGCCATCGGGATCGAAGCCGGATCCATAAAGGTTGATCGAGTTCGTCGGCAACGAGAATGAGAAGTTACCGCCTGCAATAGCAAGAGGTGTTTCATTCGGACCGCCAGCAGCAACGTCCACGGTCACGATAACCTCGTCGTAAGCGGTCGCACTACTGTTATCTGTTACAGTAACACCGAACACGTAGGTTCCCTGTAGAAGGTTGGAGAGGGACAATGGATTTGCGCTAAGCGAGCTGGTTGTAACAGCAGGACCGCTCACCTTATTCCACAAGTATGATTGAATGGTACCATCTGGATCGCTCGCAGTAGCAGTAAGAGTTGCTGTGCTTGTTGGAAGAGTGATGCTCTGGCTTGGACCGGCATCGACTGTGGGAGCCTGGTTGGCCTGCAGAACTTTTATTTGCACTTCGGAGTATGCTGAGCCACCACTGTTATCCGTTACCGTGCAACGGAAAGTATAAGTACCGACCGTCAACCCGGTGATGTTCAAACTTGCCTGGTTTACCGGCGGTCCGAAGTTCCCTCCGCCACCGGATTTCTTCTCCCACAAGTAGGTAGAAATAGTGCCGTCTGGATCGCTGGCGGCTACGGCAAGACTTGTTGCTGCCGTAGTTGCCGGCGGTGTGATAAATAGTGTCTTTGTAGCGCCGGCATTCACAACAGGCAACTGGTTAGTGGCCGCCGCATTGACGATTATCGTTACCTGGGCAGATCCGCTTGCTCCTTTATCATCTTTAACTGTGAGCTGGAACTTGTAAGTACCAACAAGCAGGTTTGTCAATTTCACTTTGGGTTGGTTCACGGGTGGGCCCATCGTTACCGTGGGGCCGCTCACTTGCGTCCATGCATAGGATGCGATGGATCCGTCGTTATCCGTTCCTGTTCCGGAGAGCTCCAAGCCTGTTGGCAATGGTAATGTTACTGTTTGATTGGAGCCGGCGTTGGCAACAGGGTTTTGGTTTGCTGCGGCTGGCTGTACGGTGATGTTCACGTTGTCGAAGTCGAAAGCTGAGGTTGCATCGGTGACGCGCAGCTCATAAACATACGTGCCTTCGACGAGCCCCGAGAGACTTGCTGTTGCTTGTGTGTCGTTGGTGAGAGTGCCGCTTGCGGGACCACTCTTCTTCGTCCACTTATAGGTAAGAGGACCGTTTGCTGTTGTACCGGAGCCGGGAAGCGTTGTTGAGGTTGTCCCGGTGGGAAGGGATTGGTCGGGGCCTGCATTTGCTTTTGGTCCACCGGGTTGAAATTCGTAAGCGCCGATGTCGATCGCGGTTCCTTTGGGTCTTGCTTTCTCGTCGTAGTCGAAGATCACGCCGTACGCTGTAACATCTTTACCACCATCGACACCGGCTGCGGTTTGTTGCAGGTGAAAGTCTTTGTTGGCTGCGTCGACGAACTTAACGGTAGTGATGTCCTGGGTTCGAATGTTGTTACTTTCGAGCCATTTGTTCTTCGTCGGGTTATTGAAGTTCACATACTTGTAGTTGGCCTGGTTCTGGCCGACGACAATATTATTGTAGTACAAACTCGCATCGGGGTTCTCGCTGTACATCAGTACCCCGTAGTCATTACAGTTAATGAAAGTATTGTTGAATATCCTGAATCCCGTTGGAGCGAAGTCGGGTGCAACGTCCTGTAAGTTTACGGCACCCAAAAGTGAATTGATCACAATATTATTATAGTACGTTCCTCCACCCCCGGAGTCGTATAGTCCATAACCTTTACCGGTATCGCATATATTATTATATACGATAGCACCGTGAGTACCTCCACCGCACTGGATCAAATTCTGGTGGGCGAGGTTGTTCTTGATACCGACGTTCCTGACCTGGTTGTGATGGATCACGGCCTGTTTCGATGATCCCACCTGGATACCGTCGTTACCGATATCCTGCAGGATACAATACGCAACCTGTACACCAATGATGTCGTGCTCCTGGACGGTTGTATTCACGCCGTTACATACCAGTGTCTTACCGCCGTCGTAGTGGGAGTTACCGATGTAGAAGCCTTCGCAGCCTGTGCTTGATATTTTATTGTGGTGAAAGATCGCGTCGCGAAGAGTGAAGTTGCCGCGTTGTGTTTTCGGATCACAGGTGGGGTCGGTCTTTGCGAGCATACCGGAACAACCGGTGTTGTTCACGTTCACGTGGTGTATTTCGAAGTTTGTGCTAAGCTGCTGGTTGTTGACACCAGCCTGGCCTCCTCTTACCTCGATACCATATTCCACGGCAGGGTTCGCGGTGCCATCGACAACATAATATTGACAGTTCACGAACGACAAGGAATTTCCCCAGCTCACGGGCGCGTCGATCGTTACCTGGCCATCGCACATATTGGTGATGATGACAGGGTTTTCGGGTGTTCCTTTAATATTGTAAAACTCGATACCTGTTCTGACGCCGCTTTTAAAACAGATCTTGTCGCCGGGTTTCACGTTTTTGGCGAGCGCGTCCCACTGGTAATCTGAGATTGTAAGGCCCACAAAGTGCGTGCATCCGCATTGCGCAAACAACTCCTGGGAGCCTGCAGAAATCATTGCAATGGCAATGACCAGCAGGGCTTTCATTGTGCTTTTCATAGACAACCTTACTTGTGTTAGGAAATTCGAATTTAATAAAAAACCAAGGCCCTTCGAGGGGTGTGAATGGATTTTGGAAAATGAGATTAGGTAACCCAGAAGGGCATTTAAGCAAACGTTTGTGGCTTTAAACATAAAGGGCGTAACCTCAAAAATAACATTAAGAGGATACACGCAATAATCAAAAATCAACAATGGCGACAAACGACATGGCTTTTCTTTGGTATGCTTTGATACCAGACTGTTAACAAAATGATAGATTTATTACCTGAGCTTCTTGATGACCTTTGCGGGAACGCCGGCCACTACTGAATAATCGGGAACATCGCGGGTAACGACAGCGCCTGTTGCAACAACGGCGCCCTTACCGATGGTGACGCCTTTGAGGATAGTGGAGCGGGTCGCGATCCAGACGTCGTCCGAAATAATGATCGCCTTGGAAGCACCGTCGGCAAAATGATTATTGAGGTCGTGAAAATCGCTGTCCATGATGATAGTATAGGGCGCAATACGAACATTCTGGCCGATCACCACAAGCTCGCGAACATCGATATGCACGCCGTTGAGCCGTGAATTACGTCCAACGATGAGGCGTCCGTTCTTACCGGTATACAGTTTCGCCTGGATTATGGTGGACCAGATCCTTACTTCGTCACCGAATTCCATTTCTCCCTGGTTGTCGATAACAGGGCGGCCATTTACGGATACAAGGTTGCCGATCTTGCAACTTCTTAAATATATCTTCGCCATGAGCACACGCCAGGCTCCGCGCCAGATGTTCAGGCCGAACGCAAACAGCGAAGCGTCGGGATTTTCTTCCCGGAAGGATTTCAACTTAGCGGCTACTGTCGACATAAGCACGATGCTTGAGATTCCACATTGCTCCTTTCAGTATGCCCCTTGCTAATCGCATTTTTCCTTTGAGAGCATATTTGATCGTATTCTTCGGTACCGAAATTATATAAAAGTAAAGTACACCTGCTATCAACTTCAACCCGGAAAAGTTCCGACGCATGAATAACAGCCGGTTCCTGTTCAAATAATAAACCTTCGTATAGCTTTCGTCGCCACCGGTGCTCATTGATTCTTTATGCAACACCGACGATGTACCAATATAATACATATTGTAACCACGCCGCTTCACGTGCTCGCACCAATCATGCTCTTCGTAATAGAGAAAGAACTCCTCGGGCATCTCTCCTACTTCTTCGACGACTTTTTTCGGAACGATAAGCGCGGCTCCGTGACCATAAACGGTCTGATAGGTTTCGTCGTATTGCCCATGATCTTCTTCATGTAGTCCTATGCGATGACCCCGCCCGAGAAAATTGATCTCGGTAGTTCCGGCATATTGAATGGTGGTCCCGTTGCCGAAAAGCACTTTGGGCGAAGCCATTCCAGCGTCGGGATGCGACTGCATGAAGTCGACGATCTTTTCGAGGAAGTCGGGGAATAGTAAAGTGTCGTTATTGAGGAAGAAGAGATACTCGCCTTTAGCTTGCCGGATCGCGAGATTGTTGCCACCTGCGAAGCCCAGGTTCTTTTCGCTGCGGATGTATTTAACCCAGGGGAAAGACGAGGTGATCTCTTTAACCGGGTCTTGTTTCGAAGCGTTGTCCACTACGAAGACCTCGATGTTTTTATAGGTAAGCTTTTCGCAGCTTAAAAGAAATTCGAGTGTGTCGTGAAGCGAATTGTAGTTTACGGTAATAAAAGACACGAGGGGTCTCATTTCGTATTCTGTGTGTTGTGCGGGGTGTGAATGAATTTCTTGTTGGCGTTCTTTAATTTGAATAATAACAAGAACATATTAAAGAATACGGAAGGCAATTGCAGGAAAGCGCGAAGGAGATTTTTGTTGTAGAATCTCCCAGGGATCGAAAAGAGAATGATCAAACAGTTCGTTAGGAACAGCGCAACCCACACAGGCCAGTAACCAATAAAAATCATTATGAGTGTTACTACGCCCAATAGTCCTATGTTGATCAATCTCGGTAACTGAATATTCCTGAGTATGGCGCTATTAAAATATGTAAGATCAAATCGAAGCAGCGATCTCATCCCTTTACCAAAATACTTTCGCAGATAAAAGAACTGGCTTGAGATCCAACGGGTGCGTTGCTTCTTGAAGACCTCCATCGACCCGACCTTCTCGTCCATCACATAGGTGTTGGCGGAAAAATAGATAGTCATATCGTTCTCGATCAGCTTCAATTCCAGTTCGCGATCGAAGCCACCCACAGAATACATGTCGGCAAAGATCTTCTTGATCGGTGCGTATTCGAATGAAACGCCGGAGCCTTTCACACCCGGAGAAAGCCCCAGCGCCGTTCCTCCTTTAGAGATAATGCTGTAGTTAATTGCTTCACTCAAGCCATCAAGTACAGCCATTGTGGAGTCGGCATTCTTTGGTGCGCGTGTTGCCTGAATCGATCGATACCCGATGCTATGAAGGTAATTCACCTTCGAAAGGAATTGCGGTTCCATAACATTGTCGGCATCGAGGATCACACAATAATCGAAGTCGTCGCCGGCGGCTTTAAGAGCTTCGTTCAGAGATTTGATCTTCGTGCTCTGCTCGAACTTCACAACAACAGTCAAAATAGGCAGTTCGCGCAATCGTGCAATGGTGGCGTCTTGTAATGAGTCCGCGATCACAACGACGCGGTACATATCAGCGGGATAATTCTGATTCAATGCCGCCTTCGCGACGTCTACAATTACAGAGTCCTCTTTATAGGATGGAATCAGTACACAGAATCTTTTCGGAGGTGCCGTTTGGAATTTCTTATCCCTGTACAGGAGGCCGCCAACAAAAAACACAAGCGAGTACAGTGTTGTGTAGCCAAAATACACAAGGAGGCATATCTCGATAATTTGAACAACAATCATTTGCCATCAATTACCGAAAGATATACTTCTTCCGTCTTGCGCGTCATGCCTTCGACGGTAAAATTCGCCTGTACGGTGCTGGCTGCCTGTGACCCGATCTGCAGGCGGTGGTTTTTGTCTTCACCGAGTTTCGTGATCAGCTCCGCGAGCTTCGATTCGTTTGTTGGAGGAAATAGGTAGCCATTAACTCCGTTCTCGATCACCTCGCGAGTGCCATCAACATCCGAAGCTATAACGGCCTTCTTCATCGACATGGCTTCGAGCAGACCCAGCGACAATCCCTCCCATAGGGAAGGAAGGCAAAAGATGTCTATCGCCTGAAGAACGTCCGGGATGTCCTGCCTGAAGTCTTCAAAGCGAACCGACTCAAGCAGCTTCAACGATGTTGTTTCGTCGATCGCTTTCTGTTTAAGATCTCCATCGCCTACAAATAGTAAAAAGTATTTGTCGGGATGTTTCTCGTTGACCTTTGCGAACGCACGTATCAATGTCAGAGGATCTTTTTGCTCGGTCATGCGCGCAATGGAGCCAACTACAATTTTGTCGGAGGGAATTCCCAACTGGCGGCGTACGTCGACATAGTTGAGCTTTGGTTGAAATCTTTTATTGTCGATGCCATTCTGTATGACGACAGATCTCAGGTTTGGTATATATTTCAAACCGATCTCCCGGTTGTTCTTCGAAACATTGATGGTTGCCTTTGCCATGCGGGTGAACCAGGCTTCGATCCGTACCGACAATATTCTTTTCAGTGCTCGCTGGAATGCGTTGAAGGTCCAACCATGGACGGTGTAAACGATCGGTATTCCCAGTTTTCGCGCGGAAGCGTAAGTATTCGAAAATGCCCGTGTGCCGTGAATATGAACCAGATCGATCTTTTGTTCGCGGATAAGATCGGTTACCGGCTTACGAACGGAAAGATCGAAAGGCTTCAGGGTTGGGATAACAAAGCAGGAAATATTGCGACTCTTCAACAAAGAGATCATTGGTCCATCGGTGAATGCGAGGACCAAAGATTCGAAGCGTGAAGGATCGAGATTCTTTACGAGGTCGATAACATGGCTTTCGCCACCCCCCACCTGGCCCTGACGGATACAATGGAGGACTCTGATCTTATCCAAATAGAGGAATTAAACCGCCGTCTCCTGTGCGAGAGCAGGGAGGGTTTTAAAAATCAGTTTCATGTCGTTTTGAAAAGAGCTTTCCCTGGCGTACTGCACATCGAGAGCGATGCGCTCGTCTTCAGAGAGTTCTTTCTTACCTCTCTTTGTTACTTGCCACAGGCCAGTGATACCGGCTGCGGTCATGAAACGCATGGCGCACTGTTCTTTAGTGAGCTGTTGTGCTTCGTACAAAGGAAGAGGTCTGTTACCCACGATCGACATATCGCCCTTGAGTACGTTGATCAACTGGGGAAGCTCATCCAGGCTTGTGTTGCGGAGGAACTTACCGAGTTTAGTCACACGGGGGTCGTTCTGTAATTTGAAGAATACAGATACTTGTGCGGGATCGGCAGCATACTGGTTCAGGTGAGCCAGTTTCGCAAGTTCTGCATCGGCGCCTACGCGCATAGAGCGGAACTTGAGGAAGTTGAAGATCTTATAACCACTGCCGGCTCTCTTCGAAATATAGAAGATGGGGCCTTTCGACTCCAGTCGGATAGCGATCGCGATGGCGATCATGATCGGGCTGGCGAGGATCAGGGCGAAGCTTGATACAGCGATGTCGAAGAAGCGCTTGCCTGCAGGTATTTTATAACCGTAGGGCTCGGGCTCGACGGCAGGTTTTTCTTTTTGGAATTTCTTGAATCGCTTCAGGAAGTCGATCCAGTAAGCAAATCCTTCGGGATGGATGGTTGTGCTGAAGCAGTCGTCTGCGCCGTTCTTGAGAACGATCTTCTTTGTTTCGCGGTCGAGGTTATCGCACACGACGATCAAAGGGATAGACAATTGCTTAAGGACTTTATCTGCGAAGCGGATCTGCTGCATGAACAATTCGCTGATGCCTTCGGCGAGAAAAATTACTGCGTCGGGGCGATTAGCATGAGTGCGGTAGCGGAGGCTCTCGAGGGTAACGGCAGAGTCGATGACTTCTGCGTTGGGGAATACCTCGTTGAGATTGGATACGTTACCAGTAGTGCAAAGTGTCATTAACTTCAGGCCGGCAAAGCTCTCCTTTTCAGCTCCGGTCTTCGTTAATTCAAGCTCAACTGTTGACAATTCCATAATTAGGCCAGGGTTTTTTCATTCTCTGTTAAAACTTTATCAATCGCATCGATCAGCTTTAGCGGATCGAAGGGTTTCCTCAGGAAACCAGAAGCTCCGGCTTTGATGCAGGTCTCGGCAAGTTTTTCGTCGGTTTTCGACGAGAACATGATAACAGGGATGTCGTTAAAGGCACCACTGTTGGTGAGATTCTGCAGGAAGCTCAGACCATTGTTACCAGGCAAGTCGAAGTCGCAGAGTATGAGGCTGGGCAAATTGCCATTAGCCATTCTGGCCATTGCCGACATCGTGTCTTTGGTAATGCTGACCCGAAACCTGTCTTTAAGGATATTCTCCAAAAGCCAGCGTAACGCTTCATCATTTTCAACCACCAGGATGTCATGCTTCATACGCACGATACTTCTCTAAGCCTTAACTATAAAATAAAGGAGGTTTTAAAGAGATGAACTCAATCAAACCCACCTATAGACATTCAATAAAAGTTGTAGGAAGCTTTGTGTAAGCTTAAAATGTGTGGCTTAAATCAAAACCCCTACGTTCAACATTCGGGCCATTGGTTGACTTCACAAGGAAATCCCTCAACAGGTCCTTAACAGCTACAAATTTTAACCAGGAGTTTTGAGAGTGGGAGGCAATCAAAACCACCTATAGACAATTTTCTTTTTTTGGGAGGCGGGAAGTCCCTGACTCTGCCCAAAACCAACAGTCAATTTTAGCACATTTTTATCTCAATTCCTTACATAAATCTGAGATAAAAATTTGAATGGTCTTTTAAACCGATTGCAATGAAAAAATCTGTGATTTTATACCCGCCAACCGTGTTTTCTTGAATTTTTTTTGCTTTTAGCCGGTTACTTTTCCGAGTGTGGAAAAATGTACGTTTTGTTCGAAAAAATACTACACTTTAGGTGTTTCGAAGTTGTTTAAACACCCTTCAACGTCGCCAGGTGCAGCTGGCCTTCAAAAACAACAAAAGTGGCTGGCGGGACTAAATCTTACATGCACTTACCGGCCGAAAACCGTTGAAACCGCTAATCCAGGTGCCGGCGTGTTCTGGTAGTCTACCCCCAAAAGTTTCGAAATGGTTTTCGCAATCTGGTTCTGGTAAACCTGTCCTGCGGACTTCATTTCGCCAGTTGCAGGGGTATCGGGGCCAATAACAGCCATCCAGATCTGGTCGGCATTTGGCATTTTGATGCCGTGATGACGCCAATCGTCCTTGTTCACCGAGCCCCTTCCGTGATCGCATGTTATAATAACAGTCGTCTTTCCCTTGTATTGGGGGTCGGACTGGCACCAATCCCAAAGAGTTTTGAAGAATCCATCGGTATAGTGGGCCGCCCTCAGGTAGAGATCATACTTGCCACCATGGGCGAAGTCGTCTGTTTCATCGAAAGCGATATAAAGAACTCTGGGTTTGTTCTTCTTAAGGTATTCGAAGGCATAGTTGAATGTGAACGCATCGAGGCGTACGTCACCCAGGGGATTCGGAACCTCGTTCATGATCTCGTTGAGCCATTTCTCGCGATCGTTGGGTTTGTCTTTCGCTTCAACGATCCCGGCATTTACGGACACTTTGCTGCGACCTGTATTGATGATATACGGGAAAACGTCCCACGATGAAAAAGCAGCCACTTTTCCGGCAAACCGGGGTTGTTTTTGGAGGTACTCGAGCACATTTGTGTTCGGATTCTCGAATTTGTCGTTCGAATTGATCCTTGCATCGTCGGCGAAACCACACAGGATCTCGCTGTAGCCGGGATAAGAAAACCATTGCTGATTGGTGACGTTCGCGAAGTTGTTGTATGCGCGATTGCCATAAAGTTGTCCCTGCTTGGCGACAACAGTCCATACGAAGGGCATCAGTTTTTCGCGGCGCTTCTCCGGTGTATCTAACCAGAATTCTTTTGCCAAAGCTGCTGAATCCGTAGCTAGAAATTCCCTTGTCATTAGCCGTTGCTCGGCTCCATTGAAGAGCTCCTGCCAACGATAACCGTCGAGTGTAATTAATATAACGTTCTCTGTTTTTTGCTGCGCGTTGGCAGTAAGAGCAAACAATACAATTATTAAGAAGAGATATGTTTTCATGACCATGTTATTTATTAAAAAGCCCTGTAGCACACACTACAGGGCTAACACCAAACACTTAACTAGACAAAGAACTGTTTCTTATTGAAGGATCCACATCAAACCATCTTTCGTATCCTCGCCGCTGTATTGACGAGTGAGGGCGTCGTGGAGATTTTTTGCATTTGATGTTTCTTCCGATGCAGGATATAACCAGCGCTTCGGAATACGAGGCGTATTTCCACCAAAGCCGGTGCCGGGACCTACCAAAAATGTGGGAACCCCGGTTCTCCTTTGATTATAGAATGCTTCGAGTCCCGAGTTCTGAAAGAATGCCAGGTACTTTTGTGTAAGAATTTGCTCGAGGCCATCGGGACCGCCCGCGTATTTCACGGATGTTTGAGCAAGGTAGTCGGTAACCGATGCAGTGACCGTCCCAAGAACTTCATCGTCCTGGCTTGTAACGGTAATCGTCGACCCATCGCTGATACCGTAGAAGGCCATGGATGCTTTGATGCCCTCATTATAATACTCCTCAGCATTCCCGGAAGACCAGCCACGGTTGATCCCCTCGGCAATGTTGAAGTTTTGTTCTGCGTAGCCGATCATCATGGCGGGTTCGGGACCAACAAACGATCCGTAGTAACGAAGCTGGTTGGCAAATGAGTATTGGCCGTTACCTGCTTTGAAGGTCATGTCATCCTGGCTTTCTCCGGAGCTTGCACCAGTGTAAGCTGCGAAGTCATCGAACGCAACGCCATCATTAAGCTTTGCCTTTGCAGGGTTTAACGTTACGAAGGCACGAGGGTCGTTGAGATCGGTAAGTCCCTGGACGTAAGTTTGGGCCATGTTGTAACGTCCCTTGTCGAAACCCTTTGAGCCGGGATTAGTCGGGTACAGGCTCGTAGTTCCATTGTAGGCGATCTGGAGATTATCAGAATTGCTCTCCATGAGCGGGTACTTAATGGGATCGGCAAGTATTGAGGCAAATTTCGCTTTGATGTTCAGATCGGTGTCGCTCTCTTTTTTACTGAGACTAATGAGGACACGAAGCTGATATGCATTCACAACTTTTCGCCACGCTGCAAGATCGTTGTCGAGAAAGATATCGCCGGAGAGGGTTCGATCGCCTGCCGCATCGAGAGCTGCGAGGTTAGTGTTTGCTTCGTCGAGCCATTTGATAACCTGGATGAAGATATCTTTTTGTGAGTCGTAGACGGGGGCGGTATTCTCGAGGCCTTTCAGGGCTTCGTTCATCGGGAGCTCTCCAAGCTGATTGGTCATCCAGACAAACAGGCGTGCACGGAAGAATTTGCCGAGAGCTGAATAAGGGTTCACTTCGTCGGCGCCGGCTTTGATAGCTTCCTCCTCCATCTTAACAACATCTTTCAGAGACTGGTATTTCAGGCTGGCGTTGGTCCAACTGTATTCATTATTACCATAGTAATAGTAGTTACATGCCCAATACTGGTTGTAGCGATGTTCGAGCGACCACGGTTCTTCGATAATTGCGTTCTCGATGCCTGTAAGCACGAGCGAAGCCGGCACGCTTGTCGCAACGTTGGGGTTAGTTTCGAGCTCTTCGTAATCCTTGCAACCTGAAACGACCAGGGCAAGAAGGCTGATTGAAAAAATGTATGCTTTGATTTTCATGAATACTTTCTTTAGAAGGTTATGTTGACGTTGATACCATACCGGCGTGTAGTGGGCGACTGAAGGCCTGAATAACCTTGCAGGTCGTTGCCATACTGATCGATGTCGATATCCTTGCGTTGTGCGAAGTAGAGGAGGTTACGAGAAACGAGCGACACGGTAGCCGAGCGGACGAACGAGTTGGCCAGCAATGCAGAAGGAACCTGGTAAGTGAGCGTCACTTCACGAAGCTTCGCGTAAGAGCGGCTTATTAGGTTGGCTTCTTCCTGCGCATAGTAGCGACTGATCCAGTCCTGGAGGAATGTTGCAGTTGTATTGGGAGTGTATGTGAGCTCGTTGTAGTTGGTGACGTGACCGTTAGCATCGGTATTCACGGGACCACTCGGCGTTACACCGGGACCAACCCATGACTTCACGCCGAGATAATCCTGGTAACGAGCATCGCCCATAGCGCCTTGTACGGTGTTGATGATACGACCGCCGCGATAGGTCTGACGCTGGATATAGTCCACGATCTTGCCGCCGACGCGTCCGTCGAATTGAACCGTAAGCGTGAAGCTCTTATAGGAGAACTTGTTTGTAAGACCCCAAACGAAATCAGGATTGAGATTGCCAAGATATTGTGGAACGGGGCTAACCATTGGCCGACCACTCGCGTCGTTGATGATCTCGCCGTCAGGCGTCTTCAGGAATGTGTATCCGAAGTAACGATCGATCCGCTCTCCAACGTTGATAAAGCTGTTGTTACCTCCAGAGCTCCCGTTGAAGTAAGTTGCTTCAATTCTATCGAGACCTGGAGCGACCTCTTTCAGGTATTCTTTATAAGTGGACCAGTTGGCGAGGATGTTCCATGAGAAGTTTTGAGTCTTCACAGCTGTGCCCATCAATGCGATCTCTACCCCCTTGCGTTGTGTTTTGATGCCATTATCCTTATAGCTGGTGTAACCGGTTGGTTCGGGAATGGTTTTCGCGAAAATGAACGGACCATCGATAGCCTGGAAGTAAGTGACATCAAGACCGAGACGGTTATCGATAAACTTCATGTCGAGGCCGGCTTCCCATGTCTTGCTGAATGAAGGGAGCAGGTTTGCATTGGCGATCGAGCTGGAAAATGAAGCCCCGGTGATGTTGTTGAACATCCGGCCCACATCGTAAGGCGACGAGTTTGAATAGCTCGGTCCATCATACGGAGTGGAGTAGGCAGCGCCATATTCGAGAGGATTCGATCTTGACCCAACATAGTTGAAAGCAGGTCCGATGGTCGACGATGTGTTCGCCGAGCCGACTTTCGCATAAGAACCTCTTGCTTTCAGGAATGTGAAGAAGTCGGGGAGCTTCACTTTTTCGGAGATCACAGCGCTTAACGAAGCCGAAGGATAGAAATAAGCGTTGTGGCTCTTCGGAAGAGCGCTGGTCTTGTCCGAGCGACCGGTCAATGACAAAGAAAGAAAATTCTGGTAATCGAGATCTACGTACCCGTAAGCACTTGCTACCTGCATTGTTGCATCGTAGTTGTATGCTTTGATCGGATTCAGTGAGTTTGTGAAATTGTAGAGGTTTGGCACGTTCAGGTAATCTGTTGTCACGTAGCTTGAAGTGTACTTATACGTGCGAAGGTTTCCACCAACAGATGCTCTTACGGTAAAGTCGGGCACTACTTCCTTATTGTAGGTCAGGAGAACATCGGTATTGTTCTCGAAGAGATTGCGTTTGTCTTCGCGGTAATCGCCTTTTGCCTGTTCGCGACCATAAACAGTTGCGGAGTACGGAAACTTCTCGTTGCGGAAGAGATCATATGTGTTGACCTGTGATCTTCCAACTAACTCGAGGTCTTTGCTTATGCTGTATTTCAACGACATGTAGCCGTAGATATCGGTCTTGTTATGACCTCTTAACCAGTAGTTGGTAAGGAAATATGGGTTGTTGTAACGGGTGTAATCTGCATACATCTGCTGAATACCTTCTTTGCCGGGCTGGAAGATGTGGTTCTTCATATCGGCGATGTCCCAATCGGCGCCACCCCAGATAATGATGTTATAGATCATACTGTTGGGACCATAGTTCACGTCGGGAATATTCTCGGTATACTGGTGATTATAGTTGAGATTCGATTCAAATCTCACCTTTGAGCTGAGATCAACTCCTACCGAAACGTTGAAGTTGTCGGTATTGAGATCTGTGTTTGGAACCTGGCCTTTCTGATAGTTGTGCGAATAGGAGAATCGCACATCATGTTTTTCGCCGCTGCTCGATACTGAGATGTTGTTGGTAGACAGCACTCCCATTTCCAGGAAACGCTTGAGGTTGTCTTTACCACGCGCTACCCAGGGAGTTGGCTTGATATTACCTGTGAATGTTGCACCACTGGCTAGTGTTGTGGTGTATTCGGTGCCGGGAGTATACTCGCCGTCGTATTGAGGGATCAGTTGACCTTCGAACTTCGGTCCCCAAATATCATAGTCTGAATCGTAGAGTCCACCGCCTTTACCGTCTGCGAAGGCATAACGACCGTGATCGCCGGGGCCATACTCGTCCTGAACTTTAGGGATTGTGAGAAATCCTTTCTCGATCATGGTCGACGAGTTGAATTCGACTGAGAAGCCGCGCATGTCTTTTGATCCGCGCTTTGTTGTGATCTGGATGGCTCCATAGATACCGCGTGAGCCATAGAGGGCAGAAGCGGCAGGGCCTTTCAGCACGGTGTATGTTTCGATATCGTCGGCGCTGATGTTCCAGGTGTCGGATTGGATCGGCACGCCGTCGACAACAAACAAAGGACGCTTGCCACGGAGATAGAGATTCGGAGCACCGAGGATCTCGGCACTTGAAGCTACTGTGAGACCGGCAACTTTACCGACAAGACTGTTAACCGGGTTTGGTTCGCGTGCCTTGACGATGTCTTCACCCTTGACGTCCTGAACAGCATAACCGACTTTTGATTTGTCTTTTTCGATACCGAGAGCTGTTACAACAACTTCGGAGAGCTGCCTGGCGTCGGATTCAAGGACGATGTTCAGTGTAGACTGGTTGCCAACGGGAATTTCCTGCGATACGAATCCAACAAATGAAAAGACTATGATGTCGTTGTTTGAATTAACAGGAAGAGAGAATCTTCCCTCCGCGTCGCTGATCGTTCCGTTAGTTGTTCCTTTTACAAGGATATTCACGCCTGGTATCGGCGATGAATCTTCTCCAGATGTTATTGTACCGGAGATGGTGCGCTGGGCTTGCACAGCAAATGAAGCCAGCACCAAAGTGATCAATAGTAGAGCTTTACTCATTGGGGGACAGTTAGGTTGTTTGAGGAACCAAAAGTCCTACATGAGTTTGACGACGGGATGAGTGGAAAATTAACTGAGGGTTAAAAAATGCGGCCTATGTCACTACAATGTTTCTGCGATAATCTCTTCTGCTAAACCAAATGAAAGAGTCATGCCTGCGCCACCGAGACCATTAACGATCTTCACATCGCGCTCAACATCAACAATTAAGTTACCGCCATCTGAAGTTTTGGGATAAACTCCGTTCCATCTTTCGACTATCTGCAATCCTTCGAAGTCAACGAACGTTCCCAGGTAATCCAGGATGATGTTATTGATCTTTTCTGTGTCGAAGGGCTCCATGGTTTTGCCGTAATGATGCGAGTCGCCGATGATGAGCTCGCCATAGTTGTTTTGTGAAACCAGCACATGTATGCCCTCCTTCTTGTAATCAGGAAGTAATTCGTCGTAACGCGCATCAACTTTTGCAAGAGAAGGACATTTCCTAAACGCCTGGTAGTGGCGAAGCGTGAGTCCAGCGCACAAGGAAGGACCGAGATCGAACTGGCGCGATGAAGTGGCCTTCATCATCTGCAGCTTGCATTTTATCATTTTATGATCGGAGAAAGTCTGCGGGTACAGAGTTTCAAAATCGGCCCCGCTGCAAATGAATACTTTGTCGACCTTCCATGTTTCCATTCCCGTTTTCACGTGGGGCATTTCGATCGAGGTTACAACGCTGCCGAATCTTGTAACGAGTCCAAATTTTTCTGAAAGCCACAGAGGGATATTGCGAATAGCTTCCCGGGGATTGACGGTTGCTTCGGTAGTGCTCCATAATACGCCCTTCAGCCGGTCGGTCTTTATATTCTTCGATCGCATCGAGTGCAAAACAGCCTGGTTGGGAGTTAACAACGTAATGTCGTAAGGTTCGTCTTTGTACATCTCTGCGAACTCGTTGATCACGTCCCATTCGTCGTCGTGATAGGCGAGATGTAACGAGCCGTTCGGTTTTAACCAGGTGCCGGATGCTTCGGCGACTTCGTTCCAGATCTCGCGGCTTCGCAAGGCACGGTGAAGTCCGGAACCGGGCTCCTGCCCTATCGGCCACAGCAATCCGAAGTTGCGCACCGATGCGCCGATCGCGAACTGCTCGCGTTCAAACAGAACGACGCGTAATCCTTTCTTTAATGCTGCAAGTGCATGCGCCAATCCAACGATACCTCCGCCGATGATCGCTACATCTGCCGATTCCTTTACTGCCATGTTTAATTCGTTTGCCGAAAATTACGTATTCAGTGATTACTGAAAGATTAAGCTTGCTGCTGAGCAATTAACCGAAACATCATCCCGCCTTAATCAAACAAGGATGAGACCAGAAGTATGTTCGTGGCAAAAAAAAATTGCCGCGCAGCAAGTTCCTGTTCACGCTCTATACAGCGCTCATAGCATTCCTGTTGTATACGTGTGTTTACGGCCTTCGAAAGACATTCGCGGTAGCGACGTTCGACGATGTTATTTATCTCGGGATAAGTTATAAGGTGTGGCTCGTTGTAACCCAGGTGATCGGTTATGCGATGTCGAAATTCATCGGGATCAAAGTTGTGTCGGAGCTCAAGTCTTCGGCACGGGCAAAAGGGATCCTGATCTTCTCATCGATCGCAGCCGCTTCGTGGTTATTGTTCGGCATCGTGCCCGCTCCCTACAACATCATTTTCCTTTTGCTGAACGGACTTCCGTTGGGGATGATCTGGGGATTGATCTTCAGCTATCTCGAAGGACGACAAACGACCGAAGCGCTTGGCGCCGGCTTGTCGGTAAGTTTTATTTTCTCCGCGGGTTTTTCGAAGACGATCGGTGCGATCGTGCTCACGTGGGGTGTTTCTGAAACCTGGATGCCTTTTGTTGCCGGTACGTTGTTCATGCCTCCGTTGTTGTTCTTTCTTTGGCTGCTCGATAAAATTCCTCCGCCCACGGAAGAAGATATCGCCCTGCGTACGAAACGGAAGCCGATGAATGCCGAAGAACGAAAACGGTTCGTGAGAATGTTCGGACCCGTGTTGTTTGTATTGATCGTTGCCTATATGATGCTCACGGCGATGAGAGACTTCCGCGACAATTTTTCGAAGGAGATGTGGACTTCGTTAGGCTACGATGCTTCGCCGGAGATCTTTACGTTGACTGAGATACCGATCGCAATTTTTGTTTTGATCGCGATAGGCAGCATGATCTTCATCAAAAACAACAAGAAGGCGTTGTTTGTAAATCTTTATATGATACTGGCCGGTTTTGCGTTCGTAGCCATCGGTACCCTGATGTTCAAAAATAACCTGATCAGCTCGCCGACCTGGATCGTTATTACCGGCTTTGGATTGTATCTCGGGTATGTTCCATTCAACTGTGTTTTGTTCGAGAGATTGATTGCGGCCTTCAGGATCCCGGGCACTGTTGGATTTGTAATGTACCTCTCCGACGCATTCGGTTACCTGGGCAGCGTTGGTGTGTTGTTGTACAAGGAATTCGCTCAACCGAATGTAAGCTGGCTCGATTTCTTTGTCACATCGGGACTTATCGCCGGAATTGCAGGGATCGTTCTTTCAACTATTTCTATATTCTTAATCTTTGGTTACAATGAAAACACCATCTCAAGTCGTCGAAGAAGTATTCAGCCTCTACATTAAGTTCGGGGATGCCGACTACATCGGCGAGCCGGTCTCGCAGATAGAACACATGTCGCAGTCGGCACAGCTTGCGATAGACGAAGGCTTCGATGATGAAGTGATCCTTGCTGCATTCTTCCACGACATCGGGCACATTTGCGTAATGAATGGGGCGGACGACCGCGATTCGATGGGAGGATATGGAAAGAAGAGTCACGAACGTATTGGCGCGAACTATCTTCGTTCGTGTGGATTTCCCGAGCGGGTGGCGAAGCTTGTTGAGAATCACGTGCAGGCGAAAAGATATCTCACATTCAAATACCCTGACTATTATAACCAGCTTAGTGAGGCCAGTAAAAAGACGCTCGAATACCAGGGCGGTGTGATGTCGAAAGCAGAAGCAGACGTCTTCGAAGCTGATCCGTTGTTCGATACGAGCATACGGATGAGGAGGTGGGACGAGCTCGCGAAAGAAATGCACATTCCCGTAATGGACCTTGAAATTTTACGAGAAAAGGCGGTTTCTGTGTTAGAAACCCGGTAGTTCCTGTGGAATTCTTGTGGATTTCGTGTGAGTTGAATGTGGATAATCTTGTGGCAACACTGGCTAGATTTGATAACAAACATCCCACGGGTCATGAAAAAAATATCTGGAAAAGAACTCCGTCAAAATACCGAAAACACAATCAACAACCTTCTTACACAACTGGAGATCGAAGCGCCATCGAAACGCACCAGGAAGATCGTTGAAAAAGTTTCTCGCCGCCTTTCGAAAGGCTTGAAGGCTGAGATCAAAAAACAGCTGAAGAAAAATCAGAAGGCGACAAAGGGAAAAGCCCCGAAGAAGTCGCAAGTATTTGAAGCAAGCGCAGCCTAGTTTACCCGCGTATAACATTATCGGGCCCTGGACAACTCACGTGTTCAGGGTTTTTTTGTGCTCGTCGTGGCGCGACCTAGCCATGCCATGACTTTCAAAAAATGAGCCAGTTTATAAATTCATCGAGGTCACTTGTCAGGAATGCCTGATTATTAATAAACAGATAACTGCTCCAAAACATCCCGGTATAAGTGTTGAAGTAGTTTCGTGCTTTACAAGGCACGATGCAAAATTCAGATCGATTCCAAAGATTTCTGTGGCTGGCTAGTGGTGGTGTGTTGCTGTCGATCCTCGTGGCAGCGATAATAATTCCCAAAGGAAGTGACGTGTTATGGATCAACGGGAATCACAACGAATTCAGCGATCGATTTTTTACATTCATCACATACGGCGGCGACGGCAAGATCTTCATACCCCTGATCATCATTCTTTTGTTTGTCCGCTTCAGCTACGCGATCATAGCCGTGTCGGCATGGGCCGGTCACGGACTGCTCTGCAGTGTGCTTAAGCGTCTCGTGTTCCCCGGTGTGCTTCGTCCAACCGGCGCGATCGACAACGACCTGCTTTACTTTATTCCTGGTATCGATGTGCATGCGAACTATTCGTTCCCGTCTGGTCATACCGCGACGGCTTTTTGTTTTGCAATACTATTGGCATTGGTACTTCGAAGACGATCCGTCTTCTTTATCGTTGTTGGCTTCGCATTGCTAGTCGCCTATTCGAGAGTATACCTGCTACAGCATTTTTTGATCGACGTTGTCGGCGGCGCATTTATAGGAACACTGGTGGCCTTGACTTGCTGGTATTTTTTCGAAGTCTACGGTCGTGCCGAATGGCTTAGTCGCAGACTGGAGATCCATGTCAAAAGAGGAAATACTGCCACAAGGGTATCAACCCGTTAGTTATTATTTCATGAAAATTTCTTCGCAGACGATAGTGCTGTTGTTAGCCATTGTTGTGTATGGCTGGAACTTTTGGGGAACATCGATCTATATGCTCGATGAGGCAAAGAATGCGGGAAGCGCTGCGGAGATGATCCGTCGGAGCGACTACTTCGTTCCAACATTCAATGGCGAGTTTCATGACAAGCCTGCACTGCAATACTTCTTTATGATCGTGGGCTACAAGTTCTTCGGCGTGAATGCCTTCGGTGCACGAATATTCTCCGTGATCATGGGGATACTTTCGGTGATGTCGATCTATTGGTTTTCAGAAAAAGTGTTTGGAAAGAGAACGGCACTGTTCGCCAGTATTATTTATATCGCCTCGTTACAGATGGCGGTACAGTTCCGACTTGCAGTACCAGATCCCTATTTATTGCTCTGCCTTACGTTGGGTTGGTTCTGTTTTTATTTAGGCTACAGAGATAAAGATGCGGGCATGTTATATGCTTTCTATGCCTTGATCGGGCTTGGTTTCCTGGCAAAGGGGCCGATAGCCTTTGCATTAACAGGATTATCTGTATTGATCTTTCTGATTGCACAAAGAGAGTTAACCATTAAAAAGATCATTGAACTAAGGTTGATACGTGGTGCGCTTTTGACGTTGATCATCGGCTTGCCCTGGTACGTTGCCTCAGGCGTCGCTACTGATTGGGAGTGGCCGAAGTATTTCTTCTTCACGCACAACATAGATCGTTACGTGAACACCTTCGAAGGACACGGGGGATTTCCATTCGATGTTGTGGTGATCGCCATCGCTGCGTTGCTTCCCTCTTCTGTGCTCATACCGCAGTCGGTGCTTTTGGCAATCAAAAAAAGAAAAGAGAACAGCTTTTTTGTTTTCGCATTGTGCGTTTGTGGCGCGGTGCTCGGATTCTTTTTCTTTTCAAAAACAGTACTGCCCAGCTATCCGTCACCATGCATTCCTTTCCTGGCGATCATACTCGGTTACTATATCTCTCAACAAACACGATCGAGTCTCAGTATCAAGATCAGCGCTATCGTTGCGATCGTGATCTGCGTGGCGATACCCGTGGCTGCGTATATCGCCCTCGAACAAGATCCGTTGCTCCGCAAGTTATCCGGTCACTGGATATTATTCGTTGCGGCCCCCATAGGTTCTTTGATAGCGATGTATTTCGTTGTGAAGAACAAGATCGCGGAAACACTGTATGTATGGACCGGCAGCTTTATGATCTTGCTGCTGCTTGTATTTACATGGTTGTTCCCAAAGGTGGATGCACAAAACCCGGTAGCGAAAAGTAAAGGGCTGCTGAATGGAGAGGTTGCTTATTATAAGAGAGTGAATTCGGCGTTCGTGTTTGATCATGGAGAGCCAATCGAAAAGCTCGAGACCCCTGAAGAAGTAAAGAAGTTTCTGAGCAAGTATCCCAATGCAAAGATTATCTCGACTTCGAAAGACATTCAAAACCTCCAGGGATTCAAGATCATATTCCGATCGAAGGATCTCTTTGAAACTCCCGAATCAATAATCGTAGTTGGGGATCAAACATCAACATTCAATACTCGATACTCCAATTGAATAAAGAATATTGAACAGGGAATGTTGAATGATGAAGTTTTAGGCTTCTCGTTTTAAGAAATCACTAAACAGCGAATCCACGATCTGGTCCGTCATCTCTTTGGGTGGCAGATTGTCGCCAAGATATTCAGTCGGACGCGACAACACGCTCGACTTTGTCCTGTTCACAAACGCAAGCCAAGTCGCCAACGTCTGCGTTCTCTTCTTATTCACCAGCATAACCTTGATGGGCTCAAGGGCTGTATTGAACTTTCGCCGGTAGTATGCTGTTTCGCGGTCCATAAACGTGCCTGCCTTTGATAGCAGACGAAGCCGAAAACAACAAAAACGTATCAACAAACCGGTGGCCCCTGATTTAAGCTAGTGTTATCTTATTATTAAGAGGAACCGTTACCCGCGCGGATCGCCCTGCAAATGTTTACCGCTTATCGTGAAATAAGCATCCGATGTACGCTGACCGGCCTTGCCATCTTCGCGAACCACGAGTCCAACGCTATTCAATAACGACTGTAGCTCTTTCGCCTTCGCATCAACTTTTGCGGGAGCATACTTAACGGTTGCGCCCAGGATCCTGATCTTCGAGATCGGATCCAGCTCACCCATCACTATCAGTTGCTGTTCACTCATCCTCCTCATCAATACAGCCGCACCAATCTGCTTCGATACAAGCTCGGGATCATAAAAACCATCGGCAGAGAATTTCCCTTTCTCATATTGATTCGAGAAGCTCCACAAGTACGGCGAGTTGATCCCCCTCACCCGATATCCAAAACCATTGTAGCGTTCAAACTGGTACAACGTTCCACCGATGCTCCAATCCTTCCATTTATCCAGCCCCTGTCCCACAAGGGCATCCGTTGCACTGAACTCCCAGGTAAATGGCGGATTACCTTTCACAGGACGATTCGCCGGTACATGAGTTGTTCGTTGCGTGAGCGGATCTCCATTGTGCAAATGTCTGTCGAACTTACTGGCGCCCTCGAGGTGATGAACGATACCGACAAAATACCACGGGAGCCCAATTTTAGAAGCGACAGACTCATAACGCGCTTTGTCTCTCGCAATAACCGCCACAGATCGATCGACGGCAGTGAATGATGTTGGCTTGATCACGCAGCGGTTAAATAACAGCTCGTAATCTTTTTTGAGATCAGGAGTTAATGATGGCATAATAGTGGGGTTAAAATAAAAAAGCCCTTTACCCTTTCGATTGAAAGGATAACGGGCTCATCACAAGTTATCAAGAATAACTCTTATTTCACTACCTCAAATCACGTATACTGGCAAAGGAACGCAACGACGTTGTCGACCTTATCCGGCAACACCTCGGCATTCACGCCCATATCTTTCAGGAAATGGATCAGGGGATCGGCGTCGATATTTTCTGTCGACTCTACTCTCAGAATATGATCACGATCATCTAAATCAAAGTTCACTTTATATCCGTCGAAGCGACCTTCGATTACATCCACAAGGTTGTTTGCCTGGTGATTGTTTGTAACGTTGGTTTTGAAAACTTCTACCATATATTAAAAACTTAAGCTTTGAATGTCATTAACTAAAAGAGGAAGTCCTGAATTGAATTCATGGTCGTCACCATTGATCGTCCGCAGGATCGCTCCTGGCAGTTCCCTCGTGTAAACACGACCATGCGAATAAGGAACCCACTTGTCATAACGGCTGTGGTAAATAAAGATTCGTTCTATCGAGGGAAGCTTTGTTTGGAATCCTTGTTCAAACATGAATTCTTCCATTGTCCAACCGCGGGTTCCCCAATAAGGCGCTCCAACCAAAAACAATCCTGCGATGGGCATCTGGCACAAGCCCTCCGACAAATATTTTATGATCACAGAACCGCCCAGCGAGTGTCCTACGATAGCTGCTTTATGTCCGCCGACAGGCAACACTGACTGAAGAGCCATTTTCCATGCGCCATAGCGCGGATTTTCCGGCTCCGGCAGACACGGATTATGTATACGATATCCATCGCCCAATGACGTAGACAGATATGCAGCCAGTTTGTTACTACCATGTGCATAATCTTGCGGCCCGGCGCTGTGAACAAAAAATATCTCCTTCTTCATGTTGGTGCCGGGTGCTGGGTGCCTGATGCCGCGAAAATGCAAACGCACCTGGCACCAATAACCTACCACCTTGACTGAGAGCAAATGTAAACTGGCGATTAATCGTGGTTGGGGTGCAATCCCGCCATTATACGGGGTTGATTACGACACGTGCCTTCTTTAGATTTGAGACTATGAAGACAATAACCATCCTCGTTCCGAAGGGAGCTATCCTTGGCAGCATCGAAGGCCCCCGTCAGCTTTTCACACAGGTAAACCAGTTTTTCAAAAGTAAAGATGCGCCAGTGCCATTCAAGGTGCAGTTGGTTGGATTGGCTAAGGAAACTTTGATCACAGGCGGCTTATATACAATCAATAGCGATCTGATGTTGCACGAGGTTGAGAAGACTGACCTTGTTATTATTCCCGCTATTGATGGCGACATGAAGAATGCGCTTGAAGTAAATAAGGACTTTGTGCCCTGGATCGAAAAACAATACAAGGCAGGGGCTGAAGTTGCAAGCCTTTGCATGGGTGCTTTCCTCCTGGCATCAACGGGTTTGCTGAATGGAAGGAAGTGTGCAACGCATTGGCTCGCTGAAAATGATTTCAGGAAGATGTTCCCCGAAGTTCAATTGAGTGCCGAGCGTGTGATCACCGATGAAAGAGGGATCTATTCGAGCGGTGGGGCTTATTCATACTTGAATCTTGTTCTTTATCTCATAGAAAAATATGTGGGTCGCCAGATGTCGATACTGTGTGCAAAAGTCTTTGCCATCGAGATCGATCGCGAAAGCCAATCTCCATTTATGATCTTCTCGGGACAGAAAGATCACGAAGACGAACCGATCCGCAAAGCACAGGAGTATATCGAGAATAACTTCCACGATAAGATAACGGTCGACCAATTAGCATCGATGTTTGCTTTGGGCCGCCGAAACCTGGAGCGTCGTTTCAAGAAGGCGACATCCAATACGCTGGTTGAATATATTCAGCGCGTAAAGATCGAAGCCGCAAAGATGAGCCTTGAAACTTCACGTGAAAATATCAACGAAGTGATGTACAAGGTTGGATATACCGACACCAAAGCGTTCCGTACAACTTTCAGGAAGATCACGGGATTGTCGCCGATCGAGTACAGGAATAAGTATAATAAGGTGGAGGTTGAAGCATAACATTGATCATTGATCATTAACGATTGATCATTGGCCATTGAGGATTGATCAATGCATTGATAGATCGTCAATCGTTAATGGTCAACGGCCAATCTCAAGGCAAGTTTCATATAACTCTTCACCTCCTTATTAAGATCTTCTTTTCTCATCATGCGGAAGTAGTGATTGTACTGGCTGGTGCCTGGCACCTGGGCGATCTTTGTAAAGCAAAGATTGTCTTTATGTGGCTCGTCGAACATAAAGCAAACGTCAATAAAATCTTTACCCAGTCGGGTCACGTAAGCTATTCGCTTGTTCGCCACGATGCCGATCATGGTCTTAGCTGGTGAAACGGTCACCTTGCCAATCTGCTGGTAGGCCTCTACAAAGGTCCAGAACAGCTCCCGGGTATGCTCGCTTTTCCCGTCCAGGAACTCCGACAGGTTTTTGTCCCCTTTTTCCATCATTACAATATTAGAATTTAGAGTCGTATTTTTGACCTTCAAGTGAAAGGACATCGACTGCCGGCATTCTTTATCCTCTGGCTGATCACGGCCCCGTACGGCTTCGTCTCTGCCCAAACCGTTCCCGACTACAAAAACCTTCTCAGGAACTCAAAAACTGCCGGGGAATTCAGCAGGAATTTTCAAGAGATGATATCCACGTTCCACCAGGGCAAGCTGGTGTTTGAAGATCACGACGTGTCGGATATCGTAGAGTTGTCGCAATCCAAACCTTACTCCGACAATATTCTTCCGGAAGTCTACGGCTGGGCCGGTACGATGTACGGCGACGGTCGAATGCACGACGCTATCGTGTATTTTATGGAGAGCGCAAGTTTATACGGCAGGCAGGCCAAACATCGCGCGCAGTCGTTGTGTTATTTCCAGATCGCATTGATCCAACACAAGGCGGAAAATTATTCCGAAGCACAGGAATTTTATGAGAAGGCTCTCGCAGGTTCGGACTCGCTCGATCATCGCACGCAGATCAATTGCTACAACGGGTTGGCGCTGATCAAACGTGAGTCGGGCAAGTTCGACGTAGCCCAAAACGACTTCCGAAGCGCGTACTCTATTGCGTTGCAAAAGCGAGACACGGCATGGATCGCAATATTGCTCGGAAACATCGGAAGCATTCATTTAAGAAAAGAGAATTTCGACAGCGCGTTGTTTTACTACCGGCGGAATCTCTCGATCATCAGGAAGACTTCGGAATTCGAGAACGAAATTGAGACATACACTAATCTTGCTAAAGTGTACCTGGGCAAGGACAACCTTAAGTATGCCTTTGCTTATCTCGATAGCGCCATATCATTCATTAAGAACAGGAAGATCGCGTTCAACGATTTCTTTAATCCGATGGACGAGATAAACAAACAATACGCATTGGCTTACGCACACAAGGGCGATTACAAAAAAGCATTCGACTACTACGCAAAGTACCACGAGGTCTCCGAACAAAAACAGGATCGAGTAAATGGACGGAGCCTCAAGCAACTGCACCTGTCGTACAGCTATGAGGAAAAGCAACACGAGCTCGAATTGCTTCAAAAAGTAAACCAGGCGAACGTTGCAACGATCCGCCAGCAGAGATACCTCGAGTATGCCGGTATCTTTATTATTGCACTCCTCAGTATTCTTGCATTCGTCACTTATCAAACGAGCCGTCAGCGGAAGAAACTTAATAGAGACCTGGCGCGCACCAATTCAGAGCTCGAACGACTCAACAGTTTAAAGAACAAGCTTTTCTCGGTTATCAGTCACGACCTCCGCGCACCACTCGGTAATCTTGCATCGATCTTGAATCTTTACCGGAGCGGCGACCTCAATGCTGCCGACGTTGCCTCCGTAGCAGCAAAGCTCGGTCAGCAGGTAACAGCATCGGGTCTCGTACTGGAAAACCTCCTGGAATGGGCCAAAAGCGAACTGCACGAGGTAAAGAACAATCCCGTCAATGTATCTCTCCACGAAAAAGTGAACAAGGTCCTTCATCAATTCGACGCCGACCTGCGCTTGAAGAAGATAACGGCGTTGAATGAAGTCCCGCACAACATAATAGTGTGGGTGGACCGGAACCAGATGCAGATCATATTTCGAAATCTATTGACGAACGCCATCAAGTTCACAACGGAAAATGGAACAGTGCGGATCTCAGCAAGAGACCTGGCATCAGTAGTTGAAATTACAGTGGCCGACAGTGGTGTGGGCATGACCGAAGAACAACTGAGCAGGCTGTTCCGTCACGACCAGTTGGGAACAACACTCGGTACCAACAACGAAAAGGGTTCGGGCATCGGGCTTCTTATTACAAAAGAGCTGGTCACTAACAACGGTGGTTCGATAGAAGTTACGAGCGAGAGGGGCGTTGGAACAACATTTAGGATCACTCTTCCAGGAAAAAAGAACGTGTGATGGATGTTCAACTCCTGATCGACAAGCTTGATCTGAAACCTCATCCCGAAGGCGGTTATTTCTCCGAGACTTATCGCAGCAAGGAAAAGATATCGTTACCGGGCTTCGAAGGCGATCGTCATTTCAGCACAGCAATTTATTTCTTGCTGACCTCCGATAACTTTTCGGCATTCCATAGGCTCAAGCAAGATGAGGTCTGGCATTTTTATCAAGGTTCTTCGCTGTTTGTCCATGTGATCGATACTGGTGGAAAGTATACGCGGCACAGGGTTGGCCTCGATTTTGCGAATGGAGAAACGCCGCAGTTGGTTGTAAAGGCTGGCGATTGGTTTGGGTCGAGTGTCGCAGATGAGAACTCTTATTCGCTCGTCGGTTGTACGGTAGCGCCGGGTTTCGATTATCGTGATTTTGAAATGGGGAAGAGGGAAGAACTTTTAAAATTATTTCCTGATCATAAAGAGATAATTGAGAGATTGACGCGGTAATTTTTGTTTCGCAAAGGATACGCGGAGGAGCAAAGTTACGCGGGCCTCTGCGTTCCTTGGCCACTTTGCTTATCCATTGCGCAACAAACCGGCGAAACCTCAATTCAAAAATGATATCAAATGCCTCGCAAAAGCCTCCGGTTCCTCCACCATCGGAAGATGTCCACTCCTCTCCAGGAATCGAACTTCGGAGTTTTGTAAGTAATCGTGAAAGTGCAGCGTCACTTCGGGTGGCGTGATCTTATCTTCAAGACCCCACAACAGCATAACATGATGATCGAGCTTGTTGAGCAACGTCTCCACGTGGGTGCCGGCCCCGCCTGCCGGTGGGCAAGGCCGCCGATGAGCATAGACCTCATGAACTATCTCTTCGGACTGATAGGCCGGACCCGAAACACCCGAAAGAACGATCCTCATAACGTTCCCCGGATGGTCGTGGGCATACACCATGGCCACATGTCCACCGGCATCGTGGCCAACAAGACTTACATCACGAAGCTCATGCCATTCGATGAACTCGTGAAGTGTCCTGGCAACCTGGCGTATATCTGAAATATTTTTTGTCCCTTCGAAAATCGGAAGGCGTGGAATGATAACCCTGTAGTTACTCTTCAAAGCATCGATCGCCGGTGTCCACATGTCGATGCGGCCAAAAAGGCCATGCAACAGTATAACCACGTGGCCATCGCCCTCGTCAACGTAGGCCTGATCGTATAACGGCTTTTGTTTCATCGATCAGTCGAGTGTTCCGGGGGCGAGATCGAATTCGTAGGCCGGGCTCAGGCGGTCTTCGATATAGTCGACCAGCGCAACATTCGGATCGAAGCCGATTGTTTGAACAGCATCGCCGGTGAAGTGCGAGAGCGCGATGATGTTGCAATAGTACACCTGGTTGTTCGTGGCGCTCACCACGTATTCAACTGCACCAACATCGATACGTGCATTTTTTACGATGCGCTCAACATCGTCGACGATCTTTTGCGGAGGCGAGTATGGTTCGACAGGCAATTGTGCATCTGAGTCGTTTCGGCCGGCCGGTACTTTAAGTGCATACAAGAACTTACCATTCAATGTTTCTACGCGAACGATGTTTCCATCGGCTGCCGGAATAAATTCCTGGATCACTGCGGTATGATCTACGCCCAAATGGATCTGCTGAAGACTAATCGCTTTGCGAAGAGCAGCTACCGAAGCAAAACGTTGTAAGCCGCCGGTGCGACCAGGCTGACTGATCTTTACGACAACAGGGAAGCGCAACGACAATGCCGCGGGAACAAGCTGATCCGTATGGTTAACGATCTTGGTTTTAGGGAACGGCAATCCAAGCTCCGCAAGTAATTCTATTTGACGAGCCTTCGAGCTTTCGATCTCGTGTGCAGGTGTTCCATTTATTACGGTAACGCCGAGACGTTCAACATGCTTTAAGTAATGAGCTGAGTGGAACACACCTTGCGAATTTCCACGTCGGTGTGCCGATGAACTTACGCGGTTAACGAGAATGCTAAATGGCACTTCCCTTTCCGCCGGGTTGTATTGGTGGTTGGCAGCATAAATCCTGATAAACGGAATATGACGACGTTCGAGCTCTTCGAACAAAGGCTTGAACCAAACGGGGTGTTCATAAAAAATTCCGACAGGTCTTGTTTTCATAAGATCACAATTAGATCGGCTCAAACATAGGAAGCGCGATTCATATTTCCTATTTAGTCTATAGATTTTATAGAGTTATTAAAAATTCTTTTATTTTTGAGCTAGAAGCCCGCATTTTATGGTCGCATTCATCATTCCCGCCTTTTTTACCTTCCTCGGTCTCGAGTATTGGATCGCCAAAAGGAAGCACCAGAAAAACCTTTTCAACTATGAAAATTCTGTTGCCAACATCTCGGTCGGGATCGCCGAAAGGCTTCTGAACCTGTTCATAACAGGCAGCTTTTACACCCTATATTATAGTATATATGAAAACTATGCCCTCACGAACATTCCAAACCACTGGGCAGTATGGATCCTATTGTTACTCGCTACCGACCTGGTGTGGTACTGGTATCACCGGCTTGGTCACGAGATCAATATTTTTTGGGGAGCGCACATTGTTCATCATCACAGCGAAGATTTTAACTACACGGTTTCCGCGCGCATTACAACACTCCAGGCAATCGTAAGGAATTTGTTCTGGTGCATTCTTCCTTTCATAGGATTTCATCCAGCTATGGTGATCGCCATACTCGTTGTTCATGGCACCTATTCATTCTTCACACACACGCAGGTGGTCGGCAAGCTGGGATGGCTGGAATATGTTTTCATCACGCCCTCCCATCATGGCGTTCATCATGGTTCAAATGAAAAGTATCTCAACAAAAACTATGGCGACATATTCGTATTCTGGGATAAGATCTTCGGGACGTTCCAGGTAGAAGAAGAAAAACCGGTATATGGACTCACTCATCCATTGAAGAGCAGCAGTTTTCTTTGGCAGCACTTCCATTACTATGCCGAACTCTGGGAAGCATGCCGGCGAAGCAGAAGTTTCCGAAAGTCGCTTAAAATACTTTTCGGCAAACCGGAAGATCTCGATCAATCAATAAGACCGGAGCTGGAGGCAATACTGTTACCCGACCGGTCTACGCCGAAGCTTACATTCCGTTTCAGGGCGTACGTGAATGTGCAGATAGCGTGCGCTTTATTGGGACTGTTATTGACCACGATCTTCGTTAACGATCTTGGTTCCTTCAAATTGTTCATAGCGGTAGCGCTGATCCTGCTTACGCTTATTAATTGCGGGGCGCTGCTCGAACAAAAAAGATGGATCTACTATCTCGAAGGTATCCGCGTGATCGCCGTCTGTGGTTGGGTCAGCTACGAAAGTGAGAGCATTGCCCTGTTTGCGGTTGCAATCGGCGCTGTGCTTTGGTTTGGAACAAAGGAGTCGGTGGAGAAATGGTATTTTGACTTTGTATATTCCGAGTAGGTATATTTATATATGCCTGCAAATACACTCCGGCTCGCGATACGTCACCTCGCGCGCCACAAAACATTTTCGCTGATCAACATCGGTGGTCTTGCTATAAGCCTGGCGAGCTGCCTGTTCATCTTCTATTTTGTGTACGACGAATTCACGTACGATCGATTTCACGAGAAGTCGTCGCGGATCTACCGGCTGACATCCCTCTTTCAAACGCCGGAAAGTACTCAAAACCTATTGTGGACCCATCAAAAGACCGGGCCTTACCTGAAGCGTGTGTATCCGCAAGTTGAGGAGTTCGTTCGCATCGAAGATGTAGAGGCGGTCTTCAACAAAACAAATAAAGAGAAGAAGGGCGTTGTAAAAACGGATCCATCGGTGTTCAACGTTTTTACGTTCCCGTTGATCGAGGGCAACCCGAATACAGCTTTCAAAGACCCGTACTCGATCGTGATCTCCGAGTCGCTGGCAAAGAAACATTTCCATGGAATGGCGATCGGTCAGACCATAGAAATCGAAAAAGAACCATATACCGTTACTGGTATCATGCGCGACGTTCCCTCGAACAGCGACAAGTGGATAAGCGCGATGGCCTATGACGGAAAATTCGGTGGCGAAGAAGACCGGGGACTGGCCTTCGCCTATCAAACTTATATTTTATTGAAGGAAGGAGAAGATCCGGAATTCATCCGCAGCAAGCTGGCGGACGCCGCGAAGTCGATGAATGAGTCATCCGGCGGCAAGCTCGAGTTCGGTCTCCACATGCAGTCACTCAACGGCCTGCACTTTTGGACCGGAACCGGGATGGATACACCTAAAGGCAATGAAGCGAACACGAAGATACTTGCGGTAGTCGCCTGTGTTCTCCTCCTCGTTGCTCTATTCAATTTCATCAATCTCACAACGGTGATATCGCTCGAGCGCGCCAAAGAAGTCGGAGTTCGAAAAGTTGCCGGCGCACAAAGGGGTGAGCTCGTTCGTCAGTTCCTCGGCGAGTCGATGGTTGCGGTTATGATCGCAGCCGCAATTGCATTTGTGTTGGTCATATTGATGAACTCAATGTTCACGACGGTATCGAGTAAACAAATTGATCTTTCAGTTGGCATCGTCACATTGTTGATTTTGATCATCACTGCGATCTTATCATCGGTTTACCCTGCATCGATCCTTTCATCATATCGACCAGTCAAAGCCCTTCGGAATCAAAAAGATGTTTATAGCGGAGGAAATGTTGTGCGAAAGATCCTGACAACCGCCCAGTTTGGATTGAGCACTGCCCTGCTCATTTTTCTCACAACCGTTCTCTTCCAGACTGACTTCATGCGTTCGAGCAACCTCGGCTTCAACAAAGAGAAGGTTATCGTGCTCGATATGCCGGGCGACTCAACGTCACGGGCACATACCAATTTTTACATTGAAGAGTTCCTAAAAATAAAATCGATCAGTGAAGTAGGCATGGGCGGCTTCGCCAGCTTGCCAGGCACACCCGATGTGATAGCCTCTCCCATCACGATTACTGTCGATGGACAAAAACTGGAGCCGATAGTCGCCACCACAACAGCAGATCGGAGTTATACCTCGATACTTGGATTGAATGCTATCGAAGGAAAGTCATTCCATGACCTGGACGACAGCCAGGTTGCAGGTAAAGCGATCGTTAATGAGTCGTTCTCGAAACTTTCAGGCTGGAAAGACCCGATCGGCCATACCGTCCATAATTACTCAGGTGATTTCGAGATCATCGGGATCATTCCCGACTTCCATTTCAAATCACTTCACAGCAAGATCGAACCATTGGTGTTGGTGGGCCAAAACAAAGCGAACACCGATGCGCATTTCCTGTTCCTGAAAACAACATCCAACGACATCAACGAGCTTCGAACAACGTGGCAAAGAATGATCCCGGATCAACCGTTCGCATATCATTTCCTGAACGACTTTTTCGACGAACAATACAAGGCCGAAGAAACGTTACAAACGATCTTCCTGTACTTCACGATCCTGACGATCATTATTGCCGGGTCCGGACTTCTCGCCCTTACTATCTATCACGTAGAAAAGAAGACGAAAGAGATCAGCATCCGAAAAGTGTTGGGCGCACCGGTGTTGTCGCTGATACAACTGCTTTCGAAGGAGTTCTTTTACCTGACGGTTGGTGGGATCGGTATTGGCACTGTGGCCGGATCGATGTTCGCTTCGAAATGGCTCTCCGGTTTTGCCTATCATATCGATCCAGGCATTCAAACTATGTTGTTACCCGTGGCGATCATCATGACCATCGCGATAACCATACTGGCTTATAAAACCTACCAGGGTTCGAACCGCAATCCAATACAAGGACTGAAGCACGAATGACCAGTCAGATATCACGGGTAACGAGCCCAAGATCATAAGCCTGCGCAACTAATTCAACAGGTGATTTGATCTTTAGTTTCCTGATGATATTCTTCCTGTGAGTACTGATTGTGTGAGGACTGAGATTGAGCTCGCCGGCGATAACTGACGTTGAATAACCTTTAACGATCAGTCTTATGATGTCGACCTCGCGTGTAGTGAGCTGTGATGGCCATTGATTCTCAGGTCGTACGAGTCGCGCTTCCATCAATATATCGAAGACTTCGTTACAGAAGAATCGTTCACCACGCAACATCGATTCCACACAACGAACGAATTCCTGCTCCGTGCAATCTTTGAACAGAAATCCGTGAACATTGAACTCGAGGATCTTCAGAACGGTCTTCTTATCGCGTTGCGAGGTAACGATCATCAACGGAAGAAGATCATACTGCTGACGAAGTCCATTGAGGTCATCGACGCTGAAGTCTTTTACCGAAGCATAGTCCACGATCACCAGGTCCGGCAACGGTATCACTAGCTTCAAAGAAAGATCTTTTCCAGTCTTAACTCCGCTTACGTCACATGCATTTCTTTCGAGAATACGAAGGAATCCGTTCAAAGTGATCTCCTGTCCATCGGCAATAACTATCCTGGGGCGAGTGGATATTGTTGTCGCCATCGATCACGTCTTTAGTATCTCGAGCAACTCTGCTTCCTGCGACCCTGCTTCAGGTTGATCGTGGTATTCGAATCGGGCTCTTGGTGGAAGGCTCATCAAAATGCTTTCGGTGCGCCCACCTGAACGAAGACCAAATAATGTTCCGCGATCGTGAATTAGATTGAACTCGACATATCTTCCTCGACGGATCTCCTGCCAATGAAGATGACGTTCGTTGTAAGGCAGGTCCCTTCTTTTTTTCACAATTGGAATATATGCTTCAATGAAAGCCTCTGCGTTTCGTTTCGTGAAGTCGAACCAGTATTCAGAATCATTGCGTGGTCTTATGTAATCATAGAATATCCCACCAACGCCTCGTCGTTCGCCGCGGTGTTTATTCACAAAATATTCGTCGCAATTCTTTTTAAAGTCCTGGTAGTAACGACCACATGCTTTTTCAAAAGCCCGGTGAAAATGGCTGACATCTTCCCGGAACAGATAATACGGTGTGAGATCGCATCCTCCACCGAACCATCGATCGTTCTCCGTTTCGAAGTACCGGAAGTTGCCATGCACCGTAGGCACCATTGGATTTAATGGATGCAACACGATCGATACTCCGCATGCGAAGAATTCTTTGCCGCTGGTCTGAAGTTGTTGCTCCAACGCGGGAGTTACCGGTCCATGCACAACTGAAGTATTGATGCCACCCTTCTCGATGAGCTTCCCCTTTTCTATGATCCTCGTGATCCCACCGCCGCCGTCGGGTCGCTGCCAACGGTCTTCGGAAAACTTTGCAAGACCATCTTCATCCTCCACGATCTTGCAGAGCCGGTCCTGGAATTGGTGTATGAACGATATGAAATCAGTTCTGTCCAATTTTGAAGTTCTTTACCGTTTCAACAAATGCGATGGCGTTCTCAACAGGCGTCTCAGGAAGAATTCCGTGGCCGAGATTGGCGATGTAGCGTTGCGGACCAAAGCGATTGATCATCTTCCGTGTTTCCTCACGAACAACGTTCTTATCTTCGAGCAACACAGTGGGCTCCAGGTTTCCCTGAAGCGTGATCTTGTTCTGCGTAAGTCGTCTTGCCGACTCCGGGTAAATATTCCAGTCGATGCCCATAGCCGCAGCACCGCAGTCCATCAGTTGATCAAGCTCTTCGCCGCGATCTTTTGCGAAAAGGATCACTGGCACTTTGCTGTTGATCGCGTTAATGATCTTCGTATTGTAACGATGAGAGAACTCCTGGTATTGATCTGCATCCAGGATGCCCGCCCAACTGTCGAAGAGCTGGATGGCGTTAACGCCGGCCTCGGCTTTCGCATTGAGGTATTCGATGGTACAGTCGGTGATCTTTGAAAGAAGCTTATGTGCGAGATCCGGATGTTCGTCACAGAAATCCAGTGCACGGTCGAATGTTTTGCTGCTGCCGCCCTGGACAACATAACACAGAATTGTCCATGGTGCTCCGGCAAATCCGATCAGTGGAACAGAACCGTTGAGTTCGTTAAGTGTGATACGGATCGCTTTCATCACATAATCGAGTCGCGACGTCATATCGGTCGTGATCAGCGAATCGATCTGTTCGAGAGTACGGATCGGCGTTGGAACAACCGGCCCTTTGCTTTCGATCATCTTTATGTCGATGCCCATGGCCTGGGGAACAACAAGGATGTCGGAAAACAGAATAGCTGCATCGACACCCACCTGGTGCACAGGCATCACGGTGATCTCGCAAGCCATCTCGGGATTACGAACACGCTCGAAGAAATCGTATTTCTCTTTTAGTTTCCTGAAATCGGGAAGATAACGACCGGCCTGCCTCATCATCCACACCGGCGGACGTTCCACCTGTTGCCCTTTAAGGGCCCTCAATAAAAGATCGTTCTTTAACATAGGTTTTTTACAGAAAACACGGAAGTCACAGAATTATAAGGTCGTATGAAGCTGTCGCCTGTGCGACCATTTTCTGAATTCCTCCATGTGCTTCTCAATGATCGCTTCAACACGAGGCACCTCCTGCAAACGACTTTGGATCGTTGCGCTCACGTGCTTCGAAACATCATCGACATCCAGCACTTTCATCGTTTTATACAAGGCCGCATCCACGTTGCGTGGAACAGAAAGATCGAAGATCATTTTCAGTGCACTGTTGTTCACATGATTGGCATCGACGAGCGGACTATGAGCGTTCGTCGTTACCACCAATGCATCCGAATCCGAGATGGCTTGCTGGAGAGATGTGATAGGGAATGGCGTAACGTCGTACATCCCAACAAACATCTTCAGCTTCGTTTCGTCTCGATTAACGAGATTGAGCCGGACATCGGGACGAAGCTTTTGGAGGTAGCGGATCATGAGCTCACCGGTGTCGCCGGCGCCGAGGATCGTTACGTTCTTCAATTCCATTTTCGATAGCTGTGATGCGACTATCCAGGGAACGGATATCGTGCCATCGGAAAAAGATGTGGTGTTCTTTATCTCCTTCGAAGCCTGGAGTCCATAGTTGAATATCTTCTCCATGAAACCATTCGTCTTCGAGTGTTGCTTTGCGAGAAGGAAGGAACTTTTTATTTGAGCGATGATCTCGTAGTCACCAGGGATTTGAGAATCGAGGCCGGCTGCGACCCTGAAGAAATGATTGATCGCTTCGTCGTCTGTTTTGATGTAGATCACATCGCGGGTGCAATCGCCTTTCTTGCACAGAATATCTTTCAGAGCTTCCTCATTGGTTCCGAGGCCGTAGATCTCGGTGCGGTTGCAGGTGGAGAGAATAAAAAAAAGTCCGTCGTTGGTTCGATAGGTTTCAACGCATTCGTCGTGGTTGAATGCAAAACGGCTGCGATACGTGAGGTCCGTTTTCTTGTAACTGAGGCCCGCAACAAAAAATTTTCCTGGCATTTGTTTTAATTCGTTTCTCAGGGAATTAAAGTCTCTCACGGAGTTAAAAGTCTCTCACGGAAAACACGGAAAGCACGGAAGCTTTTCAGTCGGTTGCGTTTATTCCGTGTATTCCGTGTATTCCGTGTTTTCCGTGAGAAATCGATTCCCTAAGAATCTAAAAGTACCGTTCCCGCATTCCCAAAAATACCCCAAAAAGTAAAAATGATGCCGGCCGGTATTTTTACGAATTCGAGGGGTATTTCTTTGAGTAAAAACCGCAAAATTTGCACAATGAACGATTGTGGACTACTGCTTTTGAACCTCGGGTCGCCCGATAGTTTTTCGATACCTGATGTTAAAAAATACCTCCAGGAGTTTTTGATGGACGAGCGGGTGATCGACGCTCCTTACCTGGTCCGTTCCCTGATCGTGAAAGGCTTCATTCTCCCGTTTCGTCCGAAGCGCTCGGCGCATGCTTACGAGAAAGTCTGGACGAAGAATGGGTCTCCTCTGAAAGTAATTACCGAATCATTTAAGCGGGAGCTCGAACAACTGGTGGATATGCCCGTGGCTATCGCGATGCGTTACGGAAATCCAACGCCTGCGAAAGCGCTCGAAGAGTTGAAGGATGTGAAGAAGATCTACATCGCACCCTTGTACCCGCATTATGCCATGTCGTCGTATGAGACGGCGGTGTTGCATGTGCTAAAAGAAATGGATAATAGATATTCTTATAAAGTTCTTAAACCATTCTACAACGAGACAAATTATATCGATTCCCTTGCCGAAAGCATTCGTCCTCACCTCCTCACCGCTTCATCTCCTCACATCCTTTTTAGTTATCATGGATTACCCGTCAGGCACCTTAAGAAAACAAGCGACTGCCCAGTCGACTCGAGCTGCTGCAATGTTCCTTCGAAAGCCTGGGACACATGCTACAAACACCAGGTGATTGAGACCACTAATCTCGTCTCTAAAAAACTTGGACTGTCGCCAGAACAATACAGTTATTCGTTTCAATCTCGACTTGGTCGCGACGAATGGATAAAACCATTTACGGTCGAGATCCTTGAGACCTATCCTTCGAAAGGCATCAAAGATCTTGTTGTGGTGTGTCCTGCGTTCGTAGCCGACTGTCTCGAAACGCTGGAAGAGATCGCTATGGGTGGACGCGAAATATTTTTGAAAGCCGGTGGCGAATCGTTCACTGTTGTTCCATGTCTGAATACATTCAAGCCCTGGGTAAATACATTCGCTTCGTGGTGTAATCAGCGCGAAGCACAGCATGCTGCTTTATGGGTGTAGGGGAAAAGGGCGAAGGGCAACGGGCGAAGGGCGACGGGCGACGAGCGAAGGTTGCCGTGGTTGGTGGCGGTATCACCGGGCTAACTATTGCATACAAAGAGAAGAAGAAGGGCAACGATGTAGCGTTGTTCGAATCATCATCTCGTGTTGGAGGTAAGATCTGCAGCATCTATTCGGAAGGAATTGAGCTGGACCTCGGTCCGATCACCATTGCTGAAACTCCCGAGCTGCTGGCATTGGCCGATGAATTGAACCTTGAAGTTGTAGAGGCATCCAATGCATCGAAGATCCGCTACATCTATTCACGGGGAAAGTTGCATAACGTCAGGAACATCATCACGGGGTCGCTCCTGTCATTCGGGGGTAAGTTGGCGATGCTGAAAGGGTTGTTCACCAATAAAGAGAAGAACGGTTCGGTAGCTGAGTACGTCACAAAACGGTTCGGCAATGAGGCATATCAGCGGTTGTTCAACCCGTTGATGAACGGGATCTATGCGGGGAACAGTGAGTTGCTGAGTGCAAACGCCGTTATAAAAAACAGGAAGCCAAGGAAGATCGTGTCGTTGAAGGGAGGTATTACCGCACTTACCAATGCACTGGCCTTGAGTCTCGGTGAATCCATACACACAGGCAGGGCCATAAGCCGTCTGAACGAACTTGATGACTTCGATGAGGTCCACCTTACCACGCCGGCATTTACTACAGCACAACTGGTCCCCGAATTAAGCATTGCATTGCGATCGATACACTACAGCAGTGTTACGCAGATCTATTGTGAAGCTGTTCCGGGTGCTCATAAATTCGATGGCTTCGGATTCCTCGTGCCAAGTGAGGAAAAGATGTCTTTGCTGGGGGCCATCTGTGTCTCGAATATTTTCCCGTGGAAAGTTCCAGATGGGAGAAGGTTGTTTGTGTTGTTCTGTGGTGGCGACAGGCCGTATGATCTTACTCCCTCGGTTGAGGACGCTGTGAATGAGTTCAAGAGAATTCTCAACCCCGCTCTGGTGAAAGTGATCCATGTGCAGGAGTTCAGCAATGGCATTCCCCAATTCTATTCAGACCACAATGAGATCATCGGTTTGATCAAGGAGTTCGAGCTGAAAAATCCGAGGATCAAGATCAAAGGGAATTATGTGACGGGAGTGGCGGTCGGGGACTGTATTTAAGCAACTTTTACCCATAAAATCCATATTTATCGCATAATCATGTCAAAAAACAGTCAGAATTGGTAGAAAAAGTGGAAGCTTTTTAAGCAGGTTCATAGGATATTTAATAATTATCCTAAAACCATGAGAAAAGTCCTCGCACTGATACTCCTCTCCCTCTTCGCCTGTAAGCAAGCTCCCCGCGACGACAGCAAAACGAGCGGCCCCAACTTCTCCGAAAACATCCGCCCCACCGACCCGCGAACACCCGAAGAAGAGCTCGCCGGATTCATCGTACCCGAAGGCTTCGAAATAACACTCTTCGCCTCCGAACCCGATATCGACAAACCAATGAACCTCACATTCGACGCAAAAGGTCGCATGTGGGTCACTCAATCATTCGAATATCCATTCCCTACCTTCGACAGGAAGCCAACCGACAAGCTTACCATCCTCGAGGACACTGACGGCGACGGCAAAGCCGACAAGTTCACCGTAGTCAGCGACACAATGAACATCCCCATCGGTATTTATCCAACATCCAATGGTGCCATCAGCTTCAGCGTTCCAAATGTTTACCAGCTAACGGATGCCGATCGCGACGACGTGATCGAAAGCAAACGCAAAATGATGGGACCTTTCGGCTACCAGGATACGCATGGTATGATCAGCAACCTTATTCGGGGCTATGATGGATGGGTGCATGCATGTCATGGTTTCGCGAACAGATCTAAGTTTGCCGGCACGGATGGCGATTCGATCACCCTCGAATCGGGCAACACGTTCCGCTTTCGTATGGATGGCAGTCGCGTGGAGCAACTCACGTTCGGACAGGTGAATCCATTCGGCCTCGTATTCGATGCTTATGGTTACGTTTACTCAACCGATAGCCACAGCTCGCCTTTATATCAATTGATCCGCGGCGCCGACTATCCTCACTTCGGCAAAGTACCGATCATGGGCTTTGGTCCGGATATGAAATCTTTGGTTGACGAAGCAACGGCCCTTGCAGGTATCACGCAGTATGCGGATGTTCAGTTCCCTGAAGAGTTTCGTGGCAACTTCTTTATCGGTGATGTTGTGAACTCGCGTGTACATCGTTACTCGGCAACCTGGAAAGGTTCGTCGCCCGTTGGTAAATCCGAAGTCGATTTTATTAAGAGTGAAGATCCCTGGTTCCGTCCGGTCAATATTAAGTTAGGTCCCGATGGCGCTTTGTACGTTGCAGATTTCTATAACGCTATCATCGGCCACTACGAAGTTCCGCTCGACCACCCGAAGCGCGACAAGCAACGCGGCAGGATCTGGAGGATCACTTATAAAGGAAAGAAAAATGAGAAGTCGGATCTGTCGGCGATGACGGCCGAAGAACTCATCGCGAAGCTGGATGCCGATAACCTTCCGGTGCGCATGAATGCAACCGACCAGATCACCGATCGCATAGGCTCAGGTGCAATCGATGCACTGAAGGCAACATTGGCCGATGCTTCGACCAGTGGACGTAAGTATGTTCATTCTATGTGGGCATTGCATCGTTTGAATGCACTTAGTGACGAGACCCTGAAGGCTTCGCTCACCAATCCGGATACACTCGTCAGGGTGCATGCACTTAGAGTCCTCGTGGAGAAAGAACCCGATGCATCGTACTATGACCTGATCAAAGCGGCCCTTGATGATAAAAGTCCGCATGTGCAGCGTGTCGCTACCGAATTGCTAATGAAGTATCCAAGTCTCCAGTCGCTCGAAGCAGCCTTGAGTGTTCTTCATAAAACAAAGGCAGACTTCGATAATCACTTGTTCTATACGGGCCGGCTCGTAATGAGAAACATCCTTCGCAACGAAGCTGTGCTGAAGGAAGCTGTGGCAAAGACGTGGGATGAAACTGATGCGGCATTGATAGCAGGTGTTATGGTCGACGTTCCCCTTCCAGCAGGTGCATCGTTCCTCGCGAACTACATGAATCAATACACGCTGCCGGCCGACAAAATTCCTTCGGCCTACCGCCAGATCGCCCGCTTTACACCGATGAATGAATTGCAGGGCGTTGCCGACAAAGCATTGGGCAATGCGCAGACTGATCTCAACCAAAAAGGACTGATCTACAAAGGAATGGTTGAAGGTCTCGAGTTGCGTGGTGCTAAAGGAAACACAACGATCTTCGCTAAGTGGGCTCCGCAATTGGCGACCGACATCCTGAAAAAATATCCCGGCTCCGACACAACGGACTCGGATGAAAAAGTGATCCAACAAAGAACAGCGATCGATATTGCCGGTGATCATAAAGTGCGATCACTCGAACCCGATCTCAAATTATTTATTGAGACCGGTTCGAAGATAACGATGGGCATCCGCAATGCAGCTTTGCGTTCGTTGCTGAAGATCGACCTGGAAAAATATGCTCCCGTTGGAGGCGCAATACTTGCCGACGATCCACAGATGGAATATCAGCGTCGAACCGCTGCTGTAATGGGCGAATTCCCCGGCAAAACGGTCAATAAAATATTTGATGGGCTTAAAACTATACCGGTTGGTTTACAAGATGCGATCGCGGCAGCCCTTGCTACATCTCCGGAAGGAAAGGACATTCTATTTAATAAAGTGCGTCGTGGTGAGATCCTCCCCAGGACTATCGCGCAGGGAAGAACGCAGGATCTGATCCTGTCGAACGCTACGAAGCAACAACAGCAGGCTTTCGAACAACTTACCGCCGACCTCGGTCCCATCAGTGCCGAAAAACAAGCAGTGATCGACAAGCGACTCGCGTCGTTCGAAGCACTCGATAAGAAGACATTGAACCTCGACTCCGGATCTATGATCTTCCAACAGAACTGCGGTGTGTGTCACAAGCTGGGCGGTCAGCTCGGTGTTGGACCGCAGCTCGATGGCATCGGCAAAACCGGCGCACGTGGCTTGATCGAAAAGATCCTCGATCCAAATCGAAACATCTCCAAAGCATTCCAGAACTACACCATTAAGTTGAAAGACGGAAGTGTAAAGAGCGGGCTCCTCCGAAGGGACGAAGGTCAGTCGAAAGTGTTCGCCGACATTACTGGCAAAGAGTTTACTATTGCCACAAAAGATATCGCGGAGCAGAAGCTGTCGAAGTTTACGCTGATGCCCGATAGTTTTGAAAGCACAATTCCGGAGAAAGATTTTTACACGTTAGTTAATTACTTGTTGAGCCTATGAAAAAGCTAGAAAAAATACTGATCATCTTATTGTTTCCGATTGCTGCTTTTGCGCAGGTACAGGGAAACGACGTAAAATTCAAAAAGACTCACATCTGGGATGAGTTCTATACGGAGGGCTCAACAATTGCCGATGTGAACAAAGACGGCAAGCTCGACATCATTGCCGGTGCGCGATGGTTCGAAGCGCCCGACTGGAAAGCTCACGATATCTGGAAACACAAGAAGTTCTTCTATAATAAAGGGTATAGCGACTCCTTCCTCAACTTCGCCACCGACGTGAACGAGGACGGATGGCTCGATATGATCCTGTTCGATTTCCCCGGCAAGGAAGTTTACTGGCTCGAAAATCCCGCGGGCGCCGATGTTCTTTGGAAACGCTCATTGATCGATTCAGTTGGTTCAAACGAATCGCCCATGATGGTCGACATCGACAGCGATGGCAAGCAGGATCTCGTTTTCGGTAACGAGAAGACCGGCCAGATGAACTGGTGGAGTCATTCTGTGAAAGCAAAGAAAGTAACGTGGACCCGTCACGCGATCAGTGAACCCAAGGCCAAGGGCGTGGGCATGTTCCAGCACGGACTTGGTTGGGGAGATATCAACAACGATGGGTTGAAAGATGTGATGATCATCGGCGGATGGTGGGAAGCTCCGAAAGACATCAAGACAACTACAGCATCGTGGAAGTTCCACGAGGTAAACCTCGGCTATCCATGTTCTCAAATGCTTCCTTACGACTTCGACAACGATGGAGACACCGATGTGGTTTCGGGATCGGCACACCGCTATGGACTATGGTGGCACGAACAGATCAAAGATCAGAACAACGAGATCAACTTCAAGAGGCACGTGATCGACAGTACGTTTTCTGAGGTCCACAGTGTTGTTATGAAAGATGTGAACAACGATGGACTTCCCGATATCATTACAGGCAAAAGATATTTTGCGCACCAGGGCGAAGGCCCAGGGGGAATGGAGCCACCTTTTATCTATTGGTTCGAACTGTTGAAGGACGGCAAAGGCAAACCGGTTTGGGTCCGTCACTTGATCGACGACAATTCTGGAGTTGCGATCAACTTCGAAGCCGAGGACATGAATAAAGACGGTCTGCTTGACTTTGTGATCGGCAATAAGAATGGCGTATTCTATTTCGAACAGGTAAAGGTCGAACCAAAGAAATGAGCGACAAGAAAATAAACATAGCGATCGTTGGTCTTGGATTTGGAGCTGAGTTCATTCCCATTTATCAGAAGCATCCCAACGCCAACATGTATGCGATCTGTCAGCGCACCAGATCAAAGCTCGATGAGATCGGGAATGCATTCAAGGTTGAAAAAAGGTATTCCGATTTCAACGAGCTGCTGAAAGATCCAAACGTCGATGCAGTTCATATCAACAGCCCAATTCATGAACACGCGAGGCAATCTGTTGCTGCATTGCGTGCCGGAAAACATGTCGCTTGCACGGTCCCCATGGGAACCACCGTCGACGAGTGTCGCGAGATCGTGAAGGCCGTCGAAGAAACGGGCCTCACTTATATGATGATGGAGACGGTGGTGTATAGTCGCGAGTTCCTGTTTGTAAAAGAAATGTACGAGAAGGGCGAGCTCGGCAAGATCCAGTTCCTTCGCGCATCGCATCAACAGGAGATGGAGAAATGGCCTGGCTACTGGGAAGGCCTTCCCCCGATGCATTATGCAACGCACTGTGTGGGCCCTGTATTGGCGCTCACTCGTGCCGAAGCGGAATATGTTTCATGTTTTGGTTCGGGAACCATCGCTGCACATCTCATCCCTAAATACAACTCGCCATTCGCGATCGAAAGCTGTCATATAAAATTCAGGAACTCTGACCTTTCTGCTGAGATCACACGTTCGTTGTTCAACACGGCCCGTCAGTACCGCGAGAGTTTCGACGTCTACGGTTCCAAAAAATCATTCGAGTGGACACAGATCGAGCACGAAGATCATGTTGTTCACGTAGGCGAATCCCCATCGCGGGTTAAAGTTCCCGACTACGCCCACCTCCTGCCGAAGGAGATCGCTCCCTTTACAACCGGCGGTGTCTACGATTCCGACAGCAATCAACATCTCTCATTTATACAAGGCGCCGGACATGGCGGTTCTCATCCTCACCTGGCGCACGAGTTCCTCATGGCATTGGTTAACAAGAGGCAACCTTATCCGAATGCGAGGCAGTCTGCCAACATCACTTGTGTGGGGATTCTTGCGCACGAATCGGCAATGAAGGGTGGTGAGATCAAAAGACTACCCGATTTTTCGCTGTCCTGAACCCGGTATAAATTTTGAGCCTACACATCAAAAAATGATGTGTTATGAACAGATCAATCAATCGGGCACGCGGCGATAATGGTCGTCGCTCCCGCAATTCAGATAGAAGGTTTGCAAGCGACTATTATTACAACTACAATCAACCCGCATGGACCGAGCGTGACGAAGAATGGTATCGTCATACCTACGGGTTACCTGCATCGGGTCGCATGGGCCAACGTCGACATGATATAGCTGAGTGGGGCAATCCAAGCTTTACGACAAATCGCACGGGCCGTGAGTACCAGCGGATAAACGATAATCACGGCGATTTCCAAAACCAGCGCGAACAAAACGCTGCCGACGAGTATGAGTCTCGCGACTACGATTACAATCGATTCGGCATGGGCAACCAGCGTGGCACCTGGAATCGCCGCGGCGACGAATCGTACGATTGGGGCGAACACAATCAAAATACAAGTCACTACAGCAGCGACCTTGCAAAACACCGTGGCAAAGGGCCGAAGGGATTTTTTCGTTCCGACGAACGCATTCGCGAAGATATAAACTCACGTCTCACCGATGATGCTTATGTGGATGCTTCGGAAATCGAGGTGACCGTTGAGAAAGGTGAAGTGACGCTGACTGGAACTGTTCCCGATCGTTCTTCCAAACGTAGGGCTGAAGATATCGCTGAGTTTGTGTCGGGTGTCATTAATGTGGAAAACAGGCTGCGGGTGAAGTGACATGGGGTGAGCAACTATTCTGGCTGCTAATACTCCCGTTGCCGATCGCTTGTATAGCATGGACTGTAACTCACGAAGAGATCTTTCGTGAGCCGCACGAGTATTGCGTGAAGCGAAGCAAGGAGTCGAAGTGGATGGTTACCCGGAAGTTCTTTTATCTCTTCACTTGTGAGTATTGCTTCAGCCACTACGTAACGATACTCTTCATCATACTTACCGATTTTAAATTGTTGATGGACAGCTGGGTCGGTTACGTGATCGCAGGCTTTGCGCTGGTATGGATCGCCAACGTGTATATGAGCCTGTATGCCTTTCTGCGCACTGATCTCAAGAAGGAAAGAATAGAAGCCAATATCCAGGAGAAGGAATTTAAAGAGATGAAGTAAATTAGTAACTTCAAGCTCGTTAAATTCCTTTTTTTATGAAGTTCGCCCTCCTCTCAGTTACTTACGCCGGTTTGTTTTACGAAGGCAAACCGATGTCTATCGAACAACAGATCCACAAGGCTAAGTCTCTCGGCTTCGAAGCGCTTGCGATCGAGACCAAACGACCGATTGCTTCGCCGATCGATATCTCAAAAAAAGAGCGGGAGCGAATTAAGTCCGTTGCAGCCGACGAAGGCATTGCTTTGTGTGCTCTTGAAAGTATGAGCAACTTCTGCGGGCGGCACATGGAAGATCGCGAGAACAACCTGGCGATGATGAAGCTGACGCTCGAGATGGCGAAAGACCTCGGCATTACGCAGGTGAAGGTATTTGCGGCGTGGCCCGGTATCATCAACGACGAAGAGGCCATCGCATCCTATGCTCCGTACGACCGGGGCAATTATTTCAAACCCATCAATGCATCCGATCTCCGGGTTTGGAATCGCGCTCTGCAGGGCATTCGCGAAGTTGCCGATTGGGCGAACGATATGGGTATAACATTATTGTTGCAGAATCACGCACCGGTGCTTTCACCCGGTTACGAAGATACGCTGGCCATGTTACAGGAGCTCGATCGCAAGAACATTCAATTGTGTCTCGATGTTCCGCTGTTCTTCGATCGTCAGAAGACAGAATATGTGAAGGAGGCTATCGAAAAGTGTAAAGACCACATTGCTTACACACATTACGGCGCATGGAACTTCAGGCAGAACGCCGATGGTGAGATCGAGCAGGAGCCGGCTCCCACACATGGCGGAAAGATCAACTACGAAACGTTCATTGAAGGACTCCAGTCGATCAATTACAAAGGATATCTCGTATCCGAGTATTGTTTGCCACTGATCAAGAACCACAAGATCCAGGGCGTAGAAGAAGTTGACAAGGCTACCAGGATGGCGATGAAGTACATGAAAGGTCTTATCGCAAAGAGTATTCTCGCTTAGCTTTTTACAATTTAAATTCTACATTTTACATTTTACATTCAGCTCATCGATCTGTTTTTGCTGATCGATCACATACAGCGTAAGCTCTTCGATCTTCTTCAGCAGGAGCATGTTCATCTCGAGTAAGAGAACACCATTCGCTTCCATTTCCTTGGCAGAGGGCACCTCGGGCAGGTGTTTGTTCTTTTTTATGTATGATTCGATCTCTTTGAGTGTTGCGAGGTTGTAATCTTTTTCGAAGACATAATCGGGACCGGGCACATTCATGTCTACTTTCACTTCCTCTGCGTGTACCTTGCCTTTGACCGTGAGCCTTTCGTCAGGATTGGCGGAACCGATGCCGAGGTTGCTTCCATATAATGTCATGTAGGTATTAGCTCCGTCGCCCCATGATTGAACACCGTTAACAGCAAGTCGTCTCCACCATGTTCTTGCGGTCGTTGGGGTTTGAAATGATGCGTCGACCGAGATACCGTCCTCCCATGCGGTTCTGTCCCAACCGTTGCCGGCGGCAGTTCGAATCAACCAGGTATTCTGATAAAAATAATTTGTTGTCGTGTTTGATACTCCTGTCTGCCATACATAATCGCCGACAGTTGTTCCAAGAACCGTTGAGCTGCTTGTTTGCCATGTTTGTGCCCAGGCATTTGCAGTCATAGCTACGAATGCGAGAGCAATAATCGTGTGTTTCATATTATTGTTGTTAAAGGGTTTTGCCTTAATGCGTAAATTGGCCCGATGTCGCACGACCACGCACATACTGCCGTAAGGACCACGTGGTTCAGCATTATCGGAAACCTGTTGCTGGCAGTTACAAAGGCTCTCGCGGGATATTTCGGAAGTTCGTTTGCTCTTATCGCAGATGCAATAGAATCTACCACCGATATTTTCTCGTCGGTTCTTGTGCTTGTCGGTATCCGGTACGCCAATAAGCCTCCGGACAAGCTTCATCCTTACGGCCATGGAAGGGCGGAGCCGCTTGTTACTTTTCTTGTTGTTGGATTTTTGATTATTTCTGCTTCCGTGATCGCCGTTCAGAGCATCGAAAATATTCGCACTCCGCATGATCTTCCGCAACCTTACACCCTCTGGTTATTGGGTATCATAATTGTATGGAAAGAGGCATCGTACCGTTTTGTGATCCGCAAAAGTAAAGAAACACACAGCAGCTCATTGAAAGCCGACGCATGGCACCATCGCAGCGATGCCCTTACGTCGGTCGCAGCTTTTATCGGTATTGCGATAGCACTCATCTTCGGCGAGGGGTACGAGTCGGCCGACGACTGGGCTGCGCTGTTCTCGTCGGGATTCATTCTCTATAATTGCTACCACATCTTTCGGCCTGCGCTGGGCGAGATCATGGATGAAAATGTTTATCCCGAAATGGAGAAACGCATTCGGAAGGTCTCTATGACAGTGGAAGGCATCACGGCAACTGAAAAATTACTGATCCGCAAGACAGGCATGACCTACCAACTGGAGCTTCACGCAAATGTCGATGGCAATATCCCCGTGCGGGAAGGACACGAGATATCGCATAAACTTAAAGATAAATTGAAGCAGGATATCCCAGAATTGGGTAACGTTACAATTCATATCGAGCCAAATGACTAGGATCTTAACCCTCATCTTCTTGCTTGCTGCCTCTTCAACGATGGCGCAGAAGAAAACACCAAAAGCCGTATTCATTATTGTGGACGGTATTCCCGGCGACGTGATCGAAAAATTGCAGCCACCCACACTTATGGAGATCTCGCAGAGCGGTGGTTTTACGCGTGCCTACACCGGCGGCATTAAAGGTTCGTATAATGAAACACCAACTATTTCGGCGCCAGGGTATATCGATCTCATTGCGGGCGTTTGGGGCAACAAGCACAACGTATGGGATAATGATATCGCCGATCCGAACTATCATTACTGGAACATATTCCGTATCGCCAAAAAAGCAAACCCTTCCATAAAGACGGCCGTGTTCTCGACATGGACCGACAATCGTACGAAGCTTGTTGGCGAAGGACTCGAAGCAACAGATAATTTCAAGCTCGATTATTCATTCGACGGACTTGAGTTGGACACTGTGAATTATCCACACGATAAGAGTGCCAACTATATTCGAAAGATCGATGAGCTTGTGTCGGCACAAGCAGCAGCCGTTATCCAGGAACGCGGTCCCGACCTGTCGTGGGTTTACCTGGAATACACCGACGATATGGGCCATCGTTTTGGCGACAGCGAACAGTTTTATAATGCCATTGGTGGCGCCGACGTGCAGATCAAGAGGATCTGGGATGCTATCAACCTGCGCCAGCAGAGTTTCAATGAAGATTGGCTCATCGTTGTCACAACCGACCACGGCCGTGATGCGCAGACCGGCAAGAATCACGGGGGACAGTCGGATCGCGAACGCCTGACGTGGATTGTGACAAATAGCAAGAATCTGAATGAGCGATTTAAGAACACACCTGCGGTGGTCGATATCCTTCCTTCTGTTTGCAATCACCTCGGTATTAAGATCCCAGAAGAAAGTCGCAACGAGCTCGACGGCATTCCATTTATTGGTCCGCTCGAGTTCTCGGATCTGAAAGCCACCAAAGAAGACAGCAAGATCATGGTGGAATGGAAAAGCTACGTAAATGACGATCGCAAGCTCGACATCTATGTGACTCCGACCAATAATTATAAAAAAGGCGATAAGGACCAGTACTTGAAGGTTGCGAGCGTCCCGGTTCGCGACCAGAAATTCCCCGTGACGTTCAAAAGCAACTCTTCTTTCTTTAAGGTCGTCATAAAAACCCCCAATCAGACGCTGAATACATGGATCGGTAAATAAATGCAATCGGCATTGCGTAACTACCTAGTTACCCATATATTTGTAACCAGATAGTTACTCAATATGGAAACAAGACGCGACGTTTTTCAGGCCATCGCCGACCCCAACCGCCGGGCGATCCTCGGACTGCTGGCCAAAAAAAATCACACACTCAACGGCGTCGCCGAGAATTTCGACGTGAGCCGCCCTGCTATCTCACGACACATGAAAATTCTCGTGGAGTGTGGGCTGGTCGTCATTACCCAGCAAGGACGGGAAAGATTCTGCCAGGTGCAGATCGACAAGCTAGACGAAGTGAGCGATTGGGTTACGACCTATAAAAAGATATGGGAACAGAGATTTGATTCACTGGAAAAATATCTTGATACACTGCAGTCGAAGAAGAGAAAGAGAAAGAAATAACCAATATCCAATAACCAATATCCAATAATCAACAACCAATATTCATTATGAGAAAAGTAGTTCAGTTTATGCACGTTTCGCTCGACGGATTCGTAGGCGGACCCAACGGCGAAATGGATTGGATCCTGATCGACGAAAAAATGTTTGAGTTCGTGAACGAAAGAACCAATCAATCGGACGCCGCATTGTATGGGCGCAAGACCTGGCAGATGATGGACGGATACTGGCCCGAAGCCGGGAAGCAACCAAACGCAAGCAAGCACGACCGCGAGCACAGCGCATGGTACAACAAAATCGATAAGTTCGTTCTCTCAAATACCATGAAGTCGGATCCTTCGAAAAAAGTGCACGTGATCGGAAAAGACCTGGCTAAGGAGATAGCCGATATCAAAAACGGTCCTGGAAAAGAGATCCTTATTTTCGGAAGTCCATCCGCAACACATTCTTTATTAAGTCTTGGAATGGTCGACGAGTTCTGGCTTTTCGTAAACCCAATCCTGATCGGAAAAGGGATTCCCATGTTTGCAGGAATAAAAGACAGGACGAAGCTGAAGTTGCAAAAGACCCACACGTTCGACAACGGCGTGGTTGCTATGAGCTATGTTAAGATTTAGTCGATAAAAAACTAAATTCGTCTGTCCATACCGGACGATCTCATTTGTCATGTATTTAAAACACGAAAGCTATGAATGAATACATGTTGATTTTCCGTCACGAGGACGGACAAAAGGTGGCATCACCCGAACAAATGGAGATCTGGATGAAACAAACGATGGACTGGATCGGTGGCATCGCTGCGCAAAACAAGTATGTTGGCGGTAACGGTCTGCCCATGCAAGGCGCAAAAGTGGTCGGTCATAAGAATGTAGTGACCAACGGGCCGTTCGGCGATATTAAAGAGACCATTGGTGGTTATGTGATTGTCAAAGCAGCGAATGTTGACGAGGCCGTTGAGTTTGCGAAGGGCTGCCCGGTGCTGCAAGCCGAGGGGAATACCGTTGAGGTAAGGAGAATTGGGCACAATTGATTTCTCCCGGAAAACACGGAAAACAGGGAACGCACGGAACGCACGGAAATAATACCGCATCTCTTTAGGACAGAGCACAGCAAGATCACGGCTGTGCTCTGTAAATTTTTTGGTCCCGGCGAGATCCAGGCTGCCGAAGATGTTGTGAGTGAAACTTTCGCGCAGGCTCTCGAAACATGGCCCTACAAAGGCATCCCCGATAATCCTACCGGTTGGCTATACACTGTCGCGAAGAACAAGGCAAAGAATGTTCTGCTTCGCAACCAGATCTTTTCTTCGAAGGTTGCCGGTGCCATGATCAACGAAGCACAACGCTCCGAAGAAATGGAGATAGATCTTTCGGAACAGAATATAACCGACAGCCGGTTGCAGATGCTCTTCGCCATTTGTCATCCTTCGATCCCTGTCGAAGCGCAGATCGGTCTCGCACTGAGAATTCTTTGCGGCTTCGGCATCGATGAGATCGCCGATGCATTCCTCACCAACCGTGAAACGATCAGCAAACGACTCATGCGTGCAAAAGAAAAATTGAGGAACGAGAAGATCGAGATCTCCCTGCCCGACGATCACGAGATCAATTCAAGACTGGATTCTGTTCTGCTCACGCTCTATTTATTATTCAACGAAGGCTACTATTCGGAGAACGATGACTTTTGCGTGGAAGCGATAAGGATGACCTACATGCTTGTTGAAAATCCGAAGACAAACCGTCCCGATGTGAATGCCCTGCTGGCCTTAATGTGCCTGCATTCTTCAAAACGGCACGAGGACCTGATAGCAAAGGGAGTGTTTCATTTGAAAGCGGCAGCACAGGGTGATCAACTTTCAAAATATCATCTCGAAGCCAACATTGCTTACTGGCATACGGTGAAGTCCGATTCGAATGAAAAATGGGAAAACATCCTGATGTTGTTCAATCATTTGCTTGCGCTGGAATACTCTCCCGTTGCCGCGTTGAACAGGACCTATGCACTCTCGAAGGTTCATGGAAAAGAAGAGGCGATCAAACAAGCTGAAAAGTTGAAGCTTGAAAGCAATCATTACTACTTTACGCTTCTCGGTGAACTATACACGGGCATCGACAATAAAAAGGCACTCATCAATTTTCAACGGGCGCTCGATATTGCTAAACGCGAGTCGGATAAGGCTACCATTCAAAAAAAGATCGACGGGCTTACTTGAGCAGGTCGATGTACATCTGTTCCATTTTCTTTTGATGCGGATCGCTGGTAGTTGCCCCCAACAGGTACGGCTCTGTTCTTCCATCGAGAACCGTTTCGAGCTGGTCGAGAATGATGTGGAAACCTGCGGGCGCCTTCGCAGCATATTCTTCGGTGAACCTGCTGTAGGTGAGCTTGAGGATACACGACTTCTTTGTTTGCTCGATTATCTCCCAGCGCGCAAGTTCTCCTTCCCAGGTCCATTCAAAAAGATGCGGAGCTTTAATGGTTACGATCTCTCCATGTGAGGCAGTATTTGAAGCGTCGGCAAAGTAAATAATCATCTTCCCTCCTTCACGGAAATCCATATCGATACGCGTGAACCAGATCTTCAGGATCTCTGGATTGGTGATGGCGTCCCATACTTTTTCGACGGGGTAATTGAGCTTTCGCTCGAACTCAACCCGGTAGCCGTCGGGCTGACGTGTAACTTTTCCTGGTCTCATAAAATGTAACCAATCGGTTACAAATATAGTCAGATCATTTTCAAAATCAAGGGCAGATTCTCTCGCTGGGTTTCGTGGACAACCCCTGCCATTTCCTCAAGCGTCATCCATTTCCATTTGTCGTTTTCCGGGAAATCCTTTCCTTCTACGAGATTACTTGTGAACTGATGATTGGAGAGATCGGTGTCGGTGATCACAAGAAAGGATTCGAGACTCTTCTCCTGCTTTTTGTATTTTCTCACCGGGAGCTGCTGCGATGAGACCACGTGGATCTTCCTGATGTCGATGCCGGTCTCCTCCTCAAGCTCGCGAACGCAAACTTCATAAATGCTTTCTCCCTTCTCCATCACGCCCTTTGGTATCGACCAATTATTCCAGCGTGTGCGCGTTGGGTGACAGACGAGAATTTTCTTGAGTATCGAAGAGTACAGATAAGTGCCGCAGGTTACGATCATGCCCGGCAACTTAAAAAAATATCAACTCCCTTTCTTGACGACGAAGGTTTTATTCTTCCGGAACACACATTCCATCGCGGGCGCGACCGGCTTCGCGTTGTTGTAGTCAATACCCAACGACATGGCAACCGTGGAAGCGACCTGGCTTAGAGTTAGTTTCTGCTTCGCCTGGTTCTCTCCGACCGGATCGATCTGAGGGCCCAGTGCGGCAACCCAGACCTCACCTGATCCAAAAGCTAGTCGACCATGACTGCGCCAGTTAAGCTTATCGTGCCAATATCCGCGGCCTCTGCCGTGATCGGTGGTGATGATCAACGTTGTGTTGTTGCGATACTGCGGATCGGATTGGATAAAAGCCCAGATCTTTTTAACGATCTCGTCGGCACGATGGGCAGCATGAAGATACTGATCATACATGCCGCCGTGCGCATAAGAATCTGTTTCGTCGAGACCAATGAACACAGCCCGGGGATGATTTCGCTTCATGTATTCGATAGCATAGAATGCAGTAAATACATCATGACGTTCCGTGACTGCATTGGGTAACAAGATCTGCAATTCGTTGAGGAGTTCCTCACGTTCTGTAAGCTCGCCTTCGGCAGGTTCTATCCCTGCATTGACCGGGATGTTCGATGTCTCTTCTCTGAAGATGTATGGAAAAACACCCCACGTGCCGAATGCAGCAACCTTATTCTCGTAGCCGGGAAGCTTCGAAATAAATTCGAAGACGGTCATGTTATCATTCTCGATCCTATCATTCGATTTCACTTTGCGATCGATGAAACCAGTAAGCATCTCGTTGTAGCCCGGATAAGAAAACCAGTGTGGATTATCGCAGTTCACGCGGTTACCGAAATTCCTGTTGCCTAAAAGCTGACCGTCGTTCGCAATCTCGCTCCAGAAAAATGGCATCAGCATTTTACGGCGCTCACTCACATTCGAATTCCAATATGTTGTTAAAGCGTTTTTGTCCTTTGTCGCTTGTTCGTCGAGAAGCAAAATTGAATCGGCACCCTGGAAGAGCTCTTGCCAACGGAAGCCATCGAGCGTGATGAGGACAATGTGTGGGTCGCTGGTTTGCGCAGATGCAGAATGCCCTGCGACTGTGATCAACCAGCACAACACTCCCAGTCTCTTCATACTTCAAATATCAAACACAAAAATTATCTGAGTGTTATGGTAGGGTTAAATGAGACATAGCAACGGATCAGTGCCAATGATTTTTATTTAGTTTGATGCGTGATACAAAAAGCTACGCTTTCAATAATCATTCCCGCATACAACGAATCGGCTACGATCGAAAAGATCCTCGCCAGGATCAACGCTATCGAACTGCCGGGCAATGTCGATAAGGAGATCATTGTTGTCGATGATTGCTCCACCGATTCTACTGCCACGATTATTGACAACTATATCGCATCGACATCGTGTGTAAACATTCGTTACATGCGCAATGAAAAGAACTCGGGTAAAGGATTCGGCATCCGCAAAGGGATCCAGGCTGCGAAAGGAGATTTTGTGATCATACAGGACGCAGACCTCGAATACGACCCGCGTGACTACAACAAGCTACTGCAGCCAGCTCTCGAAGGCGCTGCCGATGTTGTGTATGGTTCGCGGTTGATGAGCACGGCACCTCGTCGCATTCTGTTCTTTTGGCACTCGATCGGCAATCACTTTCTCACATTCCTCTGCAACGCAGTCAGCAACCTCAATCTCACCGATATGGAAACGGGCTACAAGCTGTTCCGTCGCGAGATCATTTCATCGATCTCCCTTCGTGAGAACCGGTTCGGCTTCGAACCCGAGGTGACGATCAAGGTTGCGCGGATCCCCAACATCCGGATCTTCGAAGTTGGCATCTCATACTACGGTCGCACCTACGCCGAAGGCAAAAAGATAAAAGCTATCGACGGCTTTCGTGCGATCTGGTGTATCATAAAATATTCAATGTTGTCTCGATGAAGCACGGGAAAAAATGGTTGTTGCTGTTGCCCGTACTGGTCGTATACCTGGTTGGGATGTTCATCGATGTAATGGAGATCGATGCTGCCCAATACGCAACTATGTCGCTCGAGATGACGCAGACCGGAAATTACCTGCAACTGTACTCACGCGGCGAAGATTACATCGATAAGCCACCCCTCATCTTCTGGACCACGGCTCTCTCCTTCCATTTATTTGGACCTGGAAATTTCTCGTACAAGCTCCCGTCGATGTTGTTCACGATACTCGGCTTGTTCTCGACCTATCGTTTAGGTCGAATGTTTTACGGACGATGGACCGGTTATTTCTCAACGCTCATTCTCGCATCTTGTCACGCCTGGTTCCAGTTCAACCAGGATGTTCGCACCGACGCGATACTGGCGAGCTGCACGGTCTTCGCCGTCTGGAAGCTGGCAGAATATGCCGGTTCGAAAAATTTATCGTCGTTGGTACTCGCCGGTGTTGGTATTTCCGGCGCAATGCTGGCGAAGGGCCCGATCGGTTTGATGGTGCCCGTGCTTGCGCTGGGAACCGACCTATTATTGAAACGCGACTGGCGAACATTGTTTCGCTGGCAATGGTTATTGCTTATTCCAATCGTCTTGATCTGTCTCACGCCGATGCTGTACGGACTATATCAACAGTTTGATGCGAGCGGCGGTCGCCACACCTACAATGGTTTCATTACATCGGGGATCCGGTTCTACTTCTGGACACAAAGCTTTGGAAGACTCACCGGTGAAAGCACCTGGTCGAACGACACCGGTCCATTCTATTTCATTCATACGTTCTTGTGGGCATTCCTCCCATGGAGCCTGCTGTTCTTCATCGCGCTCGGCAAGCGATTGAAAAAGATCATCTTCAACGGACTGATCATTAAACGAAGACAGGAAGCGCTCACGATCGGCGGAACGATCTTTCCCTGGCTGGCATTTTCACTGTCGCACTACAAGCTTCCTCACTATATCTTTGTGTTGTTCCCGTTGGTCGCGATCGTTACTGGTCACTTCATACGTAAACTCGTTAAGAAATACGACGGCGACTTTCGACCGATCAGGATCATTCAAAACGTTATATGCGTGTTGCTGCTGACGTTGGGGGCTTTGCTGATTTCAATGTTCCCTTTGCAGAATATCGTTGTCGTCGTGATCGCATTCATTGGCGCGTTCATGACCGTTTTCTATATGGCCTATCGAGGCACCAGGTTCAAGCAAGTACTGTTTCCTTCGTTCTTCGCGATCGTTACCGTGAATTTCATCTTCAACGCCCACTTGTATCCGAATATGCTCCGGTATGAGTCGGGCAATGTAGCTGCACATGTTGCGGTGCAATCGGGGCGTCCGTTGACCGGCTTAGGTCATAATCCATACGGCATGGATTTCTATAACGGAAAAGAGGTGCCTCGCTACAATACCCCATCGGAAATAAGAGATTCGGAAGCAGGCAAAGTGGTATGGATCTACACCGATATCAAAGGGCTTACCGATCTACGTAACGATTCGATTGCGATCGTGAAAGATACGGTGCTACAACATTTCCACGTCTCGACGCTGAACGCAAGGTTCCTTTCGCCGAAAACGCGGAATGATGTTACACAGGAGATGCATTTAGTGCTCGTGAAGCCTTAAGTGATCGAAGCTTCCTGTACGACCGCTTTTGGTGCGTTGTTCATTACAGATTGGATGCCCTTCTCCATGGAAGAAGTGCTCTCGTACATCTGGCTCGTGCCGATCACCTGAGAGTTCTTTGCCTTGAGATTGAAGTAAGGTTTGCCATTTGCAGACAGCTTGCGGTCGTACGCGTCCTGGCGGGAAGCGTTTTCTTTTACTGATTCGATACCGTTGTCGCAGGCTGCGCGAGTTGTGTAGCCTTCGCTGGTCAGGATAATTTCGCTATTATCGGCGAGCAGGTTAAATTGATGCTCACCGTTTGTGCGTTTTGAAACTAAGAATTTGCCCATAGGAGAAAGAGTTGGATAATTCTCTAAAATATATCGCCAATATTTTTAGAACGTTAACTACATGAGAACAAAATTTAATATGGTATGCTTCGCATCATCTTACTTGCCGTTTTTACAACGTTTTCGCCGCTCGTAAAGGCGCAAAGTATTTTCGCTCACAACGATTATGAAAAGCAGGCGCCGTTTCATCACGCATTCAGTCTGAAAGCCGATTGCATCGAAGCCGATATTTTTTTGGAGAACAACGTATTGCTCGTCGCACATACCATAGACCAACTTGACCCCGCCAGAACACTCGAGTCTCTTTATCTGAAACCGATCGTCGAAAAAGAAAAAGACCTTTATGGACTCCAGCTCATGATCGACCTGAAAACCGAAGGAACGTCGACTCTCTCGGCACTCGTGAAAGAGCTCGAAAAATATCCGACCCTTATCAACTCCAGGAAATTATTCTTCGTCATCAGTGGCAGCTATCCTCCCCCTTCCGAATGGAAGAACTATCCAAAATACATTTGGTTCGACGGCAGGCCGGGTGTCAGCTACACACCCGACGAGAAAGAACGACTGAAGCTCGTGAGCACAGATTTCGCAAGCGTTTCGGAGTGGGATGGCAATGGAGAGATCCCAAAAAATGATCTCGTTCAGATCAAGAAGATTATCGATGCTGCCCACGCTATCGGCCAACCGATGCGGTTCTGGGCATCACCCGACTTCGATAACGCCTGGGATCGGCTTATCGACGCTGGCGTGGACATCATCAACTCCGATCATATCGACGAACTCTCACAGCATTTGAAAAAGAAGAAGTGATCAGGCAATAACAACAGTCTCGATCGGCGTCTCTTCGCTTTCGATAACGGCTATGTTCCCTTTAAGATTAGGGATCGTCAAATAGAATATTGTCCACTCACCGAGCTTTGACTTCACAGCAATCTTGCCACGAAGCATGCGCACCGTTTCACGCACGAGGAATAATCCGATGCCCGTTCCCTGGGAATGCTCGACCGCACGATAGAACATGTCGTAGATCCGCGGCAGATGTTTCTCTTCTATGCCGATACCATTGTCGGTGATCTTTAACGTCAGTTGCTGTTCGCTTACCTGTGCTTCAATCACTACATAATTCTCGCTCTTGGTCTTATCGAGGTAGCGGAATGAATTAGATATGAGATTCTTCATGATGATCCCGAACCTGGTTTTGTCGGAATGAAACTCGACCGATGATTTGACCTGGATGCTTGTGTTCACACGACTGGCGTCGGGAAGGAACTTGAGACTATCGATTATCTCGCTTATCTGCTCCTCGATACCGATCTGTTCGATCGTCAACTGCTGACGCTTATTCTTTGCGTAGTCAGTGATGTCTTTAATGAAACTTTCCAGCTTTCGAAGGGACGATGTCATCATGCGGAAATAATGAGCATGCTCCGGCTTATTGATCTCCTTCTCCGCAAGGATCACAAGTCCCTCCATCGACGCGAGAGGCGATTTGAGGTCGTGAGCCGCGCTATAGATAAAACGGTCGAGCTCTTCATTGAGCTTCTTAAGTTCCCTGTTCTGTGATTGTATCTCGGCAAACTGCATCTTCAGTTTCCTGCTCAGTTTCACGAAGGCCTGCGACAGGTTGGCGATCTCGTTCGTTTCTTCGTCGCTCTTGAGCTCGTCTTCATTAAAGCCTTCGTTCACCATGAACTTGCCCATGGTAGCCGACAATTTCTTGATGGGTCGGGCCAATCGTGCCGAAGTATAAAACGTGAGCAGTATCGAAAGCGCTACTGTAATGATCGACGTGATGGAAAAGACCACCATGCTTCGTTGTGTAAACTGTTCTATCCGGCTCGTCGAGAGCTTCGTGAGTTCCTCGAGATGTCGCGATATGGCGCCGGACTTCGTACTCAACGAACCCAAAAGGCCGTCGCCAGGTGTGAGGCCGATCTCATAATTAAGGTCCGCCAGTTTATTGAATGCATTCCTGTAGTTATTCAACAAGATGACTTCCGATTGTGACATAGTTTTTATGCCCGACTGCACCTGATCCGAAAGCTCATTGAACTCATCCACATAGCGACTCTCTTTGCGAAGCAAGAAATCTTTCTCGTGCCTTCGGAGTGTCAGATATAACGTAGGCGGAATAACGTTCGTGGTCTCGAGCTGGTGTGCAAAGTTTCTCATGATCCCTTCCTGTCCATAATCCTTGAAGCCTCGCTCATTGATCTTCCTCAGAAGCTGCCTGAATGTCTCACTGTAGTCGCTCAGGAGGCTATCGATCTGGTGAAATTGGTAGTCGATCAAAAACTCGTTGTCTTCCATTTCCAAACGCAGTTCGGTGTTACGCGCCTGGATCAGGTTCCAGAGGCTGTCGCGTTCACTGACCATGTCGCTCCGACCGGTTTCATAGAACTGTTGGTTGACCGATTCGAATCGGAGAATGTCGAGATCGGTCTTTATCAGCTTGATAGTAAGGATCCGCTGGCTATCGATATGGTGGCCGATGCTGCCGACGGCGCGTGTTTTCATTAAGAAGACCAGGGAAAGCAGGGCAATTATCCCGATGTTGAATACAAGAATTCCAAGCGTGAAGAAAATCCTCTTGCTGATGGAATTTAGGATCGGGGGCATCTATTGTGCGAAACCACAATAGTAGACTGAATCCATTAAGACAATATTACTGGGAGGTTACGCTATTTAAATTCATGGACATTGTCCATGGGTGGCATTCTCACATTCCTCTCTTGTAAGATATTGCCCGCTGTTTGGGCAAACTTCAAGTGGTCCGCCACCAACCTGTCGAAAGCAATACCAATAGCCACCCTGTTGCATGCAAACACAGGGTGTCGCGTTGTTGACGGCCGGTGGCGTTTCTTCTCTACCGAACAATTTCTTGATCCATGATTTAAAACCCATATATCACATTCATTTTTGGTGATGAAATTCGAGAGCCCGTTTATCGTGGAATACTGAGTCGACGTTGTACACAAGTGATTTCGTGCCACCGATCTTGTTTGGAATTCTGTTGATGATCCTCGACACGAGAAATGATTCTTCGGTAAAATCGTCGTTGCGGATCACGAAGTTCAAATGATCCATTTCACCTTTCGTTTTCTTAAAGAGAAAGTACTTGTTGTTCTTTCGGTCGAGCTTCAGGTTTGTGGTAAAATCGATTACATGATTTGGACCTCGCAGCACCTCTGTCCCTAAATAAGAAGGACCAAACCCGAGGCACACCTGGCGCGCCGCCGGTGGATTGACCGTCGGGTCGATGTCGTACTTGAACTTCGCTGTGAAATAGACGACATATATTTTCCCGTCCTTGTCTTTATACTTGAACAGGTAGAGCTCTCGCCAATAGCGGAGCTCGGGCTGATAGGTGATTTGATCCTGCTTCGAGTTTTCGTTCCTGACCGTGACTTCGATCAGGTTATCGTCTTCGACCAGGACCTCATCGAACTGGCATTTATAGGCATCTATCTTTCCATCTACGGGTTGCGGCAGTTCCTTAAAGAAATCGGCATTGATCTGTTCACTGATAGAGAACGATGTGAAGGAGGTGCGATAGGGGCTACATCCAACCAAGATCAGTCCTGCAACGAGTGTTATATATATTCTATTCTTCATTTCCGTTTTGATAAGATTGAACATAAGATGTTCCGATGTACCAGCGATTGATATCACGGTTGGGATGCAGAGCAAATCCTTGTAGCAAATGAAGGATCTCCTGCAAGCCGTAAGCAGTGTCATTAGTTGAACGGAGCGAACCGATAACTCCCATGTTTATAGACCAGTTGGCTGTTGGGAAGACTCTTAATTTATAAGTTGACGTGTTAAATGCGGGAGGGCCGTATTTATCCGTACTAACCGAACGACCATATCGTGGCACATCGATGCCGATAAGTCCTGACAACTCATAAAGCTGCGGAGAATAACCAGTGAATTGATCGAAAGATGCTTCGACCCAATTGAATGCCTGGTTGTTGTGAATGAAAATTCCGAGTCCACCTGTCCACCAACGATCGAATTCATCACCTAAAGAGAACCAACTCACCGGTGGAGCGCCGTCGTTGCTATAATCCATAGTGAAGTTGTGATATGAGATCGCAACGTGTCCTACGAATTGATTGCGTTTGTGGTTATTCAAAATGAAATTCGTGCCCATGAGAAATGCATTTTCCTTATCCAGCATTACATTGTAGAAATCACCGATGTTAATAGTGCGGAACATCTTGGTATAACCAAGATCGCCACCACCAGCCAAACCGAACGTTGCAGAGTTGATAATGTCGAGCTGAACGTCTCCGACCAGTGGATTAAGGCTTGCGCCGATGCTTTTCGAATAAAGAACTGCTGTTAGCGAATAGCCGAGATATCCCATGTGATATGTGCCCTGAACTGCGGCCGATGCGAATAAGCGGACGCCCGGAAAGTGTTGCCCTTTTCCCCGGTAAAGGTGAATTGTTGCGCCAATTGAACCGATGGGGCGGGCTTTCCACTCCGACTGTGCAGACGACACAAACGTGCCGAAGCATGCCACGACAACCAATAGCCTTACAAAAATCATTGATGAGAAGGGGTATAAAACAAAAAAAGCCGATACTCACCGCCTTGGCGAGTATGGGCTCTGACCGAATATACATCGCGGACCTCCGTCAACAAAGCAATGCCCCATTTAAATTACTTATGAGCCGATCATCGTCCCTTCATTGAGGTACATTTATTGCGGGCAAAGGGCTCAGATGGAAAAAAATTTGAGCTCCCAGCCTGCCTATTCGACAGGCAGGCCTGCCTACCGGACGGACATGACAGGCAGGCTTATCCTGGTTTCAAATCGATTGCCTCTGAAGGCTGTGAAGCAGGATGGAAAAACTGTTTTTACTGAAAGCGATGGCGGACTCGTTAGCGCACTGAAAAGTTATTTCGAAAAGAATACCGATGAGCGCTTCGAAGAAAAGTTTTGGGTTGGCGCTGCCGACTTCACCGAAAAGAAATGGAAGAAAGCAGTAAGCTCCGGCAAACTCTCGTCGACTTACCAGATCGAGCCGATCTTCTTCGAAGAGAAAGTATTCAATAAGTATTACAACGGTTTTTGTAATGCGACCATCTGGCCGTTATTCCATTACTTTCCAAGCTTCGCAGAATTCCAGGAGGACGACTTCGTGGCATACGAAGAAGTGAATCGTATGTTCTGTGAAAAATTGCTGTCGTTCGTAAAGCCGGGCGATACGATCTGGATACACGATTATCACCTCATGTTGTTACCAGGGATGATCCGCGAAGCATTGCCGGGCGTTACGATCGGATTCTTCCTTCACATACCGTTCCCGTCATTCGAGATCTTTCGCATGATGCATCGCGACTGGAAGAAAAAGATCATAGAAGGATTACTCGGTGCGGACCTCATCGGTTTCCACACAAGCGAATACTTACAGCACTTCCTTAAATCGATGACTATGGTTTCAGGATTAGACCATCGTTACCGTGAAGTGTTCAACAAGAAAGGAATCGTAAAAGCTGATCTGTTCCCAATCGGGATCGACTTCGATAAGTTTCATAATACGAAAGGCAACGAGAGCGTCGCACATCACAGGCAATTGATACGGGAACGGTTCGGCGCTGCTAAGATCATTTTCTCTGTCGACCGGCTAGACTATACGAAGGGCGTTACTCATCGGCTTGCCGGTTTTCAGAAATTCCTGGAACTATATCCAGAGTGGCGGGGCAAGGTCGTGTTCATCATGGTTGTTGTTCCATCACGACAGATCGTTTCGAAATACAACGAACGACGGAAGATGATCGAAGAGCAGGTTGGCCGGATCAACGGGAAGTTGTCGACGCTGGAATGGCAACCGATCATCTATCGCTACAACAATCTCGGTTTCGATGAGCTCTGTGCTTTGTATCAATCGGCCGATGCTGCACTGATCACACCTTTGCGCGACGGTATGAACCTTGTTGCAAAAGAATATGTCGCAAGTCGTGTAGACCACGATGGCGTACTGATACTGAGCGAACTCGCAGGCGCCGCCAATGAACTGGGTGAGGCAATGCTCGTTAATCCATTTGATAAGACGGAAGTTGCAAAACGGATCAACCAGGCCTTGAACATGCCCGTGGAAGAACAGAGGCAAAGCATGACGGTGATGCAGCAACGGCTCCGTGAGAACGACGTCGTAACATGGGTGGCACGTTACTTTGAAGAACTGAAGGAGATCAAGAGCCGTCAAAAGGAACTTGGTATCCGCCTTATCGATCAGAACATCTCGGCGAATATCATCAACTCATACAAAAGCGCTTCGAAGAGACTGTTATTCCTGGACTACGATGGAACACTGGTTCCGATCGAGTCCCGTCCTGCGTATGCGAAGCCGAATAACGAGCTACTGAATTTGCTCACGAAACTATCGACATCCCCGTCGACGGAAGTGGTGATCATCAGCGGAAGGGACTTTAAAGTGCTCGAACAATGGCTCGGTCATTTATCGCTACACCTGGTGGCAGAACATGGCGCGTGTGTTCGATTGAAAGGCGAACACTGGCAACATTACACCGACATCGATGCATCGTGGAAGGCGCTGATCAAATCGACTTTCGAGCTCTACGAAAAAAGGACGCCTGGTTCGTTCGTAGAAGAGAAAGAATATACGATCGCATGGCACTACCGGAATGTAGATGAGGAGCTGGGTTTTATACGGTCGCGGGAATTGCTCGATAACCTCTATCACCTCGTTCGCAACACACATCTGAATGTTCTGGATGGCCATAAGGTTATCGAAGTAAGAGCAGCGGGTATCGATAAAGGCATCGCTACCGGCAAACTCATGGAACGGTTCCCATCCGATTTCATTTTCGCTATGGGCGACGACAAGACCGATGAAGATATCTTCCATGTTTTGAAGGGACGAGCTGTAACCGTAAAAGTTGGAAGCGACCTCAGCGCTGCCGAATACAACGTCCGCAATCAACGAGAAGCATTCCTTTTGCTGGACGAACTAAAAAGCAATTAGTAAACACCTGTTATGAAACATCATCAGTACCGGATGGGGTTGGTGGGCAATTGTTCCTACCTCGCATATATCGACGACAACGCCGCAGTGAAGTGGCTATGCTGGCCGCGATTCGATTCATCTTTTGTGTTTGGATCGCTGCTCGACTCAAAAGTCGGCGGTGAGTTCTCGGTGACACCCGTAGGCAATTACAAGAGCAGGCAGTATTACGTTACGAACACCAACGTGCTTTGCACAGAGTTTGAAACGGCAGAAGGAAAGTTCCGCGTGGTGGACTGTGCCCCGAGATTCTTCCAATACGAAAGAGTATTCAGACCACTTATGTTCGTTAGAAAGATCGAGGTCCTGAGTGGCAGCCCGGTCATTAAGGTTGTCTGTAACCCCACAGCCGACTATGGAAAACGGAAGCCCGAAAAGATACCGGCAAGTAATCACGTCCGCTTTTCCGATTATGAATTGCAGATGCGATTGACGACCGATATTTCTTTGTCGAGCATCATGGAGGAACAACCATTCGTGCTGGTTCAAAATCAATACCTGGCGTTGACATACGGCGAAGCCCTTGAAGCTCCGTTGAAGTCAACGGTCGAGGATTTTATAAACAAGACGGTTCGTTACTGGCAGACGTGGATCAAGAGCACGTACGTTCCCGATATCTACCAGGACCTTGTGATCCGTTCTGCTCTTGTACTAAAACTTCATCAATATGAAGATACCGGTGGTATCATAGCCTCGGGAACGACGAGCTTGCCGGAGCATCATATGAGCTCGCGGACGTGGGACTATCGATATTGTTGGTTTCGTGATTCGTATTACACCCTTAAAGCATTCAACGAACTTGGTCACTTCGACGAGCTCGAAAAATATTTCGAATATATACAGAACGTGTTAATGCGCGATGCCGGTCGGATACAGCCCTTGTATTCAATTACCGGGCAGAAAGACATTGAGGAGATCCATCTAGAGTTGGAAGGATATCTTGGCAATCAACCCGTGCGTGTAGGCAACAAGGCGTATATGCAGATCCAGAACGATGTGTATGGGCAGGTGCTTGTAGGATTGCTCCCGTTGTTCGTAGACCGGCGGTTGTCGTTTCCCGGAAGGAGTTCGTATAAGCTTCTTGCTGATCGACTCTTGTTCTGGATCGAGAAAACCATGGACGAACCGGATGCTGGTTTGTGGGAGTTCAGGAATGTGACCCAGGTTCATACGTACACGCTGCTGTTCCATTGGGCGGGTGCTAAAGCGGTGGCCAAGCTTGCGCGAAATGTTGGTGATAAAGAGATGGAGCAGAATGCAGAGCGTCTCGCGAAGATCGCCTCGGATAAGATAGAGTCGTGCTACGATCCGGAACGTAAAGTTTACACGCAGGCGTTCGGAGCCGAATACCTGGATGCGAGTACACTGAAGCTGATCACCATGGGATACCTGGACCCGGCTTCTGAAAAGGCGAAGTCGCATTTAAAAGCTCTCGAAGTATTGTTGAAGACCGATCAGGGTTTATTCTATCGATATGTTCACCAGGATGATTTCGGTAAACCGGAAGCGACGTTCCTGGTATGTGCATTCTGGTATGTGGATGCTCTCGCTTGCGTTGGAAGGATCGACGATGCGATGAAGACACTCGATAACATCCTTTCTTTTGCGAATCATTTAAATATTTTCAGTGAGGATGTTGGTCTCGATGGATCGCAGTGGGGCAATTATCCACAAACGTATAGCCATGTAGGATTGATCAATGCGGTGTTTAGGATCTCGAAGAAGTTGGATGCGCCGGGGTTTAAATAACATAGAATGCAGGTTACGCAAGGGATACGCGGAGGGAGCAAAGGATACGCAGAGGGCAAATGCAAACATTGCGTATCCTTAGCGATACCTTGGCGTGTCCTCCGCGACACAAAATTCTAGATCAAGCCGTTGATTTGAACATTTTCTGGATCCCAATATTGATATACTTTCCCTGATCACCCTCTCCCCACTCCCAGACTGTGGAAAGTTGGAATAAGTCGTTTGGGAATAATTTTCTCAATTTCCTGTAACTCATGTTAAATGTTTAACAGTAAGGGCTGTTCTTAAACTGGCACGGGATTCTCGTAGACGATTGCGGAAGGTCCACACTGGGGCCTATTGAGGGGTTATGAATCACGAGGGGAAAAAAAATCAATTTTATGAAAAGCAGAACTCTATGGAGTATACTCTTGGTATTATCATTAGCAGCATGTAAAGACGACGATATGGGCGGACAACGTCCCGATGACATTATTGAAACGGAACCGTGTCCCACACTTTATTCACGCATCCTGGAGCTCTTCCCGGAAAACGTGGAGATCACACAATCAGCGCTGTTCAGCGACTCAGCTCAAAAGAGAGTTGAGCTCACAAAAGATTCAGAGGTTTATGTCACGTACCTGGCGGAAGGCGCCGGCTATCGCAACTCTGTTGCGTGGTATAGCTACAGCGTATTCTCGCCTCCAACAGCGGGAAGTCAGCTCGAACTGCATACGCTCTTTCCCGACGTATCGTCGGATATCCTTACACCTGGCAACAGGTTGAAGTTGCAGGACGATCCGTTCCCAAAAGGAACAGTGATCGGCTTCGTACTGGTGATCAACGGCTGGCAAGGTTATGTGGACTACGACAAAACAAAGTTGTACACCGACTATAATCTCAATGCAAACAAGAGACAACAGCATATTCTCTTCGAAGAGAAAACTTGTGGTGCTCTCGTGCTGGCATTCGAAGACAACATCTCGGCTAACGACCTGAACGATGCCGACTACAACGACATCATCTTCACCGTGGAGGATAACAATGTGAACGCTGAGAATACTTCGTTCAACACGGAAGGACTTGTGAGCTGGTAGGTTTATTCGATAACGATCTTTCTCAAATACCATTGATTACCAATATGAGCCCGGACGATGTAAAGTCCGGGCTTTACGTTTTGGGTACTGATCTCGTAATCGCCTCCCACAATTTTTGAAGGCAAATCGACCCTTCGGCCCACTAGATCCAACACCTGCGGTGATTGGTTTGCACCAGTTACAAAAAAGCTCTCCTTCGCGGGATTGGGGTAGATGTGGAAGCCTGCCTCCTCAACGAGTCCCGTTACGATGTCTACCGTCGTTTCATTTGTTGCAAAGGCCGACCCCTTGAACGACCCATCAATTGCCTGCACCCCCCACTTAAGATTTCCGGACTTCCGAAGCTTTAGAATTTTCGAAGTGATCGAACCTGCATTCCCACCGGTCGCGAGCTTACGAACACCCTCTTCATTCGAATTACTGAAAAGAATCGTATCGTTATCGATAATCACAAACGCCTCGTAGGTAATTGCGGCAGCAGGCGTTTTATCGTCGGTAGACCCCGACCATGACATCACAAAATCATTGCCCTGGAGATAACCATTCAAGTTCGCTGGAACCGACGGAGCTACGTTGGTCCTCCCCCATGACTCTATTAGGTTATTTCGGTAACCGGCGGTTGCCGAAGATGTCCAGTTGATCTCACCAGAAATAAAGAGGTCCAGGTCATCGTCCTGGTCAACGTCACCCAGCCCAGCACCTCCATTGTAGTCTCCCTGGATCAAATAGTCGATCTTTGTCTTTTCGAAACTACCATTGTTATTGAAATAGACCCTGGTCCTGTTGGAGCCACTGTATATTTCTCCGTACATGATCAGGTCCTGCCAGCCATCGAGATTGATATCTCCAACTTCGATGTCGATGTACCGGGTGACAGCAGTAAGGTTGGAGACACCGTTAGTCGTTGCGAAGTTCTCGTTCTTATCGTTAACGAGGAGTTGCTTGTAGCCCCAGCCATAGTTACAATCCCAACCTGCCAGGACTATATCCAAAAATCCATCGGCATTTGAATCGATCCATGCTGCATTGCTCCGTCTCTCGAAATCGCTGATAAATAATGAACTGAAGGGTATGCTTCGTACGTCAAATTCCCCATCGCCCGTGTTCTTATAAATCCGGGGAGTGCCTGAGCAGTCAGATACTACAAAGGCAAGGATGTCGGGATCGCCGTCGTTGTCGAAATCGCCCCAAGCATTCGAGTTCAAAATGATTCCTGGTAACTCAACGTGCTTCTTAAACGTCAGCGGTGTCGTTTGTTCAAAGAGGCTCAGGCTATTGCCCGATGCGGACTGTATGCTTAAAAGCAGATCGAGGTCTCCGTCCAGGTCGTAGTCAGCCCAAGATTGATGTCTCAAGTAGGCTGGGATCTCCAGGTCAAGCTCCTTCTCGACGAAGTCATTTCCATGAGCATTCAAGTAGATCGATACTTTCTGATCGAAATAGTCCGAAAAAACTATTGAAAGGTCGAGATATCCATCGCCGTTCACATCAACAAATTCTGCAGACTGGTCGACACCGATCTGTGGCAAATCGATCCCGGATTCTTCGAGGCGCTCTCCAGTATACTTAAGCAAAGATGTTTTCCCTGAGCCGTTGTTACTAATAAGGGCATCGAGATGACCGTCATTATTAACGTCGCCGAGTAGCACGTTCGAAACCGTGCTGATGGAGGGAGCTAACCCTGTTTCCTCGAACATCATCGGGAATGTTGAGCCGGTAACTACAGCGCTATATTCAGTGGGATAAGCACAGCTGTACGAGATCACACGATAGTCGTACGACTTATTTGGCTCGAGCCACAGTGTGTCGATATAAGACGTGCTGTTTGCTGGAATAGTATCAACGTCGAAGTAACTGTCGAGGTATATATTCCTCTTCTGAATGACGAAAGCGGTTTCGTTGTCAGAATTATCCTGCCAGGTTAGCCGAACAGATTTATCTGTGTATCCGCTCGCTTGAAGGTTGGCTGGGGCTACTGGCTTTACATCCGTCACGTCGAATGACCTTTCGGAACTGAATGATGATCCAATGTACTCCGCATCGAGCGCCTGTACTTTCCATACATAGCTTCCCTCCTGCAAACATCCCAGCTTATAAAAATTGTTATTGTAGGCATTGCCCATCCTTGACATCATTCTTGTACCGTCGGTCATTGAATGCGAAGGAGTGATGATCTTGCCTGTCGATGTGCGGATGTCTATGTTATAAGTCAATCCAACAGAGCTCGTATGATCGTCGGTTGGAGCCGACCAGTGGAAAATCGCAAAACCGGACTTTACTGTCTCTGAGAGGTTGATAGGAATTCCAGGCTTATTGTTTACAGTAACAGTGTTGTTTCGATACAGTTTGGCTACGCCAGGACCAATCTGAACAATATCCAGGTCGCCGTCACTGTCGATGTCTGCGATGTCGATATCGGGTCGTTCTTCGTTGTTGTCCAGGATGCCGGTGTTTGTCATCTTGGTGAAAGTTCCGTTTCCGTTGTTAGTGAAGATCTGGATCTGGAAGACCTGCCATGTATCCATCGCTCCAGCTACAACTATATCGTACTTACCGTCATTGTTCATGTCGGCTATTTCTGCAGTGCTGCCGAATACCATCGCAGGACCCGCTGTGAACGAGCCATTATTGTTGTTATAGTAGAGTCTCCAGGTATCGGTCCTCAAGAGCATGTCGATGTCGCCGTCGCTATCAATGTCGGCGAATCTCGCTCCTTCTATCCGGTTTACTATAGATGGGATCGGCGTCGCTATTGGTGTGTGCTTTGCAGAATCTTTTTCGAGTATGTATGAATTATACGTGCTATACGAACCACCGTTTGCAAGAGTCTCTACTCGGCCGTCCTTGTCGAAGTCCATCCAATATGACGAACAGAGTTCTCGTACATAGACGGAATAGAATGAACTAGTGACACTATCACCGATATTGATGAGTCCTTCCGTGCCATCGATCATGATATCGATGTCACCGTCGTTGTCGGAGTCGGCGAATGAAGCTGGCCCGTGGATACCACCGTACCACGAGATACCAGGCGCTAGTTCATAGTTAGGATCTTTATTAAGGAGAACTCTGAATGATGAATTATTCGGTCCTCCACCAGAAAGAATATCGATGTGACCATCGCGATTGAAGTCACCCAGATCCATCACGGAAGGACTTTGTCGCTCGGTGGTGTAGTCCTCCAAAAATTTCGACTCCGAGAAATCGAGATCGTTATTATAGAAGATTGACGTTCCAGTATTTGTTGTTATAACAATGTCGATATCGCCATCGTTGTCAACGTCGAATAATTGTGCAGTGTTGTAATAGCCGGAAATCAACCCGGTGGGTGGGGTGATGTCGGAAAACATCTGTGCGCCTGCAGGCACGGCCAAAACAATAAATAAGACGAGCGAAAAAAGTTTCATCACTTTACAAGCAATCTGCCTCCCAATTCCTGTCCTGTCGACAGTTTTAATTTTATCAGATAAATCCCGGCGGAATAATCCGAAACATCGTAGGAATATGTTCCAGCGCTGGTGGCACTTTGTTTAAGGCTCATTTTCCGACCCACGGAATCAAGGAATACGATATCACCCGTTGCACCTTCGGGGATACTGATGTAAACCACATCGCTCGAAGGATTGGGATACACGCTAAGGTGGTTCGGTGACTCGAGTCCAGTAACCGGATCGTCGGGGTCATCGGGGTTGTGCGGATCATCATCGGGAGCTCCCTTTGTTACAACCACTTCAAGGTATGCTGTCGCTCGACACAACGATACCGGGTCTTTTTGCGACAGCTGGATGATGCTATTCGTAGCCTCGCTCCATTTAATAGTTGCTTCGTTGTTTGCGACATCGATCGACTTTGCCGACTCGGCATACCAATTATATTCCATTTGCACATCGGCATTTTCCGGAGTAAACTTTCCAATTCCCGGAACTTCGGCAGGACCATCGATCAGAGGAACCTGCATATCTTTTACGTCGACGGTCATATATGAGAACTCAGAAGTACCGCAACCATTTGTCACTCTCGCACCGACTTTGAATGTGCCCGTCCCCGGAAATTTCGCTTCTGCTACAGCACCATTACTTGTAAGTCCACCGGGTCCGTCGAACGTCCATTCGGGTAATTCGAGGTAGGCGGCAGCAGCACCGAACTGCGCAGTCTCATTGAGACAAACTACAGCAGGTCCGCTGATCGTTGGCGGGGCTGGGGCACTGATGCCGTTCGCTTGCTTCCAAAGACTCGATGAATATCCAGGCTCGGCAAAATAGATCGATGTTTCAGTTACCTGTATATATCCCGATCCTTCCAGGTTCGAGATCTTGTTGAAGTGCATACCGCCGTCGGTCGACGACCATACATTGACATATGAATAGTCGTTCGTAGTGGCAATGATCTCGCCGGTAGAACGTACATATAGTTTTACAACCGTGCCTGACATTTCCGTGTATGTTTTGTTCCAGGTCACTCCACCGTTGGTTGTGCGATACACAGCTCCGTTTTCGCCTCCAGCAATACCATTCGAGGTATCGTAAAACCAAATGCCCCAAATTTTGAGATCGCCGGTATCTTCTATTTCGTCCCAGGTATGTCCTCCATCTATTGTCTTATAGATATTCTGGTAATACCTGGATATATACCCAACCTGCGAGTTCACGAAAGACATTTGCCCCAAAATACTACCGTCAAAAGCAATGCCATCGGTCCATGTTTCTCCACCATTGTCGGTCCAGCGCACCTTGTTGCCCATCAGTACACCGTGATCACCAAAGAATGAGTACTGGGACCCGCCGGCGCTATGAACCATGTTCCAATGATCTCCTCCGTCTGTAGTCTTATAAAGGCCACTTTCGGCTGTGCCGAAGCCTGTGAGCTCATCCCTGAAATAAACGTTAGAGAAACCTTTATCTGCAGCAAATGCCTTCCACGAAATACCACCATCGGTAGTTTTATAATAAGGACCGTAGAAAGGTCCACCGTATTGTTGAGAGGTTGTTGCGAAGCCTGTTTTCGATGAAGGAAAATTAACGCTGATAAATGTTGTATTCGGAATATAATTACTCAATTCCCATGTCGCACCTCCATCGCTCGTCGTAAAAATAGCACGGCCTTTTGTGCCTGAGTATTGCGATACAATTGTCGCCACGCCGTAGTTGCCCCTGATCATGCCATTTGTGATGGCGCCTCCCGTCATGTCGTATAGTTGGGTCCAGCTCGCTCCCTCATTACTACTTTGATAGACGCCATAGTATGGGACGATCACTATCATATTGCTGCCGGATACTGAAGCGAACGTCGCAGGCATTGAACCCGATGTTGCCGGGAGTGCACCCTTTCGATACCAGTAAGTTCCACCGTCATTCGTTTCGTAGATACTGTTCGCGGCAATGAGGTACCAGTTCAGATCATTGACAAACCAAATGCCTCCATCAACAACATTGCCGGGCGTGGTAAAACTTGTCCATGTTTTGCCACCGTCGATGCTCTTTTGATAAGACGACCAATCTTTGAATATGACGGTATTCGGGCCGGCAGCCAATGGAGTCACTGGATCAAATACCTGTGGCTGCCAACCGCCCTCCCAATTCCGTCCTCCATCTCGCGTGCGCCAGATTCGGTTTCTCGTATCCACACCGAAGCCATTCTGCTCGTCGAAGAAGCTGGCATTCCGAATAGCGTCGCCACCTGGAGTAAGTCCAACCATCGACCACGTCTCGCCGTCGTCGAGGGAATGGAACACAAAGGCACTGTAGCCAAGGATAACACCAAGCTTGCCGTAGAATTTTATGTCAGTGAGTGTATATCCCCAGATAAAAAGATTAGTGATCCGTTTCTCTTCCCACGTAACTCCTTTGTCTTTCGAATAAATAACTTTCCCATTGTCACCTACTGCGAAATAATGTCCGGCGGAATTGATCGCTACGTCGTAGATCGAAAAGTTCATGTCTTCGAAGCCGGTCCAGCAGGTCTGTACGGGTGCCTGGCTCGGATCTCCATCGATCGTGATCAAGAAAATATCTTCGACGAAGCTTTCATCTTCTCTCACAGCTCGGACTTTGACGGTCAGCATTTTCCGGCCGAACTTTAATGAGCTCGCGACTTTTAAAGTTTGGTCTTCAACTGTAAAGACGTTGTTGTTGGAGTTTGGATCGTCGATCAATTCGATCGAAAATGGTCCGTTCTCATCTTCCAAAGAAAAATTACCTACCACCGTACCCGGTTGTGCGCTCGCATTTACAGAAGTTACATCGAGCAATAATTTTGAGTGATGCATCTGGGGCCTGATCTCCTTTACCTTTATTACATCATTAATTTTACACCCAAAAGGAGATTGACCTTGTCCGTATCCTGAAAGCTTTATAGTATAGATTGGTTCGTTGCCATCATTGTTATAGATCTCAAGAGCTCCTGTGCGCAATCCTTCCCTGGCTGGAATAAATGTGATCGGTATTGCTATAGACTCTCCCGGTTTCAGCGCGGCAGGTATTTCGCTTTGAGCCAGGTACCAATCGGGATTGGAAACCGATATCGATGAAATGTAGAGATCGCTGGTCCCGACGCTCTTTATATATAGCTTATTCGTGTAGCAGCTGTCGACTTTCGAAGAGGACCAGGAAAAGGACCCATAGTTGCTCTGTATTCCTGGCGAGCTATATTCAGAATAGCCAACGTTGATCTCGGGTGCAGGCTCGATGATCCAAAGGCCCATACCATATCCATCGTTGCCCGTGAAAAATACATGGTCGCCGGCTGTGGTCATCGCATACGACGAGTTCAAGTAATCATTGCCGAACTGCGAAAACTGAACATCCATGTTGATCTCAGTGTCGAACGAAATGATGTGTTTAGTAGTGCTCAGGAAATAAAAATCTCCAGCTACGGTGGCCGGTATCGGCAGATCGTTTGATCTGTACATTTCTTCTTCTGAGATCTTACTCGTTCCCTCGACGGTGCCGTCGGAAAACCAAACAGATCTGTATTCCGTCCCCGAAGCCATAAAGACCAGTCCATTGTTGTATGGATTGAACGAACTCATGTTTGTATCGCTGTAGTACGGGGACCACGCATCGGATTTTATCATGCTTGTTCCGGCTGGTGTGCCATCCGACACCCAGAGTTGGCTTGATGGTGCGCTGCTTTCTGTGTCAACCGAAAAAAATAACTTGCCCCCCGAATACGTCAGGTTGGCAACGCTTACGTCATTCGTCCCGGAAAAATCTTTAATGAGCTCAAACTGATCATTAGACTGGTTGAAATAATAGAGTCGGGCAAAGTTGTTTGGATAATAGTAGTTGCCTATCACAACGAATATCCCATTGGCACCGGGCTCGATATCGTACACATATTTTTCACCGCCTGTTTCGGGTAGAGTTAACTGGGTAAAGTTCGTGCCATCGGTTCTGTACATCACACCGTTATAGAAATTCGCGAAGTACAGGTAGTTGTCAGTCGCAGCGTACTTTTCGAAGCCATAGTCGTTGACCAGAGACGTTCCTCCTTCTGTACCATCCGTTCTATACATTCCATATTGACCTGTGTGTGGTTTATATGCCAGGAAATACAGTGAATTCTTGAAGACTATCATTGGTGTCGGATTCGATCCAAAGTCAACATAGTATGGATTATAAGGATTGGGTTCGTTGGGTTGAAGGTCGACGACCATTGTTGTGCCCTGTTCGGTACCGTCGGTCCTCCAAAGCTCGGACCCATTCGCCTTGGTGTTGCCCTGGAAATAAAGGTATCCGTCCATTGTCAGAGCCTTACCAGACACGCCCCAATTATAGCCGGGCATGATGTCTTTAATAAGATGCGTTCCGGACGACGTGCCGTCGGAGACCCACGCTTCACGACCGTGCACACCGTCGTCGGCAAACAAAATGGCTTTGCTTCCGAGAGAATATAGGTTGTCCACTGTTTGCAATGGAGCGAGGAACCGCTGTGCAGCACAAGTGGTGATCAGCGCACTGAAAATGAAGATTAAAGCGGGGCGCATCTGGCAAAAGTACCCTAAAAAAAGGTTCTCCAAATGGATTATGTACCCCGTCTTTTTTTCAGCGATTGCCGAAGAAATAAAGGAATAAGAGCCCCCTTTTACGCTTGTGTAAACTTCGCTTTATATTTTCTTATCGTACGCCCGATCAACGAACCGCCAATGATCGACGGGATTATCCACAACGCCCAGGCGAAGCCGGGTATGGTGATATTCACAACGACGAATGCAGTTACGGCCGAAATATAGCTTGCTCCCATGCTGGAGATATGTCCGTACCACCAATGCATTTTTTCGGGTTTGCGGTTGAACTGACGAATATCTTGAAACAAAAATGTTGTCCCGATAGCGCCAAACACGATCGCAACAATTCCCATCGTTTCGCCAAATACGAGCGCATACGCACCCCATATATATAAGAAGAGTATGAAGGCGCCGGCAACCGTCGAAATGGTCCAGTCGACCCATGTCGCCTTTTGTGTTGAACCCAGGTTTTTAAGATAAAGGATGCGGTAGCCGCGAACGGTGAAGTAATAGCTAAAGAATGCTACCATCAGCAGGAATGTTTTGTTGTGACCGATCGAGAGGATCAGGGCGCTCACGAAGACGGTAGTCATCGACCAAAAATAGATCCTCCCAAAAAGGCGATGGATCTTACTGCCCTTGGCGGTAAACATTGCTCCGAGTCCATTGATAAGGGCCGACGTGCCCCCTGCAATATGCAGCCAGAGCATGATGCGAAAGAAAGCTTCGATGTTGTTCATGGGAGAAAGATGTGCGATCGGGACCGGGTCGTGAAAAAGCAATTACCGAATTGTAGAATGAGGCCGATGAGTTGTAGATCATGTGCTCTCGACGCCCTGCTCTTCCAGTTGTTTGAGCTTCATTCGCTGTTTTCGCAGGAGGATATCCCTTCTTAAAAAAGGAAAGAAGATAACGGCGATCAGCAGTGTGGCGATGCCCTGGCATAGCACAGTGAATGGCGCACCCATGGCATGGGCAATTGCGCCAACGAGCAGCCCGCCGATCGGCTGCATTCCGAAGAAGGCCATCGCATAGTAGCTGATCACGCGACCGCGCATCGCGGGAGCCACTGTAGTTTGAATGATGGTATTGCTGATCGTAGTCTGGGCCATCATACCGAAGCCGGTGATGCTTATGACGGCAAGGGCGATCGGGAACGACGAGAGGTAAGCAAAGGTGATGAGTCCTGCACCGAAGATGATCGTGCATCGGAACAGAACTTTTTTAAGATTCGTGCCGGGTTTCATTTGTGCGAGGAACAGTGCGCCCGCCACCGCGCCGATGCCGACAAAGCTGTTAAGCAATCCAAATGTCGATGCCCTGCCCGAAAAAATATCACGCGCGTAGATCGGCAACAACGCCACGTAAGGCAACGCGACGAGGCTCACACATGCAAGCATCAACATTACGTTGCTGATGGCCGGCGTGTTTTTTAAATAATAAAACCCTTCCTTCAGATCTTCTTTCACTGTAGTGATCCGTTCGCGCGGAACGAATGCCGGAAGTTTCATCAACAGCAGCGAAATGATCACAGCGAGAAAGCTGGCGCCATTAGACATAAAACAAACTTCTGCTCCAAATTTCTCCAACACAATTCCCGCCGCCGCGGGGCCGATCAATCGCGCCGCGTTGATCATTGAAGAGTTGAGGGCAATCGCATTGGGCAGGTGTTCTTTATTATTGATCATGTCATACACCATCGCTTGTCGTGCCGGCACGTCGAAAGCATTGATGCAGCCGAGCACTACACTGAGTGCGAGTATATGCCATACCGTGTAGTGATTGCTGTACACGAGCACAGTGAGTATTGCGGCCTGGATGAGCGAGGCTACTTGTGTGAGCAACAACACCCGGTAGCGATTATACCTGTCGGACACAACGCCTCCGAGTATGGAGAACATGAACGATGGGAATTGTCCGCAGAAGGCAGTCACACCCAGGAGAAATGCGGATTGTGTTTGGGTGTATACAAGCCAGTACACGGCGGTGCGTTGCATCCAGGTGCCGATAAGAGATAGAGACTGGCCGAAGAAGTAAAGCCGGTAGTTTGGACTTTGGAACGCAGGAAATAGACTTCGACTCACTTTTAACTATATTACTAAGCATTAAACATTCCAAAGTAATGAAGATCAGTCTCATCTTCCTTGCATTTTTCGTTTTCCACAAGACTATCGCCCAGGAAACCCCCACACAAAAAGCAAAGAGAACACTCGCCGCTCTATCCCTCGAGAAGAAAGTGGCGCAGCTCGTATGCGCCGAGATCAACGGGGCATACATCGCCGACGATGATCCACGATTGGCTAACTGGCTCGATCTTGTTAACAAAGGCATCGGTGGATTTGTGATCTATGGAGGCACACCACAAAGTGCCGCACTTTTGTTGAACAAACTCCAGCGTGCCTCAACCATCCCGATCCTGATCTCAACCGACTTCGAAGGCGGCGCCGGACAACAGTTCGTTGGTGCAAGTGAATTTCCTTCGAACATGGCCTTCGCCGCGATTGGCGACGAGGCGTTGATGTATCGCGCTGCCAAAGTGATGGGCTCCGAAGGCAAAGCAATGGGCATTCATCTCACCTATACACCCGTCTCCGATGTTTCGTTGTCGCCCGACAATCCACAGGAAAGCGGACGATCTTTTGGCGGCAACCTTGACCTGAACAAGAAATTGCTGAGCGCTTACGTGAAGGGCTATCACGAATCGGGAATGCTCACAACTGCGAAACATTTTCCAGGTCGCGGCGACATGAAGGGCGGTCCCGCCTATCCCTCTTTCACGACCTTGAATAAATCGAAAGCCGAGCTTGATGCCAGCGAATTCAAGGCGTTCGGATATGCGATCGAAGCAGGTGTCGATTTTATGATGACCGAACACATTGCAATACCGTCGATCACCGATGGATCGATGTTGACCGCAAGCGTCGAGCCCAAGCTGGTGAAGGGCATCATCCGGGATCAATTGAAATTCAAGGGCATTATCACTTCCGATGACCTATGGTATGATCATGTTATTGCCCGCTACGGCAAAGATGAGGTGGCGGTGTTGGCCCTTGCTGCTGGTCACGATATTGTATTGAAACCGAAAGATCCTGTATCTGCGATCGCTGCTATCGTGAAGGCAGTGAACGAATCCAGAATAAGCAAGGCGCAGGTCGACAGCTCGGTATTCAAACTACTTGTAAGAAAATATTCGCTGGGCCTCGACAAGAAAAAGATCGTTGCTGTAGAAGATGTCAGTAAAGCAGTCGGAACAAAGTCCAACAAAGCATTGGTGCAGGAAGTTGCGGATCGTTCACTCACATTGTTGAAGAACGAAAATGTTTTTCCATTGAAGTCATTCGATCCGGCGAAGACGGTGCATATCACGATCCAAAAAGATGAAGACCAGCCGAACGTCGCTATCCTTGTTCGCGATATGAAAGCTGCATTCCCTTCGATGAAACATTATTCGTTGAAGACCTCACAGGCATCGACATACAAAGATGAAGCGCTGAAGGCCGCTCTTGCAGCAGATCATGTTGTGATCTCCTTCCTGGTTCAACGTGATCGTCACGGCGATCCCGCACCAGTAACAAGGGAAACATTGGAATTGATAGAGATCATTTCAATGGCGAAGCCGGGAAGAGTTATCACGATGTCGTTCGGGAATCCACACCTCATTCGTAAACTGGAGACCGTTCCATCTTTCATTGTCGGCTATGGCGAGGGAGGATTCTATGGAAATCAAACGGTCTATTTCAATTCGCTGATCCGTTTATTGAAAGATGAAATAAGGCCGACGGCAAAGCTCCCGCTTAAGATCAGCGACGACATGCCAATCGGCTTTGGGCTGACCTATTGATCCCGATTCGTCACACATACCTGCCTGTTGGTCACATTTGTTCCACGTCAGAAAGGCTTTGCGTTATTATTGAGCTTTCAATGAACATCTATGATCACCGAAACAAACACAGGCCTCTTTAATAAGCTGGAGTTCTGGGGACTGACCGTCCTTTTCCTTTCGCTGCCTCTCTATATAAGAGGTGATTTTCACATGGCAATACAAGTTATCACGGTCTTCCTCTCGGTTCTCTATATTGACTTCCGTGTAGTGCCGGCATTGATCAAGTGTGAAAAGATCCTCGTAAATGTGATAGGGCTGGTTGCAACATTTGGCTTGATCGGGCTGATCTACTTCCTGACGGATAATCTATCGCTGCAGTGGGTGATCATAGCGGTAATAATTGCCGGGCACCTTTGCATAAAATATCTCGCTGTCTACATCGTTTCGAGGACGGAATCTATTCGCTCGTTCTTTATTATTCCAAACCGGGATGGACTAATCGTGTTTGGTATCTGGATGATCATCGCTTATTGGTTGCTGATCATACCGGTACCAACAGAGATCCGATACGCGTGGATCCCTATTGTCCCCACGGGTATAGTGCTGCACGCCTTCGCATTCCATTACTTCATACCAGGATCCTTGAGGGGGAAATATCCGTTGATCTCATACTTTTTCAAAGTGGCGTTATTCTGCTCAATTATCTGTGCTATTGTTGCGATAATCATAATGATCATCACCGATAATGAAGAACACGCGTCGACCATTGCAGCCATCGACTTATTGTTCAATTGTTTTATTACTGCGCCGGTATTGTGGCTGGTGTACCGCTGGAAAATGAAAGGCCAGGAAAAGATAGACGCATTGGAAAATGAGCTGGACCGCTCCACAGCCAATCTCGACTTCCTTCGATCACAGATCAATCCGCATTTTCTTTTCAATGCACTCAATACTATTTATGGATTGGCGATCCAGGAAAAGGCAGAACGCACGAGTGCATCCGTGGAAAAGCTGGGCGATATGATGCGCTTCATGCTGTTCGAAAATATGCAGGAACGGATATCGTTGAAGCGCGAGCTCGAATACCTCGACAACTATATCAGTCTCCAGAAGTTGAGAACGGACGGTAACGAAAATCTTTCGATCAGCGTCACGATCCCGGAAGGCATCGATCCGATGATCCGGATCACCCCGATGTTGTTGATCCCGTTCATCGAAAATGCCTTTAAACACGGGATCAGCCTTCGCGGCCAGTCATACATCAAGATTTTTCTTGAACTGAAGGATACAACGCTTTATTTTGATATCGCAAATAGTATACACGCGAAGGTGGAGAACGATCCGGAAAAAGATAGTAATGGCATTGGGCTTGAGAACGTGCGGCAGAGGCTGCGCCACGTATATCCGAACCGGCACGAGCTGCTGATCCGCGACACCAGCCGCGATTTCTTCGTACACCTGAAGATTGAATTGGATTAGCGTAGATGAAAGCGATTGTAGTCGACGACGAGCCGATGGCATTGGAAGTTGTGCGCAGTCACGCATCAAAAGTCCCATATCTTGAATTGAAGGGCGAATTCACGGATGCTTTCAAGGCTATGGAATTTCTACAGAACGAACCAATCGATCTGATATTTCTCGACATCAAGATGCCCGACATATCGGGTATTGACTTTTACAATTCACTGTCGCGGAAACCCTTGCTGATCTTCACGACAGCGTATGCCGATCATGCCGTCGCAAGTTTCGAGATGGATGCCATAGATTATCTATTGAAACCATTTTCGCTCGCCAGGTTCATGAAGGCGTGCAATAAGGCGTTCGAGATCTATAACTTCAGGAATCTTGCGAAGACCGCTGATCATGTTTTTTTGAAGACCGGCTACGAGCAAGTGAAAGTCCTGTACGACGATATCCTCTACCTGGAAGCAACGGGCAACTACGTGACATTTGTTCTGAAAGAAAACCGGAAGGTACTTTCACGCGGCACTTTTGCGGAGTCGATCAACCTTGTTCCGGCAGATAACTTCGTTCGTGTACACCGTTCGTTCTTTGTGGCTGTGAATAAGATAGACAAAGTTGAGCGTCACCAGGTGACGATCGGCAGGCACACCGTGCCGGTAAGCGAGGCGTACGTCCAGGGTCTGAATGAGGCCTTGAAAGGTTAGATCACAGGATTCTCAATCAATCGATCAAAGGGTTTAGTTCACTTGCGGCATATTCGCCAGGAGGAATGCTCATCAGCCATGTTGAGTGATCCAATTCGCGATTGTGATGATCGGGTTTCAGAACTTTCGTTTTATCGGGGAAGTAGATGATGGTCATCACCTCCCGCATAGTTGAAGACCGGTTGGGCGGCGCCTGGTGAAGGGTCCATCCTGAATGGAAGGTTGCATCGCCGGCGTTGGCCTGATGTGTGCCTTCTACTTTGAAATTATTTTGTTTTACAAAGTCGCTAAAGAATTGTTCGGACGCGTCGGAGATTGCTTCGGCGGTAACGTAGCCCAGCTTATGAGTTGCTGAAGCAAAGCGCATGATCCCCATGTCTTCGGTGAGATCTACGAGCGGCATCCACATGGTAATAGTGTTGTTGGTATCGAGCGGCCAATAGTATTGGTCCTGGTGCCATGGTGTGGGACCTCCACCGGGTTCTTTGAACAGCGCCTGGTCGTGGTAGAGTCTTACTTTTTCGACGCCCATTAATTTCGCGGCTACATGCGCGAAGCGTTTCGAGAGGACGAACGTTCTCAGTATTTCGTTTTGCCGCCAGAGGTTGAAGATCTGGAGGAATGCTTTGCCGTAAGTATCGCGGTCTTCGAGCTTTCTCTTTTCGGTGTTTAGTTTTTTTACTGCTTCGAGTATGGCGTTTCGATAGAACGAAACTTCCTGTTTGGAGGCGAGTTGCTTGAGGAAGATGTGGCCGTTGGCCTGGTAGTCGCTGATCTGTTTTTCGGTTAGTGCATACTCTGATGAGAGGTCCATACAATTTTTATTTGATGTAAGAACCTAAAAATCCCCATGATAATTATTTACCGATCTCGTTGAATTTGTACACTATTTTGACGGGAAGGTGGCCTTTGTATTTCTATCCGGTTTTCCAGACAGCATCGATCGTTACTGATTTCCTTGTGGGTCTTGTATAAAGACATTCGCGACTATTCAAGTAGTCGCGTGAAACAAGAACGTTACAACTTTCTAAGCGAACAGAATTACCTCGATTTTGAATTTGACAGTGATGGACCGAATGGCAAAATCAGGAAGGTGGTCTCTTTCCGTCCGGAAAATACAGGAGGAATAACCTACTTCAGTCTAGGTTTTGGAGACATGAATGATGAAAGCAATGAGGTGAATGACATGGTTGTTTCAAACAATCAAGATCGAAACAAGGTTCTTGCAACGGTAGCCGCAGCGGTACTAGACTTCACCGAACGTTTTCCCGACATGGCAGTATACGCAACAGGCAGTAATCGGACTCGAACTCGATTGTATCAAATGTTGATCTCTAGAAACTTGCCGGAAATTGAGGCTATCTTTGAAGTCATGGGATCCAAAAATGATCTTTGGGAACAATTCAGAAAGAATGTTAACTACGATGCGTTCCTCATTCAACGCATCAGGAAAATTCAATAAATTTGTATTCTCAACAGGCAAAGTTATGTCGGCAAAGAAACTCAGCTTAATGTTAATACCCGTTAGGAGGATTCGTCACACTCGCCTAAACCATAACAACGACCCTTTGATCCTTAAGAAGAGAGCCATGTCAAAAGCGATGCTCGAAAAGTGTGGATTCCCGGAAGAGTTCGTATCTCGTCAGGCTAGCGAGCGCTAAATTAAACGCACGCTACTCGCTTTTGAGTACCTCTGAAGGATTACTCTGCGCCGCTTTGATCGTCTGCGATCCGATCATGATGAATGCGATTGCCAGCACAGCTATCAGGCCGCCAAATAATTCAGCTATCCCGATCGGGTCGTGAAAGGGAAAATTGATCAGCACGAATCTTTCAAAGAACAGGTAGGTTACCGGAAGAGCGATCGCCGCCGATATGGCAAGCATCACCACGAAGCTCCTGCCTAACAAAAACACCAGGTTGCCCGAAGACGCGCCGAGCACCTTTCGTATGCTGATCTCTTTGAGTCGTGTTTGGGTAGTGTAAACAACCATCCCCAACAATCCCAAAGAAGCAATGGAGATCGCAAGGAACGACAGGAAACCGATAACTTTAAGCATCGCCGAAAGCTCTTTATATGCGTCTGCGATCGAGTCACTATAAAACTCAGCTTTGAATGGGTGAATGGGATCGACACTCTTCCACGCAGCCTCTATCTTCGCCATTGTTTCAAGGGGATCACTTGTATCAACCCGGACATTCACAAGTCCATCGCGACCATCCCGTGTTAAAAATGAATCGGGTGTGAGATACATAAATACGACAGGCAGGATCTCTTCGTCGAGCTTTGCATAATGAAAATCTTTTATCACGCCAACGATCGTCAGCTTCTTGTTATTGAGCAGTACCTCGACGCCGATCGCTTTTTGGGGATCGCCATTGGCTATGTTCAATTGCCTCACCGTTTTCTCATTGACGATCAATTCGCTGGTAGCATCCTTCGTTACCGGCCTGGTGATAAAATTCTGACCGGCTGCAAGCTTGTAATCGTGCAACGGTATATAATTCTCATCGACAATGTTGGTGAACACAAGTGTCGAATCGCGAAGGCTCTTGTATTTGACGAAACCTCCCATCACGTTCCCGACACTTGTCAGCAAACGCGATTGCGAGACACCCACCACTTCCGGAATTTCATTTAGCTTGTTGATCAGGATCTCCGATCCGTTTTTTTGCAGCTCGATGTTCAGGATGTTCTCCGTATTGAAACCGAGATCGAACGTGAGGATCTTTTTATACTGGATATACCCGATGAATGTGCCAGTAATGAAGATCAGCGTGAGTGTATATTGAACGACAACCAGCGCTCGCCTGAAGTTCATTCCCCTGAACACCTTTACGTTCGATACATCCTTTAAAGCATTAATAGCACTGACTTTCGCAAAGAACATTGCAGGCAAGATGCCCGCCAACACACCGACCCCTACCGAGAAAGCCATGAACATCAACGCCATCGGCATCGTTATCTCCAACTTCACAATTTTCACCAGCTCCGGAGCGATGCTCATAAACTGGGGACGGAACACGATGAAGATCCCAAACGCAATAACCAGTGAGATCAGCGATACAATCACCGACTCCGCCAGGAACTGCTGACGCACATGCCGTTTTCCCGCGCCGATAACCTTTCGCAAACCAACCTCCTTGTAACGCCGCATCGACCTGGCAATCGAGAGATTGGTGTAGTTGAAGCACGCCGAAAGGATAACGATGAGCGCTAGCCCGCTTATGATCCAAAGCACAATGGAAGGCATAACAGGTCCGATCGAGTTACGCAGGTCTTCACCACGGATTATATCGTATACCGGGGTTAGTTTCAGATGGATCTCCGCTTCGTCGTCTCTCCTGTTTTCTCTTGCACAAATCGCGTCGAGCTGATCCTGGATGTCGGCGATATTTGAACTCCCGGCAAGCAACAAATACAGGTAATTCCTCTGGTAAACATTTTCCCATTTAAGAAGTGCCTGGTCCTTAAGGATCTTCGGTTGTATGCTACTCAACGATACCAGCGACTCGAACTGGATGTGTGAAAAAAATGGTATGTCCTTAAGGATCCCGGTAACGAGATACTCCTGGTTGTTCATTCGAATTGTCTTCCCGAAAGCATTCTCGCTGCCGAAGAGCTTCTTCGCAGATCGTTCGGTTAACACAATGGAATATGGTTGACTGAGAGCTTTCCTGGGATCACCCTGTAACAAGGGAAACGTGAAAATGCGAAGGGTTGAGGGCTCCGCATACATGCCGGTAAAGGGGATCACATTGTCGCCCACAGTTACATCGCCGCTGAACTCATCGCGGATCATTGCTATCTCTTCAAACCCCGCCACACTCTCCCTGATAAGTTGATCGATCTTTATAGACGTCGTTGCAAACTTGTCGCGGTAACCCAGTTTGAACTTCGCATATGAGTTGATCCGATAGATACGACTCCCCTTCTCATTGAATTTATCGTACGATAGCAGGTCATGCGCAAAGGCGATCAGTAATAAACCAACCGACATGCCGATTGCGAGTCCAACGATGTTAATGGTTGAGAAAAGTTTATTGCGCCTGATATTGCGCATCGATGTTTTGATATGGCTCCCGATCATAGTGCAATCTAAATGGCACATTCGATCATTCATAAATGACTTTCCCGAGTGACCGATCGATACATCCGAATGACGTTTTTCTGGATGTGAAGAATCAGTCCTTACCGAGCCATTCTTTGAAATCCGAGACCCTGTCGCCGCTTACAAGCACTTCATGCTTCGTTTTCGGGATCAGGTCGAGCTGCAGCTTTCCTGCCGAATTCGTCTGAACGATATGAATTGAATTTAGCGAAACGATGAATTGCCGGTTCACCCGAAAGAACTGCCTTGGATCGATGACCTGCATCAACTTGTCGAGGCTGTAATCGATGGGAAGTGTTGTGCCATCATTCACAACGAGAAGTACGGCTTTCTCCTCAAGGAAAAAGTACGCAATAGTGTCCGTCCTGATCGATCTGATCTTCGTTCCCACGGTTACCATGAACCTGTCCTTGAATTGAGGCCCGTTTTGTTGACTGATCTGTTTGATCAGCAATTCGATATCGATAGGCTTGGGCTGCAACGACTTGAATTTGTCGATGGCAGCTGCAAGCTCTTCGTAACCGATCGGCTTCAGAAGATAATCGATGCTATTGACCTTGAAGGCATCGATCATGTAACCATCGAACGCCGTTGTAAAGACGATAGGTGTCCTGAGGTTCAATTTGCTGATGATCTGGAATCCATCGCCATCTTCGAGATGAATATCCATGAAGATGAGATCGATGGAACCAGCCGGGCTGGACCTGAACCACGAAATCGCTTCAGATACAGACGGGATCTGTGCGAGCACGCTGATGGCGGGATCGTATTTCCTGATCAAAGCGATCAGCCGTTGTGCCGTTAACGCCTCATCTTCGATAACTACAACATTCATAACAGCGGGATCTTTACGGTGAACAGTTCCTGGCTCTGAACAATTACAACAGGTTTTTTAGTAAGAAGCTGATAGCGGTTCTTGATATTCGCTAATCCTATTCCAGTAGAATGGATCTTTTCCAGATCGTTCCGCGGTCTTACCGGGTTTACGATCAACAAGTGATCTTCCTGGATCGTTATGGTGACGATCAACGGCTCTTGTTGTGACATGCGGTTATGTTTCACACAATTTTCGATCAGAAGCTGTAAAGTCAACGGTGCTATCCGATACTTTTCTGCTTCAGGATCAGTAATAGAAACTTTCACATCAAACTTATTCTCAAACCTGATCTTAAGCAAGAATGCATACGAGTTAACAAAATCGAGTTCCGTTCTTAAAGAAACGGTTTCATTGTCCTTCTGTTCAAGAATATACCGATATGCTTTCGAAAGCCGATCGATGAATTTCTCAGACAGGTTTGCATCCACATGAACGAGAGAAGATAAGATGCTGAGGCTGTTGAAAAGAAAATGAGGGCTCACCTGGTTCTTCAATGCCTGGAATTGTGCGAGTGCATTTTCCTTCATCAACTGCTCCGCATGAATTTCCATTTGTCGCATTCGAAAGTGTGATCTGCGATTGAGGATCAAATAAAAGATCGAGAGAGAGATAACGAAGGTAAGGGCGTAGTTCGATCGTCCCACGGCCTGCCACAAGAGCACCCGCGGCGCCCCGCTGCCGGGCCGTCGCGCATCCTCGATGCCAGGAGGCGCAAACATCACCGACCAGATCCGATAGTTGAGCTTGAATAGCAGTTGAGATAACAACACCGCCAGCACCGCTACTACAAGTGATAAGACAATACTCTCGAGCCGTACGTCAAGGATCCGTGGGCCGATCCATTTCTCCCCGGTATCGACAATACGATCGATCGCGATGATCAGTACAGCATAGAAAATGAAATGCACGACTGCTGGAAGCGCGAGGAACCTTATGTTCTTCCAGTGTTGCAACGGGATGTTGGCAGCGATCGTGATCGGGTAATATATACATAGGGCGAACAACGCCAGGTACAACGCACGCCGGATAGTTATCCTTCCCTGCTCCGAACCGATCATAGAAGGCAAATGTACGGGCAACGAAAGAAGAGTGCCGTAACTAAGATCCCGAATGCAGGAATTTGCTTGCGGAATCCTGGTATTCGCGAGCCGAATCATTTCGAAACCAGACGCTAAAAAGGTGACACAATTCCCCCGGTCTCTGTAATTCTACTTACACCGAGAAAACACGATATCTGTTACCTTTGGAATTGGTCTCGCCTGCAGAGCCCTGAAACCTTATAGTCTTGACCGGATAGACGTATCCCACCAACCGGCTTAGGGTGTTTTTTGTGCTAAAAAGGGCGATCCAACACCCTTTATATGAGATTTCTGCTTGCTCTTGGCCTGTCAAGCATCTTTTTTGCAGGCTTTGGTCAGACGACCAGCTGGCGAGGTACGACCAGTACCGCGTGGGCAAATACCGCGAACTGGACCAATGGCGTACCATCGGCTACGGTCGACGCCGTCCTTGGCGACGCAAATTTTACCGGCACCTTTCAGCCTTCCGTTACCGCAACCTCCAATGCGAAGACGTTAACTGTCGGCGGTGGAGTACGCTCGATCAACCTAACGGTTAGCGCAGCCCTCACTGTGGCAGGCGACGTAAACATAGCGATACTTGGCACTGTTACACACACCGCCAATACGATCACGGTTCGTGGCAATTGGTCCCTCACAGGATTATATACACCAACAGTAACAACGGCTACGGTTGCGTTGGGCGGGACAACTCAATCAATCAATAACACAACAACGTTCAGCCGCCTGACGATCAATTCGGGAAGCACAACGTCGTTGGCTGCGAGCATCACGGTAACGAACGCGTTCACAGTAGGTGGAAATTTCGATCCAGTTAATGCATCCCGTATCGTTACGCTTACAGGGTCCACGTTCACGGTCAATTCGCTGGGAAGGATAAAAGTGTACGCGGCAACTTTTTCCGGAAACTATTCAGTCGATCCCACATTAAATCCGAGAGGCATTGTTGAATATGCATCATCATTCATCAACCAGGCCGTTGCTGCATTGAGTTATGGTACGTTGGTGATCAGCGGTGGTACGACGAAGACACTCGTTGCCAATACGACTTTACAGTCGACCGTGAATGCGGGGGGCAACGTAACTGTCAGTGCAGGCACGCTTGATCTCGGAACGTTCACACTCAACCGGAATGCGGCAGGTGGTGGAACATTTACAGTCTCGACCGGCGCGCAGCTCACGATCGGTGGAACCAACTCATTTCCCGCTAACTATAACACAACATCGCTCAATGCCAACAGCACTGTGTTGTATGGTGGTGATAACCAAACGGTGACTGCAAAAACGTACGGTCACCTTATTGTTAGTGGAGTCGCAGGTGATATCATCAAAACTTTTCCGGCAACGGCGATGACTGTTGCGGGAAATTTCACCAGCACCGTTGGAACAGCAACGTCGGTAACATTCAACGCGAACGCTGCGATCACGACAACAGGGAATCTAACCATTGGTGCATCCACGACTTTCAATGGCGGTGCAGCAACACACATCGTGAACGGCAACTGGTCGAATTCAGGAACATACAATGGTAACACGGGTACGGTTCGTTTCAACAAAGCGTCGGGAGTCGTCAGTGGCGCCGGGGTCCAGAACTTCAACAACGTAACGGTGGCTGGAGCGGGTATTACATGCTCGTCGACTAACGTAACGCTGACGGGTAATCTTGCGATGACTGGCACGGGAACATTCACTCACAATCCAGGGAGCACGATCACATTCTCAGGTACGACAAAAACGATCACCGGCAACAATTCCATCAATTTGTATAACGTGGTGATCTCAGGAAGCATTTCGACAACGGCATCATTCACGATCAGCAACAATTTTACGAGCAGTGGAACATTCAACGCCACTGCTGGAACGATAACATTCAGCGCTGCATCGGCTGTTATCAACAACACGGGAAGCGCAACTTTCTACGGGATCATTATTTCTAACGCCCTCAACACGGCGACCAACTTTTCGATGCGATCCAATCTTTCGGGTGCGGGCAAATTAACAGCAACGGCGGGCACGATCACCTTTGTGGGAACAACAACCGTCACGGGGACCCACGACTTTTTTAATGCGACCATCAACGGTACCAGACTGCAGCTAGGCACGAACTCTACTGTTAGCATTGCCGGGGCACTGACCATTACCGCCGGCACGCTGAACACAACGTCGACGGTACCGAACACTATAATATATAGTGCGTCGGGTAATCAGAACGTTGCTGCCGCGACATACTACAACCTGACGCTGGCCAATGGAGGAACCAAAACTGCATTGGGGGCCACGTCACCGAGGGGCGATTTCACTATTAATAGTGGCGTTACGTTCAACGCGGGCTCGTTCACGCACACCATTAGCGGAAACTGGATAAATCTCGGAACCTTCACTCCCGCTTCAAGCACTGTTGCTTTCAACGGTACTGCAAATTCGAGCGCAACCGGCACCACAACCTTCAACAACCTAACGATCAATAAGAGTACAGCGTCGACAACGGTGACATTAAATAATAACGTTACCACCACCAATCTCACCATGACGCAAGGCAGGATGCTGACCGGCTCGAATTCTATAACGATCATGGGCACACGCACGGGCAATGCAATCATCCTCGGTACGATCACACGAACGCATGCATTTGCCGCAAACACGTCTTATGCATTCGAAGGCGCGAACAGTACGATAAATTTTACCAGCATAACAGGAGGCTCCATTACTTCGGTAACGGTTACGGTGTTGTCGGCACCCGTCGCGGATTTCCCTTCGCTGAATTCAGTTAATAGATCCTACAACATCAGCATAACAAACACGGGAACTTACGTTGCAACGCTGCGACTCCACTATGAGGATACGGAGCTCAATGGCGACGTCGAGGCCAACCTGGGTTTATGGCGATTTGTCAGCGGCGCATGGACCAGCTATGGCAAGACCTCGAGCGACGTCACAAACAACTGGGTTCAACGCACCACTCAATCGGATATATCGGGCCGCTGGACTTTCTTCGATGGTGCCGTAACGCACGTGTGGAAGGGCACAACGAATACCGCATGGGCAACCGCCAGCAACTGGAAGGCAGGCGTGGTTCCACAAAGTATCGACAACATTCTCATCGGTACCGAAACATTCACAAATCAACCGAACATCACAACGGCAATAACGGCCAAGTCGATCGTCTTTGGAAGCGTTAAGGCTGTTACACTTACGATTGGTGGAACGGTGGGCTCACTCACAGTAAGCGGAAACTTAAATGGCGATTGGAGTGCAGATCAAATTCACAGCATCAACGTAGGAACACGAACGCTTAATGTTGCTGGAGATCTCACTTTGAGTAATGGGAATAACGCGCGAAGAATAAATCTTAGTTTGTCGACCGGATCCATATCGGTAACCGGAAGTGTCAATCAGCCCGGCGCAGGCTCGATCGTATTCTCGGGTACCGGCGCATTGTCGATCGGGCTGGACTACAATTATACCGGTGGCACGTTCACCCCGGGCACCGGTACTGTAACATACAATGGATCGGCTGACCAGGTCATTGCGGGTGGCATTACTTATAACAATCTCACAGTTTCGAAATCTGCAGGCGTCGCAAGACTCAGCAGCATTACTACGATCAACGGTAGCCTCACAGCTTCAGGAGCCGGCGAAGTTACCCTCGATGCACCGCTTACTGTGTTGGGGAGTGTTTCCGTCAACACCGGTACGATAGTGAATGCCAATGCTGCCACGTTGAATGTTGGCGGCAATTGGAGCGTTGCGGGAACATTGAATGCAAGCGCCGGTGCCGTAGTCTTCAATGGGACCGGGAATCAAAGTGTTTCTCAAACAACATTCAACGATATCGTTGTCAATAAAACAACAGGAACCGTCACGCTTACCAACAACGTGTTGGTAAATGGAGATCTAACGGTCACATCCGGAACATTCGACCTGGCAAGCTTTTCAGCTAACAGGAGTACGACAGGTGGAACATTTACTCTCGGCAATGGAACGACGTTGCTACTGTCCGGCGCTTCGAACTTTCCTGGCAACTATGATACGCAGACAATCGGCACAACGAGCTCTGTAAATTACAATGGAGCAACGCAAACGATCAGTCCCACTATCTACGGCAACCTGGTCTTATCAAACACCGGAACGAAATCATTCAGCGCAAGCACAACAACAGAAGCAATCAATCTAACGATCGGCGCTACAACGATACTACCTGCAGCAGCTACGCTTCGACTGAAGGGCAATCTCATCAACAATGCAAGTTTTACCGGCGCGACGGGAAGCATGATCGAATTCGCAGGAAGCAGCACCCAAAACGTCTCCGGCACTTCGGCTATTGACTTCGGCGATATCGATGTAACCAATACTGCTTCGCCGGGTGTTTCGATCGAAAGCAATCAAAATCTCCGCGGTGTCCTCACACTGCAGCCCAATACTACCTTCGATGCCGATGGCAGCGCGAATACATCTGTATTCCGCGTCATGTCTACCGCCGATAGCCCCACACAGGATGGAGCAATTGCCATGTTACCGGCAGGTGCATCGGTGCTGGGAAAAGTTACAGTTCAACGCTACATGTCTATCGAAGGTCCATCGGGCGGTCGTATCTATCGATACATCTCATCACCCGTTCAAAACGCAACCGTAGCTGACGTACAAAATGAAATACCGATCACTGGAACGTTCACAGGAAGCAGCACTTGTCCGGGATGCACCACCACATCGTCGATGTTCGTTTACGATGAAACTGTTACGACAAGCGGGATCAACGGTGGACATATTCAATTCCCTACATCGAGCAACACAGAAACTTTCCAACCCGGTCGCGGATATTCGATCTTCGTTCGCGGTAACATTCTTTCCTCAGCGCTTTGGGATGTTCGTGGCCCGATCAATAGCGGCACGATCAATCTTCCTGTATCGTACACTTCGTCGGGAACGGTCACCGACGACGGTTGGAACCTGGTGGGTAATCCTTATCCATCAACCATTGATTGGAACGCTGCAAGTGGATGGGACAAGAGCAATATTGACGGAACGATCTATATTCGAGACAACTCCGGGACTACGCCACAATTCGCTACGTGGAACGGTGTTGTCGGCACCAACGGTGGATCGCAATACATTGCAGCGGGTCAGGCATTCTGGGTCAAAGCCAACACCTTCTCGCCTTCCTTGTCTGTTGGTGAAGAAGTAAAGACACCGCAAACTCAAACAACATTCTTTCGCGAATCCGAGCCCGACAACCTGTTGCGCATTATTCTCTCGCAAGGATCTGTTCGTGACGAAGCCGTGATCCATTTCCGGATGGATGCTACCAGCGAATTTGATGATTACGCTGATGCGCTTAAGGTCGCCAATACCGGGTTCAATCTCTCAACACAATTATCGGGACAGGATAAACTAGCGATCAACTCGCTGGATCTCTCTAACTGTTCGATGTCGGTACCTCTTTTATTGGATGATGTGTCACCAGGAGTTTACATGCTGTCATTCGATAACGTGAGCAGTTTCACAGGTTCGTCGACGGTGACGCTGGTCGACAATTTCACTAACACCACTACCGATGCGCGTGCCAATTCCACTTATTCATTCAACATTACAGGCGATCCGGCGAGCTATGACAGCGCACGTTTTGTCGTCAACTTTTCCTTGCAGCCGGCACCGCAGGATTATTTTATTTCTCCTTCCTCGGCTTGCCCGGGTTCTGACGCGCGTATAGAGCTTGCTCAAACTTCGGAGCTTGTGAATTACCAGGTCAACGTTAACGGCGTCGAAGTTTTTCTTGATGGTGGAAATGGTGGATCGCATTTTATTACGCTGCCTGCAGGCATGTTAATACCTGGAGAAAATGCAGTTCAAGTATCCGCGATCCCTTATGGATCATGCGGACTGGTGACGGAAAAATCGACGACGATAACCGTTGCAAGTGCTGCCGAGCCGACCCCTGCTGCAAGTGAAGATATTTGTCGCCAGGGTTCCACCACTTTGTCGGCGACGGGCGCTGGGCTCGGGCAAAACTATCGGTGGTACGCAAGTGAAGTTGATAGCGTGTCGCTGGGCAACGACGCGAGCTTTATAACGCCGGTGCTCATGAAGTCGCATACCTATTATGTTGCTGTTGAGAGCGGTTCGGGATGCGAGAGCGCGCGGGTGCCGGTACAGGCGAAGGTGATCAACTTTGAAGAACCGGTGATCGAGCTAATTAACGATGAGCTGTATGTCGATTATCCCGGGGCAAAGCAATGGTATTTCAACGATGTGCTTCTGCAAAATGACACCTTGTCGTTCATAACGCCGGATAAGACAGGCGTCTATTCGGTGACGATACCTGTGCAGTCTTGCCTGGCCGAGGCAACCTATTCGTTTGTGGTCACTGGCATTGAGGAAGCAGGATCACGCGGTATCAACATCTATCCAAATCCCGCGAAGAACGATCTATTTTTCACCAGCGAAGATCCTGGAAACAAAAATGTATCTATCTTCAACCTGTCCGGCCAGGAAGTTGCAAGATTTTCAATGAACGAACGGACCGGAAAGTATAGCTTGCAAGGGCTGCCGGCCGGCGTGTATTCTTTATTGATTGACGGGCCAGGTGGAAGAGTGCGGGTTAAGCTCGTGAAAGAGTAGGATAATCGAAGTTGTTGAATACCAGATTTATTTCCATCGATGCCTTTCGGGCGGTCACGATGCTGCTCATGATCTTCGTGAACGACCTGTGGACCTTGCAGGACATACCACAATGGCTTGGTCACGCCGACGCGCAGGAGGATCGTCTCGGTTTCTCGGATGTAATTTTTCCCGCTTTCCTTTTTATCGTTGGACTTTCAGTACCGATCGCGGTCGATAACCGGGTAAAGAAAGGCGACTCTACCTGGTCGATACAACAGCACATACTCTGGCGGGCGCTGGCGTTAGTCGTCATGGGAGTCTTTCATTACAATCTCGAGAATTACAGCGATGAGGCGTTGCTACCGAAGGGAGCCTGGGAGATCCTTATAACTATAGGATTCTTTCTTATCTGGCTCGATTACTCCGAATGGAAACAAGAGACGGCGCGAATATTGAAAATCACGGGCATCTTATTGTTGATCGGGCTTTCGGCGATATACAAGGGACAATACGAAGATGGTCTGTGGATGCAGACCGGGTGGTGGGGAATACTTGGTCTCATCGGTTGGACTTACCTGGTGGTGAGTTCAGTCTACTTGTGGTCGGGTAGCGATCTGAGAGTTCAGTATGCCGCATTAGCTCTTCTTCTTTTCCTGAATTGCGTGGCGGGTTATGGATCAACCTCTGCGATGGCGATGACCGGGATCATAACTACGATTTACTATAGACGTGATGGCATCAAAGGCCGGTCATTTTGGACGTTTGTTTTGGTCTCTTCAGTTGTCCTGATTGCATTTGGTCTTGCAACGCGGTCGTTGTGGGAGATCTCGAAGATCCGTGCAACGCCGTCGTGGACGACGATCTGTACTGGCATTAGTGTCGCGACGTTTGCGTTCATCGCCTTTCTAACTGATGTGAAGGGATTAACAAAATGGTATCAGTTAATTAAACCAGCTGGTGTGGTAACGCTCACTTGTTACTTGTTGCCGTACATCCATTCGGGATTGTTCCAATTGATCGGTGGTGTACAGTTGCCGGTTTTTCTGAGGACTGGTTCGATAGGATTGATCAAGTCGTTAGTCTTTGCGTGGCTGATCATTGCCCTTGCGGGTTGGTTGAAGAAGAGAGGGATTGCCTTAAAAGTATAGACAACTACTTCTTTAAAGGATACCCGAGATAGATCAACACCAACGGCAGTAAGAGAAAGGGGATCTCCATTAATGCCATTTTATAATTACCGGCACGCAGCGCAAACGACATGACCAGCACAATGCCGAACGCATTCACGATGTTGCCAACAAAAAACGTTTGAGGCACGAGCGTAAGAATACACGTAGCCAATGCCAGGACGCTTACGACCATGAGAATGGTTTTATTCAGCCCGAGGTCGGCCATCATTTTGGCTTCTTCCGGTTTCAGGTTGTTAGTGATGCCGGCCCAGCCGTGCTTGAAGTTGAGGTAAACGGTAACGAGTACCAGGACCCCGCTGATGATCTTGAGGAGCATAGATGTAAAATGTCTCCATTCAAGGTACAAAAAAAGACCCTCATAAACTTAGAGGGTCTTTGATCCAGTTGAGTATCTTCTATTTTTTCTTCAACTCCTTCACTTCTTCACTCAACCCATCAATCTTCTTATTTGCCTCGATGAGGTGAAGCGTGAGTTCCTCCACTTTCTTCAACAATAAAAGGTTCATCTCTTTCAGCTCGAGTCCCTTCTCCATCATTTCTGAAGACGAGGGCACTTCAGGAAGGTGCTTGTTTGAAGTCACATAAGCTTCGAGGTCCTTCAGGGGCAACAGATCATAGTCCTTTTCAAATACATAATCGGGACCCGGCACACTTAAATCAACTCTAACCTCTTCGGCGTGAACCTTTCCTTTGACTGTTAGCTTCTCGTCGGGATTTGCTGTGCCGAGGCCTATGTAGCTGTTCGATGCCTTAATTATAAAAGGCACCGTCCCGCCTCCACGCCAGTTGAACGATATGTCGAGCTTGGTACCCGAGCTGGTCTTCGGAGCTTCTATGAGAAGACCGTTAGACACATCAGAATAGATCGATGTGTGCTGCAAAGCACTTCCGTCGAGACCCGAGCCATAGATGCCGAGTACGCCATTGACCGTTAATTTTTGATAAGGGGATGTGCTGTTTATCCCGACGTTTCCGTTCGAGCCTTGGATGAAGAACGGTGTTGGTCCGCCCCCGCGCCAGTTAAAAGCTATGTTCAGCTTGGTATCCGAACTCGTTTTGGGCGCTTCGATAAGAAAATGGTTTGCCGTGTTGGCATAGATCGTCGCTCTCTGGTACACGCTGCCATCGAGGCCCGACCCATAAAACCCGAGGTCCCCAGCCACCATTAAAGGGTATGCTGGCGTACTGGTCCCAATACCAACAAATCCGCCATTGTAATAAACTACTGATCCGCTTGTGTTCCATTGCGCCAGTGCAGACGCGCACACGACGGTCGTAAATACCATCGAAAGAAATAGTTTTCTCATAATCATCGGGGGGTTATTCAGGCATTTAAATTACTACGAATTCAACCCCAACGATTCATGTACCTACCCCCAATATTACTCGCTCCTGAGATCCCTCACCGGCGCAGCGGCAGCAGTCCTGAAGCACAATACGAATATCAATGCCAGCGCCGTAGCCATTAGAAAAGCGGCCGTGATCAAGAAAGGAAATACACCCTGCTGGATCCTGTATGCATAACCTTGTAGCCAATAGTCTGCAATTGCGAATGCAAGCGGACATCCGAAAACGATCGAGATAATTATTTGAAAGACATATTCCCTGGTGAAGAGGCCCACAATGTTTGCCGTCTTCGCTCCCAATACCTTCCTGATGGCAATTTCCTTGGTTCGATTCGATAACGTGAACGTCACGGTCCCGACTATTCCAAGTAATACGATGATCACCATCAGCACCGTTGCAATGTTCGCAGCCTTCTTCAGTTGAAGCTCTGTGCTATACAGCAATTCGAATCGATCTTCCATGAACGTATATTCAAAACCGGATTCAGGGAACAACGTCGACCATTTTGCTTTCAATTCATCGATTGCATCCGCCATCTCCGGCGACCCGATCTTGAATGAAAAATACCGATAGAATCTCAAGTAAGGTTCGCTGATGTGAGCAAACACAAGAGGCTGAATATTTGCCTGCATAGAGGCATAGTGAAAATCTTTCACCACTCCTGCGACAGTTAACGGGTACCTGTTCTGCCCCACCTGTGCCTGTATTGTCTTTCCGACAGCCTCGGTCCACCCGAGAGCTTTCACTGCCGATTCGTTCAACACGATCTTACCCTGGGTAGCATTGCTGTTGTCGTCTTTGAGGAACACGCCCTCCACCATCGTTAGCCCATAAACATCATCGTAATCTTCATCACTCCCGATCATGAGCATGCTGGTTACATCCTGGTTGTTCCCATCGCGAAGGATGTTGATACTCGTAAGAGTATTCCCGTCGGGAATGTAGAATGAAAGCGTGGCAGACTTTATATTATTTGACTGGAGCATCTCGGTCTTCAGGCTCTCCATCTTTACAACACCCAGCGAATCCCATTGCCTCGGCAGCGAAGAGACTACCATCACCTGGTCTTTGTCGAACCCAAGGTCTTTGCTGAAGAAGTAAGACACCTGGTTTGAAAAAGTGAGTGCGCAAATGCAGGTAACGACGGCGATAGTAAACTGGGTGATGAGCAGGGCTCTTCTAAGCGAAGTCTTTCCTCCACCGGAACTGATCTTCCCTTTCGCAGCCTGGATGATGTTGATCGAGCTCAGAACAAGACCCGGATAGATCCCCGACAAGAACGACATCAGTATCAACAATGAAAAAAGTAAGATCCAGTGACTCACGCCAAATTGCCACACGGAGGTGAGCTCCGTATTTACTAATTGACCAAATACCGGGTGCACTACCTCATACAACGTGATCGAGAGAAAAAGACTTATGCAACTGATCAGGAACGACTCGATGAGATGTTGAAAGATCAACTGACGTCGTTCGCCGCCGAATACCTTGCGCAAGCCGATCTCTTTTAGCCGGTAGACTGACGTTCCGATGTGTATGTTAACAAAGTTGATGATGGTCATAAACAGGATGAAAGCCGCGATGACCAGCAGCGTGACGATCATCTTCTGAATAGCGCCGTTGTTCTTCAGCAAATAATAGCTCTCGATAGCTTCCACCTGGATCTCGACATTCCCGCGGGTATGCACGGGTTGGTTCTTAGCAAGCAGCTTCTCGAGTGGCTCCTTGATGTCATTAGGCGTTAGGCCGCTCTTCAACTGGATCATGTTCACCATGTAGAGATTATTCCAATCGTCCCCCTTGTCGTTCTTTTGGAAATACATGTTGTTATCCATAGGCAGGAAGACTTCGTAAGGACGACTGAAGTTTGTGATCGAATTATTGTAGGGGAGCTCGTTCAATACGGCCGATACCGTGAAGTCTACACTCTTGCCATCGAAGGTTTGTGTCTGAATGCTGATCTCCTTTCCTACTACATCTTTTGTTCCAAATAATTTCTCTGCGAAGGAGTCGGTGATAACAACGGATTGATTATTGATGAACGGGCGACTTGGATTACCATGCAGTAGTTCAAAGCCATACATCGATACGAACGACGTATCTCCTATTGCAATACCTGTCCTGAAATGATTGTCATCGACCGAAACGATACTCGACACTGCATCGAAACGGTAGTAGTTTTCAATGAGCTGCGGGTATTCCTCTTTCAATGCTTTTGCGAGAGGACCGAATGTTGTAAAGTCGCGTCCCATGTTCGACTCTTTCCACTTGCTTTTTAACACGTACTGATCTCCAACATTCCGCAAAGTGGAGTTCACGCTCTTTTCGTTGATAATATATGCGCCAATGAGCATGGCGAAGGTGATGCCGATCACGAGGCAACAACTATTCAATAAGGAATAAAGCTTATGCTTAGCGAGGTGCCTTAGGGCAATAAGGAAATAATTTTTGAGCATGGGCTTGATTTAGGTCCGCGAGATTCGTTGGTTCAAATAGAAAAATCGGGCCAGAAAGGGTTTATGAAATTAGACTAAAATCGAGTGGGGTACGTGTAAATTCCTTTCACTTTCGGGCAAATCCGTTCGTATTCGATCAGGCGGTGAAAGTACGGTTGCTATGAATCAGCTCGCGATCGATAGTCCATAGGTGCAACACCTGACCATTGTTTAAAGGCCTTGCTGAAACTCTTCAGCTCCGAATAGCCAAGTTTGTAAGCGATCTCGGAAACCGTAAGTTCTTTGTACTTCAATAAAGTTGACGCCAATTCATATCGGATCGTATCGCTCAGATCTCTGTATGTCGTGTTCTCTTCCTGGAGTTTGCGCTGAAGCGTACGCGGTGTGATATTCAATGCCAGGGCGATGTTCTCTAGTTGTGGAAAATCGAATTGGTAGTTGAGTGATATCGCTTCCCGAACCTTCGTTGTGAAGCGGATGCCCTTTTCTGATTCTTGTAAACGATCCTGGAGTATTTTGTCGATGACCGCACTCAGTTGTGGGTTGTATCCAAGTATCGCGACTTCAAGGTCCGAAACTCTGAATATCATGCAATTCCCCTGTTGGTTAAACACTGGATTGCATCCGAAGATCCGTTGGTGCTCCGATGTGTCTTTAACAGACTCACCTCGGTACATCACCCGGAGGGGAAAGACACTTCGCCCCGATAACAATCTTATGAAGTTCATGGTGGCAGCCAGTGGAATGTCGACACCGTGCATTGCCGTTTCGGGAGATGCGTCGCACCATGCCTTTACTGGCTCGTAGTATAACCATGCTTCTCCATTCTCCTCCTCAATACGGGAATCGTACACCGTTGTGAATGTCCGGCTAAAGTGGACTGTTCTTTTAAAGGCGGTGAGCACGTCTTTGCTGCTCTGCTGAAGATGTCCTGCGTGGCCCAGCATAGGTGGGGCCGCTTTTTCTCCAAGATGCAATCCCAAATGCTTATCCCTGGAAAGCTCCATTAATTTTCGAAGGACCTGGATCTTCGCTTCAAGGGGGACCTTAATATCTACGTTCGTCAGGTCCCTGGAATTAATTCCCGAAGCCTTACATACTTCTTCGATCTCAGTCTCATTCTTCGATCCGAGCAATATCAGGTTCCGGACGATGGGCATGCTGGCCCAATAAGTTGGATCCGATTTTGGCAGGTAAGGAGACATAGACCTCGTTGGAATTAAAATGTCAATATCGCGAAAATCAAAAACTTCGACATGCGAAAGTCGCCGAGACGTAAGCCGCATTTTACCCCTTCTAATGTCGCCTTTTCACCCCGTATAAAAGGGGATTGTTATTGACATTTGTGTCATCGCACGACAGCGATACAAACACAGGTGATCATGGAAAAAAATCTAAAGAAAATATTTATGAATAGGATAAAACTCTTCAACAGCAGCATATCTTAATCCTAAGCCTTATGAGAAAATTAAAATTACAGATGAACATTGTTCTTGATAATAAATGGGACGATGGCATGACGAAATTTAGTATCGACAATCTCGACGATGTGGACTGCATCCTGCACGGAAGAAAAACGGGGGAAGGTTTTATTCCATACTGGAACGATATCGCGAGAGATCCCGGCAGTGACTTTCATTACCTCGGAAAAAGAATTTCAGCTATTCAAAATGCGATCTTCTCGAACACACTCAACGCCAGCGCCTGGGAAAACATAATTATATTAAATGGATCGCTGATAAACGCGATCAAAGACTTGAAGAACAAGAACGGAAAGAATATTATGGTATATGGTGGGGATTCGTTTGTGGCCTCACTCCTGGAAAATGACCTTGTCGACGAGTTGTGTTTGCAAATAAACCCTGCTGCGATCGGCAATGGGGAGAAATCCTTCAATCCTTTGCGCAGTAACTCAAAATTTAAGCTTGCAGAGTGCAAAGAATTTGATTGTGGCGTGCTCCTATTGCGTTATCTTGTGGAGTAGATAACCCCTGTTCGATGAAAAAACGTACCAAGATCCTGGTGGTGTGCCTCGGGATTTTATCGGCATCCATCGTCCTCTCCACCTGGTATTTTATTTCCACCGATCCGCCGATCATAATCGGTGAAGTCACACGCAACATCGAATACAAGCCAGGGCTTAAACTCGATGTATATCATCCGACGGAACAAGTTTACGATAAGACTCCCGTCGTACTTTATATACATGGCGGGGCCTGGATAGCGGGAACAAAAGAAGGATTGAACTTCAATCGTTTCAATGACGCGGCTAACAAGCTCCGTGAATCCGGTTATGCCATTGTAAGTATCAACTATACGCTGGCGAAAGCGAACCAGGGTCCCTTCCCTGCATGCGTCGATGATGCTGTTGATGCTGTGACGTGGATCCACGAGAACGCCGACACCCATAATTTTGATTTGAATAATCTTGGACTCTTTGGTGAATCGGCCGGTGCACATATCGCAATGATGATAGGCTTTGGACATCCCGAGGTTTATCTCAGTGACCGCGACGATGTAGAGTTTAAGTATGTTGTGGATATATATGGACCTAACCAGCTCCGCGACATCTATAACGCTCCGTTAGTCGATGCTTTGTATTCAACGCTCGGTAAATTGCCGGCCCGTATGCAATCGCAGTTGGATTTTCCTAGATACATTTTTGGATTCGATCCGAAACAAGATACCGCGAGGGCTGTAGAGATCATGGATAGGTTTTCCCCATATAATTATGTTACACCTACAGCGCCACCTACTTTACTCATCCAGGGCGATGCTGATCGCGTGGTGCCGGTAGCGCAGAGCGTTAAGCTTCAGGCGAAACTTGACTCTTTGGGAGTAGAAACCGAGCTCCATATTGTAGAAGGAGCCGACCACGCCTTTGCCAACGCGACGCCAGAGCAAAAGACAATACTGCAGGCACAGATCGTAGATTTTATACGTTCCCATTATTCAGGAGACGCTTCAAGCTTATAACCTTTTCCGTGAACGTTAGATATTCTCAGGCCGGGGTCGCCACTTAATTTCTTTCGAAGCCTGGATACGAACATGTCGAGGCTTCGACCGGTGATAACTCCTTCCTCGATCCACACTTTCTGCATCAATGTTTCACGGGCCACGAGTTCACCGAAATTATTATTGAGTAATTCAAGGACCTTGCATTCCTTATCGGTAAGACTGACGACCGCATCATCCAATTGGAGACGCTGATCCTTCACGTCATATACAAATTTTCCGATGGAAGTTGTAACTGGTCCTGGTTTCAAGATCTTTCCAAGATGCCCAATTAAAAATGTGGCGCCCACCAATACCACCATACCGGTAAAAAGCACGCTCATCATAGACCCTTGATCGTCCGTCTCCTTCGGCTGCAAGTTTTCATACAGTTTAGGAAAAGCAATTTCGATGTGATATCTGCCGAAGGGTTCGGTTCTGCCCAGGCAAGGCACGTTGCCCCGTGACGCATTATTTACCTGGAAACCATAGACGATGTCGGATTTTTTGGAGTCATGTACCGTAAGGGTGTAACCCGACGGGAAACTTGTTACCGGAAGCGTGCCCTGGGAGACAGCGACGAGCGAGTCGTGACTAAAAGAGAACTCATTTTCGAACTGGAGCTGGAAGATCCCCTCCCGGGTTTCCATGACCGGCAATACGCGTGACGTTGCGTCGCCGGCCTGCAGCAGTAATCGATGACCCATTTGCCGGATCATCAGGTTCACTTGCCTGGAGCGCAGTTCGCGGTCGGGATGTTCTGTAAAAGATGAGGCGATGAAAAAAATGGCGAGCCCAATTGTGGCAATGCCGGATGTCATCGCGAAGCGGTTATGAGCAGGATTTACACGCATTTACATTTCTTTTTACAGTTCATTTACAATTAGCGAGATGGTGGCTGCGTAGGTTAGGCTATTTGAAGATAAAACAAATTTTGCTTATGAAATCTAAGAGAATGTTAATCCTAATTGTTGCGCCGCTGTTATTAACATGCACCGACCTGGTGGCGCAGGAAACTTATGTCGTGGACAAGAAGGAAAGTGTTGTAACCTGGAAGGGGTACATGCAGTTTGCTCCAAAGAATGCACATGTCGGATACGCCTATATGTCGAAGGGCGAGCTGACCATGGAAAAAGAACAACTTGCCGGTGGTATGATAGAGGTCGACATGAGCACCCTTGCGGATGAGAAATACAGAAGTGATAATGACCTTATTGAACACCTGAAGTCGGCAGATTTCTTCGACGTCGATAAATTTCCCAGGTCCGTATTCATAATAACGAAGGTGGCGCCGGTTAGCGCGGGAAAAGTAAACGTTACAGGAAATCTGATCATTAAGGGCGTAGTACATGCGATTACATTCCCGGCCGAGATCCAGGTCAAATCTGGAGTTATGAATGCAAGCGGGAAGGCTACCATCGATCGAACGAAGTGGGATATTCGTTACGGTTCGGGAAAGTTCTTTAGCAACCTGGCTGATGAGACTATCTCGGATGAGATAGTACTCGATGTGAAGATCGTTGCGATGAAAAAATAGATCGTTTTCCGGTTTGCGATACATCTAAAGAAGCATATATTTTTCAAGTTCTAATAGAGTTTAGATTTTACATTGTGAGCAACATCTCTTATTGCTATGAGAAACGCTCTAATGATCCTGGCAATGATTGCAGCTTGTTTAATCTTGCTGTCATCGTTCCAATCCGCACAAAAGATCTCAAATGATGGAATTCCTTACCCCGAAGGTTATCGAAACTGGACCCACGTAAAAACGCATATAGTGCGACCACACAACCCGGCCTTTAAGATCGTCGGCGGTTTTAACCACGTGTATGCAAATAAGGAGGCGATGATCGGTTACAAGACGGGAACGTTCCCGAACGGGTCGATCATCGTTTCCGATGTTATTCACGTGAACGAAGACAGCTTATCGACACTGGAGGGAGAACGGATGCACATAGATGTGATGATGCGCGACAGTTTGAAATACGACGATTTCGGTGGCTGGCGATTTGAGACGTTTGACAAGAGTACTGCGAATCGTTTGCTGACAATAGATACGAGAAAGAGTTGTAATAGCTGTCACAAGAAAGCTGGTGATATGGTGTTCGGGAATTATCGGAATTGATTCCCACGCAATCCCAACCCGATTCTTGCTGAAAGATTTATTTGCGGATCGCAAGAATCGGGTTACACGTCACATACACCTTGTTCATTTTTGAGTCATCAAAAAAACAAAAGAATGAAAACAAGGTTTATTAAAGTGAGCAGCGCCCTTCTGATGAAGTTGACGCTGTTGGTAACATCGACGATCGCAAGCGCAAGTCTCTTCGCGCAAACAGAACAGGAACAGAAGAATAAAGAGATCGTTGGCAAATGGCTGACAAACTTCTGGGGTCCCAAGTACAACCCGGCGATCATCGACGAGTTGGCAGCGCCCGATATGATCCTGCAATACTCTTTACACAAGCCACGCAAGGGCCGGGCCGACATCAAAGATTTCATGAAGAAGTTTCGCGATGCATTTCCGGATCTGAATTTCGACGGAGCGTACCCGATGTTGGCAGATGGTGAATATGTGATTGCTCGATGGGTTGGTGGTGGCACACACACAGGCGAAGCTTTTGCTGATTGGCCTGTCGGATCGCTGCCGGCTAAAACAGGACGGAAGATGCATTTCACAGGCACGACGGTGTTTCGCGTGGTGAATGGCAAGATCACCGAAGAGATCGGCCTGGATGATGGACTTACTGCCCTGCAGCAACTTGGTCTCATCGCGGCGGTCAAATAAAAATCAGACGAGGGGAATCGTTGCTATCGACGGTTTCCCTCAATTATCTTTTCCTTCCTTTGATGTGAACATCAATTTCGTCAGGTGACGGATTGATATAGTCAAGTTGGATCAAGCCTTCCGTGGTGAGACTAATTGTTGCCGGTACGACACTCGAAGTAAGGAACCAGCCCTGCGGCAGTATAACTGTATTATATGGTCGCCCGAACGATCGATCGAAAACCAATTCGCTGCCGTCGAGCAAGTAGCGGTTGGGATCTGTATAAGTTTCCTCTATGCGCAGGCGCATCGATTCACCTTTTTTGATTGGATCATACCAAATAACGACGACTTCCGTTTCGGGCGTAACTGGTTCGCCAATGTCGAGCTTGCGTTGAGTGATGTCGGACCCTTTCAACGTTTCTACTTTCAACGGTAGTCCCGTGTCGAGATTCCTGGCAGAAGGATTGGATGCTTTGCTGCCGGGGCGAACGACGTTCACGTAGCGATCCATGCCAATGCGTGCCTCCGTGTAATCGTGATACAATCGAAAGGCATGTGTTTCGGGTTGCTGGAGAAAGTAAACGATCTCACGTGTTTGATAGGCTCTTTCGGGAAAAGTGAATCCAAGTCTTGCTTTCGATTTGTCGCGTCCTTCGCCGCGGCTGGGAGATTCCGGTTTGCGGTCGACGACAATTGGCTTGCTGGCAGAACTTAACTTTCGACCTTCGACGCGCAGTGGTACGTCGGCGGGTCCGTTGTTGATGAAACTGATCCTGATGCGACCGTCTTCTTCTTGTGCGACTTGTGATGGATAGTTACACGCCACGAGCTCGTATCCGAAAGGCAAGACAACAGAATTGCGCTTGATACCGAGAGACCGTTCAAAAACAATAACATCACCCGACGCATAGTAACTTTGTTCGTCTTTGTAGGTCTTGTCGATCTTCAACCGGTATTCGCCTCCTGCGGGAACGGGGTGACTGAGCTTCACCTGGAGATAGTCTACATCCGCGGAAGCATTATTGTATCCTGCCTTCTTTGCATCAACACCATTAATGATCTGCCATGTGAGTGGTTTTCCCGTTGCGAGATCGATTACGGCATCGACCTTATGCGAGCTGCCTTTGCGCAGGGTGTTGTAGTAAGTTGTGGCGCCGGCTTCGGTGGAGGTTACGTCGAAGAGTATTCGGAAACTTTGTGAGGATGGGTCCAGGAGCTCGTATCGGGTGTAGGCATCGTCGGATTGGGGGCGGGCTTTTAGAAATGAAAAGCAAAGAAGGATGAGGAGAAGATATCTCATGTTTGGATGGGCTTTGTTCTTGACGTTGGAAGATAAGAAACTATCCAGAATCAATAATTTCCTTCAAATCACTCCCTGATTTGCAAATCCGGTAGACATACTCCGAAAAATTGCTGCCATTTGCCCACCTATGAAGGTCGTAACTCTCACTTTGTTCGGTGCGGTCCTTACCTGCATGATCTCCTGTTCAAATCCCCCGAACCTGATCGTAAAGAGCGCGGTACAGGATTTCGAGGTAGAGACCGTGATCGAGGACGTTAAGGTGCCATTCGCAATTGCTTTCCTGCCCAACGGTGAAATGCTGTTCTCCGACCGTGCCAGGGGAACGATTTCGATCATGGACCCGGCCACAAAGGAGAGCCGGAAAATAACTGGTCTCCCCAAAGCATTGTGTTCTGCCGACGGCGGTATGCTCGATATCCAGGTTCACCCTGATTTTGACAAAAACAGGTTGATATATTTCTCTTATGCACACGAACGCGATAGCCTGAGCACAACAATTGTCGAGCGTGGTAAGCTTATCAACGATAGTATTTCAGAAAGGCAACAATTGTTTACAGCGCTTCCATATTATAAAGAGCCAAATCACTTCGGGAACAGGATAGTGTTAAAGGATGGATACCTGTTTACCACGATGGGCGATCGCTATTTTCTTCGCGACTCCGCACAGCTTCTCGGAAATCATTTGGGTAAGACGATACGCATACACGACAATGGAGCTATCCCGAAAGACAACCCTTTTGTGAACGTGAAGGGAGCCCTACCAGAGATCTGGAGTTATGGCCACAGGAATCCGCAGGGTTTAGTATTTGAGCCTCTTACCGGTAAGCTATGGGAACATGAACACGGTCCGCAAGGTGGCGATGAGGTGAATGTGATCAAGCCCGGGACTAATTATGGATGGCCAGTTATCTGTTGGGGCATAGACTACGACGATCATCTCATCGGGGAAGGAAAAGCATACCACGAAGGCATGGCTCAACCGATCTATCATTATACGCCTTCGATTGCCCCCGGTGGTGGCGACTTTTATTCAGGCGATAAGTTCCCGGCCTGGAACGGTAACCTGTTCATTGCCAGCATGGCCATGTCCCATCTGAATCGATTAGAAATACGAGAAGGTAAAGTTGTCAATGAGGAACGTATAACTATTGACCCCACCTGGCGACTTCGCACAGTGAAACAAGGTCCCGACGGTTTTTTATACGTTGGTATCGACGGGGGTAAAATTGTAAGACTGAAGCCGATCGAACCATGATAAGACTCTTTGCAATTGTCGTCATTCTGATATTAGTTTCTTGCTCGGAAAACGAAAAGTCTCTGGTGCCAAATAAGCGCGCATTGAAAGAAGAGTTGCGGCAAGCTGAAAAGGCCTTCGCCGATTCGTGTATGAAGAAGGGATTTTATCCAGCCTTGCTTGACTTTGCAGCCGAGGAAGTGGTTATGTTTGGTCCGGGCGACACTGTTTTGAATTCCATCGAGACAATTACAAAGCGCGCGGAGTCGATACCCCGCGGAATGAAACCTCAATATATTTTAACCTGGTCGGCCATCAAGATCGACGTTTCAGCGGATGGGGAGCTGGGCTATACCTGCGGTTGGTTTCAGAATACAACAACGGATCAAAAAGGCGACACGCTCGTTACACATGGACTTTACTCGTCTATCTGGAAGAAGATCGACGGTAAGTGGAGGGTTGTTGTCAATTAAGGCAGGGTTTATATTTGGTAATGGAATTGTCGGATGGCGTTCTGTTAATTTTTTGCGGTCTTGGTGTTGGACAGAGTCTCTTCCTTGCAGCTTACCTTTTTACTTTCCGCCAGGGAAACACAACTGCCAACAGGATCTTTGCGGTGCTGCTTTTCGCGCTGGCCATACGGCTTACAAAATCACTAGTCTACTACTACTTCTCGCTCGACATTGTCCTCATGAATTTGGGATACGCTGCACATGCAGCCGTTGCTCCACTACTCTTATTGTACCTGAAGTCGTTTAAGGAAAATCGACATTTTACAAAGATCGATCTCCTCCATTTTGTTCCCGTAGCGGCGATCATTCTTCTTTCATGGTATTTACCAGAAACCTTTTGGTTGCCTGCCGGCTATTCTATTCTGCTTTATTACTCACTCGGGTATCTTGCAATGGCATGGCTTCTCTTTTATAAAAACAGGTCTGTTGAGTTTACCGATCCCATTGAGCGCAGGTGGGTCGCAAGCCTTCTGGTGATCATCTCGTTTTTTAACCTCGCATACTTCTCAAATTTTATTCTTGGGCTAACGAACTACATCACGGGTCCGGTAGTCTTCTCGCTTCTTATTTATTATTTGAGTTACATGGCCTTTCGTTATTACAATGAAATTTTCGGCTTACAAGTGTCGATCAGGAGGCCGTCGCGACTCAGCGCCGAAGAAGGACGGATCTACGTCGATCGGCTTGAAAAAATGATAACCGAGAATAAACCGCATCTCAGGCCCGATATCACGCTGCCTAAGCTTGCCGATCAGTTGGGAATTCCCGGCTATCGATTATCACAGGTCATCAATCAACATTATCAACAGAGTTTTTCGGATTGGATCAATACTCAGCGGGTTGAAGAGGCTAAGAGAATTCTCTCGGAGCCGTCGGGGGCGAATAAAAAAATATCAGCTGTTGCGTTCGAGTCTGGCTTTAATACCTTGTCGGCATTCAACTTATTTTTCAAGCGAACTACTGGCCTGACACCTTCAGAGTTTAGAAGAAGATTGTAAAACAAAAAAAGCCGCCCACATAAAGGCAGCACCTACCGCGAGGTTCAAGCTGCATCAATATTCGAAGCTCCCAGGCGGAGACTGTTAACAATTACGGACACCGAGCTCAGGCTCATTGCCAATGCTGCCAGCATCGGGCTTAGAAGTAATCCGAAAAATGGATACAATACCCCGGCGGCTATCGGAATCCCGATGATGTTATATATAAATGCAAAAAATAGGTTCTGCCTGATATTGCTCATTACTTTCACGCTCAGGTTTCGTGCGCGAATGATGCCTTTCAGATCTCCTTTCACGAGAGTTAGTCCTGCACTCTGAATAGCCACATCCGTTCCTGTTCCCATCGCTATCCCAACGTTTGCCTGTGTGAGTGCCGGGGCATCGTTGATACCATCGCCGGCCATTGCCACGATCATATCTTGCGACTGCAATTCCTTCACCTTATTAAGTTTGTCGGCAGGAAGATAGTCCGCCTCGTAACCATCCAGGCCCAGCTCTTCAGCAACGCGTTTTGCAGTATTCTTATTATCGCCGGTAAGCATCACAACTTTTAAACCTTGTTGCTGCAGTTGTTGAATTGCACTCTGCGAATTTTCTTTGATTGGATCAGCCGCCGTTACGTATCCAGCAAGCTTACCATCAACTACAATGTACATCACGGTTTCGCCGTTCGATTGCCTTTGCTCAACGTCGGCAAGGACAGATTGCTCTGGATCTAAGTTGAGTGACCGGATCAGTTTGGTATTGCCAACCGAAACATTCCTGTTACCGACGATGCCCTTTATTCCGTGTCCCGTGATGGACTCAAAATTTGTTACAGGTTGTAATTGAAAGCCCCTGGCTTTTGCTGCCTCTACTATCGCGGTGGCAAGTGGATGTTCGCTGCTCGATTCCAGTGACGCTGTTAAGGTCAGCAGATCATTCTCTGTAATAGAATTGTTCAATACGCGAATACTCTTAAAAGCAGGTTTACCCTCAGTTATCGTCCCGGTTTTGTCTATGACAAGCACATTGACCTTCTCCATACTTTCGATCACTTTGGCGTCCTTCACCAGCACTCCCGACGAAGCGCCTTTCCCTGTGCCAACCATGATCGACATCGGTGTTGCCAGGCCAAGTGCACATGGGCATGCAATAATCAGAACGGTAACAGCATTGGCGAATGCAAATACGTAAGCTGGATCCGGACCCCAGATCGCCCACACGATGAAGGACAGTATCGCGACAATAACTACAACTGGTACGAAGTATCCTGATATTTTATCGGCAAGATCCTGGATCGGTGCTTTTGAACGGCTCGCATGGTTCACCATATCTATGATCTGTGCAAGCAATGTATCGGAACCCACTTTCACGGCTCTCATTTCAAAACTCCCGGTGCCGTTAACAGTTCCACCGGTCACGGGGTCGCCTTCAGCTTTTTCGACCGGTATCGGTTCGCCTGTGATCATCGATTCATCCACAGAACTACTGCCTTTTGTTACTTGTCCGTCGACCGCAATTTTTTCTCCCGGGCGCACCTTGATGATGTCGTTCAACACAACTTGTTCGAGCGGGATAACGTGCTCATGTCCGTCGCGGATGACTGAAACTTCCTGTGGCACGAGATTCAGTAATGCGCGAATTGCACTATTGGTTCGGGATCTTGCTTTTAGCTCAAGCACCTGGCCTAAGAGGATCAATGAGAGGATCACTGTGGCTGCTTCAAAATACAGATGCACAGATCCATCCATTTTAAATTCGTCGGGAAATATCTCAGGAAAAGCGAGAGCGACGATACTGAACAGGTAGGCTGCTCCGGCACCAAGTGAGATCAGAGTCCACATGTTCGGCGACCATCTTATAATTGACTGATAGCCTCTTGTAAAGAAGTCGCCGCTTGCGTAGAAGATCACAGGTGTCGCGAGAATAAACTGTATCCATCCAAGCACCTGGCTGGAAGCGATGTTGTGAAGATGTATACCAACAACATCACCCATTGCAATAATCAGGATCGGTAGCGTCAACGTTGTTGCGATCCAAAACCTTTTTAACATGGCTTTGTAAGCTGCCTCTTCTTCGTGGTCATCTTTTTGGGCGAGCCTCGGCACGAGGTCCATTCCACAAATGGGGCAACTTCCGGGCGCGTTCCGGATGATTTCCGGGTGCATCGGGCAAGTATATTCCTTCGCTAAAGGTTGCGGTTTGACTTCCTTAACGTGATGATGGTGTGCGTGCTCTTTAAGGGGGACCAGGTTCATTCCACACTTCGGACATTTACCCGGCGCGTCTTTGATCACGTCGGGGTGCATTGGGCAAGTATACTTCTGAACCATTTCCATAATTACTTAGAGTCTTTTCTGATCGCCAGCCCGATCTCATTCCAAGTAACGAAAATGAGCGAAAACAGGAGTTATATAATTTTGGGGAAAAGTT
>CAZBCP010000010.1:0-185797 GCA_964490505.1 uncultured Ohtaekwangia sp. | reverse complement strand
ACCCACTTCAAGGGCCACACGGGTTACTTCGGAGGCGAATGAGTTCAGCTGGTCCACGAGTGTGTTCACCGTGTTCTTCAGCTCCAACATTTCACCTTTTACATCCACCGTGATCTTCTTACTGAGGTTACCACGGGCGATGGCTGTTGTTACTTCGGCAACGTTTCGCACCTGGTTGGTGAGGTTACCGGCCATCTGGTTTACTGAGTCGGTGAGATCTTTCCATACACCACCGACGCCTTTTACTTTTGCTTGTCCACCGAGCTTACCTTCCGAACCTACTTCTCGCGCAACACGGGTTACTTCCATCGAGAACAGGTTCAGCTGTTTCACCATGTGATTCACCTCTTTAGAGATGCGGAGGAACTCGCCTTCGAGACGGTGATCGCCGATCTGCTCAGGCATTTCCTGCGAAAGATTTCCTTTAGCCACCGATGAGATCACGTTTGCGATCTCTATCGTAGGATGCACGAGGTCGGAGATGAGGGAGTTAAGGGCGTTTATATTATCGTGCCATGCGCCACGTTTGCTTGGGAGGTCGAGCCGGTGAGTAAGCTTTCCTTGCTTACCGATGGTAACGCTGGCGCGATTGAACTCGCGGGTCATATCTTCGTTCAACGAGATGATCTCGTTGAGCGTGTCGCAGATCTTCCCGTACATTCCGGTTTCATCGACAGGGAGCCGGACGGAGAAGTTTCCATTTTTAACTTCAGTGAGGACCTGCAATAAACGTTTAGCGTCGATCCCGTCGCCGTTCATTCCATGCCCGTTCGTTAAAGGTAGATGTCCATTCGTTACGTGAACGATGGGCGAAGCGCGTTTTTTAATTACAGCGGCTTTACCTTTTCTCTTTACGGTTTTAGCTTCCATAGTGGCAGTATTGAGTGGGTGGTTATTTTCTTGCTCGTTCAAGCTTCGAGCGCTGAATGATCTTGAGGCCTTTGTCCTGTATTTCGATCAGTCCTTCCTCTTTGAAATCAGCAAGTGTACGATTGAGTGATTCGGTAGAAGTCCCTACCATCTTCGACAGGTCTTTGCGCGGCACCAGGACCATCGGCGTTGCGTCGGTCTTGTTGCTGTTTACATCACCTTCGATCTGCTTCAGCAATACGGTAGCGACACGCTGCCGCACCGATTGATAAGCGAGATCGAACATAGTGTTCTCCGCTTCGTACAGGTTGCTCGAAAGCATTGCGATAAACTTCTTGGCGATCTCCTTGTTTGTATAGATCATGGTAAGGAAATCCTGGTGGGGGATGAGGTAGATCTCGGCTTCCTTTACAACAATAGCGCTCTCGTTGTTGGCCTTGTTTTCCAGCAATGGAACGAATCCGATGAACTTACCCTCACCGTGTAAACCGGTGATGAGCTCTTTTCCTTCATTATTCGACTTATAGGTCTTCACCAGGCCTTTTGCGATCAGGTATAGATAGTTGGGCTGTTGCCCTTCGATAAAAACAAACTCTTTCTTTTTATAGAGTCTCGACTTACGATTGGCAGATAGTTTCTGAAAGTCGGGAAGCTGACGAGCCTTGTTGAAGAAGTCGTCGATATCGGCGATGTTGTTATGGAACGTGGTCTTGATGAGATCATTCTTTTTCAGGCGCATCTCGATCACCTTCAAAAGTTCCAAACCATCGAACGGTTTCGTTATGTAATCATCGGCTCCGAAGTTCATTCCCTGGCGGAAGTCCTTCTGTTCTGCTTTTGCAGTGAGGAAGATGAAAGGAATATTTGCCGTTACTGGATCCTTTTGGAGGATGTGCAGAACACCGTAGCCATCGAGCTCCGGCATCATGATATCACAAAGGATAAGGTCGGGGTGGTTCTGTTGTACCAGCTCGATCCCCTGGCGGCCGTTGTTGGCGGTCATTACATTGTACCTGCCAAGTTTGAGAATGGAGGCAATGCTCTCGCAAACCTCGATGCTGTCTTCGATGACTACAATTTTATGACTCATATTTTAAAAGATTCTGTTAGAGCTGTTTCATGCGCTTCCGTCTTTCTTCCATCGGGTATAACTACTGTAAAACTTGTTCCTTCGTCGAGCCTGCTTTCGAAGTGGATCTCGCCCTTCAGCAACCCGACATACTTCTGGGTGATGTGGAGACCGAGTCCGGTCCCTTCAATGTTGGTGGCGTTTCGGGCTCTGAAGAATCGTCCGAAGATATTCTTCTGCTCATCTGCCGGAATGCCAATGCCCCTATCTTCTACTTTCACGAAAAGTCTTTCATCGTTGAGATCCGAGGTTACTTTCACCACGCCTTCGGCCCTTGAATACTTCAATGCGTTCGATATGAGATTCGTAAGGATGCTCCACAACAGGTGGTGGTCGAGATGCACAATAGCTTTTCCGGTATGATGATATTCGATGGACTGGCCTGCTTTCTTGATCAGGTCCATTTCGCTGATGAGATCGTCCTGGATATACTCCGGAACGTTGATGTCGGTATGCTGAACGCTTACCTTGTTTGCTTCGAGCTTTTCGAGCGATAAGAACTCATTGAGGATATTCGTAAGATTGTTGACTGACCTCTTGATTCGGTTGGTATGAACGACCTTTTCTTTATTATAGTCGTCGCCTGAATAACTTTCGAGAAGGAATGTAGAAGCGAGGATGGCGGTGAGCGGAGTTCTGAACTCATGCGAGGCCATGGTAACGAAACGTGACTTCAATTCACCGAGCTCTTTCTGACGATCGAGTGCTTCGATGAGACCTTCCTCCATTTGTTTCTGCGCGGTGATATTTTGAAGAACGCAGAGGACTTCGTCGACCTCACCCTGGGTGTCTTTTACAGGTATCGCTTTGATATTGAAGTACTGGCCGTTCGACCGTGCTTCGTGGATCACGTTCTCGCCGTGAAAGGCCCTCCTTAATATGGGTAGAGTATCTCCCTCAAGCTGTGGAATATTATACACAACCGGGCTTTGGCCCTTGGACCCGGAATCGGTGATTTCCGTCATATTTTCGCCTAATCGAACGAACTCCATTTTCTTGTTTAGGGTCCCTATAATAATGTCAGGAAAATTTTGGGCCAGTGTTTTTTGGAGGTGAAGGAGGCGATTTAACTGTTCGACAGCCGAATTTGGCGCTTGATCGATCGTCTCAGTCGCAAGGTTTTCTCTACGCATAAATACGGATTGTTTAACGCGACCAATGATCTGCGTCATTCATGTCGCAATAAGTAACAAGCAAAAACTGTGTAGGAGATTTTCGACAGCAGTTCCCAGATAAGGAGAGAGGATCTGGATCAGGGATACGTCTCAACAAAGATAGATCATAAATTGGTTCTTCGATCGTGATCAACATCATCTTTTTATTATGATGACGATCATCGCACGCGCATTAACTCGACTTTAATTTTGTCCTTTCGAAAAATTTATGCGAGTTAATTCAATAATAAACGTTCTAATATACTGTGTGCTGCTTAGCACACTCTCCGGATGCTACTACAATAAGAGGCTTATATATTTAGGAGATAAGCAATTCTCGAACACGCGACCTACTCTCGTAGAGAACAAACACCAGGCTTATAAACTTCAGCCATCGGATGTGATATCGGTCCAGGTTAAAGGTCCGGGCGAAAGCGCTGTTACGCAGCAGTTCAACCTGAATCCTGTACAGAACGGAAGCATGTTTGCAAGTCCTGCAAACTTCTTCATGGATGGCTACACAATTAATCCCGACGGTAAGATCACGCTTCCTGTGATCGGCGAGGTTTCAGTAAAAGACATGACTACCGAAGAAGCGCAGGTTACGATACAAAAAGCCGCCGATAAGTATCTCAACAAAGCAATCGTTATCGTAAAGCTTACCAGCTTTAAGGTTACGGTTTTAGGCGAGGTAAAAAATCCCGGTTACTACTATGTATTCAACAGTCAGGCAACACTTCTCGAAGGCCTCGGCATGGCTGGTGACCTAACTCCCGTTGGAAACAGGCAGAATGTAAAGCTCATTCGTCAAACACCCGGTGGCTCGGAAGTTGTTATGCTCGATCTCACGGATGCAGATCTGCTGAAGTCACCCTATTTCTTTATGATGCCAGGTGATGTGTTGTATGTGGCGCCGTTACGGGCGAGGTCAAGCAGGTCGAATCTCGAACTGGCAACGTTATTGTTCAGCGCTGCCACGACAACGGTTCTTATAATGAGTTACATAAGTCAAAACAGTAATTGAAAAAGCCATGAATGGGAAGTTGGACCTGAGGGCACTGATTGGTAAACTAATTTCGAGATGGTACATATTTTTGATCGCCCTGTTGGTGATGTTGCCCGCGGCGTGGCTCTATCTGTCAACAACAGACAACGTCTATAAGATCCGTGCTTCGCTATTGATGGATAGCCCCGGACAAAACAATCCGCAAGGAGAGAAGTTCATGAAGGGCATGGAGCTTCTCGGCTCCAGCAATGACGTTGAGGACGAGATCGGCATCCTTAAGTCATATCACATCGTGGGAACTGCGCTTCGTAAGCTGGCTTTCGGTGTATCGTATCATCAAAAGACCAGCCTCAACACAGTTGAAGTTTACGATGCGCCATTTCCATTCACGATAGAGCTCGATTCTTCGGCCACTCAAATGGTGGGTGTCCCTATCTACATCGAAAGGACTTCTGCCAAAACTTTCTCCCTGCATGCCTCCACTGATGGAGCAAGCACATACAACTTCAAGAGCGGTAAAACAGGCCAGCCCGTTAAAGATGTGGATATTCATTCGGTGTGGTTCAACAACGAGCCATTCGTTCATGAGAACCTTAAATTCCGTGTAAAATTCAACGAACCCTTCGAAGTAGGTAACGATGCAGGGAAGTATTTCTTCATGATCCACGACCTCGGCGCGATGACGGAAGCATACACAGAAAATCTCGAGATAAAACCGATCGCACGGGATTCGAAGATGGTCGAGATCTCGATCAAAGGAAAGACCCCAGATAAAGAGATCGCATTTGTAAATACGTTACTGGACGTGTACCTGAAGAACGAACTGGAGAAGAGAACACAACTTGGCTTGAAGACCATCGAGTTCATCGATCAGCAGCTCGAAGGAGTCTCCAGTGAATTGAAGACGGTCGAAGCTTCGCTCGAATCATTCCGCTCCCAAAACAACGTTCTTGATATCAGTGCCACCGCCGAAAATCTTTCTAAGAACCTGGAACGCCTCGAAACCGACCGTTCGAAACTTGACATCAAGCTCAAGTACTATGAGTCGATCTCGAATTCTTTGAAGTCCGATAACCTTACCGGCATCGAGTCACCTTCGGCTTTTGGACTCGAAGACCCGGTACTCAACAGTATGCTTCTCGAAATGTCGAAGCTCACCCAGGAACGCACCGGCTTGAGCTACAGCACAAAAGAAGGAAACCCCGTCACAGAGGTGCTCGACCTGAAGATAGCCAATCAAAAGAAGGCGTTGCTCGACAACGTGAACAGTTTTATTGGGACCACTAAAGCAGCGATCGCCGACCTCGATGGAAAGATCGGTAAGGTTGAGTCGACGGTATCGCGACTTCCCGGCAGCGAGCGTCAGTTGGTGAACATCCAACGCCGCTTCGAATTCAACGACAACGTATACAATTATTTGCTCGAAAAACGTGCAGAGGCCGGTATCGCCATCGCATCGAATACTTCCGAGAAGACGATCGTCGACCGCGCAAAACAAGTTGGTCGCGGCCCAATATCTCCCAATCGTAACCTGATCCTGATGGCCGCGGTAGCAGTCGCCTTCATGGCAGCATTCGGTGTGATCATCGCCCGTGACTTCTTTACCGATAGCATTACTACTATCGAAGAGCTGGAGGCTACAACGTTGATCCCGCACATTGGGACAATAGCACACGGAAGCCGTAAAGACAGGTCGACTACGATTGTCGCGCACTCTAAGAATGAAATTGGTGAATCGTTCCGTTCGCTTCGCGTGAACCTTCAATACCTCACGCATGGATTGCAAGACACCGTTATCGGCGTTACTTCATCTATTGCCAGCGAAGGAAAAACATTTTGTTCGATCAACCTGGCGGCGTCACTCGCATTATCGGGTCGTCGCACGGTGATCATAGATGCGGATATGCGTAAACCACGGGTTGCATCGCATTTCCATTTGAAGAACGACAGCGGTCTTTCAACGTTCCTGATCGGCCACCATACACTCGACGAGGTCATCAAGCCCACATTGATCGAAGGACTCGACGTTATTACATCAGGCCCCATTCCTCCAAACCCGCTCGACCTTATCGCCCTGCCTGCTATGGAAGAACTGATAAACGAGCTAAAGGGAAGATACGACACTGTGATCATCGACTCGCCACCGGTTGGTATTGTCTCGGAGTACATCATCCTCTTGAAGTATACGGACTCTAATATTTACGTCGTTCGCGCGAATCACACAAGCCGTAATCATCTCGAAAAGATCAACCGCTTGTTCAAGGAGAATAAGATCAAGAATGTGAGCATTCTCTTTAACGATGTGCGCACTGCAATGAACGGGTATCGCTACGCTTACTCATGATACAGGAAACGGGAGTCAGGAGTCAGGAGACAGAAGTCAAGAGCCCGTCTTCGATGACGCAGCTTTTTCAGCGATTCAAAAGATATGCGGAGAACGCGTTCTGGTTGATGATGGAGAAGGGCTTCGCCCTCGCAGCCGGTATGGTTGTCGGGATCTACGTGGCCCGATACCTTAAGCCGGAAGCATTCGGCTTATTGAACTATGCCATAGGGTTCGTCGGGATCTTTTCGGCGCTTTCGACCATCGGTTTGGAACAGATCATGGTTCGCGAGCTCGCACGACATCCAGAAAGAAAAGAACAGCTACTAGGAACAGGGGTCATATTACGGCTCGCGGGGTCGGCATTGCTGATCATCGTAATGGGCATCTTCATGCTGTTCATGCGACAAGAGTCTTTTACGACGGTCCTGATCTTCATTGTCGCTGCCGCCGAGATCTTCAAGTGTTTCGAGGTCATCAATTACTTCTATCAGTCGCAGGTTAAGTCGAAGCATGTGGTGCGCACGCAGATGTTTATCAACCTGGCGATCAGCCTTGCGAAGATCGGAATGGTGCTGTTGCACTTCTCGTTGATCTGGTTTGCGATCATTGTAACGATCAATGCGATCATAAACGCAGCCGGGTACATCTACACCTACACGGTGAATTCTGGAAAACTTCGAGAATGGCATTTTGATAAAGGACTCGCATTGAGTCTTCTGAAAGAAACATGGCCGTTGGCATTATACGGTATTGCATTGAACGTACAGGCGCGTATCGACCAGGTGATGTTGGGAAACCTGATGAACAACTACGAAGTAGGTCAATATTCCGTCGCCCTGAAGTTCATTGAGATCTTTGGCTTTGTACCGATGGTGCTCATGAGCACTTTCACACCTGCTGTGAGCAAAGCCAAAACAACTGACGAGAAACTCTACGAAGCACGACTGGTTAATTTCTACCGGTTGATGTTCGTAGCGTTTCTTGCAATGGCAATCCCTATCTATTTCTTTGCCGAAGACGTGATCATGCTGCTGTATGGCGCCGAATACCAGGCAGCGGGATTCTTGCTTTCACTGTTTGCGCTAAGACTGTTCTTCTCCAACATGGGCGTTGGAAAGTCGATCTTTATTGTGAACGAGAGCATGTTCACTTATTCGCTGCTCACAGTGGTGATAGGCGCTGCAAGCAACATTGCCATGAATTTCTTCCTGATACCTCGATACGGCACTGTTGGCGCCATTGTGGCAAGCATGATCTCATTTACCATCAGCATTTTTATTGTCGATCTGTTTTTCAAGAAGGCATTCAGAAATCTTAAGCTGATGATCAAAGGAATATTATCGTTTTGGAAACTCAAGGAGGCGATATGATTGAAATTAAACCATTTACCGAAAACCGTTTTCACTGTCCCGAATGTCAGTCAACCGAGCCGCAGGTTCTCGACTTACAATTGCATTCGATCTATTCGCTGGCCGAGTGCAAGTGCAGTCACTGTAAGCTGGAGTTTTACCAGACGGTCCCGATCGGGCATTGTATCAACGACAGCGTGTCGATCCGGAAAGCCGATGGCCGCATCTATACCGATGTGAATCCAGACTTCTGGCTGGCCGATGTTGTAGCGACAGCGCAGAAGCGGCGAACCGACAAACCAGTCAACGTGCGGAAGATCGTTCACGAAGAGAAGAAGGAGGTCGTTGTGTTGAACACGCTCGATTACCTTTACGGTCACGTTCTTTTGAAGCTCTATAATTATCAACATCATCTTCGTGGCGATGTGGGACTGGTAGTTATTCTTCCGCGCGCCTTCGAGTGGCTCGCACCGGCGGAAGCATCGGAAGTTTGGGTGGTGGATCTTTCATTGGGAGAGCTCGCCTATGAACACACCGATCTCACTAATTATTTCAAACAGGAGTTTCAACGTTTCGATCGCATCTGGTTGAGCATGGCTTATTCACATCCTGATTTCACAAAAGTGGATGTGAAGAGTATGACAGGTATCGCGCCATTTAACCTGGACTTTTACACCAGCGAGATCCCAACGATAACGTTTGTGCTTCGCGAGGACCGCTGGTGGCTGCGATCGAAGCTCGAGTATTTCCTCTATCGGATCGGCCGACGGTTCCCGCAGGTACGCAAGTTCTGTTACGAGCTCATTAATATCGAGCAGGATGAGCTGGTGAGGAGAACCATTAAATCAATAAAAGAACAATTACCCGACGCCCGCTTTTTTGTAACGGGCATTGGTGATAACAAAGGCTTCGGCCGGCTTGCGATGGATAGTCGCACGCGACAGATCAATGAAGAAAAAGAGCTCGAATGGATCAGGATCTACGCACATAGTCATGTTGTGATCGGATTTCACGGATCTAATATGCTGATGCCGACCGCATTCGCCGCTGGATGTATTGAAGTCTTGCCGGAAGATCGCTACGGTAATTTTCTGCAGGACATATCTGTTCGTTACAACGATCGTCGCCAGGCATTCTTCTATCGCTTCGCAGATCAGTTTGCAAGCCCGAAATCCGTTGCGGCCAAAGCAGTTTCGATGATCAGAGATTATGAATGCTTTAACGACAACATGTGTCGTAATCAATATCACGACAATACGATGATGGAAGTCATTGATCTGCGGAAATGAAAAATTGAATTTTACCCCAGATTAAATATTCGTATGGAACCGTTAAAGACGGCAGTGCTGATGGTGATCTTCAACCGTCCCGACACAACTAAGCAGGTATTCGAAGCAATCAGGAAAGCAAAGCCACCGCGGCTGTACGTGGCGGCGGACGGGCCTCGTCCCCATGTTCCCAGCGATAAGGCTCGATGTGAGGAGACGCGGAAGATCATTGAAGGTGTTGATTGGGATTGTGAGGTGAAGACTCTCTTTCGCGAGAAGAATCTCAATTGCGGAGTGGCACCATCGTCGGCATTTACATGGTTTTTTCAACACGAAACGGAAGGCATTATTCTCGAAGACGATTGTCTTCCATCGCAGAGCTTCTTCTGGTATTGCCAGGAGCTTCTCGAAAGATATCGCGACGACAGCCGGGTGATGCACATCGGCGGAAACAATTTTCTAAATGGTTGGCTGAAGGACAGCGACTATTCATATTATTTCTCACGCTCAGGTCATATATGGGGCTGGGCAACGTGGAGAAGAGCGTGGGAAAAATTTGATTTCAATATTTCATTATATAAGAAGCTGAAGGAGCGAGGCCAGTTCGATGGATTCTTTTTGAATTCACTCGAGAAGAGGTATCGCATGCGCAAGTTTGAAGATACTGTGGGGAGAAATGGTCGCGCGGATTGGTGGGATTATCAATGGGATTTTGCGCGATACGTGAACTCCGGGTTGGCTATCGTTCCTGCAGTTAATCTCGTAAAGAACATCGGCTTCGGTAACGATGCAACGCATACATCGAATTCAAACTCCGAAGCAGCAATGTTGAAGGCGAATGAGATAAAGCTGCCGCTCACGCATCCGCCCTTCATGGTTCGCGATCTCGAGTCTGAACAAAAATACTTCAGAGGTTTCCTGAAAGATAAATTCATCTCCAAGCTTCGAAAGCTGGGAGTGCCGGTATCTCTTTTTACGTAAGGCGATGAAACGTGCAACGCCGCCGATATTGTTCATCGTCTTCGCAAGACCAGACACAACAGCAAGAGTGTTTGATGAAATAAGGCGAGCAAGGCCGGCAAGACTTTACGTAGCGGCCGATGGCGCTCGTCCGGATAAAGCGGGGGAGAGAGAACGATGCGACGAAGTGAGAAAGATCGTAACCAGGATCGATTGGCCTTGCGAGCTCCGTACTTTCTTCAGGAACGAAAATCATGGTTGTGGAGAACAGGTCACCCAGGCTATTGGCTGGTTCTTCGAGCACGAAGAGGAGGGCATAATACTGGAAGACGACTGCCTTCCTTCACGTACATTTTTTCCGTTCGTTGCAGAGCTGCTGGATCGTTATCGTCACGATACCCGTGTGATGATGATCGGCGGTAATAATCTTGAACCGCAACGTTTTCGCGAACAGGAATACTCTTACACATTTTCGAGACTTACTTATATCTGGGGCTGGGCTACGTGGCGTCGTGCCTGGAAACTTCACGATTTCAAGATGCCGCTGTTTTCGGAGGTGGATAGGAAAAACTACCTGTTGCCGCACTACAGCTCGATCTACGAGCGCGACCTGTTCCAGTACGTGTTTGGAAAAATGTACACAGGGGACGACCTGGTGACGAGCCGGCGCAACATCTGGGACTACCAATGGCAGTTTGCATGCAGGATTCACTCGGGCCTGGTTATTGTACCCGCAGTTAACCTGGTGAGCAACATCGGGTTTGGAGAGCACGCGACCAGCGTATCGAGCGATTCGCCAGGTCAAGGCTTGAAACGGGAAGAGATGGAGCTTCCGCTGGTTCACCCTGAGTTTGTTATGGTTGATAGGGCACGAGAGAAACGCACATTCGAGTTATGTCATACTTCACGTAAGTCACGACTGAAAAGTCGCGTCAAGCAATTTATGCCTTCGGCGATCCTGAGTACTATCAGAATGTTGTTTTAGACGATTTATGGACAAGAGAAGCATCATTAATGGCTTGTTCATCCTCAGCTTCCCGGTTTACGGTATAGGTACTTATATATCGGCAAGCATTAGTCCATCGGCGGGATATATTGTCTCCATGACCCTGCATGTAATGATACTTGTGTTCTACATGCTCGATCTCATTTATCGTCGCGAGATACGGTTCCGGCTCAACTGGATGTATGTCGCGATGTTATTTTATATCGCAACAACGGCAGGCTCGTTGTTCGTCGGCTACTTCAAAGGCCTGCCGGAGTCGAACCTGGGTATGATCACCATTCGGTCGTTCCTGTTGCTGATACCATTCCATGCCTTTATCGCATTCACATTATATAATGAGCATCATGCCGATGAGATCCCGATGATCCTTATCAAGGGTTTGAGCGCACTATTGTTGGTGAACCTTTTCGGTTACTTCGCGATGGGGCTATCGAATGAGCAGCACAGCATCGAAGGCCGCTTGAATATGCCGTTCCTCGATGGCTTTTACAGCGGGGCGAGTGTCCTTTCCATACTTAACCTGTTGATAGCATTCCGTGTGCGATCGAATCGCGATAGGCCGATCGAGTCGATGGCGTTGTCGTTCTACTTTATTTTCAACCTCGGTCTCCTGTATATGATCAACTCGCGTTTGGCGATGATGATCTTCCTGGGAATATTTTTCATGTTCCTGGTAAGGATCATCGCAATGCGCGGAACTTACCTCGCGTCGTTGTTCTTCATACCGATCTTGTTGAGTACCGCTTACTTATTGTATCAACTCGTATTGCTTCCGGGTATGTCCGACATCCTTCAACGCGTGGATGTAGAAGACGTGACCACCTTCAATGGACGTGCTTTTCTTTGGAAAGATGGTCTCGACTGGCTTACGGGTAGTCGCGAGGGGCTATTGCTCGGTAATGGATACAAGGGCCATTACTTTCTCGATCTGATCACAGACGTTGCGGAGCTTTGGAACACCGATGAAGTATTTCACCTGCACATGCACAGCAGTTCGTTGGAGATACTGATCTGCCAGGGACTGATCTCGTATTTTGTTTTTTGCTTGCTCTGGTTCCGCGTCTATACATTCTTCAGAAATAAATATAAAGAAGGCAGCATGGAGGGAGCGCTCCTCGGACCGGTGCTGTACCTCTTATTCATACTGCAGGTCGACACGTTCGTGTATATGGACGGACTCGGCTTCGTGATCTTCGCCGTTTTGGTTTCCCGGATCTCGATAACTCACGAAGCGAAGACTACATCGGGTATTAAGATTCCAGAGATCCCAAAAATTGAAATTCCAACAACCGTATACGAAACAGAAGGTTATGTTATGTATCGTAATCCCAGTTCACAACCGGCTGCACTTCACTAAGGAGTGTCTCGATTCGCTCGAACGCCAGACCCGCCGTGCCGATAAGATCATTATAATCAATGATGGGTCGACCGACAACACAGAAGAAGTGTTAAGGGAGTGGTATCCCGACGTTGATGTTCTTCACGGCGACGGAAATCTATACTGGACGGCCTCTATCAACATGGGGATCCGTCATGCGCTATTGCTTGGTGCCGATTATGTGATGACGCTAAACAACGATACCATCGCGTCCGATACTTTTATCGAAAAGATGATGGAGGGCGCCAGAAGAGCACCGAATTCGTTGATCGGCGCTCTGGACTGTGATTCGCAAAGCAAAAAACCTTACTATGGAGGAGAGATACTTAATTGGAGATGGAGCACCTCTCGTTACCTGCTCGACTGCCTGAGCATCGATGAACAGAAAGGTCTTCACGAGACCTCATTGTTTCCGGCGCGAGGGTTGCTGATCCCGAGAATTGTATTCGACACGATCGGTTTATTCGACGAAGAGCGGCTTCCTCACTACATGGCCGACTACGATTTCACGTTGACAGCGGCACGGAACGGTTTCAAGATCTTCTGCAACTACGATGCAGTCCTTTATACCTATCCGGAAGAGGGCGGCGATCACAAGATCCGCAAGGCAAAAACATGGGCCAACTACTGGAAACATCTTTTCAATATCAAAGGAGGAGGGAACCTGAAGAACTTCACACGTTACACGTTGAAGAACTGTCCACCAAACAGCATCCTGTCTTCGCTATTTACCGGATACACAAGAAGACTTTTCGGCTTCTGGCTTCGATGAAGGAATAATTTCAACATACAAAGAGATGAACACGAGAAAGAGGAGAGTGATGGTGTGGGTGGTTCTTGCGGTCTTCGCGATCTCAATCTATTCAAATCCTGGTTTCGCCAACGACCAGAAAGGAAGTCAAGGTCCTGGTGGCGGACACGGGCACGGCGGCGGTCCTAGAGACCCTAAAGATCCTAAAGACCCTAAAGGGCCAGAAGGCCCTGCGGGCGAGCCACCATCAGCAAGTCCCGACAATGCGACCACGCAGGAAAACACGCCTGTCACTATTAATGTTGTCGCCAACGACACCGATCCGGATAACGACCTTAATGTTTCGACCGTTGATCTCGACGTTGACACAGACGGAATACAATCGACGGCCACAACGCCAAAGGGATCCTACTCGGTCGATGCCTCGGGTGTGGTAACATTCACGCCGGCAGCGGACTTTCATGGACCGGCTGCATTGAAATATACGGTAAGCGACTCGACTGGTCTCGTCTCAAATCCAGCCAACATCAACGTAAATGTCGAGTCTGTTAACGCAGCTCCGGTTGCTGCCAATGACTCAGGTACGACGCCACAGGACCAGGAAGTGGAGATCAGTGTCCTCGCGAACGACTCCGATAGCGATGGCACTCTCGATACATCGAAGGTAGACCTGAATACTACCCTGGGGGGCATTCAGAAAAATGCGACCACGAACGAAGGGACCTGGTCTTCAAACAGGGGGGTGGTAAAGTACAAACCGAAGGCTGGCTTTGTTGGAACGGCCACGATCAGCTACGTGGTGTACGACAACGAAGACACACCTTCGAACGCAGCGACGATCACCATCACAGTAACTTCTACGAATGCAGCGCCTGTTGCCGCCAACGATACTGGTGGCACCACGATGAACAAGCCTGTGAATGTGAATGTGGTTGCAAATGATACCGATAGCGATGGAACGATCGACGCATCGAAAGTGGATCTTAACACAGGAACTGCGGGAGTTCAGAATACTGCGAATACGGCACAGGGAAGCTGGAGCGTAAATGCGCAAGGTCTTGTTACATACACACCTATTGCGTTGTTCCTCGGAAGCGCATCATTGAGCTATACTGTAATGGACAATGATGGCGCCGTCTCGAATGCTGCGACGATAACGATCACGGTACAGGCGTTGAACCTTGCGCCGGTTGCCGTCAACGATAATGTAACTACCTCGAAGAACCAGGCAGTAACGATCAAGGTAACGCAAAACGACACCGATCTCGATGGCACGATCGATGTAACGAAAGTAGATCTCAATCCAACACTTGCCGGTATTCAGAATACATCAGAAACAGCGCAGGGCGACTACGCTGTAAACAACCAGGGCGTTGTTACGTACACACCCGCCAATAATTTCACCGGTGTTGCTGCAACAACGTACACCGTGATGGACAATGCAGGGGCTGTGTCGAACGCGGCCTCTATCAACATTACGGTCCAGAATGTTAACTCGCCGCCGGTTGCGGCCGACGACACCGGTGCTACCAGTCAGAACACAACGGTGACGGTCAACGTGGTTGCGAACGATACCGATAGCGATGGAGTTATCGATGCCGCAAAGGTCGACCTGAATACGACTAAAGCAGGGATCCAAAACAATGTGGATGTGGCCGAAGGAAATTTTACGGTGAGCAATCTCGGTATCGTAACCTATAAACCTAAGAAAGATTTTACCGGATCGGTAAGTCTTAACTATACCGTGAACGACAACAATGGAGCTGTTTCAAATGTTGCAAAGATCACGATCGCAGTACAACCTGTGAACGCTCCTATTGCAAAGGAAGATACCGTTACGACAAGCGTGAATGTAGCAGTGGATATTAATGTGGTGAAGAACGACACAGACTCCGATGGGGAGATCGACGCGTCGACGGTAGATCTTAACGTTAGTACTGCCGGTGTTCAAAAAGAGAATACAAGTCCGGAAGGAGCTTTCACGGTGAATAATTCAGGTATCGTTACCTATACACCGAAGAAGGACTTTGTTGGTTCGGCCGAGCTCCAGTACACCGTAATGGACGACAAGGGCGTGCTGTCGAACGTTGCTCTCATCAGGGTCCGTGTTGAAGAGGTTCCGAATGAGGCTCCGAGGATCGTTGCTTTCGAAGAAGACACCGATACTCTTCGATATACGCCGGGCAATCCCATCGAGATCACAGATGAATTCGAAGTCGAAGATGCCGACGACGATAGTCTCGCTCTTGCGGAGATCGGATTCGTTACCGAATTCTATGCAAGTGGAAGCGACAAGCTCATCTTCGAGAATACATCGAAGATCAAAGGCACCTTCGATGCAACAACGGGTTTGTTGACACTCACTGGCCCTTCAACATTGAACAGCTTCAGAGATGCCGTTCGATCGGTGAAGTATGAATTCACCGGTGAGGATGAAATGCACGGCGACATTAAAAAAATATATGTGCGTGTGAGTGATGGTAAAAATTTCAGCGAGCTGAAGCAGCGGGTTATCAAGATCAATTCGGGTGTTAGCGATCTCGATATTCCGACCGCATTTACGCCGAACAGCGACGGCGCTAACGACACATGGCGCATCCTCGCACCGTCCGATATCTCTGGTTCAGAATTTGCCGACGCGGAGATCAGGGTTTACGACAAGAGGGGCACAGTTGTTTTTGGAGCCAATGGCCTCTCAAACACCTGGGATGGAACATACCAGGGCAAGCTGTTGCCCGTGGACACATATTACTACACCATAGACCTAAAACAGACACAGAATAGATATAAAGGAGTAGTGGCGATACTGCGATAAGAAGAGAAATGAAAAAGTTACTTTTAGTTACGATAGGGGCGTTAATTCTGAGCTTTCACACAAAAGCCCAGTACCTTCCTACCACGGGACAGCCATTTCAATTCACCCCGGTTTATAATCCGGCATTTACAGCAATCGACCCTTTCGGAGATATCCGTCTGTCTTATCGATCGCAACTCGGAGCCTTTGGGGCAAATTCACCCTCCTTTTTTAATGCACTGTATCAATTTCGCCTCACCCAGCCGAAAGACGCAAGTCTCAATGGTCTCCGTACCGGATCAGTTTCAACAGAATCTACCCGCGTGCAGGGAATGTTCCATGGTATGAGTGTGAATGTATTCGACGAGGATCTCGGAGTAATGGGACGCAAAGGCGCTGGTGTCAGCTACGCATTTCATTTTCCGGTTTCTGAAAAATTAATGTTGGCGGTCGGCACTTCAGCCATGGTGGAGAACCTTAGGCTCGATGCCGACCAAATCTATCTTGGTGCCGGTGCGGATCCAGACCCGGTGTATGAACAGATCCTCGCAGGTAAAACGAACAATACTCAACTGAATGTGAGAGCCGGCGCGGTATTGTATTCACAAACATTTTATGTTGGTCTTAGCTATCTCCCGGTTTTGAAGCACGACTTCCAGGATGCGAGCTGGGCAACGGGAAGCTCGATCTACAAGGCGACACTTCAAACCGGTGTGGTTCTGAAAGTTTCCGAAACATTTGATGTCAAGCCGAGCATCGTGGCTATCCTCAATGAGGGCAATCGTGTAAATCTAGACTACGCCGTAAAAGCATACTTCCGCAATATTGTTTGGACCGGTATCATGTGGCGAGACACGCAAACCGGCGTTGCGCAGTTTGGTTACAACATCAACAAGATGTTTAGCGCAGCATACTCTTACGAGATATCCACCGGTGAGTGGAAATTTGGAATGGGCAGCCACGAGCTTGTACTTGGTATCAGGTTGAACAACTTCAGGGATCAACCAAATTATATATGGTGAAGTGGTTATGGGTTGTGAGTTGTGTGTTGTGGGTGCTGGGTGTAGAGGCGCAGGACATCGAGTTCGAATCGCTCAAAAAGCTTCCAGCTACAATCAACACTTCTTGTGAAGAAATTTTGCCGATGGTATCACCGGACGGCAAGACACTCTATTTTGTAAGAGCGATATGCGACGCGAACACCGGCGGTCGTTCCGCTGGGTCCGATATCTGGATCAGTGAATATAGTTCACAATCGAAAGAGTGGAGTCGCCCGAAGAATGCCGGGGAGATATTCAACGACCGCGGTCATAATGCCGTGGTTGGAATGAGCTCCGATGGACAAACGATCTACATGATCAATACAGCACCCGGAAGAAAGATCAAAGGAGTATATTATTCGAAGAAGGAAAACGGTAAGTGGTCGCATCCGCAACTCGAGGCCGTTCCATTTCTCGAAACCGAAGAATACTTCGGTATGTATGTAGCGCCCAATTTCCAGACGATCATCGTTTCGATGAAGCGCGATGATGGAAATGGCGAGGAAGATCTGTATGTAAGTCATAAAGCAGGCGGCAAATGGTCGCAACCGATCAGCCTGGGTAACACGATCAACACGATAGGTTTCGAGATATCGCCGTTCTTATCGGCCGACGGCAAGCGACTTTACTTTGCAAGCAACGGTCATCGTGGCCTCGGCGGCTCCGATATTCTATATGCCGATCGCCTCGACGATACCTGGACTTCATGGTCGAAGCCGGTGAATGTCGGGAACGTGATCAACACTGAAGGGTTCGATGCATATTTTTCAATGAACGACAGCGTTGCCTGGTTCAGCTCGAACAACGGCGCGAACACCGAGATCTATCGCGCCAAAGTTCGCAAGCCGGAAGATCCCAAGAAGGTCGCCATGAACAGCATTCTTGAGGAAGCGACGTCGATGATCGCAGACCTCACCGACGATACCTATGATTCATTGCAATCTTTCAATAAATCGATATTCGTCTCGTTCGAGAAGAACACGGCCGTTCTTTCATCCGATGCAACCGCTCACCTCGATGAGGCGGTCGCGCTTATCAAGACTCGCAAGCAAGGAAAGCTGAAGCTGATCGCTTATGTGAACACATACGGTGGCGAGAACGGACAGCTTTGGGACAAACGACTGGAGGAGATCAGGAATTACCTGAGACAAAAATCGGGTCTCGACCTGATGATCGACCAGGAAGTCGTGCGGGGCGACATGACTCAGAGCGCGCGAACGGGCGTTGTAGAAGTACGCTATAATTGAATTCAGATGTGGAACGCCATTTATAAAAAGCTCTGGATCGTTATACTGGCACCGTTACTGGCGGCCGGCATCGCTTTCTTGCTTACTTATAAGAAGGCAGGGCAATACAAGTCGGTAGCGGTTGTCGAAGCCAGTATTCCCGATCAGCCCACCAAGACCCAGACGCTGAAAGACATCCAGGAGCCGGATCAGTATTATGAGAACATGGTCGGCACCATGAAAACCGAATTGATAACATCGATGGTGTCGTATCGCTTGTTGTTACATGACCTTGAAAAGGAGATAGCATTCCGGCCGCCTGCAATACAATATTCGGAGTCGCGGAAGGAAGCGATCCGCAAGACACTTGAGAAGAAGCTCGCTTCCTTCGAGCTTCTTTCAGAAACCGTTCCTGCCGAGGCAACGATCTCGCAGATCATTCACAACATGGACTATAACATAGCCCGCTGGGTGCGCGATGGCGAGATGACTGTCGCGCGCAAACCCGGCACGAGTGAAATTGAAGTGTCGTCGTTAACTGAGGATCCTTTTCTTTCCGCTTTCGCATCGAATGCCTTGAGCCAGGAATATATTCGCTACGAAACATCTGTTATTACACCGGCTCCGGCAAACGATTCGATCGGTTACTATCGACAGGAAGTGGATCGGCTTCGTAAAGACATGGAAGCAAGATCGGGCGAGCTTACCAAAGCCAGCACGAAGTCGAAAAATCCGGGCGACGATATTCGCTTTCGTCGTGCAAAATCCAATCGCGTTGCCGAATATGAGATGAGGATCGTTGAGGAGGAATGGGAACTTAATAGCCTTCGAGAACAGCTTGCAAAACTGCAGCGACCAGAGGCAGAAGAGAATGCCGTTCCAGCAGCCGATGTTGCTACCAACGCGAAGATACAGGCTGCGAGAAAGAAGATCGATCAATTATCGGCGATGTATACCGAGGGTGGATCGAAAGACGAAAAGCTCGACTCGATCATCAACGTGCTCCGCAAGCAGGTGAACGATGCGACGGCGCGACTGCAGGCTTCGCAGAGGACCACTGTCGAATCGTCGCCATCCAATCGCGAAAGAGAAATGCTTCAAAGTCGTATCGCCCGTCATGAACAGAACATCGCTTCGATCCGGAATGATATCCGAAGACTGAAGAACGCCGGGATATCGAGCGGGAGCGACAACTCTGCGGAGGTCGGCAAGCTTCGTATGGCGAAGGAGGAAGCAACCAGGCAATACAACCTTGCGCTTGCACACTTGAAGACGCTTGAGGCAAAGTCAGGCGTTACATCAACTAACTCCGGTCGCGCAAGTCACCACCTGATACTAAAAGCAAAGGCCCTGCCTAGTGCAGAGCCTGAGTCGCCGTGGGCGATGTTTATAGTGATCTCTTCTTTTATCGGAACATTGGTTGTTTGTCTTATTGTGATCGGTGCTACGCGACCGGCTCCAACAATCCCCGACGATATTTTCCTTCGCGTTAACTATGCCAACCGGCAGCGTCGAGTACCCAATAATCGACAACCCGTAACCAACAACCAATAATCAACAGCCAATGAACAACAATTAGTTAGTGGGAGTATAACTTGTGTTCGTCGTGAACACTATTTTATCGATCTGAACATTGTCGTTCTTCCAGCCGAACTGTATTGTATTCGTTCCTTGTGCGAGGTAGAAGTCTATGGCCGCGCCCGACGAATCTGCCACCTTCACCCATGTCCATGTAGCGCGGGTGCCAGCATCCCAGCTTGTCCAGTGGCCCTTGCCATCGTAGATATGGAAGCCACCGGCGTTGGTCGCTTTTACTTTAACCCAGAGAACATAAGAGTCGTCAGCAGGCGCAGTGAAAGTGTAGTTTGCCGAAGATGTAGGGGGTATGTAATAGTTGGTGCCGTTTCCAGAGGGCATACCAAAGTATGAGCCTGCCGTTGCATCGTTTCCTAAAGTCATCTTACCTACGAGAGAAGCTTGCGAAGCATCGAGGTTTACCTCAGAGTAAGTAGGCGTTGTAGGAGTCGTAGGCGTTGTTGGGGTAGTAGGAGTCGATGTGCTCGTACCGCTTTCGTACGCGCCGATGTCGGGCTTGCTTCCATTGAATGAAAGTCCAACATCAACACCACCGTCGATTAGCGGGCTACCTGATGAAGGTACGTAGTAGGGAGTAGGTCTTACACCGGTCTTCGTGATCTTGGGATCGCCGAGGAGGTTGTTGAGAATAGAACCAATGAGACTGCCTACCGACAGGTTATTCAAAAGGTTCGATCCAACGGTGAGGCCGGCGATGGTAGCGCCGCCTTCCTGGTGAATGAGCTGGTTAGTGTAGTAGTTATAACCTGTGTTCGAATTGATGATGAGGTTGTTCTTGATATCGAGGTTGTTGCTCGAGCCACCATATACACCGATCACATTAGAAGTCTTATTGCCGACGAATTCGATCGTGTTGTTATAGAATTTAACATTGTGAAGACCGCTACGCTGCGAACGAACGCATTCACCAGGATATGTCCCCTGTATACCATAGAAGACATTATGGTGGATGTTCCAATTGCTCATGGCATTGTCCCAGTTGGCAATACCTTGCTGACCTTTATTGATATAGTTATGATCGATCTCTGCATCGTGGATACTCAGTTCGATAGCATAGCCGGCTCCCTTAGAGCGGGTCTCCATGTCAAAATTGTTGTTATACACGCGTACTGATTGAACTCCTGTAGCGGCGGGGCCGTTGCTGTTCACCAGGGAGAGCGTATTGTCGATATAATTGTTGTAGATCTTGCAACCTACCAGGCTCGACTGCCACAATTCGATAGCGATGTTCGGAGCGGATCCTCCATTCCATGTACCGACGGGATTCACCGAGATCCTGCTGTCGTGGATGCTGAATTGCTTGAAGTTGTTGAAGCCACTGGGTCCGATAGCTTTGATACCATAGCCGACGCCTTCATTCACATCGATACCATCGAATTCATAACGCTCGAGATTACCGACGTTGATCGCGCCTGATTGCCATCCCGAGCTGGCCCATGAGCAGTTCAATGTAGACACACCTTTCAGGCCGCCGTCTTTTAGGTCCCAAAGCCAGATGCCGGTGAAGTTGGTGTACTGGATCTTTACATTTTCAACGATCACGTTGTTGCGATAATGAATGTAGATACCACCATGAAGCTTTTTGCCGTCGCCGTCGATCGTGAAGTTTTTAAGCACCTGGCGTCCGGCGCTGGCTCCGCCCGAGTTGAGGATGAGAAGAAACTTGTCCGTCGCGTAGGAAGGGCTTGTTGGATAATAATACAATGAGCTGGCTGCTTTGAGGATCGTTTGATCCTTGCCTGCGCCTTCTATGTTCACTCCGAGAGGAACCTGGATATAACTGGATTCCACGTAAGTGCCGGCTGCAAGCTTGATCGTATGTCCGGCGCCAGCGGCAACTTTGGTAACGGCATATCTGAGTGTCCTCCATGGACTGGAAGAACTTCCTGTGTTTGCGTCGTTACCGCTCGTAGATACGTAATAAGTGTTACCTGTTTGATACACGCTGCCTGCCGACAGCTCCTGGGGTGTAATGTCTTGCTGTGGCGCTACCAGGTCAGTTTCCTGGCACTGGAAAAAGATTAGCGCTACAACAAAATACATAAGGATCAATTTAATTTTTTTCATGTATTACGGTTATAGTTTGGACATAGTTTTTCCGCGTCGTGATTTTTTATGAATCCGACTGCGTCCGCCGTTCAAGCGGGATTAAAAAAGACATAGTGGATCCGCACACGCCTTTTGGCGGATGTCATTATGCTCAAGTGGAAAATTTGGGAGAGGGGAGTTTCCGACTTTTTACTATCCGGTCTTATAAGGGGTTCTTATATCGATATATAAGGGGACTTACAATTGCGACTAGCGATGCAAAAGTGCTACACTTTGTTGAAGTTTAGAAACACTGGTCGATGAAGTACAGATTTTGTTAGGTGAGTTGTTGAGAGTATAGATTAGTTGTCAATCAAATTCAATGATGTAGATCATCACTTTTTAAAACATTGATCATCACGTATTATTGATTAACTGTCGTTAAAAAATTAACTGATGATAACAACCTTGTCAAACAAACTCAATGATGAAGATCATTATTTTTTAAAACGAACGTCACAGACTCTTAGTTCGTAGTCGCTATATCTTTCCTGCAGGTAAGTAATAATGATGATGGACCTCCGGGACGTCCTTAAGGCGTACAAGGACAAGAAAGTAATGATAACGGGCCATACTGGCTTCAAAGGAAGCTGGTTCTCCCTGTGGCTTGCAAAGGCGGGCGCCAATGTTCACGGCTATTCTATGCCGCCGCCTGGCAACCCTGCGATGTTCGATCTGCTGCAATTGAAAGACGTACTGCAGCATCAGACGGCTGATATTCGCGACTTCACGCAACTGTCGAAGTCGATTTTTAGGATCAGGCCAGATGTGATTTTCCACTTTGCTGCTCAATCTCTCGTTGGGCAAGGATATGCATCTCCCCTTGAAACAGTTGAAATAAATACACTCGGTACGGCACATGTAATGGAAGCCGTGAGGCAAGCAGGCATCCCTGCAGCGATCGTTATCATCACATCCGACAAGTGCTATCGCAACCAGGAATGGATCTATGGTTATCGCGAAGCCGATGAACTCGGCGGTGACGATCCTTATTCAGCAAGCAAAGGTGCAGCTGAGATCATGGTGAATTGCTGGCGTAATTCGTTCTTTCATCCTTCGCGGGTACACGAACACGGCGTACGACTTGCGTCTGTGCGAGCCGGAAATGTGATCGGTGGTGGCGATTATGCTGTCGACCGTATCATTCCCGATTGTATCCGGTTCCTGACAGCCGGAGAGAGCATCGTTGTACGCAATCCAAATCACACACGGCCATGGCAGCACGTGCTCGAGCCACTCGCCGGTTATCTCACGCTTGGTGTGAAAATGCTACAGCATCCAACGAATGCAGAGTATTGCAGCGCGTTCAACTTTGGACCCAATGTAAATTCCAACAGGAACGTGAAAGCGCTCGTCGAGGAAGTGCTCGAATGTTGGGGCGAAGGATCATGGCACCAACTTAGGAACGAGAGAGCCAATCATGAAGCTAAACTCCTGCATGTGTCGAGCGACAAGGCTTTTCACAAGCTGGGCTGGGAACCTAAATGGGACTTTAAGCAAACAATAGCGGCCACTATAGAGTGGTACAAACAGGCCCAACTTATCATGGACGATCCGGCACAGTTAGTGGAGCTGACGTTAAGCCAGATACGCAAGTATGAGAACGGACATGAGAAACTCCAGAAGAAAGAGGTTTTAATCAATCACTAACAACAATGAACTGTAGATTTTGTAACACTCCACTTACCCAGACATTTGTCGACCTGGGTATGTCTCCTTTGTGCGAAGATTTTGTGAAGCCGGGAAAGGAAAACGAGATGGAGCGATTTTATCCGCTTCACGTGTATGTGTGCCCTGAATGCTTTTTGGTACAGCTCGAAGAATTCGTGAGTCCGGAAGTTATCTACAGGGATTATTCTTATTTCTCTTCCTATTCGGATTCGTGGCTCGACCATTCGAAACGATATACAGAGTTTATCATGAGCCGTTTCGATATCGGTAAAGGAAGCCTGGTTGCAGAACTAGCAAGTAACGATGGATACCTCCTTCAGTTCTTTAAAGCAAAGCAGGTACCTGTTCTCGGGATCGAGCCTGCTCACACGGTGGCCAATGCAGCGCGCGAGAAGGGTATCAGAACGGAGTCGAAGTTTTTCGGCAACGCAGTTGTTCCAGAGCTGGTTGGAAAATATGGAAAACCCGATCTGTTGATCGGAAACAATGTGCTCGCGCATGTACCGAACATCAACGACTTCGTTTCGGCGATGAAGGCATTCCTGAAATCTGATGGTGTGATCACCATGGAGTTCCCTCATTTGCTGAAGCTGATCGAAGGCAACCAGTTCGATACTATTTATCACGAACATTTTTCATACTTATCGTTCACAACAGTGAACAGGATCTTCTCACATCACGATCTGATCTTGTTCGACGTGGAGGAGCTTCCGACCCATGGCGGATCTTTGAGGATCTATGCAAAGCACCGCGAAGATGCCACGAAGAGGATCTCGCGTTCCGTACCTGCATTGCTGGCCCGCGAACACGAGGCAGGCATTACCGACATGGCATTCTACTCCGACTTCACCGAAAAAGTGATGAACACAAAGTGGAATGTTCTCGAGTTTTTGATCACAGCGAAAAGAAAGGGAAAGACCATCGTCGGTTATGGCGCTCCTGGCAAGGCTGCTACGCTTCTTAATTACTGTGGTATCCGTACAGACTTTATCGACTTCACAGTCGACCGTAATCCGCGAAAACACAGATGTTATATGGCCGGCGTTCACATACCGATCTTTTCTCCAGACAAGATCCGAGAGACCAAACCCGATTATGTTTTCATAATGCCATGGAATTTGAGGATGGAGATCATGGAATCGCTCTCTTATATAAGGGAGTGGGGCGGCCAGTTTGTCGTCCCCATCCCGGAGGTGACCATCTACGAACCATATAGTGAACTTGTGTAATCTTATCGCCCCGCAAAAACGGGGCGATTTTTTTTCCGATGATCTAAGTCTTTATCTCCCGCCAAATATGTCATTGAATGACTTCTGCTAACGAGTGAAATTCACAGCAGAATCCATTAACCAGATAAAAGTTTTAAGAGTTTATGAAAGTGGTGTTGTTTTGCGGCGGACAGGGAATGAGGCTCCGTGAATTTTCGGAAAAAATACCAAAGCCTATGGTCCCCATCGGATATCGTCCGATACTATGGTATATCATGAAGTACTATGCACATTATGGACATAAAGACTTCGTATTGTGTCTTGGCTACCAGGGTGATGTTATAAAGAACTACTTCGTTAATTACAACGAGTATACCTCCAACGATTTCGTATATGCCAAAGGCGGCAACTATGTAAATCTGATCAACAAGGACATAGACGACTGGACGATCACTTTTGCCGACACCGGCATCAATGCCACACTCGGTGAGCGATTGCTGGCAGTCAAAAAATATCTCGACGGCGAGGAATATTTTCTTGCAAACTATTCTGATGCACTCACGGATCTCCCGCTCGATGAGATGGTGGCCAACTTCCACGAACAAGGGAAATCAGCCATGTTCATGGTTACCCAACCTACACGCAGCTTCCACGTGGTTCAACTCAACGAGGGCAACAAGTCGGTTAAAGAGATAACAACGCTGGCTAATTCAGGCATGTGGGTGAACGCCGGTTATTTCATCTTCAACAAATCGATATTCAACTATTTAAGTCCAGGTGAAGACCTTGTGGATGATGCACTGCCGAAGCTATTGAGACAGAATGACCTCGGTGTACATACATTCAATGGAACGTGGATACCGATGGATACATTCAAGGAAAAACAAATGCTGGACGACATGCACTCTAAGGGCGACACACCCTGGGAGGTCTGGAAGAAGAAAAGTACGCTGAAGGTATCAGCATAAAGAATTGCCAGTAGAATAGATATCTCCCAGGATGTTACCATTCAAATTAAGTGAACGCCCCGATGGCTTACGCCTTTTGTTATTGGGCGCTCATTGCGACGATATAGAAATAGGTTGTGGTGGAACGATCATGCGACTGATAAAAGAGTACAAAGTACACTCGGTTAAATGGGTGATCTTTTCTTCGAATCCCCTGCGGGCCGACGAGGCAAGGAAATGTGCTCACGTTTTTCTCGATGGTCTTACCCGGAAAGAAGTCCTGATCTATGAATTCCAGGACGGACACTTGCCCTTCGCAGGTGCCGAAATTAAACGCCACTTCGAAGAGCTTAAGTCATTTAAACCTGACGTCGTGTTTACGCATGCGCGTCACGATCGCCACCAGGACCATAAGATACTGGCGGAGTTTACATGGAACACGTTCCGCGATCATACGATCCTGGAATATGAGATTCCAAAGTATGAGGGAGACCTCGGTCACCCTAATGTGTTCGTAATCATACCAACCGATATGGCGGAGCAAAAGGCCGACTATATTGTTGATGGTTACCCGTCGCAGTCGACTAAGCAATGGTTCGATCGCGAGACGTTCCTTTCATTAATGCGGATAAGGGGGGTGGAGTCTGCTTCACCAACGCGATATGCGGAAGGGTTTTATATGAATAAGGTGGTAGTGTAAGATTGTTGTTGTTGGAGTTATGGTATTCGTAGAAACAAAGTTATCAGGCGCATTTCTCATCAAGCCTGAACGGCATGAAGATGAGCGGGGATATTTTGCAAGAACATTTTGTAAGAAAGAGTTTATTGAGCACGGTCTGAATCCAAACGTTGTTCAATGCAACATTTCTTACAACGTTAACAAAGGCACGTTCAGGGGTATGCATTTCCAGGCGCCCCCTTACCAGGAAGAAAAACTGGTGAGCTGTGTTAGCGGAGCGATACTGGATTACATTGTCGACCTGCGCCCTGACTCGCCGACATTCAAAGAGTATATTAAAGTAGAGCTGTCGGCCGAAAATGGCTTTGCTCTTTATGTCCCCAAGTCGTTTGCTCACGGATTTCTGACACTGCGCGACAACTCCCTGGTGTGCTACCAGATGACGGAGTATCATCATGCAGAGTCGGCATACGGTTTCCGTTGGGACGACCCCGCATTCGACATCAGTTTACCATTCCAGGTCACGACTCAGGCGGAAAGAGACAGAAACTATCCCGATCTATATGTTTTGCCCGTTTGACGCCTGACCCATGGAAACCGATGTATATACAATAGAGAAGCCCGTGCCCACCGTCCCGGTGGAAATCCCCAGGACAAGCGACGGACAAAAAATGATGGACCTGATCGGGCGACTCTTCCCGATCTGCCGGAGCATTACCGGCAATGGAGTCCGTAAAACACTTGACATTATTTCAGAGATCATACCGATCGACCGATACGAGATCCCCACCGGCACGCAGGTCTTCGACTGGGATGTTCCAAAAGAATGGAACATCCGCGAGGCCTGGATCAAGAACAGCAACGGCGAAAAGATCGTCGACTTCGCTAACTCAAGCCTTCATATCCTCAGTTACAGCGCACCGGTCCATAAGACCGTTTCTCTATCGGAGCTGAAGGAACACTTATATACGATCGAATCTCAACCCGATCTCATTCCTTATCGCACCTCGTACTACCAGGAGAATTGGGGCTTTTGTATTTCATTCAATCAACTGAATGATCTGCCGGAGGACAATTATGAGGTGTTCATAGATTCAACGTTGGACAAGGGATATATGACGTTCGGAGAATTCTTCATCCCCGGCGAAACATCCGACGAGGTACTGATCTCGACACACATCTGTCATCCGTCGCTGGCTAACGACAACCTTTCGGGTATTGCAGTAGCGGCCTTCCTCGCAAAGGAGCTCTTTTCGAAGAGACACCGTTATTCGTATCGATTCCTGTTCATACCTGGAACGATAGGCGCTATCACATGGCTTTCCCTGAACGAGAGAAGAACCAAATTCATTAAGCACGGACTCATAGCGTCGTTGCTCGGGCGTCCCGGTGCATTTACCTACAAGAAGACGAGACAGGGCACTGCAGACATCGATCACGTTGTACAACAAACATTGAAACTTCGTGGAGTGCCACATGAAATAAGACCTTTCACTCCTTACGGATACGATGAAAGACAATTTTGTTCACCTGGCTTCAATTTGCCAGTGGGTTGTCTTACCCGCACATCGTGGGCCGAATATCCCGAGTACCACACATCGGGCGACAATATGGATCTCATAACTGAAGATGCGTTGAAGGAGTCGCTCGATCTTTATAAGACAATACTTCACATGCTGGATGCCAATAGAAGATATCTGAATGTGAATCCAAAGTGTGAGCCCCAGCTTGGAAAGCGAGGTTTATACAATCACGTTGGAGGCGATCATTCCGGTAAAGACGTGCAAATGGCCATGTTGTGGGTTTTGAACTATTCCGATGGCTTTCATACTACACTCGACATCTGCGAGAAATCAGGCATTGAATACGAGATCGTAGAGGTTGCAATAAAAAAATTGATCGAGGCTAAACTATTGATTGGGCTTTAATATCGAGTTAGATGAAAATACTTTTGATCCATAATAAGTACAAGCAGGCAGGTGGCGAAGACGGGGTCTTCAGGACGGAAGGCGACCTGTTAGCCGGCTTCGGTCACCACGTAGAAGAACTGGTGTTCGACAACTCCGTGATCAACGGGTTCTGGAACAAATGCCTGAACGGACTGAAGTTCATCTATAATCCATCTTCGGCGAAGGTGATCAGGAAAAAAATAGAAACCTTTAAACCCGATGTGATTCATGTGCACAACTTCGTGCCATTGGTATCACCCGCGGTCTTCTGGGTCGCGAACAGATATAAAGTTCCTGTTGTACTTACACTGCATAACTTTCGCATGATATGTCCAAGCGCAACGTTATTTCACAAGAATTTTATCTATGAGAAGAGCCTTACTTCCGTATTCCCGTGGGATGCTGTAATAAAGGGAGTGTATCGTAATTCTGTGATCGAGACGGCGATACTTGCTTTTGGGATCGCATTTCATCATGCCATTGGAACGTGGCGCAATAAGGTAGATTTCTATATATCTCTTACATCATTCGCAAAAGACAAGTTTGTGAATGCACGAATGTCGCTTCCGGTCGAGAAAGTGTTGGTTAAACCCAACTCCGTACAGGACTGCGGTATGGGAACGGCACGTCGCCGTGACCATTTTTTGTTTGTAGGCCGACTTGTTGAGGAGAAGGGACTAAGGACACTGTTGCAGGCGGCGCTGATCTCGCCATTCAGGTTGATCATCATCGGCGATGGGCCGTTGCAGCAGGAAGTTATCGAACATACGCGGATGAATCCCAACGTCGTATATCTCGGTCCACAGAACAAGACTACGGTTATCAGTCACATGAAGGCCTGCGCGGCATTGGTATTTCCATCGTTGTGGTATGAAGGCCTGCCGTTGACGATGATCGAAGCGTTTTCGGCGGGCACTCCGGTGATCGCCTCAAATCACGGTGCTATGAAGGAACTAATCCATCATAAAGTCAATGGTCTGTTGTTCGAGCCTGGCCGCGAGCGCGATCTCGTTCGTTGTATCGAAGATGTGATGCACGAAAATGTTGACGTAGATGCGATCTCCGAGAGAGCACGCGCCACGTACCTCAAGTATTATACACCGGAAAGAAACTATAATTTATTATTAACGATCTACAACCGGGCGATCGCGTTGAAGCATGCAACGCCCACGAAGTGGAAAGGTAAACTTATTCATGAAATGGAGGGCGCCTAGAACTAATGGCGATCCGGGGATGAGAATGAAATTTTACTTTTTAGAAAAAGATCTTCCTCATCCTTAAGATGTATCTAAGAATGTGTTATGAAACGGCGACAGGGGAGAGGTGGAGAAAATACTTTACCAAAAGTTAGTATCGGACTGCCAACGTATAACGGCGGTCGGAAGATCTTAAAAGCAATTACATCGATATTCAACCAGGACTATGAAAACCTGGAAGTAATAATTTCAGACAATGCCTCAACCGACGATACTGAGGAGATCTGTACAGGCCTCGCCCAACGACACCCCGACGTCGTAAAGTATTACAGGCAGCCCGTCAATCGCGGCGTGACTGCCAACTATTCCTATGTACTCGAGAAAGCAACCGGTGACTACTTCCTGTGGATCGCCGATGACGACACTTTGGCTCACGGCATCCTAAAAAAGTATGTGGACTTCTTAGCCAGCAACCCGGACTACGCATTGGTCGCAGGACAAGTAAAGTACTGGCAGGGTAACAAGCTTGTGCTGGTGGAGAAGGATCTCTCGCTTGACCAGCGTTCTCCGTACCTGCGTGTCATCAATTACTACTACAAAGTAATGTATGGCGCTATGGTCTATGGGATGATGAATCGCCGTCTCGCACAATCTATCCCGCTCAGAAATCGCATCGGTGACGATTGGCATTTCGTTGCCAGCGTAGCATTCACAGGCAAGATCAAACATCTCGATATGCATGGCTACAACAAGAAGTTCGGTGGAGTGTCGGTGAACATGAAGAACTACGCAGAGGTGATCGGCGCATCGTGGTTCTCCGCAAACTTCCCCCATGCGACTATAGCGATCGATGCGCTGGCGGAAGTTGTATTGCTGTCGCCCCAGTACGCGAAGTTGAATATCGTGTCGAAGATGATGCTCGGGTTGTTTTCCTGTGCATCGGTACTGCTAAGTCACTATACGAAGGTGTTCCCGTTTATTGTGGCTGGTAAGATCAAGCGCCTCATTCGCAAGCCCTACGATCAGTGGGTCACCGCGACATCGCGTACTTGACTGTCATCCTGAGAAATTCTGCATTTGTAAAGAGATACCGGCGCCAGAGGCGCTTCGGCTCCTGAACAAGCCTGTATACCCACTCGAGAGCGAGCGCCCTCATCCACCTGGGTAGTCTTTTTTCGAGACCCGCATACACACTGAATGCCTGGCCCAATCCAAGGAAGCATACGTTGAGCTTCTTAACGCTTTCGGCCATCCATTTCTCCTGTTTCGGACAGCCCAAAGAGACGAACACCAGGTCGGCGCCCGATTTGCCAATGCGGTCGATGTCGGCAGCCTTCTCTTCCTCACTCAACTGTCGGAACGGAGGCGAGTACAGGCCCGCGATCTTCAGCTTTGGGAATTCTTTCTTTGCTTTCGCTTCTATAAGGTCCAGGCAATGTTGTTCGCCACCGTAGAAGTAAACCGATCGGCCGGCAACTTCTGCACGCTTCAACAGGTCGGGAAGGATATCCATTCCACAAACGCGATCCTGTTTAATTCCGTGAAAGAGCTTCAGGAATACCGACAGCGGTTTGCCATCGGGAGCGACGATCGTGGCCTGGTTCACCACCTTTTTGAAGTAAGCGTCGCGGCTGGCTTCCACAACCATGTGAACGTTTGCGAAGCATACATACGATGGAATTCTTTGGCGTCCGAGTTCTATGATCCGATCGAGAAAGCTGGAATACGATCCCAGCGTGATGACCGAACCTAATACCGATTGTGTTTTCATTTGATTAGCAGACCCTCTTAGTAAGCCTTCTTATCGCCCTTCACCATGTTCCACACTGTAAGCCAAATGATCTTGAGATCGAGCATGAGGCTCCAGTTCTCGAGATAGTTAACGTCGTATTCAACACGCTTTTCCATCGAGCCGGGCTCACGGGTCTCACCGCGGAGGCCGTTTACCTGTGCATACCCGGTAATTCCAGGTGTTGCAAAGTGACGGATCTTGTACGAAGGCATGCTCTTCGAATACTGTTCGAGGTGCGTGATGAGATTGGGACGAGGTCCGACAACCGACATATTACCAAACAGTACATTAAAGAACTGTGGAAGCTCGTCGAGGTTGGTCTTGCGAAGGAATGCGCCCACCTTGGTTATACGTGAGTCGTTTTTCGAAGCCTGCAGTTCGGTGTTGTTGTTCACTTTCATAGTACGGAACTTGTAGCACTCGAACAGCTTGTTCCGCTTACCGGGACGCAATTGTTTAAAGAATATTGGTCCTTCCGAATCCAACCTGATCGCCAGTGCGATGATGGGCATCACAATGGGGAAAATGGTACATATTACAAGCAGTGAGAAAACAATATCAAAAGTTCTCTTGAGATAAGAATTGGCCAGGTGAGCTAACGGCTGACGACGTGTAGTGAGCACTGGCACGGAATTTACCATGAAAGTATTGCCATTGCTGGCGATCTGGCTGAAGTCAGGTGCTATGCGGAAGTGGATCAGCTGATCGTCGGCGAAACGAGACAATTCACGAAGCAGGTGCTGATGCGTAAGTGGCAGCGCGAAGTAGATCTCGTCGATACCGTTCTTTATACAGTATTCTTTTATCTGATCGAAGTTTCCGATGGTCAGGTGCTTATACGAAGGGATCTCTTCATTATGGAAGAACCCTTTGAAGCGATATCCATTCGAAGGATTTGCTACGAAGAAATCGTGGAGTGCCTTTCCGGAACCCGTAATGCCAACGATTACGACGTTGCGTGTTTCGAAGCCGGAGAACTCAAGGTATTTGCGAACAAGTTTATAAGCGATACGAGTACCGGTTATAAGTATGATCGACAGGGCGTAAAGCCATATTAAAGTCTTTGTTTGTACTGCGAATACATTGAATGTAAAGAACAACAGTATCATCAGTATAATATGTGTGAGGAAAGCATTAACGAGATTGACGCTAATGATCTGCACTATACTGATTGAATCGAGACGATAAATTTTATTCAGGAAACCGGACGCGATCCAGGTGAGACTGAATACCAGGTAAAATGTCGTGAACTGTATCTCCGGCATTCCCAGATCCATACCCTGGTACTTTACCAGCTCAAACGCAAGGTGTATAAGCCAACAGTCGATGATAAAGATCATCACTTTGGCGAACGAATTGTAATCTCTGCCCTCCATAGCCATCATTTAGTAAAAATCCAGCTGCAATTTTCCTGCCTATCGCGTCCTTAACCAATGATAACAATCATGGGAATTTGAGACTTTTCTGATTGTGCTAAAGCCATTTTCAGCCCTAGAATTGTCCTTATTTAATCACAGTTAATAAAATATAAACGCGCAATCGAATGATAAACAGAAAGACGGCTTTAATTACAGGGATCACTGGGCAGGACGGGTCATATCTTGCCGAACTCCTGTTGTCAAAAGACTACATGGTGCACGGTGTAAAACGCCGCAGTAGCTTACTCAATACCCAACGTATTGATCACCTTTACCAGGATCCACATGAAAAAGATGTTCGCTTTAAGCTTCATTATGGCGATCTCACCGATTCATCCAACCTTATTCGGATCATCCAGGAAGTACAACCCGACGAGATCTACAATCTTGGCGCTATGTCGCATGTGAAGGTAAGTTTCGACATGCCCGAGTACGCTGCTGACGCAGATGGTCTCGGCACCCTTCGCATTCTCGAAGCGGTTCGCCTGCTCGGCCTGGCGAAAAAGACAAAGATCTACCAGGCTTCCACTTCGGAGCTATACGGCCTGGTGCAGGAGATCCCACAGAGAGAAACTACACCATTCTATCCTCGTTCACCCTACGCAGTTGCAAAGCTCTATGCTTACTGGATCACAGTGAACTACCGCGAGGCATATAATATGTTCGCTTGCAATGGTATTCTCTTCAATCATGAATCACCGTTGCGTGGTGAAACATTTGTAACCAGGAAGATCACCCGCGCAGTAGCTCGTATCGCAATGGGCCTGCAGGACAAGCTCTATCTCGGTAACCTGAGCGCCAAGCGCGACTGGGGCCACGCAAAGGACTACGTAAAGGCAATGTGGTTGATCCTCCAGCAGGAAACACCGGAAGATTTCGTGATCGCGACCGGAGTTACGACTTCCGTTCGTGACTTTGTCGACAAAGCATTTAAGCACGTCGGTATTACAGTGTCGTTCGAAGGAACTGGGGTGGATGAAGTCGCTCGTGTGGTGGAGTGCAGTAATCCTGACTATTATGTCGAGCCGGGCACCGTCGTGGTCGCTGTTGACTCAGAATATTTCCGTCCCACGGAAGTTGAGTTGTTGATCGGCGATCCTGAAAAATCGAAGAGGAAACTAGGCTGGGAACCTTCATACGACCTCGATGGTCTCGTAGACGATATGATGGAGGCAGACCTCAAGGCGGTTAGCCGCGATAAGGTTCTCGTTAAAAATGGTATTGACGTAGTAGTAACCACAAACGAATTTTAGAAAATGGAGAAGCACGCAAGGATATTTATTGCCGGACACAAGGGGATGGTGGGATCGGCGATCTATCGCAAGCTGAAGCAGCTCGGTTACGACGATTTTGTTCTTAGGAACTCCAGTCAGCTCGACTTGCGCGATCAGGCGCAGGTTGCAAGGTTCTTCGAAATGGAACAGCCCGACTATGTCTTCCTTTCCGCCGCAAAGGTTGGAGGGATCCATGCCAACGACACTAATCGTGGCGAGTTCATTTACGACAACCTGATGATCCAATCGAACGTGATCCATCAATCATTCGTTCACGGCGTATCGAAGCTGTTGTTCCTCGGATCATCCTGTATCTATCCCAAGTTCGCTCCGCAGCCTTTGAAAGAAGAATCATTGCTGAGTGGTTTCCTGGAGCCGACCAACGAGCCCTATGCCATTGCGAAGATCGCTGGTATAAAGATGTGCCAGGCATATCGCAGCCAGTATGGTTGTAATTTCATCAGCCTCATGCCGACCAATCTCTATGGTCCGAATGATAATTATGATCTGAAGAATTCGCATGTCCTTCCTGCGTTGCTCCGCAAAATGTTTGACGCTAAGAAAAATAATGCTCCGGAAGTAAAGGTGTGGGGTACAGGCACGCCGAAGCGTGAGTTTCTGCATGTCGACGATCTTGCGGATGCATGCGTGTTCCTGATGAACAATTATGATAGTCCGGAGATCATTAACGTTGGAACCGGTGTGGACTTGTCGATCCGCGACCTGGCATATTTGATCAAGAACGAAGTGGGTTACGAAGGAGAGATCGTGTTTGATACGACCTACCCGGATGGAACTCCCAAGAAGCAGTTGGATACTTCGAAGATCAACAGTTTGGGGTGGTCTGCGAAGATCTCGCTGGAGGAAGGCATTCGCCAGGTTTGTTATGAGTATGCGAGTGAAAATCAACTTGTTGCGTCCTAATTAGAGTAAGTATACCGCCAAGCCTTTTCAGGTTTTCCTGACATTCTCGCCATCAATTCACGTCTTTCGGCGACATCAGGCTGGCGGCACCGTATCTTTCTGTTGTGTTGGGCTGGGCTGTTTTTAATTAAACGGTTCGGCCCATGCTTATTTTCAAAAAACTATTCGACGGGGTAGATGTCGGGGAGTGGATAGCGTTCGCGCTGTTGCCTTCGAGTTTGCCCTTCATTGTAACACTGATGCTTGCGCTAGGCACAACGCCTTTGCCAGGCACGATGGGAGCTTATATAAAAATGAATGATCTGATATTTATGGGGATCTCAATGTGTATTTCAAACCTTACTATTTGGAACACTCGGCGAAGTCGGTATCACGGGAGTAAGTTAACGCCGTTTTTTTCCATGGTAGCACTGGTTGTTTTTGGGATCGGTTTGGCATTCGGGCATTTTCAACCCTTTATACCATTTCCACTAACCGTCTTTATTAGTTGCGTTCTGGCTTTCATTGTGCTTGTAAATATTACACTTCAAAAGAAAAAACATTCACCGCTAAAACCTCGACGTCATGACTCATGAACTCTTAAACGAATACCTCGCCAATGTTGTCGGCGCCCTCGCGGTTGTGGATTTCCTGGTTGGCGCAATATACTATTGGCTTGCCGGCGATCCGGAAGAGGAAACACCAGAAGTTCCACCACTAACCCGTAACGACAATGGTACCGATCAATATCTTTATTAGCTGCCTCGCCGGGGCAGGCATTATTCTTTGTATTTGGCATCTAATTCTTCAAACTCGTGGTATCATCAAAGTCCTGAAAACAAGGTCCGAACGACAAAAATCGACCTTTTCAAAGAAGCCATGAAGAACTACGACTTTAGTCGGCACGGATTTTTTTATTCTCCCTATAGATTGCCCTGGTGGCGATCACTGCTGAAGCAATATTCGGAGAAATTGTCTACACCCTGCGCAACAAGGCCGGCCTCACGCAGGAGCAGCTCGCCGCCGCCAGTTTCTATAGCCGTGATTATATCTATCGAATCGAAAAAGGCAACCGCGGCCCAGGCGTAAAAACATTCTCACGACTCGCTCCACCTTTCAAAGTAACCGCCCTCGAGCTTCACGCAATGTTTCTCAAGCGCCTCCGCGAAGAAGGCATTCATGATCACTGGGTCAAATCGGAATAACTAAACGAATAATTTATGTTTGTTACATTAGTATTCTAATGATAACATTCGGCGTAAGCACCTGGCTCTGGACATCTCCATTCAAGACCGAAACCGTCTCACTCTTTTCCAGGATCAAATCAATTGGTTTCGATGCGGTAGAAATACCCGTCGAATATCCCGAACTCATCGACGGCAAAGAAGTGAAGAAGGCCCTCGATGAATTCGGACTGAAACCTATCCTCTGCGCAGCTTTCGGTCCGACACGCGACCTCACACACGACGATCCCGCAGTACACAAAAACTGTATCGACTATGTCGTTCAGTGTTTCGAGCTCTGCAATGAATGGGATGCCAAGTTTGTAGCAGGGCCAATGTACTCATCGGTTGGCAAGGCGAGAATGCTGCCGCCCGAACAACGGAAGGTCGAATGGGAGAGAGCCGTTACCAATCTCCGGAAGGTCTGTAAGATCTCCGAGAATTACGGAGTTCAAATTGCTCTCGAACCACTCAATCGTTTTGAAACAGACCTGATCAACACCGCGGAAGATGTCGTTCGTCTCGTGCGCGATATCAATCATCCTTCCGCAAAGATCCTTCTCGATGGATTTCATATGTCTATAGAAGAACGCGACGTCGAACAGGCGATCGTTACCGCAGGCGAGCATCTTGTGCACGTCCAGGTTTCAGAAAATTACCGTGGTACGCCGGGTACCGGGCAAACGCCGTGGCAGTCGTTTAAGAAAGGCCTCGAGCGGATCAATTATAAAGGGTGCGTTTCGATCGAAAGTTTTACTCCTGAGATCAAGGAGCTTGCAGGCGCGGTTTGTATCTGGCGAAATCTTGCCCCCAGCCAGGATGAGTTTGCCTCGGAGGGATTAAAATTCTTAAAAGGACTTTTAAAATAATCCTTCGGGTGTCGTCGCGTCTTAGGCTACGACGTGCATGCGTTAGCGAGGTTCTACGCAATGCCCGCCATCTAAGCGAGATCACAGTTAACCGCATCACTGTCCCGAATAGATCTTCTTATACTCCAATGGTGTATACTTTGTCAATGATTTAAAATGCCTGTTGAAATTCGACAGCGTATTGAAACCACTCGCATAACATACATCCGATATCGCCGACTCGCTTTCCTGCAGCAACTTGCAGCTGTAACCGATCCTTATCTCCGTCAAAAAATGCGAAAACGTTTTGTTCGCATGATTCTTAAAATAACGACTGAACGACGTCGGCGACATATTCGCTTCTGCAGCTGCTTCATCCAGGGTGATCTTCTCACGAAATCTCTTCATCACGAATTCATGCACCTTGTTCATCCGCTCTGTATCCGTATCGCGCAAATTATTCGAATAACCCTGGCTCGACAATAATCTGTATTCGGTGGTAGAGGAGATCACATTCAATAGTTGCAGCAACATCAGTACACCATCGAAATCTTTCTGTCCCATCAGGTCAGTCATCATCTTCCGTACCGTTTCACGGGTCTTGCCCGTTATCTCTATTCCTCTCGCTGCTCTGGCAAACAATTGGCGGATGCGATGCATCTCGGTCTTGTGGAGGAATTCATTTCCAAGAAAGTTCTCGTTAAAATAGATCACGATCCCCTCCGTCATCAATCCCTTCGACTCAAAATATTCGTGATCACTGCGCCATAGATGAGGCAGATTCGGCCCCGTCACAACCACTTCACCCGGTTTGAAAGGACTCACATGATCGCCAATAAACTTTGTTCCAGTGCCTTCAAGCACCACGAATACCTGGTACTCCGAATGAAAATGCCAGTTGGGATCGAAAAACGTTTCTTTCAAATGCCTGATCACGAAAGCGTGCTCCTGCGAAATCGGCGACTTTTGCAGCGGCGGTCTCATAACCCAATATAAAAGAAAAAGGCGCCCTGTGGCAACAGCATGTTTACCACCCGGGCGCCTCCTAAACGGGTTGGCGTGTATCAGTTATAGGTGTATTCCACTTCGGTCGTGGCCTCCGTTCCCTTGAAGTGTGTGGTCGCCCTTACAGGATAACCTTCTTCGGTATAAGCGTAGCTGTATGATTCTGCCACAAGCGACGGGAATGCACATCCCACATAGTTCGCCGACTCCGTAAGCCTGTTGCTGATCGAATAGTTTCGCATCAGGTAATCGGTATAGCCGAGATGTTTCAGTGGATTGATATTCTTGTCGGACGTATATGTTGCTTCGCTGCAAAGAGTGGAACCACGCGTTGTCTTGTCCGATCTCATACTTCCATTCTCATTCACGAATTCATATTCGAAGCCATTGCCATTCGAAAGCCTGTAACTGGCCTTTACAACTCTGTCGCTATAGAGATGAACGAGGTCAACTTCGGTAGTAAGACCTTCGCCCTTATGCTGGATGTGCGTCACAAAGCCATCGTTGTCGTAAGTATACACGTCTTCGGCATACGAGGTGTTGTTACCTGTATTGTATGTGCGGATCCTCTCCAACTCGTTTCCGTTATAAATAAATTCGCTCTCGGTATTATCGACAAACTTGTTTGTTTTGTCATCCCACGCAAAGGACCGGATCAGCGACACGCGTCCGTCGTTATATTCGTAGGTGGTTTTGGAAACGGGTTTCATCACGGTCTGGCCATCAATTACCTGCGACCATGATGTTACAGTGCTTGCAACTTTTCTCGGCTCTACTTCCGCCTGGAAAACCTGCGTATTCGGGACTTCGCCTTCGCGCACTCTCCGTTCCCAGAGCGACGTGCGCGTGTAGATCTGGCTGAGTGTCTTTCCCCACTTCGATACCTCGATGGAATAATGATGAAATCCATCCTTTATGCGAAGATCGTTTTCTTCGGGCCCTGTGTAGTTGTAATTGTCCCTCCAAACTTCTTTGTCCGTCGCGTCGAAGCCCTTCACTGTAAAGGGCGCGTCGATGTTTGGGTAATAAATACCACCAAGTATCATTTCGAGCTTCACGCGAACATTGAAAAAATCTTGCGACGATGGTAGATCATAACCAAAGTCGTTATAGCCGAAGAGCTCCGGTTGATCCTGGGCCGAAATGCCTATGATACCCGGCGTAACGAGACTCTCCTTGCTACCGGACACACTGAATCCGAACGGAAGCGGTTTGTCGATAAGTCCGGCCTTCTCCGCACCGACCCTCGGCGCGGCATAGGCTGCTGTCGAAGCAGAGATGACGAGATATTTTGTGACAACATATTCGCCTTTCGTGAACTGCTGTGCCTCGGTGGAATATGCCTGGTCTCTGAAGGTAAGATCGAATACTTTGTTGTCAAGGATCACTTTTCCATCTTGATCTTCAACGCTTACGACGACTTTTTCCGGTGTGAGACCTGCCACCTTACCCGCGCCAAGTCCGGATCCGTTTACGATAAACGACACGCTGCCGGTCGTTTCCACGGGTGTATCGTCCTGCCCGCAACCGATAAGGAATAGCGCTGCAAGGAGCGAAACGAATAACTTCTGCATAAAACTGAATTGTTGGTTTTTTCTACGGGATTTAAACTGGAATCGGCGACCAATGTGACGTTCGGAAGGCGAAATCGGGGCGGAAAATGAGATAATACGGTGATTCCCGTAGGGTTCAGCGTTCGAGGTTCAACGTTCTAAGGTTGCGGCAACGAAAACCCTGAACGTTGAACCCTGAACGTTGACCCTACAGCCCCTTCTCTCTCGCATAGTGTATAAGCTGCGAGAGCGTAGTCAATCGAAGCTTTCGTTTAATATTCGTCCGGTGTGTATCAGCTGTTCGTGCACTGATAAATAATTCGTCGGCGATCTCCTTATTGCTCTTTCCCTGTGCGATCCTTCGGAGAATATCCTTCTCACGATCGGTCAGATCTCCCGTCGTTTCTGATTTCTTTGTCGACAATCCTTCGGTAACGAAAGGCACTCCCGACAGTACTTTATTAACAGTCTCGATGAATACATCGCGCTCCACATTCTTAAGCAGGTATCCATCTGCACCTGCGGCGATCATCTTATTGACAAAATGCCATTCGTCGTGCATCGTCAGCGCCATCACCTTAAGTTTAGGGAACCGCTGCCTGATTGCTTTAACCGTCTCAACGCCATCCATGCCCGGCATTTCAATATCAACGATACAGATATCCGGAAGACGAACGATCTTCTCCAGGCCTTCGATCATTTCCGTTCCGGAGTTGAATTTACCAGCGAGCTCAAACCCCTCGACACTCTCGATCAATGTCGCCAGGCCGGCTAATATCAGTCGGTGATCATCTGCAATGAAGATCCGTGTCGGTCGCTTCATTTCGGTACCGAGAGTTCTATTTTAGTTCCCTTGTACAGGGCGGACATAATAATCACCGAACCACCGATCAGCTCTGCCCGCGTTTTTATATTCCTGAGTCCGGCGCCACTCATTTCCGTGGTCATATCGAAGCCGTGACCGTTGTCTGCGAAATCAAAATAGATATTCTGCCCGGGAGATCTCAATGAGATCACTACATGCGACGAGATTGCATGCTTCTGCACGTTGTTCACAAGCTCCTGTGCGATGCGATAGATGTTGATCACGATAAGTTCCTTTGCAGAAAAGGTCTCTTCGTGCTTAAACTCATACGAAGGAAGCCCTCTTGCAAACAGCTCGTCCAACGCCGAGATCAATCCGTCCTTTATCAACGAGTAGGGCAGGACCTCGTGCGAGATCGAGCGCGCTTCGGTAACAGCTTCATCAATAATGTCAGACGCATTGCGAATATGTTTTTTTAGCGTGTCGATATCGCTATTTGGACTGATTGACTGTAGCGACATCTTCGCGGCTCCGAGCACCTGCACCAATCCATCGTGCAAGTCACGTGCTATTCGCTGTTGTACTTCTTCCTGGGTTTTTACTATGGCCTGTAATCGTAATGTATTCTGTTGCTTTTTGTTCCTTGCCTGGAGAGAGATCAGCACGATAATCGAGATCATCACTATACTTGACGTCACACTGATAGCTACCGCTTGCCGGTATTTCTGATGTTCCAGTTCCCGTTCTTTTTCGGCGATAACTTTTTTGTTTTGTTCGGTCTCGTACTTTTCCTGGATCTCGCGAACATCGCGAAGGTGCTGCGCGGAAAATGTGCTGTCTTTGTACTTTATCGCGATCTTATAATTCCTGTAAGCGCCTTTGTAATCACCACGTACCGAATCGAGGGCCGCGTTTTGCTCGTAGAAATATTTCAAATAGACGAGATCGTTCAGGTCCTTACTGATACTCTTTCCTTCGTTGAGCGCTGCTTCGGCCTCGCTATACATTTTTAGTTTTATATATGTCTCGCCTATGTTCAGCAGATCGTTTTGTAACGACCTTGAACCACCGAGCTGTCGCTTTATAGCGATCGACTCTTTTTGAGAATCTAACCCCTCCGTAAATTTCCCGTCTCCAAAAAACAATATCGCCCACGACGAAAGGATATAAGCACGCACAGGCAGATTGTTCGAAAGGTTTATGATGGTCGTAGCTCTCTCGAGCCATTTCCTCGCCTTCGTTCCATCGCCGAGATTCATCGCAACATTTGCCAGGCGGCCGTAATTGCGCGCCAGTATATTGTAGTGGATTGCCGAATCAAGAACCTTATTCGATTCAAGGAAATGACGCTCAGCTATGCTTTTGTCAGGGATGTGAGTGAAAGAAACACTACCAATGCTGCTCAGGATAACAGCCGTGTTTCGTTTATCTGTCTCCTCGCAATTTTCAAGGGCATTGTGAAGGGCGTTCAACGCCTCGTCATACTTATTTCTCGCCTGTAAGTATTTTGCTTTGGCCTGGAAATAACGTACGAGACCGGCCCTTGTTGAGTCAAGCTTCAGACTTCTGTTCAGATAATATTCTACTGAATCATACCGGCCATAAGACGTCAGGATGGATGCCATGCCATTGTAACATCTCGTCATCCAGGGGCGGAAATGAGCACTTTGTTCTATGGCCTTCCTGTATGAGTATAGCGCTTTCGCGAGGTATCCCTCTTCTTCGTAGATCATTCCCATGAGCACGTAAGTAGGATGTTCGGGATAACCCGCTTGTAGTGCGCGCTCGGCCAGGGTCATAGCCCTTTTTGTATCGCTTCGCTCGAAATAAAACTCTGCTGAGTCACGCAGCTCCGAAGCTGACTGGGCGCGTGCCGTCGAGCATGCAATTAACAGCGCGAATATGGTGAGGATGCGCAGCAATACGTTGGGGTACTGCTGCGAAAATACGATGTTTTACGATTTCTTCGCGAGCACTAGTTGACCCATGTGATATGCAACATGGTTTGTGCGGCTAATGAGAACACTCAGTTTATTACGAGTAGGTTCTTTGGCGAGATCTTCGGCGGTCATTGCCGTATGCTTGTCAAGCCACTCGTCGACCGATAGTTTCTCGAAGTTTTTTGCAAGCGCCGAATGAACATCCCTCCATGCCTGGCGGATCTCGGATGCGGGAGGTTGGGGTAAAGCACGATCGGGGTTCTTCGAAAACACGTCTTCGTATGAGGCGTGCAGCTTCGGTCCGAAACCGAATAACGTCATCATCGTATCATTCGAAGAGGTGAGGTGCCCTAAGAGATAGGAGAGACGGTTCTTACCAGGTGCTACTTCTTTCTGAAGATCATCGTCGGATTGGGCATCGAAGAACTTTTCAGCGCGACTGATCTGCTGGTTCCAGGCTTTTAAGGCCATGTCTACAAGTATTCGTGATTGTTCCATTGCTTACGAGGTTTTGAGGTTTATGTGATGGATCAACATTCTTAAAGCTTCCTTAAGTTCTTTGCACAGGAGAAAGTTATCCACAAATTTGCAGGATGAACGACAGGGTTAAATACTATCAGCAACGCGAAGATCATTTTATGGCAGCCGACAGGGCAATCAGGCACAAGGTTAAAAAGATCGGGCAGACCCGCATGATCATATTTCTGATGATCATCTTATCGATAGCAGCATCAACATTTCTTTCCACGTACTTTTTGCTTGCCGTTCTCGGATTTATTGTCTTGTTCGCGCTGCAAGTCAAGCGACATGCCAGGGCGTTCAATGAAGGTGCTGTGATCGAACGCATGTTGGCGCTTAATATTTCGGAGCGTGCTTTTTTGGATGGTGATAAATCGGAATTCGACGGTGGCGACGACATCAAGGCTCCCTATCATATTTATGCAGAAGACCTTGATATCTTTGGACATTCTTCCCTGTTTCAGGCAGTCAATCGCACCGGGACACATGAGGGGCGACAGTTGGTGAGAGACACCTTGCTGAATCTTCTTCAGGATGTCCCGGAAATCGAGAGGAGACGATCCGCCATCGCGGAGCTTGAACCCGATATCGATTGGCGTCAAAGGTTGGGAGTGATCGGAAAGATGTCGGGAGAAACGCCAGGTGATATGCCTGCTCTGCGACGATGGGTCAATCAGGATGATTTTTTTTCAAATCGATCGAGCTGGATATGGATAGCTCGCCTGGCGTCGGGTGTTTCTGTTGCTGTGATCGCCTGGATGTTCATTGTTCAGCAATTCTATCCACTTTATTTTTTTGGATTGATAATCATAAACTCAACGGTACGTGGGTTCTTCGACAAACCGTTGAAACAGTACTTTTCAACATTTGGCAGCAGAACGAAATTATTTCAAAAGTTTGCAGACCTGTTTGAGTTGGTGGCGAAGCGAGAGTTCTCGTCCGACCTGGGGAGGTTACACGCGGAGAAGGTCGCCAGGGCGTCGGTGGCTTTCGCCGAACTATCGCATCTTTCAAATCGAGCCGATCAGCGACTAAATGGTCTCGTCGGTCCGGTGATGAATGGATTGTTTTTATTTGATATCTGGAACGTTCATGCTATCGAACGCTGGAGGATCAGGTATCGTGCGAATGTCGATGGTTGGATCATGGCTTTGGCCAACATTGATATGCTCAATAGCCTCGCCAACTACAAGTTCAACAATCCCGGCTTTAAGAATGCCGTTGTGACCGCTGGCGCCCCTTTTATAAAGGCGAAAGAGATGGGACATCCGCTCATACCTTTCGATCAGTCGGTAAAGAACGACTATGAGCTGGGAGTAACGACGAAAGCCCATATTGTTACAGGTTCTAACATGGCGGGGAAGAGTACTTTTATAAGAACGGTTGGCCTTAACCTGGTGCTGGCGTTGAATGGTCTGCCCGTGTGCGCGAAGGAATTCAGTTGTTCGGTTGTGTCGATTGCCTCTTGTATAAGGATCACGGATTCGTTGGAGGAGCATGCGTCCTATTTCAGGGCGGAGTTGAAGAGGCTTGAGTTGATTGTGGGCTTGTTGGGAAAAGGAGAGTCTTATATAGTGTTGCTGGATGAGATCCTTCGCGGGACCAATTCGGATGACAAAAGGATGGGGACGCTGGCTTTTTTCAAGAAGTTGAAAGATTACAATTGTCTTGCTATTCTTGCGACGCACGACCTTGTGTTGGGCAAGCTAGAGGAGCAGTTCCCGCAACATTATTCAAATTATTGTTTTGAGAGCGAGCTTCGGGGATCGCAGCTTTATTTTGATTATAAGCTTCGAAGAGGCGTTTCGTCGTCGACGAATGCGACGTATTTGATGAAGAGTTTGGGGCTGATTGATTGATCATTGACGATTGACCATTGACGATTGATCATTGCATTTGATCATTGTAAGGTTTTCTGGACGTCCGAAATTTTCATGAATGGAGGTATGCTTCGATTTTTGTTGGGTGAAACAGCAAGAATTAGAAGATCGTCTTTTAACATTTAGTGTTAAGATTGTGCAAATGACGAGACAGATGCCTGGAAGCCCGGCAAGTGTTCATTTGTTGAATCAAATTACGAGGTCGGGGACGGCTCCGTCATTAATGTATGGTGAAGCATGTAGTGCAGAGTCGAGGAAGGACTTTATTCACAAAATGGGCATCGCCTTAAAAGAACTGCGTGAGACGAAGATGTGCCTTCGGCTTATTATGATGAATCAATTTGCTGGCAAGCTGGTTCTTGATGAACTGATCAATGAAAATGACCAATTGATTCGGATTTTCTTCAAAAGCATCGAGACCGCCAAGCTCAATCGATTGAAATGATCCGATTCCTCAATGCAATGAACAATGAGCAATGATCAATGGTCAATCGTCAATGATCAACCTCCCAACTACGCCCCGCTCCACATTAAAAACACATAAAAATTAATCCTCCCTAGGAACCTTCCACGTTATCAAACGTGTTTAACAATTTTGTTAAACAAAAATGACAATGGTAAAAGACCAGGCCACCGAGGAACTGATCAAGGAAAAAGCCAAGATCCTATTCTTCCAAAAAGGCTTCCTGGACGCTACAACCCAGGAAATCGCCGACGAGGCAAAGGTTAACCGCGCCCTCATCCACTATTACTTCCGCTCCAAAGAGCAGCTCATGGACGTAATCCTGGAAGAAGTCGTGAGGCGCAAACGTGCGCGCGTAACCGCTATTCTTACCTCAAAGCTCTCGTTCCGCGAAAAGATCGCCGTCTACATCGACACAATCGTAGACCAAGGTCTGCAATTCCCGTACCTGGAGAACTTCATCATTTCGGAAACAGCCCGAGACCCCGAACGTGCGAACTTGCTCTGCTCACCAGCCCGCACCAAAAGTGCCGACCTGATCAGGGAGGAGCACGCCCACGAAGTAAAGAAAGGAAAGCTCGGAGCCATGACGGCCGAACACTTTATGGTGAACCTCTCCGCGATGTGTAACTACCCGCTGCTCGCGAAGTCCATCCTGAAGTCAATCCACGGAATGACCGATCAATCTTACCGCAAGTTTTTGCAAGACAGAAAAAAGATCATCTACCAGGCAATCTTTCATGAAGAAATGCCGGAGGTGCAACTGACACCAGAACTAAAATCAATTTTATCATGAGGAGGAGATTTACAAACGTGATTAGCCCCGTGTACCAATGGCTGATGCTGGTATGCGGATTCTTTATTGCGCTGCCCATGGCCGCGCAAGATCAGCCATCCGATAGTTTGCTTAACAAGGCCACGCTCGAGCAGGTCGTACAGTATGCGCTCGTACATCAACCAGCTCTCCAGCAGGCACAACTCGATAGGAAGATCACCCAAAAAGCGATCGCAGGCCGACTCGCCGACTGGTATCCGCAACTGAATTTTGTGTATAACTACCAGCGCAACATCATCCTGCAACAAAGTGTGATCGGCGGCAACCTGATCAAGTTCGGTGTGAATAACACCTCGGCGCTGCAACTGAATGCCACGCAAAACATTTTCAACCGCGACGTGGTGCTCGCATCCGAAACGGCTTCGAACGTGAAAACGCAGGCAGCATACAACGAACGGCGCTCGCAACTCGATGTGGTCGTCACCGTTACAAAAGCGTTCTACGACCTTCTTGCTACGATCCAGCAGATACGGATCGGTGAAGAAGACGTCGTGAGGCTGAAGAGAAGTCTGCAAGACGCCACCAGTCGTTACAATGCCGGTATTGCCGACAAGACCGATTATAAACGCGCACAAATACTGTTGAGCAACGCCGACGCTTCATTAAAAAGTTATAAAGAAGCACTCGACTACAAACAACAATTCCTGAAAGCACAGATCGGTTACCCTGTCAACAGTAACCTGACCATCAGCTACGACACGTTGCAGATGGAGAACGAGATAGAGCTCGATACTACAGAGAACCTCGACTTCAATGGCAACATCGATTACCGGATCCTGTTCATCACTCGTGAACTACAGGCGTCGAACGTAAAATATGCAAAGTGGTCGTTCGTCCCATCGGCAAACCTGTTTGGTTCGTATATCTACAACTTTCAGAACAATGCGATCAGCGATCTGTACGCAACGAAGTATCCATACTTCTATGTTGGTGGCACATTAACGTTCCCGATCTTCCAGGGCAACAAACGCGTCTATAACATTCAGCAGCAGAAGTATTCGCTCGAACGTGCCGATTGGGAATTGTCGAAACTGAAAAACAGTCTGAATACCGAATACAGCCGGGCCCTGGCTTCGTACAAGAGCAACCTCGCCCGCTACCTCGCTTTGAAAGACAACGTGGAACTCGCCAGGGAAGTCTACGATGTTATACAGCTTCAATATACGAGCGGCGTACGCGCCTATCTCGATGTCACTGTTGCAGAGACCGACCTGCAGCAAGCTCGAATAAATTACTTCAACGCGTTATACTCAGTCCTGGCAAGCAAGATGGATGTTCTGCGTGCTAAGGGCGAAGTAAACTAACTAATATGAACAACGAACAAGGAATACGAATAACGAACAACGATTTTAATATGGCTACCCTTATTACCAAACTATTCTTTTTCATTAGCCTACTGTTATTGCTCGCCGGTTGTGGTGGCAATTCACAAGCGGGCGGTCCCGGTGCACCTTCGGGTCCACCTCCCGTGCAGATCACGGTCCACGAAGTGGCCGTTGTACCCACTAAATATTACGATGAATATCCTGCCGTGCTGCGTTCGATCAACGAAGTTGAGTTGAGGCCGCAGGTAAATGGATACATCACTGGAATTCATTTCACAGAAGGAAGCAAAGTGTCGAAAGGACAAAAGTTGTATTCCCTCGATCAGCAGTCGACCGAAGCGAACTACCAGCAGGCGGTTGCCAATCTTGCTGTTCAGGAGGCGAACCTCTCGCGCGCACAGAAGGATGTTGAGCGCTATCGCGAGCTTGCGAAGCACGATGCGATCGCGAAACAACAGGTCGACTACGCCGAAGCAACTTATGCTGCCGCACAGAAGACTGTGGACGCTGCGAAGGCGGCCGTTCAGAACGTTCAGACCAATGTGCGCTATAGCACCATCGTCGCGCCGTTCGACGGACGTATTGGGATCTCGAATGTTCGCCTCGGCGCTGCCGTAAGTGCAGGTCAGACAGTGTTGAATACCATCTCTGCCGATGATCCTATCGCTGCCGATATCACGATCGACCAGAAGGAGATCCTTCGGTTCTCGCAATTGCAGAACAGCCGCGCGCAGGATTCAACCTTTCACCTTGCGATCGGTGACCAGGAGTACAAAGGCATCGGTCAGATCACGGTGATCGATCGTGCTGTGGATCCAAACACGGGTTCGATCCGCGCGCGACTCACATATCCCAATCACGACCTCGTGTTGCGCCCCGGTATGAGTGCCAAGGTGAGAGTGAAGTCTCCCGGCGACGCGAAGGCTGTAGTAGTGCCATACAAGGCCGTGAGCGAAATGCTCGGCGAGTTCTTTGTGTATGTGATCGATTCGGCCAAAGCTTCGCAACGCAAAGTGTTGTTAGGAAAACAGCTCGGTACCAACGTGATCATCCGCGATGGATTGAAAGAAGGCGAGAAGATCGCCGTGGAAGGTGTGCAAAACCTTCGTGAAGGATCGACTGTAGCAATCTCCCAGGGTGCAGCAGCTGCACCGAAAAAATAAAAAGATATTTATGATAGCAGATGTATTTATAAAACGGCCGGTTACTTCGATCGTCATTTCGGTGGTGATCGTGCTGGTTGGATTAATTGCGATGAGCACGCTTCCGGTTGCTCAATATCCCGACATCACACCACCTACAGTGCAGATCCAGGGATTCTATACCGGCGCCGATGCTCAAACGGTGGAGCAAACAACAACCACCGCTATTGAGACCCAGGTTAACGGAACCCCCGGCATGGCATACATGTCGAGCAACAGTACTGCCAGTGGGCAGGTCGGCATTACTGCAACATTCGAGATCGGTACGGACATTAACATAGCCACACTCGATGTGCAGAACCGTGTGAGTGTTGCCGAACCCGCACTCCCCGAGGTCGTGAGAAGGCTGGGTGTTACGGTACGTAAGCGTAACCCTGCAATCTTCATGGCGCTCGCGCTGACGTCGCCCGAGGGAACTCACGATGGGACGTTCCTCGGTAACTATGCAAATATTTATTTGAAAGATCCGCTGTTGCGTGTACCAGGTGTCGGTGATATCGTATCGATCGGTGATGAGTTTGGTATGCGTATCTGGCTTAATCCAGACAGGCTTGCGAGCTTGAATATTTCTTCACAGGAGGTAGTAGCGGCATTGTCGGAACAAAACCTGCAGGTTGCAGCCGGCTCGGTGGGTGGGTATCCTCAAACCAGTGTCCAGGCCTTCGAGTACAACGTACTCACGAACAGCCGCCTCAACAGGAAAGAAGACTTCGAGAATATTATTGTGCGATCCAATCCCGCAGGTGGAAACATGTTGTACTTGAAAGATGTAGCGCGCGTCGAGCTTGCAAGGTTCAACTACGGCAACAACCCAATAGTGAACGGAAAACGATCTGCATTCCTGCTGCTTTATCTCGCGCCGGGTGCCAACTCGATCGATACTTACAACGGAGTAACGAAAGCACTCGATGATCTCAAAAAGAATTTCCCTAAAGACGTCGACTATATCGTTCCGGTTGAGACAACATCGGTGATCACGACTTCTATCAAAGAAGTTGTGAAGACACTCGTTGAAGCGTTGATACTGGTGATCATCGTTGTATTCCTGTTCCTTCAGAACTGGCGTGCTACGCTGATCCCTATTTTGGCGATCCCAGTTTCTTTGATCGGCACGTTCATCTTCTTTGTGCCGTTCGGGTTCACGATCAATACACTCACTATGTTTGCCTTCGTGCTGGCGATCGGTATTGTTGTGGACGACGCCATTGTGGTGGTGGAAGCCATTCAGCATAACATCGATCACGATAAACTTTCGCCAAAAGACGCGACCATCAAAGCGATGAAGGAGATCTCTGCTCCCGTAATTGCGATAGCCTTGATCCTCTTCGCAGTATTCGTACCTGTTGGCTTCGTACCAGGAATCGTTGGTAAACTGTATCAGCAGTTCGCTATAACAATCGCCGTGTCTGTAATGATCTCTGCCTTCGTTGCGTTGTCGCTCACCCCGGCATTGTCCATGCTGTTGCTGAAACCGACGGATGAGAATGGACGGAAGAACATCGTAGACAAGAGCTTCGCCGCATTCAATGGATGGTTTGGAAGATTGACTAATCGATACACAAATGGTGTTTCGAAGTGGATCAAGGGCACGCCCTATGTTCTTGTAATGATGGCGTGCCTCTTCGTGGGACTGTACTTCCTGTTCAACTCGAAATCGACCGGGTTCTTGCCCGTGGAGGACGAGAAACGTGTGTTGATCACTTACGAGATGGCCGAAGGCACTTCCACTACCCGCAACATCGCCATGATGAATGAGATCCAAAAACGAGTGAGCACAATGGAGGGCGTTCGCGCAGCTGGCGGCCTTGCCGGCTTGAATATTATCACCTTCTCGACCAAGTCAAACGTAGGAACCATCTTCGTAAATCTTAAGCATTGGGATGATCGGGATATGAAGACGCAGGATGTGCCTCACATGATGGTCGAGATCCAACGGAGGACTGCTGATATCAAGGAAGCGACAATTCGCGTGATCGCCCCTCCAGCGATCCCTGGTCTAGGTCAGTCATCCGGTTTTACCTTCGAATTACTCCAGACAACCAGCACCGACGACATCAAGAAGTTCGAAGGTGTGATGAGGACTTTTCTTGGTGCGATCAACAAACGTCCAGAGATCGCAGCTGCTTTCTCGTTCTTCAATACCCGTACGCCCAGTTACAACGTCGATATCGATCGTGAAAAGGCGAAGAAGCTCGGTGTGAACGTAGCCGAAGCGTACACAACATTGTCCACCTATCTCGGAAGCAGTTATGTAAATGACTTCAACATCTATGGACGAAACTTCCGCGTGGTAGCGCAAGCCGATACATTGTATCGCCGCAATATGGAAGACATCGGAAATTATCGTGTGAGGAACTCGCAGGGGAACATGGTACCGCTCAATGCATTGATCACATCGCGTGTGATCGAGACACCGGCGGTTGTTTCGCACTACAATCTGTTCCGTTCTGCTGAGATCAACGGGGCTGCGAAACCGGGATACAGTAGCGGCGATGCTATTAAAGCATTGGAGGAAGTTGCGGCAGAAGTATTGCCAGCTGGTTACAGCTATGATTTCTCGGCCATGAGCCGCGAAGAGATCAAAGCCGGTAACGCAACGGGTCTCATTTTCGCGATATCGATCGTGTTTGTGTTCCTGTTCCTTGCGGCATTGTACGAGAGCTGGTCGGTTCCGTTCTCGGTGTTGCTGGCAGTACCGATCGGTGCTTTTGGTTCGATCCTCACCCTTACGTTCCTGCCTAATCTCACAAATAACGTTTATGCACAGATCGGTTTGATCACACTGATCGGTCTTGCTGCAAAAAATGCGATCCTGATCGTCGAGTTTGCGAAGGAGCGCGTCGACCGCGGCATGGAGATCGTGAAAGCGACTCTCGAAGCGGTTCAGCTTCGCCTGCGCCCGATCATCATGACTTCGCTTGCATTCATTTTCGGTGTGTTGCCGCTGGCTTTCGCCGAAGGTGCGGGTGCGCAAGCCCGTATGACCATCGGCTGGACGGTTGTGGGAGGTATGATCGCTGCCAGCTCGCTGGCGATATTCGTAGTGCCTGTAATGTTCGTGCTGATAACCAAGATCGCCTATCGCAATCGGAAAGAGTTAAATGCTTAACTTTTAGGATGACAAAAGATCTTCTCGCCGACCTCAAGGCGGTACCCGAATTCAAATCCGTGCCCGACGACCAGCTTCAGTGGCTGGTCGACCACGGAGAGATCAGAACATATAACGACGGCGACAAAGTATGGGGCGTTGGCGACGATATCGATGGGTTTAGTGTCGTCCTGAACGGAAGACTGCAACTCTACGCTGTCCGCAACGGCAACCGCCTCGACCTTGGTGCTTACGAGCCGCGCGAGATCCTCGGCAGGCTTCCATATTCAAGGATGAAGACAGCCGGTGGTGAAGGCTTTGCAATCGACAAGCTCGAACTGCTTTTTATCCATCGTGATCTTTTTCCTGAGATGATCAACACCTGCCATGAGATCACCGAGGCCCTGGTACATAATATGACCGACCGCGTTCGTGAGTTTACGAAATATCAGCAGCAGAACGATAAGATGATGGCGCTCGGAAAGCTTTCGGCAGGATTGGCACACGAGCTTAATAATCCATCGGCAGCTATCGTACGAAGCGCACAGGAATTGAAAAAGGCGCTTGCATTAGCGCCCAAAAAGTTCAAGAAGGTCCTCAAGATCCAGGCTACGGGCGAAACGGTCGATAAGCTCAACAAGCTCATCTTCGAAAAGATCCAGAATAAGCCACACGTCAAATTATCACTGTCGGAGAAGATGGAACGCGAGGACAACCTGAGATCGTGGATGGAAGATAAGATCGGCGGCGCGTGTGATGCAGAGGTCTTCGCAGATTTCGGCTTCACCGAAGACGATCTGGATCAAATAAAATCAGAGTTGAGAAGTGAGGATGTCGACCCGGTGCTCGATTGGTTCCAGCAGGTGCTGCTCACCGAAAGCCTCGTGAACGACATCGAGGATGCTTCGAAGCGGATCAACACCCTGGTAAGCTCCGTAAAGGGCTACACCCACATGGACCAGGCTCCGGAAAAACAAAAAGTCGATATACACACCGGTATTCGCAACACGCTTACGATGCTCAATCATAAGATCAAGAAATCGGGCATTCGCCTCGTTGAGAACTATAACGAGCCTCTCGAAGCAAATATCCTTGTTAGCGAGATGAACCAGGTGTGGACGAATCTTATCGACAATGCAATCGATGCCATGGAAGGACGACCGAACAGCGTCCTCGAAATAAAGACAGAACGCGATCGCGAATTCACCGTCGTGTCGATCACCGACAACGGCCCCGGTATTCCAAAAGATATTATGGATAAAATATTCGATGCGTTTTTTACGACCAAACCTGTAGGGAAGGGCACCGGCCTCGGCCTGGACGTAACGCGAAACATTGTGAACCAACACAATGGAAAAATCGAAGTATCTTCCGAGCCGGGAAAAACTACCTTCAAGGTTTGCATCCCGACCAGATAACCGCATGAAAAAACCTATACTCCTTATAGTTGACGACGATGAACAGGTATTGCGTGCCGCAGCGCGCGACGTACGAAATGCCTATGGAAAAGATTATCGTATCGTCAGCACTACATCTCCTAATGAAGCTCTTGAGTTGCTCACCGAATTGAAAAAGAAAGGTGATGTTGTCGCGCTATTCCTTTCGGATCAGCGCATGCCCGATATGTTGGGTGTTGACTTCTTACAGAAGGCGAGAGTCATATTCCCCGCAGCGAAGCGCGTGTTGCTTACTGCCTATTCCGATACCGAAGCTGCTATTCGTGCGATCAACGACGTACAGCTCGATTATTATCTGATGAAGCCGTGGGATCCGCCGGAGGAGAAACTGCTTCCGCCGCTCACCGACCTGCTCGACTCGTGGCAAAGTCGTTACACGCCTGCGTTCGGCGGTATTCGTATTGTAGGATACCAGTGGTCGCCGCGGTCGCACCAGGTAAAGGATTTTCTCTCGGGTAATTTGATACCATACGAGTGGCTCGATATTCAAACCAGCGCAGCAGCTCACGAGCTCATCACGCTCAACAACATCGATCAGTCGAACCTTCCCGCTGTGTTCTTCGAAGATGGAACATTCCTCGTCAATCCTTCACTCCAGGAGGTTGGAGAGCGAACAGGCATGCGCTCGCAGGCGAAGCTAACGATGTACGATGTCGCGATCATCGGTGCTGGTCCTTCTGGATTGGCAGCGGCTGTGTACGGCGGCTCCGAAGGACTGAAGACTGTCATGATCGAACGTCGTGCTCCGGGCGGCCAGGCCGGTACGAGCTCACGTATCGAAAATTATCTCGGTTTCCCGAATGGATTGAGCGGAGCCGAACTCTCGCGGCGAGCATTGTCGCAGGCGTCCAGGTTTGGTGTCGAGTTCCTCTCTCCCCAGGAGGTGACCGATATCTCGATGAAAGACAACTACAAGATCATCACGCTCGCAAACGGAGGCGTTTTGAATGCGCGCAGTGTGATCATCACAACCGGCGTCGATTATCGTTCGCTCGAAGCGGAGGATGTCGATAAGTTTACCGGCGCCGGGATCTATTACGGGGCTTCGACTACCGAAGCGCACGCTTGTCGCGAACAGGATGTGTATATCGTAGGTGGAGGAAATTCAGCCGGTCAGTCGGCCATGTACCTCGCTAACCATGCGAAGCGCGTGTTCATCGTCATCAGGAAGAAAGACCTGTCATCCACGATGTCTCAATACCTGATCGACCAAATCAAAGCCACGAGCAACATCGAAGTGCTCGGAGAGACTGTTGTTGGAAAAGTCTACGGCAACGATAAGCTGGAAGAGCTTTGTCTCGAGGATGTGAATACCAAGGAACGCCGCCAGGCAAAGGCCGCTGCGTTGTTTATCTTTATCGGTGCGCGACCGGTAACAGACTGGATAAAACTGAATGTCATAAAAGATTCTAAAGGATTTATTGAAACCGGCCGCGACCTGTTCAAATACGATGCATTCAAGAGATCATGGAAGCTGCCACGCGAACCATATTTGCTCGAGACCTGCAGTCCAGGAATTTTTGCGGCAGGTGATGTTCGTTCGGGTGCCATGAATCGGGTTGCCTCCGCGGTCGGCGAGGGCGCTATGGCCATCAAGTTCGTTCACGAATACCTGGCCGAGAACTAATAGAGTTTTTTATTTACTGTTCATCTATAAAAAACCATGACCACTAAAGACCTATTAGAGGGTAACAAACGTTTCGTTGCCAGCAAGATCAAAGAGAACAGCAATGTTTTCAAAGACAGCTCACAGGGACAACATCCCCGGTTCCTGTGGGTCGGCTGCTCCGACAGCCGTATAGATCCAAACGAGATCACGCAAACCGGCATCGGTGACCTGTTCGTTCATCGTAATATCGCCAATCTCGTCGTCGAGTATGATCTAAATTTTCTAAGTGTTCTACAGTTTGCTGTTGAAGTCCTGAAAGTTGAGGACATCATCGTGTGTGGCCACTATGGCTGCGGTGGTGTGAATGCTGCACTGAAAGGCGATCAGCTCGGACTCATCGATAACTGGCTGGCTCACATCAAGAGCGCTCATCAATATTATTCGTGGGAGATCGATCTTCAACCCGACGAAAGATCGAGGTCGAGGAGGCTCGTGGAACTGAATGTACTCGAACAGATCAATACGCTGGGCAAGACCCGCATTATTCGCGAAGCCTGGGCTAAAGGACCGGTACCTCGTCTCAATGGCTGGGTATACGATATCGAGAACGGTGGCATCAAGGTGTTGCATGAAGCGATAACCGACACTGAACAATTGAAAGTTACCTGTAAGTTCGAGCGGAAAATTAAACACATAGGCACATAGAAGAGATGATCAAATGCATTAATTTCATCTATGTGCCTATGTGTTTAATATGATAGTTTACGAGCCCAACAAGAACTGGTTCCGCGACATCTGGAACCTCTCGACAAGCTGGACCATCAAGAAGATCTTCTATGGTGTGTTGATGTCCGGCCTGGTTTCGACGATCATCGTGATTGCCCTCTATTATTGTGATATCACGCCGGCGTTGCATTCGGGGATCTTCTCGTTACTGGGTGTTGTGCTCAGTATCTTATTAGTGTTCAGAACAAACACTGCTTACGATCGGTGGTGGGAGGGGAGAAGGTTATGGGGAACGCTGGTGAACAATACCCGTCAGCTTGCCATTATGCTCGAGGCAAGTCTGCCGAAAGAGGATAAGGAGAGCCGTCACTTCTTCGCAAGACATATCTCTAATTTCGGTATCGCTCTGAAAGAACACCTGAGAAGTGGTGTGAAATTCGATGAACTCGAATTGACCGACGAAGAGCTGAACGAGCTTAAGAGCAAGTCTCATAAGCCGAATCACATTGCGTACATGATCTTCGCGAAGATGCAGGCGATCTACCGCGCCGGTGTCTTTACCGATGCAGATATCATTAACTTTAAGCAACAGCACCAGGTGCTCACCGATGTGATGGGTGCCTGTGAACGGATCAAAAAGACACCCATTCCGTTCAGCTATGCGGTTTACATCAAGACGTTTATTTCCGCCTATGCATTGATGCTGCCATTCGGTTTATACGAAGACTTCGGATTCTACACCGTTCCCCTTTCGATGTTCATCGTGTTTACAATGGTTGGTCTGGAACTGATGGCACAGGAGATCGAAGATCCTTTCGGCCTCGATTGCAATGATCTGTCGACCGGTGAGATTGCGAAGACGATCAGAGGCAATGTTTGCGAGACGCTGGGGCACAGACCGATGGAGGTTGTTGAGACGAAGATATATCAGAAGATCTTTTAACGCTTCCGGAGATGAGCCGGTAACGATCGCCGCTCTATTAATTCAAAGATGAATTCAAAGACGAGTGCCAGGACCGCTGCCGGTAGCGCGCCCTTCAGGATCATTTGAGTATTGTTGAGCGCGAGCCCCGTTACAATGTACTCGCCAAGTCCACCCGCGCCGATAAAGGCAGCGAGCGTAGCAGTGCCTACATTGATCACAGCTGCGATACGAATGCCAGTCAGTATTGTCGGCAGCGCTAACGGCCATTCCACATAACGTAGCGCCTGTGCTCGCGACATCCCCAGGCTATCGGCAACTTCTTTCAGTACCGGGTCCACATTGCGAAGACCATTCACTGTGCTGCGAAGTATCGGAAGAATGGCGTAGAGGAACAGCGCAACAATAGCTGGCAATGGTCCGATGCCGAACATTGGGATCATAATAGCCAGGAGTGCGATCGAGGGAATCGTTTGGAGCAGGCCTGCGATGTAAAGGATTATGTTAGCGATTCGCGTTGGTGCTATTAATATTCCGAGCGGGACGGCGATGAGTACTGCGAAGAAGAGCGCGGTAAAGGTGAGATAGAGATGTTGAAGGATCTTTTGGGTGAAATCGTTTTTCGTTGATCGTTGTTCGTTGTTCGTGATCAGATTCTTTCTTAACAGGAAATCGCGAGCAATCGATTCGAACGACTTCTTGTTGTAGATAGCCTCTGCATTCATCTCGCTCATATCTTTTTCATTGATCGAATTCGTAAGCTGTGCCAATGCTTCTACTGCTTTCTGATCCATGGCCGATCTGTAAAAAGATACTGCTTCGTATTTCGGAAAGAAGTTCTTGTCGTCTTGCAGTACGGTCAGTTTGTTTACGGAGATCTCCCCGTCGGTCGAATAGCAATCGGTGACGTCGATCTTTCCTTCGAGCAGGGCCTGGTAGGCGAGACCATGTTCCAAACCGACTGGTGTTTGCGTCAGGTTGTATGCTTTCGCCAGCGCATCCCATCCATCCTGGCGTTTTAAAAATTCGTAGCTGATGCCGGCCTTCAGATCGAGATCTCTTAGCTCCGAAATGGTTTTGATACTCTGGTCCTTTACGACCAGTGAATAGGTATTGTTAAATCCATAAGAATCACTGATGCTGAGTCCCAGTTTGTTGAGGTCGACATCGTCTTTCAGGATCTCTCGTTCAATTGTTCCTGTGTATTCGGGATACACATCGATCTCATCATTTCGGAGCGCCTCGAAGCACACAAGGGTTCCCCCGAGATTGAATTTCCGCTCGACCTTAAAACCCTTCGACTCCAGGAGCTGTGCTTGTATCTCACTCAAAATATATCCTTCCGTGAAGTGTTTGGCCCCCACGCGAATGATCTGTTGGGCACCTGCTTCGCGCAGTAAAAGAGTGGCTATGATGATAAGGGCCGTCCTCATGCAATTCGTCCCTTTTCGATGACTATTGTATCGTCGGCCAGTGCGGCAGCTTCGGAAAGATCATGTGTTACGATGATGATCGTGAGATTAAACAGCTTTCGGAGCTCCAATAATTTTGCATGAAGGTCTTTTCGAGTATAGGTGTCAAGTGAACCAAAGGGTTCGTCGAGGAGCACGAGAGGGGGATTTAAAAACAGCGCGCGGCATAAAGCCACCCGTTGCTGCTCGCCACCCGAGAGTTCCCATGGGTATTTTTTTGCATACTCCAGTGGCAGTCCGGCAAACGAAAGCAGCTCGTTCACATTGCCGCTTCGCTTCGTGATCTTTCCAGGGATCGAGATGTTTTCTTCGACAGTAAGATGCGGGAACAGTCCATTCCCCTGGACAACGTAACCGATTTTATGCCTGTCCACCTCCGTTTTACCGAAGACGAGCACGGTCCCCGTGGAAGGTTCGACCAGTCGGTTAATACATTTAAGCAAAGTCGACTTCCCGCTGCCGCTTCTGCCAACGATGGCGGTTATCTTTTCTTTACGAAATCCAACGGAGACGCCATCGAGTGCGACATGATTCCCGTACTTTTTTGTGACGCCTGCCAGTTCAACTTCGTTCATGAAGGTGAAAAGATAGGAAAAAGAAAGGTGAGAGGTTAACTCGCCTTATCCGTGTCGATGAAGTTACAAGTGATATACGTTGCCATCATACCCGAGAACACTCCCTCCAGGGCCACAGCTGATGTTGCAATGAATCGATTCATGTACTCACCCAACGGTTCTTCCTTCACAACCTTGACATAAAAACTGTGGTCTACTGTGAACATAAAGAACAGGAATGTGGCAAATGTCAACGCCGCGATCCCACCAACATAAGTTCCGAGAGTCATTGCTTTAAAGTAATTGATATGACCGTAGACTTTTCTATACTGATCGATTGCAAAATAGATACCCGTCCACATGATCGGAAAATTCAGCAACCTGAGTTCACGAACGTGTACCAAACCTGTCCAGTAGCAAACAAGGAAGAACACAATTAACCCAAGTGTTATATACGTACCGTAGATCTCGCCGATCCAATCACGGTATTTACTCAATGTAGCTTTCATGATCTGTCTTTTTTCGTTTGGCTCACAATAATATTGCCATAACTGGATGTTGATTACTGGCACGATATTTACCAACAGCCTTTATGTCAATCCGCTCAGGGAGTGTTGTGTACGACGGATCCAATTCGGTTTCTGAGTAACATCTGAGAGATATCCTTTGAACTTGAGCTGGACAATGCCAGCGGAAGGAGAGAGGTTGACTTAAGAGGCCGCATCCATGAGATGTGGCCTCTTTTAGACTTTTTGGGGAGTGCTAAAGCGAGTTGTATCATACCATTTATAAATGAGAGGAAGCGACTATGAACAGCAAGATGAAATCCTGCATCGACGCATGTGTGGCATGCGCGGTGGAATGTCAGCACTGCGCGACAGAGTGTTTAAAAGAGAATGATATAAAGAGTCTTACTCTTTGCATTTCACTCGATCGCGAATGTGAGATCACTTGTATGGCAGCTGCTCAACTGATGGCCATGGGTGGAGAGAACGCCACGTTGTTGTGCCAGGCATGCGAGGCAATTTGTACGGCCTGTGCAAATGAATGTGAACGGAACAAGGAGTTACCACACTGCCGTCATTGTGCGGTGGCTTGCCGTAAGTGCGCTGAGGAATGTCGTGAAATGATGGAGGTTGCGATATCATGATACGAATGGAATCGGTAATACCGGTGGAATACAGCGTGACGGCGTCTTCCATCAACGAAGCAAAACGACTTTTTAAGATTGCAACGCACCGCCTGCTAAGCGTCGGAGAATGGAACAGGTGGTGTAACGGACTGTCGAGGATGTTCAGGCTGGCCGACGACAGCGGCCGAATCATCAATAGAAAGGCAAGGCCTCACGATCACTTCCAGATCGACGACGATCATTCGTTGGAGGTATCGCGGCTGGTAACTTATAAGAAACCTTCTGGTAAAGCGGAGAGCATGGCTATTGAACTTCGTGGTAATGAAGGCGATGGCGAAGAGCTCTTCGAGATCAAGAGGTATAATAATGTTGTAACGGCCGTTGTCCACGAACCAACCCGGCCGGAAGTATCCAAAAAGCTTTCTTATATTTCGCCACTGGAATGGTCTGCTCTTGTAAAGCGATTACTTGCCGATGGAAGCTAATGAACTCAACGTCTTAAACTTTCTTTTTCTCTCTTCGAAGGAAAATTCCAACAACTACTACGACATTAAACCAATTGCAGGAAACGATGCGTTGATGATTGCCAACAAGCTGTCGAAAGGCGGGCTGATCAAAGACGACATCCAGAGCGATGGAACTAGAGTTCATTGTTCGATTTCAATCGACGGCATTCGTGCCGTCGATCCTGCTTTTGTCGAGATGAAAACAAAAGAATTCCTGCGATCAGTAGGGGAGGCCGGAACAATCTGGAACGTGGTTGAATTGCTAAAAGAAAAGCAGGAAGGATATCAGTTCTGCTTCGACCTGGCCAACGACATGCAGAATAAGGACCTGGTAAAGCTATTGTATGCTTTATACCCTTCTAAAGTTATGGTCGAGATTACCCTAAAAGGGTCCGGGGCACGTTGAGGTCCGACTCGTCACCTCGTCCCCTCATCACCTCGTCATCTCGTCCCTTCGTTACTGTCCCGCGATATAACTCTCCAGATGAGCTATAATTGACTTCTGCTCCTCAATGATGAAGCGCACAACGTCGCCAATCGAGATCACGCCTACGAGCGCGTCATTTTCCACCACCGGCAAGTGGCGGATACGGCGGTTCGACATGAGCGTCATGCATTCTTCGATGCTGCTCTCGGGTGTTACAGTAAATGGATTCTTGGTCATTAGCTCGCCGATGGTGGTGTCCTTCGACGACTTTCCTTTGAGGATGAGCTTGCGAGCATAATCGCGTTCTGTAAAAATGCCCACCAGCTTTCCGTTTTCAGTGATCAGCAGACCACCGATGTTCTTCTGGGCCATCACTTCGATAGCCTGGTAAACGATTGTGCTGGGCTCTACAGAAAATATGCTGTGGCTTGCTGTGCCCTTGGCTTCAAGAATATTGCGGACTTTTCCCATATCTCAATTGAATAACAAACGATTGAAAATAGGGTTTTTAGAATAATTTCCAAAAGGGAATCGATGAGAAATTGATTAACGCCACATAATCTCCGCCAGCTGGGCAACAGAAGGGAATAATCCCAGCAGGATCAGCAGCAGTATCGCCACGAAATTGAAGATAGCGGTCGACCACGGAACCGTGATCGGCTCGACAGGAGCGTCCTTATCGAACATCTGGATGATGATGCGGAAGTAGTAGTACACGCTTACGATCGACATCGCCACGGCAAAAAGAACCAGGTAGATATGTTGCGCGGCGAGCGCGATAACGAACACGTAATACTTGGCTGCGAAACCTGCGAGCGGGGGAATGCCAGCCATCGACAGCAGGGCGATCAGCATGGTAACTGCCAGCCACTTGTTCCGATAGTAGAGTCCCGTGAAGGAACCTCCGTTCTCTTCTACCTTCATCAATACCGAGAACCCGGCCAGTGATGCTACTGCGTAGGCGGCGAGGTAATACACGATGAAGAGTGGGTTCACGAAACCTCCCTGCACAGCCGACAAGAAGCCAAGAAGAATATATCCCACATGAGAGATACTCGAATAGGCGAGCATTCTCTTTGCTCTCTGTTGGTAGATCGCAGTGACGTTGGGGATCAGGAGTGTGAGTACAACAAGACCATACAGTACCTGGATCCACGAGCTCGCTGTAAGTCCGAACAGGAGTCCGAATATTCTCCAGAACGCACCGATCGCGGCGATCTTCACAACGGTGGCCATCAGGGATGTGATCGCTGTGGGAGACCCCTCATAAACATCCGGCGCCCAGAAGTGGAATGGAACGGCAGAGATCTTGAATGCAAGTCCGACCATCATGAGGAGAATACCTGCATAGAAGAAGCCTGGAAGTGTTTCGCCGCTGTTGTTCGCGTATTGAAAGATAGTGTTGAGATCGAATGAATGCGAGGCACCGTAGATGAGCGCCATGCCAAAGAGCAGGAAGCCTGTGGCAAACGAACCCATCAGGAAATATTTGAACGCGGCTTCGATGGAGCTAAGGCTGTCTTTTTTGCTGCCCGCAAGAGCATAGAGAGAAAGAGAAAGGATCTCGAGCCCAAGGAACAACATCGCCATGTTACCAAACGCACACATGATGATAGCGCCAAGCACCACGAAGATCACCAGCGATGTCTTATCCGTTTGATGAGCACCTTCCCTCAGGTACCCGCCCGACATCCATAACCAGAGAATAGCAATCACAACAATGAGCCATGAGAAGATGACGGCGCGGCCGTCGAAGATCATCATGTTATTGAACTGCGGTACGATGTTATCCTGGTCGACTGTTATTGGCAGGAACGCCAATGATGCTGCCAGTCCAACGACAACGAAGAGCGTAAGCCACCTCTTGAGGTTTATGATCTCGGCAACAAGGGCGAGAACTCCAACACCGGCTATGACAAATAGTGCGTTCATGGCAGGAATGTTTGAGAAAGGTTACCAAGAAGAGTAGTCATCACTTGTTCGGAGATGGAGAGCAGAGGCCCAGGGTATACACCGATCACAATGATAAGCACGACGATCGGGTATAAGACGACCTTTTCGCCCAGCGTGAGGTCTGTGAATTTTTCCATGCCGGCCTGTACTTCACCCGACATTGCTTTCTGGAACATAACGAGCATATAAACCGCACCGAGAATGATCGTGAGGCCGGCGATGGAGCCTAACCAGATATTATTCGTTATCACCGAGTTGATGAGTAAGAATTCTCCGACGAAACCACTGGTGAGAGGCAGTGCAACACTTCCGAGCATAATGACAACGAATGCTGTCGTGAACTTCGGGGCGAGGTTACGGATCCCGCCAAGACTTCTGAGGTCTGCAGTTCCCGTTTTTTGCTGTATGATGTCGATGATGTAAAACAATCCAAAAACGACGAGACCGTGACTGAACATTTGGATCATGGCTCCCTGGATGCCCATAATACTTTGCGTGAACACGCCGGCGGAGATCAGTCCAACGTGGGCGATGGATGAATAGGCGACCAGCGTCTTCATGTTGTTTTGCACAAGCGCCAGGAGCGATGCATACACGATGCCGATCACCGAAAGGATAAGAGCAACATTGCCCCATTGTGCTACACCTTCGGGTACGACGGGTATGAGCCAGCGAATTACTCCATAGATACCCATTTTAAGCATGATGCCCGAAAGCAGCATCGTTCCCTGCGTGGGAGCTGTGGTATACGTATCGGGTTGCCAGGTATGGAATGGGAACACGGGCATCTTGATCGCGAATGCCAGGAACATAGCCCAAAACACGAACCCCTGATCTTTTGGGTCCAGATGTTTTCCAAGCTCGTAGAATGTGTTAAGGCTGAAGCCCGGTTGTGCAATGCCCTTTTGACTCGACATGTATACATAGATGATTCCAACCAGCATAACGAGGCTGCCGGCCAGTGTGTAGATGAAGAATTTTAGAGTGATGCGTGCCCGATTTTCTGATCCCCAGATCAGGCATATAAGATAGATCGGTATCAATGCAAGTTCCCAGAAGATATAGAACAGAAGCACATCGAACGATGTAAAGACACCGATGAGCGCCGACTGCATTAATAGGACCAGTCCGTAGAACAGGGAAGGCCTGTTGAAGTTCTTATCCTGTGCTGAAAGAATGACGAGCGGAACGAGTGTTGTTGTGAGCAGCACGAGCGGAAGACTGATACCATCGATGCCGACATTGAATGTAAGGCCCATCCCGGTAGGCCATAAGATCTTTACATCGAACTGTCGACCGGCTGCGGGATCGAAATTGATCCAAGCGTAAATAGAAACGGCGAATTCAATAAGTGCGCCTGCCAGCGAAAGCCATTTCGGGTTCTTGTGTCGCATTCCCACCAGCAGCAGGAACATGAACATCGGGAATAATATGAGGAATACCGTCAGGAACATGCTACCAGTTAATTGACATACCGAGAATTACAATAATACCGACCACCATCACGAAGAGGTAGTATCCGATGCTGCCGTCCTGGAAGAAACGAAGACCGCGGCTTCCGTACACGACACTCTTACCGAGGCCATTCACGATGCCATCGATACCCAACAGCTCTATGAACTTGTATATAGCTTTCGAAAGGGCGTAAAGCGGTTTGACAACGACAGCGTTGTAGAGCTCGTCGACATAATATTTATTGGCAACGACTTTTTGTGAGCCTGTAAGTTGAGAGGCATCCAGGGGCACATCCTTTTTCGTGATGTAAACGTGGTAAGCCAGGTAGATCGAGATTGCTGTAAGGGCTACGATCACGATCATCAATATGATCTCGGGTGCGTGGATCTCGTGGACGGGAAGTCCCAGGAAAGTCTCGAGTGCGTGATGTCCACCAAGCACATGAGGCACGTTAATAAAGCCACCGAGCAAGCTCAATGCAGCAAGTAGCATCAACGGAATGGTGATGCTTTTTGGCGATTCGTGGATGTGACTCATTGCGTGTTCTCCTGCGCGTTCGTTACCGAAGAATGCGAGGAAGAATAGCCGGAACATATAGAACGCGGTGAGTAGTGATGTGAGGACGGCGAAGACCCAAACCACGATGTTATGTGAGAACGCGGCTGCCAGTATTTCGTCTTTGGAGAAGAATCCTGCGAAAGGGGGGATGCCGGAGATCGCCAACACACCGATGAGGAACGTCCAGTAGGTGATGGGGAGATGTTTTTTTAAACCTCCCATCTTCGTGAGATCCTGTTCGCCGCCGAGTGCGTGAATAACGCTTCCGGCACCGAGGAACAATAATGCTTTGAAGAACGCGTGTGTTACCACGTGGAAGATGCCCGCGGTGAACGCGCCCAATCCCAACGCTACGAAGATCAATCCGAGCTGACTAACGGTGGAGTAAGCGAGCACTTTCTTGATGTCGTTCTGTTTCATCGCGATTGTGGCTGCGAGGAAAGCAGTTGCGAGACCGACGATCATCACGACTTCCATAGAGATCGGTGCAGCGAGATAGAGAACGTTGTTGCGTACTACCATGTAGATGCCGGCGGTGACCATCGTAGCCGCGTGGATGAGTGCCGATACGGGAGTAGGGCCGGCCATCGCGTCGGGCAACCATGTGTAAAGAGGGATCTGTGCACTCTTACCCATTGCACCTACGAAGAGAAGAAGAGTAATTAAAGTAACGGGTCCTGTTGGCGACGATGTAAGAACATCTTTATACTCGATCGAACCGAAATTGAGAAAGATCAAAACAATACCCACGAGCATTCCCAGGTCGCCGATCCTGTTCATAATGAATGCCTTGTTAGCAGCTGCATTGTATTCCTGGTTCTTGAACCAGAATCCGATCAACAGGTAAGAACAAAGACCAACACCTTCCCAACCTACGAACATGATGAGGTAGTTCTGGCCCATTACCAGCAACAGCATGAAGAATATGAAGAGGTTGAGATACGAAAAGAACCGGTTCTGTCCTTCATCATCGTGCATGTAGCCGATCGAATAAACGTGTATCAGGAAACCGACGCCGGTGATGACCAGCATGAATGTCAAAGACAGGGGATCGATCAGGAATCCGAATGTGCTCGAGAATGTTCCTGCCTTGATCCATGTGAACAGGCTGACTTCGGCGGGCTGTTTGAATGTAAAGAACAGGTAGGCAGTCAGTAAGAACGCTACGAACATTACACTGCAGGCGACGAGCGCGGCAATTTCTTTTTTCAGCCGGTTCACGTTTAATGAAACCAGCAGGAAGCCGAGCAGGGGAAGTAGGGGTATGTATGCTGCTGCTACCATTTCAACCTGTTAAGAATGTTGATATCGATAGTTCGCGTACCGCGATACATCACTACGAGAATCGCGAGACCGACTGCTACTTCGGCAGCGGCAACGGCCATAATGAAGAACACGAATACCTGGCCCGCCGCATCGTTGAGATACGTTGAGAATGCAACCAGCAATAAGTTCACCGCATTCAGCATAAGCTCGATGCACATGAAAATAATGATGCCATTGCGGCGATAAAGTACCCCGAGTACGCCGATACTGAACAGGATCGCCGACAGCCAGAGGTAATAGTCTAAGGGTATAGAGTTAATCATTATATAACTGATTCGTGAGTCGTGATTAATTATTTAATCACAAATCACAAATTATACATCATTGATGCTCCGACTTTCCTAACATTACCGCGCCCACCATCGCCGCCAGAAGCAGTACGGAGGTGACTTCAAACGGTATTAAGAAATCGCTGAACATTACTTTTCCTAAATTCTTTACCGAGCTGATATCGCTGGTGATAGCTCCCTGTTGTGCAAGCACCTCGGTGCCCTTCAACGAGCCGACAATAACGATCATGAGCAGGCCACCACAAACGGTAGCCGTGATCTTTAAAAGAGTGGACTTATGTGGCTCTGTTTCCCGGTTAAGATTGAGGAGCATGATCACATAAAGAAAGAGTACCATAATGGCACCCGCATATACAATAACGTGCACGACGGCGAGGAACTGTGCGTTCATAAGAACATAGTGACCCGCGATGCAGAAGAATGTGATGATCAAATAGAGGACACTGTGGATGGGATTGCGCGAAACAACCACCATAACTGCCGCCAGTATGGCCAGGAACGAGAGGAAATAGAAGAAGTTAAGCGTCACGTTACTTATTATGGCTTAGCTGCTTGTGCTGTTTGAACGCCAGCACTTGAGGCGTCTGTCTTTTTGTTACGTCTATCCGCTCATTCACCTTCTCCACAAGTTTATCTTTTCCGTAGATGAAATCATTTCTCGAATAATCTGTCTCTACGATACGGTCGGTCAGGAATATGGCTTCTTTAGGACAAGCTTCTTCACACAACCCACAAAAGATGCAACGAAGCATGTTGATCTCGTAAGTGGTTGCATATTTTTCTTCACGATAGAGGTTCTCTTCACCTTTCTTTCTTTCGCCGGCAGTCATCGTAATGGCCTCGGCGGGGCAAGCCACAGCGCAAAGTCCACAGGCTGTACATCTTTCGGCGCCTTTATCGTCGCGTTTGAGAACATGCTGACCTCTCCATACCGCACTGATCTCGCGTTTCTTTTCGGGGAACTTTACTGTGGCTGCTCTCTTAAATAAATGTCGGATCGTTATCGCAATACCACCCAATATCGCGGGGAGATACAACCTTTCAGTAAGGCTCATCTCTTTTTTTACTACGAGTTTAGATCTATTAGTCAGCACTTCGTTGTTCGTTATTGGTTGTTCGATATTAGCACGAAAAAGCCGGTCACAAGGATATTAATAACAGCCAGTGGTATAAGTCCTTTCCAGCCCAGGTTCATCAACTGATCGTAACGGAAGCGTGGGATGGTCCAACGGATCCACATATAGAAGAAGATGAAGAAGGCGATCTTCAGGAATAAGGCTATCGTACCAAGAGTCGTGATCATGTTGTGATCCAGACCAAGGTCGTTCATGAAAGGGAAGTTATATCCTCCGAAATACAACGTGGCGATCACCGCCGAAGAAATGAACATGTTGATGTACTCGGCAAAAAGGTAAAAGGCGAGCTTGAAGCTGCTATATTCCGTGTGATATCCACCAACCAATTCTGTTTCGCACTCGGGAAGATCGAATGGTGTTCTGTTGGTTTCAGCGAAAGCACATACCAGGAAGATCAGGAAACCTACAGGTTGATAGATCACATTCCAGAAATTCCAGTCGCTGCCAATACCGCCAGCCTGTTGGGCGCTGAGTTCATTCAGGCTTAACGTGCCGGTCATCAGGACCAACGCGATTATCGAAAGACCCATTGCTATTTCGTAGCTGATCATTTGTGCCGAAGCACGAATGGCGCCAAGCAAAGAGAATTTGTTGTTCGAAGCCCAGCCGCCGATCATGATACCGTAAACTCCGATTGAGACCACTCCAAATACATAGAGGATCCCGATGTTGAGATCTGCTATCTGTAAAGGATAAGCGACGCCGTTGATAATAATAGTGTTACCCCACGGGATCAATACACCGGCCATGAGTGCCGTGAGCATTGCAATGCATGGTCCCAAAACAAATAAAAATCTATTCGATACAACCGGAATGATCTCTTCCTTCATCATGAACTTGAGTCCATCGGCCATTGGCTGGAGGATACCCCAGGGGCCGGCGCGATCGGGACCAACACGATCCTGGAGGAACGCAGCTATTTTTCTTTCGGCATAGGTAGAGTAGGCGGCAACGCCAAGCGTGACGCTGAAGATGGCGCCGCACATGATGAGCTTATATATAATGAATTCACTCATGACTCTGTCGTCTCAGGAAGTTGTTTGCCTTTCTGGAACTCTATCTGGCGGTCAATTTCTTTTTTCAGTTTCTGCATGTCGAGATACTCGTAGTGGTTTTGAGCGATCACCGAGCTTCGCTCGATGTGGCGTGGTCCTTCGACAACCCAATCACTCATCACTTTATGCTCGTACCGGCATTCGTTGCAAATATATTCTTTTACTTCGCCGTAATGATCTTTCCTGGCTGAAACCCTCAGCACTTCGTCGCCTTTTGTCCACAATACAACCTTGCCCGAACATTTAGGGCAGTCACGATGGGCATCGAGCGGTTTTGTGAACCATACCCTGCTTTTGAAGCGGAATGTTCTGTCGGTTAGCGCACCAACGGGACACACATCGATCATATTGCCCGAGAAATCATTGTCGATAGCTTTCTCGATGTATGTGCTGATCTCTGAATGATCGCCACGATTCAATACACCGTGAACGCGATTATTGGTGAGCTGATCTGCCACAAAGGTACATCGATAGCAAAGTATGCAACGGTTCATGTGCAACTTGATCTTATCGCCGATATCGATGGGTTCGAATGTTCTCCTGTCCTCCTCGTAGCGTGTTTTTGCCACTCCGTGTTCGTAAGCGAGGTTCTGAAGATCGCATTCGCCGGCCTGGTCGCAGATGGGGCAATCGAGCGGGTGATTGATCAAAAGGAATTCAACAACACCTTTTCGCGCTTCAAGAACTTCGGGCGAGGTGATGTTCTGAACTACCATGCCGTCCATAACAGGGGTGCGGCACGAAGCAACAAGCTTCGGCATGGGACGAGGATCTTTTGCGGAGCCCTGCGATACCTTTACGAGACACACACGGCATTTGCCACCAGTGTCTTTTAATGTTGAATAGTAACACATGGCAGGAGGAACAATCTCGCCACCGATCATCCTGGCTGCGTTAAGTATCGTAGTGCCATCGGGCACCTCAATCTCAATTCCGTCTATCGTTACTTTTGCCATATTATAATTTCTAGTTTCTGGTTTCTAGTTTCTAGTTGTTCTTCGAAGGCTAACCAGGAACCAGAAACTAGAAACTCGTAATTTAAACCAGAACTGCTCTTTCACTTACAAATGGTTCTATCTCGAAGTGCTTCGGATTCTTTACTTTCTCGGGATACTTCACGTGATATTCGAACTCTTCCCTGAAGTGCCTTATCGCGCTTGCAACAGGCCACGCCGCTGCATCGCCCAATGGGCAAATTGTATTTCCTTCGATCTTCTTCGCAACATCAACCAGCAGATCTATATCACTCATATGACCATGTCCATGCTCGATGCGATGCAATACCTTTTCCATCCAACCAGTGCCTTCGCGACAAGGGCTGCACTGTCCGCATGATTCATGGTGATAGAATCTCGCGAACGTCCAGAGATTCCTTACGATACACGCCGTCTCGTCCATCACGATAAACCCACCGGAGCCGAGCATGGTTCCGCTCACGAACCCGCCATCGGCAAGCGACTCGTAAGTCATCAGTCGCTTTTCGCCTTTAGCATTTTTCAAAATAAGGTCGGCGGGAAGGATCGGTACCGATGAACCACCGGCAACAACCGCCTTCAACTTGCGACCTTTCCATATACCTCCACAGTATTGATCGGAATAAATAAACTCTTCAACCGGCAAGCCCAGTTCGATCTCGTAAACACCAGGCTTGTTGATGTGACCACTTGCGGAGATCAACTTCGTACCTGTGCTCTTGCCGATACCGATCTTCGCATATTCATCGCCGCTCATGTTCACGATAGAACAAACTGCAGCAATGGTCTCGACATTATTAACAACAGTAGGGGAGGCATACAAACCCGCAACAGCAGGGAATGGAGGCTTCAATCTTGGATTGCCTCGTTTACCTTCCAACGACTCGAGCAACGCAGTCTCTTCTCCACAGATATATGCACCGCCACCGGGCTGCACATACAGGTCGAGAGAATAGTCGGTACCCAATATATTCTGCCCCAAGAAACCATTTGCATAGGCTTCCTGGATCGCCTTCTCGAGAATACGAATGATGTACATGTACTCGCCACGCACATAGATGTAAGACGTTTTTGCACCCAATGCATAACTGGATGTGATCATACCTTCAATTAATATATGAGGGATCTTCTCCATGAGATAACGGTCTTTGAAAGTACCTGGCTCGCTTTCGTCGGCGTTGCAAACGAGATACCGTGGCTTTGTCGACTTGCGATCGAGGAAACTCCACTTCATACCGGCAGGGAAGCCGGCGCCGCCGCGACCACGAAGTCCGGATTTCTTTACTTCTTCGGTAACGGCGTCGGGTGTCATGGTCTTCAGTGCTTTCTCAACTGAAGCATAGCCGCCCTTGCTTCGATACACAGAAAAAGTTTCTATGCCTGGTACATTGATGTGCTCCAAAAGTAATTGCCGTCCCATTGTTGTCTGTTATGGGTTGTGTGCAGTGGGCGCTCATAACTCAAAACCCACAACACACAACTGTCAATTCATTACTCTATTATCTTTCATATAACTGCTTCGTTTGCCCGAAGCTTTGAGCTTTTCAATAAGCTCATCTACTTTCTCGTTCGTAAGGTTCTCGTAGAACTCAGCGCCACATTGCAACATGGGTGCGGTCCCGCAAGAACCAAGACATTCAACTGTCTTCAGCGTAAACATACCATCGGCTGTCGTTTCCCCTTCGGAGATGCCAAGTTTCTTTTCAAAGTGTTCAACGATATCGTCGGCGCCGCGAAGCCAGCAGGGACCTGTACGGCAAACTTCGATCAAACAATTGCCTACCGGCTTCGTGTTGAACATCGTATAGAATGTTGCAACCTCGTAGACTTCAACCGGCTTTATCGAAAGAATGGAAGCAACATAGTCCATCGTTTCCGTGCTAAGCCATCCGCCGAATTCCGATTGTGCAAGGTGAAGCATCGGTAACAATGCCGATTTCTGCCTTCCTTCCGGATAACGGGCTATTATCTTCTTTGCTAACGCAAGAGCCTCCGGGCTAAATTCTATTTTTTGTACTTCGCTCATCAACTTATTCGTAATTTCTGACTTGTGATTCGAATTAGGAATTACGAATCACAAATTTTATTAAGCGTCAAGTTCTCCGGCAATGACATTCATACTACTCATAGTCAATATTGCATCCGACAACATCGAACCTTTTATGATCTCAGGATACGCCTGATAGAATATAAAACAAGGGCGACGGAAGTGAAGCCTAAACGGCGTTCTTCCGCCATCACTTATCAAATAAAATCCCAACTCTCCGTTACCGCCTTCAACGCAATGATAAACTTCGCCCTTCGGTACATCTGTTTCACCCATCACGATCTTGAATTGGTAAATCAGTGCCTCCATGTTGTTATACACCTCTTCTTTCGGAGGAAGGTAGAACTCCGGAACCTCTGCGTGGAAAGGACCTTCCGGCATTTTTTCGATAGCCTGCTTGATGATGCTCAGGCTTTGCCACATCTCTTCCTGGCGAACCATGAAGCGGTCGTAAACATCGCCGTTCAAACCAACAGGTATCGTAAACTCGAAGTCTTCGTAAGATGAATAAGGTCTTGCAACGCGCACGTCGTAGTCGACGCCCGCAGCGCGAAGGTTAGGGCCGGTGAAGCTATAGTTCAGTGCGCGATCGGCTTTAATGCCACCGACGCCGATCGTACGGTCCATGAAGATCCTGTTGCGCTTCAAAAGGTTTTCGAATTCTTTTAAGACCAGTGGAAACTCCTTCATGAACTTATTGATCTTTTCCCAGGCCTTGGGCGAGAAATCTCTTTCGAAACCGCCGATGCGGCCGATGTTCGTGGTAAGTCGTGCACCGCAGATCTCTTCATAGATCTCGTACACCAGCTCGCGTTGCTGGAACATGTACACGAAGCCGGTAAGCGCCCCTGTATCAACACCAATAACGGCATTGCAGATCAGGTGATCGGTGATGCGAGCCAGCTCCATAATAATGACGCGCATATACTGGACGCGCTTAGGGATCTCGGCTTTCAAAAGTTTTTCGACCGTCATGTGCCAGCCTATATTATTAATAGGAGCGGAGCAGTAATTGAGACGGTCTGTTATAGGCGTGATCTGGTTGTAAGGTCTTCTTTCTGCGAGCTTTTCGAAAGCGCGATGGATGTAACCGATGGTAGGTTCAGCTTCGACAATGATCTCACCGTCCATCTTCAATACGTTCTGGAAGATGCCATGTGTGGCCGGGTGTGTTGGCCCCAGGTTCAGGTAAGAGTATTGTTTCTCCTCCGGTTTTACTTTGTCTATATCGATACTATTCTCCATTGTCATCATCTCGTCACCTCGTCCTCTCGTCATCGCCCAAACATTTGATCACTCTTGTCTTCGCGGGTCTGATCTTCGAGCGGATATTCTTTCCGCATCGGGAAAATGATCATGTCCTCAACATTGAGTATTCGTTTCAGGTTCGGATGTCCTTCGAAGATCACTCCGTAAAAATCATAAGTCTCGCGTTCCATCCAGTTGGCAGCAGCGAAGATGTTCGTCAACGTTGGCACCACAGGATTTTCTATCGGTAAATAGATCTTTAACCTGATCCTTTGATTCGAGTAAAGGTCGTGCAGCTGATACATCAACGCGATCTCACCGGAGGGACCATCGGTAGTTGAGACGACAATGTCCGATGCCTGGCCGGATACGGTTCGTGGTGAAGCTCTTTCTGTATAATGAGTGGCGGCGATGGTTGTGAGGAACTGAAACTTCCTATCGTAGAGAAACTGGATAACTTCGATGATGCGATCCTTCTTCAACGTGATAGTTAGAAAATCATAAAGTTGTTCCACGAGTAGTACCTCGCTTTCGAACTTTTCCTTTATAAGATTTACTAACTCTTCCTGACTATCCGCCATTTTAAATTATTCTATTCCGTACTTGTTGAGCATGGCCTTGTATTCTGGTGAATCACGTCGACGGAGCGACTCGGTCTCCACCAACTTTTGGATCTTCATGACTCCATCGATGATCTGTTCGGGCCGCGGAGGACATCCGGGCACATACACGTCTACGGGAATGATCCGATCTATGCCTTGCAATACACTGTATGTGTCGAAGATACCGCCGCTGCTTGCGCAGGCGCCTACTGAGAGCACCCAGCGTGGCTCGGCCATTTGTTCATAGACCTGCCTGAGAACGGGTCCCATCTTTTTGGCGATGGTACCCATCACCATGAGGAGGTCGGCCTGGCGTGGCGAGAAGCTCAGTCGTTCTGAGCCAAAGCGTGCGAGGTCGTAATGTGCACCCATTGTGGCCATGAATTCGATGCCACAGCATGAGGTTGCGAAGGGCAGGGGCCAAATGGAGTTCTTACGGGCCATTCCTACCACTTTTTCGAGGCTTGTAGCGAAGAAGCCGGTTCCTTCGTAGCCGTCGGGCTTTTCGCCCAGGCTGATATTTCTGCTTTGTGTTGCCGTGTTTTCCATACTCAATCTTCCCATTTCAGGGCTCCTTTTTTCTTGATATAGAAGAATCCGACCATCAGCAGGACAATGAACACCAGCATTTCGATGAACCCCGTCATTTTGAGCTCTTTAAAGTTGACGGCCCAGGGGTACATGAAGATCACTTCGACGTCGAAGAGGACGAATAGGATTGCGACAAGGAAGTATTTGATATTGAAGGGGATACGTGCGTTCCCTTTCGATTCGATGCCGCATTCGAACGCGTCGAGCTTGGTTTTGCTTTTTCTTTTGGGACCCAGGGTATGGGTCAGCACCATGATCAGCACAACGAAGCCCAGTGCAATGATGAACATGAGTCCAATCGGGAGGTATTCGGCCAGGTTAGAGTTCTCCATATATAATCGCAACAACGAAAGTGCGTAAAACGATCACCCGGAACATCCGGGTTTACCGCAACGGGTGCAATTTAATAATGTAGGCAAAATTAAGCGGAAATGCGCTATTGCGGAGCATGATGGACTATTAAATCCGAATTTAAATGAAGTCTAAACAGAAAACGTGTGCGTTGGGATGAGGTGACGAGGTGACGAGATGACGAGGTGACGAGGTGACGAGATGACGAATGATGTCAGGTTTTCTGAAGGAACTCAGGATTGGACCTCCGTAAATTGTCGTATGATAAAGCGATATGAAGACTTGGAATGCTGGCAGGATGCCCGCGAGTTGGTTAGAATAGTTTTTGTCATTTGCGATGAAGGGCGGCTCGTTAAAGATTTTGATCTGCGTAGTCAGCTGCGGCGTGCTGCGCTCTCATGTATGAACAATATCGCGGAAGGATTTGGAAGGCGAAAAAGTCAACTTGACCTTATCAGATTTCTGGATTATGCGCAGGGCTCGTCTTGTGAGGTAGGGAGTATCACATATGTCCTCGAAGACCTTAAGTACGTCGACGCCGAAAGGGTTCAGCTGATTCGTAAGCAAGCCGAAAAAGTAAAGGCAAAAACCCTAAATTTTATCGCAGCAGTCCGAAAGAACCTTTAACCGTGCTCGTCACCTCCTCACCTCGTCATCTCGTCCCCTCGTCCCCTTGTCACCTCGTCCCCTCGTCCCCTCACTTCGGCAAAAGCGCAAAATTAGTCGCCAGCGTCACCAGATCCTTATCCTCAATCCCCCTCTTCTCATCCGCCAACACAAGGAAATTCTCGTACAGTGTATTAAGCTCCGAGCCTTCGAACTTGAAGCCAAGTAATTCCATCCTGTGTTTCAGCGCTGCGCGGCCGCTGCGTGCGGTAAGAACAATCTGAGAACCACCAACACCCACGTCGGCGGGGTTTATGATCTCATAGTTCTCGGCATGTTTCAGGAATCCATCCTGGTGGATACCCGACGAGTGAGCGAAAGCATTCTTACCAACGATGGCCTTGTTAGGTTGCACAGGCATCCGCATCATGTTGCTGATAAGCTGGCTCATGCCATAAAGTTTCTCCGTAACGATATCGGTATACAAACCGAGATCCTTGTGAGTCTTCAGGATCATCACCACTTCTTCAAGCGATGTGTTGCCTGCACGTTCGCCGATACCATTGATGGTGACTTCCACCTGGCGAGCGCCGTTCGAGATGCCGGCAATGGTATTTGCCGTAGCCATACCGAGATCATTGTGACAATGAACAGAGATAATGGCTTTGTCGATGTTCTTTACATTATTGAAAAGGTACTCGATACGCTTGCCGTAAAGATTGGGCAGGCAATAACCTGTTGTGTCGGGTATGTTCACGACGTCTGCGCCGGCAGCGATAACCGCTTCTGTCATTTGTGCGAGGAATGCGAGATCGGCGCGGCCGGCATCTTCGGCATAGAACTCAACTTCGACACCTTTACTCTTCGCATACTTTACGGCCGATACACCTTGTTCCAACACCTGCTCTCGTGTACTGCGGAACTTATGCTTGATGTGCATATCGGATGAACCGATACCTGTATGAATTCTCTTGCGCTTCGCGTGATTCAACGCTTCGGCGGCAACGTCGATATCTTCTTTCTTGGCGCGGGTGAGTCCGCAGATAACGGGTTCGGTAACTGCCTTGGATATCTCCACTACCGAAAGGAAGTCGCCGGGGCTGGAGATCGGAAAACCTGCTTCGATAACATCGACACCGAGTGCTTCGAGCTCGCGGGCTACCACGATCTTTTCTTCAGTCGAGAGCTGGCAACCGGGGACTTGCTCACCATCTCTTAATGTTGTGTCGAAGATTTGAATTTTCTGTGCCATAGTTTTTTTATTTCAGGTTATCGGTAACTTTTTTACCCATCGCCTCTGTATTCAATATTTTATCTTTTGATGTCGTTGAGTCTGCGATATCTGTTGTTCGGAAACCTTGCTTCAGCGTGTCTTCAACAGCTTTGATAACGGCATTCGATTCTTTCGATAATCCGAAAGAGATGTCGAGTAACAGCGCGGCAGAGAGTATAGAAGCCAGCGGGTTTGCGATGCCTTTGCCGGTGATGTCGTGAGCGCTGCCGTGGATGGGCTCGTACAGGCCGACCTTATCTCCAACCGAAGCCGATGCGAGCATGCCCATCGATCCTGCGATCTGTGATGCTTCGTCGGTGAGGATGTCGCCGAAGAGATTCCCGGTAACAACAACGTCGAAGTTTGTCGGCTTCTTGATCAGCAGCATGGCGGCTGAGTCGACGAACTGGTGTTCGAGCTGGACGTCGGGATATTCTTTAGCAACCACGTTAACGGTCTCTCTCCACAGGCGTGAGCTTTCGAGCACGTTTGCCTTATCGACGCTCATCACTTTCTTTCTGCGTGTTCTTGCAGCCTGGAATGCCTTGTGTGCGATGCGCTCTACTTCGTATCTCTGGTAGATCATGAGGTCGAATGCAGTGTTATTGTTGTCCTTGCGTCCTTTTTCTCCGAAGTACACGTCGCCGGTGAGCTCGCGAAAGAAGAGAATATCGGAGCCTTTCAGGATCTCGGGACGAATACTCGAAGCGCCGAGGAGCTCATCAAATAACTTGATGGGGCGGAGGTTGGCATACAAACCCAGCTCTTTCCTCATTTTAAGCAGACCCTGTTCTGGCCTTACTTTCAACGTAGGATCGTTGTCGTATTTCGGATGACCTACGGCGCCGAACAGAATGGCGTCGCAGTTCTTCAACTTCGTCAGTGTTTCGTCGGGCAGCGCATTGCCTGTTGCTTCGATAGCATCGTGACCGATGATGGCTGTGTCGTAAGTGAACGTATGATTATAGAGAGACGCAATCTTGTCGAGAACGCGTTTGCCTTCTGAAGTTACTTCTTTACCGATCCCGTCGCCGGGGAGAATGATTATCTTTTTATTCATGGTTTTATTTTCACGCAAAGGACGCAAAGGAGGTGCATCGCAAAAGGTGCAAAGCTGGCTTTCCTTTGCGATGTATTCCTTTGCGTAAAATTCCCTTTGCGCTCTTTGCGTGAACCTGCATTTTAGACCTGCATTTAGTGCGTTAAATCGTATTCCTTAATTTCCTTATTCAAACTCAACAGGTAGTCGATATCGTCATACCCGTTTATTAAGCATTCTTTTTTATAAACATTGATCTCGAACTTCTCCTTCTCATTATTAAATGAAATAGTCTGTTCGGGAAGGTTCACATCTACTTGTGTCTTCGGATCTTTTGCAATGGCATCGAAAAGCTTTTTCAAAAAACCGTCCGACACAACAACGGGAAGCAGCCCATTATTCAACGCGTTATTCTTGAAGATATCTGCAAAGAAGCTGGACACAACAACACGGAATCCATAATCATAGATGGCCCATGCTGCGTGCTCACGACTGCTACCGCAACCGAAGTTCTTTCCCCCAACCAGAACTTTTCCGCTATAAGTGGGATCGTTCAATACAAAGTCTTTGATCGGCTGATTGTTCGAGTCGTAACGCCAGTCACGGAACAGGTTATCACCGAAGCCTTCCCGCGTAGTAGCTTTCAGAAAACGAGCAGGGATGATCTGATCGGTGTCGATGTTCTCTGTTGCTATCGGAACAGCGGATGTTTTTAACGTTGTAAACTTGTCTTTGGACATATTTTTAGTTCGTTGATTTGTGATTTGTGATTCGTGATTCGTGATTCGTAATTAATCACAAATCACAAATCAGATTATCTCGCGTACGTCAGTTACTTTTCCCGTGATCGCTGCAGCTGCGGCACTCAATGGGCTAGCCAAAAATGTTCTCGACTTGGGTCCTTGCCTTCCTTCGAAGTTCCTGTTCGAAGTTGAGATGCAATACTTTCCGGGTGGAACTTTGTCTTCGTTCATGCCAAGACATGCGGAGCAGCCCGGGCTTCTCAATTCGAATCCGGCTTCCGCAAATACTTTATCCAGCCCTTCTTTGATCGCTTGCGCTTCAACTTGTTTGGAACCGGGGATCACCCAAACCTCAACGTTTGGAGCTTTCTTCTTTCCCTTTACGATCTGTGCTACCGAACGAAGGTCTTCGATACGAGCGTTGGTACAACTGCCGATGAATACATAATCGACCGGCTTGCCTAACAGCTCCGATCCTTGTTCGAGGCCCATGTATTCGAGTGACTTCTTGAATGAGTTCGCTTCGCTGATCTCTTTGAGTTCTGACACAGTCGGGATCCTGTCGGTAACTTTCATTCCCATGCCAGGGTTTGTGCCGTACGTGATCATGGGCGCTATGTCGGCTGCATCGAATTTCAGTTCGACATCGTACTTCGCACCTGCATCGGTGGCGAGCTTTTTCCAGAGCTCAACGGCTTCGTCGAATGCCTTTCCTTGCGGAGCAAACTTTCTTCCCTTGATGTAGTTGAATGTTGTATCGTCGGGCGCGATCAAACCACCACGTGCACCCATTTCGATGCTCATATTGCAGATGGTCATACGCGCTTCCATCGACAACGAACGGATGGCATCGCCTGCGTATTCAACAAAATAGCCAGTGGCTCCACTGGCTGATATCTTCGAAATGATATAAAGTATAATGTCCTTGCTGACGACGCCCTTGCCCAGCTTACCGTTGATCTCGATCTTCATCGTCTTCGGTTTGCTTTGCAGGATACACTGCGTTGCCAGCACCTGTTCTACTTCGCTGGTACCAATCCCAAACGCGACGCTTCCGAAGGCGCCGTGTGTTGAGGTGTGACTATCGCCACAAACGATGGTCATGCCGGGAAGAGTAAGGCCGAGTTCAGGGCCGATGATGTGAACGATGCCTTGGAATGGATGTCCGAGGTCGTAGAGTTCTATTCCGAATTCTTTACAGTTTGTTCGAAGCGTTTCTACCTGGTGGCGGGAGAGGGCTTCTTTGATCGGGAGGTGCTGATCTTTCGTGGGCACGTTATGGTCGGCGGTTGCCGTCGTGCGGTTTACGTTAAAGACCTTGATGCCGCGGGCGCGAAGACCGTCGAATGCCTGGGGGCTGGTTACTTCGTGGATGAAATGGCGGTCGATGAATACTGCGTCGGGATAGCCGGCCACGCGTTTGACGACGTGTCCATCCCAAATCTTTTCAAAAATTGTTTTTGCCTCGGAACTCACAACAAGCGTTAGTTTGGACTGCCCTAATAAAAACGAAACCGCCCCGTGTTCCGAGGCGGTTTCTAAACGAATTAGGTTTGGTTTATGGGGTAAAAATTTCTTTTTTCCTCACATGGTAAAAGTCGCAAATCTTAGAGTCAGTTCAATAAGTTGCGGTGATTATATTTTAGTGTACGACTAACACGTGTTTGGCTGAGTTTAGCCCATTGTAGGATTACACAAGATACTCAAACAGATTCTCATGCTGATTCACCAGCGTATAGTTCAGCTTGCGTGAATTCATCTGGTCTATGAGCCTGTGAAAGTCTTCCTGCGATTTTACTTCTATGCCTATCAATGCCGGACCGGTCTCTTTATTATGTTTCTGAATGAACTCGAAACGCACAATGTCGTCGGTAGGACCGAGGATCTCGTTAACGAATTCTTTCAACGCACCCGGACGCTGAGCAAAACGAACGATGAAGTAATGCTTCAACCCTTCGTAAAGAAGCGAACGCTCTTTGATCTCCTGCATGCGATCGATATCGTTGTTGCCACCACTGAGGATACATACAACACGCTTGCCTTTCAATAAACCCGCGTACTGCGACAAAGCCGCTATCGAAAGCGCGCCTGCAGGCTCCGCCACGATCGCGTCCTCGTTATAAAGCTGGAGGATTGTCGTGCTCACTTTTCCCTCCGGAACCAGGAGCATGTCACGAAGGATGTCCTTGCAGATCGAGAAAGTAAGGTCGCCAACCTTTTGAACCGCAGCCCCATCAACAAAACGCTGGATGTTTTCGAGCTTTACCGGCTTGCCTGCCTTCAATGCTTCTTTCATCGAAGGAGCACCCGCTGGTTCAACACCGATGATCTGTGTCTGTGGCGAGTAGGTCTTGAAGTAAGTACCAACTCCTGAACATAATCCACCACCACCGATCGGTACGAAGAGAAAGTCTATGTTCGAAAGTTCGTCGAGTATTTCCTTTCCCACGGTACCCTGTCCTTCAATAACCTTAATGTTATCGAAAGGAGGAATAAAAGTTTTGTTGTTCTCTTCGGCGAACTTCAACGCATGCTTTTGGCAATCGTCGAAAGTATCGCCGATAAGAACGATCTCAATGTTATCGCCACCAAACATCCGAACCTGGTTGATCTTCTGTTTCGGAGTGATCGATGGCATATAGATCGACGCACGTATATCCAACTGACGGCACGAAAATGCAACGCCTTGCGCATGATTACCCGCGCTGGCGCAAACAACACCTTGCTTACGCTGAGCATCCGTTAAACTGTTGATGAGATTGTAAGCGCCCCTAAGTTTATAGGAGCGCACAACCTGCAAGTCTTCGCGCTTTAAATAGACCTCGCATTCATATTTCTCCGAAAGTTTTCGGTGAAACTGAAGCGGGGTCTTTAGCACTACATTTTTGAGGGTTTCGTAGGCTGCCGGGATGTCTATATGTTGTTCGATAGTTTTCATGTGATTCAGTGTTCGGTATTCGGTGTTCAGTATTCAGTGCTTGGGCTACCGAATACTGATTACCGCTTACTGAATACTTTTAATTGATCATCGAAGCTTCTACCTTCTCCTTCTCTGGTCTCAACGAACGCACTGCTGCGCCCGCTTGCCACAACTCGCTTTCACGAAGCTCTTTCAATTCTTCCGCAAGTTTCTCGCGATAGTCGGGCTTGCTGCAAGTCTCGATCGTACGTTTTGCTTCAGCACCTGTTGCTACACTTTCGTAAAGCTCCTTGAAAACAGGCAACGTGGCTGCTTTGAATTTCTTTTTCCAGTCGAGAGCACCACGTTGTGCCGTAGTGCTGCAGTTAGCATACATCCAGTCCATACCATTCTCGGCAACAAGAGGCATGAGGCTCTGTGTAAGCTCTTCAACGGTCTCATTGAATGCTTCGGAAGGAGTGTGTCCCTTCGAACGGAGCACTTCGTATTGGGCTTCGAAGATACCAGCGATTGCGCCCATGAGTGTGCCGCGCTCGCCAGTAAGATCCGAGTATACTTCTTTCTTGAAATCTGTTTCAAACAAATAACCAGCACCAACACCGATACCTAATGCAATAGCTTTTTGTTTTGCGTTGCCAGATACATCCTGGAACACCGCGTAACTAGCATTGATACCTTTTCCCTGCAGGAACAACCTTCTTACTGATGTGCCCGAGCCTTTCGGTGCTGCAAGCACTACATCAATATCAGCGGGAGGGACGATACCGGTTTGTTCTTTGAATGTGATACCGAAGCCGTGAGAGAAGTAAAGTGTTTTACCCTTTGTCAAAAACGGTTTGATCTTCGGCCACAGTTCGATCTGTCCTGCATCGGACAAAAGGAACTGGATGATCGTGCCACGCTTTGCAGCTTCTTCGATGTCGAACAAAGTCTCGCCGGGGATCCAGCCGTGCTCAACAGCCTTGTTCCATGTCTTCGAGCCTTTACGCTGGCCCACAATAACTTTGAAACCGTTGTCGCGGAGGTTAAGACCCTGTGCAGGTCCCTGAACACCGTAACCGATTATTGCAATCGTCTCATTCTTCATTAATGAGAGAGCCTTTTCCATCGGGAATTCTTCGCGGGTTACAACATCTTCGACAACGCCGCCGAAATTAATTTTTGCCATTATGATTTATGATTTAAGATTTGTGATTTTATGATTTGTGATTACGATTTGTGATTTGTGATTTACCGTCTACTGAATACTGTCTACTGAATACTGTCCACCGTCTACCGTCCACCATTTACCCCCTTCAGATCACCTGCCTGTTATTACTTCTCTCCAGCAGCTCATAAAACAAAGTACTGCCTTCGCTATAGGTTGCTTCTTCCACCTCGATCAGTTTCTCCAGCTGATGTTTCACTTTTTCGATCATGTCGGAAGTTGTATAAAGCAGCAGAATTGCTTTTCCACTGCGGAAGTCTCCTTCATGCTCATGTGCGAGCAGCCTCTTAATACGAACCCTTCGCCTGTTCAGGACATTAATGATCCTGTTGAGGATAGAGAACTCGTTATCAGCCAGGACTTCCAATGTATATTCTTGCTTGAGCATCGTTGTTCGCTTTTCGTTGTTCGTTGTTCGTTGTTCGTTTTTCGTTGATCGCTACTTCTTTGGAACTTCGAGAATAACCTCAGCAACACCAGACCCCGCAGGTACCATCGGGAACACATTGTCTTCTTTTCCCACAACCACTTCCAGGAAGCGACTCGACTCCGAATCAAGGAAACGTTGCAATGCGCTGTCGAGCTCGTCGCGCTCCGTAACGCGTTCTGCCGAGATCCCATAAGCTTCGTTCAATCTTACAAAGTCGGGATTCGACATCTCGGTGAACGAATATCTTTTCTCATGAAAGAGCTGTTGCCACTGACGAACCATTCCCAGGAAGTTGTTATTCAACACGAGTATCTTCACCGGGATCTTGTATTGCATGATCGTTCCAAGCTCTTGTACCGTCATCTGGAAGCCACCATCGCCAATAACAGCAACAACTTGCTTATGAGGCATGCCCATCTTTGCACCCATAGCTGCAGGCAATGCGAAGCCCATCGTTCCTGCACCGCCGGATGTGATCTGCGTAAGCGGGCTCTTGAACTTGTAATACCTTGAAGCGACCATCTGGTGCTGACCAACATCCGTCACGAGAATGGCCTCGCCCTTCGTCATCTCCGAGATCTTATGGATCACTTCACCCATAGTGAGGTTTCCTTCAGGGTGTATTTCTTTCTTGATGACTTTCTCGTGCTCGATGTCATTCAGGTGCTTGAAGCTCTTCATCCAAAGCGGATGCTGTTTCTTGTCGCATTTGGTGATCAATGCTTGCAACGCCTCTTTCGCATCGGCGTGAACAGCCACATCGGTCTTGATGATCTTGTTGATCTCCGCTTTGTCGATGTCGATGTGGATGATCTGGGCCTGCTTCGCATACTTCGCAACGTTACCCGTAACGCGATCGTCGAAACGCATACCAATGCCGATCAGGAGATCGCACTCGTTGGTATTCACATTCGGAGCATAGTTGCCATGCATGCCGAGAAACCCGGCGTAGTTCGGATGATCGGTAGGGAATGCACCCAATCCAAGCAATGTACACGCAACAGGAATTCCGGTCTTCTCAGAGAAAGCGATCAATTCTTTCGAAGCGCCGGAGAGAATGATACCCTGGCCTGCAAGAATATATGGTCTCGATGCTTTATTGATCAGCTTCGCAGCCGCTTCAACCTGTGCCATGGAAAGCACTGGCTTCGGACGATATGTTCTAATGCTTTCGCACTTTTCATATTCGGCTTCTTCAATCAACTCATTCTGCGCGTTCTTCGTGATATCGATCAGTACGGGACCAGGCCTTCCGGTCTTCGCGATATAAAATGCTTTTGCGACAGCAGGGGCGATGTCTTTAGCTTCCGCAACCTGTATGTTCCATTTGGTAACAGGGATTGTTGTATTGACAACATCAGTCTCCTGGAACGCATCCGTACCCAGTAAGTGGGCGAACACCTGGCCGGTGATACACACAATAGGAGTGGAGTCGATCAAAGCATCAGCAAGACCGGTAACGAGGTTCGTCGCGCCAGGTCCCGATGTTGCCATAGCAACGCCAACACCACCCGTTGCTCTTGCAAAACCCTGTGCAGCATGCACTGCGCCCTGTTCGTGACGGACAAGAATATGCCGAAGCTTGTCGGCATAACCATACAATGCATCATAAACAGGCATGATGGCACCGCCGGGATAACCGAATAAAGTTGTGACGCCTTCATTGACCAGCGAACGAAGCAATACTTCGGAGCCCGTGATCTTTTTGGTCGTAGCTGGAGTTTCTTCAGCTACCGTCTTAGCTTTCGCTTTACTCTTCGTCTGTAACGCATCCATCGGCAGCGGTCTTTACTTGTTGTGCATATTTATAGAGAACACCTCGTGTCACCTTAAGTGATTGAGGTTTATAGTTAGATCTCCTGATAGCGAGAGTCTTCTCGTCCACCAGCAGGTTGATCTGTCTTTTCTTTACATCGATCTCGATCCAATCGTTGTCTTCAACCAGCGACATCAGTCCGCCTTCGAATGCTTCGGGAGTAATATGACCCACAACGAAACCGTGAGTCCCCCCGCTAAATCTTCCGTCGGTGATCAACGCCACCGTTTTGCCAAGACCACTTCCCATGATGAGGCTGGTTGGTTTCAGCATTTCGGGCATACCCGGCGCACCTTTCGGCCCTACATAGCGGATAACCACTACATCACCTGGCTTTATCCGTCCCGATTGAACTCCTTCTGTCAATTCGAACTCACCATTGAAGACACGCGCTGTTCCTTTGAACTTCTCGCCTTCTTTACCGGTGATCTTTGCGACCGAACCGAGCGGAGCGAGATTGCCGTAGAGTATTTGTAAGTGACCAGTTTTCTTGATCGGCTTTTCGATAGGATAAATAACATCCTGTTTTTCGAAGTCGATGTCGGGAACACTAGCAAGATTCTCTGCGATAGTCTTACCGGTAACCGTCATGCAATCACCGTGAAGGAAACCTTTCTTTAGAAGATACTTCATGACCAACGGGATACCGCCGATCTTATGAAGCTCGCTCATTAAATATTTTCCGCTTGGCTTGAGATCACCAAGTAAAGGAGTCTTGTCGCTTATGCGTTGAAAATCTTCCTGTGTGAGCTTGATGTCTACTGCCTTCGCCATCGCGATGAGGTGAAGCACCGCGTTCGTCGACCCACCTGTTACCATGATAACGGTGATCGCATTTTCGAAAGCCTTGAACGTCATGATGTCGCGGGGCTTGAGGTCCTTTTCGAGGAGGAGTCTCATCGTCTCGCCGACCTTCGTACATTCTTCTCTCTTCTCTTTGCTCAGCGCAGGATTCGAAGAGCTGTATGGTAAAGCCATCCCCATTGCTTCGATAGCAGATGCCATCGTGTTAGCAGTGTACATTCCGCCACATGCCCCGGCTCCGGGACATGCATTGTGAATAACTCCTTTATAATCTTCATCCGAGATCTTGCCGGCAACTTTTTCACCAAGCGCTTCGAACGCAGAAATTATATTAAGCTCTTTACCCTTCCAATGTCCACCGGCGATAGTTCCGCCATACACCAACAGTGCCGGACGATTAAGGCGACCAATGGCCATCATCGCTCCGGGCATATTCTTATCGCAACCGACAACGGCGATCAATCCATCGTAGAAATGAGCACCAGCGATTGTTTCTATTGAGTCTGCTATCACCTCACGGCTAACGAGCGAGTAGCGCATGCCTACGGTTCCATTCGAGATGCCGTCGCTAACACCGATGGTGTTGAAGATCAAACCTACAAGCTCCTGGTCCCAGACGCTTTGCTTTACATCGGCAGCAAGACCGTTGAGGTGCATGTTGCAGGTGTTGCCGTCGTAGCCAGTGCTTGCGATACCAACGAGAGGTTTTTTAAGATCGAGATCGGTAAGACCGGTGCCATGCAGCATCGCCTGCGACGCAGGTAACGTGGGGTCTTGAGTGATGGTCTTACTGTATTTATTGAGTTCCATTTAAACTAGAAACTAGAGACTAGAAACTTTTAAATTATTTAAACTATAGTATAACTGTATGACTTATCTAACACGAGGCATCTATACGCCTGTTGAATAATTGCTCCGAGCGAATTCTTCCATGGCTTTCTCATCTGGTGTCCTTCCACCGACTCGATACCAAGGACTTCGGCTGCCGTTCCGCAGATGAATGAACTATCGGCTTCGATAAATTCTTCGGGTGTAATTGCTTTCTCTTTCACTGTTATATCCAGTGCACGACAGATCTCGAATACTGTCTTTCTTGTGATACCCGGAAGTATGCTTCCAGTAGCAGGTGTATAGAGAACATTGTCTTTCTCAACGAAGATGTTCGAGCCAGGACATTCGGCAATGTTGCCGTTCATGTCGAGCAACACACCTTCGTCGTAACCGCGCTCACGTGCTTCGGTAGAGGCGAGGATGCTGTTCACGTAGTGGCCACAAACTTTCGCTTCGATCTTTACTGACTTCGGATTAGGGCGCTGGTACGATGAGATGCAAACCCTAAGATTATTGTCGCCCAGGTAACGATCCCATTCCCATGCAGTGATCATCAAAGACACTTCTTTGGGGGCTGTGAGAAACATGTTGGGACTGCAGAAAACGAGAGGGCGGATGTATGCGTCGGAGAGCTTGTTCTTTTCGAGGATAGAGTAGGTGATCTGGGTGAGTTCGCTTACGCTGTAGTGCATCGGGATCTTCATCATCGCTGCACTCTTTCGGAGGCGGTCGTAGTGTTCGGCAGCTTTAAAGATCTTGGTACCATTAACGGTATGGTAAGAGCGGATTCCCTCGAATACGCCATAACCGAAATGCAGGGTCTGGCCAAACAGGTCCATCTTCGCATCTTTCGCCTTCAGAAACTGCCCGTCAAGAAAGAGGATCGTATTATCGTTGTAGTACATAGTTTAAACAATCGTTAGTTTGTTCCGACCTATAAAAAACAAAACCGCCCCGATTTGGTCGGGGCGGCTGGTAATGCTTGTTCAGTTATTAATTACCATCGTCCCGCACAAGGCGAAATAATCACGACAGTAATGACCACAACGAGTGTTGATAATATGCCTGCTGCTGATTTCACTTCTCTTTTCATTGTGATTCAACTACAAGATTGAGGAAAAATTCTGAGATTCCAGCCGCCGTTGAAAGAAAATTTTCCACAGGAGGTTTACAACTGTTAGGTAGCTGGATGCCTTCTGCATAACTTAGTGAGACTTATGATCAACAAAATTACGCCCCTCATCCTCCTGGCCTTGCTGGCCGGTTGCACCTCCAAAACCAATTCCGACATGCAAGAGAAAGAAGCATCCGGTTCCGATGCATTTCAAACGTTTACATTATCGAATGCCAATGGCATGAAAGTGCTGATTACCCCCGTGGGCGGTCATATCATGTCTATTCAATTGCCCGATGCCAGCGGCAAACTAACAGACATCGTCTTGGGCTACGATTCAGCTAAAGGATACATTGGAGGCAAAGGCTTCTACGGTTCTACAATCGGTCGCTATGGCAACCGTATCGCTAAAGGAAAGTTCTCCCTCGACGGAAAAGAATATCAGCTCTCGGTTAATAATGGAGAGAACACCCTGCACGGTGGACCCGGCGGGTTTCACAACGTAATGTGGACCGGCAAAGAGATCACCACATACGAAGGAAAAGCGGTAGAGATCGACTACGTAAGCAAAGATGGCGAAGAAGGCTATCCCGGTAACCTGAACACTAAAGTTGTATTCAGTCTTTCCGATTCCAACGAGCTCAAGATCCAATACGAAGCAACAACAGACAAACCAACCGTTGTCAATCTTACCAATCACTCTTATTTTAATCTGAAAGGTGAAGGCGATGGAGATATCCTAGACCACGAGATTACTATCAACGCCGATAAGTTTCTTCCCGTCGACGCGGGCTTGATCCCTGTCGGTGAGCTTCGCCCTGTGAAAGGAACTCCATTCGATTTCACAACACCACATAAGATAGGCGAACGCATCAACGTCGACGAAGAGCAGTTGAAGCTCGGCAAAGGTTACGACCATTGCTTCGTGCTCAATAAAAAATCAGGCAATGATCTCTCGCTTGCAGCAACGGTAACCGAACCAACCACTTCGAGAAAGATGGAAGTATGGACCACCGAACCCGGCATCCAATTTTATACCGGTAACTTCCTCGACGGAACATCCCAAGGCAAAGGGGGAAAGCTTTATCAATATAGAGGAGCATTCTGCCTGGAGACTGAACACTTCCCCGATTCGCCCAACAGGCCCGAGTATCCTACAACTACTTTGAAGCCGGGAGACACCTATAAGACAACAACCATCTATAAATTTTTCTTTTGAAAAAGCTCCTGTTCATCTCATTGGTGCTGGCGGCTTGCTCGAAACCTAAGGAGCAAGCAGAACAAACTTCGCAGGATCGGTACCGCCCCGCCTATCACTTCACTCCACAAAAGAACTGGAACAACGATCCTAATGGTCTCGTGTACTACGATGGAGAATATCACCTCTATTATCAGTATAATCCTTACGGCGACAAGTGGGGGCACATGAGCTGGGGCCATGCGGTTTCAAAAGACCTCTTCAATTGGGAACATCTGCCTGTTGCCATAGAAGAGTATACCGATGCCGAAGGCGACAGCATCATGATATTCTCAGGTAGCGCCGTCGTAAAAGGCGACACCATTGTTGCTATCTACACGGGCCACAAGGCAACACGTCAACATCAGAACGTCGCATTCAGCGTCGACGAAGGAAGAACCTTCACGCGCTACGAAAAGAACCCCGTGATCGATCTTGGTCTCAAAGACTTCAGGGATCCGAAAGTATTCTGGTATGAGCCACAAAAGAAATGGGTGATGACTGTGGTTATCCCCGATCAACGCAAAGCGCAATTCTATGAGTCAAAGGATTTACTGGAGTGGAAGCTTCTTAGTGAATTCGGTGGTGTAGGCGATCTCACCAAGATCTGGGAATGTCCCGATTTGTTTAAGATCAATGACGATAAGTGGGTGTTGCTGATATCGGGTTCGCATCCGCAGCATGGCCCGTTCCCTGGCATGCAATATTTCATTGGCTCCTTCGATGGAACGAAGTTCGTTGCCGACAATCCCTCGCAGTATCCTTTGTATGTTGATTACGGCAAGGATTTTTATGCAGCGGTTACTTACAATAATGAGCCGTTTGGCCGGAAGATATTGTTGGGATGGACAGCTAACCCGGCCTATGCGGGAGACCTGCCGACGCGGCCGTGGAGAGGAGGAATGAGTATGCCGCGAGAGCTTTCATTATACGAGTCGCCCGATGGTTTACGACTGAGGCAAGTACCGATAACGAACGCCGGTCCCTGGTTTGTTGAGCTGGCTCCTTCCGATACTGTAGACGTTTTAGGAGCGACCCTCGGTTACAGATCGGATTCGGTTTACCTCGATCGTCGTAAAGCTGGCGATGTGTCATTCAATAAGAACTTTCCGAGCATCGAGAGGGCTCCGGCACGTTTGATCGATGGCAAAGTCAAATTGCAGATCTACATCGATGCATCGATCGTTGAAGTTTATATCAACAACGGCGAGGCGGTGATCACCGATCATGTTTTCCCTGCTTCGAATTAACACTCGATTTTATTGGATATTGGATATTGGTCATTGGTTATTGGTTATTGGTTATTGGTTATTGGTTATTGGTTATTGGTTATTGGTTATTGGTTATTGATCATTGAAATCACCAATCACCAATCACCAATCACCAATCACCAATCACCAATCACTAATCACCAATCACCAATCTCCAATCTCCAATCTCCAACCTATCGAACAATCAGCGAGTTGGCTACCAGTTCACCCAACGCCGGACCATGCTTGAAGCCATGTCCGCTGCCTCCTCCCAAAAACCAGACATTCTCTTTCTCCGGGTGCTGTTCGAAGATGAAATTTCCATCCGGTGAATTTTCATAAGGACAAACCCTGCTTTCCACAAGCGGCGCGCCTTTCAAACCAGGAAAGCGATGTTCCAAAAATCCCCTGGCATGCGCGAGCACTTCCACGTCAAGTATATGATCGCCATTGGTTGGATCGAATGACTTGCCACGCCTGTCGACACCAACTTTAAATCCGCGATTGGCATTTCCTGGAATACCATAATAATGATCCTTGTCGTCGGCATCTACCCAAACAGGGAACTCATCGAATGCTTTCGCGCTGTCGGCCGGCACTCCGAAGTAGTATGCTTCCTGCCTGCTGCATGTTATTCGATTGCCGATCTCTTTTGGAAACATAGTTCCAAGCCATGAACCACACGCATATATTATAGTATCGCCAGGCAGCTTCTCGTTCGGCGACACACGTGCGTTGATGTATGTTCCCCCTTCTTTAACAAATGTCTCTTGCACAAGCTGTGTGCTCTCGCGCGCTTTAAGGTATCCACCATACGGATCGAAGTATCCATGATGAATGTCGTCCGGGTTCACAACAGTAAATCGTTTTTCGAGATCGGCTTTGCTCACGTACTCGTACTCCATCTTATGTTTCTTCGAGTAGGGGATAGAGTCGTCGACGATAGAACATCGCTCGTTATGACAAAGCCACAAGACACCAGTGTTGAAAAACACCTGACGGTTCCAGATCTTCTCGTGCTCCTTCCAAAGTTCGAGTGCACGGACGTTAAGATCGAAGTAAAATTCATTCGCTCCGTATGTCGAACGGATCACTCGCGTCTCATCACCCGAGCTGCTGCGGGAATTTCCAGATCCCCATGCATCAATTAATGTCACTTTAATTCCGCTTCTCAACAGATAAAGCGCCGTCCACCCGCCAAATGCGCCGGCGCCAACAACTGTAACGTGATCGCCCTTCATCAATAAACCACGATGTTCGAATGATTTGAATAGAGGAGAAGGAGCAAAAGTGTTTGTTGCCATGGCCGAAAAGTGCTGATGCTAAATGAGTTAAAACCTAATTTAAAACCATTCTAAATAATGAAAAATTTGACGACGCCATTGCATAAATCCGATGTGTACATGCGCCTTACAAATGTTGATTTTCTTCCCCGCCTATACCGCAAATTTGTTTGAAATAACGCGATTGGCAATTACATTTGCGTCACTTCGTATAAAGCGGAGTTCCTAAACATCATGATGACGAAGCACCGATCCTCGGCTTTTCTCCTGGTCACCCTCCTTTTCATTTTCACCTCTCTCGTTTCATTTGCACAAGACACCGTTTCAAAAGAACCTGCTGACATCGCAGCCGGAAAGGCCTTGTTCAATGCAAACTGTAAGAGCTGTCACAGGGTAGATCAGAAGTTGATTGGTCCCGCGCTGGCAGGCGTTACCGGCCGCGCACCATCCATCCAATGGATAAAAGACTGGGTACACAACTCCGCTAAAGTAGTGGCCAGCGGCGACGCTTACGGTACCGCTCTTTTCACAGAATATAAAGGCAGTCAAATGACGGCCTTCACAAGTCTTACCGACGCGCAGATCATGCAGATCCTGGCGTTCGTCGAAGCCCCTGTAGAAAAACCAGCTGAACAAACCACAACCGCGCAAACTGCCGGCGGTGGTGGCATCCCATCAGAATATTTGAATGTGATCCTCGTAGGTATGGGCGTTATCCTCATCCTGCTTCTCGTCACTCTCATTCTCGTAGCACGCGTCCTCAAAGCATCTCTCAACCAGCGTCAGCTCAACGAATCCGACAACGAAGTCGTTAACTCTCCGATTACCGGCGGCACTATAGTAAGAAGCGCAGGCTTCACCTTCATCGTCGTGTTCATCGTGGCAGGTATCGCTTTCAAGACCGTGATCGACGGCCTTTACTCTGTCGGCGTACAGCAAGGCTATCAGCCAAAACAACCTATCGCATTCTCTCACAAGATACACGCAGGTCAGTTCGAGATCGATTGTAAATATTGCCACACCGGTGTAATGAAGGGCAAGCAGGCTAACATCCCGTCTCCGAACATCTGTATGAACTGCCACTCGCAGATCCAGCAAGGCACGCTTACCGGCGACAGCGAGATCAAGAAGATCTATGCCGCCGTTGGATATGATCCTGCGCAAGGCACATACTCCGGTGTTACCAAACCGATTCAGTGGGTTCGCATCCACAACCTTCCCGACCTGGCTTACTTCAACCACGCTCAGCACGTGAACGTGGGTGGCGTACAGTGCGAGACCTGTCACGGCCCGATCAAAGAGATGGAAGTTGTAAAACAATACTCACTACTGACCATGGGATGGTGTATCAACTGTCACCGCCAGACCGACGTGAGCGCTAAAGGCAACGCTTACTATGATAAGCTGCTCGAAGTTCACGACCCGAAAAAGGAAGGCAAGAAGATGAAGGTTGAGAACATCGGTGGTCTCGAGTGCGGGAAATGCCATTATTGATTTAAGATTTACGATTTAAGATTTAAGATTTACGATTTAGGATATAGTATATCATGAGTAATAAAAAGACATACTGGAAAGGACTTCCCGAACTGAAGAACGACCTGGTAGCCGTTAAGAATGCATCGAATGAATTTGGTGATGCACCTGAAGACAACGGTCATTCACGCAGGGACTTCCTGAAAATGATGGGCTTTAGCGTTGCCGCCGTCTCCCTGGCTGCCTGCGAAGCCCCGATCCGCAAGGCAATTCCTTATGTGAATAAGCCTGTCGACGTAGATCCCGGTATCCCTAACTATTATGCATCCACCTACGTAAGTGGGGGTGATTATTGCAGTATCGTAATCAAGACGCGCGAAGGTCGTCCGATCAAGATCGAAGGTAATGCCCTTTCGAAAGTCACCCAGGGTGGTACCAGCGCACAGGTAGAAGCATCCGTTCTCTCTTTATATGATAGCTATCGTCTCCGCGGTCCCAAGATCGCCGACGCGAAAAAATCATGGGACGATGTAGACTCAGCGATCATCGAAAAGCTCGCTGCCTCACAGAACATCCGCATCGTCAGCAACACGATCCTTAGCCCCAGCACTAAAGCGGTTATCGATGTGTTCAAAGCAAAATATCCCTCAACACAGCACATTCAATACGATCCATCATCGAGCTACGGTATCTGGAAGGCAAACGCCCAATCGTTCGGTACTGGATTTATTCCTTCTTACGATTTCAGCAAGGCAATGACCATTGTCAGCGTAGCTGCTGATTTCCTCGGAACCTGGCTTGCGCCGATCATATTCCAGAAACAGTACGCTGTTAACCGCGCTGTTTCTGTTGAGAAACCCGAGATGTCTCGCCACTATCAGTTCGAGTCGATACTTTCGCTCACTGGTGCTAATGCAGACTATCGCACAATGATCAAACCTTCACAAGAAGGATTGGTTGTTGCGCAGATCTATAACATCATTGCAGCAAAGGCCGGTCAGGCCGCTCTTTCTGCTTCGATCGATAAAGTTCAATACCTCGAAGATGCCGCTAACGAACTGTGGGAAAATCGCGGCAAATCATTGATGGTAGCTGGTTCGAACGATCCACAGGTTCAGGTGATCGTTAACGCGATCAACAACCTGCTTAGCAACTACGGTACAACGATAGATGCATCGAAGCCGGTGAATTTCCGCCAGGGCAACGATGAGGCAATGGATGCTTTCATTGCTGAAGTAGAAGGTGGTAAAGTAGATGCAGTTATCTTCTACAATGCTAATCCTGTTTACGATCATCCGGGTGGAGCTAAGTTGGCTGCAGCATTGAAGAACGTTGCGTTGTCGATCTCTACTTCTTACGCAGAAGATGAGACCGCTGCTCTTACCGGTTTCAAAGCCCCAGATCATCATTACCTCGAATCGTGGAACGATTTCGAGCCCGTTAAAGGATCGTTCAGCTTGTCGCAACCCGCGATCACAAAGATCTTCTCTTCGCGCCAGGCGCAGGAAAGTTTCCTCACATGGGCAGGAGCGGAGCAAAAAGATTATTTCGAGTTCGTTAAACAGAACTGGATCAATAAGTTCCACGCAACATCAGGCAGTGGCCTCGATGCACAGTCGTTCTGGGATAAATCGCTGTACGACGGTGTTTACGAAACCGCGGGCGACGGTGCAGCAGCTCCCTCATTCGCTGGCGATGTATCGGCAGCAGGCGCTGCAATAGCATCGAACTACAAGGCTACAAGCACAGGCTTCGAACTCGTCGTATACGAATCTAACACAGTGGGTACAGGCGCTCAGGCGAACAACCCTCTCTTGCAAGAGCTTCCCGATCCGATCACTAAAGCAACATGGGACCATTACGTCACTCTTTCTTTGAAAGATGCTAAAGACCTCGGCGTTAACGTCGACGACCCCGAGTTCGCAGAAGGAAAGACTCGCCTCATCAACATCACGGCGAACAAGACAACTGTAAAGATCGCAGCGCTCGTTCAGCCCGGACAAGCCCCCGGTACCGTCGGTATCGCCCTCGGCTACGGCCGCACCAAGGTCGGTAAAGTAGGTATGGGCATGGACGGAAAAGGTATCGGTGGAAACGCATTCCCCATGGTTGGCTCACTCAACGGTGCGCTTAACTACTCGGTAACAACCGGTGTTACTGTCGAAAATTCCAACGAGGAATTCCAGATCGCACAAACACAGATACATCACACTTCGATGAATCGTCCGAACGTCATCCAGGAGACAACGCTCGCCGAATTCAAAGAAGATCCCGAAGCTGGCAAGTGGAACCCCACCGTTTCGAAATGGGACGACAAGGTTGCACCAAGTGCACTCAGCTTGTGGAAAGGTCACCATTACAACAACCACCATTGGGGTATGGCGATCGACATGAACTCATGTACCGGCTGCGGCGCTTGCGTGGTAGCATGTAATGTTGAGAATAACGTGGCGATCGTTGGCAAAGACGAAGTTATCCGTCGTCGTGAAATGCACTGGCTGCGTATCGACAGGTACTATAGCAGCGATGCAGAAGTAACTGATCTCGACGGTCTCGAAAATGCTTCAGAAAATCCCAAGGTTGTATTCCAGCCAATGCTCTGCCAGCATTGCAATAACGCACCTTGCGAAACGGTATGTCCTGTTGCTGCAACAACACACAGCACAGAAGGTCTTAACCAAATGACTTACAACAGGTGTATCGGTACTCGTTACTGTGCAAACAACTGTCCTTATAAAGTACGTCGCTTCAACTGGTTCAAGTATCACGACAACCAGCAGTTCCTCCAGTCTAACCCTGCGATGAACACCGACCTTGGTCGTATGGTGTTGAACCCTGATGTAACTATCCGCTCACGTGGTGTGATGGAAAAATGTTCATTCTGCGCTCAGCGTATCCAGTATGGTAAGCTCAACGCGAAGAAGGAACGTCGCCCGGTAAAAGATGGAGAGATCGTAACAGCATGTGCTGCAGCTTGTACAACAGGAGCTATCGTGTTTGGTGATATGAACAATCCTGACAGCCAGATCAGCAAGCTTCTTCAGATCAGCGTAGACGAACATGGTGCTTCGCCGACCGACAAGAAGACCGGCAATCCCCGCGCTTACAGGGTACTCGAAGATATCGGCGTGAAACCGAACATCTTCTACCTGAATAAGATCAGGAACACCAAACCCGCTCACGCATAAGACGAACAACGAATAACGAACAACGAATAACGATTTTAAGATGCAAGCTTCCTCATCCCTTCGCGAATTGCTCGTAACCGGTGGTAAAACAGTAGGGGACGTATCCGAAGACATCAGCCGCCAGGTAGAAGGCAAACCCACCCGGTTGTGGGTTATCTCTTTTACGATATCAGCGGTAGTACTCGTCTTTGGTCTATATTGTGCCTGTTACCTCCTCTGGAACGGAATCGGGGCCTGGGGCCTTAATAAAACAGTAGGTTGGGCGTGGGACATCACCAACTTCGTGTGGTGGGTCGGTATTGGTCACGCAGGTACGCTGATCTCGGCGATCCTCTTACTGTTCCGTCAGCGCTGGAGGATGTCTATCAACCGTGCCGCGGAAGCTATGACAATCTTCGCCGTTATCTGTGCCGCCAGCTTCCCACTCATGCACATGGGTCGCCTCTGGCTCGGATTCTACTGGTGTCTTCCGCTTCCCAACACATGGGGTTCTCTTTGGGTTAACTTCAACTCGCCGCTCCTCTGGGACGTGTTTGCGATCTCGACATACTTCTCTGTTTCTCTCGTGTTCTGGTACATCGGCCTTATCCCTGACTTCGCAGTTATCCGCGACCGCGCGGTACGGATGGGACATAAGACAAGAGCATTGATCTACAACGGCCTCAGCTTCGGCTGGGACGGTGGTGCAAAAACATGGATGCGTTATGAGTCCGTAGCGCTGATCCTCGCGGGTCTCTCTACACCTCTTGTGTTGTCGGTTCACACGATCGTGTCATTCGACTTCGCTACATCGGTAATCCCCGGCTGGCACACCACGATCTTCCCGCCTTACTTCGTTGCGGGTGCGATCTTCTCCGGCTTTGCCATGGTGCTCACACTGCTCCTCGTTACCCGTAAGACATTCAAGCTCGAAGACTATATCACGATCTATCACATCGAATTGATGAACATCGTCATCATCATCACAGGTTCGATCGTAGGTATCGCCTATATCACGGAGTTCTTCATCGCATGGTATGGCCAGGTTCCCGCCGAACAATATGCGTTCCTCAACCGTATGGCCGGTCCGTACTGGTGGGCTTACTGGTGTATGATGACCTGTAACGTTATCTCTCCCCAGCTCTTCTGGTTCAAGAAGATACGTACAAGCTTGTCGGCAACATTCGTGCTGTCGATCATCGTGAACATTGGTATGTGGTTCGAGCGTTTTGTGATCATCGTTACATCGCTTCACCGCGACTACCTGCCTTCGAGCTGGTCGATGTTCCACCCGACAATATTCGATATCGGTGAGTATTTATTCACATTCGGATTCTTCTTCTGCGCATTCTTGCTGTTCGCCAAGTTTTTCCCGGTGATCAACATGGCGGAAGTGAAGAGCATTGTAAAGACTACATCTGAAAAGAAACATTGATTCATGGAAAGCAATAAGAACTATATCCTGGGAATATTTTCTGACGAAGACGTGCTGCTCGATGCAGTCGGAAACGTTCGTGATAAGGGTGTAAAGATCGAAGAGGTATATTCTCCTTTTCCAGTTCATGGTCTCGACGAGGTCCTCGGCTATCGTCGTACCCGCTTGCCCATCGCAGCCTTCCTTTTCGGTATGACAGGCACATGCCTGGCATTGTTTACACAGATCTGGATGCTCGGTTACGATTGGCCGATGATCATCGGTGGTAAGAACCACGCTTCTTTGCCTCCATTCATTCCCGTAACCTTCGAGTTCACCGTGTTGTGCTCGGCTTTCGGTATGGTGATCACATTCCTCATCGTGAGCGACATGAAACCTTATAAGTGGCCCCGCCAGTTCGACAATCGCAGCACCGACGATAAACACGTTATGGCTATCGATCTCGCTACCAACAAGCTTTCAAAGGCAGAACTCACACAGCTTCTGAAAGAAAACGGTGCTACTGAAGTAAATGAAAAGAACTTTTAATCATGGTTTACAAGAAAATAGGATCCGTATTGATGACTTGCAGCGTAGCCGCGCTGTTGCTGGGTTGTGCTGCCGGTGGTGATAATCCCGGTCGCGAATATGCACCCAACATGTATCACTCGGTAGCGTATGAACCGCTCTCGCAGATCACCGATACAACTGCCGGCGCATGGGTTAACTCACTCGACGCAAGAACAGGGGAGTACTACAACTCGAACCGCTACAATCCATTCAAGATGAACATGCGCGTCCCGCCGGAAAACACCGTGAAGCGCAACGCACAAGGATGGTTGCCTTACCGCAGCCAGAATGTCCCTAAAGACCAGATCCCTGCTCTTACTGCAAACCTGAAAAGCCCTCTCGACTCTGCCGTATATATGGAAGCCGATGGCAAGTTCCTGTTTGAGACCTATTGCAAGCATTGTCACGGTGCAAAAGGCGAAGCCGACGGAAAAGTATCTGAGAAATTCCCAGGCGTTGCTAACCTCTCTGGTGCAGGTCCGCTCGCTAACATCACTGAGGGACACATCTTTCACGTGATCACGTACGGTGCTGGCCTCATGGGTGCTCACGGTTCACAGGTGTCGCCCGAAGATCGCTGGAAGATCGCGAGGTATGTGAAGACAACGCTTCAAAAGAAATAATATAACGACTACCGATAACTTGTCAATAATGGCAGCTTTAGAAGAAGAAAAATACATTTTCAAATCACAGACAAAGACCAGGCTCATTATCCTCGGTATCGTAGGAGTTGTATTCCTCGTGCTGGGAACCCTCCTGGGCGGGTCTTCACATGAAGAAGGTGGTCACGGTGGTGGCGGTCACGCTGCTGTTAAAACCGACAACATGGTCGCGAGTGCCGACGTTACCGCTGAGCCTCAGCAGGAACATCCGGCAGAGCATGCTGAAGCCGCCGAAGGTGAGCACGCTGGCGGCCATCACGGTAGCGAACCCTGGCTCAAGCGCATCTATGCATCGCTTTGGCATAACTCGGTATTCTTTGCAGGCCTCGGTATTATCGGATTATTCTTTGTGGCTATCCAATATGCTGCACAGGCAGGATGGTCGGCACCGATCAAACGCATTCCGCTTGCCATGGGATCATGGATACCGATCGCAGGTATTACCATGCTCGTACTTTGGTTTGTCGTGAAAGGCGATGTCTTCCATTGGACCGACGGTAGCCTTTATCATGGTGAACACGCCGATGAAGTACTTCTAGGCAAGAGCGCTATGTGGTACTGGCCTCTCGAAGCCGGTAGCTTCCCCATCTTCTTTGTCTTGAGACTGGTGATCTTCTTCACCCTCTGGTATATGTTCTTTATCTGGATCCGCAAAGAGATGCTCGCCGAAGACATCAACGGAGGTATCCAGCATTGGCTCACCGCACGCAAGTTGTCGGCTATCTTTCTCGTGATCTTCGCTGTAAGCTCATCGGTAGCTGCATGGGATTGGGTAATGAGTATCGATCCCCACTGGTTCTCTACAATGATGGGATGGTATGTATTCGCCAGCTGGTGGGTGAGCGGCCTCGCATTGATCGGATTGATCACAGCATTCCTGAAAGAAGCAGGATATCTCAAGATGGTTAATGGCAATCACCTGCACGATCTCGGGAAATTCGTATTCGCATTCAGCATTTTCTGGATGTATATCTGGTTCGACCAGTTCATGCTGATCTACTATGCCAACATCCCTGAAGAAACCGTGTACTTCATCGAACGCAAGACAGTAGCTCCCTGGAACGGTGTGTTCTATGCAAACCTGATCCTCAACTTCGTTCTCCCATTCCTGTTGTTGATGACCCGCGATGCAAAACGTCACACGTCGACATTGATGGTTGTTTGCCCGATAGTGATCTTCGGTCACTGGCTGGATTTTTACAACATGATCACTCCAGGTGTTATGAAGAACGAAGGTGCATTTGGACTGGTTGAGATTGGCCTGTTCTTCATCTTTGCGGCGTTGTTCCTGTTCGTGACGTTGAACGCCCTGGCGAAATATCCGCTGGTTGCCAAAAACGATCCGATGATGGCAGAAGCTTTGCACCATCACATTTAAATTTTTAAGAACTTTAGACCTTAATTGAACAATATTATGATGAGCCTGATTATCGGAGTTGGAGTGGTACTGGTGCTAGCCATCCTGTACATGATCTTCCGTATCGGGAACCTCATGGGAGTCGCCAAAGGCTCGCGTGAAGGTGTCGATGAAGATCACAACAACTTGAACGCCTGGCTGTTCCTGGCCTTCCTGGTCTTTAGTCTTATAGGATTCTACTGGTATAGCTTTACCCACGGTAAGCAATTCGAATTGCCAGTTGCCAGTAAACACGGTGTAGTTACAGACGACCTCTTCTGGTTGACCATGTGGGTCGTTATCGGCTCCTTTACCATCATCTTCATCGGCCTGTTCTGGTTCACATTCGCATATCGTTACAACAAAAACAGGAAAGCACAATTTTTCGCCGACAACCATAAGCTCGAACTGGTTTGGACAATCATTCCAGCAATCGTTCTTGCAGCCTTGATCTTTGGAGGTCTCGATGCGTGGAGCGACATCACCGGCCCTGCCGACGACGACGCCGAAGTTATCGAAGTGATCGGTCAGCAGTTCGCATGGACCGTCAGGTATCCCGGCGTAAAGGACAAAGAACTCGGCCGTCAGAACTATAAGCTTATCGACAACACCGGTAACGAATTTGGTCTCGACCTTACCGACAAGAACTCATTCGACGACTTCAAAGCATTGGAGCTTCACTTACCTGTCGATAAGCAGGTACTTCTCAAGATCAGGGCGAAAGACGTTCTTCATAGCGTGTTCCTTCCTCACTTCCGTGTGAAGATGGACGCCGTTCCTGGCATCCAGACAAACTTCAAGTTTACGCCTACAAAGACCACTGAGGAAATGCGCGAAGAAACGGGCAATCCAAATTTCAACTATGAAATGGCTTGCACTGAAATTTGCGGTCAGGGTCACTTCTCAATGAGGTTGCTCGTGGTAGTTCAGACGCAGGCAGAATATGAAGCATGGAAAGCTTCGCAGGAAACCTGGCTAAAACAGAATCCTGATTACCTGAAGCGCGTGCCGGCAGAACTCCGCGATGTGGCGCAGATCAAAGCCGGAATTGAAATGGAAGGTTCTTCTGCAGCAACAGTTGCAGACAAGGCCCCCGCAACTACCGAGTCTAATTCCACACTTAACTAAGAATTCATTAAGCGATGGCAACAGCAGCAGCACATACACACGCAGAAACGCACGCACACCACGACGAGCACGAGCACGAACATCACCACGGAAATTTCTGGACGACCTACATCTTTTCCGAGGACCACAAGGTTATTGCGAAGCAATTCCTTCTCCTTGGTATGTTCTGGGCGCTGATTGGTGGATTGCTGTCGGTATTGTTCCGCATTCAGCTCGGTTTCCCCGAAGCCGATCTTAGCTGGTTAAGACCTTTCCTCGGCGGCTGGATCACTCCCGAAGGAAAACTTCATACAGAATTCTATCTCTCACTGGTAACAATGCACGGTACCATCATGGTCTTCTTCGTGCTTACTGCCGGATTGAGCGGTACCTTCAGTAACTTCCTCATTCCGCTGCAAGTAGGTGCCCGCGATATGGCATCAGGCTTCATGAACATGCTGTCGTTCTGGTTCTTCTTCCTGTCGAGCTGTACGATGCTTGCTTCATTATTCCTGCCCACAGGCCCTGCGTCGGGTGGATGGACCATTTATCCTCCGCTCAGCGCTCTTGAGCAAGCGATCGAAGGATCGGGTACTGGTATGACCCTGTGGCTTGTTTCGATGGCCTTGTTCATCGTTAGCTCACTGCTCGGAAGTATCAACTACGTGACTACCGTTATCAACATGCGTACTCACGGTATGTCCTTCTCCAGGCTGCCTCTTACGATCTGGGCGTTCTTCTTTACAGCGATCATCGGTATCCTTTCGTTCCCTGTGTTGTTCGCAGCTGCATTGCTGCTGATCTTCGACAGGAGCTTCGGTACTTCATTCTTCTTGTCAGACATCTACATCGGTGGCCAGGCATTGGCTCACGAAGGTGGTAGCCCTGTATTGTTCCAGCACTTGTTCTGGTTCCTCGGTCACCCCGAAGTGTACATCGTGTTGTTGCCTGCTCTTGGTCTTTCTTCAGAGATCATTGCTACCAACTCACGTAAGCCGATCTTCGGTTACAAAGCGATGGTTGGTTCGATGTTGTTCATCGGTATCCTTTCATTCGTCGTGTGGGCGCACCACATGTTCGTAACCGGTATGAACCCGTTCCTCGGTTCTGTGTTCACGATCCTAACATTGATCATTGCCGTGCCTTCGGCTGTGAAGATCTTCAACTACGTAACAACTCTATGGCGTGGTAACATCAGGTTCACTCCTGGTATGTTGTTCTCTATCGGTCTGGTGTCGTTCTTCCTTACAGGTGGTATCACTGGTATCTTCCTCGGAAACTCTGCTGTAGATATCCAGCTTCACGATACTTACTTCGTTGTTGCCCACTTCCACCTTGTGATGGGTAGCGCGGCATTCTTCGGCATGATCGCAGGTGTTTATCACTGGTTCCCGAAAATGTTCGGTCGCATGATGAACGACAAGCTTGGTACACTCCATTTCTGGCTCACGTTCGTTGGTGTGAACATGGTGTTCTTCCCGATGCACTACATAGGTATCTCGGGTTTCCCGCGTCGCTACTATTCATGGACGAACTTCGAAACATTCAGCGGGTTCTCTGACCTCAACACACTTGTAAGCGTTGCAGCCATCGTAACGTTCGCTGCGCAGTTCATCTTCCTGTTCAACTTCATCTACAGTATCTTCCGTGGACGTTTGGCTCCGGCCAACCCCTGGGATTCTAACACGATCGAGTGGACAACACCACGTATTCCCCAGCACGGCAACTGGCCCGGCGAGATACCTACTGTGTATCGTTGGCCTTACGACTACAGCAAGCCTGGTGCAAAGGATGATTACATTCCTCAAACCGTTCCGTATTCCGAAACACCCGAGTCTAACCTGGCTCACGAAAATGAGCTCGTGAAACTCGAAGTAGGAAAGGGCGCTCCGATTGTGGTGCCGGATAAAGGACATCACTGATGTGTTATTCGTTGTTGGTTATTCGTTGTTCGTAAGCAGATATGAGCGAACAACGAACAACGCACAACGAGCAACGACGTTTTAATAAGCTCTGCCTTTCTACCCTCATTGCCGTCTATATATTGATCGGCGTCGGTTCCATTGTACGTACCACAGGCTCCGGCATGGGCTGTCCCGACTGGCCCCGCTGCTTCGGAAATTTTATTCCACCAACATCTATCGAGCAACTGCCGCCCGATTACAAAGAGGAGTATGCAGCCCTTCGTGAAAAGAAGAACATCAAGTTTGCGAAGTACCTCAGTGCGTTTGGATTTAAAGACACGGCCGAAAAGATTCTGAACGACGACTCGATATTGATCGAGACTGAGTTCAACCCGGTAAAGACATGGATCGAATACGTGAACAGGCTGGTAGGGGTGGTGATCGGATTCTTTATAATCGCCCTCGCGTGGCAGTCAAGGAAGTTCAGAGCTGTCGATCCACAGATTTTTTGGACATCTCTCGGTATTTTAGTCCTGGTGATCTTCCAGGGTTGGTTCGGGTCCATTGTGGTATCCACCAATCTCACCACGTGGACCATTACTGTGCACATGTTCCTCGCACTTCTAATGGTTTTGCTGCTCGTCTCCCTTCAAAGCAAGACCGAGGTCGTTAAAAAAGTGAAGGACAATAAATTAGCTTTACTGACGGCAGCCTGCATCGTCCTGCTTTTTATACAGGTTTTCCTGGGTACAGAAGTGCGCGCGGCGGTTGACCGTGTGTCGGGTTTACTGCCCCGTTCCGAGTGGATCCAGAACCTTGGAAGTGTGTTCATAACACATCGGACGTTCTCATGGGTGGTTTTGCTGTTTCATGCGATTTTAATTAGAAAAATCAGGAAAACTGACGGCCTCAGGGCTTTAATGCTTCCCGTATTAATCTTAATTTTGGGGGCATTTTTAAGCGGCGTGGGAATGGCCTACTTGGGTGTCCCCGCGGTGCTGCAACCCCTTCATCTTACACTGGCTGCTGTAGCCATTGGAACGGAGGCGTTGATAATGTTTAGAACTACGAATGGAAGCAACGGTAACATATCAAGGGTCTAAGGTCAAAGCTTATGTTGAGCTTTTGAAGCCCAGGCTTTCGATGCTGGTTGCTTTCTCCTGTGCCTTCGGTTATGCTCTTGCCGTTCGCGGCGATATCCAGTGGATCACATTAACGATGCTCACCTTCGGAGGATTCCTTCTCTCGGGTGCTTCTGTTTGTGTAAACCAGATCCTCGAAAAAGATCTTGATGCTTTGATGAACCGCACGAAGAACAGACCGCTTCCTTCAGAACGACTGTCTTCGAATGAAGCAATGGTTTTTGCGCTCGTTTGTTTGATCGCGAGTGTTGTTATTCTTTGGATATATACCAATCCACTAACCGTAATCCTTTCAGTGATCTCCATGATCCTCTACAGCTTCGTGTATACACCGCTGAAGAGAGTTGGACCGATCGCAGTATTTGTTGGAGCTGTACCGGGAGCGTTGCCTCCTCTGTTGGGATGGATAGCATCGACGAATGCTATCACGCATGAAGCATTGATCATATTCGGTATACAGTTCATCTGGCAGTTCCCGCACTTCTGGGCGATTGCATGGGTATGCGACGAAGACTATAAGAAAGCAGGTTTCAAACTATTGCCATCGGGTGGGGGAAAGGATCACAACACATCGATACAGATCGCGATCTATACTTTGTTCCTTATACCACTCGGTTTACTCCCGGCGAAGTTTGGCGTAACCGGTATCGATTCGGCCATCATTGCAACACTATGCGGCGTTGGATTCCTGGCACAGACATTTTCGTTGATGAAGACAGGCAGTCAAAAGGCTGCAAAGCGGATCATGTTCGGTTCGTTTTTGTATTTGCCGATTGTGCAAATAGCATTTTTATTGGATAAAATTTAGTGGAGAAGATTATGCAGCAGATCGATATTAAAATAGTTGAAGAGTCGAAGAAGCCGATGGCCATGAACCCGAAGAAGTTCGCCATGTGGCTCTTCATCGCTACGGTGTTCATGTTGTTCATGTCGCTTACGTCGGCTTACATAGTCAGGCAGGCAGATGGCAACTGGACCTTCTTTGAACTCCCGTCGCTTTTCTGGATGACCACTGTTATCATCCTGTTGAGCAGTGTGACCATGCAGTGGGCATACTTCGCAGCAAAGAAAGACAACCAGCAGACAGCTCAGTTGATGATGATACTGACCGCCGTGCTAGGCACAGCATTCCTTGTTGGACAGTTTTACGGATGGAAGGAGTTGGTTTTTAACAAGGTATACCTGGTCGGAAATCCCTCAGGATCATTCGTGTATGTTCTTACCGGTCTTCACGGTTTACATATCATCAGCGCCCTCATTTATGTACTCATAATACTGGTGGCTGTCGTTCGTGGAAAAGTGCACTCCCGCAGGATGTCTGGCATAGAAATGTGTGCCACTTATTGGCATTTTTTGGGCGTTCTTTGGCTATATTTGTTCGTCTTCTTATTATTATACCGATAATCTAAACAGATAATATGTCTTCTCACTCCGCCCCGTCTGCTGGTTCTCCCGCCGTTAGTGTTTGGGATGGTGGCTCGTCGCCCCTGGGTGTCAGCTACGGAAAACTGATGATGTGGATCTTCCTTCTTTCGGATGCCTTCACGTTCTCCGGACTTCTGATCACATACGGAATGGTGCGCTCAATGCACCCCGCATACAGCGGTGAAGTCGAAAACTTTGTCCTCTCGACAGCATACTGGCCCATACCTGAAATGGTGTTCGATGGCTTCCCGTTCTTCCATGGTCAGCACCTTCCGCTGGTGTTCGTGGGTTTAATGACATTTATCCTCATCATGAGCTCGGTTACGATGGTGTTGGCTGTTGAAGCCGGTCATCGTATGGATAAGCTCGCTGTTCAAAAGTGGATGCTCTGGACTATCCTCGGCGGACTAACATTCCTGGGTTGCCAGGCTTGGGAGTGGACTCACTTCATCGTTGGTACTGGCACGCCCACTATCAAAGAAGTATACGACACGGCAACCGGGTTAATGGTGCAACATAAGATCGAGGGCGCCAACCTGGTCGAGAATCAGTATGGTCCACGCGACTTCGCTGACTTTTTCTTTTTCATTACAGGTTTCCACGGCTTCCACGTGTTTAGCGGTGTGTGCTTAAACTTCCTGATCTATTTCAGAACCGTAACGGGTACTTACAATCGTCGCGGCAGTTACGAGATGGTCGAGAAGGTAGGTCTCTACTGGCACTTTGTGGACCTGGTGTGGGTGTTTGTGTTCACCTTCTTCTACCTGGTTTAAAAATTTGTGATTTGTAATTTGTGATTTGTAATTTGTAATTCTTAGATCGATATGGCTCATCACTCTCACGAACCTGAAGTACAAGTACTTCCTCCGGACACAGCAAAGATCCGCAAGCTTTGGACGGTCGCGTTGATTTTGCTTGTAATAACTATACTTGAATTTATAATCGCCTTTGCGATGCCGCATGGTGTTGTGAAAACTTCCATCTTCGTTTTGATGACGATCGTGAAAGCTGCTTACATCGTTGGTGAGTTCATGCACTTGCGCCACGAAGTAAAGGTATTGATGTGGTCGATCGTGTTGCCGATGGTTTTCGTTATCTGGATGCTCGTTGCATTCGTTTACGAAGGCATGAAGTTCTCTGAGATCAACTTCCTGAACTTCGGAAGCTAATAATCGCCCGATCAAAATAGCATTTAATGACCCTGTAGTACGTGCTACGGGGTTTCTTTTTTAAGATAATGAAGAAGGTCATTCTGTTTGTGTCTCTCGCTTTACCGGTGCTCGTTTTCATCTTCCTGAAATTATTCGGGAAAAATGAGTTCGAAGTGCCAGTGTATTGGTCTGATGGCGTTAGCGTTACGGGATGCAAGCCGGTGCATGGTCAATACACTGTTCCCGATTCTGCATTGGGTGCGTGGGGATGGAAAGGGGATAAGGCAACACTGATCGTTCTCGATCAAAGCACCGTTAAGGAGAATCTCGCCCGTGTCGCCGACCTGTTTAATGAAGGAGATTATTCGACCGTTGCTACTTCGAATGTGCCGCCGTGCTTACTTTTGGCCGGCGATTCTTCGAAGGTCATCCTGGTCGACGACCAAAAGAGAATACGCGGTTATTATACGCCCACAAATCGTAAAGAAACTGACAGGCTTGCCGTTGAATTAAGGATATTATTGAAACAATATTGAATACATTTCTCACGGATCACACGGATCGCACAGAAGTGAAGACTTGATCCACGTGATCCGCGCGATCTGTGAGAGACATATGAAAACTGAAATTGCATTGGAACAGCGCGACCCGTACAGGAAATTGATCATTGCCCTGTCGATCGCTATACCCGTAGTTGTCGCTATCCTGTTCAGGGTACAAATACCCGGCTACGATCTTTCTTTCCTGCCACCCATCTACGCAACCATCAACGGGGTTACTGCAGTGCTGCTCGTCGTGGCCGTAAATGCGATCAAGAATAGGAAGCAGAAACTCCACGAGAACCTCATGAAGACCTGTATAGGACTCTCGGCGAGTTTCCTGGTGATGTACGTGCTGTACCACATGACGAGCGAGCCAACGCCCTATGGAGGCGACGGGGCCCTGAAATATGTCTATTACTTCATCCTGATCTCTCACATTCTGCTGTCGGTAGCCATTACACCGCTGGTGCTGTTCACCTTTTCGAGGGCCCTGGCGCGCAATTTTGAAAGGCACCGCCGATTGGCTAAATTTACCTACCCGATCTGGCTGTACGTAGCCGTCACCGGGGTTATCGTTTACGTGTTGATTAGTCCCTATTACAAATGAAGCTGGCCACGATAAAAACCATCTACTTTATCATTTTCCTTCTCGGATCTGCAGCCACAGAGGCCGTAGCCCAGTGTGCTATGTGTCGTGCTACACTCGAGAACAATGTTAGTAATGGCAAGGCCGGCATCGCGGCAGGGATCAACTTCGGGATCCTTTACTTGTTTGTCGCTCCATACGTAGCCATCTGCGTTATCGCGTTCCTCTGGTATCGTACCAGCAGGAGAAATGCATTACAGGCCAAGAGTGTTTCGTAGACCTCTTATATTTTTTTTATCCAGTATTTTCTTTCTGCTCCTTGCCGGCGCCATCCAGGTCGGTTTTAATTTTTTCAATGAATCAGGAAGAGCAGGAGAAATTGAAAATGAGGTAAGCAACAGACTTAAGAAAGAGATCTCTCTTGCCACGATCGAAGCCGAACAGATCATTTCGTCGCCCGAAAAGATCTGGAATGCCGCTAACTATCAATTCTACCTTCTTAAGAAAGATAAGATCGTCGCTTGGTCTTCCAATCTCTACGAACCGGAAGTGTCGTGGTTCTACGATTCAGGTATTGAACGCTATGTTCGTTCCCTTCGCGGTGATTTTATAGTGAAAGCATGGGGCACGCCCGACAATGCAACATTGCTTGTTGTAATTCCTCTCGTCGAAAAATTCAGGATCACGAATAAATACCTCGGCACCAACTATAATCCCCGCATCTTCCCACCAGTAAAAGCACTCACGATCACGGCCGATGGTAATTGGTTCCGCGTGAAGTTCGACAGTGCTGATATTGGCCCACGCACGTCTGTGTTCTTGTGTTGCATGGTCGCGGTGATCTGTTATATCGTCGGCACATTCATGCTTACAAGCAATCTTTACAAAAAGAAGCGCTACGCATATTCACTCTGGTTGTTGCTCGGATCTCTTGCTGTGTTGCGTGTTGTGATGATCACTACTTCCTTTCCGGTTTCATGGATGTCTTTGCCTTCATTCGATTCATCGGCGTTCGCATCTTCGGCATTAAACCCGACGATCTTCGATCTCTTCCTGAACTCGATCGTCGTACTGATCTTCTGTGGCTATTTGTTATTTGTTTATCCACAATTCGACTTCTTCAAAAAATGGATGCAAGTGACACCTGTAAAGATGTTCTTGTTGAGCGCACTTTGTACGGCCGTCGCATTCTTCGGATTTTTATTTCCATTCCTCTTCTTCGAAAGTATTTTTCACGACTCATCGATCACGCTCGACTGGACTCAATCGCTGTTCTTCGACGGTCCTCGCATTATCGCCTTCCTTTCGGTGATTGCCGGCTGCATGGCGAGCTTCATGTTCTGTCACGTTTGGCTTAACTATGCGTTTCGTCTCGCGGGCCACAACAAGCCGGGCCGATATTTATTGACACTCGTAGTTGGGGCGCTGTTGTTTATCGCGTACTACGTGCCTGCCGGTCGCGACTATCTCATCACCTTGTCGGTAGGGGCCGTGTACTTCGTGGTGTTGTATTTTACCCGCTGGACAAAAGGCCTTCGAAGAACGTCTTATGTCACTTTCCTGTACGTGATCTTTGCCGTACTATGCTTCGGCTTGCAATCGAGTCTCAGCAACCGAAGGTTCACCGACGAACGAACTGCGGATTTTCAATACCGCTTCGGACTTAACTTCCTTGTCGAGCGCGATGTGCTTGGTGAATATTTATTGAATGAAGGCGTCACCCGTATCGCACAGGATCCCTTCGTACAATCTGGCCTCTCGAATCCATTCGTGAGCCGGGGAACGTTGCGTCAGAAGATCAGGCAGGTACACCTAAGCTCTTATTTCAACCGCTATGACGTCCAGGTTCATCTCTACAATCCTTCCGGCGATCCTGTCGATAACCTTTCTCGTGCCGACCTGTCGTCGTTCGTGAGGCAATACAAGTCCGGTACCGGGCAAACCATCTACAAGGGCATCTATTTTATCAACCGCGCCGATGTCAATTCGGCAAAGCGTTACGTGGCTATCGTACACGTGGCGCGACAGAACCGTACAATGGGATACATCGCACTCGAATTAAGCCTGAAGAAGATCGTTCCAGAGTCGGTATACCCGGAGCTGCTGGTCGACAATCGTTTTGCGGAAAACTTTAAGGCTGCCGATTATAGCTATGCGATCTTCCAGAACGACACGCTGGTGAGTACATTCGGAAGCTTCAACTACGAAACAAATTTTCCGCGGAGGTGGTTGAAAGAGATCCCCGAAGGTCCTGCCGGCCTCGCTGCTGAGTCCCATCGTCACATCAGGATAACGGGAGAGCAGGGTTATACAGCCGTGATCACATCACGCATCTATCCCGATTTTTACCTGTATTCGAACATAGCCTTCTGGTCGCTGCTCGGTATCGTCTTGATCACGGTTGCTTTGCTGATGGGGATTCTCGTCAACATCCGGAGATTCATGGTACTCAACTACGCAACAAGGATACAGTTGTATGTATTCCTCGCCTTCATCATACCACTCGTTGCGGTTAGCATAACTACCTTGTATTGGACCAGTCTCTCTGCCGAAGACGAATTGAAGACAGAGTTCAGCGACAAGACTCGGAAGCTCGCCGACCAGATCACGCCCAACTTAGGGCAGTTCCTTTCCGGCCAAACCGATGCCACACCGCTACAGGAAGCCCTTGCGGCCACCGCACGATTGTCGGGCGTCGATGCCACCATATATTCTCCGACAGGGTATCTCGTGGCTACAAACCAGTTACAGATCTTCGACAATCTCATCCTGTCGAACCTCATTAACCCTATCGCCATTGGAAAGATCGCTTCGAAGGAGAATGCTTTCATACTCGAAGAAACGATCGGGAAACTTCAGTACAATAACTCGTACCGGTTACTCAGATCCGAATCGACAGGGGAGGTGCTCGGGGTATTAAGCGTGCCGTTCTTCAACTCCGGCGACTCACTCGACCGTAGCCGCGTCATCATCCTGTCGAACATACAGATCGTTTTCATGATCATCTTTATTTTGTTCACTGTGCTATCGTTCATCATTACGCGGTGGTTCACCTTCCCGCTCCGCATGATCACCCGTTCTTTGAGCAATACAACACTGAAGCAGGAGAATAAGCCGCTCAACTGGCAATCGAACGACGAAATAGGGTGGATGGTGCAGGAGTATAACCGAATGCTGAGTAATCTCGAGAAGAGCAAGATCGAGCTCGCAAGAAGTCAGAAGGAAAGTGCGTGGCGGGAAATGGCTCAGCAGGTTGCACATGAGATCAAGAACCCGCTCACGCCTATGAAGCTTACGCTGCAGCAACTGGAGATGCTGATGCATGGTGGATCATTCCCCAAAGAGAAAGCAGAGGGCGCCGTTAAAAATCTCCTGGTGCAATTAGAGATCCTCAACGAGATCGCAACATCATTCAGCTCGTTTGCGCGGATGCCGGCACCGATACTCAGCAGGACGGATGTGATAAAACTGGTTGAGAAAGTTGTGTCGTTGTATAGCAAAGTGAGCTTTATACCTGCTGGACGTTCGCTATTCGTTATGGGCGATGAACAGTTACTGTCACGCATATTTTCGAACCTTATCCTTAACGGCCTGCAATCGGGCGACGATGTTTCTGTGGAGGTAGCAGTTCGAACCGAAAATAACAATGTGATCATTAGCTTCCGCGATAATGGTCGCGGTATCGACGAATCTCTAAGAGATAAAGTGTTCATGCCTCACTTCACTACTAAGAAATCGGGATCGGGGCTAGGCCTTGCGATCTCGCGACAGGGAATTGAGCAGAGCGGCGGCTCTATCTGGTTCGAGACTTCGCCAACGGGCACAACCTTCTTTATCTCACTACCTGCTGTGGATTGAGGGCAGCGATGAGTGATCGCTCATCCTTAAAAATGCACCGGTCTTCTATTTTCTCCCGGAAGAAAAAATCCGATGGCGAAAGCCGTCGCGTTATCAATTGAGTATGGGCGAAGATCACTGCGGTGTTCGCAAGAAAGGACGATGGCAATCCCCACTTCGGCCCGAATTGTTCGACAGCCAGGAATGTGGTCGAGGTCGAGAGTGCAGCCATCGCAGCAACCTGTAACAGCATCGATCCATTGCCCTGTACTTTCCATGCAACAACACTCTTAATGTCTTTAATAGGGATCGGCACCGGCTGCATAAACCCGATCCTGGCAACATCCTTTTTCCGATGGCCGGGTATGACTATCACCGAGGAGTCTGTTACACTGTGAAGGAATCCAGATAGCGTTGCCCTGGAGTCTTGGAGGCTAACAACCGCGAAATAGACGTTTTGAGCTCGTAATTCTATAGCGCACAGCATAGCTGTCGCAATCAACAACACGAAGGGCTTCATAAGAGGGGTAGAAAAGGGTGATCCCAATTTACTGTAACCTTTTCAATTTGAGCAGGTAATTAGTGTGCAACTTTCTTGTTTTCGTTAAGTCTAATAGAAAAATAACCTATGCTGAAGAGTTACCTGCTGATTGCCTTCCGAAACATTTTCCGGAGTAAACTATTCTCGGCCGTAAACATCCTCGGGTTAACTTTTGGTATGGGCAGCGCCCTGCTGATCTTCCTCTGGGTGAACGACGAGCTCGGTGTAAACCAATTCCATTCGAAGATCGACCGGTTGTATCGTGTGATGGAAAATCAAACGTACAGCGGTGGAAAGATCTTCACCTTCGAAGCTACACCCGGCCCGATGGCCCCGGTGATAAAAGACAAATACCCCGAGATCGAAATGGCCAGCCGTTGGACGTGGTCCGTGAATCCACTGCTTCAATACGAGGAGAAGTCATTTAAAGACAATGGACGCTGGGTCGATAAAGATTTCCTCCTGATGTTCGACTTCCCATTGGTGGCGGGCACCAAAGAGACTGCTCTTTCAGGAAAGAACTCGATCGTTGTCACAGAAAAATTTGCGAAGAAATTTTTCGGAGATGAGGATCCAATGGGCAAGATGCTGGTGATGGACACGAAAGATCCTTACCAGGTCACCGGTGTCTTAAAAGATCTACCGGTTAATTCATCGCTCACTTTCGATTACCTGCTTCCCTTCGAAACGTACTTCGAACAAAATAAGAACTGGCTCGATCAGTGGGGCAACAACAACATCAGGACTTTCATTTTGTTGGCAGAAGGAACGAACTTCGAAGACTTCTCGAAAAAATTCAAAGATGAAATTAAGGCGCACAATGAAGAAACGAATGTGCAGCTCTTCGCTCAACCGTTCGGCGATGCATATCTCTACGGCGACTTTTCGGAAGGTAAGCTCACCGGTGGCCGGATCGACTATGTGAGGATCTTCTTCGTTGTTGCTGTGTTTGTTTTATTGATCGCATGCATCAACTTCATGAATCTCTCGACAGCGCAAGCGAGCAAACGTGCGAAGGAGGTTGGACTTCGAAAGGTCATTGGAGCCATCCCACGACAGTTGTTCCGTCAATTCATGGGAGAGTCGTTTATCACGGTAACCCTCGCCGCAGTATTCGCATTTGTGTTTGCCGCGTTGGTAATCCCGGGATTCAATGAACTCACAGGGAAAGATCTCAGTCTCAATCTTCTCGATTGGAAGATCGTCGTAATATTCCTTGGCTTGATCCTCGTAACATCGTTGCTCGCCGGAAGCTATCCCGCGATATTTATTTCTGAATTCAAACCAGTACAGGTCCTCAAAGGACAACTGAAGAGCGGCAAGAAAGCAGGCGTGTTCCGCAAGACCCTTGTTGTTGTACAATTCTTCCTTTCTATATTCCTTATCATAAGCACAATCGTTGTCTATCGCCAAATGGATTTCATGCAGAACAGGGATATTGGTTTTGTCAGAGACAACGTATTCTATTCATGGATGGAGGGCGATATGGCGAAGCACTACGAAACAGTGCGTACAAGACTCCTCCAGTCACCCGGTGTGGAGAGCGTGACAATGTCAACCCAGTTGCCGATCGATGTTGGTAACTCTACGATGGGCATTGAATGGGAGGGTAAGGATCCCGACGAGAGTGTGCTGTTCGCAAACTTCGATGTCGACTTCGATTTTATCCAGACCATGAAGATGACAATGGCAGAGGGACGTCCGTTCAATCGCGAGATCATTACAGATACGGTTGGTTATATCGTGAATGAGACAGGTGCCGAGAAGTTCGGGTTCACCGACGGCTCTGCCGAAAAACCACTGACAATGTGGGGACGTAAGGGAAAGATCGTGGGTGTCGTTAAAGACTTCAACTTCGGATCGCTGCACGCCCCTATAGAACCGCTGATCATGCGCGTGACTCCGAAAGTAGAGTGGGGTGTGTTAATAGTGCGCGCCAAAGAAGGCCAGTCTGCCGAAGCGCTCTCTGCTCTCGAAAAACTTACCAAGGAATATGCTCCTGCCTATCCATATCGCTACTCGTTCCTCAACCAGGATTGGGAAGGGTTCTACAAAGCTGAAGGTCAGCGCGGCAAAGTATTTAATTCCCTGGCTGGTCTCTCAATATTCATCTCCTGCCTCGGCTTGTTCGGCTTGTCTGCGTTTTCGGCCGAGCGTCGGATCAAAGAACTGGGTATCAGGAAAGTAATGGGAGCATCGGTTCCTGGACTTCTGCAACTGATGGCGAAAGAGTTTACGGTGCTGGTATTGATTGCAGCTGTGATCGGCTGCCCGGTTGCCTGGTATGCGATGAACGGCTGGTTAGAGAACTATGCTTACCATATCGACGTGGGATGGTTTACGCTCGTGGTTGCGACATTTCTATGCCTGTTTGTTTCTCTCGCGACTATACTATACCATTCGTTAAGGGCCACAATGACAAATCCGGCAGTTTCGCTGAGGTATGAGTAATTCTGATTTCTAGTTTCTAGTTTCTAGTTTGCTCCGAACCAGAGACTAGAAACTAGAAACTAGAGACTAGAAATTCAAAGATCACCTAATTGCGGCCTGATCAGTATCTCCTCAACAACACTTCTCTTAGACAGATTATAAGCTCCGAAAACCGCCTCAGCGACATCTGTCGGACTCATAAATCTTTCGTCGGGGAGACTTGTTCCTTCCCAACTGTCAGTTAATGTTGCGCCTGGAAGTACGGCTGTCACGCGAACGCCGTGTTCTTTCAATTCTTCACGCAACATTTTTGACAATCCGAGCATTGCAAACTTCGAGATGGCGTAGGACCCTCCATTTGGATATGCTTTGATGCTGGCGATCGAGCACATGTTGAAGATATGCCCAGTCTTCTGTTTTCGCATACTGGGTGCGATCCCGCGACTCGTATAATAAGCGCTGTAAAGATTACCCTCTATCATGCTCTCGAGCGTACCCTCGGGCTCGTCGATCACAGCTCCGGGAAGAAAGTATCCTGCGTTGTTAACAAGAACATCTACAGGGCGTTGCAGGGCCTTCACGTGGTCGGTAAAGGCCTTCACTTGTGCCTTGTCCGATACATCTGCAACAAAATGATCTACCTTCCCCTTGATGTCACTGAAATCGGCCGGACCCCGGGAGCAGGTCACCACGTCGAATCCCTCAGATGCAAATTTTTTGATGATTGCTCTGCCTATCCCTTTGCTTCCGCCCGTTATCACAAGGAGTTTGGCCATACCGATTTTCTTATATTTAGGGCAATTTAGGACAATAAAATGAAGGAATTTGGGCGGTATGCGATGTTCATGGGATCACTTTTTGTTCGCCGTGAGACATTCGCTACCTACTATAAGCTCACTCTCGAAGAGTGCATTCAAATAGGCATAAAATCGGCTGCTATGATCGCCATGGTAGCCTCGTTTATGGGCGCCGTGACCACGGTGCAGATCGCGGGTAATCTGGTGAGCCCGTTCGTTCCACGCTTTGTGATATCGCAGGTTGTTCGCGAAATGACGGTGCTCGAGCTGGCACCAACGATCATCGCGATCATCTTTGCCGGTAAAGTTGGTTCGAGCATGGCCGGTGGCCTGGGGACTATGCGCATTACCGAGCAGATAGATGCCCTGGAGGTTATGGGGATCAACTCGTCGTCTTACCTCGTGCTCCCGAAGATTGTTGCGTCGATGATCACTTACCCGATACTGGTGATCATATCCGGGGTGTGCGCGTTGTTGGGTGGTTACCTCGTCGGGACGATCAGTGGGGTCGTTACGCCGGCAGAATACGTCCAGGGGATCCGGTATGCCTTCAATCCGACCATGATATCATTTGCAATTACCAAGTCATTTGTGTTCGCATTCCTGATCGCATCCGTATCGTCGTTCAAAGGATATTTCACGCAAGGTGGTGCCCTGGAGGTAGGTATCTCGACAACGTCGGCTGTAACCAACAGCATTATTGCCGTATTGATCGCTGATTATTTTATTGCCGAACTGTTCTTCGAATAATTCATGATCAAGATCAATCATATTTCCAAGTCGTTCAACGGCAAGCCGATCCTGAATGATGTGAAGAACGAGTTTGAGAAGGGTAAGTGTAATCTCATCATCGGGTCGTCGGGCACCGGAAAAAGCGTATTGTTGAAGTGCATTGTTGGGCTCGTGCAACCCGACACAGGAAACGTCTTTTATGACCTCAGGAATTTTACAGAGGCCGATAAAGAAATGAAGGCCGAGATCCGTCGTGAGATCGGCATGTTGTTCCAGGGCGGTGCGTTGTTCGATTCAAAGAACGTCGAGCAGAATGTAATGTTCCCGCTCGATGTGCTCACGAAGATGCCTTACGAAGAAAAACTGGAACGCGTAAACTTTTGCTTGAAAAGGGTGGGCTTGGAGACTGTCAATAAAAAGATGCCTTCGGAAATATCCGGCGGTATGAAGAAACGGGTCGGTATCGCCAGGGCAATCGTGAATAACCCGAATTATCTCTTCTGCGATGAACCAAACTCCGGCCTCGATCCACAGACTTCGATCGTGATCGACGAGCTCATCCTCGAGATCACCAAAGAATTCGATATCACAACAGTTGTCGTAACACACGACATGAACTCCGTAATGGGTATAGGCGAAAAGATCATGTTCCTCTACAAAGGCTCGAAAGTATGGGAAGGATCGAACCAAAACATCGTGAATTCGGGTTTAAAAGAACTGGACGACTTCGTGTTCTCCAATAAAGTAATGCGTAGCTTAAAAGCTGCTGAATGAAATCAGTACATCAACTCCAGCAATATTGCAATAGCCTCGTCAAATACAGCAGGCGCAAGACCCGTCCGGTCGACATTGGCGGTGTAGGCGTTGGTGGCGACAACCCCATTCGGATCCAATCGATGACCACCATCGATACTATGGACACCGAAGGATCTATCGAGCAATCGATCCGAATGATCAAAGCCGGCTGCGAATATGTTCGCATAACCGCACCCAGTATCAAGGAAGCACAGAATCTTGAAAACATTCGTAAGGGATTAAAGGCTCGTGGCTACGATGTGCCTCTCATTGCCGACATCCACTTCACTCCAAACGCAGCCGAGCTCGCAGCAAGACTCGTTCAGAAAGTGAGGATCAATCCTGGTAATTACGCCGACAAGAAACGATTCGAGCAGATCGATTATACCGACTCCGCTTACGAAGCAGAGCTCGATCGCATAAGAGAAAAGTTTACTCCGCTCGTCAAGATCTGTAAAGAGTATGGTACCGCGATGCGCATAGGTACCAATCACGGTTCGTTGTCGGATCGCATCATGAGCCGCTACGGCGATACTCCACTGGGAATGGTAGAGTCGGCGCTCGAGTTCCTCAGGATATGCGAAGACCTCAACTATTACAACATCGTGTTGTCGATGAAGTCGAGCAACCCGCAGGTAATGGTGCAGGCATACAGGCTGCTTGTACAAAAGCTCGATGAAGAAGCATTTCAGCCATACCCGTTGCACCTTGGCGTTACCGAGGCCGGCGATGGCGAAGACGGACGTATCAAGTCGTCGGTGGGAATAGGGACATTGCTGGAGGATGGACTGGGCGACACTATCAGGGTATCGTTGACTGAAGAGCCCGAAGCCGAGGTGCCTGTTGCGCAAACACTCGCTTCGAGGTACGATCATCGTGAGAATCATGATCCGATTCCTGAGATCAGCAGCTATCCGATTAATCCATTCGCTTACACGCGTCGTGCCACACGGGAAGTATTGAATATCGGTAGCCATAACGTGCCCCGCGTAATTGCCGACTATTCGAAAAAAGAAAAAGTAAGCGCTGCTTCGTTGTTTGCGCTAGGTTATCAATACTCCGTTCCGCTCGATAAGTGGAACATCACCGACATGGCATGCGATCATGTTTTCCTTGGTGATAACATTGCGGAGTTCGAGATCCCCGGCACCCTGGGTTTGATCTATAATTATAAGACCTGGCTCACACAAAAGGATAGACCGCGCACGTATCCTTTGATCGACCAGGGAGAATATCGCGATCACGGCTTAAGGTCGGAGCATCTGAATTTTGTTTCCGCGACACTGAATGATCTCGACGCAAAACTGATCTCGATGCTGAATGCCGATCCGACAGCGGTACTGCTTATAAATACACACAACAATCATGGCATGGCCGAAGAACGTCGGTTGTTCGTTGAGCTGATCAACAACAAATGCGATGTGCCCGTGATCATCGGCCGTAGCTATACCTATCTCAGTGCCGAGCAACTACAGCTGTATTCCGCTACCGATCTCGGTGGCCTCCTGCTCGATGGCCTTGGCGACGGGTTATTTATTTCCGCTGTTAATTGTGGCGGGGATAAGCTGGTGAACGAGACAGCATTCAACATACTGCAAGCAACAAGAACAAGGATATCGAAGACAGAATATATCTCGTGCCCTTCATGTGGACGAACATTGTTCGACCTGCAGGAGACAACTGCGAAGATACGCTCGCGTACCAATCACCTCAAAGGCGTTAAGATCGGTATCATGGGCTGCATTGTGAACGGACCGGGCGAGATGGCAGATGCCGATTATGGTTACGTTGGCTCGGGTCCCGGAAGGATCACGTTATATCGCGGCAAGGAAGTAGTGAAAAGAAATGTCCCATCGGCGCAGGCCGTCGATGAATTGATAGGGCTGATCCGCGAGGACGGAAGTTGGATTGATCCGACATAAAATATTGAATATAGAGACCTGAACATTGAATATTGAGACCCGAATATTGAATACTGAATGCTGAAGTATGGAAAATGAGCAGAAGAAAGGTGGCTTAAAACAGTTTTTCTCTTTAGGAGAGGTCGGTGGTTATTTCTTCCGTAAGAAAGATCCTAACAGACCGAACAACATCAACATCCGCATGATGCATGGAGTGAACAAGATCTCGATCGTAGTGTTTCTTGCAGGTGTGATCTACCTCATCTTCAAGCTGGTGATAAAGCCGATGCTGTGAACATTGAGTCGTTCCGAACCTATTGCCTGAGAAAAGCCGGCGTTACCGAGGAAACCCCATTTGGCCCGGAGACTTTAGTGTTTAAAGTTAAAGGAAAGATGTTTGCGCTCACGGGCGTCGACACATTCGCTTATATCGCGTTGAAGGTTGACCCGGAGAAAGGCGCGGAGCTTCGTGAGCAACATACATCCGTTGTTCCGGCTTATCATATGAATAAAAAGCATTGGATCAATGTAGTCATGGATGGAGCTGTTTCCGATAAGCTCGTGAAAGAATGGATCGATAACTCATACGACCTCGTGGTAGCGGGCCTTCCAAAAAAGGAGCGCGAAAAGCTTTTGAAATAACCCCCATTTTCTATTTTTCTTTTTCGGATAATTCCTTCGTAGCGGCATCATTTCAAGTTGCTGAATCCCAATTGATTTGCACGGTTCGCTGTGCTTCTGGACATAACCTTTTTTAGGTACAGTAAAACTCTATAGTGCTGTCTGTACATTCTCACTTCATTGATTCTCGCGACTGGGAGGCGTAAATTCATTACAGTCTCGGCTAGCCTTTATCTCGCAACTCAAAAAATAATGATATGAAAAGAATTGCCCTCATGTTTTTGTCGTGCGTATTCTTCAATGCATCGTATGCACAGTTCCTTAACTATAACGGCACAGGTCCTGCATCAGCAACCGACTACACACAGCTAATTGCCCGTCAGGGTAAGATCCGCCTGAACTCTGCGGGTTGGGACGACCACCTTGAGATTTTAAGGGGAGCGTATGGCGCCGCCTTCCAGCCCGACAATTCATCGGGTTACTATGGATTGAGGGTCCAGATGACCACCGGTTCAAATTTTTACGTGCTGGGTGGGAACGTGGGTGTCAATACCACCAATCCTACTTCTTTGTTTGATGTTAATCTTGCTGGCTCGAGCGTAGCATTCCGTGGTAACTCGAGTTCAAATATCACGGCCGACCTTTATATCCAGAGAAACTCTTCTGCTGCTGGCCTCGGCACGGCTTCCGCAATACAACTACAAGATGTTGGAAGCGGCAACCAGGTTATGTTGCAGGGCGGTTCGGCCGGCTTCCAGGTTTTCAACTACAACTACACACAGGGCACATGGATAGAGCGCATGAGGATCAATCAATTGGGCAACGTAGCTATCGGCACGAATGTCACCAATGGGTACAAGCTGGCTGTCGAAGGAACGATCGGTGCGAGGGAAGTGAATGTTAATTCATCTGGCTGGACAGACTATGTTTTTGATGACGACTATAAGCTTCCATCGCTCGAAACAGTGGAGCGATACATCAAGGAGAATCATCATTTGCCCGAAGTGCCATCGGCGGCAGACGTAGAAGCGAATGGTATCAACGTAAGTGAGATGAATGCAGTACTTCTCAAGAAGATCGAAGAACTTACGCTGTATGTGATCGAGCTGAGGAAACAGGTAAATGCACAGGACGATAAAATAGAGAAACTCGAATCAAGAAAATAATTCCCTATGAGATCAGTAACAGCACTATTGATGTTGATGGTCGTGGCTTTCGCGGCCAATGCGCAGTTGTTTACACCAACCGGCACGGTTTCAACGGGCACGAACTCGTCGATCGGTATTAATACATCGACACCTCAATTTCCCCTCGAGCTGGTTGGATGGGGACAGCTCATCAGGAATGCGGGCACGAACACCTATACTACGTTCCGTATGTACAACAACCAGAACAGTGCCCTTCGGGCCTTGGAGTTTGACTATGCAAGCAGCGATTTCACTGGTCAGCTGGTCAATGGTGGCGTTACTGGTGAAGCGGGGGCGCTAACGACAACCGGTGCATACCCTTTGATGTTCGGTACGAACAATACGGCTCGTATGACTATCGGGTCTTCGGGTAATGTTGGTATAGGTACAAACAACCCGGCGCAACAATTCGAGGTTGTCAATGGAGTGCGTGCGGTTTCTTTCAACAATGCGATCTCCGGCGTTACCACCGGTGGTATACTCGCCATCTCTCGTCCTGGCGATGGTATGAAGACGATGTTCTTCGGGCCTTCTGCTGCTCCGGCAACTGATAATGTGATCTATGGAAGCGGTGGAGGCGCCGAACTACGCCTGGTGTCTGGTGGGTTTACAAGTGGGGGGTTCGGTTTCTATATCAATATGACGAACAGCACCGCGTTTGCCTCGGCACGACCAACTCCGGTTATGAAGATCGACGGACTTGGTAACGTGGGTATCGGCGACGACACGCCCGATGCAAAGCTGGCTGTGAACGGAACCGTGCGCAGCAAAGAAGTGATCGTGACAACAACCGGTGGCTGGCCCGATTATGTGTTCGGCGCGACCTATAAGCTTCCGTCGTTGGCATCGGTTGAAAAGTTCATTCACGAAAATCAGCGACTACCAGAGGTGCCCTCAGCTTCGGAAGTGGAAAAGAATGGACAGAATGTTGGTAACATGAACGCTTTGCTCCTCAAGAAGATCGAAGAGCTTACGCTGTATGTGATCAATCAACAGAAAGAAATTGAGGAACTAAAAGCCATCATTAAAAAATAAAGTATGAAACTTCTAAAGCTATCGCCCCTGGTTATCGCAACTACAATTTCACTTAACGTGTACGCCCAGGGAATTCCCATCGATACCAGAGTGGAATTGGTATGGAACGGAGGCATGCCTTATATTGATTTTTCGAACGATAACCTGCCGGCGACTGACTTCGATGCAAGATTTATTCTGCAGGGCGACAACTCGCTTCATCTACAGGGTGCCTATTTGGGTATCGGTCAACAAAATCCGTCGGCCTCCCTTCATATCAGTGATGGTCCCTACTGGTCGTCGCATAACTATGGAGCATCGCTCGTGATCGATGGACCACATAATAATGCACTGGCTATTTTCGATGCCGGAAATTCCAATCCTGTTGCTCTTGCCAATGTTAGCGGCTCCATTATTTTTTCGAAGATGCCGGCGTTGGGGAATACAACTTCGCCTCCTGTGCACCTTCTGGAAGTACAACAGGGAGGACAAATACAGATCGGTTCCATTGGAGGTTCGCTCGATAAGCGACTGAGGATCCTGGGTACTTACAATTTCGAGCAGATGAGTGTAAAGATGGGCGCGAATGGTAACGGAGAACTCGAGTTTGTAACGCACTCCAACGCAACCAATTCGGGAGGCGTTAAGCTGTTTTCGTCAGATGGCGCCAATCTTCATTTTCAAACGGCATCACCACAGTCGTCGCTCGCAGCTTTAAGCTATTCTACCAAGATGTTGCTCACAAACGATGGACGTGTCGGTATCGGAACCACGAATACAAATGGTTATAAGCTAGCTGTTGAAGGAACGATCGGTGCGAGGGAAGTGAACGTGAATACTTCTACCTGGTCCGACTACGTTTTTAATGATGATTATAGGCTTCCGTCGTTGAAAGAGGTTGAACGCTACATCAAGGAGCATCGTCATTTGCCGGAAGTCCCGACAGCAACGGAAGTAGAGGAGAAGGGAGTTAATGTTGGTGAAATGAATGCGCTGCTTTTGAAAAAGATCGAGGAGCTGACCCTGTATATGATCGAGCAGGAAAGGAAGATGGGGGTGATGCAAAAACAGATTGACGACCTAAGCAAGAAGTGACTTTTTAACCAAATATTTGAAGTTTTACTTCATATTACGTATGTAAAACTACTGATAATCAACATTTTACCAAAAACAGAATAATCTTTCCCCATTTTCGTTATTTTTGCTGATTCTGCATATCACGTGCATGGTGGAATGACTCGCGCCCTTACCCTGATAGTTGGACTGATCGCCCTGCTTGCATCTTCATGCACCCAGAAGCTGATATGCCCCGCATACCAGAGCTCATTCATCTACGACAAAGAAGCGCTCCGAAAGAAATTCAGCTACTTCAAAGAAGACTCTACACCAAAGATCCTTACCGCCAGCAAAACAAAATACCTCGTCGCCGTTCCCGAATCGTATCGAAAAAAGCTCCGCGGTTTAAAGACCGTAGAGATGAAACCCGTGTATCCTATTATACCGGATTCAATGAAGATCGAAAAAGACCGGGACAAAGTCCTTCTTGAAACAGACATCATCGACAGTACCGCTGTAGCTCCGCAAGACAGCGTGTATGCCATCACCAAGACTAAAGAAAAATACAACGTAGACCAGGACATCTACATGTGGTACTTCCGCGACCAGCTCGTGTTGCCCGATGTAAGAGCTGCCATGGAGACACAGAACGAGAACAAAACGAAAGCATCTAAGACTGCGAAAAAGGCGAAAGGAAACTTCTTCCAAAAGCTGATGTTCTGGAAAAAGAAACCTGCTGCCGACTCAACTTCTACTGCAATCGACCAGCAACAAGCTGTTCCTACCGACTCCACAGCTGCAGAACCAAAGAAGAAAGGATTGAAAGGTATCTTCGGTGGTAAGAAGAAATCGAAGGAGCAAGATCCTAATGCTCCGAAGAAAGAAGACGCTAAGAAAGAGGACGACGGGTTTTAGAGGGCGAGGGTTAGCTGAACAATGTCAGGTTTCCGAACTGGTCCGCCGGTGGCGCGGGTATGATCATCGTAGCATCATCAGCCTTTACATCGGCAATCCGTGGCGATACCGAAAAGCTTTCAAGGCTTGCATCGAAAGGATGAAGACATGCCAGTAACTGATCTTCAGTCGTCTCCGCATTCATCCAAATTGCCGTCTCATCTTTCGTTAAAATAGCAGGCATTCGCTCACTGATCTCAATCACCGTGCTGCTGGCGGGAACTGTGATGACCATGAACGTGTGAATCATATTTCCATCTTCATCATCGTATTCGTCCCATAGTCCTGCCATCGCAAACATACCTTTGGGCTTGAGCTCGAAACGATAGGGCACTGCGGTCTTCTTGCCGATCTTCTTCCATCCGTAGAACCCATCTGCGGGGATAATGCATCGTTGTTTCTTTAACTGCTTCCGGATCGTTGGCCGTTCTACGATCTGTTCGAGCCGGGTGTTGATGATCTTCTCGCCGATCGGTTTGTTCTTCGACCACTCGGGCGCCGTTCCCCAATAGAAATGTGAGAGCCCACCGCTGCCGAGAGTAACAACTGGCAAAAGCTGCGCAGGCGCGGCGTTATAGCGCGGCTTGCCCAGGCCATGTGGATCTACAGAAAAGAAAGCCTGGATCTGATCGGCGTTTGCTGCTAATGAATACCTGTCGAACATCTATTGTATTTCTTCGATGAACTGCAATGCTCGCAGTTCCGACCAATATACTCCATTTTGATTTAACGTCGCAAAACCAACGTGGCCGCCACGTTCTACATATTCGAAATTAACATTGGGATTATCGATATGGGTCGGGTAACAATCGGGACTTAAGAAGGGATCGTTCTTCGCATTCACAACAAGGGTTGGGACGCGGATATCTTTCAAAAAGAACAGTGAACTGCACGACTTGTAATAATGGTGAGCATCCTTGAAACCATGAAGGGGGGCAGTGTAGCGATCGTCGAAGTCTTTGAGGTTGCTGATGTCACCGATCCCGTGAATATCGATGTCGCCGCGTATGATCGATTTCGTAATGATCTTCTTTTTCAGGCTTCGGAGGAAGCGATCGGCATAGATCCAGTTACCTGGCCGCGAGATCTGTTCGCAACTGGTTCGGAGATCCATAGGCACGGAGAACACGGCGGCCCCCTTCACATTACCGGTATCAGTCCCTTTCTCGCCTAAATATTTCAAAGTGATGTTGCCACCGAGACTGAATCCCACGAGGAATATGGATCTGAATTTTGAAGCGGCATGTTTTACAACAACGTCAAGGTCGTCGGTAGCGCCACTGTGATAGAACCGGAGCTGTTTGTTCATCTCGTCGCCACATCCGCGATAGTTCCAGTTGATCACATTATAACCGGCGCCGAAGAACTTCTTCGCCATGCCTTTCATGTACGCACGCCGACTATTACCCTCAAGTCCATGAGATATGATCACGAGCCGGTCTGAAGTTGGAGAATCGAGCCAGTCGAGGTCCAGGAAGTCGTCGTCGGGAGTTGTGATCCGTTCGCGGCGAAAGCCTTTGATGTCGACGCTCCTGAATAGTGCAGGGTAGATTGTCTCGAGATGTCGGTTGAAAAGAAAATAGGGTGGGATGTACGGCCCTATTTCCATCCCATTCTTTCCTTCAGCGAGGTGATATGAGCAAGGTGATGTTCGCCGTGCCACGCATAGGTGGCGATCATTCTTTCGAGAGACACGTTCTTTCCGGTCTCTGGATGTGTGAATTCTTTCTTGAGATCTTGCGGAGGAATTCTTTTCAAGAGTTCAACCCATTTTGCATGAAGACTCGTAAGCAAAGTCAACGAGATCTGCGGGGGCAGTTTCGTTTCAGGTGTTTCGGCCCACGTCTTCTCATCGTATGCTTTAATGAGCGGGGTTGCTTCGCTGAGTGTCCACTTGGTGCGGATGTATGCGTTCACGTGACTATCCGGAACGTGGTGAACGACTTGTCGCACGGTCCATCCTCCATCGCGATAGGGTGTATCGAGTTGCTGATCGGTGAGTCCTTTTACGGCAGTTTCCAGCTTGCCGGGCAATGCCTCGATCCTTGCAATGTTAGTTTTAATTTCATCGGCGCTATACGATTCCTGGGGTTGGAATTTGCCGATAGGGTATCGGAGATCCATGGTATGACTAGTTCTTTTCTTCTACAGCTTCGTTGAGCTCTTCGTCGGTATAGCCTTTCTTGAGCTTCACCGGTTTCGATTTGTCGCCCGTTCGTTTTTTCTTGACTCGAATATTGGTAAGCTCGATGAGGAGGGAGAATGCAACTGCGAAGTATATGTATCCTTTCGGGATCACATAGTGCAGCGATTCGAGGAAAAGCATGAATCCGATTAGGATAAGGAATCCCAACGCGAGCACTTCCATAGATGGGTGCTGTTGAATGAAACGGCTGATGGCTCCTGAGAAGAACATCATTACGCCGATCGAAACGATAACGGCGATGATCATGATGATCACTTTATCGACAATACCGATGGCTGTAAGGATAGAGTCGAAAGAGAAGATGATGTCTAATAGTATGATCTGCAGGATGGTACCTGAAAGTGTAACGGCCGGGCCTTTCTTCTTTTCTCCTTCTTCACCGTCTTCTCCTTCCATTTCATGGTTGATCTCCATGGTGCTTTTAGCGATGAGGAATAGTCCGCCGAAGCCAAGGATAAGATCGCGGCCGCTGAACGACATAGCGTGGGCCATGATGAAGTTCTTGGGTATGGTGAATAAGGGTTCGGTGAAAGTGATGATCCAGGTTATTCCGAGGAGGAAGCAGATACGAACGATCATTGCGAGAGCCAATCCTACATTTCGGGCACGCGGTCGTTGCTCCTCCGGCAGTTTATTGGATACAATGGAGATGAAAATAATGTTGTCTATGCCAAGGACAATTTCGAGAAAACACAAGGTTAATAGGGCTAGCCAGGTGTCGGCTTTTAGGAACAAGTCCAAGTCCATAGGGTGCGGCTAAATCTGCTCTAAATCGAACTTCCAAATTAAGGAAAGGCATCAATAATAAAAATTTTAACCTCTAAAAACCGCCCTCTCAACAAGATGTTATTTTAACCAAATTTTGAGTGCAAAATTGTAAGGGAATTTTGGCCCTGCCTGACCGTTAGGCAGGCTAAAAATGATGGAATTCTTTACAGCATGACACTCTTGTTACGACATCAAATAAGTTAATTTTGCCACCCTTGGTTACTTAGGAGAGATGCCAGAGCGGTCGAATGGGCCGGTCTCGAAAACCGGTGTGCGGGCAACTGTACCGAGGGTTCGAATCCCTCTCTCTCCGCCTTCGCTCGCCTTAGCATTAGCGAAGGCGAGAACTTCGGTCATTCAATTACTTGTTTCAAACAACTTTAGTAACGAGCTTCGGCGGACGCAGTCCGCAATTTGAAGAAGCTATTATCTATTACATTATTATCACTATCGCTTTCTGCGATGGCACAAAACCCTATTAAATATCTTGCTCTCGGCGACTCCTATACGATCGGCGAAAGCGTAACGGAAAACGAACGCTGGCCCGTTCAACTGGCCGAAGCGCTCCGCAAAAAAGGAAAAGAGATCGAAGGTCCTAAGATCATCGCCACAACCGGATGGCGTACCGACAACCTTCAGAACGCTATCAATATAGCAAAGCTGAAAGACGAGTATGGACTGGTCTCATTGCTGATAGGTGTTAATAATCAATACCAGGGCAAACCGATAGAACAATTCACAAAAGAGTTCGAAGAGCTTCTCAATACTGCTGTCAAACTCGCGGGAGGGAAGAAGGAAAATGTGTTCGTCGTATCCATTCCCGACTATGGATACACACCTTTTGGTAAACCGAAGCAGGAGAAGATCTCCAAAGAGCTCGACGAATACAACAAGCTCACACGCGAGATTGTAGATAAGTATAAGATCAAATATTTCTACATTACCGACATCAGCCGTAAAGGCTTCGAAGATCCAGCCCTCGTCGCTTCGGATGGTTTACACCCATCGGGCAAGCAGTATGGATTATGGGTCGACCTTATCCTCACTTCACTAGCGGTGAAATAACCTTCGTGATAGTCTTCGCTACTATCTTGTGTCCTTCAACGTTCGGGTGAATGCCATCCGGTTGATTTAGTTTCTCATCGCCAGCAACACCTTCGAGTAAAAATGGTATCAGCGTAGCCTTGTTCTGTTTCGCAAGCTCGGGATAGATGTTCTTAAACTCATTCGTATACTCCTTGCCAAGATTGGGCGGCACCATCATACCAGCAAGCACAAGTTTCACATTGGGATACTTTGCCTTCACTTTATCGATGATCGACTGGAGGTTCTTCCGCGTTTGATCGAGCGGCAGACCGCGAAGGCCATCGTTTGCTCCAAGCTCCAGCACGAATATGTCGACCTGCGATCGCAAGATCCAATCGATGCGGCTCAGTCCACCCGCCGACGTCTCGCCGCTCAGCCCGGCATTGGTGACCTTTACCTGCTGCGATGTTTTGTTGAGTTCGCGCTCTACCAGGGCCGGGAATGCTTCCTCCGGAGAGAGGCCATAACCTGCCGTAAGGCTATCGCCGAAAAAGAGAATATTTTTTGGGGCCACCGGTGCAAATGACACCAGCGCCATTGCAATAAAGGCAAGGAGTTTGCCGACCATAGTTTAACAAGTAGTTAACGGAATCAATTATTCTATAAAAATCGTGAATATTGACTTTCTTGACTTTATTTCTTTAAAAATTAAGAATTGGTTTCTCACGGAATGCACGAAAAACCAGAACATGCAAAGTCTTTCCGTGAGTTCCGTGAGAGATAACTACAATTATGCCAGAAACTGTACTCCAGGCCGAAAGCCTTTCCAAAACATACTCGTCGGGTGACCGAAAACTTACCGTGCTCGAAGGAGTTTCCTTCACGGCCGAGCAGGGGACCACGCTGTCGATCATCGGTCCTTCGGGTAGTGGCAAGACAACGCTTCTCGGTCTCTGCGCGGGACTCGATATTCCGAGCAGCGGAGTGATCTCCCTGATGGGTTTCAGGCTGAATGCCATGAGCGAAGACGACCGGGCCTATATCCGTAACCAGTTTGTCGGCTTCGTATTCCAGAACTTCCAGTTGCTGCCCACCCTTACTGCCCTCGAGAACGTGATGGTACCTTGCGAGCTTCGCGGCGAAAAGAACGTGGAGCCGAAAGCCAAAGAACTCTTGGAACGAGTAGGACTTGCCGATCGTCTCCATCATTATCCTTCGCAACTGTCGGGTGGTGAACAACAGCGGGTGGCCATGGCCCGTGCGTTCATGACATCGCCCAAGATCCTCTTCGCAGACGAACCGACCGGTAATCTTGACGAAGAGAATGCACATCATGTGACAGAACTGTTGTTTGGAATGAATCGCGAAGAGAAAACGACTCTCATTTTGGTGACGCATAATCTCGAGCTGGCACAGCGCACCGAAAGAATACTTCGAATGAGGGGAGGGAAAATTGTTGAAGAAATAAAGGTCAACGCCTGATACTGACTACCGAATACTGAATACCGACTACTGAATACTGACTTATCGTGATCGAATACATCATCAAGATCAAGCGGAGGACGCGAAGCATTTTACGGGACCCATGGGTATGGCGTATGGCATGGCGCGATGCACGTCACAATGTGTCGAGGCTTATGCTGTTCACCGCTTCGTTGATCACCGGTATCACTGCCGTTGTGTCGATCGGCTCATTGAACTATTCTCTTCAGAACGATCTCGATCGCAACGCGAAGGAACTCCTGGGCGCCGATATGGTCGCCAACGGCAACAAGAAATTTGAGCCCGCGATCATCGCCACTTTCGATTCAACAAAATTAGAACAGGCCTCAGAATCCGAAATGGCTTCGATGGTGATGTTCATGCACAACAGGCAGTCGCGTCTTGTACGGCTCGTGGCCCTCGAAGGAAATTTTCCTTTCTATGGTAAGATTGAAACCGTGCCCGAAGACACTTATGCTAAAGTCAAGTCGGGTGGCTGGGCAATGCTCGACGAGTCGCTGGCAAGTCAATACGAGGTGAGCACCAACGACTCCCTGAAAGTTGGTAACACCATGTTTAAGGTGGCCGGCGTTGTTCGTCGCTTTCCCGGTGGCACCGGAATTTTATCCACCTTCACTCCGTCGGTTTATATCTCGCAGTCGGAGCTCGATTCCACCGGACTCGTTCAGTACGGAAGTCGCGTTACTTATAAAAGATTTTTCAAGACACCTTCCGATGCAGTAACAGTTGAACAAGAAAAGGTGCTGCGGCCAATGCTCCGAAAGTACGGTCACTGGCTGGAGACGGTCGACACGCGGAAGGAAGACCTTGGAAGGGACTTCAAGACGGTGTATCGGTTCTTTTCTTTGCTTGCATTTGTTGCCTTGATCCTCGGATGTATCGGTGTAGCGAGCTCGGTTCACATTTATGCACGTGAAAAGCGCGAGGAGGTCGCGGTGCTTCGCTGCGTGGGCACGTCGGGATGGCAGGCATTCAATATCTATTTCATCCAGGTTGCGGTGTTGGGTTTGTTTGGAAGTATTGTTGGCGCTGCATTGGGTGTTGGTGTGCAGCAGGTTGTTCCTATTGTCTTTGCTGATTTCGTTCCGGTTGAATTGCAGTTTGGCATCTCATGGCCTGCCGTAGTTGAGGGACTGGTACTGGGTATTGTTGTGTCGATCTTATTTACGGTGCTTCCGTTGATATCGGTTCGGTTCGTTCCGCCGCTCACGGTGCTTCGGGCAGATTTTGAACCGGGGAGGGTCTTCTCGCGCGCGAGGATTGTTGTAATCACTTTGATCATACTGTTCCCGATACTTGCGGCTGCATACCAGACCGGCAGTTTTATTTATGGGATCTCGTTTGCAGGGGGAATCATAGTAGCCCTTGGATTGTTGGCACTGGTTGCGTTAGGAATACTGTGGCTTGTGAGAAAATTCTTTCCTTCGAAGGCGACGTTCGTGTTACGTCACGCGTTGTCGAACTTATTCAGGCCAAACAATCAAACACAGGCATTGCTCGTAACCATCGGCCTGGGCGCATTCATCATCGCTACACTCAACATCATTCAGAATAGCCTGCTCGACCAGGTAGCATTTACGGGCAACGAGAATCAGTCGAACACTATTCTGTTCGACATACAGCCCTCTCAAAAAAAGGGAATCGTCGATCTGATGAACGAACAGAAGCTGCCGGTGAATCAGCTTGTACCGATCATTACCTGCAGGCTTGCGCAAGTGAAAGGGAAGACCATCGATTCATTACAGCGCGACACATCCGATCATATTCCGAACTGGGCTCTTACGCGCGAGTATCGTGTAACGTATCGCGATAGCCTTCATCACTCCGAAGAACTGATCGAAGGAAAACTTCATTACCTCCAAAAGAACACGCGTGATTCTGTTTGGGTAACGATATCGGAAGGCATGCATGAATCACTCGAAGTTGGTATTGGCGATTCTTTGATCTTCGACGTGCAGGGAGTCCCGATCATGGCGAGGATCAGCGGCATCCGCAAAGTTGAATGGCCCAAAGATCCTCCGAACTTCATATTCGTTTTTCCGAAAGGCGTGCTCGAGGCGGCACCACAGATCTGGGTGGCTACAACGAAGATCGAAGACCAGCAGGCTTCGAATAAATTTCAGCAGGAGCTCGTAACGAAGTTCTCGAACGTATCGCTGATCGACCTGCGATTGGTATTGAGTACGATCAATGAGCTCTTCGGAAAAGTGAGCCTGATCATAAGGTTCCTCGCGTTGTTCAGTATCATCACCGGGCTGGTCGTACTTGCTGGTGCTGTAATGAACAGCAAGTTCGCTCGCATTCGGGAGAACGCATTACTTCGTACTGTCGGCGCCCGTACGCGACAGATCGTGAAGATCACGCTGATCGAATATGCTTACCTGGGTATTTTCTCGGCGCTCACAGGGATTGTGCTTTCATTTATCGCCGGATTCTTGTTAACACGTTTCTTTTTCGACGTAGGCTTCTCCGCAGACTATCTACAGCTGATTTTTATCGGCGTAGGTGTAACCCTGCTCACGGTAGTTATAGGCTGGTGGAATTCAAGAGAGGTTATTACTACGCCTCCCTTGCAGGTCCTGCGCCGCGAATCTTGAGGGTTCAATCCAATTGCTTTAAATTACACCTATGATTGGCAACATGCGGGTGTATTTGGGGGTATGTTTCCTCCTGGTGGCGTTGACTTCTGTTGCAGGCTCACCTGTTCACTATATCGAGAATAAAAATCAGTGGCCTTCCGGCTTTCGATTCGGCGCCGACTTTCCTCAAATGAAAGTGATGCTGAAAGACGCCAGCATCTTCTTCGTTCAATACGCGCAAGCTCCGGATGACAATAAGTCATCGAAGGGCATCCTCACGACAGCTCCGAATGAAGGGCATGTTCATGGAACCGGGGAGATGTCGGTAGCCACATTTGAACTGAAGTTTATCGGCGCTCTGCAGGCTTCGATAACAAGATCCAATCAACAAAAAACAAAATACAATTATTATAATGGCAGCGATCGTTCCGATTGGGCGACAGGTGTTGCGGCTTATAGCGATGTAGTTTATAACGAAATATATAGAGGCATCGACCTGCGTGTTTATTCGGAGAACAGCCAGATGAAATATGATTGGATCGTTTCACCTTGTGCCGATGCGCGTGAAATTAAATTCAAGTATAAGGGCGTTGAACATATCGAGCTTCGCAATGAGAACCTGGTGGTTGAAACCAAACTCGGTGAGGTGGTTGAAACTAAACCCTATGCATATCAGCTCGTGAATGGAAAACGGCGCGCCGTTGCAGTAGCCTTCGACATCGACGATGGCGAAGCTTCGTTCATTTTCCCGAATGGATACGATACGAATTATGAATTGGTAATAGATCCGTTTCTCGTGTTCTCGAGCTACTCAGGTTCCACGCTCGACAACTGGGGCAACACGGCAACGCCTGATCTTGATGGCAATTTATATTCCGGTGGAATGGTGAGTGCCGAATTTTTTGGAGAGCCTGGCTTTCCGACAACACCTGGGGCCTTTCAAGTGCGTCACAAAGGTGGTGTTTGGGATGTGGGCATTCTGAAGTATGATTCGGTAGGTTCGGATGTCCTTTATGTGACCTATCTCGGCGGGAGAGGAGTGGAGACGCCTCAAAGCCTGGTCGTAAACAACAACAATGAGCTGCTAGTCCTCGGCGCAACAAGCTCCGGCAATTTCCCCGGAACGGCCGGTGGATTCAAAGGTGGATCAAGAGTAGATCCGCTGGGCGGTATCGATTATACCGGTGGTACTGACCTGTTCATTGCACGGTTCAGCGAAGATGGTTCTCAACTGTTGGCTGCGAGATATATCGGCGGATCGGCCAACGATGGCATCAACTTCGTATCGGGACGGATGGCGCCGAACACGCCCAACGAGGAAAGTCCACTAGGAAGAAATTACGGAGATCAACTTCGTGGCGACATCATTACTGATGCCAATGGTTTCGTCTACATCGCCTCCAATACACGGTCCGCTGATTTTCCTTTGGTGAATACCGACACTGATGCGCAATGGCATGGCGGCACACACGATGGGGTTGTTGCGAAGTTTACATCGAACCTCAAGCTTGTATGGAGCAGATTGATCGGTGGATCGGGGACAGACGCTGCATACTCGATCAAGATCACGCCATCCGGCAACATTCTTGTGGGAGGCGGAACCACCAGCGCCAACCTGTCGGGCATGACTGGCAACATCACTCATGCGCCCGGCAATATCGATGGTTGGATCGCAGAAATTTCTCCCGAAGGAGACCGGTTCGTGAACGGAACCTATGTAGGCACAAGCAGTTACGACCAGGTATACTTTATCGACCAGGCGTCGAATGGCGACATCCTGGCGTATGGCCAAACGATGGGTAAATATCCGATCGTTCCTTCTACTGGCATCTTTTCGAACCCGAACTCGGGACAGTTCCTTCATCGCTTCACATTCGATCTTAAGTCTACGGTGTTCTCGACAACTTTCGGTAAGGGCAACCAATCGCCCGATATTTCACCGACAGCTTTCCTGGTAAACGACTGCGACATGATCTACATGGCTGGATGGGGTGGAAGGGTGAATGCGACGGAACGATTTGACATGGTAAGAAATTATGTCGGTGGAGATACATTCGGTCTGCCCGTTACTCCCGATGCCTGGCAGCCTTCAACTTTCGGTGACGATTTTTACATGATGGTGTTGTCGGGTGATGCGACCGAGATCATTTACGCGACATACCTTGGCGGTACCGAGTCGTTTGTGCACGTAGACGGTGGAACGAGTCGCTTCGATAAACGTGGTGTTGTTTATCATGCTGTGTGTGCCGGTTGCGGCGGAAGGCCTAATGATTTTCCATCATACAACGTTCCGCCTTCGCGGAGCGAGAACCGGAGCTCGAATTGTAACAACGCTGCTTTCAAGTTCGACTTGTCGTCGTTGCTCGCGCGAATTCAGACCAATAACGAAGTTTTCACACATCCGAATTTGGAATTCGTTTGTCTTCCGGATCCTGTCGTGTTTCAGAACTTAAGTGCTGGTGGAGAAACCTATGTTTGGGATTTTGGAGATGGAGAAACGCTGACGGTCACGGGCAAGAAACCGATCGTTCATCATTATGCCAACCCCGGAAAGTATACCGTAAAATTAAGGGCTGCCGATCGCGCTACGTGCAAGAGCGTGGATTCCACTGCAGTTGTGGTGGATGTTTTTCGTAAGAACATGAGCGTCGGTCCCGATGCCACGATCTGCTTCGGATCGTCGTACAGGCTCGAAGCCACTGGAGCGGCCAACTACTCATGGGTCACGATCGATAGCTCGTATACCTCAAATGAGGCAACACCGCTCGTCTCGCCGACGGATTCAACGGTTTATTACCTTACGATGGTCGATGCAAACGGCTGTATGGAGAAGGATACGGTGAGGGTCGACGTGGTCCCGGGTGTCGATCTGAAGTTCGATTACGAAAAGATCTACGATTGTGAGAACCGTCCTTATGTAAAAGTCAGAAACCTTTCCGAACTTAAGGATGGCGAACGCGCCACGTTCCTGCTCGGCGACGGTAGCACATCGGAAGACAACGATTTTATTCACAAATACGAGCAAGACGGGATCTATACGATCGCACTCCGGAGCACGAAGGAATTTTGCGTATATGAACAAAGCGAGGACCTCCGTTTCATCACCGTGAAGGTCCCCAATGTGATAACCCCTGGTTCTGAAGATGGACTAAACGACACCTTTAAGGTGTTATACGGAGATCCGCCATGGCCGAAAGACGACGTTCGATTTAACGTGAAGATCATTAATCGTTGGGGTGTACCGGTGTTTGAATCGACACGCTACAACGATGACTGGAAGGGCACGGATGTTGATCCAGGTATTTACTATTTTGAGGTTGATTTGGTTGGCGAAGTCAAATGCAAAGGTTGGGTTCATCTGGTCAAATAAAAACAAATAACATGAAAGTCATTCTCCCTCTCCTCGTCATTTTGTTGGTATGGTCGTGCTCTTCCAAAGAATCGAAGAGCGACACAAATTTCTTGTTGCAACCCGAAGATTTTAAAAGCAAGATCGATGGTGGTGCAACACTCATCGATGTCAGGACTGTCGAAGAATATGCAAGCGGCCACATCACCGGTTCTTTGAACATGGATATCAAGAATCCCGGCTTCGAAGAAAACGTACGTATGCTGGACAAGAACAAGACCTACGCAGTGTATTGCGCCAGCGGTGTGCGAAGCGGCAAGGCTGCCGAGCTAATGCGACAAAGTGGATTTACTTCTGTGTTCACTCTTGCAGGGGGCGTAAAAGCGTGGAGCGACAAGGGACTTCCGCTGGAATAATTATATATAGCCGGCCAGCCAGTAGGCGACAAAGCCAACCCATTCTTTTATCATGATCTGCCACATAAGAATGGCTTCGGGTCGTGGCACCAAGATGTTTCGCAGCGAGATTATTCGGGGCTCGGAAACAGGGTCGGTACCGAATGGATCTGCGTCGATGCCGGCTTTCCTGAAACACGCCATCGAGCGGGGAATATGATAGCCGGAAGTTATGACCAGCACTTCTTTGGATCCTTCCAGTTTGTCCAGTAGGGTCCTAACCATTTCTGCAGATTCGTGTGTGTTCTTCGATTCGTTCTCGATGATGATAACGCTGTCGGGAACGCCGGCCAGTCTTAGGAAATCTGCAAGGTCGTCGGCCTCCCTCACGCCACCGCCGTCGAGGCGTCCACTGCCGCCGGATACTATAATTTTCTTAATGATGCCAAGCTTATAGAGTTCCAGCGTGTGCGTGGCCCGGTCTGCGCCGCGGCTGAAGTACACCCGATCTTTCGGAACCATGTCGGTCTTCGTTACTCCTGTGAGCAACACGCCGTAGTCGTATGTTTTGTTGATCGATTTGTAGGTTGTGACTGGCCATTCCCACGCATGCATCACTTCGTTCGAGATAAAATAATTTGATGTGATGAGCAGTGATGCAAAAGCTGTTCGCGACAGGATCTTTTTCCAGCGCTGATTTCGTATCACCCAGCTTGCCACAAGCAGCATGACAATGATGGCCAGCGGCTGTGCAAGAAAGTTTAGAACTTTTGAGAAGACAAAAAACATTTAAATATTCTTTTGTTTCGCAATGGATACGCGGAGGAGCGGAGTAACGCAAGGGGATTAGCCTTCGCGTACCCTTGCGCCTTTGCGCCGTGCCTACCGGCAGGCAGGTATCCTCCGCGCAACACTTTTCTACATCCGCTTAGGCAATGGGTTCGAGATGTTGCTAAGTCCGTCTACTATCTTTTTCAATACTTCGTAGTACAATGTGATCGCGAGCACCAACGTCATCGACCAGATAACACCGAGGTTGAAGAAAAACGTATCTATGTTTTGATTGAGGAAGTGCTTCGCGGGCATATAGAATTGTGCATCGAAGTCCACCATGTGATCGGGATCCGGGTCTTTATAAATCGGGTAGAACTTCTGAACGAGTCGGCCGTCTTTTTCGATGATGCGGTTGGTTTCCGCCATGTTTTTCACGAGCTCGGTGATCGCTTCGTTCTGGTGTGACTGGCGAAGCTCTTCGAATTGTTTTTCTTTTTCCGATGTGCTGGTCATGCTGCTGATGATCTTTTCTTTTTCGCGATCGGCGCCGTTGTAACGATTCACATAGAACTTCTTCAAGGCTTCGAGGAAGTTAGTGGTCTCTGCAAATGCCGACGAATCATACTTCGCAGGTGTAAGCTTCTCCATCGCCCCGAAGTCTTTTTTGTTAACCGACTCCAGTTCACGGGAGATCTCGTTACGGATGAGGTCGAGGCTCTTCACAACTTCCTGCCGAATGCCTTCTTCAGGATTGGATATGTTTAGATTTACGAAACCGAGTTTTGTTTCTAGAGCGGGTATGTAGTAGATCTTCTTGAAGTCCGATTCGGCCATTACCTTATCGTATTCATAGAACTGTTGTTCGAACTTATTGTCTTTATACTGCGCTACCATCGAAGCTTCGAATGCCCATCGCGATGCCATTAGATCGCCCACGAACGGAACGGTAGCGGTATTGCCGATAACAGGATTGAGCTTATCGAATTTCACAACAACACCACTGAGTATCAGCTGTGGAATAAGAAGGACCGGTATAAGAATATAGATCGTTACCGCCGAGTTGAATGCCGACGAGATATTGAGACCCAACAGGTTTGCGAAGCACGATGCCGTAAACAGGATCGCCCAGTGCGTGAAGAACATCCCGTGAATGTCGAGTATGAAATTACCTATCGCAACGAACAAGGCAGTTTGTATTGCAGAGATCATGAACAGGATGCCGATCTTCGAAATAATGTAACTGCTCCGACTCAAGTGGAGGAATGCTTCGCGCTTAAGGATCTTCCGGTCGCGAATGATCTCTTCTGCGCTCACCGTCAACCCCATGAACAACGCCACGATCACGCTCATGAACAAGTATGCGGGCATATTCAGGTTCTTACTGAAAATATATCCTGTGTGAAATGGATCGTCGCTATTGTAGTAACGAACGATGAATGCCAGGATGAACGCTAACAGTGGAGCCTCCAGCAAGTTGATGACCATGTACTGCTGGTTGCTCAGCTTTGAAAGGAGATCGCGTGCCGAGAACAGCTTCGTTTGCTTGAACCAGCTTGGTATGCTTAATGTCGAATGCGGTGTTTCCTTCGATCTGTCGACGACAGGAGTTTTCGATTTCTGCAGGTAGATCTGGTTCCACTGCTCCGGCGAGAACTTCCGCTCCGATGTAAAGTTTCCGAACTCATTGATGACCTTCGTCTCTATAATATTGAAGATCTGCTCCGGGTTCACGTTACCGCAATGCGTACATTCTCCTTCTTCGCTGTTGATCAGGTTGATGTTTTGTTTGAAGTACGACACTGCATCCACGGGGTTGCCATAATAGATCTGGTATCCGCCGGTGTCGAGGATCACCAGCTTATCGAACATCTTGAAGATATCCGAAGAGGGTTGGTGTATAACGGTAAAGACAAGCTTGCCCTTAAGCGAAAGTTCTTTCAATAGATCGATAATGTTCTCTGAGTCGCGCGACGAGAGACCGGAGGTGGGCTCATCACAGAACAATACTGCGGGTTCGCGCAAGAGCTCGAGACCGATATTCAATCGCTTGCGTTGTCCGCCCGAGATCGTCTTGCGAAGTGGCGATCCTACCTTCAGATCTTTGGTCTCCATCAAGCCAAGATCTTCGAGAGTTCGCATAACAAGCTTGTGCACGGCCATCTCCGAAAGGTGACTGAAGCACAACTTCGCGGCGAAATATAAGTTCTGGTAAACGGTGAGGTCTTCGATGAGTAGGTCGTCCTGTGGGACGAAGCCGATCACGCCCTCTATCTTTTTAGGATCGCGATGGATGTCGATGCCGTTGATGAGCACCTTTCCCTTCGAAGGTTTTTCGGTGCCGTTGAGCACGTGAAGCAAGGTAGACTTACCGGCACCGCTGGCGCCCATTAGTGCTATCAGGTTGCCCGACTCTTCGCTCACGTTCACGTCGCGCAATCCGAGCCTGCCATTCTTGAAGGTGTAGGAGATATCGATCGCTTCGAAGCTGGTCCTGGTTGTGTTGTCCAGTTTTTTGAACACACTCAGAATGTCGCCAAAGTAAACAGGATCGGTATGACCCCAACGGATCAGGCTTCCGATCGCCAGCGCGTTGATGTTATTAGGCTTCTGGGGAACACTGTTCAGGTAAACATCGGTATGCCCCACATATTTAAAAAAGAAACTATCGGTACTCGATAAATATAAGATCGCGATAACGCCATCGAGATCTTCGCGGAAGATGTGACGTCCCTTTCCGGAATAGGAGGGATTGGAATCTACAGATAATATAGCCTCGTGTTCGAAGTCACCCTGCCTGCGGCCGAGCACATAGTACTTGATGAGATCCTGGTCGCTCTCCGAGATGTTCAATGCGCTGGCGATGGCTTTGGCGGTTGCTTCTTCGTGTGCGGTCATGTGATCGTCGGTGAGCACGCTGCTCATGAGCTCGATCATGATAAGGCTCTTCTGTTTTTGGGCGACCTCGCGATTGATCTCCGCTGCGATAGTTTTAATGTCTTCGGCTTCCTGCTGCGGTGTATGTTCGGCAATGACGTCGCAGTAGTCGTCGAACTGTTTCAGGTGAGCGCCAACGGAGCGCTGGCCGACGTGGTCCTGGAGGAATGATTCTATATGATTTCTTTCTTCTTTGCTTACGCGGCCTTCGCGTGCGACAAGGGCAAAGAGCTTGATGATGGCGTTCAGGATGGGTTCGCTCATAGAATCAAATTTAATAAAGAGGACCCTGCAGCACGTAGCTACAGGGTCCCCTCAGCTTGTTACGATATCATTTTGAGTTAGTCGGTGATCGACTTCCTCAGTTTTTCAACGATGTTGGTGATGTCCTGGAGGTTCTTGTCGGACAACACGAGGTTAGCCTTGTTGTTCTTGATCTGCTCTTCGATGTTGAGAGCGCGATAGCTAGCCTGGAGTGCTGTGAGGTCTGCAACGATACCGGCGACTGTTTCATTAGATTCAACAGTTGAGAGCATCTTCAAAAGCTCATCTACGGATTCTTCTTGCTGGAGGATCACACGCATGAGAGGAGTGAGCACCAGGTTGCGCTGATCGTCGGCGAGGAGGTTTTTGGGATATGATTTGATAAGACCGGTAGAAATATAAAGGCCTTCTACGAAGCTGCCGGTGACCATGAGGGCGGCGAGTTTGTTACGGCTGTCGTCTTTCAGGTAAGAATCTGTTTTCTGAACGGTGCGGTTGAGCAGAGCGGCCAGTGAATCTTTGTTAGCGATGTTTGATTCGAATTGTTTCAGCACTTCCACGTCGAAAGAACCGACCACTCCGAGGCCATCGGCGAGGCTTTTTGCGGTATTGAGGTAATCGATAGCTTCCTGGGTCTTTTCGTATGAGCTCAGGTAGCCGATGTCGGCAGCGTAAACGCCGAGGTTGAGAGCAGCTTTATCGCTTTTGGTAGCATATGAATCTGCTTTCTTGCGGTCGTTGATCAGGCTTTGGTTGAATTCGGCGCCAGTCGCTTCGAGCAGGTAAGGGATTTCTGAAGGGGAGGGAATATTATAAACTACATCCTGAATTTGATCCTTGAGAGATTCTTCAGCAGCTTCGAAGTCCTTGGAGTTCTCCTCCTTGTTGGAAGAGCCGCCGCAAGACCACAGAATCAGGCTGGCAGACACAGTAATGACCAGGCATAAGAGACGAGTAAATTTCATGGGTTTTCGGTTTAACCTTCAATTTTAACACATTTTTCAATTCATTTAAAGCCGCTCTATTTTATTTTCTTCAAAGAATGACGGCTTTCTTCGCGCATTTCACTGCTCTTGGTTATCTTAAACACCAGACCCTCTAACTATGACCCCGGAATCGGTTGATCTGGTAGTACTTATCGATGATAGCGACATAGATTTGTTTGTTCAGCGGCGATTCATCGAGTTAAGCGGCTTCGCCCGTCGAGTGTTAACATTTCGCTCTTCCAGGGAAGCTCTCAACCACCTTTCAGACCCGGGGCAGAAAGAGCATCCGGACCTCATATTCCTCGACCTCAACATGCCCGAGATCGACGGGTTCTCTTTTCTTGAACAATACAATCGGCTGGTAAAGGGCGTTCACACGAGGATCATTATTCTCACCAGCTCCAGCAGCGCGCTCGATCGCGACAGGGCTGCGACTTTTGGAAACGTTATCGGATTTTTGTCGAAACCATTGACGGAGGGCAACCTGTCGGAGATTGATCTCAAGGATTTAAAGAAATCGTAGGATTTGATTAAACTTGCAGCCTCTTTGAGGTGCTTGGTGCTTGGTGCTCGGTGCCTGGTTGTTCTTCGAAGGACACCCGGCACCGAGCACTCCGCACTCGGCACCCGGAAGGGCCCATAGCTCAGCTGGTTAGAGCACCTGACTCATAATCAGGGGGTCGCTGGATCATGCCCAGCTGGGCCCACAACATATTGAATATCAAGTAGTTTTGAAGCGATTTTAAGATCGCTTTTTTTGTTTTCTGTCGGTGGTCTATCCAGTAAAATTAGGCCCAAAACCAAGAATGTCAGATCCCCAGTATAATTGGTGTTAAGATTTGGTGTCAAGAAAATCAGAAAACTCATTCTGGATTTAATTCCTGAGAAACTGCTTTCAATATCGCAGCGAGTCGATCAAAGTCAACGAATGTAGTTATCTGATTTCCAGAAGCGACTTTTTTCAACTCCATCCAATCGTCGCGTAGCGATCCAATCATGTTTGGTTTGACGTCGGATTGCCATGCATAGGCTTGCTCACTTGATAGCTCCCAAATACATGTCCTGAGGTACTTCAACCTGTTTGATCTCTTGGTCTCTTAGCTTTTCGATAATTCGTTTGGATGCATTTTCTAAGGTGTCAGTATCGATGATGAGCGATTTCATGAGACAGAAATTTGTGATCGAAATTACTTAAAACGTCGGGAGTTTATTAAGTTTACTATGAGCCCATTACTCGTGAAAGCGAGTGAATGGGCTTTTTTTGTTTATGTGTGACTTTTAAATAGCCTAACATGGGTGTTAACGAGGAAAATTTTTATTGGCTGTTCAGTTCATCAGCACAGGCGATCTCAACGTTCGTTGCCTTTTTGCTAACCGGTTTCGCGCTAGTGGTCAACGTGATGGATGGTCTACAGTCAAGGGATGAAACACTAGAAGAACTTCATGCGAAATTGAAAACGGACTATTACGGAACTATAAAAATTCTAGCCTGGACGACAGCTGCAGCTGTCATATTAAGTCTAATAATGGTTTACTTAAATGGTTTTGACTATGGTGTCAAACCATGGCTTTATACGCTAACCGGCCTGATAAATCTCATAGCGATCATCCTTGGGACATACTTCGTGGTTTCAATTATTAACCCGAATCGATACAAAAGAGCCGCTAAAGAGATTATCAACGAAGACAAGAACGAGTTTTCACTTACAGGGAATAAGGCTGATCAACTCGTGTTTATGACTGAGTTTATAAAGCTTGAAAAAAGTATCAGAGAAGTTCTTCGAACCAGACAATTGTACTCGTCGTTCGGAGAAGGTTCGAAGATGGCCTATTCATTCAGGGAAATGTCGCAAGCTCTTTTTCAAAACGAATTAATAAATGAACAGACCATCAATCAACTTTTAATTATAAACAAATACAGGAACTTAATATTTCATGGTCATCAAGATAAGGTCGATGTTGGAATGATCGATAGAATAAGGCAAGTGCAGAAGGTAATAGACTTAATCGACGGGCGATCCAACTAGGACCTCAAATAGAATTAATACGAATAGAACTCTTTACTACAAACCATTAGTGTATGACTGAAAAAGACAAAGAATTAAAAGCATTTAATCAGTGCGCAGATGCTTTGGGCGTGCTTGATCGCAAAAGCGTCATGAAAGTATTTCAACTTCTTGGTGTGCATTATGACATGATTCCGCAAGCCGCCGATCAACAACAACAAAAACATGAGCATCAGGATAGGGTAGATACGTTGAAGATTTCACCAGGAACCAATTCCGTTAAAGACAACGACGTCACTAATGAAAAGCCTAAAAGAACGCCTAAAGCAAAGGCCGGCAGTTCAAAGGAACCGACTCATCTGATTGATTACGACTTTCATCCTCCTGGCAAAGAATCGTTGAAAGCCTTTTTTGACAAGTGCAAAGCTACTAGTAATCTAGAATATAATTTGGTGTTCATTTATTGGCTACAAAACGTAGTTGGAGAATCAAAGATTACTATAAATCATGTCTACTCGTGCTATCGCCATCTGAATATCCCTATTCCGGTATTTCCACAGACCCTACTTGATACCAGGAAAAGAAAAGGATGGATTGATACAAGTGATACCACCAACTTAAGAGTAGTTCGAGAAGGAGTCAACTTTCTTGAACATGATATGCTTAAGCGGGAGGCTTGAATATTCTAAAATGAAAGTAAAAAATAATGCCATCGATATCTAAAGAAGAGCTGGAACAATTTGTTGGATTGCACAACGACTTCTTTTCACTCAAAGCAAGCAGTCAAATCGACTGCTTCGTGTACTTCTTAACAATTGAAAAGAATTTATCTGGAACTCAAGCAACCGCAATCAGAGACTGTTTCATCACACTTAATCTGACCCCGTATTCAAATATATCTCAATATTTAACCGATAATCTTAAAGGGACACCGCCCAAATTTATTCGAATTCAAAATTCGTATCAACTTCATAGGTCAACTAAAGAGTCAATCGACGGGATGCTCAATCGCAATCCAATTAAAAAGCAAGCCGCTGTGGGATTGCAGGCGCTACTCACTCATGTAAGCAATCCAACAGAAAACGAATTTCTTAGGGAAGCAATTGACTGTTTCGAGATTAAAGCGTACAGAGCTTCGGTTATTATGGTCTGGAATCTCACGGTCGACCATCTTTTTGAGTATATTATGAAGCATGAACTCGCGAATTTTAATTTGATCTTATCAGGAAACACAGATAAGAGAATCAAAGTAACTCAAATTCTAGTCAAGGATGATTTTAATGAAATCCCTGAAGGAAAGTTCATTGAGTTTTGTCGAACGGCAGGCATAATCTCTAATGACATTCGGAAAATTCTTGACACGAAACTTGGAATTCGCAACACTTATGCACATCACGTCAAACGTGAAGATGCTTGAAAGCAAGGCAATAGAATTTATCGAGGATTTGATCAATAATGTAGTTCTTAAATATAAACTGTAGTGTAGGTTGGAACATTTATCGATTTGAAGGAAGTGCGCCAATCTTAACCATGTTGTATCCCTCTTGTTTACTTAGGCTTTCAAAAATCATATACGCCAGGTCGCTAAACATGACAAAAATCTGACCAGCCTCACCTCCGCCAATTCTAATGATAATTCCTTCAGGATTCGTGTCCACTGTGAACCATTTCTTGAATAAGGATGAGTCGACGATTGAATTATTGCGATCGTTTATCATTTGTTTTGAATGCACGATTGCGTGTCTGATTTGCTCGATAAGGAAATAGGCATCATAGTGATCTTTGTACCTTGGTTCTTCTGTAATGTATTTGTGAATTAAAGGGCAATAGCTTGTAATGAAATCAAATCGTTCTTTATTGGTTCGAAATTTATTACGGAGGAGTTTCGATGAAGGTCCAAGCTTTGCGTTCAATATCTGAGCTGTAACTCTCTTAAGAAAAGTTTCGATGCTTTCAACCGACTGCGCGACAAGGGTTAGGAAAAACATATTCTTATGTCGCTCCAATTCACTTGTTGATTGTGGTGTGATCCGATTGATGTATCGATGAAACATCAGTTTGTTATCCGTCCCATAGTATACATGGGAAAATTCAATGTCGGATTCATATCTCCAGTTTAGGGCTACAGTGATGCTGCTGTTGAGAAACAATTGACGATCAAGAAATTCGTCTAGTATTTCAAAAAATGGATTTTCCGCTTGATTATTTAGAAGGACACTCGCAGTTCGGATGTTTTTCATGATAGTGTGTATATGCAAAATAATTACTCTAGTGCGCAACCTATTTGCGTAGAACGGACAGGTTTCCGGGAAAGTTGAAGTACTCGTTCTCAAATCGGCTGTTTTGACGTTATTGTTTAGCCAGCCTGTCGGTGTTAAGATTCAATGTCAAGAAATGCAGCGTTTTGCATTCTAGTGTTAAGAAAATACGCCGTTTTTTTGGCAATCGAACAAGTGCCGCCCGCTCATAATCAGGGGGTCGCTGGATCATGCCCAGCTGGGCCCACAATCATTTGAAAGAGGCAGATTAAATGCTGTCGGTGGGGTCGCGGGTCTGGGGATTCACAAGTTTCTTTCTAAATAAGAATTCCAAGAGCCAAAGTAGGGTAGGTGTTAAGATTTGGTGTTAAGAAATTCCGGAAATACCCTGATTGTTACCAGGACATCAGATGTTAAAAATTCGACACGCCGAATGATAGGCATAAGAAGAAAACTCTAAGACTCTCATTTGTAGTCATCCAAAGCCAACGACGCGTTCGCCAATTGTTGCGTCCAAAAACCTAGTAATTTTCCGGACTTAAAAGACCTATCATTCGATCGCCTGATCTTTTCTATTTGAAGTTTGGCTGATCCTATTAACGTTTCAATCGCTTCTTTTCTTGATTCGGGCTTTATCCTCATCAGACATTGTTTTGGAATTTTGTGACATTTTAATCGTCCATCACCACGGTGATCGGAAACCTGATAATTATCTGCTGATTGCAAACTGAATAACCTTTTGAATTCAAGCTCATCAAGGACCAGAAAGCCTTTCGAGTGGGCTGTTTCACCAACGGCAAGCTGCTGATCTTCGACAATCAGAAGATATCCGTCGTCTTTCAATAAGGATACTATAAGACCTTTTGGATCGAATATTTTTAACCAAAATGCCGGGTCAATTTCATGAAAGACGTTGCACATGATGACATAATCAAAGGATACTCTGTCTTGTTTGGTTAAAACGCTCGTCTCGTCATTATAATATCGAACTTCTGAAGTGGGATAAATCGATTTAAACACTTCAGTGCACTCGCTAGAATACACTGCTGATATATCGTAACCATAAAAGTCAAGCCAGTCCGGAGTCTTGATCTCTCTTAATCTGTCATTTTCAATGATAGACGCAAGAAGGCGACCTCTTCCGATTCCATAATCAAGTACCTTAAGACGTGTTCCATGGTCCAGATTTTTCTTTACCTCCGAATAAATTTGAGTCAATTGCGGATCGTCTGCTGGGGTTTTCAAGACGCTTGGTGACAATAGGCATTGAAGAGCAAATCTGTCACATGCCATTTGTGATGGAAGTTCGAGAAAACTTGTTAGTCGAGAAATCTCATCTTCGCTTCCTAGTAATCCCTTCAGGACATTTTCTGGTACAGCTCCTGCATAACTCAATGTACCTTTATTGATATACCATATGTTGGACGGATCAAAGTGTGCCAATACGTTTACCGAGTGGGTCGCAATCCATAACTGTCCATTTGGAATTGCGGGAATGATTCGATCTAACACTTCCATTAGCGCTGCAGGATGCAAATGGTTCTCCGGTTCATCCATGAATAGGATGATTTGGTCAAGACTAGTTTCCTGCGCATACAATGCCATACAAAACTGGAGAAGAACAGTTTGCCCGTCAGAAAGTAAAGCCTCCCCGATTCGTCGTCCAAATATTTGCGGATGACCATCCTTTGATCGTTTTAAATCAGCATTTAAGAAAATTCGAATATAGTTTTTAAGACGATCATAGTTCTCTTTAATTTTCAACTTTTCATGTTCCTCTATTTCCAAGTCATCTGTGGTTGCTTGAATATTAATCCACCGTTTTAATACTCTTTCAATCTCAGGTATGCTACCTTGATGAATCTCTGAAACGCCGTTGGAGTAAACTCTATCCGCATAGGTGTCGAGTTCACGCTGAGAAATGTTGTAACTATCGGTCAATATTAGTCCTTTGGGGACAAAGTCGACGACATCCGAATTTCTATCTGGGACAACTTTTAGAAAACGACGATAGCTCAACTGTCTTTCTAATTCGTGAACTCTGGAATGGCTATTCGTTATATTAAAATTTGAATTTTGTATACCTCCCTGCAGACCGACTTTTTGCTCATCTGAAGTTAGAGGGTGATCGAGTTGAGCTTGATAATTTTCTATGTTTTGAATTTCCCGAGCAACTTCATCTTTGAAAATTCCCATCTGTCGCTTCAATTCATTACTTCGAGCATCGTTTGGATAATTATTCAATGTATTTCGTACCAACGAAAACAATCGTGTCTTACCAGAACCATTTTGTCCTGCGATTAAAACTACTTTGCCTAAACGCTTCATTTGGACTGGAGCAAGTTCAAATTCTCTAGCCAATTCATTAGGAATGCTTACTTCTTCTATTCTCATATTATTAGGACTGAGGCTGTTTGATAAAAACATCGGCAAAGTAAAATAGACATCAAGCTTTCTTACAAAGTCTTCAAAAGTTGATGTGTTGGTTGGAACGAAAGCCGACCTGGTTTCTTTCCTCAAAAGTAATTTTGAGCGTAGTTAAAATGAGATCCATCACAAAACACACCAATTCTTAGATTGCCTTCCATAATTGAGGGTTAGGTAAAAACAAAAAGCCCACTTGCTGCAAGTCGACTCACAGCAATGGGCTCATTTAAAATTATAGAATTTCTCTATAAACAAAAAGGTGTGACTACCTCTGGCTCGTTAGGTGTTAACATTCAATGTCAAGAATTGCAGCCTTTTGCATTTCTAGTGTTAAGAAAACATGCCGTTTTCGACAGCAATCACGCAAGTGCCGCCCGCTCATAATCAGGGGGTCGATGGATCAGGCCCAGCAAGGCCTACAATATCTTGAATATCAAGTAGTCATGAGGCGATTTCATGTTCGTTTTTTTGTTTTCGGTCAGTAGCTCTTCCTCATAAATTACGCTTAAAACAAAGATTTTGAGAGCCAAGCTATTTCTGGTGTTAAGATTTGGTGTTAACAAATTTGAAAAGTAACACCTTCAATCGTAAGCACGTCCATCAACCTGAAAGCGCAGATTAACAAGTTTGGTCGACCACCTTTTCTAACCTCTAAAAGAACCAATTATTAATTTCGCCAGTCGAATTCTTGACAACGAGGATTGATTGTTTCTTTACTGCTCGTCGCTTTGCTTGGGCCAAGAGCCTGTTGTAGTTTGTATCGGTTCTTATTGCCTTTCCAGAGGTGGACGAATATTCCTTCCAACGACCTTTATCTTTATTAGGAAGCGTATCAAAATGTTAGCATGACTGACCTGAGCGGCATTGCTCGTTGCAATATGATTTAGGCCTTTTGATAAGAGAGCGTCATATGCAGCCTGTCTGCACGATCCAAGATCTTAATTTCCATCGCTGCTCTTGAGTGCCATGTGATCCACTTCCGATAATCTCCAGGGACGATTGGATCATGTTGTGGGAAATTCTCCAAATGCCGAACTGTTTGCCCAACATATCGAACGCATGAACGATCAATAACTTCACGAAATATTGACAGTATGATTGGGTATGATTACTATCATCTTGCCTCAATCTAGCTTCTCGTTGTACTTTTAGCCTCGACTAAGGCGTCTTAACCCACGTTCAATCCAGTTTGCTGATTATTCTGGCATCAGATTTCTAGATGTATGCCGATAACTAATATTAACTAAAGCAAACAAAGATGAGAACAGCAAGCACGAAAGAAAATGAAGGCACCATCACAGGTGTGTTTCGTACACGGGATGATGCAGAGACAGCTTATAACTCCCTCCTCGCCAAAGGTTACAGTTCCGACGAGATCATCCTGTTGATGTCGGATAAGACTCACAAGGAACAATTCGACGATTCCAGTCGCAAAACAGAAATGGGCACCAAGGCGGCAGAAAGCGCTGGCATCGGCTCGGCGATAGGTGGAACTACAGGCGCTGTCGTCGGCGCATTGGCTGCTATTGGAACAGCCGTGGCAATACCAGGACTCGGTTTGATAGTAGCCGGTCCGATAGTCGCCGGACTCGCCGGAGCTGGTGCAGGCGGTATCGCCGGCGGACTTATCGGCGCCCTTGTCGGATCAGGGATACCAAAGGAACAAGCTGAGGTGTATGAGGGCGCTTTGAAAAAAGGTGGAATCGTCGTCGGTGTCGTTCCGAAATCAGAAGAGGAGGGCATCCTAATAGAAGAAGAATGGAGACGATATGGAGAGAACGTAAGAGGCGTTGATTATTAACCAATCCAGTGCTATTTCAGTAAAAAAGATCAGGCAAAGCCTGGTTTTTTTTCTGAAATGCGAACCTGAATATTACTTCGAGACGAACACCCGCCTTGTACAAGAGGTCCAGCATCAATTGCTTTTGATGTCTTTTTTATATTTGTGCAGTATGCATGCACACCTGATCTCCTATATCGCTAAGCACTCCACAACACCTCTTTCAGAAAATGACATAGCACTCATTAAAGAGATCTTCATCCCTAAAAAACTCAGAAAACGTCAGTATTTCCTACAGGAAGGTGAGGTATGTAAGTATATGGCTTTTCTTGTGAAAGGCGCTATGCGACAGTATAGTGTCGATAAAAAAGGTACCGAGCATATTGTACGCCTTTCTATTGAAGACTGGTGGGTAGGGGACCGGGAGAGTGCGATCAATCTTACACCCTCCATTTATAATATCGACGCATGGGAAGAAAGTCACGTTTTGACAGTTACAAATGCCGATATGATAAGGCTCAGACAGATCCCTGCCATTAATGAACTTAGTATGAGCCTCGACAACAACCACGCGATCGCTTTACAGAAACGTGTTAACGCTGCTATAAGTCTATCCGCAGAACAACGCTATGCTGAATTGATAAAGAATTATCCGAAGTTTATCGAACGCTTCCCTCAACACATCATTGCCTCGTACCTGGGGATCACAAAAGAGACCTTGAGTCGCATCCGGAGCAATTCTTTGAATAGTTGAGCTTTTACGCTTACTGGACTTTTCTTGATTTGACTTTCACCAGTTCAACGTTGGACAAAGCACGACCCGGATCCTGAAGCGCCCCTTCTTTTAAAGTTCCAAGATCGATAGTTGCAAAACCCATCGTAGTTGCAACGTCCACCACCGTCGTTTTCGCATTGGTATCGTCTCCGCTTATTACGATCACGGTATTTCCTGTCGGCGTGTTTGGTTCTTTCGCCAGGACGAATGAAGGAAGCGTATTGAATGCTTTTACCACATGTTGCCCCGGGTAGAATTTTGCGACAACTTCCCCTGTCGTACTGCCCTTCAGATCGGTAACCCTAAGAGGAGCTATTGATACGATATTGTTTGTTGTATCTATAATTATCTTTCCCTTATGTCCTTCCAGGTATTTGGAGAATTCTTCGTGACCTCTCCAGGGAATTGCAACAAACAGAATATCTGATTCTTCAACAGTTTGTTTTAGATCGGCAGCTTTTAATGCTCCGCCGATCGATTCGACGATCTCTTTCAATGACTCACCACCGCTTCGATTGCTTATTAAAACCGAATAGTTTGTTTTTGATAGGTGAAGTGCCAGGGCCTGGCCGATGTGTCCGGCACCGATAATTCCAATTTTGCGATCCATGTTTTCCTCGTTTAAGATTTTATAGGACAAACCTAGTTCGCCAGCCCACAGTTATTCGATGATGTTACTCAATTAAAAGCATTGACCTACATCAACGTTATTTTTTGATGTACGTCGTCGTTTACCGAATACGATACGCGCAACCTTTGTATCACATTATTCAACTAAAGTTTACGGCCATGAAAAAACAAGTAAAATTTACCGCACCCGGTCACAGAGCCGATATCGGTGAATATAAGATCGATCGCATCCTTCCGAACAAACAAATACGCGCCGTGGGTCCGTTTGTATTTCTTGATTATCTCTTACCCGTTACTCATGCCAGCGACGAAAAACGTTTGAAGGCAGATGGTAAAAATGCACACCCACATCGTGGAATAGCGACATTAACCTATGTGATCAGCGGCGAAGCGGATCACCATGACAGCAACAATCGTCATGCACTGGTAAGAACCGGTGGTGTTCAGTGGATGAAGGCCGGTAACGGCATTGTACACGACGAAAGTTTTAACGTGGACGAGAGGTCCGGTAGTCTCTTAACACAAGGGATGCAATTCTGGATCAATCTGCCTGCAAAGAACAAAGCCGAGAAGCCCGATTATATTCCATTGCAAGCCGGCGAGATCCCCAGGAAAGATCTTGGAGCGAATGGTTGGTTAAAGGTAGTTGCAGGTGAACTTGAAACACTCAAATCAAAAATTCCAGGCTATTCCAAACAGTTTATTTATCACGTTCACCTCGAAGCCGGTAAACGATTTTCTCTTCCTACGGAGGGAGGTCTGGAATACGCCGTGTTTCCTCTCAAGGATGCCATCATAGAGGGCGAAGTATACAAACAAGGCGAACTGGTTATCCTCGATGAAACAGGATCGCTCCTGGAGCTAGCGGCCAACTCGAATGAATCGACTGATCTCATAGTATTCGGTGGGGAGCATTATAATGAACCCGTCGTGTCTTACGGCCCCTTTGTGATGAACACAGAACATGAGATCTCTGAAGCCTACAATGACTTTTATGACGGGAAATATGGGCAAATAAAATATGACACAATCAACCAATAATTACAACAACAAAAAAATGGAAACAACAAATCAAGTAACGACAGAGCAAGCCAGGACAAAATGGGTTATTGACGCCCTTCACAGTCAAATCGGCTTCAAAGTAAAGCATCTTATGTTTACGAATGTGCGCGGATATTTTAAGGAGTTTGAAGCGGATATTGTAACGACGGGCGACGACTTTATGACCGCTGAAATCGATTTTTGGATTAATCCATCCTCAATTTCAACGGGTGATGAGAAAAGGGACGGTCATTTAAGAAACAGTGATTTTTTTGAAGTTGAAACCTATAAAGAGATCAATTTCATTGGGAACACTTATGAGAAAACCGGCGACGCCAATAACTACGTTCTGTATGGCGACCTGACCATGAAAGGCGTCAAAAAGCAAATCAAGTTGAATGTGGAATTTGGGGGAGTCATCAAAGACCCATGGGGGAACGTAAAAGCTGTCTTCAATATTCACGGCAAAATTAACCGCAAGGATTGGGGCATAAACTGGAACGCCGCATTGGAAGCGGGCGGGGTTTTGGTCAGTGACGAAGTTGAAATTAATTGTGAAGTGCAACTGGCGAAGGAAGCCTAAGTGAACAGCACCCTTCGACTGAAAGCCTCCGAAAGACTCGGGGGCTTTTTACATATCATTTGGTCTTAAAAAATCCCCTTTCAAGAGATGCAGCCTTTAAGCATCGCGGTGTCACGAAATATGCCGTTTGTTCCGATCCGTACAATTTTAGCGAGCGCCATAACATAAGCTTTGCGTATACAAAACGACAAAGACATGAAAAATAACTTTTCACTAACAACTTATAGTTGCCTGCTCTTGCTATTGGGGATCAGCACTTGCAACGCCCAGACAGTATCAACGAATGACCTGTCGACTGTTAAAGAAATTATAGAGGAAATGAACCAACAATACTTCGCAGCCATAGAAAAAAATGATGTGAAGGCTTTTGAAGCACAGTACCTGGACGAGGGCTGGATAATGGTACCTGATCTTCCCATCTATTGTGGCCACGATGCCATTACAGAATACTTTAATGAGGTGCTGTCGAAGAAACGAATTGCAAGAGGTAGAGCGATCACCATCGACGTGTACGGCTTAAGCACAGATGTAGTTGCCGAGGTGGGATTCTATCAGTTCTACAATAAGTCTAACGAACAATTCGATGATGGAAAATTCATTGTGCTGTGGAAAAGAGTTGATGGGCAATGGAAACGACTTCGGCAAACACTGGCCAGCAGCCGACCCAATGAATATTGATCATTCAAATAATAACTACTATATGAAAAAGACTACTATATGAAAAAGATTTTAGCCTTAGGCGTTTGTGTGTGTCTTTGGATATTTCAAATGCCGTCAACAAAAGCGTCGGATCATCTCGACACTCCAACAGTGATTAATGATCCGGCAGCAGACATCGGTGATTTATATGCGTGGATGGCACCGACCGGTCGCCATGTGAATTTGGCAATGACAATCGTCGGCAAAAAATTCTCTGATCGCCTGCAGTACGTTTTTCATATCGACAGTGGAGAAAAATTCGGCAAGACCAGGAAGTCGAGCAGGATTGTTTGTCATTTCACTGGTCAAAATGTCGCCGAATGTTGGGTTGATGAAGTTGATTACGTTAAAGGCATGGCCGATGACCCGCAGGGGCTGACCAGTCAGAATAAAAAATTCAAGGTTTTTGCGGGACTTCGCGATGATCCCTTTTTCAACAACGTACGTGGAACAAGAGCGGCTCTAAATACCGCGCTGTTAGCTTTAAAAAACGGTACGTCAAAAGATCTTGCAGGCTGTCCGAGTTTCGACTCAGCAGTAAGCAAAACAATCTTCGATAAATGGAGGCAAACAGAAGACGGCGATGCGAAAAATTTCCTTGCAGGTTGGAAGACCGCCGCGATAGTAATTTCGATTGATCTGGAAACTGTCTCGCAGGGAGGTAAGCAGCTCGCGATTTGGGCGAGCACGCACGCTTTGCCAAAAGGGAAGTCGAACGCGACCACATTCCCAAAAATTGGAGAACCCGTCGATAGAATGGGACGTGCGTTGACGGCCAATATGCTGATTGGGTTGTTTGATTCGGAGGAAACTGCAAATGCCCGTAAAGAGGAATATAATCGTGCTCCACAAAAAAGATGGTCGCAGTTCGCAAAAGATTTTGAGGGAACACTGGGGCTTTACGATGCTTACGACCGCTACTGCGGAAATCAATGGCTCGCCGGCAAGAAAGAGACAGGTTATCGGGATCTTGCAAAAATTCTCGCCGACGACCGACTCTGGATAAACAGCAATTCAAATACGTGTAAACAATACCTGGCCGTCGAACTGGCATCCTTAAATAAGGATTCCACGTTGACGTGCGATTGCGGCGGTAGAACTCCGAACTACAACGCAAACGCTGCATTTCGCTCACTCCTGGTTGAAGGAACACCGGATAAAGTTTATGACGGTCTATATCGAGACGATACCGTTCACCTGGCAGACATTTTCCCTTTTCTGGCACCGCCACGTGATTTAGGGCAGGCGAGTTCTTATTCGGGCAATAGTCAAAATAACAGTTTTAATGATCAGGCAAGAGTTACAACGTTCAGCAAGATTGCGATCGAAAATCTCGACTACCTGATAGAGCGGGCAACGGACAAGTCGGAGTTTTTTGACCTCGTTCTTACTCGCTCCAGATTTCTTAATGACTATAGGGCTCTTGATGAAATTATTTCAAATATGGAAGTCAAAACGCAGGTGACAGCTTCTGATTTTCTGTTGAGAGCAAAGGCTCGCTTGGCGGTTCATCGTTTTGCGGATGCGTTGGAAGATCTGCGAACAGCAGAAAGACTGGGAGAAGATGAGCGAAACATTTTTGCGGTGCTCGCGTCGATCAAGATCGCTCAAGGTAAGGCAGACGAAGTAATTCCAGGACTTGAGAAAGATGTTTCACGTTTTCCGTCATACCTTTCTTATTCGGCTCTTGCCAATGCTTATGCGGAAGTCGGTCGCTTTTCCGAAGCAGACAACTTTTATCGGAAGTCGCTTGATGAGCTTAAAACAACATCGCCGTTTCCGTATGCCTGGATCTATTTTGCGCGCGGTTTAATGTGGTCAGGGCAAGCTGATTGCAAAAAATGTGGAGAGGAGTTTTACAAACGCGCGGTTGAAATTCTTCCTGAATTCGTCGCTGCAAACATTCACCTGGCTGCAATTGAGATCACCCATGGCAAAATAGATGAAGCAAGATCACGGCTCGAACGAATTATCGAGACAAGCGAAGAACCGGAGGCAATGGAGATTTACGGCTCGTTAGAAATACTTGTGGGAAAGTTCGCCGATGGTAAGCGATTGATCGACCAGGCCCAAAATCGTTACGAAGAACTGCTGGCAAAATATCCGCTTGCATTCGCCGATCACGCCACCGAATTTTATTTGCGAACCGGACGCAATGCCGAGCGAGCTTTGAATCTGGCTGAGATCAATCTCGGGAACCGGGAGACGGAAAGGTCTTATGTTCTTGCAATTCGAGCAGCAAAAGAGGCAAACGATGAAGATAAACTGCGGCAGCTGATCATGAGAGCCGAGATCAAATTCGGTCGAAAATTTAGTTTTTAACTGCAAAATATACCATCGTTTCTTCGTAACATTGCACTGTTACACCTGTTCTTATGCCTAAAGAATATGTCGCGTATAGGGGCAGCGCCTTTACGATAGAATGGTACTATTCCCCCAAGGGCGACAGTCAGGCGCTCGACTATTATCGTGAGCTTGACGGGGGCGATAGGAGAAAGGTCTTGCAGTTATTCAAGATAATGGGAGAGACTGGCAAGATTCATGACATCACAAAATTCAGAAACGAAGGCGACAAAATTTATGCTTTCAAGCCTCAGCCCCACCGTTTTTTGAGCTTCTTTGTTGAAGGTGAAAAAATTATTGTGACAAACGCTTTCTGGAAGAAACAAGATAAGCTTCCGGACAGCGAAAAGGAAAAAGCCTTAAAGTGTATGGAATCATATTTGAAAAGAGTAAAAGAGGGCAATTATTATGATGAAGAAGAAGAGCAATAAACGGATCACAACGTTCGAGCGGGAAATGCAGGACGTCAAATTCAAGGCTACCTTCGACAGGGAATACCAGGAATTCGCCTTACAGGAACTTATCGCAGCCATGGCCGAAGGTGATACAAAATCCGTTCGTGCACTCGCTAAGGCCGCCGGCCTGCATCCAAATGCTATCCAGAATCTTAAATCAGGAAAAACGGCCGATATTAAGATGACTTCTTTTCTAAAGATAGCGCACGCGTATGGATACTCACTTCAGCTTGTAAAAGGTAAAGTTCATATCCCCGTTACACTTCAGACGGGGAAATCAGGTTATGCCATAGCTGGCTAATTTCAGATTTGGTGTTATAGGACGGCTGCGGAAAATGTAGCATTTTGCGGCACGTTTTGATGTACAGTGCTGGATAAGAAAATAAAGAACATCATCTTCGACCTCGGTGGAGTGATCCTCAATCTCTCCGTCGATTCAACGCTCCGGAGATTTGCCGAACTATCCAGCACACCCGTCGATAAAGTTATCGAGACCTATCACTCCCGTCCCGAGTTTCTCGCCTACGAAAAAGGAGAAATGACCAACGACGAGTTTCGCCGTAGCCTGAAAGAGATCTTCGATATCACGTCACTGGATTCGGAGCTCGACGGGTGCTGGAACGCCATGCTGGGCGACATCCCCAAAGAACGCATCGACCTCCTTCGTGAACTGAAATCGAAATACAAAACATTTTTGCTGAGCAACACCAACGCCATTCACCTCGATTGCTTCAGCGGAATCGTAAAAAAAGCTCATGGACTGGAGTCGCTCGATCCATTATTCCACAAAGCATACTATTCGCATCTCATGAAGATGCGCAAGCCCGACCCCGGGATATACGAGTTCGTTTTGAAAGAGAACGGCCTCAAGGCAAACGAAACGATCTTCCTGGACGACAATGCGGCGAACCTAAAAGGCGCTGCCTCTGTTGGTATTGAAACTTTTCACGTGACGCATCCGGATCTCATCTTTTCATTGTTCAAATGAACCAACGCCTCAAGTCGGCGCTAATCCATAGTAGCCTTTTCATTGTTACCTTTATTACGACCACCATGGCAGGAGCCTTCTTCTCCGACGGTCGCTCCATTTTTACGGACGAGGGGATTAACCAGGCGTACTCGTGGGAGGACTTTCGATTGGGATTGCCTTATTCTATCACATTCTTGCTCATCCTTACCGTGCATGAGTTCGGTCATTATTTCACGGCGATGTACCATCGCATCAAGGCAACGCTTCCATATTATATACCGCTTCCGCCCCTGCCATTGTTTATCGGCACCCTGGGTGCAGTAATTCGAATAAAGGAAAGGATACATTCAAGAACACAGAACTTCGACATTGGAGTATCGGGACCGTTGGCCGGCTTTGTAGTAGCATTGGCTTTCATGTTTTACGGTTTCCTCACATTGCCGGAACCGGGATACATATTCACGATACATCCCGAGTACGAACAATTCGGCGAGAACTACGCAGAGCATGTTTATACACGAGAATACCTGGGCGAGACTCCAGACCTCGTGATCGGGAACAATCTGCTGTTCTGGATCTTCGAGAATTATATTGCCGATCCTGCGCGGGTACCGAATCATCACGAGATCACACATTTCCCCGTGCTGTTCGCTGCGTTATTGGCATTGCTGATCACAGCCCTCAACCTGCTGCCGATCGGCCAGCTCGATGGCGGCCACGTGTTATATGGACTTGTCGGTTATAAAAAGCAGAAGATCATTGGGTCGGCGATCTTTATCGCTTTCCTGTTCTATTCAACACTCGGAATGCTGAGGCCGGGAGAGGAGATGAATGTGCTCGGTTATTTTACAGCTCCGCATTCCGCCTCGATCGTTATCATGATCGCGTTGCTGTTCTTCTGCCTCAAAGGACTTCGGCAGCCGCAGGTTACCACGCTTCTGATCGCCGTGGCAATATTCACAGTACAATACCTTATCGGTTTGCTCTTTCCGTCGGTCACCGGCTATTCGGGCTTGCTGTTGTTCGCGATCATCATCGGTCGCCTCATGCCCGTAGCACATCCGAGAACGGAGATCGAAGAACCCCTCACAACGGGAAGAAAGATATTAGGATGGATAGCGCTGCTCGTATTCGTACTGTGCTGGACGCCCAAGCCGATCGAGATAATTATCTGACCATAACTTTCGCAGTCTTTACGCGGCCATCTACGTGAGCTTTGATTATGTAGATGCCAAAAGATGCATTCGAAAGCACGAGCTTTGTTTCGTTGGTCGTCGTTTCCGTGTGTATCGGTATGCTACGGCCGGTCATATCGTATACTGATATCATATCAGCAACGCCATTGAAGTAGAAAGTACCGGAGCCTGGGTTCGGATATACGACAAGATCTTTTGCTTCGTCTTCGACACCGGAAACGATACCCTCATCCATCACAGGCCTCAGCAGAAGACTTCCGTGGATCAAGGTATTCTGCACCCAATCGCCATTGGTATTGTAATACATCCGGTCGCCCGTGTCGGTGTTCTTATCGAGACCGACTGCTATAATTGCCGACACACTTTGTTTCCAGCCGATGTAGAAAACTGAATCGACGTTTACCCCGAGCGGTTCCGTGAGCGGCTTCCTCCAAATAATGTTGTCTTCCGATCGTTGCAACGTCGTGGTCTCCGTATATACCGGATCTTTCGAGAGGTCTTTCCAGATGCGGAGCTCGATCACTTGTGATGACTCATCTCCAAACCGCGGGAAATACATTTCGAGGAATTTGATGTTGGCAGTTTGAACGCCGACCAGCGTATACTTATACGCGATCATAGCGCCGGGCTGGTTCAAGCCAGCACCATATTCTGCAATGCCATCGTCGTAGGCATATTTATCCATGAGATCGTAGCGGGTGATGGTGGTGTCGTTCCTTCTGAAATCTATATCGCCCCAGACGTTCGGATCGAAGTCGCCGATCTTATCGCCGGGGCCTTCTGAAAAGTTAGGATTGTTGTCGTCGGTATTCACACCGATCTCCAACTCTATGCCCAACGAATCGACTATTCCATCGACGCCATTTAGCTCGTTAACGATCGTTTCGAAGTCAGGAACTTTATTGATCGTGAACGGCCGGTACTGCTGATAGGTAACGTTCTCCACTTTTGTTGTGTCGGGTCCGAACGTTGTCAATGCTTGAGTTTCTGTGCCAACGCGATAGCCCATTCGCGTGGTTATTACGGGACCGACCGGTTGTCCTGCGAGTTGTCCCGGAAATTCGGGGACCTGGTCAGGCCTGTTGTTCGTAACGATCACATCCGGTTGTGTGATCAGTGAGTCGCCTGTCAATAAAAAGTGTTTGATAGGCACCGATCTGTAGATGCCGAACAGTCCGGTAGCCGGTTCCGATATCGTTCTGTCAGGGAACCAATTGAACTTGTCATTCCCCTGGATCCTTCCTTTGTTCAGGTAGATATAATCGACATGCCACGTATCGTATGGACCAGACAGTCTTCCGAAATTTTGAATTCTGAATTTGAAGTCGGCATGGAAATATTTTTCATCGGCGACCTGTACGAACGAAGTATAAAAGATATCGGGTTCAATTGATCCATCATTCTCGATAGTATCAACCGGTATCCACTCACCAAGATCATCCAGGAACAAAACAACCAATCGGTCCCCTGAGTCAGGGATCTCCCCATTGCCCTTCATCTGGTACATATAACTAAGCCACACTGTGTTCCTTTCATTTTCAGGAACGGTAGTCAGGTCAATTGATTGAGACACGAGTTTATCGGCATATCCCTTCGCAAGCACATCGGTAACACTATAAGGACTTCCAACAGAGTCGATGCCGTCGAAGGTGGCAACTTTCAACGAGGGAGGAAGGATGGCCATTCCGTCGTTAACCCGTATCGATTGGCCGTAGAGCCACAGATCAGGATTCGCGAAAGTGGTTTTTGTGCTTGAAAAATCTTCCCACAACGGAAGCGTTATCGCCTGCGTGCGGGCATTTGAACGCGACGATGTCTTTTGATTTTTTGAGTGAGGTAATCCAACAACCGTAATGCCTTGCGCCCATCCGGCTATCGGGAGGGCAATGATCATTAAAAGAGGAAGAATTCTTCTCAGGCTCACGGGTTGTTATCAGTGTCGTCCGCCGGGTCTTGCAACTCCTCGGGAGGTATTTGATCCCTGGGCGCTATGTAGAGGTCGATCTGGTCGCCGACGCGTACGGAATCCCCAGCCGGAGGATATTGCCTGTAAACGATTATGTCGGTACCGGTAGTATCTATGTCGTCCGGAATAAAGACCTGTCCGAGTCGAAGGTCCCAGCCTTGCAATTTAAACAAAGCCAGCTTGTAGCGGTCCATGACCAGTGAGCCCAAAGCGAAGCCGCTGGGGCCGTTTCCATCGCCCACCACGAGGTCTATTACCGAGCCCTTGGGAATACGTGTGCCCGCCTTGATCTCTTTGCCCTGGTAGCGCATTTCGAGCACGAGGTTAAGGTCGACGTGCGGTCGCTGGATGATCCGTCCTCGCTTGAGGCCGTTGCTTTTCAGAATGGCTTCGGCGCCGATCCGGGATGTTGTATTGTTTGGATTGGCGAGGTCCGGCATCGGCACCATGGGAGGCAGTACCGGGTTTATCGACACATAAATAATGCGATTGGGTTTTACGATAGCACCTGCCTTGGGGAACTGGCGAAGTACCGTGAGTGGAGGATACTCGTCGTGATAAACAGAATCCTCGACCTCGAAACGAAGGTCGTGATCGCTCAAAAATGTCTCGAGCTCATCGTACTTCATCCCGGCAAGGTCGGGCACTGTTATCGAGCAATCGTGACACGTTGTATTGGGAAGATAAATGTAGAAGTAACAGATGCCTATCAGCAACAGTATCACAAAAGCAATACCGACGTTTGCCAGCACTACACCAAGCGTTCTCTTCTTAAAGAAATCCAAAAGCCGCATTCGTCAGGTTTAGAATTTGAGGGAAGACTGGAAATCGGTTTGCACGCGCTTCGACTTTTCGTCGCGCTTAACACAAAGATCGATCAGTTTCGTGATGAGATCAGTAAAAGATACCCCTCTTTCTTTCCACATCATTGGATACATGCTCGAGTTCGTGAAGCCCGGTATCGTATTGATCTCGTTGATATAAACTTTGCCATCTGCCGAAAGGAAAACATCGACACGCGCGAAGTCTTCGCAATGCAAAGCGAGATATGCCTTGATCGACAAGTCGCGGATCTCATCCTGCCAACGAGGCTCAAGCTTCGCAGGCACTTCAATGCTAACTGCCGTGCTATCGACGTACTTTGCATCGAAGGTATAGAACTCATAGCGGTCGCTGATCACGATCTCGCCGGGAAGCGATGCTTCCGGAGGGTCGTTGCCAAGTATGGCACATTCGATCTCGCGACCTTTAATGTATTTTTCGATCAGGATCTGGTTATCGTAACGGAATGCGTCTTCGACAGCCGGAAGAAAATCTTCCTTGCTTTTCACCTTCGAGATACCTACCGACGACCCGAGGCTGGTGGCCTTTACCATAAATGGAAGACCGACCTCCCTGGTTATAGTCTCGAACGACAGCGAGCTTCTCTCCGCATAGGAATAGGTGAGGAACGGGGCAACGGGTATGTTTGCCTTTTGAAGCAATCGCTTCGAAGTAAGCTTGTTCATCGATACCGAAGATCCGAGAACGCCGGTGCCAACCATGGGAATGGACATTGCCTTGAATATCCCCTGGACCGATCCGTCTTCTCCGTCGGTGCCATGTAGCACAGGAAAGGCCACATCGATTTCCAGTGACTTTGTGGATGTTTTCCAGGCAGGCCTGGTTGCGTCGAGAGAGAGGCTCAGCGGTTCGCCCTGTTCGATATCCTTTGAGACGGACTTCGTGAGATACCACGTGCCGTTGGTCGTGATGCCGATCGGAACCGGTTCGAAACGGTCGCGGTCGATGTATTCAAAAATGTTCTTTGCAGAGTTGATGGAAACTCCATGTTCTACGGAACGGCCCCCGAAAAGGATGGCGACCTTCTTTTTACCCATCCACAAATATATTAACCGGCTGTTTAAAAAAATAACATCCTACTTACCAACGAACAGCTTTGAGCTGCTCGTCATCGAAGGTGTTTGCAACCGGGCGACGTAGATGCCCGCGCTTTGGCCATAGAGGTTTACGGTGTATGTCTGGTTCAGTGCACCCGGCAGCTGGCTATCGATCATTAACTGCCCTAAAGAATTGTAGACCACAAGTCGGGCGTCCTGTTTCTCGGGGAGATTGAAAGTTATAAAGAACTCGTATGGATTGGTCTCCGAATTATAGACAGTAAACAGGTCTTCGATCTGTGGAGGATTGGGATTGTCTTCAACATAAAATTCAATATTATCGAGGTAGAGGTCGTTGCCATTATCGTTGGTGGCGACGAACGCGAACCGAAGCTTGTCTTTACCCGCGAAATCATTTAGTGACAGATATTGTGTTGTCCACTTCGTTTTGTCGGAAGGGAACCACTCCGACGTTACGGTTTCGTTGGCCAGGTCCAGTCCGGATTTTTCGAAGATGGTCTCGGTGTAGGTAATGCCGCAATCTTCCGAGACCACTACTTTAAGGTTCTCACTTGCTGAGAGTCTTCTTCCGTAGCTTGTCATGAACAGGAGGCTTCCTTCGCTTGCCTTACTCATATTGAGGACTGGCGATACGAACCACGACTCGTCGCCACGGTTTGGATTGGAGAAGGATTTGAACACCAAAGAGTTTTTATAAGTGGTTGTGTTTGTTCCCTGCCATTGGGCCTGGCCGGCTTCGCTGAAGATAGTCCAGTTGGCTACGTTGGTGTCGAAGTTCTGACGGACCGGGATGGTTTCGCTGGCGGTGTTCAAGATCCGTGTGATGCTGACGTCGTTGTCGCCCGGGATATCATCACCCGATACATCGGGATCGCTCACCGAGATCTCGATGGTGTTGCTTGATTGCGACAGGTTGAGGGCTTGCAGCGTGAGGTTGACAAGCGCGCCGGGTGTCATAGCGAGACCCGTCAGGGTTTCTTCGGCGTTCACGACTCCGTTAACGGTTGTCGTTATGTGCAGGCTGTTAACTGTTTGCGTGCCGAGGTTTTGAACGGCAACAACGGGCTTTGGCTTTGATTCACAGAATACCGGTCCGGGTGAAATTACTGACACGATCTTGACATCGTTAAGGTCACCAACGCTCACTTGTACGTTATCGAGGTACAGGTTATTTCCGTTTTGATTGGTTGCTTCGAAAATGAATTTGATATTCTGACCCGCATAAGCGGCTAACGAAAATCCATTGGAATCCCATTGTGACTCGCCGGTGGGGACGAAAGGCGTGGTTTGCGTGGGTCCGGTTGCTAATGATGAACCACTCTTATTAAAGATCTCGATTGCATCGGCAAGGTCGGCGCTGCAGCCAACTGAGATCAATACTCTTAATGATTCGGTTGTTGTGCCTGGAAACATCGCGTAAGCATGATCGAACTTTAATAACGCATTCTCCAGTGGAATGGCATAGAAAGGAGAGATCAGTTGATCTTTGACCGATATGTTCTCATAATTATAAAAGTCGACATACATCGCTTTATTGGTGTTTGTCGACTTCGGAGCGGTGGTGTTACTCCATGTTGTGCTGTTATCGGTATTTACGATCAGCCACGTGGAGGGTGTAGAATTGAAGCCTTCGAGAGCCGGTGGTGTTATGCGTGTAGTTACCTGCGATATCAACGAGGTATTGTCATTGGAGGGATCTTCATCCGTAGTGCCGTTTACCTGGAGTATGTTGTAAGCAATGGTGTTCGAACTTGGCTCCGCGAGATCGATGGTGCTGAAACTCAACGTTGCTGTTTCGAAGTTGGCGAGGTTCATCACGAAATCTTTTGTTTCCACAACAGATCCATTCACACTGAGGCTGATCTTCGTAGATGTAACCGTGTTCGACCCACGATTTCTGACGACAACTCTCGGAACAATGTCTTGTCCACACGTGGTGGCCATTGGTGCTGCAACACTTTTCACTTCCAGATCGAGATCGAGAACGATCGGATCATTGAGACCATGCGACGTGAGCAGGCTCGTGCGTCGCGGACTGTTGTCGAGAACCGTTTGTATTCTTTCGATCTGTCCTGCTGTGAATATGTTCATGCAAGCATCATCGGTGTAGTCCATATAATTCTGGTACATCACATGATGACCGCATTGTGTGAGCGGGGAGGAGGGGCAAGTGAAAGTTCGGTCCGATTGTACCGGTGTATCGCTTACGTAGTCGGTCGTGCCGCAACCATTGTAGTCGCCGAAGATGTGGATCAAGCCAAGGAAGTGTCCTACCTCGTGAGTTGTTGTTCTACCCAGGTCGTATTGATTGCTGAGATTGAACGAGCCGTCGTTTTTCGAACCGAAGACTTTATAATGAATAACGACCCCGTCGGTAGCTGCGTCGTACGGACCAGTTGTGCCTTGCAGATCGGTTACCGGAAATTGGGCAACACCCAGGTAGTCATCGATAAGATTAACAACCCAGATGTTCAAATAATCTTCGGATGGCCAGAAGTCATGCGATTTGATCTCTGCATTGTCGTCATAAGCATTGTACCCGCTTTTGCTTGCGAGAGATCTTGTGATGCCAGTCGTAGGAAGTCCATCCGGGTCCTGTTTTGCAAGAACAAATTCCAGGTCGATGCTCGAAGCAACTGGTACAAATTCAGCTGGTGTGTTAGAAGCATCGGCGTTGAGACGCTGGTAGTCTTCGTTCAACACGCTTATTTGCGACAAGACTTGTGCATCGGAAATATTTGTTCCCGTACCGACATTCTCTCCATTGTGAAGGATGTGAACAACTACCGGTATCTGTAAAGAAGCGTTGGCTTTGCTCCGTGAATAATCCTGAGATTTCCTTTCGGCGATCTTTTTCTTCATCCACGATTCGAACTGTACGCGTTGTTGTGGATTCTTGAGGAGGGCTTTCTTTTCGAAGAGATCGGCGCCGCAGCGCTCCTGTGCGAAGGCAACCGTTGTGAGCGTAACCGTTGCGGTTAACAAAAAGATACGGCAGACTGCGCTCACACGAGGTGCTTTATTTTTTGGTAATTAACGACTTTGTTACCGCGTTATTGAGTTATACGTCTGAATAATAGATTAATGACGGGGATTTTCCCGACCAAACATCAATGTTGAGCGAGATTTACAACCTCGATGGTTTTTATTTCAGGAACAGACCTTTTGATGGCATCTTCGACACCCGCTTTGAATGTCATGTGCGACATGGCACAGTTCCCACAATTACCTACAAACTCAAGGCGAAGTACGTTGTCTTTTGTGATCTCAAGGATATGTACGTTGCCACCATCGGCTTCGAGGTAGGGGCGGATGTTGTTCAGCGACTCCTCGATTCGCTTCGCCAGATCCTCCTTCTTTGGTGTTGTTGTGGTTGTGCTCATATTATGCGTTCATCTCGACTTTCCGGGACGGTACAAAGTTAGCATTTCGGATGGCAATTTGGCGTGCCACCGATTCTGCCAACTGGTGAAAGGCGTCGGCGACCGGTCCTTCTTTCATCGCCGCGGGCAGGCCGCTATCGCCGCTTTCGCGGATACCTTGCACCAATGGTATCTGTCCGAGGAAGGGAACACCAAATTTCTGAGCCAGGTTCGGGCCGCCATCCTTACCAAAAATATAGTATTTGTTGTTTGGAAGCTCTTCAGGTGTAAACCATGCCATATTCTCGACAACCCCCAGCACAGGCACGTTGATCGCCGGCTGCTGGAACATAGCAACACCTTTCGTTGCGTCGGCCAGCGCCACTTTTTGCGGAGTCGTTACGATGATCGCACCTGTAACGGGCACAGTTTGAACGAGTGTCAGGTGAATATCGCTGGTGCCGGGAGGAAGGTCGATCAGCAGGTAGTCGAGTTCGCCCCAGTCTGCGTCGCTTATAAATTGCTTCAGTGCCGAGCTGGCCATCGGTCCACGCCAAACAATGGCACTATCCGCAGGTGCGAGAAAGCCGATCGATAAAAGCTTAACGCCGTATTGTTCCAGTGGTATGATGATGTTTTTGCCGTTCACGACTTTTACCGCCGGCTGTTCTTTTTCTGTGTTGAACATCACCGGTATCGATGGTCCGTAGATGTCGGCATCGATAAGGCCGACTTTCGCGCCAGCCATTGCCAGCGAAACAGCGAGGTTCGTTGTGATAGTCGATTTCCCAACACCACCTTTACCAGATGCTACCGCTATGATGTTCTTCACGCCGGGAAGCAATGGAGCATTGTCGCGCAGCGTAGTTACCGACGAGGTCATGTTGATCTTAATGTCGATTTCATCGCCTGCAACTTTTCTCACAGCCGCTTCGCAGTCGCGACGGATCAGGTCTTTCAAAGGACAGGCTGGAGTGGTGAGCACTACCGTGAACGAGATCGCCTTCTCCGAAACCACGACGTCCTTGATCATACTCAAGCTCACGAGGTCGCGTTTGATATCCGGATCGTTTACAGTAGAAAGGGCCTTTAATACATTGTCTTTGGTAATACTCATATGTGCGGGAAACGCCGCAAATTAAGCCAGAGTTCTCGAAAAACCTTGATTTTAAATACAACCCTCGTAACAGTCTCACCATCCACCGGCAAACCTTTTGTGCCTGGCCATCGTGCTCGTTGCGGCACAGCCAAGGACCTCAATGATCTCCGTTCCAAGGTACAGCTGGGATGCATCAGGCGATTCAATCAGGTACATCCGGGCAGTAGGGTCAGAAACATTATCTTTGAGACCGCATTCGACTTTTTTGTGATCTCAAAAGAAACCATAGACGACATTAAGAACCGCATGGACATCGTTGATGTGATCAGCGATTTCGTGACGCTCAAAAAAGCGGGTGCTAACTACAAGGCCCTCAGTCCTTTCTCCAACGAAAAAACTGCTTCTTTTTTCGTCGTTCCCGGCAAGGGCATCTTCAAGGATTTCAGTAGCGGCAAGGGCGGCGATGCGGTCACTTTTGTTATGGAGCATGAGGGGATGACCTACGTGGAGGCAATGCGCTACCTCGCCAAAAAATATGGTGTTGAGATCAACGAGACGAAGCAATCAGACCAGTTTTTGGCTGAACAAAGCGAGCGCGAAGGACTTTATGTTCTTATGAACTTCGCAAAAGATTATTATAAAGATAAGCTTGTCAATAGTGAAGAAGGTCGCTCGATCGGGTTGAGTTATTTCCGTGAGCGTGGATTCAATGACCGCGATATTCAAAAGTTCGAGCTCGGGTATTCACTCGAAGGATGGGAACATTTTTCGAAGGAAGCGTTGTCGAAGGGATACAGCCAGGCATTGCTCGAGAAGACGGGGCTTGTCGTCAAGAAAGAAGATGGTTCGTCGTATGATCGTTTTCGCGGCAGGGTGATCTTCCCCGTTCATAATTTGTCGGGTAAGGTGATCGCGTTCGGAGCGCGGATGCTGGGCAAGGATAAGAATCAGCCCAAGTATGTAAACTCACCGGAGACAGAGATCTATCATAAGAGCGATGTTCTTTATGGATTATACCAGGCCAAGAACATCATTCGTCAGAAAGACAACTGTTATTTAGTGGAGGGTTACACCGATGTGATCTCGATGCACAAGAGCGATGTGCAGAACGTTGTGGCGTCGTCGGGTACTGCGCTAACCACCTCGCAGGTGCAGCTCATCCGGAGGTTCACTGAAAATGTAACGGTGTTGTTCGATGGCGATGCAGCTGGTATTAAGGCTGCTCTTCGCGGTATCGATATGTTGTTGGAGACGGGGCTGAACGTTCGCGTTGTATTGTTTCCTGATGGGGAAGACCCGGATAGTTATTCGAGAAAAGTCGGGTCGACGGAGTTCCAGAAATTTCTAAGCGATAACACGAAGGACTTCGTGACCTTCAAGGCAGGACTTTTGTTGGGCGAAGCCGGCAGTGATCCGGTAAAGAAAGCAGAGACCATCCAGGATATATTGAAGTCGGTATCATTGATACCGGATTACTTGAAGAGAACAACTTACCTGCAGGAGGTGAGTAAGATCTTCAGCATCTCGTTGCAGATCCTGAACACGGAGCTCAACAAGATCCTTATTAAAGAACGCCGTTCGAAGAGAGAACAGCCCAATGTACCCGACCAGGCAGATAAAGGACTTACGTTAGCCGACGTACACGAGCTTTCAAAGTCGTTCCTTTATGATTCCACCAGGGAGCTCGAAGAACTGGAGAAGGAATTTTGTAAGGTCCTGATCAACATTGGCAATAAGAAGGAATCGGAAAACGAGTTCGTTTACCAGTACCTGTTTTATGAAACTGATGATGTGAATTTCATCTCTAAGTCGCACATCGAATTGTTGGATCTGTATAAGATAGAAGTAGCGAAGGGGAACGTGCCGACGCCAGAGACATTCATGAGCGTTGTTCCGCATCAACTTCAGACCTACGTGGCAACGCTGGTTGTTCCCAAGTATACGGTGAGCGATGGATGGAAAGAAAACAAGATACACATCGGCGACGAATACGAGGCATCTGCCGCACATAAGGTTGTGGCCCGGCTTAAGCTCGGCGTCCTCGTAAAAATGATAGACGACGGCCTGCAGCAGATGCTCCAGGTAAAGAACGAAACGGAACGGGAAGATCTTATGGAGCTGCAATACCATCTGCAGAATGCGAAAAAGGATGTTTCCTTTATGCTAGGCCGTGTAATCCAGAGACTATCCTCTGGTTTATTGAGATGATATCAGAAACCTAATTCGCGTTAATATTGTTGGATCATTCATCATGGAAAAAATAAAGATAGACAGGGTTGAAGACGCAATAGAAGACATCCGTAACGGAAAGGTGATTGTGGTCGTCGACGACGAAGACCGGGAGAACGAAGGCGACTTCATTTGCGCGGCCGAATGCGTCACTCCCGAGATCATCAACTTCATGGCCACCCATGGCCGTGGTCTTATTTGCGCGCCGTTGATCGAGAGCCGGTGCGATGAGCTTGGCCTCGAATTGATGGTTGGAAAGAATACTGCTCTCCACGAAACGCCGTTTACAGTGTCGGTGGATCTCATTGGTCACGGTTGTACAACGGGCATTTCGGCCCACGACAGGTTCAGGACCATTAAGGCGCTCGCCGACCCTGAAACCAAGCCTGAAGAACTTGGTCGTCCAGGTCATATTTTTCCCTTGAAAGCAAAGACGGAAGGCGTGCTTCGCCGCACCGGCCATACCGAAGCAGCGATCGACTTCGCAAGGCTTGCCGGTTTTCGTCCAGCCGGCGTGTTGGTGGAGATCATGAACGAAGACGGATCGATGGCCCGGCTTGCGGACCTTCGTAAGGTTGCAGACAAGTTTGGTCTAAAGCTCGTCACCATCAAAGATCTGATCGCCTACAGGATGCGTACCGAATGCCAGGTCAGGCGCCAGGTTGAGGTGAACATGCCCACAGAACACGGCAACTTCCAATTAGTTGCGTACGAAGAACTCGCAACATCAGAGATCCACATGGCGTTAGTGAAAGGAACGTGGGAGAAAGACGAGCCAGTTTTAGTACGGGTGCACTCATCATGTGTTACGGGTGATATTTTCGGTTCGTGTCGTTGCGACTGCGGACCGCAGCTTCACAACGCAATGGAGATGGTTGAGAAAGAAGGAAAGGGAGTAGTGCTTTATATGAAACAGGAAGGCAGGGGGATTGGACTGTTGAACAAGCTTCGGGCATATAAGTTGCAACAGGAAGGATTGGATACCGTGGAAGCAAACTTGCAACTCGGCTTCGATATGGATAATCGTGACTATGGAATTGGTGCGCAGATCCTCCACGACCTTGGAATTTCGAAGATCAGGTTGATCACGAATAATCCAAAGAAGAGAGTTGGTTTGATGGGCTATGGATTGGAGATCGTCGACAACGTGCCGATCGAAGTTGCTCCGAATCCTCACAACGAGAAATATCTTAGAACGAAACGGGACAAGCTCGGACACTCGATATTGAAAGGGTAATGAAGTAATGAAGAAGCTGTTGTTTCTTTTGGTGATGTTGGTTGCGTCGGTGGCGGATGCGCAGCAATTTTCATTCGAATACTGGCACAATGGTTACCTGATAATGGAGGGTGGCGATACTCTGAAGGGCCAGATCAAGTATAATCTACAGACCGATCTGCTGCAGTTGCAGGCCAACAACAGGGTGGAGACATACACGGCGAGGAAGGTCGTGTTCTTCGAGATCTTTGATGCGCTTCTAAAAGACTATCGTAAATTTTATTCCCTTCCTTTTTCGGCGACCGGGAGTTATCGCGCACCGGTATTTTTTGAATTGCTGACCGAAGGTAAGATGACATTGCTCACGCGAGAGAGCCTGGAATACAAGACCTATTCTTCATTTTATTATTACGGGTCGTACACGAGGCTTGTGTTGGTGCACAAGTTTTTTTTATTGGGGGAGAACGGTGAGATTACCGAATTCCAGGGTAAGAAGAATGATTGGATCTATGCTATGGGCAACTATGGCGAAGAGGTTCAGAAATATTCCAAATCAAACAAACTTGACTTCGACGACAAGAAAGATCTCACCAGAATTGTCGAATATTACAACTCGTTTTTCACCAGGTAGTTTTACAAAACCGATCTCCAGTCATGTCTCGCCCTTTGATCCTTGTTTCCAACGATGATGGTATTACGTCGCGCGGTATTCTCAATTTGGTTGAGGCGATGCTGGAATTGGGCGATGTGCTGGTGGTGGCCCCGGATAGTCCACAGTCGGGAATGGGCCATGCTATTACGGTAGGCGACACTCTTAGATTGGAGGAGAATTTTCTTTTCAAGGGAGCGAGGGCTTTCGAATGTTCGGGGACACCGGCCGATTGCGTGAAGATCGCGCGTCATTTTGTATTGAAGGGTGAGCGTCAGCCTGATGTTGTTGTGAGTGGTATTAACCATGGCAGCAATACATCGATCAGTGTGTTATATTCCGGTACAATGTCCGCGGCTATAGAGGGAGCAATCGAAGGGACGCCTTCGATCGGTTTTTCCTTATGTGATTACAGTCACAAGGCTGATTTCTCGCACACGAAGGAAATTGTGAAGCGCGTGACGAGCCAGGTGTTGGCAAAGGGATTGCCGAAGGGCGTGGCGCTGAACGTGAACATACCCAGGAAACAGGCGGAGCCCGTGAAAGGGATAAGGGTTTGCAGGCAGGCTAATGCCAAGTGGGTCGAAGATTTCGATCAGAGGTTTGACCCAAATGGTCGTCGTTATTTTTGGATGGTTGGTAACTTTGTCAATTTCGATAAGGGAGAGGATAACGACGAGTGGGCGATCGCGAATAATTATGTGTCGGTGGTTCCATGCCAGTTCGATCTGACGGCACACCAGACGTTACCCATCCTCAACGAGGCGTGGGATATCTTAGGATAAGGTTTTCCTTACAATCTTCAAGTCAATAAGGTAGTTCTCTGTGTGTAGAGTAGTGTCTCAGGCTACTTTAGACGCGCATGAATCATTCCGTTTATAAGGTCACGCGCGAAAAGCGCAAGATCATGACTTTTACTTTTGAAAGTAACAATGCAAGGGCTACTAACCCGGTCCAAAAGGTTGTTGCCTATGTCCCAATGATTATCGTCGGTCAGGCGATTGAGTGCTTTAATCTTGAATTTGGCGACTATGACCGAAAGAGAAAGGCTATAAACGACCTTGCCGTTACCGATAATGGAGATATGCGCAAGGTCTTGAAAACTGTTGCTTCGACACTCGAAGAATTTTTTGATGTTTTTCCTGACAAGAAGGTCCGCATCGATGGTAGTGACCGCAGGCGTCATGCTTACTATCACAAATTGATTCGAGATTACTACAGATTTATAATGCCTCTGTATAATGTCAAGGGAAGTGTTAACGGCAGGCTGAAAAACTTCAAGGCTGGTGTTGAATACGATTTTATTATTGTAACCAAACGAAAACAGTAAACGAATGAAAAAGAAAAAACAAAAAACTGCAAGCCGGGAGTGGCTGCGAATGACTCCAGAAGAGAGAAGCAAAGAAGTATCTGAGTTCCTGGAGCGGACGAGGCCGGAGGACCTTTTTCCCGCGGCCTACAGGCGTGCTATCGAAAGCCTAAGAACAGCCAGGATCTGATCCTACACCGGATCCACGTCAAACACCACCTTCACCTTTCTGAAATTCTTCTCCTCAACTAGCTTGTCCGCTAGCGAAGCAAGTGTGTGTTTGATCTCCGGCAGCTTTCCTTGATTTCTTGGGATCTTTACCAGGATCGTCATCAGGTATTCATTGCGTACCCGGCTCACCATCGGCTCGCCCGGCCCCATAATGCGCACACCCTGCAGTTTTTCTTTCAGCATGTTGGCAAACACCGTGGCCGCATGAGTAACTACCGGCTTCTCAGTTTGTTTTAAAGTGATCTCTATCAGCCGCGCGAACGGCGGATAACGATGCGTATCCCGATCATGAAGCTGCACCTCTAAAAATCCGCGGTAATCATGACGAAGCGCAAAAGCAAAGATCTCATGCTTTGGATTATGGGTTTGGATGATCACCTTGCCTTTCTGCGTTCTGCGACCGGCACGTCCACTCACCTGTGTGATCAACTGGAACGCCCGCTCATACGATCTGAAATCCGGAAAGTGCATCATCCGGTCGGCATCGAAGATCCCTACAAGCGTTACCTTATCGAAATCAAGTCCCTTTGTTATCATCTGTGTGCCCACGAGTATATCGGTCTTGCCGGTCTCAAACCCATCGATAATCTCTTCGTAGCCTGATTTGGTTCTTGTCGTGTCGAAATCCATACGGCCGACCGTTGCATCGGGGAACTGAAGTGACATATCTTCTTCGATCTTTTCGGTGCCGTAGCCGACCGTTAGTATGCGCTTCGAAGAACACGTCGGACATTGTTTAGGCAACTCTTCGCGATAGCCGCAATAGTGACATACCATTGCATGACGATATTGATGATAGGTAAGGCTTACCGAACAATTGATGCATTTAGGCACCCAATTGCAATCCTCGCACTGAACAACGGGCGCATAGCCGCGGCGATTCTGGAATAGTATGACCTGTTCATGTTTCTTTACACGCTCGGCGATCTCGCGAAGTAACAACCCGGAGAAAGATCCTTTGTTGGTCTTCATCTTTCGTTCCGACACAAGGTCCGCCAGCACAATGTCAGGCAGCGATGCCTCGCCAAAACGCTCGGTGAGCTCCACTAGCTGGTACTTGCCTTGCAGCGCTTGATAATATGACTCGAGCGAAGGTGTAGCACTTCCGAGCAGGACTTTCGCCGAATGAAATTGTCCCATCACGAGCGCCACATCGCGCGCCTGATATCGTGGTGCAGGTTCTTGTTGTTTATATGAAGAGTCGTGCTCTTCGTCGACGATGATCAAACCAAGATCGTCGAAGGGGAGGAAGACCGACGAGCGCACGCCGACCACGAAACGGAATTTTCCCTGGAGCACGCCGTTCCATACTTCGACGCGTTCGTTGTCGGAGAAGCGCGAGTGATAGATGCCCATCTCGTCACCGAATACTTTCTTCATGCGTTCGACGATCTGTGTTGTGAGCGCGATCTCCGGAAGCAGGTACAATACCTGCGAACCGCCGTCGAGTGCGCGACGGATGAGGTCGATGTAGATCTCGGTCTTACCGCTGCCGGTTACCCCATAAAGCAACACCGTTCCTTTCTCCTCGAAACCGCTGAGGATCTTGTTGCGAACTGCTTCCTGTTTTTCGGTTAGGAGAACCGGCGCAGCGGGAGTGCCTTCATGTGGTTTGAAACGGGGAACGACGATCTCGAATTCTTCGAGGATCTTGTTTTTAATAAGAGTACCGACTGACGATTCGGAGATCTCATGATCGAGAAGAGAATTCTTCGCAATACCTTTTTTGTTGAGCTCCGGGTGGGTGAACACCGGCACATCTTGTAAGTATTTTAAAAGCACAGCCTCTTGCTTCGGCTTCGCGGACATCGCTTCGAAGAGCTTTTCGAGCTCTTTCTTTTTTAGATATTGTTCGGAAAGCCTTACACGCTTTTCAGTTTTTGGACGGTATTTGTCTTTTACTTCTTCGTAAAGGATGATAGCTTCTTTCGAAGTCAGCGATTTCAACAAGCTATAAATGGTCTTGACGCCCAGGACCTTTGCTGCTTCGGTATAATTAAGCGTGCCCTGCTTAAGTCGATGCAGCAGCAAGCGTTCTTTCTCCGAGAAATCGAAAGCAGTGGTTTCTTCATCGAAGGAGGGATGCAGTTGGATCATCGATTCACTCGAGAGCTTCAGACCCGCAGGTAATGCCGCGTTCAGCACTTCACCCTGCGTACACATATAATAGTCGGACATCCAGTGATAAAGCCGGAACTGCTGCTCGTTGATAACCTCAGTTTCATCCAGCAACTCAAGAATGTATTTGGCTTCCTGGTCGCGGGGTGGTGTTTCGTGTACGTTTGCAATAATGCCCGTAATGATCCTTTTCGCACCGAACTGCACGATCACACGCAAGCCGGCCCTCACCTTATCCGACAACGGCATGGGTACACGATACGTGTATGCCTTTGGAACGGGCACGGGAACGATGACGTCGACAAAGCGTGTAATGATTTCGCCAGTACTCAATGCAATTGCTTTGGATGCTATTTAAAGAAATTAGTCAATTACTTCAATTGACTAATAGCGCCTTCGATGCTGTCTACGGGCGCCGCACATGTTCGATCGAAGCAAACATATACCAAGGTCGATCCTTTTTGGGTTTCTTTCCCTTGTAATAGTGGAAGATCGCTTTTTTGTTTGGTCGTTTGAACGATTGCGAAGGGCTGGAATTGTAAGGAAAACTGTTGAAGGAAGTCTGCGGCCTTTGGGCCAACGATGGCCACCTCCGACAATCCCTTCGTCATCGCCGCCAGGCATATGCCCCAGTTGGAAAGATAACCAGGCTCCGACTCGATCGTAGGTACAAGCCTACCAACCATGTTGTGTGCAGTTTCCTTCCATATTTCCTGGTCAAGCATCGTTCCGAGCACGAATAGATTCATGGCCATCACCGAATTCGAGGCGGGAATAACATTATCGAAGATCTCTTTCTTTCTTGCGATCAGCTTCTCGGCAGCCGAAGAGGTGTAGTGAAAATATCCATCGTTCTCGTCGAAGAAATCCATCATAACGTATTCGCACATCGACTTTGCCTTCATGAGCCATGTTTCATTAGACGTATATTGATAAAGCGATAGGTACGCCTGTATCATGAAGGCATAGTCTTCGAGAAATCCTTCCGTTGCGGATCGCCTTCCTTTATACGATCGATAGATGCGCCCATTGTCCATCATCTTTTCTTCGATGAACGTTGCACATCCGATCGCCGCATCGAGAAACTTTCTGTCGGCGAAAGCGCCGTAGGCATCCATCAGTCCTTTGATCGTCATTGCATTCCAGCCAGCGAGGATCTTATCATCTAATCCCGGGCGTACACGTTTTGCCCTGGCGTTCATCAGCTTGTTTTTCCATCTTCGGATATTCTCGTCGGATTCGCGGCTGACATCTCGCATCAGGATGTTCCTTCCGTGCTCCCAGTTGCCGGTGGCCGTGAGGTTGAAATACTTTGCTGCTTCTTCGAAGTCTGACCCCAATGCTTCTTTCGCTTCATCGTAAGTCCAGACGTAGAACTTGCCTTCAACGCCTTCGCTATCAGCATCCAATGCAGAGAAGAATCCGCCATTGGCGTGGGTCATTTCGCGTTGCAGCCAGTCGAACGTTTCATCGACGACCTCTTTGAAAAAGTTCTCGTGTGTTATGCGATACATTTCAGAATACAACGAGAGCAGTTGAGCATTGTCGTACAACATTTTTTCGAAGTGAGGAGCAAACCATTCGCCGTCCACCGAGTATCGGGCAAAGCCGCCCCCGGCAATGTCGTACAGTCCCGCGCGTGTCATCTCGCGCAACGTGATCGTAACCATGTCGAGGGCTTCTGTCTTTCCAGTGATCTTATAGTATCTCAGCAGGAACATCCATATCGTAGGCATCACGAACTTCGGAGCTTTGTCCATGCCACCATACTCGTTGTCGAATCGTACATCGAGTGTAGTGAACATCTTGTCGAGAGTGTCTACACTAAATTGATTAGGGGCCGGTGAAGCGAAGCGTTGCAAGTCGCTGCGACGAAGGTGTTGGGCAAGGTCGTTGGCGGACCGGTCGATCTCGTCGCGACGCTGACGGAATGCCGTTGCGATCTGCGTCAGGACGTTGTTCCAATGGGGAGGAGGGAAATAAGTGCCTCCGTAAAACGGTTTTTGATCGGGCGTCAGAAAGACGTTGAGAGGCCAACCGCCATTGATGCCCATTGCCTGTACAGCCTCCATGTAGACCTGGTCGACGTCGGGTCGTTCTTCGCGATCTACTTTTATGCATACGAAGTTTTGATTCATTAGGGAAGCGATGTCGTTGTTCTCGAAGCATTCGCGTTCCATCACATGACACCAGTGACATGCCGAATAGCCGATGCTGACGAGGATCGGTTTATTCTCGCCAGTAGCTTTCGCCAGTGCGTCGGGTCCCCATTCATACCAGTCAACAGGATTATGAGCGTGTTGAAGGAGGTACGGACTGGTTGAGTTTATGAGACGATTAGGCATGACAATCTTAACAATATTTTCAGTTGTACGGTTTTCCTGATGATCTAACAAATTTCGGACTTATTAAAGCAACATGGATATAATCGGTAGCGTATTTTTGAACACGAGATAGATAAAGGTTTCCTGGGCAAGCGCGCCCGTGGTTCGACCAGCGTAAGGATAGTGTAATCTATTCCGCCCCCGGGTCCTATCTCAACTGGGCTGAGGTTTTCCCTCGGCCCTTTTATTTTTATGCTGATTTACCTTGACGAAAGCGGTGATTTAGGATGGTCGCTTGATAAGCCTCATAGAAGAGGAGGATCGAGTAGGTTCATCACTATTGCCGGTTTGGCAATCGAGACGAAGCGGCAGAAATTTTTGGGTTCGTTTGTCAATGACATTTACCGAAAAAATCACTTTCCATTCAACGCCGAATACAAAGGCTCACAAATTCCAAACGAGAGAGCCATATCCATAATCCAGGATCTTGGGTCAATCTTCTCTGGGTCACCGGTCTCAAAAATTGTCGCCATCACAGCGTATAAGGAAAATGTAGGTAAACCTTTGCGTAGGGACGCCAATGTCTTCTATAATTTTCTTCTGAATAATCTATTGATTGAGATCATGGAAGAAAATCGTCAGGTTGATATCGTCTTAGACAACAGGACGATCCGCATCGGCAGTCAAAACAGCTTCGAAGATTGTATGAAAACCAAGTGCTGGGGTGAATTGGGGTTGGATATCAATATTTCTTGCCGATACCATGAAAGCAATCACAATCGCGGCCTCTGGCTTGCCGATTGGCTTTCAAACTTCATCTGGCGGCACTACGAAAGGCACATGAGCGATCCTTATCTTCAATGTGCCAACAGCAGCCACTTCCACGAGAGGATATTATTCATGTAGACGAGTTTTAATCTCTTCAATTTCCCTTTTTACTTCCATTGTGGAACTAACGCCCTCAAGATCTTTCAAAACGCCACGAAGAAAATTCTTGTATTGCTGCGATCCCTCATTGAATGGTCGATGATTGACCGAACGAAATATTTTTTGCCACCTTGCATTCAACGCTTTCGTTTCCTTTGAAAAATACCTCTCACCAAACTTCTCCCAAATATAACCTATCGCAACATCCGATGGATGGATCATATCGGCTTCGTAAAAACGATAGTCGCGAAGGTCGTCCATCATGATCTCGTAAGCGGGAAAGTATTCTGCGTTCCTGAACCGATGTATTGCATATCGGAGCACCGACTTACTCACGGAGTTCAGCTCAAGAGTGTCTTTTGTATGTCGTACAGGACTAAGTGTTACAATAATTTTCGCTCTCGTATTGGACTGGAGTTCTTCGAATGATCGGATGATCTCATCTGGTGTTAATAATATTTTTTCGAATTCAGACTGTGGACGTTTGTGACAGTTGGACACGATCTTTCCAGTGACTTTATGTTTGTATACCCAACTGGTGCCGTAAGTAATAATGATGATGTCGTGGTGACCTCCTTCAAGTTGTTTTTGTAATACCGCACGCAATTCTTCTTTTGAACCCGCAAAGAATTTGGAATGAAAGTCAAAATGCTTCCAGCTCCCTTCACTCTCGACGAACAGGTCGTCATCAACCTTCTGCATCATCAGTCCCTTGTGTATCGAGATGGGGTTGTAGCACGTACCCAATGGGTTCACAAGTGTATTGAACTTGCTTTGAGTAAGCTTTTCGCCGATATTATCCGAAAAACAAGAACCGGTTGTGATGATACGTGTGCCGTGATCGATGAGCGGCGCAGGCGTGATCGGAAGCTCGGTCCTGAATTGTTCCATGAACGACAATATCCGCAAACTTTATAAGATATCTTCGAAAAAAAACCGTGTTATCATCGGCCTCATGTCCGGCACATCACTCGATGGTCTCGACATAGCCCTGTGTAACATCTCCGGGTCAGGCACGAAGACCAAAGTTGCCGTAAAGAAGTTCGTCACCATTCCATACGACAGCGAGATACGCGATAAGATCCTTGCCGTGTTTGCGAAGTCCACCATAGAATTCAAGAAACTTTCGGAGCTCAACGCGTGGATCGCACTGAAGCATGCCGATATGATCCTCGCCGCTCTCAGGAAATGGAGGATCAAACCATCTTCTGTCGACGTTATTGCCTCGCATGGTCAGACCGTCTTCCACGCACCTATGGCTGTTACCGAAGGTGTGTCGGTGAATTCAACACTGCAGATCGGCGATGGAGATCATATCGCCGTAACAACTGGTATTATAACCTTAAGCGATTTCAGGCAGAAACACATAGCTGCCGGCGGCGAAGGAGCTCCACTGGCTGTGTATGGCGACTACTTCCTGTTCTCGAAAAAGAATGAGAACAGGATCATGCTCAACATCGGCGGGATCGGCAACTTCACATACCTGCCCGGAACGCTTAAAACGGACAAGATCTTTGTAACTGATACAGGCCCCGGAAACACAATGATCGACCAGGCAGTGAGACGTTACTTTCCTGGTCAGACCTACGATAAAAATTCTGCGATCGCATTATCCGGTAATGTGAACCGGGATCTTGTCAACGAACTGAAAAAAAATACCTTCTTCGATCAGCCATTCCCAAAGACAACCGGCCCCGAACAATTCAACCTGGAATATCTTGCCGCTGCGCAACGGAGATCGGGAACCACGAGCCTTGACAAACCTGATATTATCGCCACGCTTACGCGGTTCAGCGCAGAGACCATTTCGGAAGCAATTGGGAACGCCAGTTACAAGATCTTTCTGAGTGGAGGCGGCGCCCACAATCCCCTCATGGTCAAATGGATCAAAGAGCTTCTGCCCAACAGCACATTTTCAACTACAAAAGAGCTGGGGATCGACGGCGATGCGAAGGAGGCCGTGCTGTTTGCTGTGCTGGCAAACGAGAGCCTTACAGGTGGTAGCACAGGTTTTGGAAAACGCCGTAAAGTACCATCGGTTTCGATGGGCAAAGTTTCGTTTCCCAAGTAATTCCTATTATTTTCGACCCTCCAAATCATTAATAATTTTATTATTCATGCTACAGGTATCTCCTGAAAAAATTCCCCTCAAAATTTTTGAAAAGTCGGAGACCGCTTCCGAGTTCGTTGCGAAAGATATCGCCAACCTCATACGCTCGAAGGCAAAGGAAGGTAAAAACTGCGTGCTTGGTCTCGCTACAGGTTCGACACCTACTCGTGTATACGCCGAGCTGGTAAGAATGCACAAAGAAGAGGGCCTCAGCTTCAAGAATGTGATCACATTCAACCTCGATGAGTATTTCCCGATGCAACCCGACTCGCTGCAGAGTTATGTCAGGTTCATGAATGAACATCTCTTCGATCATATTGATATCCCAAAAGGCAACATTAATATTCCCGACGGTACGTTGCCGAAAACCGAAGTATCCAACTATTGCAAAGAGTATGACGAAAAGATAGATAGGCTCGGAGGCATCGATCTTCAGATACTAGGCATCGGCCGCACAGGTCACATCGGTTTCAACGAACCGGGTTCTTCCGAGAAGTCCGGAACACGTATGATCACCCTCGACCAGGTTACACGTATCGATGCAGCAAGTGATTTCTTTAGCGAGGCCAACGTTCCCAAGAAAGCGATCACCATGGGTGTCGGCACGATCCTCAAATCGAAGAAGATCATACTCATGGCCTGGGGCGAAGGCAAAGGCGGTGTGATCAAGAAGACCGTCGAAGGTCCTGTTACCGATCAAATCCCTGCAACATTCCTTCAGAATCACCCGAACTCCCTTATCGTTCTCGATAACGCCGCGTCATCGCAGCTAACAAAGATCAAAACACCATGGCTGGTCGACAGCATAGACTGGAATCCGAAGCTTATTCGTCGCGCCGTGGTCTGGCTCTGCCAGTATATCAAGAAGCCGATCCTAAAGCTCACGAACAACGACTACATGGAGCACGGCATGGGCGACATCCTTACGGAATTTGGCTCCGCTTACGACATCAACATTAAAGTGTTCAACGAGCTTCAGCACACTATTACCGGATGGCCTGGCGGCAAGCCCAACGCCGACGACTCAAATCGTCCCGAGCGCGCAAAACCATTCCCGAAACGTGTGATCATTTTCAGTCCACACCCTGACGATGATGTGATCTCGATGGGAGGTACATTCATTCGCCTCGTTGACCAGGGACACGAAGTTCACGTTGCATACCAGACTTCCGGAAACATCGCTGTATTCGACGAAGATGCCATCCGCTTTGCAGACTTCGTTCGCGACTTCAACGATCAATTCGGTCTCAACAGGGCAGACGCCGAGAAATTCTATCAACGCGTCGTGAAAGAGCTTCGCGATAAAACGCCAGGACAGATCGATAGCCCTGAAGTGCTTGCCATCAAAGGCCTGATCAGGAGAGGAGAAGCAAAAGCAGGTTGCCGCAGTGCCGGTATTACCGATGAGTTTGCTCATTTCCTCGACATGCCTTTCTACGAAACAGGCAAGGTGAAGAAGAAGCCATTGAGCGACGAAGACGTGAACATCATTGTCGACCTCATTAAGAAAGTGAAGCCCCACCAGATCTATGCTGCGGGCGATCTTTCTGATCCGCACGGAACTCACCGTGTTTGTCTCGATGCCATCTTCCGTGCGCTCGCGAAATTGAAAAACGAGTCGTGGATGAAAGACTGTTATGTTTGGTTGTATCGCGGTGCATGGCAGGAATGGGATATCGATGAGATCGAGATGGCCGTGCCTATCAGCCCCGACGAGCTGTTGAGGAAACGCAAGGCGATCTTCAAGCACCAGTCACAGAAAGATAGTGCGTTGTTCCCCGGTAACGACAAGCGCGAGTTCTGGATGCGCGCCGAAGACCGTAACCACGCCACGGCTGAGCTGTACAACCAGCTTGGTCTTGCCGAGTATGAAGCGATAGAGGCGTTTGTAAGACATATATTCTAATGGCACTGCTGCACCTGGTAAACTGGAATGTCAACGGCATTCGCGCTATCATCAAGAAGGACTTTCTGAAGGACGTGAAGGAGATGAACCCTGACGTCCTTTGCCTCCAGGAGACCAAGGGAGCGGAGGATGAGGTTGCGAGCACACTCGAGCTCCTGGCAGGCTATAATGTTTACGTCAATTCTTCGAAGGCAAGGAAGGGTTATTCCGGAACTGCTATCCTTTCGAAGGTCGATCCTATTAATGTCACTTACGACATCGGTCTCGAAGAATACGACCAGGAGGGTCGTGTGATCACCGCCGAGTTTCTGACTTACTTTTTAGTTACGGTTTATACACCCAACGCAGGCGATGGACTTGCACGTCTCGACTATCGTGAGCAGTGGGATGTTGCTTTCAGTAATTATGTGAACTGGCTGGCGAAGAGAAAGCCGGTGATAGTGTGCGGGGATCTGAACGTTGCTCACAAAGAGATCGACATCGCGAGACCCAAAGAGAATTACAACAAGTCGGCAGGCTATACGCAACGGGAGATCGATGGGTTCCAGAGACTACTAGATACCGGGTTTACCGACACATTCCGTTTATTGAAGCCCACGGAGGTGAAGTACACCTACTGGAACTACGTGACGTTTGCACGCGACAAGAACGTGGGGTGGAGGATTGATTATTTCCTTGTTACAAAAAATATTCTTCATCAAGTAAAAGATGCGGAGGTCTACGATCGTTATATGGGATCGGACCATTGCCCGGTTGGGCTGAAGATCGAAATATGAAAGTATTTACGGTTGTCATCTTTGCTATATTGATGACTAGTTGTTGCACCAAGAAAGACTGCGCGTGCGACATTCCTTCCATTACAATTAAAGCCCAGGGGTTTAACTCCGATGAGCTCAATGCATTCAGTCTCGTCGTTACCGACGAGCAATTCAAGCGACTGGATTCTGCTGGAGCCGTATTTGCCACCGATGGCTCCTTCGAAATATCGGAAGGTATTCTGCCGTCGGTAGCCCGGATAGAAGATAATAATTTTCTCGTGAAGAATGCGCTGCTGGGCTCCGTCGATACCATCTCAGACATCAGCAATATTCGTGTCGACTCGACCTTCGAATGCAATGATTGCTTCCTGAAGAAAGACGTCGATCATTGTCAGAAGATCATGCAACAGGAGCTGAAGCTCAATGGCGAGAAAGTCGAGAGCTATACGGTTGTGATCGAAAAGGAGAACTAAGCAACGCGTTCGATCTGTGCTCCTAACGCCTTAAGTCTCGCCTCGATGTCCTGGTAACCCCGATCTATCTGGTCTATATTCGAGATCTCGCTGGTTCCCTGTGCCGACAATGCTGCTATCAACAACGACACACCCGCGCGAATATCCGGTGACGACATTTTGATACCACGAAGCTGGAATTTCCTGTCGAGGCCGATCACCGTCGCACGATGTGGATCGTTCAAAATGATCTGCGCACCCATATCGATCAGTTTATCAACAAAGAAGAGACGGCTTTCGAACATCTTCTGGTGAATAAGGACAACGCCCTTTGCTTGCGTGGCAACCACCAGCACTATACTCAACAGGTCGGGAGTAAAACCAGGCCATGGAGCATCGGCTACCGTAAGGATGGAGCCGTCGATAAATGTCTCGATCTCGTAACGCTCCTGGGTGGGAATGTGAATATCGTCGCCGCGGAATTCCATCTTGATGCCAAGACGGCGAAAGATCTCCGGGATCAATCCAAGCATATCGATACGGCAGTTCTTGATCGTGATCTCCGACTGCGTCATGGCAGCAAGGCCGATGAAGCTTCCGATCTCGATCATATCGGGGAGTAATGTGTGCTCGGTACCGTTTAGTTTTTCGACCCCTTCGATGGTGAGAAGATTCGATCCCATGCCCGAGATCTTTGCACCCATACGATTGAGCATTCCACAGAGTTGCTGCAGGTACGGCTCGCAGGCCGCGTTGTATATCGTGGTGGTTCCTTTCGCCAGCACAGCTGCCATCAGGATGTTGGCCGTACCTGTTACCGATGCCTCATCGAGCAACATGTATTTGCCGGTAAGATGAGATGCGTCGATGTGAAAGAGATTGCCCTCGGGCTCGTATTTGAATTTTGCGCCGAGGTTCTGGAAACCTAAAAAGTGCGTATCGAGGCGTCGTCGTCCGATCTTATCGCCACCGGGTTTCGGGATGCTTGCCGATCCAAACCTTGCCAGGATGGGGCCAAGCAACATCACCGAGCCACGTAAGGCCGATGCCTTTTTTCGGTAGGCTTCGGACTTTAGATATTCTGTATTGACATTCGCTGCAGTAAAGCGATAAGATCCCTTACCGAGCTTTTCTACTTTACATCCCAGGTCGCCCAGCAGTTCGATGAGCTTGTTGACATCGATGATGTCGGGTATGTTGTGAATTGTAACTGGTTGTGCAGTGAGGAGCGGCGCGCATAGTACTTGCAAAGCTTCATTCTTTGCACCTTGTGGTTGTATCTCACCTTTGAGCCTGGTGCCGCCCTTTATCCGGAACGAACTCATTGATCCCTTCTGCGGTGTTGGTTATGTCCCCTGTTCCTGTTGAATTGTTTTCCACCGTGACGTTGCTTGCGATCTCCACGGTCGTTGCGATCGCCGTTTCCACCACCTTGTCCGTGCGGCTTTTTCTTTTCGCGATAAAGCTTTTCGAACAGGTTATCCTCCTTCACTTTTTCGATGCTAACATTCAACGCACCTTTGGATATGTTACGGATGTCTTTTACAATAACGGTATCATCGAGACTTTCCTTATTCCAGTTTGAATAGAACGTCTTCATAAGTTTGCCGAGGTAGATGACGGCCTCCTCACGTTCTTCTGGATTGTCTTTCTTGGCAGCTTCCGCGATGAGTCGCTCAACGTTCTTTCCGTAGTGCTTATACTTTACATCCGTTTGTGGATAGACCATTCTCGCGGGTTTCTTGAACACCACCTCACGCTCGGGGATCGGGTAGGGGCTGTTGAGGTCGAGATTGAAGTCGGCAATGATATAAAGGTCGTCCCAGTTGCGCTGTGGATTCTCGGGGGTGTCTTTCGCGATAGGTGCAAGCTGCTTGATCAGTTCGATCAATGTGTAGGCCATCTCCGTTCTCTTCTCCTTGTCCGGCTGCTCGCGGATATAATCTACCAATTTTTGAACGTTGCGACCATACTCCTTAAGAGTAATAGGTCCACGTGCTGTGTTGTACTCCATGAATTAAATTTCTGTTTGATTGTTGTTTCGTCCGCCGTAGCTCTGCGAGGGCGGACTAATTCTCATGAATCCTGAGTTTGGCAAAGCTAAGTAATAATGTCTTTTCTCCAAAATCATTGAAGTTGATCCGCGCCTTTCGGTCGGCGCCCGTCTCGTCGAGCTTCATAACAGTGCCGAAGCCGAACTTTGGGTGCTCAACTTTCATGCCCTCTTTGAGGCCTGCGGTATCGCTTGGCGTGAAGTCGATTGGTGCCTTATAAGTTGTCTGCTTCGCCACAGGCTGTGAAGAAATAGTCTTCTTCATCCCGGTAACGAACTGCCTTGCATAGCCCGGATTCGGCGTTGGAAGGTCCATCATGTTGGCGAACTTCGTGCTCACCTTAATGTATCGAGCATCGATGTCGTCAAGGAAACGACTGGGTTCGCAGTTCTTTAATCGACCAAACCGGTAGCGGGTTAATGCATAGGAGAGGAACAGCCTTTTCTGAGCCCTCGTGATGGCCACATAGAACAGGCGTCTTTCTTCCTCCAGTTCGGCCCTTGAACTGAGCATGAGCTGGGAAGGAAAAAGATCTTCCTCCATGCCGACCATGTACACATACTTGAATTCAAGTCCCTTAGCCATGTGTATGGTCATCAACGTCACCTTGTCGGGATCGTGGTCTTTGTCTTCGTCGGTGCTGGTCATTAGCGATACGGCCTGCAGAAACGCACCGAGACTCTTGTCCTCCTCTTCAGGATTGTCGACAAATTCCCTTACTGCATTCAGCAATTCCTGCACGTTCTCGTACCGGCTCAAGCCCTCTACGGTCTTGTCCTCATACAACTCTTTTAGCAGACCTGAAGATTTCGCGATCTCTGCTGCTGCTTCGTACGCATCTTTCGCCTGGATATCGATCTGGAATCGCTTGATCTTCGACACGAAGTCGTCGATAGGTCCGGCAGCACGCCCTCCGACGAAGCTGGGTGCATTTTCGAGCACCTCCCATATTGAAATGGCGTGGTCGTTGGCTGCCACTACGATCTTATCGATCGTGGAATCGCCAATGCCCCGTTTGGGTAGATTGATGATCCGGCGGAACGATGCCTCATCCTGTTGATTCAGTGCATAGCGGAGCCAGGCGAGAAGGTCTTTGATCTCTTTGCGTTGATAGAAAGAAAGACCTCCGACAACTCTATACTTGATATTCATCCTGCGCAACGCTTCTTCAATTGCGCGCGACTGGCTGTTGGTCCTGTATAAGATCACGAAGTCACTGAACTTGAGCTGCGACTGCATCTTTTCTTCGAAGATGGAGGTTGCGACGAGCTTGCCTTCTTCGTTATCGGAAACTGCCTTAATGAGCTCTACCAGTTGACCGTCTTCGTTCGCGGTCCAAACGTTCTTGGGGAGCTGTGCCTTATTCTTGGCGATAACAGAATTCGCCGCGTCGACGATCGTCTTCGTGGAACGGTAATTCTGTTCGAGCTTGATGATCCGGAGATCTGAATAGTCTTTTTCGAAGTTGAGAATGTTAGAGATATCGGCGCCTCGAAAGGCATAGATGCTCTGTGCATCATCACCTACCACGCAGATGTTCCGGTGTACCGAAGCCAGCTTTCGCACGATCTCATACTGGCACAGGTTCGTATCCTGGAACTCATCTACAAGAACATACTTGAAACGATGCTGGTACTTGTTCAGCACATCGAGATGATCTTTGAAAAGTTTATCGGTGTTGAACAGCAGGTCATCGAAGTCCATGGCGCCGGACTTGAAACAGCGCTGTGCGTAGTTCTTGTAGATATTGTGGATCTCTGGTCTCATGTTCGACGAATCGTCGGCGATGAGCACGGCGTTGTTCTGGTAGTCCTGCCATGAGATCAGCCTGTTTTTCGCAGCCGATATCCGGTTATGAACCGTGCTGGCCTTGTACTGCGTTTCATCGAGACCCATCTCTTTCACGATCGATTTAATGAGCGACCTCGAGTCGTCGGTATCGTAGATAGTGAAGTTGCTTGGATAGCCGAGCTTGCTTGCTTCGGCGCGGAGGAGCCTTGCAAACACGGAGTGGAAGGTTCCCATCCACAGGTTCTTTGCCTCGCCGCCGACGATCTTCTCGATGCGGTCGCGCATCTCTTTCGCCGCCTTGTTTGTGAAAGTGAGTGCAAGGATGTTGAATGGATCTACACCCTGGTTATACATCAGGTGCGCTATCCGGAGTGTGAGCACCCGGGTTTTACCGGAACCGGCTCCAGCAATAAGCATACACGGCCCTTCTGTGTTG
>CAZBCP010000009.1:0-159639 GCA_964490505.1 uncultured Ohtaekwangia sp. | reverse complement strand
ATCGCCCGTGGTAACCTCAGTAAGAAGATCACGGTGGATGTAAAAGGTGAAATGTTGGAGCTGAAGAACACGGTGAACACACTCGTGGACCAGCTGAACTCATTCGCCTCCGAAGTAACCCGTGTGGCCCTTGAAGTGGGTACCGAAGGACGACTCGGTGGACAAGCAACAGTAAAAGACGTCGGTGGTGTTTGGAAGAACCTTACCGATTCGGTAAACCAGATGGCATCGAACCTTACAGGCCAGGTGCGAAACATCGCGAGCGTGACAACGGCTGTGGCTAAAGGTGACCTCTCGAAGAAGGTAACGGTGGACGTGCGCGGGGAAATGTTGGAGCTGAAGAATACGGTGAACACAATGGTGGACCAGCTCAATTCATTCGGTTCTGAAGTAACTCGCGTGGCGCTTGAAGTGGGTACCGAAGGAAAGCTCGGTGGCCAGGCGAAAGTGCCCGGCGTTGGTGGTACATGGAAAGACCTTACCGACTCGGTAAACCAGATGGCATCCAACCTTACCAACCAGGTGCGAAACATCGCCGAAGTAACAACGGCGGTTGCGAAGGGCGACTTGTCGAAGAAGATCTCGGTGGATGTGAAGGGTGAGATGTTGGAGCTGAAGAATACAGTGAACACGATGGTGGACCAGTTGAATTCATTCGGCTCGGAAGTAACTCGTGTGGCTCGTGAAGTAGGCTCGGAAGGCCGACTCGGTGGTCAGGCGGTGGTGCGCGGCGTCGACGGTACATGGAAAGACCTTACCGACTCCGTAAATAAAATGGCCGATAACCTTACCAACCAGGTGCGGAACATCGCCGAGGTGACGATCGCGGTCGCGAAGGGTGACTTGTCGAAGAAGATCACGGTGGACGTTCTCGGTGAAATGTTGGAGCTGAAAGAGACCATGAACACCATGGTGGACCAGCTGAACTCATTCGCATCCGAAGTAACTCGTGTGGCGCGTGAAGTGGGTACGGATGGTAAGCTCGGCGGCCAGGCCGAAGTACGTGGTATTGGTGGTGTGTGGAAAGGTCTTACAGACTCTGTGAACCAGATGGCCGGTAACCTTACTGCACAGATCCGTAACATCGCCAACGTATCTATCGCGGTGGCGAATGGTGACTTGTCGAAGAAGATCACGGTGGACGTTCGTGGCGAGATCCTCGAGTTGAAGGAAACGATCAACGTTATGGTGGATCAGCTTCGTGGTTTTGCGTCGGAAGTAACTCGTGTGGCGCGTGAAGTAGGTACCGAAGGAAAGTTGGGCGGACAGGCCTTTGTGCCCGGTGTAGGTGGTACATGGAAAGACCTTACAGACTCCGTGAACCAGATGGCGGCCAACCTTACAGGCCAGGTGCGAAACATCGCCGGTGTGACAACTGCGGTCGCGAAAGGTGACTTGTCGAAGAAGATCACGGTGGATGTAAAAGGTGAAATGTTGGAGCTGAAAGAAACCATGAACACGATGGTGGAGCAGCTCAACTCGTTCGCATTTGAAGTAACTCGTGTGGCACGTGAAGTGGGTACTGAAGGTAAGCTTGGTGGTCAGGCCGAAGTGCGAGGTGTTGCCGGTACCTGGAAAGATCTTACCGACTCTGTGAACCAGATGGCATCGAATCTTACAGGCCAGGTGCGTGGTATCGCAAAAGTGGTGACATCAGTTGCGAAGGGTAACCTGAAACAAAAATTAACGATCAATGCGTTGGGAGAACTTGCCCAACTTACAGATACGATCAACGAGATGATCGATACGCTTGCCGTGTTCGCCGACCAGGTAACAACGGTGGCGAGAGAAGTGGGTGTTGAAGGACGACTTGGTGGTCAGGCAAGTGTGCCCGGTGCATCCGGTACATGGAAAGCTTTGACAGAAAACGTGAACCAGCTGGCAGCAAATCTTACCACGCAGGTGCGCTCGATCTCCGAAGTTGCTTCGGCGGTAACGAAGGGTGACTTGACACGAACAATTCGTGTGGATGCTAAAGGCGAATTGGAAGCGTTGAAAGATACGATCAACCAGATGATCACCAACCTGCGCGAAACAACGCTGCGAAACCAGGAACAGGACTGGCTTAAGTCGAACCTTGCGAAGTTTACCCAGATGTTGCAGGGTCAGAAAGATCTTCACACTGTGACGAAACGAATTCTCTCGGAACTCGCACAGGTTGTGAACGCCCACTACGGTGCATTCTACATACTTCAGACAGACGAAGAAACCAAAGAAGGCAAGCTTCGCCTGTTCGAATCCTATGCATATAAAGAAGAACAACATATTCCGAAAGAGTTCGCGATCGGCGAAGGGCTTATCGGTCAGTGCGCGTACCAGAAGGAAAAGATATTGCTCACCAACGTTCCTCAGCGTTATGTGAAGATCAACACAGCGCACGGCAGGATAAAACCAAGCAGTCTTATAGTGCTGCCGGTTGTGTTCGAAACGAAAGTGAAGGGTGTGATCGAGCTCGCGTCGTTGGATGCGTTCAGCGAGACACACATCGACTTCCTGGGACAGTTGACAGAATCTATCGGTATCGTGTTGAATACAATTGAGGCAAACTCGAGAACGGAAGAGCTGCTGATCCAGTCACAGTCTCTTGCGGGTGAGCTCAAGACGCAGCAGGGCGAGTTGAGAAGGACGAACGACGAGCTGCAGGACAAGGCCCTCCTCCTTGTGAAACAGAAAGAAGAAGTGGAAGCGAAGAACAAGGAAGTGGAAGAGGCACGGAGATCGCTCGAAGAAAAAGCAGAGCAGCTTACGCTGACTTCGAAATACAAGTCCGAGTTCCTGGCGAACATGTCGCACGAATTGAGAACTCCATTGAACAGCTTGTTGATACTTGCACAGCAGCTCTTCGAGAATATGGAGGGCAACCTTACTCCGAAGCAGGTTCAGTATGCGAGAACCATCCACGCTTGCGGCGACGATCTTGTGCAACTGATCAACAACATCCTCGACCTTTCGAAGATCGAGTCTGGTCACATCACGCCGCACATCTCGAAGTCGTCGATTGCCGAGATCACCTCATTCGCGGAGACAACGTTCAAGCCGATCTCCGAGGCGAGAAAGCTTCGTTACAGGATCGAAACAGACACGAACCTTCCGGATATCATCGAGACCGACGTACAGCGTCTCAACCAGATCATCAAGAACCTGCTCTCGAATGCATTCAAATTCACGGAGCAAGGAGAGGTTATCCTCAGGATCTTCATCGCAACCAAGGGCTGGAGAAAGGGCAACCCATATCTCGACACAGCCGACCAGGTGATCGCGTTCTCGATCAGCGATACCGGTATCGGTATCTCCCCGGAGAAACAGGTTATCATCTTCGAGGCATTCCAGCAGGCAGAAGGTTCTACCAGCCGTAAGTATGGTGGAACGGGTCTTGGTCTCTCGATCAGTAAGGGTCTCGCCGAGTTGCTTGGCGGATCTATCGAGATCGAAAGTGAAGAAGGCAAGGGCAGTGTGTTCACCCTCTTCCTTCCTATCAGGCCATATCTGCAAGCCGGCGCTACGCTCGCAATTAAGCCGAGCGAACAGGTACAAAAAGTATTGTTGAAGGTCGCAAAGGAAAGCCCTGCTATCGAGCGTCCGGTTGTGAAAGACCTTGTGGCCGATACTCGAGGCGACACGATCAATGACACAGGCGACGATCGTAACAGCATGCAGTCGCATGAACGTTGCGTGCTTATTGTCGAGACGGATCCTGACTACAGCAGGAAGCTGATCGAGAAGGCGCACGAGATCGGTTTGAAAGCTATCATGGCAACGAACTATCTCGAGGTGTTCGACTTTACGAACAGGTTCGATCCGATCGCTGTGATCATTGACTTTAAAGGAAAAGAGTCGAGCGCATGGAAAGTGATCAGTTTACTGAGACAGGACCTTGCGTTGCGTCACATACCGATCCACGTTATATCCGAAGGGCCTAACCGCGAGATTGCATTGAGGCGCGGAGCGAGAACATTCGTGGCGCGGGATGCTGCGGACGATACTGGCGATCTCAAGACATTGTTCCAGGACATTGTTTCGTACGGCGCCAACAGGACCCGTAACGTGATCGTGATCGGCAACAATGAGACAGATGCAAACCGCATTGCCAACCTGCACCGTGATGAGCTTGTGAAGGTGAGCGTGATCCCACAGCTTGAAAGCGAGTTGGATGCGTTGACGTCGATAGCGTACGATCTGATCATAGTAGATCATCCATGGTCGACGCCACTCGGTGACGAGTTCATGTCGAGCCTCGAAGCGAGGAAGAAGCCGGGAACAACTGTGGTCATCTACAGCGAGAAGAGTCAGGCGGAAGTTGAGCCGGGGGGTGAATTCGATCCGTCGATCATAGCGGTGAAAGATACCGACTCGCTCGAATCGTTATTAGAAGAAACAATCTCCCATCTGCATATACGTCACAAGTCACTTTCGCCGGAGAAGCGTGCGATTATAGAGAACATCCATAATCGTCAGGACATCCTCGCCGGGCGAAGCGTGCTTGTAGTTGATGACGATGTGCGAAACCTGTTTGCAGTGACAACCATTCTCGAAAGGTTCCAGATCAACGTGCTTACTGCCGAAAGCGGTAACGTGGCGATCCAGATGCTAAAGGACAATTCGAAGATTGAAATGGTTCTGATGGATATCATGATGCCGGAAATGGATGGGTACGAGACAACGCAAAAGATCAGGAGCAATCGCCGCTATAGCGACTTGCCGATCATAGCGGTGACTGCGAAGGCCATGAAGGGAGATCGTGAAAAGTGTATCGATGCCGGAGCTTCCGATTACATTGTGAAACCCATCAAGATCGATCAGCTGTTGTCGCTGATGCGCCTATGGTTCCACAAATAAATTAAGATCTGTGATTTTAGATTTATGATTTGAATGAGTCGACTGATGAGAGGAGCAAGGCCTAAATCAAAAAATCCTAAATCTTAATTCTTAAATTAAACTGATGCATGCAACCAACTAAGATCCTGCTTGTAGACGATCGTGAAGACAACCTGATGTCGATCGAGGCCATTCTTGGCCAGGACGGTTATGAATTCTTCAGGGCGTTCTCCGGTACGGAGGCCCTGAAGATATTACTGGCCGAAACCGACTTCGCGTTGATATTGATGGACGTTAAGATGCCCGTGCTGAATGGATTCGAGACGGCTACCCTGATCTATGAACGAGAAAAATTAAAGTCGATACCGATCATTTTCATTACCGCGAATAATTACGGTGACGAGAATGTTTACAAAGGCTACCAGGCCGGCGGTATCGATTACATTCTGAAGCCGATCAATCCGCAGATCTTGCGGGCCAAGGTTTCGGTGTTCGTGAATCTCTATCGTGCTAAATGGATGCTGATCGAACAAGAGAGCAAACTGAAGGCCATCAACGATAAGTTGAACGAAGAGATCAAGGACCGTAAGGCTTCGGAAGAAAAGGTTCGTTACATGAACTTTCAGCTCATCGACAAGATCGATCAGCTCGAAAGGGCAAACGAAAATCTGAAACAGCTCAAGTTGATGCTAAAAGAGCACGAGTAAAATAGTAGAGATTAATTATTCAAATAGTGTATCTTCATTTAACTATGAGGGTACACTATTTCATTTTAATGGGCGTCCTGATCGCATGCAGTACCCCAAAATCAACTCCGGAATCCACCGTCTTCACAAACTTTACCCTGATCGATGGAAGCGGCGCTCCTCCTGTTCCAAATGCCGTCTTGGTAATTCGGGATCAAAAGATAGTTGAGGTCAATCCAAAAGAAATTCCCGACAACGCCAATGTGATCGATCTCAAACGCAAATACATTATCCCAGGCCTCATCAATTCCCACGGTCACGTCGATGAGCCGGGCGACCTCGATATGTATGCGCGGTACGGGATCACCACCGTTGTAAGCCTGGGTGGAGAGAAAGAAGACCTGGAGTTGCTTCGAGACGTAAAGGACACAACAAACACAACGCATGCAAGACTATACATGGCGGGCGAGGTTATCACCGGAAACACTCCCGTTGAAGCCGTGGAGATCATCGACATTAATGCAGTGATGGGAGTCGATTGGATGAAGATCCGCGTTGACGATAATCTTGGAACTTCTCAAAAAATGTCCGAGGAGACCTACACCGCAGTGATCGGCCGATCGCACAATCTCGGCTTCAAGGTCGCCACCCACATGTATTACCTCGACGACGCGAAGAAACTGTTGACAGCCGGCTCTGATCTCATGGCTCATAGCGTACGGGATCTACCGGTTGATGAACAATTCATCGCACTTATCAAACAAAAGAAAGCGTGCTACTGCCCTACCCTCACACGCGAGCTCTCAACTTTCGTCTACGCCACGACACCCGATTTCTTCGAAGATCCATTTTTCAAAAAAGAATATCCCGACTCCATCGTCGCCCCACTGAAAGATCCAGCAAACCAGGAAAAGGTCAGGAACAGCAAAAGTGCACAGACTTATCAGAAACAATTGCCCGTTGCAATGGCCAACCTCAAAACACTGTCCGACCAGGACGTGCCTATCGCCTTTGGTACCGACAGCGGCATCCCCAACAGGTTTATCGGGTACTTCGAGCACATCGAAATGGAAATGATGGCCGAAGCAGGACTTTCACCGATGAACATCTTGGTTTCGGCGACCAACGCTGCAGCTAAATGTATGAACCTGGAGAAAGTTGGCCTGATCTCTAAAGGGTATAAAGCTGATCTCGTGATCCTGAACGCAGACCCTCTCGCGGATATCAAAAATACGCGAACCATTGAAAGTGTGTGGATTGGCGGGGAAGAGGTGAAGAGATGAAGAGGTGAGGATGTGAAGAGCAGGGTCCTCACCTCTTCACATCCTCCCCTCTTCACATCCTCCCCTCCTTTCATCTGCACTTTTCCCTGTTCGGTATACAGCCAGATAATACAGCATAGTAGTTCATCGTATTCAGTCTGTTATATCATAAAACAACTTATGAACAGACTAAAAATCTCCCTGTTTATTGCGGCGATTATTCTTTTACTCTCTTCGTGCGATAACCAGGAATCTTCCGTCAATTCCACGTCGATAGAACAGCTCGCGATCGACGTCGCGCAGACCTCCGGCCAGTTGGCCAGCGGCACCACGTTCAGCGTCGAAGGAACCAGTTCCGACAGCACTGCGTGCGACAAGGATGGTCACTTCATTGGCAAAGGCAAGAATGGCCACGGACCTGGAAGGCGTAATCCTGGCATCCTCGATGGACTCAATCTTCTCGCTCCTACCGACGAACTGCTCGCCATTGTTGATGCCGAGAGCGCAAGCGATGTTCGCGGTCTGCGTATCTCAAAAAACGGTGGCGCCACGATCACTAACTATGACGCCGATGGCAACGAGGTGACCGTCCCCTTGTCAGTAAAAGGTGGACCGCAAGGATGCAGCTTCAGCGGAAATCAATATCCCGAATACGACTCATTGCTCGCTACTATCGTTAAGACGGAGGTTGACTTTGGAACAGGCGTTACTTACAAACGCGATACCGTCGAGATCACCCGGGCAGGAAAGATCATTATCGAAAGAACCATAAGCGGATCGACGATCACAGAAACAACAACATTCGAGAATTACAGCGTGAACGGCATCGCTATCGAAGGAACAAAGACAAGAACTTCGACCTACGATGAAGAGACCGGTTCGGGTTCGTCGACTACTTCTGTCTCCAATGGAAAGATCACGTTGACGGATGGAACGGTAGCAACATGGACTTCCGAAAGATCGCGCGTGTCGGATATTAGTTCAGGAACCATTACAACGGAAGTGAGCGCAAGCGTAACAGCTAACGGAACAACGATCTATTCGCATAACACAACAACTCCACTTATTGAAGATCTTTCTTGCGAAGGCCGTCGTCCCGGCCCGGTAAGCGGTGTGGTGGAAACAATCTATCGCACCGATAACATCACGATCGATTTTGGTGATGGATCGTGTACCAACAGGACAATCACAATCACGGTTAACGGGGTAGAGTCGACCAGGACGATTGGTGATTGACCCGCCTATGCCAAGGCTACGGCGGATGATACCCGCCTACGCGAAGGCTACGACGGACACAGTTGGGTAAATAACTCTACACGAGTTATTTATTAACGAATGCCAGCGGCGAATACCCGCTGGCATATCATTTGGAGTCGTTTCTTCGGGGGCGATGGAGATGAGGAAGGGGCTATACTATTTGACACACTGGGAAACATGGCATTGGTTTGCTAAATACATATTGATAGGACCCGCGTGGGTATGGCTTTGCATCAAAGCGAAATCACTCTGGTTCTTTACAACCTCAAATCCGAATATCGAATTCGGTGGCTTCCTCGGAGAAAAGAAAAGCGACATCTACAAGGACCTTCCCGAAGGATCATATCCTAAAAGTATCTACATCAGTCCTAAGCAAACGGTCGACGAGATCGAACAATGGATGGCTTCGAAAGGTCTCTCCTATCCTGTCGCCGTAAAGCCGGACGTCGGTATGATGGGACTGATGTTCCGAAAGGTGGAGTCGCGACAACAAATGCGGCAATATCATTCTGCAATGCCTGTGAATTACATCGTGCAGGAATACATCGACTATCCCATCGAAGTAAGCGTGTTCTATTATCGAATTCCCGGAGAAGAGAAAGGTCACATCACAGGATTTGTGAGAAAAGACGTAATGGAAGTTACCGGCGACGGCATTTCAACATTAAAAGAATTAATACTTAAATACCCCAGGGCTCAATTCAGGCTCGACGAACTGTTCAGCAAGCATGAACGCAAGCTTGATATTGTGATAGAAAAGGGAGAGCGGTTCATTTTATCGGATGCATTGAACCTCAGTCGCGGTGGAAGGCTCGTGAACCTTAAAAACGAAATAGACGCGAGCTTACTAAGCGTATTTGACGCCCTGAGTCATAAGGCTAATTTCTTCTATGGCCGGTACGACATCCGTTGTGCCTCGGTAGAAGATCTGAAACAAAATAAAAATTACACAATACTCGAATTCAACGGTTGTGGCGGGGAAGCGCATCATGTGTATTCGGGATATTCATTTCTTCATGCGTGCTGGATACTGATCCAGCATTGGAACATCCTTTACAAAGTAGCTCAGGGAAACAAACGGTGCGGGGTAACGTGGAGCTACGAGGAAGGAGCCGAATACATGCGGCGGGCACGAGAGCATTTTCGGAACCTGGCAGAGCTCGACAACCGATTCTCGTTTGCAACCGAAACACAAAAGTTCCTTTCCAGGACCGTCTTGCCCGAAGCCGCGGGCGTAGCGGTTCAACTTCAAAAGAACGTAGCATGAACAGCAGCACGATCGAGAAGCCGGCTGCCGCGTTCTATTCGTTCATTGACGATAACAATTTTCCATGTATCGCAGCAAAAGCAGCGATCAGCAAAGAACAAATCAGGATAATGACCTGTGATCATATCGCGTGCCCGAAGGATGATGCGGCGATCACTGACTTCATTTACGAGTTCGTGGAAGAATATCGCTTGTCGAAGAACTTGTATACGAGCGCCGTTGTGATCTTCGAAGGCCCATTGGATTGTACAGAAGAGTATTTCGACAGGATGATGTGGCAACGACTTCAATCGATCTCCGATATCGACTCACATCAATATAATTGGAATAAGAATGTAAGCAACGATCCCTCGTCGCCGCATTTCAGTTTTTGTATAAAAGAAGAGCCATTCTATGTGATCGGACTTCATCCCGGCAGCAGCAGGCGTGCGCGGCGATTTAAGTATCCCGCCCTCGTGTTTAATCCCCACGATCAATTCGAGCAACTACGACAATCGGAAAAATACGCGTCGATGAAACGTGCCGTTCGAAAACGCGACCGCGCATTTTCAGGAAGCGTAAACCCAATGCTGGCCGACTTCGGAGAAGCGTCGGAAGTCGTGCAATATAGTGGCCGTGCTTACGATAAAAACTGGACCTGTCCATTTCATTCCAACCATGCAGCAGATTGAGATCATCCCTCCCCGAACAGGTGTCGCTTTCGTTTTGAAGAAAGGCGATCGACTCAAAGTAATAGATATAGAGGGAGAGCAGGTGTCGGACTTCGTGTGCTACAACCTGCACGACAAGAAAGAATACCTCTCTTCGGGACGAACGATCGACTACGCCGACACGATCTTCCTTACAAAGGGGAATGACTTTTACTCCAACCGGAGCAATATCATGTTCCGCATGATCGACGACACCGTAGGTCGTCATGACTTTTTGTTGACGCCTTGCAGTAAAGACACCTTCAGGATCATTTATGGTCACCAGGATCCTCATCGTGGTTGTCACGGAAATCTATCAGAGGCCCTCGCCACGTTTGGGATCGACGGAGATGAAATACCCGTCTGCTTCAACATATTCATGCACGTGTCCGTCGACGGGAACACGGGCCGTATAGATGTACTGCCGCCTAAAAGCAAAGCCGGCGACTATGTCGTCATAGAAGCATTTATGGATCTCATCGTAGGAATGACAGCCTGTTCGGCAGAGAAGTCGAATAATTTTTCCTTTAAGCCGATTGGATACCAAACTATCTAAAAGATATTCCATCCTCACGTGGGGATTCCTGGTTAGCTTCCTGGGATCGCTGCCACCAGGAACAACCAATGTGCTCATGGTCCAATTGGCCGCCACGAAAGGCTATAGTGTTTCAATATGGTTTGCGATCGGTTGTATGACAGCCGAAGTTGTATGCGTGAGTATATGCGTGCTCGTAATGGATAAGATCAGTCAGTCGCCCATCGTGACGAGATCACTGGAATGGCTGTCGTTGTTGATCATCATTTGGCTGGTCATCTCCTCCTTTACAAAAAGCGATGTCGGAATACCACAAATGATGTCCCCTTTCATATTCGGTTTTGTGCTCATGATCCTGAACCCAGTACAATTGCCGTTCTGGTTTGGTTGGACTACAATACTTGTGCACCGAAAATTGTTACTACCAACAAGGCATGATAACATGCACTACATTATCGGGATTGCCGTAGGTTCGATATTAGCGAGCGGGTTATTCATAGCCGCCGGACATGCCATCACCTCATGGATGTCGGGAAAAGAGAAAATGATCCGATGGATCTTTGGATCGATCTTCATCATAATCGCCGCAATACAGGTCTGGAGAATTTTCAGGCGACCGGCTTATCGAGCGCCGGGTCGGTGATGCTTTCCTTACCGGTTTCAACATGGCCGGCGAAACGAAGTTCGAAGCTTGTACCCGGAATGCGGAGAGTTGAGTCGTACCAACCGGAAGTAGTCAATACAGTTGCTTTCTGAGATGGCTTGAGCGTCTGTTCCTTATGGCCGTAAGCATTGTCGGTGATCGTCAACGATGAAGATCCTGCATAAACAATGAGATTCTCTCCGGCATAATCGATCGAGCCCGACGTAGGTTCGTTCACCTTCCCTTTGAATTCTCTCATAAAGCCATTGGGTCCATCTATGCGCACATGATACGTGTCGCCTTCCAACGGCAACGAATCCATTATCGATGAATCTGACGCGACCGCATAACTCCGAACAGAAAATTCTTTTCCGTAACTGTAAACCATAAACGGAGCACCTACGGACTTCTGACTCAATTGTAAAACGATGTCAAAAGAATGTTTGTCCTTGTTAACCCTTCCTCCTACGAAAAACTCATAGGGCAATGCATTCGATGGACGAGTGCCCTTTTCCTGTGTTGCCTTCATTGCCAGGGACGACCCGACAGGCTCCGGCATCGAGGGCAGCTTTTTGAACTGCGCCTTGTGAATACTTTCGTAAAACTCCTTCTTCTTCACAGACTCGGGCATCTTTATCGTTTCACCATTGTATGGCTTGAACACCGATGTAAGATCGCCACAGATCGTCCTTCGCCACGACGAAATGTTCGACTCCACGATCTTCTTTCCCGTCTTGTGACTTAAGAATTTCTCGAGGAACATAAGGATGGATGTATGATCGTATACCTGCGAGTTCACAGCACCACCCCTGCTCCACGGCGATGCAATCACCAACGGAACACGATAACCGAGACCGATCGCGCTGCCTCGCGCCTGGTCGGCAGGCTTGCGTTTCAGATCCATCTCCAACGACTGGTATTCATCGGGCGTGTCAACCGGTGGAACGAACGGAGGCACGTGATCGAAATAACCATCGTTCTCGTCGTAGCAGAGAATAAATATGGTCTTCTTCCAGACTTCCGGGTTCTTCGTGAGAATATCGATCGACTCCGACAAATACCACGCACCATACCAGGGCGATCCCGGGTGATCAGAAAAATTCGAAGGAGCCACCAACCACGAAACCGTGGGAAGCTTTCCTTCATTAACGTCCTTACGGAACTGGTACAAAACATCGCCCTTCGGAACTTTCATTTCACGAGTCGTTCCATTGTCGTCGTACTTCACAGTTACAAGCTCGTGATATCCGTCGGGATCGTTGACGTTTGTTGTGAATGCTTTTCGATGAAGGTTCTTTTCCCGTTGCGATAGCTGATCCCAGTTTTCTTTGGTCACATGATATTGCGAGAACCACTCAAGAGGATTATCTGTAAAGTTCGACAACCAGTCGTCCTGTTCCGGGGTGAAACCAGTCCCGAAGCTGATCTCGTTCTGATATATCTTCCAGGAGATGTCGTTATCCTCCAGTCGCTCAGGGAATGTTGTCCATTGTGCTTGAGCACCGTAGTCCGTTTCCTCATTTCGAATACGCGCCTGAGACTTCGCATCTTCGCGAACTTTACCGGTCCACAAATGAAGCCTGTTAGGTGTGGTGCCAGTTAGTGACGAGCAGAAGTTCTGATCGCAAATAGTGAAGGCATCGGCAAATGCGTAGTAAAATGGAATATCCTCACGGGTATAATAGCCAAGCGTGAGTGGCATATCCTGGTAATCTTTATGACCCGACTTCTTTGCAACGAGCCATTGATCGTTGCGTCCGTTGTTGCGTGCATCCACCTGGTCGGTCCAACCGTGTGGCAGAGATCCCATCCATGTGGCATTGGTATCTTTTATATTAAGACGGAACGGCGCATAGGTTTGGCCTTTCTCGTTGGTCTGAAACCAGATCGGTTTTTTATCGGGCTTAATAAAAGCGCGAGGATCGTTGAAGCCACGAACACCGTTCAAACTCCCATAGCAATGATCGAACGACCTGTTCTCCTGCATGAGGATCACGACGTGCTCGGCATCGAGGAATGTTGTTCCGGGAGCGGGATTTATCGCAAAAGCCCTTTCGATCGATGGTGGCAAAACGCTCGCCAGGCCACCCAATCCTGTGAGTAACGTGGCCTTCTTTATAAATTCTCTTCGTGAATCCATTCCACTAATTAAGAAGGAAACTTCCAGGGTGCACGATACGCAGGTGTTATGAATGTGTTAGCTTTTGTATCGTCTTTGAAGGTGCGCTTCGCATCATCCCACCATAATTTGTTACCGGTTCGGTACGAAATATTGCCCATGTGCGCGAGCACGGCAGAATTCCTTCCGAAGTCTACATCGCAAATGGGCTGCTGGCGGCTCTTGATGCAATCAAGAAAATTGCGAACGTGCTTTTCGTGATCTTTGTGATCGGCCTCCTGTAATGGAGTCGCTTCCATTCTCGGCTTATCACCGTCCAATTCTGGAATGATCTCCCACCCTTCGCGGTTAACCACAAGCGTTCCATTGTTGCCTATGAATGCAACACCATAGTTGCGTCCATACTGGCCGCGATTCGCTCCACCAACATGATCCCACTCGAGAAGAAAATTTCCGAAATCGTAGATCACAGCTTGCGTGTCGGCTGTTTCGATAGCGTTGTTTTGATATGCGTAAATGCCTCCGGAAGAGGATACAGACTTCGGAACATTAACATTCATTGCGAGCAATGGAATATCGAGAAGGTGCACACCCCAGTCTGTAAGCAAGCCACCACCTTGCTCCCAGAAGAAACGCCAGCTTCCATGAAACCTGTTTTTGTTGAAGTCATGTTTAGGGGAAGGGCCGAGCCACATGTCATAATCGACACCGGCTGGCACTGGCGAGTCGGGCACTTTCGCGGGTCCGCTTCCATAAGAAAAGTATGCCCACGTTTTCACTTTGCGGATAGTACCGAGCTTGCCCGATCTCACGATACCCACGATATCCTGCCAGTGTTGACCGCTTCTTTGTTGCTGCCCGACCTGGACAACACGTTTGTATTTACGCGCTGCTCTCACCATCGCGTCGGCCTCGGCGATAGAATTCGCCAACGGCTTCTCCACGTAAACGTCCTTTCCGGCTTCGCACGCATCCACCGTCATCAGGCAATGCCAATGATCGGGTGTTCCGATGATAACGGCATCTACCGACTTATCTTCAAGAACTTTGCGATAATCTTTATAGAGCTTTACTTTTTTACCGGTCATTTTCTCCAGCTCCGCCGCTCGCTTGTTGAGAACATTTTCATCGACGTCGCACAAACCAACGCATTCGACTTCAGGAAATTTCAAATGGTCAGTGAGGTTGTACCAACCCATTCCGTTACAGCCGATCAGCACAACCGAGATCTTATCGTTCTGCATCACCCTCTCGAAGCGGGGAGATGCTCCGGCGTTGACGAGCGGTGAAAACATTGTTGCAGTGGCCACAGTGGCCGAACGATACAGGAAGTCGCGTCTTGTTATCATAAGAACAATATAAAGAAAGAACAACGCGGCTACAACTCGACGATAAACTCGGTTCCGATATTTACCTGGCTCTTCACAGAAATTTTTCCACCGAGAGCCTCAACTTGTGTTTTCGTCATAAACAGTCCAACTCCCTTGCCCTCGGCATAGTCGGGATGAAATCTTTTATAGAGTCCGAACATTTTCGAGCCATGCGCCTCCAGGTCGATCCCCAACCCGTTGTCGACGAATTTTATTCTTACATGGTCCCCCACCTGCTCGCTAGTGATACGGATCACCGGTCTTACTCCTTCCTGTTTGTACTTGATACTGTTGGTGATCAGGTTGTAGAAGATGCTGTAGATGTATGACTTCACTGTGGATATGGATCGGACTTTGTGAAAGTTGGTCGAGATCTCGAGCTTACTTTTGCGAACGAGGTCTTCGATGCCCTTTTGAATATCCTTCACCAGCTCGGCAAGGTCCACCTCTTCTGTTTGTTCGTTGATGCTTTGTCTCATCTGCAGGATCATATTGAGATCCTTGATCACGTCGTCGAGACGGCGTGCGGAATCGAATAAATGATCTAACGATTGTTCTTTGTCAAGGCTATTTGTGCCTGCCATCTCCAAGAGGTTCGCGATGCCGAGAATGTTTGCTACAGGACCGCGGAGGTTGTGCGAAACGATATAAGCATATTGCTCCAGGTTTTGATTTCGTTCTATCAGGTCCATCGTTATTTTCTCGCGCTGGATTTCCCCTTCTCTTCTTTCCGTAACATCGCGGAAGTTCGAGACTATTCCTCTTACATCTTCATTTTGAAGCATATTGGTAACGGTGCCCTCGGTCCATATATAAAGTCCGTCTTTCCTCTTTAGTCGTATGGTTATCGAGAATGGGACCCCCGGCTGAGCCATGACCTTACCGTAGACCTGGTTAATGGCATCGAGATCCTCGGGATGAACCACGTCCTCATAGGCGGCATTATACACTTCCTCGTTCTCGTAGCCAAGCATACGCAACACCGACGGGCTCGAATACAGGATTTTGCGAGTCTTGTCCCTTAATACAATCGCATCATAGTTGTTCTCTATCAATGCCCTGAACCGTGCCTCGCTCTGTGCAATCTTTCGCGCAGCCAGCTTTTGCGTGGTGATGTCCCATGCGAAACAAGAGAGACCGGTCACATAGTGGCCTTCTACGATAGGATTTATGGAAAAGCTAAGGCAGGCATAATAGTCGCCAACGTGAAATTCTTTCTCGAATTCAACACGGTTGCCGCTGAATGCATCGGTATATTTTCTTTTCCATTCTTCGACCTCCGAAGGATCCATCAGCTTCAGGAAATCAAAAACAATGTCCCCAACCTTGATATCAAGACCATATACCTGCTTTAATGAGTTCTTCAACAGCGTATTGAACGAGATATACCTGAACTGTCTATCTATCGAATAAATACTTACGTTAGAGTTCTCGATGATCGCAGTCATATTGGCTTGCGACTTCTGCAGCAGCTCTTCCGCTTCTTTTCTAGCTGTGATATCGCGCAGGTTAAATAATACACCACCAATCGCTTCGTCGCTGAGCATATTGACGACGGTACCCTCCACCCAGATATATTTTCCGTTTTTATGGAGCAAACGGTATTGCAATGGAAAGTAGCGGCCCGGTGACGCCTTTGCTTTTTCGAGCGTCGTATAGTATTCATGGCGATCGTCCGGATGAACATAATCTACACCAGCAGTCCTGCCCTCTTTCAGCGTGCGACCGGTGATGCGGGTATAACTCGAGCTTACAAACACAGGCAAGTACTCTTCATCGGTTACGCCGATCATGTCGTGGCTGTTCTCGATCATCGCGCGGAAACGTTTTTCGTTTTGCAACAGCAGGTCGAGAGAGTCCTGTTTCTCGCGTTCGGTCTGCCATTTTTCGAGAGCATTCGTAACTGCCAAAGGCAACCGTTGAAGGCGGTCCTTCAATAAATAGTCGGCAATACCTTCCTTCATCATGTCGACAGCAAATTCTTCGGAGACGGTGGCCGTTACGAGAATGAACGGTATATCAAGTCCCGACGACTTCAATTGCCTGAATGCTTCGACCGACGTAAAACCAGGGAGCGAATGGTCAGAAATAACAATATCGGGGTTTCCTGAAGCCAATATGGCTTTGTACTGATCGCGCGTCTGAGCCCAAAATATTTCGCAGTTACCCAACGTCTTTTTAAGCTGCCGTTGCATGATCTCCGCATCTGAGCGGACGTCCTCAAGAAGAACAATTCGTACTTGATCGTTCATATTTGGTCTGATGGAATTGCGGGAAGGGTAAAGAAAAATGTCGCGCCTTCGTTCACCCTGGCATGTGGCCAAATTTTTCCACCATGTCGCTGAATGATACGCTGTACGATTGCAAGACCAACACCGGTCCCTTCAAAGTCCTCGTTGGTGTGAAGTCGTTTAAAAACTCCAAATAATCCCTCGACATATTTCATATCGAAGCCAACACCATTATCGGTTATGGAATAGGTTACAATGTCGTGATTCATTACGGAGGCGATCGTCACTTCCGGATCCGACTTGCGTGAAGAATACTTTACGGCATTCGAAAGGAGGTTCTCGATCACGTGCCGCAAAAGAGACATGTCCCCAAAAACGGGGTGAAGCTTTCCGAAAATGATCCTCGCATTGCCAACAGGCATCTTCTTCACTACATCCGAGATCAGCTCTTTCATATCCACGACCGACTTCCTTACTTCCTTCCTTCCGAGCTTCGAAAATTTCAAAAGGTCATCGATCAGTGTCGACATCCGGTTGCCGTTGTACTCGATCTCCGAAAGCAACCGGATCCCTTCCTCGTCCAACTTCTTTCCGTAGTCTTCCCTCAGCATGGCGGTGTAGCCGCTTACGGCACGTAGCGGGGCACGAAGGTCGTGGGCCACGGAGTATGAGAACGACTCGAGTTCCTTGTTGGCAAATTCCAACTGAGCTGTTCGTTCAACGATCTTTCGTTCGAGGCCAATGTTCAGTTCTGCCACCCTTCGTTCTGCATCTTTGATCGCAGTCACATCAATCGACGCGATCATGATGGACGTAATCTGACCGTGTTCATCCGGCAATGGTACATACCGTGTAAGCAGATCGTAATCACCACGTCGGACCTCGACGCTGAAGGTGTCACCGTTGAATGCCCGATCGAAATACGGGCGGATCTCGTCGTAACGTTCTTTCGTCAATACGTCCTTTGCTTTCTTCCCGAACAGTCCCTGCTTCGAATAACCGAGCCGGTCTATCATGTCTCCCTCAATCAAAGTATAGGTATATTCCTGGTCAACGATGCATATCACGGAACCGGGGATCGAAGATGCGATCATGCGATAAGTTCTGGCTGCCTCCAGTTGTTTCTGTTCGGCCCGCATCTGTTTTGTAACGTCCCGAATGAAAACCGAGAGGCCCTCGCTCGTAGGATAAATATGGGTCTCGTACCATAGATCTAACGGGGGATAATAATCCATCTCAACAACATAGTGCTGTTTTTCGAGAGCCTCCAATAACGCCAGGTGTGTTGGAGAATCCAGCGCATCCGGAAATACCTCGACGATCTTCCTTCCGATCATGGCCTCCGAAGATGCGTGGGCAAGCTCGGCAGCTTTTCTATTGACGGATGTATACCTAAGTTCTTTGTCGAACGTAACGAAACCGTCAGTGATCCTATCGAGCAATGCAACCAGTTGTGCGTTCTTCTCCTGTATCTCGAATCCGAGGCGCCGGTTGGTTGCTTTGATCTCATCTGCCTGGACCCTTTCGCTGATATCGGAACGGATAGCGAGATACTGATAGGGTTTGCCGGATTCATTAATGAAGGGAATAATGCTGGTGTCGACCCAATAAAAGCTTCCATCTTTAGCCCTGTTGCGGATCTCCCCTTTCCAAACCTTTCCACTGGCAATGGTGCTCCAGAGGTTTGCGAAAAATTGTTTGGAATGATAGCCCGAATTGATGATCCGGTGATCGCGACCTATCAACTCCTCTCTCTTGTATTTTGAGATGCGGCAAAAATAGTCGTTCACGTGTTTGATTATGCCCCTGTGATCGGTGATTGCAACAATAGATGACTCATCGAGCGCATACTTATAGTCCATGGTTTCTCTCAGGCTCTTGAGCAACGTTGAGTTTTGATCAGTGACACGCCTGCGAAGCCTTTCACTATTATTGACACTGATCAGGATCAATGCAAGCAATAGAGCAAATACTATAATGAGCCCGATCAGAAAAGATTTAAAAACAAAAACACTTCGCGCGCTCCGATCTTTCCTAACCCCGAGCAACCGGTACTCTTCCGATTGAAACTCAGAAAGTGTTTTGATAAACAGATCCTCGTACGCTTTGCTTTCTACAAAGAGTGGAAGAATATCTGGCCGCACGGAAAGCAATGAGCTAAGATTCGTACGCTTATGAAGAAGCGCGTTCAGTGAATCCACCTTCTTCACTTGCGAAGGGTTGTCCTTAACCAGCCTGCGAAGCTGGCGGATTCTCTCTTGCGCCGATCTCTCATTGCCAGCGACAATATCGAACATCGATTCATCTTTAGTGACCAGGTAAACACGTCCATTCACCTGGATATTCTTTACGTCCATGGCGAGCTTATCGGATTCCAACAGCACTTCGTGCGTATGTTCGACCCACGCGGAGGCATCGAACAAGTCACGTGTATGTCGATAACTGAAATACAGAATTGCAAAAAGCCCGACACTTCCGAGGACGATCAAAATGGTAATAAGGCGCTGCCGAAAGAAGCGAGTCATTCGAGTACTTTTTTGAGCAAAAAATAGCGCGTGTCGCGGAAGCAACAATGGGGGCCATCGAATTTAGAAAATTTCAGTTAAAGATTCTACGATAATTAACCTTAGGAACATCTTTTGCTAGCAGGAAATGACAATGTGGGAGGCAATTTCCGGACTCGAGTACAGATTTTCTCCGATCATGTGGAACATCATGATTATCGGAGTAAGCATTTTTGTTGGACTTTTGGTAAAAACCATCATCCATTGGACCTTTTCGTTCTACACTAAAAGGTCCGACTATTATCTATTCAAATCAGTAACAAAACACCTCCAGGCTCCCGTCAACATCCTTATTCCACTACTGACACTCAACGCCGCACTGCCGTTGATCCATATCGATGATCACCCGGTTATGAATAAAGCGGTCGAACTGGTTATGATAGCAGGATTTTCATTTCTACTGGTGAGGATCGTAATCATATTCGAGGACCTGGTGTACTATCGCAACGACATCTCAGTGTCCGATAATCTCAAAGCCAGGAAGATCAGAACGCAGATAAAATTCGTGAGCAGGATGCTCATCGTTATCATCATGGTTCTTGCGACAGCAGCAATGCTGCTCAGCTTCGAGAGCCTCCGTAAAGTCGGCACCGGTCTTCTCGCGGGTGTCGGTGTCGGCAGTATCATCATTGGCTTCGCCGCACAATCAACACTGAGCAACTTACTGGCAGGATTCCAGATAGCTTTTACACAACCGATCCGTATCGAAGATGTTGTCGTTGTTGAAGGCGAATGGGGACGAATCGAAGACATCACCCTCACTTATGTTGTGGTCAAGATCTGGGACGAACGCCGCCTCGTATTGCCGATCAATTACTTTATCGAGAAACCTTTCCAGAACTGGACACGCGTGAACTCAGACTTGTTGGGAACAGTATTTTTGTATCTCGATTACAGCGTACCGGTGAATCGGCTGCGCGAAAAATTTGAAGAGCTCCTTCGTGGAAATAAGCTCTGGGACAAAAAGGTGATGAGTATTCAGGTAACGGATTGCAAGGAGCGTGTAATAGAATTACGTGCACTCATGAGCGCACGTAATTCATCCGATGCATTCGATCTCCGTTGTTACATTCGTGAGAAGCTTATCGCATTCGTCCAGGAGGAATATCCCGAAAGCCTGCCGAAGACCCGCTCCGAATCACAAATTACACCGGTGCCGCAAAAAGATATTGTTCAGAGCTAGCGGGCCTGCCTACCGGCAGGCCAGGCTCTCGCTTAGCCTGTACAGCATGCACCGGTGTTCTTGCCCGTAACGAAAGGTCCGTCAACGTATTCATGTAGTTGATGAACGCTTCATATGGAGAACCGTAGTGACTAAAATACGAGTGAACATTTCCATCGTTGTGCCCCTTCGTACACATATAATAAAAGTGATCGCTCGTCTGCAGATTTCTCCATGTCTCGATCATGGCTGCATTATGAGTTCTCAGAATAGTCTCTTCCAACGACTGTAACGTCTTAAAGGCATCGCATTGGATGTCGTTGCCCAACCATGCCGAGATGTCCTTCGATTCATCGGCCCACGATACGAAATCATGAATATCGAGTTTCTCTCTTGGACTCAATGTCCTGAACAATGCTGAAGGTGATGTTAGTCTCGCAAGCTTGTCGGTGTTGAGTTTCACGATCAATTTTTCGAGGAAGGTGATAATGCCTGTCGATGCCTTGAAATGCTCACCAAAGGTTTCGTAGTCCATGCCCAACGTAACTATGCTCTCGTCGTCGGGAACCTCATAGATCCACCGGCAGAAGTCGTCAACTGTAAGCCTGGACTGTTCCGTGTTGAAACGGAATGCGATATCGTCGCTGAGGCGATTGCTTCGAAGGAGGATGTCGAAGTGTTCCTGGTTCGGATGCTTGTAGAGCTGGTATGGACTGCGCCCTTCGAGTGTGCGACCAATCCCATCGCAAAGAATCCCTTTGAACCCGAGCTGCGCAACCTTGGACCCAATACTGTTGGAGTAAATTAGCTCTGTGTTCCTGAATACTTCCGGGTAGATCCCGAAGTGATGTTCCATCAGTTGACGATGTGCCTGCACCTGTATGATAAATTCTTCGTTGGGTGTAAGGCTGCTTAGCGAATGATAATAAGTCTCCGAAAGAAATTCGACCGAACCCGTAGCGGCGAGATCTTTGAAGCTCTGCAATGTGGCCGGCGAATACTTTTCGAGCTGATCGATCAATACGCCCGATAAAGAGAAACACAATTTGATCTCCGGGAACCGCTCGACCAGTTTGCGCAACATCGCGTTCACGGGTTGATAACAATTTTGAGACACCCTTAAGATGATGTCTTTGTTCAATTGATCATCAAAATAATCGCCCTCGTTACCGATGTCCAAAAAACCCAACTTCCGCAATCTTCTCGGCTGGTGAACCTGGAAGTAAAGGATCACGTGCCTCTCTTTAGGACTCTGCCTGTCCGGCGGACAAGCATGCGCTAATTGTTTCATAATATATTCGCTTGACTTTTTTCGCTGCCGAATTCCACGTAATGGACGAGATGTCCTTTAATGCATTCTTTCTCAATGTCTCTGCAAGCGTCTTACTATTGAGAATGCCGCAGATCGCGTTTGCCAATGCATCAGTATCCCAGAAGTCTACTTTCAAAGCATTGTCTAAAACCTCAGAAACGCCGGACTGTCTTGAAATGATAACGGGGACGTTGGCCTGTATCGCTTCGAGTGGCGTAATTCCAAACGGTTCCGATACCGAAGGCATCACGTATACATTTGTAAAAGAGAGAAGCTTATCGATTTCTTTTTTGTTCAGGAATCCAGTGAAGTGAAAATTGCGTGAGATCCCTGCTGACGCCACGCGATTGATCACCTGTGGCAGCGCGTCGCCCGATCCGGCCATAATGAAATGACAGTCGGGGAATTTCTTCAGGACTTTCTTTGCGGCTTCGACGAAATACTCGGGACCTTTTTGAAATGTAACACGGCCGAGGAACGTCACTACTTTGTCGCTTATGGGACTAAAGCTCCGTGATTTATCATCGGAAGCTTGAAAAATGCCGTTGTGCACGACATTGATCTTCTCCGGAGATGCCTTGTACTTTGAAACGAGGACTTCCGAAGTCCACTTGCTCACAGCCACGATCCTTTCGCACTCGTTGATCGCGGTTTTCTCGATATCATATACAGCCTTGCTGCCGCCATCTCCTGCCCTGTCGTATTCTGTAGCGTGTACGTGTATTACGAGGGGCTTTCCAGTGCGACGTGAGGCAGCGAGGCCTGCAGGGTAGGTCATCCAATCGTGAGCATGAATGATATCGAAATCTGTTGTGCGAGCAATTTCCTCCACAACGTCGGCATAGCGGCTAACCTCCTTTAAGAGTTCCTTGCCATAGCCACCCTTGAATTTATAAGGCGAGATCTGATGATCTACATCATTAACCTCTGTCAGTATTTTATTATTCCAATGTTGAAATTCTGTTATCGAATCGTCGATGTGAGCCAGGTTATACGATGAAAGAGCAGACTCAACCAAAATTGTAGCGTTGACTTCCGAAGATGTTGTAACATTTGTTTGGGAGGATGCCAAAGATATTGGGATGCTGCTTGCGGAGATAAGATTAATCCGTGATGCGTCTTCATCCCCGGTGAGATGTGGAACAACGAAGGTGATTTGTACACCTTCTTCTTTCAACGATTGAGACAGTCCGTGGCAGGCGATACCCAAGCCTCCCGCGATGTGTGGAGGATATTCCCATCCTAGCATAAGGACTCTAATTGACATATCGGGCTGCCGGGGTACTGAATCGATGATTGTTGTCGTGGATTTCAAAGTCAAATGTGTCAGGATTGATGATGTTGTCCAGAATCGTGCCGGGAAACACATAGGCACATAGACACATAGGAACATAGGACACATAGGCACATAGGAGACGTAGGCACATAGGGCACATAGACACATAGGCATATGCATTATTCAGGTAATTGTGTAAGGGTTTCCTGTGTTGGCAAAAAATTCATCGAGGATATAGGTCGGAATAATCCGTATTTATCGGTAGTAATTCTATTTCTACCGATGACTAAAAAAAGTATTGATGAATTATCCTATAAAATAATAGGTGCGGCTATCGAGGTTCACAAAGAAATTGGCCCAGGCCTTATTGAGAGAGTTTATCAGGAGTGCCTCCGTCGTGAATTGATATCAAACGGAATGTCCGTAAAATTTGAACGGAAAGTGCCTGTTGTTTATAAGGGACTCTCGATTGGAGTAACCTTGCGTTGTGACCTTGTGGTCAACAACCAAATTGCAGTGGAAACAAAAGCCCTAGCTACAGTTCCAGCGATAGCTACTGCACAACTGATGACGTATATGAGATTACTGGGACTCCCAAAAGGAATTCTTATCAACTTCAATTGCACAAATATTTTTAAAGAAGGCCAAAAGACTATTGTCAGCGAGCTCTATCGCAAACTGCCACCCTAAGCGTCCCTACGTGTCTATTTTAATTCTATGTGCGCTATGCATTCTATGTGCCTATGTGTCTATGTTCCCTATGTTCCCTATGTTCCTATGTGTCCTATGTGCTCTATGTGTCTATGTGTCCTATGTGCCTATGTGTTTAAAACCTACTCCGATCTCAGACTCCTCGCAGGATTCGCCAGCGCCGATCGTAACGAATGATAGCTTACAGTGATCGCCGCTACGACCATCGTGAATGTTATCGATAACACGAAGCTTAACGGAGAAATATCAATTTTGTAAACGAATGCCTGCAACCAACGATCCATTGCTAACCATGCCAGTGGAGCCGCAGCAACGAACGCTACAACTATTAGAATGGCAAATTCCTTTCCAAACAACCACAGGATCGACGGAACACTTGCGCCGAGCACTTTTCGCACACCGATCTCTTTTGTCTTCCGCACAGCCATGAACGACACGAGTCCATACAATCCAAGGCAACTGATGATGATCGCTATGAGCGCAGCGATCTCAACGAGTTTTAGTATCGCGTTGTCGGCTTCGTAAAATTTCGCGAGTTTCTCATCCAGAAACTGGTAAGAGAAAATGTGGTCGGGATAGGTTTCGTTCCACATCGCGCTGATCTTAGTAATGATATTCTGAGACTCCGACATATCGACCTTCACTGCGAGGTGCCTGAAACGTTCGTAGTTGATGGCAATACAGATCGGTCCAATGGCTTCGTGAAAAGAATACGTATAAAAATCTTTTACAACGCCTTCGATCGTGCCTCTCATAGTACCGCCGTTAACAGCGAGCGGTTTGCCGATAACTTCCTCCGGCGAAGCGACGCCCAGCTTCTTCACAAAGGTTTCGTTCACCAGGAATTCACGTACGGTATCCGCCGGCAGTAAATTTCTTCCGGCAACGAGCTTGAGATTGAACGTCGGAAGATAATTTTCGTCGGCATCTTTCAGATTTACTTCCCACACCTCGTCTTCGGTATGTTCGCCAAAACGAGCGCCGGTCAGCGCATTTGAATCTGAACCGGGCGATTCGAAGCACCTGGAGACCTGGTGGACACCCGGAAGCTGCGACACGCGATCAAACATTGTGTTGATCCTGGTCTTATCAAAAGTGGGGATCGGCACCATGATCAACGCATCACGATCGAAACCCATATCGGCATCTACCGAATATTTCATCTGCGCATAGATCACGATCATGCTTATGATCAATACCTGCGATACCACAAACTGCGCTACGATCAGAACCTTCCTCAACGAGAAGCCGCTGCCTCCGGAGAATTTTTCTTTCAACACACGCGCCGGTTGAAATCTTGTGAGAAGGACTGCAGGATAAATACCTGAAGCGAACACCACAAAGATCAGTATCCCGGCAAGGAAGGCACTTAATTGCCATTGTTCCATGAAGTTGATCGTGAGCTTCTCTTTCATCACCGAATTCAGCAAGGGCAACATTAGTTGCGACGTCATACAGGCTATAATAAGGGAGAACACCGCAATGATCCCGGTCTCAACAATAAACTGGATGAAGATGTAAGACCGGTGACTCCCGAGGATCTTTCGGATACCAACTTCTTTCGAACGGTTCAATACCTGCGCAGTGGCAAGGTTAATAAAGTTGATACATGCTATCAGCAAGAGAAAGAAACCCGCAATACTTAAAGTCCAGAGGTTTCTATAGCTAAACTTCGCTCCATAATCCGTGTCGAAGTGCACCTCCGACATGGGCTGTAGCATAAATGCGTAGTTCTTCTCGTCTACACCATCGTAGTATTTATTGACAAGCGCCGGCATTGCAGCATCGACCTGCTCTTTCGTGACGCCGGGTCTCAGTTTCACGAAACATTGCATGCCGCTGTTGAAGCTGCCCCAGCTCCGGTCGCTCGCATAGTATTCGTTATAATCTTTGAGGTTCTGGTACGACACAAGGATCTGCCTGGTGAAGGCGGTGTTGTTAGGCATGTCCTTGAGAAGACCGACGATCCGGAAGTCGACGCGCTTGCCGTATGAATCCACACGGATCAACTTATCGAGAACGTCTTCGGTGCCGAAGTACTTTCGTGCGATCTGTTGCGTTATGATCGCCGTGTTCGGTTCGCCGAGTGCAGATGCTTTACCGGCGACCAATTCGAAATTAAAGATTTCGAACAGCGCTGGTTCAACGAATTCAAAATTCCAACTCTCTTCAAATTTCTTATTGCCTTCTTCTTCGGGAAGCGACACGATCACCGTTCTATAAGAACGAGCGCGTGCTACTTTCTCGGCAAAATCAAAATCATTCATGAATGCCTTCCCCAGTGGCTGCGGCGTCCACTCCCATTTCTCAACGCCCTCGGCCCTGTATTCTGCAACTACCCGGTAAGTGCGGCTAAGGTCGCCATGAAAATTATCGAAGCTCAAATGATAGTTGATCAACGAAAAGATCATGATAGCACAGGTCAGGCCCAACGTGAGACCGACAACATTGATCGAAGCAAATCCTTTGTTGTGCGTGATATTCCTCCACGCAATCTTGAAATAATTGAGTGTCATAGGAGAGCGTTTTAATCTTGTGAAAATGAATGGCCTCAGGAATTTTATAGAATGAATAATGTAAAGTCTTCGTGCCTTTCTTTCGCCATACATTCGGATCCACGATGAATACATCTCGTCCAGGTCGCCAACGATCTCATCGAGCAGTTCAGGGTTACAGAACAGCTTCAGGATCTTTATCGGCCATCGAGGACTACTCATGCAAGCTTTGGTATTTGATCCCAGAACGTTGCGCGCAGATCCCTGATCTCGCGAATGGCTTTCGTGCCGGCTTGTGTCAATGTGAAGAATCTCTTCCGACGGCCTCCCCGCTCCTGCGTGGCGCCACCAGTCTGCGATCTCAGGAATCCCTTCTCCTCCAACCGATGCAATGTTGCGTGCACGGCGCTGATGCTGATCTCGCGACCGGTTAATTCGATCAGCTTTTGGGTTATCGCTACACCGTACGGCTCCTCTTTATAAAGCAATGCCACCGTTAGTAAAACGACCTCTTCCAGTTCCCCGAGGTATGTCTTTCTCATTACTTCAAATTTAGTAGAAGAAATGGGCTAGAAAAATGTCCGCCGAGGGGACGGACAATTTTTTACATTATTATTATAACGTAGTGGGCAGGCAAAGCGGGTCCTGCAGTTGCCATTCGATCTTTTTCAATTGGATCTCCTCGATCTTCGAGTCGCCCTCACGCAGCCAGATAAAACGATCGACCGCTACATTTTCGAACTTCTGGACCAGCTTGCTGGGCCAAAGGATCTCAATACTATCGATGGTTGTTGCCTGGCCCACGCCGATCTCCTTTCGTAACGGCGACGCACCAAAGCTTCCACCTGAATTCACATCGCGATAAATACTGCGACGTACGCCATTCTCTGTAATATCGATCCTGATCCGTGCCCCTATCGCATCGCGATTGGACTTATTGCCGTCAAGCTTGATCGAGATCCAGTGATTATCATTCTGACCTGGATTCAGGAAAAATGAATTCGGATATGCGTCGCCTTCGAAAGCCCCTCCCATCTCGATGTGGATATCCTGGTCGCCATCGTTGTCCATATCAGCAAAAGAAACACCATGGCCTTTTTGCAAATGGCCGACACGTGCCGCATAAGTGACGTCGGCAAAAGCCTTACCACCCATGTTCTTATACATCTTATTCGGAACAAGGGACTGGTAATTAGGATTGCCTGTTCCCAAATACATGTCGAGATATCCATCGTTGTCGATATCTCCGAAGTTTCCGCCCATGGCGTATGTAACTTTATTAACACCGAGATCCTTTGCCACACTCGTGAATGTTCCATCATGATTATTGTGGTACAGCAGGATCTTGTCGGGCATGCCCTCCTCGAGTCCAAGTTTCTCGGCGGCGGCATAAAACGCTAATGACTTCTGAAATGTATAGTCGCAAGCAAAAATGTCGAGCCAGCCATCGTTGTCGTAATCAAAGAACCACGTTGTAAAGGTCCTGTTCTCTTCTTTGTGGAGGTTCGCCTGCATCGTCACATCTTTGAAGACCGGGTAGCCATTAAATATCCCCATATTCTTCAGCAGGAACCTGCCACCACTCATCGTCGAGAGAAATACATCCTGCCATCCATCGTTGTCGTAGTCACCCGAAGTAACTCCCTTAACAAAGTGATCGATATTGAGACCGGACTTCGCAGCAACTTCTGTGAACGTTCCATCCTTATTGCTGAGGAACAACTCGCACAAATGATGCCTTTCGGGATTTGTCTCATTGCCTATAAACAAGTCGAGCCAACCATCGTTGTTGAAGTCGTTCCAGGTCGCTGTTTGCGTAGGATGAAAAGATAACAGTCCACTGATGGTTGTTACATCAGTGAATGTGTTGTTACCGTTATTTCTCAACAACGAGTTGGGTTCGTTGCCATACTTACCTTTCCAGGCACCTCGTAAGACGAATATGTCCTTGTCACCGTCGTTGTCGTAATCGGCCTGGATCATATTAAGGCCACCACTAATGGTGTTTAGGCCTGACGTCGTCGACAAGTCGGTAAAAGTCCCATCGCTATTATTATGGAAATAGTGCATGGGATCTTTGAGATCCATACAAGACGTAACGATGTCGAGGTAGCCATCGTTATCGAAGTCGTCTACGATGCTGCCGCCGGCCATGTTCCTGGTGTCGAGCACCAGTCCACCAGCGATATCTGTGAACGGTTTCACCTCGACGGCCGTGTCTCCTTCCATATCAGGGATCAACATAGATGGAGGAACTTTTTCAGGATATTCATCGAGTGTCATGTAAGCCAGGTTAAGCAACCATTTCGATTCGATATCGCCTGGATTACGTTGGACCATTTTCTTATAGGCGTCGATTGCTTTCAGCGAACCGGTCATATCCTGGTGAATGCCGAGGCCATTGATCGGTAATATGCAAGATGCTGCACTGTGCCCCGCAATGCAGTTCGCTCGTTCACCTTGTCTTAAATAAGAGATGGCAACGTCCCTCAGTACAAGTCCGAGTTGTGAATAGTTCACCTGGTCGATGATCGACTCAAACAACGTCGTTGCTTCTTGCTCACGACCGAGCTCCATTAAGATATTCGCCTTCAGGTATTTGCAGTAAACGATCTGGGCCGGTGTGCTGTGCGGGATCTTTAACAAAGAATCCATGAATATCAGCTTTGCATCCGGACTGAAGTCGTTCTGTGCTACCGTAACTGCCCTCCTGGTTTGTGTTAACAACGAAACCATTTCATCATGGCAATTAGTTTTTTCGCATGTTGCAAGTAGCAATGCCATCAACGATAGCATAATGCCACGCAACACGAATTTTTTCGTGCTGTTAAAATCTAGCATTTGTTTTAGTTGAAATAATAAATAATAGGTATCGCGAACGGATTCCTATTACCTGGGCGGAGGGGTGTGAATGCGAAGAAAGACCGTTGAAACTGTGCTTTGTAAAAGCGTTTGAGAGGATTCAATCATCCAACCGACACTCGCATTGGCGAGCTCGTTGATTGTGCACAAAAAATCTTTTGAAAAACTGTCGATGAGTTTACCAGCCTTTTGGGAGATGGGCGTATCGGTATTTGATTGAACGAAATCGACCAACGATTCGAACAACGATGCTTCTTCATGGTCTCTTACAGCAACGATGATCAAGGTGTCCTGTTCGATCTTTTGTTTTAAGAGATTGTAGAACTTTCCATCTCTCACGAACTCACCGTCCACACGTTCGAATCCCGACCAATCCGACTGGTATGGGATAGAAATAGGGATCTTAATGGTGATCGTCTCGTCTTCGTTGAAGTCATTGGCGTCCAATCGCTCGATGAGACCGCTGTTGGCCTTGGCCCGAAGAGCTTCATACACACCATAATATCCAACGGTGTTGAATAAAAACAGTGCGAGGAGCAGGATCGAGATGGAACGTTTAAGCAGCATTCGGGTATCGAAATTTACTCACATTAAACGAATAAAGAAAACCGAATACACGAACGGGATTGTAACAAAAGTCACTGCCAGGCGTCGCAAACAGAGTGCAGCCTTGCTAACTTACAAGTGCAATACCCACCATGCGATCGATCATAGCCCTATTCGTCCTCCTTGCCTCCGTTGTTATCGGGGCAATTATTTACCAGGCTGAGTCGCGGAAACGTGCTATGAAAGAGGACGTTATAGAACTATCGAAGGTGAAGTACGGGATGTTCAACGTGGACGAGTGGCGAAGGATCTTGTCTGACCTTATCCGAAAGAAGGTAGATGAGCTGAATGTCCAGGGCGGCAGCCGCGAAGAGATGAGAGCCGACATCCAGGCGTTCCTGAACAGGGCCATCGATGACTTTCAGAGATTTTACAAAGAACAGAACTCAGGTTCCGTTGCGGGATCGATGCAGCTAATGATCGCCGAGTCGGTCGACATCTTCGGAAAGATCAGGGCGTTCATACCACAACTTACCGACCAGGTGCTCGAGTTCATGAACAATCCTGCCAACAGGGAAAAAGTGAAGGGCTTCATTATCCAAAAGCTCGACGAATATGCTGCGAACACATTCGCACAGGTGGACTACACCACATTTAACAACATCATCGCCAAGTATAAATATGAAACCCGCGAGGCGACCGTTACGGGTTTATATGAGCAGATCGAAGCGATCGACACCAATATATGGAAGTACACTCTGCTCGGCATCATCGGTGCGTTCATGGTATGGATCGTCTTCGCGAAGAACATCAGCAACCTCGAGTACCTTCTGTTGATACTAACTTGTTTCAGCTTATTGGTATTTGGTGTGTTGCTGCCTATGATCGAGATCGATGCGCGGATATCTTCGATCAGTCTCACATTGCTGGGAGAAAAGATCGAGTTCATCGACCAGGTGCTCTATTATAAGAGCAAAAGTATCCTTGAGGTTGTGAGATTGATGTTCACACAAGGTCGTATCGACGTGCTGCTGGTTGGGGTGCTGGTATTGCTCTTCAGCGTGTTGTTCCCGGCGGCGAAGCTGATCTGTTCGGTTGTCTACATCTATGTGCCTTCGATACGGGCAAACGGCGTCATGAACTTTATTGTGTTCAAGACCGGTAAGTGGTCGATGGCCGACGTAATGGTGGTGGCCATCTTTATGGCATACATTGGGTTCGGTGGTATTATCTCCGATCAGCTTCGGCAACTGGAAAGCATTTCGTCCAATCTCGATATACTTACCACGAACAAGTCAAGCTTACAGCTTGGATTTTACCTGTTCACGTCGTTCACGATACTGAGTCTCGTGGCTTCGCAAAAAATTCAGTTGCTGCAAAATAAAAAAGCCCCGATAGAACAGGGCATTTAGCTTAGTTAGCAAAATCGGTGATTACCCGACAAGCGGGGTAATGACAGTTGGGGAAATCTTATGCGGCGGCAGCTTCAGCTTTTGAATGCGCTTTGCCATTCTTGGCAGCCTTACCCGCCTTTTGGCTCTTACGCGCTTGCTTCTTCCAATCGCCTTTGATCTTCTTCGAGATCTTGCTTATGGCCTTCCTTGTTTTCTTTGACGGCTTGGATACTTCCAGCTTTTCAAGGACACCGGTGATAGCAGTTTCAACAGCCTGTTTAATTTCTGATTTCGATACTTTCTTCATAGAAAATGAGATAGAGAGTGTTTGAAAAATTGACCCTTAGCAAAACTAAATCTTGTTACAAGAATGTTAAGGTTCGTAATAAAAACTTAACATTGAAATAAAAAATCTTCGAAACGACCTCAAATTCGGCGATTTTCAGGGCCTCGCCGATTCGCCCTCCAGGTATGTCTTCAAATTATCGATCACAACAGGCCACGCTTGCTTCACTATGTTATAATACCAATCCCAGTCGGCGCCATCGCGATAGCCATCCTGGCACAAGTAGATCTCCGACTTTCGTTCGCCTTTCGAACTCGCCCTCACTGTAAGTGTCATCGGCCCGAAGAATGGCTTCTGCGGATTGCAGTATAAGTAGTTGTCGATCTCGAGAATGGTGTCCGGCTTATACGTCTTGATCGTCCCGGTCGATAAATATCCAAAGCCCTTGTCGCTGATGTCCCACCCAAGAACATACAGTCCGCCTGGTCTCGCTTCGATAAGGGACCTCTCGACATTCCACCAGCCCTGAAGCATTTCCTGCTGCATAAACGCGCTGACAATGCGATCGGGGCTCGTCGAAATGAGCGCAGTGACCTCGACTTTTCTCATGATTAATAATTTACGGGGTGAACAAAGGTACAATTCGCCCTATTCAATAGACGATTTGTAAGGACCTTCTATGAGCAGAATTGCGTTATTATTGTAAATGATTTCTCACGGAAAGCACGGAAGCCACGGAATAGACTGCCTTTTGTTTCCATGATTTCCGTGCATTCCGTGAGAAAACAAAAATTCGTACACCATGTTTGCCAAAGGAACCAAACTCTACAGCGTTATCCATCAAAAGTGCCCCAGGTGCCAGGAGGGTAACATGTTCACTTACCGGACCTTCAGCCCGAAGTTTTCCGTCATGAACAAAGTATGCCCCGTTTGCGGGCTCGACTTCAACCCCGAACCAGCTTACTACTTCGGAGCCATGTACTTCAGCTACGCGGTACAGGTTGCAATATTCGTGGGGGTGTTCCTTCTTCTTCGTTTCACGATCGATCCCGGTGTGTGGACGTATGTGCTCTGCGTCACCCTGGTCTCCATAGCTCTTACCCCGTTGAACTTTCGCTTGTCGAGGGTGGCGTGGATCAATCTTTTCTTCAAATATCGGGGTGATACAGCCGTAAAATAATCGGATTCGGGGTGTTACCTTTCGGGGCGTTCACGATCTATACCCCAAGGTCTAAAGACATTCCTCGTGTTCTCCCGAATTACCCCGGCCGCCTTCGCTTTAGCCGCGTTGCTCCTCAGTGTGCAGACTACGTTCTCGCAGACAGCCAACTTCACGTCGAACGTAACGGAAGGATGCTTTCCTCTTACCGTTAAGTTTGAAGACACCTCTACCGGTACGATCACCAACTGGTCCTGGAATTTCGGCAACAACAATACGTCCACGCTTCAGGACCCCGAGGCGGTGTTCACAGCGCCTGGCGTTTACGATGTAACCCTGACCGTAAGAAATGGCAGTGGCAGTCCAAGTACCCGTATCCGGTCGGCTTATATTATTGTTCACGATTACCCGGCTGTAGATTTTTCGTTCGATAAGACTTCGGGTTGCGCGCCGTTGACCGTTAAGTTCAAAGATCAGACGTCGACGGCATCGGGTGCAATAGACAGTTGGTTCTGGGTATTTGGAGACGGTGCCACGAGCACATCGGCCAATCCATCGCATACATTTCAAACGCCAGGCAATAAAACGGTGTCGTTGAGTGTTCGCAACGAGTTCGGTTGCACGAAGCTTAAGAGTACTGCAACACCGATCAATGTGCTGGGTCCCACGGCGAAGTTCGTGCCCGATCATCAATCGGTTTGTACGTTGCCGGCAGCATTTCAATTCACAAATCAATCGACCGGGCAAGGCCTTACTTTTCAATGGGACTTCGGCGACGGGCAGACGAGTACTGCCAAAGATCCATCGCACACTTATAATAACAGTGGATCATACGAAGTGAAGTTGAAAGCGAAGGATGTTGGTGGTTGCGAACAAACTTTCTCGATTATAGTTAACGCCGGCAGTGAGGGTGGCCTCGACTTCGATATGTCGACTACGAAAGTTTGTCTTGGTACACCGATAGATTTCGAGCTGGAGTCTGACGACCCTCCCACTTCGGTTACGTGGAATTTCGGAGACGGATCTGATTCACATATTAATGACCCAACCCACACGTATAGTATTCCTGGAACTTATACGATCACGCTTACAGCGCTATTGTTGGATCACGCGTGTAATTCAGTCGTGAAGAAGACTGTGCTTGTGGCTTCGCCAGCAGTGCCGTCGTTCGATTATGATATTGCCTGCGACTATAAGCTCACGCTACGAAGCACCTCACAAAATGCGAGCAGGCTCGAATGGATCATAGAAGACGAAGAGACATTGGCGGGGCAAGTTGTTGTAAGCCCATTCAAGCGATATGGACTTCAGCATGTGAAGCTGATCGCTTACGATGCTGCTGAATGCAGCGCTTCGACAGAATCGGATGTCTTTGTTCCACCAAACCCAAGCCCGAGATTCACGCCAGAGATCCAGCAGAGTTGCGAGCCGGGCGCCCCATCGTTGTCGGGCTGTGCTCCTTTCACGCTGACATTCGAGAACCAAACAACTTCGTCCGGTCCTTACACTGTGCAATGGGATTTCGGAGATGGAGGAACATCGACAAGCACGACGGTTGTTCCACACACCTACACAACGAAAGGCCTTTACCAGGTGTCGCTAACCGCAACGAACGACAAAGGATGTTCCGAGACGACCGTGAATTTTGTGCAGGTGAAAGACGTAGCTCCGCAAGCCAATTTTACGATCAGCAAAACTGAGGCGTGCACGCTTTCTACGATACAGTTCTCGGCAACATCGGAAGCAGATACCTACTGTTGGTTTTTTGGAGACGACGAAGTCGGAACAGGAAAAGTTACATCTCACGAATATGAAAAGCCTGGCGTATATAGTGTCAAGCTCATTGCGAAGAATGCAGGTTGTTCTGCCGAAAAAGAGATCGTGAATGCGATCACCATTTTAGACCCATATGTAAAATATGAAATGGCAAAAGGATGTGGGGATCCATACAATGTTTCGATCCAAAATCTCTCCACAAACTACGATGATCTGCGATGGGATTTTGGAGACGGAAACGAATCGACCGACGCGAATCTTACAAGTCATCGATACACACAGGAAGGCACTTACAACCTGATATTACTCGGCAGGAATCTTACAACAGGATGTCTCTCGCAATACAAACAGACAGTACACATCCAGGAAATAAATGCAGACTTCGAAGTAAACACCGACCGGCCATGTAAGGGCGCCCCACTTACATTCACAGACGACTCCCATGCCGTTTCGATATGGGAATGGGATATAGCGGGACAGTCGTCTCCAGATCCGAACCCAACCGTCAGGATCAGGACCGCAGGCGATTACACAGCCAAACTTACAGTGACTGATAGCGACGGTTGCCAGGACAGTAAGTCCATCCCGATCAAAGTACTCGACATGGAGGGCGACTTCCGGTTCAGCGCAACCAGCACGTGCGACGAGTTCACGGTGCCGTTCGAAAATCTCTCGACCGGTACACCACCACCAACATCATGGTTATGGGACTTCGGCGATGGAGACACGTCGACAGACGAAGAGCCTGTTCACGTTTACGATGAGCTCGGTGAATATTCCGTGACCCTGGAAGTTACGAGTCCTGAAGGAACCTGCCTGTTCTCGAAAGGTGGCGCCGTCGTATTTACAAATCCGATCCCTGGCTTCACGACTACGAAGAACGAGTTTTGTCCTGACGACCTCGTAAAGGTTGCCAACACCACTACAAACGCAGTCATCTACGAATGGGATTACGGTGATGGAAGACGTGCCGACTTCGAAGCGCCTTCCATCGTTTATACCGAGACCGGCTCGTACGACATTGCACTGTTTGCTACGGATGCTTTTGGATGCGAGAAGAAGCTCGTTAAAGAAGATTTCATCATTATAGAAAAACCGACAGCTGATTTTAGCGTGGCATCGCCATCGGGTGCGTGTCCCCCATTTACTGCGATCTTCAGTGATGAATCCGAATCCAATATAGAAGAATGGCAATGGGACTTCGGTGATGGCGGTCAATCGACGTTGCAAGATCCTGCCAACGTTTATTTGAAGCCAGGAAATTTCGATGTAAAGCTCACTGTAAAAGATAAGAACGGATGCGTCGACTCGAAGACGGCAAGTCAGTTTGTATCTGTTGGCGGCCCGACCGGCAATTTCTCGCCGGAAAAGACTGAGCTTTGCACGAGTGATCTCGTGAACTTCACGGCAACCGTTACGAATGCCGTCATGCTTAAGTGGGACTTCGGCGATGGAAATGTAGAAGAGACAACAGACGGCGAAGCAACACACGCCTATGCATCGGTAGGCACGTTCACTCCTGCCCTGCTCCTGATCGACGCACAGGGTTGTGAAAATCTTGCCGATGGAGCAGTCTCACTCTTCGTTAAGGATACCACGGCGTTCACTATATCAATATCACCGACTTGCATAAAAGCCGGAGAACCTATCTCGATGAAGGCATCGACGGAAGGCGACGACATTGTTGCATACGATTGGTGGATCGACGGAATTGAGCAAGGCAGCGGGGCAACTTTTGAAACAACACTCGACGATCCCGGCTTGCATGTTGTGATGGGACGCGCCATCAATACATTTGCTTGCTTGTCGCGCGTAATGGATACGGTGCGAATACAGGGTCCGCTGACGATGATACCGAATGTGATAACCCCTAATGGCGATACCAGGAACCAGTCATTTAAAATTATCGGCCTTGATAACAGCACCTGGAATATCGATATCCTTAATCGCTGGGGTAACACCGTATATCGAAAGAAGGGCTATACCGGCGACTGGGATGGCGAAGAGCAACCCGCCGGCGTCTATTATTATATTCTTCGCAACGCCATGTGTGAAGACCGCGACTACAAAGGATTCATTTCGATTGTCAGGTGAGCCTGATCTTAGGCAGCACTTTTTTCAGGAGAATATCTAGTGACTGATCGACGCTAAGCGAATTGGTTGTGATGGTGATGTCAGGATTTGCAGGTCTTTCGTAAGGAGAGCTGATGCCCGTGAAATTCCTTAACTCCCCCGACCTGGCTTTCTTATAAAGCCCCTTGGTGTCGCGTTGTTCACAAACTTCGAGAGGACAGTCCACAAAAACTTCGATCATATTTTGTGGCCCAACGATGCTACGAACGCTGGCCCGATCCGATGCAAACGGAGAAATAAAAGCTGAGAGGACGATGATACCGGAGTCGATGAACAGTTTCGATACCTCGGCGATGCGACGGACGTTCTCTTTACGATCAGCGTCGGAGAATCCGAGATCTTTATTGAGTCCCTTACGGATCACATCGCCGTCGAGCAAACAACATTTGTAGTTATCGGCACTGAGCTTCTCCTCCAGTAGCGTGGCGAGTGTGGTCTTACCAGATCCGGAAAGACCTGTGAACCAAATGACTTTAGCCTCCTGGTTGAAATTGTTCCTCATTTGTTGACGATCCATGGTTCAAAGAGATGTTCCGATCTTTCATTGCGGTTCCATGGCATCGACAAACCAACGACACTTTGGTCTTCGTACTTCTCGATGGCACCGTTCTCCTTGATGGTAGAGTACGTATATGCAACTTTGCGGATCTTTCCACCGCGAGTATGACGCACACGAAAGATCTCATTGCGTAAGACCGTGCTGGTGCATAAAAGGGTTTTCTGAACCTCGGAGTCGTCGTTCACATAGTCGTCGATTATCTCTTTGTCTTCTATGAACAGGCTGAACCGGTCGTTGTCGAGCCAGAATACAAATAGTATAGGGATCACATTGCGGGTGGACGACTCGAGCTGTATGGCAACCGCCTCATCGTCGTCGAAAATACGACACATGTTGAGATCGATATCGCTCAGCATATTGTCGATAACGAAGTCTACCAACGGGGACAGGAGCTTCCTCGTTTCCCGGTAGCTATTCAGTGCGGTTTCGATATCGCCAGGTTGTAAGGCCATGTCCAGAAAAAATAAAAATAACAGGAAGCATCGGAATCAAAAACCTGCCGTCCCAATCGTCCGACGTCATACCAACGCTCAGGATGTGGATTGACAGGAATGTTAGCGTAAAAATAACGACGTCGCGACTAATTGTTTTGGATCGGATGCCCGCAATAAAAGACACGTATGCGATCAAAAGATAGACAATCGAGACCGTGTTGTGGACTTTAGACCAAAACGGTCGGGTATGCATCAATAAATAATATGCTTTATACAGGAACAGTTTAGTCCAGTAGATCGGATGATGAAAAATGAAAGATAGTATTCTGATGATTGGCGGATCCGAGGCAGGTGGATCGTAAATATCTGCTGGTGTATCAACAAATATCCCAGCATAAATAACCTCGCCCTTACGGTAGCTTTCGATGACCAGGTAATTTGACAGCATTTTGTTCAATAAGAACCAGGAAGCGATCGACAAAACAACAACACACGAGATCCGAAGTGAAAGATTCTCCAGTTGCAAAATTAATACGATCATTAACGCACCAAATAATGCAATGCCCGTTGGTTTAATGAATGAAGTGAATAAGATCACGAAGGCGATCAATAGCAAAAAATACCAGCGACGCTCACCTCTATAGATCAGTGCCAATCCGTAAACAGAAAAGCAGATGAAGCTTGTATAGATCGACTCGGTAAGAATGTATGAATTCCATTGGTGGATATCTCTGAAACAAAGAAATAATATAGCTATAAACTCTGCAGTCCTTCGTGTTTCCCAAAGAATCAAAGCTGCGTGATAGAGTGCAAACGCAGCTAATAAACTTAAAGTGTATTGAGCGATAATAATGGTGAATATATCACCACCGCATAAAGCAATAAAAGCACTATAGCCTATGTACCAAAAATTAAAACTATCGATGTAGAAACCGGACATTAGTCCGCGTCCGTATTCAAGATATCGTTCACTATCCGCAACGATCTTAATGCCATTTTTCGAATACAGGTTGAAGTTGACAAGCAACCAAAAGAAGATAATAATAGCTGTGTCTAGCCATTTTTGCTTCTGCATCCCACAATAAAAGAATTTTATATGACAATCTCACCCTTTCTTCACCAGGGGAAGCAACTCGGAAAGGCGATCAATAATGTAATCGGGATTGGCGGCCGCAAGCTGTTGACGTGTATGCGCTCCTGTTGTAATTCCCACGGTAAGGCCACACCCCGCATTCTTTCCCTCCTCCACATCGATCGCGGAATCGCCGATCTTTGCAACGGTACCGGCATCGCTGATCCCCATGAGCTCCATTGCCATGAAGATCATATCGGGAAAGGGACGCGTCTTCGGAACATCCGAAGCAGTAACGATGTCGTCGTAGTCGAGGTCTTTTTCCCAGCCGAGCTTCGATATAAGTTGCATCGCAGTCTTCTTATTATAGCCGGTGTTCAGTATCCGGTAAACGCCCATCCTCTTTAGCTCTTTAAAGATGTCGGTGGCTCCAGCGATTGGTGTAACATGCAGGTTCTCATAGGCCTGGTCGAGCAACACAACAAAGTTGTGGTACATCGATTCGACGTCGTATTCAGATCTTGAGGGATCGTACTTCATTGCGATGTCGGCGATCGCCTTCGATTTTTCTTTGCCGGCTCCATCGGCTAAAACCTGGTCGAGTGTGACGTGAACTCCGCCATTCTCCAAAGCCTTGTGCAAGGTTTTATAGACAACATTGTCTTCATCGACCACCGTTCCGGCCATGTCGAACACCACCATTTTTATCATGATTAAATTTAGTGCTCGTGGATGTCTCTAAAAAGATGTGAAGCGCTTCGTAATGATTATTTAACGAAGCCTACATTTTGATCTTCCACCGATAGAATTCGAGACCACTCAGGAAACCATCCTGGTTCTCGTCGGCGCGGGCAAACATCGGATCGGCCGCCGCTGTATTATTCTTCTCAACAAATCCGTCTCTCACACAGCCGGCCACAAACTCATTCTTATCGATCTTAGAATCTGTTTGTGTATCCCATTCCTCGAAGTACGACCATTGATTATCTTTAGTGTAGTCCTTGAAAAAACCGCAGCTTCCAAAAAACAGGATCAGACAAAATAATTTGATCGCTTTCATAAAAAAAATTCCTCAAAATGAGTGCCATTCCATTCGATCAACAGCCCATTCTCGACCACGTTGAGCCTGTGCTTGCTGTGCCTGACGTGCCTGCAACCATTCGTTACTGGCAAGACGTACTCGGTTTTCCAAACCAATGGGTATATGGCGACCCAACTTATCACGGTGGCGTGTCGTGGGGTAACACCTATCTGCAGTTCACAACAAATGCCGAGCGGGCAAAAAATTCTGTCGGCAACTTTATATGGATCCGGGTGAAATATATCGCCCAACTATATGAGATCCACCAAAAGAATAAGGCTGAAATCGTTGAGCCGCTGCAAAATCGCCCCTGGGGTATGGACGAATATATCGTAAAAGATATCAACGGCTACTATGTCGTTTTCTCGGGACACGCCAATCAGCGGAAGAAATCAGTCGCGTTCCCCGAAAACATCCTTATCAAAGAAGGCCGGCCCACCATCGAAGAATTTATAGCACTGCATCATTCCGTGGGTTGGACAAATTCGATCAACATGGCACACATCAAAGATCAATTGATGGCACCGGTATATTCTGTAATTGCCATCGATAAAGACAAAAATGAGACCGTCGGCTGTGCCCTGGTGATCAGCGACAATGCAAACTTCTATTACATCAAAGACGTAATGGTAAAAAAAGAATGGCAAGGGAAAAGAGTCGGAACGGCTCTCATGAAAGATCTCGTAAACTGGATTGATAAGAATGGAATACCGAAAAGCCTGGTCGGATTATATACAGGAGAAAATCTCGAACCTTTCTATGCACAGTTCGGCTTTTCGAAAGCATTCGGAATGGTGAAAACGATTCGATTACCTGAAATCTCTTGAGTTCGTATTAACTTCTCCCTTCAATAACTTATTAAAGTTAAAACACCTGCTTACGATCACGTGGATCACCTCCCCCTCCTTTTGCAATTTTCCTTCTACCATCAATAAAGTAGACTGAAGGATCTCTTTTCTGTATTTATCAAAAAGTTGCCTGAACACCACAAGGTTTGCTGTGCCGGTCTCGTCTTCGATCGTAATAAAACAAATGCCGCTTGCCGTTCCCGGACGCTGTCGCACTAAAACTAAACCAGCCGTCTTCACCGGCGCTCCATCCTTCAGATCAGCGAGCTTCGAAGAGGGAACGATCCCAAACCTGTCGAGTTGCTCACGCGCAAAGCTCACCGGGTGAGCCTTCAACGACAATGCCGTGGAAGCATAGTCTTGTACCACGTGCTCTTGTAGCGACATCTGTGGCAACGACACCTGCGCTTCCGGTTGCTTATCCGGCAACACTGGCATAGGCCGCTCCTGTGTAGATACCTCCCACAATGCTTGTCGCCTGTCGAGACCCATTGAACGAAATGCGTCGGCATCCGCTAAACGTTCCAGAGCAGCTTCGGCTACGCCAGCCTTGCGGAGATCGTGAATCGAGGAGTATCCTTCTAACCTGGGGGTTACCCCTTCGGGGTAATGACGGTTGGCACGATTATCAACCAATATCTTAATATCATCCTCACGAAGTCCCTTTACCTGTCTGAAACCTAATCGCAATGTATTTTTCTCTTCGATCCTGTTGTCCCAATTAGAAAAATTGACATCAACAGGATTTACAACCACACCATGCTTCTGTGCATCGCTGATGATCTGCGCCGGTTGATAGAATCCCATCGGCATACTATTGAGCAACGCACATGCGAAAACATCCGGGTAATAACACTTGAGCCACGACGAAACATATACCAGCAATGCAAAGCTTGCCGCATGACTTTCAGGAAAACCATAACTTCCAAAACCTTCCAGTTGTCGGAAAACTCTCTTCGCATACTCTTCTGTATAACCGTTCTTCATCATTCCACCTATCAGTTTCTTTTCGAATGCCGCAACAACGCCCTTCGCTTTGAAAGTCGCCATGCTTCGCCGAAGCTCGTCGGCTTCGGCAGGCGTAAATCCGGCAGCAACAATGGCGATCTTCATAGCCTGCTCCTGGAACAACGGAACACCAAGCGTTCGTCCAAGGATCTCTTTTAATTCAGGTGATGGATACTCTACCTTCTCTTCGCCGTTCCGTCGTCTTAAGTAAGGATGAACCATGTCGCCCTGGATGGGGCCTGGTCGCACAATAGCCACCTCGATAACGAGATCATAAAAATTCCTAGGACGCAACCTTGGCAGCATCGACTGCTGGGCACGGCTCTCTATTTGAAAGACACCGATCGTATCGGCGTGACTGACCATTTCATAAACAGCGGGATCGTCCTGGGGAATATTGGCGAGCGTTAATGAAAGTCCGTAATGATCTTTGGCAAGGTCGAACGCTTTGCGGATACAGGTGAGCATCCCAAGGGCAAGCACATCTATTTTCAGAAAACCCAAAGCTTCGATATCGTCTTTATTCCACTCTATGTTCGTACGGTCCTCCATACGCGCATTAAGTATAGGACACAAGTGAGCGAGCTTACCTTCCGTTATCACAAAGCCACCAGTATGCTGACCAAGTTGCCGGGGGAAACCCATGAACTGTCCGGTTAGCTGAAGTGTCTTCAGGAGATTGGGGTCGTTAGGATTGAATCCCTGTTCTGCAAGCATGCCGCCCTCCACCCAATCGTCGCTGAAATCCCAGATCGTTCCCGAAAGCCTGGTGATGGTATCGACTGAAAGTCCCATGGCCTTACCAACATCACGAATGGCCCCGCGATGATGTTGCTGCGTCACGGTGGCCACGATAGCAGCGCGGTCGCGGCCATACTTTTCATAAATGTATTGGATCACCTCCTCACGGCGTTCGTGCTCGAAGTCTACATCGATATCGGGAGGTTCATTGCGAGCAGAAGAAATAAATCGCTCGAATAACAGGTCGAACTTGGATGGATCTACCGAAGTAATACCAAGACAATAACAAACTGTCGAGTTCGCAGCAGAGCCCCGCCCCTGGCAGAGTATTCCCTTCGAACGTGCGAAGTTTACGATGTCAAACACGGTAAGGAAATACTGTGCATAATTCATCTGCTCCATAAATGCGAGCTCGTGTTTTATATTATTCCTGATCTTATCCGGTATGATCTCGCCATAGATATCATGGGCACCCTTCCATGCGAGATCGGTAAGATATTGATGGGGTGACTGACCTTGCGGAGTTACTTCTTTAGGATATACGTATTTCAGTTCATCAAGAGAAAAAATACAGGCTTCGGCAATCTCCATAGTTCTTCGAATAGCATCGGGGTACTGACGAAACAATCGTTCCATCTCCGATCGGGGTTTGAGATATCGTTCGGCATTCGGATGCAGACGAAAGCCGGCATTATGTATCGTACACTTCTCGCGAACACAGGTAACTACATCTTGTAACTCTCTTCTTTCTGGAATGTGATAGTGAACATCGTTGGTTGCAACCATTTTAATGCCTGTTCGCGATATTCGATACAGTGTTTTGGCATCGTCGCCATTATAGTATCGCGTGGCAGCTATGTAAAGATCTTTCCCGAACACATCTTTATACTCTTCCAACTCTTCCAGCTCATTTATTGCATCAACAACAATAAACTTCGAACCTTCACGATGTTCGTATACATCCTTCTTATACAAAAAACACTCCCCTTTCTCTGCCCGAAAATTTCCAATCGTTAGCAGTGAAGAGATCCTCTCGTATGCATACTTATTGGTTGGGAACGCCAGTAACGACGGGCCATCGAGTATATCGAGGCGGCAGGCTGGAATGATCTTGATATTATGTTTGCGTGCAGCTATGTGTGCACGAACAATACCAGCAAATGTATTCCGGTCTGTGATCGCGATCTTTGGATAACCAAAGTTCACAGCCTGCATAACCATCTCTTCGGGATGCGATGCACCTCTTAGAAAACTGAAATTCGTCGTAACCTGCAGCTCTGTATATTCCATCTATCAAGCGAAAAAACCATGAATGAACCACTGATATATTTTATCATGGTAATGTCCCAATCTAAAGATCCAATAGCGACAGCCCTCTTCATCCTCCACGCAATAGTAGTCGCGATGCTGACCCTGTTGAAGCCACCACTCCTGTTCGATGCGCTCAGGCCCATCTGCCCTCACGATCTTATGGATCTTGTTTTTGTATAAGAACAGCATCGGTGGATAATCGGGGATCGGCGCTGTTACTTCAATTTTTTCCGGTTCAGGTAAGATCTGCAGTGGACGAAGCCTGTCTGTTCTCCAATCTGTTGTTGGTTTTTCAACAAGAGATGTTGCCTTGCGAAAAGATCTTTCGGGCCAGTAATGTTCGGCAGGGAGATAACGGTAGATGGCATCGGCGCCGATCCTTCCCGCCAACCGGTCCACGAGTTCCGCAAGCCGCACGTCTTCGAGTCCGCCCGCGCTATCCCAGAATTTCTCCTGTTGCGGTATATGATCTTCGACAACAGGAGCTTCGATCACAAAGAGCTCAATACCCAGGTCGGGCTCTATGTTTGCGATCTTAAGGCTGAACAGCTTGAAGATGTGTTTTATGTTGCACGATGGCCTTCCTGTGGCAATAGAGATCTGCGACAACTTACCATCGACGCGATAACATTTGAACACGGCTGAACGAAGGCCTTTCTGCTCATCGTGAAGTCGCTGGCATAACGATGTTAGTACTTGCTCCAACCCGATCTCGATGCCGGTTGCAGTAACGATCGGTTCCATACAAGGCAATCGTTCCTGGTATGGTTCGATAGGTTGTATTGGCTGAATGATCTCGGCTTGCTTACCGATTGCCTGGTCGATACGATCGAGCAGGGGTTGACCGAATCTTTTTCTAAGAGTTGGCCGTGCCATGGATATGAACTGACCGATGCGATGAAGTCCGAGCCGGTGCAATCGATCTGAGACTATCGGATCGATGCGGAGAGATTCGGGAGGCAATGGAAGAATGGCTTCTAAAGAAGCGTTCTCTTTTACAACCAGGTCTTTTCCAAATCGTGCTGTTGCCCATGCGGTGCCGATGGTATCGGCGATGGCAACGCGAACATTGTAACCGCGTATTGTTAATTTGTTTGTGATGTCATCGATATATTTTTGATCGCCACCCCATAAATGAGAGCAGCCTGTTACATCGAATAAAAGTCCGTCGGGTTCATTGGCCATGACACCGGGTGTGAATCGGATGCACCATTCGCCCAGCTTTTTAAGCAATCTTGCTGGAAGATCTGGTTTATCGTCGAGTACCTGCAGGCCTGGTACGAGAGCTCGTGCATCGGCGAGCACCATTCCAATACCGATGCCTGCTTTCGAAGCGATCGGGTTTACGCCTGTAACGATCATCCTGCCGCGCATGGGTGTTCGGAGAACGAAAGGTTGCTTGCGAAGCCCGGGCTGTTGTCGCGAGAACCAATCGATGGCGAGATCTTTAAACCATATTGACACGTAACGGCGCTTCATCCTGGTGCTGAATATTTTCTTTAATGATCTCGTTGAGCTTGCCTTTGTTCCATTGCAGTTCCCATGATCCGGGCTTACCGTTCCTTATTCGGAGCAGCTCTACTTTCCATTGAGGGCATCCGACGCCTGGCATTCCGTCGGTCGGTTCGCTGTGTGTTGGGAAGATCTTCCATCGCGATACGCATGCAGTGGTATTGATCTTTCGTGGGTTTGTTCGGAGCACGAAGCCGGTGACCCTACTTTTTTCGACGGCGAGCTGGAGCCGGCGCGATTCGGTGAAGCTGAGCTCACTCATTTCGGCAACGACGGCAGAGAGTGCATCGCATTTCAGCGCTTCGTCCATGGCCCATAGGATGTCTTTTTCTTTTTTGATGTCGACGAATACGCAATGGTCGGGCTGGATGCCGAATGATTTGAGTGCGGGTGGGAACAGTTTACGGGAAGGGCTGATCCAGAGGGTGGTTCCTTTATTTTTTGTGAGTGAGGTGAGCAGTGCGGCGATGAAGCCGCTGGTAGCGGCGGATGTTTCCTTGTTATCGGTGATGAATTCGTGGATGGCGCCGGTGGGAAAGGAGTGGTTTGGAAATGAGTATCGGAGTGGGCCGAGGGAGAGGTCGGCAAGGGGGTTTTGGGCGGGGCGTAAGCCCTGCATGGCGAGGATCTCTGATTGCAGTGTGTTTAAGGCCAGTACTCTCATTTTCACAAAAGCAGGGAGACAAACATAATGCCATTTTACTAAATATTTTAGTATTTATTCAACTAAAAATATTAGTGATAAAATGGCCTTGGGAGCTTGTTTGTAAGGTTTTCCTGACGATTTGAGAGTGTCTTGAGTCTAAAATTTTGAAAGGGGTTGAGGTGTGAGTGACCTTTGTAAAAGCTTAAAAACAGAAGCATATGGAAACAGCAAAACGACCAATTAGAAGCAGGGCAGAACGGGAAGCCATCTATGAACTTCATCGAGCGTTCTGGAGTAAGAAGTATGAAAAATTTATACCTGGCGGACGCATTGGCGAATGGCTAGAAAAGCGCGACCTACATCGTCGAAAACTAAGCATTATCGAGCAGGGAATAATCAACGGCACTATAGACGTAGACGAGCTACTGGCTAAGTACGATCTTGTTAAATACTTATAGACTATACAGAGAATATAAGTACCAATTCAAAACAGAAGCTGGATCCGAATACGAAGTTCAATTGGAAGATTATAAAGATTTGTCAGGAATACCATATCCACTTGCTTGTGAATTAATGCAGCTTTCCATAAAAGTAAAAGACAAAGCCGAGTGGGAAAACGATGCCAAAATTGGGGATACCATAATATCAATTGCGCTAAACTATCTTCGAAGATATAATGATATGATCTGTTATATCTGTAGCAACGAAAGCGGCCGGGAACATATTAGGCATAGATTATTTCATAAATGGTTTGATGCCCATAATTCTGGAGATTTTAGAAGGGAAAGCAGAATAGTTCACAACGAAGAACACATTTTCATCTACAACCACCACAACGAATCTGCAAAACACTTCTTAACTTCCCTCCCCTAATTCCTTACTATGCTCAAAAAGATCCTACTCTCCCTCCTCGCCGTCCTTATCCTCATCCAATTCTTCCACCCCGAAAAAAATACCGGCGGCGACAAAACCAACGACATCACCACGCAATATCCCGTGCCCGAAAACATAAGCATACTGTTCGACAAAGCCTGCAACGACTGCCATAGCAACACCACCCGCTACCCGTGGTATTCAAAAATTCAACCTATCGACTGGTGGACGGCCGGGCACGTCAATGACGGCAAACGACATCTCAACTTCTCCGAATTCACCAAACGGAACATAGCCGTACAAAATCACAAACTCGAAGAGATCATCGAGACCGTTAAAGAACATGAAATGCCCCTCCCATCCTATACCTGGCTCGGAATGCACCCCGAAGCAGATCTCTCCGACGACGAAAGAATCGCCATCAGCGACTGGGCCGCAGCACAAATGGATTCATTAAAAAAGAAATGGCCGGCCGATAGCCTCGTAATGAAACGAAGAAGATAAGGTCACTTATTACTTCTTGTTTGTCGGGAAACCCTGGCCATTTCCTCCGAAAAAAACTTCGATCGACTTGATCTTTCCTCCTTCGAAGGTGAAGAGTTCCACATTACGGATCGTACGCCCATCGGTCGTGTTCACATGGACGATCGCAAACGCCTGATCGCCACTTTCCGCGATCTTCGGAAAATCGAACTGCCTGATATGGTCGGCCTGCACCCAACACTTGTCCTTGAACTTCACAATGTCGATATGATCGTCCGGCGCCGGGCTCGTAAACGTGAAGCCCTCCGCCAGGTTCCTCGCTACAATGCTCCAATCCTTCTTCTGCCAACCCGAGAAATAGTCCTTTATAACCTTCGCCTTCGGACCATCCTGCGCTTGCCCGCCGGACAAGTAGGCAGGAGCCAATGACCCCATCGACAGGAGTGCTAAAATGAATAGTGTTTTCATGATCGTGGATTTATGGTAAGACAATCACAGATCAGAAATCCGTACATAACTGAGGTACTTAATACCACCTCCAACTGATCGCATGTAGCGATAACACCCCGACAAAAAAAATCATGTTTGAAAATTTATTACGGGTTGACCTTTTTATTGCTGGACTGAGGTTTGCGTCTGCCGATACATTATGAAATGGGTTGGGGTTATAGTGTTGATGTTTTTTTTCCTATCGGCGCAGTGCAGTCCTATCGACAGCGCAAGAGTTGCGGAACGTGAAGCGAAAGCGATCAAGCGTGAACAAGCGAAGATCGAACGGCAGAAATTGAGGATCGAAAAAAAGTGGGACGAAAGGTCGCGGGCGCAAAAGAAAAACGACCGCAGAGCTCTTCTTTTCCTGATAATCAGTGCCGGTGTTCTTGTTAATACAATCGCAGTTAAGGAATAATTATTTGCCTGGATAGTAAAATATGGGTCGGTCTATTGGTATGCCCAAATAGATTTTACGCGTATTTTTACTACATCCTATGCTACTCCTCAAGAAAATCGCCAGGTGGATCGGCATCCTTGGCCTCATCATCGTTGGTTTCGGCGGACTCTTTTACCTGTTTTATGTTGCACCCGTGCTCGATAAGATCGAACAGGAATCCAGGATCGACTACGACGATACACTGACCATCTTCGAAGGTGGTGGTGGAAATTCGGGCGTCTTTACTTCCGACAGCCTTATCATTGTAGTAGACTCGAAAATGGAAGAGGGCGCCGAGAAGCTCGCAATTGAAATAAATAGTACTGCTAAGGGCAGGCCAGTGCTTGTTGTGAACACGCACTATCATTTCGACCACAGCAGCGGCAATCATTTTTATCCGGGGCAGACCATCCTGGCCGGCGCTGGTTATACTCCCGAAACATGGTTACAGGAAGCAAAAAAGGAAGACACCCCTACGAAGTGGCTAACCGATAAAATGAACATTCGGATGGGGGACGATACTGTCACAATCTTCACCCTGAACATGATCGCTCACACCGCCGGCGACGTCTTCGTGTATTCTCATAAGCGCAAGATGTTGTTTGCTGGCGACGTGATCCTGAACGGACAGGTGCCGTCGATAAACAATGGCGATCCCGAAGGTTACCTCGTGGCATTCGACAGGTTGGAGAAAGAATACGATATCCAAAAGATTGTTCCAGGTCATGGACCAACAGGTGGCGTAGAGTTACTCCAAAATTTTCGCCAGTATTTTAATGATATGAAACAGGCTGCGGCCGATCCGTCGAAAGAGGATGAATTGATCGCGAAGTATAAAGACTGGTCACAGGTGCCAATGCTTATGTCGTCGACGAATGTAGTTGATGCCTTTAAGAAAAAATAAGTCTATATGATCAGGCGTATTCTCCCTTACCTGTGCGTGACACTGTTGGTCATTGCATGCACCAAACCTCGAGACAGTGGTCTTGTCATTACGACCTCAGTTCTTCGCGACGCAAATCTCCAAGCGGTCGCCGAAATGCCGTGTGGCTCCCTGGTAGAATATATTGGTGAAGAGCCAAGACCGGTCGGTGCCGATGGGGGTCCATTAAAAGTAAAATTTGGTGACAAAGAAGGATACGTCGACGCCGAATGGGTGTGCTTCGGATGTACCGCCGGTGCGATTATCAGCGACACGCACACACCCTTTGCTATAACATTGGAGGGCGATTTTGTTGGGATTGATTCAACCTTCGATGGAAATTATCGCATTCATCGGAACAGCATGCGCTCATGGGGATTTGTACCTGTATCGGCTGTGAGTGTGGAACCCGGTGACGTTGCGGTAGCAGCCGCGATCGAGAGGATGGGTATGGCATCAACAGATTTCGATCGCCTCGCCATCCTGGCGTCCGTATCAAATCAATATCCTTCCAGTCGTCTTCTTCAATTCATCAAAGTCGATATGAGCGAAGCAACGGATGCTTATTTGGCAGAAGTGCAGGAAAGCCACGGCAGGGTATTGATCGACAAAAAACAAAATGCCCTGATAATGACAAAGAACGAAGCAAGCATCTGGGCTAATGCTTACTTGTTGGACATCTTCAGGAGGTCGGAAGGATGGGACGACCCACGCGTTCGTTACTTCTATAACTACATGAGCTACCTGCCTGACTTTGTAAAGTTGAATGGAAAGTCGGAGGCGATGTCTTGGAAAATGGGCGACAAACTTGTGCCTGGTATGGCATACTTTCTTTATCGATTGAATCGGAGTCCAGAGAACATCAATTACCTGTACAATACTTTCAAGCCATTGATCATAGAAGCTCTCGGATCGCCCGAGCTGTTCGACGTCCGCCAGGACGCCGGATATCTTGTAAAGGCGTATGAGGGCATCACTGCAATTCCAAATCATGAACAGTTAATAAAAAAGATTAGCGAGGAAGTTGCACAGTGGGATAGAAAGCACACCGGCAAAGACGGATACATTTCAGGATACTATATTCTCGACGAACAAAAAGATATCTACGAGCCGATACTGAACGAAGATCTTATTCCCGACGCAGGGGCGATGGCTAAAATTGTTTGGTGTCATAGCTTCTGGGTACGTCGATTCAATGAAGGAAATCAAAGTGTGGTTTACAACATCCTTGAAGAGGTCTCAAAGATCGAACGCCGCGAAGCCGAAGAGTATGTGGAAGGAGACGGAGAAGGTGAAGGTGATTACTACGATGGCGCCGACGAGCGCGGTGATGCCGAAACAGGGTATGAAACATTTACCTGTATATTCCAGGAATACTCGATCGGCGACTGTGGTCACATGCTATTCTCCTGTGGCGACTACGGTGATGCCGACATCAGCAACCTCCCGGCGGAAGCACAGGCTTTGTGGAACAATCTCGTTATCTCGGATTCTGAGGGAGAGCGCGGCAATCCAGAATATGTCGGCAAGGAGTTCACGATCACAGTCGGAACAACGACGGGCCCCGCGTGCAACGAAGGGCAGGGTGGCGAGGGCCAGGTCCCGATGATCGTTGAATTTAAGTTGAACGAATAGAGCTTACCTCACGGTCTCCGCGGCTGTCGAAACCGGTATCACCACAAGCGCGTCGTAACCGAAGAGTGTCTTACGAAGTGTCTCGTCTTCGATCTTGATGTTGTTCTTCCGGATCGCTGCCCGAATGGCTTCGAGGTCGAATGTTGTCCACTCGGTGTTCGAAGCTTTATCGAACAAACGGCGAAGCGAAGCATAAATGCTTTCGTTGAGATCGATGTCGCGCTTACCGGAAAGAAATCCAGCTTGCTGTCCCGACTTTGGTAATATGATGATGTGATATGAATCCTGGTTCTCGGCCTGGGCCATGATGTTGGCAGTTGTACCGATATCGTAAACCGGGATGTAGCTCTCTCCTTTTAAGGTATGATTGGCGCCAAACTTGAAAACATTCTTCTTGCCCTTGAGTGGCTGGGGATAAAAGCTCATCAGGTTCTGCTGCATCAATTTGATCCTTGTGCGATGCAAGCCGGTGCTGTAGATGTCGGCACTCCGGTATATTGCTTCGATCAAGGCTGCTTCATCGGCCTTCATAGACGGCTTGTCGAGTTTGGCCATCGTTTCTTTGAACTCCGGTGTAATGAGATAGAATGGTTTACTGAGATCGGCGAAGCAACGATTGTTTACAGCATTCGAAGAATCACGCATCAGTTCATATAATTTCTTATTCTTTGCACTTCCTGTTTCGGAAAGGTATTGATACAAGATCGGCATCGACATCAGTCCTACCTGTTCGGTCCCAAGGAGATTGACCTTCTGATCCAACAATGAACGCATGAGCTCGAATTCATTCTTCTTTTGGAAAAACGAAAAGCCATTGTAGTTGTCGTTCACCCATGTGTCCAGCTGTGCAGGGGTAGACTTACTGATCTTCGAAGTAAAAATGTTCATCATCCACTGATCCACCTCGCAGATGTAATTGTCGGGCTTTATTTGTTTCGTGAATGCCTGTGTGAACAAAGGTATCTCGCTGATGAAATGATCTTCGCCAATGAGGATATAATTCGTTCTTTTAGATCTCTCGATAAGATGATCCCAGCCTTTGCCCGAGAACTGTTTGCCATCGAATGTAAATGCGTTGGCGGTGAGAAGACTATCGTAATTAAGCTTCGATTGTGCAGAGGTTTTGCCTGGCAGCAGGCAGGAACTGATACCCGCGAGCACCGCGAGGGTAAGGGTAAGGCGTTTCATGCCATAAATATAGAAAAGCGAAATCAGTTTGCGATTTGCGTCAACGATCGGAGTTTAATTGTCAACGAAATACTATTTTGCATAAACAATTCCTTTATGAAGATCGCTCTCTGGATCGCACAACTATTATTATCAGTAAGCTTGCTATGGTCTACCTGGACCAAGTGGTTCACTCCTGCTGATCAGCTCGCAGCAATGTGGCCATGGACAGCCGATAATCCAATGCTGACGAAAGTCACGGGTGTATTTGATCTGCTTGCAGCTTTGGGATTGGTGCTACCAACCCTTCTTCGAATTCAGCCGAAGCTTACAGTGTATGCCGCGTATGGGGTAATAGCATTGATGGTTGCGGCCATTGTTTTCCACGTGTCGCGTGGCGAAGTATCGAACATAGCTCCGAACTTTGTATTCATGGCGATCGCGGGATTTATCGCGTGGGGACGGAATAAAAAATCTTAAGTCAATTTTGGTAGCCTCGAATCTCCGCGCTAAGAAATGTCAGATAGAGTTCGACGGTAGCTTTGTCGGTTGCTGGCAATCCCCTTGTGTCAAAGTTTTTTAGCTTATCGAGAAACTCTTCCTTGAGACTGCCTGGCAAAAGCCGATCAAAATAGATGGAATCAACTGCGATTGGTTTTCGTGAGGTACTATCCCGTTTAACTAAAATGTCAAGAATTCGAAAGATTCTCTTATTGTCGGAAATTAGGCCACGAAATTCTTCGGGGTATTCAGTGAGCCGATACTTTGCAAAACTTGTTATGAAAAGTCTAGAATAAAGCTCATGAAAGGCATCACCAAAGAAAAAAAGATTTTTATAATTGAGTAGTAGTTGGTTGTAATTTCTTTCAAGGATATATTTTCTGCTTTGTAATAAAGCTTTAATGGATTGCAAATCGTTGTCAAGGATAAGCACGCTCTCATCAATATTTTCTAACAATATCCATCTGAAAATAAAACGAGCTGGGTTGAACTCCGAATCATTCATATCAATATTATCAATCAACTCACCAAATCCCTCGTTTACGTCTTCATATGACATTGAAATGGACTTTAACGCTTCCCACAGTTGCGTCCAATACGGAACCAACTCTGCATCCTTTCTAATCCAAGGCGAAAGTAACACAGACATCATTTGACTCTTATTAGGAGCATTAACGAGGCGTTGCTTTACGGTCATTCTTCGAAGAAGGTAGTCAATTTTACGCGTAGAAATAAGCTGAACTATTAAACGGGCTCGTATCTCCGGTTGATCCACAAAAGTTTCGAACTCCTCTTGCCTCAAATCCTTCTTCGACACAGACATTGAAAAATAGCGATCAAAAAATGCAGGATCGGCGATATCAAATTGTCGATCTTTTTTAGGACCAGTCTTTTCAAATAAAATGTCATACAAGAATCCTGAACGCCCTTTTCTAACCTTACCTAATTGTTCGTTGTACTTCGAGCTGCCAGTTGTTCGCCTACCTTCCTTGTAGTTATGCTTTATAGTTTCGTACGAATGATTGTCGAAAATCCTTATGACCTCGACTAGCATGAATTCCTTGAAATCAACATCACGATAAATTGTTGACGATCGTATCGACAATGCATTAAAGAACCGATGAATGTCCCGAATTTTTCGAAAATAGTCATGAAGTCCATCAATTAGCCATAAGAACGTTATCGCCTTGATGTCTAAATCAATCTCGTTCACCCGAATAAATTGTTGTAGTCGATCGAAAAATATTGCCTCAAGATTTTCTGGAAGTATCGCGGGTAAACTGTAATCAACCTGGATCATCTTCTCAAGATAGCCTTCACCATCCTTGTATCCATATTCTTGCTCGATCGCGTGACAAACGACATCTTTGTCGAAAGCAATGAAAAACACGGTATTTGCAAAATTCGCATTCATTTTTACCAATTGGAGCACTGTCAATATTTCGCTTGGTCTGAGCCGATCGATATCATCCATTATTACGATTAATTTCCTCTGTGACTTGAGGATTGTTTTGTTCAAACTATCCTTCATTTGATCGATGGAGACGTCGACGATTCGAGATAAGCCAGTGACAACCCCTCGGCCGCCAAAATTATCTACCCAAATAAACTTTTGGGCGAGTCTTGAAAGTTGTCGCCTGCCTTTAACCCACCATCTACCAATTTTGTTCGCCAGCTCTTTCAAGAACACTGCTTGGAGATCCGCACTCCCGGAAAAAGCCCAAGGATTAAATTCAACGATGAGATGTCTTTGCTTAGGTTTCAAGGGGAAAAATCGCTGCCACCATCTTCGAGGTGGCTCTTCAAGATTTGCGATCTCGGCATTCAAGTGTTTCCTTACGAGTTGAATAAAAACTGACTTGCCACTTCCCCAAGGACCGTGAATGCCAAAAACCAGGCTCGATGTATTGACCTTCATATATGTCAATACTTCATTTGCAATCTGAAAGGCAAATCGATCACGATCCAAAAGATCTTGGCCATGAGGGTCGTCAGGTATCAGCATGCTATTAGATAGAGGTAATGATAAAGATACTTTGAATCCCATGAAGGTTTCCAAAAACCCTTAACTTTAAGGATGCCCTCACGGATCAAATTCCGGCAGGTTTCGAGATGAGGTGATCTACTCAAAATTCTTAACTTTAGTTCATGCATGAACCGATCACCCCAAAGGATCAGACCGGCCATCGCTGGTGGGTGCGTATATCGCATTGGGTGATCACGCTTTCGTTTTTCACACTGGCATTCACGGGCATCGAGATCTTGATGGTTCATCCCCGACTCTATTGGGGAGAAGTCGGCAACGACCTTACTCCTGCCCTCATCGAACTACCGATCAGTCGAAACTACAAGCACGGTGGTTATGAAAACAGGACTGCATTCTTCAACGAGAGTAATTCACCTATAAGTGCGAGCCGTACATACGACATCTTCAATCAAAACGGCTGGGGACGAAGCCTGCACTTTCTTTGCGCCTGGATCCTGGTGATAACCGGGGTTTTGTATTTGATCACGGGTGTCTTCACAGGACACTTCCGCTACCGGATCCTGCCGAAGTTAAAAGAGTTGTATCCAGGTGTTTTATATAAAGATATCGTTGCCCATCTGCGATTCAGGGAGTTGAAGCCAACGACGCCTTCACAATACAATCTCACGCAGAGAATAACATACGCTCTCGTGATATTCTGGCTGTTCCCCGTAATGTTGATAACGGGACTAACGATGTCGCCTGCCGTTACCGCCGCGTTGCCGATACTGCTCGACTGGTCTGGCGGATTGCAATCGGCGAGAACGGTACACTTCCTTACGTCCATTGCTCTCGAATTATTTTTGATCATTCACTTCTTAATGGTAATCGTTACTGGTTTCAAACAGCATCTAAAGGCCATGACAATTGGCAGGTGATATGAAAAGAAAACGGATCATAAACAGGAGACAAGCTATAGCGGCAGGCCTATCGTCGCTGGGTGCGTTGATGCTTCCTGGCTGCACTAAACCATTGCCGCCAACGTATGGGAATATCCTCCGCATGGGCGATAATTTTACTTACATCGCGCAACGTGCATTGTTACCCGGTCAATCGATGGCCCGCGAGTATCGCTACGCCGACATCTCATCGTTTCCGGCAACAGGCACAACAAATCCGGCAACACTCAGCGAAGAATATGCAAAACTTCAGAGCGGTTCATTCGACGATTTCAGGCTCGAGATAGATGGCCAGGTGTCGAAACCTGGATCGTATTCTCTAACCGACTTAATGAAATTCGTACCACGTACACAGATAACGAAGCACACATGCGAAGAAGGCTGGACTGCTATTGCGGAGTGGACGGGCGTGCCGCTTGGTGCGTTGCTTCAGGATGCTGGCATACTCCCCACTGCAAGGTTTGTCCTGTTTTACACTTTCGATGAGTGGCTCGATAGCATCGATCTCATCGATGCATTTCATCCGCAGACGTTGATCGCTTATGGAATGAATGGTAAGACATTGCCGATCCAACACGGTGCACCGATAAGACTTCGGCTTGAAAAACAGATCGGTTATAAAAGCATAAAGTACATTAAAAAGATCACGGTGTCCGACAAGTTCGTCGACTACGGAGTAGATACCGGTTGGTCCTGGTATAACGGGATCTGATCAGACCCTCCGCAACATGTAAAGAGTATAAGTGAGCCGCAGAGATTCGAAGATCTCGAAGCCAAATTTTCTGTAGAACGGTATGTTGTTCTCCATCGAGGTCTCCAGGTAGATAGACCTTTTCTTTTTTTCACATTCTTTAATGATCTCCGTTAGAAATTCGCTTCCAATACCGTTGCCTTGCATACCCGGGTCTACACCTAAGAACCAGAGGTAAGCGAAAGGTTCTTTAGGATGATGCTTCTTTATGTCCGATTCGCGCTTCATGATCTTTGTTACACGATTAACGCCAATGACTGAAATGGCAAGAGCGAGATCCCAAAGGATCGTTTTCAGTGAAGTCTTTTGCTGGTCGGGGAAAAGTATCAATGCGCAAGCTTTGCGGTCATCATCGATCCAAACCTCTCCAAAATCATTACACATCTTGAAAGAGTAATCCATGAGATCGCGGATCCTTTGAACCCGGTGGCCATCCTGCTTCACCACATAGTTCACGCTTCGATTACCATCGAATGCCCTGGTGAGAATATCGAGGATGAAGGGTTTGTCGGACAATGTCGCGTTTCGCATGGCGTATTGAGATCATTCACCCGACGGAACTGCCAGAACCTCTCCGAGTCCAACGGGTTTACCAAAGTCTGGCCTGCCCTCGGTCCAGGTAACCTTCTGCATTCGTGGGGACCGGAATTTATTGCAACCCTGGCCTGCTTCGGGGTTCGCATGATAGATGATCCAGTCCTCGGTGCCGTCGGGCGACTTAAAGAAACCATTATGCCCCGGACCAAATGCTTTTGCATCGGGGTTCTTGCTGAACACCGGTGTTTGAGATTTGGTCCATGACGAAGGCTCCAGCAGGACGGCATTTGTATGGGCTTCGAGCATGCCCAGGGAATAGTCGTCGGTCCAGCAGCCGCTAGCGGAGTAGATGATGAAGATCTTGTTGTCGTGTTTCAGGATCTGTGGCCCTTCGTTAACAGTTGGGAGATCGTTCGAAGCTCCTTTTATTTCCCAATCGAGCTCGGGTTTCGAAAGAAGCACGCGCTCTTTATCGGCGGTCCATGGATTGATCATACGTGCGATGTAGATGTCCTGCCGAACATTCACGTCTCCCTCCCATCCCGACCACATAAAATAAAGACTACTGTTGTGTTCGAAGATGGTGCCGTCGATCGCCCATTTGTCACCGGGGAGATTGAGCTTTCCTTTGTCGATCCATTCTCCTTCGAACGGATCGTCGGATGAATTTTCCAGCACCCACATCCGATGATTGTTGTTGTTGCCGTCGTCGGCTGCGTAGTAGAAATACCATTTGTCGTTGACGCGATGGATCTCCGGAGCCCAGATCTCGCGGCTGTTCATACCGGAGTCGGGTGGTGTCCACACGACCTTCGATTCTGCCGAAGCCAGCTCGCTGACGTGACGTGTTCGATATAATTTCAGGTTGTTGCCGGTGCTGTGGGTCACATAATACATTCCGTTATAAAATTCGACCCATGGGTCAGGCCCGGAAGAGAGTAACGGGTTAGTGAATGTCTTTTGTGGTTGCTTTGGATTACAGCTTATAACGAGGAGAAGGAGTATGATAGCGGCTTGTTTCATACCGAAATCTACAAAGATACAATCAGGATTTCCTGACAAAGACGCGACGTGCCAGGTTCGCGTGGCATGGTGTTTGAAAGTCATGGCATCACTTTCAAACACCATGCCACACACCCGGTTTTTCGAAAAGGACTATCTTGCCGAATGTATTCGCGTGCCGAGAGCTCTGTCATCAAGCAGGAGTTTTGGACTGTCTTCGGAAAATATATGAGCCCCATTCTCTCCGCCGAAGGATTGAAGATCAACTGGGTAAACTATCGAACAGGTATAAAGGATGTGTATTTCAGGATGGAGACACTCAACGACTCGGCATCGATCTCAATTTCTATCGAACACACCGACGCCGGTATCCAGGAATTATTCTTCGAACAATTCCTCGAGCTCAGGCAGATGCTGCATGAGTCTCTTGGAGAAGAGTGGGCCTGGCAACAAAAGAAGACCGTCAACCACAGGACCGTGTCACGAATAATAAAAGAGCTGCCGAATACATCCGTGTTCAATAAAGATCAGTGGCCCGATTTGATCTCGTTCTTCAAACCAAGGATCATTGCCCTCGACAGCTTCTGGGAAAATGCAAAATATAGTTTCGATGCCTTAAAGTAAATTGATCTATGATCGTACCCGCAAAGAAAACAGACTTCAATACTATCTACGAGATCATAAACGACGCCTCAATTGCATACAAGGGCGTGATCCCGGCCGACAGGTGGCATGAACCTTATATGCCTAAAGAGGAATTGCAAAAACAGATCGACGAAGGCGTCGAGTTCTGGTGTTATCTCGAAAACGATGAGATCATCGGGGTAATGGGCATCCAGGACCGCCTCGACGTTACACTGATACGACACGCCTACGTGAGAACGACACAGCGCAACAAAGGCATCGGGGGCAAACTGTTAAAGCACCTTTCGACACTCACATCCAAACCGATACTGATCGGCACCTGGCGCGAAGCAACGTGGGCTATCGACTTCTACAAGCGCCATGGGTTCAGGCTTATACCCAATGAAGAGATTGCAAGCCTACTAAACAAATACTGGAACATCCCTGCGCGCCAGGTCGAGACTTCAGTAGTGCTTGCAAGCCCTTCCTTTTAATTAAAACGTCTTGCTCTTACCTCCATCGACCGCGATCTCTGAACCGGTAACGAAGCTGCTGTCGCTCGAAGCGAAGTACAACGCGGCACGGGCAACATCTTCCGAAGCACCGAACCGTTTCAATGGAATTTTTGCCTGTACACCCGCCGCGAATTCCTGCAGCGCCGCCTCAGGCATACCCATCTTGGAATAGATCGGTGTGCTGATCGGTCCGGGACTGATGCTGTTCACACGAATATTCTTCGCCGCAAGCTCGATGGCCAGTGTCTTCCCAAGCGACAACACTGCACCCTTCGATGCCGAGTAGGCCGAAGTTGCTTCGAGCCCGCTGTGTACCAGGATGGTGGAGTTCAAAATGATAGATCCGCCGTCAGGAATAAAGGGCAGCAACCCCTGTATCGTGAAGAACACACCCTTGAAATTGATATCGAGATTGTTGTCGAAGATCTCTTCGGTTGTTTGATCGAATGGCGCAAAGAGGCCTACACCTGCATTAGCAAAGAGAATGTCAACGGTATTGCTGATCGCCTTTACCTTGCCAGGAAGAGCCTTCACATCGGTCATATTGCCCGCATCCGACACAACACCGTGCGCACCGGACCCCAAGCTTTTTACTGCTTCTTTTACAGCGTCTTCCCTCCTTCCCGTGATGATAACCTTTGCTCCTTCTTTCAAAAAAAGTTCAGCCGTAGCTAAACCGATACCGCTATTGCCGCCGGTGATTACCGCGGTCTTTCCTTTTAACTTGCTCATGATTTTTTGTTTTGCGTTTTGTTTTTTAATCGCGAAACAAAATTGCAGTTGTCCGAAAGCTGTATTTTTTCAAAAAGAGCGGAAGTGTTCTTTTTCGATCAGAAAAACGACCGACGGTCGAAGCGTTTAATTAAACCAGAACCGCTTTTCTTTTTTGCATAACGAACTGCTTGGGAGGAAGTCCGTATCGTTTGTGAAATGCCTTTATGAAATGCGAAATGTTCTCGTAACCGGATTCAACCGCCACCTCGGCAATATTATATTGCCCCGTGGTGAGTAATTCATGTGCGCGTTCCATTCGTTTCTCGATTAGCCAATGCTTCGGCGACATTCCAAACTGCGCAATAAAGTCACGACGGAAGGTCGACACACTCCGGCCAGTCAGGTAAGCATAATCTTCAATGCCTAAGGGTTTGCTGAAATTCGTGGCCATGAAGGCGTGCAAACCGATCCTTTCCTTGTTATTCAATGTTGACAGACAATCGAGGAAGCAATTCGTTGTCTGGGTGGCCTTGATCAAGTGCAGGAATTCGAGAAGCTTCAGTTTCGTGATAGAGCGGTGTGTATTGGACTTGTCGCCATATAACGAAAGCAGCGATTCCGTAAATACCTGGATGTCTTTATTGACATCGAGAATAAGATGTGTAACGCACTTGTCTTTCTTTGCTTTTAGCTCGATCGAGCTGACGAAGTTCCGGATCAGTTCTTCATCAAAGAAGAATACCATGGCCTCGAACGTCTCCTTTTCAGGAAGGATATCTGAAATATAATAAAGGCCCTTGGGCAGCAGTATCATCTGCCCTTCATCTACGTGACCGAGGAAACCCTTGTCGTTTTCGGCTCGCAGTTGCCCTTTTCTTACGAGAACGATCGCGTGTGTCGAAACATATCCCTCCTTGTGGTAGACGGGACCTTTGATCTCTTTATAAATAACGCACGACAGTCCGTCGACAAGGATCTTTTTAACTTCCGGGTTCTGGTAGAAAAGCTGGGGCAGGATCTTCATGGGAATGAATGTAGGCGTGGTGGAGCGCCATGCATACTCCAAAAAGCGAAAAGTGTTGTTTTTCGTTCAAAAAAATTGTCAAACAAAAAGTGTCGTCCCGGTGAGGCGTTCGGATTATTTTTGGTTGTCGATCCAGACCTTGGCGATAACGGTTCGCCATTGGAACATAGGGCCCCAGAAGGAGTCGTTGATCTCTACATCAACGACTCTATTATTACTCTTCACTGTTCTTAGGAACGATCGTTGTTGTCACAACGCCGGTATCTGAACAATGCCAACCTCGGTCACGGTGCCGACATTTACCTGCACGTTGGTAATCTCCTTCGAGGCGTAGCCTGCGTGAGGAATGAACACAACCCGGTATGAACCTGATTGAAGTCCACGTATCATGAAATCGCCAGTTGTTACATTGGCCGAAGTCGAAACGGTGTCGGTACCGATGATCGCATACACAACTGGTTGTGAATCGATTGGTTGCACACTTCCCTCTATCGCACCGTCGACCGCTTCGGTTACCGAACGGATCACGGGTTTCAGGCTGTACTCGCCATTGCCCTTAGCCACGATAGAAAGGGCAGCGTCGAAGTCGAGAAGGATCTTATACGTAATTCCCTCCTTGAGTTCCTGGTGAACCTGCACTTTAAGACCGCTTTGCTGAGCGCTTGGTGTGCTGAGTGGCAAAAGCTCACCACCGATCTTGACGGTGTTGTTCGAACCAAGTACCAGCCTGATCTGTGAGATCTTCCCGGCCGGCAGGTCTACAAAACCTAAAAGTGTGTCGATGCCGTTGGTCAGCGTCATTAGATCATACACTCCTTTTGTTATCACCAGTGATTGCCATCCTGACTCCGAATCGTCGTCACCAGTGTTCACTTGAACATCCTGTATATCTACATTTACTTGTTCATAAATTCCTGGCGCGTCGGTCAACCGCACTTCGAGACGTGCCTGGCCGGCAGAATCATTGTCATCGCACGACACCAACAACGATAGCATTAACAGCCCCAAGACTATCAAAATGATACCGTAGATCATCCTTCCAATTCCGATTTTCATTACCATAAAACTTATTTTATCTGATTAGATCGGAGTATGCGACAAAAGTTTAACCAGCGTTGACTGCAGATCGACCAACGAGAAAATAGGAGGATGAGACGTCGTTTTGGACCGTCGAATTTTCGTGGATCAGGTCTTCATTTTTGAATCCCCGCCGAATAGTCCACCGAACCTGAGCAGGAATGCTGCCACGGCGCCAACGGCTCCCAGCACCGCATTGAAGTCGCGGAGAAGTTTCTGTTGGGCCAGCCCGATGAAGACTGCGATTCCCAACAACGCGATGATTATCACGAGCTGCACGGCACTCCAGGTTCCCTTCTGGCGAAGTTCCTTGTCCATGCTCAGTTCTTCGTCCTCCGAGATTGTGGAGAGGATAAAGTTGTTGAAGCTCTCGTTGACAATCCTCGGTGAGTCTTCCAGCACGATAACGCCCTTCTGGCGAAGCACGCTGATGAGCTTCGGATCTTTTATGTTAACAAACATGTCGCGGGCGAGATCGTACATAACAAACTTCTCTGTTCTCGAGAGTGAGTTCCAGATAGAGGCGTAATAAGTTTCGGCGTGTTCTTCGACAGCGAGATAGAAATCTTCTTCGTCAGCAAATTTTTCCTTAGTAACGCGACCGATACGACCTTTTAAGGCAAGAAGGAATTTTCCATGGACCAGTTCACGTTCAACGTATCTCAGTCGAACAAGGGAGCACCCCGAGTGGTTTAATGGCTGATAGATTATTGTATAGTCATTCAATACATTCTTCCAGCTTCGTAAAGCAAGTCGATACTCCGAGTTTTTGTCGTGATCTTCTGGCCTGCTTGTAAGAGATATCATGCGTTCATAGTAATCCGAGACCATCGTGGGCTGTACACACGAGGAGATGAGAACCTGGGTATTATGCTTTGCAGAGAGTCCCTGCAAGATCTGGAGCTTCACGTTGTTGGCCTCGTGATCGTTGATCCTGATCTCAAAATCTTCTATAATAACAATATCTGACTCAGGTTTGAATACGTAACCGACGAGGTCTTCTTTAAAAGAGATCACAGTAACCTTCTTCTTCCCCAGCGAATTCTTATACTGCATAAGTAGTTCATGCTTGCCCGAATATGGAAGTCCGACAATAAATGTCTTACTATTCGACCACTCGGGTTGCGAGAACCTGGAATAGTGTAGCGGCGGCGATGGGTTTACCTCGGGGATGAGACCAAGCCCAAAAATATTCCTTGCAGAGAAACGGATTATAAATCCAATACTGCGGATCACTATAAAGAAGACGGCCCAAAAGGCCAGCGAGTACATCGACTTGCCAAAAAACGTGAACGGTTTCACAAAAGAGGCGTATTGTATGGCGTTGCTTTCTCTTTTGTATTCCATCGCAAGGTCGTGCTGGTCTTCGCTCAAGCCCCAGGTCCAAAGCGAATCGGTGGCACTTCGGAATACCTGCGCACGTGACTGTCTGAACAATGTGTCGTCGAACAACGGGAAGATCTTAAATACGAGGGTGTCGATACGCAAAGGTTTTCGTTCAAAGCGATAAGTTGTATCCTGCATCTGACGAATGTCACCTGTACTGGTAAGATAGTTGCCGCGCTGGGCGGCATTCCTACGGTCGCGGGCGGGCACGTTTGTTAAGAAATCCTTTAGGTGCTCGTCGCGCTGAATTTCCGTCATCGCGGATTGGAGCTGTATGTATCGCGACCATATAAGACTTTCATGATAGTACGAAGTATGAAAGAAGTAAAACAACGGTATCACGAGAGCAACGGCCAGCCAGGTCATCATAAATACGCTATAGAGTCTTTCGACACCCATGTTGCCTACCCACTTAAGGCCTGTAACCTTCACGTTAATGCCGTACAACGCAAGCCACCCGGTTGCAATCAGCAATAGCTGGAGATAAATGAAGTTGGCAAGCCTTTCGACATACTGACCCAGGAAAAAATTAAGCCCAATCACAAGAGCCAGGGAAAATCCGCCGAAGAGCTGGGTCTTCCTGATGGTGCTTGCAGTTATCCGTTTGCCGGGAGCGCCAGTCGCCATAAAGAGCATATATGCGAACGCCATCGTGTACACGGGAATTATCAGGAAGAAAGCAAGGGTTGCCCGATCGTTCAGACTCGTCGAAACAAACAGTCCCATTGAGATCATGGAAAAGACAGCCATGCCGGCGATGCCCCTTACGTACTTCTCACAGGTGAGCACGTCGTACGAAGGCCGCAACCAGTCGAGGAAGAACCGACGCACCCGAAGCTTCGACACATTGTAAGTAGCCAGGTACAACAACAGCAGGTGGATCCCACTAATGATGAACAAGAATGACAAGAGAAGACCCGTCAGGATGAGTGTCTGAATGAGTGGAGTTTTAAAAAAGTCATTGTTATAAAAACATACTATAAACAATGGAATATTCTCTATAGGATTCAGGTACGTCCGGCGATGCGTGTTGTCGTATTTGATGGTTGTCCAGATGGCGTTACGTCCCGACAATGCCGAGATAAAATCGCCATTGGATTCAGACTCGTCCAATAAGTTTTGCTCATTGTTGTAATTGCTGTTTGAATGGAACCAGACCTTGCCACCAGGGTCTACGATTGCAAAGCTATACCCTGGCGGTAAGAGAGGTTGCATAACGGAATGCAGCTTGGTCGCGATGGCAACCACCCCACCGCCTGGTATATCGGTTGAGTAACGGCCAATCCCCGCCTCCTCCTCATCCGACGAGTATGAGTCAATCGACTGAAGTGCGAATTCGGTTCCGGGCTTGCCAGGTGTAAAGCTCCACCCGTTTCCTTTAAAGGCATCCGAGAAATACGTTCTGTTCTTGAGAGACACTCTTTTTTCATCCGGGTCGATATAATACGAAGCCGCTGTTATCCGGTTATTACCCTTTGCGTCGAGCCACAATACCTCATTGAACTCCCGATAGGTTGTTAGCCGATCCGCAACCTTGCCGGCAAAAGAATCTTTGTTCCAAAGCGAATCTTTTAGAATTGGACCGTAGGAGTCGTCATGCTCACCCTTGTGATACAATCCTCTCATAAGGTCGATCTGATAGCAGATGTCGGCTATTTCGTTTTTAAAATTACCGGAAATAGCCTGCGATAGATTTTGCAGCTTGTGATCGGTCTTATCCTTCATATCAAAGAACAGATACAACCCAAGCAAAGCAATGAAGATAAGCGCGGTGCCAGAAACGATCGAGAAACCGGTAGACCAAACATTGAAGATCTGCAGACGTTCGATCGAACTCATGAAAGCCAGTTTCAATAACGGCATCGCGAGTATTGTAAGCAATAATATGATGACGAGCATCAGCGCATCAACCGGTTCTATCGATCGGGTATCGTCGCGAAACTTGCTGCCGCTGACGAAGCCACAAAGGATCCATTCCTCTTCTGGCGAAACCGAGAACCGTGAAGTATAAAGCTGGTAGTCAGTTTGCTGAATGACGATATCCCTCTCCTGGTTGACAACAAGTCCATGGCTCTTTGTAAGGAGACTGTCCAGGTTGTCGATACGCACTTCTCCTTCAAATGACTGGTATGCTATTTCTACTGAAGGTCCCGACTTCTTTTCGGTTTTGATGGTACAACAACAACATTCAGAGGTGTCCTTCTTTTCTGACACCGATTGCTTCGCCGGTTGTGTGATCCTCAGAAGCATAAACCGGTCGAAGTCGTCGGTAGGAAGCTCGGGTTTCAGGAATTTTTCGACCGAAACGGAGAAATAGCCATCTCTCACGCTATCCTGGTCAACATAATCGAAGTTGTCCGCTTTCTCGATATAGGTATTGTAGAAGTAGATGCTATCAGCCGTCCTTTGAAAATGGCTTTCACCATGTCGACCTACTGTGTCGTAATTTTCGAACGGCGGTGTTATCCTTTTTAGAAAAGCGTTTCGAATATTATTCCGCTCACTTTTCAGCTCCCGGTGCAAATCGATCGCCTTGTACCACAATGAGTCGGAGTTTTCATAATTACGCTTTCTCAATTCCCTCAGGGCTCCGGCCCTCGCTTCCTTTATTTCTTTCTGGATCTTGACAAGGTTTATATCTGCCTTAATAGCTTTCTCGATTTTAACGGGAATATTTTGTCCCCGTGCTTTCGATATTCTCTTGTATGAATTGTACTCCTCGATGATATTCTTTCCCGCCCGGTTGATGGCAGTAAACTTCTTCTTCGAGAACGACGTCTCCTGCTTCGGGATATATACCCGGAAGTAGAATGTGAAGGCCATCACGAGTATCACTATCGATAAGACAGCGATCCATAGCCGTTTCGAAACACCGAATAATCTCATACTTTGCTTTCGGTTTTATCCATCAATCCATAATCATTCATTTCAGATTCAAGCTTCGACCAGATCCATGCGACAAGTCTCTTATGCAGAATAATCTTTCCGACTATTAATGAAGCCAGGACGAATGAGAGGAAAGCCAAAAGGGAAACATAAACTGGTTCAGGACCGGTTAGTCCGTCGCCGGCAAAGAAATAAATAAAGAATAAGGCGACGGGCACCAGGAAAACTGTCCAGGGATTATAGAGTATCCTCAGGTACCAGGGAAGAATTGAAGTGGCAATACCATCGAGGCGTTCTTCGAGCAATGCCAACAAACGCTTTTTGTCAGTTTGACTATAAGTCGGCCACGGATTGTTCCTTCCCTGTTCGATCTTCGCGCGTCCAACCAATGGAATTATCTGAAACTTCGTAGGAATCAGTTCGGGTGTTTGTTGCTGTTGCAAGAGATCCTCCTTCACCTGCTTTTCGAAAGCGGGAATCTCCTTCGCGACGGCGTAATCGAGCGTGAAATATTTCTCGAGGAACCGCTGGCAGTTTCGACGTCCCAGCTCATAGTCGTGTTGACGAAAACTTTCAGATAGGAAACCACCGAAGCCTCCGAGGAAACCGCAGGCAATTGGATATTGATCTGCCTTCTTTTGAGCAGCCACTTTGTCGTCGGCAGTAAGCCTGCTATTCTCATCGGCTACAAATCGCCGCACGGGCGCGATCAAGAAACGGTTCACAATATCATCGCTTGCCGCCCTAAGAAGTTCTTTCGGTCTAAAGAGCGCCTGCGACATCAGTGCGTTCACAATCGGCCCCAGTATCTTCATTAAGGCACGGTCGCTATTGATGGGTTGTGCGGACTCGGTTATAAAAGTCGGGAACGGATCCACCATGATCACCGCCGATGATGCTAGTTTTGCCAGCTCGACCTTCTTCTCATGAATTGCCTTGTTGGTTAGAGATGACGATGCTTTTGCCGCTTCTTTTGGATCGGCCACCGCCATTTTGGGATCAACGATCATCTCAAGGATCTCGTCGCTTAGTTCGCGGGTTTTATCCTTAACGTCATCGCGATGCGCAAACAGTGCTGCCTCCGCCAGCTCGATCGGTTCGTTGTTAAGCATTCCTCCGTCGACCGCTACGAAGTTGTATTCCGAATCGTCTCCCTTGAGTCGAAGGAAAGGGCTTAAGTCGCTGCCGTCGGCATTCAATCTCTTCTCATAGTAGTCGCGCTTTCGTTTAATAATACGCGCTGATAATCCAATCGGGAACGCGCCAGTCGCGATCGCAGCGGATTTCAAATTTTCCCAGGCGTCATTCTCTTCGTTGAGCTTCTCTTCGCGACGCGAGATCTCCATGTAGTGATAATCCATATGATTGTACATCGCGAATGGATTGTTCGTTTCACCGCGCAGACTGAAAGAATATGGCAGACCGCGAAGGTTACTAAGCGTGACATATAGCTTCAGAGAATCACAGACGTATGGAAGCTGTCGCCATTCCTTTTTATCGAAGTTCACATTCAAAGCTTCGTCGGCGATGTCTTCGATAACACTTGAATCAAGGAATGAATAGAAGGACCCCGTGTTAGCTGGCTCTTCACCGGGTTTTGACTTCTTCGAAGCTTCCGATTTGCGCCTCTTTTCGTTCTCCGCCCGGAACTTTCTGAAACTATCAATATCCCTGGTGTCGAGCAGTTTCGTTATGTCGATCTCTTCCACCCACGATTGATATGCGATGGATTTATTCTCCATCGGCTGTTGCCAACTTTTGCGATAGATGGTAGCCGCTGCCATTGCTGCTGTCATTCCTCCTGCCGAGGCACCCGTGATAACCCTGATCTTCACCTCATGCTGAGGAACCTTTTCTTTGTTGGCTTTGGCGTCGGACCATGCCTCAAGGGCTTCTAATAAGAAGTCTATTACGCCGGCGGTATACGCTCCTGCCGAGACAGCTCCTGCGAGCACCAAACCTATTTCGTATACAGGCTTAGGTGTTCGATCGTTGGTTTCTTCAATTGCCATAAAATTGCTAAGGGATGATAACTCCCTGGGATGTTTCGTATTCAATGTATCTGATAACGACCTGCTTGATCTCATTGGGTATACCGTCGCGAAGCTTCGCCGGACTCCTGCCAGTACCGTTGAGCATCTCCAGTCCTTTCTCGCAACCATCTGCCAGGTAATCGGTCATCAGCACGTGGTACGTAGTGTTAGGCTCTATTTTCTTATTATCGACGTACACTATCCCCTGTCGCAGCTCGATCCTTTCTCCATGAAGAAAACCACCTGAACCTCTCATACAACCATCGGTGCCGGGCTTACATTCCCTCATACCTTTCTCCACGCCCTCTGCAAGCTGCCTGCCCGTAATGTCAACCACCTGGAGTGTGCCGTCATATGGAAGTGATCTGTATATGTCGTACTCGTTAACCGCTCCCGAAAGCTGGTCGTCCAGTCGAAGAGAACCGCTGTTGAACAACACCTGGTGTTTATTCATTGTGGCCCATTGCATCGCCTTAGTGATCAACCTGGTGTAATTTGTCGATCCGTTTCTCGTACTTTCCTCAAGGCCATCCAGCGGCTCTGTGGGGCGGCATATGACTCTCCTTGGTTCGTACTTCTTTTCACGAAGCAGGTCAAAGCAACGGTCCATCCATTTATCAACCAGTTTCTCGACATCAGGGTCGGGTCTCAAGCTACCGTCTATGCCCTTCAACCGTGAATGTATTTTCACGCTGTCTGTTTTAGGATCGAAAACGATGTTGTGCACATAGACGGTCCTTGCATTAGCATCGGCTTTAGCGATGATCGTGTTGCCGATCTTTTTGCGGTTATTTTTATGTTCGTGTCCTCCGATTATCAAATGAAGCCCGGGGACTTCCTGAGCCAGGACCGAATCGTCGGCAAAATTGACGTGCGTAAGCGCAATAATAACCCGGCAGTTAGATGATCTTAATGAATCGTAAGATCTTTTCACTGCAGCTATATAATCGGATGTCCTTGCGTATTTGTAGTCTGATCTCAGCGTGAGGCCAATGATCCCTACGTTAAGTGTATCATCGCTGTATTTAAATGTTTTGATAATATGAGGTTCTATCGGGATATCATTTTTCCTGAATGGCCTTTCGAGGGTGTCCCCTACATTTGAAGCGACCCAATCGAACTTCGATTCATCGATCCTCGATTGAAGATCAGGCTGTGCGATATCGAACTCATGATTTCCGAATGTGACCAGGTCGACACCCATTGCATTCATTACCTCAACCATATGCTTTCCGGCAATAGCATGCTCCTTTCCTTTGCTATCTTTTTCTTTCAATGATCCAAGCACAGACGGGCTCAGAAAATCTCCAGCCAGCACTGTTATTAGTCGGTTATCACTTCGTTCAAGTTCTTCGCGAAAGGCCGCGACGCGCGCGAGACCACCTTCATTCGAACCGGGCAGCGGTGCGATCTCATACACGTCGTTCAATTGGAGGATCGTGAACGACCTCTGCTCGGGTTCGTATTGCGACTGATTGCATAGCCACCCAAGCACGACCAGCGGCAGCATAGGCGCAAAAACCACCCTGGCGGTGTTGAACAGTTTCTTTCTACTCATAATTGCTTTGGGGTGAAAACAAAAGCCCATCTCATCCGGTGTGTACCAGATGAGATGGGCTCTTATGATCTAAACTAAGAAACCGTTCCAACTTTTACAAAAAAGTACCGGTCCCTCTTTTCCGGTATCCATTGTAACATCATCACCCGACATTCGGTAATTATCTGACTCTCTGTGACGTCCCGATCGGAACCGAAGCCACTACATCGATAGTTTCCGTCCTTATCCTCAAAAAAAAGACGATGATCCGAAACTACCTGCTCATTGCGCTCCGCAACTTCCAGCGTCAAAAAATGTTCGTCGCCCTCAATATGTTCGGACTGGCTCTCGGGCTGGCCAGCGCGATATTGATCTTCCTCTATGTTAGTGACGAGCTGCAGTACGACTCCATGCATCCCGACTATCGCAACGTGTACAGGATCGGGACCATCTTCACGCAAGCCAATGGCGAAAGTAACAACAACCCTACGTCACCGGGTATTTTCGTCAAAACTCTAAAAGATACAAGAACCGAAGTGATCGATGCGAAGCGTATCGACTACATAGGTTATCCCACATCGCTGCATCATAAAGAATCCGACCGGATCATATTAACCGAAGAGATCAAGTGGGCCGAGCCGGGCTTCGACAAAATGTTCGAGTTCAAACTGAAGTCCGGAAACCAGGAAAAAATGTTCGATGACTATTATTCAATCGTTTTGTCGGAAACCGGAGCGAGGCGGCTATTCGATGACCGCGATCCGATCGGTGAAAGGATCTCAGTGAAGCATAACTTCGCCACCGGCGGCGAAGAGATCGATGTTGTGGTGACGGGTGTGTATGAAGATCTGCCGGTCAATTCCACCTTCAAGCCCAAGTTCATCATCAATCTCAATGCCTTTAGAGCGGTTCGTCCAAACTTCGATAACTACATCCAGGGTTCCCGATTTGGTAACAGCAGGGACACCGGCATAGAATTCTTTGAAAATTATGTGAAGCTAAAAGAAGGAACATCGCCTGAGGACATCCTCAAAGTTCTTAGACCGATCGCCAATCATTTTATCGAAGCCGACTCGAGCTTGTCGGCACGCGGATTCAAGATGGAACCGTTCATGACCGCAATGTCCGATCTCCACTTCGACCAGGAGAATTTTTGGGAGAATACGGATGTTCGTGGCGATAAGACAACGCTATCGATCTTCAGTTCGATAGCTTTCCTGATCTTGCTGATCGCTTGTATCAACTACATGAATCTTGCGACAGCACGATCGGCACGTCGTGCGAAGGAAGTCGGACTTCGAAAGTCGTACGGAAGTAAACGATCAGAGATCGCGTTTCAGTTTTTTTATGAGTCGGCCTTGATGACAGTCGGTTCGTTGCTTCTAGCGATCGTTCTCGTAGTTGCATTACTACATCCATTCAACCAGCTTGCTCATAAATCATTCACCGCAATGTCGCTGATCAATCCGTTCATGATCGTGATCACGATAGGGATTGTTTTGCTGATGATCTTCATCGCCGGAAGTTATCCTGCCATCTACTTGTCAGGCTTCAAGCCTGTGGAAGTTCTAAAAGGGCAATTCACGAAAGGCAAAAGCGCAGACTTGTTCAGGAAGAGTCTCGTCGCTGTGCAGTACGCAGTGTCGCTCATCATGATCATTGCAACATTCATCGTTATTCGTCAAATGGACTACATCCAAAGCAGCAAGCTCAACGAACAGGGCAGTCAACTGCTTTCGATACGTTATGGCGGTAATGCGCCGCAGGAAAAATTCCAGGCATTCAAGGAATCGGTTTTACAGGATCCGGATATCCAACATGTAACGATGGCCAATCATTTGCCGCGTCTCGACTATTTTGGGTTTATCGGGGTTCAAACTCGATTCCCTGAATTTTCCGAGCAGGAGTACGAATGGAGCCAACTGCATGTCGACTTCGACTTCGCAAAAACTTATGGACTGGAATTTACCGCGGGTCGCGATTTTGATGTTTCCAACATGGCCGATTCGTCGTCGATTATATTGAATGAAGCGGCAATCAAGGCGTTGAGTAAGCCCGTCGATCAGGTTCTTGGAGCCACGGTTGTCATGAGGGAGTTCGGTCCACCCTATAACATGAAGGTCATTGGTGTTGTGAAGGACTTTCCCTATAAGTCGATGCACAATACCATCGATCCATTGGCATTGAATCCGCGCGTGCATCCAATTGACAAAATTGCCTACATAAAATTACCGCCGGGAAAATTCCAGGAGAAGATCCAGTTGATCGAACAGAAATGGAAAGCAATTTATCCGGGCATTGCATTCGACTATTGGTTCCTCAGTGATGAGTTCAACAGAATGTACATCACAGAGGCCAGGATCTCTTCGCTCGCGAAAGCATTTGCGATCCTTGCGATAATTATTACAGCACTGGGTGTGTTCGGACTGGCATCGTACACGGCGGAACAGAAAACGAAAGAGGTCGGTATCCGAAAGGTGCTCGGTGCTTCGATAGGCCAGGTGGTGTTGATGCTCATGTGGATCTTTGCGAAGATCTTCCTGATCGCATGTGTTATTGCGGTACCCGTATCGTATTTCGTTGCCGATTACTGGCTGAGTGGATTTGTCTACCGGCTGCCGATAACACCGGGAGTATTCGTGGTTAGCTTATTGGGTTTGATGCTGATCACGCTGCTCACGGTTGGTTATGAAACCTGGAAGGCGGCAATCACAAACCCTGTGAACTCGCTGAGGAGCGAGTAGTAAAGCATGTTCGAAGGGATTCGGGATCTAGGTATACCTCAACCTCTCCTCCTCTATATCGATCCTCGTCAGGTGCTGACGTAACACGTCCTCGTCGAGATCGTTGCGTTCACGGTTCAATTGAAGCAAAAGTGTTCGTTGTGACTGAAGCGCTTCGATGTGAACAGATTTATACTCCTTTGAGTCCGGGAAGATGCACTCGTTACTATTCTCCAATAAATGAATGGTCTTATTCAACAAAGGGAGCGTGGCCAGCCTATCCTGGTAGTTGGACCTGAGAAATGAAAGAGTGTGGTCGTTCAGTTTTTTTCTAATGAACTGGTGTGCCTCTTCTTCAGGCATGGTATCGTGCATGTAGGGCGTGTCCAGCTTCCTGATGAAATACGGAAGTGTGAGTCCCTGTACGATCAACGTCACAAGGATCACAATAAAAGTTATAAAAAGAATAAGGTTGCGTTGAGGGAACGCTGTTCCATCGGCAATGGCAACGGGAATTGCCAATGCTGCGGCAAGCGACACTACTCCCCGCATTCCAGTCCACCCAAGCAGGAATGGGACCTTGAAACCAGGATGTCTCGTGTCAGCTACCGTGATGAAATTCCTCATGATCAACGTAACCACCACCGCTCCGTAAGCCGACAACATTCTGCTTCCAATAAGCGCCGCGGTGATCAGCAAACCGTATCCGATTGCAGCTCCAACGCTCGTCTCGCCGAGTCCTCCAACGATCTGCGGCAGTTCGAGTCCGATCAAAATAAATACGAGTCCATTTAGTACAAACACCACGCTCTCCCATACGTTAACGCCCCGTATTCGCGAACTGGTGCTGAGAAATAAATACCGGCGATTCGACAACAGAAGTCCACCACTCACAACAGATAAAATACCCGAGCTATGCGCTTCTTCCGCCACTATGTACATTATGTATGGAGCAACGATCGTCAGAACGATGTCCATATTCGAATCGGTAGGCAAATGTTGCTGCGTCTGCATGAATATCCATGCGACGAGAACACCGATACCCACACCGCCCGCGACCATCCACACGAAGCTCAATGAAGCTTCGTACCAGACGAACTGTCCGGTAGATACAGCGATCAGTGCAAAACGAAAGATGATCAGCGATGAAGCGTCGTTGAGCAGGCTCTCACCCTCCAGGATAGACCGCATGCGACGGGGAATATCGACAAATTTCACAATGGCACCCGCACTCACAGCATCGGGCGGCGAAACAATGCCACCAAGAAGAAATCCAAGGGCTAACGTAAAACCGGGAATAAAATGATTGGCAACGAGCGCTACCGACAGAGCTGAAACAAACACAACGATGAACGCAAAGCTGCTAATGATGCGCCTCCATTTCCAAAGTTCCTTCCATGAGATCGACCAGGCAGCTTCGAACAACAGAGGTGGAAGGATTATAAGGAAGATCATGTCGGGATCGATCTTCACCACAGGAAGCCCCGGTATAAAACTTACGATCAGGCCGGCCACGACCAGGATGATCGGGTAAGCGACTTTGATATGGTTTGCCAGCATGACCAGGAACACGATGGCAACGATCAGGGAAAGGTAAAACGGAAAATTATCGATCATTACGTCGCCAAAGTACGGCGCGTCATATAAACAATCAAAAGTCCCCACAAAAAATTCGAAGGGAATGTCTCAACGAAATGTGTCATTGCAATTTCGGCAGGCATGTATGGATTTGGGATAAAGAGCTGTACGGCAGGCAGGGCGGACAAGAATGCGACCAGCGCGTACTGTGCGATCTTGTTTTCCCTCAGAAGTAGCACGATCGGTATCGAAATAATGATCCAGATAACCGCACGCAAAACCTGGAAGAAATAGATGCCATCGATAAAGAAGCTTTCCAATTGTGTGGTGAACGACTTCAACTCCGACGATCCCGAATAGTACTGGCGGAGGTGTTCGTTCTGCCACGCTACATAGTATCCAAAGGTTTCATAGATCAATGGATAAGCGATCAGGCTCAATAACAACACCGGCCCCATGATAGTTTGAAGACTGGGTACCTCGAGTTTGAAACTCACTCCTGGTTGAATCGGCGACAATTTCTTCGTAAGCCATAGTCCGAATGAACCTGTGGCAGTCACCATGATCAGGCCGGAGATAAGGATGCTGTTGATCTGACCGATCGAGATACCGAGGCTCTCCGAAAAGAAGAAGGTCTCCATTTGTGTGAGGAAGAACTCGGTACCGAAGAGGTATGCGAGGATCGCGATTGGTCTATTTAAGCCGGTAAAAGATCTTGTCGACCAAAATAATGCACTCCACAACAGCGAGTTGGCAACGCACACTATGAGAACAATAAATCCAACGGCTGCGGGATCATCGACCACAGGTGGTGATGTCTGCGTGATCACATTTCCGAGAATGGATCCGATCGACCATGTGATGATCATGACGACGGACATCGATATCCACAACAGGATGAATTTGAATATTTTCATGGAGCACCAGTTTTTATTTTAAGAGTGTATGTTCTTTGTCATTTCCCGGATGAGGCTTATTGCCTCACCTAATTTCCTCTGAGGGATATTCTCAAGCGTTTTTTGGTAAAGCTCACCCGATACGGTTACAGCTTTCTTTTGAATAGTCTTTCCTTTTGCTGTGAGATAGATCAATTTTCCGCGGCCGTCGGCCTTGTCGGCGGTACGTCGTACCAGTTTACTTCTCATCATATTGGAGATGATGCGGGTGACCGTTGTTTTGTCGCGACCGAGGATTGTGCCGAGTTCCTTTTGATTGATCCCATTTTGATAGAAGAGAACGGCGAGTATGGAGAATTGCTCGATGGTGACGGTTATGTCATTGCGTTTGAACGCAGCTGTGAGGGCCTGGTGAAACAGGTGCGTGAAGTCACCGCACAGAAAGATAATGTTGGCTTGGAGCGATTTTGGAGTCAAAATGAATAAATTAGTTGTATATGCAACTAATTTATCAAATCGATGTGAATTATGAAAGAGCAGGTATGGATGTGTCAGATTACTTCTTTCGCTTCTTTGTTGCGAACTCTTCGAGATAATTGTATAAGGTGAGGAAGGCGTTCTTATCCTCATCGGTCATTTCGGCAGAGGTGCCGCCGTCGATACAATGAAAGCTATTGAAGCAGATCGTCTGCGACCAGCCGTCGTGGACTGCATGTACGCTGTTTTCCGATTTGATCTTATCGGCTCTGGTCTCGCGGAGTTTCTGAAAGATCGCAACGCGGTCCGCTTCTTTCAATAGAAAGGCTTTCGACACGGGCTTGCTGTGGTTCGAGGTGTTCCTATAGATGCAGGAGTCATAGGTGAACTTTGCATGGGTGTTGCTGCCGCTCATACTGCCCGAATACGATAACTCGATCACAAAGTCCTTATCCCATTTTTCCGGCAAATTGAAGTCGCTGGTGAGCTGGGCAGAGGCGGCGAGTGTGATAAAGACGAAAAAGGCAGAACAGAAGAGCTTTTGATGGGTCATTGAGAGTGTTTTTGTTTTTAAAGATGCATAAAGTGGAAGAAACTACAACGGTCCATATCAGGAAAACCTTACAATTTGAGTCGCTATCGGCGTTGAAAATATCTTCAATGTATTGAATAATGTAAATAGCGATGTAACCAATCAACTATGACAACTTCAGATTCAATTGCCATCGTAGGCTTGTTTGTAACAACGATCGGGGGCATGTTGGTGCTTGCGTTTTATATGGGAAGCGTTCATCGCGAAGTGAAAACAATTGCCAGGAACCTCGAAAGGGTGATTGATGACGTGTCGATCCTAAAGCTGACAGTAGGGCAAATGTTAATTAAAGTGGAGGTTTTGTGGCACCACCACTTTGCTAAATCCAATTCACCGATTGCCCTCAACGAGGCAGGACTACGGTTGCTAGGAACTTCAAAAATTGGCGAATTCGCGAGCCAGCGTTATAACGAGGTCATTATAAAAATCAGGGAACTGAACCCGAAAAATGCCTACCAGGCACAAGAAGCGTTGATCTCGGTAATGACCGGCTTTAAAAACAATAGTGAATACAATTTCCAACTGCAAGAGACTGCTTTTTCAAGCGGCTCCGACGTGGATTCCCTGCTATTTGTTGCCGCCCTGACGATTAGAGATCGGGTGATTTTGGAGTTAGGGTTTTAGGTTTGTGGATTGAAGAATACGACCTTCACGTCCCAAGTTTATCTTTCACATGATCCGATAACCGCAAAGAAAGCGCAACGATCGTCAGCGTTGGATTTGGAGCCGAGGCTGTAACGTAGCATGCTGCTCCCGCTACATAGAGATTGTTGATGCCGTGTACCTGGCAATTACTGTCAACTACACTTTTGTTCAAGTCCGTTCCCATTCTTGTTGTGCCCATGTGATGCCACCCGGCATTTGTTCCAACGGGCCACTCCATATCGTCCTCTTCGCGGAAGAATTCGCGCAGGCGCACTCGCCCCACTCCCGCCCTTGCCAACTCTTGTCCTATTATAATATTAATTGCGCGTGTGCTTCGTTTGTCGATCTCGCTAAGTTCCCAATGAAGGTTGGCTCTTGGCACTCCGAGTTCGTCTTTTTCAGTATCTATCGTTACTCTTGAATTTGGATTGGGTGCCTGTTCGATCCTTGTTTGAAATTCATAAGCTCGTTCGATCGCACCTTTAATGTTCTCGGCTCTGGCGATGCTGTCGCCTTTCGAAAAATTTTTGCGCATGGTTTTCCACGACTTTCGCGGATCTTCGTCCTGCCACTCTTCCATGCGCGAAGGCACATGCATGGCGACGGCGAGACGAGTGAGTCCTGTTGTTCCGTTGAGTATCTTCTTTTCGGTCTGAACTTCTTTTGTGAGGGATAGCTCGCACCACAATCTTGTTTGTTCCCCTGAACCTCGTGTGAACAGATCTGTTGGGAATGGTTTGAGCATCCACAGTTCGGCTGTCATGATCTCGAGGTGCTCCATGAAGTAACGACCAACAACATCGCGGTCGTTGCCCAGCCCATTCTTTGCTTGTGAGTTCGCAGCTAAAAGCATTCTTGCATTTTGAATGGCGCCACCAGCCAGGATAAAATGTTTTGCTCTCACCGTATGTGTTTTGCCTGCGAGGTTTTTTATCTCGATGTGTTTTATGCTTGAAAGGTTATCGTTGCCGATGATGTCTACTACCGTCGAATAGGTGTAGAGGTGAATATTCTTTGCTTTAACGATGTCGTCTTTGTACGCCTTACCCATTCCACCATCGAATCCCGACACCGGGCTGAGCTGCCACATTTTATGCCACACGATCTTCTCGTCGACGGGAAATGGATTGAGGTTTGGTCTTTCTTTTTGCCAGTACTCGAGATTATATTGATAAGGGCCAAGTTTCAGTTTTTCGTTCGCACGCGCATAGAATGGATCGAGGTCTTTTAGTGTGATGGGCCAGCCGCTGTCGGGCACCCAGTCTCTTTTTACGAAGTCGATCTCATCGAATGGCGAGCACATACCGGCCCAATGGTTCCCGGTGCCGCCGAAATATGAGAGTCGGTTCGATCGCATCGGGTAATATTTCTGACCTGATGTTTTTCCTTTGTAGAGGTCTTGCACTTTATCGTCGTATTCGAAGCCGCCGCTTTCGAGAAGAATGACTTTATGTTTAGTATTGACCCAGTCGAGCGCAATGCTGATTCCGGCGACTCCGGCTCCGACGATGCAAACATCTCCTTCGATGACACTGTTGTTGGGAAGGTTTCTTGCGTCGACGTGCATACAGATCTCATTTGGCCTCAATGGTGGAAGCGAGGGCACATTGACGCGCTTCGGTTACAGATAGTAACCATCCATCGACGACGACGGTATTGCCGGTTGCGAAGTCACTGGCGATGATCTCGTCGGTGGGCGCGTTGTTCAGCAGTTTTATCAATGCTCTTTGTGTGGATTCGTCGGGATTGCTGGCGCGGTATTGGTTGCCGAGGTCGTTGATTGTTTTAGCGTCGAGAATGAATGAGAGTTCACGCGGGTCGGCGAGTGTTGGGTCGTAATTGACGTCGCCAAAGAAATAGTATAGTGAAACTGACGCTACACCGGCGCCGGCGATTGTTGAGATGATGAAGTCCCGTCGTTTCATTGGCGTAAATGAATATAAGGAATTCTGGTGGGACTGGGAGACCGTTTACGGAAAACCTGACGTTCTCGATTGGTTTTGCCCTGGAAGATTGATTGAGGGGCGTATGCTCTCGTAATATTCGCAGTATAGACCAAACACATCGGATTGGATTCCATTGAAAAGTTAACCGATGCGATGTCCAGGTATGCTATTCCAGATCATGCGTCCCAATCTCCCTGTAAAGCTTCAGCGCAAAATCATCCTGCCTTACCCACACCCTGATGCCCTGTCCTGACGCACCGCCGCTCGCGCCCGGAGCACTCCAACGCACATAGAATTTTTGGATCTCCAATACGCCCGGTTCATGATACTCATATCGATACGTCGTCACAGAGACGGTATCGAATTTGAAACCTGGACCATGGGTGTCGTAACGCACCAGGTACGGCTTGATCGAATCCAGGGTGGCCACCGGCTCATGAGCAAACGGGTATACTTTACCATCATCCGTAAAGAACGCCGCACGAAGAGCGCCAGAACCGCTACGACTAACATACTTTTCCATAAGAGCATTGTAGGCACGAAGCTCAACAGGAGTGTTCGCTTCATCATAACGCTCAACCCCTTTCGGGAACAGTTGGCGCACCACCAACGATTCGGGATTGTCGATCGGTCGAAAGAATCCAAAAGTTTCAGCAGAGAGCTTGAACCTTCCATCTGGAAATCTTTTCCATACCTGGCAATATTTACCATCCAGGGTGACGATAGAATCCGTTCCGTGCACAACAAATTCCTTATGAAACGTACCAAAAATTACTGTGGTGCTGTCTAAATCAATGAACTCCTCCGGGTTGCGTTGAAATACTTTAATGTCTTGGCGCTTGAATATCTCTGAATAGAATGATTCAATGTTCACTGTGTTAATAAGCATCGGTTGATAGTCGGGCATGCTGACTGCAGACGCATGATAGAGCGACATGAATGTTTTGATATCGTCAGCGATTTCGGCGTCCGTTAGTTTGCTGGTGAGCTGACGAAGTTGCGCGTATGTATCGTCGGTGGTCGATGGTTTCTTGTCACAGGACATCAGAAATATGAAAATGGAAATGGCTAGCAGGCGATTTGAAGTCATCGACGAATATATCACGAGCGTGACTTCGTCAGAAAAGTGATTGACGTGCGACATCCAGTAGCACGTCAGCAACCGGGATTAATTGACGAGTGACCGGTTCAAACAGCAGGCAGAATCCGTTGGGCTGCGGGCTCGGGATTTTTATTTCCGCGTCGTTCAAGGCACTAAATGAAAGTTCACGACGCTCCTTGAACAACGAACAACCAACAACGAAATCAATGGGTCTGCCTTGGCTCGCCATAAAAGCAAGCGTACAATTCTCCATCTGCGATCGCCGTATTTCAAGCTAGGGCAACAGAATCGATCCACTCCTGAGATTGCCCTCGTATTCAGAGCAAGAACATCACGGAAGCCCGTGGAATTCTAAGCAAAGCAAAGTTGGAATTTTGAACAAAGTCGCCCGGGCGAGGGCCTTCTACTTTTGTATCAACAAAGACACAAAAACAAGTTCATTATGAAAACAACAGTAGAAATCACCAATTACAACGGCGCCTTACAGAAACCACTGCACTCTGGCTTTAATGCACTTACCACCACCGACGACGTGATCAAAGGCATCGACCTTACCGGTAAGATTGCCATTGTTACCGGGGGCAATGCAGGTATAGGACTGGACACTACCAAGACGCTGGCTTCTGCCGGAGCAACTGTGATTGTTCCTGCACGCGGTGTGGAAAAGGCAAAGAAAAACCTCTCCGGTATTGCTAATGTAGAGATTGAGCCAATGGATATGATGGACAGCAAATCCATCGACACGTTTGCCCGCAAGTTTGTTGCTTCCGGAAGACCACTTCATCTGCTCATCAACAACGCTGGTATCATGTGGGTACCCCTTCGCCGCGATGTACGTGGATATGAATCGCAGTTGGTTACTAACTTCCTTGCCCAGTTCGAACTGGTCGGAAAACTTCTCCCTGCATTGAAGAAGGCCAATGGGGCGCGCGTTATCAATGTATCATCTCAAGGACATCAATTTGCTCCATTCAACTTCGAAGATCCGAACTTCTTGCGCCGCGACTATGAAACACTGCAAGGATACGGTCAATCCAAAACCGCTACAATTCTCTTTGCTTTGGAATTAGATAATCGCTGCAAAAAACACAACATCCGTGCGTACTCTTTACACCCAGGCTCAATTGGCGGAACAGAGTTAGGCCGTGAAGCGCCACTTGAATTGTTCCAGAAGATGGGCTTCGTGGATGAGAACGGAAAAATGCGCCCGGAAGTCGCAGCCAAACTGAAGAGCATTCCGCAAGGAGCTGCTACCACAGTGTGGTGTGCTACCACTCCGGCACTGAATGAGATCGGTGGGGTATACTGCGAGAACGTGGATGTGACCTTCCTGAACAAAGGAGACGTCAGCCCGATGCAGGAAGATCCCAAGACACCAACCGGGGTAAGGGATTACGCTGTGGATGAAAATTCTGCCCGGAAACTCTGGACGCTGGCTGAACAAATGACGGGCGTTCATTTCAACGAATTGTAACAGCAAAGCTCATTAAAAAAGAAAACAAGAACAGTCATGAAAAATTTAAAAGGAAAAGTTGCCATCGTTACCGGAGGCAACAGCGGAATTGGTTATGCCTGCGCTAAAGAGTTAAAAGAAAGCGGAGCAACCGTTATTATCACCGGCAGACGCAAAGAGGCAGTAGAAAAAGCTGCGGCCGAGTTGGATGTGGAAGGCCTTATCGCAGATCAATCTAATGTAGCAGATACCGGTGCATTGGTGGCAGAAGTGTCCAGGCGTTATGGTAAAGTGGATGTACTGATAGTCAACGCAGGTGTTACGCAGCTCACAGATCTCGAGCACGCCACCGAAAAAATCTTTGATGACATAATGGGCGTTAACCTTCGCGGTACCTACTTCACATTAAGTAAATTCATTCCGGTTCTTAACGACGGAGCTTCGGTAATCCTCCTCTCTTCTACCTCGGCACATACCAACAAACCTTTTACTTCCATCTATTGCGCGAGCAAGGCTGCCGTCAATGCTGTGATGAAAATCGCAGCGGTTGAACTGGCTCCCCGCCGGATAAGGGTGAATGCAGTAAGCCCGGGACCGATTGCTACCGAAATTATGCAAAAGGGAGGTTTGAGTGATCCGAAGACGCAAGACTTCATTGTCAGCGGAGTTCCACTGGGACGACTGGGTAGGCCCGAAGAAGTTGGTGGCCTGATCTGTTACCTGGCTGGCAGCGAAGCAAGCTTCATTACCGGTTCCGAATTCATCGTGGATGGAGGACAAGTATTGAATAAGTAAAAAAGTAAAACCCCTATTCACACATCAACTATGAAAGTCACTAAAGCAATGCATCATCCCGAGCTGAGAGGAACTTATTCCATGGTGAAATTCTTCTCGCGAATAACGATGAATAAATTGGGTGTTCGCCTGCTCAACGCAAACACGGCACGCTCCAAAGGCAAGATCTTCGAAGGCTTGCGCTGTGAAGAACGATTCATCCCAAGCACTAACGGAGGACCCGATATCCGTGTACGTATCTTCAAGCCACTTTACCAGGCGGGCAATCTTCCGGGCATGCTTTACGTGCACGGCGGGGGGATGGTGATGGGGGCGCCCGAGGATTTTATAAAGATGATCAAAGCATTTATAGATAAGGAACCGTGCGTAGTGGTCGCACCCGATTACCGCAAAGCATTTGAAGCCCCCTACCCGGCACCCTTCGATGATTGTTATGATACTCTTCTGTGGATGAATGATCATGCAGGAGAATTGAATATTATAGCCGATAAGTTAATTGTTGCCGGACATAGTGCCGGAGGCGGATTGGCCGCAGCCGTAACGCAAAAAGCAACCGACCTGGACCAGGTAAAAATCGCTTTCCAGGTTCCGGTCTACCCGATGATCGACGACCGCCAGAATACGGTATCTGCACGCGACAATAACTCTGCGGTGTGGAATTCCCGGTCCAACGAGATGGGATGGTCTGCTTACCTAAGCGATCTGCATAAGCGCGGCGCTGAGATTCCCGTCTATGCAGCAGTGGCCAGGGCGAAGAACTTTTCCAAGCTTCCTCCTACGATCACCTTTGTGGGAGAACTCGAACCGTTTCGTGATGAGACGGTTGCTTATGTTGAGAACCTCAAGAAGGAAGGCGTGCCGGTTGCATTCAAAATATTCGATGGCTGTTACCATGCATTCGAGGCATTGTATCCAAACCTGGAGATAAGCAGACAGGCATGGGCCTTTTTGCTTGACAACTACGCAGATTACGTCGCGGATTACGTCTATGCTGATAGAGAACCCTGACATTATCGATAAATAAAGAGACTCATTTGAATATGAGTCTCTTTTTCTGAACACGTACTATGAATTACTCATTAAAACCTTCCAAACCGTCGACGCTGATAATTCCAATGGCGGAAGCCTTTCCCTTCAGCAGGATCATACCTAGTTGTTCAGTCTTCATGCTGATGTGTTTGAGCTTACCGAAGGCATGTTCCGAAATCAGAAAACTCTTCCCGTATTGATTGCATACACTCTGAATACGCGCCGCAGTATTGAGTGTATCTCCGTGATAGGCAATATCTCTCTTCACTTCACCAATTTCTACCGCAGTTACAATGCCCGTATGCAGCCCCGCTTTGAAGTCGGGAAGGAGCCCGTAATTTGCCAGGTAGTAATCGGCTCTCTTTTTAAATTGATTTATACAGGCAAAGTAAAACCTGATGCATAGCTGATCTTTGAGTCCTTCACTCTCAGGCCAGGTTACTACGATCTCATCGCCGACGTACTGATAAACCTGTGCACGATAAGGATACAGGATCTCATTGATATCAAAGAAGCAGTCGCGGATGAAGGCGCTGTATTTGAGGTGACCCAATGCTTCAGCTGTAGCTGTGGATGACTTCAAATCCATAAACATGAAGATGCGTTCTTCTTCTATTGGATTTCGGTAGTGTCCAAGCAATAGCGGAATTACGATGCCCGGTCCATATTTTTTATTAACATGATTTATAAAGCTGATGATGAGTGTCATAAAGAAATAATAAACCAGAAGCAGATAAAAGGTATAGCGATAACCCTGCTCGTGTAATGAGATCCCCGGCCTGCCGAGCGTGGGTGATATTACCTTATCGAATAATACAAATTTGAGAAGTGTCATGATGATCCAAAGAAGTAACAACGACACGGCTGTTTTAAGCAAGATGATCTTTCCGATCGAAAGCCTTCGAAAGATCCTCTGATCCAGGTAATAGCTGGTCACCCCCAGTATGAGTCCGTGCGTAGTACCAAAGATCAATGCAATCCAGATCATTGGCGTGAAGGGCCCCGCAATGTCTACCTGATATGTGTCGCTAATAACAAGAGCAACGAAATGCATCACCGTAACCAGAACTAGATTTGCAATGATCCAGAAATTGATCTGCGTTCCGAGGTATGTAAGCATCGGGTATCGCGCCGTGTAACGATGGGCCAAAACGGTATATTCGAGTGATTTATTCATCTGGTCCCTCGTTCGAAAATCGATTACCTTTTTGGGGCGGTAGAGCAAAACGGAAGCCACCAGGGATCCGCTTGGAGATGCGTTGAATTCGGGTATGAATCACGCTTGTTTTCTCAACAGTGTAGTCGGGATGTAGCCAAAATGCTTTTTGAAAGCATAAGAAAAGTGTGACAGATCTTCAAATCCTACTTCCAGGTATACTTCCGCAGGTTTCTTGGCGTGTTCGGTAATCTGGTAGTGTGCATGCTCCAGTCGTTTGGTCGTTAACCATTTCTGGGGCGTCTCATTGAAGGTCTTACGAAAATCGCGATTGAAGGTAGAAAGACTGCGGCCAGTGAGGTAGCCGAATTTCTCCAGCGGCAGATTAAACATAAAGTGACTCTGCATGAACTTCTCCAGGTCTATCTTTCCTGGTGTTTCGAAGTTAGCCAGTAAGCTGTCTATGTCCTGATCAATAGTGCGTAGTATCGTCAGCGCTTCATTGATCTTCATATCGGCCAGTTTCTCAGGAAACTTCTCTTCGACATCGAAGTAAGGTACGAGTGAAGCCAGGCAGCTTTCAAGTAGCGGGTGATTCTTCAACTTGTAAATTTTGTCGGTCACTGCCGCGCGTGGCTTCACGTCGATGTTGGCATAGAACTCTCGCAGACGTTCCATTGTCAGGTGCATTGCCACCGTTTTGTGGGGAAGTCCGTCCTTAGGATAATTCACAATCGTTACTACGCGGTTACGTGGTATCAGAAAAATATCACCTGCGTTGAAAATGAAGGTGGAATCGGCCTGCATAATCTTCGTTTCACCGGATATAAACCAGATAAGCATGTGGTGTTCAAAGTCCAGCTCGGTACGAAATAGTTCATCTTCAAAAACAGAGAGCTTAATGTGCGGAGTAATGTAATTGGTTTTGAATTCCATGGCATCTAAAGTTATGAGGCCTGCTTAATTATCCAAAGATAAGCCAGTTGAGCATCTTTTGTAACAACCCATAGTTGCTGGCTCAAGGCCAGATGGTGAAATATTTCAAGTCAAAGATCGCACAAAAGCGGTGGGTGGATATCCAAAAAGCTTTTTGAAAGCGTACGAGAAATGAGACAGATCTTCAAATCCCACCTCAAGATAGACGTCTATGGGCTTGCGCATGTAGGTTGTGATCTCCCGATGGGCCAGTTCGAGTCTCTTTTTAGTCAACCATTTTTGTGGTGTCGTGGCAAAGATCTTCCGGAAGTCGCGATTGAAAGTAGACAAGCTTCTACCGGTCAGGTAGCCGAATTTTTCTAGTGAAATATTGAACATGAAATGTGTTTCCATGAATTGAGCCAAATCAATTTTACCAGGGGTTTCAAAATTTGTTAACGTACAGTCTACCTCCGGTGCAATGGCCCGCAGGATGGTGAGTGTCTCTCCTATTTTCAATGACGCGATCTGTTCGCTGAGTTCTTCCTTCATATCAAAGTAAGGAACCAGTGAACAAATCACGCTTTCCAGCAAGGGATGATTTTTAAATTGAATCACCCTGTTCTCTGATGAAATTAATAACGGGTTCACCTCCAGCGAAGCATAATATTCTCTCAGCCTGCTTACAGATAACATCATTGCAACTGCCTTATGCGCCTGTCTTTCGAGTGGACTATTAATAACAGTGGTAAGACGATTGCGGGGGATCAAAAAGATATCTCCAGATTTGAAAGTATACGATACCCCGGCTTGAATAATTTTTGTTTCTCCTTCCATCAGCCATACCAGCACATGAAATTCAAATAACACTTCTGTAGAAAATATCTTGTCGTTGTTGTACGACAACTTAATATCAGGGGAAATATAGTAGGTCTTGAATTCCATCGCCTTAACGTTCAATGTCAAATTTTGTGTGTTCACAATTTCATTTGTCAGTCAGTACATGAAAAGTCTGAGCGAATCCGAACTAAACCAGGTAGGGTTCGCCCAGCCTTAGAATACTGAGTTTGTTTTGAATCTTACCTTCTGCCTCGAGGCCACGTAATATTTTTTCCGGCTCACTTAATGGTTCGTCCGCAGAATCGAATGTTCCATAGTGGAATGGAATAAAGGCATTGGCGTTAGTATCGTGATACGCTTGTAAGGCGTCGAACGGATTCTGATGATTGGGTCCCATGAACCACGTAGGTGCATATGCACCTGTGCCGATCATCGCTACATCGATATGGGGAAATAATGTGCCTATGTCTTTGAAATGCGATCCATATCCGGAATCACCTCCATAATAGATGCACCTGCCTGCGAACTCAATCACAAAACCTCCCCACAGGGAAGTATTCACATCGAAGAGACTTCGGTTTGCCCAGTGACGTGAAGGAACAAAGGTGATCTTTAGGCCATCCCGTAAATTGTATTGCTGATACCAGCCTGCCGTGTGAACCGGACGTGACGTCCATTTACTGATGACTTTATCAAGTTCAAGACCGCAAAGTATTTCAGTGTCCGGATTATTACCCGTGAGTAACTCAATAGCGTTCTTATCGCAGTGATCATAATGCGAATGTGATACCAGGATATAGTCGATGTCACGGAATTGATCCGGTTCAACGGGAAGCTCAGAGAAGCGTTTTCCCAGCGGTAAACCGCCGAAGACGGGATCGATCAGAAAGCGTTTGCCCCCGAGAGAAAGAAAGAAGCTGGCATGTCCTAACCAGACGATCTTATCTTCGTTGTCAAATACCCATTTGTCGTCTTTCAGGACTGTAATATGCCAATCATCTTTTTTCTTTTCCTGGCGCTGCGGATTTCGTTCCGTCATAAACTTGATGATCTTACCATAATCAGGAAGCCAGGGGTGCTCATGATTGATAAAAAGCCCATCCTGATCGAGTGGAGTTCCCTTCCAGCCCGGCATAATGGTTTTCAAATTCGGGTTGGCCATAAAACTTTTGATGATGGGAATTTTGCGTTTGGCGAACATAGCTGAGCCTGTTAATAGAAGAGTCGATCCGATCAGTCCCCTCTTTATAAATTGTTTCCGTGTCATAACTCCACCGTTTTTTTGAAGTAATTATACCTCAAAGGTAGAGGCAGGACCCTCCCATCACTTTGTTAGGAATGCCAGGTTTAGTTTGCTGAGAATGTCAACTCCGGAGTGCTGCTGATCAATTCCAGACACCCGTCTACTACGCCAATTGAAGCAACTGGGGGGAAGGATAAAGACACCTCCAGGAGAAACAGATCAAACAGACAAATACAGGTCAATAGTATCTGACTGATGCTAGTCGCAAACACGCCACGTGGATAGAACCACATTGTAGGATAACAATAATACAGCAGAGCAATCAGCGATGCAAAAGCTCCGTAAATAAAAAAGACCAGTGATATCCACTGGTCTTCTCCGTATTCGAGGTCTTGAGCGGATTCGAACCGCTGTAGGAGAACAATTATAAAGCAGAGCCGCAGCGATGCAAAAGCTCCGTAAATAAAAAGACCAGTGATGTCCGTATTCGAGGGCCCAGGCGGACAATTTTCGAATCATTTTGTGGACGATTTGAAGAGATTGGCCAGTTTATCAGCATAATCCTTCTTAACGATATTTTGAGTTCTATGGTCGGGTCAACAGCAAAAATTAAGTCGTTTTGATTCCTTCTGACTTGCGTGAGACTTTACACGGCGCATTAGAGAACTCAAACGAGACCGTACTCCGTCAAGGAAAAGGTTCGAATGAAAATACTCGAATAATAAATGCGCAGCCGACTACCTACCGTCTTTTTCTTTTTTCAGTGACTTCTTCCAATCAATAACTTCAAAAACAGGGGGATTATTCTCGGTAGCTGGAATGACCGGTATATCATTGGGGCGGATAACCGCGGCATCCAAGTCGTGTCGCGCAATTTGCCAAGCGTCTCTGACAATCAGTTTTTTCTTAACGATACCCAGCGCTTCAACCGGCGTTACACCCATCGTCTTTCGATCAATTTGGGCTGGCAAAAGCGTGTACACTTTCAACCGATTGAACCAAAGTTGAAGTTTAGTAACATTGCTGTCATTATCAGCGTTGAGTTCGTGAAACTTGGAAATGGTGTAGTGCAGCCCTTCTTTTACTGTGTCCGGATCAAATTCGCGAGTTATATGAACCCGGTAGCAATATGGATTTTTTGCCGACACACCCTTCACTATTGATAGCCGAATCGCTTCGTCTTTATCTTCCGGACCAAAACGATTTCTCCAATCTTCAAATATCTTTTTTCCAATTTCAATATTTTCGAAAGCCAGGAAAACTCCCATCCTTCCATTACTGAGAGGAAAAACCCCGAATCCAGACCAGCCAGCATTACTCCAGAGATCATTATTAATAATCGAGGTGATTTTGACTTGGTCATGCTGCTGAGACTTCACCGTGTCCTCTTCTGCTACCTTCTCCTTCGGTGGTTTTGTTTGAAATCTTAGAGGCTCGGAGCGAGTCAAGTCGTACACTTTGTGTTCCGGTTTACTCCAGTTCTTAAATAGAAGCTTTGGGTCATTGCCCAAAGTATTCTTAGTAAATTTTATATGCTCTGTTACCAGTGATAACCGTTCGTGAACCTGTTCCGTATCAAATATTTCCTTCAGCCGCTTCTCTACATTATCAATGAAAAAGTTTTTTGTCAGAAACGATATAACAACTTCCATCAACGAACGAGAAATATTTTCCTTGTCATTATTAGCAGTATTGATCAGCAATCTATTGCCTTCGGCATCTGTTGAGATTTGAATAAATGATCCGGAAACAGTCTTTGAAATGGTAACGGTCATTTCTTCAGCGTGTGGATAAATTCCTTCAAAGGCGGTCGCGAGGAATCCTTCGACATAAGCTAAGATCATCTCTGAGGCGATAACAAGTTCGGCATCGTTGTCTATGTCAAGCACGATCCTACAACCGAGAACGTTAGATTTGATCTTAATTCTTTCCGCCATAAAATCGAGATCACTCAATATTTGGTCACGAAAAGGCTGGCTCCCTATGTTTGAAAAAAAATCATCGATCTCTCTTTCGCTCTTAATATTTTCTTCTGTCAGGTCTTCTTTAATGAGATCGACATTACCTAATCGGAATTGACAAGCAAGCCAGGATACACCTAACTCATGCTCATCAAGGAGGTCTGGGAGTTTTCGGAAATACTCATCGGTAGCCTTTCTTGAATTCAAAATCGAAACCGCCAGGCACATATCTCGAAAACGAGAGAAAGGAATTTGCTCATCTTTCTCAACATCCAACTGCCTATTCAATACATTAAGCAGCTCATGCCAATTTAGAAAGCATGGCAATCGACCACTTATTAAGTCATGTTCCGCCAAAGCCTTTGCACAACTGTAGCTTCGTTCGTTAATGATATTGTGTTGAAACCAATCACGGAGTGAAATTGACAGAGCGGCTAACTGACAATTGTAACTCGCCCAGCGGAGACCAATATTTAGGTATGCGTTTCCAAGTCCTCGGAGACATATGTAAGTTGCCGATTGGGATTCATCCTTCGCCAATTTTCTGACTGCCTTACCGAAAAAAATAACCGCGTCTTTATGGAGCTTGGCCTTCAATTTCTGAAAACCTCGATTGAGAAAAGTGTAACCGCTGGCTAACTCCGAACTTCTTTGTTCAGACAACTCGGCCACAAGGTCGATCAGTTCATCATACTTATCGCTTTTGATAAAAAGGTCACCCAGATCTTCGATTATCGGCCTGTATTTTTCGAAAGGAAAATCGAGCAGCCCTCTGGAATTACGCAGGCATTCTGTTAATTCATCAACTATCTCATCTATTTGCAAATCAGCAGGGTTCAAATCAAACAGTTTCAAGAGCACCTTCTGTGTTTTTGCTATCAATGCAGCACTTGGTCGGGTGGAATCCGCCTCATAGCGGTTCAGCAAGTTTCTTAAGTAATCGCTCTCTTCTTTCAGTATTAGACCAAACTTTGAAAAATCCACTACGTTAGCGCCCGAGATTCCATAAAGAACATTTACCAGGTTTGCAATCAATTCCACTTCCGCGATATGAGATTCTTCGTCAATGAGAGATTTGCAAACCCTATACTCCTCAATGAAACCCGCGTAGTCATCGTACCAGTTAACCAGCGTCCAGGCTTTTTGATAGTGAATGCGTAACAGTTGCTTATGACCTCCAACCTTCTTACTAAAGCGAATTGCACGGTCGAATTTACCTTCTATTTCCTGTCGTGGAAGTTCGAGCATACGCGCTATCTGTGCCGATTCAAGCGCGTCTTCAACTAATTGGTGGTCATATTCAAAATATCGGTTTGGATTGGCTATTGCTTTTTCCAATTCCTCAAGCCGCTCTTTGCGGGCTACGTCGTTTGGGCCAACCTGAACGACCTGTTTTCTAAAAGTTTCGGACAGATTCAATGTGTCAACCGCCAAGTCGGTGAGTTTGTTATTGTAGATACTTTCCAAAATCCACTCACCGTCCAAGATTATTACTTCTACCTTATGAGCTTTTGTTAATTCATCTTGTGCTTCCTTTCGTTCCTTACTTGGCGGCCTTTGGTTGGTGATAAAATATATTTTGGTAAACTCCCTTCCGGTCCCCACAATACCTTTCACATCTGACTGCGCTTTGCTCTTCCAGGTTTCTTTAGCGCTGATCGCAAAGGCCCATTTTTCATCCTTTGTCCAACCATTTTCAGGAACAAACCATCGGTCAGACACTGATTCGGACACAGGATAGGTTTCAGAATCAGTTTTTCCATCACCGCCTCCCGTTGGCCCAACTTGAGGCATTAAATTGGGAGCTATAAGCTTTTCAGCAAGTCTTCGGCAGAACGTTTCGAATTGCTCCGTTTTTAAATTCTTCGTAATCAAGCTAAGCTCGTATGCAAGTATTTCGCGGGGTAGCTTGGACGTTGACACATTTTTTGAATCAGAAAAATATTCCGGTCGGATTCTCCGGTAGAATGTTGATGGCGATAAACTTTGCTTCTGTTCTTTTGATTCCATAATGCTAACAGTTTCTAAGAAACACGTGATAAGTAATTTCTACCTGTAATCTGGTCGATATTTTCAAAAAATGCTTGTCAATCGATTTACCATGGCTTCAATCTTTTTTAAACCGTGAAAGGGCCGGGAATTCGCCGAACGCTGGCAAGATTTTATTGTAGATAAGCTCCGCCTCTCCTTTTCCCTCCAGGTGAGTTGCAAGACACAAATAGTATTTGACGGAACCGACTTTCGCAAATACGATCCACTCGCCAGTAAGTTTTCTCTGTCTTTCTCTTTTGGCAATTGTTGTGGGGTGAATGGTATTCAATAATGCTGACAAACTATTTCCCGACTTTTGTTTCGCTGCCTCAACAATCTGTTTGTTAAGCCCGTGACTTATGTTCATTGAGATCGACGAAGCCTGGCTCAGTGCAGAATGATGCACCTTGTATAATCCACCTATCAACCTGCTTTTGGTGAATTCTTCCCCCTTGATCTTCCCGGACTCTATCAGTTCGATGGTGTCCAGGAGAGTTGAACCATGATAAAATTCCGTTGTCTCCCCAAAGCGTTCACCGATGCCACAGTAGTGTCTTGCGATCTGATTGATCATTACATTGCTGCAAAAACCGGGTGATAACTTTATTCTAAGGCGCAATCGCACGTCCTCAATGGCGGAGTTATATCTATGTTCGTCAAATGGAAATTCTTCAACTTCACTGTGCGCGAGAGTTTTGCTTGCAGACAATTCCCGAAAGAATGATTTTATTTCCTTTAAACTATCCATCTATTGACTCTTCAAGTTGCTAGTGATTGTATTAATCTGTCTTTTCTGAAAAGGGATTTACTATCTCTGTATCTTCCCTGAAATGCTTGTCGCGCACGTTAGATGCCCATTCATCCCAAAATTTATACATATCCCATTTTTTATTCTTGTCAGGCCAGACCAGATATTTTCTGACTTTTTGCACGTGAAAATCTTTGTCTTGCCCTTTATCCAATGGGTTCTTCTCTTTAAAGTGTTCGAAGAACCAAACCACTTCATATCCTGCCGTTCTCAGGGTTTGCAACGCTTCGTCATCAATCAATACAATTTCCTGATTGTCATCATGGTTTCCGTCTGACGCTGTGTGGACAAAAGCTCGGACATTTCCATTTGCATCTTTCAGATCTCCATTGACAAAATCATAACATCCGATCAGGCTTCTAACTTCTTTCGACGGGAGTGTCCAGTATTTTTCCCCATCAACTCCATTTTGAACTACTCTTGTTAGCGTGTGATGCAGATATTTATCTTCATCTGTTGTATCATCATAAAATATTTCGGTAGCACCATCCTCCTCGATCCACGTCATCCAAGCAATGTCAGTTGGATTGCTATACGTATCTGTTGCTGGTGAAGCCCTGAAAGCATCTAAGTGTTCAATGAAGTGCAAAGAATCCGGATCAGTCGCTATCAAATTCTTAAGAACATCCAAATCCTCCGGCTTTATCAGAGCAGCTCTAACATCAACACGCGCATAACAATATTGATTAGAGTCATGGAGCCCTGTGTGGTTTAGAATTGCTGTCCATTTTCTATTTTCCTGTGCATTCGGATAGAAGTCGGTGGATTCAAAACTTATCCACTTACCCGGATCGAAACTTGGCTCTTCATTTACCCAATTTGTGATTATCTTCCTTAAATCTCCTTCGGTATTAAGTTCCACCGAAAGCGACTCTTTGATTACCCAAGCATTCTTCGTCTGGTTCCGAACCACAACGGCCGCATCCGTCAGCGATTCGGCCGGGTTTGGTATGTCGGTAAGTTGAGAATAATCCCTTATAAATGCCCGCTCGTTCGACCATGTTTCGGCCGGTACATAATCGGCCAAATAGCCTTGTATATAGTGAACGGACAACCATGTGTACTTTTCTTCATAGGTAAACACTTTGCTCTTACTTCCATGCGTCGCGTCTGTAAAACCGTTTCCTTGCGTTCGGGAAAAGCCAAGATCCCTAATGTACGCTATCGCGACTGCAAGCGCCCACCCAAAAGCGTACAAATCCGGTTCACCATACAAATTCCTATACTCGTCCAGCAACGCCTTTGCTTCAGGACAATCGTTGTCGGTCACTCCTTCCTCCATGCCACGTGGGAGTTCAAGAAACTTGTCGTAAGCCTCATTGATGACGTACCAGGCTAAGTCGTGAACAATCGGGTAGCATTCACCCCGTTGACCCATTTTAAGATTTTGCGCCAACGGTAAAACCACGATTTTATCCATACGCTTAGGCCGACTTAACTCAACCGTTTCCTTTGAAACAACACCAACCTGATATGCGCGCTCAACGACAGCCCTGAATCCCTGTCGTACAATAATATTCCTATGCACCTGAAGTTGGTTAAAAACATTTTCGATAACCCAACTCGCGAGCGGCTCTAAACTCGAAGGATCTTTTATGCGACTTGCTACGCCTAACGCAATTGAGGCAAGATCTTCTTGAATTTGTGGGTCGTCACAAGAGAATACCATCTTTAACAACTGTAAGAATTCATGAGGGTTTTCAATCGCCCAACCCGTTAGAGCAACTCTTAACTGATGCCTCAGTTCCTGGTCAATTGTTGAAAGTCCCCATGCAAATACAAGTGGCCGATCATTATAAAGATTCCATCCAAATAATTCGGGGGCGGTCTTCGCGATTCCTGTAAACAAGATCTTACGAGCCCCATACTTGTAACGATACTTCTCTTCTTTTGACAACAATCCTTCCTCATGACGGTCGAAACCAGACCATTTTTTGTCACGTTCAAACACAGAAGGCATTGCTGAGAGTTTGGTGTGTAAGTACTCAGCGCCAAATACTGATCCGGGAGAATAGCTGGAGGGCAAAATCAAATATTCGATGACGTAAGAAAAATTCGTGTAACCGTCGCCAAACATTTTATCAATGAAGTCCTTAAACTTTTCCGCGACAGCGCGAGGTGCCCGCGCGATTGCAGTTAATTGAAGTTTCACTATTTGCTCCTCATCGAAACCTTCTTTTAGAAAATCGTCCACACCAATTAAGTTTCCGGTTTCCGCAAGGAGGTTATTGGCGATACTTTGTATAATTCGCTCATTGGGTCTTGCTTCCAACGGATTAACTGTTTGTCCAAGCGGTGCTGCCATCGTCCGGTGCAAAAATTCTGGAATTCGTGACAACGAGCCGCTGCGAATCTGATGATAGATTTCCTCGGAGATTATATGTTCGATCAACGACTGATAGGTGATGCTGTAGAAATAGGACTTCTTTTTCAGCACGACGCCAGTAGTTCTTTGTGATCTTATAAGGAACCCGTTTTGAGCCAGATAATCAATTAGTGAATCAATACCAGAACCATCGAGGTAGCCGTTTACTTTTGGAGTGATAAGATTCAACAGTTCATCATGTTCAATTTCCGCCGACTGATAAAAGTGACCTGCGATTACACTGAGCGCATCAAGGATTGGATTTCTCGTAGCACCTATTCCTTTGCCACTTAAAGCAGAAAATTCTTTATTAACCCGGTCGATCTTGAGATTAATCAAATCTCTGGTAGCCGTGACCACCTGATCGGTTTCGGATATCGTCCTGTTTTTATACTCGTCGCAAAAAAGACGCAACGCCAACAAATTGTTAATACCTCGGATCAATGCATACGAAGACAATTGAATATTGTAATGTTCCTTGCTAAAGTATTTTGGAGCTACATCTATAATTCTAACGTCTCCTTCGTGGGGCAGTGTGATGTTCTCAAAGAAGCCCTCATCAGGAAGCTTCTCGTTGTGGTAAAAATAGCGTCTGGCGCTGAAGATGAATCGCACACGTGGATGGTCGATTGACAACTGAACAGATTCTCTTATCCTGGTGTACCATTCCTCAAAATGCTCGCTATCCTCATCCAATCCATCAACACAAATTATCACTTTAGTAATCTCACTATTAACTTCCTCTCCGGCTTTAGAAACGGTTGCTTTTTGAACATCGTTTTTTGCCGCCAATGCTTCCAGCGCAGATAAAATCTCCTCCTTCGACCAGCCGGATAATTCCAGCGTGCCGGAAAGCAGTTCAGTCCAATTTCGAACGGAAGATCCTTTTGCCTGAATAATTACTGCCGGTGCGTTCTGCGCAAGATGATTTTCAACGCAATTTGCAAGTCCATGCGTTTTACCAGTACCAGGATCTCCCGTGACAAGTTTGACGAATTGCGTAAAGCTGATTCGAAGAAAATGGAAAAGTGATGTAAGGTTGTATTGATGGATTGACTCCAATGTAGTCAGTAGTTTGGGCAACGTGTTCTTTTGGAGGTTGTCAGGTTTAAGTTTCTGGAGTTCGCTGATGGATGTCCACACATCGACTTCCGACAGCTTATCAACCCGATGATAGTCGTTTCCTTTTTGATACGCCATCTTACAGAGTTCGATTGCACGAAGGTGATCTTTTAAACCATCCCGCATGTGTTCCAGTCCTTCGTTGATTGTTGGTGATGTGCTGTTTAAAGCAATAAATTTGTCCGTAAGACCTATACCTGCACGCAAGTCGCTGATTATTCTTTCAAAGCCACTCTGCATTTCCGCTCGATAGACGGAAGAAAAACATACCTTCTCATACTCATCTTTTATCAGTCCATGTCCGTGGAGTTCCGGTATATATCTTTCGTTTAACCAGCCGCTTCTTTCCAGCTTGAACTTACTGTGCAGGGATTGAATGGAAATCACCTCGCGATCAAACCAGAATTTATAAATTCCTTCATTGCCTGCCTGTTGCAATTCCAGTTCAATTTCCTTTTCAAACCACCACGTGATCGTTAAATGAGGATAAAGTCCGGACAGTTCTTTCGTAAACTCTTCAACGGTCTTTTCCTCGTAGTTTTCAATTGGTTTCTTCTCTTCGCCTTTCTTTCCTCTTCCAAACTTCAGGGAGGTGACGTCGTGGGGAATACATATAACGTATTCCTTTATATTCGGGCGCAGTTTCATCGCAGTTGTGACCGAGTTTCGAATCTGTCCGATCTCCGAATCCTTAAGTGTATCTCTGAACCATTTCGCTTGCACGGCCACAATATCACCTGACTTCAATTCACCATAGGCTTCAATACCACCATCACCGCCCGCACCATTTATTACTCTAAACTTGATCAGATCGTTATTATGTGTACGCCGTAGAAATCTCTCGAAAATCTGGTTACATAGCGTTTCAAATGAATTCTGAGAGCTGTCCCCGTATGTCAGGAATTTATTCCAATTCATGGTAGTCGATGTTATATAGTTATCTAATTCTATTTCCGAGTTTTCCTGGCTCGCTCGCCTTTAGCCGGTTCAAGTCGCTTGCTGATCAGTTGCAATACTTTTATGACCTCGGAGGCGGACGATTCAAATTCCTTCATTGCTTCGTCTCTATTCTTTAACGACCATTCCATCACTTCAACGATCAGCTTCTCCTTGGCCTTCTGTTTCTTGTCACCGTTAAGAGAAAAAGCAGCATTGATGGCATCCTTGAATCTTGACGGATAAAATTCTTCGAAGTTATTTTTTGTAAAGTTCAAGAAGTGGTCAGCAGGCCATGATTTGAACTTCGCTCTTAATCCTGTAATGCACTCTTTGCCTGGATTGTCTCCGTCAGCAACAACCCACGCCTTTTTAAAGTATATGGGGCTTGTGTGAATGAATACAAACAAGCGATTAAAATCACTAACCCTCGCATCAAGATCATCAACCCCTCTCGCGGCAATTGTCCTGAGTCGCCCGTATAACTGGGGGACAAAATTTGGTATCAAGAAATCACGAATGATACATTCGGCTGATGATTCCTCCAAAATGAGGTATGCTTCGTACAGTTCGAAGTCATTAAACTCATAACCGAGTTTTTCCAAAACGTCCATTCTGGATTTTGGGTCATTTTTCATGACCGTGACCTTCGAAGTAGGAATTGGATTACTCCTGAAGTCATTCACAATCTCGGTAAAAAAAATCCTGCTATCGGGCACAACACCAAGATATTTGAGAACAATGTGTGAATGTGTAGAGATTACAAACTGGTTCTTTTCAGACTTTTCACGTATTAAGGTTAGCAATTTCTTTAATGCTGTCGGATGTATGTCGTTTTCAAGTTCCTCTACAAGAATAAGTTTGCCATCCTCGGTCAACAAAGTCACTATAAATCCCAAAATATTAACGACACCTTCTCCCATTGACCGAATCGGTATCATCGTTGTACTGGTGACATACATGCCTGGCTCATAGCCATTGCCATGCTGCTGGTCAAGTGGAATTACGCCTATTTTAAAACCAAGTATGTCGTCACAAAGCGAGATGAATTTGTCATGTCTCGGGTGAGATGGATTTTCCAGTCGATGGACGCGTGCTGCGAGATTTCGCATCCCTTCTTGAATTTTGAAGTATTGCTCATGATTTATGTTTGAATCGTAGTAATCTGTTTTTCGCTTCGCCAGAAAAGGGAAAATAAAATTCGACTTGTTCTCGACATCAGGAAACATTGGAAAATCGCTGAAACTTTTCTCTACAGGTTTAGCTTTACCATACTTTCTTGATTTGGTATTCACTTTCCACAAGGTCTTCCCAGTTCCATCGTAAAGATTTTCTTCAACCACGGTACCTGCGGGCGTCAGTCCCAAATGCCAAAACACTTCTATTGATTTGTCGTGCTTGACTGGATCATGTGTTCTTGGGTTTTGAAAAAGCCGAACATCAACTGCGCTCACATCTGAAAGTTCAATCAAAACTTTTGCGGACGTCTCGTCAGATCGGATATCCTTCCGTTCAAAAGCCTTATACTGTAGATTTAGAAGACTTCTTATGATCGTGGTCTTGCCGGAGTTATTCTCACCAATCAAAAGATTTATCGTAGGTGAGAAATTAAGTTCGGCATGAGGGTAACTTTTGAGATTTTGCAGGGTCAGGGTCCTTATCTTCATAGGTTCAGTTGGGCATGAGTAGGTGAAAATTGATAGTTGAAGATCAATGAGAATGCCAGCTCCTGTTCACAAAAAGAACTTGCGTATCCGGCCTGAACGTGCCTTTTACCGTCTGACAAAGTGACAAAGCTCTGCAAGACGAACAATTTTCTAAAAGACCCAAAATCAAGAAAAGCTATGAGCCGCAGAATACCAGTATCTAACTGGATAGATTGGATACTACTTTTGCTGAAAACTTTAATCCACTTAAATCTAAACTAGAAGAGTATGAAAGATCTAACACCCGAACAATTCAAAGAAATGCTAAAAAAGACGGAGTCGATGTTTCTATCGAGCAGGCCGCCTCAATACTGAAATTCCTGGCAATGCTAGCTGAGATAACAATTGATAATTATCTAAAAGAGAGCAATCAATCTCCAGATAGTTTAGACACGCCAGATCAATAACTTTTGGTTGATTCAGAAACGAAGCACACCAGGCGGATGTCAAAAATTGGTCTAGGCCGATTTAAAAAGTCTCCTTCCCTATCTACGGAACTCATCTGTCAAATGACCAATGCTAGTAGCGGCATTAGCATCTCCCGACCAATACTTTCTTAAATTTTTAAATAAGCGCAGGCACAAGTTGCATCCGAGGACAAAAAATTGTTTCTTAGCCAACAGAGCCCATCCATTCCTAGTCAACCCTAGGCAATGGACGGGCTTTTTTTATTGCAACCGGTAACATCCTTCAGACCCAAGAGCGCTAAACATCTATGCTTGATCAGTCTTTCTCACCTGAAAACTTTCAAAAAATAATTGAACTGGAAAATCGAAAAGGCGTATTTCTGGAAGACTCAATTCCAGAATTAAAGCTAATCTTAAGAAATATAAAAGGTCGACGTGCGGAGTTTCGGGCTAAACGAAGGACACTATCTCCAGAGGATTACGAGAAATATAAGACCGAAGCCCTATTAAAAATTAATGAACTAGAAGCTCAACGAAAAAAAACCAGGATTGAACATCTCTCAACTCTCAGCGAAAAAATATCGGAGAAGAACTTCAAAATAGATCTAAAGAAAGCTGGGGTTTTACATGGTAAGGTAGTCTACACGATAGAAAATGACTTGGTTAATCGTCTAGCACTGAAACAACTTCAATACAATTTCAATCGACTTTACAAGGTTCGACAGGCCAACAGATTCACGATCGTCAGCCAAGTAAAAAATCTTTTGGCCGACGATTTTCCTAAAATTGTCATTCGCACAGATGTCAAAGAATTCTATGAAAGTATATCTCATGACTTCCTTCGTCGGAAACTTCATGAAGACAATCTATTAACCTACACTTCAAAAAAGATCATTTTTCAAATTCTGTCAGACTATCGAAAGCTTGCATCATCTGACAAAGGCATACCAAGAGGTGTTGGGATAAGTGCATTCTTAGCCGAATTACACATGCGTGAGTTTGACAGAGCGGTCAAGGCGCTTCCAGATGTGACGTACTATGCTAGATATGTTGACGACATAATAATAATCTATTCTCCCGCCATGCCCCAAGATATCGGCAAATCGGTGGCCGAACTCGACACGATCTTTGCTAGTCATGGCCTATCGAGGAATATAGCTAAGACAGAGGTATTTGATCAGACCAAAACGCCGCAATCGTACTTCTTTAATTATTTAGGCTACAAGTTTCGCTTTGGATTAAATACGAACGCAGTCTCGATGGCCGATAAAAAGATCAATAAATACATTTCAAAACTGGATTTAATATTTTTCGAGTACCTAGACCTCTCCAAGATTGACGAGAAAAAAGCGAGAAAAGACCTAGTCCTTCGAATACGATTTTTAACATCTAATACTAGGCTATCCAATAATAAACGACGCGTCTTAACTGGAATCTACTATTCAAACTCACTAATCACTGGAATAGCGTCGCTAAAGGAACTAGACGAGACACTCACACTTTGGCTTTCTATCTGTAATGTGAGGATTCAACAGCGTCTTTTAGGATTCACTTTCCTGAATGGTTTCAACTCCAGGCGGTTTATCAAATTTAGTAACGACCAGCTTACCTCGATCCAAAAAGCCTGGAAATACAAAATATGAGAAAAAAATCCCTCAAGGTATTCAAATACAAAAAAGAACGCGTAGTCTTCTCAGATGTATTACCGTTCGAAACGCCGATAACATTTACCAATCGTCATTTCTATCATTTCCTAACAAACAACGGAGTTGAAATTACAAACGAACGCCTCGCTTGGAATGATGGCAACCAAGTACTTGATCAGGTTGTGAAACTTCTATTTGATTTCAGAAATAAAAACCCAAAAACTATTAGCATTAATGGCGAACCAAAAAAAATAATCAATCTTAGAGATAATCATACATTTAGGACCGCACCTTTTAATTATAAAATTAGCTATGGTCAATCCAGCTTTCGGGAGTTAGCGATAATTCACCCTAAAAATCAGCTCGACGTAGTTCAGTTCTATGATAATTTCAAGCATTTAATAATATACTACTGCAACGTTGGTTCTTTTTCCATTCGAAGACCTGTTAAAGTTGCTTCTTCAAAATTCTTTCGCGACAATTTTTATCTGTCAACATTGCGGAGTGAAACAAAGTACGACTCGATTGAAGAATCCGACAAAGAATACGAAAGTCTAAAAACTTTCTTTTCATATAAAAGCTACAGCAATATTCACAAGTTTTATGAGTCATACAAATATCACAGATGCGAAAAAAAGTATGATAAGCTATACAAATTTGACATCTCGAAATGCTTTGACAGCATATACTCTCATAGCATCGCCTGGGCAGTCATCGGACGGGATATAGTTAAAGACCAAATAAATGCATCCCTTAAAACTTTTAGCGGAGTGTTTGATCGAATGATGCAAGATCTAAACCATGCCGAAACTAATGGAATCGTCATAGGCCCTGAATTCTCTCGGCTGTTCGCCGAAATAATCCTGCAGAAAATAGACAGAAAAGTCGAGGACAGCTTAAAATTCAAGCATCAGTTACTTCACAAAGTTCACTATGAAGTCTTTCGATATGTCGACGATTATTTCATCTTCTACAATGACGAGGAAACAAAAAACAAAATCCAACTTGAATTCAAAATCCAACTTAGAGAATTCAAACTGAATTTAAATGATGCTAAGACGCTTCAATACTCAAAGCCAATAATAACAGAGGTCACGATAGCCAAACAATTAATCTCTTCACTATTCATAAAACATTTATCACCTATAGATTCTCAACCCTCCGAAAAAGAACATGGGGATACATTATTAGGCGAAATAATACACGTAAGTTCCAACCATTTAATCACCAGTTTTAAAACAGTTATTAAAGATACTGGAGTTGACTATAAAGATATAATGAACTTCACCCTAGCCTTGATTGACAGAAAAGCCACGGATGTAATAAAAATCTATACAAACTCGAAGGCAAAGATCAGAGGCCGAGATTTTACCAAGATAATCCTTGAACTTCTTGATGTGACATTCTTTCTATACTCAATTTCTCCCCGGGTAAACACAACTATAAAACTCACAAAAATTTTACATCAAGTAATTGATCTCTGCAAATCCGACAAAGATTTTTATCATGATTTCAAAGATATAATATTCAAGAAAATGTATGATAATCTCTATTTTAACCTTCAAAAGAATAAGTCGGCTGAGCATACCCAAGTCGAAACCCTGTACCTACTAATAACTCTTCGAGAGCTTGGAAAGGAATACTTATTGGGACAAGAATCCATCCGTGAATATTTCTGCATACAAAGAACCATCGATGGCACTCTATCTTATCACGGTAAGCTAAACTATTTCTCAATTATAGTTTTTCTTTTCTATATCAAGGATAAAAAGAAATATCAGGAATTGAAGGATTTCGTTATCAATCATATTCTCGATAGATTTAAGTCAGTCAAACGCGAACATCTGGGAAAAAATACGGAGTTAGTACTTCTGCTTTTCGACTTGATGACCTGCCCATTTTTAGACTTGTCAGTCAAGAAACGAATACTGGCAATTAATGGAATCAAGGATAGCAACGAACAGCAGGCGATAATAAAATATCGTAAAAATTGGTTCACGACATGGACTGATTTCAACTTGGGCCTCGAACTAAATGCAAAGCATGGCTTGGAGGTCTACTGAAAAAGACAATGCGAATCGTCTAAGATAAAGCCAGAAATGGCACACACAACGCAAGACTTAGCCCTTCATTAAAATTGAATGCTTGGTCGGAAAGGGCAGTAGGGACGAGCTGCCTTTTTTTATTAATAGCAATCTAAAACTGAGCTTCGAGGCCATTGATCCAAGTAAACTCACTTACCTCAGCAAACTGATGTGAACTGCTTTACAACCTAAGGACTAAGCATACCAGTGTCGTATTCTGGATTCTAGGTCAGTGGGAATCAATTTTGTTTTAATCACATACCTCGAGTTTTTCACTTACCCTGCGAATTATTAAAAACTTATATCCCAAAACATTAACTATGGAAAACATAACTCCTAACCAATTCAAAGAAATGTTAAAAAATGACGGGATCGATGTGTCTATTGAACAAGCTGCTTCGATATCGAAATTCTGACGATGCTAGCTGAAATAACGGTAGATAGTTATTTGGAAGGAAAGCTGGACAAGCATCTAGATCAACAAGACAATACAGACAAATAATATTTGGTTGAAGCTGACATCAAGCACACCAAGCGGATTCGAACCATTTTCAATTCATTTATAACCATTTGCCACCATCCTGTATGCAACAGGACATAAAAAAAACCTTCAAACATAAAATTTGAAGGTTTTTTCATTTCAGAGGTCTTGAGCGGATTCGAACCGCTGTAGGAGCTTTTGCAGAGCTCAGCCTAGCCACTCGGCCACAAGACCATATCGGTTGCGAGTTATGCGTTGTAAGTTAACAGTAACTCACAACTCATAACCCACAACCCAAAACTAATTATTCAGTCTTACCGCCACTCATCTTCTCCTTCAAAGCAGCCAACGCATCGAGATCTCCCAACGTCGACTTCTCAGTCTCATTGTTGATCTTCTCGATCGTCTTGCCTTTCGGAGCAGCCTTCTTACCAGCCGGCTTCGCTACCACCTTATCTTCCTCTTCGTTAGACCATGTAGCCTTGTGACTCAACACAATTCTACGATCATCCTTAGAGAATTCAAGGACCTTAAAGTCAAGGCTCTCACCTACTTCCGCCTTGGAACCATCTGCTTTCGCAATGTTCTTCACAGAGCAGAAACCTTCAAGACCATAAGGCAATTCGAGGATCGCTCCCTTATCGTTCTTGTTCACCACTGTACACTTGTGAACCGAACCAACCGTGAAGATCGTCTCGAATGTATCCCATGGATTCTCTTCCATGTGCTTGTGGCTCAACGCAAGACGACGGTTCGTAGCATCAAGCTCGAGAACCTTAACGTCCATCTTCTCGCCTACCTTAATGAACTCCGAAGGATGCTTGATCTTACGTGTCCAGCTAAGGTCAGATACGTGCACCAGTCCATCGATACCTTCTTCAAGCTCGAGGAACAAGCCGAAGTTGGTAAGGTTACGAACAATACCTGTATGAGTTGTGCCAACAGCATATTTGGTAAGCACATCCTGACGTGTCCATGGATCAGTTGTAAGTTGCTTGATGCCAAGCGACATCTTACGCTCGTCGCGATCGATGGTCAATACAACTGCTTCGATCTCGTCGCCAACCTTGATGAAATCCTGGGGATTACGCAGGTGTTGCGACCAGCTCATTTCGCTTACGTGGATCAAACCTTCTACTCCAGGCTGCAGCTCGAGGAACGCGCCATAATCTGCTACGTTCACGATGCGACCCTTCACTTTCGATCCTACCTGGATATCTGCAGGCAAAGAATCCCATGGATGAGGCGTCAATTGCTTCATACCAAGAGAAATTCTCTTCTTGTCCTGATCGAAGTCGAGCACAACCACTTTCACAGTCTGGTCGAGCTTGAGAACTTCTTCGGGGTGATTGATACGACCCCATGAGATATCCGTAATGTGGAGCAATCCATCTACACCACCAAGGTCGATGAACACACCGAAGTTTGTCATGTTCTTGATAACACCTTCGAGTACCTGACCCTTGTCGAGGTTGGTGAGGATAGCTGCCTTTTGTTGTTCGAGATCTTTCTCGATAAGTACCTTGTGCGATACAACCACGTTGTCGTTCGTGTAGTTGATCTTCACAACTTTCACTTCGATAGCCTTGTTTACATAAACATCGAAGTCGCGGATAGGCTTCACGTCGATCTGTGAGCCAGGCAAGAACGCCTCGATGCCGAATACATCGACGATCAAACCGCCCTTCGTTCTGCGCTTCACAAAGCCTTCGATCACCTCATCCTTATCGAGAGCTTGTTGTACACGCTCCCAGCCCTTCACGAGCTTAGCTTTACGACGCGACAGGATCAACTGACCCATTGCGTTCTCACGCTCTTCGATGAAGAGATCAACAGTGTCACCAATCTTAAGATTGGGCATGTCTTTAAATTCAGCCAGGGGAACGAGTCCGTCCGACTTAAATCCAATGTTCAGGATCACATCGCGGTCGTTGATACCAACCACAACACCCTGTACAACTTCACTTTCATTGATAGTAGTTACTGTTCCTGAATACAGGTTCAGCATGTCTTCTCTTTCCTTCTTGGAATAACCTTCGCCGAAGCCCTTCTTATCGAATGCTTCCCAGTCGAAGTTCTGAAGATCTACCGGTGCGGCAGCAGCCTTGCGAGCTGTTACGTCGCGAATAATTCTACCGATACCTTCTTCGTCTTCCTGTCTTTTTTTCTGACGCAACTCGGCGAGCTCGTCTTTTTCAAGAGGCACCTCAGGTTTGTCGACAAGTACTTCCTTCACTTTTGCAGTCTTGGGGTTGTCTTGTTTCTGGGGAGTTCTTGCAGGGGTTTTAGCAGGTCCCTGGTTTCCTCTTGGAGGCTGATTGCCTCTGATTGGTTGCTTTGCCATGATAATGGTCGCCCTCGTTACATGCGACAGCCGGGCAGATGCCGCAAATTTGTTTTAAATCCCTGTTTTTGTTGAAAAAACAAGCCCCGTCACTCGACGGGGCTGCAAATTTAATGAAAATTATGGCTTTTTAGGTACAGGACCTTCAATTGTTTACTGTCCAATCACGTCTTCCGGACGCAATGTACCGACCGCGTACTCGATCAATATCTTCTGGAAGATGAGACGGTATTCAGCCTGTGCTTTGTCTGTCTGCGCCTGTACAAGCACACGGTTTGCGTTGGTGTAATCAACAAAGTTTGTGATCCCAAGGTTATAACGCTCCGTTTCGAAGTTGAATGCGTTAACGGCTGCTTTCTCCTGGTCGATAGCCACAACATACGCCTTCATAGAACCCTGATATGTTTTCACAGCGCGCAACACATCGTTGCGTATCTGCGTGTCGAGGCTGCGATGCTGCAGTTGCTGGTTACGGAAGGTGACCCGGTTCTGAATATACTGTGCCCTGTTCCTGAAGCCGTTAAGGATTGGGACATTCAGTTGTACACCAAGCTGCTTTTGGACGTTGTTTGTCCTGAACTGTTCTGAGAACGGGATCACATTCGAGGCGTACGCGTCGTTTGGTGTTCCATCGTCATTGAATGCCTTAACACCATGCTGGTAGTTGTAGTTAGAACCGATGTAACCGAATGCCGAAAGCTGCGGCAAACTGTTTCCAAGAATATATGCTGCATTATGACGGGTTGCATCCTCGAGCTTTATTGCACGCAGATAGTCAGCCCGATGAGTTTTTGCCACCGTCACCAGCGAATCAATATTAAACGGACGATTAACCATCGAACCTGCATCCCATGCCGGCTTCTCCACCTCGAAGGGGTTTGAGACTGCATCGATCAATAGTGTTTGTGCTAATAAAGCCCTGTCGTTGTCCAATTGAACTTCCGCAAGAACAGCCCTGTATTCAGCACCCTTCGTTAGAGCGTCCTGGTTGTAATCGTCCACCTGTGATTTTGAACCAAGGTCCCGTTGGGTTTTCACTTGTTCGAGTAACTTAACTTGCGCTTCGTAGTTCTTTGTGGCGATCTCGAGAAGCTCTATATCGACGAGAACAGCGAGGTATTGCGTAGCAACCGTGTTCATGATATCCTGCGTGGTGCGCTGAACAAAGTATGTTGCAGCATCAAGATTTTCGTTCTGCGCCCGCATGTAATTGATGGAGCTAAAGCCGTTAAACAACTGCAGGTTGGCCTGGATGTTACCGGTGATGTTATCGCGCGTACCTTGAACTACCCTACCTGTTTGATTGTTGAACGAGTTACCCTGAAACACCGATGCACCAGCGGTTGCATTAACGGTTGGCCCCAGCGACATGAGGCCCGACAGCTTCAGCGCCTGCGCCGCCTCGAAGTTATTTCTTGCTGTATTGAGCAGCACATTGTTCCTCAATGCAATGCGGATAGCCTCTTCGAAGGTCAGTATCTTCGGGGGATTTTGCTGCTGATCCTGTGCTAACGCAGCGAACACCACAATGCATCCAATCAATAGTAATACACTTCTCTTCATATGTTTATTTATTTCCTTACAAGCTCGTCGCTCACCACGGCACCATCGCCGATGCGAATGACGCGCTTGCTGCGCTGTGCATTCTCTTCGGCATGTGTTACCTGGATGATCGTGATACCTTCGTCATTTAATTTTTCGAAGATGTCCATGATCTGTTTGCCCTGCTCAGAATGAAGGTTACCGGTAGGTTCATCGGCGAGAAGCAACTTCGGCTGACCAACAATTGCGCGGGCGATACCAACAAGCTGCTGCTGGCCACCACTCAATTGCTCGGGGAACAAGTCCTTTTTTGCTACCATGTTGAAACGGTCGAGGAGTTCAGCCACCATACTCTTGCGCTGGCTTCCGCCAACACCTTTGTACAATAGCGGGGTCTCAATGTTCTCATACACTGTAAGCTCGTCGATCAGGTGGTATGCCTGGAAGATGAAACCGATATAGTTCTTATGCATATCGCTCTTCTGCTTCTCCTTCATTTTATGCACGGGCTCATCGAAGAAGTAATATTCGCCGGCGGACGGTTCGTCGAGCATACCTATGATGTTCATGAGAGTTGATTTTCCGGAACCCGAGGGTCCCATGATAGTCACGAATTCTCCCTGCTGAACGTCGATGTCGATACCTTTGAGAATGAATGTCCGCTGAAAGCGGGAATCGATATACTTATCGATGTTTCTAAGTTTGATCATAAAATTCGGGTGCGTTTAGCCAATAATGGTGCCACAGGCAATTTAGGGGATTAGACGTGCGAATTTGGGATTAGTTGCACGATTTTACGTCCGCTGATGAAAAAAGGTGTCCGATTGCGGTCAGGAGTTAAGAGGCAGGATCAGGAGTCAGGAGTTTCGTAAATTTATAGACATGAAGTGTCGATTGATCTTTGTTGTTGGATTGCTGTCTGCCTCCATGGCATACGGGCAACAAGACGAGATCCGAAAAAGCATCTACTTCGACGGCGGGAGCTGGTATATCGACGACTTCCAGGCAATCGAGCTTGCAAACTGGATCGATTCCATTCCAAATCTGCTCGACAAATACGAGATACAATTGATCAGTCACACCGATCCGATCGGTGGAAAAGAATACAACGAGTGGCTTTCGCAGATGCGAAGCAGCGCCGTGTTCAAATTATTACTCGATCAGAACATCCCCGAAAAGAAGATCTCCATTAAAGACTGGGGTCTTGAGAATCCTGTGTATGAAAATGATTCGTGGCGCGGACGGATCATGAATCGAAGAGTGGACGTGATCATCCACCCGCTGGTCTTTTAGTACCTGAGATGGATCAGAGAACCATCTTTAATGATCAGGATATTTCCATAATCACTGTCCTCGAAATTTTTGAATTGTTCTTTCCCGATCAAAAGATTGGCAAGAGCCGGAATTGTATTCGAATGTCCGCAGATAACGACCGTTCCTTTCATGTTGGCAACGTCGGGTTGCTTCTCGTAGATCTGTACAGCAATACCTTTCGCTTCGGCGAGAGGCATTACCGTATTTCTTGTTCGATTGTAGTTCGTTGAGTAGATCGCATCGATCGGTTGCTTCTCGAGAAGTTTTGCAAGCGACAATGCTCTTGCCTCTCCTTCCTTCGACAACATTGGATCGTTGCTCATCATCTGGTTCGACGATCCGCTTTCTTTTTCAGCATGACGAACAAGGATATAGGTCGTCTGTGCCGAAACAGATACACTTAAGAAAACAAGAGCTACTAAGAGAGATCTCATTTGTATTGGTTGGCGATAGTCGGGGGAACGTTGCAACCTTCTTTCCAGCGTGTGTCGGCGAGATGGAAGATCTTCCATTTGCCATCTTCCCCTTTAAAGAGTTGGAACGAATCGACGCCGCAATGACTGAATGTTTTCCCGATAAAGAATCCATACTTCGCCCACACCTGCGCGAAGTTGCCGTCCATCTGGATCTTTACATCCCATATCGGCTCCGCCCATTTTTCTTCATGGGGGGTTCCTACTGCTTTGAGGAAGCCGGCGAGGTCTGTCTCCTGGCGTAATGTGATCGCTCCATCTTTGTTCTTGAACACCGTTGCCATTGTTGGCGACCTGGTGAATGATGCGTGGACCATGGCGCTGTCGCCGAGATTCATCCCCTTAAAAAGAGCATTCACTGGCTCGAGGATCTCACGGTTGTCCTGGGCGGTTTGAGCCTGCAGGGCTGTCGAAATAGCTATAAAGCAAACGAGGAGGATAGTTATTCGCATTGAACGTTAGGGTTTGGTGCGACGGGCGACGGTAGATGGTCTACGGCAATGGGACAGGAAACCTTCGTCCACCTTCGCCCTCGCACTTCGCACGTCTCGCAAGATATGCTTATTTTTAAATCCCTAATTACGGGCAAATGAGAATATACCCCATCCTTGGCAGTCTTCTGATCTCAACGGCAATTTTTGCACAACCAATCGACAGTCTCGAGAATGTGCTTAAGTCCGCACAAGGCGATCAGAAAGTAAAAACGCTTAATGAACTGTTCCGCGCATACAGCAGCTCGGATCCTGTAAAGGCAATCGGCTACACAAAAGAAGCCCTCGAGCTCGCCACCAACATCGGTGATAAAAAAGGAATGGCAGCTTCATACAACAATATGGGAATTGCCTACAAAAACCAGGGTGCTCTCGACAAGGGCCTTGAGTATTATCTAATTGCCCTTCGCGCCTACACCGACCTCGACAACAAAGAAGGCATTGCGACAACCAAGAACAACATTGCCAACATCTATTCACTTAAGAAAGACTACAACCAGGCGATGAAATACTTCCAGGAATCGGAAGAGATCCTCACACAGCTTGATGATAAGCGAAGAATGGTCGGCACGATGAACAATTTAGGTAACCTACATAGCGATCTGCAGCTTTTCGAACAGGCATTGAAGTATTACACCGATGCATATCAGCTCAGTGAAAAAATGGGAACGCCTTCGGCCGACCCGTTGAGCAACATCGGCAACCTTTTCTTCCGCCAGGGAAATTACCAGCGTGCTGTTCAATACTACGAACGCGCACTGGGTATGGCGGAAAAAGAGAACAATCGTCTCAACATTTTGAACATCACTGCGAACCTCGGTGAAGTGTATGTTCGCGCGAATCAACCAAAGCCGGCACAACAATATCTCGATCGAGCTTATTCACTGAGCAGAGAAATGCAGGCAAATTTCTTCGAGCCTCAGATCTTAAGAAGCATGGCCGACAACTATGCGCGCCAGGGAAAAATGAAAGAGGCTTACGAGACCATGGTGGCTTACGATAAGTCTAAAGAAAAAGTATACGGTGAAGAAAGCAGCCGTAAGATCGCCCAGATGGAGATGGCTCTCGACCTCCAGGAAAAAGAAAAAGAAGTTGAAGAGCTCCGTCGCGAGGACGAGATCAAATCGCTACAACTTAAGAACACTCGAATGATCATCACGCTGGTGATCATGGGAATTGTATTGATAGTGGGCGGTTTCAATTTATTTTTCAGTCGCCGCAGATCAACCCGATGAAGATAGAAGAAGCGAGAGCCATTCTTGCGTCGATGACGCAGAGTGCCAGTTTAATGCGCCACATGCGCACCATAGAGCTAGTAATGGAAGCCTACGCCGAAAAGCTCGGCGAAGACAAAGAGAAATGGTCGGTGGCCGGACTCCTTCACGATGCCGACTACGAAGCATACCCCGAACAGCATCCCAACGTGATCGTAGAAAAGCTAAAGGGCATGAACGAGAACGACATCGCTCACGCCATATCTGCTCATTACACGAAATGGAACGTTCCATACAACTCGGCCCTAGATAAGTACCTTCTGGCCAGCGACGAGCTTACCGGTTTCATAGTGGCCTGCGCACAGGTTCGTCCCGAAGGCATCTCAACCCTCGAGCCCAAATCGGTGATCAAGAAACTGAAAGACAAGGGGTTTGCCGCAAAGGTGGAACGCGACGAAGTCTACAAAGGAACCGAGCTGATCGGCGTACCGCTGGATCAGCATATCGCCTTCATTATAGACGTGCTTAAAAGGAATAAAGAAGAACTGGGGATTTAAGAAAATTGCTAATTTTAACCCCGGAAAGTCAATAAACTCTACAAAACTCAAGGATTATGTTCGAACAAGTAGTCGGAAGCGGTGCAAATGCTTTTATCATCATCATCGCCGTTGTCGTTGGATTCGTATCAGCTCTTACCGCGATCGACTCCAAAAAGACTATGAAGGATAACGAAGATAACCTTCCCTTTAAAGACTAATTATTGGCCTTCGGGCTTTGCATTATAAGGCGACACGTAACCATTTTTCTGGTAGTCGTCGATCCTCATCTTTTTATAGATCTCATCGCTTACATAGCTAAGGAAGATATGGAACTCTTCGGGCTTGCGATAGCCGGGTAGCGACTGGTATCCAGGGAACACCGGGATGATCTTAAATTCCTCGTCAAGGAAAACGAAATTAGGATAGCTCAGTTGGTTGTTGAGCAGCGCTGCTGCCAATTGATGAACGCCTCTTCCTCCACCACCTGATACATATTTGAACGTGACGTTGTTGAACACTACATCAGCGGTCTGTTCAGCATTGAACTTCACCGCATAAAAATCTTCGTTGAGGATCTTGGCAACTTCCGGATCGGGAAATGTATTCTTGTCCATCACCTTGCACCATCCGCACCAATCAGTGAACACATCTACGAATATCTTCTTCTTTTGAGTTTTGTTCTTTTCAACAGCTTCCTCCCACGTAATCCAATTCACCACAGTCTTGCCGGAGACTTCGGCAGCGGCTTGTGCACCATGATCCTGTGCCGAAGCACCAGGGGCAATTGCAGCTACGAAAGCCATCAAGAGCCCGACCGATAAATATTTTGTCACTTTCATGTAATTCTGCCTAAAAAATCACAACAAATCTAAAAAGAAAAGAGGTCGTTTTAGCGTTTATTTTTAATGAAAGGTGTAGGTAACCGTACGCACGTCTGTACAAAATTGGACAGTTAACAAGTCGTTAAGAATAAAATTACCCCAAAATGGCCGATTTACCCACTGGCACCGGGTTTGGTAAGTTTGAATTATAAATCTATGAGACTGTCTAACAAAGATCTGGTACTTGTAATTGGCATCGTGGTGGCGGCGCTCATAACGCTTACCGCCTTGGTGTACCGGAACGAGATCTCGGCGGCCAAACACGAACTCGTTTCACCCAAGAAGACGTCTCTTAACGCTACCGCACACAAGCTTCTCGAATTCATCGGTAAGCATAGTAGTGTAAAACATTCTCAATAGCCTTTCTTATTGCAATGTTGATCGGGTAAAACTCCGTGGTCAAATCGCGGTCGATCGCGTGCAATTGCATATAGAAATTGCTCATCACGGGCGCTCCTCCTCTTTCGGCTAACTCGATGCCTTTCTGGTATTCTCCCGGCTGCTCGGTTTTGATAACCTGGCAGGTAACCAGTTCTTTCTTCTCGTATTTGGTTGTTCGTGCCGAATATCCAAACAACCGGCAGATCAGTCCCCGATGTTTGTATTCGGTACACAGACCGGCACCAGACTGTGTAGGATTTAGTATGAAGCACAGCTTCTCTTCCGAAGAGGCAAGCCTGTCGTACCATTCCTCGGCACGGCCTTCTTTGTAGAGATGTAAAGCGAACGGAAGGAACTCGAGCGGTGTTGCCTCGATATCGGGCTTGAAGCAACATTTGCCACAACCGAATTTACAGTGCATACCGGTCGAAGACTGAAAGGAGGCTATCTCTTCGTCCAGTTTTTGAAACACTGCTTCGACTTCGTTAACTTTCTCTTCCGGCGTCATGGCGACAAAGATAGATACTTTGAATATGAGCCAGTCAAAAACCTACGGTCTTACCCACTTCGCTATTAAGGTGAAGAATGTTTCCCGCACGCTCGAGTTCTATCAGAAGATATTCGATGTTGAGGTAATGTATCGCAGCCCCGGATGGATACAGGTGCAGACACCCGGCACCAACGATATACTTGTGTTTGAAGAAAGTCGCAGTTCTTCGGTGGGAAAATCGGGAGGCATCGTTCACTTTGGGTTCAGGTTACGAAAGCCCGAAGATATCGAGGATGTGATCCACCGTTTGAAAGCTGCCGGTGCGAAGATCAAAGAACAGGGAGAGTTTGTTGCGGGATCGCCTTACGTGTTCTTCTACGATCCGGATGGTTATGAAATTGAGGTTTGGTTTGAGGTCTGATTGCTAGTTTCTAGTTGGCTCCGAACCAGAAACTAGAAACCAGAAACTAGAAACTAGAAACCAGAAACTAGAAATCTATCCAAACTCTTTCTTGCGGTGGCCCTGACTTTATTCGAAACGATCGGAGTCCATCCGAGTAAGAAACCGGACAATCCTAAGGCTTGCCTCGACCAATTCCAGAAACTGAAATGATCTGTATGGCGGTAGATCAAGCCGTCTTTGAATTCGAACGAAGCATCGATGATGTTATGGACCGGTCGATTTGTTTTTGAAAAAGAATACCACGCTTCCCAATGACAACTGTTTGGCGTTACGTTGTCGAACGTCACTTTAAGATCTTTCGAAGCGGTGAGCAGCATTTGCCACATGGCCTTTACTTCGGAGCTGCTCAGGTTTTGAAATACCGGGTCGCTGAAAGTGGCTTCGGGATGATAGCATGATTGCATGGTCAGGAAGTCCCTCTGCTGAAATGCAGTATAGAACTTCCTGATCAATGCTTCGGTATTGTTCATTGGTTAAGGTTCACGCAAAGAGCGCAAAGGGAATTTTTCGCAAAGGATGCAAAGGGCCTTTGCGTGGTATTGCCTTCGCGTCGCATTTTCCTTCGCGTCCTTTGCGTGAAATCATTCGCTACGCAAGTGATGCCTCCATCGTAATATTTGTATTGAGCAGCTTGGAGATCGGGCAGTTTGTTTTTGCGTCGGCCGCCGCTGCATCGAATTTCTCTTTGGTGATACCCGGCACGTTGCCTTTCAGGGTAAGATGTGATTCCGTGATCGCGCCGTTCTCAAAGTTGATGGCGCACGTTACGTTCAGCTCTGTTGGATTGAAACCTCCTTCCTGGAGTACGAAGCTGAGTTTCATCGCGAAACAGCCTGCATGAGCGGCAGCCACGAGCTCTTCCGGGTTGGTTCCAACGCCATCGGCAAAACGACTGTTGAAAGAATACTGGGTCTTATTGAGCACCGTGCTCGCCGTGGTGAGGACGCCCTTTCCATCTTTTCCGGTGCCGTTCCAAACGGCGGTTGCTGTTCTCTTCATCTTCGTAAAATTTATTGGTTAGTAGTTTTTCTTTGGGCTACGAATATACAGAATCTTGGTGCGGGGTGCTAGGTGTCGGGTGCCAAGTGGTAATTCTGCCAGAATCATTTCGGCAGAGAGTTATTCGTAAATTATCTATATGAAAGCCCTGACAACCTTCGCTCTGGCGCTTGTCATTATCGGCTGCGCCAACGCACAAAAGTGGTCGAACACATTTGGGATGGACTATGGATTCACGCTACCCACTGGTGGTATGAAACCGTACATCAAATATGGAAATGGTTTCAATCTCAGCTTCCTTTCCGAAGCACCATCGAAGCGGATCGCTACCGGCCTCGAATTCAACTACATCAACTATGGCCATAGCAAGACGGAGCAAGAATACACGTTCGACGATGGTACTGTAGCACCAATGAACGTTATCGTCAACAACTCCGTCTTCAACCTGATGGCAATGACGAGGTTGTATCTCGTTGTGGACGGACCGGTTCGTCCTTATGCAACTTTTCGCGCAGGATACACCTGGTTCGGAACAAGGCTCAACATCGTAGATCCTGATGATACCGATTCGTGTGAGCCCGTTGAAAGCAACCGGCTAAGTCACGATGGGACCTTTGCCTATTCTGCCGGTGGCGGTGTGAGGATTGACGCGGCATGGATCTTTAAGAAGATCGAGAAAGGATATGTCTACATCGACATCAGCTCGAATATACTCCAGGGAGGAAGGGTTAATTACATGAATGAGGATGCACCCGACCCGAAATCACATAGTATGTCGACGAGGGCTAAAGAAGTTCAAGCCCAGTTTATAAATAAGCAGACCCAGGTGGTCCACTCTCATCACGTAGGCTATATGTATAACAGCTTCGTTCAGATGATGGATTTTCGCCTGGGTGTTTCTGCGAAGATCTCTCGCTAGATCATTTTCCTTTTTCGAGAAGCTTTCGGAGCTCCTCCATGATGCTCGCCCAGTTTTGTTCGGTATGACGGGCTGCATCTTCCGTTTCGAGTCCCTCCTGCTCAACAACATATTCGGTATTGCCACCCATGTCGTTCAGCCTATAAGTTACGTTGTGATAATTCTCGGGAACGTCGGGCTTACCGCTCCATGAGCTGAAGTAACTATACTTGAGAAGCTTGCCCGGCTCGATGTCGAGTATAAGGCCTTTGTCTTCGTATGCTTTTCCTTCCCATTCGCCGGTGAACCGGATCTTGCCGCCCTTCTTCCAATCGGCTTCTACATTTGTTCCGAAGAAATATTGTTTCACGAGCTCGGGCTTCGTTAGCGCTTCCCATACTTTTGCGCGTGGAGCCGCGATCGTGATCGATTGCTTGGCTGTGTAGGTCAGTTTTTCTGTAGTTTTCATTTTCGTTGTTCGTTATTGGTTGATCGTTATTCGCGTTGCTGCGAGTATTTTAGTGACACGAGTCCCGTTTCGTAAGTTTTTGATTCTGTCAACTTGAGGTTTTTTCGTCCGTTGAGGTTTTGGAACAATGGCTTGCCGCTTCCCAACAATATCGGGTGTACTGATAACCATAATTCATCGACAAGCCCGGCATTTATAAATGTCGTTGTTAGCTCCGCACCACCATACAGCCAGATATTTTTACCGGGCTCACGCATAACTCCCTCTACATCTTTTATGCTTCGAGCGAGCTTTACATCATCGGATGGGCTCTTCGCAAGAGTGTTTGTGAATAGATAAGTGGTGATCCCCTTCCATTCACGCATTCCTCCGTTTGACTGCGCCACGTCATAGGTTTTTCGTCCCATGAAAACGGTATCGATGCTATTGAAAAATGGAGTAAGACCATAGTCCTGGTCGCTGAAGCACCAATCGTATTCCCCATTCGGTCCTTCGATAAATCCGTCGAGGCTGACTGCGACGCCTAACACTATTCTTCTCATAAATGTTTGACCTTGAAATTCAGTATTCAGTATTCAGTATTCAGTATTCAGTGCTCGGTGTTATGCCACGGCTTTTTCAAAATACTGGAACCATTCAGCAACTCGCTTCTCCTCAACGATGCCCAGAGATTCAAAAACATCATGGGCAAACTCCACGCTTGCCGTTCCATTGGCTGTGATCAAATAATCGGTCCTTACCGACGGACTTGTTCTATACAGGGCTTGTCCACGATAAACACGTGAATTCGCCGACAGGTACTCCATGCTATTGCTTGTATGAACGGCGCGGTTCAATAACCCGAGCTCTGCAAGAAAAGTAGTCGCGCCACAAATGCCGGCAACAGGGATACCGTGGAGCAAACAATGTGCAACCAGCGGAGTGATCGATTCATTCTTCTTTCGTTCCCACGCCATTCCGCCCGGTAGTATCAACATCCCGGTATTATCCCCGTCGATATCTTCAAGATCCGTGTCCGGCATGAAATCGAGATCGGGTACGATCGTTAAGCCACTCATCGACCGTACAGGGTCTTTGCTAATAGCAATAGTCTTCAACTGATACTCATTGCTGTTGCGGATGCCTGTTGAGGCTAATGAGACTTCGTAATCGGCAAAACCATCGAACACGAAGAGGTAGCAAGATTTTTTTCTCATAATTTTATTCCGATTTGGATCTCTGTAACGTTCGCTTCCGGATCATTGAAATCTGTATTCACATATATCTCGCGGTTGATCTCACTAGGTTCGAGATTTTTCGCTTCAATAAACTGCATGATCTTGCTGTAGCTGGCCGGCAGGCTTTTCCATCCACCTTCGTGGGTCAGGGCCACACACCGAAAAGGCTCGGTGCGCTTGAAATGAAAGTTCCCGTCATAACCCGCGATCACATCAGATACAGGCAACGAGACCTCGAGCGTGAACGAATTTGACGCATCGCCGCTAAAACCAAAATAGTGCCAGTGGATAGGTCCGGTTACGTGAAGGTTGTAGTTCACAGCCTCTTTGAAAAGATCCCGGGCCACGGGGATAAAATTCAACAGCTGATCCGCGTGCGTCTCGGCACGGAAATACAGGAAGTTGATCGGTTTGATTTCTTTTACTGTCGGTTTCATAGTACGAACTAACTGTTCACCTATGACAACCGTGTGTCAACAGAAAGGACTTTTTTTAAAGATTTTTTGAAAAACTTTCGGGTATGTCGGGTCTGACTGACAACCCTATGTCAGGAGGAAGGTGCTAGGTGCTAGGTGCTGGGTGCTAGGTGCTAGGTGCTAGGTGCGGCGAGGCGGATGTTTGTAATTATTTGCTGGTCAGGGCTGCGTAGTGGTCATGCAACTCCTCTACTAACTCTGCCATTGTAACTTTCAACGACTCAGGTTCTTCAACCTCCACAGCAGTTCCATACATCAGCAGCCAGCGTGCGAGATAATTCATGCTGTCGATCATGAACTCGGCGCGGATCTTATCACCAAGGTCGGTCTGCGAAATGCTTCCATACAACGGCCTGCCACGAAGCACCGACTTTTCAAACACAACAACCGCCTTCGTAAGGTTGGCGTTCGACTGAAACATCGACTGAAAATATTCTTTTAGTGAAATAAGATTTCTTCCTTCGAAGCTCTGACCGGTCGTAACGAGATTCTTGATCCGGTCGGCACGGAAGTCGCGATAGCCATTGCGAAGCCGGCACCATCCGATGAGGTGCCATGCCATGCTGTAATAAAAGATACCGATAGGTTCTACCTCGCGTTGACTAAGCTCCTCTTCGTTGTTGGAATAATCGATGCGAAGCACTTCCTTCTTTGCGACAGCACGCTGGATCTCGGTCATAAAGTGATCGGGAAACTCCTCCCTTTCTTTTACTTCATAACGCGAACGAAGGAAGACTTCGATATGAGATTCAAGATTCTGAAGGTGATCTTTTTCGGATTCGTTGAGTACCGATTTGATCTTGTGCATGGCCGATTCGTAAGCGCTACGAACAGATTTATCTGCCATCTTATCAACAAGCTTACCGGCCAGCAACATAGAGCTCGCTTCGTCCTGGGTGAACATAACAGGCGGCAGGTGATAACCATCGACGATAAAATAACCCTTACCCGCTTCGGAGCCGATGGGGACGCCAGCTTCCATCAACGCCTTCACATCGCGGTAAACGGTGCGAAGGCTCATGCCGAAGCGCTCGGAAATTTCTTCCGCCTTGACGATCTTCTTTGTTTGAAGATGAATGAGGATTGCAGTGAGGCGGTCGATGCGGTTCATGATGTAAAGTTAAAGGATATTCAATAACCAATAACCATTGACCATTAACCATTGATCATTGATCATTTACCAGTACACGATATACAGAGCGGCGATAATTCCTGAAACGAGTATAACCCCGATCGCAAAAGGCCCCGAGATCTTGAACATTCCTGCGTCTACCTCCACCTGTCCTTCGCCTGGTTTCTGCGGCTTCAAAAGGCTGATCAGCACCATGATAGCGACGAGGATCAGGAAAACATAGCCCATGCGGTGCAGGAATGGAATATATGGCATCCACTCATTGAAGGCGAGTCCCAGCGGCAACGTAAGCAATGCAGCTACAAGCGCAGCAGTTCCATTTGCCTTCTTCCAGAACATGCCTAACAAGAAGATCGCTACCACACCTGGCGAGATCAGACCTGTGAAATCCTGTATGAACTGGAACGCCTGGTCGAAGCGACTGAGTGCCGGTGCAACGAGGATAGCGATGATCATAGCAGCTACGATAGCAACCTTTCCTACGTTCACCAGGTGCGCTTCGGAAGCATCCTTCTTGAAGTATTTTTTATAAAGATCGAGCACGAAGATCGTCGAGATGCTGTTTGCCTTTCCGGCTAACGATGCAACGATAGCGGCGGTCAATGCAGCGAATGAAAGTCCTTTGAGGCCGGCCGGTAACAATCCAAGCAGAACGGGATATGCTTTATCCGATTTCAGCACTTCTTTCAGTGTTCCGTCGTCCTGCGTGATGGTTCCCATCATCTCTGCGTTGAAGATGCCATTCTTATAGAGAACCCATGCTGCGATGCCTGGAAGAACAACGATGACCGGCATGAGCAGTTTCAGGAACGCCGCGAAGAGCAGACCAGAGCGGGCTGTCTTAAGGTCGGCGCCGAGCGCCCGCTGTGTAATGTATTGGTTGCAACCCCAATAATTGAGGTTGGCTATCCACATGGCACCGATCAACACTGCGAGACCAGGCAGTGCCTGGTAGGCATCTATTTGTCCGCCTTTTCCGTCGGGCATCATCATTTGTCCTTTGTTAAGGATCATGTGGAAGTGATCCGACGCGTCGGTCCTGATAAAATCGATTGCGTTGCCGAAGCCACCGAGATTCAACTCGACAGATACTTTATTGATAGCGAGATAGGTAGTAACGAGACCGCCGGCTACGAGCACCAATACTTGTATAACATCGGTGTATCCGATCACCTTCATACCGCCGAGTGTGATGAAGACTGCGAAAACGGCGAGACCGATGATACAGGTTGTTGAGCCGAGACCGCTGATGGTGTCGACCGCAAGAGCGCCGAGGTAGAGGATCGAAGAAAGGTTAACGAAGATGTATACGAGCAGCCAGAACACAGCCATGATCGTTGCTACGGTTGGACTGTAGCGCTGCGCAAGGAACTGCGGCATGGTGTAGATCTTATTGCGTAAGTAGATAGGCAGGAAGAATATTGCGACGATCAGGAGTGTCGCTGCGGCCATCCATTCATAAGATGAGATAGCGAGGCCCATCGCGAATGCAGAACCAGAAGTTCCGATGAACTGTTCGGCAGAGATGTTGGATGCGATCAGCGATGCACCGATAGCCCACCACGTAAGAGAGCCTTCGGCAAGGAAGAAATCTTTTGAATCCTGTTCTGCTTTTTTCTTACGGACGTAGATCCAATATCCGTAACCTGAAACAACGACGAAGTAGACAAAGAATACGACGTAATCTTTAAGCACGAGGCTTTGCATAGGCAACTACAAGTTTTAAGGTTTGAGGGTCCCTTTCTATTCCTGGTGAACTCCATCCGCAAGGTTCACTAAATAAAAGTCCGGTTCTTTTTTAAAAGTAGCAAAATATTTGTCGTGAACGTAGCCTTTCATAAAATCGACTCTTGAGCGACGCACGAGGTTTATTGTGCATCCCCCAAAGCCACCTCCCATCATTCGTGAGCCGAGTACAGAGTCGCGCTGTTCTTCGGCCAGCTCTACCAGGAAGTCAAGCTCTTCGCAGCTAACGTCATATTGTTTACTCAAGCCCCAGTGAGTTTGATTCAACAACGCACCGAACTGTTCTATCTTACCTGACTTCAAAAGTTCGGCAGCTCTTTTGGTTCGAGCGATCTCTTCAACTACGAACAAGCATTTTATATAGATTTCTTCCCCCAGCTTGTCCTGGTTCTGGTCCAACATCGTCCTTGTGACTTCTCTTAACGAAGGTTTTCCGAGTATCCTCGCTCCTTCTTCACAAGAAGCGCGACGGTCGTTATAGGCTGTTGATGCAAGCGAGTGTTTCACTTTACTATCGATCAACAGGATCTGGTAGTCACCAAGCGATACGGGTAATGTTTCGTAGTCGAGTGTCTTACAGTCGAGAAGCAATGCGGAATTCTTCTTTCCATGCAGCGACGCAAACTGATCCATGATACCACAACGAACGCCGGCAAATTCATGCTCTGAACGTTGCGCGATCCTCGCCAGTTCGGCACGCGACAAATTGATCTTGAACAATTCATTCAGCGCAAAACCGAATCCACAACAGAGTGCTGCCGACGACGAAAGCCCCGCTCCTACCGGGATCGTGCTTCCAAACACACAATCGACACCATGCACTCGCAGATCCGAAAATCCATCGACCACACCCATCAGGTAATTGATCCAGCCATCTCCAGGTTTTATCATCGACAGATCGAATGAAGTTTGTTCGTTATAATCGACTGCATAAAAATTAAAACGATCGGTGCCGTTGGGTGCCACTGCGAAGGTGATATGATGATCGATCGCAGCAGGCATAACGAAGCCGTCGTTGTAGTCGGTATGCTCGCCGATGAGATTGATACGACCGGGCGCAATAAAAATTGAAGGAGTGCCCTTAAATTTCTCTGAAAAAATCTCTGGTATGGTCTTCACGCACGCAAAATATTAAAAAAAGGAGTCAGGCGTCACGAGTTAGGAATCAGAAGTTAGAAGTAGTTTTGTAGAATGGAATTGTTGAAAAAAATGCCCGCTACCTTGGGACTGGTCATCATAAACATTATTGTTTTTGGATGGCTGTACTCGGAGGCAGGCACTACCGACGGGCCGGTGTGGTGGATGACGCTGTTGGATCATGGCGCTTTGTATAATGCGCTTGCTTTGAATGGACAGTGGTATAGGTTGCTTACGCACATGTTCCTTCATGGACATTTGCTTCATTTGATCCTCAACCTGTATGGCCTTTTCGTGATCGGCCAGGATCTTGAAGAGCACGTTGGCACGAAGCAATTCCTGTTCGTTTATTTTCTCGGTGGCATTGCGGGAGCGTTGACGAGCCTTTACTTCAACTTATTCGTGCTCGGTGTTGGTGCATCGGGAGCCATCTTCGCTTTGTTCGGATTTGGCCTGGTGGTCGATATCCGACGCAGCCTGGACGAAGGGCGTTCTGTTGGTCCGGTAGTCGTGAACTTCGTGGTATTCCTTGCAATTAATCTTTTGATCGCAGGTCCGCTGAATGGCGACAATGCTGCCCACCTGGGCGGCGCGGTTTGCGGAGCAATATATGGTGTGATCCTGATCGTCTTCAAAAAACCTGCGTGGGTCGTTGTCGCTCCGTTGGTGGTCGCTTGCTACTTCCTTCTCCCCCGATACCAGCTGCAATACTTCAACTTCTTCCAGGAAGTTCTGGCTGCACAGGATTCGTCGAACTACGTTCTGGATCATTCAGGTTCCAAATCGAATGACGAGTTCATTAAAGACTATCGTCGCGTGAACACACGTTGGGACTCCGCGATGAATTCGCTCAACGCTATCTCATTCATCCCCGAAGAGCTTTCGAACGACACATTCAAGCTTCGAAGACTGATCCGTTTTCATAAAAAAGAGAGCGACTATCGTCTCACCATGGTCGAGAACGAATCATACATCTACGCCGACAGCATCGAGATAATGAGCGATTCGCTCCGTCAATACACATCACTCGACTACGTATTGAACCTTCGGTATACTCCAAAAGACACAACCCGGAAGAAACCGGAAGGACCGCCGTTGGAGACCGTTAAGATCTGGTACGATAGCAACTGGGTTGAGATCCCCTATCCCCCCGCAGCATTCTTCCGGATCGGGCAGCGCGACAGTGCAGGGATGTGGCAAGGTCCGCTCGCCGATTATTATCGTACCGGTATCATACAAATGAAAGGCTCGTATAAAGACGACATGAAAGATGGCATTTTCATTTACTATACTGAAAAAGGAAAGTACTCAGGTGCCGGAGTGTATAACGAAGATCAGCGTGTCGGTAAATGGGAGTCGTTCCATCCCAATGGGCGCATCGAAAGCGAAGTGTACTATCGCGACCGTTACTTTCTAAAATCGTATTGGGACTCGTTAGGAGTGCAGATGGTGAAAGATGGTTACGGTCGCGAGATCCATCGATACAAGAACGGCGTTGTTGCAATGGAGGGCGAATATGTTGATGGCTACCAGGAAGGTTACTGGTATGGAAAGCATGAGAATGGCGAGATGTATTTCGAAGAGAACTATAATCGCGGTCGTCTGATCAATGGTCGGTCGCGAAGCAAGAACGGTCGCACAGCTGTTTATGATGAAACGATCTTTTATGCGACTCCGGAAGGCGGTCCCCGAAAGTACAGTGAGTATCTGAGATCCGCCGTCAAAGATCAGTCTGGCCGTGGAACAGTGAAGCTGTCGTTCCGTGTGACGGTGTTGGGACAAATAACAGATTTCAAAGTAGAGCAGAGCGTTTCGAAGGAGCTCGATCTTCGTGCTAAACAAATTGTATTGGCGGGTCCACGCTGGCACCCTGCGCGACTGCATGGCCTCGAACCAACAGATGGGTTCGCGTTTGTAAGTGTAGAGTTTTAAAAAGTCGTAACTTTACTTAACAATAGTAGTAAGATGAATGCGGCAGAAATAAAGACAGAACTTCGACAGTTGATCGAAAATGAAATGGACGTAAACGTTCTGCAGGCTATTCACACGCTTCTGTTGAGAGCAACGCTGGATCCAGAATTGCGAGACAAAATGACGTCAAGGGCATTGAAGTCTGAAGACGATATTAAAAAGGGCCGGTTATTTACAAAAGACGAAGTACAAAAGCGCACCGATCGTTAAAGGCCTTTCTTCATGGCAATTATTTTTACTGAACAAGCTCTTCAGGGCTTGCAGTAGTACCTTGAGCATCTCGGGTTAGGACATCGCCGTCTCATCGAAGGAACCTACAAAATTGTTTACCGTGTCGATGGCGAACGTGTGATCGTGACGGACATTTTCGATAGCAGGCAAGACCCCTCCAAAATGAAACATTAAACTACTTACTATTCCTCTTCAGGAACGAAATGATCTCCATTGAGAAATCCTTCGACCTTGCTGTATCGTTGTGAACGCCAGGCACGCGCTTGTAAGTCGACTTTGGGATCAGTGCCGCAAGCTCTTTCGAAGAACCATTGTCCTCATCTTTATCGCCACAAATAACCAGTACTGGCTTTTTCACCTTGCTGAATTCATTACGGCTCGTCGACGGCTGTCCTTTCTGCATATACGCGAGAGCAAGCTGGTCTAGCGTTGGATCATCTTTAACTCTCTTTACAAGGCCTTCGAGTTCAGGAACAGATTCGCCACTCAGTGCCTTATAGAACATGATGCGTCGCGGCCATTCCGGATTAGTAAAGTCCGATCCCATCCCACCCAACACCGCGCTCTGAACGCGCTTGTCTAAAACCAGCAGGCGTGACGCAATGATCGCTCCGCGCGAATAACCAACGACACTATATTTCGTTGCTCCCAATTTATCGGCAAGCACCATAACGTCCATCGCTTCTGCATCGTTCATGTAGGCTTCCGGATCGTGTGGCTTGCCCGACCTTCCATTGCCACGAAGATCGACTGTGATCACTTTATATCCTGCAGATGCAAGGTCGGTATACAACGCCGAACGTTTCCACGACTCGCTGTTGGTTATAAAGCCATGAATAAGAATAACGGGAAAGCCCTTACCCACAACCTCGTAATAAATACGTGTGTCGTCGAATGATTTGAATGATGCTGTGTCGGGAACCGTTTGTGCCGATAACTTTAATGATATCAGCAAAAGAATAAACCCAATGTATTTCATACCGTTGATGGCTTTTCTCGCAGCTCAAGGAACAACACTCCAATAACAACGATCAACAGCAATACCGATGCCGACATCGTAACTTTATTGCCCACCAGGTATGCAGCCGGCTGAAACGTAAATTCAACGGTGTGTGTGCCTGCCGGAATTTCCAATGCCCTCAAAACATAGTTTACACGATAGATGGGAACTTCCTGTCCATCGATCGTTGCCTTCCAACCTACAGGATAGTAGATCTCAGAAAACACACCTAAACCTTCGGAGGTTGATTGTGACTCATATTTCTGCCAGTATGGTTTCTTTTCCAGGAAGCGGATCGTGGCCGTGCTGTCGGTATTGGCTTTGTTCTCAACAAGCTTCATCCGGGTTTGGTCGACAACAGCCACATTGCGCGTATCGATCGCCGCAACGGCCGAGAGCTCTTCATTGGCAGAGTTTACGGCCTGGATCTCTTTCGGGAACCATGCGTTACCGTTGGCTGCATTATTCAGCAACACCTGGTTTGCTTCGTTGCCATAAATGAGATACTTCATGTTGAGCATATTCAGCACTCCGTACTTCGACATATTCAACGGACCATCTCCAGAGTCCCTGATCAGTTCTTCGTGCTCAGGAAGTATGCAAGAGTCTACCAGCTCCTGGTATCTTTTCAAACGCATACCACTGTAACCACCGAGGGAGTTGTGATAGGTAGATGTATACGCTTCGTAGAAAGCATTATGATTCATCACACGAAAGTATGACTTGTCCTGCATGATGCGTTGATCCGAATCGGCAGCTGCAAACTCCTGCGACTCCGAAGAAGGCACATAATTATCTCGTGAAAAATATCTTGAATCGATGATGGCCAGGTCGAGCATCACCATGAATGCAAGGAATGCAAAGAAACCGTTAGCCGAGATCTTCTTTGGAACATTGAAGAACAGCATGATGAAGATCCCTGTGATGAACGCGAGGGAACGAAAGGCATCGCTGCGCAGCAATGATTTCCGGTCGGCTTTAAGCGCATTTGTGAACCAAACGGGCATTTCGCTTTCGATCGTCTTTTTGAAGCTTAGGATACCTGGAATGAGGACCAGCAACAAACAAACTCCACCCGTAATACCGAACGCTATCAACAGCTTCTTCCTGGTTTCTGGTGTGAGACCATCCTGAAGGAATTTTTCGATACCAAGAGAACCCAGCAAGGGCAATGCTATAAAGACAATGATCAGCGCGAATGTTACCGATCTGAATTTGTTGTAACCCGGCAAATAATCGAAGATAAAATAGTTGAATGACTCGAAACTGCTTCCCCAACTGAGCATGATACCCAGGGCTGCCAAAGACACAAGCCACCATACGTATTTCTTTTCCACCAGCAGGATACCCAAAACGAACATAAACACGATAATAGCCCCGGCATAATACGGAGTAGCGAGAGGCTGCGGACCCCAGTATGCAGAACTGTATTGAGCGAGTTGATTCGCCAGCCGGTTGTCACCCGAACCGACAAGAGCCTGGTATGTTTTACTGTTCTGATCGGCAACCAAAGCTTCGCTGCTCGCGCCACCATAGAAGTTGGGGATCAGTAGCGTCATCGGCTCCATGATGCCATTCGAGAACTCGAATGCGTAGCTCTTCGCAAGGCCAGAACCGGATGTATTATTCGAAGTCGAGGTGAGATCAGACTTTCCACGATATGAATACTTCGCCATCTCCGAAGCAGCCCAAAGCTGACCGAAGAATGTTCCAACGGCAAGCACAACGGCCACTACAAGCAAGCCAACATTCCTGGCTAGCTCGGGGAGTTTCTTTTCGCGTATGGCGCCCACAAGTTCCACAATACCATACACACCAGCGATCATGGCCAGGTAGTAGGTCATTTGCAAGTGATTCTCACGGAGATGCAGCGACATGCCCAATGCTGTTACCGCAAACCCAAGCAGCTTCCTGTTAGTGAATGTTAAGTGAAAGCCGGCGATGACGAGCGGCATAAACGCCATGGCACCCACACGTGAATTGTGACCGGCTGCCAATCCAATGATCATGAACGACGATAATCCGAATGCTAAAGCCCCCGCTATCGCGAGAAATGGGCGAACGCGGAATGACAATAACATTATATAATAGCAGACGAAAGCGAGGAAGATATTCCTGACAGGGTGCGGGAGAAAGAAGGAAAGGATCTTTTTGATGGTGGTGATGGCGCCGTCGCTCCAATCCACATTGATCATGTATGCCGGCATGCCGCTGAACATGGTACCTACCCACAGACCTTCTTCGCCGGTTGCCTCGCGGTAGTCGCGAAGCTCCCTGCTGGCGCCGAGGTGTTGTTTAATATCGCTCTGATTCAGCGACATGTCGTCGAAAAAAACAGGGCGAAAAAAGAGGATGGTGACGATAAGGAAAACGACAACTGCCAGTGCGTGAGGCAGAACATCGGTTGAAAAGTTGATCTTCTTCATGGTGAATACATTTCTCACGGAATACACGGAAATCACGGAAAGCGCGCTTTAAGATTCCGTGGCTTCCGTGGTTTCCGTGAGAGCCCCGCAAAATAGGAAGGTTTCATGTAATTTGGAGATATGAAAAAATGCGTATTCATAGTCTTATGCTTGATCACAAGCGTGTGTTATGCTCAAACCGTATCGGGAGTCGTTACCGACGAAGCCACTAAAAAAGGCATCCCTGGAGTAGTCGTCTCGGACCAGGCCACCGTTGTCGTTACCGATGCCAGCGGCCGTTACGAGATCAAAGTTGCTCCCGGGAGAACATTCGTTATGATCTCGATGCCCGATGGATATAAGGGCAGCTATTACAAAAGGATCGATGCAAACAACAAGATCGATTTTGCATTAACCAAAGCTACGGTACCGACCGAGTTCAGTTTCATTCATGCCTCCGACACCCACATAAGCGAGAAGAGCGTCGATCGAACAGTAAAGCTTCGTGAGCTGACAGCTCAATTGAAACCGGACTTTGTGCTGGTATGTGGCGACCTCGTTCGCGATGCCCTTCGTGTTCCCGAAGAAGAAGCGAAAGGTTATTATCAGCTCTATGTGGATAACATCAAGAAATTTACAGTACCGGTATGGAGTGTCCCCGGCAACCACGAGATCTTCGGCATTGAAAGACATCTTTCATTGGTGAGTCCAAAGAACCCGTTGTATGGACGGAAGATGTTTGCCCACTACATCGGGCCAAATTACTATTCATTCAACTATGGTGGAATTCATTTTATCGGATTGGACGACGTAGACTTCGAAGACACATGGTACTATGGTCACGTCGACTCTTTGCAGATGAGCTGGCTGAAGGCCGATCTCGCTGCAATACCTGCGAAGACACCAGTTGTTACATTCAAGCACATACCTGACTTCTCCGGAGGATTGAGCCTTACGCATTTTGAAGAGGCCGGCCCCGGCAGATCACTGGAAAGAGAAAATGGCAAGCTCGAATTCCGCCATGTGGTTTCGAATGCACATGAGCTCACGGCATTATTGCAGACGCATCCCTATCCGTTGTCGTTGTCGGGACACTATCATGCACGACAGGTATTTCGTTACGAAAGCACAGGGCAGAATACGCGCTTCGAACAAACGGCAGCCGTTGTCGGAGATGGTGGTGAAGGTGATATAATAATGAAGTCGGGGGTAGTTCTATACAAAGTAAAAAATGGAACTATCGACGAGGGTAAATTCGTACCCCTTGACTAACTAAAAAATCAAAAAGTTCGGAACGACTTTGGCGACTTGGTCTCAGCAACGATGACACGCAGGCGTGCTTCAACTTCGTTCTCCTGGAGGTTGGTCCATGCGCGATTGAAGCGCTTATAGAACGAGGGGTTGGACTGAGGTAATTTGGGCCAGGTCGACTTTGTGAATCTGAAATTTATCATAATTCTCAAGTTTGATTGACACCACATTAGACGAGGGTGTAGCGTAATTAGTTTACGTTTTCCTGAGAAAAATATTGCGGAACGAGGTGAAGACGTGATGAGATGACGAGGTGACGAGTCAAAAAAATGGCTTATTCTACACGAATTTTGAAGGTTGTAACGTTTGCATCCTCACCTCCTCACATCTTCACCTCCTCACATCTTCACCTCTTCACCTCCTCACCTCCTCAGCTCGACTTCTTAACCGAGCCACCTGAGCTAGAATCGGTATTTGTATTAGTCGGGTTTCCACGATAGCGGATGCTTCCACCGCTGCTGGCCTCTGCATCGAGGGTCTTTGTGACGTTAACTTTGGCTGTGCCTGCAGAAGAGACGCTCGCATCAACACGCTCGCATTCGAAGTTATAGGCATCAACAGATCCTGCGCTGCCTGCATCAACACGTAAGGTCTTTGCTTTACCCTCGAGGGTGATATCACCTGCACTTCCTACATCCACAGTTACATCATCGGCCTCAACCTGCAATTCAATATTTGCTGCGCTCGATGCGCTGATGTCGAGTGAACTTGCTTTCACAACTCCTTCAGAAAAAATGCTTGCCGCCGAAGAAGCCCCGATCCTGTCGATGCTCACGTAAGTGACATATACCTTTACACTCTTGCGATTATGATAGTTGCCTGAACGCATGTGTATGCGAAGCTGGCTTCCCGATACTTCGGTAAGAACATCCGATAGCCTTACACTTTCGACTTCGACTTTCGCACTCTCCTTGTCACCCTTCTTGATATACACATCGATCGCCTCTCCAACACGAATGCTCTTGAAGCTGGCCAACTGCCGTGTCTCGCTTTCCTGGGCAAATGCGCTACATGCTGTAAGTACAAGAATGAATAGAATGCCAACCTTGTTCATAGAAATGTATTTTGATTCAAAGACAGGGGACTTATAAAAGGGTTGCTTCGGTGTGTTTTCCAATGGCCAGAATTTTTTTTCTGCGTGTAAGAAATTATCGTTTTTTGCCTAAATTTCGCTATAGCCCTGCAATAACTTCGCGCTAAATACAAAAAAGTTTATGATCAAAGAGCAACTTAACGTCCTAATTAACCTTGCCGCAAGCGATTCTAAAGTTGCGGAAAAAGAGGCTAAAGTCATTCATATGATCGGCAAGGCCAATGGCATCGCAAAAGAAGAAGTTGATGGAATGCTGAAATCTCCGAAGCCAATTGGGGACCTCTCTAATTTTACCGAAGACCAGAAATTTGAGGCACTCTATCACCTTATTCAATTAATGAAAAGCGATGGCCAGGTTTTCAAAAGCGAAGTCCACTTCTGCGAAAGCATCGCCGAAAAACTCGGTTACAAAAAAGCCGTTGTTATGGAACTCTCCTCCCGCATCTACAGCGATCCAAGCATTACCGCCGACCGCAAGCTGTTGATGGAAAGAGCACATAAGTTCTTGAAATGAGATGACGAGGTGATGAGATGACGAGGTGACGACTCATTTCTGATACACCACTTTACCATCAACGATCGTCATTTCGATCGAAGTTTTTAGAATCTCCTCTTCAGGAACACTCATCAGATCCTGCGAAAAGACTGTAAAGTCTGCAAGCTTTCCGGGCTCTATCGATCCTTTGATCGACTCCTGGAAAGCTCCGTAAGCTGCATCCAGCGTATAGGATCTTAGCGCCTGTTCGCGTGTCATTTTTTCTTCCGGTTCGTAGCCCGACGGTGGATCGCCCGCCAATGTCTTTCTTGTAACCGATGCATAGAAGCAGGCGATAGGATCGATCGGCTCCACGGGCACGTCGGTACCGTTCACGATCTTCGCACCCGACTTTAGCAACGACTGCCACATGTAAGCTCCTTCCTTAATACGCTTCTCTCCCAGCCTGTCGATAGCCCATGGACGATCCGATGAGAGATGGATTGCCTCCATCGATGGGATCACTCCCAATGCAGCAAAGCGAGGGATGTCGTTTGGATGAAGATGTTGTGCGTGCTCGATACGGAAGCGGGAGTCTTTCGCTTTGTCTGGATTCTCTTTGAAGGCGGTCTCGTAACGATCGAGGATCTCGCGATTGGCCCTGTCGCCGATGGCGTGAGAACAAACCTGGAATCCATACTTCAATGCTTCGCGAGAGGTCTTTAATACTGTGTCCATCGGCAGCGTAGCCATGCCTGCAAAATCGGTGCGGTCGGAATAGGGTTCGAGCAACCATGCACCTCGCGAACCGAGTGCTCCATCGCAACGAAGCTTGATAGAACGCACTGTCAACCATGCTGTCGAATCGATCTCTGGCCCTTTATTGAACCACTCAGTTAACATTGCCTTATCTGCACCTTCGAGCATCACATAGAGTCGTGATTTTAATTTCGCTTCCGTTTTGAACTTGTGAAAGAGGGCTATCTCCTCGCGTGATGCACCAGCATCATGAAAGCTCGTGATGCCGTTTCGTGCACATGCATCCATCGCCAGGCCAAGTGCCTCTGTGTTGCTCTCCTCTGTGTTGTCTGGGATATGTTGATAGATAAGTCCTTGAGCGCGTTCATTGAAAATACCCGTGGGGTTGCCAAGATCGTCGCGAATGATCTCTCCTCCTTCGCCGAGGTCTTTCGCCAGTTTTTCTTTCGAGAGATTTGTGATCCCTGCTATCTGCATGGCCTTCGCGTTGGCAAAACCCGCATGGCCGCTCGCATGACTCAGGAATACGGGGTTGTTGGGTGACACTTCGCTTAGCTGATGATGTGTCTGAAAGCCCTTGAACATCTTCGACGGCTTCTTGTCCCACTTATCCTGGTGCCATCCGCGGCCAACGATCCATTGACCGGGTTGTGCCTTGGCGACAGCGTCTTTTACACGTTCCACGAGCTCGTCGTAGCTCTTCACGTCGGCGAGATTAAGATTGAGTTCATTATATCCGAGGCTCATGATGTGACCGTGACCTTCGATGAGTCCGGGCGTCATGGTTTTTCCCTGGAGGTTGATAAGCGTGGTGTTGTCGCCCTTGTATGCCATGGCATCTTTCTCGCTTCCCGCGAAGACGATCTTCGTTCCGCTAACGGCGACGGCTTCCACCTCTGGCTGAGCTGGGTTCATTGTGTAGATCTTTCCGCCGGAGATGATCGTATCGGCGGGAGTCTTTTTCTCCGAGCATGCCAGGAGAACAAAGACGAGAAGGAGAGTCAGGAAAAGGCGCATACGTAAAAGTATATATTTGTGTTGAATGAAACAGCGGTTGACGCTCTTCGGGTACCTGGGATTGTTATGGATGGTCTATTTTACGGTCAGCCGAATCCTGTTTCTCACCTATCATTACGAGCTCACTGCCACGCTCTCGTTGACTGATATTCTAACGGTACTTGCCCTGGGTACGCGCATGGATGCTGCAATTGCTGCCGACTGCCTGATACTGACAGGTTTGCTGCTGACCATCTCTTGTTTCGGGAACTGGAAGTTCATCGCCATCACGAATCACGCAATCGTTGTCTTGTTTATTGTGATCTCATCTATCATCGTCGTTGCAGATCTCGAACTGTATCGGCATTGGGGTTTCAGGATGGACAGTACACCATTGATGTACATCGGTTCGGAGGGAGCGCAGAGCGTAAGTCTAAAAGTAATACTGATCCTGCTGACGTTGTTTTTGTTATTGGGGATCGGATATTGGTCATTGTATATTAAAATAATCGCGCCGAAGTTTAAGGACCTGCCACCAACAAAGCCACACAATGCGATCATAATGTTCATGGTTACAGGTTTGCTGTTCATCCCGATCAGAAGCAGTTTCTCGGTAGCTCCATTGAATACCGGGGTCGTCTATTTTCATAAAACGATCGCGTTTGCGAATCATGCGGGTATCAACGTAGTCTGGAATTTTTTCGAGAGCGTGGCCGATGATCATCGTCATCTTTATCCCGATAATTTCTTTGATAACGATCAGTCGAAAGCAATTCTCGGCAATATCACGAGCGGCTCCGGCAATACTCAAAAAATAATATCGACAGAGAAGCCGAATGTTCTCCTGATCGTTCTCGAGAGCTTTACGGCGCGGATCGTAGAACCGCTCGGTGGTGTTCCGGGAGTAACGCCGGAGCTCAATCAGCTCGTTCACGACGGAATATTGTTCGATAACTTTTATGCAAGTGGCGATCGTACCGACAAGGGCATCGTTGCAATACTAAGCGGTTATCCCGCACAGCCCAGGAGCTCCATCATCAAGTACCCGAACAAGACACAGTCATTGCCATTCCTTTCGCGTTCGCTGGCGAATTCCGGTTATCATACATCATTCGTATATGGAGGCGATATCGGCTTCGCGAATATGGAGTCGTACGTAACAACCGCAGGTTTCAGTCACGTAACGGAGGACGACGATTTTCCTTCGGAACTCGACAATTCGAAGTGGGGTGTTCATGATCAATATGTCTTCGACAGGTTGCTCGCCGAATGCGATACCGCACAGGGTCCATTCTTCAAAATGATGCTGTCGCTCAGCAGCCACGAGCCATTCGATGTTCCGTTGGATCCTCCGTATCTGAATGGTCCCGACGAAAAGAACCTGTTCCTTAATGCATGTCATTATACCGATAAGAGTCTCGGTGAATTCATTCGACAGGCCAAAACAAAAGACTGGTGGAAGAATACGTGGGTGATCATCACAGCAGACCATGGTCACCGCTTCCCCGACGCCGAAGAGCTCCAGGACAAAGGGAGATTCAGGATACCAATGTTGTGGTTGGGCGGCGCGGTGAATAAGTCGGATACTACAATTCACCTTACCGGCAGCCAGGTCGACATAGCAAAAAGTATTTTGGACCAGGTTGAAGCCCAGTCTTCGGAATTCAAATTTGGAAAGGATCTTATGGATACGAATGCGAAGTCTTTTGCCGTTTACATTTTCAACAATGGCTTCGGTTATGTCGACGGTGTGAATGAGAATATTTATGATTTCAATTTGAGGGATTATGTTTCGAAGTCGGGAGATTCCGAAGAAACAGGAAAAGCATATATGCAGATGTTGTTTACAGACTACAATAACAGATGAAAAAAATATACATAGGGGTCTTCGTTCTGTTGGCTCATGTTGGTTATTCACAGGAGTTCGGCCTCTCCTTCTCATACTTTCTTCCGAAGAATGGTGACTTCTCGACGCCGATCAGTCCATTCTCATTCCGAGGTGTGGGAGTAAACATGGGACGTCATTTCGCGTTGGAGACGGGTATTTCTCTCTACCGGATGTCTGGTCTGAATATGAAGGATATTCCATTCGAATCGCATTCCTCTTTGGTTGGGCCCAACTTCACCTTCTTCGTTCCAGGTGAGCTCGTGATCCAATTCCCTGCAAGAAATTTCGAGTTCGATATAAAAGGTGGTGGGTTTGTATTCTATGGACTCAACCAAAAATTGAACTATGGCAACCTCGATCGCGCGATAAGAAATATGGAAGGATGGGATGTCGTGAATTCACAGTTTTCTTACAAGAACAGTCCCGGTTATGGAATACATGCGGGTGTTGAATTGAGCGTGAATGTTACGAAGCAATTCGGTGTGTCGCTCGAAGTAAATTATCTCGTCGGTGGTTCGGCATTGCCACTCACCGGCAGCTATACAGGTGGTTCGCTCAGTGGGCCTAACGAAACAAAAAGCGTTCAATACGATGATGCAAAGGTTGACTTCACCGGGCTGGAAGTTTCTATCGGTGTGTTTATGAGAAGTGGTGGCGGTGGGCCGCCGCGACCGAAAAGAGGTAGACGGTGAAAGGTAAGAGGTGAAAGGTAAGGGTAAAAGATCTACTGAGCGCTTACGTGCTTCAGGTACGCCAACAGCACATCGAGATCTTCTTTTTTCATCGTTGTGAAGTTCGTCATTTGCGTGCCCTTATTTTCCCTGAACAACTCTACAGCATAAGGATCGCCGGATGCGATCAACTTCGACGAGTTAGTGATCCAGCTTCGCAACCATGCCTCGTTGGGAACGCGCGAATAAACATCTTTCATCGGAGGACCAATGAGAGTCCGCTCTATGGCGTGGCAGGCTTTACAGTTGGCTTTAAACACCAGCTCGCCTGCAAGAGCCCTTTCATCCATCTTCACAGGTGAAGGGGCGTTTATATAAGACGTGCCGCACGCGATGGACATCGGCGCTTCTTCGACAAGCTCTTCGTAAGTTATAAGGGTAAATCCTGTGAGTGCAAACGCGAGCACCGTTGCGGTGGTCAGGAGAACCCATGCGGTTTTGAATTGGCGGGTCATCACATGGTTATACGTAAAAAAGAATCTCAAAGTCGTTTCGAAGTTTGATTTTTTTTCCCTTATTTGCTTTACAAAATATAAGGATATATATGTCTAAAGAATATCTCGGAGAATTTGAAGAACTCGTGCTCACGCTCGTGGCCGCATTGCAAGACGACGCCTACGGTGCCGCCATCGCCGACGAGATCGAAACACGACTCAAGCGCGAAGTGAACCTCAGCGCCGTACACGTTACACTTTATCGCCTCGAAGACAAGGGTTATATAAAATCCAGTCTCGGTGGTGGAACCAACGAACGTGGCGGACGCCGTAAGCGCATCTACACCATAACAAGTGCGGGTATGGCTATGTTACGTGCGCTGAAAGAAGTGCGCGTCGATCTCTGGAAGATGGTGCCGCAGCTGAAACTTATCGTGGGAAAGTAAATGCAAAAATTCGCCTTCAGGATTTTGCGGATGTTTTGTCCGCCGGAACTGATCGAAGAGATTGAAGGCGACCTGCTGCAGCAATTTGAAAGAGATCACTCTTCGTTACGGCTGCTGATAACAACACTAAAGTTCTTTCGTCCGGGGATAGTTTTCAGGAACCACATCACATTCAAACGAAACATCATGATCTCCCACTACATCGTTCTTTCGTTCCGAAGCATCTTGCGAAGCAAGGTGTTCTCGCTGATCAATATAACTGGCCTTGCAGTTGGTTTGATCGCGTTCTTTTTGATCATCCAATATGTGACCTTCGAAATGGGATTCGACAGGTTCTATAAAGATCACGAACAGATCTATAGAGTGGTTCATCAGCAGGTGAAGAATGGTGAGGTGATCAACTCTTCCGCGAGATCATACATGGGCTTGAGAAAGCTTATCTATGAAAATTTCCCCGGCGTAAGTGCAACCGGAATAAACAGAACGCCGATCGACCTCGGAATAACTTTTGGGTACAAGGGACAAACGATCTGGACCCATAGTTATCTGATGATGGCCGACACAGGCTTCTTCAGGGTTTTTCCTGACCTTCTTGTGAAGGGCGATCCCACAACTGCACTCACGAAGGCCGGCCAAATAGTCCTTTCCGAAAAATTGGCCAACAACACATTCGGTGACGAAGAACCGCTGAACAAAATTCTCGACGATCTGTCGGATATCGATGACACGGAAACTAACAGCCTGATAGAGGTCTCCGGTGTCTTCAAAGATCTCCCTGCCGGATCTCATTTTCATTTTGATGCCATACGTGGCCTCACCGCCAGCTGGGACACTGTTAGATTCTACTGGGACAATCCAAGTCTTCATACTTACATCCGTGTTCCCGAAAATTTCGACATCAATGCAATGCAGTCCAGGCTCAACGAACTGTTGGTTGGTGTTGCTAAAGATTTTCCAAACATCGAAGGTGCACGCGTAATGCTGCAGCCTATCAGTGATGTTCACCTGACGCCTGGCTTCGGAGACGAGCTCGAACCGGCGACCGACATTTCGCTCCCGCTAATCCTTTCTGCCATCGCCTTTTGTATTCTCTTCATCGCGTGGATCAACTACATCAATCTCGAAACCGCCCGTTTCGTGACGCAGGCGAAAGAGGTCGGGATCAGGAGAGTGATCGGTTCAACGAAAAAAGAATTGTCGCTGCAACACATCATACGATACCTTGTCTTGAATGTGATCTCGTTCCTGGTTGCAGTTGGTGGCACTATCCTCATCGTCCCCTACTTCAGCGACATCACCGGCATTCCTTTAGATCACCTCACATTCACCCGACCGACGATCTGGCTGGTTGCAATCGGACTATATCTCGGAGGCTCAATTGTAGTTGGATTCCTTCCTTCCTTATTGCTCCTAAAACTCAATCCGGCTGCAATCATCAAAGGCAATGTGCTGCCCGGGGCAGGTTCCGGAAGATTGCGGACTATCCTGGTTGTTGTTCAATACGTGACTTCTATATCATTGATCGTTTTTGTAGCCGTTGCCAATGAGCAACTCGACTTCCTGAGATCGGCCAATAAGAAACTCGATACCGATCGCGTGATCGCTGTGGAGAATTCTCTTGCGTACTCAGGTCGCTTCGAAGGGAACTGGGGTACCTATCCTGCGCTCGAATCTGAATTGAAGAAGCATCCGTCGGTTAAACAGATGTGCATGTCTTCGAACGTGCCGGGACGAACGATCAATTTCACATTGGTGAATGAGATCAAACAAAAAGAAACCGACCAATACGACCCGACCCGGTTTAAGCTGTTATTCATTGATCACAACTACATGGACCTTTATGAGGTGAAAGTCAAAGCAGGAAGAAGCTATAACTATTCGCCCCTCAAAAATTACGATGAGAACAACGCAGTGATCGTATTGAACGAGGCAGCTGTACATGCGCTGGGATTTAAATCGGCAGAAGAGGCGGTTAACCAGCATATATGGGTTAATCTTTGGGGCTCAACCGACCGCGAGATCATTGGCGTTGTCGAAGACCATTATCATACGTCGGTCAAGGAGCTCGTTCCACCTACTATTTATTATCCAAACGACGGTGCTCATCAGCAAGTATATTTTTCTATCAAGCTGGAAAAGGGAGCTGATGTTAAAGAATCACTCACATTTATCGAGAACGCTTATAAAAAAGTTCTTCCGCAAAATCCGTTCACATACTTCTTTGTCGACGAGCTGTACCAAAAGCAATTTCAGTCGGAGATCCATTTCGCGAGGGTATTCAGCGTGTTCTCCGGTGTAGCGCTCTTCCTTGCATGTCTCGGTATCCTTGGAATAACACTCTACGAGGCGAATACGCGCCTCAAAGAGATCAGTATCCGAAAGGTGCTCGGCGCATCAGTTACCGGTATCATTGGTATTCTTTCGAAGAAACATGTGCGGGTGATCATCATATCGTTGCTGGTAGCAACGCCGATCGGATTCTATGCGTCATCCCAATGGCTCGAGAGTTACCCGGTACGGACCGGCCTCACAGCAACGCCATTCGTAATAGCAGGGATATCGATCACCGTGATCACGTTTGCGGCCTCGATCGTCCAAACAATAAAAGCAGCCTCGACGAATCCAGTCGATCATTTAAAGAATGAGTAAAGAGATACGAGGTTTGTTTTTTATACCCGAACATCTTCGCGAGGAGATCGAAGGCGACCTGCTGCAACGATTTGAAAAGGATGTTCGACAGCACGGTGAACGTATCGCCAGGCTGAGGCTGACCTTTAATATTATAAAGTTCTTTCGTCCGGGAATTCTTTTTAGAAATAAAATATCAATTCGACCGCTTATGATCCGCAACTATTTGAAGATCGCATTCAGAACGATCCTTAAACAAAAGTCATATTCGTTCCTCAATATTGTCGGCCTGTCGCTAGGGATGGCCGCAAGCTTGCTTATCCTGCAATACGTGAAGTACGAACGGAGCTTCGATACTTTTCATGAGCGTGCTAAAGACATCTACCGGCTTCAGTATAATGTTTATCATCAGAATGTTCTCAACTTCGAAAGCGCGGTCGCAGTGCCTGCGGTAAGTGCTTACTTAAAGAGAAATTTTCCGGAGGTCGAGCACGTCTCTAAGATCCTGCGTCGCGATGCCGTATTATCCTATGCAGATCCAAAGCGCGGAGAAATAAAATTCCAGGAAAAAGATATGTTCTTCGCGGCCCCGGAATTCCTTGAGATGTTCAGCTATAAAGTCATCGCCGGAAATCCAGCGACGAGCCTCGAGGGTGTCGATAAGCTGATGTTATCACAAAGCACAGCAAGAAAATATTTTGGCGACGAAGATCCGATGGGAAAGCGAATAACCATGAGCGGAACCCGGTCGTTCGAAGTGACTGGCATCTTCGAAGATGTTCCCGAAAATTCGCACATACATTTCGATGCCCTCATCTCCTATGAAACCATCAACGTAGCAAGCGAAAATGGATCCGAGAGCAGCTGGGGATGGTACGACTTCTATACGTTTGTAATGCTCCGCCCCGGAACGGATGTGACACAGTTCCAGGCAAAGTTCGACAACCAACTTTTCAAGGACCGCGATGAAGAGTGGTCGAAACGCGACGCCCGACAGGAGTTCATTTTCCGTCCACTGCTGGACATTCATCTCAAGTCGAATCTCTTATACGAAGCCGAACCCGACAATCAACGCGATGGCGATAGTGTTTATGCGCTGAGCATAATAGCCCTGTTCATACTTGTCATTGCATGGATCAATTATATCAATCTCGCTACGGCGCGCTCGTTTAACCGCGCAAACGAGGTTGGTGTAAGAAAAGTGATGGGTGCCTTTCGCCAACAGCTCATCTGGCAATTTCTTACAGAGTCGTTTATCCTCAATATAATAGCCTGTGTACTTGCATTGATCATAGTCCGCGCCGGATGGCCCTGGTTCGGCAATCTGTCGGGCTGGAACATACCCCTCTCCTATTTACTTGAAAAGGAATTCTGGATGCTTGTTGGTGGACTCTTTATGTTGGGAGTGCTGCTTTCCGGATTTTACCCGGCCATCGTGTTGTCATCGTTCAGGCCAATTGCTGTGCTGAAAGGAAAGTTGATGAAGACCTCGAGTGGCAATTTTATCCGGAAGTCGCTCGTGGTGTTCCAGTTTGCTTCGTCCGTGTTCTTGATCGTTGGGTCGATCGTTGTGTACCGACAACTTCAATTCATGAAACACCAGGATCTTGGAATGACCATCAACGAAACATTGGTGTTGAAAGGACCGGATATTGTCGACTCAACATACCATACAAAATACGAGAGCTTCAAAAATGAGATCAATCGCATACCCGGTGTGAAAAGCATCGCTACGGCTTCGTTCGTTCCCGGCGACGAGATCTATTGGACCATGAATATTCGTCACCTGACAGGCAGACTAGAGGAGAACATCATGATATCGGTAGCAGGCGTCGACCAGGACTATATCCCGTCGTTTGGGATCGAAGTTCTTGCCGGCAAGAACTTCGATCGTGCATCCGGTCACGAGGGCGATCGTGTTATAATTAATCTTGCTCTCTCAAAGCAGCTTTCATTCAAAAACCCTGATGATGCTATCGGAAAAATGGTGTGGTTAGGCGGCGATACGCTCGAGATCGCCGGAGTTGTTGAAGACTTCCACCAGATGTCTCTAAAGAACACCGTGGCACCGCTGGCACTTAAATTCGGCGGGTGGACACGTTACTATGCATTGAAGGTCGAGACATCCGATTATCAATCGGTCATCAACGCTATCAACGAACCGTGGAACACATTCTTCCCTGGCAACCCGATCGATTATTTCTTCCTCGATGAATTTTTCAACAAGCAATACGATAAAGACGACAGGTTCGGAACTGTATTCACCCTGTTCACAACGTTGGCGATCTTTATTGCCTCGTTAGGGCTCTTCGGGCTCGCCTCCTTTATGGCGTTGCAACGTACACGCGAGATCGGTATACGCAAAGTGCTCGGCTCGAGTGTGTCGGGTATCGTAATGTTGCTGGCGAAAGGATTTCTTCAGCCGGTAATCATCGCCAACCTTATCGCATGGCCGCTAGCATGGTGGGTAATGGATCGCTGGCTGCAGACCTTCCCCTATAGAATTTCAGTAAATCCAGTGTATTTCATCGTAGCCGGCGTGCTTGTGATTATCATCGCGTTCATCTCGGTATCATCGCAGACACTAAGAGCTGCGATGACGAAGCCTGCGGAGACGTTGAAATATGAATAAAATTCGTGGACTGTTTTTTATACCGGAACAACTTCGCGAGGAGATCGAAGGCGATCTTCTACAGCGTTTCGAGAAAGACAGTAAACGGCATGGCTATCGTATAGCTAACATCAAACTCGCATTAAGCGTTATCAAGTTCTTTCGTCCAGGCATTATTCTCAGGAACAAAATAAAATATCAACCTCCTATGATGATCGGCAACTATTTCAAAGTGATGTTGAGGCATTTGGCCCGTCATAAAGTGAATGCATTTGTGAATATACTCGGACTTACCACGGGCATCACGTTCGCGCTCGTGATCGGGGTGTATGTGTGGGGTGAGATTCAGGTCAACAAACAACTGAAGGATGTTGAGAGGTTATATGTGTTCGACAGTTACGATAGAGAAGGAAACTGGGCAGGTTGGTTTGTACCTGGGCCCATGGGCAAAACGCTGGCTGAAGAATACCCACAGTTGGTGGAGGACTACTATCGCTTCACCGAGAGGATGATGAAAGTGTCGCACGAGGACAAACACGTTATTTACCAGGGGATGATGGGCGATTCCACTTTACTTTCCATGCTCGGGCTTCCCGTGCTTTATGGCGACCCCAATACTGCACTAAACGAGCCCAACTCGGTTGTCATAACCGAAAAAGTGGCCAACACATTTTTTGGCCGCACCGATGTTGTTGGCGAGACGTTAACCATTCCGGACCGCAACAATGTAAAAGTGGATTACAATATCACAGCCGTACTTCCGAAGATTCAAAGAAATTCAATTACGGACCTGGTGAATATCGATGCGCAGATTTTTTTAACGCGCCACAACAACGCGAACTTCAACTATCCCAATCCTGATCAATGGGAAAATGGAGCTATCACTTATGTGAAGCTCGCCAGGGGCGCCGATGTGAACGAGGTCAACAAGAAGGCAATGGAACTGAAAAAAGAACGGGTTCCCGCAGCCCAACAAGATGATATCACGCACCAGCTAAAAAGTCTTGCTAACTATCACCTGCTAACCAACAACGGGTCGGTGATGACGATGTTATTGACATTATCAGGTATTGCGGTGTTCATACTTATCCTTGCGGCGATCAATTTCATCAACCTTTCAATTTCAGGAGCAACAACCCGGCTAAAGGAGATTGGCGTACGAAAGGTAATTGGAAGCTTGAAAAGGCAAATAGCCCTTCAATTTCTTACCGAGTCGGTAATGATGACGGTGTTCGCCGGAGTTTGTGCGCTGTTGCTGTACGCGCTTCTGGGAAATTACTTTGGATCGGTGTTCGACACAACGCTCCTCCAGGTCACCGAATTTCCTATAGCATTCTGGGTGTGGTTCGCCGGCTTGTTGATCGCCACCGGTCTGCTTCCTGGCTTATACCCGTCATTGCTGTTGTCATCCTATAAAACGGTGGATTCATTAAAAGGAAACTTAAAGTCTGCCCGGTCGGCTAACTGGCTTTCGCGTGGACTCGTTGGCGTGCAATTCACCATATCGATCTTTGTGTTTATCTGCGCTATCGTGATAAACAACCAGATCTCGCTGTTCCTGAACAGCAATCTTGGCTACGACAGGTCGTACGTGCTCACAGTCTCCTCGGTGCCGAGGATCTTTTCACCGGAAGGAATGACCAAGATGGAAGCGGCCAAGAATGAGCTTATTCGATTGCCGGAAGTTGAGAATGCAAGCTTGTCCTGGGAAGTACCGAACGGAAATGATTGGGGTGACATCAATCTTTACCAGGAGGGCGGCGATCGCTCGAAGGCTGTTTCAATGCGCATGTTCCTTACCGACCCGGACTATGCGAATGTTTATGGGATTGGGATCGTCGATGGCAAGTTCATGACGCTCGAAAACGAGGCATGGAAATACAACGACATCGTGATCAACGAATCGGCAGCAAAGACACTCAAGGTTGGTGTTGGTGACCGGGTGAAACCATTGTTTTCCGATACGGTCACGTATACCATCAAGGGTATTGTAAAAGATATCACCAACGCGTCGATGCGGGAAGAACGGAGCAGGATCGCTTTCATGCATCCACGCCAGTTTTATGCCTACAGATTTTTCTCTTTGAAACTAAGACCGGGCAACATTGCTGAATCGGTAACCGCGATTGAGAACAAATGGAGAGAGATCTTCCCGGAAGACCCATTCAACTATTTGTTTATGGACGATCGCATTGCCGCCTTATATAAAACCGAAATGCAACTCCAAAAAGCAGCTGATATCGGAACCGGTGTGATGATGGTGATCGTTGCGATAGGATTGCTCGGCATGGTATCGCTTGCTGTGTCGCGACGAGTGAAAGAGATCGGTGTCCGAAAAGTCCTCGGCGCTTCGGTGGTCAGTATCGTAAGGCTGTTCTCGGTCGAATATGTTTCGATCATCCTTATCTCGTTCATGATCGCGATCCCCTTCGCTTGGCTGGAGATCAACAACTGGTTGCAGGGCTTTGCATTCCGCATAGAGCTCGCATGGTGGATGTTTGCCCTACCGGGAGCTGTTTTGTTGATGCTCACATTGCTGCTGGTGCTGGCCACCACAAGAAAAGCTGCTGTGTCGAACCCGGTTGATGCCTTAAGAAGTGAATGAAGTTTCTTTTAAAACTATTACCGGAACACATTCGCGAGGAGCTGGAAGGCGACCTTGAACAGCAATTTCAAAAGAATATTAAAAAGTTTGGGGTGCGTCGCGCCAGGCTGAAGGACTTTTGGAATACTGTTTTTTTGCTTCGTCCCGGTATCCTCTTCAGGAAAAGTCCAATCAAAAAACATTACCCGCCATTTATGTTCAAAAACTACATCGTGATCGCTATCCGGAATGTGATGGCACACAAAACGAATTCGGCTATCAACATGCTCAGCCTGATCGTAGGGATCACATCGGCGTTGATCATGATCTCGGTGATACGATATGAACTCAGCTTCGACCAGTTCCACTCCAACGCCGGGAGGATATACCGGATCTATCGCGAGAACGAGTCGGGTTTCGGATCACGTGGCCCTGGTATAGGCTACCCGGTCGCTGATGTCTTTCGAGAAGAGGTCTCGTCTATCGAAAAGATAACGGGCGTGCAATATTACGGTGGTGCACAAGTGGATGTTGAGATCAATGACGAATGGAAAAAATTCCGCGAGACAGAAGGGATGGCGCTGGTCGACAATGAATTTTTTAACGTCTTCGATTTCAGTCGTGCTGACTTCAAATGGCTGGCAGGCAATTCGAAGAATGCGCTCATGGAGCCCTTTACAGCGGTGCTCACTGAATCCGCCGCGAAAAAGTACTTCGGAACACTAGATCCGATCAACAAATCGATCCGCATCGAGGGCCAGGTAGATGTGAAGATCACAGGCGTCGTTAAGGATTTTCCCATAAACTCCGACCTGCCATTCTCGATACTTGTCTCGTACTCGACACTGTACGAGCTTGAAGGAAAGGCAACCATGAGAGACGATTGGAATTCGATCAATGCCAACCACCAGGCATTTGTTCTGTTACCCGAGAACACCTCCCCCGCCCAGGTTGAACAGCAGTTCGATAAGGTTCACGCTGCGCATGTAAAGAAGGATCTGGCCGATGAACGGAAGTATCGTCTGCAACCCCTTTCGGAAATGCACAAGGACGGAAAACTTAACAACTTCAATTCACGCACCGCCGACGAAACGATGCTGTGGATCATTGGCCTCACAGGGTTGTTATTGTTAACTGTCGGTTGCATCAACTACATTAACATTGCCACTGCTCAAACGACCTTACGCGGGCGTGAGATCGGTGTGCGAAAAGTGTTGGGTGGACAGAAACAACAACTGGTACTCCAATTCCTGAGCGAGACGTTCATTCTTGTTGCCGGCGCATGCGTGATAAGCATTTTCCTCGCCGAAGTATTGCTGGTCAACATGTCGTCTCTTACGAGTGTTAATTTACTCCAGCACCTGTTTACTGATCCGTTTATACTATTGTCGCTGGGCGTGCTCATCGTTGCTATCACACTTATGGCCGGATTTTACCCCGCTGTTGTTGTATCGGCTTATGGGATTATCACTTCGCTGAAAGGACAGATCGGTGGCAACGCAGGCAGCGGTTACTTGAGGAAGACCCTGGTGGTAACACAGTTTGCAGTAACGCAAGTGTTTTTGATCGGAGCATTCATAGTTATCAATCAACTGCAGTATTCACGAAAAATGGATCTTGGATTCGATAAAGATCTGATCCTGAATGTTGCCATACCACAGAATAGTACCGCAAAGAACCAGCAGCTCCGCGATATGATCAATAATATTCCTTCGGTGTCGGCACTCAGCATCAGTTCCTCGTTTCCGTCGGGACGAAGCAGGAATCATTGGTTTGTTGGCATTCGTAAAAAGGAGGCCCCCATCGAAGACAACATCCTCACCGAATACCAGGCCGTCGACCCTGCGTTTATCGATCTCTATGGGATCGGAATGAGTGCCGGAAAAAATTTTGTTAGCAGCGACTCGGTCAACAGCGCTATTATTAATGAGGTCGTAGCGGAAACAATGGGATTCAGGGAGCATGAAGACGCGATCGGGACCATTGTGGATGTCGATGGCAAAGAATACCAGGTCGTCGGCGTCATGAAGAACTTTCATAATAACTCGATGCGCGATGAAATAGGTTCCATGGTATTTGTGTATAAGCCGTCGTTCTTTTTTACCACGAGCATGAAGCTCAAGGCCGATCCTTCAAACTTACAGGACGTCATCGTGGATATTGAAAAGATCTGGGCTACGGTCTACCCTACTATGTTGTTCGATTACGATTTCTTCGACGAGAATATTGAAAGCTATTATCGCGAGGATCAGAAGCTCAGTAGATTGCTACAGATCTTTTCGGGAGTGTTTTTGGTGGTAGCGTGCCTCGGTTTATACGGACTTATCTCCTTTGTGATCAATAGAAGAATGAAAGAAGTTGCGGTACGGAAAGTCTTTGGGGCAAGCGTGATGAATATCATGAATCTTATTTCGAAGGATTACATTGTGTTGGTCGTCATCTCTTTTGCGGTAGCCGTTCCGATCAGTTATTATTTCATGGATCAATGGCTTGAAGGTTATAAGTATCATGTGCCGATCACATGGTGGATCCTGATAGTCCCCGGGGCCGTTGCCTTGGGCATCGCCATGATCACCCTCAGCGGAAAATTGATCAAAGCCGCTTCGAGAAATCCGGCAGACACATTGAAATATGAGTAGTATATTTATGCGTGCCTAAAGTCCTTCTCACTCGCGAATATCCTTCGATAGCTAAAGAGCTCCTGACCAACGCTGGCTTCGAGATCGAATCCTGGCGTGAGCAACGTCCCATGACTCCCGAAGAGCTGATCGCCGCCTCCAAAAAGGTCGACGCCATTCTTTGCACGATCACCGACAAGATCACGGCCGAGTTCCTCGCCGAATGCTCTCACCTGAAGGTCGTGGCGCAGTTCGGTGTTGGTTACGACAACATCAACGTTCCCGAAGCCACGAAACACGGCATCGCCGTCGGCAATACGCCCGGCGTTCTTACCGACGCCACCGCCGATACAGCATTCGCGTTGTTGCTATCGGTTGCCCGCAAGACATTATTCATGCACAAGCAGATCCTCTCGGGCAATTGGAAATCATTCGATCCAAATAAGCGACTCGGCATCGAATTGAAGCATAAGACCCTCGGCATCCTCGGACTCGGTCGCATCGGCACCGAAATGGCCCGGCGTTGCAAAGGCGCTTATGGCATGAACATCATCTATCACAATCGCAAGAGCAATCCCGAAGCTGAGAAAGAGCTCGGTGCACGGCTTGTCTCTTTCGACGAGCTCCTTCGTGAAAGTGACATCATCTCAGCTCACTGCGCGCTCACCCAGGAAACACGCGGTATCTTCAATAAAGACGCATTCTCGAAAATGAAGAACACGGCGATCTTCATCAACACCGCGCGTGGACCCGTTCACAACGAAGAAGATCTCTACAACGCTTTAATTTCAAAACAGATCTGGGGCGCAGGACTCGATGTTACCAATCCCGAACCCATGAGCGCCGATAATCCATTGTTGAATATGGAGAACGTAGCGGTGTTCCCGCACATCGGTTCGGCGACAGTCGAAGCACGCGCAGCGATGGCAAGGTTGGCTGCAGAAAACATTATCGGATTCTTTAAAGATGGGAAGGTTCCGAACCTTGTAAATCCAGAATACCAGCGAAAGTGAAAGTCCCCGCACCCAGCACCCCGCACCTGCCTACCGGACAGGCAGGCCCGGCACCTTCTGGTAGTTTATTTCAACTTGCTGTAGTCGTTTCTGCTCTCGGCTTCTTCGTCGACGTGTACGACCTGCTCCTGTTCGGTATTGTTCGAAAGCCGAGTCTCTCCGACCTCGGACTTAACAGCGAGGAAGTTCTCTCGCAAGGCGAGCTGATCATCAGCGTTCAAATGATCGGTCTGCTGATCGGCGGCATTGTTTGGGGAATCCTCGGCGACAAGAAAGGCCGGTTGAGAGTTTTGTTCGCTTCGATACTCATGTACTCCGTGGCGAATATTTTAAATGGGATGGTCACCAGCATCCCACAATATATTGTACTTCGTTTCATTGCCGGGATCGGTTTAGCAGGCGAGCTCGGCGCTGGGATCACACTCGTGAGCGAGATCCTTCCGAAAGAAAAGAGAGGCATCGCCTCCGCGATGATCGCATCGTTCGGAATACTTGGGGCGGTCACTGCATTTTTATTGAACCGCTATTTCGACTGGCGCACGTGCTACTACATCGGTGGTGTGCTGGGCCTGGTGCTCCTGGCGCTTCGTGTATCGGTAAGCGAAAGCGGACTGTTCAAACAAGTAGCAACAACCTCAGTTGTACGCGGAGATTTTCTCATGTTCTTTAACAATCGCGATCGCTTCTCGCGATTCATCAAGTGTTTATTCATCGGGCTGCCCGCCTGGTACATCATCGGTGTGCTGGTAACTTTCGCCGATAAGTTTGGCGAAGAGCTCAACATACCCGGCATCGACCCCGGCAAGGCGATCATGTTCCTCTATCTTGCAATCGCATTCGGCGATCTAACCGTCGGCCTCCTAAGTCAGTATTTGAAGAGCAGGAAGAAAGCATTGTTCATCTTCTATGGCGTCACCATTTTTTTCATGACGCTCTACTTCACCCAAAATGGAAGCTCAACTTCATATTTTTACATGATCTGTGCAGGGCTCGGCTACGGAACAGGCTTCACGGTAGTTTACATCACTATGAGCGCCGAACAATTCGGGACTAACCTTCGTGCTTCGGCAGCCATCAGTATTCCAAACATGGTAAGGGGCGCGCTGCCGTTGATCATCCTGTTGTTTAAATTCAACCGGGAGTTGTTCGGAAGCTATATCACCGGTGGGTGGGTAACGGGTGCGATATTATTCGCGATAGCGATACCCGCGGCGATCACCACAAGAGAAACTTTTGGGAAGGATCTAGATTATTTGGAGACGTGAGGGCCAGGAGGAAGGAGTCAGGCAGTCTTGGTGTTACTTTGCGTGGCCTTTGCGGCTCTTTGCGTAACGACGACCAAGAATAGCTTTCGATCGGGGGAGTTGAGCCTGGATGTCGGTCAATGCTTGCTGAGCCACTTCCTTGTCGTAAAACTCACCAACAGTTATAACTGAATCTCTTTTAAAGCCATAAAATCTGATAGCGCTCAGCGTAGTATCAATTTCATCCACAACGATGTAATAAATGGAGTCCAATACGGACCTCTCACCGATATTCAGATTATGGTCCATAAATAATTTCCGACTATCCAAAGCAAATTCTCTGATCGAAGCACGAGCGGTCTTCTCCGCTAATAGTGTGGAGTCGCTCTCAAAGTCAAGTACCGGAATAATATTGTACTTACGAAAAGCATCCCTGTAAACATACTGCAACTCATACTCGGCCCTGTTGATCTTTACGAGGCTGTCCTTCTTTTCCAATTCTACATAAAGCATCGCCCCGCCATTCTTGTACCTTGAACTCTGTCCCGACACAAAATTCCCCAGGGAATAAACAACCAGTTGATCACTCTCTTTTCTCCACTCCATCGGCTGCAGTACGTGAGGATGTGCCCCTATCACAAGCTTCACTCCTTTTTTGAAACAGAATTCTGTTAAGCTCTTCTGTGCCTTGTTCGGCAGTCGTTGATACTCATCGCCCCAATGAAAAAAAGTGATGATGAGATCCGGGTGTTGTTCTTTCGCCTTAATGATATCCGCCGCTATCTGGGTTGTGTCGATGTAATTAACAATGTTGGGTTTCGTTACCGGGATGCCATTGGTACCATACGTGTAATTGAGAAGGCTGAACCTGATCCCGTTCTTTTCCAACAACAATGGATAAGTATTCGCACGATGTGTCGAATCAACAAACGTACCGGTATGTGGAATACGTAGTGTATCGAGAACCGAGATCGTCCTCTGAAGTCCTTTCTTCCCGCGATCGAGACAATGATTGTTAGCGGTAACGAGAACATCCACACCACTTTTGATCAAAGTGTGGACGAGTTCATCCGGCGCACTAAAATTCGGATAGCCTTTGTAAGGCGGACCTCCCAACGACAGCTCCAGGTTCCCAATCGTGAGATCAGCCGATTCGAAGACCGGCTTAACTTTCTCAAAGCAAGGGTCGTAATTATAAGTCTTCGTTTCGGCATCATACGCAGCCGCGATCTGTGTGTCGTGCTGCATGATATCGCCGATAAAGAGCAAAGAAAGTTTCGTTGAATCCTGTGCTATCGAAGAGAATGACCCGCACGCCAAAATTAAAGTAAGCAATAGCCGGTGGACGGTAATCGGTGCTTTCATTTTTCGACCTTCTCAATCCCAACATTAATCACTTCGCCTTCGACAATAACAAACACCTGATCTCCTTTCAGCACCTTCACAGGATACAAACCAGTAAACGATCCAAAAGCCGGCAATATTCCCTGGTGTTTTCCGAAATAAAAACACGGCAACAACAATGCCTGTCTTCCTTTGCCTAACAATCGCGCGCCTGGATGAATGTGTCCCGCCAGATTATATACACCCGGTATTGGTTCTTCCAATGGAACATGCGTCAGCAATAAGTCATCGATCAAAAGCTCTTCCCTGTGCACCATAACCTGGTGGCGTTCGTATTGCAGGGTACTCATGATATCATGATTGCCCATCACCAGCTCGAACGAAGTAGACCGGAAATGACGGATCACCTGGCCAAGCACTTCCCACTCTTCGTTATAATGACTATGGAAGAGATCGCCGAGGAACAACAGTCGTTCCGGCTTATAGTGATTCAACAGGTCGATGAGGAGGGCAGTATTCTCGTCGTTGGCTTTTGTAGGCACCGGGTAACCCGCTTTCCGATAATGATTTACCTTGCCAAGGTGCAGATCCGCAACGAGTAAGATCCGTTTCAACGGCCAGTATAATGCTTTCTGTGACAGCAACTCGAACGTGAGATTTCCAACAGCTACAATCATGCGGAATGATACTAAAATTCTTTGATACTCAGTGCTTTACGGATACCTGATTGCCTCTAAAAAAATTCCCTGCCAAACTACCGTAAATGTTAACATTGTCATAACATTGGGCGAGATTGCCTGCCATAACTTGGGGGCTTTTTAGAACCAAAATACCTTAAAACGCCCTGCATGTTTGAGTTAGAGCTCTCCTACTCCATCCTACTCATTGTGTGTTTGATTGCAGCGTGTGGGTTCGAATTTGTTAATGGTTTTCACGACACGGCAAACGCCGTCGCCACTGTCATTTACACTAATTCTTTAAAGCCGTGGGTCGCCGTGGTGTGGTCCGGCTTCATGAACTCGGTAGGTGTTTTTGCGGGTGGTATCGCGGTGGCAATGGGTATCGTTAACCTGCTCCCCGTGGAGTCATTGGTCGATCAAAATATTGCCCATGGCCTGGCTATGATCGGTGCGCTGCTGATCAGCGCCATCACCTGGAACCTCGCCACCTGGTATTTCGGTATTCCATGCTCCAGTTCACACACCCTCATCGGATCGATCCTCGGTGTCGGTATTGCCTATTCATTGTTGCCCGAGTCCACCGGCGTCGCAGTAGATTGGTCGCAAGCTTCGAAGATCGGTATGTCGCTGCTGGTCTCTCCTGCTTTCGGATTTACACTTACTATCATCATCATGTTCCTTATCCGTGTGTTCACGAAAGGACGACCCGATAGCGACGATCTCTTCAAAGAACCAAAGAAAAATACACCGCCCCCAACCTGGATCCGTGGTATCCTTCTCCTCACTTGTACAGGCGTTAGTTTCTTCCACGGTCAGAACGACGGACAAAAAGGCGTTGGATTGATCATGCTCGTTTTGATCGGTATCGTTCCAGGATTCTTCGCACTGAATGCAAATCTCGACACAAAAGATCTAACACCCTCCCTTCAGAACATCACAAACGTATTGGCAACTGTCGACACTCGTCCTCTTTCTTCAATCGACAGCGTGAAACTGGTAGAGTCTAACCGGATGAACCAGGAGCTTCAAACAAAGTTTGGGTCCGTAGCTGCGATCACCAGCATTCCTCGCGCCGAAAGATTTGAAGTAAGAAAAGACATCCTGCTGATCGATCGCAACATCCGCAGCATCATGAAGAAAGACGAGCTTCGCCTCAGCACAACCGACAGGACCACACTCGACAAGAGCCTGAAGGAACTTCGCAAGGCAACGGATTATGCTCCGTTCGGTGTGATTGCTATGATCTCATTATCGCTTGGATTTGGTACGATGATCGGTTGGAAACGAATAGTAAAAACGATCGGTGAAAAGATCGGCAAGCAACATCTCACCTACGCGCAAGGTGCGAGTGCCGAAATGGTGGCCACGATCACCATCGGCTTGTCAAGTCAATACGGATTGCCTGTAAGCACCACACACGTATTGTCTTCGGGTATTGCAGGTAGCATGGTTGCCAGCAAAGGCATCAAGAACCTGCAGGCGGATACCGTAAGGAATATCCTCCTTGCATGGCTGCTGACATTGCCTGTTGTAATGGTACTGTCCGGATCTCTGTTCCTTTTATTTAGGAACATTTTCTAATTCAGAAAGCTTCTTGGCCGTCTGTTTGCTTTCAGGATTCAGCTTCAACGACTTCTTATAATTAGCGATCGCTCCTTTTTTGTCACCGTTGGCTTTCAACGCATCGGCATAGCTGTCGTATGCATTTGCGCTTTTTGGATATAGCTCGGTGTTGATCTTGAAAAGGTCTGCTGCCAACTGGGTGTTATGTTGTTCTAACAAATTGTATCCGCGCCAATTCAATGTCTCCTCGCTGACGGAATTGTCGTCTGGACTCGCCTTCAGCAAAGCCTGGTATGCTTTCAACGCTTTGTTGTAGTCGCCGGCAAGAAGATGTTCGTAGGGGAGCTTCTCATCGTCTTTAAGTTTCGAATAAGTGTTCACCCGGTTCCATCCATAGTAGATCATATCGACCTGCCCATCTGGTCTCGATTTGAATTGCAAAGGTCCGTCGTGCCAGGTAGTAATGTAGGTGCTATCGGTGATGCGAAACAGTTCGGCCGGCTTTTCGGTCCGAAGATATTGAAGATACAAATGCCCGTCTTTGTTAGTGATGTTTATCAAGTTGTCACCTTCGCTCCTGTAGCGACTGCTGATGGTTTTGAACATGGATGTGTCGAGAGGAAGCTTTTTGTAGTTGGTTGCGTAGTGATCCCAGTTATAGACACGGGCAACAGACCTCATTACCTCCGAAATAAATGGCGGATGATTTGAATTCGTCAATACAACAACACCATAACCTTTGTCGCGATGGGCAACCAGTTCACTGGAGAATCCTTCATCCCAACCACCGTGTCCGAAATAAACGTCGCCTTCACGGTCTTGCATAAATAAACCAAGGCCTATCGATTTTTCATTTTTCACCGGCGTTACCATTCTTTTCGCCATCTCCTGCGACAAAACTTTTTTGCTCTCGCCTTTCACCGCCAGTTGTACGTCGATCGCGAACTTCGCAAGATCTTCGGCGGTCGTCCATAGTCCTGCGGCGGCCATCTCTGGATAAGTGTGTCGTTTGCCTTTCGTTTGTTCGTGGTTGGGAAGATATCCTGTCGCTGCTTTCTTGACTGTGATCGAATCCAGTGGCTGATCGTAAGTGCTGTTAGTCATGCCCAAAGGATCGAGCACAAGCTCCTTCTCGAGCTGGGGGAACGACTTTCCATGAACGTCGATCAGCATTTGTTGCATCACGGTATATCCGCCGCCCGAATAGCGGAAGCCCGTCTCAGGGGCTTTGTCCACACGAATGGGCGGAGAGTTTGCGGGAGGTTGAATTCCGTCGAGCACCTGCAACAATGTCGGGACTTGCAGGTCGGGACTATAGCCCCAAAAACCGTGAACGGTAAGGCCGCCGGTATGACTAACCAAATGCCCGAGCGTCACTTTCTTATCTTTTGTGAATTCGTTGTCGGGGATCTTCCATGATGTGAGATAGGTGTTGACATCGGTGTTGAGGTCGATCTTTCCCATCTCGACGGTCTTCAATGCTCCGTAAGCGGCAACAGGTTTGCTGATGGATCCAGCCTGGAATAAAGTAGTCGTTGTAACGGGCTCGTTGGTTTCTTTGTCCATGATGCCGTAGGCTTTCGACCAGACGATCTTGTTGTCTTTGATGACGGCAATGCTGGCGCCGGGAACGCCATAGAATTTCATTCGATCTTCAATGTTCCAAAGGCTGTCGTCTTCGAAATGAACATCGCGGATAAGGTTGTTCTCAACGGCGAGGATGTTGGGATCATTGGCTGGTTCTTTTTTTGAAGTGCAACCAACTAAAACCAAAAGAATGATTAACAGCTTTTTCATATCACTTAAGATTATTCATTTTCCCAATCGAGCATCATCCTCTTCACCCTGTCTGCCAGCTTCTCTGAGGTTAATTTCTCCCGTGTTCTATCGACCATGATCGGGAACGCGAAAGGTGTCGGCTTATCTGGTTCTTTGATAATGATCTTCTGATTGCTGATCCGATCCAGCGCCCTTCGCAAGCGGCTCTCTTCCAGTTGGAAATCCATCACCTCTTCGTATGCTTGAAGTAACAACAAATTATTCGATTCATATTCATGGAACACGTTAAAGAACAGCTGCGACGACGACTGCAGGTGTTTGTCTTTGATCTGCTTGCCAGGGAAGCCTTTGAACACCAAACCCGATATCGCGGCAATATCCCTGAACTTACGACGAGCCATCTCGGTGGAGTTGATGCTCGCCTGAATATCTTTTAAGAGATCGTTCGATCCAAGCACATCGGTCTCGATCGCCTCATAGATGGGGATCTCCTGGTCCGACAACAGCTCGAACCCGTAGTCATTCATCGCTATCGAAAACGTGATCGGTTGTATCTGCGCTATCCGGTATGCCACCAACGCCGCCATGCCCTCATGAACATTCCGCCCTTCGAACGGATACATCACCACGTGATATCCTTCACTTGTATGAAAATACTCCACGAGAAATTCATCCTTCGCGGGCAGGTGTGATCGCATGCGCTGGAATTCCATCAATGGCTTTATGAACTTCATCTCTGCGTCGCTCTCCTTATTTTTTGCGGCTTCGTCGATCTTGAACCGGATCATTTCACTAAGCTGCGACGACAACGGCATCCTTCCGCCCTGCCACGACGGCACACGACCCGACTTGCGCTTCGTTTTCCTCACATGTGCTTCGTTCTCTTTTACGCGAACTAATTCCAACGCCCGGCCCGCAAACCAGAACACGTCACCGGGGTTCAATGCGGCAATAAAGTACTCTTCGATCATTCCAAGGTATTTACCGCTCACATACTTAACAAGTAAAGAATTGTCACCAACTATCGTCCCGATTGAGAGCCGATGCCTCATCGCGATCATCCTGTTATCAACATAATAACGACCGTTCTCAAAGACCACCTTCCGGTATTCATTGTATGCAGTCAATGAAGCACCGCCTGTTGTTATAAATCTTAACATCCAGTGAAACTCGTCGTCGGTAACAGAAGAATAACTGAATGTTCCTCTCACCTCCTCGAGGATCTCGTCGGCCTTAAAACCATCCGATACGGCGAGTGTTAACAAATACTGGATCAGCACATCGAATGAACGCACATAGGGCAATCGCTCTTCGATGATCCCGCGGTTCATCGCTTCCCGAAGGGCTGCACCTTCAGTTAACTCCAAAGAATTCGTAGGAAGAAAATAAATGCGGCTCGTGGCGCCGGGCTGGTGACCACTACGACCGCCGCGCTGCAGGAACCTCGCGACGCCTTTCGGACTTCCAACCTGTATAACAGTTTCAACCGGCCTGAAGTCGACACCAAGATCGAGACTCGAAGTGCAAACAACACACTTCAGGTTGCCTTCATGAAGCTGGTCTTCGACCCAATGCCGAAGTTGCTGACTGATCGATCCATGGTGCATCGCGATCTGTCCGCTGAGCTCGGGCGCAACATCGAGCATCTTCTGGTACCAGATCTCTGCGAACGATCGCGTGTTGGTAAAGATCAAAGTACTCTTGCTTTCTTTTACGATCGGGATCACTTTCGAAAGCAGTTGTATCCCGAGGTGTCCCGACCATGGCATCCGTTCCACCTCATCGGGAAATATCGACGTGATCTCTATTTTCTTTTTGATGTTGGCCCGGATAATAACGGAGCTGTTCTTCTTGTAGTAATTACCGAGAAGGACTTCGACGGCCTGTTCCATATTGCCGATGGTTGCCGAAATGCCCCACACTTTCAAACGGGGTGCGATCTTCTTCAAACGCGACAATGCAAGCTCCATCTGAACCCCACGCTTCGAGCCCATGAGCTCGTGCCACTCGTCGACGATAATTGCATTAAGGTTACTGAAGTATTCGGCATATCCCTTCGAAGCAATAAGAAGATGCAGACTTTCCGGAGTTGTTACAAGGAATTCCGGCGGCCGGTCGCGCTGCCGCTGCCGTTTCGCGACCGATGTATCGCCCGAGCGAACCCCCACCTTCCATGGCAGCTCCAGGCCTTCGATGGCCCTGTTCGCCGCATACTCTATCTCCTTCGAGAGCGCTCGTATCGGGGTGATCCAGATTGCGCGAAGTCCCGTGTTCTTTGGCTTGTTCGGATGATCGCGTAGAAATTCCAATAATATTGGTATCAGCAGCGAGTAAGTCTTCCCGCTGCCCGTAGGCGCATTCACCAGACCGCTTTTTCCCTCCAGGTATGCACTCCAGGCCTCCAGCTGAAACTCGAACGGTTTCCATCCATTAGCCGAAAACCACGCTTTGCCAATATCGATCATTGCCCTAATTTACAGTCGGATTTACATCTATGGGAAAATATTCGATCAAGGAACTCGAACGACTATCAGGCATTAAAGCCCATACCATCCGGATCTGGGAGAAACGATATCATTTGATCGAACCCCGAAGAACAGCCACCAACATCAGGTATTATTCCGACGAAGAGCTGAAGAAAATTATTAATGTTTCGTTGTTGAATAATCATGGTGTAAAGATCTCGCACATCGCAGATCTCGATCACGAAGAATTAGTAAAAAAAGTTCTCGAATTCACAGAGAAGAAAAGCGAGGCCGACATCTACATCAACCAGATGATCGTATGCATGATCGATCTCGACGAAGAACAGTTCGAGCGACAACTTTCGAAGCTCGCGGAGAAGTTCGGCATGGAACGCACGATCACCGAGATCATATACCCGTTCCTCGATCGCATCGGTATTCTCTGGCAAACGAACAACATTACCCCTGCACAGGAACATTTCATTTCGAACATTATTCGTCAGAAGCTGATCGTTGCCATCGATGAGTTACCTCATCCTGCCAGGCCCGCGAAAAAGGCGATCCTTTTCCTGCCCGAGCAGGAGCTCCATGAGATCGGTTTGCTCTTCTGTCATTACCTGCTGAAGAAGGAAGGCGTTCGCGTGATCTATCTCGGCCAGATGGTGCCTTACGCCGACGTAAGATCGATCGGTATGTCGCATCAACCCGATCTTTTCGTTACGTCGATCATCACAGAACAACCGCCGCGCGACCTACAGTCATATATCAATACGCTGTCGCGGGATTTTCCTTCCTCACGTGTGATTGCTACGGGCGGAGCGATTTCGAGAATAGCACTTTCGTTTCCTCCCAATTTCCATCTTGCTGATAATGTTTTGAAAATCAAGGACTTCGGAATATTCTAATTTTGTTTAATATTTTAGCAAAAAGATTAAACAAAAAAGTTTGCTAAAAGTTGCAGTCATCGGTTCCGGATTTGCCGGCCTCTCGGCCGCGGCCTGCCTTGCCAAAGACGGGCACGATGTAACTGTGTTTGAAAAAAACGCGACTCCCGGCGGACGGGCCCGTCGCCTCACTGCATCCGGCTTTACGTTCGACATGGGTCCCAGCTTTTACTGGATGCCGGATGTGTTCGACAGGTATTTCGCGCTCTTTGGAAAGAAAGTGACCGACTATTTTGAGCTTCAGAGGCTCGACCCTTCTTACAGGATCTTCTTTGCGCCCGATGATTACATGGATGTGCCGGCAGGACCTGATCGTGTGGCGCGGTTGTTCGAACAACTTGAGCCTGGGAGTTCAAAGAAATTGAATGACTTTCTCCGTGAAGGCAAGATCAAATATGAGTTGGGCATAAATAATTTCGTCTATAAGCCCGGTCTCTCGATAATGGAGTTGATCAATTTTGAAGTGATTCCTCATCTCTTCAATCTTCACCTCTTCACATCAGTATCGGGATACATAAGGAAATTTTTCAAGCACCCCAGGATCATCCAACTTCTTGAATTCCCGGTGTTGTTCCTGGGAGCAGCTCCGCGTGACACGCCAGCTCTTTATACTTTAATGAACTATGCCGATATCTCCCTGGGCACCTGGTATCCGAAAGGAGGAATGTATGAGCTTGTTAATGCCATGGAATCGATCGCACGGGAACTGGGTGTACGGTTCAAGTATAATGCGGAAGTGAACGGTCTTCTCCTAAACCACAATAGTATCGAAAGCATTAGAGCCGGTGAAGAAAAAATCAAGGTCGACCGTGTGGTTGCGACAGCTGACTATCATCATATCGAACAACAACTGCTTCCATCCGAATACCGGCGTTACAGCGAATCTTACTGGCAAAAGAGAACGATGGCGCCCTCGGCATTGCTGTTCTACGTGGGCATCAATAAGAAATTGAAGAACATGGCGCATCACACATTATTCTTCGATGAAGATTTTAATGTGCACGCCAAAGAGATCTATAAAGAACCTAAGTGGCCCACAGCTCCGCAGTTCTATGTCTCATGCACGTCGGCAACCGACGAAACAACTGCGCCGGCCGGTTGTGAGAACCTTGTGATCCTGATCCCTGTTGCGGCAGGCCTTATCGATTCACAACAGACACGGGATAAATATTTTTCTATCGTTATCAATCGTCTCGAAAGGATCACGGGCCAATCGCTTCGCGACAACATCGTGTTCAAACAGTCTTATGCACACCAGGACTTCATCAACGACTATCATGCCTGGAAAGGAAACGCATACGGACTTGCAAACACTCTTAAACAAACTGCAAATCTTAGACCTTCAATTATCAATAAAAAAGTCAACAACCTGTTTTATGCAGGTCAGTTGACGGTGCCTGGGCCGGGTGTGCCCCCTGCAATTATTTCAGGACAGGTGGTTGCCTCACTTATTTCTAAAACAAACTAACTTACATTGAATGACGACGAAAGAGCTATTTGACAAAGTATCGATTGAAACGTCGAAGTTGACCACAACAACTTATAGCACGTCGTTCTCGATCGGTATACGTTGTCTTGCCAAAGAGCTTCGCAATCCGATCTATGCCATTTATGGCTTCGTACGTTTCGCCGACGAGATCGTGGACTCGTTCCATGACTTCAATAAATCGGATCTGCTGTTCCGCTTTCGCAACGACACACTCACTGCTATCGAAGAGAAGATCAGTCTCAACCCGATCCTCAACAGCTTCCAGGCAGCCGTACATAAATATGAGATCGACGTAGATCTTGTCGACACGTTCCTGAAAAGCATGGAGATGGATCTCACTCAAAAATCATACGACCACCAGTCATTCCAGGAATATGTTTTAGGATCAGCAGAAGTGGTCGGCCTTATGTGCCTGCATGTTTTCTGCGGAAGCGATAAGATCCTCTTCGAAAAGTTGAGGCCTTATGCTATGAAGCTAGGCTCTGCATTTCAGAAGATCAACTTCCTCCGCGATCTCAATGCCGACTACAATGGACTTGGAAGAATCTACTTTCCGGATCTCGACATCGAAAAATTCGATGAAGTGTGTAAGGAGAAGATCGAGCAGAGTATCAAAGAAGATTTCGAGATGGGCTTCGAAGGTATTCGTCAGTTGCCACGTTCCTCGAAACTCGGTGTGCATGTTGCTTATTTGTATTACCTGGCTCTATTCAAGAAGATCCGCAACACGCCGTCTGGCTATGTGATGAAGGAACGTATTCGCATACGCAACCGCCAAAAGCTGTCTATATTGTGCTATTCATACTTGAAACACCAGCTGAATCTCATCTAGATGGAGCAGGTCATATTAGTCGACGAAAACGATAATCCCATCGGCACAATGGAGAAGATGGAGGCACATCGCAAGGGCTTGCTTCATCGTGCTTTTTCCATCCTCGTTTTTAATTCTAAGGGACAATTGCTCCTTCAACGACGCTCCAGGAAAAAATACCACAGCGGTGGACTTTGGACGAATACCTGTTGCAGTCATCCCCGTCCCGATGAAGACATACAGAATGCAATACGCCGCAAGCTGAAACAGGAGATGGGTATTGATGCGAAGCCCGAGTTTTCGCATAAATTCATCTACCGTATCGATCTTGACAATAATCTCACGGAGCACGAATACGATCACGTTTACATTGCGCGTTATGATGGCGAACCGCAGATCAATCACGATGAGGTAGACGAGTGGCGCTTCGAAGACCTGTCCCGTTTAAGGGACGCCGTTAAAAAAAGCCCCCAGGATTTCACATATTGGTTCAAATTGATCATCAACGATCCCGATTTGAAGGCTGCCTGATTGGTCGTAAATTTGCGGTGACAAGAATACAATGAGCTTACAGCGTCTGAGGGGTGTCGTCTTCCTGCTTCTCCTGGTGATCGCATTCAGTTGCGACAAAGAAGACCCGGTTTCACCATTTGTCGTCAATAACTCGGTAAAACCGGTAGACTTTCTTACCAACAACACATACACGTCATTGAACATCGAGCTTGCATGGGTCGATGGCTATGAGCCGACCACGTCGGCCATGAATCATTTGGTGACGTTCCTGAATGAGCGACTGAACAAGTCGGGCGGCGTAACGGTAACGCAACGAACCATTCCCTCGGCAGGCAGGCTCACCATGGACATCGATGTTGTGCGTGAGGTCGAAAAAAATAATCGCAAATCTGTGACATCCGGCAAAACTCTTTCGATGTGGATCGTTTTTCTCGACGCTGAATATTCAGAGAGCACCGATACTCAAAAAGTTTTGGGTGTTGCTTACGGTGCATCGTCGATAGCCGTCTTCCAGAAGTCCGTATACACATACACGCCACGCGATATGGTTTCTCGGTACGCGCTCGAGACTTTTATTCTTACGCACGAGACGTGTCACATACTTGGTCTGGTGAATAATGGGATACCCATGGTATCCCCGCACCAGGATACGGAACACGGAGCCCATTGTTCGGATACCGATTGCCTGATGTACTGGAAGGCGGAATCGAATCTAAAGCTGAATGATCTGCTTGGTGAGGATGATCTCCCGGTTCTCGATGCCAGCTGCCTTGCCGACCTGAAAGCGGCAGGTGGAAAATAGAGGGGTAGAAAGTCTCAGTCGAAACCCTTTATTTTCAGTAACTTAATACTCAATTTTTCCTCCAACACCCGTGTCTAAAAATTGGCTTGGCTTCCTCTCGTTGCTCTTCGTAGCAGCGCTTTTGACATTGTCTGCCTGCACCAGCTCAGATCCAGACGATAACAACAACAACAACAACAACAACAACGAAACAAAACCAATGTTTGTCCGCAAGAACAAAACTTTAATTGATTTTACAATATTTACAAAAAAGATTTACAAATTATTCAACATTGAATACAATCACAAATCAAAATTCTCACAATTGGAACGCCCAGCATTTTCTAGGACTGACACTCTTCACTTTTTCCCTCAAATCAACCCAAACAGAGAATTATTATATAAAT
>CAZBCP010000008.1:0-273974 GCA_964490505.1 uncultured Ohtaekwangia sp. | reverse complement strand
AGATACGCCAGCGAGGCGTGCGATATCCTTGATTCGAACGGTTTTTTCGGACATTTTATCTCGAATTGTATTGTCAGGGTCCTGCTTTGTGTGTGCGCACACATCGGCAGGAATTGGTCATTCGACCGCCGCAAAGGGTTCACAAAATCTTAATTTTTCGATCACAAAACCGGCTTCACGAGGCGTTGCAAACGTTTGCGGAATCGTTTGCTACAAAATTCTGGTTGAATTTAGCAGTTAAATCGCTTAGAAACGCATACTTTAACTGAGAAATAGCTGCTCATACCAGCTGTTTTCAAAACCAAATAATACGCTACAACTAAAACCAATTCAACATGAGAAGAATTCTCTACTATTCTTTGCTCTGTCTCCTGTGGGTTAGCGTTAATAGTTGTAAAGATGATGAGGCATCGTCACCGCCTCCACCGTCGTTCACTGTTGACAAAACCTCTGGATTGCTCTCGGAAACCGAATTCACTTTCGAAGTGGAACAGGTCGGCGCGGGAGCTGTGTCTCTCCTTCCGTACGGACTCGAATTTCCCAGCTACGGGGGTGTACTTATTCCTGCCTCATCTTTCACTGGCGGAAAGGCAATTGTTAAGTTCACTTACGCTTACGTAGGTACTTTCCAGGCCGTAGCCTCTTCTAACAACCACACAGGTGGGGGCGAGAGTGTTAAAAATTCTTACTCAGCCGCAACATCGATCACCATCACAAGCAATAAGGCGGAAATGTCTGACTTCAGCTTCGACGGAAGTACGAAGACAGAAGTTGACAAAGATGTGGATCCAGTTGCTGTGACGATCACAATTCCGTGGTCTAAGCACAATGATATTGGAAAGCTGAAACTTAAGTTCTCTAAATCTGCAGAATCTAAAGTAACTGTGGGTGGTGTGGAACAATCTTCGGAAGGAAACGAACAGGACTTCTCCGGTGGTCAGACTGTATCTTATAGAGTTACCTCACAGGACGGCGATGTGTTCAAGGACTATGATGTTACTGTGATCCAGACTACTGCTGAACAGAATACCGGATTCAAATCGGCTACGGGGATTATAGCTAACAAAGGCAGAATCGGCGAATCGTTAAAGGTGGCTACGGGAAGAAGTCTTCCTGGCTATGTTAATAACGCAGCCGGGGCTATCGTGTTCTATGATACTTTGAATGTAGACCCTACTCTGTACGACTCGCTGGCATTTGACTTTGCTCTCGACGGCTCATTCTCCAACGTGAAGTATGCTCAAGCCAACTGGGGTAAGCACGACATCAGTGATAAAGTTAAAGGTAAAGATACCCTCGATCTTACCGGAATGCCTGGCGATCCGCTCCAACTGGAAGTTACTCCTGAGGACTCAGTAGACGGTACTCCTGCTGGTGTTACTGCACGCCAGATCTTCAAACTGTATGTCGCGGAGGCTCCAAAGCTCCACGTCACTACAACAAACCTGGTTCCCAACAAATCAGCCACCAGCAACGAGAGCTTTGCTGCTGTTATCAATGTCATTGACGGAACAGATACAGAAGATCTCGATATCGACATGACATTCGATGAGCCTGTCGGAAGCACAGTAACAAATGTTGAATACACTTACAAAGATGTTGACGATGACGATGTGACCGTTCAGGCCACTGAATCTTCTGGAACATGGTCATTGACCGGTGTGAACCTCAAAGGTGGAATAACTCTAAAGGTTACAGTACATCCGACAAACGGTACACCTGACTTTGTAGTATCTTATTCGATCACTCTCGCAGTTAAATAATACCCTAAATCATGACGAAAAATTTTACCCTTAATGTGGGCCGCGTCGAAAGCCTCTGCCGCTATGCGGTGATGATGCTGTTCTTCATGGGCCTTTCATCGGTAGCATTGGCACAATCGCGTGTTAGCGGTGTTGTTACTGATGAAAATAGCGCTCCCGTTCCCGGAGTTAACATCGTTGAAAAAGGTACTTCGAATGGTACCACAACGGACTCCGAAGGAAAATATACAATGAACGTAACAGGCTCTAATTCGATCCTCGTGTTCTCGTTCATTGGTTACATCACTCAGGAAGTTCAGGTCGGTACACAATCTTCTGTGGACGTTGCCATGAGCCCCGATGTAAAATCACTCGAAGAAGTTGTCGTTACTGGTTACTCTATCGATAAAAGAAGAGAATTGACCGGTTCAGTTTCTACTGTTAAAACGAAGGACATGACTTTCGCTCCTTCAGGTAACGTAGAACAGATGTTGCAAGGTCGCGTTGCCGGTGTAACAGTTATCACAAACGGTCAGCCTGGTACTACCAGCCAGATCCGCGTTCGTGGTTTCGGTGCATTCGGTGGTAACCAGCCACTCTACGTGGTTGACGGTGTTCCTACACAGGACATCAGCTTCCTGAACCCTGACGATATCGAATCGACTACAGTATTGAAAGACGCTGCATCTGCATCAATCTACGGTGCTCGTGCCGCTTCTGGTGTGATCGTGTATACTACCAAGAGAGGTAAGCGCGGTCAAAAGCTCAACGTTACTTATGATGCCCTCGTTGGTGCAACAAATCCAGGCACCGGCCAGGATATGATGAACCCTACCGACTTCGCTCAGTGGACATGGAACGCTATCAGGAACACTAAGAATCCTTATGGCACATTCCAGGATGAAGATGTTCAGAAGGCTCTCAAAGACTTCAACCATCCTCAGTTCGGTAACGGCGCTTCGCCTGTTATCCCTGAATACCTTTCAGTAGGTGGCAGATCAGGCGCTGAAGTAGAAAAGCTTAAGGCCGCGAACAAGATCAACATCGCCGAGGAAGAGAAGAAGTACAACGTTGACCCTCGCAACGGTGGTATCTTCCAGATTACTAAAGCTAACCCAGCAGGTACAGACTGGTACAAGGCGATCACTCACACAGCTCCTGTTCAAAGACACTCTTTGGGCTTCAGCGGTGGTGGCGATAACAACCGTTTCTTCATAGGCTTGAGCGCTCAAACTCAGGATGGTATCCTCAAACAGAACGACTTCAAGCGTTATGTAGCCCGTATCAACACAGAGTTCGACGTACTGAAGAACTTCCGCATAGGTGAAAACCTCCAGTTCACGTACCTTGAGAGAAGAGGTCTTTCAGGTGGTGATGGTGGTCGCGGTGTTGCAGCAGACGAAAACGATATCCTCTCTGCATTTCGTATGCCTTCGATCATCCCGATCTATGATGTATTCGGCGGATACGCTGGTACAGCTTCGAAAGGATTCAACAACCCTCGTAACCCTGTTGCTGCTCGCGATGGACAAGCCAACAACAAGACTTTCAACACGCTTGGTTTTGGTAACATCTACGCTGAATTGGATGTGATCCCTGGTCTTACACTCCGTACCAGTATCGGTGGTAACTACGGTTCATACAACTATCGCAACTACAGCCGTTGGCAGTATGAGAACTCTGAAAACAACTCAGCGTTCGCTTACTCTCAAGGCGCCGGTTACAGCTTCGCATGGACATTCACCAACACTCTTAATTATAAGAAGCAGTTTGGTGAGCACAACGTTGAAGTTCTCCTCGGCCAGGAAGCTCTCGATACCGGTAGCGGTTGGGACTATGGCCAGACTGGTTTGAACCCGTTCTCATGGGAACCAAACTATATCAACATCAGTAACACATCGCAGGTACAGATCTCCAGCGCCGACGGTAACGCTCCTTACAGAGGAAGCCGTTTCAGCTCGATCTTCGGTAACGTGAAGTATACATTCCGCGACAGGTATATCCTCGGTGCAGTTGTTCGTCGTGACGGTGCGTCACGCTTCGCTACTGAAAACCGTTATGGTGTGTTCCCTGCGATCTCTGCTGCATGGCGTGTATCTTCTGAAGGCTTTATGTCTTCAATGCCATGGATCGGTGATCTTAAGATCCGCGGTGGTTACGGTACAATGGGTAACTCAAACAACGTAAACCCTTACAACCAGTACAGCTTGTATGGTGGCGACAAAGGTTCGTCTTCATATGACATCACTGGTAGCAATAGCAGCGCACAAACTGGTTACTACAGAACTCGTATCGGTAACCCCGCTGCAAAGTGGGAGACTTCAGTTACGAAGAACATCGGTATCGATGGAATGTTGTTCGATGGTAAACTTGACGTGATCATCGACTTCTGGCAGAAGGAAACCAAGGACCTCCTCCTTGAAGTGCCTGTAACAGCAACAGCTGGTTATAACGCATCCGTTCCTTCAGTGAACATTGGTAAGATGGTTAACAAAGGTATCGACATCGCGTTGGGTACTAAGGGTAACATCATCCCTGGTCTCCAGTTCGAACTTGCCGTTAACGGTAGCTTCCTGAAAAATGAGATCACAGCTCTCGCTCCTGGTCTTACTTATCTTACTACTGCTAACCCTGGTTTCCGCGGTATCAACCCGATCCGTAACCAACTCGGTTATTCGATCTCGTCTTTCTACGGTTACAAAGTTGAAGGCTTATTCTCAAGCGCCGACGACGTGAAAGCTCACGCTCAACAAGCTGACGCTGCACCTGGTCGCTTTAAGTATAAGGATATCAACGGTGATAACAAGATCGATGAAAACGACCGCGTATGGCTCGGTAGCCCTGTTCCTAAATTCACAGGTGGTATCACGCTTACACTCCGTTACATGAACTTCGACCTCGTTGCTTACGGATACACTTCTATTGGCAACAAGATCTTCAACGTATCGAAGTGGTTCACAGACTTCTATCCTTCATTCCAGGGTGCTGCCATCAGCGAACGTGTGAAGGATTCATGGACTCCTGAGAACACAGGCGCTACTACTCCGATCTTCGAATCAGCTTCAAACTTCAGCACGAACACACAGTCTAACTCGTTCTATGTTGAAGATGGTTCTTACTTCCGTCTCCAGAACCTGACAATCGGTTATACACTGCCTGCACCGCTTCTCGACAAGATGAAGCTGACAAGACTCAGGCTGTATGCTTCGACCAACAACCTGTTCACAATCACCAAGTACCAGGGTCTCGATCCTGCAGTAGGTGGTGCAGCTGATACTAACTTCGGTATCGACGTTGGTAACTATCCTATCACAAGGCAGTTCACACTTGGTCTTAACCTCGGGTTTTAATTAAGAATTGAACATTACTATGAAAAAAATTAATAAAATGGTTTTGAGTGTAGCAGCGGGCCTCGTGCTCCTCTACTCTTGCAAGGACAGCTTCCTTGATGTCCCTGTAACCGGCCAGTTGGACCAAAACATCCTCGCGGGTCGTCTTGGTCTCGACGCATCCCTGCTTGCAGTGTATGCACAGGTTAACGGTCGTGGAAATCGTATGGCTTCCCCCTCAAACTGGGTATGGGGTAGCATCCGCGGTGCTGACGCAAACAAGGGAACTGACCCTGGTGACTATAGCAGCATCAACCCTATTCAACGCTATGCCGCTCTCGCTACTGGCGACGTTATCGCCGACAAGTGGAACGGTAACTACGAAGGCGTAGCTCGTGCTAATGCTACTTTGAAACTGCTCGCTTCCGCTAAGGACGACGTTCCAGCAGACTTCAAGACCAGCATCGAAGCTCAGGCTAAGTTCCTCAGGGCACACTTCTACTTCGAATTGACCAGAACATGGCACAAGGTTCCTTATGTCGATGAAACCATCGACTACGGTTCTGGTATCGAAACAGTGAAAAATGACGTTGAGATCTGGGACAAAATTGAGGCTGATATGGCATTCGCCGTTGAACACCTCCCCGAAACTCAATCAGAAGTAGGTCGCGTAAACAAGTCAGCTGCTAAAGCTTACCTCGCGAAGATCTACATGTATGAGGCAGGTCCTGGCTATGGAAACCAGGGCGCTCCCAAGTACACTGCCGCCAAGGCTCTGTTCGACGACATCATCACAGCAGGTAAGACATCTAACGGAAAGAAGTACGAGCTCGTACGCAACTTCGCTGATGTATTCAAAGCTTCGAACGATAATCACGAAGAATCAGTATGGGCGTTCCAGAACGCTGCTAACACAGGCAGCGTGAACAATGCAGCTCCTGATTTCGACTTGAACTGGCCTTACAACACAGGTCCTGATGGTCCCGGAAACTGCTGCTCATTCTTCCAGCCTACTTTCGAATCAGCAAACTGGTACCGTACAAGTGGCGGTCTTCCGATCGTTACCTCTACAGCTGGTGTAATGGACTACAACATCGGTGCTAACCAGGTTAAGACTGATATGGGCCTTGAGTCAAGCGATCCATTCGCTCCCGATGGTGGACCTCTCGATACCCGTATCGACCACACTATCGGCCGCCGTGGTATCCCTTACCTCGACTGGAAAGTCTTCCCTGGTAAAGCATGGATCCGTAACCAACCGAATGCTGGTCCTTACCAGACTAAGAAGTTCGTTTACTACAAGGCTGACAAAGGAAGCCTTCAGGACAACAGCTCATGGACTCCTGGTTATACAGCGATCAACTTCCCGATCATCCGTTTCGCAGACGTTCTTTTGATGGCTGCTGAAGCTGAGATCGAAGTTGGTAGCCTTGAGACTGCACGTCAGTATGTTAACAGGGTTCGCGCTCGTGCGAAGGCATCTCCGCTCGCAGACAGCCCTTCTAACTACCAGATGGACACGTACAACACTCCATGGACTGACAAAGCTGCAGCAACAGCGGCCGTTCGCATGGAACGTCAGCTCGAGCTTCACTCCGAAGGACACCGCTTCTACGACCTCGTTCGTTGGGGCGTTGCCGACCAGGTGTTGAATGCTTTCATCGCTTACGAAGCTCCCAAGTATGGTCTTGGCGCTCTAAACGATGCGAAATTTGACAAGGGCGTTGATGAATATCTCCCTATTCCTCAGGCACAGCTCGACTTGCTTAACGTATCAGAACAGATTCTCACGCAGAATCCTGGCTTCTAACCAGTAACATTTTTCAATAAACAAGGGCCAATGTAAATTGGCCTTTGTTTTTTTATAGCCCTCTCTCTTATGAAGTATTTTGTTGTGCTTGTATTCTTAGGATGCCTCGTGTCTTCGTGCACCCAGAAACCGTCGACCCTCTTCGAGCAGCTCCCCGCCGAGGACACCGGGATCGACTTCGTCAACACGATCCAGGAGACCGACACCTTCAACATCCTCACTTACGAGTATATCTACAACGGCGGCGGCATCGGGATAGGAGATTTCAATAACGATGGACTTAAAGATATTTTCTTCGCTGGGAACCTCGTTTCGAACAAACTGTACCTGAATAAAGGAAATTTTTCGTTCAAAGACGTCACCGAAACGGCCAACGTCAACGTCCCCGGCAGATGGAACTCGGGCGTCGTGATCGTCGACATCAACAACGACGGACTCCTCGATATCTACGTCACCGCCACCATGCAGCCGAAGGCCGAGAACCGTCTCAATATGCTTTTCGTCAACAACGGCCCCAATGCCGACGGCATTCCAACCTTTACCGAACAAGCCGGGTCTTATGGGATAGCAGATGCAGGCTATAGCGTTATGGCCGCATTTTTCGATTACGATAAGGATGACGACCTCGATCTGTATGTCCTTACTAACGAAAGGATGAACAACGTGCCAACTAACTACCGCCCCAAGATCACCGACGGCACAGCTGTCAATAACGATCGTCTCTACCGCAACAACGGCGATGGCACGTTCACTAACGTCACCCGGGAGGCGGGTATCCTCATCGAAGGATTCGGCCTCGGCCTGGCCATTGCCGACCTGAACAAGGACGGATGGCCCGACATCTACGTCTCCAACGACTACCTTTCGAACGACATCCTGTACATCAACAACGGCAACGGCACCTTCACCAATCGCATCGGCGAATACATTGGCCACCAGAGCCAGTTCTCGATGGGAAATGACATTGCAGACATCAACAATGATGGATTGTCCGACATCATCACTACCGACATGCTTCCGGAAACTAACGCGCGGAAAAAGACAACCATCGGTAACAAAAGCTATTCTAACTACATCAACAATGAAAGGTGGGGCTATGAATACCAGTACGTACGCAACATGCTCCACGTCAATAACGGCCTCGACAAAGGGGTGAAGTTCAGCGAGGTCGGACAGCTTTCGGGGGTACACCAGACCGAATGGAGCTGGTCGCCATTGTTTGCAGACATCGACAATGACGGTCTCAAAGATCTCCTGATAACCAATGGATTCCCAAAGGACATTACCGACAAGGATTTTTCGAACTACCGTGCGGATGTCGGTAACGTGGCGACATATCGCCAACTGATCGATTCAATTCCAATCATTAAGATCCCGAATTACGCATTCAAGAATAACGGCTCACTGGACTTCGATGATGTTTCGACGAAGTGGGGTCTCGGTGTGAGATCATTCTCCAACGGAGCGGCCTTTGTCGATCTCGATAACGATGGAGACCTGGACTACGTGACCAACAATATCAACGATCCCGCTTTTGTCTTTAGGAATACACTGAATGATTCCGGCGATAAGGCAAAGAACTCATACCTCGATATCAAGCTCGAGGGTAGTGCGACCAACAAGCAGGCAATCGGCAGCAAGGTTACGATCTACTCAGGTGGCACTGTTCAATATGCCGAGGAGTTCATATATCGCGGCTTCCTATCGTCGGTGGATCCGGTAGTTCATTTTGGATTGGGCGCCAATACACAGGTTGACTCGGTTGTAGTTGTATGGCCCGACGGAAAACGATCCATACAATTAAACCCGATCGTTAACCAGGTTATTACGATCTCTTATTCCGGTAGTATCGCGCCCCAACAACCATTCCCTGCGCAGCCCACCTATTTCAACGAAGTAGCCGAACGGCTGGGGATCAACTATAAGCACGAGGAAGATGATATGATCGACTTCAACCTCCAGCGTACCATACCTCATAAGTTTTCACAATCCGGGCCGGGACTGGCAGTAGGGGACGTCAATAACGATGGCCTTGACGACCTGGTGATCGGCGGTTCTGTGAAGTACAATTTCACTACATACCTCGCACAGAAGAATGGATCGTTTGCCGGTCGTGCATCTGCCGCTAATGATAACAAGCATGAGGAAGACGAGGGACTGTTGCTGTTCGACGCCGACAACGACAAGGATCTCGACTTATATGTAGTTGGTGGAGGCCTCGAAGGAACATCTCCTGCGGACTATAGAGATCGTTTCTATCGTAACAATGGAAAAGGTGTGTTTGCGATAGATACATCGGCATTGCCGCACCTGGACGCAAGCGGGTCTTGTGTGCGGGCGGCCGACTTCGATGCAGATGGTGATCTTGATCTTTTTGTAGGCGGGAGAGTTGTGCCTGGCTCTTATCCGACAGCACCTGAAAGTTACCTGCTCATTAACGACAAGGGAAAATTCAGTAACGACACGGAAGCCGTGGCACCAGGCCTTCGCAGCGTTGGGATGGTTACGGATGCGCTTTGGACCGACTATGATAATGATGGTAAGACGGACCTTGTGGTGGTTGGCGAATTCATGCCCGTTACATTCTTTAAGAATGAAAACGGAAAGCTTGCGATGGCTAACGATACCGGCGTTCAGAATAAGACAGGCTGGTGGAACAGTCTGGCTGGGGGCGATTTCGACAACGATGGTGATATCGACTATATCGCAGGCAACCTTGGCTGGAACAATAATTACCAGGTGGCCGATTCATTGCCATTGGTTTGTTATGCTAAAGATTTCGATGGCAATGGAAGTGTTGACCCGGTGATGGGCTGTTACATGCGTGTATCGATGGATAGCGAGGAACGTAAGTTATTTCCTGTACACTTCTGGGATGAAATGAATCAGCAAAGCCCCAAGTTCAGGAGGAAGTTTTCGCGATACAAACTCTTTGCAAAAGCTACGATGGAAAACCTCTTCACGGCTGATGAGATGAAAGGTGTTACAATTCACGAAGCAAATCACATGAGCAGTAGCTATATCGAGAACCTTGGCGGGGGAAAGTTCAGGATAAAAGATCTGCCGGTAGAAGCACAGATCGCCCCGGTAAACGGAATCGTGGTTGATGACGTCGATGGTGATGGCAACCTGGATGCGTTGCTGGTTGGTAACGACTTCGGAAATGAAGTGTTCGCAGGACGTCTCGATGCGTTTGTTGGGCTGGTGTTGAAAGGTAATGGAGATGGAAGCTTCCGCGCAGAGAAGGCATCGACAAGTGGATTCAAGGTAGAAGGAGATGCCAAGGCATTGGTGAAGGTTACAGAAAAAGGAAGAGACGTTTATGTAGCATCGCAGAACAGGGGAGTCCTGAAGGCCTTTGAGGTCGATAGATCAGGCGGGGAGATTTTTGTTCCCCTGGCTGATGAGATTTGGTGCGAGATACTTCTGCCCAATGGAAAAACGCGGAAGCAGGAGTTCTATTATGGCTCTGGCTACCTGTCGCAATCGTCCAGGAAGTTACGTGTACCGGATAACGCAAAGGTGACGATGCATAAGGGAGTTTAATGTTTAAAAAGTTTATAAAATTTATAACGAGAGAGCAATGAGAGTAACGAGTTTAGTCAAAGGTTCAGTTCTAGTCCTTACGATAAGCATGTTGATGTCGGCATGCCTTGACCATGAGATAAAAGATACCGGTGTGCAACTTGCGCAGGACATCCAAACTATTGACCAGTACATCTTGGAGAATTCGCTTAATGCAGTCTACGATCCGTCAGGCATACGTTTCGTGATCCATGAGCTGGGCAAAAAAGGCGTACCTCCACGTAGTGACCAAACGATCAAAGTAAAATACACTGGAAAGTTCCTCGATGGAACGGTGTGGGACGATGGAAAGGATGATGCAACCGGAACTCTAAGCAGCTTCATTGGAGGATGGCAATACTTCTTCAGCTATGCCCCGGTCGGAACAAAGGCAACCCTTTTCGTTCCGTCGCCGCTCGGCTTTGGAGCGAAGGGAACCAACAACGTCCCCGCGAACTCTATTCTCGTGTTTGAGGTTGACTTTACCGAGATCACCTTATCCAACGCAGAAAAGGCTCGATTTACTGCAGACACGACTGACATCGATGCATTCCTTGAACAGAATTCTATTACCGCCGTAACGGACACCACCGGCATTCGCTATGTGGTTACGGAAGAGGGCGGGGGTGCGATACCTAACCTTTTTTCGAAGGTGAAGATCAGCTATGTTGGCAAGAGCTTTACCTCAGGGAATGAATTTGCGAGAGGAACCGCAGAGCCGGGCTCGGGGTTCGATAGCAGGCCGTGTGATTTTATTGGTGGCCTCAAAGTGGCCCTGCAAAAAATGCCGCAAGGATCAAAGCTGAGAATTTATATCCCCTCAGGATTGGCCTTTGGACCATTTGAGGGATCGTCGATCAATCTGCCTGCGAATTCGATAGTTGTTTACGAAGTCGAGATGATCGATATCGTCGATATCTAGTGACAGTCGTAGTCCACTGCTTTGAACAGTGTCTCTCCCGAGTATAATCTCATATCGGGATTGTCGCTTTGAAGACTTTTGATAAGACCTTCGTCGTTGTACGTGGCGGCGAAGGTTATCGAAAGGGGTTGTGTAAAATGCTGCGCGTAGCTTCGATAGTACACTGTAGCACCCAGACAATTATTCCTATTAGGCAGATAACCATATACATATTCAGTCGCCGTCTTCAACTCAGGCGTATTGACGTAGAATTTTTGTCTGTCGTCGAATGAAAGGTTTTCCCTTGCAAGCACCTCCTTTTGCGTTCCATTGAAGTCTATGGTGTAGTAAACATTCGGGATGTTTCCATTTTCGTCGTATTCGTAGCGGGTTGTCCCAGCGAAGAAATCCTGTGCTCCGTATCGTGTGTCGGCTATTGAAAGCCGTGACTGATCGTCGTGCGTGAATGTGGTTTCGAAATGACCGTTATAGGTATCGTCGCTGGTCAATGTGAGCGGAAGGCCGTCGTTGCCGTACGATAACACGTGGTTGGATGCGATAGCAGTAGACCCATCGACGCCCACGTAGAACTTTAGAACGCTGGTGAGCTGGCCCGCCGAGTTGTACGAAAAATTGTCGCGGTTCGTGAGAAGCCCGGAGCCATAATACAACACAGTTGTTATGCGTCCAGCTTCGTAGGTGTAAACGATCGAATCTGTTTCAAACAGGAGAGCATGCGGTCGGCAAATAGGCACCGAAGGGTCTTTGTCGCACGCGACCATAGCCGCGAAGACACATGTACCGAGTACCAACAGCAAGCGTGACATTCGGAGTACATTAAAGTCCATTCGGTTTGAGGTTTGAAGTCTGAAGGTAGCCAAACTTCGGACATCGGACTTGAAACTTCAGGCCTTTTTGATATAGTCTTTGATGTTATTTACGGAATCCTCGAAGGCTTTTATGCCGTTTTTCGTGATCCGGCGAGTTGTTAATGGTTTCTTCCCTTAAACGACTTTCGATCGATATTGTAAACCAAATCGTATAAAACTCACTTTGACGCTATTCTCAATTCCTTAACTTACCGGCGAAACCTACCACCTCTATGAAAAAACTCTTTACCCTAACGTTTGCATTGATCGCAGCGCTCGCCGCGACGGCCCAACCGGAGTTGCAGATCGCAGAAAAACTCAAAGCTGAAGTTGCCCAGGAAGTAGAAAAGAATGCTGTGCTTGGTCAGCAGATCAACGACATGCTGTTCAGCTTTGCCGAGCTCGGTTTCCAGGAAACTGAGACACAGGCATACATCACCAACCTCCTTGAAAAGAACGGTTTTAAAATACAGAAAGGCATCGCCCATGTGCCCACCGCCTGGATCGCAACGTGGGGTAGTGGTAAACCAGTGATCGCTCTTGGTTCCGATGTAGACTGTATCCCCAAGGCGTCACAAAAACCTGGCGTTGCTTATCACGATCCGTTGATTGAAGGCGCTCCAGGTCACGGCGAGGGTCACAACTCGGGACAAGCCCTGAACATCATCTCGGCGCTTGCGGTGAAGAAGATCATGGAGCGTGAAAAGATCCCTGGAACGATCATGTTGTGGCCCGGTATTGCCGAGGAGCAACTAGGTACCAAAGCTTACTACGTTCGTGATGGATATTTTAAAGACGTGGATGCGTGTATTTTCACTCACGTCTCTAACAACCTTGCTGTCGGATATGGCGATGCCGGTTACAATGGAATGGTGTCCGTTAAATTTTCGTTCGAAGGGGCCGCTGCCCATGCAGCGGGAGCACCGTGGCGTGGACGAAGCGCCCTCGATGCGGTTGAATTGATGAACATCGGCTGGAACTTCCGTCGTGAGCATCTCGAGCTCACCCAACGGTCACACTACGTTATCAGCGACGGTGGCGATCAGCCCAACGTTGTTCCATCGAAAGCATCGGTATGGTATTACTTCCGTGAAAGAACATACCCGGACATCAAGAAACTCTACGACATCGGCGTGAAGATCTCTGAGGCTGCTGCAATGATGACTGATACAAAAGTGACACACGAGATCCTCGGTAGCGCATGGCCTGGTCATTTCAATAAACCAATGGCCGAAGTGATGTACCAGAACATTAAAGTTGTGGGTTTGCCTAAATGGACTGCCGAAGATCAGCTTCTCGCGAAGGCGACACAGATAGAAATGAAAGCAAAGAAGGTTGAAGGCCTGGCGGTCAAGCTCGATACGCTGGGCTTGCCAACTCCAACCGGAACGATCAACGTGATGGGGCGTCCATTAATGGCGCTGGGTGGTGGATCGGATGATATCGCCGACATTTCATGGACAGTTCCAACAGTTGTACTCCAATATCCTTCCAACATCCCCGGACTTCCCGGACACCATTGGAGCAACGCCATTGCCATGGCAACGCCGATCGCTCACAAGGGTATCGTGTACGGTGCAAAGGCGGAAGCCATGACCATCCTCGATATGCTCACGAAACCAGAGATCATAAAGAATGCATGGGAATATTATCGCAACGAGCAGACAAAGGACATCAAGTATACTCCGCTCGTTGGTGATAAAGATCAACCGGCTATTTATCTCAACCAGAAGATCATGGGTGAGTTCGCCCCGAAGCTGAAGCCGCTTTACTACAACCCTGCCAAATACAAGACATATTTGGATCAGCTGGGAATCAAGTATCCCACGATCAGGGCCGATCAGAAAGAAGCGGTTGATAAGCTTCCCGCTGAAAAGACCGACGCAAAGCCGTAGATTTACGGAATGTTCACAGGTATTATAGAAACGTTTGGAACGGTTGAAGAGATCACTACAGAGAATTCAAACAGGAATTTCAGGATCTCTTCACCGATCGCCAACGAGTTTAAAGTAGATCAAAGCATTTCACACAACGGCGTTTGTCTCACCGTCACCAAAACGCAGGGCAATTCCTATTGGACAACAGCCATCGACGAGACGCTCACCAAATCGAATCTTGGTCGTTTAAAGAAAGGTGATCGGGTAAACCTCGAGCGTTGCATGATTGCCAACGGCCGATTCGATGGACATGTAGTGCAAGGGCACGTCGACCAAACGGGTATTGTTAGATCTGTTGTTGATCAGAACGGCAGCTGGCTGATCGACATCGAGTATGATCCTTCACAAGGCAACGTGACCGTGGAGAAGGGATCAATAGCAGTGAATGGAGTGAGTCTCACTTGCTTCAATTCGAAGGAGAACGCATTTACCGTGGCGATCATTCCATACACCTACGAGCATACCAACATCGGCACATTAAAGCCGGGCGATACGGTGAACCTCGAGTTTGATATTATTGGGAAGTACGTGAAGCGCTTGCTTGGTCGATCTTAACCTTGATCCACGCAAAGGCCTTATATCCAAGAAAGGCACCCGTTACGCCAACAATTCCTCCCACGAGTATGTCGCCGGGGTAGTGGGCTCCAAGATAGATCCTTGTATACGTCATTACTGCTGCCCAAAGGAACAACCATTTTATCCATGGATGTCTCGACCGGAATAGCAGGGTGAAGAACGTCGCGGTACCGAATGTGTTCGCCGCGTGACTCGATGCGAATCCATATAACCCGCCGGTGTAGATCTCCCCGTTGTGATCGCGCACGAGGTGAACAATGCCCTGCAGCGACGGTTCCTGCGACGGCCTTAGCCTTGCGAAGAAGGGTTTCATCAGCGTAGCCGTTACCTGGTCTGCAATAAGTATCGTAAGGCCAATACCGATCAGTGGTACCCACCATTCTTTCTTAAAGTCCCTGATGATCAGGTAAAGAAGGAACAGATACAAAGGAATCCAGAAAATCGTCTGCGTAACATAGTACATCACGGGATCGAGCCAGTCGGCATGGAAGCCATTGAGCCACACGAGTAAACGTCGGTCCACTTCCATGATTTCGTGAAGCAGTGTGAGAAGCATAATATGGCGAAACTACGGAAAACTGATATATTAGGAGCTATATTCTTTTTAAACCCCTAAAAGAAACAAAACGTTGTAAATAGTTGGAAATGAGCAAGTTCGACCTTGTTGTTATTGGTGCTGGCCCTTCAGGATATGCTGCCGCGATGCGGGCTCTGGATTTTCGAAAAAAGGTATTGCTCATAGAACGGGCAAAAGTGGGCGGAGCTGGCGTTACCAATGGCGCTCTTTCGTCGAAAACATGGTGGGAGTTGTCGCGGGAGAGCTCGGCCTTTCATAAGGCCCTGAACCGATACAACATCAAAGCACCTAGCGCGAACTACAAAGAGATCCAAACGGAAGTAAGGAAAGCCGTACAGGAACGTAAAGACATGCTCGAAGAGCACATGGAGCTCCTCAAGCATTCGAACTACGCAAACCTTCTCGAATTCAGGACAGGCACAGCGCGCCTGCTCAGTCAGACCGACGTGGAGATCACATCTGGTGCGCATAAAGAGATCGTCCAGGCCGACAACATCATACTCGCCACTGGCAGCCGTCCACGTTTGCTTCCCGATCTCCCGATCGACGAAAAGATCGTGATGACCAGCGAAGGCATTGAGAACATGGAGGACTTTCCGGAGAGCATGGTGATCGTCGGTGCCGGGGTGATCGGTTGCGAATACGCAACCATTTTCTCAGGATTCGGATCGACAAAAGTTCACCTCATCGATAAGGGTGATCGCATTCTTCCTTTCGAAGACGAGGATGTGGTGAAGATCATCGAACGCAACATGGAGAACAGTGGTGTGCTCATACATCGTAACTCGCGACTGATCCGAATGGAAGTGAAGAACGGTCGCGTTGAATACGAGCTCGAATACACCGATGGAGGTAAGGAAGTTTTCAACGTAGAGAAAGCTCTCGTGTCTGTCGGACGCGTCCCGAATCTCGAAGACCTGTGGGACGACAAAGTGAACATCAATATTTCGAAGCGTGGCCTTGAAGCAAACGATACTCAGACGAACATTTCGAACGTATACGCAGTCGGCGATCTTACTGCCGATATCTCGCTGGTGAACGTTGGTGAACTCGAAGGGCGCTACGCCGTGGAGCGGATCTTCGGCAGTCCCAAGCGCAAGCTTGTTTACGAGAACATCAGTAACATCATGTTTCTCAGTCCCGAGGTGGCAGGGGTAGGATTGAACGAGATCCAGGCGAAAGAGAAAGGCATCGAATATAAAGTTGTCACCCTCGACTATAGTTGTATTCCAAGAGCTATCGCTAAAAGAAATACGCAGGGATTCATTAAGCTGCTCGTTACAAACGACGACGCTATGAAGATACTCGGAATGAAGGTTGTTGGACACCATGCATCGAGTGCCATACAAGCTGTTGCAGTTTTGATCTCAATGGACAAGGGCATCGAAGAATTGGCGGAGTGTGTTCACCCGCACCCTTCGATAACAGAAGGTATACAGGAATGCGTTCGGATGTTGATGGGCAAGTCGATGTTCAAGCCGAGCGCGTTGCATGGCAGACTGTCGTGCAGGAGCTTTACAGCAGGGGAGTATCATAATATCTTGTTTTAACACTATTCATGCCTTGCCGGCGGAGCGTGGGAAGCAATAAAAATGACAGTATGAGAGCATTAAGCATGTGGGTCGTTTTGATCGTGTCGATGTCAGCTTGCTCGTACGATCGATTGATGAGCAGGGCAATCACTGCGAAAGCGAAGACGTCGCCGCTCGAACAGGTGAGCCTGGAGGAGATGGTGGAACGCTACATGGCTAAAGATCAGACCAGCGTTGGAACGATCGAAGGCATCTACACAGTATCAAGCGTAGTGACCAAAAAAGGAAAGGCCGTGTTTTCGGCACGCGAGAAAGAACGCATCACCGACCGGAAAGAAAACTATTCGAAGGTTGCGATCATCCGTGATCACAGCGAAGCGGGCCGCGAATACATCGAGGTCGTGATCGATAAAGACTACAAGGCCTCGTATCCTGTTTATGGTGAATTCAGCACGATGGCCGAAAGCAACCTGTTGCTGTATAAGCATTTCGACTCGAAGGCGCGCGCCACATCGTATACATTCACCTACGATAAATCCAAGGATATATTGGAGGGCGTTCGTACAGACAATGCGAACAATCGCACCATCACCTACAAGCTCACCTACATCAAGATCTCGCCGAAAGCTCCGGTGATGCCGTCAGCGGCGCGCTGAGTGACGTTCGTGAAGGACTTTCGTGACCTCGTCGAGTCGTATGTCTTTCGCTGCAAGCAACACCATGTAGTGATATAAGAGGTCGGCAGCTTCGCCCAGGAACAGATCGCGGTTGTTGTCTTTTGCTTCGATCACCAACTCCACAGCCTCTTCGCCGACTTTCTGGGCAATCTTATTGATCCCCGAATTCAACAGTTGATTCGTATACGAACCCGACCTGGGGTTCTTGATGCGATCGGTAATGATCTTCTCCAGGAATGCCGGACCGGCAGCAACGTTCTGTTCGTCGAAGCAGGTATCAGCACCGGTGTGACAGGTTGGACCGTTCGGCGTTACGTAGACCAGCAACGTATCATTGTCGCAATCCACCTTGATATTATCGAGCTCCAGGAAGTGTCCCGACGACTCGCCTTTGGTCCACAATCTTTTCCTGGACCTGCTGTAGAAGGTGACGCGCTTTTCTGCGATCGTCTTTCGGAGCGCTTCTTCGGTCATGAACCCCAGCATGAGCACGACCCGGGTACTGGAGTCCTGCACGACGCATGGAACGATCCCATTGAGCTTATCGAACTGGATTTTCTGAACGTCTAACATAGATGCCAACATTTGAAAGATATGATTTGAGCTCGTCGATACGGATCTCGCTGTAGTGAAATACGCTTGCTGCAAGGGCAGCATCGGCGCGGCCGGTGATGAATGCTTCGGCGAAATCGGCCGGTTTGCCGGCGCCTCCCGACGCAATGACCGGTATCGACAACAATGCGTTCAATTTTTCTAATGGATCGATCGCGAAGCCTGCTTTTGTTCCATCGTGATCCATACTTGTAAACAATATTTCTCCAGCGCCACGCTCTTGTCCTTCCTTAGCCCAGGAGAACAATTTTCGTTCGGTTGGTTTCTTACCGCCGTGTGTGTGAACGGTCCATTGATTGCCAACCTTTCGCGCGTCGATAGCAAGAACGATGCATTGAGCACCGAATGCCTTCGAAAGCTCGTCGATCAAACCGGGATTGTTCACGGCTGCCGAATTGATGCTTACCTTATCGGCGCCGGCATCAAGCAGAGGGCCAACATCGGCAACACTGCCAATGCCACCGCCAACCGTGAATGGTATATTCACTTTCCTGGTAACATTCCGAACAAGCTCGGTCAACGTCTTTCTTTTTTCGAGTGTTGCCGAGATGTCGAGGAACACGATCTCGTCGGCACCTTCGCGCGAATAAGCTTCCGCAAGCTCAACCGGATCGCCTGCATCCTTCAGGTCTACGAAGTTGACACCTTTAACGGTGCGCCCGTCTTTAATATCCAGGCAGGGGATGATTCGTTTGGTGAGCATCAGGTTCAGCGATTGAAATCAGCAAGCTCCTCGAGCGTGACCTTGCCTTCATATATGGCCTTGCCGATGATCACTCCGTAAACTCCTATGTATGCAAGATTTTCGAGATCTTCCATAGAGCTAACGCCGCCGCTTGCTGTAAACTTCAGGTCGGGGAAGCGCTTCAATAGTTTTTTGTATAATGCAAAGTTTGGTCCGTTCAATGTACCGTCGGCGCTGATGTCGGTACAGGTGATGTGTTTTATACCGGTTGGTTTGTATTGGTCGATGATGTCGTAAATGGTGACACCGCTCTTCTCCTGCCAGCCATTCACTTTGATCTCGTTGCCTTTAACATCGGTACTGAGAATAAAATTATCGGCTCCGAACTGTTCTATCCAACCGATGAATTTTTCAGGCTCGCGGACGGCTACACTTCCAACATTGATGCGGTCGATGTTGAGCTCCAACAGCTGCTCGACGTCTTCCGTAGTCTTGACGCCGCCACCGAAGTCGATACGCAACGCTGTGTTAGCCCTGATATCTTCGATTGTTTGCCAATTCGTGACTGCACCTTGCTGCGCGCCGTCGAGATCCACGATATGAATGTATTCGAGATCGGCGTCTTCAAACTTCTTGGCCATCTCCACCGGGTCTTCGTCGTATACCTTTACTTTTCCGAAGTTGCCTTGTGTGAGACGAACGCATTTGCCGTCCATAATGTCGATAGCTGCAATGATCTTCATAGCTTCAAAAATGCGTTTAGGATCTGCTGACCTGCGTCCGCCGATTTTTCGGGGTGAAATTGAACAGCATAGAAATTGCCTTTTCTCATGGCTGCGCTAAATGGTACAACGTAGTCGGTTCTTGCCGACGTATTCGAATTTACGGGAACGTAATAACTATGCACAAAATACACGAACTTATCGTTAAGCTCTTCGCCCACCCAGTCTTTCGCGTCGCGCAGTGAGTTCCAGCCCATGTGTGGTACCTTAAATTTAGGAGAGGGCTCGAATTTCTTCACCACTTCATCGAATACGCCCAGGCATTCGGTGTCGTTCTCTTCGGAATGCCTGCAAAGCAGTTGCATGCCCAGGCATATTCCCAGCACCGGCTGTCTCAAATTTGTGACTACGGCATCGAGCTTCGTGTTTCGGAGGTATTCCATGGTGGTGCTGGCTTCGCCAACGCCCGGAAAAATGACCTTGTCGGCAGCGGTTATCTTTTCGGGATCGGAAGTTACTTCGAAGTTGATATTCATTCGCTCCAGTGCATACGACACCGATTGGATATTTCCTGCGTTGTATTTTACTACCGCTACTTTCATAATGTGCCCTTGGTAGACGGTAATGAATTCGAGAATGGGTCCCTGCGGACCGCCATCTTTATCGATTTGGCGAACGCTTTGAATATCGCTTCGATCTTATGATGCTCGTTGGTTCCTTCGGCCTTGATGTTCAGGTTACACTTAGCCGCATCGCTGAATGACTTGAAGAAATGATAGAACATTTCCGTAGGCATTTCACCGATCTTTTCTCTTTTGAATTCTGCCTCCCACACAAGCCACGGGCGGCCACCAAAATCGATCGCCGACTGTGCCAGGCAGTCGTCCATGGGCAAACAAAATCCATACCGCTCAATCCCTCGCTTGTCGCCAAGGGCTTTCGTGAACGCCTCGCCCAGGGTAAGGGCTGTGTCTTCGATTGTATGATGTTCGTCGATGTGCAGGTCTCCCTTTGCCGTGATCTCGAGATCCATCAGCCCGTGTTTCGCGAGTTGGTCAAGCATATGGTCGAAGAAACCCAACCCGGTAGCGATCCTGGAACGGCCTTGTCCTTCTAGGGTGAGTGATATGGTAATGTCGGTCTCTTTTGTCTTGCGGTTAACGGTTACGCTGCGTCCGGTCCCTGACAATAACCGGGCAATATCGCCCCATGTATCCGTGTGTAACACGCAGCATTCCGATAAGCCAAATGATTGTAGTTGTTCGCCCAGTTCTTTCTTGCCCAAAAGAATTCCTTTGGCTCCCAGGTTCTTGGCGAGCGCAATATCGGTAAGTCGGTCGCCGATCACATAAGAGTTCTTGAGGTCGTACTCACCACTGAAGTAGGAGGTAAGCATGCCCGTGCCTGGCTTGCGAGTGGGTTTGTTCTCGTAAGGCAGTGAGCGATCGATATGAATAGCAGAAAACCGAATGCCTTCACCGGCAAGGGCCTGCAATACTTTGTTTTGCACGGGCCAGAAGTCGCGCTCCGGAAAGCTGTCGGTACCGAGACCGTCCTGGTTAGTGACCATAACCAATTCGTATTGGCCTGCGGATGCGATGGCACCGAGATGCGTGAACACACCGGGAATGAATTCGAGCTTTTCGAGGGAGTCGATCTGTGGATCGTCTGCCGGTTCGAAGATCAATGTCCCGTCGCGATCGATAAAGAGTACTTTTTTCATATTGATCTTCTTATTGCATCGATGAGCTTATCGTTTTCTTTCGTTGTGCCAATAGTGATCCGCAAACAATCTTCGCAAAGCTTGACCTGCGATCGATCGCGTACAACAATACCATCGTCGATAAGCTTATTGTAGATATTCCTGGCATCGTCGATTTTCACCAACAAAAAATTAGCTTCAGAAGGGTACACTGTTTTTACCGACTTCAAATTACGCAAAACTCCAGCTAAGCGATCGCGCTCTCCAAGTATTGCCTTTACCCATTCTTCTTTTTCTTTTTGATTACGGAGGGCTTCAAGGGCTATTTTTTGAGTGGCTGAACTGATGTTATACGGCGGCTTGATCTTATTTAGTAATGAAATGATCTGTGGGTTGGCAAAGGCCATGCCCAACCGCAGGCCGGCGAGTCCCCATGCCTTCGATAGAGTTTGAAGAACGATGAGGTTAGGATATTGAGTTAGTTTTGTAATGTAGGAAGGACTGTTCGTGAAATCGATATATGCCTCATCGACCACCACGATGCCTTTGAATTTGTCGAGCTGAAGATCCAGGAGATTGCCGGTTGGATTATTCGGATTACACAGGAACGTTACCGTTCCATCGAAATCCAGATCATTCAACTTGAAATTTTTATCCAAAAGAAATTTCTTGAGCTTAACATTGTTGATCCTGGCCGACACTTCATACATCCCGTAAGTAGGATAGGGGATCACGATGCTATCGTTCTCGCTGCAGAATAACCGGATGATGAGATCGATCGCTTCATCGCTTCCGTTGCCAACAAATACCTGGTCTGTGGATACTTTCTTGATCTCCGCTATTTTCTTTTTCAGCTCGAGTTGATAGGGATCGGGGTAGCGATTATACCCGGTGTCGAATGGATTTTCGTTGGCGTCGAGATAAACGAATTTCTCCTTATCAACTTTCGATTGATCGAACTCATCCCGGGCCGACGAATAGGGTTGAAGGTCAAGCAGGTGTGGTCGTACCAATGAAAGGACGTCTTGAATGGTCATTACTTGAGCTCTTTAAGTCGGATACTGATCGATTGTTTGTGACCGATGAGGTCTTCGGCTTCGGCCATTATTTCTACAACAGGTCCTAGCTTTCGCAAGCCGTCCCGGGTAAGCGACTGGAATGTGATCTGTTTTTGAAAGCTCTCGAGCGATACGCCGCTGTATGCTTTTGCGAAGCCGTTGGTTGGTAGGGTATGGTTGGTACCCGATGCATAATCGCCAACCGATTCGGGCGACCAAGCGCCGATGAATACCGAGCCGGCGTTGCGTACCTGTTGTGCAAGTTCGTCGGCGTTATTTGTGTTAAGGATCAGGTGCTCAGGAGCATATTCGTTCACGAAGTCCATAGCGATGTTGGTACCAAGCACAATAGCGAGACTATTGTTGAGGGCTTCTTTGGCAATGTCTTTTCGTGGGAGGGAAGCGAGCTGTTTCTCGATCTCGCTATTGACCTCCTTCACGATCTGTTCCGAGAAGGCAACCAGGACCACCTGACTATCGACGCCGTGCTCGGCTTGCGAAAGCAGGTCGGCAGCTACAAATCCAGCGTTGGCGGAGTCGTCGGCTACGACAAGAACTTCGGAAGGGCCGGCGGGCATATCGATGGCGATGCCATCCTGGCTGACGATTTGTTTAGCTTTCGTAACATACTGATTACCAGGGCCAAATATCTTATTAACAGAAGGGATTGTTTGAGTTCCGTAGGCCATGGCCGCGATGGCCTGCGCACCGCCGACCTTGTACATTTTGGAGATGCCTGCCTTCGAAGCAGCATAGATGATGGCGGGTGAGATATTGCCCGTGGCGTCGGGTGGCGAGCATAAGATCACTTCGCGACAGCCGGCGATGCTGGCGGGTACGGCAAGCATAAGAACGGTGGAGAACAGGGGGGCCGTTCCGCCGGGAATGTAAATGCCTGCGCGATCGATCGGGACGGAACGACGCCAGCATGTAACGCCCTCCATCGTTTCGACTTTTAGGGGCTCGCGACGTTGTGCCTCGTGAAACTTTTGGATGTTGGAGGCTGCGGTCTCGATAGCCGCCTTCAGGTCTTTCGGTATTGAAGCGGCCGCGTACTCGATCTCGGTCTTGGTAACTTCGAGTGCATCGATCTTTGCTTTGTCGAACCGGAGAGCGAATTCTCTTAGGGCATCGTCACCGGAAGTCTTCACGCGGTTGAGGATGTTCTTCACGGAGCTGTCGAGGAACTCAAGCTCAAGAGAAGGACGAACGCAAAGGGACGGCCAGTCTTTTTTGTCGGGATTGATTATCGTTTTCATAGGTTGTTTCTCACGGAATACACGGAAAATGCATTGCTCACGGAATACACGGAAAGCACGGAATAGATAGAATACATACAATACATAGAATACACAGAATCCACAGCCAATTTCAGGCAATCATTTTTTCTATTGGAATTACGAGAATACCTTCTGCACCCATCGACTTGAGAATGTCGATCTTCTCCCAGAAATCATTTTCGTTTACAACCGAGTGGATCGACGACCACCCGGGTTCGCGCAAGGGCAGGATAGTAGGGCTCTTGGCACCGGGAAGGATCTTTGTGATACTTTCAATTGCTGTGTTCGGGCAGTTCAACAAAATATACTTATTGTTCTTCGCGGATTGAACGGCTTCGATGCGGAACAACAGTTTTTCAAGGATCGATTCCTTGCCGTTCTTAAGATTACTCCCAATGAGGACGGCCTCAGATTGCATCACCACTTCCACTTCTTTCAGTCCATTGCTCAATAGCGTGCTTCCGCTACTTACAAGGTCACAGATCGCATCGGCCAGGCCGATACCAGGAGCAATCTCAACCGAACCGCTGATCTCGTGGATCCCCGCCTTCACACCTTTGCTTGCGAGGTATTGACTAACGATCACCGGGTACGAGGTGGCGACGTTCTTACCTTCCAGATATGAGATGCCGGTATAGTTCTCGTTGCGTGGAACAGCGATCGATAGCCGGCATTTTGCAAAGTCGAGTCGCTTTATAAGCACATTCTGTTTTTGTTTTTCCACGAATACATTCTCACCCACGATGCCAACATCGGCGACACCATCTTCAATGTATTGAGGAATGTCGTCGTCGCGGAGGAAGAGTATTTCCACGGGGAAATTCCTGGCTTGAGCTTTCAGCTGGTCTTTGCCGTGACTGAACGACAGTCCGCTCTCTTGCAGGAGCTTGAGGGATCCTTCCTGTAACCGACCTGATTTCTGAATAGCGATTCTCAATAAAGTGCTCATAGATCTTTAATGCAATGTCAATAAAATAAAAAAGGCTTGCCGTTTTTCGTGGCAAGCCTTTCAAGGTTTATACTCTAACCGTCAGGACAATACGCTGCCACTCATCATTGATGAATGATGGTGGTGATGGAAAGTTGCTGACGCGTTGTGTTTCATATCAGTATGACAAAGAAAGGTAATGGCTATGGAATAAGCAACCGAACGCCGCCAAAAAAAGCGACGAGGAAGCGGGAGGTGTGGAACGGCGGGGGTAAATTGGGGCCAATCATGGCAAGATACATCATTGCAATCGTTGTAGTTCTCGTTGTTTGGGGTTGTGACAGCAAGGAGACCCGGCTACAAAGCTTCTTATTAAAAGGTAATACGTCGCTCAGCGAGGGCGACGACGAAAAGGCTTTGTATTATTATAACGAAGCTCTTAAGATCGATCCATGCTTTGTGGATGCGTTCAATAACACGGGAACGATCCATCACAACCACGGTCGTTACGAGGATGCGATCGCCGCGTATACAAGGGCCGTTGAATGCGACGCCAATTATATTAACGCGTGGTTTAACCGGGCGAATTCTTACTACGAATCGAGAGAATATTACAGCGCTTTAAAAGATGTCGACCACATCATAAAGTCGAAGCCTGATACATCGGAGGCATATTTCGTTCGCGGGTTAGTACTAACGAAGCTAAGAGACTACCCGGCGGCGATCGGGGCTTTTCAAAAAGCATTAGAACTCGGTCCTTCGAATGAGTCTGATTGCCGGGTGAACCTTGCTTCCGTAAAGATGCTTATGAAGGAATACGACGAAGCGAAGACGGAGCTGGAAGCGTGTCTGAAACTCAACGATAGGGAGCCGAATATCTATAATTCGCTCGCGATGATCGCTATCGAGAAGAACGATTTCGATGAAGCTTTGAAACAGGTGAATAAGGCGATTTCGCTTAGTCCTCGCGAAGCTTACTTTATAAACAACCGCGGTTTCATTTATATAAATATGAACAAGCTTGCCGAAGCCGAAAATGATATCAACGAAAGTATAACGATCGATCCCTATAATGCATGGGCTTATAGAAATAAGGGGTTGCTTTATTTAAAAAAGAATGACTTCGAGAATGCGGAGAGACTCCTCGTCAAAGCGAAAGAGATGGATCCCGATGTTGAGAAAGTTGATGAATACCTTGCTGAGATAAAAGGTGAGAGGTAAGCGGTAAAAGGTATAGGGTGAGAGGTAAAAGGTAATAGCGCTGTTTTGACTTTTGAACGACTTATACAGAAACTTGAATTGCGGTTAGCACAACAACTGCCGGCGGCACTCGCGCACGAAGCGATGCGGGCGCTGGATAATAGTGGTCGCCCCCCTCAGTTCAAGCATTCGGTGCCGCCACGACCGGGAAGCGTATTGCTGTTGCTATATCCAGGTGTCGATGGGGCTATCAACTTTCCATTGATCAAGAGGCCAGATTATATCGGGACCCATTCCGGACAGGTTAGCTTTCCGGGTGGCAAAGGGGAGGCTGGTGAAACCAGGATCCAAACGGCGTTGAGAGAGGCAGAAGAAGAGGTGGGAGTTCATCCTTCGGATGTTACCGTGCTGGGTGTGCTTAGCGACTTCTTTGTGGTGCCAAGTAATTTTATGGTGACGCCGGTGGTGGGTTATACGAGCAAGCGTCCGCAATTTGTTCCTGATAAGATTGAGGTTGTGAGGATACTGGAGGGTGACGTTCGTAGTTTACTCCCGTCGGAAGCAATTCATGTTAGCGAGATCGTTGTAGCGAAGACCTATAAGCTAAGAGCTCCTCATTTTATTGTTGATAACGAGATGGTGTGGGGTGCGACGGCGATGATGCTGAATGAATTCAGGACGATTGTTAATGAGATGATGGAGGGGGAGGACTGAGCTAGGAGTGGCGGGGATGGTGATGAGTGCCGCGGCGTGTATCGACGAAGTCGCGAATCGTTACAGTACTTGCTTCTTCGTTGATTATATAATGAATCGAGTAGTAAGGAAACGACTTCATGGGCATACTGCGAACATTGCGATATTTTATCGGGTGACGCCGGGGATTTGTTCTTAAGGAATCTATCTGATTTTCGATCTGGTCTCGAAGCTTTTCTCCGAGACCAGGCGACTGGTAACTATACCAGTTTGTTGCGTTCTCTATATTTTTTTCGGCATCCGGATCTGTCGATAGAGAGTATTCCGTCACCTACGGTCCTCCCACTTTTTTTTGACCTCTTCCCAGGGAATCAAAGGTTTTGGATTCTCCTGATCTTCTTTGAACTTTTTATCGATGATACGTTTTTCCTCCTCCGTCATTTCGTGGAGGTCGTCCCAAATCATATCATATAATCGGTCCTTCTGCTTTCTTGATAGCTGTTTGACTATCGCGGCAAGGTCGCGAACGAGGAATCGCTGTCTTAATTGAAGTGTGCTCATATTTCTTTTTCTTTCCAGCCAATTTATACCTCGTCTAAAACCCTGTCCAGCGAAAAGAGCAACACACGTCAGGAAAACCTGATGATCTAAAATAAAAAAGCCCGGCGGACCGGGCTTTTTGAATTGAGTCTTTCTTTTGAATTACTTCTTCTTCTTAACAGCCTTCTTCGCCGGCTTTGCTGCCTTCTTAACCTTTTTAGCAACAACCTTCTTCTTCGCCGCTACCTTCTTCTTGATCTGCTTCAGCTTCGCCGTCGCCTTCTTCTTAGTAGCCGCCTTCCTCACCACCTTCTTTATCTTCTTAGCTACTTTAGCCACAGCCTTAACAACCTTCTTCGCTATCGACTTCTTGCTTTGTCCGTTAGAGGATGTCTTTCCGTTCGACTTCGCACCTTCTGCCTTGAACTTAGCGCCCATCAGGTTAAGGGCCGAACCAGCCTTAAACCAGAGGATCTGGTTAGCATTATAGGTGTGGTTCACCTTGATCGTATCCTTACTTCCGTCTTTGTGATTCAACACAAGCGTAAGAGGAACCTCCGGAGCGAACGAGGTCAGATCAATAATGTCGATCGAATCATCTTCCTGGATCTTATTGTAGTCCTCCTTATTGGCGAACGTAAGAGCAAGCATACCCTGCTTCTTCAGGTTGGTCTCGTGGATACGAGCAAACGACTTCACTAATATCGCACGAACACCAAGGTGACGAGGCTCCATCGCCGCATGCTCGCGCGACGAACCTTCACCATAATTCTCATCACCAACTACGATCGTACCAATTCCATGCGCCTTATAGTCGCGCTGCACTTTTGGTACCTCATCGTATTGACCAGTCAACGTGTTCTTCACGCTGTTGATCTTCTCATTGTAGAAGTTTGTGGCTCCGATCAGGAGGTTATTAGAAATGTTGTCGAGGTGACCACGGTATTTCAACCACTTACCGGCCATCGAAATATGGTCGGTCGTACACTTGCCTTTAGCTTTGATGAGAACCCTCAGACCAGTGAGATTCTTTCCATCCCATGGCTTGAAAGGCTCAAGTAACTGTAGCCTGTCTGATGTGGGACTTACTTGAACGACAACTTTACTGCCATCGGCAGCCGGTGCGAGATAGCCAGGATCTTTCACGTCGAAGCCTTTTGTTGGCAGCTCATCACCGGTGGGGGCGTCGAGCTTAACTTTCTCGCCTTTCTCGTTTGTGAGATAATCGGTTTCGGGATTGAACGTGAGATCGCCCGCAATGGCAAGTGCAGTTACGAGCTCGGGTGAGCCAACAAAAGCAAATGTGTTCGGGTTACCGTCGTTACGTGACTGGAAGTTGCGATTGAATGAGTGAACGATTGTGTTCTTCTCTTTCTTCTCAGAACCCAGGCGGCTCCACATGCCTATGCAAGGTCCGCAAGCGTTCGCGAATACTTTGGCGCCGATCTGATCGAAGGTGGAAATAAATCCGTCGCGTTCGATTGTATAACGGATCTGTTCGGAACCGGGGTTGATCGCAAATTCCGATTTTGTTTTAAGGTTCTTATTTGCAACCTGTCGTGCAAGACTTGCGGCTCTTGAGATGTCTTCGTAAGAAGAGTTGGTACATGAACCGATCAGACCCACTTCAACTTTTGTAGGCCATCCGTTCTTCTCAGCCTCAGCCTTCATTTTAGAAATAGGCGTAGCGAGGTCGGGAGTAAAGGGACCATTGAGGTGTGGTTCGAGTTCAGATAGATTGATCTCGACTACCTGGTCGAAATATTTTTCGGGTGACTCATATACTTCAGGATCGCCAACCAGGTGTTGCTTGATAGCCTTTGCTGCTTTAGCAACTTCTGCGCGACCGGTAGCGTTCAGATAACGCTCCATCGAGTCGTCGTAGCCGAATGTTGATGTTGTTGCGCCGATCTCAGCGCCCATATTACAGATAGTTCCTTTACCTGTACAGCTAAGAGCCTCAGCACCTTCGCCGAAATATTCAACAATAGCACCAGTCCCACCTTTTACAGTAAGAATGCCGGCAACTTTCAATATCACGTCCTTAGCCGATGTCCAACCGCTGAGTTTTCCTGTAAGCTTTATACCGATGAGCTTGGGGAACTTGAGTTCCCATGCCATGCCGGACATAACGTCGACAGCATCGGCACCACCGACGCCGATGGCCACCATACCGAGACCACCTGCGTTCACAGTATGAGAGTCGGTACCGATCATCATACCTCCGGGGAATGCATAGTTCTCCAGTACAACCTGGTGAATAATACCAGCGCCTGGTTTCCAGAAGCCGATACCATATTTGTTTGATACGGAAGAGAGGAAGTCGAATACTTCTTTGCTCTCAGCATTTGCAACTTTCAAGTCGTCCTTCGCGCCGGTCTTTGCAACGATCAGGTGATCGCAATGCACCGTCGATGGTACAGCAACTTTAGGTCTGCCAGCCGACATAAATTGCAACAGCGCCATCTGGGCTGTGGCATCTTGCATCGCTACGCGATCCGGGGCAAAGTCGACGTATGATTTCCCACGTCCGAAGTTCTCAAGCTTCTGGTCGGCGAAGAGGTGGGAGTAAAGGATCTTTTCCGAGAGGGTGAGTGGCTTGTTAACCACTTTGCGGGCCGCTGCGATTCTGCCGGGCATGGCAGCGTAGAGGGCCTTGATCATGTCTAAATCAAATGCCATAGTTATGGTAGTATTGGTGGCCTAAATGTAGCGTATTTCCCCGTAAAAAGGCCGTTTTTACTTGCTATTAATGTAATTTAGAAATTCTCTTTTGATGTTCTCTTCGTTGAATTTCCCGGAGAAATAGGCCGTTCCTGTCTTACTGTTGGTATCTCCAACGCCACGGGAGGCAACGCACATGTGATTTGCGTCGATCACTACGCCCACGTGAGCAGTCTTCAATACCCTTTCGATCTCTTTTCCGATCTGTACGGTAAGCCTCTCCTGCACCTGCGGACGTTTCGCGAAATACTGAACGATACGGTTGATCTTCGAAAGACCGATAACCTTACCCGATGAGAAATAAGCTACGTGAGCCTTCCCGTAGATGGGAACAAAATGGTGCTCGCAATGAGAATAAAAAGTAATGTCCTTCTCGACCAGCATCTGGTCGTAATGATATTTGTTGTCGAAAAGTCTTGGTATCGGTTGATTCTTCGGATTCAATCCTGAAAACACTTCCTTTACATACATCTTGGCAACGCGACGGGGCGTGCCTTTCAAACTATCGTCATTAAGGTCCAGTCCGAGTATTGACATGATCTCGCGAAAGTGACCTTCGATCTTTTCGATCTTGGTATCGTCGTCAACATCGAATGCATCGGCACGCAAGGGCGTCTCGACCGAAGACATTGGATGATCATCATCGTGGTCGGAGTCGTGGTGAAGCGGGTGGATCGGACGAATACTCATGGCAATTGGCTTAATGTCTTTACTTTCTTTTAGATCGCCGGATAGTCGACGATATTTCTTTCTGTTTCAAACAGCCTTACCCTGAGTTCTAGCTCGGATGGGATCAACGGTCGAAGGATATTCCATATAACGATCGCTATGTTTTCCGCCGTGGGATTGAGGTTTTTGAAATACTCGATATCTAAATTAAGATTTTTGTGGTCAAATCTACCGGTGACATTATCACGGATAATATCGCTGAGCAGTTTGGTGTCGAAAACATAGCCTGTCTCGGGGTCAGGCTCACCGATCAGTGTAACTATTAATTCATAGTTATGACCATGATAATTGGGATTATTGCACTTCCCGAAGACACGCTGGTTTTTTTCAACAGACCATTGCTGATTGTGCAGGCGATGCGCAGCGTTGAAATGTTCTTTCCGTGAAACGGCAACCTTCATTAACCCAAGAACAGTAATTCCGCCGAATAGTTCAGCTTAAAACTCGCTATATGAGCGATCGTGGCTGTTTAACAAAGCCATTTTAACGGCAAGGGTGACCTCATGCGATGTGAACTGGGGCCCCACCGACGAACCGGTAGGTAGCTCGAAGGCGTAACCAAAACGGAACTTGTCGAGTACCCAGGCCTGCAACAGAACGCCGTAAGACTTGAAATTGCGGAGGAAAACACCTGCTGAATACTTTGTATCGATGTTCACGTTGAAGTTGAGATCAACAGCGACCGGCGATCCCTGCACGCCCCTAAGCAACACAGAAGGTTTCAGGCGGAGTCTCGTGCCGAGATAATGAACATAAGCTCCGTACAGGTACAGGTGCTGGCTGGACACGAGGAAGTTTGTGTCGCCGGCTTTGGCTTTGGTCATCCGGGGAACCGAGAATCCGACGATGAAGTTCTCGCCCTTCAGTATCGCCCCAACTCCGATATTCGGCCATGAGTATTTCATTTCACCAGTGTTGAACGCCGGGTCCTGCTGGTTCGGAAGGGTTACTTTGTCATATTGATATGTTGAATTCATGAAACCGAATTGCATACCGAAGCTCAGTGTATACTTGTCGAAATTCAGCTTATACGATCCAAGGAATTCAACTTCGTTATTCTTCAGGAAGCCCGCCTTGTCGCGAACGACCATGGCTCCGAGTCCAACCTTGTTATCGACAAAAGAAGAATGAACATTGAAGTTCACCGTTGTCGGTGCACCATCGAAGCCGGCCCACTGGTTTCTGAAGCTTACAGCACCATTGAATGAATTATTCAAACCTGCATAGGCCGGGTTGAAGATCATGGGATTCGTGAGGTACTGTGCATACAGCGGATCCTGTTGTCCGTAACAGTAACCTGAGAATAATAATGCGAAGAAGAGGAAGTAGAGTTTTCTCATAGTTACCTGTTAAGTAGTAAGTATCCAGTTTTTACCGTGCCATCGGGGTATTTCACTTTGTAGTAATAAGATCCGGCGATGACATCGTTGCCGTTCTTATTCTTGCCTTCGAATCTCTTCGCAGGATCGTCCATGTTATAATCTTTTTCCTCGAAGATCAGGTCACCCCATCGATTATAGATGGCGACGTGTGTCTTCTCCGGAAGGAAGTCGATCCAGAACCAGTCATTGATACCATCACCATTCGGCGACATACCCGTGTAGATGTATGCAGTCGCGCTTACTTCCACGTTGAATGTCGACGTTGTGCAGAGTCCATCGGTATCACATACGGTGACCGTGATCACATCGGTACCCTCGAAGGTGGGGATACCGCTGTAGTCGACCGTAATGATATTACCGGTGATCGTTACCATGGCACCTTGCTGCGACGAAGCCTGAAGCGTAGTGAGGTCGAGGTTGTTGTCGGGATCGGAGATCACCGAGCTGATGCTGATCGCAATGTTGCCGCTTGCGCGGGACTTCTTGCCAGGGGCATCTATCACTGGTGGGCGGTTATCGGGTCCTGTTCCATCGTCGCCCGTTACTGTGAACACTGCTGTATTCGAAGGAGCAACGGTGACATCGGCGTCGAGTGCTGTTATCGTGATCGTCTGGTTGACGGTCTTTGCAACACGTCCGTTTCCTGATTTTCTTCCGGAACCTGATGCAGTAAATGTGTACTGAATGGCTCGCAGCGCTTCCTGGAACACGGTGATCGTGTCGGTGCCTTCTATGGTCAACAGACCGATGTCGTCATCCCAGGTTGACGTAAGCGTGCCGTGTGTTCCATTCAAGGTCAGCTTATCCTGGCCTTTCTTGAATGGTGTCACTTGCGCTGTGATCCTGACGATCTTGTCCTCATCCTCATCTTCTATGGTCAATTGAGGAGCTAATGTTATCGCTGTTCCTACTTGTACCGGGAAGTTTGTGTTGCCTCCGATAACAACAGTGGGGGCAGGGTTCTGATTTTCGTAGAAAATAAAGTTTCCACGACCCTCCTGTGTGTAAAAAAGATCTTTGTCACCATCGCCGTCAACGTCGGCAACCTCGGGAAAGATGCTACTTGAAGTGTTAACAACATCTCCAAATGGATTCTCGGCGTTTTGTTCGTCAGAGCCAGAGCCGTAGTGTTGCTGGTATTCTACCCACGCAGGTTGTGTCGGTGTACCGATGTTCTGGTAGTACCAGATATAGAAATATTTGCCGAGCACTAGGTCGTTATCACCGTCGTTATCGACATCAACGAGCTTGGGTACGAGTCCACTGATCTCTGTTGAAAGCCCGGTTCCCCATGAATCTTCCTGGACGAATTCAGTTCCGGTGTTCTTGAAGAATACGGGTGGCGTACTTCCTCCAATAACTACTGCATCGGGAAGACCATCACCATCGAGGTCGCCGAAGTTAATATCCATCCCATAGTAATCCTTGTTGCGGATGTTCTTCAAGGGACTGACGTTATCAGCTACAGGAACGAAAGTTCCATTGTCATTTCTCATGTAGTCGAAGGCAACGACGGTGCTTTCAATGTCAGAGTCGTATTCGTAGCCAACGATGATCGCATCGAGATCGGAATCACCATCAACATCTGCAGTGAGCATCACGTCGGTGCTGCCGTTAACTACCAATGCGGCAAAGGGATCGTCGAGCAGCGTCTTCATCTGATACGCACCATCGACGTTTTCGAAGAACAGGTGTCCGAGCACCTTCTGGGTTAATCCCTCAGATCCGATAGGTTCATCAACAACACCTGTTGTGAGAAAGTCCTCATCGCCATCATTGTCAACATCGAAAAATGTTGCCGTGGTATTATCACCCATGTTGATACCTGTGATAGGGTTGGAGAAGGTTTGGTCAACCACCATCACTCCATTGCCTGTGTTCTCCGCGTAGATATAGGGACTATTCAATGTGCCTACCGCGTTCGTACCAAGTACTGCGTCGAGGTCTCCGTCGCCGTCGAGGTCGGCGAAGGCCAGAGATTTAGCCTGGTCGGGACCGGCTACGTTGAGCCCCGTGATGCTCATCGGGTTTCCGGTGGATGCGCCGGCGGCTTTGAATGTGTATGCACCTTCCTGCTCGGTGAATACGCCGTTATCGTTTCTCTTATAGAAGATTGTGCCGTGCTGATCGGCAGCGAAATAATCATCGTCGCCATCGCCATCGAGATCGGCGAATGCGATATCGAAATACCCTGCGGTGATAGTCTCTGCAGACTCACCGAGATACAATGGATTCTTAAGAGTTCCAGTTGTTCCCTGGAGTTGAGTATAAATGGGATCACCCGATTGGCCGGACGGAGTATCGTTACGGAAGAACTGTATCCATGCCGTCTTGCCTGTGTCCTTGTCGTCGTACTCGCCCGCTAAAACGAAATCGAGGTCACCATCTTTGTCGTAGTCTGTAAATGCCGGCCATCCTTCTTTCTTGATGTGCATGCTTGCGAAAGGATGTTCGCTGCCCTCGACATACGAGAAGTATGGGATCGGGCTTTCGGTAATGTTGCGGAAGAAGTATACCACATCGTCAGGCAGACTGTCGTCGCCAGTGTCGGAGTAGGACATGCCCACTACGGCATCAAGATCACCGTCGCTGTCGATGTCAGCATATGCAACACGACCTCTTGCACCACCACTATAATTATACAGATCCAACCCGGATTGATAGAATGACTTGAATGTTGGATTTTGGTCGTCGCCGACATTCTGATAAAAGGTGGCGTAACCATATCCCTGGGACTGCAGCGATGCGTCCTGGTCGCCATCGTCATCCATATCGAAGAACGTCACAACGGGATTAACCCGGCGCTCGAAAGCGGTGGGAGGAAACGGGTTTTTGCGCTGGTTTTCAACGAAAGGTCCGAGTGTCGTTTTTTGCGCATTGGCATCAGGGGATGCCATCACCATCAATCCCGCGGCCAGGCCGGCACCGGCCAGTTTCAGTTGAAGACGGAGTTCCGCGATACGCCGCCTCAGCCGTTCGATCTTGCTCAGCAGCTGGTGACGCTTGTGTCGTGTGAACCTCCAGAATTCGCCTCGATTAATGCTTTTTCGGACCTTGTTGCTTAAGCGTGAATACTTTGCGACAGCCGAGTTAAAGGAAAGGATGAGTGATTTACTCATTGTATAATGTTAGAAGTCGGGATGCGATAAACAGTAAATTTATACCTTTTGGAGTACTTAAGTTACCCGCAAACGCGATAAAAACATTAAAAAAATGGGTATGCCCGACCTGGCGATCGACAATGTTTGGACAAAGGTGAGTGGGAATCTACAGCGTGAGATCGTCGAGTTCTGGCACTCGAACAACATGCTGCCTCCGAATGTCAATGCCGACGAACGCGCTCGGCAGGTGATATTTACCGTCCGGCATGAGGGCAAGATCGTGGGGCTCACATCCGCCGATCTCGTGAAATTCAAGCAGTTGAACGACAATCTCTTCTATCTATTCAGGATGGTGGTATTGCCGCCCTTTCGTTTGCCTGGGATCGAGTCGAAGCTGGCAGTGATGTCGCGCGACCTTCTCGAAAGTTATGCACGATCGCAAACCACAAATCAAAGCATCGGTTTACTTGTATTTGTCGAGAATCCGGTGCTTCGTGAAAAACGGAATGAAGCTGTTTGGCCCGCCACAAAACTGGTGTACATCGGAAGCGACAAGCAAGGGCGCCACATCCGTGTTTATTACTTCAAGGGTGTTACGATTTAGCTGGCGTCGGCCAATAAACACCTTCTTTCACAGTGATCACACCATCGTGCTCGTTTTTCTCGATGCTCATGATCGCGGGACGAATAGAATTCGGCAGAACTCGTACCTCGTAGATCTCTTCAACGGTAGACTCATACTTCAGCGAACCGATAACTTTCCCGGAAGGAAGATGGAAGGCAGCTATGCCACATACGGGTGAATGTGCGGCGATGGGCAGATCTCCGAATGCAGCAGAGGTCGTGCGAAGTTTGGAAAGTCCGATGAAAAGAAAATCACCGATGCGGTCCATACCCCTCACGAATCCATTGAAGCGATGAACGACTTCGTAAGATCCTTTAGCGATATCGATACGCGCAAGCTCACCGGTTGCTGACAATAGAACGAAGAGACCTTCTTTATAGAGGCGAGGTGAGTGGGGCATGGGTAATTGCCTGAGAATGATCTCTTGTGAATCTGCATCGATCAATATGCCACCGTTGGCTTTTGTCGGACGCCATCCTTTCTCGGTTGACGTCGACCCTAATGCAGTGAGGTATTTGGGCTTGTCGTTAACGACGACCATGCCATTGAGGTGACAAAAATCCTGGGGCAGAAGTTCCTTGACGAATGATGGTCGCCATACTTCTTTAAAACTCAGCTCATCGTCGATCTTTGATACGCAGGAGAACCTTGTGTTCACCGCGAGCAAACCGTTCGCAGTGAATTGAATGTCGTGAATGTCGAGCTCACCTGTGTAATATGTGGCCCGTGGAATATAAAGAGTGTCGTACTGGTTAGGCCTGGCGGGAAAATTCTTTGCCTGGCCGGGACTGTTTGAATAAACGATAATTTCATTTTGGGTGGCGACACCGAGACGCTGATCGGTCATTGCTAGACCCATCGCCTTCTTAAATGTTCTAAGAAATTGTATGAGCTCCCGCTCGTTCTTCGTGCTGATGAATATAACCTTTCCGGCCTGGTAGGTGCTGATGGCTATGCTGCATTTAAGCTGGTGGAGCAATGTTGCGAAGCCGGTACTATGAGTACACGAAAACGGTGCGAGTTCCCCGGTCATTCTTTTGTTGTTACGGTTAGCGACGCCATTCCTTTAACGGCGATATTTTTTATCCATTGAATATCCTGTGTAGGGATCGTTAATGATTCGAATTTGGCGATGAATCTTTCGAGGGCGATCCGTGTCTGCAGCTTTCCGAGCCATTCGCCCAAACAAAAATGGGTACCGTGGCCAAAAGCGAGGTGATAATTTGGAGAACGATGGATGTCGATCGAATCGGCTCCCGGAAATTGTTTCTCATCGCGGTTGGCGCTTGCCACTACAAGTGTTATGGGACTTTCGACAGGTATGGTTTGTCCACCGATCACAACGTCTTCTTTGGCGATCCTTCCCAGCAGATGAACAGGTCCGTCGAAGCGGAAGAGCTCTTCGAGAGCTGTTGTCTTGAGAAGAGACGGATCTTTTCTTAGGTGTTCGTAAAGATATTCGTGTTTAGCGATATGATACAGACCAGTGCTGATGCTGGTGGCTGTGGTTTCTTCGCCGGCGATAAACAAAAATATACCCATCGATATCATTTGTTCATCGGTCAATATTTTCTCCCGTTCGTTGGCTGTGATCAAGCTGCCAAGCAGACCATCTTTCGGCTTCCTTTGGATAAGGTCGGTGAAATATTTCACGAACGCACCGGAAGCTTCGTTAAGCTGAACAAGATCCTTCCATGAGTGATAGAGATCCAGGGAGCGTACCATGCTTACACCGAGGTCTCTAAGGTATCTATGATCATCGACGGGTATGCCCAGAATTTTGCAGGCAACGCGAGCGGGTATCGGCTGCGCAAAATCTTTGAGGAGGTCGAACGATCCGTGAAGATCTTTCAGGCAGTCGTCAACAATGTCGGTTATCATGGAACCGAGATCCCGGTTGTCCCAAGTTTTTGAAACGAAGCTTCGAACAACAGCATGGTCGGGGGGATTCATAAAAAGTATGAATGAGCAAACAGCGCGATAGATATTTCCGAGATCTTCGTCGTGATTTTTAAAATATTCGATACCTCTCGACAACCACTCGAGACGATTGCCGCTGCGGAAGCTTGAGCTTTTCAATACCGTCCTCACATCGCTATATCGGGTGACGATGAACTCCCCGGTTTGCGCGCGATGTACCGGGTCTTCATGACGAAGCCTCGCATACATCGGGTATGGATTGCTGATGTGTGCCGCTTCAAACGGAGACCAAAGCATTATCGGGCGTATTCTTTAATTATGAATTTGGTTAACAAGGCAGGCGTGGGGTAGTCCCAAAAGTTGATCGGGTTCAGCTCGATATTAAATTTAGTTTCGATATTATGGAGAATAAGCACGGCGCTAAGCGAGTCGAGACCCAGGCTGTGGAACGACGTGTCGGCATCGATCTTTTCTATCGGGAATTTTGTTTCCTCCGCGATCTCTTTTTTGATATAATTCAGGACTTCCTCGTAAGACATGAGGGGTAAATATAATATATATTGTAGCCTCGAATAGTTTTCATGAACAACATCACGATCGTCATTATCCTCCTGACCGTGATCACGGCACTCGCGGAACTCACTGAGCGGATCAAGGTCCCGTACCCGATCCTGTTGGTGCTCGTGGGTATTGCCATCGGTCTGCTACCAGGCCTGCCCAACATAACACTCGACTCCGACCTCGTCTTCCTGATCTTCCTCCCGCCCGTACTTTATTCGGCGGCATGGACCACGTCGTGGCCTGACTTCAAGGCGAACATACGGCCCATATCGTTGCTCGCCATCGGCTGCGTGCTGTTCACGACCACGATGGTCGCTATCATCGCTCACCAATTTATTCCCGGCTTTGGCTGGGCCGAATCGTTTGTTCTTGGAGCCATCATCTCGCCACCGGATGCCGTCGCGGCAACGGCGGCCACGCAGGGCCTTGGTGTTCCAAAACGACTTATCACCATTCTCGAAGGGGAGAGTCTCGTGAACGACGCCACGGGCCTGATCGCCTATAAGTATGCCATCGCGGCGGCTGGATCGGGCGTGTTCGTGTTCTGGCTTGCCGGCGTGAATTTCTTTTACGTTGCCGGCCTCGGCATCATCATCGGCTTCGCCATGGGCATTGTATTTTATTACATACATAAGCTCACGCCGAACAACCCGACGAATGATACCGTGCTCACGTTCATAGCCCCGTATGCATCGTATCTCACCGCCGAACATTTTCACGCGTCAGGTGTGCTCGCCGTTGTTGTAACGGGAGTGTTCCTGAGCCCAAGGGCGTCCGTCATCTTTAACCACCAGGCCCGCCTGCAAGCATACAATGTTTGGGAAACGATCATGTTCATCCTCAACGGACTGATCTTTATCCTGATCGGCTTACAGTTGCCGCTGATCATCGAAGGACTTGGAAAATTTACATTGCTGGAAGCATTGGGCTACGGTGCGCTGATCTCTTTTGCCACGATCATTCTGCGCGTCATCTGGGTGTTCCCAGGGGCTTACGTGCCGCGATGGTTATTCCGAAGCATTCGTGAGCGCGAGCGCGATTTCAGTCCACGATACACGACCGTGATCGCGTGGTCGGGCATGCGCGGTGTTGTTTCGTTAGCAGCAGCGCTCGCTTTACCGATGACGATCGGCGACAAGCCTTTTCCCAATCGCGATATCATTTTGTTCATCACGTTTGCCGTGATCTTCGCGACGCTGGTATTGCAGGGACTTACATTGCCGCCATTGATCCGGTGGCTTGGCATAAAGCCTGATGGCACCGATGAGCAGCAGGAGACCTTCGCCCGAATGAAAGTCGCATCAACGATCATCGAACATATCGAAGAGAACTATTCGTTATCGCTGAGCGATAGCGTGCTTTCGCAGATCAAGGCGAAGTACGAGATGAGAATAGAAAAGATGAGGCAGGAGAATTCACGAAAGATGAGCAATGAACAGATCCAGGAATACCATCGGATACAAACAGAACTGATCAATGCGGAACGGCAGTTTATACTTGACCTTCGTCAGAAACATGCCATCGGCGATGAGGTCCATCGCAAGCTTGAGTATGAGCTGGACCTGGAAGAAGAAAGGCTGACCCTTGAGCGGAGCCAGCCTTTACTTGCATAATTTAACACTCATTACCGCTCTCGCGGTGATGACGTTTCAGACATTAACAAAACTCGTCGAACACCTCGATAAGATGTTCACCTATCATCTGTGCATTGCGTCCTTCGATGTGATGACGCTCCACGAAATGAAGGAGCTCCCCATCTTTAAATAACGCGATCGAAGGCGACGATGGAGGGTATGGTAGCGTAAGCTCGCGTGCTTTCGATACGGCCTCTTTGTCTACACCCGCGAAAACCGTCGCGAGGTGATCGGGTTTCTTGGCGCTATTCTGAAGGGCCCATTTTACACCTGGCCTGGCTGCACCGGCAGCACAGCCACATACTGAATTGATCACCAAAAGGGTAGTTCCCTTCTGGTCTTTTACTTTCTTAACAACCTCGTCAGGGGTCTTGAGCTCTTCAAAACCGGCTACCGTAAGGTCCTGGCGCATCGGGGCAACCAATTGTTCGGGATACATATCTTTAATTACGATTTATGATTTTATGATTTATGACTTTGCAATTTCACCCTATAGAACAAAATTACATGAATCCTAGTTCAAGCTTCGCAACCTCACTCATCATGTCCTGCGAGTAGGGTGGATCGAAAGTCAGCTCCACTTTCACATCGTTAACTCCCTCAACGGCTTTTACTTTCTGCTCTACCTCGCCGGGAATCACTTCCGCAGAAGGACAGGAGGGAGAAGTCAACGTCATTCGGATATAGACGTTATTCACCGGGAACACGTTGATCTCGTAGATCAGTCCCAGCTCATAGATATCTACGGGTATCTCAGGGTCGTACACTGTCTTCAGTGCTTCGACTATCTTATCGCGAAGATTTACACTTGTATCGACTACTTCACTCATGATTTCACTTCGGCTTTAGTTTTGAACGCAAGGGCGTAGATCTTCATTTGCTTGATCATAGCTGCGAAACCGTTCGATCGTTGTGTGCCGATGAAACGTTCCATACCGATCTTCTTCATGAAGTACAGATCGGCATTGAGAATATCTGTTGCAGCCTGACCGGAGAAGATCCTGATCAATAAACTCACAAGGCCCTTTGTGATAGCCGTATTGCTGTCGGCATCAAAGAAAACCCTCTCGTCTTCATTGCGGGCAACCAGCCAAACGGTCGACTGGCATCCTTTTACCACGTTACTTTCGACACGATCTTCTTCCTTGATCGGAGGAAGTTTCTGGCCGAGCTCCATGATATACAGGATCGTCATCTCCATGTCGCCATCGAGTAGCGAAAATTCGCTGATGATCTCTTCCTGTATCTCGTTTATAGACATTTTCTGACTCTGTCTCGTGACTACTGACCCTATTTAAGAAAGTTAATGATGCGATCCATTCCTTCAACCAATTGATCTATTTCCTGCTTCGTATTATAAACAGCAAACGATGCCCTTACCGTTCCCTCGATCTTCAAGCGATCCATGAGCGGCTGGGTGCAATGATGTCCTGTGCGAACCGCGATACCACGTGCGTCGAGCATCTGGCCGATATCGAAATGGTGGATGTCTTCAACTACGAAGGAAAGGATCCCGACTTTATTCCTGGCTGTTCCAATCAATCGGACGCCTTTCAGGTTGCCTACCTGGCTGGTGGCATATTTCAGCAACTCATGTTCGTGAGCGGCGATTGCGTCTTTAGTAACGCGATTGATAAAATCGATCGCTGGTTTCAATGCAATAGTATCGGCAATGTTAGGGGTACCGGCTTCGAACTTATAGGGCAGATCGTTATAAGTTGTCTTCTCGAACGTCACTTGTTTGATCATCTCGCCGCCACCGAAGAATGGAGGCATCTTTTCGAGCAATTCTCGCTTGCCATACAACACACCGGCACCGGTAGGGCCGTACATCTTATGCGACGAGATGGCATAGAAATCGACATCGAGATCCTGTACGTCTATCTTGATATGAGCGGCTGCCTGCGCACCGTCGACCAACACAACTGCGCCGGCTTCGTGGGCTCCAGCTATAATTTCTTTAATGGGATTGATGGTGCCGAGACTATTCGACACGTGGTTCAATACGACCATTTTGGTTTTAGGCGAGAGCAGCTTGTAATACTCCTCGAGTATCAACTCACCGTTGTCGGTGACAGGAATGACCCTCAGCTTCGCGCCCTTCTCCTCACACACCATCTGCCAGGGAACGATGTTCGAGTGGTGTTCGATCGCGGAGACAACGATCTCGTCTCCCGATTTGATGAACGTTCTGCCGTATGAGTACGCTACCAGGTTGACGCCTTCGGTTACGCCTCTCGATAAGAATATGATCTCCTCTTTCTCTCTTGCATTGACGAATGCCCTCGCAGCTTCGCGTGTGTCTTCGAATGCACGAGTAGCTTTCTCTGCAAGCGTATGAATGCCGCGATGGATGTTGGCATTATAGCCCTGGTAGTAATCAACGAGGGCTTGTATAACCTGCTTTGGTTTCTGAGTGGTGGCGGCGTTGTCGAAGTAAACCAGATCTCGGCCGTTTACTTTTTGATGAAGGATCGGAAATTCTTCGCGGAGCTTTACAACGTCGATCGACGGTATGGTTGTGGTGGAGCTCATTGTGCGTACAGCCTGTTCGAGATAAGCTTGTCGATATAATTCTTCAGTGGTTCAAGAGCAATAAGCTCCGTAGTCTGCATTGCGAAAGCATACAAGAGCATTGCTCGTGCATCGTCTTTGCGAATACCTCTCGACTGAAGATAAAACAACGCTTCATCGTCGAGCTGGCCGGTTGTACAACCGTGAGAACACTTTACATCGTCGGCCCAGATCTCGAGCTGGGGCTTTGTATTGATCGTAGATTGCTCGGTAAGCAATATGTTGCGGTTCGATTGGAACGCGTTAGTCTTTTGAGCGTGAGGCCTCACGTAGATCTTGCCATTGAACACACCCTTCGACTTGTCGTCCATAATGCCCTTATACAATTCATTGCTGAATGAGTTGGGCTGGCGATGATCGACAACTGTATGATTATCGCCGATTGTGTCGCCCTTGAGCAGGCTCAATCCATGAAAATGCGATTCACAGTGCTCACCGTCGATGTCAATGGTTAGGTTATTCCTGATAAGAGTACCGTCGGTCAGCAACGTGAAGGTATTGACATGGCTCTTGTCTTTCTGAACGATCCTTGTATTTGAAACCTCTATGATGTTCTGCGCATCCTGGATCTTATAGTAATCCAATCGCGCGTTCTGGCCAACGGAGATCTCCTGGCTTATCGTTTGAAAGAGGGGCGATGACGATAAATTGATCGTTCTCTCGATGACGCTGATAGAAGCCCCATCTTCGACTTTAATTGAGAAACGATTGTGGAGGTTGGACGAACCTGTATTGATGTTTAAAAGGAGTACCGGTTTTTCAGAAGCGCGTATCTGAAACACGCCTTTGGAGAGCGATGCATTCAATTGATCGAAAACATCGGTTGATGGATTGGATTCTGTTGTTCCGTCGTAGACGCCATCAACGACAGTTATTACCGAGCAATCAAGACCCGGAATTAAAAACTGATCGATACTTCCAGTCTCCCGACTGCTGCCTCCTGTCTGCTGACCAAATCCATTTGGAAAAGCTTTCTCTAACACTCTTGCGATAGGAGTGAAGCGGTATTCCTCCGTTTTATTCGTCGGGAGATTGATTGTCTTAAGGTCCAACATGCTCATCGCTTACACCTGCGCCATTTCATTCTTGATCCAATCGTAACCCTTAGCCTCGAGCTCCAGGGCAAGTTCCTTTGTTCCTGACTTCACGATACGGCCCTTGTAGAGCACGTGTACGAAATCCGGAACGATGTAGTCGAGCAGGCGCTGGTAGTGGGTTACCACGATAATGGCGTTGTTTTTCGAGCGGAGCTTATTTACGCCATTGGATACGATCCGGAGCGCATCGATATCGAGGCCTGAATCGGTTTCGTCGAGTATAGCGAGGCGAGGCTCCAGCATTGCCATCTGGAAGATCTCGTTGCGTTTCTTTTCACCACCAGAAAACCCTTCGTTGAGAGAACGGTTAAGCAAAGACTGATCGATCTCAACCAGTTTCACTTTCTCTTTCATTAGATTGAGGAACGACACGGCATCCACAGTAGGTTGACCACGATGCTCGCGGATCTGGTTCAGCGCCGTCTTCATGAAATTTATCGTGCTTACACCCGGGATCTCAACGGGGTATTGAAATGCCATGAACACGCCTTCGCGCGCTCGCTCTTCGGGAGCCATAGCGAGCAGGTCTTTGCCCAGGAACGATACAGAGCCCCCGGTAACTTCATAGTCTTCTCTTCCCGACAGAACGGAAGCTAACGTGCTTTTCCCCGAACCATTGGGACCCATGATCGCATGAACTTCACCCGCCTTTACTTCGAGATTGATCCCATTGAGGATCTGCTTTTCAGCAACACGAGCTTGTAAATTATTTATCTTAAGCATTCTATGTATTCTATGTGCCTATGTGCCCTATGTGTCTATGTGTCTATGTGTTACCCTACGGAACCTTCAAGAGTGAGCGCCAGCAGCTTCTGTGCTTCTACAGCAAACTCCATCGGTAATTGATTCAATACTTCTTTTGCATAGCCGTTCACGATCAACGCAACGGCTGCCTCTTCGTCGATACCGCGCTGCAGGCAATAGAAGATCTGGTCTTCACCAATCTTCGAAGTCGTTGCTTCGTGCTCTATCCGCGCAGTATTGTTCTCGACATCGATGTAAGGGAATGTATGTGCGCCACACTGGTCGCCCATCAGCAGCGAATCGCATTGCGAGAAGTTCCTCGCATTGGCTGCGCGCTTCATGATGTGAACCTGTCCACGATAACTGTTCTGTGACTTACCGGCGGAAATACCTTTCGAAACAATTCGAGACCGGGTGTTCTTACCGATGTGAACCATCTTGGTTCCTGTATCGGCTTGCTGGTAGTTGTTTGTAACAGCTACCGAATAGAACTCGCCCGACGAGTAATCTCCCTTTAAAATACATGAAGGATATTTCCATGTGATCGCCGATCCGGTTTCAACTTGTGTCCACGAGATCTTCGAATGGTCGCCAGCGCAAAGTCCGCGCTTTGTAACGAAGTTGTAGATACCGCCTTTACCTTCTTTATCTCCCGGATACCAGTTCTGCACTGTTGAGTACTTGATCTCGGCGTCTTTCATTGCATACAGCTCCACAACGGCCGCGTGCAACTGGTTCTCATCGCGCATCGGCGCTGTACAGCCTTCCAGGTAACTAACATACGATCCTTCTTCGGCAACGATAAGCGTTCTTTCGAACTGACCTGTATTTGCTGCATTGATCCGGAAGTATGTAGAAAGTTCCATCGGGCAACGAACACCTTTCGGTATGTAAGCAAAGGATCCGTCTGAGAATACCGCAGAATTCAGAGCTGCGAAATAGTTGTCGTTCGCAGGCACGACGCTGCCCAGGTATTTCTTCACGAGCTCGGGATGTTCTCTCACTGCTTCGCTAAACGAGCAGAAGATTATACCGAGCTCCGCAAGCTTGTCTTTAAAAGTGGTCGCAACCGAAACGCTGTCGATAACTGCGTCGACTGCAACGCCGGTCAATCTCTTTTGCTCGTTAAGACTGATGCCGAGCTTTTCGAATGTCTTGATCAATTCAGGATCTACGTCGCCGAGACTTTTGTTCGCAGCCTTTTGCTTGGGTGCCGAGTAGTAAATAATGTCCTGGTAGTTGATAGGAGGGTAGGAAACATTTGCCCACCGGGGTTCCTTCATGGTGGTCCAGCGACGGTAGGCTTCGAGGCGCCAGTTCAACAGCCACTCCGGTTCCTCTTTGCGCTTCGAGATAAAGCGGACAATGTCCTCACTTAGCCCTTTTGGGGCAGCGTCGGTTTCGAAATTCACTGTCCAGCCGTGCTCGTATTCTTTGGATGTGAACTCCTCCAGTACCTGGTTGTCCTTGCTCATGAAACCTATTTAGACCGATTTTAAATAATAAACCTCAAAATTACTAACAAAAGTCGGCTTTTAAGGTTCAAATGGTTGTGAATTTTGTTCCACGGTCAGTCGCACGCCCCGTTAACCGTAACAATCGTGTGTTTGAAGTCGGCGTACACGGTCAACCGGTAGCTCGCGCACAGGAGGGTCGATCCAGTATCGAAGCGGTCCTCTTCGACCGCCACGCCCGTCTCGGTGCCCGGCTCTACGTTGGAGAAGTTATATACGTGAAGGTATTTGACCGTCGAAGGGTCTTCGTTCCACATTGCGAGCAGTTCAAAGCCCATATCCACCTTTTTCTCCGAGGCCAGCATGAATTTGATCTCACTGATGGCACGATCGGCAAACTCGGGAGAGTCAACAAACTTGTTTTTCAGGCTTAAGTCGCTGGCGTCGATCTCATCGCCATCCTGGAATACGATGGTGACAGCTATTTCGCCGGGGATCTCTCCCGCTTCAACAATATCGTCGCTTTCATTGTAAGTCCATTCCAGTGGCTTCATGAAGTCGGCATAAGAATCGAACGCTGGCACTTGAGCCGTTGCAGCTTCATCAACTACCTGCCTGGTTGGTGCGGGAGCTGGATCCGCTGCAGGTTGCGATGTTGTGTCTTGTGATCGCTGCTCTTCTTGAGCAGTGTTTTGATTATTGCCACTGCACGAGCCAAGAATGAGAGCTATTATGTAAATGGTTCTTGACGCTCGCATGATCGGAATTTTAATCTCCGCATTCGCCGGTGATTGTTGCGGCTGCTGTCGCACCGGCGGCCGTAACGTCTACTCGGATAACCGAGCAAAGGATCATGGTGTTGGCGGGAGTTTCTTCGACAATGACCGAGTAGGATTTTCCGGCCTCGCCGTCGTATTGCTTGGTGAATTCGGTGTTGTATTCAGAGCCCATACCGGCGAAAGTGGCAACATCGAAACGAACAGAGGTTTTTTCTTTTAATGTTAATTCGAAGCGAACGCGCTTCACCATCTTGGTGGAGATAGCATCGGTATCGCGATAGGGATAACCGTTTGATATCCTGGAACCCTCCGCGCTTATTTCGGTTCCATCTTCCAACACGAAATACTTCTTGATCGTGCCTGGTGCTTCTTCATCTGTAAGCATGTTTTCACCGAGTACCCAATCGTGCTCACGAGCCATATTCTCCATGGGATCATCGTAGTCGCCATACTCTGCATCGCCTTCGGCGTATGGACTATCACCTTCTTCTTCGCCTTCGGTACCGGGATCGCTGTCTTCGCCATACGTAACGCCCAACGCGCCTTCGTGCCACGTGTAGATCTTCAAGGTCTTGTATGTCGCGTTGTTGGCCAGGTCTTTCAATGGCTCGTCATTTCCCTGTTGATGTTGGCTCTGCGCTTCGAAGAATGCATTATAAAAATCTACGTTCGTTTGGTCTGTCAATGCATTCTCGTTTTCGATATACGCGATCCGTTGCACGCCGCCCATGGCTTGATAAAGTACCGGTGTTGCATTTCCAAGCGCTTCGCCGGCAACTGTTAATTGCCAGTTGTCATTGATGGTTTCAACTTTGTTGGTGAGGGCGGGGCTGTCGTACAGCACGATGTCGTCGTATGAATTGTTGGCCGTTAATACGGCCCATCGTCCTCGGGGCATGAGCATGTCGGCGCGGGCATATGCGGATGAGTCGGCCCATGTGATCTTAACGTATGGAATGTTGTTGCCAACGGCGCTGTCGCCCGTGAGGTACACTTCTGTTCCTGGCTTCAATGATTTGAAGGAGTTGTCGCGCATGATGTCCGTAATGCCTTCGTACAACGGCACGTGTACTGCTGACATGGCGGAGTTTTCGAACTTTTGATATTGTCTCAGGTCGCCGGTACACGAGGTAATTGCAGCGGCGATGATCATGCAAGACAACAGTCGTTTCATTCGGTGAGCTTTAGGTTTCTATCGAGACTTTCTTCCAGTGAGATCATAGTCTCTGTTCGTTCGATACCTTCAACCTGTTGCATCTTGTCGTGGAGTACTTCCTTGAGGTGGTTGGTGTCGCGACAGTGGATCTTCACGAACATCGAGTAGTTGCCGGTGGTGTAGTGGATGTTGGTGATCTCCTGGATCTTCTTGAGCTCGGTTAGTACTTTTTCGTACAACGCGCTCTTTTGCAGGAAGATACCGATGAACGCCGTGATATCATAACCCAACTTCGAGTAGTTGAGGCGTAGGGTGGTACGCTCCACGATGCCGGCTTCTTCCATCTTGTTCATTCTCACATGGATGGTTCCCTGTGAAACATAGACTTTCTTCGCGACCTCCGTATACGGTTTTTTGGCGTCCTGGGTGAGGATCTCCAGGATCTTGAGGTCGGTATTGTCGATTTCGTAATTTTTTGAGGACATTGGCTGCTTTTGTTAATATCTATTCAAAAATCGAGATATATTTTTAAAAATAATACATAAAATAGATGTATTTATTGAAAGCGTAACGAGTCTTACGTTGATTTGTATCGTAATCGCGCTCGACAGAAGGTTGAGCTTAACACTGTAGGGTGTTGAAATTGGCAGACAAGCCCTCCTGTCTCGGGGGTGAGGATAACGGGATAAACGCCGGGTAATGGGTTGACCACTAAAAAGTTTTCTTATGCCCTGTAGCTAACTGCCTCGTGGAGGTTCGACCCCTCCCTCTACAGCTCTTTTCGTTTCCGCTAGGAATTTTAGGGAAAGCCCGTCCTGAGAAATTGGGATGGGTTTTTTTCGTTTGAGGAGGAAGGAACCTAAATTGGGATCAATTCAAACGATTCCATTATGAAAGAGTACCCCTGGCTGTCATCTTATCCCTCCGTTGTTGCAAAAGAAATTGGTCCTCTTCCATACAACTCGCTGGTCGAACTGTTCGACGACGCTTCGAAGAAGTATGCCGACCGGGTTGCTTTCGAGAACATGGGCGTGCAACTGACGTTCCGCGAGGTTGATGAGCTTTCGACTGCTTTCGGCGCCTATCTCCAGAAGGAGCTTGGTCTTAAAAAAGGAGATCGCATTGCCATCCAGATGCCAAACCTGCTTCAGTTTCCTGTGTGTTTTATCGGAGCTCTGAAGGCCGGCCTGATTGTCGTTAATACCAACCCACTTTATACGCCGCGAGAAATGGAACACCAGTTCAAAGACTCTGGTGCGTCGGCGATCATTATCGTAGCCAACTTTGCCAAGAACCTCGAAGAGATCATAAGCAAGCTTCCCGACGCAAAGCATGTGATCGTTACTCACATGGGCGACATGCTGGGAACATTGAAAGGCGCCCTGGTGAACTTCGTCGTGAAGAACGTGAAGAAGATGATACCGGCATTCAATCTTCCGAATTCCATCTCATTCAAAGCCGCTCTCAAAAAAGGAAAGTCTCTAAAGCTCGATAAACCTGCTATTGATAAAGAAGACGTTGCAGTCCTCCAATATACCGGGGGAACAACCGGCATTTCGAAGGGAGCAGAGTTGTCGCACAGGAACCTGATCGCTCACAACCAAATGATCACCGAATGGTTCAAGCCATACATGAGCAAAGACCAGAAGGACATCATCATCACAGCTATACCGATGTATCACATCTTCGCGCTAAGCGTGAATGGAACATTGATGTATTCATCTGGTGTAAAGAATGTGTTGATCACCAATCCTCGCGACATTCCTGGTTTCTGTAAAGAGCTTCACAAACATAAGTTTACGATCCTCACAGGCGTGAATACGTTGTTCAACGGTCTTCTGCACAACCCTGAATTCGCGAAGCTCGACTTCAGTCACCTTCATGGTGCAGTCGGCGGCGGCATGGCCGTGCAGGATGTTGTTGCAAAGAAGTGGCTTGAAGTCACCGGCACCCCGTTAGTCGAAGGATATGGACTGAGCGAAACATCGCCAGTGTTGTGCTGCAATCCTCTCGATGGAACACATCGGTTAGGAACGATCGGTGTTCCGATGCCGAGCACCGAGGTGGCTTTGTTCGATGACAATGGGAACCAGGTTGCTCCAGGTGAGTCGGGAGAGATCTGTGCTCGTGGACCGCAGGTTATGCGCGGCTACTGGCAGAAAGATAATACAGGTGTGTTCTTCCCTGGCGGTTGGTTCCGCACCGGCGATATTGGTGTGATGGACGAAAAGGGTTTCTTCAAGATAGTTGACCGTAAGAAGGACATGATCAAAGTGTCCGGATTCAATGTGTTCCCGAACGAGATAGAGAACGTGATTGCAAGCAATCCAAAAGTACGCGAGGTGGCTGCGATCGGTGTACCCGATGCAAAGTCCGGAGAAGTCATAAAAGTGTTTGTCGTAAAGAAAGACCCGACACTCACTGAGAAAGAGTTGATCGAGTATTGTCACAAGAACATGACCAACTACAAAGTACCGAAATACGTTGTTTTCCGTGACGATCTTCCGAAATCGAATGTGGGCAAGATCATTCGCCGTATTTTGAAAGAAGAGGAAGCAGCAGCTAAGCCGAAAGCCGCCTAATTTTATTATTTTGGCGGCCTCAAAAAACTGTTATGAGATCAATAGCCGTCGTCTTCTTTTGTCTTCTCTCAATTCAAAATTTTGCGCAAGATTCCCTTCGTTACCCACAGGAAAAACATCTTAAAGGTCTCCGTCAGCTAACGTTTGGCGCCGACAATGCCGAAGCATACTGGAGCTTCGACAGCAAGATGATCACATTTCAGTCGAACAATAAGAGCTGGGGTGTTAACTGCGACCAGATCTTTTACATGCCTGTTGTTGGCGAAGATCTGCGTGATGGTCACAAGCCGCACATGATCAGCAACGGAGAAGGAAGAACTACCTGTTCGTATTTCCTGAAGGACAACCAGTCGATCATCTATGCTTCGACACATCTTGGTGGGAAGGATTGTCCACCCGAGCCTGCACGAGTGCCAGGCGGCAAGTACCTGTGGCCTATCTACGACACTTACGACATCTTCGTAGCTGATCTCAATGGAAAGATCAAAGAACAGTTGACGAATACACCAGGCTACGATGCTGAAGCAACGGTATCGCCGGATGGCAAGAAGATCGTGTTCACATCGACACGCAATGGTGATCTCGATCTTTATATCATGGACGTGAAAACAAAGAAAGTAAAACAAATAACGAACGAGATCGGTTACGACGGCGGTGCGTTCTTCTCACCGGACGGAAAGAAATTGGTATTCCGCGCTTCGCGACCCAAGACCGAAGAAGAGAAGAAAGAGTATATGGATTATTTGAAACAGGGATTGGTTGCGCCCACAGCGATGGAGATCTATACTGTAGATGTTAATGGTAAGAACCTCAAGCAGCTTACAACGCTTGGCAAAGCGAACTGGGCTCCGTTCTATCATCCTTCGGGCAAGAAGATCATCTTCAGCTCGAACCATAAGGGACAACGCGGCTTTGAATTCAACCTCTTCATGATCAACACCGATGGAAGCGGCCTGGAGCAGATCACTTACGACAAGGTGTTTGATTCATTCCCCATGTTCTCACCTGATGGAAAGAAGATCATCTTCTCATCGAATCGGAATAATGGCGGAACCCGCAATACAAATTTGTTTGTAGCGGATTGGGTTGATTGAGGGCGACGGGTAACGGGCGAAGGGGTTAAAGGAGGTTTGAGAGTCCGAAGAATTTTTCGAGTATCACCAGCACCGAGAGAATACTCAACAGCACCGGCGCTACGTAACTGATCGTGACCGTGAGGTATTTTTTCAGGAACGAAGTTGAATAACCTTCGTCGCTCTCTTCGATCTCTTTGTGAAGATTCTCGATCTTCCATCGACGGGAGATGAAGATACACATCAAACATCCACCTATCACGAGGCTTATGTCGCACATATCCGCCACGAATGTGAGAAAGTCCTGTTTGTTCTCGCCGATAAAAGGATAGAAGGGAAGTTTGTTGAGAAATGGGACTAATCCCTGGCTCACCATACTTGGGATACCCAGCACGAAGATCAAACCTGCGAGGACCCACACCATCGTTTTGCGCGGCAGTTTTTTCGAATCGACCGCATAAGCTACGGGTACTTCAAGCAACGAGATTGTAGAAGTGAGCGCTGCAAAGCATACGAGCAGGAAGAAGGAACCACCAACTATCCGTCCAAGCACTGGACCCATTTCGCTGAAGATCTGTGGAAGCACCATGAAGATCAGGGGAGGACCCGCAGTAGCAACGTTGTCCACACCCAGCTTGTACTGTAAGAAATGCACGAGCGGGAACACCATGAGACCTGCGAGAAAGGCCACCGATGTATCGGCGATCGAGATCACCGCGGCAGACTTCGAAATATTATCCGTCTTCTTTAAATAAGAGCCATAAGTGATGAGGCAACCCATACCAAGCGACAGCGAGAAGAAGGCCTGTTTCAATCCATCGAAGACGGTTTGTATGCGGAGCTCACTGAAGTCGGGAACCAGATAGAATCTGACCCCTGAACTTGCGTTGGGTAGCGTGAGACTGTAAGCGATCAAACCGATAAGGATGATGTATAATCCAGGCATCATGATCTTGTTCGCAGCTTCAATACCGCCCTGGATGCCCTGCGATACGATCACCGCTGTGATCACCATAAACATGAAAGAAAAAACAAGATTCGAAGTGATGAATCCTCCGAAGCTGCTGAAGTCAACGATATCGTTAACATAATTTCCGAAGAAGCTTCCGAAGTTGGGTTCGTTCAAAAGGTCTCCGAACGAGATCTCGAGAAAATAACCGAAGGCCCAGCCTGCAACCACGTTATAAAAGGAGAGGATGAATATACCGGCGAGAATGCCGAAGGTTCCCAGATATCCCCAGCGCTTGCCGCCAAGCTTCGTGTACGATCCGTTGGCGTCGGACTTTGCAGCGCGACCGATTGCAATCTCACCTACCATCACGGGGTAGCAGAGCAAAAACACACAAATAAGGTAGACTACCAGGAATACGGCGCCACCGTTTTGTCCCGCGAGGTAGGGGAACTTCCAAATGTTACCAAGTCCTACTGCGGAACCGGCGGCGGCCAGGATGAATCCGATGCGTCCGGAAAAATTACCTCTGTTGTCTGACATTCGTTTGCGTGGGTATTAAATCGAGCTTAAGTGCGACCGGGCGCAAAATAGGTCGATAAACTAAAATTGTCAAAAGTGGGTTACACACATGTTCCCACGCACATTATTATATAAATTGAATACGTTTTGACGTTGAGCTACAATCATGGAAGATGCTAAGAAACTTTCGACCCAGGAAAAAGCACTGAGGATCAACCTGTCGAAAGCAGTTTACGGTTCTTTTGCTGAGATCGGGGCGGGACAGGAGGTAGCGGCCAACTTCTTTAAGGTGGGCGGCGCATCAGGTACCATCGCCAAGACAATCTCAGCGTATGACATGAAGTTCAGCGACGCCATTTACGGTCACTGCGACCGTTACGTGTGTGAAGACAGGCTTAGCTCGATGCTCGACAAAGAGTATGCTTTGCTTCCTGAACGACTCGAAGAGCGCATTTCCAGGACTCAATTCTTCGCCTTCGCCGATACGGTGGAGGTTCTTAACTACGACAGGACCAACCAGGGGCACGGGTGGATCGGTCTTCGGTTCCAGCTTCAGCCTGGTAAGCCTCCCAACGACTGCGTCGTTCACGTAAAATTGCACGACAACGATCCGCTCCAGCAGCAATATGCTCTCGGTATTGTGGGCGTGAATATGATCTACGGCTGTATGTTCGAACACAACCCGGAAACGATCATGATGTCGTTGCTCGATGGTTTGACGACCCGCCGTATCGAGATCGATGTGTTTCGCTTATCGGGTCCCGATTTCAATCACGTCGATAACAGGCTCATGGCTTTGAAGCTTGTGAAGAGCGGCTTTACGAAGGCGGCTATGTTTGGCCCCGATGGAACTGTAATGCAGCCTTCGGAAGTATTGTATAAGAAGAATGTTCTTGTGTTGCGTGGACGGTTCCGTCCTGTAACGCATGTGAATGTCGATATGCTGCTGACGTCACGGCGTCACTTCAAAAACGAGCCGGATGTTGATCGTTCGAAGATGGTTGTGCTTACGGAGTTGACGTTGAATGATCTTAGTCCCGACGGGAATATTGACGAGAAGGACTTTCTTCATCGTGCCGACATTATTTGTTCGTTAGGACAAACGGTGCTCGTATCGAATTACTTCGAGTACTACAGGCTTGTCGACTACCTGTCGAAGATCACCAAGGGAAAGAAGATCGGTATTATACTTGGTATCTATGCGTTACAAAAGATCTTTGAAGAGAAGACTTACGATAACCTGCGCGGCGGTATCATGGAAAGCTTTGGTTCGTTGTTTGGAACGAATGTGAAGCTGTATATCTATCCTGCATGGAAGCGCGACTCCCGTGATCTTTTTACATTAAAAGATTTCGAGGAGACGATACCCGTGAACTTAAGAAGCCTGTTCCGATACCTGATCGAGAACAACAAGCTGGAAGACATCCAGGATGCGAATGTGAATAATCTTCACATCATTTCTGATAATGTGCTGGCAATGATCAAGAAGGGTGATGAGGGATGGGAGAAGTTCGTTCCTCGTAAGGTCCAGGAGGCGATCAAGGATCATAATCTGTTCGATTATCAGCCGGAAGCGACAGCAAAAGCGTCTTAAAGATTTATCATTGACGATTGATCATTTATCATTGATCATTGCATTGAGACAATGAACCAATGCAATGGCCAATCGTCAATGATCAATGAACAATGATCAATCTTATATCACTTTCGGGGCGAGAACAAATCCCGACAACATAGTTGGTACTGCCATCAATGCGTATGCGATATCGATGAGCCTTTTGGCGTCCTAAAGATTTATCATTGACGATTGATCATTTATCATTTATCATTGCATTGAGACAATGAACCAATGCAATGATAAATCGTCAATGCTCAATGAACAATGATCAATCTTACATCACTTTCGGAGCGAGAACAAATCCCGAAAACATAGTTGGTACTGGCACCAATGCGTATGCGACGTTGATGAGCCTTTTGGCGTCTTAAGATTTATCATTGACGATTGACGATTTAAGATTGATCATTGCATTGAGCCAATGAACCAATTGCAATGATAAATCGTCAATGTTCAATGAACAATGATCAATCTTATTTCAAGTCCCCACGATCTGTCATTCTCTGGAAATAAGATTTCGCTTCCGCCATTACTTTCGGGGCGAGAACAAATCCCGACAACATAGTTGGTACTGCCATCAATGCGTATGCGATATCGATGAGGTTCATCACATCCGCCATCGACGCAATAGCACCGAGAATTATCGTAGCGAGGTAAAAGTAGTCGTACCACTTGCCGGCGCCTACTCCAAACATGAATGATATCGCTTTGTTGCCGTAGTAGCTGTAGGAGAATAGCGACGTGATTGCGAAGAAGAAAGCAGAGATCAGTAAAAGGATCTTACCGGTTTCACCCAAAGAATTTTCGAAAGCATTTACCGTGAGCGTAACACCGCTGACGCCTGTTGTGTCCCAAACGCCGGTAACCAGAATTGCCAGGGCGGTCAATGTACAAACGATCAGTGTATCGATAACCGGGCTTAGCATGGAGACTAGTCCCTCGCGAATGGGCTCTGCAGTTTGTGACGCGGCAAGAGCCATCGGCGCTGTTCCAATACCGGCTTCATTCGAGAACGAGGCGCGACGCACACCGGTAACGATCAACCCACCGACAATTCCACCCAATGCAGGTTCGCCACGATAGTGGTCTGCGGCAAATGCATCGGTGATAACCATCCAGAGATAATGAGGAACAACACCAATGTTCATGATAAGGATCACGAGCACCGCTCCGAAATAAATGATGATCATTAATGGCACCATCTTGCCTGCCCATTGACCGATACGTTGAATACCACCGATGATCACGATAGCCGAGATGATCATGAGTATGGTGCCGATGATGAATTTTGCTGTGTTGATCTCAACGCCGATGTTGAATGTATGATCTTTAAGATCTTTCGAGCGAATACCGATATCAACGATCACTTGTGTAAGCTGATTGGCCTGGAATATCGGGAGACATCCCACCAAACAGCAAACGCTGAACAGTATTGCCAATGGTTTCCAGGCAGGAGAGAAGGCTTCGCGGATAACATACATCGGTCCGCCCTGCACGACGCCTGCAGAGTCTTTTCCGCGATACATGACCGACGCTGTGCTTGTAAAAAAATTGGTAGACATACCAACGAATGCTGTTACCCACATCCAGAACAATGCGCCAGGTCCTCCAATAGAAATAGCTGCCGCAACACCTGCGATGTTTCCCATGCCGACCGTTGATGCGAGGGCTGTAGACAATGCTTCGTAGGGACTGATCTGCCCCGGGTCGTTTGGGTTATGATATTTTCCACGGAGTACCGCGATCGCGTGAGAGAAGTATCGGTAGTGGATGAATCGGGAGTAGACGAGGAAGAAAACACCGCCAAGAATCAGCAGGAAGAGTACAAAAGTCCAGACAAAAGATGCAGTATTACTGATGCCCGCGCTTATTGATTCGAGGAAGGTTGGCTCACTCATGAGTACGATTTAGGTAAGTCAAAGAAAGCGAATAAAAATGATGTGAGGAAATGAAGAGGGGAAGAGATGAAGAGATGAGGAGTCTGTCTTTCGGCGCTCTTCACCTCTTCACCTCTTCACCTCTTCACATCCTCACCTCCTTCACGCATCAAAACGGTCGAGCAGTGTTCCCACCCCTTTCTGTAACTCTTTCCAGTTCCCGATCGGCAATTTCACGATCAATACTGTAGCGGGTTTCATCTCATCTACCTCGCCATCGGTGATAAATTCGGCGAAATAACTGATGGTGGGGTTATGTCCAACGATTGCAATGTTATGATACTGATCTCCGTTACGAAGCATTTCGAACATCGTACCAACAGATGCCTGGTACAATTCGTCGTCGATATCGATGAGATCGCTCTCTTGATTGAGTTGTTCTGCAATCAATTGCGCTGTGGTTGCTGCACGCGAAGCTGCGCTCGAGATAATGATATCGATAGGAGTGGATTGGCTCTTCAAAAACTGTCCGACAGATGCTGCCTGGCGCATTCCGGATGTGGTCAATTCCCGGTCCTTATCGGCCTGGCCGGTTACCTTTTCTGCAGTTTCTGCATGACGTATAAGAATAAGATGTTTCATCGAGTGCACAAATGTAGTTAAGTGACTGAAAATCATTTACTCTAACACTCCATAACGCATTGAACAAAACGTCGAACAAAATGGCCAAAATTTGCGATTGTAAAAAAAATCGGATATTTGAAGCCCTCATTCCAAAAAACTGAGCATGTCAAAGAATCTTGTTATTGTTGAGTCTCCGGCTAAAGCGAAAACCATTGAAGGCTATCTCGGTAAAGATTTTACCGTTGCGTCGAGCATGGGACACGTGCGTGATCTGCCCAAAGGAAATGGGTCTATCGATCTCGAAAATAACTACGAGCCTACTTACGAAGTAAGTCCCGATAAAAAAGAAGTTATCACGAAACTTAAGCAGTTATCGAAGGGGGCCGAAATGGTGTACCTCGCATCCGATGATGACCGCGAGGGAGAAGCTATTGCATGGCACTTGAAAGAAGTTCTCGATCTGAACGATAAAAACACGAGACGCATCGTGTTCACCGAGATCACGAAGAATGCAATTCAAAATGCATTGAAGTCACCACGCGGCATCGATATCGATCTGGTTAATGCACAACAGGCGCGTCGTATCCTTGATCGTCTTGTTGGTTTCGAATTGTCGCCGATACTTTGGAAGAAGATCAAGACCGGTCTTTCTGCGGGTCGCGTTCAGTCCGTCGCTGTACGACTGGTTGTTGAGCGCGAACGAGAGATCGACAGATTCGAAGCGAAGTCATCTTTCAAAGTCACTGCGATCTTCGATCTCGGAAAAGGCAAGCAGTTGTTTGCTGATCTGCCACATAAATTTGATTCGGAGAAAGAAGCACTCGAGTTCCTCGAGCAATGTGTCGGTGCTCAATTCACGATCGGCGATCTGCAAAAGAAGCCCGGCAAGAAATCACCTGCTCCTCCATTCACAACATCAACGCTGCAACAGGAAGCAGGTCGTAAACTTGGCTTCTCTGTTTCACAAACAATGGTCGTAGCACAGAAGCTATACGAAGCCGGTAAGATCAGCTATATGCGTACCGACTCTGTAAATCTTTCTGAGGAGGCTATCGGCGGTGCAACCAAGCAGATCGAAACAGCTTTTGGAAAGGAATACGTACATAACCGCCGTTTCAAAACAAAGTCGTCGGGAGCACAGGAAGCTCACGAAGCGATTCGCCCCACCGACTTCTCGGTGACCGACCCCGGTATGGACCGCAACGGCCTCCGGCTGTACGAACTTATTTGGAAACGGGCCATCGCCTCACAGATGGCTGATGCAGAACTCGAGAAAACGACCGCAACGATCAATATTTCAACCAGCGACCGACAGCTCCAGGCTACCGGCGAAGTCATCAAATTCGATGGTTTCCTGAAAGTGTACATGGAATCGCAGGACGAGGGCGACGACGACGAGGAACAGGGTGGCAAGGTGCTTCCGCCTCTGAAGGTCGGCCAGGACCTCAAACTGGAGGAAATGACTGGAACAGAGACCTTCACAAGGCATCCACCGAGGTATACGGAGGCGAGCCTGGTGAAGAAGCTCGAAGAGCTTGGCATCGGCCGCCCGTCGACCTACGCGCCCACGATCTCGACGGTGCAGAAGCGTGGCTATATTATTAAAGAGAGCCGCGAGGGAACGGAGCGTCCCTACAAGGTTTTACAGCTGAAAGACGATAAGGTGAGCACCCGTTCGGAGAGCGAAATTACCGGTGCAGAAAAGAATAAGCTGTTCCCGACCAACATGGCAATGATCGTGAACGACTTTCTCGTGGAGCATTTCGAGGAAATCCTCAATTACTCGTTCACTGCGGAAATCGAGCAGGAATTTGACGAGATCGCCAACGGGAAGCTCGAATGGCATAAGATGATCGATCAGTTTTACAAGCCATTCCACAAGGTGGTTTCGAAGACTGAGAAAGTCGAAAGATCGTCGGTTGCCAATAAGGTTCGTGAGCTGGGTGTTCATCCGAAGAACGGACTGAAGATCTATGCGAAGCTGGGCAGGTTTGGCGCTTACGTGCAGTTAGGGGAGAACCCGGAGGATGGCAAGGAGGGTAAACCCAAGTTTGCGCCGTTGCGTCCCGGACAATTTTTGGAGAACATTACGATAGAAGATGCATTGGAGCTCTTCAAGATGCCTCGCGATATGGGTATGTTCGAAGACAAGCCTGTTGTTGTGAACATCGGAAGGTTTGGTCCATACGTGATGCACGACAAGAAGTTTGTATCGATCCCTAAAGAAGAAGATCCATATACCGTTACGCCCGAGCGTGCGGTGCAGTTGATACAGGAGAAGCGTATCGCCGATGCCAATAAGACCATAAAGACTTTTGAATCCAACCCGGATATACTGATCCTTAATGGAAGATTTGGTCCATACATTAAGGCTGGCAAGAAGAACGTGAAGATCCCGAAAGGAAAAGTGCCAGCAGAGCTTTCGCTTGAAGAATGCGTTGAGCTTGCGGAGAAGGCACCGGAGAGGAAGGGAAGGTTCTTTAAGAAGAAGGCTTCGTAACTGGACATTTGGAATTCAATAGCAGATAGCCCGGAGAATCATTCGGGCTTTCTGTTTTTATGAAGCCATGAATACCTGGGTGATTCTTTTAACTTATTATCGACAGCCTCAGTGAATTCTCCCGGAGTTACATTGATGTGCTCAGCCAGCCTGTAAAAAATATCTATAGTAGGATTGGCTTTACCCAATTCGATCTGTGAGATGTACGATCGATCGACGTCTGCTTTCCATGCGAGCTCTTCCTGCGACAGACCAGCACTTTCTCGGCGGTTGCGCAGCTCTTCTCCAAACACGTTTGGTAGATCCAGCTCCACATAGGCAATCTATTGAGGGTCAATAAGAAGCATTGAAGACTATAGTCATCATTTGATCAAGATCGAAAAGTTTTTTTATGACATGATCGTCAAATAGCGGTCAGGGAAACCAGACAATCCCGGGCGGATTGCCGAGGAAGGGATGTTCATTTTATGGATGTTCGGGCTTAAAAAACAAGATGCACTTTTGTTATGCCGATGAAAGCGGAGATGCTGGAGTTTACAATCCTATCCAGTATGGATGCATCCACTTTTTTTGTGCCCGTCCCCATAAGCATCCTTACGTGCGCAGTTGTATTCCTCTCATTCGCGCGATCGAAGAAAACTATACCCGTTATCGCTTCTCGACCGAAGGAGTTCGTCAAGGGCCTCATACATTTTCGAAACCGATCGAGTCATTGAAGACCCAATTTTTCGGATATCAGGTGATTCGATGTTCATCCAATCGGCAGACGTCGTCGCATACTCACTGAAGGAAAAGATTTTCCCTGTGGGTTCAAGAAAGAAATATAATGCTGATCGAATTTTCGATCGAAAACTTGCGACTTGTTTGTTTAGATCAAGGGTAGCTGATCCAGATGGTATCGTCCGCTTATAAAAAAATACCCCGGTTCCAAACCGAGGATTTTGTCCGGGCTGCCGGAGCCGTACAACTCCTTAAGTCCAGAGGATTCAAAGTTACTCAAAAAATGTATCCTGTCAATTCCGCTTCGACAAAATCATAGTCTCTTGCAAGCCTTCTGTCCCTTCGGAGTAAGATCCTCCTCGGCAACAAAGCGTTCGACATCCGAACACTTTGCTCGTCTTCATGATCTTCAGGATTTCATTATTAAATTAATGAGATGAAGTCATTTGTATATCTCCTCGTGGCACTCGGCCTTGCATCCTGTAGCGATCCTCAGAAAATTACAGGCACCTGGCAATTCATCGCCGACCAGCAACTCGATGATCAAGGAAAAGTGGTCCTTGAAGACAAGGATGTCGACGGCATGCTTATTTATACGAATGAAGGCGATGTCAGCGTCAATGTCCTGCTTCGTGGTCGACGCCAACCTATCATGTCTGATTCTATCATGCAATACGACGGGGTTTCATCCGGGCTGGGATTCGGTGATAATACATGGACTTCGGAACAACGACAGAAGATCATCGATACCTATGATGCGTATTTTGGAAGCTATTCCGTTGATCCCGACCAGGGTATCGTCACTCATGTCGTCGAAGGAAATCTGAGGCCTGAAAAAACCCCGGTTGAGTTCAAAAGAAAATTCGTTTTAAAAGGCGACACGCTTTTACTGCGAAGTCTGAACCCCGAGTTTCACTGGCAAGCGATGTGGTTACGAAAAAATTGAAACCATATTTGCCGGCTTTAGAACCTTAATTAGGAAGTCTCGACCCAGATATCATCGATCGCGAAACAACGCACTCCACGCATCGTTTCGTTGCTCATGAGATCACTCTTCGCTTTATTGGCGATCATGCCTTTCGGAATGATCCGCCACGATGTTACGATAGAAAAATACCGTGAGCTTGGAGCCCGGCCCGAATATGCCTGCGTGGGCCGCTATTCATCAACCCCAACGGGTACCGATTACGCCGCAGGTGTGCTTATCGCACCGAAGTGGGTGTTAACCGCATCGCACTTTATTACCGACACTTCGTACTGGAAGTTCGGCGATAAAATTTATGAAGGCACACGTGTGATCTTTCATCCGGGACTAAAACCTGACGCAACTGAACGACAATGGAGCGGGTTCGATCTTGCTCTCGTTGAGCTTACAACACCCGTTACCGACGTGAAACCTGCCAGTCGATACTACGACGATCGCGAAGTGGGACTTGTCGTTACAAAAATCGGGTATGGATATACAGGAAATGGATTGACCGGACTATTCACTCCGCGTGTTGCGGAACGACTTGGTGGACAAAATATGATCGACGCAGCCGGTGGCGCGTTCGAAGGTCGAACATTCAGCGATCGGGTTTTGGTTTTTGATTTCGATAGCCCCGATCAAAGCGTTAACGTACTGGGCTCGTCGACCCCGTTAGACCTGGAAGTCGGTGGATCGAAGGGCGACAGCGGAGGAGGCACTTTTGTAACTATCAACAACGAAGTATTTCTCGTTGGAATTGTTTCAGGTGGATTGAACAGGCAGATCAAATATGGATCCGTGGCAGCCCTTGCCCGCATCTCGACGTCAAATGAATGGATTGACTCCGTAATTCGATGATTGTACGGAAATCCGGGCGAACCTCGAACCCCGGACCTCGAACGTCGAACATTTTTGAATAACTTTCATTCATGAAACGATTCATACTCACACTTCTTGCTGGTATAAGCACACTCGCTTATGCTCAATCACCCGAGCTCGAAAAATTCATCAGCCACCCGATCGAATCCAACTTCGCATCGTCACCCGACGGTAAAACCATCGCGTGGGTGATCAACGATCATGGCAAACGGAACATCCTGACCAGGTCGGGCAACGACATCGCAAAGCAACTCACAACCTACACGCAAGACGACGGACAGGAGATCAGCCAGATAACATTCAGTCCGAACGGAACCATCATGCTCTACGTGCGAGGCAGCTTCGCCAATCCTGCAAGCCTCGCCGAAGGTCCCGAACAAGCCATCTGGTTCAAGGACATCACTTCGCGTGTTGTCAGCCCACCCGCGAAGATCACCAAAGGCAGCAGCCCCGTGTTCTTCAAAGACGGCCTTAAGTTCCTCTTCAGTCGCGATGGACAGATCTTTGAGTCAACACTCGATGTCAATTCAACACCGAAGCAATTGTTCGTTGCGCGGGGCACTAATACAAGTCCCAAATTTTCTCCCGACGGACGAAGCGTTCTCTTTACAAGCGATCGCGGCGATCACTCATTCATCGGCGTTTATAACCTGGATTCGAAAAAGATCTCATGGATGTCACCCGATGTAAGTAACGACGACTACGCCGTATGGTCACCCGGTGGCGACCAAGTCGCGTTCATACGCACTCCCGGCACCAAAGTAGATGAGCTCAGCAATATCACAGGCGGTACGAGGTTCTCGATCGTTGTTGCCGACGTAAAGACCGGCAAGGGAAGCATTGTGTGGCAATCGCCCTCAGATGACGGTGGTTTTTCGCAATGGTACGTGAACACACCACTCGCATGGACAAAGACGGGTCGGATCCTTTTCTTCTCCGAGCACACAGGATGGAATCATGTGTTCTCGATGAATCCGAACGGCAGCGATCTGAAGGATATCACACCAGGCAACGGTGAAGTGGAAAACTTTGTATTGGATAACACAGGCTCTTCTATCTATTTCGACGGCAACAGGGAAGACGTTGATCGTCGGCACATTTGGAAATCGGACGTTGCTACAGGTGCAGTCAAAGCAGTAACGAGCGGCGATGGCATCGAAACAAACCCGATGTTCGGGGGAAATACATTGTATTGTTTTAAGTCGACTTACAATACTTCTAAAACACTCGTGCGTGTTGAAGAAGCTGCGAAGACAACAGTGCAAATGAATCCACAGAAGATCGCAGTCTATTCACCCAATGACTTTGTGAAACCCGAACCGGTGATCATCAAGTCGGCGGATGGTATGGAAATTCATGCGCAGTTGTTCATCAACAGGAACATGCAAGGCAAACGTCCGGGCGTTGTGTTCATGCACGGCGGTCCCATCCGTCAGATGTTGCTCGGATATCATTACAGCGATTATTATATCAACACCTATGCGTTCAACCAGTATCTCGCCAACCAGGGTTATGCCGTGATATCCGTAAACTTCAGATGTGGTACAGGCTACGGAAAAGATTTCAGAAGAATTAAAACACAAGGCCCGCGCGGCGCGAGTGAATACCAGGATGTTGTTGCTGCCGGAAAATACTTGCAGGGCCTCGCCGAAGTAGATGCAAACAAGGTCGGGTTATGGGGCGGATCGTATGGCGGATACCTGACCGCGATGGGATTGTCTCGTAATCCCGAATTATTCAAGGCGGGCGTCGATGTTCATGGCGTCCACGATTGGGCGTTCCGGGCTCGCGAATTTTCTCCCGGTGGCGGATGGGGCATCGGCAAGAACGATATGGACCTCGCTTATAAATCATCTCCTTCGTCCGATCTCTCAAAATGGACCGCACCGGTTCTCATGATCCACGGCGACGACGATCGCAACGTTGCCTTCCAGGAAACGACAGACCTCGCTACTAAACTCAGAGAAAAGAATGTACCCGTGGAGATACTGGTGTTGCCGGATGAGATCCATGGGTTCCTTCGCTATGAAAGCTGGTCGCGCGTATTTGATAGCGCGAAAGATTTCTTTGACAGGCAATTGAAGAAGAAAGCAATGTGATGAAGAAAAAGATTGTTGCATTGACCGGCGCCGGCATAAGTGCGGAAAGTGGCATTCCCACATTTCGCGACGCCGGCGGGCTGTGGGAAGGACATCGTGTTGAAGACGTTGCAACACCAGAAGGATGGGAGAGGAACCCGGCCATGGTTCTCGAATTTTATAATCAAAGACGAAAGCGTGCTCACGAAGTTGAACCCAATCGAGGGCACTACGTCTTTGCGGAGCTCGAAGAATACTTCGATGTGACAGTTGTAACGCAGAACGTCGACAACCTGCATGAGCGCGCAGGATCTTCGAACGTCATACATCTCCACGGAAGTCTATTCGAATCGCGAAGTACAGTCGACGAATACCTCGTTTACCAGATAGAAGGCTGGGAGTTGAAGCTTGGCGATCTCTGCGAAAAAGGATCCCAGCTTCGTCCAAACATTGTATGGTTTGGTGAGATGGTGCCCATGATGGAAGTAGCTGCCGGGATCGCGGGCGAAGCCGATTACTTTATCGTTGCCGGTACATCGATGCTTGTTTATCCTGCTGCCGGTCTTATCGAATACGTTCGCCGCGAAGTTCGCAAATACATTGTCGATCCAAACAAGCCACAGGTCTCGGCGGGACCACATGTCCATTTCATTACCGAGAAAGCGAGTACTGGAATGCAGAAGGTAAAAGAGCTCTTGTTAAAGGAGCGATAAAAGAAACTTCCTGAACTTCGGAGTATCGAAGTTTGTAGCACCCACTTCCTTCGCAATGATCTTTCCTTCTTTGTTGATGATAAAAGTGGTGGGTATGCCAGGCACGTCGAGCTGCGATGTAAGAGTGCCTGATGGACGATAAACGGGAAAAGTATATTGATATTGATTTAGATACTTCGCGATCTTCGGCTCATCGCTGTCGCGGTCTACTGATAAGATCACAAACTCGACACCGGTTGTGTCCATTTTTTCATATAACGTTTGGATGGTGGGCATCTCAGCACGGCATGGTCCGCACCAGGTCGCCCATAAATTCAGGAATACCACCTTGCCCTTGTATTGTTCGAAGCTTACTCGTTCTCCCGAAGCCGTTCGGAGCTTGAAGTTATAATCGAATGCCTCCGGGTTCTTCAGCGGCTTGGCGTTGGCGTTGCGTACACCCGTCTTAAGGAGTGCCGACTGGGCGTAATACGACACGCTGCCCATCAGGCCCGTTGCCTGGAGCAGTGCGATCACGATGAGGGCACCGAGAATGGGTTTGATCCAATTAAATATTCGTAGCAGCATCGTTGGCAGGCCTGCGCTTGCCGGAGCATGGCGTAGGCACGGTTTTGGATTGTTTCAGCAAATGTCCGTAAATTGATAAATTCGGGCAATAAAAATTATCAATGAAACGTTACGTTTCGCTCCTCTTCCTGTGTTCGCTGGCATCAGCAAGCGTTTTTGGACAAAAGATCAAGTACAAAGACCTGTTCGTTTTACTGGACTCCAGGCAGTTCAAAGATGCCGAACCTTTCCTCCGCAAGTATCTGAAAGAGAACGATGATAACCCGAACGCGCACCTGTTCATGGGCTTCATTCTCCACGAAAAATGTCTTAAAGCCGACGTCCTAAAGGAAGCAGATATTGTGGCTTCGAACGCCGATTCAGCAGTCCTGTATTTCGACCTGGCCAACAAAGGCATCACCGAGAAAGAGATCAAACGCAACGACGAATATTACCAGGCTTATAGCCGTCGCGACCAACGTACCGGCGAATTTGGGATCAAGATATCCGACATCCACCTCGACATCGAGAAGAAGGTAGGGGAGGTAAAGACGCGCAAAGACAAAGTTAAAGCACTCCGTTCCCAGTTCGTATCGTGGGAACGTTTATACCAGCAGGGTTCTGTTGCATTCAAAACTTTGCAAGAAGGCGCTCCCTCGGAAAAAGAATTCCTGCTCCAATCCGATTCAAAGACCATTGAGGCGCTTACTGCCCTTCAATCCACTTACGATTCGTGCATACTGATGTTCAATGCGTACAAGACGACGCTTTCATCGATGGGCAAAACGAATTACAATCAGAATTTCAACGCGAGAAAGATCGAGCGTTTCAAAGAGGATGGCCAGGGCCTCCCGGATTTCTATGCCGATGATCTTAAAGTCTGGAACTTTGGTGAATGGTCGTCACGCGAGCTTCATGAGATCCAGAACGAAGTAGAACCCTTCCGCGAAAAGCTGGTGGCTTACGACGTGGAGATCAATAAGCTCTTCGATAAAGTAAGAAAGGATTCGATCTCTGTAGCGAAAGATATCGCTCCCGTAGAACAGAAGATCAAAGTAAATCCTGTTGCCCGTTTCGATGCAACGCCGATGCCCCTGGTCTTATTTAAGATGAAGCTCGAAGAGCTTCGATTTGGATCGCGTCATATCGATAACAAAAAGCTTCGTGACTCATCTAGCCTGGCGGTTCGCCTTGAGGCCATCAAAGGAGAATTGAAGGATCTGAATACGCTCGACAGTGTAGCTGGCATACTGGCGAAGAAGGACATCGAAAAAGAGACAGCCAACTATCAGCACTTTGTAACGAATGCTTATGGAAGCACGAAGGTCCTTCAGAGCCTGATCAGCTCAACAAAGGAATTTTCGGAGCATGAAAAACATAAACGCGAGGATATAGTCGTGAAACTTTCGAACGCCCTTAACTGGCTGGTGATCGATGCGAAAGACTCCGTGGCGCTTGGACAAACAAAGCAGCGCAAACCCAATCACTTCCCGTTGGCAATGACAGGCGAGAAGTTCGTGTCCGGTTTGAAGTACGGCGCAGACTCCGTTGCGACGGGCTTCTTTTACACCATTACACCCAGTCGTGTTCCAGACGTAAAGGTCTCATTTACAGTGGATAAGGCGAATTTTGCTAAACGAAATCTTCCGGTCGTAAAATGTCTCGTCGGCGGCAACGAGACCGGTACAGTTTACTACTCGCTGATCTATAGCGAAACAAAAACAGGTGACAAGTTCCCGGTAACGATAGCCAGGATCACCAAACCTGAAGGGCTCACCTGGACTACCAATCATAAGTTTGAATTCCTTCCTTCTGAACTGATACTGGCGCCTGACACCAATGAGTTGTCGGTGAAGATCACTTCGCCCGGCGGAGAGAGTAAACTCATAAACCTGGACAAGAACGGGAAGCAGCTACAGTAACGAGTTATTGAGTTCTTAGATAAGAACGGACCAATAAGATCAGCTGTAACTGGACCCGGCTCGGCTATACTGGACTTAGTTGCTTGATTCCGAAGGCGTCCACTTGTTGTTGGACCGTTGGATGTCTGCCATTCTCTTGCTGGGATCTATCTCGATAGAAGCGATCTCCGACTCGGCTTTATCGATCGTTAGCTTGTAGGTCGGATTTACCCACGCCCAATCTGCCAGTGTTTCCGTTTTGATGGAAGTATCTTCGGCAGGTTTCGATCCCATCATCTCGTTCAGCGGGACATACAACAATTGCTTCGAGCCGTCCTTAAAGGTAACGACCAGGTCTATCGGCATCGGTATATCGCCGATCCTCGCCAGTGTTACTTCGGTACGGTCGCCGCTGCCAACAACCTCACGGATCTCATAGTCGATCTTCTTATTAGTATTGATCCAATAGCGATAGAACCAATGTAATTGTAAACCTGAAGTCTTCTCCATCACGCGAATGAAATCATTTGGCTCCGGGTGGCGAAATTTCCAGGTATTGTAATATCGTTTCATGCCGACATAGAAATTCTTATCGCCCATGATGTAACTGAGCTGGTTGAGGAACAGGTCGCCAGTCGTATACGAACCTGTTTTGTAGCCCTTGTTGGTAATGAAATGATCTGAATGCTGGTTCGGAACCTCGAGCATGTTGTTCGCAACCAACGCCAGGTAATTTTTGTACGCTATCGCGTGATCGTCTTCCGTTTGTGTGATGAACGCTAACGTCTCATCGCTGGAAAAGTCGGCGAAGCCTTCGTCCATCCATGCATGTAACGCCTCGTTGGAAGCAAGAACCATTTGATACCAGCTGTGTGCGATCTCGTGAACAGCCGTGCCTGCGAGGCCTTCGAGCTTTCCTTCACCGAGTATCAACGTGCACATAGGATACTCCATGCCGCCGTCGCCGCCCTGGATCACCGAATAGGTCTCATACGGATACTTACCAAACCTGTTGTTCATGTACTGGAAGGCCTGCGATACAATGGGCTGTAGTGCCGCCCAGGTCTTTGCGGTCTTTTCGTTTGATTGGTAATAGAAGTGAACTTCGGGTCCGTTTGGGACTTTGATCTTCTCATGCGTATAGTCGGGATCGGCGGCCCATGCGAAGTCGATAACGTTCCTGGCAACGAACCTCCACTTACTCGTCTGACCTTTCGTAACGGGTGCGCCTCCCTGCAGGATCCCGGTGCCGCCAACAATAAATGCGGAGTCGAGTGATATCGTTACATCGAAGTCACCCCACACGCTTTGGAACTCTCTGGCTACGTATTGATAAGCATGCCATCCCTGGAAGTCGTACTCGGCGATCTTTGGATACCATTGTGTCATTGAATAGGCAATACCTTCGTTGTTGTTACGGCCGCTTCTTCGGATCTGGATAGGAACCTGAGATTGAAACGTTAGCTCAAAAACAGTCTTTGATTTAGGCATGAGCGGCTTCGCGAGCTCGACCTCGAGTATCGTGCCGTTTACTTTGGTCTTCACGGTCCTGCCATCCTGTTTCAGACTGGTGACGTTCTGGTAGCCGATCTCCGACTCTGTAAGCTTCGAGATACGGGTGCCGATACGCCGATCTGGGTCTGCTATTGTGCTCGAACGCACATCCATCATGCTTCCCGGCTGAAAGGCATTAAAATAAAGATGGTAATAGACCTTGCCTAGCGTGTCGGGGGAGTTGTTGTAGTACACGAGCTTTTGGGTGCCGTTTACCAGGTGGGTTTTGGTATCCAGCGTAACATTCATCGTGTATTCTACGCGCTGCTGCCAGCGATAATCCTGGGCCAGTCCAGCCAGGGAAAGGAGGGAGAATGCAATAGCGAGCAAGCGCTTCATTTTTCAAACGATTTCGGGCTGAAAAGTATCAAATATGATGCTGGATTCAAATCGGAATTATGTGGGCGCAGGTGGCGCAATGGATACGCGGAGAAGCAAAGGGTCGCAAAGGAAATTCTCCGCGTACTTTGCGCCTCCGCGTATCCTTTGCGAAACTATTTAAGATCGAAGTACTTTATCAGGCTTACCCCCGTATACCCACTCCTATAACTTTCAACTGTCTCACCGGGTAGACCTTTCTGAAAATTAAGAGTGTAACTAATGAGCAATGACCAGTCCTTATACACGATCGAGATCGGAAATGAAAGATTGTAGTTTACGATACCCCACACGGTACGGTCTTCCAACCTGAAGCGTGGCTTGCGTTGAAGAAGTAGAAGGCGTCGTTCTTTGCGATTGGAAAAGTTGGGAACATATTCCGTCACGGTATCGCTTCCATACCACAAGGACGCCGACGGAAGAAACGTAATGCGATCCACACCAAGCCATTTCTTCTTGCTCAGGTTTAGTCCAACACCGGGTGTAAATCTATGTGCGAGCAATTCACCGAAGTAGAAATTATAGTCGAAGCGAAACACAAACTTCTTTACCTTGAAATAGTTCGATAAGTACAGGTTGTTGGTATATGGAGTGTACAGCGTCTCGTCGTCTTTTGCCGGAGTATAGAAATAGTGATCGTACTCCGCCATTACCGACCAGTATTTGTTGATCATATTGATGTATCCGACCGCTCCAACCGTGAGGTACAACGATGGTTTGAATTCTTCACTGTAGTAAGATGTAACGTCGACATAAGCACCGCTCTTGTGATAATAGGCAGCGCCGGCAGTAAGTCCGTACTGCGATATGCTCGAAGATCCGTTGGCAACGATGTTATTGTTGTAACCAACGCGTACAGCCAACTGTGACGTCGACACGGCAGGAGCTAGAAGGATGCTGTCGATGAGGTCGAGTATCGATGTTGAGTCAGATGAATTCAGAATAGAGTCCAGCTCTGCAAGCACCGGGTCGGCCAGCAGCAATGAATCCGTTGCCTGGCTTTTGGCGTCGGTAATAAACAGCCAGGTCGCGAGCAGAACTAAACCGACCTTTTTCAAACTAACTTTTATCTAGTTTCGATTTGGCAAACGCTGATTCTTTTCCCTGAAAGTTTCACGTCGTTGCTGGTTGAGTCTTCTTTGTTGAAGAAGATCGTTGAGATATCCCCTGAACTCCGCTTCAGCATTTGGGAGGCGAAGCATCTGTTCTGCCGTCACTACTTTGAGCAGCCGACCGGAGTAATCTTTTTCGAGATCGAGGACCCGTTGCTTTACTTTTAAAGAAAGGTCTACAAGCTCTTGTTGTTTTTTAGGATCGGGATTGTTCTTATCGATGCCTTTGGCTTTTTCGCGAAGCTCGGAGCGGATCTCCATGCGCTTCGTTGCGAACTCGCGATAGATAGGCCAGAACTTTTCAGCTTGTTCCGGAGAAAGCCCCAGTTTATCGGTGAGGTAGGCAATTCGGAGGCTGTTGATCTTCTCCTGTGCCTTTGGATCGAGCTGTGTTTGCTCTTGCTCTTCTTCCTGTGCAAACGCACTTAGCGATATCATCGATATCAGGAAGAGTAATGTGAGGGATGTCAATACTTTTCTCATAGCACTATAGATTATCCAGGTCGAGGTCTTCTAATAAGTCGTCGTTGGGGTATTCCATGTTCGAGTACACTTCGTCTTCAAGAAGATCGAGCTCGAAGGTTGTCAGGTCTGTCGATTCCTGGATGTCGTCGAGATCGAGGTGATCGCTTGTCTGCAAATACAGTGCGATCTGTTCGGAGTCGATGTCTTCGAGCTGGTCCTGGAACGAGGAGCGGTCGGGCCTGAACCAGAAGATCCCGGCAACAACGAGGGCCAATACGGGCAGGGCATATTTCAATGAGAATCCCAACGCCAAGCGGGTAGAGGAGCGGTGGCTTTGATGAGCCATGCGAGCCTGGATCTGCGTAGGCAGCTGGTCAAAGTAGCCGTCGGGTACCTTGAAAACGGACTTTTTGGGGATGTCTTCGAGCTTTCTCATTTGTCTTACCTTGTTTGATCTGTTTCTAGCCCTAGGGTTTAATCATTCATTGATAAATTCTTCTATTTTTTTTACCGCGTGGTGGTAGCTGGCTTTCAGCGCGCCCACGCTGGTGTTGGTGATCTCGGAGATCTGCTCATAAGGCAGGTCGTCGAAATACTTCATATTGAACACAAGTCGCTGTTTATCAGGAAGTTTCAGGAGCGCTTTCTGAAGCTTCTTTTGGATCTCGTCGCCATCGATCTCTGTCGACGAATCGATCTTGGCGCTGAGCTCTGGTCCGATGTCCTCAATCGAAAAGAAGAAACGTCGCCTCTTCTTATTGAGGAAATTCAGGCATTCGTTGGTGGCGATCCGGTAGATCCATGTGAAAAGCTGGGCGTCTTCGCGAAAACGGTCGATGGCATGATGGACCTTGATGAACACCTCCTGCGTAATATCGTCGGCGTCGTCGTGATCGATCACCATTTTCCGAACGTGCCAATACACACGCTGCTGGTATGCGCGTACCAGCAGGTTTATGCCGTAATTACGTGTATCCGGGTTACGGATCTTACTCAGCAACTCACTGTCTTCCAAGAATGGCTGGTTAGGGAACCACAAGTTAAACAATAAAGAGAGCTCAAGGTTTAATCGCCAGGAGCGAATCGCACAATAATTCGTATTGCTCTTTGGAGTGCGCGGGGAAGTTTGCAAAGCGGAGTTGAGTTGCTTTCGCTTTTCCATAGCCGTCGCCGGGATACAAACCGAGTGGTTCGAGGGCCTTGATGATCTTCGAAGTATTCTCGCCGGTTTCGGCGACGATCACAGTCTGCGACCGAACGTCGGTTTCTTTGACGAATGGTTTCGCGATCGAAAGGTTTTCGAGCGCCTGGTATAACAGCGCAGCCTTATAGTTTGTTTCCTGCCGTATGATATTGACGCCACGGCTAACGAAGTCACCCGTTACTTTTGCAAGCAGGTAGATGCCGAGAACGTTTGGTGTTTCGGGTGTCTGATTTTTTGTGGCCATGCTCATCAGTGATGGCAACGAGTGGTATGAGCCTACAGAGTTTCCTCTTGCCAGGAGATCGTCGGCACGACCGATGCATTTATCGTTAACGATCCACACGCCGAGCCCCGCCGGACAACCGAATGCTTTCTGCACGGAAAAAAACAGCATGTCGATGTTATTGAAGTCGAACTTTGGATGTGGGAGAGACGAAACGGCATCGACGGCGATGATTGCCTTCGGATACTTTGAACGGAATGAGTTTATGAAATCTATCGGCAACGAGACGCCGGTGCTCGTCTCGTTGTGAGTGAGTCCAATCAGCTCAGGATCACAGTCCGGTATTGGCAGACCTTTGAAAGCGAGACCTTCTTTCGCGTTTACTGCAACAGGATGTTTGCCGAGTTGCTCTGCGATCTCGAAGTATTTCTTTGAAAATGCCCCATTCACAAAATGAAGTGATTGATCGGCGACGAGCGATTGAAGCGAACGTTCCCAGATCTCGGTAGCCGATCCGGTGAATACGACATGGAAGCCTCCGGGGATTTGGAGGAACTCTTTCAAACCGTTCACTGCTTCGGCATAGATCGATTCAAACTCTTTACTCCGGTGAGAGATAGATGGGATCCCGGTCTTGAAGGCACTCTTGACGTGACTTTCTGTTGTGAAGTAGAGTTGTGAAGGGCCGGGGGTGAAATTGATCTTCATCGGGGTGATGAGGTGACGAGGTGATGAGATGACGAGATGATGATGACGAAAAAAAATCCTCTCGAACCTGGAGAGGTGCTGAACCCCGTAAAGACAAGTTTTGGGTCGTCTTCAGCCGCAACCTTCCACTGTTAACCTGCTTTTTGGGCGAGGGCCTGAAGCAGAGCAAGCTCGCTTCAGGATGAGGCCTGGTTTTGTCCGTTAACTTAACCCGGTATGTGTTTAAATGTTCGGTTCAGCGAACATGTCCCAGATCCGAGCGGATTTATAATTCAAACGTACAGAAATCTTCGATTCGTACGCTACTTGATTTCTTTCTCTTTTTTTATTACTCAATACAAAACGCGAAACTTGATCGTATTATCGATCTCTCTCAGCCTTTTGATCACCTCTTTGTCATATTCTTTGTTGATATCGGTGATCACGTAGCCGATCTCCTCATTCGTCTTCAAATACTGCCCCACAATATTGATACCACCTTCTGCAAGAACATGGTTGATCTTTGCGAGAATTCCGGGGACGTTGTTGTGGATATGTATCAACCTGTGAGCATTCTTTAAAATTGGCAGGGTGAGATTCGGGAAGTTTACACTGTTCGACGTACTTCCTGTGTTGATATAATCCAGAAACTTACTCGATACGAATGCGCCGATGTTCTCCTGCGCTTCGGCAGTGCTGCCGCCGATGTGAGGAGTGAGGATCGTATTGGGGAGTCCTCGCAGCTCGGAAATAAATTCCTCGTTGTTGCTTACCGGCTCGTAAGGGAACACGTCTATTGCGCATCCTGCGATCTTTCCGCTGACGATATTTTCCTTCAACGCTTTGATATCAACAACATGGCCACGACTGAGGTTGATGAAGATCACACCTTTTTTCATGAGCTTGAACTCCGGCTCGCCAATGAGATTGGTGTTTGACTCACGTCCATCTACGTGCATCGAGATCACATCGGCATTCTCGAGCACATCTTTTATCGACTTACATTTAATAGCATTACCAAGCGAGAGTTTTTCTTCCGCGTCGTAATACATAACGCTCATGCCCAGGTTCTCGGCGATCACCGAAAGTTGTGTTCCGATGTTTCCGTAGCCGATGAGACCAAGTTTCTTGCCCCGTATTTCGAAGCTGCCTTTTGCCGACTTATCCCAAACACCCTTGTGCATCTTCGCCGACTTATCCGTAATACCGCGGATAAGCATGATCATCTCTGCGATGGCCAGCTCGACGACCGAACGTGTATTGCTGAATGGGGCGTTGAATACTGCTACGCCCTTCTTTGTCGCGCCTACCAGGTCGATCTGATTGGTACCGATACAGAACGCGCCGATTGCCATAAGCCTGCTCGCATTCTCCAATACCTTTGGTGTAACCTGCGTCTTCGAGCGAATACCAAGTACCGACACGTTCTTCACTTTCTCACAGAGTTCTTCTTCGGTCATGGCGGCAGGGTAGGTCTCCACATTGAAGCCTTCCGCACGCAATGCATCAACAGCTACCTGGTGAATATTCTCCAGCAGCAGCACATTGATGCGGTTCTTGGGATAAGATATTGCAGTGTTCATTTTATTCAGGTACAAAAACTCATCGAGACTGGGCGCAACGTGATCGGCATTAGCCAACACTTTTTCGCGCTCAACATTTTCGGTGAACGCATAAAACTTATTCGCGAGTCCCGATGCTTTTATTTCATAGTCAGTGTAACCGTCTCCAATAACGTAAACATCTCCGGGCAGGTTGAGACGTTTCAGGGTTTCGACTTTTCCATTGTTTACCGATAGCGGATTTTCTTTATCGAAGCCGATAACATTACCCTGCTCGTCATAAACAAAACGGTTGGCGAAAATATTCTCCGGCCTGATACCATATTCTGTTACGATAGGCTCGATGAATGAATGAAACCCATTAGATATAATGAAGATCCGGTCGGCATAGTTTTCGAAGAACTCCTTGTTTCGCATGAACGAGGCCGATACCAGCCCCTTTAGAGTCGTCACTAACTGTTGTAAGTGACGTTGGTTGGGCGATAGGATCTTCAGTCTCTGTTCCAGCGATTCGCGGAACGACAGCGACCCATCCATGCCTTTGTTGGTGATCTCTTTGATCTGGTTCTTGAGATTTTCGCGATCGGGATGGCTGTCCAGAGAGATCTCAGCGAGCACGTCGAACGCCTCGACACGGGTAAAAGTGCTGTCGAAATCGATTACGAAGTATTTATTCGGCTTCATGAGCCGCGAAGGTACTTCATTTCAACATTAAAATCTTTGATGCCGCGTTGATCTGCTCGGTATAAGCAGTAAGTGCTTTCGCTGCATTCTCGATCTGATCCTGTGCCTGTTTCCAGTCGCGTTGCTCGATAGCTTCGCGAATACCGGGAAGCGTCTTCACACCATAGCCAGTATAAAGTCCGGGAGCATAGATCGAATGTTTGAACCAGGGACGGCTTGGAAGACCACCATCGATCAACAACTTTTGTTCTGCCTGATAGAGCAGCTTGTTGAGATTAACGATGTTGGTGTTCGGAGCAGGGTTTGCTGCGGCGAGATCTGCATATTGTGTGGCAGCTTTTTCAAGAGACGACACTGCATTTTGTAGACTTGAGAAATTGAGGAACGGAACCGCGTCTTTCGTCGAGGGCACGATGTATTTATCGTTTGGATCGACAGCCTGGGTGTATCGCTTCTCGGCAACCATTTGGTTCTCCACTTCAGTAGTCTCGCGGGTATTGTCGAGCAGCGTCATCACTTCGGTCATATAACCATTAACTGTCTTGTGGAATGCTTTGAAGTCGAACGGCAGCACATCCGCGTTTGCGAGGCGCATAGTAATACGACCGGCAGTTTTTGCCAGAGCGACACCGTATTCAAACTTCGGATCTTTAAAACGTGTGTAGAGATCGTACGAGTCGTAGATAGAGTGATATTCGCCACCGCCATCTTCGCCACCATAGCCGATGTTCAATGAAGGAACGCCAAGGTGCTGAATGAAGGGAGTGAAATCGCTACCCGAACCAAGGGCATCGATGGGATAGGAGGCACGATTAAGTATTTCTTTTTTTGCTTTTGTTCCTGAAGCATTAAAGGCTTCAACCGACTTACGACGTTCGAGAACATTCACACCTGTTTGAGGATCGATCACTTCTTTCGCAGCTTCATTCACCATCTTCTCCAGGGTGTGAGATCCACCAGCGTCGAAAAAGCCTCTGCCGTTTCCATCAGAATTGATGTAAGCGACAGCCTTCTGTTGTAACTCGGCAGCATGGTGCTCAGCCCATTCTGTGGATCCAATGAGACCGGGCTCTTCACCATCCCATCCGCAGAAGATGATGGTACGTTTTGGTTTCCAACCTGTTTTCATGAGCTCACTCAGTGCGCGAGCTTCTTCCATTACTGCAACCATACCGCTGATCGGATCTGCAGCGCCATTAACCCAACCGTCGTGGTGGTTGCCGCGCACAACCCATTCGTCAGGGTATTCTGATCCTTTTATTTTGGCGATCACATTGTGACAATCAACCATCTTCCAATCGAAAGAAAGTTTCAAATGGATTTTGGCTGGACCAGGACCAACGTGATATGTGAATGGAAGGGCTCCCTTCCATGCATCGGGCGGAACGGGACCACCGAGTGCACGAAGAAGCGGCTCGGCATCTTTGTAAGAGATCGGAAGAACAGGGATCTTCAGAAGATTGGTTGCTGTTGATTTATCAATACGTTTTGCATCCGCGGTAGCGCCAATGCCCGGAGTCAAAGGATCGCCGGGATAGATCGGCATGTCGAGAACCGATCCGCGCTGTGCGCCATTTGGATTCCTGTAAGGTCCTTTAGGATATACATCGCCCTGGAAGTATCCGTCTTGTCTTGGATCTGAATAGATGATACAACCGACAGCACCGTGTTCCTGTGCGACCTTTGGTTTAATGCCGCGCCATGAGCCGCCATACTTCGCGATAACGATCTTTCCTTTCACATCAACGCCGATGCGCTCGAGGTATTCATAGTCGGCGGGAACGCCGTAGTTAACGAAAACGAGTTCGCCAGTAACATCGCCGTCGGCCGACCATGCATTGTAAACAGGGAGTTGTTCCGGAGTTTTTCCCGACGTAGCATCTTCTTTGAGAGCAGGCTCTTCCAGGGAAGCGGCATATTTTGTAGGACCTGTCATTTCGAGCACGCGGATCTTCGGCTCGGGAAAAAGGACTTTATAAGTTTCAATGGTTGCATCGTAGCCCCAGCTCTTGAACTGATCGCGAATGAATTCTGCATATTCTTTACCAGACTTCGAACCGAGGTGGTGTGGCTTCGCCGTCAGCTTTTTCATCCAATCATTGAGGTTGGAAGCTTTGAGATATGAATCGAATTGTTGCTCGGCTTTGATTTCTTTTTCGGCGTTTTCTTTTGTGAAGCCGGTAATTTGTTGGCTGAAGGCTCCGAATGAAACTAGTGTCAGGAGAAGGATATAGTATCGCATAGGCTTTGATTAGGTGCGGGGTGCTAGGTGCTTGGTAGACTTGGTTACGAATTCTTGTAGTCTTCCCTTACGGGAGAAAATGTATCGATGACATAGCAGTCAGTCACTGCTTTTGCTCCATGCGGCACCATCGAGGGAAGTACGGCGCCTTCGCCAGGTCCGAGCACGCGCGCTTCGCCATTGATGGTAAGCTCGAGCTGACCTGTGATAACGTTCACTGTTTGTTCATGAATATGAGTATGAACGGGAGCAGATGCGCCGGCCTTGATGTGCCAATGCGCGATAGTCATTGTTGCGGAGTGGAAGAACTTTCCTTTGAAACCGGGAAAGGTCTCTTTCTCGTTTATTTTGTTGATGTCAACAAATGGCATTATTTCTTTTTGCGTTTGATGGCTTTCTCGGCCGCAGCAACAATGTTGCTCGGGCTCAATCCATACTTTGCAAGCAACGCAGTAGGTGTTCCACTTTCACCAAACGAATCATTCACGGCGACCATTTCGAGCGGAGCTGGATGGAATCGCGACAACACTTGAGCGACGCTATCGCCCAATCCACCATTGATCTGGTGTTCTTCACAAGTAACAACACAACCCGTTTTCTGTACGGAATTTAAAATGGCTTCAACATCCAGAGGTTTTATCGTATGCATATTGATCAGCTCAACGCTGATACCCATATCGGCCAGCTTCTCTTCGGCTTCAACAGCCTGCCACACCATGTGACCACAAGCGATGATCGTCACATCTTTTCCTTCAAGCATCCTGTCGGCCTTGCCGATAATGAATGGACGACCCGCCGTGAAGATGGGCCAGTTCGGTCGACCGAAACGCAAGTACGTAGGTCCAACGTGTTCGCCCAACGCCAACGTTGCTGCTTTGGTCTGCGCATGATCTGCAGGTACGATAACCGTCATACCAGGCAACATCTTCATCATACCGATATCTTCGAGGATCTGGTGCGTAGCGCCATCTTCGCCCAAAGTCAGACCAGCGTGCGATGCACATATCTTTACATTCTTTCCGGAGTAAGCTACCGACTGTCGGATCTGGTCGTACACACGGCCAGTAGAAAAGTTGGCAAATGTTCCGGTGAAAGGGATCTTACCACCGATGGTCATACCGGCGGCGATGCCGATCATGTTTGCTTCGGCGATACCGATCTGGAAAAATCTATTTGGAAAATCTTTTTTGAACGCGTCCATCTTCAGCGAACCGGTGAGGTCGGCACAAAGTGCCACCACGTTTGGATTGGCTTTACCTAGCTCATGAAGCCCAACACCAAAACCGGACCTGGTGTCTTTCTTTTCAGTAAATGAAAATTTTATCATTGTCTCTTGAATCTCAATTACAAAATCACGAATCAGTAATCACCTAAAGTCTCTTCCAATTGCCCCAATGCTTTCTTAAGTTCGTCGTCATTCGGAGCAACCCCATGCCACTTATGTGAACCCATCATGTAGTCGACACCATAACCCATCGATGTGGTCATGAGGATAAGGATCGGCTTACCTTTGCCGGTCATTGTTTTCGCTTTCTCGAGTGTCGCGATCATTTCTGCAAGATCATTGCCGTTACACGTGATCACTTCCCAGCCGAATGCCGACCACTTTGCACCGAGATCCATGAGGTCCATGATCTCTTTGGTAGGTCCATCGATCTGTTGCCCGTTGTAGTCGATCGTAGCGATAATGTTATCCACCTTCTTTGCTGAAGCGTACATCGATGCTTCCCAGATCTGTCCTTCATCCTGTTCGCCGTCGCCCATGAGAACGTACACGAGCTTGTCGTCGCCGTTGAGCTTTTTAGCGAGGGCGGCACCGATCGCTACGGAGAGACCCTGGCCGAGCGAACCCGACGCTACCCGGATACCGGGAAGATGTTCGTGGGTGGCAGGGTGGCCCTGGAGCCTTGAATTGAGTTGGCGGAATGTGGCGAGCTCCTTTACATCGAAGTAGCCGGATCTGGCGAGCGTTGCATACCAGACGGGAGAAATGTGACCGTTGGAGAGGAAAAAGAGGTCTTCGCCCTTTGCATCGAAGTTAAAGTTTTTGTTGTGACGGAGTACCTTAAAGTACAGTGCCACAAAGTATTCTGTACAGCCGAGAGAACCACCGGGGTGACCCGACTGGCAAGCGTGGACCATCCGAACGATGTCGCGCCTGATCTGTGATGCAATTTTCTTGAGTTGAGGAAGGTCGTTTTCTGCCATTATCAGTGATGTGATATGGCTGCGAATATAACAGTAAACGGTCGACGGTTGGCGGTTGACGGTGGTACTAATTTCGAAGAATTTCGGACTCAATCGTAATCGACTGCACCGATTACTGTCTACCGCTTACCCTTTACTTTTTTGATAGATCTTTTTGCTGGACGGTCCTTCACGGGAGGCTTCACCTTCGCCACATCACCCAGCTCCAGGATCTGCGACGCGTGATTCTTCGTATCTACCTTTTCTATGATCTCGCGGATGATGCCCTTTTCATCGATTACGAACGTTACACGCAACGTCCCCATGTACTTGCGACCGTACATCGACTTCTCTGCCCACGTGCCATATTTCTCATGCACGGACTTATCGGTATCGGCTAACAGGCTGAACGGGAGATTTTCTTTCTCGATGAATTTACGATGCGATTTCTCGTCGTTGGAACTTATGCCAAGCACGACGTATCCCTGCTTCTGCAGCACTTTATAATTGTCGCGAAGGCTGCAGGCTTCGGCTGTGCAACCGGGGGTCATGTCGTTAGGATAGAAGTAAAGAACAACCTTCTTTCCTTTGAAGTCGGAAAGGCTAACGGTTTTACCATCCTGGTCTTTGGTGGTGAACTGCGGAGCGGGGTCTCCAACCTGAAGCTTCATAGTTAGGGGATCTTGTTTCTATAGATCGTTTCGTTGCCGGCATTGTCGACGACCTTCAGTTCGAAATCACCTTTCATTGGTTTTGTGGCATCGAGTCGTTCGGAGTACATTATGCCGGTCTTGTAATCGTATGTCATCAACAGCCATTGACCATTGATGCTGGCTTCAAAATACGAAATTCCGGAGAGTTCGTCGCGGATCTTCATGCGTATGATCGACGAGCTCATTGTTACCGGGCGCGCGGTGGGGGCGATGGTGTCGTACATCAGCGTGAATTGACCGAGAGCCATCGAATTGAAAGTGATCATCCCGTTCTTCCAGTAGCTCTGCATGTAGGTGTATCCATTATTACCGTTGTCGATCCTGTACACGCCGAGCGATTTCGACGGTGTGTATGATTTCAAGGGCTTCAATTGGATCTGCACTGATTGCTGAAGCGGTGTGGTCCGATTGCCGATGGTAAACGTCTCGCGGGACGTTGAATCGTACGATGTTGCAAGGAACAACGTATCGTACAATGAACGGGATGGGAATTCTACGTCGATCAATTCGCTGTAATATTTATAACCTGTCCCCGACGGCACACGGTCGACAAGGTTGGATACCCACGTACCCGAGCATGTAACGATAGAATCGGGTTGCAGCTTATTGAGATCAAACAAATAGACATTGCGGGCTCTTGCTGAATACGACGGAGCCTGCGTTTGCATCCTTCCATTCGAATAGATCTGTACGCCGCCAGAAAGGCTGCTTTCATCGCGGGGCTCACACATGCTTACATTCAATGCCAACACGCTTCCTGCAATGTCGGCTGTAAGAGGACGGATACTGGATTCGTTGAAGTTAGCGTTCTGCGACAAAGGGGCCGGTCTTAATGTCGTAAATACCGACGTGGTGTTGCCGTGATAATCGATAAGCTTTACTTCAACCGCTACTTCTTCGTTTTTGATCTCGATGCCTTTTTTCAAGGTGGTCCCGCTATAGTAGGGCAGGCGATTGCCATCGTCTACGTATAATTTGTTGTAGCGATAGCCTCGGGTCTCCATCGTTTTGAAATCTAGCAGTGCAAGAATATTCCTCGTTTCTCCGAACGAGATCTTGTCGATGCTCTGCGTGAATACCTGTTGTTGATTGGCGAACACCTGGATCTGGCTGATACCGAAACGAAATGAAGAGTTCTCCATTCTATCGTATGCGAGTATCTCGAGACCGATGCGACCGGTAGCATTGACCGGCTGATTGATCACATAGTCTTTTCCTTTGCGGACCAATGGAAATTCGAAACGCCCGAACTGGTCGTTGACTCGCGAATTGATGTCCATGGTACGAAAGGCAATGCGTTGGGGAAGTGGCGGTGTATGATCCTGCACCTCGGGGAAGCTGAGACTCATTGGATTCAATGCTTCTTCGTTGGGACCTCTGAGCTCGAAATGCAGGTGCGGTCCGCCGGATCCTCCGGTGTTTCCTGACTTCGCAACGATGCTTCCTTTTGTAACCGGGAATTGTCCCGCTTTGAAAAAGAGATCAACCTCGGATTGCTTTCTCCTGTAACGTTCTTGCAAAACGAAATCGGCGATAGGTCCGACGAACTCACTTAAGTGCGCATACACCGTTCCCTTTCCATCGGGATGACGAATGTAGAGTACTGTTCCGTAACCACCTGTAGCTACGGTAGCACGATAGATGTATCCGTCGTTGGATGCGTAGACTGGATCGCCGACGTTGCAATGAATATCGAGACCTGCGTGAAAGTGAGTGGAGCGAAGCTCGCCCATTGTTCCCGCGAGCAATGCGGGCTTACCGGTATTGATGGGGAATATGTATCCCTGACCGAATGAAATCTGAAAAATGAAAACGAAAAATACTACACTACTTAACTTCAAACTCCAATAGCTTCTCATCTTCTATATAAGCGGATAGTTTATTGCCAACAACCACGGGTCCGACTCCCTTGGGTGTACCTGTAAAGATCAGGTCGCCGGTACGCAGTGTAAAAAATCTGGACAAGTAGCTGATGATAACATCAAACGGAAAAAGCATGAGGCTCGTATTGCCTTGTTGTTTTAATTGTCCGTCGATCTCGAGCTTGAAGTTGATGTTGGCCAGATCTTTGAACTGGCTGACCGGCAAAAAACGGTCCGAAACGGGGGCCGATCCGTTGAAGCCCTTGGCGATGTCCCAGGGGAGACCTTTCTCTTTTGCTTTTTGCTGCAGATCGCGGGCGGTGAAGTCAATTCCCACACCAATGGCGTCGAAATAATTCCCCGCAAATTTGGGTTCGATGTTCTTTCCTTCCTTCGATATTCTTAGTACGAGCTCCACTTCGTGATGAATATCCTTACTGAAGTCAGGATAGTAGAAGGGGGCATTGTTTTTGATGATTGCTGTATCGGGTTTCGTAAAGATGACCGGCTCGTCGGGGCGTTCGTTGTTAAGTTCTTTGATGTGCTCTGCGTAGTTACGTCCGATCGCAAAAATTCTCATGGATGCTATTTAGCTTTCCGTAAAAATAGAACAAATTTTGATATACGATCCCTAACTTTACAGGACTTAAGATTTAAGATTTAAGACTTAAGATTTACGATTTATGCTAAAGAGATCACTGTTCATCCTCATATCCGTAACCCTGCTATACTCTTGCGCTACCGTTCCGGTAACAGGCAGGAGGCAATTGAGTCTCGTCTCCAACGATGAGATCATACAACAATCTGCTGCCGAATATCAAAAGGTGTTGGCGCAGAGCAAGCTGTCGAACAACCAGGAACAGGTAGCGATGATCAAGCGCGTTGGATCACGCATCCAGGGTGCTGTTGAAAAGTATATGGCGGAGAAAGGCCTCTCGAGCCAGCTCGCAGGTTTCAATTGGGAATTCAATCTCATCGAAGACGACAAGACCGTGAACGCCTGGTGTATGCCCGGCGGTAAAGTTGCCTTCTACACAGCTATTCTTCCCATCTGTAAAGACGAGACCGGCGTTGCTATCGTAATGGGCCACGAAGTTGCCCACGCCATCGCCAACCACGGGCGCGAACGTATGAGCGAAGCCATGCTCGCCAATGGATTGTTAAGCGGACTTAGCGTTGCAATGGGGCAGAACCCGACACTCACACAAGAGTTGCTGATGCAATCGATCGGCGTCGGCGCTAACGTAGCTATGCTTAAGTTCTCACGTGAAGATGAATCGGAAGCAGACCACATCGGTCTGATCTTTATGGCTATGGCAGGATACGACCCTAATGAAGCTCCGAAGTTCTGGGAAAGAATGGAATCGGCAGGAGGTGGTCAACAGCCCCCGGAATTCCTTTCCACCCACCCGTCGCATGCTACTCGCATAAAAGATCTTAAGGGTTGGATACCGGAGGCTGAATCTTATAGGAAAAAATAGTTTCTAGTTTCTAGTTTCTAGTTGCTCGAACTAGAAACTAGAAACTAGAAATCACTTATCATTAATGATCATCGGCGACTTCCCATCCGTAATTATAACCTTCGCATTATTCGAAGTCACCAATTCCTGAAGCGTCTTCACGCCATTATACTTCACAAGCAGATCACTTAAACTCTGGCTGATCGTCTGGTTGTAGTTCTTGATCGCATCGGCTTCTATCTGCATCCTCTCTGCTTCTTTCTTTTGCTTCAGAATAATGAAGTCCATCTGCAACGCCTCCTGTTCTGCCTTCAATTTATTTTCGACAGCCTGGAAGATCTGCGGAGGCATGGTGATCGATTTCAATAAGACTGCATCAACAACAAACCCTTTGTCTTCGATACCAGCCTTAAGCTCTTCGAATATTTCTGTTTCTATCTTCTTCCGATCGATGGCAAACAACTCCTTCGCATAATACTGAGCGGAACGATGTCGCGCTACCGCACGAAAATTACTCTCTACTATAACCTCCTGATAGTTTATGCCATAACGAGTGTATACTTCCTTTGCAGCTTCTGGCTTCACGTGATACAACAACGAGATCTCGGATCTTACAGTGAGTCCTTCCTTGGTTGGAACATCCAGGTCGTTAAATGCTTCAACCGTTCTTGTGTTGATCTTTTTGATCGTAGAAACAAACGGGTTGAAGAGATACGCGCCAGGCTGCATGTTGTCGCGTTTGATCTTTCCAAGTGTTTGTTTGATGCCTACCTGTCCGGGACGAACTACAGCACAGGAGGTCATGATGGTGAGTAATAGTATGCTCACCGCTAGGTGTGTTTTCATATTTGTTAGCTTGATTAAGCTTGGTTTGCTCTATATCAAACTAACGATGGCAGTTTTGCCAAAGCTAACTGCCGTAGCTTAAGTCGGGATTAAAAAATCTCTTAATGATAGCACGGATCAAAGGCGATTATCCGTGTGATCAGTGCGATCTGTGAGCGTTAAAAAGCGGCTACGCCGACAGCCACTGTGTTGTTCGAATGCTCATCGACAAGGATAAACGATCCGTTTGCCTTGTTATCATCGAAGCTGTCGATCAGCAAGGGCTTCGCCGTTTTGATCTTCACACTTCCGATGTCATTCATCTTCAACGATGCAGGTGTGGTCTTCTCGAGAGTAGAAGGGATCTGTACAAAATTGATCTGCGTTACCTTCGCTTTGGTGAGCGATGTGCCGTGTTGAAGCAAATAAGTCTTTCCGGCGTTGAAGGGTTCTGCGTTTAACCAACAGATGGAGGCTTGTAATTCGGATTTAAGATTTGTGATTTGTGATTGGGGCACCAACCAGTCGCCACGGCTTACATCAACATTGTCTTCAAGCTCGACAACAACCGACTCGCGTGCCGAAGCTTGCTGTAGTTCCTGGTCGAACATGCTGATGCGTGTTACTTTGCTGGTACGACCCGATGGTTGGATCGTTACTTCATCACCGACCTTGATCGAGCCACTGAGCATTCGACCAGCATAGCCACGGAAGTCGCGATGAGATTCGTTGCGTGGACGAATGACATATTGAACCGGGAATCTTGCCGGTTGTTCGGTAGCAGGAGTGACCTGGATAGATTCAAGAATATTGAGCAGCGGTTCTCCTTTGAACCAGGGCATCGATTCAGACTTACGAGTTACGTTATCGCCAAGCAAAGAGCTGACGGGCATAACGGTGATGTCCTGTCCTGGAAATTGTATCTGTTTTGCGAAGTCCAGGAACGACTTCTCGATCTCGCGGAATGGAGCTTCTGCGAAGTCCACGAGGTCCATCTTGTTTACGCATACGATCACTTTGCCGATACGGAGAAGATTAGAGATGAAATAGTGACGATGTGTTTGTTCGAGAACGCCCTTGCGTGCATCGATCAGGATGATCGATACATCGGCTTTGCTCGCGCCGGTGATCATGTTGCGTGTATACTCAACGTGACCGGGAGCGTCGGTGATGATGAACTTGCGCTTGTTCGTATGGAAATAGATATGGGCCACATCGATCGTGATGCCTTGTTCGCGTTCGGCGATCAATCCGTCGGTAAGCAAAGAAAGATCGAGGAAGCTGATGCCCTTACGTTGGCTGGCGCGTTCGATAGCTTCGAGCTTATCGACGGTGATAGAGTTTGTTTCGTAAAGCAATCTGCCGATGAGAGTGCTCTTACCGTCATCTACACTGCCTGCTGTTGAGATTCTTAAGACTTCCATCCGTTCGTTGTTCGTTATTCGTTGTTCGTTTTTTGCGTCGCTAGTGCTTCGTACAACGAACAACGTTTTTAAAAATAACCACTTACTTTTCTTAACTCCATTGCTGCTTCGGCACGTTTGTCGTCCAAGCGAGTGCCGCGCTCCGAAATAACGGAGCTGATGATCTCATCGATAACCGTTTCGAGCTTGTCGGCTTCGGAAGGCAACGCCGCCGTGCACGACATATCACCGACGGTACGGAAGCGGACCTTACGCTTCGTTATAACTTCATTGGCATCACGGTAAATGAAATCCGAAACGGGCCAGAGAACATTGTCGCGTTCGATCACCTCACGCTCATGCGCGAAATAGATCGAAGGAATAGCAAGCTCTTCTTCCCGGATGTAGTTCCAAACATCCAGCTCGGTCCAGTTCGAGATAGGGAATACCCTTACGTTTTCACCGGGTTTGATACGGCCATTCAGGTAATCGAACAGTTCTGGTCTTTGGTTCTTGGCATCCCATTGGCCGAACTCGTCGCGTACCGAGAAGATGCGTTCCTTTGCACGAGCCTTCTCTTCGTCGCGGCGGGCGCCACCGAGACAAGCATCGAGCTTATTCTCTTCTATCATTCGAAGAAGAGTAACGGTCTGGAGTGAATTGCGGCTTGCAAACTTTCCTTTCTCTTCTGTTACTCTGCCGGCATCAATATCGTCCTGCACATATCCAACGATAAGATCGATGTTGATCTTCTTGACAAGCCAGTCGCGGAACTCTATGGTTTCGGGAAAGTTATGACCGGTATCTACGTGAACAAGAGGGAAGGGGATCTTGCCGGGATAGAATGCCTTCTCTGCGAGTCTCACCAATGTGATTGAGTCCTTTCCACCTGAGAACAAGATCGCGGGACGTTCGAACTGTGCCGCGGCTTCGCGCATAATGCTTATCGCCTCGTGTTCCAGGTCCTCAGGAAATTTTTTTCTGTCAATAGCCATATCTTCAATTCTTTTTCACGCAAAGGTTGCAATGAAATTCCTTGCCTCGGTTAGTCTACACTTTGATTCCTTTGCGTCGCATTTACTTCGCGTTCTTTGCGTGAACCATCTTCATGTAAACCACATTCCTTTGCCGATGTCTCCCACCACCATCTTCCCGCGCGAATATCTTCGCCCGGAGCAATAGCCCTCGTGCAGGGAGCACATCCGATGCTCGGGAAGCCTTTCTTATGAAGCGCGTTCACGGGCACATTATTCTCTTTAATAAACTTCTCAACGTCTTCGAAGCTCCAATGCAGCAATGGATTGTATTTGATGAGTTGATGCGCATCGTCCCATTCAACGAGATCCATGCTTTGGCGGTTGGCGGACTGGTCGGCACGAATGCCGGTAACCCAGATCTTGGCGCCTGTCAACGCGCGTTTCAATGGCACAACTTTACGAATGAAACAGCATTCTTTTCGATTCTCGACAGAATCGTAGAAGCTGTTAGGTCCTTTGTCAAGAACCATCTTTTCTACCTGGGCTGCCTCCGGGTAGTATACCTTGATTGGGAGCTTGTATTTGGTGCGGGTGAGCTGGAGTACGTCGTATGTTTCCTGGAAAAGGCGGCCGGTATCGAGGCTGAAAACTTCGATAGGCAATTGTTGTGTGCCGATCCAGTAGGAAATAACCTGGTCCTCAAGACCAAGTGAGGTGGAGAAGCGTGCATCGCTGCCGAAGTGGTCCGCAAGCCATTTTAAACCGTTTGCAGGCGTCAATTGATCAACAGCAGCTCGTACTTCACTGAGGGTCATCCCGCAAAGGTACTGAATTCCTATCGAAATAATAGAATTCTGACCACGTCTACTTGCGAAGCATGCTCAACTTTATCTCGGTGAGCTTCCTTTTGGTGTCCAGCGAAAAGTCGCCGTTCATGACCCAGTCGTAGAATGCCGGGTCTTCTTTAAGCGTGGCTTTAACTTCCTTGCCTTTATGTTTTCCAAAGTTGAAGATGGTGTCGCCCTTCTGGTTTTTGATCATGCGCCCGGCAAGGTCTATCATGTTCTCGGTAGTAAGCTTCGAAAGAACTTCCATGTCGTTCTTGATCTCGCCCACTTTATTGCCGTTCGGGTCGGTGACGTCCTGGTTTTCGTAGCGTTCGATCTGTGCGAGCAGCACTTCCATGCTGGCGTCTGTGTCCGACTCGGCTGAATGCGAGTTATCGAGATTCTTTCCGCAATAGAATTGATAGGCGGCTTTCAACGTCCGCTTTTCCATCATGTGAAAGATCTTCTGTGAATCGATGATCTTCTTCCTGGCATAATCAAACTCCACATCACAGCGAAGGAATTCTTCGACGAGGACAGGAACATCGAACTTCAGGATATTGAAACCGGAGAGATCGCTTCCTTCGAAGAGCTTCGCATAGTCGCGCGCTACTTCTTTAAATGTGGGCTTACCCTTCACATCCTCTTCTGTTATGCCATGGAATGCGATCGACTCCGCGGGAATGGGAATGGTTGGATTTATAAGATTCGTTTTTCGAACGATCTCGCCGGAGGGGAAGACTTTAGTCACGGCGATCTCGATAATGCGATCGTGCTGGATGTTAGTTCCAGTGGTTTCGAGGTCGAAAAAGCAGACGGGGATTTTTAGGTTCAGTTTCATCCCTTATAGGATGCTATTGCTTCGTTAAACTGTTCGGTTGTTACGCCGATCTTCTTCAATGCTTCGAGGGCGGCCGAAGCTGCGAGCTTATCCTTTGGATTAGCCTTATAAGGAACATAGAGTACATCGGCCCTCTCTTTGTTAGATATCACCGATGCGATCTTGTCCTGTTCCCAATAGATCAGGATCCCGCCTTTGGGAGTGCCGTCGGCGAAGAGGTCGAACTGGCGGATGAAGTCGTTCTCGGATATTCCACCTTTGGGATCGTATTCAACTTCGGCCATGACGCCGATGTGGTGCTTGTAGTGAATGAACTGCGGCGTGTGATAGACAGCCGATGAGCGACTCGCGCTTCCATGAATAACAATGATTGGTGCATCACTGAGACTCACGGAGTTAGGATTGTCGTCTGAAAGGACATAATCAACTTTGCGCCCTAGAGAATGCAGGACGTGGAGGATAATGTTGGCGATTTTGGTGCGCCCACCCGTACCCACAACGACAATACGCTGTTTGTTGCGTGCAAATTCATAGATGAACTCAGCGCCTGTATATATCTTTAAACCAAGCTGTTGAGCCTTGAGTAAATCAGGATTACTTCTATTGATTTGTTCGCCGATAATTACACCGTCAACAGATTTATCCGGCTCTCCAGACGTTGTTATAGTGTGACCAAGTTTTTGTAGAGCTGCAGCGATGTGCTCTGTTGTGTCACTGCCTGTCAATATAAAATGATACCTTTTGATATTATTCACTGTAGCAAATAAAACAAAACTTATACACAAATTAGTGTGTTTATTGAATGTGGACAAGTTTGATTTTTTGGGGACATCTCGACTGTGTGTACGAGTACGTTTGTCTCCCTTAAAAGAAAACTCGTACAACAACCACGAAGTATGGAGCAAAGATCGACGTCACTGAGGGCATCGGCGTCCGCTGGTGCAGGTAACAAAGCCAAGTTACTCGTGAGAGACATCTCCGAGAGCCTGGGTAAGTTGCCACCTCAGGCGCCCGATCTGGAAGAAGCAGTTCTCGGTGCTTTGATGCTCGAGAAGAATGCGCTCACGGCTGTTATCGAGTTCCTTCGTCCCGAACACTTCTACGCCGAAGCACACAAGCTCATCTACGAGGCTATCATCGACCTGTTCAAGAACTCAGAGCCTGTTGATATGCGTACGGTTGTGGCTCAACTTCGCAAGAACGGCAAGCTCGACCTGGTAGACGGTGCCTATAAGATCGCCGAGCTGACCTCGAAGGTGAGCTCTGCCGCAAACATCGAGTATCACGCCAGGATCATCATAGAGATGGCGATCAAGCGCAGTCTCATAGAGATAGCTTCTCAAATACATCACGATGCCTACGAAGACACGACCGATGTGTTTGAACTGCTCGATAAAACAGAACAGAATATCTTCCAGATCTCCGACAGCAACCTTCGCAAGAACTACGACACCATGAAGTCGTTGATGTTCCAGGCGATACAGGAACTCCAGGAGAAGAAGAACCATAAAGACGGCCTCACCGGTATACCAACCGGTTTCTCGAAGCTCGACCGTGTCACGTCGGGATGGCAGAGATCGGACCTTGTAATTATCGCTGCCCGTCCTGGTATGGGTAAGACGGCCTTCATCGTTTCGGCGTTGAGGAACGCAGCCATCGATTTCAATTATCCTGTTGCGATCTTCTCACTTGAAATGGCGTCGCTTCAGCTGGTCAATCGTCTCATCTCGGCCGAAGCCGAACTGGAATCGGAAAAGATCAAAAAAGGAAACCTTGCAGAGTTCGAATGGCAGCAGTTGGTACACAAAACCAACCGCCTTTCGAGCGCACCTATATTTATAGACGACACCCCGGCATTGTCGATCCTCGAGCTTCGCGCAAAGTGCCGTCGCTTAAAGGCAGAGCATAACATACAAATGGTGGTTGTCGATTACCTGCAGCTCATGAAAGGAGAGGCCGGCGGTAACCGTGAACAAGAGATCGCTTCTATTTCGCGTGCGCTGAAAGGTGTCGCAAAAGAATTGAACATCCCTGTGATCGCACTGTCTCAGTTAAGTCGCGGTGTTGAAACCCGCGGCGGCGACAAACGACCCCAGCTTTCAGACCTTCGTGAATCCGGTTCTATCGAACAGGATGCAGATATCGTTATGTTCCTCTATCGTCCCGAATACTATAAGATCACGGTCGATGAAGATGGAATGCCTACGCAAGGTCTGGCAGAGGTGATCATTGCCAAGCACAGGAACGGCTCGCTGGAAAATGTTAAGCTGAAGTTCATCGGCAAGTACACGAAGTTTGCAGACTTCGATGGACCGGTGGGCAACGAGAATCCATTCTCGGGTATGATCACCAAAGAGAGCAGGCTGAACTCGTTCAACGATGGCCCGCCTCCGCTGCCGCCAATACCTCCGGATGATGAGACGCCGTTCTGACGAGGTGAGGAGGTGAGGATGTGAAGAGGTGAGGACGCGGCGCACGTACGTCTCTTCACCTCTTCATCTCCTCACATCATTTAGTTACATTTCCCGCATGAAATTCCTCGTTCTCCCGCTGTTGTTGATCACCCTATCAGCATCAGCTCAATACAGCGACCATACCAGGCTCTCGCAACGTCTCAAGTCACTCGAATCATCCAACCCACAAACTACAAAGCTCACTTCGCTGGCGAAGACGGCCGGAGGCAAAGACCTTTGGCTTCTCGAGATCGGTTCGGGCGATCGCACCAACCGACCAGCCATTGCCGTGATCGGTGGTGTAGAGGGTTCACACCTGTTGGGCACCGAGCTGGCCGTCGGCTTCGCTGAGAAACTGCTCGCTTCGGCGAATACCGACAGCGTTAAGGCACTGCTGGCCAACACGACGTTCTATGTTTTCCCGAACGTTAGTCCCGATGCGTCGGAACAATATTTTGCAAAGCTTAAGTATGAACGCCTCGGCAACGCCAGTTCCACGGATGACGATCGCGACGGTAAGTTGAACGAAGATCCCTTCGAAGACCTTAACAACGACGGACAAATAACATGGATACGCATCGAAGATCAGACCGGTAAGTGGAAAGTACATCCTGCCGATCCGCGCATCATGGTGATGGCCAACGCCGAGAAAGGAGAGACCGGTAAATACAATCTCATCTCCGAAGGGACCGACAACGACAAAGACGGCAAGTTCAACGAAGACGGCGAAGGTGGAATTCACTTTAATAAGAGTCTCACATTCGATCCGCCATACTTTACACCCGGCGCAGGGGAACACCCCGTGTCGGAGATCGAGAACCGTGCGTTACTCGACTACCTCTACGAACGATTCAATGTTTTTGCCATTGTAACATTCGGACCAACCAATAATCTTTCGGAGCCCTGGAAGTTCGATAAAGCAAAGAACTCTACTCGTATACCGGGTGGCATCACGGAGAACGATGCAAAACAGAATAAGCTAGCCAGCGATCTCTACAAGAAAGCAGTCACATTAAAAGACGCCCCCGCATCCGGTCCGCAGAAAGGTGATGTTTCGCAGTGGGCATATTTTCACTACGGACGACAAAGCTTCAGCACACCAGGGTGGTGGCCCCCTAAATTTGAGGTCCCTAAAGATTCGGCGTCAGCAAAAAAATTCAAGGCAAACGACGACAAGAACACCGACGTAGATTTTGTTCGATGGGCCGACAAAGAGAACGTGGATGTGTTCATGAACTGGACGAAGATCAATCACCCCGATTTCCCGAACATGAATGCAGAGATCGGCGGGTTCAAACCGTTTGTTAAAACAAATCCTCCTTTCAGTTATGTCGACAAGCTTGCTGCCGAGCACACAAAGTTCCTGATCTCGATCGCGCAGAAGCGACCACAGGTAGACCTTATCAATTTAAAGACCGAGCCGCTCGATGGTGGTGTTACTCGTGTTACAGTCACTATTCAGAATACGGGATTATTCCCGGCGGTAAACGAGATCGCCAGGAACAACAATTGGATAAAGCTGGTGAAGCTTACGCTGAATACGGCTAACGATCAGCAGATCGTTGGTGGAAAGAAGGTCACGTTGTTCCCTACACTCGATGCAGGAGAATCGAAGACCATCAGTTGGCTCGTAAAGGGTAAAGGCAAGGTGATGATCGAAGCAGGTGCGCCACAAACAGGTTTCAAAACATTGAATGCAAGCTTATGAGAAGCTCAATTGTATTTACCGTATTTGTTTTATTGATAGCAATCAATAATTGTTTTAGCCAGGATGTCTTTCGTGCTGCCGGCTCCCCGGAAAACCCCAAAGTTCCGATCGCATGGAATCATTACAATACACATTCCGGAATAACCGATATCTGCAAGAAGCTTGCGGCAGCTTATCCCGATCTCGTTCAGCTCTCGTCGATGGGCAAGAGCTTCCAGGGCCGGGATATGTGGGTGTTGACAATAACTGATTTCAAAAAAGGAAAACCGGAAGAGAAGCCGGCGCTTTATATCGATGGCAATATCCACTCGAATGAGATCCAGGGAACTGAGTTTGCACTTTACACGGCATGGTACCTGGTAGAGAGTTTCAACAATATTGCGTTCATCCGTGAGTTGCTTGCGGACAAGACCTTTTACATCGTTCCAACGATCAATCCAGATGCGCGCGACAACTTCATGAAAGAACCCAACACTCCACACAGTCCGCGTTCCGGTATGATCCAGGTCGACAACGATCGTGATGGTTTGTTGAACGAAGATGCGATGGACGATCTCGATAAGGATGGAAACATCACCAATATGATCCGCAAGAGTCCCAAAGGTCGTTATAAGAAGGATCCGAAAGATCCGAGACAACTCGTGCCCGTGAAAGCCGACGAGATCGGTGAATACGAGATCCTCGGCAGCGAAGGCATCGATAATGATGGCGACGGAAGGGTGAACGAAGATGGCACCGGCTATTACGATCCTAACCGCGACTGGGGATGGAAGTGGCAACCGAACTACATTCAGAATGGTGCTTATAAATATCCGTTCAGTCTTCCCGAGAACCGTAACATACGCAACTTCGTGTTCGAACATCCCAACATTGCAGGGGCACAGAGCTTTCATAACTCGGGTGGTATGATCCTTCGCGGTCCCGGTGCCGAAGAAGATGCAGCTACATACAACGCCGACGATTCACGAATCTATGATGCTATCGGTAAGAAAGGCGAGACACTCATCCCAGGCTATAAATACATGGTTGTGTATCGCGACCTGTATACCGTTTGGGGTGGCGAGCTCGACTGGTTTTACGGGAGCCGTGGCGTGTACACATTCTCTAACGAGCTGTTCAACTCATATCAATACTTCCATAAGCCCGGCGATGATGATGACTTCGCTTCGGGAGAATCATTCAATTTCGATAAAGACCTGTTGTTCGGAGATGCTGTAGTGAACTGGAAGGAGTTCGACCATCCGCAGTTTGGTAAGATCGAGATCGGCGGACCGAAGAAAAACTTCACCAGGGCCAACCCGGGTTTCTTACTGGAGAGCGATGCACATCGCAATATGTCGTTCTGTGTATATCACGCATGGAGCACACCGAAACTGGAGATCGCGGAGATGTCGGAGAAGTCACTCGGTGGAGGACTAACCGAGATAACGGCTGTCATCAGCAACACACGAATGATGCCGACGCACGCAAGCCAGGATCTCAAGTACAAGATCGAACGTCCCGACTACGTGACTATTAGTGGTCCGAAAGTTATCGCCGGTATGATCGTAGAAAACCGCGATCTGAATTTGACGACGGAACAAAAGAATAATCCGGCTGCGATCGAGGTCGAGAACATACCCGGTATGAGCGCGGTAACAGTTCGCTGGATCGTGAGCGGCAGCAATAAGTATTCTATTAAAGTTGATAGTCGCAAAGGAGGAGTTGTTGTAAAGCAGAAGTAAGTATATTTGATAACATGAAGGCGCTTGTTCTAACCGGTCCCGGCACGATTGAACTCAAGGAGGTTCCTGTTCCATTAGTTACACCTGGCAAAGCACTTGTAAAAATCAAAGCAGCTTCGCTCAATCGTCGCGACGAATGGATCCGCGAAGGCAAGTACCCCAACATCCGCTTCGGAGGAACACTCGGTTCCGACGGCTCGGGTGTTGTCGAAAAAGTGGGCGACGAAAAAGACCATGATTGGGTAGGTAAGGCCGTCGTTATCAATCCCAATATCGATTGGGGCCCCGATCCCGAAGTTCAGTCGATCAAGTACACCATTTTAGGTATGCCGGTCGACGGTACGTTTGCAGAGTACATCCTTGTGAACACCGACCGTCTTCAACATAAACCATTTCATCTCGATTTTCTCCAGGCTTCGACATTGCCTCTCGGCGGACTTACCGCGTTTCGGGCCCTGTTCCGTCGTGGGGGATTGAAGCCCGGCAATAACGTACTGATATCAGGCTTCGGCGGTGGTGTTGCGCAGTTCGCATTCCTGTTTGCACAGGCTGCTGGCGCCAACGTGTATGTTACATCAGGTAGCGACGAGAAGGTTGAGAAGGCATTGAAGATGGGAGCAAAGGGTGCTTACAACTACAAGAAGCAGAACAACTATACAGATCTTTGGAAGACCAAGGGCGGTTTCGATATCGTGATCGATAGCGCAGGTGGCGACCAGATCAACAACTTCATCAAAGTGCTTCGTCCGCATGGACGTGTCGTATTCTACGGAGCCACCAACGGCAACCCGAGCAAGGTGGACATGTACAGGATGTTCTGGCATCATCTCACGCTGCAGGGAACCACAATGGGTAACGACAACGAGTTCACCGAGATGCTTGAGTTCGTAAGCAAGCACCAGATCCGCCCGATGGTGGATTCGATACGACCCTTCTCGCGCATCGCCGAATCTTTTGGAGATATCACCAGGCCAAACAAGGTTGGTAAGATCGTGTTCATCGTGAATGGGTAATAGCGCCTCTCACAGATCACGCTGATCGCACAGATCATGAATAGAATTGGTCAACTTGAGAATTTTCTGAAAGAGGATCCAAATGATGCTTTTACACTATATGCGCTGGCTTTGGAGTATATAAAATCGGACTCTGGAAAAGCTTATGAATTGTTTCAGAAATTGATCGATGAACAGCCTGATTATTTGCCGACTTATTATCCTTTTGCGCACCTTCTTGTCGAGTTGCAGCTCCCAGGGAAAGCAGAAATGATCTTCAATCAAGGCATTGAGAGAGCTCGCCTTGCGAACGATCTAAAGACATTCAAGGAGTTAAGCAACGCGTATAACGACTGGTTATTCGAGCGTTCATAAAACCATCTGTGTGATCCGTGCGATCCGTGAGAGTTTTACTATCTTGCCTCCATGAAGATTCTTGTATGCATCTCGTGCGTTCCCGATACCACATCGCGGATAAATTTCATCGATAACAATACAAAATTCGACACCATCGGAGTACAATACATCATCGGTCCTTATGATGACTACGCGCTTGCACGTGCTGTGGAGATCAAGGAGGCCAATGCAGGTACAACTGTTACGGTTCTCAACGTTGGTCTTGCCGATACAGAGCCGATCATTCGAAAGGCATTGGCCATCGGTGCCGACGATGCCATTCGGGTGAACGCGGAGCCAACCGATTCATTCTTCGTAGCGTCGCAGATCGCCGAGCACGCAAAAGGTTTCGACCTTATACTGATGGGCCGTGAGTCGATCGACTTCAACGGTGGAGTGGTTCACGCCATGGTGGGAGAGATGTTGGGTTTGCCGTCGTTCTCTCCTGTGATGAAACTCGATATCGATGGTACAACAGTTAAGATGGCACGTGAGATCGAAGGTGGTAAAGAACTCCTGGAATCGAAGCTTCCATTGGTAGCCGGATGCCAGGAGCCCATTGCCGAATGGAAGATCCCGAACATGAGAGGTATCATGAGCGCAAGAACAAAGCCGTTGAAAGTTGCAGAGCCAAAGGCCGTAACTGCGCCGGTAAAGTTGAAGAAGTTCGAACTCCCTGCTCCGAAAGGCGCTGTGAAAATGATACCGGCCGATAATGTCGCGGAGCTTGTTAAATTATTGAAGAACGAAGCAAAGGTTTTATGAACGTATTAGTATTTGTAGAGACCGACGATAAAAAACCAAAGAGCACTTCACTCGAAGCAGTTGCTTACGCTCACGCTATGGGCGGTAACGTTACAGCAATAGTGTTAGGCTCGGCCGACAAGAGTGCTCTCGAAGCACTTGGTAAGTACGGAGCGAAGAAAGTCCTTCACGCTTCGAACAGCAAGCTCGATCAATCCCTCGTGCAGGTATATTCTACGGTGATAGCGAAAGCAATGCAGGACGAGAATGCAGATGTTCTTGTGCTGGCAAACTCTTCGTTAGGAACGCCGGTTGCAGCAAAGGTTGCTATCAGGACCGGGGCAGGTTTGGTTTCCAATGTGGTGGAACTTCCCGATACCAGTGCCGGCTTTTCGGTGAAGAGAAGCATCTACACCGGAAAGGCATTTTCGCTGGTGGAAGTCACCAGTGACAAAAAGATAATCGCGATAAAAAAGAACGCTGCCGAACTAAAGGAAGTTGGTGGCAATGCAGCGGTAACAGACTACCCGGTCGAGATACAGGACGCAGATCTTAACGCAAAAATAACATCGACAGAAAAGGCAACGGGCGAGATCCTGTTGCCTGAAGCCAACATTGTCGTGTCCGGGGGCCGTGGAATGAAGGGTCCCGAACATTGGGGCATTCTCGAGGAACTGGCAAAGGAATTGCACGCCGCTACGGGCTGCAGTAAGCCCGTATCTGACATGAACTGGAGACCACATCACGAACACGTTGGACAAACCGGCGTTAAAGTAGCGCCTCAACTATACATTGCTGTCGGAATATCGGGTGCAATTCAGCACCTTGCGGGAGTCAATTCGTCGAAGTGTATCGTTGTGATCAATAAAGACCCTGAAGCGCCATTCTTCAAAGCAGCAGATTACGGGATCGTTGGCGACGCATTCGATGTAGTACCAAAATTGACTGCTGCGATAAAAGCGGCTAAATAAAAATGATTTAATTTACTCAGGACGAGGGCGTTTTATCCGTTTTTTTCTAATATCGTAAACAAGACAGGGGACTTTTAGCGCGTGGCACAAAGGAAAATCAAGCTTGAAATATTAGGTCTTTCATCCAGCCAGTCCACTACAGGGTCGTTTGCCCTGGTGTTGGGTGAAACCGAGGGAAACAGGCGGCTGCCCATCATTATCGGTATGTTCGAAGCACAAGCTATCGCTATCGAGATCGAAAAGATCATCCCTAACAGGCCCATGACACACGACCTGTTCAAATCATTTGCAACTACATTCCATTTTCATGTTGAAGAGATCGTCATCTCCGATCTGAAAGAAGGTGTGTTCTTCGCAAAGATCGTTTGTACCGATGGACTTAAGAAAACCGAGATCGATGCGCGTCCATCCGATGCTATCGCGATCGGGCTGAGATTCGATTCACCGATCTATACTTACGAGAATATTCTTGCCGAAGCAGGTATCGTTCTCACCGACGAAGAGGAGGAGGAAGAGAGAGAGAAGTCGGAAACCAAAGAGACAAAAGCAAAAGTCAAGAAAGAGGTTTCTTCGTCAAAGAAATCGGAAGACTATAAAAACTATTCCGTCGAGAAATTGAATGAGTTACTGAAAGACGCCATCGATAAAGAAGACTACGAACGAGCGGCGAAGATCAGGGACGAATTGAGCAAGAGGAATTAATCCCGCCAAATAAGGCGAATCTAAATGCTGAACATTAATTTTGGCGGGACGTCCAAACCTAAACCTTTCTCTAAATGGATATCCTCCGGGGAATATTTGGCCTCGCATTCCTCACTGCTGTTGCCTTCGCTCTTTCTGCCAATAAAAAATCCATACGCTGGTCCACCGTTGGGGTGGGCATTCTCCTGCAGGTAATTTTCGGCCTTGCCATCTTTAAGGTCGCCTTCGTTCACAACGGCTTCGAATGGATCAGCGAGAAGTTCGTTACGTTCCTCGACTTCGCTCGTCAAGGCGCTGCTTTTCTCTTCGGTGGTCTCGCAAAAGACAGCACTAAAGATCCAACAGCTGGCCACAGCCTCGGATTTCTTTTCGCGTTCCAGGCATTACCTACAGTTATATTCTTCTCTGCAGTAACAACAGGCCTCTACTACCTCGGTATTCTTCAAAAGATCGTGTATGTATTCGCATGGGTGATGACCCGCACCATGAAATTATCCGGTGCGGAAAGTCTTTCTGCAGCGGCAAACATCTTCATGGGACAAACCGAAGCGCCGTTGCTGGTGAAACCATTCATCAAGAACATGACTAATTCGGAGTTGTTCTGTCTGATGACGGGAGGGATGGCGACAATTGCCGGCAGCGTGTTGGCTGTTTATGTTGGAATGCTCGGCGGTGCCGATGAACAGAGCCGTGCAACATTCGCTACTTATTTGTTATGTGCATCCATCATGAATGCCCCGGCCGCAATAGTGATGTCGAAGATCGTATTCCCGGAGACCGAACCCGAAAAGATCGACTCGACATTGAAAGTCAATAAAGAATCGATCGGTTCTAATCTTGTCGATGCGCTTGCAACCGGCGCTGCCGATGGTTTAAAACTCGCACTCAACATCGGTGGCATGCTGCTGGCATTTATCGCGATCATTCTTGCGCTTAATTGGGGTCTCTCCGGTATCGGCGACCTCATTGGCATCAATACATGGATCGCCGAAAGCACCAACCATGCGTACAGCGGTCTGAGCCTTGAATATTTATTGGGCCAGGTATTCCGTTTTTTTGCATTTGCAATGGGAGTCGACTGGTCGGAGTCGCTGCAAGTGGGCAGTCTTCTTGGAAAGAAAATGGTGTTGAACGAATTCCTGGCTTACAGCGACCTCACGGCGTTCAAGGAAGCCGGCTATCTCAGTAGTAAGTCGATCATCATTTCGACATACGCGCTTTGCGGTTTTGCTAACTTCAGTTCTATTGCGATACAGATCGGTGGTATAGGAGGGATGGCTCCCAGCAGGCAGGGCGATCTTTCGCGGCTGGGACTAAAAGCAATGCTGGCTGCATTCCTTGCCACGATGATGACAGGGACGATTGCAGGTGCAATATTTTGAAATACACTCTCACAGGTCGCTCGGATAAGGTCAAAAATTTCTGCGGGATCTGTGTGATCTGTGAGAGACCGATTAACTTGGCCTGCGATTTTTGGTGACCTAAAATGAAAATAGTTAAGATCTTTTTCGCCGTTCTGTTCCTGCTCTTCGTCGTTGTTCAGTTTAATGATCCCGATCCGCTTCTATGGATCATCATATACGGATCGATGGTGGTTGTATCCATCATGTCGATCTATCATAAATATCCACTGAAGTTCATGGTGGTAATGGCCGCCGGCTTTTTGATCATGACCGTTATTTACTTCGATGGTTTCAACGACTGGCTGAAGTCACCCGATCGCTCACTGTTGTTCGACGACATTGCGAAGATGCAATTTCAGTACATCGAGGAGGCGCGTGAGTTCCTTGGTCTGCTGATCTGTCTCTTCGTACTGATCTTCTATTTCTATCTAAGTAAAAGACATTCCGAGAATTGACCTATGAAGAAGCTCGTTATCCTGTTGATCGTTGCTTCTCTCGGGTCGTGCACAACGCCAAAAGAAAGAATACCGGATACGATGCCCACAACCCAGAACTCTTCGTCGAAGATCGTTATCTATCAAATGATGACACGGCTCTTCGGCAACACCAATACAACTAATAAAAGATTCGGTACCAAAGAAGAGAACGGCGTCGGTAAGTTCAACGACATCAACGACACCGCTCTTAAAGGCATTAAGGAACTGGGGATCACTCACGTCTGGTATACCGGCGTGATCGAACACGCGACCGTCACCGACTATTCAGCCTACGGCATCTCACCCGACGACCCCGACGTTGTGAAAGGACGTGCAGGCACCGGCTATTCGATCAAAGACTACTACGATGTAGATCCCGATCTCGCCGTTGATGTCAAGAACAGAATGCAGGAGTTCGAACAACTGGTTGAACGAACACACAAGAACGGTATGAAGGTCATCATCGACTTCGTACCCAATCACGTTGCGCGGGCATATCATTCAGATGTAAAACCCGAAACAGATTTCGGAGCAAAAGATGACAAATCGAAAAGCTTCGATCCAAACAACAATTTCTATTACATCGTTGGCAAAGACTTCAAACCACCGAAGGGCCCCCCGGAGTTGGGTGGCGACGGAATATTTATCGAGTCACCAGCGAAAGTCTCGGGTAATGATGTATTCTCACCGACGCCAGGTGTTGATGACTGGTTCGAAGCAGTAAAGCTCAACTATGGTATCGACATACAGAACAACCACCAGAGACACTTTGACCCTGTTCCCGATACATGGAAGAAAATGCTCGACGTCCTCGGGTATTGGACGAAAAAAGATGTCGATGGCTTTCGGTGCGACATGGCCGAGATGGTCCCGGTAGAATTCTGGCAGTGGGCCATTCCGCAAGTAAAGGCTATCAATCCCGACATTACTTTTATCGCCGAGATATACAACCCTCACGCATATCGCTCTTACATCGATCAGGGTCGATTCGATTACCTGTATGATAAAGTGCAACTATATGATACGCTTCGACTGCTCACCAATCAGCAGGCAAAGTCGACAGATGTTCCTGCTATCCAGAAAAGTCTCGATGGCGTCAATCATCGCATACTTCACTTTATGGAGAACCACGACGAGCAGCGCATAGCGTCGAAATTCTTCGCGGCCGATCCATTTAAAGGTGTTCCCGCGATGGCCGTCAGTGCACTCATCGACAAAGGCCCGGTAATGATCTTCTTTGGACAGGAAGTTGGCGAGCCAGGCGGCGCTAACGAGGGCTTTAGTACCGACGACGGCCGGACTACCATGTTCGACTACTGGGGCGTGACAGAACACCAAAAATGGGTAAACAATAAGTTGTATGATGGAGGCCAGCTTTCGGATGACCAAAAGGCCCTTCGACAGTTTTACGGCGACCTGCTCAATTTTTGCAGCACGAACGCTGCCATCGTTTTCGGCGACTATTTCGACCTGACAGAAGATAATGTTGCGGCGAAGAATTGCACCGACCATCATGTTATTTTTGGGAGAACGGATGGTGCCGAGAAATTGATCATTGTTGCCGGCTTCGGCACGAAGACCGAAAGAATTAAGGTTAAATTGAGCGACGAGGCGGTGAAAAAGATGGGACTCGAGAAGGGCGGGCAGTACATTGCACGCGACCTTTTGAGGAGTGGGATGGATGTTGGGTTCGACGACCAGTTTCAGTTCGAGATCGATGTGCCGCCATACTCTGTATTCATCCTTAAAGTAAAGTAATGAAGGGTATTTCAAGACTTGCTTTCGCAATCATCGTGGCGCTCGTGGTGTCGTGCACACCCGAGCCGGTGAACCATTGGCCCAACGGCGTCAACTACGAGATCTTTGTGTTGTCGTTTGCTGACGGAGATGGTGATGGCAAGGGCGACTTCAAGGGTCTTACATCGAAGCTCGATTACCTTTCGGAGCTCGGTGTTGGTGGCGTTTGGCTTATGCCGATCATGAACTCACCCACCTATCACAAGTATGACGTTACCGATTATAAATCGATCCATCCCGATTACGGTACGACAGAAGATTTCAAAAAATTTATTGAAGAGGCACACAAGAGAAATATTCGAGTGCTGGTTGACCTTATATTGAATCATACAGGTTACGATCATCCCTGGTTTCAACAGGCCATCAAAGACAAGAACAGCAAGTATCGAAATTACTATGTGTGGGCGAAGAAAGATTCGATAAGGGAGCAGATCTCGAAGAAGCAGATCTCATTCGACTCCGACAACATCACCCAGTGGCATCCGGTCGGTCACGATACATTGGCCGAGCATTACTATGGATTTTTTTGGGGTGGGATGCCTGACCTCAACTTCGACAACCCCGACGTGAAAGCCGAGTTTGTCGATATTGGTAAGTTCTGGCTTAACGAAATGAAGGTAGATGGATTCCGTCTCGATGCGGCGAAGCATATTTATCCGACAGACCAGGCAGTTAAGAACCACGAGTTCTGGATTTGGTTCCGTGGTGAGATGCAGAAAATAAAACCGGATGTTTATTTGGTGGGAGAGGTTTGGTCGAAGGCCGAAGAGGTTGCTCCGTACCTTAAGGGTCTTCCTGCACTGTTCAATTTCGATCTCGGCTACACCATCACCGCTGCCGTACAGGCCGGCCGCGATACAACCGGGCTCATCAGAGAATACAAAAGGATCATCGACTTCTATAATGCTTCGACATCCGATTACATCGACGCTACATTTTTAAAGAACCACGATCAGAATCGCATACTTAGCGAGCTTCAGGACGACGAGGCAAAAGCGCGCGTGGCGGCATCAATCATGCTAACCCTCCCCGGAACTCCGTACATCTACTATGGAGAAGAGATCGGCATGAAAGGACTGAAACCCGACGAATATATTCGCGAGCCTTTCATTTGGGATAAAGACAATAAAGATCCAGCGCAGACCAGCTGGGAAGAACCGAGGTATAGCAACGACAAGACCGTTGTCCCATTGGCTGTACAAAAGACCGATAAGAAATCGATTTACAATTTTTATCGCGACATGATCGAATACCGTAACGACAGCGAGGCGCTGACATACGGATCGATCGAACTCGCCCCAACTGTCATGAACGAAGTGATCTCGTTCTTTAGAGTGAAAGACGGCGAAAAACTTTTTGTGCTGCACAATATTTCGGATGTAGAAGTTACGGTACCGGTCGATCTCGATGAACTCTATCGTCTCGATTATGCAACCAACCCGGCGACGGAGTTGCGTGAGACCGAAATAGTTATACCAGCATACTCGAGCGCAATATTGAAGAACTAAGATGGCAGGAAGAAAGAGAGTTGTTATTGAAAATGTTCAGCCCGTTGTCGACAATGGCCGTTACGCTGCACGACGCTCTGTTGGCGAGCGTGTGGACGTTGCTGCAACGATAATCACCGATGGTCACGATCATTTGCGGGCAAGGGTGCTGTATAAAAAGGATAGCGACAGCCAATGGTCTGAAATAGAAATGAAGGCGGGCTGGAATGATGAGTGGTGGTCCTCTTTTTATGTAGACGAAACTGGTTTGTACCAATTCAAGGTTGAAGCATGGATAGATCACTTCGATACATGGTTTGACGGTTTTAAAAAGAAGGCCGAGGCCAAAGTGGATGTCAAGACGGAGTTAATGGAGGGTGTGAATTTCCTTCGCCGTTTTGCAGAGTCGGATGCCTCGCTAAAGACATTTATCAATAAGCTCGACGATCGTTCGAATTACGATGCGGCTGTTGGAACCGTGCTGACGAAAGAGTTTGCGGATGTTGTACACCGCCATCCACTGATCGAGAATTCGACTATTACTGATGAGTATACCGTGAAGGTCGAATATTCCAAGGTCCTCTTCAGTGCGTGGTACGAGCTCTTCCCCCGATCGGCCTCGCAAACAAAAGGTCGTCACGGAACATTCAAGGATGTTGTTAAACTGCTGCCTCGTATCGAAGCAATGGGTTTCGACGTGCTATACCTTCCGCCTATTCATCCAATCGGCAGGCTAAATCGCAAGGGCAAGAACAATAACGTGCGAGCCTCAGAGGGCGAGCCCGGATCTCCCTGGGCAATCGGAAGCAGTGAGGGCGGACATAAATCGGTTCATCCCGAGCTCGGCACTATTGATGATTATCGAGACCTCATAAAGAAAGCAAAGGACCGAGGCATAGACATCGCTCTTGATATTGCATTCCAGTGCGCACCCGATCATCCATATGTAAAAGAACACCCGGATTGGTTCCGCCAGCGTCCCGATGGAACAATTCAATACGCCGAAAATCCTCCGAAGAAATACCAGGATATTTATCCATTCAACTTCGAAACTGACGATTGGAAAGCCCTTTGGGAGGAGCTTAAGTCAGTTATAGTATATTGGATCGAACAGGGCGTTACCATATTCCGTGTCGATAACCCGCACACAAAGCCTATACCTTTCTGGGAGTGGGCGATAGCCGAAGTTCAAAAGCAGTATCCCGATACGATCTTCCTTGCCGAAGCATTCACCAAGCCAAAAGTAATGGCCGTGCTTGGTAAGATCGGGTTCAATCAATCTTATACTTACTTCACCTGGCGTGTAAGCAAACAGGAGATCATCGACTACATGAACGAGCTTGTCTACACACAGTCGCGTAATTATTTTCGTCCGAATTTCTGGCCCAACACGCCCGACATTCTTCCGTGGCACCTTCAACACCAGGGCGAGAATATCTTCATCATTCGTTACGCACTGGCGGCTACACTGTCGTCGAACTATGGGATATATGGACCGGCGTATGAATTCTATGACAACCAACCCATGGAAGGGAAGGAGGAATATTATAATTCGGAGAAATATGAGATCAAGCTTCACGACTGGAAGAAGACCAATCGCATGACCGATATCATTTCGATGGTGAATAAGTTCAGGAAGGAAAATAAAGCATTGCAGACAACATGGAATACCGTGTTCTGCCCGATCGAAAACGGTAACCTGATCGCGTATTTAAAGGCAACCGACGACCTGTCGAATATTATACTGGTTGTTGTGAATCTTGATCAGCATTCGCAACAGTCGGGCTACGTTCAGATACCGAAAGAAAAATTGAAACTTGGTGATAAGATAAACCTGAAGCTGAAAGACCTGATGACCGATGAGCACTATATGTGGACACAGGAGTGGAACTTTGTTTCCCTGAATCCGCATAAGATGCCTTTTCATTTGTTCCAGCTAACTATCCATGATTCAAATATGTAATCACAAAATCACAAATCGTAATCACAAATCAAATCACAAAATCACAAATCAAAAATCATAACTCCTCCCTTAATCGCGAATGGCAGCACCTATAAAAAATAACGATCCCCAATGGTTTAAAGATGCTATCATCTATGAACTCAGCGTGCGCGCATTCTTCGATAGCAACGGCGACGGCATTGGTGACTTCCAGGGGCTGATCCAAAAGCTCGACTATCTCGAAGATCTCGGTATAGATACGATCTGGTTGCTTCCGTTCTATCCATCGCCATTAAAGGATGATGGGTACGATGTGACGGAGTATTGCGACATTCACCCCGACTATGGTACCCTTGCCGATTTCAAACTGTTTTTGAAGGAGGCGCATCGTCGCGGACTGCGTGTTGTTACGGAGCTGATCCTTAATCACACGTCGGATCAGCATCCCTGGTTCCAGAAATCAAGGAGGGCCAGGGCAGGCTCGCGTTATAAAGATTACTATGTGTGGAGCAACACACAGGATCGCTACAAGGAGGCGCGGATCATTATTAACAATGACGAATCGACCAACTGGACGTGGGATAACGAAGCAAAGGCTTACTATTGGCATCGTTACTATCGCCACCAGCCCGATCTGAATTTTGATAATCCTGAAGTGCAGCTCGAGATCATTCGCATTACCGACTTCTGGTTGAAGATGGGTGTGGATGGCTTCAGACTCTCGTCGGTGCCATTCCTCTTCGAGCAGGAGGGAACCGCTTGTGAGAATCTCCCGCAGACACATTCATTTGTAAAGAAGCTAAGAGCTCACATCGATAAGAATTACAAGGACCGCATACTGATAGCCGAAGCAAACCTTTGGCCCGAAGATGCCGCGTCGTATTTCGGAGATGGCGACGAATGTCACATGAACTTCAACTATCCGCTCATGCCTCGTTTGTTCCTCGGCCTGAGAACTGAAGATAGTTACCCGATCATCGACATCATCGATCAGACACCATCAACGCCGAAGAATACCCAGTGGGCTTTATTCCTCCGCAACCACGACGAGATCGGCCTCGAAATGGTTACTGAAGAAGAGAAGGATTATTTGTTCAAGGCTTATGCAACCGATCCAAATACAAAACACAACCTGGGTATACGAAGAAGGTTGGCCCCATTATTGAACAACGATCGCCGGAAAGTGGAACTGTTGCATACCATACTGTTGTCGTTACCCGGTTCGCCTGTTTTATACTATGGCGATGAGATCGGTATGGGCGACAATATCTACCTGGGCGATCGCTTTGGTGTAAGAACGCCAATGCAATGGAACATGAACCTCAATGCAGGTTTCTCCAACGCCAATCCACAGAAACTATACCTGCCGGTGATCACCGATCCCGTTTATCGCTACGAATCGGTGAACGTGCACACCCAGGAAGAGAACCCCTCGTCTATGATGTGGTGGTTCAAGAATGTTATCGCGATGCGCCGCCGCTTGAATGTATTCGGTCACGGCGACATGAAGTTCATCGAAAGCTCGAATGCCAAGGTACTCAGCTTCGTAAGATACGACGAGCACCTGAGGATCATCGTCGTTGCAAACTTGTCACAGTTCAGCCAGGCTACTACACTCGATCTATCAGATTTTAAAGATTGCGACATCACCGAAGTCTTCAGTCAGAACCGTTTCAAGTCGGTAGAGAACGGTGAATATCATATTACCATTGGACCTTATGGGTACTTCTGGTTCCAGGCCGATGCGAGCGAGAAGAAAGAGACCATCAGCGGAAGCGGTGAGCTGCCCCTCGTGAAGACCGGCGTATCTTGGGAGAAGCTGTTCAATCACTACAACGAGATCCGCGTTCTCGAAAGAAAGATATTGCATCCATTCATGCGCAAGTGTCGCTGGTTTGGTGGCAAGGCTCGACAGGTAAGCAAGCTCACAGTAAAAAAAGCTTTCCCTCTGAAAGTAGAAGGTAATACTCATTTCCTCTGCATCATCGAAGTGCATTATGTGCAGCGATTGCCGGAGTTGTATTTCCTCCCTATGGTATTCATTCCCGCCGACAGCGTTTTCGACCGCGTAGAGTATACCGCTCAGAGCGTCGTCTGCCGCGCCGAGATCCAGGGCCAAACCGGTTTTGTTATCGACAGCAGTTACGATCGAAGCTTTAGAGACTACCTGTTCTCAAGCATGGCCCGGAGCCAGCGCATTCGTGAGGATGAAGGCACATTGGAATTCAACTCCAGCGTGTACTCGAAGCTCGACCCTGAAAAAGTGGAATCGAAGATACTTAAAGCGGAGCAGAGCAATACTTCGATCATCTACAACGACCAGTATTTCTTCAAGTTCTATCGCAAACTCGAGAAAGAGATCAACCCCGATCTCGAGATCGTTCGCCATTTATCAGAAGGCACCAGCTTCCGCAACGCTCCCCGGTATGCCGGCAGCGTGGAGTTATGCGACACCGACAACATCGCATATGTACTTGGATTGCTGCAGGAAAAGGTCGAGAACCAGGGTGATGCCTGGGTTATGACAACCGACTCCGTTGGTCGCTTCTATGAACGCGTAATGGCCAAGGGAAAGAATGAGAAGGTGCCTAAGCTTGTAAACAAGAACGTTCTCACCTTCGAAGAAGCTCCAGAGCTCGTACAGGAGCTTATCGGTCGCGGCTTCTACGAACGTGTAGTTCGGTTAGGCCAACGCACCGCCGAAATGCATTTGGCTCTCGCATCGGATAAATCGAATCCTGCGTTTGCTCCAGAGTCTTTCACAACGAACTACCAGCGTTCGTTGTATAGCGGCCTTCGCAAGCTGCTCCGCGATCGCTTCAAGCTGCTGCAGCAGTCTCTTCCCAAGCTCTCGAACGACACACGTGAGTTTGCGAAGAAAGTGCTCGCCCTGGAAGACAAGATACTCGACTCGTTCTCGGAGATCTATCAACATAAGATCAATGGGATCAGGACCCGCATACATGGCGACTATCATTTAGGCCAGGTATTGTTTACCGGGAAGGACTTCATCATAATCGACTTCGAAGGGGAGCCCGGGTTTAGCTTCAGCGAGCGGCGCCTGAAGAAGAATCCATATAAGGATGTCGCCGGCATGATGCGATCGTTCCACTATGCTGCTTTTGGTAAGATCTTACTAAATGAAAATTATCGTCAGCAGGATCTCGAGTTGCTCGAGCAGTGGGCCGAACAATGGCAACATTATATCAGCAGGTTTTTCCTTCATGCATACCTGGAGAAGATGGGCTACGGTCATACGCTCTCCCAGGAAGATGATATCCTGATAAGGACTTACCTGATCGAGAAAGCTATTTATGAATTGGGATATGAGCTGAACGGCAGACCCGACTGGGTGATCATTCCACTCCGCGGCATTCACTATCTTGTGAGCAGGTATGCACAAGATAAAGAAGAAAAGAAGAAGAAGTAGACCTAGTCACCAAGCCACCCAGCAACCATGAGCAAGAAGATCACCAAGAACGAAGAGCCGGTCGCTAACTTTTCTCTTCTTACCGATTTTGATATTCATCTTTTTAAAACCGGAAAACATTTTCGTCTATACGAAAAGCTTGGTGCGCATCCTGCTTCCTATAACGGTAAGAATGGAACATTCTTCGCCGTGTGGGCACCGAATGCCAAAGAGGTCTCCATTATCGGTAATTTCAATCATTGGCAAAAGGGACATCACAGGCTCAATCCCCGTTGGGATGAATCCGGTATCTGGGAGGGATTTTTTCCGGGCCTTCATAAAGGCGAAGCATATAAGTATTCGATAACCAGTCATTCCGATGAGATCCTCGAGAAAGCAGATCCGTTCGCTTTCTATGCAGAGGTTCCTCCGAAGACAGCTTCCATCGTATGGGAGCCATCGCATACATGGGTCGACCAGGAATGGCAGCAGTTGAAACGTAACGAAGCTTCGAAAGCAAAGCCGTATTCAGTATACGAAGTGCATTTCGGCAGTTGGAGGCGTAAAGTAGAAGAAGACAACCGCTCGCTCACGTATGCGGAAATGAAGACCGAGCTCGTTGGCTACGTGAAAGACCTCGGCTTCACACATGTTGAGTTCCTTCCTTTGATGGAACATCCGTTCTATGGATCGTGGGGCTATCAGCTTACAGGATATTTCGCGCCGACAAGTCGCTACGGTTCTCCCGAACAATTCATGGAACTGGTCGATGCTTTTCATGCCGAAGGCATTGGTGTGATACTCGACTGGGTGCCATCGCATTTCCCTGGCGACGCACATGGTCTGTTCCGTTTCGATGGAACTCATTTATATGAACACGCCGACCCACGCAAGGGTTTTCATCCGGACTGGAGCAGCTATATTTTCAACTATGGTCGTAACGAAGTCCGTTCGTTCCTCATCAGCAACGCGATGTTCTGGGTCGATCGTTATCACATCGACGGGCTTCGTGTAGACGCCGTTGCTTCGATGTTGTACCTCGACTATTCGCGAAAGCATGGCGAATGGATCCCGAATCAATACGGTGGTCGCGAGAACCTGGAGTCTATCGTATTCCTGAAGGAGTTCAACGAAGTCATGTACGGTAACTTCCCTGAAGTCATTACGATAGCCGAAGAGTCTACGGCATGGCCCGGCGTTTCACGCCCCACTTATCTCGGGGGTCTCGGCTTCGGACAGAAGTGGATGATGGGATGGATGCACGACACTCTTGAGTACTTCAAAAAAGATCCCGTTCACAGAAAGTATCATCAGAACGATATCACGTTCTCGATCATGTATGCTTTTTCGGAGAACTTCATGCTCCCGCTATCGCACGATGAGGTCGTTCACGGAAAAGGATCGTTACTCGGACGCATGCCTGGCGACGAATGGAACCGGTTCGCCAACCTGCGAACCATGTTTGCCTACATGTTTACGCACCCCGGCAGCAAGCTTTTGTTCATGGGCGGTGAGTTCGGCCAATCTTCAGAATGGAACCACGACAAAAGCCTGGACTGGCACCTGCTGGAGTACAATTTTCACCAGGGTATCTATAAGATCATAAAGGACCTCAATCATCTTTATAAGACCGAGCCGGCACTGTACGAGTTCGGCTTTGAAGAAAGGGGCTTCGAATGGCTCGACTATTCCGATCGCGACAATAGCGTAATGATGTATATCAGGAAAGGATGGAGGAAGGAAGACATGTTGGTGGTAGTGTGCAATTTTACGCCTGCTGTTCGTCATGATTATCGCATCGGCGTGCCGACCAAAGGCACATGGAAAGAGATCTTTAATTCAGATAATATTAAATATGGCGGCTCTGGCGTCCTCAACCAGGGCTTAATGGTAACGAAGCCGGTGAAATATCACGGCAAAGATTATTCGTTTGCAATTACATTACCGCCATTGGGAATAAGTGTATTAAAATTGAACGAGGAAGAAGCGGGTTTTGAGCTGGCTTCGTGATGAACAATGATCAACGAGAAAAAAAGCAACAAGTACATCTGTATACATGGACACTTCTATCAGCCGCCGCGCGAGAACGCATGGCTGGAGGTAATTGAGGTCCAGGATTCTTCACACCCATACCACGATTGGAACGAACGCATTTCTGCCGAGTGCTATGCACCCAACGCAGCATCACGCATTCTCGATCAGAAAGGTGTTATCAAGAACATCGTTAACAACTATTCGCAGATCAGTTTCAACTTCGGGCCAACATTGTTGTCGTGGATGGAGAACAATGATGCCGAAACCTACCAGGCGATCCTGGATGCCGATAAGGAAAGCATGGCCACCTTCAATGGCCACGGGTCAGCGATCGCACAGGTTTATAATCACATCATCCTTCCCCTTGCCAATAGTCGCGATAAAGAAACGCAGATCGTTTGGGGACTTCGCGATTTCGAAAAGCGATTCAAGCGAAAGCCTGAAGGCATGTGGCTTGCAGAAACTGCTGTTGACGTAGAGTCACTGGAACTATTAGTAAAGCACGGTATTAAGTTTACGATACTCGCCCCACGGCAAGCTAAGGCCATACGGCGCCTGGGTGAGAAAGAGTGGACCGATGTAAACGAGGGGAACGTCGATACACGAAATGCTTATAAGGTTAATCTACCTTCGGGCAATTCAATCATCGTGTTCTTCTATAATGGATCGATATCGCAGGGCATCGCATTCAACGGCCTGCTCAACGATGGTCAACGTTTTGCCCAAAGCCTGTTGAGTTCATTCGGAAAGGAAGACGACCCACAGCTCGTTAATGTTGCGACAGATGGAGAAACTTACGGTCACCATCATCGTCATGGGGACATGGCGCTTGCATTCTGTCTTAACTACATAGAAAAATTAGGTGACGCACAGATCACGAACTACGCCGAGTTTGCTTCGAAGTTTCCGCCGCGTTTCGAAGCGCAGGTTATTGAGAACAGTTCGTGGAGCTGCGTGCACGGAATAGAGCGTTGGCGAAGCAACTGTGGATGTAACTCGGGCGCACATCCGGGGTGGCACCAGCAGTGGCGGGGACCTTTGCGCGATGCGCTCGATTGGCTCCGCGATACCTGTGCAGCCCTGTTTGAAAGTGAGGGGCGAAAGTTTCTGAAAGACCCGTGGGCTGCACGTAACGAGTATATCGATGTTATTCTGGATCGAGGCGAGAAAACAGTAAGCGATTTCTTCAAAAACCAGATCAACTTCGAAGCGCCGGGAGTTCATACCGGTTTCGGTGGACAATGGAAAGGAGTAGACCACGATGCCAGCAAGGTGTTCCGTTTAATGGAGATGCAGCGACATTCGATGTTGATGTATACCAGCTGTGGTTGGTTCTTCGATGAGATCTCGGGCATCGAGACGGTGCAAGTGCTTCAATATGCCTGTCGCGTTATTCAGCTCGCTAACCAGAATGGTAACCTGGACCTGGAGAGTGAATTTCTGCATCGATTAGAGAAAGCTCCCAGCAATGTTTCGTCGTTGGAGAATGGCGCTCACGTGTATCGAAAGTATGTGCTTCCTTCGAAGACAAACCTTCAGCGCGTTGGTATGCACTACGCGGTTTCGTCGATCTTCGAAGAAGAGCCAGAGTCGTTGCCCTTATTCAATTATACCGCAACCAACGATTTCTTCTTGAAGAAGGAAGCGGGAGAGCAGAAGCTTGTTCTTGGGATCACTAAAGTTAAATCACTTGTTACCCGTTCTGAAAAGCGTTTTGCCTTCGCCGTTGTTTGTATCGGCGTGCATAACATCATTGGCAACATATCGCTCGATATGGAGCCCGATAAGTTTGCGAGCATGCAATACCGGGCAACGCACGCTTTCGATGAAGGACGTCTTGGCGACGTGATCGGGATCATGCAGACTTACTTCGGTCCCGACAAGTATACTATCTGGCAACTGTTCAAAGACGAGAAAAGAAAGATCCTGGATATGATCGCGCGGAAGAGCCTGGAAGAATTGGAGCAGTCGCTGCGAAGGACCTATAACCGCGATTATCCGTTAGTTAATGCGCTGGCTAACAACGAGATACCGATCCCGAATGCCTATCGAACCACATTCGAGTATATCCTCAATGCCGATCTGGTCGATAGTTTTCAGGAAGATAAGATCAACATTAAATCACTGGAACGCATATTGGGCGAGATCGAAAAATGGAACATGAAGATCGAAGACCCTGAAAACATCTCCCGTCTTGCGGGAGACGCGATCTTCCGGGAAGTAAAAAGGGTAGGCACCGACCGCACTTCCACACGAAGGATCACACGACTTAATAGATTATTCCCATTATTGACTAAATTCAACCTGACGCCGAATATCCATAAATCGCAGAATGCGTATTTTGAGATATCTCTTGAGAACAAGACCATCGCGTGGGGCGAAGAAGAGAAGGATTGGATGGATCAGTTCTCGGCGCTCGGCGACAATCTGGGGGTCAAAGTGGAATAGATGAAACTGTGTGCGTTATTTGTCCTTGTCGTAGTCGGTTTTAATTCCCTTGCGCAAAATGGCAGCGCATACATCGTTGGTTCCAACGACAAGCTTACGTTGCCGCGCAATACACATCTGTTTGTAATTCCTCCCGGTAAATACTGGTATCAACAACCATGGAAAGATAGTATCTACCTGTTGCCGGAGTTCCTTCCTGGTAAGCTTGAGTTCTCAAATGGCTTTGTGCCATCGAATCAACCCGTGCTGAACTACAATGCATTCCTGGAGATCTTCGAGTTCAAAGAAAGCGACGGAGAAACTGTTCCCTTGGATAAGAATAACCTCGTAAAGTATATCCAGGTGGGTGATCACAAGTTCATCTACTCCAGGTCGTTTGGTTATCTTGAGGTGATTGCCGAAGGAAAGGCGTCTATCGCAGAGAGCACTTTCATGAATGCTACGATGGAGATCAACAGCGGCGTGAAGTACGGCAATACTATTGTTGATATTCGCACCAACACGGCAAAGACAGCACGATATTACTGGATGGAGAAGAGGTATTTTATTTTCTCTGACCCGTCGAACATACACCGCGCAAACCCCACGGCGCTTCCGAAAATATTCCCCAAAGAAAAGAGTAAGATCAAGAGTTTCGTAAAAAACCACAAGACCGACTTCAAGAAGAAAGAAGATCTGCTTGAAATTGTGAACTACTGTAACCGGGAATTATGAAAACTCTAATAGTACTTTTGATGGGCACCATTGTGTTCATCAAAACAGCTGCACAAGACGGCTATGGGTCTACCAGTGTTTATGATCGTGTAGCAACACTGCCCAGGGACAAACATCTTTTTGTTATTCCTCCGAATGGGATCTGGACCGAACAGATCTGGAAGGATAGCGTCTATCGTTTCCCATCGTTTCAAATCGGAAGGCTTGAGATGACCAACGGCTTCGTTCCATCGCATCGCCCGATGTTGAACTACAATTTTATGTACGAATCGTTCGACATCCGCCAACCGAGTGGAGAGGTCGTAAAAATGAGGAAGTCACCGGCGATAAAGACGGTGTGGGTGGGGGATAAGAAGTTCGTTAACGATCCCACGTTCGGTTACCTTGAAGTCATCCTCGACGGTAAGGTCTCTCTTGCCCAACGAACATACCTCGACGGACTTTATGAGCTCAGCAATGGCAATAAGTATCCAATGAGATCATTGATGGATACTAAAGTGGCATCATCTAAAACCACCCAGTACTATTGGGAAGAGGTACAATATTTCCTTCTCGATGAGAACTCGAAGGCTTATAGGGCAGGGGCGCCGCAATTGAAAATGATCGCAAAGAAACACAAAAGCGCGATCAAAGAATTCGGTAAATCGAATCACATCGACTATCGAAAGAAAGACGATCTGTTAAAGATCGTTGCGTTTGTCAATGAAGAGATAGCGAAGGACAACTAAGCAGTCTCCAGCGTAAGCTTCTTCTTATCGAGATAATCCCACACCAAACTACTTGCACCCAAAATTGGAGCGGCCTGGTTCTGCAATGCCGACGGAAGAACTTTGATCTTCCCGCGGAACAACGGCATCAGGTTAGCCTCCATGTGCTTGATTGTCGGCTTGAAGATAAGATCGCCCGCCTGCGACAGTCCTCCAAAAAGGAAAATGGCTTCGGGATCTGTATGAACCACGGTCTCGGCTAACTTCATACCGAGTATACGGCCTGTGTATTCGAACGCAGCCTTCGCAACAACGTCGCCGCGCATGGCCGCTTCCGTGATCATCTTTGTGTTGAGGTTATCGAAGCTGATGCCCCTAAGTTCGCTGGGCTCCAGGTGGTCGGCCAACAGCTTATAAACCGTACGCTTGATGCCGGTAGCCGAAACATACGTTTCGAGACATCCGCGCTTGCCGCAATTGCAATAGCGGCCAGTAGGGTTTACCGAAGTATGTCCAACTTCTCCGGCAATACCATGTTTGCCGTTGAGAAGAACACCGTTGCAAACAAACCCGCTGCCCAAGCCGGTGCCGAGGGTGATCACAACAAAATCTTTCATTCCTTTTGCGTTACCGTATACCATCTCGCCAACAGCTGCTGCGTTTGCATCGTTGGTCAGAACGCAAGGGATACCAAATTCATCTGTGAACATTTTCGCGAGCGGAAGTTCTTCTTTCCACTTGAGGTTCGTCGCCTTTTCGATAGTGCCTGTGTAGTAGTTGCCGTTCGCTGCACCAACTCCAATTCCAACTATCTTCGAATCTTTTGAGTGAGCGTTGACTTCATGAAATCCCTGTCGTAATGCATCAGCCATCCCATCAAAAAAATCCTTAAAGTCTTCGTAGTCTGTAGTAGGAATGCTTCCCTGGTGATGTACGTTACCCTGTCGGTCTACGATACCGTACTTGGTATTTGTTCCTCCAATGTCGATACCTACCGTTAGCTCTTTCATTGAATACTTATTTATTAGATGGAAAGAATTTTTGCGATGCGAAGCGACTCTGCGTCGATCTCGTGGTGTGAACTCATGATCGCATCGAACTTATTGTATACGATCTTATTGTTTCGAATGCCTACCATAACATCATTTTCCCCGGCGTTGAGGCCTTCAACAGCAGCAACACCCATACGACTCGCCAATACACGGTCGAAGTAAGTAGGGGCCCCACCACGTTGGAGGTGACCGAGTATCGTCACCTTGATGTCGAAGTAGTTGGTACGCTCTGCGACTTTCTTCGCGAGCTCATTGGCACCGCCGATCTTCGATCCTTCAGCTACAACTATAAGGCTCGATTTTCGGTTCGATCTGCCGCCTTCTTCTAATATCTTGAACAGTTCATCAAAGCTTGTGTTCTCCTCGGGAATGATAGTAGCGATCGCGCCACCGGCAATTCCGCTGTTGATTGCGATATAGCCCGAGTGTCGTCCCATTACCTCAACAAAGAACAGCCTGTCGTGCGACAAAGCAGTATCACGGATCTTGTCGATCGCTTCTACCGCAGTGTTCGTCGCTGTGTCGTAGCCGATCGTATAATCTGTTCCTGAAATATCGTTGTCTATTGTGCCGGGGATACAGACAGAGGGGATGTTGAATTCCTGGAAGAACTTGTGAAGGCCTGTGAACGTGCCATCGCCGCCGATCGCTATCAGGCTATCGATGCCATACTTCTTCAGGCTTTGATATGCTTTTTCCCTTCCTTCTTTTGTTCTGAATTGTTCGCTGCGGGCTGATTTAAGAATGGTGCCGCCGCGTTGAATGATGTTACCCACCGAACGAGCGCCGAGCTTCACAATGTCACCATCGATCATGCCTTCATACCCTTGCATGATGCCGAATACTTCTTTGTTGTAGTAGATCGCCGCACGGACAACGGCTCTGAGGGCGGCATTCATACCCGGCGCATCACCGCCGGAGGTGAATACACCTATCTTCGAAATTTTCTCGTTCATTATAAATGAATGTCAAAAATAAGGCTTAGATGACAACTTCCAAGAGACATCTTCAAGCCTGACTTTTCAATCGTTTGAAATAATTGATTAACCCGTTTGTAGATGAGTCGTGCGACGAGATCTCGTCGGGGCTCGTAAGCTCGGGTAGTATTTTCTTGGCTAGAACTTTACCTAACTCAACTCCCCATTGATCGAAGCTGAAGATATTCCAGATCACTCCCTGTACGAAGATCTTATGCTCGTACATAGCTATCAACGTACCGAGTGTTTTAGGATCAAGTTTCTTGAACATGATCGAGTTCGTAGGCTTATTGCCATCGAAAACCCTGAACGATTTTTGAAATTCGATCTCTTCCGCGCTCATGCCGGTGCGCGCGAGCTCCGTTGTTACTTCTTCTTCCGTCTTCCCGATCATCAACGCTTCAGTTTGTGCGAAGAAATTCGAGAGTAGTTTTGCATGGTGATCGCCAATCGGGTTCTGACTGATCGCCGGCGCAATGAAATCGCATGGTATAACTCGCGTACCCTGGTGGATCAACTGATAGAATGCATGCTGTCCGTTTGTTCCCGGCTCGCCCCAGATCACAGGCCCCGTCTGGTACAGGATGCGATCGCCTTCCCGGTCTGTCGACTTCCCATTGCTTTCCATGTTGCCTTGCTGGAAGTATGCTGCGAAGCGATGCAGGTATTGATCGTAGGGAAGAATAGCTTCGGTATGAGCATCGAAGAAGTTCCCATACCAAACCCCGATCAATGCAAGTAGAACCGGAATGTTCTTATCGAAAGGAGTGGTGCGGAAATGATTGTCCATCGTATGAGCACCTTCAAGTAACTGGACGAAGTTGTCGAAACCGATCGTACACACAATGCTCAACCCGATCGACGACCACAACGAGTACCGTCCGCCAACCCAATCCCAAAACACGAACATATTCTCGGTCGCAATACCGAATTCGGCAACCGCCTTCGCATTGGTCGATACGGCAACGAAATGTTTAGCAACATCGCCCTTGCCTCCCGACCTCTCCAGGAACCAGCTCTTCGCCGATTCGGCATTGGTCATCGTCTCTTGTGTAGTGAATGTCTTCGAAGCAATAATGAACAGTGTCGTCTCCGGATCGGCATTCTTTAATACTTCGGCAATGTGCGTTCCATCCACGTTCGATACGAAGTATGGCATTATGTTCTTATGATAAGGCTTCAGTGCTTCGGTAACCATCAATGGTCCAAGGTCGGAACCACCGATACCGATATTCACTATTGTATTAATGGACTTGCCGGTATAACCTTTCCACTGCCCGCCGATCAGTTTTTCGGAGAACGACTTCATTTGATCGAGAACTTTATTGACCTCGGGCATAACGTCGGCTCCATCGACTTCGATCTTTGAATTGGACCTGTTGCGGAGAGCGACGTGCAGCACCGGTCTGTTCTCCGTTCGGTTGATGCGTTCGCCGACGAACATTCCTTCGATAGCTTCACTGAGTTCGCACTCGTTGGCAAGCTTCGTCAGGAGCTGCAGCGTGTCGTCGTTGATGTGATTCTTTGAGAAGTCAACCAGTATGTCGTTGATCTGTAGGTGATATTTCTTGAATCGCTCTGGATCAGTGGCAAAGAGCTCTCGCAAGGTTGTTGCTTGCATTTCAAGAAAGTGAGCAGTCAGTAATCGCCACGCAACCGTCTCTACTGGCTTTATGGATGGGAACATAGTTTGGGTTTTCGATAAAGGGTAAAAATAGGATTTTCAATTCCTATCCACCAACAACCTTCCTCAGGTTCTCAACCAATCCTTCCCAAAGATCCTGGAGCTCGCCCATGTCGTCGAAGTCGGAGTAGTCGGAAACTTTAATGAAAGTAGTTTGAGTAAGCTCGTTGATCTCGAGTCGAAGCTCGAACCAGGATGGATCGGTTCGGTCCTCATCCGATTCAGGCAAGAAGTCGAAGCGACAGAAATGGTTGATGCGGAACGATGCCATCTTTGCGTGATGCGATTCATTGTCCCATACGAAAGTGAACACCTTCTCGGGGCTGATCGTAACATTATCGGCGAACCATTCCGACAGGCCACCCGCCGTCTGAATGTAGGGGTAGAGCATCTTCACGGAAGCATGTACTTCGAAATCGGCCGTGAATAGCTTCTTGTTAGTTGTTTTGGACACGTTCGCCATCGCTTTTTTAAGTTATGGTATTTTTCAGTGAACTACTAATGAATGTGAAGCAGCGAAAGGAATTGAGAAAAGTTTGTAAGTTTGCGCCCGCCTGCAGCAGGCAGGCTTCCAAAATATGGCGAGGTAGCTCAGTTGGTGAGAGCGCAGGATTCATAACCCTGAGGTCGGGAGTTCAAATCTCCCTCTCGCTACGTAAAAGGCCGTCGTTAATCGATGGCCTTTTTTTCGTCCCCTCGTCCCCTCGTCATCTCATCACCTCATCATCTCGTCATCTCGTCCCCTCGTCTTGGCCTCGTTTTTGTTAACTTTGCCGCGGCTGCCGATTAGGCATGGCCATTCTGATGAAGAAAATAGACAAACTCATCCTCGGTTCGTTCCTCGGACCCTTCATCATGACGTTCCTCGTGGTCGTGTTCATTCTTCTGAACATCCACATGCTCAAGTACTTCGATGACATTATTGGTAAAGACCTCGGATGGTCTGTTATAAGTCAGCTCTTCTTTTACTTCGCCATCTTCAATACTCCCAGTGCCCTTCCGTTAGCCGTTCTGCTTTCGGCACTCATTACCTTTGGGAACCTGGGCGAACATTTCGAACTCACGGCCATCAAAAGCCTCGGCATCTCTCTCACACGTGCCCTGCTTCCGATCTTCGTCTTCGTCATCTTCATCACCGCTTTCGCATTTTATACAGGTAATAACCTGGTACCCAAAGCAGCCCTCGAAGCATACAGTCTTCTGTACGATATCAAGCAAAAGAAGCCGGCGCTCGATCTCAAAGAAGGAGCGTTCACCAGCTCTATCCCCGACATCAGCATTAAAGTCGCGAAGAAGTTTCCCGATGCAAAGACGATCAAGGGCGTTATCATCTACGACCACCGTGGAAAGACCGGTAACAAGGAAGTGATCGTTGCCGATTCCGGGCGCATGTTCTCGATACTCGGCGATCATTACCTGCGCCTCGAATTATTCAACGGCTACAATTACCGCGAGGGCTCCGGCGACCAGGACATAGCAACAACCGGTAAAGAAGAGACCATGAGCAAGACACGCTTCGAAAAAAGTGTGATGGTCTTCGACCTGTCTTCATTCCAGCTCGCACGTACCGACAAGAAATGGTTTCAAGGCCACCGCATTATGCGCAACCTCGGCCAGCTCGATCGCGATATCGATTCATTAAAGTATGAGAAGAGCAAGCAGCTTCTTAGTCTCATGGACATGAAAGAGAGCTTCTTCCGCTATCATAGAAAGACCGACAGCATCCCGCTCAGCAAAGAGCTTACCGAAGCAAAACAGAAGCGCGACTCGATCTTTAAGATCCAAAATCCTACGTCCGTCATTAAGTCAACGCCGCGCTATCTCATCAAGCACGAGATCACGCCGGAGAATAAGAAGACGGCTGCCGAAGTGCTCGGGCGGGAGAACGCCACACGCAACGACATCACCCAGGCGATTAACTCCGTCCGTAACGCAAGCAGCCAGTTGCTCAATATCAACGACCGCCTTCGCCAGAATTCCGAGGACTCGAAGGTGTTCGAGGTGCAGTGGCACAAGATCATCGCCAGCGCCATTGCCTGCATGGCCATGTTCCTGATAGGAGCGCCGTTGGGAGCTATCATTAAGAAGGGGGGGCTCGGCGTGCCTGTCCTGGCCTCTATAATCTTCTTTATCCTGTTCTATGTGCTCAGCCTCCTGGGCGAAAAATGGGCCAAGGCAGGCACTGTAAGCGTTCCTGTCGGCATCTGGATGGCCAACGGCATCCTGTTCCTGATAGGATTTCTGTTCTTGCTACAGGCCAGGAGGGACGCGCGCCTCTTCGAGGCCGACTTCTATATGGTGATCGTAGACAGGATCCGCCGCCGGTTCTCCAAAAAGCCAGAATTGGTAGTTTCCAGCGGCCGATTATAAAGATTACAAAGCCACTCTCCCCGCACCGCGCACCTGGCACTCGCACCTTCGAACAGATTTTGTGAAATTCCATGTTTTCGCTATTTTTGCGCCCGATATAAAGAATAAAGACAAAGCGATGTATTTGACCGCAGAAAAGAAGCAAGAGTTGTTCACCAAACACGGTTTCAGCAAGAAGAAGACAGACACTGGTTCTCCCGAATCACAAATTGCCCTCTTTACACACCGTATCAACCACCTTACAGAGCACCTGAAAGGACAGAAGAAGGATTATTCCACCCAGCAAGGCCTTCTCAGGCTTGTTGGACAGCGCAAGAAGCTGTTAAACTATCTCCAGAAAACCGACATTAACCGTTACAGGTCTCTCATCGCCGAGCTCGAGCTGAGAAAGTAAGACTATTAAAATATAAAGGATGGGGAACCCAAGGTTCCCCTTTCTGTTATCCGGCTTGTCCGGATAATCCCACAATTACTAAGACGCAAATTTTATAGGCCAATTAGCTGTTGGCCAACAATTCAAGCTATTTTTTATGAAACCCAATGTTATAACTAAGTCCTGCACGCTCCCCGATGGACGGGAGATCACTATTGAAACAGGCAAGCTGGCACGCCAGGCCGATGGTTCGGTCGTATTGCGAATGGGCAATACAATGATTTTAGCAACTGTAGTAGCAAACCAGGATCCCGTTGAGGGAGCAGACTTCCTTCCGTTGTCTGTTGACTACCAGGAGAAATTTGCATCGAGAGGTAAGATTCCCGGAGGCTTTTTGAAACGCGAAAGCAGGCTGTCTGATTATGAGATCCTCATCAGCCGCCTCGTTGACCGCGCGATCCGCCCCCTGTTCCCCGATGATTATCACGCAGAAACTCAAGTAGCTCTCTACCTGATCTCAGGTGACGAGAACGCTCTTCCCGATGGCCTCGCTGCCTTCGCAGCATCTTCGGCTTTGTCGGTATCCGATATTCCTTTCAATGGACCTATCTCTGAGGTTCGTGTGGCACGTGTGAACGGCGAGTTCATCATCAATCCTACACTCCCTCAGAAGGAGAACGCAGACATCGATCTTATTGTGGCTGCTTCTATCGATAACATCCTCATGGTTGAGGGCGAATGTAAAGAAGTTAGCGAAGACGATATGCTCGAAGCTCTGAAGCGTGCTCATGACGCTATCAAGACCCAGTGTAATCTCCAGATCGAGCTCACCAAAGCTGTTGGTAAAGAACAGAAGCGTGTTTACGAACACGAAGTGAAAGACGAAGCTTTGAGAGAAAAGATCAATGCCGCCTTGTATCAAAAGGTTTATGATGCTGCGGCACTTCAGATACCTAACAAGCACGTTCGTTCAGACAACTTCAGGAAGATCCTCGAAGATTACCTGTTGAACTTCACGGCCGAAGAGCTTGCTGAGAAGAAAGACCTCATCAAGAAATATTATAAAGGGATCAATAAGAAGGCTTGCCGTAACCTCGCACTCGAACAAGGCAAACGCCTCGATGGCCGCACTCCTCGCGAGATCCGTCCTATCTGGACAGAAGTGAACTACATCCCTTCGGCACACGGCTCGGCGATCTTTACGCGCGGTGAAACACAATCGCTCACAACGGTAACCCTTGGAACAAAGCTCGACGAACAGATGATCGACGGAGCTATGTTCTCCGGTTCAAGCAAGTTCATCCTTCACTATAACTTCCCTGGTTTCTCAACCGGTGAAGTGAAGCCCAATCGCGGCCCTGGCCGTCGCGAAGTTGGTCACGGAAACCTTGCCCTTCGCGGCTTGAAGCAAGTGCTTCCTGCCGAAGCAGAAAATCCTTACACCATCCGCGTCGTTTCGGACATCCTCGAGTCGAATGGCTCGTCGTCCATGGCGACAGTTTGTGCTGGTTCGCTGGCGCTGATGGATGCCGGCGTTCCCGTAAAAGCACCTGTTTCAGGAATTGCGATGGGAATGATCTCGGACAGTGCAACCGGTAAGTATGCGATCTTGTCTGATATACTGGGAGACGAAGATCACCTGGGTGATATGGACTTCAAGGTCGTAGGAACAGAGAAAGGTATCACTGCTTGCCAGATGGACCTTAAAGTAGACGGTCTTACATACGACGTTTTGAAAGAAGCTTTGAATCAAGCGAAGGAGGGTAGGTTGCACATTCTCAATGAGATGAGCAAAACGATCTCCAAGGCTAATCCTGATCTCAAACCTCATACGCCGAGAGCTCACACCATCGTGATCGAGAAAGAGATGATCGGTGCTGTGATCGGACCTGGCGGTAAGGTGGTTCAGGAGATCCAGAAGACGACCGGCGCTACGGTAGTTATCGAGGAAGTAAATAATAAGGGTATCGTTAACGTCTTTGCTTCTAACAAGGAAGTTATGGATGCTGCCGTAAGGCGCATCAAGGCTATCGTTGCCGTGCCTGAAGTTGGAACGGTTTATGATGGAGTAGTGAAATCCATCATGCCTTTCGGCGCTTTCGTAGAATTCATGCCAGGCAAAGACGGTCTGCTCCATATCTCCGAGATCAAATGGGAACGCCTCGAAAACATGGATGGCGTCCTGGAAGTGGGTGAAGAAATTAAAGTGAAACTGATAGAAATCGATAAGAAAACAGGTAAGTTCAGGTTGTCGAGAAAAGCGATTTTACCGAAGCCCCCGAAGAAAGAGGAAGCTCCGGCCGCATAAGTTGCCAAAAATCGACTTTGGAACTAAATTTTGATTTTTACGTGTTAAACAGCCAGGATGAGACAGCTTAAGATCAGTAAACAAATCACGAACCGCGAAAGCCAGTCGCTGGACAAGTATCTACAGGAGATCGGCAAAGTGGATCTGTTGACCCCCGATGAAGAAGTAGAGTTGGCGAAGAGGATCAAGGAGGGTGATCAAATCGCATTGGAGAAACTAACGAAGGCAAACTTGCGCTTCGTAGTCTCTGTAGCCAAGCAGTATCAGAACCAGGGCTTGTCGCTGGGCGACCTTATCAACGAGGGTAACCTCGGTCTTATAAAGGCAGCTCAACGCTTCGACGAAACACGCGGTTTCAAATTTATCTCGTACGCAGTATGGTGGATCCGTCAATCTATCCTCCAGGCGTTGGCAGAACAATCACGTATCGTTCGCCTTCCCCTCAACAGGGTTGGTTCATTGAATAAAATATCGAAGACGTTCTCCGAGCTCGAACAAAAGTATGAGCGCGAACCGTCGCCCGAAGAACTTGCAGAAGTACTTGAAGTAACGACAGCTGAAGTGGTGGACACCATGAAGATATCTGGTCGCCACGTTTCCATGGATGCACCGTTCGTTCAGGGCGAAGAGAATAGTCTCCTCGACGTACTCGAGAACGACAGCGAAGAGACGCCCGACCAGGGCCTGATGACCGACTCCCTGCGCCGCGAAGTTCAACGCGCGTTGTCGACACTCACTCAGCGCGAGTCGGACGTGATCACTCTCTACTTCGGCCTCAATGGCGAGCACGCCATGACCCTGGAAGAGATCGGTGAGAAATTCAACCTTACCCGTGAGCGCGTGCGCCAGATCAAGGAAAAAGCGATCCGTCGCCTCCGTCACACATCGAGAAGCAAGGCTTTAAAACCTTACCTCGGTTAACTTTATTCAAAAACAGTATAAAAAGGGTCTCAGGGATGAGACCTTTTTTTTATAGCATTGTGTTTTATATCGTGATATGACATCAACTAAAGTTAAGGTTTTAATCATCGGATCCGGCCCGGCCGGATACACCGCGGCGATCTATGCGGCCCGCGCAGGACTCAACCCAGTACTCTATACCGGCGGCCAACCAGGCGGCCAGCTGACCATCACCAACGACGTCGAGAATTTCCCCGGCTACCCGAAGGGAGTCAACGGCCCAGAGATGATGATGGACCTGCAGAAGCAGGCAGAGCGTTTCGGCACCAAGGTCAACTACGGACTCGTTACATCAGTCGACTTCTCCGGCTATCCCCTGAAGGCGATCGTCGACGAGAAAGAAGAGATCGTTGCCGAAGCAGTGATCGTTGCAACGGGAGCAAGCGCCAAGTATCTCGGGATTCCTTCGGAGCATACTTATGCTAACAATGGCGTATCGGCATGTGCCGTATGCGATGGATACTTCTATCGTGGAAAAGAAGTAGCTGTAGTGGGAGCGGGCGACTCCGCTGCCGAAGAAGCAACCTACCTTTCGAAGCTCGTTACCAAGGTACACCTCATCGTTCGTCGCGACGAGATGCGTGCCTCGAAGATCATGCAGCAACGGGTGAAGAATACGCCTAATATCGAAATACACTGGAACTCTGAAACAGATGAGATCCTCGGCGATGCTAACGGCGTGAATGGCGTAAGGCTCGTGAACAACAAGACTGGTCAGAAGACAACGTTACAGATACAGGGCTTCTTCCTGGCCATCGGCCACAAGCCCAACACAGATATATTCAAAGGTCAGCTTGCCATGGACGAAGCCGGCTACGTGAAAGTTATCCCCGGCTCCACTCAAACCAATGTTGAGGGAGTGTTTGCCGTGGGCGACGTAGCGGACAGGGTCTATCGCCAGGCGGTTACAGCTGCGGGCACAGGCTGTATGGGAGCGCTTGATGCCGAGCGATTCCTTGTTGCCAAGGAACTCGAAATGGCTCACTCATGAAGCTGGATATTCTCGTCCTCGCGGCTCATCCCGACGATGCGGAGCTTGGCTGCGGTGGCACAATTCTCAAACATGTAGCGGCCGGTAAGAAGGTCGGCGTTGTCGATCTAACACGCGGTGAACTCGGCACGCGTGGTACCCCTGAAACACGTGCGCAGGAAGCCGCCGATAGTGCGAAGATCCTTGGACTTTCCGTGCGCGAAAACTTGTCGTTACCCGATGGTTTCTTCAGGAACGAAAAGGAGCATCAGCTCGAGGTGGTTAAAGCTATCCGTAAATATCAGCCGGAGGTCATCCTGGCCAATGCGCGTTACGATCGTCATCCCGATCATGGTCGCGGGTCGGAGCTGGCGTTCGAAGCAAGCTTTCTCGCGGGGCTAGCAAAAGTGAAGACGACGGTCGACGGTAAAGATCAACCGCATTGGCGTACGAAGGCTGTTTATCATTACATACAGAGCCTGTTCCTTACACCCGATTTTGTTGTTGACGTCACCGATTTCTGGGACAAGAAGATGGATGCGATAAGGGCATTCAAGACACAGTTCTATGATCCGAACAGTAAAGAAATTGATACCTACATATCGAGCCCGGCGTTCATGAAGCTAGTCGAAGCGAGAGGCATCGAGCTTGGACATGCAATTGGTGCGAAGTATGGGGAGGGATATACGACACGACGATTTCTCGGTGTTGATTCACTGTTTGATCTTCGATGATTTCTAGTTTCTAGTTTCTAGTTGGCTCCGAACTAGAGACTGGAAACCAGAAACTAGTAAGGTTTACGGCGCCAGCCTGTTTATCTGCCACTTGCCATCAATCAAAGTATACAAGATCCTGTCGTGTAACCGACTTGCCCTCCCTTGCCAGAATTCTATCTCGAAGGGGACGACACAATAGCCTCCCCACTGTTTGGGACGGGGGAGCACTTTATCGTTCTTATACTTCTCTTCGATCTCTTTTGCTCTCTGTTCGATCAATGAGCGGTCTTTGATAACGATGCTTTGCGGCGATGCCCATGCACCGATCTGGCTTCCGCGCGGCCGGCTTTGGAAGTATTCATCCGATTCCTGGGCAGTTGCCCGTTCGGCAAAACCCGATACTCGTACCTGTCGTTCGAGCTCCGGCCAGAAGAATGTTAGCGCACACGCGGGGTTCTTTTCAAGTTCTTGTCCTTTTTGACTTTGGTAGTTGGTGTAGAAGTGGAAGCGATCGTTTGATACGCCTTTGAGCAGCACGATGCGAGCAGATGGCTTACCACTTTCCGAAATCGTTGCCAATGTCATAGCGCTGGGCTCCAGTGCCTTAGATGCAAGAGCTTCATCAAACCATTTCCCAAATTGAAGCAGTGGATTTTTGTTCACACTCTTAATGTCGAGCGAAGCTTTGGTATATTCAGTACGTAGACTGGCGATTTTGTCCATGCCAAAAAGTAATTTGTCGCAATTAATATTGCATTTAGAAAAATAATAAAACACTTCATTTGCAACTATCTGAACACTGTATTTTATTGGCATAGACAAGGACGGGGGTAAACTAATGTCTCCCCGGCTCGTTTTGCTTCAGGATGGGCAGCCCTTCGGGGACTAATTGACGAATGGAATTCTTCAACTATAAGAACAAGATCGCACCTGGTAAGGGTAAGATACTTGTGTCTGAACCTTACCTTCCAGACCCAAACTTTGAGAGAACAATCATCCTTCTTTGCGAGCACAACGACGAAGGATCATTCGGTTTCATAATGAACAAACCAAGCCTTGCGAAGCTTGGTGATGTAATGCAGGATCTGTCGAGCATCGACGCGCCGGTGTTTATCGGGGGACCAGTTCAACAGGACACCCTTCACTACATTCATCGGTTGGAGAACCTCGAAGAGTCGATTGAAGTGATGGATGGCATTTATTGGGGAGGCAATTTCGATCAGCTCGTCTCGTTGATAGAAACTAAGCAAGTTGCTTCAAGTGACATCAAGTTTTTTTTGGGATATAGTGGATGGTCGGTTGGTCAGATCGAGGAGGAGCTTAAAGAAGATTCGTGGATAGTAAGCGATAAGGTGAATGAAGAGCTATTGTTCGACATCAAGGCGGAGGCGATGTGGCAATATGCGTTAAAGCGTATGGGTGGGCGTTTTTCAGTGTATTCTAATTACCCACAGGACCCCCGTTTAAATTGAGATTTTCTTATTTTTACAACCCCAATTAGTCGCAGGGAGTATGGAAGACGGTAAAGATGTAATGGCTAAACAGGAGGCGGGTTTCGTTGAAGTACCATCCGAAGCGACTGCCGTGGACTCATCACGTAACGTGGGTGAAGAAATAGAGGCGGGTTCAGATGAAGCCGACCATCTCGATGTCCATGAAGAACACCCCGACTATTCCACATTCACCAAGAAAGACTTCGTAGACCTTCTTAAGAGTCTTACCGGCGAAAATGATTTCAAGAAAGTTGATTTTGTTCTTCGCGAGGTAAAGCCATTGTATGATGAGCTGCGTGACAAAGAAAAGGAAGAAGCATTAAAGACATTCGTTGATCAGGGTGGCAATGCCGACGACTTCGAATATCGAGGCTCCGATCTCGACAGTTCATTCGATGCAAACTATCGTCTTATTCGCGATAGAAGAAATCAATTCAATAAGAGCCAGGAAGAACAGAAGAACGAGAACTTTCGTCGTAAGAACGAACTGCTTGAACAACTTCGTTTGCTGGTCGACGCTGAAGATTCAGATCAGAGCTTCAATACATTCAAAGAGATCCAGAAGAACTGGAAGAATGTTGGTCCCGTACCTAATGCACAGGTGAAGCCCTTATGGGCTAGCTATACTGCGTTGGTGGATCGCTTCTATGATCATCGCAGCATTTATTTCGAATTAAAGGAGCTCGATCGTAAGAAGAATCTTGAGAGTAAGATTGAATTGTGTGTTCGCGCCGAGAAGTTGATGGAAGTCGAGAAGCTGAAAGATGCTGTGCGCGAGTTGAACGAGCTCCACAATGAATTCAAGCACATTGGCCCTGTTCCCAAAGAAGAAAAGGACGCCGTATGGCAACGATTCAAAGCCGCGTCGGATGCGATCTATGCTAAACGTGATGCCTTCCTCGACAATCTCAATAAGGAACAGGTAAAGAACCTCGACGAGAAGCTTCGTATAGCTGAGGAGGTTGCGGCTTTCGCGAACTTTGAAACAGATCGCATTAAAGAGTGGAATCAGAAGACGCAGGAGATACTTGCGATACAGAAGAAGTGGGAAGGTGTAGGCGCAGTTACGCGATCAAAAGCTAAAGAGGTCAACAAGAAATTCTGGTCTGCATTCAAAGCGTTCTTCAGCAAAAAGAATGTATTCTTCCGCAAACTCGACGAAGAGCGCGAGAAGAACCTCCAGGCAAAGCGTGAGATCATTAAGCAAGCACACGAACTGAAAGAGAGTCACGATTGGGATAAGACGGCTAACGCATTAAAAGAACTTCAGCGGAAGTGGAAAGACATTGGTCCCGTGCCAGAGAAGATGCGTGAGAAAGTGTTCCAGGAATTTAAAGAGGCTTGTGATTTCTTCTTCGGTCAACGTCGCAATCAGTTCGAGCGTGTTGAGAATGAGCAGGAGGTAAATCTTCAGCAGAAGGATGCGTTGTGCCAGGAGCTTGAGTCGCTGACGGCAACGAGGTCGGGCACGCCGGAGCAGTTGCAGTCGATCGTTGAGCGCTTTAATGCTATCGGGTTTGTGCCGAAGAAGGCGATCAATGATTCGAGGAATCGTTTCAAGGTGGCGGTAGATCAGTTTATCGCGCAGCTCGATGGAGTATCGCCGGACGATAAGGAGAGGATGCAGCTTGAAGTGCAGTTGGGTAACTTGAAGAATGATCCGCAGGGGGAGAGGAAGCTGTACCAGCGGGAGCAGACGATCCGCAAGAGGATCTCGAAGATTGAGAATGACATAGCGACGTTGAAGAACAACATGGAGTTCTTTGGTCGTTCGAAGAATGCAGATGCCTATAAGGCAGAGTTTGCGAGCCAGATTGATGCCGCCAACGAGCAATTGAAGGTCCTGAAGGGCCAGCTGAAATTGCTGAAAACAGTGGGGTAAACTGTTTTAGAAAACTTTTGCAAATCCCGTTTCAAAACCTATTTTTGCGCCTCGTTTAGGCCAAAACGTTGTCCTGGTTTACATTTTTAGGCCTCCTTAGCTCAGCTGGTAGAGCAACTGACTTGTAATCAGTAGGTCGTTGGTTCGATTCCGACAGGGGGCTCATATAACCGTCCCGCATTACAAGTGCGGGACGGTTTTTTTTTGTTCATAGATTTCAAAGGCTCAAATCAGGTCTTTTTGAAGGATGCTCATAGTTTGACCCAAACCCGGTGAACGAGGTGAACACTCGCAAACACTAGAAAACAGGATCAAAAAAGAGTCGTGGGTCGTGAAGAGCCCATTTAGGACTCCAAAACTTATGAAACACAAACATCCATGAAACTAACCATCGTATCGAAGAAGGCACTAAGGGATAATCAGTTCAAAGAGCGGTTTTCAAGGTGATATAACTTCTTATTAAATTTCTGCGCCGGTTCAACCGGGAAATAGTGGAGGTCCATTATTTGATTCGGATGGTAATTTAATTGGTGTTGTTAATTCAAAACTGACAAATGGCGAGAATGTGTCCTATGCAATTAAAGTATCTTACCTCATGAACTTAATTGAATCTCTTTCTGATACCCCAAAATTAAGTTCGATTAATAGACTAACTGGAAAACAACTAGCTCAGCAGGTTAAGTTGGTAAACAACTTTGTATATATTATTGAAGTTAACTAAAGCTCGCGTAAGTTTTTATGGCCGATTACTCTGACAATTTTAATATATAATTATATACTGGACAGGTTGCCCGTCAGATTTGCAAGTAAGGAGCAGTTACACTATTTGTTCTTTAGATAAGTAGTACTATCTTAGATCCGAGCCCACGTGTCTTTTACAAAGGATACGATGGGCTTTTTATTTTTCATACTTTTTTATTGCCTTATGGATAAGGGTGCTCACTTTTATAAATGCGATTTCCAGGTACATACACCTCGGGATATCAACTGGCAGGGAGACCGCGCTGTCACACAAGAAACGAGAAAGACCTATGCCGAAGATTTTATTAAGAAATGTAGATTTCTAGGATTAAGTGCTGTTGCGATTACTGATCATCACGATTTCAGTTTTTATGCGACGATTAGGGCTGCGGCTGAAAATGAGATTGATGAAAATGGTTTCTCAATTTCCCCTGACAAGCGAATTATAGTTTTTCCGGGCGTCGAATTGACCTTTTCTACACCTCCTTGTCAAGCTCTACTAATTATGGATTCAGATTATCCACTAAATAATCTTAATCAAATTTTGCATTTATTCGGCATAACACCAAACCCACCGGAAGATGCAACCACTGTCATAACTGTTCCGATCACAAATACGATTGTGAATGGTTTTGTCGAACTGTATGAGAAACTTGACACCATCGAGTCGCTTCGAGGGAGGTTTATTGTCCTCCCAAATTTGAGTGAAGGCGGTAGACATACTTTGTTGAGAGCAGGCAATTCTGAACATTACAAAAAAATGCCTTGTGTTGGTGGGTATCTAGACGGATCCATCATTCAATACGGCGTTGGGAATACTAATATTGTCAACGGAATAGCAAGAGAGTGGGGGTATAAAAGCGTTGCTATCTTTCAGACATCTGACAATCGGCAGAGGGACTTTGGGGTTTTAGGAACGCACTCCACCTGGGTGAAATGGGCGACGCCAACAGCTGAAGCGCTCAGACAAGCATGCCTTGCAAAAGAATCCCGCCTTAGCCTAGTTCACCCTGACTTGCCACAAACGTTCATTACAAAAATTGACGTAACTAATTCGAAATTTTTGGGATCATTTTCAGTCGAGCTGAACCAGCAATACAATGCTCTTATTGGCGGGCGAGGAACAGGAAAGTCTACAATTCTGGAATATCTAAGATGGGGCTTGTGTGATCAAACGTCCGTTGTTATGTCTGAAGATCAAAATGAACTTGAGAACAGGCGACAAGGACTGATCGATAAAACCTTAATTCCATTCGGAGGTGAAGTTCGGGTCACCTTTAGTCTTAACGGAATTTCGCATACAGTAAAAAGAAATTCAGTCTCGAAAGAAATTGTAATGAAAATTGCTGATGGAGAATTTGAGAAAGTGAAGGAAGAAGAAGTTAGAAGGATACTTCCGATCCAAGCCTACAGTCAGAAGCAGCTTAGCAGTGTCGGTATTCGAACTGAAGAATTGAAGAGATTCATTCAAACCCCGATCGCGACGGAACTTAATGCCTTACAATACCAGATTTCAGATGTTGGAAAGAAAATCAAATCGAATTATAATGATGTAGTCAGGCTAAAGCAAGTTCAGAATGAAATCGATCAACTTAGTCTTGAAGTCAGGTCTTTAAATAATCAGGTGGAGAATTTGCGGAAGTCATTAACTGGCATCTCAGCCGAGGATCAGGTGATTATTTCAAAAAAGCAACTCTTTGACAACGAGCAAAGTCTTATTGTCAAAGCACAGACTGAAATAACGATAGCGAGAAACAAGATTACTGACTTAGCTGTATCCTTACAGCGTTATCCAGAATTGTCGGGGACGGATTCGAATACCGTGAATAGCTCTTTAATTGCATCCCTTAACTCGGCTCGAATTAAGAAGTTTGAAGAGTTAAAGGGCTTGGGAACGCAACTTCAGGATTCTTTGAAGGACGATTCTATGCTAGAGTTTACGAATCTGGTCGCTGAATGGCAAAGAGTAAAAAGAGAGTTCGAAATTCAATATGAGAATGCGAAGGCGAAGGCTTCGTCAAATCAAACCCAACTTAACGCAATTAAGCAGATTGAGGCAAGACTAAAGAATCTTGAATCATCAATGAATGAGAGAACGTTATTCGTAAAAGAACTTGGTTATTCTGGAGAGGAGTTTGATCGCCAGCAAGCTGAATGGTTCGGATTGCACAAAACAAAAATTGATTTACTAAACGCCCAAGCATTGAAGTTTTCGGAACTATCCAATGGACTAATAAAGGCAGAAATAATAAAGAGCATTGACGTTCGTCAAATCAAAAGTCTGCTCTCATTAGCTTTTCAGGGGACGCGTATTAACGAAACGAAAACTCAAGCTCTTTGTGAAAGTATTCTAAACGGCGATGACCCTCTTGAAAAATGGAAACTATTGCTAAATGAGCTCAAATCACTTGCCGAATTAAGGATATCAGAGGATAAAAAAGTCGAATTGCCGAGCACACCGATCCTGATTGAAAATGATTTTAACGAGGGAAATAGGATGAGGATTGTTGAAGCTTTAACTCCTGAGAAATGGTTAGCAATGGCAACAACTGAAATCGACTTTAACACGGAGTTCAATTATCAGACAAATAGTCAAATGGGTGACGTTATTCCATTTGCAGAGGCATCAGCGGGACAGCAAGCCACAGCTTTACTCACGGTATTGTTGAACCAACCAGGTATGCCGCTAATTATTGATCAGCCTGAGGACGATATTGATAACAAGGCAATTGAAGATATCATAAAGAGTATTTGGAAGTCCAAGACCAAAAGACAACTCATTTTTACTAGTCACAATGCAAATTTGGTTGTTAACGGTGACGCGGAACTGGTGATTTGTTGTGACTATCGGGAATCCGGAAGTCAGACAAGGGGAATAATTAAGGCAGAAGGTGCTATCGACTTCAAAGTTATCAGAGAGGAAATCACGTCGGTTATGGAAGGAGGAGAGAAGGCATTCAAACTGCGTAAAAACAAATACGGCTTCTAATCCTAAAATGATAATGTGCAATCAAATGGTGGATTTCGTAGATTAATTAAGTATGGAAATTGAACGAACGGCCCAAACATTTATAGTGACTTTTGAGATCAATAATCTTGAAAGGAGAAAGGCTTTGAAAGGCAAGATTAAAGCACTGTTTAAGACGTATTGTCCAATTCATAAAAATGCTTGGGCCATAAGGTCAGAGTTAAAAGCGTCTGAAATACGAGATGCCTTTAAGAAGGGCCTCACTTCCAAGGATCGTCTATTCATCATACGGTCTGGCACCCAAGCAGCGTGGACAAATGCTTATGGCTCAACAAATAGCGAATGGCTTAAAACACATTTATGAGTAAAGAACAGGATCATATCGACGATGAAATCGACGTAAAGCCGTTTCGGGTTCGACGCGGTAAAGTCGATTCAGTTGATCTATACGAGGTTAAAGAAAGCGAACTTGAAATACTTGAGAATGGAGCGCCGGTTGAGCTATTTCTCAATTTCTCAATTTTTTTATTTTCGACAGCGATTTCAGGTACTGCGTGCTTGTCAACTTCTTCTTTCACATCAAAGATGGTTGAGGAAATATTTCTTTTGACAACAATTGTTGGATACATAGGTGGGATTTTTTTAGCCATTCTTTGGTACAGAAGCAGAAGATCTATTACTGCAATTACGAAAGTTATTAGAAGTAGAATCCCGCCAACTACTCAAGTATCGGTGAGAAAATCACCAAAAGCGTCGGAGAATTCTGAGGACGATACTCAACCAGAAGGATGATTTGATAAAGGCTAACTGAGTCAATTGCCTTTGGTCGCAGCATACTAAACCTAAAAGTCATACAGACATTTTAAAATGGGCGTTATCCGATTTTCATCAGAGACTACTTTGATAGCATTATAGAAATTGTGGGGATCAAATCGGGAATCTTATTATCAGTTGAGAACGTCCGTGAGATATTGTCAAGGGAATATGATTATGATTTTATTCGATCTGATAACTTTAGCCAAGTTATATAAGAATTCGATCGGAAGAATTTGACGATAATGTGAGTGTTGTGCGGATCGCAATTGGAAATCTTACTGAAGAATGGCGACAACCCAGGTTAATGGCGCCGGCCCTGATGAAATGGATCAAAATGGGTTATGATCCTTTGAAGGCAATCGATTTAATGCTAGAAGTTTCTGCTGCAGAGCCCACAAAACAAGCTGCGCCGGAGAAAGTAATCGGTTATGTTCAAACTAGAATGGAGGCACCAACCGAGATGATTATAGACTTAGCAATTCAATTGGGCGAGCGACAGTTTGAGTCCTCTTGGTTTAGCAGAGTGGAAATCGAACAATGGACAGGTGGCATTCCGCTGGAAAATCTTTTCCATTGTGAGATTAAAACAGATGATAAAAGATATGTCGATCAAGCATTCTTGGATTATTTGGCGACAAACCCAGATAAACTCTCATCAATTCACTGGCGCAATTTTGAACGTTTCTGCGCTGAGTTCTTTGCGCGAAATGGATACAGTGTGAATCTTGGACCTGGAACTAATGATGGTGGCATTGATCTGCGTATTCATGATGACCAGCATCCAGATCGACCTTTGATAGTTATTCAATGTAAAAGATACAAGGAGAGCAATCATGTCAGTATTGAGGCTGTGAAAGCTTTTTATACAGACGTCCAGTTTGAGAACGCGGCCCTAGGGCTGATAGTAACGACGTCCAGAATAGAGCCTGGTGGAAAGCGTACTACGTTTGCCCGTGAATATAATTTAGCGTTCGCTGAAAACGCTGAAGTTAAAAAATGGGCTGCATCGATGTGGCGATATGGAATTGAATAGTAGTTTCACTTTACGACCATCTCGAAGAACTTCCCGATAGTTTCACTTGTCACGTTATGCCTAGGCTCAAGCAATCCAAAGTCCTTTTCCTCCCGAAAAGAATCATGCCGCGTTAGTCTGTTGACGATAAGCTTCCTATTGAGCTTCTTATCATAGGTATATGCTAAGTCCACAAGTTTATCTAAAGTAACATGACCATCTTTCACAATCGCATATACATCGTAGTAATCTCGAAACGTCGTTCGCTGAAACATCGTCTTCAACTTCATTGCAGCGATAAGCTCAACAGGAGCTATGTGTAGATTTCCATCTCCCTTAATCGTTTCGTTGGTTGGCAGTTTATAACCAACTTCATTAAAGAATTGAAACTTCACGCCGTCTGCAATAAAGTCGGCCTGATTGAAGTCGATAGGGTTGGGAATTACTTTTTTGTATTTGGTCTTTAGTTCTTCTTCGATTCCTCTGAAATCTATACCATCTTTCGCGGATGTAGTGTCGATCCATTTGCAGAAGTCCAGGTCAACACTTAACCGGTGGTTGATTTGAATAGCCAAAGCTGTTCCACCCACCAGTACATAATCCTTAATACATGAAAGCTGAACTGCGGACGGAAATACTTCTTGGGTCTTAGGTGCTAAACCTGTCACCTGAATTGATCGTAAAGGTTGTGCTTGGCGTAAGCCTGTTTGATGTGATTCTCAACGCCAGCGATATGAAAAAAGCTAGCTGCTAATTTTCGGTTGAGGTCATGGAGACGAGGCTCCTGGATAACCAGCTTTTCTTCCCACACCTTTTGGATCTCTTTCAATGGGAAAATATCCTGAAGTTTTGCTCGTTCATTGTCGCTACCGTGAACGAGGACTTTCTCAATGAGTTTTTCGTCGTCGATGTTAGAACTGGCCTGGTCCAGATCATATGACCAAAAGGCCTTCCCGGCAATAGCCTCCAGCAGGGCTTTTTTCAAGCTCCGTTTCTCGAGGTTCTTTTTCATGCTGGAAGACACCGAATTCATGGCTCTAAGATAACGATAAAAAATATCACAAAATTCCTGCGAAATTTGGTTTTTTGAGACGATTTCTTTCAAGACCTAAGGAGCTACAGTGTTAAATGGCAATGGCGAGACAAAATATTGTAATAAGCAAAGCCCAAGCAAAAAGGCTTTTCCTAGAGGGCTATCACTTAGCATTCGAATCGAAGAAGAAGATGAAGCCTTGGGCAAAGATCTTTGTGATGTGGAAACAAGCGGCTGAAAGTGGGCATATAAGGGCGCAATTCTATTTAGGAACTTGTTTCGATCATGGGTATGGAGTGAGGAAAGATATTTCTGAAGCGTTTAACTGGTACATGAAGTCTGCGAAGAAAGGAAAGATGGAAGCTCAGTATAATATCGGCTTCTTCTATAAAGTGGGTGAATTAGTAAGAAAGAATTATAAGAAAGCGGTATACTGGTATTCATTAGCTGCTCGACAAGGTGATATTGAAGCTCAAAGAGACTTAGGTTATTGTTACTTCTATGGTGAGGGAGTGAAGAAGAATCACTTGAAGGCAGTTCAATGGTATAAGAAAGCTGAGAAACAAGGTGATGATAAAGCAGCCTTTAATCTTGGGTTATGCTATGAATGGGGTGACGGAGTAAAGCAATCTCTTCGTTGGGCGAAATACTATTATTCTAAAGCGAGTGAACAGGGCCATGAAAGGGCAACAGATAAATTAAAAGAGCTGGCGGATAATGATAAATAGCGTAACGAATTGTCAGAAGCCCTGAAGAAAACTCACGGATTGTTATGGAATTGCCTCCAGCCCACCATCTTCTCCATAAAAAAGATTAACAATGAGGACCTTACTGCTGTTTTTCGCCATAACCTGTTACTCCTGCGCGACGACAGAATTATCGGGTAAATATGTGTTGAGACAGTTTCCTAAAACGTCTTTCGAATTTCGAAATGATGGGACATTCGAGTTTCACCAGATGTATAGTAATCCATATCTGCATCCATTTGACCATCCTAATGAGAATTTTTTCACCACCACTGGCGCTTGGGAGAAGACTGGTTTAAAAGTGGTTATAAATAGCAATCGCGATTCGATGATTTCAAAAGCTGCTGAAATCGTGTCGATGATTGATTTACAAACACCGGTAGATACGGTTGTTAATTTGGACGGGAAAAGAGAAGCATTAAGGTATAGTCGTTTCACCTTTTACGATATCTACAACGATACTGTAAATGTGTTGTATGCTAAATCCCCTGATGGAAATAGCATGTCCTTACTTCATAGGTCAATGAAGGTCGTTGATTGGCCGTTAAGCGGGAATGACACTATTGAGTTTCATTTCTTTGGCTATAGCCCATTCGCTTACGTAAGGCCGGACAATGAAAGAAGAGCAATAAGCGTTCGGCTATTTCCTTGAGTATCGTCCACATGTCTTTGAGCGAGTTACATTGCAATTAAAAAGACACAAAATCGTGCTGGGCAACGCAAAGTTCAGAAAGGTAGAATCAAAGCTTTGACGATGCCCGTGAAGGAATCGAACCCTCCAAAAATCTTCAAAATCCCGCCAAATTCCCACAAATTTCAAAGCCCGACAGGGGACTCTTTAAAGAATGAAACCCACCCAGCAATGGGCGGCTTTTTTTGGCAGTTAATCACGCAAAGTACTGGAAACGTATTGGCTGAAGCATCTACAGCCTGTCATGAAACTCAAAAAAAGCCTTCAAGACTTCCTGCGGAATTTCGACATGAGGATAATGTCCGGCATTTTCCAGCAAAACAATATCTGCATCCGGAACCACTTCATTAAAACGAACCGCTGCATGCCTGCCTGAAACAGGATCTTCGATTCCTGTTACCAGCCGTATTGGGACGATCTTATTGACCAGCGGAGCGACCCACCTTTCTCTATGAGCTTTTCGCTCTTCTATATAGTGAATGAGCCTGGGCAACATGGACAGTCCTCCATCTTCCGAAGTTAATTTCCATGTCGTGCGTATGAATTCGTCCGTTGGAGGATGTGCTTTACTGAAAATTTTAGTGAGGTTGCTTTTCATCGACTTTTCGGACATGAATTTCACAACAAAAGGTCCGAGAGACGATAACAGGAGTTTCTGTATGAAGAGCGCATGATGTGTCTCGGGAAATAAACCTCCGTTCATGAATACGCATGACAACCATGTAACTTTCGATGACCCCTCAAATTGCCGGGCTAAAAGCTCTTGTGCAATTGTATCCCCTAAGTCATGAGCCAATATGTGAGCCTTTGTGATCCCTGCTCTTATCGCCAATCCTTCGATAATATCTGCTTGTAAACTGATCGGTAATGGTCGCGATGGCTTAGCCGATTTACCAAGCCCAATTAAGTCATGGGCCATTACCTGAAATCGTTCAGCTAATGAAGGCAATATTGCCTCGAAGTCCCACGACGATGAGGGAAATCCATGAATACAAATCAGTGACTCGCCCTTTCCCGTTAGCTTGAAGAAAACATTCAGACCATCGATCGTTTCTGTTCTCCCTTCCAAATACCATTTTTCAGAGCTCAGCGTCATTTTGTTCGTGCGAGAGGGTAGGAGTATACATAATCAAACTTTGAATATCGATTATCAACTCCTTTTTCTGAAATTCCAGGTCATTTCTTTGTTCGATGCAATTTGGGTACGCGACGTTCGATTCCGGCGCTTTATTGTCGTGAATGGAACGGATGTCTGTCTCGTGAATAACCGTCCCGGGGCATGTACCACGTGACTTTTAATTCATAGACGAAATGATCTCTACTTCGTCGGGATCTCAGATCTGAACGGGATCTCCTTACGCAACATCTTGCCCGCGTAGCCGGTAAGAAACAGGTAGTAGTCGGAAGGAATGTCTCTTTCGAAGACAATAAACTTGCTGGCACCGACCGGCGGATCCTGTGAGACTTTCATGATCGCGGTACCTTCATCCACTTCATCGAACATCGCCACGTAGACCATTGGAGCGCCGTTCTTAATGGCAGTCGAAAGTTGCTTCCAGTAGAATTTTCCCCTGTTACGTGGGATTTGATTGAATGGGAATTCGGGATAAAGATTACTCCAGCTGAATCCCGGAAATACCGTCGCCGCGTAACTGACATTGTTCTCTTTGCACCATTCGATATCGCCTTTCTGTACGCTGCTGTAGGTAATGAATTCATCTTCATTCTTGTATCGCCCAACAGTCCAGGGATGAATGATATCGACCGTTTTGATAACATCATGAAGATGTGGATCAGGTTCGGTGTCGTTCTGAAGTGATCGCCAGTAGGTGGGTAACCCGAGCATTACAGAGCAATGCCCGTATACGTCGTCGTCTTTGAAAAACCGGATCAGGCTCTCAATGCTTTTCAGGGAATAGTCGCGGCCAGCGAAGCCAACGCCCCAAAACACAACCAATGGTTTGTTGCCATGATACAAATATGTCTGTTGATCTCCACCACTGGTGATCTTCAGGCTGTCGACCAGATTTTTCCAGTCGTTAATAATAACAGCAACATCGACACTGTCGCGCATACCCGACAGATCATACATTACGCCAATCGCACGACTGTATTTTCTCGATGCCGCAATTGCGTCGCTCAAAACTTTGTTGAAATGGTTTCGGACCACACCTGTCGTTCGAATGTTGGCTACAAATCTTTGCATGAAAACACCGTCGACACCATAATCCTGCATCCACTTGAAACGAACGTCGGTTGTCGAGGCGTCGTGGTCGCTGGGAAGTCTTGCCACGCTTCCGCTGGCGTGACGAAACGGGGTGTCATACATTTTAGGATACTCACTCGATTCGGGCCACATGTCGATCTTGCAGTTTCCTGGCCCAAACTCCCCGCGTTGCAGGTAATGTCCCCATCCACGACCGGCTCCATCCTGCGGCGTATTATGCCAACCCTGGTAGCCGGCCATAATCAGTCCTGTGTAATTTTTAAAACGCGAAGTGCTGCTGTGCTTTGTCTGGGCGTACGGGGATCCGGCAGCGAGGATGAACCCAATGATCATGTATTTCATTCTCGCGAAAGTATCGGGTGACAAATTAAGGAACGATTAACAGGCTGCTTAATCGACCTAACTTATCTGCGGTTGAGAGATAATTTCTTCGAAGGTTCGTGGGTAATTTTCGGCGTATAGATTCTTATAAACTTTTACGAACAGGTCGTACGATCTTTTTGCGAGTGAATACTTTCCACGCCTGTTAAGAACCACACATTTGATAACCAGAGCTTCCTGGTTGAGCGGGTCGTGAGCAAAGGTGCTGTCAGCAATTTCGACGAGCAGTTTTTCGTCTTTAACCATATCCAACCCACGCGCATATTCCAACAACGTATCGATAATCTGGTTGGAGAAATCCGCTTTATAATTATCGAGTGCGTTGACTGGAATATCCTGCAGGAAGGCGCCGCGGTGAGTGTTCTTAATAATGAGCTCTATGCGTTCCCGTTCGGTAAGCGGAGTTAGATAAGTGCGGTTAAGCAACCTGGACACCACATGGCAGTCGCAGAATATTTTTTCATCCATCACCACACGGAGCGACGAATTATTGTTTTCTATTGTGATACCCTCCATCTCGGAGAGCACATCCCGGAGTTTTTTCAGGTTCACGTTCCGGTTGTTACGCGCCGAAGTATCGTCCTTGCCTGGCCACAGGAGTTCCTGAACAACGGAAGCGGAGATGCCGTTCTCGTTAACTGAATGAACCAGTATCAAAAGGAATAGCTCCTTGAGCGTCGAAGTAAGCTTAACGGAGATGTCCACACCCTTTGCATCGTACATCTGGAAGCCACCGAAGAGAAGGATAGAGGAAACTGGTTTCTCTTCTTCAAGTTGGATGTGTGCAGCTTTAGGAGTAACGGCAGACAGCGGAGCCACCAGTTCAGGTTTTGGCTTTCTTCGATACCGATATACAACAACTCCAGCAAGAGCGATGCCGCCGAGCAGGAAAGCAGTCAGCAATAAGGTTGCCGCCTGCGATTCGTCCTGAACAACGTCTTTGGTCATCATTGGAGGAAATCCGATCGAATAGACGTTGATATCGTAAAGCTGCTTGTCTTTGTGCGAGGTGACGGCTATTAACTCATTGGTTTTTTTTGAATAGAAGAGGTCGCAAAACGAGTCTTCGTCGTGGAAAAGGAACGGGATGGAGTCTTGAAAAACCACGACCTCCGGACGATCCAGGAAATATTGGGATAAGCGAATTGAATTTTTATAGTTCTTTTTCAAGAAACTCAATACGTAAAAACAGTTCTGCCCTTCGTCAACAACCAGTGAATTGGAGAATACCATATCCTCGCCAGGAACAGATGGTTTGTATTCATACAGCTTCTTGACCTGGTGACTGGTCATATCAAAAGAATAGAGATCGTACCATGCCTGTGACGACAGTTCTTGTTTCCCGGTTGGGCTTCCGTAGCCACCGAGGAACAACACTTCATTGGTGGAGGCCTTTATTCCCGCGGCAGCGAGATAGCGTGGCGGAATACTTCCTTTAGTGTTTAGCCTGGTCCATGTTTGAGAAGTTTGATCATACCGGAAGAACGTGTTCTTATAAGAATAGTGACCATAGCCCCCGAAAACATAAAGTGTTGAGTCCACGGGGTTGAAGAACTTGTTGTTGTGCCAGTAATCGACTTCAAAATGAGTGGTGTCTTTGTTATGCCAGCCACTCTGGCCGAAATCGTAGGGGTTTACTTTATTGGCAAGTAGATCATAATTATAGAGTGTTTTATTCTGAGTGACGTAAATAAGCTGATTGGCCTCGGTATCTACGTAGCTGCCCGATCTGTTGGGTGTTCGGGTAAGTCTCTCCGTTTCCAGGTCGTAGGTTGTAAGACTTTTTGCATCGATGGCATACAAGATCGAAGAATCAGTGTTGAATGCTACCGAAGGATATTCCTGGAGTGTGAAATTTTTTCTGTGTGCCCATCGCACGTGACGATCTATTCTCCACAACGGATTTTTCACCAATGCAATTCTGTTTTCAATACTGTCATACACTTTGTTGACGCCGTGTTCTTTGAGAAGCCATTTGTTGACCAGTCGATCCTCGTCACGAACCTCTATGTTTTTTATAATGACCGGCGGTGCATCTGCGGTGTTGAACTTTCCGAAATCGTTCGCTCCGAGCAGGAACCTCACCGAATTCAGATCAGGCAACGAATGGGTATACTTCTTTTCGTGCCCGTTTAATCGCATCGAGATCTCATTACGGCTTTCAATAAAACGAACCTCTACATGTACCCATTGAAATGCGCGGATATTCTCCTCGTCAAAGACGTATTGAATAGGAGTGGGGTGGTTTTTTACGACCAGCGATATGTCCCCGAAATCGTTGTGTTCGGGGATAGACATGAGGTCTATGTTAATAGAGTCGTATGCTATAACTCTTACCAGGTAGCCGTAAGCATTGGATAGCCGACGAAACGACAGGTCGAAGGAAATGGAGAAGTCGCCATTGAAGCTGTATGGCTTTTCAGGATTCAGATCTAAGCCAGTTCTATGATCTGTCTTTAACTCGTATGAACTGAATTCAAGTCCGTAGTCGACGCGCGAGTTTAAGACTTGTGCAAAGGAATTTCCACAGGCAAGAATAAGTCCCAAAATCAGAACGCTCCAGTTGAATGATCGGGCCATTGGGTACCACAGCAGTTGACAGCCTAATTTAAGTCAAAAAAATAAAAAGGATTTGCCGTCGCTACCGATTGCTGGCCGGACGTCCGGTTTTTTTACCGGTGTGAGCGGTAATCGTGAAAATAAATCCGACTTCCCGCCGCTTTAAGAGGTTTGTTAAGCCATAATTAATAGGCCTGCGCATAGGTTTGACAACGTCGTTAACGATTGTTCAGACATTTTCAATCGATAACACCAAAACAAACGCTTAACCCAAAAATTACCCTACTATGCGAAAAATCTACTTTTTTTTGCTGTTCTCTTTGGGGTCCATGCCGGCCTTGCCCGGTATCCCCATTGCCCGGTCCGTTCTGAGCACGGATCTCCCTGTCCAGGCAGAATTCCGGATATCCGGCGTAGTGAAAGATGAAGGCGGAGTTGGAATGCCTGGAGTAAACATCATCGAACGAGGAACCTCAACGGGTACAACCACCGATGCTGAAGGGAAGTATGCGCTGAACGTATCCAGCGGCGAGGCAACGCTGGTCATCTCTTTCATCGGTTACAAGACGCAGGATATCCCCGTCGGTAACCGGGCAGTCATCGACATCGCCCTCGTACCGGAAGTATCGACATTAAATGAAGTTATTGTCGTCGGTTATGGGACGAGTACGAAAGCAAATCTCACGGGTGCTGTTGCTGCAGTGACCGATAAGGATGTGAAATCGGTAACCACGATGAGTCTTACCGATAACATGGCGGGAAAAATTCCAGGGCTGCGGGTAATGCAACGAACCAGCGAACCCGGAGAATATAGCTCGGCATTCGACATCCGTGGCTGGGGTACGCCGCTCATTATCGTCGATGGCATTCAGCGTGACAACTTTGCCAAGCTTGAACCCAATGAGATTGCGAGCATTACCGTTCTGAAAGATGCGTCCGCAGCGATCTATGGAGTGAAAGCTGCTAATGGCGTAATTCTTATCACCACCAAGAGAGGCGCCGAAGGCAAAACCGAAATATCATATTCAGGGACGTACGGATGGCAGAACGCAACCAAGTACGTGCGGCCGATGAACGCTGCCGAGTTTACGGAGAGTTATAACTGGGCGCAGGTGAATTCGGGAATAGCACCATCGTACTCCCAGCAACAAATCGATGATTATCGCAGTGGAAAACTTCCGAGCGCAGATTGGTACAACACGCTGATTCGCGCAAACACACCGCAACAACATCATAACCTGACGGTTTCAGGAGGATCATCTAAGGTCAAGTTCTTCGGATCGATGGGCTACTACAATCAGGATGGCCTTTTTAAAAGCAACGATCTGAAGTACAACCGATATAATTTCCGTTCGAATGTAAATGTGCAGATCACCAATAACCTCGACGCCGAGCTTGGCATTGGCGGGATCTCCGACCTGAAGAACGCACCTTCAACTGCTGCATGGGAGATCTATAAAGAGATCTGGATGCAGGTTCCGACACTTACCGTACACGCTAACAACAACCCGCAATATCTCCAGGCGCTTTCGGATGGTCGCAACCCTTATGCCGACAGTCACTCGTCGATTACCGGCTACAGTGATACAAAGACAAAAACGTTCCAGGGAAATTTTGCCTTGAACTATAAGATACCTGGCATTAAGGGCTTGAAGGCCAGAGCGCTGTTCGGTCACGATTATAATAACTACATCAATAAGACTTTCAAAAAGCAATACCCGCTTTATACTTATGATGCAGCTAACGATGTATACAATCCCAGCTATATCAACTCTCCGTCAAACATATCCGAGTCGTTCACAGAGAACACCAAGACGACGATCCAGACTTCGTTCAACTATGAAAATACTTTTGGCGGAGTTCATTATGTGAAAGGCCTGTTGCTGTATGAAAATCTCCGCGTGTCGAACAATAATTTCTACGGCAATCGGCAATTCACCGTTGACGCGGTGGACGAGTTGTACGCGGGTAACTCAACACAACAGTTCAGTTCCGATCCGAACGGCATTTATAAGCTTGCCAACCAGGGTGTGATTGGCCGTGTCAACTACGATTATAACTCTAAATATCTGGTCGAGGGCAGCTTTCGTTATGATGGCTCGTCGAAATTCCCGCAAGGAAAACGATGGGGATTCTTCCCGGCTATTTCGGCGGGATGGCGAATCTCCGAGGAAGATTTCATAGCCAACAACCTGCCGTTCATTTTCAACCTGAAGCTCCGCGGATCTTATGGGAAGATGGGCGATGATGCAGCTTCACAATTTCAGTTTGTGCCCGGTTATACGTATCCAACCGCCCAAACATTCAACGGGCGTCCACTCAGCTACATGTTTAACGGAAACCTCACAACCGGCCTGGGCTTTATCGGTATGGTGAATCCGAACATAACCTGGTATCAGGCGGCAACTTCCAACGTGGGCCTCGATGCATCGTTTTGGAAAGGGAAACTCACCATCCAGTATGATGTGTTCAGGAGAAAACGTACCGGTCTGCTGGATACCCGGTTGCTGAGCCTTCCTAAGTCGGTCGGTTCTTCATTGCCCCAGGAGAACCTCAACAGTGACTTGAGCCAGGGCTTTGAATTGGTACTTGGCACCAGCCAGGAGGTGTATGGATTACGATTCAATATATCGGGAATGCTTACCTATACTCAGACTCGGTGGATCCATAAAGAGCAGGCGGCTGCCGGCAACTCGTATCTCAACTGGAGAAACTCCGTCGCCGGTCGGAACAACAATATCATTTGGGGTTATCAACTCGACGGACATTTTGAGAACCAGGATCAGATCAATGCAGCCCCGATCGAAGATGGACAAGGCAACCGCTTCGTTCTTCCCGGTGATTTGAAATATACCGACACCAATGGCGACGGCATTATCGACGATCTCGATGTTGTTCCGATCGCCAAGGGAACAACGGCTGCCAATGTTATCAACACACAAAGCATCCCACAGATCTCTTACGGTCTCAATATCGGTCTTGCGTGGAAAGGATTCGACGCTACCATTCTCTTCCAGGGTGCACGTCAATTTTCTGTACAGCTCGTTGAACAACTCGCTGGCCCTTATAGCTGGGGTCGTAACGGGCTTGCACAATTCTATAGCGCCTGGCACCGCAGCGACAATGCTGATCTGAACAGCGCATGGATTGCCGGCGACTATCCACCGATGAGATTATCAGGAGTTAATCCTAACAACCTTACATCGCCCTACAACATCAAGGATGCATCGTACCTGCGCCTGAAGAGTGTGGAATTAGGTTATACGGTTTCTGCCAACGTGCTCACCAAAGTGGGGATCAACAAGCTGCGCGTATTTACCAACGGCTTCAACCTGGTAACATGGACGAAGCTGCCGATGATGGATCCTGAACATCCGCAGGATCTGTATGGATATATGTATCCCATCACGAGAAATGTAAACCTCGGTCTTGATCTCACATTCTAACCTGGTATCATCATGAAAGCAAAACTCATATTAACGCTCGCACTGGTTGGCACATTCATCTCATGCGAGAAACAACTCGAGATCCTGCCAAGAAATATAATTTCAGCAGACCAGGTATTTTCAAACGAGTCTGCCATTACCGCATACATGGCTAGTTTGTATACGGCTCTGCCTATTGAGGATTTCAACTTTAGCGCTAACAACGGTTTTAATAACTGGTCTTCTGGTGTAACTCCTTCCCATGCTTCGGGCGAGTCGCTCAGCTGTGAGCCGCGTGGAGATGTTGGTGATGGAACGTGGTGGAACTGGTGGATGGGAGCAAACAACACCAACGATGCATACGCCACGGTAAGGAACGCGAACTCGTTTATTTCGAATGTTCCGATTGCTAATCTCACCGAAGAAAAGAAGAAACTATACCTGGGAGAAGCCATGTTCATCCGTGCCTACGACTATTTCGCCCTTGTCAAAAGATACGGCGGGGTTCCTTTGATCAGGTCGGCGCAGAATTTTAACGGCAGCAATCTCGAAGACCTCCAGGTGCCAAGAAATACTGAAAAAGAAGTGTACGATTTTATATCGTCGCAATTGGACAGCGCTGTAATCCTGCTACCGGAGACCAGCGAGCGTGGAAGAGCAAACAAAATGGTTGCCCTGGCGCTGAAGTCACGCGCGATGTTATACGCTGCCACGGTGGCCAGGTATGGAAGCGTGCAACTGAACGGCCTTGTTGGAATACCTTCCACCGATGCGACGGGATATTTTCAGCAGGCGTTCGACGCCGCGAAAATGGTCATCGAGTCCGGCAAATATTCACTCTATAATGTGAAGGCGGACAAGGCAGAAAATTTCGCTGACCTTTTCCTGAATACAACGGCTAACCCCGAAGTGTTGCTCGTGAAAGACTATCATTTTCCGGAAATGGTTCACTCATTCGATATGTGGAACCTGCCGTATGGAGTAAGAGGAGCATGGGGATACAGCTCGCGCATGAACCCTACGCTGGAGTTGGTTGAAAACTATGAATACGTTGATGGCTCGGAGGGTACTTTGAAGATCGTCGATAACGGCGGAGATCCTATCCACTATGCAAATCCTGCCGACATATATAAAGACAAAGACCCGCGACTGCTGGCTACCGTTGTGATGCCTTTCTCCACGTGGCGAGGAACAACGATCGATGTACAGGCCGGCATAATCGACGATGCGACTGCGGAGGCAGCGACATCGACGGTTTACAATCGCAAGACTGTTACAACCGGTGACTTTAATAAACTCTACAATCCTTCGACCCACACGATATCCGGTGACGGGACTAAGAAGATCATTTCAACCAACGGCATAGGTGGTGGCGAACGATCGATCACAGGTTTCTACAACCGAAAGTATATGAACTATAATATGGCGCCTAACCAGGCGATCGGTTGGAATTCTACGCAAAGCTGGATCGACATTCGTTATGGCGAGGTGTTGCTTAACTACGCCGAAGCCGCCGTCGAACTTGGTAATGTTGATGAGGCACGAATTGCAGTCAACGCTATTCGTGACCGCGCAGGAATTGTTCAGCTCACCAACGCTGATGTGACGGTTGACCGTGTACGTCACGAACGCCAGGTGGAGCTTGCGCTGGAGAACCATAAGTACTGGGACATCCGCCGCTGGCACATAGGCGATCAACTGATCGTAAACAAGAAGTTTACCGCGTTGTATCCATACTTCGACCTCCAGGCCGGTGACTATGTATTCACTAAGGTGCCGGTTGGTAATGTCCTTACGTTTTGGCCGAAACTCTATTATGAAAAGATCGACCCCATCGAGATCCAGAGAAATCCGAAGCTGAAACAAAACCCTCTCTATTAACTTTCAATCAAGCATACATATGAAACTTATCAATAGCGTTTTACTAACAATGTGTGTTGCGATGCTAACCTCCTGTTTCAATACAGATATCGATAACTACGATGCACCGAACGCAGGTATCCAGGGACAGGTTATCGACAACGTGACCGGTGAGGGTATTCAGACTGAGCAACCGAATGGATTCCGTGTGCGCCTGATGGAGAATGGCTATAAGAATGTTATTCCGATCGACTTCTGGGGAAAAGCTGACGGCAGTTTCAAGAACACACAACTGTTTTCCAATGATTACCGCGTAATTCCGATCGAGGGTCCATTCGTGATGCCCGACAGCGCCAGGATCACCATCAACGGACTTACTGAAGTGAATTTCACCGTTACGCCATTTGCGACGGTACACACGTCTGCCCCGAAAGTCGTAGGCAACAGTGTTGTTTTCACTTACACGCTGACGAAGCCGACAACAGTCGACCAGAGTATTATCAGGACTATTGCTATAGCTGCAAAGGTTCCGTCGGTAAGTTCTGCGGTAAATGATTTCAACTTTAGCCGTGACCTTGGAGGCATGTCGTATGAAACAATCGCCGCCACATCTTTTTCCGACACGCTCAAGAATTTGCCGTCTGGCAAACTCTATGTTCGTGTAGGCGCCCGGACAGATAATGCACAGGGAAAATATAACTACGGTAAGGTCTTTGAAGTGACAATCCCGTAAAGAAAAACCATGGCGTTTGGTTTCGCCCGGTTTGGTTTGGGAGTGCCTCCGTGCTCGAAAGGGTTGGAGGCACTTTATTTCATAACTGAATGAAGTTTTATGGTAAGAGCGTTTTCCTTGTTGTCTATACTGTTCCTTTTGTTTTGTTGCGACCCGTATAAAAATGAGTTTGATTACCAATACTATCCTTACGCGTTCAGCCCGTTGAATGGAGTGGTGCACAGCGAAGAACTTCCCTATCGCAGTGAGCTCTGTCTTAACGGAAGATGGTCTTTCATGCCCGTTTATTCCGCGGATGCGAGCGACCTTGTGCGACCTTCAAAGTACGAATGGGACTCTATTCGGATAAAGGTGCCTTCCCCGTGGAACGATCTGGTAACGTTTCCTTCGTATCCAAAAAGGTGGGAGAGTGCCAGGGCCGGCTGGATGAAACGTGAATTCGCTGTACCTGATAATTGGACAAAGAAGGTGGTGAAGCTGCGCTTCGAAGCAATAGCCGGGGCCAATGTCGTTTACGTCAATGATATCCTTGTCGCAGAAAACATTGATAATATCCCTTGTCCATTTGAGATCGATGTTACCTCGTTCCTTCGCAAAGGAAGGAACGAAGTAGTTGTTGGTGTTGCTGGTACTGAGAAAACTTTTGCCGGCATCTGGCAGGATGTTCACCTGGTGGCCTGTCCCGAGTTGTCTATCGATCAGGTTTCTGTGAATGCCGATGTGAAGAATAACGAGCTCATCGTTGTTACGAGAATTCATAACTATTCGTCGGTCGCCCGCCGGGTGACCTCGGCAGTCGTTGTGCGTTCATGGAAGAAAGATGCCACCAATGACATCAATGAACTTCCATTACCCGGAGGTACATTGGGCGCGGAGGTGCTGAACTTCTCTATTGCCGGAACAACATCCATTGGTCCGGGGATGTTCAAAGAGATCGTACTGAAGGAAAAGATCAATGGCCAGCTTGATTATTGGACACCCGACCATGCTAATCTTTATGGTATCACCGCGGAACTTACTTCGGAAGACAATTTGCCGATCGATAAGAAGTTTGAACGATTTGCCTGGCGACAGCTTACTGTGCAGGGATCACAGGTACACCTCAATGGTGAGAAGATCATTCTCAGAGGCGATGCATGGCGGTTCAAAGGAATAGCTCAAATGACGAGGCGATACGCTTATGCCTGGTTTCGAATGCTGAAGGACGCCAATGCAAATGCGGTGCTGCTGGACTCGCAGCCTTATCCCGCCTTTTATCTCGACGTCGCTGATGAGATAGGTATCTGCGTTTTGCAGCAGCAGGATTCAACAATCGATTCAACGGCAAGGTTTCGTATATCCAGTCTCGCCTGGGATGGATTGAAGCCGCTGGAGTTTGGATTTGTCGACACCACCCGCGCTCCCACGATGAGAGATGGTATTTTTTTTCCCGATTTCAAAGAAAGCGTTCCAGGAGTTCAACCGGAACGACTTGCACCGTATACAAGCACACTCAATCCAGGCTATGACAAACGACTGCCGCTATATAAGCCCTGGCCCTTGTTCGACTCCGTAAAAACCGCGAATGGCCGAGTGAACTATTTAACGTCGGGATTTGAAGGCACCGATAATTGATATAAGCTAAGTGCGAATTTTTTTTTAACCGGCCCTTACTGTTGACATAGTGTTGTCACCCCCGCGAATTTCATTTGGGGTATAAATAATAAAACCATGACAACACAGGAAATAGCAACACGCTACCACGAACTCGCATCGCAACGGAAGTTTCTCGAAATCCAGGAGACCCTTTATGATGAAAATGTGGTTTGCCAGGAATCGGAAAAGGCAGAGCAAATGGGTTTCCCTATCTTCACCAATGGACTGGAAGCCATCAAAGCCAAGGGAATCGCACGACGAGCGACAATTGAAACTGTTCACAGCTATACTTGTAGTGTGCCGATTGTCGCCGGTCAATTCTTCAGTGTCGTTCTTAAACAGGAAGTTACTTTCAAGGGCAGGCCACGCACAACCCTCGAGGAAATTGGTATGTTCCACGTTGAGGGCGACAAGATCATTAAAGAGCAGTTTTTTTATTGATCCCGGGGCGATCCCGACATGGACCTCTTAAAGTCAAGAACCGCGCTGAAATGGGCGGTTTTTTTGCTTTTCGGGTGTGCAAAGAATTTGTGGTCTTACGACCCTTTCTCCATTCTTGACAACGATCACAATTTTCACGTAGTTTCCTCGTCTACACCGATGATAAAACACGTTAACAGTGTTGACCAGAACGAAATGGAATTTTCTTTTGTAGTTAGAGTGGTATCATAAGCAAGTGAAAATAAAACCCAATAACGATCCCATCGAAGGCCTTGAACTCGAGAATTTCAAGACCGAGTTCCTTCGCTCAGTTGTCCTTATAGGCCTTTTCGTCCTGGGGTTATTCGCTACTATCGTCAACTATGCTTTCCTCGATGAAACAATACTGAATCAATTTGGCGGCGCATCGGTGTACTTTGCTGTACAGGCATGGCTAGGATTATTTATCCTTTACGAAGCTTTGGTGGTTCTATATTTACGTGCGAAGTTTAAATACTCGCGGCCTGTTTCCCTAAGGTTTAAGCTCGTCAACACATTCGTGGAGGTAAGCTATCCCACTATATTCATCCTGTATTCGTTGTATGATAACGGGGTACTTTTCGTCATCGATTCGCCTCTTACCTATTTATACTTCTTGTTTATCATCTTATCCATACTGCATCTTGACTTCAAGATCAATATGCTTACAGGAATACTCGCTGCTCTTCAGTACAGTGCCATTACATATTTCGGATATCATATTCTCGAAATCGGCGCCGACCAGGATCTGTTCATCCCCGAAAACCCTCACTATGTTCGAAGCGTGATCTATGTGCTGTGTGGTGGCGCGGCGGCATTCGTATCGATGGAACTCAGGAACCGGATCCGGTCATCGTTTCAAAGTCAGCAGGCAAAAGACAAGCTCGAGCTATTGTTTGGGCAGCAGGTATCGAAGGAAGTATCGAAAGCATTGATCGAGGGTGGGGGCGATGGAAAGCGCCAGGAAGCTACGATCATGTTCGTGGACGTCCGTAATTTTACCCGGTTCGCAGACACTCATCCCGCCGAAGATGTTATTGAATATCAAAATAAATTATTGGCTCCGGTCATCGACGTGATCAATCAACACCAGGGCGTTGTGTTCCAGATCCTCGGCGATGGATTGATGGCTTGTTTCGGATCGCCGGTTGATAACGTTCTGCACGCCGATATGGCTTACCAGGCAGGTCTGTCGATCTTAAAACGACTTGGTGAATCAAACGCTAAAGGAGAAATACCGTTCACCAATATAGGCATCGGCCTGCATAGTGGAACCCTCGTTACAGGAAACATCGGAAATGAGAACCGTAAGCAATTCTCGGTAAGCGGAACCCCGGTTATCATCGCTTCACGTATCGAACAGCTGAATAAAAAATATGGAACTCAGTTTCTGATCTCAGGAGAAGTATATTCCCGGATCACCCCCGGCAAACATGCTATCACTTGCCTTGGTGATGAACCGATCCGCGGTTTAGGAACTCCCGTTACGATTTATAAAGTCGAAGACATTGCCCCTCAATATGGGTACGCGGAGCGGAAGAACATTTCGGACACCAGGAACGAAACAATTGAGATCACGAATCCGAACATGAAGAATGTATAACATGCCCGAAGCATCCGATACTTCCTTCCCAACACCACACCAAGATAATATATGTCGTGAATAAGGTTCGAGTATAAATAGTCTCCGTCCTTCATCATCTCCTTTACAGCCCACTCGTAATCCGGGAGATCCATCCGGTGAAAATTGCCAAAGAACAACAGGTTCACTTTCCGTTTCTCGATATCGGACTTAGAGAATTTACCAAGCGCTACCTGCGGACGTGTTACCAATATCGAGAGAACGATTGTGATCAGGCATACAAGGGTCAATATGACAGTTGGGATCACCAGGTAAGGAAATTCCTCAAGTCTTCGTATTAAAACCGAAACCACTACAGACAGGATTATGGCGTTAATGGAGATCATGATGTTGGCCTTGTTGTCGGCCATCGTGCTCAGGTCAAGGTGATTTCTCGACGTGAGTCGAAACATAGTTTCGATCCCGCGATCCAGGCTCTTGTCTTTTTTTCGTGACTTATCTTTTTTTTTGCGCTTCTCCTCTTTCTTGTGGTCGTGGGATGCGCCGTTTTCACTTTTCATGCTTTTCTGAATTTCTTCTACCATCGCCAGGTTCTTCTGCTTTGCATCATCATAATTTTTCCTGGCGTATTTGGTAAAGTAATGATGGCCCTCCATGAACTTACAGGTTTTTCGCAACCATTTATCAGTCGGGATCTTTTGACCAAAAGTAGCTTCTAATTCCTGTTGCAACAATTTGGTTTTGTCCATGAAACCGTCTTTGGCAAGGTGAAGCAGATCAGCGTCACAAACAACTTCTTCAAGTATGGTCTTTGGATGTTGAGGCATCCTCGTGGCAAGAATGCAGTTACGTACACGTTCTGCGCTCTCCTCCGGAAAATTCCGTTCGATAAGAAAATTATAGGCCACGTTACCGCCAATAAACTCGTGGTCCTCAGCGTCCTGTGAGTAGCCGACATCGTGGAACCAGCAAGCCAGCTCAACTATTTCCAGTTCATCCTTGTTCAACCCCGAGGCCTTGCCAATTTCCAATGCAGCATCAACCACGTTCTGGGTGTGGTTTACTGTGTGATATGTAATATCTGCAGGGAGCTTGGTTTCAAGAATATGTCTCGCGTAACGAGATGCCTCTTCCACTATGGCTTTGCGATGTCCCAATGGCTATCGATTTTTTATTTACTTTACAAAAGAATGTTTAGGAGCATGAAAGTGGTTCCGATTTCCTTGTTGGCTGTCTGCCTTTGTACTGTCTTCACATTAACAAACTGCAGTCCACCCAACAACCGCGCCACCTTTCGGGATTCACTCCTTCTAAGTACGGAAAATTTGAAGGCTTATTATAATTTGAATGAGCCCGAGGCCAAATATTTTCTTCCTTACTATCTCGCCGAAGTCTCCGGCCTTGCATTGAAATCTCCCGATACACTGTTGGCCATCCAGGACGAGAAGGGATTACTGTACGAGTTTAATCCCACATCCAGCAAAGTGATCCGTTCAATCAAATTTGCCGGCCCCCACGACTTTGAAGATGTACAGTTGACAGGTGATTCTGTTTTTGTACTGGAAAGCAATGGTGATCTCCGCATGTTTCATCTTTCGGATTCCGTTCCGGCGAAGAAAGACGTCTTGATAATCCACACCGGTCTTTCCACCAGGAACGACACAGAAGGGCTCGCGTACGATCCAATAACCCATAGCCTCCTGATCGCATGCAAAGCCTCGGGTGAAGTAAATGAGAATCATGTCGACGGAAAGGCAGTGTATCGGTTCGATATCACCGCGATGAAGCTGGACCCCAATCCATTTTTCAATGTCACGAAAAAAGATTTGGAAAAATTCTTCGAGCAGCGTAAAGGGAGAGACTACGAGGCCAGGCGTTTTCGATTCGAACCGTCGGCGATCGGTTTCAATCCAGTCGATCAATTTTACTATCTCATGGCATCTGTCGGAAAACTTATAGTCGTCTTCGATAGCAAAGGCGTTATACGTGCAACGTATTCTATTCCTTCGTCTTTTTTAGCTCAGCCCGAAGGCTTGTGTTTCTCCAGGGAAGGAGACTTGTACATATCGAGTGAAGGTGACGGAGACAAGGGTTATATTTTAAGATATTCTATTAAGCGAAGATGAGGATAGCCTGGTGGGTGATTTTTGTTGTGACCATAAATTTTAGTCACGCCCAGACAATGCATGTATACTTGCTGGGTGACGCTGGCCAACCAGTTCCTCCGGATGGTCCAAACTTGAAGTTTCTTTCCGAAAAACTTTCTGAGGGAACTGCCGATGATGTGCTTCTCATTCTTGGTGATAATATTTACCCAAACGGTTTGCCGCCCGAAGAACATCCAGGAAGGCAAGAGGCTGAAAGTCGGCTGAATGCCCAATTGGATGTGATCAAGAATTTCAAAGGTCGTTCTTTCATGGTCCCGGGAAATCATGATTGGGCAGATGGAAAAAAGAATGGCTTGGATTGGGTGCGTCGAATGCAAAGTTATGTAGAGGAATATCTCGGCAATACAACAACATTCTTGCCCGGCGGTGGATGTCCCGGTCCTGTAGAAATTGCACTGAACAGCGATGTGACATTGATACTTCTGAATACTCAATATTATGTGCACCCATGGGATAAACCCGGCGAAGAGAGTGACTGCGAACAAAAGTCAACCCTTGAGTCAATGCTCGAACTTTCTGATGCGATCAAACGAAACTCGAACAAGCATATCATTGTCGCCGGTCATCATCCCATGTATTCTTATGGCCAGCATGGCGGGTATTTTACTTTCAGGCAACACCTGTTTCCACTAACAGATGCAAATCGAAAGCTGTGGATCCCGATACCTGTGCTTGGAAGCATATATCCACTCTACAGGCAGGTTATCGGCAGCCGGCAGGAACTCCGTAACCCGACTTATCGCACACTCCGAAAGAACATGGAACTTGCCTTTGCCCAGAACGATAACCTCGTTTATGTAGCTGGTCATGAACATTCTCTTCAATACCTGCAGTCAGGAAGGGAGCATCACATCGTGAGTGGCTCCGGTTCAAAATCGTCGCCGATAAGAAAAGGAAAGAAAACAGTCTATTGTCATGAAGGCATTGGCTTTGCAAGTCTCACGTACGTGAACAATAGAAATGTATCAGTTCAATTTTGGGATGGCATAGATAGGAAGCTACTGTTTGAAAAAGATCTCTATGAAAAAACTGTTGTGCCGGATAAAAGCCTTCTTACCGATTATAATTTTAAAGACAGTACTGTTCACGTTCCCATAAGCACGCGGTATCATGCAAGCTCATTCCAAAAGAGAATGCTCGGTGCCAACTATAGGGATCTCTGGGCAACACCTGTCGACATTCCTGTATTCAACATAGGGAAAGAGCATGGTGGTCTTGTAATTAAAAAAAGTGGCGGACGTACACAGACGCGCTCGTTACGGCTGGAGGCGAATGACGGCAGGCAGTACGTGCTTCGCTCTCTCGATAAATACACCGACAAGATCCTGCCTGTCTCGCTCAAGAACACATTGGCGGCAGATATTCTCCAGGACGAGATCTCTACAGCCAACCCGTACGGAGCTTTTGTTGCTCCTTACGTTGCTGATGCTGTCGGCGTCTATCACGCCAATCCGAAAATGGTTTATATACCCAACGATCCCCGGTTCGGCGACTACAAAGACACCTTTGCCGGGCAGGTTATGATCTATGAAGAGAGGCCAACCAATGAGTCTGCAACTGAACCGTTTTTTGGAAGCGGGGAAAAAATTCTGAGCACATTGGATGTTGTAGAGAAGCTTCATAAGGACAATGACAATTTTGTTGATCAACCTTTTGTACTTCGATCGCGGTTGTTTGATAATGTGTTAGGCGATTGGGACAGGCACGATGATCAGTGGCGATGGGTTCAGATCGACCAGCCGCACGGTAAAATGTATCGCCCTATTCCTCGTGATCGCGACCAGGTCTTCTTCATAAACGAAGGCATTATCCCCTCTATTGCTTCCCGAAAATGGGCATTGCCTTTTACGGAAGGGTTCCGGGAGCAAGTTCGATGGGCCCCAGGTTTTAATCACAACGGTCGTTTTTTCGATCGTTCATTCCTGAACGATCTCGAGTGGAGTGATTGGAAAACGGGCATTCAACAACTTCAGTCCGTTTTAACTGATGACGTTATTGAAGAAGCGTTTAATCACTGGCCGGACTCCATTCAGAAACAGGTTGGCGCGAGAACTATCGAGATCATGAAAAAGCGCAGGGACAACCTGGTGACCTCAACGAGGGGACATTACCTGTTCATTTCAAAAGAAGTTGAAGTAGTGGGAACGGATAAACATGAGTTGTTCCAGGTTGATCGTCTCAATGATGAAGACACCCGTGTCTCGGTTTGGAAACGCTCCAAAGAAGGTAAGCTCGATCACCAGATCTATGATCGTGTGTTTAAAACTTCGGAGACTCGTGAAGTTCGTTTGTACGGCATGGGAGGGGAGGATGTTTTTAACATAACCGGGACCGTCGACAAAGGAATAAGGATCCGGGTTATCGGAGGACCAGATAAGGACAAGATATCAGACTCCAGCCACGTTAGAGGACTCAAGCATAAGACACTTGTTTATGATCTTCGCAAGAACACGACAATTGACGGCAGTAGTGAAACATCTTCCAGGCTTAGCAATAATGTAGAAGTCAATGCTTACAATCGCACTGCATTTAAGTATGATAAACTTATGCCCTTATTGAGTGCTCAGTACAACAGGGATGACGGTATCTTTGTTGGCGGTGGATTTCTTTATACGAAACATGGATGGAGAAAGGAACCCTGGGCACAACAGCATAAACTCACAGCCAACCTTGCGTTTTCAACATTTGCATTTAACCTGTATTACTCCGGCACATTCAGCGGCGTAGTCGGCAAGTGGAATTGGACAAACGACATTGTCGTTCAGCGACCATTCGCAGTCAGTAATTATTTTGGGATGGGTAATGAATCATCCTTCGATGTGAAGGGTAGAACAATCCCGGTTAAAGATGATGCGATCGACTATTATCGCATCAGGTTTCAACGGATCAATCTCTTCTCCGGCTTCTCACGCAATATTGGACAGAAAAGCATATTAAAGTTCGGTCCCGAATACTTGCAGTATAAATTGGAAGACAATGCGGGGCGTTTCATTTCTTCGCCGCAGAGCGATCTTGATCAGGAACGGATCCACCAGGACTTTCAATACATTGGCGCGCGGGCTAATCTGCAACTAGACACCCGTAATCAGTCGCAACTGCCGACTTCCGGAATTCACCTCGAGGCTAATTATTCAAGCTATGTTAATATTACGAAAGCAGCGAAAGACTTTTCTCAGCTGTCGGGCGAGTTCTCCTTTTATTTCACATGGCAGCTTCCGATGAAGCTCACAATTGCCAACAGGATCGGAGCCATAACGAACTTTGGTGATGCCGAATTCTTTAATGGCGCGACACTGGGAAAAGAATCTTTGCGCGGCTACAGGCGAACGCGGTTCATTGGTCAGGATGCAGTGTATCATAATATCGATCTTCGATTGAAGCTCGCCAGTTTCAGGACCTATTTGTTTCCCGGAAGCCTCGGTCTTTTAGGTTTTCATGATATAGGAAGAGTGTGGTTAAGGGGAGAAAGGTCGACTACATGGCACAGAAGCATCGGCGTTGGAGCGTGGATTGCGCCGATCGACAAATGGGTGTTGGCATTCAATTTGGCATTCACTGAGGATGAGAATCTACCCAGTGTTACGGCGGGATTTCTGTTTTAGGTAGACCGGTGTCCGTTTATTCACTCAAAATTTCTTTCAACAACCTCTCAATCTCTTCTTTCTCTTCACATCCCGGAGCAAGAATAACCTCGGTTCGTGCTGCTCCCTTTTCAATCCAAACAGCTCCACTCATTTTAACCCGGTCTTTGATCTGCACTGCCTTGTTAGCGACGGCTTTATCAAACAACCGGCCGATCGACTCAAACTGTTTAGTAGAAATCGATACCGTCTTCGGATCGCCACCACTGTAAGTCCCCGTCGAGCTTTCCTTCGGTGTTACCGGGTCGTACTCCAACATCGTAGGAGTAATGATGTAACGATTGGCACTGCCATCGGCATATACATATCGAAGATCTGATTTCATACAGGCGAAGTTGACAAGCAAGAGCAGGATAAGGCTGCGCATCATGAAATATACGAGATCGCGTCGTTATATTCGCTGCCGCATCCTAACTATCCATCTAATGACTATCAAACGAAGAAATTTTCTCGGACTCACTACTGCTACCGTCGCTACGGGAATGTTTTCAGGATTAACCTCGTGCACGGCTAAAGTCGATGTTAAAGAAAGCACCACCGCCTTCAAGCCAATAACCGGCGACGTTGTACCGATCTCGAGATCTGAAAGAGAAGCAAGAATAGCGAAAGCCCAACGCCTTCTTACCGAAAACAAGATGGATGCCTTGGTGCTCGAGTCAGGCACAGCATTGAACTACTTCACTGGTATCACCTGGTGGCCCAGCGAACGAACCATGGCCGCCATCATTCCAGCCAAAGGCGACGTAAAATATGTTTGCCCGGGATTCGAAGAAGCCCGACTCCGTGAACAGATCACCATCGGAACAGAAGTGTTTGCATGGCAGGAAGACGAAAGCCCGTATGAGCTTATCGCAAAAGTGATCAAAGATTCCGGGATCGTCTCCAGCAATGTTGCCATTGAAGAACGCGTCCGATTCTTTATCGCAGACGGCATCAGGAAAGCTGCTCCCGGCTTAAACATAGTAAGCGGCGACCCTGTAACCATTCCATGCCGCATCATCAAATCACCTGCGGAGATCAAGCTGATGCAAACCGCAATGGACATCACTCTCGCTGCCATCAAGCACGGTGCAAGTCAGTTGAAAGAGGGAATGACACAAGACGAACTCGCTGCTATCATCAACAAAGCACAAATCGAGTTGGGAGGGTACGCCGACTTTGCTCTTTGTCTTTTTGGAACTTCGTCAGCTTTTCCACACGGATCAAAGCAACCACAACAACTCAAGCCGGGCGACATTGTATTAATGGACTGCGGCTGTCTCGTGGAAGGATATAATTCAGATATCACGCGGACCATCGTTTTTGGTGAGCCTTCAAAGCGACAACAAGAGATATGGTCGCTCGAAAAAGAAGCGCAGTCTGCCGGTTTCGCTGCTGCACAACTCGGAGCCACTGGCGAAGCTGTTGATGCTGCCGCCCGCAAGGTGATCACTGATGCTGGTTTTGGACCCGGATATAAACTGCCGGGACTTCCGCATCGCACCGGTCACGGTATTGGAATGGACGGTCACGAATGGGGCAACATGGTTAAAGGCAATAAACAATTGCTCGAGCCGGGAATGTGTTTCAGCATCGAACCGAATATCTCGATCGTTGGAGAATTCGGCGTGCGCTTGGAAGACTGCGTGTATATGACGGAAGAAGGGCCGAAGTGGTTCACACAACAGAGTAAGTCGCTTAGTGAACCGTTTGCTTAGCCAAAGTCGCCCATCTTGTCGCCTCCAGGAAGCCTGAACGTTTTGCCGGCTCAACTTTACTTCTGACGTCGATCAGAATTTATTATATTCCCATAAAAATTTCGTATGCCTACCTATCGGATCAATGTAAATGGCCAGGTCAAGGAAGTCGAGGCTATGCCCGACACTCCCATGCTTTGGGTCCTGCGCGACAACCTCCAGCTTACCGGCACCAAGTTTGGTTGCGGGATGGCCCAATGTGGTGCGTGTACCATACATCTCGATGGCAACGCTACCCGTTCATGCCGATTGGAGATATCCGCTGTAGGTGATCAAAAAGTTACGACCATCGAAGGGATCTCTGCTTCGGGCTTGCATGCCGTGCAGCAAGCATGGATCGATGAGAACGTGCCGCAATGTGGCTTCTGCCAGACCGGGCAGATCATGTCGGCCGTAGCACTGATCACGCAAAATGAAAGTCCGACCGATGAGGAGATCGACACAGCGATGTCGGGGAATATCTGCCGGTGCGGAACTTACGAAAGGATCAAGAAGGCGATCAAAAGAGCATCTAAATCTAAAGTGTCATGAATTTCACTGTCGACGATCATAAGATCTATAAAGTAAATCGCCGCGATTTCCTTAAGAAGACATCTGTTGGTGTTACAGGATTGATGCTCGGCTTGTCAATGAGCTGCACCGACAGCAAGAAGTTCTTAACCGGCGATCCCAATGCCAAATTCAACCCCAACATATTTATCAGTATCAGCGGCACTGGTGAAGTGACATTGATTGCTCATCGATCCGAGATGGGTACCGGCATAAGGACCTCCCTGCCGTTGATCATTGCAGATGAGCTCGAGGCCGACTGGACTAAAGTTAAGATCGAGCAAGGGCTCGGCGATAGCAAGTATGGCGATCAGAACACCGACGGATCATACAGCGTTCGGATGTTCTTCACGCCACTCCGCAAAGCAGGCGCTATGGCAAGAACGATGCTGGAGCAGGCAGCGGCGAAAGAGTGGAATGTCGATGTCTCTACTTGCAAAGCACTTAATCATGAAGTGGTTCATACATCCGGAAAATCACTCGGTTATGGATATCTCGCAGAGAAAGCTGCATTGCTTCCTTTGCCCGACGAGAGCACAGTTGTTTTAAAGTCACCCAAGGATTTCAAATACATCGGCAAGCCAAGTTCTATCGTCGACATTAAAGATATTGTTACAGGCACGGCGAAGTTTGGATTAGATACCAACTTGCCCGACACAAAAATTGCCGTGGTAAAACGCAATCCCGAACCCGGTGTAGGAGTAGTAAGCTTTAACGATGAAACCGCCAGCAAAATACCCGGTGTTATAAAGATCTTCAAAATGGATCCGCCCGGGTTCCCAACTAATTTCTTCAAACCGCTGGGCGGTATTGTCGTCGTTGCGGAGAACACCTGGTCCGCATTAAAAGCCAGGGATGCATTGGAGGTGACGTGGGAAAAGGGAAAGAACGCGACCTACAGTTCTGCTTCTTACATAGGCGACATGATGAAAGGAGCGAAGTCGAAAGGCAAGGTCCGCAGAAGCAATGGCGATGTAGATAAGGCTTTAAAAGAAGCGAAGACAATATTGGAGGCAGAATATGTTGTACCGCATCTCGCGCATGCCCCGATGGAGACGCCATGTGCCGTTGCACTGTTCAAAGACAACGCTGTTGAAGTCTGGGCGCCGACGCAGGATCCGCAAGGAGCCAAGAAAGCGTTGGCAGGAGTTTTGGGTATCGATGAAAGTGCAGTTAAAGTAAACGTTACTCTCCTCGGTGGTGCCTTCGGACGGAAGTCCAAGCCCGATTTCATTGTCGAGGCAGCATTGATATCGAAACAGATTGGAGCTCCAGTAAAAATTCTATGGACACGCGAAGACGATATCCGGCACGACTTCTATCACGCACCATCGGCGCAGTACATGAAGGTGGGGATCGATAAAGACAATAAAGTAAATGCATGGTTACACCGTTCCGTATTTCCGTCTATCGGTGGAACGGCCAACGAGCAGTCGAACGAGCCGAGTGGGGGAGAGTTGAGTCTTGGAATGATCGACATGCCTTTCGAGATAGCAAACGTCCGTTGTGAAACACAACTCGCTCCAACGAAGATCCGCATCGGGTGGCTTAGATCTGTTTCGAACATCCAGCACGCATTCGCTATCGGGAGCATGGTCGACGAGATCGCCCGCGCACGCGGCGTTGATCCCGTTCAGAATTTGCTCGATATGATCGGCGCAGATCGCAAGATTGAATTCACAACGCTTACCAAAGAACTCGAAAACTATGGGGAGAAACAGGATGATTTCCCCTGGGAAGTCGCACGTTTCAAGCGCGTTATAGAAGTAGCCAAAGAGAAATCGAACTGGGGAAAAACATTGCCGAAAGGAAGCGGACAGGGTATTGCCGTCCATCGCAGCTTTCTTACTTATGTCGCCTGTGTCGTTGAAGTCAACGTCGACGAAAACAACAAGATCACTATTCCAAAAGTTGACTACGTGGTAGACTGTGGTGTGGCCGTGAATCCGGAGCGCATAAAATCACAATTTGAAGGCGGTGCCTCTTTCGCGACCAGTATTGCATTGAAAAGTGAAGTCACCGTTAAAGACGGCAGCGTCGTGGAATCCAACTTTCACAATTACCAGTTGGCAAGGATGAATGATGCGCCAAAAGAAACGAGCGTTCACATTATTGAAAGCAATGAGAGACCGACCGGTGTCGGCGAGCCTCCCATACCGCCGTTTGCACCCGCTTTATGTAATGCAATATTCGCGGCTACCGGCAAAAGGATCAGGCAGCTCCCGGTAAAGTTGGCGTGACGTTCCCCTTAATTTGAAAGCATTGTCGCTTAGGGAATCATTTTTGTTAACAGGACGTTACTTTTGTAAGAAATTGTCGAACGTATGACGATGAATGCAAAATTGGCCGGCAAAATTTCCAAGGCGCTGGCAGACCCTAACAGATTGGCAATCCTGAAAGAGCTGAAGAGGCAGAAGAATTGCCTGTATTGTTCTGATATATATTCCGTGATCGATCTCGCTCAGCCCTCCATATCCCACCATCTCAAGCTGCTTACCGATACCGAAATCATTTCGTCGGAGAAAGAAGGGCGTAATATCAAGTACAAACTCAATGAAAAGGTGCTCGACGAATACATAGCATTCCTGGAAGACCTCAAGCGAGGTTGATTTTTTGCCTTTTCAATCGATAAACTTAAATATTTAAATAAATCGGTTAGTTCACCGGAACTAACGTGAACACTTGCGGTGTTCGCTGATATATCGAAACATTTCGATATATAAATAAATTAACTGTTACAACATCTATGTACCATCCCGAAACCACTTTCATGTATACTACAAAGAATATCCTCAAAGCCCTTGCCCTCACCGCCCTCGTTACAGCCTGCACCACCCAGGCCGGAAACCTCAGCAAAGACACCAACAACACACCACCACCCAACCCGGGCATCCCGGTCGACGGACTCGTGCTGCAGCCCGGTAAGATCACCGACGAACTCGACATCACCGGGACCCTCATCGCCAACCAGCGCGTCGACATCGTCAGCGAGCTTACCCGTCGCCTCGTCCACGTTAACGTAAAGGAGGGAAGTCACGTAAAACAAGGAACCCTGCTCTTCAGGCTCGACGATGCCGACCTGCAGGCGCAACGCGAGCGCTTCCAGCAACAAGCAAAACTTGCACGGCTCAACGAACAACGATTGAAAGATCTTCTCGAGCACGATGCCATTGCGCAGCAAGACTATGACGAGGCTTCGACGAATTTGAAAGTGCTCGAAGCACAAATACTCGAGCTCGAAGTAATGATCAGCAAAACAAGGATCACAGCTCCATTCGACGGACAGATCGGGATGATCAATGTTCACCAGGGCGCCATCGTATCGGTAAATACGCTGCTCACTAACATCGAAGACAACAACACCATCAAAGTCGAGTTTTCAATACCCGAGAAATATACCAACGTGATCGCCATCGGAAGCAAGCAAACCTTTACCATCCCTTCCGACGAGAAGCTTCATTCTGCTACGGTAATTGCAAAAGGGGCGAGCCTCAATCAAAATACACGCACACTCCTGGTGCGGGCAACGAGTTCTAACACTGACGGAACATTGCTACCTGGACAGAGTGCCAGGATAAACCTGTCGCTGAGCAGTTCGAGCGATGCATTGGTAATTCCTTCGCAGTCGCTCATCCCCTCGTCCCGGGGTTATTCTGTTCTTGTTGCTCACAGCAGCAAGGTAGTTCCGGTCGCCGTCGAGATCGGACAACGTGGTTCAGGCCTCGTAGAAATTACAAGCGGCCTTTCGAAAGGCGATACTGTGATCACCAGCAACCTGATGCGACTCACGCCTGGTGCCCAGGTTCACTTCGCTACTATTAAATAAATCTTTACAGCCACAACGGCTAATCAAATATTCATGAGTGCTATTTCACAAATAAGTATATCGCGACCGGTACTGGCCGGCGTAATGTCTGTCCTTTTGATACTGTTCGGAATTGTTGGGTACACATTCCTTGGAACTCGCGAGTACCCGGTTACTGATTCACCGATAGTAATGGTGACAACTGTATATCCCGGCGCAAGCGCCGACATCATCGCTTCGCAGGTTACCAAACCACTGGAAGAATCAATAGCAGAAGCAAATGGAATTCGCGCATTATCGTCCGTTTCCAGGGAACAGGTAAGCGTCATTACTGTTGAATTCAATCTTGATGCCGACCTGGAAGCCGCGGCCAATGATGTACGTGACAAGGTTTCAAAATCACGGCAACAACTCCCGACGGATATTGAACCGACCATCGTTGAGAAAGCAGGACCAAACGATTTTCTCGTCTTCTTAACAGTTCAGAGCGATACAAAGAGTCTTGAAGACATCACGGACTATGTGACCATCAACATCAAGGAAAAACTCCAATCGATCCCCGGAGTGAGGCTCGTGGATACTTACGCAGGCAAGAAGAGAGCGATGCGATTGAGAATGGATCCCGTGAAAATGGCATCCTATGGCCTAACACCATCGGACGTACAGAATGCTTTACGAAGGGAGAATGTAGACTTGCCCAGCGGACGGATCGAAGGAGAGAATACCGAAGTGACGTTACGCACTCAGGGCAGGCTGGTTACCGAAGATGAGTTCAACGACATGATCATCCTTGAAAAAGATGGAGCCATCGTTCGCTTCAAAGATATCGGCACCGCTGTAATGTCGTCACAGAATGAACGAACCGCGATGATCGTAGGCGAAGGAAACACGGCACGCTATGGTGTCGGTACGGGTGTAGCGCCACAACGCGGAGCCAACTCGTTGGCAATCGTTAAGGAGTTTGAGAAACGATTTAAAGAAATAGTCGACAATGCTCCGAAGGATTACATCGTTTCCCTTGGCAAGGATTTCACTGTTCCCGTTAAGAATTCGTTGTCCGAAGTGGAAGAAACGCTGTTCCTCGCGTTTGGTCTCGTAGCTATTATCATTTTCATTTTTCTTCGCGACTGGCGTAGCACGTTGATACCGCTCGTTGCGATCCCCGTGTCGATCATCTCGGCGTTCTTTATCATGTATATCGCCGATTTTTCAATCAACGTTCTTACACTGCTCGGATTAGTGTTGGCTATTGGTCTCGTGGTCGACGACGCGATCGTTGTCCTGGAAAATATCTATACGAAAATAGAAAAGGGCATGAGCCCGATCGCGGCAGCCCGCAAAGGATCAGATGAGATCTATTTCGCTGTCGTGTCCACCACCATAACCCTCGCAGCTGTATTCCTTCCGATACTCTTTCTCGGTGGCATTACGGGTCGTTTATTCAAAGAATTTGCAATTGTCGTAGCCGGCTCTGTATTGATCTCGGCATTCGTAGCCCTGACGCTTTCACCGATGATGAGCGCCTACCTGTTGAAGAAAGATTCGTCGCAAGGATGGTTGTATAAAAGGACAGAGCCCTGGTTTGTCGCATTGAACGACGGGTACGAACGAACTCTTCGGTGGTTTTTCAAGATGAGATGGATAGGATTCGTTTTGTTGATTGGATCTTTCGCGCTTTCTTATTTCTTGTTGCCGAAGCTTCCGTCGGAGCTGGCACCGCTTGAAGATCGTTCACTGGTCGGGCTGGTTGTACTTGCCCCTGAAGGAACATCTTTCGAGAACATGGAGGCTACGATGAAGGAGATCAACAATTTCGTCACCGATTCGATCCCAGACCTGAATGGCAATAGAACATACGCGTCTGTTGCGGCCGGTCCTGGTACACTTGTACTTCCGGTGAACCAGGGATTTCAGTGGATATTTCTTAAGGATCCGCAGGATCGCAAAAGCGGAATGTCGCAACAGCAAGTGTATGAAAAAATGGTTCGCGCATCGCAGAAGTTCAGAGATGTAGTGATCATACCAATACAGATACCAACGATCGGTGGCTTCTCGAGCTCTCAACCACTGCAATACATCATACAAGCTCCAGATCTCCAATCGCTCATCGATGTTATGCCGAAGCTGATGGGTGCTGTATATCAAAGTCCGAAGCTGTTCTTCCCCGATCCGGATTTTAAGATCAATCGACCCGAGATCGGTATTTCCATCGATCGTCAGCGCGCCGCTCAGGCTGGTATTTCCACACAAGAGATCGGCACCACACTCCAGCTCGCTCTTAGCGGAAGAAGATACGGATACTTCATCTATAACGACCGCCAGTACGAAGTAATCGGACAACTCGATCGGAAGGAACGCTCAGCACCTGCAGACCTACGTTCGTTGTTCCTGAAGGCCGATAACGGTGAGATGGTTTCACTCGACAACCTTGTGAAGCTTGAAGAGACCGTAAGCCCGCCGGCCATCTACCGGTATAATCAATCGTACAGCGCTACCATATCTGCGACGCCCGCGCAAGGTGTTAGCCTCGGCGAAGCGATCCAGGAAATGGACAACATCGCGAAGAATGTACTGCCCGAAAGTTTCAGTACTGATCTGGGTGGACAAAGCCGCGACTATTCCGAGAGTAGTTCAAGCTTGATCTTTGCATTCATTTTCGCGATCGTGTTGATCTATCTCGTGCTGGCGGCCCAGTTTGAAAGCCTGATCGATCCCTTCATCATCTTACTAACAGTACCTATGGCCATAACCGGCGCCCTGCTGAGTCTCTGGATCACGGGGCAGTCGATCAATGTGTTCAGCGAGATCGGCATCATTATGCTGATCGGCCTGATCACGAAGAACGGTATCCTCATCGTGGAGTTTGCTAATCAGCGCAAAGAAGAAGGCATGTCGGTGCGAGAGGCAGTATTATCGGCGGCGGTTTCTCGTTTCCGTCCCATCCTGATGACGACACTGGCAATGATCTTCGGAACCCTTCCGATCGCTCTTTCACTGGGAACATCTTCCGGCAGCAGAACCTCGCTCGGTATCGTTGTCGTGGGAGGACTCGTCTTCGCCGGTGTGCTCACCTTGTTTGTGATACCGGCCGTATATTCATACTTCTCAAGAGCTTACGTTCATAAGCCCGATCACGACGCTTCACCGATCAAAAGCAAGGGCGCCATTGTTGCATCGATCATCGCACTCATCCTTGTAGTTACGCCTGCCTATTCGCAGCCTAAGCAACTTTCATTGAAAGACGCGGTAGAACTGGCACAACAGAACAACCCGGAACTGAAGGCAAGTACTTTGGAAGTTTCAAAGTCACGCCAGCAAAAGGTCATATCGAGGGCAATGGTTCTCCCGTCGATCAACCTTGTTGGCCAGGCAAATCACTATTTTCAATTGCAACCGTTCTTTGGTTTCGGAGCGACACCTGGATCGGGCGAAAAGATCCCATACGGACGGTTTGGAGGAGAAGATCAATTAACTGTGGGAGTATCTGCGGTGCAGCCGATATATAATCCGCAAGCTTATCCGGCAATGGAACGGGCGCGTTTGCTGGAACGCGAAAGCACACTCGCGCTTACATCGAAGCAGCTCGTGATCCTTTCTAACATTAAAGAAAATTATCTTCGGCAGTTGGTGCTTAGTGAACGGATCAGGCTTCAACGGGAGAGCATCAATCGCAACCAGCGCGTTCTCAAAGACGCGAAAGTACTGTATATCCAGGGCAAAGGACTTAGGGTCGATACACTTCGGGCATACACATCTCTTCAAAGCCTCGAACCCGAATTGTTGCGGCTCTTGTATGCATACGAAACGGGATACATCGAACTCAAGACTTTGATAGGCCTCGATTCATTGCAAGAGATCGAGCTGACGGACTCCCTTTACGTTCCTGATACGGAAACCATCCCCGGTGAAGAGGAAGTGTATGTTTCAGCAAAGCAAAACAATCCGGACATCCTTACAGTCGGTCTTCAACAAGAGATAGCCGATCAGCAGGCGCGACAGGCGAATGCTGCACGGCTGCCGGTTTTATCCGCCGTTGGATTATACCAGACCCAGACCCAAACAAATTCATTCGACTACGGGAATGCTTACTATCCATCGTCGTCGTACGTAGGATTGCAACTGTCGGTTCCGCTGTTTGCAGGTTTAGGCAACCAGGCTAAGACAAAACAGGCCTCGATCGCGAAGGAGCAAGCCGTGCTTAGAACCAAATATTCTCACGAGCAACTTAGATCGCTTGTTCACCAGACGGTGGCCAATGGCAGGGAGGCTATCGTGCGAATGAAGTCAACCGCCGTGGTGAAAGAGACCGCTAAGCTGACTTATGATATTATCCAATATCGTTATCAAAAGGGTATCGCCTCGCGCCTTGAGCTTAACGATGCGGAATTGGCGCTAACTGCGTCGCAATCGAACTACCTGGAAGCAGTTTTCGATTACCTGTCGGCACGGATAGCCCTGGAACGAATAATGGGAAGAGTGCTCTAAAGATCTTTAAGAAGAGAACGAAACAAAACCGCTCGAACAGGCGGTTTTGTTTTTTTTTGGCTCTGTACTAACAGTATCTCTATTCACTCCTCAACGAATTCACCGGGTTTCCTTTCGCAGCTTTGATCGCCTGGAAACTGATGGTGAGTGCTGCTATGAGTATTGCCGAGAGGCCGGCCACGATGAAGATCCAGAACTGGATGTTCATGCGGTATGCAAAGCCTTCGAGCCATCTGTTCATCGCGTACCATGCAGCGGGCGTTGCTACAATGATCGCTACCACAATAAGCACCAGGAAATCTTTCGAGAGCAAACCGACGATGCTGTTCACACTGGCTCCCAGGACCTTTCGTATGCCGATCTCTTTGGTGCGAAGCTCTGCGGTGTAAGTAGCTAATCCAAACAATCCCAAACACGCGATGAAGATCGCCAGCGAAGAGAAGATCGAGAACAAGCTTCGAAAATTGAAGTCCTTTTGATATTGGCGATCGAAATCATCGTCCAGGAAACTATAGAGGAACGGACGATGCGGAGCCAGTTGCGACCATACCCTTTGAACATCTTCTATCGAAGCATTCATGTTGTCAGATTTGATCTTTACCGACACGTATCGACAGGCGAATGGTTCCAGAGGTAACGTCAGTGGTTCAATGCCATTATGCAGCGATACGTAGTTGAAGTCTTTTAATACACCGATCACTTCTCCTTCACGTCCCCACTGTTTGTATTTTTTACCGACGATATCCGCCGGGTTTGCGTAACCGTACTGCCGGGCCGCTGCTTCGTTGAGCACCAGTCCACCGATGGTATCCGAAGGAAAATCCCGCGAGTACGAACGGCCTGCAACCAGTTCGAGCTCGTAATGATTTATGAAATCCATACCTACCTGGAATATCGGTTGAGCCATCCCTTTCATCTCGCCCTCCGGTGATACGATCTCGGTCCACGCATTCGGGAAATAACTTCCCGGAACGCTTCGTGAGAATGCCACTGACGATACTTCAGGTAATGCTTCTAATTCGTTCTTGAGAACTTCGCGCTTCGCATTCACCGCATCATCGTAATTGTAATCAAGGATCAGCATCTGCTCTTTATCGAAACCGAGCTGCTTGTTCAGGATATGACTCATCTGCATCGACACAACCATCGTACTTGCGATGAGAGCAATAGATAAGCTGAACTGAAAGATCACAAGCCCTTTGCGGAGAAATACGCCGCCTTTGTTTGAGATGTTGGCACGCTTCAATACAGCAACAGGGTTGAACGACGACAATACGAAGGAAGGGTAGGAGCCTGCCACAAACCCGATCAGTATTGCACCGGCGATCAGTAATGTTGCATTCCTGATGGTCACGAAATGCATAAGCTCCATCGGCCTGCCCGTGATATTGTTCATCGACGGAAGAGCCAATGCAACGATCACGATCGATACGATCAACGAAAAGCCGACGATCACAAATGATTCGCCCAGGAACTGGAACACAAGATGTGCGCGTGCTGCGCCGATCGATTTTCTTACACCAACTTCCTTGCTGCGCTCCATCGATCGGGCGGTCGACAGGTTCATGAAGTTCACCATCGCTATGGTGAGAACAAACAGGCCGATCACCGAAAAGATGTAGAGGTTCGCAATGCTTCCCGTCTCGCCCGGTTGTCGCTGCGCGATGGTACCCAGGTACATTGCATTCAAAGGCTCGACAAGAACGTGATACTTGCTATCGGGATTCTTCATTTGTCGTTTAATGAATTCGGGGATCTTTGCTTCGAAGGCACTTAGATTGAACTGATCGTTTGCCAGGAAGTAGGTATAGAAGTCAACGTAACCCCATTCGGAAAAAATATCTGCCCTCGACTTCCGGAAGGTGCTCATCGACAAAAGGGCATTGAACTTGAAATGTGAGTTAGCTGGAACGTCTTCCATAACTCCGGTAATTAAGTAGTCACCGGCTTCCGCGCGGCCGGCGGAGTTACTTCCCTTTAGTGATTTGCCCAACGGATCTTCGTTGCCGAAGTATTTCCTGGCAGTAGATTCAGTTATAACAATACTATATGGCGCGCTCAGCGCTGTCCTGGGATCTCCTTTCAACAACTTCCAGCTGAATACGTCGAAGGCGGTCGAGTCCATGAAGAACACGCCCTCTTCCTGGTGGGTGATGTCTCCATTGGTCAGCAGCAGATCGGCGCGACCCGAGAACTGTACAACTTTATCGATCTCGGGAAAGTTGTCCTTGAGTGCCTGGCCGATCGGTGCATTTCCCCATACCCAGTAAGTGTCGGCTGTTGCGTCGCTCGCTCCATGGATAACACGATAGATGCGATCTCCTTTCGTATGATAAGTATCGAACGATCGCTCATAGCTAACATACATGAATATCAGTATGCAACACGCCATACCCAGCGCAAGACCGAAGATGTTGACGGCCGAGTAACCTTTCTTTTTGATCAGGTTTCTCCAGGCGATAAAGAGGTAATTCTTGAACATTGCTATTGTGTTAAAATGAAACGACGATTTAAATCTTCTTAGTAGGATCGGGCGAAGCAGGCGCAACAGTTCCCAGTAGTACATGCGTCGGGCAACAGCCGGCGATTCCTCTTCCGCGGTGGCATAAAAGATCTCCTCCATGTCACCTTCAATTTCCTCGACATACTTTCCCTTTAGCAGGAAGCGCAGTAATCTTACCGGCCACTTTGGTGGCTGTAGCCCGGAGTAACTCATTGGATCTTGAGGTCGAGCGAGAGCTTACCGATGGTGTCCCACAGACCTGCGCGTATATGTTTTATTTCCGATAGCACGCGATGTGCGTATGTTGTTGCTGTATAGATCCGTTTGCGTTTGCCGCCACGGCGTAAGGTTGCTTCACCAAATTCGGAGGTGAGAAATCCCTTTTCTTCCATGCGCTTTAACGCAGATTGAATGGAGCCAACACTGAGTTTTGTTTTCATGCGTTTTTCGAGTGTGAGCTTTATTTGGACGCCATATGCTTCTTGTTGCAGGCTGACGACGGTAAGGAGTACGAGTTCTTCGAATTCCCCAAGCTTTGTCTTTTGCATTTTGCTGATATTATTCGTGACTGCAGTAAATATACTCGTGGAAATGACAACGGTTACAGGGGTGGGGTAGTTTTTTTAATTTTATAGATGCGCGCGACAATCTCTCTTTGCTGGATCTGCTTCAGCCTGACCCTTGCCTGGGGCAGTTCACATGGACAGGATGCCAATCAGATAGTCGAGCAGTATCTGCAGAAAACCTCATTGGGCGATCCCGGTGTGTGGAAATCGATCAAGTCGGCATACATGGAAACGGTTGGCGGCTACAGCGCGAATAATTTTAATGCGACAAATGCCGATCCTGAGTTGATAGCGCCGGGGTACTCCCGAAACTTTATTGTATGGCCCGACAAAAACAAGATTGAGAACTACGATGACTCAACCTATCAGAATAAAGTGGGAACATTCTATTTCCTCAGGGACCAGGTTGTTATCCTTATCAGTAACCTTCCGCCAATGTACAAGTCGCCTTCGCCCGAACCTTTTTTCGAGTTTCTCCCGGCGACGATCTACAGGATCACGAGGAAGAACAATTCTGTATCATTTGTCGGCGAGGAGTTTTTCAAGAAAGATTCCGTAAGCTACTACAGGATCGATCTCACATCCGACGGTATCAAGTTCAAATTGTATTTCGACAAGAACGCTGGCTTCCTGCGCTATATGCAAAAATCAAATTATGCGTCGGAGGATGTAATGATGGAATACGCTACTCATAAGCAATATGGTCCTGTAATGATACCATCCGGCGAAGTGATGACACGGGCCGGTGTGCCATTCTACTGGCAGAAGATCAGGAAGCTGGAGATCAACAAACCGATCTCAACGGATGAATTTGTTTATCCTCCCAAAGCGGGGAAGCCGCAAAGGTGATGTTGATTTGTTATTTTTAGAGATGCAAACTCTCGCTCTCAACCTTATTCGTTTCGCCGCTGCAGGCAATCTTCTTATTCATGGTATCACAAGGCTTAGCAACGGCGGCGTAAATCCGTTCGACTCCTGGTTATCGGGTATGGGATTCCCACCGTTTACGGCGTGGATCATTACTGCATTTGAAATTGTTGGCGCCATCATGATCATGGCAGGCAAGTGGATAGCTCCGTTGTCTATTATTTTTATTGTCGAGGTCGGCATGGGGATTTTCTTACTGCATCGTCATGAGGGCTGGTTCGTCGTTGGCGCGGGAAGAAATGGCATGGAATACAGCGTGTTGCTGATCATCTGCTTTGCAGCGACAGCGATGGCCTATTGGAAGAAGAAGTAAGATCTTCGATTAGCCTTTGATTGGGCATTGTACGATCTGGAAATCCTTACAAGTACCTGGTTGATGACACCGATTTTGAATCGGGAGGAAGCGGCGTGCGTATGTTTGGGTATGAATAGCAGGGGACAACTGTTGTTGAATCTTGGGATCACCCTGGCATTTGGCCTGTATGGGGTCATTAGCGCAACTTATACGGAGATGATAAAGCCGCGTTATGAATGGAGCGGCAGGTTGATTGCATTCGATATGTTGATCGCACTGGTACTGGCAACTATCATTGGACTCGTTATCGGAGCGGCGTTCAAAAATTCGAAGGATGACAGTGAGTTAAAAGATTGAGAAGTTATACACTAATTATATAAACATTATACTTTATGTCAGGAGATATCATTCAGACACTCGCACTTGGCGGATTGTTTCTTTTCATCGTAGGTTTCTTGGCGATGATAGTTCATGTTTCACTGGGTTTCAAGGAAGCAGGCAAAGGCCTTCGCCGCATGTTTTCAAAATATCCTCACGGCCGTGAACGCTCTTGAACAAACTTGTTCACGCTTTGAAATAAGCTTTTTCCAACCTTAAGACGCGCTTTTCATTAGAGTTGTAATATAAACCTCTTACGACTCTTATGAATAAGATTCTATCGCTACTATTCGCCTCTTTTTTGGTGATCTCCGCCTCGGCGCAGATCGAACCGCTCACCCTCGAACCGGACGGCGGCAACAAGAAAGCATCCGTCTCCGAACAGATCGGCATCGTGAAGATCGCGATCAATTACAGCCGCCCCGGTGTGAAAGGCCGCGAAGGCCAGATCTGGGGCACCACCGTCGCTCATTACGGTTTTCAGGATCAGGGCCATGGAACATCTTACGCTGCTCCGTGGCGCGCAGGCGCTAACGAAAACACGACGATGTCATTCTCACATCCCGTCAAGATCGAAGGCAAAGATCTTCCCGCCGGCACCTACGGTTTCTTCATCGCTCTCGGTGAAACCGAAAGCACTCTCATCTTTAACAAGATCAGCACCTCGTGGGGAAGCTTCTACTACGACGAAAAAGAAGATGCCCTGCGTGTCACAGTGAAAAATCAAACGCTCGACAAAAGTGTAGAATGGCTGAAGTATGAGTTCATCGATGAGGCACCCAACTCGGCCGTCATCGCCATGTCGTGGGAGAAGCGAATGATACCCTTCACGGTTACAGTCGAACGTGAAGCGTTACAAATCGCGGCCTTCAAAAACGACTTCCGCACAACGCGGCCTTATTACGACTATATCAGCGCTGCAAACTGGTGTGTCCGCAACAACTATGAGCTCGAACAGGCACTCGCGTGGATCGATCGCGGGACCTATTTCAGAATAATGGGAGAGAAGAACTTCAGAACACTCGGCACGCGGGCTAGCGTCCTTTTCGCGCTCAAGCGTGATGATGAAGCCAAGAAGGTGATGGAAGAAGCATTGCCAATGGGAACAGTGACTGACGTTCACTTTTACGGCCGACAACTGCTAAGGAACAATGAGATCGATGAGGCTTTCAAGGTCTTTAAGATGAACTACGACAAACATCCCAAAGAATACACTACCAACGTGGGTATGGGACGCGCCTATGCAAGCAAGGGCGACAACAAAAAAGCGATCACACATTTCAAAACTGCTGTGACACTTGCTCCCGACGAAGGTTCGAAACGCAATGTGGAAGCCCTGATTAAACAACTGGAAGAGGGTAAAAACATCAATTAACGATAGACGGAATTTTACAAGATCGATAGCCGGGAATTTGTTAAATTAGTAGGACACAATTCCCGACTATGATCCTGTATCTTATTTCGTTCCTGTTGTTTGTTCAGACAATCGACGTTCCATACCGTGCGAAAGATGATTTTCAGGTCGAGCTCAAGTATAATTTCAAGGAAAGACCTACCAAAGACGCCAGCACCGTTACATGGGAAGCTCAGCCTGGTAAAGTCAAATCAGGTCCACTTCCATACCTTATCGTTAACGTTAAGATCCTTAATCCAAAAGAGGACGAGATACGCTTCAAATGTGAAGACAACAACGGTCGTGCACTTTTCAATAAGAAAGCAGACAAGACTTTGGATTACCAGATCGATATGGGCTATGTCGACGACGTTAAGGATCGCGTTACTGCATATGGTTATACATTGTATGCCCTCGGCGAAGCCAGGCAAGCTATCAACAAGATTGAGCTCATCGTTATGGAAGATGGAACCTTCATGGTCAATGGTGAGAAGAGAGGAAAGTTCTAACACCTCATCCTATAAAATTAAATCTATAGAATTAGTAGGATTGTTAATGAATGTTAACTTTCTGAAATTACCCCACACCATTCTCATTCGTTCTACTATTTAATTGTTAATTGCATCATTCAAATCAGCATGCATGCGACGTCTGGTCTGGTTACTGTTACTGCTCCCGATCTTTTCTTACTCCCAGAAACAACTTAGCGCCTCCGAGATACGACTCAGACTGAAGAAGCTAAACTTCCTCGGTTCTGTCCTTTACGTTGCAGCTCATCCCGACGATGAAAATACTCGTGTGATCGCTTATCTCGCCAACGAACGGCTGGCTGCCACAGCTTATCTATCGATGACTCGTGGCGATGGTGGACAAAACCTGATCGGTCCCGAGATCCGTGATCTTCTCGGATTGATCCGCACACAAGAATTGCTTGCAGCGCGAAGGATCGACGGTGGTCAACAGTTCTTTACCCGCGCAAATGATTTCGGTTTCTCCAAGAATGTGAAAGAGACATTCGAGATCTGGAACAAACAGGAAGTGCTCTCCGATGTTCTTAAAGTTTACAACCAGTTTCAGCCCGATGTCGTCATTACCCGCTTTCCTCCGGATGAGCGTGCCGGCCACGGCCATCACACCGCATCCGCAGTGTTAGCGCAAGAAGCGTACGACGTTTCTGCATGGAAACCAAGACGTGTGTTCACGAATACCGGCCGTTGGTGGAATCAGACGATTAATGAAAAATCTCCAGGTGTTGTCGCACTGAACGTTGGCGCATTCAATCCTCTTCTCGGCAAATCATATTCTGAGATAGCAGCCGACAGCCGCACACAACACAAAAGCCAGGGCTTTGGATCGCAAGGCAGGAGAGGCGACGCACTCGACTTCTTCGAACTGGCCAAAGGCGATTCAGCAAAGACCGATATCCTCGAAGGCATCAACACCACCTGGACGAGGATAAAAGGCGGTGCAAAGATCCAAACATTGGTCGATCAGGCCATCGCAAAATATTCTGATGAGAAGCCGTACGAGATCATCCCTGCGTTGCTCAACATCCGAAAAGAGATCGCTGCTCTCGAACCCGGCGTTTGGCGTGAGAGAAAATTACAGGAAACAGAACAGCTCATCCAGGCATGCGCGGGTCTGTATACCGAAGTCACGGCCACTCAATACTATGTTGCTCCCGGCGAATCGGTAACGCTGCAATTCGAGATCGTGAATCGTTCGATGGCGAACGTGCGGTTGAAGTCTGTAAAGAGCCCGATACTCAGCTTCGATTCAACAGCTAACCTCGACGCAGGCTTCAATAAGCTGATCACCTTCAAGACACAAAAGCAACTAGACGTAAACGCGAGCTATTCGGGACCGTACTGGCTTAGGGAAGAACATTCGCAAGGCCTGTTCAAAGTAAGCGATCCAAACCTGATCGGTAAGCCCGAGAATACGCCAGCGGTTATGATTGAATTCAATTACCTGGTTGACAACCAGGACCTTACGATCAGGACACCGGTCGTCTTCAAATGGACCGATCCAGTGAAAGGCGAGCTCTCTCGTCCCTTCGAGGTCGTTCCCCCGGTAGCCGTATCGTTGTCGTCGCCCGTCTATGTTTTTAAGGACACCTCACCACGGCACATCACCATGCTGGCGAAGTCATCGTCGAACCAGAAGATGAACGGCACGCTCTCGCTTGCATTACCGAACGGATGGAAGTCGGATCCGGCAAGTCAACCGTTCGAGCTTACCAAACGTGGCGAAGAGCAATTGGTGTCGTTTGTCGTAACTCCTTCGAAGGAGGAAACAACGGCAAAGATCGGTGCTGTCGCAACGGTCGATGGCAAGACTTATAGTAATTCGATCCAAACTATTTCATACGATCACATTCCGACACAAACACTTGTCCCTCCCGCATTCTCGCGTGTTGTCAGAGCCGACATACGCAAGGAGGGAAACGTGGTTGCATATATTCGTGGCGCCGGTGATGAGGTGCCCAACGCCTTGCGAAATCTCGGCTACGAAGTTTGGGAGATGAAGAACGAGGAAGTTACCGCCGCCAATCTCGCAAAGGTAGATGCGGTAATACTCGGCGTACGTGCACTCAATACCAACGAACGCATCCGTTACTTCATGCCCGAGCTATTGAAGTTCACCGAGCGAGGCGGGACGCTCATAGTTCAATACAACACAAACTTCGAAATGGAGATCGATGCCGACAAGTTCTCTCCATACCCGCTCACCCTTTCACGCGATCGTGTTACTGAGGAGAACAGCGAGGTAAGAATTTTAAAGCCAACACATCCCGCATTAAATTATCCCAATAAGATCACAGCCAACGACTTCAACGGTTGGGTGCAGGAACGTGGACTGTATTATCCCAACAAGTGGGACGAACATTTTGATGCATTGATCTCTTCGAACGACAAAGGGGAGGATCCGAAGAATGGCGGATTGCTCGTTGCCCAGTATGGAAAAGGTCATTATGTGTACACGGGTCTTTCCTTCTTCCGTGAATTGCCGGAAGGAGTTCCAGGCGCTTATAAACTGTTCGCCAACCTTACATCATTGGGAAAGTCCCCTAAGCCTGCCGATCAGAAAGTAAAATCGTTGAAGAAATGAGTGTTGAAACCGTCGAAGAGGAGCGCCCTCCCGTGTTCAAAAAATGGAAAGGCTGGTATTGGCTCGTTGTCGTTGTTCTCGTACTCCAGATCATAGTTTACACCCTGATCACTAACTCCTACAGATGAATCTTCTCGATTGGATCGTACTGTTTGGAGTACTGGGATTTATCGTGCTTTATGGCGTTCTAAAAAGTAAGAACACATCGAGCATGGAGGGCTTCCTGGTGGGTAACCGTAGCATGCCGTGGTGGACGGTTTGTTTGTCGATCATGGCCACACAGGCAAGTGCTGTCACTTTCCTGTCAACACCTGGCCAGGCATTCGACGACGGGATGCGTTTTCTCCAATTCTATTTTGGCTTGCCTTTGGCGATGGTGATCCTCTGCATCACAGCTGTTCCCCTTTATCGGAAGCTGAAGGTCTTTACAGCCTACGAATATCTTGAATCCCGCTTCGACGTCAGGGTCCGTTCGCTGGCTGCATTTTACTTCCTGATACTGCGCGGTCTCTCGGTGGGTATAACGGTCTTTGCGCCGTCACTGATACTTTCAACGATACTCGGATGGCGAATAGAGATTACAACGGCGATGATCGGATCGATGGTGATGATCTATACCATCAGCGGTGGCTCGAAGGCAGTGAGTCTCACACAAAAATACCAGCTTATGATCATCATGGGCGGCATGATACTCGCGGGTGGTATCGCGTTCTATAACATTCCCGATCTTTCTTTTGGTGATACGATCACATACGCGGGTACGGTAGGGAAGATGAATCTCGTAAACTTCAACTTCGATCTCAGCGACCGTTACAATATCTGGTCGGGATTGCTCGCCGGCTTGTTTTTATTCTTATCGTATTTCGGTGCCGATCAATCACAAGTTGGTCGATATCTTGCCGGTGCATCTATTACCGAAAGCAGGCTTGGGTTGATCTTTAACGGCCTTTTGAAGATCCCTATGCAGTTCGTTATTCTTTATATAGGGGTGCTGGTGTTTATCTTTTATCAATTCAATCAACCCCCGCTGGTTCACAACAGAAGCTTATGGGAAAGGGCGATGAAGACCGAACATGCTTCTGTGCTTCGCGAAATGGAATCGGATAACAACGAACTTTTTAAACGAAAGCAAGCGCACTCGGTTATTCTCTCTGAAGCCATTCGTAGCAAGGATCAACAGAAAATAGAATCAACTCAAGTAGCTCTTTCCGACCTTGAACTTGAGTCGAGAAACCTTCGTGACCTTGCAAAAACAAAGGTCCAGGAAGCCACTGGCGAGCGCAACAACGACAATGATTTCGTGTTCATCAACTTCGTGATGACGTGGCTGCCGCACGGCGTGATCGGGTTGCTTTTAGCGATCGTTTTCTCTGCCGCTATGTCGTCGACAGCTTCGGAGCTTAATGCGCTGACATCGACCACCGCTGTCGATATTTATAAACGCTCCATTGTAAAGCAGGCCGACGATCATCATTACGTTACCGCCTCAAAATGGATAACGGCGGGGTGGGCTTTGTTTGCGATGACGTTTGCCATTTGGGCTTCGAATGCAGAGAATCTGATTCAACGTGTGAACATCGTAGGATCGTTGTTCTATGGTACGTTGCTGGGAATGTTCCTCAGTGCATTCTATGTTAAGTACATAAAATCGAATGCAGTATTTATTGCGGGATTGATTGGCGAAGCGATCGTGCTCGCAGTTTGGATGTTTACCGACGTTGCGTTCCTCTATTACAACTTCATCGGTTGTGCAGCAGTGATCGGCTTTGGGATGGTCATACAGTTTATTATGAACCGGATCAAATAAAAAAAGGAGGTCTTTTTGGGACCTCCCTTCTTTACTTTGTATGTCAGTTCGCGATCACTTCAAAGTCTTAATAAGATCTTCATTCTGCTTGATGTAGCCGAAGTCATTTCCCGACTTTTTGGCGAGATCGAGTGACTTCTGGGCAGTGGCGAGAGCTCCAGCCTTGTCGCCGGCGGCTTTCTGGATACGTGCTTTCAAATGAACATTCCAGAATGCTGTGGGATCGGCAGCAATAGCTTTGTCGATCCATTCGTTCGCTTTCTTCAGGTCCTTGTTGGTATCGAGATAATAGCGAGCGGCTTGAGAATACATGCCGGGGATCTGCTCGTTGATAGCTTCATCGATAGAAGCAGACACTTTCGAGTCGACGTTAACCTTTACGCCAAATTTCACCGAAGTATTTTCCCATGCGAGCTGGATCTTGGCAGCGGTGTTGTCATCTGAAAGATCGGTTACGTTGATCGTGAACATCTCGACTTTTTCAGTCAGTTTCTCAGACTTCACGGTGAAACGGGCGGCATCTTTATCTTGCTTGTATTGATCGGTGTTGCCACCCATTGCAACGTCGGAATAGAGGATCACTGTCCATTCTGTAGCTCCGGGGATCGTAAGCAGGAGGTAGGCGCCTTTCGCAACTTTCTTGCCTTCTACTTCAACATCGTCGCCGAATGTGATCACGGTACCTGCATTGGCTGCGGTTCTCCAAAGGGTTCCGTAAGGGGTAACAACGCCAGCGCCATTTCCAAAGATCTGACGACCTTTGATGCGAGGACGTGAATAGTCGATCTTCACATCGGTGAGACCAATCTTGGTTGTAAGTGTAGCTCCGGGACTAGGCGCTGGTGTATTGATTTGTGCATAAGCACAAACGTTCACCGCCATGAACAGGGCGAGAATAATTTTCTTCATGAGGATTTAGTGTTTTAAAACTTGAGGGCGAAAGTAAGCGAATAAAACCTTAAGTTGACAAGGCATTTAACAAACTATTAACAGGTACAATTGAAACTGGAAGAGTCGTTCTATCAGCGCACAGATGTAACAAAAATTGCGAAAGATCTGTTGGGAAAAGTTCTTTATACGCGTATCGGACGCACTACCACTTCGGGCATCATCGTGGAAACCGAAGCCTATTCACATGTTGAAAAAGGTTGCCACGCTTACCTCAATCGCAAGACGAAGCGCAACGAAGTGATGTTCAACGCCGGCGGCTACGCGTATGTCTACCTGTGCTATGGGATTCATAATCTATTCAATGTTGTGACGGGTGATGCCGATATGGGCGATGCAGTTCTCATAAGAGCACTCGAGCCGGTTGATGGCATTGCGGCGATGAAACAGCGAATGAATACCGCCAACATCAGCCGGATCACATCAGGCCCCGGTAAGTTGACGAAGGCGCTGGGCATCGACCGGACTTTCAATGGCAAACATCTCACAGGGACCCTTGTTTGGATCGGGGATGAAGGAATCGCGGTAAAAAAACAACAGATCATTGCATCCAAACGCATTGGCATCGATTATGCAGGTAACGATGCCGATCTGCCCTGGAGGTTCACCATAGAGGGAAATGTATGGGTAAGCAAACCCTGAACATGGAACTCAGAACGTTGAACATTATCATTATTTTTGTCGGATGTATCGAATACTGTTTGCTGTCCTGTTAGCCATCCCGGTCCTCACAAAAGGGCAAGACATGGCGTCTGCTCTTTCGCTTCTCAATTCTCCTCTCGAAGAACAATGCCCTGTGCTTTCGCCCGACGGCAAACTGCTCGCTTTCACTATCGCCGATCATCCACAGAACATCGCGAAGAACAAAGATCTCGGTGACATCTGGTTTTCTACGTGGAATGGCACCGCGTGGAGCAAACCATTTCACGGTGGCCCCCTCATCAACAATAATCGTCACAACACGGTCGCCGGATTTTCGCCGGACGGAAATCAAATGTTCTTAATGGGGCACTACGCGGGACCTGGCATGCCGGTGAAGTCACAGGGATTATCGGTATCAATACGCAATGGCGACACGTGGCTTGCGCCGGTGAACATAAACATTCCGTATTTCATCAATAAGACAGAATACAACAGCGGGTTCCTTTCGGCCGACGGAAGTGTTCTTGTTTACTCAGGCATCGGTCGCGAAACACGCGGAGCAGAAGATATTTATGTGACATTCAAAGTCGGCGGCAAGTGGACAGAGCCGAAGAGTCTCGGTCCCGTGATCAATACGACGAGACAAGATGTAAGTCCATCGCTCAGTCTCGACGGCAAACGACTTTACTTCGCGAGTAACGGCATCGATGATAACGTAAGCTTCGATATCTATTACTCCGATCGGTTGGACGATAGCTGGCAGAAGTGGTCGACCCCGGTGAACCTGGGTGCAGGAGTGAACAGTATCGGTCGCGAATACTTTTACCGGGAGACTCCCGTCGGAGCCTTCTTCGCCGCAACAAAGAACAGTGACGAGATGGCCGATCTCCGATTCATCCCATCGAAAGACACTGTTGAAGTTCCGGTAATGATCAATCCCACCGAAGAGATCAAAGTTGTGGCAGTGGATACCCTCTTGAAGATCGACGAGATGACTTACGACAAGAAGAACGTCGATGGGCGTACACGTATCTGGGGAAAAGTCTACGACGGCAAGACCAACCAGGTGATCGCCGGCGCGATGATCCATTTTACAGCTTCGGAAAATTATCCGGCCACCGCCTCGAAAGACGGTTCGTTCGAGATCAATCTCTCCGGCGTCGAAGAATACTCGGTTAAAGTCGAGGCGCACGGCTATATCGGCGAGTTCGAACGACTCGATCTGCGCACGCAAGTACTAAAAGATCTCGAGATGAACTTCAGATTGTTGCCGATAGAGATCGGTACAACCATCAATCTGAAAAGCGTGCTGTTCGAGCGAAGCAAGCCGGTGCTGCTTGCATCATCGTACGACGAACTCGACCTCGTTGCCGATTTCATGAAGGAAAATCCAAAGGTGGAGATCCTGCTATCGGGTCACACCGACAACCAGGGAAGGCACGATCTTAATATGAAACTCTCTCGCGAACGCGTTGAGGTCGTAAAGAAGTATTTGGTAGAAAAAGGAATTGCAGCTAGTCGCATTACCAGCAAAGGCTTCGGCGGCACTAAACCCATCGCCGACAACTACGCAGAGGACACTCGGGCACTTAATAGAAGGGTGGAGTTTACGATCACAAAAGATTGATCCCAGCACCCGGCACCTCGCACCTAGGAGAAGACCTGCTTCGATAGCGCCTTCATCACCTCATTCTTATAATTCCTTCCGATAGGCACTTTGAATTTGCTTATCTCCACGTCCGTAGCCGTGTACGCATCTATGTGATCGGTGTTCACAATGAACGACCTGTGTATGCGAAGGAAGTGAGCCCTGGGGAGACTTTCATCCAGGTAGCTGATCTTTTGCTGTGTGATGATCTCTTTCTCGGTGGTGCGAACTTTCACGTAGTCTTTGATGCTCTCTATGTAAAGGATGTCGGCGATCTTCGTCTTCACCATTTTCTTATCCACCTTAAAGTAGATAAAGCTATCCTGTGCCGTGGCGACGGGCAATGTGTTGGTGACTTCTGCGCGTGACGAAAGCACCTTGCCTACGGATTTCAAGAAACGTTCGAAGGGGATCGGCTTCAAAAGGTAGTCAACTACTTCGAGCTCGAATCCTTCGATAGCGTAGTCGCGGTATGCCGTGGTGATGATCACCTTTGGGTGAACTTTAAGGGTTTTCAGAAAATCGATGCCCGAGAGTTTGGGCATTTCGATGTCAAGGAAGATAAGGTCTACGGGATTTTGCTGTACAAATGTGAATGCCGCGATCGCATTCCGAAAGGTTCCGGTGAGCTCCAATTCATCGATACGTGCCACGTAAGATTCCAGGATCTCGATAGCCAACGGTTCGTCATCAACAATAATGCATTTCATACTCCCAGTGGTTTATTCGTTTTATTGATCGATAGGATTACAAGAAAGGTCTCGTCGCCGTTGATGATCTTAAGTTCGTGATTGTTCGGGTACAAAAGATCGAGGCGGCGTTTCGCGTTGTTGATACCAATTCCTTCAACGGAAGAACGGGCCGCACCGGCCACTTTATTGTTCTCAACTTTGAAGATCGTGCGGTCGGGCGAGACTTCGATATCTATTTTTACCCACGACTGATCGAGTTCCAGGCTCGCGCCGTGCTTGAAGCAATTTTCGGTGAATGGCAACAAGAGGAGCGGGGCCATCTTACGTCCATTCACGTTGCCACGCACGCGGATGTCGACGTCCAGCTTATCGCCATAACGAAGCCGTTCGATGTCGATGTAGTTATGAATAAATTTGATCTCTTTCTCGAGCAACACTTCATCTTCGCGGCACTCATAAAGCATATAGTTGATCAGCTCCGAAAGCTTCAGTACGATAGCGGGAGCGAGGTCCGATTTTTTTAGTGTAAGCGCATAAAGATTATTAAGTGTATTGAACAGGAAGTGCGGGTGGATCTGTGTCTTTAAGAATTTCAGCTCTGCCTGCAGCTTGTCTTGTAATAGGATCTGTTGCGCTTGCTTGTTCTCATACCAATACTTCAGCAGCTTGATGGCTACGGCGAAGAATGTGTACGGGTAAATAGAAGCGATCATCTTCGAAATCTTGGGGAACCAGAAGAATGAATCGCGAAGTGCTTCTGGATAATAGATCGGATAATCGAAATTGAAGGCTACGTATCGCTGTGCGACGCCGGAAACCAGCGAGCCAACGAAAAACCATACGAAGAACTGGACATATTTTCCCGCCAGCAGAAAGGGCAGGAGATAGTACATCACGAAGTATGTGAATACGATTTTTACCGGAAGGTAGATCGCTTCTTCATAGAAAGTCTGCTCGTAATTATCGGCATAGCTTCCATAGATGGCTGCATAGAAAACAACTTGGGAGATCCAGAAGACCGAGTGTTGTACAATCCTGTTGTTAAAGAGGGAGGCCATTCTCGCAAAGGTACGACGAAATGGATTTCAAAGATCATTCGAATTACAGACGACGGATTGCGACCTACGAAATGCTTTTTCTAGTCTCTGGTTTCTAGTTTCTAGTTTCTAGTTTTCCTTCGAAGCACAACTAGAAACTAGAAACTAGAAACTAGAAACTAGAAACTAGAAACTAGCAATACTATCATCCCCCCTTGTATTATCCGCTCCGCCCTCCAACAAACCTTTATCATTTACAAGTATAGCATCAACCCGTCCAATCGATCTTCTTGAGCTGAACTTATGTCCCATCTTCACCAGTGCAAGGCTGTCTTCTTTGCTGATTGCTTTGAACTCCGGCGAAACGATGTCGGGCTGCCATTGACTGTGTATCCGCTTGGCATTAACGGCATCCTGCATGCCCATCCCGAACTCGGTCACATTAAGAATTACCTGGAACACCGACGTGATGATCGTTGAACCGCCCGGTGATCCAAGCACCATGTGGAGTTTGCCATCTTTCTCGAGAATAGTTGGGGTCATCGCGCTCAGCATTCTCTTATTGGGTTCAATCTTATTCGCTTCGCCTCCAAGCACACCAAACATATTGGGCACACCGGGCTTTGAGCTGAAATCATCCATCTCGTTGTTGAGAAAAAATCCCGAACCACCCACAACAACATAGTTTCCAAACCAGCCATTGATGGTAGTCGTCACCGCTACTGCGTTACCTTTCGGATCTACGATCGAGAAATGCGTTGTCTCTTCTGATTCATAACCGGGAATATTGCCTGGACGTACATCAGCGCTCCTGCTTGCCTTAGCTTCATTGAAGGTGCTCATGCGTTCCTTGTTGTAGTTCGCATCGATCATCTCGTTCAGAGGGACTTTATAGAAGTCGGCATCTCCCAGGAACTTCGATCGGTCGGCGTAAACTCTTCTTTCTGCTTCAACCATCAGGTGAACATACTTGGCTGAATTGAACCCCCACTCCTTCATCGGGTAAGGCTCAACTGATTTCAGCAATTGGATCAAGCAAACACCACCACTCGAAGATGGCGGCATCGAGATCACTTTATAATTTTTGTAATCGGCTAGCAGCGGAGTCCTCCAGGCTGACTTATAGTTCTTAAGATCTTCTTTGGTGATGAGGCCCTTGCCTCGTTTCATTTCGGCTTCGATATCGTCGGCAGTCTTGCCTTCGTAGAACCCTGCACGGCCGTTGTCGCGGATGCGCTCGAGGGTGTGTCCGAGATCGGTCCACCTGATCGTGTCTCCGGATTTCCACGTAGGTTTATACAAAAAAGTGGGCGCAACCGTATTATATTTTTCAAAATCGCCCCTAAAGTCGTTCATCCAGTTAGCTTCGCGTTGAGTGAGCGCAAAACCATTCAGTGCGAGATCGATGGCCGGCTGCAAAAGATCCTTCCAGGGCAGCGAGCCGTACTTTGCGTGGGCTTCTACCATGCCATCAACGGAACCCGGAACGCCGGATGCCAGGTGCCCTTCTGTACTCAGGTTGGGTATGACGGACCCCGATTTGTCCAAAAACATCCCTGTCGTAGCCTTTCCCGGAGCCTTTTCCCGAAAGTCAAGTGCTGCATATTGGCCATCGGCCGTGCGCACCATCATGAATCCGCCACCGCCGATGTTACCCGCCGCTGGAAAAACAACAGCGAGTGTGAACTGCACCGCGATCGCAGCATCGACGGCGTTACCGCCTTTCTGCATGATCTCTTTACCGACTCTTGAAGCGATGGGGTGTGCGGACACAACCATGCCGTGTGGTTCGGGAATATCTTTCGTTGAAGAATTTACTTCCTGTTTTTGTGCAGGCTGGCACGAAATTAAAACGAGTAAGGTGATTGCCAACAGGATGTTGGGAGCGCATTTCATGGAAATAGCTTTTGTATTTTTAACCTAAATGTATTATTTGACTTGAAGTAAACCATGAGTTTGAGAAAGGAAAAAGCGGCGAGACTGAAACTTAGTGTTCTCGATTTCACAGTTAAATTAATTGGGAAGAAATCGTTTGATGATCTTTATGTCGAAGAAATCTGTGACAAGGTTAAGATATCCAAAGTAACACTTTTTAAATATTTCCCTCAGAAGGAAGATATCTTACTTTACTACTACAGGATCTGGTGTTTGCGCAGAGCAGTAGAAATGCGGGACAAACCGAAAGAAGGAATGCAGGCCGTGTTCTATTTATTCGACAAGCTGAGCGAAGACTGCGAGGACCATCCCGGAATTATCCTAAGCTTATTTGCCTACCTGGCAGATCTTAAGCGCGCACCGAAACCATTTCCCGTAAAAGTTGAAGAGAAGCGACTCTTGTTCCCCAACGTGCAGGACATTCAGAACATCGAGATCCAATCTGTTGAACAGATGTTCGAGAAGTTTGCGTTGGAAGCGATCTTCAAGAAAGAAATAACATCAACAACTTCAACCAGGGATATCTGCAACCTGTTTACAACGCTCTTCCACGGCTCGGCCGTTACAGGTCACATTAACCAGCTTACGCCTCTTAAACTGTTCTTCAGGAAAAATCTCGAATTGGTGCTTAAAGGTTTACAGTAAAGCGAACATCAGTTCCGCATCTTTACTGTTTTCACGCCTTTACGCTCGGGCATCTGGACAGTTGGGAACTTCCATACCTTGATCTTTTTATGCCACTTATGCGTCCTGGGCCACGACTTATGGAGTCGCGGTTTCTTCACATCTACCGTGCGATCCTTGTCGAAAATGCTGCAGCTGCTCAGCAGCACTGTGATCAGAAGGGCAACGACGCGAATCATTCCGAAATATACCATATAAACACATAGGCACATAGGACACATAGGTCACATAGAAGCCAAGCTATGTGCCTATGTGCCTATGTGTTTAAGGTTTTGAGGGTACTCCAAGGTACACCGCCAGGATCTTTTTTCTCTTCAACGGATCATGAGATTTACGCACCACATAATACCATTTGTTCCGGGGGATGTCCACGGAAAACACGTCTCCTTTCTTATGTGAAAGTACTGGCTGTACAAACTCCGGAACGAAATTCTGCCTGTCGTACCACCCGGAATCTCCGCCTCGTTTTCCATTGGGGTCCATCGAATATTGCTTCGCAAGGGCAGCGAAAGTCTCACCTTTACCCAGGCGTTTCACAACGACCGATCTCAAAGAATCGATCGATTTCTTCGTGAGCTTGGTGTTGTCGAAGTAGATGTACTGCACACGGTCTGCTTCCTGTTCGATAACCACGAGTACCTTGTAAATGAATGTTGACGACTGGTCGCCGGATAGTTGTTCGATGACATCGCCACTCTTCATCTTGAAGAGTTTCATTGCGACGGCACTGGAGTCCTGTATCTCGTCGAGCTCAAGGATGGAACCGCGCAAGCCCGACTTATCGATATATGCCTGCGCTTGCTGCTGGCTCTTGATCGCTTTGAGGTCCGTACGAACCTGTTCGATGGTAGGCAACTGTTGGCTCGATACGAAAGCAGCCAGCACCAGGATAAGAAGGATCGTTTTCATCAGTGAAAAGATAAGAAATGTTTATTTTAACCTTTATGAAGGTGCTCCTGGTATTGCTTTGCGGAATGTCGACAGTTGCACATGGTCAACTGTTCCAATATGACCTCAATGGAAAGACTTTTTCTTCGGGTCAGTCTTCGGCACTGACGATATCGTTTGATTCAACCCACATCCTTTTTACAAATACAACCAAAGACACCTTACGGCTATCGAACGTCATTCCGTTTTCGAAAAGCGACAAGTATCCTTACATCACCGGCCTCGGAGATCATTGGTTGTCCCGAACGCATTTGTTCCTGCCAGGAAGAAAGCCGGTCAACGTCATTGTTCCGGACAACGCATGGGAGCTAGGTTTCAATATAAATGGCCAGATGTTTGGACTTTCGCGTCGCGATGTTCCTTCGATACAAAAGGGACAGCGCAAACGCTTTGAGACAATATTGTATCCAAACGGCGGGTCAGTTAAGTATGATCTTCATTTCGAAAAATACAAGGGCACGTGGCAGGATGCTTTGACGATAGCATTTCAGCACCGAAAACTTTATGACAAAACCACGTTCGACGATTCCATGTATCGTCGCGAAGACCTGAAGTGGATCCGAAGTGCATATACGATGCACTTGATAATGGCCTGGGATAAGGAGTTTCCCCGCCTTGTTGATTTTGCGAAGCGCGGCAAAGATCTCTACGGTGGCGACGATGTGATCTGCCTGTGGCCAACGTGGCCAACGCTGGGTGTCGATCAGCGAAACCAGTTCGATATGTACAGGGATCTTCCCGGTGGACTCAGCGGATTAAGATCCATGGCCGATTCGCTTCGGGCAATAGGCGTGAAGTTCTTCATCGCATACAATCCATGGGACACCGATACGAAGAACGAAGACCACATGAAGGGCCTCGCGACATTAATACGCGAAACAGGCGCCGACGGAGTTGTGCTCGATACGAAAGGAGAATCGAGCAAAGAGTTACAGAGGGCCGCCGATGACGTGAGAGCCGGGGTGGTCATGTATAGCGAAGGTATGGCTGTACCTAAGGATATGGAAGGAATTGTTTCCGGCCGTGTGCACAACGCCTTGTATTATCCCCCGATGCTCAATCTCAATAAACTGATCAATCCGCCATTTTCAATCTTTCGGGTCGTTGAAGTAAATAAAGAACCCATTCAACGCGAATATGCTGTCGCTTTCTTTAATGGATATGGGACCGAGATCAACCAGTTCGCTCCGGGACATCCATCGTGGGAGAATGACCAGTATAAGTATCTAAAGAAGACAACAGAGATCCTTCGAAGTAACTCGAGTGTATTTACCGAAGGCAAGCTCACGCCATTGATCGATACGACCCACGACAGCATCTGGGTGAATAAATGGGAGGGAGGGAACAAGACTCTGTACACCGTGTTCAGTCTGAAACCGGAAGGTTTCGATGGAGTTTTGTTTTCAGCGAAAGCCAGGGATGGATATCATTTCGTCGACCTGTGGAATCATAAGGAAGTACAACCCGGTTTCGTTGAAACGAATTCATTCCATAAAAAATACCTGGGAACCAACAACGAAGGAGAAGTCGGTTGCATAGCTGAACTGCCGAAGCTCATCAGCTACGAACTAAAAGGATGGAAGCTATCAGTTAAAGGCAACCAAATAAAGATCAATGGCAAGTCGACCAACGAACTCGATCTCAATCGCTACGAAGGTGACGTAGTCATTCAAATGTTCGACAACGATGAGCTACTCGATGAATCGATATTAACGTTAACGCCTGGGATCCCGAGACTCGTCTCCGAAGTTGTTAAAGCAACAAGCGGCTCCACTAAAAACATGATGCTCGTGAAAGGTGGTAAATATAAATTCCAACCGACACCACGACCCGATGAGTTTATCGCGTATCCAACAACCGATACTACAATCGAAGTGAAGTCGTTCTATATCGATAAGAATGTTGTGACGAACGCGGAGTTTGCGAGGTTTTTTCCGGGGAGGGCTGCCGTCAACAACGAGCCGGTCACCAACATCTCCCTCGAAGAAGCACAGGCTTATGCGAAGCTCGTTGGCAAGCGACTTCCTACAGAGATCGAATGGCAGTTCGCCGCTGAGCAGCTATCAAAAAAGGACCTGTCGAAATTTCTCGGTCCCGTATGGCAGCTCACTAACGACGTTTACCAAAGCGGCAGCTACACCTACATTATGATGAAGGGAAGGAGTGCCTTTCATCCCCAGTCCAGCTGGTGGTACGTGCAGCAAAGCCCGATCGATCCACGCTACCGGCAGATGCTGCTTCGCGTTTCGCAGGGTTTTGAACGGAATGCGACGGTCGGATTTCGTTGTGTGAAAGACATCGAATAAATTAAAATGTATTTTTTACAATTTTTCTTCATCTTGTATCTATTCAAACCAACCTCAACATGAAAACCAGGAGAGAATTTATCAAGGCCACTTCCGCAGCCGTGGCCGGCGCTGGACTTTCGTCTGTGCTACCATTAGAAGCATTGGCAAAAAAGAAACTATTTTCCGCTAACGAAAAAATAAACGTTGCTGCAATAGGGATAAATGGCATGGGCTGGGCCGACTTTTCATCGTTGATGAAGCTGCCGGAAGTAAACCCTGTCGCAATCTGCGACGTCGACGATAACGTGCTCAACTTCCGTAAGTACGAACTCGCAAAATCAGGCATCAAAGTCGCAACATACGGAGACTACCGTAAGCTTCTCGAAAATAAAGATGTGGATGTAGTTGTGATCGGAACTCCAGACCACTGGCATTGTTTGCAAATGACCGATGCAGTTGCTGCAGGAAAAGACGTTTATGTCGAAAAACCTGTTGGTAACTCTATACAGGAATGTAATGTGATGGTTGCTGCGCAACAAAAGTATAATCGCGCAGTGCAGTGCGGTCAGTGGCAACGCAGTGTTCCTCATTTCGTGGATGCTCTTAACTTTTTGAAATCAGGAAAGCTTGGTAAGATCCGTACGGTGAAAGCATGGGCATACCAGGGATGGATGAAGCAGGTAGAGAACAAACCCGATGGTCCCGTACCCGCCGGCGTGAATTACGACATGTGGCTCGGTCCCGCTCCGAAGCGTCCGTTCAATCCGAACAGGTTCCACTTCAACTTCCGTTGGTATTGGGATTATGCCGGCGGCTTGATGACCGACTGGGGTGTTCACCTTATCGACTACGCACTGCTGGGTATGGATGCGAAGTATCCGAAATCTGTTGTAGCTCTCGGAGGCAAGTATGCCTACCCCGATGCACCACAGGAGACCCCCGATACGCTGGCAGCTGTTTATGAATTCGACGGTTATAATATGATCTGGGAACATGCGCAGGCGATCAGCAATGGTAACTACGGAAAAGATCACGGCATGGCTTACATCGGAAACAACGGCACGCTGGTACTTACACGCGGCGGCTGGGAAGTTATTCCCGACGAGAAGAGGATGGAGGCTATTGCGTGGCAACCTAATAAAGGCTCGGGCCTCGACTTCCACACTAAGAATTTCATCGACGTCGTGAAGTCGCGTAAGATGAGCGACCTCACTTGCCCCATCCAGGCCGGTGCACACGTTGCAGTTGTATGCCAGATGGGAAATATCTCGTACCGCACAGGTTCGAAAGTAACCTGGGACGAAAAGAGTTTGAAGTTCACAGAGAACTCCGCAAACTCACTTGTTGCAGCGAAGTACAACAACGGATATGTAGTACCGAAGGTGTAGGTGCCGCGTGCTAGGTGCTAGGTGCCCGGACACATCAAAAAACTCCGCACCAAGCACCCAGCACCAAGCACCTTTTTGTATATTCGAAGACGATGAAGTTGGCATTTGCGATTGGATTTTACTTGCTCCTCGGCATTCGCTGCTTCGCCACTTCTATTCTCGTCCCTATGGACGATGCGCAGGCCAACCATCTCAAAGCATACGGCCTCGCATTCAAAGCACTCAAAGATGATAAGACCGTCGACTGGCTGCTGAACTATCGCGGCGGCAGTTTTCTTTTTGATTACTCCGATGCCATTAAGAATGAATGCACTGTTCGTGGCGTGAGCTTCGAAGTCCTTTCTGCTGAAAAAGTGAACGGCATCCTCACAGAGATCAGCAATCCCGAGGCGAACATGAATGTAGTGAAGCTGGAGAAAGCTCCTCGCATCGCCGTCTATTCTCCCAAGAACGACCTGATCCTCGATGAAACCGATGCGGTTATCCTCGTGCTCGATTACGCCGAGATCCCTTACACGATCATTTACGACGAAGAGATCCTTAAAGACGACCTGGTTAAATACGATTGGGTTCATCTTCACCACGAAGATTTTACCGGCCAGGTGGGACGATTCGCCTGGCGACAGTCGAATATCATCGAAGGAAAAGTACAGGAAGTTACAGCCCATCATCTCGGCTTCGCAAAAGTGTCGGAGATGAAGCTGGCAGTTGCCAAACGACTCAAAGCATTCTGTGCATCGGGTGGTTATCTGTTCGCGATGTGCTCTGGCGCCGAAACATTCGACATCGCCCTCGCCGCAGATGGTATCGACATCGTCGCCATGAGCTACGACGGAGACGACATCGATCCCGCCGCACAAGACAAGCTCGACTTCAATAAAACATTCGCCTTCGAAAACTTCACACTCGAAATGGGCGACTCTCGCCGATTCTCAGACATTAACGTAAACGGTCGTTCCAATTTCTTCGAACAGAGTCCCGACTTCTTTATCCTGTTCGACTATTCAGCTAAATGGGATATCATTCCAACGATGCTCAATCAAAACCACGAGCATGTGATCCGCGAATTCTTCGGACAAACAACGGCATTTAATAAGTTCCTGATCAAGCCGTCGGTCACGATCCTTGGCGAGAACCGAAAAGCCGACAACGTTCGATATGTTTATGGCGAGTTCGGGCTCGGTCATTGGACGTACTACAGTGGTCACGACCCTGAGGGTGTTCCGGGCCGCGGCCGCGATCGATCAACAGATCTTAATTTGTTTCCACATTCGCCTGGCTATAGATTGATCTTGAACAACGTTTTATTCCCTTCTGCAAAAAAGAAGAAACAGAAAACCTAATGCGAAGTCGTCATTGGCTATTGGTCATTGGTATTGGATATTGGTTATTCACTTCCTGCAACAACGCCAAACCAGCTACCGAACCCGCCCCGATACAGCCCGTTCCAACGCAAGCACAGCTCGATTGGCACGACATGAAGATGAATGCCTTCATTCACTTTACGATCAACACGTTTACCGATCGCGAGTGGGGCATGGGCAGTGAATCAGAGAAAGAATTTGATCCAACTGCGATTAACGTCGATCAATGGATCTCTGTTTTGAAGGACACTGGTTTCAAAGGAGTAATTCTCACCTGCAAACATCACGATGGTTTTTGTCTATGGCCCAGTGAATTCACCGATCACGACATCGCCAATAGCCCGTTCATGGATGGCAAGGGCGACATAGTTCGTTTAGTATCCGATGCCTGTAAGAAGAACGGACTGAAGTTCGGAGTCTATTTGTCGCCATGGGACAGGAACCATAAAGATTATGGTCGTCCTGAGTACATCACATATTACCGGAATCAATTGAACGAGCTTTTCGATAATTATGGTCCTGTGTTCGAGATGTGGTTCGATGGAGCGAACGGTGGCGATGGTTACTACGGTGGCGCCAATGAAAAACGTCGTATTGATGGTTCAACGTATTACGATTGGCCTACAACTCTCGACCTCGTAAGAACAAAGAATCCCGACATCATTTTCTTCAGCGATGCTGGTCCCGGTGTGCGCTGGGTCGGTAACGAGAGAGGTATTGCCGGCGAAACAAATTGGAACAATATCTCGACAGACACCTTATACGCAGGCAAGGCGGGTATTGAAAGATTGTTGAACATGGGCGATGAGAACGGAACGAGTTGGGTCCCTGCGGAGACGGATGTTTCCATTCGTCCCGGTTGGTTCTATCATGCAAAGGAAGACACGATGGTGAAGTCTCCCCAGCAGTTGTTCGATATCTATCTTTCTTCTGTAGGCCGGGGATCGGTATTATTACTGAACATTCCTCCCGACCGTCGTGGGCAATTTCATCAGAACGATGTGAAGTCGTTGAAAGGATTTAAGGAATTGCTCGATACTGAATTTAAGAACGACCTGGCGAAAGCGTCTGAGGTGGAAGCCACCAATGTTCGCGGCGATGGCTATGAGCCCACGAATGTGATCGATGGCAACCCGGAGACGTATTGGGCAACGGACGATGAGGTCACATCTGCACAGCTCATTTCGAAGCTTGGAGCCGTGATGCCGGTGAAGTATGTTAAGATCAGTGAATATATTAGGCTGGGCCAGCGTGTGAAGTCTTTCAAGCTCGTCTATCATCGTGGCGGCAAATGGCACGACCTGGCCGAAGCCACAACGATCGGTCACGAGCGCATATTGAAAGTCGATGTAGAGACAGACGCCATTAAGCTCATCATCAACGATTCGAAGGCTTGCCCATTAATATCCTCCTTCGAGGTCTTTTAACGTGGCCCTTGGGTCTGTCAACCGTTGCGCCTCCAACATCGAACATTTTTTCCTACCTTCGAACCAAACCAGTTAAGTTGGCTTGAGACTGATCCGGGTATTTTGGTTCGTTCTTTTCTGTAGTACTGCTGCTATCGCACAGTCCAAATACACAGTTAAAAAAAGTGAGATGAGCTTCACTTCGAATGCTGAGTTGGAGCTTATCAAGGCCACAACCTCGGAGACACAAGGCATCATCGACCCCGCTACCAACTCGTTCGCGTTCTCCGTACCCATATCGTCGTTCAAAGGATTCAATTCCGATCTGCAGAGACAGCATTTCAATGACAATTACATGGAAATGACCAAGTATCCCAAAGCTTCGTTTACCGGCAAGATCATAGAACAAGTGAACTATTCTAACGACAGCGTGTACACGGTACGGGCCAAGGGTGAACTGGATATTCACGGACAGAAACAAACACGCATCATTAAAGCGAAACTCACTGTTTTGAAGAATGGGTTGCAGATCGATACCGATTTTAATGTTCCTTTGGCTGATCACAATATTTCAATTCCCCGCATTGTGAGTCAGAAAATCGCTACGGAAATTGATATCAAGTTCCGGGCAACGCTTGCGCAATAGTCACCGACAATGAACAGACTGATCCTGCTGGCCTTTCTATTTGGTTTTTTAAATGCGGGGGCTCAATCGCCATATTTTCAGCAATACTCATTGCTGAGGAAGAACGATGTTGTTCAGATCGAAGCCATCCTGAAAGACAAGAAAGGCTTCATGTGGTTCGGCACGAACAAAGGTCTCTTCCGTTTCGATGGCATCGATACCAAACGTTACACCCGATCGGATAGCCTCGCGATCGACCACGTGACTGCGCTCGCCCAGGATTCTACCGGCGTGATCTGGATCGGTCATAAGAACGGACAACTCTCAAGGATCGATAACGATGTCGTAACCAAAGTGGAATTTCCGGAAGGCGACGCTACTGAAGAGATCTCAGATATACTCTTCGCACGGGATGGAACCATGTGGTTCTCGACACTAAACGACGGATTGTATTATTACACCCAACGCCTGTATCGTCTCGATGAAACAGATGGGATGCCCGACATATTTGTATACGATCTCGAAGAGGCTGCCAACGGACAGATCTGGGCAGGCACTGATCGCGGTGTCGCGGTTGTCACCCTCGATAGTACAAGGGCTTCGATAAAAGTGCTTGACTATAAAACGGGCTTTCCCGATAACATCATAAAGAAGATAGTTCGGGGAAACGATGGACGAATGTGGCTCGCAACCGAAGATGCCGGGATCTTCAGGTTTGATTTTGATTCTGGAAAAGTTTCTCCTCTCATACGCTCCGACTGGACAATGGGCAGCATAGTGGACTTCCTGAAGTTGAACAATGAGTTCTGGATCGCTACATCTTCGTCGGATCTTACTATCTATAACATCGATAACCAACAGCTCAATCATTACACTCCACTTCCCGGTATTGCGCCAACTGCATTGTTTGCCGATGAAGAAGGCAGTGTGTGGGTGGGAGCACGAAATGGCCTGTTCCGTTCTCTCGGTCGCGACGTAAAATTCATCGACGACATCCGAAGTGCTTCTGCAATAACGGTCGACAAGGAAGGCAGCATCTGGTTTGCTAACGATGAAGGCCTCTTCAAGAGAAACGTCGATGGCGAAGGTAATGTAACTATTGACAAGCAGCTCGTACCCGCAGCGTCGTCTGGCAATAAAGTCATTAGCCTGTATACCGACATCAATGGGAATATCTGGTGTGGATTTTATGGAAGCGGCGTTGCCATTCTCAATCCGAAGACCGGCTTTGTGAAGTCGATTAACAAAGAGCTCGCTAACGGCAGCATATTGAATATATCTGGAGTTGGTGATCGTATCTGGCTCTCGACATTGAGCGGAGCGACGATGATCGATATCAGGAAAAATTATCTCGTCACGAATCTCGATCGTTCGAAAGGACTGGACTGCGACTACGTGTACCAGGTGTTTGTCGATAGCCGCGGACGCACCTGGTTTGCCAGCGATCGCGAAGGTGTGGCTATGTTAGATGAAGGCGGGTTTCACAAGATGGTAGGTAGCCTGAATGCAAGGGCCGTCTACGGATTTGCCGAAGATGGAAGCGGGAACATTTGGGCTAACGTACAGGACGACGGTTTATATAAATTCGACGGTCAGCAATTCCAGCCGGGACCGGTGCTTCGGAATGTAAACGTCAATTGCCTCTCCTCGGATTATGCCGGAAACCTGATTGCAGTGCATGACCTCGGTATCGAAGTATTTAATCCAATCAACAACACGCTCCACCACCTCGACAACGAGATCGGGTTTGGCGATCGACGACCGAACCTCAATGCGGTGGTGCGTGATGTTCGTGGTAACATCTTTTTCGGTACCGATAATGGTGTTGTGATCTACGCACCATCAACGACCACTGAAGCGAAGCCAAAAGTTGTTATCGATAAGTTCAGGATCTTCGATAAATACAAAGACCGGTCAAACGACCTCGAATTTTCGTACGACGAGAACAACGTGACGATCACGTTCCTTGGCTTCTGGTACCAGGATCCGCAGGGTATCAACTTCGAGTACAAGCTCGAGAACTTCGACGTCGATTGGATCTCGACCGCCGATCGATCGGCAGTGTTCAGTAGCCTCTCTCCGGGCACTTATACCTTCCGTGTTAGAGCATCGGTCAATGGGGACTTCGAAGGCGCCCATGAAGATGTTGTTACGTTCGTGATCAAACCACCGTTCTGGCGTACGACGGTCTTTTACCTGTTCATTGGCGTTCTGCTGGCATTCTCGGCTTACGGATATGTTCAGTATCGCGAGCGCAACTTGTTAAAGGAGAAGCTCGAACTCGAAGAAAAAGTGGCGGAACGAACATCGGAGATCCTTAAGAAAAACGAAGAGATACAAGCGCAGACCGAAGAGATCAAGGCGATCAACGAGAGCCTCGAGAAACGCGTGGCGGAGCGTACATTTGAACTGGAACGAAAAAATAAAGCGCTTGAAGACTATGCGTTCATCAATGCCCACAATCTAAGGGCACCGGTAGCGAGCCTGTTGGGCCTCATCAATTTACTTTTACATGCGAAGGATGAAACGGAAGCGAAGGAGATCGTAGATCACATGAAGATCGCGGCCGAGAGATTGGATGAAGTTGTAAGGACGATCACAGAGTCTATTGAACGCAGCGACCAACTTGATGTTTTCAAGGATGATGAAGGAATTGACTAGTTTCTAGTTTCTAGTTTCCTTCGAAGCAAAACTAGAAACTAGAAACCAGAAAACTTCGAACTAGCCCATCCTGGGTGAAATAATCTGACTTCGCAACCTTGTATCTTTATTCGAAGTACAAGGACTATGTTAAAAAACTTTTTCAAAACAGCCGGGCGAAACATCCTTCGTCACAAGGCATACTCGATCATCAATTTTGTCGGTCTTACCTGCGGTGTAACCCTTGCATTGCTCATTATGGTTTATGTGCGATCGGAGGTAAGCTTCGATAATTTTCACGCCAAGGGAGACAGACTCTACCGCATCAAGTATGTAGCTCCGAATGGCCTCGAGCTTGCGACCAGTCCGCCGCCGCTCACACCTGCAATGCCCGAGTTCTTTCCCGAAGTAGAGATGACGGGTCGCATGTTCGGTCGTAACGTGAGCATGAAGCGCCCCGAAGCCGAAGAATCATTCGAAGAGACAGGTGTGTTTTTCGCCGATTCGTCCATAATGAAAATGATGACCTTCGAGTTTGTGAAGGGCGATCCGGAGAAAGCGCTCACCGAAGAGTTTACGGTCGTCATCAATGAAGAGATGGCGACCAAATATTTCGGTGACAAAGATCCGATCGGAGAAACGTTACTGTTTGCCGGAAAACATTCATTCAGGGTAACGGCCGTTGTAAAAGACTTCCCCGAAAATTCACACATCAATTTCAACATGCTGGTTCCATACGAAAATATGTTCGATATGGAATCTGACGAGACCGCTAAAGTGCTTCGTCAGAACCTGAGTGTAAACTTCATCATCAGTCATGGTTATACGTATGTCCTTTTGAAGGAAGGCGCCGACCCTGCCAATGTCGATAAGAAGATGGGCGATCTTGCGAAGAAGTATGCGTTGCCGCAGCTGCAGGTAGGGCAGGTGTTCACGCTGTTTCCCGTTCGTGACATTCACATGAACTCCACGATGCTCGCGGAGCCCAATGGAACCAACACATGGTCGAATATATTGATCTTCGCCGGGGTAGGCCTTCTCACGATAGTCATAGCCTGTATCAACTACATCAACCTCAGTACAGCACAGTCGTTCACGCGCATCAAAGAGATCGGCATCCGGAAGATCCTTGGTTCATTCAAGTACCAGATCATCGTACAGTTCTTAGCCGAAAGCTTTCTGTTCTGCTTGATCGCATTCGCTCTTTCATACGTCGCATTTTATATTTCATTGCCACCGCTCAATGAGCTCATGGGCAAAGAGCTCCAGTTCAACCAGGTGGTCGACTCACAACTTATTGTCGCCAGCATTGCCTTGCTTGTGTTGATAACTCTGCTCGCCGGAGGATATCCTTCGTACTTCGTCACAAAGTTCGAGTCGGTGAATACGCTCAAGGGCAGTGGCTCCGCTGCTATCGGTGGCCAGTGGCTTCGCAAGGCACTCATTGTCTTCCAGCTCGGTATTGCCTGCATGCTCTTATCGGGATCGCTGCTGATCATTAAACAGCTTGATTTTCTAAGCTCAAGGCCACTCGGCTTCAAAAAAGATCACATTGTAACCGTTCCCCTTTTCAGCCAGAACCTGAACGGAATCTTCGGCCGGCCGGATTCTACTTTCAGAATGCGATTGAGAAGCTTCCGCGACGAGATCGAGGCACAGGCGGGAGTGATGGGAACGACGATGTCGTCGAACGTGCCGGGACTTGGTGTGGTGTTCCGTGGTACGATACCAGAAGGCTTCACACAGGAGGACAACATGTTCCTCGCGAATATCTCGACGGACTATGATTTCTTCAAGACTTACGAGATCGAGACAATTGCGGGACGTCCGTTCTCCCGCGAGTACGCGACCGATCCGGCAGAAGGCTTTATGGTGAACGAGACTGCGGTGAGGGAATTTAAATGGGAATCACCTGAGAAGGCGCTCGGTAAGACGATCAATCGCGAAGGGAAACAAGGTAAGGTTGTCGGCGTCATCAAAGACATCAACTTCACGTCACTCACGACACCGGTGTCGCCATTGATCCTCGAATACAACGCCGACCAGATGAACCAGCTCTCGATCCGATTCGAGAATGCTAACGTCGAGCAGACCATCGATAAGATCGAAAAGACCTGGAACTCGATGTTCCCCGAAAAGTCATTCCAGTTCACGTTCCTCGATGAGCAACTGAACCTTCAATACCAGAACTTCCAAAATTTCGGAACCATCATTCAGACCTTCACATTCATTGCGATACTGATCGCATGTCTCGGTGTCTATGGACTTGTGTTATTCGTTGTCCAACGCAAGGTGAAAGAGATCGGTGTCCGTAAGGTGCTTGGAGCAAGTGTATCGAGCATCCTCAACCTTATCTATCGCGACTTCGCGCTGCTGATCGTTGTTGCATTCGTCTTCGCAACGCCAGTCGCATGGTATTTCATGGATCAGTGGCTCGAGAACTTCTCGTATCGCACATCCATCGACGTGTGGACGTTCGTGCTCAGCTTCCTGTTGGTTGTTGCGATAACGTCGCTCACTATTTCGTACCAGGCAGTTAAAGCTTCGATGGCCAATCCTGTAAAATCTTTGAGAACAGAATAAAAGTGCTTAGTTTCATGACTTCATAAAATCAGGTCATGAAACTAATCCCTCATTTATCGTTCATTGTTCTTGTTGCACTGCTGATATCGTGCAAAGATGTCGAAAAGGCTTCGTCCGAAGCAAAGCAGGCACCGTTGGACCTCATACCGAAGGCAACGCTCGTTGAAACGGGCGAGGACGCCATTATAATTTCAGAGCCCGTTACGTATACAGAAGGTGCCACGAAGTCCGGCAGCAAGGTGTTCTTTTCACTCGTCACCGATGCCGAGCTTGGCGATGAAGGATATGAGATCAACGTCACCAAAGAATCCATCACCGTTTCAGCTAATAAGCCAGCCGGTCTATTCTATGGAGCTCAAACACTAAGACAGATCGGCGTAAAGAACTCCGATGGTATCGAATATGCTACTGGGAAGATCCGCGATTACCCAACATTCGGGTGGCGTGGTTCCATGCTCGACGTAGCCCGACACTTCTTCAGCGTCGAAGATGTTAAAGATTATATCGACAAGATCGCGTACTATAAAATGAATGTTCTTCACCTTCACCTGAGTGACGATCAAGGCTGGAGGATCGAGATAAAGTCGTGGCCCAAACTCACCGAGGTCGGCGGACAAACACAAGTAGGGGGCGGCGGCGGTGGCTTCTACACCCAGGAGCAGTACAAAGACATCGTCGCTTATGCTGCAGCACGTTTCGTTACGATCATACCGGAGATCGATATGCCCAGCCACATCAATGCAGCTCTCGCATCATACCCCGAGCTTTATTGCGATGGCGTTGGCAAGAAGCCAGAACTGTATGAAGGTACCGAAGTAGGATTCAGCACCCTTTGCCGTACCGACGGAGAGATTGAAGCCTATACCTTGAAATTCGTGAACGACATCGTTCGTGAGATCTCCGAAATGACACCGAGCCCTTACTTCCATATCGGCGGCGATGAAGCCCATGTAACCAAAAAGGAAGACTATATCGCATTCATCAATGCTTTCAAGAAGATCGTCCAGGCTAACGGCAAGCAAATGATCGGCTGGGAAGAGATCTCGCAGGGAAACATCGGCCCCGGCGATATCGCACAGTTCTGGACCAAGAAAGACTACGCGACCGTTGCAGCACAAAAGGGTGCGAAAATAATTATGTCACCCTCAACGAAAGTGTACCTCGACATGAAGTACGACAGTACAATCAAGAACATTGGCTACGATTGGGCCGCGCTCATTGAAGTAGACGATTGCTACAACTGGAAAGTAGAAGATATGGTCCCTGGCGTAAGCCTCGACAACATTGCCGGTATCGAAGCACCACTGTGGTCCGAAACACTAAAGAGCATGGACGACGTCGAGTTCCTTTTATTTCCTCGCCTTCCAGGTGTTGCAGAAATAGGGTGGAGCAAGCAAGATCGCAACTGGGACGAATACAGAGTTCGCCTCGGAAAGCACGGCAAGCGAATGGAAGAGATGGGGATCAACTTCTATCGATCCCCGAAAGTCGACTGGGCTTCTGCTCAATAATTCACTTTCAAGTCTTTGATCTTTCTCGGGAGCCAGACCTGCATCGGGTTCTGGCCCCGGTTACACCATGCGTAATACGGAATGGCCGTTATCTTCTTGCTTTCACTCTTAACCGATTGCCCATCGGATGAGATCTGAAGGGCAGGAGCGTTGAACTGGATCACCTGTACACCATCCAGCAACGACGATTGGAACGAAGTCTCGAACGACGTATTGTCGGGAAGAATAACATTCCATGCCTGGCCGCCATTGTCGGCGCCTTCCACACAATACACGATCGGTCCGCGTTGTAATGCTACACGGTCTTCATCCTGTTTTATTTCGGGACGCGAAACGACTCGCTTGATATCCATCGGTAATGAAACCGAGACCTTGTCGCCTTTCTTCCATTCCCGATCGATCACAGCGTAGCCTTTGTTCATCGTATAGGTTGCGGGCTTGCCATTCACGGTGATTGTAAAAGTCGTGGGCTTTTTGTCTTCGAAAACATACAAACCGCCGGGCACGGCTTCACCGGTGATCCATCCCGGTACACGAACTTGTAATGCGAACTTCGATTTCTTTACCGGATCGACAGTTATGCTCACATTTCCATCCCAGGGATAGTTAGTGGTTTGCGCGACCGCGACATCGGTCTTGCCGATCTTTACGTTCGTGCTGCTGCCAACAAAAAGATTCACGCGAAGAGCATTGTCTGATTTCGCATAGATGTAATCGCCTAACGATGCAATAAGCCTTGCAATATTGGCCGGACAACAGGCCGTTCCAAACCATTCGCGTCGGAAATGACGGCCGTCGGAAGCCAAAGGATTTCCGTAAAAGAAACGATCTCCGCTCAACGAGAGACCGTCGCGTGCTCCATTGTATAGGCTCCGCTCAAGCACATCGATGAACTTCGAATCGCCCGTGAGCATATTCATCCGCTGGTTCCAAAAAACCATTCCGACAGATGCACACGTCTCGCAATAGGCCTGTTCGTTGGGCAGGTCATAGTCCACACTAAACCCTTCATTGCTCCCCGACGAGCCGATACCACCCGTGAGATACATGTTGCGGTAAACCACATCTTCCCAAACGGTATTCATAGCATTCATATAACCAACGTCCCCCGTTAGTGCAGCTACATCGGCGGCGCCTGTATACATGTACATCGCTCGTACGGCGTGTCCTGTTATCTCTTTCTGTTCGCGCACCGGAACAACATCCTGTGCGTAGGCAGTGTCGCGCCACTCGGTCCACGTATAACCTTTTGCGAGCTTATGACCGCGTTCTTCGAGGAGCCACTTCGCCAGGTCGAGATATTTTTTGTCGTTCGTTGCTTTATAAAGTTTCACCAACGCCAGTTCGAGTTCCTGGTGTCCTGTAACCCAGTGACGTTTATTAGGACCGAACGTTGAATCGAAGTGGTCGGCCCACTTGATCGATACGTCGAGGAATTTTCTCTTGCCCGTAGCATTGAAGTATGCGACAGCTGCCTCGATCATGTGACCGCCATTGTAGTCCTCATGCATACTCATGTCGGACCATCGTTCGTTCAATCGACCGAGTGTATAATAAGTATTCAGGTATCCGTCGTCGAGTTGAGCGGCAGCAATTTTATCGATCCACTCATCGGCTTTTGCTTCGAGAGCTGCGTCCGGATGATTCTTTAAAGAATAAGCGATTGCCTCGAGGGCTTTGAACACGTCGGAGTCGTCGTAGAAGATCCCTTCATGTTTTTCGTTTTTCTTCCGGGCTACCTTTTCAAAATTCCGGATACGAGGTGTCTTCGTTTCTGTTTGGAAAATGCATGCCTGGATCGTGGTGGTTGCGACCTTATCCATAGCGGGTTTCCAGAAGGAGTCGTTGATGTTTACCTGCGAGAAGCTTACAGGTTCCATGCGTTGTGAAAATGCTGAAAGGGATGTCAGCAAAAGAAGAAAGAGGATATTGGGTTTATGCATAGCACAATATAAAATTTTCTCACGGAAAGCACGGAATGCACGGAAATACAATCCTTCCTTGTTTCCGTGAGAAACAAGCGTGTATTCCGTAAGAAACAAACCGATCGTATTAAAGCAGGCTTACAGAAGGAGTCGTTGATGTTCACCTGCGAGAAGCTCACAGGTTCCATACGCTGTGAAAATGCTGAAAGAGATGTCAGCAAAAGAAGAAAGAGGATATTGGGTTTATGCATAGCCCAATATAAAATTTTCTCACGGAAAGCACGGAATGCACGGAAATACAATCCTTCCGTGTTTTCCGTGTATTCCGTGAGAACCAAACTTTATCGTATCAAAAACTTAATCCCTAACGCCAGATCCGGCGCCACGCCTACATCTCCATCGCTGTCGATCTCGATAAATGGTTTAAGGTCGAGACTGAATGCCACCGGGATCTCGTCGGGCAACATATACTCAAGACCGATGATACCATTGATGCCGATGCCGACATCGTGGCTGTCGCGATAATGCACGTTGCGACCCTCAACACCGTAGTACCTGTTGCCATTATAAAAGGCAATGTGCGCACCACCACCATAATACCAGTTAAGACCTTCCACGTCGAAGGCCTGTGCATTCTTTTCGATAAGACCAGTGAGGCTGAATCCATTTCCGAAAGTTCCCAGGATACCCTCTACGGCCGTCGCTGGACGAAAGAAGTGCTTCACTGTTGCACCGCTGGTTCCCCCAATGCGGATACCTAACGACGTCTTATATGGCGTTCTGAAAACAGGGGTATACTGAGCGTGGCTTACGCCGATCGATAATAGGAGAAGAATAATCGGGATCCCAATATTCTTTATCACTTTACTTCTCATTTTTTGTTTTGTTTGTTTGCTATTACAGTCTCAAAATCATGCCAGTCTTTGTCGAATTTATTCCCCGGCTGTGTGGAGATAACGCTCGTTTTTCATTTAGAATTGCTATTATTACTGTATAAAACAATAATTGTTATTTTTACATTTATTCCTAAAACCCTCATAAACTAAACCTTCATGTCAGGATTTGAAACTCTCGATTGGGTCGTCATCGGCTTCTACTTCCTACTTATCGCTGGCCTCGCTATCTGGGTAATGACCCGCAAGCAGGAGAACACCGAAGATTACTTTCTCGCGGGACGCAACATGGGTTGGTTTGTGGTGGGTGCCTCGATCTTCGCATCAAACATCGGCTCCGAACACGTGGTCGGCCTGGCGGGAGCCGGAGCTGGGGGCAAGATACCGATGCTTATATACGAGCTTCATGCGTGGCTTGTGATAACACTCGGTTGGGTATTCCTTCCGTTCTACTTACGTAGCGGGATCTTCACCACACCAGAGTTCCTCGAACGCCGCTTCAACGCCAACACCCGTTGGTTCCTCAGTATCTTCTCACTCGTTGCCTATGTGCTCACGAAAGTTTCGGTTACTGTCTACGCCGGCGGTATCGTCATCGCTCAACTGTTGCATATCGACTTCTGGTTCGGTGCATTGATCACCGTTATACTCACTGGTGTCTATACAGTACTCGGTGGTATGAGGGCAGTTGTATATACAGAAGCCCTTCAGACCGTTGTATTAGTGCTCGGCGCTGGAACATTAACATGGGTGGGGTTGGACGTAGTGGGAGGATGGGATGGATTGAAATCTTCTTTGGAACCCGGATACCTCAACATGTGGCGCCCGGCTTCGGATCCTGATTTCCCATGGCCCAGTCTCGTCATATCGAGCTCTATCGTTGGCCTCTGGTACTGGTGTACCGATCAGTATATCGTTCAGCGAGTGCTGGCTGCCAAGAACATTCAGCAGGGCAGGAGGGGAACGATCTTCGGTGGCTTCCTGAAGTTGCTTCCTGTTTTCTTGTTCCTCATCCCCGGTGTTGTCGCATTGGCTCTTAAGAACCGTGGCGAGCTGTCGTGGGATTCTCCCGACCAGGCATTCGCTGCACTGCTGATGAACAAGATGCCGGCTGGTCTTCGCGGACTTGTTGCTGCCGGTTTGCTGGCAGCTTTGATGAGCTCGCTTGCCTCGGTGTTCAATTCGTGCTCGACACTTTTCACGGTGGATGTTTATAAGAAACTAAGGCCTGAAACTCCTGAAAAGAAACTCTTATCGATCGGTCGTTGGGCAACGGTGATCGTCGTTATTCTTGGTATCCTTTGGATACCGATCATGCAAAATATCTCCGGTGTATTGTATGAATACCTGCAGTCGGTTCAGTCATACATTGCTCCTCCGATCACCGCTGTGTTCATCCTCGGTATTTTCTCGAAACGCATCAACTCCAAAGGCGCACTCGGTACGCTTATCATGGGTTTGGTAGTTGCTGTGGTACGGATCGGATTGGAGCTTGCTGCCGGTGCGGAGATGCTCAGTCACGATGGCCTTTTGTACTACATAGCGACTGTTAACTTCCTGACGTTCGCAGCCTGGTTCTTCCTGGTTTGTGTGATCTTCTGTGTTGCCGTGAGCCTCGCGACCCCGGCGCCGTCGGCGGAAAAGATACAGGGCCTTACCTATGGATCGCTTACTCCAGAGCAGGTGCAAGCCAATCGTAACAGCTACAATGCCTGGGATATCGTTTTATCGCTTGCAGTTATCGGCATTGTGATTTATGTTATGACCAGTTTCACGGGGTAGGTTTTAGGATGTCATCGAGGCCGATGCTATAAAATGGGCAGGCACGAAGGGCACAGGAGCCGCGATCCCCTGATGGAAGCACACCAAAGCCTATGAAATACTGCCTTGCTTTTGCATTTGTACTCTGTTGCTTACTGACTTTTCCCCAGGACCTGGCGCGCCTCAAAGAACGCGCTCAAAAGGTTACGATCATCCGCGACAACTGGGGCATTCCTCATATCTACGCCAAGACCGACGCCGACGTGGTGTTCGGCTTGTTATACGCCCAATGCGAAGACGACTTCGCCCGCGTCGAATGGAACTACATCGATGCGTTGGGTAGGACCGCCGAAGTCGAAGGAGAATCTGCCATCTACTTCGATCTGCGTTCACGCATGTATCACGACACCACCAGGGCTAAAGCGCTGTACGGCAAGAGCAGTAAACAAATGCAGAAGCTCATGGACGCTTTCGCCGATGGCGTGAATTATTACTTGCTCACCCATCCCAACACGCAGCCGAAGCTTCTAAAAAAATTCCATCCATGGTTTCCCTTGTTGTTTAGTGAAGGCAGCATCGGAGGCGACCTGACGAACATCAATATCAATGAGCTGAAGAAATTCTACGAAGAGGAACACCCACAACCCACCGGACTTGTGGAGCCGCCAGAACCCAAAGAACCAAAAGGCTCGAATGGCTTCGCGATAGCACCTTCCAGAACAGCGAATGGCCACGCGTTGTTATTGATCAATCCTCACACGTCGTTTTATTTCCGCTCCGAAGTACAGATGGTTAGCGACGAAGGCCTTCATGCTTATGGTGCCGTTACATGGGGACAGTTCTTCATCTACCAGGGTTTCAACAAAGACTGCGGATGGATGCACACCTCGACGATCGCCGATGCAGTTGACGAATATCTCGAGACCGTCTCACAAAAAGATGGAAAGCACTACTACAAGTTCGACGGTAAGTGGAAAGAATTCTCAGTGCGCGATGTAACGATCAGTTACAAAACAGATAACGGCCAGGCGAAGAAAGATCTCAGGATCTACGAGTCACATCGCGGCCCCGTTATCGCATGGGCTGACGGAAAATGGAAGACCATCCGGATGATGGACGATCCCGTTCATGCTCTCGAACAATCTTATATGCGCACGAAAGCCACCGGCTACGACAGCTATAAGAAGATCATGGAACTCAACGGTAATTCTTCGAACAACACCGTGTTCGCCGACAGCAAGGGCAACATCGCTTACTGGCACGGCAACTTCGTTCCAAAAAGGGATCCTTCGATCAACTGGAATGTTCCTGTCGATGGAACGCTGGCTTCCAACGACTGGAAGGGATTGCATGGTATAAATAAGATCATACAATTAAAGAATCCCGCAAACGGCTGGATCCAGAATTGTAACTCGACACCATTCACAGCTGCGGCAGACTATAGTCCCAAGCGTGAAAATTATCCAGCATATATGGCGCCCGACGGACAAAACTACAGGGCCGTTAATGCCGACCGCGTGCTTCGGAGAGAAGATAAGTTCACACTCGATAAGCTAATAGCCGCCGCCTACGATCCTCAACTCACCGCATTTGATAAGCTGGTGCCTGCGTTGCTCGTTGCTTATGATAACGTACAGGATTCGACAATGAAGAATAAGCTGAAGGAGCCGATCGACATCATTAAAAAATGGAACAAACAATACGGTACATCGTCGGTTGCGACAACATTGGGAGTTAAATGGTCGGGCAAGCTTCAAAACATGACTAAGATCGATCCAAAGGAAATGCCGAATCACCGCGGCGACATTCTTTACCTCGTCGATATGATGATCGCCACGACGTCTGGTGAAGAAAAACTGAAAGCTCTTTCTGATGCCATGGACGATCTCACGCGCGACTACGGCACTTGGAACATCGCATGGGGCGAGATCAATCGCTTTCAAAGGCCTATCGGACAAACGCCATACGAAGTATTTGACGATAACAAGCAGAGTTATCCCGTGGCGCAGACATCATCGTTCTTCGGATCATTGGCCGCCTTCGGTTCGAGAACTTATCCGGGCACAAAGAAAATGTACGGTGCCGTCGGTAACAGCTTCGTAGCAGTGGTTGAGTTTGGTCCACGCATTAAAGCAAAATCGATAGTAACTGGCGGAAGCTCGGCCGATGCCTCGTCGAAACACTTCAACGATCAGGGATTAATGTATTCGAAAGGACAATTCAAAGACGTCTTGTTTTATCGGGAGGATGTTGAGAAAAATGTTGAAAGGAAATATCATCCGGGGGAATGATTGCTAATTGCTAGTTTCTAGTTTCTAGTTTTGCTTCGAAGGACAACTAGAAACTAGAAACTAGAAATTATTTGGCAATCGGAGCCAAACTACTTTCAGGTATCCTAAATGATTCTACGAGCGGAACCGCTTCTTGTCTAATCTCCCAACACAACTGGTTCATAAGCTTACGAATCGCTTTCGTCTTCGTTCCCTCCATATATCCTTGCTCGAGGTACCACCCCTTGTTCTTTTCTAATTGAGAGAGAGCGAACAGGTTACACAGCTTTCGCAACACCTGCTGGCAGCCCTTGTCCTTCGTATTGATCACCGCTTCCTGGAATTTCTCAAGTATGATCCTCTCGATGTACGCAAAGCTGACTTGTACCAGGTGAGTTTGCGACACGTTAAAAGCATCGAACGAATCCATCCCTTCCTTAATGTGCCGGCGGAGTCGTTTCGCTGCCGATGTAAGAATGTCGCGTTCGCGATAAACGAATGCTTCTTTATGGAATTCGAAATCGAGAAGATGCTCGTCGGATGTTGTTCGTGTGGCGAATGGATTCTTCTCCGTAATAGCCGTTGCCGCCTGTGATGCAACGTAGTTCAGGATCCCGAATGCATTCATGTTGCTGAACTCCTGCTTGAATTCAGTAAGCCTGGACTTCGCAACAAGCTGCATCAAAACAGTATTGTCGCCTTCGAACGTCGTATAGATGTCGGAGTCGTTTTTCAGATCACCGATCCGGTTCTCCGACAAGTATCCTTTACCACCACAAGCTTCGCGACACTCCTGCAACGTAGCGGTGGTGTTCCATGTACCGAATGATTTCAGACCGGCTGCAAGCGCTTCTATCTCCTGCATTTGCTCTTCGGTCCTCGCAAGGAAACGTTCTGTGAGATACTGCAGTGCAAAGTGTAATGCGAATGCATTCGCCAGCAACGGCATCAAGCGGCGTTGATGTGTCCTGTAGTTAAGGATCGGTACTTCGGGAGCACCTTCAGGTCCGAATTGCTTGCGTTGATCTCCATACTTAATTGCGATAGCCAGTCCGAGCTTGGAAGCTGCGTTACCCGAACGTGGGATACCGATGCGGCCACCTACCAGCGTTCCGAGCATGGTAAAGAACCTGCGATTGTCGCTGCTTATGGGGCTTGTGAACTTACCATCTTCGTTTACAGCCGAGAACTTATCGAGCATATCGTCTTTCGGTATCACAACATTCTTGAAATAGATCACACCATTATCAACACCATTCAACCCGAGCTTGCGTCCGCAGTCTTTGATGGTAACGCCTAGTTTAAGCTGCCCATTTTTCTCACGAAGGGGAACAACAAACGCTGCAACGCCATAGTCTTTTCCTTCGACAATGATCTTCGCAAATACGGTCGCCATTTGTCCATGAACAGCTGCGTTGCCGATGTACTCTTTGCGCGCAAGTTCGTGCGGGGTATTGATAACGAATGTTTTATTCGTATGATCATACGTGGCTGTCGTCTCAATGCCACGGACGTTCGATCCGTGACCGGTCTCTGTCATCGCAAAGCAACCCGGCAACTCCAGCGTGCCTATATCTTTCAGATATTTCTTGTGATGCTTTTCTGTTCCAAGGAAGTACACGCTCATACCCCAGAGGCCGAACTGCACGCCAAACTTGATAACAAGACTGAGGTCGTGATAGCTGATCGTCTCCATCACAGAGAAGTACGAAGCCATGTCGCCCTGTCCTCCATATTCTTTCGGGTACGCCATCGAACCCATTCCTTGCTCGGCCAATAGCTTAGCCCATTTCAGAACGATCTCTCTTTTTTCTGAGAGGCTATCTGTTTCGATGCGCTGAAATGCTTTATCGGAGATGATGGTCTTTACACGCTTATTGACTTGCTCCGATTTTCCGTCGAGAATTTTTGCGAGTGTCTCTACATCGAATGTCGATTGAGTTTGATGTTGTGATGTTATCGTCTTGCGATTCTCCGGGTAAAAGGAGAACACCGATTCGCGACTGATCACACCAAGCGCTTCTTCGATAGGAAGGAGAGTGGGCCTTGCCTTCTGGAGTACGGCAGCCGATCCATTCTTCGCATGAATGCCTGCCAATCGAATACCGATGTCAACGAGATTAGTTCCTGTGTCGGGCTGAACCTTGCGGATCTCTTCCAGCCAGGCTTTCAATTGATCCGGAGTGGGTGGCACCGAAGGGTCGAGTTGTCCGTAAAGGAACTTGCGCTCATCGGCACTAAGCCAATCTTGTTTATCTATCACTGAATGGAGTGATTGTAGTTCGGTTGGCGTGAGCACTGCATCGGACCATACTGTATAGAAGACCGGCAGGAACACGAGCAAATTCGGGTTCGCCTGGATTTGAGGTGTACTTAACATGATTTTTCGTTTTGAGGGTCTATAAAAATAATCGTTTCGCTCTACCTTTTATCGTTTTCAAGGACCGATTTTGGCGGATCGGTATCGTCAAAGAAGGTCATTTAGTTAAATCTCCTAGCTTTATCTATATGAAAGAATTCATCCCTGCGGTGCTGCTGCTCGTTGCGTCGGCCAGCTTTGCTCAATCACCGGAGCGCGCACTCACCTTCACAACAGATATCAATGCACCGGTCGACACGGTGTGGAGTCGCTGGACAACACCAGCCGGCATCAAGCGGTTCTTCGCTGTATCTTCACGCGTCGAGCTTCAAACACTTGGATATCTCGAGATACTCTTCAATCCATCTGCACCCGAAGGACAGCGCGGAGCCGAAAACAATCGCGTACTCGCATGGCAACAGAACAAGATGTTGTCATTCACATGGGATGCCCCACCGAACTTTCCAAACATCCGAAAGCAAAGAACAGTCATCATCGTTCGCTTCAACGAACTTCCCGGCAAGAGGACGAACGTGACATTAACACAGATCGGCTTCGGCTCAGATAAGGATTGGGACGATGTTTATAACTACTTCGGTCATGCATGGGCAGAGTATGTTCTTCCAAACCTGAAGTACAGTTGTGAAACTCCCGGAAGCAATCTTTCAAACATCCCGAAAGGACTGCCAGCTGCCAAAAAGCTGTAGCAATTTGTGTTAAGGTGTGTTATCTTTCCTCCTTAACCAAAATCGCAAACTGTGAAAAGAAAAATCCCTCTGCTTGCACTGGTTGTTCTTGCTACGTTTATCGGATCAACCTGGCTCCAGTCTTGTTCGAAACCAGCAGCTGAACAAGCTGACACTACACCTCCAGCCGACACAACACCACCGCTCAATGCACTCACACAACAAGAGCAGGAAGCTGGTTGGGAACTGTTGTTCAACGGTCGCGACCTCGATGGATGGAAACGTTATGGTCATGATACCATCGGCCCGCTTTGGTCAGTAAGGGATAGCGCTATCGTTGTTGATGGCACTGGCCTTGGTGAAGGATCCGGTAAGTTTGGTGGATCACTCATGACGATCAGACAGTGGGGAAACTTCGAGCTTACTGTCGATTGGAAGATAACTGCGCCTGGTGGTAACAGCGGTATCATTTATCACGTGGTTGAAAAGCCCGAATACAAAACAGACTATGCAACTGGTCCCGAAGCCCAGATCATTGACGACGCCGGTTGGAAAGGTGATCCTCTCACACCCGCACAGACCGTTGGCAGCAACTACGATATGTTCCCCGCAGATCCCGGCAAGAAAGTGAACCCGGTTGGCGAATGGAACACAACTCGCATCGTTTACCGCGATGGTCACGTTGAACATTGGCTCAACGATCAGAAGGTCGTTGAATTCGAGGAAGGAAGTCCCGCTTACGAAGAAGCTTATAAGAAATCGAAGTGGACAGGATATCCCGGTTGGAATAAGTTCAAGGTTGGATCGATCTCACTGCAAGATCACGGAGCGCCGGTGTTCTTCCGGAACATCAAGATCCGTCCGATCTGATCTTATAAATTAACTCATGTCAAGGAAAGGCTACCACCAGGTGGCCTTTTCTTTTGTGCGGACAGTTACCTTATTAGGCGATAAAAAATTAATATTGTATCGAGATATCTCGATTAGTTGGCAACGATGCGTGCTTTGACCTTAATTATTGGAATTTTGGGCTCGAACCTTGTTTTTGCCCAGACAGGCCCTGCTGGAGTCGGCACAACCGGCACCGTTTCTCTTTGGCTTAAGGCCGACGCCGGAACAAGCACAACCAACAACCTTACGGCCGTCAGCTCATGGAACGACCAGTCCGGCAACAACAATAACGCTTCCCAGGCAACTGCAAGCCAGCAGCCCCTTTATACCACCGGCCTCATCAACGGTATGCCGGCGCTCTTCTTCGACAACATAGGCGGTCCCAATAACGATCTCATGACGGTGGCCGATGCCGATAATCTCGACAATACCGCAGGGCTCACGATCCTTACAGTAACCCGACCGATCAGTATCGACAACAGCACGGCGCGGGCCATCGTCTCGAAACGCATCGATGTTGGCGACAACCAATCATACACGATCTTTTATTATATGAGCAATAAGATCGATGTAGACGTCCAGGGGAATGACAACCGCTTCGCTACGTCAACAGTTTTCCAGGCAGGTCGCGATTATATCTTTTCGGTCTTATTCGATGGATCGCTGGCCGCCGGCAGCAGGGTGAAGACATATATCAACGAAAATCTTGACAACACAGCGACGGAGACATCCACTTCAATTCTCAATAACGCGTCGCCGGTAACTATCGGATCGATGAATCTAAGCGATGGTCGTCCTTTTGGTGGATACATCGCGGAAGTGATCGTCTTCAGGAAAACCCTTAACGTCGCTGAGCGACTGATCGCACACAATTATCTTTTCGCCAAGTACGGGTTCTCGAGCTTGTCGGTGCCCGCGACCGTAAACGATCTTTACGTGGGAGACAAGCCAACCAGCGGCGACTACGATTTTGAGCTTGGCGGCGTTGGTACCGACGCAAGCGGTAGCAATGCAAGTGTGTCGCCATCGGTTACTGGTGGTATGGGCATGACACAAGTATCGGGCTTCGAGAACGGTGACTATTCTCTATACGCACACGCCGCAGGATCTAACAGCGCACAGATCACCGATGTGGGCGGAATGACCGGACCTAACAAGGCTCGCTGGAGTCGCATCTGGTTTGTCGACGTCACAAACGCTTCCACTACACAAACCGTTAACATCTCCTTCGATATGAGCGATGCAGGAACACCTGCAACCCCGGCTACACCTTCAAATTATGTTCTCCTCGCACGACCCAATCAATCTGGAAACTGGGCGGAGATACAATCGGCAGACAACATCGTGGGCGACGAGATCAACTTCCTCAACGTATCTCTAAGCTCCGACTTGTATTACACGCTTGGAACGAGAGACTACGTTTCAAGCCCATTGCCGATAACTCTTCGCAGTTTTACCGGATCAGAAAATGAACACGGGGTTCAGCTCGAATGGATAACAGCTACCGAATTTGAAAACGACTACTTCACCATTCAACGCTCGCATGACGGAAAAGACTTCAGAGACTTTGCAAGGGTAGACGGTGCCGGCAGCAGCTCAGGTGATGTAACGTACAGGTTGCTGGATGCCGATCCATTTTCTGAACGCACTTACTATCGTTTGCTGCAAACCGACCTGGATGGCAAAACTACCGTGGTCAAAACTATTGTAGTAAGAACATCTGAACGCGCCGAGACAATTGAGGTTACCCCAAATCCATCTAACGGAAGCTTCTCGTTCGAATTGCCTGCTGGTGCGATTAACTCGGAATTAAAAATTCTTAACTCCGCTGGCGCGCCTGTCCCTTTCAATCATTCACAGGTTGGATCAAGAGTAAATATTGACGCACAAAGGCTGCCGAAAGGTTTCTATATCCTTAAGCTGGTAAGCGATCGCGGAATGCACACCGCGAAATTCATAATCGAGTAAAGTCCTTTTGCCCGCGCACTGTGGGCCAATTCCTATGTTTGTGGACACCATGGATCACCGCAGGTTGGCTCATGGGTAGTAATGCCACGATAGCGCAAAAACTGAACGCTACGCGTTGATATTTCGTTAAATCAACATGGAGGTAAGAACAATTATGAAAACGTTTTTGAATATCTGTCTCGCAACGGCCATGGTGCTGTTGCTGGGAAGTTGTGCTGTGACGGATATCGATAAGACCGTTGACTTCAACCAGTACAAAACTTTTGGTTTCAGTACTGCAGAAGTGAACGTGAATCATCCGGCTTACAAAAGCAATCTTATCAGCTCAAAGATAAGGAAGGACATACAATCGGAATTTGAAAAACGCGGGTTGAAGTATTCGAAGAAGGATCCCGACCTGCTGGTGAGCTACGAAACATTTACAACGGATAAGGAGCAAGTGGTATCGAATTACGGTTACGGCTATCCTTATATGTATCCGGGTATGATGTTCTATCGTGGCTTCCCGATGATGTGGGGTTATCCGTATGCGCCTTTTGGCGGAATGTACGGTCCTAACCGCATGATCTATACGGAGGGAACGCTGATCATCGACGTCCAGGATGCTAATACGAAGGAGCAGGTATGGCGTGGATTGGTGAAGGGTAATGTGAGTAACCTGAATGCTCTTTCGAAGTCAATCGACAAGGGTGTGAAGGCGATCATGAAAAAGTATCCAGGCAGTATCGATCCCGACGGTAAACAGATCGAAGATCCGGGAAAAAAGAAGGTGAGTTAATTCTTAACGATCTTGAAGAGCTGATCCTCCAGTACAACTAAGTACAGACCGGGTGCATACTCGCCGAGCGATATCGGAGGGTGTGCACCTTCTTTTTTTATGATGATATTACCAACTGAGTTGACAACGGTTATGTTGGCATTCGTTGGAAACCAAAGCTCGTTGTTAGTTGGATTGGGATAGAGGATCGGCTTCGGCATGTCGTCGACAGCGGTAACAATATCAAAGTTAAATTCAGAGATCAGGGGAAGATGATCGGATGTAGTGCTGCCATAGCGAGGGATCATGGCAACCACGTTCAGGATGCTCACATCGACAAAGAAATCAGCAAGAGTGCTCGAGACGACCTGGTGATCGATCATGTCATCGTAAGAGATGGTGGAATGCCATCCGGCTTCGCTTAGTGGCTTCGTGATACACGAATAGTTGCTGTCGGTGATGAAACCTGCATAGGGACTTTCATGACGTGCTACGATTGACTCATCCAAATCGTCGTTGAAGTCTCCCAATAAGATCAGTTCTTTATCTGAATAGTAGGCGTCTAACGAATCTTTTAGTATTGCTGCATCCGATACACGACGAATGAGATCGGAATCATCGACTCCGGACTTTGCATGGAGATTGATCAGAAAGATACGGTGTCCGGACGCGCGTATCTCGAGCAAGTAGGGTAGTCGTCCGCTGGAGAACATATCGGAAGGATGCTCGTCGAACAGATCACGAAAGAGTATCTTCTCACGAATGACTTTTACGGTACTGGACTTGTAAACGAAGCAGAGCTTTTGCGGGGGAAAGTCGTCGTCGGTGTCGTATGAATAGGAGTAGCGGCTGGAGCAACGTCCTTCGTAACCGGGAATGTTATTCAGTAGGGTATTGAATGCATTGTTGTTGGAGACTTCCTGCAGAGCGACGATATCGGGTTGGATATTATTTATAACATAGGCCACATTTGAGACCTGCAGCGAGTCGTTTGCCGGGCCATATTTAGGGGCGCCGAAAAACTCCACGTTCCAATTGACAACCGTAAAATGGTCATTGGTTATTGGTATTGGAAATTGGGAATTCAAAATATCCTCGTGCGATCTTGGCAGCAACTGCAACTTACTCCCAAATCTCCCGACGATTCCCGTAATAGACGTTTGTACTGGTATTGAGTAACCAGGAATATCGGTGTCCTCATCGATCCAATATTGAAGAGTATCCGGTCCCTGAATAATGAGACCCGATCGTTGTGGATAGAAGAATGTTCCGGACGGAGTTAAAGTGATATTGTCAAGTCGGATCAGTTCTCCTTCTTTGATGTCGACTATAGTAGTCACGCGAGGTTGTACTTGTCTCGCGAAACCAAGATTGACTATAGAATCCGTGACGACCTCGAGCAGCCCGTTGTATTTCGAAAGCTTTCCGGTAACGGCAACAGAGTCGTCGCGAAGTACGCCGGCGTTGTAAATCGCTATGCCTGCAGTAGTATCCTGTAAGAAGGAGAGATCACCAAAAGTGCCCGTTACTATTCCTGTAATTGTCACGGTTTTCCCGGTTTTCATTTTGCGCACCTCAGCAATGGGCGTTTGAGCGAAGGCAACGAGTTCGATCAATAAGAAATAAATAAAAAAAGGCATGAAGAGTTTCATGCCGCAAAGTTGTAGTCAAAGGAGAAAAACCAGTGTCAGAAAACCTGATCAAAAACTGTCATCGGGTGTGTGGCTACGAAGTACACGCTGCAATATTGTTCAACGCGATCCGGTTTCGCGATTCGGGATCCCGCCGCTGCTAATTTAGAATTTGTGCATTTCTCACACTGGCGGGATGACATTTAACGAACCTGACTACTTCTTTGAAAACGAATAGGGCAGATCTGCGCTTCCAACACTCCTCGTCTTATCCGCCACCTCACTCATATCAAAATCAACCGTCGCACCATTCAACAGCTGCTCATGCGTTAAATACACGGCACTGTACGGTTTTCCATCTACATGTGTCGACTTCACATACCTGTGCTTTTCATCATTAGCCGGGGCATTGATCGTAACGGTCTTCCCATTCTCTAACTGGATCGTCGCCTTCTTAAACAGCGGCGCACCAATCACATACTGGTCCGTGCCCGGACAAACCGGGTAAAATCCCAACGTCGTAAAAATATACCACGCCGACGTCTGTCCATTGTCTTCATCTCCGCAATAACCATCGGGGTTCGCGGAATACAACCTGTTCATCACTTCCCTCAGCCAATACTGCGCCTTCCAGGGTTCGCCCGCATAATTGTATAAGTAAATCATGTGCTGTATCGGCTGGTTGCCATGCGCATAGTTGCCCATGTTCTGCGTCTGCATCTCACGGATCTCGTGGATCGTGTACTTGTAATAACTGTCGTCGTAAACAGGAGGTAGGCTGAAAACAGAATCGAGCATGGATACAAAAGGCTTCTTCCCGCCCATTAAGTCCATCAATCCTTCCACATCATGAAACACCGACCACGTATAATGCCAGCTGTTGCCTTCCGTAAATGCGTCGCCCCACTTAAATGGATTAAAGGGCGACTGAAAGCTGCCGTCTTTATTCTTTCCACGCATCAGCTTCGTCTCTGCATCAAAAACATTTCTATAATTCTGGCTTCGGGTCGCAAACTTGTCGATCTCTTCCGGCTTTCTACCCAATGCCTTTCCAAGTTGCCAGATCGTAAAGTCGGCATAGGCATACTCGAGCGTACGTGCCACGTTCTCGTTGATCTTCACGTCGTACGGAACATATCCATACTTGTTGTATTCTTCGGATCCCTTTCTTCCAACCGAGCTCACCGGCCCCTCGGCATCGGTGTTCTTCAACATCGCATCAAAGAGCATCATGATATCCGGACTCTTTATTCCTTTTATGTATGCATCGGTAATGATCGAAGCGGAATTAGATCCGATCATACAATCCCTATGACCGGGACTTGCCCACTCAGGGAGCCATCCACTTTCTTTATAAGCATTCACAAGCCCTTCCTGGATCTGGGCGCTCATCGCAGGCTCAATAAGGTTGATCAGTGGCGCAGCAGCCCTGAACGTGTCCCAAAAACCGTTGTCGGTGAACATATAACCTGGCAGCACCTGTCCATTGTACGGACTGTAGTGCATCGGCTTTCCTTCTTTGTTGATCTCATACAGTTTCCGGGGGAACAGCATCGTCCTGTAGAGGCACGAGTAGAATGTACGAAGCTGATCGACCGATCCGCCTTCGACCTGGATCTTCGAGAGCGATTTATTCCAGGTTGCGCGACCTTCTTCTTTTACTGTTTCCAGCGATTTCTTCCCCACCTCGGCGAGATTGAGCTCGGCCTGTTCGGCGCTGATGAATGATGATGCTACGCTGAGGTTGACCTTTTCTCCCCGTTTTGTCCGAAACCTGATCAATGCGCCAACGTGCTTGTCTTTATACTCCGCAATTCCCTTCTCGATCTTTGCAGTCTCTTTGCCATCGTGCCACACTTGTGCCGACAGAAATGGCTTATCGAACTTAATGATGAAATAGTTCTTGAAATTGTCTGGTACGCCGCCGCTGTTACGTGTGGAGTACCCTATGATCTCATTCTTTGCGTGAATGATCTTCACATACGATCCTTTGTCGAACGCATCGATCACAACATAAGAGCTATCCGATTCGGGAAACGTGAACCGCATCGCAGCCGCGTGTTCTGTCGGCGCCACCTCGGCTGTTACATTATAGTCCGCCAGGTAAACGCTGTAGTGATAAGGTTTTGCGATCTCCGACTTATGGGAGAACACGCTGGCCCGGTCAGCCTCGCGGATCTTTATTCTGCCGGTTAACGGCATCAGGGAGAAGTTACCGTAATCGTTGATCCAGGGACTCGGTTGATGGGTTTGTTTGATACCCATGATCTTTTCAGCATCGTAGGTGTACAACCATCCGTTACCCATCTCGCCGGTCTGCGGCGACCAGCAGTTCATTGCATAGGGAAGTGTGATCGCGGGATAGGTATTGCCAGTGCTGAAGCTGTACTTCGATTGAGTACCGGTCATCACACTTACATAATCAACAGGATCGTGCTGAGCGAACGACTTGCTCACAACGACACACAACAGTATGAGGGCTGTTGCTTTGCCAACTCTAGTCATATCACGAATATAGATCACATCTTCTGCAACACGTTGCGCAATCACATGCAACAACATACACGCTTCTTACCTCTGATCTGGTTATAGAGTTAACTCATCGTTGTTATCGTCGGTCTAAAGTTTATTTCGTGTTAAAAAGGTGCGTAAAAACACTGATTTTGCACTTTTTTAAAGTGTTCCTTTAAGTAACGCCACCCGTCCCGCCGAAACTTTAACTCATCGTTAATTATGGCCATCTATTGACGTTGCATCGAGTTGCAGGTAAAACTACCCGTATGTATGGATGTCGTTTTCAAATAAACTAACCTGAAAACCAATGGAAACTATGCCCAGTACTGAAGCAAGGGAACGCGAGCTAAACGTAAAGGTCTATCACCAGGCCGATCGCGTGAATCTATATGACTATGGCTACGAGAAATCGGGTAATGTAAAGGGTGACCCCGATGTATATGCGCAATATCTCAATCGCATCATCAATGGTGATCTCGTTGAAGAACCGTACAAGGGCTTCACCGACGAAGAGAAGAAAGAGCGTGTGAAACAGATCAAAGACCTCGAGAAAAAACTGAAGGAAAGAGAAGAGGCCAACGCAAAGATCGACGTAGAGATAAAGGAGAAGGAGAAAGGTGTTGAAAAATATCGTAAAGATCTATTGCAGATCCGCGAGAGCAGAGCCAAAGACAAGGACAAATTGAAAGGCGAGAACTTCAGCATTGTTAAGTTCTCCCTTAATCTTTTCATCCTTTCAATGCTTTCGGTCTATCTCTTTTTCTTCTATGTATCGGCAACATACAAGGCATTGTATGTCGATTTCGAAGGCATCGCCGAAGCGCTTGCCGCCGGCGAAGGTACCGGTAGCATTATGCCAGGCCCGGGCGAACTGGCCGCTGCATTACAATTCAATTACCTGTTGTTCGTAGTACCGTTCGTATTCTTCGCGTTCGGGTGGGCCTTCCACGTCATTCTCGAATCGAAGCATAAGATGAAGAACGTATACCTCGGTGCACTCATCGGCGTTACTTTCATCGTCGACTTCCTGCTCGCGATGATCATCAACAACAACACCGAGAATGCTAAAGCATTGATGGGGCTCGTTGCAACGCCCTGGTATTCGAGCGCTTCATTTTATATTATTCTGTTCCTCGGGTTCCTGGTGTACATCATCTGGAGTATCCTTCTCGACGCCATCCTGCGCGAGTGGGACAAACGCGAGTCGATCAACAACCTCAAGAGGATCATCGCTCACCTGAATGGCGATATCAAGGCGCTTAAAGCAAAGCTCGCCGATGTTGCCTCGCTGAAGAAGCAGATCGCCGACTATCGTGAAGACATCAGCACAGTGATGTATGGAAACCTCAAGAAATATATCGATCAGTTCTCATCGGGCTGGATCACCTATCTCTCTCCTGCGAATATGAAAGACACTAAAGAGAAGTGCATGCATATCAAGAAGGAGTTCGAAGATAAGAACGAGATCAAAGCCGGAACTGTAAAAGTGATCTCTAAACGCGCCGCCTAAGTGTTCGTTTGTCGTTGTTCGTTGTTCGCAGAAATGCGAGAAGCCACCAACGAACAACGGCCCACGAACAACGAACAACGAATCTGAGAAATTAACTGGAATCCAATGATCAAATCAACAATATCAATCCTTGCGATAGCTCTCTGCTTTGCAAGTTGCAATCTGCCGGCTCCTGAAAAGAAAGTAAAACCGACACGCATTAAGCACAACTACATCGTTCTGCTCGACCTGTCGGACCGCCTGATCGTTCAACCCAACCAGCCTCAGCGCGATAAGCAGATCATCAGGAGTCTTTACAATGCCTTCGAAACGAAAGTGAGGAAGGACCTGTACATCAAGTCACGCGACGAGTTTCGTGTCGTGATCGCCCCTCAGTTGGGCGCCGGTTTGCGCCGCGACGACTTCGAAGACCGCTTGTATGTGAATATGAACAACATCAGCAACGTATACCGGAAGCTGAACGAAGAAGATCGCCGGAAAGCATTCGATGCCAACCTCGATACACTATATCGCAACGCGGTGTTCAGCAGCAACCCGGAAAAATATCACGGCGCCGATATCTGGAAATACTTTCATGAAGACCTCAAGGTCGATTACTCCCGTGATTCACTCACGGAGAATTACCTGGTCATCATCACCGATGGTTATCCCATCGTCGGCCACAACCGCAATAAGTTGCTGGAAGTAAGGAATGAATTCCCTGACCTGAAGATCGCTCTCATCGAGGCGGCGCCACGCGAGAAAGACCTCGAGTGGGACCGCATGATGGAAACGTGGCAGGAGTGGTTCGATGGAATGGGGGTCAAAGAATATACTTTGATAAAAAGGGGGTCGATCACGAAAGAGCTGGAGCAGGTGAAAGAGGTCGTGAACGCCCCCAAAAAACTCGCTCGTATGTAAAACCCTTTTGTAGAATTGGTGTATGTTGTACATTTATAACATGCGCCAATTCTATTCCCTCTTGATCCTGCTGTCGATTTCAGCGGCATCATTTTCCCAAAACTCAATTATCCTCAGTGCCGACAACGGCAAAGCCCAGATCAGCAAGCACATCTACGGCCACTTCTCCGAGCACCTCGGAAAGTGTATCTACGGCGGATTTTATGTGGGCGACAATAACAAGCTGATCCCCAACACAAAAGGCGTCCGTAACGACGTTGTCGACGCCCTTAAGAAAATGAAGATCCCCAACCTCCGTTGGCCCGGCGGATGTTTCGCCGACACCTATCACTGGAAAGACGGCATTGGTCCAAAAGACAAACGTCCGACGATCGTAAACACCTGGTGGGGTGGAGTTACCGAGGACAACAGCTTCGGTACACACGACTTCCTCGACATGTGTGAACTGCTCGGAGCAGAACCATACCTGTCGGGCAATGTGGGCAGCGGAACAGTTCAGGAACTGAGCGAATGGGTACAGTATACCAACTTCGGTGGGAAGAGTCCTATGTCGAAGCTGCGTGCCGAGAACGGTCGCGAGAAACCCTGGAATGTAAAGTACTGGGGTATCGGCAACGAAGCCTGGGGCTGCGGTGGTAATATGACTGCTGAATACTATGCGAATATTTACAGGCAGTACTCCACGTTCATGACAGGCTGGAATAATGAAAGTAAAGTGTTCAGGATCGCATCCGGTGCCAGCGACGACGACTATCATTGGACTGAAGTGCTGATGCGCGACGTTCCTCATAACATGCTGGAAGGTGTAGCGCTTCATCATTATTCGGTGATCGACTGGAGTAAAAAAGGCTCCGCATCGGCATTCAGCGAAGACCAATATTTCGCAACGCTGAAGAAAGCATACCAGATGGAGGAACTCGTCACTAGACATTCTACCATCATGGACAAATACGACCCCAGGAAGAAGGTCGCGTTGGTTGTGGATGAGTGGGGTGGATGGTATGATGTTGAGCCCAACACAAACCCCGGTTTCTTGTATCAGCAGAATTCGATACGCGATGCGGTGTTGGCGGGCATGACTCTGAATATTTTTAATAATCATGCTGATCGCGTGAGGATGGCAAACCTGGCGCAGACCGTAAATGTGCTGCAGGCAGTTATTCTTACCAATGAAGAAAAGATGTTGCTCACTCCGACGTATCATGTGATGGAGATGTACAGTGTGCACCACGATGCCACCCTGCTGCCGATCGATCTTAAGACCGGCGACTATACTTTGGGCAACGATAAGCTTCCGGCGATATCGGCTTCCGCTTCGAAGGACGCGGCTGGCCTCACACATATATCGTTGGTGAACATCGATGCTTCGAAAGCACAGGAGTTAACGATCGATGTGCGCGGCGCAAAGTTCACAGGCGTTACAGGACGGATCCTTACTTCGGAGAAGATCCAGGACATCAATACGTTCGAACAGCCCTCGAAGATCAAACCAGGTGTTTTCAAGGATGCGACATTGAGTGGTGGCTCTTTAAAAGTAAAATTACCAGCACATTCTGTAGTTGTATTGGAACTGAAATAGGCGTTGGTCGTCGATCGTTGGTCGTTGACGAGCGGTTTGCTTAATTTGGCACTATGACCGACGAAAAACGAACAACGAATAACGGCTCGCCGAAGATCAATGTTGCGCTATTATCCTATGGCATGTCTGGCAAAGTCTTTCATGCTCCATTTATTTCCCTGCACCCGGGCCTTGAGCTGAAAGGCTCGTGGGAACGGAGCAAGAAGTTGATCCAGGCCGACTATCCTGGCGTTACCAGCTATGCTTCTATGGAGGATGTGCTCAGCGCGAAGGACGTAGACCTCGTTGTTGTTAACACGCCTACTTACACTCATTACGACTACGCGAAGAAAGTTCTCGAAGCCGGAAAGCATTGCGTGGTGGAGAAGGCGTTCACCGGGAATGCTGCCGAAGCCGAAGAGCTGAAGGCGCTTGCACTAAAGAAGGGTGTAAAGCTTTCCGTCTTTCAAAACCGTCGTTGGGATAGTGATTTCAAGACAGTAAAAAGCATTGTGGATAGTGGCGTATTGGGTGAGATCGTTGAAGCAACGCTTGCTTACGATCGCTACAATGCAGCGTTGAGTTATAAGGTCCACAAGGAAAATCCCAGTGCCGGTTCCGGTATCGTAAAAGACCTTGCACCACATTTAATAGATCAGGCGCTGTTCTTGTTTGGTATGCCGGAGAAGCTGTTTGCAGACGTCATGATCACCCGTGCGACTTCGCAGGTCGATGACTATTTCGAGATCTTGTTGTACTACAAAAACTTTCGTGTGCGACTGCATTCGGGATATTTTGTTCGTGAGCCTGCTCCGTCGTACCAGGTGCACGGCAAGCTTGGATCTTTTTTAAAGACACGCGCCGACGTGCAGGAGACGAAGCTGCAGGCGGGAGAGAAGCCAACGAAAGAGGGGTGGAGTGAGCCGGAGAGTGAACGTGGTCTTCTGCATACTGATAAGGGAAAGGAACGCGTTGATACTCTGCCAGGAAATTATTATGCGTATTACGATGGGGTTTATAATGCGATTGCGAATAATTTGGAGATGCCAGTAACGGCGGATGATGGTGTGAGGGTGATGAAGGTGATTGATGCGGTTTATATGAGTTCTAAACTTGGTAAAGTTGTAGAGATATGAGAGTATGGGCGTTGTTCGTTGTTGGTTGTTCGTTGTGCGTGGGTTGCCAGAGATATAATGAGGCAGCGCGATGGTCAACATTTCCCGCGAACAGTGATGGAACTCACGGCTATGTTGCTGAAGCCAAACTCTCTGATCAATCGAAATCCGGTAGCGGCTTAATCGCTATCGAAAGAAAACTCATAAAAACCGGTAACATTGAGTTCGAAGTAAGCAGCGTCACCGAAACCAAAGAGAGGATCGCTTCTCTCGTAAATGAATCCGGTGGCTACATCTCTTCCGACAACCAGAATAACTACGGCGGTGGCCCCCGCTTCGAACAGGTGGTTCGGATCCCTTCTGACAAGCTCGACGACTTCGTAACCAGGATCGAAGCCCTCGCTAAAAAGGTCGATTCTAAATCGATCTCCACTCAAGATGTCACCGAAGAGTTTATTGATGTCGAGACCCGGCTCGCCACCAAGAAAGAGCTCGAAGCACGATATCGCGATCTGCTTAAGCAGGCAAAGACCGTTAAAGACATCATCGAGGTCGAAGCTCAGCTGAACAATGTTCGTGGGGAAATAGAATCGATGGAGGGACGACTGAAGTATTTGAACAGCCAGGTTTCCTATAGCACACTTACTGTCTCTTACTACGAGGCTGTTAGCGGCAATTATGGTTTTAGTTATCGTTTCCTTAATTCATTCGGTGATGGTTGGCGAAGTCTCCTCGACTTCGTGATCGGTATTTTCGCCGCATGGCCCTTCGTGATCATGGCAGGTCTTGGGGTATGGCTCTTCGTAAGATGGCGACGTAAGAGAAGAGAGACAAACATCTAATAACGCGGACATTTACACCTTTACAGCACAATTACCTTGCGGTACTACGAGGGTCATCCTGCGTCGAAAAAGAAAGGAGCCGCTCCAAACCGTGCAACAATCATAATATGAAGAAAAAGGAATGCCCCTCGTGTGCAATGGAGATAGACGAAGACGCAAAAGTGTGTCCGATCTGTAGCTACGAATTCACCGAGGGGCATCCTGCCGGATATCGCTGGCTCGCAATATTATTGGTCGTTACTTTTCTCCTTTCTGCTTTGTATTACCTCTTTGTGTGATCGACCGGAGCCGAACATTGTCCGCACAATGTCGAGGTGAATAATTATTTAAATGTATGTAACGACGTTAAGTCACATACGTGTAATTGAATAACACGTAAAAGTTATTCGACTGCAGGCGTGACTTTTTCGTCTAACCGTTCTTTAACATTTAAAATCATTTGCCATGAAACGCCTTTCTATCACGCTTGGTATTAGTGCCATTGCCGTGTTTGTTTTGTACCAGATCTTTTTTGCAGATCGTCGTTCGCGACTTAAAGTCGATACAGCAAAAGTCCATGAAGCTTACAACGAGTTCGCTGATCCGCATTCACCATCTAATGAATTATCTGTTCTTGCGGAGGAAGCAGTCTTTCATGAGTCCATCGACAGGCCCAATGGCGTCAGCGAAGCGAAGATGATCGCAAGCCTCGAGGCATTGGCAGAAAAGCTGCTGATAAAGAATGGGACCTTGTTTTTCGAAGTCGAGGATCTAGTTGCTAGCCGAAAGAAAGTTCGCGATTTGGTGGAGAGCCTCGGCGGATACATTTCATCCGATGAGGAAGAGAACTATGCAGGTGGTCCGAAAGTAATGCAGACGATACGGATCCCGTCCACTTCGCTCGATGATTTTGTGAGCAAGGTTTCAGGATTCGCCAAATCCATGAGATCAAAAACCATTTCTGTAAAGGATGTGACCGAAGAATATATAGACTTAGAGGCACGTCTGTCCACTAAGAAGGAACTCGAAAAGAACTATCGTAACATTCTCAGTCGTGCAGTCAAGGTAAGTGAGATGCTCGAAGTTGAGCGTCAATTGGAAGGCGTACGATCCGAGATCGAGTCGTTGGAAGGCAGGAGAAAATACATAAACAGGCAGGTCGAGTTCAGCATCGTGTCGCTGACGTACTTCCAGGTTGTACCAATTATGGCAGAAGTCCCCGCCGTTGGTTCAAGACTGCTTGCCTCGCTCGGCGAAGGATGGAGTTCATTCCTCGACTTTGTTGTCAATATCCTTTCACGTTGGCCATTCTTGATTATCGGCGGAGCTGCGACGTGGCTTGTTGTTCGATGGGCGCTGAAGAGAACGGCACCGTCTCATGCCGCCAACACCTAGGCGCCCTTAGCATCTCTGCGCCGTGCCTGCCGGCAGGCAGGTATCCTCCGCGAAACAAATTATTTCTTCGGGAACACGGCATTAAAACAATCCCACGCCGTGTTTCCCTTCTCTTTATTCTTCCCGTAAAATCCATCGAGGAAATTCTGGTTATCCGACCACACCGTTTGCACGATTCCCTGGTAGTTCTCTTTCATTTCATCGGTCGCATCCTTCCGGAACGTCATCATGTCTATTGATTGCTGTACCGCTACGGTCGGATTTTGCCATGGACAGGTTGCAACTTTGAAACCTTTCATAGCAAAATAGACGGCAGTCTTGTCGGGCCGTTCGTAATGCCAGTCGCAGATCATCACATCTTTCGGTATCATGTCGATCGCACGATAGGTATTATTGAAACTGGCTTCCCACATCCCCATTCCTGTTGTCTTACCGTCGATCAGCCTGTCGCCCCAGATCCAAAGGTTTCTTCCTTTCGATTGCAGGTGATCGCGAATGGTTCTCACCTCGCCGGCAAACAATTCAGCTTTATCGCGGCCGCCGCAGCGGGGACATTTATCATCTCCTAAATAAAAGACCTCATCCATGCCCGCATGAAATGCCGTGCTCTTGAAGGCATCACACACTTCATCAACGATCTCGAACACAACTTTATGAACATCGGGATGAAGCGGGCAATAGCTTTTGCAGTAAAGACCATCTGCGTTAGGCCACTCATACTTCTCCGGCATCTTTACATGTGGCGTCTCATCGAACTGGGGATACACACGAAGCAGGTTGCCGATACTACCCGCCCACGATTGGTGACCCAGTAGATTGATCTGTGGTATCAGCTGGATGTTATTCTTCGAACAAGCAGCAACGAGCTTATTCACGTTAGCTTTCGTTAGCGGATTCTCGGCACGAAGCTCGGGATGTGTCGTAAACTCGTAGTTGAAGTCAACTCTTAGTATCAAGGTGTTGATCTTCCTTGGTCCTAGTTCTTCGTTGATGAACTTTACAAATGCATCTACACCTTCATTCCTGGGTGCTTCGATACAAAATCCCTTCAATGGGTAGTCCTGTGCAAGAAGATTAGTGGCGACGAACAACAAAACAACGAGGAGTCTCATGATGCGATCATTTTTATAAAGTTATCGATTGAGTATGCCGATGTATCGAGCGACCGGAAATTATTTCTGTTATCGAGGATCTCTTTTAGTTTCATGCGGATGTCGCTCGGCGTGTCTTTATCAAATTCGCCCCGCAGCCCAAGCTTGTGATAGACGACACGACTCGAATTTCCATTCTGATCGTACATCATATCGATCGGGTAGACGAGCATCGGCACCTTCGCCCTGATCGCATCATGCACCGAATTCATGCCACCGTGCGTAATGAAAGCGTCGCATACCCCCAGCACGGCAACTTGCGGAACCCAATCGGTTACAAACATCATCGGACCACTTTTCACCGTCACCTTCGAAGACACGATCACAAAGCAATCAAGATCCTTAATCGCTTCGTCCAGCCTCTCCAGGAAGCCTTTGATGTTCTTCTCGGTAGGCACCGTTCCGAAAGCGCAATACACGATCCTCTTCCCGATTGACTTCATATCGTTGATCAACTGGACGAACTCTCCGCTAAGGGGCTCTACCGACTTCGGATCGGCATAGGCGCCAACGTACTTGAATCTCTTCAGGTACTCGTGATCGAAATCAAATTCTTTATAAGTAAGAACGTATTGATCAACATCTTTCACCGCGAGGGTTATCAACGATGGATAAATGTCTTTGAGGTGCTGCACCTTATTCCTTCGAAGCCGGCGCGCCACCATAGTGCGATCGTCCATTCCGATGTACCTCTTCTTTTGACGCCACACCTTCGCTTTGATCCCCTTTAACGAGGCTTTCAGACCTTCGTCACCATCACCAGGCATGGCTGTGGAGTTCATCGGGGGCAAACCCGGTATCAATAAATAGGGTGGTGGGATACTGACTACAGACACTCTTAAACCCTCATCGATCGCCTTCAGCACGATAACGTCTGTCGCCTGTTGGGCATCTACCAGTACGTGCGTTGGCTGCAGTTCCGCCAGAACCTTCGATAGCTCCGCTTTTCTTTCGTGGTATAATCTATCGGTCCATCGGTCGACGATATTATGCCACAGCGGATTCTTCGATTTCCTTATCTGTTGGATCCACCCTTCGAGGCCAATGCCAAAGGGGTAGGTCGCCAGCGTCCTGAAATGGAACCCGCGGGAAGTAACATGATTATGAAAATGCCCGGTTGAAGCGAAGACTACGTTGTGAGATTTTTGCAGTTCGCGTGCCACACCAAACAGGCCGTTGAAGTGGCCGAAGCCGTGGAAAGGAAGGAAGAGGACAGTGTGCATTGATCAGTGGGATCCGTGCGATCTGTGAGAAATTTAAAACTAAGCCCTCACAGATCACACTGATCACACAGATTAGTTGCCTAATTCGTATGCCACCACTTTGTTCGTAAAGAACGTGGGAACGAGCAATAATTTCTTTTCAGGAATGTATTCGATGTCGGCCGCGCTGATCTTGTCGCCGGTCGTATCGAGGATCTTCGTAGTTTTTCCGTCAGCAGAAACATAAGTCACCTTACCATTCCAGCTAGAGACAAGATAACCACCATCGCCAACAGCTTCGACACCGTCGGCATTCTCGACGCTGTCGGCCTTCAATACCACTTGCTTCGAAGCATCGACGGTATTCAACGTACCACCTGAGAATGACGCAACGAGGAACGTGTCGCCATCGGCCAGCAAACCGTTAACGCCATTAACCCCAGTGAGATAAGTTGCAATCGCGCCGTTCTCCAGCACGCTAACAACACCAGTGTTCGAATCGCTTACATACACCTTTCCCGATGCGTCAGTGGTTACATCGTTGAGGAACTGCGAGCCTTCAACAGGATACGACTTGCTAATAGCACCCGTGGCGAGATCGATCTCAACCAGGTTGGTGATATCGGCCACATACAGTTTGCCGTTTGCTATGCCCATGCCCTTGGGAGCATTCAGTCCTTTTACCCATTGTGCATCTACGATCTTTCCATCGAGACCGAGCTTCGAAATAAAACCAACGCCATCGGCAGAATCTGGTTTACCGGCGATATCGGCCACGTACAGTACATCGTTCGTCTTGTCATACAACACCGACTCACATGTGGTGAGCAGCGTATCAGATTCCCACTTCTTCGTGAGCGTTGGAGCCTTAGCTTCAGTTGTCGTTTCCTTGGTGGGTGTGCAGGCTGCGATAACAGCTGCTACAACCACAAATGCGATAATATGCTTCATAGTTTTTGTTTTTGGCGGGGTAAAAATAACGAATGTGTTCAACTATATGAATGATGGATTTTTTTCCATTTCTTTAAACCTTCTTGATGGAACACCCTAAGCCTGGAAGAAAAGTTGGACTGCTCACGGCAACCTCACTGGTTGTCGGCAACATGATCGCCTCCGGTGTTTTTATGCTTCCAGCCACATTAGCCACCTACGGAGGCATCAGCTTGATCGGCTGGATCGTCTCCTGCTTCGGCGCGCTGTCACTGGCATTTGTCTACGCGTGGCTCAGCAAGCTTCGGCCGGCTGCTACCGGCGGACCGTATGCCTATGTGCGGGAAGGGATGGGCGACTTTGCCGGTTATCTCGTTGCGTGGGGCTACTGGATCTCGGTATGGGCCACGAATGCTGCCATAGCCGTGGCATTTGTTAGTTATCTCGGCGCATTTATTCCAGCCATATCGGAGAATAGCTCTTATGGCATTCTCACTGGTCTGGGCGCCATCTGGCTTCTCACATGGGTGAACAGCATGGGCGTTCGCGAAGCAGGCATCATGCAGATCATCACAACGATATTGAAGACCGCGCCATTGCTACTGATCTCAGTCGGCGGACTGTTCTATCTCAACTCTGACCATTTTATTCCCTTTAATACAAGCGGCGAATCAGATCTGTCGGCGATCACTGCTTCCACCACGCTAACGTTGTTCGCATTCCTCGGACTTGAGTGCGCCACCATTCCTTCTGAGAACATCAGCAATCCGGAGAAGACCATCGCCAGGGCAACCATTATCGGCACAGTGCTAACAACAGTGATATATGTATTAGGGACAGTTGCCGTCATGGGCATTCTGCCTCCATCTGTTCTCAAGACTTCGCAGGCTCCCTTCGCCGATGCGGCAGCACTTATCTGGGGAGAGGAAGCCAGGTATCTCGTGGCAGGTGGTGCGGTGATCGCGACTTTCGGAGCGTTGAACGGCTGGATACTCATACAGGGTCAGATGCCGATGGCCGCCGCGCGCGATCAATTATTCCCGAAGATCTTTGCCCACGAAAGCAAGAAAGGAACGCCCGTATTGGGCATTGTGCTATCGAGCGTTTTGGTTTCTGTTTTAATGGGAATGAATTTCAGCAGAAGCCTCGCCGATACTTATAAGTATATGATCCTGTTGTCGACGCTAACGAGCCTGATCGCCTACGCATTCTCGATGCCGGCGTATGTGCTCGTGCTCGCTAAAGAAAAAGCATTGGATCGCACTGACTGGTTCCGATTGGTTGTCACCATCGTCGGATTTATATTCACCCTTTGGGCGATCATCGGCTCCGGAGAAACTATAGTTTATTGGGGCTTTGTATTACTGATGGCCGGAATTCCATTCTATGCTGTAATGAAGTTGAGAAGAAAGGCAGTTATTCCATGAAAACTACTTGTCAATCGGAGTATGGTGCTATTAAAAGCATCATGATCAAAAAACCTGAAGCTGCATTTATAGACGACAGCACGCTTGAAGCACAGTGGAAGCCCCTGAACTTCATATCGAAGCCGCACTTCGGCGAATCGGTCTCCGAGTATAAGGTCTTTGAGTCACTGCTCGGCGCGAAGCCGTTTTATCTTCCTTCGGACAAGTCATTATCCATTGATTCTATTTATTGTCGCGATGCCTCTATTGTAACAGATCACGGTGTGATCCTTTGCAGGATGGGTAAGGCCAATCGTGCCGGCGAGCCCGAAGCAGAGCGGGCGTTATTCGAAGCGTCGGGTGTGAAAATACTCGGTGCAATACAATCACCCGGTACCCTCGAGGGCGGGGACTGCGCATGGATCGATGACAACACCATTGCGGTAGGTCATACATATCGTACTAACGAAGACGGTATTCGTCAACTGAGATCATTCCTGGAGCCCAAAGGCATTGAAGTTCTTGTTGCCGACATGCCACACTATCGAGGACCGGCCGACGTGTTCCATTTGATGTCGGTCTTAAGTCCGGTCGACAAGGATCTCGCTGTCGTCTATTCTCCATTGATGCCCATCTCTTTTCGTAACGACCTGCTTCGAAGGGGCTACCGATTTGTAGAAGTCCCCGACGCCGAATTCGAGTCGATGGGCTGCAACGTACTGGCTGTTGCCCCACGCAAATGCATCAGTGTAAAGGGCAACACCGAAACAGCGAAGCGCATGAGAGCTGCTGGTTGCGAAGTAACAGAGTATGATGGTTGGGAGATTAGTGTAAAAGGAGGTGGCGGTCCTACTTGTCTTACTCGTCCCATCGAAAGATCTCACCCGGTCACCTAGTCACCAGCCACCATGGAAGAAAGGCGACACTGGAATCGAATCGGCTCTAACTACAACGATGAGATCTTCGATGTCTTCAAGAGCGATCGAAATCAGTTGCTTTCAAAGATCGTCCGAAAGTACTCGAACCAGGACCATACGGCTATCGACTTCGGCTGCGGCACCGGCCGTGCATTTGAATATCTCGCACCGGCTTTTAAGTCTGTGTTTGGTGTCGACATATCCGATAATCTCCTTGCTATCGCGAAGCAGACTTCGTTCAACAACATTACTTTGAAACAGCATGACCTCACTAAACCGTTGAAGGCGTCGGCGGATTTTGGGTTTTGTTGCAACGTCATAATGCTTCCCGAGGTGGACCTCAATAGGGTAATGTTAAAGAACGTCAGGAAGTGCATCAAACCGGGTGGACATGTCGTGATCGTTCTTCCTTCGCTCGAGTCTTTCCTCTATTCGGCGTGGCGATTGATCGAATGGAATAAGAACGAGGGAACGGCTCCGGAAGAAATCGACGCATCAGAGCTCGCTGGTTTCAAAGGAACGAAGACCGATCTTATACAAGGCATTGTAAGGATCGACAATGTAAAGACAAAGCACTATCTCGAGACTGAGCTGCAGGTACTCTTTAAAGACGCAGGATTTGACGACATCATTATCAACAAGCTTGAATATGACTGGACCAGCGAGTTCTCTTCACCTCCGAAATGGATGAAGGAGCCGTACCCGTGGGATTGGATAGTTGAAGCAACATGTCCTTCGTCGCAGTAGAACAACACGAAACCTGCGACCAACAACCGCCAAATAATGCTTTTTTACAACAAAAAAGCATAAAAACCACGGTACCTTAATCAGATGAAATTCTCAACGAAGACCATCATCCTCGCGTGGCTGCTGGTCGGCACCCTCGACATCACCTCGGCAACAATCCATTACATGATCCGTGGTGGCACCAACCCCGTCAACATCCTGGTATATATCTCCAGTGCCATCTACGGCCCTCAAGCCGCCGAGATCGGCCCGCCATCTATGGCAATACTCGGCCTCGCACTGCATTACCTGATAGCTTTGATATGGACACTCGTCTTTTTCTTTCTCTATCCCCGTATCCCTGCCATGGCAAAGAATCGACTTGTTACTGGAATTGCTTACGGATTCCTAATGCAGATCATCATGAGCCAGGTCGTAGTCAAGCTGAGTAACACAGCGAAAGGGCCGTTCAACCTTCAGAGCTTTTTGATCAATGCAGTTATCCTATGTATTGCTATCGGGATACCGTTGTCTTTTATAGCGTTCAGAAATTACGGGAGACAGGAATAAGTAATCAGTAATCAGAGGAGTCAGTAGGTCGTTAACTTTAAAAGATCATTTCTCAACGGCTTCCGGTTCCAATCATCATGGATCACCAATGCAGCACCCAGGGCAGATGCCTGTGTTACTGTGGCAGCATAAACTTTTTTATCAGGGTACGCTTCAGCCAACAACTTCATAAAGATCTTGTTCTGACTAAATCCACCGTCCACAAAAATGGTCTTGATCTTCGGTTGAAGGACGAGGTTCGTGGCGTCTATTTGTTGATCAACAAGGTGCTTCACCAGGGCATTATAGGCCTCTTCAAATGATCCAAAATCAGTGAAGTTCTCAGACCACGACTTCGACTCCTGAAACACCACAGTTTTATAGGCGTTTTCACTCACCGCAAAGTGCTTCGAAAGGGCCCTGCATTTCTCCTCATGGACGTGCCCCGAGAACAGCCTGGAAGCCTTCACCGGCTTGCCTTCGTAAGTGAGATAACAGAGGCAATCACGCTCCAGCTCGGCAACAGTCAGCGGTGTGGAGTTGAACGGGTTCAGGGTAATGCACCAGGTACCGGTCGACAGCAACGCGAACGGCTCCGACGACTGAAGCAGGTAGGGTATAAGTGCCGAAGAGCTGTCATGCAAACCTATACCTGAGTACATTAATTTCGATCCGACTTTAATTTCGATAGCCGAGTCGGAGTGGCGGATCGGCGCAAGCTTCGGCTCAATACCCTCATTAACCACCCACTCATGGTACCGATTGGCCGTGAAGTCCCAAAGGTTCGTGTGGCAACCGATGCTCGTGAGGTCGGAACAGTAGGCCGACGTGAACAGGGACGACACGTATTGGGGCAGGTGCAGGCTCTGCCGAATGCGCCTGAAGACCTCCGGCTTTCGGTGTCGCAGCAGGTACAGGATCATACCCGAATTGAGGTTGCCAAGCACCGGCGAAGCCGTGGTTTTTGCGAACGTTTTTTGGCCGCCATATTTATCGTAAAAGCGCGCCTTTAGGTCGTCGGGAAAAGGCTTCAAATAGTTATACAAAGGAGCAGCGGGCAGACCGTCATTGCCAAGGTGTACGAAGCTTGCTCCATACGTTGAAAAATTGACCGCCCGAACATCGTGCTTAATGTCATTGAAGGTCTTCCTTATCCAGGCCGTCAATGCATGAACATCTTCGCATGGATCACCATCCTCGTCTTTGATCTCGTCGAGGTGAGCAGATGTTTCGTGGACGATGTTGTAATCTTCGTCGAAGACAAAAAGTTTCTTATTCGTTTTACCGATGTCGAAGACGGCGATCAAAGTCCGGTTGCTAAAGTTTTCGAACCACGATCACCGATCAGCTTCTCGCGAACCTTTAGATCGCGGAAAAATTTGATAGGATCGAGAGCAGCACCTTTTTTTAATCTCGCCTCTGCAACCAATGGACGCACATCGGTACGAAATGCATTTTGTAAGATCTCCTGGCAGCGGACCACGTCGTTTTGCTTGCGTGCTTCGTCGAGCTGTTTGCGATCGACCAGTAATGCTTGTGCATAAGCAATCTTGATGGCCTCGACAGACTGGAGAAGGTCTTCCAACGGATCCTTGATGTTATGCGAGGCATCGATCATCCAGCCCAGATCCGTTGCGTGGTTCATGCCACGATCATCCATGCCATCGATAAGCTCATTAAAGATGAGGAAGAGCTGGTAGGGGCGAATGCTGCCGACCGTGAGGTCGTCGTCGCCATACTTGGAATCGTTGAAGTGGAAGCCACCTAATTTGCCCTCCATCAGCAGAAGGGAAACGATCTGTTCGATGTTGGCATTGGGCAGGTGATGACCCAGGTCGACCAGCGTGAACGCTTGCGCACCAAGCTTTTGCGCGTATAGGAGGCTTTGCCCCCAATCGCCGACGGTCATAGAATAGAAGTTCGGTTCGAACGCCTTATACTCCACAAACATGCGCCAATCGGAGGGAAGACTGGCATAAACCTCCTGGAGGCTATCGAGAGTATTCTTGAAGGCATTGCGGAAGTTCAGCTGTCCGGGGAATGAGGACCCGTCAGACAGCCAGACGGTGATCGACTTCGATCCAAGCTCGATGCCGTAGTTGATAACGTCGATGTTGTGCTGTATGGCTTGCTTGCGTACGGCCTTGTCGACGTTTTGCATAGAGCCGAACTTATAGCTTAGGTTTTGACCGGGTTGATCCTGGAATGTATTCGAGTTCATGGCGTCGAAATGAAGCCCGAAAGACGCGGCGAGTTCGCGGATCTTTTTGGCGTCCGAAGGGATGTCCCATGGAATGTGAAGTGAGATGGCGTTGCTCGATTGGTTGAGTGCATGGAGAAGTCCAACGTCTTCGATCTTTTCTTCCAGGCTGCGAGGTTCGCCGCCTCCCGGAAAACGCCCGAAGCGCGTGCCGCCGGTACCAAGCGCCCATGAAGGGATGGCTATTTGGAATGCCGCGAGCTTGTCAATGATCGACTTATCGACATCCAGCGAATCAAATTTTTTTTGATGCTGTTTGATGAGACTGTCGTTGTGCGCAACAATGTCTTTCTTATCTATTCTCATTTAGGGAAGATAAAATACTTCTTTCAAAGGAACACTAACAGGAGAGTTATCCGGGTTCGAATCCATTATATCGGACATATACTTCCACCATTTTTGCATCACGGGATGCTGCGGAAGCTGGTCGAGGGCTTTTGGGTTGTCGATCTCGAGGATGCCGAAAAGAGAGCCTGTAGATTCATCGAGGAAAATAGAGTAGTCTTTGACGCCAGTGGATCTTAATAAAGACGAAAGCTCCGGCCAGATCTCGTCGTGGCGCTTCTTATACTCGGCTTCCTTGCCAGGGTGTAGTTGCATTTTAAAAGCGACTCTCATATATCTCTCACGGATCGCACGGATCACACAGATCAAATGCACTCATCCATGCGATCTGTGTGATCTGTGAGAGCCTATCTTACAAATCCCATTGCCACGCCACCATCTACATTCAAAACATTGCCCGTTGATTTATTCAATAGGCCTCCAACAAATGCGAAGCATGCATTCGCGATATCGTCGGGTACAATGATCTCGTTGAGCAATGTACGCCTGGCATAGAATGCAGGAAGCTCTTCCACTTTAACACCATACGCTTTCGCGCGACCTTCTGCCCAGGCGCCTGCCCAGATCTTGCTGTCGGCAATCACCGCATCGGGATTCACTACGTTCACGCGGATCTTGTCGGCGCCGAGTTCCGCTGCATTCAGCCTGCTTAAATGTAACTGAGCGGCTTTCGCCGATCCGTAGCCGGCATTGTTCGGCCCGGATACCAGGGCATTCTTGCTTACGATGTTGATGATATCACCACCCAGGCCCTGCTGTTTCATGATGCGTATGCCAGCTTGCGAAACGAGGAACTGTCCTTTCACAAGAATATCGTAAAGCATGTCCCAATCCTTTTCGGTATGATCTTCTATTGATTTAGAGATCGAGATGCCTGCGTTGTTGATCACGATATCGACACCACCAAATTCCCTGGCTGCCACTTTCATTGCTTCGATGATCTCTGATGATTTTGTTACGTCCATCGTAGCTGATGCATACGCGTCTTTGCCGAACCATTTATTGAAGTCTTCAGCAGCGCCTTTGAGTCGTTCGGTGTCATTGTCGCTCAGTACAACGCAAGCTCCTTCGGAGGCGAACTTCTTTGCGATGGCTTTTCCGATCCCACCACCGCTTCCCGTGATCAATGCGATCTTTCCCGAGAGTGGCTTGGGCTTTGGCATGCGCTGAAGCTTCGCTTCTTCGAGCAGCCAGTATTCTATGTTGAATGCTTCCTGGTGCGGGAGAGATGTATACTCCGAGATCGCTTCCGCTCCGCGCATCACATTGATTGCATTGATGTAGAACTCAGCGGCGACGCGAGCCGTCTGCTTGTCTTTAGCATACGTGAACATGCCAACACCGGGGTAGAGAATAACAACAGGATTTGGATCGCGCATCGCAGGACTATTCGGATGCTTGCACTTCTCGTAATATGCTTTGTACGAAGCGCGATACGATTCGAAAGCGGACGTAAGTGCTTCTTTCGTTATATCCTGGATGACAAGAGGACTAATTTTCGTTCTCAAGAAATGATCGGGGCAACTTGTTCCCATGGGAGCGAGCCTCGAAAGATCATTAGAGTTGATGAATTCCAGTACTCTCTCGTCGTCGGTAAAATGTCCGATCATTCTTGTAAAGCCGGAGCATAGTCCGCGAAGGACCGGCGATAAGGCCGAAGCCTTTTCGAGACGCTCACTCTTACTTAAGCTCTCTATTTTTTTGCCTCCAAACACAGGACGCTTCTTTCCATAGTTAGCCTCGAGATACTCTGCGCATTTCTCGATGACTTCGAGTGTATTCACATAACTTTCGTAAGCGGTATTTCCCCAGGTGAACAGCCCGTGTGAGCCTAGCATAATGCCACGGATGCCGGGATTCTCGTCGAGACATTTCTTGAGTTTCAATCCAAGATCGAATCCCGGGCGCTGCCACTCGACCCAACCAATCGTTCCGTTGAACAGTTCTTTCGTGATCCTCTTTCCGTCTTTCGCAGCGGCAATGGCGATAGCTGCATCGGGATGGAGGTGATCGATATGCTTGAAAGGAAGGAATGCATGAAGTGGCGTATCGATCGAGGGTGCTTTCGAAGCGAGGTCGTAAATGCAGTGATTGAACAGCTCCACCATTTCGTCTTCGTGTTCGAGTCCACGATAGACATTCTTCAATGCGAGAAGCCGGTCCATATACAAAGCAGCGAGCCCGCTCTTCTTCAGCGTTCCGATGTCGCCGCCGGAACCTTTGACCCACATTACTTGCGTTGGTTTGCCGGTGAGTGGATCGTTGGCGTCTACCTTACAAGAGGTGTTTCCACCACCGAAGTTCGTGAGCCTGAGGTCTGCTCCGAGCAAGTTGGATCTATATATCAACAGTGCTACTTCGTCGCCGGCTAATTCAGCGGCCTTCTTTTCGTCCCACAAATAACTAACGTGCCTGAAAGTCATATTTATTTTATTGAATTTCCGTAACCAACTACCAATACCGACAAAATGATCATTGCTATACCTGCGATGAATGTAGCGCGGGTCTTCCTGCTGACGGCAGACCATTCTTTCAATAATAATCCCCAGCCGTTGGCGATCAATATGATGAAAGCCATGTGAAGGATCCATGAGCTTGCGCCATTGCCCAGCTTGCTTTCGCCCATTCCGTAGAAGAAGAATTGAAGGAACCAGATAGTTCCGGCGAGCGCAGAAAAGAAATAGTTGTTGAAAAGCGGTTGTTGGTTGTTGGTGTAGTCGCCGAATGTCTCATTACGACTATTAAGGATCATACACCAGATGAGATTGGTGGTGAGTCCGCCCCATAACAACACAACATAAGTAACATTGTTCTGGTACAGCGGGTTGAGACCCATTGCGACGGCGGCTTCGGCCATCGGCTTGCCGGCTTCGATACCGAAGTTGAAGCACGAACTGAGGATACCTGAAGTTATTGCGACGACGAGTCCTTTGACGAGGCTGAATTCAGAGACGGTCTGTTTTTTTATTTCATCGGGTAATTCTTTTTCCTTCATCATTCCGGCGCGACCGCAGGTGTAGATCCCCAACAGGCAAATGACAACGCCGGCGAGGACGATAAGTCCCCATGTGCTGGACAACATATCGGAGAAACTGGTTTTGCCTTCGGTGGGAACAATGTTGTAGTAGATAGAAGGGACTAAAGCTCCGAAGGCTGAACAGAAACCGAGTACAACCGAATTGCCGAGTGACATTCCGAGATAGCGAACGCCTAGTCCGTAAGTGAGTCCGCCGATGCCCCATAGCAATCCGAAGATCACCGTATATCGAATAGTTTCTGGCGGAGCAGAGCTGATGATCTCTGAAAATCCTGGAAGTGTGAGCGAGGCTGCGAGTGGTGGAACGATGAGCCATGAGAAGAGGCCGCCAACAATCCAATAACTTTCCCACGACCAGCCTTTAACTTTTTTGAAGGGCATGTAAAAACTGCCTGAAGCAAAACCACCGATGAAGTGAAATAGAACTCCGAGGATAACACTCATAAAAAGTAAAACTAAAAGCTAGTTATAATCGAACCGTCATGTACCATCCCGTAGTAGAAATTTAATTCTTCGCTGTATATTGTCTTCATGACGCGCACGTCTACGTACTCATACATTAAGCTCGACGATCACTCCGCCACACCAAAATATCAACAGTTGGCCAACTCGATCATACGTGCCGTTCAATCAGGCGAGCTTCAAAAAGATGACGTTCTTCCGTCGATCAATGAACTCAGTTTCCAGTTTGAGGTTTCGAGAGACACAGCAGAGAAAGGATATAAGTACCTGAAGAAGATCGGCGTGCTTGGATCTGTTCCCGGCAAGGGCTACTTCATCAAGAATGCTTCGGTCAGTCAGTCGATCAAAGTGTTTCTATTGTTCAACAAGCTCAGTGCACATAAACAGATCATCTACGATTCGTTCGTAAAGTCATTGAATGATGTGGCCTTTATAGACTTCTATATTTATAATAACGATTTCTCGTTGTTTAAGAAACTGCTGACTGAACGGCAGGGCGACTATACTCATTTTGTGATCATTCCTCATTTCATCGAAGGAGGAGAGAAGGCCTTCGAGGTGATCAATACGATCGACAAAAGCAAACTGATCTTGTTAGATAAGCTGGTGCCCGGCGTGTCGGGACAATACAGTGCTGTGTACGAGAATTTCGAAAACGACATCTACGGTGCTCTCGAACAAGCTTTGCCGCAACTGAGTAAATACCAGACCCTGAAGATCATTTTCCCTTCGCACAGCTATCACCCACGTGAAATACTGAAGGGCTTCGAGAAGTTTTGCGACCAGTATGCCTTCAACCGCAAGGTTGTTGATAACATCGGAGATGAACCGATCCTTCGTGGCGAAGTTTACATTAATCTCATGGAGAAGGATCTTGTGACACTGATCGAACGGATCATGGCGGGCAAGCTACGGGTTGGTAAAGATGTGGGTGTGATCTCTTACAATGAAACACCCCTGAAGAAGATCATCCTCGATGGTATCACAACAATCTCTACCGACTTCGAGATGATGGGTCGTAAAGTAGCCGAAGTAATCCTCGGAAAACAGGTCGAACATATTGAAATACCATTTTCTTTAACCCTCAGGTCTTCATTATGAGAATACTATTGATGCTGCTCATCTCCGTAAGCACTTTCGCGCAGCCGTGGAAGGCGGTGTGGATAACTGGTCCCGGCGAACCCATCAATATCTGGTCTGCGATCCCTCCCGATGCACTGAAGCAATACGAAGTATTGAAGTTTCGAAAGACGTTCGAGCTTTCTTCAAAGCCTTCGTCATTCGTTGTCCACGTATCGGCGGATAATCGATACAAGTTGTTTGTGAATGGGACACTGGTATCGTTGGGTCCGGCGCGCGGCGACCTCATGCACTGGAACTACGAGACCGTTGATATCGCTCCACACCTTGTTGCGGGAAAGAATGTAGTGGCTGCATTAGTTTGGAATGAGGGTGCCGCGCGACCCGAAGCGCAGATCTCTTTGATGACAGCATTCATTATGCAAGGCAAGGGCGATGCAGAAAGCGTCGTGAACACCGACGGTTCGTGGAAGGTGATGCGTGAGGACGGTTACGCTCCTCTAAGACCTCGAACACATGGTTATTATGTCGCCGGCCAGGGCGAGCTTATCACCATGAGCAAGATCATTAAAGGCTACGAAGTCGCGAGCTTCGACGACAGCAACTGGATGAAGCCCCGAACGATGCACCAGGGAATTCCAAAAGGTGTGTTCACCTTCGCACCTGTGAACTGGATGCTGGTACCATCGGCGTTGCCACAGATGGAAAGGTCAGTTCAACGAATGGGATCGGTTCGAAAAGCAGAAGGTATCAAAGTGCCGGCCGGCTATCCGAAAACCAAAGTGCCACTCACCATCCCAGCGAAAACATCTGTCACGTTGCTGATCGACAACGAAATATTGACCAATGCTTACGCATCCTTGGAATTCAGCGATGGAAAAGATGCCGCAATTTCTCTGAAGTACGCCGAAGCGTTGTATGTGCCCGACAAAGATCAGGGGAATTCAATGCCTGATATAAAAGGCAATCGGAATGAAGTCGATGGAAAAGTATTCATCGGACGCCTGGATAGCATCATCAGCGATGGAAGTAAGAATCAGAAATGGGAATCGCTGTGGTACAGAACTTACAGGTATGTTTTATTGAAAGTAAAAACGGCCGGGCAGCCATTGGTGATCGACGACATCTATGGTGTGTTCACAGGATATCCATTCCAGGTTGCGTCGACTTTCACGACCGATAAGACTAATCTCCAAAAGAATCTCGAGATAGGATGGAGGACCGCACGACTTTGTGCCGTGGAAACGTACATGGACTGTCCGTACTACGAACAACTTCAGTATTTCGGAGACACCCGGATCCAATGCCTTGTTACTTTATATAATTCGAAAGACGATCGACTGGTTCGCAATGCCATTCTGCAGGGAGATCAGTCGCGTTTTGCCGAGGGTGTTACCATGAGTCGATATCCAACAGCCCAGGTTCAGATCATTCCCGGATTTTCATTGTGGTGGATCGGCATGGTGCATGATTACTGGATGTATCGAAATGATTCGGTCTTTGTAAAGGACAGGCTTCCAGGTACCCGACAAGTGTTGTCGTTCTTCAATAAGTATCAGCAAGACGATGGATCTATAAAGAACTTACCGTATTGGGTATTCAGTGATTGGGTTGACAGTAAAGGTTGGAAGGATGGTCTTGCTCCAATAGGATCGAACGGAAACTCTGCGATACTCGATATTCAATTGATGTGGACCTATCAACTCGCGGCTCATCTCGAAGGCGCGCTGGGCCTGGAAGACCTGGCTCTCGAATACAGCGAGCGGGCCGACTATCTCAGGCTTACCATCGTTGAAAAATACTGGGATGAATCGAAGCGGCTTTTTGCAGATACACCCGACAAGGACGTTTTCTCACAACACACCAATGCTCTTGCAATTCTCGCAGGCGTAACATCGGTAGACAATGAAAAGTCTGTTGCAACAAAAATGCTTACCGATCCTTCATTAGCACAGGCTTCGATCTACTTCAAGTATTACGTCTATCAAGCTGCCGTAAAGGCCGGGCTCGGCAACGACTATCTCAAATGGCTTTCGAAGTGGGACGAGAACATTGCGATGGGACTTACGACATGGGCAGAGATGTCGGACGTTGCCGGCTCGAGATCCGACTGCCATGCGTGGGGATCGAGTCCTAACGTGGAGCTATATCGGGTTGTGTTGGGGATCAACAGCAGTGCCAGTGGCTTCAAAAGAGTCAAGATCGAGCCGCATCCCGGTGACCTTACCAATATCAGCGGATCGATACCACATCCGAAAGGTGAAGTCAAAGTCTCATATTCGAAAGACAAGAAAGGTAAATGGGCTATCTCGATCACTACGCCTGTTGGAGGCGCGTTCGTTTGGAACCACAACGCCTATATCTTGAAACCTGGAATAAATTCGATAGACGTTAATAAATAAGTAATGAAAAAGATCTTCGTATTGATGTTCCTCTTTGCGACCCTCGGCGCGACGGGGCAGGTAAAACTTCAGAATGTTTTGGTCGAGAACCGATCGAATCCCGTTGGTCTCGACACCAAACAACCACGATTCTCCTGGCAGCTCGTTTCCGATAAAAAGAACGTTATGCAATCAGCATACGAGATCAAAGTCACCGACGGCAATAAGAAACAGGTCTGGACTTCGGGCAAAGTAAGCTCCGACCAGTCAGTACTAGTTCCTTACAACGGACCTGCACTCGCGTCGGCGACGAAGTACACCGTGAGCGTTAAGGTTTGGGACAACAGCAACAAAGCTTCGAACATCTCGGAAACCACATGGCAGACTGCCTTCTTTGACAAATCGGACTGGAAAGCAAAATGGATCATGTCATCGATCCCTGAAAAAGATAGCATCTTCCAGGCAAGCCCCATGTTCCGAAAGGAATTCAGCACCGCGAAGAAGATTGCATCAGCAACGGCATTCATCACGGCGCAGGGACTGTACGAGGCGCATATCAATGGAAAACGTGTTGGTGATGCCTACCTGACCCCAGGATGGACGAGCTACAACAAGCGCCTTCAATATCAGCAATATGATGTGACGAGTCTATTGACAACCGGCAATAACAATATCGATGTTGTTATCGGCAACGGCTGGTATCGTGGATTTATCGGCTTCGAAGGACAGCATAACTATTACGGCAAGGAGATCGCCGCATTATTCCAATTGAACATCAGGTACAGCGACGGTACTACAGAAGTCATCGGTTCTGACGAGAGCTGGACATGCGCAACCGGAAGTATTACATCATCCGAGATCTATCACGGCGAATCTATCGATCACAACCTTGAGCCAAAGAACTGGCAGCCCGTTAAGATCAAAGCCAACAACGACGTAAATCTCGTGGCTACTTATAACGAACCGATCAAAAAGCATGAGACGTTCAAAGTGATCAAGACCATCACTACACCGAAAGGCGAGACCGTTCTCGACTTTGGCCAGAACCTGACCGGTTGGGTACAGGTGAAGGTTACAGGGAAAGCGGGGGACAAGATCACGCTTTATCACGCCGAGGTGCTGGATAAGGAAGGCAACTTCTATATAGCAAACCTTCGCCCAGCCAAACAAAAGAATGAGTACACATTGAGGGGAGGAGCAGAGGAGACTTTCGAGCCCCATTTCACATTCCAGGGCTTTCGGTACATCAAGGTAGAGGGTTATCCGGGTGCGATCAAGCCGGAAAATTTTACCGCTATCGCATTGTATTCAGATATCAAGCAAACAGGGTCGTTTACTTCCTCTAACGCGCTGCTCAACCAGTTACAACATAACATTCAATGGGGACAGCGCGGTAACTTCCTAGACGTGCCCACAGATTGTCCGCAGCGTGATGAGCGTCTAGGCTGGACCGGCGATGCACAGGCATTCGCTCGCACAGCGTCATTCAATTTTGGTGTGAATGATTTCTTTGCGAAGTGGCTAAAAGATGTTGCTCTCGACCAGGTGAATGGCAGCGTGCCCTTCGTGGTCCCGAATGTACTCGGTCCCGATGCTTCTGGTTCTGCCGGTTGGGCCGACGCAGCCACGATCATTCCCTGGGCGATGTATACCGCTTATGGCGACAAGCGTATTCTCGAAGATCAGCACGAGAGCATGAAGCAATGGGTGGGCTGGATAGAAAGTCGCAGTACGAACTATTTGTGGAATAAAGGATTTCATTTCGGCGACTGGTTGTTCTATCGTCCTTTCGATGACAACGATGGACGGTCGGCCGTTACCGATAAATATCTGATCGCGCAATGCTTCTTCGCTAACTCTGTGGAGATTGTTGTGAAGTCGGCAACAGTTCTTGGTAAGAGCGATGATGTCGCGAAGTATACAGCGCTTCTTAAGAATGTAAGGGATGCTTTTGTGAAGGAGTATGTGACTCCGAATGGCCGTCTTGTTTCTGGAACGCAGACGGCTTTTGTGCTTGCTTTGAACTTCGATATGCTTCCCGAAGCCATGCGCGCCCCGACGGCTGCGAGGTTGGTTGAGAACATCAAGTCGTATGATAATCACCTGACCACCGGTTTCCTTGGAACTCCCTACCTCTGTCACGTACTCAGCCGGTTTGGATACAATGATGTTGCTTATACTCTTTTGTTGCAGGAGTCGTATCCTTCATGGTTATATCCTGTGAAGATGGGCGCTACGACTATTTGGGAACGCTGGGATGGTATTAAGCCCGATGGTACGTTCCAGACGCCGGGTATGAACTCATTCAATCACTATGCTTATGGCGCTATCGGCGATTGGATGTACCGGGTGGTGGCAGGCATCGATACAAAAGATAATGCCCCGGGATATAAGGAGATCGTTATCAAGCCGACGATCGATAAGAGACTGGGTTCGGCTTCGGCAGAATACCAGACCTATTATGGAAAGGTGAAGTCGTCCTGGAAGCTTGATAACGGCAAGGTGACGCTGGATGTGGAGATACCGGCGAATACGAAGGCGACTATCCATGTTCCTGGAGGACAGGCAGTTGATGTGGGATCGGGGCTATATTCATTCAGTTCGACCCTCTAGCTTATATTTTGAATTATAAGTCTATACGGTTATATTTGCAATTATAACTCTATAGGGTTATATTCGTAATTATAACTATATGATCGCCGTATTGACAGGTGATATTGTCTCCTCAAGAAGTCTTCCTGAAAAGAAGTTGTGGCTCAACAGGCTCAGGGAGATCATCGAAAAGAAGGCAGGGTATCACAAAACTCCCCGCTGGGGCATTTTTCGTGGTGACGGATTCCAGGTGGAAATGCTCAATCCTTGGGACGCACTGCGGGTTGCCATCCTGATACGGAGCGGCTTAAAGGCGCTCCCCGAGCTCTATGAGCACGGAATTGATGCACGTATCGGTATCGGCGTCGGGGAGAAAGGATATGTTGGGAAATCCATTAATGAATCCGATGGAGAGGCTTATCAGTTGTCGGGCAATGCACTCGATCTTATTAGTAGTGATCAATATAGACTACAGTTTGCAAGCCCGTGGCCGGAGGTAAATCGCTCTATGAACATTGCGCTTCATCTTGCCAGCGCGATCATCGACGATTGGTCACAACCCAAAGCCGAGATCACATGGCTCAAAATGTCGGAAGATAAAACACAGATCGACATGGCCAGGAAGCTGGGAATAACACAGCCTGCCGTCAATAAAAGGACTGTGGGCGCTAACTTGAATGAGATATTGGATCTTGTAACCTATTTTGATGACTTCATTTCGAGTAAGGTCAAATGATCGTCTTGTCCGCTAAACTCTTAATAGCCCACCTTGTTGGCGATTTCATTCTGTTCAGGGGTAAAAGACTGAAAGAGAAGGGCCGTCCGGTCTGGGCATCGAAAAGACTGCTGGTCCATTGCCTCGTTCATTTTGTTTTAGCATGGATCGCATTAGGTCGATTCGAATACTGGATCTATGCACTGATCATTTGTTTTTCCCATTACCTCGCCGAGATCGTTGTCCGTGTACTTCTTTCGAAACGACCGCAGTGGGCATTCGTGACCGACCAGGCATTTCATGTGGTCCTTATCGTGCTGATCAGCGCCTATCTTTATGATGTTCGTCTTGTATTCAATTTTCCGTGGTTAACGATAGCCGGCCTGATCACCGTAACGTTTCCCGCAGCGAAATGCATCGAAGTATTCTTATCTCAATGGCCGCCGACCAAGTCTGCCGATAAGATCCGTGGACTTGTGAATGCCGGTCTGTGGATCGGTATACTCGAGCGGATCCTGATATATATTTTCATCGTCACGGGGCATTGGGAGGGGATTGGATTCCTGCTCGCCGCTAAATCCGTGTTCAGGTTTGGTGATCTTACCAATTCAAAAGATATTTCGCTCACCGAATACATCATGGTCGGGACGCTGCTGAGCTTCTGTCTTGCCGTTGTAACGGGGCTGATCGTTAATTATATGCTGGCATGAGAATAGGAGTAGTACTGGTATTGTTGTCGTTGCTTTTCACTTCGTGTGCCCAGAAGGTATCGAAGTTCTACCCCGAGATCATACCGCGTGGGATGAATGCAACGCTGCCTGTTGGTAAGGCCGGGAAGCATACGGTTAACTTAACATACCTCGGCTGTGGCAACATGGTGATCGAACAAGACGGCGACGCGATCGTAACCGATCCGTTCTTCTCGATCCAGAAGTTCACAAAGATGTTGGGCAAGATCCAGACGAAGCCAGACCTGTACGAGCTTTGGAAGAACAGGCTGCAATCACAGACTTCGAAGGGAGCCGTGCGGGCGGGGCTTGTATCACATACGCATTATGATCATGTGATGGACCTGCCTACACTTTTGCAGACGCACTACTTTACGAAAATGGAGACAGTGTATGGCAACAGCTATCTCCCGCAGATGATGGTGAATTTCAAAAAGGAGGGAGTGAACATAGTCGAGATGCCTGACGAATGGGTGAACGTAACTTCGAAGATCCGCTTCCTGGCGATAAAGTCCAGCCACGCGCCGCAATCGAAGCGGAAGCTGTACTTCAATAAGCCCCTCGACGCAGACTATTTCAAAGAACACCTCGTGTGGCCTCATGATAAAACGAAGACCAGTAAGTGGACCACGGGCACGACATATTCTTTTCTCGTTGATTTTATTGAGGGCGATACCATTCGTTTCTTTATACAGACTTCTGCAAGCCAATACCCGGATGGCCGTCCACCAAAAGAGGAGCTTGCGAAGAAGAAAGTCGACGTGGCTGTGTTGTGTTATGCGTCGACCACGTACGTTAAGGATTATCCAAAAGCTATCGTAAAAGACATCAATCCTTCGAAGATGATCTTGGTACATTGGGAAGATTTCTTTCGTGAGCCGAGAGCAGATGACGACGTGAAGCTGGTGCGGAAAACAAATCCGAAGAAGGCGAGAAAGCGATTCGATGAGCTTGGGAAGAAGAAAGACTTCTTTGTAATGCCGAAGCCGGGAACGAAAATTCAAGTGACCAAATAATGAGTGTATTATCTCTCTTCTCTTTACAAGGAAAGACGGCCGTGATCACCGGTGGAACCGGCGTTCTTGGTCAATCAATGGTGCATGCGATAAGCGAGGCAGGTGCGAACATTGCTATTCTTGGAAGAAGAAAAGAAGTAGGAGACGAGCTTGTCGCGAAATTGAAGACGGCAGGAGGAAAAGCTGTGTCGATCAAAGCAGATGTATTGGAACGAGATCAGTTGGTTGCCGCGCGCGACATTGTTATCAAGGAATTTGGAGCGATCGATATTCTTGTTAATGCTGCCGGTGGTAACATGCCCGGCGCGGTTGTCGGCCCCGACAGCAACTTCTTTGCAATGAAGATCGACGATTTCCAAAAGGTCGTTAATCTCAACCTGCTCGGATCGGTGTTGCCCACTCAGATCTTTTCAGAAGACATGGCAAAAAGGAAGAAGGGTGTGATCATCAACATCGCATCGATGGCGGCGATGAGAACACTTACAAGGGTTGCAGGATACTCTGCTGCGAAGGCGGCTATCTCGAACTTCACGGGATGGCTGGCGGTGGAGATGGCACATAAATATGGCGAGGGCATCCGCGTGAATGCGATATCACCCGGTTTCTTTCTAACTGAGCAAAACAAGACGTTGCTCACAAACCCGGACGGATCTTATACTCAACGAGGACAAAAAGTTATAGCACAAACACCATACGGACGATTCGGTCGCCCCGAAGAATTGATCGGTACTTTGATCTGGTTGTGCTCCGATGCGTCCGCCTTCGTAACAGGAATAAATGTAGCCGTGGACGGTGGGTTTAGCGTGTACTCAGGAGTTTAAATTCATTGCCCCGCATGAGGCAATCCCCTTATATCGACCGCGAAATACCGAGCTCTAAACCACGCAGCTCCGCCAATCCTCTCAATCTTCCAATAGCTGAATAACCCGGATAAGTTTTTTTCTTTAAGTCATCAAGCATCTGGTGGCCGTGATCGGGACGCATCGGGATGGCGCGACCGGTCCTTCTCATCAACAGAACGATCTCTTTAACAACGGCGGGCATATCGGCATCGCCGCCGAGGTGATCTGCTTCGAAGAAGTTTCCATCGGCGTCGCGCTTAGTGTTCCTTAAGTGCAGGAAGTGAATGTGATCGCCCAGTCTCTTCACCATGCCCGGCAGATCGTTATCGGCGCGCACGCCATAAGAGCCCGTGCAAAAGCAAAGTCCGTTCGCTGGCGATGGGGCACAGTCGACGATCTCCTTCGCATCTTTCTCGGTGCTTACAACGCGTGGCAGACCAAGAATAGGGAATGGGGGGTCGTCGGGATGGATTGCAAGCTTCAGTCCGTGCTTCTCAGCTGTGGGAACTACCTGCTTCAAAAAATGGAAGAGATGCTCCTTCAACTTCTTCGCATCGATATGCTCATAGGTCTTGAGCGCTTTAAGGATCTGCTCCTCAGTGAAACGTTCTTCACTGCCGGGCAGCCCGAGCAGCGCATTGCGATAGAGCGTTTCTTTTTCCTCATCTGTCATGGTTTTGAAACGCGCCCGAGCTCTATCGATCTCTTCTTTTGTAAATTCTTTTTCGGCTCCGGGACGTTTCAAAATAAACAGGTCGAATGCGATGAATGCCGATTTCTCGAAACGCAATGCCTTGCTGCCGTCGTCTAACGTAAAGAACGGATCTGTTCTCATCCAGTCGAGGATAGGCATAAAGTTGTAGGTGACAACCTTCAGTCCACAGGCTGCTACGTTTTGGAGACTGACTTTATAGTTATCGATCCATTTCTCGAAACCGGGTGCTTGTTTCTTGATGTCTTCGTGTACCGGTAGACTTTCGATAACGGTCCAGGTGAGCCCGGCAGCTTCGACTTCACTTTTACGTTTATTGATCTCTTCTTTGGTCCAGATCTCGCCAACGGCAACGTGGTGCAGGGCGGTTACGACACCGGTGCAGCCTGCTTGTCGTATATCGGATAAGCTAACCGGATCGTTTGGTCCGAACCAGCGCATGGTCTCTTCCATCTTCATAACTTCAACATTCAAAATTCAGCAATCAATATTCAATATTACCACTTCGGCCTGATGCCTGGCGCATAAGGATACTCCAACTTCATATAATATTCAAGCGGTTTATTACCGACGTCGATGCCTTCGGGAATCGGGCGTCTTGAAAATTTCTGGAAGTAGAGAATGCATGAGTGATGCCAAAGCTCCGCTTCGTGACACTGGCGATCGAGAAGCATGGAAACGTGCTTAAAGCGCTCGGGATCGATTTCCGCCTTTACTTTTTCATTCCATTGATTCCTCATTCCTCTTACACCTTTCAATCCTTCATCGTAGCGGAGACAGAGCCGATCCCATACTTCGTTCCAGGAAACATGATGGAACCACAGAAGATATTTCTCATTCTTATCAATCTCGCTGGGATATTGCGAGGTGGCATTACTTCCCGTTGCCGTTCTATCAAATCCAATCCCGATGGAATCTGCTTTGTGGTAGTATGTTGATGTCCAGTCGGCCCGCGACATCTTATCGACCCATGGACCGGGTCCGTAGTGATGATTGGCACCCATGATGTGATGCAGACCCATTGGGGTCATGTAGTTTACAAGCGTTTCATGCGATGGCATCATGATGCTGCGCACCGTGTTAATTACGATCTCTTTATTTGAGAATGTCATTTTGATCCATTCATCAGCTATGTCAAGAGGAGGGTTATCATAATCCCACGCCAATCTCCCAAACCCATACCAGTTCGCCTGTCCAAATAAATGCCCGGTCCAATTCCTGTCGCTACCGATATTCGATACACCTGCCATAACACTCAGCTTCGAGTGATCGAACTCATCCAAAGTCTCTCTCCACATTGTCGGTAAGAACACAAGATGTGTTGCCTGGCCTAAATATTCCTGTGTGATCTGAAACTCCATCGCGAGTGATGTTTGTTTCATACCTGTAAAGAGAGGATGATATGGCTCTCTCGGTTGGAAATCGATCGGGCCGTTCTTTACTTGAACGATCACATTAGAATTAAACTTCCCGTCGAGTGGCATAAACTCCTGGTAGGCTTGCTTCGCACGATCTTCGGGCACGTTGTTGTCATAGACAAAAGCGCGCCACATCACGATGCCGCCATGTGGTGCAACGGCTTCGCCAAGCATATTGGCCCCATCGGCGTGAGTTCGGTTGTAAGCTTGCGGACCAGGCTGACCTTCCGAGTTTGCTTTTACAAGAAATCCTCCGAAGTCGGGTACGTATTGATAGATCTCGTTGGTCTTCGTCTTCCACCACTCTCTAACCTGTGGATCTAACGGATCGGCTGTTTTCAATCCACCGATCTCGATGGGTGCACTGAAGCGCGCTGTTAAGAACACACGGATCTTGTAAGGCCTTAAGATGTCGGCGATGACTTTAACTTTTTCCAAATATTCGGGTGTGATCAAACGTGCGTTGGCATTGACATTCGTGAGCACGGTGGCATTGATCCCGATAGAAGCATTAGCCCTTGCATAATCGACATAACGAGGATCTTTATATTCGGGCAAGCGGTGCCAGTCCCAAATGGAAAAGCCGGCATAACCGCGCTCGACGGTACGATCGAGGTTGTCCCAATGATTTAGGATCCGCGTCTTTACCTTGGGACTGCTCTCGATGTTGATGTCGGTAAGGTCTGTCTCGGTCTGAAGCAATCTCAAGAAATGAAACATGCCATACAGCTTTCCGGATTCGTCGGTGCCGGCAACAACGATCACTTTCTTTGCATTGACTACTGAATGAAAGATCGCATAGCCCTCTTTTTTATCAACGAGAGATGGTGGTACGGGAAGATTATGAGTAGCGAATGTTGTGAAGAGGACGATCTTGTCTTTGATAGCTTTAGATTCATATACGGGATAACCCAGCAATCCATTCAGGGCAACGTTCAGCTCCGAGCGCATTACGGTGTCGGTAGGCGATTGGCCATCGACGATCCATCCGTATATGTGGTTGCGATATTGCTTCAGGAGATGTTCGTTCTTGACCTGATCGTAGCGGAGCCATAAGCGATAGCCGTCCTCGCTGAAACCATGAGTAGCTACAAATAGGAGCAAAAGAATCGTATACACGTTTCTCATGCCGCTAAATTTACTTTTTACGAAGAGATGATGCACGGACGATCAGGTCGTGTCGCAGGACAATGGAGTTCAGGTGTGGCGGGGGAGCAGCTTTTAGTTTGTCGATCAGCGTTTGTGCGGCGACTTCACCCATTTCGGTACCAGGATAGTTGATGGTAGTAAGATTAGGCTCGATCACTTTAGAGATCGGATCGTTGTTGAAACCGACGACGGCAATGTCGTTCGGTACATCGAGACCCGATTGTTTCAATTCGCGAATGATGGCGACACCCGACGTATCGTTCGCTGTGAAGATCCCATCGGGACGACGATCGAGTTTCAGTAATTGTTGTGCTGCTTCGGCGGCTTCCTGGTCGGAGAGATTATTGGTGATAACGAGTGATGGATCGTGCTCGAGGCCTCTTTCTTTGAGGGCAGTTATTTGTCCTTTTAGGCGATCGGCATAAACGTTCCGGTTCAGGCTTCCACCGATGTGGGCGATGCGCGTGCAGTCTTGTTCGATCAGGTGCATGGTGGCGTCGTAACCGGCCTTCACGTTGTCGATAACTATGCTCGTGCAGGCGGGGTGTTCGATCACGCGATCGAAGAAGATCAATGGTATCTGCTTCTTAAGGAACACATTAAAATGATCGATGTTCTTTGTGTCGTACGAGAGGGAGATCAGTAAACCATCGACGCGGCTATTGAACAGTGTGTTTACACTGGCGATCTCTTTCTTGCAGAGCTCTTGTGACTGGCCGATGATGAGATTGTACCCGGCGGCGTTGGCCACTTTCTCCATGCCGGCGATGACGGTAGACATGAAGTAGCTGTTGAGTCGCGGTACGATGACGCCGATGGTGTTTGTTCTTTTGCGGCGGAGGTTACTGGCGAAAGTATTCTGCTGATAGCCCATCTTTCGGGCTGTTTCGACGATGCGCCTTTTTGTATCTTTTCGTAGGCCGGGATGATCTTTGAGTCCGCGGCTGACGGTGGCGGGGGATACGTTGAGGACTTCGGCGATGTCGTAGATGGTGACTTCTTTGGTCTGGCTCATTTCAATCGGTCGCAGCACTAACTTAATCAATTTCGTGAGTATTTCTTACCTTCGAAGGAAGGGGTGATGTAATCGGTTACATAATGGTGCTAGGTGCGAGGTGCTTGGTACCGAAGCGCCTAAGTAACGATAATCTCAGGATATGGAAATATCTGTTGTGTTACGATATGGAAGGATCTACGGATTCGAGATACCTGATTAAGCCGCGGACCATCTTTTTTACTTTTTCGGCTTTTGCCCTGATGATATCGACTTGTGACTGTGGCAGATATTCAAGATCATCCAGGATATAAGTCATGCTTTTGACCTCGACGGCGGAACTCTGAGCAATGTCCAAAAACCTGACAAACTCTTTTCGTCCTTTACGGCCATGTCCCTCAGCAATATTATTCATTACCGATATAGCTGCGCGCCTCAATTGGTTTGCCGTACCAAAGTCTCTTGATAACTTACCTGTATCACAAACGACAAAGATCATTTTGACAAGCTCTCTTGACTCTTGCCAACATTCTAATTGTTCAAAAGTTATCGCTACCATAATTTTTTTAATACGATATTAAGGGAAATGAGCATCTCCCTGCCCCAGAAAACCTGACAACTTATTAACTCTCCGCACCCAGCACCTAGCACCCAGCACCTAGCACCATTACCGATGAGAAAATACATAGCCGTTCTATTGATCGCCTCCCTAAGCTGTTCGAAGCCGACTGAGTCCCGATTCAAGTTTCAGGATACATCTCTAAGCTTCGAAGAGCGCGTCGATGACCTCGTAGCACAAATGACCCTTGAAGAGAAGGTCGGACAGATGATGAACTCCGCGCCCGCCATCGAACGACTCGGCATCCCTCAATACAACTGGTGGAGCGAAGGACTCCATGGCGTCGCCCGTGCCGGCCTGGCTACCGTATATCCACAAGCTATTGGCCTCGGCGCCACATGGGACGAACCAATGATGTTCGATGTATCGACCGCCATCGCCGACGAGGCCCGCGCGAAACATCACGACTTCGTAAAAAATGGAAAACGATTCCTCTACCAGGGACTCACACTCTGGTCGCCAAACATCAATATCTTTCGCGATCCACGGTGGGGACGCGGACAAGAAACTTACGGCGAAGATCCTTACCTGACCGGTAGACTCGCCGTGCAGTTCGTGAAAGGCCTGCAAGGCGACGACCCTAAATACTTCAAGACGATCGCCACCGTAAAACATTTTGCAGTCCACAGCGGTCCCGAACCCGAGCGACATCTCTTCGATGCTCAGGCCGAAGAACGCGACTTTCGCGAAACGTATCTGCCTCAATTCGAGATGGGCGTGAAGGAAGGAAAAGCCTATTCGGTGATGTGTGCATACAACCGCATCAACGGCGATGTGTGCTGCGGCAGCAATCATCTCCTTACGAAGATCCTTCGCGAAGAGTGGGGATTCAAAGGCTATGTCGTTTCGGATTGCGATGCGATCGTCGACATCTATAAGTTTCACCAGGTAACGCCTACGCCCGAAGAAGCTGCGGCGCTTGCAGTAAAGTCGGGCTGCGATCTGGAATGTGGTAAAGTGTATGATGCCCTCAAGAAAGCCGTGGCCGACAAGATCATCAGTGAAGAAGAGATCGACGTTGCAGTAAAGCGATTGTTCCTCGCGAGATTCAAACTCGGCATGTTCGATCCCGACGAACAAGTGAAATATGCTCAGATCCCTTACGGCGTTGTCGATAACAAAGAACATCGAGACCTCGCACTCGAATCGGCAAGGAAGTCGATCGTGCTATTGAAGAACGACAACAACACACTTCCATTGAAGAAGGACATCGGAACACTGGCCGTGATCGGTCCGAACGCCGATCAGTGGCTGATGCTGCTCGGTAACTACAACGGTGTTCCTGCCGATCCCGTAACCCCGCTCAGAGGCATTCGCGAAAAAGTATCGAAGGATACGAAGGTCCTTTATGCACAGGGGAGTCCACTTGCCGATGGCATGCCGTTGTTCGAGACCGTAACCGCCGATGTATTGACATACAACGGAAAGCCGGGCTTGCTCACCGAGTACTTCGACGATCATGAGATCGAGGGTAAACAGCCGATATATTCAGAGACATCTCAATTGCTCGACGCGAACTGGAAGAACAAAGCTCCGCGTGAAGGAATGGACGACGATAACTTTGGTGTTCGCTGGACAGGAGAGATCACTCCGAAGCAGACCGGCATGTACCAGGTCGGTGTGATCTCAACGTGCAATGCGAAAGTATACTGGCCCGACACCGTGATCGCTAAAACTGTTTATCATTTCCGTGATGAGTATGGTGATCCACGCTTACGCAAATCCATCCCCATGAAGCTTGAAGCAGGTAAGTCATACAAGTTCAAAGTAGAGGCCCAGGAGACGTACGCCGATGCGCAGGTGCAACTTGTCTGGGATCTGCTGGAAGAATCGGAGAACGTAAGACTCAAGAAGGAGGCGATCGAGACTGCGAAGCAAGCCGACGCGGTTGTGATGTTCATGGGACTTACGGCGCGATTGGAAGGAGAGGAGATGGATGTAAAGATCGAAGGCTTTCGCGGTGGCGATCGCACCACGATCGACCTTCCAAAAGTGCAACAGGACCTGATCAAGGCTATTCATGCTCTCGGTAAACCCGTTGTGCTTGTATTGCTGAATGGAAGTGCGTTAGCGATCAATTGGGAGTCGAAGAACATTCCCGCTATCGTAGAAGCGTGGTACCCGGGCCAGGCCGCCGGTCATGCGATAGCCGACGTTTTGTTTGGTGACTACAATCCCGGTGGAAAGCTTCCGGTAACTTTCTATCAATCGGTAGAAGATCTTCCGCCGTTCGATGACTATCACATGAAAGGACACACGTATCGCTACTTCGAAGGCAAGCCGTTATATCCGTTCGGTTATGGCTTGAGCTATACCACGTTCGATTATAGCGACTTGAAGGTAGAGGGGAAGAAGGTGAGCGTAACGGTTAAGAACACGGGTAAGATGGACGGCGATGAAGTAGTACAGGTTTATGTTTCAGGCACGGGACCTAAACGCGCGCTGGCAGCCTTCAAAAGGATAAAGATACGAGCGGGTGGAAGCGAAGCTGTAACGTTTGAATTGCGCGACGATGCTTTTGCGACGTATGACGAAAAAGGAATAAAGTCGATAAAACCCGGTGAGTACCCGATAACAGTAGGGGGCGGCCAACCAGGGTATGCAAATACAAGGGGTAGTGTTGTGAACATTCAATAGTCACTTCGTCATAAATTGGTTGGAGTAAACTCCTCCATTTATGAAACGATTGATACTGATCATGCTGATGATGCCTGCATTAGGCAACGTAGCAAAAGCGCAACTTACAACTCCATGGGCCATCGGAAGCACGGGGCAATGGCCATCTTCAGGTGCAGGGATTCAATACAACAGCACAGGAGATATGACGTTCGGCCTCTCGTCGGTTAGCGGCCAGGTATCGTTGTATGTCGATGGCGGTTTTCGCCAGGCCGAAACAGGCAAAGTAAATTACTTCATGGATAAGATCGGCCAGGGGCTCACAACTCCTCTTGTAAATTTCCATCTCCAGGACGGCGCTCCGATTTCTCCCTTTGGTCTTATTAGCGAGTCCAGGATAGCGGTCGATGTGGCCAATGGCGGTGTGATGCAGTTCAGGACATCGATGAACAACGGATCCTCTACAGGCCTTGTGTTCTCGGATGACAACCTTGGCGGCTATTTGGTGTATCGCAACGACTCGGACGACAGATTGCATCTCGGCGGATATAGCGGGATTTCATTTGAGGTAGGAAGTCAAAACACATTAACGAAAACGGAGGCGATGAGGATCGGAAGCACCGGTAGAAGCTACTTCGCTACATATCCGACCGGTGCCGGTGGTGCGAATGCTTACAGTATGGAAGTGGGCGGCACCAATCCGACCAGCACCTCTGGCCAGGCAACAGTGTTTTTGCATCATCACGGTGTGATCGCCCATCAATTAAGATATACTAATGGTAGTTTATATCTCGAGGCTGCAGGAAATGGTTACGGTACAAGCAGCACCCCTAATTTTTTTGTTGGCGGAAAGATCGGCGTCGGTACAACATCACCCGACGAGAAGCTTACCGTTAAAGGAAAGATCCATGCCGAAGAGATCAGGGTAGATCTTTCTGTGCCCGGGCCAGACTATGTTTTTGAAAGCACCTATGCATTGCCGTCAATTGACGATGTGAAATCATACATAAAAGCAAACAAGCACCTGCCAGAGATACCATCGGCAAAAGAGATGGAGACGAACGGTGTGCAGGTTGGGGAAATGAATCTTCTTCTTTTGAAAAAAATCGAAGAGCTAACGCTCTATGTGATCGATCTGAAAGAACAAAACGATAAGCAGAACAAGGAGATTGACGCCTTAAAGAAACAGATCAGCAAGTAGGATCACTTCTTCGACATCTCCAGTGCTTGCGTTGTGGTATAATACTTCGCAAGCATGTTCGGGACTTCCCAGACGGGCATATCGCGACGAACCAGATAATCGATGAACCTTTCGGTAACTCGGCCGAAGTGCGCTTCATGGCCTTCTTTGTATTTGTCGGGTATGGAGACCATCCAACCGGTCTTCGTTTTCACGAGCTCTATGCCGTCGTAGTACTTTTGAAGATTGGTGAATGCGTGAGTTACTTCCTCTTCGTAAGCCCTGTTCACCTTGATAACCGGCTCGATGTATAACGTAACTTTATATTTCTCTTCCGGCCCCTGTTTGATCACGAGATTGGCTTTTGTGCCACGCATGATCGAATAGTGCGTGTCGCCCGAGTTGTCTTTAGACTCGTAGTTCCAGATCACCGACGTTTTTGCATTGATCCCGCGCAACTGGTAGTTTATCTCACCATTACTCGAAACTTTCAGGATCGAATCACTCACCACGTTTTTCTTAAGGTAGTCGGGGAAGCCATCGAGTTTGGTGATCGTCTTGAATTTACTCAATGGGATATCGGCGGTCCAGCGGCGGGCGGATGTGATGGTGATGTCTTTCTTGTAATCGAGAGTTTCTTCCGGGAATGCTTCCCATTGTACGAGATCGACGAGGTGTGTCATTACATCGACAATGCCCTCGCCTTGCTGTTGGGTATCGAGGAACCAGGCAGGCCGCGTGAGGACGCTTCCTGAAACCATCTTATAGAAATGATGGACGCTTTCTTTGGTGATAGCTGGATTTTCTGGTGTACCTTTTTCCAGTTCACCGAATATGTTGTGCATGCGGGAGAGTTCGCGTTGCAACATGGTGGTGATCTCGAACCGTTCGGTCATGATGTCATACAAGAGCAGGTTATTTTTTTGCGCTATATCGAAAGCTTTCTTGAGGTCTTCGAAGCCTGCAGCGTCGATGACCATGGGCTTGTCGGCATATACATTCAAACCGGCATCGAGTGATTTCAGAATGTATTCCGTTTTACGTGCGTTATTTCCCGCGAGCACGACCACGTTGCCTTTTTTCTCGGCGATCATTCGCTCGAAGAAATGATCTCCTGTAAAGATGACCTCGTTCCAATCGGTAGGATCTTCGGCCCTGGAGTTGTATGAATTAATGAGATTGAGATACATCTTGACATCGGGACCTTCCGGTGCATAGACATATACCGTTGTGTCGATGTCGCTGTACATTACCTTTTGAATAAGGGCGGCGTGAAAGTGACCGGGGTCTACGGTTATCAATCGCACGGGTTTGCCGGTAGATTCTTCGTTAGTGGATTTGGGGCTGCAGCCGAAAACCATAAACAGAGCCAGAAAACACGAGGGAAGTTTCAACATCGTTTTTTACTAAATATACTAATCAAAGTTCAGGGTTCAGGGTTCAGGGTTCAGAGTTCAGGGTTTCGTCGCGCGACTTTGCATAGGCTTTAGAATAGTCGAGTTTCTTTACACTCGACGCAACCCAGGTAATCCCGTTCATAAAATGCTTTATGAACAAAGGATCCGAATAATCTCCTTTGTCGTGGCCGAGTGCCGAGATCCATATCGTTCCTCCATCATAATATTGATACCATGCAGCGGGATATAGTTGGCCATAAGGTCCCGAAGATGCTTTGATCCTTACACTATCTTTTTTGTCGAGCGTGGTTAGATCCTGTGCCATTATTGGACGAATGCCGGGGTACATTTCCTTCACGAAGTAGCATTCGTCGTTGCGTTCCCACGTTGTTGGAAGGCCGGCCATGGAAGGATGACCCGCATCGATGATCCGTACGGTGTATTTTTGGAAAGCAGGATGCCACGAGAATGTTCCGCCCAACATTTTCTTGAACCAGTCCCAGCTTCGCTCAGTCCCGATAACCGAATGAAGTCCGACAAATCCGCCGCCCGCCTCTATGTACCTTCTGAACGCGACCCGTTGTTCGTCAGTATCGAAAACATCCTGGTTGGTGCTCGGGAACACGAGCAGATTATAGTTAGCAAGATTCTGATCGGTAAACTTAGAGGGATCGTCGGTGATCACAACAGTGAACCCATATTCATGAGCGAGCTTCTTCAGCGCCTCAACTGCAAACGGGATATTGTCGTGAACATAGCCCTTTCCATTTTTTGTGTAAACAAGAACATTGACCTTCTTCCAATTCACTTTCTGTGAAAAGGAACTAATACTGAAGACTAAAAAGCACGTGATTAATAGAACTCTCATTTCTTAAAATACTTTGCCGCATACTCGAGGAAATATGGCCAATTAGGACCTGGTGTGTGTCCACCACTATGCTGTCTGAACGAGATCTCTCCATCCATCAGGCCAACTTCCCTCGCGGGATATTCACTTGTACCCAAATCTTTCTTGCCTAAGAGGCGATACACTGGACCGGCATAAACTCCTGCAAGGAACATGCCTTTCGGATCGGCCCATTGATCGCCATCGTCGCCCACGCTGATGAACACAGGCCTTGGCGCACACAATGCAATGAGCTCATGTGCATCGATGGGAAGGTCGCTCCACTGAAGTGTGCCTGCATACTTTAGAAAGTTGCCAGCCATCCAATGATACTCACCTGGCCCTGCAACATTCTCAACGATCTCGCCGAAATTTCTTCGATACAAACTAAGGCCCGCCTCACCGGATGAGCTTATGAAGCCGATCCTGAATCGCGAATCATAAGCCATCGCAACGACAGCTGCTTTGCCGTAACGCGAATGTCCTTCGATGCCTACGCGTTTCGTGTCTACGCTCTTGTCCGTCTCAAAATAATCGAGCGCGCGGCTCGCACCCCATGCCCATGCACGAAGTGCGCCCCAATCGTCGGGCTTGCGGGGCTGACCTTTATTACATAAACCGATGATGCCGTGCGTAAGGCCAGCGCCATTGTCGGCCTGAATACTTACCGGGACGACCTGTGCATAGCCCCAACCTTTTGCGACAACCTGTTCCTGCCATGTAGGTCCGGGAGTGTTTGCTTGTGGCGGACGACTCCCCGGCGGCCACACCCATGCGAGCTCCATAATAACGGGAACGGGAATAACGGGAACGGGTCCGATAGCATCGATCGGTGTCGCGAGCGTCAGATCGATATCAACGTTAATTGACGGATAGGAGGAATTGTCGACGTGACCGAGGAGCTTTCGTACGAGCACTCTTTTACCGCCAACGGTGTCTTGTGTTGTACTGATCAGTCTCCAGCCAACGGCCGGTACGTTTGCGGGAACGCGTCCCAGTATTTCGCGGTCGAAGTCTTCGACGATCTCGGGGCGACGTTCAGTCCACCACACTTTTTCTTTCGTTACTTTCTTTCCGTTCTTCAGTGTGAGCGGATCGGGAAGCTTTTCCATCGGCAACACCTTCGATTCATCGTAGTTGACTGCGTTCGGAGCCTGCAGGTCGCGGCCGTTCGCACCAGGACGAATGGATGTCATGCCTAGCAGATCCATCATTCTCTTGTGATCGTCTTGCGCAGTTAGCTCCACTATTGGAGACTGTGCGAAGCAGTGGATGGAACTTGCAACAAACAAAGTTGCGTAGCATGATCGAAGGCTCATCAACCAATATAGAAACAAATTCCAATGTCATTCTTACCTTGCATCAACATCCGCTCACTTTAAAAATACATATGCGCCTCTTAGCACTTCTGTTTTTGATCTCGTTCACTGTTGTTGCACAGAACCTCCGTTCGGGCGGAGCCTTGAAGCCCGAGCAGGCGATCATGGATATTCGTCATTACACGATCAACCTGGTTGTCGATCCCACCTCGGAATCGATCTCCGGATTTACGGTGGTGAAGATGAAACTGACAGCCGAAACGCCGGTGATCGTGCTCGACTTCTGGCACGGCTTAACAACGACAGCGACGACAGTCAATAACAAAAAGACAACTTTCGAGCACAGCGATAAGGATATTCTTACAATAAGAGGAACCAGATCATTTGCTCCAGGCGACTACGAAGTGAAAGTGTCGTATAATGGCAAGCCGGGCGTTGCTGCCAGGCCGCCATGGATCGGTGGATTTCAGTGGGCGAAGGATGAGCATGGCAATCCATGGATCTCTGTCACCTGCCAGGACGAGGGTGGAAAGATCTACTTCCCTTGCAAGGATCATCCGAGTGATGAACCCAACGAGGGTGCCGACATGATCCTTACAGTGCCAACCGGGTTGACGGCAACAGCGCCTGGCCTGTTGAAGAAGACAAAGACTAATGAATATGGAAAAGGCACGACGACATTTCACTGGAGCACCAAATACACGATCAGTAATTATTGTCTTGTGTTCAACATCGGCAAGTATAAGAAGGTGAGCAGGACGTACACCACCATCGATAATCATAAAGTTCCAATGGATTTTTATATCCTGGAAGAACATGCAGACAATGCAGATCGGTTACTTGACTTCACAGAACGTTCATGTCGTGTGCTGGAGAAATATTTTGGTGAATATCCCTGGGTGAAGGAAAAGATAGGCATTGCTGAAACGCCCCACCTTGGAATGGAACATCAGACGATGATCGCCTATGGAAACAAATTCAAGTTCACACAATTGGGTGGAAAAGATTTTGACTGGCTTATGCATCATGAGTTCGGTCACGAATGGTGGGCGAACAAGGTAACGAACCGCGACTGGGGACACATGTGGATACAGGAAGGCATCTGCAGCTTCGGTGATGCGCTGTTCACCCGTGAGATGGAAGGAGAGGAAGCGTATCTCGCCCGGATGCGTCAAACAGGTCGTGCCACTCAAAACATAAAGCCGGTGGTGCAGGGCGAGGCGGTTGACTCCGACGATGCTTACCAGGCAGACATTTATGGCAAGGGTGCGTTCTTCATGCACACTTTAAGATATGTGATCGGTGATAGTATTTTCTTCCCGGCGCTGAAGAAGTTCGCGACAGACCCCAGGTATACTTACGACAATACGGTCGTGACTGATGATGTTGAGAAGCATTTTTCGGCGGCCGCGAACGAGGATCTGAAACCTTTGTTTGATCTTTATTTGCGTACGATCAATAAACTTGAAATCGATGTGAAGCAGACGGCGGATAATAGTTACACCGTGAAGCTGTTGAACTACGAAGGAGTATTGCCATTGGACATCAGTGTAGATGGAAAGATCGAGCGTAAGCTTGTGAACAAGACGGGGATCTCGATCACCTCGAATAACGGCCCGCCCCAGATCGACCCGAAGGGCTATTATCTGAAGAAGGTGGTGTTGGAGTAGTCTGATAAAGATAAAATAGAGATGGATATTGTTGGTAACGCCAGTGTAGAATACAGTGTGCCATCGATTTGACAGAATGTAGACGTAGTACATTATGTCAAAGTAGAAATCAGGAGCTATCGTCGCTCGCATAGCACGTGGCGTAGTCAGGAATACCGTGCGAATTTTAATATCCGGAGGGTCCCGCGTGTTTTGAGTAACGCTTTGCTCTTCGTAGTCGGGTGCGGGACCTGCATGTTATATTTGATCATTCTCTTCGGGTCCCATAGGAGGGACCATTCAATTTCGAACCCGATAAGAGCTGTGATCTGCTTGCCATGTCGACTGGCATGTCGCGCTTATTTATCATCGGGATCTTTTCCATGTTAGATACTTCGATCATCATCACATCGTGATCCTCTACAACCTTGCCGTTCATGCGATAGAAACCGCGACCGCGGAAAGGATATCGCTGCGTGGTGTTTGGAAAATGGACGGTATCGAAGATCTCGCCGTTACAATCGTAAAATGTTCCAAAGTGCATCATCTGCCCGCTGCGTGTGCGGGTGTCTTTAGTGGTTACTAAATAACCGACGATCGAAACATTCTTCTGCAGTTTATTACCCAGCTCACGGGCAATCGTATCTCCATAATCCTTATCGGGAAGCAAGCGGAACGGATCGTTCAATGGAAACCCGATCAATTCCATCTCATCGAACGCATCTTCGATAACATTCACTTCGAAGTGGGGCAGGGGATATTCCTTCGGCTCCGTATCAAATAAGTCGATGCTCGTCGGTATTCTCACCTTCGCTTCGCTGTAAAACAACATTGCCTCCCAAAGGAGCTTCTGTTTTGTCTTGCCCGTAAAACGAAAGGCGCCGACTCGTATCAGCACCCGGACCTGTTCGAGACCGGGATCGATCCTCCGAAGAAAATGATTGAGTGACTTGAATGGACCATTGCGTTGCCGCTCGACCGCTATCTCCTGCGACACTTTCGATTCGAGGCTCTTAATGTGAATGAAGCCTACGTAGATCGTCGATCCTTTGATGCATGTGTGATATTCGCCGTTGTTGACACACGGCGCTTCAATCGTGGCACCACTCATCCGAGCCTCATGAAAATAGAATTCGGTTGAATAAAATCCGCCGAAGTTATTGATCACGCCCACCATAAACTCCAATGGATAATAGGCCTTCAGGAACAAGCTCTGGTAACTTTCAACAGCGTAGCTCGCCGAATGTCCTTTGGCAAACGAATATCCTGCAAAGCTTTCGATCTCATACCACACGCGATCAGTGACGGCCTTCGGATAACCGATCTTTTCACAGTTGCTGAAGAACCTCTCGCGAACTCGCTCGAACTCACGACGCGACCTGTACTTGCCCGACATCCCACGCCGAAGCACGTCGGCCTCGGTAAGTGTAAGCTTCGCAAAATGATGCGCTACTTTTATCACATCTTCCTGGTACACCATCACGCCGAACGTCTCCTTCATCAGCTCATCCATCAACGGATGAACCGATTCGTAGCCCTTGCCATTTCGTGTTGCGTGAAATCTTTCGATATACGTTCGCATCATACCGGAGCTCGCCACACCCGGCCTGATGATCGAGCTCGCCGCGACCAGCGTCAGGTAGTCCTCGCATCGCAGCTTTCCCAACAGCATCCGCATAGCCGGCGACTCGACATAAAAACATCCCATAGCGCGACTGCTTCGAAGGAGTTCTCTTACTTTTTCATCTTTCTTGAAATCCCTGAAGCGATAGACATCGACATCTTCACCGCGATTTTGTTTCACGATCCGGACGGTCTCTTTGATGTGCCCGAGTCCGCGCTGACTCAACACGTCCAGCTTATATAACCCGATATCCTCTGCCATGTGCATTTCGAGATGTGCAACAGGATATCCTTTTTGCGGAAGCGCCGTCGTGGTATATGCATAGATCGGTTCTTCCGAGATCAAGACACCGCCGGCATGGATCGAAAGATTCGAAGGCATCTCCATCATGTAATCTGCATAGCGGAACACAAGCTCGGTGATCTCATCTCGTTTCCGATGTTCCTCGGGATAGTCGACGATGTTGTCGATCTCTTCTTTTGGTAAACCGAAAACTTTACCCAACTCCCTCAACACCGATCGTTTCTGCAGCGTAACATGAGTTCCGAGCAAGCAAATATGATCTCTCGTATATCGATTGAAGAGGTATTCATAGATCGCATCGCGGTCCTTCCATGAAAAGTCGAGGTCGAAGTCCGGTGGTGACGTCCGTTCGGTATTCAGGAATCTCTCGAAGTAAAGATCCAGCTCAATCGGGTCCACATCGGTAATGCCAAGACAATAAGCCACCAGGCTGTTGGCACCGCTGCCACGACCCACATGGTCGAAGCCCCGGCTCTCGGCGAACCGAACGAGGTCGAATGCAATAAGATAGTACGGACAGAAGTTCTTTATTTTGATGACCTCCAGCTCGCGCTGAAGTCTCTCGCGTGCTACGAGGTCGTTTGGATCGTAGCGTTTTACGAAGCCGGTCTCTGCATGCGACTTCAGCATCTCCCAGTCTTCATCGGCAGTCCCGAAGATGGTCTTCTTATTCTTATCGACTCCGAGCGTCGATTGAAATGTGCAAGAGCCGAGGATCTTCTTCGTGTTGCTGACGATTGCCGGGAAGCTTTCAAATTTTTCGGCGAGCTCTTTTTCGGAGATCATGACCTCGTCGGGATGTGCTTGCTGATGTGGCGCGAGTTTGCTGAGCAGGGTGTTGTGTTCGATGGCGGAGAGGAGCCGGTGAATGTTGTGGGACCGCTTGTCGTTGAACGTAACGGGATGAAGGATCACACATTGTTGATGATGTTGCGTAGGAGCGAGGCGAAACTTCGTGAGCTGCGATGCTCGAACACCGAAGAACTCGTTGTCGCGAAGGAGATCGAAGTTGGATCCGTCGCTGTAAGGGTAGATGACAAACACTTCTTTGAACTCCGGCGCTCGTACGGGAACGGGAAGAGCCTCATTATTGAGATGACTTCGATATCGGTTGATCTCTTCGAAGCCTTTGTTGTTTTTGGCGAGGGCGATGAACCGAAGCTGATGGTCTTCTCGAAACTCCATACCCACGGCGATCTCCAGGTCGTATTCGCTGCGGTTCTCTTCGGCGATCCTCAGCATCTCGACGTACGATGCGGTGTTGTTGATCTCGGTCACGATGATCTTACCGACCTTTAGTTGCTTACAGAGCTCCCAGAGTTTTAATGGAGAGAGGGTTCCGTATTTGAAGCTGAAATGGGTGTGGACGTTGAGGTACATGGTTAGCGTTCTGGGTTCAACGTTCAGGGTTCAACGTTCTGGGTTCAACGTGCTGGGTTCGACGTTGCTCGAAAGACGTCAGGTTTTCTTGATCGATAGGTGCTCCAATGTCTTTAGCTTTAGTCAAATTAGAATGCATGAGCGCAATTCGAAAATTTGAAGATTTGGAATGCTGGCAGGAGGCAAAACAATTGGTTGTCGGCGTGTATTTAATTTCAAAAGATGGGCCACTCTCCAAAGATTTTGGAGCACGTGACCAGGTTCGGCGTGCAGCGATCTCAGTTATGAACAATATTGCGGAGGGGTTCGGACGTGAAAGCAACCGAGAGTTTGCAAGGTTTCTGGAGATCTCGCAGAGTTCATGCATGGAAGTAAAGAGCATGTTATATCTTTTTGATCACTTGAACTATTCATCGCCAGAGACCCTCCAGCAACTTCACGCAAAAACTGACCGAGTTAAGGCATTAACGCGTGGGCTCATTAAGTACTTGCGCGCCAACCCCGAACACTGAACATTGAACTTTTGAACGCTTCGCGTTCACCCCTTAAACATATTCATCGTCATCTTCACCCTCTTATTCACATCAATCGTCACTGCACGCATCAGCTTGTCTGCACCGAAACGATGACGAATGATGTCCATCCTTTCATACAGATTAATGTTCTCCTCAGTATCATTGAACAGATCTATCTGGTGACTCCCCTGAACCATGCCACTCAGTCGCACACCCACCAATCGTATCAACATCCGTCGGTTGTAAAGCTTCTCGAAAAGCTCCGTCGCGCACTTCAGCAGCACATGATCCGACGACGTGTAGGGGATATGCATCTGCTTCGTCTCCGTATCGAAGTTTGAATAACGGATCTTCACCGTCACACACGACGTTAGCTTGCGTTGCTCACGTAACTGGAACGCGATCTTCTCGACCATCGCCGTAATAATAGACTTGAGCTTCTTCGTGTCGATCGTGTCTTCAGAAAATGTAGACTCCGTCGATATGGATTTCTGTTCGCTATATGGAACAACCGGGGAGTGATCGATACCATGCGCCTTGTTCCAAAGCGATACAGCATTCTTGCCAAACGCGCTCACCAAAAACTTAAGCGGCATCTCTCGCAGTGTCTGGACCGTCTTCACGCCCATGTCATGAAGAAAGCCCGCCGTCTGCTTCCCGATCATAGGGATCTTTTCGACCGCCAGCGGATCCAGGAACAACTGTTCTTTACCCTCCTCAATAAGCTTCGTCGCCAGCGGCTTGAATTCACCCGTAGCGATCTTCGATACAGTCTTGTTCACCGACATCCCCATGGAGATCGGCAGCCCGCTCTCTTTAATGATCGTCTTCTGCAATTCCTTCGCCCACTTAAATGCCCCGAAGAACCGGTCCATCCCGCTCGCATCCACATAAAACTCATCGATAGAGGCTTTCTCGAACGCAGGCGCTCGCTCGGCTATGATCTGGGTCACCTCGTGGGAATGGCGGGTATACGCCTCCACGTCGCCCGAGATCACCTTAGCGTCCGGGCATAACTGCAAAGCCAAATACATGGGCATGGCGGCGTGCACCCCAAACCGCCTGGCCTCATAGCTGCAGGAAGTAACTACACCCCGGCGACTCTGTCCCCCGACGATCAACGGCCGGCCTTTCAGCGACGGGTTGAGCTTGCACTCGACAGCCACAAAAAAGGCGTCGAGATCCATGTGAATTACTGCCCTGTTCATGCAGGGCAATATACGCTAAAAATATTAGCTAACGATAAGTAGCGCTAATTATTTTAGCTTTCGATGAAATCCCATAAATAGCTGAAATGGAGCTACTTATGGGATTCACGTGGAACAATCCCCGCACGATATGGTAAAGGGAAGCGTTATTGAGCCTGGTGCGGGATGGAAAGTTAGTTTTTACCCTTTTCTGCAGTATTTAGTCCACCGCCGCGGCTCACGGAAACCAGCTGCTGCAAGGTTCTTTGCATGTTCTCGGGCGAACCATCCAGGAAGATCGTGTTGCCTTCGCCTGTCTCTGCAAAGTGACGGATCGACTCGGTCCACATAGAGAAGAGGATAAAGCTGGAATCCAGTTTAGCGTTTTCCATTTCCTTCGCCGCATGGCTCATACCTTTTGCCACCTCCTCACGGAAAAGCGCCACGCCCTGTCCACGAAGCTGCGAAGCGATCTTCTCGGCCTCGGCTGCGATCTTAATTGCATTTCCTTCAGCTTCGGCAGCCTTGGTCTTGGTGATCAGCAGTGCCTGGCCCTCATTCTCCGCCGCGGCCTTTAAGTTGTTGCTGGCCACCACTTTAGCCATCGATTTCATGATTGTTTCATCGAACGCGATATCGTTCAACTGCAAGTCGATCAGGTGATAACCCCACCCACTGAGTGTATGGTCTAATTGGCTCTTTACTTCCTGGACGATCTCAGTGCGTAGCGCAAGGATCTCATGCTGCTTCTTCGTAGCCACGAAACTCCGGATCGAACCCTCGATCGTGCGAACGAGTGCTGTCATAAAGCTCTCACTATCAGTGAATTTGAATGCGACATTCTTGATCGTCTCCTCTTCCTGGTTCAAAACCGAGAAGAGAAGCATCGCCTTGAAGCTCACGTTTGCCTGGTCGGATGTGGTCGCCTGGAACGACAATTCCACCGACTGGTTTTGTACTGAGATCCTGGAGTAAATAACCTCGATGATCGGTATCCGCATGTTCAACCCGGGACGAAGGATACGGCGATACTTTCCGAAAATGGTGATCACTCCGATGGTCCCTTGCCGGACTGTGACGAAGAACTTGAAGAAGATAATGACACCGACGAATAGGAGGAATAGATAGAATACATCAGAAAAGCTCATAAAATTTGGGGTGTGTTTGTCCTAATATATGCTTTATTTAAACTCAAAAACATCTAAACGTAACCTCTATGAGGAGCCTACAACTGACAGTTCTATGCCTGCTTACGGTATGTATATCGTTCGCGCAAGTTCGACTTCCGAAAGTCTTTGGCGACAATATGGTATTGCAGCGCAACAAGCCGATCAACGTCTGGGGATGGGCATCTCCTAAAGAAAAAGTTACGGTTAAGTTTCATGGTCAATCGAAAACAATAGCAGCCGGTAAAGACGGAAAGTGGAAAGTTGTTCTTGCACAGGAAGTGGCTGGTGGTCCATACGAATTGAACGTTACCGCGAAGTCAGGCTCTGTCAACTATAAGAACGTTCTGGTAGGGGAAGTTTGGATCTGCTCGGGTCAGTCGAACATGGAATGGCCGGTTCGTGCAACGGATAATGCGCAAGCAGCGATCGCATCGGCGAGCAATTCACAGATACGTCATATTAAAGTTCCCAACGCCGTAGCCGCTCTCCCGATGGATGATATCAAGTCGGGTGATTGGAAAGTTTGTTCTCCCGAGACTGTTGCCGACTTCACTGCGGTGGGATATTTCTTTGCAGAGAAGATCAGTAAAGAATTGAATGTACCCGTCGGATTGATCAACACGTCGTGGGGTGGAACACATTCGGAAACATGGACAAGTCGCGAGGGCTTTCAGAGTAGTGAGGAATTTCGGACTATGATCGAAGGGATGCCCCAACTGGATCTTGAGTCGATCGCTAAGCAAAAGGAACAGGCAATGGCATCGCGACTCGCCGGCGTTCAGCAACATTTTCCTCCTTCGCCGCAAGAGGTCTCTTCCTGGTATGCCTTTGATACAGACGATAGTCGCTGGCCAACGATGAACATTCCCGGTTTATGGGAGGCGCAATCATGGCCCAACCTCGATGGAGCAGTTTGGTTAAGAAAAACATTCGACCTGCGGCAATCCGACGCCGGTAAAGAAGCAAGCTTGTGGGTAGCCATGGTGGACGACTCCGATGAAACTTACTTGAATGGTGTCAAGGTCGGGGCAACGCATAACGAATGGAACAAACTTCGTGAGTATAAAGTGAAAGAAGGAATTCTTAGAGCAGGTAAGAATGTTATCGTTGTGAGAGTTAACGACACCGGCGGTGGTGGTGGGATCCATGGAGACGCCAAAATGCTTCACCTGCTTATCGACTCCAACGATGTTCCACTCAATGGCACATGGAAATATCAAATCGAATCAGTACAGGGAGCAACGTCTGTTGGTCCTAACGATTACCCGACGCTGCTTTACAACGCTATGATAAATCCGTTGATCCCATTCACGATAGAAGGAGCGCTGTGGTACCAGGGTGAAGCAAACGCAGAACGTGCATATCAGTACAGGACAGCATTTCCATTGATGATCACCGACTGGCGCAAGCATTGGGGACAGGGCGATTTCCCATTCTACTTCGTACAGCTCTCGAGCTGGAATGCCGACAATGGGAATAGTGAAAAAGGAAGCTCGTGGGCAGAGCTGCGCGAGGCACAGGCGTCTACCTTAAAGTTGCCGAACACGGGAATGGCGGTCACGATCGACATCGGCGATCGCAACGATATTCATCCACGTAATAAACTTGATGTTGGCTTACGCCTCGCAGCGATCGCATTGGCAGATACTTATGGAAAGAATGTAGTATCGCGCGGACCAAGAGGAGAGAAGCTCTTGAAAGATGGCGGCCAATGGTATGTCGAATTTCACAACGTCGCCGGTGGTTTAGCGACCAACGATAAGTACGGATACATTCGTGGCTTCGAAGTGGCCGGCGCCGATGGAAAGTTCTATCCATCGCAAGCCTTCATCGATGGCGACAGGATCTTATTGAAGTCGGATCTGAAAGATATTAAGATCGTTCACTACGGCTGGGCCGACGATGCCGGCGAGTGCAACCTCTTTAATAAAGAAGGATTTCCGGCGGAGCCATTCCGCATTGGAGACACGGATAAGTTTATTACAAAAGACAGTAAGTTCAGCCTTCACTAGGTTGTTTTCGCAGACGATACGCTGAGGGGCCAGGGACGCGGAGGCTTGCGACCTTTGCTTACGCCGCGTATCCTTTGCGCTACTTGATTACAACTGTCTTTCCTTCTTTCGCTGACTTCTTTGCGGCTTCAAGTATCTCGACAACGATAACGTTGTTCTCTAACGCCGACAGGTCGGTAGGCGAGAGCTTGATATCTCCGTGGACAACCCCAGCAAGATATTTGAATGGATCGCCTGAAGCACCGCCGGGAGTTGCTTCGACCGGGGACTTCGAAGAGACTTTAAGTTTCGATTCGTTGCGATCGGCAATGAGCCAGCCGGTCTTTCCATATATCTCGATGTCCTTTCTCCCCATGGGCCAGTTCCATGATGCCTGGATGATCCCCTGGGCCTGCGGATACGTGACGACTATAGTCGCTTCGTCATCGACCTTCGGATAGATATCGGGTTTGATAGTTTGTGTGACTGCCGTTACAGACGTTGGACGTTGTCCATCCATCAACCATGTGATAAGGTTCGCACCATAACAACCGAAGTCCATAATCGCACCACCGCCATTCTTCACAGGGTCGGTAAGCCAATCGAAGAATTCTTTTGGCACATTGATCTCTTTCGGGCCTTCGTGTCCATCGTGCACAACGATCTTGCGAAGCGGCCCGATCGTATTCTGTGCCTTTATTTGTTCAATCTTCCGATTGGTATCATACCACGTTGTTTCGTAGTTGGTGATCACATGAATGTTGTTGGCTCGCGCGAGCTCCTGTATTTGCTTTGCGTGATCGACGCTAACGGCGAGGGGCTTTTCCACCATCACATGCACTTTTCGTTTAGCACATTCTTTGACAACATCGAGGTGATCGTAGGTGCTGGTGAATGTTGTAACTGCTTCGGGTTTCGCTTTGTCGAGCATCTCCTGTACGGAGGGATACCAGAGCGACATGGGTAGCTTATACTTGGCGAGATACTTTTCGGCAAGCGCTTTATCGGGTTCGGCAATCCCGACAACGTCGAGGTCTCCATCATCGGCTCGGTCGAGGATCCAGACCACGTGGCCGTGCGTGAGACCGGCAACACCAAGTCGAAGTTTCTTTTGTTGGGCCTGGCCAGAGATCGCTGTCAGTAGCAATAAGATGCAAGTCAGATTTTTCATACGATCAGGAAGTTAGTTATTTCACTGGTAGTTTTGCCAACCGCCCATACCCATTTCGTAATTCACGATCCTTGATCATGGAACAGAAGAACCGCGTAAACTCCATCGATCTCCTTCGGGGCCTCATTATGATCGTAATGACGCTCGATCACACCCGTGATTACTTTCACATCCCGGCGTTCATCTTCAGCCCGACCGATCTCACGCAAACATCGCCAGCCATCTTCGCGACACGATGGATCACACACTTCTGCGCGCCGGCATTTGTTCTTCTGTCCGGTATCTCGATCAACATCAATCTTCGCAAGCGCGGCAAAGGCGAGCTCGTCAAGTACTTACTGACACGGGGCTTCTGGCTGATCTTCCTCGACCTGGTGGTGTTGCGCTTCGGGTTCTTCTTCAACTTCTACTACGACATGACCATCTTCAGTATCCTTTGGCTGATAGGATGGTGCATGGTTTGCATGGCTGGAGTGATCTTTCTTCCATACCGGGCGATACTCGCTATCTCTTTGCTGATCATTGTGGGTCACGATGCACTGGTCGGTCTTCAGCTCGGCCCGTTGTGGACGATCACGATGACGGTCGGCTTCGTTCCACCGGCATTCATTTCTTCATACGCGATCATTCCCTGGCTTGGTATTATGATGTTCGGCTACGTTACCGGCAGGATGTATGGCGATAAGTACGATCCTGTTTTACGCCGCAGACTCCTGATGCAACTGGGAATACTGTCGATCGTGTTGTTCTTCATTTTGCGATGGGTGAATGTATATGGCGATCCTGTTCCGTGGGCAAGTAACCCTCGTGGGACTTTGTATACTGTTCTTAGTTTTTTCAATGTCACCAAGAACCCGGTTTCGCTGTTGTATACGCTGATAACGGTTGGTCCGCTCTTGATCCTGTTGTCGTGGTTTGAAACGTTGAACACGAAGTGGCTGAAGCCGGCAGAGGTGTTTGGCCGGGTACCGTTGTTTTACTTCCTCCTTCATTTTTACTGGATACACTTCACCGCGCTCATTCACCTGATGTGGAAGACGGGTAAGTCGTTGTCGGAGATCGACTTCCATTTCGATAAGTCGTTCGGAGGTATTACACCAGATGGTGGAGTGACGTTGGTATGGGTTTATGTTATATGGGTGCTGATCGTAGTGAGTTTGTATCCAGTCTGTAAGTGGTACGACGCACGCAAGTTCACGTATCTCTAAATGTGACATGTTGCGACGAAAGGCGCACCCATTCGTCTATCTCTCATTGTCACCCGCCAGAGACTGTGGAATGCGACCTACGTATCCCTCAATGTCATCCCGCCAGAGACTATGGAATGCGACCTATGTATCCCTCAATGTCATCCCGCCAGTGACTATGGAATGCGACCTGTGATCAGGTTCGGCGGGATCCGGTTTCAAAACGCTGGGATCGCGTCGCTCACTGAGGTTGGTGCGCTCGTTGTAGCCAGGGACGCGATGACATGTTGCGATAACATGTCGCGACGAAACGCGCACCCAACACTCATAACCAACATTGACAACCGCCAGAGACTAAGGAATGCGACCTATGTTATTATAACGGTATCAAAAAATGTACTTATGGCGATAGAGCCCAAAATGCTGCTTTTTAAGCCAATTTCCTTAGCTTACGGGTCGTGAATTCCCAAGCAGCCTGAATTTAATTGCCAGCATTATTGCCTCAATTCAAGTGAAGATAATCGAAGCAAAAATCTTAGATTCAGCCCGATGCTAATAACGCTATGCATTAAATATAATTCTACCT
>CAZBCP010000007.1:0-263383 GCA_964490505.1 uncultured Ohtaekwangia sp. | reverse complement strand
CTCCGCGTCGATGGACAAGTTCAAAGAATTCCGCAAGCTTTACAACGACGCGGGCGTCGAGATTTATTGCCATAAGCTCACACCTTCCGACGGAATGTCCGATGCGGAATTTGACTATTTCTTCGAAATCTCGAAGGCAATGGGAGCGAAGCAGGTGAGTCTCGAACTTCCCGAAGAACCGACGCCTTTCACGCAGCGTCTTGGCGACACGGCGCTGAAACATGGCATGGTGGCCGCGTATCACGCGCACGAACAGGCCACGGAAACGGCCTGGGACGCGGTTCTCGCGCAATCGAAAGGGAACGCGGTGAATCTCGATTGCGGCCATTATTATGCGGGCACGGGGAAGAGCCCGGTTCCCGCGATCATCAAGTATCACGAGCGTCTTGCCAGTCTCCATCTGAAGGACCGTACGCCGACGACTCCTGAGGGGCGCGGCGCGAATCTTCCGTGGGGCCAGGGGTCGACGCCGATCGCCGACATCCTTCAGACCATGAAGAAGAACAAGTACAAGTTCCCGGGAACCATCGAGCTCGAATATGATATTCCGGAAGGATCGACTCCCGTTAAAGAGGTAGCGAAATGTCTGGACTATGCGAAGAAGGCGCTTGAGGCAGTTTGATTGATAATTTGTAATTTGTGATTTGAGTTGAAACGTAGGGATTGTTTAACAACTTCAATTTCAAATCACAAATTAGCGTGCGACTACTCCCAATCCTCGTTCTAATTTCAGGCTCTGCTTTTGGACAACTCGATTCGCTAACGAATGCATTTCAGCACGCGAATCACGACACCACCAAATTAAAAGTACTCGATGCTATCATAGAAGTAAGCTCGTCGGACTATGCCCTGGTCGAAAAATACAGCCTTCAAATGCAGGACCTCAGCAAGGACAACGCTGAGAAGGCCTCAGGTAAACTGAAAAACTTCTACCTGCATTATTATGCTACTGCGCTCAACAACCTTGCATACGTAGAAGAAAATAAATCGAATAATCCGCGTGCCATCGAATGGTATGAAAAAGCTTTGGGGATCTTTCGGGAGATCGACGACAAACCCGGCGAAGCAATGTGTCTTACCAATCTTGGTTTCGTATCGAAGAAGACCGGCGACCTCGCAAGTGCGATAAAGTATTACGAAGAGGCGACACAGATCAACAGGGAAGCAAAGAACGATGCTGGTTTATACGCGTCGCTGAACAACGTTGGCCTCGCGTTTTATACCCTGGGTGATATTCCTAAAGCACTTGCAAATTATTTCGAAGCCGTGAAGGTTGCCGAAAGGATGAACGACAAGAGACGACAAGCTCGTATTCTCAACAATATCGCCGGAGTTTATTTCGCACAGAAGGAGATCAAGCTTCACAGGGAATATCTTGAGAAAGCATTGACCATGGCCGTCGAGGCCGGAGAGAAACGTGGCGAAGCAGGTATACTTAATAATCTCATTAAAGATCTTATCGATAGAAAAGAATTCGACAGGGCCCGAAAAGTTGCCGATCGAAGCCTGGTGATCGCGAAAGAATTCAGCGACAAACAACTGCTGGCTATTGCCATTGGGAACTTCGGCATGTTGAGTCGCGCCCTTGGCAATTACGACGACGCACTGAAATATGAAAAAGAGGCCCTCGCTATTCGTCTCAGCATGAGCAATAAAATGGATGCGATCGGTTCACTGAACTCACTCGGTGAAACCTATCTGAAATCAAAGAAATACAATGAAGCCATAACCAACCTTCGCGAATCTGTAGAACTCAGTCAATCCGTAGGCTACACGTTTGGGATCAGTCGCGCGGCTAAAAATCTTTGGGAGGCTTACAAACAACAGGGCAACTCCGCAAAGGCACTCGAGTATTATGAGCTTCATATAAAGATGCGCGATAGCGTTACGAACGAAGAGAACCGAAAGGCCACGTTCAAGGCGCAATACAAATCCGAATACGAGATCAAAGCCACCGCCGACAGCATTCGCGCTCAGGGAGAAAAAGCCGTACTGAGTGCACAGCTCAGCCAGGAGAAGTCTCAACGTTACGCACTCATCGCTGCGATCGTACTCGGTGTAACACTCGCAACATTCGGCTTCTATCGCTTCCGCGTGAACCAGCAAATGAAAGAGCTGCGGCTACGCAATCGTATCGCCAGCGATCTTCACGACGAGGTAGGCTCCGCCATCAGCAGCATCTCGTTGTTTGCCGGCATCGCCAAAATGAAATCGCAAGCGAACGACGACATCATGTCGAAGATCGAGACAACCAGTCGCGAAACGGTAGACAAGATGGGCGACATCGTTTGGAGTATCGAACCATCGAACGACCGCTTTGATAATGTGTTGAAGAAGATGAACTACTTCGGCGATCAGTTGATGGGCAGCCTTGGCATCAAGTTCGATTTCAACGTGGAGAGTGGCATCGAGAAATCGACACTCGATATGGCCAAAAGAAAAAACATCTATTTGATCTACAAGGAAGCGATCAACAACGCCGCAAAATATTCCGGTGCAAAAAATGTGCGTGTCGAATTATCGAAAGAAGGGCACCAATACGAGATGGAGATCGCCGACGATGGAAAAGGCTTCGATATCGGTACCTCTACAATGGGAAACGGACTTCGCAACATGAAACGCCGCGCCGAAGAGATGGCGGGAAAGCTTACGATAAATTCATCGGAGAAAGGAACGGTGATCACACTCACCGTGTAAGATCACTTCTTGAGTTCAAAGAGCCAGGTAGGAATGATCGGCAACACGAGTCCGGAGTCAATCTCTTCTTGAGACGGCTCGCGTGGCTTGCTGCTCGTAAATGTGAACTGCAGGACCGAACCATCGGTATAGTAAGTAATATCCCATTCTGCCGGGGTAACGAGCACCCAATCGTTTTCGATATCCGTTCCAAATTTTAATGATCCTGATTCCGGGAACTCACAATCGGCAGGACGACCTGTGCTTGTGAAATGGATGAGTCCATCCGACTCGTGTTTTGTAAAAGTAAGGGTGTAGTCCTTGTATTCAGATTTCATCACCCCGTTGATCGTCACGGAAGAGAATGTCCAGGTTCCAATCAACTTACTTTCCTGGATCTCGACGGGACCGGGCTCAACGATCTTTTCCGTATGACATCCAAAAGCAACAATCGCTATAAAAAAGAATATCGGCAGCGAACGAATCACCACCGATATTACAAAAAAATATGCTAAACTATTTCGTGAACGTGAACACCCATTGACCCTCAACCTCCTCTACCCTGCCGGCGAATCCAGAACCAGCATAGGTAAAACTTATTTGAAGCTCACTGCCAGATACCGTGTACGTCACAGCCAAATTTGAATCTCTTGTGATATCACTCTCCACATTGCTCCCGAAGGTCCACGTTCCGTTGGCAGGCCATGGACTAAGCGACGGCCTGTTGCTACACGAGTACCCGAATGATGTAGATCCGGCTGTTCCGGAAATGATCAGTGAGAAGTCGTTATACCCATCCTGTGCCACGCCATCTTTTTTCGCCGAAGAACAGTTCCAGGTCGCCGTGAGCTTCGCTAGCTGAACATCCGTTGCATTTGGCTCCGGATCTCCGCCACCACTCTTACAGTCGATCAGCACAAGTACCATCATGCCGATCGCAATCACCAACAGCAGTTTCTTTGCCATATTATTGATGAATGATCTGTATAGATACCTGCCCCGTTGAGGTGACACCCGAAGGACCTGCGATCTTTATAGAACCTGTTGTCGCTACACCAATGAACGGCAGGATCTGGCCGGCGCTGTTGAACTGGCAATGATGCGTATAAGAGATCGACCTGGTCTTGCCTGCTTCGATCCACTCTTTGATAACAGTCTGATTAATAACGGGCGAACCGGTAGCTCCAGTAAAGGCCATCGTTATCTGCACTTCAACATCGAAGCCGCCTGTATTCGTTATCTGGGCGTGGCTAAAATTAAACATGACTTTAGCAGGTCCTGCGAGGTTTATCGACATGTTGTTGAGTCCCGAGATGGTATTGCTGTTGTTGGTGATGTTCACCTCCGCGTTTTGATCGTACAGATAGGTATTGTTATACAAACCGTTGTTTGGCGTGGTCCACATCGCGATGTTACCCATCGATGTGAGTACCTGTCCGTTGGTTCCTACAGTTCCGTTTGCTTTCAGACTACCAGTTAACTTGATCGATCCATTCACATCGAGTTCCAATTCGGGAGTTTGAACGTTGATACCAACTTTCTTATCGCCTTGAACGGTAAGGATATCACCACCACTGAAATGATTGACTGCAAACTTATCGACATCTGTTCCTGCGCTGGATGTTGTGCGTCCACTAAGTGTCCACGATTCGTTGGCGATACCATTGTTGAACATGATCCGGGCTTTGTCGTTCATATCGTTTTCCCAGATGTACAGGTTGGGTTCGGTAGCCGTTGAATTAGATCGGATCAATGTTCTTGCATCGAACCAACCGGCATAACCGCCAGCTGTCGCATTACCATAGACACCGCTGCCCGCTGCCGTATTTGAAGTTCCTGACACGCCTGTATTTCCCAAACCAACAACACCGTAACCAGTTGAGCCCAGTCCGCTTCCATACACGCCAATACCATTCGAGCCGGCTTTACCATTCACACCAATACCTGCACCGGTTGATTCGCCATAAACACCAGAACCGCTGCCGTTGTGAAGACCTTGAACACCGAAACCATTGAAGCCGGAAGAGCCATGCTGACCAAACACACCCGCCGTTGCCGCGCCCGTGTTACTTACCACCAATCCCTTCACAGCATAATTATTGTTGGTATTACCACCTTGAATACCGACGATACCAGTACCGGTGTTATTCTGCACTTGCAGAGCAACGCCGGCATCCGAAATATTTCCCGAAGCAGGTAATGTTAACGCCCCACTGCCATCGCCGGGCACCCAATTCACACCATCAAATTTTAATACTTGTCCGCTGCTCGCACCGTTCGCTCCGAGCTTGAGTGGATTGCCGGGAGTACCGTCGCCGGCAAACTGTGTTGATGTATTCACTTTCGCTGTTCCCCAGTTGTCGCCGACGCCGGTGTCGTTACCGGGTGCCCATGCGGTACCGTTCCATTTCAATACCTGGCCATTGCTGGCGGCTTGTTGCGCGATAGTTAAAGGTGATGCGGCAGTACCGGCGCCCTGCAGGGCAAGACCTGTAACTACGCTTTGAGTTCCCCAATTGTCACCCACGCCGCCGCTGATTGTTGCGGGAGCCCAGATGGATCCATTCCACTGAAGTACTTGTCCGTTGGTTGCCCCTTGTGGTGCGAGTTTCAAGGGATCCGACGACGTACCTGATCCTAAAAATTCGGATGATGTTATCACAGCTGCTCCCGAACCTGGTGTCCAGTTGCTTCCATCCCACTTCAGGATCTGATCGGTCATTGGGACCACATCAGATACATCACTTAATTCGGTAATCGACATCGGTGCCGATAATCTATCCGCTACGAATGCATAGGGAACGCTCAACAATTGTGATGTTCCAAGGAGTTGATACGATGAGCCACCGGCAGGATCTATTTCGACCTTTAAAAATTTCGGAGCGGAACCCCAAACAATGCTGCTAAATGCACCTGAAGCAACATTCCCGTTCCCGACCTGGACCGAAAACAGACCCTGCTTTGTGGTGGTAGGAGTAAAAGTTTCGCTATAAAGTGTTGTACCCGCCTCGGTATTGTCGAGGATCGAGATGCGAACGCCGAGTTGTTTCTCGCTGATCGGATTTCCCGAAGCATCACGTGCTACGGCCTGGTAATTGAATCGTTGTGGCGACTGTGCGAAGACAGCCGATGCGCAAACGATCGACATCATTAGTAAAATAAATCGAATAGGTTTCATGGGGTTTGTGTTTATAATGCTTTTATGAATTTCACGCGGTGAGAGATGCCACTCTTTTCCTGTATGGTCAGCACGTAAAGCGCCGATGGCAAGGAAGACACATCAACAACTGCTTTGTGTGCCTGCAACTCGGATGGCAGTTGAAGTTGTTTGCCCGACATATCGGTAACATGGAATGTGCTGCCGGGTGAGAAGTCGGCCTCGATGGTGAGGAACTTCTGGGTGGGGTTTGGATAAAAAGAGAAGACGGTCTCCGAATAGAGTCCCGTTATGAGGCCGATCCCGTAATTGATCGCCTGGAATCCTTCGAAGAGATCTGTTGAGGATCCATCGAAGGTTCCGACGGCGATGTCGCCGATGGTGTACTCTATGCTTATAGACGAAGCAGCGAGTTTGCCGCCACCGGATGCTACGATTTCTGCGACTTGTGCTTTCGCAGATATTGCGAAAGTGAGAAGCGCCAGGGTGATGATGTTTTTCATGATTCGAAGATCAAGCAAATCACCCCCGCAGGGTACTATCACTTAAGCCAGTTTAGACTATCACTTGTGATAGTTGAAATACCTCGTTAAAGCGAGTATTTTTATGATCACATGAAAATTCGCGTCTGCATCTTCGAAGACTCAAAAAATTTCCGCGAGGGATTGGCGGACCTGATCCGTCTTTCTCCCCAGTTCGAGCTCCTCGGCGCGTTCCCTGATTGCAGTGAGATGGTTGAAAAACTTTCGACGCTCGCACCCGATGTTGTGCTAATGGATATCAGGATGCCGGGAATGACCGGCATCGAAGCCGTACAAATCATCAAAACAAAATTCCCGACCACGAAAGTGATCATGCAGACCATCTACGAAGACGACGAACGTGTGACGGCCGCGATCTGTGCGGGAGCGTCCGGTTATTTACTGAAGAACAGTCCTCCTCAAAAATTCATAGAAGCTGTCGAAGACGCATTTCACGGCGGTGCACCGATGACCGGATCGATCGCAGCGAAGGTATTAACGTTGTTCCAAACGAAATTTGAAACTGCAAAGACCGACACAGGCCTGTCGCCTCGCGAAAAAGAGGTGTTACAGAAGTTAGTCCAGGGGAAGAGCTATAAGATGATCGCAGCCGACCTGGATATTTCTTACGTTACTGTGAGATTTCACATGAAGAATATCTATGATAAACTTCATGTGAATAGTATGACGGAAGCGGTGGCGAAAGCAGTGCAGGAGAAGATTGTTTAGTCGCCAACTGTCATCCCGCCTTCGGATCCTGGCTTCACAAGCAAATAGAATGCGGCGGGATCCCCGGATCACGAAAGCCAGATCGCGTCGCTACTCCATGCCAACGTGATTTTCATAGTGAATGACGCGATGACATTCCGCAAACCGACTATCAACGCTGTCATCCCGCCCTAAGAACAAGGCTTCACAAGTAAATCTGTAGCGGCGGGATCCCCTGATCACCAAAACCAGATCGCGTCGCTACTCAATGCAAGCGAGCTTTTCATAGCAAATGACGCGATGACATCTCACACACCACACCACCATCTCTACTCGGATCGCAAATTACTCACCGGTTTCACTAAACCGGCACGTATCGACTGGTAACTGATCGTTGCCAAAGCAATAAACACCGCGATACCTCCCGCGAGTACGAACACATCCCAACCTACATTGGTCTTGTTGTTAAAGCCTTCGAGCCAGTTGTTCATAAGATACCACGCGATCGGTGCAGCAATAACGATCGAGATAAATACAAGCTTCACAAAATTCAACGTGAGTAACTGGAAGATGCTTTGCAGTGAAGCGCCCAATACGAGGCGTATCGATATTTCCTTTCCCCGCTGCTCAACCATGAACGCAGATAGTGCAAACAATCCCAGGCACGCCACGATGATCGCGAACGCCGCAAACACTGTAAATATTTTCCCCATGCGAAGCACGTCATCATACATGCGGGCGAAAGTTTCATCCAAAAACGCTACTCGCAACGGCTGGTGTGGCGAAAACTTTTTCCATATCTCTTCTATCTCGGCCAACGATGTTCCGACATTTTCCGTCGACAATTTCACTGTGAGCGTATTCGTACTGCCCCAAAGAACGAGACCAAGCGGTTCCACGCCACTTCGAATGCCATTGAAGTAGAAATCTTCTACCACCCCGACAACATTCCAGGGCCGATAATTCTCGATACGAGCACCGATAGGCTTTTTAAGATTCAATTGTTTTACCATCGACTGGTTTATGACGATAGCGTTAGAGTCGGAGGCTATGTCTTTGTCCAGGTACCGGCCTTCGATCAACCTCAGACCTAAAGTCTCTGCATAGTCGGGATCAGTTCTCCAAAATTGAGCGCTGGCATGCAGGTCTCCTATTTCACCAGCACCTTCCAAATGAAAGCCGTTGCCATTTCGTTTTGTCCCATCAACGGGCAGGTAGTCGCTTACAGTTGCGTTCTTTACCGATGAGAGTCTCAAGAGTTCATCCTTGAATGTCCATACTTGTTTATCGAGCGTCGAGGTTCCTTTGATCATCAGCAATTGATCTTTGCTAAAACCGAGATCGGCATTAAGGATATGATTCATTTGCCGGTATATCACCACGGTAGCAATGATCAATACGACAGATGTGGTGAACTGAAATACAACCAACGCGCTCCTTGTTGTTGCATTCTTCGAGCTCCGCGCGAAGCTTCCCTTCAAAACCTCGGCAGGCTTGAACGATGACAAATAGAATGAAGGATAGATGCCCGAGAGAAACCCGATAGCGATCGATGCAACGATCATCGTAGGAATGAACCATGTTTGTGTCCACGGGAAGATGAGTTGCTTGCCGGCGAGGTCGTTGAATGAAGGGAGTATCAACCAGGCCAGCACGATGCCGATCGCAAAGCTGAGTACACTAAAGATCAGTGATTCCACCAGGAACTGGCCGATCAGATAGCTTCGATATGATCCTACGGTCTTACGAAGCCCGACTTCCTTCGCGCGACTTGCCGATTTTGCGGTGGAGAGATTGATGAAATTAATGCAGGCAATTAATACTATAAAGACTGCTACGGCGCCGAACAACCAAATGAACCTGATATCACCGGGGTTCTGATCGGGACTCTGAATTTCATCGATCGCGGAGCGAAGGTGTATGTCTTTCAACGGCTGCAGTCCAAACGAACTGCGGCTCATCCAATCTTTATCTTCATTGGGAGCCATGTATATCTCGCCCAGCTTCATAAGTTTTGCGGCGAGCTCGTTGGGATCGGCGCCCTCGGCCAATCGCACATAGGTTGGATAATTCGTTGCCTGCCAGTAGTCCTGCTCTCCTTTCCACATCTCGCGGTTGGCCATGCTCACCAGGAAATCGAATTGCAAAGTTGAATTCGGTGGAAAGTCTTCGATCACTCCACCGATCTTAATAGGAGTTGCGACTTCGTTGTTGTAGATGACGAGCTTGCCCACGGGATTTTCGCCGGGCCAATACTTCTCAGCTTTCTTACGCGTGATCACCATCTCATCTCTCTCATCGAGACAAGTCTTATAGTCGCCATAGATCAAGGGGATCTCCAGGAGTTGCAACAGCTCTCCGTCGAAATAAGTAATGCCCTCTTCGTAAGTATTGTCGGGCTGATCGTCGCGGCGGATCTGTGCACTGCCAACGCCGAACAATGGCGATGGGTTTATGCGACCGATCAGCTCCACTTCCGGAAACATCTGCTTCACGGTCTTTGCGAACGGCGCCTGGAACCAAACCCATTTATAAACCTTACCGTCTTTGTCGTTGTATTGCTGATAGATCCTGTAGATCCTGTCGGCAGCCGCGGGTTGCGAATCGAAGCTCAGCTCGTCTATTATATATAGAGTAATGAGCAGGCTTGCGGCGATGCCTAATGCGAAACCACCGATCTTAATTGTCGAATACATTTTCTGGCGGCTCATTTGTCGCCAACCGATCTTGATGTTGTTGCTGAACATACCCGTTGTGTTTATTGACGCCGATCTGCGTTTAAGCGCAAATGGGCGTAAGTAGTTTAGTGTTTGAAACCAGTAGTTAAGATTAGCCTCAAAGGCTGACTTATTATTTAATGTTCTGTTATACTTTTCATCGAGATCGCCGAGAACGTCTTCGAGCAATTCGTCGCGCAACAGTCCCTTTAATATTTCTTGTGCGAGCTTCGGAGGCATACGTCTAATCATTTGTCTTTGCGAAACTCTGCGGTTCATTGCGTTCTTTGCGGAATAGCTGTTTCGCGAAGTAGCACAAAGAATTCACAAAGGCACGCAAAGTTTAGTCTGATCTTAGTTTATCAACTGGTTTCGCCAATCCCGCTCTCAGTGTTTGATAGCTCACGGTCAATATTGCGACTGCGATCGCTACAATTCCCGTCATCACAAATACATCCCATGTCAGGTCTATCCTGTAATGAAATCCTTCGAGCCATTGTTTCGCCATCCACGCAGCAATCGGCAGAGAGAATACCAGCGAGATCACGATTAGTTTCAGGAAATCGGCAGTTAATAGACCAAATATTTTCCGGACCGTTGCTCCGAACAACAAACGGATCGAGATCTCCTTCGAGCGTTGCTCGATCATGAATGCAGAGAGCGCAAATAAACCTAGACACGCAACGATGATCGCCAATATTGCGAAGCTGGTGAAGATGTTGCCAGTGCGGCGAACGTCGTCGTACATCTTGCTGAAGTTGTCGTCGAGGAATGTGTAACGTATCGATTGATTTGGCGCCACCTTGTGCCATGTGCGTTCAATAGAGGCAACGGTAGAGTTAATATTCCCTGGTTCTATTTTTATTGAAATGATCCCGGTGCTTTTACCGAGCCGAAGCGATAGCGAACGGATGTTCATTCGAAGCGATTCGAAGTTGAAGTTCTCGACAACGCCGATGACGGTCCATGTTTTATCGTCGGAGACCTGCTTGCCGATTGGGTCTGTGAAACCGAGGTCTTTCGCCATCTGTTGGTTGATGATGATCGCTGTGGAATCGCTGATGATGTTTGGATCGAAGTCCCGCCCTTCGACGATCTTCATTCCCATGGTCCTGATGTAGTCGTGATCGACACTCCAAAGTTGCGCTCGTGTTTGTGTGTCTGAGTTCTGTTGTTCGCCGGTGGGCCAGAACGGGTGGCCGGTACGCCGCACGTTGCTTCCCGTTACGGGCAGGTAGTCGCTGATGGTGGCGCTTCGTACACCTGGAATTCGGAGAAGCTCTTGTTTCAAAGTCTCGGCGTTTTGAATAGAGTTCACGCCGTGCAGCAGCACCACTTGTTCTTTATCGAAGCCGGGCTTTCGGTTGATCATGAAGTCGACCTGCTTATAGATAATGGCTGTTGAGACGATGAGGACGACTGATGTTGTGAATTGGAATACGACGAGTGTGCATCGGAGTCCGCTGGCTTTTGCCCCGGTAGCGATCTTACCCTTCAGGACGTTGATTGGTTTGAACGAGGACAAATAAAAAGCGGGATAGATACCGGCGATGAGTCCGATGATCAACGCGCCGGAAATTATACCGGGTATCAGCCACCATTCATTCCATGGGAATTCGATGTGTGTTCCGGCGATGCGATTGAATTGAGGGAGCAGCATCCAGGCGGAGATGGCTGCGAGAGTGAATGAGATCACGCTAAAGATGACTGACTCGGTGAGGAACTGGTTGATGATGTAAGCTCTTGAGGAGCCGACTGTTTTTCGAAGTCCGACTTCTTTCGCGCGGTTGGCGGAGCGGGCGGTGGTGAGGTTGATGAAATTGATACAGGCGATGATCAGGATGCTGATGGCGATTATTCCGAAGAGCCAGACGAGCTTGATGTCGCCGGGGTTGATTGGTCCGCGGATGTCTGCCGAATACAGGTGGATGTCTTTTATTGGCTGCAGTCCGATGTGATAATATTTAAGGAACTGTTCGCTCCATGCGGTGCGCATGTGGGAGCGGGCGGCTTCGGTCATTTTTGCGCAGGCGGTGGCGACGTCGACGTTGTTATGAAGTTTTACGTAGCTGATGTAGAATCCGGTGGAGTGCCAGGTTTGGTCGCCGGGGCTGAGGTTGCGATTGTTGGTACTGATGATGAAGTCGTATTGCAGGTGTGAGTTGGCCGGTGGGTTGGCGATGACGGCGTCGATGCGGATTGGATTCTTTGTGTCGTTGCCGACGATCATGAGTTTACCGATGGGGTCTTCGTTGGGAAAGAATTTTTCGGCTTTGCGTTCTGTGATGACCATGGTCATCGGTTCGGTGAGAGCTTTTCTGTTGCCTTGAAGTATTTTGATATTTAGTATATCAATGATCTGTTGATCGGCATAGATGAACCCTTCTTCAAAGAAAGATTCCATGTATTGATCTGTGGGATCTGTGCGATCTGTGAGAGCCCTTCGTATTTCTTTAGCACTTGTCCCGCTGGTACTCCCTGTATTAATTCTCCCGATGCTTTCGATCTCCGGCACTTCCGTTCGAAGCACATCTGCCAGTGGTGGAGAGTTCCATACCACTTTATATTCGGCGCCGTCGTTGTCGTTGGCCCAATAGAGTCGGTAAAGATCTTTGTTGTTGCTTAGGTGTTGATCGAAGCTCAGCTCATGTTTAATATAAAGAGTAATAAGGATACACGCTGTGATCCCGAGGGTGAGTCCGCCGATGTTGATGGTGGAGAACAGTGGTTGGTTTTTGAGGTGACGCCAGGATGTTTTGATGTTATTCCTGAGGAGGGAATTTTCCGGTTGGTTTTTCTTTTTGAGGGCGAAGGATCGGGTGTAGTTGATGACCTGGAACCAGTAGTTGATGTGGGCGCGGATTAGAGATCTCTTGGATGCTGTTTTATGGAATTTTTCTTCGAGGTCGCCGGTGACTTCTTCGAGGAGGTCGTGTCGGAGAAATAGCTGGAGCAGGCGCCTGGCTACGATTGGTGGCGTGTTCTGTTTGCGTCCTTTGCGCTGCATCTCCTTTGCGTTGGATTTCCTTTGCGTTGTATTTCCTTTGCGGCCTTTGCGTGAAATCCTAAAAAGAGAAATTAAACTTTGCTGCGAAGTCTGGATACTGTTTCCACAGCGACACTTTGAATTCGTAGGAAGTTTTGAGTGCGCGTTTGCCGATGGCGGTGATGGTGAAGATGCGTTTTCTGCGGCCGCCCCGTTCGGCGGTGGCGTTCCCCATTTTGGATGTTAAGAATCCTTTTGTTTCGAGTCGGTCGAGAGTGGAGTGTACGGCTCCGATTGATACGGCGCGGCCGGTTTGTGTTTCGAATTCTTCGGCGATGCGGAAGGCATAGGCGTCGTCGCCGAGTATGCCGGTGAGTAGTAGGAGGACTTCTTCGAATTCTCCGAGTTTGGTTTCGATCATTTGTTACCAGGTTGTAGAACAAATAACGGAAAAAAGGAGGGATTTGTTCTACAGGTTAGTAGGAAATAGATAAAAATTTAAGAATGACCTTGGCAATTCTGGATAATTAAGACGAAATTATTGTGTATATTCGCTTGAGCCCATACTTCAATGCCCTTGAAGGAATGGGCTTTTTTTATTGACTTAACACGATGACAGGAGAAATTCTAGATACGTTTCGAGAGGGTACGGCAAATTGCTATTTAACTCGAATTACGCTTGCTAATTATTTGGCCTCTACTCCAAATGATTATCAGGACTATGAAGTTCAACGGGAAATCGTATCTAATGTCTATCTGGATAACTTAATTCAGACAATCCTTGATAAGGCACACATCCCGCCTCTCGTCCTAGTTGTAGATGAAAACAACTTTCAAATCGAAAATAATAAAATCGACATCAAGTACTTTAAAATATTGGACGGATTGCAACGAACATACCGGCTCAAGGCAATTCACGAGACAATACAGCTATTCCTAAATGAATTGAAAAAGAAACCTGAGATCTTAACCTTAACAAAACTTCAAGTCTCTAGAACGTATAAGGACGAGCTTCAAAATCTCGGGGGCTCTACAATTTTTATAAAGGTGTCGAATGCAATAAGGGATAAAAAATTGAATGTGAAGGACCTGGAAAAAATATTTGATCGCTTTCAGTGGTTTGAAATATGGTCTGGTCTTGATGGTAAAAAAGAAGTTTCAAAGATGCTTGTACTGAATGCGGGACACAAGCCCGTTAAAACTAAGCATCAACTCGAACTCCTTTTTAGCAACATAATTCCGATCCTGTTAAGGGGCAAAACCGATGAATTCAAAATCGTCAAAGAAAAGGAAACCAGTTCAATTATCTTTTCTAAATCGCGCAAAGTCGGCGAATTTCATTTTTCAACTTTAATAACCTCCTTACTTTCATTTGGCGAAGGCATGCCCTTGACTACAAATATAGACCTTGTCCAAAAAAAGCAAAATGACGACTTCGATGATTCGATGTTTGATGAACTACTAACATACGACTTTGTTGATGCCTTCATAAAAACTCTAATCACCCTCGATCATTCAATCGCAGGCCAATTTGGAAATGAGGGGGTTAAATGGCTAGGACGCGAAACAACGTTAGTCGGTCTATTCGCCGCCGCAGGAAAAATGCAGAAAGAAAATATGTCTATCGCGCGAGTTGATGCTCTAAAAATGTTAATCGACAAAATTTCGTCTAATCCTGAAATACTCCAATTAGATGACTTCGAACGCGTAAGAAATAGTCAGGATCTCGGAAAAATTAACATTGGATCGGTAAACAAGAAAGCTGTCTTTAATGCCATTTATGATATTCTTACCAAGAAGTCGATATCGATTGACTGGCCAAAATATTTTAAGAACGAGTGATAATGACGATTAAGGAAATCCTTTACAGTGGAGTCACATCGCTTTCTGAACGGCTCGCAGACGTCAATGGACCACTTGGCGTGTTAATTAACGACACACCTCCAGAAAATCAAGATGAACTTATAACCGTCTTTGACAAAGCCCAAATTGCCCATTCAACTCTCAAAAAGTCGTTCCTTAAAAACAGTCCACCCGAGAATCTGCCAGAATTCAGGGATTTTGTCGAAAAACTAACATCGATCTCTACAAAACTGCCCGATTCCAGGGTGATCGAACTCGGATTGGCGGTGACGTTAATCAACAAAATTACATCTGAAGCAGAAGGAGACCTCGATCTGACGAGTACGGTAGATACCGACCTATTTGCTCTTACCAAGGTTGAAAAATCCATTCTCAAAAAAAATCACGTCTACGATGATACGCTTGATTTAAAAAACTCCTTTATACTTTTTGATTTGAGGGATACAACTTCACTGAATGACTTCTTAACTACAAGTGCCATTGATTTTCCCTTATTACTGATCTTTTTGTCCAAAATTGGGACGTCAATTTTACCCCTTGAGTTAGCTCAGTACGCGCTAACGAGCAAAGAGGTTCAAGACAAACAATCCTTAATTAGATCCGCGATCTCTTTACAAATTGTGAAGTCAGGAGATTTTCTTCACACCCCGGCTGACTTTGATCGAAAACCATCGATCAGCGCAACGACGCGGCTTGTGATTGGAAAAAAATATCAACAATTCAATGAAACGTTAACAATATTAAGTGAATACAATCATCAAAAAGATATTCTGGATAAATATGTGAGACTATATCATGTAATCGAGAATTTTATGTTCAAATTCCCTTTAGTAAAGCTGGAACGCAGGAATGATGGAAATGCCTTTTCTATTCGTGACTTCAAACGTATGTACAACGAGGTAAAACAAAATGAATTAGAAGCGTTGAAGGCCTTAATAAAAAAGATTTTCGTAATCGATCTAATCCCTGGAAAAAGCTTTGAGACTTTCACCTATGAAAGATGGGGCTTGCTGCAGGAATTAATCGACACATCAAGAATTAACAAAGTCCTTGATCGACTGGATATATCTCAAAGATTTAGCGTTGTTAAAGGCGAGTGGAAAGAATGCTTTCCATTGATTGTTTATCGGTTCAGAAATTCGATTGTGCACTATACGGAAACCGAATTTCATCTAACACACGAGTCACTTCTCCATCATCCAGTTTTTCATGATGCTCCAAATATCATTCTAGGACAATTCTTAATTCCTTCTTTGGAAGAAATGATTTTCCATCTCATAATGGTCGAGAATGAACTAGTCTGGTACAAAAAACCGTCGTTAACACTTTTTGACGAATAGTTACAGAATCAAACTAATCATCGCTTTGGTTCCCAACAAATAATCCTTTGTAACTCCAAGGAGTGACTTTGCAAAAGTCGTCAAAGTTTCCAGATATGATAAACATCCTCGGAAACCTCTTAAAATCAAAAACCCGATATAAGAAGAATCGATCATGATTCTCATTCGCAAACTCATACTCATTCCTTGAAAAGAAAATTGGTGTATCCCTTCCCTGCTTCGTAGTCTTAACTTCAATGTACCGATCGGTACCGTCAATTTCTCTGGATAAGATATCGAACCCTAAACCGTCTCCCTGATCACGGGACACCCATTCAATTTTCTCTGCGAGGCCCTCCTTCCCAGCATTGATAAGTCTCCATTTTTCGAATTCCATCGCTAATTCTTCTCCAGAAACACCGAGGCTGCGGTTCGCTCTCTCTATCTCGAAGTAGTCCAGCTTTATCGCGCGCCTTTGCTTAACCGTGGGCTCCGTTTCCTGCAAGGGTTCTTCTGATTTTTCAGGTGCAGGTTCTACAAATTTGTTGAAATCAATCTTTGGGATGTCGAGCCTTTGGATCGGCTGTGTTGCCACTCTCTTAAAGAGTTCAAGTATGTGGGGATGGTCAATCAGATATGCTGCAACCTTCGGATCAAGTACCGTCTTTTGATAATTGTGAGCAGGCTTGTAACCATCTATCCAAGGTTGATTCAACTTGAACAATGCGGCACTGATATTTTGATGCTTATATTCGATCGCTCCTTCGCTTCGATCAATACGCTTCTGCACTTGTCGGTTGTGAGCTGCCTTGTTGAATCGATTACCATTCAATTCTTCGACCAACATGTCGAAGTAGTCCGCAAGAATAATATCGACTTCCTCTGGAGTCCAGTCTGCCATAGTTGAGCCATCTATTGCTCAACCAATTTACTCAAACACACAGTCCTCACAAAAATTTAATACTCCTCCTCGGTACCGCTGTACCCGCTGCAAGTACTCAATTTGCAATATTTCGCAGGTCGACTCACATTGCTCTCACAAAACACAAAGACCATGAAAGCACAAACATCAATTATTGATCAAGCCCTTGTTGAGCAGGCAGCCGTGATCAACAGTCTAATTAGAATGAGGGGAAAGAGAGTGGGCACTCATCGCACAGCGCAGATCGAGTTACTCACCAGCATTCATTTGGAAGGTAATAACAACTTCAAAAAGCTTCGAGAGTTCCTCGAACTAGCACTGGAAGAAATAGACAAGCGAAAGGTTTTACGAGGCATCTAAGATCCCAACTGGGGCTCAAACACCGGAAGTATCTAAGGGCTCACTTCCGGATCCTCAGAGTCGCCATAATCTTGGCTATACTCATCATCATCCTGAACCAAAAAGATATAACCACACATGGGCCTAAGACATTCCTCAATCAACAACCTGGCGTTTGTGTGAAGTAAATTAGAGAGGGTGTACGTCCTCGCCCCACACTTCGGACAAGTAGTCGGTTGATCGGTCATCAAGTAAATGGAGTTGTGGTCGAGTTCCATAGCTTCTCTCGCATCTTAATATCCAGGGATCGCGCCACCTCCGTCGCTTCCTGTGCTTTTTTCATAGGAATTGGCGCGATGACATTCCATAGTATCACGCGCCACGCTAATTCATAAAAGGGTACCTCGCGCCCCGATCTTCTTCAACCAATCCCTTATACTCCCCATCGTCACCTCCTCCTCCGTCTCCTCTACTCCCTCAAACTCACACCAGTCCGCCCCTTCCATTCCCCAACCATCATCCGAACAAAGCAACGGCAAGCCCCACTCCGACGGATAAAAATATTGACCATCAATAAGTGCCGACATGATCAATGCTGTTACGCTCCTCACATCAAGCCGCTCCTTATTCAAGAACACCTCACTCCCAAAAAGCTTATAGTTATCGGCGTCGCGGTAAAAATAATTGAATCGAAGGTTGGCCATATACAACAACTACGATTTCATCCTCCCAATCTCCGGATACTTCTCCAAATACCTGTTCCTTAAATAGATCGACATCACCTCGTAGATAAAACCAGCCGTTAGACTGAGCATTCTCTTTCCTGTGTGTATGTACGGGTTGTTAAAGACAAAATCCTTGATCGAAACAAGATCCCCCGCTTCATCTCTCTCGCAAAAAATAACATAACACTCGTCGTCAACGTCAAGACCTGATTTTGGAGCCTTTCGCTCCAATGCAAGAATGAGACTCACAAGGTTATCGTCTATATATGCCTTTCCTCCGCTCCTCTCCAGCAAACTCTGACCAAATTCAGTCAATTGCAAGGGACTCTTTCCTACAAAAGTATCCGGGGATAGTTTGAACCTGGTAACCAAAAAGGTTGCAATCTTCCCAAACACGACTACTAAACTACTAGCCTTATCCTCTAGTTTATCTACACGATGCTCAAGCGAGTTGAATCTCATTTCAAGAAAGTTGAATCTCATTTCAAGAGAACTAAACCTGTTCTCAAGTGAGTCAAGCCTCGTTACTATCCCTTTGAACATGTCCCGGATCTCTGGCATATACTGAGTCTCAATTTTGTCTACACTCTGTTCCGTAGACTTAAACCGCCTGTACAATCGGTCCAAACGAGTGGCAATAAACCAGACCGCAAGACAAATGACTACAAATACAAAAACATCCGGATAGCTCCTCCCAAGCCAGTCCATCACAGATTGCACAATCAAGCAAATCATATCTTGAAGATTTTAATACAAATCTTTTTAACCCCAACCACTATAAAAAATAACAAGAGGTAAACAGCTTCAAATTGTAAGGAAAACCATATCCCAAACCCCACCCTTTCTGAGCCATTCCCATCGCCCCTACTACGGTATTTTCATCCTCCACCACCGTAACCTCCCAACTATTCCCGAGTTTCCTCAATCATAACCTCACCACGCCAAAACCAAACCCGCCATGATCACCAACTACATCATCGCCGCCGCCCGAAACTTCTCACGCAACAAACTCCACACCTTCATCAACATCTCCGGCCTCGCCATCGGACTCATGGCCGGAATACTCTCCATCATGTTCGTTCTCGACGAACTCTCATACGATAAATTCCACTCGCAACGCAACAACATCTTCCGACTCAATAAGATCAACAAAGAAACAAACGGCTCCACCACCCTCACCGCCGAAACATCCGGCATGATGGGACCAACCATGGTGCAAGAAATGCCCGAAGTAAAAAACAGCACCCGTTACCTCGCATGGTTCGACGAGATCGTACTCTCCTACAACGACAAAAACACCATACTCTCCCAAAGATCCGCCGCGTTCGTCGACAGCACCTTCTTCAACATCTTCGACTTCAACCTCATCCGCGGCGACAAATCACAAGTACTCCGACGCCCACAAACAATCGTGCTTACCGAATCAACCGCCCAATCATTGTTCGGCAACGAAGACCCAATCGGTAAATCCATCATCGGCATGTACAATGTTCCCTTCGAGATCACCGGCATCGTACAAGATCCCCCCACCCGCTCACAGCTACAGTTCAAAGCCCTCATGTCGTGGATAACCACCGTCCCCCAAATGGGATCCATCCCAATGGACTTCATGAACAACTGGATCGCCCAGGCTATCAACACATACTTGTTACTGGAATCACCAGAGGCCGCAGCCACCGTAACACCAAAGCTTCCTAAGTTCATGCAAGACCACATGCCCACGCGGGTCGATAAATACGAACTGTATCTACAAGCCTTCAACGATACATATCTCCACTCATACAATCTCCTCGGCGTACAGATGTCGCGCTTCGGCAACATCCAATATGTTTACATGTTCTCCCTGATCGCAGGATTCATTCTCCTCATCGCCTGCATCAATTACATCAACATCAGCACCGCAAAAGCAACACGCCGCTCCAAAGAAGTAGGCATGCGAAAAGCCCTCGGCGCCGGCAAAAGCCAACTCATCCGGCAATTCATGGGAGAATCACTATTGTTAACTTTTTTCTCTGTGCTGATCGCCATCGTATTGCTTTATCTCGCTGTACCATTATTCAATAACCTCGCCGGCAAAGATCTCTCCATGCAACTGCTTCTCGATCCACGAGTCATCGCAGGCATTGTAATTCTTACTTTGATCGTCGGCATTTCCTCAGGCATCTATCCTTCGCTCATCATCTCAGCGTTCAGGCCCGCCGTTGTTTTGAGAGGTGTTATGTCTACACGCACGGGTGCGCAATGGGGCCGCAGTGCATTGATCACATTCCAGTTCATCATATCCATCGTGATGATCTCCGGCACGTTGCTCATGCACAAACAGATCAGCTTCATCCTTTCGAAAGACCTGGGTTTCGATAAAGACCATATCCTCGTCGTGAACCTCACCCCCGAGGTGGCCGCGAAAAAAGACGCGCTTCAAAATGCTGCCGATGCATTCCCGAATGTCGTCAGCACATCTATCGGACGTTCTGCTCTCGGACAGGGCGGAGCAAGCACATATATTATTCCCGAAGGCTTCGGTCCCGACGAAGTCGAAGCCCGCATGTTCCCAGTCGACGGAAACTTCTTCGACACTTATGGACTGGAGATGAAAGAAGGAAAATTCTTCCAGCAAGGTTCTTCATACGACTCCGGTGGTTTTATCATCAACGAAGCACTCGCACGTCGCCTCAACTGGACCACTTCCGTGGGAAAGACCATTCGCTTCGCCGAAGATCAACCCGCCCAACCCGTGATCGGCGTTCTCAAAGACTTCAACTACGGCACTCTATATAAAGAGGTCGATCCGTTGTTCATGTGGATCTCATCACGCACTCCCGGAAAATTCAGCGTGCGATTCACCGGCGATCCAAAACCTCTTGTTGAATTCCTTGGAGAACAGTGGAAACAATACGAATCGCGTTATCCATTCAATTACTATTTCGTAGACCAGGAGTTCGCAAAATCATATACATCGGAACAAAAGCTTTATGAAACCGTAATGACGTTTGCAGCCATCAGCATCTTCATCGCATGCCTTGGACTGTACGGCCTCGTTTCATTCACGATCGAACAACGCACAAAAGAATTCGGTATCCGAAAAGTCCTCGGCGCCTCTGTAATGAGCATCGGCCTGTTAGTGAACCGCAAGTTCATTTTATTGGTTGGTGTCGCTTCGCTGGTTGCCGTTCCTATCCTGGTGCCGGTCCTGAACCAATGGCTTCAAAAGTTTGCCTTCCGTGTCGACCTCGGCGCTGGTGTGTTCATCTACGCAATAGCCACAACCCTGAGTATCACCATTTTTGCCGTAAGCGTGCAGGCTATCAAAGTTGCAATTGGAAATCCAGCAAACGCTTTAAAGCAGGATTAAAAAAACTGCTGGGTGCAACTATTACAACTTGATACAGTCCTATGACAAATACTGACAAGTACCCTGATACCTTTTCGGGAAATCGGAGTATTACAGACTCAAACGCACGGCCATGCTTAGAAACTATCTGCTTGTAACCTTCAGAAATCTGTTCAAAAACGGGTTTTACTCATTTATCAACATCTCGGGACTCTCTATCGGCATCACTTGTTCCATTCTCATTATTCTCTGGGTGGCCGACGAGACCTCGTTCGACAAGTTTCTGCCGAAGTCAGACCGACTTTACCAGGTGTGGGTAAACGCCCATTTCGACGGTAAAGTAAATTCGTGGACATCGCTCCCCCTCCCATCGTATGAAGCCTTAAAAACCGCCGACGCCAACATCGCCCGCGCATGCGTTACCAACTGGGGTGGCGATCACCTTCTCACAGTATCCGACGACAAGCGTATGAACAAAAAAGGATACTACGTCGGGCAGGAATTTCTCGAAATGTTCGAGTTCCCATTGATCGCCGGCAACGCCGAACAAATTCTCGACGATCCAACTAACATCGTCATCACTCAATCAACAGGCAAAGCGCTCTTCGGCGACGAAGATCCCATGGGTAAAATGGTACGCGTCGACAATGGAAAAGAGTTAAAAGTAGCCGGCATTCTTAAAGACATTCCCAGCAATTCATCATTCCAGTTCGACTTTCTCCTGCCCTACGCATTCTGGCGCCAGGAGAGCGAATGGGTTCGTCGCAACGAAACTAACTGGGGCAACTATTCATTCCAGGTATTTGTAGAGCTCAACGATCCTAAAAACAAAGATGCTGTCGAGAATGCTATCCGCGGCATGCTTGGCGAACACGGCGAGGACGAAGAGATGAAACACGAGTTCTTCCTGTATCCTATGCTTCGCTGGAGATTGTATTCAAACTTCGATAACGGTGTCGAGCAAGGTGGTATCAGCGACTATGTTCAGTTGTTTACAGTTATCGCTGTCTTCATTATCGTGATTGCCTGTATCAACTTCATGAACCTTGCCACAGCACGAAGCGAACGTCGCGCGCGCGAAGTAGGTATTAGAAAGAGTGTGGGCTCGCGGCGCTATGAACTCATCTTCCAGTTCATCGGAGAATCCGTTATCATCTCGTTCATCGCCTTTGCGATAGCTGTCGTAGCGGCACAATTGTTATTGCCCGCCTACAACACACTTGTCGATAAAAAACTCTTCATCGACTACACCAGTAAAGAATTCTGGATGTTCTCAGTGGGATTGATCCTTATTACCGGTGTAATCGCGGGCAGTTATCCCGCTTTCTATCTATCCGGATTCCAACCTGTAAAAGTCCTCAAAGGAAAACCAACGATCGGCAAAGGTGCGAGTCTGCCACGCAAGATCCTCGTAACTCTTCAATTTGGATTTTCTATCGTACTGATCATATCCATGTTTGTGATCTATAACCAGATCCAATTAGTAAAAGGCCGCGACATCGGCTATTCACAGGAGAACCTCATCACCGTTCCATTGAACGGCAGCTATCACGACAATCTAAAACCTATAAAGCTGGAGTTGATGGCTTCCGGTGCCGTAGAAGCCGTAACACGGGCCAACAGCTCGATCACCGAGATCAATTCCAACAACTTCGTGAGCTGGCCCGGCAAACCCGACGAACTCAAAGTGATCTTCTCAACGATCGTTATGGACTATGATTGGGCGAAGACCATGGGCGTGAAAATGATCGAAGGCCGCGACTTCGACGAGAACATCAAGACCGATACAATCGCGATCTGCGTTAATAAAGCCGCCGTCAAGATCATGGGACTAAAGGATCCCATCGGCACCGAGCTCGAACTTTGGGGCAAGAAACGCAAGCTCATCGGGGTGTACGACGATGTACTTATGGGTTCGCCTTATGAAGAAGTGAAGCCAATGTTCGGCGTGCTCGACGATTGGTGGGGTTCTATCACAATCCGCCTCAAGAAGGGACAAGATCTCCAGGCTTCCATCAAAACCATCGAAAGCATATTCAAAAAATACGGGCCGGCCTATCCGTTCGAGTACAGCTTCGTTGACGTCGAGTTTCAGAAAAAATTCACGCAGATCAATCTCACCAGCAAACTTGCAAGTCTTTTTGCAATACTGGCGGTTGTTATCACGGGGTTAGGACTGTTCGGCCTTGCATCGTTTACCGCCGAGCAACGTACAAAAGAGATCGGCATACGAAAAGTGCTCGGAGCATCCGTACCAAGCATAGTTAATCTTGTGTCGAAGGATTTCTCGATCATCGTGATCATTGCGTTCCTGATATTCGCTCCACTCTCCTGGTGGTTCATGAACAACTACCTGGAGCGATACACCATCCGCACAAGCATAGCATGGTGGATCTTCCCGCTCACTGGGGCGATTGCATTGATCTTCGCCTTAGTGATCGTTAGTACACAAGCATTGCGCGCCGCTCGTAGTAATCCAGTCAACTCGTTGCGAAACGAATAGATCCGTGCGATCTGTGTGATCTGTGAGCAATTATCTCTCACAGATCGCACAGATAACACTGATAAGACAGATCAATATCCTATCTTTATCGCGTGACCTCCGACAGAGAAATTGTAATCACGCGGCTGCTGAACGCTCCTCGCGAACTGGTATTCGAAGTATGGACCAGCCCCGAACACATTGATAAATGGTGGGGACCAAACGGCTTCACCAACACCACAAAAAAGATCGACATCCGTCCCGGCGGCGAATGGGTTTACATCATGAACGGACCCGATGGCCGCACTTACGATAATCGCATCCGTTTCAAAGAGATCATCAACCTCGAAAAGATCAGCTACCTCCACGACACCGGTATCGATAACGATCCCCAGGAATTTGAGTCAATCATCACCTTCGAAGCGATCAATAAAAAGCAAACCAAGATCACCCTTAAGTCGATCTTCAAGACCAAAGAAGCCCGCGACTTCGTTGTTCGCGAGTTTGGTGCTATCGAAGGTGCAGAACAGCATCTCGCCAAGCTCGAACGCTATCTAACCCAACTTTAAACCTCCTTATAGACGACGCACCCGATTGCATTGTCGATCTGTCGTCAAAAGGTTGACTCAAGTTAAACATTGACTTAGCTTAATTCTGCCCATATTGGCTTTATCTAATCCCCACCCCATGAAGAAGATCACTTCGAAATGTATTGTTTTTATTACCGGAGCTTTTGTTACACACCGCGGCTGGGATCCATGGCGGGCATATTTCGAAAGCAAAGGCTATAAAACTACTGCGCCACCCTGGCCTTTTAAAGAAGGCGACCCACAAGAGCTTCGTGCAAAACACCCCGAAGGCAATCCCGGCCTTGCTTCGTTAACATTATCGCAGCTCATCGATTCATACGTCGATGCAGTAAACAGCATGCCCGAAAAGCCTATCGTTATTGGTCATTCGTTAGGCGGGATGATGGCACAGATAATATTGAATCGTGGTTTAGCCGAAGCCGCTGTTGCTATTCACCCCGCTCCCCCGCTGGGTATCGTCCCTTATGAGTTCTCATTCCTTCGCGGTGGCGGAAAGTCGTTGGGACTATTCACGTCCACTAAGAAAACATACCTGATGTCGTTCCCCGATTTTCAATATGCTTTTGTGAATGGTATGAATATCGATGAGCAGAAAGCTGCTTACGAAGCGAATGCTATTCCCGAATCGAAGACCGTTACACGGGGTGGTCTTACGAAGCAAGCTGCTGTTGATTGGTCGAAACCGCATGGCCCTTTGTTGATCACATCCGGCAGCGAAGACACTATTATACCTGCATCGATGAACCTCAGGAACTATAAAAAGTATAAGAACGGCAACGGGTCTGTTGTAGAATACAAGGAGTTCCCCGGACGAAATCACTTCGTTCTTGGACAGCCTACCTGGAAAGAAGATGCCGATTATATACTCGATTGGATAGCGAAAACGTAAGCAAAACGCTTATTGCCTTAAAATACGCTTAAATCCCTCCAAAAGAGGGCTACTTTACCGTTTCCAATTGCCAGTTTTGTCGGTAAATTCGTTAGATCACGCCATGAAGATACTGGTAATCGAAGACGAGCAGAAAGTGGCGGCTTTCATCAAAAGTGGCCTCGAGCAAAATCAATATGAAGTTGACCTTGCTTATGACGGCTTTATTGGTGAAAAACTCGCGCTGTCGCGCAACTACAATGTTATATTGCTCGACATTGTAATTCCATCCATCAATGGGCTCGACCTCTGCAAAAAGATCAAGGCCCAAAAGCCTCATCTCCCAATACTAATGCTCACTGCTCTCGGCACCACGTCCGATAAAGTTCACGGCTTCGACTCCGGGGCTGATGATTATCTCGTGAAACCGTTCGAGTTCCTGGAACTGGTTGCCCGCATTCGTGCTCTCACTAAACGCTCCGAATACAATTCGGTGCATACGAGCGAGACGTTGCAAGTACACGACCTTTCGTTGGATCTCGGCAAGAAGACTGCCAATCGCGAAGGCAAAACGATCTCCCTAACCGCTAAGGAGTTCGACCTTCTCGAATACTTTATGAGAAATCCACGACGTGTGATCTCGAAAGCTGAGCTATCCGAAAAAGTCTGGGGCATCAACTTCGATACCGGCACAAACGTCGTCGAAGTTTATATCAACATCCTCAGAAAAAAGATCGATAAAGACTTTGCTGTGAAGCTCCTTCACACGCGTATCGGTCTCGGCTATTTGCTTGCGGAAGCTCCATGAACATCCGGAATAAGCTCATCCTCCTCTTCGTTTCCATCGTTGCGCTGATTCTCGTCGCAAGCTCGTTGGCTGTTTATTTCTTTTCGGCCGATTACAGGAAAGATGAATTCTATACTCGTCTTACCAACAAGGCCAAAGCCGTTGCACGCCTGGCTATCGAAGTAGAAGAAGTTACCCACGAGGTCCTTATCAAGATCGAGAACGACAACCCCATGAACCTCACTAAAGAAGAGGTTCGTGTATACAACAGCAGCAACCAGATCCTCTATACATCCGATGAAGAAGACTTTATTGAAGTCGACGACAAATTGCTGGAACAGGTACGCGCGAAACAGGAGGTGCGGTTTACACGCGGGGAGTATGAATGTCTCGGTTACTTGTTTACAGATCGTTTTGGTCACTTTGTAGTGATTGTTGCAGCCGTCGATATCTACGGCATTCAAAAGCTCAGCAACCTCCGTACGATCTTGCTGATCGTGTTCGGCGCATCAATCTTCATTATCCTCATATCGGGCTATTTCTACGTTGGCCGAATGCTTCAACCCATCGCGAAAGTTATTCGTGAGGTAGATGACATTTCGGTTACCAGTCTGCATCGCCGCGTGGACGCCGGTAACGGAAAAGATGAGATGTCGAAACTGTCGCTCACATTCAACAGCATGCTGGAGCGCCTCGAACAGGCATTCACTACACAAAAGCATTTCATCGCCAATGCTTCTCACGAGATAAGAAATCCACTGACAGCAATCCTGGGCCAGCTCGATGTAAGCTTGCTGAAAGAACGCAGCGCAGCCGAATATGTCAAAGTACTCCAGTCCGTTCGCGAAGACATTACAAATCTGAAGAACGTCTCCAACCGGCTGCTCTTGTTAGCCCAGGCGAGCATGGAAGATGTCGAGAAGAGATTTACGGTACTCCGTCTCGACCAGTTGTTGTGGGATTCAAGAACGGAGCTCAACAAGCTTCACCCTGAATATTCTATTTCGATCGATGTGGACTCCAATATCGATGATGAGTCGAGGCTGACTGTTAACGGTGACGAACAATTGTTGAAAGCTGCGATTATCAACGTACTCGACAATGGTTGCAAGTATTCAGTAAATAATAGGGTGTCGGTACTGCTGAAGAGCAGCGCCGGAAAAACTGTCCTTCAGTTCAAAGATCATGGCATCGGCATTCCCGAAGAAGATCTTCCCCATTTATTCGAACCGTTCTATCGTGGTCACAACACCGAAAGCTATAAAGGCAATGGTATTGGATTATCGCTCGTATATCGCATCGTGAAGAGTCATTTCGGTGATATCCGCATCCAGTCGCAAGTGAATCAAGGCACCGTGCTCACGATCCTGCTCCCCAACGGGTAATAAGATCCAATCAATTACAGGCTTTTAAGGTCCTTTTAAGGTGACGTTAATTCGACACTAATAAAAATGCCGTTGATTTATCCATCACAAGTTCTTACAAAGGATGATCGCGGAAATCTACTGTTCAATCGCGCTAATATTGTCGCCTGTCGATACCTTAAAGTTATCGATGGAGAGCGCGGAAAAGATGTTCGCAGAAAAAAACCTGCTGGCATTGGCCTCCCGATACCAGGTTGAGGCCACAAAGGCGCTTGAAATACAGGCCAGGCTATATCCAAACCCGGTCGTATCGGCGGAGCTCAATCTTATCGATCCCCAGAATGAGAAATATTTTCATGTAGGCCCAACCGGTCAGAAACTGGTGGCCGTTGAGCAACTGATCCTATTGGGTGGCAAACGTCATAAAGAGATAGAGCTCAGTAAAATGAACTCGATGATCTCGGAACTTGAATTCGAAGATCTCCTTCGCAACCTGCGTCTCACGCTTCACAACAATCTTTACGGGGTCTTCTTCAATCAGCAGGCAGTAAAAAAATTCGATCAGCAACTTACACTACTCGATAGCATCATCGTATCGTACGATACACAGGCAAAGAAGGGAAACATTCCTTACAAGGAAGTGATCCGTTTGAAGTCTATCTACATCAGGATCAACAATGAGAAGACGGCCTTCCTCAACGAGATCCTCGATCAGCAAAAGACACTACAGATCTTATTGCAGACACAGCAATACGTATCCCCGGTATTCGACATATCGACCTGGAATAAGTTCGAGCTGGAGCATCCTGTCGATAGCCTTGTTGATCTCGCTTTGGATCTTCGTCCCGATTACAAGATCTCGAAAGCCAACATCAGCTACGCCGAATTAAATCTTCAATATCAGAAACGTCTCGCTGTTCCGAACTTAAACCTCGGCGCTGCATACGATCAGCGCGGTGGTGCATTTCTCAATCAGCTCGCCCTCACCCTGTCAATGCCAATACCGACAAGCAATCGTAACCAGGGAAACATTCGCTTTGCCGAGCAAACGGCGAAAGCTGTAAGTACACAAGAGCAACAAATAAAGAGTACAGTGGTAGCGGACGTAACTAACTCGTGGCTCGCATTAAACCGAAGCGTCCAGGAATACAGCAAAGCCAGGACGATGTATAACATCGATTTCAATACTGTGTTCAATGGTGTTTCGGAGAACTTCCAGCGTCGAAACATCACTCTGCTCGAATTTGTCGACTTCTTCGAATCATACAACGAAACGCTGATCAAAATGAATCACATCGAACGTCAGGTGGCGCTTTCGGCGGAACAACTCAACTATAGTATCGCTTACCCCTTATACTGATCAGCATGAACAACAAGATTGTATTTATAATTTTTTCTCTCACAATGGTTGGATGTCATTCCAAAGAAGTTGTAGATGAAAAATCTGGATTCTCGATCACGCCGAAGATGCTGGGTGAAAGCAAATTCGATACGGTGGTGATGCGCCCCGTGCGTAACGAGATCAAGCTGTTCGGGAAGATCGCAGCAGATAACAACCGGTTGGCTCACGTGTTTCCCATCGTAAGCGGCAACGTGGTTAAGATCTATGCGGAGCTGGGCGACCAGGTAAAACAAGGCCAGGTTCTCGCCACCATCCGAAGCACGGAAGTGGCAGAGTTTGAACGCGAAAAAATGGACGCCCTGAACGACGTCGCACTGGCAGAGAAAAATCTGCAGGTAGCGAAAGACCTGTTGGCTGGAAAGCTGGCGTCGGAAAAAGATCAATTGGCTGCCGAACGGGAGCTGGAAAAAGCAAGAGCCGAACTCAAAAGGATCAACGAAGTCTATAAGATCTACAACCTTCAGCCGGGCGCACTCTATAATATTACGGCGCCTATCAGCGGTTTTATTATTGAAAAGAATATCAACCAGAACGAGCTCATTCGCAGCGACGAAGGCGACAACGTCTTCGCCATCGCCCAGATCGACGAGGTGTGGGTGCTGGCTAACGTTAACGAATCGGAGATCGGCATGATCAATCCCGGTGTCGACGCCGATATACACACCATCAGTTATCCCAATCGCCAATTCAAAGGAAAAGTAGATCGAACCTTCAACATCCTCGATCCTTCCACGAAAGCCATGAAGGTGCGCATCAAAATGCCCAACTCCGACCATGCATTGAAACCGGAGATGAGCGCAACGGTTACCCTGAAATACGACGAGTCGTTCATGCTCCCATCGGTCCCGTCATCCGCAGTGGTATTCGACAAGAGTAAATATTGGGTGATGGTTTTCAAAGACAAAGACAACATCGAAACCCGGCAGGTTGAGATCTATCGCGAGCTGGGTGGCATCACCTACCTCACAGGCATCGAAGCTGGCGAAGTGGTCTTCGTAAAAAATCAATTGTTGATCTACGATGCGATAAACGACTGATCCATGAACAAGTTTATTCGCAGCATCATCTCCTTCTCGCTGAAGAACCGGTTCTTCACATTTTTCGTGGTCGGACTTCTGGTCGTGTCCGGTATCTACAGCTATTCGACCATACCCCTCGAAGCGTTTCCCGATGTAACGAACACGCAGATCATCATCGTGACCGAATGGAATGGACGAAGCGCCGAAGAAGTTGAACGTTTTGTGACAATGCCTATCGAAGTTTCGATGAGTCCCGTGCAGCGCAAGACCAACGTAAGGTCGATCACCATGTTCGGTCTCTCGGTTATTAAGATCATTTTCGAAGACGACGTGGAAGACTTCTTCGCACGACAGCAGGTGAACAATCAACTTCGTCTCGTTCAATTTCCCGATGGTGTGGAACCGGAGGTTCAGCCTCCGTACGGACCGACCGGAGAGATTTTCCGTTACGTCCTTCGAAGCAAAAAGCGCGATACCCGCGACCTGCTCACGATCCAAAACTGGATCATCGACCGGCAACTGAGATCGGTTCCTGGTATTGCCGATGTTGTGGCATTCGGCGGGCAAAGCAAGATCTACGAGATCAGCGTCGATCCTTCGAAGTTGCAGAAGTTCGAACTCACTCCACTCGAAGTATATGAAGCCGTGTCGCGAGGCAACCTTAACGTTGGCGGCGATGTGATCGAAAAGAACGGGCAGGCTTACGTTGTCCGGGGTATCGGTCTGCTGAATTCGATCTCAGATATCGAAAACATTATCGTCGACAATTACAATGGCAACCCGGTGCTTGTGCAAAATGTGGCTGTGGTTCGTGAGGGAAGCGCGCCTCGCGTCGGGCAGGTTGGCATGGATGAAAAAGACGACGTTGTCGAAGGCATCGTTGTTCAACGCAAAGGAGAAAATCCAAGTGAAGTCCTTGCACGACTAAAAGACAAGATCGACGAGCTTCATCATGGCATCTTGCCACCGGATGTTAAGATGGAGACGTTCTACGATCGCGATAACCTGATCAGTTACTGTACGAAAACCGTTACGCATAATCTCATCGAAGGCATTGTGCTCGTGACCGTCATTGTTTTGATCTTCATGGCCGATTGGAGAACGACGCTGATCGTCTCCATCATCATCCCACTCGCATTGTTATTTGCCTTCATGTGCCTGAAGTTGAAAGGCATGAGCGCCAATCTGCTTTCGCTCGGGGCTGTCGACTTCGGCATCATCATCGATGGGGCCGTCGTGATGGTCGAGGGTTTATTTGTAAGCCTCGATCACATGGCGCAGAAGAATGGTATGGAGAAATTCAACAAGCTCGCGAAGCTGGGATTGATCCGCGAAACCGGGGTTCAAATGGGTAAAGCCGTGTTCTTCTCGAAGCTGATCATTATCACGGCACTGCTGCCGATCTTCTCGTTTCAGAAAGTCGAGGGTAAAATGTTTTCGCCACTCGCGTATACGTTGGGATTTGCGTTGCTAGGTGCCCTGCTGTTCACACTCACGCTCGTCCCGGTAATGAGCTCCATACTTTTACGAAAGAATGTATCTGAAAAGCATAACTCTTTTGTCGACTTCATTAATCGCAGGGTTGCCCGGGGCTTTGGATGGACGTTCAATAACAAGAGCCTGAGCTTGATCATTGCCGGAGTTGTTCTAGGTGCCACTTTGCTCTCCACTAAATGGTTGGGGACCGAGTTCCTTCCGCAGCTCAACGAAGGAGCTCTCTGGGTCGAAGCGAAACTTCCTATGAGCAGCTCGTTGAACGAGACGGTGAAAACAGTGAAGACTCTCCGCGCGGAACTGATGACGTTCCCCGAAGTGAACGGGGTTCTTTCCCAAACCGGCCGATCCAATGACGGTACCGATCCCAGTGGTTTCTACTACGTGCAGATGCAGGTAAACCTTAAGCCAAAAGAAGACTGGACACGGCGGCTGACGATGGATGACCTGGTTGGCGAAATGGATACGAAGCTCAAGAATTACCAGGGCATTGTCTACAACTATTCTCAACCGATCATCGATAACGTTGCAGAAGCCGTTGCCGGCATCAATGCATCCAATGCGATTAAAATATTCGGCGACGACCTTAACACGTTGGACAAATTAGCTAACGAAGTCATCGCGGCCATCAAAGATGTTCCCGGGATCAAAGACGTAGGTATTCTCAGGAACATGGGTCAACCCGAGATCAGCGTGTTACTCGATGAAGAGAAGATGGCGATCTACGGCATCACAAAGCTCGATGCACAGGCTGTTATCGAGATGGCGATCGGTGGAAAGACAGCCACCATTAAATACGAGAACGAACGCAAGTTCGACGTGCGCGTCAGGTATCAACAAGAGTATCGCAAAGACGAGAACGACATCGGTAACCTGATGGTGCCCACGATGCGCGGTGAAAAAATTCCGCTTCGCGAGATCGGAACGATCCAGAAATTAACCGGCCCGGCCTTCATCTACCGCGACAACACCAAGCGATTCATCGGCGTAAAGTTTTCGGTACGTGAACGCGACCTCGGAAGCACAATTGCCGATGCTCAAAAAGAAGTAGGCAAGTCAGTACAATTTCCCGACGGTTATCGTATTGGTTGGACCGGCGAATTCGAAAACCAGGTCCGCGCAACGAAACGACTCGCGCAAGTAGTACCTGTTTGCCTCGTTGGCATCTTTATTCTCTTGTTCATTCTCCTGGGTAATGTAAAAGACTCTGGCCTCGTTCTCATCAACGTGCCGTTCGCGATCGTTGGAGGGATCATTGCTCTTCACATAACTGGTATAAACTTCGGCATCTCGGCTGGCGTAGGATTTATCGCGTTGTTCGGTATCTGTATCCAGAACGGTGTGATCCTCATCCTTGAATTCAATAAGAACCTGCGGCATAAAATGTCGCTACCGGATTCTATTCTCGAAGCCGTGAAGGTCCGCACGCGCCCTGTAGTTATGACCGCAATGATGGCGGCCATCGGGTTGATCCCAGCCGCAGTGTCGACAGGTATCGGAAGCGAATCGCAGAAACCCCTGGCTGTCGTTATCATCGGCGGACTGGTCACAGCAACCTTCTTCACATTGCTGGTCTTCCCGATCGTCTACTTTATTTTTTATAGAAGAGCCTATAAATCAGTCGCCGCGTAAGAACGGCAGTGGGTTGCTCAACGCCACCTTGGCGAGATAATAGCTCACCGACAAGATACCGGCAGTGATTATCAAAACTGCTGCTTTCAGAAAGAAGATCATCGACAGGTCGATCCGATACGGAAATGTTTCGAGCCAGAGGTTTCCCAACCAGATCGCAACGGGAAGTCCGACAAGTACGGCGAGAATGTTGAACATTGCATAGCGACCATAGAAATGCCGCATGATGGATGCCTCGCCGGCACCGAAGACTTTTCGGATCGCAACCTCTTTCAATTTACTTGTGAACAATAACGAACTCATAGCGAACATTCCGTAGCACGTAAGGTAGAGTGCAACGAACGTGAAGAACAGCATTACGTCGGCCAGCTTTTCTTCATTTGCATATAGTGTGCTGAGCTGCTGATCGAGTAGGCTGTAATGAAATGGTTTCCTTGAAAATTGTTTCCACAACGTTTCTATCGCCGCTATCCTCTCGCCATTAACCTCGGTCACCCTCACTAATAAACTTCCTGCGTACGATGGAGATGTGATCACGATCGGCTTCACCGGGTCGTGCAATGACTCCGCATGAAAGTCGTCGATGATGCCGATGACCTCTCCTTTTCCCATGATCTCGGTTCGGCCAGGTTGGAATACCTCGAGACGCCGACCGATCGCATCGTCGGCCCAGCCTAGTTCGATGGCCGCCTTTTTATTTATCAGGAATTGCCAAAGGCTGTCCGCTTCAGTTTGTTTGGTGAAGTTCCTGCCCGCTAACAGTTTGATCTTCATTGCCTGGATAAAATTCTCGTCCGTAAATGTGAACGGCAGCATGATTGGTTTCTCATACGAACCACCTTCGGGAACGAAGCGCCAACCGGCGTAACCCTTACCAGGTGGTTCGGCCTGCGCTGCCTCTATCACCCAGGAGTTCTTCCTCACTTCTATTTTGAAAGCCTCCGAATCGAACCAATCGTTCATTTCCACGACAATAACGTTCGACTTATCGAACCCCAGGTCTTTGTTCTTAAAGAAATCGATCTGCCCACTGACGATGAAAGAGAATACAAGCAACACAAATGAAAATCCAACCTGCAATCCGATCAATAGATTCCGGTAACGTCCTGTGGACTTGGCGCTGCGATAGTCGCGAAGCAAAAGAAAGCTCGAAGGTCGCGCGGCCATACGAATTGCCGGTCTCGCAATAGCTGCGAACGAGACGACGATCACCAAAAGAAAAGACAAAGCAACCAGTTTAAGGTTGACGGACGTCCAGAGGCTAAGATCCTTATCAACCAGTAAATTGAACTGGCCGACGAGTAATTGGCACAAAGCCAGTGCAATCAAAAAAGATATCACGCCAATGAGGAAACTCTCGATCGAAAGCTGGCTAACAACCTTACGCGAATTTTGTCCAAGAAACTTTCGGATACCGATCTCGCGTATGCGGCCCGTTATCTTGAAATACGAAAGGTTGATGAGATTGATCGACGATACGAGCATAATCACAACTGCTAATGCGGAGAACAGCCTCACGTAGAGAATGTCGCCATTCGGTTCCAGCTCGTTGTCCTTATGCGAGATCAGGTGTATGTCGCCGAGCTTTTGCAATTCGTAGTGACTATTTTGAAGTCGCTCGGGTAAATATTTTCTTACAAACGCCGGAAGCTTTTCCAGGAGGGCTACATCATCACCTGCCTCACGAAGGAGCAGGTAAGTATAAGTGCCGACCCAAAACCATTTGTTCTCGCGCCCTTCGAGTCCCGACTCTTTCTTCCACTCGTTGAGTTGTGCGCTAAGAGGGATCAGGACCTCGAACTTGAGATGCGAATGCTTATCGATGTCATCCATCACAGCAACTACCTTTGCTGTTTCTTTGTTGAGCTTCAACTCCTTGCCGACAGAGTTGACAGTTCCAAAATATCTTATCGAAGCCTTCCTGGTGAGAATAACATTTCCTGGATCGCTTAGCGCGGTTTCGCGATCGCCATACAACAAGGGAAATGAAAATACCTTGAAGAAATTATCGTCGGCAAAAATCACCTGTTCTTCGAACTGTTTGTCACCGACTATCAATTCACGAAATGTTTTAAAGACGCGTACGGCCTGTTCGATCTCCGGAAACTCGGTTTGCATGGCATGCGCTGCGGGAAATTGCGTAGTCGCCATGTCGAAGTCAACATCGGCAACTTTTACGTGTGTCGTAACACGAAAGATCCGGTCTTTGTTGATATGTTCTTTGTCGTACGAAAGCTCGTCGACCACGAACATAGTAATGAATAGAAATGAAGAAAGACTAAGGGCAAGTCCAAACATCGAAATGATGTAATAGCTTTTGTCTTTTCTAAAGAGACGAAAGAAGAACACCAGTATGTGAACGAAGTGTCCTAATGGCGAAGCTGTTTCTTCCTTCTTTGATGATGCCATTCGAATGAACCCGAGTGCCTCGACGATGTATCCAAGGTTCGCTCGCCACACAGGCATTCCATTCTCGATGTTGGTGCTGTACTTTTCTTCGAGATCACCCAATGAACCTTCGAGCAAGCGCTCGTCGAGGAAATTCGACAGGAAGGACCTTATCCATTTCGGTGGCTGCTTCCCTTTCGAAGTCATGATGCAGAAGTATTGATGTTGAACGCGGCTTTAGGTACTGCCTTCCAAAGCTCGTTGCGCATCTCGCGTGCGTTGGCGAGTGCTTTTTGACCGGCTTTGGTTACGCGGAATAAAAGTTTTCGGCGGCCTCCCCTTTCATTCGTGGCGCCGTCGAGCCTCGATTCCAAAAATCCTTTCTCTTCGAGGCGATGAAGTGCAACGTGTATCGTGCTTAATGTTGCTTTGCGACCGCATCTTTTCTCGAGCTCTTCCTGGATGGCGACACCGTATGCATCGTCGAACAGGATGCCGACGACCAGCAATACAATTTCTTCGAGCTCACCGAGATTTGTTCCTTTCATAGACTTGCAGTTGATCCTTTAATCCAAAGATAATGATTAGTTTCGTATTTGTCGAATATTAAAAAGAATACTTTGGAGCCATGAAAATCGCCGTCGTAATCGCCCTTTGGATTGGATTCTTCTATGTTTCCGAGCCTTATAGTCGAAAACTTCAGCAGATCCCCGGCAAGATCGAATGTGAATTATATGATCGTGGTGGCGAAGGCGATGCTTATCACGACACGGATACTATCAACAACGGAAGCGGGAAGCTGAACCCTGCCAACGGAAATTTCCTGAACGAGTTCCGGATGGACGAAGGTGTTGATATCTCTTATACCAAAGGAAAAAGTATCGACAGTACCATTTATAATAAAGTACAGCCCGAATTGAACAAACTGTATGTTGGATGGACCGCACCGGGTGAATGGGTCAAATACACTGTGCTCGTAAAAGAGTCAGGTGAATATAAGGTCGACCTGATGTACACGGCAAACGGCGACGGAGTTATCGCTCTAGAAGTAGACGGTGCCGAGGCCCTAACCGCTAAAGTACCAACAACCTTTGATGAAGCCGACACCATACCGTGGAGGCAATGGCATCATTGGAACAGGACAAGTTTGGGAAGGATCAGGTTATCGAAAGGCCCGCATATTCTCAAGTTGAAGACTGTCGATCATGGCAACATGAATTACGACTTTCTTGAATTCAAGAAATAACTAGTAGAATACAACCTGGCAGTCGGTGTGCGCAGCTTTAAACTTCTCCACTTGCCTTCCGGAGAGGTTCGTGTTATAGCACTTCAGCGTTTTCAGCGGTAAATTGAATACTCCATCAAGCCTGTTGACACTGGTATTGGAACAATCGAGGTATTCGAGGAAACCGAGGATCTCCAGGGCATCCAGTTTACGAACTTGTGTGCCGGCGCAACTAAATTTGGCAAGGTTATTCAGCTTCGCCATTGGCCTCAAGTCTGTTATCGGCGTGTTGGAAATATCCAATTCGATCAGATCGGGAAGTGCTGTTATCCCTTCGAGCGATTGCAAGGGAGAGTTCGTAATGCGAAGCACGTGAATGGAAAGATTTGCCAACGTCGAGAGGTTCTGGATCGATGTTCCCGAAACACTCAGCTCTTCCAACCTCACAAACTCACCGAGCGATGCGAGCTCGCTAACGGATGCGTCTCCAAGATTCAACACCTTTTGTTCGACCAGTTGATGCAATACTTCGCGTGAAGGATTGTCGCCCACTTTTAGTTGTTTCTCCAAAGCTGTTCTCCACTCCGGAGCGAGCCTGCCCCACCACCTTCCGACGTGATAGGTCTTATAGATCAAAAGGCATTTAGAATTCTTTGCGAGAAAATCCGATGCATGAATGTCATGGATCCCGGTATCGTCCATGTACACTGTTGTTAATGATTTCAGGGACGACAATGGATCGAGATCCTGCACTTTTGTGCGATCTGCCTTCAAAGTCTTTAGCTGCGGAAATTTATTAAGCACCGCCACGTCGCTGATCTCGGTATCACTGATATCAAGATATTGGACCTCGCGCAGGTCTTTGATCGCCTGCAGGTCTTTGATACCAGTTTTGTTGGCAATGATGACCTTAAGCTTGGGTAATTTCTTAAGCGGCTCAAGGTCGTTTATGTACTGGCTGCCATTCAGATTGATCGAGTCCTCGTTTGCCAATATTGCGAGTTCGTCCTTCGAAGGCACTTTGCCTTCGCGACTGTCTTTATATAATATGGTCTGCCAGTCTTTGGGCAGCATCTCCCACCACGATTTGAGATCTTTGGAATCAAAGACCACCAGCGTTCCTTTTTTGGCTGCCATAAATGTGTCGGCGGCCTCTTGCCTGATGCCCGTATGATCGCAGTAGACCTTTTGAAGCTTCGGAAGGGCTTTGAGCATATTGAGGCTCGTCACCTTCGTATCGTTCATGCTAAGGACTGTGAGACTCGTTAGCTGGGCAACCGGGGCGAGATCAACAACATTGGTGCTGTCGATCGTGAGTTCGGTAACAGATTTCAATCCAACGATCGGCGAAAGGTCCGAAACAGAAGTTGAAGAAAGATCGAGTACCTGAACAGCTGCCAGGTTCTGCAATGGTATGAGCGACTGCAATGGTGTCCCACTTAGGTCCAGGAAAGTCAACGGGGTGAGATCGGTGAGTCCGGTGAAGTCGGTTGCTTTTGTTTTGCTGGCATCGAGGGCCTGGAGAGCCGGCATTTTCTTGACAACCGAAATGTCTGCGACGCCGGTGTTTTCTATATTAAGTCGAGTGATCTTGCTTGCGTATTTTAGAACCGAAATATCCTTTACAGCGGATCGTGATGCATCCACTTCCTGCAGCTCGGTGAGATTTCGAATGGGTGCCAGGTCGCTTATGGGCGTTCCGCTGATGTTCAGTTTTTGAAGATTTGTAAGTCTGGCGAGCGGCTCAATGTTTTGAATGTATTGATTGTTGCTTAGGTCGATCTCTGTGATCGCCGACATCTGGCGGATATCGGAGAGCCCTACGCTATCGGTTTTGTTGGTTAGTTTTCTAAAGAGAGACTGCCATTCGAACGACATCTCGCTCCACCAGTTAAGCATCGCCTGTTTTTCGTCGAAGCCTTTGGTGTACATACTTACGATCTTCAGGTCCTGTGTGGCGGGATCGTAGTTGAGCTCGATGAATCGCGGAGAGTTGTTGTTAACTGTCTCGCCATCGGCTGATGTGCCTGAGAGATTTCTTGTTGCTTCTACTTTATAGAATTTCTTGCCGTCGATCTCGTCACTTTGAATTCGTTCGATGTCAAACGTGAACTTCACATCTTTAAAAAAGAAGTCGACGTCTTTCAGGTACGCAGGCACGTCTTTATTGGTGATCACATTTCGGGTAGCATCGAGGTCGTCTTCGATCTGGACTTTCGCGTCGCGGAAGATCTTCGAATAACTTTCGGTTATCACTACTTCTTTGTCGCGCGCGGGAGTTGATTCGCTGCCGAGTGTATTCAGCACGAATTCGAGAAACGCGACGATATCTCTTACCCGCTTTTCGTCTCCAGAGGCATTATCGATGGCAGGTTCGTTAGCAAGCTTTTGTTTCGGTTGCTCTTTTTTTGTTTGCGAAGGTTGAGTTTTGGACGGCGTCTTGGTTGCCGTCTTTGGTTTAGTACTCTTTGTAGTGGTGGTCTTTGTCGGTTGTTTCGCAGCAGGTTTCTTCTTCTGTGTTTGAGCTTCTGCCGTGCCTACCGGCAGGCAGGCGGAGAAACCAGCAAGTAGTAAAGTGGCTATACCTATCAGGAAAAACTTACGGATTTTCATGGTAGATGAACTTTCGGAGTGCTTCTTTATCCTTATCTGTATTGATTTTTACGAGGTTCGATATTAGCCAACCGGTATTATACCCGGGTCTGTTGAATTCAGCCAACTCAAAGTACCATCCGGGGATCTGAAAAAAATGAAATTTCACATCGCTAACATACTTAAACTTCATGGTTCCCTTCCTGGCCTCGTACAAAAACAGGGTAAGATAGTCGGGAGTATATTTCTTCGAAGCAAACTGCGCGACGCTATCGGGATTCGTGAATGCCTTTCGGAGATTCATGAACGCGAGCTCGTGGCTCATGGGATGAAGGAACTGGCCGATCTTCGTAGTATCTCTCTTGAAGTAAGTCGAGAAGACGTCGGCGTAAACGTTGCTGATCACCCATTTGTAACCGAGGTGATCAGGTTCCAGCTCCATGAATAAGGTAACGGGCTGATCTTTACCGGCGACGCTAAAAACGGTCTGAACTTCGGCAGTCCAACCGGATGCGTGAAAATCGAGAACACCGGGTTTGTCTTTATCGAGAACATCTTTCGCGAACTGGGTCTTCAGATCGTTAGAAAAGCTGGCGTTACCACCATCGAACAACATGCCCAGGTACTTCTTGCGAAGCTTTACGTTCCTGTATTGTCTGTCGTCTGGATAGTAACGATCGCCCTTCTCGTTCTCTTCACCATTGAAGCGTCGGAAGAACTGGTTCACTTGCTTTGTCTGCGCATACAATCTGGACTCGTCGTCCATATCGTCGGCCAGTTGGCCGAAAGCGGGCGACAAAGCAAGGAACAGTACCGGTGTTGCTAAATACTTTAATAATCTCATGCGCTGGTTTCGGTCACACGGATATCGCCGAGCAATACATCCCAAAATTCAATCGTCCTTCCGGCAATCTGTGTTTTTTTGCGCTCAACGTAGATGGTGATGTCTTTCTTGGTCGTGTCTTTATACTTTAGACCATCGTCGGACTCGCCCTCGAATCGTTGGTAGATAGTAACTACGCCCACGTAACGGCCATCGGGCTGGCGTTCCAGGTCGCTTATATAATGAATGTCATACCATTTGATATTTACGCGATCGTAGTTGAGAGCCATAAGTCTTTCGAAGTACTTCCTCACTTTATAATAGTTCACTTCCTTGCTGGTGAGCGACGACACGCCCATTTCGCTACCGGGAATGAACAGCTCTTCGGCGCGGTCCATAACGCGAGTTGCTTCGGAGTATGGAGTTTTCTTGTTACCGATAATGCTGATGTACTTGCTGAGGTCTCGAACTTTCTCGAGTGCGAGTGAGTCGATCGCTTGTTTTCTCTGCGGAGAAATATCGGCTGTTTGTGCGGACAATGTTGTAGCAACAAGGCCGACGAACAACGCGCTTAGGAAATATTTTAAACGAAACATATTCTATTGTTTATGCTGGTGATTGGTTATTTCTTTCTTGTTAATTCTACTTCCGTGATCTTTCCCGCACTGTCGAATTTCAAATCTGTAATGGTGTTGAGATTCTTCTTTTGATCCTTGAGGTAATTGAGATAGTCCTGGATCGTCGTGGGTTTATCGTAGTCTTTCATGCCACCTTCTTCTGCTATCACTATCAGCACAGGCGTTTGAGGCGTCGAGAATAAAGTTAACGCTTCGCTGATGCTGCTATTTGCGGATGAAGTATTGCCGGAACCCGCGATCGAATTGAAAAACTGGTCGAGCTTTGCTGCAGGTGTCGAGACTGATGCTGCCTTGCGTTTAGCTTCGGCATCGGCTTCGGCTCTGAGGCGCTCTTCTTCTTCGCGTTTCTTCCGTGCTTCCTCCTCTTCTCGTTTCTTCTTATCTGCTGCTTCTTGCTCCATACGGGCCTTTTCAGCTGCAGCCTTGGCTTCCATAGCCTTTTTCTTACTCTTACAGCCCGATGCTATAAGAAGCAGGCATATGAAGAAGGTGACAAATAATCGTGACGAACGTGCAATCATCTTTCTAGTGTTTTGAATTTTGTACTCTAAGTAAATTTTTATGCCACTCTGGAAATCGTCGGGTATAACGCTTCCGGATACAAATGTTGCACCAGAAATGTTGAAAATTCTCCACACGATGGGTTAAATCCCCATTAGAAGCCAAATAATTCGGCTAAATGACGCATTTATAGTTTGCCAACCGGCCGTTCAGCCTCCTCTTCCATTGCGTCGAGGAGGCTAAAAAGACCATCAAGATCAATAACAAGGTCGCGAAGATATTCGGCTTCGGCCGACCCGTCGTACATAAGGAACTCCAGCAAAAGCGAGCGTAAGTTGCGACTCAGGCGTTTTGCAGGGTGATATTCGTAAAATCTCTCGAATTGCTCGAGCAACTCCTGGCTCACGGTCGCCCGTGGCGCACCGGCCACCAGGTCCTCAACTTCGGTAGCGACTGGAGTGCCACCGCTATCAACAACTTCCTGAACAGATGTTTCGTTGCCTTGATCATTGTCAAAGCCCTTTCTCTTTTTCATAATCAAATTCAGTTAACAGTGAATGTTTATTTAAAGAGGGAACACATCCGCCCCATAGCGCACAGACTGCCCCTGAATTTTTGACTGAAAAAAAATCAGTTCACAATATCAGTCGCCCCTCCCTGGCGTAACTTCTTCGAATTGTCTGCTTCATACCTGATCCGCTTTTCGGCAACCATGATGGCTTCGATCGCAAGGTCTTCCTCATCCCTGAGTTCGTAAACCACTCTTTCGCCGAGATACAACACCAACAACTTTTCCTCATCTTCCTCGAGGACCGCTGCGAGTGTAACGACTTGCTCGCGAGAGAGCCGCTTCATGCCGTTCTCGACCCTGCTCAGCAACGATGAATCGACATTCATCTTTGCGGCAACTTCGCGAAGCAGCAACTTACGGGCTTCTCTCATTTCTCTGATTGTTTGTCCAAAACTTTTCATACGCATTCTTTTTTGTTGAACAATGCAACAAAGCAACAAGCATAAGGCGCGTTTGTCAATCTAAATCAACTTAAGTTGATTTCTGTAAGGTTTTCCTGATTGATATGATAAGACTTGTTTGCAGAACACAAACAAAAAGATTACAAGCCATCCTCATCCAGTTTTCTTGCCTTCGCAGGTTTTGCCTGATTGATCCTATAGCTGATCGTAAGATTGAATTGCCGTTTGCGCGCCTGGAAGTTTCCGGATGTGTAAAAGTTGTCGCCTGTGGTGATCGATCGTATTCTTCTTGAATTGAAAATGTCGATCACGTTAAAGTTCAGGTTACCTCTTCCCTTAAAGATCTCCCTGCTTAATGCAAGGTCGGCATAAGCGAGACCTTTTCGTCTTCCCTGTGCAGTCTTCTGCGGTGCTTCGTAGTTTGTTCTCAACTGAAGATCGATGCCTTTTGGTAAGCTAAATCTCGAAGACTGCCTGGCGAACCAACTGTATGTCGATGCTTTGTATGTCGACACGATATTGCTTCCGTCAATGTCGGCATGGAAGAAATTGAAATTGAAATCAACCTTCCACCATTTTACTGGTGTCATCGCGCTGGTGAATTCCATACCGTATGCGATCTCTGAGTTGAGGTTCTCCGGAAGTGTAACGGCGTTGCCTTCATTATTCACACTCCTGATGGATTGGATCTTGTTGACTGTTTTGCGCCCATAGATCGAAGATGTAATGGAACCCTTATCGAAATAGGTGATATGTCCCAGTTCAACCACGTCGCTAAATTCCGGGTTGAGGTTTGGGTTGCCGCTGAAATAATTTCGGCTATCGGAGAAAGTCATGAACGGACTGAGATCATTATAGAACGGACGACGAACACGACGACTGTAGCTGAGCTGCAGATCATTTTCATTAGGAAGATCGTATGTGACATGAGCGCTTGGGAACAGGTTGGAATATTTTCTTGGATTGATCTCCTGGGTTTTTTCAAGTGTTGTCTTCACGTCAGTCCATTCGGCACGGAGTCCTGCCTGGTACGAGAGCTTTCCCGTTTTATTTCCGAGGATCCCATAAGCTGCGTGAATGTTCTCATCGTAATAAAATATATTGTCGAGCCCGGGTAATGGAGTAAAGCTTCCGTCTTCATTTTCCTGGGTAACTACATAATCATTGACCATTTTGCGGAAGCTGGTGCGAACGCCGGTCTCAAATCTTCCGTCTTTACCGAATGGCTTGATGTAGTCGAATTGGAACAAGATCGTCTTCTCACTTTCGTCGTTGAGAGATTTCTGCAGTAGGTTCTTCGACGGGTCCGCGGACATGTCGGGGTTAAAGTAATCTTGCGTGAAGGTTTGATTGGAGCTTTCCCAGTTGTCGAGGAACTTTGCCTCCGCGATAAGTTCGTGACCTTTTGTTGCGAATGATTTTTTATAGATCAGTGAATATTCGGAGTTTGGCTCGGTCTCGTATTCGTTCTGTCTCCTTTTTATAAGATCTGTCATGTTTTCCTCATTGAACATGTAGTCTTTATAAACAATGTCGGTGATGCGGTTCACATCGCTGCGACGGAAGAGGTATGATGCGGTGAGCACGCTCTTTTCTGTAAAGAAGATGTCGAGGCCTCCACGAATATTATTATTGAAGCCTGTAATGGTGCCTTTGTTGGTTTGGCGGAGATAGAATGTTGTGTCGCCGCTGTAGCGTTCCTGGTACTGAGAGCCTCGTCCGGGCTGGATCCGGTAGGCGATCGTATAATTGATAAAGAAGTTGATCTTGTTCTTCCGATAGTTAATATTCGCTGCGGCGCCCATGTTCACCGGATAGCCGGTGATCACATCGATCGCGGCATTAAATCCCTGGTTGCGATCTTTCTTGAGTACGATATTAATGACCCCGGCCATGCCTTCTGCTTCGTAACGGGCCGAAGGATTTGTGATGACCTCTACCCGTTCGATCATACTTCCCTGGAGTTGCTGAAGTCCGCCGGCACCTTGAAAGCTGACGAGACCCGAGGGTTTTCCGTCGATGAGGATACGGACATTGTCGCTGCCGCGTAACTTGATATTTCCTTCGGGGTCTACGGATACTGAGGGCACGTACGATAGCACGTCGGCAGCGGTGCCACCGGAGTTGGCGAGATCTTTTCCGACATTAAATATTCTCTTGTCGAGCGACAGCTCGACGGAGCTCTTCTCGCCTTGCACAACCACCTCGTCGAGGATGGATTTACTGGTCTTCATAACAAGGATGCCGACGTCGGTTGTCTTGCTGATGTTCGACAGCAGCAGGTCTTCGAACGAGATGAAGCTGATCTTGAGGTAATACGTGCCCTGATTGACTTCGCCTTTGAAAGCTCCATTGGCGTCGGTGACGGCGCCATTTGCGAGAGTGGAGTCTAGTTGATTATAAATGGCAACGTTGGTGAAAGACATTGGGGCGCCGGCTTCGTCGGTCACTTTACCGGAGATCTCAACCTGGCAGAGAGCAGATACGGACATGGCAAGGGCTGCCAGGGTCAGGGGAAATTTCATCCTGGTAATATATGCAATACACAGACATCAAAAACGCGATATTATACATGGATCATCGTTTTGGGAGACATAGATCATTAACCCGAAGTAAGGCACTGTTCCACATTCCTTGAGTATTGGCCTCCACAAACCCGGGTTCAAATTGTAACGCATATTTAGTTTTTGCCGTGAATTCGAAGGAGTGTTGTTCGTGCGCGCTATTTGCAATTCACCGAAGCAACTGCGGTTGGTGTGCCAACAAGGGAGACGAACAGCAGCTAACACAATCAAAAACGTAATATGAAGACGGTTATCGTGAAGTGGATGAAAGCATTGGCGTTTGGATGTGCAGTGATCCTTTTTATTTCATGTGATGACACAAACGAACCAGGGGGCAAGGGAAATTTACAGTTCGAAATAACTGACGCTCCTTCGGACGACGCAAATGTTAGGAATGTATTTGTTACTGTTGCCGACATCAAGGTGGATGGTAAATCGATCGGTGGTGTTACGAAAACGACCATTGATTTGAAGGCATACAGTGGAGGCGCGACGAAGGTGATTGCGATTGCAAATCAGTTCGAAGCTAAGATGTACAATAATGTGACGTTGGTGCTCGATCTTAATACAGATGCAAACGGCGCTTCACCTGGTTGTTACATCCAGATGGTTGATGGTACGCGTTACAAGTTGAAGAACACACCTGATGGTCTGACCGAGGTGGTAGTATTTAAGGATTACGAGGTGGTGAGCAATGCAACGACTAAAGTTGTCCTCGACTTTGATGTTCGCAAAAGTATTGCATACGACATGAATGATGAAGTTCGTTACAGGTTTGTCGGTGATGACGAGTTGAGCCGATCGGTTCGCCTGGTGGTTAGGGAGAAGTCGGGAATGATCAAAGGTGTTTACAACGAGAGCGTGCCGATAACTTCTGAGAAAGTGATTGCTTATGCGTACAAGAAAGGCACCTTTAGTGCATCGACGGAGACGCAGGCACAGGGAACAACGCAGATGTATTTCATGAATGCAGCTGGAAGTGCGGAGGTGAGATCGGGTTTGAACGGTCGAGAGTTCACGATCGCATTCCTGGAGGAGGGAGATTATGAATTATACTTTGCTTCATATGAGGAAGCGCCCTCGGGACGTGCGGCGTTCAAGGGTGTGTTGATGGCAGAGATGAGCGTAGGAGGAACTGTAGGAAACAGGATAACGGTTAAAGAGGGATCATCGGTTTCGATCTCGACGGAAGTGAAAGGTATCCTGTAGGGCAGGGTTGGCTATAGATGATTCAGAGGGAGGACCCCGTAAGGTCCTCCCTTTTGTTTTTGCGATGGGTTGTGTTTGGATGTTATGCTATGAATTATTTTCGTTTGTGCTGTGTGTAGACTATAGTCTGAGTTACCATTCAGTAAGTCGATCGATGGCTTGAGTGTGATTGTTCATTGGACTGCTTTCACGGGTAGCGGGAAGATGATCGTTGCATGATGGCCAACACCCGTGGTCAGAAAAAAGCCAGCACATCCATTTAAAAGTATGTTGTGATTTGATGTTGAAGGTAATGCTTCGGCAGGGATTGCTATGTCTTCGATGGGTTTGATGCTGGTCATGTTCCACCACAAATCCATTGAACAAAATGAAATTATTGAAGTATGTGTTGATAGCGATCATCGCTTTCAGCGCGGCAAGTTGCGTTGACGAGTCGGTTGGTCCGGTGTTGAGAGATGATCAATCGCCAATTCCGACACCTCCACCGCCGCCAAGATAAGTAAATCCTTTACGAAAAACGGTGAACCACGAAATGGCTCACCGTTTTTTATTACATTCCTATTCAGGCTCAACAAAAATTACCGTGAAAACACTAGTATGTCTCCTGGTAATTCTAAATAGATCAATCATAGGCCTTTCGCAGCCAATTGATGAAATTGACTCTCTCAACCGAGTCTTGCGTTATCACAATAATAGTGATGCAAAGCGGCTTGGCAATATCACATCCAGACTTGGATGGTTATATCAAACGTCTAAGCAATACGATAGTTCAGTATATTTTTATAAACAATCGCTGGTCTATCCGGACAGAGAGTCAAGGGGACAATGGCGCGGCAACGTCTTCCTCGGCATAGGTACATCCTACTTATTTCTAAATGAATGGGACTCGGCACTTATAAATTATAAGGAGGCATCGTCGATATTTGAAGCGCTAAGAGACAGTGCAAACATTGCGATTGTTTCCGGAAACATATCAATCTTATACAGCCACAAGGATCTTTACAAAGAGGCTCTCTCATATGCCCTAAAGGCGCTGCTTATATTAGAAAATAAACCTGACTCATTCGCTTTGGCCTCTTGCTATAACAATGTCGCCATAATTCATAAGCGAATTAAAAATTATCCCGAAGCACAGCATTATTTCCGCAAAGCCCTCGCTATTCGCCTTGAGATCAATCAACCTTTAGAAGTCGCCAAATCCTATAACAACCTCGGCGAGCTCTTCACCACTACCCGCCAATACGACAGCGCCCATTATTACCTCACGCTCGCCGCCGATATGAAACGCAATCTCAACGACACTCAAGGCTTCGCAAGAACGTTCACACGACTCGGGAAAGTGCAAATGCTCCTCGGCAATCCTTCCAGCGCCGAATCTTACCTCACCGAAAGCCTCCACACACAACGTGAAATGGACGATAACATAGGCCTCATCGAAACGCTCAACAACCTTGGCGAATTATACCTCACCACCAATAGGCTCAAACAGTCCGACGCGATCCTTCGCGAAGCAAACACGATCATTCATCAATCCGGAACACCCGAATACCTCAAAGAAAATCTCGAGCTCCGAGTCGAACTCGCGCGAAAACAAAAAGACTTCGCAACCGGCATGACGCTCCTCGATGAACTCCTGGTTATCCGCGACAGCCTTCTCAATGAAGAGAAGAGTAAGAGCCTGCAGGCCATGCACATCCGGTACGAAACAAAAAAGAAAGAACAGGAGATCGCACTCCTCGAACAACGTGAGGCAATCAACCAGGCACAAATAAAAAACAACCGAATACTGATCGTTTCATTGATCGCAGGACTATTACTCATTGCAACCATTGGGATATTGATATACATCAACCTCAAAAACACAAAAGCAGCAAAGAATCGATTCGAGCTTCTGCTCTCCGAAACGCGTCATCGCATCAAAAACAATCTCCAGACTCTCGCAAGCATCTTTCACCTTCAAACACGCCACTACACCAACCACGAGATGATCCTTGAAGCGCGTAGTGCAGAAAGCCGGGTCCATACCATGTCGTTGCTGCATGAAAGATTTTACACGCACGACGTCAAGCACATTGTTAATGGTCGCGAGTATATTGAAGATCTCGTTCATAAGCTTGTTGATATCTATGGATCACATACACCAAATCTCAACCTTTCAACGCATATCGAGGAGGTGGATCTCGACATCGACAAAGCCCTGGCTTTAAGTCTCATCATCCAGGAACTTGTATGCAATGCATTCAAATACGCATTCGATCACGAACCAAATCCAGAGCTCACGGTCGAAGTCCGAGTTGAAGACGACCATGTCGTTGCCACGATCCACGATAATGGTATCGGGTTTAACGGCCAATCGATCGGTTCTTCACAGGGACTTAGCCTCGTCGATGCACTCGTAGCGCAGTTGGATGGGAATTTGCACATGAACAATCGCGAGGGAACGACTTTTATAATCCGGTTTCCGGCTACATCGCTATGGAAAAGGCCCGTGTTCTCATCGTAGAAGATCAGGCCATCACAGCCAGAAGCATTGAAGCAATGATCATCGATCATGGGATGGAAGTTATTGGAGCCTGCAAAACAGGTGAGGAAGCAATGCAATTAGCCGATCGCAATATCCCTGACATCGTAATCATGGACATCAGGCTGCAGGGAAAGATGACCGGCATCGAAACTGCAAAGGCTCTACAGGACATACAGCAAATTCCTGTCATTTATTTATCAGACTATACCGACAAAGCGACGGTTAGGAAGGCGAGGGAGACACACCCGGCAAATTTCTTATCGAAGCCCTTTACGGAATCGGATCTGATACGCGCGATCGACATCGCGATAGCTAATGCTAACGAGACGAAAGCTCAAAGGAACAACGACGATGAGTTCGTGTTCTTGAAAACGGGGCAACAGACTTATTCAAAGATCCATTACAACGAGATCCTCTTTATAGAAGCCGATCGTGCCTACTGTAAGATCCGGACCACAAGCAATCAGTATACCTTGTCGATCAGTATGGGTTCCGTTTCGAGTCAGCTCAGTGCCGAAAGATTCGTAAAGGTCCATCGATCATATATTGTCAACATTCGCAAGATCACAGAATTCGCAGGCAGCGAAGTAACGGTGGCAGGACACAAGCTCCCCGTTAGCGATCAACATAGAACTGAGCTGATAATGAAGCTCAAGGTCTTGCACTAGCGGGTTTTCCCAAGGTCACTTTCTTATTTCCGGATGCACACCTTCTCTTCCGAACAAGGTATGCAGACTATAATCTGCAAGCCGCCGATGATGCGCAATCTACATTCACTGTCGATGGGGCTTACTCAATCACAAGAGACTAAAGAAAATATCGACGTCGAGAATTCACGATGCGTCGAAGAGTTGCGCATCTGGATCATCAATCATCTCGACGCTCAGCATTCGTTGAGGAAACTCTCCGAGCGTGCAGGCATGAGTGTTTCGAAGCTGCAAAAGATTTTCAAGGATACTTACGGCTGCAGCGTCTTTGCCTATATCCGGTTCGAAAGATTGATGAGAGCGCAGAAGCAATTGGAGGTAACAACGATGAACATCAAGAGTATTTCAGCTGAAGCAGGTTATAGCAGTGTGCCGGCATTTACCTCGGCGTTTTCGACTGTGTTTGGAGAGACCCCTGCCCGATTCAGAAGGGCGATGAAATAAAAAACATGAACAACAAGAAAGAGCTATTTATTGAGTTTGTCAGCGCTGCGTTCGCGGTTCTGTTCATTTATGCTGCGGCAACGAAGCTGCTGGACTACGACAAGTTCCGGCTACAGATAGGTCAGTCGCCAGTTCTTACCGGCTTTGCGGGTATTGTGGTCTGGCTGGTGCCGGCGATTGAGGTTGTGATTGCGTTGATGCTGACGTTCCAGCGATTTCGATTGCTGGGTCTGTATGCGTCGTTCACTTTGATGGTGATGTTCACGGCATACATCGTGGTGATAACGAGGTTCTCTGATTATATACCGTGCTCATGTGGTGGTGTTCTGGAGAACCTGAGCTGGAATGAACACCTGGTATTCAATGTGGTCTTTGTTGTGTTGGCTGCGATATCGATAATGATCTACCCGAAAGATATTCTATTGCAATGGAAACAGGACAACGCCGAAAACCTGGAAGAGAGTAGGCACGAAGTTTAAACTAAATTTTAACGTTATGAAAAAGTTCAGAATGATGCTCCCGATGGTAGCACTGGTGTTTGCTTTTGTTGGAGCGGTGGCCGGAGAGTTGCTGCCGATCAGCCAAGGGTATTATAAGATCGTATCCAACTGTTCTCCGACTGCGGCGGCTCTAGACCAAGCGAATTGTCAGCTTAACTTGCCAACGACACGGCCAGTTTGTACTGTAAGCGTGAGTGGTCACCCACAAGCGTTTAACGACAGCGGTTGTAACGACATCCTCCGCTATATTCCTCAATAACCAGTGCAAGGGGGTTGACAACATCAACCCCCTTCAATTCTTACAAAGATGAAAAGATTGATTGTTCTGTTCCTAACTGCGATCGCTGCATTCATGGTCGTTGTATTCGTCGCACTAACCACCTCGGACAAAACGAAATACAACAATGATTTTGTGCGCATTTTCCCACCCCATGCTGCGGATATAAATACAATTATCAATACTCAGACTAATCACCTTTTTCTTGTAGGACTTTTGCGAAGAGATGCCTACCTCCGAGATCGAAAAGGGATTCTGTTTCTCGAACTGTATTCAAAAGACACCACCAGGATAGAACTCGAAACTCCGTTTGGTTCAGAAGTCGCAATCGACAGCCCGTTTTTCTTTGTTCACAACGGCGGCAATGGGACCCTGAAACGAGGCGATCTTTTCACCTGGAAGATCGATACAACTTTTGATAGCATTCCTGGCTTTACTGCGATACAGATGATGTCAGGTCAAGAAGGTGTCATTAGAAAGATAAACATCAGCAAACGGCAAAATTCACTGGAACGACTCGACGGAAGCGCTGAATATGTATTAGAAAAACAAATCGATGGCCTGCTTTGCACTGATGGAATACTCCAGTATAGCCGGGAGTTGAACCAATTAGTCTATGTCTACCGCTATCGCAACCAATTCGTTTGCCTCGACTCATGCCTCAACGTTATTCGCTATGGGAAAACAATCGACACCACATCAGTTGCCAAAATTTCCGTCGCGGAGATCGATGGAAAGATAACCATGGCAAAACCGCCCCTGGCAGTAAATAACGACGCACGCGTCAGTGGGAGATATCTTTTCGTGCAATCAAACCTCGTCGCTCGAAACGAGGCAGTGGATAAATCGAAGGAACGGACTGTTATCGATGTCTATAATATAACTGATGGGTCATATCGCTATAGTTTCTATATCGATAACTATGAAGGTTCAAAAATGCTTGAGTTTGATGTAGCAAATAATACCCTGATTGCAACATTTCCCCGGGCAATTATCACCTACGACCTTCCTTCGAAATATCTGCCGTGATCAATCTGGTTCCCGCAATACGAGTACATCTACCTCTCGCATTTCGAACTTCAGATGTAAGCCGTGCTTGGAAAATATTCTATTTAACGTTACCGGATCTAGAGCCCGGCTCTTTTCTCTAATTCCAGTTATTATTCCTTTATATCCTGTCTCATCAATTATTGGGTACAATGTTTCAGTACGATAGTATGCCGTTCCTATTTCCATGACCGTCATAATGTCCTTTACGCTGAGACTGTCGAGAATAATATGTCCTCCACGCATTTGAGCCTCAGCTCCAAGGCTCTTCGTTTTTGTGGTCAGCGTTGAGTCAAACATTGTAAACACAAGACATTTCTTTGTTCTTTTTTCCCAGTGCGCATTCAGGCCAAAATATCGTTGAAGATCGTGTTGCATCATCTCAAACAATTGTTGTCGAGATTTTGGGGAATCCGAAATCAGTTGATAGTTATACGCATTCCCCGAAAGCGTTCCGTCCCAGTAGTATTTGGAACTATCTTTGGCGATCAATTCCATGCGGCTCAAAGTAAGAAAATCGAGATAGTCAGACTCGCGGAGGCGGTAGTTATAAGCATAACCGTATAAGATGATTATCGGGGAGTTCACAATGGTGATCCCATAACCCGAAAGCGAGTCGTAGCGCACGTGTTGACTAGGACCATTGTCATCCTGGCCTTTCGTGAGTGATGAGCTCCAGAGAAATACATCACTTGGTCTCTCGCCACCGTTAGCATTGACGAAAATCGGTTCGCGAGGGTTAACGTAGTAGAATTTCTTCTGGGAAAGATTATTCATCTTAAACGGGCCATTATCGATCCATCGCTTAATATTCTCGCGAGTTACTTCTTGCCCACCAGTTATCGCTCCAACCTTTCCATCCTCGCCAATCCACACATAACAGGGAAAACTCGAAATAGGAAATCTCTTCCACGTTGTCGAATCCCGACACGACATTGGCAAGTTCATCTCGAAGCCATCGATCCGTTTCCTCTTTGCAAGAAAGTCTTTAATCTCTTTTGTACCCTCAGACTTATTCACAGGAACAATCTGCAGGTCAGCCGCAAACTCCTGTTGCAGCTTCAACGCCGTCGGCCAGAACTTAATACAAGGACCACAACTAGTCTCCCAAAAATCCAATAAGATCAACTTGACCTTGTGATCTGAGATCTTCCAGGTCTTCTTCGAATAATTCAGCATGTTATGGAGCTCCAGTCCTGCAACGTTATCTCCAACCCTGAAGGGAACTTCTTCCTTCGACTTTTCCGGTAGCTTCGTCCAATCCTGGGCAACAGCACTCAAACAAAAACACATCAACAACGCAACAACAACGAATTTCATGATAGACGGTAATTAAGGATTTTGTACAAGATTATGATTGGCATTGATCTCCGACTGTGGGATGGGAAACAAGGCATCTGTCGATTGCCAGTCAGCTTTCACAGCACCTAATACTGCATCGATATTGCCGGAACGCTTAAGATCAAACCATCGATGCCCCCACTCAATGAATAGCTCAGATCGGCGCTCTTTACTAATTGCGTCGAGCGCTTCTTGCTGAGACAAGCCCGTTCCATCAATGGGTTCCAATCCGGCACGCGTGCGAATTGCATTCACATCATCGATGGCCCCTGGAATATCGTTCTGCATACCCCTCGCCTCAGCCCTGATCAAATACTGTTCGGCAAGGCGAAATACCATTTGATATTCCGTTAGGGGAAGATCCGCAAAGACTATTTTATACTTATACGCATAGTTGTAGGTCAAATCCCCTGCCGTGGCGGTAGCGATCCACGAAGGAGATCGATTATCACCTGCCTCAAATGAATTCAATAGAGCATCCGATACACTGACATCAACGATCCCGTATTCGCCATAGAAATATGGGCCATCGAATGTATTAAGCCTTGGAAGGACAGGCATGAGCTGCCAGATTGCCTCATCCGAATTAGCCAGGAAAACTGAATTAAGATCAGTAGGCAAGGAAAATAGCCCGCTTTCTATAATCGATGCCGCCAACTCCTCTGCCTCCGCCCACTTTTCCTGATATAAATAAACACGCGCCAGGAGCGCTACGGCCACCCAACGATTCGGTCTTACCTTTTCTCCATTAGAAAAAGAATAATCCGATAGTAGCAAACCCATAGCTTCCGTCAAGTCTTTCTCGATCTGTTTGTATACATCCGTAACCGGAGCCCGGGAAGCTACGCTGTTAACGCGATAGTCAGTTGATGTCAACACCGGCACGTCACCGTATATGTTAGCGAGATAAAAGTGTGTGAAAGCCCTCATGAAAAGAGCTTCGCCGGTCACCTGGTCTTTAACGGCTTTGGTAACCCCACTGGAACCTTCAATCCCTTCCAGGATAGCGTTAGCCTGGTAGATCGTAAAGTACATTTCAGTCCAAAGGCTGGAGACGGAATTTACCGGGGTGAGACTGTTTGTATAAATCGCGATCCTATCGGCGGTGCTTGAATGATTTTGCAGTTCGTCAGCGGAAAGACCGGCGATAGTCGTGATTCCAGTAGCACCTCCGCTCGCGAATGCCGCACCTTGCATCAACTGAGAGTAAATTCCCGCGACTGCAGCCTTGGCGCCGGCGTCATTCTCGAAAACTTTTTCAGTAACGATTTGCGTCGTTGGGGCGTCAAGCTGTATGAATTGCTCGCACGACGAGAACGTAGCAACAATCAAAATGATTGAATATCTTTTCATAAGGCATGTGGATTAGATTGAAACTTGAATTCCTCCTGTCAGCACTCGCAATGGAGGAAGGTTGGTTGGGATCGGGAACTCTGGATCAAGCCCGGTAAACTTTGTAAACGTCAACAGGTTTTGACCCTGTACATAAACCCTTACACTAGAAAGTTTAAGTGTTTCAGTCAGTGCCTTTGGGAGCGTGTACGACAAAGACACATTCTTCAACTTCACGAATGAAGCATCGACGATAAGATGATCGCTATAACTTGCATTCAGGTACGCCAGATATCCAGGTGTGTCATTTGTAAATTTCTGAATGTTCGTGACATCCCCAGGCTGCTGCCATCTCGACATCACTTCGACAGGTTGATTGGTAGCATTTCCTGGAACCCCAAACGCTGACAACGACGCCAGGAAATTTCGGCTGGTCTGGTTCACGAACTGAAAGACAAAACTGAGGTCAAAACCCCGATACTGAATATTATTCGTGAGAGCTCCGTAATAATTTTGTCCGAGCTTCTTCGAGACCTGCATGTCGGCTGGAAAATTTGTTCCGCTGCCATTATTATTATAATCCTGGTAGCTGTAAAGACCGGTTTCGGGATCAACGCCGATATAATGAAACATCCTTGTTTCATTCAAAGACTTCCCGATGATCCACGCGCTGGAATTTGGGGAGCTCTCAATATTCGGGTAGGCCACAAGCTTATTTTTAGGAACTGTAAGACTTATCGAAGTATTCCAGTTAAAGCCGTCGGTAGCTACGTTTGCGCTTCGTAATACGATCTCAACACCAGTATTTCTTACAACCGCAGGGAGATTGTACTGCACCGACGAAAAGCCGGTCATGGTAGGTAAGGCATATCCCACAAGCTGATTGGAAGACTCGTTGCGATAGTACGCTGCCGATAGACCGAATCGATCTCTCACAAAAGAGAGGTCAACCGCCAGCTCTGCCTTGGTCGTCTTTTCCCAGCTGTAGTATGGATTGGCTAACCTCGCGGGCACTAAGCCACTTGTTCCCTGGTAAGGATTTGGAATAGCAGTATATGATTCTAAATATCCGTAGTCGGGTATTTGATCGCTTCCCGTTAACCCGAAACTTCCCCGAAGTTTTCCGAACGAAACAATGGATGAGTTTTTGAAGAATTCTTCCGAAAATACCCATGCTGCACCAAGCGCACCAAAATTTGCAAACTGGTGAGACATTCCAAATCTGCTTGATCCATCTCGCCGAGCTGTAGCATTGAAAATATACTTACCCTTGAGATTATAGTTGATCCTGGCAAACAGTGAGGCGTACTTGTAATCTGTAAAGCTGGAACGCAGTGCATTTAGTCGGAATGCGGATCCTATATTTTCTATGAGTGCGTCATTATTAATATAGGCCCTTATCGCATCAAGGCCGCGAGTAGTTTGTTGCAGCGTAGAACCAACCAATGCTGAAAGATGTCCCCCTGCTATTTCACGCTGGTACTCGGCCTGCGGCTCGACGATCCATGTCTGATTAAGGGTATTTGTATGGTCGCTAAAACCAGCAGTGAGATTGAACACCGGGTCGTTAGCAGCAATGGGAGCAAGTTGCAAACTCTTAGAGGCGAGAGTGTTATACCCGACACTTGTTTTAAGCTTCAATCCAGGAACGATCTCATAGCCTAGATTTAGATTGGTAACCAGGTTTTGCGAAGTGACACTGTACTTTGCAATTGTATACGACAGGGGATGTGTGAACAGTGGCCACGTACTATTAGCCCAATTCAAACTGCCATCATCGTTGTATAACGCCGGCGCGTTCGGGGGAAGCGACAACGCGGTAGTCGTAAGATCAATCATCGGCAGACTATTGTTATCGATAACCAGGTTATTCTGAAAACCCAACGTGAATTTCTTGTTTGGCGATTGATGTGAAAGACTCACATGTGCACTCAGTTTTTTATCTCCAAAGTTTCCCGGAAACACAGAGCCTTCACTGTAAAATCCTGTACCGACATTAAACTGGGTGTTGGCATTGCCTCCCGAAAACGACAATTGCGCGCTTGTGATCCGCGACGTTCCTCCGATCAAAACCTTTTGCCAGTCGGTATATCTCGTCGAATCCCATTGCGTGAGGTCCGGCTCCCAAAAGGGATCAATTGGATATCCATCATTCTTATGGGCCTCGTGCCTCATCGTGAGATACTGCTCGGTGTTCAGCAGCTTCATAAAGTTCCCCACCTTTCCTACCCCGGTATAAACATTAAGGTCCAGCTTCGTCTTTCCGGGACTGCCCTTTTTCGTAGTGATCAGCACAACACCATTAGCCCCACGAGTTCCATAAATGGCTGTAGCATCCGCATCCTTCAGGACCTCAATACTTTCTATGTCGGCGGGATTAATTGAATTAAGGGGACTGGGATCCCCGAGTGGCGAACTGTCAAGTGAAAGAGAGGTGGCCGGGAATGGCACCCCGTCAACGATATAAAGTGGAAAATTCCCGTTGTCGCGAAGACTGTTCTGACCCCTGATCTGCACACTAAACCCACTGCCCGCCATCCCGCTTACCTGCTGGATGTTAACACCCGGCATCCGCCCTATCATCGCCGCCATGGGGTTGCCCACGGGCTGCTGTTTTATTTCATCCGAAGTCACACGAGCAATACTACCCGTCTGCTCACGCTCACTCACCTTCCAGTAACCCGCATTCACCAACACCGGGTCAAGCACCGACTTGTCCTCTTCCATCGATATGTCGATCACCGAACGACCTGCAACAGATTCCTCGACCGACTTATAACCAATAAATGAGAATACAAGTACCGATTGATCTCCGACGTCCAACGAATACTTTCCATCCGCATCCGTGCTCGTACCATTGGTTGTTCCCTTCTCCACCACATTCACACCCGTCATCGCGTTGCCCGACTCATCGATAACTCTGCCGGAAACACGGATCGCAAGCTTCGCTTCACCATCCGTTCTTCCAAGCGGATCCATCTGCAACTCACCACGCATCTTCGCCTGGGTGAGCACCACAAAGTTCTCCTTGTCGTGAACCGAGAACTTTATCTCTCGTGGTGTCAAAAGCTCTTCCAATAAATGGCCAAGCTTCTTACCCGCTGCTTCAATCGTTACTCTCTCATCGAGCTTCAAGTAGCTTCGACTATAAACAAATTTCACTTTGGCGATCGTTTCGATCTCCTGCAACGCCTGCTTCAACGTCACCTCTTTTAAAGAGATCGTGACCTCTATGTCAAGGATCTCCTGCCGTGCCGCACCTTGCGCCATCAACGTCGTGGTTACCAGCACGACTAACAACACGCAACATGTTCTTAAATGCTGTAAAAGTCTGACCATAAATAAAGGGGTTAGGTGACTATAAGTCACTTAATGGTATCGTAACACATAAGAGAGGAAAAAATAATTCGGGGCTAGTCGGGACAACCAGTGCCGGTGATCATCACCTCACCCTCATTGATCTCGTACTGAAAGCCGAGCGCTTCCGAGATCATCGCAAGGGTTAGAGGGAGTGATTGATCCGTGAAATCGGCCGAGATCATACAATTACCAATATCATCACTCTCCAAAACAACATGCACATCAAATTTGCTCTCCACACGTTTTACCACCTCTTCCATTCGTGTGTCTTCAAAATGCATGTCGTATTGAGTGTTTGCAATAACAGACGTTATACTTTCGTCGGGAGTCGCCGATCTATTTATGGCGGAGTCTGAAAAAATTACGTGCTCACGAGGATTTACAATTACTGATTTGTCTGTTCTGGTCGACGACAGTTTTACGGTCCCCGTCAGCACCGTGAGCTCGACTACATCGTCGCTTGCCTTGATGTTGAAACTTGTTCCAAGAACACTCACATCGTATCGACCACAATGGATGACAAACGGATGCTCCCGATCGCGGGCGACTTCGAAAAGCGCTTCGCCAGAGAGAGTAACTTCCCTGTTGCCAGGAGAAAGTTTTGAATGACCGAGCGATGCGTTGTCTTTTAACCAAACAATTGTGCCGTCGGCCAGGATCACTTTGTTCGAAGGATCGATAGCATCGTAGTTCCACGATAGTGTTAACAACACGGCAGCACTCACGAATACAACGGCTGCCGCGACGGAGATCCAGAATCGATTGTTGCCGGGTTGCTTCTCGATCGTTTTTGCAGAAATACGCCCCCACAGGTCGTCGGCATGTTGCTGATTGAATTCGTAGGGAGCTTCGTCTTTCTTTTTGAATTCGTCGAGCTGCTTTTCTACCTGCATTTTCTGCCTGGCGGAAAGGCGGCCTTTAAGGTAAAGGTCCAGAACCCTCTTGAAGTCATCTTCGAATTCCTCGTTTTTCATACTTTTTCCGCCAGCTCATCAAAATGTAACTCCGACAACCCGTAACACATAGTGATTAGAACAAATATATGTGTAAGGAAAACCTGACGTCGATCAATCATGATCATTCCGGTAGAAGCCACGTACGGCGTCGCGAAGATGTTTTAATGCCTGGGTGATGTAATTCTCGACGGTGCGGGTCGAGATCTTCATTTGTTCGGCGATAACTGCGATGGGCATGTTGTCGATACGGCTTAACCGGAAGGCCATCTGGCAGCGTTCTGGCAACTGCGCAATGGCGTGATCCAACACTTTTAATACATCCGACAGGTTGGTGAGCTCCTCATTGGAGTTGTCGACACCCGTTCCAAAGTTGAGAAAGTGCTCTACATATTCGCGGCGAATGACGTTGTGGCGGATGTGGTTGAAGACTTTATGTTTAACGATGCCATACAGGTAAGGGCGAAGCTCAGTCACGTGGTCGAGTGAATCCCGGTGCGCCCACAACCAAACGAAGGTTTCCTGGACAATTTCCTCACAATCTTCCCTTCCATACAGCTTATCGGAAACGAACCTGAAGAGGAGCCCGGCGTAGCGCCGGTACATCTCTTCGAACGCACGTTTGTCGCCCGATTGCAGTAAAGAAACGAGTTGGTTGTCGGCCTTTGATGTATATGCATCCATGGTTGTGTCCCTTTAGGCCTCGCTCGCCGTAGCTCAGCGAAGGCGACGCCTTGGCTTTGTGGATGTGCTCCGTTCACACGGTCGAATTCGACCGTGACGTTTGGCCAGAAACGCAGGATTTTTAAATACATCGCGTTTAAGAATGCCTGAAAAGAATTACAAGAAGTTGTTCGGTGAAAACCTCAGGAAGTTGCGTGACCAACGTAAGATGTCACTCCTGGAGTCTGACTATCAATCGGAATTGAACGAAAGCAACATTTCAAAGTACGAGCACGGGAAACGTGATCTCCGGCTGTCTACTATAATCAAACTTGCCAAGATGTTGAAAGTGCATCCAAAGGAGCTCTTCAACTTTGACTTCGATCCTAACAAGTAGATCAATCTTATCATTTCACTATCGACAATGTTGTGACAAAGCATGCTTTGTTCATTCAATTCTTATTGCCATCAGTGAACTGACATTTCAAAGATAAAGACATACACGAAGATTCCGACTATAGTCGTCGACTCTTTTTTCTAAAGTTCCCCAGCTTCACTTCACATTGAGCATGAAGAGTCTACCTGAGAGATTTGGTAATCTCCTTGTGGAGCTGAGAAAAGCAAAAAAGCTCTCACAGGCACAGCTCGGGATTGATTGCGATCTCGACAGGACCTTCATTTCATTACTCGAACGCGGCGAACGTCAACCAACCATCTCCACAATCTTTAAAATCGCAAAAGCACTCGGAGTAACACCTTCATCAATCATTAAAGAACTGGAGAAGTGATCTTCTATTCTTCTACTGCATTGAATTCACTCCTGCGAAAAGTAAGCCACCTCACATCTCTCTTCCATCGCGTCATCACCTCACGCCGCGTATCGTACCTCCCTGCCATCATAATACTTACCCGCTCCAACGCCTCATATAGCTTATCATCCAACAATCGCATCTCGGTAAGCTTCTGCATATAATAAAACTTATCCAACTCGCGATTTGCTACAATATCATAAGGCATCGAATCCAATTCATTGATCAAACGCATCACGCGCTCCTCCAGCTTCTTATTAACCAACCTGGCCAGGAACTGCGAATGAAAATCGTGATCCGGATCTTTTGAACTATTACTCATCAAATAAATAAACAGCAACCGGAAAGCGAACTCAAACTTAAAGCCATAACCTAAAACCTATGCGAAGTTAAGCTGAGGGCATCGCCCCCGGCGCTGAATGAACAATGTGCAAACTCAAATTCCAGTCTCAATACTAAACCGCGTATTCCCCGGCACACACCTCTCCTCCGAACATACCGAATACCGGATCTGACCAGTAATCTTCACACCCGATCTTATCTTAACTCTCTGCGTGAACTCAACCTCCTTCTCATACCAAACTACATTCATCATAAAAGTAGAATCATACACCTGCTTCGATTCACCATTCTCAACAACCTTACCAAGTAATTTGAAATCATTGCTCCCTTCAAACTCAAAGGACGTCGGCATAGGCCCCCCCTCCTCCAGGAACTGCGAATACAAATGCCATCCGCGATCGACCACAGCTGTGAAGACCAGCTTGTACTCCGACTTGTTTTCCTTTACCGATGAGAAACGCCAACGGATATGACCATCGTCAGCTTTACCAACATTGGAAGCTACCAGAACAGAAATCAATAACCACGTAGCGGGACTGAACATCTCGTAAACTGTTGGCTATAGATAACTTGAGAAACGATAAACGCACAGCCGTGCGTGCTATTTCGGGCGTTGAAGGCCGTCTATTTCCATGAAGGCATAAGCGATCATATGACAGATGCCCATGTGCGCATCTTCCACCCTTCCGTAGTGAACGTCGTCGACAACAACCACGTGATCAGCGATCTCCGCAAGGCGACCCTTCTTTCCACCCACCAGCGCTATAGTCGTACATCCATTCTGCTTCGCCCAATCCACTGCCTTAACGAGATTCGGTGAGCTGCCGCTCACACTCATCACCATCAGGATATCACCCTTACGAGCAAGATTCATGAGCTGTCGCGAAAAAACCTCCGAATAATCGTAGTCGTTACCCAGTGCCGTCATCCAGCTTACATTGTCATTCAACGCCAGACAACGAAAACGCCGGTACGTTTTGTCCGACGAACCCTTACCAAGATCCGTCACGAAATGAGATGCATTTGCGGCACTTCCACCATTGCCACAAACAAAGATCTGCCGGTCAGCATCAAGCGCTTCTCGATACAACGAGATAAGGTTCATCACATCCTGCTTTTTTATTGATCGCAATGCCGATACCTGGCCATTGATATATTGCTCTACAAAGTTTTCCATAACGATATCAATTTACTTCTTTTAATTGCTGGCCGGCCACAATCAATGCTCCAACAGGCACTACATCCGTTCCCAGCTGCGACAACTGAATAACAGGCCCAGGCTGAAAAGCATCCATAATAAAATTCTTTAATTGTGTTTCTACCGCGCTTCGCAACAGATCGCCGATTTGCGACAAGCCGCCACCTATTATAATAGTATCGGGATGAAACAGGTGCACAACGTGCGACAAACCAAAGGCAAGATCGGACATCGTGCTGTTGAATATCTCCAGGGCGTCTGCATCGCCAGCATGCATGGCCGGAAGCAATGCCTTCGCTTCAGCACCGGGATACCTCTTCGAAAAGAGAGCAAGCTGACCCTTCCCATCTATGGTCGCATTGAGGATCTTTCCATTTACAGCCCACCCGGAACAACTCTCCTGCACGGTCATACCATTACGATCTAATCTCACATGACCAAACTCGACCTCACCACCGATCTGTCCGTGATAGATCTTTTTGTCTATTGCAAGACCAGCGCCAACACCGCTGCCCAGCGTCACATAGAACACAATATTATATGGCTGCCTGACTGCTTCTGCCAGTGCCGCAACATTCGCATCGTTGTCAACAATTACTTTCGAAGCCGTTAATTCTTCGAGCCAGTTCTTGAGATTGAACCCAGTCCATCCATCAACATGATAGGATGTCCAGATCTCACCGGTAATTCTATTGATCGGTCCGCCAAAACCAACTCCAACGCCATCTAATTTTCCAAACTTAACGAGGTCCTCTTCGATCAGCTCGCGAATAACCGATGCCCCTTCGCTTGCACGAATAATGTATGAGCAACGATCCTGTATTGTTCCATTCTCATCGCCAAGAACGACTTGCAGTTTTGTACCGCCGATCTCGATCCCCGCAAGTCTCATCTCATGGGAATAATTTGGATCTCGTGATCTTTTAATGTACACAGCCTCGACCCGAACGTCACCAGCTTCTTCGTACCAGTGTGATTCGCTAACAGAAGGTGTCGTTGCTTGCTTTCATCTTCAATCATAAGACTTGAGATGATCAGCGGTTCATTACACCACGTACCGATAACTCGAACCGGCTTGAGCTTCTTTAAGGCAAGGAACGCATTATATACCGGGAAGATCTTCTCTTGAGAAAAGTATCCCGCCAATCCATGCGATTCAAATAAGGTAATTGCATTTGCTCCCCCTTCCGAAAGATACTTAATGCTGCCGATCATCCACCCGGCGATAAGCGCGGTTTCCTGTCGGCTGTCAAAGCCAGCGTCCGGATCTGCCGTGGTCCCTGGCTTTGCATCGGGATTAAATCTTTGCTTTATCGTAACCAGTCCAACGTGGATGCTCTTTTCGCTTGAAAATAATTTTGCACTTACAACGGCATCCTGCTGGGCCGGAAGATTCTCGACGATCGTAAGACTGTCGGTTGCATGAGCCTGTGGAGTAACCGGGTAGATAACAAAGTCGACCTTACTATAGTCGAACCGATTTCGATTTAGCTCGGTGAAAAAACTCCTGAACCCGGCACCGATCAATGCCTTTGGATATAGCTTTCGTGCTTTTGGAACCATGTGATCAAGCAACGTATCAACGCTCGCTTTTCGATCCAAAGGCGAGATCGCCAGCCTAACAACGGAGGATATCTTTTGAGATTCAAATTCATTCCACTCATCCGGCTTATCGATGATCAAATGAATAAAAATATTCAACCCGGCGCTGGCAGCTTCCTCAAGGCCCAACTTCAATTTCTCCTTCCACGAAGGGACCGACAAGATCAGCTCTATCCTCAAGTGATCAAATTTCAGTGCACGCAAGAGTTCGATCTCCTTCGAAGTCGCACTCACGCCCGCAAAGTCCACACCGATCTTGGGAAACGGCTTCGAATCATTTTCATGTATAACGACCTCTATATCCTCTGCAAGGTCCGGAGCAGGGAGCTGTTCAGCTCCGCTCAGTTTCATTTTTACCTTCTGACTTACCTTGTCGCCCGGTTTTAACATCACCGGGTAAGGAACTGAAAGTGGTGTGCTATATGTCTTGAAAGATGTGTCCGACCAGTTGCGCTGATCCTCCGTTTCAAAGATGTCTCCTTCGAATTCCAATTCCGCCCAAACACTTCCCTCCACTTTCCACGCCATCCGTTTGATGTCAAGGAATGGTTGATGAGGTTTGATCGTCGCCGGAAATTTATCTTCATACACAGATCCATCCGGTCTCGTAATTTTTACCGGTTTGTCTTTTGTCTCACAAATGGGGTGAAGTACGCAGATACCAGCCCTGTTCCTGTTGTACATCGCCAACGCCTCTCCCTCCACGGAAAATTCTATCTCCGAATTCTCTTTGCCCGAGATCTTAACGTGCCATCTGAAAACTTCTTTATTATCAACGAGATTTGATGCTGCGTAAGAGATATCGAAGCCCTTCGGGGTAACCGATACTCTTTCATCGCTTCGGACGATATCTGCCGTAGCCCAATTGCTGTCGCGCAAAGCGAAGTACATCTTCCGCACTATCTCCAGGTCCCCTGTACGGATATATCTTACGAAGCCATCCTCATACAGTAGCGAGAGCTTTCCAAAATGAATGAGCTGGTTCTCCATGATCAGTTCCCGGATCTTACCTCCTTAGCAATAGCCAACGACTCCGAGATCCTTTGTCGCAACAGCGGCCAGTTACGTGCGGCGATTATATCTTTTGAGAACAATTGTGAACCCATCCCAACACATGCCGCGCCGGCTTTGAACCATGCCGATAAGCTTTCGCGCGTCGGTTCGACACCACCGGTTATCATCAAAACAAGATCCGGTACCACGGGCATCACCGATCTTACGAACTCCGGACCCAAAACCGATCCCGGAAAGATCTTTATCACGCCGGCACCGTGCTCTTTTGCAGTTACTGCTTCTGTCAAAGTAGCACAACCCGGTATCCAGAGTTTGTCGTGTTTCTTACACACCTCGCTCATCTCGATCTTCAATATCGGGGAGATTATAAAATCGGCCCCGACATCGATAAACTTTTTCGTCGTTGCTCCATCCATAATGGTACCGATACCCAGGAACAGCTCCGGAAACCTGGACCGGTTGGCAACGAGGTGACTAAAAACTTCGAATGAATTTGATCGCCGGTTGGTGAACTCAAACGTGCGGACGCCCGCGTCGTAAGCAGTTTGTACCACTTGCAGAGCTTCATCAGCGTTATCGTGGGTGAACAATGGCACAATGCCAGTGGACCTCATCACCTCAACGATCTTTTCCTTTGTAACAGCCATAACCGAAATATACTGAATGTTGTAAAAAGCTGCTGATGGATATGAGGCCCGACCTCGTATTTTTGTATGATGGCTTCCGGTATAAAACAGCCTACACTCCTGCCGCAAAATCGTGTGATGCAACACATCCTGTTCTGGATCTGCATCTACTTCTTCGACGTCTGGGTATTTGGTTGGGACACGCACGACTACCCGTTGTTTTTCCGGATGGTCACCTTTGAGATGCCTGGGCAGATGGCCCTTGCTTATGTGATGATGTACGTTTGCTTACCGTTGTATCAGAAAAAGCGATATATCGAAGTCGCCGTCGTCTTCGTCATTGCATTTTTTATAGCCGCTTTTAGCGCTCACGCATTCATCTATTTCTTTAGCGACTATTATAAAGACGATGTTCCTCTATTCAGTATCTCGAAATTCGTAGTACGGGGATTTTACCTGTTCGCGAATGCGGCCATCGCTACGATCGTAAAGCTTGCGAAGATGTGGCATCAGAACGAAGTGCGTCTTGGCGAGATGCAGAGCATACGATTTGAGTCGGAACTCAAAATGCTCAAAGACCAGATCAATCCTCATTTCATGTTCAATACACTGAACAATCTCTACGGTCTCATCGAACGCAATCCACGTCATGCGCAGGAAATGGTCCTTGGCCTTTCTCGCATCCTTCACTATATGCTTCATGAAAGCAATAGTTCATTTGTTTCCCTGCGCAAAGAAATGAGTTGTGTTCGTGACTACATCGAGCTGGAGAAGATCCGCTATCCTGGAAATCTATTGATATCCATCAACCACGAAAAAGAAACTGAATGTCTTAACATTGTGCCATTAGTGATCTTCCCGTTTGTCGAGAACAGTTTCAAACACGGGGCCTCGGAGACCATCGACACAGCGTGGATAAATATAGACTCTTCCATATACAAAGACGAGTTCGTATTTAAGATAGAAAATGCCCGACACACGAAGCATGTGGTCGATCATAGGTCGGGAGGCATCGGTCTTAATAATGTTCGTCGCCGCCTCGAACTGATCTACGGCGAAGATCACTCGCTGCAAATTATAGACGGTCACAACACCTTTCTCGTTATACTTAAGATCAAGCTCTCGCGAATGACCTCCACAGAAGAAAAGCATGAAGTTGAGTTGTCTAATCGTTGAAGATGAGCCCATCGGCCAGGAGATCATCCGGTCATACATCGATCGCGTCGATTTCCTGGAAGTGCACGGACAATTCAAGAATGCTCTCGAAGCATTCGCGTGGTTACAGACCAACTCCGTAGATCTCTTATTTCTCGATATCAAAATGCCACGAATGAGCGGCCTGGAGCTGCTTCGCGCGTTGCAGACAAAACCAAAAGCCATCATTACTTCCGCCTATCGCGATTATGCTATCGATGCTTTCGACCTCGACGTGGTCGATTATCTTCTCAAACCGATAGCATTCGAAAGATTTCAAAAAGCCGTTAATAAAGTACGTCCCGTATCCATTCAACCACGCGAAACAAAACAAGAAGCCTCTCCCGAAAGACCATTCCTGTTCGTTAAAGGCAATAAACAACTGCAAAAAGTCTACATCGACGACATCCTGTACATCGAAAGTCAGCGCGACTATGTAAAGATCCGTTTGATTGGGAACACCGACGTCATTACACGCCAGACCATCTCATATTACGAAGAGTTCCTTCCCGCACAACGCTTCCTAAGGATCCACCGATCGTTCATCGTTGCAACACGCAAGGTCACCGCATTCGAAGCCACGCGGTTATTAATAGGGGATATGGCCATTCCCGTTGGACGAAACTATAAGCAGATCGTCGCCGAACATTTGAAGGCTATTCTCTAGTGACGATTTTGTCCTATCAGCTCAGTTAAAGTTCATCTAGCTTGATGCCCCTCGAAGGGGGATAAATATTTATTCGTCATACGAAAGACTCCCTTCGCCGCAAGACACTATCGAATGACTTTCTATTTGATGAATTAGTGATATGAAATCGATCTTAAAGGGGTTTACAGTTGAGGAGATAACTTTTCTCGAACCGACTACACTGCCTGCCAACAGGCATTCACTCGTTTTTAATTGGGCCGACAAGAGCTCCGTCTCAATTTCACCGGCGGATAATCCGATTACCATCAGTTCTCCACTTGAGGCATTGGCGATCTACTTTGAGCCTTCGTTCGTAAATGAGGTGATGGAATCGACGAACTTCACTTTTACACCACAAACGACAATCAGCGATCCGTTCCTGTTCGACATTGCAACGAAGCTCACTTCAGTGTGTGACGAGGTGTTCGCAGAGAAGATCTACGCCGAAAGTCTTGGTGTTGCTTGCGTTGTCCACCTCGCTAAACAATACAACGGTTCGAAAGAAGTGTATTTCCCTAAGGGACGTCTCAATCCATACCAGCTTAAGCAGGTTATCGATTTCGCCCATTCCTACATGCAATTCAACATCGGTCTCCACGAAATGGCCGGGCTCGTTCATCTTAGTCCCTATCATTTCGGTCGCCTGTTCAAGCAAACTGTCGGAAGAAGTCCGTACCAGTTTATCCTGCAACTGAAGATCGATTGCGCGAAAAAGCTGATCAAGAAAAACAGTGGACCGATCAGCGAGATCGCCTACCAGCTAAACTTCAGCGACCAGTCGCATTTCAGCAATGCGTTCAGGAAGGCAACCGGGATTTCACCACGGCAGTACCTCTACAGCTAATAGTCCCTTAACCTGGAATTATTAGAAAATTCTCATAACTAAATAAACATTCATTTATCTTTGCCGTTCAAATCCCCAAGGATGCGGACGCGCGACGAACAAAAAGAGGCTACAGTTAAGCAAAAAGCTGTCGAAATGCTGGTAAAACACGGTTTTGACGGTTTTAGCATGCAAAAGCTGGCAAAGGAGGCCGGGATATCCCCGGCGACACTATATATATATTACACCGACAGGGAGGATTTGATAGAAAAGCTCGGGACGGAGCTTGGTGAAAGGTTTTACCGGTCTATGGTCGATGGTTTCTCTCCAAAAATGTCGCTTCGCGACGGGCTGAAAAAGCAATGGGAGAATCGCGCCAGGTATATGCTTTCCCATCCAATAGAGGCCGGTGCTTTCGAAATTATTCGTCATTCGCCGGTTGGTGTTCGGGTGATGCAGTCTACCACGAACCTGATCAGTCCTATCATGGCAGAGTTCACTCACAATGCTATTGAAAATAAGGAGCTGCAGCCGATGGAGCTTGAAGCCTATTGGAGCATTACTTACGGACCTTTGTATACTCTTTTAAAATTTCATATCGATGGAAGATCGATGGGCTTGCGTCCATTTGTATTCTCCGATAGAATAATGTACGAAACTCTTGAATTAGTCTTAAAAGCACTGAAACCATGACTACCCAAAACGACAGAATTCTCGTGCTCAAATCGAACGTGGCCACTTACTCAGATCTGCTGCAAATTCAACATCCATTCGATCATCACCCGGAGATCATCAAATGGAATGTAGATCTCGACGATTGCGACCATGTTATCCGGATCGTTACGCCCACGCTTACTGTTGCGGATATCGAAGATATCGTTAAGAGCAACGGATACCAGTGTTCAGAATTAGAATGAAACAATTTAAGAATTGTGAATTAAGATTTAAGATTTAACCTTACTCATGCAACAGCAAAATCAAGAATTAAAACCTTTTACGTCATATCAGAAGTTTGTTATCGCGATCATCGCATTGATCCAGTTTACAGTAGTGCTCGACTTCATGGTGATGTCGCCGCTCGGCCCAATCGTAATGAAGTCGTTAAATCTCAATCCGACGCAATTCGGATTCGTTGGCGCGTCTTATGCAATCAGCGCATTCTTATCGGGAGTTCTGGCAGCTGGTGTTGCGGATAAATATGATCGCAAGAAATTCCTCATGGTATTCTATGTCGGCTTCGTTGTTGGAACACTTTTCTGCGCGATTGCACCTTCCTATGAATATCTGTTAGTTGCGCGTATTGTCACCGGTTTGTTTGGTGGAGTTATCGGTGCAATAGGCATGGCGATCGTTACCGATCTTTTTGAGATCAATCAGCGGGGTCGTGTATTTGGTTTCACGCAAATGGGGTTTTCAGCCAGCCAGGTTCTCGGTATACCGATCAGCCTTTTGATGGCCGACGCCTGGGGTTGGAATACTCCGTTCTATCTTATCGTGGGAATGGCAACCATTATGGGCGTTGTGATGATGATAAAAATGGAACCGGTAACAAAGCACCTTACATTACAGACCGGACAATCGAGCAATGCTCTTCCTCACCTTGTCGCTACACTTAAGAGAAAAAAATACAGGATCGGTTATCTCGCTACAGCTATGCTGCCTTTGGGCGGTTTTATGCTTATGCCTTTTGGAAGTGCCTTTGCTGAATTCAACCTGGGTGTTGCCCAGCAAGACCTCTGGATAATATTCGGAGTTACCGGCCTGTCGTCGCTGATCGTATTTCCGATCATCGGACGCTTGAGCGACAAGTTCGATAAGATGAAGATCTTCGCGATCGCATCGGTTTGGTCTATCGTCATGGTGATTATACACACCAGCTGGGGCCAGATTCCGTTCTGGCTTGTGCTCATGTCCAATGTTTTATTATTTGCAGGTATTATGGGGCGTGTCGTTCCTTCTACGATCCTGATCTCGGCACTGCCGGAAATGAAAGACCGGGGAGCCTTCATGAGTATCAACTCTTCGCTTCAGTACCTGGCGGGTGGTATCGCTTCCATTATTTCAGGATTCATTGTAACACAGGAGAATCCCGGAGCTGTACTGCATAATGTCGACGTGATCGGAATTATCGTGGCATGTATCAGCGCTATTTCGATATACCTGATGTACCGCGTGTACAACCTCGTTAAGGACAAAGTAAACGCTGTAAAAGGCCCTGCTGGCGCTCCCGTGCCCGAAAAAGACGAGCCTGTACTCGTTACAGAGTAAAAAATATTTGTCGGGAATGGGTGATATTTGCTCCATTCCCGGCACATATTGATATGACGGTAAATACAATTTCGCCTCCGGCACAAGACATTCTCCCGGTCCTTTACGAGGAGACCTTTCCCGTGGTGGCGTCGTTCGTCACAAAGATGGGTGGGTCCCTGGAAGATGCGAAGGACCTATTTCACGACGCGCTTATTATTGCTTTCGAGAAGAACAATGCTAACCCGGCATATATAGTTGGGATCGTAAAGCATCTCTGGGTGCGCAAATACAAGCATCAGGCACACCTGGTCCAACTCGATTTTGACGTCGAGATCGAAGAAGAGCAAAATTCATTCATTGCATCCCGCTTGCTGCGATTGGTGGAGTCGGCAGGCAAAAGCTGTCTTGATCTCCTGTCAGCATTCTTTTATGAGAAACGATCGGCAGAGAGCATCGCAGAAGAGTTCAAATATTCGAGCGCTCACTCCGCCACCGTTCAGAAACATAAATGTCTTCAGAAGCTCAGAAGTTTTGTAAAAGAAAAATCACTCGATTATGAAAGCTTCGTTGAATGACACTCTAATGCTTCTCGTGAAGTTGTATGGCCGAAAGAAACTTCGCGCACGCCTGGAAGTTATCCATCAGAATTTATTCGGTAACAAAAACCAGTAACATGATACCACATTCTAATCTCGTACCGATGGTCATCGACAGCAGTGGCCGCGGAGAGCGGGCCTATGACATTTTTAGCCTGTTGTTAAAAGAAAGGATCGTGTTCCTCGGCACCAAAGTCGACGATGTGAGCGCGAATCTAGTAGTCGCCCAGCTACTCTACCTGAATAGCCAGGATCAAAAACAGGCAATTAGCCTGTACATCAACAGCCCGGGTGGAAGCGTATACGCGGGCCTGGCGATCTACGATGCCATGCGTTTGATACAGGCGCCGGTGTCGACCGTAGCTGTTGGAGTAACGGCAAGCATGGCTACTGCTCTTCTATGCTCCGGCGCGAAAGGCAAGCGATATGCTTTACCGCATGCAACAATACACATGCACCCTACCACAAGCGGTTCGCAAGGTTATACCGAAGATGTGAGGATCGCCACACGTGAACAGGAAAGAGTTCAAACACAACTCTTCCACCTGATCGGGCAGAACACGGGACATTCATGGAAAGAGATCGAAGAATTTTTTCTCCGCGACAAATACATGACCGCCCTGGAAGCGAAAGATTATGGTATAATCGATGAAGTTCTTGGCAATAGCAGCGATGTTGTTACTATCGAGGATCAACCTTTAAAAGTTACGCTGTCACAGACTCTTCCACAGGTATAGGGTTGCGTAAGCCTCCCAGCCTTTATATTTCTTAAAGATCTTTTTTACACGATCGAGTGAAGGTCTCTTTCGCATGTTCATTTGAATGCTGAGGGCCTTGTGAAGGGCAACGTCTTCCAAAGGAAAGGCATCCGGGTAACGAAACGTTCTCATGATGGCGTAGTTGGCTGTCCAGTTGCCGATTCCTTTGATCTTAATGAGCTCTTCTTTTGCCTCTTGAAGGGATTTGCCATGGAACATCTCGCGGGAAAGCTGCTTGTTGACAAACGCCTGCGCGATACCAATGGTATAATTACTCTTCTGTCGGGAAAACTGCAGTGGAAGCAGCTCTTCGGGAGTAAGTGTAGACACAACTTCAGGCGTTGGAAACAGGTAGTAGGTGTGTCCTTCGTGTTCCATCTTTGTTCCATACTTCTCTACGAACCTTTGTTTGATGGAATAGGCAAACGCGAGGTTGATCTGTTGTCCGAGTACAGCCCAGATCAGTGACTCAAAAAGGTCGGGTTGCCCCATGATCCGGTAGCCGTGAAACTTTTTCACAATTGGCTTCAGAACATCATCCTTCTTCGCAAGAGAATAAAATGGACTAAGATCAGTATCGAGATCAAACCACTCGGATACATAGGCGACGATATGATCCTTCGCTTTTGAACTTCCTTTAATGATCTCGACTTTGAGATGACCTTTGCCTTCCGAAACAAAAAACAATATATCCTCATTTTCAACTCTAATGAGCTTTTTCACAACACGGTCGTGCACAATGTGCATCGATTCTTTCGGAGAACGTGTTAAATACTCCAGGCTAAAATCGTAGCTGAATGCGTCAGGAGTCTTAATTTCGAATTTCATAATGTGGTCGCACGAATCTTTAACGCCAACGGAATTCAAACACCTGGTGAGGGTGAAAAAGATCCTCTTTGCGGGCAACAAAAATCTGAAAGTTTATGGAACGCTCCATTGCGGAAGCGGCAAAAGGATGAAAAAATCTAACCGGGTGTTCTTTGAAAACGAAAAAGAGGCGATAGCACTTGGCTACCGCCCCTGTGGAAATTGCTTGCGGAAACGAGGGGATGAGATGACGAGGTGACGAGGTGACGAGCTTTTACTTCGATGCTGACGCGCTCTGTGCCACAATTATTATGAAATCTTTTCCCTTTATAAATCCCTTTCCAAACGTATCGTCATACTTGGCGGTAAGATTCATTGCCGGAATATCTTCAACTTTCTTTCCCGATTTCAATGCGGTCTGAACGCCTGTTTGAAGCTCGTACAGCATGTCGCGATATGCTTTCACATCTGCTTTTGTTGCAAGATTTCCGTGGCCAGGAATGATCTTGGCTTTGTCATCAATCAGCGCAAGTATCTTATCGAAATTGGCGAGAAGTCCATCGAACTTACCACCATTGTTTGCATCGATAAAGGGAAAGCTGGTCCTGTTGAACAAGTCGCCCACGTGGTAAACATTTGCCTTCACAAAACGGATAACGACATCGCCATCGGTATGGCCATTCGTAAAGTGATACAACTCGATATCCTCATCATTCAAATGAAAATTCATACGGTCGGCAAAAGTGATCTCCGGCAAAGCAGTCTTCGGCTTGGCAGGCATCTTCGCGAGGGTCCTTGGATCTACCGACTCGCTCGACATCCGGGAGCGAACCACGTCGTGAGCCACAATGGTCACACCCATTTTCTTGAAGTTCTCATTTCCGCCGGTATGGTCGCCATGGATGTGCGTGTTCAATAAGAATTTGATCTGTGTAGGATCGATGTTCTTTATCGCTGCCGCGATCTTTTCAGAAAGGGGAGCAAACTGGTCGTCTATCATGAGGAGACCATCGCTGCCAGTGAGCAAACCGATGTTGCCACCGGCGCCTTTCAGCATGTAAACCTTGTCGGTGATCTTCAGGGGACGGATCTGTACGGTGTCGAAGTTGTTGTTTTGGGCGGAAGCGGTGCCAGTCGGCAGACAAGCGGCCACGCAGGCCAGCATAAAAGAAAAACGGGTTAAAAACCTCATAGAATGAATTTTGGATTCCTTAAAGATAATCCCCGGAGGGGCTTTTCAGCAAGAATCAGGTTGAGAACGGTAGTGAGTGAAAGCATCTTTGTGTCAACAAAAAAGAGATAATTTTATGATGGTGCTCAAAGAAGAACATATCAACTACAAGAGGATCGAGGAGGCAATTCACTACCTCGAAAGCAACTTCCAACGCCAGCCGGAGCTGGACGAAGTGGCGGAGAAAGTACATCTCTCACCGTTCCATTTCCAGCGCATTTTCGCGGAGTGGGCCGGCATCAGCCCCAAACGGTTCCTTCAGTATCTCACGGTCGACTATCTGAAGACGAAACTCCACGAAAGCCGCAACATCGTAGAGGCAGCCGAACAAGCCGGCCTGAGCAGCCAGTCGAGAGTGTACGACCTGTTTACGACACTCGAAGCTGTAACACCGCAGGAGTATAAACAAAACGGCGGCGGACTTCGGATCGAGTACGGGTTTCATGAAACGCCATTCGGCATCGTATTGATTGGGGTTACCGACCGCGGGATCTGCTGGCTTTCGTTCGTAGGCAGTGATGAGCAACCAGGTGTCGAGCTCGAAAAAATGAAGCAGCATTGGCACAACTCGGTGTTCCATCTGAACGAGCCGGTTACAGAACAACTCGCATCGAGGATCTTCGGTGGCACGACAGAGATGGACAAGAAACTCCACGTGCTCGTAAAGGGAACAAACTTCCAGGTAAAAGTGTGGGAGGCTTTGTTACGTTTACCGATGGGTTCGGTGACCACTTACCAGGAGATCGCCCGAACCATTGAAAATCCCAATGCGCTGCAAGCTGTCGGATCGGCAGTTGGATCGAATCACATTGCATACCTCATTCCATGTCATCGCGTAATCCGTAAAGATGGAATTCTTGGAGAGTATCGATGGAACGCAACAAGAAAGAAGAGCATTATTGGTTGGGAGATGGCGAAGGCGTCCTAATCAAATTTTACCACTCCAAATTTTTCAAAGTCGTGGAAGTTGGTGCGAACCGGCTGCCACGACCACTCGGTAGCTCCGTCATCGTGATCGATACGATACATATTGACACGCCACGTCATACCTTTCGTCGGAGGAACATTCGTTAACGGGTCGAATGTTTTATATGGAATAAAGAATTCTGCGATCCAAACATGCGGCTGAATATTGGTCGCATGTTTTATTTTCCTGCTACCCGTGTAGTGCCACGGTCGCCAACCAAGAAATCTCCCATTTAGATTCGGAACAAGGATCGGTAGCTCATAGTTACGAGGCGAGATCTCGTACTCAAAATAGATCGGTACTTTTTCGTCAGGCCAAAAGAAGATCTCGACCACATCTTCCTTCCAAAGATCCATGTAATCTTCATTCATGGTAGATGTGATCTTCTCGTCCGCATTCTGGAACAAGCAATAGATGCCGCTGTCGGAGTACATCATTTTGAATTTGGTGTCGTAGTTCTTTTTGCCCTCGCGTTGCGGCAGCGTGAGCCAGTCGGCAGCCTTCCATTCCTTCGCGTCGCCCTTACCATTTACAGCAAAATCGCTGGTTTTCACAACAGATAATTGCTGTGCATAGCTGTTTGCTGCCATTAAAATGAAAAAACATGAGATGCACTTCATATCATTAAACTTAAGTAAATTCCATGATGATGAAGCATTTATTTACCCTCATAATCGCAGTGCTGGTAACACTTCCGTCGCTGCACGCTCAAAACAATAATCAGATCCGTGTTATCATGATCGGCGCACACCCCGACGATTGCGACCAGGACTCGGGTGGAACGGCGATCCTCCTTTCACAACTTGGATATGCTGTCAAGTTTGTAGCGGTTACCAACGGCGATGCAGGTCACCAATCGGAAGGCGGCGGTATGCTTGCGAAGCGTCGTTATGCCGAAGCACAGGAAGCCGGCAAACGTTTCGGTGTTACGTACGACGTTCTCGATAATCATGATGGCGAACTGGTTCCGAGCCTCGATGTACGGCTGCAGATCATTCGTAAGATCCGCGAATGGAATGCAGACATAGTAATGGCTCCGAGGCCGAACGATTATCACCCCGATCATCGTTATACAGGTGTCCTTGTCCAGGATGCTGCATATATGGTTGCCGTTCCCAACGTCGCTGCCGAAACACCGCCCCTTAAAAAGAACCCGATCTTTTTATATTTCCAGGATTTCTTTCAACGTCCAAATCCATTTCGTCCCGATATAGCGATCGATATCTCTTCGGTATTCGATCAGAAAGTACACGCACTTGATGCCCACGCATCGCAGTTCTACGAGTGGCTTCCGTGGATCGGCGGTTATGCGGAGCAGGTTCCAAAAAACATTGCGGATCGCGAGAAGTGGCTCGCCACCAATCGAGCGGTTACCATTACACCCGATGTCAGGAAATCGCTGGAGCTCTGGTACGGAAAAGAAAAAGCTGCCCTCGTAAAACATGCCGAAGCCTTCGAGATCTGTGAATATGGAAGGCAACCAAAAGAAGAAGATCTCAGAAAACTATTTCCTATGTTAAAAAAGTAATATCACCCTCATGAAACCACTCCGCAAAGTCGCCGTCATCGGCGGCGTCCGAATTCCATTCGTAAAATCATTCAAAGAATACAGCCGTATCTCCAACCAGGAAATGCTTACAGCTTCGGTACAGGGAACGGTTTCCCGGTTCAAGCTCAACGGCAAATTACTGGGCGATGTAGCGCTCGGTGCAATACTTACTTTTCCGTCCGACTGGAACTTAGCACGCGAAGTTGTTCTCGGCACCGATCTCGATCATCGCACACCCGGTTTTAATCTGCAACGCGCCTGCGGCACGAGTTTAGAGAACGTAAATCTTATTGCGTTAAAGATCGCTACCGGCCAGATCGACTCCGGGATTGCAGGCGGTAGCGACACCAACAGCGATCTTCCCGTAATGGGTCAACGTGCGTTGGGATGGAAACTCATCGACCTTCAGAACGCGAAAAGCTTTGGCGATCGTCTCGGTAAAATACTCCGCTTCCGCCCCGGTGATTTCAAACCTGTGATCCCTGGCATTCGCGAACCACGCACGGGAAAAACAATGGGCGAGCACACTGAGATCATGGTGAAACAATGGAAGATCGGGCGTCACGAACAAGATGAGCTCGCGTACTTAAGTCACATGAACGCCGCTAAAGCATACAGCGAAGGATTCTACGACGATATGCTTACAGAGTTCAAAGGCGTTAAGAAAGATACTATCGTTCGCCCCGATACAACCATCGAAAAGCTCGGCAAGCTTCGAACTGCTTTCGATAAGAGTCCAGCCGGCACACTCACAGCGGGTAACAGTACGATCTTCACCGACGGTGCCGCATCGATACTCCTTGCTTCGGAAGACTTCGCAGCTAAAAACAATCTCAACGTCCAGGCATATTTTGTCGATGGCGAAGCCGCCGCGGTCGATCACGTGCACGGTGCAGGATTGTTGATGGCACCAACTTTAGCTGTTGCGCGACTGCTCCAGAGAAATAATCTCACATTGCAAGACTTCGACTTCTATGAAATACATGAAGCTTTCGCCGGGCAGGTGTTATGTACTTTGAAAGCGTGGGAAAGCGACGACTATTGTCGCACGGAACTCGGTCTCGATAAAGCTCTCGGTTCCATCGATAGAAGCAAGTTGAATGTTAAAGGTGGAAGCGTTGCGATTGGTCACCCGTTCGGAGCAACAGGCGCAAGGGTAACGATGAATCTTGCGAAGATGCTCGCACAAAAGGGAAAGGGGCGTGGACTTCTTTCGGTGTGTACTGCAGGGGGAATGGGCGTCACTGCCATTCTCGAACGATGAAGGGTCCATCGATATTCGCACACCTCCGCGACATATTGTTGCTGCCGTTTATGGTAACGGTGCTCATCCCCTACCTGATCAACGGTTGGAGCAACGATCGGGTCACATGGATGATGATCATTGGAGTTCTATTCGGTATTGTTGGTATCACACTGTTATTTTACACTATCCGGTTGTTCGGATTGTTTGGCGGAGGTACGTTAGCACCGTGGCACCCAACCCAAAAGCTGGTCGTGGCAGGACCCTATCGATATGTTCGGAACCCGATGATCTCCGGCGTGGGCTTTATCCTGATAGGCCAAAGCCTGTTCTTCAATTCGATCCCGATCGCATACGAGGCAGGAATTTTCTTCATTATTAATACCGCCTATTTTATCGTAGCCGAGGAACCCTCGCTGGAAAACCGTTTTGGCGAGGATTACCGGGCCTACAAAAAGCACGTGAGGCGCTGGATACCGCGATTCAGGCCGTATACTCTATAACAGATCCATTTTCAGCGTCCAACCTTTGGGCCCAAAGCAGTGTCCAATTACTGCAAACGCCTGAAACTATGACCGCTTCAACGCTACTACGCTACTCGGTATTTTTCTTCGTTTTCGTTGTGGCTAGCTCATGCCACTCGCCGGAACTCGATGCTACCGGGGAGATCTACCTGGATGTAGACGCCCTGCAAGCGAATGATATCAACGGTCCAGATCCGATCCAAAAACTTGGACGCGTTTTGTTCTATGATCGCCAGATGTCGTTGAACAACACTATTGCGTGCGCGTCGTGTCATAAACAACAGTACGGTTTTGCCGACAATCAAAAGTTCAGTCGCGGGTTCGAGAGCCGCTTAACAAGTCGTAACTCGATGCCTATCCAGAATGTTATAAACTTGACCTTCTTCGAAGGGGATTTAACAAACGGATCTACCGGGAGTTCCTTCAACAACAACGGTGCGATACATTTCTTTTGGGATGGCCGTGAGCAAAATTTGCAAAATCTGATCCTTCAACCTGTCGGTAATCACATCGAAATGGGTATTACGGATATCGATGCATTGACACAAAAGCTTTCCGCCCTGCCGTATTATACCCAATTGTTCTCTGACGCCTACGGTGATCCCGCGATCACTGCCGAGAGGATATCTCAATCTGTTTCAACGTTCATTCAATCGATCGGCGCCAACAACACGAAATTCGACCGCCACAAGTTCGGACAATTCGTTGCTGATCCTGTGACAGGAGAAATTAAACAACAACCGACAGAGTCGTTTACCTCACTTGAACTTGAAGGAGAAATGCTGTTCGAAGAAAAATACGATTGCAACAGTTGCCACCAGGTGCAATCGCCGAACGGATATATTGCCGTTGGGACTTTTGCAAACATCGGTCTTGATCAGACTTATTCCGATCAGGGATTGCAGATGACGACGGGTAATCCTGAAGATGCAGGCAAGTTCAAGATCCCTTCCTTACGCAACGTTGCATTTACGGCTCCTTACATGCACGACGGCCGTTTCGAATCGTTGGAAGAGGTCATCGATCACTACAGTGAGGGGATTGCAGATCATCCAAATCTCGATGATAAATTGAAAGATGCAGCAGGCAATGCCCGAAGCATGAACATATCAGCTCACGAAAAAGAAGCACTCATTGCATTCCTTCGTACTCTAAGCGACGAATCGGTTATCACCAGCCAACGTCATTCCAATCCCTTCAAACTAAGATAAATGCTAATTAGAATTATTGTTTGCCTGATCCTCCTTGTGATCGGACATAAATTGCTTGCCCAGGAACAACCGGCAGAAGACCTGCCTTCGGAACGACCGACCAAAACCGTATATCATTATGTGGGCTTGCAGGCCAATCAACTGATCCGACAACTCTTAAGTTTCGGTGGCAACTCCAGTGCTGTAACAAATCCATATATCCTGACCTGGTCTGTGAACAGCAAGTCCAATGGTTTCGGCTTCGCAACGGGCATTGGATATTCGTCGATACAAACCAAGTCGACGGATGTTTTCTCGAGTACCATTTCGAAGGTGAATGATTTCGCGTGGCGTTTTGGTCTGGAGAAGAAACAGTATCTATCCAGGAAATGGTTGGCGGGCTTCGGGGGAGACTTCCTGGTCGAAAAAAATAAAGCAGAGACAGTTTCCAACACCGGTGGTTCAGCAAACCCTACCGTTACTACAACTACGAGCAGGCTTGGATTCGGACCGAGAGTCACGTTGAACTGGCAGTTCCACGATAAACTGATGATTGGCACCGAGGCCAGTTTCTATTTGAAGTGGATCGATCAGAAACAGAAGGTGACAAACCAGCAGACTCCCGCAGACCCGAATGCCAGCTTAAGGCAGTTCGCATTTACTGCACCGGCGGTGATATTTATTACGGCTAAACTCTAAGGGAATCCTGCTCCTACGTAGCCCACGCTTTTCCTACCTCTGCTAACGGCACGCAACCCTTGAATGGACCGGGCACCTGGTTGTACTGAAGAACCTGCGTTGCACCTGCCTCACTCGTAAAAAACCCGGATATCGTTAACTCTTTTATTTCGAGAAAGAAAGGTTTCTTGCCACCGGTACCAGCGGCCCACCAACCTTCCGATGCGGCGCCACTACTGCCGGTCAGGGCCTCCTGATTTTTCTTCTGAACAAAGGCGAGTTGTTCTTCGGGTGTAGCGTCAACGAAGTCAAACTCTTTCTGAAGTTCGGCTAGCCCATCAGTAAAGTTCTTTTGTTGCTCTGGAGAATACACCGTTGCAAGTATGTCGTCGATGAAACCGGGAACGCCCGCTTCGATGGCACCGGGTGTATCTGTCTTCGGAATGATCGTCTCGGCAAGGGCCGACACTAATTGTGCCTGTTCTTCGTTCAAAAATTTCGGTTGAAATGTAAGGTTGGGCTTCGCTTTGCAGCCGTTGAGTACAGCTGCCGCGATCGGCGCCGACAATGTATATCCAAGAACGAGTGCGGTTCTTTGTATTACTTCTCTCCTGTTCATGATCTTACAGGTTTTGTTTTTTCAATTCTTCGACAGCGTGATTAGCGGCACGCGCTGTAAATGCCATATAAGTAAGGGATGGATTCTGACAAGCAGATGATGTCATGAACGAGCCGTCGGTAACGAAAACGTTGGGCGCATCGTGAACCTGGTTCCACTTGTTGAGTACCGATGTCTTGGGATCTTTGCCCATTCTTGCCGTTCCCATTTCATGAATGCCAAGGCCGATGTTGTTCGGGGCATCGTACGTATGAACATTTTTGAAGCCTGCTGCTTCGAGCATTTCGGCAGCTGCAGTTTTCATATCCTCTCGCATAGCTTTCTCGTTCTGCTTCCATTCCGCATCAACGACCATCATCGGTAAACCGAATGGATCTTTTTCATTTCTGTTCAACGTGATACGATTTTCGGAATAAGGAAGACACTCACCGAAGCCGGTGATACCAAGAGACCAGCCGCCAGGTTGTTGCATCTGCTGCTTCAGATCGGCACCGACCGATAGTTCAGCTACGCCTCGTGCCCAACTGCCGCGGCTCGCAGCTCCCTGGTATCCGAAGCCACGGATATAGTCGTTACGCTTGTCTTTGCCGACGTTGCGGAAGCGAGGAATATAAATTCCATTCGGGCGACGGCCGACATAATAACTGTCTTCGAAACCTTCGAACGATCCTTCGGCACCTGCACGATACTGGTGATCCATCAGGTTTCGGCCAAGCTGATCGCTTGTGTTACCGAGGCCATTCGGGAATCGCGACGACACAGAGTTCAATAAAATGAATGTGCTGCCAAGTGTAGACGCGTTCAGGAAAATGATCTTCGCAAAGAAATCGATCTCTTCTTTTGTAACTGCATCGATAACCTTTACACCGACGGCCTTATTCTTTTGCTCGTCGTAGATCACTGAATGTACAACAGAGTTCGGACGAAGCGTCATGTTGCCCGTTTTCGTAGCAGCGGGTAGTGTGGAAGACTGACTGCTGAAATATGCACCGTAAGGACAGCCACGGTCACAAAGATTTCGTGATTGACAGATCCCGCGGTCGGGTGCGTGATCGAGCTTCGCAGTTAAGTGCGCTACACGACCGATCGTTACAACACGACCGCCAAATTTTTCCGCCACCTTATTTTTAAAAACATCTTCGACGCAATTGAGCTCCATCGGGGGAAGAAATTTTCCATCCGGCAATTGTGCAAGCCCTTCCGGTCGGCCACTAACGCCGATAAACGACTCCACATGATCATACCACGGAGCTATGTCTTCGTAACGCACGGGCCAATCGACACCAACACCTTCTTTGCCGTTCGCCTCGAAGTCCATTTGTGAGAGGCGATAAGTTTGTTTACCCCAGGTGATCGAGCGACCACCGACGTGATAACCGCGGATCCAATCGAATGGCTTCGTTTCCTGGTAAGGGTGCTCTGTATCGTTCACAAAAAAATGCATGTTGGCCTGGCCGATCCAGCCGGTGCGACTTTGCACGGGTCTGAACTTGCGCTCTTCGGCAGTCATTTGCCCGCCATGCGGAAGCTGCCATGGTTCCTTGAGCATCGTGGGGTAGTCGACAACGTGTTTTACATCGCGGCCGCGATCGAGGACCAGAGTTTTTAGGCCTTTCTCGGTGAGCTCCTTTGCAGCCCAACCACCACTGACGCCGGTACCGACTACGATGGCGTCATATGTATTTTGTTGCTGTGCTTTAATGTTGAGGTTCATCTTAAAAATTACTGAGAGGTGTTATTTCTTTAACAAGTTATCATAAACATTCTGATAATGCACTATCAGGTTGTCCCAGGAGAACGATGAAGAATAGTTCTCCACGTGATTTCTTTGCTGAATTCTTTCTCGGCGCGATTGCATGAGGAACTGGTATAAAAATCCCGAAAGCTGGCGCGCACTCCAATCAAACGTACGTTTACCGCGTTCCACCACATACATCCCGTGCTTGTTGTGATCGGGGAAATGCTTGAGAAGATAATCACCGAAACCGCTGAGATCGCTGGTCACACTGGGGACTCCACTGGCCATACACTCGAGCGGGGTATAGCCCCACGGTTCATAATAGCTCGGAAAAATGCCCAGGTGACATCCCCGGACGAACTGACTATAGTCGAGACTGAAAAGCGGGTTCGTCGAGGTAATGAAGTCCGGATGATAGATGATCTTTACTTTATCGTCGGCTTTGTTTTGAATATTGCGGCGTGTCAAGAACTGAACGATCTCGTCTTGTTGTTCGTCGACCAGCTTATGGGTTACTGTCGCCGGCAGCTTGTTGCTTTTCCATGACTGTATCGTTCTTCGGTAGCGGAGCTTCCAGTATTCGTCGATAAAATCGTTGAGCTCGGGCAAACGGTTGTCGTTCCGGCGGGTAGATTCATAGAACAACCTACGGCCTGCCTGTTTCTGGATCTCATCGCATACCTGTCGGATCTCTTCCATCAACGCACGATAGTGAAGTGCTTCGGGATTGATGTTGTAGTAATCGCGTTTCGTCACGAAAAACATGACCACGGTAACGTCGGCTTTCTCGCGTTTGAGCTGCTCGTTGAGATGAGCAAGGGCTTCGAGTGTGAGGTCGAATCCTTTGTTCTTGTATTCGTAGCGACCCGAGGTAAAGAAGTAGATTGTTTTGTCGAGGTCGAAGGAATATGAATGAAAGAAGTGACCCATCACAAATTCGTGGATCCGTGCTTTATAAGTTTCATGAAGATTCTGGAACTCGTGAAGGACTTCGAAGCGCTGAATGTTCAACCCGTTAGGAAGTATGGCTTCCGGATTTCTCTTCAGCAAGTGTTTGCACTCGCGCGCCGTAACGTCGCTCACGGTTGTAAGGGTGTCGCACGCATGAGCGCAGGCATATTCGATGGCTTCCTCTGTTTGAACTCCGAATCTTCTCGATTCTTCGTCGTGCTTGAAGAACGGAAGGTGCGCATAGAACAATGGTGAGTTGATGGCGAGGTGACGGCCGAGCTGGGTGGCGTGCGTTGTGAAAACCGTCTTTATCGGCAGCTTGTCCTTTTTGAAGTCGAGGATCGGGAGGCCAGCCATCCATTCATGGAAGTGACCGATCACGGGCTGGTCCGGTGAGACCAGTTTCAGGACTTCATCGAAGAACAACCGGGTGAGATAACCGAATGCTACAACCTGGTTTACGAGCTGATTGTCGCCTGGAATGCTGATGCTGTGATTTTTCCAGAGCAGGTACTTAACCACGTTCAGGGCTTTCTCCTCGATCACGTTCGGGTTCAGCAAAACCACGCGTGGTTTGCCCGTGATGAGCCACACGGCGTCATACACATCGTATCCGCGTTTGCGCAGGTTGGCGGCTGCCATGCCGAAGATGTCGTTCGGCGGATCGATGATCTCGAGCTCCGCCTGGATGCCTTTGGACACATACGGGCCTACCATGCAGTATTGGCCTCCGTAGCTCTTCATGATGCACGGCGCTTTTGAGCGGATCACAGTATATATGCCACCTACCTGGTTGCACACTTCCCAGGCGGCTTCTATGAGTAACTCTGGATGAGCGATTTGCTTCTTTTTCGATTGACGTTTTGCCACACTTTAAAGTCAAATTGTCTGGAAAACAGGACATTACGCACAATTTAATGTCAAATTTTCTGAAAACAAGGCATAGATTTAGGTGGTGTATAATTTGATTTAGAGCGGCTATGAACTTCGAAAAATTTACAATCAAATCTCAGGAGGCCCTGCAGAAGTCGGCAGAGATCGCTATGTCCAAACAACATCAGTCGATCGAACCCGCGCACATATTAAAAGCCATCCTCGAAACAGACGAAAACGTCTCGGATTACCTGTTCAAAAAATTGAACGTTAACTCCGTACATCTCAATACAAAACTCGATGAGCTACTCGCCTCATATCCTGTTGTGACCGGGCAACAGCCCTACCTTTCGGCGGCAAGTAACTCCGTACTCCAGAATGCCGAAAAAGAGCTGAGAGAATTCAAAGACGAATATATCGCCGTTGAACATCTTCTCCTGGCCCTACTGGCATCAAAAGACAAAGCAGCATCTTTATTGAAAGATGCAGGCTTCGAACGCAAAACATTATTAAAAGCCATTCATGAGCTTCGGGGCGGTTCGAAAGTCACCGACCAAAATGCGGAAGCCAAGTACAAATCGCTCGAACGCTATTCCAAGAACTTAAATGAGCTCGCAAAGGCCGGCAAGATCGACCCGGTGATCGGTCGCGACGAAGAGATCCGTCGCGTACTCCAGATCCTTTCGCGACGCACAAAGAACAACCCTATATTATTAGGTGAGCCTGGCGTTGGTAAAACTGCCATCGTCGAAGGAATGGCTCAACGTATCGTCGACGGCGACGTGCCCGAAAACCTTAAGTCGAAGATCCTTGTGTCTCTCGACATGGGTTTGCTTGTTGCCGGCGCTAAATATAAAGGTGAATTCGAAGAACGTCTGAAAGCGGTTATCAAAGAGGTAACAGATTCGAACGGAGAAATCATTCTTTTTATCGATGAGATCCATACACTGATAGGGGCCGGCGGCGGAGAAGGCGCCATGGATGCTGCCAACCTCCTTAAGCCAGCCCTTGCCCGTGGAGAGCTCCATACCATTGGAGCAACCACACTCAAAGAATATCAGAAGTATGTAGAAAAAGATAAGGCTCTCGAACGCAGGTTCCAGTCCGTTATGGTCGACGAACCTTCGATAGAAGATTCTATTTCTATCCTTCGCGGGATCAAAGACAAATATGAATTGCACCACGGTGTGCGTATAAAAGACGATGCCGTGATCGCATCCGTTGAGCTTTCGAGCCGATACATTTCCGATCGTTTTCTTCCCGACAAGGCGATCGACCTTATGGACGAAGCCGCAGCCAAGCTTCGTCTCGAAATGGATTCACTTCCCGAAGAACTCGACGAGCTCAATCGTAAGATCATGATGCTCGAGATCGAACGTGAAGCGATCCGTCGCGAAAAAGATAAAGACAAAGAAAGCGAACTCAGCCGCGAGATCGCCGAGCTGTCGGAACAACGTAACTCACTCAAAGCAAAGTGGGATACCGAGAAGGCCATCGTGCAAGGCATCCAGCGCGAAAAGGAAAATATCGACAAGCTTAAATTCGAAGCCGAACAGGCAGAGAAAGCAGGCGACTACGGAAAAGTCGCAGAGATCCGTTATGGAAAAATTACCGAAGCCGAAAGCAGGCTGAAGAAATTCCAGAAGGAGATGAAAGAAATGCAAGGCGGACAATCTCTGCTTAAAGAAGAGGTCGACAGCGAAGATATCGCAGAAGTCGTTGCCCGCTGGACCGGCATACCAGTTTCAAAAATGCTTCAAAGTGAACGCGAAAAGCTTCTTCACCTCGAAGCAGAGCTGTCGAAGCGAGTTGCAGGACAAGAAGAAGCCATTGCTGCATTGAGCGACGCAGTTCGCCGAAGCCGCGCAGGGTTGCAAGATCCGAAGCGTCCCATCGGTTCATTCATATTCATGGGTACAACCGGCGTTGGTAAGACCGAACTGTCGAAAGCCCTTGCCGATTACTTGTTCAACGACGAGCACGCAATGGTGCGTATCGATATGAGTGAGTACCAGGAACGTCATAGCGTGAGCCGGTTGATCGGCGCGCCTCCCGGCTATGTTGGTTACGACGAAGGTGGCCAGCTGACGGAAGCCATCCGACGCAGGCCGTACTCGGTGATCTTGCTCGATGAGATCGAGAAAGCGCACCCGGACGTATTCAATATCCTGTTGCAGGTGCTCGACGACGGAAGGCTGACTGACAATAAAGGTCGTATAGCGAATTTCAAGAACACGATCATCATTATGACCACCAACATCGGTTCGGCGATCATACAGGAAAACTTCGCAAAGATCACCGACGATAATTATTTCGAAGTGCTTGAAGAAACTCGCGACCAGGTGCTCGATCAATTGAAGAAATCGGTTCGTCCCGAATTCATCAACCGTATCGATGAGATCATTATGTTCAGGCCGCTTAATCGTGCGGATATACGTAAGATAGTCGATATACAGGTCGATCTTGTCGTCAAACGACTGAAAGAATCCGGCGTAACCCTCGATATCTCCGATTCAGCTCGTGAGCGTCTTGCGAAACTTGGTTTCGATCCGCAATATGGTGCACGTCCATTAAAACGTGTGCTACAACGCGAAATCCTGAACGAATTGTCGAAACAGATCCTCGCAGGAACAGTAACGAAAGATTCGGTGATCTACGTGGACCTGAAAAATGATACTGATTTTATTTTCGAGAATAATAAGATAGATGATCTATCCGTTATGTCTGTGAAGCCTTAAGCCACAGAAGATCCGAAGGGTAGATTAACTGGGGTTTGGTTTTTGGGGTAAGTCCCGATAGCGAAAGTTGTCGGGACTTTTTTTTCTTTCACAGATCACGCCGATCGCGCAGATCAATTTCACTCTCATTTGTGTGATTTGTGTGACGTGCATTCCGGTAGGCACTGTCTGTGACCCTGGAATTATAATCCTTCCTCAATATGAAATACTCTCTTAAGCTTCTCCTGTCCCTTGCCGTTCATTAGCATCAACAGGTAATCGCCTGTTTCGATGGTCACGTTGCTTTCGGGATTTTTAATAAGCTTGCGCTGACCAGACGTTTCTTTCACAATGCCGATAAGAATTACGTTGCATTGTTTTTTCAGATCGAAGAAGGCGGTCTCATAATACATTCCTCTCAGCGGGTTGTCGTTTGCGATATAAAACTGTTTCATATCGTATTCGTCCTGCTCATGTGCGAAGGCGATGATCTCTTCGCTGAATAAAGCGACGTCCGGTTCGTAGATGTAGCTGGCGAGCAGTTTCGATGAGATCTCGTTCTTCGAAATCGCATATGTAACACCAGCGTTGTGGAATGTACTTTTCAGGTTTCCGTTGTCGAGTGTTACCACGTAGTTGAGACTGTCGTAGTGCCTTTTGATGTTGATAATGTAAACAAGCTTCTCTGTGTCGTCGTTGAGATTGATAAAGACGATCGAAGCTTTGCGGATGTTAGCCTTTTCAAGTAAGTCGAAGTGATTATAGTCGGAGAACAGTGTATACACCTGTTCGGTGGTGTAATATTCACGAATGATGTCGATGCTGGCGCGGTCTTTGGTAATAACGGCGACTTTTCTTCCGGCGCCGATGAGATGGCTGATCACGGACTGACCGAAGTCGTTCCACCCGATCATCACAACATGCTCTTCCATGTTGGTACCATTCAATCCAAGGTCTTTTTGTTCTTTCAACGTGCTCATAAAATTAGAGATCTGGCCAATGATAAAACCATATACACCGAAGCTCGACAACAGGAATACGAAGCCGATCATTCGTCCCCAGTAAGTAACTGGCAGTGTATCGCCGTATCCCACTGTTGTCAGCGTTTCCAGCAAGTACCACATTCCGTCCTGGAACGAATGGATCTTGGAGCCGGGGGCTCCTTCCTCAAGATTAAGAAGTATAGTGAGGAGAATTCCGTACGTGACAAAAATCGCAATAACCGTTATAAGGAAATTGCGGTAGTTGGGGCGCTTCATGTTTTCCCTTTAAGGGCAAAAAATCGCCGAAAAGATAATAATTAAAGGGATTCTAATCATCATACGAATTTTTTCGTAACAATTCTTGACCTCGATCGTTAAAACAGACTATCTTGTCTTACGAAATAATTCGTATCAATGAGCAGCCAAAAAAATATACCGAAGCCGACCGACAAAGAACTCGAAATCCTAAGGATAGTATGGGAAAAAGGGCCGATCAGCGTAAAAGACGTTCATGAAAAAATGGGCGGCGACGACACCAATGGTTATACGACCATCCTGAAACTTATGCAGATCATGCACGAAAAAGGTCATTTGGCAAGACAAAAAAGCGGCAAGCTGCACCTATATAAAGCAATCGCTTCGCAGGAGAACACACAACAGCAGTTGATCGATAAAATGATCGACACTGTATTCAGCGGTTCGGCTGCAGACCTGGTGATGAGCGCCCTTGGCACACGCAAGTCGTCGAAGGGTGAACTGAAAGCAATTCGTGAATACCTCGATCAACTTGAAAAAGGAGAAAAATGAGTGCGCAAACTATCGGCTGGACATTGATCCACTCCCTCTGGCAAGGCCTTGTTATCTATCTATTATTAAAGATCACTAACCGCTTCGTCGATCGCTCGGATGTAAAATATGGGCTCGGGGTTGCTGGCATGGGACTGCTGGTGATCTGTTCGATAGGAACGTGCATAATATTAAGCGATACGGCCGGTTCACCCGGATACTCAATTACAATTGCTGCGTCTCCTTCAGTTGGATCATCAAGTTCTACGAGTACTGTTCTTCAATTCATCGATCAAAATATTGTTTGGCTGATCCGCTTTTGGGTTCTTGGCTTTACTATTGGCCTTCTTAGGATCGCCGCCGGCCTCTGGTACATCGCCCGTCTTCGCCGCAACGCTCACCCTGTACAAGATGAGTGGATGGAACTCGTAAAGAGATTATCCGAACATCTCAATATCAATCGCGTGGTCGCGATGGCCGAAGCAAGCATCTCGTCGCCGATGGTTGTCGGTTTTATGAAACCGGTGATCCTCTTCCCGGTTGGATTGCTTTCGGGTTTGACCACCGAACAAGTAGAAACGATACTCGTTCATGAGCTTTCACACATCCGTCGCCAGGACTACATCGTTAACCTGGTCCAGTCGGTTGTCGAAACAATATTTTTCTTTAATCCATTTGCGTTGCTGATCTCATCGGCGATCCGCGAGGAACGTGAGAACTGCTGCGATGATGTGGTGATCGCAAATGGTGTGAGTCCGATAAACTACGTGAAAATTCTTGCGCAGCTTGAAGCAGCTCGCAGCCTGCCTGCCGGTAGTCAAGGCTCTGCTTCTTTAGCGATAGGGTTCACAGGAAATCAAAATCAGTTATTGAATCGAATCAAGAGAATTATGGAAAACTCCGCTAAAAATGATTGGGGAAAAGGTCGATTCATACCGATCGCTCTTTTGTTCCTCGGGTTGGTGTGCGCGTCGTGGCTTTCGATCGGCTCCGAAAAGGAGATCAACGAGATCAAATCGAACTATAAAGTTCTTGCAAGTGATACATCAAGAGAAGATGGTCTTGTAGTTATCAAACGAGGGAACGGATATAACTCATGGACAGTTATCGGACCGCATGATCCCCCGCCCGTCGAAGAAGAGTTCGGACCGGTGATGCCCGTAGAACCGATGGATATGGACTTCGAATTTCCTCCAATTCCCGAATTCGCCGATGTGCCGGACATGGACTTTGGTTTCGACTTCGGCATGAACCTCGACAGTATTCGTGAATTCGAGTTCTATGGTCCGGACAGCATTCCCGCATACCACTTCAGGTTGCGTGAGCCTGTAGACTTCGAACAGTTCGAGAAAGAGTTCACAGAAAAATTCCAAAAGGAGTTCAAAGAATTCTACGAAAAGAACCAGGACCAGATCAAGAAGATGATGGAAGACGCAAAGAGAAACGAGGCCTCAAGAAGAGAAGCTGCGGAGGTCGTGGATCTCGCCGAACTCCATAGAATGTCGGAACTGCAGTTCCTCCCCAGCGAAGACATGCTCCAGGCTAAAAAACAAATCGACATGATATCCGGACAAAAAGATATACTCCAGCTTCAGAAAATACAGATGGATGCAATAGATGAACAGCTACGCCAGCAAAACTATATTCTTGACGACATGCATCGTAACAGCGAAGCATACAACGAACAGCTTATCAAGATGCTTGCAGAAGATGGTTATATCAAAGACACGGACGCCGTTGGCGATCTCCAGATCAGCGATCTGAATGGCGAGCTTATGATCAACGGACATAAGATCAAGGAAAAGGACGCCGTTAAGTACAGGGCGCTCAATGACACATTCTTTGGAAGTCCCCAGAAGATCAAACGCGATACTCATCGCAGGTCGGAATAACTGTTATTCGCAGCTATTCATCTTTTCGGTCACTTCATTTACAGAAACAATACCACGCTGGCGATCCCACGTATTATAAATATACGTGGCGATCTCGGCTATATCGAGATCGGTTAGCGCCGGAATGCCCTTCATCGGCTGCTCGAATGTTTTCCCGTTCACAACGGTCGGCGTTGTCTTACCGTTTCTAATGATACACAACACCTGTTCGAAGTTTTGATCTACAAAATCGGATCGATCGAGCGGAGGATAAAGTAGCCCCAGCCCTTTACCATTTTTCTGGTGACAATTACTGCAGTGTTTGGCGTAGAGGACTTCGCCTTGATTGTAGTACTGCTGGAATTCTATATCAGATTTGGACGTGCATGAAACAATGCCTATCAGTACTACAATTGCAAAACTACTCTCCTTCATTGCGTAGCTTTTGGATATCTTTTAAAAGCCTGTCCACATCTGCCTCGCGGGTGCCATCATACTTACCGCGAATTCTTTGTTGCTTATCGATCAGCAGAAATGCGCCGTTGTGAATAAATCCATCAGGCTCCGACCGGTCTTGTTTCGCCGTAACAAAGTAGCTGGTCTGCGCCATCTTATATATCGAGTCTTGCGAACCGGTTACGAAATGCCACCGGTCGCTCGAAACCTCCAGCATCCTGGCATAGTTGTGCAAGCGAGGAACATCGTCGTAGGCGGGATCGATGGTGTGGCTAAGGATGAGGACATCCGGATCTTTTGCTGTCGCGTCATACACTCGCTTCATTTGAGTTTTCATGATGGGACAGATCGTGCGGCATGTGGTGAAGAAAAAATCTGCCACATATATTTTGTCTTTAAATGTGTTGTTGGTGACCATCACACTGTCCTGGTCGAGGAAAGAGAATGGAGCTATGGTATGATAGACGGTGTCTTTACCGTTGAAGTCGCGCTCCCCGAAGATCGGGAGAGGTGTCTCTTTCTGTTTACAGCTACTGAAAACTAAAAGCGTTAACGCTAGTATGAATAATGATCTCATCTCCTATCGATATTTGCCCTGTTGTTGTGGGAATAATGTTTTGTCCAAAGTAAACGCCGTTGTCCCTCCGGCGAAATTTTGATAGTGTAACCAACGGTTCGGTTCCTTTAACGCCTGTTTCCTGGTCGACGGTGATCAACACGCATCGTTTGCTGGGTTTGACACCTGCAAAATTCAAACTGCCGAGGGTAAACCTGCTCCACGTATCTTCTTCGAAGGGATCTCCTCCTGTAAAAACAATGTTTGGCCTGAATCGATTCATCGGTACCGGAACTTCCAACCGCTCGTTGAGATCATTGAGCGAGTTCTGGCCACAGATCAATAACGGGTATGCGTCGGCAAGACTAACATGGTCGTCGGCCACGCGATACTTGATATCCACCGGGCGTTCGTTCTGTTCGGGAAAGGCAACGAGCTTGCAGTTGATGCCCAGGTTCTTCGAAAACCATTCGCTATGACGAGCGCTTACCTCTTGTACAGTAACATCGTCGTCCCAGATCTTCGCACGCACGGGATCGCCTTCGAAGGTGTGGGGAATGTCGATCTGCTGACCGTCGAATGAGACACGAAATCCGTTATTCGCGAAGCCCATACGAAACAGGGCCATCTTCGTGTGAATACGTTGAGTAAGAAAAATGTTGTCCTCATCCATCAACATCCAGCGGCGATCGTGCTCGAGACCCTTCTTCATAACGGTTGCGGATTGCATGGCAATACCGCCGAGTGATTTTACGGGATAGATATTGATCTCCGAAACTTTGAGAATGGCCATTCCGGCCTAAAGTTAAGGATCAGTCCGGGATATACATCTTTTCGTAGTACTCATTAGCCATGCGTCCAGCATCAAATTGGGGAACGACCCCGCGCATGCTTGTCTTCATGAGTCGAAGCCATTTATCGGGACTGTCGTAATACAGCGGCAACACTTTATTCTCAAGGAGGTCGAGGAGGTTCTTTGCTTCGAGCTTGTCTTTTTCTTCGACCGAGAGTGAATCTTCGGCTGTCGGAATAATGAATGAGTTCTCGCCGTCTTTCGCAAACTCGGGCACCCAACCGTCGGGTATCGAAAGGTTGATAGAACCGTTCATAGCGGCTGTCATGCCCGATGTACCGGAAGCTTCATGATAAAGCCTGGGGTTGTTGAGCCAAATGTCGGAACCGCGCTTGAGGTGTCCCGACAGCCAGAGTTCATAACCTGTTACCACGGTGCAGTTCGGCAGCTCTTTTGTCTTCCAGTAGATCTCGTTAAAGATATTGATGGCGCTATAGTCTTCGGGATATGGTTTGCCGGCCCAAATTACCTGGATGGGATACTTAGGATTTGTGGCAAGCTTCACGAAACGATCGAAATCATAGAGCAATAGATTCGCCCGTTTGTATGCGGCGAAACGACGAGCCCATACAATGGTCAGAACGTTCTCATCGAATAACTTGCCGGTCTGGTTTGCAATGGTCCTGAAGAGTTTTTGCTTCAATTCCTTTTTGCGACTTACGATCACCTTCTCGTTGTCTTTCAACAATGCCATCGAAAGATCCGGGTCAACCCAGTAGGCCTGATTCTGCGCGTTTGTGATCGCAGTGATCTCGCAGATGTTGTTATAGCCACTCCACATCTTCCTCGCCACTTCGCCATGGAGCTGCGACACACCATTGGCACGCTTCGACATCCTTAGTGCTGTAAGGGTATAGTTCAACACGCCGTTCTCAGGGTGTAAGGTCTCTTCAACCTGCTTTGGATTAATTCCGTTGAAAAAACTCATGTTGTTGAGCAAAGGCAGACTGTGTTCTTCATTACCTGCTTTCTCCGGCGTATGTGTTGTGAACACCACGTGTTTCTTTACTTCGTCGAGGCTCTTGAATTTATCGAGCAAATAAAAACAGAGCGGCAACGCGTGACCTTCGTTCATGTGATAGATCTCGGTGTTGCGCTCGAGAATATCCAACAGCTTCGCACCACCAACACCCAATAAGATCGACTGTGCAATACGAGTCGTTTCGTTGGGATCGTACAAACGATGACTGATCGTCTGCGCGAGATAATCGTTCTCGGGAACGTCGGTAGACAAGAGGAACAACGGGGCGCTCTTGAACACCTCTGGTTTCAAAAGAAACGCTTTCACAAAAACACGCGCGCCGTGAATAGTGATCGGGAACGTGATGCCGGTATCGGTAAGAAACCAATAATCTTTATCGCGGAAGCTGACCTTCAGAGTTTGGTCCTGGTTTCTTTCCTGGTCGTAGTAACCTTTCTTCCACAGAATGCCGATGCCTATGACGTTTTGCTGAAGCTCGTATGCTGCACGAAGATGTGAACCTGCGAGGAAGCCGAGGCCGCCGCTGTATATTTTCAATGGCTGGTCGATGGCGAATTCCATCGAAAAGTAGGCCACCGGTTTGCTGTATTTCTTATTAAATGTGTAGGGAAAAATCTCTTCAGTCTTGATCATTTAAGGTCAGGTTTTCTCTCGATGGATTGGCAAGCTAACAAACCCATGCTGAAAAAACTCGACCTATTTGATAAGTTGCTGCAAACGTTTTCAGTAAGCGCGGCAATATTTATACCCACCGTTATAATGATCGAGTCGTGGTAGCTCTCTTTTGCTGAGCTTGTTCACGAACAGCGACCAATCGGCATTGAAGTGATCTGCGCGTTTCGAACCGGTTTCTGTAGTCCACGTCGGATCAGGAGCCCATGCTCTTTCGGCAAGGGCAAGAAGACGCGGCAGAACCTGGTATTCCATATAGCCATCATACGTCATGTTCTCCGCCCAGAGCGCACCTTGTAAGCCACGAACGTTTTTCTTTCCGAGAGCAGTAAGGCGTTCTTTATTCTTGAACACAGAGGGATCGATCGGTTTAAGTTGGAAGTCGACCATTTGGCTTTGGTACATGTCGAACGGAATAAATGAGAATGTCTGCTTCGCGGTGAGATACCCGATCCATGCATCGCCCGGTTCGTCGAAGCCGGGTAACTGTGCAACATCGAAATAGAAGAAATCGAACGGCGTTAAAACAACACCATAACCGGCATTGGCCATAGGATAACACATATCCTGCTGACCTTGTATATCCCACCATGCATCGAACTGGAGACCGGCATCCTTATAGTTCTTATTATCGATAACTTTTCGGGCAGTCGCTTCGATGTGCGGATCTTCGATGACCATTTCCTCCCAACCGGTGATCTTGAGTCCACGCTTCGTGAGCATATCGTTTGTCTTCACAAAGAAATCTGCATAAAGATCTTTCGGAGTCTTGATGTTTGGATTGTTGTTCATGTATTCATCGATGGCTGGAGACTTCGTCCACGCACCGGACGCCACTTCGTCGCCGCCCATGTGTACGGTGGTGAGTGGAGCTCCGGCTTCCGCATACATTTTTTGGAGCTCCGTTATCACCTTTTCAACAAACGCATGTGTCGATGGCAGTGCTGGATTCATCGCATTGTCTTTGAAGTACTGGGCACTTACGTAAACTGATTTGTCGTTGACGTCGGTAAGAAGATATTTTTCTGCTTCATTTTTCTTTCCTTCGCGCAGCAGGCGGTTATAGCGCGACTCCATTGCTTTGATGGCTGCACGTGCGTGACCGGGTGATTCTATTTCGGGGATCACCTCGATGTGTCGTTCGGTCGCGTACTTTAAGATCTCGATGAAATCTGCTCTCGAATAAAACCCGGTCCCGAAATGATTCGACTCAGTGGGACCCGATCCGTAAGACGGTTGCAGACGTTCGTTGTTCTCGAAAGGATATCCGCGCACGGCACCGATGTCTGTAAGCTCAGGCAGGTCCGGGATCTCGAGACGCCATCCCTCATCGTCGTTGAAATGAAAATGAAACTTATTCATTTTGTATAACGACATCACCTCGAGCAACCGAAGAATATTCGTCTTCGATTCGAAGTTGCGCCCAACATCGAGCATGAACTCACGAACAGGAAACCGCGGACTGTCTTTGATCTCAACGGCTTCGATCGGGATCGTTGTTTGCTTTGAAGCCCAGCTTTCGACAGGAAACAACTGTTTTAATGATTGAATGGCATAGAAGGCGCCGGCAGGATCGGGAGCATTTATTATTATGTTCTTTGATGTCACAGATAACGTATAGCTTTCCGGTGCGCCAGATGATTTCTTGATCTGGATCGCATTCCCTGCCTGCAAGCGATATCCAGTAATTTTCTCTATTTCATTAATTAAATAACCCGCATCGAAGTCGGAGGTAACTGTTGTTTGATTCGTGATCGTAAATGTTCCGTTGCCTTTAACATAATTAACAGGCGTCGGTAATACTTTTACTGGATCAGCGATGTCGGCCACCTCACTCTTTACATATTCTGGAAGATCGAGCTCGGGTTTCTTGATTGTCCTTGCAATCTCAACAGGCACATCATCTTCACCTACAAAGAAAAATCCCGAAGGAACATCCTGGAAGTTCGCGATACGGCGGCCACCCGAAAATTGTACCGTCTTCGATCCGTTCGATGCAAGCGAAAATCCGGAGATCGTAAACAATTCGCCGTTGACGTGTTCGATCACGGCGTCGTCACTCTTAAGATCTATTGTATGATACCTGAGATTAAAAAATATCTTCCACCTGTCTGCAGGCAGCTCGCTGTCAGAATTATTAGTAAACGTCAACGCCGCCAAAAACCTTCCCTTCCCATCATAGTCATTCTTAACAAGCTCCCATTCAACACCGAGCTTCGAAGCATCGAACGTTTCTTTTTTATTGCACGCTACCGCAAGCAGCATCAGCAATACCAGGGCATATGTTTTCATAACCCCAAGTAAGTTTTTTACGACCGATAGGGCAGTCGCCGATATTGCCGAATTACTACCCTATTTTGCTATAAAATAGGGTAGTAAGTGCGCATTTTTATACATAAAAAGGTATAAATAGCAGTATGAAAGCCCAGTTCGAGCGGATAGAACGCAAGGACCACCAGTCGTTCGGAGCATACTCCTATCAGAAAGCCGAGTTCGATACGCCATGGCATTATCATCCCGAATTCGAGCTTACGTATATCGTTTCGGGGCGCGGCATTCGTTACGTCGGCAATGGTTTCGAATACTTTGAAGAAGACGATCTGGTATTGCTCGGACCCAACCTTCCCCACTGCTGGAAGAACACAGGTAAGCAGCAAGGAAAATCAGGAGCGATCGTCGTTCACTTTAACAACGATCTCCTTGGAAACAACCGCGAGTTCAAGGCGATAACCGATCTGTTAGCGAAAGCTCAACACGGCATCAAATACCTTCCCGCATTCAGTACTCACATTAAACAAAAATTACTGACGATGATCGAGTTGCCATCATTCGAAAGGTTGATGGCCCTGCTCTCGATCCTTCACGAGCTTGCAACAAAAGGAAATGGCCAACTGCTAAACACCAACGCGGTCGATGCGTCCGTTCGTAACTACGATAGTCAGCGGATCAACACGGTATATCAATTTGTTCGCAACAACTACAAGGAAAAAGTAACGCTTGCGCAGATCGCCTCCGAAGTTCACATGAGCGAAGAAGCATTCTCACGATTCTTCAGCAAGCTGATGAACAAACCGTTCTTTACTTTCTTGAATGAATACAGGATCAACGCGGCGTGCCAGATGCTGATCGAAACGACGCAACCCGTATCTGAGGTGGCAATGGCCTCCGGATTCGAAACGTTGCCATTTTTTTATCGACAATTCAATAAGTTTAAAAAGTTGTCTCCAAAGAAATTCAGAGACAACTTTAAAAGGCTTTATTAAACGAACGCCTCACGATCTAATTGTCGTCGAGCTTGATTTCAAAGGTAACGGGATTGATGTCAACGTATCGGTCATGAATACGTACTCTTTTTAAGCTTAACTTAAGCTGATGGGATTTTAGAACGCGTTTCTGGTTTTTCGTGTAGCGGAATTCTGCATGAATGCTGTTTTGCTGGGAACGAGGGTTACGGTAAAGGATCAACCTGTTATTGTCTTCCTCTACTTGAGTTGGGCGTATTGAAGCGGAAATTGTTGTGGTGTCACTAACCAGTAACACGTTACTTTGGTCAAGATCTATCGACAACGTTTCAGATGCAGATCCGGTGAGTTTTAAATTCAAAGTTGCCCAAAAGAGATGGAGATTTTCGCTCCTTTTTTTATGAGGAAGGAATGCGTTTGCTGTTATGCTAAGTTTCAACGAATCGTTCTCCAAAATAATCATGGTGGTATCCTGTGACCCGGCACTTCGGTAATCGTATTTTGTGAAATCCGCAGGCACGAAATAGTCTGCCACTGGCCAGTAGCCACAGGAGCTAAGCGCAATTGCTATAATTGGGAGAGGGACAACTCTAAACCACTTATTAAACAAAGGCTTTCCGTGCTTCACGATCCGGATCATTCTTCACAACACAAGTGTCGTCCAGGATCATTGTCTCACCATTGGCAGTCGTATAAGCCGGCCAGTTCGGCAAGCCTCCGCCATTGGGATTTCCTGTCTTCATAAAGTTCACGAGCGAGTCGGCCATCTTCGTCGAAAGCTTTCTCGGCCTCGCACCACCACCGGTGTGTGTAAGCATCAGGTCGGTATTGTAATACCAGAAGCAAATATCAATGCAGTGAAATGCGCGCATACGATTATCAAACATCGGCGGTTGCCAGCCGAACCATGCGAGATATACAGGAGCTTTTTGTTTCACTTTTGCATCGGCCAATGCGATAGCATTCTGCCTGTTGCTGGCCACCATCGACCAGATCTCGATCGGCCGCTTGTCGGGAAACGACTTCGCGTAGGCATCAACGATATTACTTGTCTTATCAGCGAATCTATCCTTGAGCTTGTCTTTAACTCCATTGATGTCGATCTTTTCTAGTTGAGAATCGACGCGACTTGGTGATTGCTCGTTGAATGTTGTACAGATCAACATCGGCACCTCCGCAGCCGACGCTGCAGGTTCTCCATTGAATGGATGCGTTGGCAAATAAGTGCCATCAACAACCGGAGCAAATCCTCCGCCACCGCCAAACGCAGGCATCTTCATCTCTTCGCGGTATTTCGCTAGACCGCGTGTAGCAAACTCGTAGTATTGTTTCCACGGCATCTGCTGAAGCTTATCCATGTCGTTGTACGTGAGCCCGGCTTCTTTCAAGACATAGCCCGCGAGCTTCTCCGCATTTTCTTTTTCGACAGCTTTCAATGAAGAGCCGCTGAGTGCAACCGCCTTATGGAATAAACCTTTTGCAGAAGGCATGGCTGCGAGCACGCAAACTTTTGCTCCACCACCGGACTGACCCATGATCGTGACATTGCCGGGATCGCCTCCGAAGTTTGCTATGTTGTCGCGAACCCATTCGAGGGCCGCGACACAATCGAGCATACCAACGTTGCCCGAAGCTGCAAACTTTGCACCTGCAGCGCCGAAGTGTGCATAGCCGAGCGGACCAAGGCGATGGTTGATCGAAACAAAAACGATGTCGCTCTTGCGCGAAAGGTTCTCGCCACTGTAACCATCTTGTTCGATCGCGTTGCCGTTGGTGTATCCGCCGCCGTGCAGCCAAACCATAACCGGTCTCTTCTTTCCATCGGCTATCGCGGGAGTCCAAACGTTCAGCTTCAGACAATCTTCACTCACATCGTCGTAGTTCCAATGGTCGACGAACGAAGCATACAAATTCGAGTAGCGACGTTCCATGTTTTGCGGAGCGGTGTTTCCCCACCAGACGGCTGGATAAACCTCAGTCCACGCCTTTGGTTTTTGCGGAGGCATGAAGCGATTGGCGCCAGAGGTGTCGGCACCGTAAGGAATTCCGAGAAAGGTGTTGATGCCGCGGAGCACGAAGCCTCTTACTTTGCCATAGGAGGTATTTGCGACTGCAATGTTGTCGCCGATCAAAAGCACCTGGCCGTCTTTTTCGACGGGCTCTCTTGATACCGATGCATTAGATGAAGTTGTTCCAAGGCCAAGCGCGGCTGCACTTAAGCCTGCGTTTTGAATGAATTTTCTTCGGCTTGTCATAGAGATTTTTTGGTATATGAACGTTCATTCATAATAAACTCAACCGTCATAATCCCGGTGCCGTCCCTGCCACCAGATCCAATATCGCTTTATCCGGATGGTTCTTAACTGTCGATACATTATCAAACAGCATTGTAGCGCCCACACTTTCCGTGTACCTCGGCCATACCGGCAAACCCTTGTGATTGGGATCGCCTGTCCTCGCGAAGTTGATCCATGCCGTGCTCATCTTATCGGCCAGAGCATACGCCTCTTTACCACCCCCTGTCATCTCTTCGCAGCGCGCTATGTTGTTCATCGCAAAAGGAATTTCAATACAGTGAATGGCTTTGTAAGTTCCATCCATCACTGGCGACTGCCATGTGAACAAGTAAACGTACACCGGTGCAGTTGCACTCGCCGACCGCGCATTGGCCTGCGCCACCGTGCCCGGACGGAAGAAGGCATCAATGTCGGCAACGTCGCTTGGCTTCGTATCGTTGGGATATGTTTTCTTGACAGCCGCGATGTACGCGTCGGTCTTATCGCCCCACTGCTTTTGGAGGAACGCTTTTACTTCATCGGCGTTCGCCTTCTTCAGCTTCGGATCCCTCAATGAATTCATGAATTCATTTTTTGTAGAACCGATCATCAAAGGAACGTTCGCACCCAACGCGAGAGCCTGCGGATCTTTCATGTGATGAGTGAGGAACGATCCGTCGATCGTCGGAGTCCAGCCGAAACGGAGACCAAGCCCATCGAAGCTTTTGCCCTCCGCTTTGAGTTGTTCTCTTACTTTCGCCAACGCTTTGTTACCCGCTGCTACTAATTTTTCGTACGGCACTTTTTGAATAGAGTCCACTTTCGATGGTATAAGTCCAAGCTCATTCAACACAGCCGATCCGATGCGCTTCGAGATCTGCTGATCCTGGAAGTCTGCCCAGATGCCGCTTTGAACAATAGCCTTATGAAACAGTCCCTTCGCCATCGGCGATGCAGTAAGCGTGCTCACTTTTCCACCACCACCAGATTGCCCGAAGATCGTTACGTTGCCGGGATCACCTCCGAAGTTTGAGATGTTGTCTTTCACCCATTGCAATGCCATCACCAGGTCGAGGAAGCTTGCGTTAACGCCTCCTTTATATTTATCACCGTACTCCGAAAGGTCAAGGAAACCGAGAATATTCAAACGATGATTAACAGAAACGAGAACGACATCACCCTTCTTCGCAATTGCCTCTCCATCATACGAAGGGAGCTCTTGCGATGAGCCGGCAGTGTATCCACCACCATGTATCCAAAACATTACTGGCCTCTTTTTTCCGTCATTGGTGCCAGGAGTCCAAACGTTAACACGAAGACAGTCTTCATTGGTGTAACCCCAGTCGTGGTGGAACACAGTTTCGATCTCATCCGATACAGACGTTGTCGGGTTCATCAATGGACTTACCGGTCCGTACGACATCGAGCTGCGAACGCCTTCCCAGGGTGCTGGTTTTTCCGGGGCCTGGAATCGCTTCGCTTGTGCGTAGGGAATTCCTTTATATGTATAGATGCCATTGTGTATATAGCCACGCACCTTGCCGGAATTGGTAGAAGTTACTGCTACGTTCTCTCCGTTCTGGAACGGCAATGCTGTCTTTTGTGCAAGGACAGCAAAGGGAACGAACGCCACCCACAAAATGGCGGCTGCTATCATTCTTTTCATAGTCTTGGGTTTCATTGTGTTAGTAGTACACAATAAACGAATATTTTCCTATAAATATCGTAGCGCTATGCTGATCGACATTTTTTGGGGTTCAACGGTGATACTCGCCTTTTCGAAACCTGGCGGCCCGAATGTGCCCATTGCGTCGTTGCCGAAACCAAATCCTTCTTTAGGAATGCCGAACATGCCGGAGTCCAATTCGTCATTCCCGTTCTCGTCATGAATGACGCTGATCGCGTAAACCCCTGCTGGTAATTCGAAAACCACCTTTGCCTCACCTTGCGAGGCCTTTACCACTTTGCCATAGTCAGCCTTTTTCAGGAAGCTTTCTTTATCCTTGAAAATCCCGACACGGACGTTGCCCTTGTCGTTTTTGATGCCTTTCACCACGACTTCCAGCTGCGATTGCGCAAACAACACGTTGTACGCCCCGAATAGCAACACAACTAAAGTGATTGATTTCATAACTTTATGAATAGTCAAAACTGCCTCTTTATGGCCAAATACACATTACAGATCAACGACAAAAGTTACACCGTAGAAGCCGACGCAAAGATGCCTTTGCTTTGGGCGATCCGCGACCTCGCAGGTCTCACCGGAACGAAATACGGATGTGGAATAGCGCAATGCGGAGCATGCACAGTGCATCTCAATGGAAATGCAGTTCGTTCGTGTTCGATCCCGGTATCGGCAGCGGCTGCAGGAAAGATCACAACGATCGAGGGCGTTTCCGAAGACAATACGCACGTGGTTCAACAAGCCTGGATACAGGAACAAGTGCCGCAGTGTGGCTATTGCCAGAGCGGACAGATCATGTCGGCGGTTGCATTGCTAAAGAAAAATCCCCAGCCAACCGATAAGGATATCGATGCGGCAATGCAGGGCAACATCTGCAGGTGTGGAACATATCCACGTGTTCGCAAGGCAATAAAGACAGCTTCGAAAATGATGGCAGCTAAAGCAAGTGTAAAATGAGTACCAGCAGAAGAGATTTCATAAAAAGATCAGGGCTTGCAGGAGCGGCTTTGATGCTTGGATTACATATCCCAAAATCAGCAAGGGCTGCGCAGATCGTTAAAGCAGGCGACGCAGAAGTAGAGCTCAACGCGTGGATCTCGATAGATACCAACGGCAAAGTCACGATCATCAATCACCGGGCCGAGATGGGCCAGGGTTCGTTCCAGGCAGTGCCGCAGATCATAGCAGAAGAGCTCGAAGTGAATCTCAACGATGTTAAGATCATCTTCGGTGTCGGTAACGAAAAGAAATACGGTAACCAAATAACCGGTGGAAGCTCCACCGTTCGTGGCTCCTATAAACATCTCGGTCAAATGGGAGCTTCGGCTCGCGAGATGCTGAGAGAGGCTGCCGCAAAAAAATGGGGCGTCGATAAATCGACATGCTACGCCGAGAACGGACAGATCATTCACAAACCTTCCGGCAGGAAACTTGGATACGGCGAATTGGTAGCCGATGCTTCGAAGCTCGAGATCCCGAAGAACGTTGCCCTGAAGAAATCAGAGGACTATAAGATCCTTCGCAAGCCAATGCCGAGACAAGACACTCCGATGAAAACAAACGGAGAAGCAATTTTCGGTCTCGATAAAAAGTTGCCCGGTATGATGTACGCAGTTGTTGAACGCAACCCGCGATTCCTCGGAAAAGTGAAAAGTTTCGACGACACAGAGGCAAAGAAAGTAGCGGGTGTGAAGCACGTGTTTACCGTAAAGATGGCTGTGTTCTCAACAACACGTGAGGGTGTTGCGGTTGTTGCCGATAACCTTTGGGCTGCCATGCAGGGAAGAAAAGCATTGAAAGTAGAGTGGGATGACACAGGGTTTCCTCATCACGATACAGCGCAGCTTTATGCAAAAATGGAAGAAGATCTGAAAACAAAAGAAGGTCTCTCCTATCGCACCATGGGCGATGTAAACCGGATCCTCGGGAAATCGGAAAAAAAGATCGAAGCGATCTACTCAACTCCCTACGAATCGCATTCTTCGATGGAGCCTCTCAATTGCATTGCCAACGTAACCGCTGATTCATGCGAGATCTGGGGACCAATACAAGCTCCAGGTTGGGTACAGGACGATCTTATCAAGGTGCTGAATATGCCGCGTGAGAAGATCACGGTTAATATGACATTCCTCGGTGGCGGCTTCGGAAGAAAAGCGTTCACAGATTATACACAGGAGGCTGCGCTCATCTCGAAAGAGATCAAAGCTCCGGTGCAGGTTGTGTGGACTCGCGAAGACGATACGAACCAGGGACCATGGAGACCCGGAATGATGTATAAACTCGAAGCGGCGTTGTCGCAGAATGGACGTATCGAAGCTTATAAGTTTAAGATGGCTGGTCAGAACATGGATCACCAATGGCCGGGTGCCGATAAGATGTCGTACAATGGAAGCACGACGGAAGGATTTCTTGAACCGTTATTCGAGAGGATGCCGCATTATAGCTTCGCCGACATTCCATTGGAGTCGCCGATACCGGTGATGTGGTGGAGATCGGTGTATTCATCGACAAACGGGTTTGCTTACGAAAGCTTTATGGATGAGCTCGCACTCGCTGCCGGTAAGGATCCACTTGAATATAGAAGGATGTTGTTGGGTGGAAAAGATCGTTACCTCGCATTGATCGATAAGCTCGAACAAGTGAGTGGTTGGAAGTCGCGTGGCAAGAACGAAGGCTACGGTGTTGCAATCACTGAGTGTTTTTCGAGTATCGTTGGCGAAGTCGTGAAGGTCTCGAAACGTGCCGAAGGTGGAGTGAAGGTAGACAAGGTGTGGGCCGTGATGGATTGTGGATGGTATGTGAACCCCGACATCATTAAAGCGCAGGTGGAAGGAAGCATTATTATGGCGTTGGGTGCTGCCACCAAGCACGCTACTACTTTCAAAGACGGAAAGGCGGTAGAGCAAAACTTCAATACTTATAAGATGCCACGCATCCAGGATACGCCGGAGATCGAAGTCTATAATATGGACAACGACGAACCGGCCGGCGGTGTTGGAGAACCTGGTCTTCCGCCATTGACGCCCGCATTAACAAATGCCATATTCGATCTTACAGGCAAGCGTATAAGGACACTTCCTTTCGAATTGGAAAAAGTCTAATTTCTGGCTTGACCTTTGCGTTTTTTTAGGGGGTAGGTTTTAATACCTACCCATTTATTTTTCCTTTACATTTCTAAACCCGTTCACAAATGAAATTCCTTCGAGTTCTAGTTGTTTTTGCGTTCTGTCTTGTTCTTTTTTCTGCCTTCAATCAAAAGCCGGCGTTCGATTTAAAGGCCAGCATTGTGAGAGGAAAGGAAGTATATGGCAGCTATTGTATAACCTGTCACATGGAGAAGGGCGAAGGCATCGAAGGTGTTTATCCGCCTCTTGCGAAGTCCGATTATCTGATGGCCGACAAAAAACGTTCAATCACCATCACGTTGAAAGGACTCACCGGTGAGATCAAGGTCAATGGCGTAACATACAACGCCGATATGACAAGTTTCGATCTTACAGACCAGGAAGTGAGCGACGTATTGAACTACATTCGAAACTCTTTTGGCAACAAAGGCGAAGCCGTTAAGCCCGAGGAGGTGAAAGCGCTTAGAAATTAACACCCTGGATATGAAAGCCTTATTTTATGGCACATTTCTTTTTTGCTCGGCCGGAATTTTAGTTTGGATATCGTGGGACATACTTTTTTCTCCACCGACTGTACAAGAAGGAACCATAAAAGAGCTGCTGTTCATTGAGGGGCGAAATGTCGCAACATATACCCCTTATCATGGTAGAAAAGTTGGTGACCATGCGATTGTTGTAGCGAAAGATGAGCAGTACATTGCAATAGTAACCGGCGAGAACAACGAAGACTTCCAGGTGCATTGCACGAAAGAACACTTCGATCAGCTTAAAGTCGGCGATAACCTTAAATACAAAAAGTACGAAGGACAGACATTCCATATCAGGTACTTCGCACACTACGAAGACCACTGACCGATTCTCACGCCGTGATTTCCTGAAACTAAGCAGCATCACGGGAGCAGGAATATTTCTTGCCATCAATTTTGCCGACGCGAAAGTTGTATCCTTACCAGACGACGTCACCTTCGAACCAAATGTGTTCCTGAAGATCTCGTCCGATGGACGCATCATCATCTATTCCAAGAATCCAGAGATCGGCCAGGGAATAAAAACATCCTTCGCGCAGATCATCGCGGAGGAGTTGGAAGTAGACTGGAAACAAGTTGAAGTGGAACAGGGTCTCCTCGATAATCGGTTCGGCGCCCAGTTTGCCGGAGGAAGCACGGGTATCAAGACAAACTTCGATGCGTTGAGAAAAGCCGGTGCCGGCGCAAAAGAAATGCTCATCGAAGCTGCCGCCAGGAAATGGCGTGTGTCGCTGGATAAATGTTACGCGAGGGAAGGATCGGTATATCTGAAAGGCTCCGATAAAAAACTTTCCTACGGCGAACTCGCTGCCGATGCGTCAAAGCTCAACGTTCGTGAGAATCCAACATTAAAAGATCGGAAAGATTATACGATCATCGGCAAGTCTATTCGCGGTGTCGATAATAAAAAGATAGTTACTGGTTCCATGGAGTTCGGTCTCGACGCGCGACCGAAAGGAATGGTCGTTGCTGTTATCGAACGCTGCCCGGTGTTCGGTGGCAAAGTAAAATCAGTAAACGACGCCGAAGCATTGAAGATAGAAGGTGTCGAAAAGGTCGTTATCCTCGATGCAACAAAAAGCCCGACACAAGTGATCGGTGGCGTTGCAGTTATCGCAAAGAACACATGGACCGCGATGAAGGGACGTAAGGCGCTGAAGATCGAGTGGGACATGACCGGCGTCGAGATTGAATCGGACGAAAACCTGAAAGCGCGTTTCGAAAAAAATCTCAACGGTATCGGCGAGATCCTCCGCGACGATGGCAACGTTGACGAAGCCTTCGCCACATGCGCCAAAGTACACGAGGCAACTTACGAAGCACCATTCCTCGCACACGTCCCCATGGAGCCGATGAACTTCATCGCCGACGTGAAGGCCGACAGCGTAGAAGTGTGGGGACCCACGCAGGTGCCAGGCGCCGTCAGAGGTGCCGCTGTGGAACTCACCGGTGTTCCTGCCAATAAGATCAAAGTGAGAATGACGCGCGTGGGTGGCGGCTTCGGAAGAAGACTCATGGCCGACTATGCATGGGAAGCGATCGCTTTATCGAAACAGATCGGCAAACCCGTGCAAGTAGTTTGGACCCGTGAAGATGATATCAAGCACGACTTCTTTCGTCCAAATGGAATGTATCGCCTGAAGGCCGGACTCGATTCCAACAACAGGCTTGTTGCATGGCAACTGAAAGGTTCAACTACATCGCGACGCGCCTTTTCAGGACAGACATCCGGGACACACGAAACGGAAGTCTTCCCCGACGGATTCCCGGCCGGATTTATTCCTTCGTTCAGGATGGAATACACTGCCGTTGTTAGTAAAGTGCCGCGTGGCGCATGGCGTGCACCCGGCCACAACGTAACCGCCTGGCTCGATCAGACTTTCATCGACGAGATGGCTTTCGTTGCCGGAAAAGATCCTATCGCTTTCCGACTGGAAGTTCTTGGTGAAGAAGATGTGCTCATGCCTTATCGCGATCACGGTGGCCCTGTATACAGCACGAGGCGTTTGAAAGATGTGATCCGGCTCGCTGCAGAAAGATCGAACTGGAGCCAACCTGCTAAACCGGGAACATTCCGTGGTTTTGCGGCGCACTTCATGTTTGGCGCATACGTGGCCGAAGTCATAACGATCTCGATGCCCACACCCACATCGGTAAAAGTGGAAAACGTGACTGCCGTTGTTGACTGTGGCCTCATTATTAATAAGAGCGGCGCGTTGAATCAATTGGAAGGCGGGATTGTTGATGGATTGAATGCTGCTTTGAACTCTGCTATTCATATTGAGAACGGACGCGTGAAAGAGACCAACTTCGACGAATATAAAATGCTCCGGATGAAGGATGCACCAACGATCGACGTCCATTTGGTCGACAGCCCGGAGTCGCCGGAAGGCCTCGGCGAAATGACCCTACCACCCGTAGCAGCTGCATTATGTAATGCTATCTTTGTAGCAACCGGCAAGCGGATCCATAGGCTACCGATAAACTTATCGGAGAAGATCGAACGACTTTAGCCTATGTGCCTATTTGTCTATGTGTCTATGTGTCCTATGTGTCTATGTGTCTATGTGTTTATTAAATGAAAGACTTTAAAAATATCCTCACAGAATACAATAAAGTAGACCTCGGCAAACGAAAGGCTGCGGTAGCGACAGTTGTTCGCGTTCGCGGATCGTCCTATCGCAGTCCGGGCGCACGAATGCTTATCACCGACGATGGTCGTTGGGTTGGCTCTATCAGCGGCGGTTGCCTCGAAGGCGACGCCCTTCGCAAGGCGCGACAAGTGATGATGGACAATAAGCCTATCACAGTTACATACGACACCAACGAAGACAGCAATCAAAATCTCGGCATTGGCCTGGGATGCAATGGTATCATCGATGTGTTGATCGAACCGGCAGCCAGCGCGATCGGTTTTTATGAATCGATCGTTAAGATCGAGCAGCCCGTCGCACTGGCCACGATATTCAGCGGAAATCATATCGGCGAAAAATTCTGGATCGATGACATCCAGACAAAACAGTCGAGCGCCAAACAGATCCAATACAAGGGCGAGCAGGTCGATGCATTTTTTGAATTCATTCAGCCAGGCATTAAGCTGATCATCTTCGGTGGCGGCTTCGATGCACGACCGGTAAGCCAGCTCGCAAAATCGCTCGGTTGGGAAGTGGAGGTCACCGACGAATGTGCAGCACACATCGCTCCGTTATTTTTCCCGACTGCCGACAAGCTTTCGCTATGCCAGCGGCAGTTTATCGACCGCGACTTTAACGTCACGCCTTATACGGCTTGTGTATTGATGTCGCACAACTACGAATACGACCGCGATGTTTTGCGAAAGCTGATCACCACTCCCGCGCCGTACATCGGTATCATGGGTCCGCGCAAGCGATTCGACAAAATGCTTAACGAAGGACTGATCGTAACCGACGAACAAATGAATCGTATTCATTCCCCGATCGGTCTCGACATTGGCGCCGAAGCTCCAGATGAGATCGCAGTAGCGATCATCTCCGAGATCCAGGCGAAGTTTTCGAATCGCGATGGGAACTTTTTGAAGAACCGTAACAGTGCCATCCACAAACGTGATTCTGAAACGGACCAGGTCTTTAAACAAGTCTATCTCGAATGAGAACGCTCATACTCCTATTATTTGTCGGCACTACGGCATTCGCACAGAACGTACAAAAGGAGATCGATGAACAGGTTTGGAAGCCCTTCATCAAAGGTTTCAGCGAAGGAAATACCGAGCTCTTTATGAGTGTTCATTCGAAAGATCTTGTTCGATCAGGTCGCGATTCGAAAGAAGTTTTGAATTGGGATCAATACTGCAAGCAAACCGCCGAAGGAAATAAGCGTCGTAAAGAACGCAATCAAACGATGTGGATCGAACTTCGATTCACCGAACGGATCAACAACGACAACCAGGCTATCGATGTAGGCATCTATGCTACGTCATGGTCGTCGCCCGATGCAAGAACGGGTATCGGTTATGGAAGATTTCATGTCGTTCATCGCAAGGAGAACGGCAAATGGAAGATCCTCGTCGATACCGACTCCAGCGAAGGAGAAACAATTGGTGAAGCACAATTCAAAGCTGCCAAACCGATGGAGTAATGCCCGTGTCGGTGATCATATTGGCGGCCGGCTCCTCATCCCGCATGGGACAATCGAAACAACTACTACCCTGGAAAGGCGGAACGTTGCTCACACATGCCATCAAAACAGCAATTGATTCGAGGGCAGGCCAAGTTTACGTTGTGTTGGGCGATAAAGAAAACAAGCATCGCGAAGCCATCGCCGATCTTCCTGTTACCATTGTTAGTAATCCTTCATGGTCTAAGGGAATGGGTTCTTCGATAAAGGCGGGTTTGAAGGCCGCAAAGGATTCCGAGGCGGCGTTGATCATGGTGTGCGATATGCCGTTCGTTACAAAAGATCATTTGAACAACTTGATCGAACACTTCGAAAAAACCAAACAGGGGATTGTAGCTTCGAAGTACCTCGATACCGTGGGGGTACCAGCGTTGTTCGGCAAAGAAAGGTTTTATGAATTAATGGCTATCGGCGATAATGAAGGAGCACGCAAAGTGATCACTAATGCCACGGTTGTTTTGCTTGAGTCGGGTCTCGATGTGGATACCCCGGAAGACTATCGAAAGGCAATGAGCGATCGTTAATGATCAATGAACGATGGTCAATGCGCCGCTAACTCTTCGGTTACAATTTGCAGCCCCGCACCTACCATCGCCGAAAATCCTCCATACACGTTAACCAGGTCGGTAAATCCTTCGCGCTTCATGAGCGAGATCGCCGTCATCGAGCGATAGCCTCCGCCACAATGAACGATGTAAGTCTGGTTCCTGTCGAATGACTCGACATTGCCAGGCATATCTGCCAACGGAACGAACTTTGCGTCTTTGAGGTGACTCGTGTTCCATTCACCAGGTTTGCGAACGTCGAGCACTTCGACGGTATGGTCGAAGTCTTTCATTTGTTCCGCTTTGATCGACTTCACTTTATCGAGAGTGCCCTTCCACGAAGCAATGCCCCCGTCGAGAAATCCTTCGACCTGTTCGTAGCCCACGCGAGCGAGACGAAGCACAGACTCTCTTTCTTTACCAGGTGATGTAACGAGAACCAACGGTTGATCGATCTGGATCAGTGTTCCAACCCAAACGGCGAATTGTCCATTGAGCCCGATGTTGATGCTGCCCGGTATAAATCCTTTCTCGAACTCATCGGCTGAACGGGTGTCGAGAATGGTAACGCCTTTATCGATAAGCTTTTGAACTACCGATGCATTCAGGGGCTTGCTGTTGCGATCGATAACGGTATCAATCGCCTCGTATCCTTCTTTATTGATGCGTGCATCTTCAAAGAAATACTGGGGAGGAGGAAGAATACCGCTTGTGAGTTCTTTAATGAAATCTTCGCGTGACTGATCTTTCAGTGCGTAGTTGAATTTCTTCTGCTCGCCGATAGTCGAGAATGTCTCTTTGCCGATGTTCTTTCCGCAAGCCGATCCAGGCCCGTGTGCGGGATAGACGATAACGTCATCGGGAAGAGTTTTTATGCTCCTCTGAAGGGAATCGTACAACATACCTGCGAGCTGTTCGCGGCTCATTACACCATCCAGAAGATCGGGACGACCTACGTCGCCCACAAATAATGTATCACCAGTGAAGATCGCGTGTTCTTTGCCGGTCTCGTCGAGCAATAAATAACATGAAGATTCGGGAGTATGCCCGGGTGTGTGAAGCACGCGGATCGTAAGCTTTCCGATCTTGAATTCCTGGCCGTCTTTCGCGTTGATGACTTCGTAGTTTGTGTTGGCGAGTGGTCCATACACAATGGGTGCCTTTACTTCGCGGGCGAGGTCGATGTGTCCCGACACAAAATCAGCGTGGAAATGGGTCTCGAAAACGTATTTGATCTTTGTACCCCTTTTTGATGCCAAATCGATGTACGGCTCGGTCTCGCGTAGCGGATCTATAATGGCTGCTTCGCCATTAGACTCAATATAATACGCTGCTTCAGCCAGACAATTCGTGTATAACTGCTCGATGTACATGTTAATTCAGCTTGGTTAAAGAGGCTTTAAAGCCATTGGGGTTAAAAACACGGCAAAGTTGCCAAAAATTCCCGAGGTTTGTAGTTGATTTTTATCATCTCCGCCTCGATGAGAGCCATTTTTTGTCTGCTATTCAGCCTTGCGGCGTATGGTCATGCATATGCCGAGTATCTTATTTTTTACGAAAACGGAAAGGCCGGTCTGCGCGACGATTCCGGCAAGGTGATACTACCCGCAGCGTTCGACGCATTGGGATGGGCCGATGGAAGCTTCTCCGTTGTCAACCAGGTGACTGGCTTCAGGCAAAAAGGAAAATGGGGCCTTATCAATCTCAAGAAAGAATTCATCACAAAAGCAGAATACGAGAGCGTTTCCTCGTCAGGTGGCGATCGTGTTATCGCATCGAGGCAGATCAATCCTTATACCGTGAAGTATGGTTGCATAGATCTCACCGGGAAGGTGACAGTGCCGTTTACATACGATGGCATCAAGATCCATGGGCTTCGCGCTATCGTGTTTGTAAAAAATGGACTGAAGTATGAGCATGGACTCATCGACCTCAACGACAAAAGTATCCTCGCAGTAAAGTATCGCGACATACGTCCGATCGGCAGCCTGAGATTTGCCATACAGAACTTTGAGAAACGAACCGCACTCTTCTCCGAAGATGGACTTCAGTTGACCGAGTTTGTGATCGACAGCATATCGGCATTCAAAAAAGGAAAGGCGATCATCTACCAGAATTTCAAACAAGGACTGATCGACCGTGAGGGTACGATACAGGTACAGCCGGTGTATCGCGAGCTCAAGATCACCGACGAAGTTGTTGAAGGTCGTAGCAACGACACCTGGAAGATAATCGATCGGGACAACAAGGAGATCACGTCTATCGATGCCGATGAGCTTCAACCCGACGGAACTCATTACCTGGTTGCACTCGCCGGCAAGCATGGTGTCGTTGGAGAAGATCTCAATAGAAAGATCGATCTCGCTTACGATAAGCTCGATCGGTTCACGAACAATTTATCTGTCGCTTGCAAAGGTGATAAACATGGAATTGTTTCGTTAAGCGGGAAAGAGATCTTCCCGTTTGAATTCGATTCGTTGCTGCTCGAAGGAAGCTTCGTGCGCACAATGACAAAAAGCCAATGGTCGCTTTACGATACGTTTAACGTAAAGAAGACAGAGCGTACCTATAATCTTCTTCTTCCTTACAATGGCCGTGTGTTTCCGGTTAACAACCGTGGATACTGGGGAGCTATCGATCGTTATGGTAAGGAACTGCTTGGTTGTGTTTATGATTCCCTGATCGGTTTCAATTACGAATCAGTCAACGTAAAGTTCAAAGGACTGTATGGCATCGTTGGTTATGACGAGCATTGGAAAGTGCTGCCACAAAAGAACAAGCTCACGCTCATCGATGGCGAACACTACATCGAAAAACAGGACTCTATTCTTTTCCTTAAAAAATTCGATGGCGAGATAGTTTATTTCACCAGCAACAAGCTTCGATACATCAATGGGATCCTTGAAGAAACTTCCATCGATGGCTCCGTAAAACAGGTAACGTTAGCTGGCATCAGCTCTACCGTCGCAGCACCGCCGAAAGTCGACAACACAGAGCGCGTCTTCGAAGAGAGCGAAGGTCTTCGCGGCATTCGCCGCAATGGACAATACGGTTTCGTAGATGCGCGCGGCCGGCTTCGCATCGCCAACCGTTACGAGAATATCGGGCGGTTCCACGAAGGGCTTGCCCCAGTAAAGCTCATCGGCAAATGGGGATTCGTGAATACCGAAGACCGCATCGTCGTTAACCCCAACTTCGAAGAAGTGAGTGAATTCAATAATGGGATTTCTATCGTACGCCGCGGCAGTCAAACCGGCGTGATCAACAAAGAAGGTCAGAGCATTTTACCTTTGAGATACGATTCGATAAAGAGGATCGGCAGCCTGCTCGTGCTTCATCAGAAGGATCAGTCGGGACTAGCCGATCTTAAAGGACACGTGTTGATCGAACCTCATTTCGATCATATTGAATTGCTTCCGAATAACCTAGTGGTCGTTCGCGACCGCGAAAAGTGGGGAGTATTAACTGTAGATGGCATGCCGGTGGTACCATTGATCTACAGCTTTATAAAATATAACCCGGCTACGAATCAGTTCCTGGCTAACAAGAGAGCTGAGTGGAAAGTCATTACCGCGCGTTAGCGTTAATCAGACCTTCATAATGAGTATTGCCCCAGATCAGGGCGATGATGGAGGTTAAGGTTTCGGCGGATTACCTGAGCTGTTTTTTCCACTGCCCGCCCCTGAAATACTCTGCCTCATCTCCGTATCGGCCTGCACATTCTGCATCTTATAATAGTCCATCACACCAAGGTTTCCATTAACAAAAGCCGTCGCTATTGACTTGGGTATCTCTGCTTCGGCTTCGATAACCTTTGCGCGCGCTTCCTGTGCTTTAGCCTTCATTTCCTGTTCGTGGGCGACAGCCATGGCTCTTCTTTCCTCCGCTTTTGCTTCAGCTACTTTAAGGTCGGCTGTTGCCTGGTCTATCTGAAGTTTGGCACCGATGTTTGCGCCTACATCAACGTCGGCGATATCGATAGAAAGAATTTCGAAAGCTGTTCCTGCATCGAGGCCGCGTGAAAGAACAAGCTTCGAGATCTTATCGGGATTTTCGAGAACTTCTTTATGTGACTTCGCCGAACCGATGGATGTAACGATACCTTCGCCAACGCGGGCGAGGATGGTTTCTTCACCGGCGCCACCAACGAGTTGCGCAATGCTTGCGCGAACGGTAACGCGCGCGATAGCGATCAACTGGATACCATCCGCGGCAACGGCCGCAACTTTTGGAGTGTTGATCACCTTCGGATTCACAGAGATCTGAACCGCTTCAAACACATCGCGGCCGGCAAGGTCGATCGCCGTCGCCTGCTTGAAACTCAGGCTGATGTTCGCCTTGTCCGCAGAGATCAGTGCGCGAATAACGTTCGGCACATTGCCACCAGCCATGTAGTGCGTCTGCAGATCGTTGCTCGTTACCGAAAGACCTGCTTTGCGCGCAGTCACCAGTGAGTTAACGATCGTGCTAACGGGGATGCGACGGATACGCATACCGATCAATTCAAAAATAGTGACTCTTACACCAGATACGTTCGCGCTGATCCAAAGACCGACAGGAACAAAATACATAAGGATAAAGAAGCCAATGATGGCGGCGAACGCGATCAATAAAATGGGAATTTCGAACATATAATTAGTTGATGATTTCTACGATGACCTGGTTGGTTGTAACCTTAATGATCTTGATGCGACTGCCAGCCTCCACGTACTCTCCATTTGTTCTCACCTCGAGAACTTCGCCATTGAAATCTCCTTTGCCGATCGGCCGAAGAGCCGACATCGCTATTCCTTCCATGCCGACTTTGAATTTCAAGAGCTCAACTTCATTCACACGACTGTCTATCGAATTATTGATCGCAAATCGTTTCCACACGTTCGTTCGAAGTGCGAGATAAAGAAAGGCACCCGATGCAACCGTCGATGCTGCCAATGTAGACCAGCCCGTTTCTGTACCGAAATATTTGAACGACAGAACGATTCCGATAATGATACATACGAAGCCGGCAAGTCCAACGAACGTAGTGCCGGGAATGAAGATCACTTCAACCACCACCAGCGCCAATCCAAAGAGGACAAGCAGTATAACAATGCTCCATTCGATCATAAGGGGGATTAAAGATAGCTAAAACTATTCGTGCGCCCGGCTACTTTTTTCGGGGCGACGAAACGTACGTCTCACGTTTCTCCTGCGATGAGTCGTAATACCGCGTTTTAAATTCAACTTCGTCCAAAAGGATGGCTTGCGGGCCAATTACGGACAAATAGTCACGTAAAAGAAGGTTGGATACCGATACTTCGGAGGACACCGCAAGTATCTTTTTGAAATCACGTTGCGAGATCGACGACATAGAAGCCTCGCGTACCAATTCTTCATGTCCATCACTAACATAAACTCTGTAGACATGAATGTTTCCTGAATTAAGCTCGTAGGACCTTACATTCCTCACAATAATTCCAAAATCCAGTCCATCCTTTTTTGCCTGTTCTATGAGTTTAGTTTTAAGTGCGTTAAATGGAACTGTATTCTTAAACGAAACCTGAATTACTCCGGGACCATTCGCAAGACCGTTGGATGTCTGTCCCGGCTTTGTGAAGGTTCGATTGGTCCTTAAACTCTTAAGCACACCATTCTCGATCAGGACTGTTTCATCGGCAGGCACAACGCCTTCGTTGTCGACAGGATAAGATCCCAGGAGCGGTTCGTTGCCGAACACTTTCATTTTAGGCATCGCCTTCACGGTCATACCTTCGGCGAAGAGCTGTTTGCCCAGCTTGTCCTCTGGCTTGTTCTTCGTTGATTGATCGTAGACCAAAGGCGAAGTCTGGACATCGCCACGTGTTACCTGGGATGCAATAAGATATCCCGCATCTTCACCTTCAAATAACACCGGCCCGATGTATTCTTCTTCGTGTTTGGGTGCGTCTTTGGTGGTTATCAACTGCTTCGCAAGATCTTTTGCCATTGCGATTGTTTTCTCAATCGAAGGCAGCTCTGGTGTGGGAAGCTTGATCGTTGCGCTTTCATCGATCATCGTACCATTTTCTTTCTTGATACCGACGTTTATAGAGACCAGCACAAAACTTTTCGGGAAGCGATTCATCGAGCCCTCCGAGTTAACGAGGTATTGATACCCACGCTCATATATAAACTCGACGCTCCCGTAATCCAGCTCTTTAAACTCAGCAAGAGCACCCGATACTTTTCGAACGTAGTCCTCGACATATTTTTTGTCGAAGGCCACCGTATCAGCTTTTATATCAACATGCGATGGAGTTGCTTTTGCGAAGCTGCGATGTGGAATTTCATTTAAAGGTTTATTCTTTTCTTTTACGATCTCCTTGTTACGTGAAAACTGTCGCGAAGCACCACGATAAACATTGTCTGTCGAAACCCACAGCGACCTTCTTATACCTAAATAATCATCTTCTATGGGCAGCGCGAGGTTGTTATCTTGCTGACCACCCATTTCTGAATCGAGACTTTCGTCGTTGAATTCATAGTCGCCTACAAGCAGCCGTATAGATGTTGCTTGTCGCGATTTTGTTTCAACTGATCGGATCAGCGCACCAAAAGAAGCCGAGATCTGGACCAGTGATTGATCCTGTATGCTGTAGTTAATAAAAAATGGTTTGTCGAAGCCATCCGTCTTAAGCTCCTTCATGTTACGCTCCAGCTCGTCGCGCATGGCTTGTTGAACAACATCCACTGAGTCTTGCGCCACTGTCCTGGCTATCGGTGCCTTCAGGAGTGTTTCATCCAGTTTCGACTTTGGTTTCTTCTGTGTCTCGATCCTTCTCACAAACAACGCCGGGGATATTGCACTCACGGGAACATACCCGGACTCTGCTCCGCAAAATCCCGTGAACACTCCGTGCGTGTCCCCCACCGCAGCGATCTCGGCAAACATAGCCAACGGTGTCCCGATCAGGTCAACGCCGCGGACCAGCTCGTCGGGCCTGCCGTCCACATAGACCTTATAAACTTCAGTCGGAAAAATATTGAATGCATTTGGTGAATAACGATCGGTGTTCGTAAAGCCACCAACAACACTCTTGAAGAAATATCCGTAGCTCTTCTTTTGTCTCTTACATTCCTTGATCAACATCTGTCGCAACTCTGCGGAAGATTTTCCTTTTTCCGCGTTAACAAAAAGGTTCGACTGTCGCGACACCGGCGACATTCCCGCGGTAGCGCGCGCATGTCCATTCGAGTGCGTAAAGTTTTCAAGTGGCGTGCGCGACATCAGGAAGTTTTTCAACATCCCGTGCTCCACGATGTCTACTTTCTTCGACTTAACACCCTCATCGTCGTAAGCATAGATCCCGTTCAGATGACGTCCGCCAAATTGGCCGACGGTTGGATCGCAATACACGCTCATCGATTCGGGAAGGATCTTGTCGTTTACTTTCGATTTGAATGTTTGTCCATCCAGCTCGCTCCTGAGCCGATGTCCCTCCACGCGGTGCCCAAAGATCTCGTGAAAGAATACGCCAGCTACCGGTCCGTCCAACAATGCGGGGCCTGTATATGGATCGGCCATCGGCGCTGTCTTCAGTTTCTGGAAAGTCGACATCATGTCCCTGATAGCGCCTTCGATCACATCGTCACCAGGCAGGTCGTTGGGTGTGGGAGCATAAAAAGATGTATGAAGAGGCACTAACTCCCCGTCGTTCGCCCTTACCGAGGCGAGCACATAGATATATGCTCCCCAAACATTCTGGACGATCGACGCCCCTTCCGACGAAACAAAGTATCTCCGCTCTTGTCCAACCTGGAATGAAACATCTGCGCTGACGATACTTGCGTCGCCCTGGAACAACTTCGAATACTGCTTCGTCTTCTGTTCCCAATAAGATCTGTTGAAAACGTCGTCCAGTTGTTTGCCGGGGGCCTCGTAATATTTCTCTACCTGCTCCTTGCTGAAATCGGCAGTGCTTTTCGACTCCTTCTTCGCAGCGAGAAGGTTCTTTACCTTATTGAACCGATTGAGAGCCGAACGATATGCGACATCGGTGGCGGCCCAGGCTCTTTCAGCGATCACTTCTTCGCTATCGTCCAACGGGAGCTCTGTTGCCTGCATATCGACATATCCGCCCATGTACATCTCCTCTTCGTTTTCGAGAGGGTGCGTATTATCGATCAGGTAATTTCCGACGCGGATCGATACATACAACATTCGTTGGTGATTAACATCCGATGCTGTTAGGCTTCCGAAAGAAGCGTTGACAAATGCCGACTTCTCATCGTTTACCCGGTAGGCGATGAAGTATGGTGGTTGGGAAACTTTGGTGAACCCGGTGACTTCGCGATTGAGCTCTGCCTGGATAATATTCAAAAGTTTGTCGTCCTGCGAGTAAGCAAGCTTGAAAAACAACAGGGCGACAAAAACTAATGGACCTTTCAAGTTAATATGCTCTTGCGAAAACAACTCTCTTGTTCGAAGGCTTACCCGAATACACACATTTGCCGTCTTCGGCAGGCGCGTCGAAAGGAATACAACGGATGGTTGCCTTTGTTTCTTCCTTGATAGCTGCTTCGGTTTCAGGCGTGCCGTCCCAATGAGCGAGCACGAAGCCGCCCTTGTCGTCGAGAACACGTTTCATTTCGTCGTAGCTATCAACACGCGTCGTATTATCGGTTCTGAACTTCAGTGCGCGATTGTAGATCGTTTGCTGAATGTCTTCGAGCAATGCAGGAATTTCTTTCACAACCGAATCCATGGGGTACACTTTCTTCTCTTTGGTGTCGCGACGTGCGAGCTCCACGGTTCCGTTCTCGATATCGCGTGGACCAATCGCTATTCGAACGGGCACGCCACGCATTTCGTATTCGGCGAACTTGAAACCTGGTTTGTGTGTATCGCGGTTGTCGAACTTTACCGACAACCCGAGCTTGCGAAGATCTTTAACGATCACGTTTGCCTTCTCAGAAATTTTCGCGAGCTCTTCTTCGTTCTTGAAGATCGGCACGATAACAACGTGAATAGGCGCAAGCTTGGGAGGAATGATCAGTCCATCGTCGTCGGAATGCGCCATGACAAGGGCACCCATCAAACGTGTACTCGCTCCCCACGACGTTCCCCACACCGACTCTATCTTTCCCTCCTTGCTGGTGAAAGTTACATCAAAAGCTTTCGCAAAATTCTGACCGAGGAAGTGTGATGTTCCAGCCTGGAGTGCTTTCCCATCCTGCATGAGAGCCTCTATACATAGGGTATCAACAGCGCCCGGAAATCTCTCGCTATCCGTTTTTCTTCCCTTCAAAACAGGAAGCGCCATAATAGTTTCGGCGAACTCCGCATAAACATCGAGCATCTGCTGTGCTTCCGCGACAGCCTCGTCTTTTGTTGCGTGCGCGGTGTGTCCTTCCTGCCAGAGGAACTCGGCAGTTCTCAGGAACAAGCGCGTGCGCATCTCCCAACGAACAACGTTGGCCCACTGGTTTACGAGTATAGGCAGGTCGCGGTACGACTGGATCCATTTTTTATAGGTACTCCAGATGATCGCCTCGCTGGTAGGGCGAACAACGAGCGGTTCTTCGAGCTCCGCTTGTGGATCGACGATCAGTTTTCCTTTGTTGTTGGGGTCTGTTTTAAGCCTGTAGTGTGTAACGATAGCGCATTCCTTTGCAAAACCTTCCGCGTTTTTCTCTTCTGCTTCGAACATGCTCTTGGGTACAAAGAGAGGGAAGTAAGCATTCACATGACCAGTGTCTTTGAACATCCTGTCCAGACCTTGCTGCATCTTCTCCCAAATGCTATAACCATACGGCTTAATGACCATACAGCCACGCACGTCAGAGTTTTCGGCCAAATCGGCCTTTTTTACCAGGTCCAGGTACCATTGTGAATAGTCTTCTTTCCGGGAGGTGATCTCTTTACCCATCTTTTTAATGCCAGTTTAATATTGCGGAACCACAAATATAGGCCTAATTAGTGGCCAAACTACCACCCCACCGCATGTCACACTTGAATGTATTTGCACGTTTAGTTGTTATAGATTCGGTACATTTGTTGAGTGGTAAAAACTAGAAATACTATGAAAACCGGGTTTGCTTTTGTAGTCCTCCTCGCTGCCAGCTTCACAGCATGGTCGCAGGAAATTGATGACATGTATTTCACTTCGAAAGACAGGCCTAAGCAAGAACTGTCTGCCCGAGTCAGTCGCAACAAGATCGATCAGAAAACGGAAGCCGAAGATCGTTTGGCCAGCACAGCTATCAATCCAACCGACAGCTACTCGGCACGCAACATCAACCCGGAATATGTATCACGATCTAAATCGGGTACAGAAGACACTTTGTCCAATTCGGGATATTTCAACAGCTCTTATTCTCCGAGCTCTGTAAACAAAAATCTTTACAACAATTACTCGTCGAACAGCTTCTATAGCCCTTACTACGGAAATGGTTACGGCTACAACGGCTTCAATAACTACGGCTACAGCCCTTACATGATGGGCGGAATGTACAGCCCTTACAGCATGATGGGTGGTATGTACAGTCCTTATGGTATGATGGGTTCGGGCTGGTCGCTTGGCCTCGGCTATGGAATGGGTTCATTCTACAATGGATGGTATGGCAGCATGGGTTACGGATATGGAATGATGAATTCCATGTACTACGATCCTTTCTATAGCAGCATGTATGGTATGTACGGCATGTATGGAATGTATAATCCCTATGCTTACGGCTATAGCAGCTTCTACAATCCTTACTACTACGGTGCCGGATATTCTTATGGTGGCGACAGTGGACGTCCGCTCAGCTATCAGCGTCGTTCCGATCGCAGCAGTGCAACAAACGTCGCTTCGAACAATACATCCGGCACGCGCGGCGTTACTAGCACAACTACTGGCGTTCGCAGCTCTAACTCGAGCGGAAGAGTAAGTTCAGCATCGGCACAATCACAGAACTACTATCAGTCGGGTTGGAGAAGGAGCGGCAATGTTTCTTCGACTAATACAAGAACGTCGCAATGGAACAGCAGTTCGTGGAGCAACTCAGGCAGCTCTGGCAACAGCAGTGGTCGTACAAGATCATCGTGGGGCTCAGGTAACAGCGGCTTCAGCAACAGCAACAGTGGATCATTCGACCACAGCGGATCAAGCTGGGGCGGTTCGAACTCAAGAAGCAGCTGGTCGAATGGCAACAATAGCTCGTTCGGCAGTGGGTCGTTCGGTGGCGGCAGCCGCGGATCATTCGGTGGTGGCGGATCATTCGGTGGCGGTGGTGGCAGTCACTCTGGTGGCGGCGGTGGCGGTGGTGGTCGCAGACACTAAGTCAACCACTAAGAGAACCAACAAACCTTTTACGGTATGAAAAAAATCAAGGGGCTTTTGCTCGCAGCTACACTCATGCTTACGGCGAGCAGTTTGATGGCGCAGACTTATTCAGAACTTGGATTGACATTCAGTCAAACAAAGCCTGCTGGTAGCGCGAGGATCCTCGGAATGGGCGGTGCTTCCGTAAGTCTCGGTGGCGACTTCAGCTCCGCTTATTCAAACCCCGCGGGACTTGGAATGTATAACCGGTCCGAGTTCACTATCACACCAGGCTATATGAGCCTCAACAACAACGGCAGCTACATGTCGGGCGGCACGAACTTAAGCAACAGCAATTCCGACACACGTACAGCATTGAATATTCCAGGCATTAGCCTTGTGTTGTCGAAACCACAGGATGGCGACGGGGGTTTTATTCATGGTTCGTTTGCTGTTACGATGACCCGGACGAATGACTTCAATAGCAACATACGTTACTCGGGGACGAACCCTAATACATCACTGATCGATTATTCTCTCTATTGGGCCACAGGAAATCAACCCGAAGCTCTGGATAAGTACAGTGATGCGACCGCTGGTGTTTACAACAGTGTTGAAGGCCTCTCCTATCGCAATTTTCTTATTGAATCCGAAGCGATCAACGACGGCGATCCCACACAATACTTCAGCTACATTGGTGGTATACCCACTCAAAGCGAGACGATCCAGACAAAGGGTGGGCAAAGCCAGTGGAATCTTTCTTATGGAGCCAACTTCAACGACAAGTTCTTCCTGGGCGCGGGATTGGGTATCGTGTCGCTGAATTTTCAATCTCATAAAGTTTATTCGGAGTCCTTCAGCGACGATGGCCCGTTGAATTCATTCGCATTAACCGAAGACCTTTCAGTTAAGGGTACCGGTATAAACTTAACAGTCGGTGGTATCCTCAGGCCCGTCGACGGATTTCAACTGGGCGCATCTATTGCAACACCGACACGCTACAGCATTACAGACTCTTACACTGCTTCGATGACCAGCAGTTGGAAAAACATCGATTATTATGGCGACGGGTCTCTGATCCTCGGCAACGAGTCGTCGGGTATGGATGTAGTAACATCGAGCTACAACCTTTTGACGCCATGGAAGTTTAGTGCCGGAGCATCTTACATCTTTGGCAAACACGGGTTGATCTCAGTGGATGTAGAACATTTGAACTATGGCGGTGCGAAGTATAATTCACAGACAGCCAATGTGAGCTTCGATGAAGATAATAAGGACATGAAGGCTGAGTATGCTTCGGTAACGAACGTGCGTGCCGGTGGCGAGTATCGCATAAAGTCGTTTCGCTTGCGTGGCGGTTTCAACTACATGCCCAATCCTTATAAAACAGTTCAGAACGACGTGAGCAACGCACGAATGGCTGCGTCGCTTGGCGTTGGATACAGGGCCAGCACGTTCTTTATCGATCTTGCTTACATTAATTCGTGGTCGGAAAAATCTTACAGGCCTTATACATTGTACAATAATCTGCCGAGTCCGTTGCTCACTTATGATCAGAAGGCATCGAACGTGGTTGCCACAATTGGGTTCATTTTCTGAGAGCGTCTAGCATTTGCTCTGGGGTGATAACTTCGCCTGTTAGTGTTATCGAAGCCTGCTTGTAGTACGACAAGCGGTTGGTCCTGAGAAATTCAATACTGTCTTTTAAACCTTCTTTTCCCCCGGCAGCGAGCAGCGGTCGTTTCTCGATGGGACCCGTGGACATACGTCTCACAATTTCGGAGGCGGGTACGTCAAGGAATATGCTTTTTCCGGATGTGTTGATCACCTGCAGGTTGTCGAAGAAACAGGGTGCTCCTCCGCCGGTGGCCATAACGAAGTCGTCGGGCTTTGCACACCATTTTTTTAATTCGGAGGATTCAAGCTGCCGGAAGTAGTCTTCCTTTTTTTCCGCGAAGATCTCGCGAATAAGTTTTCCTTCTGTGTTCTCTATCTCTTTGTCGAGGTCGACGAAAGGTAACTGGAGTGCTGTCGCAAGTTTTCTTCCGAGCGTTGTCTTTCCCGATCCGGGCAATCCAAGGAGGAAAACTTTCATTGTACTAAGGCCAGCACATCGGCGGCCGTTGGCGTGTCGTTGTGATGCCAGTTGCCAAGAACTGTTCCGTCTTTCCAAAGGGCGATGCCTGGGTTGGAACGGATGATCGTCTTGAGCACGGTGGCGTCGGCAAAGTAAAAAGGAACTGCTAACTGGTTCTCGTGACGGAAACGCTCGGTCGCGTCGGCCGATGAGGATGTAAGTATGTAAGCTTCTATTTTTCCGTCGACGCCTTGCAGCAACGAGCGGACGTCATCTATGTTTTTTGTCGAAGCTTTATTGACGTCGACCATCACGATGATGAGTTTGGGTCCGGCGAATGTATTCTGGGTGATGTCGTTGCCGTCGGTATCCATGACCGCGTAGTCGGTGATCTTTGGTTTGATCTCGTCTTCGTTCACGATGCGATAAGATACGTACTCGTACCCCTCTTCGGGAGAAAGATATTTATCCGACTTTACCTCTTGTCCGTCTTTCTTGAAGACGTACTCGCCGATAGCGGCAACGGGTGGCTGCATTTCGTGGGGAATGTTGTTGCCGACTTTGTATGCCCTCCAATCAAAGTAAGGTAGGTGGTTGATCGCATAGACGCCGATGAACGTGGCAACAGCTGTGGCCCCGATGATCGCAAAATTGCCTTCGCGTGTTCGGAGGGTAGGCACATAGCGCTTACGGTACCAGAACAGGTGCAGGACAAAGAACATCAGGAAGATGTCTTTCCAGAACGATTGCCAGGGAGTGAGCTTGATGAAGTCGCCGAAGCATCCGCAATCTGTTACTTTATTGAGAATGGCCGAGTACCCGGTGAGGAAAGTGAAGAACACCATTAATATAAGGAGTACCCAGGCGGTGATATTCATTCTATATAAGAGGAGAACGGCAACGCCGAGCACGACTTCCAGGACGATCATGATCATCGCGATCTCTAAAGCCCATGGAATGAAGATCTCGAAGAAAGAGCCGAAGTCTTTAGCGAAGACTTCGAAGTACTCTTCCATTTTTATTTCGGTGCCGATGGGATCGTTGAGCTTTATGAATCCTGAAAAGATAAACAGGCCTCCAACAATGAATCTTGATATTTGGTCAGTGAGTCTCATTTCATTTTGATCATACAGAACACCGAATAGTTGATCATGTCCTGGTAGTTGGCTTTTACTCCTTCGCTAACAAGAGTTTTACCTGCGTTGTTCTCGATTTGTTTCACTCTTAACAACTTCATAAGAATTATGTCGGTCATCGAGCTCACGCGCATGTCGCGCCAGGCTTCGTCGTAGTCGTGGTTCTTGTTTTGGAGCAATTCGAACGTCTCGCCAACCATTTCATCGTAAAGGGGTTCGAGTTGAGCCCAGGTCATCTCCATCTGGCTGTTGTCTTGCAGCTTCACCTGCATCATCGCGATGATACAATAGTTGATGATGCCTATGAATTCGTCCTTAACCGGGTCGTCTACTTTTTGAACACCCTTCTCCTGTATGCTTCGGATCCTCTGTGCCTTGATCCAGATCTGGTCTGTTATTGAGCTTATTCTTAGAATTCTCCAGGCTGTGCCATAATCGCGGGTTTTCTTCTCGAAGAGACTTTTGCAGGTGGCCAGCACCTCCTTATATTCGACAGCCGTTTTTTGGTTCATAGTTAATTTTTCACGCAAAGGACGCCAAGGAAGCCCAACGCAAAGTGGGCAAAGAAAGACTCGCATTATAACTTTGCATCCTTTGCGACGCCATTCCCTTTGCGATCTTTGCGTGAACGATAAAGCGATGCAAAATAATGGATTTTCAACGAACAAAACATGGAATGTGAGAGGTCGCCTCATGGACTTCTCCACTGCGAAGATCATGGGTATCCTCAACGTTACACCCGACAGTTTCTACGACGGCAACCGGTACACCGACATCACTGCGGCGATGAAGCAAGTGGAAAAAATGATCGGCGAGGGAGCACACATCATCGACGTCGGAGGTTATTCATCACGTCCCGGTGCCGACGACATTTCTGCTGACGAAGAAGCAAGAAGGTCTGTCGGTATCATTCAAGCTATCGCAAAAGAATTCCCCGACATCTTTATATCTATCGATACTTTCAGAAGTGAAGTGGCCGCAAAAGCACTCGATGCCGGGGCCGGTATCATCAACGACATCACCGGCGGCGATCATGACAAAGAGTTGAGGACCCTAGCGATCAAATACAACACGCCATACATCATTATGCATATGCGCGGCACTCCGAAAGACATGAATAAGCTGGCGCAATACGATAACGTTGTAAACGATGTTATCACCTCCCTGCAAAAGAAAGTGCACGACTTCCAGACCCACGGCGTGATCGACATGGCGATCGACCCCGGCTTTGGGTTCGCGAAAAATGTTGAGCAGAACTTCGAGATGCTGCGAGATCTCGAAGCTTTCCGCATGATCGGCAAACCGCTGCTCATCGGCATCTCGCGAAAATCGATGATCTGGAGAACGCTGGAAATAAAGCCAGAAGAAGCCCTCAACGGCACCACCGCGCTGAATATGGTCGCACTTATAAAAGGCGCAGATATTTTAAGAGTTCATGATGTAAAGGAAGCGGTGGAATGCGTTAAGCTTTACGGGAGAGTTTCACGCTATGGAGTGATCTCACGCAAAGGACGCTGAGTAAATGCATCGCAAAGGATGCGCAAAGCTTTACTGCAGGGCCTTTGCGTAAAACTTCCTTTGCGACCTTTGCGTGAAAATCCTTTTGCGTGAAAAAAGTTAACTTTGACTGTGATTCTAGCACTACACATAGGGTTTCTGGAGATCAGCTGGGTCGACGTGGTCGACATCGCCCTGGTGTCGATACTGCTCTATCACGTGTACAAGCTCATCCGCGGAAGTCTCGCCGTTAACATCTTCCTCGGCATCCTCGCGATCTATCTCATTTACCTTATCGTTCGCGCAGCACAAATGGAGCTGCTCACAACGATCCTGGGCCAATTCATGGGCGTAGGCGTTATCGCAATGATCATCCTGTTTCAACCTGAGTTAAGGAAATTTTTATTGTTGATCGGCCGCACCGCCGAGTTCAATCGGGACGGCATCATTCGATCGTTCGCGTCATGGAGGCATGATCATCACGAAGAATTTGACATCACACAGGTTATTGAGGCCTTGAAAACCCTGAAGGCAACACACACGGGCGCCCTGATCGTATTCTCGCGCGACACCGAACTGAAATTCTATATCGAGACCGGCGACGCACTCGATGCCCAGGTAAACAAGCGCCTCCTGCTATCGATCTTCAACAAGAACAGCCCTCTTCACGACGGCGCCGTTATCATCTACAAAGGACGGATCAAAGCCGCACGCTGCGTATTGCCCGTCAGCGAGAACGATCACCTGCCGCCACACTTCGGACTTCGTCACCGCTCTGCTGTCGGCATGAGCGAGAACAGCGACACGCTCGTAGCCGCAGTCTCGGAAGAAACCGGCCGCCTTGTGCTGGCCCGCAATGGCAAATACCTGCGCGGCCTCAAACTGAAACAGGTGGAACAAAAAATACTCGAGTATCTCCATCGCGAAGAGCCGGAGAAATGGGACGAAGTTTCCGACGATTCGGAAGTCGTACCAGAGAGTAAATCAGCATGAACAACATACCTATGAAATGCATGTCATCGCGCCCATCCCACGAAGCGCAGGATGTGCCTACGAAGGTTGCGCGACCCCGCGGAAATCAACTTGCGGATTCATTTCATGGATGGCTCGCCTTGCTTGTCACGCTCACAACATCCCTCGCAAACGCCCAGTCATTTGAAACAATTCTCCAACAAGGCCACGAACTTGCTGTGATCGCCGTTGCAACAAGCCCCGACAGCAATTACGTTGCTACCGGGAGCCGCGACAAATCGGCAAAACTCTGGGAGGTTAGCACCGGCAGAGAAGTTCGAACGTTCCTCGGCCACGACTTCTCCGTAACAGCGCTCGGTTTCACCAAAGACGGGAAGACTCTCGTAACCGGAAGCAACGATAAGACGATCAAATTTTGGGATGTAAACACCGGCCAGGAACTTGCAACGGTAGTCGTTAATTATCGCGTTACAGCTATCGACATCGATCCAACTTCGCGATACGCCTTCGTTGGCGGATATCAGACCGAATATGTCGGAAAGGCCAACGCATGGGACGACAGTGTTGTCGTCATAGATCTCAAATCAAAACGACCTGTTAAGAAAATTTCTGCCGACCCCGATAAAGGCCTCGGTTATGGTACGGACGTCGCCGTAAGCCCCGACGGAAATTATCTGGCTATCGGTGAAGACAACCGTGTCGCGAAAGTCTTTAAGACATCCGACTGGAAGCAGGTTCACAAGTTCGAGTTCACCGAAGGAACCTGCGGAGGCTGCGGAACAAAAGTCGTTTTCAGCCACGACAGCAAACATCTGTATATGATGTCGCACAACGGCCCCATGAAAAAATACAGGCTCGCAGATGGAACATTGATGAAAACATACATCGACGACATCGACGATATTAAAGGTCTCGCATTAAGTCCCGATGGAAAGATGATCGCCATCAGCACCAAAGAAAAGACAACCTGCCTCGACGAGGCATCGGGTAAAACAATAGCCGAGTACACATCGCCCGAACGCGTAGAGCTTCACGATATAACCTTCAGCAACAACGGCAAGGAGATCCTGATCACGAGCGACGACAACACCCTCCATCGCTGGAATTATTCAAAAAATAAAGAGAAGCAGCAGTTGACCGGCATCCTCAACATGCGCGACAAGGGCGGCCTCAATTACGATCCTAATCAATATTGGGAATCCCATATCGCGAAGTATGTGCGCTTCAAAAACAACTTGCTGTTAAGCCGCGACGGCAAAACGATGATCAAGGGAAAGTTCGGGAAGAAAGTAAAGCGTTGGGATGTTGCCTCCGGTAAGACCGTGATGGAATACGTTGGCCACTCCAAAGCTGTACTGGCATACGACCTTTCGAAAGACGGCAGGAAGTTGGTAACTGGCGGTGGCGACGGAAAGATCATTGTTTGGGATCTTGACACTGGTGATTCCCTTCGCACCATTGCTTCATATCGCGAGCCGATCTTCGACATTCATTTCAACAGCGATGAAACGAAGGTCTTAAGCGCAAGCTGGGATGCTTCTATGAAGATCCACGACATTCAGACTACAGCGCTCGAACATTACTTCGATTTCAGCAACTACTCCGCATACAATGCCATCTGGCATCCAAACGACCTGTACGTCTTCACCGGCCGCCTCGATAATAAAGTAGAGATGTGGGAGATCGATACAAAGTCGGTGGTGAGAACATTCGTTGGTCATACCGACATCGTTTCGTCGATGTGCACCAGTCCCGATCAGCGATCCTTAATGACATCGAGCTGGGACGGAAGCATTCGCGTGTGGGACATCGGAACGGGCTTGATGAGCAAGAAATTCACCGATCATCACGGCCCCGTTCATGTGGCTATGTTCAGTTCCGATGGTCGTTTCGTTTTCTCCGCCGGCGCCGACCGCTCAGTGAGAATGTGGGACGTCGCCACTTCGAAAGTAGTGAAGACTTTCAATGGACATCACGCCGAGGTAACGTCGCTTAAGATAAGTCCCGACGAGAAGATGCTGATCAGTCACAGCGTCGATGGCGTTAGCAAGTTCTGGGATCTTACCTCTGGCAAAGAGTTCTTCGAACACATACACTTTGGCGATAAGGACTGGATGGTGAAAAATCCCGAAGGTTATTTCAATGCCACCGATGGTGCGCGCGAGCACATCCACTTTGTTGACGGATTAAAGACTTATGCCGTCGATCAGTTCTTCGAAGAATATTATCGCCCCGACCTGTTGCCGAAGATCTTCCAAAACCGCGGTGGCAGCAAGGAAGAGTCGAAAGGCAGTTTGCAAGGCAAGCTTCAATCGTCCCCACCCCCGGTTGTGAAGGTTGCGTTCGTTCCTGCACAAGAAGCGGGCAAGGGCGATCTGTATGTTCGCCTTACCGATGCAGGTGGCGGCGTGGAAAACCTGAAGATCTACCACAACGGAAAAAGTCTCGCGATAGACAGGAGCCAATTACAAATGCCCAACTCGAAGCAACCCACAACTACATTTAAGTTGCCGGTGGCACTGGTCGGAGGCAACAACGTGTTCACGGCATCGGCCGCTAATAAAGATAAGGTTGAGTACACCTCCCCTGCTGTTGAGTTCACGTCGGATCATGTGACAAAAAATAGCGTTTGTTACCTCGTGGCTGTCGGGATCAACCAGTATAAGAACCCGAGAATGGTGCTGAACTACGCACGTCCCGATGCACAGTCATTCATAGAGACGATGGAACAGAAGGGCACCTTGTTCAAGAATGTAGACCTTCACACGTTGTACGACCAGGAAGCATCACGAGCTAATATTCTTAATAAGCTCGACGAGCTTGCGACCAGGGTCCATCCCGAAGATGTCTTTGTTTTTTATTATGCCGGTCATGGAAGCATGGTCGATAACCAGTTCTATTTCATTCCAACGGAAAGTCTTCGCCTGTACGATGCAGGATCGTTGAAAGACGACGCAATCGATGCCACTGTTCTCCAGGAAAAGTTGAAGAACATAAAGGCCTTGAAGCAGCTTATTATTATGGACGCCTGCCAGTCGGGTGGTTCGGTTGAGTTGCTGGCAACACGCGGCGCTTCGGAAGAGAAAGCCATCGCACAACTGTCGCGCAGCGCCGGCATACATGTGATGGCTTCGGCTGGCAGCGATCAGTTCGCCACCGAGTTCACCGAGCTTGGACATGGGTTGTTTACTTATCTCCTGTTAAAAGCCCTTCAAGGCGATGCCGACGGAGCTCCAAAGGATGGCAAAGTGACGATCTATGAGTTAAAATCTTACCTCGACGACCAGGTTCCCGAGATGACTAGAAAGCTTAAGGGCAAGCCTCAATATCCATACACCTTCTCGCGTGGCCAGGATTTTCCTGTAGCTATCGAAAAGTAGCTTACATGACTATCTCTTTTGCTTAAGGAGGTTGCCCACATTCGTTGGCGACAAGGGTTACTTCGTTACCGCAACATACATTAACAGTTTGTGAACTAAATGTTACGGATTTCGTTAACTTAGTTCGTTGAAAACCAAACAACTGTCAAAGATGAAAGAGGCTGGTTTGGCTAAGTACTACTTCGCCAAGTATTTTTTCCTCGCTTTTGGTTTACTGCAGTGGACGATCAGTGTTATTTTTTTGATTAACCACGGGAGCACACCAAAAGGTCAGTGGAGTGCGTTTCTATTTTTTACACTTGGATTGATCCTGATTTCAATCCAGATGGTATTTGCCACCAAGATCAAGCGAGTGGCAATCGGCAAAAAGAAGATCGTTGTGTTTGCCAATGGCTGCATGCGCCGTTATGAGCACGACGAAGTAAAGTCTCTGCGATTCATTCCCGCGTTCAACATCTACAAGATGAAGATCCGCGGTAAAAAGGGTCAGATCTACTTCCTTCCTACCGAGGAAACGGAAGTGATCTTTGGACTTTTCCCTTCTGCCGTCCCAGTCAAGAAGAAGTAACCCTAAGTTACTCGGTCTTCAGGCTCTCAACAGGATTAAGCATCGCCGCACGCAATGCCTGGTAGCTCACTGTTGCCAGTGTAACGATCAATGCTCCTGCAATAACCGTTGGAAATATCCATGGCGAGATGTTGATCCTGTATTCGAACTGTGTAAGCCAACCAGACATCAGGTAGTACGCTAACGGGAATGAGATAATACAAGAGAGTCCAACAAGGCCAACAAAACTCTTCGTGAGCATAGCCCAAAGCTGTACAATGGAAGCTCCAACCACTTTACGAATACCTATCTCTTTGGTCCGCTGCTCGGCCACGAACGATGACAACCCCAACAACCCGAGGAGGCTGATAAAAATTGCAAGGCCAGAGAAGATCGTTGCGAGAGTACCGACACGCACTTCGGAGGCGAACTTCCGGTTATAATCATCATCGACGAAAGTGAAGTCGAACGGAACGGAGGGATTATACTTTTGAAAGATCGATCCAATTCCTGCGATGGCCTCCTGGGTGTTCAAAGACGGATTCAACCGAATGTTCATTGTGTATTGATTTTTACTACTTAGCCGGAATATCGTTGGCATCACCGGACGGTAGGGTGAACCCATGATCATGTCTTCGATCACACCAACGATGTGGTAACTATCATCATGCCACTTAACGACCTGGTCAATCGGGTCGATCATTCCCATGTACTTTATAGCAGTTCGGTTAACGATAATTGCCGTGCTGTCGGAAGCTATGTCCTCCGAAAGGTCGCGGCCTTGTATAAACTGCCAGCCTACGGTTTTACCATACGTAGCGGTGACCCAGTTCATGGAGAAATTGCTTTCCATTCCTTCAGGCATTCCCTCCCACTCGAACCCACTGTTGTTCGACCAAATGTCGGTTGCAGGACCGCTTGAAGTCGCAAAATTTTCGGCGAGCCCGGATTGTAAGAGCTCATTGCGAATTGCTTCGGTGCGCTGAAACAGATCGGGTGTCACCATAAAAACTTTTATAAGTCCTTCGCGCGAGTAACCTACAGGTCTGTTTTTAGCAAATTCAATTTGTTGATAGACTATGATGGTGCCGACAATCAAAGACACAGAAACAGTAAACTGTAAAACAACGAGTACTTTACGTGGGAGCGATGTCATCCGGCCTCTGAGGATCTTTATCGGTTTGAAAGCAGAGAGGTAAAGCGCCGGGTAGCTTCCAGCCATCAGTCCAGCAACAAAGATGAAACCCAGGATGGCGAGCCAGAATGTTGGGTTCGACCAGGGGAACAGTATCTGCTTTGCTGCAATGTCGTTGAAGAATGGCAAAGCTAACAACACGAGGACGATCGAGCAGATGGCAGCGATCACAACAGTGATAAATGATTCACTCAAAAACTGGGCGATCAACTGCTGTCGCAGGGAGCCCATAGTTTTTCGTATGCCTACCTCTTTCGCGCGCTTCTCGGATCTTGCAGTGCTGAGATTCATGAAATTGATGCAGGCGAGCAGCAATACAAATCCACCGATTATTCCATAAAGCCATACAAATTGAAGTGCGTCGCTGGTAACGACCTTCCTGTTCTCGAATTTTGAATAAAGGTGCCAGTTGCTCATCGGCTGAACGAACAACTCGGGATTGTCTTTTCTTCGCTCGGCATTGAGATGCTGCTTTTTGATGTCTTTGATCTTTTCAGATACCTCCTCGAAGCTTACGCCTGGATTGAGCTCTACATATATTTTGAATGAGTTATTGTCCCACCTATCTCGATCTTCTTTGATCCAGGTCATCCACGAGGTGAGAAATTGCCAGGAGCCAATAAGATTTACGTTACTGAAGTCACTGTTCACTGGAAAATCCTTGTACACACCTCCAACTCGCACGTCGACGAGATTCTTCAGCCTCACGATCTGGCCAACAGGATCCGTATCTCCGAAGAGCTTCTTCGAAAGCGATTCGGATACCACGAGGGTATTCGGCTCCGTTAGTGCCTTGCGAGTGCCATAGATCATGTTAAACGAAAAGATCTCGGCGCCTTCGGGTTCCATAAACGTACCCTTCTCGAGAAACTTCTTGTCGCCGGCTACGACCGACAGGTCCCAGGGCCAGTTGCATATTGCTACTCGTTTAAAGTCTTCAGAATAATTTGTTCTTAATTCTGCAGCCAGCGGAAGCGGATTTGATGGGTAGGTCCCTCCCCCGTTGTGCACCATCACATGCCCGATGCGATCGTAGTTCTCAAAAGATCTGTTGAATGACACTTCATCGAAGATCCACATAGCGATGAGGATCGTTACGGCCATACCCGCGGCAAGTCCGCCGATGTTGATGGCTGAGTATCCTTTATTGCGCAGCAGCGTGCGCCATCCGATGGTGAAGTAATTTCTGAACATATAATTGGAGTTATATTTTACGGGCCTGATAATAGAGGGGCGGAAAAGAAGGAGCACGTCGATAAATAAGAGGAAGTCGGCTGTGCGCTTGCCGAACTTCTTTACGCGTTCATTATAGAGTTCGATAAGGTCCCCTTCGATAGGATCGCGAAGGGTAGGATGGCAATACCAGCGGAAAAAGCGAAGGAAAGGTTTGGTCATTTGAAATGATTACTCGAAAGGCGTTGCAACGTTACAGCCTTACAAATAATTATTTCCTAAATGTAGTAAAATGCTGCTATGAAATGCATGTCATCGCGACCCATTCTATGAAAAACCGCGTGGACTGCTGAGGGGTCGCGACCCAGCGGAAAGCAGGGTGGGAAAGTATCTACGAACTACGTGTGCACGTTGGCTTCCCGGGGGGCCCGCCGCCTCCGTCGCTGTACGCAGCTCTTCGTAGCCAGGGGCGGGATGACATGTACTTCGTAGGATGGCTATTTCAAAACGCCGAGTTCTCTTCCCACTTCTGTGAATGCCTTGATCGCCTTATCTAAATGATGTCTTTCGTGTGCAGCCGAGATCTGTACGCGGATCCGCGCCTGTCCCTTCGCCACAACGGGGAAGAAGAACCCGATCACATAAATACCCTTTGCCAGCAGCAGCTCGGCGAACTTCTGCGCGAGAGGAGCCTCATACAACATGATCGGAACAATTGGATGCTCGCCTGGTTTGATGTCGAAGCCTGCCTTCGTCATCTCCGACCTGAAATACTTTGTATTGGCCTCAAGCTTGTCGCGAAGCTCGGTAGTTTCGCTGAGCATATTGAAGACTTCGATAGAAGCCCCGACGATGCTTGGAGCAAGTGTATTGGAGAACAAATAAGGACGCGAACGTTGTCTCAGCATTTCAATGATCTCTTTACGTCCCGACGTAAATCCACCGGATGCTCCGCCGAGCGCTTTGCCCAATGTACCGGTAATGATATCGACACGGCCGGTAACACCGCGATACTCGGGAACACCACGGCCGGTCTTTCCGAGGAAGCCGGTTGAGTGACATTCGTCGGTCATCACTAACGCCTCGTATTGATCGGCGAGGTCACAAATCTTATCGAGCTGCGCTATGGTCCCATCCATAGAGAAAGCTCCATCGGTAACAATAATGATCTGCTTCGCACCAGCCGCCTTTGCATCGTCGAGCTGCTTTTTCAGATCGGCCATATCGTTGTGCTTGTAACGATATCTCATCGCCTTGCACAAACGAACGCCGTCGATGATCGAAGCGTGGTTGAGCTCGTCGGAGATGATCGCATCTTCGGCACCGAAGAGCGGTTCGAACACACCACCATTGGCATCGAAGGCCGCAGCATAAAGTATAGTGTCCTCTGTTCCGAGAAACTCGCTGATCTTTTTCTCGAGCTCTTTATGAATATCCTGTGTTCCACAAATAAAGCGAACCGACGACATACCGAAGCCGTGTGTTTCGATCGCCTTCTGCGCTGCCGCGATCACACGTGGATGCGACGATAGTCCGAGGTAGTTGTTAGCACAGAAGTTGATAACATGATTGCCGTTCGCTTCTATGTCTGCCCCTTGCGGAGTTGTAATGATCCTTTCTTTCTTGAACAGTCCAGCCTCACGAATATTGCTTAATTCTTTTTCAAGAACCGGTTGAAGTTTTTTGTACATGGTACTTTCGGCGTATAGGGTTTATAAGATAAAGTTTCTGTGCAGTAAAGCTTTGTTCACTTACCTGGTTAAACAAAGCTTCCCATTCTTTCCAACGCTCGGGTTCCGAAGCTTTGAATGCCGCGGAGTCGATCTTTTTTGTTGATAGGTATTCTTCGAACGTCACAATGCAAAATTATTAAATTCGCGACGCATGCATAAAACTAAAATTCTATTGATTGGTGCCGGCGGCCAGCTTGGCTCCGAGCTCACACAGGGTCTTTGGAATATTTACGGTATCGACAACGTCATTTCTTCAGACATCAAAGATCCAGTCGGAATTTTGAAAGAAGGCCGATATGAAAAATTTGATGTAATGCAACGCGACAAACTCTTCGAGATTATTAAGAAAAATGGCATTACACAGATATATCATTTGGCAGCGCTGTTGTCAGCAACCGGCGAGAAAGATCCCCGATGGGCATGGAAGCTCAACATGGAAAGCCTCCTCTACGTGCTCGAAGCCGCCCAGGAATTAAAACTCGATAAGATCTATTGGCCTAGTTCTATTGCTGCATTCGGACCAACAACACCAAAACAGAACACCCCGCAAGACACGATCATGGACCCCACAACCGTCTATGGCATCACCAAGCTCGCCGGTGAACTTTGGGCCGAATACTACTTTCGCAGATATGGAGTGGATGTAAGGAGCCTCCGGTACCCCGGCCTCATCGGTTGGAAGACACCACCCGGCGGCGGTACCACAGACTACGCTGTCGACATCTACTTCAAAGCGATCAAGGAAAAGAAATACGAATGCTTCCTTGCTGCCGACACCTACCTGCCCATGATGTACATGGCCGACGCCGTAAAAGCTACGATCGATCTCATGGAAGCTCCGGCAGAAAAAGTGAAAGTGCGGACCTCTTACAACATTTCAAGCATGAGCTTCTGCCCGGCCCAGGTAGCATCAACAATCAAAAAACACATTCCCGAATTCCAGATCTCTTATAAGCCCGACTTCCGCCAGGCTATCGCCGATTCATGGCCCAAGTCTATCGACGACTCTGCCGCGCGACAAGACTGGGGCTGGAACCATGAGTTCGGTCTCGAAGAAATGACCGCCGACATCTTAAAGAACCTGCAGGCGGGACACTGACTTGATCTCGGCAGATTGTATCGAGATAAGATAAGTACCAGACTCTATCGAAAGGGGAAGGGCATTCTGCATCTCATTCACAGAATATCTTAACACTTCCACACCATTCAGGTTTGTAATTGTTATTACGGTTTCCTCGCCGGGTATAAAGTTGAAATCAACGTTCACAGTCTTATCCACCGCCGGGTTCGGGAAGATCTTCACCGACTTCTCAGCTTCGTACGTAGCACTAATCACTTTGAAAGTTTCAGTATAGCCATCGAAGTCTACCGATCTCAATCTATAGTAAGTTTTACCGACAGCAGGGTTCCCGACTTCGAAAGTATAATCGTGACGCACGTTAGTCGTACCATTACCTTTCACATTACCGATCTCATTAAAGTCAACACCATCACTCGAAGCTTCGATAACGAAGTGATCAAAGTTTTCTTCTGAGGCCGTCGCCCACTTAAGGGCGACCGACCCCTGGTTCACGTCACTAACCTCGAAGAATAATAATGTAACAGGCATCAAGCTACCATTAGCATTGTTTACCCAGTTGGTGAAAGGAATGTTCGTAGCTGTCATCGTAGCTTTATTGGCTTTGTTCGACGTAGTGGTAGAACCACCACCGCCGTTTGTAGTTGCACCATTTACATACAAACCATAAGGATTCGCCGGGTTGTTGTTAATAATGTCGTTACCTCCACCAGTGAAACTGATGTTACCGTCGACATACATTTGAGCACCGTTGTGAAGCTTCAAAAATGTACCGCCACCACCGTTATCAACAACGCTACCAAATACTGCTACACGAGCACTCTTGTTCAACTGCACATCACCGCTATTGTAAAGCCTCAGGTTGTTCTTAATGATAAGGTCGGCGTATGGAGGAGGAGCAGCGTTTGTACCAACAATAAGATAGAGGTCGCTGTACACAGTAACGTTACCATTCACCGTCACAACCGCACCGGGTGCAATGTTCATAACGCTGTTTAAGTTAAGGTCGCCCATAATGGTAAGGTTACCCGACACATTCACGGTTGAACCACCACCAAGAGTCATGTTCCCATTTACGGTCAATGTCTTTCCCGAAGCGATGTTCAGCGTTGAACTACCTGTTTTGTAGGCGCTGTTGATCGTCATGTCGTTGTTCATGCTTATCGTACCCGAACCCTGTGAGCCATCTATAGGAGGTGTGGATGTACCCCAACCCGATGTGTTGTTCCATTTGCCGGGAGCTGTCCAGTTACCGTCGCCGGTGGTGGTATAATTCTGCGCAACCGCACCAAACGAGATCGTGACCAATAAAACCGTTATTATTATGTTCGTTTTCATCTTCAACTTTCAACCGCACGCTATGAACTTTGTTAAGACCGAGATCCAGGGTTCTACTTACGTCATCCAGATATCGAGGCCAGAGGCACTAAACGCACTTAACCAGGGTGTAATGGGCGAGCTTCGCCAGTGTTTACAAGAGGCAGGCCAGAAGCCGGAAGTGGCTGGCATAGTGATAACCGGCGACGGCGAAAAGGCCTTCGTGGCGGGCGCAGACATTAAAGAACTGGCCGTTTTAAGCGGTTTGGAGGCGACGAAATTGGCTCAAAAAGGGCAGGATCTGTTCAAAAGCATCGAAAACAGCTCAAAACCCGTGATTGCAGTCGTGAACGGTTTTGCCCTGGGTGGAGGATGTGAATTGGCTATGGCTTGCCATATCCGGATAGCTACGGAAAGTGCCAAATTCGGACAACCAGAAGTCAACCTGGGAATCATTCCCGGTTATGGAGGAACACAGCGCCTGCCGCAGCTGGTAGGCCGCGCAAAGGCCCTGGAGCTCATTTTAACCGCCGATATAATAACAGCTGCCGACGCATTACGGATCGGCCTGGTGAACCATGTGGTGCCTACCAAACAGGAGGCGTTGGATATGGCTTTTAATATGGTGAAAAAAGTAGCTTCGAAAGGTCCGGTTGCTATCGCAAGATCTATCGAGAGCGTAAATGCAGGATATAGCTTCGAAGACAAGGGGTATCAAGCCGAGGCCGCGGGATTCGGAGCGTGCGCCGACACGAATGATTTTAAAGAAGGAACAAAAGCATTTGTCGAAAAGAGGCCCGCGAAATTTACCGGCAAGTAGTTGACGAAAATCAAAAAATTAGCTGGTGACACCATCTTATATGGTCTGGGAAACATAGTTCCTCGTTTCCTTACTTTCCTTCTATTCCCCATCCATACCAAGTTCCGTTTCGATCCTGAAGAGTTCGGGATCTTTACATACCTGATGTCCCTGGTTGCCTTCATGAACATCATCTATTCGTTCGGGATGGAGACCACGTTCTTCCGGTATGCTACAAAACCGGGTGCCGATCAAAAGAAGGTTTTCAATGCGGGGCTCACCGTGGTGATCGCAGTAGGTGTGGTATTATCCGGCGGCATCATCATCTTCGCACAGCCGATCGCAAACATGTTGAAGGTTGGTAATCATCCTGATTTCATTGTGTGGTTAGCTGTCATTATGTTCATCGACAACCTTGCGGCGTTGCCATTCGCGCGGCTTCGTTTGGAACAAAAGCCATTAACGTTTGCGGTCTACAGGATCACAAATGTTCTCGTCGTGGTTGGTCTCAATCTCTATTTTCTTTTTGTGATCTACGATCCATCTGTAGGCATTGGTTATATTTTCCTTTCGTTGTTGATCGCCAATTCCCTGTACCTCGTGTTCTTCTTCAGGACTTTTATTCAGTGGCGACCCGTGTACGACAGGGAAATGTCTTCCTCAATGTTGAGTTATTCTTACCCGATCGTGCTTACGGGTTTGCTTGGAACTACGAATGAGTTCTTTTCGCGGATCTCGTTGGAGAACTGGCTTCCGGAGGGATTTTATCCGGGTCGTTCATCGAAGTTTGCGATGGGTGTGTTTGGTGCAAACTATCGTTTTGCAGTTTTAATGAACCTGGCTGTACTGGCATACAGGATGGCGGCGGAGCCTTTCTTTTTCAACAACGCAGCCGATAAGGAGTCGCCGAAGCTGTTTGCGCGGGTCAATCATTATTTTGTTATCGTCTGCTGTTTTATACTGTTAGGGATCGCCATTAACATGGATGTTTTGAAACACGTGATGGCCGAGGCGTACTGGGAAGGTACGGTGGTGGTGGTCCCGCTTTTGCTTGGCTACCTCTTCTTTGGAATTTATTATAATATGACTGTCTGGTACAAGCTTACCGACAAGACCATCTACGGAACTTATATTTCGTTGGGAGGAGCTGCGCTTACAATAGTGCTGAACTTCCTGCTGATACCGTTGTATGGTTATCTCGGTAGTGCGTGGGCTACGACATTTGTTTACCTGGCGATGACCGTGACGTGTTATTTGCTGGGGCGCAAGTTTTATCCGATACCTTACCCGGTATTTTCCGATGCTCTATACATTATCGGCACGACGTTGCTGGCGTATGTTATTAATATTTATGAATTTCAAAACCTCATATTGGGCGCAACAATTCACACCGTTATCATATTTTGCTGGTTAGGCCTCGTTTATTTGATCGAACGTAAATCACAAATTACAAATCAATGAATATTATTATCCCGATGGCGGGTCTTGGTAAACGACTTAGGCCACATACGCTCACAACGGCAAAACCGCTTCTTCCAATTGCTGGTAAACCGATTGTTCATCGACTTGTTGAAGACATAGCTAAAGTTTGTCCCGAGAAAGTAGACAACATCGGATTTATCATACATCCTTCGTTTGGAAAGCAGGTTGAGGAAGATCTCAAAAAAGTTGCGTCGGCCGTAGGCGCTGTCGGTAAGATCTATTACCAGGAACAGGCGCTTGGTATTTCACATGCCGTATTGTTCGCCAAAGAGCTTTTGCAGGGCAAAGTGATCGTTGCTTTTGCAGATACGTTGTTCAAAGCCGACTTCAAGCTTGATGCTACAAAGGATGGCATTATATGGGTTCAGAAAGTAAAGGACCCTTCTGCCTTTGGTGTAGTGAAATTAAATGCGCAAGGAGAGATCGTCGAAATGGTAGAGAAGCCATCTACATTCGTATCAGATCTCGCGATCATCGGTATCTACTTCTTTAAAGACGGAGACTTCCTCAAAAAGGAAATGCAATACCTGATCGACAATGATATTCGGGATAAGGGCGAATATCAATTCACATCGGCGTTGATCAACATGCAAAAGAAGGGTGCGAAGTTTGTGCCCGGTGAAGTTAAAGAGTGGCTCGACTGCGGTAACAAAGATGTGTTGGTCCAAACCAACAGTCGTTACATGGAGTTCATCAAAGACCAGAAGCTGGTTTCTTCGAAAGCAAAGGTCGTTAACTCGGTGATCATCGAACCTTGTTTCATAGGCGACGATGCCGTTATCGAGAATTCGGTGGTAGGTCCCTACGTTTCGGTGGGAGAACATAGCAACATACGGGATTCGCGTATCACAAATTCGATCATACAGCGAAATTGTACAATTTCACGAGCCCAGCTGGACAACAGTGTCTTGGGAAATTTCGTTAATTTTGAAGGCCATGCCGACGACTTAAGCGTCGGTGACTACGGTGACTTGAGCTGTTGAGTTTGATGCGGAATTCTTCTAAATCCATCCTTTTAATCCTTCTCGCCTTACTGGTGTTGAATATTCATCTTTTTGCCCAGCGCGATCGCAGGAAAAAAGGAGATGAAACACAAACCCAGGATGCAAAGCTCCGCGAAGCCGAGTTTTTCTTTACCGAGGGTGAAAAGTATTACATACTGGAAGATTACACCAAGGCCCTTCTCTATTTTCAACGAGTAGCAGAGCTCAATCCGAAAAGTGCCGCAGTTCAGTTCAAGATTGCTGAGATCCTCGCGAAAGGGTCGAAGCAGGAAGATCTCGTAAAAGCATCGCAGGCGATCGATGAGGCGCTGAGGCTCGAACGAAAGAACAAATACTATTATCTGCTGGCTGCAAACATCTATGGGAGCCTGAGCCAGTTCGAGAAAGCCGAACAAACTATCGAGACCATGATGAAGGAAGTGAGCGGTACAGAAGAATACCTGTATGAGCTTGCAGCCTTTTACCTGTACGATAAGAAACCGGAGAAAGCGATCGATGTTTATAATCGCGCCGAACAAATGCTCGGTATCAATGAGGTATCGTCGCTGCAAAAACAGAAGATATATATAGAGCAGGGAAAGATCGAAGACGCCGTTAAGGAGGGCGAGAAACTTGTCGAGGCGTTCCCCGACGATCAGCGGTATGTGATGGCCCTGGCGGAAACCCTTTCGCAAAACAGGCTCGGAGCGCGTGCTATCGCTTACATAGAAGATTATATCAGGCAAAATCCCGATGCTAGCGCCGCGAAGCTGTTGCTGGCTAGTCTCTATCGCGAGAACGGACAGGAACAAAGATCGCGGGAACTTCTTACGCAGCTCTTCGACGATCCCGAGATCGAAGCAGGAAGCAAGATCCTTGTGCTCGGAACATACAATGTTTTGTTGAGCAAGCAGGCTTCAAAAGGACAGATCGATCAGTCGCTGCAGAACTATATTGGTTCACTGATCGAAAAGCTGAAGAAGAACTATCCCGCCAACCCTGACGTATATGGCGTGAGTGGCGACATCAACACCACGTTGATGAACAACTCGCAGGCACAGAAAGATTATTTGAGAGCCGTACAACTTGGCGCCACGAATTTCGAAGCATGGCAAAATCTCCTGGTGCTCGAGTCGACCCTCAATCAATTCGATAGCCTTATTGCTCATTCGGAGGCCGGACTGGAACTGTTCCCCAACCAGGCGTTGATGTATTATTTCAATGGCTATGGCCAAATGCGCAAGCGTCATTATCGTGAGGCGGCGGGATCGCTCGAGCAGGCAAAAAGACTCTCGGCTTCGAACCAGGCATTAGTTGCCGAGATCAATGGCATGTTGGGCGATATCTACAATGGTACCCGCGAATATGCAAAGTCGGACATGGCTTACGAGCAGGCCCTCGCGTTCAACCCGAACAACGACCTGGTGCTGAATAACTATAGCTACTATCTCGCGCTCCGTAAGGAGAACCTGGAAAGGGCCGAGAAGATGTCGGCGCAGCTCATTAAAGCCCATCCAAAAAACGCATCGTATCTCGATACCTACGCCTGGGTGCTTTTCATGCGCGAGAAATATAAAGAGGCCCGTAAAGTGATGGAGGACGCCATAGACACAGGCGATGCCGGGGCCACACATTTTGAACACTACGGCGACATACTTTTTAAACTGGGTGATACCGACGCCGCCGTACGTCAATGGCAAAAAGCCAAGTCGATGGATGGCGACAATGAGGCTATCGACAAGAAAATAGCCAACAAGAGGCTCTACTGATTTAAGATCTATGACTTAAGATTTAAGGCATCGTTTGCCAAAATTTCTTAAATCATAAATCTTAATTCTTAAATTGCCTTTTAATGCGACGCCTAATCCTACTGTTCAGTGTTGCTGCCCTGTTCCTGCAGTCGTGCAGCAAGAGCATTGCTCCTACTACTACCGCTCCAAAGCGGAACATCGCTATCGATGAGATCGACTTCGAATATTTTCATGGCAAAGCACGCATCAACATCCGCGACGACAAGAAAGAAAAAGACGTAAAGGCAACCATCCGTATTCGCAAAGACAGTGTGATCTGGATGGATATCTCTGTAGTTGGTGTTTCGGGAGCCCGCGCCCTGATCAACCACGATTCTATTACGATCCGCAGCAACGTTGATAAAGAATATTTTGTGTTTGAATTTGACGAGCTCAGCAAACGCTTCAATTTCGAGATCAATTACCACATCGTCCAGGCAGCGCTCCTCGGTAACCTGTTGTACGATCGCCGTCCCGAAGACCAGGTGAGGTCCGACGGTACGTTCACCATACTCGAGCAATTGATAGGATCTACGATAGTCAAGAATTATATCAACAATGCCAGTACGAAACTGGAACGGGTTGACTTGAAAGAGAATAATACCAACAACTCGCTGGTCGTTAATTACACAAACTTTCAGAGTGTTGGTCCAAAAGTTTTTCCATACAACGGCGTTATAACCATACTTTACAAGACGGCGAGCGGTGTCATCAACAACACGATCACTTTCGAATACAGCAAGGCCGAAGTGGGCGACCGGGAGCTCAGGTTCCCGTTCAACATTCCACGTAAATATGAGCGCAGGTAGATCTTTCCTTTTACCGATCATTATCGGCATCATAATAACCCTCGTGGCTTTGCCGGCCGCAGCCCAAAAGGGCAAATCCAAATCGCAGCTTCAGAAAGAAAAACAGCAGAACCTCGAGAAGATCAAGGAAACGGAGCGCATTCTCAACGAGACATCACAACAGAAAAAGAACTCACTCGGTGAGCTATCGGCACTCAACGAGCGCATCACGCAGCAGGAACAACTGATCAGCTCAATCAAAAGCGAGATCAATCTTCTCGACCGCGACATCGACGAAGACAATGACATGATCGAAGCTCTTACCGAAGACGTGAAGAGCCTTAAGAAAGAATATGCCTCGATGGTGTTCTCCGCACAAAAGGCAAATAACAAGATCGACCAGCTTACTTTTATTTTTTCGTCGCGTTCGTTCGACCAGCTCTCGATGCGATTGAAGTATATGCAGCAGTACAGCAAGGCCCGTAAAGCACAGGCAGAGGCTATCGCGAGGACACAAAAGATCCTCGAAGACCAGATCCGTCAGACCGAGACCGTTAAGAAGGCGAAGAATATTTTGCTTGGCGATGAGGTAAGTGAGAACAAAAATCTCTCGGGCCTGAAAGTAAAACAACGCGCCGTTGTCAGGGAGTTACAAAAAGAAGAGCGTCGCCTCCGAAATGACATCGACGATACAAAGAAGTCGGTTGCTGAACTCGATCGTTTGATCGACGAGATCATCCGCGAAGAGATAGCGCGGGCTGAGCGTGAGGAACGAGAGGCTAAGGCAAGAGCAGCGAAGTCGGCGGTGAAGGAGTCGAATGTTGCATTATCGGCATCGTTCGAAGAGAACAAGCATAAGTTCGCGTGGCCGGCTACCGGCTTCATATCACAGAAGTTCGGCAAGCAAAATCACCCCGCCCTAAAGGGTATCGTCATCAACAACAATGGTATCAACATACAAACGCGGCAGGACGAAAAGGTGCGCTGCATTTTTACCGGTGAGGTGCGGCAGGTAGCTTCGATAGGTGTGATCGGCAATTCGGTGATCATAAACCATGGCGATTATTACTCGGTGTATGCCGGTATGAAAGAGGTGTTCGTCAAGCGTGGCGACAAGGTAACGGCCAACCAGGAGATCGGCCAGCTTATGGTAAATGGCGATGGCGTCTCGGAATTGCGGTTTATGATCTACAAGAACAATAATCCACCAACGGCGCTGGACCCCCAGCAGTGGCTTAGAAACTAGGATTTCGCTGGTTTCCGGGCTTTTTTTTACCAAAAACATTCCCGTATCTTTACAGACTAATTACTATAAAAATGAACGCAATTCTTTTGTTTTTGGGCGGCGTGGGTTTCCAGGAGATACTTCTGATCGGCCTTTTCGTTCTCGTGTTCTTCGGTGCTAAGAAGATCCCTGAATTCATGAAAGGCTTAGGAAAAGGTGTTCGTGAGTTCAAGGATGCTATGAGCGATGTTAAGAAAGACATCGAAAGCTCAGCTAAAGAAACTTCGAAGATCGACGACGGCAAGGCTTAATAGGGCCAACGTGGCCTCCGAGCTTGAAACGTTACGCTGACTTCTTAGATATCCAAAAAGATCTCAAGGACGGCACTCTCACCTGCGTTGAGCGGGTCCAATATCACCTCGACAATATAACGCGTAAGCAGCACCTCAATGCTTTTCTTTCTGTGTATGCAGAAGAAGCGCTTGCGCGGGCATCAGAAATCGACAAGAAGATAAAAACGGGAACGGCGGGGAAACTCGCCGGCCTCGTAGTCGGTCTCAAAGATGTACTCGCATACAAAGACCATCCGCTGCAAGCCGGCAGCAAGATCCTCGACGGCTTCATCTCCCAGTTTAATGCTACCGCCGTTCAGCGATTGCTGAATGAAGATGCTATTATTATCGGACGACAGAACTGTGATGAATTTGCGATGGGCTCTTCTAACGAAAACTCTGCCTTCGGACCGGTGTTGAACGACGTCGACAACACACGCGTTCCTGGTGGTTCTTCCGGCGGCTCTGCCGTTGCCGTGATGGCCGATATGTGCCAGGTGTCACTCGGCTCCGATACCGGTGGCTCGGTTCGTCAGCCTGCATCTTTCTGTGGTGTGATCGGTATCAAGCCCACTTATTCACGCATCTCTCGTTATGGCCTCGTAGCCTATGGCTCTTCCTTTGATTGCATCGGGGTGTTTTCGAAAAACCTGGAAGACGTGGCTTTGGTGCTCGAGGTTATCGCTGGTCCTGACCAATACGACAGCACCGTCTCTCAGAGAGAAGTGCCCGCTTATTCGAAGGCCGGTAAACCCGACCTGAAGTATAAGGTCGCCTACATCAAAGAGACCATCGAATCTCCTGCGTTGCAAAAAGAGATCAAAGACTCGATCATCTATAAGATCAATTCGCTGAGATCGCATGGACATACGGTTGAAGCGATCGACTTTCCTTTACTCGAATATATTCTTCCGACCTACTACATACTGGCAACCGCCGAAGCAAGCTCCAACCTTTCGAGGTTCGATGGTGTTCGATACGGATACCGAAGTAAAGAAATCACCGACCTTCAATCATTATATAAGAAAACAAGAGCAGAAGGCTTCGGTAAAGAAGTACAACGACGGATCTTGTTGGGCAACTTCGTGTTAAGCTCCAGCTACTACGATGCTTACTACACAAAGGCACAGAAAGTAAGACGATTGATCCGCGAGAAGACTAAAGAGATCTTCAAAGATTATAATTTTATTATAATGCCAACCGCTCCTACTACTGCCTTCAAGCTGGGCGAACTTACAGATGACCCGCTCGAAATGTACTTGGCCGATCTTTTCTCCGTTCAGGCTAATGTAGCTGGCATTCCAGGCATTTCCCTCCCTTGCGGAAACGACGCAAAAGGGCTGCCCATCGGCATCCAGGTGCTATCCGACGACTTTATGGAATACGACTTATTCCAATTTTCTAGAGTATTTTTGGGATTGAATTGACGAGGATGATGAAGAGATTGATTGTTTTGATAACTTTTTTGGTCCCTGCTTTTGCATTTGCCCAGCAGCCGGACTCAATTCCCGTTTTGCCGCTCGCCAGCGAAGACTCGTTGGCAATAAACATGGAGATCGAACAGGATGATGTTGTGCTCCTTGCCGACACCGTGACTCCGAACTTTGTGGCATCACCCTACAACCAGGAGTTTGTTCCTGCCGATGAAACTCCAGAGGTGCTTACCGAAAGGCTGTTAGCACTTCAGAAAGACGTGCCTCTTAATTATAACGAGAAGGTGCACGGCTTCATCAACTACTTCCTTATTCGCGATCGTGAGCACACCCGTAATGTGCTCCGTAAGAAAGACATTTACTTTCCTCTGTTCGAAGCAAAGCTGAAAGAGAAAGGGATGCCCGAAGAGCTTAAGTATCTCTCGGTTATTGAATCAGCATTGATACCACATGCGGTGTCGCGTGCACGCGCGGTCGGCTTGTGGCAATTCATGTCGTACACGGGCCGGCACGTTGGTTTGAAGATCGATTGGTACGTTGACGAGCGTATGGATCCTGAAAAGTCTACCGAAGCTGCATGCAAATATCTATCGCAGCTCTATACCATCTTCAACGATTGGGAGTTGGCGCTTGCTGCTTATAACACTGGCCCCGGCAATGTTCGTCGTGCAATTCGCAAGTCGGGAGGAAAGAAAACATTCTGGGAGATCTACCCATACCTCCCTCGTGAAACACGCGCTTACGTTCCACAGTACGTAGCCATGGTCTATGCACTGAATCATGCCCCCGAGCACAACCTGTTTATCGATGCCCGCGAAGAGGTATTGAGCAACGACACATTGCGTGTGAATGGATATCTTCATCTTGAAACTCTTGCGAAGATGACCAACACTTGTCTCGACGATTATCGAAAACTTAATCCTTCTGTGTTACACGATGTTCTTCCCGATGGAAGAGAACATATCATCCGCATTCCATTAGCAGCCAAAATGCAATTGGACAGCAATCGCGTTGCGATCCTCGATTCGGCGATGAGAGCTGATAAAGCCAAAGTTGAAGCTCTTGCGAAGAATGCTGCCGGCAACACACTCGGTCGCGACATGATGGTATATCGTGTGAAGTCCGGCGATGTGCTGGGAACCATCGCTCGTCGTTATGCAGTACGTGTTGAGGACGTAAAGAAGTGGAACAATCTTAGCTCGAATAACATACGCGTTGGTCAGAAGCTGAACATCTGGTTGAAGCCTGGACAGATCGATCGTCAGCCCGTTGCCAGTACAACTTCTGTAACAAACACACTGCCTTCAGGATCATCTAAAACATACACCGTGCAGCCAGGCGATACTCTTTGGGATATCTCGAAGAAGCAGGGCCTGAGTGTAGAAAAGATCAAATCGCTCAACAATCTTAAATCCAACGAATTGAAGCCCGGTCAAAAGCTGATCGTTAGTTGAGGTTTTCACGCAAAGAGCGCAAAGGAAATGCGACGCAAAGGGAGCAGAGGCCAACTTTTGCATCCTTTGCGATGGATTCCCTTAGCGTCCTTTGCGTGAAATAATTTCTGGAACTGTGACTTGCCGGGGTTTGTTGAATTAAGGATGAGCAAAACTCTGTCTTCATTCTACATGCGTATTTTACTCCTTCTATCGATCGCGGCCATTGCCGTGTCATGCGGCACCGGTGGCGATCGTGCAGCTAACCTTCCCAAGGCAGCCGGCGCCCCCGGCGACATTTATCTTTTCATGGACTCCGCCCAATGGAAAGGCCAGGTTGGTATTGCTGTGGATTCCATCTTCAACCAGGAGATGATCGGTCTCCCGCGCGAGGAAGGTATCTTCCGCATGTCGTGGGTCGATCCGCGCAAAATGAACTTCGTATTGAAACAACGGAGGAACCTGATCTTCGTCGTTACATTGGATCAAACCGGGCCCGGCGCGCAGATCGTGAAGAACCTCTTCACACAAGAACAGATCAATGAAATAGAATCCGATACAAGCAAGTTCATTGAGACCTATAAGAACGTGTATGCAAAAGATCAGCAGGTAATGTTCCTGTTTGCGAAGACGCAAAACGATCTTCTTAAGAAACTGGATAAGAATGGACAGAAGCTCATCGACTTTTTTAATAAAGTTGAAAAAGACCGGTTGAACGCAACATTGTTCAATGCAGGAACTGTGGGCGGTGTGACGCAGTGGGTTAAAGAAAATTTCCACGCCAACATCACCATTCCGTACGGCTACAAGCTTGTGCAAAACGAACCCGACTTTATCTGGGTACGGCAGATCAACGTCGACGACGATAAAGACATTTTCATTGCACGCACCGACTACACTTCGGTCGATCAATTCAAGACAGAGAATCTCATCAGGTTCAGGAACGATATTGCGCGGAAATATCTGTTCGAAGATCCCGAGCGTCCGGATACTTATCTCATTACGGAGACCGAGATCCCATACAAGGCTGTAACTACGAAGGAGGTGAACTTCAACGGCGAGTATGCAGTGGAGATACGGGGCCTCTGGCGCACGAACAATTTTTCGATGGGTGGCCCTTTTCTCGCCTACGCGCTCACGGACAAGGCGACTGGAAAATTCTTTTACATTGAAGCCTTCGTATATGGCCCCTCGAAGGACCAGCGGGAGATGATGCGACAGATGGAGGTGGTACTGTCTACGTTTAAGTTGGAGTCAGCTACCGCGTCGGTTAAATAAAACGGGTTACCTTTGCTACTTTAGTAAAGTAAGCAGTAGGCGGTAGTCAGTAATCGGTACACCTCGTTATCGATGAAGTCCGAGCTCTTCGGAATCGACGTTACCGAATACTGTTACTGAATACCGTTTACCATTTAACTATGTCGATAAAGATCCGTAAGCAGGACGCCCTCAATTATCACATGCAGGGACAGCCTGGCAAAATAGAGGTAGTACCCACCAAAGTCCTTAGTTCACAGCTCGACCTCGCGTTGGCATATTCTCCGGGCGTGGCGGTGCCTTGTCTTGAGATCGCGGCCAATAAGCAAGACGTCTATAAGTATACATCCAAGGGCAATCTTGTAGCTGTAATATCGAACGGCACGGCGGTGCTCGGGCTGGGCAATATTGGTCCTGAAGCTTCGAAGCCGGTGATGGAGGGCAAGGCCGTTCTGTTTAAGAAGTATGCGGGCATCGACAGCTTCGATATCGAGATAGCGGAAGAAGATCCAGATGAGTTCATAAAGATCGTTAAGGCGCTCGAGCCCACGTTCGGTGGTATCAACCTCGAAGATATCAAAGCACCCGAGTGTTTTAAGATAGAGACCGAGCTTCGCGAAAAGATCAATATCCCGATCATGCACGATGATCAGCATGGAACGGCGATCATCTCGAGTTCCGCGCTGCTAAATGCAGCCGAAGTAGTAGGTAAAAAGATGGGTGATCTCATCGTGGTGATCAATGGCGCAGGTGCTGCCGCTATTTCGTGTGCAAAGCTTTACATGGCGGTTGGGGTTAAAAAAGACAACCTCATCATGTGCGATAGTAAGGGCGTCCTCAACACATCGCGCACTGGTCTCGATAAGATAAAGAGTGAGTTCGTAACGAGCCGAAAAGTAAATACCCTTCAGGAGGCGATAAAGGGCGCTGACGTTTTCGTTGGGTTGTCGATAGCCAATGTGCTTACTCCCGCCGACGTGCTTGCGATGGCAAAAGATCCTATCGTGTTTGCATTGGCGAATCCGGATCCCGAAATAGCATACGACCTGGCCATGAGCACAAGACCTGATCTTGTGATGGCGACCGGAAGATCGGACCATCCCAACCAGGTGAACAACGTTCTTGGTTTCCCTTATATCTTCCGTGGAGCTTTGGATGTTCGCGCTAAAGAGATCGATGAGCACATGAAGCTTGCCGCTGTTTACGCATTGGCTTCTCTTGCGAAAGAACCCGTGCCCGACATTGTGAACAAAGCATACGGTATCGAGAAGATCCAATTCGGTCGCGACTATCTCATTCCGAAGCCACTCGATCCACGACTGATAACAACTGTATCTCCTGCTGTAGCAAAAGCCGCCATGGAATCCGGTATGGCAACAAACCCTATCACCGATTGGGGTGCCTATCATCATTCGTTGCTGAAGCGCATCGGTATCGATGAGAAGCTGACTTCGCGTATCATAGAACAGGCGAAAGAAAATCCGAGGCGCGTCGTTTTTGCCGAAGCCGACAACCATAAGATCCTGAAGGCCGCGCAGGTTTTGCAAGACGAAGGCATTGCTGTACCTATACTTCTCGGCAATCGCGAACAGATCGCGAAACTTATCGAAGAATATAAGCTCGATCTCGAAGCGTGTAAGATCATCGATCCACGAGAAGAACAAGAAACGGTCGATAACTATGCACAGGTCCTCTTCGAAAAGAGACAGAGGAAGGGCATGACGTACTTCGATGCGCGCAAGCTCATGCAAACACGCAATGCCTTCGGAGCAATGATGGTGGAACGCGGCGATGCCGATGCGCTGATCTCGGGTTTAACAAGAGATTATTCGAAGGTGATCTCGCCTGCATTGCAGATCATTGGAATGGCGCCGGGCGTGAAACGCGTAGCCGGTATGTACATCATCATGAATAAAAAAGGTAATTTCTTCTTTGGTGATTGTACCGTGAACGTAGATCCTACACCGGACGAGCTCGTTGAAATTATTGGTCTCACCGCACGAGGCGCACGCTTCTTCGGAGCAGAGCCACGAGTGGCTGTTCTTTCATACAGCAACTTCGGATCTAACAGGGGTGTGATTCCCGATAAGACCAGCGAAGCAACGAGGCTTGCCAAAGAAAAATACAAGGACATCATTATCGAAGGTGAGGTCCAGGCAAACGTTGCCTTGAGAAAAGATCTTCAGCAAGAGCTATATCCTTTCAGTGCATTGGCAAAAGAAGGCGCCAACACATTAGTGTTCCCAAATCTTGCGTCGGCAAACATTGCGTATAAGTTATTGATGGAGATAGGCGGAGCCGAAGCGATCGGTCCGATACTTCTTGGAATGAAAAAACCGGTGCACGTTCTCCAGCTCGGAAGCTCCATTCGCGAGATCGTGAATATGGCAGCCATTGCTGTTGTTGATGCGCAGATACACGAAAAGAATGATCATTTATGATGTGAAGATGTGAGGAGATGAAGAGGTGAAGAAATCCCTCTTCACATCTTCATCTCTTCACATCCTCACCTCCTCACCTCCCCATGATAGCATATCTCAAAGGTAAGTTAGTCCACAAAGACCCTACCCATCTCATCATCGACGTGAACGGCGTAGGCTACCAGGTACAAATTTCACTCAATACGTTTTCGCAGGTAAAAGACCTGCCTGCCGGTGGGCACGGTGCCGAAGACATAAAGCTATCGACCTACCTGCATGTTCGCGAAGACGCACAGATCCTGTTCGGCTTCGGGTCGGATCAGGAAAAGCAGATGTTCCAGAACCTGATATCGGTTAACGGTATCGGTCCCAGCACAGCAATGGTAGTCCTTAGCTACATGCCTCCCGTCGAGCTTCGCACGGCTATCATACGGGAAGATGCCGCAACATTACAGTCGATCAAAGGCATTGGAGGAAAGACTGCCCAAAGGCTCATTCTAGAGCTCAAAGACAAGCTGAAAAAAGAGGCCGGAGACGAAATCACAACAGGTATAACGCCATCATACAATAAGATGAAACAAGAGGCGTTAACAGCCTTAATGACCCTGGGTATTGCCCGGGTAGCGGCCGAAAAAAGCCTGGATACGGTCCTGAAAAAATCAGGAAATAGCCTTACTTTGGAGGATTTGGTAAAGCAAGCTTTGAAAAACGCCTGACCTACGATTGAACCTAAGCCAACGGAATTGTCAGTTCATATTTGGACTGGGTATGTTGCTCCTAACATATCTGGCACCCCATTCTGTACTTGGTCAGCAGCGCGATAGCACCGACGTAGATACCACCCGGTACAAATCCAATAATCCCTACAAACCATCTTTCCGTTACCGCGACCGGTATGGCGATCCGTTCTCGAACTACTCGTCGCCCTCCCCCTTCTTTTTAAAGAACCCACCGTCGTTAAAGACCGACCTGGAGATAGACACCGGGAGGAATTATACCATCCAGGAGAACATGGGAACAGTTCCCTATCGTCCGCGGAACGCAATGTCGTTTGGACAATTCAATCAACACCAGACGAAGCTGCAGGTACAAGACTATTGGCAAACACGAACGAAAGCCCTTGACGGCGAAAGTGCCGTAAGCTCACGCAACCTCATTCCAAGGATCTACATCAGCCCCGTGCTCGACAGGATCTTCGGAGGCAGTTACGTCGAGATCATTCCCCGTGGCTTCGTTACACTCGACTTCGGCGCATCGTTCCAGAACATCAAGAACCCCGCTATACCATTGCGGCAGCAACGAAACGGAGGTTTCGAATTCGATCAGCAGATCAGCTTGAGTGTAGTTGGCAAGATCGGCGAGAAGCTGAACGTAACAACAAACTTCGATAACAATAACTCATTCGACTTCCAGAACAACATGAAGGTCGAATACACAGGTTTCAAGGAAGACATCCTGAAGAAACTTGAGTTGGGTAACGTAAGCCTGCCCCTCAACAACAGTTTGATCACGGGCGCTCAAAACCTGTTCGGTGTAAAAGCTCAGATGCAGTTCGGCAAACTGTTTGTTACTTCGATAGCAACCACCCAACGCGGTAAGCAAAACTCGATCGTTGTGTCCGGTAGCACCAACGGTACTTCGCAAGGACGACCCTTTGAAGTTGTCGGTTCAAACTACGACGACAACCGCCACTTCTTCCTGTCGCAATTCTTCCGCAATAACTTTGAAAAATGGTTGAGCTCGCTGCCACAGGTAACATCGGGTATCAATATCACGCGTGTTGAAGTGTATCTCATGAATCGGCAGAACGATACGCAAACACTTCGCAACGTCGTCGGCTTTATGGATATGGGTGAAGGAGATCCGTATTCAAATGTTCTAACTGGTAACGGAGATTTTATTCCCGCAAATAATACCGCCAACGATCTGTTCCCAAAACTGAACGGCGTTTCCAGGAATGCCGATAACATCAACAGCCTGCTCGACGGAATGGGTTTCAGTGGAGGTCTCGACTACGAAAAGATCACCAGTGCACGAAAGCTTGCAACTACCGAATTCACATTCCACAAAGAACTTGGCTACATCACACTCTCGCGGAAGCTTCAGAATGACGAATCGATCGCCGTTGCTTTCGAATATACCTACAACGGAACCCGCTACCAGGTTGGTGAATTGACCGAAGACTATTCCAACCTTGGCGAAGAAGAAGTAGTGTTCCTTAAGATGCTTCGTCCGAAGAAGGTTAACGTGAAGGACAGCCGCGGAGCAATTATCCCCACGTGGAACCTGATGATGAAGAACATCTACAACCTCAACGTACAGGGACTTACCCGCGACGGATTCCAACTCCGTGTTATCTATCGTGATGACCGTACAGGTATCGATAACCCCACCTTACAGGAAGGAACTTATGCCAAAACGAAACAGTTGATCGAAGTATTGGGTCTCGACAGGTTGAATCCCTACAACGACCCGCAACCCGACGGCAACTTCGACTTTGTCGATAAGCTCACGGTCAATTCGGAGACGGGTTTGATCATCTTCCCTTATCTCGAACCATTCAATAAGCCGCTTCGAAATCTCTTCAACAATCCGCAGGAAGCAGCTTCGCAGCGCGATTACCTGATCAATAAATACGTTTACGATACGCTTTATCATACAACGAAGGCGGAAGCAGAACTCGTTGCCACGAAGAATAAATTCTATCTCGTCGGTACGTTCAAGAGCGGTTCCGGAAAAGAGATCATTATACAGGGCTTCAACATCACGCAAGGTTCTGTAAAGGTATATGCCGGTGGAACGCCATTGCGTGAAGGTGCGGATTACACTGTCGATTATACTTTCGGTAAAGTGACGATCCTTAACGAAGGTATTCTCAGTTCCGGTAAAGACATCAACATCACCTACGAGCAACAAGATCCATTTGCGTTCCAGACCCGATCGCTGCTTGGTACTCGTTTCGATTATCGATTGAGCGAAGACATTAACATCGGTTCCACTGTATTGTACTATAATGAACGTCCGCTCATCAGCCGTAACCTGATCGGTACCGAACCAGCCCGAAACTTCCAGTATGGAGTGGACCTGAACGTTAAGAAGAACTCCCGCTTCCTGACGAAGATGGTGGACGCCCTGCCGTTCCTTCAAACGAAGGAAACATCGACAGTCAACCTTAATGCCGAGTTTGCCCAACTATTGCCCGGTACCTCGAACATCGTGCAAGGCGAAGGAACATCGTTCATCGACGACTTCGAGAACACCGCAACGCCAACGAGCTTGTTGAATCGTGTATCGTGGAAGCTGTCGACCGTGCCGAAGACGCCTGATAATCGTTTCGACGCATCGAACGGAGCGGTGGATGACCTGAGCGCTGGTTTCAAACGCGCCAAACTTTCATGGTACCAGGTCGATAACTCTGTATTCTATTTGCCGAACGGCAGAAGTCTTCGTCCCGATAACATTACCGATGAGGCGTTGCAGAACCACTACGTAAGAAAGGTTGGGCCGCAGGAGATCTTCCCTTATCGCGACCAGACGCTTGGGAACTTCAACGAACAGATCCTCGACGTGGCCTACTTTCCTTCGGAGCGTGGACCATACAACTACACAACAGAGCTCGATGCCAATGGAAAGTTGCTGAGACCCGAGACGAACTGGGCCGGTATGATGACCGCCATTCGTTCGGAGGTCGACTTCGATAAGGCGAACGTTGAATACATCGAGTTCTGGATGCTCGATCCGTTCATCAACACACCACGAGGAATTGTAGATGATGGCACGCCCGGTGCAACTTCGAACAACTCCGGTGGACAGCTCATATTCCACATGGGTAACCTTTCGGAAGATCTTATTCGTGATGGCAAGTTCGGTTTCGAGAACGGCTTGCCTGCCGACGGCAATCTCAACAGCAACGTAACGGAAACGAAGTGGGGTTATGTTACCGATCAGCAATATCTGAACGATGCTTTTGCGAACGATCCTTCGTCGCGACCGAACCAGGACGTCGGTATGGATGGTGCTAACAATACTGTAGAGCAGACAAAATTCGCCGCCGATTTCTTGTCAAAAATACCACAGGTTACAGGCGAAGCACTCAATAAAATTCAAGCCGATCCTTCTGCCGACGACTTCAAGCACTTTTTGAATCCGGAGTACGATGCCGAGAATGCTACAGTACTCGGTCGCTATAAAAACTTCAGTGGACAAGAGAACAACTCTCCTGTTGCCGGTGGTGGAACGGCGGTACCGCAAGCATCGACAACCATTCCCGATAGCGAAGACCTTAACGCCGATAACACGCTCGGTGACGATAAAGAATCGTACTATGTTTATAACATAGACCTCAAACCATCGACCCTGAGTGTGGGCCGTAAGTATATTTTTGATAAGATCGATGTTTCGATCGATGGTGATCCCGTAACGTGGTATTTGTTCCGTATCCCGGTAAGACAATTCGACGAGAAGGTTGGCGATATCACCGACTTCAAGTCGATCAAATACATCAGGATGTATATGACTGGTTTCAAACAGCCTGTCGTGCTTCGTCTCGCAAACTTCCGTTCTGTCGGTAACCGTTGGAGACGTTATACCGGAAACCTCGAGGAGTCGCAACTGGCGGAGCCGCTCGAACCGAACCTCGATAACTTTTCCGTTTCCGTTGTGAACGTTGAAGAGAACGGAAAAGAGAATGATACCAAACCGGCGTACGTTCCTCCGCTCCGTCGCGACCGTGATATTACTTCAGTACAACAACGCCGCTTGAACGAACAGGCCGTCCAGGTGTGCGTAACAGACCTCCCCGATGGCGACGCGCGCTCGATCTATAAGAACGTTACGTTAGACTTCTTCAACTACGGAAGGATCAAGATGTTCTTCAGTGCACACTCGCCAAACCCTGCCAAGCCGCTGGCTGATGATGAATTGACTGGATTTCTTCGTCTCGGTACCGACTTCGATCAGAACTATTATGAAATTGAAGTACCGTTAAAAGTTACGCCGGCGCGATCGAACACCCTGGAGGCTGTGTGGCCGGAAGCAAACGACATCGATCTCGATCTCAATGAACTTTATGCGCTCAAAGCAACGCGCGACCGCGAGATCAACTCGGCAAAGGAGAACGGAACGGATCCAACGGCAAGCTTAACGGAGGTCTATCCGCGGGCTGGGCCGAAAATGGTAGGCAAGCATGGTATCCGAATATTAGGTCGACCAGACATGAGCCAGGTGAAACTGATGATGATCGGTGTACGAAATCCAAGATCGTCGGATGGTAAAGCACATGACGTTTGTATCTGGGCCAACGAACTTCGATTGACTGACTTTGACAGAACGGCGGGTTGGGCATCGAACATGGTCCTAAGTGCGAAGCTTGCCGATCTCGGTACCGTTACCGGGTCTATCCGTCACACCACTTACGGTTATGGCGGGGTTCAATCGAAGATCTACGAACGTTCACGCTCCGTAACAACATCGTACGATATATCTGCAAACGTTCAATTGGACAAGCTTCTACCGAAGAAGGCTGGGTTGAGCATTCCCGTATTCGCCAGCTACGAAAGCAAGATCATTAATCCAAACTACGATCCCGCCAACCCCGACACGCGGCTTGACGCCGCACTACTATCATTCACCAACGAAGCCGATAAAACAGCCTATAAAAAACTTATACAGGATAAGTCTGTCCGGCGCAGTCTGAACTTTACCAACGTTCGAAAGGTGAAGCTTAATAAAGAGTCGCCTGTACACGTCTGGGACCTCGAGAACTTCTCGTTCACGTACGCTTATAGTGAAGCCACACAGACCAACTTCAACCTGCAGGAGAATACGAAGCGAAATGTAAAGGGCGGCGTCGCCTGGCAATACACGCCGACGTTCAAAGGCTTCGAGCCATTCAAGAATGCGAAGGGTATGAAGTCGCCGTACATGCAACTGATCAAGGAACTGAATTTCAATCCATGGCCGACGAACGTAACGGTGCGAGCGGAGCTTGACAGGTCTTTTTCCAAGATCGTCTATCGAAATGCACCGGGCGAAACACAGCTGATGTTGCCGAACTTCCAGAAGTATTTTGTGTTCAACAGGTTCTATAATGCACGATGGAGTCTTACGAAGGCGCTCACACTGGATTATAGCGCCCGTGTGAATGCGATCATCGACGAACCCGATGGCGACATCGACACGAAAGAGAAACAAGATTCGGTTGTTCGAAACCTGAAAAGCTTCGGACGTATGAAGGCATTCGATCAAACAGCAACTGCGAACTATACTCTGCCGTTCGAAAAATTCCCTCTTACAAACTGGCTTGGCGCAGAATATCGATACAACGTCGGTTATTCATGGAAGGCCGGTCCGCTCGCTATCAGCAGCGACAGTGCCGATCGTGCTAACCTGAATATGGGTAACATCATTCAGAACAACCGCGACCAGGCCGTCAATGGTCGTGTAGATCTTACGAAGCTCTATAACAAGATCGGTTTCCTTAAAGACATCAATACACCAAAACGACCCCTGACGCCTCTTGAGAAAGCGAAGGCTGCGAAGGCACAACCGGACACAGTGCGCAAGCCACCGGAGCTGAAGGGACTTAAAGCACTGCTGCGCCTGGCAATGTCGGTGCGAAATATTACGGGTACTTATACGATCTCCGAAGGAACGATACTTCCCGGTTTCACGGAGTCGCCCTACCTGTTTGGTATGGATAAGAACTGGTCGCAGCCGGGATGGGGCTTCGTGCTGGGAAAGCAGAACGTGGATCCTGTTAACTACCAGCAGTATCTCACGCGAAACACACGACTTACGACGCCGTTCAGTCAAACCCAAACACAGGACCTGAGCCTGCGGGCCAACGTTGAACCGGCCACCGATCTGAAGATCCAGCTCGACGTGAAACGAAATTCAAATACTTCGTTCCAGGAGATCTATCGATGGGTGGATACGCTTACGAATGCCGACGGAACATATTCGCTCGTGAACGACTTCCGGGCGTTGAGCCCAACGCGAATGGGCTCTTATCGCGTCTCGATCAACAGCATTCGAACGGCCTTCGCCAACAACAATAGCATCAATTCGTCGGTGTTTGAAACTTTTGCTGGAAATATCGAGACCGTACAACAGAGATTCGAAGCGTTGAATCTTTCAGGTTACAATAAACAATCCCAGGATGTGTTGATCCCCGCATTTATTGCAGCCTACACAGGCAAGAGCGCGAGCACGCAGGCTTTGACGCCATTCCCACAAATGCCGATACCGAACTGGCGTCTCGACTACAATGGTTTGAATAAGATCGGGAAGTTGAAAGATGTGTTCCAGTCGATCACGTTGAGTCACGCGTATACATCGACATACTCGGTGACGAACTTTACGAACTCGCTGCAGTATAGCGATGTGGCGAACATTCCGCTGAAGGACTACAATACAGGAAGCAACTTTGGGAATGTAATAAACCCTGAGACGGGCAACGTGGTGCCTATCTATGTGATCAGCCAGGTGATGATCTCAGAAACATTCGCTCCTTTGATCGGTGTGAACGTTAGAACAAAGAACAAGCTCACGGCACGCTTCGAATACAAAACAAAAAGGGATGTGTCGTTGAATATTTCGAATGCCCAGATAACTGAAATGAACACCAAGGACTGGGTGGTTGAAGTAGGTTACACAAAGAACAATCTCAGGTTGCCGTTCCGCGACCAGGGAAGGATCATCACTTTGAAGAACGACGTGACGTTCAAGCTCAATATGAGCGTCAACAACAGCCAGACGATCCAGCGTAAGCTCGACGAAGTGAACGTTGTAACGAACGGTAACATCAACATCCAGATCCGGCCGAACATCAGCTACGTTGTAAATCAGAAACTCAACATCCAGCTGTATTTCGACAGGAACATCAACCAGCCCCTGGTCTCAAATTCATTCCCACGGGCGACCACCAAATTCGGGACGAAGATCTTATTCAATCTCGCACAGTAGATTTAAGATTTAAGATTTAAAAATTGAGATTTAGGATTTGGCCAGAATCTTAAATCAAACATCTTAAATCTTAAATCCTCAAAAACACCTATTTTTGACCCACAAAAATTAAAAAAGATGAACGTTCCCGACTCCCTTCACTACACTAAAGACCACGAATGGATTAAAATAGAGGGCAATATTGCTACCGTTGGAATCACAGATTTTGCCCAGGGCGAACTTGGCGATATCGTTTATGTGGACATCACCACGTTAGGCCAGGCCGTGGCCCAGCACGAGGTGTTCGGTACTGTAGAGGCCGTTAAAACCGTATCCGATCTTTATATGCCCGTGGCCGGAAAGGTTGCCGAAGTGAACAAGGCTCTCGAAGCGAACCCCGAAAAGGTAAACGAAGACCCCTACGGAGACGGATGGATGATAAAAGTGGAGCTTTCCGGTAAGCCCGAGGGTTTACTTTCGGCTACCCAGTATAAGGAACTTATTGGCAAGTAGGATGTTTTAGATGGTAGGTTATGATTGAACTGCCGGTTGTCTCTCCTGAACAAAAGAAACGCAAGCCAGAATGGCTTCGGGTTAAGCTGCCCGTTGGCCCTGAGTATGCGAAGGTTCGCCGGCTGGTTGACACCCATAAGCTCCACACTATTTGTGAAAGCGGTAATTGTCCAAACATGGGCGAATGCTGGGGTGCCGGCACGGCTACTTTCATGATCCTGGGAAATATCTGTACCCGCAGCTGCACTTTTTGTGCGGTGGCAACGGGGCGTCCTACCGAATACGATGCTGACGAACCGCGGCGTGTAGCCGAAGCCATCAAGCTTATGGGTGTGAAGCACGCAGTTATCACTTCCGTTAATCGCGACGAGTTAAAAGATCGCGGAGCGGAGATCTGGTACCAGACCGTGGTTCAAACCAAAGCTCTGAATCCCGAAACAACCATTGAGACTTTAATTCCCGATACGAAAGGAAACTGGGATGCTCTCTATCGGATGATCGAGGGTGGACAAGAGGTTGTGTCGCATAACATGGAAACAGTTGGAAGACTGTATCGCATCGTTCGTCCGCAGGCGAAATACGAACGCAGCCTCGAACAGATCCGCAGGATCCGCGAAGCCGGTAAACGCACGAAGTCCGGTATCATGCTGGGAGTTGGCGAAACGAAAGAGGAAGTATTCAAGGCGATGGACGACCTCGCCGCGAATGGCCTGATGATACTCACGCTCGGTCAGTACCTGCAGCCGACCAAAATGCACCTCGAAGTTGCCGAGTTCATTCATCCCGATACCTTTGAAATGTACCGCGAAGAAGGTTTGAAACGTGGATTGAAATACGTTGAATCGGGACCATTAGTGCGTTCTTCATATCACGCCGAACGACACGTTAATGTGCCTCTTTAAAGATGCTCGATAGATCAGTAGCTCCTTCCTTCATCAAGTCAAATACTTTCGAGTTGCCAGGCTACCAGTCGGCAGATATCAATGGTATACCCGTATTTCTTATTCCCGAAGTAAAGCAGGACATATTAAAGATCGAGCTGATGTTCAGGTCGGGAAAATGGCATGAGCCGAAGGCTGGCGTTTCCCATTTCACATCGAATATGCTCGAAAAGGGAACGACACGTTTAAACTCATCGCAGCTTGCAGAGTCGTTCGACAGAATGGGCGCTCATATCGAGATATCGGCCGGTTACGACAATAGTGCTGTAAGCGTATATGCGCTCAGGAAGAACTGGAAAGAAGCTACGGAGCTTTTTTCGGAGATGATCCGCACCCCCGCTTTCGATATAGAAGAGCTCGATCTCATGAAGGACATCTTCCTTCAAAACCTGAAGATCAATAAAGAGAAGACCAGCTTCGTGGTGTCTCAACTGATCCGCAAGAACATCTTCGGTAATCATCCTTATGGAACTTCGTTAGAAGACAAAGATGTGCTCGCCGTAACTCCTGAGGATCTCAAAGCATTTCACCTGGCTGCATTCAAGCCCGAAGCAATCTTCGTTACAGCACATCCCTCGGTTACGATGGAAGATGTGCTTCGTCACTTCTCATTGTTCGCGTTCGCGGCCCCGGATTCGAATCAACAGCATACAATCACACCCGGCAAAAAGAACGAGCACATCGCCAAGGAAGGCGTGCAAACTTCGCTACGACTCGGTGTTCGCACACTCAACCGTACCGACGACCTGTATCCCGATCTTTTGTTATACAATCACATTCTCGGTGGCTACTTCGGATCGCGTCTCATGAAGAATATTCGTGAAGAGAAAGGACTTACATACGGCATTTATTCATCGATCAATCCATTCCGCCATGACAGCTTTTTTGTGATCGGAGCCGACGTCAACAAGGAGAACCGTGATCTTGCACTTGAGGAGATCAGGAAAGAAATGAAAAGAATGAGGACAGAGCCGATCGACGCTGAAGAGCTGGAGATAGCGAGAAATCATTTTTTGGGATCCCTGCAATCGGAAGTTGCGAATCCTTTTTCTGTTACAGACAAGATCAAGAACATACACCTGAACCGGCTACCGAAAGATTATTATCCTAAAATGTTCAGGAAGATTAATGCTATGACTGCTAAAGATCTGTTGGCGGTCGGAGAGAGATACGTTAACGAGGAATCTCTGTTCGTGGCGACCGTGGGGTAGTTCGTTATTCAGTGATTTGTGATTTGTAATTCGTGATTAATTACAAATCACTGAATCAATTAATCAGTAACGGAGTCGTCTTCGGTGGCTCTCTTGGCCATCACAATCATCAACGTCACACGGATCTGTTCGGCTGTCGGAAGCTCGCGCTTGTTGGTAGGCACGACGTAAGCCATATCGAATCCGAAGAGGTTGTAACGAAGTCCAAGGCCTGCTGTGAGGTATTTCCTGTTGCCCTTGTCTGCCGCTTCATAGAAATAACCCAGGCGTCCTGCGAAGAGTTGGTTGTACCAATACTCAAGACCAAATGATGTGGTGATCTCGTGCATCTCTTCTTTGAAACCGCCGCGGGCATCGGTAAACGATTGGAATGTTCCGCTCAGGAATGGCTGTGCTTTGCTGCCAGGATAAGGGCTTGGCACCATAAGCTTATTGAAGTCGAGAGCGAACGTAAGGCTGTTATATGGATCGAGGTCTATTTTGTAAGCACCGCCTATGCGAAGGTTGGCAGGAATGAAATCCTTGCTTTCAGCATCCGAATAAGAGATCTTATTACCGAGGTTGCTTACGTTGGCTCCAAGTGAGAGCTGGGAGTTATTCGAGATCAATTGTTTTGTATAAAATACGCCGAGGTCTACAGCGAGCGAGTTACCAGGACGTGAATCGGCAGTACCGGCGATACCGGAGCCTGTAAGATTCGAATGAATGTACCGGATAGAACCACCAATGCTGAGGTCTTCGGTAAGCAAGCGTGAATAAGTAACGTCTACTGCAACTTCACGAGGATTGTAGCGACCTAACAGGTCCTGGGGATTGGGTCCCTTGTTGAACTGGATCTCACCCAGGTCGAAATATTTCATAGACACACCGACTGCCTGCTCGCGATTGATCTTATAGAATCCCGAGAGATAGAAGATATACATGTCGTTGATGATCTTACCGAGCCATGGTGTATAAGATGCAGAGCCACCATAACCATTATCGATACGAACGAGCTTTGCAGAGTTCCAGTAGGCTGAGTTTGCATCGGCAGAAGTTGCCACGCCAGCATCACCCATTGCAGCTGCACGAGAATCAGGTGTAATGGTAAGGAACGGAACCGCAGTTGTAATGATGCGATTCGTACTGTCCTGTCCTACAAGTGTTCCGTTAGGTTGGGCGAGTAAAGGCAGAGAGCAAGCAAATCCGCTACAGAGTGTGAGCAGGATTCTTAACTTATTCATAATCAACTTCTAGGGGGGTAAAGGTAATCAATTAGTGAGAATTAATCTGGCAATTTTGTCATTTTTCGCCCCATCTGAGACTGAACGAACCGCGACCTTAACCAAGTATATTCCGTTGCCCATTTTTGTTCCTCGAGGGCTAAATCCGTTCCACTCAAACAGGGTTACTCTATAGGTACTTGTACTTACGGTAAACTCACGGCTGTCTGCCAATTGGCCCAAAACGTCATAAATCACTACCCGTACCTCCAGGTCCTCCCCAGCCCTATTGTGCTTGAATTCTATGGTTGCCGGGGTTCCTTCTGTGAATGGATTGGGGTATGCATAAAGCTCCTCCACAACAAGGGCCCCATCGGCGCCAACAATGAACGTTATAGACGCATTCCCAATGTTTCCATAAGTGTCGGCCGCAGTAAACGTGATCGTATGCTGGCCTTCTTCGAGATCATTGACAGGATATGAAAACCAGCCTGTGGTGAAGTCGTCTACGTTAGTGATGAAGTAGTCGTTAACGATAAAGGTTTTGTCGCCATCAAGGGTCGCTTTCATGACGCCGTTGTTGTAACCGGAGATATCGATACCACTTTTATCGAATAGTTTGCCGATAAGGTACGTGTCTGAATTGGTATATCCTCCACTTACAAACGTTGAATCGCCCATGAAAAGCTCTATTGAAGGATTGGTGTTGTCGGCACCGGGATTGGGATCGGTTCCACCAACCTGTATGTTCTGCAATGTTCCCTGTGCATCGCGGGCGTGATCGGATGTATAGGCATAGAGCATGATCTTCCCTTTTTGAATGTCGTCCGAGATCCCTTCGGGCAAAATGAATTCGGCGGCGAACTCGCCATCAACAACTTTTGCCTTGCCGCGGAAGAGCGAGTGATCCCAAAGGTGGTACGGGAATGGAGCGTTTTCGTCGCCTAGTGTGAGCAGCTCGCTACGACGGTCGAACAATTCGATATCGATGGTCCCATCGAAGTCGGTACTCAATACATCGTCTTTCCTGATCTCTCCCATCACGGTGACCTTTGAAAGTGCTTTCAACACATCGGAGTTGTCGGCAGTCTGAACGGATGTAACAACCGCTGTTTCTTTGGGAGGATCAAAGTGCATGCTTGGGTCGCCAAGCAACGAGAAGTTACGATTGGCAACACCGCTCGCACTGTTGTTCTTTGTCGTCCTGAAGATCGCGCCGAGGTCTTTGATGTTCGGAGTCTCTTCGAAGAACGCCGCATAAAATGCCTTATTCAGTACCGAGTTGGTGATCGTATTTACCGGGCGCGCTGTAGTAACGAGACCAATAGCGCCGCCATTCTTCTTATTCAGCAACCCTTCTGCAGTTGAGATCAGCAATGGATCGTCGTGACGACCGAACTCGCAAGTGGCCGTTAAGAACAATGGAAGGCGACCGTTGTTCCTCATGGTTGTTGGTGTCTCGGGATCGAGGATGCGTTCCTGCATCCATACTCTTTCGGAGCCGTGACCGGTGTAGTTAACGATATCATAACCGCGATTCAATTCGAGGTCGAGTGCTTCTTTCGCCTTGGGCGATTGCTGACCGGCAGCATAATTCACTTGCTCATAAGCATCGAGATAGACTTTCGAAGTATTGTAATTTTTATAAACCGTCTCGAACAGCTCCGCAAGCTCCTCGGCCTGGTCCTGGTGAACGTTCCAATCGCCGTCGTCGGCAACGAAAAGAACTCTCTGCTTCCACAGGGACTTCTCCGATTTCTTATCGTATGCGATCAGCTTGTCGACAAGTATAGACGCCTGTTCTGTGCTCGTGATCGGAAGTCGTCCCACACCGATATCCAATGTGTGATTGTTGGTGAGGTTCTCCAACCAAAGTCCTTCGTTCTCTTCGAAGAAGCCGTAGTAATCGTCCGAAGAGTAAGTGAGCAGCGGGTCCAAAGAATTTCTCGATTCATAGATCGGTACGAAGTTGGAGTTATTGAACACGCGGTCTTTGTAATCGTAAGAGCCACGCCCGAACAGCAGCAGGTTTTGGAGCTTACCCGGTTCTTTCAGGTACAGGCTACGGGCGAAGTCGCGGATGGCGGTAATGTCCTGCCTGCCGCCGGAATATTCGTTATAGATCTGGCCAACGGTTACGACGTTTACATCGATACCATAAGTAGCCGCACGGTGGGACGCGAGCCGGTTTGCTTCCGAGAGAAAATTGGGATGAGTAACGATGAGCAGCGAAGGCGTGTTCATGCCGTGAAGATCCTGTGATGGGACGTTCTCAACGAACTCTGGACTTTTAATGTCGCCGGTTGTGAATACAACGAATGTATGATTGGTATCGGTAGGCGAGGCAAACTTGCCGGAAGCGACGTTCATTTCCTGCACAACAAACGGATCGGTAATATCCCAAACGAGTCCATCGGAAGGGAACGATTCGATTGCGATATCCGATTCGGCGTTGTCGTTCGAAGGCACGTGAATGAAGTTCGTGCTGTTATACATCGAGATCTTCCGCTTTAATGTGAAGAGGATGTAATTGAGATATCCGACCGACCTGTTGCCACCTCCCTTTGTGAAATTGATCTTGATGTCCTGGTCGGTTGCCGATGCAGCACTGATCGAGCTTGAGTTCAGCGTAAGTGTATCGATGCCGTAAGATCCTTTGGGTCCGTATGTTGTTTGTGGAATGGTATCCATTTTTTTATCCAGGATCTGGTTGTTGTTCCAAAAGATCTTGAAATATGAATACTCATAGGATTGGGCCATGAGGTTAGAGACAAAACGAACTTCAGAATTTGGAACAATGCCAGGCATCGTGAACCGGATAGTGATCTCGTTCTTTACATCGAACTGTTCGCCAAACCAGTCGCGCCCCGACTTGAGATCGTTATACTGGTCGGTCTCGTAGTAACCGTAGTCCATGTATTCATTCACAACGTTGCGACCACCGGCATTGAGCTCTGACTTTTGAATTCGTTCTCCTTTTACGTTGGCTATTCGCAGGAAGTAGAAGTTATCGTCGCTATAGAGATTGTTCTCATAGCTAAAGATGTTTTTCGAATTGTTGTAGCGAACATAGTCTGAGCTTTGCCCATAAAAGAGGATCTCATCACCGCTGTCGAACTTCCCATCGGATTCGCCTGTAACGGTTATCGCCACCTGGGGAATGCTGGAGGCTCGCGGGGCACTGTTAGCTTGCGGCAGCATGCCGGTTGGATAAGAATAAAGATGGATCATTGTCGGGTCGATGGTAGAGGGATCGACGCCTGCATTCTTAAGGTCGTTGAATGTGATCCGAAAGATGCCGTTTTCCTTAACCTTGAATTTGAGCCAGATGCCGTCGCGGAAAGTGATCGACGATTGGGCGTGCGCGTACAACGGCAGGATGACCAGCCATAGGAGTAGGTTTCTCACGGAAAACACTGAACGCACGGAACAAAGATTTAAGAAACTACCTCTCCACGCCGCCAGCCTGTGATTAACGATGCGAGGATGTATAATATTATGGCTAAAGCTACTCCTGCTACCTTAAAAATACCGATCAGTAATACGGCGGCGATGAGGAAGGTAAATCGCAGTTCGTTACCCTTCCAATTAAAATTCTTGAATTTCAGGGCAAACAGCCTTAATGGCGATACCATGAGCCACGAGAACAGTAAAATGACCGGGATTGAGATCTCGATCGGAACTGTAAGATCTTTGAAAAGGTAAGGGAATGCTACCAGGAAGAGCGCATTCGCCGGGGTAGGGACGCCAATAAATCCGTCGGACTGGCGCTCATCTATGTTGAACTTAGCAAGGCGCAGGGCTGAGCCGACCGCTATCAGCAAGGCCACGTATTTATATGTTTCGTGATCGATCAAATTGTACCAAACGATCGTCGGCAACACTCCGAACGTCACCATATCGGCGAGCGAATCGAGCTCTTTGCCAATAGGCGAACTCACTTTTAATGATCTCGCGACAAATCCATCAAGGAAATCAAACACGCAAGCCAGGGCAATGAACCAGATCGGCTCAATTGTTTGCACAAACACAATACCCAGCACACCACACAAAAGATTGCAACACGTAAGCGCGTTTGGAAGATGACGTAGCAAAGACATTTATCTCAGGGTAAGGGCACAGAATGGATTCTCGACTTTCTCCTCTCCTACCGTTGTTGTCGGTCCATGGCCCGGGTACACAACAACATCATCCGGCAGCGTGAATATTTTTTTATGAATGCTTTCGATCAACGTATCATGATTGCCACCGGGTAAGTCTGTACGACCAATACTACGGAAGAACAGAACATCGCCACCGAACAGCACTTTTTGTTGGGCATGATAAAATCCAACGTGACCGGGTGCATGACCAGGAATAAATAAAACTTCGAACGACTGGTTCCCAAACTTCAATGGCTCGCCTTCGGAAATAAATCCATCGGCGGTAACATCGGTATACCGGTTCATGCCATACATCTGCGCACTTATTTTTCCCATGCGAAGGGTGGTCTCATCGAGACGATGAATGAGCAGCGGGATCTTGTATTTGTCTTTCACATAATACGACCCGAGGATGTGATCGATATGTGAGTGCGTGTTCCATATTGCTTTAACAGTAAGATCCTTCTGTGCGATGAAATCAGACAGTTCCTTTTCCTCCTCGCGCTCGTAACATCCGACATCGATCACGACAGCCTCGCCGGTCTCGTCGTGGAGAACGTAGGTATTTTCGGAGAACGGGTTGAACTCGAAAGTCTGGATAGAAAGCATGGGACAAAGTTAGCATTTTAATTTCCAGGGGGTCCCCGCTAGTCAAGGACAAGATTGGTTTTTCATAGGCTGGGCGGGGATGACATGCATTCCATATATTAGTGCATCAAGCACATCGATTACATCATTGTGGGCTTCGGCATTGCCGGCGCCACGCTTGCGCTGCAGTTGCGGAGGCGAGGCTTCACGGTGGTGATCTTTGATGAGCCGCATGAACACCAGGCATCACGTGTTGCTGCAGGGCTGTTCAATCCCGTTACCGGTAAGTTGATGACCCGCACATGGAATGCCGATGTGTTGTTCCCATACCTATTTGATTTCTACAAGGAAGCTGAAAGAGTTACCGGCGAAAAATTCTTTCATTCAATGCCGATCGTTATTCCTTTTCTTTCGATAGCGGAACAAAATGACTGGTCCAGTTCCTCCGAAGAAGTTTACACTACCAGTCGCTATGGTGATTTTATTAATGACAAGCTCGGTGGTGTTGTTTTAAAGTCGAGCGGGTATATCGATACCATCAAGTTCCTGGGATCAACAAAAAAACTTTTTACCGTCGAAACAAAGTTCGATCACGACCAACTTAAAATATCCGACGACGTCACTTATCAAGAATATCAAGCCAAAGCAATAATCTTCTGCGAAGGCAATAAAATTAAAGACAACCCGCTCTTTAGTTGGGTACCTGTCCGAGAATTGAAAGGCGAGACCATCAACATAGAACTACCGAAAAGACCACCGGTTATTTTCAACCGGGGTGTGTACATCGTGCCGGTCGGAGACTCATGGCGCGTTGGCGCTACTTATAGCCACGACATAACCCCAGGCGTTTCCGAAGCCGGCCGAAAAGAACTTGTAGAAAAACTCGATTCGCTCCTGACTATCCGTTACACAACCACTACCCAGAGCTGGGGTATCCGACCCACAACTCCCGACCGGCGGCCGATCGTGGGACCGCACCCGGATCACAAAAACGTGCTGATTTTCAATGGGATGGGGACCAAGGGAGTGAGCCTCGCCCCATGGTCATCCGGCATACTTTGTGACTACCTGGAAAGAGGACTTCAAATTAAAAATGACATAAATATTAGTCGATTTTATGCGTTATATTCGAAGTTCCGAGATTGAATTATGCGCTGGTTGTCCAGGTCCTTTGTAGTCATCATCCTTATTTTCCTAAGCCTTTCCTCCCTAGCCCAACAGGCCCGCGAGGTCTTCGGGCGAAATCGTATTCAATACAAGAAATTCGACTGGCAATACCTTAGTTCGGAGAACTTCGATGTGTACTACTACGACAACCGGAGAAAAGTCGCACAGGAGGCAATTCAATTTCTCGAATCGGAGTTCGATCGTATCACGGATCTCATAGGCTATCCGCCATATCTCAAAACAAAAGTATTTCTCTATAACTCGGTTACAGAAAAGCAGCAGAGCAACGTAGGTCTTAGCGAACAGCAATTCCATGTTGGTGGCGAAACTGAATTCATTCAGCCTTACGTGGAGATTGCCCACCCTGGGAATATCGACGAATTCAAAGAAGAGCTTCTTTATAAGATGTCGGATCTCATGGTAAATGAAATGATGTTCGGCGGAAGCTTGAAAGACATGTTTCAGAATGCAGTGCTGTTGAACTTGCCCGAATGGTTTATCGACGGCGCTTCACTGTATGCTGCCAAAGGCTGGAGCAACGAAATGGATGACTTCGTTCGTCAGCTTGTTGTTAGCCGCAAAGTGAATCGCGCACTGAAAATGAAAGGCCCCGATGCAGCGCTTGTGGGACAATCGATCTGGAACTACATCGTAGAAAAGTATGGCAAGAGCAGCGTATCTAACATCCTAAACTATACGCGCGTTATCCGCAACGAGCAAAAGAGTATTCTCATAACGTTGGGAATTCCGTTCCGTCAGTTGATCGCCGACTGGAAGCAATTCTATCTATCGCAAGCGCAGCGCATCAGCCAGAGCTATGTAGCTCCCGGCGATTCTACCCGTTTCTCGCCTCGTCACAACAAGACAACGATCTTCCCTACGGTGAAGATCAGCCCGGATGGAAAGAGGATTGCTTACGCTGTGAATGATCGCGGTACTTTCAAGATCATCGTGAAGTCGCTCGAGAGTGGTCGTGAGTCGACTGTTCTTTCGGGAGGAACGAAAGTGATCAAGCAGGATATCGACATTCGTGTGCCGCTGATCAGCTGGGCCGACCCGAATACACTGGGTGTGATCGGCGTGAAACAAGGTGGATATGTTTTTTGGCTGTATGATCTCAATACAAAAAGCAAGCTTCCGCGCGAACTCGAAAGATTCAGTAATGTTCGGAGCTTCGACTTTTCAGGTAACGGAAGGTTGATCGTGTTGAGCGCCGACTTCGAAGGTCAGAATGATCTTTTCCTGCTGAGCAGCCGTCGCGACAGAACACGTCGTTTGACAAACGATCTTTACGATGATCTCGATCCTTCATTCATTCCGAATACAAACCGGATCGTATTCAGCTCTAATCGTACAACCGATTCAGTTACGACGATCGTGAAAGGGTATCGTACACTCTCCGGTAAATACAACCTTTACATGTACGACCTCGATTCGACCGACAACAATACTGTAAAGAAGATCACGAATACTGTTAGTAAAGATGTAAGACCGATCGCCGCTGATGAGGACACGTTCTATTATCTAAGCGATCAGCGTGGCATCATGAACCTGTTCAAATACAGGTTATCGACAGGTATCTATAGCCAGATAACGAACTTTAATACGAACATCGAGGAGTACGATGTGAACTTTGCGGATCGAAAACTCGCTGTTGTTCTTGCAAAGAACATGTCGAGCGAGATCTTCCTGCAGAATAACTTTAATTACGACAGGCAGGTATTTACTCCATCTACCCGCCGCAAGGAAGTTCAACAGGCGAAAGCCATCACCGAAAGGAGACAACAGGAAGAGCACACCGGCATGTCGATAAAAGAGCTTATCAATTCAAGGTTGAAAGCCAAGTCAGACACGATCAACGTTTCTTTACCCGATAAGCCACAGCCTCCGAAAGACACGACACATCTGCAGCAAGACACCGTAAAGTCCGATTCGGTAAATACAGACGACTATAAGTTCGAAGAGGAGGTGCCGGTTGTAAAACCAACCGAGATTACGAAGACAGAAGAGAAGAAGACTGATGAGAAGAAAGTTAACACAGAGGATTATACTTTTGAAGATGAGGCTGTGAAAACCAAACAGCCTAGCGAAACATTCCTGACCAGGTATTTGAAAGCACGCGACAACAGTCGCATTACCGGTCCGTTCCCCTACGATCCCAAGTTCAATTACAACAATCTTGTCACTAACCTGGTGATCGATCCGATACGGAGCTATAGCCTCCGCATAGAAACTCAGATGAACGATATGCTCGAGAACTATCGCTTCTATGGTGGTATCCAGACTGCATTTGATTGGAAGAGTGGTGATGTTTATGGTGAGATCCAATACCTTCCTCATCGTATCGATTATAGTATTCGCGTAGATCGAAAGGTAATCTTCTGGGATCAACGAGATCTGACCGATGCGGCTGCGTCGACACGTTATCTACAAAAATATTCTTTGCAGAAGGTTGAGTTTGGAGCGTCGTTGCCATTGACCGTACGCACCCGTGTAACCGTGAAACCTTTCCTTGCATATACTCGCTTTGTCGATCGCGGCCCGGACAGCAATATTCCTGCAACGCCTCCGACTTATATGCCTTCGGTAGATCAATATTATGCGGGCGCAAAAGCAGAATTGGTTTACGACAACAGCATCACGACAGGTATCAATCTCATAGAGGGTACGCGTGGCAAGATCAGCTTCATCCACTATGAGGGTCTTGGCAACAAGAATGCGAGCTTCTCGAATATATCTGCAGACTTCCGTCACTATCAAAAGATCTACAAAGAGATTGTATTTGCTGTTCGTGGATTTGCCGGCAGCTTCTTTGGTAATGCGCCGAAGCAATATGCGTTGGGTGGAATGGATAACTGGTTTGGCACACACATCAATTCATCCGGTATCGGAAACCCGCTGGCATCGAGGTCTAACGTTTTCAATGGTAACCTGTTGTTTACCGAGTTTGCAACCAACCTCAGGGGTTTTGACTACGCGACATTATATGGCAATAACGTGTTGATGGGTAACGTCGAACTGAGGTTGCCGTTGATCCGTGCGTTGGCCGGTGGTCCCGTTACTTCGAACTTCTTCAGGAACATGCAGTTGGTTGGATTCTATGACATTGGAACCAGTTGGAGCGGTCCTCCTCCATTCAATTCAGGCGGAAGTGTTCGTCGTAAAGAAGTGGTGTCGGGACAGATCAAAGTTCAGTTGAATGAATATCTGAATCCATGGCTTTACAGCTACGGTGTTGGCTTAAGGTCGGTGATGCTTGGGTATTATCTCAAGTTCGACCTTGCGTGGCCTGTTGAGAACTTCCAGGTTCATAGCCCTCGCCTGATGGTGACTTTGGGCTATGATTTCTGATCTAATCAGGAATTTAGCTTATCCGAATTCGGGCGGTTGTGCCCGCCTCCGCGCAATCCATTCTGGAAATATCGCGATTTGACGCCCGTATGGCGTTGGCACTATGCTTGTAAAATAAGGCAAAAGCCTATTTCCTATGTTGAAGAATTCCATGTTGTTGTTCCTGCGCAACTTCCGTCGCCAGCGTCTTTTTTCGATCCTCAATCTTCTCGGGTTGTCGGTAAGTCTCACGACGACGATACTTATCTATATCTACGTTCGTCACGAGTATAGCTTTGATGGTTTTCATGCGGACATCGACCGGATCTATCGCATCAATCAGACTTATATATGGGGCGAGAATTCCTATGAGCAGTTTGCGAGGACAGGCCCGGGTGTAGCCTTTTCGGTAAAAGAGGAGATCCCGGAAATAGAATTGATGACGAGCATCCATACGCCCGGCAACTTCGTGATCAGCTATACGACTCCATCGAAAGATATCATTGCATTAGAACAGAACAGGATCTTCGCTGCTGATTCGAATTTCTTTGAGATGTTCAACTTCCCGTTTGTTTATGGAAATGCCGAAGGGGCACTGCGATCGATCAATACTTTAGTGTTCCGAAGAGAAACAGCCGAAGCCTACTTTGGCAAGACGAATCCGATCGGTCAAACGGTAATGGTTGGTCAAGGAACGGAGCGGAAGGCATTCGAGGTAACGGGTGTTGTTGATGTGCCGGTCAATTCAAGCATACAATTCGATCTGTTGTTCTCGATGAAGAACTATCCCATTGCACAACGTTCGTGGAGCTGGGTATGGACACAATTGGAAACATACGTTAGACTCGTTCCCGATGCAAGAATTGAAGATGTGAAAGCAAAACTTGCAAAGGTCCCGGAGAAACATGTTGGGCTCACGTTGCAGAGGGCATTCAATACCACGTACGAAGATTTCGTGAAGTCTGGAAAGAAGTGGGAGCTGTTCCTCCAGCCTATGTCGGAGCTTCATTTACCGTCGACGCTCGTTATTGGGAATTCGATGGACAGTGCTAACTCGACGGTGTTGCTGCAGCTAGTGGGTGTGTCGGTGTTCATAGTGCTGTTATCGTGTGTGAACTTTACTAATCTTTCGATAGCACAGTTTACACGTCGCGTGAAAGATACAAGTCTTAGAAAGGTACTTGGTATGGGTAAGCGCGAGCTTACGATGACGGCAGTGTTCGAAGCGATAGCATTCTGCCTGGTGTCGTTGGCGTTGGCATTTGCGGTAGCGCAGGCGTTGTTGCCAACGTTCAGTTTGGTAACGGGCCGGCAGCTCAATCTCGAGCTATTGTCGGATAAGAATTTATTGCCTGGTGCGATTGCTCTTACGTTGACGATGGCGATTTTCTCCAGCATTTATCCAGTCGTTTACCTGAATTCCTTCAACGCTGTGGAGGGTCTCAAGAATAAGACACAGAAGGGTCCGCAGAACAGGCTCTTCCAAAATGGGATTGTTGTGTTTCAATTTGCTGTATCGATCGTGTTGGTGATCTGTACGGCTGTGGTATTCCAGCAATTGAGATTTGCTTCGCAAAAAGATGTAGGCTTCGATAAAGAGAATCTCGCGTTGGTTCAGCATGTAGAGCTGCTTGCGAATGGCGAGTCGTTGGCCGATCAGATGGCTGCGTTGCCGGGTGTCGTGAATGCGTCGTGGTGTGCTTCGGCACCGCCGCAGGTCTGGGATGGAGACTCATTTACGGCAGAGGGCAGCAATGAAACACTTACGCTTACGTTTACGCGCGGAGACGAAGACTATGTTTCGACGCTCGGCATCAAGCTGAAATTTGGTCGCAACTTTACGAAGGAAAACGCGGCCGATGTTAACGGGATCCTTCTCAACGAATCGGCGATAAAGAAAATTGGTTGGCCTGTGGATGAGTCTGTTCTTGGAAGAAAGATCTTTTACGACAACGGTTCATTTACGGTGATTGGAGTGATGAATGATTTCAATTTCTGGAATGCGTTCCAGGAAGTGCAGCCCTTCGCGATATTTCATATGAAGAATACTGTATTGTATCCAAGCGGTAAGAGTTATGTGCTGGTACGATTAGCTCCTGGCGATGCATCGGCGATCGAAAGCACGTTGGCAACCATTGGAGAGACATGGAAAAAGAATTCCAGCGATGCTCCCTATGGCTACACTTTTGTGGATGAGACTTTCGCAAGGGCGTTCCTAACACAGCAACGTTTTGGAAATGTTCTGACACTGATGGCTGGACTGGCAATTATGATCGCTTCGCTTGGTCTGCTGGGAATGATCATCTACGCATTGGAACGTCGTAACAAGGAGATCGGTATCAGGAAGGTTAATGGAGCTTCGATACCCGATATTCTGTTGCTGATATCGAGGAGCTATGTAAGGCTCATCGTCCTGGCGTTTGTGATCGGTGCGCCACTCGCATACTGGATGATGGACAAATGGCTGCAGGATTTCGCTTTCCGTGTAACGCCGTCGCCATGGATCTTTATTGGGACCGGTGCTGGCATCATGCTGGTGGCGGTGCTTATAACAGGTTATCATTCTTTAAGAGCATCGATGGTGAATCCGGTGAAGGTGTTGCGGGACGAGTAGCCCGTCAAAAAAAGCCTAACTCAATGCTCTACCTTAAGTATGGCGGACGTACATTTGCGGCTTACGTAGCTGCACATGATCAAATCGATGACTGGCTTTGGCCAGGCAACATTCAACAAAGATGAATTGAACCTCGTTGTCGAGGTTAAAAGTCTCAACTCAAAATTCTTTGACCTTAGTCTTCGTCTTCCCCGCGTTTTTTCGGAGAAAGAGCTTGAAGTCAGGAATATGATTTCCGACAAGCTCGAGCGTGGGAAGATCAGTGTGACTGTGGATATGCAGCAGACTGGAAAGGTCGAGATACGTCAGCAATACAATGAGCAATTGTTCGTGGCTTACTACACAGAGTTGAAGAAGCTTGCGGATAAGACCATGGCCGGTTACGATGGATTGTTTGAGCTCGCATTGAATTCACCCGATGTCATCGTTGGTGGTGGAAAGGATGAGTTGAGTCCTGCAATGTGGGAGTCGTTCCAGAAATTGCTGGCGGAGGCGTTGACGAAGTGCGACCAGTTTAGGGTAACGGAGGGTAAGGCGTTGGAGGGAAAACTGGCTTCGTATATAAAGTCGATCGAAGCGGGATTGAAGCGAGTAGAGGAATTGGATCCGCAGCGTGTTGAGAAGATAAGGTCGAGGATAAAGGGCAACCTGGTGGAGTTTCTTGGTGCGGAGGGTGTTGATATGAATCGCCTCGAGCAGGAGCTTATCTTTTACATTGAGAAGTTGGATATTCACGAGGAGCGTGTTCGCCTGAGCACGCACTTGAATTATTTTTTGAAGTTACTTACGGAGCCGCAGTCGAACGGCAAGAAGCTAGGATTCCTGGCGCAGGAGATTGGCCGGGAGATCAACACCATTGGTTCGAAGGCCAACGATGCAGAGATGCAGAAGGCGGTGGTGTTGATGAAAGAGGAGTTAGAGAAGATCAAGGAGCAGTTGAATAACGTGTTGTAGGGAACTATGTACTTTGATCTTTATAATACAACCCGCTGTCTTTTATAGAAAACGCTAACGCGTTTTGAACACACGGAAATCGAGCAACATTCTTCACGTTTATCTTGGAACGAATCGGTAGTTTGTGCCCATGAAATCGTTGCTCATTGTCATTGGGATCACTTCCAACATTCTGTGTTACAGTCAAAAACCTCTTTCATTTTATAAAAGCGCGCCGACACCCGAGCCAGTGATCTTTGGTGAGGGCATTATTAGTATTGGCGACTACGAATCGCATGCTGACTTTTCTGTGGGTGGCGACACGGTGATGTTTGTGAAGAGCAATCCTGATGTGACGAAGTGGACGATCTGCTATTCAATATTTAAGAATGGAAAGTGGTCGAGGCCCGACGTAGCTCCATTTTCTGGTCAGTATATGGATGCTGATCCGTTCTTTACTCCCGATGGGAAGACGTTGTATTTTATCTCTAACAGGCCATTGACGGTTGGCGGCGAGGTGAAACAGGATATGGATATATGGAAGATTGAGAAGACGAAGAGCGGATGGGGAGAACCGGTGAGACTGAGTGATGTGATCAATAGTAGCGCGAGTGAATATTATCCCACGATAGCGTCGAATGGTACGATGTATTTTGGGTCGAGGAGAGCGGGTGGAAAGGGCAATTCTGATATCTATAAGTCGGTGTTGGTGAATGGAGAGTATACGACGCCGGTGAATGTTGGCGATGGAGTGAATACGGAGGGGAGTGAGTTTGAGCCATTCATAGCGCCGGATGAGAGTTATATGATCTTTATGGCGGCGAGGCCGGACGATCTGCAGTTTGCAGACCTTTACGTAAGTTATAACAGGGAAGGTGTGTGGACGAAGGCGGAGAAGATGAAGGAGCCGTTGAATTCTTCGGCTACGGAGTTTTCGCCGAAGGTGACGAAGGATGGGAAGTATTTCTTTTTTGCGAGTGCGAGGAATGTGAATGCAGTAACGACGGAGAAAAGGGAGACGATGGTGGAGGTTGAGAAGAGGTTACGTGGTGCTGGGAATGGGTTGGGGGATGTTTGGTTTGTGGAGGTGGGGGCTATTTTTGGAAATTAATTGCCTGTTCTATTTTTTGCTTAAAGTCTCATTCATATCGACGGATTCATGCCAAACTAATGTGTGTTTCATCTATAATTAGTTAATGCTATTGAAAGAGCTTTCAGCAAGTTCTCTTTGCTGTGAAACTGCTCAGGTGGTAAAGAATCGATCTTCGCATAAATTCGATTCAAGTCGATAACATCTTCAATTGGCGACTCAATCATCCGTAGAATGTATGGCACTTTACTTTTGAATTGCGGATTATCCAACGCCCTTAGGCAGTATTCGGGATAATTTTGCAGTAGTTCGAAAAGGAATTCGTTTGAGACTTCAGAGAATTCAATATTGTTGGAGCAGAGAGAATCTAGTGAACAGAAAAAGGATTCAATATCGCTTTGGGTCAATTTCCCATTACGCTCTATCAATATCAAGACCGATATCTGGCATGGTTCGCAGATCTTGTTAAAGAGAGTTAACTCTTCTCCAATAATCGAATCGTAAAGTTTTAATGTATCGGGCGTTAGCTTAACAATTTTAAGTATTCTGACAAAGCTATCCTGATTAAGAATGAAACTATCTCGTTTTATTTGCAGATAGTACGGCAAATTTTGTTGATCAGTAAAATAAAGAGAGTCGCCCTTGACGAAGAACAACGCTTTTGTGGAATCTTGTTCGGACCACCAGGCGCCCTGTAGTGAGGATTTGTTGAGGTATTCCGACGTATCAGCCGAGTCGATTTTTTGCAGGGAACTCTCCTTATATCGAGGATCGCGCTCGGATAAGTTCGTCGAGCAGGCAAGTATAGACCCGATGACAGATGCGACCATAAAGGACGTGAGTTGCCTCATAGAAAACTTTTTCTATATAGTAACGTAGACATGTGCAAACTCAGAGGAAATCGGGAGAGCTGGAAGCATGACTTCAACTTCCATTTGCCCTCTCGTACGCCAAAACAAAGGAATCTTTTGCTTTAGCTATGGATGTTTTACACTCCGCCATGTAGTGCCTCGGCAAATGCTTCATAGGTAATAAACGAATCATGCTCTAAAAGAGCCATCAAGATGTTTTCATACTTTCTGAAAGTAGAGTTTCTAGCAAGCTTGCTAATCAGTAAATCTCTGTTTTCAAGGTCACCAATATTGTGAAGGATGACCACACATTCAATTGCTCCATCTATATTATCGGACTGAAGACACCAGTCTATGTATTTCCGATAATTTGACAGTCTTTCTAAATAGGCTCCTTTCCAAAGACCTATCAAAGCGTCTTCTCGATGATAAAACAGGAGCGAGTCGACAACTCTATATGCGACTAGTGTGTCGGAGCAATTTGAAATCAAATTACTGTAACCTTCAGTCCACCTGGAAGTGGTCTCATAATGATTCAACTTGAGGTAACTTGAATCGAGAAAAAATAGATATACAGATTTTTCAAATGATGCGCGATTGAAAATTTCTTCTGTCAGTGTAGTGTCAAACCTACATTCATAAACGTCCACAAGGGAATGGTATAAATATGCACCCAGTCGCTTCGCATAATTGGAATTTGGCTCTAATTCAGGAGAAATAACAAAGTAATCAAAACAATTATCCGCCGATTGGTTTATCTTGATCAATAGCGGCTGCTTTGAACTTCTTGAACATTGAGCTCCGATCAAAACCGTCAACATCAAAATGATTCGGACCATATTAATTGCTTTTTTGAAATGTAACCTTGATAAAGTTAGACTTTCCAGCGTCCACATCAGCTTGTCGAAAGTCTGCAATTTTCTGCATAAAGTTAGTTTGTGAGGCGCTAGAATTTCCAGAGAGGTTAGTGTTGTCAATTGTGACGCCCTGAGTTGTCGAATTGAATTGATTCGAACCGACAGCCATCAAGCACCCATCTGTTGCCCCCTTAACGTGAAACTGTATGGCAGTCCTGGTTGCGTTCTCTCCGTTCTTCATCGCCTCTACCTGCTGATCATTTATGTCATCAAATTTTCGGAGCTCAAGCACGTTATCGGTTCCGCTCCATCTCGATTTTATGGCGCCTTGAAAAGAATCCCCATCATTTTGAACGTCAAATGTTACGTTCTCAGCATCAGCAGAAGTATTTGAAGCATCTTTTCTCCAAGCATCGCGTGTGTAGTAGAATGTCGCTGAACTCCCTTCTTCGTTAGTCACGTTGACCTGATATACATTCACTTCGGTAGTCTCTTGTGCAACTGCGTTTTGGCCCTGTGTCTCGCCTTTTGTGTAGAGATTTATGTCCGTTTTTCCAACGACCGTATTCGTTACTTGAATGGTTACGGTATCACCTTTAGGATCGACATTCGACAACGGATTGCCGAGGACATAGTTGTATGGACTCCAACTTGAGTATTTCTCTGAACGCGCGTCGACAATATTCCATCGTCCAAGCGCGGGTTCATAAAAACGTTTTCCATAATCCAGCCAGCCGATATTTAGCTCATCCTGTATTTCTTTTCCGTTGTATTGATACTGATTGCTCAGGGAGTTTTCTCTCCGATAAGAATTAAAAACCAACCCAAACGAATAATAATCCTGCATTTGGATTACCGGCGACTTCACATGCTCTACTGTAAAATCATCGAAGAAGACATCTACTTTCTTGCCGGTCAGAGCGTAGTTGTCGTTACTCAAATATACGTAAACGTAACCAGCCTCTGTCGCAACCAACTGCTTCGATAACTCCTCATGAAAACCATCTTCTCCATGCTCCGCTGCCTTCGATGAAACCTGCTTCGCTCCCGCCAACCTCAACACATAGTTCCTGTCGAACACCAGCCAGTTTAAATACGCCTTCGGCACTCCCAAACCAGCATTCTCCGGCACTCCCGTAAACAACGACCAAAACGGCTTCAACACACCACCTGTACTACCCACCAGTCCTCCATCCTTAAATACACCCGCAGCCGCCGTTCCATCCGCAATCGAACCGATCAAATAACCCAACGGAGCCGTCAGCGTCGTATCCGGATCCAAATACTTAACAAATACCTTAACGTTGACAGTGTCGCCCGGCATCACACTCAACGACTTCGCAACACCATAACGCTCCGCCACCGTGCCATTCAACCTCGTACTGTAAAATGTAGATCCACTGTCAGTATGATCAAAAATTTGCGAGTTCACCTTCACCGCCTCGTTATAGTAAATAAAATCCGCCGTCTCCGTCTCAAAATTCGCAACTGACTCCGTACGATCTTCCTTCGTCGTGAACGTCAGCCTCACATTGCCAAGATGATCCTTCAAATGATACTCATAAGTTCCGTCGGGAAGTACACGGCCCTCATCGTGGTTAACAAATATCAATGTGTCGTTCTCATAGATGTAATCTCCGTGATATGACGTCTTCTTCTTCTGACTACCGTTAGCATTCTTCACGACCTGACTCAGTTTCCTCCCCGTCGCGTCATAACAATACAATATCGATTCACCCGTCGATTTAACAACCGAAACCGGAAGATTCAGATGATTGTAGGTGATCAACGAAATGCTCTTGTTCTTGTCACTCACAAGATTCCCGTTGTTATCGTATACGTAGTCACTGTCAACATTGGTACCGTCGGAAAAACCCATTGGCATACCAGCATCCGATACTTTTCTAAGCTCATTTCCCGTTGCGTTGCCCGATCCGTAATCATATTTAAGCGAATCCATCAATTCTCCGCTCTCGCCGGTTCTGACAAGCGATTTTATGTTACCATTCAGATCATAAGTAACGCCAGACTCATGAAACGCACTGGCGGAATGCCACTGACCACTATACGTCCAGTGCGCGGCTCCCGTCAGGCGATTCATCGGATCATAAGAGAACTTGTAAGCACGTTCCTTCGTGTCACCCAGACCAAAGTTGTTGCTCCATCGCATTGCCGATATATTCCCATTATACATCGCTATGTTACCAATGCGATCGATGGTTTCATTATACAACAGGTCGATGCCAAACAGATCTCTCCTATCATTCTGCGTATCATAATTCCTGGCAGTATTTGAATTCAACTCGGAGCCGTTCATCGATGTAAGCCAGCCACGAATATTATAGCGATAGTCAACACTCTGGTGAAAATCCATCGCATTCGTACTATGAAGTTTTTTATCTACCAGTTGCCCAAGCTCGTTATACTCATTTTTTGCCAGGAATACCGTGTCACGATCGTTCAAACTATGACGTGTGGAGATTAGCCTTCCGGCGTGATCGTAGTCAAAGATCTTTAGAGTTGACTGTGTGACGATCGAGGCCGACATACTCAAATTCAGAATGCGCGCATAATCAGTTCGAAGGGAAACATCCGCATACAAATTACCGGAAGACGGTTTGGCAGCCGTGTAAACAAGCCCGCCATTCTTGTAAAACTTAATAGTAGTACCAACGCGCGCAATTCTCAATCGATCACCAGGTGCTCCACCGACCGGGACTGTGTATTTGAGAACTCCAAATTCATATACTGAGAGAGTTGTTCCATTTAGATAAAATCCATAATCAACACTCAAGGGAGAAACGTCCGTGTCCACCTGCGACAGTCCAAAAAATCGAGCGGTTGACGTTTCGGTTACAAAACCTTCGACCCAACCATCTTTTCCCGATGGAATGAACTGTACCGAAGACATGCCTCCCCACGTGTTACCATTCGGTATCCTAACAACGCAATTACCTTCGACCTGCGCAGAAGCAATAGATCGCCAGGCTATCGTGCCAATAGAGTGGGTCGTCCTGGTACTCGTGACCTTTCCGGAGAAGTCATAATTATTGGTTACGCGATCGACACCTGCATCGTAGTTCTCCGAAACAGTTTGTACCACACGCCCACGATCATCATAATAGCTCAGGGATGTCAAATAGTACGGTGCAGGAGCATTAAGAACTTTGACCTTCGTACCTGTAATCATACCAACCACGCGGGGAAAAGCAGTATTGTCGGCTGAATTATACCTGTATTGACCATCTAATTGATCTGTCTTGTACATCAGCTCCGCATTCGAACCAGTGAAAGCATAGTTATCATAATAATTTACGGTTAAGATCTCCAGGCTATTCGTTGGAAAGACCGAGTTCGTATATCCAGTCAACCCCACACCATTGTAACTCTCGGCGAATAGACTACGACTCACCAGGCTGTCCATTCCGGCCTGGGTGATATATGCACTATGAGTATAAATCGCTGTGATCACCGGCCGGTTCAGTGCATCGTACTTTGTGACTGTCCATTTATTACTCTTCCGTTGCTCACCATCCTGCGTCATTACCAACCGGTCCCTGTCATCATAAACCAAGTAAACCCAATCAACACCGGGTACCTTCTTATGCGTTATTCGCTTTCTCCCGTCATACTTATATTGAAAACACCAGTTATCTAGCGTAAAACCAATCGTGGTCTTCACTTCAATGGCCTCACTCTGAATCGTTGCACCGGGAAAACCCTGGTTGGTCGATTTCCATCTGTACCTCCCCGCATCCCTGGTAGTCGCCGACGACCTCGTGTACGTCCACCCGATGCCATCCTGATCGTTACTTACAGTCGACCAAACCCCGTTACCCAATTGTTTTTCCCATGTAAACGAGGTACTCCCCGTCGCCTGTCTCGCTGAAAGAACGAGCGGGCTGCCAACGACCAAAGTTTGAGTCGAGAGATCGTTAATTGACTTCTGGGGAAGAAGAACAGGCGTTCGAAATCCCGTCCTATAAAGCTCCAGTGTTGAAAAATCCAGGCGGTTGTTTTGCAGAAGTAACTGCATGTTGGCCTTGTTGACATGCGTGGCAAGAGACGACGGAAGACTCACCAATTCATTATTAACAAAGTCAACCCATGCAAGCGATGGACACGAGGAAAAACTCCCGGGCAAGGACGTAAAGGAGTTGTTCGACGCATAGATGATCCAAACAGGACCCGTTGTCGATCTCGTGACACTCGGAAATGCTCCGCTAAACGAGTTGTTGCTAACATTTAGGGTGACTCCGGTCATTGGTGGCAACACTCCGGAAAAACGATTGTTCTGGAGAAATACGTCGGATAAAGCCGTCATTCCCGAAAAGATCGGAGGGATTGATCCAGACAACTGGTTGTCGTTGACGACAAAGTATACCAGCCTAGTCAGGCCACTCAGCGAGGATGGAATTGATCCGGTTAGTTGATTTTCATTCAGGTAGAAGTATTCCAGGTATAAAAGATTGCCTATGTCGGCAGGTATTGTGCCGTGCAGACTGTTCTTTTGAAGGAACAACTGTTGCAGCTTCGTCAACTTGCCCAGGGCCGATGGAATAGTTCCGGATAGATTGTTGGAATTCAATCTCAGTCCAACAACGTCACCGTTCATGACTATTACACCATACCAGTTGTCCATCTCCGTGGCAGTAGCGAATGCTGGCCACGTCTCTGCAGTGGGCCAACCGGTATTGTTGGTCCATGTGGATCCACCGGTATTTTGCCACAACGTCTTCAGTGCATCGAATTCGACCTGATCGGCAACAAGATTTGTTTGACCAAACGCATACGCGTTCAATACAAAAGATAAAAATGTAAGATGAAGTGATTTCATATCGTGAGCGATACGTGAATTTCATATCAAGACGTATCCTCACGCAAGCGACGAAACTGTGCGATGTACGGTATTCCTTATGGGAGAAGGTTAAAATGTGTCGCGAAAAAGTATTTTACTCGAAGGACTCGAGTATTCCTCTAAGATTTTCCAATGTATCGGCCTCGCTGGCAGGCTTGTCTTTCCTGAAGCGCAACATCCGCGGAAAGCGAACCGCGATGCCCGACTTATGACGTGTACTTTTATTGATGCCTTCGAAACCTATCTCGAATACAAGCTCGGGCTTCACTGTTCGCACGGGGCCAAACTTCTCTATTGTATTCTGTCTTATGAACTTGTCAACCTCTTTGATCTCCTCATTTGTAAGTCCACCATACGCCTTCGCAAAGGGAACGAGCTTGCCGTTGTCCCACACGGCAAACGTATAGTCGGTGAACAGTTCGCTCCTGCGTCCGCTGCCCTTCTGCGCATACACGAGCACGGCATCAACACTCAGCGGATCTACCTTCCACTTCCACCAGTCGCCCTTCTTGCGGCCAACCTGGTAAACCGCCGCCTTCCGCTTCAACATAAATCCTTCCGCGCCCCGCTCGCGTGAGTGCGTATGCGCTTCACGCAGATCGTTCCACGTTTTGAAATCCACCAATGGAGATAGCCTTAGCATCGGCATGCGAGCATTCCTTACAATTTCTTCAAGTAGCGAGCGTCTTTTTTCTTGAGGTTCTGTACGGAAATCTTTTCCGGTATATTCCAGTACATCGTATCCCATGATCACTACCGGCGCTTCGGCCAGGATCTTTTTCGTTACATTCTTCCTGCCAATACGTGTTTGTAGAACATTGAATGGCATCGGCCTGTCGTTCGTAAAGCAAAGGATCTCTCCATCGATCACGGTTCCATCCGGCAACTGGCTCCTGAGCGCATTGAGTTCAGGAAATTTATCGGTAACCAGTTCTTCACCACGCGACCAGATAAATAGTTGCGATCTTCGCACGATCAGCTGCGAACGGATCCCATCCCACTTCCATTCCGCAAACCATTCACTGGCAGGACCGAGATCTTCCAGCGTTCCTTCAATTGCGTAAGCCAGGTAAAAAGGATACGGCTTCGATAATTCATCTGCAGAGTTTTCAGCATGCATGAGATCATTGAATGACACGACCTGGGGATCCCATTTGCCCATGATGCGATGCGAGACAACGGCAGGGTCCTGCCCAATCGCTTCGCCAATGGCGCGTATCACCAACGTCTGCGATACACCGATGCGCAGGCTTCCCATCAACAGCTTATTGAAAACAAAGACCTCGTAGGGCGAAAGAGTACGCCATGCTTTTGTAAGGAAATCCTTCTTGACTTCATCTGGAGAAGACGAGAGTTCGATCAAAGCGCGAAACCATTGATCGAGAGATCGTTCATTTTCGGTAACCGATGCCGTGGGCAGTATCAGCGAGATCGTTTCCGCAAGGTCTCCCACACTGCTATAGCTTTCGCGGAACAACCATTCAGGGATTCCTGCAAGCTCCAATGCCCATTCATGCAATTGCGCTCTCTTGAATGCCGACGGCGGACGACGTCCCGTAAATACCGCCAAAGCCCAGATCTTGTCGTCATCGGGCGCGGTGAGGAAATAGGCTTTCAAGGCCTCAACTTTTTCGTTGGTCTTATTGGTCCGATCAAGTTTTATAAAAAGATCAGTAAACCTCTTCATCTCATCACCTCGTCACCTCGTCATCTCGTCTCGTCATCTCGCCCCATCGTCGCCTCTTCAATTTCATCACCATACTCAGTCTTCACCTCGCGCGCCTCGATACCCTTCTCGTTCAACCATTTCGCAAACGTGTCAGTAAAACCATGCGTAACGAAAACTTTTTCGGCACCGGTTTCCGTGATCGTACTATTCAGATCATTCCAGTCGGCATGATCTGAGATCACGAAACCCCGATCGATAGCGCGACGGTTCTTCGCGCCACGAACGGTCATCCATCCCGAACAATAGCCAGTTGATAAAGGCTCGAAACGCTTCAACCATCCCGATCCAACAGCTGATGGCGGTGCCAATATCAATGCGTCGCGGAAAAGCTTCTTTTCGATGTCGCTGGCGTATGCAATGAATGGGAGATCGTAACCTGCATCGCGAAGTCGTTGGTTTACGTTAAATATGGCTCCATGCGCGAACACAGGTCCGGGGAACGGCTGAAGGTTGACGATCAGCCGCTGGATCTTTCCCAGCGCATAGCCCATCAACACGCTCGCCTTGCCCTCAAGCCGATTCTGTTTCCACCATTCGAGGATCTCGTCCATCACAGCGCGCTGCGACGGCCACTTATAGATCGGCAAACCGAATGTTGATTCAGTAATAAACGTATTGCATTTCACAACTTCGAACGGCGTGCTGAACCCATCGTCCTGGATCTTGTAGTCACCACTGGCAACCCACACCTCTCCATTTCGCTCCACCCTAACCTGTGCAGAACCAAGAATGTGTCCAGCCGGATGCAACGAAAACTTTATTCCGTTGATCACAACAGGTTGCGAGTATTGTAAGGTTTCCAATGAAATATCCTCACCTAAACGAAGACGCAGGATCGCTTCAGAATCTTTGTGTGCGAGATAATGCTTGTTGCCAAACCTTGCGTGATCGCTATGTGCATGAGTGATAATAGCTCGATCGACAGGCTTCCACGGATCTATGTGGACACCCGCATCGGGACAGAAGATACCCGAAGACGTAAACTGTAATAATTGAGAAGACATTAAAAAAGATCCTATTTACCTAACAAACTCAGCAGCTCTTCCTTCTTGTTCGGCGAAACTTCGAGCTCACGGTCGTTCTTCATCGTCACCGAACCGCCTTTTCCCTTCGAATATCGAACCACAAAATCGAGATTGATCATGTGCGAACGATGGATCCTCAAAAAACGATAGTCCTTAAGCACATCCTCGAAGTACTTCAGCGTACGACATATCATGAGCGGCTGGCCCTGGACAAAATGAAACCGGGTGAAATTATCGACAGCCTCGCAATAAACGATCGACTCAACATCAACGATCTCGAAACCCTCCAGTGTTGGAAGCATGATCTTCTGCGTGGCACCCTTGCCGATATTATTCAACAACACCTTCGCGTGCTGTGTATAATTATCCTGCGATCTTTCCTTCCTAATCTTATCCACGGCCTTTATCAGCTCATCGATATCGATAGGCTTCAATAGGTAGTAGGCCGCGCTCTGGTTCAAAGCCTGGATCGCATAGTTATCGAAGGCCGTCACAAAGATCGTCTCGAAAGTGATCTCACCCGCCTTCGACAGCAGGTCGAATCCATTTCCATACGGCATTTCTATATCGAGAAAGATCACGTCGGGGTGAAACTTCCTAATTGCATCGAGGCCTGTCGCAACCGACTCGCCGAAACCCATCACCTCTACATCTGGACAATACTTCTGCAGGTAGTTCGAAAGGATCTGCCGGCTATCTTTTTCGTCGTCGATAATTACAGCTTTCATGTTTTGTACGGTTTTCCGTCGCTCAAAAAAACCTCGGCCCGAAATTTGAAAGTCATGGCATCACTCAAGTCATGCCATCACTGATTTCACAACGGGAACTTGATCTGCACTTCAGTGCCCTCGCCATTGATCCCATCAGTCACAATCACCTCATAATGTTTTTTGTAAACATTGTTCAGTATCGCCAGCCGCTCACGAATATTTCGTAAACCGGTGGACTTATGCTTTTTTTGATTCTCAGTCTTCAATTCAGCCGACCTCTTTCTCCCAATACCATTGTCGGAAACAGTAACAACCAGCGAACCGTTCTTCTGCTCCATGCTCAGCTTCAAAAAACCAACCGACTCCCGATAACGCAATCCATGCCATACCGCATTTTCAAGGTAAGGTTGAATGAGCATCGGTGGCACGAGGATCGACTCAGCATTGATCGACTCGTCGATATCGATCTCGTACTCGAACTTGTCACGAAAACGATAATGTTCGAGCTTCATATATAATGATAATATCTCCTGCTCTTTTTGTAACGTGATAAAATCCTCCTGCGAATATTCGAGCACCAGTCTCATCAATTGTGAAAACTCCGAAAGAAATCTGTTTGCCGTACGCTCATCCTGCTGCGCTATAAAATGATTCACCGAATTCAGCGCATTAAAAATGAAATGCGGATTCATCTGGCTTCGCAACGACTTCAACGCCAATAGCTGATTCGCCCGCTTACTCGACTGCGCACTCCTGTAAATAAACACCGAAGTTACCCCGATGATCAATACAATAACTATAAGACTAATAATAACTATCTGCTGTCGCGCAATGATCGCTTGTTGCGCATTGTCCTCACTCCTGTCGATATACAACTCGTTACTCAGTTCCTCAATGTCAGTCTGCTTCTTGATCAGCAACGACCGCTCTTCCATTTTTGCGGCCGCCCTTTCCTCCGACTTCTTAACTGCCTGGCTGTATTTTCGATATGCCCCCAACGCATTGTTGCTTTGTCCATTTCGTTCGTAGAGATCGGCCAACGACAGGTATGCATTGGCCTGTTCCCTGGGATCGTCGATCGTGTCGGCTATCGCCGCAGCTTCGATCAATGTCTTCAATGCCTCCGATCGCGCACCCTTTGCTTCCAGTGTCTTACCGAGCTCGACTTTATCTTTTGTAACCTCACCAAGATTTCTGGCTTCGAGGTTATACTCTATCGATTGGTTTCGAAGACTGATCTCGTCGTCGTAGCGGCCCTGTTCGCGCAAAGTATTAGCCACTTCCTCTTTTGTTGTTTGCAGGTCCTGGATACTCGATTGACTTGGCGCAGTGGAAAATCTCAATTGATTGACTGAGCTGTCGAGTGCCTTTGTTGTGTTGTCGAAATCATTCTTACGGGCGTAGTTCTTTGCCAGCATATTTTGCTGCTGGATCTGGAACGATGGATCAGCGCTCTTCGGGGTTGGTATGGACTGCGCGATCTTCAACGACTCGTCGTAATTGCCCATGCGATATTGAACTTCCGATAAGGCCAGTTGTCCCGCTCGCCGTTCATTGGAAGTTAGATCGAGATCGAGATACTCTTTGTAATTATCGAGCGATGCCTGGTAGTTTCCTAACTCGAGATTGGCTTTCGCGAGCCCGAGCAATGCATTCTTGAACTCAACGGGCGGTCCGCTTATCATCTTTCCACTCGAAGGTTGCCTATATCCTTTCAATATCCTGTAAGCCTTCTCATAGTTCTGCGCTGCTAATTTCCATTCAGGGATCTTCGCATTAATATCACCCAGTAACAAATAAGATCTTCCCTCGTCGAATCCATTGTCCTTCGCAATACTTTCAGCAAGGGCATCTTCGACTTTCTCCAATGCCCCGGCTGGGTTTTTATCGGCTTCCTTTTCGGCTTCATCCAACAACACACCGGAAGAACTCGCGCGACGATCGCGATACTTCTTCAGCTTCGACTCCGATTTTGTGTCCGATTTAGATGGGGGCTGCGAATGGCCAACACCACATGCGATCGCTACAAGAAGGAGTGTTGTTATGACTTTTCTAAAAGACATTTCGGGCAAGTTACCACTTTAAATTATACGCAAATCAGCTTGATTTGGCTGATTTTCCCCCTTCACCCTGTCATTTCACCTACTCACCCAGCCACATGGCACGCTCACTAAGTGCAGGTACCCCCGCGATCTTTTTCGCGTAAAATTTATCAAAAACATTCACCTATGAACCCGAACAAACTTAAGCTCATCGCGGTAATGATCGTCTTTAGCTTGACATCATTTGCCGCCGCTCCTCGCAACAACGAAAATCCTCCTGCGAAACAAAGCATTATGCTTGCATTGCTTCTCGATACAAGTAACAGCATGGATGGTCTCATCGACCAGGCTAAATCGCAACTGTGGAAGATAGTGAACGAACTTGCCGGCGCACGATGCGACGACAGCTCGAGACCGACGATCAAGATCGCACTGTATGAATATGGTAACGATGGCCTTCCAGCTACGTTAGGGTATATCCGCCAGGTTAGTCCTCTCACAAACGACCTGGATGTTATCTCCGAAAAACTCTTCGCGCTCCGTACCAATGGCGGCAGTGAGTATTGTGGACAAGTGATCAAGACCTCTTTGAACGAACTCGACTGGTCTGAATCCGGTGCTGATCTGAAAATGATCTTCATCGCAGGCAACGAGCCTTTCACTCAGGGTGAGATCCCCTACCGTGTTGCCTGTACCCTCGCGAAACAGAAGGACGTTGTTGTAAACACGATTTTCTGTGGCGCTTATAGCGAAGGCGTTGAGACCGATTGGAAAAGCGGAGCAACACTCACGGGTGGTACTTATATGAGTATCGAACAAGATCGCAAGACAGTTTACATCGCAACACCTTACGACGACAAGATCGATGCGTTGAACAGCAAGCTTAACGATACTTATGTATACTATGGATCGAGTGGCAGAGACAAGAAAGCCCTTCAGTTTGCACAAGACAGCAACGCCGAATCGTATGGCAAGGCCAACAAGGCAGAGCGCGCAGTTTCGAAAAGCAGTGGCGTGTACAACAATTCTTCGTGGGACCTGGTAGATGCTTCGAAGAACGACGATAAGGTGATCGAAAAAGCCAAAGAAGAAGAGCTGCCGAAAGAAATGAAGGGAATGACCGTGCAGCAGAGAAAAGATTATGTTGCCCAAAAGTCATCTGAACGCAAAAGCATTCAGAAGGAAATACAAGACCTGAGCGTAAAACGCCAGCAGTATATCGATGCCAATACATCTAAAGAAGAAAAAGAGGCTAGTTTAGATGCAGCCATGATGAAGTCCATCAAAGAAAGAGCGAAGACGAAGAATTTGAGCTGGCAGAAGTAATCAGGCATCAACATGAAATACCTGATAGTAATTGCAATCCCGGTGTTTCCTGGGATTGCATTTTCTCAAACAAATTTCCTGAAAGTCTGGCACCTTTTATTTTTTAATGCGCTTTTAAACTCTATCGATTACTAACTCATAAAGGGGTATACAACAATTTACTTAGGTAATATTTTTCATCCCTCATTAAGGAGGATACTCTACACACTTCTACACTCATTTCCACCTTTCATGTAGTGATTTCACATCAATAAAGGATCAATGGCGTATTAATGGGATGACGTGGAAAGATTAATCACTTTATTTCGCCTTTAAACGAGAGATAGCAATTCTATACCATAAATAGGTACTTGTTTTGTGCAAATTGTACCACGTAATACATTTCGAAAAAATTTTTTTATGCACAAGATCAAGAAGAGAGTCGTAATTATCGAGTTTGATGCGAAGCTCAGGGAGTTGTTGGCAAGCCTGGTTGATGCTTCTACAAATTACACGACAGTGAGCACGTATCGCGAGTGCGAAGAGGCTATCAAGCACATCAAAGATGATTTCCCGGACATCATCGCGATGAACATCGAGTTCCCGGGAATGCAAGGACAAGAGGCTATCACCAGGATCAAAAAGATCTTACCCCATACCGACATTCTCATTGTTGCCGATCCCCTCGATGAGGCGAAAGTATTTAATGCACTTAGCGCCGGCGCCGATGGTTATGTTCTGAAGAGCGAATGTGTTTATCACTTTATCTCTTACCTGGACGAACTCAACAGCCACGGTTCGCCCTTAAGCCCGTTCATTGCACGAATGATCATTGAGTCTATACAGATCTCTCGTGTGTCGCCACTTACAACCCGCGAAACCGAAGTGCTTCGACTTATCACACAAGGCAATTCTTACGTGCTGATCGCAAAACAATTGAATATCTCTAAGGAAACTTCAAAGACACACATCAGGAACATCTACAAAAAGCTGAAGGTGAATTCGAAATCGGAAGTTGTGAGGGTAGCTCTCCAGGAGCACTATGTCTCCTCACCGATCATCAGCTATAATTAAAAAGTATAGGATCAAAAAAATAAAGGGCCTCTTTCGAGGCCCTTTTTCATTTAGACTAGTATGGCATTTTGTTTGCCGTCGTCGGTTCAAACAATCCAACTCCTTCCTTAGGTATGTTTGGATTTGTATTGATCTCCGACTGAGGATACAACAGTCGCTGTGGAATAGTCGTATTACCTGCTTTCACAGGAACACCCAACAGGTTATTCGTGCGGCGAATATCATTGTATGACTCAAGTTGACCGAGGAGGCTCACGTAACGTTCTTCCAGGACCTCTCTCAATAGTGCATCGTTGGCAGCTATGCCGTCGGCATTCTCGATCCCGCCGGGTGCAAAATCGCCAGCAGCATAAGGCATGAAGAAACCAGGCGCCTGGGGTTCAACATCCGGCTCAAACCACCACACCGGGTCAACATTATAACCCGACGACCATGCAGCGCCTGTATTGAGATATTCACGTAGATCGTTAAGGGCATCGAGTGATTCGTCGAACTGGTCAGTTTTGATATAAGCTTCAGCAAGAATAAGAGCGTTCTCCTCAAATGTTACCAGCGGGAACGATGTGGTAGCGCCAAAGAAACCGTCATACTCCGTAGGATTGCCATAATCGAAGTCAACAAGGTAATTGAGATCATAGGTACCGTCGAAACCAGGGAGATAGTACCAGTTGAGACGTGAGTTCTCATTGGTCTTAGAGTTGTTACGGCTATCCGGATTTGCAGGATCTATTAAAGCTGGCGCAAATGAGTTCGCAGCCATATAACCTGGACGATCATAGTTTGTAAAAGAATAGAACAGGTTGAAATTCTGCAGGTACGAAGAACCGTGCGGAGCCATCATATTCCCCGACGCATCCGATATTCCAAGGTTGGCGTAAGTGAGTGCGCTTGTGTAATCCCTTGTATGCAAATAATACCTTGCCTTCAGTGTATTACATGTAGCTATCCACGAAGCTGCATCTGCGGCGAAGTAGAAGTCGGCATCCGCTGCATCGTTCAAAAGCTTCGCAGGAACCTCTGTGTCTCCAAAGTTGGCGATCGCCGAGTCGAGCAGGATCTGAACGTTCGCATAGACCGAAGCCTGGTTGTCGTACTTCGGTGTGCTGATCGCTGGATACTGCGACATTTCTGTGAAAGGAACGTCTCCCCAGAGATCGGCCGCAAGGCCCGCAGCCATTGCTTCGATCGCCTGCGCTATCGCCAGCATACGCGTATTCTTCTCCTGATGCGCGCGACTCTTCACGATATGAGCGTTCTTTATCACCGATGCATACACACCACCCCATTCGGTATTGAAGTCACGACCTGAAACACCATAGTTGCTCAAGCCAATGTATTGCCTGTCTTCACCGCTGAAGTAGCCGATCCACATACCGGTAAGGCGGTTCATATCGCCTTCGTAGATACCGATCAGGCTCACCTCGGTTCCACTAAGGAACTTATCGGTAGTAATAACCGATGGATCGGTGATGTTAACCGGGTCCGTAGAGTACCCATCCGTAAGGTCGGTACATGCAGAGAACAGCAGCACTGAGGTGATCATCGCTGCAGAAACTGATTTTATTGATAAGAATTTCATGTGCATTTCTTTTAATAAGTGATCGTCAACTTGAACAGGATCGACTTTGTATTAGGATTCTGGAAATAGTCGATACCACGGCCGTTGTTTGCACCTGTGAGGTTTGTTTCAGGGTCGATACCAGTGTAAGGTGTCCAAAGCAGGAGGTTACGGCCGGTTACACCAACAGTAATTCCGTTAAGCTTTGTTGCTTTTCTGAAGCCGGCCCCCGCAATGTTGTAGCTGAGCGTTACTTCACGAAGACGACTCCAGTTTGCTTTTTCAACGAATGGTCCGTTTACGTTGAAGCCGCCACCCGTTGCTGTGTACCACGCCTGATCGAGAGCAACTTTACCACCACCAAAGTCGCCGACGGTACCGCGGAATGTGTAAGTTCCATCGGCATTGTGTGTAGCACGTGCCACTGTTTCTATCGTACGGCCATCGAAGGTCCTGATCGATGCAGCGTCGGCAGCGCTGACTGTTGTTTCCGTAGCTGTGCTTGCTGCGGTTCCGTAGTTCACGAGTGCACCACGTGTACCGTTCCACATCTGCCCACCGGCCTGCATATCGAACAAGGCATACAATGTGAAGCCCTTAAACTGGAGCGTGTTGCCGATGCTCATCCTGTACTGAGGGTTCGGGTTTCCGATCACACCTTCTGAAGGTGCGAGCTTGGGAAATCCATTCTCATCGAGAACATAATTACCGTTGGCATCCTGGTCGTAGTACGTGCCCCAAAGAACGCCAAGAGGTTTTCCTTCTACAGCACGTGAGGAACCGTCGGAGAAACCACCACCTGACAGGAACACCGACTCAGCTCCGCTCAGGCTTAGCACCTTGTTCCGGTAATTGGACCAGATGAATGAGGTACGCCAGATAAATCCGCTTCCCGTCTTCACCCACGTAGGTTCCAAAGAGAACTCGAGTCCTTTGTTCTCGATAGAAGCTGCGTTAGCAACCTTGTTAGCGAAACCACTGGATGCAGCGATATCTACAGGCAGGATAACATCCGTTGTCTTGTTGTAGAAAGCTGTTGCGCTAAATGAAACACGGTCCTGGAAGAATCGCAGGTCGAAACCACCTTCAACTTCATGCTTGCGTTCGGGCTTGATCGCAGGATTGCCCGCAGTTGTCGAGATCTGGTATCCACCAACACCGTAAACACCGCCGGTAAGCGTACCACCCCATGCTTCAGTATAAGCTTGTGTGGGATACTGTGTAAGGTTCTGATAAGGTGCAGGCTGACGACCCACAATACCGAACGATGCACGGAACTTACCGAAGTTTAATATACTCTTGTTCGGGATAAGCTGGCTGAACTGCCATGCAAGACTCGCCGAAGGATAGAAGAACATGCTTTGTGCCTGTGGTCCAAAAGTGGAAGAGCTCTCTGCGCGGCCAGTTACGTTGAGGAACAACTGGTTTGCGAAATCCGCATTGATATCAAAAAAGCTTGCAGCTGTTTTGATAGTGCTTGCAGCATTGAACGGAGTTCTTGTTGTCGGATCTGTGTTGCCGAAATTCGGAGGAGCATTGGGCACTATAAAGCTAATGCCGGTAGCCCCGATGTTGTTGAAGTCACGGGTATTATAGTTGAACCCAACAGTGATGCCACCACCGAACATATCGGAGAATTTCTTCTTCGCCACTGCATACAGGTTTGTATTCCACTGAGTTTCCTGGATGGTCTGCTCTGTATAAGAACCACCTGGGAGTATCGCCGAAAGAGCATTCACGAAATCGGTTCTGCGATCTGTATAACTATCCACACCCATATTGGCCTTAAGATTCAGCCAATCGGTAAGTTCATAGTTCAATTCAACGTTACCGATCACACGACCAACGCCTGAGAAGCTCTTGTTATGGTCGATTGTCCAAAGCGGGTTATCAAAACCTGAATTTCCCTGGTGATCGTTCGGATTGCCGGCTGCGTTTCGGAACGATCTCTGGCGGCCGGGATATGCGGCACCTTCTGCATCGAAGAACGTTCCTTCTGTCATCGAGTTATCGAAATCGGGAGGTGTACGAAGACCTCCGAGGAAAATACCACCGAGGTTGGATCCCTGCTGGATACGATTAGACCGGATCGACGAATAAGAAACATTTGCCGATGCCTGGAACTTCTCAGTCAGCATATGTGATGCGTTCACACGGAAAGTATTTCTCTTGTAATCACTGTTGTGCATTACGATACCCTCCTGGTTGAGATTCGAATAGCTCACAAAGAAGTTAGAGCGATCATTACCGCCGCTCAACGAGATGTTGTTCTCGAGGTAGTGACCGGTCTGGAATGCTTCCTTTTGGTGATCGTATGTCTGTGTCGAATTCTTCTGAGCGATCCTGGCAACCTTCGATCCATCGGGCAACAAGAGATAGCCACCTGAGAAATCGTACACATCTGCTGCCCCGGACCGATTAGAGATCTTATCTCCCCAGCTTCGCGTATCGTTAAATGAATCTCTGAACACGCCCTGGCTTCCTTGTCCGAAACTTGTTTGAAGGTCAGGAACTTTATTCACCTGGTCGAACGACAAAGTACCGGAGTAGCTGACGTTCACTTTACCTTTTGAGTTGGTTCCCTTTTTTGTCGTGATCACGATCACGCCGTTAGCAGCGCGGCTACCCCAGAGAGCGGCCGCTGATGCAGACTTTATTACTTCGATCGACGCAATGTCGTCGGGGTTAAGGTCATTCAGGCGTGATTGCTGTTGAACTCCGTCCGTCTGGTTCCCATTATCCTGGAAACTATTGAACATCGGCATACCATCGATCACGATGAGTGGCTGAAGGTCGCCGGTAACTGTGCTTTGACCACGGATCTGCATGTAAGAGCCTGCCCCGGGATCACCGCCGTTCCTTACGATGTTGAGGCCGGGAGCCTTACCAGACAATCCATTCAATACGCCGGTCTCGCCAGAGGAGATAACGGCAGCACCAGAAACTGTAGATGGTGCGGATCCGAGTCGATCTTTTGGCACTGCATCTCCGATCGCGTTCACCACAACTTCATTGAGCTGGGTAACGTCCATCGCCAACTGCACATCTATTGTAGCAGAAGATCCTGCAGCTACCTCTTTGGTTTCCATCCCGACGAATGAAAACACCAGTATTGCATTGGATTCACTAAAAGCTAGAGTGTAATTCCCGTTTACATCGGTAACCGTTCCGTTGGCGGTACCTTTCACGACAACGTTGACACCGGGCAAGGCCGAACCGTCGTCGACAGCCGTCACCTTTCCAGTCACCGTTCTCTGTTGCGCGTGTAGCTCCCCGAGAATGGAGGCAAAGACAACTACGCATAGTAGAAACTTCTTCATGTGTTTAAGTTTGGTTTAACAATTAGGACAGCTGTGACAGAAGAAGTCGGGCCGTTGCTGACTACGCGAGGCGAGAACTTTTCTGTCACTTTACGCTTATGTAAAGTTCCGTCGTTGTCTCACCGTAATAAATCACCTGAATGGAGTACGAGAAGAATAAGATCGCCCGAAACGGGCGAGATATGGGGTACTGATCTACCCATATTGTAAAAAACAAGTATAGGCCCGAAGGCCTATACTTTAACTGATAAGAGTGCTCCATCTCTTCTTCCGGCATCTCTTGATACCTTCAGAATAGACGTTCATCTCTCCGCTTATCAAAGTAGAAAGCATTGCTTCCCTGTAAGCTTTGATCGCTTGCTTATACTCCTTCCTCATTTCGTGCGATTGACCGATCATCTCGAGCATCGCTGCCTTGTTGGCAAGAGGTTGCTTAGTTCCTTCAGCCAGGATCTCAATCGCCTCTTTATACTTACCCTGCCTGAAATACAAAGTACCGAGGTGCAGGTAAGGCGCGTGAAAATCAGACTGGAACTTAATGGCCGCTTTGAAGTGAACTTCGGCCATCGCAAGGTTGAGCGTGTAATATAAGTGCGCCCAGCCAAGGTGGTTGTGAAGAGCGCCGTAGCCAGGTTCTTCATACAATAGGTTGTTCAGGATGTTCATACCCGATTCCAGTTGCTGACCTCCTTCCACGATCATTCTCTCCGCTTCAAACATGTATTTTTCAATCCATTCGTTTTTCATAAAATTTAAATTCTCAATCTTCCGATGGCGAATCGTCGCCACACATTCTTACAATCTTCGGAGTAAATTCTCCGAGTACCTCTACGAGGTCGTCCTGTCCGGCCATCACCGTATGGATATCTTTATAAGCCATAGGTGCTTCGTCGAGTCCTCCTCCAATCAATTCGACGCCGGCTTTCTCGAGAGCCTGTCGCACCATCTTGTTGGTGATGCTGCTCTTTGCTGCGCTTCTCGACATTAACCGACCCGCTCCATGTGAGGCCGAGTTTATTGAATCTGCTCTGCCCTTCCCTTTTACTATGAAGCCCGGTGCGGTCATCGACCCGGGTATGATCCCCAGGACGCCCTCACCAGCCGGTGTTGCCCCTTTGCGATGAACGATCACTTCCGATCCATCTTCAAGGATCTCCTTCCATGCGAAGTTGTGATGGTTCTCAACCTTAAAGAGCGGTCTTTCACCGAGGGCTTTCGCAATGCGATCGTGGATCTGGTCGTGATTTGCTTTCGCATAATCACCTGCGAGATTCATCGCAAGCCAATACTCCTGTCCCGCTTCTGTCGATAAGTCGAGCCATGCGAGGTTTGCTGCCTCCGATGGGAGATAACAAAGCTCTTTGGCCAATCGCGTGAAGTGACGTGCGATCTCGGCACCCAATCCTCGCGAGCCGGAATGCGACAGCACACCGAGATAATATCCGGGATCGAGAGCCCATTCGTTGTTTTCCTTGAGTATGATCAAACCAAACTCAACGAAATGGTTTCCGCTTCCCGATGATCCGATCTGTCGCGCTGCTCTTCCCTGCAAGCTCCGAAGGAAAGGGATCTCGTTGAACTCATTCCTTTCCAGCACCGCATGATCTCCCGGACGAGCGATAAGCGCGTTACCGAAAGCGGTGTTGTCGAGCAGCATCTTTTTAAGATTGCTGCGATGACGTTCGAGGAAGACTTCACCCAATGGGTAACCTGTGAGCGCCATTCGACAGCCGATGTCGACGCCAACGCCGTAAGGGATGACCGCATTCCGTGTTGCCAATACGCCGCCGATTGGAAGACCATAACCCTGGTGTGCGTCGGGCATAAGGGCGCCGGCAACGGTGACTGGAAGTTTCATCGCGATCTCCATTTGATTTCGCGCGCCTTCTTCGATCCCCGCCGATCCGTAGACCTGGTAGTCGATCCTGTTCTTCAACAGCCCGTGCTGCATTTGTTTTTTCTCCGATGCCATCAGCGCAAGCGCGACACCACTCCAGAGAGGATCGTTGATGAATGCTTTAGGGTCTTTGAGAACCGATACGAGCATTTCATTGATCTCTTCTTTCGAGCTTCTGCGAAAATGGCGGAGCACAACGTTGATCGCGAGACCAATAGCTTTGCCCTCCGGATACCCCAGCTTCACGAGATCTTTCCCACTTAATATTTTTCGTTTCATAAAATTTCTAATGATGTATAAATAAAAAAACCCGGTCGATGCCGGGTTTCTCTTATATAGAAATCTTCTAAATATCTATTCAAGCCACCCTGGCATCAGTTTAATATCGCTTGTACTTCTTTTCAGCATGACGCAAAGATATAATCGTGTTCTTCTGATTTCAAAAGTTAACACGTGAAATAAATTTTTTAGGCAGGGTGGTTACTTAACTGATCACGCATTCGCTGTCTTGTTGAGGCTTTTCCTCGCCGGGATCAAAACCGGCAAGGAAGCCATTACAAGAAGAACAGCCGTTGATTCAAAAAGATGAACGGGGGCGGCAAAGAAACCTCCAGAGCTGTAAATCAGTAATATCATGAGCACCGAAAACGGCATCGAACAAGCAAGAACGTTCATCGCAAAGTCGAGATCGAACGTCTTGCCGTGATGTTCACGGTCCTTGGATTCCATTTCACCTACAACCGCCATGTGTGCATACGGCCAGAAGCTGCACGCACTCTGTGGGAACACAACGATCAGTAATGCTGTCGCAAGATCAGTTACCGGGAAGAACACAAGCAACAATCCCGACAACGTAAAGGCAATAGCGGATCGGAAAAACACAAAAGAAAAGATGGCCTTGAACTGCGCCCAGCTGAACTTGATCGAGATCCCGATGAACAACAGCACGAGTGGCGTCATCATCAGGCTGATCTTGTCCACGCTGTCGCGGATGAACGTGGGGAAGGCATCGTAACCCAACCCCAGCGACAACATGATTACAGCCGTTAATATTACAAGGTTCACCGGCTCGTTCACCAATGAAACCCAAAGGGCCTTCAGCCGAACGCCCCTACCTCCCTCAAGGTGAGTACGCTCGGCGAAGAACCACTTCATTGCAACCAAATAAGCAATCACTAAAACAAAAACCTTATTACCGAGATCAGCCAAAGCAGCAACTGCAAGCGACGACTCACCGCTGTACTCGAGAATAAATGGGAAAGACGACAGCCCCGGCGCCAGTGATGGTATCAACAACACTAACGTGCGGTATTGATGGCTGGGAAGATTAAACAAAGACTGAACCGGCAACTTCGAAAGGATCGTGAACACAACCAGGTTGAAGCCCAACGCCAGCAGTGGCACAATGGCAAGACCTGGTACGAAATCGATCTTAAGCAAAGCGATGAAGATCGTCGCGGGCAACGCAAGGCTTAGTATCATTGTCCTGATACCATCCCTCGATTCCTTACTTCCGATCTTCTTCCGGAATAAATATCCTATTAGTATTAATAATAAGAGAGATACTGTTTTCATCTAGATGACTGTCCACCCGAAGCGCCAGTTACGGCAGCAAGGCTTTTAACAAAAAGTTTCAACTCATCCATGGTACCGATGCTCACACGGGCATAAGGTTTTCCATCGATCTCGTATCCGCGGATACCAACGCTGCGCTCCACCATCTTATCCATCAGCTCTTTAACCGGCATCTGTATCGGGAAGAGAATGAAGTTCGTTGAGCTGGGAATGGGGTTGAAGCCCATCTTCTTCAGTTCTTCGAACACATACTCGCGGTTCGATTTGTTGTTCTTGCGTGTGAATTCCTGGAACGACATGTCCTTAAGACTTGCCATTGCACCAGAAACGGAAGTAACGCTCAAGCCCATTTCAGTTCTTACGAGTTTCTGAATGAGTTCCACGCGCTCGGGTTTTGCAACCATGTAGCCAACGCGAAGCCCGGCCATGCCGTGAATCTTCGAGAATGTTCTTGCGATGATCACGTCGTAACCCTCGTTGATCATTCCAACCGCTGTTTCGGCATCAGGATTTTCGAGAAGCTCCATGTATGCTTCGTCGATGAAGATCGGCACGCGTGAGTTTACTTTTTTAATGAATGCTTTGATGTCTGCTGCCGGTGTCATGGTACCGGTCGGGTTATTAGGATTGCAGATGTAAACAAGCTTGGTGTTTTCGTCGATCGCTTTTTCCATCGCATCGAGATCGTGAGCGTAGTCGGCGCGGAGAGGAATGTTCTTCCAGGTAGCACCGATCGCCTGCGCGGTCTTTACAAGCGAGAGATACGAAGGATCTGCAGATATGACGTTGCCGCCTTTCATGCAGAGTGCGAATGCAGTTTTTTCGAGGATGTCGGTAGAGCCGGCAGCAACAAGTACCTGCTTGGGAGCCACGCCTTCTTTCTTGGCGAGCATCTCCATCATTTCGAGCGCACTATTATATACGTATCGGTTTCCTTTGCTAGCGCTGTCCGCGATAGCGGCAATCGCTTTTTTAGAAGGTCCCCATGGATTTTCGTTGGCTAGTAACCGCGCCTTCAACTGGGTGAGGTCGGCTGGTGGTGCGAGGTGATATTGCTCGCGAGTGTGATGAACACCGTTGAATGGTTTCATTCCGAAAGCAGGCAGCGCCTTACTTTCACTGGTAAAAGCTGCGCCCGTGATCATGGCGCCGGTGGCAAGAGCACTTTGCTTGAGCCAATCCCTTCTGCTGACGTGTGAGGTTTTCATGGTACTATTTTACTATTATTTATATAGAAATCCCCCAGGAAAGTCCCCATTTATTACAGAAACCGATTGTTTCGGTGATGGGCAGGGTCAAATTTGACCCGAATTGTTAAAAAAATGATAAGATTTTTTATGCACTGGGTTAAAATTGCCCTACTCAGTCCGTAGAGTATTCGCCGGATTTACGCGTGCTGCTTCCATCGCGTGATATATAATAGTACCGGCCGCCACAAACGCCGCAAGAAGTCCCGATCCGATCACAATTATCCAGTCGAATCCAACCGCGTATGCAAAGTCGGCAAGCCAGTTAGTCATAACGTACCAACTGAACGGAGCGGCAATCAAAAATGCGATGATCACGAGCAACAAGAATCCTCGCGATACGACCAACAGCAATTTGGACAACGATGCGCCAAGAACTTTCCTGATCCCAAGCTCCTTCGTGCGTAGCGAGATAGTGTAGGATGCCAATCCAAACAAGCCAAGACCAGCTATCATTATTGCCAGGATCGAAAATGTATTCATGATCTGACTTAGTCGTGTCTCGGTACGATAGAGAACATTCCTGTAGACATCGTCGAGGAAAAGAATATTCAATGGCGAGTCCGGGATCACCTTCCTCCATCGCTCCTGCATCGCAGCAGTAATGCCTTCGACGTTGCTGTTGTCGATACGGATCATAAGCCTATTCAGATAACCGCCTTCGTTGTTCTTGCCTGCATGGATCAACAACGGATCGATCGGTCGCTGCAACGGCAGAAAATGATAGTCACGAATAACTCCTTTAACAATCCCCTCGGCTTGCCACATACTGAATCGTTTGCCGATAGCCGTCTCGGGCGTCCAGCCGAAGAACTCCACAGCCGATTCGTTGATCAGGTACTCCCATGTTCCGTCGCCCGGTATCTGTGACGATAGATCGGTGCCAGCGATCAATTCAAGGCCCGATGTTTTTACGAATTCAGGTTCCACGCCAAGGTTGAATATCAGTAACTGAGTGTCGCCTACATCGCCACCGATCACCGTTGACTTTGCTCCATTGTTTATACCTGTAGAGCTCGTCATCGACATTCGCTCAACACCAATGATGCTTGCGAATTCATTGCGAAGTGCCGCCACATTTGCTTTGCCTAAACTATCGAGTGGAATAACGATCAATCGTTCTTTGTCGATCCCGGTCTTTTTGTTGATCATGAATGTGAGCTGGTTGTTGATCGTGAGCGTACATACGATCAGGAAAATGGATATCGTAAACTGAAATACAACAAGTGATTTTCTGAGTACTGCACCCGAACCAATGCTGCCGAGCCTACCTTTAAGAACGGTAACGGGACGGAACGACGACAGTACTGCTGCAGGATATGCGCCACCCAAAAAACTTGTAAGAATCCAAATGCCCACGAGCGCGGCTATCCATTCGGGGTGTTGGGTAAAATCCATGGCCAGGTTTTTTCCCGACAGGTTATTGAATAAAGGAAGTAACAGGTAAGCAATGCCAACTGCGGCAACGATCGCTGCAAAAGTAACTATGACCGATTCGCTGATGAATTGCCAGAAAAGCTCGCGACGTACCGCGCCGACAACTTTCCGCACACCGACCTCCTTGGCACGTTCCATCGATCGCGCAGTTGAAAGGTTCATGTAGTTGATGATAGCGATTATGAGTACCAGCAAAGCAATTGCGGAGAACACGTACACGTACCGCATGTCACTTGTGCTTGGATCCGAATATTTCATATTCCTTAAATAAACGTCGGTAAGCGGCACGAGGTCGAGCTCGACAGTACTGGTTTGCGTCGGTCCATACCTGGCCTCGACGCGTTTTGGAATATCTCGAACAATCTCTGTTGCCGATGCATTTGGGTCGAGAAGGACATAAGTAACCATCGAACCACTGTTCCAGCTTGGCTCCCATTCTCTACGGGGCAACGACGTCATCGAGATCAAAACGTCGAACTGTATATGCGATACGGACGGAACATCTTTCGCTATTGCTGTGATATTATAGATCCTGCCCGATTGCTCAGTCATTGTTTTCGAAAGGAGATCTTTCTTCGTCCAGTCGTCGCCAAAATATTTGATCGCAGCTCTTTCGGTAAGAACAATTGAGTTTGGCTCCTTCAATGCTTCTTTTGGATTACCAGCGATCAAAGGAAACGTGAATAAATCGAACAGTGTGCTGTCGGCAGCTTTTACCATGTTTTCGACGATCGGTCCTTGCGGGCCTTCGAAGATCATATTCCTGTGTTGCAGTCGTACATACGTTTCGATCTCTTTATTGAACAGCTCCTTCATCGTTGGTCCCGCACCGGGTGTTGTGCCGAAGATTGCCATTTGTGTGGTACCGAACTTCCATGTCATCGGCAGGAGATAAAGCCTGTCGCGCTTCGTATGAAACCTGTCGTAGCTCAGTTCATTCAAGACAAAGAGTGTGATCACAAAACTTACCGCTAATCCAACGGCGAGCCCGGCTATGTTGATCGTGTTGTGAAGGCGTTGTCTTTTCAACTGTCTGAAAGCCATCTTGATGTAGCTATTGATCATGGTGATGAAATTTGAGCGTGATTGAATGTCTTTCTTTAGGGCTCTGTTCGTCAATAGACTTATGAAATCAAAAAAATAAGAGAGATCAGCGCGGAGCTTGCCATGAATTTTTAATCGTTGCTCGTACTCCTCGTGCATGTCCCCAAGAATTATTTCGCTTTCGCGGGGACTGGTGAGTCGCTCGATGAGGTTATTGATGAGCCTTTTCATCGAGGATTATTCGGTTCGAAGAATATTAGCCGGATTCACTCTCACTGCCTGGATGGCATGATAAAGAATTGTCGCAGTGGCAATCAGGAGTGCAAGCCCACCAGCACCAACTACCAGCAGCAAGCTAAAGCTTGTCGGGTAAGCGAAATTGTCCAGCCAGTTTTCCATTACAAGCCAGCTCGATGGAGCTGCAAGAGTGAATGCGATCAATACCAGCTTTACAAACCTTCCTGAGACATCCAGGAGAAGATGCGACAACGAGGCGCCGAGAACTTTACGAATGCCAAGCTCCTTCATCCGGCGCATGATGGTGTACGACGCAAGACCGAACAATCCCAGGCCAGCAATCAATATTGCCAGCGCTGAGAACACATTCATGATGCTGCTCAGTCGTGTCTCAGACTTATATAAGTTTTGATAATTCTGGTCGACAAATGTCAATGCAAATGGAGAAGCCGGTGCCACTTCCCTCCACGTGTCATGGATCGCCGATGTGATGGCTTCGAAATCATCTCCCTGTATACGTATCAATAGCCCGTTCACAAAACCCTTTGTCCAGATGCCGGCGTGTATGATCAAAGGCTCGATCGGTTTATGCAATGGAGAAAAGTGAAAGTCCCGTACAACGCCCTTCACCACACCATTCACCTGCCAAAGTTTCATTCGTTTTCCAACGGCGTTCTCGTTGGTCCAACCGAAAAGCTTTACGGCCGATTCGTTGATCAGGTATTCCCATCTTCCATCTTTTGGCACTTCCTTCGACAGGTCCGCTCCCGAAATAATTTCCAATCCCGTCGTGCGAACGAAATCAGGACCGACGCCGATGTTATAGATCAACAGCTGATCGTTACCGAGATCCCCGTCCGTGACCGTTGATTGTGCCTGTATGTTGACCGGCATTGAGCTAACAGTAGTTGTTTCTTCAATTCCGGCAACTGTCGCCAGCCGAGTCTGGATCGCTGACATATTCGCCTCTGAGATACTGTCCGTCGGAACCGCAATAAGCTTTTCCTTGTCGACACCCAGTTTCTTATTTACCATGTAAGAAAGCTGATCGCTGATCGTTAGTGTGCAGACGATCAGAAAAATAGAAACCGCGAATTGAAATACGACAAGTGACTTTCTCAATAAAGCACCAGAGCCGAAGTTTGCAAGCTTACCTTTCAAAACAGAAACGGGCCGGTACGACGACAATACCATCGCAGGATACACACCCCCGAGAAAACTGATCAGCATCCATGCACCGATCAGCACGCCGATCCATCCTGGTTGTTTTGCAAAATCAATGTCCAACACTTTGCCGGAAATTGAATTAAAGACCGGGAGCAACAGGTATGTTATTATCACCGCTAACACCACGGCAGCAAACGACACCAGTATCGATTCGCTGATGAATTGCCAGAATAATTCGACGCGTACGGCACCAACAACCTTTCGCACGCCCACCTCCTTTGCGCGCTCCATCGAACGCGCTGTTGAAAGATTCATGTAGTTTATGATCGCAATGATCAGGACCAACCCGGCGATCGCAGCGAAGATGTACACGTAGCGAATATCGCTGATGTGCGTAAAGCCGGCATATTTCTGGTTGTGAAGATAGATATCGGTTAGCGATACCAGGTCGAGCTCCATATATGCATTTTGGTGTGCATAGGACGTCTTCGCAATGCGACCCGGTATCTGGGCAACAATCTCCGTTGCAGAGGCATGCGGGTCAAGTACGACGTACGTGGTCATGTTGCTGGTGTTCCAGGCCGGTTCCGTCATGGACTTCGGTAATGACGACATCGACGCGATCATGTCGAAATAAAGATGTGATTCAACGGGCGGATCCTTTGCAACTGCTGTGATCTTGAATGGAGTTCCATAACGCGGTGCAATTACCTTCGACAGCACGTCTTTGTTTCGCCAGTCCTCGCCAAAATACCTGGTGGCAGATTTTTCTGTGAGTACAAGAGAAAAAGGTTTGTTTAGCGCCTCCTTCGGATTGCCGATGATCAAAGGGAACGTAAATACATCGAAGAAAGTGCTGTCGGCTACGATCAGATCTTTCTCTTCAACAGGTACGCCATCGCGATCGACATTCCAACCGGTATTCATGATTCGCACATACGTTTCAATCTCCTTGTTAAATAGTTCCTTCATCAATGGCCCGCCACCCGATGTGCTGCCTGCCGTCGAGAGTTGTGTTCCGCCGAACGTCCACGTCATCGGGAGTAAATAGATCCGGTCTGCTTTCTCATGAAACTTGTCGTAGCTGAGTTCCTTCACAACGTACAAGCTGATCAGGAAGGTTACACTCAGTCCGATGGCAAGCCCGGCAATGTTGATCGTGTTGTGAAGCTTTTGTCGTGCGATCTGACGAAAAGCTACCTTTATGTAGTTACTGACCATGATGAAAAAGTTAGCACTTGAATAACTGTCGTTCCTTAATGCTCTGTTGGTGAGGAGGCTGAGGAAATCGAAAACATAACAAACATCAGCATAACGCTTGCCGGATGTCTTTGATCTTCGTTCATACTCCTCGCACATATCACCTATGATGATCTCGCTCTCGCGTGCGGTTGTGAGTCGCTCGATAAGATTGTTGATGAGCCTTTTCATTTTCTTCCGAGGTCGAGTACAATCGTTGGTACTGACTTCCACATGCTATCGCGAAGTTCTTTCACTTGCTGCATAGCTTTCACGCCGGTCTTTGTCACTTTATAATATCGCTTGCGTCGACCTCCACGCTCGGGAGTAGTTTCTCCTTCGGCTGATTCGAGATATCCCTTTTCCTCGAGTCGTTGTAGCGAAGCATGCAATGCGCCGATGCTGGGGTTACGGCCCATGCGCTTGCGGATCTCCTCTTTGATGGTATTGCCGTAGGCGTCGTGCGCGAGGATGGCAACCGACAGAAGCACTATTTCTTCAAATTCGCCGAGGTGTGTTCCTTTCATAGAACGAATCTAATCAAAATTCCTATTTGTATACTTTGATTTTAGAAATAGGTTGCGGCGAAACCTTCTATTTTTGTTTGCCTTCATGAAAAAACCGCCTTCCACCCTCTCCAGCGTCATTCTTTGGTCGGTCATTTCCGCTGCTTTCATCGGTCCCGGTACGGTTACGACAGCTGTAAGCGCCGGAGCAAACTATGGATTGAGCCTGCTTTGGGCTGTGACATTCGCCACGTTTGGATGTATTGCATTACAAGAATTATCGGCGCGGATCACGATAGCGAGTGGACTGACGTTCGGCGAATCGTTGCTAAAGAAATTCGGTCCGCGAAATGGACTTGCCTTGCAATGGGTTGTTGGAGGGAGCGTGATCTTCGGATGTGCTGCTTACGAAGCGGGGAATATTCTCGGAGCGGTGGCTGGGTTGAATTTGATCACCGGCGCATCGAATACAATTCTTACGATCATCGTTACGGCTGTGTCGGCGCTCGTGCTTTGGTTTCGTGGTAAAGATTGGATCTCGAACCTGATGATGTTGCTGGTGGTGATCATGGGTATTGCATTTGCGGCGCTGGCATTCTCTCAGGACTTTTCGATAACGGACCTGGTGGTATCAACGGTAACTCCTGTAATACCGGAAGGTTCGGAACTGATCGTTCTGGGTTTGATCGGCACGACGATCGTTCCTTATAACATCTTCATCGGCGCTGGTATTAGTAAAGGTCAAACGATCTCGTTGATGCGCGTTGGTCTCGGTGTCTCGGTTGCGATCGGTGGTGCGATAACGGCAGCTATATTGATCGCGGGTATCTCCATCGATAACTTCAACTCGTTCCAGGAGATCGCCAATGCGATGAAACAACAAGTTGGGAACTGGGGCGCGTACGCATTGGCGCTGGGTTTATTCGCAGCAGGATTTTCTTCTGCGATCACTTCGCCATTTGCTTCATCATTGATCGCAACAACGGTGTTTCATTTCACCAGTGAATGGAAAGTGAAAGTGGTGTGGATACTTGTGTTGCTCACGGGATTCATCTTCGGGATCTCGGGTGTTCGGCCAATCCCGGTAATCCTGGCCGTGCAGGCATTGAATGGTCTTATACTTCCATTGATCACGATGTACCTGATCATCATAGTGAACGACGAGTCGATCGTTCCCAGAGCGCAACAGCATGATAGTCGTTACAATATTGTGTTGATGGTGATATTGCTCGCTGTTTCACTGATAGGCATCAGTAATATCGATAAATCTGTTAGTGCTTCGTTAGAATTGAAACAGCCCAATCATCCATTGGTGGTGTTGGTAACAACGCTCCTGGTAATGCTCTATCCTTCGTATGTACTTTATAAGAAATACAAGTAGGGCTAGTTCTCTTTAAGATACTTTACAGGATTCGCACGGCTTACTTTCCACACGCGCGACAATATTGTTGTGATCGCCAACAATGCACACAGCAAACCGGCTTCAATAAAAAGTAACATTCCGACACCATCTTTGAAAGCAAACTGATTAAGCCATTGGTCCATGGAATACCATGCAAGCGGACATGCAATCACGAATGCGATCACGACAGGTTTGAAAAAAGAGCTGCCGATGAGCATTGCGAGGTGATACGATCCTGCTCCGAGCACCTTACGAATGCTCATTTCGCGACTCCTCTTTTCGGTAGTATACAGCACAAGCCCATACAGGCCGATGCATGAGATCACTATCGACAGAACTGCAAAGATCGAGAACATAGATCTGAACTTACTTTCTCTTTCATAAAGTCCGGCGAGCCTTTCGTCGAGGAACTGGTAATTGAACGGTCGGATTATATCTAACTCTTTCCATTTGCTTTCGAGGAACGAGATGGTCTCGGCAATATTGTCCGGTTTTATCTTCACGATCATCTTATACATCAGGTTGTAGTCCACCTGTATAGCTATGGGTTCGATGGCATGATGAAGAGATGCAAAGTTGAAGTCCTTTACGACACCGATCACTTGTCCTTTCTTTGCGATATACCACCCGGTATTGTTCGAACGAAAATAATTCAGTGTTTGTCCGATTGGGTTATCCCATTCAGTCCCATACCTGGCGCGAAGTTTCTTTACGGCTGCCTCGTTCAATAAAAAATTCAACGTGTCGGTGCTCAATGCCTTCGAGAACGTTCTTCCTTCGATAACTTCGATACCCATGTTCTTCACGAAGTCGTGATCGACATAAAAACCAGCCAGGTTATCCTCGCCGTCATCTCCCGAAACGGAATTGCTGATCGAATACGGCATGGTGTAGGTATTGTCACCAGGCAACGTTAACGTACCGGACGTTGAAACAACATTCGGATTTTGGCTGAACAGCTTCGAAGCAACATCGAGGCGTGTTCCAATGCCGGGGCCACCCACATTCAGGATCAGGGCCAGGTCATCGTTGAAACCGAGATCCTTATTTTGCATGTAGTTCATCTGGCCAACGATAACTCCCGTGCCGATGATCAGGAAAGTTGTAATGGCGAATTGAACGACGACCAAAGCGGTTCTCAATGGCGACCGCGAACCTGATTGAGCTCCTTTTAAAGACTGCAGAGGAATTGTTGCAGAGATCACGAAGGCGGGATAGATCCCAGCGAGCAATCCGATCAAAACAGGAAATAGAGGCAGCAGGAATCGATAGTTATCGAGTGACCTCCATCCTTCTGTTAGAGACACTCCTGTCAGTGTTTCAAATCCGGTTTTCAGCGACACGATCATCATTGTTGCCAAAATGCACGAGAGAAAAGCGATGGTAACTGCCTCCGCTATAAATTGAAAGACCAACGATCTGCGCGAAGCTCCCAGCACTTTCTTCATACCAACTTCTTTGATCCTATCCGAGGCTCTCGCGGTAGAAAGATTAACGAAGTTGATCCCCGCGATCACCAGGATCAACACGGCGATCGATGAAAGTATCCAAAGATTTTCAATGCGATTCTTTGACCCATGATCGAAGGTCGTGGTGGAATCGAAATGGAGATCAGTGAAGGGTTGCAACCTGACCTCGCTTGCCTCGGCGTCGTTGAGTTTTTCACGTTCAACCACGACTGCACGTACCAGATCCGACACCGCTACAAGATCTGCACCGGGATCCAGCAACAAGTATGTGTACACGAGGTTGATCGTCCAGCTTTCGCTATAAGTAGAGCCGTATTGCTCGAATGGGATGAGAAAATCAAAATCGAATTGCGAGTTACGTTGTGGCTGCCGGATAACACCTGCCACCGTATACACTTTCTGACGGAGGTGGGTGTTGGTGAATTCTATCGTCTTGCCGACAGCCTCCTGGTCTCCGAAATATCGGGCAGCCATTTCTTCGGTGATCACAAGCTGATCAGGTCGCGACAATGGTTTTGCGGGGCTGGAGTCTATAAATTCATAAGTAAAGAGATCGAAGAAAGTAGAGTCAACGTAGTAACCATCTTCCTCGAACAGTTCGCCGTCGTTGGTGCGGGCTATGAATTTGGATCCGGACACGGAAAAGATCACACGCGAAGCATTTTGCACACCTGCAATCTCGTTGCGTAGCGTTGGAGCCATGGGCACAGGAGTACGCGACGAGCTCGACACTACCCGGTATATCCTGGAACCATTCAGTTGAGCGTCGTCATACGAAAACTCGTAGCCAATGTAGCTAACGATAAAGAAAAATGCTGTTACACCTGCTGTTAGTCCAACAACGGTGATGAGGTAATAAAAAGTGTTCTTCTGTATAAGTCGAAGAAAGAACTTGCCGTTCATTTCCTATAATAATTTCGCCAGCGTGCTGATGTATCGTTCCGGCACCTCTCCTTTCGTAGCTGTTTGATAATCGTTGTAGCTGCAGGGCACGATACTGTTCCGCGAATACTTGTTGCCTGTCTGTGGCATCACTTCCATCCACCACTTTTCAGTGAACTTGCTTTTATAGAATATTATTACTTCGGGCTCCGTGTGCATCGACACGGTGTATTTGATAAAGTCGTTGCTCTTAAAGTCTCTTTCCTTTTTTCGATAATAGAATCCCTCCACGAAATACCAGATCATCGTAGCGATGACCGACGCGGTCTTCTTATGAGCATCGTCATATTCGGGATTGTATTCATAAAAACCGACCGAGCTCAACTTTTCATTTTGCCCTGCATACCAACAGATCTGGCAAGCTTCTTCGCCAGTGAGCCCGAATGGCTGGGCATTGATATTACCCGGGGCGTCTGCGGAACGGATAGCGGTGATATCGAACGAGAGCATATCGGCGTTGCGAATTGCCGGCTCCATTTCACTAAGATCTTTTCGCATCGCGCCAAGCCTGTAAGCTTCGAAGTACAGCTTCTCCAATATAGAAGCCGAGTTCTGATCGATCAGGTACAGCTGGTGCGCGAGATGTGTGTAACTAAAAAGATAATTGGGTTCGTGAAGAAGGATCTTATGGATATGCTGCTTCGCAGGAAGCGACTCACGAACATCTTCCAGATCCAGGAAGGCATCTACGTTCAAAAGGCTGACCAGCTTGTCGAGATCCTGGTAAGCACGGTACTGACCGTAGTCAACGTCGTGAGTTCCGCCAATAATGATCGGGAGCACATTCTCTTCCAACAACATCCGGCATACTTCGCTGACACGAACATAAGTTTCCTCGAGATCGATGCCAGGGTTGAGATTTCCGAGATCGACAATGTTGTAAATGCCGGTTCCACGCTTGAGTTGGTACAGCTTCTTGCGTATCTCATCGGGTCCTTTTGCCGAACCGAAATTGTTAGGAGTTCCGCGCTCTTCTTTTACACCGAAGATTGCGATGTGAGCGCCGTGATAATCCGGCATCTTCTCCGTAAACGATCTGATGTTCCTGAAAAAGCTGCTTTGGCTTGTTGCCTCCGCATGAACGGCATCATCTATTGGGGAGAAGAAGATCGTTAGATCCATAGTTCGTTGTTCGTTGCTCGTTGTTGGTTGTTCGCGAAACGATTAACGAACAACGAAAAACGGCTACCCGCCGAAGTCGTCAAATCTTATGTTCTCTTTGGGTATACCCATATCATCCAGCATCTTCAGAACCGCCGCATTCATCAGGGGAGGACCGCAGAGATAATACTCTACGTCTTCGGGAGCAGGGTGGTTACCGAGGTAGTTGTCGTACAAACATTTGTGGATGAAGCCGAGGTAGCCATCGGCATCTTTGTCGTCGAGATTCTTCTTCACTTTCCAGTTGTCTTCGGGAAGAGGTTCCGAGAGACCGATGTAGAACTTGAAGTTCGGAAATTCCTTTTCGATCTTTTGAAAATGATCGACATAGAACAATTCCTTCTTCGAGCGACCACCGTACCAGTATGAAACCTTACGGTTTGTTTTTTCGGTATGGAACAAGTGGAAGATCTGTGCACGAAGGGGAGCCATGCCGGCACCACCACCGATGTAGATCATTTCGCGTTGTGTCTTATTAATATGGAATTCACCGTAAGGACCAGAGATGGTTACTTTATCGCCAGGCTTGCGGCTGAATACATACGATGAGCAGATCCCGGGGTTCACGTCCATCCAGTTATTGTTCGCACGATCCCATGGCGGTGTGGCGATACGGATGTTAAGCATAATGATGTTTCCTTCTGCGGGGTGATTGGCCATCGAATAAGCACGGAAGATCGGCTCATCGTTCTTCATCTTAAGACCCCACAGTTTGAACTTATCCCAATCGCCCTTGAACACCTCTGGATTTTTGTGACCGAGTTCCGGATGCGGAGTGATGTCCATTGTCTTGAAATCGACTGTTGTTGCGGGCACGTCGATCTGGATATAACCACCGGCTTCGAAATGCAATGTCTCGCCGGGAGGAAGTTTCACTACGAATTCTTTTATGAATGTCGAAACGTTGTAGTTCGACACTACTTCACATTCCCATTTCTTGATACCGAAGATCTCTTCGGGTACTCTAATGCTGAGGTCTTGCTTTACTTTCACCTGGCAACCGAGACGCCAGTTGTCTTTGCGTTCCGCGCGTGTGAGGTGACCCATTTCTGTAGGAAGCACGTCGCCGCCGCCTGATTCTACCTGGCACTTGCACATCGCGCAGGTACCGCCACCACCGCATGCCGATGGCAGGAAGATCTTTTCATTACTGAGTGTTGAAAGCAATGAGCTTCCGGCCGACACGGTGATCGTTCTCTCACCGTTGATGAGGATTTTCACAGGACCTGATTGTACCAGACTTTTCTGAGCGAAGATCAACAGCACAACCAACAAGAGAATGATCAGCGTAAAAGCAATGATCGAAGAAGCGATGAGCATAAGAAATCAGAATACGTTACTGTATACAAATATATCGTTTGCATACAGAAAACGAAATTTGACTTATGCCACGGTAACTTCCTGTTTCTCAGTTATTTGTACGGGTGTGATCTTCGAGTCGTGATCCAGGATCACGCTGATTTCGGGATCATTTGCCCACTCGCGAAGCTTCTCGAGTGTGATCTTTCCGCGAAGGAACTGGTGACCGTTGCCACGATAACCTCCGGTGAACGAAATGAAGTCGGTGGACTTCACCTTATCGCCGGTAAAGCTTACCACTACATCTATCGATGCGTTGTTAGAGAACGAGAGGTGGTCCTGCTCCTTCTTTTTGTATTCGTAACGATATCCGTAAGTCAAAGCCGAAACGTCGGAGAGAACTGCAGAGCCGGTTGGGTAGCTGCCGGCACCTTTTCCAACGAAGATCTGCTTCTCTGCGAAAGCACCTTGTACCAACACGGCGTTGTATTCGTAGCGAACGTTGGCCAATAAATGAGTGGTCTCGATGAACTGTGGTGCAACGAGTCCATATACCTTGTTGCCTTGCTTGAATGCCTGCGCGATGAGCTTTATGGTATACCCATTTTCGCGTGCGTACTTCAGATCAACATCAGAGATCTTGTCGATACCGAAGTTGACAATGAGTTCGGGCTTCACGAAGACGCCGAAGGTGTGAGCGATGGCGATCGTGAGCTTGAATTTAGGATCGAATGCTTTTACGTCGAGATCGGGGTTGCTTTCGGCGAAGCCAAGTTCCTGGGCTTTCTTCAAAGCTTCGCTGTAACTCTTGCGTCCGTCGAAGATCTCGGTGAGAATATAGTTTGTTGAGCCATTGAAGATCCCTTCGATGCTTGAGATCAGGTCGTTATCGTAGTATTCTTCGAGGTTGCGGATGATGGGGATACTTCCACAAACAGATCCTTCGTAGAGAACAGGTTTGTTGTATTTGTTTTGAAGATCGTAGAGCTCCTGGAAGTTTTCAGCAACCATCTTTTTGTTGGCTGTGACGACTGCTTTTCCTTTTTCGAGGGCTTCCTTTACGATAGCGAAAGCTGCTTGTGAGTCGTCGATGAGCTCGACAACAACGTCGATCTCGGGATCGTTAAGGATCTCGTCTTTCGAAAGCGTGAAGTAGTTTGAATCGATTGGACGTTTCTTGTCGGGATGTTTTACGCAGATCTTTTTTATCTCTGCCTTAACGCCGTGTGTTTCTTGCAGCACGTGATAGAGTCCCTGGCCAACGCATCCAAAACCAAAAAGACCGACCTTTAATTTCTTGCTCATAAAAACTTTAGAGTAAAATGTTCTCTTTAACTTTTAAAAACTTTCTTATTAGTTCTCTGAATTGTTCAAACTCGACCAGGAAACCATCGTGGCCGTAGGGTGATTTTATTACTTCGTATAGTGCACCAGGTATATTCTCAGCGAGATACTCTTGCTCCTGCACAGGGAAAAGCAGGTCGCTGCTAACGCCGATCACCAACGTTTTTGCTTTAATTGTTGAAAGCACTTCCGCAACAGATCCCTGCCTTCCACGACCGACGTGATGATTGTCCATTGCGTTGAGCAGCGTCCAATACGAGAACGCATTGAACCTGTTGGCCAACTTGGTGCCTTGATATTTCTGGTATGATGCAGCCCGGTAGCCTTCCAGTTTTTCGGAGGCGACCTCGGGTTGATTCTTATTGTAGATCTCGTAGCTACGGAACGACACCATGGCAATAGCGCGAGCGGCCTTCATGCCTTCGCTACCAGCCCTTGCATCTTTTTGTGTCCACGTGGGATCAGCGGCGATTGCCATCCGTTGTGATTCGTTGATCGCTATGCCCCATGGTGAATGGAATGCGTTGCACGCAACAGGAATGATACGTTCGAAAACATCCGGCCTTTGAATAGCCCACTCGAGAACCTGCTGACCGCCGAGCGATCCGCCGATGAGCGTATGGATCTTCTTTAACCCGAGATTTTCACGAAGACGATCAAATGCCTGGACAACATCGCGATTGGTGATGAGAGGAAAATCATGGAACCATTCGCTTCCCGTTTTCGGGTTGATCGACAATGGCCCCGTAGATCCGTAACATCCTCCGAGTGAGTTCGCGCAAATAATAAAATACCGGTTTGGATCGAACGGGCTTGCCTGTCCGGCAGGCAGGCTTGCCTGTCCTTCGGAGAAAAGTCCGTGCCACCAATCGGCGAAGTCGGAGCTGCCGGTAAGAGCATGACATACCCAAATGGCGTTGTCCTTCTCTTTATTGAGTTGCCCCAGCGTAGTGTACTTAAGTTGAAATCCGGGCAGGTTAGCGCCGGACTCCAACTGGAATTCTACTGGATAATGAAATATGTGATCGTGTTTTATCATTTATTTAAACACATAGGCACATAGGACACATAGGCACATAGGCACATAGTACACGAGGCACATAGGACACATAGGTACATAGGCGCATAGAATGCATGGCTATTTTATTACCGCTACACCTGCTTTTGCAACTTCGGTATCCTGGGCTGCTGTTAAACCTGAGATCCCTATTGCACCGATGATCTTGCCATCCGATATCAGCAGTTCGCCACCTTCAACTGCAATTGCATTGGGCAATGAGAGTATCCTGAGATTCTCTCCCCCGCTTGCAACGCCATCCTGGAATGCTTTCGTAGGACGTTTGAAATTGTTGGCTGTTTTTGCTTTTGCTTGCGCCACTTCTATAGAACCGATCTGTGTGCCGTCTTGTCTTTGGAGATAAACAAGATTACCACCGGTATCGACGATGGCTACGACAACGGCCCAATTCTTACCGATAGCATAAGCTTCGGCAGCTGCGGCAACTTTCTTCGCATCTGCAAGTGAGATGTTTGATCCATACGTGAGTGGCGCTTGTTGCGCCAAACTCACGGTTGAGATCAATATTAAAATTACACTCAGTATTTTCATTTTTTTCTAGTTACGGTTGTTCTTGAAACAAGCCTGTTAACGGTTTGTTATTTTTCGACGAGTTGTTTACTGAATACTTTTTCAAACGCTTGCGCCAGGTCAGCCTTGATATCGTCGATGTGCTCGAGGCCTACCGAAATACGGAGGAGATTCGGAAGCACGCCGGTTGTTATCTGTTCTTCGTCCGACAATTGCTGGTGCGTTGTTGCCGACGGCTGAATGATCAACGTTTTAGCATCACCAACGTTGGCGAGGTGACTGATCAGTTGAAGGTTGTCGACTACTTTTGCTGTGTTCTCTTTTGTTCCTTTTACGGTGAATGATAACACGGCGCCGAAACCGTTCTTCAGGTATTTCTTGGCGAGCTTATGATAAGTGCTCGATGCAAGGCCCGGATAGTTCACGCTTTCGACGTTCGGATGTTTTTCGAGCCATTGCGCAAGTAGCAGTGCGTTGTCGACTGCGCGTTGTACGCGAAGGGAAAGTGTTTCCACGCCCTGGAGGAACAGGAATGAGTTGAAGGGACTTAATGCGGGGCCGAAGTCGCGGAGGCCTTCAACGCGTGCACGGATGATGAAGGCGATGTTGGGAAGCCCGAGAGGATTTCCTTCGCCGAAGACGTCCCAGAATTTCAATCCATGATAACCTTCAGACGGTTCTGTGAACTGGGGGAATTTTCCGTTGCCCCAATTATAATTTCCACCATCGACGATAACACCACCGATTGATGTGCCGTGTCCGCCGATCCACTTCGTAGCGGATTCAACTACCACATTGGCTCCGTGTTCGAGAGGACGGAAGAGATAACCGGCAGCACCGAAGGTATTATCGACGATGAGAGGAAGATCGTGCTTGCGTGCGAGCGCAGCAATTGCTTCGAAGTCGGGAATGTTGAAGCCAGGATTACCGATCGATTCGAGATAAAGAGCTTTTGTCTTTTTGTCGATCAGTTTTTCGAAAGACTCAACGGTATCGCCTTCGGCGAAACGGGCTTCGACGCCGAGTCGCTTGAAGGCAACTTTGAATTGATTGTAGGTGCCACCGTAGAGGAATGAAGTGGTAACGAAGTTGTCTCCCGCCTGAAGAATATTGTTGAGGGCAATAAACTGTGAGGCTTGACCGGAACCAACGGCGAGTGCGGCGACGCCACCTTCGAGAGCGGCGAGACGTTTCTCCAGCACGTCGGTTGTTGGGTTCATGATGCGTGTGTAGATGTTACCGAACTCCTTGAGTGCAAAGAGGTTTGCACCGTGTTCAGAATTCTTGAATGTGTACGATGTTGTTTGATAGATCGGTACTGCACGTGAGCGTGTGGTTTGATCTACTTCTTGTCCTGCATGAAGCTGGAGGGTTTCGAAACGGAAATTTGACATGACTTTAAATATTTTAATTGTTAAACAATATGAGGTCGAGAGAATGATGAATGATGATTGCAGAATGTAGAATGTTGAAGTCGGGATACGACTTTCATTCTTTGCTGCGAGTTAATCGATGATTAACAACAACAGCAGGGACAACAACATGCGCAACACATGCGTTGTTCGATGCAACAAATTGTAGATTGGATTTCGAGTTCGATTGAAGCGAAGATTTCTCGGAGACGAGATTCTAAATTTTCCAGAAGATTTTTCATTGTTTTTAACCGGTTTATTGTTCCCGCAGCACCTTGCCCGGGCAGGCTTTAGCACCATCTCCAACAAGGAGGAAGGTTGCTAGCGCTTCATAGAGCCTGTTCTCTCTGCGCTTCTTTATAAATCGATTAACCGAAACGGCTTCATCGATCTGATGTCACAAACGTAGAGTAGATTGATAGAGTTTCCAAGAAATTGCAGGAAATTTTTATAGAATTGGTCAAAATCCGTATTCCTGTATGAAAGAATCGCGAAAAATCTCACGAAGAGAGATCCTAAAAAAAGGAGGCCTGGCATTGGGAGCGAGTGCTTTCACACCTGCGTTGAAGGCCACCGAAAAAGTTTCTCTCCCCCATCCGTTGCAGAAAAAAGAAAAAATAATCGTGGTCGGCGCCGGCGCTTTCGGTGGATGGACAGCATTATCACTCGCTCAAAAAGGATACGACGTTACTATGATCGATCAGTTCGGTCCCGGCAACAGTCAATCAAGTTCGGGAGGTGAAACGCGATTGATCCGTGCGTTTTATGAAAAGCAGATCTATTTCGATCTCACTGTGCGTTCAATGAAACTTTGGCGCGAACATGAAGGCATTACCGGAAGAAAGTTTTTCTATCAGAATGGTTTATTACTATTCAATTATAAAGCCATAACGCCGGAGACTGAAAAAGCAGGGCCGATGTATCAGAAGGCAGGGCTCTCATTAGAAAAATTCAGTCCAGGTGAAGCGAAGAAACGCTGGCCTCAACTTAATACAGACGGATTGGATCACGTGATCTTTGATTCACAGGCCGGCTATCTCGAGGCAAGAAGCGGATGCATGTCGGTAGCAGATCGATTGATAAAAGAAGGTGGAAAGTTCATTCAGCAGAATGTTACGAGGTTCAAAGAAACTTCGGGAAAGGTCTCAGCGGTAACGCTCGGCGATGGCCAGTCCATTGAAGCCGACCGGTTCGTATTTGCATGCGGGCCGTGGTTGATACGGTTGTTCCCGGAGCTGACGAAGAAATTAAAAGTGACGCGCGCGCTGGTCTTCTTCTTTGCCTCTCCGTCATCTAATGCAGACCTGATGGAGAACAAACTTCCAACGTGGATGGATCGTGACCTCGATGGCCCTTTCCGTTCTTTCGGAGTGCCTGGCAGCGCTTATCGCGGATTTAAAGTCGGTCTTACACCTCCAATGAACAACAACGTGAATGACCGCTTCGATACCTATGATCGGAGCGTAACAGCAGAAGAGTTGAAACTCGCACGTGAGGTGTTAGCGAAACGCTTCAACGGAATGAAAGATCAACCGTTGATCGAGCAGCGTGTTTGCCAATATACATTGACGCCAGATAGTGATTTTATCCTCGACACACACCCAGGTCTTTCAAACCTCTGGTTGCTGGGTGGCGACTCCGGTCACGGATACAAGCTGGGTCCTGCATTGGGAGAACTGGCCGCCGATGTAGTAACGGGTGCCAAATCAAAAGTGCCTGACTTCGAATTGAAGCGTCTTCTGTAGGCAACTAGGTTAACATTGCTCCATCTACCTGGATCACTTGTCCCGATATATATGAAGACATATCGGAGCCAAGAAAGACACATGCATTTGCAACGTCTTCTGGTTTTCCTCCACGCTTGAGCGGAATGGCATCGCGCCATGATTGAACAACTTTCTCGTCGAGCTTTGCGGTCATCTCTGTTTCGATGAAACCCGGTGCTATTGCGTTGGAGCGGATGCCACGAGATCCTAATTCGAGGGCGATCGATTTGGTGAACCCTATAATACCTGCCTTCGAAGCAGCATAGTTTGCCTGGCCGGCGTTGCCTTTCAGACCAACAACCGAAGTCATATTAATAATAGAGCCTCCCTTCTGTTTCATCATCGGCTTTGCGACAGCTTTCACTGTATTGAAACAAGACTTAAGGTTAACATTCATGATCTTATCCCATTGCTCTTCTGTCATTCTTAATAATAAGGTGTCCATAGTGATACCGGCGTTGTTCACGAGCACGTCGAGTGTTCCGAAGTCTGTGACGACTGAATTGATCAACGCTTCTGCCTGGGCATAGTCGGATGCGTCGGAGCGATAGCCCTTTGCTTTAACACCTTTCGATGCAAGCTCTTGTTCGAGGGCTTGTCCCTGTTCCACGCTGGAGAGATATGTGAATGCTACGTTTGCGCCTTCTTCTGCAAAGCGAATGGCGATAGCGCGACCAATACCTTTTGATGCGCCGGTAACGAGAGTGTTCTTTCCCTGGAGTAGTTTCATGATATAGCCCTTAAATTTCCCGCTAAAATAAGGCTTATATTTAAAAAAATGCATCTCACGCAATGGCGCAAAGGTTTCGCGAGGGCCGCACCTGTTGTTGTGGTGATATCGGCTGTGATATTACAATGGTATGGCCACCAGGGTGGGCTGCTTCAAACTGGTGACTCTTGTCATTATCTATCGGCTGCGAAGAGCTTTAAAACTGATCTTACTTTATTGGCGCCCGACGGAACGGCGTATACATACTTTCCTCCGCTATTTCCAATCGTTCTGTCATTTCTTGGTCCTTATTGGGAGTTCATACAAATGGTGCTGGGTGTCGGGTGCCTGGTGCTAATGTTCTTTTGTGTAAATGATATCATTGAAGACAAGGAGATAGGATTTGTGTGTTTTGGTTCGATAGCATTGAGTGTTCATTTATTAATGATTGGGGTTTTTTTGTGGAGTGAATTGCTGTTCCTATTCTTACTTCTTCTCTTCATCAGATCGCTTGAAAAAAATTTCATCGCGGCGATCATACTTGGTTTCTTTCTATGTCTTCAGCGCAACGCGGGGATCTTCTTCGTGATCGGCGCGGCATTGTATTACTGGGACCTCAAGAGATCGATCTTGTTATTTACATTAAGTTCGTCAGGATTGATCGCGTGGAATATTTATGCAGGGATTGCTGGCGAACATCAATACTTTCTGTCGGCCTGGCACAACATAAATGTTATCGCCACAGAGATGATGCACATAATAGCGCCAATACATGGTGTTGCTTTGGTTGTTGTGATTGGGGTTTTGATCTACTTTTTAAAGACGGATCTGAAAACAAGACTGCTTTCAATTATGACGATAACGTACCTCCTGGCACTCCCCTTAATATTCCGCTTCGAGGCATACGACGCCGACCGCTACGTGGCGGTTATCGTCCCGTTTTTTATGATCTTAATTTTCAGGGCCTTCGAAATCGCCGTGTCGAAACAAACTTCTGTTGTCCGAAAAGTGTTGATAATCGTGGCGTTTTGCTGGCTCGCGTACCCTGTCGCACGGACTGTAAAAAACGCCTCACAATGGCATAACCTAAGTTTTACGTCTTATTTTTGTGCCATTCAATTTTGAAACCCTTAGAACTATGTCCAAATATGATGTGATCGTTATCGGCTCCGGTCCCGGAGGTTATGTTGCCGCCATTCGTGCTTCCCAGCTGGGAATGAAAGTGGGTGTTGTAGAGAAAGCGGAGTTGGGTGGTATTTGTCTCAACTGGGGTTGTATTCCAACCAAGGCATTGCTTAAGAGCGCCAGCGTTTTCGAATATATCCAACATGCTGCCGACTACGGTATCACTGTTAAAGAAGCCACTCCGGATATTAAGGGGATGGTGAAAAGGAGCCGCGACGTAGCAGCGTCGATGAGCAAAGGCATCCAGTTCCTCTTCAAGAAAAATAAGATCGATCATATTGCGGGCTACGGCAAATTGAAGAAAGGCGGAAAGGTAGAGGTGAAGGGCGCCGATGGAAAAACAACCGACTACGAAGCGAAGCATATCATTGTAGCTACGGGCGGACGCTCACGCGAGCTCCCGAACCTGCCCATCGATGGAAAGAAGATCATCGGCTATCGCGAAGCCATGGTGCTCGAACAACGTCCTCAAAAATTATTGGTTGTTGGCTCCGGTGCGATCGGTGTGGAGTTTGCTTATTTCTATAGTACCATAGGATCCGAAGTTACTATTGTCGAGTTCCTCCCACGCATCGTTCCTGTCGAAGACGAAGAAGTTTCAAAACAGCTCGAACGTCAATTCAAGAAAGCGGGCATCAACGTTTATACAAGCTCCGAAGTAACGAAGGTTGATACATCGGGCAAGCAATGTGTGGCTACCGTAAAAACACCCACCGGTGAGATCAAGATCGAGGCCGATGTAGTGTTGTCTGCCGTCGGTGTTTCAACAAACCTCGAAAATATTGGCCTCGAAGAGGTCGGCGTGAAAACCGAAAAGGGTCGCGTGATCGTAGATGACTTCTATAAAACAAACGTGCCGGGAGTTTATGCTATCGGGGACATTGTAAAAGGACCCGCCCTCGCGCACGTTGCATCGGCAGAAGGGATCATTTGCGTTGAGAAGATTGCGGGACAAAATCCTCATCCGCTCAACTACAACAACGTTCCCGGTTGTACCTATTGCTCTCCGGAGATCGCTTCTGTTGGTTACACCGAAGAAGCCGCGAAGAAAGCAGGCTACCAGGTTAAAGTCGGTAAGTTTCCGTTCACGGCTTCGGGCAAAGCAAAAGCTGCCGGCGCACCCGACGGTTTCGTAAAAGTTATCTTCGACGCGAAGTACGGCGAATGGCTAGGTGCTCACATGATCGGTTACAACGTAACTGAACTGATCGCCGAAGTCGTGGCGGCCCGGAACCTCGAAACAACCGGTCACGAGATCATTAAATCAGTACACCCGCACCCTACCATGAGCGAAGCGATCATGGAAGCCTGCGCGGCGGCGTACGGAGAGGTGATACACATTTAAGATTTAAGATTTGGGATTTGGGATTCGCCCGATCTTGGTGGTAAACCGTGCGTCGTAAGCCGTACCTCGTAATCGTATATCATACATATCGCTAAGCGAACCACCATATCGGAACCCGAGCTCGTTGCTGGACTTAAATCAAAAAACAAGTCCTCACTCGACTATCTATACGATCATTATTCTTCCGCTCTATACGGAGTTGTTTCTCGCATCATTACCAACGAGGACGTTGCAGAGGAAGTCCTCCAGGATGTCTTTTTGCGGATCTGGAATCGCATCGATAATTACGACGTCTCAAAAGGGCGTCTTTTTACATGGATGCTAAACATCGCACGCAACCTTGCAATCGATAAAACGCGCTCAAAAGAAATCAGCAAGGACCGGAAAACCGATGACATCGATGATGTCGTAAATAGAATAGATCGCCAGGAGCAAGCGGAACAAAATGTAGAAACCATCGGTCTAAAAGAGGTTCTCGGACGCCTGCCTGAAGAGCAGAAATTCGTAGTGGAATACCTATATCTAAAAGGCTATACCCAATCGGAACTGGCAGATGAGTTCAACATACCTCTTGGTACGGTCAAGACTAGATTGCGTATCGCCATGACGGAACTAAGAACCATTTTGGAAGTGAAAAAGTGAATTTAAACGTAGTCGTTGAATATAAAAGAATACATATCGTCCGGAATACTTGAATCTTATGCGCTGGGTGAGCTTACGGAAGCAGAACGCGTTGAAGTGGAGAGAAACCTCGTACAATATCCAGAGCTGCGCCAGGAGCTTGCTTTAATCGAAGAAACAATGGAATCGTTCTTCATGAAAGCAGGCAAGGCTCCGCGCGCCATCGTAAAGAAAAAGGTAATTGAAGCCGCAACGCCAGTACGAAAGCTCGAAGGCAGCACCGTAAGAATGTGGCAATATGCTGCCGCAGCATCCATCATTGTCGCTTTCGCATCATCGTTCATGGCTTACAACTTCTGGAACAACTGGAAAGAGACAGAAGTAAGTCTCATGGAGCTCCGCGCGCTCAACGAACAGGTGGCTCGCGACTACAACCAGGTGAATCAGCGCCTGAACGACATCGAAACACAGATGCTGGTGGTAAATAATCCGGCATTCCAGCGCGTGATCATGAAGGGCACTGCGAATGCTCCCGAAGCCCTCGCTTCTGTGTACTGGAATCAATCAACACAGGAAGTATTCCTGAGCGTGCAGAACCTTAAGGCTCTCGCTAAAGATCAACAATACCAGCTCTGGGCGATCGTCGACGGCAAGCCTGTGGACATGGGTGTGTTCGAGAGCCCGGAAGAAGCCACCGCTATTGCCGGCCTTCTGAAAATGAAGACCGCTGGCAAGGCTGCTGCCTTTGCCATAACCATAGAACCGCGCGGTGGCAAGTCTTCACCGTCGCTGGAAACCATGCAGGTTTTGGGTAATACCTGAAATCCAGCCTAACTATCGAATTCGTATCTGGTTGGTCGGGGCGTTGCCGCCCGCGGAGGGATTAAGTAACCTCACTTTATCTTATTTCCGGGTAGATCATCCCTCAAAAGGGTTGATTTAACGCTGGATTTCTTGGTTTTGAACTAATTCTTTAGTAATTAGAGTATATACATTGACAATCACGGTGTTATGAAATCAGAAAAGGCGATAAAAGCGCAGGTTGTCCGACAGAAAGCTCGCTTTCTCGTTGGTCTGATGGCCATGTCGATGGTAGCATATTTTGCCGCGCGTCTTATTAATGACCAAATGTTTTAAATGAGCAGAAGAAAAGGATTCATGTCACTGAAGAGCTACTACGTCAGGGCGAAGGTCTTCGGTATCATGATGATCGTTGTGGCTATAGCGGCGCTTATCTATTCTCTATTCCCGAACATTTTGAAGTAGTTCGACCAACCTGAGCTGGTTCCTGGCTCTTACCAGGTTTTGATCGGCATAGGTAACGTGGTAATACGTGTTTCCCCTAAGGAAATCTGCAAGAAATCTTATGGCCATTATGTAGGTCATCATCTGTCCTGCAAAAGATGCAAGCGATCTGTCGACATCATTCATCTCCGACAGGTAGCCATCGATAACGGCTTTATAGAACTCCTTCCGAAAAACGATCTTGTCGAGATCTTTTTCTTCTTCGCTTACAGGACTTACGAGTGTGCGAACGAGATCGCCGAGATCATAAATAAAATATCCTTCCATTACCGTATCGAGATCGATGACTGCGATTGCTTTGTTCGACTGATCGAAGAGTACATTGTTGATCTTTGTGTCGTTGTGAAAGATGCCGGGCTTAAGTGTCCCGCTTTCGATAACGGAGTTGTAGTGATTTACCAATTTGTGATTGGTGATTGCCAGTTCAATTTCTTTTGTTGCCGCGATCTTTCGTTCAGCTGTACTTGATGCGAGTGCATTTAGAAATTGATCGTAACGTAATTGCAGGTCATGAAACCTCTCGATGGTTGGTTTGTAGTTCGACAGATCGCAGCCCTTCATGAGCTTCCCGAATTTTCCGAAAGCCTTCGCGGCTTCGTACGCCTGATCTATACTTTCTGCCTGGTCTATCGTGTGAGTGTTCTCAAGGTATGGGTACAATCGCCAGTGATCGCCTTCTGAGACGATGTTCTTCAAAGGCGCTATAAATAAATAGTCGGGATGTTTGGAAGCGAGATGCTGCCGTGCGTGCTCGAGGTTGCTCGCGATGATGGTCGGATCTTTGAAGACGTTGGTGTTGATCTTCTGAAGAATATGCGAACCGACTTTATAAGTCTTGTTGATGTGCCCGCTTCCGATGGGCACTGCGGGTCCTTCAATACCAAGCTTCGCCAGAACTTTTTCTACCACAACTTCGATGATTTAGATTTCTCACGGAATGCACGCGGGGTTTCTCACGGAAAACACGGAAGGCACGGAATCTGTTGCTGATTTTTTTCCGTGTATTCCGTGAGAAACAAATCACCACAATTTTGATGGATATTGACCCTGGCTAATGAGATCACGTATCTGACCAGCTACGGCATCTTTATCTTCTTTGTAGGTAACACCAAACCATGTTGTTCCTCCACTGATCACTTTCACTTTTCCTTTGTTGAGCCTGATCATATCATTCACGAAAAGGGGAATATAGAATTCGGCTTTCGGGTTCTCATGATTTTTCTCGAGGAACTCATGGAACTGTTGTTGTGCGAAGTCGAATACGTTTGGATGAAAACCCCAGAAGTTCATCGACGTTGGTGTTTCGGGACTGAGCACACGATCGCCTGTCGATTCTTTCGAGATGATCTTGTCTCCTTCTTTTACGATCGTGGTTCTTTCGACTACGGTCTGCAGGTAACCGGAAGCATCGGTTTCGCCGCAGCCTCTCGAAACGCTGCCGTGTGTGGAGAGAACGTTCTTTAAAGTATAACCGACCATTGCATTGTCGGGTGTCTTTTGATTTTTGAAGAACTCGGCCAATGACTTGAAAGCATCTTGCCCGTAGAAGTCGTCGGCGTTGATAACGGCGAAGGGTTCGTTGATCACGTCCTTTGCGCACAGCATGGCGTGGCCGGTGCCCCATGGCTTCGTGCGGGAGTTGCCTTTGAATTTACCCGGGATAAGAGTATCGAGGGCCTGTACAACAAACTCGACTTCGACTTTACCTTTCAGCTTCGGGAGGAATTTCTCTTTTACGGTCTCGAGTATCTCGTCGCGGACGATGAACACCACTTTTGTAAAGCCATGACGGATGGAATCGAAGAGCGAATAATCCATGATCGTCTCACCGTTAGGTCCGAAGCCATCGATCTGCTTGATGCCACCATAGCGGCTGCCGATCCCCGCCGCCAACACCAGTAAAGTCAATTTTCTGTTCTCACTCATTTGTTGTATTATCGAAAAATTTTCGACCCTCGCTCGCCCGAAGCTTCGCGAAAGGCGATTCAAACTTACTCATTATATGGCAGACGCTAACAAACAGTACACAACTTCCATGGTGATCGTGGGAGCGCTGTTTTTCATTTTCGGATTTGTGACGTGGCTGAACGGGCCACTCATCTCGTTCGTAAAACTTGCTTTCGATCTCGACACAGATTCGAAGGCCTTCCTGGTGACGACTGCCTTTTATCTGGCCTACTTCTTTCTCGCGCTGCCATCGTCGTGGATCCTCGAACGAACGGGTATGAAGAAGGGTATGGCCCTCGGCCTTCTCGTGATGGCTGTCGGCACATTTATCTTTGGTCAGTTCACGACTCAAAGGAATTACCCGATCTCGCTGGTTGGACTGTTTGTGATCGGTGGTGGCCTCTCGGTATTACAGTCTGCATCCAATCCATACGTAAGCATAATCGGACCTATCGAAAGCGCGGCACAGCGTATCAGCTTCATGGGTATCTGTAATAAGGTTGCGGGCATCCTCGCTCCAATCATCCTGGGTGCGCTGGTGTTGAAAGATGTTGGCGGCCTCGAAGAAAAAGTAAAAGCAACAACTGATCCGACGGAACGTAATGCTCTTCTCGATGCATTCGCGTCGACGATCTATGTTCCTTATATGATCATGGCTGTTGTACTTGTGATCCTCGCTTTCTGGATCTCTCGCTCCGCGCTTCCTGAGATCAAGGCTTCGGATGTTAATAAGACACCGGAAGGCGTTAACACCAACAGGACAAGTATATTCCAGTTCCCCTATTTGTTACTCGGTGCCCTTTGTATCTTCTTGTATGTAGGTGTGGAGGTAATGGCTGGCGATGCGATCGGTACTTATGGCAAGGGCTTCAATATCTCCAGCGATGAAACGAAGTACTTTACATCATTCACGCTCGGTGCAATGCTGATTGGTTATATCGTCGGTCTCGCCACGATCCCGAAGATCATCAGTCAGTCGACCGCTTTAAAGTTGTCTGCCATTCTAGGGATCGTATTCACTTTTGCTGCCGCTTTGACACACGGTTATGTCTCGGTTGTCTTTGTGGCATTGCTCGGTCTTGCCAACGCACTGATGTGGCCGTCGATATGGCCGTTGGCTATAGAAGGGCTGGGAAAATTCACTGAAAAAGGCTCTGCGCTACTTATCATGGGTATTGCGGGGGGCGCCATTATTCCAAAGATCTATGCTAGTCTAAAAGATGAATACGACTTCCAGTGGACGTTTTTTGCACTGATGCTGCCTTGTTACATCTACATTTTATTCTTCGCACAAAAAGGGCATAAAATTGGAAGGTGATTTCTGATTTCTCACGGAAAGCACGGAAAACACGGAAACAATGCGTGGAATTTTACTCTTCTTATTGAGTCTCGTTTTTCAGAACGAGTACTATACAGCTAAGGATCTAACGGAAGAAAACCTCTTCACCGACAACATCGAGGGTCCCAATGTTGATAAGGACAACAATCTTTTTGTTGTTAACTATCAAAAGGATGGGACCATAGGCAAGGTTGCTGCCGACGGATCGGTGTCGCTGTATGTAACGCTGCCTTATGAAAGCGTTGCGAATGCGATCATGTGGGACGCCAATGGCAACATGCTTCTCGCCGATTGGAAAGGCCACAACATCCTCAAAGTAAACACAAAGAATCGTCGTGTTTCGGTGTTGTGTCATAACCGTGGTTTCAATCAACCCAACGACATCACACTCAATAGCAAGGGACAGATCTTTGCAAGCGATCCAAACTGGGCCGACAGCACTGGAAATCTTTGGAGGATAGAGCCCGAAGGTAAAGTGACGAAGCTCGCAGGTGACATGGGAACAACGAACGGTATCGAGATCAGCCCGGATGAGAAGACACTGTATGTTAATGAGAGCGTACAAAGAAAAGTTTGGGCTTTCGATCTGAACGACAAAGGCGAGATCTCGAACAAAAGACTTCTTATAGAATTCCCAGACTACGGAATGGATGGAATGAAGTGTGATCTGAAGGGCAACCTGTACATCACACGGCATGGGAAAGGAACGATCGCTATCGTATCGCCAAACGGAAAATTGATCCGGGAAGTGATGATGAAGGGAAAGAAGACCAGCAATATCATTTTCGGTGGGCCCGATGGAAAGACCTGCTATGTGACGTTGCAGGATCGCAAATGCGTGGAGACGTTCAGGAGCGAGATTGCGGGGAAGAAGTGGGCGCCAGAAGTTTCACGCAAAGACGCAAAGTAGGTGCGACGCTAAGGGTGCAAAGCGGCAATTGTTTCGTGGCTGGTTTTGTAGGCGGCCCACACTGATCTGCACCACTCTTTTATCATTAAATCTCTCGCTTCTCCAGGCTCGGCTTTCAACACATCCGTGATTGTGATCTGTCCGCGATCTTTGGGTAACTCGATCTTTGGCCACACTTTCTTGTTGTTGGCTAGTTTCATATGAGCAAGTTGGACCTGCCTTCCTGTATAATTTTTTTCCAGGTATAGATAGAGTCCTATGAGTGAGAATATCAGCCCGATGGGCTTCGTGTTCTCGTCGGCGGTTTGGGCCTTGTATGCATCCACTACATGTTGATGAATAAAGTACACCGCGTCGGGATGCGACAGCGAATAGAATGAAAGCTCGTCAATTTCGGTGTTCATTGGGCCAGCAGATCGTCGATCACTTTTATGATTGTTTGATCCCTTTGTTCGAAAGAGCCGTGAACAAACACCGGCTCTATTTTTCTTTTGACGAGCTCATTTAAAAAGATCTCTCTCATTTCTTCTCTGCGGTGTCCGAGGTCGCGAAGGCCATCTTCGATCCATGGAGTATCGATATCGAAGAAGAAGTATTTATCGTAGGTGACCTGTTTTTCGAGGTCGAAAAGAATTTCCGGTATTGTATTGAGATAATGTCTCGAATAGATCTGTGTGACGATCACATCGGTGTCGCAGAACAGTAGTTTGTTGGCAACTTTCGTGTATTCGAGTACCCGCTCTGTTTGGGCCTTCCCGATGCGAACGATATCGTCGACTGAAAAGTCGTTGGTAACGATCATTTCACGGGCGACTTCGGGAACAGAAAGGGTGTCGTAACGCTCGGCCATCCTGATAGCGGCGGTTGATTTACCGGTGCTTTCGGGTCCATAAAAACAGATCCGTTTTACGAACCAGGGTCTCACCAATTCGGGTATGAAGTCCCAGTATTTAAATGGTGATTTACGGATCATCGAGGCTGAGACCGGGATCATCTTCCGGTCGCGATCGAACTCTATGTGAATGGCTCCGAGATTTTTCGCGAAGGGTTCCCCGTATTCTTCGGAGGAAAAAAGTTTATCGATCTGGCCATAGGCTTTGTTGATTACCCCGGCCCAAATTTTTGTGCGTTGTTGTAAAGGAAGATCGGGCTTATCGAAATCGTCTTTGAGAGAAAAGACTTTTACGTTTGTCCACTTTGATGTGAGTTCTTTTAGCCAGGCGAGGCGTAAAGAAGCGTTGATGGGATCTGTGTCCGCGTCGCTTAATGAAACAATGACTTCATCACATTGCCGGGCGGCGAATGAGATCAAAGCGAGGTGTCCATTGTGAACAGGCAAGAATTTCCCGATAACGAGACCGCGGATCATAAATTATTTATGATGAATGAACGTTCATTCATACAAAACGATAGCTGCGATACTCTCGGTACCAGTTCCACAATGCATAGGCAGCAAGCCCGCAAAAGATAAAGTATGTAATGCTCGACACAACCAGATCGCGACTAAAATAAACATACGTTGCCAGCATATCCACCAGCAACCACATGATCCAGCATTCGACTTTCTTATGCATCATATAGTACTGTGCCAGGATGCTCACAACCGTAATAAATGAATCTTGAAATGGTGCAGCACTCGGGGCACTGAAAAGAGACGGAAACCATTCATGAAGACGACTCGCGAAAAGTCCCAGTGCTATGGTGCCAACAATTCCAATCGACACGCCAACGATCAATTGCTCTCGCGACATCAAGCTCACTTTCAATTCTTTTTTCAGGTCCTCTTCTCCTGGCCGCGGTCGCGCCCAACGCCACCAACCTACAATGTTGGTCACAAAATAATATACCTGCAGAAACATATCGGGATATAGTCTCGACTGGTAAAACATAAAAAAAAACAGGACCACGTTTGCTATCCCGATAGGCCAACTCCAAAGATTTGCTCTCGCGGAAAGGATTACAGCTGTTACACCGGCAAGGTTCCCAATGAGCTCAAGATAGCTCACTGGTATTCCGTATAACGTGAACGCAATATTATCAATGCTGAAGAACTCCATCTAGAGTTTAATACACACGTTCTTCGTGTCGGTAAAAAACTTAAATGCATCCCAGCCTCCTTCGCGGCCAACGCCGGATTGCTTCATGCCCCCGAATGGTGTGCGCAGGTCGCGGAACAACCAGCAATTCACCCAGATTATTCCGCTCTTAACTTTTGCAGAAACGCGATGTGCCCGCTTGAGATTCTCGGTAAAGATCGTAGCCGATAATCCGTAAGCATTGCTGTTGGCCATTTCGATAGCTTCGTCTTCAGTATCGAAAGGCGAAACAGAAACGAACGGACCGAAGATCTCTTCCTGGTTAGTGCGACAGGTTTGCGGCAGATCGACAGCAACAGTCGGTTCAACAAAATATCCACCTTCGCATCTGCCTTTCATGAATATTCTGTTCCCACCCGTAAGGATCTTGCCGCCTTCGTTCTTCGCGAGTTCTATGTACGACAGCACCTTGTTCATATGCGCTTCGGAAACCAACGCCCCCAGGTTTGTTTTATCGTCCGAGGGATCGCCGACAACCAATGCTTTCGTACGCTTCACCAGCTCATCGACGAATTTCTGATAGATACTCCGCTCCACTAATATTCGCGAACCGCAGAGACAGATCTCTCCCTGGTTAGCAAAGGACGCCGACATCGTTGTGGTCAATGTTTGTTCGAAGTCGCAGTCTGCGAAAACGATATTTGGATTCTTCCCGCCCATCTCGAGCGAAAGTTTTTTGAACATCGGGCCGGCTGTCGATGCGATCTTCTTTCCTGTTGCTGTTCCACCTGTAAATGAAATGCTGTTGATCTGTGGGTGTTCAACGATTGCTTGCCCCACGATCGATCCATAACCGTGAACGATATTCAGAACTCCTTTTGGAAGGCCTGCTTCAATACACAGCTTCGAAAACATGTAGGCAGTCATCGGCGTCAGTTCCGAAGGCTTCGCAACAACGGTGCATCCTGCAGCAAGGGCGGGAACGATCTTCCAGGTAAACAAATACAACGGAAGATTCCATGGTGAGATACATCCGGCAACTCCGGATGGAACACGCAATGTATAGTTTACAGCTTCGACACCTGTAACGTGCGCTTCGCTGGCAAAGTGAACGGCAGCTTGCGCGTAAAACCTGAAGTTCGCCGAGGCGCGGGGAATGTCGAGCGTCCTGGCAAGCTTCACCGGTTTACCGTTGTCGATACTCTCCGCAAGGGCGAGGCTTTCGATATCGCGATCGATGAGGTCGGCGATTCGAAGCAGAATGGCACAACGCTTATCGGCGCTTGTCTCCGACCAATCTTTAAATGCGCGAAGCGCGGCTTGGGCTGCACGATCGACGTCGCGATTGTCGGAGTCGGGAATAAAAGAATAGACTTTTCCCTCCGCAGGATTGAAGTTCTCTATATAAAGGGATGAAGCGGGCTCAACGAGTTCCCCATCGATATAGTTCGCAATACGAATCACAAACTTCCTGTTCTACCGCCGTCGATCGGCACGTTGATACCATTGATGTATGCTGCTGCGGGCGATGCAAGGAACGCAATGGCTGCGGCCACTTCCGATGCCTCGCCGATACGACCAACGGGGATCTCGGCGATCATTTCTTTCTTCACATCGTCGACTGTCTTCTGACTTTTCTTCGCACGGTTCTTGATCAGTGTTTCGAGACGCCCGGTCATGATTGCGCCGGGAAGAATGTTATTGACGGTGATGCCAAACGGCGCGAGCTCGATTGATAAAGTCTTCGCCCAGTTTGCCACGGCGCCACGAATGGTGTTTGAAACACCTAGCCCGCGGATCGGAACTTTAACGGATGTACTAATGATGTTGATGATGCGACCGTATTGAGACTTGCGCATACCGGGTACGAGCGCTTGCACGAGAACCTGGTTGCAAAGCAAGTGATTGGTAAATGCTTTTATGTATTCGTCACTCTTTGAATCGAACGCGTTGCCGGGAGGAGGTCCACCGGTGTTGTTGATAAGAATGTGAAATGTTTCGCGACTGAAATGTTTTTCGAGACCAGCCTGGAGTTGATCGGGGAAATTGAAATCGGCAACGAGATAATCATGCTTTTGTCCCAAAGGTGTGGGCAGATCCTTAGCCACGGCCTTCAGTTTTTTTTCGTCGCGGGCAATGAGGGTAATGTCGGCGCCAAGGAGGGCCAGCTCATAGGCCGCGGCTCTTCCGATACCCTGTGTGCTCCCGCAGACAACAGCATTTTTTCCGTCGAGTTTCAAATCCATTGGTAAGTACTTTTGTGTAAATATAGAGGTTAAAAGTTAGCTTTACAGCCCGCCTGAGCGGCGGACACGACCCGTCTGGGCGGCGGACGAACAATCAAAATCAGTGTTTATGGCTATTCGAAGACCTTTTAATTTGAAGCAGTGGATCACCGATAACCGCGATTTACTGAAACCACCGGTCGGCAATAAGAATTTATATGCAGATGCCGGCGATTATATCGTGATGATCGTTGGTGGACCCAATGCAAGAAAAGATTATCACTACAACGAGACAGAAGAGTTGTTCTATCAACTCGAAGGTAATATCAATGTTCGCATACAGGAAGATGGCAAGCCTGTCGACATCGCCATAAAAGAAGGTGAAATGTTCCTACTGCCTTCCAATACTCCTCACAGACCGGAACGTCCCGCAGGAACGGTCGGCCTCGTGATCGAAGTGAAACGCGAAGACCCGAACATGCTCGATGGATTGATCTGGTACTGCGACAACTGCAACAACAAGCTTCACGAATATCGTTTTCATCTCGACAACATCGAGAAGGATTTTCTTCCACGCTTCAGAGAGTTCTACGGTTCGAAAGATCTCAGAACATGTAAGAAGTGCGGTACCGTAATGGAAACAGATCCAAGGTTTGTCTAGATGGTTTTTAAGAACGAGCAAGCATTTGCAAAGGGGCTTGATAAAAACGACCCGCTAAAGTCCTTTAGATCCAGGTTTGCATTGCCAAATCGTAAGTGGATCTATTTCACCGGCAACTCACTCGGACTACAACCAAAGACTACGAAGGAAAGTGTGGTGAGCGAGCTCAACGATTGGGCGAAGCTTGGTGTCGAAGGACACTTCCATGCTAAACGTCCGTGGCTATACTACCATAAGTTCGCAAAGAAGATCTTGGGCAGATTGGTCGGCGGTTCACCCGATGAGGTGATCGCGATGAATCAATTGACCGTCAATCTGCATTTGATGCTGGTATCTTTTTATAAGCCATCCGGTGGGCGGTTCAAGATCATTACCGAAGCAGGCGCGTTCTCTTCCGATCAGTATGCTATCGAATCACATATAAGATTGCATGGAATGCACCCCGATGCTGCGCTGGTCGAAGTTTCTCCACGTGCCGGCGAACATGCTCTTCGTACGGAGGATATCGTGAAGACTATCAAGCAAAATTCCGATCAGCTTGCACTGGTGCTGTTCGGGGGAGTTCAGTATTACACGGGTCAGTTCTTCGATATTGCTACGATAACAAAAGCTGCGCATGATGCCGGGGCTTACTGTGGTTTCGATCTCGCTCATGCTGTTGGCAACGTGCCGTTGTCGCTGCACGATCATGGTGTAGACTTTGCAGTGTGGTGCAGTTACAAGTATCTCAATTCTGGTCCGGGTGGTATTGCGGGAGCATTCGTTCACGAAAAGCATTTCGATAATAAAGAGCTTCCTCGTCTCGCTGGCTGGTGGGGTTATCGCGAAGACGACAGGTTCGAGATGAAGAAAGGTTTCGTGCCGATGAAGGGCGTCGATGCATGGCAGGTTTCGAACTTCCCTGTGTTGTCGGGTGCGGCGCACCTGGCTTCGCTGGAGATCTTCAGCAAGGCGCCGATGAAGGCATTGCGTAAGAAGAGTGTTGCGCTGACTGGCTATGCGGAGTTTATCTTAAAGGAGATCGATCCTGAAGGAAAATATTTCGAGATCATTACTCCTGCCGATCGTGGTTGTCAATTGTCGATACTGATGAGATCGAACGGAAAGAAAGTATTTGACAAGCTCACGAAGGGTGGTGTGATTGCTGATTGGCGTGAGCCGGATGTGATCAGGATAGCGCCGGTGCCGTTGTACAATACTTTTGAAGAAGTGTGGAAGTTTGGTGTGGTTTTTAAGAAGGCAGTTTTTGGTATATGAACGTTCATTCACAAAAAAAAATCACCATCATCGGAGCCGGACTCGTTGGTTCATTAGCCGCAATCTACTTCGCAAAACGTGGTTATAAAGTAACCGTCTTCGAACGCCGCGGCGACATGCGCAAAACAAACGTCGATCGCGGCAGATCCATCAATTTAGCCCTAAGTACCCGCGGACTGATCGCCCTCGAAGAAGTCGGTCTCGCCAATGTTATTCGCATGAACGCAATACCAATGAAAGGCCGCATGATGCACGACATCGCCGGCAATCTTTCGTTCTTACCCTACGGAAAAGAAGGACAATTCATTAACTCAATTTCACGTGGCGATCTTAACATACTGCTGATGGACGCAGCCGAAAAGGCCGGCGTTGAAATAATATTCAATCACAAATTTTCCAGCCTCGACGAGATCGACTTCGAATTGTTAATTGGTGCCGACGGAGCCTATTCAGCTGTAAGACAGGCCTTGCAAGTCAGTGGGCGATTTAATTTCTCCCAGGAATATATCGAGCATGGCTATAAGGAACTGCACATTCCTCCCGGCACCAACCTCGAAAAAAATGCATTGCACATCTGGCCACGCGAAAGTTTCATGATGATCGCATTGCCAAATCCGGATGGGTCTTTCACAGGCACATTATTTCTGTCGTTCGATCAGTTCGATTCTTTGAAAAATGCAAAACGATTCTTCGAAGAAACCTTCGCGGATGCATTAAAACTTATTCCCGACTTCGAACAGCAGTGGACCGACAATCCAGTATCGTCGTTGGTAACCATGAAGTGCTGGCCCTGGTCGCACGGCAACAACGTTCTCTTAATCGGAGATGCCGCTCACGCTGTGGTCCCCTTCTATGGACAAGGAATGAATGCAGGTTTCGAAGACTGTCGTATCCTCAACAAACTGCTCGATCAGAATAAAGACGACTGGAACATCGCCATCAAAGAATTCGAAAAGCTTCGCAAGCCCGATGCCGATGCCATAGCGACACTGGCCCTCGATAACTTCGTTGAGATGCGGGACCTCGTTGCCGACGAAGAATTCCTGCTACGAAAAAAGATTGAAGCGCGCCTTAACCAACTGTATCCCGACAAGTGGGTGCCCCTGTATTCGATGGTCACATTCCGCGACGACATTCGTTACTCCGAAGCCTATGCCACAGGACAAAAACAGAAAGCGATCATGGATGAGGTGATGAAAAATCTGAAAGGTGATTGGGAAACATTGGACTTCGCGACGATAGTGAACAAGCTGAAAGATTGATCATTGTTCATTGACGATTGGTCATTGCAATGATCAATCGTTAATGATCAATGGTCAATGATCAATTATATGCGCCTTATACGCTTCGAATCTTCCGATCACTTCCTTCACATAGTTCACAGGTCCCTGGCAGCGACAATATCCCGCAGAAGCAACCGGGTCGCGATAATATTTCGCTTTTGTCTTTAGCGCGAGATACATCTCTACATTATCGTCCCATTTTGTTGGATCCTTTCCATACTTCGAAGCCAGGTTGCGCGCATCGATCACATGCGACACACCAACATTATATGAAGCAAGCACAAATTTCAATCTTTCGTCGGGATCACTGATAGTCTTCGACCATAGTCCATCGAGATACTGAAGAACCCTTATACCTCCACGAATATTTTGAACCGGGTCGTATGCATTTTGCACCTTAAACTGCTTACTCGCTGCCGGCATCAGTTGCATCAACCCAACAGCACCGGCCCACGACTTAACATTCGAGTTAAAACCCGACTCCTGGTAGATAACAGAGGCAACCAATCGCCAATCCCAGCCCAACGCAGCTGCTTCCACACGTATAGTTGAATCGTACCTGGAAAGATTTCCACCGTTAAGCGATGAATAATCACTAGTCATGCGGGCAGCTGTTGTTTTCGGACTATTGAAATACCTGTCGTAGATCTGTTTGAATGTTCCCTTCTTCTTGATGCCTGCAAGCCATTCATTGATCGCGTTGTTGAGATTTGGAGAATTGGTTCTCGTGGCCCACGCAATGTCCTGCGGCAGACTGATGACCGTTGCAATATCAAGATTGGGATACGTAATCGCATTCACCATCGCAAAAGTCTGATCGGTGATCGTGAGCGGTATCTCGCCCATCGCTACCTGCCTGATCAACGATTCAGTTTCGGCGGTGGCGCTGTCTTCAACGATAATGATCTGACCACCCACTTCCTCCGACAATCTTTGAAGCCTGTCTTTGAAAGATGAGTTCGCCATTACTCTTATCTCTTTTCCGATAAGTTCCGAATGCAACCTGATCGGCTTATGGCCTGTTGAATCCTCCTTGCGCTGCACCAACACCTGGTTTGTCGTGAACAGCGGATCGGAAAACTTAATATAGCTCGTGCGCTCATCGGTGATCGTGAGTGGGAAAGCGATCACGTCACCTTCGCCTTTATTCAAAAGGTCTATAGATTCTTCAACACCTGAAATGATCTTAATACGAAGCTCGACACCCAGGCTCGCTGCAAATTTTTCGAGCAACTCATATTCGTATCCCATGGGCTCGCCACGGAAAATGAAATAGCTAACCGAGTTGTTATCAACCAGGGCATTGAGATAGCCGCGTGTCTTGATCTGTTCAAGGTCGATTTCTACCTGGGGCGTCGTTGTAAACGTTTGTTCAGGTGTTTTTTCGCATGAATTCAGGAAAAAAAGCAAGCCAAAAACAGACGCTTGACAGGCACGGAGGGGAGAAGCCATACCCTAATTTAACTAAAAAAAAGCCCTGAACCAGACGACGCAGGTTCAGGGCTTAACGCAACTAAACTCTATAAGTTAGTTGTACTGGTAGATAGTGTAATCGTAAGGCGCTTTCTTTCCACTGATAACGATCGTGTAGATCTTACCTTCTACAAGTTCGAGCTCTTCGCTCATGAATAACGGATCGTCTACCGTATCGGTCTTGCGCAACTCGAGAGTGTATTCACCCGCATCCACCGCCTGGAATCCGGTAGCCGCACGATATGCAATGCCAGGACGCTTATCGGCATTCACATTGAACGTTCCAAAGTCCTCACCACCAGACGTTGCATAAAGCGTAGAAACACCAGCAGCTGCGTTAATGATCCTGATCTTCGCCTTACCGGCAGCGGGAGCGCTAAGGTTATCGGACAAAGCGAGGAATTGAGGGCCACCGGGGTTCGTTCCATTAAGCGTAGAAGGCTTCGGTCTTGCGATCGAGTCAGTTACAATAAATGTGTACGACGCCTTATTATTGAATGTAAAGTTGTTCTGGCTTGTCGCCGTTCCACGATACAGGATCGGCGCAGCATCCAGTGTGCCGCCGATCTTTCCACTCGTTGCAACACCGCGAACAGAAGCCTGTCCAACCGGAGTTTTAAAGTATTCGCTCATATCGAGATAACTGACGTTCGCCGCAGAAGCAACGTTGTTCACCGAGAAGCTCAAAGAAGGAGCGTCTGGCGAAGCATTGATGAAGCGAATGTTTGCCGAAGTTGTCGGTGCTGTTGTTGCCGGCACCGGTGTAGGGTAATCTGGATCGCCGCAGCTCGTCACTGCAACCGACATCGCCAGGATTACCGCTATTCTATGGATATATATCTTTTTCATTTCTGTCGCTTTTATTAGTTGAAGATGTAGCGAATACCGAACTGCAACTGGTATCTCGAGTTGATAGCCGTGCTATTCGAGAACGACTCTTTCAAAGCACCACCGTCTGGTCCTACAGGGAATGTAAAGATCGGACGACCCGATGCCACTGTCGTAGTAGTGGAATTGTTAGGCAACAACGGGTTCGTTTCCGTATTCTGTGTTGTCGCCGCAGGGTTCTCGTAACCAACAAAGTTCAGCAGACCAGCCCTTGTCGGGTTCTTAACAAGACCCCAGTTTGAATTGAGAAGGTTTAAAGCGTTGATCAACTCAATAGACAACTGGAGAGTGTTCCTCTTTCCACCAACTTCGATGTAGAAGTCCTGGAGGAAACGGAAGTTCAGCACATGCACCCATGGAGCGGTGGCTGCGTTACGGGCAGCATATTCGCCGCGGTGCTTGCTCAAATATTTGTCTTGAGCGATATAGTTGTCGAGCTGCGTCCAGATCTCGTCTGTGGTACGGGTATCTGTTGCACTTGTAGTTGTAAGAATGATCTCTTCCTTCGAACGGGGGATGTACATCAGGTCGTTGTTGCTGATACCATCGCTGTTCATATCGCCACCATAAGTATAGGAGAACTGGTTGCCCGAGAAACCTGTATAGATGAATGACAATGTCGAAGCAAAGTTGTTCTCATATTCTTTTCTCCACGAAGCACTTGCTACGATCCTGTGCTTCGAATAGTTAGCCGAGTAAGAAAGAACAGGACCGTTAGGGCTCGTGACAGTCGGGTAGCCGGTGAAGATACTGTTGGCTGTAGAAGCGTTCTGGCTATTCACGTCACGTGAATCGGTGAATGTATAAGCACCTGAAGCGTAGAAACCACTTGAGAAGTTCTTCTGCAACTGCCCCGTTACCGACACCTGGTATCCTTTGTTGGAGTTGTCGAGCACGAGAGCCTGAGTGATTGTCTGGTTGATCCTGCGACCGACGTTCGTTGTGTTTCCGTTGATCGTGGCGGCGAACTGCGGACGACCGTCACCATCAACATTGCGGATCGGATCGGTCATGTTTGCGTCGCGGATATACACGGCGTTAATATCTTTTGTAAAGATCGCCTCGAATGTACCGATCACACCGAAAGGAAGGAGCTTGTCGATACCGAGGTTCGTTCTCCAAACTTGCGGGAACTTGAAGTTATTAACCGCTGCATTGATCGCGAATGTAGGCGCAACACCTGTTGATGTAAGAGGTGTAGGACTGAACGGATAGCTCTGCGCCGCTGTACCTGTGGCGATGATCGATCCGAACAACAGACCGTTGTTCGTAACCTGGTTCGACATCCAAACGAAAGGCACACGGCCTGTGAATATACCCGTACCACCACGTACCTGGAGAGTCTTATCGCCAAACACATCCCAGTTCACACCGAGACGAGGCGACCAGAGTGGAGTGGTCTTAGGCAATTCGCCAACCTGGATCTTCTCTCCGCCATTGAATGTCATGCCATCGCTGATCTCGTTCTGTGGCAACGATGTGTTGAACACAGGAAGATCCACGCGCAAGCCCAGTGTTGCTTTCACGTTCTTGAGGCCTGTGTATTCATCCTGAACATAGAATCCAAGCTGGGCTGCCCTCCAAACGGCACCCGGAGCCGGGACATCCTTAACCGCAGAGTATTGCAGAAGATACTGCGTGGGAGCATTTGCTGCTGCCGGTGCAGTCACGTTGTCGATGAAGTTCTGGATGCTCGCATACTGGTACACACCAGTGATCTGCTGCGTAAACACGTTGTTGAACTTGAAGAACTCGTTAGCCGTTCCGACGGTGATCGTGTTGTCGGGCAGGTAGATGTTGAAGTTATCGTTAACCTGGACGATGTCCTGGTCGAGCTTGTTGTTCGGTGTGAATGGATCAGGTCCGAAGGTAACCAGGTTGCTTCCGTTAGGTCCGAGGATATCGACCGTAGGGAAGTTGGGGGGAGTGCCGCCGCCACCCTGCTCGCGGAAGTCGCGGAAGCCGGAATAACCAAGAGTAAGCTGGTTAGAGAACTTGTTGCCGAACGAGCTGTTCAATTCAGCGATGATCGACTTGAGGTTGTTGTTCTGACGATAGAACGACTTCGAAAAAGGTATCGCGTTCACTGAGTTCTGACGACCTCCGTTCGGAGCCGAACCAAGACCACCCGAGTTGCTGGGAGGAATATCCCTGTAAGAAGAAAGCTGGTTATATCTCACTGTCAGCTTATGATTCTGGTTGATGTTCCAGTCGATCTTCGCGAGGAACTTGGTGCTCTGCGTGGGCACATTGAAGTTGTTGTATGTACCGGGATCGAAAGTCCAACCACCTGGCTTTGAAGGATCCAAAAGAAAATCCTGGAGACGTTGGATGTTCGTAGGATCATTATAGTTGGCGGCTGACTTATCTGTAACGGCGATCGCCTGGTTGCCCGTAGCACCCGCGGGGAATGTTACTGCCGGGTTCACCTGTTCTTCCTTCTCTGCATTTACGAAGAAGAAGAGTTTGTTCTTGATGATCGGACCACCAACGCGAAGACCATAGTTCTTGAAGTTGAAGTCGGCTTGTGGTTGCTTTACATCCCCTACATTCTTTCCAACCATGTTCTGGTTTTTGAAGAAGTAGTATGCCGATCCTGAGAATTCGTTCGTCCCGCTTCGTGTCACAGCGTTGATACCGGCACCTGTGAATGCACCTTGTCTTACATCAAACGGAGCGATTGAAACCTGTACGTTCTCGATCGCATCCACACCAATAGGTTGCGATGCAGTTTGTCCACCGGGAAGAGCGCTAAGACCAAACACGTTGTTCGAAGTAGAACCATCGATAGTAAAGTTGTTGTAAAGGTTGCTTCGTCCACCGAATGCAAAACCCGACGCACGTGGATCAAGCGCTGTGAAGTCCTGGAAGTTACGGCCGATCGACGGCAGACGTTCGAACTGTTCGCGACGAACGTTGGTAGCTGCACCGGTCCTTTCCGCATTCAATACCGGGTCTTTTGTTGCAACGACTTCGATCGCCGAGAGTTCGGTAGCGGCTTCACCAAGTTTAAAGTCGGCCGTGAAGTTCTGACCTACGTCGAGAGTAACTTCATCAACCCCTTGATCAGTGTATCCCACAAAAGTCACTTTAATGGAGTAAGGTCCTCCCACGCGCACACCTGGTAAGGTGTAACGTCCATCGGCACGGGTTGCTGTTCCATACTGTGTTCCAGACGGCTCGTGTACAGCAATCACCGTTGCTCCTGGCAATGCTTCGCCATTCGAATCGGTAATCTTGCCGCTGATCGTCGCGGTGGTAACACCTTGTGCAAACAAGGAGCCCGTCGCCAACATCATGGCAAAAGTCAATTGTAAAAGTTTTCTCATCATACGATAGTATTTATTTGGAAAAAGGTGAAGCAAAAATATCCTTTTTCCCCTTCGTCATCGGACGGTTGGTTTTAAATCTTCTGAACAAATGGTTAACAAATTGGTAACACCGTGATCCTCAAAATATTCGATTTAATGTCGTGACTATCAGTAAATTACAATCACGTTGAAATTGATCTCAACAAAAAAACATTCACGAATAAATTAACATTGGAAGGTGCTTTTTGTCGTCACTATTTCGATTGAAATGGCTGTGTTTCTTCATTACATTCACGCCTCCTAAACCAATACTTAAGCACATGAGAAAGGCTCTCCTTGCCCTCCTTTTTTTCGTTCCCGTTGCAGCGTTTACGCAAACACAACTCGACCTCTCTTATTACCTGCCCGACGGAGTAAAACTCGATCCGTCGATTCCAACTCCGAAATCAGTGATCGGTCACGAAGTCGGTGAATGGCATGTGAGCCACGATAAGCTGGTGAACTACATGTACGCTCTCGATAAAGCGTCGGACCGTGTAACACTGGAAGTCACCGGCTACACCTACGAAGGTCGTCCGCTGTTGCTGCTCACCATCACATCGCCGAAAAATCATCAGAACCTCGAACAGATCCGTCAGCAACATTTGCAGCTCACCGATCCCTCAAAATCGGGATCACTGGATGTGAAGTCGATGCCGGGAGTATTTTATCTCGGGTGCAGCATCCACGGTAACGAGCCCAGCGGTGCAAATGCTGGTTTGATCGGGGCATATTATTTCGCAGCCGCACAAGGTCCCGAGATCGAAAAGTATCTCGACAACACGATCATTCTCTTCGATCCAAGCTTCAATCCCGATGGCCTGCATCGCTTCTCGAGCTGGGTGAATTCAAGAAAAAGCATCTTAGTCTCTCCCGATGCAAACGATACGGAGCATAATGAACCATGGCCCGGCGGTCGTACGAATCACTATTGGTTCGACCTGAACCGCGACTGGCTTGTAGCACAACTGCCCGAGTCGCAGGCACGCATCAAAAAATTCCAGCAATGGAAGCCCAATCTTCTCACCGACCATCACGAGCAGGGAACAAATGCATCGTTCTTTTTTATGCCTGGTGTCGCATCGCGTGTGCATCCTCTCACTCCTCCGAAAAACCAGGAGCTCACTCGCAAGCTTGGAGAGTTCCACGCGAAAGCTTTGGACCAGATAGGCTCATTGTATTTCACACAGGAAGGTTACGACGACTTCTATTACGGAAAAGGTTCCACGTATCCCGATACACAAGGCGCGGTCGGAATCCTTTTCGAGCAGGCGAGCTCGCGTGGCCATGCACAGGAAAGCGTGAATGGTGTTTTAAGATTTCCGTTCACGATCAGGAATCATTTCACAACCATGCTGAGCTCGTTGAAAGCGATCAACGAATTGCGCGAAGAGTTCCTGAATTACCAGCGCGATTTTTATAAGACAGCATCTGCCGAAGCAGCTAAAGACCCCGTGAAAGCGTATGTTGTTGGTGCTTCGAAAGACAAAGCTCGCGAATTTCATTTCGGAGAAATGATGCTTCGCCAGAATGTAGAGTTCTACAAAGGCGATGCAGGTTTTGTGGTGCCTACCAATCAGCCCAACTACCGGTTGGTAAAAGCTATGTTCGAGAAGAGAATAAAGTTCGAAGACAGTCTCTTTTACGATATCTCGTCGTGGACATTACCACTCGCGTTCGGAATGGACTACCAGGAATTGAAAACAGTTCCGGCTACCACCGAAAAGATCACAGAGCTCAAGATGCCTGCCGGCCGCATTACAGGCGATAAAGCAACTTACGCTTATGTATTTGAATCGTATGGATATTATGCACCCCGCGCGATCTATCGCTTGCTAAGTCACAACATTCGCGTTAAGGTGTCGAACGACGTATTCAATCATCCGGGAGGAAAACGATTCGAACGCGGAGCTTTAATGGTATCGCTGGAAAACCAGGATCTCAGTCCCGAACAGATCGCCGTTTACATAAAAGAGATCGCCGATAAAGACGGCATCGACATCTGGGGATTCAATACAGGTTTGGATTACAAAGGCGTAAGCCTTGGCAGCAGCAGCTTCACAGCATTGCAGAAACCAACCATTGCGATGGTGGTGGAAGGCGGTGTGTCGGCAAACGACGCTGGCGAAATGTGGCACCTCCTCGATACACGATTCCATATCCCGGTAACGATGATACCGCAGTCGGTCCTCAACAACGCCAACCTTAACAAATACACCGTTATCATATTCCCTCCCGGTAACTTCAATGTTATCAATGACGCAGGAAAAGACAAGCTGAAAGCCTGGACGCAGAACGGTGGTGTTATCATCGGCTTCGAAACAGCGCTCACCTGGCTATCGAATGCCGGCATCGGTAAGTTCGACACCAAGAAGGACGAGCCAGCGAAAGATGTAGCCAAGCCGAAACCATACGCCGACATACAAGAGAATACTGGTGCAGCCGAAACCAGCGGCGCGATCTTCCAGGCAGACGCCGACCTCTCGAACCCCCTCTTGTTTGGTTATTGGGACGCGAAGATCCCCGTGTTCAAGTCAAACAACATCTTTCTTGAAAAAGGAAAAGGCGCGTACACGAATCCACTCGTTTATGGCAACAACCCTTTGTTGAGCGGATATATTCAGAAGTCGAACTACGAGAAGATGAAGAACACTGCGGTGATCGGCGTGAGCAACGTGGGTCGCGGCAAGGTCATAGTCTTCACCGAAGGAGTTACATTCCGCGCGTTCTGGTATGGCACCGCGAAGATGTTGATGAATGCAGTCTACTACGGAGGAAGCTTAAGCAACGAAGTAGGTAATCGTTAAGCTACCCTGATGTGCCCATTTCGAAGCTTGACTTCGAAAGTCTGAAGCATGAAGTTGTTCATTCGATTCTCGGCTAACTGTGAATAGTTATGAAACACAGTCAAGTCGAGAATCGCTTTTATAAACAGATCGTTTTTGCAAAAGACCTGGATCTGCTTATTGAAAAAATCACTCCATTCTGACTTATACTTTTCGGAATGTGGTATGCCATCCCAGTTGAACTCTAGCTGGCTATCGCCAAACTTGTAGCGATAAACACCAGCGAGGGTCTGGTAAAAATTGTGAAGGGGCTCTAAGTCAATGGGCGTGTAACGTCTCACTCTTTCTATGAAGGTGTCGCAAATTCCGAGAGGATTATTACGCATCTCGTACTCTGCTTTTACTGAATTTATAAGGGTGATGAGGAGATCGTCCTGCAGCGCCAATTGGGCTTCTTCCAGCAGGTAGTTCTTGTCGAGCGGAAAGAACTTTTTTACCACAATTTGATGGTTTTGCAAAGGTATTCAAAATCGATGATTTCTCACGGAAAACACGGAATACACGGAATTTTCGGCGTGGGGTTTCCGTGCGTTCCCTGCATTCCGTGAGAAATCAAAACACGCTATATTTGATAACCAACACTCCCTAACTATGAGGAAAATCTTCGTTCTCACGAGTATTCTCTCCGTTGCCCTCGTGCTCGTGTGGGCTTATTTCTGGATCGATGCTTTGTTTGCTTTTGTGATCATACTGCCGCTGGTCTTTATGGGCTTTGCCGATATGATCCAAACAAGGCAATCGATACGACGCAACTTCCCGCTTCTTGGCCGATTGAGATATGTATTCGAAGATCTTCGTCCGAAGATCCAACAGTACTTTGTAGAATCGGATACCGACGGGGCTCCGATTAATCGCAACGAACGCTCAGTGATCTATCAGCGTGCGAAGAAACAGATCGATACCGTTCCATTCGGAACGCAGCTCAATGTATATGCCGAAGGCTACGAATGGATGACACACTCCATTGCACCTATCGACTTCCACAAGATGGACCACAACCCACGCATCCGCTTCGGCGGAAGAGATTGTAAGCAACCGTACGACATGAGCGTGCTGAATGTGTCGGCGATGAGCTTCGGTTCGCTCAGCAAGAATGCCGTGCTTGCCTTGAATGGAGGCGCGAAGATCGGTGGCTTCGCACACAATACTGGCGAAGGTGGACTAAGTCCCTATCACCTCGAACCAGGTGGCGACGTTATATGGCAGATCGGTACCGGTTATTTCGGTGCTCGCGATAAAGAAGGAAACTTTAGCGACGATGCCTTCAAGGCAAACGCCACGAAGCCCAATGTGAAAATGATCGAGATCAAGCTGTCGCAGGGGGCGAAGCCTGGTCACGGCGGTATTCTTCCAGCAAAGAAAAATACTCCCGAGGTTGCAGCGATACGTGGCGTGGAGCCGGGTACAACCGTCTTCTCTCCTCCTTATCACGGCGCGTTCTCGACACCGATCGAGCTGATCAGGTTCGTCGAACGACTTCGCAACCTTTCCGGTGGTAAGCCTGTCGGTTTCAAACTTTGTGTTGGTCGCAAGAGTGAATTCCTCTCCATCTGCAAGGCAATGGTGAAACTGAATATCTATCCAGACTTCATTACGGTCGACGGTGGCGAGGGGGGTACCGGTGCAGCGCCTCCGGAGTTTACGAACTTCGTTGGTATGCCCTTGTTGGATGCGCTCGCGTTCGTCGATAACTCACTGCGCGGGTTTGGCATCAGGAACCAGATGAAGATTATTGCTTCAGGAAAAGTGCTCACGGGTTTTCATATTCTTCGTGCGATGGCACTCGGCGCCGACTCGTGCAACTGCGCCCGCGCTATGATGTTGGCCCTCGGATGTATCCAGGCACTGGAATGCAATAAGAACACGTGTCCTACCGGCGTTGCAACACAAGATCCTTACTTCATGAAGGGGTTGGTGGTGGAAGATAAGACAACGCGCGTTGCCAACTATCATAAGAATACTGTCGAAAGCTTTGTGGAACTCATGGGTGCTGCCGGTATCAGTCATCCCGATAAGATCAATCGGAGTCATGTATACCGCCGTGTGTTTATGAACCTGGTGAAGACTTACGAGGAGATCTATCCTACGATACCGGACGGATGTTTACTGGAAGGCGGGGATACACCGTACGATTTTGACGAGTACTTGAAACGTTCATCGGCGGAAAGCTTTGAGATCATGGTAACAGCATAAAAAGAAAAATATGTTAGGCTTAATACTTCTCATCTTCGCTGGCAGGGCATTCTACAATCTTGCAGGCCAGTACAAGAAGCACCAATGGGGCTTTGCAATACTTGGTGTTGCTTCGTATTACGTTGGACTGTTCGTAGGAGGTATAATTGTCGGGATAGTTTTCGAGCTCATGTCACCAGGATATGTCGAATCGGCGAACGAGCTGCTCCTGGGCCTGCTCGGTGTACCCATTGGAATTCTTACCTGTTGGCTTACTTATAACTACCTGAAGAAGTCGTGGGCCAAGCCGACTGAGATCGAACGGACCACTCTCGATTCCGATCTTATTTCAACCAGGTCTGAAGAAGGATATAACAAAGACGAACGGTGACCTTTATATTCCGGGTTGTAGTCGCAGTGCTCGTAGCACGAAAGTTCCTGCAGCTCGGAAAAGCGCGGAGGCAGGATCCGACGCGTTATGCATTGATCGGAGGAGGGATCTATTTCTTTACAACATTGATATCGGCAACGATCATCGACATCATTGTAGGGACGGAGGTTGAAGGTCTGCTCGTATTAATGTCAATCGTTCCTACACCTGTGGGACTTTTGGCGGCATGGATCGCCTATAAAGTTCTTGAGAGTCCGTCGGGAGAAAGAAGACCTAAAGAGAAGAAACGTAACCTCCAGAGACAGAGCATAAGCAAGGTTAATCCAACAAGCACTGCACCTGTTACACGTCCAGTTAATCACGTCAGTAAAATTCATCCTGTCAAAACAGAAAGCGATCGGCGGGATGAGAGCAATCGGTATAATAAGAACGAACGATAATTATTCACTATGTTATTCTTTTTATCCGTTCTTTTTGTAGTCGCTTTCTTCTATGAATGGGCTCGCAAAAGGAAGAATAATAGTCTGATGAACCTGTTCATTGGCATTGGTGCGTTTTTCATCGGCTTGTTTGTTTCAATATTCCTTGGTGATGTTATACTTCTTTTCATTCCGGAAATAACCGAAGGGCTACAGACGGCGATTCGACTCGTCCTTTCTATCATGACAATCTGGGCGACCTACCGTGGACTTAAAAGCCTACTCAATCCAACGAAAAAGAAAACCGCGAACACCGCGCTTGATGCCGACCTGATATCGGGGAAACAGGACGATCACAATAAGCAAAGCTTTGCTGGCGATAATAAGAGTGAACGATGATCTTCTTCGGAATCCTAGGTTCTATTATCGTTACGATATTTTTTTGGAACCTCGCGAGACCTGAGAAAGACGAGGTCAAGGGTTTTGTATCCTTTGGCCTGATCAGCATGTTTCTCGGGTATGCTGGTGGCATCTGGGTACTCGAAGCTATAGGCAGTCTCATGACTCCCGGCGTTGTACATCCAAAGAATGATCCGTTTAATAACGTTGGAGCAATCCCTTTCGCCATCGCTGCCCCCGCCCTTCTTTATTTCCTGTTAAAAAAATACCGGCATAAGCTCGACACAACTCCCGAAGAGGAAGAAGCAGTCAGGCAATGGATCGAGAGGCGACGTAGTGGAAAAAAGAAAGCTGACACCAGCGACACCAATCAGGTATCAAACAAAGGGAAGGATCGATACAATAAGGACGAACGATAGCCTGTTCAATTCTGAACAAACCTGCAACCTGTTTATTGGCTTTTGTGTCTAACCACGCGTTGGCATATTTCATGTTCAGGGTTTAAGGTTCATCGACTGCGCGAATGCATTACCCTGAACCCTGAACACTGAACTTGGAACCTTGAACGCTAAACCATGATAAAAAATTACTTTCTCGTTGCCCTCCGCAACATCACCAAACACAAAATCTTCTCCTTCATCAACATCTTCGGCCTCGCCCTGGCAATGTCGGTCTGCTTGTTGGTGATCCTGATGTTGGGTGACCAGCGCCGCTACGAACGATTCAATTCGAAAGGCGATCGCATCTATCGAATACTCTCATCGACACCGGGTGGTCGTCAGCCCTATGCAACATCGCCGTTCCCGACAGCCAGCTACCTCAAAGCAAACTATCCCGCTGTCGAAGACGCCACAACGTTGCTCCCTTCCGTCACGGGCGACGTAAAGGCCGGCGAGCAGGTCACGATCATGAAAGGGTACTTCACCGACCCATCGTTCTTCAAGATCTTCGACTACGAATTAACGAGCGGTGATAAAAGATCGGCCCTCGTCGAAGCAAGATCGATCGTGATATCCACCGATATCGCAAATCGATTATTTCCGCACTCCGATGCTGTGGGACAAACAGTAGAGTTCTTTAACAGGGGCCTCGCGTTTCCCCTGGGTGGCGACGATGCCGGCCATGCTCCCGTTGCATGGGGCGAATACACTATCACAGGAGTCTTCGATCCATCGTTATACAAGTCTCACTTAAAGTTCGATGTATTGATGTCGGCAGCTACAATGCCCGCGCTGATCGCCGAGAAAAAACTCGACAACCTCGCCGACAACTGGAACTGGTACTTTCGTCCATACACGTTCGTTCTTCTTCACGCCGATAAAACAAAGTCTGACCTCGAGCTTGCCCTTGCCGATGTTGTGAAACGCAAAGAAGCCAGCATCCAGGAAGAATATTCGAAGGGATTGACTCTAGAACCCCAGGCATTGAAAGACGTCCAGCTCGGTCTTACAGGCAACGACACCAACAACCGCCTGCCTATACAGGGCTTTTACTTCCTCGGGATCCTGGCGCTTATTATCATGCTCTCGGCATGTCTCAACTACACCAACCTTTCGATAGCACGAGCCCTTACGCGCGCCAAAGAGATCGGCATACGAAAAGTGACAGGCGCCAACAAGCGATCGCTGATCTTCCAGTTCCTGGGCGAGTCGATCATCGTATCGATGCTTTCTTTGGTTATGGCCATCGTGTTCCTGCAGGCATTGCGCCCTGCGTTCAAAAACCTGTGGTTGAATCAGTTCCTGAACTTCGAGCTACCGAATGATCCTTCGACCTATGCTGTATTCGTTGTGTTCGCACTGATCATTGGTATCATCGCCGGTATGTTCCCGGCCTTCCGGATGTCGTCGTACCAGCCCATCACAGCCCTCAAGAAACAAGAGGGCAGTCGGGGCTCGCGCTGGGGGCTTCGCAAGGTCCTTAGCGTTTCTCAATTCTGCGTCTCGATGCTGTTCATCACTACATCGATACTCATCTTCAATCAGTTCGAGCACTATATGAGCTTCGACTACGGAATGAAGACCGAGAACGTGATCAACATCGGGTTGCAGGGACTTGACTATCAAAAGACGTCTCATGAGCTGTCGCAGGTTCCTGGCGTCGTGGGTATCTCGGCATCGGATCTCGTACCTGCCACCGGCGAAAGCAACGGCGACGCCATTCGCAAGCCGGGACAGGCCGACGACGACTTCAAACAAGCCTGGATCATCAACGCCGACGAGAATTTCATCGATAACCTGGGCCTGTCGCTCGTTGCCGGCAACCAGTTGCCTCCCTCTAAAGATTCGACCACGATGCAGGTGATCGTGAACGAAGAGTTTGCAAAGACATTCGGCTACGAACAGCCTTCGCAGATCGTTGGCGAGATCTTCGAGACAAAGTGGAGCAAACAATCGATCATCGTCGCAGGAGTCGTAAAAGACTTTCGCTACCAGCTATTGATCAACAAACACGAAACCGGGCCACTTATGATCTACAACAGGCCGGCAAGCTTCGAATATCTCAATGTTAAAGTGTCGACCAGCAACATACCGGCCCTTATTTCGGCGCTTGAAGACAAATGGAAGACATTGGATCCCCTGCATCCAATGAAATATGAATTCTACGACGATCAATTAGCCGGTACACACCGCGCGATCTTCGATGTTGTTTCCATTTTGGGATTCATCTCGTTCCTCGCAATCGTTATAGCATGTCTTGGCCTGCTTGGGATGGCGACTTATATGACTGAGCGAAGGTTGAAAGAAGTTGGGATTCGTAAGGTTCTTGGTGCCGGCGATTGGGGACTCACACTGCTTTTATCGACATCATTCCTTAAAGTATTGGGTCTCGCAGCGCTTATCGGCGCTCCGATGAGCTATTTCATCAATAATTTCTGGTTGGAACTGCTTCCAAACAGGGTTGAGTTCGGATTTGGGACGGTTATGATGTCAACTACACTGTTGTTGATGCTTGGGTTGATCACTATAGGCTCTCAAACTATCAAAGCATCACGAACAAAACCTGTTGATACCCTTAAAGAAGAGTGAAGCGCGTTGATCTCAGGCAACATTGAACGTTGAACGTTGCACATTGAACGAGCAATGTTTACATTGCGTCAATACCAACCACTACACACTAAATGAGTTTTGTTGATCCGATTGTTGAGTCCGATCTTGGTGAAGTAGCCGAGATACGGGTCGATCCGATTACGAGCAGCCGCTCGTTGCATTCGATGAAGCATTTCAAAGCCAACGAATTTATCGTTGGATTCATCTCACGCGCTACGCACACCGAGCCAAACTACCTTACGGTACAAGTGGGCGAGAACAAACACATCGAGCTTCTTCCCGAATGCCTCGAGTGTATGAACAACAGCTGCGATCCTAACTGCTTCTTTGACACAACTACAATGCAGTTGATGACATTGAAGCCGCTGAGACCGGGTGAAGAGATGACTTTCTTCTATCCATCGGCGGAATGGGACATGGATAGCCCCTTCCAGTGCAATTGCGGCAGCCCCGATTGCGTCGGTGAGATCAAAGGAGCGAAGTATTTGCCCGACAGCGCTCTGAAAAGATATCGCTTCACTGATTTCATCAGGAGGAAGCTCGTATCACGATAAGTTTAAAGCCCCGTGGTAAAAAGTACTTCGGGGCTTTTTCTATGCCCTCTCCCTTCCTCACCGCAGAATGGCGAAAGCTTGCAATGGCCAACTATATTGTCGACCCGGCAATACTGCAACCCTATGTGCCTCATAAGACTGAACTCGATTTTTTTAACGGTCAGTGCTACCTAAGCCTGGTGGCTTTCATGTTCCTCGATACCCGCGTAAAAGGTATCAAGATCCCATTCCACGTCAACTTCGAAGAGATCAACCTCAGGTTTTACGTAAGGAACGGCGACAGGCGGGGTGTCGTCTTCATCAAGGAGATCGTTGCGAAACCTGCTGTTTCGTTCATCGCTAACAACATCTATAAAGAGAACTATGAAACGATGCCCGTAGCTCATTCATGGATAGCGACACCTGAAACAATGAATGTCGAGTATCGATGGAAGAAGGGCGACTGGAATGTTTTCAGGGTCTCCTCCGAAAAAACACCCGTGGCGATCAGTCCCGCCAGCGAAGCAGATTTCATTACCAATAACTATTTAGGTTATACGTGTCACGGCAACGACTGTCGTGAGTACGAAGTCCAGCATTCTCATTGGGAGTCGTATCCGGTACGCTCCTACCGTCTCGATGTTGACTTCCGGAAGCTTTACGGGGAACGATTCGGCTTTCTGTCGGCCCGGAAGCCCAATTCTGTTTTACTTATCGAAGGCTCTCCGATCACTGTTCTTGGTTCACAGAAAATCTAATGAACGCGTCTCCGGGCGAGATCTATGACCTCTAAAGATTAATTTTTACCTGTTTTGTAGTTTTAATACAACCTTTCTTTTTACCTTGTCGTATATTAACTACAACTAAGGTAAAAATGAGCAAGTATCAGCTCGGCGAATTCGAAGAAGTTGTCCTTCTAACGGTCGCCATCCTTAACGGGGAAGCCTACGGCGTTGCTATTATCGACGAGATCGAAAAGAGACTAAAACGAAAGGTCAGCCTGGGCGCGATGCAGACATCGTTGCGTCGTCTCGAAGAAAAGGGATTTCTGAAATCTGAATTCGGAGAGGCAACGAAAGTACGCGGCGGTAAGAGGAAGAGATTCTTTAACCTTACGAAGCTCGGCAAGACGGCCTTAAAAGAGGCTAAAGAACAAAGAATGGGATTATGGAGCGCTGTTCCGGAATTCGTGCTGAATTAGAATGCCTCCAAAATTTATACTTCGTTTCTTCCGCTGGTTCTGCAACCCCGATTATCTCGAGGATATCGAAGGTGATCTGCTGGAGATCTTTCAAAGAAACTCCACCAGTATCGGAGAGCGACGAGCCCGATGGCTCTTCGTCCTCCATGTATTAAAATTATTCAGGCCGGCCATTATCAGGCCCTTCATAAAAATTAAGATCAAATTAAACGGGTACGCTATGTTCAGAAATTACTTGTTGACCGCCATCCGGAACATGAAACGCGAAAAATTATTCGCCATCATGAACATTGCAGGACTTGCTATCGGAATCGGAAGCGGTCTTGTTATCTATAAGATCATTACTCACGAATTAAGCTTCGACAAGTATCATAAAAACTATCTAAACACGTATCGGCTTGTCAACGAATACAATCATCCTCAGTATGGCTCCGGCGTGGGCGAAGGCCAGGTTCATCCACTGGGTGAGGCGATACGCAACGACTTCCCCGGCGTGGATGCTGTAATGACCTACTACGCCAAAGATGCACAGGTAACTGTAGTCGATTCAAAAGGGAATCCCGACCGCTTCCAGGAGTACAAGGGCGTCGGCTATGCGGAAAAAGATTTCTTCAAGCTGTTCGACTACAATTTTATTGCAGGCGACCCCAATAAAGCTCTCGAAAATAAAGGCAGCGTTGTGATCACATCTTCGCTCGCTCAAAAATACTTCAAGCTCAACCCCAACGATGTCGCATCAGCAGTTGGGAAGACAATAACACTGAATAATTCTACGACACTGCAGATAACTGCCGTGGTCGACGACATTCCCGAAACCACCGACATTCCCTTTACGCTGATCGGCAGTTACAAAGATCAACCCGCGTCGAACCCGTATTTCCACGATGGCATCGATTGGAACGAGTATAACTCGAACACCAACTGCTATCTCCTGATCTCGGGAACACCCGACGCCGAAACACTGGAACATAATCTTCTCCCCGACTTCTTCCTAAAATACAATGGTAAAGATCGCGCGGCGTTCATGAAGTATATACTGCAGCCATTATCCGAACTTCATTACGACACTCGGGTAGCCAACTACAACAAGCGCCAGGTCAGCTATTCAACATTAAGCTTACTTGCTGCTGTCGGTTTGTTCCTGGTAATAAGCGCATGCATCAATTTCATTAACATGGCTACCGCACAGGCCGTCAAACGTGCGAAGGAGATCGGGGTGAGAAAATCGTTCGGGGTGAGAAAAGGGCAGCTGGTGAGCCAAATACTTGGTGAAACCATGTTCATCTCATTTGTCTCGTCGGCAGTTGGACTTCTGGTCGCGCAGTCGTTGTTCATTCTCCTTGAAGGAATTCTTGGCTACCAGCTAAGCGTCGGCGTGTTCTCGAACATGAATGAGCTGTTGTTCATTTGTGCGCTGGTGATCGGAGTCGGATTGTTGTCAGGCTTCTATCCTGCACTCGTAATGGCTGGCATGAATCCAATCAAAGCCCTTAAAAATACCTTGAATGCCAAGAGCACGTCAGGTCTGCTTTCGCTCCGCCGAAGTCTGGTGGTTGTCCAATTCGTGATCTCGCAGGTGTTGATCATCGATACAATTATAGCAGAGCGCCAGATGGACCTGTTCCTTGGCGATTCCCTCGGATTTAGCAAGGATGCCATTGTGATATTGAGAATACCAGGATCACCGATCGAAAGAATGGAGTCCACGAAACGGATCATTGAAGGGCTGCCTGGTGTTGAAAAGGCGTCGCTTAATGTCGCCAGCCCGATGGCACAATTCAGGGTCAACAATCCGATCACTCACCCATCTCTTGGCAAGGACGAGATGATAGATGGCAACCTTAAAACCGCCGACGAAGATTATATCGAACTGTTCGGCCTGAAACTTATTGCCGGACGAAACCTGTCGGACAAGAAAAATGCTACCGAAGCAGTTGTTACCCGTAAACTCACACAGTCAATCGGGCACAAAACACCGGAAGAAGCGTTGGGCGATAAGTTCACGTATTCAGGGGATATGGAGTTAACGATCGTCGGTGTGGTCGAAGACTTCCACTCCGCATCCTTCCACAACCCTATGGAGAACGTGATCCTTGCGAACCTTCCCTGGAACATCTTCGAATTGGCCGTGAAGATCAATACGTCCGGTAGCTTTTCGGATATGCAATCGACAATTAACGGCATTAAATCACAGTGGGAAAAGATCTATCCCGAGACGATCTTCGATTACACCTTCCTCGATCAATCGATCGCAAGGATGTACGAGAACGAGCGCAAGACTTCGGATCTATTCCAGATCTTTTCTGGTATCGCAGTATTTATAGGTTGCCTTGGACTCTACGGGCTTGTGTCATACATGGCCAATCAAAAAACAAAAGAGATCGGCATCCGCAAGGTGATGGGAGCATCTACAACAAGCATCTTCGGCATCTTTTCAAAAGAGATGATCATCCTTGTGATCATAGCATTTGTTGTTGCCGCGCCCCTGGCCTGGTATGTTATGAAAAGCTGGCTGCAAGGATTCAAATTCCAGGTAACCCTGTCGCCATTGTTCTTCGCAGCGGCGTTGCTCGTTAGTTTGGTGATCGCTTTCATTACAATTGGCTACAAGGCCATCGTAGCTTCATCCGCAAATCCTGTCAATTCACTACGAAGCGAATAACTATTTTTCGGAAAGTTGGTAACTAACGGCATGGGGGAGAGTTTCACTCCCATACCAAACCAACTTGCCTATGCTTAAGAGCTACTTCACGATCGCCCTTCGAAGTCTTCTTCGCAACAAAGGTTATTCATTCATTAACATCGGTGGACTCGCAACAGGCATGGCCATCGCGCTCCTCATCGGCCTTTGGATTGCCGAAGAGCTCTCGTTCGACGGATACATTACGCATAAGGACAGGGTGGTTCGCGTAATGCAACATCAGACCTACGATGGCAAGACCGGCACGCAACGAAGTGTACCGATGCCGGTGGGCAATGTTCTTCGAACGGAGTATGGCAGCGACTTCACTTACGTTGCGCTGTCGTCGTGGGAAGGCAATCACATTCTAAATTACAAGGACATAAGTGTTAACCAGGTTGGAAGCTATGCTGAGCACCTGCTACCGCATATTATGGGTATGAAGATGCTCGAAGGGAGTATCGATGGCCTAAAAGATCCTGCGTCAATCTTCCTCTCGGCGCGTGCGGCGAAATCGCTCTTTGGCGGCAGCGATCCAATGAATCAACCGATCCGGCTCGACAGTCGGTTCGACGTTAGGGTCGCCGGCATCTACGAGAACTTTCCATTCAATTCTACCATGGGCAATGTCGACTTCATTGCGTCGTGGGAAGTGTTTTTGAAAACCGAACCATGGGTTGCGAAGGCACTCACTCGCTGGGGCAACAACTCGTTTCAGGCTTACGCGATGCTGGCACCGAATGCCGATCTGGAAGCCGTAAACGAAAAGATCCGTGATATGAAGTCGAAGCATGATGAGCTTGAAAAGATCTTTGACCCGATCATGTTCCTTCAACCGATGACCGACTGGCATCTTCGTTCGAAGTTTGAGAACGGCGTGAATGTGGGAGGACAGATCGATGTGGTTTGGATGTTCGGTATCATTGGTGCAGTCGTGTTGGTGCTTGCCTGTATCAACTTCATGAATTTAAGTACGGCAAGATCCGAGCGGCGCGCAAAAGAAGTCGGTGTGAGGATGACCATGGGGTCTGTAAGATCTCAATTGATCAGGCAGTTCTTAAGCGAATCCTTTCTTGTCGTGCTGATCGCTTTCGTGATCGCATCGGGCATCACGGTGTTGTCATTAAATTGGTTCAACGAATTGGCCGCCAAGCAAATCTCTATTCCATGGTCGTCACCATATTTTTGGTTGACGTCACTCGTCTTCGTGACATTTACAAGCTTGCTTGCCGGCTCATATCCTGCGCTGTTCCTTTCATCATTCAAACCGGTAAAAGTTCTCAAGGGAGCTTTCCGGCTCGGTAAAAATGGATCGCTGCCAAGGAAGGTCCTCGTTGTTGTTCAGTTCGGTGTTTCAGTAGCGCTGGCTATCGGAACGATCATCGTATACCAGCAAATTCAGTTCTCGCAAAATCGTCCGGTTGGCTACAGTCGCGATGGACTAATACTGGTGGAGATGACGTCCGCCGACTTCAACGGAAAATTCGATGCATTGAAGAATGAGCTCACGAAGACAAATGCGATTACCGAGATGGCTGAGTCCTCAAGCCCAACCTACGCCACCTGGTCATACAATGGCGGATTCACATGGGAAGGGATGGATCCTGCCATGGAATATTCAGACTTCGGCTCGAACTGGATCAACCCTGAATACGGAAAAACAATTGGCTGGAAGATCAAAGAAGGCCGCGATGTGTCGAGAGATCATTCGACCGACTCGACAGCAATGCTGGTCAACGAAACGGCAGCTAAGTTCATGAATCTACAAGAACCGATCGGAAAGAAGGTCACATGGGATAGCAAGACATACACGATCGTTGGCGTTGTGAGCGATATGATCACCGACTCCCCCTACCAGGATGTGAAACCTAACGTATGGTTTGTAGAGTATGGCGATATCAATTGGATCAACCTTCGAATGAATCCAGCGATGAGCTTGCAAGAGTCGCTCGAACTCGCGAAACAGGCATTCAATAAAGTAATCCCATCGGTCCCGTTTTCATACAAGTTCGCCGACGATGCCTATGCTGCGAAGTTCAATGCCGAAGTCCGCATCGGAAAGCTCGTGTCGGTGTTCTCGATCCTCGCGATCATCATAAGTTGTCTTGGGATCTTTGGGTTGGCCTCGTTCGTAGCAGAGCAGCGCATCAAAGAGATCGGTGTTCGAAAGGTGCTCGGTGCATCCATCACATCGATCTGGACGATGTTGTCGAAAGACTTTTTGTTTCTCGTGCTGATCGCATCCGTGTTGGCTTTGCCCGCAGCTATTTATTTCCTGCAGGGTTGGTTGAAGAGCTATGCATATAGGACCGACATTGCCTGGTGGGTACCTGCAGCCGTCGTGTTGGGAGCGTTGTTGGTAACGCTTTCAACCGTGAGTTACCAGGCCATACGGGCTGCGCGAGCAAACCCCGTCAATTCTTTGAGAAGCGAATAACTACTTGCTGACTTTCACAGTCCAGCCTTCGCCGGATGCTACGTTGTACGTCGATGCGAAATTTCCCTGGTTGATCGCCACGGATAATTTCAGCAAGCTGTTCATGTAAGCGAGATCCTGGCCAACTGGGACGGCCGAGAATGTATTCGCGAAAAGTACTCTCTTTTCAAATCGGTTGAGGTCGTTGAAGTAAATGGAAACTTTTATGGAGTCGCCGGGCTTAATGCCGATCTGCTCCAGGAGCTTCTTATCGATATTGGTCCACACATTTCCATATTGTGGATCGAGTACCGGGATGTTTCCGAAGACTTCGTTGTCCTCTACTGTTGCGTTGAGGTCCGGCAACCGAACGATATCGCCATCCAAAAGATCTCCGACTTGCTCGAATGTGATTGTTTCCGATGCCAGTCGCGCGCCGGTATAGGCGTATACGTCGCGACCATGGAACGTGTATGATTCTCCCGAATCTTTTAACCTATTCGTTGCTTCATCGATCTCGCGAACGGCCTCTATCCCCATCGACTCTGCGATAAGCGTGAGGGTACCGTTGTCGGGTGTTACAAAGTAGTGGCCGGTTTTAGTTTTCATGACGATCGATTTGCGTTTCGAGCCGACACCGGGATCAACAATGGAAACAAATACACTCCCGGCCGGCCAGTAACGAGCCGATTGTTCTAACCGATAGGCTGCTTCGGCGATATTGAATGCCGTGATCTCATGAGTGAGATCATAGATCTGCAGGTTATTCGACACACCGCATGCAACACCTTTCATCGCTGCCACGGCGCCATCTTTTACGCCAAAGTCCGATTGGAACACGAGTATTTTCCTTTCCTTCGTACAGCTAAAAAGTGCAAGGAAAGTCAGGATGTAAACGGCTATTTTCATGTCACCAATTTATGATTTCTGTTGCTGAAGCAAGAAAATTAGCGATGGCTTTTCCTGAGACCGTTGAAATGCCTCATTTCGAGAAGACGTCATTCCGGGCGGGCAAAAAGAAAAAGATCTTCATGACCATGAATGTGAAGGAACAAACGGCAGTTCTTGGCTTGAGCCCTGAAGATCAATCGGTCTTCATCCTGGACAGTGCGATCAAGCCTGTGCCAAATAAATGGGGTCTGCAGGGATGGACGATAGTCGAGCTAAAAAAAGTAAAGAAATCACTCTTCAAGGACGCATTGAACTGCGCTTACCTGCGGATCTCGAAGCCTTTAAAAGACTGAACGGCTCCGTCGGTAATGTCAAGTCCGTCGACGATTGCACGAGGAGGACCACTTCTCGCCCACTCGATCATCTTGTTCACTTCGGTCTCTTCGCCTTCCACTTCCATGTAAACACTCCCCTGTGGCTCGTTGAGAACAAAGCCCTTTAAGCCGAGCTCTTTTGCTTTATCCGCCGTGGACGCACGATAGAAGACGCCCTGTACTTTTCCCCTTACTCTTATATTCTTATGAACAATCACTATATACCTATGTATTCTATGTGCTCTATGTTCCTATGTGCCCTATGTGCCTATGTGTTTAAAATATATAATCCGTACTGAGAAACGCCGACTCCCGATTGCGAATGATATCCCCAATGATCTGCTTGTTGGCGTCGGTGATCTTCGTTGCAACGAGCGTGCGTATCGAGAATACCCGAAGCGCGTCGGCGATCGAGAGTGTACCTTCAGCTGAGTCTTTTCGTCCGTTGAACGGGAAGTTGTCCGGACCGCGCTGACATTGAGCGTTGAGGTTAATACGACCGACCTGGTTTACGAACGCATCCATTAGTTTAGCAACACGAGCGGAATCTTTTCCGAAGATGCTTACTTGTTGACCGAAGTTTGAGTTTACTACGTAGTCGATCGCCTGTTGATCGTTGTTAAATGGGATGATCGGTACGATCGGGCCGAACTGTTCTTCGGAGTAGATCCGCATTTTGGAGTTCACGGGGTATAGCACTGCAGGATAGAAGAACGAGTGGAACGACTCGCCGCCATTTTGATTGACAACCTTTGCTCCGTTGGCTACGGCATCATTGACAAGACCTTTGAGGTATTCGACTTTGTCCGGTTCAGGAAGTGGAGTAAGATTCACACCCGGCTCCCACGGCATCCCGAATTTCAATTTGTTCATAGCCTCCATAAAGCGGATCGTAAATTCCCTTATGATCTCTTCGTGAACAAAGAGAATCTTAAGTGCAGTGCATCGCTGACCGTTGAATGACAACGAGCCCGAGAGACACTCAGTAACTGCATTGTCGAGATCTGCATCCGGTAAAACGATAGCTGGGTTCTTCGCGTCGAGTCCAAGTATCGATTTAAGGCGGTGTGGCTTTGGATGAAGTCTTTTCAGATCGTTAGCACCTTTGTTCGTTCCAATGAAAGCAAACACGTCGATGCGACCGGTCTCCATTAAGGCGCCGACGGTTTCGCGGCCGCGACCGTAGATGATATTGATAACGCCCGCGGGGAAGCTATCGCGAAAAGCTTCAAGCAAAGGACGAATGAGAAGCACACCATATTTCGCCGGCTTAAACACAACGGTGTTGCCCATTATGAGTGCAGGTATCAGTGTACTGAAAGTTTCGTTGAGTGGATAGTTGAATGGCCCCATACAAAGCGCAACACCAAGCGGCACACGACGGATCTGTGCCATGAAGCCCTGTTCTTCAACAAGCTTCGCGGAGTTACGATCGAGATCTTTCAATGCCTTGATCGTATCGACGATAGAATCGTAAGTACGGTCGAACTCTTTCTCGGAATCTTTTAACGGTTTGCCGATCTCCCACATGAGAAGCTTCACGACTTCGTCTCGTTTTTCCTTCATCTTTATAAGGAACTTCTCCACGTGCGCTATCCTGTCTACCACACCCATTGTGGGCCAGATGCCGTGACCGAGATCGTATGCTTTTACGGCGGCATCCATAGCGAGCATTGCCTCATCCGAATTCAGTAACGGTGTGTAGCCGATAATTTTCTGTTCGTACTTGTCGCCATCTTTAATGTACACTGGACTGAGAACGGGACTTAGATTTCCTTTCCAGATACGAAGCTCCCCGTCGATGAGATATTCGCGTTGTTCGATCGGTGCGCCGACGTTGTGCGCTGCGGGTATATTTTCTTTTGTGGGAAAGATCTCGCTTAAGAAATTATTCATTGTTTGATGTTTTGATGAGGGATATTGATGATGATGTACCGATGCGGGTTGCGCCGGCACGTATTAACTCTTCTGCAAATTCTCTTGTCTTGATCCCGCCCGAAGCTTTGATCCCGACCGATGGTGGCATTGCGCTTCGCATGATCTTTACGTGTTCGGTTTTCGCTCCCGACGGGGCGAAGCCTGTTGATGTTTTTACAAAGTCGGCACCTGCGTCGGCACAGATCTTACAGGCTGTTTCGATCTCGTTATCGGAAAGGTATGCGGTTTCGATAATTACTTTTAGAAGTTTCTGGTGATCGTGCGTAAGCTTGGAACACTTAGCGATCTCGATCTTCGTCCAGGGAATTCCTGTTTTAAACGATGTCACATTCCATACAACATCTATTTCGTCGGCTCCGTTCTCTATAGCTCTTTTTATTTCATCGAGTTTAGTTTCGGTCATATTATAACCGAGAGGAAATCCTGCAACCGTTACCAATGCGATCGGGGACGTGCCGATCTCGCGCTGAGCTCGCTTTACCCAAAATGGTGGAACACAAACTCCGAAGAAAGAATGTTCTTTGGCTTCATCAACCAGTCGATCAATGTCGCCGATGGTCAGTGTTGGACTTAAGTTGGTGTGCTCGATGTACGGAGCAAGGTTTGTCTGCCGGTCAGGCATGGTTCAATGACGGATCCCGCATATTTTGCAGTACTTCATTTTTTCCGGTGGGCGTCTTTTTGGTTTCTTTTTATGGCCGAAGTACTGGAAGTCGGAATACTGGGGAGCGTTCTGCATCCTTTCGTTCTTTCTCCTGCCCTTGTTCACCTCTTCCATCCTGTCGTAGAACTTATCGCGCGCGTCGTAGGTCGGCCCGGTCGACTTCTTCTTTTTCTTGGATGTCTTCGGAGCGTAGACTTTGGTGGGGAGGTTAGGGTTTAGCGATGTGGGATTCGATTGGTTATTGCTCTGCCCGTAAACTACGGTGCCTGCAAGCAGTAATACTATCGTGGCGACGCCCTTCATGAGGGTACAAAGATACTAAAATGTTCAATGTTCGGGGTTCAGGGTTCAACGCCTGATATTGTCCTAATTAATGTCTAATTCCGCATTCCCCGCAGTAGCGCATTTTGTTTGCGGGGCGGCGCTTGGGAATGCGTTTGTGGCCAAAATAGCGGGGGTCGGAGTATTGTCGCTTAGACAGTTCTTTTAGGATCCTCTGTTTTTCCTTTGCCCGCTGCTCTATTCTCTCATAGAATTCATACTCGGCGGTATGCTTCACATTTCTGCGTTTTGCATTCGGAGAAAAGATGCCGGTCCTATGCTTTTTCTTCTTCGTGGTAGATGTCTTGAGCATCGAGCTCACTTCCTTGTTCTTGCCGGGCGATAATGATGTGGGAGCATTCTGGGCTCCTGCTTCAACACCGATAAGAAAAATAGAAAAGGCCAGACAGAATTGAACGATCCTGCTTGTTTGCATAGCAGATTATAAACGGCGATCGGGATTGATTATTGTATATATTGCTTTATGACTAAGAAACTTACCCTTTACTTATTATTATTTGTTCCTGCTCTTGTAATAGCTCAAGATCCACAGCAATATGCTTCACTCATCGAACCGAATGCGTTGAAAGATAACCTGTCGATCATCGCGTCCGATGCAATGGAAGGAAGATTCACCGGTTCGCGAGGTCAAAAGATGGCAGCCGCTTTTATTGCTGATCACTTTGAGCGTCTTGGATTGACACCGATCAATAAAGGAAGTTACTACCAGGAAGTGAAGCTGTATTCCTATCGGCAAGGGGAGATCAGTATTGCAACGGCTTCGAAGAAGTTCTCGACAAGTAATGATGTTGTGTTCTATGGATCAACGAGTATTGGACCTAAGCAGATGGATGTCGTGTTTGTAGGTACTGGCACTGAATCTGAGATGTCGCAGGTGGATGTGAAGGGGCGTGTTGCTTTGTTGATCGCTACTGAGCTGTCGTTTTCGAAGATAGGCCCTCTTATACGCGATCTCACATCGATGGGTGCATTAAGCGTGATGATATACTCTACGGTTCCTGATGAGGAGTATAAAACATTTATGGAAGAGATCTACAGCACGCTTACGAATGGAAAGATGTCGCTGGAGCGTGCAAGGAGTGGCGAGCCACAATTGTTTTTTGTGAGTAGGGCGGTGGTTGAAGGCTTGTATGGAAGCTTTGATAAGTTGAAGCCGGCAATTGGCAACACGAAGAAGAATAGTTTGAGAAAGATAAAGGCTTCGAAGGCAACGTTCACAACTCAAGTAACGGAGGAGGTCGTGAAGACTGACAACGTGATGGGCTTTTTGGAGGGTACGGATAAGAAAGATGAGGTGTTGTTGATAACGGCGCACTACGATCATGTGGGTTTAACAGGGAGCGAGACGGGCGATCGTGTATATAATGGAGCTGATGACGACGGATCGGGTACGGTAACGGTTTTGCAACTGGCGACGGCTTTTGCGAAGGCGAAGAAAGATGGTCATGGACCGAGGAGGAGTATATTGTTTATGACGGTTACGGCGGAGGAGTTGGGTTTATATGGGTCGCAATATTATACGGATACAGATCCAGTTATTCCGTTGTCGAAGACTGTTGTTGATCTGAATATTGATATGATCGGCAGGTGGGATGGGGAGCATGCGGGTACGGCTCCTTATGTGTATGTGATTGGAGCTGATAAGTTGTCGTCGGAGTTGCAGGAGATCAATGTGAGGAACAATGAGAAGTATACGAAGCTGGAGTTTGATTACACATACAATGACGTGAATCATCCTACGAACTTATACCAGAGGAGTGATCATTGGAATTTTGCGAAGCACAGGGTTCCGATCATTTTTTATTTTGATGGGATCCATGAGGATTATCACAAGGTGAGTGATGAGGTGGAGAAGATTGATTTTGAGATTTTGGCGAAGAGGGGGCAGTGTGTGTTTTACACGGCGTGGGAGATAGCGAATCGGGATCAGCGTTTGAAGGTTGATAAGTAAAATGCAGGTGTCGCGGTGGATACGCGAAGAAGAAGAAGTACGCAGAGGGTTGTGCCTTTGCGCGCCATTGCTTCGTTGCGTGACCTGCATTTAGGAAAGGGCTATAAAAGCAAAGAGCCCCGCATAGCTGCAAGGGCTCTTCAAATAAAAAAAGGCAACGACTTACTCTCCCGCGTTTTACCGTAGTACCATCAGCGCTGGTGGGCTTAACTTCTCTGTTCGGAATGGGAAGAGGTGATCCCCACCGCTATAGTCACCTTAGGATCGTTGTTGGTTGTTCGTTGTTGGTTATTGGCGAACCCAACCTGGCTGCCAGCCTGCTGCCGGCAGTTGTAATATCATTTGACATGTCATGTCGGTTAGACATGAACTGAAGAAAGAATAGTATTAAGCGAGCAACAGAGGTGATAATTGTATTTGTTCATTTCGTTGTTGGGTGCGCTGTATGTGTTTCAATACAGCGCACTTACTTTGTTATGAAGCGTTTGGGTAATTAGTACTGCTCAGCTTTGCCATTACTGGCTTTACACCTGCAGCCTATCAACGTCATAGTCTCTGACGTCCCTTGTAAGGAAGTCTCATCTCGAGGTGGATTTCGCGCTTAGATGCTTTCAGCGCTTATTCCGTCGCAACATAGCTACCCGGCAGTGCCACTGACATGACAACCGGTACACCAGCGGTTGCTCCAACCCGGTCCTCTCGTACTAAGGTCAGAGCCTCTCAAACTTCCTGCGCCCATCACAGATAGGGACCGAACTGTCTCACGACGTTCTGAACCCAGCTCGCGTGCCACTTTAATGGGCGAACAGCCCAACCCTTGGGACCTTCTCCAGCCCCAGGATGTGACGAGCCGACATCGAGGTGCCAAACCTC
>CAZBCP010000006.1:0-11035 GCA_964490505.1 uncultured Ohtaekwangia sp. | reverse complement strand
GTGACATCTTTATTGACATGGCAACGGGAATGCTGTCGTTGACCGATATGCGTGACTGGTACGGTTGATACCCTACATACGAGACGACAATGTCGTAGTCGCCAGTACGCACATTTTGCAGCAGGAAGTCGCCTTGATCATTTGTAATAGCGCCGATGGTGGTTTGATTGAGGTAGACGGTGGCGAAGGCGAGCGGTTTAAATGAGCGTGCTTCGATGACGCGGCCCTTGACGACGCCGGTCTGCGCCGACGCTGTTGCGGCGATGAGAAGCAGGAGAATATGGAGTATGGGTGACTTCATACTCGAATTTAATCAAAGGCGGGGCAACTAGTCGTGTATAAACGTGTAGAAACGTTTATAGACGTTTGAGACGTTTATAACCGTTTGTAGACGTTTATAGACGTTTAACATACGACTATTCGCTTCACCCGCCCGCACCTTTGTCTCACAGTCGCGACACATGTAACCACGATTACAAGTCATGTTAAACAAATCAAAAAACTATTTCTATGAAAAGTTTACGGAACAGCGTAACGCTTATTGGGCATCTCGGCAAAGACCCGGAAGTGAAAACATACGGCGCCAGCAAAAAGGCAGCCTTCTCCATTGCCACCACCGACACCTACAAGAATCAAAAAGGTGAGAAAGTTCAGGACACACAGTGGCACAATATTGTCATCTGGGGGAAGCTGGCTAGCGTCGCAGAAAAATACCTCAAGAAAGGTCAGGAGGTCGTGGTCGAAGGAAAGTTGGTGCACCGCGTCTACGAAACAAGCGGTGGCGAGAAGCGATACATGACTGAAGTCAACGTGAACGATATCGTCATGGTCGGCAGCGGTAAGAAACAAACAGTCGAATAGCGGGTCGCCGTCGCATTTCGTCTGTTCAACATTCGTCTGTTCGATATTCGTCTGTTCGACATTCCATTATCTTCCCGGTCGTACTCGTTCCGGTTTCCATAGCAACTGGGACGGGCGCGACACTGGGGTAGATTTTGGGGGATAAAAATTGTTATCGATTTTAACAAATCGTCACCTCGGCATCTCATCACCTCGTGATATCTTCACCTCGTCCAACATAAATATCGTACCTTACACGTTTTATAAAGCAAGAATTTCCACGCACGCGGGAGCATGAGTTTCGTCTATCCGTCATTTCTTTGGGCACTGACCGCCCTCTCGATACCGATCATCATCCATCTTTTCAATTTTCGGAAGACGACCAGGGTCTACTTCTCCAACACAAAGCTCCTCCGCCAGGTAAAACAAGAGACTACACAAAAGCGAAAACTCAAACAATATCTCGTCCTCGCATCGCGACTCCTCTTCCTTTTATTCCTCGTGCTGGCATTCGCGCAACCATTTCTCCCCGCCAACGAACAGCTCAGCTCCGGAAAAAATAAGATCATTTACATCGACAACTCCCAAAGCATGACACTCCCCGTCGAAGACAAATTCCGGTCGTTCGACGCAGCCATCGCCTTCGTACAGGAGATCGCCGAAGTATTCCCACCCGACACACGATATCAACTCATCACGAACGACTTCGCGCCATTCTCGAATAGCTACAAAACAAAATCGGAAGTCCTCGACCTGCTCGCTCAACTACGGCTTTCTCCCATTACCCGCCAGGCATCCGAGATCAGCGGTCGCATCGTGCCTGCCGGCAGACAGATGCAAACAATTACCGACGAGGTCTTCTGGATCTCCGACTTCCAAAAATCTACCTGGGGCAGCGATCAGTTTCAATTCGACACCCTGCGGCAATGGCACCTCGTCCCCGTAGAGGCAACCAGCACATCGAACGTTTATGTCGATTCGCTTTGGCTCGAAAATCCATTTGTAGTCGGCGGTGAAAAAAATACGATCCATGTCAAACTACAGAACGACGGACCGCGAAGGATTGAAGGACTCATCGTAAAGCTCACCATCAATGGAATCCAGGAAGCAACAGCCTCCGCAACACTCGATCCCGATTCACATGGCGACATCTCCTTCGATGTATCGACGGGATTATCGGGCCTCAACAGCGGCATCATTAGTTTCAACGACTTCCCCGGAACATTCGACAACGAATTTTTCTTTGCACTCAATTTCTCCAGGCCCCTGCGTGTCATGGAGATCAAACAAGAGGCCGGCGTTTCATTTATCGAACGCGTGTTCGGGAACAAACAACTGTTTCAATTCAAATCGTATCCCGCGGCCAACGTCGACTATAACCAGATCACACTCGCCGATATGGTTGTCGTGAATGGTATCGATCGTATCGATCCCGCACTCGGAGCTTCCCTTGCTTCGTACCGGCAGACGTCCGGCACCATACTTTTCGTTCCTGGCACCAAACCCGATATCAATTCTTATTCAGCAACGTTCTCTCTTCCAAATCTTAAATGGCTTGCTGCCGATGCACCGGAAGAACTCGACAAACCCGACTACAACAACCCGTTGTTCGAGAATATTTTCGAAGAGCGCAGTGCACAACTCTCCATGCCCCGCGCGAAGAAACAACTCGACTGGGGACAAGATCGGTCGGCGATCCTGAAATTCCGGAATGGCCTTCCTTTCCTCTCACAGTTTGGACACCTGTTCGTAATGGCAAGTCCGCTCGATCGAAACTCCACTGATTTTTATCAACACGCATTGTTCGTTCCTGTCATGTATCGCATCGCCGCTTCGGGACGCAAGAATGAATCGCAACTGTATTATTTTTTGACTGAGAGCCTCGTTACCATCCGGGCCGACAGTATTTATGGAGAAGAGCCCGTGAGATTGGTAGGACAACAGGAGCTGATCCCGCCCCAGCGAAAGGATGTTGACAAGGTGATTATGGAGCTTCCGAAATTTTCGATGAACGCTGGTTTCTACTATGCCATGTTCCGTAAAGACACACTCGACCAGGTGGCGTTCAATCTCACCCGCGATGAGTCGAAGCTCGACCGTTTCTCGAATGCGGAGCTTGCGGAAAAATTCGGGAACAAAACGGTTTCGATATTCAGCGCCAGCTCGGCATCGTCGCTCGCAAGCGATATCCGCGAACGATATTTGGGCACGCCGTTATGGAAACACGCCCTCGTATTATCATTGCTGTTCCTGCTCGCAGAAGTTTTGCTGATAAGGTTTTTGAAGTAACTTTGGGCTTCGAAAGGGTTCACGCAAAGGCGGCAAAGCCATAGTACTTAGCATAACTTTGCGATGCACCTCCTTCGCGGCCTTTGCGTGAAATAAACCTCTTGTCTTGAAGATACTTATCCAATCCGCCAAGATCCTCTGCCCGAAGTCCTCCTTTCATCAGAAAAAGAAAAACGTACTAATCAATAACGGTCGTATTGCCGAAATCGGCGATAAGAACTTTGCTGCCGACAAGGTCATCGATGCCAACGGAATGCTGTTGAGCACCGGCTGGTTCGACCTGGGTGCCTTTGTGGGCGACCCCGGCCTCGAACACAAAGAAGACCTTCAATCGCTCGCACGCGCCGCGCAGGCAGGCGGGTTTACCGAGGTGGCTGTACTGCCGAATACCCAGCCCGTTATCCAGTCGAAGAACGAGGCCAGCTTCGTGTCCCGCAATAACGACAGCCGCCTGGTGCAGATCTACCCGATGGCTGCCGTAACCCGGTCTTGCAAAGGGGAGGAGCTCACCGAAATGATCGACCTCCATGAAGCGGGCGCCGTGGCATTTACCGACGGCCTCCACGGTCTATGGCACACCGATATTTTCCTGAAAGCCCTCCAGTACCTGCAGAAATTCCAGGGCGTTTTGGTCGATCACCCGGAAGACATCTGGCTTAACCGCTTCGGCCAAATGCACGAAGGGATCAACAGCACCGTACTTGGATTGAAAGGCATGCCTCGAATCGCCGAGGAGGTGGCCATCGCACGCAATCTCGAACTGCTGGCCTACGCCGGTGGTAAGCTGCACATGTCGCGCTTGTCGACTGCAAAAGCCATCGACCAGGTCCGCTCCGCAAAGAAGAAAGGGCTGAATGTGACTTGCGATATCACGTCATACCAGCCATTGCTAGACGACAGCGTGCTATCGGACTTCGATACTAATTATAAGGTGAATCCTCCACTTCGCGAGAAGGCCGACCAGGATGCGATGTTGAAAGGTCTGAAAGATGGAACCATCGATATTCTCTGCAGCGGGCATCTTCCGCAAGACGATGAGAGCAAGTTCCTCGAATTCGACATGGCAGAGTTCGGTATCATCAACATGCAGACATTCGCTGCGCAACTCTCTTCATTGAGCGAAAACATCGAGTGGGACGATCTCATCGTGAAGGTGACCGACAATCCAAGAAAGTTATTGGGTCTCGAGGTTCCTGTTATCGAAGCCGATGCAAAAGCGAACCTTACGTTATTCGATCCTGACTACAAATGGGTGTTTGATCCTGACAACAACGAATCGCACTCGAAGAACTCACCGTGGCTTGGCAAGACCCTGAAGGGTAAAGCTCTTGGTGGTATGAACAACAATCGTCACTGGTTCGATGTTTGAGTTCTTCAATCGCATCCCGCCGCTTGTTCGAGTACCCAAATTCTATGGTTTCATCGGAGGTGTTTTGGGATTCGTCCTGCTTATCATTCTTTACTACATAGATCGTCATCCCTTTCTGATCTTTTATTTGTTTGATTTCAGGATACCTCTTTTCGGGATCTTCATCTACTTCATTCTTAAGGAGCTCCGTGATTACTATTTCGGCGGATTATTGTTTTTCTGGCAGGGAATGATCGCCGGAAGTTTGTTTGGATTGACCTATGCGGTGGTAACAGGCCTGTTGATCTGGATTTTTGCAATAAATGTTCCCGATTTTGTAATACAATACGTGGAGCTTGCTACTAATCAGTTAAGATCTGCCCCAAAGGAAATGATCGAAAGGGTTGGAAAGGACACTGTTGACAGAGCAATTGCTGCCCTTCCCTTGACAAAGGCGTCAGATCTGGCATTTGATTACTTTATTAAGTGCGTTCCTTTCGGCTTTTTTATTAGCATTATATTATCCGTAATTTTAAGAAGACAACCGAAAAACTAGACCCCAAAACTTACCACCATGGAAGAACAGGAAAAAGCCCCGACGCTCATCAATCACGCCGCCAAATGGGGCGTTATTTTGGCAGCAATAGGAATTGTTATAACAGTATTGATCTACGCTGTCGACTACACGATGTTCGCATCGTTCAAATTCCTCGGCGTCATTATCGTTATCAGCATTGGTCTTGTGATTTATGCGGGTATCGATTACAGAAAAGCTGTCGGCGGATACCTTCCTTACGGTAAAGCATGGCAGCATGGCTTCATAACATTTGCTATCTCCGGGATCATCAGTGTTGTTTTTAATATCGTCCTCTACACGGTGATCGACCCGGAATTGCCTGCAAAAGTGACCGACGCAATTGTCGAGAACACACAGGAAATGATGGAAAATTTCGGTGCCCCGGCCGATAGCATGGATGAAGCCCTTGAAAAGACCCGTACCGACTCTCTCGATCGTTTTACCGCCTTTGGAATGGTTAAAGGATACGTGTTCCAGTTAATCGGCTATGCTATATTTGCATTGATCACTGCCATCTTTGCGAGGAGAAATCCTCCGGTGGATCAAATGTAAATTGCAAGAAACTTGAATATATCAGTCGTAATTCCTGCAAAGGACGAAGAAGAATCGATTCCCGAATTAACTCAATGGATCAGCCGTGTGATGAAAACACACGGCTTTTCTTATGAGGTCATCTTCGTCGACGATGGAAGTACCGACAAGACCTGGTCCAAAATATTAGAAGCCGCCGCGATCAACCCAGCCATCAAAGGCATCCGGTTCAATCGTAACTTCGGAAAATCTGCCGCCCTCAATACCGGCTTCCGCGCCGCACAGGGAGACGTCGTGATCACGATGGACTCCGATCTGCAAGACAGTCCCGACGAGATCCCGAAGCTCTACGACATGATGAACGAGGGAGGTTATGATCTCATCTCCGGCTGGAAGAAAAAACGTCACGATCCGATCTCTAAAACGCTTCCTTCGAAGTTCTTCAATGCACTTACCCGTTGGATGTCGGGTATAAACCTCCACGACTTCAACTGTGGATTGAAAGCATACAGGAATGTTGTTGTGAAGAATGTCACCGTCTACGGCGAAATGCATCGTTACATTCCCCTGCTCGCGAAGTGGGCTGGTTTCAAAAGGATCGGCGAAAAAGTTGTTGAGCACCACGAGCGCAAATACGGCAAGAGTAAATTTGGTCTCGAGCGTATGCGCGGTATCCTCGACGTTCTCACGATCACGTTCATCGGGAAGTTTGCACGACGTCCCATGCACTTCTTCGGCGCCTGGGGGGTTGTATCTTTCTTGGGTGGGTTTATTTTAACCGTAAAGATCCTCTTCGAAAAACTTTACTCGATCTGGGTAACAGGTGTGCCGGTGAAACGTGAAGTAACTGAGCAACCAGCGTTCTACATCGCGCTGGTGTTTGTGATCATCGGTGTTCAGTTGTTCCTCACGGGATTTATCGCGGAACTTGTAGCCCGTCAATCGCTTACTAAACGAGACTACCTGGTTATCGAAAGCGTGGGCCTGGAAAAGGCGGAAGTCACCCGTTAACGTAACGGTCTATTAATTTTTCTATCATCCTGGTGAACTCATCGAACGTGTCCGGTTTCTGGAACAGCTCTACGTTCATCCTGCGGCAGGTCTCCGCAAACTTATCGTTGTGATAGGTGGTGTAAATGACAACCGGGACATTTTCGAAACCGGAGATCTCTTTCAGGTGCCAGATGGTCTCGCTGCCCTTCAGCTTCGGCATATTCTGATCGAGTACGATCAGGTTAGGCAGTCCGCTCTTCGGCAGCTCTTTCATCGAGGCGAGAAGGCTTTCTCCATCATTGAATACCTTGAGATTTACATCTGAATTAATAACGCCTACGATCTCGCGGACCATTTCCTGGTCGTCGCTATCATCCTCGGCAAGGACCATCAGCTTCATAATGACATGGGTTCGGTTTGACGAATAGGAAGTATTATCGTAAACGTCGAACCCTGATTCTCTTTGCTTGTAGCTGAGATCAGTCCATGATGCTTTTCGATGATCTTCTTCGCAATAGCGAGACCAATACCTGTTCCCTCGTATGCATCTTTCGAATGCAGCCTATGGAACAGTAGGAAGATCGACTCCGCAAAGCGTTCATTGAAGCCGATACCGTTGTCTTTAATATTAATGCAGCAATAATCACCTTTCGGATGCGGAGCTGCATTCAGTGAAAGCTTATCTACACGCGCCGCCGTAATGCTGATCTGTGGAGGAACATTCGGCTTCGAGAACTTCAGCGCATTCCCGATGATGTTCTGGAATACCTGCCTGATCTGTCCGGGTATCGTATCGATCATTGGGAACTTACTCACGTACACCGAAGCGCTTCGCTCGTTGATCGATATCTCCAGGTCTTCCAACAGCTCGCTGATCATCTCGTTGATATCAGTTGGTTGGTACTCAACATTCTCGGCGGAGAGCTTCGAATAGCTCATGATGTTGTTGATGATCGACTTCATTCGCGCCGACGACTGAAGGATCTTGTGCAGATAGATCGCTGCCCCATCGAGCTGCGCTCCGTGCCGGTCGTTGATGAGATTAGCATAGAGATGGATCTTTCGCAACGGTTCCTGCAGGTCGTGTGATGCCACCGAAGCGAACTGCTGCAGGTCATTATTGCTGATCTCGAGAGCGTGGTTCATCTTGGTGAGCTCGTGCGTACGCTCATCAACCTTTCTCTCAAGTATCTCGTGCTGTTGTTTCTGGTCGTTGATGTCGATGGTTGTAATTACCCAATTGGTAACTTTTCCGTGCATCCCTTTTTGTGATTTGGCGCGGAGAATATTCCAATGGTATTCGCCCGTGAACAAGCGGATCCTTATCTCCTGCTGGAAGTCGCTGCCATATTCCATCGCTTCACGCCAGAGTGAATCGAGCCCTGCGATGTCGTCGGGATGAACGGCGTCGCGCCAGCCGCTGATGAGGGCATCTTCGTAGCGCAGACCTGTATACATCTCGAACTGCCTGTTTACGAAGTCAAGATCGCCGGCGGCGTTGGTTGTCCACACGATAAGGGGCATCGACTCGGCGAGGAATTTCTTTTGCGCGATGTTGTTGGCGATCTCCTGCTCGGCGTGTTTCAACTCGGTGATGTCGAGCATCGATCCCAGCATCCTGAATGGTGTATCGTACTGCTCGTCGTGGAGAACGTATCCGCGGTCGAGTATATGAGCATATTCGCCATTCGCTTTGCGGAAGCTATATTCTTTCGTCCAGTGTTTGGAGCCCGTGTTGATCACCTGGTGGATACTCTTTTCGACAGCAGTTCTTTCGTCGGGATGGATCTTTTCCATCCAATCTTTTCTCGTGAAAGGCTGCTGAGGATTGTATCCAAACTTGATGTAGAACGCGTCGCTGAACCAGATATTATTGCCCACAATATCCCAATCCCAGATGGCATCGTTAGTGGCGCGTGCTACCATGCGGAATCGCTCTTCGCTTACCGACAATAACTGTGTGCGTTCGGCAACTTTCTGTTCGAGCTCTGCATTGAGCTTTTTCAGGTTCTCTTTCGTCGAAATTAACTCAACATAATTTTTCTTGAGTCGTTCCTCGGCGCTCTTCTTTTGTGTGACGTCGCTGAAGGTTGCCATCACACCGTCGGCCATCTTAACCGCAGTAACTTCAAGCCATGTTTTCGATGCTTCGGCAAAAATGTCGGTGTGCAGAGGCCTGTCGGTTTCAACAGTATCTGCAAAGTAACGGAACAGTGTATCGAACACCGGCAGGTTCAGGTCTTTCTTGACCAGCAACCCCTTCAGCGCTTCGATCTCCCGATTCACCATCTTCACACCGGCATGGTTTGTTGCCGTGATCTCGAAATCTGCTATTACACCACGCGAATCTCGCACGGCAGACATCGCAAAAATGGCGCTGAGACTCGAGTTGAATACGCCACGAATAATGTTGTTGAGGTTCGTGATCGTAGTAATATCCACGAATGATATGATCGCCCCCGAAACCCGGTTATCCTGTGTCAGGTATGGCATAACGCGAAGCAACAGGTTCTTACCATTCTGAAGCTCCACTTCTTTTTCAATCGACTTATTACCGCGTAGTACCTCTTCAACATCGCCAATCAGACCCGTGTACCGGATATTGGTAGAGATGTGATTGATCGGCCGCCCAATGTCGGTCTCGATGAAGTTGATCATCCGTGCTGAAGCAGGATTGAACTTGCGGATCTTCATCTGCTTATCGAGGAACACCTGGCCGATGTCGCTGCTTCGGAAGTAGTTATTAAGATCCTCGTTCAGCTCCACCAGCTCTTTTATCTTCAACTGGTGTTCTGTATTGAGTGTATGCAACTCTTCATTAAGTGACTGGAGCTCTTCATTCGAGCTCTGCAGTTCTTCGTTGGCCGACAGAAGCTCCTCGTTACCAGACTGCAACTCTTCGTTAGCAGTTTCAAGATCTTCTACCGCACGCTGGAGACTCTCCTTCGTCTGGTTTAGCTCTTCTTCAAGCGAGAGCACATAATCGTTATCACCCTTGGCAGTATCCGTTACTTCAATCACCTCCTGTAAGGTCATGTAATGGAATGCGACCATTGTGTATGGCCTTCCTGATCCCGGTCGCGCAGGTGTTACCGCAATCTGCACGGCCGTGCTCCTGGCCTCATGCTGGAACACGAGGTTGTTGATAACCTTCCGCTCGTTCGACTTCCAGGCTTTCTTGATCTCTGCGATCAGAACAGTCGAAATATTCACGGGCAGCATTCGGAGCAGGTTGAGCTTCAATACTTTTTTCGGCAGCGACAGCACCCGCTCGAAGTTCCCCACGGTCTCGCGGATCTCGAAGTTGTTATCGATATAAAATGCTGCGAAGTTGAACTCGTCAAGCAACGTGTCCTTAAGGTCGTCCCAAAGAGCATTGTTGTTCTTGCTGTCGCGTTTGCGCGAAGTCGACAGCAATTGCCCGTTCGATTGCTTGTTCCGTTCGTTGCTGTCGGGGAAATAAGGTGTAAGTCTAGCCTCAGAGATCTTTTTGTAGATCTTCCACCGACCGTTCACTTCTTCGATATACTGACGAATGTAGTTTGCGTTCTCGGTGGTGCCCAGGAAGATATAGCCTCCTTTATTCGCAGAGAAAAGCAATACCGAGTACACTCGTTGTTGCAACGCCGGATTCATATAGATGAGCATGTTGCGGCATGTCACCAGGTCGTTCTTGATGAATGGAGGATCCTTGATAATGTTGTGGATAGCGAACACAACCTGTTTTCGTATCCGGTTCGAGATAAGGTATCCGCCGTTCTGTTTTGTAAAATACTTTTTGAGACGCTCCTCGCTCACGTCAGCTTCGATCGTCCTGGGGAAATATCCCTTCGAAGCGATCTCGATATTCGACTTGTCGATGTCCGTTCCGAAAAGCTTTACGTTCAAGCCCGGGATCGGGTGTTCGGTTAATGCCTCGTCTATCAGCATGGCGATTGAATAGACTTCTTCGCCGGTGCTGCACGCACTCACCCAGACTTTCAACGTATCGCCCTGACCTTTTTCTTTCAGTATCGAGGGTATTACTTCTTTCGCGAGCGTTTCGAACGCCTCTTTGTCGCGGAAGAACCTGGTGACGTTGATCAGGAATTCTTTACCGAGTTCCTTGCACTCTTCAACATTGCCGACGAGGAACTTCTGGTATTCTTCGATCGAAGTGAAGTTCTTCTTCATCATCCGGTGGAAGATGCGCCTGGTTATCGTCGGCGTTTTGTAAAGGTTGAAATCGAAGCCTGCCGATTTTCTGATCTCTTCGAAGATGGCGTCGAGCACGTTGTCGTCGATGGACCGGTTGGCGGTGAACGATGCTTCTGCAACGTAATGCACGATCTGGTTCGGCATCTCCTCGGGCGGAAGAATGAAGTCGACGTTGCCGCTGGCAATAGCGCTGTTCGGCATGCCATCGAACTTCGACGTGTTGGGCTCCTGTGCAATCACGAGTCCTCCCTCTTCCTTGA
>CAZBCP010000005.1:0-341148 GCA_964490505.1 uncultured Ohtaekwangia sp. | reverse complement strand
AGCCTTATTACCTTCGGCAATGATGCCAGCAAGTGACGAGAACCTGTGTTTTGTTTCGATCGGCGTTTCAACAACTGTAACGACGTAATCCGTTGTCTTCTCTCCGTTCAATGACGTTACCGAGTAAGTAACAGGACTGCTAAAGTCGTTCTCGTTACCTTCACTTGTCTGAGCAGTGCCGCCGACCTTTACGGTAGCGAAATCACTTGTTGTAAACTTAGCCTTCAGCTTCGTGACGTCTGTACCATAAGGAACGGTTATCTTGATCGTCCTCGGATTTGAAGTGGTATCGTAAACAATCTTATCAGGAGCGAGGTCGGGCTTTATGCTGGTTAGGTCGACCAGTGAGCTGGTTGCATCAAACATGTCGCCACGGACATTTACCTTACCGGCAAGAGAGAACTCAGTGATCAACGTCTTGTCGCTCGTGACCGTAACTGTAACCGGAGAAGAAATCGCATTCTTAACACTCTCACCACTACCCGAGTGATTGTTAGCAACAACGACAGCATTGAAAGTACCTACCTGACCGTAGACAAATTTTACCACAGCCTTTCCATTCTGGAAGGAAGAAGCTGGTACAAGGACACCTGCCGTGTTCGGCTGCTCGGTACCATAAGGCAGCAGCGAAACAGAAGTCGAAGACACTTGTTCGATCGTAAACTCGAACTCGGTGCTTTGATACAACCCGCTGGATCGATTAACAGATAACGTTGGAGTTGGTGGTTGAGACACCTCGTCCTCTTTGCAACTGTTAACGCTAATCCATAGGAGACAGAGTAAAGAATAGTAGAGAATTCTTCTCATGTTGAATTGGTTTTAGTTTTAGCGTTTGTTTGGTTTAATAATTGGTATGAGCAACTATTTAATCCCTTAAAATATGCGTTTTCAAACGATTTAACTCATAAATTCACATAGAATTTCATAGCAATCGATTCCGCAATCGTTTGCTAAAGAGTGTGGGACGGGTTTTGTGTCGAAATTTTTAAGATTTTGTGATCACTTTGCGACGGTCGAATGACCAAATCCGGCGAATGTGTGCGCACACACAACGACGAATTTTTACAAGAAAGAGCCCGTACCAGATGCCCCAGAACACGACTCGAATCAAGGACATTGCCCGCCTCGCCGGAGTGTCTATCGGAACAGTAGACCGAGTGCTGCATAAACGCGGTAAGACCTCCCCCGAGGCCACGGCCAAAGTGCTGGCTGTCCTACAAAAAATCAATTATAAGCCGAACTTCATCGCCCGTAACCTCGGGTCGAACCGGGAGCTAAGAATTGCAACTCTTGTGCCTCATGCGCCCACCGACGAGTACTGGCTTCAGTGTCAAAAGGGACTTAAAGATGCCGCAAACGATTGGGCTCACTTTAACCTCTCGATTGAGCCCTTTTTGTTCGACCTGAACGAAAGCTCCTCTTTCACAAAGGCTGCCCACGCCGTTCTGCGGGCCAAACCCGACGGAGTGCTTGTAGCCCCCCTGTTTCACACAGAGGCCATGGACATCTTCCCGATGCTGAGCACACAGAATATCCCCTTTGTCACTATTAATACAGAGATCGAGGGAGTGAATGCCATCAGCTTCATTGGGCAGCATGCCTTTCAAAGCGGAAGACTGGCTGCGGAACTTCTCGACATCCGGAATAGTCCCTGCAACGAGCCTACCTCCTACGCTATTCTTCATATTAATGAAGACATCGACAACTCGGTACACCTTATAGAAAAGGAGCGCGGGTTCCGTCAGTACTTCAAAGACTGTGGTAAGGCCACAGTGATTACGTTGTCGATCGCGGATCCTACCGACGAGGCATTCAGCACTGCGCTCGACGATCTGTTCCAGCGGCCGTCGCTACGCGGTATATTCGTAAGCACTTCGAAAGCGTTTGAGGTTGCCGGGCGAATGGCCAATCGCAGGAAGGTGAGCCTGGTCGGATACGATCTGCTTTCAAAGAACCTTAACTTCCTCAAGGTCGGACTCATCGACTTTTTGATCCATCAGAATCCGAGACGACAGGCAATGCAGGGCATCAGTACATTATCTAATTATTTAGTATTTAAGAAAGAGGCTAAGCAGAGGGATCTCTTTCCCCTGGAAGTTATTACGAAAGAAAACTTACAATCATATCTGGCTGCCGATCTCTGATCGCAATTCGTTACTTTGTGGCGATTTTTTTTATGCAGTTAGCTGAACGATATCCGGTTTCTCTTACCAATTCCCTTTCAGGAAAGAAAGAAAAGTTTCAACCCATTACCCCGGGAAGGGTGGGACTCTATGCCTGCGGCCCGACAGTCTATAATAACGTACACCTGGGTAATGTGAGAACGTTCCTCACGTTCGACATAGTGACGAGATACTTCCGGTTTCTTGGATACAAGGTCCGATATGTAAGAAACATCACCGATGTAGGTCACCTTGAGAACGATGCCGACGACGGAGAAGACAAGATCGCGAAGAAGGCAAGGCTCGAACAACTCGAACCAATGGAAGTGGTGAAACGATACACCGAAGATTTCCATTCGGTGATGCGACAGTTCAACATCCTTCCTCCCAGCATAGAACCTACAGCAACGGGTCATATCATTGAACAGATAGAGATCATTCAAACGCTTATCAAGAAAGGACTTGCTTACGAAGTAAATGGATCAGTTTACTTCGACGTAAAGAAGTATAACGAACATAATGACTACGGCATCTTATCGGGCCGCAACATCGAAGAACTTCTTGAAAGCGGTCGCGAGCTCGACAGCCAGGATGAGAAGAGAGACAAGATCGACTTTGCATTGTGGAAGAAGGCCTCCCCTGCCCACATCATGCGCTGGCCTTCGCCGTGGGGCGATGGATTTCCCGGATGGCACATCGAATGTACGGTGATGAGCACAAAATATCTCGGCGAAACTTTCGACATACATGGTGGTGGCATGGATCTCAAGTTCCCTCATCACGAGTGTGAGATCGCGCAGGCAAAAGGCGCACTCGGCAAAGATCCCGTGAAGTATTGGGTGCACTCGAACATGCTGACAGTTAATGGACAAAAGATGAGCAAGTCGCTGGGCAATTCTTTCTTGCCAGCCGAGTTGTTCGCAGGTACACATAAGCTTCTTGATCGCGGTTATTCACCAATGACCGTGCGCTTCTTTATGTTACAATCCCATTACAGCAGCACACTTGATTTTTCGAATGAAGCGTTGGCAGCTGCGGAGAAAGGTTTTAAGAAACTGACAGCCTCGCTTGCGGCCATTAAGGCGATGGATGCTGCTGCCGGTGGGACCAACGACGACGAAAATCTTAACAACCTGGTGGAAGAATGCTATCGCTGCATGAGTGACGACTTCAACACAGCAAAAACACTGGCGGTACTTTTCGAAATGTCGTCGAGGATCAATGATCTGAAGAACGGGAACATCACCGCAAGCATTGCCACATTCGAAAAATTCAAGTCGACGTACATCGGCTTTATGGAAGATGTACTCGGATTAAAAGAAGAAGCCGGTGGCGACAATCACTTGCTCGACGGAACGATACGAGTACTCATAGAGTTGAGGAAGAAGGCACGTCTCGACAGGAACTATGCGTTGTCGGACCGGATCAGGGATGAGTTGAAATCGATCGGTATACAACTGAAGGACGGGAAGGATGGGGAGATCACTTATAATATAGAGTAGTCAGGAGTCAGGGGTCAGGAGACAGAGATTTGTTGAAAAAGCTTTTCATATTACCTATTCGCATTTATCAAGCGACGCTTTCGCCCATGTTAGGCGCGCATTGCCGTCACACACCCACCTGTTCTCAATACACGATAGAAGCGATCAACGAATGGGGTGTTGTAAAAGGTACCTGGCTGGGTATGAAGAGGATCGCGCGGTGCCATCCGTGGGGAACGAGTGGTTACGACCCGGTTCCCAAAAAAAGTGTAAAGTAAGATTAACAATTTACGATTTGCCGAAATCGTAAATAGGCATTCCTACCTCGTAAATCTTTTTTACATTTAGACAAACTTACTCTCTCTCATGGCCAATTTTCAAATCAAGAAAAATCCGAAGACCTACGATGTATGCATAGTTGGATCCGGCGCCGGTGGTGGTATGGCTGCGTACATGCTGGCGCAGGCAGGTATCAAAACTGTGTTGCTCGAAGCTGGACCGATGTACGATCCACGAAAGAATGTAACGCAGTTGAAGTGGCCTTACGAGTCGCCACGACGTGGTGCCGCAACCCCTCAACGAAACTTCGGTGATTTCGATGCGGCGTATGGTGGCTGGGAACTCGATGGCGAACCATACACTCACAAGGATGGAACGAAGTTCGGATGGTTTCGCTCACGTATGTTAGGTGGACGAACCAATCACTGGGGACGTATCTCTCTTCGCTTTGGCCCTAAAGATTTCAAAAGAAAAGACCACGACGGCATGGGCGACAACTGGCCGATCGGTTACGACGACGTTGCTCCCTGGTACGATAAAGTAGATCAGTTGATCGGTGTGTTCGGTTCGAAAGAAAATCTTCCGAACGATCCCGATAGCATATTCCTTCCTCCTCCAAAGCCGCGCCTGCACGAGCTCTTCATTAAGAATGCCGGAACGGCTCTTGGGATCCCTGTTATTCCTTCACGCCTTTCGATCTTAACAAAAGCATTACCAAACAATCCGGATCGCCAGGCATGTTTCTATTGCGGTCAGTGTAATCGCGGATGTAGTGCAGTATATGGAGACTTCTCTTCATCGTCGGTTCTTGTGAATCCAGCACTGAAGACGAACAATGTCGATCTCATCACGAATGCGATGGCACGTGAAGTGATCACCGGCGACGATGGTCTTGCGAAGGGTGTTTCGTATGTTGATAAGACCGACATGCAAGAGTATGTTGTTAATGCACGTATCGTTGTTCTCGCGGCAAGCGCCTGCGAATCGGCGCGATTGCTTCTCAATTCGAAGTCTGCGCAGCATCCGAATGGCCTGGCGAACTCGAGTAATGTTGTTGGCAAGTACCTGCACGATTCTACCGGTGCTTCGATGGGCGGTGTTCTCCCCCACCTCGTTGGCCGTAAGAGATACAACGAAGATGGAACGGGTGGCATGCACGTGTATACCCCGTGGTGGCTCGATGAGAAGAAGGCTAAACTTGACTTCACCAGGGGTTATCATATTGAATATGGTGGTGGCATGGATATGCCTGGTTATGGATTCGGTTTCGGGATGCAGAACATTAACGGAAAGTTTCCCGGCCGCGATGGTAAGACAAAACCTGCAGGCGGCTACGGAGCTTCTTTGAAAGATGACTTCCGTTACTTCTACGGATCAGATATTGGTATGGCCGGCCGCGGTGAATCGATCGCCCTCGAAACAAACTTCTGTGAGATAGATCCGAACGGCGTCGTAGACAAGTATGGTATCCCTGTGCTCCGATTCCATTATAAGTGGAGCGACATGGAGATCAACCAGGCCAAGCACATGAACGCTACGTTCAAAGAGCTCATTCATAAGATGGGTGGCGTTGTTACGTACGGTGCCGACAATGGGCCTCACAACGATTGGGGTCTCGCCGATCCTGGTCAGATCATTCACGAAGTAGGAACCGTAAGAATGGGCGACGACAAAAAGAAATCGGCGCTCAACAAATACAACCAGGCCCACGATTGCAAAAATCTTTTTGTTGTCGACGGTGGTCCGTTCGTTTCACAAGCCGACAAGAACCCTACCTGGACGATCCTCGCTCTTTCGATGAGAGCTTCTGAATACATCATGGACGAAATGAAGAAACAAAACATCTAGGGATTTAAGATTTAAGATTTAAGATATAGGATTTAAGATTTATGGATAGAAGAAAATATTTGAAGGCAATGGCACTCGGTACAGTTAGTACCGGCGCGTTGCTCGAAGGTTGTGCTCCTGGTGAAAAGAAAGAAGCTGCAACCCCCGAAGTATCGTCGCTCAATTATGATCGCACGCCTGCAGAAACAGAGCGTTACAACAAGCTGATGAGCGAGAAGTTCTTCACCGATCACGAGATGAAAACTATATCTGTTCTGTCCGACATTATTATTCCAAAGGATGATGTTTCAGGCAGCGCTACAGATGCCGGTGTACCCGACTTCATCGAATTCATCGTTAAGGACATGCCTCACCACCAGGTTCCGTTGCGTGGCGGACTGAAGTGGCTCGATGTTCAATGCATGAAGCGATTCGATTCCCCCTTTGCCGAATGCACATTGAATGAGCAGATCGAAGTTGTGGACGAGATCGCTTATCCCGAAAAGGCAAAACCTGAAATGCAACAGGGCGTTGCTTTCTTCAACAAGATGCGCGACCTCGTTGCGTGCGGTTTCTTCACCAGCAAGATCGGCATCAAAGATCTTGGCTATGCAGGGAACCAGCCAAATCAATGGGATGGAGTTCCGCAGGAAGTACTCGATCAATATGGATTGAAGTACACAGAAAAAGAACTGAACGAAACGGTAAAACACGAAAGCTAATCCGATCATGAAAAGAAGAAATTTTATAAGGCAGGCTGGCCTCGCCGCTGCAGCAATAACTATCGTTCCACGTCACGTTATCGGGGGCAAAGGATTTAGAGCGCCCAGCGATACGTTGTATGTAGCAGGTATCGGCGCAGGTGGTAAAGGAGAAAGTGATATCGCCAGCTTCGCAAAGAGCGGTAAGGCCACCATATCATTCCTCTGCGATGTCGACGACCGAAGAGCCGCTAAGTCAATCGCCGCGTTCCCGAAAGCAAAGTATTACAAAGACTATCGCGAGCTGTTAGAAAAAGAGTCTAAGAGTTTCGATGCAGTATCGGTTTCAACACCTGATCACATGCACGCCATTCAAGCATTGGGTGCGATGGAGCTCGGCAAGCACGTGTACGTTCAGAAGCCACTCACTCACGATATCTACGAGGCACGTCAGTTGACGGAAGCTGCAAAGAAATATAAGGTTGTAACGCAGATGGGTAACCAGGGTGCTTCGGGCGACGGCGTTCGCCGGATGCGCGAATGGTACAACGCAGGACTCATCGGCGATGTTCACACCGTTTACTGCTGGACCAACCGCCCCGTATGGCCGCAAGGTGTTGCGTGGCCGCAGGCTGCCAACTCAATTCCTAAAGAACTCGATTGGAACCTTTGGCTCGGTACTGCTCCGCAAAAGAATTATGTCGACAACCTCATTCCCTTCAACTGGAGAGGCTGGTGGGACTATGGTACGGGAGCTCTCGGTGACATGGCCTGCCACATCATAGAACCCCCGTTCCGGGTGCTTGGCTTAGGTTACCCAACTGAAGTTGAGGCTAGTGTCGGAAGCGTTTATGTCGGAGAGTTCAGAAGAGGGTACTTCCCTGAAAGCTGTCCTCCTTCTTCGCACATCATTATGACCTTCCCTGGTAAGAAAGGAAAGAACATCAAGTTCCACTGGATGGATGGTGGCATTCAACCAGAACGTCCCGAAGAACTTGGACCTAACGAACAAATGGGTGATGGCGGCAATGGCGTTATCATGATCGGCACGAAAGGTAAAATGATGTGTAGCACTTATGGTATCGACCCTAAGCTTTTGCCAACCAGCAAAACAGAAACAGAGGGCGCCAAAGTGAAACAGACCATCGCGCGTGTTCCGGGCGGAGCCGAGGGCCACTATGCTCAGTGGGTGGAAGCATGTCTCGCTGGTTATGGAAAGATGGAGGTCTCCTCTCCTTTCGATATTGCCGGTCCTCTTACTGAAAGCGTGTTGATGGGCAATCTTGCATTGCGCAGCTACGACGTTCGTAAGCCGAGACCTAATGGAAAAGAAAATGAATTCGACTACCCGGGTCGTTATATCAAACTGCTTTGGGACGGACCGAATATGAAGATCACCAACTTCGACGACGCGAATCAGTTCGTGAAACGCGAGTACAGGAAATTCTAAAAGTTATGAGCCTCAAGAGACGGGAATTTATTCTTCGTGGCGCTGCTGCAGCCGCAGCGTTCACGATCGTGCCACGTTATGTAATCGGCGGTAAAGGATTCATCGCGCCAAGTGATACTCTTTACGTTGCTGGTATCGGCGTTGGTGGCAAAGGCGAGACCGACCTGGTTGGTGTTGCCGGTAGTCCCGATGGAAAGATCAAAGGAAATCCGAAAGCAAAAATATCTTTCCTCTGTGATGTTGATGACAGGCAGGCCGTGGCTTCAAGAAAGAATTTTCCCGACGCGAAGTATTACAAGGACTATCGTGAGCTGATGGACAAGGAGTCGAAGAATTTCGATGCCGTTGTCATCACAACTCCGGATCACATGCACGCGATAATTGCAATGGCTGCAATGCAACGAAGCAAGCACGTGTATCTTCAAAAGCCCTTGACACACGACATCTTCGAAGCACGAATGATGTCGGAAGGTGCAAAGAAGTATAAGGTCGTAACACAGATGGGCAACCAATACGGTTCTGCCGACTACGTGAGAACTGCAAAGGAATATGTTGATGCAGGCCTTATCGGCAATGTTACCAAAGTAACTACGTGGACCAATCGCCCCGTGTGGCCGCAAGGAATTGCATGGCCTAAAGCTTCGAATGAAATTCCAAAAGAACTCGACTGGAATCTCTGGCTCGGCACCGCTCCGCAAAAGAATTATGTCGACAACCTTGTACCGTTCAACTGGCGAGGCTGGTGGGATTATGGAACAGGAGCTCTTGGCGACATGGCTTGTCATATCATGGATGCCGCGTTCCGTATTTTACCTATTGACTTCCCTACAGAAGTTGAATGCAGCACTACTACGGTATGGGCCGATTTCTTTGTTGAAGCTGCCTATAACGAGAGCTGCCCGGCTTCTTCGATCATTCACATGAAGTTCCCAAGAAAAGACGGGAAAGGAATCATCGATTTCACTTGGATGGATGGCGGCTTGCTCCCGCAACGTCCAGCGGAGCTTCTACCCGATGAAAAACTTGGCGACAGTGCCGGTGGTTATATCTTCGAAGGAACAAAAGGAAAGCTGATGGGCAACTACGCTATCCCACCCGTGTTGCTTCCGACGAAGAAGATGAAGGAAGTAACACTTCCCAAGCAAACGATCCCTCGTATTGCCGGACAGGAATGGGGTCATTATACAACCTGGGTCGATGCATGTATCGCTGGATATGGAAAGATGCAGCTCGCCTCATCATTCGAATATGCCGGTCCGTTTACCGAAGCTGTCCTTATGGGCAACCTTGCTCTTCGTAGCTACGCGATGAAAGAAGGAAACAACTATCCAGGAAGGAAGAAGCTGCTATGGGATGCGAAGAACATGAAGATCACAAACTTCGATGCAGCGAATCAGTTCGTGAAACGTGATTATCGCAACGGTTGGGGATCGCTGACGCTTTGACGAGATGACGAGGGGACGAAGGGCCTCGTAGTAATATTTCACGCAATACGCGGCAGGATTTTCTTGATGGATTTGTAGTACTTAACTCTAAATCCACCAACCATGAAACACATCACACCAATTGCGTTACTTTTCCTCGTAACGCTTTCTTTCACCGCTAATTCGCAGGCAGTTACCACACCACGCACGCCGAGCCCGGCGGCAATGGTTGGACAAACTATTGGTATCTCCACTATCACAGTTAAATATTCGCGGCCTTCGGTAAAAGGCAGGGAAGTTTGGGGCAAGCTCGTGAACTGGGGATGGACAGCCGATGTGGGCAATGGCCCCGCTCCATGGCGTGCAGGCGCTAACGAGAATACCGTGATAGAACTATCGCACGATGCGATGATCGAAGGCAAGAAAGTGCCCGCAGGTCAGTATGGTTTGTTCATGACCATCAATGAAGATAATACCGGAGAGGTTATCCTGTCGAAAGACTATCGTTCATGGGGACACTTCTTTTACAAACCCGAGAACGATCTCATGAGAGCTCCTATCAAGATCCGCGATCACGAAATGACCGAGATGCTGACCTATGAATTCATTAATGCTACGAAGAACACCGTCGAACTTGTATTGAACTGGGAGAAGAAACAATTTCCCGTGAAGATCGAATTTGCTGTAGACGATATCGTGGTCGCTAATGCAGGCGCAGAACTGATGGGCGCGAAAGGTTTCACATGGCAGGGATTCTCGAGCGCGGCCAACTACGCAGCAAACAATAAAGTATACCTCGACCAGGCTGCGATCTGGGCCGATCGTGCCGTTGCGATCAATCGTTCTTTCGCAACCTTATCGGCAAAAGCCAACGTGCTTCGCAATTCAAACAAAGCCGACGAAGCAGACCTCCTCATGAAAGAGGCGGTAGCCATCGGCAACGAAAACGAACTTAACCAATACGGGTACAACCTGCTCGCGCAAGGTCAGAATGAAAAGGCCATCGAAGTGTTTATTGTTAACACAACCAGGTATCCCAAGAGCGCAAATACATTCGACAGTCTTGGCGAAGCCTATGCTACGAAAGGCGATAAGTCGAATGCCATCAAGAGTTTCAAGAAAGCACTCGCGATGAATCCACCCGCTGCGGTGAAGGCAAATTCGGAGAAGTATCTGAAAGAGTTAGGGGCGATGTAGGTTCAGGGTTCAACGTACAGGGTTCAGGGTTCTCGCCGACAGCCAGGCAACACTGAACCCTGCACGCTGAACGTTGAACATTTTGTATTTTCGCGGGTGCTTCGGATCGACTCTCACACTCACATACTCCCAAAGAAATTACCAGATTGGTCCGGAAAATTCGGGTACGGCGACTTCATCTACCTTCAGCATCATAAGCCCGGCTACGCAAAGATGATGCGCGGCAACCAGTTCTTCCGTGAGATCAAAGACAACTGCTGGGATCCCGAAGTAAGGATCGAAGAGTACGCCCAATTCAAGACCCAGGTACAGGTGATCTGCACCATACCAGTAATGTTCGCCTATTGGGCGAAGCCGTTGGATTGCCTCGACATCTCGCGCTATCTCAACGATCACATCGTAAAAGTTGTCGACAAACACCCCAAGCATTATGTCGGCCTCGGAACATTGCCGATGCAGGACACTGCGCTCGCGATCAAGGAACTTGAACGATGCAAGAAGATCGGGTTGAAAGGGATACAGATCGGTTCCAATATCAATAACGAGAACCTGAATGAGGCGCGTTTCTTTCCCATCTTCGAAGCTTGCGAGAAGTTGGGAATGGCGCTGTTGATCCATCCGTGGGAAATGATGGGCGAAAAGCACATGCAGCGCTACTGGCTCCCGTGGCTGGTAGGCATGCCTGCCGAGACGTCGAGGGCGATCTGTTCGATGATCTTCGGTGGTATATTCGAGAAGCTTCCAAATCTCCGTGTGAACTTCGCGCACGCCGGTGGATCTTTCTTGTCAACGATCGGCCGTATCCAGCATGGCTTCAACTGCCGGCCCGATCTTGTGGCAATCGATAATCCCAAGCCACCGATCAGCTACCTCGGAAAATTCTGGGTAGATAGTGTTACCCACGATCCCATGATGTTGGAATATGTAGTTAAATTAGTGGGCTCAAAACGTGTTACCCTCGGTTCCGATTACCCCTTCCCCCTCGGCGACCTTGAGATTGGCAGGTTTATTGAGGAAACGACCCTGACCCCGGAACAGAAAGAAGATATTTTTCATAATGCTGCATTGGAATGGCTGGACTTGTCGCGCAAGGAACTGAAGGCGTGAAACGCCACATCATCATCTGTACTGCTATCGCCTTGTTTTTCGGAAGCATCAATGCGTTCGCCCAGGACGCAGAGCGTGACAAGATCAGGCAGATGGAAGAGCAAAAACAAAATCAGAAGCAAAGATCGGTACGCAACGAGCTCGACTCGGCCATAGCATTGACGAATATCGGCCGCTACGAAGAAGCAGATGAAAAGTATCGCTACGTATTGAAGAATCTCAAGAGCCTTCCCTCCGACCTCACGTATTTTTTTGGCAAAAACTCATACATGCTGAGCAAGTTTTCTCAAAGCGTCGACTGGCTTACGAAATACATTCAGTTGAAAGGGCCTGGAGGACAATACTACGACGATGCGATCAGTTGGAAAGAGAAAGCAGAGAAGGACCTGCTTACCCAACGGGCACAACAGACTGTGGAAGCATCGAGTATACTTTCAAAAAATTATGATATCGACTGCGGTCCGAGCGGCAGGGTGACGTGTCCCGTCTGCAACGGATCCACGGTGGTGATCAAGAAGACTTATCTCGGCGAGTCATACAAGACCTGCACGTACTGCAAGAAGCAGGGCACCTTGAGCTGCGAGGACTACAACAAGGTTCTCCGTGGCGAGTTTAAACCAAATCCGTAAATTTGCGGCTTGTCACTGCCAGGATGGGCGGTGATCTTACTGCAGATGAGCCTCCGGAATCGTGTAAATGGCAAAGTTTTAAAGGACAAGATGCGCTCCAGCACCGAGCCGCGTACAACTCTCTCCTTTTATAAATATCACCAGATAGAAAATCCCGCCGCCTTTCGCGACGAGCTCTACCGTGCCTGGTCGGGAATTGACGTGCTTGGACGGATCTACCTCGCCCACGAAGGGATCAACGGACAATTGAGTGTGCCCTCTCCGTTGTTCGAAGAGTTTAAGAAGCAACTGTTCAGCATTGATTTCCTGAACGGGATCCGTCTCAACGTCGCCGTTGATGACAACGGTAAATCATTCTTCAAACTTAAGATCCTTGTTCGCAACAAGATCGTTGCCGACGGCATCAACGATCCAAACTTCGATGTAACAAACAGCGGCACTCACGTAAACGCAAAAGAATTCAACAAGCTTGCCGATAACCCGGAAACGATCATCGTCGACATGCGCAATCATTACGAGAGCGAGGTCGGTCATTTCAAGAATGCGATTTGTCCCGATGCCGATACGTTCCGTGAAGAGCTTCACATGGTTACCGATTTGCTTGAAGGAAAGGAAGAGAAGAATGTGATCATGTATTGCACTGGTGGCATTCGTTGCGAAAAGGCTAGCGCGTGGATGAAACACAAAGGTTTCAATAACGTGTTCCAGCTCGATGGTGGGATCATAGAATATGCACGACAAGTGAAAGAGCAGGGACTCGAGAATAAATTCATCGGCAAGAACTTCGTCTTCGATGAACGACTCGGTGAACGTATATCTCCCGATATCGTAAGCTCATGCCATCAATGTGGTAAACCGTGCGACGATCATACAAACTGCAAGAACGACGGCTGTCACCTGCTTTTCATCCAGTGTGAAGAGTGCGCGAAAAAATACAACGGCTGTTGTTCGCAAGAGTGCAAAGACATCATACTGCTGCCACAAGAGGCGCAGAAAGAGATCCGCCGCGGTGTGAATAAAGGTCGACAAGTGTTCAGGAAAGGCAGGGCCTCGCACCTGCAGAAAGAACAATAATGCCGATGATCCGGATTGGCATCATTAATGTGTCGGACCGTGCAAGCCAGGGCATCTATGAGGATATACCCGGCAAAGCGATTGTGTCTACCCTGACAGAATACATCAAGAGCGACTGGGAGAAGGTCTATGCCGTAATTCCCGACGAGCAAAAGCTTATCGAGGAAACGATGATCCGCATGGCCGACAATGACCATTGCTGCCTTATTATCACGTCTGGAGGCACCGGTCCGGCAAAACGCGACGTCACACCTGAGGCCACAGAGGCTGTTTGCGACAAAATGATGCCCGGTTTCGGGGAATTGATGCGATCTGTGAGCCTGCAGTATGTACCAACAGCCATCCTGTCGCGCCAGGTAGCTGGAATAAGAAATCAAACTTTAATCGTAAATTTGCCAGGTAAACCCAAAGCTATACGCCAATGCCTGGACGCGGTTTTTCCCGCTATTCCGTATTGTATAGACCTTCTGGAAGGGCCTTTTATAGAGTGCAACGAATCCGTAATGAAGCCGTTTAGGCCCACCTAGAACGGATTAAACGTCCCTGACAACGCAGAATTTATGGCAAAAATCAAGTATTACTACGACACCGAGACCTGTAAGTATGAACGTGTGCGCAACACGACGGGCGACATCGTTTTGAACATACTCGGGATCTTCACGATTACTCTCGGGCTCGCAGTGGGGCTCGTCATCCTTTACTATAACTATTTCGAATCGCCGAAGGAACTTCTGCTCCGCAATGAAGTTGCGGAGATGGAGTTCTATTATGAAAATCTTAAGCGCGAAGTTGACAAGCTCAATGTGATCCTCGCCGATATGGAACATCGCGATGATAACATTTATCGTGTGGTGTTGGGTGCTGAACCCATCGAGAGCGCGATACGCGAAGCCGGCGTTGGCGGTATGGATCGCTATGCCGAGATCAAAGACAAATCTGTTCTTCATAAAGACCTTATCGTTGACCTTCATGAATCGGTAGACAAGCTTCGCCGTAAAGTTTACATCGAATCGAAATCACAGGATGAGATCGTGAAGCTTGCAGAAGATAAGCAGAAGCTCTACGCAGCCATCCCTGCTATTCAACCTATCGCAAACAAAGAGCTACTTGCCCTGGCATCGGGTTTCGGTATGCGCATTCACCCTGTCTATAAAGTAAAGAAGATGCACGCAGGCATCGACTTCGCTGCGGTAATTGGCACTCCCATCTACGCAACGGCCGACGGTGTTGTGGATGTTGTTCAGACAAGCTTCAGTGGTTATGGCAAAATGGTTGAGCTCGACCATGGCTTCGGCTATCGCACACGCTATGCACACATGCACGGCTTCGCTGTACATCCCGGTCAGCGTGTTAAACGCGGAGAACTTATCGGCTATGTTGGCGATACAGGGCTTTCCACGGCACCGCACCTTCACTACGAGGTGATGATCAATCGTCAGCAGGTAAACCCGGTGCACTACTTCTTCAACGACCTGAACGCTACAGAGTACGAGAAGATCATCGAGCTGGCATCGATCGAAAACCAGGCGCTCGGAATGTAAGTGGTAGACAGTAAACGGTGGACAGTGGACGGTGGACAGTAGACGTAATCGGTTTTCAACGCAAAATAAATCACTGTCTACCGCCTACCGTCCACTGTTTACTTTAGATTTACGCCAATGAAGGCCCCTCTCATTCTCCTTCTTTTCATCGCAGTTCAATTAACGTCGCATGCACAAGGCTGTAGCGATGCCGGCTTTTGCACGATGGGCGCCATGAAGCCCGATCAGCCCTACAGCAAACGAATTGCTGTCAAGCTTCAATCGGCGGAGATCAGCTTCTACCGGGGTACAACAACACTCACTCCTATTATTTACGTTGCGACAGCCGATCTGAATTTTTCGATCAAAGGAAAGAACACCTTCCAGGTGAAACTCCCCTACCAGGCCGTGCAGGGCCGGTTGGCGAACACACAAGGCATGGGTGATATCTCCCTTTGCTTTACGCGAAATGTTTATCGTTCCGATAAGTTCAGTCTTAATCTTTCACTCGGCGCAAAGATCCCGACCAATCATTCAGATAAGACTGTAAAAGCACCTACCGGCGAAGACGAACGCTGGCCGTTGCCTATGTATTATCAAACAAGCCTCGGTACCTACGATGTGATCTCCGGTATTTCCTTGATCAACAGGAAGTGGCTCCTCGCTACGGGTATCCAGATCCCGTTGAATCATAACAACAACCAATTCGTATGGTCGTCGTGGGCGGAAGCAGAGAGCAGTTTGAAAGCTTATGCCGATGAATACAACCAGGCAAAGGAACTCAAGCGCGGTGTCGATGTGATGTTGCGCATTGAACGCAACTTTCGTTTTTCGAAGTTCAATTTTTCCGCGGGTGTGCTGCCGATCTATCGCGTGACCCGCGACGTGTTCATTAAGTCGGGTACCGAAAAGGATTCACCACAAACAAAGGTAAGTCCTCCGGAAGCTCATGGACTTGCCTGCTCCGTTATCGGTACGGCAGGTTATAACTTCGACGTTCGTTCCGGTATTCGTTTGTTGGTTGGTCATAAGATCAAACAGCGTACGACCAATCCCGATGGACTTACACGCGAGCTGGTTTCGTCGCTCACTTACATTTATCGATTCTGATGGCAATGAGACTGGCCCTGGTTCTATTGCTATTGCTGCCTGCTGTTTGTCTCTCACAGACGTTCGATGAATTACTGACCTCAGGTGATTATGTAAAAGCGGAAGCACTTATCAAGCAACGTGATTCAGGAAGCTGGAAGCAGCCTAAAAACAAACTCATCTTCTTAACAAATCTTGGAGCGCTCAACCTGAGCAAGGGCCGCTATGACCTCGCATTGGAGGAACTGAGGGACGGCTACGACCTGGCGCGTTCTATGAATTCGGAACGGACAAAAGAGGCCGCCAACTGCATTGCATGGCTCACGTTGGCATACAATGCTTCGGGTAAATACAACCAGGCGGAAGACCACGGTATGATCGCATTACAGTTGCGACAAGAGCTGTTTGGCGAACAGAGCGAAGAAGTAGCTGCGTCATACAACGACCTTGGACTCGTCTACAGCCAGATAGATCCCGACAAAGCATTGGAGTATTATGAGAAAGCCCTTGCTGTCTACAAGAAGCTTCATGGCGAAGAACATCCGAAGATTGCGATCGCAAGTACAAACATTGGCTCCCTGTATTCACAGATCGAACTGTACGGGGATGCCATTAACAATCTCGAATCAGCTGCCAAGGTATGGCAAAAGATCTATCCGAACGGTCATCCCAATGTAGGTTTCGTGAACCGGAATCTAGGGCAGACCTATGTAAAGATGGGTAACAATACTCTTGCGCTTCAATATTTCGAAAAATCGTTGGCGCAATACCGAAAGTCGTTCGGAGAAAAACATCCCGACATTGCTTCTACGCTCAACCAGATCGGAGTCGTTCATCTCAACCAGCAACAGTATGATCTTGCGTTAGATGATTTCCAACAGGCTATTTGCGCCAACGTTCGGTCATTCAATAAAAAGAACATCAACATCAATCCAGGCATCACCGAATTCTACAACGCGAAAGTGCTTTTGTTCAGTCTCATGTGGAAAGCACAGGGTCTCGAGGGCAGGCATTTCGGAAAAACACTAAGACTATCGGATCTCAAGCTCGCCTTGTCCAGTCTCTATTTGTGCGATTCGTTGATCGATGATATCCGTCACCACAGTACCGACGAAAGCGACAAACTTTCATTGGGTGCGCTGGCCAACGACGTATACGAAGACGGTGTTCGTCTTTCATCGACGATCAGCGAGATGGTAGCGAGGCCGCGTAAGTATCGCGAGAGCGCATTCTACTTCGCAGAGAAAAGTAAATCGGCCGTTTTACAGGAATCTATTGCCGATGCCCAGGCGAAATCATTCGCAGGTCTACCGCAAGAGCTGGTCGACCAGGAAAAAAATCTAAAGTCGAGCATTGCATTTCTTTCGCAGCGATTGAGTCTCGGTCCCCCTGCCGAAGAGGAGAAATATCTTCGCGAGACGTTGTTTGTCATGAATAGTGAATACGATGCGTTCATTAAGAAGCTCGAAAAAGATTATCCGAACTATTTCAATCTTAAGTACAACAACTCCTTCCCCACCGTTAGCGATCTTCAAAAGCTATTAAAGGAAGATGAGGCGATCGTGAGCTATTTCATCGCAGAAAAAGCAAGCAAGCTTTACCAGTTCGTTATAACAACGAATAAGTTTAAATCATACGAGCGCACGATACCAGCCGACTTCGACCGGTTAACGAAAGGATTGATGAACGGCATCTACTTTCGCGACTTCCAGGTATTTGCCGAGTGCGCGAGCGCATTGAAACCGGTGCTCACCCCACAAACCAATAAACCGAAGGTTATCATAGTGCCTTCGGGTCGCATGAGCACGCTGCCGCTGGAAGTTCTTCCCGTAGGCAAAATCGGGACGGACTTCGCTTCTACGAAATACCTGGTAACGAAGCATGCCATCAGTTCCGAATTTTCGGTGGGATTGATCACACAAAGACACAAATCAGCATCGATCTCACAGGCATCGATATTCCTCTGTGCTCCTGTAAAGTTCCCCGATAAAGATAACCTCGACGAATTGCCCGGAACAGAATCCGAGATCAAAGCCATTGCAAATTTATTCTCTTCAGCAACCAAAGAGTTATTGCTTTATAAAGACGCCAACGAGGCAAACATAAAAGCTCCAAACATCAACAAGTACAACTACCTGCACTTTGCCACGCATGGGATTGTGGATGAGACCGAGCCGGAGCTATCGAGGATCTTCCTTAATGAGAATAACGACGACGATGGACATCTCTACGCCGGCGAGATCTATAATTTAAATCTGAATGCAGATCTCGCAGTGCTCTCGGCTTGCCAAACAGGCCTTGGCAAGTATTCGAAGGGTGAAGGAGTGATCGGCTTATCGAGAGCGCTCGTATACGCAGGCGCACGGAATCTTGTAGTATCGTTCTGGAGCGTCGCCGACGAATCCACTTCGGAGTTGATGACAGATTTTTATTCGTCGCTGTTGAATAATCCCGCGAACGGATTCAGCGCTGCGCTGCAACAAGCGAAGGAAAAAATGATAAAGTCGAAGAAATTCTCCGACCCGTATTATTGGGCTCCTTTCGTGTTGATCGGATTTTAGTTGCACCAATGTCATCCCTCCCGGAACCTCCGAACATCATGTTGATTGGAACAGCATGTCTGATTCCCTTCTTTGGAAAGAAGGAAGCAAGGACATCTAAAAATCGAAGGTGGAGATGACTGTTGGATTTAACCCGGCCCATACAGTAGTGAGTGGTTTACACCACGCCTACTGCTAGGGTCAGGTACACACATGTGAACGCTATGGCAAAAAGCTTTTTCACTGTGCATTGAGAACCCCGAAGTAGCACTTTCAGTTTCACTTTTCCTAAAGATTCACTAAAACTTTGCAAAAGGACGAAAAATCCCGTTTTTAGCCCCTGAAGCGACAAATTGTGGGTCAAATTCATCCACAAACTATCCACAAAAGGTAGCAAAATTGCTCGCTTATCAGGCCATGGAAGACACATATAAGCATAGGGGATTAAGGAACAAGCTGGTTAAAAAAATTGCCGAAAAAGGCATTCGCAGTGAGGCGGTTTTGAATGCGATCGGTCACGTACCCAGGCACTTCTTCTTCGACCAGGCCCTGCTCTCGCACGCATACGAGGACAAAGCTTTCCCTATTGGCGAAGGACAAACGATCTCTCAACCATATACCGTGGCGTTCCAGACCGAGAAGCTCGATATCAAACCCAAAGACAAGGTGCTCGAGATCGGTACAGGTTCCGGCTACCAGGCATGTGTCCTCATGGAGCTTGGTGTGATCCTTTACAGCATCGAATACAACAAGGTGCTCTACGAAAAAACGAAAGCGCTCTTACCCAAGCTTGGTTACAAATCGGCATTCCTCGTCTACGGCGATGGCACGAAAGGTCTGCCTTCGAAAGCGCCGTTCGACAAGATCATAGTAACGGCGGGTGCGCCCGTTGTCCCTAAAGCTTTAACGGATCAATTATCAGAAGGCGGTATAATGATCATTCCCGTCGGTGGTCGCGAGTATCAAAAAATGTTGCGCATTAGAAAAGTCAACGGTCAACTGATCGAAGAGCAATTCGCCGACTTTGCCTTCGTACCGCTGTTGGGAGAAAGTGGTTGGGATCTAAAATGAAAGCAAGCATTTCTATAGCGACCTGTGATCGTTGTTTCTTTGCGACCACATAGGCCCTTCTGATCTACCCCCTATATTTTTTTGCCAGCGCCGAAAATCTTGTCGGTCCTGCTACGAATCACTAGCTTCTGATTGCGTGAGAGAGATGTTGCGGCTGTGTTAATTCATAACACAAAAGGGTTCACCATGAAAAAAACTTACGCATTCCTTACGTTTTGTGCTGCGCTACTGTGGTCTGGCAGTGTTATTGGCCAGATCTATTACCATCAGTCACCTGGTGCGATCGTGATCACAGGAACTTCTGTCATTCTTCCGACGGCTACGATCACGCCATCAGGTATTACGACCAACAACCCCAGCAACGTTCTTTATCCACAGAACGATGCTTTCAGTGATCAGATCAACAACATATTTCTGAACGTTGACCGGAGTCCTGTTACAACAGGGTTGCTTCGTGATTATGGATTGGAGATCGCCGATGTGACAAAGTATCCTGGTACGATCTCAGGAAATAATTATCTGAATGCGGAAGAATGGCAGGCCGTCTATCTCACGCTGTATTCATTTCGATTCAAGCAAAACGTAAATATGAAGCATCCTGCCGAGTTGAATGCTATTTTACTTTCGCAGAGTAACGCTCAAAATGGCGGATCGACTCCGGCCGCGCGTTTGCTGTACTCTCAAACACACGACGTCACTCATATGATGATGGCCCTTCATTATAAGTATGAGCAATTCAAATCCGATGCGTTAACCTCTAATCTTGTATCGATATCCAATAACCAGATCTTCGATGTGGCAGGCCGGCCTACCACACCCTACGAGATCAAAGAAACATTCGCGTTTGCGATCAACAACAGTGTGATCTATGGGAATTACCACAATTTCCTGCTGACGGATGCTATGTTCCCAACCAACACCGGCAAGACGATCAGCACCATACAGGTCGACTTCGGTGAAGGAGTCGGATATCAGAATATAAGTCTCAACGTCGTCAAGTCGGTTGCGTATTCCAATCCTGGCAATAAGACAGTGAAGTGTAAGGTCACATACACCGACAATTCCGTGTACGAAAGTATGACGCAGATCTCCGTAATGGATGCTCTGAGTTTACAAGCTCGCTACACGGGCTCGGCAACCCAGTCGATCACCACTGAGCAATTCATCACTGGACTGCTTACTTATTCACAAAGTCCGGCTCCAGCCCAGGTTAGGATATCGACATTATTCGGGTTCAACTCCAGCGGCGTGCAAGACTTTGTATTGAACAAGCCACTGATCTGGATTGAAGGATTCGATCCAGGAAGTTTTCTTTTCCCAACTAATCCCAGAGCCAACCAGAGTTTCAGAAAACTGCTTGACGACGTAAATAATTCTACTCAAGGTTTTGCAGACGTACTAATGATAGAACCCGGTGGTGGCACACCGGTGAAATCATTAAGCGATAGGCTGCAAGAAGCCGGGTTCGATGTTATTTATGTTGACTTCGTAGATGGTACAGACTACATCCAAAACAACGCCTATGCTGTTCAGGAGGTTATCAGATTCGTCAACAACAACAAAGTGGCCTTCAATGGGACCATGCAGCAGAATGTTGTAGTTGGAACAAGCATGGGTGGGCTAATTGGACGTTGGGCGCTTCGCGATCTGGAGCAACGTGCTATTACTCACGACACACGTTTGTTCGTTGCGTTCGATAGTCCACACCAGGGTGCCAATGTGCCGTTGGCATTCCAAACTACTGTCGGTCATCTTTCCAACGTGCATTTGTCGTTTGGACTGGCTGGCTTCTATGGTTCTGCGGGCTCAACATATCTTGGTCAATTGGTTCCGATCCTTGGACGTGCAAGCGAGCTTGCGGACCGGCCTGCTGTAAAGCAGATGCTGATCAACAGCGTTTTCCAGACTCCCGTGCCTCCGTTTGGCTTCATTAGTTCATCGATTCGCCATACCAACTTCCAGCAGGAGTTGGATACAAAAGGCTACCCTCAAAATTGCCGGAATATCGTGATCGCAAATGGTTCGGAGTGCGCTCAGGACCAGGGCTATGCACCTTTGACGTCGTATCTAAGTTATCACGACAAGTTTTCATTGCCTGCCTGGGCAAACTGGGCTATGCACCTCGGTGCCGGATTAGGGTTCGTCACCAACTATCCGCAATTTTTTTTGCTTATCGTGCCATCATTTTCGTCGCACATACTGGTGGACTTCGATGTGAAGGCTCTGCCCAATCAGGGTTCGGACAAGATCTACGATGGCCAGGTGCGCATTCAGCGGAAGGTGCTTGGCATTATCAATATGAATATTAATATCACGCACGAGCAAGCCTTCGCTTCGCCGTCGATGTTGCCGATAGATTCGGGTCCAGGAAGCTTCTTAGACCTTGCCGAATCCGCAGGTGCTGTGACCGGAGGATCGGGAACGTTGTTCGGTATCTCGATGGCTCGTGTCAATTTCGCTTTCATACCAACTTATAGCGCACTCGACGTTGGCAGCGGTACGGCTACGATTACACTCGCCGATCTAAATGCACAATACAACCCGGTTGCTCCGCCAACAGGAACAAAGAGCATACCCGCCGCCAACTGGATAACAGGCATAAGAAAGCAAGGTGCAGCGAACAACGAATCACATGTAGCATTCACGCCTCGTAATACCCGGTGGCTTTGGACGGAAATAAGTGGTAGCGTGGCACCGGCCTCAAGCTGCGGAATATGGTGTTCAGGCCCCGGGGGAGCATCGCTTGTAGGCCCGGCAACAATTTGTAGCGGCACTTCAACGCCCTTTGTGTTAAGTAATGTTCCATCTACTGTATTCTCACAGTCGTTCTCTTTCAATAGCAGCTTGCTCACAAGCACGGGATCGACTGCGAACAGTATAACGCTCAAGCAAAACGGCTCGGCCCAGGGTAATACCACGGTAAGTGCAAACTTGCAAAGCGACTGCGGTACATTCACCGTTAGCGCATCACAGTCACGTGTGGGGGTTCATCCCAATTCCGATTACCCAGTCAACGGACCGAACACTATTTGCGTGGGTGGCACAAAACAGTTCAACACCACCTTGTTCAACAATGAGAGCGTGACGTACGATTGGTTTGCCGATGGCGCGGCCTCAGAAGGATCCGGCGAATTCTCCTACCAGTTCGAGGCACATGGAGACTTCAACGGCTCGGCAACAGTCGGTGTCGTTGTTAGCAACGCTTGTGGACCTGGAACCGCATCATGGAAGTTCGTTACAGTAGGAAGCAGCTGCGGATCGCGCATTGCGTCTTATCCCAACCCTGCCAACGAAACATTGCACATCGGTTTAATCGATGCGCTCGATGAGGACGACTTTAATTTACCGACACTCGAGGTATCGGGCGACAAGTACATTCCCGAAGTGGTAGCGATACCGGAGCAACGGGCAAAAGCGTTCAAACAACCTGGGGAAGGCGAGCAATTCGAGATCAAGATCTTCGATATGGGATATCGCGAAGTGTTTCATGTGTTCTCATCAGAAGCAGACACTGAAGTTCACGTGGGAACCCTCGCACCGGGACATTATATACTTTATATGGGACACAAGAACGGTGTAGATACCAAACACCTCCTGATAGAACGTTAAAGTACTTCAAGCAAGGCGTGCTACGTCAATAGTTGCTCCGATTATCGAAGTTGCTGCTGGCGAGCACGCTTTGTTTTTCGTGCCGCTATTGGGTGAAAGTGGATGAAATATCAACACATAATACTCTCGAAGGAGTTTCGGCTGTATCGTGACGGCAAAAGATCAGAAGCTTTCCATCATGTGAGAGTATCGCCCCGTCTTCGTAAGCGGCGGTGTTGATGGGCTCACCAACATTCTTCGCTGGTGTCCATGTGCCATTCTCGAATTTTGAGAGATAGACGTCGTCCATCCCCTTGCTGTCTGAACGTTTCATGCTGTTAAACAACAGGTAGTTATTGCTTACAGATGAAGGCCATTGCCACGCGATGGATATGTTGACATTCTCAAGAGGCTTCTCGTCGATGAAGATCTGCCACTCCAGTTTATTGCGGCTTCCTGAATACATTAATCTACCCTTCTCAAGTGGCACGGGGCAACATTCCATTCCTTTGTTGTTGATCTCCTTTAGCGCAACTGGCTCTTCCCATCCCTTCTTTGTCTTCCTCACCTTCCAGATGTTCCAGGCATCGTTCACGTCATCGGAGCCGCCGGGTCTGTCGGATGTAAAATAGAATTCAGTTTTGTCATGGTTGAATCTTCCGCCCAGGTCGGAATGAGTACCTGAGAACGGGAGCAATTTTTCATTCGCCCATTTGTCGTTAATCCTTTTTGCTTCGTAGAGCCAAAGTTTGTTTGACGTGGCGTCTTCACGGACGAAGTAAATAGTCTTTCCATCTTTTGAGAATCCACAAACAGCTCCGGAAATATTCTCGGGAAAAAGTTCGGGGGCATAAGGACGAACCGTTTGTGCGTGGGTGATTGATGAGCTGAATGTGAATAACAGGAGTACTGCATGTTTCATAGCAATGATTTGACGTCGTCAAATTTATTGCTAACGAAAATACTTTCCTTCTTCTTACTCTTTAATGATTCTAACGCATCTGGTAGTAAAATTTTCTCCCCCAAAGTAGCCTCCACTACTTCACTGAACTTTCCGGGATGTGCTGTTTCCAGGAACATTCCGGCAACGGGTCCAGCTGAAGCATCGAGGTATTTTCGCAAACCGAGATAACCTACGGCGCCGTGAGGGTCGAGCATGTATCGGTTGTTTTTATAAACAGACCTCATAACACTTCGAGTCTCTTCATCGCTGAATGAATAACCCATAATATCAAAGCGATCCCCCAGTAAAGACTTCAACCGTTCGAAGTTGCTCGGATTACCAACGTCCATTGCATTGCTTATCGTCTGCTTCGAAGGGCGAGGTTTATACTCGAGGGTCTGGAGATACTCCGGCACCACGTCGTTGATATTCGTTGATGCTATAAACTTATCGATGGGTAATCCCATCTTTTTTGCGATAATGCCTGCCGTAAGATTCCCAAAATTTCCACTGGGCACCGATACAACGATCGGTTTATTGAGATCACTCAGCTTCGACCAGCCATAGAAATAATAGAACGACTGCGGGATCAATCGCCCCATGTTGATTGAGTTCGCCGACGTTAGTTGATACTTCTTCCGAAGATCATCGTCGAGGAAGATTTGTTTTACCAGTCGCTGACAATCATCGAAAGTGCCATTCACTTCCCACGCGGTTATGTTGCCACCGAGTGTTGTCAATTGTTTCTCCTGCAGTGGACTTACTTTACCGGACGGATATAAAATGATAACGCGAACGCCTTTTACATTATAAAAACCATTCGCCACGGCACTGCCTGTGTCGCCCGATGTGGCTGCAAGTACAACGATCTCTTTGTCCTGGCCTTGAGCGAAATAGCCCATGAGTCCGGCAAGGAATCGTGCGCCGAAATCTTTAAACGCCAGTGTAGGTCCATGATACAGTTCTAATGAGAATGCATCGGGATCCAGTTGAACCAACGGCACTTCGAAGTTTACAGTACGCTTAACGATATCATAAAGAGTACTATGAGGTATTGAATCACCCAGAAGTGTTTTGGCTACTTCGAAGGATATCTCTTCAAGTGTTTTATTCTTAACAGATCTGACATCGATGGAATTAATGCGTTCAGGCATGAATAGACCTCCGTCGGGCGCGAGACCTTGAATTACGGCGTCTTTAAAACTCCAGGGTGTTGATCTATCTCTTGTGCTGTAAAACCTCATCCTTCAAAATTCATTGTTCAACATTCATTATTCAATATTCAATACCCTCGCCCCTTCAGAATTTACCGGCGACACTATCAAATCACTTTTCAAATGACTCAATGAAAAATGCTCAACCATCTTCTCTCCTACTTTCCTCGCAACACCCAGGTCGTTACACAACGCAAACACAGTTGGCCCCGAGCCCGATATGCCGGCACCCAATGCACCTGCATCTTTCGCCACTTGTCGCAATTGATCGAAACCCGGAATAAAAACTGAGCGAACAGGCTCTGCTATCACGTCTTTTAACGACTTGCCGATCAATTCAAAATCAGAGTTCATCAGTCCTATCATCAGTCCGGCAGCATTAGCACTTTGAGAAACCGCATCGCGTATCGTAACCGAGTTCCTTAAGATGCGACGACTGTCTTCTGTCTTTACTTCGAGATGCGGGTGAACGAGAACACAGCAGAGCTCTTTAGGAAAATGCACTTTCAAGAGATCAAGCGGATGATAATCGCGGATCAAAACAAAACCACCGAGTATCGAGGGAGCAACGTTGTCGGCATGGCCGGTACCGCATGCGATACGCTCCGCTTCCATTGCGTGGGGAACAAGATCTTTGCGAGACATAGGCTCGCCCATCAAAGTATTCACGGCAACCAATGCCGCCGCGGCACTGGCAGCGCTCGAACCCATGCCGCTTCCAAGAGGAAGTTTTTTGTTCAGCACAACGTCGATGTCTGCATTTTTACCGAGCGCATTCAAATAAGATTGAATGGCGACCGTGCAGGTGTTCTTGTTTGGATCCATCGGCAGCTTGCCATCGTCGCCGGTGATCTCGATCATCTTCACGCCTGGCGTTTTGGACAAACGCACTTCAACTTCGTCGCCCTGGTCGTCGATCGCGAAACCGAGTATATCGAAGCCGCAGCAGACATTGGCGACTGTGGCTGGTGCGAAGGCTCTTACTGAATTCATCTGTCCGCGTAGTTAGCAATTCGAATGATATCGGCAAACACACCCGCAGCTGTAACATCGGCGCCTGCGCCAGGTCCGCGGATAACCATAGGACGTTCGTTGTAACGCTCCGTTGTGATGAGAATGATGTTGTCGCTTCCTGCGAGCGAGTAGAACGGATGCTGTTGTCCAACGCCGGCCAGTTGTGTTTTCACACCGGTATCGTCGAGAACGGCCATGTAACGGAGCTTTTCACCGAGAGCCGCTGCATCGGAGCGAAGTTTTTCGAAATGTGCATCATACTTCGGCAGCTGCTTCATGAACTCGTCGACGCTCTTTACTTTTTGAAGCTCGGCAGGAACAAGGTTCTCGATATCTACTCCATCGAACTCAAGCTTGATACCGGCCTCGCGGGCCAGGATCAGGATCTTGCGGCCCACATCTCTTCCGTTGAGGTCGTCTCTTGGGTCGGGTTCGGTAAATCCTTTCGCCCTCGCCTCCTCCACGATCGAGCTAAAATGTTTCCCTAACGCGAAAGAACTGAAGATGAAGTTCAAGGTGCCACTCAAAACCGCTTCGATGCGGATCACTTTATCGCCACTCAACAACAGGTCGTTCAACGTGTTGATGATCGGCAGGCCCGCGCCAACATTGGTCTCGTAAAGGAACTTCGATCCTCTTTTTTGTGCGATAGCTTTCAGTTCGACATAGCGCGAATAGTTTCCGGAGTTGGCTTTCTTGTTGGGCGTTACGATCGAGATGTTCGAGTTCAACAGATCCTTATAGTAATCTGCGACCGACTCGCTTGAAGTACAGTCCACGAAAATACTGTTCGACAAATTCAATGCCTTGATCTTCTCCGTGAAAGCAACGGGATCCAAATCCACACCTTCGTTCAACAAACGATCGAGTCCAGTTACTGGATCGATGCCATGCTCATCGAACAACATCTTCCGGCTGTTCGATACGCCAACCAGGTTGATCTCGATGGCATTCTGCGAACTGAGTTTTTCTCGTTGCCCGCCAATCATCTTCAGCAGCGTATTGCCGATCAAACCCGTACCCGCAAGGAACATATTCAGCACCTTGCGATCCGACAGGAAGAACGCCTCGTGCAAAACGTTCAATGCCTTCGAAGTATCTTCTTCGCTAATGACCGCGGAGATGTTCAGTTCCGACGAGCCCTGTGCTATTGCATGAACGTTGATACCGCTCTTACCTAATGAGTTAAACATACGTCCGCTTGTTCCGGGGTTGTGTTTCATACCTTCACCTACTATGGCGATGATCGACAAACCGTCTTCTGTATAGACCTCGTCCATCTCACCGCTCTTTATTTCATATTGGAATTCCTGTTCTATCATTCGCTTCGCGTGTGCCGCGTGCTTCGTTTCTACAGCGAGACATATCGAGTGCTCCGACGAAGCCTGGCTGATCAGGATTACATTGATCTTTTCGGAAGCAAGCACACCAAACAGTCTGCGCGACGTCCCCACGACACCGAGCAATCCACTTCCCTCCACACTCAGTAGGCTGATCGCACCCATCGAAGAGATACCTTTGATCGCATGCTCTTTGCCGTTGGCGTTCTCGTGAATGCAGGTTCCTGCGAAACCGGGATTGAATGTGTTCTTGATCCAGATCGGGATCGACTTCGACATAACCGGCTGCATAGTTGCCGGGAATATCACCTTTGCACCGAAGTGTGAAAGCTCCATTGCTTCGGAGTACGTCATCTCGGGCACCGTAAATGCCTTTCTCACTTTGCGTGGATCGGCGGTCATCATGCCGTCCACATCTGTCCAGATCTCGAGGCTCTTTGCATCGAGAGCTGCTCCGAAGATGGCGCCTGTATAGTCCGAACCGCTCCGGCCCAACGTAGTTGTCTCACCCGTAGCTGAGCTTCCGATAAAACCGGTGATCACCTGCAGCCCTTTACTCGCTTTGAAGTATTCCTTGATCTGTCGGTCGGTTATTTCGAAGTCGACCTTTGCGTTACCGAAATGGTTATCGGTACGAACAACTTTTCGGGCATCAAGGAATGTTGCATCGATGCCTTTGTTCTTGAATGCCTCACTGATGATGTAGGCACTGAGTCTTTCGCCGAAGCTCATGATGAAGTCGAGCGTTCTTGGTGTTCTTTCGCGAACGAGATAAATACCATGAAGAACATCTTCGAGCTCGTTGATCACAACTCTCACCTGGGCAAGGATGCCGCTCTGATGTTGCATGTCGATGAGTCCGCGAACTGCATCGAGGTGGCGCTGATCAATTTTTGCGAGGTGGGATTTGAATTCATCTTTACCGGAGAGGGCCGCTGTGCTTGCTTGTATCAACAGGTCGGTGATGCCACCGAATGCGGATACAACAAGGGCGTTGATCTCACCTTTGGCGAGGTAAGGCCTTACGATTTCGATAACAGAATTTATTCGTTCGGGCGAGGCCACAGATGACCCTCCGAATTTCAAAACCTTCATAAAAGGAGATTTGAGATTTTAATTAAAAGAGACAGCGATGTAAAGGGCTACTGGTAATATCGGGCGCTACCCCGTAATCGTGGTGGTGATTGTAATCGAGTTGATTGTAGCGCTGAATTGCATTGTGGCCCCTAAATAAACCTTAACTACCTTGCGTTCCAATAGTTTCCGTAAGATTATCTTCGCAACCGATTCCGAAACACCTTTTTGCTCGATGGCCAGAAAGAAGAAAACACCGAAAGAGTCGTTCGTAAGCATGACAGAGCTCGTCCTTCCGAACGACACTAATACACTCAACAACTTAATGGGGGGACGACTCATGCATTGGATGGACATTGTGTCGGCTATAGCCGCCCAAAAACATTGCAACCGCATAGTTGTTACCGCATCGGTCGATAACATATCGTTTCGCGAGCCCATTCGCCTCGGCGATGTGGTTACGCTCAAAGCCAGGGTCACCCGCGCCTTCAGCTCATCGGTAGAAGTAAGGATCGACGTATCGGCCGAGAATATTCCTTCGGGCACAAGTATCGAAAGCAACAGCGCGTACTTTACATTTGTGGCTGTCGACCAAAGCGGACGACCGATCGATGTGCCGGAAGTAGACCCGGAAACCGACGAAGAAAAGGAAATGTATCACGGAGCTTTAAGAAGACGACAGCTTCGATTGATACTCGGTGGTCGTATGAAACCACACGAAGCCAACGAACTCAAATCTATCTTCGATATCAAATCAGAATGATCGATCAGCAAACAGCATACAACGAAGAGATCTATTTAGTAAAAGAGAAAACGACGGTCGTCTTCTCCGAGCCGTGGGAAAAAATTCCTGAAGCCGATCGTCAGCTATTGCAAAAGATCCTCCAGTCGGTAAGACTTAATCTTGCATCCGTTCGGATCATTCACCAGCCAAAGCCGGATCTTACAATTCTGAAAACGAAGTCGATCTATTTTGGTGCACCCGACTTCAAAACGGAAGGCAATGTCGTGCTCGCCCCGGCGCTCTCACAACTGCAGACCGATCCCGCCGGCAAACAAAAGCTCTGGATGGCCCTAAAAACCCTATTTGGCCTATAACGGCCCTTCTTATATCTTTGCCGAACTTTAGAAAAACCTATAAAATAATTACACTGATAGTATGCAAAATTTGATCTACGCCCTCCCGGTCTTCGGCTTGTTAGGGCTCCTTTACGTGGCCTGGAAAAGCGCCTGGGTCGCTAAGCAAGATGCGGGAACGGACAAGATGAAGAAGATAGCAGGACACATCGCGGAAGGTGCCATGGCATTCCTCAAAGCGGAGTATAAGATCCTCGTCATTTTCGTTGCCTGTGTGGCGGTTCTGCTTGCGGTTTCTGCCGACAGCGAAACATCTTCGCCCCTTGTCGGTGTATCATTCATCCTCGGCTCTTTCTGTTCAGCACTTGCCGGTTTCATCGGTATGCGCGTTGCCACCAAGGCAAACGTAAGAACGACGGCAGCAGCCCGTCACAGCCTCGGAAAAGCCCTTGAAGTGGCCTTTACCGGCGGATCTGTTATGGGTATGGGTGTGGTTGGTATCGGTGTACTTGGCCTCAGCGTCCTGTTCATTGTTTATTCGGCAATGTTCGGATCAGACTCTTTCGATAGCGTGAATAAAGTGATCACGGTCATCACCGGTTTCTCGTTCGGTGCGTCTTCTATCGCATTGTTCGCCCGTGTTGGTGGCGGTATCTATACAAAAGCAGCCGACGTTGGTGCCGACCTCGTTGGTAAGGTGGAAGCTGGTATTCCGGAAGACCACCCGCTGAACCCTGCAACAATTGCCGACAACGTAGGTGATAACGTGGGTGACGTGGCTGGTATGGGCGCCGACCTTTTCGAGTCGTACGTCGGTGCGATCGTCGGTACTATGGTATTGGGTGCAGCATTCATGGGCATTAATGAATTTGCCTCGGAGCAATACATGAATGGCCTCTCTCCTGTTCTCCTTCCTCTTGCTCTTTCGGCAGCAGGTATCATCATGTCGTTCCTTGGAACGTTCTTCGTTCGCGTGAAGGAAGGTGGTGATCCTCAAAAGGCATTGAACACTGGCGAGATCGTTTCATCGGTTATTATGATCGCAGCATCATGGTTCATCATCAAGGCGATGCTTCCCGATCAGTGGTCGTATGCAGATCCTCTCTACGACAAAGCTGGCGAAACCACAACTTATACTTCAACAGGTATCTTCATAGCAACCGTAATTGGTCTCGTGGCGGGTGTGGTGATCGGTCTCATTACCGAGTATTACACCGGTATGGGCAAGAAGCCTGTTAACTCTATCGTTCGTCAGTCGTCTACAGGCGCTGCTACGAATATCATCGCTGGTCTTGGTGTAGGTATGATGTCTACACTGTGGCCTACGATCATTATCGCTCTTTCGATCATCGGTGCATTTGAATTCGGTGGTCTTTATGGTATCGCTATCGCAGCGGTTGGTATGCTCTCGAACCTTGGCATCCAGCTCGCGGTTGATGCGTATGGTCCTATCTCCGACAACGCCGGTGGTATCGCCGAAATGTCGGAGCTTCCCAAAGAAGTTCGTTCACGTACCGATAAGTTGGATGCCGTTGGAAACACAACTGCAGCTATTGGTAAGGGCTTCGCTATTGCGTCGGCGGCCCTCACTGCTCTCGCTCTCTTCGGTGCGTTCATGACCACAGCTCACGTTAGCACGATCGACGTATCGAAGGCTAATGTTATCGCTGGTCTGTTCATCGGTGCTATGCTTCCTTTCGTATTCTCATCGTTGGCGATGGGTGCCGTAGGTCGTGCAGCAATGTCGATGATCGAAGAAGTAAGAAGACAGTTTGCAAACATTCCTGAATTGAAGGCAGCTCTCGCGCTCATGAAGAAGAACGGCGACAAGCCCGTTGAAGAATGGAGCGCAGAAGAGCAGAAAGTATTCCATGCTGCCGATGGCAAAGCCGAGTACGGCAAGTGCGTTGAGATCTCCACTCAAGCTGCGATCAAGCAGATGGTTGTTCCCGGTCTTATGGCCGTTATTGTGCCCGTTGTGATCGCGTTCCTCCCTGGCTTCGGTGCCGAAGCGTTGGGCGGTATGCTCGCTGGTGTTACCGTGTCTGGTGTGTTGATGGCTATCTTCCAGTCGAACGCCGGTGGTGCATGGGACAATGCCAAGAAGAGCTTCGAAGAAGGCGTTGAGATCAACGGACAGGTTTACTACAAGAAATCGGAACCACACAAGGCAGCCGTTGTTGGCGACACTGTTGGTGACCCTTTCAAAGACACATCTGGTCCTTCACTTAATATCCTTATGAAACTGATGTCGGTTGTGGCGCTCGTGATAGCTCCCCTTTTGGTGAATAACGAGAAGGCTACATCGCAACAAAAGAAAGAGGTTAAGCCCCAGACAGAGGTCGTTACGAAGCAGGCAGCTTCTGCTCTTAAAACGAAGTAAGGAGATGGCGAGATGATAAGGGGACGAGGTGACGGACAAGTCATTTCGTCCCTTTTCATTTTCTTGCTCGTCACATACTCACCTCTTTTTTGTTTATTTTAAGGAGAAATTGGCCAATGAGAAGTCCCTTCTTAGCCCTAATTTTTGTCAGCTTTCTTGCCTGTTTATCGAGCGGGTTAGCTCAGGCTCAGGACGTTATCGGGAAATGGAAGACAATCGACGACGAAACCGGCGAAGCCCGGTCGATCGTTGAGGTGTTTGAAAAGAACGGCAAGGTCTATGGCAAGGTGGTAAAGCTCCTGCTGCGTCCCGAAGAAGACCCCGACCCGGTCTGTACAGACTGCGATAACGGGGACGACCGCTACAACAAGAAAGTCATCGGGATGGAGATCATGCGGGACATGATAAAGAACGAAAGCGCATACGACGGCGGGACCATACTCGACCCGGAGAACGGGCGGGTTTATCGCTGTAAAATATGGCTGGAGGGCAAAGATTTGAAGGTCAGAGGTTACTGGGGACCATTCTTTCGTACTCAAACCTGGCTCCGAGCGGTGCCTGCCGACAGGCAGACCCAGTAGCGCATTTAATGACGGCTCGACGGAAGAATATGAGGATTGGCCCAGATATATTGCAGTTTGTCTTTAACTAAAGGTTACCAGACGTGGCGTTCAGGGTATTTAAATCGGGTTTACAAGTCGACGAAAAAGAGCTGTTTGAGCGGATCTGCAAGGGAGACGAGAAGGCCCTGGAGTTCATTTATAAGAAGTATTACAGGATGATGACCAAGCTGGTCATCACCAACAGCGGTACAGAAGACGAGGCAAGGGACGTCTACCAGGACGCCCTGGTAGTGTTCTGGCAGAAAGCCCGGTCGGGCAACCTCGTGTTGACCTCAAAGATCAGCACTTACGTATACAGTATCTGTCAGAACTTGTGGAGAAAAGAACTGGACCGCAAAAAGAGGCTCTCGAACGAAGAGAAAGATTCGGCAGAATCGCTCGATCTCGATAGCCCCGAACGCGAGAAGATCATCGCCCGATGTATGGAACAACTGGGCGAGACTTGTCGAAAAGTTCTGATGTACTACTACTTCGATGAGATGTCGATGCAAGAAATAGCTGATAAGTTAGGATTCGCAAACACCGACACCGCCAAAACGAAAAAGTATAAGTGCAAGCAGAAATTGGATGAATTGGTAAAAGCTCAGTACACTGAGCAGGATTTTCTAGACTAAGAGAGAAATGAGCAACTTTGAATTAATTGATGACTACTTGTCTAATCGGCTGACGGGAGCGGAGAAAGAGGCGTTTGAAAAACAGCTGGGCAATGACCCTGCTCTTAAATCTGATCTCGATTTTCAAAAGCAAGTTATAGAAGGCATTCGGACCGCACGCGCTACGGAACTCAAAGCAATGTTGAGTAAAGTACCTGTTGGCGGCACTACAATTTCGATGGATTTTTCTGTGATGAAGATGGCAGCCGGCATTATCGGCGCAGGCGTCGTTGGAGCAGCAATCTATTTCTACACAACACACGGCGAGCTCCCTCCTTTCAATAAGGTAGCTACCGACCTCAATCAGAAGACAGAAGAGATCCAAAAACAGGAGCCGGCCAAGCAAGATAAAACAGAAGTCGCCCCCGATTCCAACGAAATAAAAGAAACTATTGTCCCTGAAAATAAAGAGCAAAAAAAGGAATCAGTAAAACCAGAGCAGAAGCAAAAACAGGAGCCCATAAAGGCTGCCGAAAAGCCTAAGCTCGACGTCACCGATCCAAGCTCTGAAATGCAGGAAGACAATTCGAAAGAGAACGAGCCCACCGCCAACCTCCGTCGCAGCGATATCGCTCCCTCCCACGTCCAGGTTGAAATGGATTCATCGAACAAGAAGTTCGACTTCCATTACCAGTTTGTTGGTAACAAGCTGATGCTCTATGGCTCGTTCGATAGAAGCCTTTATGAAGTACTCGAGATCAACGGCGACAATCATGCGCTGTTCCTTTTTTATAAGGATGCTTATTACCTGCTCGATGAAGATCAACACAAGGTAACTAAGCTCGAGGCCATTAAAGATGCTAAGCTCATCAGCAAGCTTCGCGAATACAGGAAGTAATAGAAGTAAAAAAAATAATGTCGAAGGTCCGCAATGCGGGCCTTTTTTGTTTGTGCATACCTGATTTTTGGTGGTAGTCGATGCTACTACTTGTATCAAAAATTACATATCTTACTTGAGTAAAAGTTCCCTCATTTTACACTTCAACCAAAAGGTGCTCATCATTTTCTGATCAGGAGTCGCAAGGCAGAACACCTCAGTTCTTCTTCATCTTTTTGTTTTTAAAAGAGTTGATAAATGGCCTGGACTTCCATTTCAACAAGGTTGGCTGGTTTGCCGAGAATTATTGCCGGACCAATGGTCAGGCGAACCACAAATAATTCTGTTTCGGTTTGGATCGCCTGCAAGGGCACTGAAAATCCGGAGCTGATTATCTATAGCGATGTGGCCGGAAATACCGTACTGGGTCGCAAGAAAAGCCCGACGCTAAAGATTGGAAAGAGCATTCACGTTGCTGTGATCACGGTAACCGGACTTAATCTTGTCGCCGACAAAATATATTATTACGACGTACAACTAGCAGCGGGCACAGGGCTCGCGGCAAACGGCGTTCTCTCGGCTGGAGCGGGAGGAATTTCTAAGGTGGTTTACGGAACCGATACTCTCCCATCTTTCATATTGCCGGCCGACGTACCGGACAGGTTGAGACTATTACATGGCTCTTGCAGAAAGCCGCACGGTGGAGAAGACAGTCCATTGGATACTGATGCAATGGAAGCTGTTGATTACATGTTGGATGCGCAATACAAAAATCCTGCGAGGAGGCCACAGCAATTGTATCTCACCGGGGATCAGATCTATGCCGATGATGTATCGCCGTTGCTGTTGTTCATGTTGCGTGATGCTGAAGAGAAATTGATGGGCTGGGCGCAGCGGGAAGCTCTTCCGGATCCAATCAATCCGCCCATCGATATGAGGCCAATGCATCGTCACCACGCAGTGCATAAAGTAGGGTTCACAAGCGATTTTGAGGTTTGCGGTTCGCACCTGTTCTTGCTAGGCGAATTTTATGCGATGTACCTGTTCGCCTGGTCAAAGGAGCTATGGCCAGATGTAAATGATCTCCCGTCTTTCGCCGACTACCAAACCTTTGCCCAGGAATTATATCAGATTGCTCGACGATACAGCCCCCCGGTGGATGACGTTACCAAATGCAAAGAGGTTTACAATGCCGATAAAGCGAAGATCACAACATTTTATAACAGTCTGGACAAAGTAAGGAAAGCATTCGCGAACATATCGACATACATGATGTTCGACGATCACGAGATCACGGACGACTGGTATCTCAATAGGAAATGGTTTGATGGCCTCACTTCGAACGGATCGCGGATTATTCAAAATGGCCTCAGTGCCTTTGCCGTCTTCCAGGCGTGGGGAAACATGCCTGCGGACTTCGAAGCGAACAAGCCAAAAGCTGTACTAACTGCCCTTGAACAACTCACAATAGGCGCGGAAGCAGGCCCCGCCCCGGCAAACCAATGGAATTCTCTACAGACAAATCTACTACCCACACTCAACGGCAATAACCTGGAAGGTCCGATCATGTGGAGTTTTTCACTCATCTTCGCGGCATTTAACGTTATCGTGATTGACAGCAGGACGAACCGTAGGCTGTATCCAAAATATCCAGGTCTTCTGTCTGAAAAAGCATTAAAGGAACAGATAACGGACAGGCTCGTTCAAAAAGTACCCAACCATTACTTCACATTGGTGATCGCGCCGGCACCAGTGTTTGGTGTGCCACTCTTAGAAGAACTCATTCAACCGTCTCTTCCACCGACGATGACGGATTTCGAAACCTGGTCCGCCGACAATGTAACATTTCAGAGTTTTCTGAATGAACTATGTCCTTTCGGAAGAGTGCTCTTGTTGTCGGGGGATGTTCACTATTCTTTTTCAAATTCGGTTGATTATTGGAGGAACAACAAGAAGGCCAAGTTTGTAAATCTTATTGCAAGTTCACTAAAAAACAGCACCGGCGGGACAAAGAAACTTTCCGACGCTATCAACAACCGAATTCCGGACCAGCTCCTGGGTATTCAAAACAATGGCATTTTTGTCGGGTGGAAAAACGACACAGACGGTGTTCTGTCCGAAAACACGTTGTATACTTTATTCGCACTAAAAATCGGGCCGTTCAAGATCCGGGTAAAGAAAATACCGGAGACCTATCACGTTTTACCGCTGCGCGAACCATCTGGCATTGAGAGTTCATTAGGTGGTTCGGGGGGTTACCTCGTAACACGCCAGTGGGTTGATCCAAATCATCCACCAGACCTTGAGTATCGAATAACTTTCTGGATAGACACTCGTTCGGATGCCGACCGTGAAGCAGTTACCCCCCCGCCCACAGCACGAGCGCGGGGCCAGGCATACATCTCGGCTGCCACCCATCGCAACGAGCACACTTTGGTGGGAAGCAACGCACTCGGAGAGATTGTGTTCAGTTGGAGCAACGTAGAGCAACAAAAGATCTTGTTCCATAGAATTTGGACGAAACGTGGCACCCTATTCAAAGCATTTACCATCCATGTTGCAAATTTTGGGATACCAGATGATACACAAAAGCCAAGTTTACTTGGCAGAGTAGAATAAGCTCACACCATGGAAAGTAATTTTCAAAAACTGATATTCAGCGAACTGGAGGAATTTCTCCGGCCACTCCTTGAAGTTGAGGACGATCCCGATCAGCTTTTGAGAATATTGAAAGTTTGTGGTTGGGATGCTGAAACTGCTCTTGGTAATGATCTCAATAAAGTTGTAAGTGCGATTACCACCGTAGCAAAGGCTATTGATCGAATACGCGAGTGTATCAACAATCCGCCGCAGTCAATACCCGATCTGATTACGATGCTTGGCAATGCTGCGCCGATGTTCAGCGGCATCAAAAACCTTGCGGAGGGAAATTTCATACAGAACAGCGCAGCGACGCCACGCATCGGGGAAATTCCAACGGACATCGTTCAATGGCTACTGGCTCGCTATCTCTATGTGAAATCGCCGTTCTTATATAAACTTTTTGAACTGGCCGGTATCATTACAGAAAAGCAGGGTGATGCGATCGTGATGAACGGCATTGTTGTTCAGCATGTGCGCAGAGCAAAACAATTCCAATTCGATCAGCTTGGAAGTTTCCTCGCAAACCCAACCGAACAACTGAAAAAACTTTATTGGCCTAACGGCTTTCCAAACCAGGATGAAACTACACTCGTTGCCAGGAGATTCTTTCCACCACTTTCGGAGTTACTCTCAACGGTCGGAATAACATCTTTTGTAGGCAGAGGTATCGGCCCCGCTACCCTTCCACAGGACGTTGAGAAGACCTTTGAAGGTATGATGAGCCTGAAGTTCGCATACTTCGACCCAAACACAAATACATCGGGTAACCTCACGCTGGGGATCGGGATACTGCCTGAAGACCAGGGGGGACCAGGCGTGTTTGTTACTCCCGCAGGGTCACTCTCCTTCGGATTGCCTATCGGCAACTGGGTGATCGATGCAAAGGCCGAAGGGCAGATCGATGGATTCCAGGTATCTAGAAATGGGATCGAGATCTACCAGGGTACTGGCAATCTCACCCAGTTCAAGTTCGATACGGCGCTCACAAAAAATACACGCGACGATGTTAAGGCCTTGCTGATCGGAAGTATCGACGCAACGCGCTTCGAGATCGGACAGATCTCCGTGGGCGGTGGTGTTGCCCTGAATTCATCACAGAAAGAATATAAGGTATATGCCGACCTCAAAGAGTGCGCAATCATCATCAAAGCTGGAGAAGGAGACTCGTTCCTTGGCAAACTGATGGGCGATGGTGGCATCTCTGCGACGTTCGATATCCGGATGAATTGGTCGAACGTTGCAGGGTTTCATATTGAAGGAAGCGGCGGGCTCGAGATCTCGTTACCATTCCACCTGCAGCTCGGCCCGATCGATATACAAGGGCTCATCGTTTCCTTAGGAATCAAAGGTCGTGATGTACCGATCGAGTTATCGACTACGATCAAGGGCGACCTCGGACCCGTTCAATTTATCGTTGAGAACATCGGCCTCAGGGCCAAGATCGCATTCCCAGAAGACGGTAAGGGCAAGCTTGGTTCCGCCGACTTCGTTATGGGCTTTAAGCCTCCGAATGGTGTCGGTGTATCCATCAATGCCGGTGCGGTGATCGGTGGTGGCTATCTCTTCTTCGACTTCGAAAAAGAAGAATATGCCGGTGTTGTTGAACTTACAATAGCGGGCTTCATTTCTGCGAAGGCCATTGGGTTGATCACGACACGAATGCCCGATGGAAGCAAGGGATTCTCCATGCTGTTGATCATCACTGTGGAATTCTTTCCTCCGTATCAGCTCGGCTATGGGTTTACGCTGATGGCCGTTGGAGGGCTGGTCGGTCTCAACAGAACCGTGTTGCTTGATCCTCTACGCGAAGGTGTCCGCACTGGCGCTGTGTCGAGCATCATGTTCCCGCAGGATGTTATCAAGAACGCTCAAAAGATCATCAGCGATCTGAAAGCGATCTTTCCTCCATACGAAGGGAAGTTCCTGATCGGTCCAATGGGAAAATTAGGATATGGAACACCGACCCTGGTGAGCCTGTCTTTGGGATTGATCATAGAGATCCCGGGAAACTTCGCAATACTAGGCATACTCAAGATCGCTCTGCCCGATGAAAAGGCAGCGCTTGTTCAAATACAGGTTGCCTTCGTCGGTACGATCGACTTCGATAAGAAGATGCTTACGTTCGATGCAAGCATCTTCGATTCATTCATTCTCATCTTCACATTGGAAGGTGACATAGCTGTACGGTTGAAGTGGGGCGATCATCCCAACTTCTTAATGAGTGTAGGTGGATTTCATCCATCGTTCACGCCTCCCCCGTTGGCTCTGCCTGCCATGCGCCGGCTCGCCATCACCATTTTGAACACCAGCATCGCCAAGATCAGGGTGGAATGTTACCAGGCCATCACATCCAACAGTGTTCAGTTCGGAGCGAAAGCCGAGATGTTCATCGATGTGAAGGTATGTTCCATCGAAGGATACATCGCTTTCGATGCACTGTTCCAGTTCTCTCCCTTTTATTTTATTATTTCGCTTGCGGCAGGATTCGCTCTCAAGATCGGCGGCTCGGATGTTCTCAGCATCCGCATCAAGATGTCGCTGGAAGGTCCGACACCATGGAGGGCAAAAGGATCGGGAAGTATTTCGATCCTGTTCTTCGATATATCTGCCGACTTCGACAAGACATGGGGTGACGAGGCAAACACCTCCCTGCCCGATATTCATATCGTGCCCCGTCTCCTCGAAGAGATGAATAAGAAAGAGAACTGGAGTGCACGATTACCTGAAGGTCGAAGTGTGCTTGTCTCGCTTCGTAAGTTCAAAGAAACGGAGAATGCCGGTATTGTTCTGCATCCATCGGGAGATCTCGTGGTGCATCAAAAGCTTCTGCCTTTTACTGTGCTGATCGATAAAGTCGGAAGTCAAAAACCCGACGATCTTAGAAAGGTGCAGGTGTCGAGTGCCCGCTGTGATCAGGAGGTGCTCAATATTGCGAATGTGGACGAGGATTTTGCCAGAGCTCAATACCAGAAAATGAGTGATGCTGAAAAACTCTCGAAGCCGTCGTTCGAAAGGATGCCTGGAGGCGTTGCCATTTCGAAAGCAACGGGAGCGATCGCAAATGGTAAGATGGTGCGTAAAAAGATCGCCTATGAGTGCACCATCATCGACAAGGAACCGACACCATCGCCGACTGTCAAAATTCCACGTGGATTGTTCAACAAATTCATTCTTGGTAACAGCGCCGCACTGTCGGCACTCTCGAATAGTCGCAAAGTGAAAATGCAGCCATTCGAATCGAAAATAACAACCGTACAAGATGCTTATGTAGTTACCGGTGTTGCCGACAATAAGAACGTGAACGGCAATTCGACGTTCTCAAGTCAGGCTGCTGCCGAAACACATATGAAAGAGCGGGTCGCCAGCAATCCATCGTTGTCAAAATCATTACAAGTTGTTCTTGAACACGAATCTCAAAACGCATGAGTAATCTCGCCAGCTATAGTTTTCTGCCCTGGGTCCGGCAAGGTGTGGTGAACAGCATTTCTACCGACGACCGGGATCCAGCCGTAAAACTTCGTGCATCGATACCGATCTCTGTTGCCCTCGATATCACGGATCCATCGGGCAGCGTATCGACAGTAGATCTTGAAGAGAAGACCGTTGAATTGTATGGACCTGGAGATATCGTGGGAATTCAATCGCGCGCGATAATCAAGACAGAGCCGCACGGATGGATCACCAACTTCGAGCCCAATTATCTCCCTTATATTGATTTTTATGAGGAAGACTTTCCATGGAAGTACACACCGGCACGTCCCACAGGCAACCAGCTTCGCCCGTGGATCATGCTGGTTGTCTTGAAAGAAGATGAGTTTGAAGAAAATCCCGACATCAACGACAAACCAACTCCGTCGTTCAGGTTAAAGGAAAGAAAATCGACGGCAACGATATTTCCTTATCACACGGAGCTTTGGGCATGGGCCCATGTTCATGTGAATACGGATCTATCGGGCGACGTCGCACCTGCTGCAGCCAATGCAACAGCCATCAATACCGCTCTTGCCGATATTATCGAGAAGCAGCCGGACAGTGCATATTCAAGGATCATTTGTCCGCGAAAGCTTGAGGCGAATACTGCTTACACGGCCTTTCTCATTCCCGTCTTTGAAAGCGGTCGTCTGTCGGGACTGAATCTTGATCTGCCTACGGACCTTTCTGCAACGAAATGCGGTTGGGAAGATCCTACGAACACCGAGTTTCCATTTTATCATAAATGGTATTTCAGAACGGGCGACATTGGCGATTTCGAATATCTCGTTAACCTGCTGCAACCCAAGCCTGCGGATAAATCTGTTGGAGTGCGTGATATCGATGTGGCTCATATCGGATCGAATCTTCCCGCTATTCAAAACACCCAGGGGGTCTTAAAGCTTGGCGGTGCTCTCAAGGTGCCGTTCGCAACGCTGAAAGAAAACGAGCAGAATGAAGTACTCGAATACGACAGATGGGATGATCCCGATCCTGTTACCGGGAAACCACATCCCTTCGTATTAGCAATGTCGAAGCGCATTAATCTTACCGACAGCTATACGAGCGATCAAACCGTGCCTGTTGCAAATGCCGACGCGCAGATCGTCGTGAAAGATGCACAAAATCGATCGACTGGCGATCCTGATCCGGTCGTAACGATGCCATTGTACGGGCGATGGCATGGACTGCAACAGCGACTTCTCAACGAAAGGAACGGAAACAAAATACCACATGACAAAAATTGGATCCACGAATTGAATCTCGATCCGAGATTTCGGGCAGCCGCGGGTCTCGGTACGAAAGTGGTTCAAAAGGGACAGGAAGATTATATGCAGGCGGCGTGGGAACAGGTAGGCAACATCGTTGAAGCCAACCACAAGCTGCGAATGGCCGAAGTAGCCACGGAAGTCTCGGCGAAGATGCACACGAAACATTTGTCGACGTTGAAGGATGAAAGAAAGCTTTCGATCATTTCGCCGATGATGAAACGGGTGCAATATGAGGGACGCTCGTTACAATTTCATTTTGAAAATAGTTTGGTCCCTCCCACCCTGATGTCGGGCACATTCAGAAGTGTTACACGCAAGAGAGGGCGTGTGATGAAAAAGTCGACGTTCAATATCACAGCGACACCGGATAATCTTATTCAGCGGGTGAATGAAGGAACAATAAAGATCTCACCACCGAAGGCCGATCCGAAGAAACCGATCACGGTATCGGGTTTGAAAGATGCTGTAACGCCCTCTGATTTGGGTTGGTTGGCGCGGCTGCTGTCGAAACATCCGTGGCTTGCGTATCTGCCGTTCATTTTAGCACTGATCGCTTTCTTTATCGTTGCGCTCTTCGTCAGAACAACAGCCGGTTATTCCATATTAAGTGCCATCACCGCCATTGCTATAGCGCTTTGGTTCTTCGCAACAAGGATCATTCAAACAAGCCAGGATGATAGAAAGACGGCGGATGCGATCGATTTTCCCAACCAGATACCAGCAGCTGTAGATCATTATCCGAAGAGCACTTCATTCTCATTGGTGCCTCCAACGGCCGCATATACAATCCCGTCGAAGGGAAATTCCGATAATATTGTCAGCGCGAAGTTCAAAGCGGCCATCAAGGATGTATACAAGGTGATCCAGGTGAAACAGGACCCTCCCGTAAAAAAGACTCTGCCCCTTCCGGAAATAACCGATCATATCTTCAAGGCGATCGATCCAGCTCTTACAATACCTATGCGAACAATGGCCAATGTAAAGGTGCCTTCGCGGATACTCGATAAGATGAAAGAGAAATTCCGTCCCGTGATGGCGTATCCTGAGATCGATCTCCCGATGTATAGACCGCTTGCCGATATGTCTTCGGATCTGTTCCTTCCCAACATCAACCGGATCGAGCAGAATAGTATTACGCTGCTCGAGAACAATCAAAAGTTTATCGAAGCATATATGACCGGGATCAATCACGAGATGTCCCGCGAACTTCTCTGGCGTGAATATCCAACCGATCAGCGTGGTAGTGTGTTTCGTCAGTTCTGGGATGTATCGTCGGCGCTGCCGCCAGCACCCGTACCGACTAATATCAAAGAACAATTCCGCGACATCACTCCGATCCACAAATGGAGCAAGACGGACACAACACCAGTCAGCAATGCGGTCGGCGCTCCGTTAAAGAACGAGCTTGGTCAGCACAACCAACGCATGTTACAGACCGGTAAGGCTGCATTGGTGCTTGTGGTTCGCGGTGAGCTTCTAAAAAAATATCCGACAGCAGTTGTTTATGCACAAAAAGCAGATTGGGGACCACTGCAGGGACCGAAGACCATTACAGCGGAAAGGATACTGACGAGCCTTACCGATGCAGAGCAGGAGAATTTACCCGTGAGCAAAGTGAAGACACCTTTGTTCCAGGCGAAGATCGATCCGGACATATACTTCTTCGGCTTTGATCTCGACGCCAAACAGGCACTCGGAACAGAAAATCCCAGGTCAACTGCAGATGATCCCGGTTGGTTCTTCGTGCTCAAAGAGAGACCCGGTGAACCACGGTTTGGTCTAGATATTGACAAGGCGGTGAACGCCGAAGGCGAGGAAAAGATCATTAACTGGAACAATCTTTCGTGGGCCGATATTGGAACACACGACGGCGAGTGCATAACATTCAACAGTATGACGCCGGTTAACTTCGACCCCTATGTTGAAGATGACGACCAGGAGAATGTAGTGGTGACCGACGATATACAGGCGACCTGGGAAAATGATACCACCTCGGCAGAATTGGCGTACATACTTTACCAGGTACCGGTTATGGTAGCAGTTCATGCCTGGCGAATGCTGAAATCCCGTTAACAATGGACGAACTTAATGAAATACAAAACAGCCTGGCCGGCAAACGAAAGGAGCTGGCGACACTCGAATCAAAATTATTGAATTCGAAAGTCGCCCTGGGCAATCTCGATCCGAAGTCGCAGTCATACCGTGAAAAGGCAAAAGACCTTAATGATTTGATCAAAGAATCGGAATTGAAGAAATCCAGCCTGAATGATGCTCTGAGCCTCGAGAAAAATAAGTTTGCCAAGCTCGACCCGACCGTCGCCATTAATCAGCTAAGCGATTCATTTCCAATCCTGTTGTTTCCTCTGCGCCTCGAAACACGCTTCAAGAAAATTGACGGGAAAGATTGGTTATGGGTGAGGGTTTATCCTGACGACTGCAATATCAACAAGAAGGAGGAACTGCTTTCAGAAACAGAACTTAAGAATGCGAAACAATTTTGGATCGAGATATGGAAATCGGGTGGCGTAGAGCTTGAAGAAAAAGGTGCGTGGCGAACATTGGTGAACAGTCACGGCTCCGGGCGCGCATCATTTATTCTCAATGAATATAAGCCTCTCAACGCAAAGCCATCGAAGACCGATGCATCTATTAAGATACTGGTCATTTTATCGAATGTTGTTTTGAATGCCAACGATCTCGCGCTGGCAACCGAATATTGGGCAACTGTATGGCTTGCCAATGGCGATGCCGCTGCCGAAGCCGAGGCGCTCCACATCCTCGATCCGTTGGCGGCAGTAACGGCTGATCAGATCTCGAAAATGGTGCCCGAAAATATCAGCGAAACCCCGCCCGATGATGTTCAAATAGCAAAAGTGAAACTGGCGTTCCTCCAATTACCACCAGACCCCGACGTGGTATCGCAGACAACGTGGACCAAAGCGCCGAAAGCTGTCTCGTTACCCGACAGGTTTGTAGCCATCACAACAAAGAACGGTGTTCCGAAAACCACCCCTTTCAAAAACTCCGTTCGGGAATATCTGCCGGTTGGACCCGATCCTCAAAAAGAACAGAACGAAGGTCAAATATTGAAAAGTAATGGCAAGCTGGATCTAAACGAGGACCTTCAATGGATGGCTGAATTCGACAAGGCTGTCGATGCAGGCATGGCCGTGGAGATCGAACTCAACGCCGATGAAGGCGATAAAGGGCTCGATCAACTTCTGGTAGTAGGTATCCGGTTTTCATCCAACCCCGAAGAAAGTAAAGAAGAACTGGAAGAGATATTTAGTCAGCACTTCGTCAACAAGGATGGCTTTGGTCTTTTGAGACAGGGAACTCCAACCAACAACACCGAAGACGAAGCCTCGGGCTACTCGTGGCTCGAAGAATCGGACGAAAGCTTCGAGAGAATATTCAAGAATACCGGAACACTCGATGCCAATTCAGATGGACAAAAACTTCAGAATGCCCTGGGTGTCGATGTGCCAGCGATGGGTAAAATGGCGAACGCCAATATGAAAGACCAGGTTGAGGCGATCGCGATGAACGAGGCGTTGTTCGGAGCCACCATTGGTTATTTCATGGATGAGATGATGGACACAGTTTTCTCCGAAAGCGACATCTCGAATATGAGATCATTCTTTACAAAGTATGTAAAGGGCAGAGGACCATTACCTGCTGTTAGGATCGGTCGTCAGCCGTACGGAATTCTCCCGGTAACAGCATATTCTCAAATCGACTTCGATTCATTCGATCTCGTAAAAAGCCAGGGTGCATTTATAAGGGATGTCTACAAGTGGGTATCGAAGCTCGATGAGACCTGGGATAGTTTTGTGAAAGACATTTCATTTATCGGCGACGGCAAAGATCCACACCAGGCGCTGATGAACGTGCTTGGACTTCATCCGAATTCCGTTGAATTCTATCAAAGATATGCGCAAAGCATCAACTTCTTTGTTAATCTCATCCGCCTGCAAGGAGCACCAAAAGGAAAGGATGCCAAGGATGCTTTTGAAAAAAAGGCCGCTGCTCTTTTGAAGTTCATTGATGCTGCACCACCACAAAACCCTCCGATCCTCGAAAAGATATTTCATAATCACGCCAATGCCTTGCTCGGCCATGTGATCGATGACTCGCCGTTATCGGAAACAAACAAGATCCGATCCTATACGACGGACTCAAAAAACTATATCGAATGGTTGATCAGCGCGGACGGTGAAATGATAAGGACGGAAAACTTCGGAACGAAGAAACCCGCCCCCACTGCATTACTGTATCTCTTCCTTCGTCATTCGTTGATGCTTGCTCAATCGGAAGCCGGCATATTGTTCATGATCAATAAAGATCTCGCAAACCGCCGGGCCTTCCGTGAAACGCCTTTCATCAACATCGACCCGGAAAATCCAGGTCGCAGTAAATTTCAACATCTTTATAGCTCCATTCCTGAGATAACCGGCAACGACAGCGTTAAGTTGCTCGACTATATTTACCAACCGGCTGTATTGCAACTGAGGCCCGAAGCCCGCCCTCTTAAGAGTACTCTCAATGCTCTCGAAGTCTTAAAGTCCTTACCGACCGCGCGACTCGAGAGATTATTCGTCGAGCATCTCGATTGTTGTAACTACCGCATCGACGCCTGGAAGACAGGTATCGCGGAATTCCAGTTAGATTATCAGCGTCACATCAATTCGCAGGACGGTAAGCCTTCGAAAGGAATTTATCTCGGAGCATACGGTGTCTTGATCGATATAAAACCGAAATCGCAGGCAAAGGAATTGACCGCTCGCGAGCTCAATGGACATCAGCAGGACATTGGAGAAAAAGTATTTTATGATGAAGGCAATCTCGGTTTCATACAAGCGCCATCCATTAACCAGGCTACAACCGCAGCGATCCTGAGAAATGCATATGAAACCAATAAAGATGATAATTCACAAAATGCGTTCGCCGTCAATCTAACATCGGATCGCGTACGTCTTGCACAATTCTTTTTGGAAGGCGTTCGGAACGGACAAAGTCTTCGGGCGTTGCTTGGATATCAATTCGAACGTGGTCTTCATGCGCGATCCGGTGCAGGCATGGAAGCGGATAAATATATCTATCCTCTACGCAAGGCGTTCCCTCTGGTGGCCGACAATCTTAATGATACTGTATCGGCAGACAATGATCCGATTGAAGCGGTTGCAGCCAACAATGTGATCGATGGACTGAAGCTGATACAGCACGTTCAAAAAGCCTCGGCGCAAAATAAAAAATATCCATTCGGATTACCCGCTTCCTTGAATTTACCAGCGGCGGATGATGCCACAAAAGCACTCATTGCCGAAGAGGTGGACCGTATTGCCGATATCAGTGACGCCATCGGCGACCTTACGATCTCCGAACAGGTTTACCAGGTGGTACAGGGAAATTTTGAAAGAGCTGCTGCCAATGCAGAAGCGTACAGCAAGGGCTCGCATCCTCCCGAAATAGAAGTGACCGAAACGCCGAGGAGCGGCCTTACATTGACACACCGGGTAACGCTACAACTGGATGGAGAAGCGGATCCGGCAACGACTCCAAACAGTGTGGCGATGACGCCGCGTGCCATTGCCGAACCGGCGATCAACAAGTGGCTTTCCACAATTCTCCCGGATCCGAGTAATGTTGCTTGCAGGATAAAATACACCTCGCCGGTTGTTGCGGATAAGCAGGAGATCGTTTCTCAAAAAGATCTCGGCCTGCAACCGATCGATCTTTTGTTTTGCCTGGATCTTGATTCTACACAAGCGATGACGGAACTCGACGATCGTATTGCACATTATGTTCGTTACAATTTTTCCAATCACCCGGACACGACGGTCAATATCATCTATCGCGAGACAATCAATGGAAAGGTCACGTTCTTCGAGATCGCTGCTCTTGTCAGAGATCTGAAAAAGTTATTGGTAGGAGCCAAGTCCCTCCTGCCCCAACTGATGACCTTAAAAGAACCTAACGACCGCGAGGCTTACATAACGGATCTTGCCTTCACAAGAGGACGGCTCATCGTGACGCTTAATGCACTAACTGCCGTGAAGACCGAGGCAGTGACGCTGCTTACCAACACGAAGTATAGTGTCGCGCTGGCTGAACAATATCTTACCAATCTTAGCGTAACTCTGAATTCGGCCCAGGAGAAGTCCATCGGCAAAGCGATAAGCGACGGTCTGAAGGATTATGCTTCGGAGCCAACGAGTGAAACGAAGAAAAGATTAACAACGGACTTCGTGAACCTGATCGCTTTTATAACCGATGCGGCTACGGTCACGACCATGACAGATCAGTATCGTACGTTGCTCGATCAATATGCCGCAGACTTCAACAATCTAGATGCATTGCTTGGTTCTGTATCATCGCTATTCCTCAAAGCCGCCAAATTCCATAACACATTGAACGGCATTGGTTTTATCCGCGATGGTATCGATGGAGTACTACAATCGCTAAAAGGAAAGATCAAAAAGGTGATCAAACGCTGGGAAAAGAAAGATGCGGATTACACGCTGGTGATCGGAGGCTATGCGGCAGCTTCCGCATCCGAGAAGCTCGAGATACTACAGAAGGCCGAACGGATCATTAGCTCCACATCCAACATCGCGCCATTCCCGGCAAACTACCAACAGATGGTTACTACAAAAAAAGGTAACTTCGATACCACGCTCGGTGCCCTGAAAGGTCTGCTCAGTCTGAACTACGCCCACATCACAACGTTCATTGCAACCGTTGAAGCTTTATTGCCCGAATACAAGAAGTACGACATACTACCATTCGATACTGAGACGGAACGTTGGGATCTGCGTGCGGAAAGAAAAATGTTGGTGAACCTAAAAGAAGTCGCCCTGTTGTCGGTAGTAAAGATGAAGGACGAGCTGTTACGCCGCACGACCGAAGCCTCGGCGAGTATCGATACAGCGGATGCTTCTTCCGATAGCCGCATAAAGATCGAAGAATTCAAGAAAGCGACAATGCTCCTCCTCGGCGATAACGGTTTGATCCTTCCACGATTTATCATGAGCAATACTCAGGGGACGCGCTTTGAGAATGCTGTTAATAAGAGTCCACAACTGTTTACAAAGCTGACTGCATGGGAACCGGAACGACTGCTTCCTGTCGACGATTGGCTCCATGGCGTTGCCCGTGTGCGGGAAAAAATTCATGTATGGGAAAATGTTTGCAGTCTCGGATGGGCCTTCAAACATTCGAACGATCTCTCCTTGACACCGATGCAATTCCCCGTTTTAGATAATGACAGATGGCTAGCGCTCAGGTTCCGGGAGAATGACGCCGATAAATTTGTAGTGGACAACGACACTTTATTATACACCACACATTTCGCAACACCGTTCAACAAAACCTCCAGGCAATGTGGGGTGGTGCTCGACGAGTGGACCGAGGTTATTCCATCGAAGAAGGCAACCACGGGTATTGCCTTTCACTACGACCAGCCTTCGAGCGAGCCGCCTCAAACAATGTTGCTGGTAGTGCCACCCGCATTCAAAAAGAACTGGAGCTGGAATTTCGTTATTGAAGCGATCGAAGAAACTCTCCATATGGCTCGCAAGAGAGCCGTTGAACCATCGCATATCGAAGAAACCGACTTCGCACAATTGCTTCCTGCAACGATCATGGGCACAACGGCACAGCCTGTTACGATTGCCGCTAACCTTTCTGTTAACAATAGTCACATCGCCAAGTACAACACATCCGCCCCGTTATGAACGAATTCCTGGACATCGACGCTGTTATCCACCGGAAAGAGTATCCGACGATAATGATGTGGAATCGATTGGAGGCTCGTCCACGAACGATACATTTCACAAGATCATTAAAGGCCGAAGTGCGCGATGCTTTGTGGATGCTGACACGCCAGTGGCAATTGGGTGAATTTAAGGCCGACGACGCCGGATCTCCCGTATACTCGCGCGTGTTCCTTTCAAGTACCCAAATAAATGAATACAGCGGAGCACAAGGCGCACCTCATCCGCTGCCAACCAACGCGCCATTGGAAGTGCTGGTAGAGCAGGGTGTTATTCCCTTTCGGCGCGATGGCTATAAGATAACGATGAACGTGAGACTGCATATGGGCCGGTACTGGATGAAACTGCTGACCAAAAAAAATCTACCGTATCATAACCAATACGTCGAAGCCTTTAAGTTCGAGCTCCCAGCAGAAGACAGGACCACCGCGCACATCTTCGCTCATAAAGAAGTGTTGCAGCAATATGTGGCAGCCAATGGACGAGCGATGGACGGCTACGAGCTCTATGCCGCGATCAAGCGAAATCAGGTTGCATCTACCGGTATCAAAGAAGCCGACGCAAGCGAACCAACGGCCCAGGCAAAGGCCGATCTCAATAACCTGGGCAACAACTTCGTAGTTTGGTTTGAGAAACTTTATAACCAACCAGGACCGAACGACACGGCGTGGGAACCGAATCACCTGGAATACCAATTCAATTGCACATCTGTTGCGAAAAATGAATCGGTTGTCATGAAGGCCACCGAATATTATAGCGGTCATATCGATTGGTATGCATTCGACCGAAGCCAGGGCAATGGGAGGAACGATGGTCAGGATCCAAATACGCACAACGAAACATTCATTCCTTCGAGAATACAATCAGATGGCATGCCGGATTCGAGGTGGTGGAAGTTTGAAGACAGCAAGACCAGCTTCGGCAACGTACAACCCGCGACTACCGATGTTGCCAAACTGCTACTCATGGAGTTTGGACTGGTATTCTCCAACGATTGGTTCATCCTTCCGAATGCCGTGTCGGTCGGCTCTCTTGTCGATGTTACCGGTTTGATCGTAAAGAACAACTTTGGAGAAACTTTCTGGATAAAGCCGTCGACACGACAGCGCAATGGAAAAGTGGAGTGGGATATGTTCAGACTTCTTTCAAACAACAACTCCGCTACACTCGTGCTGCCGCAATCTGCCATGAAAATACAGGAAGGAAAACCTGTCGAAGAAGTGCTCCTGATAAGAGACGAGATGTCCAATATGGTGTGGGGTATCGAAAAACATGTATCGCTTTCGACCGGGCAGGGAGAAAAAGGTGGCGAGGCCGCACTTCGCATACGACAGTTTCATGAAGAAAAAATAGCGAACCGACAACCAGCCCCGGCACCCATTCAATACAATGCGCCGATCAACTATGAGGCAATGACCAACGTTCCGGAGAACTGGATACCGTTCGTCTCCGTCCGTAAACCGGGTGACACCAGGAAGACTCAACTGCAACGAGCGGCTCTACTCCGTACGATTGAAGGTGATCCTGATCCCATTCCGGATAAAGTGAGACCACAGACAAGCATACTCCGCGAAGGTCTCGAGAATCCTGCCGGCCCTCAAGCCTATTATCTTCTCGAAGAAGAAGTTCCACGATCAGGTGCAAAGGTCTCTAAAGTATTTCGTCGAACACGATGGACGAATGGCGAAGTTTACACATGGCTTGGCTTGAAGAAGACGAATGGTCGTGGTGAAGGGAGCAGTAACCTTCAATTCGATCAGATCATATCGCACAATGACCAGCCGTAAGCACATTATTGCTATCTTTAAGCCCGATGGCAGAAGCGATCCAAAAGTTCAAGGTCAGAAAGAAGAAGTTAGGCAGTTATCCATTCGTCAGCACTGTTTTCAGCATCACGCTAGCCCTTCTGGTTACGGGCGTTTTCGGGACCCTGCTCATCTATTCTAAAGAGCTGGAGCGCATCGTACGACAGAACGTCTCTATCCAGGTCTACCTCAAATCAAACATCAACGAAGCACAACGACTGCAGGTAGCGAAGAACCTCTCCGCGCAGCCATTCATTCCGAAAGACGGAAAAGAATCGAACGTACGGTTCGAATCGAAAGAAGCCGCAGCCGATAGATTTATAAAAGACACAGGCGAAGACTTCCGCCAGTTCCTCGGGGAGAATCCCCTGAGAGATTCGTTCGTGGTATTGATCGATCCCGCCTACCAGGACAAAAAAGAGCTCGCACAGATCAAAAAAACGGTCGAGCAGATCAGCGGCGTATTCGAGGTCGACTATCCCGAGACCACGATCACATCGGTGAACGAGAACATGGCGACAATTGGCCTGGTGCTGATGGGGGTTGCCGTACTGCTGCTGGTCGCCGTGGTCGTGCTTATCAACAATACGCTTCGCCTGGCCCTGTTCTCGCAACGCTTCCTTATCCGCAGCATGCAGCTGGTTGGCGCCAAAAGCTGGTTCATACAGCGTCCTTTCCTCTTTAGAGCCGCTTTGCACGGGCTGGGTGCCGGATTACTTGCCGGGGGCATTATTTACGGCCTTGTGACCTTCGCCACCGACAGAATAGATGCCCTTCAACTCATCCAAAACAGGTCGCGAATGGCTGTCCTTCTTGGCAGTCTGATACTAATGGGTATTTTTGTGGCCGTTCTCAGCACCTACCGCGCTGTGAGCAAATACTTGAAACTTTCTCTCGACGAGCTATACTAGATCATGAACAAACTTCCTTTCGGTAAAAAGAACTACCAGATGATGGTGGCAGGGTTGGTAATTATAACGGTGGGATTCATAATCATGATGCTCGACACAGAACCACATGGTTTTGGTTTCCTGGGGATCACCCTCAGTCCTGTAGTTGTTCTCGCCGGTTTTATCGTGGAGGTTTTTGCGATCCTCCATACTCCAAAAGAAGATAAGTAGTCATGTCGTATCTCGATGCCATTATACTGGCAATCGTCGAGGGACTTACCGAGTTCCTTCCTGTGTCTTCGACCGGGCACATGATCATAACAACGGCGTTGTTGGGTATTGAGCCCAACGATTTCACAAAGACATTCACTGTGGCTATTCAGCTTGGAGCAATTTTGTCGGTTGTTATTCTTTATTGGAAACGATTCTTCAAGAGCTTCGACTTCTATTTAAAATTGTTCATCGCCTTTATTCCCGCAGCTGTCGTTGGATTTCTTTTGGGCGACGCAATAGACGAACTCCTCGAGCGAGTTGATGTTGTTGCGTGGGCGTTGATCGCCGGCGGTATCTTTTTTCTGTTTGTCGATAAGATGTTCAAGGACGCGACAGGTACTGAAGCCTCGAAGAGAAATGCATTCATGATCGGTGTGTTTCAATTGATCGCACTGGTACCGGGCGTTTCGAGATCAGCTGCTACTATTATCGGTGGCCTCTTTCAAAAACTCAATAAGACAACTGCCGCGGAATTCTCATTCTTCCTTGCCGTTCCAACTATGGCTGCGGCAACAGGCTATAAGCTACTGAAGATCTTTTTGAAGGGCGGCAGTTTTTCTTCGAACGAGGTCGGCATTCTCATCGTCGGCAATATCATCGCGTTCATCGTTGCACTTCTTGCCATTCGATCGTTCATCTCTTTCCTTACCAAACACGGGTTCAAGTGGTTTGGCTGGTATCGCATAGTGGCTGGCGTTGTGATCCTTCTCCTCTACTATTTCCATGGCGGACTCGCAATCATCTGATCGTGTTCTCCTGGTCAACAAACCCTTGGAGTGGACGTCATTCGACGTCGTTCGAAAGCTCCGCGGAAGACTAAAGATCAAAAAGATAGGCCACGCCGGCACATTAGATCCGCTCGCCACGGGACTTCTCATCATTTGCACAGGCAAGATGACCAAGCGGATCGACGAATACCAGGCACAGGAAAAAGAATACACCGGGAGGTTTATCATCGGTCAGTCCACTCCGTCTCACGATCTCGAAACAGAGGTCACCGAGGCTGCAGATATCAGCAGTATAACTAAAGAACGAATAGCCGAGGTGACCCAAAAGTTCATCGGTATGATCGACCAGGTACCACCTATGCACTCGGCAATAAAAATAGACGGCAAGCGTGCGTACGAGTTGGCGCGCAAAGGGAAAGAAGCAGAGTTGAAGAGTCGTCAGGTCACGATCACTGCCTTCGATATAACTGCTATCGAATTACCATCGGTGAGCTTCAGGATCGTGTGTTCCAAAGGAACTTACATACGCAGTCTTGCCAGGGACTTCGGCGCTGCATTGGGAGTAGGTGCTTATCTTGCCGAACTTTGCCGTACCCGCATAGGAGCATTTCGTTTGGAAGATGCGCTGCAGATTGAGGATATTGAGGCCGCATGAAGATCTACTACAACGTCGATGATTTTAATCCCGTAAAAAATGCTGTCGTTACCAGCGGCACATTCGACGGCGTTCACGTGGGTCACCAGAAGATCTTAAACCGGTTGAAAGAGATCGCCGGCACCAATGGCGGAGAGACTGTAGTGATAACCTTCTGGCCTCATCCAAGATATGTTCTGAAACCAGGTGCCACGCCCCACCTGTTGCTCAACACTTTCGAAGAAAAAGCAGAGCTCATAAAAGAACAGGGAATCCAACATCTGCTGCGCATTCCCTTCACCCGGGAGTTCTCCCAACTTACATCCACCGAGTTTATAAAGAACATCCTGGTTAACAGGGTTGGGACCAAAAAACTTGTTATCGGTTACGATCATAAGTTCGGTAAAGATCGCGAAGGCAGCTTCGAACAGCTCAGTCAAAACGCTCCGAGCTACGGCTTCGAAGTAGAGGAGATCCCGCGGCAGGATGTGGACAACATTGGAGTGAGCTCATCGAGGATCCGCGCAGCCCTTGAAGCAGGCGACATCGCAACAGCCAATCATTTTCTGGGACGCCCCTACTCGCTTACCGGTCGCGTTGTAAAAGGCGATAAGCTTGGTCGTGTGCTCGGCTACCCCACCGCCAACATCGACATAGACTCGAACGACAAGCTCGTTCCCGCCTACGGTATTTATGCCGTAACGATCGAGCACGAATCCGAACATCTGAAAGGAATGCTATACATCGGTAATCGTCCAACCGTGGATGGGACGAAGATGGTCATTGAAGTGAATATCTTTGACTTCAATAAAGACATCTATGGCGACACCCTTAAGGTGAACCTGATGGGTACGATCCGGAAAGATGCCAAGTTCGATGATCTCGAAACACTGAAGAAACAGATGGAGCTCGATAAGATAATGGCGTTGAAAATGCTATGAGCGAAAGAAAGCTTTTATGGAAACCGTCGAACGAGGTGGTCGAAAATGCCAACCTCACGAAGTACATGAAAAGCATGGGACATAGCGACTATTCTTCGTTATGGAAGTGGTCTGTCGATAAGCCCGATGAGTTCTGGAAGTCGATGCTCGAGTGGTTCGAGATCCAGTACAGTGGCGATTACAAGAAGCCGATTGAAGGCATGATGCCTCACACAAAATGGTTCGAAGGTATTGAGTTGAATTTTGCTGAACATGTTTTCAGAAATTACAGCGACACGAGACCTGCCGTCATCTTTGGATCGGAAACAACAGACCTGGAAGAAGTAAGCTGGAAAGAACTAAAGGAGAAAGTTGCTTCGTTCGCCGATTTCCTGAAAAAAAATGGTGTACAACAGGGCGACCGGGTGGCGGCCTATCTTCCCTGCATTCCCGAAGCCACTATTGCTTTTTTAGCTGTTAACTCGATCAGTGCTGTCTGGTCGAGCTGCTCGCCTGACTTTGGAACACTTTCGGTTGTCGAGAGATTTCTGCAGATAGAACCGAAAGTTCTTATCGCCGTCGATAGTTACACTTATCAAGGTCAGACTTATGATAAGATTACGACGGTCAACGAAATAGCAAATCAAATTCCGTCGATAAAACAGGTGGTCATCGTAGGAAAGGAAAGTTGGAACGAAGCTGTGTCTAGCCCGGATGCTCAACTGACTTTCAACCGGGTTCCTTTTTCTCACCCGATCTGGATCGTATTCTCGTCCGGCACCACAGGTCTTCCGAAAGCCATCACGCATTCACATGGTGGCATCTTACTGGAACATCTCAAATACCTCACGTTCCACAACGACCTCCATGAGAATGAAAGGCTCTTCTGGTATACAACTACCGGGTGGATGATGTGGAACTACGTGCAAGGGGTTCTGTTGTGTGGTGCGACAGCTGTGCTGTATGATGGTCATCCCGGTTTTCCGAATCTCAACCGGCTGTGGGAATTTGCCGATAGAGCGAAGGTCAATCACTTCGGAACGAGTGCCGGTTTTATCCTGGCTTGTCGCAAGGCACATCTGCAGGCTCCTGAGCTTAAGCACCTGAGGTCTATTGGTTCAACGGGAAGCACGCTGCCGGAGGAAGGCTTCGAATACGTTTATCAAAATATTAAAAAAGATCTTTGGCTTACATCGATGAGTGGTGGTACCGATGTGTGCAGTGCGTTCGTGGGCGGCAACCCGTTGTGGCCTGTTTATTCGGGAGAGATCCAGTGTCGTGCGTTGGGCTGCAGCCTCGAAGCATGGGACGATGATGGTAAATCTGTGGTCGGTGAAGTGGGTGAAATGGTGATCACCAGGCCGATGCCGTCGATGCCTGTATACTTTTGGAATGACAAAGATTTCTCGAAGTACGAGGATAGTTATTTCAGCACTTATCCTGGCGTGTGGCGTCACGGAGATTGGATCGAAGTTACCGATCATGAAGGCATCGTGATCTATGGACGTAGCGATGCTACTCTCAATCGCGGCGGCGTTCGTATTGGGACCAGCGAAGTCTATCGTGCCGTGGATAAAGTTGAGGAAGTGCAGGATAGCCTGATCATTTGCGTCGAGAAAACCGGCGGTAAATTTTATATGCCGTTGTTCGTGGTGTTGAAACCCGGTCATCAGCTTACTGAGGAGCTCAAGAAGAAGATCAATCACACACTTCGAAATGAATACAGTCCGCGGCACGTGCCCGACGAGATCGTGGAAGTGAAAGACATTCCGTATACGATCAGCGGAAAGAAAACGGAAACACCCGTAAAAAAAATACTGATGGGAAAAGACCCGGAGAAAGTGATCAACGCCGGGGCTCTTCGAAATCCAGATTCAATGACTTTCTTTGTGAACTTTTACAGAACCGATAAAAAATGAGAACCTCCAGCATTCAATTCAATATCCAGCTAGACAACAACAATGTCCCCGACAAGATCGAGTGGGATGCCAACGATAAACCTGAAGGCGGCTTGACCGAGACGAAAGCGATCAGCATTTCGGTGTGGGATCATCAACAAAAGAATACGCTTCGCATCGATCTGTGGACCAAGGACATGCCTGTCGAAGAGATGAAGCGATTCTATATTGAGTCTATCGGCGGAATGTCGCAAAGCGTATTGCGTGCAACAGGCGATGAGTTTATGGCCCGCGAAATGGACGCGTTGTGCGAGAAATTTGTCGAATATCTCCGCAAGACTACCTAGCCTCAAACGTTTGAATTTGTGGTTTTTCTTGTAATTTGTAGGTATCTACAACCCAACAAGAGACCATGAGTAGACTATACCTGTTCGTAGCGTTTTTGTTTTTCTTCAGCGGCGCTGCCCTTGCGCAGACCAGCATTTCCGGCACCATAAAAGATGAGAATAACGAAGGTCTCGCCGGTGTCAACATCATCGTGAAGGGACGTGTGATCGGTACCGTAACCGACCTCGACGGAAAGTTCAGTCTCACCGTCAACGATAATCCCCCGTTCACACTCGTCGTTTCATTTGTGGGGTATGCCACGCAGGAAGTCCAGGTCACCAATCCAAGCGTTACCAATCTCGAAATTAAAATGGAAGAAGCGACACTGCTTGGCCAGGAGGTTGTGATCTCCGCATCGCGTGTCGAAGAAAAAATTATGGAATCGCCGGTGTCGATCGAAAAGATGGACATACTCGCGGTTCAGACCACACCTGCGGATAACTATTACAAAGGTCTCGCTAATCTCAAGGGCGTTGACGTAACGACCAGTAGTATCAACTTCCAGATCATCAACACACGCGGATTCAACTCAACCGGTAACACGCGATTCGTTCAGCTCACCGACGGTATGGACACGCAAGCTCCAGCGCTCAACTTCCCAATCGGTAACTTAAATGGTCCTTCGGAGCTCGATGTCGAAAGTGTTGAGCTAATTCCCGGAGCTTCATCGGCTCTCTATGGCCCGAATGCATTCAATGGAATATTATTGGTGAACAGCAAGAACGCATTCGACTACCAGGGACTTAGTGCTTTTGTGAAGTCGGGTGTCAATCACATTGGCGCCAATGCCGACGCAAGCCCCCACCCTGTCTGGGAAGGTGCCATCCGTTACGCGAAATCTTTCAACAACAAATTCGCATTCAAGATCAACGGCTCATATATGCAGGCGCTCGACTGGCACGGCACCGATGCTACCGATCGTGAGATTGCCCGTACTCCTGTTGACGCCAGCGGTAAGCCGCTCTTCAACTTATCGGATGTGAATTTCCAGACTGTTAACAATCCTGGCGCCGACCGCCTTCACTACATGGGCGATGAGGCATCAGTAAACCTTGCAATCTTTCCATTGAGTTCTGACTGGAGAACATTCGCGAGCTCAAAGGGTGCACAATACAATAACATATTCGCGCCCGGCTTGTCTGCGCTTAGCTATGCCGATGCAGGAGACCTCCCCAGTACCGTTGTTTCAGTCACTCCCTACAAAGAGCAGGATCTCATCAACTACAATGCAAAGAATATAAAGGCAAATGCAGGTCTTTATTATCGCATCAACGATAAGATAGAAGCGAGCTTGCTATACAATGGAGGATTTGGAACAAGTATCTACACCGGTGCACAGCGTTATTCGTTGAAGAACTTCGGCATTCAGCAAATACGCGCACAGCTTCGTGGCGATAACTTTTTTGTCAGGGCTTATACAACCATTGAGAACTCAGGAGATTCTTATATTACGGAGTTTCTTGCCAAGCGCATAAACGACATTGCAGTAGGTAATTCCAACCCGTTGTTTAGCGATGTGTCGGGTTACCTTGCCACCTTTGGAACGGAGTATCTTCGCTACCTTTACAACCAGGGCCTTCAGCCTGGTGACCTCAATACCCTTCCGGCTAACGAAAAGCTGGCGATCCAGAATGCAGCTCTCCAAACTGCACGAGATTACGTCGACGGCCGCTTCCATCTTGATCCAAACTCTGCCGAGTTCAAGAAGATCAAGGATCAGGCTATGAACGGCACTATTCCAAAAGGCCCGCGTTTTGCCGATCACACCCGCCTGTATCATGGCGAAGGTCAGTATGACTTCAAGAACCAGATCAAATTCATGGAGCTCCAGGCAGGCGCCAGCTATAAGATGTATGATCTTCGTTCCAACGGAACGATCTTCGACGACGCCACATCACCCATTACGATCTCGGAATTTGGCGCGTATGCACAGGCCGGTAAATGGCTTGGCGAGCGTAAAGTGAAACTCTCAGCCTCCGGGCGCTTCGACAAGAACGTCAACTTCAAAGGAAGATTCAATCCACGATTGTCGGTACTGTATAAGATCAGTGAGAACACCAACATCCGCGTGTCGTATCAAACAGGTTTTAGGATCCCGAGTACGCAAGGACAACACATCGACTTAAGTATCCTTACTGCAAGATTGCTGGGCGGTTTACCTCGTTACTATGAAAAATACCAGCTCGGCAGAGAATCAACTACTGGTCAAAATCTTTCGTTCGATGGATTCTCCGTCGAAAAATATGCTAAGGCAGTGTTTGACGGCGGCTCTACACAAGCTGCCATATTCGACCCGGCAAACATAGCGCTGCTGAAGCCCTTTGAGTGGAAACCCGTTAAGCCCGAGCGCGTTCAGAACGTCGAAGTCGGTTTCAAAAGCCTGATCAATAACGAGCTCATGATCGATGCTGCTTATTACTATAACATCTACAACGACTTCATCACCCAGGTGCGTGTAAGGATCGCTAATCAGCTCACCGACGGCACTCCAAACTATGCAACGATCCTGAACGGAGAGGCGCTCACGATCGACCCCGATACTAAAGTGATTGATGGCAATACCGCACAGATCTATACCAATTTCACAGATCGCGTTACATCACAAGGCGCCGTTTTGGGTTTGACCTACAGCTTGCCTCGTGGTTATACGTTGAGTGGCAATTACAATTGGAACGTATTGCAGCACACACCTCCGCCAGATCAATTCATGTCGGAGTTCAACACACCTGAGCACAAGACCAACCTCTCTTTCGGGAACCGTAAGGTCACTGAAAGATTGGGATTCAATGTAACCTGGCGCTGGCAGGCCGAGTTCCTCTGGCAATCTTCGTTCACCATTCCGGCCAACGGCATGGTACCTGCATACAGCACGCTCGACGCACAGATCTCTTATAAGATACCCGACATCAAATCGGTGCTGAAGATTGGCGGTTCGAACCTGTTGAATCAGAAATACTTCCAAAGCCTCGGTGGTCCCAACATAGGAGCGATGTATTATGTATCGCTCACATTTGACGAACTTTTCAGGTAAAGGAGGCGTAGTACTCATATGAAATTTTACACCCCGCTGAGGACCTACACGGTCCTGGCACTGCTTTGCGTTGTTGTAGTTGCATGTAATGACGACAACGCTGTTAAACCCGAGCGCGTACTCGTCAGCGCCGAGAACATCCTGGGCCGCACGGCCGGAGAGCTTAAGCTGTTTCTTGGTGCTGCGTCTGACCTTGATGTGGACCTCAGCGTCCTGCAATACGATGTTGAGCTCTACCGGATCACCTATAAATCGGAATACAAAGGGCAGGAGATAACGGCATCGGCAATCGTAACGCTGCCACAGAAGACCACGTCAGCCTCACCGATCGTTAGCTTCCAGCATGGAACCATAGCTGCTTATAAGGAGGCTCCTTCCGCCCTTCCGCTGGCAGATCCTGAACTCGTTCTCTATTCCGCCCTGGCCTCGCCGGGATTTATTTCAGTAGCCCCAGATCTCTTCGGCTTCGGCAGCTCAAAAAGTGTACTTCATCCATATTACGTCGAAGAAGCAACAGCGACAGCGGTTCGGGACGCCGTACGTGCAGCGCGTGATCTCGCTTCTGACAAAGGCGTCGCGTTCAACGGAAAATTATTCCTGGCTGGCTATTCCCAGGGCGGCTACGCTACCATGGCAACACACAAGTCGATCGAAGCAGAGCCACTGGAAGGCATTGATCTCGTTGCTTCCTTCCCTTCTTCCGGAGGTTATGATATCAAGGGAATGCAGGAGTATTTTTTTGGCCTCGAATATTACGAACAACCCTTCTACCTGGCCTTCGTAGCACAGGCTTACAAAACACATTATGGTTGGACACAACCACTCACCGATGTATTCAAGGAACCCTACGCCGACAACATCCCATCTCTTGTAAGCGGCTCCAAGACAAACAATGAGATCAACGACGAGCTCACCTATGTCATACCAGACCTCATGAACGCCGACCTGCTCGCCAATATTGATACCGATACCAAATACAAATACATCGTCGATGCTTTTAATGAGAACAGCCTCACCGATTGGAAGCCAACTATCCCGATGTTCATGTTCCATGGCGATGTGGACACCACCGTTCCCTACGAAAACTCTGTTACCACATACAACAAGCTCATCGCCAATGGAGCCTCTGCAGAAGTGGTGACGCTAACGAAGCTCGAAGGTGCCGATCATGGCGGGGGCGTCTTCCCCTATCTTAGTCTATTCGTGCCAAAGCTGATCCAGTTGAAATAAAAAAAGGCTGCCCGTAGAACGGACAGCCTTTCCTTTAAGACTTCGGTGTGAATTAGGGAAGAAAGATTCCACCAACTACCTGGAGAATACCATTCGAGATACCAACTTCAGAAGAGATGTCGGGTATTAGGATCGGAGCATTTGAAAGCGTTTCAGATCCAGTCTGAGGTTGTGACAACAAGATACCTGTTGTGCAAGAACACTGCTCTGCAGTGAGGCCTGTTGTAATATATGCCGGGTTTCCAGAGTGAGCAACTATGAATGCACCAGCATCAGCGAATTTAGTGATGCCTTCTCCTGTAAGTGCCACACTGTATTGTTCGTCAAGCACATGGTTCTCAAGGATAGCACGAGCAATGGGGCCAAAATTTGTCGCGATTGCTGTCTTGATAGTAACAGGATCTGTCGACTCGAATGCCATTTCGAACACAGGGTTAGGGATTGCCAACAAGGTAAGTTTTGCAGTCTTGTCCGCGATAATTCCAGTGAATGTATCGTCATCCTCAGCAGTAAGGTCTGCGATGGTGATCAGGTAAGCCATGTAAGTGAAGTCCTTACCAAGAAGAACCGTAGCACCCAGGGTACCGAGGATAGAAGCAAGCGTTCCACCAGTCGATACAGGGATCAACACCGTTGCCACAGTGTGAACAATACCGTTGCCTGTTTCCTGGTCATATGTTGTGATCTGGATAGAAGGGTTTTGAGAACCTGTTTTCAATGTTCCGTCGGAGTTAACGGTGATCGCTTCGAACTGGCCGCTGATCGGGTTCTGGAAAAGAGTTGTGATAGAAGCACCTGAAGAAAGGTCTGTCTTCATCTTCTTGCCTTGCACGAAGTGGTAAGCGAGCACGCCCTTGATGATATCAGGGTTCACCTGGTCAGGGTCGGTCAAGCCGGGAAGGGCAGTAAGGTTAACAAATGCTTTGTTGCTGGGTGCAAACAACGTGAATTCAGCTGTACCTGTGAGGTAAGTTTCAAGCTCAGGGAATTTATCGAGGTACATCACCAGCGAATCGAAAGAATTGTCGGCGTCTCCACCGTTCGATGCTTGTTTGAACTTGTCCTGCTTCAGGAACTCCAGCGTAGTGCCAGAGAATGCTGTCGGACCGTCGTCGTCGCTGCCGCATCCGCTGAGGACGAAAAGGCTCGCCATCAGTGCAACGACCGAGCTATAGCGGAGAATTGCAAAGAATCTCTTAGTCATGTCTGTGTTGTTTTGGTTTTATAGACCAAACTTAGAAAAAAAAAGTATGCAAGCCGAGTAAAAAACGGCCTTTTCGGGCAATTAAATCGTATGCGGACCGGGTTACCTCGATATTTTACCGTTCATACCACGCGAAAAACAGCCTAGAACAGCGCTTTCGCAATCCGGTAGATTGGGTCGGATTTGCCCATCGAATAGAAATGCAGGGTGGGCACACCCGCCTTCATAAGCTCCTTCGACTGCTCGACGGCCCACTGAATGCCAATTTCCTTAACGGCAGCATTATCCTTGGCCTTGTCGGCCTCTTCTGCGAGGGCCTCCGGTATATCGATATTGAAGGTCTTTGGGAGGACGGAAAGCTGCGCCTTGCCGGTCAGCGGTTTGATACCGGGAATGATCGGCACATTGATGCCATTCTCGCGACAGAGGTCCACGAACTCGAAGTACTTCTTGTTGTCGAAGAACATTTGTGTCACCACGTACTGGGCACCCATGTCGACTTTAAGCTTCAGGTATTTGAGATCCGATTTCAGGTTCGGTGCATTGAAGTGTTTCTCTGGATAGCCGGCAACGCCGATACAAAAATTAGTGTGGTCGGCAACCTGCAGTTCTTCGTCGAGATACTTGCCGTTGTTCATGTTAACCACCTGTCCTAATAATTCGGATGCGTATTTATGACCGTCGGGTTCTGCAACGAACTTCGACTCGCTTTTGATGGCATCGCCCTGGAGGACGAGCACGTTGTCGACACCAAGAAAGTTCAGGTCGATGAGTGCGTTCTCTGTTTCTTCGCGGGTGAAGCCGCCACAAATGATATGAGGTACGGTGTCGACTTTATAACGGTTTTGTATGGCAGCGCAAATACCGACAGTACCGGGACGTTTGCGTGTTGATATCTTTTCGAGAAGTCCGCCGGGCATTTTACGATACACATATTCCTCACGGTGATAGGTGACATCGATGAATGGAGGTTTGAACTCCATCAAGGGGTCGATGTTATCGAAGAGGTTGCGAATGTTCTCTCCTTTCAGGGGAGGAAGTATCTCGATGGTGAAAAGAGTTTTGCCGTTGGCGTTCTTGAGGTGGTCTGTTACTTTCATTTTTTTGTTTTTTCACGCAAAGGGCGCGAAGGTAGTGCATCGCAAAGGCGCTAAAGGTTGTTTACTATTCTGTGGATTCCGTTTTTGAGATGCTTTTCATTGAAATTGATCAGCAAGCCCAATTTCTTCCCTGATAATTTTAGATAGGTTAATGTTTGTGCAAAGTGAACTGGAGCGAGTGTTTCGACTGCCTTCATCTCGATCAACACTTTGTCATTGATAAGAAAATCCGCACGAAAAGTTGATTCCATTGTAATACCCTTATACACAAATGGGATCGGCCGTTGTTTCTCGACCTGTAGGCCCGCGGCAGAAAGGTCATACGACAGAGCGCATTCATATACTGATTCAAACAAACCAGGTCCGAGCGCCGAGTGAAGCTTAAGAGCAATCCCAATAATTTTATAAGAGAGTTCATTTTCATTCATTCACAAATTTCATTCTGCAAGCGAATTAAGGCAAACAGAAAACCTTACATCCTCGCACCCTTTGCGCTGCATTCCCTTTGCGTAAACTCCCTCTGCGTCCTTTGCGTGAAATCATTGCGTCCTTTGAGTGAAATCATATTTCAATAAGCCAACACCGGCGCAAGCCATTTTTCAATTTCCTTAAGATCCATATTCTTGCGCTTCGCATATTCCGATACCTGGTCTTTGTCGATCTTGCCCAGGCCATAATACTTCGATTCGGGATTGGAGAAATAATAACCACTTACCGAAGATGCCGGATACATCGCATAAGATTCGGTTAAACGAATACCACACTTCGCTTCCGCATCGAGCAGTTCAAACAATGTCTTCTTCTCCGTATGATCGGGGCACGCAGGATACCCCGGCGCGGGACGAATGCCCTGGTATTCTTCTTTGATCAGTTGCTCTTCCGTAAGGTTCTCCGACTTCGCGTAACCCCAATGTTGCTTGCGAACATGCTCGTGCATCATCTCGGCAAAAGCTTCCGCCAACCGATCGGCCAACGCCTTCACCATGATCTCCGAGTAGTCGTCGTGCTCTGCCTTGTATTTGTCAATCAGCTTTTCGATGCCGATCCCCGCCGTCACTGCAAACATCCCGAGATAATCTTTCTTCTTGGTTTCGGCAGGTGCTATGAAATCACTCAGGGCAAAGTTGGGCAGATTCTGCGCTTTCTTATTTTGTTGACGAAGGAAATGGATCGTTGCAAGCTCTTTCGTACGATCATCGTCGGTGAACAACGTAACGTCGTCGGTGGGCGTAGCAGATGCTGCATAGAAACCGATCACACCATTTGCCGTCAGTGATTTTTCCTTAACGATCTTATCAAGCATTACCTGGGCATCGTTGAAGAGCTTCTTTGCCTCCTCTCCCACTTTCGGGTCATTGAAGATCCCGGGATATCGCCCGTATAACATCCATGTCTGAAAGAACGGCGTCCAGTCGATGTACTTACGGATCTCTTCGAGCGGGAATTCATTGAATATTTTTGTTCCGAGGAATGATGGCTTCGTTATCTCCTGCATGTTCCAGTCGATAGCCACGCGGTTCTTGCGGGCGTCGGCCAGTGTTATGTAATTCTTTTCCTGTTGCCTGCTCTCGTGATCTTTGCGAAGGTCGCGGTACTCGCGTTTGATGTTCTCTTTGAACTTCTTTCGTGTTTCGAGACTGATAAGTTCGCTGGCAACGGGCACCGAGCGCGACGCATCCAATACGTGAACGACGGGCCCATCGTAAACCGGATCGATCTTCACGGCAGTGTGGATCCGCGAAGTCGTTGCGCCACCGATCAGTAACGGCAGCTCCATCTTCTCGTGCTGCATCTCTTTGGCTACGTGAACCATCTCGTCGAGCGAAGGCGTGATGAGTCCGCTCAATCCAACGATGTCGACCTTCTCTCTTTTTGCGGTCTCGATGATCTTTTCAGGTGGCACCATTACACCGAGGTCGATGATCTCGTAGTTGTTACATGCCAACACAACCCCGACGATATTCTTGCCTATGTCGTGCACGTCGCCTTTTACAGTTGCCATCAAAACTCTTGCGGCAGCTTTCCCTACTCCGCCGTTCTGCCTCTTCTCTTCTTCAAGGTAAGGCATCAGGTAAGCGACGGATTTCTTCATCACGCGCGCACTCTTCACCACCTGGGGCAAGAACATCTTGCCGGCGCCGAAGAGATCGCCAACTACGTTCATGCCCGCCATCAGCGGACCTTCGATCACCAGCAACGGACGACCATATTTAACGCGGGCTTCTTCTGTATCCTGGTCGATGAAATCGACGATGCCTTTTACGAGGGCGTGCTTCAATCGTTCTTCGACCGATGTGCTTCGCCATTCGTCGTCGGCCTCTTTCTTTTTCGTCGCCCCCTTAATTGTTTCGGCAAATTCGAGCAGTCGTTCTGTAGCATCGTCGCGTCGATTCAACAAAACGTCCTCCACTCTTTCCAGCAGCTCTTTAGGGATCTCGTCGTACACCTCGAGCATGGTGGGGTTCACAATGCCCATGTCCATGCCGTTCTTGATCGCATGATAAAGAAACACGGAGTGCATGGCTTCGCGCACTTTCTGATTTCCGCGGAAGCTGAACGACACGTTGCTGACGCCTCCACTCACGTGTGCACCGGGAAGATTTTCCCTGATCCATTTCGCGGCGCGGAAGAAATCGACAGCGTAGTTCCTGTGCTCTTCGATACCCGTTGCTACCGGGAAAATATTCGGATCGAAAATGATGTCCTCGGGCGGGAACTTCACAACGTTCACAAGAAGATCGTAAGCTCTCTTACAGATGGATATGCGACGTTCGTATGTGTCGGCCTGCCCTTGCTCATCGAAAGCCATGACAACGGTCGCCGCTCCGTAACGCCGCACCAGCTTTGCCTGGCGAATGAACTCCGGCTCGCCTCCTTTGAGACTTATCGAGTTAACGATTCCCTTTCCTTGTATGCATTTCAACCCGGCTTCGATCACTTCCCATTTGGACGAGTCGATCATCACAGGCAAGACAGCGATCTCGGGTTCGGATGCCATGAGGTTAAGGAACTTGACCATCGCAGCTTTCGAATCAAGCATACCTTCGTCCATGTTCACATCGATAACCTGTGCACCACCGCGCACCTGGTCGAGTGCAACCTCGAGTGCTTCTTCGAACTTGTCTTCTTTTATGAGCTTAAGGAACTTTGCCGAGCCCGTTACATTGGTGCGCTCTCCAATGTTCACAAAGTTCGACTGGGGCGTAATTGTTACGGCTTCAAGCCCGCTTAAGCGAAGGGGATGGGGATTCATTAATTGATCTTAAACAGTAGCAGGCTCTGCCTGGATAACTCTTGGCTTATATTTCGCGGCAACTTCCGCAATCTTTTTAATGTGCTCCGGTGTAGAGCCACAACAACCACCGATTATATTGATGAGACCTTCTTTTAAAAACTCCTCGATCTGCGAAGCCATCTCAACGGGTGTTTGATCATACTGACCAAACTCGTTTGGAAGACCGGCATTCGGGTGAGCGCTCACGAAGAACGGAGCCTTTTCATTCAATACCTGCAGGTAAGGACGCAGCGCTGCAGCTCCAAGAGCACAGTTGAGACCAATACTCAACAACGGAACGTGTGATACAGAAACAAGGAAAGCCTCGGCGGTCTGACCCGAAAGGATCCTTCCACTGGCATCGGTAATTGTTCCAGACACCATGACGGGAACCTGCTTACCGGTCTCTTCGAACAACTCCTGGATCGCGAACAACGCCGCCTTCGCATTCAGGGTATCGGTAATAGTCTCCGGCAAGAGCATATCCACCCCGCCATCGAGCAAGCCCCTCGCCTGCTCCTTGAAAGCCCCAACGAGCTCATCGAAAGAGATGGCACGAAAGCCGGGATTGTTTACGTCGGGCGACATAGAAGCCAGCTTCGTAGTTGGACCCATTGAACCGGCAACGAAACGCGGTTTGCTCGGATCCTTCTTTGTGAACTCGTCGGCTACTTCTTTGGCGATCTTTGCTGCCTCATAGTTGATCTTGTATACCATCGATTCGAGATGGTAGTCGGCCTGGGCGACCCACGTGCTGCCAAAAGTGTTGGTCTCGGCAATGTCGGCTCCGGCTTCGAAGTATTGACGGTGTATGTCTTTAATGATGTCGGGGCGGGTAACGCTCAACAGGTCGTTGTTTCCCTTGAGCGGGTATGGATGATCTTTAAGGATGTCGCCACGAAAATCCTTCTCCTCCAGCTTATGACGCTGGATCATTGTTCCCATGGCACCATCGAGTACCATGATCCTTTTCTTTAAGATGTCCTGGATATTCACTTCTCTTTCTGTTACTTAATAAAATCTACTGCCTATCAGAAAGAGACTCTCAAAAGAGTGGCTGCTCATCTGCTCCTGAAGCACCTTCGCTTCGGGACGGGATTTAGCACAACGTTCTGTATTGTTGAACAGGTTGCTAAGACGTCATCGGGCCCAATCCCTCGGTCTTTCTGAATAAGCATTGCAAAGAAACATAAACAACGAGGTAATTGCAACAGTTCATTTCACTGTAATCGATTGTGAAAACAGGATTTATGACTGTTATGTTATCAAAACCAACGCATGTTGTTCTGCGCACTTAATCTCCGATCTTTGTGGCGATGAAACTCGCTGCTGTCGATATCGGCTCCAACGCCATCCGCTTTCAGATCTCTACTGTACTTGACAAAGGCCCCCGCGTGCTCTTCAAAAAGCTTGAATACGTTCGATTCCCCCTCCGACTAGGTCACGACGTATTCTCGACCAATCGTATCAGCGACAAGAGTATCGAGAAGTTTGTGAAGTTGATGAAGACCTATAAGCTTCTCATCGAACTTTATGAAGCCGACGACTATATGTTCTGCGCCACGTCGGCCATGCGCGAATCGGAGAACGGCGAAGAGCTTGCCAGGCGCGTCTATGAAGAACTTGGAGTAACCATCAACATCATCAGCGGTCACGAGGAAGCCGACATGGTAAATAAAGCCATTGCCTCCTACCTCTCCGATCAATCGTACATTCACATCGATGTGGGTGGCGGTAGCACTGAGCTCAACCTGTATGTCGATGGAAAGAAAACGAAGACGCGATCGTTCAAGATCGGCTCCGTACGCGTGCTCGAACATACCGATTCTCCCGTAATGTGGAACGACATGGAGTTGTGGGTGAAGAAGAACATCGACAAAACATCCGGAAAGATCACGGCTGTCGGAACCGGTGGAAACATCTCGAAGATCTTCGAGCTCGCGAAAGTAAAGCCGGGGAAGTCGCTCACGTTAAAAAAGATCCGCAGCACCATGGAGATGATCAAGTCGAAGACACTCGACCAGCGGATCTACGAGCTGCAGATGAACCCCGACCGCGCCGATGTGATCGTCCCGGCAAGCGACATCTACATGAAAGTAATGGAGTGGGCCAAGTCGCCCGAGATGATCGTTCCTGAAGTTGGATTGAAAGACGGTATACTGTTATACCTGCTGGAGAAGAACAGGAAGCAGACTTCGCTATTCAAATCGAAGTGATTCGATCGGGTCGAGCTTCGAAGCCTTCCACGCCGGGTACCATCCCGAGAGCAGACCAACGAAGATACAGACAACCATCCCGAAGAACATCCAGAACCAGGGCATTACGAATTCGTCGATACCCATAGCCCCGGCGAGCAGGTTACCGATCGCGATACCGAGGATAATGCCCAGTATACCACCGAGCACGCATACAACGATCGCTTCAATTACAAACTGCTGACGAATGCGTAACGGTGTCGCACCCAAGGCTTTACGCACACCCACTTCGCGGGTACGTTCAGTAACAGAAACGAGCATAATATTCATTAACGCGATTGCGCTTCCAAGGAGGGTAATGAATCCAATACCAAGACCAGAACCCTGAATGATGCCCATCACGCTATTGAGCTCACTCAGTGTGTCACTTTTCTCTATCTGGAATGAATCGGGGTTGCCAATACGGTCATGACGGATAGAGCGCATAAGACCGGTTGCTTCGCCCATGGCCATGTCCATTTGTGAAGGATCGGAGATACCGATCGAAAGTGTGTAATCGAGACCTCGTCCGCTGGCCATTTGATTGGCGACACGTATCGGGAAGATCACCATGTTATCGTAGTTGTCCTGTGCGATCTCTCCTTTCTTTGCCATCACACCAATCACGCGGAACTGAACACCTTTGAAAGAGATCTCTTTGCCGATGGCACTTTCGTTATTCTCGAACAACTGTGTGTAGACCTTGTTCCCGATCACGGCCACTTTACTACCGTATTCGATCTCTCGTTTTGAAAGGTTACGGCCCTCCTCGAGCAAGAGAGAGTTGAGGGCCATGTATTCGTCGTTGGCGCCCTGCAGCACCACGTTGGGGTTCGATTTCTTGGAACGGTATTTGACTTCTGCGTTCCAGGAGAGCTCGGCATTTAAAGAAACGATTGAATTTACCTGGAAACGATCTATAAAACGCTGAACTTCACTCAGTTGAAGCTTATTGAAGCGTTTTTCGTTGATGCCATTCATCTGGCGATTACGATACTGCTTCGATTCGATATAAAATGAGTTGGCTCCAAGTGACGACAAACTTTCGGTAAACGTGTAGCGGATGCCCTCCACGGCTGTTAATGCTCCCACGAGACAGGTGATGCCGATAGCAACAATGAGGGCGGTGAGGACCGAGCGAAGCAGGTTGGCTTGTACCGAACGGAGTCCTTCCTTAATATTTTCGATTAAATTCATGAAATTATCGGCCTGAAACTTGACAAATTTACCTTTCGGGACGTTTACTCTTAGACTGGTAACGAAATTAATTGTTACACGCGTCCGGGAATAATTGCTGAAACGATGCGCTTTTCGATTTTGTTTTCTCTGCTTTTGATCGCCAGGCTGGCTTCTGCCAACCACCTTCTCATTCCAATGGATGATAAGCAGACAGATCACCTGAAAGCATATGGCATCGCCTATTGGATCCTCAAGAAAGAAACCGAAGTCGACTGGCTTCTCAACTTCCGTGGCGGCAGCTTCATGGTCAAGTACCACCCTACCATTCAGAATGAGCTCACCGTTCGTGGAGTCTCTTTTGAGATCATCAGCGATGCACAGGCAAACCAGATCATCACCGAGATCGCCAGCCCGGCAGCGAACACCGATATCATGAAGCTTGAGAAGTATCCGAAGATCGCCGTGTACTCTCCCAAAAGCAAACAGCCGTGGGACGACGCCGTGACGCTCGTGCTCACCTACGCCGAGATCCCTTACGACATCATCTTCGACGATGAAGTTTTGAACGGTGAGCTTCCCAAATACGATTGGTTGCACTTGCACCACGAAGATTTCACAGGACAATACGGAAAGTTTTTTGGCTCCTACGGGAACATGCCGTGGTACATCGAGCAGCAAAAGGAAGCCGAAGACCTTGCACGCAAGCATGGTTTCAGAAAAGTATCGCAGTTAAAGCTTGCTGTTGTAAAACGTATTAAAGAATTCGTTACCGGTGGTGGATTCCTTTTCGCAATGTGCTCGGCAACAGATTCGTTCGATATAGCCCTTGCTGCCGACGGTGTTGATATCTGTGAGCGCATGTATGACGGCGACCCTGCAGATCCCGCTGCCCAGGACAAGCTCAACTTCGAAAACACCTTTGCGTTCCTCGACTTCCGGCTCTCGCGCGATCCATATCAATACGAGTTCTCGGATATCGACAACAACATCCAGGACCGTGGCTTGCGCCAGGACAACGACTACTTCGGCATCTTTGAATTCTCTGCAAAGTGGGATCCCATTCCAACAATGCTGACGCAGAATCACACCCGCGTGATCAAGGGATTCTATGGACAAACAACAGGCTTCAAGAAACATCTCGTAAAACCAGATGTTGTGATCATGGGTGAAAACAAAGAGATCCGTGAAGCTAAATACATACACGGTGTTTTCGGCAAGGGATTCTGGACATTCTATGGTGGCCACGACCCCGAAGATTATCAACACACCGTTGGCGAAGAACCTACCGATCTGAACCTACATCCGAACTCTCCCGGTTTCAGATTGATCCTGAATAACGTGTTGTTCCCTGCTGCGAAGAAGAAGAAACAAAAGACATAATGAAGGTAGTTGTGGGTTGTGTGGTGTGGGTTGTCGCGCTTGTTTTTTACCAGTCTCCAATCGAGAAGGTTGATAACAAAGACAAGTCGTTCACGCTCATAAAGAACGACACGATCAATGATTCTGGAATTCCTGTTCTAAAATACAAGGTGATGCGCAATGCCGATAAACGCATAGTAATGGAAGGCTCCGTTACGATGGGCGTACTGGAATGGACGGCCGACTACGAATTGAGTGAGTCGAAATCACTGGGTACCGCGCACACATCGCAAGACCAGAGACCAAGAAGGATCGACCTCCGACCATATTTGTTGAAACAGTAGTCAGGAGTCAGGAGTCGCGCTATTCCGTTCTCAGCGTCGTCGCGGGATTTACTAACGATGTTTTTATCGATTGAACACTTACCGTGATCGTGGCGATCAGCGCAGGGATCGCGACAGCAAGCGCGAAGATCCACCACCCCATGGTCGTATGATACGCAAATGTTTGAAGCCACTGATCCATCGCATACCAGCCGATCGGTATCGCTACGAGGGCCGACAACAATACAGGTTTTAAAAAATCGGTAGTGAGCAATACCACTAACCCGGTTTCGTGAGCACCGAGCACTTTTCGAATACCGATCTCCCTGGTGCGTTGTTGCATCATGAATGTCGACAGGCCAAACAGTCCCATACATGCTATAAGAAATGAAAGACCGGCGAAGATGTTGAAGATCGACTCCATCTTTTGTTCGCTGGCGTATTGCTCTTTCAGGCGTTCGTCGACGAACTGGTAGTTTAGTGGCATACCCGGTGCCACTTTGCTCCACACTTCCTCCAGTTTGGCGATACCTTCTTTCAGATGAGAACCGTCGATCCGCAATGAAATACTGTTTCCTTCGCGAACATGCCCGATCAGGATCGGGTCGACGCGCTTGTGAAGGCTTTCGAAATGAAAATCTTTCACAACACCTATAACATACCTGATGTTTTCACCGCTGCCGAACGGCTTGCCTATTGCTTCCTGTGCACTCGACCACCCGATGTTTTTGACGGCTGCTTCGTTCACCAGCACTGCTTGCGTGGTATCGGTCGTACCTTTTGTGAATGTACGGCCGGCCGCCAACTCCATTTCATAGGTATCGAGATAATCGGCGTCGACGGTCATGCGATAGATGCTGGTGTTAACTTCTTTGCCTTCGTTGTTTCGCGTCGTGATCCATCCATTGCCAAGTCCGCCCACAACGTTGCCGTTATGACGAGTAACGCCAAGTATAAATGGCGCGGAAAGTAATTCGTTCTTAAGGACGTCGTATTTGCTGATGACCGCTGCGTCGCCATTAGTTTGCACCGTCACCAATGCATCGGCACGGTAGCCGATCGATGCCTGTTTGATGAAGTTCATCTGGTGATGAACTGTAAGAATTGCTATCAATAGCACCGTAGAGATCGTAAACTGAAGTATGACAAGACTCTTACGCGCGACTTGTCCACGGCCACTATTTGCGAACCTGCCTTTGAGCGACTCCACCGGCTTAAATGACGAGAGAATAACAGACGGGTAGAATCCAGATGCCAGCGTGACCAGGACGATGAAACCCGCCAGTATCATTACGTTGGCAAGATTGAGGGAGAAGTGATACTCCTGTCCCATCCACAAAGACAGCAATGGTAATGACAATTGTAATAACAGAACAGCAATACCGACAGCGACCGACGAGATCACGAATGTTTCAGAGAAGAATTGCCCCATCAGTTGTTGACGACTCGCACCGGATACTTTTCGAAGTGATATCTCCTTCGCACGACGCAATGCGGTTGCCGTGGTCAGATTTATATAATTAATACAGGCCAGGATCAGTATAAAAACAGCAACAGCTATAAAGACACGTACTGTTAGCAGATTACCATTATTCGCAGAATCATAGCGGAGTGACGACTGAAGATGGATGTCGCGGACAGGCTGCATGAAATAGTCGTACGACATCTTGTTGTCTTCCCATTCTTTTTTTGCGAACTGTTCGACGACCTCGTTCACTCTCAACAACACATCGGCTGGGTTGGAAGCATCGGCAATCTCCACGTAAGTGTGTGGCCAGCCACCGATCCATTGGTTATCGAGGTCCTCTTTCCAATTCTCGAGGCCATAGAGACGCAATCGCTCATAAGGGATAACTGCATCGAATTGGATATGTGAATTACGCGGAGCATTAGCCGCTACGCCACCGACGTTCATGGGCAGATCGTCGACAATGAGTGTTTTGCCAAAGGCGGCTTCCGCACTTCCGAAATACTTGATTGCGGTTGCTTCGCTCAGAACAATGTCGTTGTGCGAACGGAGCACATAACCTGGATCGCCATGCAGCAGCTTGAAGGAGAAGAAGGAAAAGAAATTCGAATCGGTCATGATGATCCGAGGTTCAAAGAATGCTTTATCCTCGTAGCGGACTTTGTAGCTCCCGTTGAAGATCCGGCACGCACTGGTTATCGCAGGAATATGCTTCGGGAGGTGCGCTCCCAGGGCAATACCGCTCGGTGCTTGCGAAAACGTTTCGCTCTCACTATGGAAAGTATTCCAGAGACGATACTTATGATCGACGTTTGCATGAAAGTCATCGAACGATAACTCTCGTTCCGCCCAAATGGCGATCAGCAGACAAGTTGCAATCCCAATGGCAATGCCGCTGATGTTGAGTATCGAGGCCGTGCGATTTCTTGAGAGATTTCGGATTGCTGAACGGTAGAGCTTCGCGATCATAGGAATGGATTTGGTGGTACTTTACTGGTCAACTCGCGACCAGCATAAAAGTTACACAAATCCAACCTCTTAATGCATGCGGTCGCCGCGAACTTCGAGGGTCTTTACAATTTCTCCCTCCTCATGGAGTATCTCGCGCCAGCGGTTCATCACTTTGTCGGCATCCATGTACTCCCTGGCCAGGGCGAGGAAGTTCTTGTAGTGGCCGGCTTCGGAAACCATGAGCTCATAATAGAATTGACTTAGCCCTTCGTCCGATATTTCGTGCCATAACAGGCGGAACCGCTCACAGCTCCTTGCCTCGATGAGTGCGCTCATCAGCAGCTTCTCAACCAACTGTTCTTCCCGACCACCACCTTTTTTCAGAATGCCCTTCACCCTATCGACGTATTCGTCTTTTCGGTTTGGCCCAAGCGTAAACCCGCGCTTTTTCAATTCGCTTACAACACGCTCGAAATGGCTCCATTCTTCAGCAACAATTGGTGTCAGCATATCGACCAGTTTCTCGTGGTCGGGATACTGAACGATCAGTGACACACACGTGGAGGCTGCTTTTTGCTCGCACCACGCATGATCGATGAGTATCTCGCGGATATTCATCTCGGCGATGTTCACCCATCGTGGGTCGGTCGGAAGTTCGAGGCCAAGAACGTGCTTATCCATAGCTGATCAGATCAATCGAACAACATCAGTTCAAAACCAAAGTCAACAATGCTGGGTACACCTCGATAATACGGTGTAGGCATATAGCCGACGCCAGTGAATCGTTGAAGCACGTTGTGGTACTTCACGAAGAAACGACCGCGTTTGATACGTCCATTCAGAAACACATCGGCCAGCAGGTATGAAGGCGGCTTTACCGTGTCCTGGTTAAAGAACGTTTGCGTTGCAGGATCGTAACCCATCGGTCTGTATGACGAACGCCAGTGCGCGTCGATACCGATCTGCACATCGATAGCGTTCTTGAACAAACTGCCTTCGAAGGAAAGCTGACCGTTCATAAACCATGTAGGGATCCTCAGCGCATCGTCCGGATCACTTAATATCTCCGTGTATAATACCTGCGGTCGGAAAAACATCTTCTTAAAAAACCTGATCTCTGCACTCGCCTGGGGCGTGGCATAAGCGATGAATGCTTCGGACTGGACTGGCAATACAGTTTGGGGAGTGTTGGGATACGTGGCCTTTTTATAATAGATGTAGTTCGAGAACGATGTGTAGGTTAAGCCGGGCGAGAGGAAGATGGGGCCCAGTTGAACTTTGGGAAAGGCCGACAGGTACAAGGACTCGACAGACTTGAAGTTATTGTTCCAGAGATCGAACCGACCGGAGTAAGCGGTTTGCAGCATCGTCGGTTTCGAGATGCGATGAATGGCCGTGAAGTCGAACCATCGCATGTGCCCGGTGGATTCTATTCGCGAATAACCCCCATCGAGGACTTCGATCAGACCGGTTATGTGTTGTATCGAATCGAGAGCATATTGAATTTCTCCACCGATGTATTTTTCGACGGCGTTTCCAGGCTGTGAAAGGGTATCGGTTTTCATGTACTTATTCCAAAGATCGTAGCTTCGGAACTTAAGCCATCCATTGTAGAACAGGTTGTTGTTTTTACCGATCTGTCCTTTGATGCCTACCTGGTTCGAAAAGGTCTTGAACCGCGTGCTGTCAAGGGCGATGATGGTATCTGGGAGCACGGCTCCGTCTACCGTTCTCATGTTTTTCGCGATTCGAGTCCAATCATAGTATGCGGTAGGATCTATTGAAAGATCATCGCGATACCAATTGACCTGTGATTCGAAGTCGGCGATGTGGTAGGCCTGTACTTTTTTGATATTGAACTGGTGGAAGAGATGCAACTTGTTATGTTGTTCGTAGCTCGATGCCTTGGTTAGGTGAGGACTTACCGTGCCAAAATAATTCTCATAACTGGAGTCACTTGCACTGATGGCTGCGAACTGAAGTCCGCCATTCTCGATTACGCGATGACGGATACGCTGATAGGCTGCTACAACCTTATAGCGCTCGTTCTTGGTCGTGTAATGAGTATAAATATCATAATAGTGGCTGATCACATTGCGGTCGGCACGTCCTTGTCGCAGTACTTGCTTATCGGTAAGTATTGGCCTGTAGTTGAAGCTTATGTTCCACTTAGGCGTGATGTTGCGAGAGTATTCGATACGCGTTGCGGCGCGGCCCTGTCCCCCCCAAACGAGATACATTCGGGTATATGGAGATTTGGTATCGAATAATTTCAGTTCTTCATTCCAGTAAGGTGCGTATGCATTGAATCCCGGCGTGGCACCAATGGTTGCCGGTATGATCGGGAAGACGGGGTTGAGAGCAGTGCCGTTGTTGCCAAGGTCGTGGTAGAAGTTGTTGCTCTTCTGGACGTAGGTCCACCGGTGATAGTTTATGTTCGTTGTATCGAGGGGACGGAAGTTTGTCTTGGCCGTGAACATCTCCCGTTCGGTTGTCCAGCGGGTTGTCCGGGGGCCGTACGGATTTCGGGTGCTGTCGTCGACAACCGACGAACCGACGCGGGACTTTTCGGTTTGTGTTACGGGCGCGAGGGTTTTCGTGCGGACGGGAGCCTTTTTGGGAGCGGTGGTGCTGTCGGGCTTAACCTGCGAGAAAGCGCTGAGACTCAGCCCGATAAAGGCGATTGTTAAAAGAGCGCGGGTTCTCACGGTGCAAAGATAACGTTCAGAGTTCAGGGTTCAGAGTTCAGAGCTTGAACAATGAAAGAATCAAAATCTGCACCATTTTTAAGAAACTCGACTTCGATGGGGATGTAGAACCACGGACGAGATGTTACGGTGGCGAATGACCTCAGTCGGACCATGTCCTTTTCGGTCGTGAGAATCGAGGCGTCGGACAACTGTTGTGCTTCGTAATGAATATCGTTGACATCATTATCGGTGAACGCATGATGGTCTCCGTAGCGGAATGTCTTGATAATCTCGAAGCGGGTCCTCAGGTAATCATATAACGGTGCAGGATTGGCGATGCCCGTTACGACAATAACCTTACCAGTGGGCAACGAAAGATTGCCGAAAGGAATAAGCGCTCCATACTTCACCGACGTGAAGAACACAGGTTTATCGCCTGCATACTTCCTGATATCAGCCGTAAGGGGGTCTGTGTCAACTTTCTGCGACGGACATTTCGTAACAACAATGATATCAGCACGTGAAGCACCCTTGCGTGCCTCACGAAGATTACCCGCAGGCAAAAGATAATCGCTGGTAAAGGGATGATTGTAGTCCGTAAGGAGGATCGATAAGCTCGGATTAACGGAGCGATGTTGAAAGGCATCGTCGAGAAGTATTGTATCAACATCATCGAACTCCTGGAGTATGTTCGGAATGGCGAACGCACGATCTTCACCGACGGTAACGATGACATTGGCGTTGAACTTCATGAAGAGCTGAAAAGGCTCATCACCGATGGTCGTTGCGTTATCTGATTTGTTTGCAATACGAAATCCTCTTGTTCGTCTGCCATATCCGCGACTTAAAGTGGCAACTTTATGATTCGCCGATAAGAGTCGAATGATGTACTCGATCATGGGAGTTTTTCCCGAACCGCCCACGTTCAAATTTCCAATGGAGATCACAGGCACGTCGAAACGAAATGAAGATTTCTGCCCGATGTTGTAAAGATGATTCCTGACTCGGGTGATTAAATCGTAGATTATGGAAAACGGGAACAGCAGCAACCTCAGCATTCAGACAAAGGAAAGTGGATACTTTAGTAATTTTGATTTCAAAACTAACCGAAAAGGTCTTATGATTACTATCGGCGATGTGGTGAACTATCTCGACGCCCTCGCACCACCCGCTTTCCAGGAAGACTACGACAACAGTGGACTCATTACGGGCGACCCTGGCCTGGCGGTAACGTCGGTCCTCGTCACGCTCGATTGTACGGAGGAAGTTGTTCACGAGGCGGTGACTCTCGGAGCCAATCTCATTATCGCCCACCACCCTATCGTGTTCCGGGGACTGAAGAAGATCACCGGGAAGAATTACGTTGAGCGCACCGTGATCAAAGCCATCAAACACGATGTTGCCATCTTCGCGATACATACCAATCTGGACAACGTACATACCGGCGTGAATCGTAAGATCGCCGAGCAGATCGGGCTTACGAACCTGAAGGTACTGAAGCCGAAGAAAGAGACCCTTGGCAAACTGGTAACATTTGTTCCAAAGGAAAATGCTGATGCTGTACTTGCTGCGCTTCACGAAGCTGGAGCGGGTAACATTGGCAACTATAAGAACTGCAGCTTCACTGTTGAGGGTACTGGCACTTTTATGCCGACGGGGTCGGCGGAGCCGCATGTCGGAGAACTAGGTATACAAGAGAAAGTGAATGAAGTCCGGGCGGAGGTGATCTATCCTGTTCACCTGGAGGGAAAGATCCTTGCTGCGTTGCGGTCGTCTCATCCATACGAAGAGGTCGCATATTATATCACGCGGCTGGAGAACGAGAACCAGGAGGTTGGATCGGGGATGATTGGTGAGTTGGAGGTGGCTGAGGAACCAATTGAATTTCTGGAGCGTTTAAAAATCAGCATGAATACAAATTGCGTCCGGCATACTTCGATCGTGAAGCCGGAGATTAGACGTGTGGCGGTCTGTGGTGGCTCGGGAAGCTTCTTGCTGCACGACGCGATCAGGGCGAATGCCGACGTGTTTGTGTCTGCCGACTTCAAATACCACGAGTTTTTCGACTCCGACGGTAAGATCATCATCGCTGATATAGGGCACTACGAAAGCGAGCAGTTTACTAAGGACTTGATTTCCGAGGTTTTGAGGGAAAAATTTCGTACTTTTGCGATCAATTTTTCAAAGACCGTTACAAATCCAATAAGATACCTGTAAATAATGGAAAATCAATCAGTTGCAGCGAAGCTGGAAGCGCTGGTCAAACTTCAATCCATCGACTCTAAACTTGACGAATTAAAGAAATTAAGGGGTGACCTGCCCGATGAGGTGCAGGACCTTGAAGATGAGATGGAAGGATACAGGACCCGCCTGACGAGGTTCGAGGCCGAACAGAAGGAAGTTGAAGAAGTAATCAAGAAGAACAAAGAAGGCATTAAGGAAGCCGAAAAGCTTGTAAAGAAATACGGCGAGCAGCAGAAGAACGTGAAGAACAATCGCGAGTTCGACGCGATCACGAAAGAGGTGGAACTGCAGGAGCTCGAGATCCAGATCTGCGAGAAGCGGATCAAGGAGGCAAAGGAAAAGATCGAACAGAAGAAAGAAGAGATCGCCAAGATCGAAACGCTGATCAAAGAACGCACCGAAGATCTTGACAACAAGAAAGGTGAATTGAACAGCATTCTTAACGAAAGCCAGGAGGAAGAGAAACGTCTCCTTTCTGAAAGAGAGAAGGCTGGAAAGAAGATAGAAGACAAGCTTCTGAAATACTATGAGCGCCTCCGAGCAAACCTTTCTAACGGTTTAGCCGTTGTGAGGGTAGTTAGAGGAGCAGCCGAAGGTTGTAACATCATCATCCCCCCTCAAAAGATCGCCGAGATCCGTGAAAAGAAAAAGATCGTTATAGACGAGCACTCAGGAAGGATCCTGGCAGATGTTGATGACACTCACATTGAAGACGACAAACCTAAGAAGGCAGCTCCCGTTAAAAGGGCAAAGAAAGTTGGGTAATACACCATTCATAGGTATACAAAAGGCAGGCGTTATCGTCTGCCTTTTTTTGCTTCTGGGAACTTCATCACGGGCCGATAACGTCTGGACTTTCGATCCGGAACTCCAAAAGATCCACAAGCTGGTCCTCAATCTTCAAACCGACCTCGCCTACAAGCAACTCGAAAAGATCAAAGCCAACGAGTTTCACAAGATGTATGTGCTCAGCTTTTGTGAAACGCTTGATGTGCTGATCAGCGAAGACGAAGCGAAGTTCCAAAAGATAGAAGTCAACTTCCGTGAACGGTTGAAGTACCTCGGGAATCTAAAACCCAGTGCCGATGCAATGTTCCTGCAGGCTGAACTCAATCTCCAACGCGGTTTTAACTTCTTGAATCTCGGCCAGGAATTCAATGCCGTGTGGGCTATCCGAAATGCATATAATCTCACACAGGATTGCCTGAAGAAGTATCCTGATTTTATCCCGATCAAGAAAACGAGTGGCGTTATTGAAGTAATGATCGGTTCGGTTCCGGATAAGTATCATTTCTTTATGAGCTTGCTTGGCATGAAAGGCTCGGTGATCACAGGCCAAACGCAGCTCGAACAACTTCGCGAGTCCCAGTCGTCCCTCAACATCGAAGCGAACCTGCTGTATTATACGATCAAGGGTTTGATCAACCAGCAGATCGATGAGGCCACCAAAGGCTTCATGGAAATATTGAAGGCAGAGCCCGAGAACAGGCTTGCGCTTTTCCTGGCTGTGAATATGATGATGAAGAACTCACAGAGCGAAGATGCACTGAAGCTGATCCACACACTCGACGCGAATCCCGGTGGCCTTCCCATGTTTTACATCGAATACCTTCGTGGCGAGATCCATCTACAAAAAGGTGACTACACAGGTGCCATCGCTTCTTACGAGAAGTTCATCGCTAATTACAAGAACCAAAACTTCATCAAGGACTCATATTACAAAATGAGTCTCGCCTACTATCTGCAGGGTAAGAATGACCTCGCGAAAACGAATTTTGAAAAGGCCAGATCTGTTGGGCGAAACGTAGTCGATCCTGATCATCATGCCGATGCACAATTGAAAGAAGGCACCTTGCCTAATCCAAAGATCCTGAAAGTACGGTTGTACACAGACGGCGGTTACTACAAAGAGGCCAAGGAGCTGTTTGCTACCATCACTCCTGCCGATCTCAAGACCAGGAAAGAACAGGTGGAGTATTACTATCGACGTGCCCGGTTAGCTCATAAGACCAGCGATATCAGCGCAGCGAAAATATTCTACAAGCAAACAATCGATATGTCGGGAGACAATCAATGGTATTTCGCTCCCAACTCCGCCCTGCAACTCGGTTACATTGCACAGGCTAGCCACGACTACCCGACAGCCAAAAAGTATTTTGAAATGGCGCTCACCTACAAGAAACATGAGTATAAAAACTCCATCGATGGGAAGGCTAAGTCGGCGTTGGAACAGCTCCGGTCTTAGGTGCGCGGTGCGGGGAGACTGACTTCGGGTGCTCGCGAGTTCTTAGCTGCCTACTTTTAGTTGTGGCCGTATTCCCACCAAGTGCCCGGTATAATTATGCTTCTCGACGCTGAACATAGTTCCGGTCTGATTCAGCAAATACAAACACAGGTTCTCGTGCTCGAACATATCCATTGACTTCAAGGGATAGTTCAATAACAAACACAGAAGTATCCGTATCGCGCGGCCGTGCATGCACACGAGAATGTTGCGGTCGCCCGGCTTCGAAAGAATATACTCAATAGCGGGACGCTGACGCGCCGCAATGTCGTCGGGACTATCTCCTCCTTCGATCTTCAGTGACGTATTTCCCTCCTGCCACTGTCGAAGCATCCAATGATAGTAGGCGTCTTCTTCGGGTGTTATCTTTTGTCCTTCCTTATTGCCCCAACTGATCTCATTGAGTGCGGCCAACGATTCGTGTGGGATGCCGAGGTCGATAAAGCTCTGAACAGTTTCCCTCGTGCGCTTCAACGCCGAGGTATAAACACGATCGAACGGCACTTGCTTGAAGTGTTCGAAGAATGCTTTTGCCTGGCTCCGTCCTTGTTCGTTCAGCGACGAGTCGATACCGCTTCCCTGCACGATACCGCGCATATTGAAATCGGTTTGTCCGTGCCGGACGATGTATATTTTTTTGGAAGTCAAATTCGGTTTAATTTGCCCACGTGCCCGAACAGATGCAGAGTTCTATTTTGGGCTCCCGCTTCGCGGGACGGGCGCAAAAATAACCTAAATAATAAATTACTTGTCTTCCAGCCCGTCTTTTCTCACAAGGGGTGTTACACTGAAGCAGCTCAACGACTTGTCGGCCAACACAATGGTGGCTCACCTCGGTATTGAATTCACTGACCTGGGCGAGGACTATCTCACTGGAAAAATGCCAGTCGACCACCGAACGCATCAGCCATTGGGTTTGTTACATGGCGGAGCTTCTGTTGCCCTTGCGGAAACGCTCGGAAGTATGGCGGCTTCGTTTTGTGTCGACCTCAAAACACAGTATTGTGTAGGACTCGAGATCAACGCCAATCATGTAAAAGGAATAAAGTCCGGTTACGTGATAGGAACAACACGACCCATTCACATCGGTAAGAGGACGCACATCTGGGAGATCAGGATCACGAACGAACAAAACGAGCTTGTGTGTATTAGCAGGCTAACGATAGCAGTTATTGACAGGAAGTAGTATGCAGGAGACGAAAGTTGTGACAGCCACTCGACTGAGGGAACTCGATCTGATCCGTTCGGTGCTGTTCACCTATCTGGAAGAAGGAAAGTCGGTTTCGTTGTGGAGATTGCCCGACCAGCAGGAAAAGAATGTTATTATCTGCAGCAACGTGATCAGTATTGATCCAGATCAATTTTCAATCGAAGATTCACAGCCGGGGTTCGTCATCTCGCGTTTCGACAGGACAGATGCAAAACTGTTTCTTCCCGCCGATATTCACTTAAAGATCAATAACGGGGAGATCAAGCAGCAGAGGGGAACACCGATACCGGAAACTCTATCCTCACCAGGCAAACTAAAGCTTCATATGACCAAGGCTCCGGCGCCGAAGCTGGAGCAGTCATCGAATCACTATCAACAGCTTGTTGCGGAAGGGGTTTCGGCAATAGAGAATGGTTTGTTTGAAAAAGTAGTGCCGTCGAGACGCCAGTCCTTCGAAGTACCCGACGATATCGACATCCTTGAGGTGTTCGACAGGCTATGCATGCAACATCCGCAGGCGTTGATCACACTCGTGTCGACCCCACAAACAGGCACATGGATGGGTGCTTCGCCCGAACTGCTGGTGAACGTAAACAGCAAATTCATCTTTAAGACGAGTGCTCTTGCAAGCACCCAAGTATATAAACCGGGAACCGATCTTAAGACCGTTCTCTGGAATCAAAAAGAAATCGAAGAGCAGGCCATGGTAACACGATACATCGTGAACACATGCTTTAAGAAGGTGCGGATCAGGGAATACGAGGAGATCGGTCCGAAGACGTTTAGAGCTGGAAATCTTCTTCACCTCAAAACCGATTTCATTATCGACATGGCCGCCACCAACTTCATGCAGTTGGGCACCGTGGCGCTTCGTCTCCTCCATCCTACTTCAGCAGTTTGTGGAATGCCCATGGAGCCTGCGCTGAAGTTCCTTGAGGACCGCGAAGGTTATGATCGCGAATTGTATACGGGCTATTGGGGACCGGTGAATGTTGACCAGGAAACACACATCTACGTTAATCTTCGCTGCATGCGTGCCGGGCAGGGAGAAGCAATCCTTTATGCCGGCGCCGGTGTTACCATCGACTCGAACCCGGTTCTTGAATGGGAAGAGACGGTAAACAAGATGAATACCATGAGACAAGTAATTTTGTCGTGATCAGAATTGATGCGACTGCAGCCCATCTTCGATATTGCCGCGATCTGTGCCGCTAAAGGGATCAAAGATGCGATCGTTTGCCCGGGATCACGCTGCGCACCACTAACACTCGCCTTCGCAAGGCATCCTGCAATCAACACAAGAACAATAAGTGACGAAAGAAGTGCGGCATTTATAGCACTCGGTATTGCTCAACAAACGAAGAGAACCGTTGTATTGATATGCACGTCGGGCACGGCGGCATATAACTTCGCTCCCGCGATTGCTGAGGCATACTATCAACGGATCCCGTTGCTGGTACTCACTGCAGATCGTCCCGTAGAATGGATCGGTCAGTGGGATGGCCAGACCATCTCGCAAGAACAGATATATGGTAAGCACGTGTTGAAGTTCTACCAGCTTCCGCAGGAATACGATCACATCGATTCAAAGTGGTCGATCAGTAGAATGGTGAATGAGGGGGTCAACGTAACACAGGGCGATGTACGTGGACCTGTGCATATCAATGTACCATTGCGCGAACCGCTTTATTCCGATACCGTTTCGTTCTCGAACGACATTCGTATAGTAGAACGTACGCAATCGAAACATACGCTGAGTCCCAAAGCGATCCAACAATTTTCCACGCAGCTCAATGAATCGAAGAAGGTATTGATCGTCGGAGGGCAGAATTCGCTGAGTGTAAATCTCATCGCTACTTTGAATTCCCTGGTCGATTTAGCGATCGTCGGCGACATCATTTCCAACCTGCATCCGCTTCCCAATGCCGTTCGGTATAGCGACGCCTTTCTGCCCACATTGGATGAGAATACAAAGTCATCGCTTCGACCTGACTTGTTGATAACGATCGGTCAGTCCGTGATCTCGAAAAATCTGAAACTTTTCTTACGAGCAAACAAGCCTGCAACACATTGGCACATTGATGAAACTGTCGAAGAGATCATCGACCCGTTTCAATCCATCACGACGCAGATCCGTCAGAACCCGGAAGATCTCTTTGGTGCGCTGGCAAAAACCATTCAGCCAAATAGCGACCGCCGGGAATATTCGAAGCGTTGGATCGACCTTGACCAGAAAGCCTCGCAGGCGATGCGTCAGTTCTTTGATTCGGAGCAGTCAGGCGAGTTGACATTTGTCGATCATGTTATGCAATCTATTCCCGATCACACACACCTTCATTTGGCGAATAGCATGTCGGTTCGTTATGCAAACTTCTGTGGACTGGCTGCCAATAAAAAAGGAGTCCAGGTTTATAGCAATCGCGGAACAAGTGGGATCGATGGGTGTACGAGCACGGTTGTTGGTCACGCACTGGGCTCCGATGCGCTACACACGTTAATTACCGGAGACGTTGCATTCTTCTATGACAGAAATGCTTTTTGGAACAATTACCTTCCACCTAACCTAAGAGTTATTGTTTTGAATAACCACGGTGGGGCTATCTTTGGAATGATCGACGGGCCAGGAACTGTGCCTGAGTCGGATGAATATTTTATCACACGACAGCCACTCTCTGCAAAACACCTGGCTGCCGAATTCAATCTCAGTTACAAATCGATCTCGAATACAGACGATATTGCTTCATTACTCGATGAATTCTTTACATCTGACGGAGGACCAAAAATTCTTGAATTCGAGTCGAACAGTAAAGAAGCGAAGGATTTATTTTTACGATTCAAAGAAAAACTAAAGAACACATATGCAGCTTAAGTATCCGTGGAAGCCAATTAAAGAATACAAAGAGATCGTTTTTCATAAATACAACGGTATCGCACGAATTAGCATTAATCGCCCGGAAAAGCATAATGCATTTACACCCGATACGGTGCAGGAGATGATCGATGCCATGAACAAATGCCGTGAAGACAACGAGATCGGCGTTATCATCCTTACCGGTGAAGGTGGTAAAGCATTCTGTAGTGGTGGCGATCAAAGTGTGAGAGGTCACGGCGGTTACATTGGCACCGACACTGTTCCGAGGTTGAACGTGCTGGATCTGCAGAAAATGATCCGCTCCATTCCGAAGCCCGTTATCGCTGCAGTGGCAGGTTGGGCGATCGGCGGTGGCCATGTGCTTCACGTCATCTGTGATCTTACGATCGCTGCAGACAATGCACGCTTCGGGCAGACGGGTCCAAAAGTCGGAAGCTTTGATGGTGGGTTCGGAGCATCCTACCTCGCGCGGATCGTTGGACAGAAGAAGGCTCGCGAGATCTGGTACCTCTGCGATCAATACGATGCAAAGGAAGCCCTTGAAATGGGCCTCGTGAATAAGGTTGTTCCCCTGGATAAGCTCGAAGAGACTTACGTTGAATGGGCCAACAAGATCCTGAAGAAGAGCCCCCTAGCCATTCGTATGCTTAAGGTTGCTTTCAATGCTGAGCTCGACGGGCAAGCGGGTATACAAGAGCTTGCCGGCAATGCAACACTGCTGTACTATCTCAGCGACGAAGCTAAAGAGGGCAAGAATGCATTTCTTGAAAAACGTGAGCCCGACTTCTCAAAGTTTCCCAGGTTTCCATAATGAGCAACGGAAGGTTCCACGCATTCCGGTTGAAGCCTCACCGTGATATCAAAGAGGCTATCACGACTTTTGCGAAGGAACAAAAGATCAAGGCGGGAGCAATTGTGTCGTGTGTTGGAAGCCTGGAGCAATACAACATCCGTTTTGCCAATCAACCCGAAGGAACCTTTCAAAAGGGATTCTTCGAGATCGTTTCGTTAACGGGCACCTTTGACGAAAACACTTCCCATATTCATATATCTGTGTCGGATGGAAACGGCAATACGATCGGCGGTCACCTCATGAACAATAATCTTGTTTACACCACGGCAGAGATCGTTTTGGTTGAGATCACTGACATCGAATTCGTTCGTGAGATCGATGCAACGTATGGGTACCAGGAGTTGGTTGTGAAAAAGAGAACATAATGACCAACCAGGAAAAGGCAGATCTGTTTTGTAAAGATTGGCTGCAGGGCAAATCAACATTTTCAATTACAACATCCGGTTCCACCGGCATACCAAAGACGATCGAGCTGAGTCGTGGTCAATTGACACGGAGTGCTGAGAAGACTATTCACGCATTAGGACTTCGAGGGGGCATGACGTCGCTCGTTTGCCTTGACGTAAATTTTATTGCCGGCAAAATGATGCTTGTTCGAAGCATGTTAGCAGGTTTGGAGATGATCGTCGTGGAACCGAAGGCTAACCCCCTTGAAGACATCGATAAGTCCATCGACTTTACCGCGATGGTCCCCTACCAGGTGATGAATTCAACCGGGTCGAAGTTCTCGGGTAAAATAATTGTAGGCGGCGGACCCGTGAGCTTCGAACTGCTTGAAAAGATAAAACGGATCGATCATGCAATCTTCTACGCAACATTCGGCATGACAGAGACGATCTCACACATTGCGCTCCAGCGATTGAACGGTAACGATCCCCAGCAACACTTCCACACACTCGATGGCGTTGAGATCGGCCAGGACGATCGCCAATGCCTCATCATTAAAGCCGATCATCTCGACGAGATCATCATTACCAACGATATTGTCGACATCATCTCACCTCACGAGTTCAAATGGCTCGGTCGTTACGACAATGTGATCAACAGTGGGGGAATAAAAGTGATACCCGAAAAGGTCGAGCAGGTAGTAAGCTCGTGGTTAAATGAAAATGGACTTGACAACAACTTCTTCGTGACCGGAATGGATCATGACCGCCTGGGCAAGCAAGTGGTGCTCGTTATCGAAGGCGCTATCTTCAGGGAAACGGAGGCAAAACTTGTTGATGAGTTAAGGGCGAAACTCGATAAGTATGAAGTTCCTAAAAAGGTCTTGTACAACACGGCCTTCGTGATGACGGCAACGGGGAAGATCAATCGAAAGCTGTCTCTCGAAAATGCCCTACCCCGTCCCGGTTCGTAGATAAACCGGGAACGAAGGTATGGCTGCCGCTAAGCTATATCTTTGGTGCGAGGTACAGGGCCTGCTTGTCCGGTTGGCAGGTGCAGGTGCGGGGACTTATGCTCGGCCAATGCTTTCGGCCTAAAGTAATTCCCCAAGTCATCTCCCTGGATCATTTTTTCTTGTCTGTCTTTAGCTCGAGTAGTTCTTTCTGAAGGTCAAGAACCAAACCCGCTAATTGTTCTACCGAAACATCTGATTTGTTGTCTACGTCGGGAAATTGAACGCTTACATAGGCCTTCGCTACCCAAGCCTCCAACACTTCCTCCGCTCCTATTTGGTACGGCGCATATTGCCTGTTGTCGGACACCAGGAAAAGCTTACCATTCTCGGAGATATAATTAAACACACGCTTGTACACGATGCCCTCTCGTTGAGTCACAAGCACATAAGTCTTTCCATTCTTAATGTCGCTAAGGTCTTCGACAAACTCACCGATAACAATTGTTCCGGGAAGTATCGGCAACATGGAATCACCACTGATCTCGAATGCACGATAAGTACCTTGTTTCAGCAAAGGCAACCGGAATGAGGTCAGCTCCTTCACATATTCCGGATCAGCAAAGCCATTCAGGTAGCCCGCCGCTGCCTTGTGAGGTACCAGCGTAATATTATCTCGTGCCTGCTCATCTACCGTGACAACCAAAACTTCTTTGCCTCTCTTGAGATCCGCCGGTGGAGGTGTTTCGATCATGATCCCTTCCATGAAAGAATCGAGTGATATACCACCTAAAGAAGCCATCTTCTGAAGCAGTTCCAGTCGCGGCTCAGCCCTTCCCTCTTCGTAAGCGCCGATCAACGATCGCTTCACCCCAAGTTTAGCCGCGAACTGGTCTTGCGTCAATCCGAGTTTCTTTCGGAGAGTCCTGATAGAATCATTCAGTTTCATAGTCTAAAAAATTCGTCCAACAATATATACCCGACAATATATACATTAGCTCACTCCCTCATTCACCGCACCACGCCTGAAGATCATCACCCTTCCCGAATTCACTTCACGCTTGCCAAGCGAAAACAGGTTAGGCTGAAAGTACCTGTCCTCAGTACTCTGTGCCGCACCCAAATGCTTTTGGATCTTCTCTACAACTTCGCGCAACGACGTTTGTGGCTCCGTGAGCAGGTAGCCATAGTAATCCATCACAAAACCTTCGGTCGAAAAATTTACCTGGAACCGTCCCGATTCCAGTTTTTTGCTTTTGAGCCTGAGCTTGAAATCCATACCCGCTAAAAATTTTAGCTAAGTAAACACCCAGTTACTAAGAAAGCAAGCATTCTACCCAAAAAATTAACTAATATTTTTAGCGCTATAGATCGATTTCCCAAGAAGTACGCGAATCCAGCCCCAATTCGCCATTTTTCTTCACCTCGAGAGGGCTAAAAAAATTATCATCGTATATCGCCCCCGTGCCTAAACCCTGGTGTAGTTGTACCGGGTAACGCCCAACAAACTGCGCAAGGGCATTCAAACCGATGCTCGACTCAAGCGACGATGTGACCCACCATCCTACCTGCCGCTTCTCGGCCTGGGCGATCCAACTGGCCGTAGAATGCAGGCCACCGTGCAGACTTGGTTTCAGGATAATGAACCTGGGCTTCACACGATCGAGTAGTGCTCCCCGCCCTGCCTCATCTGTAACGCCCAACAACTCTTCATCGAGGGCGACAGGGATCGGACTTTTCCCGCATAACTCCGGCAGGTATTCGGACCCGCGCTTAAGGGGTTGCTCAATTGAATGAACATTGAACTTCGCAAGCTCATTAAGTTTAAACAAAGCATCTTCATTCTTAAATGCTCCATTGGCGTCGAGCCTGATCGTAATATTATCCCTGAAATATTTTCTTCTCACGTACTGAAGCACATCGCACTCCTTCTCGAAATCAAGACCACCAACCTTAAGCTTTATACAACGAAAACCATCGCGGATCTTGATCTCTATCTGCTGAAGCATGAAGTCCATACCACCCATCCATATCAGCCCATTAATAGGGATCGTCTTGCCCTCCAGGAATGAACTCTTGAAGATCGTCCGGTCTCCACCATTAGCCAGATCAAGCAACGCCGTCTCGAGTGCAAACACGATCGACGATTGTTTCACCGATCCGAACTCGACGTGGATCTCATCGAGCGTCGAAGGCAAAGTTTTTAAGTTGAACGATGCTACAAACCTTTCGAGCTCTGCTTCGAAGTTCTCATTGAGCTCTGTACTCAGTCCGGCTAACGGAGCAACCTCCCCGATACCAAACACATCCGGATTAACATCATCGAAGATCTTGATGAACCACGACGTCCGATCTTTCATAACACCACGCGACGTGCGCGCTTCGAAACTGAAGTGAAAGACTTTTTTGTGAAGAGTGGCCTTTAGCATGCTGGCTCCAAAAGTAAGCACTTAACTTTGCTTCGTGGATATCAACGAATACACGTACGACCTCCCGGCTGACCGGGTCGCACTGCACCCCCTCGACAAACGCGACCAGTCAAAGCTGCTGATCTACAAAGCTGGGAAAATCGAACACAAAGCATTCTCTCAAATAGCTGATTTTCTGCCAGTTAATAGCCTTTTGGTGATGAACAACACGAGGGTCATTCCTGCAAGGTTGATCTTCAAAAAGGCCTCCGGTGCCACTATCGAGATCTTCCTTCTCAACCCGATCGAGCCGTCGCCATTGGTGCAACAGGCTATGTTGGCCAGGGGTAGCGCCACCTGGCAATGTACCATAGGTAATGTTCGGCGCTGGACGGACGGAACGGTGCTCGAGCTCAGGAGTGGCAACCATATTGTCGAAGCAGACCTTATCGACAGGAAAAGATCTATCGTTCGACTTACCTGGTATCTGAAACCTCGAACAACCGACGACGAGCAACAAACCTTCGCAGAGATCATTAGAGACATTGGCGAGACGCCACTCCCTCCATATCTCAAGCGCGATGCCGATGATAGCGACAAGACCCGTTATCAGACAGTATATGCGAAGCACGAAGGTGCCGTGGCTGCACCGACGGCCGGTCTGCATTTTACAGATGACCTGCTCGAAAGGTTAAAGTCTAAAGACATCATACCTGCTTACGTAACATTACACGTTGGCGCGGGAACATTCATGCCTGTGAAGACCGACAATGCCATCGACCATACGATGCACGAGGAGCAGGTGGTTGTTAACAAAAGTTTAGTCGAACAACTGCTAAGTGGACGAAGCATTGTTGCAGTTGGAACAACATCGGTGAGGGTGTTGGAAAGCATCTATTGGTTCGGCTGTAAGCTGGAGGATGATAGGTCGGCCGACTTTATGATCTCACAAACCGATGCCTATAAGGTTAGACCGATCGACGTAAAAAAAAGCCTGCAGAATGTGATCGACCACTTTTCTTCGTCAGATCAGATCGGGGGACGCACTTCGATCTACATCTACCCAGGCTACAAATTCCACCTTTGTAACGCCCTCATTACCAACTTCCACCAACCAGGCTCCACCCTTATGCTCCTCGTCGCCGCCTTCATCGGCCCGGATTGGAAGGAAGTCTACAAAGCGGCCCTCAACAACAACTATAGATTTCTCAGTTATGGAGACTCCTCGTTACTGTTCCCTAACTCCGCACCCAGCACCTGGCACCCAGCACCCAGCACCGAGCACCTTTAAAGAAGATTTAATCTTTGATCAACTCGGGTTAACATCCGACGAAAGGGGTATGATCTACCCCTAAATCGACTTCTTTTGACTGTTTACACGTGCAAAGAATTCCGTTAAAAATCAAATCAAAACCGCTAATAGATAGGTTTTTCCCGCTGTTTTTCAGAAATTGGGCGATTAGTCCATACCTCAAAATTCGATTATGAAGGAACGCTTACAGAGGCTGTTGGGGGTAGAACCTAACGAGGTCGGGCCTGTGGCCCTTTTGTTGGCAATAAGTTTCTTGATGGGAACGTTCCTTGCGACGGTCACCGTGGCCTCGCAGACGCTCTTCCTTAACTCGCAGCGGTTTAGCGAGAAGGTCGATCTCCCGATCTACCTCGCGGTTTCAGGTGTCTTTGGTATTGTTGCCACAGGTATCTATAATTTCCTGCAGGGACGTATCCCTTTCCGGCTCCTTGCCATTGGCAGCTTGTCGGTTGTGATCCTGATCACAGGCGGGATCGAATTCGCCGAGTTTTACATTCACCACTTCTTCTCCGGAGCTATTGAAGACGAAAGCTATGTAGGTGTCTTTGGCTTTACCCAACTGTTACCCTTCACCTTTATAACACAGCTCGTTTTCTGGGGCTCCTTCGGCCGTCTTTTCAACCTTCGACAGGCGAAGCGGGTCATTGGTAGTGTGGACGTCGGTGTAGATATCGCACAGATCATAGCGTTCTTCAGCATCCCGATCCTCATCCAGTACGCGAACCTCGAACTGGACTCCCTCTTCACGATCGGTCTCGTCGCTATTATCGGGTACCTGGTACTTTTCATTATCCTCTCGGGTCGCTACATGTCGAAAGACAAGGTGCTTCGAAGCGACGTGGGTGATGACCATAAGCTCGAAAAGCTCGGTCTCATGGACCTGTTCCGGAACCGTTTCCTTTTGTCGATGGCCGCGTTCGTTATCGTTTCGATAGCTGCCCTTCGATTCCTCGACTACTCTTTCTTCAACGTCGTTTCCACAACATTCAGCGGTAAAGACCTTCCAACGTTCCTCTCGCTGTTCGAAGCGACCATCGTCATCTTCGGATTCTTGTTCACAACATTTGCAACCGACCGCATTATGCAGGACTACGGTCTTCGTGTTGCACTATTGATCAACCCTCTCCTTTTGATCGCGTTTACCGGTGGTGCTGCTTTCCTGGGCTCCACGTTCGGGTATCTCGAAGGCGATGCAGCAATCTATTTCTTCATCATGATCGCGATGAGTAAGCTCTTCGTGAACTCGTTGAAGGGTGGTCTCGACGACCCGGTTTTCAAAATGTATTACATACCGATGGATAAAGCCCACAAACTGGATGCTCAAACGAAGATCGAAGGTATGATCACTTCGCTTGCATCTGTTGTCGGTGGTGGTGTCATCGTCATAATGAACAGCTTTCCGTTCTTCACCCTCCTCTCGGTAACGTTCGTAACACTCCCCGTACTTGGCCTCTGGTATTGGGTGACCAACAAGATGTACAAGGGTTATCGCGACACACTGCAGTCATCATTACAGAAAAGCAGGAAGATCGTTGAGCAACACGAACAAAAAGAATATACGCTCGATCGCGTTCTCGAGAAAGAAGTACACAGCACTGCAGAAGATAAAGTGATCTATGGTCTAAAGCTCATGGAGAAACTCGAGCCTGCATTGTTCGAGAATGCCGTGATCCAATTAGTGAACAGCGACCTCCGTCGCGTAAAGAAGTTTGCCGAAGAAAAAGTCCAGGCTATTGGTGCCGGTCAGGATGCTCCGGAAACAAGAAGCCTCGCCGAGTTAGCAAAGGGTGTTGCCGAAGACAGCGACCTTCTCTCCATCTCGTCGGACAAACTGATGAAGCTCAGCAAATCAGTTAAGCAAAGTGACCGCGTTCTCGCAGCAAAACTCCTCCGCAAGCTCATCAGTCAAAAGACGATCTTCATTTTACTCGAGCTCATGCGCGATCCCGACGCAAAGGTCCGCAACGAAGCATTGCTCACCTGTCGACGAGTGAAAAGACCTGAGACATGGCCCGTGCTCATCGACCTCTTATCGTCACCAGCTTATTCGCACCAATCAATATCCGCGTTGAAGGAAGCAGGCGCTCCGGCCCTGCAAGTTCTCGAAACAGCATTCCATAAATCAGGCCAGTCCGATGTCGTTATGCTGAAGATCATCCAGATCATCGGTCACATCGGTGGCGACGAGGGCATTGCGTTGCTTTGGAAGAAAGTCGATTATCCCGATAAGCGTATCGTTAAACAGATCCTTTATTCACTGCGATTCATCAACTACCGCGCTAAGGGTCGCGAGATCACTGCAGTTAAGGATCTTCTCGATACCGAAATGAGCAAAGCGTTGTGGAACCTCACTGCAATTGACGAGCTCCCCGACGAACCCCACTTCCAATACCTGCGACAAGCCATTCAGGAAGAGGTCCTCGAAAACTATGATCAGATAACATTACTGCTTTCCCTGATCTACGATCCTCAGTCAGTTCAGTTGGTCCGTGAGAACATTCTCGCTGGAACGCCAGACAGTATTCAATATGCACTCGAGCTTCTCGACTTGTTTGTTGACGTCGACCTCAAACCGAAGCTCATTCCTTTGCTCGATGACTCACGCGTGTCGGATAAACTTGAGAAACTTCAAACATACTTCCCCCGCGAAAGCTATAATCCAGTACAGGTAATCAACTACGTTCTCAACCGCGACTTCAACTACAACAATCGTTGGTCGAAAGTATGCGCTGTTCATGCAGCTGCGTATGTTCCCAACTTCCGTGTTAGCCGTGGTTTGATCAGCCAGATGTTCAACAGCGATAAGTTGCTGCAGGAAACTGCTGCCTGGGTGATCTATAATAAAGACAAAGCTGCGTACGATACTATCACGGAACGTCTTCCTTCGAAAGACAAACGGTTCCTCGATACTGCAATCCGCAACAACCAGTTGCTCGACGGTCTCGATGACGGATTCTTCCTTCACATCGAAATGATCCTTTTCCTAAAGGAGCTTCCGGTGTTCAAGGGTATAGCCGGAAACCTCTTGAGTGCATTGGCCGATAAGATATCGCCACTCGACATCAACGTTCGCGATCGCGTGAATTTCCCCGACGAGAATCCCATCCTCATCGTGGCTCACGGACAAGTAACATTGAAGAACGATAACGAAGATATTGGCAGACTGAAGAAGGGCGATGTGATCGGTGACTTGTTCCAGGAAGGCCCCCCGGTGAAGATCACTGGTCTTACAGCAATGGAACGTTCGGTTGTCTTTAAGATCACCTTGCACGATTTCTATTTCGTGATGGCCAACCACCACGAACTGGCACAAGGACTAATTAAAAATATCACAGGTAAAGCGATAGTAACGGAATAGATCATATAAACAGAACTATAACCTGGCACCAAGCACTTAGCACCAAGCACCTTTAACTACCACGCCAATGACATTCGAAGTAGATGTACTCATAACGTTTGCCCAAAAGGACAACGAGACAACATCTAAAAATGATACCGGATGGGTCACTCACTTCAGGAAATTCCTGGAGCTGATGTTGTACCAGGTTCTCGGAACCAAACCTAATATCCTCCTTAAGGACGAGTTCGATTCACTTACCGCGTCTACTATGGACAATGTTGGTGTTATGGTTGCCATCCTGTCCAAAGACTTCGTTCAGTCTGGCAGGTGCCTCGATACTGTTGAGTCTTTCAATAAAATTGCGGCCAACTCGAAGGCCAACCGGGTCTTCAAGGTGATGAAGTCGCCTTTGATGCTGCAGGAACAACCCCCGAAGCTTCGTGAGCTTCTCGGTTACGACATGTTCCAGATCGATACTGAGACCGGCCTAATGAAAGAGTATTCCGACTTCTTTAGCCAGGAGGCTGAAAAGCAATACTGGATGAAGATGGTCGATCTCGCATACGACATCCACGAATCCCTCGTCTTCCTCAAAGAAGGAACGAAATCAGAAGTAAAGAATCTCTTCCGTCGCAAGACGATATACCTGGCAGAAACAGGTCACGACATCTCTGTGCAGCGCAATATTATTAAGCGTGAGTTGCAGCGTCACGGGTACATGGTGCTTCCGCGCCAAACGCTTCCCAACAACGGCGCAGAACTCGAACGCGTCGTGAAGAAAGATCTCGAAGAATGTTCGTTGTCGATACACCTTATTGGTAGCGCCTATGGCGAGATCCCGGAAGGCGCCGATCGTTCAGTGGTCGATATCCAGAACCGCATCGCAGCAGAACTCAGTGTTGTGAAACGTCAGAACAAAGAAGACTTTTCGAGACTGATCTGGATCTCTCCAAACCTGAAGAACGCCAGCGATCGCCAGCGCGCCTTTATCGACAACATTCGTCGCGACATCGAAGCGCAGGAAGGCGCAGAAATCCTTCAAAACCCGCTCGAGGACTTCAAAAACATTATGCGCGAAGAGCTTCTCGAAGCCCAGGACAAAGAGTACGAAGATTTCCAGGGCAAGGCTATTTACCTCGTCCACGACCGTATCGACGAGTCCGAAGTGAAGCCATTCAAGGAAGCTATTGAGAAGTCGGGATTCAAAGTTTTGACCCCGGCCTTCGAAGGCGACTTACTTGACGTCCGCAAACAGCATATAGAGAATCTCAGGAATTTCGACGGCGCGATCATCTTCAAAGGCAAGGTGAACGATCAGTGGGTGCGAATGAAGGTGTTGGATCTGTTGAAAGCACCTGGGTTTGGTCGCAAAAAGCCAATCAAAGGCAAGGCGATCCTCTCTTCGTCGTTGCCCACGAGCGCGATGGAGAGCTTTAAGAGTCAGAATGTTACACTGATCTCGGGCGAGGCACCGAAGTCACTAGAGTCATTGAAAGTATTCCTACAGGAGTTTTAACCAAATAGGTTATGAGCCAGCAGAATGAAAATGTAGTAGTATCGACGGTGGATGTTAACAACCCGTTCCCCGGGTTGCGACCATTCAAGATCGAGGAAAGCCACTTGTTCTTTGGTCGTGAAGGCCAGAGCGACGAGGTTCTCCTCAAGTTGTCGAAGAGCCGATTCGTAGGCGTGATCGGTCCATCAGGAAGTGGTAAATCATCATTCATTTATTGTGGTGTATTGCCGATCCTCTATGGTGGATTCCTCACCGATGCAAGTCCAAACTGGGAAGTGGTTGTTACACGCCCCGGCGCAGGCCCTATCGACAACCTTTCAGAATCGTTGCTCCGTGCAACCCGCGAATACCAGGATGCAGATGCCGACGACAAGAAGATCAAAAGAACGATCGTTTCAACGCTGCTCCGTTCCAGCTCGCTCGGTTTGGTGGAAGCCATCCAGCAATCGCGCAGGTCGGCCGATATCAACTACCTGATCCTTGTCGACCAGTTTGAGGAATTGTTCCGATTCAAAGACAGCACCGATCCCAACTCGGTCGACGAAACGCTGGCGTTCGTGAACCTGTTGATGGAAGCTGTTAATTACGAAGACGCTCCTATTTATGTAGCCATCACCATGCGTTCTGATTTCATTGGTGATTGTGCACAGTTCCCCGACCTCACACGCAAGATCAACGATAGCCACTACTTGATCCCTCAAATGACACGCGACCAGAAGCGTCGTGCTATTGAAGGACCTGTTGCAGTAGGTGGCGCGAGGATCGCACCGCGTTTGGTACAACAACTTCTCAACGACCTTGGTGATAACCCCGACCAGTTGCCGATCCTTCAGCACGCTTTGATGCGTACGTGGAGCTACTGGTCGAGATATAAAGATTATGATGATGAATCGGTAGACCTCAAGCACTATGAGGCTATCGGTACGATGACTGAAGCCTTGTCGCAGCACGCGAACGAAGCCTTCGACGAATTGGATGACGAACAGAAACGTATTTGCGAATCGTTGTTCAAAGCCATTACTGAAAAGCGTGGCGAGAACTTTGGTATTCGACGTCCTACAAGATTGAATGAGATCGCAGCGATCGCCGATGTATCGGAAGAAGATGTGATCGCCGTTATTGAAAAGTTCCGTGAGCCCGGAAGGTCATTGTTGACTCCTGCTTATGGATCTCCTCTCCTCTCCCGTTCGATGATCGATATATCGCACGAGAGTTTGATGCGTATATGGACACGACTGAAGAACTGGGTTGATGATGAGGCGGAAGCTGTGCAGATGTACCTGCGTCTCGCCGAAGCTGCCGCACAGTACCAGGTAGGCAAGGCTGGTCTTTGGAGGCCACCGGATCTTCAGCTCGCATTGAACTGGCAGACCAAACACAAGCCAACTTTAGTTTGGGGTCAGCGATATCACCCGGCTTTCGAACGCACGCTTATCTTCCTCGAATACTCCAAGAAAGAGTTCGAGACCGAGCAGCGTATCAAAGAGCTTGAACAGCAACGCAAGCTTCGCAATGCGCGGATCTTCGCGATCGTGCTTGGAACGGCTACCGTTATCTCCCTTTTGTTCCTCGTATATGCCCTCGTACAACGTACGAAAGCTGAAGCAGCGAGGATTATCGCGGTGGAAAATGAAGCAAAAGCCAAGGTTGCCGAAGCTGAAGCGATAAAGCAAAAAGCTGAAGCCGACAGACAGGCGCAGATCGCCCGCCAGAACGAAGAGCTCGCTAACCAACAGCGAGCTATCGCCGAGGAGAACGAAGCCGCCGCCAAAGCTGCAACTGCCCTCGCCGAGAAGAACGCGACGGAAGCGAAACGTCAGGAAGGCATCGCTCTCCGAAATGCCGAAGTAGCTCGCCGCAACCAGACTCTTGCCGAACAGAACGCCGAACGTGCAAGGCAGGAAGAAGCAAAAGCTCAAGCCGAACGTTACCGCGCTATTGCGAAAGCGATGGCCATCAAGTCTAAAGAGCTTGGTAACAATCCAGAGCAGGAAGCACTCATCGCTCAGCAGGCGCACAACTTCAACGCCAAGTACGCCGGTTACGAATACGACAACGATATCTACAATGGCTTGTTCAGGGCTCTCGCCAACAACGATGATCCTATGACCAAGAGCCTCGAAGGTCACTTGAAAGGTGCTGCACGCGCGCTCGAAACACGAGTGAACAGCAACCATATCTATTCAGGTGGTAGCGACGGTCGTATTATCCGCTGGACTCTCGACAATAGTGGTAAGTGGAACAGCGAACAGATCGTTGGTGGCCGCACCGACTATCTCGTGTTCACGCTCGACATCAGCGCCGACGAAACACTGCTGGCTGCGGGTGGCTCCTACCCCATGAATCGCAACGCCAACTATGTAGAACTTTACGACATGAAGGATATCAGTGCAGCTCCGAAGAAGATCATGGGCTTCGTGTCTGACATTGGTGATATACACTTCACCAACGACAACAAAGGATTCTACGCACGCGATAACTCCGGTCATAGTATCAAGTATTCCGATCTGAGCACAGCCAAAGAAGTGATCGCTTCGAAAGAAAAGATCAATTACATGGACATGAGCCCCGATGGAAAGAAACTCGTTGGTGCAGGTAACGATGGCAATCTCTATATCTGGGATATCGCCAACGGCTTCGCTCAAACAGTTTACAAGATCGACAACGCCGGTCGTGGATTGACTGCTGCCGCATTCGCTCCCGATGGACGAAGGATCATCGTTGGTAACGTCTATGGTCTGCTTCGCATCGTCGACACCGGCATCGTTATCCGCGAATTGTCCGGTCACACTTCAGCTATCGAGCACATCAAGTTCAATTTTGCCGGAACATTTATGGCAACGTCGAGCAAAGACTTCTCGATCCGTCTGTGGGAATACAACAAACCTGAAATGCCTCCGATGGTACTCAGCGATCACGACTGGGTGTGGGGTGTTGCATTTACGCCAAACGATACACAGCTCATGGCCGGTATCAACAGCGTGAAAGAAGAGATCGGAACAACCGGAAATCTTAAGAGTAACCAGACCATTCACGCATGGCCAACCAACATTGGCGCCATGTCTGATAAGCTGTGTACGTATACGAAAAGGAACATGTCTAAAGAAGAGTGGAATCTGTATGTGGGCGAAGACCTTCCTTACCTCAAGACTTGTGAAACCTTACCCGAAAACAACAAGTAAAAAATGAGAAGACTTGTAGTTGCTGCTTTAATCCTGATGTCTGTTGGGCCATACCTGGCCAACGCCCAGCAGAAACTTACGACGTGTGCCCAGACCCTTCGCCTTGCCAGGTCGGTTTATGAAAACGGTCGTCTTCATGAACTGCCGAACCTGATGGGCGATTGTTTCAGCAAGACCGAATGGACAACGCAAGAGCGCGTAGATGCTTATAAGCTTCTGACTCTTGCTTACATCTATCTCGAAGAACCGGAAAAGGCCGACGAGATGATGTTGAATATCTTGAAGACCGATCCTGAGTTCAAGCCAAACGACAACATCGACCCGGCAGAGTTCGTGGCGCTCTGGCGTACGTTCCGCACCGAGCCTGTGTATCGTTTGGGTGTTAAGGTTGGTGCGAACGCTACTCAACCCAATGTTCATTCATACACTGCATTGAACGAAGGAAGCGAGGACTACGCCTATAGTTATGGTTTCCAGGGCGGCGTAACGATGGAGATTGCCATCTTCAACGACAAGCTCACTTTAAATCCGGAATTGTACTTCCAGACCAAGTCTTTCAAAGTAAATAACAGTTTCTTCGACGAGAACCAGACGACACTAGGCAAGGTAACTCTGAGAAGTATAAGCTTGCCTGTGTCGCTTCAGTACCCTTTGCCAATTGGGAAGAAAAAGCCCGATACAAAATGGATGCCGTATGCGGGAGCTGGTATTGCCACCGACCTGTTGTTGGGAGTAGTTACTGACCTTGAAACGACAGTCAATAAGCAGTCGCCCGTCAATACCAACACCACGGAGAAGAGCCAATATAAAGCATTCAACTTTGCTCCTATCGTCTCATTAGGCGTTAAGGGAAAAGTAAAGAAGGCGGAGATCGTTGCGGAAATCCGATACAACTTCGGAGCCTCTACCATTTTTGATCAGCAAAAATTGTATGATAGTCAGAAGGCGGTGTTCGGCAACAAATTCGTGCACGGTCCATTCTCCTTGAACACCCTGTCCGTTTCGTTCGGGTACCTGTTGAACAAGTACATTCCACGGAAAAAAAATACTCACTAAGGCATGGCGCGACTCCTACTGCTTCTTCTTATTCTTTCTCTATTCGCCTGCACTAATCTCGAGGATGCGAACATCCCCGAAAGAGAGACCTTCATACGCTTCTTTGGAGGTGCTGCAAGTTATACGTCCGTCGTGATGGAACCCGACCTGGACGGAGGCTTTATTCTCGCCGGGAATGTGGCGCCCATCGAAGACGCAGAAGACGATACTAAATACCCCGGGATCATACTTGTTAAGACCAACAGCCAGGGTACGAAAACATGGGAAACTATTATCCGGCATGCAAATGTGCACTCGATAAAGCCATTGGCCGACGGTTACTTGGTTACCGGCGACAGTATTCAACTGAGCCCCGATGCCAGGGAAAGCTCCGAAATTATGAACACAAGGCTCCTCCTGATGAAACTCTCGTCGACCGGCGATCTCGTTCAACGGTATTCGAAGGATAGCACCACACAGGTATTGCGCGGATCGGAGCCTGTTGACCTCGCTGTAGACTTCAAGGGTTACAGCAGCGTGCTTGTCAATAATGGAACCGAAATAGCGACACTCGGCTCATACAAAGCGCCTGGCGGAGAGGAAAGCACCGTGACGATGGGCTTCAACCTTGCCGATATCAAAAAGCCGATCTGGAGAAAGAATCTCGATCTCCAGAATTTCGACTACGTGAGCACGAATTTCGTTGGTCTCTCAAATAACAATCTGGTTTGGGCAAGCACCGCTAACCCCAGCGATGCAAACCAGGTGAAATACATTAGCGTAATTTCTGTTCCTCCGAACTACGCCTCACCTTCAAACAACAGCCTGTTTGGCAAGACCGATGAGGGCGCTCACGACGTACTGAATGTACAGCCCGGACCCACCGGCTTTGCAGCGATCGGAACTTATACTAACAAAGCGGGCAACAAGAATGTATTCTTTTTGAAGATCGATCCTGCCGGTAACGTGATAGAAGAGTCGGCGAGATATTTTGACTGCGGAGCTGTTAGCAGCGAGAGTATTCCAATAGAGAAAACAACCGCAGGTGTTAGCCAGGACGATGGAACCGCGGTAACATATACGAAGGATGGTGGTTTTGTGCTTGCCTGCTCGATGTTGGAAACTCCCGATAAGGGCAACGGCGGCACTGATATCGTTCTTATAAAAATTGACGCCTTCGGAAATTTCAAATGGGATAAGCTCATGGGAGGCAGTGGCAACGAAGTCGCAACATCCATTCGCGAACTCAGCGATGGCACCCTGCTTATCGCCGGTACATCCACCATCAGCAACGTTTCGTCAATGTTCATCATCCGTGCCGATGGCAACGGTGAGCTAAAAGAGTGATCAAGTATTCAATAATAGACCTTTAGTATATACAACATTTCTACCGGGATTTATGAAGAACGCTATAGTAAGGCTGGGCTTTTGTCTCTTGTTTATTCTCACAGCAGCCACAGCATTTGCAGTTGGACCAACAACCACGGTTACAAGAATTGGTACTCCAACTCAAAGGCCTTCCGACGGCAAGGTGAAGTTCAAAGTCACATTCAGCGCAGATGTGACAGGCTTCGGTGATGCATCTTTCTTTGTTTTATCAGGCACGGGCGCTACAGGCGGGACATCGGCTCTCACCAATACGATCGACGCGAGAAACTATGAGGTAACAGTGAGTGGCCTTACCGTTACCGGTACCGTTCAATTGCACATAAATTCCGGCGCTGCAATGGCCGGTCCGGATCCCAACCAGGCCAGCTCGTCCGAAGAAACGATCACATTCGACAGCGACCCAGAGGTCACCGTAACACCACCCGGTTCGGGTCATTCAAGATCACTTGTGTTCGTAGTAGCCTTCGATGAAGTAGTGACAGGCTTCGATGCCACGGCTATAAGCTTCACAGGAAGTGGTGCCAACATGGGCTCATTGTCTGTAGGTACTATTAATGCAACAACACCCGGCAAAGTATTTAACGTTACCATAAACGTCCCCACCGCGGGCAGGCAGGGTGAAGACGTGAAAGTATCCGTGCTAGCAAACCATGCAAAAGACGCAGCGAATAACAACAATAAAGCTAGTGCCGCTCCTGGAACCATTACGTTCACTGGCGTAGCCCCAAGTGTCACAGTTACTTCTGTCGTTCCCGGCGAGGATACATTTACGATCTACGGAGAGGTCACCGACGACGGGGGCTTCACCAACGTGGAACGAGGCACTGTCTGGAAGGCCGGAAGCTCAGCAGGCTCAGGAGATCATAAACAACAGTCAGGAACTGGTTCAGGTATTTTCAATGACACCCGCAACGAAAGCGCAATCAATCCCGAAACACTCTACTTCGTTAGTACCTACGCTGATAATGCGGTTGATCCGATAGTGCTGGCAACGCCCCAACTACAGGTGTGGACTCTTTCGCAGGATCCCGACGACAAGTCGGACGTAACATTGACCAATGTTACTTCAACCTCGATAGATGTAGCATTCCAGAAATTCGGTACCATAGGCAATACGGATGGCATGGTGATACTTCGTAAATCGGGCAGCGCTATCACCGCCGCCGATCTTCCCAACGGAAAGGCGCCAACCATTGGCAATCTCCCTCTCCTTATTGAGCTTGTCACCAATAGCAACCAAACGAATCTGACTACAAATCCAGACCCGGGTCTTACTCCAGGAACAACATATTACTATGCAGCTGTTCCGTTCAACTGGGATGGCTCTCATCCTGAAACGTACCACTACTACTCGGGATTCACGCAACAAAGTGCTACGACCATCTCTGCGTCCTCACGTATCAAGATCAATTCAGCACCGGCTACGATACCGTATATTAATGAAACCGGCACTGGTGTTATCGGCAGTTCAAGCGATGGAATTATTATCGCCGATATGACTGTAGTCGACGGCGACGGCACCAATCCCGATGCTGATGGCTTACCAACAAACATCAAAACTTTGACGATCAATGTGGAGAACCCCACAATGATCAATCATATTGCTATTCTCGATGGAACTATCCTCGACGAGGGCGTCCTGGATATGTCCGGAAACATTACGTTTGATGTATCCTCGGGTAGCCTAAATACCCTCGACGACAACGCGGCCAGTGCAAGCAGTCCCGACCAGTTCTATATCATCGCTTCGTTCAATTCAACAAATGTCGACGAAGGCGCGCGAATAAAGGTCACGGTCACCGGTGTTACAGTCTACTCCGGAAGCTCAGAGACATTGAATGGCAACGGCGGTAATGAAAACACCGGCGCTGCAAAGAACATCATCGAGGTTACAGCTACAAAGATGGAGTTCTCAAATATCACCGCCGCTATCAACCCGAATGCAAACTTCGGTTTAACAGTTACAGCACTCGATGCCAACAACAGGGTGGACAAGAACCTTGGTGGAACTGTTGAATTGTCGAAGACTGCGGGTAACGGAACCCTCTCTTCTACCGACACGCCTGGCGGTCTTATCCGAGCACTGACTAACGGGGTAGCAACGTGGTCCCAGCTTCAGTTCGACGAAGCACAACCAAAGACAGTATTGGCTCACCACAACAGTAGCAGCAGTCTCGACAAGAGCACCATCATCGATGTTATTAGTTTGGGTGCAACGATCTCAAACACTACGCTCAATCTCTGCTACAATACGAGCGTAGACACCGATATAACCACCTTCCGAACGCTGACAATTACGATTACCGAAAGTGATAAGACAGACCTTAGTATCGGTGACGACCAATCTCTTGCATTGACACTTCCTCCTGGCTTTATATTTCATACTGCTACTGCGTCTACTGTAGTAGCCACGCATCCTTCTTCACCAGGAAGTGATATTACCGCAACTGCCCACCTCAATTATATTGGAAAGAATACTTTGAGGTTCAAGTATAGCGTCGGTACGAACACAAACAAAGATGTCATTACAATCACGGCGAAAGTTAAATACACCGACCAGGTACCAACGGCCGGAGGTATTATTGAACGCGTTGGTGGAACGGCTGTGATCGCGGGAAGCGCCGATGGCGACGGAACAGCGTTTGGAACTCTTACTGCTTCGTCGGGAAGCCAGGGTGTTGACTTCAAGAATACCAATGGAGGAGCCATTGGTGAGCAACAAACTACCTTCAGTAAAACAGACCCTGCTATCTCCCTGAAGGGAACAAAGGCAGGCGATCTCACACAAGAACTCTTAGGTGTCTTTTCCGGCGACGGTATTACGCTTGACGCAGGCAACTATAAGTTCAACCCAAGTTTGATCGACAACGGCTCTCATGATATAACGTTCGCCTATACCAACACCGGCACAGATGCCAGCTTCGGTAACCAGGTCGGCTGTATCAGCACCAAAACAAAATCGTTGATTGTATTCTCGTCGATCATTACAGGTCTCAACCAGGAATATTGTGTTAATGGCACTCCATCTACACTAGGAGCACCGCTCACAACTGCCCCTGGTGGTTGCTACAGCTCTAACTATCGCTATCAGTACTACGAGTACGATCTATTCCAATACATCGATATGCCTAATCAAACAACGTTCGATCCAAGCGATCCTGCGTTTACCAACGAGATCGCCAACTTTGGTGGTCTTTATATAGCTGTCGCCTACGAATATATCTGTGCCTTACCGCCATATCCTTATTATGCATACTATGGCTCGTTCGTGAGGATCTATAACAAACCAGACATAACATTTGCGCCGAGCTTGCCCAATGGTATTTGCTCGTATGATGTTGCACAGGACCTTGTTGGCTCTGTTTTCAACACGACTGAATTCGACAGATTCTGGGTATCGGAGGTTGGCGATCCGCTGAATGAAATACCTGCAGGTACATCTGGAACACGAGCTGCCAATAACTTTAAGTTCATTCCGAGTGGAGCTAATCCGACCGGATCCGACAAATCCGTTCAGATCAACTTTCAACACAAAGACCCTACAACGAAGTGTACGAACGAGGTAGCGCAAGTTGTCGGCGTTTGGAGAAAGCCTCCGACAGTCCCTGCTTCGAAGGTATACGTCGACGGCGTGCAAGACATTAGCGCGGAGTTCTGCCAGACCGATGGAATAAAGGCCTTCGACATTAACTCCCCTCCTGCCACGTCGTGGTACAAGTGGTACAACGCAGCAGGAACCACACCTACGCTCGCAGAAGGTAATTCATTCCTTCCTGGACCGGGAAGTCTTCCGGGCACAGTGAACGGAACTTCATTTGTTCCGAATGTTGGCACAACAACTTTTAACGTGTCGCAAACAGAACACCGTGTAACCAACATATTTGGCGTGCAGGTGTTTGGTTGCGAAAGCGATAAGATGCCGATAACCGTCGAGATCTTTGGGCCTCCTGTTGCTAAGCTTATACCCAACCCTTCTTCACCAGTCATTTGCGAAGGAAAGGAGCTAGTGTTGTTGGCACTCGGTGCCGCCGTTACTCCCGCAGGACTTGGTGGAAAGTGGAAGAGCTTAGCGACAACTCCTGGAACGTTTAAGGCCGGATCAACCATAACTGATGACTACACCGACACCGGCGGTGCACTTACATACAAGCCTGACAATTCCGAGTACACAGATCGCGTCGTGAACATCCAGTTATGGTCGAACGACCCGGCAGGTCCTTGCGGAATTGTTAAAAGTGAAATAATCAAAGTAAGTGTAAACCCGGGCGTCAGCATTTCGTTTCCGCAAAATCCCGCTCGTTTCTGTGCCGATGCTCCAATTTCAGTAGAAGGAAGAGTTACGAACGGCGTGGGCTCTACCTGGAGCATTAACCCTGGAAATGGTAACGGTACCCTGGATCCCGCAACTATAACGGATCGCAGTTTCGTAACATATCTGCCCAACGTTACCGAATTGAACCAGGGCGGAACAATCAAATTAGACCTGACCGCTAATGACCCTGATGGTAATGGACCCTGCGATGCCCTTACCGAGACAGTGAACGTGATCCTCGACCAACCTGCACGTATCGATGCAGGTTCAGACATCAACTTCTGCGCAGGTGATCCAATTGTCCTTAACGGCTCCAAGCCTTTGAATCAAAGCTCGGCTACATCATGGACGTGGACCACCAATGGTGCTGCCGGCGATGCAGGAATTGTAGATCAAAATGCACTCGTCACCCAGTATAATCCATCTGCTTCGGAGAACCCTGGGCCGCAGGCATTACCCGGCTCGAGTCAAATCACATTTACTCTAGCGTCTAATGCCCCGATAGGTAGCGCATGCTCAGGTCAATTCGACGATGTAGTTATCACCATTCACTATAAACCAACACCAGTTGTCATAGATCCTCCAAGATCATATTGCCAGGGAGAATCAGTCGACTTCCTTCGCGCGAACCCCATCGCGAACGCTTTGGTAACATGGTATGACGACGACCCTGCTGTTGATCCTCTATCAAGTGTGTTCACTGGACCGAACTTCTCCACAGGTGTCGCGTCCGACGTTGAAAAGAAAGTGCCGTTCTGGGCAACACAAACATTCGACAAGTTTGGCGCTTTTGCCGGTTGCGAGAGTGATGCCTCAACCGCATCCGTAGTCATCAATCCTAAACCTGTCCCCTTCTTCACAGCAGAAAACTTCTGCCTGGGTGACATCATGAAGTTCCACGATAACTCAACGGTTCCTCAGCGGCCTTTGGGAGATCCCGACGGACCACGAACAATAACTGGTTGGGTGTGGGATTTTGACGACAACCTCGGTCTTACTCCGCAGGGCGGTGTCGGTGTCAGCATTCCCGCAGGAACACAGGACGGTAGAACCGCGGGTACGTTCGATCAACCCGAGCACAGCTTTAAGAGCATCGGCTTCTATAACGTGGAGATGACGGTTTATACATCCGATAATTGTTCAGCGACGTATCGACGTTGGAATAACACTCTCAACCAGCCCGATCCCTGGGAAGTCGGCGCTGTACCGGACGCTGATTTCGAGGCTACAAAACTTTGCCTCGATGACCTGACAAAATTCACATATACCGGAACCGAAGGCGCGATCATCACCGACTGGGCGTGGGACTTTAAAGATCCATCAACAGCACCGAACGACTTGTCGACATCTGCCGTACCTACGCATAAGTTTTCCGACTTTGGTGACTACATGGTTGAGCTCGCTGTTAAGACCGCGCTCGAATGCCATGATGAGGTGACGAGGAAGGTCTCAATATACCCGTACATTAAAACCTTCCCTTACATTGAAGACTTCGAGACCAACAGGCACGGATGGGTTGCGGAAGGAAAAACTATTGACGGTGGGATCGAAACAGTACAAACGAGCTGGAGCCTTTTGACCGCCGCTGGATCTATCACGTCGGACGACCACGCCAATGTCGGCCCTACATTCTGGGCTACGCACACAAACACCGGTTCAGATAACCTCTATTACAGCAACGAACGCTCCGTTCTCTACACCCCTTGTGTCGACATGACGGTGTTGCCGCGCCCTGTTCTTGCGCTGGACTATGCAATGGACACAGAACCAAACGCCGACGGTGCATACTTTGAATACAAAGTCGAAGATGCGAATGGAATTGGTGAATGGAAACGACTTGGTGATATCGGTGACGGTTTCAACTGGTATAACAAAAGTTCAGTGAGTGGTCTGTCGCTCCTTGGTGGGATAGGACAGGATGTATCGCAGTTTGGCTGGACCAGCAATGATGTTAATGACGAACCTGAATGGACAACAGGTCGACTTAGCCTCGACCAACTTGTCGGCAACCAAAGAGTGCGCTTCCGCCTGGTCTTTGGATCAAACACCAGTCCGGTTAACGCCAACGTGTTTGATGGATTTGCCCTCGACTACTTCAAGATCGAGCCACGAAACCGACTGGTTCTTGTTGAAAGCTTTACCTCAAGGAGCAGCCTGGATGCTATCATTGAGAACCGCGACGAGTTCATCGCGTTCCCAAGGGATGCGGTTTCTGACAAGGTGCTTAAAATAGAATATCACACAGGCTTGCCCGCCCAGGCAGGAGATCCAAAGGATCCGATCTTCGCACAAAATCCAATGGATCCAAATGCCCGTGCTTCGTTCTATGGATTAAGCGCTGTACCCCGCGCATACATCGATGGCTACACGAGCGTGACGGGAAGCGGTGGGCTCGACGCACCCTGGTCGTATGATTATTATAACACGGAATCGTTGAAGAACTCTCCTATTTCGATCGTTGTAAACAAGCCCGACATAACCAACGGTGTGATGACCGTTACTGGAACCGTGACGGCAAACGAAAACGCGCTGCCAGCAAATACCTATTCGTTGTACATAGCGGTAGTTGAGAATGAGGTCACGGCAGATGAGGATACTTATGTTCTTCGCAAGATGCTCCCCAATGCTTCGGGCACGAAAGTTCCTGCTACACCTCTTGGAACGTCTTTCGAATTCACCCAGACTTGGAGCATCGACAGGTCATACCTGAGCGACGATCCTGATCTTACAGTTATTGCCTTCGTGCAATCGGACATCATTAACGAGGATATGGAACGTCCGATATTGCAAGCTGCATACAACGACGACATCGATAACATCACTTTCACAACTGGTATCGAAATACCTTTCCTCGAACAGACAGCGATGTATCCCAATCCTTCGGATAAGATGGTGAATATCGAGCTTCCGCAAGCAACCGCTAGTGGCGTAGATGTGAGTGTGATAGACCAGCTTGGCAGAGCGGTGATCAAGTCATCGATCGGTATTGGCCAAAAGTCGACGACGATAAACACAGCCGAGCTCGCAGGTGCAGTTTACATCGTACAGATGAAGGAAAATGGAGTTTACACGACCAAACGACTGCTGGTAACACACAGTCATAAGTAATAACAGGTATACTTCCAGGCCGGGTCCCGTCTCAACAGCGGGACCCGGTCATTTTTAAGGAAAAAAGAGCTTTTTCGGGCCTGTTGCCCGGTAGGGAGACAGGCCAAGTACTGCAATTTTCTTATATTTGAAAGCATTAACAGTTTGATGACGAGCTCATTTCGCTTTTTAGTTGTCGCCTTGCTCCTGACAAACGCGACGGCGGCCCTCTCCCAAAGCTTCTATGCGATTCGAAGAGAAAGGTCTTTGATCGGATATGTGGGGGTCGGGAGCGCAAGCTACTACGGTGAACTCGCCCCGGAATCGTTTTTAAGCACCGTCAAGTATAGTTTCAACGTTGGTGTCGAACACTTCCTCACCAACCGCATCAGCGCCCGGGCTGAAGTAAACTGGTTCCAAATCTCGGCTGCGGATGCCGATGGAGCCGAGTCGCACAAAGTCAGGAACCTGTCATTTCAATCGAACAACATCGAAGGGAACCTTGCAGCTACATTTAACCTGCTGCCCAACGGCCGTCGCTTCTACCAACGCCAGGTTATCAACTTCTATGGATTCGTTGGAGTTGGGTTCCTCTACATGAACCCTAAGACGGAATATGATGGCAAACTGGTGGCCCTCCAGCCTCTTCAGACTGAAGGAGTCAAATACAGCAAGCTGCAGCCCGTTATTCCTTTTGGTGGTGGCATGAAGGTGAAAGCCGGTCCCTTCTTCAACATTGCTTTCGAAGCCGGAATGAGAAAGACCTTCACCGATTACTTAGACGATGTGTCGGTGCACAGTTATCCCGATCCTGCCACCCTGTCGAGCGACCTTGCAAGGGCCCTCTCAAACAGGAGCGGTGGCCAGGCAGGTGTTCGCGGCGACCCCGATACAAAAGACTGGTACTTTATGATGAGCGCGCGCATCCAGTACTATCTTCCTTACGACCTCAGCGCGATCCGAAGGAATAAGCTCTACACACAGAAGAGAAAGTATAACCGAAGAAGGTAATCGGAAGGACGATAGGTTAAATCCGAAATCTTAAATCCTAAATCTTAAATCTTAATTTCCCGGCCCTTTATCGAGTATCTCGAATCTCGAATAATTGCTTTTGTATTCCGGAACGATGTCCTTCATAAGGGCTACAACCTTTAGCTCGTTCTTGTCTTTCACAAGATCCTCCAGCAGGTCGAGGTAATTATTGATCTGGTTGTATTCGTATACCGGTACTTTCGCCTTCATGATCTTGTCGTGGTGCGTTGGTACTGTGTTCTCCGAATCATTAAGCAGTTCTTCGAAGAGCTTCTCCCCTTCCCTCAAGCCAGTGAAGATGATATCGATATCTTTCCCGACCTCGAGACCGGAGAGCTTTATCATTTGACGGGCAAGGTCGTAGATGCGTACGGGCTTACCCATGTCGAAGATGTAGATCTCTCCGCCGTAGCCCATAACACCGGCTTCGAGCACGAGCCGGCAGGCTTCGGGGATGGTCATGAAGTAGCGAACGATCTCGGGGTGCGTAACGGTGATCGGCCCACCCGCCTCAATCTGTTTCTGAAAGATTGGGATCACGGACCCATTCGATCCAAGCACGTTTCCGAAGCGTGTGGTAACGAAACTGGTAACCTGCCCTTTCTTCGCCAGCAAATGATGATACAGGGCTTGCACATAGATCTCGGCGATGCGTTTGGTGCAACCCATGATACTGGTTGGCCTTACCGCTTTATCCGTAGAGATCATCACGAACTTCTTCACTCCTATTTTTACGGCCAGGTCGGCGAGGATCCTTGTACCGAAGATGTTGCAGATGACGGCTTCCGTTGGATTGCGTTCCATTAGAGGAACGTGCTTGTAGGCTGCTGCATGGAAGATTGTCTCTGGCCTTTCCTCCATTAATATTTTCTCGAGCTGTTGACCATTGGTGATGTCGCACACATAAACGGAAAGATCGACGAGCAATCCCAGTTTCTTTAGATCATACTCGGTGTTGAACAACGGAGACTCCGACTGATCGATCAGGACGAGCCGCTTCGGCCCGAAAAGAATGATCTGCCTGCACAACTCGCTGCCGATGGAGCCGGCGGCGCCCGTAACGCAGATGATCTTTCCCCGGATCTGCCTTTCGAGCTCGTCTTTGCCGAGATCGATAACGTCGCGACCGAGAAGGTCCTCAATCTTAACCTCACGGATCTGGCGGAGGCTAAGCTGTCCTTTGATCCATTGACTGGCCGGCGGCACTGCACGAACCCTGATACCTAAACGCAGACATTCCTCGATAAGCTGGTTCTTGCGTTCGGGTGAAAGATTATTGACGGCAATGATAAGTTCCTGGACTCCGTGATCTTTCACTAATGTTGAAAGGCCTTCCGGGTGAATGATCTTATAGCCCTGTATCTTCTTTCCGATCTTGCTGGGATCGTCTTCGATGAGCGCAATCAGGCGAAGGCCGCTGTCGGGCGTTGTCTCGATCATCTGTTTCACTGAAAGGCCGAGATTACCAGCGCCAAATACGGCTACATTGACTTTTTCGATCTTATCGTCGGAGTTTTTTATGTAAGCAAAGAGCTCTTTTACAAACAGCCGATAAAAGAACAGTTGGAAGAATGCGAACGGAAACGTGATCAACAGAACTGAATACGGGATAACATTGATACCCGTGTTGTAGTAATACAACAGGTTAGTGATCGACAGTGTGACGAGGCTGAGTATTGTGTTGGTGGCGATACGCTTGCCGTCTTCGATGCCCGTGTAGCGAACGATACCCGCATAGCTACGGGTCGTGAGGCTCGAGAGAAAACCAGCGGCGCCGCTGAAGATCAACCCGAGAACGAAGTTGTGCGCGATGATCTCTTTCCACTCAAAGTTAAATCGCAGGGTATAACCGACAATAGTCGACTGAAGGATGATCACCAAATCGATAATGATGATGATCCAGCGGGGAAGGATAGTTAGATTCTGAAAGAATCGTTTAATCACTGTGTTTCTTACGCGCTTTTAGCAACGACCGGATACCATACAGGAGGCCACCTCCAATGAGGTACTCGATGCCGGTAATCGGCACCGGGTTATCAGGATCGGGACCGTCACCGGGTTGTCCGAATACTGCCGTTTGCCACAAGACCAGGACGACGGTGCAAAGCAAAAAAATGGTGATGCGTCTTGCAGTCATTTACTAGTTCTTTACAATTTTTCTGGTTATTGACATTTGTCCATGTTTTATAACAACCAGGTACACACCGGCAGCATGTCCTGAGATATCAAATTGTCCCTTCCTTCTGTCTCCTTCAAGTTTAAGTTCTCCGCGTGTTACTTCGAGGCCGATCGGGTTCAGTACGCTGACCGCAACATCACCTGCTGTTGCAACCTCAACGTAAAGCAAACCGGGCGTCGGATTAGGATACAACACATAGCCCTTTAGTCCATCGCCATTGATGTCGCCCGTTACGGCAAACTCTCTTTCAACCTGGCTCGAACAAGTACCTACTGTAACTACAAGCTTATACACACCGGATTCGGTAGGCTTATAAGTCTTCGAAGTAGCGCCTTGTATCGCGGTTCCATTGAGGTACCACTGGTTGCCGCTATCCGAATTGGAAACTAACAGGTCATTCTCGACGTCTATGGCTGCCTCGACAACATCGACAAGCTCGGCTGTTACAGGAACGCGTGCGCCCTCACAACCCTGTGCATTCACCGTAGAAACATAATAAGTCGTGCTTTCGGTCAGCGATGGTGTAACGAAAGTAGCGGCAGTTTGTCCTCCAATTGGTTCGGTGCTCAACTCACTTACGTACCAACGGTATGAGCCGGATTCCGGAGCTCCCGCTGCGATCAGGGTTGCAGCACCGCCATCGCAGCTTTGCCCGTTCGTTACCTCAGTGATATCGTATGCATAAGAGATCGTTGCAACCACAGCAGTTCTTGCGCCCTCACATCCCAAAGCGTTGACAGCGGACACGAAGTACGTCTTAGTTTTCGTAAGCGTAGGCGTTGTGAAGGACGAAGCGGTCTCTCCAGCGATAGCATCGGTTGCATCTTCTGTGAGATACCAGCGGTAGCTTCCGTCGGCAGGAGCTCCATCGGCACTAAGTGTTACCGAAGATTCGCCGCAGTTTGTAGCGCCTGTTACGGCAGAGATGCTGGGCAGGTTTTTCTTATTGATCGTGGCCGACTGTACAAGTGGCATTTCTGCACAAGTTCCATTCTGTGCCTTTATCACGATGATGCTCTCGTCGGTAGTAAGGTTCGCTTTCGGTATTGTGATCGTTACATCGCTTCCTTCTGTGGCGATCACTTTGTCGCTAACTGTCGTTCCGTTCAGCGTTGCAAAATAAGCTACACCAGTCTGAGGCGTAAGGACTTTGATCTGTGCATCGTTGCCACTGCAATAATCCTGCGCCTGAACATTGAGTGCAAGGTCGAGATCTTTGTAACCGACGTATACTTTAAAACGGTTGGCGCCGAAGCTGTTAGTGTTGGCGGTAACGTCGAAATTATAAGTCGTATTGGCAGGCGATACTACGAAAGTCTCACCGGTGAAATTATCGAGCAGCCTGATGTCTACGTTCTGAGGGAACGACTCAAGCTGCGAGAATGTGAACGTATGAGCACCTGCAGTCACGTTGTCGAGCGCGAGAGGTATCTCCCGTGAGCAAGCGAGTGAACCAAGTGTGTTGATTGCCATCTTCGCATTGTCTGTGGTTACAGAATAGAAGTTGGTGAATGAGTTCACAAGCTTCACAGCATCGTAGTCTACATCCTGGATATCCTGGGCATTGTCATTGAAAGCGATCACGAGTTCATCATGGCGGGTATTACCCGATACGTGAACACGCAGGATGTTTTCATCCGCCCCTTCACGCATGAACGGGGGCGTTGATGTTGCCTGCTTGTCGTCTTCCTGGAATGTGAGTGTTGCTGAGCCGGTGGTAGTCTTCCTTACCCAAAAAGCTTGTCCTTGTGCGATCGTTCCTGTGTACGACGCAGGGATACCCGTACCTCCTGCTGTATAATACACATACTGACCGGCGCCGAGACCGATGTTGTTTGTATTGTCTTTAAGTGCGATCTGTGCCGAGAGGCCTGCGGGACGTGATACATTAGCCCAGTTGATAGGCGAAGGATATGGATTACCGACGAGGTTCCAGCCGTCGTTGGAAGTAACACCCTGTGCTGTAACGTTCACGCTTACAGGACCGAAGTTAGGTCGGCCAACAAGCTCGATGTTGAGATTAGTGGTAAAGCGAGGCCTCACGTTGTATCCGACTCCCGCAACGATCGGCGAAGTAGCGATCGTGCCGCTCAGAGGATAGCCGTCGTAGCGATTGTCGATTGTACCAACTTTCGATTCGTTGTAGACGAGGATCGATGAACCTGTTTCATTGAATGTAGGGAGTCCCTGGCCAGCCCATTCGGCGTTGGTGGAGTGGTCGGAGATCGGACCAGTGATCGGGAAGTCGTCTTTCCAACCCTGCAAGGTTGCGTTCGATACCGGTGATGACAGGTAACGGGCAACACTAACGCCTGCAGTGTTTGGCAAGTAGCGCTGAATGGTCATGTTAGAGTTGGCGATCGTAGCGGTTACTCCTAGCTGATCGATACGCGCATCACCCGATGGTGTAGAGATCATCGTGAAGTTTCCGTTAGGATTGAATGTACCAGCTTGCAATGAGAGTGCATTCACAAGGCTCTGCGCCGAAGAGATCGTGAGTGTAGACGGGTTGGTCTGGGTGATGTTATAGAACTGTGTATTGGTTGATCCGGCGACGAGCTGAGTTATCGAGCCATCGAATGTTACCGTTCCGTTGTGCGGTGTGAACGTGCCGTTGTTGGTCCATCCGCCGCCCACGCTAATACCATAGTCGAGGTTGGTGACATCGAGTGTTACACCTGAATTGATTGTGAGAGATCCATTAACATCAAGCGCCGATGCAAGAGTCTTGGTCCCGCCGGTAGCCAGCGTTACGTTATTGAACGATGACGTGCTTCCGTCGATTGTCTGTGCGTTGCCATCGAAGATGACGGTGCTGGTACCTGCAGTGAATGTACCGTTGTTGTCCCAGGTATCGGCAATGTTGATGGTGAACGTGGAAGCGTTCAGGGTAGAACCTGGATTGATCGTGAGTGTACCGTTGACGTCGAGGTTTGCTGTGAGGGTCTTGGTACCAAGGTCTGTGATAAGGTTCCAGAATGGCTGACCGTTAGCATTGATGTTCTGCGTTGTTCCATTGAAGGTAACTGTACCGTTGTTAGGATTAAATGTCCCGCTGTTGCTCCAAACGCCTGTGATGTTGATGTTGGCATTCGGGGCGCTGACTGTTGTTCCGGAGTTGATGGTGAGGTTACCGAATGTAGAGTTATTGATGGTTGAACCGCTGAGTGCAGTAGTACCGGCCCTTGAGAATGTTACAGTGTTGGCAGCGTTGATAGTGAACGAGCCACCATTGACGGCGAACGTTGCGCCAGCCATGTTCACGTTATGTGTGGTGGCATCGAGCGTACCGCTGGTGATGCTCACATTCCCGTTGATACGCACGTTCTTGTCGAGCGTGACGTTACCGGCGACAGTAAGATTGTTGAGTGCATTTGAAGCGACCGTGGGGAGCTCGGCCGATGTTGTGAGGTTACCGGTATAGCTGACGTTGTAAGTTGTTATAACGTTGGGAGCTGCTCCTGAATAAGTTGTGCCTGCGCTGCGAGAGAACGTAGAGCCAGTGGCCATGATAAGTCCGGAAGAGTGTGTGAATGTTCCGGAAACAAGAGCGAGCGCAGTGTTGATGTTCGCTGCGCTGTTCCATGTATACGAAGCGCCGCCACTCCTATCGAGTGTAACGGTACCGAATTCATTCGTGAATCCGCAGCTTGTACACAAAGGAAGAGCGGTGAGTGTGCCGGAACCGCCGATGTAAAGATTGGAGGCTGTGTTGCTTGATGCAATGGCGCCTACGCCTGACTGAGTGATATCGCCGTTGATGGTAAGCGTGTTCCCGTTGATGCGAAGGTTACCGCTGCCAGAGAAGATCAGCGCGCCGGTTTGATTGATCGTGAGGTCTGAACCGAGGAATACACTTGCGCTACGGTTGATCGTGAAGTTGTCAAGGATCGCCGAGCCTGAAGTAAAGTTCAGGTTGCCGGTGATCGTTCCCGATCCGGCAAACGCAAGGTTCGAATCCAGGTGGCCTGTGATCGTACCAGCTACGGAAGTAAAGTTGGCTTGTATTGTCAGCGTATTTCCAGATCCAATATCGAATGCACCGCTCGTGAGCGTAAGATTACCAACGAGGTTTGTACTTGGAGTGATGTTGTTGATAACACCAGCCGAGTTAGCGATCTCGAGGTTAACAGCAACGCCGTTGAGCTTTCCGCTGGGACCCCATTCATCGCCGAGGTTTTGCGAGCCTGAGCCGTTGTAAACAATATTGCTGTTGACGGCGTAAGAGCGACCGGTTGCCGAGACGCGGATGTTACCCGTACCCGTTCCCAATGAGATACCCTGGGGTGATGCAATACCGAGTGTTGCACCGGCAGAGAGCAACATACCACCGGTACCCGAGAACGATGTTGTTGAACCGATATTTACGCGGTTAGAGCTTGGGATCGTGAAGTTGATTGTGTTGGCGAAGGGCGCTGCTGTGGGGCTGGTGAAGTTGTGAGTTTTTGCATCGTCGAAGACGATTGCTCCACGACCGTTCGAACTGCTTGATGTTTCAGTGAATGAACCGGCGCTGATCGTAAGATCGCCACCGAGATTGAGTGTTCCTACGCAGAAGTTTGTTCCATTGCTACCAGATGCCATGGTGAGCGTTCCGCCCGACCATGTGAAGTTTCCATTCACTTCCACGGTTGCGATTCCAGATGTTGATGCTGAGCCGGTTGCTACAAGGGTAACGTTGGTTGTTCCATTCTTTATGAAATTGCCGCCGATGGTTACACCAACTTGTGAGTTCTGTCCGGCAAACGAGATCGCGTTTGCTTTCGATGAAGTGATATCAAGGTTTCCGCCGATGTCAACGGAATATCCAACGCCTGTTGTGTTCAAACCAAATGCAAGAGCAGAGTTGCCCTGAAGTGTAAGGTTTCGTCCAATAACAAGGGGATCGAAAGGACCTGCGCCAGAGGTGGTGAGCTGCAAAGAACCGGCGGCTGCTGTACCCGTGTTGACCAATGTAAAGTCGCGACGGACACTTGTGAGCGCGCCAGCCAATGACAGCGAAGCTGTTTGATTTGTATTCCAGGAGATGTCATAAAACGACTGACCTGAAAAGCCAGTTGGTGCAATGGATGTGGTACCAGTTACGGAGAGTAGCGAACCGTCGTTCCAGGAACCGTTTGGAATAACACCACCATTGATGGAGTGAATGAATGTGCCGTCTATCTGGAGGTTGGTGAGGTTGCTTGTGATGGTTCCCTGGTTGGTAATTGTAGTACCGCTGAGAACGCTAACGAGGCCGTCAAAGGTTGAGAAACCGTCGCCCTCGTCGATTGTCATCCCGCCCGCTGCAACGGTTAAGGAGCCACCGCCAGGCTGGATTGTGAGTACTGCATCTGTTTCTACGACGATTTGGTCGGCATTGACCGCTGACGTAATGTCAACGACCGTGAAGGCTATGATCCTGATTTCGCCAGCTGCTGCTGTTGGCGCGGCAACGGCAGGGTTCCAGATCGCCCCGTCGAACGTTTCCCACGTTCCCGCCTGGTTCCACGGCCCGCTTGTAGCGCTACGAAAGTCACCCGCCGACTGCGCTAGAGCGGTGACATTTACTACCAAAGCCAAAAAAAGAAGTAAATAGAAACCTCTCATGCAATATTTAGCTGCGAAAATAGATAAAATTTCTCGAATTATCGGTTTTTATACGGGTTTCACGGCCATTTGTAACCGTTAACGGATTAGAAAGTCGAGTAACCAAAATGGTGTCTGCCCGTCAATGGACCGCTGTTAACTGAGCAACAATTCTTCCAAGATTTACGTAATCGAGCGCTGTTCCGGATGGGAGGCAAAGTCCTTCGTTGAACAGACGTTCAGATAGCCGGTTTCCATAGTAAGGCGCGCCTTCAAAAACAGGCTGCAGGTGCATAGGTTTCCACAGCGCCCGCGTTTCGATGTTATGTTCTTCCAGGGCGAGCCTCATTTTCTCGGGTGTAATGCCGGGCGCCTTGAGTAAGACCGTGGTGAGCCAGCGGTTTGACACCGCACCTTGCGGTTCCGGTAAAAACTGGAAATTTGGGTTATTTTGAAGGTTTTCCAGGTAAAAAGCGTAGATCTCCCGACGCCTCTTGACGCGCTCGTCGAGTATCTTAAGTTGACCCCGCCCAATGCCTGCGCACACGTTGCTTAGACGGTAGTTGTAACCGATCTGCGAATGCTGGTAATGAGGGGCGTTATCGCGAGCTTGAGTAGCCAAAAACCTCGATTTTTCAATAAAATCAGGGTTTTTACTGACTAAAGCACCACCTCCGCTGGTAGTTATGATCTTGTTGCCGTTGAAAGAGAGAATCCCGAAGTCACCAAAGGTCCCAAGCTTGCGACCCTTCCAGGTAGATCCGAGGGCTTCGGCAGAATCTTCGATCACGGGTATATCGAACTCCCTGGAAATAGCGAGGATCTCATCGATCCTTGCAGGATTTCCATACAGCTCAACGACAATGATGGCCTTCGGCTTCTTCCCGGTCTTTGCAATACGATCTCTGATCGCCTCGCGAAGAGTGTTGGGGTCTAAATTCCATGTCGTGGGATCAGACTCCACAAAAACGGGAGACGCTCCTACATACACTATGGGGTTACACGAACCTGAAAATGTGAACGTAGAACATATGACTTCGTCACCGGGTTTGATCCCAAGAATAATTAGTGCAAGGTGAATAGCAGCAGTACCTGAGCTGAGCGCCGCCACGTGAACACCTTCACCCAAATATGCTGCGAGCTCCTGTTCAAACCCGGTTATGTGCGGTCCCGCCGGAGAGATCCAGTTGGTGTTGAATGCTTCCTCCACATACTTGCGTTCGAGCTCACCAATATGAGGAGGAGAAAGGTAGATGCGATCCATAACGATTACTGTTGCCGTTGTGCGGCCCTGCTTCGCTGGTAATATACAGCCGGTATCAATAAAACCATAAGTGTGGGATTAACTATAAGTCGATGAAGCTGCGACAGCAATGGCATCGAGATCTCCGCATCGCCCTCATAATACAATTTCACAAACAGGTAGATCGGCAACAACACGAATGTATCCACAAGCTGAACATACCATGCCAGCCGCGTAACCGACGGATCGCGAAAGAGCGCGTGAATGAAAAGCAGCATCAGGGAATCGTTAAGTATGACGCGCGTTACCTTCCTTGCGACGAAGTGTGTGTAGGGATGGAACGAACAACCGGGGCAGAGATCGAGGATGTCGGCGCTTTGGAAGAGGAACACGAGAGCTAATCCGCCCACGGCAACCGCCATCATCAGCAATCGTTCGCGGGAAAATTCACCAAAGACGCTCTTTATTTCTTTTCCGGCCATATTCTCTTCACCCAAAAATACCAAAGGAAAAATACAAGAGCGTATAGCAATCCGGTAAAGAGATACTTGTGAAAGAAGTAAAGATTATTGGGATAATACTTTGCGATGAAGAAAAGAAGTCCAACGCGAAAAAGATTGAACAAATAGATGAGCGCGATTCCAACACCTCCGAAGATCAAGCTCTTTTTGAGAGTACCAGTGTAAGCAACCAGGAACGATATGAACACGATCATTACGTTCAGGCTATTGCAGCCTTCGAACACACTCACCACCGTTTTGTTATCCTGGCGAATGGGAACGAACGGAGAATTGACAGCTTCTCCTACCGTAATGTTATCCTCCGCGAGAGAAAGCAGCGCGGCGGTTTGATCGGTAACGATCCTGGTGAGAGGATCTGGCATTGGATCGTAGCGCTCTATCCATAGGCCATAGATCGTGTTGAGAACGATATAAAGTCCAATGAACTTGAGCAGAAAAAATAATATCGCCCTCTGATCTTTCATTACTTCTTCATCGGTCGCGCAGGCACGCCGACCACCGTAATGCCCGCCGGCACGTCCTTCGTAACGACTGCACCCGCACCGACTGTTGCTCCTTCTCCGATGGTGAGACCCTGCAAGATCGTTGCACCCGAACCAATGAAGACCCCGTCGCCGATGGTGACATTCCCAGATACATTTACCCCCGGCATAATGGAAACGAAGTCACCCATCTTTACATCGTGACCGATGGTTGCGTTGAGATTGATGATGGCGAAGGCGCCGATACTGACATCAACTGTTATCCGAACACCAGGACAGATCACGGAGCCCTTTCCAATTTTCACCGAAGCATCGACAGGCACGGATTGATGAATGAACGATCGAAATGGGTATGCCGATTGAAGACGATCGGCAAGCCGCTTACGATGCCCGGTGAGGGCGACCGCAATGATGACGTCGTCGATCTTTTTTAGATCGGCTTTAGGTGTTGGCGTAATGTTGTCGTCGATAAAACCGGCAAACGTGAGCTGGGCTTCCTCGACCATTGCGCGAAATTCTTTACCGAGACCGCCGGCGCCATAAATAGCTATTCTTGAACCGCTCACAATGTTGTTGTTTGGCCTTAGTTGTTGCCGTTGAATTTCTCTGCGGTTGCAACACCCTGACCCGAAATGCCTTCGGCTTTCAGGACTTTGCCAACCGTGAGAAATAATATTCTTAAATCTAACCAAAAGCCCTGATGATCCACGTACCAGACATCGTACGCAAACTTGTCGCGCCATGCGATACTGTTGCGTCCATTCACCTGGGCCCAGCCCGTAATGCCCGGCATGACTTCGTGGCGACGGCGTTGTTCCGCTGAATACAACGGGAGATATTCGAGCAGCAACGGCCTCGGACCTACGAAGCTCATCTGCCCGAAAATGATATTTAGTAATTGAGGGATCTCGTCGAGACTGGTTTTGCGAACGAAGGTACCGACTGGCGTTAACCTGTCTTTATCGCTGAGCAATTGTCCATCGGGACCGCGTTTGTTGTTCATGGTCCGGAATTTTATTACGTAAAAGATCTTTTCTTTATAACCTATGCGCGGCTGTGTAAAGAATGGATTGCCGCCCTGTGCGATGATCAACAGCAATGCAATCAATAAAAAGAAAGGAGAAATAATGATGAAGAGGATGAGAGCTACGAGAATGTCGATGGGAGCTTTGATGAGGTGCTTGTAAAGCATTCTCAAAAATACTGATTATTCATTGACCTTAACATTAACGATTGATCATTGACCATTGACGATTGATCATTGACGATTGCTTTAGCGAAAAACGTGAGCTACGTATTGGCTTGCGTTTGCCGATGTGAAGTTAAGAGAAGCCTCGCGCGAACGTGCTTTAAGCTCCGCGAGCTTGCCTTGATCGTTGGCAAGCAAACGGATATGTTCTGCGATTTTCGCTGGTTGGTCCGGCAGCACGACGTAGCCAATCGAGAAATGCTCGACGATGCGATTGAGCTCCGAATTGGCTGGACTGATGGCAATGATCGCGAGACCGGCGGCCATGTTCACATACGTTTTACTCGGAACGGAAATACCTTCAGCACCGGTACCCAATGTTACGACACCAACATCGGCAGAAGCCATGGCCAGCGGAAACGATGTCGCATCCTGGTATGGAAGAAAGATCACGTTGCCGAGGGATCTTTGCAACGCGATCGATTCGAGTTTCTTTCGCTTCCCTCCTTCGCCGATCAAAAGGAAAACAATGCGCGGTTCGTCTTTGAGTAACGCGGCTGCTTCGACCAACGACTCGAGGTTGTGAGTAAGGCCCATGTTACCCGAATAAAGAACAACAAACTTATCGGCCAGCTTGTGTTCTGTAATGAATGCATTCTGTGCGCGATCGACAGGCCTTATGTAATTGGTATCGGCCCAATTGAAAATGATATGAACCTTATCGGGCGAGGTATAACCAACGACTGCCTGCTTCATCGATTCACTCAGCGTGATCAATCCCTTCGCCTTCCCGAAAGTCCAATAGTTGTTCGATTGCCACCGTTTGAACAACCAACTCCTATTTGAAGACAAACCAGCTTGCTGAAGCGCTTCCGGGTAAAGGTCGAAGACGATGATGTGAAAAGGGATATTCCGCCAGCCGGCAACAAGAGCGGTAACAAACGGAGCGGTCGGTGGGTTGGTGACTACAAGTATTTGTGAAGGCTTCTTGCAGAAGAGAAGGTAAAAGAAATAATGGGTGGTAAACAAAAGCCATGTGGCAAGTCGCGAGAAAGTATTGCTTCGTTTGTACCCGATACTGTTGACGACCTTCACCCGGCTGTCGATGGGAACCTGGCCGGCTTCGATGTTACCCGTAAACAATCTTGTTTCGTGTCCGGCGGTTGCGAATGCATTGACGACGTCGGTGAAAACGGGAACGGTGTGTTGGTTGACCAGTAGGATCATTAGACAGACCTGACGGGTTTGTTGACCTTCCGGATCACCTGCGCCGGATTACCGAGCACGAGTGTATCGGCTTCCACATCTTTCAAAACGACGGACCTCGCTCCTACTATTGCGTTGTTCCCAATCGAGACACCGGGACCGATGAAAGCATCTGCTGCGATCCATACGTTGCTGCCGATGGTGAGCCCTGTGCGAAGAAGGGTGAAGTCGGGACTTGCGTAGTCGTGTGTACCGCCACAGAGATGTGAATATTGAGAGACGATTGTTCTTGAACCGACAGTTATCTGTCCGAGATTATAAACTTTCACATCCCACGAAATAACCACATGGTCTTCGATGCGAAGGAGCCACGGGTACATGATCCGCGCAGACGGATAGATCTTTACATTTTTTCCGATGGTGGCTCCGAAGATCCGGAGGATCATATTACGCCAACCATAGAACAGCCGTGGCGACCATGCAAAGAACACGGGTTGGACGGCGCCCCACACGATGCGCTGGAATATTTCCCTGGTTGAACTCTTCGAACTTTGTGTTGCCACCTTCAAATTTACATTGAACTATAAAGATCAAACAACCGGTCACCTATCGCTTTCTCGGAATAATTTTCCATTACATAGTCACGGTTCCTGGTTGACAGACCGGTATCAAACGTCGTCGGAATAACATTCGAGAGGATATTCTCAATTTGTTCCTTAATGGGCTCGACGTTGTAGCCGAGGTTGTTGTCGAACACCGCGTCAAAATTACACCCTTTGGAGATCAATGGAATAACTCCGAAGCTCATAGCCTCGAGCACGCTCACGGGGAAGCCTTCGCTATGTGAGGGTAATACGAAGTAATGAGCTAAAGATAGAAGCTTGTTCTTTTCATTCCCATAAACAGCGCCCGTATACTCGACATTTCCCGAGAGGTATGGTTGTATTTTCTCCAACTCGCCCTGATCCGGACCGGCGATGATCAATTTGCGATCGGTGCGACCTTTCATGGTGTTATGCCATGCCTCAACCAAAGGCACGATCCCTTTCTTGTGATGTAGCCGACCTAGAAACAGAAATACTAGTCTGTCCTTTGATTTTGGCTGGTCTGCAGGGACTGGAACGCCGTTTTCTACCACGTCGATCTTCCGGTGCAGCTTGATGGACAAGTTACCTTTTTCAATTGCACTGACGGCGCGGATGCGGTTTGCCGTGCGAATATATCGGCCTTCGAATAAAGCATAGTAGATCTTCTTCCTGAGTGCTGACTGGCTCATGCTCCATGGTTCGAGCATGCCGTGGGGAACATACAACCACTTGTAGCCCTTTAAACTAAGCCGGTGTGCATATTTGGTTGGACTCAACCAACATCCGTGGCTGACAACAATGGTGCTTTCGTTATGACCCTGGAGTTTAAGAATGCGATCCATTTCGCTGTCGCTCGCGTTCGTCCCGAACCATTGTATGTCTAGATCGGGAGGATACAACTTTTCTGTGGGCGGAGATGAAGTTGCCCACACGTATGATCTTACGTTGTGATCCTTTTCAAGGTAATTCAATCCGAAGATCGCTGCATTCCAAATACCAAAGTTGATCCTGTCGAAGCTGCTTACGATGTGAATAACCTTAAATGGCATTTGGGGTCCTTTTTCGAATAGCTACCTGTTGTTGATTTCTCCTGATGATCCATTGAATGACGAACATCGGAAAAGCCGAAAAGAAGAAAAGCATTGTTACCTGTGGCAGATAGCCTCGCGATATGATCACGTATAGAAACGAGACGGTTACGGCATACGTGGTAATGTAGAGTGGATTTTGAGGATCGCAGAGGTACCAGGTCCAGAGACGTTTGAAGAAGTGACCGATGAGCCCGCCGCCGATAACAATACCAAGCCATCCGAAGGCAAGATAATATTCGGCATAGCTCATGAATGCCGATCCGATACTTGTGATCTTTCCATAGATCGCATCGAGTGTGCTGAGGAGATATTGTGCCGAGTTCTTCTCTTTGTAGATAGCTTTAGGTATGGGGAATAGTACTGTGGAGATGATCGGTTGAAATCCAACGTACGGTATTTTATCGGGCACGAGGGCGATGACCGCACCGGATGTTTGAAATATCCGGGATTCGTTGAGACCACTTTCGAAGTACGATTGATTTTTTGTCTCTTCGAGTCGTGTTGTGTCAATACCGCGACCATAGATCCTTGTGATACTGATAATACCCATGGCAACGATGAAAAGTCCGAAGAATGCAAAGCTTATGATTAGATTCGGGCGACGATGCGAATACAGATAATATGTTATAGCCATCGCACCAAGCAATAGAACGATGCGATAGCGAAACCCGAGAGTTACGAAGATCCCTGTTGTTACCAGGAAGGTGATCGTAACCCAGAGAAAGCCCCGCTTCGTTCGTAAATAATAGACGAATAAGATGGCGATCCCGGGAATAAGAAAATTAAGACTTAGCGTCAGGTAGTTCGAGATCGCGCCACCGGTTTCGGTAACTGCTTCTGCATCGAGAGGGTTGATCAGTCGTGCAACGTTACCGCCAGTTGAGACGGTGAACAACACAAAGCCGATGATACAGATCCACCGGCCATACTTCCACAGTTCGGCATCGGGCACACGAAGCGGCACATGCCGGCCGGTGCGTCGATATGTATAAAATCCAAGCACGGCCGAAAGGAAAAATACGAAGGCACCCCAAAGCGCATCCACATAGAAGGGACGCATGTTAAGGAGTCGATCGTAGGTCTTGTTAGTAAGGATCGCATAGTATGGGCCGATCACACAATAGTATAACAGGATGATCGAGATGATCCCGAGCGGCGACCATACTTCCTTGTAGCCCTTGCTGTAATTGTACGCAAGAATACCAAGTACAAGGATCGTCAATCCAATGAAAGGCGTTAGTTCTTCGGATCTAAATCCACTGAAATCCATGCTACAAACTTAACATTTTATGAATCCACGGAAACGTGAAAGAACGAGGATGTGCAATGGCGTGAACGCATGCATCTTTCAGCCCTTTGGCAAAGGCGTCGACGGTCCACTTCGCGATGATCTCTGTTGATCGTGTGCTCATTTTTTGCCATTCCGGTTCCTTCACATCAGCGCTTCTCAGTGCCCTTGCTATGTCTTCGGTTGAAAACGGATCAAAGATAAACCCATTGTGTGGCTCCTGGACCAGGTCGGCAGCACAACCGCATTCTCTTGAAACAAGGACTGGCAAACCGGCTGCCATCGCTTCGTTGACGACGAGTCCCCACTGATCGCTGAAACTGGGAAGTATGAGTGAAAAACCTGCACGAAAAACTTTCGCGAGAGGATCGTACTGCAGGAAATCGGTAAAGTCAACTTTATCGGCCACATTACTTGCATGAACAGTCTGCCGAAGGGTTGACTCGAGTTCACCGCTGCCGACGAGTTGCAGGCGTCGTTGGCCCCCGCTCTCAACGTAAAGACTGAATGCTTTTATGAGGCCTTCGACGTTCTTCTTTTGGATAAACCTCGCGACACAAAGAAATTTTCGTTGTCCGAATGCAATATCGACATCAGCTCTACTGAAGTGAGCATTATCCACCACATCCCATGGCTGGAACATTGACTTCGGATCGAAGCCGAGGTATTTCAAGTACTCGCGGCTTTCAGTACCTGCAATGAGCGCGGCAGAATACGATCTTAAGATCAGTCGTTTAATGAATTCTTTATGGAAACGACGAGGCTCGTCCTTGTAGCGGCTATCGCTGATAATGACCAGCGGGATCTTCCTCTCGCGTGAAAGTAAGGCTACGACATGATACTCAGGATCGGCCCAACCGGTAGTAACGACGACGTTGGGTCGCTCCTTCTCCAGGATACCTGTTACGAAGTCTTTCAATTGATCTCCCCTGATACCAACTTCCGGATCGGGCGAAGAAGGGAACTTGATATTCTTATAGGTTCCATGAGGATCAAACTCCCACGGATATTCTCGAGATCCTGATCTTGTTTCGACAGCCACGAGTTCTATCACCTTCGCCGCGGCTTCGAAACGCGCGTGATGATAGGGACCGATGCGACGTAGAAAAAAAAGTACTTTCATTTGCCGCCGTCGAAAGAAATTGACAAATATCGTTTCATCATAATCTCAGGCGAAAAGCCACTCAGATACGCTTCCGTTTCCTGCTTGCTGACCGATGACTGATTATCGGCGAAAGCTTTCAGCAAAGCATTCGCCAACTCGTTTGGATCTGCAGGTGAAACGAGTGTACCATAACGACCGTCGGCAAGTATTTCGACACAGGCCGGCACTCGCGATGCGATGATAGAACATCCGGCAGCCATCGCTTCAAGCAGCACGGTTCCAAAGCCTTCTTGCGGGGTCGTACTGAAAACAAAAAGATTGGATTGATTCAGTAACGACGGCACGTCGGAACGACTTCCGAGAAATTGAACAGTCGTGAGCTGAAGATCGTCTTTCAATTTCCTGAGTTCTGCATCCAATGATCCTGATCCAACCAGCAAGAGCTTATAGGAATATCCTGACGTTTCAATAATCTTCCATGCTTTCAGAAGAGTTCTATGATCCTTGTGTTCTTCGAGCGTTGCAACCATGATCGCCTGCTTTGCATCGCGAACCGCGTCGACGTTCTGAAACTTTTCGATTCGAAAACAGTTGTAAACCGAAAAGAAATCGCGCGAACGAAGCAGTGGGATTTTCAGATACTCATTCTTAATGTAGTCGGAGCAGCAAATCACCTTCGCTCCCACCATCGATCCGATCCAGCAAGTGAAGTACGTGAATGCATACTTTCCAACGAAAGTCTTTCCGGGAGCATTGCCGGCATGAGTGATCAGCCTGGCGTGTCCAGCGCGACGGGCGCCGATGTGCACCCAGTGCGAAAATCCCATCGACCAACTGATGACGAGATCGGGCTTACGCTCGAGGCAAACCTTTTTGACGAGATCAATGACCTTGTTCCCGTTGGTGAATTTCAAAACGAAGGCATTATTATACTTCTGCCATACCTCGAATTTTTCGAAGTCCTTTCGAAGCTCTCCCGAGTCGCTCAAGAAAAGTAATTCCTGTTGATGCCCCGTTACTGTGAGCCAGTCTAACACGAGTCGCGGTGTGCCTTCGGCACGGGGGCTAAGCAAGACGTGTAAGATTTTCACGTCGTAAGATACTTAAGCCTGTCGAATAACCGGTTGATACTATAGTCTTCCATCGAAACTGAATTGACGGAGAACTTTTGAAGCAGCTGCGGTTCATCCAAAACGCGATGGATCGCATTCGTGATTGTTGCCGTTGTAACAGTATCTATCACAAGGCCATTTACATTGTTCGACACGATCGGTGCGCAATAGATTGATGAAAGCACCGGGAGCTTACGTGCCTGGGCTTCCAGCAATGTCAATCCAAATCCGTCCGACAAAGTTGGAAATACAAAGAGATCGGAAGACTGATAAAACTTCGCGGTTTCAACAGCAGTGACCGGCCCGTGATGAATTACATTGGGAGGAAGATCTTCGAGTAACGCGGCAGGGGATTTCAATGAACCGACCAGGTCGAGCGTAACCGGCAGGGAGGTCATCGATCGCATGGCTTCAATCAATATGTGAACACCTTTGCGGATCTCGAGTCCACCGAGGAAAAGTAAACGCAACGGCCTCTTACTATCAAACCTCATTGGGAACACTCTTTCGAACGAGGCAACGGTCTCTTCGTATGCCAGTGGAATTATCTTCAGTTTAGCGGGATCCACACCGGCTGACTTGAGAAGGTCTGAGGACCACTGAGAGTTGACGATAATATCATCGGCGTTGGAGATCTCTTCGCGCCACAGGTCCCAATAGGCGTTGTCGGGAACAAAAGGTTCATAGTTCCCTCCTTTGAACTTCCTGTATTCTTCGATGACAATATCGGCTTCGGCGGGACCAGGATTGATCTGGCCGAGGATGGTGCGAAGACCTTTTTGCTTCGCGACCTTCATGCTTCTCCGTGACGAATAGCTGTAGCCGAAAAAAATACCTGCATCGGGATCACCTTGTGATAATTTCGAAGCGACGAGCTCATCGTAAACCTGGTCTTCTTCGATCTTAGTTTTGAAAAGACGCTCGCGAAGCTTTGTCACAAAAAAATTTGTGTTGAAATCGACAACATTTGCTTCCGAAAGATCCGGGTGGTAACGACTCTTTGATCGTTTCAACAAACTGGCCGCGAGCGTGCCGGGCCTGATGAATATATCCGTATAGAGTACTGCAAGCTCATTGTGAAGGCTCAGGGCTCGCGGGATCGCGTATTTTTCACGACCACCAAACTGGGAACATATCCACCTGTTCATTCGATGATCTTTCTCCATTTTTGAACGCAAGCATCCCACGTAACATCATTAGAAATACTGGCGGCCTTTCCATGAAGCTTCGCCATCCCATTGGGGTCTTTGACGATCTTCTCGATGACGGCGCTTATTGCATCAGCATCATCGTTTGGATTGAATCTTATCGACGCCCCCTCGATCAACGTGTCTATCATTCCCTGGTGATAAAATCCCGCTACCGGTACTGAGCAGAAAAGAAATTCCAGCGTCGATATTCCCAATGCTTCGGCAGAACTGAATACACAACCGATGTCGCAGGAAGAGACTGCATTGATGAATTTTTGCGTCTCTTTTCTTTTATCGATGAATCCAAAGTCTTCGACCAACGGATGTTGCTTGTACTCACCCGGTGCGTTGCCGATGATTACGACCTTAACGTCAACACCTTTCGCCTTCAACTTCTGAGCTACGTCGACTAACAATGGCAGGCCTTTTCGCTTCCAGTCTTTTCCAATGAAGCCCAATCTCAATGGTCGCGAGATACCAGCCCCAGGACTGAAACCTGTCGTCGGTCGAAGGGAGGACTGAATATTAGCTCCCGGGAGTATCTGTTTCACTTTGTTTTCCGGCAGCTTATAGAATTCGCGAAGGGTTGGCGCGATCCAACTTCCCATGCACACCACAGCATCTGCTATTCGATAGTTCTCCCTCTCCTGATCAAGAGCTTTCTGTTTTACAGAGTCAGGTATATTGATGTTGTATTGCTCGAATTTGAAGAGCTCATACAATGGGATATCGATGTAATAGAACATTCTTCCACCGGCCTTGCGTATGGAAGATGCACGGGGAAACAATTGATTGAAAGAGATAACGTTCGATGAAAAATAAGCGGGCGTGATAGATGCCTCGGCTTTGTTGAGGAACCGGTCGCTGTATTGATAGCCGCCTTTACCTTGAAAGGTGACCATCTGGAACAGGTTCCATAATATCCGATCGTTCTTTAAAAAATCCGGATTGAATCTCCATGGTTGTGTGAAGATGCCTGCACGTTCACCTGCTTCGTAGAAATAATATGGGATGTTGCTCCATGTGTTGATATCCAATACATCGCCAACGGCAGCAACGCCAATGTCTTTTTTCATACAAGAAGCCGTAAATATAGCCAGATTGAAAGTCTCGTCACTTCAACTGTGCATAGCACATCCAGGTATACGAGTCGGCGTCGTCGCTGAACAATGAATAAGCCGGTTCCAAGGGAGCTTTCAATATCGGGGCTGGCGTGGGATAGCGTTCGTCGGACCAGTCGTCGCCCCAACGTGTTTTGGCGCTCTTGAACACAGGAGGAAATTCGTAGTACGTTTCAAGATTTGAGTTAAGCCAGGCGGCGTCTGTCGAATTGGGTTTGATCGAATTCCTCGTGCTTCGTCCTAGAAGTTGTCGAACGATCGACTTGACAAAATTTTCTTTCGGCGGCCAGTTAAAGCCGGCGTGAGCAAAAGCTTTTTTCAATGAATAGCAGTCACCGGAGGTGGCAGGATAATTATCCTCAAAAATAAAATGATGGAATCCCAATTTCTTGCCCGCATGTAATCGGGCAATGGCATTTTGATGATCGTCAAAAAAAAGCAATGTCTTCGATTTATCCTCTGCACTACCCCAATCGATCGATTCGAAGTCCTGCCCATAGTAGGTTGCCTTTTTTGAAATGAAGGCGCGCTCGTGGAGATTGAGGTCGATACAATGGATCTTCGCATTGGGCAGTGCCTGTTCGATCAGCCAGGTACCCTGACCGCGCCACACCCCACTTTCAATAACGATAGATGGATTTAGTTTTTTCAGGAAGACATAGAATGCGAACATATGAGGACTTCGCATTCCACCCTGGTTGTCTTTGATAGGCCGATCATTGTAAATTTTAAGGAAGTCGGGCAGAAATGAAACCAACTCTTGTCGTGACCAATCGAGGCCACCAACTCTTATATCTTGCGTCATGTTCCGGATAAAAGGGCGTTGTCAAAATAATAAATTTTTACGATTCCAAATCATGGATGTAGTCAGCGATAAAACGCTTTGCACCGAAGTTTTCTTGCGCATGATCGAAGGCCACTTTCGAAAGCTCCGAACGACGACCGGGATCCCGGAGAAGCGCATCTATCTTCGTGGCCATGCCATGATGGTCGTGGGCAGGGAACCACTCTACGGTACCATCGGGCGCAAGCTCTCGAAGCATTGGCAGGTCGGACAACACGCAAGGCAGACCATTTGCCATAGCCTCCGCCACGGCAGAGCCGAGACCTTCTTCGGGAGTAGTTGCGTATAAAAATAAACTCCAGCGGCGTAGATGACTGTACACATCCGAAACGTCGCCATGGAATTTTACGAGGTGACCTATGTTGAGATCAGTTGCAAGTTGCTCCAGTTGCTTTCGAAGCACGCCATCGCCAACAAGATGCAGTTGAGCATTGGTTATTGTTTTAACAACCTCGGCAAACGCCCTGATGACTGTGTCGTGATCTTTGATCGGGTCGAGACGCGCAACCATTCCCAGTATAAATTCGGATCCATTCGTCTCTTCGCGAGGCGCCGCAGGTATCGCAACAGGATTTAACGATACATAAATCGGGTACTTGGAATAGAAGGGTGACCGCTTGTAGGAAATAGATACATATTCAGAACAAGCCATTAACGCTACGGGGTAGTTAACAAGAAAAAGCTTGCTCAATAAAACATCCTTCCATGGACTGTAATTCTTGCCGACGGGATTACCAAGGTAGACCTTAACATTCGAAGCAATGCCCTTAAGGGCCGACAGTTGCAACGGAAGCCTGATGGTGCTCCAGCAGATCACCAGGTCCCATGACGAACCTTTGAGATGACCGATCAATTCCTTGCGGAACTGGAACAGTCCCTTCGACAGGATATCGAGATGTCGTACTTGAATGCCCAGCCCCCTCCACGCAGAAACCATCGGGCCCTCTTTATCGAGTATTACAATTTCATGATGAAACTCGGGGCTTTCTTTTATGAAATGATAGCAGTTCTTTTCACAACCACCGTGTAACGCGTATGCAGGAATATGAAGTATTCGAAGCCTTTTTTGCATGATCACAACTGACCTGTGACTACAGATTGATACAACTTGCCTATGTCCCTTCCAAACTCTCCGAAGGTTCGATTAGTTCGGATGTTCGACTTCAACTTGTCTACGAATTCGCGATCGAGCAATGTTGACAATTTCTTATTAAGATCCTTCACATCATTCCAGTTGAACAGGAGGCTATCGATTCCATCTTTTGTCTTCTCCTCGATACCCGCAAGCCGAGTGCCAAGCACGGGAATTCCGGCGGCAAATGCGTCGAATAAACTGAATGGCCCCGTCTCGGGCCACAACGAGGGGATCACACAAAAATCCATTTGTCTTAACTCGTTGACAACCTCTGCCGGTGGAACAAGACGCGGCGCAATGAAGCGCTTGTCGTCGCCGATCTTTGCTTTGAGCTGCATACCATAGTCGTCGTCCCAGTACGGACCAAAAAAATGAACTTCGAGAGGCGCATCTGCCGGCAAAAGCTTTACCGCATCGACCAGCAAGTGCACGCCTTTTATATCTGTGCAACGACCAATGAAAACGGCCCGAAGCGGACCGCTTCTCTGCTGCTCCGCTTTCGGTAACGACGCGTGGCCTCCCATTTCAATGAAACGGACCTTGCTTGCTGGAATATTGTTGATAGAAAAAAGATCCACCACCCAACGTGCATGCACCTGTATCGCATCGACAGTATTGTGAAATTCATGCCAACTGTTGGAGAACATTTTTGTGTTTGCTCTCAGGAAGATCTTGTCCAACGCCGGGAATGGTTGCCACACGCGCGACATCACTGTGGCCACAAGATCGGGTGCACCGGAATTGCGATACCTGCACTTCGTACAAACATTGATGTCGATCTTCGCACTGCACGGACGTTGTCCATCCTGGATCAACGCGCGCTGTAAACACGATTGTCCAGGCGAATGATATGTCAACAACGTTCTTATCCCCTTCTTTTTACAGATCCTCAGGTGCGACAACGATGCACAGTTACTGAAATCATGAAAGTGAACAAGATCCGGCCGGTAAGAATCGAGCAATGCTTCGAAACCGGGTATCTCGTCGAAGGTGAGATCGAAATACGATCGACGCGGATCGCTTGTCCTGGGTAGTGGCAAAACGTGTGTCCGAATATTTTGATGCGCATATTCCGATGTGGTTTCACCCCGGTGGATCAAAACGCGATGCTCATCAGCCGGCAGTGATTGGATCAACTGGTAGACGAAGATCTCTTTGCCTCCCATTGAATCGGGGAGAAATGTAGATGGCAAGTGAAGTATCCTCATTGTACAGATGAAGAGCCAGGCCTGAAACAGGCATTGATCAAGAGACTAAAAAGCTGGCGGTCGCGAAACTTATACGGCGTTTTCACGAATGTCTGAACGGCCTCCGTCAAACTAACGCGTTGCTTCTGACGAAGCCTGTTTTGTAACATCTTGATCGATTCGAGTCTCCTGTATTCTTTATCGATAAGATCACGCGTCTGGGGATCTGAGGAAGCCAGGTAACGTGCACGTGTCTTGTCCATGTCGCTAACCAGTCGTTGTTCGAACAATGTTGTTTTCGAGTTGGCTTGTACACGAAAAAATGAAGTGATCACGTTCGTTGTCGCTGGAGGACCATACTTATCGTATAGCTTGCAAAAGAGGTCGTGATCCATCGCATAAAAAAAATCTGCATCGAAGAATGGCAGCGACACGGCATCGCGTTTCCAAAAAACACCCTGCTGCGGAAAAGTCTGCTGGTTCACAAAGAAAGGGAACGAAGCAACGTCGGGAGGCCAGATGCGCGAATGAATATTACTTTGTTCAGACACCACCGAAGAGCTCGCTACCCATTTTGCGTTGGTCTCAGCGAAGACGCGCGCAATCTCTTTGAACGCCCCGGGATAGAAACAATCATCGGAGTTGAGATAGCAGCAGATGTCGCCGGTTGCATGAACAAATCCTTTATTAAGCGCATCGGCCTGGCCTTTATCTTTCTCGCTAACCCAATATTTGATCTTGTCGGAATACTTCTTTATGATCTCAACGGTATTGTCTGTACTGCCACCATCGATCACGATGTATTCGATATCGGGATAATCCTGGTTGATTATGGAGAGGATCGTCTCCTCGATAAAGTGACCCTGGTTAAATGAGGGCGTGACAATGGATATTCTTGGGGATGGATTCATTTTTATTGCCAATGGATATTTCTTCTGAGTACTTTGGCAGGATGGCCGCCGATAAGGCAATTCGGTTCCTCAAATTTCTTATTGACCAGCGATCCTGAAGCAACCACGCAGCCATCTGCTATCTTAACGTTCTTGAGGATGTTCACATTGCTGCCGATCCAAACGTGATCGCCGATTGTCACTCCGTCATTCACGGTTGGCGACCCCTGATCTATTATCAAAGAATGATAGTCACTATCGATGATATGAACGTTCCAACCAATAGCACAGTCGGAACCAATGTTCAAGCTATGCTCGATCGCTATCAAACAATTATTATTCAAAAATCCTGAAGCAAAGTTAACGATTGCCTTCTCACCGATAGAGATCCGTGTGCCACGTCCAATACTGAAGTGCCCGCTAATATTGAGCTGTCCACTTACCTTGAGCGAGGTAACATCTGACGGTACACCGAGATCGTTGGGCAACAAGCCAACTACGAATGTCTTATCCTTCGCTATGGTGATATTCTTCAGACCGCGAATTCGTGCTTTGAAGTGTGCGATGATTGCACGCCCTCCGAAATAATACCTCGTGGTTTTAAAGGCATTGCGAAGAAAACCGTCACCATGTGACTTATGGTATACGGCGGCAATTGCTTTCGGGTAGTTCATTGCCTTTCGATGCTCTTTTGGTATTTATGGAGGGACGACATGCTCACAAAAGTATACCATCCCCACAACATACTCAACAGCAGGCCATTGAGCCCATCGCGATAGCCGCGATAAATAACGAACGATGCATACCCGGCAAGGATCGACGAGCGGAGGTGCCGGTAAAGTCCCGGATAGCGATCGCCATGATCATAGCGCGAAGGACCCTCGCGCTCCGCATATCTTTTATGTTTTTTAAAAAGCTCCGAGAACGAGTTCGACCAATAGTGGATAATCCCCGCGTTTTCGAAATTACCGACTTGCTCTTCTTTAAATCCCGGCTGTACTCTAACACCGAGATGCACATACGGCGTAAGCGTTACACCATCGAGATTGAACAATATCGGTCGGTACTTCCCACTTCCCCACATCGTGCCCTTCAGCTTCTTTTGCTTGAAGTAGAATAACCATGGAGCATGAACGAGAGCAACATCCTTCTTATTCGACAGAATGAATTGAGTCAGGACGTTTGCGAGTGCGGGCTCAATGCGTTCATCGGGATCGAGGAACAACATCCATCGGTTGGAGCTAACTGTGGACGCCTCTACCCTGATCTCCTCCACTACCGGCACAAGGCGATGCCTGATAACGCGCGTTGCGTACTTTCCTGCTATCGATGCAGTGTCGTCGCTTGACTCCAAATCATATACAAATATCTCGTCACAGAACGTAACAGACTTCAGACAGTCTTCTAAAATGTGCCCCTCGTTGCGAGACGCAACCACAACGGTGACCGGGATCTTTTTCACCTGATCTTTCGTCCGACCCAAAGTGTATCGAAGACGCCGATCATTTCAAACTCCCCGGACTTCTTCACATGATTGTCGACCACATACGTGGGACCGAACCCGGGTCGCGATGGATCGTAATCGTGAAATGCGATGATCCCACCTTTCACAACCTTGTGCCCAAAATTTTCGAAGTCGAATTTCGCTCCCTCTACGCTGTGATCTCCATCGATAAAGAGAAAGTTGATGTTATTGAAGTCTTTCACGAAGTCGCGTGAATAGCCTTTACGTGGAGTAACTTTTTCAGAAACTCCCAGGCTCGTCATATTCTGTTGGAAGACTTTTAAGAGGTCGCGGTTTGCGGATTTTTCCTGGTACACCTGCGCGCTGCCATCCTCTCCGTACGCATCGAAGGGATCGATAGCATACACATGGCCACTCCGAAGTCCCTTTGCAATACAATAAGTGCTCTTTCCTAACCAGCTCCCGATCTCAACAACGGTGCTGTCGGCCGGTAGTGACCTGGCGCATTTGTATAAATTATACGCTTCGTTCATCGACAACCAACCATCGATGCCGAGGTACCTTTTGATGGGTCTTGAATTTATGTAAAGCTTTAGGGTCTTAGGCTTCGAAAAAGTCTTAACGGCCTGCAAGATCTTTATCATCTGTTAGGGTGTTCTTAGGGGACGCGCAATTTACTCAAAACCGACTGATATACATTGTTGTACTCCACCCATTTAGTGGAATACTGGTAACGATTACGCGCGTTAAGCGAAATTGAATTCGAATCAAATTTTGTATTCACAGCCCTGCGAATTGCATCGGCCAATGCTTTTCCACTAACCGATTCAGCAAGCACCCCATTCGCATCGTTGACGGTATCTGGTATCCCGCCTGTACGAAATGCTATAACCGGCGTTCCGCAGCAGAGCGACTCCATCGCGGTCTGACCAAGCGCCTCTTCGCGCGAGGGCATCACGAAACTATCGGCGATATTATAAAGTTTACCCAGAAACTGTTGATCGGTGACCCATCCGAAATGTTTGATGTTGGAAACATTCGTATGCATACCGAACTCTCCCGAACCAAACGTAACGATCTGGATCTTATCGTTGTCGAGCATCTCACAGGCTTCGATCAGCAGATCCATTCCTTTTCGTTCATTAGTGATGGACCCGGAGCCGAACAGAAGTACAAATTTGTCTTTATCGATGCCAAGCTCATCCCGTAACCTGGTCTTGTCCATGGGTTTGAAGATCTCGGTCTCGATAGGATAGTTTACAACAGTTAACGGATAGTCTTTCAACAACTCACTTCTCTTTACCTCCTCGCCTACCCAATTACTATCGGGAACGATGTGAAGCCGGTTATCGAAGTATTTTTGGTAAACCCTCTTCTTGATGTTGAAATTCTTCAAGGCGAGATCGACCAACCCATTATTAACAAGCTGTGGACATTTCACACATTGGGTTTCAAACTTCCGGCATCCCACAGTGTAGTGACAACCGCCGGTGAGTGGATTAAGATCGTGCAATGCCCAAACGAACTTGATATGAGAAGGCACCGAAGACAAAAACTTCTCAAGATCGAAGAACGACGCGATCCAATGAAGGGTAATTACATCGACATCGGGAAATTGAAGATCGTCGAAGACCAATGGATAATTGCCCCATGGATTGGTGAACGCCTCGGTGTCGGGACGAACGTCGCCATAGAGCAACTGGTCTGCGTAAGAGCTCAACCGGCCGGCGACTTTCGTTGCAATGCTTCTGGGAGCGCGATTGATCTTTGTAAAAGTATGATCGAGAGAGTCGTGACCTAAATGATAGAACCGGCTATTGACACCGTTCGCCAATAACACGCGGTGTATGCGAACAGCGGCAATGTCTGCACCCCCGGTTACTCCACAACTTAAGTGTGCGATGTTCATTGAAACCGGCGCAAGATCGTAAATGCAAGTTTTCGAAGAGAAAGAGCTACGACACTCCGGCGCGGGATACTGGATCGCCTTCCAGATATATCGGCATCTGATTTCTGAAAAATAAACGGACGCTCATCGTCGATGGTACCTGCAAACTTGAAACTGGAGTCGACAAACATAGAGACTGTTTTCCCGGCGTATTTGAGGTTCGATTGAAGGTGTGTTGGGAAATCCGGCTCTACCCGCTCAAAGCTCTCCGTGATGATTGCGTACCCGTTGTTCGTTAAATAACGATTGATCGACGCGATAACGGCTACAGGATCCGAAACGTGTTCAAGCACTTCCCTGCAGACAACAAAATCAAAATTATTAGAAGGGATCCTATCGAGATCGCTGATGTGTTTTATCTGGAAGTTAGTTCTCGCGAATCTCCTCTTCGCGAGTGCTGATGAATATCCTTCGAACTCGAAATAGGTGACATCGAAACCAAGAGCCGAAAACCGAAGGCTGTCGCTACCGATACCATCGCCAAGGACGAGAAGTTTATTATTAGGTCTTCCTCCTCTCAGTTCCAATAAGCTCTTCATGATCTTTTCGTCGATCTGCCGGCATAGCGGTGACTGATGGGTGACGGCCAGTTCGAACAGGAATGCGTTGGTCTTCTTATAGAACTCCTCCATTTTTTCATTGAAGATGTGGTAATCCAGGCCGATCTTTTTTGCATCGGCCACCACGTTGCTTCCTGTTCTATAATATTCGGATACCAGCTTTCGTAAAACCTCTTCCTTCTCCAATCCTGTAACCGCTGCAAGATCTATAACAAGATCGTCGGGACCGGCATAATCGAATAGTCCCGAAAGTTTAGACAGCTCCTGTTTATCGACAGATCTCATCCTTTTACAAAATACTTTAGTCTTACGAAATTCTTAATGCGATTCGCAATAAATACTCTTACCCGATGCGCTAAAGATGCGCCGTACGCTGAATACATCTTTTTGCTTACATAATTATTCTCTTCGATCTCCTGGCGATCGACGGTACTGATCGTACCCAGGACATCGTTGTTAAATATGTTTGTGCTCGCCGCATTCTCCCCCGTATTGTCGAAACCGGAATTATTGACAAGCGACAGCGACGGATGCAACGCCAAACCTTTCTGCAAAGCTACGGAAGCGTACCATTTGACAGCCCATGTACGGGTCGTCCCTAAAATGTTCGCATTCAGTTGTCCAAGAAACGCCCCGCTATACCCAAAGTCGAAATACGACATAGAATGATTCTCACACAGGCTCACGAACAACTGCCGCGAGTCGTCGTTGTAATATTTCCAGGAACGAGCCCATGTTGCCCAGCCCCAACAGGAAGGCACCCTGTAAAAAAAGGTCTGCGAATTTATGCCGCTGCGATCCAGCCACGGGAACGAGTATCCTGCAATATGCATTACCTTAGGATCCTGCTCGTACAGGTCGAGAGATCTATTCATATAGGTCAGGAACGAGGGGGCGGTAACGATATCATCTTCCAGGACGATCACCCTCCCATACTTATTCACGATCGTGCTTACGCCACTCGTGATATTGGCCGCAAGTCCCTGGTTCGATTCTCGTTCGATCACATTGACTTTACCGCACCAGTTCTGCTCGCGAACCACCGCACGTGTCGCTGCGATGTTCTTCAGGTCCTGTTCTGTTGCTGTCTTCTTTGGACCATCTGCAAAAACAAAAAGCTCCGATTCTTTTGCGAGGTCGTTTTGCTTCAAAGCCTCGAGCGTTCTTCTGGTATGGGTGGGACGATTATAGACGAATAAAACGATCGGCGCCAAAGGCATCATTCTTCAAGTTTATAGAAAACCGAATTATATGTCTTGGCCGTGAGTTTATATCCTTTGCCGGTGAGCAGCTTGTGGATCTCGCTCTCCTTATAGATCTTATCCAGGTCGCGAAGCAGATCTTCGACAATGATCATCGTTGGACGAAACTTGTTCCAGTCGTTGGAACTCAACACGCGATGATCGAAGCCTTCGACATCGACACTCATAAAATCGATCTGTGTTCCGGGTTTCACATGCTCATTAAGGATCGAGGCGAGTGTCCTTGTCTTCAGCTTACGTTTTTCAATGAGCTTAAAGTCTTTCATCGCAGCTTTGATCTCTGCCTGTTCAGAAGAGAAAGTGTTCAATGCGGGTTCGTTGAAAATATAAAAATCGATCTCCTCTTCCTTGTCCGATACAGGTACTTCGAGATTGATATCTTCAGGGCGCTCCAACATGAAAGGCTTCATGCTCTGGGGCATAGCATCGATATTGATGCCGCGCCATCCCTTCTTGTAAAAAAGGTAGGTATTCGAAAATCTTACGGGGTGATGCGCTCCGATATCAACAAAAAAGCCTTTGTCTTTATTTCCGAGATAACGACGGAGCACCAGGTCTTCACCTTCCTGCGCATAGGAGACCTCCCCACCTGTTCCGTACGACATCGTTCCCTGTTGAAGTCCCAGCAGCAATGGTTTTTGGATCTCATAACGGATAGACCCGGGCAACATCGAGGCGACAGTCTTACGAATGTAATTCTTGAGCGACATCTTTACTCCGTTGAAATGTTTTTAATGATGGTCGCCGGATTACCGGCAGCAACAGTCATAGCAGGAACACTTTTCGTAACTACGGCGCGGGTGCCTATCATGGCTCCGTTCCCGATAGTAACTCCTTTAAGGATCGTCGCTCCTTTCCCGATCCAACAATCGTCGCCGATGTTGGTTGGCCTGGTCGGAGGTCTTTTTGATTCCGATCCGATAACTGGAAACTCTTTCATCGTAAGTGCCCTGCGTTCGGCGACAGGCAATATATTATGAGTATTCGTGTCGTTGATCTGGCAATCGTACGAGATCATATTGAATGAACCGATATTCACTTGTTCATCGCAACGGACCTCGGTACCTTCATTGATCGCTGTGTAGTCGCCGACGGTACACGCTCCGTTGAACCTAACGATAATTGAATTTCGAAGCCGTGACTTAGTGCCGACATTGATCGACCCGCTGTCGATAAATATAATTGAATCGCGAACTCCTTCGATGATAGAACCGTTACCTACAGTCATTTTTCCCGACACAATCGTTGCCCTTACATTCTTTAAGCTGACTGAATCGCCAAGATGAAGCTCCGAATTCTTCAGAACAATAACACAGTCTTGCATTATCACATTACTTCCCTTTGTGAGACGCGAGCTTTGGTCGAGCCGCACTACGTTCGTTTGTCCGAAAAATCTCCTCAAAGAAGTAAGCAGTCCCATTATTTGAATCGATAGTCTAGTAACACATCGCCCTGTCCATCTGGAAGCGACTTGCCAGTGTTGTAAAAATTACCGGGTTCTACAGTAAAAGACCCCGCGTTTTGGATCCAATCCAGCGTATCGAGATTATCCCTTACAAAGAGAGAATAAGTATAGAGTCCAGCTTTTAGGGGAAGCTTTGGTATAAAAATACGCGACTCGAGATAGTCAGCTTCAACGTTGGTAATGGCCCGGTCGCCGGTAAGATCACTACTCATAAATGCAATGCGTACAGCTCTTGAGTTGTCGATACCAAACGCTACCGTAAAGTTCTCGTTACCCATGGCGTCGTATTTTTTCATTTTGATGCTGATGTAGTAGCTCGCGCCCGACTTCATCTCGGAAACGACGTGCCCATCGGCATCAAGGAAGCTCACATTCATGAACTTCACCTTGCCGTTGCCATTCCTGTCTTTCCTTTCGAGCAGCACCGACTGGCTCGCCTCGTTGTTTTTAGCACGCAGATAGTGTGTTATGACTTCCGTGGTCTGCCCTTTCTTCACCAGTTGGCCATGATGAAGCCACATGGCCTCGTTGCACAACTGTTCGATGCTGGCCATGTTGTGACTGACGAAGAGAACCGTACGACCTTGTCCGCTTACATCGCGCATTTTCCCGAGGCATTTTTCCTGGAACTGGGCATCGCCTACGGCCAGCACTTCATCGACAACAAGGATCTCAGGTTCGAGATGTGCTGCTACCGCGAAGGCCAGTCTCACATACATTCCGCTGCTATAACGCTTCACAGGCGTATCGAGAAATTTCTCGACTTCGCTAAAGTCAACGATCTCGTCGAACTTTCGCTTTATCTCGACGCGACTCATGCCGAGTATCGATCCGTTGAGATAAATGTTCTCGCGACCGGTTAGCTCGGGATGAAACCCCGTTCCGACTTCGAGCAAGCTTGCAACACGACCTTTGATCTTGAGACTTCCCGATGTGGGTTCGGTGATCCTGCTGAGTACCTTGAGAAGCGTGCTTTTACCGGCGCCGTTTCGACCAATGATACCGACACGGTCTCCTTGCTTTATCTCGAATGAGACATCGCGCAAAGCAAAGAACTCTTCGCGTGTTTCTACAGTCTTCTTCCTCCACAATCCGGTTATCGACTCCGTAATTACATCGCGCAACGCTGTGTAGTTGGCCGTCCCCTGGTGCCGGATAACAAATTTCTTCGATAAATTCTCGCAACTGATCGCAACCATCAGATCTCTAATAACTAAATGTTGTCAGCAAAGGATCGTTCCGTTTTCCTGAAATACCAAACGCCAAACAGCAGGGCCAGGACCATAATGCCTCCTGTTATCGATAAAGACAAAACTGGAAATTCGCCGCTACCAAGAACGCACCACCGAAAGCCATCGATAATGCCCACCAATGGATTGAGCATGAAGAGAGTTTTGTACTCCGCAGGTACCACGCTGCTGCTGAACCCTACAGGCGAAACGTAGAGTCCAAACTGCACAATGAAGGGAATGATGTAACGAAAATCGCGATACTTCACATTGAGGGCAGTAAGATAGATGCCGACGCCGAACGAGAGCAGGAATACAAAGATGAGGAAGAGTGGCAGATAGAAAATATGTGCAGAGGGAACAAACTGATAATACACCATCATTCCTACCAACAGGCAAAACGAGATCAGGAAATCCACCAGGCCGGTAATTACCGAGCTCGCAGGAATAATGAGCCTTGGAAAATAAACTTTGGTGATCAGGTTCGTATTACCGACCAGGCTTTGGCTTGCCTCGCTGAGACTGGTAGCAAAGAATTGCCACGGAAGAAGGGCTGTAAGAACGAACAAAGGATATGGAACTCCATTGTCGGCATTCAGCTTTGCAACTCTTGAAAAAATAAAGCTAAAGATGATCATCGTTAGCAACGGACGGACGATCGCCCAGGCAAATCCTAAAACCGTCTGGCGATACCGCACTTTTATATCACGCCAGCTTAGGATGTAGAAGAGCTCGCGAAAACGAAAAAGATCTCTCCAGTAGTTTGCCTCGCTCCTGTCCTTCTCGATGATTATGTCAAATCGCTCGGGATCCATTTCTTATGATTCGGAATAATATCCGTAACCGTTCTTTCCGTGCCCATAACCGTAACCGTAGCCATACCCGTAACCATAACCATATCCGTAGCCATAGCCGGGACCCTGCCGGGCGATGTCATTGAATATGATGCTAACGTTCTTAAGGCGGCCCGAACTATGGAAGTCCTCTGCTGCACGAAGGAGATTCTTAGGTGTATAATTCTGTCTTACAACGAAAATTGAATGGTCTGCAAACACCGCCAGGTTAAACGCGTCACTCACCAAAGCGAGCGGCGGCGTATCGATGATAACATACTGATACCGAGACTTTGCTATCTCGATGAATTCTTTCATCCGGTCGATCATCAAAAGCTCAGAAGGATTCGGCGGAACTGGACCACCGCTGACAAGATCGAGATTGTCGAATTTCGTTTTTTGCACAACGTTATCGAACTCGGCCATCGAAGCCAGGTAATTGCTCAGACCCAATTGGTTTGAAAGCTCAAAGTCCGAATATATCCTCGGTTTCCTCATGTCGGCGCCGATGATCAATGTCTTCTTGCCCGACAGGGCGAGTACAGACGCGAGGTTAATGGAGGTAAATGTCTTTCCTTCGCCGGATATCGAACTTGTAATAAGAAAGACGCCATGCATTCGCCCGCCCATGAAGTAGTTAAGGTTCGATCTCAATGCACGGAACGATTCTGAAATAGCGCTCTTCGGAGTTATGTATACTTCGAGATTGCTATCTGATTTTTTGTGACCGATACCACCGATAAAAGGAATTCGCGTGATCTTCTCGATGTCCTCGCGTGACTGCACGTGCGAGTTGAAGATCTCCAGCAAAACGCAAATGATCAAAGGAACACCAAGTCCGATCGCAACGGCAATCGAATAATTTCTCGCGGGACGTGGAGTGATCGCTCCTCCTGCGAGCATAGGCGGGTTGACAACAATAATGTCGCTGGTGTTGGCTGCTTTTGAAATGCTCACCTCCGCTCTCTTCTGAAGAAGGAACACGTAAAGATTTTCAAGAAGTGCAAAGTCTCTCTTGATCTGCAGATACTGGCGCTCCACTCGTGGCAACACATTCATCTCTCCCTCGATCGTCTTGATCTGTTTGTCCAAAAAATCGAGCGTGATCTTGTTTACGTTCTGTTGATTGTGTACGGCTTCGACGATGTTTGCCTTCAGCTCATCAAGTCGTTTCATACTTTCCCTCACGAGCGGGTTCGCCGACTGCTCCGGGCTGACCCTCATCTTCATCGTTGTCTGTAGTTTTACCAACTCGGTCATCAAGCCACTGAGGAGATTATCCCCGAGGCCGATCGAGCTTGGAAGAATGACCTGATCGAGATTCTTATTTTTTTCGAGATACCCGATAAGGTATTTATAGTACTGTTCGCTTATGATGAGCTGGGTCTTCTGAACCTCGAGCTCTTCTATCCTGTCGTAAAGATGGGTGGCCTCCTGGTTGAGGTCAGTCATGATGTTGTTGTTCTTGAAACCTTGTACTCGTAACTCGGCGCGTTTCAAAGAGTCACTGATGTTGTCGAGTTGTCCTGAAATGAAATCAATAGACAGGGTTGCAGCCTGGTTCTTCTTATCGAGATCGTAAAGTTGATACTGGTAAATGACGCCATTCAAGAAATCGATCTCTTTTTCGGGGATCGGACCAACAGTGGAAAGATTGATGATACCTGCTCCCTCCTGTGCCCATTCCGCAGACAGCTTACCAACGTAACCGCCGGCCATAACCTTTGGGTTGGTGTAATTAAAAAGATAAGTCTGATTTGAGAACGGAGCGATATCCTTCTCATGCGTGAACTGGACACGAATGCCTGCAAACTTGACCGTGTCCCCAAACCTGAAGGTTTCTTCTTTGGCTGCAGGATCGTCGGATTCGGGATCGGTAGTGAGACGATACTCGTTGTTGTTAAGGATTGTGAAGCGAAAGTTTGCTCCATTCTGAGAATGTTCCTTATCGACATTGGCCTTCACCGGCACTGCCTTATAAGCTTCCGAAGTAAGGAAATTTCCTTCGCGATAAAAGGTTGTTTCGAAGTTGAGCTCGTCAATCGTCTTTTGGATCAGTGGATATGACTTGATGAGATAAAGCTCGTTGTAATAGTTCCGATAGTAGCTGACCAGCGGGTTATTATAAAGCAACTTTCCTTGCGAAGCTTCCTCCTGTTCTTTAATAATGATAGATGCCGTTACAGGATATATCCTTACCGCATAGCGGTTTATTATAAACACATATACCAGGCAAACAACCACCGACAACAGTACCAGGTACCAGAAACGCAAAGCTCTCGCCAGCACTCGCTTAAAGTCTATCTGCAGCGTTTGATTAGTCGGCTGTTGCTGGGGCGTATTAAAATCTTGTATCTCGTTCAAGGTATTTAGTTGTTAGCGAGGTTGAACGCCAGGAGTAACACGGAGACTGTTGAGACCAGCAGGGCGAGGTTTGGCCCAAAGTAAGTTCGGAATGCACGTTGCCTCAAAGGAGGTACAATTATGATATCGTTCTGGTGTGCATAATAGAACGGTGAATTGACGAGATCCTCCTGCAGGATATCTATATACTGCACAGTAACTCCTCCACTCGCATCGGTCCTGATGATCTTGACTTTACTTCTGTCGGCGAGATCTGAAAGACCGCCGGCAAGACCAAGGGCCTCTATCACGCTCACCCGATTATTCTGAAGGGGTACTTGTCCTTCGCGTTTTACTTCGCCAAGGATCGTAACCCTGAAGTTCACAATACGAACGATAACCTTCGGTGACTCAAGGAACTGACCTGCAAGCTGCTGTAGTTTTTCCTGTGCCTCGAAGACAGTAAGCCCTGCCACCTTAACCTTTCCTATCACAGGGTAGTTGACCTCACCGTCAGGACTCACAAGCTCACCGAACAATATGGCAGATTGCGGGTTGACAAGCGCCGCCTGGCCGGCCTTCGCGCTTAGGAAATCGAATTCTTCGGGACTTAGGCTTTCGAAACGGATCGACAACACGTCCTGTGGCTGTATCTTCATATCATAAAGCTCAATATTATATGTACGAAGGGTGGTGTCTCGCTTCATGTCCGTTTGATGGACATCGTTCTTCTGCATAAGAACATATTTCCGGTTGGGAACGCAAGATCCAAGAGCCAGTAAGAGAGCTAAAAAAATGAGTTTGTGCTTCATTGAGCTTTATTCAAGTCCCAAAATTGCTTTATTTTTTTCACAAACTCCTTCATTTCCTTCAGGGGTATCATATTGGGTCCATCGCTCAGGGCTGTCTCGGGCGTGGGATGTGTCTCTATAAAGAAGCCATCTACGCCGGCAGCAGCTGCCGCGCGGGCGAGTAAACCTGCATACTGACGATCACCACCGCTCTTTCCACCCAGTCCACCCGGCCGCTGAACGCTATGAGTGACGTCGAACACGACGGGTGTATACTGACGCATGATGGGAAGTGACCTATAATCGACAACCAAATTGTGATAGCCGAAGCTTGAACCACGCTCCGTCAGGAACACACGGTTATTGCCTTCGCCCCTCACCTTCTCGACAGCAAACCTCATGTCTTCGGGTGCCATAAACTGACCCTTCTTGATCTTCACTGGCTTACCGGTCTTTCCGGCAGCAACCAACAGATCGGTTTGACGACATAAGAATGCCGGTATCTGGAGAACATCGACAACGGAAGCAACCTCGGCGCACTGAACACTTTCATGTACGTCGGTAACGATCGGAACACCGAGCTCTTTTTTTACCCGACGTAAGATGTCGAGACCTGAATCGATCGATGGCCCGCGATATGATCCCGAAGATGTACGATTAGCTTTGTCGAATGACGATTTGAAAACATAGCCGATGCCCAGTTCGGCACAGATCGCTTTTACAGCAGTGCCCGTCTCCATACATATATCGAAGCTTTCGGCAGCACATGGCCCGGCGAAGAGGACCATCTTATCGCCACCGAGCTCAATATTGTCGGTGATGTTTACTTTATCTTTAAATCTTTCCATGACTTAAATGCTTTTGATCAACTTATCCATATAGCCGCGCGATGCGAGCAACAGGTCTGCTACTTCCCTCACCACACCCTGACCTCCTTTTGCACTGGTGACCAACTCAACAAACTTCTTCAGGTACACGGGTGCATCGGCGGGACACACTGCGAGCCCAGCCTGTTTCAAAACAGCGAGGTCGTTGAGATCGTCGCCAACGTAAGCAACTTCCTTTTTCTTCAGCTTATGATATTCGACGAGCTTCAGGAACACCGACGCTTTATCGACAATTCCCTGGTGACAGAAATCAAGCTTAAGCTCCGACGCTCTTCTGCTAACGGCTGCCGACTCGCGACCTGAGATAATGCCCACAACAATACCTGCTTTTCGAAGATGAGCGATAATGAGGCCATCCTTAACATTGAAGCTTTTGATCTCCTTCCCGGCATCGTCGTAGGTGATGCTCCCGTTTGTGAGAACGCCGTCGACATCAAAAATCAACGCTTTAATTTGGGCAGCCTTCTTTACAAGGCTTTTCGGGTACTTTTCGAGGATTTCTTTCACAGAACAGTTGACGGCCAAAATTAGGAAAACCTTTTAATTTTAAGGGAATTTAGCCAGATGAAAGCCCTGAAAGTTATTGTCTCCCTGCTCATCACAGTTGCGCTCGTTTATTCATTGAATAGTAATCTAACCATCGGCGAGGTGTCGCTACCGCCGCTCGGTAAATTCCTCGATCCATTCCACGGTTTCTGGAGCAATTCGGAAAAGGAAATCGAGATACCTGAGAAACTTACTATACCAGGATTAAAAGGTGAGGTCAAAGTAACTTACGACAGCATGATGATCCCTCACATCTATGCGACCAACCTGGAAGATCTTTACTTCACCCAGGGATTTGTTACAGCTTCGATGCGATTGTGGCAAATGGAAACACAGATCCGCTCCGGGGCCGGCCGCCTTGCCGAAGTTCTTGGTCCGCGCTTGTTAGCTCGCGATCGTTCACAGCGTCGGCTCGGTATGGTGTTCGCCGCCGAGAATGCCCTTAAAGAGATGGAGAAGGATCACGAAACGATGACGTTGATCAGCAGCTATACAGCCGGTATCAATGCCTACATCGAAACGCTCGACGCCAATAGTCTTCCCATGGAGTACAAGCTCCTGAACTATTGGCCGGAGCCCTGGAAGAATTTCAATAGCGCGATGTTGTTGAAGAATATGGCGCAGACGTTGAACATGGACGACAAAGACAAAGGGATGACCCTGGCGTTGTCATTAGTGGGTAAACCCATGATCGACCTGCTGTGGCCTGACTTTGAAAACGTGGGCGACCCGATCGTCGATAGAACAAAAGATTGGAAGTTCACTCCTGTTAAAATTGACTCGATCCCGTTGGCCGTTCCGCAAGGATTGATCGCGTTAGGACCGACACACGAACGAGGTAGCAAGGATGTCGGGAGTAACAACTGGGTGGTAAGCGGAAGTAAGACTGCAACGGGTTCGCCGATCTTGTGTAACGATCCGCATCTCAACTTGTCGCTGCCGTCGATCTGGTTTGCTATTCATTTGAATGCACCCGGTATGAATGTGATGGGCAGCTCGTTGCCAGGCGCTCCTGGTGTCATCATAGGATTTAATGATTCGATAGCATGGGGTGTGACCAATGCACAGCGAGATGTTGTCGATTACTATAAGATAAGATTCAAGGACGCATCGCTGAACGAGTACCTGAGCGATAGCGCGTGGAAGCCTTCGAGAAAGGTTATCGAAAAATTTGAGGTTAAAGGACAAGAGCCCTTTTACGATACGGTGACGTACACACATCACGGCCCTGTTACATACGATCCATCTTTTCACGGAACCGACCTTAATAACCTGTATGCGTTTCGTTGGGCCTCGCACGATCCATCTAACGAGCTTAGAACGTTCTACGAACTCAATAAGGGTCGCAACCACGATGATTTCATGAAAGCATTGGATCACTTCAAGTTCCCTGCTCAGAATTTTGTATTCGCGTCGGTTGCCGGCGATATCGGCATTCGTGTTCAGGGTCAATATCCCGTGCGAAGGAAAGACGAAGGCAAGTTCATTCTCGATGGAACAAGAACTTCACAGGAATGGAAAGCATACATCCCCTTCGATCAGAACGTGATGGACAAAAATCCTGCTCGCGGATTCGTGAGTAGCGCCAATCAATATCCAGCCGATGCTACTTATCCTTACTATGTGAATGCATCGAGTTACGAAGCTTACAGGAACCGAAGGATCAACCAGGTGCTTACATCATTGACCAAAGCGACGGTCGACGACATGATGAAGCTTCAGCAGGACAACTACAATCTTAAGGCCGCCGAAAGTCTGCCCTACTTCTTAAGCAACCTGGACTCCGCCAACCTTGCCGGCGCCGAAAAAGATGCGTGGCAGATCCTGAAGTCATGGGACTATTATAATAATGAAGACTCGCAGGGCGCTTCTTACTACGAAGCATGGTGGGATGCCCTGATGCCGTTGGCGTGGGATGAGTTCAGCGAACAAAACAACACGATCGACTTCCCTACTACATACACTTCTATAAAGCTCCTGAAGGAACAGCCGTCGCTGGCGTGGTTCGATATCAAATCAACACCTGAAACTGAGACAGCAAAAGAGCTCCTCCGAAAATCATTCAAACTTGGCGTCGATGCAGTCGAGACCTGGAAGACCGAACAGAAAAAAGATCCGGCCTGGGCTGACTTCAAAGGAACTGTGATCCGGCATCTGATGCAGCTCGATCCGTTGAGTGTGAGAGTTCATTATGGTGGCAATCACGATATCGTGAATGCAACATCGCGTACGCACGGACCCAGTTGGAGAATGATCGTTAGCCTCGAGAGATCAGGAATAAAAGCATGGGGCGTTTATCCAGGCGGCCAATCCGGCAACACGGGAAGTCAATACTATTCCAACATGATACCGATGTGGGCAACGGGTAGATATGTTCCGCTGCAGTTCAAAGAAGTTTCAAACGCACTTGGTACAACCACACTTAACCCATCTACGAAATGAAATTGTTCGCTCACATAATTGTGGTATTGATGATCAGCTGGCTGTTACAAACCTTTCTTCCGTGGTGGACGATGGCGGTCGGCGCATTCGCAACCGGACTCTTGTTCCGACAGGGCGGCTTCCTGTCGTTTGTTGCAGGCTTGCTCGGAGTTGGTCTGTTATGGTTTGGAATGGCTTACTATATCGATTCATCGACCGGCTCTATCTTGAGCGCGAAGGTCGCGTCCATCTTCCCAACGAAAACGGTAGGACTACTGATGCTCGTAACTGCACTGATCGGTGGACTCGTTGGCGGACTCGCCAGCATGACAGGGGGAATAATCGCCTATAAGAAGAAAAGCAAATACTGAAAAAGTAAAAAATATGATCCAGATCTTATTTCCAATCATTGTCGCTTTGTTCCCATCCGGAAAGCCGGGCGATGACATCGCGATGTGCGGTTCGCCGGCTCGTGTAAACGGAGCCGACGCTGCCGGCAAGTTCATGACGGCGCTCAACGGGTGGGGCGATCTCAATTATAACGTCACGACTAAAGTCGACAGCACTCAATTCTATTTCAACCAGGGATTGAGCCTGTATTATAGTTATCACTTCCCTGAAGCTGTTGCATCGTTTAAGGAAGCAAGTCGGCTTGATCCAACTTGTGCAATGGCTTATTGGGGCCAGGCATTGGCGCTCGGACCTTTCTACAACACTTATACTTATAAGATGCCGAAAGATGTTCCGAGTATTGTTGCAAGAATGACGGAGCTCTCATCGAACGCCAGCGAAAAAGAAAAGGGATTGATAGCCGCGCTGCAGAAACGCTATTCGAATGATCTCACAAACTCTGATCGTAAGGAGCTCGATAGAAATTATGCATTAGCACTGGCCTCGCTTGGACAAAAGTATTCCGACGATAGCAACATCAAAGCATTATATGTAGATGCAGTGATGCTCGAGCACAAATGGGATTTCTGGAACCACGACGGCACGCCACGTCCGTGGACCCAGGAACTGGTTTCGACTTGCGAGGCGGTTCTGAAAAAAGAATCGCATCCTGCCATCATGCACTATTATATTCACGTCACCGAGGCCTCCCGTGAACCGGGAAGGGCATTGGATGCAGCAGATAAACTTAAAGACAAGCTTCCGTCGATAGGACACATGGTACACATGTCGTCGCACATGTACCAAAGAAACGGACTCTATGCAAAGGGCGTCAAAGTGAACGAAGATGCTCACAACGCGAATAACAACCTCGATACCAAAGCTCCGGTATTGAACCTCGGCAAGAATAAGTCGGTTCACTACTACGCCGTTCAATCGTATTGCGCTATGACTGCTGGCATGTATAAGAAGGGTTTGCCGATCTATGATCGGGCAAGAAAGAACCAGGCCGCGATGAACATCAATTTCGAAAAAGAAACTTATCCCCAGTTTGTCTACATGATGCCCACGATGGCGCGCGTGAGATTGGGCAAGTGGGACGAGATCCTTAAGATGGAATCGCCCAATGAAAAATGGACGTATGCCGTAGCACTCGATGCCTTCGCGAGAGGCATGGCCCATGTAAGGAAGAACGATCTCAAGAGTGCAAAAGAGTCGTTAACAAAACTGGTTACTGCAACAAATGAACCGATCATGAAGGATCGTTATTTGCCATTCAACAGTCCGTTGCAATCGTGTAAAATTGCCGTTGCTCTTCTTACTGCAGAGATCGCTGCGGCCGAAGGCAACAAGAGCGAAGCCCTTAAGAACTACAACGCTGCCGTTACCGAAGAAGATAACCTCGTGTATCGCGAGCCGCAGGATTGGCTGATACCGGCACGTCAATATCTTGGTGCGTATTTTATAAAGACAAAACAGGCAAAAGAAGCTGAAGAAGTTTATAAAGAAGATCTCGTATTGAACCCCGGTAATGGATGGTCGCTGTTGGGAATGTCGCAGAGTTTGAAAGCACAGGGAAAGGACGCGGCGGAGTTCGAAGCTAAATACAAGAAGGCATTTGCTGAGGCCGACGAGATACCGGCCGGTTCGGTATTTTAATTGAAAATGAAAAATACAATCCCCCTACTGTTCCTTGGCCTCGCCCTGGGCTGCGCTCCTGCACAACAAGAAACTGCCTCAGCCGACTCAACGGTGTTAGCTCCCGACACCACGACGACGAGCGACGAAGTTGACACAAGCATTAACGAAGACGCAGCGCTACAAGATGCCGACCCCGGTAACGTGTTCGTCATCGAAGGCGGTTATAACTACATAAGCGATCCTTTTGAATTCTCGCTTGACTCAGCAACGCTGCAGGAAATGCTAGGTGAAGATGCAGTGATCACCTCTCAATCCTTTCCAGGGGGCGAAGACGAGCTTGGGACCTACGGTGCATATTCATATTATGAACTTGCAGCCACTGGTGTAAAGATGAGCTTCTATAGCTATTCCGGGAAACACTTTGCAGATGTCGATACGTCTAGTGTTAAATTCAGAAATGGTGTTGTTGTCGGAATGTCGAAAGATGAATTCATCAAAGCCATGAGTTTGCCCGAAGAAGCCCTGGAAAAAGATTTGTTTAAGATCTTTGATGATTACGGACAGATGTCGTTCACGTTCGTCGATAATAAGTTGATCAATGTCTATGTTAGTTATGAAGAAGGTGACTAAGAGAATTTCCGACTGAGCTTGAGTGATCCGCTTTCCAACACTCCTAACTCAGCTTAAAATCGTTATTATAACTACACATTGAGGTATTATTTAGAATAATTCTAAATAATATTTGCCGCTCTAATATCAATAAAGATGAAGACGGCAATCATATTTATACTCTCACTAGCACTAGGTACTCAACTACTAGCACAAGGTAATGGTACAATCACCGGCACCATTACTACATCAGATGGCGGTCCCGGATCGTATGTCAATATCAGCATCGATGGAACATCGCGTGGTTCCGTAGCCGACCTCACCGGCACATATCGTATCAACAATGTTCCTGCAGGTCAACACAAGATCGTAGCAACATTTGTTGGTCTCGAAACACAGGAGAAACAAGTTGAAGTAAAAGCCAACGAAAAGGTTATCGTAAACTTCGAGCTGAAGGAAAGCACGCAACAGCTTGAAGAGATCGTCGTAAATGGCAATACCGAATCGTATGTTGCGCGCCAGGCATCTCCTTCGCTTCGTCTCACCTCTCCCCTGATCGAAACACCGCAGAACATACAGGTGGTCACACCAGAAGTATTAAAGGACCAACAGATCATCAGCATGAGCGATGGACTTATCCGCAACGTGAGCGGCCTTACCCGTCTCGAGCACTGGGGTGATATGTATACCAACATCACAGCGCGTGGCTCGCAGATACAGGCATTCAGGAACGGTTTCAATATTGTGAACTCTTATTGGGGTCCGCTTACAGAAGACATGAGCTTTGTGGACCACATCGAGTTTGTGAAAGGTCCGGCGGGTTTCATGTTGTCGAGTGGCGATCCTTCAGGTCTCTACAACGTTGTTACGAAGAAACCTACCGGTCGCAACAAAGGCGAGGCATCGATCACAGCTGGCAGCTTCGGTCTGTTCAGGACCACACTCGATCTCGATGGAAAATTATCTTCGAATGGAAAGCTTTTGTATCGGTTGAATGTAGCAGGCCAAAATAAAAACTCATTCCGACCAAACGAGTACAACGATCGTTATGCGATCACCCCTGTGATCTCATATCGTGTCGACGACAAAACGACACTAACGTTGGAATACAATTATCAGCGCGCCAACATGAGCAACGTTGGTTCGTTCTACTTGTTCTCGCAGGACGGCTATGCAAACGTTCCGGTCAATTCAACCGACCTTCCTCCCGGCACACCGGGCACACGGATCAACGATCACAGCGTTTATGTGAATGTTCGTCACGAGCTTGGCGACAAATGGATGCTAACCGGACAGATCGGCCATTTCATCTACGACCAGGTTGGTGTATCGATGTGGCCTACGTTCGTAAACCCTGACGGCACTTACGTGCGAAGCATCAGCATCTGGGATGCAAACAGCAAGATGTCGATGGCACAGCTCTTCGTGAGTGGTGACGTAACGACAGGTCCTGTTCAACATCGAATCCTTGCCGGCTTCGATGCAGCCAGTAAGAATTACATGGCCGACTGGAGTCAGTCGCACGATCTCGATTCTCTCGATCATCCTTTCGATCCACGAAATCCATATCTCGGCACGCCTATCACAGGCTATCCTGATTTTGATCGCTCCGCTCCACTCGAGCAAAGAGCACAGGCTTCGGGAGGTCTGCAGTCTCAACAATATATGAGCATCTACTTGCAGGATGAGCTCCGTTTTGCCGAAGATCGCTTAAGACTCACGCTTGCGGGTCGTTATACCGATCTGCAGCAGTCGGCCTGGGGCGCACCCAACGATAAAGCAAAGCACTTTACGCCACGAGTCGGATTGAGTGCATCGATCAATAAGAACACATCGATGTATGCTTTGTACGACCAGGCATTCATTCCACAAACCGGTATCCTTACAAACGGAAAGAAAGCAGATCCACTGACAGGTAACAATATGGAGATTGGATTGAAGAGGGACTGGTTTGGCGGATGGAACACCACACTTTCAGTTTACCGAATACTGAAGAACAATGAACTGACCGGCGACCCCACGAATCCAAATTCCGGCTTGAGCATCGTGCTTGGACAGAAGCGGTCTCAGGGAGTTGAATTCGACTTGCGTGGACAGATCGTTCGAGGTCTGAATCTCATCGCGAACTACGCGTATACAGATTCGCGTGTTGTAAAAGTTGCCGAGGGTGTTACCTATCCTGAATTGAATTCGATCGTTCCCGGCTATTCGAAGCACACTATCAATACATGGCTCACATACCAGATCCAAAAAGGAGCATTGAATGGACTTGGGTTCTCACTCGGCACGACTTCTTTGCTCGATCGCGCAACATACTGGGAGGCTTCACCCGATCCCGACAACGAGATGGATGATTACTACAAAGTTGATGGCGGTCTGTTCTGGCAAAAAGATAAAGTCAGGATCACACTCAACGTGTTCAACATCATGAACAAAAAACTATACAGTGGTTCTTACGAATCGTGGATGACAGGACCTGGTCCCGACTACGAAGCGCGACCGATGTATAGCTATCAGTACGAAGCTCCCAGGAATGTAAGGGTTGGATTGACCTACAGTTTTTAAGGAACCGTTTTGAAGATCAAGAAGATAGTTGGCACCGTACACCTCTGGCTCGGAATGATCTCCGGGCTGGTGGTGTTTATTGTGGCCATTACCGGTTGCCTGTATGCTTTTCAATATGAGCTCCAGGAAATGTTTCAATCGTTCCGCCATGTCGAACCGCGGACCGATCAATTCCAGTTGCCGACTAAGCTAAAGTCTGTCGCTACGGCAGAGCTTCCCGGTTATTCATTGCACTCTATTGCTTACGAAGGTGGCGAACGTTCGGCGACGGCATATTTCTACGGCGACGATCCGCTCTATTATTATGCTGTGTATATGGATCCCTACACTGGCGAAGTCCTAAAGGTGAAAGACATCACTTCGGACTTCTTTTACCAGGTCTTGCAGGGTCATTATTATTTGTGGTTGCCCCCGGCGGTTGGTCAGCCAGTTGTGGCCTGCTCTACGCTGATCTTTACTGTGATGCTGATCACAGGCGTTGTTTTATGGTGGCCGAAGAACAAGAAGAATATCAAACAACGCTTCACGATCAAGTGGAATGGAAAATGGAGAAGAAAGAACTATGACCTTCATAGCGTATTCGGTTTCTATTCATTGTTCATAGCCCTCGTGCTGGCGTTGACGGGACTTGTTTGGGGATTCGAATGGTTTGGGAACTTCGTATATCGCGCTGCAGGTGGGGATAAGAATTATGTTTACACGATGCCTTCTTCCAGGTCGCCAAAAGATATTGCTGTTACTGATCCGGAAGACAAGTTGTGGCTACGGATGATGCAGGAGTATCCAGAGGCGCAGACTATCGAAGTTCATTTCGTCGACAACGACACGTCGGCGCTGGAAATGGCGATCAGCACAGACAGGGAAACGTATTGGAGCAACGATTATCGATACTTCGATCAGAGAACATTGGAAGAGATCGAAGTTAACGAGATCTATGGTCCCATCAAGAAAGCTACGGTGGCCGATAAGCTGATACGAATGAACTACGATATCCATACGGGTGCGATCTGGGGACTGCCAGGGAAGATACTTATGTTCTTCGCGAGCCTGGTCGTTGCTTCGTTGCCGATAACCGGTTTCATGATCTGGTATGGAAGAAGGAACAAGCAACTGAAGGAGAAAGAAAAGAAGCTGGAGCTGGGGACTATGGGTCGGTTATAAACAGGCGCCGGCGGTATGAGAAGATTTCACGCAAAGGCCGCAAAGTAAAATTAACGCAAAGGCTGGATTTGCTTTGCCTCCTTTGCGATGCACATCCTCTGCGTCCTTTGCGTGAAATGCATTTTCAATACTCACCAATCCCTTTGAAATTGATCCATATATTGACTTGATATTCTTTTATAATATATTCAGCAATATTTCCAGTTAATACCTAAACCCCATGCTCAAGCTGCTACGTCCCGTTGCCATAGTCCTGGCGATACTGATCTCAAACGTTTCCATTGCACAACCTCCCCTGCTCGACAAGAAAACAGTGGCAGCGCTGGATGGAGAATTATCGGGCGAGTCGGCCAAACGAAATCTTGAATATATAGCGAGGCTCCATCGCATGCGTGGCTCGGCACAGTTCCGACAGGCCATCGACTTCATTGAATCGAAATTGAAAGAATACAAGCTCGAGGAAGTTGAAGTCTTCGAAGCGCCTGCCGACGGTAAGTCGATGTTCGGAACACAGAAATCGAGACTCGTTTGGGAAGCCGAATTCGCAGAGTTATGGGAGCTCGACAAGGATGGTAATCGTACGAAGCGGCTCGCCGATTGGGAATCGATGCCGATCACCCTGGCGGAAGACAGCGAGAGCGGCGAAGCAACAGCTGAGTTGGTCGACGTTGGCGCCGGTACATCCGAAAAAGATTACGAGAACAAAGACGTCAAAGGGAAACTGTTGCTGATCTCATCGTCGCCAGGCGCTGCTGCGGAGCTCGCAGTTAGTAAAGGAGCAGTGGGCCTCATCAGCTACACTCAAAATCAACAGACCGCCTGGTGGAAAGAAGATGAGAACCTTATCCGTTGGGGACACTTCGAAAGCTTTCCAAAAGCGAAGACATTCTGTTTCATGATATCGTTAAAGCAAGCCCGTGACTTCCAGTTGCGACTCGGACGTGGCGAAAAGATCATGCTCGAGGCGAAAGTCAAGGCCGGTCAGCATCCCGGTTCATACAGCTTTGCGACGGCTGTGATCAAAGGATCCGATCCCGTCTTGCGCGATGAGGAGATCGCTTATTCATGTCACCTCGACCACCAACGTCCGGGTGCCAACGACAATGCGAGCGGGAGCATGACTATTCTCGAAGTCGCTCGTGCGTTGAATAAACTGATCCTCGAGGGGAAGATCGCCCGACCACAACGAACGATCCGTTTTATCTGGTCGCCGGAGATCGAAGGAACGGCGGCTGTTCTAAGTCAACGCCCTCAATACACGAAGAAGATAAAGGCCAATGTTCACATGGATATGGTGGGCGGTGGTCCCGTTACAAAATCTATCTTTCATGTTGGTGGCGCACCTAAGAGTCTGCCGAGTTTTGTTGCAGATATCGGCCAGGTGATCGGCAAGTATGTGAATGAACAAACCGATGCGTATGCAAGCGGTTATGCTTATGATTTCAAGTTCGTTTCGAACGAAGGTGGCAAGGAGCCGTTGCTCGCGGTGCTCGGACAATTCCACATGGGCAGTGATCACGACGTTTATCAAGAGGGAGGTTTCAAGATCCCGAGTGTTTACATGCACGACTGGCCGGATCGTTATATACATACCAACAGTGATGTGCCTGCGAATATCGATCCGACAAAATTGAAACGTGCAGGGTTTATCGGTGCATCCAGTGGCTATTACATTGCGAACATCAAAGAAAATAATGTGCCTGCAATCTGGGGTGCGTTAAAGCAACAAGCATTAAAGCGAACGGCCGAGGTTGTTGAGCACACGTCGCAGGTTCCGCAGGAAGAAGTAGCGAATGTTCTGGTACAGCACTTCAAGTATGAACGGGAAGTATTCAATTCAATAAAAACATTTGCACCCATTTCGGCAGCAGCTGCAAAAGAAGCTGATCTGTTTTATGCGAGCCTCGAAGCGGCTGCCGGCAAACCGAAGACGGCAGTCAAGACAACTGGTATTGTATACAAGCGAAATCCGAATCTAAAAGGACCGCTGTTCGTATTCGGTTACGATTATCTCGAAGATCACATCGGTGCCGAAAAAGAGAAAGCCCTGCGGTTGATGAGTCACCCTGGACTTTGGGGAAACGAGTATGCTTACGAAGCACAGAACTTTGTTGATGGCGTTCGTACAACGACGGACATCCGCAATGCACTCTCGGCAGAGTTCGGTCCTGTACCGCTCGATGTGGTTGAAGAGTATTTGAAGGCTTTGGAGGAAGCGGGGGTTATCAGTAAGTAACTTCCTCTTATGATGCGACTCATTCAATTCATCGATGAGCGCTACGGCCGGCGCGTTGCACTGGTCGAGGAACCTGTGATCACGCTGCTCGATGCATCGTCCTCGTACGAAGTATTCAGTGAATTGATCAACAACAATAAGTCGCTCTCCTGGATCAATGAGCTGAGAACTGATGAAACGATCAGATACGACGAAGTCTATCATTCAAAAGATGCTCGTCGCATGCTACCCCCTGTCGATTGCCCGGGCCAGCCGATGATGTGTATTCTTTCGGGAACGGGGCTCACACACAAGGCCAGCGCTGAGAACCGAAACAAAATGCACGAGGGTCAAACGAAGAACGAGCTGACGGACAGCATGAAGATGTACTTGTTGGGCGAAGAAGGCGGCAAGCCGGCTGCGAATACAATCGGCGCTCAACCGGAGTGGTTCTATAAAGGCAATGGATCATCGTTGAAAGCACACGGCGAATCGCTCACCGTTCCTTCGTTTGGCGATGATGGCGGTGAAGAGCCGGAGATAGCCGGAGTATATATGATAACGAACGATGGTCGCCCTTTCCGTTTGGGTTTTGCCCAGGCCAATGAATTCAGTGATCACGTAATGGAGCGAAAGAACTATTTATATCTCGCACCTTCGAAGCTGAGAGAATGTTCGATCGGGCCGGAACTGGTTCTCGATAAAGAATTCGATTCGATTCCAGGCGAGGTAAGCATCATCAGAAATGGTAAAACGCATTGGTCGAAACAGATAGTTACCGGCGAAGACGCAATCACGCACAGTCTCGCCAACCTGGAACATCATCACTTTAAATATCCGCAGCACCGTATCCCGGGTCAGTTGCATATTCATTTCTTCGGTGCAAGTGCATTCAGCTTCGGAGAAAAAATTCAGCTCATGAGCGGCGACGAAATGAAGATCAGTTTTAAGGATATGGGCCGCCCGTTGATCAATCCACTTAAAATCGATGACTCAACTCCGAAGATAACGTCGGTAAATACTATTTCCAGGTGATCGAATAGAACGTCACAGCCTGGCCTTCGAGACTGACCTTTAACGTAAGCTTACCGTTGACGACTTTATACTCCTTCGCTCCTTCTGTTTCTTTAAGCGAATCGGCTGCTTCGAGCTGTTTGTATTGCTCGTCGGTCACACTTTGTGGCGATCCCATTTTCTTCCAAACCTCGTAGGAGTTGCTGTTCTGCTGATCGATCTGGTATCGACGAACCGTACATGACTTTGCAGGAATACCGCTAATGTTGAGATCAACATCCTCAGGCTTCGAAATAATATTCAGGTCATGGTAATTCCACAGCATCACAGCAGCCTTCTTCTTATCGACCGTTGCCAGTGCACTGATGTCTCTCTCCTTTCGACGAACACTGGAATCTCTCACAGTAATGTAATCGTAGGCGAGGTCACCCTTCACGGCAACCCTGTCGCCGGACATCATGCCGAACATCCTGAAGACGTTCAGCACAGGTTTATCGATACCGTTCGTTGCCAGGTCGCGATAGCCATTGAACCACGGCTGGTCTTCGAATTCAAAAGCCCACGTAACCGCCCCTTTGAAGTTGACCCCGAAATAATCGGCCAACTCGTACTTCCTTGCGAAGGCTGCCGCTGTATAGCTGCTGTATAAGGTTCCGTTGCGATAAGCATTGGCCGGGTAATCTTTGACCGAACACGCTGCGCATCCTTCAGGATCGGACTCACCAATAATAATAGGCTTACCCTTCAACGTCGGATAGCTGGCAACGACCTCGAAGCCCTTCGACACATCGCGCATCTGCGTACCGAGATTCATCAAAATAATGGAATCACCCTGCAGCTTCGGTCCGCCTTTCGCATGAAAAGCGATGAAATCTATTTGGGTTCCAGTCTTGCCCGTAACATAATTCTGTCCGCTAACGACGTGATCGAGAAATGTTCGCAAAAACTTCTCTGCCTTGTCCCACGATGGACCTGTTGAATGCGGCCCGCCGAACGTTATCGTTGGCAACGCTCTTCTCACCGCATCGTTCGTGTAATCGTAGAGCTTGCAATATTCTTCTACAGTGCCCTGCCAGTAACCAATGTTAGGTTCATTCCAGAGTTCCCAATACCACTTCTCGCATTCGGCCTTTCCATACTTCTCGACACAATGAATAACGAGCTGGTAAACGAGCTCCGACCATTTCTTGTAATCCTTCGGAGGATAGGCCCAGCCGGTGAAGATCTCGGTGTAAGATGCACCCGGTCTCCAACTATGTTTATATGGCTGTGGCTTGCTCGACAATGCTTCGGGCATGAAGCCGATCTCCAGCAGCGGACGCATGCCACGTTGGATGTAAGTATCGATGATCCGATCGACGATCGTCCAGTCGTAAACGGGGTTGCCGTTGGCATCTTCGGTGTAGGCGTTGGTGGAACCCCATTTGAGAGCGGGAGTTCCATCGCCGGTCGTTAGCAGATTATGCGCGCGCACATATACCGGCACCGGGCTCAATTCGGAGATCTCCGTGAGCAATTTCTTACCGTCCTTCATGTACGTATAGTTCGGTTCGTCGTAACCGAACCATGCCCACACGGGCGTCATGGGACCCTTCTTCTCGCTTAAGTTGACCTCAATCTTTTTAACGCGCTGTTGTGCTTCGCAACAGGCTGCTATCAAAATAAAAAGTATGAATAGATGCGACCTCACTTATTTGCCATCGCTCTCAGGAATCCACACTTTCATTTTACCAACACCACGATTCGACCATGCATAGTACGGAATGCCCTTAAACTGCTGATCGTTGATAACGGTGAGGAAATTAACACCCTCCAGCAGCTTCGGATCTTTCTCGACTGCGAACGATTCCTTGCCTGTGACTTTCATCTTATCGAAGTTCTTTTTGTTGTCGATCTCCTCGAAGGCGTAAACGATGGGACCATATTCCAGCGATCTCTTTCCTTTGTCTTCTTCAACGAGCTCGTTCGCTTTCACCTCGCGAACCTGCATTTGCATGTCGAGGTCGATGGTCTCGGTGCCCGACCATTGTCTGTTCAAAGTATAATAGCCGTCGACGATCGATTCATCGAGTGTTGTACCATTCAACGAAAGGTTTGTCATCACGTGCTTGTCATCGGCATAAGAATACAGATTGCCGGGCAACACCTCGTTCCTCGCCCATCCGGGTACGCGAAGCTTCACAACAACATCAGTGGGCGTATCGGAAGTCACACTGATCTTCACTTTTCCATCCCAGGGATAATTTGTCTCCTGCTTAATAGTGACCTTCTTCCCATTCACATCGGCAACGGCTTCGCTACCGGCATAAAGATTCACATAAAGCGTGTCGCCTACGGTAGCATAGATCAATCCCGGCATCGACGGAAGGAAACGGATCAGGTTAGTGGGACAGCAAGAACAATCGAACCACGATTGCCTGGTGCAAGAACCTTTGTTGGACTTGAAAACTCCATCCGACTCAAGGGCATTCGGATAAAAGAATTTTGTGCCGTCCAGGGAAAGACCCGATATGAGACCATTATACAAAGTCCTTTCGATGACATCGTAGTACTTCACATCACCTGTAAGCTGGAACAACCTGTGATTCCAATACACATTGCCGATCTGCGCGCAAGTCTCGGCATACGCCGAAAGGTTCGGAAGCTCATAGTTTTTACCGAACTGCTCGCCATCGTGAATGGCACCAATACCGCCGGTGATATACATCTTCTTGTTCACCATATTGTCCCAAAGCTTGTCGATGGCCTGTCGATATGCGGTATCGCCATAGATAGCAGCAATGTCGGTCATGCCTGCATACATATACACGGCGCGAACGGAGTGGCCGACCACTTCATCCTGCTGCACAACGGGCACGTGATCCTGTGCGTAAGGACCGAAACTATTGCGACCTGAAGAGAAATCGCCACGCGTGTCCAAAAAGAACTTTGCCAGCTTCAGATATTCTTCCTTGCCGGTAACTCTATATAATTTGATCAATCCCGTTTCGATGATCTGGTGACCAGGAACTCGTACCAACTGTCCGGGATTGCTACCAAAGACCTTCACGAACATATCGGCATTCTTGATCGCGATGTCGAGCATGTTTCTCTTGCCGGTTGCCAGGTAATGAACTACTGCCGCTTCGTAGAGGTGACCGGCATTGTAGTCTTCGTGGCTCGCCTCCATCGACTCCCAGCGTTTGCCTTCAACAACTTTCACCCATGTTGCCGGCGGCTTCGCGGGGTTGATCGTTCTCCATGTAGTGAGATACCCGTCCTGCTCCTGGCCCGTTCTAATGATCTCGATCAATGAATCCAGTAACACTTCGAGCTGTTTGTTAGGGGCGCTGATCAATGAGTTGGACGCGCCTTCGATGGTCTTGTAGACATCGGTATCGTCGAACGGCATGAGTCCGCGGACTTCTCCTTTCATTTTTCCACCGGCGACCAGGAAGTTGTCGAAGCGACCCTCTTCTTTGCATTTCTGCAAGGCGTATTCGATCGTTTTTTCCTGGACGTCTTTTATGATCGGCAGCCAGTAGTTGTCGGTCATCTTTACATTGCGGATGTCGACGGGGTGGATAGGATAATCTGAATATTTTTTGGCGACTGAAACTGCCTCTTCTTTCTTATTGCAGGAGATCAGCAATCCAATCAATACAAATGAAAATACGTATTTCATAAGGATGAATATTACATAATAAATGTAAACTATACAGTTATTAAAACCAACGAAACCATAAAAGAATGATCTTAAACCAAGCGAAGGTTCATCATGACTGCTGAAACGGGGCACACGGAACTGAATTCGGATGACGATCTTATTTCGACAGGTGCATTGCTGCGCTCTTGTTTTTGGAACCCGAGCTTCTCAAAAAATAACGGCGCTGTCTCCGTGAGAAGATAGATGTTTGATGCACCTGCATCCTTAGCTTTTGATTTGAGATCGTTGACGATCGTTTCACCGATCTTTTTATTTCTGAACTCCGGAGCGACGGCTATGGAACGAAGCAAGCAATAGTTGCCGTGAAATTCGAGGCCGCCGGAGCCGACCAGTTCCTGTCCATCTCTATATATAAAGAACCGGTTCCCTTCGAGCCTGATATCGTCGGACGGGAGATTATTTTTCTGCAGGAATGCTTTTAATGTGGAGAGGCTTTCCTCGTCTTGTACGAGAACGTGTTTCAAATTCATTTTCATCTCTGAAACTTTAATCGTAATATTACGATTAATAAAGATATGGGACTAACAAAAACGGAAGAATTCACAAAAACGCAGAATGACCTCGCTGTAATCGCGAAGGCCCTGGGCCACCCGGCGCGGATCGCCATCCTGCAGTTCTTAATAAAGTCAAAATCCTGCGTTTGCGGCGATATTGTTAACGAGCTGCCCCTCTCGCAGTCGACCGTCTCTCAGCATCTAAAGGAGTTAAAGAACGCCGGTCTCATCAAGGGCGATATCGATGGACCGAGTGTTTGTTATTGCATCGACGAGCGTGCATGGACAAAAGCCAAAAAACAGATCAGTGAATTTATGGAGACCTATGTCGGTCAAAACTGTTGTTGACGATGTTCTTTATCGAGGAATCAATACGGACATTTATAAAGGATTTCGACGAGATCCCTGTTGCGAGGAGGTCGATCCTCGGCGAAATAGCAGCATTCATTTCAAAACAAAAGTCTGCGCAACTGGTTTTTATCTGCACGCATAACTCAAGGAGAAGTCACATTGCGCAGATCTGGGCGGCGGCGGCAGCAGCTTATTTCGATATCAATAATGTTAAGGTATATTCCGGTGGCACGGAAGCAACGGCGTTCAATCCACGAGCAGTCTCTGCTCTGCGGGATCTTGGCTTTCGTATAGACGCGACATCGAACGGGTCGAATCCACATTACAGTGTGCGTTTCTCGGATGACCACTCCCCTTTCGAGGTGTATTCAAAAAAATATGACGTTAGCGAAAATCCATCCAGTGGCTTTGCTGCAGTAATGGTGTGTTCACACGCCGATGAGAATTGCCCGATCGTTAATGGCGCTGCCGTTCGGATCTCGCTGCCTTTCGATGATCCGAAGGATTTCGATGGGACAGATCTTGAATCGATCAAATATCACGAGCGATCGCTGGAGATCGGCCGGGAAATATTCTACGCATTCTCACAAATAAAAAAATCATGATCGCCAATCCAACATTCTTCCAAAACGAGCTGCTTAGCTATGTCATCAGGAAAGTAAAAGACAGGTCGGTTGCAGAGGATATTGTGCACGATGTGTTCTTAAAGGTCCAGATGAGATCGACCGACCTTAAAGATGACACGAAGGCGATCGGGTGGATCTTCAGGATAACACAAAACACAATAATCGATCACTACAGGTCGCAATCGAAAACGATCAACGCGTCGGACCTAGATTGGGAGAGTGATGAACGCGATCTTAATGCCTGTGTCGAAAGATGTGTCGAGGAAAAGCTGGCCACTCTTCCCGAAAAATATCGCGAAGCATTCGAGCTCTCCGAGGTGCAGGGTGTTTCTCAACTCGACCTGGCAAAGCGATTGAATATCTCGTACTCCGGCGCAAAATCGCGTGTACAACGTGCCCGACAGATGTTGAAGGACCGATTGGAGAACGATTACCTGGTGAAGCTCGACAAGTATGGAAACGTGGTCACCTGCAAGAATCGAATTCCTTGTGGCTGTGAATAGAATAAAGGCGGGCTGATCACCCGCCTTCTTTTTTTAGCAACATCCGGTTGGGATGCCACCACAGCAGCCGTTGTCGCAACAGCCGGGATCTCTTTGATCTTTCATAGCGCTTTGAATTTTGGTTTAACATGATTGGCGTTGTTGCCGCTATAATGACGTGGCGGGATAGCGAAAGACGCAGAAAGTCGTTGCGTCTTTTTTTACGATGTTCCGTCTTAAGGACAAACGGAACAAAAAATGAAAAACATCACATTAGCATCCCTGCTCCTTCTTGTCGTTTCAACAGCCTTTGCTCAAAAGTGGTCGATACAGCCGGTAAGCGATCACTACAAGTCGCTCCAACAGTTTAGTGAAAAGCCATCTGCCGAACGCGCGTGGATGGATACGATCAAGTATCCACCGGCCGAATACAGCAACTCTATCGTGTATACGCTGGTGAAGCCATATTACCTGTCAGATAAACAAGTCGTGGACTTATCTGGTAGCGTGAACTTTCCTGCAAACAGCTCCGATCAAACGAGAAAAGAACTCGACTATATGCTTCAACTGGAAGCTAAGCGCACGCCGGAGCAAGTGAAACGTGTGGAATACCTGGCCAACATTGGATACTGGCCCACGGCCGACCTGTTGCCTTCGCATCTTTCTCACAAGCAAAATCTCAAAGACTTATTTTTTGAAGGAAGGGAATTAATGGGCGAAAAGATAAACGCTGAGAATCTTCCGAAGACGGCGGTGTTATTGAAAGGCGTGATGCGCGACATGCGAATCATGGAGTTCACGATCAAATACAAGCTCTTACGCGTTCGCCCGTATCATCTCGAACCGAACCTGCACGCCCTCGCGAAGATCAATTCTCCTTCGTTTGCCAGCGGCCATACACTTTGGGCTTTCATTCAAGCATATACATGGAGTCTTGTGGTCCCAGAAAAGGAAAAGGAGTTTATTGCCCTTGCAGAAGAGATCAGGAGATCGCGGGAGATCATGGGAATACATTTCCCGAGCGACAACGAAGCAGCAAGGCAGGTTGCGGGGAGGATGATCCAATATTATTTATCGAATGAGCAATTTCAAAAGGATCTCAAAGCTGCGAGAGAAGAATGGAAGAACATTGGGCTGCTGAATTGACAGCAGCCCGTTGATTGCGGGATCCCAAAAGTTACGCCTTTTCAAAACGCCCCTATTTTAGTACTTTTAAGCTCATCTTTTCCCGACTGCTGGGGCGCTTATGAGACTGAGGAAGGGTATTGTTATCACCTGGCTGGCAATGCTTGTTGCCATCGTTGGCGGGCTTTTTTGGTATAACGAGTGGATCTATAGTTTGCCCACTCCTATACCGGTTTCGTATAAACAAGTCCGCACCAACGAGCACATTGCTATTGTCGAAAAGCTGAAGGCCGATCCGAACAAGCCTGTATTCCTTCACTTCTTCAATCCCGATTGTCCCTGCTCACGTTTCAACCTCCCCCATTTTCGTGAGCTTGTAAAAAAATACGGCGACCGTGTGACGTTCGTAGCTGTTCCCATGATCATGCTCGGAGAAGAATACACCGATGAACAGATCCGTGAAAAGATCGGTATTGATATTCCCGTGTGGCGCGAGCCGGGTGTCGCCGATGCTGTTGGTGTTTACTCAACACCGCAGGCTGCATTGATCAACACAGGAAATAATCTCTACTATAGAGGCAATTATAACAAGAGTCGTTATTGCACCGACAAGCGATCGAACTATGCCGAGATCGCGCTCGGTTCGCTTTTAAATAATTCTCCCACTCCAGACTTTGACGTGATGGCATTGAGAGCTTATGGTTGTACGATCGAAGGCTGTATCAAATGAATGAAGTTGTAACACATCTCAACGGCAACGATACGGCTAAAGCCTTGTCTGCAGCCCAAACCGCAGAAGTAAAGAAGAGATCGGATGACCTGATGAACCTCTTCCTCCCTGCCTACTTCGTGGCGGGGCTGATCTTTGCGTTCTACTACGATACGTGGCTGATGGCCATCGGCGTGGGTGGCATCTCTGTCCTCGCCTATTATTCGGTAAAGTTCGCTTTGCCGAAGTCCGATCTTTACCAGTATGTGCTAAGCACCGTACTGGGCATCTTCATGGCGCAATACATTTACCAGATGCATGGCATGTTCGAGATGCACTTCTTTGCATTTATCGGCAGCGCCATCCTGATCACTTACCAGAACTGGAAACTGCAGATCCCGATAACCCTGGTTGTGGCGATACACCACTCGTTGTTTGCCTACTTACAGAATATGGGTTACGAGGGAGTCTTCTTCACGCAATTGAATTACCTCGATCTGCAGACATTGATCATACACATTATTCTTGCAGGCGTGATCTTTTTTATCTGTGGTCTTTGGGGATTTCAGTTAAAGAGGTCTTCGGAGATGCAGATCATCCAGTCGATGAATGTTATCACGGCAGAACGTGCACGTGAAGAAGCCGAAAGTGCTAACCGGGCGAAGAGCGCGTTCCTGGCGATGATGAGTCACGAGATCCGAACACCTATGAACGGTGTGATCGGCATGGCCTCATTGCTCTCTTCCACGAAGCTCACGGAAGAACAACGAGAGTATACCGATACGATCCAGAATTGTGGCGAAAGCCTGTTGGTTGTGATCAACGACATCCTCGACTACTCGAAGATCGAGTCGGGTAAAATGGAACTCGAGAAGCGTGACGTCGACGTTCGGAATTGCATCGAGGAAGTATTGGATGTATTTGGGGCGAAGGCGGCGGAGTCGGGTGTGGATCTTGTTTACGAGATCGACTACAATGTTCCGTCGATGATCGTGAGCGACAGTGTACGACTGCGCCAGGTGTTGCTGAATCTTGTCGGCAATTCGGTGAAGTTCACCACGCAAGGCGAGATCTTCGTGGGCGTTCATGCAACTGAGCTTACGGAAGACTCTGTGACGTTGTCGTTTGAAGTGCGCGATACCGGTATCGGCATCTCACAGGATAAGATCGACCGGTTGTTCAAGCCATTCTCGCAAGTCGACTCATCGACGACCAGGAAATATGGAGGCACGGGACTTGGGCTCGTGATCTGCGAACGCATTGTCGGCTTTATGGGTGGGGCGATCACTGTTGAAAGCAAGTTGGGAGCGGGCACAATGTTCAGGTTCTCCATCAAGGCTGGTGTGAGTCACCATTCTACTCGCATGTATGTTCATCAGAACGTAGCGCAGCTTGAAGGAAAGAAGATCCTGGTGATCGATGATAACGCAGCGAGCCGTGCAATTTTGAATAATCAACTCAGCACCTGGAAGATGATCCCGTTGATCGCTTCGTCGGGGAAGCAAGGGCTGGACATGATGGCCCGTAACAACGACATCGAGCTGGTATTGGTGGATATGCAGATGCCGGAGATGAATGGCGTAGAATTCACGAAAGAGATCAGGCAAAGAGGAAAAGACCTGCCGGTTATACTATTAAGTTCGGTTGGCGACGATCGTGAGCTTCATGCAAACTTATTTTCATCGGTGCTGACGAAGCCCGTTCGGCAGAACACTCTATATAAACATGTTTTAGATCAGATCTCCAATAGCAAGATCCGTCCGCTGGTGCCGACTCCTGAAAACGTCGATGATCTGTCGCATACCGCCAGCCGTTTGCCGTTGAAGATACTGATCGTTGAAGATAACCCGGTGAACTATCGATTGACGGAGCGGGTGCTGGCGAAGCTTGGTTATTCGTGCTCGGTGGCGTTGAATGGTCAGTATGCTATTGATATGACTGCGGCACATCATTACGATGTTGTGTTCATGGATGTGCAGATGCCGGTGATCGATGGACTTGAGGCAACTCGATTGATACGTGCCCGCGAAGGTGCGCAGCCGATCATAATAGCGATGACGGCGAACGCGATGCAGGGCGATCGTGAGGCGTGCATGAAGGCGGGTATGGACGATTACATCTCGAAGCCGATCAAGTTCGACGGCTTGCTGACGTTACTGACCAAGTGGGGTGAGCACGTGAGGAAGAAGAGTGTGTCTTGATCCTGCCGGGAATTATTCTACGAGTACAATTTTCTTTGTTTCCTTCCATCCATTAACGGTAATGGTATACAAATAGAGGCCTCGCGCCAGCGAGGAGGTAGTAACTTTTTTCTGATAGCTACCTGCCGACTGGTACTCGTCCGCTATCCTTTTTACGATTGAACCATTGATGTCGGTAAGATTGATCTCCACCTGGCCATCCTGCGGCAAATAGTAGTCAATAATAAAATCATCGATGGTTGGGTTGGGGAAATGAGAGACTGTGTATGATGATTCGGGATAATAAAATTCTTCATCACTGACCTGGATCTCTCCGGACTCCAATATTTCGCGATATGTTCTCCAGTCCTCATTTTGATTGGAACCTTTTCTTGCTCCGTTGAATGAAGTTGAATCCATATAGTTTACACATCGGGCGTCGATCTTAAGGGTGACGGTGCTTCCGGCAACGGCGGTGAATCCAGGGAGCAGGCGGATCTGGCGTGTAGCTTCGAGGGCGAGGGTTTGGGAGGCCGTAGTTGAATAGGTGCCTACAGTCATCTTACATGCCGACACCGGTTGAGGGATCCCATAATAAGTGCCGATAAATTCGTCCTCGATGATGGCGGGATACGCCGAAACTTCGGTACATGCAAAGCATGCTTTCGTATTTTGAGCTGCATAGGCTGCGTCTACCCTACCGGTTCCCGAAACAGATGCGTAAACAGAGTTACCGGGTTCGTTGTTGATGTTTGTCACGGAACCTTTGATAATGCGCTCAAGCTGATTGTTGGTGAGATTAGGTTCGATGCCGAGACAGAGGGCTGCTATACCACAAACAATTGGCGCTGCGATCGATGTGCCTGACGCTTTAAGATAGTCCCAGTGATCAAAAACATTGGTAGGACCTGTGTCGATCAAAGCCGCGGCAGCAACGGGAATAGACCAACCTGGCGCGGTAACGTCGACAGAAGAATTAAATGTGAGATGCTGACTACCATTCAAATACCTGTTGTTGGTAGTAACACCTCCAACGGCGAGAACCTTGTTATATGATGCCGGCCACTGAAGACCATTTCCCTGGCCATCGGAAGAAGGACAATCTCCGTTGCCGGCAGAGAAAACAACAAGCGCACCATAATTGTGTATTTGATTGATCGCATCTTGTTCCGATTGGTCAAAGGTGCCACAACGGCCCCAGCTGGCGTTAATGATTTTGGCATGATGGTCGCGGGCGGCTATAATCATATTGCCTAAAAGGTCACTACCAAACGGGGCACCTCCGAATGCCATTATCTTTGAATCGTATCCAACACCAGTAACTCCGATACCATTGTTTGTTGCGGCTGCAGCGGCGCTGGCAACGAATAGTCCATGCGCGGGTGCTGCATCACCGTTGCTTTGATCTTTGGACGATGAATGCTTGTAAACGACCTGGTTTGTTGAATTGGAGTTAACATAGTCCGGATGATCAAAGTAGAAACCTTCGATATCCGATATCGCGATCTTCACATTGCTATTGCTTGTGGTTATGTCCCATGCCAGCCTTACACCGATCTGGTTCATTGCATCGTTTGGGCTGAATGCTGTGGTGTAATCGTTGGGTGTGAGCTTGGTTGTCACAGCCACTGGCACGGGCTCGACGTTCTCGAAAAAATCGTTGCCCTCACCAACGATATTCAGGATCATCTTGTCGCGTCTGAAGTTCCCCGTTATCGTATAGTACCTCTTAAGTTTCTCTGATAGTGGGTCGGTTTCATCATCACGAATGACTGCGTAGGTTCTCTCGATTTTTGTGATGTTGAATTTGCTGAACAGTCTGGCGCCGGCTTCATGAACGAATTTGAATTCGGAGCGTCCGTTCTTTTTACTTTCCGTGAAGAACGTATTTTTTGCGTGCCGTTCATTGATCAATACAACGATCTTTCCTTCCTGCACGAATTGGCAAATGCCTGGTGAAGCGAGCGCAAAGCACACGACGATAAGAGCGAATGTTTTCATTGCTGGGGGGTTAGTGGTATGCTGAAGTTACATAACCACGCAAATGAATTCAATTGAAGTATCGCTGCACGAGCACAGTTATACCGAAAAGACGGTAGTTGCTTTAACTATGGGGGTTCGGGATTTGATTGACAATCAATAGCTTGGTGAGCTGAAAATATTTTCGCCTATTCTTTCTTATACTGGAGCATCCATTCGAAGATGTCCATGTTGAATGCATCGAAGCTGGGATCTTCTTTTCCCATGCCGGATCCGTTATAGGTCATTGTCCACGAATCGTGACCGACACCAGGATAGATGGTGACCTTGGCTTTTACAGGAGGATTGGTATCGTTGATGGCTTTTACCATGGCTTTGCTGTAGGCGGGTAACACGGTGTTGTCCGCGTCGCCGTGGAATGTCCAGATGGGAAAGTTGGAAGCTCTCTTTACGTTGGCTTCGGTGATGTTGCCGCTGCCGCAGATTGGAACGGCGGCGGTGATGTGTGACTTTGATCCGATGACGGCGATCTGGTCCCATGTACCGAAGCCGCCCATGCTGAGTCCGGTCATATAGATGCGTGTGGTGTCGACGGCGTAGTTGGCCATGAGGAACTCGGTGACTTTAGTCACCTTGTTTGCGTCCCACCAGTCGTCGTGGCATTGCAGTGATGCGACGAGCATGGGATATTTTGGGTCCCATGTTTTTGATTTGATGAGTTTTGGAACGCCGGTGACGAGGATCTTGTCGAGGTTGGCGGCGTTGGTTTGGCTGTTGCCTTTTTCGCCGGAGCCGTGGAGGAAGATCATGAGAGGATATTTGGGGCCGGTGTTAGAGTATCCGGATGGGGTATACAGGTAGTATGCGTATGGCGATGCGTCGGATCCGAGGACGTGCGGAGTGTGGGTACCGCCGGTGTCTTCGGGGAGGTTGGCGAGGTCGTCGGATGGTGATGGGTCGGACGAGGAGCATGAGGTGAAGATGATGGCGATGGCCAGGGGGAGAATCAGGAGATGTTTCATAGTCACTAAAATGCCTTCTAAAATTATCAATACCATAATTTAATCCATGAACTGACGAATTGATCGGTGGTAAAACTTTTTTAGATTACAATATTATCTTGTGAGATCACCCGGGGATGTCCAAATATCTTAATCGCATATCTTTCATGACTGACTACTTCGATGCGGAGTCTGGTGGAAGGCCGACTGCGAGAAGTAATTTCGTTCAGTATCGGTGTAATAGTTTTTTCGAACGTGTTGCGACGAAGTTGCTGTTGGCGGTGGGGAAATATGAGGTAAAGAATACTTCCGTCCTGCCATTCTTACTTAGCAATCATCCAAAGTATTCGAAAGAGGCGCCACGCTACTTGATGGGAGCTTCGATAATGACGGTTGGCCGTGTAATAGCCAATTTCGATTTTGACAAATTCCTGGCACAGACTGATCATGAAAAGACTCAGGCCGTTCTTGATTTTGTTTATCATCACCTGGTTGAGTTTGCAAAACATTTCGGACTACCGACACAACCGTTTGAGGATGGGTATAGAAAAGTGAAGGGTAAGGATCTTGTATTTGTTGATGAGAAGGGCAAGATGAATAAGGGGCGACAGTACAGGGCGCATTACAAGATTATTGAGAAGTTCGATTCGACTGAATATTTCCTGGTGATGAATGACGTGAAGGAAAAGACGACGAAGGAATTATTCATTTGCGAGAAGAAACATTTTTATGGTGTAGAGTATCCGCAGTTTACGATACATGATTTTCTTCAGATTGATATGCATTTGAAGTATGAAGGCTGGGTAGATGCGACGACTTATGGCATGAATTATAATGAGGTGCAGTATCTATATCGTGCAGATGAGGGGCGGTTGGAGAAGTTGAGTCGGGAGGTGAACATCAACCCGGAGTTGAGGGAGGTTTTGAGGGCGATGTGAGGAAGTTTTGTTTTTACGATCAAAGGTTTTCTTCAAAAAAAAGGGGCTTGAGGCCCCTTATCTTTTTAGAGATCTTTTTACAGGCAGGTGTCGACGGCGCTCGTTACGTGCGGGTTTGCGATGGTGTGACCGCCGGTTACAGTGATATTGAACTTGACGATGGGTGTTCCGGTGGTGTATTGTGCAAACGTTATATAGCCGACGGTGAAACTATTGGCGCCGGAGGGGATAGAGCCAACGAGTGGATTGGGCGAGATACTGACGTTGTTGAGTGAGGCGGCTGTTGGAGTGACGACGATGTCGCCGGCGGCGGGGCAATCGCCGTTGTTGTATTGAGCGGTAACGGTGACGGTGCCGCAGGGGAAAGGGTTTATCTGGGAGAAGCTGATGGTCCACGCGCCGGTGGTTGGCGTGCAGTCGGATTCGAAGGCGGTTGGTAAGGGCGCGTTGGTTGTGTGTGTTGATCCGCTGAGAATAAACAATAGCGCTAATGAGGCGAGGCTGAACATTGTGTTTTTCATAGGATTGGTTGTTAAGATTGTTGAGGGGGAAGGTATGGGTGGCGGGTGTGTTTGTAAATACTCATTTGGGATTGGTAGAATTGTACCAGAGAGAGTTCGTTCTTCTTTTGGAAGAATGGAAGTGTGGGCTATATTTGCAGTCCTTTTGAGGGCGGAAGCCTGAAATTGGAGGGTTTTCGGGGGCCTGCCCCGAAAAAGTTTTAATGTTCGGGGTGTAGCGTAGCCCGGTATCGCGCTTGGTTTGGGACCAAGAGATCGTCAGTTCGAATCTGGCCACCCCGACTTAAGGATTTTAAATGCTTGTGGAGGAATCTGCAAGCATTTTTACTTATAGACCAGGCAGGCATGCAACGCAATATATTGTTGTCCTTCTTTCCACGATCATTGGGGAAGTTCTAATAACAGAAATTCGCTTTGCACTTCGCGCATATTATCCAAAGATTGGAGAACGTAATTAGCTTGAGATTTAGTTAGTACTGCGGATGGTTTAGAAAACAAGTTCTCGGAGTTAGCATAAAGCAAAAACTGCTGGCGGAATCACTGCGCGACACAGCAGCAGCCGAGGAGGAAGTGCTTTAGTCCGGCACACACACTACGGTCGCCACCCCACCAATAATCACCACTTCAGGATGAGTGCCAATAGGACATTCAACAGTTAGCTTGTGTGTTCCTCCGCGAGTGACGGTCATTCCCTTTTTCGCTGTTTTTTTTGCTGCCTTTTTTTTGGCCATGATTTTATTGATTTATAACAATGAGCTTAACTGGTTCGGAGACCACATTAGAATCTTTTAACCTGACAGTAATGGTAATCTGTGTACCGGGTGCGTGATTACTGGCTGCATACCAGGCGACGACGGTTGAAGTGTCGCTCGAAGTAAGGGCGGCGTTGCGGAAAATTCCCCCAGCAGAACCCGATCCGATCATATCTTGAAACTCGACAGTAGTGTTCTTAGTTACCCACCTACCTGATGCATTCAATAAGGTGCCTGTTACCCTGACTTCCGTTCCTGCATTTGGCGCAATACCTGTTGCCGAAGTCTCTACCAATATTTTTGTAGCGACGGATGGTGTGGTGGTCACATTCTTTTCAAGTGAGTAAGTCTTGATAGGGCTGTTGAATTCGGGCTCAACAGTTATTTTAAAAGCTCCATCCGAGATCGGTGCACGAAGCCTTGCCTTTGCCATCAGCACACCCTCGACATAAATAGCTTTTACGGACTGTTCAGATTTTTCGCTGGTAGTGAAAGCTCCTCCGGTAGTTTTAAACAAAACTGTTCGACGATCGGCGCTGGAGTTCTCATTGACGTTAACGCTAACATCAATTGTGGATTGACCGTCGGCGGGGATGGTTTCTGCACTCAGTTTGAAATCTGAGAATATATCCTCTACACTGACTTCCTCATTGCAGGCGAAGGCCAGGAAAGCTATCGCGACAAGAGCCTTTCTCATTTCCATATTAAGCTTGTTACATCTTTTATTCCTTGCACTACGTCAACATCGACAGAAAGGCTCATATAAGTCCCTGTTATGACCTTCTTTTCTGAAACCAGCGGATCCTTGGAGGTTTGCTTAAGGAAGGCGTAACCGGCGCTAAATTTAAAGGCCCTTGCGAATCGAATAGACGGGCCCACGAGAAGAGAGGTGTTGTTATAGAAATTATCGTAATCTCCACTCATGCTTCCCATTGTGAAACCAATGTTCAGTGCCAGATGTTGCGCAAGACCGCGTTTTGTAACAATGTTGTAGTCTGGATCGCCTGGCTTTTTTCGTTTAGGATGGCTACCTGGGAATGATCCGCGACGAGTATTCTTGTCAATGGGCCTGAAGTAAATACTGACGCCATAATAGGGCTTTGGAATGAAGTCCATACCACCGGTGAGTTTCGGGACAACTATGTTTGTCAGCCCGAGATCTAGGAAAAGAAGATTACCACCCTTTGCTTTCAAATCGCTAGCCACAGTACTTCCAACAAGGAAGAATGTTTGCCTGAGATCTTTTGTTTCATCGAAGACATTGTTAATCAACTTTTTACTCGATTGCATGATCGCCGAATTAGCATTAGTATTCGACAGTGCAACAATAATTTTATCCCTGATATCTTTGAATAGTATGGGGACGCCGGCGCCCGGTGGAGTGGTCGATGTAATACTTTTCGAAATTACTCGGTCGACACGCGCCAGGAGACTGTCGAGAACCAACGCATTACTTTTGAAATTCTCAATACGACCGTCCAGGTCGAGTGCATCTACCTCTTTTAATGAAGGATCGAATATCTTTCTAATATTAATTCTTCCTAATTCAAATTCCTTCCATTTCCCCATTTGAACCAGCTCTACAAGCAGTGCTGCATCCTTGAAGTTTGAAAGGTCTTTGATCGTTTGGGTATCCACAGCCTGGATATCACTAAGATTCAGTCCTACGGACATCCTGAAGGTGGAACCGTTCAGCAAGTCAGAATAAGTTTTGGCAAGGAATTTTGCATATAGCGCCTTGTATTCGCTAAAGAGTAGTAATCCAAACCTGCGATTAAGATCTTTGTCCTTGAGTATTGGCAATACTGTTTCGTTGTACTGTGCTTCGATCTTCTTTATATCGGCCTTAGAATCTGCTAACAAGACGTTGACATCCATCAATGCTGCTCTTGCTGTCTTACCCAAGAACGCCGCTACACCAACGTCAAACTCTTTATTTGGTTTTAATGGCCGGAAAAAGATTGTGAGTGTATCGTGTGAAAGCTTATGGTTCAATATGATGTCGCGGAAACTGAGTTCGACAACACTATCCTTTTTAGTCCCATCTTTCCGCACCACTTGAATTATAAACGTGCTGTCTACTTTCAAATTCCTCTCACCCTCTTCTATCACTGTCTCATAACCCTCCACGAAATCAACCTTCTCAAAAGGAAACTTCGTCACCATCAACGTAAACGCACGATCAAATGGTATTGGCTTGTCAGTCTTTTGAGTCTGCAGATCATACTTGATCAAACTCTCCGACATAAACTGATTTTGCGCAAAGCTGTTCTGCACTAAACAGACAAGTATCGAACAAATGCAGAAAGTAATCGACCATTTCATTTATCAAAGGTTTCTGGAAAATAGAAAGCCCACTCCATACCGGTGTCTATGGTATGAAATGGGCTCTGTGAATGAAGATAAGTGACGCGATGTCGACTTACAACATTCTCACAAAAAAATTTTACTTCTACCGGTAAAAAGTGTTCCCTAGGTTCATTTCAGATTATGCGCATAAAGAGAATCCCGGGACTGATCTAAGGTTTGCGGAAAGCTGCCTCCACGCTTGAAAGCGAGAAGCTTTATAGAGTGGTCCATCAAAATCGATTTGTAATATTTCAAGCCGGAAAGCCAGTGGTGAGAGAGTAACCGAAATAAAAGGTTACCGTCGACCGTGGTATTTATGGGTTCAATCAGTGGGGGTTATGTAAAATATGAGTCCAAGAATTTTCATATTTTCGTATTGAGCCCAATGGTATGGTTTGATGACAGCCCATACTAGTGGGCTTTTTGCTGAATTTTAAAATGTAAATGGTGGATTTATGGCACGTAAGAAAAGGAAGGATCCGATGCAACTTAAACTGGATGAAACCGAAAGGAAGCTTATAAAAAAGGCCCTTCAGAGAGGTAAGGAATTCATTCGCGCAAATAAAGTTACGATTCCTAGGGTTACTACTATTGAAATTCTGGCTAGTAGAATAGGGCGTTCAGTTGATGAAGTGATGTCTGTAAGCCGCGAACTAGGTTTGCATCTTGATCGTGGAATATATCTAGATGCATCGGTTATTAAGTCGATTACAGATAAGTTAGGCGTGGTGGTCGATTTCGAAGACGACGTCGAATTCACTTCCCCTGTAGAGGAATGGCTCGAGGGAATTCATACGGCCGTGGGCCAATCCCCCCACCCAAAACCTCCACAGGAGCTCTCCCTCATTATCGACCCCGGCGACGCTGACCCGGACTTGATCGCCGATATCCTTTCCGACTTAAGCATACTGTACAAATTAAAAGAAGGTGGATCAGGTATTAGCTTCGAGTTAAAGAGAATGGGCAAATTGAAAAGCGTGGAGATTGATGAGTAATATTGTTGAATATAGCGGGTTGCCAAAGGAACCTAACGAAAAGGAGGAGTTAACCCGCTGGCAAAAGTTCCTGATCTTTTTTCTGCCATGGGCTGAGAAAAAGATCAAGGGTCTCGATGCTCTCGCGGAGGCAAAAATACACGCGGCCATTTTATTAAATCAGCAGACCCAGGCAAACATCGATAAAATGCAGGCAGAGACCGCTTTAATAACTGCCGACGCTGATAAGAAGAAGTGGGAGGCAATCACAGAACGGATGAAAGCCGAAAAGATGATACAGAGTTTTCAGGAGGGGAAGGCTACTGATATAAAAGCCCAGATCATTGAAGAAAAAGAACAGGACGCGCTGGACAAAATTCAAAAGCTTTCTCTACTCGGCGGACGTATTCTTCAGGTAAGTGTGAAAAATGCCTCCAAGGTTAAGAAGTCAAGAGCCCGTGAGGTTAAACCCGAAGTTGTAAGGAAATCAATCAAGAAAAAGAAAGGTAAGTAGCTTGACGTCCCCCACCCTACGAAATCTAAGATTCATCTGTCTGTTACTTTTAAGCACCCATGCGAGTAGAAGCGAAAGGTTTATGTTTCACCGAACAACCTATAATCCTCTAATGTACGCTCACTATGCAAGCAGTTCACACTGGAATCTGTTTTGAATTTTGTTTGAAATTGACAAAATGCAGGCAAATCCCAGCTCTGCATTTGGTGTGTGAACGGAGACCGTTCGAAAGAAATGTCGGTACGATAGCTCCCACACCGCCCAAACCCACTGATAGGTGAATAGGCGCGTTAAGCGCCGATACAGGCCTTCAACCTGTATAACAGCCTCAAATCCTCACATAATTGGTTCGAAATTTTGCCACCATTAGATTGTTTTTTTTTACTCTAATCGCTACATCTTCGAGGAAACTCCTGATTTCCTTTAAAACCATCCCCTTAAAGAAAGGTTTTAACGAAATTTTCAGCGTTGATTTTGCAACTGTCGTCCAAACTCACGTTATGAAGGCTGTTGTCTTTTGCTTACCTTAACGTATGATTTGTAGGTTAACCTCCTCAGATTCGTTTTCAGCTCCGGGTTTAATACAAAGAGAGGGCATACACACGATTGAAAGTCCTGCGCGAATTCAGCGCTGAACAATCTTTTTGCATTTACTTCTCAACCCAAATCTTAAAGTTTTATGAATTACGGAGAAAAATTTGACTTTCCGATGATGGATTTTAATTCATTCAAAGTTCAACCAAGAGCGGACGATCCGATGTTCAACCCACTTCCAACCTTCGGAAGCATGAACAACGTAAATCTCATTCAGCACAACGTTGGCGATATGCTCAACGAGCCTTCGCTCAAAAATTGCTCATTGATTGAGCGATACGGCTGGAACAATAGTTCACTTAATCCCAATCCGGACGACCTATATTTGAAGCAGGGTTTATTGCCGGAAATTAAAATAAGAAAAGGGAACGCTCTTGGTGAGTCTCACCATATCAAATTGTACTAAACTCAAAAGGCTGGGTCAACACCAGCCTTTTTTGATTCGAAAAATTCTCGACATCTTCTATCCGTTTATTATGGGCCAAGATTCAAGAAGAACCTAGCCGGAAGTGTAAGCTCCACTGAAAACGGGACAGTTTGAGTCAAAGCACTCCATAACTGAATGAACCTCTTCAAAAAGATATTCGCGGAAATTAGAGCTCGGAAGTTAATCCTCACCGCCTATTCATCAAACTATAACTCAGCCGATCAGGCAATTTTTGCTCTTGGTAGAATGTCTTTTTCTAAAAGCATTCTCGATTGCCTGTGTGTATTTACCCACGCTGGCCTTAGCGGAGTAGGACCTCATTCGCAAACTGCAATCATTTCACTTGGACAGTTTGGGCTCCTCAGGCAGTTGAGATACTAATGAAAATAGTTGCTTCTGCATCTCTGAATTGCCGGGAAGCAGGAAAAGCTTTGAGTCATCCCCGAAATAATTCAGCCGTGCCGGCGCTGCTACACCTCGCGCTCACTCACCACCAATACGTGCCCGTCGAAACCGCTGCTATAGCCCTGTCCGCCATCGGGACAACAGAAGCAAAACGTGCATTAGGTGAGTTTGTGAAACATCCGTCTCGTGGTCTCGAAATAGTTTACTTCGATTCCACACAATTGAAGTATACCAGCGCTTTGGGTCAAATTCCAAACGACAATGAGATCAAAGCAGCCACCAGCGCACTGAAATCCGAGAATGTTTTCCTCTTCGACAGCTTGGAGCGCGTGTACTCAGTATTGGACCACTGTCTTTTCGAACCATGAAGAGAGCACCTGTCAAAACTGAACGCGTTCCTTGAGGGCAGAGCGATCGCTAACGCCAGGAATCTCACAGCCTACCCATCTACCATTACAGCACCAGTATTAGTGCCAATGATTGAAGAAGCTATTCTTGACTTTGATATTCGAAAATCGGAGGTTTTACAGGTGCTTTCCCGCAGGGATACTTCAGCCCTTGAGGCCTATTTATTCAAGCAGCTTAAATCGAAAGAATATCACGAATCGACAGAGGCATTTGAGTTAATGAAGCTTCTGTCGCATATGAGCGAAGTCAAAATGTTGGTCGACGATCTTCATCTAAATCTTACTGATACCCTCTCTACTTCACGTGCATTTGAGATCATCTCGATGTGGCTACCTGATGCCTCCCTGAATTAGTCATAGCATTCAGTAAAAAATACCCAGCTTCGTCCGTTGGGGTGCAAGTGCTTTCCTTTCTGAAAGCTCAAGATTCTAAAGCTGCTCTGCTGGCCCTTCCACTTCTTAAAGAAGGCCGATGGCCGATTCGAATGAGAGCAGTGGATTTATTGGGAATAATTAATAATGAAGAATCACGTGACGCGCTGAGAATTCATTTGATTACTGAGCCCGACGATGAGATTCGACAGTCGATTGAGAAATACCTTAAAAAGTAGTTCAAGTAGTCCGGCAGGCGCCTTAGGCTTATTTTTTCATACGGCAATGAAATACGAAACACCTGACTGAAAGAAACTAACAATACGCGTTCAAGTTCGATAGAATAAGGATATCTCCAGGATAGCTGAGTCCAGATTTTAATCGATATAGACCTTTAACTTGTATAAAAGCCTCAAATCCTCGCATAATTGGTTCGAAATCCTGCCACTCACCCCGACTTTGCTCGCCGTAGCTCTGTTTCAGAGCGAAGGCGAGCTTCGTCCGCAAGCTGTTTATTTTCACAAAGGCTCTTCTTCGCGGCGAGCTTCGTCGGGCAAGGCCCGACTTCGAGGCTTCGAAACTCCTTCAAGTCAACTTATGTGGTACGTGTATCTGCTTCGATGTGCTGACGGTACGATCTATGTCGGCTGCACATCAGACCTTGATGAACGTCTGAAACGTCACAATGGAAAGGAAGTGCCCGCAACCAAACAGCGCCTGCCGGTCAACCTTGTCACTTACATCGTCTTTACAGACAGGTACAAAGCGTTCGAGTTCGAGAAGTACTTAAAAGGTGGCTCGGGCCGGGCGTTCTTAAAAAAACGACTCGTTTGAGGGGCTGAATAATCAACAGAGATCAAAAACCCTCGCTTGATGCGAAGGTGTTTGATAACTATCGGGAGTTGAGAGCAGAAGGCAAGCCGTTTACTGCGGATGGATTGAAGAATGCGTTCCTGGAAATTAAGGAGGGCGAACAAACCTTGCTAGGTCTGGTTGATTATCACAACACGCAGTTGAAGGGGTCGATTGAGTGGGGAACGATGAAGAATTACTTCACGACGCAGAATTACATTCGGGATTTTCTTAAGACGAAATTGAAGTTGTCGGATATTCCACTGGTTCAGTTGTCGTATAAGTTCGTCGCGGATTTCGAAACCTATATGAGATCATATCAACCAGTCGACTATCACCATCCGATGGGGAATAATACGGTGATGAAACACATTGAAAGATTGAGGAAGGTGATTACCGTGGCGGTGAAGAATGAATGGCTGGAGAGAGATCCGTTTAAAATTCAAGGCGAAGTTTATTCGGAATGATAGAGAGTATTTGAATGAACAACAACTAGCTGCCATTGAAACAAAATCGTTTGGGTTTTTGAGGCTTGAATGGGTTCGGGATCTGTTTATCTTTAGTTGCTACACTGGTTTATCCTATAGTGATGTCATGAGACTGACGACTCAGAATGTTTCTATAGGAATAGATGGGGAACATTGGATAATGACGACCAGGAAGAAGACCAATCAGCCGGTGAGGGTTCCGTTGCTTCCGAAGGCTCTTGAAATCATCAATCGTTACAAGAATGCTCCGAAGGCGGTAAATGAAGGAACGCTGTTTCCTAATTTATCGAACCAGAAATTAAACTCGTATCTCAAAGAGATCGCTGACTTCTGTGGGATTGATAAGAAGTTGACGTTCCATGTGGCACGGCATACTTTCGCGACGACAGTAACTCTGACGAATGGAGTACCGATTGAGACGGTTTCGAAGATGTTGGGGCATGCAAGCATTAGAACAACGCAGATATACTCGAAGGTCGTTGAGAAGAAGGTTAGTGAGGATATGAAGACCTTGAGACAGCTTCTACAGAATAAGGAATCACGAAGATCAGAGGCTGTTTAGCCGTTATTTGAAAGTTCTATAGGACTGTTTATATTCGTGTGAGCCCATACTCTTTCGATTAGAGAGAGATGGGCTTTGTCTGTTGCATTAGGGGATAATAAAGAAGAAATGCAATTTTAGTGATGTATAACCCAAAGTAGTCTATGGCAGAAATAAGAATTCGCGGGAACAAGGAAAGCTACTATTTAACGCATTCGACCGATTATATCGATATTGGTTTGACTGGCGACTTTAGCTATAACGCAGGAACTTCCATCTCCTTTCAGTATGGGGACCAACTACTAAGTTTTTCAAACAGAACGTTTCTGTTTCAGTTTGCAGAAGAGACGCGAGGTGCAAGTCTGGATAAGTTGATACTGCTGTTTAGTAAACACGGTTTCGACAACGCATTCGTCCAAAGCCTTACTTCAAAACGATCAACAGAAATAGGTTTGTTGAAAGCAATATTCCTCATATATCATTGGATTGAACTTCCGCTTACATCTCCAGGTCTAAGCCTTGACCAGAAAATTTACGATGAATTCATTGTCGACTGGACCGACCGGCCTGAGCCTCAAAAGGATATTTACTTCATTCGAAAAAACTATTCCACGATAGCTAATCAGCCTTTAATTGAAAAACTTATTGAGTTCAACTTGCTCGCAACTCTTAACATCAGAACTCAAGAGGAAACTTACACGTCTTATTTCCTTCCACTGATTAAGCCTGGGGTTTCAAGGGCGTCCTTCGAATCAAACGTCGATCCTAAGGGGGCGCGGACATACAATTTATGGAAGCAGATTTTGCGAGACAGGGATATAAGACTTACAAACTGGATTAATAACAGATTTTGATATGGGATCTATTTTTCACTACGAAACGTTCCTACTTTTCCTGGGTGGCATATTTTCCTTAATCCTAACGGTCATTATCATCTTTGTTAAACAAGAATACAAAAGACACTTGCGGCGCGAAGAACTCAAAGGCCAAGCGAAGGTTGCACCTGACGCAGTGGGAGATATTGAGGCGAAATTGAACGACTCTTATGAATATAGAAAACTAGATTTCTTTGAGTTACTAACGGTTTGGGGGCTCCAACCTCTTTTTATAATTAGCTTCATTAATCTCTTTTACAAACCGAATACGATTGAGATTATTCTAGCATTTCTACTTGTGGTTTTTACAATACTTCATGAGTTCTGGAGCGGCGTCGAATTTTCCAAAAAGATCGGCTACCAGATTACTGTTCTTGCTTTTTGGATGTTACTATTTGTTCTGATAAGCTATCGAATGAACGGGATAACAAAGGCTACAGACAGTGCTGCACTTGAAGAGTATAAGAAAGAAGGCGGCAAGTAGAGGATAGTTCATTCATTACAAATATCTCGCAAGCTGCGAGATAGCATAGTAAGGAAGATTGATTAACCGGAACTCTTTGCCTTCTGAAGTTTTAGGCTTGCTAATTTGGTATTCGCCACTGTAAAATCGTATCGCAACATTATGTGGAGCCCCATCAATGAATAGATGAAGTGATCTGAGACTGCCCTCCCTTCCCGATTTTACTTCAATCGGGATTAGCTTATCCTCGAATGGAAATACAAAATCCACCTCTGCAACGGAAGTTTTCTTTCCCCGCGTCCAAAAATGCAGAGCACTCATCGCCTGATGTTGAAACGCAAGAAGCTCTTGACCCACGAGATGCTCAATCATTGTTCCCTGATACACTTTACTGAGATCATCAGTACTTAAAATCTCTCGTTGAATCCCAGCAAAGTAGTTCATCAACCCAGTATCAAGTACATGAAGCCTTGGTGACTTCTTCAAATCTGGCAGCAACGGAAGAGTAAACCCGGTTTCAGGATAAACAAGATAAAGCAGCAATGCCTTTTGAAGTGTGCGCAAGGCTTCACCCATTTCTCTCGAACCATAATTTGAGTTTCCGAATCCCTGGAACTTAATACGTTTCCCTGCCTGTGCAAATGATGCACGAATAGCATGTCGTATCAACTGCATTTGCGTTTCGCTACGCGCATATTTCTCTGCATCGTCCATGTATGACGTAAGTAACGAATCATAAATCGGTGAAAGAGAACTAAGATCTCTGTTCGTGCTATAATGCTGAACTGCTTCGGGCATTCCGCCGATCAAAGCATAGGTATGGAACAGTGATAACAATTTTTGATGAGCGAACGGGGCGACGGGTACTTGTTGCAATTGTTCCAATGCCGCCGTTTCTTTCATCGCCGACAAAAATTCAGGAAACGAGACCGGGCGCAATACTTTGTACTCGATGCGCCCCACGGGAAAGCTAACCGACTTATCCAATAAGGTCTCGTGCATACTACTGGCCGCGATCACGTATATGTCCGGTGCTTGTTCGTAGAAATACCTTAAGAGGCCAGTTGCAACCGGCACGGCTTGTATCTCATCTATAAACAAAAGAGTTTGATTGCGTAGGGACAGATCTTTATTCTTCAACCGGAATATATCCTGAATCAGCTTTTCGATGTTTGTGAACTGCTTGAAAGGGACACGGTCCTCGGAAAGTTCCAGGGTTAGGCAAACGTATTGTCTGAAGTCCATTGAAAACTGGTTGACTAGTGTAGTCTTACCAACATTCCGGGCACCTCGAATGAGAAGCGGTTTCCGAAATGATTGATCCTTCCATTTCTTGAGATCAGTAAGTAATTCCCGATCAAACATTGCACGCGGTCAGGTAATTATTATCGAAGGTTGATTCTTAAAGATTGTTATTCTCAGCATCTGCATTGTCCGACTTTTCTGTGGGAACCTCGCCGGTAATAAGTGTCAGACCGAACTTAGCGTAAAGTTCAGTGACTTCACGAAATATACGTCCGGCGATTTCTTTACGTTCGCTTTCGGGCAGTTCATAGAAAGGCTTTTTGGCTTCGCCCTGCTCCAGCACAATCTTATATGGATTCGAGTCCTTCATCGGATTAATCGGTCGATGTGTTAAAATCGGGTGCCAGTTTGAACATCACTCTCCAGATCGTCGGGTGAATAATTAAAAACCGAAATACTGTAGTCGTTGAGGGATTCCATAAGCGATTGCTTGGAAATCCCAACCACCGTTGCCGCCTGACCTAAAGAAAGCTTTCCAACGCTGTAAAGCCTCGCAACAATAGCCATTTTTGCTTCGAGTTCGTCAAAGTCAACGGTATCCGGGATATTTAGATGGAGGATTTTCATTGAGCTTGGAAGTCAGAGGACCGTCATCGACCATCAAGATAGTAACACAACCCACGTAGAACTCACACAAGTCGTCGAACATTAAACGGTGAGTCGACGGATTCCGCTTGGAGACTTCATGGACCTTTGATGTAGAAGGATCGGAGCAACATCATAGAAACGTCGGAGAATTGCAAGATTTTACAGAAATCAGCGTAATGGTCATTTCAATCTCACAAGAAGTGACTTCTTCACATGATTATACGCCGCAACGGGGTCGTAATTCTCCGTTGGACGCAAAAGCGCCGTAGTATCCCCCAGGAATTCATCGTCACCCATTTTCAATTCCATGTTATCAATGAATTCCTTCCTCGATGGACTCGAGCCCACAGAGAAACGCATATATTCAAGGTAGCACTGGATCAACTTCTCAATATCCAGATGTTCTTTTGCTATAAACGCCCTGTGCAGATCAAACAGATCTCTTCCCTTCCGCCTTTGGTATAATGCACGGACTTTTGTTCCTAGTAATTCTTCGAGTTGATATGTCGTTATCTGGCATGAGCCATTAAACCATGATGATTCGACGGCGAATGGCATCTTCACAAGTCCGAGTACTGAAAAATGTTCGCGGCAATTGGTCTCAATCTTTAAGCGCAATCTCTGGACGGGCGGAAACTCCGACTCAAATCGGAATATCAATGTGTTATTATTCTCTTTCTGCGTCCGTGTTGGAATGCCAAGAAATGACAGACGATCTCGCAACGCATCAATCACCGGTCCGAATGATTCATTTGTGATTTGAACAAGGTCAATATCCTCGGAGTAACGCGGCTGTGGGCTGAGATATAATTTGTGAAGCGCTGTACCGCCACGAAACGCAAGCCGGTCCGCGAGAAACTTGTATGAGAAAATTTCAACCAAAGCGCGACAAATAACCAGGTCCTGTTCAACCTGTTCGTTTGTCTGCCACGGCACTTTAGCCGACCACTCCGTTATGTACGCCTGCGGGATCATTCGTCTATCTCGATGTCCGTGTTAACGATCACTTTCCAGTTTTCGCAAGATGAAAAACCTTTCGCAGGATAATCTGCTTTCAATGGTATCCTAAAAAAAGAAAGTCCGGCTTTCCTGACATTTTCGAGCAATGCATCCGACAATTGCTTTTGGCCGGCTTTATACTCGAGGATGTAACCAAGTCGCTGGATGGAATAAGTCGACGCCTCGTCAAACAAATCAGCATTGAACATTTCAGGACGAAGAACTTCCGCGAGTTCTGAGATAACAGTCGCCGCCCGATTTAGGCCACCGATCCTTTTTTCAAATTGTATAAGATCTGTTGCAGTTAGCGCAGGCGACGAAATCTGCAAATATCCGCTTTCAGTTTTCCGACTCTCGATTAGCTTTTTAGTGAACGACTTCTTACTTATATAGTTGACTTTAATACCCTTTCGTTCAGTAGGTCGCAATGGAGGCAGTGTGGTAACAACAAAAAACTCTTGTGGCTGCTGATGTGCTGCGCCATGAAGAGCTGCCGCACTGATCAGACCAACATAGTAGCGCCTTTCGAGGAATCGCATAAGACCATCGACGTACAGACTCGGCGGCAGCAATCCTTTCGATGCATATTGAGGCGGGATTATCAGGTAATAACCTTTATAGATCGAAATGATCTTTTCCTTTTTGGATAGCCTGTGCAGTGCGAGCTTAGTAGCGGCTTCTGACTGATCGGGAAAGGCCTTATGGCACTCGGCAAGCGAGAATGCTAATTTGCCTTGGGATTGTAGGTGATCTACCCAGGCCCTTAAGCTATCAGACGGTTCATGGCTTGCCACAAGAGTAATTTTTTGCGAAAGGTATCGAAAAATGATACTTTTAGCAAAATTTTACTCTTTAAAGTATCGAGTTTGGGGCTGATTCTGAATAATCCCCTATTTTAATCCATTGCCGCTGAGGGATTAAATTCAATGGTCTCGTAGCTTTAAACGCCAAGCGAAATCAAATGAAATACATCTGTTCAAGATGTGGTCAAGAACACGAAGGTCGACCGGCTCTCGGATTTGATAGCCCTTATCATTACGACACTCTTAGCCAGGAAGCGAAGGACTCGATAGCAACACTTTCCGACGACTTCTGTACAATTGCCCACGAGGATCAAACAGATAGATTTATTCGGGGAGTGGTACACTTACAAGTTAACGATGACTGTGAGCCCTTGGATTATGGCGTCTGGGTTTCACTTAGCGAAAATAGTTTCAATGACTACAAAGAAAATTTTCATAACGAAAATCACGAGGTGACTTACTTTGGGTACATCTGCAACAACTTGACTGGCTATAACGATACATTGTCGATCAAAGCAAATGTTGTCACACGAGGTAAAACTCGTCCTGAAATAATTCCACACGACGATCAAATGGACAATGAGTTTGTAAGGGATTACTACGAAGGAATTGACAAAGAAATCGTCGAGCAACGAATCAGGCAGCTATTGGGTCAACAAGAATAGTATCTTAAGCATATGTTTCGGTACAGCATCTGTGATCCGTTGAAAGAATCGCCTGTCGAGATGGGATCAATAGAGAAGAGTCAAATGCTTGACATATTTGACAGATTTCCATGGGATGATATGTTGGCCAGAATGAAAAGTGCCAAGGAAAGCGAAATTCATTTTTCGCCTTCTTTGGAATTCGAAAACAAAAAAACAAAACAAGGGATTTCAATTTCAATCGTTGAGAATAATACGGGGCATGAATTTTATATTTTCTACAAAAGACCAAAAACCACTACTAAGTTCTTCGGCTTAGTTAAGCGTTTTGATGCCGACTTCCTTTCTGATCGAACCGGCCAGACGCGCGAGGATGCACGTGCCGCAGTTGTCGCACTTATGAACGATGATTCCGTTACCCTCGAAAATCGATGGGGGTAGAATGAAATTCTTTCGAATGTAGGCAGTGGCATAGTTACCTATCTCCCAAGAATCGCAAAAAGCCAGCTTCTCAGATGCAGCTAAGACCTCACATTCACTAAAAGATCTGCTAAAGAAAAAAAGCCAAGTTCGATTAATTCCGCTTTGCCTCAATGTGCCATGGACCCGGGTTGATGGTCATGCTTGTTGCAACAGAACCTTCCTTTGTTCGATTAAATCGAATAACATCTTTGGATGGTGTATCAATAATAAATGATCCATTGGTGGCAGGTTTCAAACGGTACTCTTTGTTTTCATCAAAATAGATACGTCCATTGCCCTTAAACTTTGCAGTTAACCCATTGTTATTCTCCGAGATGGTAAGTTGACCACCACCATAGAAATTGTAAACACCCACGTACGACTTCAATAACTCTTGCTTAGCAACCAATTGAGCTTCTCCCGGAAGCGCTGGCACCCGGGGCACACTATTGAGTATGGCGTCCCAAGCCAACTCGGAGGCAGCAACAGCCAAATCCACCGGTGACAGATCTGGATTGTCAATTTCCCCCGTTGTTACAGCATAAAGCACATCACCATCGAATTGAGTTGAAAAAGGTTGGATGCCACGTCCCATCGAAGTGTGAACTTGTGTTGCCATCCTTTGCAGCGCCCAGAACGGCAATTTTTGATTTGTCACAACCAACGTCAACGTAGTGTTTTCCGTTGGGCCTTCTTTATCTGTTGAATTCAATTGCTTGCCGATCCTGGACCTTCGGATCAAATCCTCGATGGAAGGACAATCCTCTTCCGTTGAGTTACGATGACACCTGACTAGCTTTCCATTCCGATCAACGATTGCGCCCAACGCATTTACAACAGTGAAGACAGCAATTTTTGTTTTACCAATAGTTGCAAATGCTCCGCCTTGTCCTGAATGCGGCCATAAATGATAACTATCGCCTTCCTTATCTCTTGGTTTATTAAAATAATATCCTCCCTGCATGGCAAATCGCCCGGCACCTTTAGCCCCCAACGGAAACCAGTTCTCCTTCGTAGAATTTAATGCCGCTTTTCCGAGTTGATCATCAGGCGTCACCCGGCTAAACCTCCGGTCACCAATATCGTAAATGATGGCACCAAGCACACATGGAACAAAGTCGACATTTCCCTCTCTGGCTTTAATGTTTTTTATTTCATTAGCTACTCCCGTCGCAGCCGATAGACCAAACCATGATCCACCTGAAAACACAACGGCATTGACCATCTTCCTTTCGTAACTTGTGGACAGGACTGAAGAATTTAACGTACCAGTAGCACCACCTCTTATATCAGCGGCCGCCACAACTCCATCGGGGAAATAGAACACTGTTGTTCCTGTTGGTCCTTCTTCGTTTTCGGCCACACCAATCCTCATACCTGGAAATTCAAATTTCAAAACGGAATCTCCTTTGATCACATTACTTGTTTGGCCTCTCAATAAATGAAAAGAGATCGTCACCAGTACAATGGATATAAAAATGTTCCTCTTATTGATCATCGCAAAAAGTTTACAGTTTTCTGGGGTACGCTTCCCCAAGCGGTAACAGATAAATCTATCGAATTTTCCCTTTTCGTGGTAATCATGGTAAAGCTTGACGCCCTCTTCATCCCCCCTTCTCAATCGTTTTCTGCCCACCCTCCTCCTACTTTTCACACCCCTTCCCATTACATTCTGAGTGGAATTGAGTTTATTTAAGTTGACTCGTCCTGCAGTATGCCGATACGCGTAGCCATCAACCACAAAACAACCTATCGATACGACCGCGCCGTGTCGCTGTCGCCACACCTGTTCCGCCTCCGACCCGCCGTGCACTCACGCACGCCCATCGAAGCATACTCCTTCAAAGTGTTACCAAAAGAACACTTCATCAACTGGCAACAAGACCCGTTCGGCAACTTCGTCGCACGCATCGTGTTCCCCGAAAAAACCAAAGAGCTCGATATCGAAGTCGAAGTGATCGCCGATATGGTCGTCATCAACCCGTTCGACTTCTTCGTCGAAGAATATGCAAAAGAGTATCCTTTCAAATATCAGACACACCTCGCCAACGAACTTGGATTGTACCTGGAAAAAAATGAAAGTGGTCCCCTCCTAACAAAGTGGCTGCAAGGCGTCAACACAAAAAAACAAAGCATCATCGACTTCCTCGTTCACGTGAACCAGAGATTGAATAAAGACATCGCATACTCCGTTCGCATGGAAGCCGGCGTGCAGACCTGCGAAGAAACATTGACAAAAGCCCTCGGCTCGTGCCGCGACTCCGCATGGCTTCTCGTGCAGATCCTTCGACACCTCGGACTCGCCGCAAGGTTCGTATCAGGATATCTCGTTCAACTAAAAGCCGACGTCGCATCACTCGATGGCCCATCCGGTCCCGCCAACGATTTTACCGACCTGCATGCATGGACAGAAGTATACATTCCCGGCGCAGGATGGATCGGCATGGACCCAACATCCGGACTATTCGCGGGCGAAGGACACATACCACTCGCATGCACTCCACACTATGCAAGCGCCGCGCCCGTCGTCGGTGCCACCGATAAATGTGAAACATCATTTTCATTTTCCAATACGGTTACACGCATCCATGAAGACCCTCGCGTAACGAAACCATACACCGCCGAACAATGGGCAACCATCGATGCCACCGGCTACAAAGTTGACGAAGACCTTGCCAACGGCGACGTGCGATTGACAATGGGAGGTGAACCAACCTTCGTTTCAATCGACGACATGGAGTCCGCCCAATGGAATACCGAAGCAGACGGACATCAGAAACGAGTTCTTTCGCACGACCTCATCTTCCGCCTTCGCGAACAGTTCGGACCCCAAGGCATGCTTCACTATGGGCAAGGCAAATGGTATCCCGGCGAACCACTGCCCCGCTGGCAGTATGGACTTTACTGGCGAAAGGATAACGTGCCGATGTGGAAGAACAAAGACCTGATCGCCCACGAAAAAACACCGAAGACTTATACCAGCGACGACGCCAATCGCTTCATGCAAATGCTTACAAAGCATCTTGGTATTAGCGAAGAGAACGCTAGTGCTGTTTACGAAGACCCGTTCTACGCACTCTGGGAAGAAGGGAAAATGCCTGTTAATGCCGATAAGTCGAAGCTTAATTCCAAAGACTCCGTTGTCGGTTATGTTCTTCCACTAAGATGGGACTATTATAATTATAAATGGAAGAGCTCGAAATGGATCACATCACGTGAAGCAGTATTCCTTCTTCCAGGCAACTCTCCTATCGGTCTACGCCTGCCACTCGATTCACTCCCGCTGGTCGCGAAAGAATATGCACCTCAACAAGTGGAACGAAGTCTCTTCGAAGAGCTCCCGCCACTCGACGACTTTGCAACAACCGTTACCACGCGTTATGAACAGAAGGTCGTTAAACCAACAACGACATCATTACCCCAGGCTCCCCAGTATTCAGATACAATAAAAACTGCACTATGTGTTGAGGTGCGCGAAGGGATCTTATACGTGTTCCTTCCGCCGATGGATTATCTCGAGCATTATCTTGATACGCTCGCATGTATAGAATCCACCGCCGAAAAGCTTAACATCCCTGTACGCATCGAAGGCTACGAACCACCACGCGACTATCGCGTGCAGCGTCTCGTTGTATCTCCCGATCCTGGCGTTATCGAGGTTAATATCCATCCCGCCAATAACTGGAATGAGCTGAAGTCGACGATCGATACACTTTACGAACAAGCATTCCTTTCGCGACTTGGCACCGAAAAGTTCATGCTCGATGGTCGTCATACAGGGACCGGCGGCGGCAACCACATTACGATCGGAGGATCGAAGCCATTCGATAGTCCGTTGCTTAGAAGGCCCGATCTCTTAAGAAGTCTGATCGCTTACTGGCAACATCATCCAGGGCTCTCATACTTGTTCTCAAGTGCTTTTGTTGGTGCAACCAGCCAGGCGCCCCGACTCGACGAGGGCCTGCATGAAAAGTTATACGAGATGGAGATCGCCTTCAGCCAGGTGCCGGAGAGCGGCTTCATACCATATTACCTGGTCGATCGTATTTTCAGGCATTTGCTTACCGACATCACCGGTAACACTCACCGAAGCGAGTTTTGTATCGATAAGCTTTATTCTCCCGACAGCTCTTCAGGTCGTCTCGGTATTCTCGAGTTCCGCGCATTCGATATGCCTCCTCACAAACAGATGAGCCTCCTGCAGATGTTGCTGATCCGTGCATTGATCGCAAAATTCTGGAAGAAGCCCTATAAGCATAACCTTGTACGATGGGGCACCGAGTTGCACGATAAATTCCTGTTACCTCATTTTGTGCGCGAAGACATTCAGGAAGTAGTGAACGACCTCAACGAAGCCGGCTATCCTTTTCATATCAGCTGGTTCGATCCGTTCATCGAGTTTCGCTTTCCTCGCTACGGCACCCTTGCTCTCCACGGCATAGTGCTCGAGATCCGAATGGGCATTGAACCCTGGAACGTTCTCGGCGAAGAGATGACAGGCTCCGGCACATCACGGTACGTTGATTCATCGCTCGAAAAGTTACAGGTGAAAGTCACTGGCTGGAATGGCGACCGCTACGCTTTGCTTTGCAACGGCCGACGCGTCGCGCTCACCGCCACCGAAGTAAAACAAGAATACGTGTGTGGCATCCGCTATCGTGCGTGGCAACCATACTCTGCTCTCCATCCTACTATCGGTATCGACTCACCCATTACTTTCGATATAGTCGATACCTGGAACGGTCGTAGCATTGGCGGATGTACGTATTATGTTTCTCATCCCGGTGGTCGCAGCTATAATGTCTTTCCAGTAAACAGTTACGAAGCAGAGTCGAGAAGGGGTAATCGCTTTTCGGTTACTTCTTTTAACCAGCAGCCACTTATGCCGTCACCGGATTTTCGCGGACTGACCAGGTATGTGAAACAGGACAGGCTGCCCTTCCCGTGCGATCCGCCGGCTGAGGAGATCAATAAAGAATATCCGCATACTCTGGACCTGAGACGGTTCCGCAAGAATAGATGGATGGGAGAATAGATCAGACGTAAGAAGCTCTTACTTCAAGCGATTAACATCGACCGACACAGATAGCTCGTGTGTGCCACTGCTCAGTAAGATACCTCTCATCGGTGCAACATCGGCGTAGTCGCGGCCCCACCCGATAGTGATGTGTTGATCGCCGGGCACTACATTGTTCGTAGGGTCGAAGTCCAACCAACCGATGTTTGGAATATAAACGCTAAACCATGCATGAGATGCATCTACACCGGTGAGCTTCTCAACGCCTGGCGGAGGAATTGTTTCTATGTATCCGCTCACATATCGCGCGGGCAGCCCGACGGAACGCACACAGGCGATCGCAAGATGTGCAAAGTCCTGGCACACGCCCTTGCGTTCACGCATCACCACTTCCGGCAGCGTACTGACGGTAGTGAAACCGGGTGTGAACTTGAAGTCCGTATAGATCCGGCGCATGAGTTCTGTGGTCGCTTCAATCACGGATCGGCCAGCCTGGAACGAGGTCTTCGCATACGCCTTGATCTCGGAGTTGCTCAACGTCATAGGAGTTTTGAAAATGTATTGACCTATGTCGCCAGCATCTTGTTTGTTCTCAGCCAGTTGCTCTTTTACTTTTTCGATCGTCACGTTCTCATACAATCCCAGGTCTTTTGCGACAACTATATTTTTCTCGACCTCGGACGTCGCTGTGATCGAGAGCTTTGCATGCTCCTTTTCGATTGAGAAATAAGTCACCTTGTTGCCAAAGAAATCTTCGTACTGTTGAATGCTATCCGCCTCCGGCTGAATCTTAAGCGACACCGAATTGCAAGTCTGTAACGACGTATTCCTTGGCGTAAGCTTAAGGAGATTGTAACAAACACTTACGGGTTCGTAATATGTGTAAGTTGTCTGATGAGTGACGCGGTACTTCATAGAACATCGAAGGTTCGGGAGGATTCGTGCTTGAAGTATGTCTTCGAGATCACACCGGGGATACTTGAAATGAGATCGTACGTCTTCGTCAAAAATTCATCGAGACGCGTGTCTGTTTCGTCCTCGGAATTCAGCTGCGATAAAAGGGTCTTGTCCGAGATCTTTAGTAATGTATCTGCTTCAAGGATCAATCTCTCGTACGACGTAAGTGAGTGCTGCGAATAGTCCTTCGGCAGTTGTTTTAGATGAAAGACAAGTACGCTTACCAGGTGCGTGATCGAACGCGGATTGTTCGAATCAAACACCATAAAATCGAGTACCAGTCGCTTATCGATCGGCTGCCTGTATTTGTAACGATAATTGACGAGGCATTCGTGACTCATCAACACGCTTTGCTGCAGGTGATAATCTACCTGGTCGCTGTTCTTTTTTACCAGCGTCGTGCGTAACATCGTTAGCAACAGGAGGCTTTGCTCGATCTTTCTTCCAGTATCGAGAACGCGCCATCCCTGGTCGCGCGAGATGCTCTCCCTGTTCAGTCCAATGAATGCGATCGCAAAAGTTATAAGCTTGTCGACCGTATGCAACATTCGCGTGTGCCCCTGGTGCGAAAGCGGGATATCCTGCGATAATTCCTCCTCCATGGTACGCAGCACACGCCATGTATCGGTAGACCAGAGTTCCCTCACCTCATGAATAGATCTCTTAAAGCTCAGGAAATTACTCTTGATGCTCCCCGGCCTGTTCTCATTCAACAGTACTTCCTTCAATTCTGCCCAGGGGTTACTAAACTTCTCTTCGTTATCCGGACCAACAAAGCCAGGATACGTGTATGTGTTTTCTGTTAGAGCCGTTAGCAGGCACTTTTCAGTAAGCTGTGTGCTTTCGAGCACCTGCCTGTTACCTTCCGAAAGAAATTGCATAACGGTTCGAAGGAAGCGCGCATTTCCGAGAACACGTTCGGTGTATCGACCAACCCAAAACAAGTTTTCGGCTGCATGGCTTGTTAACCTGTCTTCCTCGAGGATCGTTGGGTTCGGACTCGATGTATCTCTTAGCGTATTTACGATACGATATGGCTCGGGCGATAAGATCCATGCGTCCTTGCTGATACCGCCAGACTGGTTCGAGAAGCTGAGCTCTCCTTTATCGGGCGACGTACGGCAAAGGCCTCCAGCCATCGCTACGTACCCATCGCCGTTGCTGACGAGAAAATTCCTGAAGAGCACCTGGCGAGGTTCTATATTACCACCGATCAATGATGGCGTCGATGATATGTCAGCCTTCTCTTGTCCAACATACAATGCCGGGTTTGCCTTGATCCACGTCTGCAGCTTTTGTACTTGCTTGGATGTTAGTGCTCCCCCATCGATCGAAGTGCTTACTCCAGGCTTCCGGTGAATTGATTTAATGACAAGCGAAGGCAAATGGCTCAGTACATAATTGAGCTCCTTGGGTTGACCACACCACCATGTTGCTATGGTTGGGATCAACAGATCTTCCGACCATAGATGTCGGGCGATCGATTGAAGGAACGGCATCAGTCCCGGGTTCTCAAGCACGCTGCTTCCGATAGGATTGGCGATGCTCACGTGTCCACTTCGAACTGCCTGCAGAAGTCCCGGTACTCCCAATTGAGAATCTGCTCTCAACTCAAGAGGGTCGCAATACACATCGTCCACTCTTCGAACGATCACATCCACACGTTCGAGTCCACCGATGGTTTTCAGCCAAACGAAATTGTCTTTAACGATAAGGTCGTTGCCCTGTACGAGTGTGAAACCAAGGTATGACGACAAGTAAGCGTGCTCGAAATATGTTTCGTTGCTCGAACCCGGAGTCAGGATCACGATCCGTGGCGACGATGACTGACGTGTGCGAATACGTGGAGCAAGTTGAGTGAGACTGTCGCGCAATGAGTTGAAGTACGGCGACAGGTGTCTTACTTTAAGTCCGTCGAAGAGCTCGGGCACGACACGGGTCATTGCAGTCCGGTTCTCCAATGCATAACCAGATCCAGAGGGCGCCTGTGTGCGATCATTCACTATCCATAGCCTGCCATTCCTGCTTCGTGCGAGGTCTGCTGAATACATTACCAGGTTATGTTTTCCCGGAAGTTTTATGCCAGAGCATTGCCGAAGAAAGCCCGGGTGGTTGTACAATAGTTCGAATGGAAGCAGGCCTGACCGAAACAGTTTTCTTTCACCGTAGATGTCTTCGAGAATAGCGTTGAGCAACCTCGCCCTTTGCTGAAGTCCTGCTTCGATCGACGTCCACTCTTCTTTGCTTATGAGAAATGGAATGATATCGAGCTTCCATGGGCGGGCCAAGCCGGATGGGTCACCATATATATTGTATGTCACGCCATTCTCACGCATCAGGCGCGTGAGGTCCTCGTCGCGGCCAGCTATTTCGGCAGAACCGAGGCGGTTATAAGATTCAAAGAATGTTTTCCAGTGCGGCGGCAGCTGCTCATTCGCCCCAATACCAGCCTGCAGTTTAGCTTCCTCCGCGAGTTGATCCATGGTCTAAAAATAACACTTATTTCGGGTGAACGTGTCCATTTTGTCGCATCCTCCCGCCACGGATGACGTCTTTGCACCCCCTCCGTTGCCGAAAAATCCAACACCTTTGACTTATCAAATCGACGACAACAATACCGGTCGTCGGTCTGATAAAAAAATAAACAACAAAACACTAAAAAATACTACTATGTCAACCCTAACTGCAAACGCAATGGCAACCTCAACAACTGTCGCTTCCTCAAAAGTTAAAGTATGGACCGGGCGCGTCATGGCCGGGATCGTGATCCTCTTCATGGTCGTGGACGGCATCTTCAAGTTCACCACCGACCCATCCATCATCGAAGGCACCACCTCACTTGGATACCAGGTGCACCACCTCCCTATCATGGGAACACTGGGTCTTCTTTCGATCATTCTCTACATCATTCCACGCACGGAATTTCTCGGGGCGATACTGCTTACAGCGTATTGGGGCGGAGCTGTCGCCACACACGTACGGCTCGACAACCCACTGTTTTCACACATCCTGTTCAGCGTGTACCTGGGCATACTCGCGTGGGGCGCGTTGTTCCTCAAGAACGAAAAGCTTCGCGACCTGTTCCTCGGTCGTAAATAATCGCCGCGTTATAAAACAAAAAAGCCTTCATTACGAAGGCTTTTTTTATGACTTAAAGGTGTGCACTCTACTTCACCACTTCACTCAGTTCCGACACCTTTACTCTTTGATATTGTTTGAGACTCTCAGAAACCTCCTGAATGATCACCGTATCGTCCGGCTTCAAATCACTAAGCTTCCAGTAAGTCAAAAGCGGCAACGCTACCGGGTTTCCTTTGTACATCACGATCCTGTGTGTGCTCGCATCAAATGGAATTGTCTCCATAAAAAATTGTTGTGTTGTTGCAATATTAACCACTGGATAACACTAAAGGTTGCTGGTTTCACGACTTAATTCACGACAACGTTTGCGACAAGGGATGCATCCTGGCTAACTTTAATCAAATGCTCAAGATTGAATCAGTACTTCCCGACAGATCCATAGCCCAATTCGTACACAGCTTCTGGATGGTCGAAAACAATACCACGAAAGACGTTCCCTCAACCGTTCTCCCAAATGGCATGGCAGATATGATCCTCATGAAAAAAGGATCCGGAAATTGGAAAATCGTTATGCGTGGTATCGATACTATACCGGGCGAAGTGACCATCACGGCCGACACCAAATTATTCTCCATCGGATTCAAGCTGCTTGCCGTTGAGTATGTGCATGACGTCACGATCAAAGAGCTCCTGAACAACGGTAAGGCCATTTCAAATGATCCCTGGCTATTTGAAGAAAAAGACCTTAAAGACCTCAAGGCATTCAGCAACAAAGCCACACAACGAATAAGGGCTATCGCCGCGACCGATATCGACAGCCGAAAGAAAAGACTATTCGATTTGCTGTACGCCTCGCACGGCAATCTGACAGTTAAAGAGCTTTCGGACGAATCGAACTGGAGCACTCGACAGATCAATCGCTACTTCAACCAGCGTTTTGGCATCTCACTCAAGACCTATTGCAACATCCTTCGGTTCGGCGCATCGTTCAAACATATCAGCGAGGGGAAGCTCTTCCCCGAACAGAACTTCACGGATCAAAACCACTTCATCAAGGAGATCAAAAAATACGCCGGCGTTACTCCAAAAGAACTGAGGAAAAACGAAGACGATCGATACATCGACATCGTCGCCATCAAGAAGCTTCCTCCGATGAAAAACGTCTGATTTTTACTATTCCCTTTTTATCGACGGCCACAGCTTTGCATCGCAATTACAGCAAAGCATTATGTTACTGAACAATAAGAAGATCGCCATTATAGGCGGAGGCCCGGGTGGACTTACGCTGGCAAAGCTCCTGCAGCTTAAAGGAGCAAATGTTAAAATCTATGAACGCGACCTGGACAAGCATGCGCGTGTGCAAGGCTCGCCTTTGGACTTGCATGATGATTCGGGATTGGCCGCGCTCACCAAGGCAAATCTTTTAGGTGAATTCAAGAAAAATTTCCTTCCGGGTGCCGATCGAATGAAGATCATGAACGAACAGGCTCAAGTGTTCTTTAGCGACCACGAGACAAAGGCCGAAGAGAATTTTGGCCACGAGCATTTTCGTCCAGAGATAGACCGCGGCGCATTAAGAAAAATACTATTAGGATCCCTGCAGCCTGAGACTGTAGTGTGGAACAGTCACTTCATCTCGATGGATAAGCAGCGCGAAGGCTGGCTCCTCCGTTTCAAGAACGGAACATCGGTCTATGCCGACCTGGTCGTAGCCGCCGACGGTGCCAATTCGAAGATCCGCCCCTATATCACAGATATAAAACCGTTCTATTCGGGCATTATGATGCTTGAGGGAAATATCTACGATGCAAAGAATGCAGCGCCGCAGATCTTCACATTGCTGAATGGTGGAAAGATAATGGCGTTCGGAAACGAGAGAGATATACTCATGGGACAGAAAGGCAATGGCGAGATCGGTTTCTATCTTAGTTTCAAGGCGGATGAGAACTGGGGGCGCAGCAGTGGTCTGAATTTTTCAGATAAAACCGAATTACTTGAATGGTTTAAGAAAGAGTATCACGAGTGGAGCAGTATTTGGCACGAGCTGTTGATTGCGACGGTACCTCCTTTTGTTCCGCGACCGATTTATTGTATGCCTTTAGATCAGTCGTGGAGGGCGTTGCCGGATTTAACGATGATCGGTGATGCAGCACACGTGATGCCTCCGTTTGCCGGTGAAGGAGTAAATATGGCTATGCGCGATGCATTGGAATTAAGCGAGCATCTTACTTCAGAAAAATTTGATGACATGACGACTGCGATCTCCGAGTTTGAAATTGGTATGCGGAAACGCGCGGCAATCATGGCGAACGAGTCGCTGGAAAATGGGGAGCGCATGCACAGCGAGAAGGCGTTGACAACGATGCTGGATTTCTTCATGAGACATTAGATTCGTGGAGAAGGACTATCCGGTGAAGGGCGGTGGAGTTTCCCCGATCACCTCCTCATCCACTGTCCCCATCCAAGCATTCCGCTCGACAAACTGAACAAAGCATTGGTCTGATGATCTGCCAGTGGCGTGAGATAACTCGTCCATTTCAAACGCCTTGCATGTGCATCTTTCAACATCTTTTTCATCAAAGCAAAGCTCGACAGGATGTTCGCATTCTCCTTATCGCCCACGCTAAAAAATAAGTAAGTGTCGTTCGCAAGTCGGTGCTCTTTCAGCGACAGCGACAATCTCTCCAGCAAAATGTTATCGAAACGCCATGCGGGAGTGCTATAGCAAAATCTCGCGTTGAATAACTCGGGCAATTCTATCAGACTATAAAGAACCAACAACCCGGCCCTCGAATTTCCCGCCAATGCCCGATGCTTTGCCGTACGATAACTACTGTCGACCATAGTCACAACCTCTTTCTGAATGAACTCCAAAAAAAGGTCACCCTTCCCAAACGGACTATCCGGATCGTCAACCTCCGTTCTCATAAAGGGCGGCGTCAGGTCCCGCTCTCGTGTGCCCTTTGCATTCAGTATGCCAACCACAATACTTTCCGGCACCAATCCAGCATTCGATAATACAAACAATCCATTAGACACGTCGAAATTCAAACGCCCGGCATCCAACACATATACTACCGGGTATTCTTTATTCTCCTTGTAATAATTCAAAGGCAATTGAATGACAATTCTCCTCTTCTCCTGTAAAACGGTTGAGAAGAACTCTTGCCGGACTAAACTGTCGGTCTTGCTTTTCTCCTGGGCCGAGACACCCGAGGCAGCGAACAGCAAAACCGCGATCAATAAGTTTCGCATCATCTTTTTTACGGGCAAGATGAGGGTCCCGGCAAGAAAGTCTTGCGACATTCTTACGTCATTTCGACGTCACAATCAAAAAAACACGGGGACAAATTGATAAACACCCGTCCCGCCACGCCTGACGTCCATGGCAGAGTACACCACGACCAGGAAATTGATCGCAACCATAACAAGGTAGGCAGGCCACAACGGCGACATACGCCCAACGACATGAAAGCCGGTAACATAAAAGTAGATGATCTTTGTGGCGAGCAGAACGAATACAGCGATTGCGAACCAGATCAACTGAAAGCCGATCATCTGCTTTCCGAGCACGTCAACGGCATCACTTTCCTTTCTGTACTTTCTCCAAACTATCCAGGTGATCGCAAGTGGCAGCAATGGAAAGAACGGAACAGCAAGTCCCGAAGCATTCATCCGCTGAACCAGGACATTTGTATCGACCCGATTGCGCTCTACAAGATCATCGGCGCTTGCACCAAGGCATTCAATGAGCACCTTCAATGTATGAGCTCGCGGTTTCGTTTCACCGTTTTCTATTCGTTGAATAGTCCTCAATGAGATCCGGGACGACTCCGAGAGCGTTTCCTGTGTCATCCCCTTTTCCTTTCGCAGGAGCGCTAGTTTTCTTCCTGGTGTCATAGTCGAAAATTAAATGGAAACCGATCAATCAATCCAAAACGACGGCATCGTTGTGGTAGCATTGGGCGCCAGCCGCGGACATGGGAACCATCCCGCCCCTTTATAGTCAGTCGTTGGTATATATTGAACGGGTGTATCGCCGCGTAAGATGTAAAATACCTTTTGAGCGAGCGATGTCGCATAAAAAATTCCCTCTGCCGGACTATCCGCTCCTTTCGTCTGAATGATATTGCCCGGGATCTTTCCGGTTATGGGTTGGAAGATATTCGTGATTGCCGATCGTTGATCCCTCACCGCTTTCCAAAACCGGTAAGCCTGCGGCGACAGGCTCTGCATGCTAACCTCGATCCGCATCTTATACATCATATTCCATCCCGTCTGTGTTACACGATCCACGGGTATTTCGCGAAAGCGTCCACCCACCGAGCCATACTTATCACTCAACACAATGTCGGCACTATATTCATCGTACCAACAGGTACAGCATTCACAAGGGCCAACACGCTCGTAGATTATGTCGTAATTGGTCCCTATGTTTTTTAAGCCCGTACAAATGGCCACGAAGTTGCAAAGCGTCGGCTTATCCGGGCTAGGATAACACGGCGGGTTGAGGGCAACTTCCTGTTCCGGCTTCGTCAGGGCCTTGTAAGTCATCTTATTCGACCAGACAAAGTACGTCTTCGAAACATCTACTTTAGTCGATGAGTTAGCGTAGATCTCGTAGTCGTACACATACCCTGATTCGACGGGCCGACCAGTAAATTTATAATACGCAGTATCAATTACTCCACCCTCGTGTAAAGTATCCGGCGTTGACTCGTACACTCTACCATCTTCGAGTTCTACGCTGACCTTATAAACACCACCGGGTTTTCCAACGATCGCATTTGGCTGAGTCTCATAAACACCCGACTGTACTTGCGACAGCTCTGCTGCGTTGCCTTCATCATCCAGGATCATCACCCGTTTCGCAGACACACCAGTCTTCAACGAATCGCGCGACTCGATATCAAAATTCCTGAATACATTCACACGATGAGGACCTGCCGTATTGTCGATATGACCACTGATTGAAAGTCCAAACTTATCGGGACTCGCGATGTCGTAGAACAGACGATCGACGCATCCAAACGAAATGAACAAAATAACCGCGCCGACAAAAGGTCGTCTCACAGAACTTGAAGGTTAGTAGTCGTAGTTAGTTCTCATCATTCACTGGATCAGTCAACCCACCATGGAGGCATGGTAGTGGTGGCGTATGGGGCAAGTCTTGGACATGGAAACCAACCTGCTCCTTTGAAATCCGTCGTTGGTATGTCGGCCAGGGGCGTGTCGCCACGTTGAATATAAAAGACGTTTGTAGAGACTGCCGTCGCATAAAAGATCCCTTCTGCCGAACGGTCCGGTCCCTTCACCTGCACTATGTTCCCCGGAATTTTTCCCGTGACAGGTTGAAAAATATTCGACACTGCTGAACGCTGATCCCTTACCGCTTTCCAAAACAAATAAGCTTGCGGAGATAAACTCTGCATATTGACTTCGATCCTCATCTTATACATCATGTTCCAGCCAGTAAGCCGTACGCGATCAACGGGTATGTCGCGGAACCTCCCGCCAACAGAGCCATATTTGTCACTCAATATGATCGACACGCTGTATTGGTCATACCAGCAGGTGCAGCATTCACATGGCGCTACGCGCTCGATCACCGGTTCGAAGTTCGTGCCCGTATTTCTAAGTCCTGAACACGGAGCTATGAAGTTGCAGACGGTGGGACGATCGGGCTGCGGATAACAAGGAGGATTTATTTCATACTCCGGCTTTGTAAGCGACTTGTATGTCATCTTGTTCGACCATGCATAATACGTTCTCGATACATCAACTTCCGTGGACGCGTTTGCATATATCTCATATTCAAAAACGTATCCACCCTCGGTAGAATGGCCAGTGTATTTATAATAGGCTTTATCGATCACTCCGCCCTCGTGAAGCGTATCGGGGATCGATTCATAGATATTCCCATCCTCAAGCTCGACGCGAACTTTATAAACACCGCCCACCTCACCAACAACGGCACCCGCCTGAGTTTCATATATGCCAGATTTTATTTGCGTGAGTTCGAATGCATTGCCATCACCATCGATGATCGCAACACGATCGGCCGTTACGCCCGACTTAAGAGAATCGCGCGATTCGATATCGAAATTCCTAAAGACATTGACCCGATGAGGGCCACTCGTATTACTGATGTGACCACTGACAGCGATGCCATACTTATCCGGCGCAGGGATGTCGTAGAAAAGACGGTCGACGCAGCCGAAGAGGATCAACAGTAAAAATGCGCCGACCAGGAGTCGTCTCACAGAAACACGAGGTTAGTACGCGAATGTAGGTTTATCCGTGTACTAAAAAAAGGGTTAGTGACCCATCACAAACACATGAACACCCGCTACCGAAGATGCCCGTCCGGGACCAATTGTGTTTTGCGACCAGGTCATACTCAGCGTGAGGTTGTTTGCGTCTACGGCAGAGATCGAAACAACTGTTTGATCGTTGCGCTTGAAAGCCGTCGCGTCGTCGTCGGTGAAGGTCCATGTACCAGTAGAAGTCCATACCGGCTCTCCACCACTGGATGTGAATGATCCCTCGCTGAATGTAATCGTCAGATCCGAATAAAGATCTTTGGCAACCCCGTCGACCGTAACGCTCTTGAGTTTCCATGCCGAAGTTTTCAGCAGATCCAAAACTTCCTGTTGTTTCGGTGTAAATGCGGATTGAGGATCGTCGTCACCCTTGCAAGATGGGAGTACAAGTGTAGCAGCGATAAGTAAAATAGCTACTATGTTGATCGATATCTTTTTCATGGCTGTTTATTTCTTGATGAATTTCAACGATGGACGAACGCCGTTCTCGTCGGTGATCCTTACGATATACAGGCCCTGCGAATAATTTCTCACATCCACTTCCAGAAGCGATGACGATGTAACGTGTTCTTCCGCAATGCGACCATCCATCTGAACGAGCGTTACCGTTTTACGATTACTACCCGGCAACTTGATGTACAACCTGTCCGAAACGGGATTAGGATAAAGTGTGATGACCTCCTTGTTGCCGACATCACCCGTAACGATCACGGAGAACTGTTCCGACATCTCTCCCTGGCAGTCATCCACCGTGGACTGCACCGTGTAGATACCAGGCTGCGTAACCTGGAGTTGTTTTGCCGTGCCCTCTGTAATTACCTCACCGTCTTTATACCATTGATTTCCGTCTGTATTGCTCGACGATAAGGTAAGGGTTGCTGTATTGGCACCACCATAGGTGATCACCGGTTTCCCGGGATTGATGCAAAAGTCCACCGACTCTTCCGAAGCTGCATTGAACGACGGATCACCCGCCTGGTTAGCTTTGATCGTTGCCCTTCCGGGTTTCAATAAAGTAACCGTGTTATTCGAAATAGATGTTTTGTCATCACCAGGAGTTAGTGCTACATCTAACCCTGACGACGATGAAAATTCGGGCATGAAATCCGGATCGCCCATCACTTTGGTATCGATCGGCGACAACGTTATGGTTTGATCGTGTCTTAATGCTTCCGCGATCTGCGACAGCGATGTCGTTATGATACCCTGGCCGTACGATTGGTAAGGCAGAATTTGTTTCTTCGTAAGGGTGTTGGTGGCAATGTCGTATTCGAAGATAGCACCGCCATCGACTTGCGGAACGCCTCCGAATGTTGCGTTGCCATACAACTTTCCATTCGCTCCAAGAATGAGATCACCGGCAGGGTGAGCGATGCCGCCACTTATATCTATCTTCTTCGTGTAGACCAGGGTTTCTATGTCGAATTCATAAATAACTCCAACGCCACCTCCGAAACCACCGCTGGTAGCACCACCATTCGACGTTGCTCCATAAAGTTTGCCGTTCACTTCCACTGGGGCGCCCCGGGGATTATCACCGGTGGCGTTATCAAACTCGTGTCTTACACCGTACGTACCGGTGATCGGTTCAATTTCATACAAGACACCTGACGTAAAAGAGCTGTTTCCATCGCAGGTTGTTCCATAGATCCTTCCATCCAACAACAACATCAGTCCTCCGAAGGGTTGGTTCTTTCCTTCGAAGTCTTTCAGTTTCTTCCATTCCTTCGAAACCGGGTCCACCTGGATCAGAGTGCCCTTCGAGTTTGCACCACCGCCAACTGCAGCAGCATAAATGTTTCCGTTCGGGGCCTGGACCATGGAGCCCATTACATTAGCACCTCTGTTGTAGTTATCGAAGTCAAAGATCGAACGCATGTTGTGAGTATCAGGATCGAATTCAAATATCGTCCCATAATAAGTATACGCTCCACCGGCAAGAGTAGAACCGTAGAGCTTGCCGTTCAATCCGAGATTCAATCGGCCACCAGGAGTGGTGCCTACGTCAGTTGCACCGAAACTATAAACAGTTTCATATTCATCTGTAGCTGGATCGATCTCAAAGATTGAGCCCGAACCATTCTCACCGCCATACATCGTTTCCCCATAAAGCTTTCCATTGGGCGCTTGTACAACCGCGCCGATCGGATTATATCCCTCCACTGAAGGCCCAAAGTTTACCTTCGGCGTATAGCTAAACATTGTGTAGTCGAACTCGAAAAGAGATCCACCGAACTTTGCTCCACCTGAATTGGTATTTCCATAGAGCCTGCTGCCGATCACGGTCATCCGGTTTTCGTAACTAACATCAGTCGACGTCTCAAAAGCCTGCACGATCACGAGATCGTTCGTTGCCGGGTTGAATTCAAAAATGCTCCCATTGTATGCCCGTGTCAATCCATACAGTCGTCCGTTCAGTGCTTCCACCATCTGCGTGCCATTGGCGGAGAGCGTGGGGAAGTCAGCCCTTGTCGTTATTGTATTTCCCACGGGATCGTATTCGTATACGAGGCCGGTGCCATTAGCTCCACCAATGCCGAGCACGCCGTAGATCTTTCCGTTCGATGCCTTAATAATTCCCTGTGTGTTAAGATCGCCGATTGCAGGGTCGAAATTCTTCTTCACATTTGCTGTACCTGCAACAGGATCGAATTGAAAAATATATCCACTGTGATTGCCGTTGCCTGAGATGGTCGCGGACCCATAAAATTTTCCATCAGGACCTTCGCACAGACCGTTGTTCAGAAATACATCGGATGCAGTCATCTCTGCTTTCTTTGTGAGTGTATTCGATGCGGGAATGTATTCAGCAAACACACGCTTCGTGTAAGTAACATCAACACCGGAAACATAGATCTTTCCTGCCGTGGAGATAACAACGTCCAGCGGATACGCCATAATATCGCCTATGGCCTTCGATTGAGTGATCGTAGCGGTAACCGGATCAAACTCAATAAATAATGTCGGGTCATTAAGTCCCGCAGGTCCCTTTATGCCATAGATCTTTCCCGTCGACGCCATTGCCCACGAACTACCGACGATCGCACCTCCATTAAAATCGTATATCTTCTTCGCTTTGTCGGTTGCCGGATCATACTCGTACATCGCACCGAGATTTCCCTTGCCTCCAAGATTCGTAACTCCGTAGATCTTATCGTCGGAAGACTTCAGCAATCTTCCAAGAGGGCGAAAACCAATGCCGCTGTCAGGATTAAATTCCTTTACCACTACCCGCCCCGTTCCATCCGCATTTGTTTTGAATACGGCACCACCCGCGTTAGCGCCAACGAATGATTGTATTCCCCAGATCTGTCCCTGCTGTGCTGTCGTTTGTTGGGGACCTCTCACAACCAAACGCTGCGACCATGTTGCAGTCATGTAGGTTGCGTTGCCGGCACTTGCCGTTATCGAAGTCGATCCCGCCTTGTGCATCGTTACCGTGGTACCGTCGACACTCGCTACCGACGGATCGGCACTGGAAAATGTTATCGGCAAACCGGAGCTGGCTGTCGCCAATACCTCGAATGATCCATCTTCGAGATCTCTCTCGGGCTCCATTGCGAACGATACCGAATGAACTTGTTTCACAACGAGATCAACCGATACGCTTTTGTTTACGTAATGCGTGCTTGAACTCCGGTCTGCCGTGATCTTTGCAGTCCCAACACCAACGATCTCGATCTTTCCGTCAGTGATTTTCGCGACTGAAAGATTATTACTGCTAAGGTTTACGTCAATGTCTTTATTAATGATGGGCCTGAACGGGACCAACCCAACAAATTTTTCCGGGATAGCTTCCATGGTCAAAGGCAGATCGCCTTTCGAAACCACGAGGCTCTTACTTGTTTCCGCGGGAAGGTAGAGATCGTTGCCTGCTTGCTTCGCTGTGATCGTACCAGTGTACGTGTCCCAAATTCTTATCATGTTCCCGTTCAGCTCGATCGCGACACCACCCGTTTTTTCATAAGTAATCGGTAAACCACTCGAGGCCTTTGCCATCAACACAAATGGGGCGTCACCGTAGTGCTTCTCGGGAATATTCGGAAATGAGATGGTCTGTGTTCCCTTTACGATCTGCAGCGTCGACGTGAGCGGTGTGGCCGGGTCGAACGATGCATTGCCGTTGTTGGTGGCCGTGAGTGTTGTTGAACCGATGCCTTTCGGAGTAACGATCCAATTCGTGCCGTTGAAAAATACAGTGGCTACATTCTGATTGGAGCTGGTTAGCGTGTAGCTCAGTCCGCTCGAAAGTGTGACTGTTACAGTGATATCGGTTCCATAACCGCCGGAAGTTGGAAGGCTTCCGTTCCAGGTTTGCGGGTCGCCTGCAGTTGCGAGGTACACATTAAAGAACAGGGCCGCCAGGATAGACAGGTGTTTCATGGATTCGGGAGTTGTCTGACTCAAACTTAGATCAAAATACCCCTTAAAAACCTGCCATTCGCCTTCACAAACCTGCCATTTTCAGCAAACTTCGCTACCTTAAATCTGACGCTCGCTCTTATGCGAATCCTCGGTAAACTAATCGTCGCCGGCCTGTTGCTTTTGGCCTTCTGTGCTGATGCCCAGCAGGTTACGATCACAGGACGCGTCATCGATGCAAAGACGCTTGAGCCAATCCCCTTCGCACATATATTTATAGTGAACACGGCGATCGGTTCGGCAGCCGGTGCCGACGGGAATTTCACCTTCCAGTGCGACAATCTTGGTACCGCCGATGCGGTCATCTCTTCGGTCGGCTACGACCCCTACAAGAAACACATCGTGTTCGGCGAAGGCCCTTTAAATCTTGGTACGATTAAACTCAAGACTTCCGAAACGATCCTCGACGAGGTCGTCGTAAAGTCGTCTCGCGATAAGGCATGGGAGAAGAACCTCAAAAAGTTCAAGGCCACTTTCCTGGGCCGCGACGAGTTTGCACAGGAGTGTATTATTCAAAATCCGTGGGTTATCGACATACAAAACGACGAATCGACACACACGCTTACGGCGAAGTCGCTCGCTCCTATCATTGTGATCAACAACGCCCTTGGGTACATGGTGAAGTTCTCTTTGAAGAGATTCGCTTCGAGCACGTCGGGCTACAGTATCGAAGGAGATACGTATTTCATGCTGCTCGCCCCACCCAATCCGAAAGAGGGCGAGCGTTGGGAAAAGAACCGCGAGACGGTGTACAAACGATCTCTCACAAACCTGCTTCGATCGATCGTTACTCATCAGATCGAGGGACAAGGCTTCGCGTTGTATACCGAACTGGCTGGAGGTGGCGGAGCGTTCACCAGGATGTCGAGGTTCTCAGAAAATCTTGGTAAAAAGATCCAGCTTGCCGATACCAACAAGCTTTCGACATCGCAAGGCAACGACAAATTCCTCGTGACTTTGCCCGGCCGGCTTGAAACACATTATCTCAATGGCGGTTCGACCAAGCGTGTTTACCAGGACATCATTAATCCAATAAGCTGGATCGAGCTTAAGTCCAACTCCGTTGTCGTAAACTCAAGAGGGATCCCGGCCGACCCAACGGCTATAACAGTCTCCGGTGATATGAGTGAAGACCGCCTTTCGAGAATGCTTCCTCTCGACTATATCCCAAAAGATCTGCGCGTAACGCCGCAACACAAGCAGGCTGTCGAGATCCTCCCAAGTCTGTATGAACGCATCTATGTTCACACCGATAGGCCCTACTATTACCCGGGAGAGCAACTGTGGTTCAAAGGTTATATAAATTATCAAACGCCATCGTTTCGTGATTCGTTGAGCAATACCGTGTATATTGATCTCATTACGCCAACGAAAGAGATCGTTGCTTCGAAAGTATTGCAGGCCGACACGGGTCGATTCGTTGGTGAGGTCAGGCTGCCATCGACTTTGCCTGCAGGAACTTACAACATCCGCGCTTACACCAATCTCCAAAGGAACTTCGGTGACTCGACATTGTACGTCAAACCGATCCCGATAGTGGAACTGAAGGACATGATCGAGAGAGTTGCCGCGCAGCCAACATCTTCCGAAGAACTCACTATTACGACGACCAAAGAAAAGTATAAGACTCGCGAAAAGATCGAGGTTACCGTCAACGTAACGGACGAGGAGGGCACGGCTCTTCTCGGCGATCTGTCGATGAGCGTCACCGATATCAAGCAGGTCTCTCCTATCGTAACGTCGGAGGATATCGTGCAACGTTACCCGATCACGAGTGTTCCTGCATTCAATACCAGGGTTGGCAAGCGACCATTTGTGGTGGAGCATGGTATAACGGTTAAGGGGCGCTTCCTCGACAATGCCGGGAAACCTGTAAGGACTTCGCTGAATGTAATTCAATTGAAACCGCGCGATCTCGTTCTCGTCGAATCCGATGCCGACGGTTACTTTACCATTAACCACCTCGCGATCTACGATTCAACGCGTTTCCTGGTATCACCCCTCGACAAAAGGCTGAAAGGCAAAGCGGTACTTATTGAAAATGAAAAGCCGTCGATCTATTACAAGGATCTCAAGTCACCGTTAAAGATCCAGGCCACAACTTCGGTACAACGCGACCTCACATACGTGAAGGATAGTGAGACAAGGCTACTCGATGAAGTGGAGATCCGCGGCGCGAAGGTGCATGAAGAGTTCACGCCAGAATTCCGCGTGAAGCGTTCTTACGGAAAGGCAGATTATGTGGTGAACGCGAGGGACATCACTACAGGATACAACGACATGCTGATGGCATTGCAAGGAAGGTTTCCCGGATTGATCATTCGCCAGGCTGCGAACCAGGGCGAAGCAATACACTGGGTGGTGTATGTAGCGCGAAATGGTGTCGGTTCGTTCGTACTCGGTCCGCAAGAGGTACTGGTAACTGTGAATGATGCTATTATGAGCGGCACTCCGGAAAGTGTGTTATCAATGATCCATCCCAGCCAGGTAGAAACAGTTGAGCTTCGCACAAGGACGAATGTTCTGTATGGAAACGTTTCGAACGGCGGGGTACTGTCGGTATATCTGAAGAAAGGTGAATCGATCGGCGATACTAAAACCCCAACGATGGGAACTGTTAAAGCAACGGGATATACTTTCGTTGAGAGCTTCTCGGGTCCCGACTACGATTCAGAGCAAAATGATCAGCCTGATTTCCGGTCACTCATTCATTGGACACCCATCGTGCCGGTAAACAGCAAAGGCGTTGCAACGGTTTCGTTCTTTGCGGCAGATCTCGAAACAACTTACCAGATCGAAGTTGAGGGCATTACTTCGGAAGGAAGACCTGTAAAGGCGATCAAGACGATATCGGTCGGCAATTAAACTACTTCAGCGTTTCGCCGAACATGATCCGGTGACCATCGATCGTGGTAATGCCGAACTCCCTTTGTCCCCAGGGTTTCGACGCAAGCCGGTGCATGATGTTCACACCTTTAGCTGCAAACTCCTCGTGCAGGTCGTCAACTCCTTCGAGGTTTACATAAGCGAAGTAGGAATGATTGTTGGTCTCGAACGCCGATACATCGTCGGAACATTCTCCTAACATAACATTGAAACCCTGTCGACCGACACAATGCCAACCGGCGCCATCATGCCAGATGGTCTCAAAGCCAAGCTTCGTTTTATAATACTCAACAGACTTCGCGAGGTCTTTCACAGCCAGCACATGCTGTGTACGAAGGATCTTTGATTGTCTCATTTTCGAAATTAAATTATATCTTGAGCATATGAGTAACTCAAGACGGAACTTTTTAGGAACGATTGCTGCCGGTACAGCTGCAGCGGTCCTCAATCCATCTATTTCCACAGCCGCTCCCGTAAAGCCTGCCCCGCGAATAAAATTATCTATCTCGTCTTACTCCTATTGGCATTTCAAGGGCGAGAAATTTCCTATTGAAAAAGTGATCGACGAAGCAGCAAAGATCGGTGTTGAAGGCATCGACATACTTCATCGGCAAATGGAAGAGCCCACCAATGGTTACATCCAAAAATTGAAACGTCACGCTTTCGTAAACGGCATCGCATTCACGTGTCTTTCGATCCACCAAAGCTTCGTATCGCCCGATAAAGAATTTCTAAAGAAAGAGATCGAGCACACGAAGACCTGCATCAAGCTGGCCGCCGATCTTGGTGTCCCTGCCCTGCGTTTGAACTCCGGCCGTTGGGGCACCACAAAATCGTTCGACGACCTTATGAAGAACCGCGGTGTTGAACCGATACTTCCCGGTTATACAGAAGACGACGGATTTAAGTGGTGCATCGATAGTATCCAACAATGTCTGCCGACCGCCGAACAGTACGGCGTACTGCTCGCGCTTGAAAATCATTGGGGACTTTGCTCAACACCGGAAGGACAATTGCGCATCAAGAGATCAATTGAATCTCCATGGCTTGGTATCATGATGGACACCGGTAATTTTTTGGAAGAGCCTTACAGCAAGCTGGAGATGCTCGCACCCTACACCAACTTCGTGCAAGCCAAGACTTACTATGGAGGCGGTGAATGGTATTCGCTCGACCTCGACTACAAACGGATCTTCAATATCCTCAAGAAGGTGAACTACCAGGGATACGTCTCATTGGAGTTCGAAGGAAAAGAAGACCCGTTTGTCGCAGTACCGAAAAGTATCGAGATGCTGCGTTCGTCGATGGCCTGGCAGTAACGATTAATCGTTCTCATTATAATCTTCGTCGGGACGGAATTCCCAGACGTCATCGAAACGACTCGATCCGTTTTGTCCCGTTCCTACGAATACCCGTGAGTTCAGGAAGAAGGCAACCGCCTGGCTCCTCGCGGATCCCTCGAACGATACCATCGATTCCCATTCCTGTGTTGAAGGGTCGTAACGAAAGCAAGCCTTATCGGCCACGCCGGTCGATGTGATACCCGTTGCGATGTATGCAAATCCATTCAACGTAAATGACACGGCATTGTATCGATGGACCGCAGACGTGAACGTGCTGTAATAATCTACATCGTCGGCAGGAGTTCGGCTTGTCCATGTTTTTGCCGAAGGATCGAATTCCCAGAAGTCGATATCGGTCACACCGTTGTTACGTCCCGTGCAGATGTAAGCTTTATCGTTGATAACGAATGCCGTCGATTCCTCCCTCTTGTTTCCGGGATAGCTGATGATCTCGTTCCATGAATCGTCGGCTGGATTGTATTCCCAGAAATCACCGTTGTAGTTAGAACCGTCGTTGCCCGTACCTACATAACCCTTTCCACCGATAGAAAATCCGACGGCATTGTATCGCGCAGACCCTCCGAAGTCATTGAGCTGTGTCCAGGTGTCGGTTGCAGGATCGTATTCCCAGAAATCTCCTAGCTCTTCTTTGTCTTCATCGCGATTGTAGCCTGTTCCGATGTAGCCCTTTCCTCCGATCGAAAACGCAACGGCTCTTTCACGAGGAGTGCCGGGGAATGGCGCCTTTGTCTTCCAGAACCCGAGGCTGAGATCGTATTCATAGACATCGGTAAAGTACTGATCTCCATTGTAACCAAGGGCGATGTACGCTTTGTTGTCGATGGTGAACACCACGGCTCCGGAACGCCGGCTGCCTTTGAACGGCGTTGTCCTCACCCAGTTCCCAACATCTGTCGTATCATCTTCATTGCTGTTATTACATCCGATGGCTAACATCAAGACAACACATAAGAGCAACGACGTCCACGAAATTTTCATAAAGTTTATAAGATTTAGAAGGCTAATAAATTGATCCGGTTATTTGTCGTACGTGAGGCATGTTAACGTCAGCTTCATCTCGCGGTCGTTGTATCGATCTCCTATATAGATCCGATCGATAGAAGAACGGAGTGTGGTATCAGCTGGCGTAAAGATGATCGCGTTATCATTAAATTCTTGTGTTAAAAGTTGTTCCTTGATGAAGGTGGTGATATCGACTTCGAAGTGAGTGTCCCTTCCGAGATAGAAATCTTCATACAACAATGCAGTTTGCGAGATAGCGCTGCCAAGCGCCTGGTTGCGATAGTCGACGGCCGTCAACACGAGTGTCTGGGGTAGCCTGAGGTTATCGCCTTTGTTGTCGCGAGTCGGTGAAAACTCGAGCCGTGCATTAACAACAGAAAGCCCAGGGTTATCTACAAGGATATCGCGCAGATAAGGAATAGATACCCGCAAGCCCAGGCCGGAGCCGCCCTGGGTATAACCTTTGTGATCTGTAGCTAGGGTGCTAACAGCGTATCGCTGATCCGTTAAGCCACTAAGCTTCGTCAGGCTTCTGTCGGTATTGATCTGGTTATAGTATAGATTAAGATTCGTTACCAACGAAAGGTATCTCTCCCTGCTTGGTGTCACCGATCTGTCGGTGTAGTATACCCGTACCTCAACATCTTTCTCGAAGCCGACGAACGGACCATTCGTTGCGTCCGGGATGAGGGCCAGGCCATTAAAGTAATCAACAAATGCCGTCGTAGTTTGTACTTCTGCGGCGGCCGATTGTGCGAGTCGAATAACGTCGCGACCGAAGTCGTCACTCAAGGAAACCTTGACCGTGTCTCGCGATGCAGGCCGTGGCTTGAAAGAGACGGAGCCCATCGATACCGGGTCGTATCGTGTTTTCGTGGTGTTGTAGAGATACCCGTTGTTACTGATATCCATCTCTTTGGTGATCTCATGAACGCTGAACGATAGAGTTGCCGTGGTATCGTAGGAAGAGTAGCCATCCTGGACCAGGCGCACTTCGGTACGACTGTATGTTGTGTATAATTTGTCGATGGAGAAAGCACTTATGGGACTGATCTCGAAAAATGCAGATGATGATATGAGCCCCAGGTCGGGATCGATGTGATATCCCACCAAATGCCGTAGCGCATCGCTTGTTGGCATGCTATCGAATTTCACCGTGGCAACGTTCAACGAAATAGTATCGATTGCTGCCATATTGAGAGATCCACCATCGAAAAAATTAGACCCGATCTCAGAAGCATCTTCATTACAGGAAATCGCACACATCACGATGAAGAAGCACAAACATTGCAGCAACGCCCTCATTCAAATTAATTCAGGCGGTAAGTAAGCAGCAAAGCCGCAAGGCAGTCAAATATTATCGACCAACAGGGAATAATTGTATACAAGCTAATACCGTTCGTATTTCGTATGTTAAAAGCGGGAGTTCATAAACTGAAAAGGGGAATTCGTCCACTTAATTTTTGCGCGAACCCCCAGAACGTACCTTCGACCTTTATTCATTTAATTGAGAAGGTCATTCTTAGTCATCCTTGCTGCGGTAGTAAGCATCGAGGCAGCCGCCCAAATTTCCTCATCCCCTTATTCGGCCTATGGAGTTGGTATGTTAAGGGATAGAACGTCGACCATGAACCGGGCGATGGGTGGAACAGGCTTTGCCGTACGCGATCCGCTGAATCTCAACAATCTTAATCCCGCAGCTTACACATCGATCCAACAAGCCACCCAGGTCACAGAATTCGGGATCTTTGTTGAATCGGATCATTACGGGAATAAAGACGCGAAAACCTCTTCATCGACAGGGAACATCACTAACCTGAACATCTGGCTTCGATTCCATAAACGGTGGGCTGGAACGATAGGCGCGAATCCATTCAGCACCGTCAACTACAACATCGCAGCAAGCCAATCGGCGGGTGACAATGCCTCCCTGCAGTATTCTGGCAAGGGTGGTATAACGCAGTTCTACTTCGGCAATGGATTCCAGATCACGAAGCATCTTTCTCTCGGCATCACAGCATCGTTTCTGCATGGATCGATCGAAAGGATAGAGACAATAACGTCAGGCTACGCATTAGGGACCAGCCTTACCAATCTCACAGCAATCAATGCAGGCAAGCTTGATTTCGGTGCGCAGTATGCATTCAACATAGGTGACGATAAAAACATTACTATAGGCGCAGTTTACGAGAACCCTGTGCACCTTAATACATCTTTAAAAACTTATGTCCTTCAGTCACGAGACACACTGAGTTCCGATAAATCGAACCTGCGTGACTACGTGCTTCCTCAAAAGGCTGGTGGCGGCATCACATTCAACACACTGCAGTCGACATTCGCATTAGACGTGTCATATCAGCAATGGTCGAAAGCTCGCCTGGAAGACGATCTCAAACTGCGCGATAGCCGCCGTGTCTCATTTGGATACCAGTTTCGTGCAAGCGGCCGAAGCTCCTTCTGGAGCGGCGTCGTTGTTCGCGCGGGTGGCTATGTACAGGAAAGCCCGTTGGTGCTGCAAAAGACACCATTCCAAACATGGGGCGCTACCGTTGGTCTCGGATTACCTGTGAGCAACGGAAGAAATGCACTTAATTTATCTTACAGTTATAATAGTACGGGTACCACCCAAAAGAACCTGATTTACCAACAATCGCATATTTTTACACTCGACATAACCTTCCGCGATCTGTGGGGTATCAAAAGAAAATTCGATTAACGATACTGGCATTGCTTCTCGTAACCTGTGGGTATGCACAGGAGGCGATAATCATAAAAGGATTGGTCGCAGATTCCGCGACGCTCCGACCCCTTCCCTATGTTAACATAATTGTCAAAGGCTCCGCCCGGGGCACTACAACCGACCGTGGTGGCGCATTTGCTTTATCGGCTCATCCCAGGGACACTCTATTGTTTTCATTTATCGGTTATCGAACACTGGAATTCCCCGCTGCCGATTGGGAACCAAGCGTGATCCTGATGCCTGAAGTTGTAACGATCCTGAAGTCTATTACTGTAGAAGCAACGCCATTAGGTGATCCCTACGAACATCTTTTCGATGAAGAGAACATGAAGTTGAAGAGCCTGCATGAAGGAATCCCATTCTATTACTCCAGGGATAAAAAAGAAAAGATCATGCTTGCGAGGGCTAAGAAGGAATCGATACGGGTAAAGAGCTATGTCGATCTCCTGGTAAAGAACGACAAAGTAAAGAACGAACTCATGAAGAAGCACCGGCTAACGGAGAATGAATACTACGATCTGCTCACACAGTTCAATCAAAAGAACTATGCGATCATGTATTACTTGAGCGACGCCGAACTCCTGTCGCTACTTTATCGATTCTACGAAGCGAATGCCCCGCGTTAAAAATCTACCAGCCTTCCTGCTACAACTCTTTGGTTGAACAGATCGGAATAAGAAGCACCGATCGGGATATGTTTGTCCATCACGAATACTTTTCCACGGCGGAATGATTTTATCTTTTCTATGGATATGATAAACGACTTGTGGATCCTCACGAACATCTCTTTTGGGAGAATACCTTCCAGGCTACGGAAAGTAAGGATTGTCATGATCGGCCTTGGTCCTCCCGTGAAGATCTTCACGTAGTCTTTATAGCCTTCGATGTAGTAGATGTCCGAGAAAGAGACTTTTATCACGTTGTGTTCCGACTTCACGAACATAAAATCGTTCATCGCCAACGAACGAGGACTGTTAAACCAATTTTGTGCTACGGGTTTGAGGATACCGGGATCTTCGGGGCCCATCGTCATTTCGCTACAATTATCTAAGATCATAATGGGTATTGGTTATTTGTATTGAATATTGGTCATTGGATATTGGATATTGGTTATTGGATATTGGATATTGGTTACCCCCTCCTTTTTCCATCGGGCAGGTAGCCGCCAACACAAACTGTTCCCTACCGCGGCCCCTTACCCTTTGGCTTTATGAAAAATAATCGTTGACGACCTTGAGGTCATCAAGAACGTCATCTATAAGACAGCTAAAGAAGGGGGACCTACTACTTCTGTTCGAAAAAATTTATCCGGTATTGGATAGAAGCATCCCAGCCTACCCAGGATTCGAGCAAGCGAGAGCTGCTTCCGTTGAAGCGGCGATTTTGAATAACCGTGCCGCCTCCGCCAAGCCCATACCCGCCGTTAGAGTAAACGGCTTCGGACAAAGTGCCGGGGGTGACCGAGATCTCTTTCAATGTATTGCGATAGTTGAGAACCGGTCCGAAGCGAACCGAGAGATTTTTCGAGAATGCATATCGCACCGTCATCTTGATCTGGTGCTGACGAACGTTGACAGTTCTTGTAACGGAGGGACCGTTGCTGCCCAGCGGCCCGTTGAACCTTGATACTTCGCTCGTTGTACGATTCGAATAAAGGTAGATCGGGGTGAATGAGAAGTTTCCGACTATGTTGATCGAGTTACCTACACCATAGGCTCCGGAGAAGCCGTGTTCGATTGAGAATCGTGGTGCATATACGGCATAGAGGAACGAAAGACCGGCCTGCAGCTCGAAACCGGCGCCATCATCGGTGACAGAGGTGCCAACCGCTGCGAACCAGCTGCGATGCCTGTTGTTGAAATTGATCTGGTCGAGATAGTAAGTCGGGATGTTGCGTGGACTGCCGGAGCCCAACAGTCTTTGAACTTCGTTGATCCTCTTATCCAGTTGCTTTTGAAGGGCTTCGGTGTGGCTTTCGAACGGGATATTAACGGGAATATTTTTTGAGATCGATGTGATCAGCGGAGCTTCGGGAGACGCGAAAATTGTTGTAGGCGCGATTGTCTTCGCAGGAACAACAGGTTTCGGAATGTTCTTAACAATGATGTGATGATCTTTGAGCTTAAAAGAAACATTCACCTGTTTTTCGATCAGCGACAGAACTTCGTGGATCGATTTGTCTTTGACGTTAAGGGAGACTGTGCGGGAGATATCGACCAGGTCGCGACTGTATATAAAATCGTAGCCGGTTGATTTCGAGAGTTGATCAATTACAGTTTCGAGCCGTTCGGCGCGACAGCTGTAGCTGATTTTAACATTAATTAACGTAGGTGATTGTGCGTAGGAGCTTGCTATCAATAAACAAAGGAGGACATTAAGGGCAACCGTCGCCTTCCAGTGTGTAGTGCTGGCCATTTTGCTCCAACTTTAAATTCAGGGTTTCTGAGATTAAAAGTACTATTTTATCCAGAGAATCCTTGTCAAAGGCGGCGGTCAATTTGCAATTTTTAACGTTATCGTTTGAAACAGAGATCGAGCAGGAGTACGTTTTCTCAACTGCCTTAATGACTTCATCCATTGGAGTGTCTTTGAATACGAGCCTCTGGGTAGCGTAAGCCCACGTATTCTCATCCATACGAGCCTTTCTCACGGGCTGTCCCGATCTCACGAAAGCCGCGGCGCCCTTGCCAAGATAAACGCTGTCGGTATCTGTTGTTAACAACACCAAACCTTCATTTACTCCAACCTCCACACCTTCGGGTTTAATGATCACATTGAATTGCGTGCCGACGACCTGGATATCGGCGAAAGCAGCATGAACAACAAATGGCTTGATCGAGTCCTTTTCGACGCTGAAGAATGCCTCGCCGGAGAGCAGCTTCACGTGACGCGACGATTTTTCAAACGCCTCGGGATATTCAATTGACGTGTTATGATATAAAGTGACAACGGAATTATCGGGCAATGCAACATTCTTTGTAGAATCAACTGTGCTGGCAATGACCGGGCTTTTGTTTGAAGAGCTATTCCAAAACACCAGCACACCAACAACCAGCAATACAGATGCAGCAATACCAATCGGCCACGCGATGCTTCTTGCGGGACGAACTTTTTTCCATGCTTGTTCTTTTGCGACAGTCCTTATAGCCTTCGACGGATTGGCCTGATTCCACGTTGCAACCATCTCATCGAAACGAGATTTGTTGGCCGGGGTAGCAAGCCATTCGTGCAAGGCAAGGGCCTCTTCGGGATTTGCCTCACCCGAAAGGAACTTTGCAATCAAATCGTCATCCACTGTCATTTCATTGGTCCTTTAACGCTTCACGCAATAATTTCAATGCCTTGCTAACCTGGTTCTGTATAGTGTTTACAGAGATGCCCAACCGCTCGGCAATTTCTGAATATCTTAATTCTTCGTACCTGCTCATTATAAAGATCGAACGGCATTGCGGCGGCAACGTGTCTACCGCCTTTCGAATGTTTTGTTCCAGCTCGTCGGGGAAGACATCCGGCTGTTGCTCGTCGCGCCCCGCCTCCACCCTTACGCTCGCATCGTATTTCGTTTTGATGACACGGTGATCAAGCTGGTTGATGCACTGGTTGTACACCGATCTAAATAAATATGAACGCACCGACGTTGTTATGTCAAGGTCAGCCCGCTTCTCCCATAACTTCAAAAACATCGACTGAACGATGTCCTCCGCCAGGTCGAAATCCTTCACGATGGTAAATGCATACCTGCAAAGGTTTTCGTAACAGTCGTCAAAAACCTTCCGGAATGTATCCTCTGTACCATCCCATCCTTGGGTCTCGGGGTTCATCAAATGCAATCTAACAGAGAGACAGTTAAAAAGCGAATTGTTACTACTTCGCAATCTACTTTCTTTTTGTGTGCGCGCAATTTCTATATGTCGGTAGATGTAGCATGGTTGTCTAGATTAGTTAACCCGTTTGAACCCACTTTGTAGCGTTGCAACATTCAGAACGCTATGCAGAAAATTTTCATCACACTCTTCGTTTGCACATGCTTTCTCAACATCGATGTGCACGCACAAACACAACCTAAAGACCTCAGCAAGATCTCGATCACGGGACTTTACCAGGGATCATTTGCAGAAGCATTAGATCAGATCGGAAAGGACTATAACATAAAGTTCGCCTTCAATCGAGAGACGGTCGCGAAATACAACGTACAGGATCGACCGGAAAATAAACCACTCGATGAGTTCCTCGAATACTGGTGCTTCCTGTTCGACCTCCGTTACATACAGGCCGACGATGGTATCATATACTTCATAACCAAAGAAGCTTACCTGAAAGAAGAGAGTGCCCGGAAGAAGGAAGAAGAATCGGTAAAGAAGAACTATCGCGGACCCGCCACGAGATTTAACCTGTCGCTTACCGGGAAAGTTGTCGATGAGAAGACAGGCGAATCTCTACCGTTTGCCAACATCGTATTGAAGGGGTCCAGGCAGGGAACGTTTACAAACGCCGATGGGCATTTTACCCTGCAGGATATTCCATCCGATACATCTACGGTCGTGTTCTCTTACATCGGTTATGAACAAATGACTATCAAGCTCACCCCATATACGAACTTCAAGTTCATACTGGTCGAGCTCGACGCTTATGGACAAACGCTTAGTGAGGTAACAGTAACTGCGCAGCGCGAGGACGCCCTGAAGACGAACGAGACTATAAGTACTATTAGCATGAACCCTCAGAGTCTTACGAAGCTGCCGAACATCGGTGAACGTGATATCATGCGTGCTTTCCAACTCATGCCGGGTGTCTCCTCGAGTAATGAATCGTCGTCGGGACTTTACGTCCGAGGCGGTACTCCCGATCAGAACCTGATCTTGTACGATGGCTTTACCATTTATCATGTCGATCACCTCTACGGTTTCTTTTCGGCTTTCAACGCGAACGCGATCAAGGACGTGCGATTATATAAGGGCGGCTTCGAATCGCGTTTTGGCGGGCGCCTCTCAAGCGTTATGGAAATTACCGGCAAGGATGGCAATGCGAACAAGTTCAGCGCAGGTGCCAATGTCGGTCTGCTTAGCGTGAATGGTTATCTCGAACAACCGCTCGGAAAAAAAGTAACGACCCTGTTTGCATTCCGCCGGTCGTGGAAGGGCCCTTTGTACAACAAGATCTTTGATCTGTACAACAGCGAGTCGACCAACAATAGTAATGGTGGCCCCGTTCTTGGCAATGGTCCGGGCGGTGGTCTACCCGGTGGTGGTCCCGACTTCACAACAACGGTAAAGTCGTTCTTCTATGATCTGAATGGTAAGGTCACGTTCAAACCAAGTGAAAAGGATGTTATCTCGGCGAGTGTATTCAATGGCACCGATGACCTCGACAACAGCCAGGAGCTGAGTTCGAACGGCATTCGTGGACCGGGTGGTGGCTCGTTGAGCTTCAGCTCTACCACGAAGGATGTTACCACCTATGGCAATACAGGCTTGAGCCTGAAGTGGTCGCGCCAGTGGACCGACAAGCTATATGTTCATACGTTGATCAGTCAATCTCATTATTTCAGCGATCGCAACCGGAGTACTTCGGCATCGTCGTCCGGAAACGGGCCTGCCTTTATAGGAGGTGCTGTTACATCATCAGGTGCCATTATTGAAAACAACAGGCTCGACGACCGAAGTGCACAGATCAATATCAACTATAAAGCATCGTCGAATATAGATCTCGCGGCGGGTGGTTTCTACACGAATTACGATATCGCATACAACTACGGTACTTCAGATACTGTTACAGTGATCGATCGCAAGAACCGGGGCAATCTCGCCGGTGGCTATGTTCAGGCAAGGCTCTCGTTCCTTAATAACAAGCTCGCGATAACTCCAGGGTTCAGACTGTCGTCGTTCTCTCCCACCGGGCAGTTGTACCAGGAACCACGCTTCTCCGCGACTTACAATTTGACAGAGCGATTGAAGTTAACTGGTGCAACGGGTCGTTACTATCAATTTGCAAACAGGGTGATCCGCGAGGACATTCTTGCCGGCAGCCGCGACTTCTGGGTGTTGTCCGATGGCAACTCGGTGAAAGTGAGTCACGCCGATCACTACATAGCCGGCATCGCATACGAGACCAGGACGAAGTTGTTCTCGATCGAGGCCTATCAAAAAAACTACACTAACCTTTCGGAGTACACGCTTCGCTTCCAGAGTGATTTCAGAAGCGGAACTACTTACAATGAGAATTTTTATACCGGTGTTGGTTATGCACATGGCGTAGAATTTCTGGTCCAGCAGAAAACGGGAAGGCTCAAAGGATGGGCGAGTTATACGTTGGCACAGGTTAGAAACAAGTTCGATGTGTATGGCGAATCGTATTACCCGGGAGCTCAGGATGTTCGGCACGAATTCAAGTTCGTGAGCTTGTACAATGTAAAGCGTTGGGATTTTTCGGCGACGTACATCTATGCTACGGGCAGGCCCTATACGGCACCGCTTGGTGGATACACGCTGACATTGATCGATGGAACGACGCGCGACTACGTGGCGGTTGGTCCGAAGAATACGGTAAGGTTGCCGTACTATGAGCGTGTTGATGCGGCGATCACTTATGAGCTCCAGAATAAGGATCACGACGACATTGGGACCCTGGGTCTATCGGTGTTCAATGTTTTGAACCGGAAGAATGTTTGGTACAAGGAATTCCAGGTGTCGGAAGGGACGGTAGTTGAAACTGATATCAACTATTTGGGGATCACTCCTAACGTAACTCTCAGCTTAAAAATCTAAACGAATATGCGCAGGTTGAAAATATTTCTCGCAGCTGTAGTTCTTGCAGCGCTGTATGTGTCGTGCGGTGATGAAACGGGTAGTGAGACAGGACCGCCGTTAGTTGTGGAGTCTTATTTATATGTGGGTCGTCCGGTGAAGGTAGTTGTCTCGAACCTCGATGGTGTTTCGGAAGTTGACGTGGAGAATTTTTCCGTTTCGATATCGAATGATGAGGAGACTATTGTATTGAACCCGGTTGGAGATGGTGTTTATGTGAGCAACGACGGCGTGGTTATAAAAGAAGGTGTTGGTGATTACAAGCTTAGCTTCTCGCAAGAGGGTAAGGAGGTGTCGTCGTTATCGGTAGTGCCGTTTAAGCCGGAGGGTTTTTCGTTGTCAGCTACGGAGATAGAGATTGAGCCGAGAAGTTTTGGCAATGGTCCGATCGGTGGCGGCCCTGGGGGGATTGATGAGGATGTGATCGAGCTCAACTGGTCGAACGCTATTAAGGATTTTTACTTTCCGTATTTCGAGAACATTGAAGAAGATCCGGAGTTGATCAATTCTGACCTGGACACGACGGATGGAAACAGGCCTGTTATGTTTTTCCGTGGCGAGCCGACGCAGGAAAGCAGCAGCAAGATAAGGCCGTTACAGTTTCAATACTACGGCCGTTACAACGTGATCTTATTTCATGTGAACGCAGACTACGCGGCACTATATAAGGAACAGGATAATTCTTCCTCACTGAATCTACAGCCGCCATTCACGAATGTGGTGAATGGAATGGGGATCTTTACGGCGATACATTCGGATACGATAATGTTGGTGGTGAAGAAACCGGTGGATTGAGGGTGCGGGTGATGAAGTGATCCGGCAGGGACTCGAACCCCGAACCGTCAGCTTAGAAGGCTGATGCTCTATCCAGTTGAGCTACCGGACCATTACAGTCATCAAATAAAATGGTCACCTCGCTTACGCTTCGGTGACCTGTTCTCTTTCCAGGTCCCGGCTTATTGGACCTGTGTCGCCTACGCGATTGCTCCGGCGAAGGTCACCTTTGCTAAAAGCTCCGGCGGCCAAGGGCGGAGAGGGGGGGATTCGAACCCCCGGTACGGTGTTACCCGTACGGCGGTTTAGCAAACCGCTGGTTTAAGCCACTCACCCACCTCTCCAGGCTGAGCTTGCCCCGTTTCCACGAGGTCGCTTAAAAAAGAGAGTGCAAATATAACCGGCCGACCGGTTTATCCTCAAAATTGGCTCAATTTTATTGAAATCAACGGTAGGCGAAGCGCAATGGTGCCTCGTAATTGTCAGGCTTTTGCTTTGCGCTTTGATTTCTTACGCTTTTTGCGCGGGCTAATGACGTCGTCGAAGGTAAGAAGGAAACCCAATACCATCGCGCAGAAAAGCCAAAAGACCATGAAGTCGCTGGCATCCATTTTATTTATGTCGTTTAGAGGTTTTGCGTTTAGTTTTTGAATGAAGACGTAGCAGATAGACACCGAGCACAATCGTTGTTATCGCTGAGGTTACAAGTATTTTCAGGTTCCTCGATTCCTTGAATAATTCGGCAGCAAACACACCAGCGCTTGCCAGGAACAACATGTGCAACAACTCGAGGATCGATAGATAGTGCATCAATCGCTTCATCTTCATGCAACAAATCTAACGCATGATGATGCCGCACGTTGAAATAACGTAAACAGTTTTCCTTACAAAGAATGAAGAATTATTTGCTTCGTTTATAGATGAGTAAGAGCAACGATAAGTTACGTTGTCTTAACCTCCCACGCCACTTTTGGAATCGCCTTCCAGAGATCGTTGCGTGTTGTACGCGTATACTCCATTGCTTTCTTGCCATAGGCAGTGATGCTGAAGTATCGTTTGGGGCGACCGGCTCGCTCCTGTGTGGCCTCCCCTTCCCTTGACTTGAGATAACCTTTGTCCTCCAGCCGCTTGAGTGCGGTTTGCAGTGCGCCGACACTCACCTTACGGGCAAGCCGTGTTTCGATCTCCTTTTTTATAGAGACGCCATATGCATCTTCGTGGAGAATGCCGACGGTTAACATGACTATTTCTTCGAATTCGCCGAGCTGGAATTTTTTCATGATGCAAATTAATTCCTAAATGTAGTATTAATTTGAGAAAGATGAAATGGGTCAGTTCTGGGCCTTGATCTTGCGTTTATGTTTTTTACTGTGCTTTGGCTCCTGGTAGATCCCAAACAGGAAGACACCAATAAGGCTAAGACACGGCAATGCAAACACGGCAATCTGGAGGATCAGACGGGTTGTTTCACTCATTTTGATCGAGGGGTTTTGATAAATAGAATGCAATACAGAGACACAACAAAAGCGAGCATAATACTGGCGAAGATTCCGGATAAAACTAACTTCGCGCGATCGGATGTCTCGCTGAAGGCTTGCTCAAAGAATACACCAGCCAGCGTAAACAATACAACGTGCGTCGCCGTCAAGATTGATAAATGAACCAACAACCGCTTCATCTTCATGCACATAAATCTAACGCATGAAACCCCGGCCTGTTGAAATCACGTCAACAGTTTTCCTTACAAAGAATGAAGAATTATTTGCTCCTCTGCCGACCGACAGAGTGTGAGTTGCAGCAACAAGAAGTTACTATATGTATCACTCACTTCTCAGCGACGCCACCGGGTTAACCCTCGCCGCCTTCATCGTATTCACACTTACCGTGATCAACGTGATCAGTAGTATCATGCCCGCCCCTATCACAAAATACCACCATGCCAGCTGAGAACGATAAGCAAAGGCCGACAACCACGCCTCTCCTCCTATCCACACCAACGGCAACCCAACCACCATCGCAGTAACAATCAACCATGTAAACTCCGACGACAACAATCGCATGATACTCGCCTCCGACGCACCGAACACTTTTCTTACGCTGATCTCCTTCATCCTGCGCTCCGCCGTGAAGGCTGTTAGTCCATACAGTCCAAGACAAGAGATCAACACCGCCAGCCCTGCAAAGATCCTCGCCAATACCGACACCCTCTGCTCCGATGCATACAACGCCTCGTAATCATCGTCCAAGAACTTATACTCGAACGAAAAACCAGCGTAGTTCTTTTCATAAAGCTTACGGATCGCTGCGATCGTCTCGTTGATATGAGATCCGTCCAGCTTCACCATGATGCGCGGTGTCTGTGGAACAAGCTGAATCAACACCGGCTTCAACTCCTCGTACAATGATTCGTAATGAAAATCTTTTACAACACCAATGATCTGCCTGTCTTTCCCCCAAAGCTTAATAGTCTGGCCGATCGGATCCTTCAAACCCATCTTTTTGATCGCCGTCTCGTTGAAGATGATCTTAGATCGTTCATCGGAAAACTCCCGCGAATAATTTCTTCCCTCGGCCATACCTACACCGAGTATTGGAAGGAAGTCATAACCGACTTCAAGATTGTTAAAGCTCATTTGAACATCCTTGTCACCCGGCTCCCAATCTACGCCACCGAGCCCGCCATGATCACCGGTAACATCGTGATAAAAATTCGCAACGTTCACAACGCCTGGTATTGCCCTCGTCTCGTTCATCATCGTTTCGACCGTCTGATGAAATGTGCCACCCTCCTTGAAATATCCCGGGTCCGTACTTGGCTCTACCTCCAATTCGAAATGAATGATGTGCTCGCGATTGTAACCGAGATTCATCGACTGCACATACTCGATCTGCCGGTAGATGATGATAACGCCAACGATAAGTATGAATGAGATCGTATACTGAAAAACTACAAGTCCCTTACGCGCCAATAGCTCCCCAAACGAATTTCTGATCTTGCCTTTCAGGATCTCCCCTGCCTTGAACCGGGATAAGTATAGCGCCGGGTAACTTCCCGAGATAAAGCCTGTGATAGCTATGATGCCGATCGCGTATGAAAGAAATACGGGTTCCAACAGCAGCACGACATGCTTGCCCGTCAATGTATTGAATGAAGGCACGAACAACCAGACAATCGCGAACGCAAGTATAGCACTGATGAACGAGAGCGACATAGATTCAACCAGGAATTGCGTCGTAAGACTTCCACGTCGCGCGCCAATGGCTTTTTTCACTCCAACTTCTTTCATTCTGCGCGTGGCCCGTGCAGTAGACAAGTTCATGAAGTTGATACATGCGATCACGAGGATCACCGCGGCAATCACTACGAACAATCGAACATATTCTATTCTTCCCCCAGTCACTTTTCCGTCTTCATAACGGTTATATAAATAGGTGTCCGAATACTTCTGCAGCACGAGGAACTTGTCCGTGTCCTTTTGTTTCGTCTTCATGAAACCACCCAGCTTCGCAGACAGTGCATTCAGATCGATACCCTCCTTCGTTAAGACATAAGTTTCAGGATCACTATTTCCCCATTCCTTGAGCCATGGCTTTCTTTCGAGAAAGTCTTCGTAGTTCAGCAGCAAGTCGTAATGCTCCGTAACATTCGAAGGCAACCTGAACACACCCGTGACCTCGTACAAATGATCTTGCATGCCCCACCGAAATTCTACAGCCTTACCGATCGCCTCGTCGACGTTGCCAAACAAACGGTTCGCAAGATCTTCGGAAACCAGCATGTTATACTTCTTCGACAGGGCCGTGCTTACGTCACCCCGGATAACGTTCGAAGTAAAAACCTCAAAGAAATCCTTGCCCACATACTGCTGTGGTACGCGCAGCTTCTTCTCTTTATAGATAACAACCGACGGCGCGTTGAACCACGAAGGGGGAACGACTGACACGGCCTTCTCGACTTCCGGCATTTCGTTGGCAAGCGCCTCCGCAAGAACGCCGGCAGTGCCCTTGCCAGTGCTGATCGAGCCATCGCTCTCGTTAGAATTCTGGAGCACCTGGTACAAACGGTCGCCGTTCACATTGAACCTGTTCTTACTCCATTCATCATTCACCCACAGGTACACGAAGAACACCGTTGCCAGGCCCGCCGTTAGCCCCGTAATGTTTATAAAGAACGTGCTCCTGTATTTCATGAAGCTTCGAAGCGTGATGATCAGGTTGTGTTTCAACATATCGATTGCGTTGTTACTGAATGGAAGTTTGAGTCGCCGAACAAAGGCGGGTCTGAAGTGTTTGATAACATTGATTCGAAAATTCCTTCGCGCGGTAGCGGGTGACTGCAAATATTCACGTTCGAAGATCTCGGTAAGATTTCCCTCTATCTCTTCGACGTATTCTTCGCGACAAAACCAGCGAAGGAACCTGAGAGCATATCGCGGTGGAGTTATCAAAAGTATTAACTAAACGAAATTTTCGGGATCTGCTGGTAAATACTGGTCCTCGTCGCATACTGGTTGTCGAGCACCTTCTTACCAAGCGCCGTGATCACATAGTATTTTTTTCTGCGCCCTCCCCGATCGTTCGTGATCCCGCCAAAGCGCGACTTCACAAAGCCCTTGTCGTCGAGACGCTTCAATGCCACGTGAACCGCGCTGATGTTGAATTTCTTTTTCAACTTCTCTTCGAGGCTCTCCAGTATCAATACACCGTACGCCTGGTCGTGCAACGCAGCAACCATTAAGAGAACAAGCTCTTCGAATTCACCTAGTGAGTGGTCTTTCATCTTTTGAGTTTTAGAGTTCCAAATCACATTCTGCCAGGAAATGTCCTTCCCTCCCTCCTCAATTATTTCCTTAACAAACGTGAAACTAATTAATATGTTTCACATTTGTTAACTAAATGCCCTGAATTTTTTTCGATAGCTTAAAGGATCATTTTTAAGATCTGCTTACTGGCCTGACCTTGGATGCTTTCTTTTTTATACCTTTTACTATGGAAAGCAAAACTCTGAATCGTCGGAATTTTATTGCTCAATCATCTGCTATCGCAACCGCATTCGCCGTGAATCCAAACATAACCCAGGCTTTCGCCGACAAAAAGAATCGCATCGCTATCGTCGGAACCGGCAGCCGCTCCCTCGGCATGTGGTCCAAAGACGTCGCCGACAACTATCCCGATAAAGTGGAGTTTGTCGGACTCTGCGATATCAACCAGGGCCGCGTCGAGTACTTCAAGAAAGCTACCGGCTTCTCCTGCCCTGCTTATACCGACTTCGAAAAGATGATGAAGGACGCTAAGCCCGATACGCTCATCGTTACCACGGTGGATGCCACACACCACGAGTTCATCATACGCGGAATGGAACTCGGCGCCAACATCATTACAGAGAAACCAATGACTACCGACGAACAAAAGTGTGAGGCCATTCTGCAAGCGGAAAAGAAATTCGGAAAGAAGGTGATCGTAACGTTCAATTATCGTTACTCACCGCATCGCGCGAAGATGTATGAGCTGCTAAGAGCCGGAACGATCGGCGATCTCACATCGGTCGACTTCCATTGGTATCTCGATACAAGCCACGGCGCCGACTACTTTCGTCGCTGGCATCGCCTGCGTGAAAAAAGCGGAAGTCTCTGGGTACACAAAGCCAGTCACCACTTCGACCTGTTGAACTGGTGGGTAGAATCGGATCCCACTGAAGTTTACGCCACTGGTTCGTTGAATTTTTATGGGAAGAATAATTCTTTCCGTTCTACCAATTGCAGACCATGTCCACACAAGAGCTCGTGCAATTTTTATTTCGACATCATGCCGCGACAACAGATGGTTGATCTTTACGTGAACAATGAGAAATACGACGGGTATCTCCGCGATGGATGTGTTTTCAAAGAAGACGTCAACATCTTCGACAAGATGGCGGCAACAATCAAATATGCAAATGGTGTGCAGGTGAGCTATTCACTCACGACCTATTCACCTTATGAGGGTTATCGTATTGCATTCAACGGTACTAAAGGACGCATCGATGCATGGATCGAAGAATCGAATCCCATCGAAGAAAGGAATTATGATGAGATCGTTGTAACGAAGAACTTTGGTACACGAGAGTTCATTCGCGTGCTCCATGGCACCAGTGGTCATGGCGGCGGCGACAGGCTTCTGAAGGACAAGATCTTTGCAGGTGTGACGGAAGATCCACTCCACCAGGCCGCCGACATCCGCGATGGAGCTTTCGCGATCCTGATCGGGGTGGCTGCGAGGAATAGCTGCGACTCCGGCAAACCGGTGAAAATCAGCGAATTAACAAGCCTTAAACCGGAATCCAAAAGAAAATTTGTCAGTTAGGTAACCTTTCGATTTTTCGACGGTCTTATTATAGTAACTCAACGCATTTCGATCATGAAAAATACCTTACTCCTGGTAGCCTTTATTGCAGCAGCCACAATCGGCTACGCGCAGAAATCATCCGACAAAGTCAAAGAGAAGGCCGCCAAAAGCGCTGAGAAGGCTGATAAGGCCGCTCAAAAAGCGGAGGAAAAGGCCAGCAAAGCCGAACGCAAACTCGATGAATCCGACGACAGTGACGACGACCGTTCGAGGGGTCTTCGCAAGATCGCAAGCGGCCGTGGCGAACAAGAAATAGAAGAAGAGATCGAAAGATCGCTCGAAGGCCTCGACGAAGAGATCGAGCGTGACGTTGAGCGCAGCATGGAAGGATTGGACGAAGAGATCGAACGCAGCATTGAGGCAAGTCTCGAAGGTCTCGACGAACAGATCGAACGCGACGTTGAGCGCAGTTTGGAAGGCCTCGATGAAGAGATCGAACGCAGTATTGAAGCAAGCCTCGAAGGCCTCGATGAAACCATCGAAGCAAGTCTGGAAGGCATCGACGAGGCTATCGAAACAAGCCTTGAAGTTCTCAACAGCCTGGACCTTGATCTCGACCTGAACATCGATGTCAACGGCAATGCGACCAGGGTTCACAGCCATCAATATTCAGATATAGAGGAGTTCCGCAGGGAAGCTCTCAGGGATGATTCTCAAAAGACCGATTCTCAAAAAGAGCAGCCGAAAAAGACTCCCAAGAAAAAAGATTAAGATCGTTTATCTTTCGGGAAGTCGTACCCTCTATGAAAAGACTTCCCGCACTTGCCGTGGCGGCTATCGTGATGGCTGCCTGCACCAACAACAGCAAATCATCTTACAACACGTGGCGTGTTACCGGCGGCTCGAAAGAGAACATCCGCTATAGCACGCTCACGCAGATCGACACCAGCAACGTAAAAGATCTTACGGTCGCCTGGGTGTACAATACCGGTGATGCCGATACCATCAATCACTCGCAGATCCAATGTAACCCGATCGTCGTCGACGGTGTGATGTATGCCACATCGCCGAAGCTAAAACTCGTGGCCGTCGATGCACTGACAGGCCAGCGCAAATGGGTATTCGATCCAACCAACGGTGTCGATGAGGGCAACCAGTTCGTGCGCTTCATCATGAACAACAATCGTGGTGTTACCTATTGGGAAAGCGGAGACGACAAGCGAATACTCTATACTGCCAGTTCCAATCTTTATGCGATCGATGCGAAGACAGGCAACCTTATAACAACATTCGGTAATAATGGAATGGTGGATCTTCATGAAGGCCTCGGTCGCGATGTGCATGATCTGTTCGTGACCGCCACGTCCCCAGGAATAATTTTCAAAGACCTGTTGATCTTGGGCACACGCGTTTCCGAAGGAGCCGATGCCGCTCCCGGACACATCCGTGCCTACGATGTGCGTACCGGCAAGCAGGCGTGGATCTTTCACACAATACCACATCCCGGAGAAGTTGGCTACGAAACATGGGAAGACACTGCAGCCTACAAGCACATCGGTGGCGCAAATTCATGGTCGGGTTTTAGCCTCGATGAGAAACGCGGGATGTTGTTTGCTCCAACCGGGTCCGCTTCATTCGACTTCTATGGAGGCATGCGTAAGGGCGCTAACCTCTTTGCGAACTCAACGCTCGCTCTTAATGCCGAGACCGGCAAATACATCTGGCATTTTCAGAACATCCATCATGATATCTGGGATCGAGATCTGCCAACACCTCCCGCGTTAGTCACAGTTACTCACAATGGAAAGAAAATAGATGCCGTCGCACAGCCGACGAAGCACGGTTTCATCTTTTTATTAGATCGTGAGACGGGCAAGCCCTTGTTCCCGGTAGAAGAGACGCCGATGCCAACGGTCAGTGAACTTGAGGGCGAACAGGTGTGGCCTACTCAACCGATCCCAACTTTGCCAAAGCCTTTCATACGACAAACGTTTACCGAAGCCGATCTCAACGATCTCTTACCTGATTCTTCATACCAGGATATCAAGAAAACATATCTCGCTTCGAAGGTTGGAATGTTCGAACCCTTGTCGCCACAGGGAACCGTATTCTATCCGGGTCTTGATGGCGGAGCGGAATGGGGTGGCCCGGCATTCGATCCCGAAAGCGGCTGGATCTACATCAATGCCAATGAGATCCCATGGCTGATAGGAAGCCGCGATCTCACAACCGAGCCGAAGAAGGAAGAAACGATCCTTGCAGCTGGCGCCCGGCTGTACAGCCAGCATTGTGCAGCATGCCACGGCACAGATCGCAAGGGCACAGGAAATTATCCAACACTTATTGATATCCACAAGAAATACGGACAACCGGAGGTAATGGCTTTGATATCGAGTGGACGTCGAATGATGCCTGCTTTGAATATCCAGGATAACGAGAAGGAGGCAATTAGCGCGTATGTGCTTAACCTTAAGTCGAACAAGAATTTTGTTGCCACCAAACGCGAGCCCGATCCCTACCGTGATCTGCGCTACTCAATTACAGGTTACAATAAATTTCAGAGCAAGGAAGGTTATCCTGCCATCAAACCACCGTGGGGAACATTGAATGCGGTAAACCTGAACACCGGTGAGATCGCCTGGAGAATTCCGTTTGGCGAGGTCGCAGAGTTCAAAGCAAAGGGGATCGATACAGGCTCCGAAAACTATGGAGGACCAGCCGTTACTGCATCCGGACTATTATTCATAGCAGCGACACCCGACGGAAAATTCAGGGCATACAATAAAACCACCGGTAAAATGTTGTTTGAAACAGAGTTGCCCGCTCCAGCATTCGCAACGCCAGCCGTCTACGAGGTTGATGGCAGACAATTTGTGGTCGTAGCCTGCGGTGGCGGGAAGCTGGGGACAAAATCAGGAGATGCGTATGTTGCTTTCTCATTGCCGAGATAGCTCTCACGGAATACACGGAAGCCACGGAAATAGGGCATTCAATTCCGTGTTTTCCGTGCTTTCCGTGAGAAACATTAATTTTGCGCGATGATTACGTTCAGAGAACTTGGAATTGCGGGTTGGGTGGCTATTGCACTCTTCTTGATACTCTACGGCGCATATATCTGGCGCATCATCCGCATAGGCCGTTCCCTGAACACACCTTATGGCACCGTCTTCATCAAGCTTGTTATGAGGACCATCTTCTTCGCCCTCTTAATAATAGCGTTCCTCGGTCCCTCCTACGGTGACTCGAAGCGTGAGGTGAGGTCCGTCGGAAAAGACATCATGATCTGCGTCGACCTTTCGAAGTCGATGGATGCATTCGACGTGCAGCCATCGCGGCTCGAGAAGGTCAAGTTTGAAATGAAAAGGGTTGTCGAAGCATTCAATTCAGACCGGATCGGTATCATCATATTCTCGTCGGAAGCATTCATGCAATGTCCACTGACCTATGATCAGAATGCATTGAATCTTTTTATCGAGACCATGAACACCAACCTGGTTCCCGCATCGGGTACTGACTTCGCTCCTCCTCTCCGTATGGCACTAAAGAAGCTCGACGACCAGGAAGGTCCAAGCACCGCACAGAAATCGAAAGTCATCATCCTCATCAGTGATGGAGAAGACTTCGGTGAAGAGACATCCGATATTGTGAAGACGATCGAAGATCGCGACATCAAGTTGTTTACATTAGGGATCGGTACCGAAACAGGTAGTCCCATCGGAACACAGCGCGGTTACAAGACCGACAGGTTTGGAAAGACCGTTGTTTCGAAGATCAACCCGGCTTCGTTGAAATCGCTTGCGAACCAAACGGGCGGACAGTACTTCGAGATCAACGATCAACGAAATGAAGTTTCGAAGATGATCAGCACCATAAACAGGATCGAGGGTGAGCTTCGTGATGCACGGTTCGTCGATGTATCGGCCAATCGTTATTTTTATTTTTTGTTGGGTGCATTGATCCTTCTTGTATTCGATGTGCTCGTGAACGTTAAAACAGTGAGTATATGATCCAGAAAGGAATCATATTGTTATTATTTCTGGTTATCCATGAACATGCATTAGCGTCATTCATGGTTGATCCGGGTGATATCGGTAAGATCAACACGGCCAAGTCAGAGGCCAAGAAAGCATACATGGCCGGCGACTATAAGACCGCCATTCAAAAATATACATACCTCGCCGATTCGCTTGGCGTTAGAGAAGATGAGGTGATGATGAATCTCGCGAACTCATATTTTCTCTCGAACGACACCACCAACGCTATGAGCTCATTTCAGCCATTGACAATGAGCGCGAATCCCCAAATGAAATCGATGGCTAATCAGCAGTTGGGTGTACTTTCGAACCGGCAGGGAAAATTCGAAGACGCCCTGAACTACTTCAAGCAAGCACTTAAAGCTAATCCCGCCAACGAGGACGCGCGCTTCAATTACGAAATGGTGAAGAAGAAGATGCTCGAGGAACAGAAGAACAAAGATCAGAAGGGACAGAACGACAAGAACCAGCAACAAAAAGATCAGCAGGATAAAGAGCAACAGCAAAAGGAAGAACAACAGAAAAAGGAGGACCAGGAGAAGAAAGACCAGGAGAAAAAAGATCAGCAAAGCAAAGAGCAGCAAGAGCAGGAAAAGAAAGAAAAAGAAGAGCAGGAGAAGAAAGACCAGGAGCAGAAAAATAAAGAACAAGAAGAAAAGGAACAGAAGGAGAAAGAGAAGAAAGACATTCCTCCATCAGTAAAAGAGAAGCTGAAAGATATGGATATGAGCGAGGAGAAAGCGAAGATGATCCTGGAAGCCATGAAGAACCAGGAGATCCAATATCTGCAACAGAACAAGCGCAAGCCTACAAAGCAGAGAGATAAAACAAAGCCCGACTGGTAACCCCGAACGTAGAACACTGAACCCTGAACATTATGAAAGAAGTTTATCTCGTATCTATGGCCCGCACTCCTATCGGAGCATTCGGTGGTTCCCTTGCAGGCACTTCGGCAGTGAAACTTGGGGCTACGGCCGCCAAAGGAGCCATTGCCAGGATCAACCTCGATGCAAAGCTCATCCAGGAAGTCTACTTCGGCAATGTGATCTCAGCCGGCTTGGGACAAGCGCCCGCTACACAGGTGGCAGTCGGCGCCGGCCTCGGCTATGAAATACCATGTACGCTTGTCAACAAGGTGTGTGCTTCGGGAATGAAAGCGATCATGTTAGGCGCTCAATCGATCATGCTCGGTGAGAACGACGTGATCCTGGCAGGCGGCATGGAGAACATGTCGCAGATCCCCTACTATCTGCTGAAGGCACGCTACGGTTTCAAATATGGCAACGGCGAGGTAACGGACGGCCTCACACACGACGGCCTCACCGATGTCTATAATCATTGCGCGATGGGCGTCTGCGCCGACAACACCGCGAAGGAAATGAAGATCAGTCGCGAAGAACAGGACAAGTACGCGATCAACTCTTATAAAAGATCTGCCGAATCGTGGAAGGCCGGCAAGTTCAAAGATGAGGTCGTTCCTGTTGAACTCACCGGCAAGAAGGGTGAAGTGACCCTGTTTGCTGAAGACGAAGAATATAAGAACGTTAACTTCGATAAGATCCCGATCTTGAAACCCGTCTTCACAAAAGACGGTACGGTGACTGCAGCAAACGCGTCGACCATTAATGACGGTGCTGCTGCCGTTGTACTGATGAGTAAAGAGAAAGCAAAAGAGCTTGGGGTAAAACCGGTAGCGAAGATCCTCGGTTTCGCAGATGCTGCACAGGATCCGATGTGGTTTACAACAACACCCTCGCTCGCAATCCCCAAGGCGATGAAGGCAGCAGGTGTCGATAAAAAAGACGTGGCCTATTACGAGATCAACGAAGCTTTTTCTGCCGTAGCCCTCGCCAACAACATGAAACTCGGTCTCGATCCTGAAAAAGTGAACGTGAACGGCGGTGCCGTTGCCCTCGGTCATCCCCTGGGTGCCAGTGGCGCGAGGATCACGATAGCTCTTGCCAATATCCTTAAACAAAACAATGCGTCGATCGGCGTGGCAGGCATTTGTAACGGCGGTGGTGGCGCATCGGCGATCGTGATCGAAAAACTCTGATAATAAGTCACTGCGTAGTTCGTTTGTAGTCAGGTCATGAAGATTGTATTGTCTTTTATCTGTGCGATCTGCGCGATCTGTGAGAGCTTCGCCCAAAAACACGTGGTCACCTACTTCGAAGGGCAGAAGCAGGTCCAGGAAGACTACTTCGTTCTCCCCGACAACAACGACATCATCAACGGCAAGTACAAGCGTTTCTTCCAGAACGGGAACGTGGAGCTCGAAGGAACATTCGAAGACGGCGTTCGCAACGGAACATTTTTAGAATATCATGAGAACGGCAAACTGCTTCGCAAGATCAGCTATGTAAATGGAATGCGTCACGGCGCCGTCGAGATCTACAACGAAGAAGGGCAGTTCGTTCAGCGCGCGTTCTATCAAAACAACTTACTGGTCGATTCAATCCGCTCGTTCTACGAAGGTGGCGGTGTTCGTACCGAGGGTATGTTCGTAAAAGGCAAGCCCGATGGTATCGTGAAAGAATACTATCCCTCCGGCAAGATCCAGAAGGAGATCACGTACAAAGACAAGAAACCGAACGGTATCACAAGAACATTCTACGAAAGCGGCATCGTTGAGACAGAAGCCAATTTCAAAGACGGTATCGTCAGTGGTTTCTATAAAACCTATTATCCAAACGGACAACTCGAGACCGTATCGACTATGAAGGACGGCGAGAAGATGGGCAACTTCAAAAACTATGACTCCGAAGGTCATTTGTTGCTCGAAGGATTTTTCCAGAACGGAAAACTGCATGGCGATAACGTGGCGTACTATGCCGATGGGGCCGTGAGGCATCGTTATAAATACCTGGAAGGCGCGAAGACAGGTACCAACTACGAATATTTCCCCGATGGAAAAGTAAAGACGAAAGAATCTGTTGCTTCGAATGGAGTCGACACGCGCGAAGAAGCCTATACGCAGGAAGGCAAACAGGTCTACGAAAAGAATTTCAGGAAACTAAAACCACAAGGTACGTGGGTCTTCTATGCCGAAGACGGAAAGACTCCGAAGCTGAAAGAGACATACGAGAACGGAAAGCTTCATGGCACACGCACGACATATTATCCAGACGGACATAAGCGCACCGAAGAGGCGTGGCAATTCGATCTGATCACCGGAACAGTGAAGAATTATTACGAGACGGGCGAGACTATGTCGGTTGCAGAATATCGCGCAAGCCGTTTGCATGGACCGTTCATAGGATATCACCGCAACGGAAAGATCAAAGAACAGGGCGAATACGTAGCCAATAAAAAACACAAGGAGTGGAAGGAGTTTGATGAGACTGGCAGACTTATCAAGACTTATGTGTTTAAGGCAGGGATCCTCATCGAAGAAAAATAGTTTTCGAGTTTCTAGTTTCTAGTTTCTAGTTCAGGCTCCGAACCCAACTAGAAACTAGAAACTAGAAACTTTATTATTTTTGCCCAATGAACGCGATCAAGGAAACGAACTTTAAATTCGAAAATCAAACCGGTTTTTATAGAGGCAAAGTTCGCGACGTATATTATTTCGGCGACACCATGGCAATGGTTGCTTCCGACCGCATCTCGGCCTTCGATGTTGTTCTCCCACGCGGTATTCCCGACAAGGGCCGTATCCTGAACCAGATCGCCGCCATCAATCTCAACGCAACAAAAGATATCGTTCCAAACTGGGTAATGAAAACTCCCGATCCCAACGTTACCATCGGATTCCGTTGTGATCCCTTTCCGGTTGAGATGGTTGTTCGTGGCTATTTATCCGGTCACGCTGCGCGCGAATACAAGGCCGGAAGGCGTAGCGTGTGTGGCGTTCCTCTTCCTGAAGGATTGAAAGAAAGCGATAAACTCCCCGCTCCGATCATCACCCCTACCACAAAAGCGAAAGTAGGACACGATGAAGATATTTCGAAGGAAGAGATCCTCAAACGCGGACTGGTTTCAAAAGAAGATTACGAGACTCTCGAAAAATATACACTCGCCTTGTTCCGTCGCGGAAGCGAGCTGGCTGCAAAACGTGGCCTGATACTCGTGGATACGAAGTATGAATTCGGAAAGCACAACGGTACCATCTACCTCATCGACGAGGTGCACACGCCCGATTCGTCACGCTATTTCTATCGCGATGGCTACGAGGATCGCCAGAAAAAAGGCGAGCCCCAGAAACAATTGTCGAAAGAATTCGTGAGACAGTGGCTGATCGAGAACGGGTTCCAGGGAAAAGACGGACAGCGTGTCCCCGAAATGACCGATCAGGTCGTAGCTTCAATTTCGGACAGGTACAGGGAGCTTTATACGCAGGTTACCGGGGAAAAGCTGCCCGATATAAATTATGATCAATTAGGGGAACGTATCGAGAAAAGTATCGTTAATTCGATTAAATAAGACTATTTTTAGCACTTTAAATAAGAGGAAGACACCATGAAGTACACGATCGACAAGCAGGAAAAGTACACACTCCTTCGCCTTCACGAAGAAAAGATGGACTCAAGCATTGCACCAAACCTGAAGTCGGAAATGGTGACTTTACATGCCGAAGGAACCCGCAACATTATTCTCGATCTCACGGAAGTGAAATACACCGATTCATCGGGATTGAGCGCATTGCTTGTCGGCAACAGGATCTTCCAGGAAGAGGGCGGAATTTTTATTCTCGCATGCCTTTCCGACCACACAATGAAATTGATCAGGATCTCGCAGCTGGATAGCGTACTCAACATTCTCCCTTCTGTTGAAGAGGCTATTGATGCCGTCTTCATGCACGAGATCGAAAAGGATATGAAAGACGGCGAGTAATAACCGCGCCCGATGCTCATTTAGTTAGTGCGATGTTGTCGAAAACCGAAGGCCCCGCACCTAGCACCAAGCACCCGGCACCAAAAAAGTGTCATTCCAACTAACCATACTCGGAGCCAGCGGTGCCATTCCCGCTTACGGCAGGTTCACTTCTTCACAGTATCTCAACATACAGAATCGCCACTTCCTTATCGATTGTGGCGAAGGTGCGCAACTTCAGCTCGCCAGGACTAACATAAGTCTCCATAGAGTCAGCCATATTTTTATTAGTCACCTTCACGGTGATCATTACCTCGGTTTGATGGGCCTGCTTTTCACCATGCATCTCAATCACCGGGAGACCGATCTGCATCTTTACTCCCATCGTGGACTCGACGAGATCATCATCACCCAACTAAAACACTCGCACTCGGTACTTAATTACAAACTGCATTTCCACGAGCTCACTCCCGGCAGGCACGAAGTGATCTTCGAGGACGATTTGATTTCCGTCGAAGCATTTCCATTGATGCACAGGCTTGCATGCTCTGGTTTTCTCTTCAAAGAAAAACCGAAGCCACGCCGTATCGACAAGGATCGCCTCCCTCCCGACATGAAACTGCAATACATTGCGCAGCTGAAGCTCGGTAACGATGTGCACGACGACGAAGGACACCTGTTGTATAAGAACGAAAATTATACGCTGCCACCACGACCTTCTCTTTCTTACGCGTATTGTTCCGACACTGCTTTGTTCCCCGAGCTCACCCGGTATTTAAAGGATGTCAGCCTCCTTTATCACGAAGCCACGTTCATGGAAGAAGAAAGAGAAAAAGCGAGGAGCACATTTCACAGCACCGCATCAGATGCAGCACGACTCGCACAGATGTTGAATGCAAAGAAGCTGCTGATCGGTCATTACTCAGCGCGCTATCGCGAGTTGGATGGCTTGCTTAGCGAAGCCCGCGCGATCTTTGCGAATACCGATCTTGCAATAGAACTCAGCACCATCGAGCTCGCCTAAAAGAATTTTTCGTTGTCTTTGTTCGATTCTGTTATGATCTCGCTGGCGTAGCCGTGTCCAAGATAACGATCTATCACATAATGGCCCAGGTAGATCACTGGCGTAAGAGCAATCGCCACCAGGAACTTATAGATGTAGTTCGTGAGCGCGATAGACACCAGCACATCTCCTTCGAACACTCCAGCAAATGCGATGTACAGCACCACAAAGCTATCAATGAGCTGCGAGATAAGCGTGGACCCTGTAGACCTCAACCATAGTTTCTTGCTGCCGGTCATCTGCTTCAGTTTATGAAAGAAGAATGCATCCACCAACTGGCCGATAAGAAATGCCGTGAGCGATCCGACAATGATCCTCTGTCCCTGTCCGAAGATCGTGTTGAATGCATAGTCCATATTGAAATAATTTCCGGCGTTGTCTTTGCCGTAGGCATCGAGCCAGAAAGCTGCAGGCTCCAGACGGATCGTTACGAAGATCACGATGAATGCGTAAAGGATAAGACCTGCAGTGAGATAACTGATCCGTTTTACGCCGGGACGACCGAAATATTCATTGATCAGATCGCTGGTGATAAAAACAACCGGCCAGATCACAGCGCCCGCCGTGAGATTGAAATCCATGATGTTGCCGAAGATGTTGAGATGAGCAGGTGCAATACCCAAAGTCCCTTCCGCAGAAAAGATCTTCACACCGATCATTTCCGCCACGAGGGCATTTGTGATAAAGATCCCGGCCAATACTATAAAGAGTCGATTTCGTTTTTGATCGTGAGTTGGATTCATGATTGTCTTTTGAGATTATCGAGGATAATGCCGGTCGCGATACTTGCATTGAGCGACTCCGCATTGCCAAACCTCGGGATAGTGATCTTCTGTGTTATGAACTTCCCCAAGCTTGCTGATATTCCGTTCGATTCGTTGCCAACAACGATGAGTCCGCCGGGAGCAAACTTGAGTTGGTGAACATCGCTGCCACCAAGAAACGCTCCGTATACCATCGACTTCGCTTCACTGAGAAACGTCTCGAGGGATGTGTAGAAGACGCTTACCCTGCTGAACGATCCCATTGTAGAGCGGATCACTTTCGGATTATAGAGATCGGACGTCTCCTCAGAAGCAATAATATGACGAATGCCGTACCAGTCGGCAGTGCGGATAATGGTACCCAGATTTCCCGGGTCGCGGATGTCGTCGAGCACAAGTGCATATTCGTTGGCGGCGATCGAAGGACGGATATTGTCCTTCATCCGGGCGATGGCGAGCACCGAATCGTTACTCTCAACCGATCCGACGGACGCAAGCTCCGAAGGCGTGGCTTCGATCACTTCCACCCCGCCGAGCTCGTGACTTTTAATGAACTCCTTCGTGGCACAAACGGTTGTCACCGCAAAATCGGACTTCAACAGTTCCTCAACCCCCTTTCGTCCTTCCACAAGGAACGATTGTTCCTGTTTTCGGTATTTCTTTACTTGCAGGGATTTGATGAGTTTAGCTTTGGCCTTAGAGATCATCTTGAATAGTAACGGGAAGAAAATTAGACAATTTTTGCTCGGTTGCCGTAGCTATTTTGTGAAGGCAGCCATTGTTCTTGCTCTACCGATAATTCTTTCCGGTTGTCTTGGCACCAAATATCTCGAGAAAGACCAGAAGCTTCTCAACCGTCAATACATGAAAGCTCCGAAAGGTCTTTCGACCGAAGGAATGTCGGAGCTCTTCGTACAGAAACCCAACCGTAAACTGCTCGGCCTCACAGGTCATTACCTCGTATGGATGTATTACCCGGGACAGAAGCGATTCAACGATCCAAAGTCACGATTCAGTAAAGACGCCTTCATTCGAAAGAAGGACGTTGTCGAAAGGAAGTTCGACCGGAAGATCGAACAGGCAAACGATCCGAAAAAGAAATCCTCGCTCACCTTCCGCAAGCAAAAAAAGCTCGACGCACTCAACAAGAAGATCGAAAACGGAAACCTCTTCATGCAGTGGGGCGAACCCGCCGCCGTGTTCGACACCGCTGCAATGCGTCTAAGCACCGAGCGCCTCAACGACTATCTTTTCAATAAAGGATACTTCCAGAACAAAGTCACCGCCCGACCGAAGATTTTCCACAAAACGGTAACTGTAGTTTACACGATCGATCCAGGACCGCACTATTTATACGACACGCTTATCTATCAGATACCCGACACTGTCGTATTGAAATATGTAAAGCAAAGTGAGGACAAGAGCAAGATCCGCAAAGGAAAATCGTACGACCAGGCCGGCATCGGCTCCGAACGCGAACGGATCGACCTGATGCTGAAAGATCTCGGTTACTACGACTTCAGTCGCCAGTACATCGACTTCGATGTAGACACAGCCTACAAGTCACCAAAACACCTGGTTGCCGTAATGCTACGGATCTCAAATCCGGCACGACGCGACTATCACAAACAATTCATCGTCGACTCGGTCGCTATTCAACCCGATGCAGGTATCCAGATCCCTCCTTCCGTCAAAAGGATGTCGACCATCTATCGAGATATCACATTCAACTATTACGTCGACAACTACAGCAAACGTATCCTCAGTCAACGTATCTTCATTCACAAAGACAGTCTTTACAATCGCACGAAGACATTCGATACACAGCGTCAGCTTGCGAACCTCGACGTATTTAAATTTGTGAACGTAAACTACGATACATCCGGCGGTCGTTTCGTAGCCAGCATCTTCACCAGTCCCCTCGAACGATACGCCTGGTCTAACGAAGCCGGTGTGAGTCTTACGCAGGGATTTCCCGGTCCGTATTATTCCTTATCGTTCAAGAAAAGGAATCTCTTCAAAGGACTGGAGACGTTCGAGCTCACGGGTCGCTTTGGATTCGAAGGTGTAGCGTCGGCAACAGATCGCGACAACGTTTATCGAAGCATTGAAGGCAACGTGAACGGTAGCATAACCTTCCCCCAATTTCTGTTGCCCTTTACGGGGAAAACATCGTATCAACTTGGGCGATTGAACCCACGAACGAAGTTGCTAGCCGGTTATACCTACACGAACAGGCCCGAGTACACGCGGTCAATTGTAACAGTCTCGGATGCCTACAACTGGGAGAATCCACGAAAGACGCAGTATTCATTTACACTTGCCAACCTCAACATCATTCGTTCCGAGAAGCGAGGGAACTTCGACTCGCTGTTGAATGCGTTGTATACCGAACAAGGCAATAACCTCCGCAATTCATTCAAGCCTTCGTTCGTGAGCAGTATGATCTTGCAGGTGATCTGGAATCCGAAGAACTATGGTAACACCGAGGCCAACTCGTTCTTCTTGAGAGCCACGGCTGAAAGTGGTGGAACATTCTTTAATTTCTTTGAGCCTCAATTCATCACCAAGGAAGGCCTCGAGATCTATAAATACATACGACTTGGTCTCGACTATCGTCACATCCGGGTAATGGATAAACAAACCGTGGTCGCTTTCCGTGTGAACTCGGGTGTAGGTTATTCTTATGGTGATAACGGAACGTTGCCTTATGAAAAGTTTTTCTTCGCAGGTGGGAGCAACAGCGTACGTGCATGGCGACCCCGACGACTGGGTATCGGGACGTATCCCCCACAACTGTCGGCCAATTCTTCAAAGGATGGATTGTTCGACTATCGTTTTGAAAAACCCGGTGAATTGTTGCTGGAAGGAAGCATCGAGCTTCGTAAAAAGCTTTTCGGATTCGTGAACGGCGCCGTGTTCATCGACGCCGGCAACGTGTGGTCTTTCAAAGAAACACCACCCGCAACCCAACCAACTGATCCTGCAGCGCCGACCACTGTCGCCAAGTGGACGGGCTCAACGAAGTTCAATCCGAAGGAATTCTACAAACAGTTTGGCGTCGGTACGGGCTTTGGCCTTCGTTTCGACTTCACATTCCTCATCCTTCGTCTTGATGCCGGCATTAAAGTTTTCGATCCCGGTCGTGCCGACGGAGATCGTTTTGTACTCAACCGTTTCCGGTTCTTCAAACCCTTCGGTACCGACAGGGAACCGGTTATTTATAATGTGGGTATCGGGTATCCTTTCTAAGCATAGTACCGCAAATAGCGTCAGTTAAAAAATTATCGACATTTTCCGAACGTTCATCGCCCAATAACTACCGGCGGGGTATGGTTCTTAATGCCCAATTCTCTATTTTTAAACAGTTGGAATTGTGCCCATGACGCGACTTCTACTAGTAATCCTAACCTTTGCCACTTTTACAGTTCTAGCTCAGAACGCGCAGCTATCGGGCCAGGTAATTTCCGTAACCGACAATAATGGCCTGCCCGGTGTGAACGTTGTCGTGAAAGGTACTTCCCGTGGAACTATTACTGATTTTGACGGCCGGTTTACTATCGAAGTTTCACCGTCAACCACACTCGTATTCTCTTTCATCGGTTACAAAAGCCAGGAAGTGGTCTACACCGGTCAGACTACTGTACAGGTGTCTCTCGAAGAAGAACCAAAAGAGCTTTCCGAAGTTATCGTTGTTGGTTATCAAAGCATCCAGGCTCGCGATATCACAGGCGCAGTGTCGTCGGTAAAGTCGTCGAGCTTTAAAGATCTTTCTATTAACGGTGTCGACCAGGCGTTGCAGGGACAGGCACCCGGTGTGCAGGTCACCTCTTCTTCGGGAACTCCAGGAGGTGGTATCAAGGTGCGCATTCGGGGTGCAACGTCCATCGGTGCCGACAACACTCCATTGTATATCATTGATGGTATTCCAGTTGAAACCGGTTCCCTGGGATCGCGCGACTTCGGTGGTCAGAACGACAATGCCCTGGCGTTGATCAACCCGGCAGACATCGAAACGATGAATGTACTCTCCGATGCATCGGCGAAAGCTCAATATGGCTCACGCGCATCCAACGGCGTGATCGTTATCACGACAAAAAAAGGAAAAGCAGGCACTTCAAATATTACAATGGACGTCCAGCGTGGTATCGTCGATCCAACGCATACACTCGATCTGTTGAACTCGACCGAGTTGCTTTCGCTGCAGCGCGAGGCCGTGAAGAATGCAGGCAAGAATCCCGATGCCCTCGGACTTATTCCCGGTGTTACCGATGCCGTGAACACCAACTGGCAGGACGAAGTGCTTCGACGGGGTGTTATGGAACAATACATGGCTTCGGCATCCGGCGGCGATGACAAAACAACATTCTACATCAGCGGAAACTATCGCAAGGAAGAAGGCATTCAGATCAACAACAGCTTCGAGCGTTACGGAGCCACACTCAACTTCGAACATGCGCTTACGCCCAAACTAAAGGTGTCGACCAAAGTAGCGCTGTCGCGTGCTTTCAATAAACGTGTGAAAGGCGACAACTTCCTCGATGGCGTTTATTCAGGTGCCATCAAAAGTCTTCCCTACAACGTTCCTTACGATGAGAATGGCGCATTAGTGGGACCCGGCTCACCGTTGTATGCAGCGTTCCCCAACTTCAATCCCGTTGCACAGGCCCTCCTACCTCGATTCAATACAACCAGCGTTAAGACACTCGGTTTTATCAAAGGCGAATACAAGCTGGCCGAAGCATTAACACTCATCGGGCAGGTAAGCATCGACTACAACGACGTTAAAGAAGACGACTACGAATCGTCGCAGACCGCTATTGGTGGATATCTCCCGAGTGTTGGCGGCCAGGGCTACGGTTCGTTCAGTGCGCAAAGCTTTTCAAACATAGTATCCAATCTTCGGGCAAACTACGTCAAGACGTTCAACAAACATTCTATCAACGCCATGGTGGGTTCGGAGATGCTCCAGGATCATGCGACTGGTGGAAGTGTGATCGGCCGCCTGTTCACCAGCGACGACTTCACTTATATAAATTCGGCTGGTCTCGTCGATAATGGCGGATCGTTCCGATCGCCGGCTCACACGGTCCTCTCGTTTATAGGCTCCGCTTATTACGATTACGACGATCGCTTCCTCGCCTCGGTGAGTATGCGCGCGGACGGGTCATCTAACTTCGGAGAGAACAACAAGTTCGGATACTTTCCCGCAGTGTCGGCCGGATGGCGTATCTCAAACGAAAAGTTTTTCGACTCACGCATTATCAACGACCTGAAGCTCCGCGGAAGTTTTGGATACACGGGTAACGAACGGATCGGTAGTTTCTCTTATCTCGGACTTTGGGGTACCACAACGTACAGCGGAAGCTCCGGTGTACGGCCGAACAGTATCAACAACCCTGACATCAAATGGGAAACGACACGTGAGATCAATCTCGGTGTCGATATCTCCCTGTTCCAATCGAGGATACAGGCAATGGTACAAGCTTACCACAACAAGACCTACGACATGCTTCTCGCAAGACCTTATGCGTTGACTACCGGTTTCGGCGCGGTGAATTCAAACATCGGGTCCATGTACAACAAAGGAATTGAATTCTCGGTAACAACTGTAAACCTGGATGGTGTCGTGAAGTGGCGTACGAGTCTTAACCTGTCCAAAAATCTTAACAAGGTTCTCGCGCTCGTGGATTCAGTGCCGTTGTATCGTGGATACACTGCCGAAGGCGTTGATGGTACTAACATCATAAAGGTGGGTGAGCCACTGGGTTCATTCTATGGACTGAATTTCCTTGGCGTCGATCCCGCAAACGGAAATGCGATCTACGAAGACCGTAACAAAGACGGTACGATAACCAATGCAGATGGTATGGTGATCGGAAACTCGCAACCGAAGCTTATCGGTGGCATCACCAACACCGTTTCATATAAGGGCTTCGACATCTCTATCCTCTTCAACTTCACTTATGGGAACCAGATCCTGAATTTCACAAAATCAGGATTGGTGAACATGGGTACCGACATTCAATCGAATCAGCTCCGCGAAGCACTACGACGCTGGCAAAAGCCTGGCGACATTACCGACATTCCCCGCTACGAGTTCGGAAATACTTCGAACACCCTACACAGCAACCGCCTCCTCGAAGATGGGTCGTACCTCCGCTTGAAAAACCTTTCTGTGGGCTATAACCTGCCACCAGCATTAACGAACCGTTTCAAAGTACGGAGCATCAGGGTTTATGCGACTGCTACCAACCTTTGGACATGGACAAAATATTCCGGCTCCGATCCCGAAGTCAGCACACTCGACGGGTCTACGTCGGCTGCCGGTATCGACTTCTATACATTACCGCAGGTAAGAACGATTGCTGGAGGCTTAACTATACAGTTGTGAAGAAGCTTGCAACCATATCGTTCATCATCTTGCTGACTGCTTGTAACGACGTGCTTGATCCAAAGCCGATCGACCAATTGGTTGACGACATTGTTCTGAATGAACCGAAGGATATAGAAGCTGTCGAGATCGGTCTCTACCAGGCATTTCGGATCACGATGCCAACCGTAGTGATTGCGGGCGATCTTACCGCCGACAACCTCGTTCACAACGGAACGTTCTCGCAGTACCGCGAGCTCGGCGTGAAGAAGATCACTTCTGCCAACGCGTCGGTCAACGAGCTTTGGGGACATATCTTTCAAAGCATTTATATCGCCAACTTCATGCTCGAACGCATCCCGGAGATCCCTGGTGCTTCGGCATCGGTTAAACAACGCGCTATCGCGACGGCCCACTTCATTCGAGGGATGTCGAATTTCATCGGCGTTGTGACCTTCGGAGGCATACCAAAAGTCACAACTACCAATATCGAAGACAATCGCAACATACCACGCACGTCGGAAGAAGAGATGCTCGCGTTCGTCGAAGCCGACCTTCTACAGGCGCTTGGTCAGCTCGGCGAGGAGAGCTCCACTCCTGCCTTTGCCAATGACTATGTTGTCCGCGCAGCGCTGGCAAGATTCTACCTCTATACAAACAATCACGCCACGGCGGAATCATATGCAACACAAGTGATTGAATCGGGTAACTACGAGCTCGAAGAAGAATTCAGTGATGTCGTGTTGAAAGACTTCCCTTCGGAGTCGATCTTTGAAGTTGGCTACACGATCGCCGATGATAGCGATCCAACAAACCTCAACACATTGTTCCTCGGCCGCCGAGAGATCATCCCTTCGAACCAGGAGGTCGTCGCCCTCGCTTCTTCGGAATCGGGCGATCGGTTCAGCTCCATCAAGTTCGATGTTGCAAATCTTAAGGGCAACGACAACGGCTGGGCTGTTGCGAAGTATGGCACGGCTGTCGAAGACAATAATAACATCTTTGTGTTCCGGTTGCCCGAGATGTACCTCATTCGTGCCGAAGCGCGGACCTTCCTCGGCAACGTGTCTGGTGATAACAGTGCACAAAGCGACATCAACGTGCTCCGATCAAGAGCTAATGCCCCCCAGGTCGGTTCCGTTTCGCAATCACAAATGATACAGATCATAGAAGACGAGCGTCGTTATGAACTGGCATTCGAAGGACATCGCTGGTACGATCTTCGTCGCACTGGCAGGCTCGAGGCCGTGATGCCGGCGTTCAATGCCAACTGGCGGTCGGCCTTCGAACTGTGGCCAATACCACAACGCGAGTTACAGAACAACGCGGCCCTTGCCGACGCTCAAAATCCCGGTTATTGAAAGTATGAGTCGCTTGAATAAAATATCGTCGCTAACTCTCTTCTTCGTCATGCTGATGTCTGTTGCATGCGAAAATGAAAGGAAGCTATTCGAAGGACCATACTTCGTTCGCTTTACCGATCTGACTCTCACTCAAAAGGAAAGTCACAGCACGCCGATCGAGATCGAAGTTCACAACGGAGGTCCGGCGCCCAAGAGCGATGTCGTGATCAACTACACGATAAGTGGTTCGGCACGCGAAGGCATCGACTACGTGATCAATGGAACCCGTGGAAAGGTGAAGATCAAGAGCGGCGAGTATTTCGGCACCATTGAAGTCCAACTCATCAACAACTCGAACAACATCCTCCGCTCGCAGGACATCGTATTTACCTTGCAGACCATCGACGACGACGCAGATCTGCAGGTTGGACAAGGCGTGAGCGGCATCGGAAAAACATTTACACTTACGATCCAGGATGATTGCATTCTCGGTGGCGAATATTATGGACTAAGAGAAGGAAGCGATGTACAGATCGAAGACATCACAATAACCAGTCTCGATTGCGAAGAGTACACCCTGTCGAATTGGAACCTGGCGGCCATCAGTTTGTCGACCCGCGATCTAACATTCATAGACAATGGTGACAACACACTCACCATTCCTCCGCAAAAAGAAGAGACATTCGATCCCGATTCAGCTTTGATCGATGGATATGGTGTTGTGAATCCAGTTACACGCCAGATCAACTTCACCGTACGCCTGGCCGGGTTCAAAGCACAGCCGTTATATTCGTTCCAACTTATTGCCGATTAATATGTTGAAGAGATCTATCATAATCGGTTTGTTTGTCGCGCTGCTCGGTTGCACCGAAGAAATAGCCGTCGAGGAATTCAGCTATCCACACATCTTCACAGGCGAGAGTCAGAAGTCGTGGAAGATGAGAACCGTGCAAATAGTTCGTTCAGGAAAAGGAACGTTGACTGTACCACCCGACTACTTTTTCGATGATGAAGGAGAGACTTGCATCTCCGATGATATCTATACATTCAGTTTCAACTCCGAAAGAAGTTATAAGGTAACAGAAGGCGCAACGAAGTGCAGTGATACAGATCCGGATGTTGTGTACGAAGGCAGTTGGGCTTTCGTGAATTCGACTGCCGTGCTTACGATCCTCATGCCGGCCCTGGCCAGCCAGCCTCTCCCCTTCATTGTTTACCAGGTCGATGAGAATCAGCTGGTGCTCGATATCTACCTCGACGAGGAAAATAAGAATAATTACAGGTTCAATTTTAGGCCCGTCGATACGGAATAGTGCGACTGAGTATGAAGAGATGCTTATACATATTGATCTTTTTGTTGGGTAGTGCATCAGTTCTCGCGCAGGCTCCTACAATCATAAACTGCGCTACAGTTGAGCAAGAGAAAATCAATAAAGCAAAGTATCCCGATCGCATTACGCTCGACGATATGGAGTATGCCATCGGCATAAGAACAAAGGAGATCCTCGAAAGAAACCGGGCGGGCAAAACTCAGGCAACAGTTATTACGATCCCCATCGTCGTTCACGTTATCCACAACGGCGAAGACGTAGGGTCCGGTGCAAACATCAGCCAGGAACAAATTCAATCACAGATCGACGTATTGAATGAAGACTTTCGCAGAAAAGTGGGAACTCCCGGTCACAACGATAGTCCCGTTGGCGCCGACATCGAGATCGAGTTTTGCCTCACCTCGGTAGATCAGAACGGACACGCCATGTCGGAACCGGGTATTCATCGCTACCAGGGACCCCGTCCCGACTACACTAAAGATCAGGCGGAAGCACTCAAAGGTCAGACATATTGGAACCCAAACCTGTTCTTCAATGTGTGGACATTGAAGTTTGGCGGTGTGGATGCGCTCCTGCTTGGTTATGCCCAGTTCCCTGATGGTTCAGGCTTGAGTGGACTCAACGGCGACGACACGCAGAGCTCTGCCTCCACCGACGGCGTCGTGATCCAGTATACCTCGTTCGGATCGATCGACAAGGGAAACTTCCCGGTCATGAATGCCGCAGCCCCTTATAACCACGGCCGCACACTGTCGCATGAGACAGGCCACTGGTTGGGATTGAGACATATCTGGGGCGATAAACTTTGTGGTGACGACTTCGTCGACGATACGCCACAGCAACACGCAGCGAATCGTGGTTGCCCGGAAACAAAAGCGTCTTGTACAACCGGATTCGAAATGCCGCAAAACTATATGGACTATTCCGACGACGTGTGTATGAACATTTTTACGGTCGGACAAAAAGCGCGGATACGTACCGTGATGGAATTGAGTCCACGAAGAAAACAGCTAATAGAGAATAATCTTTGCGGTACTATAGTTGAAGCGCCTCCTGTGGCAGAGTTCACATCTAACAAAACCTATGTGCTTCGCGGTGGAAAAGTTGATTACACCGATCTGTCGACAAACTTCCCGACTTCCTGGGAGTGGACATTCGAGAACGGAGATCCAAGCACATCCAACGTGCAGAATCCTTCGGTGAAGTATTCAACGCCAGGAAAATTCAAGGTCACCCTGAAATCAACCAACTCGCTGGGCACCTCCGATCCGGTTGTGAAAGAAGAATATATCGAAGTTTCGGAAGACGGGTTGTGTGGCAATACCAACAATTTTAAAGAGACCTTCACTCCTTCGATCATACCGATGTCTAATTTTGGAGATTACACGGGTTATCTCACGGGCCAAAGCAGCGCGGGAAACAAAGCAGTATCGGAGATCTTTACAAACTCTCAAGGATATAGCTATGTGAGTGGCGCGAAAATAAAGTTTGCGAAAGCGTATGCAGCCACCGAAGGCGCAAGCGTAACAGTAACGTTATGGAACGCGCGAGGTTTGCAGAATGGTCCTGGCTCCATTGTAGAAAGTAAAACTGTTTTGCTGAAACAGATCCTTGCAGACATAGCTACCGACAGTGCGACGACGGTGATCTTCGATCGTCAAACACCAGTATTCAGTCGATCATACCATGTAGGCCTGGAGTTGAAATATGACGGAGATACATTGGTGGTGGAGTCTTCCGCCGACGGACAAGCAACGAAAGCTACGTCGTGGGTGAAGACCCCGGCGGATGTGTGGCAGCCCTATTCGATCGCGTATGGCGCCAACATGGCCATGAACATCGCTCCTATCGTTGGAATGAATCCATCTGTGCAGGTGGCCAGCTCGAAACAGTTCATCAATCCAGGAGAAGAGGTGATCCTGAACGCACAGGGCGCCAGTATCTTCATTTGGAACTCGGTCCAGGACAATACCGTGACTGATGTGGCAGGTCCACAGCTGATCGTTAACCCGATCAAGACAACGACATATAAAACAAGTGGTTCAGGCCTGGAGCTTTGTAACAATTCTGCAGAGACGACGATCTATGTTCGCGAGGGCGAGATCACGGGTATTGAGGATCAGTTCACGATGAACGTGACGTTGTTCCCTAATCCCGGTAACAACTCACTGAATGTGGCATTCGCGAATGCTTATCGCGGACCAGTTCATATAGAGCTCCGATCGCTGCTCAATCAGCCCATCCATTCTATCGAAGCTTCGAAGACAACCGAGCGGTTCGACACGAAGATCGATGCTTCGGCATTGCCCGCCGGGGTCTACATCACATCGGTGAAGATCGGTGCGAAGACCGTGTACGGTAAATGGGTCAAGAATTAGAAAATTAAAAAGCCCTGCAGCGAAATGCTACAGGGCTTTTCTTTTATAGGAATAGGTAGGTCTAACTATTTCTAACTACTTCACTTTATCGAACTTATAAACAACGGTTACATCGACGGGCTCGCGGTCGTCGTCGGTCAACTGAGATGTATCGCCTCCAACTGCATCAAGTTTAGCATCGGAAAAGAGTGACAAGGTAACTACGCGAGTTAAAGTGAGTCGTGTGTCGTTTATCTCCCCGGAGACAGTGAATTCTGTGCCGGGCCAGAAGAGGTTGTCGGCGAGGTCAATGTCTGAAGACTTATCGGGAGTCAACTTGAAAGATGTTCCGTCGAGCGTCCATTTACCGGTGTCGTTGAGGTTATAAGGAGACTCCACTGTAAAAAACCTGGTGTAAGTTCCGTCTGCTCTTACAACGATCAGGTAGTTCGATTCACCGAATGAAGTCACCTGGTATCCTTCCCAATATTTTTGGAAGCCGCTTTGCAGCTGGGTGAACTCGTACGTGTTTCGCAGCCATTCCCCGGCGATCGCGGGTGCTGGATCTTCATCGTCTTTGCAGGAACTGAAACTCAAGGCTACTCCCAGCAGCACAATCCAGGCGAGAGATTTTTTCATAGAAGGTTTTTTATTAATAATCGGTTACAAGTAAAAATACGAATTCGAAGACAGTAAATAAAATAGATCAACCCTCCCAAATTGCCGACAGAAAAGGATTCTTTTCGAGTTACTGATTTGGTCCCTTAAATTGTGGTAGAGTCGGGTTTGAAACCCACCGCCCAATAGATCTCGTACCACAACGCAGCATAAGGCAGCTCGGCCCAGGCCCTCAGGTGCTTCAGCGATTCGTCCATCACATCTTTGCTGATCAGGTTGCCTTCCGTCATGACGTTGCGTGCGGTTTCGATTACGCCGATCAAATTCGCAACATAGCTTTTGAAAGTTGTACTGCCTGCACAGTCCCCAAAGAACACGACGTCGTTACGGATCTCGCGGAGCCCTGCGTTATACATGAGCGACACCAGGCGGCGTCCGATGTATGGATCGTTGCCCAGGCGGTCGTAGGAGCGCATATAAGCCGTCCAGAGCGTCGAAAATCCTGCCGGTTCGGGATAGAGCAAGAGGCTCACATGGTCGTCGTCCTCCAGCACGACGCGGCCGCCGGGCCTCACGGCCTTTACCAGTTCGCGAAGGGCTATCTCGGGCTTCGAAAGGTGTTCGAGCACGAAGCGTGCATGTCCCACATCAAAGGAACTCCATTCGTCCTTCGTCAGCGGCATGTTTTCGGCATCGCCCTGGCGAAACTCTACCCATTTGATCTCGCTCTGTTTCGCAAGGTTCTTATTGGCTGTTTCTAACTGGTGGTTATCGCGTTCTATGCCAAGGCACTTGCCTTTCGTACCGATCTTACGCGCCATTGAAAGCGTAAATTGTCCCAGCCCACTGCCCATATCAATGATCTTCTCGCCTCCTTCGAGGTCAAGAAGCTGCACACACCGTTCGTTGATCAACTCGTTTAACAACGAGAGACGTTTTTGTTCTTCTGGATTCGATCCATGTATATAACTCGACATGCTTAAATTTACGAATATGATCTTGCAAAGAACAATTCCTTCGACCGGGGAAAAAATCCCCGCAATTGGAGTAGGCACATGGCAAACGTTCAACGTCGGCAATTCCGAAGCCGAACGAAATCCACTAAAAGAAGTGCTTCAGAAAATGATCGAGATGGGATCAACCGTTATCGATAGCTCACCGATGTACGGAAGCTCCGAAGCAGTTGTCGGCGAACTCTCCACCGAAGCGGGTGTTAACGACAAACTTTTCATCGCTACGAAGGTGTGGACTGCCGGTGCATCCGAAGGGATCAACCAGATGAACCAGTCTTTCATCTTCCTGAAAAGAAAAAAGATCGATCTCATGCAGGTCCACAACCTTGTTGACTGGCAAACACACATGAAGACCATTCGGAAGTGGAAAGAAGAAGGAAAGATCCGTTACATCGGTATCACTCATTACACCGACAGCGTTCATGGCACACTAGCAGATATCATTAAGAATAACCCGATCGACTTCGTCCAGGTGAATTATAATCTACTCGACTGGAATGCAGAGAAAGTATTGTTCCCGGTGGCGATGGAACGAAAAGTTGCCGTGATCGTCAATCGTCCTTTCGAGGAAGGTTCGTTGTTCCGGCGTGTGTCGGGTAAAGAACTCCCTGAATGGGCTGCGGAGTTTGATTGCAAGAGCTGGGCCCAGTTCTTTTTGAAATTCATCTTGTCGCATCCCGCAGTTACGGTCGCGATACCTGGGACTTCGAAGGTCAGTCACCTTATCGACAATCTCGGCGCGGCAACGGGCAAGCTGCCCGATGAAAGTCAAAGGAACAAAATGAAGGAATTCTTTCGTAGTTAGTGGTAATTTTAGAGATCAGTTACCGTTATTGTTCTGCCCCTGATCCATGACCCTTCGTTTAGGTTTACTCCTTTCCATAATCCTGTGTTGTTTTAGTTGTTCGAAACCGATCGCAGTTACTCATTGGGCTGCGAAGGATAAGGCCATGCTTAAGAAAGGCCGTACAGCATTCGGCGGAAAGAAACCGTTCGGTTATCCAAATCATAAATGGTATTCGAGGATTGTCTGCTTCGACGACAAGTGCCGCAAGAAAGCCGAATGGGTTAAGAAGCAGCGGGCTCATAGATTCAAAGGTTTCAAAGACGGGGGCAAGTTACCTACACCACCGCCGCGTCCGACAGCGCCACCCGACTCGATGATCGCAAAGAAACAAGTGCCTGTTGTGCAACAGCCATCTGCGCCAGTTCTGCAACAACCGGTACAGGTGCAGGCACCGAAAGCCGATAGCCTTATCGTGTTAAGTGAAGTGTTGTTCGAGGTGAATAGCTATAAATTGAAACCTGATCTTTATCCGGAGCTAGATTCACTTGTAAGTTTTATGAAAAGAGATCCATCAACGAAGATCGAGATCTCGGGACACACGGATGCCACCGGTAAAGAGCCACACAATATCCGGTTGTCCGAGAACCGTGCCGATGCCGTTGCCGAATATATCGTCGACAAAGGAATAGAAACGTCGCGCGTTACATTTAACGGGTACGGAAGCTCCAAACCCATCGCGCCAAATGATACTGAGTCCGGGCGAAAGAAAAATCGAAGAGTCGAGATCTTAATTCACAACCGAAAGTAGATCACTCGTATTTAAGAGTTCTCGCCGGATCGGCCATTGCAGTCTTGAGCACTTGCGCGCTTATCGTCGCTGCTGCGATCAGGAGAATTAAGACCACAGGCGCTGCAAACACCACAATACCCAAAGTGATCCTGTACGGATATGCCGCAAGCCATTCACTCATAGTATACCAGGCGATCGGCAACGACAATGCGGTTGCCAACAAAACCAGTTTTATGAAATCGGCCGACAGCAGTGTAACGATACTCATTGTTGTCGCACCCAGAACCTTGCGGATCCCAATCTCCTTTGTGCGCTGAACGGCGGTGTACGACGAAAGCCCGATTAGTCCAAGACATGCGATCACGATGCCGAGCACAGTAAAGATGCTGACGATCCGCCCGAAGCGATTGTCGTCGGCGTACTGGTTGTTGTAGCGTTCCTCCAGGAACTGGTATGCAAAAGCATTCCCCGGGAAGAATCGCTTAAAGATAGTTTCCATTTCCGCGATCACACGCTTCTCTTCACCCGGAACGATCTTGGCCGACGTGCGTGCGCCCGTGCTGTAGACCGGACGGAACACCATAGCCTCTTTCGGTTTCTTCAACGACTCCTGGTGGAAGTCCCCGATCACACCAATGATCGCCCACTTACGATCGACAGGTCCGAGGGTAACTCCGGCTCCGCCACCTTTTGGAGCATTCGCCGGACGATTAACAGTTCCCCAAACCAGTTCTCTTCCGATCGCTTCTTCGACGCTGGGAATTCCCAAGAGTTTTACCGCCGATTCGTTAATGATTACTTTATCGAGCCGCCAAAATTCGGGACTGTGATCGGTAGGTTCGAACTTGCGACCAGCGAGAAGCTTGACCTCGTATGTATCGAACCAACCATAGTCGACACTGTAGTTGCTGAGTGTATACTTTTGTTCGGCAGGCTGATCGGCCAATCGTATACCGAATGATCTTCCGAGACGTTGTCCTGGCAGGCGGCTGCTGGTGCTGACCGACGTGATGCCCTTCACCTTCATGAGCTCTTGTTTGTAGTCCTCCACCCTGTTGATGAAAGTGGAGTCCCATTCAGTAAGCTCAGGTGAATCGACGATCACGGTATTACGGATGTTCATGCCGAGATCGGCCGTGTTCATGTAGTTCAGTTGTTTCGATACGATGAGCGTTCCGGTGATCAATGCTGCCGAAGCGGTGAATTGGAATACGACAAGACTCTTGCGCATGAAGTTGCCGCGTGCCGATCGCTGGAACTTTCCTTTCAATACAGTTACCGGTTGATACCCGGAAAGAATGAAAGCAGGATAAAATCCCGAAAGAAGTATACCGACGATCATGATCGAAGCGAGGCCGATGATTGCGGCCGGGCTCATCTCGCTGAATACTTTTAACCACGAAAGATTTCCACGGATGATCTGGTTGAAACTTCCTTGAGATATTTGAACGATGATGATCGACAACACGAACGCGATCAGGCTAACGAGTACCGATTCGAAGATGAATTGCTTCATCAGCTGCTTACGATTAGCACCCATCACTTTTCGCAAACCGACCTCCTTCGCACGCTCCATGGCTCTCGAAGTAGTGAGGTTGATATAATTGATCCATGCGATCACGAGAATAAATACGGCGACAGCCAACATTCCCCAAACAGCTTTGCCACTCGCGGTGTCGGCGATGTCGTATTCGTAATCAGAATAAAGATGTGCTTCTTTTAAAGGCTGGAGATAGAACTTTTCGACACTTCCCGAAACTTTGTTGCCCTGGAAGTAGCGTTCGCTGAATGCAGGGAATTTTGCCTCGAGTGTTTTATAGTCGGCGCCAGGCTTCAACACAAGATAATGTCGCATGTCGGACCAGGTCCAACTGATGTCGGCATCCTTTTCATCGCCCTGGTATAATGTTGAATAGGCTGCGAGTGCCTGGAAATGAAGATGCGAGTTCTCGGGTATGTCTTTGATAACTGCTGTGATCTTATAGGGCTGCCGGTCGAGTCCCCATAAAAGTGTTTTACCGACTGCCTCGCCTGCCTGGGCTTGTGGAAGCTGGAAATATTTAGATGCGACGCTTTCGGTGAGAACCATTGAATGCGGTTCCTTGAGAGCCGTAAGTTTATCGCCGGCAATAACGGGATAAGTGAAAACAGAAAGCATGTGCTCATCGGCGAAGATCACCTCATCGCCACGAAAGTTGCGATCGTCGATGGTGATATTAAGATCGCCACCAGGCATCATGCGCGTATATTCTTCGATCTCCGGGTAATCCTTGATCATCGTGGGACCGATGGTTGGGTACATGATCGTACCGTGCTGTATCAGCTTGCCGTTTTGGAACCGATCGTTTGTAACACGATACGTCCGGTCGAACTTCTCATTGAATGTATCGAAGCTGAGCTGGAACGTTACAAACTGGAAGATCAGCAGGCAGGCAGCCAAGCCAATACCGAGTCCGAATATATTTATTGCCGAGAATACCTTGTTTTTAAGGATATTCCTAAGAGCTATGGTCAGGTAGTTACGGATCATGTCTTTTTGATGGTTACGGCCAGTAAAAAGTTCTATCGAAACATACCCAATTATTTACCAATGGTTACATCGAAGCCTACTCATATTTGAGTGTATCCGCAGGATTTATGAGTGAAACGCGGACCGCATGGTAGCTGACCGTAGCAAGGGCTACCAAAAGTCCTGCTGCGATGCTCACTGCAAACAGCTCCCACCCCATCGAGATCCTGAACTCGAAGCCCGACAACCACTGGTCCATAACGTACCACGAGAAGGGTATTGCGAGGATGAACGCGATTAGCGAAAGCCAAACATATTGCCTGTTCAGCAAAATGAAAATGCTTCTAATGTCGGCGCCCATAACCTTGCGTATGCCGATCTCTTTGGTGCGATTGATGGCATTGATGCCGGCAAGTCCGAACAGACCGAGACATGAGATCAATATCGCGAAGCCCGTTGCGGTAGCCATGATGTTCATACGTCGCTCATAGCTTTGGTACTGCTTTGCGATCGTCTCATCGAGGAACTTATATTCGAATGGCTTGTTGGGGAACAGCGATCTCCAGGCCGATTCAACCTTCGATATCGTACCGGGAATATCATCCTGCGACATCTTTATGTATGAAGACATGATGTGTCCGCCCTCTTTGCGGTCGAGCGTGAGTAACAGCGGATCGATCTTCGATTCGAGCGATTGGAAATTAAAGTCCTTTAAGACACCGATCACCTTATAACCGCGGCTTGTCGAATCTTCCCTCCAGTTGAGATACTGGTCGCTCATGTCAGTCCAGCCCATATCGCGTACGAGCGCCTCGTTAACGATCACCGCCGTCGAATCGGTTTGTATCGAGGGGTCGAAGTTCCTGCCGAACACGAGCTTCATACCAAGCGTATTAATAAAATCGTGGTCGACGGCATATACGTATGCCATACGATTTACACCATCGATCTCATATCCATAACGATTGAAACCGTCGGCAAATGGTTGACTGATACCGGCGACTCCTTCGATGGAGGGGATCTTTTCGAGTTCTGTTCTAAACGTCGTGAACACCCTCTCGGCTTCGTTGTTCCAACCCGATTGAGTCGGCACCGACAACACCGAGTGCTGATCGAAACCGAGATCTTTTGTAGCGATGAACGACATCTGCCTGTACATCACCACGGAGCTGACGATCAGGAAAGCGGACATCCCAAATTGCAGGACAACGAGTGGCCGCGTGAAACCCGCCTGGAGTTTCGTGGTGAACTTACCTTTTAATACCGCCGCCGGTTTAAAGCGCGCAAGAAATATCGATGGATAACTTCCGGCGAGCACCCCAACAGTTAAGGCAAGTGCAATACCAACCAGGCCGAACAAGGCCCAGTTCACTTCCTTTAACTGAATATTTTTCGCAGTGAAATCATTGAACGCCGGAAGGAATAACAGTACGAGCACGAATCCAACAATCATCGACAACACGGCGAGTATGATCGACTCGAATCCAAACTGATAAAAGAGTTGTTTTCGTAATGCACCGACCACTTTCCGGATACCAACCTCGGTTCGCCTTGCAGCAGATGTTGTGAGTGCCAAAGAGATGTAGTTGATGCTCGCTATTAACAGGATCAGGAATGCAATGCCACCGAGGATGTATGAATATTTTTTGTCGCTGACCTTGTGCCAGCTTATTTCTGATCTCAAATGGACCTCGGGGAGCCGGGTAAATGCAAACTCGAGCAGCTTGACACCTTCCGGTACTTTTATGGAAGCCTCTTTTTTCCAGCGCTCCTCGACAGGCCCGAAATACTTTTTACAAACTTCTGCGAGGTTCCTTCTGAACAATGTGGTGTCGGCATCGGCGCGAAGCTGGACGAAAGTGGGAGTGTTGCTGCTTCCCCAGTTCTTTGTCATTCGCTCGTAGGAATGCCGGTTCTCTTGTGGTATCAATACCTGGAAGTCGAGACTCGAATTTGCAGGCGGCGCCTGGATGATCCCGGTGACTACGAACACATCCTGGTTGTCGCCGAAGTTGAGATGTATCGATTGACCGATTGGATCTTCGTTACCGAAATATTTTTCTGCGACGGCTGGCGTAAGAACAATTTCCCGCTTGTCTTTAAAAAGAGACTCCGCATTGCCACTCAGCAACGGGAAAGAGAACATCTTGAAGAAGTCCTTATCGATATAGTCCAGTCGCTCGGAAAATACTTTGTCTTTATAAGTAAAGATTGCGCTGCCACCGGCAAACCGGGTAACGCCCACCGCTTCGGGACATTCTTCCTGTATGGCGGGACCAAGACCCATCTGTAGCCACGGATCACGTTGCCACCTGTCTTTAATGTCTTTGCCGGACGACCAGGCGTCGAAGCTTATTCCCTCGATGCGATAGATGTTGTTCTTGTTTAGGTGGAACTGATCGAAGCTGAGTTCATCCTGGATGAAGAGCCAGATGAGCATACAGAATGCGATGCCTATGCTGAGGCCGAATGCGTTGATGAAGGAATACAGTTTTCGCTTCTGGATGTTCCTTACGGCGACCTTGAAGTAATTTCCTACCATGATGGCGTTGATTGGTTTTTTCTTGTATTTATTCCTGAGAAGTATTTCGAGCCTGAAGAAGCGGATCACGTTCCATGCAAATTTTCGTTTCGCGATGGCAACGCCGTGTGTATTTACATCCAGGTAAAACTGTTCCAGAAGGTCCCCCTCGATGCTCTCATGAAGTTGCGGCGGACAAAATCTTTCGAGGAACTTTATCAATATTTTCGGAGGCTCGATCATTTATTTTGTCAGGTTTTCCGGAAGTCGTGGCATGGCTTTAGTGATGCCATGACTTATCTTCGTAACTCACTCTTCCTTTAGGACATTAGCAGGATTTACCGAAGCGGCACGCAGCGACAAATACGCGACACTCAACAATGCGGCGACCATTACCGCGAGCCCTGAGAAAACGAATACGAGCGGATTGATCTCAATCTTGAACTTGAATGACTCCAGCCACAAATTCATCGCATACCACGACAAGGGTGTCGAGATCAATAGACCTATAACGATCAGTTTCACATAATTACTGTTCATCATCATCACGATAACCGACCGCGATGCCCCGAGCACCTTTCGTATCCCTATCTCCTTCTTACGACCTTCTGCCGAATACGCCACCAGGCCGACCAGGCCGATCATCGCAATGATGATCGAAAGGCAGGCAAAAATTGCAAAGAGATCTCCCAATCGTTGATCCTCTTTATAAGCACGCGCGATGTCGTCCTCCAGGAAGGAGAAGTCCATCGGCGTCTGCTCTACAGTGGCGTTCCATTTTTGTTCGATCGATCGGATAAGTCCGGGAAGATCGTCCGTCTTATATTTTACCGACACCACGCGCATGGTTCCCCATGTGTTTGCATCAATTGAATTCATGAACATCGGATTAATGTTCTCGCGCAAAGATTGAAAATGAAAGTCTTTTACCACGCCGATGATCGGATGTCTCGCGCTATCGTCGGCGGGATAGATGATCTTCTTCCCGAGAGATTCTTCCGGTGTCCAACCAAAAAGCTTCACGAGGGTTTCGTTCACAACAATCGCCTGCTTGTCGGAGGCATTGTGTGCCTGGTCGGGCGTTCTACCTGCGACCAGCGTGAGGCCGAAGGCATCAAAGAAATGATCGTCGATCTTTAGAGCAGTGACCGGCAGCTTCACGTCGCTTCCTTCGGCCATGTATACATCCTGGTAGCCGATGTTTCTCGGAACGTCTTGCGAGATAGAAGCGTTAATTACACCCGGCATGCTGCTCACCTCATCGCGAAACCCCGTGATATGATCGCCGAGTTTCTCTGCGTAGTTGATGACCAGTGTGCGTTCCTTATCGAAGCCGAGACTCGTAGTGCGGATAAATTCCATTTGCTGAACGACCACGACGGTGCCTATAAGCAGAGCTATCGAGATCGTGAACTGCACAACGACCAGGGAGCCACGCAACGCCGAGTTGCCCATGCCTGAAGCAATCTTTCCTTTCAGCACCTGGACAGGAAGGAATGACGTAAGGTAGAATGATGGATACAGACCGGCGAGGAAGCCTACAACGATCGCCGTGAAGGGTAACGCGGCCAGGAACATCGGGTTGTCCCACAACGTGAATGGAAGATCGTCTTTCATGATCGCTACAATTAGCAATCGAAGCGTCTCCACCAAAGGGATCGCGAGGATCATCGAAAAGAAAGCAAGGAAGATCGACTCAGCCTGGAATTGTGAGATCAGCGAATTGCGCAATGCCCCAAGCGCCTTCTTAACGCCAACCTCGCGGGCGCGCTTCGTTCCCCGAGCGGTCGACAAGTTCACGAAGTTGATTGCGGCGATGATCAGCACAAACAAACCGATGGCTCCGAATGCGTATGCATAGCGCACATCGCCGACTGCTCCAAGGCGATTGTCACCAGACCTGAGATGAACATCGCGCATCGGCCTGAGATAAAACTCCCACGCGCCTTTTCCATTCATGAAAGCCTCATAGTTCACACCGGCAGCCTGGAACATCGGTTTAATAGTATTCTCTCCAACCAGCGCCAGCTTGCCCTCAAGTGCAACACGATCGGCACCCGGAATCAGGCGGACATACGTAACGACCTGGGTCCAGAACCAGTTATTCTCATTTCGCTTAACCGCCTTGTTGGTCTCCATCGACAACAGGTAATTGAAATGAAAGTGTGTATTCTCGGGTAGCTTCTCGACCACGCCTGAGATCTCAATCGACGTGCGATCGTTGCCAAATTGGACAATCCTTCCCACGGCGGGCTTATCACCAAAAAGTTTTTTCGCGACCTGATCAGTGATCACTACGCGATCCGGTCCACGAAGCGCAGTCCTCGCATCGCCTTCCTTCAACTTGAAACCAAAGAAGTTGAAGAAGTTCGAATCCGCTGCGAATATGAGCGTCTCATTAAATGCAGCGACGTCGCCATTTTCATTCGTGTAACGGACGACATAATCGCCAGGTGTATTGATCCTGGTTGCTTCTTCCACCTCCGGGTAATCATGTGAAAGCAATGGAGCCAACCCCGGAGTAGTCGATCCCCACACTCCCCCATCGGGACGCCAGATCATGGTGTTATCGACACGATACGTACGATCGACGTTTGGATGAAAATTGTCGAAGCTGAATTCGAACACGACGTAGTTTGTCGTAAGCAGGCAGCACGCGATGCCGAGCGATAATCCGAAGATATTGATGAATGAATATCCTTTGCTTCTCGCAATGTTGCGAAGAGTGATCTTGAAGTAGTTTCTTAACATGGTAAGGTGGTTGTTCCTGTATGTAATTTTATTCCTGAGAATGATCGACAGCCTGAAGAACTTCATCGAGTTCCATATTAACCGTCGCCCCGCTATGAGCTGTCCGTTTTTTGCAACGTCGGTATCGTAGGCTTCCAGCAGATCGCCTTCGATCCCCTCGATTAAACTCTCGGGGCAAAACCATCGTACGAAGCCGATGGTCCATCGTACTATCCTGGGATCTTTCACTTAACCTATTCCAACGATCTTCAACTGCGGCACCAGCTTCCACAAGTCGGTCCGCGCTTCTTTCATTGACTGCAGTAGTGCAAGGCCGGCATTAGTGATCTGGAAGATCCTCTTCCGCCTTCCACCTCTCGAGTTGGTGGCGCCGCCCATGTTCGATTTCACATAGCCTTTGTCTTCGAGGCGGTACAGTGTTACGTGCACGGCGCTGAGGTTCACTTCACGGCCCACGCGCTGCTTGATCTCGGCCACGATGGCGTTGCCGTAAGCATCTTCCTGCAGGATGCCGACCATGGTGAGGACGAGCTCTTCAAACTCGCCGAGAAATTCTTTGCTCATTAGCTGTATTGTTTTTTTGAAAGGCCGCGGCGCAACAGCACCTGCTACCCAATTAGTATATACTTTGTAAAACTAATGTACGCATTTCTATATATTTTGTTATACAAATCAGCGCGGCCTATTTCAAGCCGTTGATAATCAATAAATTATTCGTATTTCAGCGCCTGACTGGGATTCACCCACGACGCGCGCACGGAGTGCAGGCTCACCGTTACCCACGCGGTGATGAGCGCGATAACAACAGACCCGATATATGCCCCGGCACCTGGTGAGATCTTATAAGCAAAGTCGTCGAGCCACTGCGAGATGAGCCACATGGACAGGGGAATACTGATGGCTATAGCCAGCATTACCAGGATTGTGAACTTGCGATTGAGCATCAGCACGATCTGCGACGACGATGCTCCAAGAACCTTTCGGATACCGATCTCTTTGGTGCGTTGCTCTGCAGTGTAGGCAGAGAGGCCGTAGAGGCCGAGACATGAGATGAACACGGCAAGTAAGGTGAACAGATTGATCGCTTTACCAAATACTTCGTCCTTCTTCATCATGTCGGCAAAGTTTTGATCGACAAAATGGTAGGTAAAAGTTTTATTGGGTTCTATCTCCTTCCATTTCGATTCGGCAACGGCGAGGAAATCTTTTACGTGACCTGGTTCGAGCTTAAAGCTCATTTGCCCGATCCTCTTATTTGGCCTGAAAGAGACCGGTCCGATCTCCTGGTGTAATGACTGCCAATGAAAATCATTCACGATGCCGATCACCTTATCGGTTTCATTGATAACGGCACCGATAGGATTCTCGGCGATACCAAGAGCTTTCGCAGCGGCTTCATTTAAGATGATGGACGAACTATCGGAGGCGAGGTTCCTGTCGAAGTTGCGGCCTTGTATAAGCTTGATTCCCATGAGGTCGAGATACTGATCGTCGACGACGTACGTATTGATGGTCATACCTTCGGGCATGTCTTTGGTCTGCAGCATATAGAAGCTCACGAATCTTGTGCTTCCGGGCTCTCCTACCGATGTCGCTGATTTAAGCACGCCGGACTGGCGATTCAGCTCGTTCTGCAACGCTTCGGCTTTACTCTTATCGACATTATAAAGTCCGTCGATCGTAAGCACGTTGTTTTGATCGAAGCCGAGTTCTTTTGTTTGAACGAAGTGAAGTTGTTGTTGAACAATGAACGCGCACACGATAAGGATCATCGAGACGGCAAACTGGAAGACGACAAGTACGTTGCGGAAACCCGCACCACCTCGCGCCGAAACGTTCCCTTTCAATACCCTTACAGGATTGAATGCAGTGAGATAGAATGCCGGATAGAGTCCCGAACAAATTCCAACGAGCACGGAGAATCCGGCGAACAACAGAACGGTGGGAGGATTCTTCCAGATCGTCGTGAGCAACGGTGTGCCGGTTACATAAGTAAACGCCAACAGGAAGATCTCGGCAAGCAGCAACGAAAGGATCATTGCGATGGTACTGATCATGATGGATTCGGTGAGGAACTGTGCGATCAAGCGCTTCCTCGAGGTTCCCATGGTCTTGCGAATTCCGACCTCCTTCGCACGGCGCGATGCCCTTGCTGTAGTGAGGTTGATAAAATTCACGCCAGCTAATGCAAGAATGAATACCGATATCGCAGAGAATACATAAATGTTTGCCTCATTGCCACCGGCCGTCAACTCATAATTAAGTGTGGACCGAAGATAGATGTCGCGGAGACGTTGTACATGAAGCTTAACCGCGTTCGCATTGTTCTTAAACTCCTCCAGCGTTGCGATGCCCATCATCTTTCCGTGTTCGGGGAACACATTCTTCTCGATCACCCGATCGATGGCTGCCTGTAGATCGGCTTGTGTATTGTTCGGTTTTAGTACGAGGAAATTGTAGAACGAGGCCGAGCTCCAAACCGGACTGTCGGTAAGCTGCGCGTGATTCGCCACGAAAACATCCGCCTTAACTGTCGAATTGAAATCCAGGTCTTTAACAACTCCAGTTACGAAGAACTCTTTCTTGTCGGCACCGATGAGTATCGACTTACCGAGCACATCTGTTGTACCAAAATACTTTTTCGCGCCGGTCACTGTCATCACAATATCGTTCGGAGCCGTGATGCCTTTGCCGGCGATGAACTCGTATTGAAACACTTTGAAGAATGAAGAGTCGGTAAAGAAAACGGAGCTTTCATGGAAGAGCTGATCGTTCACCGTCATCAGCAGGTCGTTGTCCCGACGAACGCGCGTTGCTGCTTCGATGCCGTCGAACTGTTCCGGAAGAACATTGAAAAGTCGTTCGGGACCGTTACCAAAATTACCGATGTTGAAGAACGACACTCCCACTTTGTAGATGCGTTCCGAATTTGTCCAGTTGCGATCGTAGCTCCACTCTCCATAAACAAAAAGGAAGATCACCAGGCTACATGCTATGCCTATGGCAAGTCCAACAACATTGATGATCGAGTACGACAGCTGGCGGGCCATCGAACGAAAGGCTACAAGGATGAAATTTCTTATCATGGCGGCCAGGTGGTTAGGTGGCTTGGTGGCTGTTTGCTGTTATTCGTACTTTAATGTCTTTGCCGGATTTACCAACGCTGCTTTCAACGTCTGCACTCCTACCGACACAAATGCGATCAGCACGACCCCCATACCTGCTATGATGAACCAAACGGGATTTAGTTGTATCCTGTAAGGAAAATTTTGCAGCCAGGTGTCCATCAAATACCAGGCGAGGGGCCATGCAAGCAGATTTGCCACCAAAACGAGCTGTATAAAGCCTTTCGACAAAAGCAGCACGATGTTCGATGAGCTGGATCCAAGCACCTTGCGGATGCCGATCTCCTTGGTTCTTTGTGTGGTAAGGAACGACGCCAGTCCGAACAATCCGAGGCAGGCTATGAAGATCGCCAGCACGGTAAACAACGAAACGATGCTCCCGAACTGCCGGTCCGATTCATACTGCCGGTTAAAGAACTGGTCGAGATAAAAATAGTCAATCGGGTTGCCCGGAAAAAATGTATTCCACGGTTGTTCCATCGCAGCCAGTACGCTCTTGCTGTCTTCATTCTCGATCTTGAGGGCATAGAACCTCGCAAATGTGGGCGTATATCGGAAGATCAGCGGTACGACAGCTTCCTTCAGCGACATCTGGTGATAATTTTCGAGAACACCCACAATGCGAAATGTATCTCCCTGTATGATCTGTTCATTGATCGCGCTCTCGGGGTCTTTAAAATCCAAAGCTTCGACCATCGCGCGATTGAGTATTACTGAATGCTCATCATCGGGATGTTGAAGATCGAAGCTTCGTCCTGCCAGCAGCGTGAGATCGAATGCATTGATGTAGTCGTAGTCGATACCAACTGTATAACCCTGAATGTTCCCTTCGGGGCCTCCCACCAGGCGGCGGAGTCCACCTGCCCAAAAGATCTCGTCGCCCGGGACGTTGGTCGCTGCTGTTATACTTTTCACGCCTGGAATGCGGAGCGCTTCTGTTTTGAAACTCTCGGTTTTGTTACGGAAGGTCGAATCGACAATCCCGGGACCCTTCACAACTAACGTCCTTGTGATATCGATACCCAACTTTTGCTGACGCATGAACTTAAGTTGTTGGAAGACAACAATAGAACCCACGATAAACACAACGGACATTCCGAATTGCACAACCACCAGGGTCTTTCGAAGGATACTTCCCTGTGATGTACGCATCACCTTTCCTTTGAGAACAACCACCGGCTTGAAACGCGACAGCACCAAAGCAGGGTAAGATCCTGACAACAGTGTGCCTACCAAAAACAAGCCGGTGAGCAACAGCCAGAAGTCCGCATCGAGCATATAAGAGACCGGGATCGGTCGACCGGACAGATCGGCAAAGGACGGCCACAACAAACGAACAGCGAGCACCGCGATAGCCGAAGCGAACAAGTTAACGAGCAACGACTCCGACAAGAACTGACGCATCAGTTGTCCGGCCTGTGCGCCCATTGCCTTCCTCACACCGACTTCATTGGCACGGTCGAATGATTTTGCCGTAGCGAGGTTGATGTAGTTCACCCATGCGATTATCAGAATAAAGAGAGCTATGAAGGTCAGCGCATAAACCGAATCGCCATCGCCACGCTCGTCGGGTTCCGATTCCTGAAGAAGGTTGGCATACAGGTGAATGTCGGTCATCGGCTGCAATACGAACGCCTGTTTGTTGTTGCGCTTGTTCCAGTCTTCGTGGCGAAGGTTATAAACATACTGATCCCATTTCGCCTGCAACGCTGGAACGTCGGTGCCGGGACGTAACAAGACATAGGTATTGAAATCGTACCAGCCCCAGCTCGTCTGAGCGCTGGCTTCGGTAGGGCTTTCGCCTGGATCATACAGAGTCTCGTACGAAAGCAGGAAGTCGAATTTGATGTGGGAGTTTTCAGGAATGTCTTCGAAGACGCCTGTAACTTCGTAGTTGAGATCGTTACCGATCTTGATCCGTTTACCGATCGGATCGGCGACACCGAAATATTTTCTAGCAGCTTTCTCGGAGATAACGGCTTTGTTGGGACCGCTTAGTACTTCGTCTTTATCACCTTTCAACAGCTTCCATCCAAACACCTTGAACACCGAAGAATCGGTGATCTGCATTTTTTCTTCACGATGTGCGATAAATCCATTCTCGGGACTATCGTAGCTGACCACACCGTTCATGGGATAGAGTCTTGTGAAACGCTCGACTTCGGGGAAGTTATTTTTTAAAGCAGGACCAACCGCCGGTACGGCAGCGGCACATTCGAAGCGCAGCTTACCATTCTGCCAGAAGTCATACTCTACACGGTAGATGTCGGAAGCACGGTCGTGGAATTTATCGAAGCTCTTCTCGTATTTAACGTACTGGAGGATCAATAAGCTTGCGACGAGACCTAATGACAAGCCTGTGACATTAAGAAATGTAAATGTGCGATGCTTTAAAAAGCTGCGAAGGGCTGTGAGTAGATAATTTCTGATCATGGTGCTAGGTGCTGGGTGCTAGGTGCGGGGTGCTGGGAGACGTCTATTATTCATACTTAAGCGCTTGTGCTGGTTGTGTCGATGCTGTCTTCAGGGTCTGATGACCAATCGTTAGCATCGCGATAACCAAAGATATGGCACCGGAAATAATAAACACCAGCCAGCCTATCGGCACGCGATACTCGAATGTAGAAAGCCAACCCTGCATCATGTAAACCGTCAGGGGCACCGATATCAGCAGGCAGACAATGATCAGGATAACATACTCGCGCGACAACAACAGTAAAAGAGAACCCTCGGTGGCGCCGAGAACTTTGCGGATAGTGATCTCTTTTGTCCGGTTCTGCATGGCGAGAGACGCAAGCCCATACAATCCGAGACTACCGATCAGAATGGCAAGGATAGTGGCGATGCTTACGATCTTACCTAGATTCTGGTCGCTTGCATAAAGCGCGTTGAGCGACTCGTCGACGAAGAAGAAACGGAACTCCTCCCCTGTTGACAATTGATTCCACGCCTTCTTGATCTCTTCGATGCCTGCAGCGGTCTCTCCTGCTTTCAAACGAACCATGAGTTTGGGTACCGGGCGGCTGTCTACGTTGATGTTCTCGATACCTGAAGCCAATACTTCCGGGTCCATCATAAGGGCCAACGGTTCCACTTTGGTGTACAGCGACGAGTAATTGAAATCTTTCACAACACCGACGATCTCGTGATCGCCAAAATTCTTTCCGGGTAATCTCTTACCAATGGCATCACCCCAGCCATATTCCTTTACGAAGGCCTCGTTAACGATCAATGAGCGACGTTTGTCGGCAGGATTTGCATCATCGAAGTTGCGGCCCTGCACGATCTCCATCTGCATTACCGGAATGTAATCGTCGTCGATGAAGTTGGTATTGAAAACATGGTAGACACTTTTATCGTCGGTGTAGCCAACGTTCACCCACCCACCGTGGCCAAAGTCGTGCGCGGCTGCTGCCATTTCCTTAATACCGGGTCTGCCGGTAAGGGCTATCTTAAACTGTTCTGTTTTCGCGAAGCCGGTCTTCGCAAGCTCGGTCATTCTCGGGCCACGCGGAAGGTTCATTGGAACAACAACGAGCTGTTCCTTATTGAAACCAAGATTCTTATTTTGTAGGAACTGCAGCTGGTTGCGCATCACCAGCGTGCATGTAACCAGGAATATCGACAGCACCAACTGGACACCGACAAGGGCTTTACGCAGCGTTTGTTTGCTTCCCATCGATTGCATACCGCCGCCCTTAAGTATAGCAACGGGTCTGAATGCCGACAGCACGAAAGCCGGGTAGCTTCCTGAGATCAATCCTATGATGAGAAGAAGTGATCCCACGATGCCAAGCAAAAATCCGTCGAAAGGAAAGATCAGCTCTTTACCCGACAGTTGATTGAATGTGGGCATACACAAAACGGCAAGGGTTACCCCAATGATCATAGATATCATTGTGATCACTATTGCCTCGCCAATAAACTGTGTGACGAGCTGCTGCCTCGCAGCGCCGACGACCTTTCGAATACCAACCTCCTTCGCACGTTTCAGCGAACGGCCGATGGACAACGTAACGAAGTTGATACATGCGACCAACAAGATCAGTGCAGCTATGGCCGCCAATATGAGACTGTACTTCGGATCGCTTACGGGTGCTTCGCCAAGAGGATAGCTTGTATCGAGATGAATTGAAGCCATTGGCTGAAGCCCTACCGTGTACTTGCTTTCTTTGAATCTATCTTCGCCAAGGATCGTCTTGAACAGAGCGGGAAACTTCGCTTCAACATCTTTTTCATCGACACCTTCGCGCAACAGCACATAAGTTTCAGGATCGATCGAGAACCATGCGGATGTCAGGGCCTTCTGATCATACATCCTGGGATAATTAACATCCGAGATCAAAACCTCGAAACGGAGACTTGAGTTTGTTGGAGCCGGCTCGCTGATAGCGGCAACCGTAAAATCATAAAAGGTTTCCCGCAGTTGTATCGACATCGTCTTGCCGACGGGATCGACATTGCCGAAATATCTCTTGGCGAAGTAAGGAGTAAGAACAACAGTAGACTGCCTGTCAAGAATGCCTTCGGTCGAGCCGGCGCGAAGACGAAAGTCAAAAACTTTATAGAAGTCCTGTCCAACGATCGTTACCGCCTGGTTGTATACCTGGTCGTCGACCTTCACTTGTGTAGCAAACCGGTTATAGCGAACCTGATTTTCTATCTCAGGAATATTGTCCTTGAGCGTCGGGCCCATAGCGAGCGGCGTGTTGGCGTATGCAAATACCTGGTTCTCGCCCCAGTCTTCTTTTGCATGAACACGATAGATCCGATCCACCTTCGAGTGGAACTTATCGAATGTCCATTCGTCTTTCACAAACAGAACGATGAGGATACACACACCGATCCCCAGGCTAAGGCCGATGATGTTAATGGCAGAATGGGCCTTGCTGCGCACCAGGGCGCGGAAGGCGATCTTGATGTAGTTTCTTAACATGGTGCTTGGTGATAGGTGCTAGGTGCGTGGTGCTAGGTGCGTGGTTTGCAGCCCAGTTCGTGAATATCGCGCCAGTTTTTGCGATAAGAGACTCACCTGGGAATTGCGTGTAGTGAGCCGGGAAAAAACGGACCTGAAACGAGCTCGGGTAGCCTGCCTGTCGCACAGAAACGTGTGCGAAATTACCGGATCACTGTCCGATCGCGGGCATTTTAGTGATTTTTTCGATCTTGATATTCCTGTAGTAAACCTCCGCTCCTTCGCTCTGGAACTGGATCTTGCCCTTTTTGAGATTGCTGCGATAGAGCTTCATCACAACCACTCCATTTACGACATGGATGGCTGAGTCACCAAAGCAATAGAGTTCGAGTGTATTCCATTGGCCGCTCGGCTTTTCGGCATCGGGACTCTTGATAACATGACGACCGAGCGCACTCGTTTCGTTGAACGTGAACATGTCGCCATTAGCGCTATAGATGTAGTTCTTGTCTTTCTTCATCACGGGAATATCGAACGATCCGCCGGCAACACCCCAGTAGTCGCCGCAGTCGCCTTCCTGCACCTGGAACTCCTGGCTTCGAAGCCAGTACCCGTCGCCGGCGCCGTGCTCACCAACGCCATGATATAACAAACCGCTGTCGCGTTTATCGTTGAGCTTGGGAGCATACTTTGCCTGGCCCCAACGAAACTCGACAGTCAAATGATAATCGGCATATTCACTAACAGTCGACACGCCGCCGAACTCTTCACCCGAAATTTTCATCGCGGGTTTGCCATCGATGTCGACAACTGAAAAGATTTTTTTGGGGTCGTTGTTCAAACCAGTTTTGGGCAAAAATGTATCCCATCCGGAAAGATCCTTGCCGTTGAAAAGATCAACAGGCTGAGAATAACCGACCGATACAAATAGAACGACCTGTAAGAAGATGAATACCTGTTTCATTGTAGTTCGATATCTAGTTGTTGAATGTAGGCCGACCGTTCTGGTGTTAATGTAAAAAATACGCGAACGTTCTTTTTCTCGCATTCGATGGTGAATGATCCACGTAACTGGTTCTCTGGTTGGAGATCGGTAAAGCGAACGATCTTTCCTGCTTCTGCGAATATGTCGGCAGTTGCTTTTCTTCGGTGTTCGAGATCGTGATCGAGCCAGAAGTTCTCCGCGAACATGTCTTTAGACTCTGCATCTTTCCAATCGGGGATTAGTTCCATGATCTCCTCCTTGCGCTTCGTCAGTATTTCTGAGGGAGGCAACGATCTTTTCTTGATGCCTGCGAGTTGGATCAGCGTATCGAGCACAATAGCATTTGCCAGGCCTGGTGCTCCATAGGTGTGGTTGCTGAAAGATACAACACCGATGTTGTACTCCGGATAAATAGCCCACTGGCTGCCGTAGCCGGGAAGTCCGCCGCTGTGTGCAATCCTTATGGTGCCGTTGCAGTCTTGCCGCCAGCCGAGACCATATCCATAGCCGCCGCCTACTGCACAAGGTTCCCCTGTTCTTGTTTTCGCGTTGGCAAACACACCGCTAACGCGCCAGGGCTGGTGCATCTCGCGTATCGAACTGCGCTTCACGGGCCCGTTGTCGGCTTCGTTACGTGGTGGCCACGCCGAAAGATGCAGGCTCACATACTTTGCAAAATCTTCTATCGAACAGATCATCCCGCCCATGGCGCCATAAATCCCGTCGTGCAGGATGGGTTCTTCTTTCCAATTATCATCTTCCCAACGATAGCCGGGTGCAAATACCTCGGCGGGGATCTCGGTATACTCCCACTTCGAATCGTTCATACCGATCGGCTTCATGATGTTATCGGTGATATACTTTTGATAAGGCATGCCCGAGACATTAGTGATGATCTTGCCCAGTAATGCGAAGCCCATGTTGCTGTATTCGAATGCAACACCGGGAACGTTCGAGAACGAAATGCCATTCTCCACCTGGTCGAGTAGTTCCTGTTCGCTATCGGCGAGCTGGCGATCGCCCCAGGGATTGTCTTCGGGAAATCCGGCCGACATGGTAAGTAAGTTAAGAATGGTGATCGGTTGGGCATCCGTTGTAAGTGCGCCGCCACCGTTGATCTCGGGAATATATTCTGAAACCGGATCGTTGATGCTGAGCTTGCCTTCGTCGCGAAGCTTGAGGATGGCCATGGCTGTAAAGCTCTTGCTCATGGATGCGATGCGATATAAGCTCTTTGTCGAAGCCTTGAAATCTTTTTTAACATTTGCATTACCGATAGCATTCGAGTACACGAGCTGGTTACCGACTACGATACCATAGGCGATAGAAGGGAAATGATTCTTCGTCGCATAATTTTTGAAGACCATGTCGACCACCGGGTAATATTTCGGCAGGTTCGAGAACGCAGCGCTATCGACGAACTTCGGTATCGAATATTTCTGGACAGATTCAAGAACGGGTTGCTGAGATTGTTTTTGTCTTTCTTTTTCTTGTGAGCAGGCAACGATCACGATTGCCAGGAGTACCAGTCGTTTCATTTTTTATACTTATCGTTAAGCTTGGTCCCATCTGCACAAAGTCCAACTACTTTTTGAATTCTTTGATCGCGGGTTTCTTGTCGCTTCGCAGTCTCCACGAGCTCAATGAATTCATTCTTGTATCCATTGGCCAGTGAGTCGAAGAACTTTCTCGCTACCGGTTTTTTCTTAAGGGCGTTGTAAAGGTCGTCGGGACAAACGGCTTCTTTTGAAACTTTCGATCGTTTGTACCCACCTTTATTGATTGCGGCGGATTCCTTTACATACTCGGCGATGTATTTGTCGTTGACCTCACTTACATCGTTGAATTTGATGCTCCGGCTGAAGTCATTTCCCTCACCGAAGTTGAAGAGCTTGCGGGAGTCTTTCATCTGTTTGCCATTGAAGAAGTGAAGAACGGCGTGTTTTTTGAAACCACCAACGCCGCATACCATTCCTTCGTAGTTATAGTTCGGTCCCCATTTCCAGTCTTCTCTGATATCGGGAACGGCCTTGAGGATGATGGCCCGCAGCTTGGTGCAGATGGATTTTGCAGGTTCGGGAAGGTCTTTTATATAGGCAGCGATCTCTTTCGAGGCGTCTTTATTGATAGGCATGAGGTGCAGGTCTATATCTTAAAGATAATAGACTGACCCGGAAAAATAGCTTCTCGAAAATTGCTAATTCCTCACCTGGATCAACAACACATTGCCCGCCACGATCTTCGAGCTGCGAAGACCATTAAGCTTCTTGATGTCCTTTACGGAGGTGTGATACTTCTCGGCGATATGACCAAGGGTGTCGCCCGACTCTACTTTGTACTGAATGACGTTGGGATCATCTGGTCTTACTGTGGGCTTGTCTGCCTGGGGGCGACGGGCGACGGGCGAAGAGGAAGCTACGACGTTGGCAGGTGTCGAACGCAATGGTCGGTGATTGATAGTCAACGTTTTTCCGGCAACGATCCTCGAGTTCTTTAAATGATTGCTGGCCATAATAGAACCAACACTCACGTTGTATTTATCCGCAATCTCCGAAAGCGTCTCACCACTCCTGATCCTGTGACGTGTCACGATCAGGTCCGGCATTTTAACCTCGTTCGCAATGAGGGCCGAATCAATATTAAACCCTGAAATATTATCCATCACCAGCGAATCGAGCTGAGTGTTCTCAACAAACCGCTGGTAAGTATGAGTGAACGCCTGCGTGAACAACCTTCCCTTCAACAAATAGCCTTCCTTGCTCAGGTGTATATAATCCGGTCGGGCCAATCGGGCCGACACCCATTTCGCCATCGCATATTGTCCGCCCGACACGCGATACCAATCGTAGAACGCGCAGTTCTGCTCGCGCGCTATGCGACGTACCATATTCGAAAACTCTTTCGCCGCGGCAATGTTCATCCCGTGACGATACATGTCCTGCGCACTAGTAAGCAATATCGCCGCATCGGGTGCAAGCTGGCGTATCCAGTTGATCGTTTGAACGATCTGCCTTCCAAGCTGGGCCGGGATCTTGCCACTATACAGGAAGTCGTTCGTGCCATAATCCAGGATGATAAGGTCGGGCTGAAGCGCCGGCAGTTGACTATCGATCATCACCTGTTCGAGCACAGCAGTATAGGGTGCACCGCCAACACCGAGCGAGTGATAGACAAGTCCACGGTTCTGTTCGCTCTCGAGGCTAAGCCCATAGAATTCGAAGTTCAGTTGTTCGTCGCGTGTCTTCAACATCTGCACGTGCACGAAGTTGGTGCTGTCGGGAACGATGATCTCGACAAACGGATTTTCTTCGGAGTATGAATTGGCCGGAACAACAGTTTCGTAGTTGCGCGTCATCACACGGAAATCGAAACTCTGCTTGCCTGGTTTGAAGAACAGTTTGAGACGCTTGTAGTGCGCAGGCAACGGCTGACGGAACGTGATGTTGAAACCGGCGGCTGGATCGATAGTCCTGATCGTCATGCCTGAAACACCGAGTGGCATACGGGGACGAGGCTCAAGGGCTTTCGAATACAGCCACTTGCCATAGTGAATAGTCTTGTAGTCGAGTGGCGGGTATGTTTTCGCTGCAGAGTACGGGAAGATGATACCGACGCCACCTTCTCCCTTTAGGTTCTGCATGAACTTGCGGACCTCGCCGCTATAAATACCCGGTTGTATGTGCGAGTCGCCGAAGTGTGCGATGGTGATCTTCGGAGTGCTGTCGTCCTTCCATTTCTGGAAGAAGCCGGCGAGTGCCGCGCGATTGTAGTACTCTATGTAGTTGAACTCGTCGTGGAAAAATTTGAACCCGACGGTATCGGCCGGGATACCCGTAGAGTCTTTTACTACTGCGGCAAGAGTGCCGGCTCCAGTAGAGTCAGTTAAAATTAAACGAGTAGAGTCTTGCGCGAATGCGCCCGAAGCGCCAATCGTCAACAAAAACATCCAAAAAACAGCTCTCATAGTTTTAAAAAAGTCCTATGGGTGATTAGCAACCGTATCTGTCTCCTTCACTTGAACATCCTCAACAGGTTTCTCCTCTGCCTTCGGCTTATAGCTTAAAAAATAGCGTCCACGGTAGGACGTAAACTTATTGTTAACTGCAAAGGTATTATGTAAAAACATAATTGCAGTGATTCCATTAGATTTTACAAAATCGGGCAGATTCACGTCGAAATACCGGTAATCCATTACATAAACTGTTCCAAAATGGAGGGCCATGTAGGGAGCCACGGCGTTCCCGAAAGAGTCCTTGATTATCAGCAGTTTCTCGGTGTTCACTTCACTTTCTATTCGAACCAGCGGATGGTCGCCTCCGAGGAAGTTGGCATAATTTGCCACGTTGCTGAACAAACTGGTCTTTTCGAAGCGTGAAGAGTCGATGTTGTACCGGAAGGCTTTGGTGGGGATAGGGAGCTTGTAATATTCCACGCTGTCCTTCACATCTCTCAAACGCTTATCGAGGGTTATTCCGTACAACGAACCCAGAAACTTCTTCTTTAGTTTCTTCTTCTCGAACTGATTTAAGTCGTATGCATTGTATCCCGCGCTCTTGCAAAATCCGCGGTACGCGTAGTAGGCACCGAGGCCCGTCCAGTGATGATCTGTATTGAAGTAAATATATCGGTCTGTATGTTTTGCGATCTCCGTGTAAGCATCCCCAAACACTATAGTCGAGTCAAGATTTTCTTTTACGAAATCGATGTTGTTCTTCTCGTAGTTCGAGGACCGCTTATACTCCTTCGGCAAATAGAAATCGATCGGCGTTGGGGCGATCACAACAAAGATCTGCAGGCTGTCGAAAGTTTGCTGGTACAGATTCACCATTTCGGCATAGCGGCGGGCCGTCTCTTGAGTTCCACTGAACATCTGTATTGCCCTGTTCTCATAAACTATGATCGACGATGATTTATCGTAGTCGGGAGTGGCCGTCTTCACCGAATCTTTCTTCGCGGGTCTTTTCGCCGTGTCGATCTTTGCGATCACCGGAGCTTCTTCTACTACTTCAGGGTTTGCTTCCACACCACCGGTGTTTGCATAAAACTTAACACCGGTCGAATAACCGCCCAGGTCTTTGATGCCGGAAGCCAGCTGCACAAGATCTTCGCGAGCCGGAAAATTGTCGGAATAGAAAAGATCGAGACTATCCGTAAAGTCTCCTTCGAAGAACGAGATCAACGACAACCTGGGAAACGGAACGAGTCTCCTGTTCTCGATCTCTGATATCTCCTTCGAAGGGGCGAGCAACGAAAACAATCCTCCCATGCACAACACCGAAATGAAGAAGGCGCTGTACATCAGTCCCGTTTGATTATCGGGCCAGTTGTTCTTATGTTGATTGTCTTCCGTCATGCTTTTTCCATTCTAGAACCTGAAATACAAAAACGGGTTGAAAGTCTTTCCTACCAGCAACGCCACGGAAACCAGGAATAATCCAAAAGCGCTAACAGCCATTATCCAGAAGTGGGCCTTAACAGACACCTTCCTGTTCAAAAATGCCGACACCCATCCAAACACAGGCATACATACAAGCAATGCTGCGAGCAACCACCAAACATGGCTCTTCAGCGATTCGGTCAACGGCAGGTTCCATCGTTCGTTCTCTCCGCCGCCGAAAAGCACCTTAAAGAAACCACCTAATTTGCTAAGGTCCGTGAAGTAAAAGATGGCCCAACCTACCAATGCAATAAATATCAGGTATACGTGCGAAATGAACTTCGGGATCTTCTCGAGAACACTGATGAGGAACGCTCGCTCGATCCAGATCAGCAAACCAAAGTAAAGTCCCCACATGATGAAGTTCCAGCTGGCGCCATGCCACAGGCCCGTAAGGAACCAAACAACAAACAGGTTACGGGTAACATTCTTCTTGTTCCCTCCCATCGGTATATACAAGTAGTCGCGGAAGAAGGAACCGAGTGATATATGCCATTTGCGCCAGAAGTCGGTGGCCGACGTTGCGGTATACGGGTACTTGAAGTTCTCGTGATAATGGAAACCATACATCCATCCAAGACCGATGGCCATATCGGAATAGCCAGAGAAGTCGAAGTAGATCTGCAGTGCAAACATTAACAGTCCATACCAGCTTCCGCCAGTTGTCATGGCTGCCGGGTCTACGTCCAGGAACTGGGCGACGATCTCGCCGGCTATATTTGCGAAGTATACTTTCTTGAAAAGTCCGAAACAGAATCGGATAAAACCACGGCTCATTTCGGAGCCCGATACAGTGCGATTGTTGATCTCCTGTTCTACGTGCGCATAACGAACTATCGGTCCCGCAACGAGCTGATGATAGAGCGACACGTACATCAGGAAACGGAGATACGACTGTTGTGCCCGTACTTCACCCCGGTAAACATCGATCACATACGACATGGTCTGGAATGTATAGAACGAGATACCGATGGGCAATGCAAAAGAAGGAACGGGGATCGAGACGCCGAGAGCAGTGTTGATGTTTTCGACGATGAAGCCGCCGTATTTAAAAATACCAAGTAAACCGAGGTTAACGGCGAGCGAGGCTATCATGAAGGCTTTGGCGTGCTGCCGGTGGCGCTCCATCAAAATTGCATTCACGAAGTCGACCGAGGCGGAGAAGATCAGAACGATGATCCAGAACGGTTCGCCCCAGGCATAAAAGAACATGGAGAAGATGACGAGCATCCAGTTCCGATAGGCTTTGTTGCCCGATGCGAAGTACAGCGTGAGACTTAGCGGAAGGAATAAAAAAATAAAGATAAGGCTGGCAAATACCATTCAATGCGGGCCTGCTGCTGTTAAATGGCGCGAAGATAGTGAAATTCAGTATTCGGTAAGCAGCAAACGATGAACGGTAGCAGTCATTTGACGACCAGACCGAGTACTGGACACCGAATTCCGGTTACTCGCTTTTAAGCACCTGGGCCGGGTTGCTTCTCGCTGCTTTCATGGTCTGTGTTCCGATCATAATGAATGCGATCAGGAGCACAGCGAGTAATCCTGCGAATAGCTCTGGCACGCCCACCGGGTCGTGGAAGGGAAAGTTCGTCAGCAATACGTTCTCGAAGAACAGGTATGTGAGTGGCAACGCGATGACAGCCGATATCGCGAGCAGCAAAAGAAATCCGCGGCTTAAGAGTACCACGAGGTTGCCCGAGCCGGCCCCCATCACTTTTCTGATACCGATCTCTTTCAGTCTGGTTTCGGTTGTGAACACGACCATCCCAAATAATCCCATCGAGGCGATGGAGATCGCGAGGAATGAAAGGAAGCCGATGATCTTGATCATTGCTGAGAACTCGCCGTAAGCTTTTTCGATAGCCTCGGTATAAAACGTTGCATCTATCGGATGAACCTTGTCAACTCCTTTCCATGCTGATTCGATCTTACCCATAGTTGCAACGATGTCGTTCGACTGGATCTTGAGGTTGAGATACCCGTTGTCTTTCTCGTTCCAGTATTTGAATATCACCGGGTCGATCTTGCTGTCCACTTTTCCGTAGTGATAGTCTTTCATTACACCAACAACCTTGAGCTTTTTGCCGTCGAGGGTTAGCTCTTCACCCAGTGCATTCATGGGCTCTCCCATGTTAAATCGCTTCAGCAATTTCTCGTTGACGATGATCTCCGTTGCTGCTTCGGGTGTGTTAGGCCTTCCAATGAAGTTCGTTCCGGCGATAAGCTTATGGCCGTGCACGGGCAGGTAGTTCTCGTCAACTGCGTTGTACCAAACGAGAGCAGAGTCGCGCGAATCTTTGTATTTCATGTGACCTCCATAATAGTTGCCTACGCTGGTGATCATTCCCGACTTTGAAATAGCGGTGACTTCGGGGATCTCGCTGAGTTCTTTTGTGATGATCTCCGGTTTGTTTCCCTGCAGTCGTACGTTGAGAATATTTTCCGTGTTGAAGCCGAGATCGAACGCCAGGATCTTTTTGTATTGAACATAGCCGATAAACGTTGCCGTGATAAACATCAGCGTGAGCGTGTACTGAACTACCACCAGTACGCGACGGAAGCTCACCCGTTTGAAGACTTTGATCGACGAAGCATCTCTCAATGCGTTGGTGATGCTGATCTTCGAAAGAAATACGGCTGGAAGGAAGCCTGCCAGCACACCGACAACGATCGCAAAGAAAACAAAGGAAAGCGCCATGGGAATAGTGACTTCGAGTTTCACCAGTTCGGCAAGCTCGGGTGCCATGCCAAGGAACTGCGGACGAATGATGAGGAACATTACGAACGAGAATACAAGGGCTGCCAGTGAAACCACAATGGCTTCGGCAAGGAACTGCATCCGGACCTGGTTCCTGTTTGCACCGATCACTTTTCGAAGACCGACTTCTTTGAACCTTCTCATCGATCGGGCTATAGAAAGATTGGTGTAGTTAAAACATGCCGAGAGGATAACGACCAGGGCAAGTCCACCGATGATCCACACGACGATCGCAGGCATTTGACGTCCGATGGTATTACTAAGGTCCTCACCCAAAACAATACCCTTCAAAGGGAGAAGCTGAAGCTGGATCACAGTGTTCTCGTCGGCCTTGTTTTCTTCTGCGGCAATAGCATCGAGCTGCGCCTGGATTGCGGGAAGGTTCGCTTGCTCGGGCAACAAGAGGTAGACGTAGTTCGACCACATACTTGTCCACTTCATGAAGTTCTTGTCGTTGGCCATCAATGTTTCGATGGTTGAAAACGAAGCGAGGCATTCGAAGGTCATGTGCGAGAAGAACGGCACGTCTTTCATCACGCCGGTAACATTGTATTGGAGCGTATCGAAGGTTATGACTTTGCCTAAAGCATCTTCGTTGCCGAAAAGTTTCTTTGCTGATTTCTCGGTGAGTACGATCGAGTATGGATCTTTCAGTGCTGTGGCGACGTTGCCTTCGAGCAAAGGGAAGGTAAAGACTTCGAGGAATTCAGGCTCGGCATAGAACCCGCTGATTGGAATAACATTGTCGTCGATCTTTGCGTCGCCACCAAAACCATTTCGCATCAGTGTAACGGCCTCCACGCCTGAGACTTTGTCGTGGATCAGCTTGCCGGTCTTAACGGATGTTGAAGCGAACTTGCTGCTATGTTCTTTATTGAATGTTGGCAGGTTTGTGATGCGATAGATCCTGTCGTGATCCTTATGGAAGTCGTCGTAAGAGCGAAGATCATGAAGAAAGGCGATCAACAACAGCCCGACCGACATGCTGATGGCGAGTCCCACGATGTTGATGGCGGAGAACAACTTGTTACGCATCACGTTGCGTGTCGATGTCTTGATATAGCTTCCGATCATGATCCAACTGATAAAAAGGTTGATAAATCTTACAGTTCGTACAGTGTATGTTCTACAGAACTTGAATGCATCGATAACATAAATGATCCTGGCGCGACGAACGCCGATCTTTTCCACGTTGCGTTCGAAATATTCGTTAAGGTCACCGATCAGGTCTTCCGCGAGCTCGGGCCTGCAATACCATTCAATGAACCGTTGTGCCCATTGCGGAGGGGTCGCTCGTTGTTCGTTGCTGGTTGTTCGTCGATGATCGGTCATATCTTCTTCCAATCAAGCGATGGTATCCTGTCCCAGAGTTGATCGCGCATGGACTTTGCCCGCACCAGTGACGCTTTTCCCGGGATGGTGAGCTGATAGAATCGCTTGCGTTTGCCGCCGCGGGTTTTAGTAGCCTCTCCCAGCTGACTTTTCACGAGTCCTTTTTCTTCGAGGCGATTGAGGACGGAATGCACGACGCCCAGCTTTACGGAGCGGCCGGTATGTCGCGACAACTCATCGCATACTGCAACGCTGTAGGCTTCGTCCATCAATGCCGCGATGGTGAGGAGAACGAGCTCTTCGAATTCACCGAGGTTTGTTCCTTTCATTTTGATTAATTACGTGAATGTATGTAAAATAGTTTTGTATTACATACAAAAGATGAATTAATATATGATGTGTGCTGTGATTACGGGGATCCCGCTACACTCTGTTTAGCAGGTGGCTTTCATAAGCCGGAGGCGGGATGACGAGGGTGCGACGCGATCCACGCTACCACCACTTTAAAGGGAGTTCTATAGAATCGATCGATTCCACGATCATATCTGGTTTGAAGGCGTAATTATTAAGATCTTCCTTCCGCGACACGCCACTCAAAACAAGAATAGTCTTATATCCCATCTGAACACCGCCCTGTATATCGGTATCCATCGTATCGCCAATAATAGTAGTCTCCGCCGTTTCCAACCCGATGTACTTGCGTGCTGAGCGCATCATCACGGGACTCGGTTTTCCGATAACGAATGCCCTTTTGCCGGTCGCCTCTTCGATCATCGCAGTTGTTGCAGCAATACCGAGGTTGTCCCATCCCTTTTTCTTTGGTGATGGGTCCCTGTTTGTAGCGATCAGTTTCGCTCCTTCGAGGATCATATTTACGGCCTTTCCTACCATCTCCAGTGTAAAATTCCTTCCCTCCCCGATAACGACGAAATCAGGCTCCGAATCAACCATAGTGAGGCCATTCTCGGTAAGGCTGGTGAGAAGTCCACCCTCCCCCAACACGTACACGGTTCCATGTGGCGCCTGGCTCGCGAGAAAGCTTGCGGTCGCCATTGCACTGGTGTAGATATGCTTGTCCTGCACAGTAATACCAAGTCTCTTAAGCTTACGTGTGGCCTCGAGTCGCGTGCGCTGACTGTTGTTGGTCATGAACGTAAATGGGATGCCTTCTCTGAGAAGCCGTTCGATGAATTTGTCGGCGCCGGGAATGAGGTTGTTGCCGCCGTAAATAACACCGTCCATATCAATTAATAAACCATGGGCCATGATAGATCTTTAGGTTGACGAGGTCGTGAAACCTAAAGATAAGAGATTTGTGATTTGTGATTGTGATTTGTGATTGTGATTTGTGATCCGTGATTAATTATTAATTACGAATCACAAAATCACAAATTATTCATACCGAAGCGACTTCACCGGGTTTACCGTTGCCGCCCGCCATGTTTGCGAAGCTATCGTTATTGCTCCAAGAAGAACAATCGTCGCAACGCCACTAAATAATATCCCAAACGAGACCTGTATTTTATACGCGAACATCTCGAGGAACATTCCGCCAACCATGTAGCCAATAGGCCCGCCAATGACAAGCGCTATCGCGATCAGTAGCATAAACGAACGGCTCAGTACGACAACGACCTGTGTTGCATTGGCACCGAGTACTTTTCGTACACCGATCTCTTTAATTCGTGTTTGTGTTGAATACATCGCCATCCCAAGCATTCCAAGACATGCCAGGGTGATGGTCAGGGCACACACATAACCGACCACCTTTAAGATGTCGCTGAAGCCACCGTTGGTATACTCGCGGTCGATCTCTTCGCGCATCGTCCTCGCTTCGAGGGGATGTACCTGGTCGAATCTCTTCCATAGCTTTTCAAGATGAGCTTTGATGGCGTTTTCCTGCCCGGGAACGATCTTTGCGCTCGCCAATCTGAGTTGGGTAAGGTTATATCGCAACGCCAGTGGACCGATCTCGTAATGTAACGGGCGAAAGTGAAAGTCCTTCACGACACCGATGACGGTGAGCATCAGGGAATCTTCCACATAAATGGTTTGCCCGATTGCCGATATCGGATCTCCCAATTGAAACTCTTTCAGTGCCCTTTCATTCAGGATCACGTGCTGTTCGATGCCTCCTTCTTCCGCAGCGTTAAAATTCTTTCCTGCAACAAACGACAGCTCAAGGTTGTCGAGATAAGTATCATCCACAAGGAAATCGCGCATGACGAAGGGTGTGTCATCGAATTTTCTCTTATAGTCGCTCGCGCGATCTTCGCCGGTTCCCAATCGATGCGAAACACCGCCCACCTGGATAACGCCTGGAATGGCCGACATCTCATTCGAGAACTTTTCGAAGTCGACACCCTGGAGCCTTACATTCAGGATATCATCATCGGCTACGCCAAGATCTTTATTGAGCATGTAATCCACCTGGTTGTAGATCACGAGGACAACGATGATGAACACCATTGAAAGAGCAAACTGGATTACGATCAATGCCTTTCGGAACGTAAGCCTTGAATAGACTTTCAGGTTTCCCGTATCTTTCAGAACCTTTATTGGCTTGAACGCAGACAGGTATCCCGCAGGCAAAAGTCCAGCGATAACGCCGATGCAAATAGCGAAGCCAAAAAAGTATAAATACAGCGTGTAATCCTCAACCAATGTTACTTCGAACGAATTAAAGAGTGACAATTGCATAAACGCTGGCTTCAAGAGCTGCAGCAATACCCACGATAATACGAGAGCGATCACAGAGAAAACGGTCGCCTCACTCACAAACTGTATGAAAACCTGGAAGCGTTGTGCACCCATTACTTTTCGTACACCGATCTCTCTTGACCTTGTGAGTGACTTTGCGATCATGAGGTTCGTATAATTGAAACAAGCCATGATCATTACAACAACACCAAGTACACCGAGGAATATCAGGATCACGTCGGGCATGCCATTGCCGAGCTGGTTCGATAAACCAGGACCGGGCGTTATGGCCGACAGGGGCTGCAGATAAAACTCATAGGCCTTGTCGCGGGTCTCGAGTTTCAAACCAGCGTAGTATTTTTTCGAGATCTGCGACAGCGCGGCTTCGACTTCAGCTTCGGTGTGCCCTTCTTTCAAAGTAAAATACAGGTAAGAGAAATAGTAGTTGTTCCAATTATCCGAAACGCTCATGCTCGTTCCTGCTTTCTCCATCAACGGCAGAGCTTCGAGGGAACCGAGCAGGTCGAATTCGAAATGTGTTTTACTAATGAACGGCTTCATGACACCCGTTACATGAAACTCTCCATACGGTCCGTAAGAGATCGGTTGTCCCAGAGGATCGTGCGTACCAAAAAGCTTCTCGGCAGCATTGTGCGTGAGCACGATCCCTTTCGGATCCTTCAATGCTGTCGAAGCATCACCTTTCTCTAATGGAAAATTAAATACTTCGAAGAAAGAAGTTTCCGACATCAATCCTCTCATCGGAACAGTTACGCTTCCGTACGTTGCATCGGAGCTGAACGCACGATCGAGCCGAACGATCTTTTCGGCGAATACATAGTCATCGGCGATAGCCTTTCCCAGGGGCATTGGCGAGCTGGCGTACGGTTCGCTATAACCCTCCACCCGTATTGCCCTTGTGTTGATCCGATAAATATTGTCGCGGTCGTGATGGAAATTATCGAACGTGTATTGATCACGCACGATCATGATGATGAGCAAGGCGAGCGACATCCCTACCGACAGCCCGGCAAGATTGATAATGCTGAATGAACGTTGGCGAAGGATGTTGCGAAGGGCGGTTGTCAGGATACTCTTAAGCATCGTTGTTCGTTTTTCGTTTTTTCGTTGGCCGTGGGAGGTTGAATATCGACAAACGAACAATGAACAACGCGACTGGCTGTTCGAATCGAAGAAGAATTGTATTCAGCTATCTAAAAGCTGTATCGAATTTACTCCTTTATCTCCTTCAACATATTCCCGACCTGCAGATCGCCGTAGCCGTAAATGCCTTCCGTTTGCGAGAACTGCGTAAAGATCTCGCTGAAATCCGTGTATCCTTTTGCCAGGAGATCTTCAAGAACTTTACGTGGACGGGCGTTGCGCTTCCGTTCCATCTCCGCCTTGCACACCTCTTCCAGATAGGGAAAACAGGGCGACAATGAGCCCGAGTAGAATGCGAGCGCTACAATATCTTCGCTCTTGTATGCGTCCCAGAGATTTTCTCCCAGCTTATAGTCGCCTTTGGCGAAGGCATGTCGCTTGTCGTAGCAATGAAGAAGATCGGTGGGTGTGTGACGTCCAAAGCCCTCCCATTTGTTCGAGGTTCGGACCAATGGGCAAACCCTGAAGACATTGTTAAGTCCACGCTTGTTAATGAGGGAGATGGTAAACCACATGTTGGCCTGGCAGAACAGATCGTTCTCGAACCAGAGGTTGACTTCGTCGCCGGGATTGATGTCGTTGATCTTGTCGAATTCCGATTTAACATCGCGATAGTACTCGCTTTTGTCGGCATCGAACGCATCGACAATGTATTCGCTGCGTTTTCTCCAGAATACTTCGGGGTCGTCGCTGGAGACGGGTCCGTCAATCAAACATTCTCGGGAGACGATAACGGTGCCTTCGATACTCGTTCTCCTGAAGGTACCGGCAAGTGAGTCACCGGTTAGGATATGGTATTTGGTCATGGGTTAAGGGGGTAACCTTTTGGTGCCAGGGATGAGATCTCCGCATGCCATCCCCAAGACCTACTTATGAACGGGATTAGTGATTAAATATTTACGTTTTCATGAAACAATTTTGTTCAAACCTATTCATAGCGTAGCGAACTGACCGGGTTGGTCCTCGCAGCCTTGAGGGTGTGAATGCTTATCGTTAACGCCGCCACTGCCAACACACCAAGACAGGGTAGCGCAAATGTTATTACCGTAAGGTTAACACGTGTAGCAAATCCCTGCAGCCATTCGGTCATCACATACCATGAGATCGGCGTTGCAACCACGATGGCGATGCCTATGAGTATCAGCAGATCCTTGCTAACAAGTGTAAGTATACTTCCAACCGATGCACCGAGTACTTTCCTCACTCCTATTTCTTTTGTACGCTGAATAGCCATCAGTGAAGATAAACCAAACAGCCCGAGACATGCAACAAAAATGGCGAGGCCCGAAAATAGTCCGAAGGCTTTTCCGAATTGCTGATCGGCTTTATACTGTTCGTTGTAGTGATCGTCAAGGAAGAAATAAGAGAATGGGCTGCCGGGATAGAATTCCTTCCACACGCGCTCGATCCTCTGGATGGTCTCCTGCACGTTGGCAACATCCATCTTCGCAGAATAATATCCGTGGGTTGCTATGTTGTAACGAAAGATGAGAGGCTCCACGGATTTCTTTAGCGACTCCTGGTGAAAGTCTTTCAGCACACCGACGATCCTGAATGTGTCACCCCAGAAATAGATCTGGTCGTTGATGCCATCCTCAGGCTGTTTGAATCCCATAAGCTTCGAAGCGGATTCGTTCATCATCACATTGCGCCATTCGTTGGAAACTTCGCCAGAGAACGCGCGACCTGCAGCAACCTGGAGACCATATGCCGGAATGAACTCGTGATCCATCATAATGATACGGTACTGATTGGATTCCTCCTTTCGTTGACTTAACCGCCGAATGCCACCTGCATTCCAGTCGGGCTGGCGTCCCGGAACCGATGAGGATGAAGCAAACGATTTGATCTCGGGGTACTTGATGAGCGTCTCGCGGAATGCCTGGAACTTATTCTCGTACGTTGAGTCCGCGATGGCTGGCGAGTTGATGATCAACGTTTGATCGATATCGACCCCAAGCTTTTGATTGCGCATGAATGAGATCTGCTGAAAGACTGTGTAGGTCCCAACGATCAGCGTGATCGACGCAACGAACTGGATGACTACCATTCCCTTTCTGAATAAAGCTCCCTGCGATGTCTTGCTGAACCTGCCCTTCAACACATCAACAGGTTTATATGACGACAGCACGAATGCGGGATATAGTCCGGAGAACAAAGAACCAGTGATTATCAACACTATTGTGAATATCCAAAACAACGGCTGCGAGAAGAGCTCGAATCCGATCGGTCGCCCGGTTAGCTGACCGAACCATGGAATAAGTATGATTACAGCAACGATGGCAACCGATACTGCGATCACATTCAATAAAACAGCCTCTGAAAGGAACTGTTGTACGAGCTGCGATCTGAAACCACCCATCACTTTTCGAACACCGACCTCGCGTGCACGCTCAATCGATTTGGCTGTGGAGAGGTTGATGTAATTGATCCACGCTATAATGATTATCAGCACTGCGATCACACTGAGAAAATAAACAGTGTCCCTGCTGCCGTTCGGCTGTATCTCCATCATGAAGTCCGAATCGAGGTGGATATCAGGCAACGCCGCTAGTTTGAAGTCAACACCGAAGTCTCCTTTGATGCCGTCGGTATCGTTCTCATGCTTCGAAGCCCACGCTGTTAATTTTGTGCCGAGCGCTTTGACATCTGTATTGTCTTTTAACTTGATGTAAGAAAACCATCCGTCCCATCCCCAATCCCTGAAATCGGCGGCACTCTTGCGACCGATCTGTTTGGCGAACGTGTCGAGCGACATGATCGCATTGATCTTCATGTGTGAATTAGCGGGGAGATCTTTGAACACCCCGGTAACTTCGTAGTCGTCCTGACCTCCATTCCGAAGCGTTTTGCCCAGCGGATCTTCGTTGCCGAAATATTTTTTTGCTATCGTTTCCGAGATCACGATCTTGTTCGGACCATCGAGTGCTGCTGAATCGGTTCCGGAGAGAAGGTGATATCCGAACACCTTGAAGAAATCTTTGCTGCTGAAATACACGAACCCATCCTCGAAAAAAGTATCGCCGTTGGCGAGCAATGAGTTGCCGTAGCGCATCTGTACATAGCTATCTACTTCCGGGAAAGCATCCTTCATGTCGGGAGCAACGCCTGCACAACCGGCGGCCCACTGCGTGCTAAGCTCGCCCTTGTTATAGCGGAAGGTGTGAATGCGATAAACGTTGTCCGAATTTTCCCAGAAGCGGTCGTAGCTGGTTTCATGAACAACATACTGACCGATCAGCATGAAAGCGGACATTCCGATCACCAGCCCGAGGATATTGATCGTAGTGAACGCTTTGTTGCGCGCGATGTAGCGACGGACGGAAGTGAAGTAATTTTTGAGCATGGTTCGGTAATATAATTAAGAGATACCGTAGATGAAGAAAAAGGTTACAGGTTTGAGTTTCGCCGAGGATACGCGGTGGGGCAGAGGTACGCGGAGGCTTTGTTATTTCAGCTTACCCTTTGCGCCCCTTTGCCCCACCGCGCCTGCCTGCCGGCAGGCAGGTATCCTCTGCGACACTTTGGTTTTACTCATACCTCAATGATCTCACCGGATTTACAAGAGCGGCGCGAACCGTCTGGTATCCTACAGTTAGCAAAGTAAGCGTGATTGCCGAAGTCAGCGTCCACACAAACAACATCGGGTTGATCGACATCCTGAATGCAAAGCCCGTCAGCCATTCGCTCGCGAAATACCAGGCCAACGGTGTAGCGACCAGGTTTGCTATCGTCACGAGGATCACAAACTCTCTCGACAACAATCGTACGATATTGAACACACCTGCACCGAGTACTTTTCGTACACCGATCTCCTTTGTCCTGGCGACAACCATAAATGAAACGAGTCCTAACAAACCGATCGCAGCGATGGCAACAGTGATCGTTGCGAAGAGAGCGAACACACGTGCGAGCTTCTCTTCCGACCTGTACTGTTCATTGAAGTTGTCGTCGAGGAAATAGTAATTGAAATCATATCCTGGAAAGTTTGTCTTCCACAAGTCGGAAAGACTTTCGATCAACTGCTTGGTGTCGGCAGCTTTATACCTGACTGCATACAGGTAGCTTCCCTGCGGATAAACGTCCATGACCAGCGGACCGATCTTTTGCTGGAGACCAGCATGATGGTAGTCTTTAACGACGCCGATAACTTCACCGGCGGGAAATCCTGACGGCGATTCGATCTTCTTTCCAACGGCTTCTTCAACACTCCATCCCATGAGACCGGCGGCTGTTTCGTTGATCACGAGTCCGTCTTTCATATCTACAGCCCGAAGGATGTCGAAGTTGCGCCCGTTGATCACTTCTAGTCCCATCGTTGGAACATAGTCGGCATCGACGGCCATGTATTGCACACTCACGGCGTCGGCACCGGAACGGCCCTCGGGATAAGCGACCTGTCCATCCCAGCCGGGAGTTCCCGGCAGTGCATTGGTGAACGTGATGGCGTCGACGATTGCAAGGTCTTTCACCTGGTTCTTGAATGTTTCGTGACCTTCGTTGCTTACCGGTTTGGCACGGGCGGCGTTCACGACGATGATGTTGTCTTTATCGAAACCTAGCTGTTGTTTTTGCATGAACTCGAGTTGATCGAGAACGATGAGCGTACCTGTTGCGAGCACCGATGATATCGTGAACTGGAAGATCACCAGTGTACGTCGGAGCTGAACACCCCTGGTGCTGGTCTGAACTTTTCCTTTCAATACCTCAACGGGGTTCATCGACGACATGACGAGCGCCGGGTAGAATCCTGCGAGACATGCGATCAATATCAAGAGCAACAACATCCCTCCGATCACCGACGTGTTCATGAACGAGAGCAGTGAGTAATTCTTCTGCATCAACTCGTTGAACGACGGCAGAAAGAGCCACGTAAGCAACAGGGCGAGTGCAAATGAAAGAACGGTGAGAACAAAAGACTCGGTGAGGAACTGCCGGATCAATCCCCTCTTCGATGAACCGGAGACCTTTCTCAAACCTACTTCTCTCGCACGATACACCGATCGCGCTGTAGCGAGGTTCACAAAATTGATGCATGCAAGCAGGATCACGAACACAGCGATGCCGGATACTAAATAGACGCGATCAATGCTTCCCAATGGACCTATGCTGTTGCTGCTCCGGGCCTCCAGGTAGATCTTATTCATCGGCTCAAAGATCACATTAGAGCTTACACCCCAATTCTTGAGCATATCGGGAACACGGTCTGTGTAAATGCCGAATGCTTTCGAAGCGAAAGTATCAGGATCGACACCTTCCTTCAACAACACATAGTTTCGAACGTTGATGTTTCCCCAACCATCTTCGTAACTGAAACCGGTAAGCTTAATATAAGACTCGAACGAGGCGGCCATGTCGAGCTGAATGTGAGAGTTGGACGGAATATTTTTCATCACGCCGGTAACGAGGAACTGAAGAGTATCGGAGAGCGTGAGTGTCTTATTGAGAGCATCTTGTCCGGGGAAGAATTTCTCTTCCATATCTTCCGAGATCACGATCGTGAACGGATCGTTAAGGGCTGTCGAAGCATTACCCTTTACGAGAGGGAACGTGAACATGGTAAGAAACTCGGGCGAAACAAACTGGATGTTCTGGCGAAAGCGCTTGTCGTCCTGGTTCACGAGAAATTGCGAGCCGCCCTTCATATACACAACCGATTCTACTTCCGGAAATTCGCGACGGAGTATGTCGCCAACCGGCCAAGCGTTGCCTTCCATGCCTTTTTCGCCAGCACCAGACTCGGGTGTGAAGAACTGCGTGAGCACGCGGTAGATCCTGTCGCGTTTGGTGTGGAATTTATCGTAAGAGAACTCATCGATCACGAACATCATGATGAGAATACCTGCGGTAAGTCCGAGGGAGAGGCCGAAGAGGTTTATGAAAGCGAACCCTTTGAATCGGAGCAGGGTGCGCAGGGCGATCTTGAGGTAGTTTTGGAACATTCGCGAATGGATTTGCAGGAATACTTCGAAGGATGCTCTCTGGTTACAAAAAGTTGCGTTGCTAGGCCGGATAATCTATTTTTGGCGTCCTAAATGGATTAATCGATGGGTCGCATATTCGAAAAACGGAAGCATAAGATGTTCGCGCGGTTCGACCGCATGGCGAAAGCATTCACACGTATTGGTAAAGACATCGCCATTGCAGTAAAGCAAGGCGGCCCTAATCCCGACAACAACCCCCGCCTCCGCATGGCCATCCAGAATGCGAAGGGTGTGAATATGCCCAAAGATCGCGTTGAAGGTGCGATCAAGAGAGCGTCGTCGAAAGAAGAAAAGGACTTCCAGGAAGTTGTGTACGAAGGCTACGCTCCCCATGGCGTGCCCGTGATGGTGGAATGCGCTACGGACAATCCTACGCGCACTGTTGCCAACATCCGCCTTCATTTTTCGAAGAATGGCGGCTCGATGGGCAATTCGGGATCAGTTGGTTTTATGTTCGAACGCAAAGGACTCTTCAAATTCGACCCGGCGAAGATCAACCTCGATGAACTGGAGCTCGACCTTATCGATGCAGGCGCAGAAGACATTCAAAAGGACGGTGAGGAAGTGATCATCTACACAAAGTTCACAGACTTCGGTACGATGGCGAAGTTCCTGGAAAGCAAGAAGCTCGAGCCAAAGAGCTCAGAGCTTCAATACATCCCGACCAGCACAAAGGAGCTATCGGAAAGCGAACAAGACGAAGTTATGGAGTGCATAACAGCTCTTGAAGAGGACGACGATGTTCAGAATGTGTATCATAACCTTGCTTAACGTTCGAGGTTCAACGTTCAGGGTTGCATTACGTTGAACTTTGAACACTGAACCCTGAACATTACTCTGCTTTTATAGTACTAGCCCCACTGACACTCACATTTAAGGCCGGGTTCCCTCTATATCTAATGTCGCTCGCTCCCGACGCGTTAGCATTCAATTGCTGCTTAGCGAAGATCTGCGCTTCACTTGCACCGGAGGCTTCTATTGTCAGTGTCTCTGTTTCGAAGTCGAATGCATGAAGTTCCGACGCGCCCGATAACACTGCATCGAAATTATTGGCAACGCCCGAGATCTTTGCGTCGACCGCTCCCGAGAACGAAACTCCATTAAGCGCTGGCATGGTGATCGTAATGTAGGTGGTGTACTGCCTGTTGTCGTAGTGACCATGGTCGTCGAATCTCATTTGTAGCGTAGTTCCAACGGTTTTCAACTCAAGGTCGTCGATGTTGCGGCGGTCGCCCTTCACTTTTATTGAATAGGCACTCCCCTGCTCCACAGTGATATTCAGTGCGTCGCCCGCTTCTAACCTGTCGAAATCGTCAAGGCTATATTCTTTTTCCTGTTGCTGGATGGGACCGGGGTCTTCATTCTCGAGACACGAGTTTAGGGTGATAGGCAAAGCGATAAAACAAAGTAAAATTGACTTTCTCATAAACTTTTTTGGCGTGTTATGCATCATAGACAACAGTAGAGGGCATCACCCCTACGCGGGACGATGGATTCTTAGAGAGAATATTTACCGCGATAGAGGTGATAACCGTGCGCCGATTGGCGGCGTTTTAAGTATGTTCCCCTAACCAGCGCGCATTACTCATTAGCCATTGACCATTATTCAATGATCAATTCAATGATCAATGAGTAATCATCAATGTATAATGATTAATCAAGCACCATGGTAACACCACTACTCACGTTCGTTTGTATCCTACTTTCGTTTGCAACTTGCGCTACGGGCGGTTACGAGTTCCTGGGAGGAGCGTCGCACACCGCAATCAAGTTTGAAATGTATAAGAACCTTATCGTTATCCCCGCAAGGATCAACGATTCGATAAGCGTGAAGCTGATCCTCGACACAGGCACGCGTTCGATGCTTTTGTATGGTCCACGATTCGCGACTATGCATAATCTTTCGGGTGGCCGCCGTTTGAAGGTTACCGGTTGGGGATCACCCGAAGGTGTCGATGCGCAAGTAAGCTTTCCAAACAAGATCCGCATCGGGAGGATAAAGGGTGAGGAACTGGCGCTTGCGGTGGTCTCAAATCGCCGTCTCTTCAAAGAAGAGCCCGGTATCGACGGCATCATCGGCTACGAGCTGTTCGTAAAGTTTGTCGTGGAGATCGACTACAGGCGTCGAACCATTCATCTCTTCGAACGCCTTCCATATGGTCACGCCGAAGGATTCACATCGGTGCCGTTAGAGATCAACAGGGCAATGCCCCAGGTTCAATCCAGCATCACATTAAGAGACAATACACAAGTGAAGATGCGATTGCTCATCGACACTGGATCGTCGCTTGGACTTACGGTATTCAGTAAAGACAAATTCTCCGTTCAATCATCGGATGTTGCGAAGCCAATAGGTTTTGGACTGAATGGTATAGTGAGGGGATTCGATCTTTATATGAAACACTTCTTTCTCGGGAACCTGAAAGTTAAATCGGTGCCGTCTTATGTTGTCAACGTCGACGAACATCCCGATGAGAATTTCACATACTGCGGATCTGTTGGCGCTGCGTTCCTGAAGAAACATATCGTGATCTTCGACTATCCTTCGAGCAAGTTGTTTCTATTGAGTTACAAAGCGGCTAAGAATGCCGCGAAGAATGTTACTTCAAAGGCTGTCCGGACTGTGGTCCTTCCGTCGTAAGGTTATCGTCGACCATACGATTGTTGTATTGCTGGATGTAGGCCTTCAGCACGCGTTCCATTGATTGGACCGTATCGGGAAGCTGATTGACGAGATTCTTCGACAGGTAGATATCATTACGGAAGTCGAACAACTCTACCGACTTCTGACCATCGAAGCGGAGAACATAATCACCACGGAAAAGCTGGTACAGGTTGTCGATGTAATTGAACGCGAATGGCTGTTGGTTACCGAATACGTTACGCCCATAGGCGATATACGGTTTATCATAATGCATCGATCCCAGGATGGTCGGCATGATGTCTACCTGCTGAATGATGTCGTTACTGAATGCAGGCTTCCATTGTGGATGATAGAAGAACACAGGAATGCTGAAGTATCCCCAGGTGGTATTGTATTCTTTGTATTTGATCTCGGCAGATGCATGGTCTGCCGTAATTACAAACAGTGTATTCTGAAACCAGGGTTGCTTCGAAGCATAGCTAAAGAACTCTTTGATCGCATGGTCGGTGTATTGGATGGTTTTATAGATCGGGCGATCGCCACCCGGATATTTTGCGACGTCGGCTTCCGGAAGGTTGTACGGATGATGCGACGACACTGAGAATATGGTGGCATAGAACGGCTCTTTAAATGTTGTAAGCGTTCTTCCGAAATACTGGAAGAATGGTTCGTCCCAGATCCCCCAGATCCCATCATAATCGTCGGAGGTCGCTTCAGCTTCATACTCATCCTTTCCATAATATTTGTCGAAGCCACAGAGGTTTGCGAAAGCCTGGAAGCCCATCGAACCATTAGGCGCTCCGTGAAAGAAACCGGACTGGTATCCTTTGTCTTTCAAAAGTGACGGCAGGCTATTGACTTTATTCCCCGAAAAATGCGAGAGGACGTACGGAACTTCGATGCTCGGGATACTGCAGATGACGGAGGGCATTGCGTCGATCGACTTACGTCCGTTGGCTAATGAATACTGGAACGCACTGCTCACGCCGATCAGTGAATCGAGGAATGGTGTGTAACCCTGGTAATTTTCTATCGGAAGATCTTTGTTGTAAGCACCAACAAACTCCTTCGAAAAACTTTCGAGTATGATCACGACAACATTCTGAGGAGTGAACGGCAGCGAATCGGGTTTCGTTAGTGGAGTGAATACCGCTTCGAGAGCTGCCTCATCGGTAAAATAATTCGAGCGCTCTACGACACTCGTTCGGGCTGTTCTCATTAAGGCGAACGGTGTATTGAGAACGAGATTAATGTCTTTCGGGACGGTTGCATATTCGGCGGCATTGCTGAGCGTTATCGGGCGTGTGCTATGAGCGAAGCCTCCGCGTGCTCCACCAATAAAGAGAAATATAATGACAGGTATCGCTGCGACGCTCACTGCGTAGAACACAAGATCCCTTTTTATCTGCGGTCCCTCCCACTTTATTTTCTTCTGTGCGAACCAAAGTATGGTCACCAATGCGATCCAGGTAAACAATGCATACCAGTAGTCGATCATAAACCTGAAGAACAAAGCGAAGCCATTCTGTTCATTTTCGAATTGCGATAGCACACTGAGTGTTGTTCGGCGCAGGGTGAACTGGTAGTAGACAGAGTCTGCAATGTTCGTTGCCAGGAACAATGAATTGACAACTATGAAGATCCATTTCATCGTTGTCTTGTACCAATTCCGGAACCTGATCTTCAAGGGCAATATCATCAGCAATAAAAGCAGGCTGTTGGAGTACAGCACCGCGGTGAGGTCGAAACGCAAACCTCCCCACATGATGGTCGCCCATCGCGACAAGGTCATGTCGGGGAAGTATGGGATATTAAATAAGAAGAAGAGGACACGACAAAGCGAATACAAAGCCATTGCCAACAAGAGGTATGCGGCGAGGGCAACGTAGATGTTGTTTCGAAACCTGTTCAAAGCAATTTATAGTTCCGGTATTCTCCTGGTATCCAGCCGAACAACTTGAACATCGTTCGCTTAAAGCGGTCTTTCGGTGAGTAGAATTTTATAGAGAGGTCCGGTTTAAAATCCCAGTTCTTGCGGGCAATTCTCTCTTTCATAACGGTGGGATGCGTGTCCTCGAAACGTTTGATCGGCTCGCGGCCTTCCTCGTATTCGTATTTCTTCTTTTTCTTGAAGACACTCTTGATCCAGTTGTCATCGTGATAATGCTTTACCATCGATTCAACTTTTTGCTGCAGCGCGTGAGGTTCGCGGGTCCAACCGTAGTGATAGATATAAGCGTCGATAAGGACTACATTCAGCTTTCGATTAGGCTTTATTCGAAAGCCCTGTGCGTCGCGATATGAAAATACATCCTTTCGATTACGAACGATGCGTATCTCTCTCCTGTACCACGAATGTGCTTGCCCGACAAAATCGTATGAACCAAAAAAGTGAATGTATTTAAAAAGAAGTCCCTCAACTTTGGTAGCTGAAAGGTTGTCTTCCATGGCTTTTCTGATATTCGGTAGATACTTTTCGTGTACGACTTCATCGCCCTGGATGTAAAATGCCCAATCGTATTCGGGTGGGATTGCCTGGAATGCCTTATCTGTTTCGAGAGCCAGCACGCGACCACCATCGCGAAAGCTTTCGTCCCACACTGTGCGTATCACCTGTATTTTAGGGCTCAGACTCCTTACCATCTCTTCTGTTCCATCATCGCAATCGCCGACGGCAACAATAAAGTGATCACAGACGGGAAGGATTGATCTTATGGCTTCGGATGCCGGGTAGTCGAACTTGACTGCATTCTTTAGAAATGAGAATCCACAAACTTTCATATTACAACTTCGGTCGCTATCTTGTCAAATTGTAGGGCTTTGAAAACCCAAAAATTAGACAATTGTTGGATTCCCTTCACTGTAATTTATCCTAATTTTGGCCGTTATTATTAGAGCTCGCCTGATGAGTATTTCCCATCCTACACACCGAATATGACCGAGCGTCGGCTGAGAAATGTTTATATAGTATGCTTTCTAGTCGCCGCGCAGATCTGCGAGGCACAGCACATAGAGTCGTACGGTGTATTCATGGGCATGAATTTTCCCTTCACCATCGATCAAGGCCTAAATAAAGACACCCGTTACTATCCAAAGTTCACGTTACGCGCAACGCCGGTTGGTCTCAGCTATGGTTACGACAAGGTAGGTCACGGATTTGTCGTTACTCCTTCGCTCACCAAGATCGGTCAGAAGTATATCATTCATAACACACAGGGTGGAGAAGTTGGCGAACGCGATATTCAAATGGATTATCTCTCGGTTCCGGTCGCATTGAAGATCCACCTTAACGATCTCGCATTCTTCCGCTTGAGTGTTGTGGCATCAGTGAACTTCGATTACTTGTTGAGCGGTAAAGAACTTATCACTCACGAGGCAGCCAAGCTGAAGTATCCAAGCGGTGTGATGATACCAACAGATCCAGGCTACACGGTTGTTTACGATGGCGTGTTCGTGCCGGAAGTAAAAGACCAGGAGTATGTTTCGAAAGATAAGTTCAAAGCGTTTCAACTATCGGCAGGTGTGGGCTTCCGTTCTGACTTCGACTTCAACGAGAATTGGAGTATGAACTTCGATGGTCGCGCGGTGTTCGGCATCTTCGATCCGCGTAAAGCAAGCTATACTGATCAACTGAAGGCAGGCAATTCGACGAATCCGGGAACAGATCTTTACGGTCAGCGGAGAGATGTCTATTTGTATGCAGCGGTAGGTATCTCGAGGATCTTCCAGATCAAGCAAAAGCACCACCCAAAAACGTCGCATAGACCAATCGGTTTGAGTAGTCCAGTGAAGTCGAAGAGACCGAGAAATAAATAATGGACATTGGAGATTGGAGATTGGAGATTGAAATAACCAATATCCAATAACCAATGCACAATGCACAATACCCATTGTAAAGGAAAAGGCCCTGCCTTATTCAAAAGGCACGGGCCAATTCACCAAACACCCTAATCTTAAATATTTTAACTATTACTTGATAGAGAAGAGACTAACAACGCCGTGTGTCTGCGTTCTGCCTTCCGCCTGTGTCGCCTGTGAGATCAGTACACCCATGATGATGGTAAATACCAAAACAACAATCTGCCTGATCCGCCTCCTATAGTTTACATTGACGCCTCGCGAGTACATATTGTCCAGTGGTTTTTTTGTGTTGTTGACATTACAAAAGTGCATGCTTTGGGGGTCAGAATTTTTGTTTTTGGGGTCCAAATCATACATCCGTATCCTAACCTCGGGGCTCACCAGAGGAGGTTGATTTTCAGCCACTTAATCAAAAAATGAAAAAGCCCCGGATCAAATCCGAGGCTTTCACTATTGTTAAAATTGGCCGTCTTGGCCTAAAAATCGCCGGATATTACAGCTTCGCCAGTTCCTGTACCAGGTCGACGAGCTTGTTTGAATATCCCCACTCGTTGTCGTACCACGACACCACCTTTGCGAAGTTGTCGTTGAGGGAGATACCTGCCTTTGCATCGAAGATCGAGGTGCGTGCATCGCCTACGAAGTCTTGTGAAACAACATCGTCTTCGGTATAGCCGAGGATGCCTTTGAGTTCTCCTTCAGAAGCTTCCTTCATCGCAGCCTTAATGGTTTCATACGATGCCGGCTTGGCTAGGCGTACGGTAAGGTCGACTACGGAAACGTCGGCAACGGGAACGCGGAACGACATGCCGGTTAGTTTTCCTTTCAGCTCGGGGATAACGAGGGCAACGGCCTTCGCAGCACCAGTAGATGAAGGGATGATGTTCTGGTAAGCGCCACGGCCGCCTCTCCAGTCTTTTGCTGAAGGGCCGTCGACGGTCTTTTGAGTAGCTGTTACGGCGTGTACGGTGCTCATGAGGCCTTCAACGATACCAAATTTGTCGTTGAGGACTTTCGCGAGTGGCGCGAGGCAGTTTGTTGTACACGAGGCGTTAGAGACGATTGTATGTTCTTTAGTGAGTTTCTTGTGGTTGACACCCATAACGAAAGTGGGTGTATCATCTTTAGCGGGTGCTGAGAAGACGACTTTCTTGGCGCCGGCGGCGATATGTTTTTGGCCATCGGCTTGTGTGAGGAAGAGGCCTGTGGATTCGATGACGATCTCGGCTCCTACTTCGCTCCATTTCAGGTTAGAAGGATCTTTTTCTGCTGTAACGCGGATGGTTTTACCGTTGACGATGAGGTTTTTATCTTTCACCTCCACGGTGCCTTCGAAACGGCCATGAGTTGAGTCATACTTGAGCATGTAGGCCATGTAATCGGGATCAATGAGGTCGTTGATACCGACAACTTCAATATCCTTGCGACCTATTGCTGCACGGAATGCGAGACGGCCGATGCGTCCAAAACCGTTAATACCAATTTTTGTCATTGTTGAGGCTTTAAAATTTGCGGAGCCAAAATTAAACTTCGGGCAAGCGAAAACAAACGAATTCGGGTTCCCAGTGGCAAAAATATTAGTGCACCGGTTTGCAAATCGTGGTGGGCGGCATATCTTTGCGACTCAATTTTCAAGACGGTCCGTTCGTCTAGGGGTTAGGACACCAGATTTTCATTCTGGTAACACGGGTTCGATTCCCGTACGGACTACATCTTTTGTTGATAACCTCTGGGAAATCAGGGGTTATCTTTTTTGTCCCCTACTCTAGTTCAACGAGCCTTCGTTTCGTAAGCTGTTTTTTTCTATCAACAGACAACAGAGATTGCATTGCGCTTCGGTTTGTTGGAATAAAGATTGCTATAACAACCAAACGCCCAATCAAACCAAAGTGAAAACCAGATACTTCATTGTGATCGCGGTCCTTGTTCTCGTGTTCCTGATCATCCGATCTGCTTATGATCACATGAGCGGCGTAGTCGATGAACGTGATTGGTATGTTAGCCAATTGCATTATAAATTCTCAGCCAGAATTGATTCATTGACCAGTCATAAGGGTGGTTCTGGGTTAATCCATTTTCATTTATTGGACAGCGTTATCGACAACTCAAAAGAAAGAAGTATCAATGCCAATTTGAAGTATAATGGCAAATTGGATTTCATTCTCTTTCGTCCAGAAAGTAGAACAGACTTATTTATACTCCATGATGCAGATATCTTGTCAACCGGCGACAGTTTGGTCGTCAATACAGATGCAGAGGAAGGGGTGACAATTTTTCGAAGGGGAAAATTAATAGCTACGGAGAAAACGATTGAATCGATCAATGGTAGACCATTTTAAAATAGGTTATCGGCGAGAATTTAGAAGTCATGATCGAACCCGGCGGGAAGTGTTCGAACCCATTTTAGACGAAACCTGAAGCCTTAACTTGCTGACTTACAGCGTACAACTCTTTCAAAGGGTTCGATAATCTGTCCGTTAGGTCTACAACTAAATCGAAGTAAATGCCACTGAACTTTATAGTTCGGTGGCATTTTTCATTTTATGCAGTGTCAAAAACTCTCAAATGAAAGGAAGTGATGGACAAAGTTATTTTGGGTGTAGCTTTTCAAACGAGTCCGATCCCCTATCGAAAAACAGTTCAACGAAAAAAAACAAATTAATTCCTGTCACGAGCGTTTGATCCACGTAATTACGCCGAAGATGAAAAACAACATGGCTATCTGTAGCGTTGCCCAAAGCTCTGAATGCGTGTGAGGGAACGGGCATAGACAGAAGAGGTGGTCATAGAGGGTTAAAGATAGTGTCGATTAATTAGTCCCACCACAAAAAAATCGTTCCCTCCACTCTCATTGCCTCTTCAAGTCTCTCAACGGTTTCGGTGCCCTGCTCAACGACGTCCGGGCAAAACTCGAATACCTCCTTTGCTAATTTTGTATAGTCAATGTCCCGGTTGATGATCTCACACTCGCAAAAGTCCATACCAATTGCGATTATCCTTATGCCAAATTCCTTGTCCCACTTCTTGTACTTTGCAATAATGTCTTTAGTGACAATGTCATAGTTGACCCCGTTGGTTTTTGTGAACTTCATTACTTTGTACGGATCATTGGTTTTAGACGTCAGGCATAAACCACATTCATCGTCTCCACTGACTGCATCTCCGATGTAAAAAAGTTTGCCCTCACTCATTGCCCTGCTTTGATGAGTATGAATGATATTAATCGCATTTTTCTTGCCCGTCATGCTGCGAATGCCACCGGCCCTTTTGTCGCCCCCATCATACTCATCGAATGAATAACCCTCGATCGGCCGACCTGTCAGCTGTTTCAAAAACAGTCCATCGTTAAGACCTATACCCCCCCTCACGCAAGCCATGTTTTCAACCAACTCAAGGCCTTCGAAAGGCGGGTATGCTGCTTCAAGATATTCGGCCCTTTTCTTTAAAAGAATCTTGATAAATCTATTCACCCACCATCGGTATATCAACATGCCGGTGAACTCAATGCGGTTTGAATACCCTTGAACAAGGAATAAGCTATTTCGCCAGCTCCAGGCGTATATAACATAGAGTACCACACCTATGACCAACGCGCTGACGTCTCTGTTGGTAACCGAAATTATTAAGCATATAATGCAGACAAACAGCCAACACATCCCCAGTATCCGATTCATTATTCCCGGCTTCTCCTTAACGATCTCCGACCCGATATCCTCGAAGGGGATAAAATCGCGAGTAACGGAAAGCCCTTTTCTGTAGGTGACGCGAAGGCCTTTGTCGTCTATGACATACTTAAAGCTGTTGAACTTGATATCGATCTGTCGAAGGGCCATACGCGATTAAATATTGCAAAAATCTCCCTTTGAAGCGATATCCTATCAAAAGATCAGGGGTATATGAGCCCCGCATTGGTAAAGAAGGGGATCACCAGGACTTTGCGCCTGGACCATAAGCCAAAGGATTTGGATTGGCCTTCCTAACTTTACAGAATCGAAACCTAACGGGAAGCGTTCGAACCCATTTAAGCCGGATTTCAACCATAACTTACTGACTAACAGCAAACACTCTCAAAGGGTTCGATAATCTGTCCGTCAGGTCTACAGTTAAATTGAACTAAATGCCCACTGAATCGTATGACAGTGGCGTTTTACATTTTCTTAAACTGAATCTTATTTCAGCACCCTGAAAGCCGATTTCGTTCTGTTCCGGCTGTTAATAATCGACCATTTTCAATTTCCTTAAATTGCTAAGCATTAGAGTCTCGCAAAAGCAATTTAGAGTCATTCAGTTAAACGATTCAGATGAACGATTTTGAAAACGTAGACAACAAGTACTTCCATTCAAAAATGGTTATCGACGGTAAACCCACATCAATTTGCGTAAACATTTATCGATTACCCGAAGAAGTTAATTGGAAAGTCGCGAATGAAATTATAGACCTTATAATCACGAACATCAAAGAGCATAAAGAAAAAGCAGCAACATTCATGCACTTCCTTGTGAGGGAGTCAAAACTTTATGACGCCGACACCATAAACAAAATACAAGGCTTTGAACTTGTATCTATCGAACTTACACAATGCTTCGGTAAATACGCACAAACAATGTACGAGACCTATAAATTATACTTTGATTTCATTTCGGACTTCCACGTAGATACCTACGGACGACTTATCGTAACATTTATGAATCGATGTGTTATCGGCGTGGAGAGAAAGCAAGTATAGGGTAAATTGTGTCGAGCAAAAGGTCATTTCTTAGGAGAAAGGTTGCTGAGAAAATTCGCGCTCGATATTCGGATAAAAAAGATAGAGTAACCAAAATGCCGGTGTTAGGTCAACTCACCTCCTCAACTCCTTCAACATCTCCATCCCATTCTCGTTCTTCGGATTCAACTCAACGGATCTCTCATAACTCTTTATCGCCTGTGCCTTCTCCCCTTTCTTGAAGTATGCCTCTCCCAAGTTATCCCACAGGCTCCACGACTCCGGGTGAAGCTCAACGTTCTTCTTGAAAAGAAAGATCGCCATATCGATATCTCTCTTTAATAAAACATAACCGATATCAATAATATCATCTTCATTCCAACGATCCGGATAAGAGTCAAATACTTTATTAACAACATCCAGCCTCTTTTCGAACAACATCTTCTTCAACTGGTTGGTAGTCGGTGGTTTTGAAAAATCCAAATACTCAGGAACAACCACTCCCAACTTACGGCCAGGCGGAACCTGGAATATACGGGCGAATGGATGCTGAGCCAACACAAACTGTTTCGCGGAATTATCATCGAGCAGGTTACTCTTTATGTAGTTCAAGCAATAATCAACCACCAGCGTATACTTATTCCAAACAGTATCAGGATCGTCCCGCTTCATCAAACCATTCCGCTTCGAAAAGGAAGTCAGCGACGTGAAATCATTATGTTCCAATTCCACCGTACAGTAAGTCCTGTCGGAATACTGCAATGAGTCAATAACCCTGAACGTTGCGTGGGGATTTGCAAACACCAGCATCGGGACATTTATGTTCTTGATCTTATCGTACAGCACTTTAGTCAACGACTCAAAATCATCAGGTTTTGCATCAACAGAATAATCCATCGTTGTATCGATGATCACCAAACAAGAGACCGGTGAGAAATCCTCCGACCTATAAGCCAAAACCGCCTGCGCTCCATAGCTGTGACCAATTGCAGCGATCTTCGAAAAATCAATGAACGGCAAGCCCTTGATCCTGTTCAACATAAAATCGAGATCCTTGGTCGAACGCTCAAGGTCCCAGTCAAGGTCCACTTCTTTATAGTTGCTTCCCTGGTAAGCGCCCGTCACCACCACGAAACCATGGCTCGCCAGGTATTCGCATAAGATGGTGTTATCATTTAGCGTTCCACCCAAACCAGCATGATATATAACAAGAGGGAACTTCCCATTAAGTGGTGCCGCATCCCTGAATACATCTATCGGCAGACTCAACTGCGTCGCAAATTTTTTCTTCTGCTCGTCGTTCAGGTCTGTCTGATAAAAAGAATAGAACGTCGAGTTCTTTGCATTATAGTCTTCTATTCTCTTTAGGAACGTCTTTAATTTTATGTCTTGCGATTGGATCTTTATGTAATCACCATACAACATCGGCTTATTCTTGCTGGTGATCTTCGCAGGATACCAGAGGTTTGTAATGATCGGCCTGGGGTCATGCCTCTTCGAGCTCGTATCGTTAGGATACTCCAGGTTGTAGGTCCGCGAGTAATCCATGTCTATTATTGTCTGGTATCCTATGTCGTATTTGCCTTTCTCCAGGTTTGGATACAGCTTCTTTTTCTGCGCATAGACATGGTTGTAAGCCGAGCTCACAATCAGTAAACACACGAAAAATCCGAGATTCCGGGGGTGCATGGGTTCAGTAACTTAGTGAAATTAAAGCCAAAAGTGTCTTCCTTGACTCATTCTCTACCCCCGATAACCTTTCAAAAACCAGCTGGGTTATTTTTTTGGCTCTTTCTTTTTAGGAAATTACATGTTCCAAAACCCCGAAGTTCTTGAAAAAGCTCAGTTTCCTGATCGCATTGTCCTTCACTCTTTATACCTGTAGAGAGGACGATCCAGGTCCTGACCTCTCAGCAACGATCTCGTTCACATGGGACTTCGAATCAGTATATGAATATTACTTAGTGGTATCCGACTCCACTGGTATCGTTCACGGATGGACCAAGATCCCAAAGGCCACGCCGACACAGTTGCCATACCTGGCCGATACCAAACAGGCCGTCCTCACCATCATTAAAAAATATACACAGGGAGCATACCTGTATGCAGGGATCTCAACTTTCACGCAGATCCCAGCGGGAAACTATACCATAGCCGACCCGGTGGAAACGTACAAAAGCCCCGACGGATCCTTCGAATTGACTCTCACCGAATCCAACAATTATCAGAACGTACTGGTCTATGCAAATCCCGACGCATATTGGGTCGGTGATTATTCAACAGCCGATTGGAAGTTTAGCTTCGGTTTATACGACAGCAATCCCAAACACGATCTTTTGATCTCCGCAGGAACAGCGGAAAACTCGAATGACTATCGCTACAAGTATATCGAGAATATTAACGAAGGCGCGTCGATCACTATAACACCGGAAGACTTCGAAGATTTCACAGTCACGCCATTTCACGTTATTAATTATCCTGAACACCCTGCCATGTATTGGTCGCTCGGGTTCGTCATCGGAACCCCTGCGAATAAGATGGGGAGCTTCTCGTTATATGCTGGCTCGTGGTATAACAACCAGATCCCGAAGTTTGCATATCCTGAGATACCAGGGCTATTTGCACAGTATGAATCAATAATGATAGGATTCGATACCAATGGCGACTCATATGTTACAGATATAAAAAGTACCGAGCCCTTAACCAGCTTCTCAAACCTTAACACAACACTCATCAACCACGAGACGACGACCAAAAGACTATCGGCCGATGCATCCGGTGATGGAGACGTGCTGTTCGCTTACGGAACTTACAACCTTCCAAATCGCGGACTTGAATATTCAGTAACAGCCCCGGTTTCATCGAAGACGCGTATCAACTCACCGCAGTTCCCCGACGACCTCAAGGAAGAGATACCGACACTGATTAACATGCAGGATAAGTCTTTGGACTTCGTATCGATCTACGATCTGGATATGACTTATAATGAGTTCATCAACGACAGATTTGGACACGACCTGAATTCATGGCCTGATTTTGTAAAAGGAAAATCTTACCGGATAGATCACGACAACTCACGAACTTCGAATGGCGCTGCTGGAATACTCAAGCAATTAGGAAAAGAGAATCTGATCAAGAATATCAAAAATTAAATGAAAAAAGTTTATCTGCTCGTATTGATTTCGTGGGTGCTCGTCACCTGCAACGATGACAAGGACCCAGGGCCAGATCTTTCGGCCGTCATTACCGTGACACTCGAGGACGACCAGGGTGCAACCATATATCCAGAAACAATCTATGTTGTGGTGTCCGATACTTCAGGAACGGTTCACGACTGGTCGATCGCTGGTAATGGAAGTCCCGCCCAGTTATCGTATCCCAAAGATCCAAAGCTGGCGGTGTTAACTTTTATTCGGAAAACTTTAAGTCCGCAACCTGATTACATCGGCACCGGTGTTGTTTCAGTCGCGGAAATACCAGCCGGTAACTATACAATGACGTTGCCGCCTTTGACTCCGTTCCCGGAAGATCCCGACGAATTTTTCGACCTCACGATTGCCGAAGGAGGCAGTTACTCAAACCTGATCGTTTACCCAAAGCCGGATTCATATGTATCATACACTTCCGAAGGCGCTGACTTTCAGTACCGATTGGGCTTGTTTAATAAGAACTCAACCCACGATCTTTTTCTCTCTGCGATCGTCAACGGCAACACAATCCGTCACAAATATATCGAGGGCATAGCGGGCGGTGAATCATTGACGATAACGCCTGAAGACTTCAACGACTTTACACTAACACCTTCTCACGTTCTCGACTACCCTGAGCACGCTAACATGAATTTATCTACCGGGTTTCTTTTTGGATTCAGAGAAAGCCGCAGTTACGGTAGCGAAATCCTGGACAACGGCTCATGGGATAACAGTCAAACTCCAGCCTTTGTCTATCCCGACATACCAAACCTGTATGATTCATACCTGACCTTGATGTACTCGTGGGATAACAACTACAGTTATGGAACTGTTGTGAGAGGACCCGAACCGGCGTCGTCTTTCTCGAATATGAATACATCTATCTCTTCACATGAAGCAACGACGAAACATATCTCCGCCGATCTTTCAGGCGATGGCGAAGTCTTTTCCGCTTCGGGCGATTATAGCGATGGAAGTAGTCAACTCTACCTCACTTTCCTTACGCCTGCCAGTTCAAAGGTCCGGATCAGTCTCCCCCAATTCCCCCAGGATCTGCTCGACGAGGTCCCCAATCTCATTGATGCTAAAGAGAAGTCGTTCGATTACGTTTCGGTAGACGACTACAATATGTCTTACATTGAGCTTTTTAAATCCCGATTGATCGGCAGCTTTACCGTTTGGCCGGATTATTCGAGATCAGTTGCTATCGGCGTTGGTCCAAACAACGGGCGCATGTTGAACAGCCCCGCCGCGATGCTTAAACGAATGAACATACAACACCCCACCAAAATCAAATAACATGAAAAAGTACTTGCTGTTAATTGCAATGTCCCTCGTTTTATGGAACTGTAACGATGATGACGATCCGGGACTGGACCGCTCTGCTAAATTTTCATTGTTATTGAATATGGACATAGCGCCATCAACAAAGATCTATGCAATCATTGCAGACACGTCGGGCAATGTTGTTGAATGGAAAGAAGTACAAACGCATAGCACAGTCGAATTTGGTTATCCTGCCGATCCCAAACAGGCAACAATCACCATCGCCATCCTAACCGCCGACGGACAGAATCAAACGGCCGTCGATCTCTATACTTACAGTGGTGTAGCACCCGGTAGCTATACGTATACCCAGCCTGCCGACAATGGCAGACCTGTGCGAGAAGGAGAATTCAAATTCACCATTGCCGATTTCAGCGAGTTCGGGTCTCTGTGGCAGTACATGACTGGTAATTATGAATATATCGATTACAAGAATGAAGACGACCTCGATCAGTTCTCGTATGGACTGTACGACGACGAAGTCAACAACTTCATATTATTCGGGTCCACAGCCGAGAACAACCAGGACCGTCTATACATGTACTTCGAGGACATAAACGATGGCGACTCATTGGGAGTCTCCCCGGAATCATTGACTGAGTTCGATATCACACCTCTTCACGTTGTCACGTATCCCGAACATGCGCTCGGTATCGGAACGTATGTCGACATCAGTGGAGTTAATGACAATGGCGGAACCATCGGTATCGACACAAAGTACTGGCAATCCAACCAGGTGTTGAAAATTGCTTACCCGGATATCGAAGATCTCTTTCCTGGATATCAAACATCGGTGTATTCGGGCGATGGCCAGAATACATTTTACTCTACAGTAAGATCGACCGACCCGACATTAACATTCTCTAACCTCAACGCATCGATGGATGCCGCTACTGAGATCTCAACAAAGAAAATTGCGGTGAATGTGTCAGGCGATGGTGAGGTGATCTATCTCTGGAAATCTTTTGGTCCTTCTGGCGCGCGTGTCTATTACAATGTGCTGCTTCCCGCTGCTTCAAACGTACGCGTTGGTCTTCCTCAATTTCCCGACGACCTCCTGGAGAAACTTCCAAGCCTGAGCGCACTCGTCGACCAAAAATTCTCTTCATTCTCTGTCGACCAATACGGCATGAGTTACCAGGACTTCTTCAAGTTCAGGATCGAGAACAGGCTAGACCGTTTCCCTTATACTTTCAAGTCGAAGGAATTTTACCCGGTAATTGACGACGGTAGAATTACACTGGATCCCCGTGCTGCAGCGAAGAAGTATTCACAAGACCACCACGGAAAAGGCGCGAGATAGGCAAAGATTTAGTATTTTCATTTCGGCGTTCGTTCACTTTAACCTCGGAACATGAAGTCTCCCGGAAGGGTCGGCATTGTCTTTATGCTGACAGTAACTCTCACGTCGTCGTCATTCATTTCAAAAGCAGGCGACCATCAAAAACCAACTCCTGAAGTATTGATCACGACTCCGTCGAATGGAACGGAGGGCGGATCATTTCAGCTCACGCTGGATAAAGGTGGCTCAACAGGAACCGAGAGCTGGTCCGTGATCAGCATCTCCGGTACGGCCGCCATCGACGGTGCTACGCTCAATCTCCAGCAGGCCGGTACCGTGAAACTCAAAGTCGACGTGGCTGAAGACGGCAACTACGCCGCTGTCTCCGCTTATAAGCTCGTTACCATACACTCACCCGGATCTGCAGAAGATCCGAACATGGCCCAGCTCTGGGGAACAACAGTCTATGGTGGCGCTGCCAACGCAGGCGTTCTCTTTCGAATGAATGCAGATGGCACTGGTTATACCCTGATGAATGAATTCGTTACTGACCCCGGCGGTGACGGGGCCTTTTATAATGGCACCATGCTTGCGTCGGATGGAAACGTCTACGGCACCTTATCGAGCGGTGGTTTACATAACGCCGGTGTTCTGTACCGGTACAACCCAACTAGCGAAGTTTACTCCGTACTTTATCACTTCGATCGTTCTACCGGCATGACACCATTCTCGGAGCTGTATGAAGCTGCAAACGGAAAGCTCTATGGCACTACAAATACTGGTGGCGACAATGATGTCGGCGTATTGTTCAGTTTCGATAAGTCAAACAACACGTATGCTGTTGTTCATAATTTTGATTACCTCGCAACCGGTGCCTTCCCTCTTTCCGCAGTGCGCGCAGGCGCCAATGGTAAACTGTACGGTGTAACGAATGCGGGCGGTACATCCGGCGGAGGCGTGCTGTACGAATATGACCCTAGTGGCAATGTGTTGACAAAAAAACATGACTTCGATTACGTGGCCGGTTCATATCCTTACGCGGCTCCCAAGCTTGCATCTAACGGAAAGCTCTATGGTACAACAACCAATGGCGGCGCAGGTTTTTCAGGCACCTTGTTTGAGTATGATCCGGCAACGAACACTTTCAATACAAAAGTAGCGTTCGGCTCAAATTTCATGTACCCGGCAGGCGGAGTTACAGAGCAAGCACCCAACGGTAAAATGTATATCGTAGTCGGTAATGGCGGCGCTTACTACCAGGGAGCCATTGCCGAATATACACCCGGCGCTTCATCGACGTCGATAGTCTACGATTTCAATAACGCCGATTTGCGAATACCCTACATATCAACTCCCATCATCGCCGACGATGGAAAACTCTATGGTGTTCGCAACACTCTCGACGGCAACGGTATAATCTATGAATATGATCCAGGCGCCGACACCTATGAGATCTTGCACGAGTTCCCATCCGGTTTTGCCATCCCAACCCTGGCCGAAGCCCCAAACGGTCTCTTCTATGGAATGGCGGACGAACAGATATACAATGCCTCGCCGGGATTTTTCTACAGCTACGATCGCAGCGAAGACGAATTCACGATCATTAAACCGATGGCATATTCCATCGAGGGCCAGAATCCACAAGGATCTGTTGCACGCTACGAGGAAAGCCTCTTTCTCACCACGGTGACAGGAGGAAAAAACCAGGCTGGTACCGTGGTCGACTTCAACCTGACCAATAACAAGTTGACGAAGCGTGGCGATCTTCTCTGGAGCGAAACTGGGAGTAGTCCAAAGGGATTTACACTTCACTCGAATGGAAAACTTTATGGGACAACAAGAAGCGGTGGCGCACCAGGAGGTGGAACGATCAACATGTACGACCCTCAAACTCATGAGTTCACAAAGCTCTACGACTTCCTTGCCGCAGGAAACGAAGAAAATCTTTACGGTTCAGAAAATTTGAAGATGCCGGAAGGAAGCAATGGCCTTCTATACGCTATCGGCAGCAGCGATCCCAACGAGTGCATCTATACATTCGACCCGGAAACAAACGAGGTTGAAGTTATCTATCGTTTTGGAAATCAATCGGACGAAGGATCAAATCACTACGGGCTCGAGATAGCCGATGGTAAACTCTGGGGCGTTGCCGGCTCCGGCGGCGAGTTTGGTCCGGGCCTTGTATTCAGCCTCGATCTTGAGTCGCTGGAATTCACAGCGGTCTACGACTTTAATGAGTTCATCGACGGCGCAAATCCCAACGCAGGACTCACGTTGGCTAAAAACGGAAAGCTCTATGGAGTTGCGCTGGGAGGGATCGATAACCGAGGTGTTATCTTCGAGATCGATCCGACAGATGGCAAGTACACAAGGAAATATGCTTTTACCGATGGACAGGTTCGTCAGCGTAACCTCGTGAAGGGTATCAATGGCAAGCTGCTCGGCAGTGCACAATTTGGTGGCGACTTTGGAAGAGGATATATCTTCGAGTTCGATCCCGAGCAAGGTACCATCACCATTCCAACACAATTGAGCGACGACGTGGGACACACCATCAGCAGTGATTGGGTACTTGTTAAGCGCAACAATGATATCACCTTCGATATCGAAGATAAGACGTTCAGCAACACGCCATTCACACTCGAGGCCATTACACATGGCGATGTAACTTATACTGCTCTGAACGATCACATTACTATCGATGGCAACCAGGCTACGATGGTGAAACCCGGCATGGCATCGATCAGGGCCGAGTCTAGCGACGATAATTTCGAAGACGCAAGCAGCGAAGCAAGCTTTTGTATCAATCCTGTGAAGCCGACAGTAACTGTTGCTGGAAACACGCTTACATCCAACGCCGATTCAGGCAATCAATGGTACCAGGACGGTGATCCGGTCAGCGGCGCCAGCGCAAAATCATTTACGATCTCCGAAGACGGCACATACACGGTTAAAGTGACCGTCGAGGGCTGCACGAGCGATCCTTCGGATGCACATGTGCTCGAGTTCACAGGCCTGAAAGACGACATACTTAACCGTATTCGTGTTTATCCGAATCCAACGACCCGCGAACTCCTGGTCGACCTTCCGGCAACCGCGTCGCCTGTCCAGCTAAGCCTCATCGATCATCTGGGAAGAGCGATCGAATCGAGAACGGCACAACCGCTTACGACAGAAAAGTTTGAGGTCGGACACCTGCCCGCATCGCTTTACATCGTTCGTGTATCACTGGAGGGCAAGACTATCAGCAAGGTTTTTGTGAAGAGATAGTCGCGAATTGCGAAATTGCAGGATGGACTTTAGCGAAGATATCTTCCTGCGACACCTCGCCCCTACCAACCTGTTTCCCTTTCGTATACCGATCGAAAGAGCGGAGGGAATTTATTTGTATAGCCCGGATGGCAAACGCTATACGGACCTGATATCGGGCATCGGTGTAAGCAACATCGGTCATCGTCACCCAAGAGTCGTCGAGGCGATCAAGAAGCAGCTCGACAAGCACATGCATGTGATGGTGTATGGCGAATATATTCAGTCGTCGTCGAACCTGTTGGCAAAAAAGCTCGCGTCATTGCTTCCTCCCTCGCTCGACTGCACCTACCTGGTGAATTCCGGAACAGAAGCCAACGAAGGGGCATTGAAGCTTGCGAAGAGAGTTACAGGCCGAACGGAGCTAGTATCGTTCCGGAAATCATATCACGGCAGCACGCACGGTTCTATGAGTGTGTCGGGAAATGAGATCAAGAAGACTGCGTTCCGGCCGCTGTTGCCAGACGTGAGGTTTATCGAATTCAATAATGTCAACGACCTCGATCAGATCAGCACACAAACCGCGGGTGTGATCATGGAGACGATACAGGGCGACGCCGGTGTTCGTGTTCCTTCAAAAGATTTCATGAAAAAATTAAGACAGCGTTGTACCGACACGGGCGCGATGCTGATACTGGATGAGATCCAGTGTGGGATGGGTCGCGCGGGAACACTCTTCGCTTTCCAACAATTCGATATTGTGCCCGATATCCTCACGATCGGGAAAGCTTTCGGCGGCGGATTGCCCATTGCTGCGTTTATCTCAAGTCACGCCCGGATGCAGGAACTGGCGCACGATCCCATGCTCGGCCACATCACGACGTTCGGCGGCAATCCTGTTTGCTGTGCGTCGGCGCTTAGTACCCTGGAAGTGCTTACATCAGGCGATCTTTTGAAGGATGTTGAACGAAAAGGAAAGCTGATGCAATCCTTGCTTGTACACCCATCGATCAAAGAAATAAGGCGGATCGGGCTAATGTTCGCGATCGACTTCGATTCGGAGGAGAGGGTTCAGAACATTGTGACGTCGGCATTGCACGATGGTGTAATCGGGTTCTGGTTTCTCTCCCATCCTCACAGTTTTCGCATTGCCCCGCCTCTCACGATCACCGACGATCAGATCAGGGAGTCGTGCAGCGTAATTTTGAAAGCGATTGAAAAATCCTGATATTTTCAACTTAGCGATCACGCTAGAAGTCTCCCATGTTGATCGACAAACCAAGGCAGCTCGACCAGATCTATAAATTACTGGTCATCATCGCAATTACCGTTACAGGCATTGTGTTGATGCGAAGCATCATTATACCGCTTGCATTTGCAGCGCTGTTCGCGATCGTCCTCAACCCTGTCGCCAAGCGTATCGAGCGGCGTACCGGAACTGTATTTTCGATCACCATCGTGTTGTTTGGCTCGCTGTTCCTCCTTGGCCTCACCGTATGGCTCATTATTGGTCAATTAAAAGATCTTGTTTTGAGCCTTCCCGGCATCGAAGAGAAATTCTTCTCGTGGGTGGTAACGACCAATAAATTTATCGAAGACCAATTCAACATCAGTACCGACGAGCAGACGACCATGATGGCCGATGGCCTTAAGAACTTATCGGTGTACATGGCCGATGTTCTCTACTCTACATCCTACCTCGCTTATTTCTTCATACAGGTGCCGATCTATATTTTCTTGTTCCTCCTCTATCGCGATAAGTTTCGTGAATTCTTTTTGGCATTCGATCCCGGTGGCGAACTGAAATGGAAGAAAGATATCGATGGAGTGGTCCGGGGATATATCAGTGGACTGGCCATTGTGGTGTTGATTGCGGGAACCCTCAATAGCATTGGTCTACTGGCGCTTGGTATTGATCACGCGATCTTTTTTGGATTCCTTTCGGGTGCCCTTACGCTGATACCATACGTGGGCATTACAATCGGTGCAACATTGCCTGCCTTGCTCGCATTGATCACCAAAGACAGTATATGGTATGCCGTCGGTGTCGTTGCAGTGCATGCAGCGGTTCAATTCCTTGAAGGAAATTTCATTACCCCGAAGATCACCGGTTCAAGAATAAGCGTTAATGCACTCGCAGCAATTCTTGGATTGTTGATAGGCAATCTTTTACTGGGAATACCTGGAATGATATTGGCGGTGCCGGCAGTAGGTATTATAAAAATACTGATGGCCAGCTCCACGTCCCTTAAGCCGTTCGTTATCTTATTGGAAGATAAGCCGGCTGTTATCGAAGCTCCGGCTCCTGCCGAAGACGAGTCGTCAAAGCAAAATTAAGTTTTCAGATCCAACGCTTCTTGATCGCCATCCTGATAAGCTCGAAAGTATTTTGAGCCTCAACTTTGCGAAGCATGTTTCTGCGGTGAACTTTCACTGTCTCAAAGCTGATCTCCAGTTTTTGCGCGATACGCACCGACGACATACCTTGTGCAATAAGCCCGAGTACTTGGATTTCGCGGTCTGTCAGATTGGCCTTTACGGTCCTGATCATATCCATGGTGAATGGGGGTTAGTACACACGAATTTGAAATTTTGACCGCCGCGTGTAAATACCACTTTAGGAGTATTTTAGAAATACTCGTAAAAAAGACCTTTCAGAATGTGTTTAAATGAGGTTGTTATCGAAACCGATCTTCAATAATTGAGAGGTATTCGATGCATTTAATTTGCGAAGCATGTTGCGACGATGTGTTTTCACGGTGTTCAATGTAATGAACAACTCACCCGCAATTTCGTAGCTGTTCTTTCCTTGCGCCAGCAGCCTGAGGATTTCCAATTCTCGTTCTGAAAAATGTTGCGATTGTGCCGGCTTCTTCTGGCGCTTCGGAAAAACCTTCTGATCGTCCCTCACTTTGTCCAGCTCCAACACCATCTTATTGCTGTCCATTGACTTAGGCAAAAAGCCATAGCCTCCGAGCGCCATGATCTCCTGGACGAATTCGTCGCCCTCATGCATTGAGATCATCACCACGCGCATCTTCGGGAACCGCGACATGATCCGCTTCAGCAGATCGATACCGTCTACGCCAGGCATTTGTATGTCGGCCAGCACAATATCCACCGGGGTGGTCGTAAGAAAATCAACGACGTGCAGCGGGTCGTTGATCTTGCCGACGACTTCGTAAGTACCAGTACGTTTTAGGAGAAGCTCGAGACCATCGAGGAACATAAGATGGTCATCTACAAGAAGAACCCTGGTCATGAATACTGCTTAAGTGGTATTTCAAAGGTAGGAAAAAAGGTGTTGTTTCATTTTTAACGTCAGAAGGGTATGTCGAAATTGTAGAACGTTCCTTTGTGGTTCGACTCCCAGCTCATACGACCATTCAGTGAGCGCACCCTCGATTCGATGCTGTGTAGTCCAAGGCCGGTAAAATTGCCGCCCACCATACCAATGCCGTTGTCTTCATACATGATGTTGATCTCGTCGTCGAACTCGTTGATGTGAATGCGTATCTCCGAGGCACGTGCATGTTTCAGTGTGTTGTTGATCAGTTCCTGTAAGATCCTGAATATGGTGATGGATATGGGCTGGGCGATCTCACGCTGGCCATAGTAGTCGAAGATCACTTTCAGGTCGTCGCTCTTGTTCAGCCGGTCGACAAGGCTCTTCAAGCCAGCATGAAGTCCATAGCGTTCGAGCCCTGGCGGGTTTAGATCGTAGACTATCCTTTTGATGTCTTCGATAACATAGGAGATGTTCTCATTGATCTCTTTTGCGCGAGTCGTATGATCACCGCTATCGTTCGTCATGGCATCGGAGATCTGTATCTTGATGCTGCTGAGTGAAGCCCCTATGCCATCATGAAGATCGGTTGCGATGCGCTTGCGTTCCCGCTCCTGGGTCCGTATTTCGGAGTCGATCAGCTTTTGCTGATGGAGGTTGATGAGCTCCAGTAATTTCTGCTTCCTGCGAATAGTCCTAATGCGAAGCCAATACCCTCCGTAGCCAAATACAACAAGCGCCAGGAGTATACTCCAACGAAAGACCCACGATTCCCACCATTTGCCGATCACTACGATACGCAACGTTATGGCATTGCTCCAGTCGCCAACGCCCGACGAAGCCTGTATTTGCACATTGTATGCGTCCGGTTGCAACTCTGTGAGGAAAATACTTTCGCCGGCGAAGTCTCTCCACGGCTGGTCGTCGTTGAGCCTATACCGGAAGAACACCGGGTATCCCTTGTAGGTTATCGCACGAACATCTATCACCATGTTGGCTTCCTCTGTTCTCACAACGGGCACGTTGCCAGAAATCGACCTGTTCTTGAAATGGATCTGGTTAATATAAAATCTAACAAGATAGTCTCGTTCATTGAAGGCGTCGAGTGGCACCGACGATATCCCGAGATCGCTGATGGCCCAAATGCGATCGCCAACACGACAGACGTTATTGATCTTTGAAGACACAAGTCCCGCCGCCTTTGAGAAATTACGAAGCTCCAGCTTACTGGTGTCCATGCTGAAATCCAGTTGGAACAATCCCTTCTCCGTTCCAACCCAAAGACGCCGGTTCGGCCAATCGCTCACAATCGAATAGATGTTGATGACATCGGCTAATGGCATCGGTGTGAGATCCCGTTTCTGACAGTCATACACGAACATACCTTGTCCGATCGTGCCCACGATTACGTACTTGCTGTCGAGATTCTCCAATGCCGACGTCCGCAGCTCGGTGATCCGGACCGAAGGCCCCGTGAAGTCGTTATTGAATTTCTCCAGCCCATGCATTCCCCCGACAAAAATCTCGCGGTCTGTAACTGTCATTACATCCGGACGCTTTCTTGCCTCCATCTTCTCAACCACTACGCCGTTCGATGAGATCTTATAAACGCCAACCGAGTTTGCGCCAACAACATAATCCCCAAACTGCATCAAAGTCCTAAAGACCGTTGTTGAACCCTCCGCACCGGTAACATACTTCCCTGTGCCGTGAATCAACGTCTGTTGTGTATCAGATATCCACAGGTTCCTTGACTTATCGAGGAACAGCGACCTGATCGGTGCGATGTAGGTGCCAACCAAATTCACCTTTCCCTTATCGCTTACGCGAAAGACTTCGCCATCGTAGTTCCCTAAGAAAACCTGGTCCTTCGCATAGGCAACTGAGCTGATATGGGTACCATTTGGCAACCGGTAATTCTCGACCGTCAAGTTTGGGTAATAGAACACACCCTGGTCGAGGGTGCTTATCCAAAGGCCGTCTTCGTAATCCTGCATGACACTCGTGACCGAGAAATCCGAAAGTCCTTCGAGAGTGAATGATCTCTCGAGCGATTCGTCTTCGAAGGCCTGTACCCCCGCATTGAAGTATCCGGCCCACAACCGATCGTGTTGATCGACATATAAGGAAATAAATGCATTCTTGGCCGTGAATACTTTTTTAACGCTTGTCCCATCGTAAACGAACATGTTCTTATGAACAGTAAAGTAGAGCTTTCCTTTCCAACGAACGCAAGCAATCATCGCGGTCGTTTGACGTCGCGGGTCGTCTAGCTCGATGTGAAATAACTGGTCGTTGATCCGTATCGGCATAAACTCTTTGGGTATCTCTGCGGCGCCGATCAGCAGATGGTCATCAACAAATCGTATGAAGTTCCGATCGTCTTTAACCTGGGTGAAAAATGAAACGCGGCCGGTCGAATCAAGCTTGCCGGCCTGCGCATACACCGATGTACTAAAATAGAGGTTGTCGTGATCGTCGTAATAGATGTTGAGCAATATCGATGAATTGATGATCTGCTTTAGCTGACCATTAAACTTATAGTGTTTGATGCTGTCGTTCTCGTAATAGGAAAGGGCCCCACTATAAGTTCTGAACCAGATCCTGCCCCTGTGATCTTCGTAGAAGCCGAATACAGTGTTATCGGAAAGTCCTTGCGAAGTATTATAAGTTACAAACTCATGACCGTCGTATTTCACAACGCCGTTGTCGGTGGCGATCCAGATAAAACCATTTGAATCCTGATACACCATATAGCTCTCAGAACTTGGCAGGCCCGATCCTTCCCTGTAGTTCGTTGACTGAAAAAACTGTGAGTATGCCGAGTGAAAAGCGGGAATCGAAAAGATCAATAATATCACTCCGATCCGGTTCATAGATTAAAATGGAATATCAAAATTATAAAAAGTTCCTTTGTGATTCGATTCCCAGCTCATCCGCCCATTGAGAGAACGCACACGCGACTCAATACTGTGTAATCCGAGACCGGTAAAATTACTTCCGACCATACCTATCCCATTGTCCTCGTACATGATATTGATCTCGTCGTCGAATTCGTTTATGAGTATCCGTATCTCCGAGGCACGTGCATGTTTCAGTGTGTTGTTGATCAGTTCCTGTAAGATCCTGAATATGGTGATCGATATAGGCTGCACGACCTCACGCTGACCATAGTAATCAAAAATTACTTTCATGTCGCCGGTCTTATTGATGCGGTCGACGAGACTTTTCAGGCCTGCATGAAGTCCATATCGTTCCAAACCGGGAGGATGCAGATCGTAGACGATCCGTTTGATGTCGTCGATGACGTTCGAGATATTCTCGTTGATCGTTGAATCATTGATCTGCATTTTGATGCTGCTGAGTGAAGCGCCGATACCATCGTGAAGGTCGGTGGCGATCCTCTTTCGCTCCCGCTCTTGCGTACGGATCTCGGAGTCGATAAGCTTTTGCTGATGCTGGTTAATAAGCTCCAGGTAATTTTGCTTTCTACGAATACTCCGGATGCGAAGCCAGTAACCTCCGTAACCGAGCAGAATGATCACGGCTACCACTCCCCAACGAAATGCGCTCGTCTCCCACCACTTCTCCATCACCTCGAGGTGTAGCGTAAGCCCCTTGGTCCAATCGTAGCCTCCGGAATATGCTTGTATCTCGATGTGATATTCGTTGGGCTTTATGTCACTAAGGAAGATGCTTCCCCCGGAGATCATTGTCCATGGCTGCTCCTCGTTAAGCCTATACCGAAATACGGTTGGGTAATTCCTGAACGAGATCGGCCGCACATCTATAACCATATCTTCCTCCTCGGTCCTGACAACCGACGAGTGAACGGTGAGTGACTGATTCTTAAAAAGGATCCGGTTTATATAAAACTTCGGCACGAAGCGCGCCTCCCCGAAATGTCCCAACGGGATCGACGAGATACCGAGATCACTGATAGCCCAAATGTTGTCGCCCATCCTGCACAGTTTATTGATCTTGTTCGAAACCAATCCGTCTGCCTTGGAGAAACGATCGAGTACGAGACCAATGGAGTCTTCCGCAAACCCCAACTGGAATAAGCCCTTGTCGGTACCGATCCAAACAGTATGCTGCGACCAATCGCTGATCATCGAATAGATGTTCACAACATCTGCCACCGGGAATGGTGAAAGCTTTTCGGTTTGGGAATCGTAGATGAAAAGTCCGCGGCTGATCGTTCCCACCGCCATAAAACGCTCGTCGAGTGTGAGCAACGACGAGATGCGTCCCTCTCCTATCTTCGTATGTGGCCTTGTGAAATCCAAGGGTTGTTTTTCGAGGCCAGTTAATGAACCTACATACAATTCATCACCGGCAACAGCCATGGTGGTGGGCCGGCGTCGCGTCGCATCCAACGCCACTATTTTGCCATCAAGCGACATCTTCAATACACCAACCGACGCACATCCCACAACGATATCACCTACTTGCACCAGGCTCTTGAATACCCTCGCATCCGGGCCACGACCATTGATATAGTGACCTGTTTGATGTATATGTGTGCCTGCGCCATCCGATATCCATAATTTTTTCTCGCTATCTACAAATAAATTGACAACAGGAGCTACGCCCGTGCTCACAAGATGCGTCGTCCCTTTGTCGTTCATGCTAAATACCTCGCCAGCATAATTGCCAAGAAAGACTTCATTGTGTCCATAGGCGACGGCACTCACGCGGGCTTCGCTTGGCGCACGATAGTTGAGGATCGTCAGGTTTGGAAAATGAAACACACCCTGGTCGAGCGTGCTGATCCACATACCGCCTTCATAATCCTGGGTGACACTGCTCACCGAAAGGTCTGCCAGCGTTCCAAGCGTCATCGGATCTTCAAATGATTCATCAACGAAGATCTTTACGCCATTATTAAAATAACCGGCCCAAAGCCTGTCTTTATTGTCGACGAATAATGAGATCAGGGAGTTTTCCGACGTAAGAACTTTCCTGACAGTCTCGCCATCGTAAGAAAAAATATTCTTATGGATGGTGAAATAATATTTGCCCTTCCACTTTGCCGAGCCGATGAGCCAACTGTTCTGATTCAGTTCATCATCGATTTGTATCGGGAACTCTTTGTCATCGATAATGATGGTCCTGATCTGCCGGGCTCGTGACCACGGTGCAACGATCATCTTATCTGCCGCATACCCGAAGAAATATATATTTTCTCCCTGCTCATTCGTTTTTTTAAGAATGCCTTTCTCGTCATAGCTGTCGCCAAACAACGGTGTTACGTTGCCGCTTGAATCGATCCTGCCCGTAAGAGCATGCGTGCTTGTCGTAAATGACAAGCTGCCATCGCGATCGTACTTGATCTTCTGAAGTATACTTGAGGCGATGAACGATTTCAGTTGATCATTGTACTTATAGCTCCTGATGGTATCGTTCTCGTAATACGACAACGCCCCGTTGTAAGTACGGAACCAGATCCTGCCCTTATGATCCTCGAAGAAACCGAATACGGTATTATCGGTTAGTCCATGCGTAGAGTTATAGGTCACGAATTCATGGCCGTCGTATTTCACGACACCATTATCCGTGGCGATCCAGAGAAAGCCGCGGCTGTCCTGGAATACCATGTAGCTTTCGGAGCTGGGTAAACCGGACCCTTCCTTGTAGTTCGTTGATTGAAAATATTGGGAGTACGAATGGTGGGAAACCAGGATCGAGAGGATCGACAGGATCGTTGCTGCCCGAATCAAAACGATTCTATCACGAGGTTGTGGTTAGTATAAATACAAATATCAGCAGCAATGGTCAAGCTCTCCTTTACGATCTCGGCAGCCGATAAATGAGTAGCATGTTTCTTAAGGGCCAGGGCGGCAGACTGTGCATACATCGCGCCCGATCCAATGGCCGCCACGGCATGATCGGGTTCCAGAACATCACCTGTCCCTGATATAACCAGCAGTTCGTCTTTGTTAGCTGCGATCAGCATGGCCTCCAGTCTACGCAGGTACCGGTCGGTTCGCCAATCTTTTGCCAGCTCGATAGCGGCACGCTTCATATTGCCGCCATAAGCACTCAGCTTCTCATCGAAGCGATCGAGTAAAGTAAAAGCATCGGCAGTAGAGCCGGCGAAACCAGTGAGGACCTTACCATCGTGGAGCTTCCTGATCTTCCGCACATTGCTTTTAGCAATTGTATTGCCCATCGTGGCCTGACCATCGCCTCCAATGGCGACATGTCCATTGTGGCTTACCGCGAGTATGGTTGTTGAGTGGATTGCTTCCATTTTGTTTCACCAAGGATACGCCAAGGCAACGCAGAGGGTACGCCAAGGTTAGATAAGAATCCGAACCGGATCTTCGAGCAGGCCTTTGAGGGTCCTTAGGAATGCGGCACCAACTGCCCCGTCAACGGCCCTGTGATCACACGAAAGTGTAACCTTCATAACATTGCCAGGAACGAGTTGTCCGTTCTTAACGATTGCTGTTTCCTTGATGCCACCAACGGCAAGGATACATGCATCGGGAGAGTTGATGATGGCCGTGAATTCGTCGACGCCAAACATACCGAGGTTCGATATGGTGAACGTGCTTCCTTCGTATTCGTTAGGCTGAAGTTTCTTGTCGGCCGCTCGCTGTGCGAGATCCTTTACTTCAGCTGAGATATGTGAAAGCGATTTATTATCTGCGAAACGAACAACCGGCACGATCAATCCATCCTTGATGGCAACGGCAACGCCGATGTGGATGTGCTTATTCTTACGGATCTTATCGCCCATCCAGCTAACATTCACATCGGGATGCTGACGAAGCGCTGCTGCCACGGCCTTCAACACGATATCGTTGAATGATACTTTAACAGGTGCGATCTCGTTGATACTCTTGCGTGCTTCTACTGCTTTGTCCATGTTGATCTCCATGGTTACATAGAAGTGCGGAGCACTGAATTTACTTTCAGAGAGGCGACGGGCGATAGCCTTACGCATCTGCGAAACATTCACATCTTCGAAGCTCTCTTGTCCAACCACCTGTGGCAGAACGATCGGAGTTGCAGCACCCTTCTCTCCCTTTGCAGGAGCCTGTCCCTGTGCGGGAGCAGCTGAAGGTTTATAGTTTTCTACATCTTTTTTGGTGATACGACCATTATCGCCGCTGCCATTGATCTTGCTGATGTCGTAGCCGAGATCTTTCGCCATTTTTTTTGCGAGCGGCGATGCTTTGAGGCGACCGTTAGTTGCTTCACTGTGGGCGCCATTGACGGCTGTGGTCGATTCGGTCTTTGCCGGGGTCGATTCTTGTTTGGCAGGAGCGGCTCCGCCACCACTGTTTCCTCCACCCGATTGAAATGCTTTTAGTAATGTCTGCCAATCGGCGCCCTTATCGCCAACGATAGCGAGAACGCCATTAACAGGTACTGATTCTTTCTCTTTGGCGCCGATGTAGAGGAGTGTGCCTGCTTCGTAAGACTCATACTCCATAGTTGCCTTATCGGTCTCTATCTCCGCCATCAACTCTCCGGCCTTTACCGTGTCGCCAACTTTCTTGTGCCAGGCGGCGATAACGCCTTCGGTCATGGTGTCGCTCATCTTCGGCATCTGTACGATCTTCGCCTTGATGTTGCTTGTATCAACGGCAGGTTCAGCAACTGCAGTCGCGGCTGGTTTGGATGAATTTGCTGCGGCCGCGGCCGGTGCCGGAGTCGAAGCTCCGCTACTTTCTAAAAGACTCTTAAAATCCTCGCCTGGCTTGCCGACGATCGCGAGAACACCGTCTATCTTAACCGCCTCTCCTTCTTTAGCGCCGAGGTATAAAACTGTTCCTGTATTGAATGACTCGTAATCCATAGTGGCCTTGTCGGTCTCGATCTCTGCCATCAGCTCGCCCGACTTAACCGTATCACCTACCTTTTTATGCCACTTGGCTACCACTCCTTCGGACATGGTATCGCTCATCTTGGGCATGCGTACTATCTCTGCCATAATGCTATTGAAATCTTTTAAAGGCCCTTACTTCTGCCGCGACGGCTACCGTAGGGCGAGGCCAAAATTAGGGTATAAATGCCGAAATACAAGCCAAATTACAGATTCAGCGTACCGAGCAGGAATTCGACGACGGGCCGCCGCTGGAATCCGTTGGGAACATCGAGGAACGTGGTCCTTACACCAATGTCCAATTGCGGAAGAAGCCTCATAATGTTTAGGTCAACGGTAAGCTCCAACCCCGCCGACTGGTACGACCGGGTGCTGGTGCCGACGAGAAGATAACCTGCCTGGTGATAGAAATAGTTTGTGCCGTATGCCTGACCGTAGTCGTAGAAGACATTTCCGCGAAGCCGCTGGATGTTCAGCATCGGTCCAAACTGGATGTCGGGATACCAGATAGGCGCAGCATAGTTGAACGAGGCAGCACCGAATTCGGAGTCGAACGGATAGCTGAATCCGCGTGGTCGGATCACCCGGTTTCTAAAGGAATACCGGTTTACCTCGTAACCTGAGGTTCCCTGCTGATAGCCACCTCTTAAATATATCGAGTGATGTTTCGCAAAACCCGGGAAGTATAATGTAGCACGGGCCACAGCAAGTTTCCCCTTGAAATCGCCGCCGAATGGAGTGTTGTAAAGTTCGAGATCAATGAACTGACCGAATCTAGGATTGAAGTCACGACGACTCATCTTCATGTATCTCGAAAATGACAGCGTCGCCTGGTTGTAAAGCAGTGTTCCGTCATCGACGGTGCGGTCGAAAATAAAGTAAACAGAGTCGGCGACCTTTGCAGCCCTTCCAGGTCCGCTTGAGTAGAGTATATTTCCCGGCGACGTTACCACGTTCCTCATATTATTCACTTTCGTGACGCCAACCCAGTTCTTCAGTGTGAGGTCCGTGTTGTACTTCGATCGTGTCAGAAGCAGCGGTATCCGGATGCCGCCGTTGATCGTCGTTTCATCCCATGTGAGCTTCACGTCTTTCCCGTTCGCGCCGGTATTTTCCTCGCGCTTTCCATAAAGAGCATTGAGATCGAGAACAGGATAAAATCCCTGGTAGCTGAGACCGGCGTGATAGTTACCCGTACGCTCGTTGATGTCGAAAAGATAACCGGCATTGATCACAGTAGTTCCAAGCAGGTTTCGTGAAGATATCCCGACATCAATGCGCGTATAATCCGTGTCGACGAATGGACCCCAGCTATGGACGTTGATCAGCTTGCTTCCCTGGTTATACTTTGTAACCGGAAAATTTTTCTGCGGAACGTCTTTTAAAATATTATGATGCTGCTCCTGCTGAACGAGCTCATCATAAAAATGCTTTTGTGGTGGCGATACTTCGGTGATGTTCTTCCACTTCGAGGGATCGTATGGAATTCGAACTATATTAAAACCGTTGCGTGACTGATCGTTATAATAGATGAAATCGCTTTTCGACGTGATCGATGGATTATACGCCCCATATTTTGAAACGGTGACCTGGTAACGATTACCGGAAGAAAGTTCGACAGCATAAATGTTGTCGATACCGCTGTACGGTGAATTATAGAAAATGTATTTACCGTCGGGCGACATTACCGGGTGACCGATGTTCTCATCCCCTGCATCGAACACATCTCTCACGTTGCCCGACTCATAATCGTATATCGAAAGTTTTTTAGTTCCTTTTGAAAGACGGACGGCCACAATGGACTTTCCGTCGGGTGTCCATCGGGGCATCTGAACGAGCTCGTTATCGGGATTGGGAAATTGCTTGATGATCGCGTTCGTGTTGTAGTCGAGCACAAGCATCTTCACATCGTAGGCGGTTGATGATTCGACTGCAACGACTTTTGTTCCATCGGGTGATAAGGCACCGCCGGCATACCTACTCTTCTTCGAAAGGTCTTTGTCCTCCCTTGCTGCAAAGTCGTATGACTTGACGATCGTATAATTTTTCACGAGCCATCGCGGGTCGTAGCGATATTCATTCCACACCACTTTACTGCCCACAGCCGATAACATGCCGCCGTCGTTGAACGGGCCGACAACGAACTTCTCTACCTCGTTGCCGTCTTTGATCTTAACAACCGTGGTGATGTCGCCGATACCGCTCTTTACTGCGACAACACTGCCGTCGTCGAGCACCTGGGGATATTCGTAGTCGGTGTAGGCGCTTGTATTTCTTTTGTTGATCACCTCGAAGCTGGTGAGATCTAACGCAGCGATCTCTTTCGACCAGCCGGTTCGAAGGCTATCGGCCATCTCTTTATAGAGCTGATTTATGTTGATGCCCGTTTCTTTTTTGATCGATCTCGAAAACGTGAATGGGATAAAAGGATAGGTCCATGCTCTTGTAACGACTTTATCCCAGATATCAGCATCGTTGGTCTTGTTGCGGAGATAGGTGATCATGTGATATCCAAGCACATAATGATCGGGTATATTATTCTTATATGATCGAACGTATTGTTTGTGATAGTTGAATGTTCTTCCCTCGAGAAGATTGGTACGGAACAACAGGTTGAAGTTCGGTATCCGACCGCGACCACTGTTGGTAAATGCCGTTTCAGTAGCTACCGCATCGCCCTCCCAAAACCACTGTGGGGCAGCAGCAAATGCGGTTAACGACAACGCTTGTTGCCCCAACACATAATAAACAAATTTATTGAAGCCGACTATGCTTCGCTGGTATTGGACTACGTGGCGATACTCGTGAGACGATAGAAGGTCGAGCCAGTCGTTCGTGCCCGCAAAGTTGTAGTTCTGTGGCGGCATGGTATAAAACTCCGAACGTCTCGGTGCCAGTGTCACGAAACCATTCGATAACGACGATTGACTTTGAAGTATGATGGATATCGGTTTGGGCTTCACCCCCATCGACGACGACTCCGGTTCGCGAATGAATTCGAGATTGTTAGCAACACGCAGGGCTTCGCGCTCGAAACCTTTTGGAAACAAGACATTGAACCCAGGAGTTTTTACCTGGTACCATTTCAATGATGTAGCGTTCGTGTTCTGGATTGATATCTCCTGCGCCGAAACGAAGAACGAAAGCAGAAAGAAGTTGAGGAGGACTAAAGAAGATCTGTGTTTCATTACCGGATGATCAGGATCCGACCGGAATTTCTGTATTCATTACCTCCGGTTCTCACCGTAAGTTGGTAAAAATACAGTCCATCCGAAAGCCTGTTACCCTGTGCATCGAGTCCTGTCCACCGAAGTTGGTTATTACCAACCCTTAACGGGGGAGAATTCTCTTGTGTAAAACGTGCGACGTCCTGCCCGGATCTGTTGATGATCTGCAATACAAACGAGTCCGGTGCCGTTTCGCCCGCCGCCGCGAAATCAAAATAGAATCCGACAGCCGAAGGGTTGGGATACGGTGGATAAAATATCATACCCGGCTCGGGGTCGACAACAAATGAGACTTCGTAGCGGGTCACCCCACTCTTGTTGCCGCTCGCGTCGGTGCCCATCGCAGAAAGTTTATACTCGCCCTCCTGGAGATCCTTCGGCGTAAAGACCACGACCAGGTCGCCACTTTCGGAGATACTCCAGGCAACGTCCTCTTGTGTGTAGCTGATCTGTGTTGCCGGGCACTCATCGGCTCCGCAAGGAGAAGTGAACAGCAAGCTAAGCGACGATGGATCGGTAAGCTTCAACAATTGATTGTCGTCGTGCAGTGTGACACGTATCTCTGGATTTGCAGAAACAAAATCTCCGTTGGTGATGAATCGTCCATCGATGGTGACCTCGAGTATCGGGTTGCGTTGATCTTTCAGCACCTCGAGATATGACGAGAGCTCGATCGAATTGTTTTGTAAATATTGCTCCGGAACAAACCCGGTGTTAACGGCAGCACTGAGATCGTTAAGGCCAACTTTTCCTACCGTACTGATCGTTTTCGAGAAGCGCACAGTGTCGCCCGCGGCCGGTCCTTTTATATTGAACTCTATGGTCTCTTTGGTCCGGGTATTCTTATTGAGAATAGAAAATACCGAAGCCAATGAATCCACGAAATCTATCTTCGAAATGTTTACGAATGCGAAGTCAGTTGTGTGCGTGGTGCCTTCCGGCAATGATACGGGTTCGATCACCGATCCGGGGAGCAAAATCCCATCGGGAGCCGGGTCGAACGCTACGAGCCAGTGCCGAAGCACGGCAGGTGTAAGGTTGTCCTCGTCCTTCGTATGATAGATCAATCTCATGAAAGGATATTGTAAGGCGTCAACCGTTTCGAGACCGAGTGCCGTCTGTTGCTGAAGCGAAAGCAAAGTCTCATTCCCAAGCTTATCGATCAGATACACGTCCACGCTGGCTTCGTCGCTCGTTTCGATACGTTTAAATGAGGGCCACATGTTATGCCATGCCAATGCCGGACCGATCACCACCGATTGGATACTTCCGCTCGATCGATAACCTGTAATGTCTTCACTCACCTGCAGTTGTTGTTCCTGGGGATTTGGATCGCCGCTCCGGATGATCGTCGCTGGTGTATGAGCAAGGGTCTTGCGTGCAAGGATAATGATAGGCTCACCAGGCTGGAATGAATTCAGGTCATCCTCTGTAATGCCGATCTCCTCGAGTTTTAAGATCACCGCATCGCTCCACGAGGCAAAGCCAGGATCGCCAACGGTGAACAGCAACACCGAATCGCTCACATTCATGTTGTCTATATATTGAATGAGGTCATCGTCGTTGCCTGTATCCACTTCGGCGGCGGTAAAGCTGTTGATCACCTGCGGTTGTCGTCCGCAGGCCCGTCCACCTGAATTAGAGAAGTCGAAGGGAACAGCGGTGTATGGCACTACCGAGCTACGATCGAATGCAACGAGATTAATGGTGTTATTTCGGCACGTGGAAGACTGAGGCGAATAGTAATATTCGGAGTTATTGATAATGAGCGACGGCGTGAGTCCTGGTTCCGTGTTCTCGTCTCCAAAGATCCGCAGCGTAAACGAAACGCTCGTGGGTTCGAAGTTGAATTTTCTTTTTTCTTCATCGGGCACCAGTCCATCCCAAATGTTTTCTGTAAGCTGATCGAATGCCATCTGCGTCCAACCCTCGGGTCCATTATTGATATATGTAAACGAGGTTATCGCCGCTTCATCGTCTGTCTTGTCGGTCGGTTTCGATCGCCAATAGTAAACTGTTGAGTCATCGTCGAGCAGATCGAAATCAGATTTCAACAAGACCTTTCCGGTAAGAGTCTTTGTTTGCAAGAACTGTGAGTTGAATTTCCTGGTCGTGTCGATCTGTACCTGGTAAGTCTTCTCGCCCGAAAGCACATCTGTATCCTGGAACAGAACGTCGACGCTGGTAGTGTTCACGATGCCGAAATTCGGCGGCTGCAGGTTCTGGGTACCATTGAACAGGATAAATCTCGACCATTGCCCTTTGTTGTTAGTTTCGACGAGCTCTTCGATATCGTTGTCCGGATCGAGGAACACTTCGATCTTGTTGTTGCCGTAGAAGTTGCCCGCGCCTCTAACGATCGTGAACTTCAACGTGTCTCTATAAAGCACACCCGGAAAATCTACATTGTATTCGGTCACTGCGTCATTGATCGTATGCACAACCTTCACGATCAATGGTCGATTGGTGCTACGACCGAAGTTATCGGTGATCACCTGGAGCTGTATCGAATCGGTGAGGGCATGAATAGGTTTACCATCGAAGGACACCACGTCGATCAGCGGATCGGATGTTGCGTAGTCGGGTTTCGTAGGCGCGAACAGTCGCAGCGACGGATCTCCTAGCAATACCATCTGTTGTATCTGTGCTGTAAACACCGACTTCTCATTCCCGAAGTCATTCATGATCCGATGGGCAACCTCCCTCTGCACATCACCGATACCCTTCGAAAGAAAAACCGAGTCAGCGAACGCCACCTGGTAGAAATAAGTTGAGTACGCGCGAAGCACGAGCTCGAAACCGAAAGAGCTGTTCGCAATAAAATTACGTGCACCCCGGTTGGCCTCCAGGGTCCAGTTCTCACCAAAGCTTTCTCCGTCGTTGAAGTATTCGCCGGCGTTACATCCGTTCACGAGAAATGCCGGATACTTGCCTTGATTATGATAATCGAGCTTGGGATCGTCGACAAAGCCAATGTCGATATCAGTAACGTTCGGTGCCGAGTGACCGAAGAACGTTACGAGATTCACACCCGCGTTGATCTGGTCCGAGACGTTGATTGTCTCGACATCTGTAACGCCGCGCTTGCCGACCGTCGCCACTGTACCGCCGAGATAATTACCCTGCGCAATGTCGGCGAAGCCATCCATATATTCCCGAAACAGGATCAGCTGCGCTACCTCCTTGCCACCACTAAGATGGAGTAGGCTTTTACGCGACAGATCGTTATACGGAGCTGCTTCCGTCTCTTTTACTTTATTAAGATAGTCGGCAACCTGTTGTGGTGTATTGGCCGTGAGGCGCCCCGTTGCAACAGCAGGAACGTAAGGGTCGCCACTCATGCCGGCAGTAAATGGAATATCAGAACCAGGACTTCCGGCGGGCGGAACAAGATCGCGCGATTCCGTCGATGAGAGTGTACGCCTATACATCGCGGCTGAAACATCACGACCCTTACCGATCAGGAACAAGTACTGCGGATTGCCGGTGCCGATCATATACCGCATGAATTCGTAAATACCGACCGGTGATGTCTCGCCATAGTTGAATTGATCATAAAGCTGGTCGACCGTTACCGACAACGTGTCGTATCCTCCACCCTGTTCGCTGGCGCGATATTCTGCGAATGCTTTGATCGGATCGGCATAGCCAACCGCGGGTTGTTTCAACGATCGATGTGTGACAATGATAAATTGTGCCGCAGCATTGAACTCGCGGAACATAACGGGCTTTATCTGCGCGACCTGCGGTACCATGAACGTACTCGATGCATATAATTTTCTTACCGACGTGGTGTTGGGTACCACTGCGGTTATCAAGCTGCCCGATGTGTGAGTACCGATCTGTACGATCTCATTCTTGTCGGTTATGTCCCACACTCTCGTAGTCGAGGGAGCATTCTCTAACTCTATATAACCCCTGCTGCCATTTCCTGCACTTTGCCTCAGGCTAAAGTATCTGGAGGTTGATGAGTTCAGGTTAAAGCCTTGCGCATAGATCACTTTAATATAGGCGACGCTCAATCGATCGCGGATGCCGCCAACGCCCAACGCTTTCACACGAATGATCACGCGACCATCGGAACCGATGTGCGACCACTGAAGACCCTCTGTATAAACCGGGGTTTCATAGTTATTGAAGTTCTTTGTCGAGATCAGTTCCAGTTCAGCTACGGAAGGACCCGCGTATATCTCAACCTGGTGTTGCAGAAAGTCGCGACCGGTTAGTTGTATCTCCAACTGCGGTGGTGGCTGCGACGCGATCGGGTTCGTGAGCTGATCGATGGCGTAGTCGCGCTGTTCTATGCACCCGCCGTTGATCGTACATATCGTGCTGCCGGTCCATCCCTCTCCCGAATCGAAGAAGCTCTGTGTTACATAGGTGTCGCGGATCTCACCCGGGCTATACTCCTGTGCGTAGACACGAAGTTGCTCGCTCGTATGGAATGTTTCTTTGGCGATGTTCGAAGAATTAACTTCATCGAACATCTCCATTCGCTTGCCCTGCACCGGCAATGGATTCACGGTAAGAAAATAAGCGGCAGTATCGCTATAGAGGTTATAATATTTATGTGGCTGTGCCGAAGCGGGCTGATATAACTTCGAGTCCATTTCGCCATCGTTCTTTTCCCCGTAGAACTCGAGGTATTCTCCGTTGTCGAATTTATTGTCTGCCGGAAGCTGGTTGTGCTTGAAGTAGATCGCTTGCTCCTGCCCCCGCCGGAAGATCTGGATCAATCGCGGGTCGATCGAATTGACGGGAACGCCTGCTTGCTGCAGTTGATCGTACGTGAGGCGGTAGATGCCCGTGGTCGCGACACTTATTTTATAGTATTGTTGATTGTGAGTGACCCAGCTGTTGGAGTATTGGGCAAAACACGCAAGGGGAAAGAAAACAAAAAGTAAAAATGTTCGGAGCCGCCTCATCCAATTAATCCTTTCTCACTTCCAATTCTGCGAACGGCAATATAAAGAACCACCGGCCATCGCGTTGCTGCACATCCAATGTCATGAGCCGTTGAGTTTTCGATGATCTGAGCCCAACGCTGCTGCCTTTAACCATCCAGGTGCCATCTATATTCTGTTCTTCAACTGCTGACTGAAGTTGAAAATTATGGTCATCGTCAAACTCCAGCCGAATGTCTCTCATGGCCGTCCTCATTTCTTCAACTTTGGAGGGGTCGACATAGGCTCTAAGCTGAACTACTTCCACGACTGACCATGTCCCGACTATTTCGGTTTCAAGGTTCGATTGGCCATAGATAGCCGCGGAGGCGAGAAAGCAACCAATAAACAGAAGGTTTTTCATGGTCCACGGAAAAAATTATTGGCAAGTTATCAAAACCGCTAAGGTTTTTCTGTCCAAAAAATGAACACCGGAAGGCTGTTTTGGGGCGTTGGAATTCTCCCGAAAAGGGGCATTTACGATGGGCATCTGTACGGGAAACGTGACGTTCTGTCCATTTTTGAACACCTAAAACTGCGAAATTTCATCAAAAACAAAGAAAAATTTCACCAAGTACTTGGCCATACATAGTACTTCCTCCGTATAATTGTGCAGGTAATCCTTTAAACGAGTGAAGTATGAATCTTGAAAACACCCAGGTGCAGATGAGGAAGGGGATACTGGAATACTGTATCCTTCACATCATCTCGCGCGGCGAAGTCTATGCGAGCGACATGCTCGACGAGCTTACAAACGCCAGAATGATCGTAGTCGAAGGCACGCTCTACCCCCTCCTCACCCGTCTAAAAAACTCAGGACTCGTCGAATACAAATGGGTAGAATCTAAATCCGGTCCACCACGCAAATATTATAAACTGACCGACATGGGAAATTCGTTTCTTGCCGGCCTCACCCAAACGTGGACCGAACTTGTACATTCTACTGAATCGATCACAAAAAGATCCCAAACACCTGCTTAACTTAACTGAATCCTGTCGACTATGAAAAAGAATATAAGCATCAACATCAGCGGCATCATCTTCCATATCGAGGAGGATGGATACGAGATACTCCGTAAGTATCTCGATTCGATCAACAGGTACTTCTCGTCGTTCGAAGACAATAGCGAGATCCTTGCCGATATCGAAAGCCGCATTGCTGAGATCTTGTTATCGAAGCTGAGCGAAGGCAAGCAGGTTGTTACTGCCGACGACGTGAATGCCCTTATGGCAACCATGGGTAGTGTTAACGACTTCAAAGCTGCCGAAGAACAGGAAGTTGGCGGTTCAACAGCCAGCGCTGAACAACAGCAGCAACGTCAGCAGTCCGGTAGCTCGCAACAAAACATCAATCGAAAACTCTACCGCGACGAAAGGAGAAAGATACTCGGCGGCGTGTGTTCCGGCCTCGCCCACTACTTCAACGTAGATCCTGTGTGGCCACGACTGTTGTTTGCGTTGCTCGCCTTCGCCACTTACGGCGGACTCGTCGTCGCCTACATCATCCTTTGGGTGATCATCCCCGCTTCGAACGAGCTCGAAGACGAGACATCGGCCAAGAAGATGTATCGCGACAAGGATAATCGCGTGATCGGCGGTGTGGCTTCGGGCCTCGCAGCATTCTGGGGCATCGACTCAACGGTGATCCGGGTGCTCTTTATCGGTATGACGATCTTCGGCGGTCTCGGTCTGTTCATTTATATAATAATGTGGATCGCATTGCCCGAAGCAAAAACGATAACCGAAAAGATCCAGATGTCGGGGGAGCCCGTCACACTTTCCAACATTGAGTCGTCTGTAAAGAAAGGCCTTAATGAAAAGGATGGCACCGAGGAAAGTGTATTTGCCAAGATCATTCTCTTCCCCTTCCGCCTCATCGCAACGCTTATCGATGCGCTGGCGAAAATACTTGGGCCTGTATTCCTGTTGATCGTCGACATTTTCAGGATCGGTATTGGTCTTTGCATCACACTTACTGGTGCGCTCATGATCTTCGCTTTGGTGATCGCGTTCGGAGCAATATTCGGGATCTTCACTGTACCCCTTGAAAGCCGCTGGAGTGATTGGTACATGCAATCCCCCAACTTCCCGATCGAGATCTTCAGAAGCAGTTTTCCTGGTTGGATGGCGATCTTTGCATTCATCGCAGCATTCGTACCCGCCTTCGTGATGTCGTTGCTTGGCGCGTCCATCATTGCACGCAAGATCGTCTTCAATTCTTATGTTGGCTGGTCGCTATTCGTAGCCTTCTTCGTGAGCGCGGGTGTTCTCGCATTCACAATCCCGCAGATGGTTTATGCATTCAAGCAGGAAGGTGAATATAAAGTGGAGCAAACATTCCAGATAAAAGGCACACCCGTACTGCGTATCAATGAAGTTGGGCTGGACGACTATCATGTAACCGACCTGGCGATCCGTGGATACGATGGAAAAGAGCTGAAACTGATCGAACGTTTCGAAGCGCAGGGCAACAACAGGAAGATTGCCAGCGAGAACGCACAGATGATCGAATACAACGTGACGCAATCCGACAGCATCATCACTTTCGACTCGAACATCACATTTAAGAAAGATGCGAAGTTCCGCGCGCAACGTCTCGACATGGATCTCTATGTACCTATCAACATGCCCTTCATCATCGAAGGCGGTATCTGGAGACTCATCGATAACCGTCGCGACCTGGACTACTACAACGACCGCGAAGACAACCAGACGTGGAAGGTGAACGAGAGGGGTGTACTCGAATGTATATCGTGCTACAAGACAAGTAGTGATGGAACCCGGTCATCATCATCGGTACGCGACGAGCTTGGGCTTCGCGACTTCAACTCGGTAGATCTCGAAGGCCTGCTGGATGTGACTATCGAAAAAGGTGACGATTGGGCAGTTGAGATCGACGGCAAAGATGACGAAGTCAGACGTTACAGGATCTACACCAGTGGCGAGACACTGGTCGTCGACTACGACAACGACCGCAAAGGTTTCTGGAGGCAAGGCTTCGAAGGTCACCAGATCGATCTTCGGATAACGATGCCCAATCTTCGTGAAGTGGAGGCAAGCGGTGGCGGAAAGGTCCGCTTCCGCGGTTTCGATGAAGATGAGGTCAGTATCCGGCTCAGCGGTGCCGTTGAAGGCAACGGTGGCATCGATGCCAGGAGTATGAATGTGAAACTTGTCGGCGCTTCGTCACTTGATCTCAACGGGACCGGCTATTTCCTCGACGCCGACATTACGGGCGCCTGTACATTGAGCGCTTATGGTTACGAAGTGAGAGAAGCTGAGGTTGAGGCCCATGGTGCTTCAACTGCGAAAGTGTATGTGACTGAAAAACTTGAAATATCGCGTGGAATGGCCAGTTCTGTCTCGCATCGGGGCGATCCGGAGGTCATTCATGAGAATCGCTAGGCGGTTTTGCCCACGACTCTTAAAGAAAGCCGCATCCGCGGCTTTTTTCTTAAATTCTCGATCCAGCAGATGCAACCCCTGACGGGCCGTTTGCATCTTGCTATTGTTAACGTAAATGGGGTACCAAATTTACCACGCTGTAGACAACGAGCTTATTGATGGGTGCAAGAAGCGAGACCGCCATGCGCAGCGGTTTCTATTCGAGCACTATTCCGGACGCATGCTCGCACTCTGCTGCCGTTACGTGAAGGACCGGATGGATGCCGAAGACGTAATGGTCGTGGCATTTACTAAAGTGTTCGATCGCATTGCCCAATACAAAGGTGAAGGAAGCTTCGAAGGTTGGGTGCGAAGGATCATGGTGAACGAGTCGCTCACGTATCTGCGGAAGAACAAAAGCATGTACCTGGAAACAGACATAGAAGCCGCTGAACGCGAACCCGACTACGACAAGCTTGGTAACGAACTGGAGGCCGAAGACCTTCGAAAGCTGATCGCCGATCTCCCGACCGGCTATCGGATAGTCTTCAACCTTTACGCTATCGACGGGTTTTCGCACCAGGAGATCGCAGCACAGTTAGGGGTGAGTGAGAATACCTCGAAGTCGCAGTTGAGCCGCGCGCGGGCCGTCCTGCAGAAACGATTAAGTGAGTTGGAAAATGGAAAGGTCAATAAAACAGAGGGAAGAAATGAGCAACAAAGTGGACAAGTTATTTAAGGATAAGCTGGAGAGCCATTCTCTTCAGCCATCTGCCCAGGCATGGGAGAAAGTTGAAGCACATCTCGGAAAAAAAAATAAGATGGTGCTTTCGCTTCGGGTGGCCGCAGCTATCGCTTTGCTTGGTGTGTTGACGTTTGTTGGTCTTAATTGGAATGGTAGATCTGAGAAGGTTGAGATTGCTAAGGACGAGGTGACGAAGGGACGAGGTGAAGAGCGGAAGAGCGGAAGAGCGGAAGAGGTGAAGAAGCCTGAGGTGATTGAGCAGCCGATAGTAAAGCATGAAGTCAAAAAGAAAGTGCAAAAACCAGGGAAAATATCCAATGACCAATCTCCAATAGCCAATAATCAATCTCCAATATCCAATACCCAACAGCCAATCTCCAATACCCAACAGGTAGTCGTTAACGATCAGGAGATCAGCACCCCGCACCAAGCACCCAGCACCGAGCCAGCACCGAGCACCGAGAAAGGTATCACCTTAACCTACAACCTTCCCCCTACGAAGAAAGGCATTACGTTGACTTACTCCCTCCCACCCGTCAACAAAGATGTTGCGGCAGCAGACGATGTTGCGGTAGCCGAAGTAGCCGAACCAAAGAAAACCGGCCTCGAACGAGTACTGGAGATCGCATCAGAAGTTAAGAACGGAGATTACATCGGAGACCTGAGAGAAGCGAAAGACAACATCCTCGCCCTCGACTTTAAAAAAGACAAGAACAAGAAGCATTGAAGATTTAAGATTTAAGATTTGGGATTTAAGATTTACGATTTAGAGCTATGAATAAAATATTTACAATACTGTTTCTGACCGCAATAGCAAGCATCGCTTTCGCACAGAAAACAGACTCAGTTATAATAAACGTCGGACAAAAAAGTAAAGTCATCTTCGCTATCGGCGATAAAGCCGACCTGCAGACACTGAAACAATACAACCTGCAGGCAGTAGTCGACGACCTCGTGACCAAGCTGGAAAAAGAAGACTCCTCGGATCTGGACAAGCCCGCTGACTCATATGTAAAAACCGAAGAAACCCAGTCCACACAAACAGACGAGTCTACGACAACAAGAGACTATCGCGACCGCGATTGGCGTGACAGAGACAGGGACAGAGACAGAGACGACGATTGGGATCGCAGCTGGCAAGATCGAAACGAGAGAGTTAAAGAAAAGGATCGCCGTTCAAGGTACTATGGCCGCCGTACCCTTCATTCTTTCAACTTCGACATCGGTACAAACAACTACCTCACACCTTCCAACGAGTTTCCCAACCAGAACAACGAACTGTATTCGGTTCGGCCCTGGGGCTCCTGGTATGTGTCTGTAAACTCGATAGAACGCACGCGTCTTGGCAGCAAGTTCTTCCTGGAATGGGGCGTCGGCGTAAGCTGGTACAATTTCAAGTTCGAGAACGACAAACTTCGCATGGCGAAAGACGATAACTCCGTGATCTTTTCGGAAGACCAACGCGATCTGAATTTTGTTAAGAGCAAACTGACTGCAACTTATCTTACCGCTTCGTTCGTTCCCCTGCTCGACTTTGGTGGTCGCAGCCGCAAGGCAATGATCTTCACCGGCGTGGGCAACTCGGGCTCATTCAGGATCGGTGTTGGTCCATACGCCGGCTATCGTATCGACAGCTATACGAAGCTTGTGTATAAGCAGGATGGTGATAAGGAGCGCGAACGCGATCACGACAGCTATTACCTCAACAACCTTCGCTACGGTTTAAGGTTGCAGGTTGGATTCGGAGCAACCGACCTGTTCTTTAATTACGATCTGAACGAGGTGTTTGTGAGTAACAAAGGACCGAAGCTAAACGCCTTTAGTTTTGGATTAACTTTCTAAACGGTTGTGAGTTTTGGGTTGTGAGTTGTCGGTAGGTCCCGATAACCCACAACTCACAACCCGCAACTACCCCTCGATCTCCTTAACAAGCTGTTGATACCAGGCTTCGCCGTATTTCCTAACCAGCGGCTCTTTCAGAAATTTGTACAACGGCACTTTCAGGCTCTGACCGAAAGTACATGCTGCGGAGCAAATACTCCATTTGTGATAATTAACGGCTTCGAAGTCTTTCTTCTTCGTGATGCGGATTGGATATAGATGACAGGAGATCGGTTTGCGAAAGCCGATCTTTCCATCGAGATAGGCCTGCTCGATACCACACTTTAATATTCCCTGCTTATCGTAATGAGCGTAAGCACACTCGCGACCGGCGATTGTCGGCGTAGAGTAGTCGCCGTCCTCATCGAGAATGTAAGGCCCTTGCCTTTTGATCGCCTCTTTTCCTTCGGCAGTCAGGTATGGCTTCACTTTCTTCTGGATCTCTTTCATGACCTCGAGCTCATCCTCTTCCAAAGGCGCACCGAGGTCGCCTTCAACACAACAGGCGCCCTTGCACTTTTCCAAATGGCATACGAACTCAACCGATTTGATGTCATCTGAAACCAATATCTCACCTACTTTAATCATCCTATATATTTTCTATATGCCTATGTGCTTTACGAATCGAACAGATCAAATTGAACGTGGTGCGCTGCTTCCACCGACTCCTGGATATCGCGGGTCGAGACGTTTTGCGAGTACAACCCAAAATAATAGACCGGAAGTTCCATAAGACCCGAATCGATCTTATGGGCCGATGTGGCTCCGTTGAAACCCATGCTTAAGAGGTTGTTCTGATATATCATCACCAGTCGTTTGTAGAATGTCATATTGTTGTCGGCACCTTTCTCCAACCGATCGAGTATCTCGACGCCGAGGAATTTCTTCAACCGCTCCCGGCTCTCGACGAGGTAGAATTCATAGTTAACGCGATCGTTCAACGCGAACGTGAACGGGATCAGGAAAGAAAACCCTTTTTCGGCAAGCTGACGGACAACCGTGAATGGCATTTCGAAGGAGAACGGATCGCAGAGGCAGATGACCGCCGACTTATAATTTCCCTTCGAAGGAGGAACATAAAGATCCAACCGGCTTACGACGTCGGCAGGTTTTCCATCGAGCAGGATCACGTTACGGTTCCTGAAATACTTGTTTACCCGGATCTTGAGTGTGTTCAAACGATCGGGGTCCTGGTCGCAGAAAACAAAGCGTGATATCGGCACATCCAGAGCGAGAGACGTGAGTGCCGCCGAGGGAAACAGCTCTTTGTGAGACCCCATCGAATATAAACCGTTACCTGCGTAAAGATCAACGAAAATGATGTCGTCGACTTTGCCAGCGAGTTGACCGGCAAATGAGGCTAGATATTGACCGATGACATGAACTTTATGCTTCACCCAGCTTTCTGCAGCTATCGAGGGTAGGCCGTCGTCGGGAAACATGAGTTCGGTCATAACTTTCAATAAATCAGCCTCTTTTAAAATTCAATTAAACTCCCACATCAACTGCAAGTCGCAATTTGAATTAATTATAAGGAAATTTGTTTTCAAATATCCACATAAGCCTCAAGTGGACAACTAAATTGCGAGGATGATTGATTTTTTGCAGAGCCTGAACGAGCCTCAGCGCGAGGGTGTGATCAACACGGAAGGGCCGTGTATGTTAATTGCCGGCGCAGGGTCGGGTAAAACACGAGTACTCACATTGCGGATAGCGCAGCTGATGTATAACCAGGGAGTTGATCCCTTCAACATCATGGCGCTTACCTTCACCAATAAGGCTGCGAAGGAGATGCGCGATCGTATCGAAAAGATCGTGGGCGGCGAGGCCAAAAATCTCTGGATGGGCACTTTCCACTCCGTCTTCGCACGACTCCTTCGTTCGGAGGCGAGCAAGCTCGGCTATCCCAGCAACTTCACGATATACGACACCGACGACTCCCGTTCATTGATCAAGTCGATCGTGAAAGAGATGGGTCTCGACGAACAACAATACAAGGCAAGCACGATTCACAACCGTATCTCGGCTGCGAAGAACAGGCTGATCTCATGGCAGGAATATCAGAACAACGCGGTTCTCATCGCCGACGACGCATCGAATATGCGTCCGGAGATCCACAACATCTACAAAAACTACGCACAACGTTGCTTCAAGTCGGGCGCGATGGACTTCGATGACCTGTTGTTCAACACCGACAAGCTTTTCAAGGATCATCTCGATGTTCTCAACAAATACCAGCATCGTTTCAAATACGTGCTCGTGGACGAGTTCCAGGATACCAACCTGTGCCAGTATGAAATTGTGCGGAAGCTTGCTGCCGTAAACCGCAACATCTGCGTGGTGGGAGACGATGCTCAAAGTATCTACGCATTTCGCGGAGCCGACATCTCGAACATCCTCAACTTCGAAAAAGACTATTCCGATCTCAGGATCATCAAGCTCGAACAAAACTATCGCTCTACGAAGACTATCGTCGACGCCGCGAATTCAGTCATAGCAAAGAATAAAGCACAGCTGCCGAAGAATGTCTGGACCGCGAATGAAGATGGTCAGCTCGTTGAGCTCATCAAGGCAGTTTCCGATAACGAGGAGGGCAAGCTCGTGGCAACGTCGATCTTCGAAGAGAAGATGCAGTCGCAGCTCAAGTTCAGCGACTTCGTAATTCTCTACCGCACCAATAGTCAGTCGCGTGCCATTGAAGAGGCCTTGCGACGGATGAACATCAAGTACAAGGTTGTCGGCGGTCTCTCGTTCTACCAGCGCATGGAGATCAAGGACCTTCTGGCGTGGCTCAGGTATTCGCTGAACCAGCAGGACGAAGCGTCGTTCCGTCGCATCATCAACAAACCCAAGCGCGGTATCGGCGACTCGACGATCGACAAGATCATCGTAGCTGCCAACGACCATGCGATATCCATCTGGGAGGTGCTCGAAAACGCGCCGACGTTTCTCGGCGGCCGTGCTGCGGGGCCCATCGACGACTTCATCACCAAGATCAAGCGCTTCCAGATCGACATACAAAACAAGGATGCTTACGAGGCTGCCGCGGAAATCGCGCGCTCGTCGGGCTTGCTGAAAGAGTTGTACGAAGACAAGACGGTGGAAGGGCTCAGTCGATACGAGAACGTCCAGGAATTGCTTAACGCCATTAAAGAGTTTGTCGACGATCCCGAAAGGGAAGACAAGAGTCTCGGCGCGTTCCTGCAGGAGGTGTCGCTCATTACGAGCACCGACGAAGACAAGGACCATGATCCCGACAAGGTTACGCTAATGACCATCCACATGGCCAAGGGCCTCGAGTTCAAGTACGTGTACATGGTGGGCATGGAAGAAGACCTGTTTCCGTCGCAGCTGATGCTCAGTTCGAGGGCTGAGCTGGAAGAAGAACGCCGCTTGTTTTACGTTGCGATAACCAGGGCCCAGAAACGGCTCTTCCTCTCCTATGCACTGACGCGTTACCGTTTCGGCAGGCTGAAGAATTGCGAGCCAAGCCGTTTCCTGGACGACATCGATGCGCGGTACATCAAGGTGAGCACAAAATTCGGCGGTATTGACATGCTGGCTCCGAATCCAAACTATGCCCGGTCGTTTGTTACCGGCATGAAAAAGACCATCAGTTCGCAGCCCGTTGCCAAACCGACCAGCTACAAGGCGCCTGTGGATTTCACGCCCAGCGACACCACCGGCCTGAAAGAAGGTATGAAAGTGGAGCATCCCAAGTTCGGTTTCGGCACTGTCATGAAGCTCGACGAGACGGGCGCCGACCGGAAAGCCCGTA
>CAZBCP010000004.1:0-837760 GCA_964490505.1 uncultured Ohtaekwangia sp. | reverse complement strand
CATTAAAGTGGCACGCGAGCTGGGTTCAGAACGTCGTGAGACAGTTCGGTCCCTATCTGTGATGGGCGCAGGAAGTTTGAGAGGCTCTGACCTTAGTACGAGAGGACCGGGTTGGAGCAACCGCTGGTGTACCGGTTGTCGTGTCAGCGGCACTGCCGGGTAGCTATGTTGCGACGGAATAAGCGCTGAAAGCATCTAAGCGCGAAATCCACCTCGAGATGAGACTTCCTTACAAGGGACGTCGGAGACGACGACGTTGATAGGCTGCAGGTGTAAAGCCAGTAATGGCAAAGCTGAGCAGTACTAATTACCCAAACGCTTCATAACAAGAGGTCCCGGTCCGCAAAACACGGATCGGGACACAACAACGATTTATAAGTCGTACAATTTTCACCAACTGTTGCTCGCTTAATGCTATTCTTTCTTCCAACACATGTCAACGATATTTACCATGGCTCCAAACGGGAGCCGTGAAGATCTTGAAGATCTTAAGGTGACTATAGCGGTGGGGATCACCTCTTCCCATTCCGAACAGAGAAGTTAAGCCCACCAGCGCTGATGGTACTACGGTAAAACGCGGGAGAGTAAGTCGTTGCCTTTTTTTATTCTAAACACATAGTCACATAGTGGCTATGTGTTTTTTGTTTTAAACCCTTCCTCACCCGGCACATCACATTATGTTTTCTATGTGCCTATGTGTTTATTTGCATTACGTGAGGAAAGCCATCTTCATTACCATATTAATCATCGCCGCCCTCGGCGCCGCCGCCTGGTACCTCTCCACAAGACCAGGCAAACAGAACCTCTCCCCCTGGCAACTCGTACCCTCCTCCGCTCTCGCCGTCATCGAAACCGAAAAACCACGACTGCTCCAACGCCTCAACGCCGACTCTTCCGCACTCGTCAACACCCTCCTCGGCAACGACACCGTTAACTCCGCCCCCGAACCCTGGCTCTTCAGCATACAATCACTCGGCAATAAAACCGGCACCGTTGCCATACTCCGAAAAACATCATCGGGCACACCAATCGAACTCATAAAGAGAACACCCGGCACCTCACTCAAGGAACGCGCCTACGAAGGCATACAGATCAGCGACATCTCTCAAAACAACCAACCGTGGCTATCAGCAGCACTCGTCCGCGGTGTGTGGCTCATCAGCCCTCACTCCATTCTCATCGAGGAGATCATTCGTAACCTGAAAGCCGAAAACCCAACATCATTCCGCAATCAACATAACCGTCTCTTCCAGCTCTCGAACGTAAAGCAGGACGACGGCAACCTGTATATCAATTGGTCCGCATTCCGTAACGTCACTTCAAAAAATCAGAACATCGACGCAATCCTCAAAGCCACCAACCTTTGCGACGCCATGCTGTTCGACCTGCGTTGGACCGGCAACGGCAACACACTATTATTAAACGGCTTCGCCGTCGATTCGCTCGCTAACGCAAGCATCCTTTCCGCATTCAGATCCCAAAAACCCGTGCCATTCGGCCTCCGCAACCGCCTCCCCGATCAGTTCCGATATTTCGTTCACCTCGGCATCAGTCACCCCGACGTATGGCTCAAAGAACGAACAATGCTCATCAGTAATAACCAAAAGATCGCGCAACAACTCATCGACCTCGAAACAAAGATGTCGTTTCATACTAACGAATTCTTTAAGGCCGTCGACAACGAGATCGCCATGATCTCACTTCCCTCCGGGGAGAACCTGGTAATCGCCGAACTCAAAGAGATCACCAAAGCACAGACAGAGCTCGCGAAGATCAACACAGCTTTCGAAAAGGAGAAACTGTATACACACGAACGATATGCCAACGAAGACATCCATATCCTGAAGCAATCCACGCTCTCACAAACATTGTTCTGGCCAATAAGCTTCGAAGCCTCAGAACTATACTACTCGATCGCCAACGACCTCTTAATTCTTTCGGATGGAGAACAGGCGATCAAAGAATTTATAGACGCCTCGAACGGCGACAATACCCTCAACAAATCTCTCGAATGGAATAAGTTCCTCGAATCAACTTTGCAGGAGTCCAACGTCAGCTTCTTCGTCAGCTCAGCAAGCGACGACCTGTTCGGATCACTTCGTCAGTCACAAAAATTTTCAATGCAGTTCTATGCACTCGAAGGCGATTACTATGCCAGCGCTGTGATGCAATTCGGAAAGTCATCCGATAAGAAAACTTCGCCGAAAAACACAAAGAAAGGAACCGACTTCGGTCAATCGATCACATCAAAACCGTGGACCGTTCGCAATCATAACGACCGCAGTACCGAAGTACTTGTAGCAGATGCCAGCAACCAGCTTCATCTCGTTTCAAAGAATCAAAAAGTGCTGTGGAGCATCTCCCTGCCCGGACCTGTACAAGGCGAAATACACCAGGTCGATCTTCTAAAGAACGGCAAGCTTCAATACTTATTCGTAACGGCCGGTCAGCTTCATGCGGTCGACCGGCTTGGCCGAAACGTTTCTGGTTATCCCAAGCCCATAGCCATGACAGACGCCGTGTACACCTCGCTTATCGACTATGATAGGAGTCGTAATTATCGCTTGCTGATGGCCAACGCAGCCGGTAAGATCATCGTGTGCGATATGGAAGCGAAGGCGCTTGAAGGATGGACAGCCAAGAATCTTCCACGTGCATTCTCCGATGCACCAATGCACGTGCGCATTCGTCAGCGTGACTACTTTGAAGCCACTACAATTCAAGGCGATGTGTTCATGTTCAATCGTCGCGGCGAGATCTCTGACGGCTTCCCGCTCGCGCTGAACATCAACCCGTCGGGCGATGTTGTTTCGGATGGAAAAAATCTTGTGCTCGTATCGCAGGATGGAACGATGGTACAAGTGAGTACCAACGGCAAGAAGGTTTCGGAGAATGCGTTGTTCAAGAAAACTCCCAATGCGGTGTTCCGTCTCGTGGCGGCGAGCAACGATGACAACTTTGTGGTGGTTAAAACAGACCAGGGATTTGTTGCAGCGTTCGATAAGAATGGGAAGCAATTATTTGAGATCAATAACCCGGCTTCCGACAACATTGCAGTTTCGCTATATCACGTTTCCGATGGCCAGGATGCGCTGGTGATCTTCGATAAGGATCAGAATATTTTTTATGCGTGCGATCTCAATGGCAAGATGCTGACCGCCCAACCCATGCAGGCGACGGCATTGCCTGCAGTCTCTTACCAATCAGGCACAAGAACGCTCACATTCTACGTCCCGGACCAAACGCGCTTGTTGACGGTCTCAGCGAGTTTGTAGGAATTCTTTAATTGAGTTGTGAACAATTTGCACGTCCTCGGCGGTAAACGCATACGATGGGAGAAAATAAAGGACATTACCCAGCGGACGCAATAGGATCCCTTTAAGCATAAAGAACTTATAGATCTCGTACTTGAGCGTATTTGTATACGATGTGCGCGACGCGGATCTGATCTCGAGAGCCATTATCGTTCCTGTGCACCTGGCGTCGTTTATGACCGGATGCCCTTTTAATTCCTCGACAAATTTTCTTTGCAGATCCGAAATCATGGTGATCTGCGATTTGCACTCCGTTGTCATTAACAAATCGAAGCTCGCATTCGCCGACGCACAGGCGATAGGGTTGGCCGTGAACGAATGGCCATGAAAGAACGTCTTCGAAAATTCATTCGAGTTGAACTCATCGAAGATCTCCGAAGTACAGGACGTTATTCCCAATGCCATCGTGCCGCCGGTGAGTCCTTTAGAGATCGCGACCATGTCGGGCTGATATTCGAGGTGATCCGATGCAAACAACCGACCTGTTCTTCCAAAGCCGGTGAACACCTCATCAGCAATACACAATACTTTGTTTTCTTTGGCGATCTTCATCAGTCTAGACAGGATCCCGGGCGAATACATTCGCATCCCGGCCGCTCCCTGGACCAGGGGCTCGTAGATAAATGCGGAAACGTCTTTTGTTGCAATGATCTCTGAAAATTTCCTGATGACGTCGTTGTCATTACTTCCATCGGGAAATGGAATGAAGTCCACATCAAACAAGTGATCTTTAAATGGATATGTAAAAAGTCCACGGTCGCCCACCGACATCGACCCGAACGTATCGCCATGATAAGCTCCTTCGATAGCTATTACTTTTCTCCTGGGCGTGCCTCTATTATACCAATACTGAATGGCCATCTTCAGTGCGACTTCAACGGCCGTGCTGCCGTTGTCGGAGAAGAATATTTTCTTTTGATTGTGTGGAAGGAGGCTGAGCACCTTTTGCGACAGCTCGATAGCGGGCGGGTGCGTAAACCCGGCAAAGATCACATGCTCGAGTTCTTTTGCCTGCTTATAGATCGCTTCGGCGATAGCGGGATGACTATGACCATGAATGTTGACCCACCACGACGATATCCCGTCGATGATCTTCCTCCCATCTTCAGTAATAAGATGAATTCCTTTTGCCGATTTTATGACAATCGGTGGTTCCCCGACTATCGGTGAAAAAGGATGCCAGATATTGTTTTGATCTTCGTTCTGGAGAGCGCTCATCATTTCCAGTTCTTTAAGAATTCTTGAGCATAGTTTGTTACTCGTTCACGGTTCATCACAGGTTCGGGTGCCAGGTGCAGGATGCGGGGTGCGGTAGTGTTACGAAGGATAATACGTTCACTTTCGGGATTAGGTGTACCATTGAAAATAATTCCCTTTAATAGAAGGCCACGGCTCTTTAATGATTCCAATGTCAATAATGTATGATTGATGCTTCCCAGGTAGAGATTGGATACCAGTACGAGATCGCAATCGAGATGCTTTGCAATATCGATCACGAAATCCTGATCGTTGATCGGCACGAGACAACCGCCTGCTCCTTCAATAACAGTAAGCTCTGTGCCGGGTGTTTTAAAGTCACTGAGCCTGATCTCCACACCGTCGATCTTTGCGGCGGCATGCGGAGATGCGGGGGTTTGTAACAGGTATTTTTCAGGGAACGCCTCAAAGGATTTGTTAGATACCAAGGATGCAACCGTATCGGTGTCGCGTGGAAGACCTGCCTGGATCGGCTTCCAATATGAAGCACCCAGGGCTTCGCAAATTATGGCCGATACAACGGTCTTCCCGCTGTCGGTGCCAATGGCCGTCACAAAAATATTCTTCATAGTTTTTTTATCGCTTCCACAAGTCCCTTGATCTCGTTTTCGGAGTTAAAAGTATGAAGACAAATTCGAAGTCGTTCCTGTCCTTCTTTTACCGTTGGTGATAATATCGGCCGTACATCAAACCCGGATGCTTGAAGTGTAGTAGCAGCCTTCACAACATTGTCGTGCCCAGGGATAATTACGACCTGTATCTGGCTGTTGGAGGTAGTCCACGAAGCTATAGTTTTAAAATAACTGATCTTTCGTTCAAGCTCCTCGCGCAATTGAAGGTTCTCGAAAAGAAAATCGAAAGCACATGATATTGAAACAACCGAGTGATCGGAAGGAGCTGTGGTATAGATGAACGGCCGTGCAAAGTTTATCAACAGATCTTTGATCTGCTGAGACGAACAAACGCATGCTCCATGAACACCCATCGCCTTACCGAACGTATAGATGTGAACGTCTACATCTTTATTCGCAATATTCTTTCGGATGCCGGTTGTGTGTGCTTCGTCCAAAATTATGCGGGCGTCAAATTTTTTCGCCAACGTGATGATATCTTGAAGGGGACACTCGTCGCCATCCATAGAATATAATGACTCGAGAACGATCCACTTCTGTCCGTGAGCTTTCTCCAGTTTCTTTTTGAGATCATCGACGTCGTTGTGCCTGAAGTTCCATTTGGTTGCGAGGCTCAGTCGCGCTCCGTCCTTGAGGCTTGCGTGCGACAGCTCGTCCATTATAATAGTATCGCCATGTTGGGGCAGTGTAGAAAGTACCGCAAGATTTGCGGAGTACCCGGAATCGAACAACAGTGAGGCTTCGCTACTAAATAAATGTGAGAGTTTTCTCTCGGTGTCTTCGGCCAGTTTCGAATTTCCGGAGAGCAGACGCGACCCCGTTGAACCGTTCCGTTTTTGCGGCAGCGCAGCCATCGCATCAACGATCATTTGATACAGGATACCCGAACGTGAAAGTCCAAGATAATCGTTCGAAGTAAAATCGACACCTCCCTGGGGAAGCTTAAGACTTCGACGCAAGACTCTCTTCATGTTCTGGTAAATATATCGGAAAAGGGCTTACTTTGTTCATTATTACACCCTCTGAACAATGACAAGACTGGTATTCATTTTTTTTCTAGTTTCCATTATTTCATCATCCTGCATCGTTACAAAAAAGAAGTATGATGACATGTTGGCTCAAAAGGTAAAAGCCGAAGGCGAGCTCAGCGAAAAGACCGATGCACTCAACAAAGCGACGGCCGACCTCGAAGATCTGAATAAGAAGCTCGATCAATTGAAGCAGGATACAACATCACTCGGTATCGACTATCGTACTACCTCGCAAAAGCTCGCGAACCTCGATAAAGAGTATGAACAATTGAATTCATATTACAAGAACTTGTTGAACAGCAGCGGTAAACTAAATCGCGATCTGACACAACAAAAGGAACAGCTACTCGCCATCCAGGACAACCTCGACAAAACGCGACGTCTCAACGACTCGCTTTCGACAAGTCTTGCTGAACGCGAAAAGAAAGTTACCGAGCTGGAGACTACGCTCAACAACAAAAATAAAGCCGTCCAGGATCTAAAGAACAAGATCGCTAACTCGCTGCTCGACTTCAAAGCAAGCGACCTCACTGTGAACGTAAAGAATGGTAAAGTTTATGTTTCGCTGGCTGAGCAATTACTATTCGGCTCGGGGAGTATAGATGTCGATAAGAAAGGCATAACAGCACTGCAACAACTCGCCAAAGCCATCAAAGACCAGAAAGACCTACAGATCATGGTTGAAGGACACACCGATAATGTTCCGATCTCGGTAAAGTCAAAATACATGCAAGACAATTGGGATCTTAGTGTGATGCGTGCAACGTCGATCGTGAAGATCCTAACAGCTGCAGGATTATCGCCAAGCCAGGTAACTGCATCGGGTAAGGGTGAATACTATCCGCTGGCCACCAACGATACTCAACAGAATAAACAAAAGAATCGTCGTACGGAGATCATTATTACTCCTAACCTCGATGAGATCTTTAAGATACTGGAGAACAACTAACAGGACTATATTATGTTCCGCTTCCTCTTTCCGCTTCTCTACATTGCGTTAATAGTATACGCAGTGATCGATCTACTGAACAGTAATCGTTCAAGAGAGCAAAAACTAATCTGGGGTTTGGTGATCGTCTTGTTCCCGTTGGCGGGAGCAGTGATCTACTTACTAATAAGCCGAGGGGTGATAAGACTTTAGTAATATCACAAGAACATATTCAGCAGGATCAAGATCAATCCGAGCACGAAAATCACCGGAAAAACATGTCGTTTCATAATGCGGCTTTAATGTCAAATGTCATTACAACCTTTACCCCAGTCAATACCTCTTTGGGGGGATTTTGTAACCATGCAAGTTGAACAGTGAACGCCTGTAAAGTTTAATAAATATCGACAAATAGCCGATTTTTGCAGTTACTTAACCTTAAAAACCTGATAATGTCGAGAGATAAAGACATCAAACTTTTATTCAGTGTTCCCGTAATCGTTGCCGCACTCGGTTACTTTGTTGACATCTATGATCTGCTTCTCTTCAGTATTGTTCGAAGACCGAGCTTAACATCGCTCGGAGTGCCGGCAGAAGAGCTACTCGCGAAGGGCGAACTGTTACTTCAGGTGCAAATGGGTGGGCTACTTCTCGGTGGTTTGATCTGGGGTATAATGGGCGACAAAAGAGGAAGACTTTCTGTACTGTTTGGATCTATATTATTGTACTCCCTGGCTAACATCGGCAACGGCTTCGTTACATCTGTTACTCAATACGCAATTCTTCGATTCATTGCCGGCATCGGCTTAGCCGGAGAGCTCGGCGCCGGTATCACTTTGGTATCAGAAATACTTCCAACTAAAATAAGAGGATATGGTACAGCACTGGTTGCAACTGTCGGATTGTTCGGTGCTGTTCTCGCGAACATCGTTGCTAAAGAATTTGATTGGCAAACTGCATATTTCATCGGTGGTGGATTGGGCCTGTTACTTCTTATCGCACGTATCAGTGTTATGGAGTCGGGAATATTCATGCAGGTGAAAGACACTGATGTGAAACGCGGTGACCTCTTACAACTGGTGAACAACTGGGATCGTTTCAAAAAATTCATAGGATGTATCTTTATCGGTACACCGATCTGGTTTGTGATCGGTATCCTCATTACGTTCTCTCCCGAGTTCGCCGACGAGATGGGCTTTGAGCGTGGTGTTATTGATGCCGGAAATGCTGTGATGTGGAGCTACATCGGTTTGGCTGTCGGCGACCTGGGTAGTGGATTCATCAGCCAGTGGATAGGTTCGAGAAAGAAGATCGTCTTACTCTTTATTATACTTACGATAATCTTCGTGTGCACTTACCTGTTCTTTCCCGTCGCAACGACTTTCGGATTTTATGTGAAAAGCTTCCTGTTGGGAGTGGGCGTTGGATATTGGGCTCTTTTTGTCACGATCGCCGCCGAACAGTTCGGTACGAACTTGCGTTCTACCGTGGCAACGACGGTGCCGAATTTCATTAGAGGAACTGTGATACCGATTGCATTACTTTTTAAATACCTAAGAATGGAATGGGGAATGATCTACGGAGCACTTGCGGTGCTCGTAATTACCGCAGCCATCGCACTCATTGCGCTTAGGGCCATCGACGAAACACATTCTCGTGAACTTAATTTTGTGGAGAAGGATTGAAGATGTAATTTATTGTAGATTACACCGGGCACCCTCGGTATTTTTTAAACGGTGATGGCGGAACCAAATTACAGAAGGCACAGTATTGCTTTAATCACAACAGCTCTCGTTGTGCTTGTATGCTCCGCGGTTGCACAAAACCTTGATGCAGTTGAAAAGCTTCGCAAGAAACTCGCCGGTGCTAATAATGAACAGACTTTCGAGATCCTTTGTTCGATCGGTTTCGAGTATCGGTACTCTTATCCCGACAGCACACTTATTTATTGTCAGAAAGCTTTCGAGATGGGACGACAGATTGGAATGCCAACCGATCTCGCAAAACCATTGAGCTTTATCGGCCTTGCCTATGCCAACAAGGGTGATTATACTAACTCTATCGAGTATCACCGTAAGGCTATCGACTTAGCTATTGAACAAAATGACTCCGTTGAGCTCGCCCATGGATATAACAATCTTGGACGAATGTTCTATGACCAGGGGGATCTTGTGCGCTCGTTCGATAACCTTATTCGTTCCAAGGAAATCTTCGAAGATCTTGGTGATAAGTCTGGACTTGCGTACGTGTATCGAAGCATGGCTAACATGTATTCGCTGCAGCGCGATTATGAAAAGGCACTCGATATGTCGCGGAGTGCGTATCGCTTGCGTGTTGAAGTAGGCGAGAGCCGCATGATCGTTTCGTCGCTGATGGAACTCGGCATCATCTACCAGGCGGCAGGTGATTCGGAAGAAGCATTGACATATTTTTTAAAAGCGGATTCGGCATCGGCGCTTATCAACGATCCCGTAACACGTTCGGAACTTTCTATTGGTCTCGCCGAGATACTTTTGGATGAAGGTGAGCTTGAGGAAGCCTACGATCGTACGAAGCAGGTGCTCGCAACGATCACGGAGCAAACCAACCAGAAGATGTTCCTCCGGGCTACACATCTGCAGGCTAAATATTTTTATCAGAAGAAAGATTACGATCGGGCCATCACATTGCTTCGAACAACTCTTCAATCGGCCGAGAGTACAAACAATGTACTATTCCAGCGCGACGCTTCGTTTTTACTTGCCGAGATATATAAGTTCAGGAACGATAAAGTAAGAGCAGAAGAATTCAATAATCGTTACAAGATCTTTTCGGGTATGCTGGAAAACACCGATCTGTCGCGACAGGTTGAACGTCTCCAGTTCCAGCTCGAGATCGAAAAGAAAGACAAGGAATTCGAAACACTAAAAGCACGCGAAGCGAAGAACACTGCACTGATCGCAAAGCAAAGGTGGCAAAACATTGTATTGATCGTTGTTGTGGTCTCGATCACATCCATCGCTGCGATCCTTTACTTCAACAGTCGTCGCCGCAGGCTCATCAATCACAAGCTTGCATTGCAAAACGAACATATCGTGAGCCAACGTGAAGCGATCTCCCGGCAAAACGAGGATCTTTCGAGGAACAACCAGGTGCTTTCAGACCTCAACCAGGAGAAAAACACATTGATGAGCATTGTGGCGCACGATCTCAAATCTCCCTTGAACCGTATCTCGGGTCTTGCTTCGATCATCGAGATCGATGGAGGGATGCCGGACAAACTGCAGAAATATGTTAAGATGATCCGCGAATCGACGCATTCAGGATTGAATCTCATTACGGACTTGCTCGACGTGAATGCGCTTGAACAGGTAAACAGTGCTCCGAACCTTCGCGAGATCTCGATCAACGCATTGCTCGAAGAACGGGTCCGTTCGATGCAGATGGCCGCCGATAACAAATCCATTAAGCTCGAGCTAAAGGCAACGGTCGACAGGCAACTGACTACCGACGAAAGTTATCTGAATCGTATCGTCGACAACCTGCTGTCGAATGCCATTAAGTTCTCACCCAATGGTTCTACGGTACTTGTCTCTGCCTTTATTAAGAACAATGCATTGATCTTAACAGTAAAAGATACAGGTCCTGGTTTTATGGAGGAAGACAAGCCGTTCCTTTTCCAGAAGTTCAAGAAGCTAAGCGCCCGTCCAACCGGTGGCGAGAGCTCCAACGGCCTGGGGTTGGCCATTGTGAAGACGCTGGTCGACCGTCTCAAGGGCGAGATAAGGCTGGAGACTTCCCGTGGTAAGGGAAGTGAATTCGTAATTACGTTACCTTTGTAGGGAAAACCGTATAAATCCCGGTAAAATCACACAATGAAGAAAGCGATCCTGTTATTTGTCTTGTTGGCTATCTCGACGATTACATTCGCTCAAAAGAAGTCCAAAAAGCTGTCGGCGGACGAGTCGGCTAAGATGACTCAAGACCAGCGGTACGTCCATGAAACTCAGCGCAAATCGAAAAACGGCAAGAAAGACCTGTCGCTGAAGAAAAAGATCCGTGCAGAGGAAAAACAGGACAGAAAAGCCCGGAAAATGAAGGGAAATCGCCGTCCCAAATCTTATTAGGCCATTAAACCTTCGCAGTTTTGGCCTGTCTAACCCCAAAAAACAGACAATAACCATGAAGAAGTTGATAATCCTTATCCCCGCTCTTGCACTCGTGGCCGCCGGTGCCCTTCTGCCCGGAGGCAATGCCTTTGCACAGGAGAGAACTCCGAGGGTTAATACAAGGCAGGCGGCGCAGCAGACACGTATTGCAGAAGGCAAGGCCAGTGGCGAGCTCACAAAGGGTGAAACGCGTGCGCTTCGCGCCGAGCAGCGTCATATTCGCCGGTCAGAGCGCCGGGCGAAAGCGGATGGCGATGTTACTGCAGGGGAGAGAAGGCGTTTGGAACGCAAACAGGATCGCGCCAACAGGCACATCCGTCGCGCAAAAAACAACAACCTCGATACTAATTAAGTCTAGCCCAGGGCTTGCTTGAGGTCATTGATAATATCTTCGAGATCCTCAACTCCCACACTTAACCGGATCAACGAATCGCTCAGTCCATTTTTTATCCTTTGATCTTTCGGGATGCTCGCATGCGTCATCGAAGCAGGGTGATTGATGAGCGATTCGACACCGCCCAGCGACTCGGCAAGAGAAAAGATCTCGACCGACTCCATAAGTTTTCTTGCCGCTGCTTCGCTGTCGTCTTTCAGTACAAAAGATAACATGCCTCCGAAGTCGCGCATTTGTTTCTTTGCGATGTCGTGGTTTGGGTGATCGCTGAAGCCAGGCCAATAAACTTTTCCAACCTTAGGATGACTGCGCAGGAACTCCGCTACCGCGCGGCCATTCGAGCAATGACGTTCCATTCGAAGATGAAGTGTCTTGATGCCACGAAGCACGAGGAATGAATCCTGCGGACCGGGAACAGCGCCGCATGAATTGCAAATGAACGCGAGATCCTGGTAGAGCTTTTCATCGTTAACGACGAGCGCTCCCATAATAACATCGGAGTGACCACCGAGATATTTTGTTACAGAATGCATCACGATATCGGCGCCGAGATCCAAAGGATTTTGCAGATATGGTGAAGCAAATGTATTGTCGACCGCGACGATAGCTTTTGTCCGCTTCGCAAGCGCTACACAAGCAGCGATATCGGTGATGCGCATTAATGGATTCGATGGAGTTTCGATCCAGAACATTCTTGTCTTTTCATTCACCAGCGACGCGAGCGCAGCCGCATTGGTCATGTCGGTGAAGTGGAATTTGATGCCATACTTCTCGAACACTTTCGTGAACATGCGATACGATCCGCCATAGAGGTCGTTGCTTGTGATGACTTCATCGCCGGGATTAAGCAGTTTGATCACTGCGTCGGTGGCGCCCATGCCGGAACCGAAACATAATCCGAACTTGCCGTTTTCGAGAGCTGCAATATTTTTTTGTAGAGTATTCCGGGTAGGGTTGGCGCCGCGCGCATAAGCATAACCTTTGTGTTTGGCAGGCGATTCCTGCACGTAAGTCGAGGTTTGGTAAATGGGGGTCATGATCGCACCGGTAGTAGGATCGGGTTCGACGCCCGCATGAATGGCTTTAGTTCCGAATTTCATAGCTGCAAACTTGCCATTTTTTTGCGGAATTCTCGTAGTTTTATTTTCCCCTTAACACCCTAAACAACTAAGTCTATGAAGTTGGCTCAAGGCGGACTATTATGTTCGCTATTAATCTCTGCTTTTGTCTCGTTCGGTCAGAATTCTGTTGGTATTGGCGTGGCCAATCCAAACAAGAATGCTGTTCTCGAATTGATCTCGCCCACGAATAACCAGGGCATTCTCGTTCCCAAGCTCAAGACCAGCGACCGCACCGCATCGGCGTTCACCAGCGGACTTACAACCAAAGAGAACGGTTTGCTTGTGTTCGATAGCGACGAGAATAAATTCTATTATTGGAATGTGAATGCATGGAAAGAGTTGGGGACAGGGAGCGTTCAAGACATTCAATTAATCGGCTCCACGCTTACAGTGACTAACAATCCATCGGCAGTACCGATCGATCTCTCTGATCTGAATATTCCACAGGATCTTTCGCTCGTAGGCAATACGTTAACGATCACGAACAATTCTTCGGCTACGCCAATAGACCTGACGCCGTTCGCTGGTACAAATACCGACGATCAGACACTTAGTTATAATGGAACGAACGGACAACTCACGATCTCCAGGAACACAGGCGGACCTCAAACAGTGACGGTGACCACGGCAGGAACGGCAGGTGGCGATCTTACGGGAACGTTCCCCAATCCAACAGTTACAAACAACGCGATCACGAGTGCAAAGATCCTCGACGGTACAATAGCGAGTGCCGACATTCTCGACGGGACTGTTGCCAGTGCAGATATCACCGACGGAACCGTTGCGAGTATAGACATTGCCGATGGAACTATTGTGAGTGCCGATATCCTCGATGGAACTGTTGCCAGTGCAGATATCACCGACGGGACCGTTGCGAGCATAGACATCACCGACGGATCGGTTGCGAGTATAGACATCGCTGATGGAACTATTGTAAGCGCAGACATTCTTGACGGCACGGTAGCAAGTGCCGACATCCTTGATGGAACGGTTACGAGCACCGACATAGCCGACAACACGATCACAACAACCGACATCCTCGACGGCACCGTAGCAAGCGTCGATATAGCCGACGGAACTGTAACAAGCACCGACATTCTCGACAATACGATCACGACAAATGATATTCTCGATGCTACAGTCGGCACTGCAGACATCGCCACGGGTGGCGTTGCAAGCATCGATATTCTCGATGCAACCATTGCAAGCGCCGACCTGGCCGACAACTCTGTATTAACAAACCATATCGTGGATGGAACGATCGCCAGCATCGACATTGCAACGGGTGGGGTGGCAAGCGTCGACATCCTCGATGCTTCGGTAGGTAGTTTGGACATTGCCGACAACGCCGTTCTAACCAATCATATCCTCGATGGAACAATAGGAACCGCCGACATCGCTACCGGCGGTGTCGCCAGTGTCGACATCCTCGATGCAACGATCGTAAGCGCCGATATCGCCGATGGTACAATCACCAATACAGATATCAACGATCTGAACGTTTCCAAACTTTCGGTAGGAACGAACGGACAAGTGCTTACAACGTCAGGTGGTGCAGCACTGTGGGCAAACCCAAGTGGTAGCGTGCTTATTAACAATGCGGGTACACGGAACCTGTTTGCCGGTGCAAGCGTGGGTGGACCTGGCGCAGCAAGCTCCGATAATACATTCTATGGTTTTAGCGCCGGCGCGCCAACTTCCAATGGACAATACAACGTCGAGATCGGAACATTTGCCGGTGTACAAAATGCAACGGGTAATCTTAATACGATCATCGGATGGAATGCCGGCACTGCAACATCGGCATCAGGATTCTACAATGGTAACACATTCGTTGGTGCGAGGGCAGGTCAACTTAGCACGTATGGCCCTAATACTTTTATCGGTGAACAGGCCGGTGTTGCAAGTACAACAGGAACACAAAACGTTTTCGTGGGCAATCAAGCTGGCGATACCAATGTAGACGGTGGACAGAATACGATAATTGGTTACTTCGCTGATGTGAGTGGCCCTACATTACAAAATGCTACAGCTATAGGATACAACACCACAGTGGATGCCAGCAATAAGGTTCGCATTGGTAATTCGGCTGTAACGGTTATCCAGGGAGCGGTCGCTTTCAGTGTTCCTTCAGATCGCCGGTTGAAGACAAACATTCAACCCATAACGAATGGTCTTGATCTTGTCATGAAGCTCAGGCCGGTTTCGTATAATATGAAAAATTCAAGTGACCAACGCTTGAACTGGGGCTTCATCGCGCAGGAAGTTGAAAGTCTCGTGGGTGACACGAACTCTGTTCTTACGATCGGCGCCGACAAAGACCGCTTACTCGGTTTGCGCTATTCCGATTTCGTAGCCCCGCTCGTGAAGGCAGTTCAGGAACAGCAGGATCAGATCAGTGATCTCAACAACAAGCTCAGCGAAAGCGAAAAGAAATACGAGGCATTAGCCGCAGAGCTCGAACAAATAAAGAAAGCGATCGGTCTCAAAGCTTCGAACAAATAAATCATGCGGTCTATCGTTTTCATATTGGCGTTCGTAGGGTGTACCAGTCTCTTTGCACAGGGATTCTATAATAATGGTACGATCGTGAGCATCTCGCCTGGTACGATCTTATCTGTTCCCGACAGCATTGTGAATAAAGGCACTCTTATCAACAACGGACAGATCATCATCTCCGGCGCGTGGATAAACACCGGCACATACGATGCCGGCACCGGTCAGGTTGATTTCGATAGCGACATCGACCAGGTGATCAATCACAATGCACAGTCGATCGAGAAGCTCGTGATCAGTGGCGGAGGAAAGAAGCAATTCCTCGCCGACATCTTTATCCAATCGGAGCTCACACTCGTCGATGGGATCCTTGAATCACAGAACGGCGCGCGCATTGTAATGGATGCCGGCGTTGTTATCGGGGGCGGTAGCGACAATTCCCACATCCTGGGACCCGTCGAAAGAAGAGGTGCGGGGCAGTGGCTTTATCCCATCGGCAATGGCACACAATACCTCCCGGTTGTCATTGCCAGCGTCTCCGATGCAAGCGCTTTCGGTATCGTCTCACTTCATGAGATCACAACCGAAGTCCTTACGACCGACGCAACGCTGGGTGATATATCGAACCAAAGATACTACGAGCTTTCGAGCAGCGGCAGCCTTGCATCGAGCACCATCACCGTGAGCTACAACTACGAAGATCTGCCGGGCGATCCTCTTGATTTTGCTATTGCAGCTTCCAACGCCGCCACCGGTCCGTATTCAAATCTCAATTCCGGAGCGCCAACGTTCAAGTACTATGCTGCCGCTACAGTTTCAAAAGACAAAACGATTGAAATATTCAATGCGGTTTCGGTAGGATCCGATGGAAAGAACGACTTCATGACGATACGCAACATCGAGTTCTATCCGAATAACAAGCTCATTATTGTTAACAGATGGGGCGATCGCGTATTCGAAGTTTCGGGTTACGACAATGGTCAGAACGTTTTCAAAGGATATTCGAATAGCGGCAACAGGCTTCCGGGCGGAACATATTACTATTCACTTGATCTCGGGGATGGATCTGAAAAGATGACGGGGTACCTGGTTGTACGGTAGACTGTTTCGCAACGGATACGCCAAGGAGCAAAGGGTACGCAAAGGTGCTTTTGAGGATTACGTTGCGTTACTCCGCGCCTCCGCGTATCCTTCGCGCAACTTGAATTGTCAGGTACCTATGTTGATTGCTCACGGAAAACACGGAAATCGCGGAATCGTCGCTGCATTTTCCGTGCGTTTCGTGAATTCCGTGAGAAACACTAAATAACTCTATTGATATCGAACTTCTCCAAATAATCCGCCACGCGCCTCACAACACTTCCACCCAACGCTCCATCCACCACACGGTGATCGTATGAGTGCGACAGGAACATCTTGTGTCGTATTGCAATTGCATCTCCATAGGGAGTTTCGACAACGGCAGGCTTCTTTTGAACAGCACCCAATGCAATGATCGCTACCTGTGGCTGCATGATGATCGGTGTGCCCATTACATTGCCAAACGAACCGACATTCGAAACGGTAAACGTTCCGCCCGCAAGCTCATCTGGTTTCAACTTTCCATCGCGTGCACGTGTTGCAAGGTCGTTCACGATCTTCGCAAGACCAGTAAGATTATATTGATCGGCCTGGTGTATAACCGGAACGATAAGGTTGCCGCTTGGAAGAGCGACAGCCATACCGATGTTGATATCTTTCTTCTTAACGATACGACTTCCATCTACCTGGATGTTGATCATCGGGTAATCTTTGATCGCCATCACAACGGCTTCGATAAAGATAGGAGTGAATGTTAATGCACCGTTCTCGCGGCGCTGAAACTCATGCTTGTTCTTATTGCGCCAGTAAACAATGTTAGTAACGTCGGCTTCAACGAATGATGTAACGTGAGCGGATACTCGCTTGCTATCCACCATTCTTTCGGCGATCATCTTGCGCATACGATCCATCTCGATGATCTCGTCGCCTGCGCTGATAGATGCTGGAACAAGCGGAGCACCGCCGTTCATGCGATTAGATCCAATACTGATTGACTGACCGAGCTTACGATTTTGAACGTAAGCGAGAATATCTTTTTTGGTAACACGGCCTTCCGATCCTGAACCTGGAATAGCTTCGAGCTCGGCCACTGCAATGTTCTCTTCTTTCGCGATGTTCTTCACTAATGGCGAATAGAAACGCGATGTGTTTTTGAAATTAGAAACATGAGCTGCGCCGTTGCCACTTCCATTCGAAGTATGAACGGCAACGGGTGCCTCAACTTTCACGTCGGTCTTGGGTGCCGTTTTAACGACAGGGGCAGCAACCTCAACATCTGAAGTAATGATCGCAATAGGAGCACCCACCTTAACAACCTCACCATCCTTGGCGAGGATCTCCTTTAACACACCGGCATGGGTCGACGGCACCTCGGTATCTACCTTATCGGTAGCCACTTCGAGAACTGATTCGTCCTGCTCGATCTTGTCACCCGGCTTTTTTAGCCAGTTTAGGATCGTCGCTTCCATGATGCTTTCGCCCATTTTGGGCATGATTAGCTGAACTTCGGCCATCTTGGTATGCTTTCAAAGCACAAAAATACCGGTTTTTTTGAATGTTGTGCTAACGTTTGAAATGGCGACGAGGTGAGGACGTGAGAACACCCGGGCAATTGCCTCTCCACCTCTTCACATCCTCATCTCTTCACCTCTTCATCTCCCTTCGGGAGCGATTGCCTGATCAGGTTAAGAACATGCGTGGACGCAAGCTTAATATTGATCAGCCTGTCTTTCGACAGCTGCAGTTTTTTCGTTACGGTTTGATGCTTGTCGGAGTATGCGATCCATACGGTGCCGACAGGTTTATCGGGTGTGGCACCGCCGGGGCCTGCAACGCCACTGGTAGCAACGCCAATGTCGGTATTGAATTTTGCACGAACGATGTTTGCCATCTCAACGATCGTTGGCTCGCTTACCGCCCCGTATTTCTCTAACGTCTCGGGCTTCACACCGAGCTGTCGCATCTTGATCTCGTACGCGTAGGGGATCATGCTTCCAAGAAAATACGCCGAGCTTCCGGGAACGCTTGTGATCATGTGAGACAGGTAGCCGCCGGTACAACTTTCAGCAACTGCCAATGTCAGGTTGCGATCACGCAGAGTATTGCCAATCACGACTTCGATGGGATCTTCGCCATAACCAAAGATAAACTGACCGATGCGTTCTTTTAGTTTTTCTGTGAGTGCATCGGCCTCAGCAACAAGATCTGCTTTGGACTTGCCGATACCAGTAAGCCTCAATTTAACTTCACCGAGCGACGGCAGGTAAGCGAGCTTGATGTGTGAGGGCAACGACTGTTCCCATGCGGCGATCTTTTCCGCCAGGAAAGATTCCCCAATCCCGATCGTTTGAATGATCTTATGATGAATGACAGGTGTTGCAAAAGTTTCTTTGATCTTTGGTATGACGATGTCGGTCATCATCCTCTTCATCTCATGCGGGACGCCCGGCATCGATACGAATACTTTTCCGTTGCGGGAGAACCACATACCGGGGGCAGTGCCCATAGCATTGGTGATCTTTTCGCAGCAGATGGGCAATAGTGCCTGGTTTCGATTGACTTCTGTTAGTTCGCGGCCGCGGCTTTTGAAGAACTCGGTGACTTCGGCGAGAGCTTCCTCGTGGATCTTCATTTCGCAGTTGAAATACCTGGCGAGGCAAGGCTTCGTAAGATCGTCGCTCGTTGGTCCAAGTCCGCCGGTTATCAGTATGATGTCGGCGCGCTTTTCGGCTTCTGCAAAAGCTGTAAGTATTTCGTTCTCTTCGTCGCCAACTGATGTCTTTCTCACAACTTTAACGCCTGCGTTGCCCAGTTCGACACTCATCCACTGAGAGTTTGTGTCCACGATCTGTCCATAAAGGATCTCGTCACCGATCGTGAGTAGTTCAGCCTTGATCATAATGTTCGAAAGGTAATCGCTACCTTTGTACCTAACAAACACATCAATGTCATCATTCCAGGCCCTGGGTCTGTCCAGCGCAATCCTTGAAACCATCCAGCAACTAGGTTTCGAAACTCCAACTCCTGTGCAGGAAAAGGCAATACCATTCCTGCTTACAGAACAGCGCGATCTGGTGGCACTGGCACAGACCGGCACCGGCAAAACAGCTGCCTTCGGATTGCCGCTCATCGAGCTGTGCACGAACGAAGGCTATACAACGCAAGCACTCGTATTGGCTCCAACGCGTGAGCTCTGTGTACAGATCGCCGGCGACCTCAACCGTTTCAGCGATAAAGTAAAGCCTCTGAACATCGTTCCGGTGTATGGCGGAGCGAGCATCACCGACCAGATAAGAAAGATCCGTCGCGGGGCGCACATCATCGTGGCAACGCCAGGCCGGCTTATGGACCTCATGGAACGCAAAGTGATCCAACTGGAATCCATCCGCTTCGTAGTTCTCGACGAAGCCGATGAGATGCTCAACATGGGTTTCAAAGACGACATCGACAAGATCCTTGCCGATACTCCCGACGATAAAAAAGTGTGGCTGTTCTCAGCAACCATGCCAAAGGAGGTTCGAAAGATAGCGCAGGCATATATGACCGATCCCTTCGAACTAACGATCGGTCAGCAGCACAGGGGCAATGTTAACATCGAACATCAATATGTAGTGGTCGACGATCGTCATCGTTACGATGCGTTGAAGCGCATTGTTGATTACAACATCGATATCTTCGGGGTGATCTTCTGTCGCACCAAGATCGAGACACAAAGGATCGCCGAGAACCTGATGCGCGATGGTTACAACGCCGACTCTTTGCATGGCGACCTTACGCAGCAGCAGCGCGATAAGGTGATGGGCGCTTTCAAGAACAAGACACTGCAGTTGCTGGTGGCGACCGATGTTGCTGCGCGCGGCATCGACGTAAGCAACATCACTCACGTGATCCACCTGAATCTTCCCGACGAGATAGAATTCTACACACACCGCAGCGGCCGTACAGCCCGCGCGGGAAAGAAAGGCATATCGATAGCTATCGTTACACGTCGTGAGTCCTCAAAGATCAAGCAGATCGAGAAATTGATCGATGCAAAGATCGAGAAGAAAATGATCCCGACGGGCGAACAGGTTTGCCAGGCACGCCTGTTGAACCTCGTTCACCGGGTTCGCGAAGTCCAGGTGGTCGAAGAAGATATCAAAGACTTTCTTCCATCAGTTTACAACGAGCTTCTCGAACTCAGTAAAGAAGACATCATCAAGAGGTTTACATCACTCGAGTTCAATCACCTGTTGGATTACTATCGCGGTGCTCCCGATCTCAACCAGGCAAAAGTATCGGATGTCGATAACGACTTCGAACGGTTCACGACGGGCGATCGCATGTTTATCAACCTTGGGAAGATGGATGGTCTCGACAAGGGACGACTGCTTTCGCTGGTGTGCGACCGATCGGGTGTGAAAGGAAAAGATATTGGTAAAATAGATGTGAAGGGAGCTTACTCGTTTTTCGAAGTCGATAAGAATGTGTCGGAAGTTGTTCGTCAACACCTGCATGGTTTCGAATACAAAGGAAGGATCGTGCGGATAGAGCTTACCGGCGAGCGAAGCGAACGTCCTGTCGAAAAAAAGGAACGGAGAGAGAAATCGTTCAAGAAAAAAAGCTTCGACAAGCCAAAGAGAAGTTTCGATAAGCCTAAGAGCTTCGACAAGCCCAAGAAGAAAGAGCGGAGTGATAGTGATGATTGGTTTAACAACAAGATCAAGAATCTTCACAAGTAATCCTTTATGCCGTCTGCGACCGATTGGCAAAAAGAAATTTATCTGACCGGGTTTGCTGGAAAAACACTCAGTGTTAACGTCGCGTTACCAACACTTGAGCAACGGGCAAAGTCAATTTTGTCTACAAGGGCTTTCGATTACATCGCCGGAGGAGCAGGGCTCGAACACACCGTTTCACAAAACCGCTCTGCATTCGATCAGTATAAGATCGTTCCCCGGATGCTCAACGATGTGAGCAAGCGCGATACCTCTATTGAGATCCTCGGCACTAAACTTCCTACACCATTATTGCTTTCGCCAGTCGGTGTATTGGAGCTTGCCCACCGCGATGCAGATCTTGCCGTGGGCAGGGCCGCTGCAGCTACCGGGGTGCCTTTCATTTTTTCAAACCAGGCATCGGTGCCGATGGAGAAAGTTGCTGCCGCAATGGACGATAGCCTGCCTGCAGGTAGGCACGGTCCCCGCTGGTTCCAGATGTATTGGAGCAAGTCGCGTGAACTTGTCGCGAGCTTTGCCAAACGTGCCGAAGCATGCGGATGTAAAGCGATCGTAGTAACGTTGGATACAACGCTACTCGGTTGGCGTACGCGCGATCTCGACATTCCTTACCTGCCCTTCCTAGAAGGCAAGGGCATTGCTCAATATACTTCCGATCCGGTTTTCCAAAAGATCATGGATGAACCCGATCAAAGTCCACAAGAAAGAAGAGCGGTCACACTTCACAGCATTGCCGGTCTTATCAAAATGACACGCGCATATCCCGGCCGAAATTTTTTCAGCAAGCTTATTTCCGGTCGTCCACGCAAGGCTGTTCAGAAATTCGTCTCTATTTATTCGAACCCCGCACTTACGTGGAACGACCTTTCGTTCTTACGCGAGAACACAAAGCTGCCGATCGTGCTAAAAGGAATTCTTCATCCCGACGATGCGTTGAAGGCCATCGATCATGGTGTCAATGGCATCATTATATCCAATCACGGTGGTCGTCAGGTCGACGGAAGTATTGCAACGTTCGATGCGTTGCCGAAGATCGCTGATGTTGTGAAGAAAAGAATACCTGTGTTGATCGATAGTGGTGTTCGCGGTGGCGCAGATATGTTCAAGGCGATCGCGCTGGGCGCCGATGCCGTTTGTATCGGAAGATCGTACGCTTATGGATTGGCGATCGCGGGAGAACCCGGCGTATACCATGTGATTCGTAACTTTATGGCAGATTTTGAACTCACGATGGCGCTGGCGGGTTGTAAGAGTGTTAAAGAGATAACCCGGTCAAATCTAAATTCGTAAATTAGTTTTATGAAAAAGGCATCCCTTCTGATCTCGCTCTTTTTACTAAGCTGCACATCGGCACAAATAAACCAGGCAATCTCCGACTTCGGAAAAACAACGGGCGACAGCCGCCCAACATCCTCTGAAGTTGCTGAAGGTCTCAAAGAAGCGCTGTTGAAAGGTGTTGCCGTTGGTGCCGATAAGGTATCGCAGGTAGATGGCTACTATAAAGACCCACAGATCAAGATCCCGTTCCCGCCCGATGTGAAGAAGGTGGAGGATCGCCTACGCCAGATCGGTCTTAGCAAGGAAGTCGATCGTTTTGTTGAAACACTGAACCACGGCGCAGAAGATGCGGCCAAAGAAGCGAAGCCGATCTTCATAAGTGCTATTCAACAAATGACGATCGCCGACGCATGGGCGATATTGAAAGGCGAACAGGACGCTGCTACGCAATATCTCAAGAAGACAACCTCCGATCAGTTGAAAGGAAAGTTCAAGCCCGTTATAAAGAATTCACTCAATAAAGTGAATGCTACAAAATACTATGGCGACCTTGTTAATACCTACAATAAGATCCCGCTTGTCGATAAAGTAAACCCCAATCTCGACGACTATGCGACCGACCTCGCCATACAGGGACTGTTCACGATGATCGCGAAAGAAGAAGCGAACATCCGTCAGAACCCCGTTGCACGCACGACCGACATATTGAAACGCGTTTTCGCGTACCAGAATTAATCCGAATTAATCCGAATTAATCGGGTACACGCGCAACCTATTTCGGCGAATCGCAGTCTAATAACCGGACACTAACATCAAAAGAATTATGAAGAGAGGATTCTACATCCTGGCGATTGCCTTTACATTACTTTTTAACAACGCCTGGTCGCAGGGCTTCGGAGTCCCCACGAAGAAAGGGGGCATCGGCTTCGGAAACCTTTCAAAGTTCACGGGCATCCGATTCAATTTCAAAGACAAGAACGTTGAGCGGATCAACGGTATCAATACAACCATCTGGCAAACAAAAGATGACGAGCAGCAGACCGGTACCGTCAATGGTATCTCGATTGGATTGCCTATGGCTATGGGCCATGAGAATCAGAACGGCATCAGTATCGGCGCGTTTGGTGTGGCAGCTACTAAAAATCTGTCGGGCGTCAACATCGGTGTGTTGGGTGCAGGTGCTGGTAAGAATGTTACTGGTCTCAACATCGGCGGGCTCGGCATCGGATCTGGTCAGGACCTTCGCGGTGTAACGATCGGTGGCCTCGGCGCTGGAGCAGGTGGCAATGTCGCCGGATTTAATTTTGGCGGACTTGGCATTGGCGCAGGTGGAAACCTGTCGGGGATCACGATCGGCGGACTCGGGGTTGGGTCCGGTGCGAATGTGACCGGTATTAATATCGCGGGTGTAGGTGTCGGCGCAGGTGAAAACCTGAGGGGATTTTCATTTGCTCTTGGCGGCATTGGTGCTGGCGAGAAAATTACCGGCATCACGATCGGTGGTATTGGCGTTGGTGCCGGCGAAGAGCTTAGGGGTATCACAGGCGCTTTGGTCGGTGTGGGCAGTCCAAAAGTGAGAGGCCTCGCTGTTGCGTTAGCAGTAGGAGGACTTGACCTCAAAGGTATCATGATCGCGCCCGCTTACTTCCGTGTTGGTGGAGGAACGAGAACCGACAGCGATGGAGTGAAGTCGGAGGAAGAAGGCGTTGTTACAGGGATTTCGGTGAGTGCATTCAACCAGGTGAAAGGGGAGACTCGAGGTGTTGCACTTGGTGTTGTGAATTATACGAAGCGCATCAAGGGATTTCAGCTCGGGGTTATCAATATTGTGAAAGAGAATCCAAAGGGTTTGCGAGTGTTACCCATTTTTAATACGAAGTTTGGGAAGGGGAAATGATTTCTAATTTCTAGTCTCTAATTTCTGGTTTCTAGTTTCTAGTTTCTAGTTGGGCCAAACTAGAGACTAGAAACTAGCTAACTAGTTTTATAGATGCCGAGTTAATGCAATATCTTAGACCACTCGGTGCTGGCCCGTCAGGGAAAACATGTCCCAGATGCCCATCACAAACCGCGCACGTTACTTCTACACGCACCATTCCGTAGCTGGTATCTTTGATATAATTGATCACATTTTCTGCAACAGGTTGAGTGAAGCTGGGCCAGCCTGTTCCCGATTCAAACTTCACGGTAGAATCGAAGAGTAGTGTTCCGCAGGCGCGACAGGCATACAGTCCAGGTTCGTGTGCCTCACAATATTCGCCGGTGAAAGCCCGTTCCGTTCCTTTTCTTCTTATAACATAATACTCATCTGTATTGAGGATCTCCTTCCATTCGTCTTCGCTTTTTTCCACGCGCTTCGGAGGAGCTGGATTTCCCTTCGACGCGTACTGGAGTACGTCGTTCCACTTGATCATGTTCGTAGTTGTTAAATCGTGAGTTTTGCCGGCAAGGTAATCTTAAATGTCGTACCCTTACCAACAGAAGAGTGAACCGCAATAGTTCCACCTAGCTTGTCGATCGCCTCTTTCACGATGTAGAGGCCGAGGCCTGTGCCCTCCCCATGGTCGTGCGCGCGATAGAACATATCGAAGATCTTTGGGAGAGCAGTTTCCTTTATTCCCAGCCCGTTGTCTATGATCTCCATGTAAATGATCCCCCGAATGGTCCCTGCCGAAACACGAACGAATGGTTCATCTTTTTCAAGGTCGCAATATTTGAAACAGTTGCTGATGATGTTGGAGAAGATCACCTTCAGGCGTGTGTGATCTGAGTGGATCGTGAGATCCTCCTCGATGTCGATATCGATCAATAACTTTTCGGCATGGGGATAAAAACGGAGTGTTTCCAGGACGTCGCGCATCAGCTTTCTCATGTCGATCTCTTCTATCACTACCGACTGACGTGCATTCTTACTGTAGTCGCTCATCTCCTTGATGAACTTTTCCAATTCAACAACACGGTCTTTTACCATCGAAAGGTATTTCCTCGATTCTTCTTTGTCTTCGGTCAGATTGCACAGGTTGACGAGTCCGAGTATCGATCGCAATGGCGCCATGAGGTCGTGCGAGCTGCTGTAGACGAACTTATCCATCTCCATATTCATTCTTGTGAGCTCTTCGTTCTTCTCGGCCATCATTTGTTCTCCTTCGCGAAGTGCTTTCTCGGAGTGGAAGTTCACGGTGATCAAAGAAAAAACGATCAACGATGCAGCAACGAGGCCTGCAAGGAAGTTGATCATCCTGTTCTCCCTCACATAATCGATATTGTAGTCGAGGTTATGGATCGGTTTGAAATCGATCAGGACGGTGGCAAGATAAAGAAGCAGTGTGGCTACGATGAAGCCCATGGCGAGATGTCGTTGCTCGTAACCGAAGCCCGCTATTGTGGCGATAGCGATAACAACAAAAAAGACATTCAACTCGGTACTTATATTTTCGCTTGCCGCGAAGGCGTAGACGGTAAGATTGGCGGCGGTAACGAGTATGACCTTCGCCAGCGTATGTTTTCCGCGCCTGTTGAAGAAAAAACTAACGAGGGCGAGTGTAGCGCAAACCGCCTGGTATGGCCACGAAACAGAAACGCCTGCAGTAAGATCAAAGATTGCATAGCCAAGCGCTACGAAGAACACCACGATGGCCATTTGGCCGGTAAGAATGATCTTTTTGAATTCGAGGTGGGAGAGAATGAACGCACGACGCCCAATGATCAATCGTCGCAATGGCGTCAGGGAACTCATAGCTAGTTCTCAGGGGGGTGGCTTAGGAACAATGAAATTATAGCAAGTTTTTAAAAAAGAAAGACTTTGATTGTTTTAAATCTTGGATAGTATGCCAGCAGTACCGAAAAAGGGGTACATGAAGGAGAGGACGAGAGGACGAGGTGACGATGCGCGATTTCTCGTCATCTCGTCACCTCATCATCTCGTCATCTCACGAAAACCAGAGTTTCACGGCCATTGCCAGCACCGACACGATCATAATGCGCTTGATCCACACTTCGCCAGCTTTAACGGACCATCGGCTTGCATACCAGCCTCCCATGGCGTGTCCGATGGCGAGGACGAGACCGGTAGTCCAAACGATCTTTCCTTCGTAAGCAAAGACAAGTACCGAAATGGAGGTATAAAGAATTGCGACAAAAACTTTGATGTAGTTGATCTTAACGAGATTCATGTTGTTGACGACACTCAGTGTGCCGATAACAAGAAAGCCGATACCGGCCTGCACGAATCCTCCGTAGATCCCGATGAAGAAAAACACAATGGCCCCGATCGCCTGTCGCGTGGGCGACATCTTTTCTTCCTGGCTTTTTGATTTGAATGGATCGAAAATCACCAGTATCAATGAGATGATCATGACCACAACAAACACCCTGCTGAAGATCTTATCGTCGATCGTTGAAGCGAGTGTAGATCCAATGAATCCGCCGACCAGCGACGTGAGACATAACCATAAACTGTATTTCTTCGGTAGCTCTACATTCTTGCTAGCGAATCCAAAGACCGCAAAAACATTTTGTGATAGAATGGCGACGCGTGAAGTTGCATTCGCCAACGTGATGGGCATGCCGAGGAAGGTTAATATCGGAACAGTGAAAAGAGATCCGCCGCCACCAACGGTATTAAGAAAGGCTGCGCAAAAACCGACGACTGTAATAAGAATATATTGATACCAGGTCATTAGTTTATTTCTGATTTGTGATTCGCAAATGATGAATCTTGAACCAATTCACACCAATCAAAAAAATACAAATCACAAATTCAGTTCATTTTTGTGAAGCAATACGATCGATCTTCACATTCCTGACAATCTTTGAGAACAGACCTGGTACAAATCTTTTGAGATAGATCGACAGCACCTCTTTCATTCCACCGATATAAACCTCTTCTTTCTTGCGCCTGATCGCCGACACTACCTTCGTTGCAAGGGACTCGGGAGTCATGCCCTGCGAATTTCTTTTATCCTCATCGTTGAGCTCCGCTCCACTGGCGGTGAGCGCATGCAATGCAAGATTGGTGCTGATCCAGCCTGGACAGACGATCGTTACATGAATGTCTTTGCTTTCCTTCCAGAGTTCTGCACGCAGACTATCGAAGAAGCCGTGAAGTGCGTGTTTCGCGGCTGCGTAGCCCGAACGGTTTGGCGCACCGATCATTCCCATAACGCTGGAGATAACAACAAACTGACCTTTCTTTCTTTTGATGAAATGAGGGATCAATCCTTTCGTTATCGCGATCTGTCCAAAATAATCGACTTCCATCAGCCTGCGATCGACGTCGAGTATGGTATTCTTAGCCATGCTGCGTTGACTGATGCCGCCGTTATTGATAAGTATGTCTACATGGCCAAAAAATTGAGTAGCTGCTTCGGCCATGAGTGGGAGCGTTGTGCTGTCGGAGAGATCTAAAGGCAGGATGCGGATGTCGGGCTGTGCATATTCGGGGCAGTTGCCCTTTACACGTTCCATCTCATCTTTGCGTCGTGCGGAGAGAATGAGCTTGGCTCCGTGGTGAGCCAGGTTATAAACAAGGGCTTCACCGATACCCGACGATGCGCCGGTGATCCATATCACCTGGCCTTTTAATGAACTCATTATAGTTGTCCTGCTTTTTTAAGTTTTTGTTCTTCCGAATAGATCCAGATCGCATAGATGCCGATGGCTGTTCCGATGGGAAATGAGATCAGTTTGAGACATCCCATCACCAACGCAAATGTTGTTGCCCACGCCTGGCGCAGCAAAAGGCCGACGCCGGCGATCATTGTTGGGATCGAACTGAATGCGATGATCAGGACCGGTATCACGGATGTGATGTCCAAAACGAACTCGGCTATACGCTGCTCTTCGGGATCTGCATTCTCGAATGCGAAGCCGAAGATGAGAGCCATAATGCCTCTGATGAATAGTGCAATGATAAGCGTTAACGCAGCTGTGATCACATAGATAATACCCAATACTTTTTTGTGGGTGTCAAGGCTCTGTGCATCCATAAACTGTGGGGTTAGGGTTTGAAAGTTAATACGAAAATTTATTTCCTCTCATATACGACAAAATCGAATGCGTAGGCGTGACGATCGTCGGCGTTATGATGTTTTCTTGAAAGTTCTTTCCATTCGTGTTTATCGAATTCCGGAAAATGAACATCGCCCTCGATCACGGCATCGATCTCTGTAATGTATAAACGGTCGGCTTTCGAAAGTGTTTGCTTAAAGATCTCTGCACCTCCAATAACGAAGACCTCCTCGCCTTGCGGAGCCTGGTAAAATGCTTCCTGTATAGAACTGACCACCCGTACATCATAATCGGACAGTGCCGCTTTATTGCGCGTAAGAACAATGTTGAGCCGGTCTTTCAGTGGTCTGAACTTTTCGGGAAGTGAAAAGAAATTCTTTCGTCCCATGATCACTGCGTGGCCGCGGGTTGTCTCCATAAAATATTTCATGTCGTCGGGCAACTTCCACGGCAGGTCGTTGTTTCTTCCGATCACATGATTTTTTGTAACGGCGGCGATTAATGATACGATCATAGTTTATAGCCTCTGAGAAAGTCGGCAGCTTTCATTCTTTTTTTGCCTTCAGGTTGAAGTTCTTCTATGGAGACAAATCCATCGGACGTTTCCATGCTTATCAAACCCTTGCCTTTAGAAACCTTGAAGATCTTATAGACTTTTTCGTTGATCCTGGCCCATGTTCCTGGAAATGGAGTCAGACCTCGAACGAGGTTTACGATCTTTTCTGAGGGCTGGTTCCAATCAATTTCCGTCCTGAAGACTTTTGGTGCGTGCTTTAAATCGCCGGTTGCAACCTGCGGCTTCGCGGTATATTCGCCAGCTTCGATTGCCTTTACGGTTTTTAACACGAGTTCTGCACCTTTTATCATCAGGCGCTCGTATAAGGTGCCGACATTGTCATCCGGAAAGATCGGTTCTTTTTCCTGGAACAGGATACTTCCCGTATCGATCTCGTGTTTCAAAAAGAATGTAGTTACACCAGTCTCTTTTTCCCCATTAATGATCGCCCAATTGATCGGAGCTGCTCCGCGATATTGTGGCAGCAGCGAAGCATGTAAGTTAAACGTACCGATCTTCGGCATCGACCAAACCGCTTCCGGCAACATCCTGAACGCAACCACGATCTGCAGATTTGCTTCGAGAGCCCTGAGCTCTTCGATAAACTCAGGCGCCTTCAGATTCACAGGCTGAAGCACTTTAAGTCCATGCTTTTCGGCAGCCACCTTCACATCCGAAGGCTGAAGCTGCAATCCACGTCCGCCAGGTTTATCCGGGGCCGTAACTACAGCGGCAACATCATAGCCATTCTCCACCAGGATATTGAGACTCGGAACCGCAAATTCCGGCGTACCCATAAATACAATTCGAAGCTTAGTCATATTCGTCACCTCAACTTCTGCTGTTCAATATTCAATATTCGACATTCTGCTGTTTGCATTAGTCTCTCAATTCCTTACGCATATACTTCTTACAAATAGGGCATTCCCGCCAATTGTGTCCTCTCGCGGGACAGTATTTTCTTCCAAAATAAATGATCTGCAGGTGAGCTTCCTTCCACTTCTTTTCAGGGATCAGTGACTTAAGATCCCGTTCTGTCTGCTCAACACTTTTTCCGCCCGATAATCCCCAGCGGTAGGCCAGCCGATGTATGTGGGTATCGACGGGGAATGCGGGCACATCGAACCATTGCGTCATCACCACCGAAGCCGTCTTATGACCGACAGCCGGAAGGGCCTCGAGTTCTTCGAAGGTGTTTGGAACTTCGCCATTATATTTTTCGAGGAGGATCTTAGAGAGTCCATAGATCCCTTTCGATTTCATGGGCGATAGTCCACATGGCTTGATGATCTCACGGATCTCGTCGGCCGACATTTTTATCATGTCCTTTGGATTGTCGGCTTGTTTGAAAAGTATCGGCGTTACTTTGTTCACGCGCTCGTCGGTACATTGGGCCGACAGCAGCACGGATATAAGCAAAGTGTACGCGTCTTTGTGATGAAGGGGGACTTCTGGATCAGGGATGTACTTATCGAGTAGCTTGAGGATGTCTTTAACTTTTTCAGCTTTTGTCATTGGACATCAATCAGGATATAATAAATATTTTTTCCTGGTCTTCTTGTACTCGTCAAGTCCTGGTTTCCAGGTCGCTCGGATCTCCGCCTCCGTCATTCCCTTCTTGATCTGTTCTTTGAAATCTTTGTATCCCGACAACTTATCGATATAGGGAATAAAGAACTTTTCCTTATCGGGGAACCTGTTATACATATCGATGATGTACTTCAATGCAATTTTTCTTTCGGGTTTCTCTTTGCGGAGATCCAATCCGTGGCACAGCTTCCCTTCAAGCTTCGGCTTCACCGACATAGTCGCGATCGAACTCGGTGTAAACTCGAACGGCATGTCTTTCAGATCGGGATGCCCGATAACTTCGAAAGGAAAGAATGTTCCGCGACCAAGGCTCAGAGCCGTGCCTTCGAACAAGCACATATAAGGATACATCCTTATTGCATGATCGTTCGGTAAGTTGGGCGAGGGTTTGATCGGCAGCGAAATGCTGTCGTGATGTGTATAGTTTTTTAAAGGAATAACTTCGAGATCACACTTGGCCTTGTTGGGAAGCCATCCTTCGCCATTGATCATTTTTGCATATTCGCCGATCGTCATGCCGTGAGCAATTGGAATAGGATGCATTCCAACAAATGACTTATTCTCAGCCTGGAGAACAGGCCCATCCACAAACCCGTTCGGATTAGGCCTGTCGAAAACGATCAGTTTTTTGTTGTTCTCGACACATGCTTCCATCAAATAATGAAGCGAGCTGATATAAGTATAGAAACGACAGCCCACATCCTGGATGTCGAATATCACAATATCTACATCAGACAACTGCTCTGCAGTCGGTTTCTTATTCTTGTCGCCATAAATTGAAACGATCTTGATGCCGGTCTTCTCATCTACCGAGTCGTTTACGTTGTCGCCATCCGGAACGTCGCCACGAAAGCCATGCTCCGGACTCATGATCTTCACAACATTTACTTTCGCCGACACAAGCAAGTCGACGAGATGCACACCCTTCACTGCGGAAGTATTGTTGGCGAAGATGGCAACGCGTTTGCCCTTGAGCTTTGGAACGTATAGGTCAGTCTGCTCGGCGCCAAGAACAAGTTGAGCGCGAGTGGCGAAAGAAATAAGAGATAAAAAAATCGCAACACTGAGAATCCTTATCATTTTCGTTACTTTGGGATTATGCATGCAGAGCACAAATTAAGCCATAGTTTTGAACCTTTCTTACTTCATATCTAAAAGAATCGGGCGCGGCGAAACCGGTACATTTTCATCCACCATCCATAAGATCGCGGTGATCACGATCTCCATCGGCCTGGGTGCAGCCATCGTTTCGTTCCTGGTCATGAGCGGTTTCCAGGGAACGGTGAAGAACAAGATCTATAGTTTCAGCTCCCATATGCTCATCCGTAATATTTCGTCGGGCACGTTGCTCGAAGAGCGACCGTTCTATTTCAACACGATCGACCTGGTTCAACACCCGGAGCATTACCCCATGGTGTCGCATGTGCAGGAGTATGCTCACAAACCTGGTATTATCAAAACCGAAGACGAGCTGATGGGCATCGCATTCAAAGGCGTCGCCAAAAGCTTCGATGTGAAGGCGTTCAAAGAAAATCTCGTCGAAGGTGAATTCATTCATCTCTCCGACACGGCTATTTCGCTCGATGTTGTGTTGAGCAGAACGATCGCGGACAAAGTCAATGCTAAGGTCGGTGACGACATCATCGTTCACTTCTTTCAAAACCCTCCGCGTTTTCGAAGATTGAAAGTAACGGGCATCTACGAAACCAATCTTACCGAATACTACGACTCGAAGGTGATCATCGGCGACATTCGTCTTGTACAGCAGCTCAATGGATGGGCCGATGGCGTCGCTGGCGGGGTAGAGGTGTTCATCGACTTCAATAAGTTCAACAAATCGGAACTGTTCTCATTGTACTGGGACGATGCGATGGATTACATCTGGTCATCATCGGATTGGACATGGTTCGAAAAGGTAATGGAGAGCTACAACGCATGGTCGGCATACGACTTCGAAGAAATGGCGTTGGAGGAAACACATCGAGCTATCGGAGAGGCCATGGACTACGATCATAAGATCGATCAGACCAATCACATCTTTCAACCCGTGTTTCAATGGCTTGGCTTGATCAGCAGGCAGGTCGTTATCTTATTAGTGATCATCCTCGTGGTTGTTTGTGTGAATATGATCTCAGTGGTGTTGATCCTGGTCATGGAACGCACACAGATGGTCGGCATGCTGAAAGCACTTGGCGCGCGCGACCGTCTCGTTCGATCGATCTTCGTCTACAGTGGTGTGAATCTTATCTTCAGGGGCCTGCTTTTTGGAAACCTGTTAGGTCTCGGTATCTGCTTCCTTCAGGCGAAATTCAGGATCATGAAGCTCAACCCGCATGATTATTACATGGCATTTGTACCGGTGCAATGGAATGTCGAAACTGTTCTATTGTTGAACCTGTTGGTGCTTGCCGTAGTCACCGTCGTGCTGTTGATACCGACAGCGATCACTACAAGAATAAATCCTATTAAGGCAATACGTTTCGATTGATCCGGAAGGATCAGTGGACCGTGAACAACCTCTGTTGTCCGTAGATGATCGTTCCTTCTACAGTCGCGTACGTCCTGTAGTAGTAATTCTTCCCTGACTTGAGATCCTGATTGATTTGAGCTGTGAATTCTCCTTTTTTTGTTGAAGCGCCGAGCGAAACAGTCTGGGATATTTCGAGTAATGGATTCTCGAACTCACCATAGACAAAACCATGGTCAGTTATAGGCGCCGTTCCCAGTGCAAGGAATTCGCCGTGCAGCGTCGCGCCGGTAATGCTGATGTCGGTTGCTTCTTTTGTATCAATGCTTGGATAATTTCGCGATTCTAATTCGTAGTCGTTGCAAGCCAAACATGTTACGAGCACCAGCAGTATAACCCCGATATGTTTCATTTCGCGATAGAGTTAAGCTAAAATACCTAAAAGTTTTTGTAGACTTACATAGTCCCGGTCCCCAAATGAAATATGTTGTTCTAACCTGCCTGTTGTTCATGGTAATTGCCGTGAATGCCCAGAATTTCATGAAGGGCTACTACGTGAATACCAAACACGATACCGTTCGCGGGTTTGTCGACTACCGATCAGACTCAAGAAACTTCCGGGCGTGCATTTTTAAATCATCTATCGAGACCTTCCCCGAAACTTTCTACCCGGACGACATTCTTGGCTTCGGCCTCGACGAAAGCGTTGCTTACGAAGACCATACGTATAAACAAAAGGGGAGCAAAGACCTCGTCGGTTTTTTTAAAGTGCTCGTTCGCGGAGAGCTCACGCTGCTAAGCTACGACAGGCGATACTTCGCGTTAACCGATAAGGGCGAGATGCTCGAAGTAACGAAGAGCAGGGCAGATGCTTCCGGTGTTAAAGATAATTTCATTGGCCTTGGAAATCTTAAAGTGCTAATGAGCGATTGTCCCACCACAACGCAAGCGTGGCTTTCGCAACAGTACTCCGATCAAAACCTGAAGACGATTTTTGTCACGTATAACCAGTGTGTGAACAGTCCTGTAAAGATATTCGACGAAGCCAGGACAACTCTGAAAGTGAACACCGGTGTGCAGGTAGTGCCCTCCGTGATCTTTATGAGCTCAGGTTACCCGATGGATGCAACTGATATGACTTACAACAAGACCGTTGTCGGTGGAGCGTTCTTATCGTTCAATAATCCACGTACCTGGGGCCGCACTAACGTGATCCTTGAAGCCAATTACTACCAGTACAACGGTTACGGATTTTTTCGTAAAGAAGATGCGGTCGCAGATATGAACAACGATGTTTTTGCAAAGTATAAGGCTCTGCAACTTCCCTTGTATGTTCGTTTCGGTAAAAAATATTTCTTCGACATAGGGATGCTGAATCATGTGATACTGAGCCAGGATATAAAATGGCGTGTCGAATACATTCCACCAGCAACTCCCAACACGGTAATCACCACAACTGACTTCTCTGCTGATAAACTTCGCTTCTGGTCTATAGGCGTTGTTGCTGGAGTGGGGACAAGATTCAATATCAGATCATATCCCGTACGGGCCTTCGCGAGATACTCACGAAGCGGAAACTCATTCTTTTCCAGCGAGCCCGGATACCAGGCAATTTCTGTGGGCTTATCCTTTCAGCTAACGAAGAACTAGAAGTAGGAGGAAACGCCGACCTGTATTCCTCCTGATCTCACGGCAGGATTTCCAAAAAGATCGCTGTGCTTCTCGTAGCGATAGTTCAACCTGATAACAGATTGCTGCGTGGGCCTGAAGCTGATGCCGGGCACGATCGCTGTAAACTCGTCTCCGATAGAACTCCCGGTCTCAACAAACTTCGCCTTGTTCCAATCAACACGTTCCAATCGAACGGCAACATTAACAACTGCCTGACGAAAGCCGAACAGGTCTCTCCGAACAACGGGTTGTACGATGTCGACGAAACCACCGGCCTGCCGATCGCCAAATTGTTGACCGTATTGAGGAGGCACATCTACTTTCACGAATGCATATTCTCCAACGATATATGTTTTCAGTACGGGCAGTGTTGTATTAAAGTCGATAGCCCATACGTCAACGCGACGCTGATCGTCCAGTCGCAGTCCATCGTCCTGGAACTTGTTATAAACACCACCCATGTACGACACGCCTATCTCGCCGACTTTCGCATAGCGAACCGCGGTCTTCGCAGTCAATAAAAGTTTACCGTTGCTGCTCTCTTCGAAACGTTCGCGGTTAGCCTTTGCGGCTGGAAGTGACGTGCGGTTCAGATTGTTCGCCACTATAGCGTCGTTGAAACCATTCGTGAGATATATTTCGTAGCCGAACGCCCACTGACGAATGTATTGGCGTCCATACATGCCTGCCCCCACGTTGCTCCACGTAGCAGGCAACATCTGTGTCATCGCGACGGGTCTGTTCACAAATTCCCACTTCGGTCCATCGTGGTTCTGGTTGAACGCACCGATCGGGTTCATGACCACGCCACCGCGAAGATTCACCATTGGATGAAAGTTGAAATCCAACGCAGCGAATTCTATCGAGATCTCTTTGGTGCCGTCTTCAAATTCAAGCTCGGAAAGGAATCGAATCTTACGATGTATCGACGATGCAACGAACAACGTCATTCGTGGTATGGCGAAGCTATGTCCCTCCGAAATCCCGTTCTCGCCGAGGTATTGATAGTGTGCTTCAACATAACCGCCGACCGACACAGGCGTTTTGCCGATCTGCAGGAACGGACGATTATAAACCGCATCCATGTTCATCGCCTTTCGCGCCGAAGTATCGACGGGAGTTCTTCGAAGCAATGTGCTATCGATCTGTGCGAACGCCGGTATTGCTATCAACAGGAGTAAAAGTATCCTCATGATAGTGTGATCTTTAAAGTTTCGGGTAAAACAGAAACGTTGAATGTTCTCAACGGCGTGTCAGCCGGACCGTTCTGCACCGATCCGTTGTTGGCAAACTCGCTGCCGTGGGCTGGACATTGCAGCCGGTCGCCGAATACCTGAAGCTCCGTGCCCTGGTGGGTACATTTCATCAACAGCGCTTTGTATTCATTGTCCGAAAAGCGATAGACGCAGATTGGATATTCAAGACGATCGTTCTCAACGACTACATATTTTCTATCTGTAAATGAAAGAAGGGGGACTATTAATGAATCACCTTCGATCGGGACAGACAGATATTTAGTTCCGGCGCATCCTGAAACAACACCCACCACGCACACACTGCATTTAATTATGAAGTCTTTTCTATTCATAGCGATTCTAGAAATCTGATCAGCGATTGTTTGTCTCCATCGCTGAGCTGGTTGAATTTTTCCTGGCTGGCAGCCGCTTCGCCGCCATGCATGTTGATCGCATCGGGAATGGTTGCTGCGCGACCATCGTGCAATAGATAATAATTTCCGCCCTGCGAGTTCTTCGAGAGCCCGAGGCCCCAGAGTGCCGGTGTTCGCCACTCGGAGCTCTTCGCGGTACCTTCCGTATATCCATCATCGAGACCGGGACCCATGTCGTGCAACAGCAGGTCGGTGTAAGGATGGAAAGTTTTTTCGCTCAATGCCTGTATGTCAGAAACCGGGGTCTTCCACTCGGCTATATGACACTTCGCACAACCGATGGTTGTAAACAGGTTCTTGCCGGCAAGCACCTCGGCATTGTCGTTGTCGCGTGAGATCGGCGCTTTCAATGTTCGCAGGTAGAATACAACATCGAGCACTGTGTTGTCGGTGATTTCCGGATCGCTGTATTCGCCGCTCAGCGGGTCGTGAGAATTGTAGGTCGACATTACACCGATGTCCTGGTTGTATGCATTCACTGTCTGATGCATGAGGTCGACGGCCGATGCTTTTTTCCCGAACCGACCGATATATTTTCCATTGCTCGGCTGGTGAAACCATTTCGGCACAAAGTACTCTGGCGCAAGGATGTAGTTGGGAACGCCCGAGATACCATCACCGTCGGCATCTGTCGGATCGGCGTGAGAGAGGATCTGTTCGTCGCTGAGCGCGGCAAGGAGGCCCAGGCCTGTGTTGGCGGGAGGTGTGAATTTTGCGAAGGGGGCACCTGCCGGGATGAGCTCGGGGAAATGTCCTGGGATGGCCCTGTTTTGCAGTTGCGGTCCGCCCTGGTCCAGGTAGTGGTTGCCGGTCTCGTCCGACTGGCCGAACCGGGTGAGGGTGGTGAACGGGTGTCCTTTGCCGTCGCCGGGGTGGCAGCTGCCGCAGGAGGTGGCCACGAAAAGGGGGCCGAGGCCGTTCTCGACGGTAAAGATCTCGCTGTTGAAGGCAATGTCGCCGCGGAGGAAGCGGGCGTTTTCGGCGGCTGTGAGGCCATCGATCGGTCCGTCGAGTATGTCGTGGTCGGCGGGGCCGTCGGGGATGAGGTCGTCGCAGCCCGTTAAGACGAATAGGATAATAACTAATTTCTTCACATTGCAAAATTAAAAAGTTAGACGACTCTAACAAATGAATTTCGTAATTTTGAAAAGTGAATTCCCTAACTGAAGAAAACTACCTAAAAGCTCTTCTAAACCTTTCTGCCGAGAACGGGGAGGTGAACGTAAAGGAGCTGTCGCAGGTGCTCGGCACCAAGATGCCTACCGTTACCAGCATGATCCAGAAGCTGGCTAAAAAGAAGCTTGTCCACTACGAAAGTTATAGGCCGCCGCGTCTAACGGATAAGGGGAAAAAGGAGGCGGCGTTAATTATCCGTAAGCACCGTCTTATGGAGATGTTTCTCGTGCAGAAGATGGGTTTTGGGTGGGAAGAAGTTCACGAGATCGCCGAGCAGATCGAACACATTCATTCACCTGTGTTCTTCGAGAAGATGGATGAGTTGCTGGGTTATCCGAAGATCGATCCGCACGGTTCACCGATCCCCGATCGAAATGGAAGAATGCACTGGCAACATCATACAAAGCTCAGCGAATGCAAGCCTGGAACAACGGCACAGTTTGTTGGTATCGTCAATTCTTCCGATGACTTTCTAAGATTTTTGAACAGTCGTGATCTGAAGCTTGGTACTAAACTGAATATTATTGAGATAGAGGAGTTCGATGGAAGTATGACAGTTTCGTACGATAAAAGGAAAAGAGAGACGTTTAGTAAGACAGTGTGCGAAAGGCTGCTTATTGAGAAATAGTGTCGCAAAGGATACGCGAAGGATACGCAAAGGATGCACTAAACTTCGCGTGTCCATTGCTACCTCTGCGTATTCATTGCGCAACAAAAATCAGGACACTATGTATTTTTTAAACCAGCTGGTTACAGTCATCTGCATCACACCAAAAAATGCTTCGCGGAAGATCCTTGTCGACATCTTCGAAACACCGCGGGTTCTTTCTGTGAAAATGATGGGTACTTCTTTTAGCTGGAACCCGTACTTCCATGCGAGGAACTTCATCTCTATCTGGAATGCATAGCCTACGAAACGTATCTCGTCGAGGTGAATGGTCTCGAGAACTTTTCTTCTATAGCAAACAAATCCGGCAGTAGTGTCGGCGATCGGCATGCCGGTTATAAAACGCACATACATGCTTGCGAAGTAGCTCATGAGCACGCGGCCCATCGGCCAGTTCACAACGTTTACGCCGCTTGCATAACGGGAGCCTATCGAAAGATCTTTTCCGAATTCCGCACACTCGAGATAGAGATGAATGAGATCTTTTGGATCGTGAGAGAAGTCGCAGTCCATCTCCAGAAGGTAATCATAGCCCTTCTCCAATCCGTACTTGAAGCCGGCGATGTATGCGGTGCCGAGACCTTGCTTGCCCTGGCGTTGCAGGAGGTGAAGCCTGATCTGTCCACCGTTATTGTATGTTTCCTGCAGCCCTTTGACGATGTCGGCGGTGCCGTCGGGCGAACCGTCGTCGACGATAAGGACGTCGAAATCTTTCGGCAATGCGAACACGGTGTCGATCATCATCGAGACATTTTCTTTCTCGTTGTACGTAGGGATTATGACTAACGCGTTGCTCATTTCCGAATCTTCAAAGCTAGGAATTGAAATCCAAAATCCAGACGTCAGCCAACAGAATTGTTGGCCCAACTCCTGACTCCTGACTCCCGACTTCTAACTCCGACGTCTATATTTGTGCCGATGAATAAATGCGTGTTCCTTGACCGAGACGGGGTGCTGAATGTCGACGATCCCAACTATACTTTTCTCACAACCCGGTTTAGAATCATACCCGGTGTGCCCGAAGCGCTCTACCAGATGAAGGAGGCTGGATACCTGTTGATAGTTGTAACAAACCAGTCGGGTATCTCCAGAAAGATCTACACCCGCAGGCAGATGGACGTGTGTCATATATACTTGCAGGATGCGTGCGAGCATGTGATCGACCACATCTATTTTTCTCCTTACCATGGAACCGTTACAAATTCCCTGAGCAAGAAACCAGGATCGCTCCTTTTCGAAAAAGCAATTGCGCGTTTCGACATCGATGTGAAGAAATCATGGATGATTGGCGATCGCTCGCGCGACCTCGTTCCGGCGAAGAAGCTGAATATCAAAACTATCCAGATCGGCGACGAGTGCGTGGCGCCGGATCTTGGCGACTATAAAGTGGATACGTTATTAGAGGCATCAAATTTGATTGCTAGCATTTCATCGCATAGAGGTTCCCCTCGCAAAAGGTCGGGGAATCGTTAACTTTAAGAAACCCAAATAAAAACATATGAAAAAGGTCGTTTTAGCCCTTGGGCTTATCCTCCTCGTAATGACCGGCCATACGCAGTCGTTCGAAGGCATTATTCGTTGGGGAATGAAAATGGAGATCACTGATCCCCAGGTAAAGGCTCAAATGGAAGAAGCGAAGAAGAAGGCCAACGACCCGGCCAACCAGGCGAAGATCAAGGAGCTTCAGGCAAAGATGAATGACCCGCAATTCAAAGCCATGATGGATTCCAATCCGCAAATGAAAGCACAGATGGAGGCGATGATCAAAATGATGACTGGCGGCGACATGAATTCAATGATGCCAACAGCCGTTACCGTTAAACTCAAAGGCTTGAACTCACTTGCAAGCATTCAGGGTGGTATCATGGACAAGACCGATATACTTTATCTCTCCGATAAAGATCAAAGCTATACGATCAACCATGGCGCCAGGACATACATGGTAATGGCGAAACCAACTACGAACACTACTGCCACTCAGGAAAAACCGAAGGTGACGAAGACAGCAGAAACTGCGACAATACTTGGTCACGTATGCACGAAGTATCTCATCGAGAAGACTGGCCCGGATGGAAAAACTCTCACGACCAACTATTGGGCGACTACCGAAATAAAAGACATCGACATCAAAGCGCTCGCGAAACAACAGGTCGGCAGAGATCAGTCGATCGTTTATGCAGAAGTGGAAGGTGTTCCGTTGAAGATCGAAATGGCAATGCCGCAAGGAACGATGACCATGGAGGTGCAGGAGCTCAAGAAGACAAGCCTGCCCGCTTCGGATTTCCAGTTACCGAAGGGATATACGGAATCTAAGATCTAATACTTGACAAGGCTTTTCGTAACGCTCGCATTGACTATCGCCCTGGCGGTTGGCCGCGCGCAGTCGTTCGAAGGCATAATTCATTACGAGGTGACTTCCGATTCACCCGGGGCCTTTTCGATAGGCATTGAACACTCGGCAACCTTGACGATCAGGGATGGTAATATTCACACAGTGTTGAAATCGAAAAGGGAGGGCCAGATCGAAAAGGTTTACCTCGCCCGGAGAGACAGTAGTTATCAAATAGATCATATCCGGCAGAGATACGTGTCAATCCCCAGGCCACCCAGGCCGGAAATCAAAGTCATGGAAACCTCCGGCACAAAAAAGATCCTGGGCCATAAGTGCAAGAAATATGTAAGTGAGAAAACTGCCGGCGGAGTCTTTATTTTTTGGGTGACGGACGATCCTATTGACGTTAACTGTGAATTGATCGCTGAGGATCTCGACTTCGTGCCTTGCAAACAACTGCAGGGGATGCCGTTAATGATCGAGACCACGATGCCTAATGGATCCTATAAAATAGAGATCACCGAGATCAAACAACGGAAGGTGCCTGATTGGTATTTTGATCTCAATAAGGAGTATACGATCGAGGAGGCTCCACTAAAGCGTGTGGATCACTAAAGGATTGTGTTACTTATTCAACTTCTGGATCTCTTTGGCAAGTGATTGTCCGTTGAGTTCCTTTTTTTGATCATACCCGAGCAGTTCCATCATGCTTTCGCTTGATTGTTCGGGTGCAAACAACTTCGTTGTGATCTCGCCGTCTTCGGTGCGATCGATGAGCACGTGCTTTGGAGCAGGTATGAGGCAGTGTTGAATTCCACCATAACCACCCAAAGACTCCTGGTAAGCGCCGGTGTGGAAGAATCCAATGAACAAGCGCTCTTCGTCGTTGATCATCGGGAGGAACACTTCGCCGGTATGTGCTTCGGAGTTGTAGTAGTCGTGGCTGTCGCAGGTGAGTCCGCCGATGTTTACCTTATGAAACGGATCGTCCCATTTGTTAACTGCCAGCAGGATATATTTCTGATTGAGACCCCAAACATCGGGGAGGTGTGTGATAAACGATCCGTCGATCATATACCACAGCTCCTTATCGTTCTGAAGTTTCTGGTCGACCATTGAATACAGAACCGCTCCGCTTTCGCCAACGGTAAAGCTTCCGAATTCCGTAAAGATGTTGGGAACAGGTACGTTATTCTTCTCACAGATCCATTTGATGTTCTCCACGATCTGCTCGATCATGTATTTATAATCGTAATGGAAATTGAGATTGGTTTTGATGGGGAAGCCGCCGCCGATATCGATGGAGTCGAGTGTGTCGCAGATCTTACGGAGCTCGCAGTACTTGAAGATGAAGCGGCTGAGTTCGCTCCAGTAATACGCGGTGTCTTTGATGCCGGTGTTGATGAAGAAGTGGAGCATCTTCAAATTGGCCTTACCGCTGGGGCTGATCTTCTCTTTGTAAAGCGATACGATGTCGCTGTAACGAATTCCTAAACGTGATGTATAGAATTCGAACTTCGGTTCTTCGTCGGCTGCTACGCGAATACCGACGCTGAAGTTTGTATTCACGTTTTTCTCATACACATCTATCTCCGAAAGGTTATCGAGAATAGGTATGCAGTTCTTGAAGCCGTCGTTGAGAAGATCGCTGATGTATTGTGTGTACAACGGCATTTTGAAGCCGTTGCAGATGATGTAGGTCTCTTTGTTGATCTTACCGCGTTCGTAAAGACTGCGTATGATCGGAATATCGTAGGCGGAAGATGTTTCGAGGTGGATGTCGTTCTTGAGTGCTTCTTCGGTTACGAAGGAATAGTGTGAAGACTTGGTGCAATAGCAGTACGTGTACTTGCCATTGTACTTGAATCGTTCGATAGCATTGTTGAATGCAGCCTGTGCGAAGCGGATGTTTTCGCTGATCTTGGGAAGATAGGTGATCTTCAGGGGAGTGCCATACTCACGAATGATGTCCATGAGCGGAACGTCGTTGAACATCAACTCGTGGTCTCTTACTTTAAACTCTCTTTGTGGGAACTCGAAGGTTTGTTCAATCAGCTCGCGGTAGCTCTTCATTTAATCCTTTGTCCGTACAGTTAAGATGCGAAATTCGAATTATTTTACGATCTTTGCAATATGGCTAATTGCCGCTACAACCTCTTCTACCTGACGGGCCGACCTTGTGCCTGGACACTGCCCGATCTCTGAATCGGGGGCTCCCGCTTCGCGGGTTTGGCACTTTTTTCTCCTGGTAAGCATTCTAATTTTTAAAACTGAGGTTTTTGTGAAAGAGTTAAAGATCATCCAAGTGAAATCTGAGATCGGTGCTGGCACGCGCGGCGCCAGCCTGGGTGTGGAGGCAATGAAAATCGCCAGTCTCGATCTGAGATCATCATTCTTCAAACAATACGAAGCGGTAGAAGTAGAGAACGTAAATGAGCTGCTGTTCGACGGGGCAGAACACGCCTATGCAAAATTCATCGATGGTGTGCTGATCATGGAAGAACGCGTTTGTCTCGAAGTATACGAGCAGCTTTTCGACGACTACTTTCCGATCATTATAGCGGGCGATCACAGCACTGCTTACGGAACGATAGCTGGTATCAAAAAAGCATATCCTAAAAAACGCCTGGGCGTTGTATGGATCGACGCACACGCCGATATCCATACACCGTACACGACGCCATCTGGAAATATGCACGGCATGTCCCTCGCGATGGCGTGCGCCCTCGACAATTTTGAACGCAAGGTTAACGATCCGAAAGGAGAGACTACTGACTACTGGGAGCAGATCAAGAACGTGGGAAGCCCCGGCGCGAAAATTAAACCCGAGGATATTGTTTACATCGCCGTTCGTGATTTCGAAAAACCGGAGAACTACCTGATCAATAAGTACAACATCAACTTTATTGAAACGGAAGATGTACGCAAGCATGGACCGGTTGTGATCGCGCAACGTGCATTGCAAATGCTATCACATTGCGACCTCATCTATGTTTCGTTCGATGTGGATAGTCTCGATAGCAGGATCTCACAGGGAACAGGCACCCCGGTACCGAATGGACTTAACGTTGAAGAGGCAAGGTTGCTTAACGTAACGTTATGTAAAGATCCAAAGGTCGTTGCATGGGAGATCGCCGAAGTGAACCCGACGTTGGACACCGAGAACAGGATGGCCGAGAACGGTTTCGAGATCATGGAAGCTTCCGCCAAAGCGATCACTTCTCGACAATCTCAGTTAACGACTTGATCGAAGCAACGAGATTGTTCCGTATCACCGGGTCTACGATCATGCGAGGAACATTAGTACTGCCGGGTGCAGATTGCACACGGTAGATCACTTTAACAATGCCAGGTTCCACCTGGACGAATCGCCAGCTGCCCACTAATTCGATGCGATTGATGTTGTCATAAACAGGGATACGGTTGTCGACTTTTGATTTGAAGGTGACAAGATATTCGGAGCCGGGAACGATCTCGTGAACTTTATATTCTAAAAAGGTATCCTGGTCATTGAGCGGCCAGGGGATGTCGTGACGCGAATATTCCTCCCATGTGGTCGTATCTGTTTTCTGATAGATCTTATAATCGGAAATGTGTGCATGCCAGTCTTTTACCACGGACTCGTCCCTGATCGCATGCAGCATTTTTTGGATCGAGGCGTTCACAACAAACTCCGTCTTCAATTCACGCGAAGTGGCTGCCGGTTTTTTATTGGGAAATTCTACCCACCTCTCATGAAGCTCGATGGGCGGTTCGCTTCTTACCAATACGAAGCCTTCGGCATCCTGTGAGAAAGCAGAGATGGAGGTCATCATGAAAACGATCGGTAAAAATCTCCTCATATTCTTAAGACAACTACATTACGTTTTACCCCCATAGTTGACCCCCGCTTGTCGTAATATTTCGTCGGAGATCCGGGCTTTCATTAGTGTGAAGTCGTGCGTCATCAAAGGCGATTCGGTAAGGCCAAGGTCCAGGCACTTCGTAACTTCCTCTATCTGGAATTCGAAGCCATTGCCTGGATAGGGAAGGGGGATGTGCTCTTGCGGCTGTCCCTCTTTGGCGACGAGAAGTCCCATCGATTTGTACCATGGAGTTTGAATGACGATCGAGCCGCGTGTTCCGCAGATCTCGGCGTCCTTTCGTGTCTCCACGATCATGGAAGAGAAGAGCTGGGCGGTGGCGCCATATTTATAGTGCAACGTGAACCCGCAGCTCTCGTCGGCGCCGGTTGGAGCGAGGTGTGCGTTGGTTTGAATTGCATCTGGCTTGCCGAGAATGAACAAAGCAAGAAACAAAGGATACACACCGACGTCGAGAATAGAACCGCCGCCTAGTGCGAGGTCATACAGTCGCGACTTCGGATCGTAATCTTTCTTGAAACCAAAGTCGGCGGTGAGGTGACGAACTTCGCCGATCGTTCCGGCGTCGATAAGATCTTTGGCCATCCTGACGGCGGGATTGAATCGCGACCACATGCCTTCGAGGAGGAAAGTCTTATTGTCGCGAGCGGCCTGAACGACTCTCAATGCATTCGCGTGATCGAGTGTGAGGGGTTTCTCACAAACAACCGGTTTCTTATTGCGTAGACAAATGATTGCATGGTCGGCGTGGAACGCATGCGGAGTAGCGATGTAGATCACATCGATGTCGGGATCTTTGGCGATCGATTCGTAGTCGTTATAAGTTTTCTTTGCGCCGAATTGTTGCGCGAAGCTTTTTGCCCGATCGCTGTCGCGCGATGCGACGCCGTAAATGTTTACGCGTTCACTGCGCTGCAGGGCTTTACAAAATGATGTTGCTATGCGGCCGGGACCAATGATGCCGTAATTGTATGTTTTCACTTCGTGATCTTTTTGAATGGGACGTTGTTGGCGCGGGAGATGCTGATGCTGAAGCCCGTTTTATTGAACTCAAGTCTTCCTCCATCCAGATCAAAGACATTAAGGCTCGTTCCGATCAAAGGAGTTTCCTGTTGTGCATCGTTGACGGCAACAAGAGTCTCTCCTTTTTGAATAATCCTGAAAGTACATTCTGCTTCTTCGCTGTAGTATTCGCCAATGTAAAGTTTTGGATTGTATTTGAACTCGGGTGTTGGTTCATGACCATCGTGGTCGTCGGATTCTGCGACAGATCCAAAATACACCTCGGCAATTTTATGCCCGGCGTTCACCGGGGCGAAGTTGGCGTCGTTACTTAACAGGATCACTGTTAATTTTTTCTTCGGATAGTAAGCCAGCCATGCCCTGTAACCGGCCGTTGCTCCGCTGTGGGCGATCTCGGCAACTCCGTTTACTTCGCCATGCTGAATTCCGGCAGCATAAGAGATCTCAGAGCCGTTGTTAAGCTTGCCGCGCTGAACGCGCTTGTTATAGAGCGCATCGTGTTTCTCCAACAACTGGTTCCACTTCAAAAGATCTTCGGTAGTGGTGAGTAAGCCACCGTGACCATAAATGTGTTCGAAGGGCATTTCTAGTTGATAACCTTTATCGTTTTTCGAATATGCCTGTGCTCTTCCGGGAATGATGTCGCGGAAGTTGCTTCGCCACCGGGTGTTGTTCATGCCGAGTGGTTTGAAGAGACGGTCTCTCGTAAAATCTTCCAGCGATTGTTTTGAAACACGCTCTACGATGATCACCAGGGCGGAGTAATTTGAGTTGCTGTACGAATACTCGTTGCCGGGTTTGAAGTTTGTCGTTTTCTGCTTCGACATAATGTGAAGAGCCAGTTCAAGTGTGTAGTCTCTCGAGCCTCGCGGCCACCCGGTAAGAGCACCAACACTTCCCCAATCTTTTAGTCCACTGGTGTGATTGAGACAATGTTGAATGGTGACCGGCGCTTCGTAGACGGGTAACTCAGGGATGTACTTCCTTATGTCGTCGGTGAGCTTCAGTTTGCCTTCGCTTTCCAAAAGAAGGATGCTGAAAGCTGTGAACTGTTTCGACACCGAGCCGGCTTCGAAAATGGTGTTAATTGTGTTGGGAACATTGCGTTCCAGATCGGAAAGACCGAATGCCTTGTGATACAAGATCTTCTCACCGCGGGCCACAAGTATCGATCCGCCTGGCGTAGCATTATTCCAGTGGGAAAACAGTTTATCGACCCGGGAGAGAGTATCGATCGCTTGCGAGAATGCATTCTGTGCGACAACACAAAGAATAAGGGCAAATAGGTTTAGGCGCATGATGAAAGATATTGAATTTCCGTATTTTCGCCCCAAATTTTAATTACAGGCATGAGTCAGAATCGTCCCATCTCCGCTTTCATTGAAAAGAACTTCCTCCACTTCAACTCCGCAGCCCTCGTCGACGCGGCTAAGGCGTATAAAAAACATATCGCCGACGGCAAAAAGATGATGGTAACGCTTGCGGGTGCAATGAGTACCGGTGAGCTCGGGATCAGCTTCGCAGAAATGATCCGTCAGAATAAAGTGCAGATCATTTCATGCACAGGCGCCAACCTCGAGGAAGATATCATGAACCTCGTAGCGCATTCACACTACAAACGCCTTCCAAACTATCGCGACCTCACTCCCGAACAGGAATGGGATCTCCTGCAGAACCACCTCAATCGCGTTACAGACACCTGTATCCCCGAAGAAGAAGCATTCCGTCGCCTTCAAAAGCACCTTTTCAAAGTCTGGAAAGATGCACAAGACAAGGGCGAACGTCTCTTCCCCCATGAATTCATGTTCCGCCTCCTCAACAGCGGCGTGTTGAAAGAATATTATGAGATCGATCCGAAGAACAGCTGGATGGTTGCAGCTGCCGAAAAGAATATGCCGATGGTAGTTCCCGGTTGGGAAGACTCAACGATGGGCAACATCTTCGCAAGCTACTGCGTGACCGGCGAGCTGAAAGCAAGCACCATGAAGAGCGGGATCGAATACATGGTGTGGCTGGCAGACTGGTACACAAACAACTCGGGTAAAGAAGGAATTGGATTCTTCCAGATCGGCGGTGGTATCGCCGGTGACTTCCCGATCTGCGTTGTCCCGATGCTGCACCAGGATCTCGAAAGAGACAACGTTCCTTTCTGGAGCTACTTCTGCCAGATAAGTGATTCGACAACAAGTTATGGTTCGTATTCGGGTGCTGTTCCCAACGAAAAGATCACGTGGGGAAAACTTAGCATCGATACGCCTAAGTTTATCGTGGAGAGCGATGCTACGATCGTAGCGCCGTTGATGTTTGCTTATATTCTTGACATGTAAAAATCACCCGCGTATCCTTGGCTGACTTTGCGCCGTGCCCGCCGGTATCCTCCGCGAAACAGTTACGCAAAGGATACGCCGAGGGAACGCAAAGGATACGCAGAGATGGATTTAAATTCAATTATACATTCTGAAGTAAAAAAAGTTTCAGAGTCCCTTTTTGGTTACCAGGGAGACATTCAGCTTCAGCCCACTGGCTCCGGCTTTGAGGGATCGCATACAGTTGTTTGTTTTCCGATATCGAAAATCGCAAGAAAAAGCCCCGAGCAAACCGCAACTCTTATCGGCGAAAGTCTTGATAAGAATATAGTTTCAAAATTTCAGGTGGTTAAGGGCTTTCTTAATCTTACCATTTCGGACTCAGTTTGGATACGCAGCTTCACCGACATCTATAACAACAAAGACTACGGCACTCTTCCTTCGAACGGAAAAGAGATCATGGTCGAATACTCTTCTCCGAACACCAACAAGCCTCTTCACCTCGGTCATCTTCGCAATAACTTCCTGGGTTGGAGTGTAAGCGAGATCTATAAAGCCAACGGGTATACAGTTCACAAAGTACAGATCATCAACGATCGCGGGATCCATATCTGTAAGTCGATGGCCGCGTGGAAGCTGTATGGCAATGGAGAGACACCGCAGAGCAGTGGTAAGAAGGGTGATCACCTGGTAGGCGAATATTATGTGAAATTTGATCAGGTCTATAAACAACAGATGGCTTCAATGCCTGCTGACTCTGATCCGGAAAAAAATGCACCGATCATGAAGCTCGCGGTACACATGCTGCAGCTCTGGGAAGCAAAGGATCCTGAAACCGTTCAGCTTTGGAAGACCATGAACGGCTGGGTATACGAAGGCTTCGCACAGACCTACCAGCGTATGGGCGTCGACTTCGAAAAACTCTATTACGAATCCGACACTTACCTCCTGGGTAAAGAAGAGATCATGAAAGGTCTGGAGAGCGGCGTGTTCTTCAGGAAAGAAGACGGTTCTGTTTGGGTAGATCTCACAAATGACGGCCTCGATCAAAAGCTTTTGTTGCGTTCCGATGGCACCTCGGTGTACATGACGCAGGACATCGGCACGGCGATGTTGCGTTTCAGGGACTTTCCGAAGATCACGCGGCAGGTTTATACTGTTGGCAACGAACAGGAATATCACTTTAAAGTCCTGTTCCTCATACTCGGAAAGCTTGGATACAGTTGGGCAAAGGAATGCTATCACCTTTCGTATGGAATGGTCGATCTGCCAACGGGCAAAATGAAATCGCGCGAAGGAACTGTTGTCGATGCCGATGACCTTATGTCCGAGATGGTTGATGAAGCGAAGAAGCAAACAACAGAACTCGGTAAGGTAGACGAGATCGATGAGGCACAAGCGAACGATCTTTTCGAAATGATCGGTATTGGTGCACTGAAGTATTTCTTGCTGAAAGTAGACCCCAAGAAACGAATGATGTTCGATCCCGCGGAGTCGATACAACTGCAAGGGCATACGGGGCCGTTCATTCAATATACGCACGCACGAATCAAGGCGTTGTTGAGAAAAGCCGATACGTTGTCGCTGAACATTACAGGCAACGACCTCTCATCGGTTGCCAATATTGAATCTGCTGAACGAGATGTGTTGTTCCTGATCTCTCAATACCCGCAGAAGCTTGCGGAGGCCGCGCGTGAATATGCACCGTCTGTTATCGCTAACTATGCTTACGACCTCGCGAAGGGCTATAACCAGTTCTACCAGGTGATCCCGATCTTTGCGGAGACGGACCAGGCGAAGCTTAAATTCCGGATCGCATTCTCGAAGGTTGTGGCCGACGTTCTTAAGAAGTCGATGTGGTTGCTGGGGATACGGGTGCCGGAGAAGATGTGATGCAACGGTAATGCAGGTGTAATGCAGTGTCGCAAAGGATACGCGGAGGGGCAGAGGTACGCGGTGGCTTTTTACTTTTCTTTGCGTACCTCCGCGCCTCCGCGTATCCTCCGCGAAACAAAATTCCCGTATCCTCCGCCAAACAATTTTTGATGTTCAATTGGAATGAATACATAACCGGCTCCGAGGATCTCTTCAAAGAAGACCCCTGGAAGGTCAACATTTCCGAGTTTGTTAAGGAAGGCATCTTCATACACGTCCATTCGTCGATTTGAGTCGGTTTACACGGCCGCTATCTTCGAGATCAACAACCATTTTTCGGAGTACGTGGTCTACGACCAACGGAAGATCGTTAACAAAAATGTTACACTTATGCCCCAATCCCGCAATTTGCTGATCGTTGCAGACGGTCAGTTGAATACAGGACTGGAAGATTACGAGGATGCTCTTAAGAGGGCCAATGCACTAAAAATGGCTTTAGAGAAGAGTCTTTAGTACCTTTGTATTCTCAAAATTTCAAAAACAACTTCCATGAAAACCATTGTTGCCTTTTTGTTAATGCTGGTGTTGGCTGCTCCCGACAAATCAGTTTATGATTTCAAGATCCCTGCTCTCGACGGTAAGACCGTGGACTTTTCTAAGTATAAAGGAAAAACGTTGCTAATCGTTAACACTGCATCGAAGTGTGGGTTCACTCCACAATATGCCGACCTGCAGGCGATGAATGAACAGTACAAAGACAAAGTTGTTATCCTTGGTTTCCCTGCTAACAACTTCAAAGAACAAGAACCCGGTTCTAATGCGGAGATCGCTGAGTTCTGCCAGAAGAACTATGGTGTGACTTTCCAGATGTTCGAAAAAGTTTCTGTGACAGGTGCCGACACTCACTCGCTGTATGCGTGGTTGAAAGAAAAGACTGGCCAGGAACCAACATGGAATTTCTGTAAGTATCTCGTGAAGCCCGATGGCACTGTTAAGTTCTTTAACTCGAAAGTGAAGCCGATGGACCCGGCAATCACAAGTGAACTCTAAAAGAACTTTAGTTATTGTTTTAAGCGTAGTTGTCTTCGCGGGACTTTACATGGGATTTAATTTATTTTCTGCTAAGTCTACTGTTGTGCCAGATTCTATTTACGATTTGAAAATGAAGTCCCTCGATGGCAAAGAGGTTGATTTCAGCCAATACAAAGGTCACAAGCTGTTGATCGTGAATACGGCTTCGAAGTGCGGGCTCACGCCTCAGTACAAAGACCTTCAGAAACTGCACGAACAGTATGGCAATAAAGTAACTGTACTGGGTTTTCCTGCCAACAATTTTCTTTGGCAGGAACCCGGTTCAAATAACGAGATCGCTGAGTTCTGCGAACGCAACTACGGTGTTACATTCCAGATGTTCGAAAAGATCTCCGTTAAAGGAGGCGACCAGGCTCCGCTCTACGCATGGCTTCAGAGCAAGACCGGCGAAAAACCAGATTGGAATTTTGCTAAATACATTGTGAGTGAGGACGGGACCAAAGTTGAATTTTTTAAATCCAAGATAGAGCCACTCGACCCAAAGATCGTCGCCAACTTTCAATGAGCAAATGGTCAATGGTCAATCGCCAATGGTCAATGATTAATGTATGAAGGCCTGGCTTTCTGCTTTTCGTCTCCGCACTCTCCCTCTTTCACTTTCATGTATTGGCATGGCTGCATTTCTTGCAGCGGCCGCAGGTAAGTTCGATGGACTGTTGTTTTTCCTTTGTTGTCTCACCACCATCTTTTTGCAAATACTTTCGAATCTCGCCAACGATTATGGCGATTCGATGAACGGTGCCGATCACGCCGGACGTAAAGGACCGCAGCGCGCGGTGCAGTCGGGTGTTATCAGCTCCATGCAAATGCGCAATGCAGTCGTTCTCTTCTCCGTGCTTTGCCTGCTTAGTGGTATCGGCTTATTGCTGATCGCATTTGGGTTCGATTGGAATGCGCTGTTGTTCTTTTTGGCGCTTGGATTATTGTGCATCGTGGCGGCCATCGCCTATACGGTTGGCCGAAAGCCATACGGGTACGCGGGACTTGGTGATCTTTCGGTTCTGATATTTTTCGGACTGGTGGGGGTGCTCGGGTCGTTGTATTTATTCACACGCCATGTCGATTATGTAGATGTGCTGCCGGCACTGAGCTGTGGTTTCTTTTCGATTGCCGTATTGAATGTGAACAATGTTCGCGACATAGAGTCGGACCGTGAAGCGGGAAAGTTCTCGATACCCGTGCGCATCGGGCGAGAGAAGGCGGTTGTATATCACTGGTTTTTGTTGGGCGCCGGAACGATCAGTGCCGTGGCCTATACTGTACTTCGCTATGAGTCGATGTGGCAGTTTTTATTTTTGCCGGTCGTTGCTTTGTTCGTCCGCAATGGAATGGCGGTTTCGAAATTGCCTTCGGAGCAGCTCGATCCGTATCTGAAGCAAATGGCGATGAGCACGCTTTTATTCGTGCTCACCTTTGGTATCGGACTATTACTTGCGTAGAACTGCGTCGCCGGAGCCCGTTCCCACCGTAATCCTATTCGTTGCTTTTCCTTTCTGTGCAGTTTTTACAATAGTGATCTGATCTTTACCTCCGTTCTCCACCTCTTCTGTCTTATCGAACTCAAACGGCGCCGTGATATGTCCCCAACGCTTGTTTGCTTTCATTACGATCTCGCCCGCGATCTCGTTGCCGTTGAAGTTAAGCTCTGCATCGCCGGAACCTGAGTTGACAGCGAGGTCGAACTTCGGTGTTGCTGCGAGCGTAACTCGCGAACGACCGCTGCCGGTATTGAAGCGACTTGATCCTGCTATCTGTATCTTATCGGCAGTGACGTTACCGCTTCCTGTGTTAACCGAGAAGTATGCATTGGCTTCATACACCCTGATGTCGCCCGAGCCACAATTGAGGTCGAGTTCGCCCTGCGCGCCGTTCACGTTCATGTTGCCGCTGCCTGTGTTGATCTTTGCTTCCCCGTTGTAGTTGGCAACATCCACATTGCCCGAACCTGTTGAAGCCGAAAGATTTCCCTTTACCGAGGAGAACTCGAGATCGCCGGAGCCCGAACCTGCTTCGAGATCGATGTTCACTCCATCAACGATGAGGTTGCCGGAACCTGTGCGGAATGTAACACGCATGCCGTCGGGAACGCTGATCTTCCAGCGTGTGCTTCCATTGAAGTTACGGCCGTTGAATTCTTCGCCGAGGTCGAGTCTTTCGCCGGATTGTTCGAAGCGTGGAACAAAATACTTTTCATCGAATGAGTGCGAGAGCTCCACCTCAACGGTGGCGCCTGAGTTTTTGCGGATCTCGCAGTCACCGGATGATGTCGAGATCTTGATCCTTTTCACACCTGAGAATGATTTCTTGACGGTCGTTTGTGCAAAAGCGACTGCGCTAATGAGCACCATGACCAGGATTAGATATTTTTTCATGACGGGTTCAGTTTTCTTTTGTACCGAAGAAAGACCCGTTGGTTACACTAGAGTTGCTTCTCCAGCACCAGGAATTCTAATTTCTGCTTTGGTTGCCCAAAACGGGGATCGTTGAAGTGAAAGGGCTTCCTCTCGCCGGTGTCGACGTAGCCGTGTCGTTTGTACCAATCTACCAGCTCAGTCCTTATGGTGATCACGGTCATGTATACCGATCTGCATCCTTTTCCTTTACCGAAATCTTCTGCTGCCGCGAGCATCTTTTTGCCAATGCCACCACCCTGTATCGACGGCTCAACAGTGAGCATTCCCAGGTAGAGACGGCCATCTGTTATTTTCAGCTCCACGCACCCAATGATCCTCCCGTCCTCCACATACTTCAGGATTGTGGTGTCGGGTTTTTGGATAATGTCGGCAAGGGCTGCTGCATCGGTCCGGGTCCCGTCGATCAGATCAGCTTCGGTAGTCCAGCCCTTCTTCGCATGTTCTCCGCGGTACGCAGAATTTACGAGTGTGGCCAGTGTCGCAACATCTTTGAGATCTGCTTTGGTAATCATGGAAATTTTAATTTCAGTAAATTTAAAGCTATGAAAAAGATACTTGTCCCAACCGATTTCTCCAAACAAGCAACCATCGCAACAGCCGTTGCAGCCGACATTGCACGAAAGAGTGGTGGCGAGCTAGTGCTCCTTCACGTGATCGAAGAAGTAACCGGCGGATCATTCAACGTGGAAGGTGAAGTGTCGAGTGGCGATATTGAAGATCGCCTGTTCAACTTGAGGCTTATCGACAAGGCACGCAAGCAACTGGAAAAAGCAGTGCTCGACCCATCTATCAGCGACGTAACTGCAGATGGGGAGTTGAAGGTCGGTAATCCATTCCATGGTATCCGCACACTACTTTCTCAAAAGAAATTCGATCTCGTGGTAATGGGTACCTCGGGTCATACGAAGCTGGAGGAGATGCTGATCGGCAGCAACACCGAGAAGATCGTTCGTCTCTCGAAATGTCCCGTGCTCACGGTCAATAAGAAACCTGTGACCACCAACTTTAAGGACATCGTTTACGCAACAGCAATGGCCAAGGAGGAGGAGGTATTCTCACGCATCGTTCGCCGCACGCAACAGATGTATAATTCCAATGTCCACCTGGTGCGAATCAATACACCGGGAGATTTTCAGCGCGACTATATTGTGAAAGACTATATGAACCGCTTCGCAAAGAAGCTAGGATTGAAGAACTATACTATTAGTGTGTACAACGACCTGAATGTTGAGGAAGGAGTGATCCGTTTTGCCGACGGCATCAATGCGGACCTGATCGCAATGGCTACGCATGGGCGCACAGGTTTCGCACATGTGCTCGCAGGAAGCGTTGCAGAAGATGTAGTAGGACACGCGAAGAGACCGGTGTTGACTTTTGTTGTGAAGCATTAGGTTTTCGGTGTCCTGATGCGAAGTTTTTACTTCATTCTTGCGGTCGTTGCGGTGGTCGCAATTCACGCTTGCGACTACGAACCAGCTGAACAATATTTCGTCGATAAGCCCATCCCTGAACGTCCGGAGATCAGCATCGATCTTTCCGTTCCCGAAGGTGACACGCTTTCTATCTTCCAGGACTCTACTTTTCCGCTGAATGATCTCGTTGGTATAGAGAACCTCTACAAGGTGCAGATCTATCTCGATAACAAGATCTATATCGATGGTATTGCCGAACCTTCCTTCAAGATCATCGTCGCTCCATTTAAAACCGGTTATTACGATCTCGACGTTGTTGTGAATATGTATTCGGGTTCCGGTAGCATTGCAGATCAGCAAGGGCTTGAAACATATACGGTCACAAAGTCGTGGGTGGTATATATTGATCGAGAACCGCTCGTGAAATCGACTTTTACTTCGATCGCTCCCGCCGATGGCACTCTGGTGCTTACGTGGGAAAAAGTTGTCGATGACCGATTCGATCACTACAGGATCAGGAAGTATTGCAACAACACAACTCTTTGCGACAGCTTCAAGATCTTCAACCCGAACGAAACCAGTGTAAACGATCCCGACTTCGTAGGAGGAGAAGCAACGTATAGACTGGATGTTGTTACAGCAGGGAACGTTGCTTCGGAATATGACGAGCGTTTATACAAAAGCGAATGGACGTTGGAGGTAAAGTTCGAGTGGACTGATAATCAGACCGCAGTCGGTAAATGGAGAAAGAGCCCGTTTTATAACAATGTTAAGGAAACGGTCATTAACTCCAGCGAGCATAGAACGGATCCAAACGACACAACAATAACCCGCATCGATGCAGACCTAAAATTCGGTCAGCAAAGATCGATCCTGTTCAATGTTGTTTCAACGAACGAAAAAAGTAATATAAATTATACCAACTATCTTTTCAGAGGAGACAGATCTCACCCCCGGTTTTATGGCTCGATCCATAACAAGTTCGATGGATTATACTACACGCTGGCCAATAGCCAATCCGGTTCCGATACATTATACGTCTTTGGAGAAGACAAGCGCGTTCCCCTAAAAGCTGAATCGTTGGGTACCGATGCGGCCCACATCAGTACATTCTCGACCGACGGAAAGATCCTTTATATCATGTACAATTATCCCTACCAGGTGCTCGAGTGGGATGTTCAAACGCAATCCATCAAACAAAATCATTCATGGACAACCACATCGTTGGGTATCAACTTCACTGTTACCGACGATGGTAAGGTTTTAACCGGCGACAAAGTGTTGGATCTGGCAACCGGGGCAACGCTATTCACGGGCTGGAAGGAAATACCAACCATAGCACCCGATGGATCCCAGATCTTTATCCAGGGATACAGGTACGTCTGGAATGGAACAACTTTCGCGAACCAGAGTCCACGTCCGTTCACTGCCGATCCCGATTATCTGAAGCAATATCCATCCGATACATTGATCTATATGGATGAGAGTGAGAAAAAATTCAAGATCTATAACGCGGCGGGCTCATCCGTTTTATTGGATAAAACATTGACCGGCACATCGTTCAGCTACATGTTTTACGACCCGGTTAGCCATCACTTCAGCTTCAGCCGGTCGTCCACATTCTATTGGGACAATATTAAAACAGGAACGTCGGGCTCGGTGCCTTATTACTCCTACGTTTCCACAGCAAATGGTTATCTCATATGCAATCAAGGCTTTTATATAAAATTGGAATAGCGATAGTACTCTGCGCGTGTGTCTCACAGAGCTATGGTCAATGGGAGCCAGCGATGTTCTTCAACGTCGGATATGGATCGTATTCTGCCGGCGACATGAAAGCCCAGAATAAGTCGGTGCAGAAGGTCTACCCCGAAATGAAAATAGTTTCAAATTATCCTGCATGGTTCAATTACTCCGGTGGTATCTCGATGCTCATCAACAAAACTCTTTATGTAACAGCATTCGGAGGACATTCGTCAACAGGGAGCAGGGTGAGCTATGGAGATTATTCCGGGCACATATACCAGGACAATCTCGTTCGGACGTCGATACTTGGGATCAGCGGATCCGGTGCCATTGCAAAGAAGAAAGGATTCGCAGTTTTCTTTGGCTTGAGATGCACCGCTAATTTCAACAAACTGAAGATCATCTACGAACTACAGACCGGTTCCGATTTTGATCGACAGGATACGTCATTCGACGCGATCACACTCGGCTTCGAACCTCACCTGACCTTTTATAAACCAGTTAAAAGATTTGTTGGAAGACTTGAGTTAGGTTATGAAGGACAGATCTCGGGTCAATGGCATCTTCCCGGCAATAAGAACGCGGTACTCATCGATACCACCAGCGGCGACAAGCTGCGATACAATGCGACGGGTCTTCGGTTGAATGCGGGCATTTCTTTTCTTTTAAATCCACCAGCAAAAGAACAAGAATGAAAGCGAGCTATTACATGTTGCTTTTATTGATCGCGGTGGCATGCAATTCGGGCGTGGAAGATTTTCCTTTGAGGCCCATCATGCAAACTTCTGGTAGTGGTGAAGTAGCTTCCACCTTTCATTTCCTCGGGATAGATCTGAACTTGACTCAAAAGCCTTTCTTACAAGAGCACCTTATCGACTACGGGTGGGTGTGGTCGGAGCACGAGAACAATACACTTGAAAATGGCACCGTGATCTCGATGGGAAATAAGTTTGAGTACATGGGCTATCAACTCAACACCCTGAAGCCTCATACGCGATACTACGCTGTTGCTTATATGATCCTTGATGACGGAACTTATTATGCGAACGAAATAACTTTTAATACGCGTAAGGGAGGGTGGAAGAAGCTTAAAGATTTTCCGGGGGAATCTATTATGCATGGAGCCGCATTTAGTCTCGGGGACAAAGGTTATGTTGTGGCTCGCAACGAAGTGTGGAGCTACGATCCATCTGCAGATCAATGGACAAGAAGAAATGACTTCCCTACAACAGTGTTCGGACCGGCGAGTTTCGTGGTCAACAATACAGCATATGTTTTTTGCAATGGGATCTATAAGTATGACGAGTCTACAGACTTCTGGGAACAAGTAGCCCTATCGTCGCCCGGGCTCACAGGTTGCGAAGGAGCACGTGCTGCCGTCGTCGACGGTAAGGTTTATATTATCACGAGTTATTCAGGCGCTGGTGTTGTATACAATCCCGACACAGATCAAATAGAACAGACCGACTGGTGGAGTGCAAGCATCGGTGCCCGGTACTCCTGCATGCTCGAGGCCGATGACAAGGCATATATTTTTGGTGGTGAATGGGGCGGAAGTATTCACGCCGACCGTTGGGTGATCGATCCCCGCGAACGAAAAGTAAAGTATGCCGGCGATTTCGACATCGGGTCGGGCGGCGGTGGACGAACCGATATGGTCAGTTTCGTGATCGATGGCGAGCCATACCTCGGCATGGGATATGATGGATACAACAGCCGCGTCGACTTCTTTCATTATAATTATCGGGTGAACGAATGGGAGGAGATGACGATACCCGCGTTCGTTTCGCAGGACAATCAAATCCGATTTTCTCCACGCACGGGCGGTATAGCTTTTTCCATCGGTGGAAAAGGATACCTCGGTATGGGACAGGATCAGGCGAACGACAACGACGATCCGCTTGTGGAGTTTTGGGAATTCACACCCAATTAAAGAAGCTCGATCTTCTTCAGATCCTCTGTAACGAGTTTGTTCGCCCCTGCAATCTCATTCAGGTCTATTCCCCAGAAACTCTTGTTCCCCAATACAGCTTTCGCGACATGAACAGGGTCATTCGTCGCCCAGGCTGTTTTAAAAAACTCCAACACTTCAGGTGTATCGTTGATCGGGTTCTTATAAAGCTCGATCAGTGCAGCCAACGAGTATAAAAGTCTCTTCGGGAGCTCTTTCTTGATTTGAATATATGCGAGTACCGATGGCAGCACACGAACTCTATATTTCGATATCGAATTCAACGCGATGCTGGCGAGCTCGTGCTTAAGGAACGGATTTCGAAAGCGATTCATTACATCATCGGCAAAACTCTCCAGCTCGTCTTTCGGGAGATCCAACGTTGGGATGATCTCCTCGTGGATCGCCTTCATCAGGTAGTCACCAACCTCTTTGTCTTCTACGGATTCACGAACGGTCCGCAGTCCTTTCAAGTAAGCAACGGGCACAAGCGTGGTATGCGCTCCGTTGAGTATCCTGACCTTGCGCGTACGATAGGGGGTAAGGTCCCTAACAAACTTTACGTTGAGACCGGCTTTTTCGAATGGAATAGATACTGTGCCTTCGATTATCCACAGGTGAAATGGCTCGGCCATCACGGTGAATTTTTTATCATCGACGCCGGTAACGATCCTGTCGACAAGAGTATTGAGGAATATAATGTTTGAATCGACCCAGTTTTTAAAATCGGTGGGCAACTTCCAGTGATCGATGTATTGATGAATGACTGCCTTCAATGTGTCGCCGTTCTTTTCGATCAGTTCACATGGAAGAAAGGTTAGGGACCTTTTGTTGCTCTTGAACCGATGATAAAGAAACCGGGTTGCTTTTGCAGGGAAGGTCTCATCGTTCCCAAATGCAATTCCCGCTTCTGTTGTATTCGAAAAGACAAATTCGAGATCAGGGTTCTCTGCCAGCGACAAAAACTTGTCGTACTCTTCATGCGGATCCACGATCGAATCGATGCATGTGATCGGTCTCTCATCGCCGTTGATCCTTACACTATATCGTCCACCTTGTGAAGCGAGGTCTATTCCCTTCCCACGCCTGATCGGCTGAATAATTTGAATATTGCCGTTGAAGTCGGTCTTCTCGTTAACGATATCTATCATCCAATCGCAAAAGCCACGGAGGAAATTTCCGGCACCGAACTGAAGGATCTTAACTGGTCGCGACATCAGAAGTTGAAATATTGTTTTGCATTGTTATAGGACACGTCGCTCACGAGCTGGCCGAGCCATTTCTCGTCGCCGGGAAGTTCGCCGTTTGCCACGTCGTTGCCGATCAGGTTGCAAAGGATCCTTCTGAAATATTCATGGCGCGGAAACGAAAGGAAGCTGCGGCTGTCGGTAAGCATACCCACGAAGCAACTTAATAGCCCCATGTTTGACAGTGCGTTGATCTGTTTTTCCATGCCATCTTTCTGGTCGAGGAACCACCAGGCGGATCCGAACTGCATTTTTCCTTTTACCGACCCGTCGTTGAAGTTGCCGATCATTGTCGCGAACACTTCATTTTGCGAAGGGTTAAGGTTATAGATGATCGTCTTCGCAAGCTGGTTCGTGTTGTCGAGGTTGTTGAAAAACTTCGCAAGAGCCGATGCCTGCGAGTAGTCGCCTATCGAATCGAAGCCCGTATCGGGTCCGAGCTCGCGCAACATGCGTTCGTTGGTGTTCCTGATGGCCCCAAGGTGGAATTGCTGTGTCCAACCGCGTTTGTGGTACATCTTGCAAAGTTCGATCAGCACATGATATTTGAATGCGCTTCGTTGAATGGTATCAAGCGTCTTGCCTGACATTACATCTTTGAAAAGCTGCTCTGGATCCCCTTCTTCATAATAGAGACTTTCAAGTCCATGATCTGAAAGTCTCCCCCCGCAAGAATGAAAGAATTCGGCTCTATTGTCGAGCGCGACAAGAAGGTCCGAGAATCGTTTTATAACGACGCCGCTTACCTGCGAAAGTTTTTCCACGTAGGCAGCATACGTCTTCGGGTCTTCTACTGCAAACGCCTTATCGGGCCTGAACGCGGGGAACAACCTGATCTTATAATTTTCGCTGTGCACCGCCTGGTGATACTCCAATGAATCGATTGGATCGTCGGTCGTGCATATAACCTGCACATCCATGCGCTCGAGCAAACCTCGTGTCTTAAATCCATCGGTCTTGAGCATCTCTTTGCCCTTCGCGTATATGTCCGCTTGTGTATCCGGCGTCAGGAGGTGGTCGACACCAAAATATCTTTTGAGCTCGAGATGCGTCCAGTGATACAGGGGATTCCGCATAGTGTATGGAACCGTATATGCCCATTGTGCGAACTTCTCTTCATCGCTGGCATTGCCTGTAATATATTTCTCGTTCACACCCAGGGTACGCATTGCACGCCACTTGTAATGATCACCGGCAAGCCAGACCTCGCTGAGATTCTTAAACTGCCTGTTTGTGGCGATATCCTGCGGCGATAAGTGACAGTGATAATCGATGATGGGCATCTTCGAAGCATACCCGTGATAGAGTTGCTGGGCAAAATTTGTTTGCAACAAAAAATTTTCTGTGATAAAAGAATTCAAGGTCTCTGCTTTTTTAATGACGACTGCCGGATCACAAGTTCCGGTTTCAAAACAATTTTCCGTGGAATGAATTTCTGATCTGCTTTATTGATCTCTTCTAAAAATATTTCGGCAGCCTCATTACCCATGCGCATACTGTGCTGATCGATCGCAGTAATGGGCGGCTCCGTAACACTCGTGAATTGTTCGTTAGTAAAAGCAACGAGCGCTACATCTTCCGGGATCTTTAGCTTTCTCTCTTTCAGCACCTGCATTGCGCCAAGTGCCCCGAAGGCGCTCGCAGAGAATACTGCATCGGGCCTTGCCGGCAACTGAAGAAGTTTCTCCATGCTGCTCCGCCCATCTTCAAGCTGAAGATTGCTTTCAATGATAAGCGACGTGTCGAACGGAAGTCCATAGGCTTCGAGGGCCTCACGATAACCACGCAACCGGTCCTTATAGATACTGATCTTCCTCGTACTTGTAAAATGTGCGATGCGCCTGCAGCCTTGCTCGATCAGGTGTTCTACTGCTTTGTACGCCCCGAAGTAATCATCCACCACAACATGGCTCACCTTAAGATCATTGTTCCCACGATCGAACATAATAAGTGGGATGCCCTTCTGTCGCACTTTCAGGAAGTGACCGAAGTCCTCAGTGTCTTTTGCGAACGATGCGATAATGCCATCTACCTGTGCGTTGAGCAACGTATTAATAGTCTGAACTTCTTTCTCATAGTTGTCGTAGCTCTGGCAGATCATGACATTGTATCTCGACTTGTTCGCGACTTCTTCAATGCCACGGACAACTGAGGAGAAAAAGCTGCGATCCACAGAAGGAACAATAATTCCAATGGTATTGCTTCGTCCATTCCTCAACGCTGCCGCAAGGTGATTCGGCTGGTAGTTGAGTTTCTCGGCGACCTTCAACACTGCCTTTTTGGTTTCCGTGCTGATGCGGGGATGATCCTTCAAGGCGCGCGACACCGTCGAAGCCGTGATGTTCAGCTTGCGCGCAATGTCGTGAATGGTTGCCTTTTCTTTTTTCATCGGATGTCGTTGATGTTCACTCCATCCATATCGCTATAATCGAGATTCTCGCCCGCCATTCCCCAAATAAATGCATAGCTGCTCGTACCAGCGCCGCAGTGGACCGACCACGGTGGCGAGATCACCGCCTGATGGTTTTTCAACCAGATATGACGCGTCTCATTCGGTGGTCCCATGAAATGACACACTGCTTGCCCTTCTGCAATCTCGAAGTAGAAGTATGCTTCCATCCTTCGTGAATGAGTATGCGGTGGCATGGTGTTCCAAACACTGCCAGTCTTTAACTCAGTAAGCCCCATTTGAAGCTGGCATGTCGGCAGCACGCTATTCACCAACAACTTCCTGATCGTTCGAAGATTCGCCGTTGCTGTGCTTCCCGTCTCGACGGTCTCAGCTTCTTTGAAGGTTACCTTCTTGTTCGGATATGTTGCGTGCGCCGGTGCGGAATTGAAATAGAAGTATGCTTGTCCACCGGGTGATGACTCGAAGCTGATGTCTTTAACACCGCGGCCGAGATACAATGCTTCTTTGTTGTTGAGTGTATAATTTGTTCCGTCGGCTTTCACAATGCCGGGCGCGCCTACGTTGATTATACCCAGCTCGCGACGTTCGAGATAGAAGTTTGCTTTGAGTTCATTGAATGGTTCAAGCGTCAATGGCCCTGCGTCAGGCATCGCACCACCAATGATCAGCCTGTCGAAATGAGAGTAAGTATTTTGGATTGTGCCCGCCACGAAGATGTTTTCGACCAGGAAATGCTCGCGGATCGCCTGGGTGTTCATCGCCTGGAAATGACCGGGATGTACCGAGTAGCGTGACGATACAGAACTCATGTCTTAAATATGCGATAAATTGTGCAATCGATTGCTCATTTTGCGCATATTGTGAGCAGATTTGCCGGAAAAGATCGGCACGGGAATTGGCCAATCCTGTTATCGTTAATGTTAAACCGGATCATTTTTGCCCTTTTATTGATAACCTCCTCTGCATTCGCTCAGGAAAAAGGCCTCTTTGTGGTTACAAGAAACTATCGCATCCGGACATTCCCGGAAAAAGTAACGATCGTCGCCGACTACAAAGAATTGCAAAAACATAAGTCCGTTCCGGAATCGGGTGACTTCGATATCTATGATGGAAACTTTGGTAAGAAACTGACAAAAAAAATAGTCGATAATAACTTTGTTGTCATCGATTATGTCTTCGAATCCGATGAGCCGATCTTCTCATTTGCTGTAAGACCTAATGGCAAGCAACTGGTTAATGAAACACGGAATGTTTCTCCCGACCCACGGCTACTGGTCACCTATCTATCTCAACGAACAGACATTGAAAGCTGGCCCGACAAGATCATCGAGTCCGCGATGGCTCTCAATCCCGAACCAACAACCTTCGACAGTGACATCGCATATTTTTTAATGGCCGTATTCAAACGATGGGGCGAAACGAAGAATCCCACTTATTTTAATTACATAAAGAAATGGGCCGATCGTTTTCTCGATTCACACGGCGTTCTTAATCCGAAATATTACAACGTTGCCCAATACAGCCTCGACGACCTGTTGCCTGGCCGCATCTTTATCTCCTTATATGAAGTAACTAAAGATGCGAAGTACAAGGGAGCGGCTCAGCAGCTTCGTCAGCAGTTACAATACCAGCCGCGCACCAGCGACGGTGGCTACTGGCACAAGCAGGTTTACCCTTACCAGATGTGGTTGGATGGCGCGTATATGGCCGACGTCTTCACCATGCAATACGCGAAAGCCTTCAATGAACCGGCGTTGTTCGATGAAGCTATGAAGCAGATCAATCTTGTTCATGAACACAATGGCGATACCGAAACCGGTCTGATGTATCACGGATGGGATGAGTCGGGCAATAACGTTTGGGCAAATGAAGACACCGGGACTTCGCGCGAGTTCTGGAGCAGGGGCATCGGCTGGTACTACACCGCATTGCTCGAATGCATCGAATACATTCCGCTCGAAAATGTCGACAGGAAAGTATTGGGCCAATTATTCCGCGACCTCACAAAGCCCATACAAAAATTTGAAGATCCGAAAACTGCACTGTGGTACCAGGTAACGAACAAAAGCTACGAGCCGCGCAACTGGGTCGAGACATCCGCTTCGGCGATGTTTGCATATGGCTTCGCTAAAGGGTTCAACAGGGGCATCCTGGATAAAAGCTACCTCGCTGCAGCACAGAAAGCATTCGTCAGCCTGCAACGCGACTATATTTTCTTCGACAACCAGGGACGATTATACCTCGACGGAACGGTGAAGACCGCCACGTTGGATCCGAAAGTTTCGAAAGGAGATCTCGATTATTATGTTTCGACCGAACGAAGAATTAATGATCCCAAGGGATTGGGTGCCTTGTTATATTTAGTAATGGAATTAGACTGATCAGATATGACGACCAGAAGATCTTTTATCAAAAAATCGACATTAGCCGCAACAGGCTTAGCGTTCAGCGCAAAGAGCTATGCTAATATCATCGGAGCCAACGGACGTGTGCGTGTTGGCGTTATCGGTTTCTCCGACAGGTTCCGTTCGTCGTTGCTTCCGTGTTTCATGCATCACAACAAAGAGCTCGACTTCGACATCGTAGGTGTTTCGGACATCTGGAAACTTCGAAGGGAAGAAGGTGTCGCACACCTGTCGCAACAAATGGGTCACGAAGTCGTCGGCTATCGCAACAACGACGAGTTGTTCGACAGCAGGAGCGTGGATGCAGTCATCATCAGTACCGCCGACTTTCAACATGCCTTGCACGGTGCCGCTGCCGTAAGGGCGGGCCTCGATGCGTATATCGAAAAGCCCTTCGCCGAAACGATGGAGGACGCGAGAGTTGCCTATAAAGCAGTCAAGGAAACAAAGAAAGTAGTGCAGATCGGTTCACAACGCCGGAGCGGCTTGAACTATCATGCAGCGAATAATTTCATCAAAGACGGAAAGTTCGGACCCATCACGAAAGTAGAGCTCACATGGAATGTGAATCAGCCAGGTCGTTGGAGGAGGACCGCTCTTGTTGAAAAGATGAGAGAGGCGGATACCGATTGGAAGCGCTTCATTATGAACCGTCCAGCCGAGCCATTCAATGCACGCAAGCATCTCGAGTTCCGATTGTTCTGGCCTTATTCGAGTGGCCTGCCTGGACAATGGATGAGTCATCAAATCGATACGGTGCATTGGTTCTCCGATCTCAAACATCCACGCAGCGTTGTTGCCAACGGTGGTGTATATGTTTGGAAAGATGGACGCGAGAACTGGGATACCATCACTGCCGTGTTTGATTATGGACCGGAGAACGATCTTAAGAGCGGCTTCCAGGTTGTGTTCGCATCGCGAATGCACAATGGCGACGATGATCCGACGGAGATCTATTTCAGCAACGGAGGAACTTTAAATCTTGGAACGAATCTCGTAACACCAACCGGTGGCCTCACCGATAAATTTGCCAATGCCATGAATATGCAGGCAAACCTGTTGCCTCAACTGGATCTTACGGCTTCGGCGGAGAAAGTTGTTTCGTCGGCCAACACGGGTGGCGATTCGCTTACGTCGGCACACGTGCGCAACTGGATGGAGTGCGTGAGGAGCCGCAAAGAGACCAATGCGCCTGTCGAAGCGGGTTATTCACATGCGATAGCTTGTATGATGACGAATGCGGCAGCGAGGACTGGAACAAAGGTCACGTTCGATGAGAAGACTCAGGAGATCATGGCTGGAGGTAAGCCCTTTAAGTACTGAGATCGGAATGTTGAATATTGATACCAGAACTCTGAATGTCGAGTGGCACGACTTCGGCATTCAGAGTTCCATGTTCGACATTCAATATTTGCATTAAGAAGATCTTGCTTACTCCTCTTTAATAATATCAATAGGATTCACCCTCACCGCAGAAAGTACTTGTGACAACACCGTCGCTATCGCAAGACCTACTGTCACAACAATCGCTGCGCCTGCAATACTCCACTCAATGCGCTGATAGTATTCCCACACATAATCGAGGAACAGGTTCGCTACGAATACTCCGGCCGTTGTTCCAATAATAAGTGATACGCCGACCACAACAATGAACGGCCTGCTTGCGACCATCGACAAATGTGCGGCATGGCCACCCAACATTTTGCGGAGCCCAATCTCCCTCAGCTTCTTACGGATGTGGAGTGAGATCATAGCAAACAATCCAGTCATCGCGAGAACGATGGTGATCAGGCCAAGAAAAGAATAAAGCTTCGAAACATTCTTGAAGTGATTCATCGTTGTTTCAAGCTGCGCATCCATTAAAGTGCCTGGATAAAGTTTTGTAGGGAAGAGCTCTACCCATGTTTTCTCGATCTCATTATTCACGTCGAGGATGTTGCTCTTATCGACCCTTGCGGTTAACCATTGGTAATTTTCCTCCCTGCAGTTCCGGAATACGACTGGCTGAATAGGAGTGAACAGTGCATTGAGATAGATCTCCTCCGTAACGCCGACGATGTACAGCGGAATGCTGTCGTTGATCAGCACTCGTTGTCCCAACGGGTCGCCCTTGATATTGAATGATTTAATGAACTCTTCGTTCACAATCGCCGATTCTTTTACGTCGATCTCCGATCGCGATCCGAAGTCACGTCCCGAGACGATCTTTACATCAAGTGCGTTGAAGTAATTCTCACCGACGTCCAGGATGTCGATCTCATTTTCTGTCTCATCTACTTTGACTTTAGCCTTATAGAAATTCTTAGAGATCTGGTGCGTGCTTCCACCGATAGCTTCAATTTCCTTGTTGGAGGCAATAGCGTTGCGAAGCTGGGTGAATTGAGTGGCATCGACGGGCACCTGGATCACCTCATGATAGCTGAAGCCGAGGTCGTAGTTTTCCTGGAACACCGAGTTTCGATAAAACGCAATGTTGAAGATCACCGCCATGATCGAGATGCTCAGCTGAAGTACCAACAAAGGCTTCGTGATGTACGACGAGTTGCTGAATTTCTGTTTGCCCTTCAGCACCTCCATCGGCTGAACCCGTGCAACGAAGAACGCCGGGTAACTTCCAGCAAGAAGAATAGTGAAGATCACAACACCAAGAATGAATATCGAGAACTGGGGCCTTTCGAAGTAATTAACCTTAAAGTCGATATCGTGCCAGATGATATCCCATGCTCGCGCAAAGACTTCACCAAAAGCAAAACCGACTATCAAAGCCGATACACAGATCAGCCCGCTTTCGATAAAGAACTGGTAACGGATGTCGACCCTTCGGCCACCCATCGTCTTTCGGATACCGATCTCTTTGAAACGGGTGGATGCGATCGCGATGGTGTTGTTGATCACATTGACGCAAGCTGTTCCCAATAAGATCAACGAAACGACGAACATGATGATAACTGCGGCAGGCATCAACGGCTGGCTGAACCAATGTCCGCGAGTTTGTTGTGTCCTCGATCTTGCCGCCATCCCAACAAATGGTTCGAGATAAAATGATCTGACCTTCAGATCGGGTCGTGCCTCGTTCTGTTCAGCTACAAATTCCTGCATGGAACTTTCGATCGATTTGATCCGGGAAGGATCGGTAACATAAACGAATGTAGAGCTCCACCGCTTCCAGTTGTCGCGGGTGATGGATTTATCGTCGACGCTGGTAAAGAACTGATCGATGTTCGCGAGCACATCGAATTTGAAACTGTTGTTGAATTCAAAATCTTCGAACACGCCGGTAACGAGATAGTCTTCCGTTTCTTCGTTTACGATAAGTGTTATCGTTTTGCCGGTCGCATCCGTGTTCCCGAAATATTTCTCTGCGGTTCTCTTATTGATCAACACATTCTTGCCGTCGATCTTATGCGTTCCCTGGATCAACGGGATCGTGAACATCTCTGTGAATTCGGGGTCGGTAAATGCAACAGACGCCGTGAAGAGATCGGTGCCCGATTTCAAAGGCAGACCAAGGATCTCGTAGCGCGCCACTTTATCGATGTCTGCATAATTTTCTTTAAGTAGTTGGCCCATTGGAATAGGGCAGATGCCATACACGACATTTTTGCCGTTGTCGTCGTGGTTGAAGTTCACACGATAAATGTTCGAAGCATTCTCGTGTGTGAGATCGAAGGTTGAATTCAATTCATAATTGAACCAGGCGACGATGATGCAACCAAAAGCTACGGAGAGCCCGAGGATGCTCATGCTTACTGAAAACTTGTGGCGTGCAAGGTTCCGTACAGACGTGCGGAGATAGTTAGGTATCAGGTGCAGCATAGGCGTGGGTTTAGACTGCTACGACGCCTCAACCTATCAAAATGTTACCACATTATAGTGAAACTCCCCTCTTCCACGGGATGAAATCGTCCTGACCAAGCTCGACCGACTTCGCTATTGTTCTTCCGCTGGCAACATCGACGATGAAATCGAGGATGTCTTCACCGGTCTCTTGAATCGTTTTTTCTCCCGTGATGATACCTCCTGTGTTAAAGTCGATAATGTCGGGCATACGTTGCGCCAGCCTGTTGTTGGTCGAGAGCTTGATGACCTGGCTTACGGGGTTTCCGGTCGGTGTTCCCAGCCCAGTAGTGAACAAAATGATCTGTGCACCCGAACCAGTTGTGCCGGTCGTGCTTTCAACGTCGTTGCCCGGTGTGCAAAGCAAGTTCAGCCCGGGTTTCTTAATGTATTCGGCATACTGAAGCACATCGGCTACCGGAGCAGTGCCGCCTTTCTTGGCAGCGCCGGCCGACTTCATAGCGTCGGTGATCAACCCATCTTTAATGTTTCCCGGGGACGGGTTCATATCGAAACCGGAGCCGACTGCTTCGGCAGCACTGGAGTATGTTCGCATGAGATCGATGAACAGGTCACCCGCCTTTGCATCATCACAACGGTTGATAAGATCCTGTTCAACGCCGCAGAGTTCCGGAAACTCAGATAAGATGGTGCTGCCCCCGAGCGCTACGAGAAGATCGGATGTGTGACCGATCGCGGGATTGGCAGAGATACCGGAGAATCCGTCGGAGCCGCCGCACTTCAAACCAACAACGAGCTTGCTGAGCGGAGCAGGCTTCCGTTCGATCTTATTGGCTTCGACCAGGCCCTGAAAAGTTTTTTGAATGGCGTTCGTGAGCAACTCCGTTTCTGTGCCGGATTGTTGCTGATCGAAAATATATACCGGCTTCGAACCAATTGGGTCGAGCTCTTTCCATCTCTTTTGAAACGAATTGATCTCGGCGTTCTGGCAACCGAGGCTCATGATAGTTGCCCCGGCGACGTTAGGATTGTGAACATAACCGGCGATGAGCTTGCACAGTGTTTCCGAATCCTGTCGCGTGCCACCGCAGCCACCGTTGTGGTTTAGAAATTTAACACCATCAATATTTTTGAACAGTCGTTCCCGCGAAACGGGAACACCCTTCAAGGTCGGCACACCCTGGCCGGATCCGGATTTATAGTCGCTCACCAGCTGATGCACATAATCTCTGTACACACTGGTCTTTCCAAAACCCAACTCTTCAATAAACGCCTGCTTCATCACTTCAACATTCCGGTTCTCGCAAAACACGAGAGGTACAACGAGCCAGTAGTTGGCGGTTCCAACCTGACCGTCGGCGCGATGATATCCCATGAATGTTTTGTTCTTGAACTTCGAGATATCGGGTGGTGTCCACGAGTATTGTTTGTTCTTGCTGGAGTATGGGGTTGCTTTGTGTTTGACGTTGTGTGTGCCGATGACGCCGCCGGCTGCGATGGGCTGCATGGCTTTACCGACAACGCCGCCGTACATGATCACTTCTTCTTCCTGGCGGAGGGGGCGGTCGAGGAATTTATGCTTCGCAGGTACGTCGTCGACGAGGGTAAGGGTATCGGTTATTTTTTCGCCTTTGCGGAGGTCGGTGAGGGCGACGTAAACATTGTCTTGCGGGTTGATCTTGAGGAATTTACTGGCCATAGTGATGTACGAGGTACGATTGACGATTTATGATTTGATCTGTGATCTCTGATTTTTTGCAGCGCAATCGATTGCGCAAGGTAACTATTTTAATATATTTAAGGACTATCTTGACGGTTTAAGTTCCCAATGACAAAAATAGTAACGATCGGAGAGATTATGCTCCGCCTTTCCACTCCCGGCATGGCACGCTTCACCCAAGCCAGCTCATTCAACATATCCTACGGCGGATCAGAAGCAAACGTCGCCATCTCACTGTCTCTATTCGGCATGAGATCCGAACACATCACCGCATTTCCCGACAACGACTTCGGTATCGCCGCCACGCAACATTTGAAAAAATACGGGGTCATCACCGACCACATTCAATACAATAAAGAAAGAATGGGCGTGTACTTCCTCGAAGAAGGCGCCATGCAACGCTCATCACGCATCATCTACGATCGTTTCGATTCCGCCTTCGCTCACATCAAAGCCGGCTCGGTAAACTGGAAAGAAGTTCTCAAAGATGCCTCATGGTTCCACTGGTCGGGCATCACACCAGCTATATCCCAGGGTGCCGCCGATGTTTGTCTCGAGGCCATTCATGCCGCGAACAAGTTGGGCGTTACCGTATCGGGCGACGTCAACTATCGAAGAAATCTCTGGCAATATGGAAAAGAAGTTACCGACATTATGCCTGAACTGGTGAAAGGAATAAATGTCTTTATTGGCGGCAGTGGAGATATCGAGAACACCACGGGCATCAAAGGCGACGGCTTCGAAGACACGTGCAAGAAACTAATGTCTAAGTATAAATCGATCAAGAAAGTTTTCAAGACCGATCGTGATTCGATCAGCGCATCACGCAATAAGATCTCCGGCAAAGTATTCGACGGAAAAAAGATCCATAAGTCGAAAGAATACGACCTCACTCACATCGTAGACAGGGTAGGGACAGGCGACGCATTCATGGCCGGGATAATTTATGGTCAGCTCAATGGAATGAGTGATAATGACGCGCTGGAATTCGGAGTTGCCGCAGGCGCCTTGAAGCATAGTGTGGAAGAAGATGTGAACCTGGTAACGGTTAAAGAGGTAGAGTCGCTCGTGCGCGATGAAAATGTTGGCAAGCTCCTGAGATAAAATTATTCCCCATGACGTTTTCAAAAAGCCAGATCATTTCAACCCTCAAATCAACAGGTGTTGCGCCGATGTTTTATCACGGCGATGTTGATGTAGCCCGCAGCATAGTTGATGTTTCCTACGAGGGAGGTGTTCGTGCGATCGAATTCACAAACCGTGGACCGAATGCCTTCGAAGTATTTAAAGACCTTCTCAAGTATTCCGAAAAATATGATGGACTGATCATCGGAATCGGAACGATCCTCGATCCGAAAACAACAGAGAAGTACATCAAAGCCGGCGCTAATTTTATTGTGTCGCCGATACTGCGCCCCGAAATGGCCGACGTGTGCAAAAAACACGACAGGCTTTGGATCCCCGGCGCTGCAACGATCACAGAGATCGTGAACGCAAAGCTTCTCGGAGCCGACATCATTAAAATATTTCCCGCATCAGTATTGGGACCAGGCTTCGTATCGTCGGTGCTGCCCGTGGTACCCGATCTGCAGCTCATGGCCACCGGTGGCATAGAGCCAACATCCCAAAGCCTCTCATCGTGGTTCAACGCTGGGATCGTGTGCGTCGGCCTGGGATCACAGCTCATCACAAAAGACATACTCGTAAAAAAAGATTGGCATACCTTGAGGCATAAAGTGAGCGACTCCATCGCGATCGTTCGGCAAATAAGAGATTCGAATTAATGGAAAAGAAAATCGGTAGTTACCGTTGGACCATCTGTGCTCTTGTCTTCTTCGCGACAACCGTCAACTACCTCGATCGTTCTGTTATAAGTTTGCTGAAGCCTGTACTCACAATGGAACTCCATTGGGACGATGCCGACTATGCCGATATCGAAGTGGCTTTCAAGTTTGCATACGCGCTGGGAATGTTGTTCACAGGTCGTATCATTGACAGGCTTGGATCTAAGATCGGGTATTTTCTTGCAACGTTGCTTTGGACCCTTTCGGCAATCGCTCATTCGTTCGTCAGCACAACATTGGGTTTCATTCTCGTGCGTGGCGCATTAGGTCTTACGGAGTCCGGAAATTTTCCTGCAGCCATTAAGTCGACGGCCGAATGGTTTCCAAAAAAAGAGAGGGCGTTTGCAACCGGCATCTTTAATTCGGGCACGAACATCGGTGCGATCGCGGCACCGCTCAGTGTTCCTTTTATAGTGAATGCATGGGGTTGGAAGGCAGCCTTTGTCATTACCGGGTCTTTCGGTTTTATATGGATCGTACTTTGGTTAATGATGTACGAGATCCCATCGAAGCACAAAAGCGTTTCGAAGGAGGAGCTCGAGTACATCAACAGCGACCCGCAAACCGAAGAGACCAACGAAAAAGTATCGTGGCTTCAGTTACTGACCTTCCGCCAGACGTGGGCGTTTGCATTGGGCAAGTTCCTTTCCGACCCGGTGTGGTGGTTCTATCTTTTTTGGCTCCCCGATTTCCTCATCAGCGAGTATGAGTTGACCGGCACCGAGATAGCTATACCTACCGCTGTCGTTTTCATGATCTCAACGGTCGGGAGCATCTTCGGAGGCTGGCTTCCGCTGAAATTTGTGAACGCGGGAATGCCAATATTTCGGGCAAGAAAAACGTCTATGCTCATATACGCGATAGCGGTAACACCGATCATATTCGCGCAGATCCTTGGAAGCTTCAATATGTGGTTCGCCGTGATGGTCATCGGCCTTGCCACCTCGGCACACCAGGCATGGAGCGCGAATATATTTACGACCGTGTCGGATATGTTCCCGAAGAAGGCAGTAGGTTCGGTAGTTGGTATCGGCGGGATGTTCGGCGGTCTGGGTGGTATATTATTAACGGCATTCGTCCAGAGGAATATGTTCGTTTATTATCGTTCGATCGGGCAGATTGAAACGGCGTACTACATAATGTTCTTCATTTGTGGTGGAGCGTACTTGTTGGCGTGGACGATCATGCATTTTTTGGTGCCGAAGATGCAACCGATAAAAATATGATGTGTCGCGGTGGATACGCAGAGGAGCAAAGTGACGCGAAGAAATGCACTGGCACTTTGCGACCTTGGCTCCTCCGCGTATCCTTTGCGCAACAAAAAAAATGAATTTATGAAAGTTATTGTTACTGGCGCTTCCGGCATGGTAGGCGAGGGCGTTATGCTCACCTGCCTTTCTCATCCCGATATCACTGAGGTGTTGGTTGTCGGTCGTCGTTCGTGCGGACATACCCATCCCAAGCTCAAAGAGATCCTTCACAAAGATTTTTATGATCTCTCGCCGATCAGGCAGCAGTTGCAGGGTTACGATGCCTGTTACTTCTGTCTCGGTGTGTCTTCGATCGGTATGAACGAAGCCGACTACACTAAAGTAAGCCATGATCTCACTTTGCATTTCGCGAACACTGTCGTGAACCCGGGAATGACCTTTACTTATGTATCGGGTGCGGGCACAGACAGCAATGGAAGGCAGATGTGGCAACGTGTGAAGGGCAAAACAGAAGACGATCTTGCGAAGCTTCCGTTCAAACAGTTCTTCGCGTTCCGTCCAGGCGGAATGACACTGGCTCCAGGTCAGAAGAATGAGTACAGCGGCTTCAAATATTTTGAGTGGATCTTATATGTGCTGAAGTTCTTTGCAAAGAACTCTGTGTCGAAGCTTCGTGAAGTTGGTTTGGCAATGATCCGCGTCACCCAAAATGGTTACCCAAAGAGGACTTTAGAGGTCAGTGATATAAATAAAGTAGGTAAAGAGTAACCACTTTATTTAGTATCTTCCGATTTCTAACACCTCTTTATGAGCAAACTCAAGGGTCAGGTCGCTATCATTACGGGCGCGAGTTCCGGTATTGGCGCGGGTGTAGCGAAGGCCATGGCTGCCGAAGGCGCCGCCGTGGTCGTCAATTATTCGAGCAGCCCGGACAAAGCCGATAAAGTTCTTTCGGAGATCAAGGCGAGTGGCGGCGACGGTTTCACTTTCAAAGCCGATGTGAGCAAGGAAGATGAAGTCGTTGCGATGTTCAAAGAAACATTCAAGCGATACGGTACACTCGACATTCTCGTAGCTAATGCCGGTCTTCAAAAAGACGCACGTTTCCACGACATGACATTGGCCGAATGGAATCACGTTATCGAGATCAATCTCACCGGCCAGTTCCTTTGTGCCCGCGAAGCCATCCGCGAATACCTGAGAAGAGGCGTTGACCCGAAACGAAGCAAGTCCGCCGGCAAGATCATTTGCATGAGTTCCGTGCACGAAGTTATTCCGTGGGCCGGCCATGCCAACTATTCCGCATCGAAAGGTGGTGTAATGATGCTGATGAAATCCATTGCACAGGAATACGCACCTCAAAAAATAAGAGTCAATAGCATTGGTCCCGGCGCCATTCGCACGCCCATCAATCACGCCGCATGGCAAACACCCGAAGCATATAACAACCTGTTGAAACTCATTCCCGCAAAACGTATCGGCGAAGCCGAAGACATTGGTGGTGCCGCCGTTTGGTTGGCGTCTGATGATTCTGAATACGTCAACGGTATTACCCTGTTCGTGGATGGAGGTATGTTATTGTACCCTGGCTTTGAAGACAATGGTTAAGCTCGTCATCTCATCACCTCGTCACCTCGTCATCTCGTGATGATCACCAAAGAAAAAGCACGTCTAATAGAAGACCGCGACAAGCTCGTGAACTGGCGCAAGTTTGGGCCATACCTTACCGAACGCCAATGGGGCACCGTGCGCGAAGATTATAGTCCATACGGGAGCGCGTGGGAGTATGTATCGCACGACGCTGCACGAAGTAAAGCATTTCGCTGGGGTGAAGAAGGCATCGCGGGGATCTCAGACGACAAATGTCTGATCAACTTCGCCGTCGCATTGTGGAACGGCAAGGATCCCATCATTAAAGAGCGACTCTTCGGCCTTACCGGCAACGAGGGCAATCACGCAGAAGACTGCAAAGAGCTTTATTATTATCTCGACAGCACGCCCACGCATTCTTACATGAAGATGCTTTATAAGTATCCTCAGTCGGAGTTCCCTTACGCCAATCTCGTCAAAGAAAATAAACGCCGTGGAAAGCTCGATCCCGAGTATGAGCTGATCGACACCGGTGTGTTCAATGAAAATAAATACTTCGATGTTTTCGTCGAGTATGCCAAGGCCGGTGCCGAAGACATTCTCGTAAAGATCACCGTTTATAATCGAGGCCCCGAAGAAGCAAGTCTTCATGTGCTGCCACAGGTGTGGTATCGCAATACGTGGTCGTGGGGAGAAGACCCATACAAGCCCGAAATGTATCGGGATGATGACGGTTGTCTAAAGATCGGTCATAAAGTCCTCGGAGATCATTATTGCTTCACCGAAGGCAAACCGGAAGTTCTCTTCTGTGAGAACGAGACCAATACTCAACGTCTCTATAACTTTTCGAAAGAAGGGACTTCGAAAGACGGCATCAACGATTATATCGTTCATGGCGACGAAGATGCCGTGAATAAAACCCATCGGGGCACAAAGGCAGCCATCGTTTATGCAATGAAGGTCGGCGCCGGTAAATCGAAGTCCGTCAGGCTTCGACTGACCACCGGGTATACCGAAGCTCCGTTCAAAGATTTCAACGACATCTTCAAGACACGTCAAGCCGAGGCAGACGAGTTCTACGAAGAGGCGCAGCACAATATCAAAGACGACGATAAGAAGAACATACAGCGACAAGCCTTCGCAGGAATGTTGTGGAGTAAGCAGTTTTTCTATTACGATGTAAGTCGTTGGTTAAACGGAGATCCAGGTCAACCGCCGCCACCTGCCGAACGAAAGAAGGGTCGTAATCACGACTGGACTCACCTGGTGAACGCCGATATTATTTCGATGCCCGACAAATGGGAGTATCCCTGGTATGCAGCGTGGGACCTTGCGTTCCATTGCATTCCGTTGGCGATGATTGATCCCGAGTTTGCGAAGCACCAACTGTTGTTGCTAACCAAGGAGTGGTATATGCATCCCAATGGTCAGCTTCCCGCTTACGAATGGGCATTCGGCGATGTAAATCCTCCCGTGCACGGATGGGCGACATGGCGGATCTATAAGATCGACCAGAAACTACAGGGCGGCAAGGGCGACAGAAAATTTCTCGAAGAAGTATTTCATAAACTGCTGCTGAACTTCACCTGGTGGGTGAACAAGAAAGACTACAACGGTAACAATATCTTCCAGGGAGGTTTCCTGGGCATGGACAATATCGGTGTGTTCGATCGCAGCAACCAGTTGCCCACCGGAGGTTATATCGAACAGTCGGATGGAACAAGCTGGATGGCGATGTTCACACTGAATATGCTTCGGATGTCGCTGGAGCTTGCGAAAGAGAATCCTACCTATCAAAGTCTCGCAACGAAGTTCTTCGAACACTTTTTATATATCGCCGGCGCGATGGCGAACGTCGGCAACCAGGGTATCAGTCTATGGGACGAAGAAGATGAGTTCTTCTACGATGTTCTTCACACTTCGACCGACGAGCGATTGAAGATGAAAGTTCGTTCGATGGTTGGGTTGATCCCTTTATTTGCTGTTGAGGTCCTCGACCAGGAGATCTTCGATACGATGCCTGAGTTCACTCGCCGGCTCGAATGGTTTCTTACCAACAGGCCCGACCTGGCCGCGTTGATATCGCGATGGGGCGAGAAGGGAAAAAATCAACGACACCTGTTGTCGCTGCTTCGTGGACATCGCATGAAGAGGATCTTGAAACGCATGCTTGATGAGAGCGAGTTCCTCTCGGAATTTGGCATTCGTGCCTTGTCGAAGGTCTACGAAAAGGAGCCCTATAAATTTTACGCTAACGGATCCAAGTTCGAAGTTCGATATACTCCCGGTGAAAGTGAAACGTCGCTCTTTGGCGGCAACTCGAACTGGCGCGGCCCTATTTGGTTTCCGGTGAATTATTTGTTGGTCGAATCGCTTCAGCGTTTTCACCATTATTATGGAGAGGACTTCAAGATCGAATATCCGAGCAATTCCGGACAGATGAAGAATCTCAACGAGATAGCTGCGGACCTTTCAGATCGTATGGTGAACATCTTCAGGAAGAACAAAGACGGTCGCCGGCCCGTGTTCGGGAACTCAGAAAAAATGCAGGACGATGAACACTTCAGGGATCATCTTTTATTCTTCGAATATTTCCACGGCGACAGTGGAAGGGGCGTAGGTGCCACGCACCAGACCGGCTGGACTGGCCTCGTTGCGAAATTGATCCAACCAAGAAGACACGAGTAATGAAGACGTTCAAGCCAGATCAGTTGAAACAATATGATTTTGCGAGCAATCTCGAATGGCTGGAGACGAATGGTGTTGGAGGATATTCGAGTGGAACAGTGTCGGGATCGAATACACGCAGGTATCATGGTGTGCTGGTTGCAGCGACGCGTCCGCCCGTTGGAAGGTTGGTTGTGCTTTCGAAGCTTGAGGAAACAATCGTGTCGACCGACAAACGATTCGAGCTTTCTTCTAACCGATATCCCGGTGCGATCTACCCACAAGGCTTTCAGTATTTGAAGAGCTTCGAGCGAAATGTATTTCCTGAGTTTGTTTACGAAGCCGGTGGAATAGAAATAAAGAAGACGATAGCGGGCATACACGGCGAGAATACTGTGGTGATCGTTTATGAGGTTCTCAAGGCAAAGGGAAAGATAACGCTGGAACTGTTGCCTCTTGCTTCATGTAAAGATTATCACAGCGAGGCGAGGGCCAACGACTCCATTTACAAAAATTATCTCTTCGACGAAGGTGTATTCCAGACCATGAACTACGAAGCATGTCCGGAGATCTTTATTTCGGTGCCGGGATCATCATTCGTCGATTCGAAATCATGGTATTACAACTACGAGCATACAATAGAACAACAGCGTGGTCTCGATTACACCGAAGATCTTTTCACTCATGGGCATTTCGAAGTCGGGCTGAAGGAGGGCGATAAGCTCGGTGTTGTTGTTTCGATAGAAGATCCCCGTGGTCGCGATGCGATCGGTCTTCTCGAAAAAGAAAAGTCGAGACGTGAAAGTCTAATGAAACCCTTCGCCTACCACGAGGGCCTGAGAAGACTGTCGCTAGCAGCCGACCAGTTCATCGTGAAGCGTGGTGATCTCAATACGATCATAGCCGGTTATCCGTGGTTTGCAGATTGGGGGAGGGACACGATGATCTCGTTACCGGGACTATGTATAACGACAGGGCGGTACGACGATCTGAAAAATATCCTGAGGGCATTTGCCAACAGCGTAAGCGAAGGCATGCTGCCCAACAGGTTTCCCGATCATGGCGAAACGCCTGAGTACAACACGATCGATGCCACGCTCTGGTTTTTTGTGGCTATCTATAAATATTACCAGGCTTCGAAAGACAAAGCGTTCATCAACGAGATCCTTCCTGTTCTCAACGACATAATCGACTGGCATTACAAGGGAACCCGCTACAACATTCGTGTCGACGAGTCCGACGGTTTGCTGGCTGGTGGTCACGACGGCGTTCAGCTCACGTGGATGGATGCAAAGGTGGGCAACTGGGTTGTAACTCCGCGAAGGGGAAAGGCGGTGGAGATCAACGCTCTTTGGTTTAACGCGTTGAATATTCTTTCCCATTTCAGCAACGAATGCGGCGATGGAGTAAGTTCAAAGAAATGGAAAGAGAAGGCCGATCGTGTGAATGAGAGTTTCAATGAGAAGTTCTGGAACGAACTCCGCGGATGCTTGTATGATTTCATCGATGGCGATGAGAAGAACACAGACCTCCGTCCGAACCAGGTATTTGCGATCAGTTTGCCATTCCCGTTACTCACGAAGCAGCGAGCTACGAAGGTTTTGAAAGTCGTTACAGATCAATTGTATACGCCGTATGGTTTGCGGAGCCTGGAGCGCTCGCATCCGGATTATAAACACCTATGTAATGGCGATATCTTTTGTCGCGATGGTGCTTATCACCAGGGAACGGTTTGGGGTTTTCTGATCGGTCCTTATATCGACGCACTTTTGTTTGTGAAGGGAGAGAAGGGCAGGAGAGATGCTGCGAAGATTATTGAGGACCTGATGACAACGTTGGACGATGCGTGTGTTGGGTCGATCTCGGAGATCTTTGATGCGGAGGAGCCTTATACACCGCGTGGTTGTTTTGCACAGGCGTGGAGTGTGGCGGAGGTGATGCGTGTGGCGGTGGAATACAAGCTGTTCGTGAGGAGTGTGTCGTCGATAGAGATTGTTCTGTAGTACTGATAGATACCAATCTCACGATCTATTCTGATCGTTTAATTTTTCAGGTTGTCTTTCTTTTAAACTTCTTCGCGATACGCCTTAAAATGCCGATCGTATCACGGATGTCAATGACAACACCCTGTGATACGATCTTAAGTTAACCAATTTCAGAATTACATCTGTGTTACCGTGATGAAGCTGTGAGCAGCGAGTTCCGAGTGTGAAGTCGAAATTTTGCTATAGGAGATCACTTCATCGCTATTGTTTTTCTTTACGTGGATCGTATACTCACCTGAAGGTTCAGCGTAGAAGTCGACGATCACTTTCTTGTCGGTTACTTTAGCAGTATGGAGCACGTTACCGTTAGCATCTGTGATCTCGAGGGTAGCACCGATCAATTCACATGATACTTTGAAGTATACCACGTCCATTTGTTTGGAAACAACTTTGATTGAAGAAGCAGGTTTAGCTGCAAAAGCCGAAGCACTAACTGTAAGTACAAGGGCGGCGAGGATGATGATCTTTTTCATTTGTGTCATTGTTTGGAACCTCTTTATCGAAAAATGATGCCGCCAGGCAAAAGCTCGATTTCAGCCCAAAAATGCATGCCAACAATCCACAATTGGATCAAATTGGGATTGTATATCTAAAAATGGAAAAAATCTAGAAAAGAGAAACTAGAGCGTTCTTTACGAGCCTTTATGCGCCCCCGTAAACCTTCAAAATTGGGTCGCGGAGCACGTTTCCCTTTTCGGAGACGAGGAAAAACATCGATTCTGCGATGTCCGGGGCTTTCACCCATTTCGAGAAGTCCGCGTTGGGCATCGATTTGCGATTGATCTCGGTGTCGATAGTGCTGGGGGCGATTAGGCTGCAAACCACGTTTTTGGAGGCGCCTTCGGCGTTGAGGAGGTCGGCCAGCTTTGTTAACAAGAACTTGGAAAGGCTGTAGCCGATCGTGTTTTTGCCAAGCTCGCTGACCAGGGCGGTTTTTGAAGCGACGAGCACGATACGCCCTCCGCCTTGTTTCACCATTTGCTGGAAGACAGGACGAGCCGTGAAATAAGCAGTTTCAAAATTCAGCGACATCTGTTGGCGCAACGCGGCACCGTCGGTTGCGTCGATGTTACCTGCTGCGAAACCACCTACTAGCAACAGGGCAGCGTCTACGGTTTTGTTATCGGAGATGATCCTGGCGATGACCTGGTTCACATCGCTTTCGTTGGTGAGGTCGGCCGTGTAAGTCTTTACGGGATCTTTAATGTTGTGCTTGATTTTCGGATCGGTGATAGCGATCACGTTCCATTGTTCAGAAAGAAACTTATCGACGACCGCTGTTCCGAGGTTACCGGCCGCGCCTGTAATGACCACATTTTTCATCTGCAGAAGGTAGTTATTTTTCACTATTATAGTAGAAATCAGAAAACGACATGACCAACCGAAGAGATTTCATTGCAAAGACATTGATGACAACCGGTGCCTGCCTGACGGTTGGCGCGGGATTGTCTGCTGCGCCGTCGCTGATCCATACATTTGACAACGCTCCGCAGAAGCTAACTGTTCAGCAGGTGATTGATATTATTATGAAAGACCTCGGTGGCACCATAGCATCGGGGTCGGTCGATACCATTAAGGCGGGCAAGGCCGACACGGTTGTGACCGGCATTGTTTGCACCATGTTCGCTACGATGGATATCATTGCGCAAGCGAAGAAGCTTGGTGCGAATTTTATAATTGCGCATGAGCCGACGTTTTATAATCATACTGATCAGAAAGATTGGGTAAAGAAGAATGATGTGCTTACCGAGAAGCAGTCGGTTCTGGATAAGGACGGTATCGTGGTATGGCGCTTTCATGATTATTGTCACCAGATAAGGCCGGAGCCGATGAGCTATGGTATTGCGAAGCGATGTGGCTGGACTTCATATTATAAGCCGGGGAGGATCATCGAGGTTCCGGAGATGAAGTTGTCGGCGTTGGGCGATCATTTGAAGAAGTCGTTGGGTATAAAGATGCTTCGCGTTATTGGTGATCTTGAGCAGGGTTGTAAGAAGTTGGCGGTGATGCCGGGTGCGTCGGGAGGTCAGTCGCATTTGAATGTGGTGGAGGAGAATGATCCGGATGTGTTGATTGTTGGGGAGGTTCATGAGTGGGAGACGGCGGAGTATATCAGGGACAGGAATTTGGAGGGGAAGAAGACGGCGTTGATCATATTGGGTCATTCGGTGAGTGAGGAGCCGGGTATGGAGGTTGTTACGGAGTGGCTGACTCCGAAGGTTCCGGGCATTAAGGTGACGCATCTGGCGTCGGGGGATCCATTTGCGTGGAGATGATGTTTATATACATGCTTACGACAACGAGTCCCGCGAACACCTTGCGGGACTTTTTTAATCCATAAGGGTTTCCTTACACTTCTCCCATCCTATCAGGTTTTCCTGATCATTTACACACATTGCGTTCATAAAAGTTTGCGTCGATCTTGTCTCGCAATACTTTTGGCCACGGCAATCGCAATTGGCATGGCCTGCAAGTTTTGTAACTTTAAAGATGAATCGTGTGAAAAGACTTATCACCATCGACAAAGAGATCCAATCTGGAGCACCGGTGTTCAAAGGGACGAGGACCCCGATCTATACATTATTCGAGTACATGGAGTATGGGTACCCTTTGGATGAATACCTGGTGAACTTTCGTTCGGTCTCAAAGCAACAGGCCCTGGAAGCAATTGCGATTGCCAAAAAATTTCTTACGTCTGAGAAACTGGCATCGCTTTATGAAAATCTTACTGGACGAAAATCTTCCCGAAAACCTAAAACTAGGTCTAAAAGACCACGACGTGTCCACCGTTGAAGGGGAGGGCTGGCGCTCGCATCAAAATGGTGAGTTATTGCGCTTGATGATCGCGTCAGGATTTGAAATTTTCGTCACGCGTGATACTAATATGCAGTATCAGCAGAACCTCAAAAAGTATTCAATTCCAATAATTGTTCTTAGGTCGTCTACTTTCACTCATGACGACGTCGCACGTTTTTCGATAGAAATAAACCGACTAATTAAAGGGCGTTTAAAGCCAGGAGCAAATGAACTGTTTTTAAACAATTAATAGGCGCACCAACATCAGGCAATCGCTTTGCTTGTAGATAGTGTTATACGAATGCTCCCGCTAACGAACCTTGCGAATAGCAACCTCGGTTTTTCTCCATAAGGTTTTCCTTACACTTCTCTCATTTAATCAGGTTTTCCTGATCATTTACACATCAGGCGTTCATAAAAGTTTGCATCGATGTTGTCTCGCAATACTTTTGGCCACGTCAATCGCAATTGGCATGGCCTGCAAGTTTTGTAACTTTAAAGATGAACCGTGTGAAAAAAGTAATCACCATCGACAAAGAGATCGTATCGGGGACGCCCGTATTTAAGGGAACACGTATCCCCGTCTACATTTTATTTGACTATTTATGGAATGGAGATCCTTTTGGCTCTTTTTCTAAAGATTTCCCACAGGTTACAAAAAAGCAGCTTCAGGAAGCAATTGCGATTGCCTCAGAAATTTTCAATTCAGGAAAACTAGCATCGCTTTATGAAACTGCTACTCGACGAACACATTCCGGACGCGCTAAAACAAGGCCTAAAAAACCACAACGTATCCACCGTTAAAGACGAAGGATGGAATAGCGTAAAGAATGGCGAGCTTCTACGGCGAATGATTGCCGCAGGTTTCGATGCATTCATTACACTCGACACAAGTCTCCAATACCAGCAAAATCTAAAGAAGTACCCAATTCCAGTAATTGTCTTGAGACGAATGAAGCCACAGGCGGAATCGCTTCACGAGTTCGCACCAGCAATCTCTAAACTTCTTAAAGGACGTTTAAAACCAGGGGCACATGAATTATTCCTTAACCCTTAACATTTTTCCGATGGAACCCGAACAAATCCTTCTCTCACCACCACCACTCAAACACAACGAAATAAAATCCCTTCTCGTCGACAGGATGAAAAAATATCACCCATCCTTCCGATTCCTCATGTCCGCCACCGGAGTCTACCACTTCCAGCGCACCAAAGACTTCCACGACCACGACCTCAAAGAAGCCCTCCACTTCGTCTTCTACATGAGCGACTATAGTATGCACGTCTCCATCTCATCGCGACTCAACCCAATACACACACTCGCCCCCGTCTACAACACCGGCTTCATCAATCCCCATGTCGACCTCGGCGCCATCGTCAAGAACAACGGCTTCTTTCCATCCGCAAACACCGCCTACCAGTTCGATGGCACCGTCGACAGCCTCATACCAATTGTCGACCAGGCAATCGACGACTTTACAACCGCCGGCATCCCATACCTCGATCAAAGATTCGCAGCCCTCAGGTCGAGCGCCCTCGTAAAAAAAGGCATGGAGATCATCGACTCATGGGAGTTCGACAAAACTATGCTTCGCAACGAACTCAACGTTCAATACCGAAAAGCAAGGCTCCGGATATCAAACATCCGCCATCCGTTGTTCAACCAGGTCGCTCAGCAGCTCGCCAACGTCCCCGGCCAATCTCCCGAAGATTACCAGGAGATACCACGCCTCGCTTTCGAACTAATGGAGCTATATTGTACCAGCCGAATCATCTCGTAAACTTGAACATTGTTGTCTCCCGGACGAAACTCGCCGAGCTCGGCGACATGAGAACGAAGTTCCTTGCGATCATCGACAACCAATTCACGTACGACAAGATCCACCTCTGGGGAGCCGAAGACATCTACTTATTTAAAGTGGACGACGCCGTAGCCGGCTACGGATCGGTATGGGGAAAAGACAAACGCGAAGACCGCGATTCGATCTTTGAATTCTATCTCGAACCCCCTTATCGTAACGATGCTCACGAGATATTCAAAAAATTTATAGAGACATCCGGCGTAACTTGGATCGAATCGCAGTCCAACGATCCATTCCTCTCCGAAATGCTCTTCGAGTTCGCGATCGATATCTATGCCGAAGCCATCTTGTTTGAGGACGATATGGACACATCGATATCCATACCCGGAACAACTTTCGAAGCCATAGATACCGGGGAGCCGAATCGGTACGATAAACAATACGTTCTCAAATACAACAATGTGGTCGTTGGAAAAGGTGGATTGATGCTTAACTATAATTTTCCCTATGCCGACATCTATTATGGTATCGAAGAGGATCATCGCCGCAAAAGCTTCGGAAGTCTATTCGTACAAGAATTAAAGAAAGAAGCCTATCGCATCGGTCGTGTGCCTGCGGCGCGAACAAATATTAGTAATTTGATCTCCAAACGAACCATGATTAAAGCCGGCTTGAAACCATGTGGCTGGCGATTAGTAGGTAAGATCAGGAAGTGAATCGTATTTTTAGGCATGATTGAGATCAAAGACGTTCACACCGTCAGATCGGGTAAGAAAATATTCGAAGGCTTCAGCTGGAACGTCAACGACGGCGAGCATTGGGTTATCGGTGGCGCGAACGGCAGCGGAAAAACTTCGCTACTCGAGTTGCTCAGCGGAAAGCAGTCTCTGCAACACGGATCAGTCGATTACGACTTCATCACCGGTGCCACGTGGGACGAACGGTTCCAGGAGAGGAAGCAATACATCTTATACATTCCAGCACATTCAATACCCGCTCTCATACCCGCCAGCGACGAGCTTTACTATCAACAACGTTACTATTCGATCGGCGATGAGATCATGCCCGTGAAGGTGGGTGATGTTCTCAAGGGAGATCTGCATCATTACCAGTCACTCGATATTCCACCAACGTTCGATCTTGAACCACTCCTCGATCGCGACGTGAAACAGCTCTCGAACGGACAATTAAAAAAAGTACTGATCCTTCAGCGAATGCTCAGGCACCTCCCGAAGCTGCTGTTGCTCGATTATCCATTCGAGGGACTTGATCGCGACAGCCGGAAAGACTTCTGTGACTTTATCGACTTCGTAGTCGATGCATACAAGATACAGGTTATCATGGTCGACCATGGTCACGAGCTTCCGAAATGTATGTCACATCGGTTGGTGCTCGACGATCTGAAGATAAAAACATCGGGTGCGATCGGTGGATCGGAAAATAAGATCCATAAAGTTGTTCCTCACACAGCAACATCGAATAGCGAAGTTGTTGTCGACATCAGGGATCTGAAGATCCAATACGGAGATGCAGTCATACTACAAGATTTCAACTGGACAGTAAGTCGTGGCGACAGATGGGCCCTCGTGGGCGCTAACGGATCGGGAAAGACGACACTCTTCAGCATCATATTCGCCGATCACCCGATGGCTTACAGTCAACAGGTATATCTCTTTGGAAAGCGGAGGGGCACGGGCGAGTCGATCTGGGATATTAAGAACCGGATCAATTATCTCGGTCCGGAGCTCGTCAATTATCTCGACTCACATTCAGGGATGCAGTCGGCGCGGCAGCATATTGTTAATGGATTGAAAGCGCCTGACGTTTCGAAGCTCGATTCGTTGATCGACTACTTTCGCGCTCATACATTTATTGAGAAGCCGATGAATCATTTGTCATCGGGCCAGTTGCAACTCACCTTGCTGATCAAATGCTTTATGAATTCGAAAGAACTGTTGTTGCTCGATGAGCCGTTCCAGTTCCTGGACCTTGCGACCCGCGATCGCGTGGCCGATTACCTGCAGAAATTTTTGAGCGACAATATTACATTGATCCTGATCACACACTACGAGCAGGATCTTCGGCGCTGGACGGAAAAGACGAGAAGGATTGGATGATGTTTTTTTAAGAGAAATCCTAAATTTAGGATGATGATACTTCTCCCACCCCAATCATTTACGATCGATACCAAATTGAAAACCGACCAGGTTCTTGAGCAGATGAAGATCCATTCCCAAACGGAGTACGACCGGGGATTTTTTGGAAGGACATACGAAAGGTATTTTATTGGATACGTTCGTCACGACTCGTTTACCGTTTCGAGAGCCACAAGTATGAGGAACTATGTGCCGCCTTTTTTAGAGGGCAGGATCCTACCAACGGTCACAGGCTCGAAAGTCGAGATCGCTGCCGATTACACAACCACACAAAAATTCTTTTTTATTGGGATCATGGCCGTTGTTATCGCTGTATTTTTCCTGCCATGGATCCTTAACCAGGCCGAGGAGCAAGACGAGTTTCTTCCTATCCTGGCTTTTTGTTTCATGCTGCTTTTCTTCTATGTCTCGTTTGTGATCGAGGTGATCCTCGCTCGCAGGAAACTTATCGAAATCCTTTCCGGACAATTGCGCGACGACCTATGAATATGATTTTCCGATACAGGACCGGGTGGCGGGTCTTTCTCATCATTTGTTGTATTGTGCTTCTCGTTATAGCAGTACTTCCATTTGCCTTTATTGAGGACGACACATCGACAGGTATTTTGTGGTTGTTCGGCATCATTGCATTAGCTTTAACAGCGCTGTCGTTTTACGGGCTGGCCGATATCTTTATGGGCTACATCCAGATAGACGCGAAGAATGTTGTTGAGAGATCTCCTTTCAGTACGAAAGCACTCGAGATATCTGATATCAAAGGATTTGGTGAGGATGCCTACTACATTCATCTGTACTCGAAGACATCGAAGAATAAAGTAAAGATCTCGCTTTATGTTTCTGATATAGAAAAGATAAGATCATGGATATATGAAGCCTTTCCGGAACTAGGCGAGGGCGACCAGGTAGCAGAAACAGAAGAGATCATTTCCAATCCGGATTTCGGTTCAGATACGGCGTCCCGTGAAGAGCTATTCAAGCGTGCGAAGAGCATCACATCGTGGTTCGATTTCGGAAGCATAGGCCTCTTTTTATATGCGGTCACTTATGCGAAGCCTTACACTGAAACGATGATCGTGGTTGCTTTGCTACCGTTGGCTGCACTTGTGGTCTTGTGGCGATTCAATGGACTGGTGAAGATCAACAGGAGAGAGAATTCGGTTTACCCAAGCATGGCCGTCGCTTTTATAATGGCCGCAGTCATCGGCTATCGTTTTTTTATCGACTACGATCTTGCTGAATACGAGCCGTTGTTGTTAGGTTCGATCGCGCCAGCCATCGGTATCGTGTTCCTGGCGTTCTATTTATCGAAGGAATTGGAGTTGAAGAAGGTGATGGGATGGGTTTCGATCTTCCTGATGTCGCTGTTCGTCTATCCATGGTGTTATGGAACGGCAGGATTCATCAATTGTCGTTTCGACGATTCGAAGCCGACTGTTTATAATGTAAAAGTTCTAGAGAAGCGGATAGTCGAGGGGAACTCGAAGGAATATAAGCTGCAGCTCGACGCATGGGGTCCACGTAAGGAGCCTGAAGAGGTAGCGGTCAGTCAAACGGACTATGAGAATATTGCTTTGGGAGAGACTGTGGCGGTGGATGTCTTTGATGGAAGCCTGGGGGTAAAATGGTTTGAGGTTGAGATCAACTCTCCGCAACACCCGGCTAAATAACCATTTGTGGAACAATCCTCTTGAGATGAGAAAACTTCACATCGAGTTAGTCTCATGTATTGAAGATAAAAAAATGATGTTAAATTGAACCAGACCCCCTGATCCAATGATGCCTAAAAAACTTCTATTCAGCTCGCTATTGATAGCGGCTACGATCATTTCTTGTAGCAGATCCGAAAACTCCGGCACTGAGATATCAGCGCTCGAAGCGAAGCTCGATAGCCTGATCAATCCGCAGGTCGAAAGCTCGAAATTTGCGGGCGTTGCCATTGCTGTGTATCGCGACGACAAGCCCGTGTTGGTGAAAAGCTACGGCTATGCCGATATAGAGCATGGTGTAAAGCTACCGACGGATGCGTCGTTCGAGATTGGATCGGTAACGAAGCAATTCACATCGGTAGCAACGTTGCAGTTGGCCGAAGCCGGAAAGCTTTCGCTCGACGATGATTTTACCAGGTACGTAAAGTTCGATACGAAGGGTCGTAAGATTACGATCCGGCAGTTGATGAACCACACCTCGGGGATAAAGGGATATACGGAACTTCCTTTTTTCGGGAACCTGATGATCCATAAGTACAAGCGTGACACATTGTTGCGACTGGTGGAGAAGGAACAATTTGACTTCGAACCAGGCGAGGCGCTGATCTATAACAACACGGCATTTTTTATTCTTGGACTGGTGATCGAGAAGGTGAGCGGTGTTTCGTACGAGGAATATGTAAAGAAAAATATTTTTGATAAAGCCGGTATGAACAATTCATACTATTGCGATGAGCGTAAGGTTGTGAAGAACAGGGCTCATGGCTATGACATGGGCGAGCATGGTTTGATGCGCGCGCAATACATCGATCACACGTGGCCGTATGCTGCAGGGTCGTTGTGTTCGACCGTGGAGGATCTTGCGAAATGGAACTATGCGCTTCACAATGGAAAGGTGTTGAGTGAGGCGATGTACAAGGAACTGACGACGCCTGTAACCTTGAACAATGGAAGCGTGACCCGCTATGCCGATGGATTAACCATCACCGACTTCAATGGCAAGACGCGCATCGAGCACGGCGGAGGTATCCCGGGATTTTTGTCAGAGAATGCTTTTTTTCCTGGTGACAACGTAAGTGTTACCGTATTGATGAATACGATCGGTCCGAATGGTCCGGGCGACATAGCCGATTTTATACAGGAGGAGTTGTTCCCGAAGGGTCCGGATGAGCCAGCGACTTTTTCAGGAGATCTTAAGAAGTATGTGGGCGTCTACTCGGGCCGTACACGCGGCTCGGATCTAAAACTGACCGTTACAAGCAACGATACGACGTTGTTGATCCAGCGTGGTAACGATAAGCCGGTGAAGCTGGAGTATGATAAAGATAGCCGTTGGAAGAGAGGGCAGTCGACTTTCGAGTTTGTGGAGAATAATGGACTGGTGGATGAGGTGCGGAATGATGATGTGTACGGATTCTTGATATTAAAGAAAGACTAGTCGACAATAATTCAACCGACTAGCATCAAGAGTAGCCTCCAAGATAGCTCCTCAACTGGCTTGTCCGGCAATGCGCCTGTAAACGCCGGGTCGCATGGTCTTTGATCTGGCGTACGCGCTCGCGTGTAATTGAAAATTTTTCGCCGATCTCGCCCAGTGTATGTGGATCTTCGTTGTTCAGTCCGTAGTATAGAACAATAACTTCCATTTCCCTGGCATCAAGAAGTGTCAATGCGCGTTGGATCTCGGTCTTCAGCGCCTCCTGCGTTAACGATGAATCGGGGGCAACTGCTTCCTTATCCGACAGGGTGTCCATGAGCGTGCCCTGATCATTGAAGCTGATAGGAGCATCGGCAGAGATGTTGCGCTGAGAAACACGAAGGTTATCGACTATGAAGTCACTCGTCGTATTCATGGATGCCGCCATCTCGTCCGGCGTTGGATCACGTTCGAGGCTTTGTTCAAGGTCGGCAAATACCTTTGATATTTTGCTGATGTTGCCGGCCCGGTTCGCAGGAAGTCGCACTACTCGTGATTGTTCGGCGATTGCCTGTATGATGCACTGACGGATCCACCAAACGGCATAGGAGATAAATTTAAATCCTCTCGTCTCATCAAAGCGAGCTCCTGCTTTGATAAGTCCCACGTTCCCTTCGTTGATAAGATCGCTTAATGAGAGCCCGCGGTTCTGGTATTGCTTTGCCACCGAAACAACAAACCGGAGATTTGCTTTCGTCAGCTTTTCTAATGCCATAGCATCTCCCTGCCGTATCCTTCGTGCAAGATCAACTTCGTCAGCGCTGGTTATCAGGTCCACTTTACCAATTTCAAGAAGATACCTGTCGAGCGATTGGCTTTCGCGGTTCGTAATCTGCTTGCTTATCTGCAGTTGTCTCATGATTCAGGGATTGATGATGTTGGATCAGAATGGATGTTCCATAACCTTCAGCTTTCCATACGACAGGCGATCCAGGTGCTTTACCTTGGCGCGTTCTTCACTGTCACAAAACGAAAGGGCCACACCAGTATTTCCTGCGCGACCTGTCCTTCCAATGCGATGGGTATATGTTTCGGTTGTGTCGGGCATTTCGTAATTGATCACGAACGGAAGATGACTTATGTCGATACCGCGCGAGGCAATGTCTGTCGCCACGAGAACACGTGTCGTATTGGTTTTAAAATTCAGTAGCGAACGTTGACGGGCACCCTGCGATTTATTTCCATGAAAAGCCTCAGCCGATATGCCTGACTTCAAGAGATCGGCCGCAATTTTATCTGCTCCACGCTTTGTTCTTGAAAACACAAGAACGTTGCTCATCTTATGTTCCTTGATCACATGTTTGAGAAGATCTCTTTTCCGTGAAGGTGTAACATAATAGACCGACTGCTCGATCTTCACCGTACCAGGCTTGCTTGCGATATTGATCTTTATGGGATTGCTGAGAATGGTGGAAACTAGTTGCTGTATTTCTTGTGGCATAGTTGCTGACAGCAACACCTTCTGGCATCTTGCAGGGATCATTGACAGTATCTTCCTCACATCGCGGATGAATCCCATGTCCAGCATTCGATCGGCCTCATCTACAACCAGGATCTCGAGGTCCGATAAACTTAATACTCGTTGTTGGATCAGGTCCATCAGGCGTCCTGGTGTGGCAATAACTACATCGCAGCCGTTCCTGATCTTCTTAACCTGCATTGTTTGGGGAACACCTCCATACACCAGCACGCTTCGTATGGGAAGTTGTTTGCCGTATTGAATGAGGTTTTCTGAAACCTGGATTGCCAATTCACGCGTGGGCGTGAGAACAAGTCCGCGTATATTTTTTTTGTTTGTTCCTTCTGAAAGCTTTTGTAACAGCGGGATTGCGAACGAAGCTGTTTTTCCTGTTCCGGTTTGGGCGCACGCAACAACATCGCGTCCCGATATAATAGCTGGAATTGCCTGTTGTTGAATAGGAGTAGGAGAGTGATACCCTTTTTCGCGTAGAGCGCGAGTAATTGGCTCAATGACGCCAATTTCGTTAAATAACATGTCGACTAAGTGTTTATAATAAATAAAGACATCCCGAATTTTTCGGAGACGTTCGTCCAACCTGTTTTCGGCGGACCTTAACTGAGGAGAGAATTAATGCTGCAATGCGTAGAACGGGCAGAATAAGAATATCCGCAATTGGTGCGTCAAAGGTACCATAATAATTTCGGGAATCCTATTGAATGTTCTTTACGGATGACTGTTAAGTGACACGATGGACTGTTAACTTGTCGACCAATTGTCTGCAAGCCAAAAATTTAGAATATGAAATACGAAAGCTCTTTTCGGAGATATGCGCAGTTTTGGAGCAAATATAGACCAGCTGTGCTGCGTATGATGCACGCATCGGTGGATGAATGGCAGCAATACCAATTCATGAAGCATGAACTGAGTTCAATTGAAAAGAAGCCAATAGGAGGATTTGAATTTCGTTTGGTGATATCTAAAAGCAAGGCTACAGGTGATACCACCGATTCCGAGATCGCCAGGGATCTTTTGAATATGCTACAGCTTTCGCAAACAGGTTCGTCATTGATCGCGAGCAACCGCTACGAGATAACACTGGATAAGAAGCAGACACTGCGTATCAGCAGGCGGGAGTAACCTCGGATATTCATTATCGTCGCTGACCGGGTCTTTCATGTCGAAAAATGATTGAATTCGGATATCGTCGGTCGTCCTAACGACCAGTGATCCGTGTCCAGCCACGGCGAATTCTACCAGGCACCCTGATGGTCAGAAGCACTACACCGGTAGTCCATCGAGACAACCAGTTTGGCTTGTCTGCGCCCTTGAGGTGCCGAAGCTCAGGCGAATCAAATATTTTAATGCCTGACGATAACGAGGCCATTGCAGTGACAATCGTCAGAATAATTATAAGTATAACCTCCATAAATTCATTTTGTTTAGATCAAGATGGGCATTTCAACCGGAAAAGGCGTTACACCGCATCTGGGAGGAATTGCATTATTCACAGGTGGCGCCAAAATTATCTCGTCCAAATAGCCTCTTTTGCACTAAAGGTTGTACGACCTGGGTTTAGCCTTTGAAACAGAAAGACGACGGCCAAAATATTCGACATTGGATAGCTTCTCAATCGCCGTCATGGCCTGGCTCTCGTTCGACATTTCAATAAAGCCGAATCCTTTAGACATGCCGGTCGGTTTGTCGATAATAATTTTAACGGATACCACCGGGCCGAATTCGGAAAATAAGGCTCTTAATGCATCTTCATTAACAGAATGATCGAGATTGGATACGAATAGATTCATATAACAGAATTTATAGAGAATGAAGAAAATATGACAAGAGAGTTATCTCTTACAATTGAAAGAATCGGACTCGATATACCGGGAAACGGATTCGGGAAGGATTATTGGAACTGGTAGGACAAAGCTAACGATTATAATTGGGACAGTGTGGGTCTCTGCCTGTACAGTGGTTATTTATTTAGGTATATTAGGCGAACCTAAGTTGAAGGGGCGACGTTGTACTAACTGATCGCCATTGAAAGCCTGATTTCTCGTGTTCTTCTGAACGTCTTGTCTAAAGGGCTTTTTCCAGTCAAAGAAGGCTTTTCTCATAAATCCCGATTGTCGGCCAACCAGCCGATCCACTGTTAACAACCATAATGCAAGAAGTTAAACCCGTTACGTTCGCGTCGACGCATCGCGATTTTTCAACAACACTCAATAAGCGTGTGAACGACTATTTCAATAGGAATGGCATTCGCCGTTATGCAAATCTCGAAATGGTTGTCAAGACCATCTGTATGTTCACCATTTACCTGGTGCCCTACTTACTGATAGTTACGGGAGTCTTCACAAGTACATGGACGCTGATGCTTGCGCTGTTGTTGATGAGCATAGGTACTGCTGGTATAGGCCTATCGGTCATGCACGACGCCAATCACGGGGCATATTCAAAAAGAAATTGGATAAACGCAGTGGTCGGTTACTCGCTAAATCTCGTTGGTGCGAATGCTTTCAATTGGAAGATCCAACACAACGTTTTGCATCATACGTTTACAAACGTCCACGAGGAAGATGAGGACATCAGTCCGCGTGGTATATCGAGGCTAACGCCGCATTCCCCCTGGAAGAGGATCCATAAATACCAATTTATCTATGCGTGGTTCCTTTATGGATTTATGACTATCGTCTGGCTGTTTTTCAAAGACTTTGTGAGGATCGTTCATTATCATAAGACGGGGCTCGCAAAGAAACAAAAGGCAAGGATAGCGCAGGAGTGGGTAATTCTGGTGGCAAGCAAGCTCGTGTACATTGGGTACATCTTTGTTATTCCCGTTCTGCTTACATCACTGTTATGGTGGCAGGTGCTTGTCGGTGTTGTTGTCATGCACTACATAGCCGGATTTATGCTGGCAATTATCTTTCAGCCGGCACACGTGATCGAAGGCACGGAATTTCCGTTGCCCGCTACCGATAACGTACTTCAAAATAACTGGGCTGTGCACCAGCTACTGACAACGACTAATTTCGGAAATGGGAACCGCTGGTTTTCATGGTATGTTGGAGGGCTCAATTTTCAGATCGAGCATCATTTGTTCCCGAATGTCTGTCACGTACACTACAGGAGTATACAACCAATTGTGAAGGAGACCGCGGAGGAGTTTGGACTTCCATATAAAAGTACGCGTACTTTTTTCGGAGCCTTGGTGAAACATGCCAGGCTGCTAAAGCAACTTGGCGTGCGACCTGCTTAAAGCGAGGGTTGAGAAGCAGCTCAAGGCAATAAAAAAAGAAATTAAATTATGTGGGTACGATTAAGAAATCCTTATAAGATCATTCCGATCAAAGAGAAGCGCTATCATGAGCACTATCACATTCCCGCATCACAGTGCCTGATAATTCCGCTCAAGAGATTGGATGAGGACGTGTCGTGTCGCGTTCATTGGCAGGATCACGATGGTATTCGCACTTTGTATGATATGATGTTCACATCGGAAAACCTGGAGCCCGTCGACAGTACCGGGCATGAGGAGCTATTTGAACTGTGGGAACGTCTCAATAAGTGATCAACATCAGATAATTCCAAATGGTAATGGGCAGAGCACTGAATTTAATAGGTGGAACAATATTCATTATCTGGATAATAGAATACTTTGGATATAATGGTGAAACATCGACGCACATTCTTCTCGTATTGGCGATAATCGTCTTTCTGGTTAAAATGTTCGTATGCTTACCTGCGAAGAGAAAAAAACTGGAAGGCTGACAGGTTGCGTCAATGTTTTTAATCGGCATCGCCGCCGGGAGTGATCATCCGGATCCAGGCACGACGTATTCGCGATGTGACTTCTATAACTGAAAGCAGGCCCTGGATGATCCACTTAAAGAGTTTATTGTGACCACCGATGCGTTTTAGGAACTTGAAGTGATTGGCGTTGAAAATGCTAATACCTGAAGAAAAAAGGATCACGGTCGCGATCACGCTTAGAACAACTATGTTGGTTGGGGAACTCATACCTTTTCATCGCTGTGTTTCATGGATTTCGTTCCTTTCAGGTTTGAGTCGCTATTTGTCCAGATGCTCATTCTAAAAGGACGACCGGGGACAAACTTCCACGGTGGTGGTTCGGAGTCGGTTGGAATGTTATCGAAGAACAGTACATCAAAGCTTGAAACGATATCTATTCCAATGGATGCCTTGAGATCTTCCATCGACATTTTTTCGGGCAGAGAGAAGCTGATAACATCTTCGTCTACGTCCCGTCCATTCTGTATCCAATCGCGGCCGAGCCTGGTAATGATTGCTGGTTTAAATCCGGGGTCGCCTTTTAGGTATACTGTGATCTTGCTCATAATGATAGGGAAATTGAATCTTATTTGGTCATGCAACTATGCAGTTGCAAAGAACGGATGATAGCTATTGAAATGTATTACAATGACGATGACGGATGTTATATAATTTACAGATGTGGCTCGGCGAACGAAGGGTATTGTTATTTCGTTGCTTTTGAGGAGACTGGCCGGGCCTTGACGATGAAATACTCGTTTAACGACACCAAAAGGCCGTTTTTCGGATCACTATATTTTTCCTTATGAAAGTTTACATCAAGTATATGGTTAGCCTTCGATGTAAGCTGAAGGTAAAGGATGAGTTGGCCTCGATGGGAATCAGCCCGATGACGATCGACCTTGGTGTTGTGGAGCTACAGGAAGATCTCAGTGCCGATCAACGTAAGGTGCTCCAGGATAATCTTCTCAAGTCGGGTCTCGAGTTGTTAGACGATAATAAGAGCATCCTGATAGAGCGGATAAAGAATGTCATTACTGAAATGATCCACTATTCCGACGAGATACCCACGCAGAATTACTCGGACTATATCAGCGAAAAACTAAGGTACGATTACACTTACCTGTCGAACACCTTTTCGGAAGTTAAGGGTATCACGATTCAACAATTCATCATTCTTAATAAGATCGAGCGGGTAAAAGAGCTTTTATTGTACGACGAGCTTAACCTTACGGAGATCTCATACAAACTGCATTACAGCAGTGTAGCACACCTATCGAACCAGTTCAAGAAGATAACGGGACTTACGCCGTCTTACTTTAAAAAGATGAAGAAGGCGAGGAAAGGGAATTTGGAGGGGCTTTAGAAAAGGGATTTTCTGGCTTCCTGGAATCTAACTCACGGGCAGCCCGGCCAGCAACACCAAAAAAATCATGCATAAAATTAGCGAAACCGAACAGTTGCGTATATATTTGCAACCGAAGAGTTGCATATAAATTTTTTAAGTATGGTGAGACGAGATGTCTTTCAAGCAATAGCAGACCCTACAAGGCGAGCAATTATCGCTTTGATCGCGTTACAGGCAATGACACCTAACGCAATAGCGGAGAATTTCAACACAACACGCCAGGCTATATCTAAACACTTGCGTATTCTGACGGAGTGTGAGTTGGTAAATCAACAACAACAAGGAAGAGAGATATACTACTCCCTTGAAATCGAAAGAATGAAAGAAATAGACAAATGGTTGGAACAATACCGAAGAATTTGGGAGTCACGATTCAATCAACTTGACAAGGTAATAGCAACTATGAAAAAAAGTAGACGATGAGTGATAGTCTGTTCTTCGAATTTAAGGTAGACAAATCAACGAGCACCGTATTTGTTGAAAAACAATTTGACGTCGAGCTTTCAATTGTGTGGGATGCTTTTACAAAGAAAGAATTTCTCGACCAATGGTGGGCCCCGAAACCTCTAAAGTCCAAAACGAAGTATATGGATTTTAGAGTCGGTGGCAGAAGGTTCTATGCAATGGTGAGCCCCGAGGGAGAGGAGATAGGTTGGCAAATATTTGAGTATACATCCATTACGCTTAAGTCAAATTTTAAATGCCTGAGCATTTTCACCGATAAGGACGAAAGACCACAATTTCCAGGTGCAACCTGGGACGTGACGTTCAGTGAACGGAGTGGAATTACGAGGGTTAGCATTTCGATCTCCTTTGAATCATTTGAGGAACTGGGAAAAATGATTGAGATGGGCTTCAAGGAAGGGTTTACTGTGACATTAAGCGAATTGACAATCTTATTAAAGAGTTTGAAGCGGTAGAGGAAAATTGATTTGGACTCGAACGGCGATACTAAGCCGAAATGAATATGATCACTCAGAAAATCACACCCTATTTGTGGGTAGAAAAAGATGCGAAATCAGTCGCGAACTATTACTTGTCGATCTTTAAAGACGGTAAGCTGAAGGATTTCCGCAAGTTCGGAAGCGAGGAAAGCGGAAATGAAGCAGGTATAGAAACAGCTCTGATTGAAATAGCAGGAATGGAGGTCAGTATATTGGCAGCCGGGCCGTTATTTAAATTTAATGAAGCAGTTTCTTTTGTGATCAACACGGTCGATCAGGCCGAAACGGATTATTACTGGGAAGCTCTTACAAGAGACGGCGGTGAAGAAGGGTACTGTGGGTGGTGTAAAGATAAATACGGACTATCGTGGCAGGTTGTACCGACAGAATATTTTGACCTGATACATAGTAGCGATCCGATTGTCAGTGAAAAAGCAATGAAGAACACTCTGACACAGAGGAAATTGATACTCGCAGATCTCAAGTGAGCAACTTGTCAGATTAAGGTTTTTGCGATCAGCAGAAAACTTCATTCGAAACAAAAAATAGTATGATTTTTACCTGACCCACGAAATATTAGAACCAAATCTTAAAACCAGAGATTTCGTTTATTTAATCTCCTACCAGTTTAAATGCGCCCCAATAATAGGGCTGTTCATATTTAGGTATTTGCCGCATTTTATCTTGTGCTTGTTTTAGTGCGGTATTGGCGTTGTTCGATTCAAGTAATCGCTTATAAAATTCTTCCATCAACGCAACTGTAGCAGTGTCATCAATTTTCCATAAGCTCATGAGTATATTTCGCACACCTGCAATTTCAAAAGCACGTTGCAAGCCGTACACTCCCTCTCCATTTCTGATTTCGCCGAGTCCGGTTTCACAAGCTGAAAGCACCGCCAGGTTTGTGTTGGATAGATCCAAAAACGTGGCTTCATAAGCTGTAAGAATTCCGTCGTCTGCTCTTTGGCTGTCTTTATTAATTACCCCGGAAAACAAAAGCCCGGATGTAAGCATCGGGTCGGTGTTGGCTTCGCTTATAAAAAATCCGTGAGTGGCAATGTGCAGTATGTTCGTAGAGACGGATTCTTTTATGGCTTCTTCAGACGCTTGGTCGTGAATATTCGTGCGCACTTTTAGCCTGTTGGATAGTAATTTTTCAATGGCTTTTACTTCTAGTTCGGTTCCAGGCAAATCGGGAATTTCCCCATCCAAACTCATAAGGGCACGATTAGTTTTGTTCGTGCCTTCATTGTTTATGGATTCTATTGAAAGCAAACGCTCGTCTCCGTACTTGGGGCGACCAAACAAAGTAGCCGTTGCATAAACCGTGTTCGCATTGCCCGTTTTTTTGATGTTTTTGGTATTGGTATGATTAACGATGCGATACTTGTCGATCACATAATCAACACCATTGTTGGTTAAAATTGAGAGGTTGATAAAGTTGTAAATGCCGTCAGGTGAAAAATGAATTGTGGTTTTTGTTCCAATCAATTCTTTCAAGGGTGCGAAGTAATTGGTGTATGAAAGGGTGTCGGTTACTTTGGCTTTTTTGGTGTTCGCATAATACTCGAACATTCGGTTTTCAATGGTATCGCCATTATTTATGATTTTGAAAGAGGGCAGAGCCGAGTTGTTAGTTATGGCAAGGAACAGATAACTGTAACCGCTACGTTTACTGTTTTCAGCTTCGGCATTTTTTATACGGATGGTTTCAATAGCCACTTCATCGCGGGTGAGTTTAGCGGCAACACTTTTCCAGTCCGTCAAAGAGGAAGTTGTTGTAAAACCGCTTAGTTGCAAACTCAATGCTTTTTCAACTTCAATAATTTGCTTATTGAGTTTATCTATTTGCTGTAGAGCTTCTTCACCAGTAGAAACGGTTATGAGTCTTGCATATTGGTCGCGAAGCGAGCGCCACTGTTCAAATTTTTCTTTAACGACTGGGTCTCCATTTTGGGCTAAGGCTGCTATGCGTTTGTGGGCCTCATCAAGCAATTTTGCTTTTGTGTTGATCTGCACATTATAAATTTCCGGAAGTATCGTTTTCGTAAGCTGCGAGTTTTGTTCCAGGACTGCTTTGCCAAAGCGGTAAAAAAGTTCGATGTTTTCTTTGATCTGCTTGGCAAAGTTTGCTTGCTCATATTCCGTTAGGCGGCTCAAATTTTCATTCAGAAACTTTAATTGTATTTCGTTGGCTTCATGAAATACCTTGTACGCATCCTCCAGCCTGTTCATTTTCCAAAGCAACTCCCCACGAACCTTCAACGTAGGAACTTTGTGGATCGTAGGCTCCTTCAAAACGTTATTGTACAATTTCAAGGCCTCATCCGAATATTTTAATGCCTTATCAAAGTCCTTCTCCTGTATCGCCACCTGCGCCATTAAATTGTATGACTCCATGCGATCGAGGTTATTGTTCCCCGCCAAGCGGTGAGCCCAACGGTGGTCCTGGTATTTTAATGTTTTATCAGCGAGATATTTGGCTTCTTTAAAGTTACCTCGTTGTAATTCTACTCGTGTTAAAGCTTCGTAAGCTTCGGCCATTCGGTCAAAGTCTTGCAAGGAATTCGTGTTGAATAACTTATTCCGAATGGTCAAGGCGTACTCTTTCAAGTATCCATAGGCCTCGTCATACTTGCCTCGCGTCATCAGGTAATGACCATAGTACAGGTTTGAACGGTAGCGTAATACATTTCGCTTTCCATACAAGTCATGTCGTTTTTCCAAACCATCGCGAAGCATTTCGCCAGCTCCTTCATAGTTGCCCGACTCCAACTGGATTTCGGCCAACTCGTCTATCAGGTCGAGTTTAGTTCCAGTTATTGTCCTTGAATCCGATGTTATTTTATTCGCCACTTCACGGGCACGTAAGTAGGTCTTCTCGGCGTTTTGGTAATCTCCTTGCGACTTATAGATTTGGCCAATGCCCATATAAAATGGCAAAGCTTTGCTTAACCCCTTTGGCAGATCTACCTCGTAATCGGCGATCTTTTGTTTGCCATACACGAGCGCTTCACCAAATTCTTCTTTCCGGATCTTCTTTGCAAATTTTTTATAAGGCGAACATGCATTTAAAAGCAGGATGACAATAAGCGTTAAAGAGGATAGTTTTCTATTCATGAACATCGGCCCTACAATTTTTTCCTTTTCAAGGTGAACAAAGTGATACTTGCTTTTAGAGTAAACCCTACTCCTCGATCTTTTATAGTGTGCTCTCCGGAATCTGCATCACTAACGTTAATCGACTGCGAAAGCACATTGCAACGAAGTCCAGCCCCCATGGTCACTATTTTTGGAAGAGAAAAGAGTCCTAAGAAAGACCCGCCGGTAGTGACCATAAAGCCTATGTTAGTATTAAAGCTCGGTGTGGTTTGCACACTAACATCATGGCCACTTCCCATGTTGAAGCCGGACGGTGACGATATGACAAATCGGGGAGCAACGAGCAATTGAACCGCCAGGGCCGGGTGTATATTATATTTGAATCCTACCGGGGTCTCCAGTAGGCGCCAACTCACATAATAGTCATCATTTTTCCAATTGACGTGCTCGCGGTAGCCCAATCCGAGAGATGCCGAATAATCCACATCCAGTTGTTTTTCTACTTCTATTCCTAGTCCTCCTCCGGTGTAATCTGTGCCAGCAATACCATCCAAATAGGTATTCACCCTAACCTGTGCATTGCTGAGGGTAGGTATTAGTAAGTATAAACTTAGAATGGCAACGAACAATATTTTGATGTCCGGGTCCACTGAAGGAACTTTCATGATTAGAAATTAAAGTCAACTATGTTGGGGTCGCATTACTGCCAGGTCGGCTCATCAAACTAAATAAGTATTGAGGTGTTGTCTATCACCCTAAAGGGTGATGCCTCAGATCCAGCCTTCGCTTATACTTTTGGCGGTCAGCTCGGCCATGTTTTTGCATCCCGACTTTACCAAAATATTTTTGCGGTGGGCTTTTACGGTATCGAGCGCGATGTTCAGTTTTTTAGCGATCTCTTTGGTTTGGCGTCCTGCGGCTATAAGGCTGACGATCTCAATTTCTCGTTTTGAAAAAGAGTTCTCGAAAGTAAGTTTCTCCCGGTCATCCAAAACCTCCATGTTTAAGAACGAGGGTTCGCCCATTAGCCCGATTAATGAGGCCTTGTAATTGTTTTTATCCGTAAGGTGACTGATGTCTGTATGAATGTTGAGCGACTTAATGAAATTGTTGTTTTCGTCCATCGTGAGAATCAGCGATTGATGGTTGAACAGGCCATAGCTTCCATCCGCTTTCCTGAAACGAAAATTGTACGAGGCTTTATAGCGTGTATATTTTTCTGTGCCTAAGGTATCGTAGATATAGCCAAGCGTTTTCTTCTCAGCTTTTGATACAAAGTCTATGTCTTCCGGGTGGATTAGAGACAAGATGTCGTTGATATTCTTTATTTCTTCGGGAAGAACTCCATGAGCATCAAAAAAACCCGAGCTCATGTTAGCGATGCTCATATCATAGAAGTCAATAATATAATGATAGCATGGGCCAATGGAGAAGACAGAGCTAACGATCTCATCAAAATTGAGTGAAGGCAAATCGGTGGGTCTGCGATTGGCAGTCATCAGATTGTTCCAAACATGGTGCATCCTTTCGATATCGGGCTTCATCTTCTAAGTTTCAGTCCACTTTTTGAAAAGTGACGAACCTCAAATTTAACTAGACCTGATGAAACAGTAAACCAGTATTGGCTAACTCATGTTCAGAATTAGTTTTTTTAGCAGATTTATATAAAAAATTCTTTGAAGATTAATTGATCTGGGAGATGGGGGAGTCTGATAGAAAGTTGTTCCAGTTTCTTTATGCATAGATCCCTTCTCGGACACCTGGCATATGCTGCTCGAAGCAAAACAACAGCAAAGCGCCTGGAGATGCTGAAGTCGGGCCAACGAAACCATCAGGTACTTAAGGACTCCAGAACTTAAACCTTTTACCTGGTATTCCTTCTGGCAAGCGACTTCTTTAAATGGTAGATAGTTTATATTCAATCAGAAGTTCACATTGGCCAGGCAATATGTGATCTATCGTAAGGCGAAGCTGCTTGACAATGAAATTATGTTAGATAAGATTGTTGTTACCAACGATGTGCGGAAGATCAACCCCGACGCAAACTCATTGCGTTCCGAATGAGATTCAGAGGAACAGCGTATATAATGACATTGAGTTTGTAAAAAATCACAGCCAAAAACCCTATCTTAGCTCCGAGCCCAACTCTTTCATTCGGAGGAGAAGGGCTTTTTTATTTGTTTTCAGAATGGAAAAGATAGTAGTTCAAAACCTGATCGGTCAGGTGAGTCAGTCGCTTCAGTACTCACAAAAGGTTTCGCGGCTAACGGGGGAGTCGTTCAACGTGTTTCGGATCCTCGGTTTGGAAACGAGCGAAACCCGTACGCATTCAGCATTTGTTGCCCAACTGCTGGATCCTAAGGGCAATCATGGAAAGGGAACGGTATTTCTGGAGTTGTTTCTGAGGCAGACGGGCCTGCAGGAGTTCTCATTGAATGGCGCCGTTGTTCAAATTGAAAAACATATCGGGTTCATTGATACCCAGTGGAAGGAAGGTGGTCGCATCGATATCCTTGTAAGGAACAACGCCGGCCAGGCAGTAGCTATCGAAAACAAGATCTACGCAGGCGACCAGAAAAATCAATTGTTGAGATATCATAGCTACTGCTCAGGAAAGTTCAAAGAATTTCATCTCTTGTACCTGACACTCGATGGAAGAGAGCCGTCGGACTTGTCTAAAGGAACTATGGACGGACCATCGTCGCCGATTGATTGTAAACATATCTCTTACTCAGATCATATCATCGAATGGCTGCAGGCATGCAATAAAGAAGTGGCCCTACAGCCCATCATTCGCGAAACAATAGTTCAATATATAAATCTCATTAAATATCTAACGGGACAGAATATGGAAGATTCACTTGTCGACGAAATTTCCGATAGCATTCTCAAGAATGGAGAGGACTCACTCAAAGCTGTATTTGAGATTCATAAGTCTATCTACAATTCGGTTGTCAGTAAACTCACCGACTCACTGTCGAAGCAACTCAATTTGCTGCCTAAAAATGATTACGAGTTGACGGAGGAATTGGGTACGTTCGGGGAGAACCAGACGGGGTTCTATTTTACCAGGTCGTCCTGGAAGTTCATCAGTATCGGGTTTGGGATGGACCGACAGCGTCTTTTTTACGGAATATGCCGGCGCAAGAAATCGTGGGACGTTGAAGTACCCGAAGGAGTAAAAATGAAACTGAAGGAGGCACTTGGTCCTGCTTCCGGTACGAACCACTGGCCGTGGTGGGAATGGGACTCTCACTATATGTCGACCGATAAGATCTACCTTGGCATTTACGACGGGAGTTTCGTCGCCCACATCCAGGAGAAGTTCACCGAATTAACAGAAAGACTTAGTCGCATCGAAGAGGTACTTTGAAGCTGTTATACGTGCGACTGAAGTTGAATAGTATCAACGGTCACTCTCATCTATTTCAAGACATCGAATACAGGATTTTGGATTATCCTTGTCCGGTCAGCAGATATCAAAGTTCCGGATATTCTATATCAGAGTTTTGGCGGAAGGCCCAAGCCTTAATCCCAACGGACTGGAAAACCGAACAATTGGATGAGATTCGGGAATACATACAGCAGATTGTTGATAATAAAGACGTCTTTAGCTCAGAACTTAAAAGAATTTTGAAATGATCAAGAATTGAACACTTTCTTACCGAGCGGAAATCAACGAGTATTTTACAACAGGGTGTTTTGGGCCAAGGCTCACCTTAAAATGGCCGGGTTGATCGAGAACACCCGTCGCGCACACTTCAAAATAACCGAAGCTGGTAAGTCTGCGCTTGCCGCTAAGCCTCACCAAATCAATATCAAATTTCTCAGGCAGTATCCCGCATATGTGGAAAACGTGAGACCGAAGGACGACGGCAGACCCACAGAAGAAATAGCAGACGCGACGACCGCATCAACTCCTGAAGAGATTCTTGATGCCAGTTATGTCAACATCAGAAAAAATCTGGCCCAAGAGCTTTTGCAAAGAGTAAAGTCGTGTTCTTATGGCTTCTTTGAAACGCTTGTCGTTGAACTTCTTGTAAAAATGGGATATGGTGGGACATTCAAGGAAGCAGGCCAGTCAATCGGTAAATCCGGCGATGAGGGAATCGATGGCATAATCAAAGAAGATCGCCTGGGCCTCGATGTTATTTACATTCAAGCCAAACGGTGGAAAGATGTAGTGGGCCGTCCAGAACTGCAAAAGTTCGTGGGCGCTCTCGCCGGTCAGGGAGCTAAGAAGGGCGTGTTTATAACAACCTCTCATTTTTCGCCCGAAGCCAGAGGTTATCAGCCACGTAACGAGACGAAGATTGTTCTAATTGACGGTGAACAACTAGCCCAGTACATGATCGACTTTAATCTTGGGGTCACAGTTCAACAGACTTACGAGGTCAAGCGAGTCGATGGCGACTATTTTGAAGAGGATTAGAGTTTAATGATTCTGTACACATATACTATTAAGGTCGATCGTGGCGCAGCACCGAATCCGTTCTTTGGCATCTGCACCCTGGCAATCTGCAAGCCGAAAATTCGCCTTGTTGCGAAACCTGGAGATTGGGTTGTTGGTTTTGGGTCCAAGAATGTGAATGGGGTCAATTATTCTGGAAGAATCGTTTATGCAATGAGGGTTAGTCAATCATTGCCATTTTCGGAGTATGACCGGTTTTGCAGAAAGAAGCTGAAAGGTAAAATTCCAGATGTATTCAATGATGACTTTCGTCGAAGAGTTGGTGATTGCATTTTCGATTTTGAGAGGGACGTAGAAGGCAAATTGAGGTTGAGTGTTCATTCGCTTATGAATCGGAAACGGGACCTTAGTGGAAGAACGTCCTTCTTTCTGATCAATTCTATTATTTCGGAGATAAGGCTGTCACAATCCCTTCTCAATTAGCCTCTTTGATTATCCAGCGTCAGGGTCATCGATCCGTGAAGAATGACCCATGGAAATACGAATTTATAGACTGGATCGAGCACAACTTTAGGCCAAACACGCTTTATGGGAATCCTCAGGTTCAGGACTCTAGAACGGTTCGGCGAATAAAACCTGAATGCTAGTTAGCGCGTCGCTAAAACCGCCGGCGCTTTTACATCCTCTCTAGAAGAGTTTGGCGCCCTCTAGACAGTGTTATAGTGACGAAGATAAATCCCTTCGCATACTAGGCGCGAAATCTGAGGCAAGATTTCAATGTACCTTGACTCAAGAAGAGATATCGACATTAGATCAATTAAAATCAATCTTCATAACACCAACAAATGTGAAAGAAACGTCAAGTATTGATTAGGCTTGCTGTAAGGCATTGTTTCCTTGGACCCCCTGTTGACTATCGGTAGGTCCCAAAATAAAAAAGCCCCGCAGTATCCACTACAAGGCTAATTTCTCGCTCCCCCTCTTGGACTTGAACCAAGGACCCCCTGATTAACAGTCAGGTGCTCTAACCAGCTGAGCTAAGGAGGAATACTGTCGAATGAACCCTGAACTGGCTCCAGTTCATTCGGGGTGCAATTATACATCATTCAGGCCAAATACTCCACCATCAACATATTTTTTCAACAAATTTCCCCTCCCTTCAACCCAATTCGCGTTTAGTCGTATATTTACTTTGAGAATAAAAGTACTTTTAGCATGAAAAGCCAGCAGGAGATCCACGACGACCTCGCCTCCATCCGAAACATCATGGAGAAATCGTCAAAATTCATTTCCCTCAGCGGCCTCTCCGGCATCCTCGCCGGAATCTACGCCCTCATCGGCGCCGCCGCCGCCCTCTACTTCTCCTACAACATGGCCATCCCCAACTACAGATACGGATCCGACTACCACATCATCCGAAAAGCCCCCCAACTCCTCCTCCCTCTCGCCACCATCGCCATACTCGTCCTCGGCGCCTCCCTCATCACCGGATTCATCCTCTCCGGCCGACAAGCGAAAAAACACGGCACCACCCTCTGGACACCCGCCACATACCGCGTCATCATCAACCTCGCCATACCCCTCGTTACCGGCGGACTCGTCATCATCACTCAAATACTCTACGGCAACTACGAATTCGTCGCCCCCGGCTGCCTCATCTTCTACGGCCTCGCCCTCATCGCCGCCAGCCCCAACCTCTACGAAGAAGTCCGATACCTGGGATACTCCGAAATCATCCTCGGCATCGTCTGCGCCTTCCTTTCCGGATACGGACTTTTCTTTTGGGCCACCGGCTTCGGTATATTTCACATCTTTTATGGAGCTCTGATGTTCAGGAAATACGATCGATGAAAAACCCGTTCGAAAATTTTGACAAAGTCCTCGAGCATCGCGCACGACTGCAGATCATGGGCGTACTCGCCGCCAATGAATCATATGATTTCAATACACTAAAAGAACTATTGCAAACCACCGACGGCAACCTCGCCACCCACATCAAAGCCCTCGAACGCGAAAAATATCTCATCGTCCAAAAATCATTCGTCGACCGTAAACCCAACACACGCTACAAGATCTCCGAACGCGGCCGCACCGCCTTCAAAAAACACCTCGACGCCATGGAAGAGGTCATCAAAAACCAGAAGAAATAAAAAATTTTATATAGCAACTTTTAAATTAAAAGTACTTTTTAATTCAGCGATATGAAAGTTAAGATGATCCTCCCCGCCCTCACCGAAGCCGAAAGCCTGCCTACCGGACAGGCAGGCCCTTTCTGGCGCCCAATCAAATACTCGCTCTTCCCACCACTCGGCCTCGCCACCCTCGCCGCATATTTCTCCGACTCCGACGACATCGAACTGCAAGACCAGCACGTCGAAAATTTAAATCTCAACGACAGCCCTCACCTCGTGGTCATACAAGTCTACATCACCAACGCCTATCGCTCATATCGCATCGCCGATCATTATCGATCACGCGGTTCTTACGTGATCCTCGGCGGACTCCACGTTACCTCTCTCCCCGAAGAAGCCGCCCAACACGCCGACACTATCTTCCTCGGACCCGGCGAAGAAACATTGCCTCAGTTCCTCAAAGACTTTCGCGAAGGCCGACCGAAGAAAAGATACTTCTCCTCCGTACGCGATCTATCGAAACTTCCACCCATCCGCCGCGACCTGATCAAACGACATCTCTATCTCGTACCAAACTCTATCGTCGTCACTCGCGGATGTCCACACCATTGTTCCTTTTGTTATAAAGACGCTTTCTTCGAAGGCGGCAGATCATTCTATACACAAGTTGTCGACGATGCCCTCGCCGAGATAGATCGCCTTCCCGGTCGTCACCTTTATTTTTTGGATGACCACTTACTCGGCAACGAAAAGTTTGCCTCCGCACTGTTCGAAGGCATGAGAGGAATGAATCGCGTATTCCAGGCCGCAGGCACCGTCGACTCTATTCTCCGCGGAAACCTGATCGAGAAAGCTGCCAACGCAGGACTTCGAAGTCTCTTCGTCGGCTTCGAAACATTTTCGGAAGGGAATCTTCTTCAAAGCAATAAAAAACAAAATCTCAAACGCGATTACCAGGACGCCGTGAAAAGACTTCACGATCTCGGCATCATGATCAACGGAAGCTTTGTTTTCGGCCTCGACGACGACGATCAGGATGTATTCTCCCGCACCGTCGAATGGGGTGTCGAGAATGCGATCACAACTTCCACTTATCATATACTCACCCCATATCCCGGAACGGCACTGTATCAAGAGATGCAAGCGCAAGGTCGACTGACAACCAATAATTGGGACCTCTACGATACTCGCCACGTCGTCTACAAAACAAAGCGCATGACGGCCGAACAAGTCGAGTCAGGATACCATCGTGCTTATCGCGAATTCTATTCGTGGAGCAACATCTTCCGCGGATCAGTCAATCACGATTCAATGAAGCACATGATCAAACATTTTCTCTACGCAGGCGGCTGGAAAAAATTCGAAGCACTCTGGAACCTCGTCATCAAAACACATCATCTCGCAAGTATGCTTCCTGTGCTCGAAGGAATTTTCAGTAAAGTAAGCAACACATCCAAAAACGAAACTCTAACAATTAATCAATATGGAAGAACAATCCCTGCTGGACCGATTCAATAACTGGGTTAAAGAATCAGTCATCATTAAACTCGCATCGATCGGCATTCTTATGCTGATCCTGCTGATCCCATCAAGTATGGTACAAGACCTGATCTACGAACGTCAAACCCGCGCCGACGAAGTGATCGCCGAAGTCTCTGGTAAATGGGCCGCCAGTCAAACGCTGACCGGTCCCGTGCTCATGATCCCATACAAAAAATATGAAGACATCGAAGAATGGACTGCCGGCGTCAAGGTCCGTCGCCGCATCGAGACGATCAATAAAGCATACTTCGTTCCCGAAGATCTCAACATCAATGGGACCGTTGCCCCCGAAGTTCTCCACCGCGGAATTTTCGATGTCGCCGTTTATGATTCGAAAGTGAGCATACAATCGAAGTTCGGCAACATCAGCTTTGCAAAATGGAACATCCCCGACGAACAAGTGATCTGGAGCGACGCAGAACTCGTTATCGGTATCAGCGATCTGCAAGGCATCCATGAGAATCCTAAGATCACATCGGGTGAAACATCGTTTGCTTCGGAGTCGTCGGCCGATGTTGGCGTTGCGACAACCGGTATCGTTGTTCCGTTCGATTGGACGAGCGGCAACGACATCGTAAAAAGTTTCAATATCCAGCTCGAGCTCAAAGGCAGCGAGAAGATGTACTTCATACCGGTTGGCAAAACAACTGCAGTTTCATTGTCGGGGAATTGGCCATCACCAAGTTTCGATGGAAAGATGCTCCCCACAACACGAGAGATCACCGACACAAGCTTTAAGTCGACCTGGAAGATCCTCGCATTCAATCGTCCGCTGCCAGATCAATGGTCGAACGACGAGCAAGTATTCACCGGAACAGAATTCGGCGTGCGATTGTTGATCCCTGCTGATCAATATCAAAAGAGTATGCGCACCGCCAAGTACGCTGCGCTGATCATCCTTCTCGCATTCACGGCGTTGTTTCTTGTGGAGATCACGCGAAAGGTGCGGATCCATCCGTTCCAATATATCCTGATCGGTGTTGCGTTGATCGTATACTATACGCTGCTGCTTTCAATATCGGAGCATCTTGGCTACAACATCGCATACGCGATCTCATCGATCGCAACGGTGCTGTTGCTCACGCTTTATTCGATGACCTTCCTGAAACCGCGAGGACTGGCGCTGCTTTTCTCCGGTGTGATGACGCTCTTCTATACGTTCATATTCGTGATCATCCAAGCACAAGATTTCTCGTTGCTGATCGGCAGTCTTGGATTGTTTATCATCATCGCGGTGGTGATGTATTTTTCGAGGAATATCAAGTGGTATAAAGACGAACCAGGTGTTTCTTCGGAAGGAAACATTTGATAAACTTCAACATTCAAAATTCCCTGTTCACTATTCAATATTCCGGTTTCGATAGCTGGAATATTGAATAATGATTGCTGAATGTTGAATGATGAAGTTTTTAAAAAGACCGATGCCCGCCACCGAACACCAAAGCTCACAACCGAACGGTAAATCTTCTAAAATACCTTAATAAACCTCGCTAATTGGAAGTTTTACAGGCTGGTCCGAAAATGGCAAAGGCATCGAAACCCTTAACCTGGATTATGATCATAAATTATTTAAAGATCTCCCTTCGCAATCTGCTCAAGAATAAATATTACAGTCTCATCAACATTGTTGGGCTTGCCCTGGGCATCACATGCGTGTTCCTCATCATCCAATATCTTCGCAGAGAACTCGCGTACGATAAATTTCATGAAGGTTCAGAAAATATCTATCGCGTTATCTGGGAAAATGACAATCCACAAACACGCACTCCTCATCCGCTCGCACAGGCGATGGTGCACGACTTTCCTGAAGTAGAAAATGCCGTAAGCCTTTCTCCTCTCTGGGGCCCCGGCCTCACACGCGAAACGTTCTCCATCCGCAACCCACAGAAAAATATTCAATACGACGAAACCGGTGTGCTGGCAGTTGATACCACCTTCTTCAAAGTTTTTTCATTTCCAATCATAAAAGGTGATCCCGACAAGGCGCTGAAAAAAATGGGTGGCTTGCTGATATCAGAAAAAGCTGCACACAAATACTTCGATGATGAAAACCCCGTCGGGAAATTTCTCTCAATCAATGACGACAAAAATCTTATTGAAGTAGTAGCGGTCTTCAAAGATGTTCCGGAGCTTTCGCATTTTCATTTCGACTTCCTCGTTTCCTATGTTCTTCAAAAAGCACAAGAGGATCCGCAAAGTCAGTACTACACCTGGGCAGATTTCGGACACTATAATTATGTAAGACTGAAACCTGGAGCGGATGCAAAAAGGCTTGAAAGTAAGTTAATGCCCTGGCTCAAAAATTATGTGAATTGGTCAGCTGAAGATTTCAAACACCTTGAGGACAATCATTATGGATTGAAACTTCAACCTATTACTGATATTCACCTCAAATCAAACGTTCGCTGGGAACTGGAGGGTAATGGCAACATCGATTACGTTTATATGTTGATTGCCGCTGCGATCCTGATCCTTGTCATCGCGTGCATCAACTTCATTAATCTTACGACCGCACAATCAGCAAGCCGTGCAAAGGAGATCGGTATACGCAAATCACTCGGCGCTTTAAGAAGGCAACTCATTATTCAGTTCACTGGTGAATCTTTGCTCGTGGCCTTGGCAGCGATGCTGGTGTCGCTTGCTATGATTCAGACACTGGTTCCAATGTTCAACGTTTTGACAGAAAGTACAGTTCAGTTTTCGATGATCTCATTGATCGCGATTTTGGCAGCGATCGGAATAGTGGTTGGACTTGTTGCCGGTATTTATCCGTCGTTTTACTTATCGTCGGTAAAACCGACAGCGGTGCTGAAGGGTAAATTTTTGCAAAGTCCAAAGGGAACTTCGGTACGCAAGGCCTTTACCGTTTTTCAATTCAGCGCATCGATGGTACTGATTTGTGCCGCTGTCGTAATCTTCAATCAGCTCCAGGCAGTTCAAAACAGGTCTGTTGGTTTTAACAAAGAGGAAGTGATCGTAATACCAGTAAAAAATCAGGATGCATTGAGAGACCGATTCGCAGACGTGGAGACGGAATTCAGGCAACTTGCGGGTGTGAAAGAAGTTTCAGCAGCATCTAACATTCCAGGTCGATCATTCAATCAAAATGAAATTTTTGAGTCGACTCATCCTGAAAATGGCATTGATGCTTCTGAACTCGTTGTTGATCACGATTTTCTTAAGGTATTGAACATTTCGTTGGCCGAAGGACGTGATTTTCTAAGGGAGAATCCTGCGGATGCCAACAATGCGTTTCTGATCAACGAAACTACTGCGCACAATCTTCAGCTAGATCATCCGGTTGGAAAGCAAATTACCTGGGAGCGAGATGGCGATGCCATGAAGGCGACTGTTATCGGTGTCGTGAAAGATTTTAATTTTCAATCCCTGCATCACTCAGTAAAACCATTGTTGATCAAATTGGGAAATAATGGTTTCAATTACATCGTTCTAAAACTCAACACCGGTGATTTCAGCAAAACGATCAAGGAAATAGAAGGGACATGGAAGAAATTCGACAACAGGTTTACGTTCGAGTTCTTCTTCCTGGCCGATAACCTTAACCAACAGTATCGCAACGAGCAAAACATCAATCGCGTTATCATTGTATTCTCCGGAGTAGCCATTTTGATTGCCTGCTTTGGACTGCTGGGAATCGCAGCGCTCACATTCCGCAACAAGACTAAAGAGATCAGTGTAAGGAAAGTTCTCGGTGCTGAGTTCGGTAGTCTCGTAGTTTTGTTGCTTAAGGATTTTACTATTCTGATTTTGATTGCCGTAATCATCGCTACACCGCTTGTAGTCTGGATTATGAAAAACTGGCTTCAGAATTTTGCTTATCGCGTTACGTTGAACCCAGGCATATTCATTGGCGCGGGAGTGTTTTTGATTTTACTATCGTGGATTACCCTAGGCTACCTCACGCTGACAATGGCAAGAATCAACCCGGCAACGTCGTTGAAGAGCGAGTAGTTTTTAAGTGATATAGAGCGGGAGCTCTTCGGCTACTTAAATTTCAAAGTTTTTATCCACTCCACGCTCAGCTTCGGCCAAATACTGATGACCGGATCCTTCGGAGCCAATCCATATCCGTGTCCGCCATGATCGAAAATATGTATCGTGGCGGGCACATTGTACTTATGAAGCGCCTCATAGAACACAATGCCATTCTCAACCATCACCACATCATCGTCTGTGGAATACACGATAAAAGTAGGAGGAGTGTTCTTATCAACACGGTTCTGGGTCGATAGCGAATCCGCAAGCTTCTCATCCGGATCTTTTCCAAGCAGATTTTCACGACTTCCTTTGTGCACGATATCGCCACTCATCGCTATAACAGGATAGATCAACATCGAGAATGCCGGTCGCGAATTTTCAACATGCATTGTCGTCGCCATCGACGCGAGATGTCCACCCGCCGAAAAACCGATGATGCCAACCTTCGCCGCATCTTTTGCCTTCGACTTTACAATTTTCATCGCCGTCGTCACGTCGTTGTATTGATCCGGGTAACGATACGAATACTTTCCATCCTGGTTCACACGATAATGAAGCACCCACGCATCGAAACCACTCTTATTATAAAACTTCGCAACATCCTTGCCCTCATGATCAACCGCCAGTTGCGTATATCCACCACCCGGACAAACAAGGATCGTGATACCGTTCGACTTCGGAGCAGGGAACGATTCAATGTAAGGCGCATCGGCCGCGCTATGATCAGCATAGAGAAAGATCTTCTCCTGCGCAGAAGCAGTCAAAGCCATCAGGGTAAGAACAACACTTAGTATTTTCATTTGTCAAGAAATGGATAGCGATAATCGGTTGGACTCACAAATGTTTCTTTGATCGTCCTCAATGACACCCAACGCAACAAGTTCACCTTCGCGCCCGCTTTATCGTTCGTGCCCGAGCCACGAGCGCCACCAAAAGGCTGCTGACCAACCACAGCGCCAGTTGGCTTGTCGTTGATGTAGAAGTTACCCGCCGAGTTCGTGAGCTTTTTCGTCGCCATCTCGATCGCATAACGATCGTTCGCGAATATCGAACCAGTCAACGCATAAGGCGAAGTGTTATCGACAAGCTCCAGTGTGTCTTCGAAGTTCTCAGAATCATAAACATATAAAGTCAACACCGGCCCGAAGATCTCTTCACACATCGTTACCGACGTCGGATCTTTTGTAACGATAACAGTCGGCTCAATAAAATAACCTTTCGACTTATCATACTTGCCACCGGCGATGATCTCGTTCATCGGGTTCTTGCGAGCGTTCTCAATATAGTTCGTGATAGAAGTGAACGATTTCTCGTCGATCACCGCGTTTATGAAATTGCCGAGATCCTCGACACCGCCCATCTTCATGCTCTTCAGGTCCTCGACCAAATATTTTTTTACATCCTCCCAGAGGTTCGACGGAATATAGGCTCTCGAAGCCGCGGAACATTTTTGTCCCTGGTACTCGAAAGCGCCACGTGCAATGCCAACCGCCAGTGCTTTTGCATCCGCGCTCTTATGAGCAAGCACAAAATCTTTACCACCGGTCTCACCTACAATTCTTGGATATGATCTGTATGTACCGATGTTGTTGCCGATCGTTTTCCAAATGTTATTAAAAGTGTTCGTTCCGCCTGTGAACTGTATTCCACCAAAATCCTTATGCGCAAAGATCACATCTCCCGCATCCGGACCGCTCACGTGCACGAGGTTGATCACGCCATCGGGGAGGCCCGCTGCTTTCAGGATCTGCATGAAAACATTGGCTGAATAGATCTGCGTATTCGACGCCTTCCACACCACAGTATTTCCCATCAGCGCCATGCTGGTCGGAAGATTTCCCCCGATCGCCGTAAAGTTGAAAGGAGTGAGGGCAAACGTAAATCCTTCGAGCGGCCTGTACTCCAGCCTGTTCCAAACACCGGGGCTCGAGATGGGCTGTTCGTTGTAGATCTCCGTCATGAAATAGACATTGAAGCGGAGGAAATCGATAAGCTCGCAAGCCGAGTCGATCTCCGCCTGGTAAGCATTCTTCGATTGACCAAGCATCGTTGCCGCATTCATTTTGTAGCGATAAGGACCTGCCAGGAGATCGGCTGCTTTTAAAAAGATCGACGCGCGATGTTCCCAGCTCAGCTGAGCCCATGCTTCTTTAGCACCCATCGCGGCATTGATCGCCTGCTCCACATGACTCTTGTCGCCCTGGTGATAATAACCGAGGATGTGCTTGTGATCGTGGGGAGGAGTGATCGCTTTTTTGTTACCGCTTCTTACCTCATCTCCGCCGATGTACATAGGTATATCGATCTCTTTCGACCTTGCTTCATCGAGTGCCTTCTTGATCGCCTCGCGTTCTTTCGAGCCGGGAGCGTATGATAATACTGGTTCGTTTTTCGGAGTTGGTACGTGGAAGAATCCTTTCGGCATATATCAAATTTTAGAGTATCGACATTAATTCTTTGAGACTGTGGATCTCGTAGGTAACATTTTCTTCGTGCTGCAATTTATATGGATTATAGTAAACTGTGTCAACTGAGGCGCTTCGTGCCCCCGCAATATCAGTCAGTAAATTATCACCTATCATAATGCTGTCGGAACACGTGAAGCCATTCTCACGAAGAGCAAAATCAAAAATACCTTTCTCCGGTTTCTTATAACCAGCCCTCGCCGACGTTACCACACCTTTGAAATAATTTGTAATGCCCGACGACGCCAGCTTCGTCGACTGGATCTCTTCGAATCCATTCGTGATAATATACAACGCATAGCGAGGATGGAGATAGTCGAGAACATCCTTCGCGTGCGCTACAAGATTTGCTTTCTTGGGCGACTCGTTGACGTAGTCTTCCGAAAACCTCATCGACAAATTGTAGTTAACAATACCCGCGTTCCTGAACACCCTGTCGAATCTCTCGTTGCGAATAACTTCTTTCGGAATGAGCCCGCGATCGTAACTGTCCCAGATCTCGTTGTTGATCCTCACGAAGCCTTTGTAGAATTCATTGAACGGTACGCTTCCCATCTTTGCCAGCTCATATTGTTCATAAAGCTCCAACAGCGCCTCCTCAGAATTCGTTTCGTAATCCCAAAGCGTGTGATCGAGATCGAAGAAAACGCACTTATATTTTTTTACATCCCTCATACCTGGCTCGCCGGTTTTATTTTGAGCTTGTTCAGCGTGAGCTCCCGGTTGTTATACATCGTCTGGAACACCTGTTGGTCTTTTTGCAAGACCGGGTCGCGACGGAGAAACGTGAAGATCTGCATGATGATCTCCGTTACCTCGTCTTTGATCTGGTAGAAAACCCACTGATTAAATTTACGAGTGGTAAGTATCCCCGAATTTTTGAGGTAAATCAGGTGCCGGGAGGTTTTTGTTTGAGTGAACTCCAGTATCTGTTCCAGGTCGGTGATACACATCTCTCCGTTGGCTAAAATCAGGTTAAGGATACGGAGGCGCGAGGGGTCGGAGCAAGCCCCGAAAATCTGGGCACCAGGGTCGATATTAAAGTGCTTTAACCTCATTTTTCAGCGACGAAATTTATGGGTATTATAGCGTAATGTTCTAACTTTGAAGACTGTTTCCCGTGAGAATAGTTGTTTTGATCATATTAGCGGCCCTCATCGGTTTTTCGGCCGAAGCACAGTCCACAAAGCGGGTTATCCAGCTTTCCGGTGTCGTGATTTCGTCGGATAGCTCAAGCGGTCCAATCCCCGGTGTACACATCTACGTTCCAAAAGCAGGACGTGGTACCACCACCAATCGCACGGGTTTCTTTTCAATGCCGGTTCTCGTTGGCGATAGCGTTGTGATCAGCGCCGTCGGTTTCGTGCGACAGTCTACTGTTATTCCCAACTATCATTCAGACTTCATGACTCTCGTGATCGAGATGGTGGAGGATGTGACTTACCTGAAGGAAGTTACTATCATGCCTTTCCCGACGGAAGAAGTTTTCAAGCAAGCTGTGCTCGCTCTTAATGTTCCTTTCGATAATGGTGTGGACCCGAGACAACTCAATGCTGAATTGATGGCTCTCATGCTTAAGACCACGCCAATGGATGGGGCACAGAACTACAAATATTATATGGATCAGTATGCCAGTTCGGTTACTGAGAGATTCCAGCCGCGTGTCAATCCTTTGTTGAACCCCTTCAACTGGGCACGTTTCTTCCGCGACCTGAAGCAAAACAAGAACAACAAGTAGGTTTTTTTAAAAAGTGTTACTTTTACACATAATCATTGATTATGCGTGGTGACTCATTTGTGATCGGTATCGACTTCGGCACCGACTCCGTTAGATCTCTCATCGTGAATGCTAACAACGGCGAAGAGATCGCTGCCGCCGTCCACTACTATCCCCGCTGGAAAGAAGGACTCTATTGCAATCCCGCCGAAAACCAGTTCCGCCAACATCCACTCGATTATGTCGAAAGCCTGGAGATCACGGTAAAGGAATGTCTCCGCAAGGCCGGTGAACAGGTACGCAAGAATATAAAAGGCATCAGCGTCGACACCACCGGGTCTACACCCATTGCCGTCGACAAGACCGGTACACCGTTGTCTCTTACACCGGAGTTTCGTGACAACCCGAACGCGATGTTCGTGCTCTGGAAAGATCACACGTCCGTGAAAGAAGCTGCCGCGATCAACGAGCACGCCACGAAGTTCGAAACAAATTATCTCAAATACGTTGGAGGCATTTATTCGTCCGAATGGTTTTGGGCGAAGTTGCTGCATATCCTTCGCAAGGATGAAGCAGTTCGTAAGGCGATCCATTCATGGGTTGAACACTGCGACTGGATCCCGTTCTTATTAACAGGCGGCAATGATGTTACGAAGCTGAGACGCGGTGTATGTTCTGCCGGTCACAAAGCTCTTTGGTCCGAAGCATTCAACGGCCTTCCTCCCGACGATTTCTTCTCTTCATTGAATCCATTACTGAAGGGATTTACATCGCGACTCTTTAAAGACACCTATACATCCGACAAACCAGCCGGAAAGATCAGCGCGGCATGGGCCGAACGGCTGGGACTTCCAAACGATGTAATGATCGGCATCGGAGCTTTCGATTGTCACATGGGCGCCGTCGGCGGACAGATCGAACCCTATTATCTCAGCAAAGTCATGGGAACATCTACATGCGATATGATGGTGATCCCCCGGGCAGAAATGGGCAGCAAGCTTGTCAAAGGTATTTGCGGCCAGGTCGACGGATCGATACTTCCCGGCATGATCGGTCTCGAAGCGGGACAGTCCGCCTTTGGCGATACCTACGCGTGGTACAAGAACATGCTGATGTGGCCTGTGAAGAAATTTATTGGTTCATCCGTCGATGGCATCGAAGACAAGATCATTGCATCACTGAGTGACGAAGCTTCGAAACTTCCCGTCGATGAGCACAGCGAGCTCGCGGTCGATTGGCTTAACGGTCGTCGTACACCAGATGCCAACCAGGAATTAACAGGCGCAATCATGGGCCTGAACCTCGGCACCGACGCGCCGCGGATGTTCCGGGCGTGGGTAGAAGCAACCTGCTTCGGAGCAAAAGCTATCGTGGAGAGATTCAACCAGGAGAATGTTCCCGTGAAAGGACTGATCGGCCTCGGCGGCGTTGCAAGGAAGTCACCCTACATCATGCAGATGATGGCCGATGTGATGAACATGCCGATCAAGATTCACAAGTCGGAGCAAACGTGTGCCATGGGCGCTGCAATGTTTGCCGCCACCGTTGCCGGGATCTATCCCAATGCCGAAGAAGCAATGAATACGATGGGACAGGGATTTGACTTAAATTACAAGCCCGACACATCCCGCTCGACGATCTACGAAAAGAGATACCGTCAGTATCTTGCGTTCGGTTCCAAACTATGAGTTCATACAGTAACATTCGCGAAGAAGCATACCAGGGCAATATGCAGTTGCCCAAGCTCGGACTCGTTCTGTTCACGTTCGGAAATGTGAGTGCGGTCGACCGGAAGGCAGGTGTGTTCGCTATTAAACCAAGCGGTATTCCTTACGATGAGCTGTCGCCGGAGAAGATGGTGATCGTCGACTTCGAAGGAAAAACAGTTGATGGTAAACTTCGCCCCTCATCCGATACGCTTACTCACGCAGTCCTTTATAAGCATTGGACAGATATCGGCGGCATCGTTCATACTCACTCAACGTATGCGACAGCCTGGGCGCAAACACAAACCGACATACCGATCCTTGGGACGACTCATGCCGATCACCTGACCATCGATATTCCTTGCGCGCCTCCCATGGACGACAGCATGATCAAAGGCAACTACGAACACGAAACAGGCTTCCAGATACTGAACTGTCTTCGTGACCGCAAGCTTGACTATAAAGAAGTTGAAATGATCCTTGTCGGTAACCACGCACCATTCACGTGGGGAAAGACAATGAACAAGGCAGTTTATAATAGTGCGGTACTGGAGTCTATCGCACAGATGGCCTTCATTACCAAACAGGTAAATCCCAACGCTCCCCGTTTGAAAGATGCGCTGATAAAGAAACACTTCGAGCGCAAGCATGGCCCCGACTCTTACTATGGACAATAATTATGATGGATTTTAAAAATATTGAAGTTTGGTTCGTCACCGGAAGCCAATTCCTGTATGGCGAAGACGTATTAAATACTGTCAATCAACACTCACAGGAGATTGCAAAGGAATTAGGCGGTGCCCTTCCGATTAAAGTTGTCTTCAAACCGGTGTTGAAAACTCCGGAGGAGATCTACAAGATCTGCCAGGAAGCGAACACCAACACCAGTTGTATCGGTATTGTTGCATGGATGCACACTTTCTCGCCGGCCAAGATGTGGATCGGTGGACTCAAGATCCTTCGTAAACCGCTGCTTCATCTTCATACACAGTTCAATCGCGATATCCCCTGGAAGGATATCGACATGGATTTCATGAACCTGAATCAGAGCGCGCATGGCGATCGTGAGTTCGGGTTCATCATGTCGCGTATGCGATTGAATAGAAAAGTTGTTGTCGGCCATTGGAAGGACACCAACGTCCATCAGCGAATTGGCGTTTGGATGCGAGCCGCCGCAGGATGGCACGATATGCAGGGAGCGAAGTTCTGCCGCTTCGGCGACAACATGCGACAGGTTGCAGTTACCGATGGCGACAAAGTTGAGGCTGAGATCAGGTTTGGTTATTCCGTTAACGGTTATGGAATTGGTGATCTCGTAAAAGTTATCAATGAAGTTTCTGATGCTTCAATTGATAGCCTTGTTAAAGAGTATGAGTCGAGCTATAAAATGGCAAGCTCGTTTAAATCGAATGCCGATCACAGCAAGTCGCTTCGCGAAGCTGCAAGGATAGAACTAGGTTTGCGCGCATTCCTTGAGCAAGGCAATTTCAAGGGCTTTACCGATACCTTCGAAGATCTTCACGGCTTGCATCAGCTGCCGGGTTTGCCGGTGCAGCGTTTGATGGCATCCGGTTACGGCTTTGGTGCAGAGGGCGATTGGAAAACTGCTGCCCTTGTGAGAGCAATGAAAGTGATGGGCAGTGGGTTGAAAGGAGGCAATTCTTTCATGGAAGACTACACCTATCATTTCGATCCGTCGAACCCAATGGTACTTGGTGCACACATGCTGGAGATCTGCGAGTCGATCGCCGATGGAAAACCTTCGTGTGAGATTCATCCGCTCGGCATCGGCGGCAAACCCGATCCCGTTCGTCTTGTTTTCAATTCGGCAGCCGGTCCCGCGATCAACGCTTCGGTGATCGACATGGGCAATCGATTTCGGTTGCTGGTGAATGAAGTGGAGGCGGTGAAGCCAGTGAATGAACTTCCGAAGTTGCCTGTGGCTCGCGTGCTCTGGAAGCCTTATCCCGACATGAACACCGGCTGCGCAGCTTGGATCCTCGCCGGCGGCGCACATCATACTTGCTACAGCCAGAATCTTACCTCCGAACATCTGCAGGACTTTGCTGACATGGCCGGTATAGAGTTCACTTTGATCGGTAAAAAAACCGACCTCTACCAGTTCCGGAACGAGCTGCGTTGGAACGAGCTCTACTATCGTTAGGTCCACCGGGCCAACATGATGAAATTCCCGCGCTATAGTGTATTTTTAGAGTGTGGACATCAATAGTTACAAAAGCTATCAGAAGATCCTGATAGCTGTAGACTGCATCATCTTCGGTTTCGATGGCGATAACCTGAAGGCCCTTCTCATCCGCCGGGGCTTCGAGCCCGAGAAAGGAAAATGGTCTCTCATGGGAGGTTTTGTTGGTAAAGACGAAAACTCGGATGAGGCCGCCGCACGTGTCCTGTATGATCTCACGGGCATGAAGAACAATTATATGGAGCAGCTCTACACGTTCAGCGACGTGAGCCGCGACAGTGCCGGGAGAGTAGTTTCGATCGCATACTTCGCGCTGATCAACATAGCCGACTACAACGAACAAATGCAGCGCGAGCACGAAGCAAAGTGGTTTCCACTGAACAAGTTCCCACCGCTCATCTTTGACCACAAGAAGATGGTGACGAAAGCGAAAGAGATGTTGCGACAGAAAGTAGCGAATCATCCCATCGGCTTCGAATTACTTCCGCCCAAGTTTACATTGCCTCAATTACAAAGTCTCTACGAGGCGATCTACGAAGCCCCTTTCGACAAGCGAAACTTCACCAAGAAGATGTTGTCGCTTGGTATTCTCAACAAACTGAATGAAAAAGAGAAAGAGTCGTCGCGCAAGGGAGCTTTCTATTATGTTTTTGATACCGTAAAGTATCAGAAGCTTTATTCTAACGGATTGAAGTTCGTATAGCTTCATTCTTTGAGCAACACCTGGCCCTTTTTTAACCGAAATTTTCTCATAAATTGTAATTGTAAATTATACACTTTTACAATCTATGAGACTTTCTATTGCCTCCCTCTTAATGCTCCTGGCATTAACGGCAAACGCACAAACCCTCACCATATCTGTCGACAAGCCTAAGGGCGAGATACAGCCCACGATGTGGGGAATCTTTTTTGAAGACATCAACTTTGCCGCCGACGGTGGCCTGTACTCCGAACTGGTGAAGAACCGCTCCTTCGAATTTGCAATGCCCATGATGGGATGGAAGCAGCTTGAGAGCGATCGGTTTTCATTGAACAAGCAAAGTGGCGCAGTAGAGATCATCAACCGCGGCGTGGGTCACGACAACAATCCAAGATTTGCACGCGTATCCGTTAATTCAGAAAGACCTTTCGCACTCGTGAATGAAGGTTTCTTCGGGATGGGCGTGAAAGAAAATGCAAAACATACATTCTCGATATGGCTGAGGCCAAATGAGGGAAATGTCTCTGTGAAGGCAGAAGTGCTTGGTGCAAATGAGAGTGTGATCGGTAGTGTTACCGTTACTCCCGATTCCAAAGACTGGAAAAAATACTCGACATCTCTCGTTACAACTTCAACCTATGCAAAGGCGACACTTCGTCTTTCGTTTATCGGCAAGGGTGCCATTGACATCGATCTCGTTTCATTGTCGCCGACCGATACATGGAAAGGCAGACCTAACGGCCTCCGCAAAGATCTCGTTCAATTATTGTATGATCTGAAGCCGGGGTTCCTTCGTTTTCCTGGCGGATGTATCGTGGAGGGACGCGATCTTTCACTTCGCTATCAGTGGAAGAAGACAGTGGGCAATACCGACGATCGTGAGCTTATGATCAATCGCTGGAACAATGAATTCGCACACCGTCAGGCGCCTGATTATTTCCAGTCGTTTGGTCTTGGCTTTTACGAATACTTTCTCCTTGCCGAAGACATTGGAGCGTCGCCACTGCCGGTCTTAAGTTGTGGAATGGCTTGTCAATTCAACACGGCCGAGCTCGCCCCGATGGATCAACTCGACCCCTATATCCAGGACGCATTGGATCTCATCGAGTTTGCGAACGGATCCCCAACTACGAAATGGGGTAAGCTCCGGACTGATATGGGACATCCGGCAACATTCAACATGAAGCTGATCGGTGTGGGCAATGAACAGTGGGGCGAGCAATATTTTGAACGCTATCATGAATTCGAGAAAGCGATCCACGCAAAATATCCCGAGATCACGATTGTATCGAGTGCAGGCCCGTTTGCCGAGGGCGAGATGTTCGAATATGCGTGGGGAGAACTAAAAGCTTCGAACGCACAGATCGTTGACGAACATTATTATAATGCACCCGAATGGTTCTTCAAGAACACAGGTCGCTACGACAACTACGATCGCAAGGGTCCAAAGATCTTCGCGGGCGAATATGCCGCGCAAAGCGTAAGAACGACCAGCCCGGAGAATAAGAACAATTGGCTTTGCGCATTGTCGGAAGCTGCGTTCATGACCGGTCTCGAAAGAAATGCCGATGTCGTTCATCTCGCTTCGTACGCACCGTTGTTTGCACACGCGGAGGGTTGGCAATGGACACCCGATCTTATCTGGTTCGATAACCTGACGTCGTACGGAACTCCAAACTATTACGTGCAGAAATTATTTTCGAACTACAAAGGAACCCATACGTTGCCGATAACAAACGGTAAAGACAACCTCAACGGCCAGGGGGACCTTTATGCTTCTGCAGTTCTCGACAAGAAAGCAGGTGAGGTGATCGTTAAGATCGTCAATGCTTCGGATAAGGCACAGGCTCCGCAACTCCAGTTGACGGGCGCAAAGGCTGGTTCGAAGGCTGAATTGATCGTATTGAAAGCGACACCCAGTGATGTGAACGACTTTGCCGATCCTTCGAAGATCGTTCCCGTTTCGAGTATGATAGATGTGAAAGGAAAAGCCCTGAAGCTCGATCTCGCACCGTATTCTCTCACGGTCGTTAAGATCAAAACAATATAACGGTTCTAGTTTCCCGAGCCAGTGAACCCTTCCCGGTAAAAGACTTGGTTATACGTTGGGGCTAGTTGCTGCCGGTGGGCCTTATCCTGTTTTCTGATTGCGAAAAAATGTTCCTTGACTCTACGCGATCAGTACTGAATAACGCTTTCTGCTTCGGTGTATGTTTTATACGTGGCCTTTTTTCGAGGCGTTGATTTAATGTTTTCATAATACTATTACGACGAGTGTGTGTAAATAGTATGCCAGTTACAGAATCAGGAGAGGATCGCCTGAAAAGTAGGGACGAATGACGCAAATGATCGCAATAAGTGCGACAGGGTGTGAGGATTTTGCACAGTTAAATAGGCTGACAGAAACGCAAAGTGTTACCGTCTTCGTCCGTCACATAAAATTCTCGTCTTCCCCAGGTCTGATCGATTGGACCTTGATGCACCGGTGAATCAGGTCTTCTTGTGGTATCCAGCCCACGAGATATAAATTTAGCGAACGCGTCGTCCACGTCACCGACGAAAACGTACACGACGGAGCCGAATAAATTTTCGCTTTCAAAAGTGGTAAGCTGTAATTCCAACTGGCTATGTCCCAGGTCTACCACGGGCGATTCTGGGGTGTCGTCGGGACAGGTCATTACAAAGTCCAGCACTTCTGTGTAGTGCTTGATGGCTGCCCTCATATCGCGAACCTTGAGAAGAGGAACGAGTTGCATCTTACTAAGTTAACTAAAAAGGGAAAACTGAATTTGGCGTTCGAAAAACTTCGAGAATCCGCCAAGGCGTACCTATTTTATGGCTTCGAAACGGGAGGGGCAAATGTTATCAGTCCTATAATCTTACCTTCTTTGGAAATGCGGAGTTGATCGTGCCCTTTGGCAGTTGACTCGCCATTGGCCTGGATAAGATCCCAGGTCACCAAAGCTACATCGTGGTGGGCAGACACATCCCTTATCTCGACATGGCCACCGGGGAGTCTCGCCTGGAACGCTTCCATATCTTTTATTGCAGTGTACCGGTCGCCCGATTCGTGACGTGGTGTTCTATAGTCAACATTCTCCACCATAATTTCTGAGGCGATCTTTTCCCGTTCCTCTTTCGATACTGGGCTCCAACCCTCCAGGTACTTTTTGTAAATATCCCACGCTCTTTGATTGTAATTTATCAATGTGTCTTTCACTTGCTTTTGATTTAAGGTGATTGCGTTTTTAGTTGTTGCCGACTGCCTGGATGATATTTCCTTGTTCTGTACCTGTGACAGTGCAGACAGTCCGGGAACGATCAATAGTGTCAATAGCTGCTTTTTCATGCCATTTATTGATTTAAGTTGTTATTATTTTTTACCCTGTTTATGATTTTGACCAGGTGACTTAGTCATTTTCTTTGACTGGATATTTTTTCTCAATAAACTCAAGAATTCAGGGGTTATCCCCAGATAGGAGGCGATGAGTTTTTTTGAAATTCTATTTTCAAGGGAGGGAAACAAATTCTGAAAATTGCGGTATCTGATCTCTGCAGATTGAAATAAGGCCGAGGTCATTCTTCTTTGATAAATAATATATCCCTTTTGCGTGAGTATTCTGAAGAACCGTTCGAACGTGGGAGACAGATTATACAGTTCTTCAATCTTGTTATAACCGAGCTTAATGATCTTTGAATCTTCCAGCGCATCGATCGCATAAAATGAAGGAGTCCTGGAATAGAAACTTTCCAGATCTGTGGCCCACCATCCTTCCGGGAAAAAACTTACCGAATGCTCCTTTCCCGTTTCATCAACGTGATAGATTCGCAGACATCCCTCCACAACAAAATTCAACTCCTTCGCAATAGTACCGGCTGACAGAATTTTTTCCTTTTTTTTATATTCCTTCAGTTCCAGTCTGTCTAATAAAAATGCTCTCTCGTTATCATTCAGAGTTACATCTTTTGCAAAATTATTTAGGATGAATTCGTACATACCTATGAAATAATGTTGAGTTGAGCTTTCACACTTCAAAAGTGTGGGTAATTCAGGACACAAATATTAATGTACATTAAGAAAAGCATTTATGCCTCTGGGCAATCAGTGATTTGCATACAAAGTTCAGGACTTTAAATACGCCGATTATCTATCCTCTCATGACATTTGTTCTTAAACTTTTATTTGATGGATATGAAAACAATGAGATTAGGAAATCAAGGTCTAACCGTTCCTGTTATTGGTTTGGGATGTATGGGTATGACGGGTTTTGAAGACGCAAATATGTATGGGCCTGCTGACGAAAAGGAAGCAATAGCTACAATTCATCGCTCCCTGGAATTGGGTGGGAATTTTTTAGATACTGCGGATTTATATGGTCCCTTAAAAAACGAACAGCTTATAGCGAAGGCAGTGAGAGGTAATAGATCGAAGTTTATTATCGCCACAAAATTCGGTTGGGAGATCAACGATGCGGGTAAGGTGACCTGGGCAATCAATGGCAAGAAGGAGTATGTTAGGAAAGCTGTCGAGCGCTCACTTCGAAATCTCAACACCGACTTTATTGATCTTTATTATCTCCACCGCCTCGATAAGGCTACTCCCATTGAGGAAACCGTGGAAGCCATGGGGGTATTGGTTAAGGAAGGGAAGGTCGGGTACATAGGCTTGTCGGAGGTTTCGTCGGAAACCATTCTTCGCGCGAATTCTGTCTATCCGGTTACTGCCGTTCAAAGTGAATATTCATTATTTGAGCGAAGGGTGGAGGAGCGTGGAATTCTTGATACGCTCGCAAAGCTTGAAATCGGATTCGTTGCGTACTCTCCGCTAGGACGCGGCTTCCTGACCGGACAAATAAAAAGCATCGATGATCTGCCTGAAAATGACTTTCGCAGAACAATCCCTCGTTTCCAGGCTTCGCATTTTCAGAAGAATATTGAACTGGTTGAGGCTATTAAAAATATGGCCGATGAAAAAGGTGTCACCTCATCACAGTTGGCGTTGGCCTGGATCATCAGTAAAGGGTTCATGCCAATACCTGGAACTAAGCGTAGGAAATACGTCGAACAAAACATTGCCGCCACGAGCACTGACCTTAGCGTCGATGAGATATCGAAATTGGAGAGCATTGTGCCGCTGGGTACTGACACAGGAAACCCCTACGATGAATTTAGTATGAACCTGATCGATTAAAACAATGTTCTTGTGACTGTTGCCTGTTTTATAAGAATTTCTGATGAATACAATTGCGTCTGTCTCAGCTTTCCATAAGCTACTTAGCCTGCCCGAACCGCATCATCCATTGGTGAGTGTTATCAATCTTGCCAAAAGTGTATTCCTGGAGGACGCTGTATGGGATGGTTTTATAAATCATTTTTATTGTGTGGCTTTGAAGCGGGAGGCAAAAACGAAAGTCAAATACGGACAACAGCACTACGATTACGATAAGGGGGTGCTTAGTTTTACTGCGCCAAATCAGTTTCAATCTATCGATCTGCAGAGCTCCGAGTGTGGTTCTGGCTACCTGTTGGTTTTTCATTCCGATTTTTTGCTCTCACATTCCCTTAGCAAAACGATCGGTCAATATGGTTTCTTTTCTTATGCGGTAAATGAAGCGCTTCATCTCTCAGCTGATGAAGAAGAAGATTTGATTGAGATACTGCATCACATCAACAAGGAGTGCTTGCACATCGACAGGCACACGCAGGAAATTATTTTGTCGCACATAGAATTGCTATTAAACTATTCCAATCGATTCTACGAGCGTCAATTTATTACCAGGAAAAACAACAATCATCAATTGATATCGAAATTCGAGCAAATACTTAACGACTACTTTGACACGAATTTTGCTGCTGAAAATGGGTTGTTAACTGTGCAATACATGGCAACGCAAATGAACCTATCACCCAATTATCTAAGTGATTTACTTCGTGTTCACACGGGCCAAAATACCCAACAGCATATTCATCATAAACTGATCGACAAAGCAAAGGAAAAACTGACCACCACGTCGCTGTCTGTTAGCGAGATAGCTTATACCCTCGGCTTTGGACATCCTCAGTCTTTTAGCACATTGTTCAGGAAGAAAACCAATATGTCGCCGATCGAATTCAGGGAGTCGTTCAATTAAACTCATGGCCATTGCTAACGGTAAATGAAAAACCCTCTATACATAATGTTTAGAGGGTTTTGATTTTTGCCTGATGAACAGGCTGTCGGGGTGAGATGACGACACCTCCGCGCCTTTATATCTTTATTATCAATCAGTTAGAAGAACTTCAGGTGATCGGGGCACAGGTGGGGCAGATTCTCGTTGTTCTTGAATAGTCCCAAATGATTTTCCGATCGATGGCTAAGATACAGAAATCTCAAACGCGACTTCTGGATACCTTCCCATGCCGAGTTCCGAGGCAAACGAAAATCATTTTTGTGGACAAAAATACATCTTGCTGATTATGAAAAATCAGGCATCGCGACTAACAAGATCAGCATACTAAAATTACGTTTCCATAGATCCATTTGCCGGTCTAGAGGTACATTGTGTGACTTATAAGGTTAATGTGCATTAACGCATCATGAGACTCGCGGCAATTTTTATAATACTGATGCTCGGAGTGACCTTCACAGGTTCAGGCCAGCCTTCTTTTGACCCCTGCGATGTGGGCAGAAAAGCTGCTGAATATAAAATTTCGAGTGGAAAAATCTATTTTCCACGCCTGACGGTTGAGTCATCCCATACGCAAAGGAAAATACTTGAGTTAGATTATGGAATTGCGGATGAAATTTATGACAACGGTAGCGACTTGTCATTTCAATGCGAGGCAGAGTGCTTTTTCAAGGCGATGAAAATTGAGATAGACAAGAGGTGGGGAAAGGACTTTTTGAAAAAACAGAAGCGAATAGCAAACATGTTAGACAAGAAAGGGATCGGCTATATAGAACCCAGGGAGAACGGCATAGCTGATACGTTGTCCAACTACTTGAAGCAGAAGCATTTTTTAGAACTGGCCGGCAAAAATTATTTGGTCAGAATAAAAATTTCTGCAGACAAGGACATTATTGATGTCGGGGTGCTTTCGGGACTTCCGCACGCCACAGAGATTTCGCGAGATCTCGACGATTATCAACTTATCAGAAATGCAGTTCATGCGATCGACAAGATTTATGATCCTGGGCAATTGCGAGGCCAAGCAGTTGATTCTACGCTAACTTTTTGGATAGAGTTGTAAACTCAACACTAGGATGTCTCTTGGTCCAAAACCCCACGCAGTTTCTTCATGTCCTCACTCACCTTCCTTTCTACAACCTTGGCATAAATCTGGGTTGTCCTCAGACTCGAATGTCCAAGCATCTTGGATACTGTCTCGATTGGAACGCCGTTAGTGAGCGTTACCGTCGTAGCGAACGTATGTCGAGCCAGGTGGAATGTCAATAGCTTATCGATCTGGCATTCCACCGCTACTTCCTTCAGATACGAATTCAACTTCTGATTTGAAATCACCGGAAACAGCGTCCCGGATATTATCGCCCTCTCGTCATTCTCATACTTTCGAATCAAGTCCATCGCTTTTGGTAACAAAGGAACTCGAACCGGTTGCTTCGTCTTCTTCCTTGACATCATTATCCACCATTCCCAATCAATACCAATAGAGATATTCTGCTTATTCAGCTGCACCAAATCGCAATAAGCAAGACCTGTATAGCAACTGAACACAAACAGATCGCGAGCCAATTGCAGCCTCTGTAACGGGAGATCTTTGGTCTCAAGGACTACTAGGTCAGCCGGTGAAAGAAAAACTCTGTCGTGCCTTATGAACCTCGCCTTGAACTTCAGGAACGGGTCGCGATCGATCCATTCATTCTTCAACGCTAGGTTGATCATCTTGCGCAAGCGTTCTATGTGTTTTAAGATTGTATTGTGACCACATGCTTTGAGCTGTCCCTTTGGTTTAATCGATTTCAGGAATAGTTCAAAATCGATCAAAAAGGAATAAGAGAGTTTGGACAATTGCATATCCTTAACCCGGATAGACTTATTTAGGAACGTCTGAATATACTTCTGTTGGATGTCTCATTCCTCACCTTGTCCAGGTCGCGTTGATCACTTTGCTCTCGTAACGTGTACCGCGTGCCTGACCCCTTTCGGAATTCCAGCTGGCGAGATCAATGTTCCTTTTCAACGAAACATCTGCAGACCGTCCATCGATGCTGATGCGCACATAAATCGGCGCTTCGTTGTTCCTGGCTTTGTACTTCTTCACAAAGAATCGTATCGACAATATGTTTGTCATATCATTCAGGTTTGATTCTAAATCATTCGCCTCATTCCACGCACAATGTATCGCCGATCGGCGAGGGCACGAATGGGGCACAAACTCCCTGAACTTCTTTGTATCTAATTGGTCCTTAAAAAAAGAAAAAGCCTTTAAACCAAAACGATTTAAAGGCTAATGGATTCCGATGAACCCTAAAAGTCGGGGTGAGATGATTCGAACATCCGACCTCCACGTCCCTAACGTGATGCGCTAACCGGGCTGCGCTACACCCCGAAATACCAATTTGAGGGTGCAATTATAGCCAAATGAGTGGGTAATTACAAAGACTCCCCGGATCAATCTAATCCTGCCTTAACGCCTTCACCGGCGCCTCTACCATAGCCTTTATGCTCACCGATACAACCGTTATCAATGTGATGGCCACAAGGAGGGCAACGGGCACAACAAAGATCTCCCAACGCATCGGGATCCGCGTCGTGAAATTCTGCAACCAGTTCTCGCCCGCCCAGTAGATCACAGGTACCGCAATCGCATAAGAGATCAGCAACGCCCGAATAAAATCAAGGGAGAACAAATAGAGGATGGCCCCCGCCGGCGCACCCAGGACTTTCCGGATACTAACCTCCTTGGTCCGTTGTGCCACGGAAAAGATCGACAAGCCCAGCAGGCCTAGACAAGTCACAATGATCGCCAGCACAGTAAAGGTGTTGAAGATCCTCCCGAACCGCTGATCGTCACGGTACTGCTGATCAAAATACTCGTCAAGAAAAAAGTACGAGAACGAATGCCCCGGGAAAGCAGCCTTGTAGGCCGACTGAATATCGTCGACCGAGACATTTGAACCCGCAGCGATCCGGGCTGCAAAATATTTGGCATCGATCCACTCAGGCTGATCATACATGATGGGAGAGATCCCCTCTTTAAAAGACACCTGGTGATGATTGGCGACCACACCGATGATCTTCGCGAAACGCATTTGGGGACCCCAGTAAAATGTGACTCTCTGCTCCAGCGCTTCATCCAAAGTTTTGAAGCCTAGTTCTTTGACGAACTCTTCGTTTACCAGCACCGGGATCAACTCATTGTCGTCGGCCCGGCGGAATTTCATTCGTTCATGATCTTTGAAAAGTCTGCCAGCGAGCACTTTGATCTCGAACGTGGAGAAGAATGAGCTGTCGGTCGAAATAATAGACGTTCCGAAATATGTATTCTGATCGGCACCTGTCAGTCCAACACCCGAGCCCTCAACTACACGCTGGCCGGGAATGTCGGAAGTTGCCGAGATATTCATTATCCCGGTCGATCGCAATAGTTCGTTCTTATATTGAGTGATCCGTCCGCCCGCTGCAGAATCAAAAGCGGATGGAGCTTCGACAACGATGACCTGTTCTTTCGTGAAGCCGGTGTCTTGCAATCGCATGTATGAGATCTGAAGGTAGATCGTTACCGTTCCGGCGATCAGTAAAACAGCAAGGGCATACTGGAACGATACCATTAACTTTCGAAGGAATGCACCCGACGCCGACTTAGTGAAGCCACCTTTTAATACGGCTGCCGGATTGAACGAAGAAAGGGTAAGGGCAGGATAAACGCCACAGATCAAAACTCCGAGCGTAAATACAGTCAACGCGACGATCCACGGCGTCATACCATCTTCGTATAATACACTGCTCACGTCTTTGCCGACCAACTGTTCGAAGGCCATCCACGATACGACTACAATCCCTAACGAGATCAGCAATGCAAACAAATTTATTGTAACAGTGTCGAACAGGAACTGAACGACCAACTGTGTTCTTGTAGCACCGACCGTTTTTCGAAGTCCAACTTCCTTCGAGCGTTGCAGTGCTTTCGCAGTGGAGAGATTAATGTAATTGATCCACGCGACTATGAGAATAAAGGCAGCAAGGATCGAAAGGAAGTATACAACGCGCTCGCTGCCGACAGGGCTTTGCTCGGACTCTAGTCCCGACTTGAGGTGAATGTCAGGAATTGATTGTAACACGAATCCCATTTTTGCAGGCGAGTTTGTCTCGGGGCCATAATATTTATCTTTCAGTGCCGGAAGCTTTGCACGAAGAGCATCGACATTTATGTTGTTCTCGAGAAGCACGTAGGTGTAGAATACCGCCCATCCCCAGTTGTCGTTCTGGTCCCCGATCTGACTATACACCGTCGAAAAAGAAAGAAGTATGTCGAACTGGAGATGTGAGTTGGCGGGAACATCTTCGATCACGCCGGTTACTTTCATCATGAGGTCGCCATTGAGCTGAAGCTCTTTGCCCAACGCTGGTTCATCACCAAAATATTTTTTGGCGATCGACCGGGTAATAACAATTGAGTTCGGTTCTTTCAATGCGTCCTTACTTCCTTCGATCAGAGGGAAGGTGAACATATCCAGCATAGATGGATCGGCGAACCACACATCTTCTTCAATGAAAGCGATGGGGTTGCCATTCTTGTCTTGCCGCGAGAATTCGAGGGCATTAGCAACATACTTTCCCAGATTGGATGTGAACAGCGAGGTTTTTACGATGCGGCAATAATCTTTCACTTCAGGAAATTCCGTCTTCATCGTCTGGCCTAACGCACCGAAGTTGGAGGCTACACCCCAGACGATCTCGGAATTTTTGCGGGCTTCCAGTGTAACACGGTACAATTCATTTTTGTTTTCATGAAACCTGTCGTAGCTTGACTCAAATCGCACGTATTGCCAGATCAGGAAACATGCGCTGAGGCCGATAGCCAGCCCCACGATGTTTATAACTGAGAACAGCTTGTTCGCGCGGATATTCCGAAGCGTAACCAGGAGGTAATTTTTGAACATGATTTCGACAGTTGCACGAGTAAGTTACGCATAAGGTAGGGAATACCTCGGCTCTATTTTTGGGAGATCGATCTCTTGTTCAAAAAAAAAACCCTACGACGCAATCCACCCACCATCCACTGCCATCGCGTGACCGGTTACGAACGATGAGGCATCTGAGCATAACCACATTATGGCCTCCGCAACTTCCTCCGGCTGTCCCATACGTCCAACAGGCTCCATATCGGTAAACATCTTCTCAACAGCCTTGTCGTTGCCCGTCGTGCGGTCGACCATCGGTGTCTTGATCACGCCTGGACAAACCGCGTTTATCCGGATGTTGAGCTTTGCATACTCAAGTGCGGCGCTCTTTGTCAATCCAACTACTGCGTGTTTGCTCGAAACGTATGCGGGCAAGCCTTGAAAGCCGATCAACCCTGCAATGGATGCGATGTTAACAATCGCACCTTTTTTCTGTTTAAGCATCACCGGGATCTCATGTTTCATGCAAAGCCACACGCCTTTAAGATTGACGCCAATAGTTTTGTCCCAGTTTTCCTCCGTACAATCGTGGGTTATCGCGTTGGCCCCCTCTATACCGGCGTTGTTAACCGCATAGTCTATCGCTCCAAAAGCATTGACCGTTTCATCGATCAATCGTTTCACATCGGCCGTTTTCGATACGTCGCACTTTACAAACATAACGGAGCCGCCATTATCTCTTATTGATTTGATCGTCTCGTTGTTTTCTATCCAATCGGCGACAACAACATTAGCGCCTCGGGCCGCAAATGCTATTGCCGTTGCCCTTCCAATCCCGAAGGAACCACCGGTTACGATAACCACCTTTTTTTCAAATATTTTTTCCATAAAATTTTTTATTCAAAGTGTTAAAAGATCTGTTCTATATTATAATGCACACCCTGGCACGAAAACGACTGCCCGGCTTTCTTTCCCTTCATAGCCTTATAAAGAGGCGTATGTACTGAAAGGCCAAAGACCCGCATGTTCTCTGAGTCGAAGTCCTCAATACTGGCGGAAACGAAAAAGGTCTTTCGATCTGTTTTCACCACGGCTCCATACTCGACACAGTCGTGCACCCGGTCTCCATATCCTTCCATCTTGCGCAGCTCGTCGAGCTCCTTGCTGGCGAATTCAAGCTCATCGTTGAGGAGATTTACCTCCGCGATGCTTTCCGATTTGAACGACTGCTGATGATTGTCGTATTCCTCTTCGTTCACGTTGCCTTCCGTTTCAAGCACGTCCTTCACACGCTGACGGAAATCGCCAATGATAGATTCCTGCTTTTTGATGGCAGACTCAACGATTCGTTTCTTTAATTCTGATGTTTTCATTTGGAACAGTTTTATTATGTATCGAGTACGACCACACGGGGCAATGAACATGGTTCGCAATATCCTCGGCCAGGCTACCCGCAAACAGATGAGCGAGGCCCCTTCTGCCATGCGTGGCTATAGCGATCATATCCGCGCCGACTTCTCTCGCAAAACCAACAATACCCTTTTCGTTGTCATCGTCGCTCTGGATGTTGAGGGTGTAATTTCTCAATGAATTATCCTCAGCAAACAACTCAAGCTTTTTCATGATCTCGTTGCTGTTGTAGAGGTGATATTCGGTGCTGACGTAAACAATATGAAGCTTGAACCCGAGCAGGTCCTGCAATTCCTGGAGGTGAGTTATCAGATCATTGTTCACCGTTACCAGGTCTGTGGGGAACACGACATTCCTGATGGACCTTAGTCCACACAATTCACGGATCGATAACACCGGAACGGTTGAAAATCGAATGACCTTTTCTGTGTTTGAGCCGAGCAGGTATTCCTTCATGCCCGAAGCACCATTAGTGCCCATCACGACCAGATCGATATCTTCATTTTCGACGAACGTGAGTATCGTCCGCGTCACTGGACCTTGCAACGTCGAGAAATGTTGATTGATGTGGCGTGCTGTCCCCTTGCTCAGTTGTTCGAAATTTTTGGCTGCATCGTTCTGAAGCTCCTTTAGCAAAGCTGTTTCGTGGTAATAATGTCCGGCCGCGTATGCACTTTCATACGAGAACGGCATGTCGATCACATACAGAACAAAGAGTTCGGCACCTGTCTTTTCCGCGAGCTCAATGGCAAGGGTATACGCTTGTTTCGCCGTATAGGAAAAATCGCAGGGAACTAATATTCGTCTCATGGCTTACGTGTATTTGATAGATCGAATATCCGCTTCGGGAATTCTAGTTGGGCTGACTAAAGTCAGTTTCGCCGATGATTCAAGTCAGTATGGTCCTAACCCAATTGCTATTACTTGCCATTAAAACGCAAACACTCACCAGATGAAAACTGCAATTATTGTTTATTCCTTTTCGGGAAATAACATGCGTCTTGCGACCTATATTCAAAACAGGCTCTCTGCTGATCTGTATGTTATCGACGAAAGCAAAAAGAAGAGCGGGCTTTCGATCTTCTTCGACATTGCCTTTAACAGAACTCCATCCATAAAGGCGCCTTTTCACATCGACGGTTCTTACGATCACTACGTTTTCATATCTCCGATCTGGGCAGGAAGGATCGCGTCTCCACTGAAAGCATTTTTAAAGCGAGAGGCGGAATCGCTCGTCGTTCCGTATTCGTTCGTGTCTGTTTGTGGAGGCGGCGACAATGGTCAGTCAGTAAAGATTGAAAAGGAGCTGAAGGCGCTCATTGGTCACCAGCCGATAGCAAGCCTGGAAATATCTGTCAGCAAGCTGTTGTCAGGTGTAAAGGACAGGTCTCCAAAAATGATTTCGGCTTATCGGATCAATGAACAGGATCTCCTGTCGTTTGCCTCGGAGCTCAATCACTTCATAGCGCAAGTAAAGAGTCCGGAGTTGGAGTTCGTGCAACACGTTAAATGAGGGACTATCCATGCGATTCATTTTTGTTGCAATGTGGGTCTTGGTACTGTTTGCGACGACACCCGGTTCGTCACAGACAGTGGATAGATCGATCCGCGATGTATTCGTTGCAACGCCTCAATGGTATGCCAAACTGATTCAGTCAAAAAAAGAAGTATTCGATCTTTATAAGAATACGGGGTACTCACGCTTGTGGGTTTCGAAAAGATCTTTCGAAGATCTCCTCAGTTCGATAGAATGCGCGAAGGACGATGGTTTGAATCCCTTCGATTATCATTACGAGTTACTATTGGATATCGCCGACGATAAGCTCGATCAATCGCAAGCAGACGTGATCCTCAGCGACGCATACCTGACCTTCGCGAAACATCTCAAAAATGGCAGACTGGACCCTAAGATTTTGTTTCCATCGGAGTGGGACGCGGTTCCAAACCAATTCGATTTTGTTATCGAGCTGTTGCAGGCACTGAACGACACGAACGTCGCAGGATCCCTGGAAAATCTCAAGCCAAAAGAGCCACTCTACTGCCGGTTGAAAAGTGAGCTGCAGACTGTGGAACAACTCGATAGCCTCCAGAACGATTCAATTAGTGAATACAGGACCAAGCTTCTGGTTAACATAGAGAAATGCAGATGGTCGACGGCTAGTCCTGAAGGAAGGGTCCTGAAAATAAATATTCCAACGTTCGAGCTTCTGTTGATTGAGCGTGATTCGTGCATCATGAGCATGAAGGCTATTGTCGGTCGTCCGGAAAGGAAAACACCGGTGCTTCGAAGCGCAGTAACGTCGCTGGTCATTAACCCCGAGTGGACCGTGCCACCCACCATACTTAAGGAAGATATGCTTCCATCCATACAGAAGAATAACGATTATTTAAAAAGAAATAATCTGCGATTGATCGATCATGACGGTCTGGAGGTGCAACCCGATTCGCTTCCCTGGACGTCGTATAACTCCGACAACTTTCCGTTCGTTATCAGGCAGGATCCTGGTGTTCGTAACGCACTTGGATTAGTTAAATTCCAGTTCGCGAACCGGCACGGGATCTACATGCACGATACCAATATGCATGCGTTGTTCTCTCAGGGCAATCGTGCATTCAGTTCAGGTTGTATCAGGATCGAAAGGCCTTTTGCACTGGCGGCGTACTTGCTAAAAGGCAGTGGGTGGAACGAATCCTCCCTTCACGAGCTCGTAGAGAAAGGCCAGACAAAGACGATTGCGCTGATGGTACGGGTTGCGATCGAGACACAGTATTTTACTTTGTATTTCGGACAAGGGAATCACCTTATAGCGGCGGGTGATGTGTACGGATGGGATGCGGTGATCGCGCAAAACCTCAAGCTCCGAGCAGTGAGGCCTTGAGATAGTGTTCGTCGGGATAGTAAATAAAGACACATGAGCCTTGACCAACCGCATCGATCAGCTTATCGTGCATGCCGATTGGAACGGCCGGGCATCCAAAACTTCGCCCGAGGCGGCCATACAAACGGATATATTCTTCACTTACGTATTCGGCCCCGTGTATAACGATCGCCCGTTGTTCGGCGGCATCGTTGATCCCATCTTCCAAACCGATAAGCTTCAGCGACCGGCCATGTTTACCCTTGTATTCCGGTCCTGTCATAAAAAATCCCAGGCTGCTTTGATGTGAATCCTGCTTATTGGAGAACTTTGAGGCCAGGTTGTCGCCACTATTTCTTCCGTGAGCCACTAACGAATGCAGGATTATTGTTTTCGAGGAGAGATCAACTACCCAAAGCCGCTTTGCTGTCGAAGGCAATCGGTAGTCGATTATCGTTATCACATCCTTACGCGACAATGCACCACCCTCTGCAAGTCTTTGAAAGCCGGCCAGGCTTCGAATAAAGAATTCTTTCTCCGGTTTGGTGCCTTTAAGCGAATCGTACAGTAACTCAATAGTGGCGTCCCCGGCCACGGGGGGGCTTGATGGAAACAATGCTATTAGAAAAGAAATCAGGATGCTGATCATATGTACCCCAGTTACAATTGTGCTGCCGGTAAAGTTCCCTAAAGATCTGATTTCGATTCGTCCTGGCTTTTATTCCTGACAAAAATCAGCCTTGACAATGACAGTGATCATGCGGCTAACATCCGTGGAGGGCGACATTTGATCCATACATGAATAAGATTCCCATGAAAAGGATACTCGTACCCGTCGATTTTTCGAATGCGTCGAAAAACGCAGCTCAATATGCCGCCGCGTTGGCATTGAAACTGAACGCAGAGATCGATCTGCTGCACGTCATCAACATCGGTGACTCTTCCAGAACTCTCATGAATTGGAAGAAGCTTGAAGAACAGATGATAAAGAGTGCCGAAGCAAGTGCAAAGGAACTTATGAGTGAGATCCGGTACCCGGTTAAGGTGAAATATCACAGAAGCTCGGGGCATCCCGTACAGGAAGTTGTACACCGGTTCGCAAAGGAGCACGGCCATGATCTGATCGTCATTGGGACACATGGTGCTTCTGGTATTAAGAAGGCCCTTATCGGAAGCAATGCATCGTCACTCATAAATCATTCGTCTATCCCTGTTATCGCAGTGCCAGCAGACGTGGAGTTCAATGGTATAGAAAACATAGTGTACGCCACAAGCATGATACACCTCGACGAAGAGATCAAGACCGTTTCGAGGTTTGCAAAGTACTTTGATGCCCAGATCACGATTGTTCATGTTGCCACCAACGGCGATGGCAAACGGGATCACAAGAATCTCGAATCGATCCTCTCACGGATGTCGCACTATGATAAGCTAAAATTTGAGGTCGTTCATGATGAGGACGTGGAGAGCGGCCTGAAAAAAATGACGGATAAGCAACACCCTGACATGATCGCCTTGTTCACACACGAATTGAATCTCTACGAGAAGGTGTTCGGTAAAGGTATTACCCGCAACCTGGCGCATGAGGCAACCATACCATTAATATCATATAACAGGACGAAAAGGAACTAGACGTACACATTAAACTACCAGGTTATGAAACAGAATATGGGTTCAATCGACAAGATCATCAGGATGCTGATCGCTGTCTTTATTGCCGGACTTTGGTACTACGGGATTATCGAAGGCCTCCTGGCAACAGTGCTCCTGATAATCGCCGGAGTATTTATACTTACAAGTTTTGTTGGTGTTTGTCCGCTTTATCTACCGTTTGGCATCAGTACGAAACCCGGCGGCAATAACAAAGATGACTTCTCGTTGCTTGTCAGGCAGGGTGCCACTATTATCGACGTACGATCGCCGATAGAGTATAGCATGGGACATCTGCAACAATCTATGAATATTCCCATCGAGGAGCTACAATCAAATCTGAATCGACTTCCCGGTAAGAATAAGGCAATTATTTTATGCTGTGCATCCGGAACAAGAAGTAAGCGCGCGATGAAATTGTTGAGATCCCTGGGTTTCTCAACCGTTTATGACGGCGGAAGTTGGATGCAATTAAAAGCCAAATTGCAGTAAGTATGGATCCGCATTACTACAATGTAAACGTGAGCTGGAGGCAGGATCGCAAAGGTTTGATGTGCTCGCCGGAGCTCAGTAATAACACAGACTGCATTGAGGTGGCGACACCGCCTGAATTTCCAAAGGGTATGCCAGGGATATGGTCGCCCGAACATCTTTTCACGGCCGCGGTGAACAGCTGCCTCATGACGACATTTCTCGCGATAGCTGAAAATTCGAAACTTGAATTTCAATCATTTCAATGTAGCTCAAAAGGCAAGCTAGATGTCGTTGACGGAAAAATGCAGATGACTGAAGTGCTGCTAATACCTAAAGTGACCGTTAACAACGAAGCAGACCGCGAAAAAGCACTTAAGGTTTTGAAGAAAGCCGAAGCAAACTGTCTCATCACCAATTCTGTGAAAGCGAGAGTCGTGATGGAACCAGTGATCTCTGTATTGTAACCCTGCATCTGACAGTCTTGCATCAGATCTCTCGCTATCGCGACACATTCCAGCGTATTACCTGTTCTATTTTCGCGGGTTGAAGGATCTTGATCTGACTGCCTTCTGTTTCAATCAATCCCTCGCTCTTGAATTCCGAAAGCACACGGATGACCGATTCTGAAGCAGTTCCGACGATGCGCGCAATATCTTCGCGGGCAATAGTGATGCCTTTCTTCCCTGCTTCTTTTGATGAGTTCAGTTTCAAGAGCGCCTCTGCGGTCCGCTGTCGAATGGAACTATACGCAAGACTAAGTAAACTTTTTTCTTTCTCAGCGATCTTTTGACAAAGGAACGAGATGAAACCGGCGGCGACATCGGGGTTGCTATACATCAGGGTCATAAAGTCCTGGCGTGGAATAGAGACCACATCCGAGTCTTCCAGGGCGATCGCCGTTTGATCGTAGTCGATGTTTTGTAACACTGCCTCTACTCCGAAGAAATCGTTCTTTCTATAGATATTGGTGATCAATTCTTTGCCATCAGGGTGCGACTTGAAAGTCTTTATCTCTCCGCTTTTCAGGTAATAGACCGATGTCGGGTAATCGCCTTCTGAAAAAATAACTCCCTTTTTCTTATAGGTTCTTACCTTTCTGCCTTCGGCGAAGTTCTTGATCTTCAGCGCCCGGCCCGCGTCGTTTATAAATTCGTCAAGCCCGTTACTAAGATGGGAGTAGTCTTTGTGCTGTATGTCGACCTTCCGAAGTCGTGCCTCAACAGCATTTAACAGTTCGGTATCGTCGAATGGTTTTGTGAGATAGTCGTCGGCACCAAGATCCATTCCTTTACGAACATCCGTCCGCTCGGCCTTGGCCGACAAAAATATAAACGGAATACGGGCCGTTTCCGGGTGCTTCGAAAGTACGTGCAACACACCATAGCCATCAAGCTCAGGCATCATGATGTCGCAGATAATAAGATCCGGGATATGCTTGTTGGCCATGTCGACACCGACCTTTCCATTTTCAGCCGTAATAACGTCATAGCCAGCAATCGAAAGGATCTCACCGGTGTTTTCACGGATTTCGTCGTTATCCTCGATAAGTAGAATCTTTTTGTTCATACGTCCGCTCAAGTAAGCACCACCTCATTTCGGAACTCCTGATCAAAGTCACTCCAAAAACTGACTTTTGTCATCTCGCCCGAGGCGATTTGTCAGGCCTCGCGCGTCCCGGACTTTTCACCTTGCTTAAAAAAAGGACAATGTCGACTACAACCTCAAAGGCGTTAAGGATCGATCGTGAGACGTTATTAACGCGGATGCTCCTGGTAAGCGGAACCGTATCTTCGCTGATCTACGTTGCGTTGAACGTTTTTGTGCCAATGCTTTGGCCCGAGTACAGTTGCATCACACAAACAGTGAGCGAGCTCTCTGCGATCGGGTCGCCCACCCGTTCCATCTGGTTCCCGTTTGGAGTTCTGTACGCGGTGTCATTCGGTTTATTCGGCGTTGGGATTATTCGTGTTGCCCGCGACAGCCGGGCGATCCGGACAATCGGGATATTAACCATCATCTATAGTTGTTTTAGCCTGTACTGGCCGCCTATGCATCTCCGGGGAATGGAGACCAGCCTTACCGACACACTTCATATTGTGTGGACGATCGTAACCGTCGTCCTGATGGTTATAATGATGTCGCTTGGCGCGGTAGTGTTCGAACGCAGCTTCAAGATCTACACCATAGTAAGCGTATTCCTCCTGATCGTCTTCGGCATCCTTACATCGATGGAGGCACCCAACATCGTGTTGAATCGTCCAACACCAACCATCGGCGTATGGGAGCGCATCAATATCGGATTGTTCATGGTTTGGATCATTGTTCTTTCTATGCGGTTCTTGAGGCGCGAAACCGATCATCACGATAGAAATGCCGAATCTATTTCGAGTATGTATGCATCAGCTGCTTTTCACAAGGGCGCGAGATAGATCGTATGGTAAAACCGGATAAGAATGTACACGAATCGGGTGTTCGCGGACTTACATCTGAACAAGCCAGGGAGTCGCGTGAGAGGTGGGGCTCGAATGAGGTCATAATAAAAAATCATCCTCTCTTAAGACTATTAAAGGGTATTGTCACCGACCCGATGTTACTTCTTTTGATCGCAGGGTCGCTGATCTACTTTATCACAGGCGAAGTTTCGCATGGGATCTTTATGCTGTTTGCGATCGTGCTCGTCTATAGCATTTCGATCTACCAGGAGGCGCGTAATCGCAAAGCCCTCGACGCCCTTACCGAAATTACCGCGCCCGAAGCTCGTGTGATCCGTGACGGTCAACTCAAGAGCATTCACAAGAAAGAGATCGTGGTCGGCGATAGCGTTGTTGTCGAGGAGGGTAACTCAATTCCAGCGGATGGCACTATCGTGTATTCGCAGGACTTTTCAGTGAATGAATCGGTGCTCACGGGTGAATCTCTTCCCGTTATTAAAAATTCTTCTGCCAGCTCGGTCTTCCAGGGAACCAGTGCAGTAAGCGGCCTCGCCATCTTTGAAGTCACGGCGATCGGTGAACGTACGGAACTCGGAAAAATAGGAAGGTCAATGATCGAAATTCATGAGGAGAAGACACCTCTTCAGATTCAGATCGACAGTTTTGTAAAGACGGTAAGCTATACAGGACTATTGATCTTCCTGACCGTCTGGGGTTGGAATTATTATCTGTCAGGGGATGTCGTCAATGCCCTTCTCAAAGCCGTGGCATTAGGGATGAGCATTATCCCGGAAGAGATACCCATTGCTTTCACCACATTCATGGCGATCGGTGCATGGAAGCTGATCAATTACGGTATCGTCGTCAGGAAAACGAGCACAGTGGAAGCGCTCGGAAGCGCTACTACCATCTGTCTCGATAAGACCGGTACGATCACCGAAAACAGGATGTCCCTGGCTGCGATCTTTTCCCTGGCAAACAATACGGTTTCAAATCAGCCCGACGCATCGACTATCGATGTTGTAACAACGGCGATGTGGGCCAGCGAACCCGTTCCGTTCGATCCCATGGAGGTCGCTTTGCACCGAGCGTACGAAGCATCGGTTGACCATGATCAGCGACCGGGTCATAAGTTGATCCATGAATATGCACTCGGTGGCATCCCACCCATGATGACGCACGTCTTCGTCGACTCGGCCGGCAAAAGGATCATAGCGGCGAAGGGTGCGGTCGAAGCGATACTCAAAGTCTCCTCTCTTCAACCAGATGAACGAAAGCGTATCGAAGAAGTCGCCGCTGGATTTTCGAAAGAAGGATTTCGCGTGCTGGCCGTTGCATACTCAGATTTCAAGGGCCATGAATTTCCTAAGGATCAACACGCCCTGACTTTTGCATTCTCCGGCCTTGTTGCTTTTTATGATCCGCCCAGGAAAAATATAGCGGAAGTATTCCAGGCCTTCTACGACGCCGGCGTCCGCGTCATGATACTTACCGGCGACAATCTGCAGACAACAATGACCATCGCGCGCCAGGTTGGTTTTCGCTACAGCGAACGGATGCTGAACGGACAGCAAGTAACGGACATGACCGAGGGCGAACTAAGAGAAGCGGTAAAGAGCGTTAACGTATTTACCAGAATGTTTCCCAGCGCAAAGCTCAAAGTCTTAAATGCCCTGAAGGCAAATGGTGAAGTAGTGGCAATGACAGGTGATGGCGTGAACGACGGCCCTGCATTAAAAGCCGCTCATGTGGGGATAGCCATGGGAAAAAAGGGAACGACCGTAGCCAGGGAAGTTTCGTCACTCGTAATTACCGACGACGATCTTGGTCACATGATCGATGCGATCGCCGCGGGACGAAGGATATACAGCAATCTTAAAAAGGCAATTCAATACATCGTTTCAATTCATATCCCGATCATCCTCACTGTATTTATTCCGTTGATCCTCGGGTGGGCGTTCCCTAACATATTCACGCCTGTTCACATTATTTTCCTGGAGCTCATTATGGGCCCAACCTGTTCGGTCGTTTATGAGAACGAACCGATGGAGCCCGGTATAATGCGCAGTCCCCCGCGTCCATTCACCGTCACTTTCTTTAACAGGAAAGAGCTCGGCACAAGCATCCTCCAGGGATTGGTGATCACTATAGCAAGTTTGTTAATATACAGGTTCGCGGTCAGCGAAGGTTTCAGTGAAGGCCAAACGAGATCCATGGTGTTCGTGATGCTTATCTCGTCGAACATATTTCTCACGCTTGTAAATCGTTCGTTTGAGCGCACAATCTTCGAAACGTTAAGGTACCGGAACAGTTTGCTTTTTGGTATCATATCGATAACGATCGTTTTATCGATACTGATCTTCAATATTCCCCAGGTGAGTAAGTTCTTTGGGCTCGACGCTACTTCACCATATCATGTCAGTATCAGTATTTTGGCTGGTGCCGTTTCAGTGCTGTGGCTCGAAGGCTTTAAGTGGTTCAAACGCCTTTCCGGTCCCGCCTCGAGATCCCGGCAATCATAAATTGAATATACACCGACTGTATTCCCGAATTCCATTTATCGAACTGCTCGGAGTTCATACCCCTGATAGGAACACCGGCATTCAACCCAAGTTTGAAACCAACCAGGGTCGCCATGTGATGGTCGTGCCTGTTTCCATACGGATAAAATATGAAGTATATATTCATCGATAGGTCTATGATCATGCTATTGAAACGATGTGTTCCAACGACGTCGGCAGGGACTTCTTGTTTTCGAAGACGTTCGCGGTAAGTCCAGCGCCCGAGCCCGGCCATAGGAAAGATGCGCATCGTCTCCGACTTTGATATCACGTAACCGCAGTCGATCGTGACAGAATGACCACTTCCATCCAGCGCCAGACTGTCCATTCGTATCCAGGTGCCGGGAAAGTAGTTGAATGTGGCGCTTCCGATCCAGGACCCGAAAGATCGGAAGCCCGTTATCCCGATAGATGCCTGGTTGGCGGCCGGGCTATGTACAAGATCATAGTTTGCCAGCCGGAATGTTGGAAGTCGGCAAATGTTCTCGCCAGCTAATACGCCCACTGCCGTTACGCTCCTTAGTTGCGCACGACCGTCGATCGAAATGACCACGGCAATGAGTAAGCAGAAGTATCGTAACGCGTTGGGACGCATGGTGTTGTTAAACAGTTACAACACGTTCGCGCTCCGCTGCAACAATGTTCTGGATACCGCGGATCATTGCATCGGGATTGAACGAGATTGAGTCGATGCTGCATGCGACCAGGAATTTTGCAAACTCAGGGTCATCGCTGGGTGCTTGTCCACATAATCCAACTTTTACCCCTTTGTTATGAGCTGTTACGATAAGATGACGAATCAGAGATTGAACCGCCTCGTTGTTTTCTTTAAACAGATCTGCAACGATAGCCGAGTCGCGATCGATCCCAAGCGTAAGTTGAGTAAGATCATTGGATCCAATCGAAAAACCGTCGAAGAGCTCTGCAAAATCATCGGCCAGCAGGATGTTGCTCGGTACCTCGGCCATCACATAGACTTCCAGATCCTGCTTTCCTCTTTCGAGACCGAAACCTTTCATAGTTTCGAGAACGCGCTCAGCTTCACCCACGGTCCGACAGAATGGTATCATCACCTTCACGTTCTTTAATCCCATTCTTTCTCTCACGTGTTTGATTGCTGCGCACTCGAGTTCAAAGCCGTCCTTGTACCGGGGGTTGTAGTAACGGCTGGCACCACGAAATCCCAGCATCGGGTTCTCCTCTTCAGGTTCAAAGAACTTTCCACCAATCAACTTTGCATATTCATTTGTCTTGAAGTCACTCATTCTGACGATCACCTCTTTAGGGTAAAAGGAGGCTGCAACGAGGGCGATCGATTCGCTTAATTTTTCGATGAAGAAGGATCTTTTATCAGAGTAGTGGCGGGTGAGAGCCAAAATCTGATTTTTTTCGGGTCCGTTCGGCAGCCTATCGAACTGGGCGAGAGCCATCGGGTGAACCTCGATATGGTTCGAGATCGCGAACTCCATACGAAAGAGCCCGACTCCGTTGTTCGGATACATCGATAGCTGCGAAGCTTTCTCCGGGTCGGCCAATATGAACATCGCCGCTGTCGAAGTATGATCCAGGGAAGAGACATCTGTTTCGCTCTCAACCCATGTCAGTTTGCCATCGTAAACGAGCCCTTCGTCGCCATTCGCGCACGAAACAGTCACTACCTGTCCATCCTTCAATTGTTGTGTTGCGCTTCCTGTGCCGACAACTGCCGGTATGCCCAACTCCCGAGCGACGATAGACGCGTGACTTGTTCTTCCTCCCTTGTTGGTGATGATGCAGACCGCTTTACGGAGCAGGGCGTTCCAATCAGGGTTTGTTATGTCGGCAACAAGAATATCGCCCTGCTTTACTTTTTCGCTGTCGGCCAATGAGCTCACAATTGTAACTTTTCCTGAAACAATACTTCTTCCGACAGCTTTTCCTTTCAACACCGGCTGAGCGACCGTATTCAAAGAATACTCCTTCAGCGAGAGTTGCCTGGACTTGTTATGAATGGTCTCGGGACGGGCTTGCACTATATATAGTGTGCCGGTGTCGTCTTTTGCCCATTCTATATCCATGGGTGTTTTATAGTGATCTTCAATAATAAGGCACCAGCGAGCCAGTTTATCGAGCTCCGACCTTGTTAATACATATTGATCACGGAGCTGCATGGGCGTCTCTATGGTCTCGACTGGATTGTTCCCGCTGCCATATACTACCATCTTGTCTTTCGAGGCCATGCGTTTCCAAACGAGCGACTGCATTCCGTTCCTTATTCCTTCTTTGAAATAATAGAATTCATCGGTATTCACTGCTCCTTGTACCACGCTTTCACCAAGTCCCCAGGCGCCAGTTATGTAAATGAGGTTATTGTTTCCGGTTTCCGGGTCGATGGTGAAAGCCACACCGGCGCTGCCTTTGTCGGAACGCACCATTAATTGCACGCCAACCGATAGGCCGATTTGATTCAGCGACAAGTTGTGGTCGAGCCTGTATTTAATTGCGCGGTCGTTGAAGAGAGATGCGTAGCATTTCTTTATTGAATAGAGGAGGCCATCGAGAGTTTTTACGTTGAGGAACGAATCATGCTGCCCCGCAAAGCTCATCGTTGGCGAATCTTCTGCGGTTGCACTACTTCTCACGGCAAGGGAAAGCCCGGGCCCATATCGCATCACAAGATGTTCCCATTCAGAAGTGATGTCGGCGCGAACTTTGTCGGGAATTTCGGACTCGAGCACCAGCCAGCGACATTTGCGACCGATCTCTGCGAGGTTATCCAGGGTAGATGTATCGACGTCACTCAAATAATCAAGCAAGAGCTTACCAATAGCATTTTCGCTGACGAATTCACGATACGCGTCCACGGTCAACGCGAAGCCGGCCGGTATATGTATACCGTCTTTTCCGAGAGCCTGGATCATCTCACCGAGCGAAGCATTTTTTCCTCCAACCAAAGCAATGTCGGACATGGAGACTTCGCTGAAAGGAATGATAAACGATTTCATATATAAGCAGTTTAGATTTCCCTGTATGCATTTATTTTATGCATACTTCATAAAGTGTTTCTGAACAAAAGTTTGTTGCTCACGGATCGACATTTTTCCGGCAGGCTTGATATCGATCCTGACGTGGTCGAAATGATGGTCGGCTCTCAACGTATTGCAAAGCTCTTCCTTGGGTTGATTTGGGCCGAACAAAAGCACGCGATCGTAATCCTTGATAATGTTTGAAAGGGTCTTATAAAAATCTTTCGAAGCATTTTGTTGAGCGTGATGGATCACGTGCTCGCTCCCCGAACTATAAGGGTGACTTGAATCGACTGTCATAGTGCTCATCGGTTCGATGGTAAAGGGTGTGATGAACGCATGACGATGGTCCATCCAAATTCCAATCCTGTTAGCTTTCATGCCTGGTGTTTTTTATCAAAAGTATTTTTCAGGCGAGTGTTACTAAATGACAAAAATCAATGACTGTCATGATAGACTTCAGTCCGATAAACTATATCCTGACAAAACTCAGGCAATTCTATGACAGTCGTCACGCGCGACGGCAACCGCGATATCTACTTTGGTGGAACAATTGCCCATGGGAAATTCCAACACGAAGTCTGCACTTCTTCGATTCCTCGAAGAGACCGGTGACATAGCACGGTTCATTGCCCGGTTTTTTCGTGAGGCTGTGAGACCCAGGCAGGAGGTAGGGGAGTTCGTCAGGCAATGTTACCTGGTTGGTTATAAATCGCTGGCATTGGTTGGCATCACTGCTTTCATCATGGGCCTTGTTCTTACGATCCAGTCTCGACCAACGCTTGTTGAGTTTGGTGCCGAGGCAATGTTACCCCTTATGGTCTCCGTGTCCCTTATTCGTGAGATCTCGCCGGTAATCACAGCATTGATCTGTGCAGGTAAGATCGGATCAGGTATGGGAGCGGAGTTAGGCTCCATGAAGGTTACCGAGCAGATCGATGCTATGGAGGTTTCAGGTACGAACCCATTCAAGTACCTGATAGTAACGAGGGTTTTGGCTACGACACTGATGCTGCCGGTTCTCGCCAGCCTGTCGAATGCAATCTCTCTCTATGGTGCTTATCTCGGCGTCAACATTCGAGGTTCCGTTAGCTGGCACTTATACTGGTCGCAGGTGTTTGATGCCCTAAGCTATGGCGATATTGTTCCATCGATCGTCAAGACCTTCTTCTTTGGATTCGCGATCGGGATCGTCGGCTGTTATAAAGGATTTAACTCCACGAAGGGAACCGAAGGCGTCGGCCGTTCGGCAAACGCAGCGGTTGTTATTGCCTCACTTCTCGTGTTCGTGATCGACCTCGTCGCAGTTCAGATAATCGATCTTCTCGGACTTACCTGATAGAAAATGGAAACGGTTCTGGAAATACGTGATCTCAACAAATCGTTTGGTCCAAACGTGGTTTTGAAAAACTTCTCGTTAGAACTGCACCGTGGCGAAAACGTAGCTGTGCTGGGGAAATCGGGTTCGGGGAAATCAGTCCTCATCAAATGCATTGTCGGCCTTATCCAGGCTGACTCCGGCTACATTTCAGTATTCGGCGAGGACGTTACCGTGATGGATCATGACGCGCTCGACAAGATGCGTGCGAAAATCGGCTTCCTGTTTCAAAGCAATGCTTTGTATGACTCGATGACTGTCAGGGAAAATCTCGAATTCCCACTCCGCAGGCATTGGCTGGATAAGAATGACCTGGACCCCGACGTAGCTGTGAAGGAAGCACTGGAAGATGTAGGTCTTGCCCATACCATAGATATGATGCCTTCAGAACTTTCCGGTGGCATGAGAAAAAGGATCGCTCTCGCACGAACGTTGATCCTTAGACCACAGATCATTCTGTATGACGAGCCCACCACGGGTCTCGACCCGATCACTTCACGTGAGATCAGCCGCCTGATCGTTGAGGTTCAAAAAAAATATAACGCATCGTCGCTCATCATCTCTCACGATATGAGTTGTATTGAGATCACTTCCAACAGCGTCGTGATGCTGATCGACGGTAGATGTTACAAGCAAGATATTTTCCAAAACCTGGCTAACTCCAATGACATGAAAGTCCACGAATTTTTTTCAGAAGCATATGAAACAGCATAAGTCAGTAAACAACGTGAAACTCGGGATCTTCGTGATGGCCGGTGTTGTCTTCCTTGTGTTCTCGCTATATATGATCGGCCGCAACAGGAACCTTTTCGGCCCAAGCTTCACAATATCGACCTACTTTCCCAACATCAACGGGCTCGTGGCTGGCAACAACGTTCGCTTTGCCGGTATCGATGTCGGAACCGTAAAGAGAGTGGTAGTGATAGACGACACGAGTGTTCTGGTCGAGATGACCATCGACAGATCGATGATCGCGCATATTCGCGAAAACTCCATCGCTTCGATCGGCACGGACGGCCTGGTCGGTAACAAGATCGTCAACATCAATAGTGTCCGTGGCGAAGCCCCTGCCGTCAGAGACGGAAGCACTATTAAGTCGAGAATGCCATTGGAAACCGACGAGATGTTGCGCACGCTTCAAACAACGAACCTGAACATCGCCGTCATCTCCGCAAACCTCCGGGAGGCGTCGGCCCGTTTGAACGGAAGCGCGAGCTTATGGAATATCCTGGCCGATACCGTGATCGCCCAGGACCTGCAGTTGGCTGTTTCACACTTTCGCTCCGTCGGTGCCAATACAGCTGCAGCAACAAAAGACGCACAACTCATGATCCGGAAATTGAAGGAAGGCGACGGGGTCGTGAATTCTTTATTCACCGATTCAGCCTTACGACTGAGCATTGAATCGTCCTTCCGGGAGATCAATGGAGCGGCACACAAGATCGATTCGGTTGCGGGCGACTTGAAAAGAATTGGAATCAGCAACAACAGCAAGGGTCCCATTCGCTTCCTGCTTTCGGACTCCCTGGCAACCATGCAGCTTTCACAGGCGCTATTGAACGTGGAACAAGGCACCGATCGTTTCAACGAGAATATGGAAGCTATGAGATCTAATTTTCTCTTCAGACGATACTTCAAAAAGAAGGCAAAAAAACCATCACCCCACGACAGCACCCAACTGAGAACAATCAGCAGGAGAACTGAGATTAATCAATAGTCGACCACACCGATCATGCGATCTTTCACACATCAAACGAAAGCAAAAAGCCATGGACCAAATCGATGAAATAAAAGTAGAGAACCGCGATCTCGCAGGAAAAATGCTTGCACAAAAATTTGTTCGTAATCATTTTCTCAACCCCCTGGTGGTGGGAGCATCTGCCGGTGGAATGGTTGTGGCAGAAGCGATTGCCGACCGGTTACATATACCACTGGAGGTGACTTTTTGCAAGCGCATCGAAGATCCTTCCGACTCTTCAAAGAGCATCGGGTCGGTGAGTGCCAACGAAGTTATCCTACACGATTGCCCACGCAGTGTGCCGCAAGACTACCTGTATTTCCAGACGATCAGGCTACGCAATGAAATGAAGTATGACAATGAGTTCTACTACGGGGATGACAACTATCCTTCTTTCGAAGGAAAGACGGTGATACTGGTCGACGATATGCTGACCACGCCCGATACACTCCTCGCGTGCCTGACCGAGATCAGGAGGACAGCCTTAAAGGTCATTGTTGCTGTTCCATTCGTCGAAGCTGAAGCCGCCCGCAGGATACAGTCACTCTGTGATGATTTCCTTTTCATAAGGATGAAGCAGCGGATCAATTCGCCAGCAGAGTTCTATAATGAATTCCCGGAGGTATCGCCATGGGAGGTAAGAAGCTTGCTCCGTGAGCAAAAAATGGATCTCGTGGAAATTTAAGGTCAACAAGAGATGGAAAAGCAAAAGTCAACTTCTGGTGAGCCTGTTCAACGGCTCAATCAAATGTACGTAAGAACGGAACATTGGATCTCTGACGACGAATTTTACGCCGATGAGTTCCGATTCCTGATCAACCTCACCGACAAATACTTCATCGGCGCGTTGATCGCCGACGCCGGTATCAATGCAAGACGCAAAGAAACCGTCGATCGTCTTCTGAAATTGGATCAATACCGTGCGAGCATCGCAAAACAGAACAAGGAACACCAGGAATATTTGGCCAGGCTTATCCAGGGGAAGGCGCTTTTCGATCCTGAAGAATGCGTCGACCGGCAAGCCGATCTCGAATCAGACCAAACCCTGTTCCTGAAAAAGTATCGCCTGATCAAGAAAGAGATCTTTCAACTATCTGAAGAACTACTGGGATCGGCACGATCTCAGAAATTAGTTAGTTAATGTAACATAAAGAGTAACAACAGAACTGATCACTAAAATCAATATAGAATCATGACCAAAGGAAAAGCATTACTTGGAGTTCTTGCCGGCGTTGCCGCAGGAGCGGCACTCGGTATCCTCTTCGCCCCCGACAAAGGAGAGAACACCAGGAAGAACCTTTCAAAAAAAGGTGAGGATCTCGCAGACGCAGTCAACGACAAGATCGAATCGAAATTCGATGAGCTGCTGGATGCCATAAGGGGCAAGGCGCCCAAAAGATCTCAACAGGAAGCGGACCCGGAAAGGAAGTCCTGATCGCGAATGAACTTCACCGAACCACTTGTGCATAACCCGCAGCGGAGAAACGATCTTCTGAGGGTTCTTCAATACACGTTCTTCGGTGGTGTAATACTGTACTTCGGCAGGACAGTGCTGATCCCCCTCGCATACGCGACACTGATAAGTTTTGTGCTTTATCCTTTTTGCGCATGGCTTGAGCGAAAGGGATTCGGTCGGATCCTGTCGATCGGCATTGGGGTAGGGGCTCTGACGATACTTCTTTTGTTGATCGTCTTTGTCCTTGTGAAGCAGGTCTCTGACCTTGGCGACGAATGGAGCCGGCTTCAACCTCGGATTGAAGCCGCGAGTTCATCACTTCGCCAGTTCCTGGCAGATTCCCTCGGTATCTCAATACAGCGGCAAGACGAGTGGCTGGCGAAATTACCGGAGCAGGTTTTTGGCAGCGCGCTGGCGTTGATCAAAGGAACAATATCTATTTCAGCATCGACGATGGTGAAAGCAATTTTGATCCCGGTATACGTAGTTCTGATCCTGTATTATCGCCGTCTCTGGAAACTTGTCTTGTGCAAGATATTCTCCTCAGAGAGTCATGAGAGTATCTCGATGATGATCTCAATGACGATCGATACCTATTACAATTTCATTAAAGGGATGGCCATCGTGTATCTTATCGTAGGCATCCTTAACAGCCTTGGCCTGCTTGCATTAGGTGTGCCTCATGCTTTCCTTTTTGGGATCGTAGCATCGGTGCTGACCTTCATTCCTTACATCGGGATCATGGTCGGTGCGCTTTTGCCTGTCGCCGTTTCATGGATCATTCACGATTCGATCTGGTATCCGCTTGGCGTGATCGCCGTCTTCACGTTCGTTCAATATCTCGAGGCCAACGTGATCTTTCCCTTTGCCGTAAGTAGCCGGCTCAAGGTTAATACGATGGCCGTCCTGCTGGCGATCTTTATCGGTGGAATGTTGTGGGGTGTATCCGGTATGATCTTGTTTGTTCCGTTCGTTGGCATAATAAAACTGATTGCGGATTCGAACCCGCAATGGCAGACAATTTCCCTGGCTTTAGGCACCGGCCTTACCGATGGTAAGGAAAAAAACATGTTGGTGTGACAAATACCCCTGAGACAAATAAATCAGAGATCCGTTTCTTACGTGGACCACAGTCGCGATGGGAAGAGTTCACGTTTACACTGAAGGTCCTGGTAGAATTTGTTCGCGGCTTCAGGGCCCTCCATTTTGTTGGACCATGCGTTACATTTTTTGGATCGGCACGATTCAATGAGGATCATGAGTACTATCAGTTGACGAAGAATGTGTCGGCTGCGATCGCCCGCCTGGGCTTCACCATCATGACAGGCGGCGGCGGAGGTCTCATGGAGGCGGCCAACCGCGGGGCGCGCGAAGTCAACGGAAGGTCTGTAGGCTGCAATATTGTGCTTCAGCACGAACAAGCGCAGAATGCATTTCTTGATAAATGGGTCCGGATCCGTTATTTCTTTGTCAGGAAAACGCTTCTAATAAAATATTCCTTTGCGTTTGTCGTGATGCCCGGAGGTTTTGGAACACTCGACGAATTCTTCGAAGCACTAACACTTACGCAAACGGGCAAGATCCAGCAGTTCCCTATCATTTTGTTCGACAAGAGCTTTCATCGGCGATTGATGGATCACATCGAACTCATGAAACAAAAGGAGACGATCTCGCCTACCGACCTCGATCTGATCCTCACAACCGACTCTGTTGACGAAGCCGTTGCATTCATAAAAGAGAAAAGTATCGCACGGTTTGGATTGGTTCCAGCCCAGAAAAGAACGCCAGCCCGATGGCTTTTCGAGCGGAGATAATTTCCTGACAATTGTCATGATCCCGGCTGATGTTCTTCAGCGCCATCCCAGGTACGCCTGTTTACCTTGTTTCATCAAAGAAAAAAGGTATGAACACCGTCAAAAACCTTAACCAAACGCTTGCCTTTCAGTTGGAGGGCGTATACGAGATCGTGAAGCGTCTGCAAGCCGATCTGTCTGTGGCTTCCAAACATATTACCGATCCTGAAATGCGAACGGCAGTTGCTTCTTATTGCAGAAGTCTCGCGGATCACCGTTTAAAACTGAAGAGGATCTTCGGTTATCTCCTGAATGGTCCGTACGACCGAAAGCAGGCCGACCTTCGCGGCGTTATCGAACCATGGAATGAAATAAGGAACTGGGACATGCTCCCCAGGTTGAAGGATGTTGTAGTGGGATCCACGCTTCAGTCATTCATCCGCTACATACTTACATCGTACACCGAAGCACGTTACATAGCGATGCGTCTTGAGCTAGACAGGGTGGTTCAACTGCTCGACGAGATCCTGGACGAAGAAGAGGAGACTTATTTGAGACTCAAAGGGCTTACTGCCGCGCAAGTCAATCAGGCTTGCCTGATGACAACCAGTAACTGAATGCGATATGGAGATCCGGACCACACCTGAGGTTAATGATCTGTTCACGCGATATGAAAACATGAGTCAGCAGTTTGACTATCGCGCAATAGCCAGGTTATATGGGAATAAGCTCCTGGCTGCAGATCCAAATGGAATAAGCGTTCGTAGCAATAACCTTCTCACAAGATGGCAGTTCGAAAAGGCCATGAAGGGATTCTATGAGGCGGCTGGTCTGACCTCGATACGAATTCTGCGATTAAATGAAAGCAAGATCAGTGAGCAGTATTCACTCGTGAAAGTGAGTTGGGAGGCCACGTTTCGAAAGACGCGTTTTCAGCCTTTTGAATTCCATGTTTCCTACATCGTCAGGAAACGCAAGAACCGCGCAGAGATCGTAATGTTTATTGCTCACGAGGACGAGAAAAAAATCCTGCAAGGATATGGCATCCTCAACTCAAACTAAAGACATGGTAGGCACGCTCACCATCGCCCAGATACACCAGGTGTTGCACATGCAGACGTTCGGCAGGATTGCGTGTAGGGCGGGGGATAAGATCTATGTGGTGCCCATCAGCTATGCGTTCGATGGTAAACACATCTACGCGCACTCGAGAGACGGGAAAAAGATAAAAATGCTTCGTGACAATCCACGGTCCTGCTTCCAGGTTGACATTGTTGATACGCTCGCCGATTGGCGAAGTGTAATTATCTGGGGAAAATACCAGGAACTGACTACTCCTCGTGGGCAGGACATTGCTGCACGATTGCTGGAGGACAGGTTCGGGCCATTGCATGTCACCCAATCGATCTCACGTTCGTCAGGTGAGATCCATCCTCCCGAAACTGTTGAGAAAAGAAAAAAAGCCGTCTACTTCAGGATTACAATTGATGAAGCGACTGGCAGGTTCGAAAAACACTGATCATTAAATCAAAATAACTCCGATGAGATCTACGCTATTTATCTCCGTCTTCCTCTTGATGGCATGCAGCAACGAATTGCGGGTGTACACAGACTTTGATCGAGAAGTTCAGATCCAGCGTTTGACAAACTATGATTGGCTTCCCGAGCGACAAATAGAGTCACGGAACAATCCGATCTATTTTAATGAGCTCACCGACAAACGGATCAAGACGGCTGTCGAAAAACAACTCACTGAAAAAGGATACAGGCATTCGACAACCGATGCTCAATTGATAGTGCATTATCACATTATGATCGACGATCGGGCCACGGTGTTTCATACTTCTCCATTCGGCTACAACTATGGGAAGTACTGGCTGGAGAACGAGATGGACACTTATCGTTATGAGGAAGGCACATTGATCATTGACTTTATGGACTCACGAAATTGTGATCTAATATGGCGTGGCTGGGCTGTGTCGATCCTGGACGGCGATAGGCTCATCACCGAAGAGCTGATCAACTCCGCCGTTGACGAGATCTTCAGGAAATTTCCAATGAGCGCAGCAAAAGAGGTCATGCTACCATGACTACTATGAGCATTCCTTTCGAGTCAAGGAAAAGCCGCTTGGCACAGCTCCTTCCAGGGGTATATTATGTTCTCGAACGAACCGATCGATGGGAAGTCCGAAAAGTGACTGAGCAAACCGTTCTGTTGTTCGGTTATGAGCCTGATGAAGTGATCTCAATGGCCAGATCATTCCTTGAAATGATCATTTATTCAGAGGACGTCTGGCAGGTTCAGGCGTTTAAAAGAGATTCCACCGATGAGAACAGACTGTATGAAATTGAGTTTCGGGTGCGCACGAAAGGTGGAGAGATCAGGAACGTGCTCGATCGTTATACATGCTATCGAGATGAATTCGGTCGCCTTATCATGGAAGGATACATCTGCGAAGTCGCCCATCTGACCCAGCGGGATAAGGTCTTTCATCAACTCCAGGCATACAGGAATGCCGTGGATGTAAGCATGATCTCGTCCATAACCGACAGAACAGGCAAGATCATTTATGCAAATGATAACTTTTGCGCAGTTTCGAAGTATGAGATGTCGGAATTGATCGGTCAAAATCATCGCATCGTCAATTCCGGAACGCATAGTCGTGAGTTTTTTAATGAACTCTGGAGCACCATCTCGAGCGGAAAACTCTGGCATGGCGAAATAAGAAATCGCGCCAAAGACGGTTCGTTGTATTGGGTCGATACAGTGATCATTCCAATCTTCGACGACGGAAGAAAAATTGCAAGTTATTTGTCGTTACGCACGCTGATCGACGATCGCAAGAATGCCGAAGAGAGAAAAAAAACTTATACTGACATGCTGGAGAAGCTCGCGTTCATGGTGGCTCACGACGTGCGCGGTCCGCTTTGCAGCATCATGGGCCTCGCCGACGTGCTGCTTAACTATACCAACAGCTCGAATGAGCTGAAGCGCGGTTTGGAGTATATGGCCGACGCGGCAACCCAGCTCGACAAAATAACCCATCAACTGACAAAGTTCGTGAATGAGCACGAATTCGAATTAAAACCAAATGATCCGATCAGAGACAACAAGCAATAAGGACTTATCGATTCAATTCCTGGGCGCTGCGGGAACAGTAACAGGTTCAAAACATCTCCTCAAGACCCCAACTGGTAACTTCCTCGTCGACTGTGGACTTTTTCAGGGCCTGAAAGCCTTGCGTCTCAGAAATTGGGAGCCGTTGCCTATCGAGATCACTAAACTGAGGGCCGTGCTGCTGACTCATGCTCATCTCGATCACTGCGGAGCGCTTCCCCTGCTTTACCGTGCAGGATATCGGGGAAAGATCTATTGTTCGACACCCACCCGGGATCTCACCGAGATCATTCTTCGTGACAGCGCAAAGATCCAGGAAGAAGATGCAGCCATCGCCAACAAGAAAGGATTTTCAAAACACAAGCCGGCCGTTCCACTTTACACCGAAGAGACGGTTGAAAAAGTTGTCCAATTGCTCGAAGTTGTCGAACCGGGAAAGCCAATAGCCCTCGGTCAGGAGTTCATTGCTACATTTTATCCCAATGCACACATACTCGGATCATGCTTTGTGGTTGTTGAGAGTCCCGGTACCAGCGTACTTTTTTCGGGCGACCTTGGAAGGCCGGTTTCGCCGCTGCTGAATCCACCAACACCGATAAAGGCCTGCGATTACATCGTCATGGAAAGTACCTATGGCGATCGTATTCATCCATCGGAATCAACGTTGGACCAACTCGCCAATGTGATCAATGACACGTTACATCAAAAGGGAAACATCTTGATCCCAAGCTTTGCTGTCGGACGCGCACAAGAATTGATGCATCTCATCAATGAGCTAAAGCATCAAAACCGGATCCCCAACGTACCAGTCTACCTGGATAGTCCGATGGGGTCCAACGCGACCGGGATCTTTAAGAAATATCCAGCCTGGCACAAGTTGACGCCCATGCAGGTCAATTCCATATTCGAGAATATCCGGATCATCAGCCGGTTCGAGGAGACGCTGGAGACGATCGATACGCCCGGAGGCAAGATCGTTATTGCGGCCAGTGGTATGCTTACCGGCGGCCGTGTGCTTTACTACCTGGAAAAATATCTGCAGAACAGGCGTAACACGATTCTCTTAACTGGATTTCAATCGGAGGGAACCCGCGGAAGAGCATTACAAGATGGAGCTCACGAATTGAAAATGCACGGGACTTATTTTCCAGTGAGAGCACAGGTGAAGTCGTTATCCGCGATGTCGGGTCACGCCGATCAGCCAGAGATGATCCAGTGGCTCTCGCAAATCAGTGAGGCTCCGAAGAAGATCTTCCTCGTTCATGGAGAAAATAGTTCCCGGGATGCATTCAGAGTTAAGCTTGAGGCTACATTTGGGTGGGAAGTTGAGACCCCGCAACAATCGCAGGAGATCTTTCTTTGACTAGTTGAATTTCATGAATCGAACAAAGAGGAAGAGACTTAATGCTGCAAGCCCGATCATAACAATAGCGACGCTATAGCTGCCACCCACCTCGTTAAGACTCATGATGATCGAGAGAGCGGCTATGGTAAGATCCATAAGTATAAAAAACGTGAGCAGAACGGGCGACCACAGCGTCGCAAAAATATTCCGTCGTATGGCCATGACACCGACAATAAATGTGGCCGGGAGGAAAAGCGACAGGTCTATAACATGAACCGGATTCGTTATCAGACCTGCATCACTGATACTTTTAGGTATCTCGTTGTGGATCGTTGCAGGAATGACCTCCGCCAGCCACAGGGAACAGAAGATCACAGAAATCGAAACGAAATAGATACCAATTGCAGGTAACATCCGGCTACCTGTATTTCCGTAGTAAATATCTTTATTGCCCGAGAAAAACCAGATAACTGAGAACGTAGAGATCCCAAGTACAATGCAATACGGAATGAACATCGGGTTGAAGCGAACAGTAAAACAATAGATTAGAAATGTATATACAAGGTACAGCAACGTGCCGATCCATAAATAGACCGCAACCCTATTGCTGCTGAACGAATAGATGGTGCCGGCGATCAGGATCGGGGCGATCAGGAACAGATCGATGGCATCCTGACCGACGGACTGCGCAAGCCAGTTTGGTGTGGTTGCCCGGTAGATCTGCGGGTACAACAACCCTACTAAACTAACGCCGATCACCAACAGGATCAATGGGATCGAGACCATTAGTATCTTTCGGCCCTGGAGACCATTCCGTGTTTCGATGGTTTGCATGTGATTTTCCGTTTGTCTCAAATTTCATTTGAAACCGGGGATCAATGGGTAGTAATTGTCATTCACCAACCTGATAAAAATCAGCTTTCCGGCTGATGAACTTCACAAGCACCGCGATCCGCTTCAAATAGTTTTGAAGAAAACAAATGCCATGAAAAATATCATTGTACCGTGCGATTTTTCCAAACCATCGCTCGAAGCAGTTCGATTCGCTGCTGACATCGCCAGGCGAAACAATGGAACTGTAACACTGTTCCATACCATAGCACTTCCAACCATGTACGACTCGTCGCTCGTACTGGCGTTTGAGCAGCAATACATGAAGGATATGCGCTCGAACATTCTGACCCAGATGCAGAAAGTAAAATCAAAGCAGATCGGCGCGAATGTGAAGACAAAATTTGAAGTACAGTTCGGAGATCTCCTCTTTCAGTTGAAAAAACAGATGAAAGAAGGAAAGTTCGACCTGGTCGTGATGGGAACAACGGGAGCGTCGGGACTCAAAGAATATACCTTCGGGTCGAATGCCGAGAAGGTTGTCAGGAACAGCCCCGTACCTGTGATCTGCGTACGACGATCGCTTTCGCAAGTAAAGAACATCGTTTTCCCGGTACGCCCGGACCTGGACCAGGAAGATCTGACAATGGCAGTAAAAGACCTGCAGAACTTTTTCGATGCAAAGCTTCACGTGGTCTTTATCAATACACCTGCTTTCTTCTGCAAAGACACCGAGACGATGCCGAAGCTGGAGAAGTTCGCAAAGCGATTTATGTTAAAGAATTACACACTGAATATTTTTAGCGATATCTCCGAAGAAGAGGGAATCATAAATTTCACTTCAACCCGAAAGGCCGATATGGTAGCCATGAGGACGCACGGCCGAAAAGGAATTGCGCATCTCGGTGCCGGCAGTATTGCGGAGGATGTTGTTAATCATATTGAATGTCCGATCTGGACCCTGAAGATAAAATGATCACAACCACCGAAAAGGTTAAGTGCTTTCATTGCGGACTTCCATGCGACGATGATGGTTTCAAGACTGGCGAAAAAATATTTTGCTGCTATGGATGTAAGGTTGTTTATGAGCTCATCCAGGACAATAATCTTTGCGAGTATTATAACATTGAGTCGCACCCGGGTCTTAGTGCAAAAAATTACCGCAAGGGCGAATACGATCATCTAAACGAAGCAAAGCTTCGAAAGCAACTGATCGAATTTGACTCAACCGATTTTGCCCGCATAAGATTTAACGTTCCCGCGATCCACTGCTCGTCATGTATCTGGCTTCTCGAGAATCTGCAAAAGGCTGACCGCGGCATCTACAAGTCGGAAGTGAATTTCAACCGGAAGCAGGTCGCCATCGACTTCGATCCGCGAAAAACGTCGCTGTCTCACCTTGCTGAGTTGCTTGACGCACTGGGTTATGCACCACGTATCGCGGTCGAGAGCGCGCAAAAAAACAATAAGCATCAATTTTCTCTCGTGCTCAAGCTCGCCCTTGCCGGCTTCGCCTTCGGAAATGTGATGTTGTTCAGTTTCCCTGAGTATCTCGGCCTCGACCCAAACGACGGGTCACTCGGTAGATTGTTTTCCTGGCTCAACCTGGCGCTCGCTATACCGGTGATGATCTATAGCGCATCCGATTACTTTACGTCGGCCTTCAAAAGCTTCAGGCAAAAACAGATCAATATCGATGTTCCCATTGCACTCGGTCTCCTGGCGTTGTTCCTTAGAAGCTCCTACGATATCATCACACATACTGGTCCTGGTTATCTCGACTCACTAACGGGCCTTGTTTTCTTTTTGCTGATCGGTCGTTGGTTCCAGGGAAGAACGTACGAAAGTCTTTCTTTCGAGCGCGACTTCAAATCATATTTTCCATTGGCCGTACAGCGCGTGGAACGAGACCACGTTGCGTCGACAGTGATCTTCGAACTGAAGAAAGGAGATAAGGTTCGTATACGCAACTTCGAAATTATTCCCGCCGATAGCATACTGCTCGATAAGTTCGCATTCATCGACTATAGCTTCGTGACAGGAGAGTCGAAACCCGTGAAAGCGTCAGCCGGCGACGTTGTATATGCCGGAGGGAAGCTGATCGGTCAACCCGTGGATCTCATTGTAGAAAAAGAAACATCGCAAAGTCAACTCACAAGCCTTTGGAACAGCGAAGCATTTCGAAAGAAATATGAGAGTAAGTATCGGAAGGTAATCGACCGTTCGGCCCGGATATTTACCTGGATCGTGATGGGCATCGCCGTAATAACTGCCATCTATTGGTACTATTACTCCCCACGCGAGATGTGGCTTGTGTTGACGTCGGTGTTGATGGTGGCTTGCCCTTGCGCGTTGGCGCTGGCCGCACCCTTTACGTATGGAACAGCGATGCGCGTATTCGGCCGTCACGGATTTTATCTCAAGAATGCAGACGTAGTGGAACGACTCGCCGCTATCGACTCAGTCGTTTTCGATAAAACGGGCACCGTCACCCACGGCCAGGTCCCCAAAGTGTTATTCGAAGGACAGCTCACAAAAGATGAGTTCGCCGACGTGAAACTGCTGACAGGTTTTTCAACGCATCCGCTAAGCAACCTGGTGAATAAGTCTATAAAAGAGCGGCCTTCAAGAACCGTACTTCACTTTGAGGAGAAGCCTGGAAAAGGCATTAAGGGAATGATCGACGGTCGCGAATACAAAATCGGTTCCGGTGAATTTGTGGGATCCCATCAAAAAGTCAACGCCAATGGTGCAACGGTGTTTATTTCTATCGATGATGAGTTACGTGGGTTCTTTCTGATCAGGGCATCGATCAGGCTCAGGATGAAGAGCATGCTTTCACGACTCGGCCGCAGGTGTGTTGCAATGCTCTCGGGTGACAATAACTCCGACGAAAAGGTAATGGCGAATCTATTTCCCCCTCAAACGCAGCTTCGATTCAACCAACAGCCTATCGACAAGATGAGCTTTATCCGGGGACTGCAGGACAACCGGCATAAAGTCCTTATGGTTGGTGACGGCCTCAACGATGCAGGAGCATTGAAGCAAGCCGACGTCGGGATAGCAGTCACAGACGACACAGGGCTATTTACTCCTGGTTGCGACGGCATCTTACAAGGCAATCGGTTGGGTGACCTCGACCGGTTGCTTTCGCTTGCACGTTCGTCGACAAAGATCCTGAAGATGTCGTTCTCTATCTCTTTTATATACAACGCAATCGCTTTGTCGTTTGCAGTTACCGGAAATCTTACACCACTCGTTGCTGCGATCCTCATGCCTGTCAGCAGTGTATCTGTCGTCGGCTTTTCGACGATCGCGGTCAACTTCATCTCCCGAAAAAAATTAAACACATCAGAGCTATGAACATATCATATATTCCGGCCGAAGAAGCCGTGAAGATCATTAAACCAGGGAACCGTGTGTTCATTCACGGAGGGGCAGCTACGCCTCATCACCTTATCAACAAAATGGTGGAGCGGGCAGGCGAGCTTTGGAATGTAGAGCTCGTTAGCATTTCATTGCAGGGCGACATCGCCTTTGCGAAGCCAAACCTTGGAGAAAGCTTCTATATAAATTCCTTGTTTGTCTCTGCACCGGTTCGCAAGGCTGTGAACGAAGGAAGAGGCGACTACGTACCCGTGTTTCTTAGCGAAATACCGAACCTGTTCCGTAGAAATGTCTTACCGATCGACGTGGCCCTTGTTCAGGTATCACCGCCGGACAAGCATGGCTTTTGTTCACTTGGTGTTTCAGTGGACGTCGCCGCTACGGCGATCAAATGTGCAAAGCATGTGATTGCGCAAGTCAATCCCAAAATGCCGCGGACACACGGCGACAGCATGGTCAGCATTAAGGCATTCAATGCCATGGTATATTGCGAACAGGAGTTACCCGAGGTGCCGGCGAGCGAGGGCGCTTCGGAAGTTCTCGAATTGATCGGAAAGAATGTGGCATCATTAATTGACGACGGCGCCACGTTACAAATGGGTATCGGCTCGGTGCCCGATGCGGTGCTCGCAAACCTTGGCAACCATAAGCAGCTTGGCGTTCACACGGAAATGTTTTCTGATGGGATCCTTCCGCTGGTCGAAAAGGGAGTTATCACAAACGAATTCAAAAAGAAACACCGTGGAAAGATAACCACTGCGTTCGTGTTGGGTAGCCGTAAGCTGTATGACTTTGTCGACGACAATCCATCGGTAGCCGTATTGAGTATCGACTATGTGAACGATACCTCGGTGATCCGTACCAATCCAAAGATGGTTGCTATCAATAGCGCCCTGGAAGTCGATATTACAGGTCAGGTTTGCTCAGATTCTATTGGAACATACCATTACTCCGGCGTGGGAGGGCAGATGGACTTCATGCGTGGCGCGGCTTTATCGGAAGGAGGGAAGCCGATCATTGCACTGCCGGCAATGACCGGAAAGAATGCGTCGAAGATCGTGGCCACACTCAAGCAGGGTGCCGGAGTCGTTACAACAAGAGCACATGCGCATTATATCGTAACCGAATATGGTATTGCCGACTTGTACGGGAAAAATATGAAACAGCGCGCCAGGGAACTCATAAACATCGCGCATCCGAACCATCGGGAAGAATTGGAGAGAGCGGCTTTCGAACGATTCCACAGCTACGAGTTTGACAGAACAATTTATTGACCTATGCTTATCGTTGTCATACTTATCAGCGTCAGTCTTACGATCGCCCTTCTGTTCCTGGGATTATTCTTATGGAACATGAAGAGCGGTCAGTACGACGATGTATATACACCTTCGGTTAGGATGTTGTTCGAGGAGGGAAAAAATAAGAAGAACGCTGAGACGATCGGCGAGACTAAATAAAAAAGCCCTGTCCATTCGCAGGACAGGGCTCCACCCCGTAACATGGATGCACTGCGTCTCAGTGCACCTCGATCGCTTTCTTCCCTTTCTGAGCAGGGAGCGATCTCTTCGCCAACGTGACCTTAAGGACGCCGTCCTCATACCTCGCATTCACTTCGTCGTCTTTTACATTTTCGGGCAACGCAAATGAACGACTGAAGGACGAGTAACTGTATTCCTGCCTGGTATAGTCCTTCTCCTTTGTCTCTTTCTCCTCTTTCTTTTCGGAGGAGATCGTAAGAAGACCATCGTCTACAGATACGTTGAAGTCTTTTCGAGATAAACCCGGTGCAGCCATCGATACCTCGAAGCTCTTCTCCGTCTCACTGATGTTCACCGCCGGAACTGATTGAACCCTCATCAACGAGGAATCAAAGAATCGGTCGTTGTCGAAGAAGTCGGACAACCATGAGCCGCTTGCCAGTGACGGCCAGTCTGATCTTTTTATGAGTGACATAATTTTTGTGTTTTTGTTGAACATTGATTTGTTGATACGAATGTGGTTCATGTTCAACATCATTACACTGAGAAACGTCAGCACCCACGGCTGATCTTTATCAAAACAGGTCAACGACGTGAGTCACCGAGGCGATCCATGATGTCGTTCATCATTTCGACCTGGACCTTTTGGATCTCGATGAGCTCTTGTTGCTGATGCATGATGAGGTGGTCGAGCTTTTCGTGAACCATGCGGATCTCCAATTCGGACTTAAGATTGATCATGTAGTCTTTTTTTGCCCGCGACCGGTCCTTTTCTTCCTGCCGGTTCTGGCTCATCATAATAATAGGTGCCTGGAGCGCCGCGATGCAGGAAAGGATGAGATTCAATAATATAAAGGGATATGGATCGAAAGCATTCGAGGCCAGCAGTACTGCATTTCCACCGATCCAGATGGTCATGAATACGGCAAATGAGATAATAAACTTCCAGCTTCCGCCGAATGAAGCAACCGCATCGGCAAGTCGTTGGCCGGCCGTTAGCTCGTCAGGGGTATCTTCCAGCTTATCCACAAGGGTTTGCCTGGTTTGCATCGCGCCAAGAACCGTCTCTTCCAGGGCTGAGAGCTCACCTATCTCTTTCGCAAGAAAGCTCGCGATATATTTTTGACGATAGACATTCAGTTCACTGATAGCAAGTTTGCAGTCGGGTGTGAACTGTGGATGGTCTTTACAAATATGCTCAAGGATCGACTTCCGGACGGACTTCGCGGAAACGAGGTCCGTCAACGGAAATTCTTTGTTGGACAGGTCGCTGACAAATGTTTTCATAACACTGACTCTTCGCGAATAGACCATTTCAGGCCATTGTAACGCCTGACAAAAATCAGTTCGAAAGCCGATGTTAATCAGTTATGGCCCTCCTGCCGGCTTATACTTTTAGGCCGGTAAACACATCCAAGCAATGGAAATTCAAAAATTCAGTTACGACAACAAGATTGTTAGAGCATTTATTATCGCTACCGTCATCTTTGGCCTGGTTGGAATGCTGGTTGGCCTAACGGCGGCCATTCAGTTGTTCTATCCAATTTTCAATTTCGACACGCAGTACACAACGTTTGGAAGGATCCGTCCGCTTCATACCAATGCTATCATCTTTGCCTTTGTAGGCAATGCCATGTTCGCAGGTGTGTACTACTCCCTGCAGCGCCTTTTGAAAGCACGAATGTTCAGCGACCGCTTAAGTTGGATACACTTCTGGGGTTGGCAGTTGATCATCCTCGCTGCTGCGATCACATTACCGCTCGGCATCACTACGTCGAAGGAATACGCGGAACTTGAGTGGCCTATCGATATCGCGATCGCCGTGATCTGGGTCGTGTTTGGCTGGAATATGATCGGAACCATTATCAAACGCCGCGAGCGACACATGTATGTCGCCATATGGTTCTACATCGCCACATTCGTAACCGTTGCCGTTTTGCACATCGTCAACTCTTTTGAGATGCCGGTAACACTTTTTAAAAGTTATTCATGGTATGCAGGTGTGCAGGATGCATTGGTGCAATGGTGGTATGGACACAACGCAGTGGCGTTCTTTCTGACAACTCCATTCCTCGGTTTGATGTACTACTTCCTTCCGAAAGCAGCAAACCGCCCGGTTTATTCATACCGGCTGTCTATTATACACTTCTGGTCACTCATATTCATTTATATCTGGGCAGGCCCACATCACTTATTATATACCTCGTTGCCAGATTGGGCCCAGTCGCTCGGAACCGTTTTCTCGATCATGCTCATTGCTCCATCGTGGGGTGGAATGCTGAACGGCTTAATGACATTGAGAGGAGCCTGGGATAAAGTTAGGGAAGAACCCGTCCTTAAGTTTATGGTAGTCGCCGTCACCGCATACGGCATGGCTACACTCGAAGGCCCTCTCTTGTCATTAAAGAACGTTAATGCGATCGCGCACTTCACGGATTGGATTGTAGCACACGTCCACGTAGGTGGTTTGGGATGGAATGGTTTCCTCACATTCGGCATTCTCTATTGGGTTGTTCCAAAAATGTGGGACACAAAACTATATTCGACACGCCTCGCCAACGTTCACTTCTGGTTGGGAACCCTTGGTATCATCTTCTATGCGCTTCCGATGTACGTATCAGGTGTTGTTCAAAGCCTGATGTGGAAGGAGTTCAATCCCGAAGGATTCCTGGTTTACAAGAACTTCCTCGAGACCACAGTTCAAATATTACCATTGCACATGCTTCGTGCCATCGGTGGTGGATTATACCTGGTCGGTGCGATCATCATGACTTACAATCTTATCAAGACCGCCTATGCCGGGAAGTTCATTGCGAACGAGGCTGCAGAAGCAGCGCCACTCGCCAACAACTATGTTGAGCGTTCGGGCGGATGGCATCATCGGGTGCTGGAACATAAGCCGTTGCTCTTCACCGTTCTCTCACTGATCGCCATTCTTATTGGTGGTATCCTCGAGATGGTGCCTACGTTCCTCATCAAATCCAACATTCCTACGATCGCAAGTGTGCAGCCCTATACTCCCCTGGAGATACATGGCCGCGACATTTACATCCGCGAGGGTTGTTCGAATTGCCATACTCAAATGGTGAGACCATTTCGTTCCGAAACCGAACGTTATGGTGAATATTCGAAGGCAGGTGAGTACGTATATGATCACCCGTTCCTCTGGGGATCGAAGAGAACGGGCCCTGACTTACACCGCACGGCCGGCAAATACTCGAATGCCTGGCATTACAATCACATGCTCACGCCCGACGCAGTCTCTACCGGATCTATCATGCCGGCATATCCCTGGCTGTTCGAACAAACCATCGATAAAGGGCAGACGGCATTGAAGATCGCTGCGCTCAGAAAGATCGGTGTTCCCTACCCTGAGGGTTACGAAGAAACCGCGAACGAAGACCTTGACAAACAAGCGCAGGAGATCAGTACTAACCTAAAAGGCGACGGTATCGAAACAATGTCTGATGCCGAGATCGTGGCACTCATCGCGTACCTCCAACGTCTCGGTAAGGATATTAAGGCGGCCCCCATTGCAGAAAAAACAAACGACTAGAATATGTACAAAAATGTATTGCAGACAATCGATAACATCGCCATCTGGCCCGTCGTCTCCTTTGTCATCTTCTTCATCTTCTTTATTGTCTTGTTATGGTGGGTATTTTCCGTCGACCGGAAATTCATCGACAAAATGAGATCGCTTCCAATGGATAATGAAAATAGATCTACTTCTAACAATTCCGATCATGCTTCCAACTAACATATTTTCAATCGCGCAGGCACAACCCGCATCTTTTTGGACAGACCCATTCAATAGCCCGTTGTTGCCAATGTATGTCACTATCAGTTTCCTGATCATCACGGTGCTACTGCTTGTTCTCGTCATTGTGTATGTGATGAAAGTGTTGAACTTTTTCATGAGGCAAGCGGAGATCGATCGGGCAGCCAAACTTGGCATTCCGGTAAAGGCACACCAGAGCTGGTGGTCTAAAATGTGGGACGACGCAAACGCAGCCATACCTATCGAACAGGAAGACAAGATCGACACCGGGCATGAGTACGACGGGATTCGCGAGCTCGACAATCACTTGCCTCCCTGGTGGAAAGGCTTGTTTTACGCCACGATCGTATGGGGTGTTATCTACCTCGTGATCTATCACGTGACCGACAACCTTCCATTATCGACCGGCGAATATGAGAACGAGCTCGCGCAGGCGGCAGAGAATGCACGAATACTAAAGGCTTCGCAACCAGCAGAGGTGATCGACGAAAATACACTCGCGTATGATGGCGACGTTGCAATAGTTACCCGTGGAAAGGCTGTGTTCACTTCGAACAACTGTGCATCGTGTCATCGTGCGGACGGTGGAGGGAACTCAATTGGTCCAAACCTCACCGATGATTATTGGTTGCACGGCGGGTCGATCAAAAACATTTATTCAACGGTAAACCAGGGTGTTGTGGAGAAGGGAATGCCCGCATGGGGAAAAGTGATGAGCGCACGCGACGTTCGCGATGTTGCATTTTACATCATGAGTCTCAAAGGAAGTGCCCCGGCAGATCCGAAGGCGCCGCAAGGAGAGTTATATAAGCCGGAGACAGCCACTAATCAATGACAATAAGAGATAACATCGATCGGTCCGACGTTTACTCGTACGACGACGAGTTTCGAAACTCAATTGCCACGGTCGATGAGCATGGTAAACGCATCTGGGTATACCCGAAAAAACCGTCGGGGAAGTTTCACAACCTCAGGATCGCCGTAACGACGTTGTTGTTGTCGCTGCTGTTTGCGGGTCCGTTCCTCACGGTAAACGGAAGACCGTGGTTGCTCCTGAATATATTCGATCGACGTTTCGTGATCTTCGGACAGGTGTTCTGGCCACAGGATTTTATTATCCTCGCCCTGGTACTCATTACCTTTTTTGTTTTCATCATTTTGTTTACGGTAGTGTTCGGCAGGATCTGGTGTGGATGGATGTGCCCACAAACTTTGTTCATGGAGATGGTCTTTAGAAAGATCGAGTACTGGATAGAAGGCGATGCCAACGACCAGAGAAAATTGAACAAGGCACCATGGAACGCCAATAAGATCGCGAAGAAGTCATTGAAGCAAGCGATATTCATCGCGATTGCCATCCTGATCGCACACACAGCAATGGCTTACCTCGTTGGTGTCGACCAGCTTCGGGAGATCATTAGTCATTCTCCCTCCGAACATCTCGCGGGTTTCCTCGGGCTTACCGGTTTTACAATTGTCTTCTACTCGGTGTTTGCCTACTTCAGGGAGCAAGCATGTATTGCCGTTTGTCCTTACGGCAGATTGCAGGGAGTGTTATTGGGGAAAGAGTCGATACTTGTTGCATACGACTGGCTACGTGGTGAACCTCGTGGCAAGCTGAAGAAGAACACGACGGAAGCTCCCAAAGGCGACTGCATCGACTGCAAACTGTGTGTTCACGTGTGTCCGACAGGGATCGACATCCGCAACGGCACCCAGCTCGAGTGTGTGAACTGCACGGCATGTATCGACGCATGCGATGACGTAATGGTCAAGATCGGCAAGCCAAAAGGACTGATCAGGTATGCCTCGTTCAATTCTATCAAGGAAGGCATTCAGAAACTCATCTCGCCACGCGTGATAGGCTACAGTATATTATTGACTGCTCTCCTTGGCGTTCTCGGATTTACCCTGGCGACAAGGTCCGACGTGGAGACAACGATGTTGAAGGTGCCGGGAACTCTTTATCAAAAGACTGATAAAGGAACGATCTCGAACCTGTACAATGTCGAGTTTGTGAATAAAACATTTGCCGACCTGTCACTCGATCTTAAAGTGATCGATCCTCCGTACGCAACCATAAGACGCGCGGATGATAGAGCTATTGTTGTTCCAGGTGAATCGATGCTTAAGGCAGTCTACTTTATAGAGATCCCTTCCGACAAGCTCACTACATCAAAGAATGTGATAACACTCGGTGTATTTAAAGATGACAAACGACTGGAGAAGCTGAAGGTGAAATTTATCGGACCAATAAAATCAAACAAATGAACTGGGGCAAAGGCATTATTATTTCTTTTGTTTTCTTCGCGACCTTCATCGGGTTGTTGGTGACTGTATGTATCCGGCAGCAAGTGAGCCTCGTGTCGAAGAACTACTACATCGAAGAACTGAATTACCAGCAACAGATCGATCAACTGAGCAATGCTTCAGCGTTGCCATCACCACCGTCGATTTCCATTCACAATGGTTTTGCGGAGTTGAAGTATGACGATCTCGTCAATATTCAAAATGGTGTGCTCAGCTTGTACAGGCCATCCGATCCTGGTCTGGACAAGAGTTACGAAGTAGCTTCATCACCGGATTCAACAGCACGTTTCGACATTTCTTCGCTGCGACCCGGAAAATACAACGTCAATTTTCATTGGACGATGAACGACAAAAAATACCTATCGCAACTAGTTATTGTTCTGTGATAAAGTTCATTCCCTTATTTGTTGTCGGATTGGCGGGTAGCCTTCATTGCCTGGGCATGTGCAGTCCACTGATGCTCGCAACAAGTCGTGGCCAATCGATGCGGATGAACCTATTTTACAATGGCGGGCGAATAATAACTTACGCACTCATGGGAGCTGCTGTGAGTTTGGTTGGGGCAGGTTTCGAATTCATGGGAATCCAACAGTGGATCTCGGTGGTTGTTGGAATAGCATTATTGATCGCCGCGATCTTCAGGCTGACGTTGAGGTTGCCCGCTACCATCAACAAACCTCTCGTAGGCGTCGTTACATTTCTTAAGATGCGCTACTCTTTTTTGACAGGCAAGGGAGCTCCTGGAAGATTCGCAATGGGAATGATCAATGGTCTTTTGCCTTGCGGCCTAACGCTGGCAGCATTGGCCTACTGCATCACTTTTTCCCGGCCTTCTGAAGGGTTTATGGCAATGATATTCTTTGGATTTGGCACATTGCCGGCAATGACGGGCGCAGCGCTGATCATGAAGTCCTTGAGTTCTAAGTTCAATGTCAGCTACCAGGCTATTCAAACTATGCTCCTGATCGTTTCCGCGGTATTGCTGATGATCAGGGGTGTAGCAACCGTGGATAATACATTCAGTCACGGTAATAACCCTTCCGAAATTGTTGTCTGTGGACCAGGATCTTGAATGTGCCGTTACCTTGCGACGTTCCAGCGAATAACCTTTTCGAGCTTCGCGGGTTGAACGATCTTGATCCTGCCACCCTGGACTTCGATGATGCCTTCGCTTTTGAATTCCGACAAGACACGTATCACCGATTCGGAAGCAGTTCCAACCATCTTTGCGAGGTCATCGCGACTAAGCTCCAGGTCAGGTGAGCCTTTTACTTTGCTGGTCTTTTGAAGGGCGTCGGCAGTCCGCTGTCGGATCGAGCTGTATGCAAGATTGATCAGCTGATTTTTCTTCTCAGCTACTTTTCTGCAGAGCATCGAAATAAAGGCGGCCGATATATCGGGCTGACTATATATTATGGTAAGGAAGTCCTGTTTCGGTATCGATATGATCTCGCAGTCGTCGAATGCAACCGCAGACTCGTGATAGTCGCTGTTCTGGAGTATGTCTTCGAAGCCGAAAAAATCACCTTGTTTAAAAACGCTTGTTATCAGTTCTTTGCCTTCCGGGTGGGATTTCACACTTTTTACTTCCCCCGATTGAACAAAGAAGACTGCCTGCGGCGTGTCGCCTTCACTGTAGATCTCTGATTTCTTTTTAACGTTCTTGACTTTTCTATCGGCACAAAGATTTTTGATATTCAACGCCTTTTGAGCGTCGTGTATGAATGAGTCGAGGCCGGCAGAGTTTTGACCATAATTTCGTGAGCGGATTTCGGATTTTTTGAAACGAACCTCAATTGCATTGAGAAGTTCAGTGTCATCGAATGGTTTGGTAAGATAGTCGTCTGCGCCAAGCTCCATCCCTTTTCGGATATCTGATCGTTCCGTTTTTGCTGTTACGAAGATAAACGGTATCCCTGCAGTCTCAGGATTCTTCGAAAGAACATGCAGAACACCATATCCGTCGAGCTCTGGCATCATGATGTCGCAGATGATGAGATCGGGCTGCTCTTTTTTGGCCATGTCTATGCCCACCTTACCATTTTCTGCAACAATAACAGAATAGTTGGCGAGTGACAGGATCTCGGCGGTATTCTCCCGAATATCGGAGTTGTCTTCGATTACCAATATCTTTTTCATGAGTGATCAGGTATTGAAACGAAAAATGTAGTTCCTTTTTTTTGCTCGCTTGTAAACCAGATCTTTCCCTGAAGCAGGTCGACGTATCTCTTCACGATGTTCAGACCCAAACCTGTGCCTTGTATATTTCCTGCGTTGCTTGCACGGAAAAATCTATCGAACGTGTGTTTTTGATCCTCTTGAGGGATGCCGATGCCCTGATCTGCTATTCTTATTTCCAACGATCCGGCCTTCTTGTCGGCATGCATTCTGATCTCCTTACCATTTTCCGAATACTTGCTGGCATTCGAAAGCAGGTTTAGAAGGATGTTACGAAGTATTCTTGAATCGCAAACTATGCTATTTGCCGACTTGTCTACATCGATCTCGATGTGTTGTCCTTCCTTTAGTTGTGCTTTGATCTCTTCTTTGATGTCTTCAAATATCGACCTGCAATCCAACGTCTCCATTTTTACATCGATCTTCCCTTCCTCAAGTTTTCCGAGGGAAAGGAAGTCGTTCAGGATCCCGGTCAGGTGATTAACAGACGACCGTATCCGTTGCGTATGTTTACCAATCTTCTCGACCTCTCCTCTTTTGTTGTACTGATCTACCAAAGAGATCGAACTGAGGATCGTGCTCAGGGGAGTTCGGAACTCGTGGGATGCGATAGAGACAAACTTGGATTTAAGCTCGTTTAATTCCCGTTCCTTTTCGAGGGCCTTTCGGGCTTCTTCTTCGGCCCGTTTTCTTTCAGATATCTCTTTTTCGAGGCTCACTATCGAATCGTTCAGGTCCTTGGTCCGGGCGTCAACTTTCTTTTCGAGCTCTGTCGCATAGACCATAAGCTGCTCTTCGCCTTGCTTGAGCGCCTCTTCGGCCTGCTTTCGTAAAGAGATGTCGGTGATAAATGCGATAGCAATAAAATTTCCCCTCGCCTTCGAGTAGCTCAGGCTGATCTCCACCGGGAACTCGGTACCGTCTTTCTTGAGGGCCGACAAGTCGCGACCCATGCCCATCCTTCGCGGAACAGGCCGGTCGTTGAACTGGTTGCGAAACGAAATGTGCTTGCCCCTGAACCGCTCGGGAAGAAGATCCTCCAGCGTCATTCCCGTGAGCTCATTAGTGGCATATCCGAACATTTCCTCGGCGATAGGATTAGCCACAAGGATCTTTCCTTGCCTGTCGACAACAATTATTCCCTCGGTCATGCTTTGGAATATTTCCCTGAAAGCATCGTTCGAGGCTACTGAAAGTTCAAAAGGGTTCGCCATGAAGGGTGATCCAAATTTACGTAGGAAGTCTGACAAAAATCAGGCCCTACCATGACAAAAACCACGGTTTTCTCCCCTCGATCCGGAGTACGTTTGTATCATGGAAACACCAAATACTGCAATGATCAAGGCAGAGACGGCACTCGCGGAATCAGTTAATGGGGTCGTTCTGTGTATCATTGACTTTACAGACGAGTCAAAATATGTTCTGCACGCTTCGATTAAAGTAGCGGCTGCCTCGAAGGCCAATCTTACCGTTCTTTATCCTTATCGACTTACGCAACCCAGGAGTGTACCAGATATAAGTCAATGGAAAAGATCCATCGACACAGACGCTCGAAACAATTTTTCAAGAATGACCAACTCCTGGTTGAAGGAATACGACGTGGTATGTGAATTTAAATCTGAGGTTGGCTTTGTCAACGATCGCGTAAGCGCATTCGCCGAAAAGAACAAGATCGGGATCGTGATCCTCGGAAAACAGATGGTCATGTCTAACCGTGAGGCTATGACCAATCTCTTCCAAACACTTGAATGCCCACTATTAATCATCCCGAAACAATAAATCATTTAGAAATGAAAACAATAATTGTTCCTACCGATTTCTCCGCTGCAGCAAAAGCAGCAGTGAAACTTGCAACTAATCTCGCGAATCAATTCAACAGTACGATCATTCTTCTTCATGTCATCGAAGGTATCGAGGAGGGTTCATTCAATGTAGAAGGTGAAGCGGCTTCAACAATTTCATGGGAGGATAAATTGTTTACCATGAAGCTGATCGAGAAATCGAGAAAGCTGTTGAACCAGGCCACGTCTGATATCCTCGAGACCGGAGTGAAAGCCGTTGGAGTGCTCCGAATTGGCAACCCTTTTCACGGCATCGAATCGGTAATTACCGAACAGAAGGCCGACGTCGTTATCATGGGAACCAGGGGAAGCTCGGGCATCGAGGAAGTCCTTGTCGGAAGTAACACCGAGAAAGTCGTCCGTCGTTCAACCTGCCCGGTGATCTCCGTCAATCAGTTCAATAAAATCGAATCGATCAACTCCATCGTTTGGGCTACATCCCTCAAGAACGAAGATCTCGACGTACCAACTGTCGTCAGGAAACTCATGGATCTCAACGGTGTTACCGTACACCTGGTGAGGGTCAATACACCCGGACTATTCATTGCAGATACCTTCGTAAGGAACAAGCTCGAAATGTTTGCCCGGAAGTTGAAGCTCAAAAAATACACCGTAAACGTAATCAACGATTTCAACGAGGAAGACGGCATTCGAGCATTCGCAGCGCAAGCCAAAGCAGACCTCATTGCTCTTTCGACGCATGGACGACGCGGTCTCGACCATTTCCTCAGCGGAAGCGTCGCCGAGGACGTAGTCAACCACTCCAATCGACCAGTGATGACGTACCTGATCGGCAAGAGGAAAGTGAAGGCCACTCAAAGACGTAAACCCAAAGTAGCACAGGTTGTCCTGTAAAAATGAAAAAACGTCGCAACATCGGTTTCGCTTTGCTGTGGACTGCAGTCTTCATCCTGTCGCTGTGGACTGGTCTCACGATTTGGGTGGAGATGGAAGGCCCTGCACGATGGACACAACTCGGTAGCTCTAACGATTCCTCAAAAGTGCTGGTCCTGTACGACCCTGATCCGATCTATAATTTGGATGAACAGCTCTGCACCGAAATTGGTAAAGGCATTGCCGAGTATCATACCGAAGTTATAGTTGCAACGGTTGCCGCTGTACGCGACATTAATCTGGCGGATCTCGATGGGATCGTGTTGTGTGCAAATACATACAATTGGGCTCCCGACTGGGCGATCACTGGTTACATAAGATCAAGAGCTGACCTGGATGCAATCCCTGTCGTAGCAGTTACAATCGGGTCGGGTTCCACCTCCGCAGCTCATCATAGGTTAAATAAGTTACTTGCTTCGAAAGACATCAATGTTATTGATACACACGAATGGTGGCTGATGCGTCCCAACGATGAATCCCGAATGCAGGAAGGTAATGTTGCCGTGGCCAGGGACGAGGCATTGCAATTTGGACGGAAGGTCGGAACAGAGTTCCGTTCCATTTCCAGGTGATCGTAGTACGACGCAATAGACGCGACAGCATCTCTTCGAAGCCCGTTTCCCTTTTCAAACTCATTCAAGTTCGTTCACGACACCAATTCACGCTAACCACGTGACTGGTGTTGCTATGGATTTAAGCAATTTGTCCCGCACAAATCCTGGGATCCATGAACAAATTCGTAACAACCATTGCTATCACCATTGCTCTTCAGACGGCAATAGCGCAGTCTGTCTATAAATACCAGGTCGAGAAGATCAACAACGACATCTACGTACTTCATCCATTGATCAGCGACTATCGATGGGTAACGGCAAATATTATAGTCATCATTAACGAAACGGATGTGTTGGTTGTCGACAGCGGGTTGTTGCCCGACGCAGCCTTCGAAGCAATAAAGGAGATCAGGAAGCTTACGCCCAAGCCAGTCAGGTATCTCGTGAACACACACTGGCACGGCGACCACTGGCAGGGTAACGAAGCGTTCGCAAAAACATACCCTGGCCTTCAGATCATCGCTACGGAACAGGGAAAGCTTTCGATGGAAGAGAATGGCATGGTGTGGGTAAAGACACTGTATCTGAAACATCACAACAACTACGTCAACATCTATGAGAAAGCTGTCGCCGAAAAATCATTGGATGGCGAAGCATTGACTGATCCAAAATTAAGTGAGCTCAAAACCGCAGTTGTCGACATGAAGAAGGACATCGAGAGTTTAAAGAAATTGAATCCCGTTCTTCCGAATACAACCTACTCCGACAAGCTTGTTATCACCGATAAGAAACGAGAGATACAGTTGTTGTACTATGGCGTTGCCAATACCAGCGGCGACGCTATCGTGTACCTGCCCGGCGAGAAGATCCTGATCACCGGCGACCTGGTCGTTCACCCCGCTCCATACGAATCGGGAATGTTCTCGCCCGAATGGCTCGAAGTCATGAGGAAAATGAATACCCTCGACTACCAGGTGCTCTTGCCTGGTCATGGCGAAGTACAGCACGACAAAGCCTATGTGAATTTTCTCATTGCATATTTCGCTGAGATCATCTCGCAGATCAGGACGGCTTATGTAACGTCGGGAATTTCGTCGCCCGAGGAATTGAGAAAAGTTGTTACCGATAAAACCGTTGGCGATAAGCTCGTCGCTCAAGACCCCGCCTACCAGAAATTTGTCGATCAGGTAGGCACTGGATTCGTATCGGCTGCCATCGGCACCGCCTCAAAAAGGGTAATCCAGGGCAAGAAATAGGGAGAAATGAGGTAGGCACGAACCATTTTTATCCGGTTTTAATCTTCTTGCCGGCCGCCCTGCGTACTTTTAGTAATGCGCACTCTTACCCTTGCCGCTATTTGCCTGCTCATCTCGGGCCAGGCACTTGCACAATTCACCAAACTTATGGACTTCGGCGCTCAGCCTGAAGGAATAAATCCATACGCACCACTCGCCACCGACGGAACATTTCTTTACGGAGTTACGTCTAGCGGCGGCGCCAAAGGTGGAGGAACGATCTATAAGTTCGATCCCGTCTCCGCCAAGGTCACCGTCCTTTACGATCTTGATAAAGCTCCTGGCGACAGTCAATATGGTGCGTTACTTTTTGATGGAGGACAACTGTACGGAACCGCATTAACAGGAGGTGCCAACCAACAGGGGTTCATATACAGGATCAAAACCGATGGAACCGGTTTTACAAACATATTCGACTTTAACGCGTCGCTCTCAGGCGCCTTTCCATACGCCGGCTTGATTACCGATGGAACTGTTTTTTATGGTAATACCGCACAAGGAGGGGGTAATGGTTATGGTGTGATTTTCCAGGTCAACAAAGATGGCACAGGCTATAGAAAGATCTATGAAGGTTTCAGCGATGCAGTCGGCGGTTTCCCTAAAGGGAAGCTCGTCTCGGATGGAACGTATTTGTATGGGACCACAAGCCAGGGCGGCGCTCCGACTTACAACGGAACAGTGTTCAAAGTAAAGATCGACGATGGAACATTCACAACCATTTTCAGTTTCGATGGCTCCAACGGAAGCTCTTCTGTTAGCGGACTTTATTATGACGGAACGTTCCTTTGGGGAGTTACGCAACTAGGGGGAGCGAGTGGAGATGGTGTTCTGTTTAGAATGCAGACTGATGGCGGCGGCTACACGATCTATAGCAACTTCAACGATGGCGTAGCAGGTTATAGTCCGAAAAGCACACTCATCTCCGATGGAACATACCTGTATGGCACTACAGCACTGGGTGGTGCATTAGCCGGGGGTGCGGTATTTAAAATAAAGCTCGATGGAAGCGGATACTCAAAAGTTATTGATCTGACAGACGGACCTTTTGGCCAGCGACCAGAAGGAACGTTAACGCTGATAGGATCTACGTTATATGGAACGAGGTCTATTGGAGGTCATGCAACGCGCGGCCAGATCTTCCAGGTAGACACCAACGGCTCTAATTACAAGCTGCCCTATTCCTTTCAACAGAATGGAAACTACCCAATTGGTACGTTTATTACCGATGGCGATTATCTCTACGGTCTTACCGAGCGAGGCGGTGAATACGACATGGGGACTTTATACAGAATAAAACCCGATGGGAGTGAATTTAAATATTTGATCGAGTTCGATGGACCTGTAAAAGGAAGCAGACCTGTTGGTGGCCTTCTTTTAATCGGATCCACATTGTACGGGATGACATCCGATGGTGGTACTGTTAATAAAGGAACGCTTTTTATGGTGGATACGGATGGTACCGATTTCACGAAACTGCTTGAATTTGATGGTGCCACTCGTGGATCTTCTCCTGCTGGATCGCTGATCTACACCGGAGGCTATTTATATGGAATGACGATTTTCGGTGGTACCAGCGACCGTGGCGCGATCTTCAGGATGATGCCGAACGGCTCCAACTTCTCGAAGCTGCATGACTTTACAGGAGGCACCCAGGGATCATATCCAAATGGTAGCCTCATTGTCGATGGCGGCGCTCTTTATGGAGTAACGTATAGTGGAGACGACGTTGGCGATATCTTCAAAATAGATCCGGATGGCAACAATTTCCAGGTGCTGCACGGCTTTAGTTACCTGGATGCTCAATATCCTATAGGACCTCTCTATGCCAATGGAAGCTACTTCTATGGCGTTACTGTATATGGTGGAGATAATAATCAGGGTGTGGTCTATAAAATTCAGAAAGACGGAACCGGCTTCGAAAAGATAGTAGACCTTGGCAACAGCGATACCGGTGGATCGCCTGGTGGCTCCCTAATTTCTGATGGGTCTTCCATGTATGCTTTGATGAACTATGGTGGTGCTGCGTTACGTGGAACGATCCTTAAGATCGGCTTCGACGGCAGTTACTCCAGGATGACAGATTTCGCGGATGGGTCCGGTCCTCGTGGCAACTTGTATTCGGATGGAACATTCTTATATGGAGTAACTCAATATGGTGGAACTAATAGCGTGGGTACGCTATTCAAGCGATCTCTCGCGCCGGCTGTTAATATCGTCGACTTCAGACCTCGCCATGGAGCAGCGGGCACCTATGTAAACATTGTGGGAAATGATTTCGATACGGATGTTTCAAAGAACACCGTAACATTCAACGGGATCCAGGCGCAGGTATTGAGCGCAAAGTCTGACTCACTTGTTGTTCTCGTGCCACCAGGCGCCACAGACGGAACGATCACCGTTTCAGCGCAGGGCACCAGCTTTAACTCTCTCCGTGGTTTCGACGGCACCACCAATGCCCAGATCGACAGCGTGAAAGTTCGTACTTGTGATGCCATATTTACCGGCCCAGGTAGCGGTGCTGCTCACGACATCGACATGACCTTCGAGCCGGCCGTAGCAGGAGCGAAGCTAACGGTCGATTTTACTGCCATGAATATTGAAGATTACCTGATCGTTTTCGATGGCCCCGATGTTTCGATGCCGATCGATACATTGGATATCGATGATAATTCATTTACCTATACTGCAACCAGCGCCGGCGGCGAGCTAACATTTCGATATTGGTGGCAGGACGAAACTTCGGACTGGACCGCCACGATTGGTTGTGATCTAACAAATGTTCCCCAGTTGGTGATCGATTCTCAGCCCGCAGCCGCAGAGGTTTGTCAGAACACGCAGGCAACTTTTACTACAGCAGCTTCGGGTCCTGCCAACATTACCTACCAATGGCAACAGTCACCCGACGGTAATACATGGACCGATCTGTCCAATGGGGGAGACTTCAGTGATGTCACAACGGCGTCGTTGAAGATCGACGCTAAAATTACTGATGCCGCCCAGTATCGTTGCCGTATCAATGGCGATGGCGCTTCGGAAGTTACCACCAATACAGCGACGTTAACAGTCAATGCTTGTAATACAAACGTTGAATTCGTTGTATACAACGCGGTATCACCAAACAATGATGGTAAGAATGAATTCTTCTACCTTGAGAACATCGATGTGATACCGAGTAAGAAAGAAAATACAGTAAGGATCTATAATCGGTGGGGCGACGAGGTCTTCTCTATTGCCAACTACAATAATAACGACAGGATCTTTAATGGCGTAAACAAGAATGGTCACAAGCTGCCATCTGGTATTTATTTCTATAAGATCTCATTCCAGGGCGACGATGATGTGACTGGTTACCTGGAGTTGAAGTATTAGATGGGTTCTGTCGGTTTTTTCCGATTGATAACCAGGATCATTACTGAGGAAACGATGCACATGACAACCGCGCTAACGATAAGCGCGACTTCGTTTTGTAGAATTCCGATAAGAAGATCTCCGAGGAACATCACCAGGAAGAAGATGTAAGCCAGTGTGAGCATCGGGATCGATCTTTTGAATGTTGCAACTGCAAAAATAGATCCGAGCGCGAACTGACGGACTGCCCACATGTGGACAACGTAGGTTACACCTTTCGCACCGAGGTCAACGGTTTCGAGGACCGATTCCGGTGCCACGAACAGCGACACGCTCACCATAATTTCCATCAGTGCGAAGAATCCTGACACGCCCAGTATCCATTTCGGCAATGAGAGGTTTTTTGGGTTCATGAGAAGCTTGTTGTTGCTGGATTGCGAGTTCCGCTATCGAATATCGGATTTTTTTTGAGACTGATGGCATGACTTAAGTGATGCCATGACTTTCAAAAATCGCGCCGACGTTCAACCGGCCGCAATCTATATGTCAGGAAAACCTTCTAAGGCTCTGGATATTCTTCTGGATCATCGTCCTGTCGGCTTCCGAGTTCGCAAGCTGCAGAGCGGTCTCGTAGTGTTCCAAAGCCTTACGATCGTCAACCGCTGTGTAAAGACTTCCGAGCAGCGAGTGATAGAATTGATTATCCAAAAGTTCAAGCTTCTCGGCATGGTCGATACCCGACTTTTTTCCATAAAGCTTTGATATTGCAAATGCCCGGTTCAAAGCTGCGACGGGCGAGTATTCCATCACGAGCAGCTTATTATATAGCTCTATGATGCTTTCCCACTTCTCCTTCGTATCGGCTTTCTGCGTATGCCAGAATGCAATCCCTGCCTCCAAATGATATTTCGAAAGCCGATCTCCTGTTGCAGCATTGTTTAGAAAATATTTTCCCCGTTGTATGAGCTCCTGGTTCCACCGCTGCTCATCCTGCTCATGATAAAGGATCGTCTCGCCTTCGTCGTTCGCCCTTGCATCAAACCTCGATGCGTGAAAGCACATCAATGCCATCAAAGCATTCACACGCGGATTATTCGTAGCTGCGTTCTGGATCAGCAGATAATTCAATCGCATCGCCTCCAGGCAGAAGTCCTTCCTGAGATTTGTGTTCTGTGAGGTCGAATAATATCCTTCCGAGAACAGCAGGTAGATCGTCGTCAGCACCGTATCCAATCGGTTATTGATCTCGTCGATCGACGGCTGCGCGACCTTTACATTTGATTCCTTAAGTTTTTCCTTGCCGCGATTGATTCGCTTATAGACAACCTCCTTGTTTGTGAGGAAAGCATCCGCGATCTCCTGTGCTCCAAAGCCGCAGAGTAAATTTAGCGCCAACGCGATCTGTACCTCCGAGGGGACAACAGGATTACAAACCGCGAAGATCAGCGCAAGCTGGCTATCCGAAATATTCTGATGAGAGAGGTCTATCTCCTCCGCATCGCTTACCGGGGTGTTATTCTTCAGGTGCGGAACAAGCTTCTTCTCAAACACAGAATGATGCTTGAGATAATTTTTGGTCTTATTCTTCGCAACCGTATAGAGCCAGGCGGTGGGATTGTCGGGCACCGCCTGGTGACTCCATGTTTCCGTGGCTGTAAGAAAAGTATCGCTCACGATGTCTTCCGCAACTTCGATATGAGCGATACCGAAACGATGAACCAATACTGCAACGATCTTCTGATATTCCGAACGAAATAAATTTGGTATCAGATCGTGCTTGTCCTCGGCCATGAATTACTTCCCCGGCGTAACAGCCCTCCTGATCTCCACATTCCCACCGAGCTCCAGTATCGGACACCCGTGGGCAATCTCAACCGCCTCGTCGTAATCCTTCGCCTTCACGAAGACCATTCCGCCTATCGACTCTTTGATCTCCGCATACGGTCCATTCAGCACATTCTTTCCCGGCCTCACAACCTTTCCTTCGCGATCCCATCTTTGCAATGGCCGCGACAACTTATCCTCGGCAGTCAGACCTTTAAACCACTCCTGCCATTTGTTCAAGTGATTTTGCATTTGTTCCGGCGAAGGCTGCTCTGCCTTACTCGCAAAGTCCCTTCTGAAGATTAAAAGAAATTCTTCCATTGCGATCCAAAGATATGGTTTATCCAAATTGTCCTACTGTATAAGAACCGGGTTTCATCGGATGCAGCGCGTGGTTAAGCTTGTTCCACATCGTTACGCCGGCAACTGCAAGCGTAAGGTCGATCAGTTCCTCATCGGAGAAGACGTTCTTCACTTCCTCGAAGATCTCCTGCGGCACATCATAGGCATTCACAGCCTCAGCCCATTTTAGCGCTGTTTTTTCACGGTCGGTATAGAAAGACACGTCACGCCAAACACTCAACGCATAAAGTCTCTGTTCAGTCTCTCCCGCCGCACGTGCATCCTTCGCATGCATGTCCAGGCAATAGGCACAACCATTGATCTGCGACACGCGAAAGTCAATAAGTTCCAGCAACGACCTTTCGATAGTCGACTTTTTCAGATAAGCGCCCAGGCCAAATACGGGTTTCAGCCCGTTCTGTCCCTTTTCCATCAAGTTCACTCTTGGTTCCATTTTGTTTGAAATTTTGATTGTTATGCCCCTATGACAACCGGGTTTCTCGATCTGGACAAATCCATCAAAAAATTTCACGCAAAAAAAAGGGGCCACCTTTTCGAGATGGCCCCTAACGAAATAGAATAAGATAGTCTTATTCGAATACCGGAAGCTTCACAAACGGGTCGGGAACCGATCCGCCGACCTTCGGAACATTCGGATTTGTGTTGATCTCATTCTGAGGATAGATGAAACGCTCAGGATAACGGGTACCGTTCACAAGCGGCACGCCCAGGTCAACAGCAGGCGATGCTGCTTTCAACCTTCTTACTTCACTGAACGACTCGTACTGTGCAAGCATTACGATGTACTTCTGAGATGCGATCTCATACAACAACGCTGTTTTTGCATCCCGTCCAAGGCTGCTTGGGTTAGCAAGTCCGTCGGGATCGAAATCCGCAGCATCATAAGGAAGATAAAAGAGATCGTTGGTCGAGAATCCATCATCATCGATATCAACTCCAGCGTTTGCTTCAAGCGTCAGGTGTGTATCGTCTGTGATAGATGCAATAACTCCGATCAGGTTTCCATCGCCATCCAAAAGTTGTTGGCCAACATGCAACTCATCTGTAAACGCAGTTTCATTGTCCTCTTCTGTGCTTCCAACAACGTCAGCCGATGCAGTAGATGTGGTGATGTTACCGCTCTTGCCGATCGTTGCATAACCTGTTTCCTTACCGTTGATATATCCGGTAGAGAGAACCTCACGAACACCATTCAAGAGGTCCAATGCCTCAGTGAAATTGTCAAGACGCGCATTTGCTTCTGCAAGGATCAACTGATTCTCGTAGAAGGTCAACAGCGGATGAGGAGCATCGCCAGTGAACATGCCGTCAATGGTGTTTGGATCGCGAAGACCGCCTTCAGCACCATAGAAGAAGTAATGGAAGTACATACCTGTTTCGTTTGTCTTCGCATTTCGAAGAGCATAATCAGGAGTTGATGTACCATCGATGTTCGTTGTCATGAACGTAGGCAAGTAGGCAGGTGAATCGAAGCTTGTATCGCCAGGACGAGCCAGGTCGAAGAAGTCGAAGTTAAGATTCAAGTCCACTGCCTGGGTTTCACCATGAGGTACCAGCATGTCGTCGGCCGGATCGGTGATGCCCTCAGAGGCAGCCGCGATAGCGTTGTCGTACTGTTTCAGGTGGAGGAACAACCGTGCTTGCAGTGTCCTTGCCGCTTTCGCCCACTTGGTCTCGTCGTTTCCATATAGGAAGTCACCATCGATGTTACCGGTGCCACTAAGCAGGTTGTCAACTGCAGTGTCGATCAGAGCTATCAATGTGCCGTAAAGCTCAAGTTGAGGATCATACTTCGGCGTAGGATGGTTTATATCATCCAGTGCTTCGCTATATGGCGCATCACCCCAAAGCGTAGTGACTTTTGTCATCACCATAGCCTCGATAACCTGCGACATACCGATCGCCACCTTATTGTTCTCAGCAGAAGCTTTCTTGTTGATCAGTCTCGCATTTTTCAAACAGTTGTAGGTGTTACCCCACGCAAAAGTCGAAGCTGCAACAGTGTAGTTTCCAAAACCCTGGTGCTGGCGGCTTTGTCCCGCTAACTGCCCAGCCCAGATGTAGGCTATACGCACGTCTGTGTCTTCGTGCAATTGACTCAGACCAAGAAGTGTTCCCGTAGTCAACGGCCTAATCGTTATCTGGTCCTCGTTTGGGTTATTCGGATTATTCTTGATGTCATCTACATCGAAGAGGTCGTTACATGAAGCCAACACGAGCAGTGAGGCAAACGCAACTACTATTTTATTAAATCTAGTTTTCATACAATGTCTTTTCTTTTGGTTGACTTAATAAGTGATCTTGACAGAAAACACCCACGACTTCGTAGAAGGGTTCACGAACCAGTCAGAACCGCGAGCAAGTGATGCGCCAGTGATGTTTGTTTCAGGATCTACGCCAGTGTACTTGGTCCAAAGAACCAGGTTACGGCCAGTGATACTGAAGTCAATTGAAGCAAGCTTTGTAGCTTTCTTGAAACCTGCGCCCCTGATGCTGTAGTTCAAAGTGATCTCACGGAGACGGGTTGAACCACCATCTTCAACAAACTGCTTTGCAGATGACTGGTTGAACGAAGTTCCAGGACCAGTGTACCATGCCTGTGTAAGTGCTACTGGGCCACCGCCGAAGTCCTTTATCTGACCACGGAATTCCTGGCCACCAGGGATTGTCTGTCCATCGTATGTCTTGATGCCACCAGCGGGTGCAACAGAGATCACACCGTTGTCTTTGTGAACACCGAATGTGTAAAGAGCACCTCTTGTACCATTCCAGTAGTCGTTACCATAAACTTTGTCGAACAACACATAAAGAGACAAAGTATTGTAAGTGAACATGGTGCTCACCCCTGCACGCCACTTGGGGTTCGGGTTACCGATGATCTCGCTCTGCACACCGTCCATAGGGAATCCGTTGGCGTCAAGTCTGTACTTGCCCGTTGATTCATCCTTCTGGAAGTCTGTTGCATAGAATACACCGAAAGGTTGACCCTCGATGAGTGACTGAGTTCCATAAGTACCAGGGCCTGGAACGAGCTGGGCTGCAGAACCTGAGAGTGAATTGATCCTGTTCCTGTTCAAAGAGAAGTTACCACCGATATTCCATGTGAATGCACCTCTCTTAACGAGATCATAGTTGGTCTCGATCTCGATACCCTTGTTCTGGATCTCGGCTGCGTTCCTGTTCTGTTGCTGATAACCAGTAGCTTCGCTGAGGTTGAGTGTCAGGATAACATCCTTTGTCTTATTATAATATGCGGTTGCAGAGAACGATAACCTGTTGTTGAAGAAACGTGTGTCGAAACCAACTTCACTTTCAGTTTTCGTTTCAGGCTTCAGGTTCGGATTTCCTTTGATAAGGCTTTGTGAATAACCACCCCCGTATACAGCGCTTGATGCTGCAATCGCTTCCGCATATCCATCGAGATAAACAGAGGCAGGGAATTGAGTCAAACCGAGGTAAGGCTGAGGCTGAATACCCACTTGTCCCCATGTCAATCTCAATTTACCAAAGCTGAGCACTGAACTGCTCGACAGCGAAGGCAACTTTGTGAATTGCCACGCAAGTGCTGCCGAAGGGAAGAAGAAGCTGTTTGCGTAAGTCGAAGCCGCTTCCGAACGACCAGTCAAAGTAAGGAACAGTTGATCGTACGCCTGTACATCGGCCGATGCATAATATGCATAAGTCCTGATATGAGTTCTATAGCTATAGGCAGTCAGGTTAGCATTCAAACCGTTGTTAAGGTTATCAGGAGCGCCTTCGGCAACGAAGTTTACTACCTGAGTATGGTCTGTTTGCCTTGTACGGTCGTTATAGTTCACGCCAACCAGGAATGTACCGCTAAAGTTCTCTCCGAATTGCTTCGATGCCCTTGCGAAAAGGTCATTGTTGAACTGCTTCTCAGTAGTGGGGTTCACCTGGTGCATCCCGTTAGGGAACGATGCAGAAAGGACCTTGAAAGTTTCCTTGTTCTTGTCTGTATAGTAGTCGATACCCGAACGGCCGGTGATATTCAGCCACGATGTCGGATCGAGCGACAACTCGAGGTTTCCGATGAAACGGTCAACGTTAGTCGTGTTCGTATTATTGTTGATGTTCCAAAGAGGGTTCGAGTAACGTGGGTTGTCCGAAGCACCCAGTGGATTCCGGTAAGATACGTGCCTGTTAGTATGAACGAGGCCAGTTGCATCTGTGTAGTCGCCTGTATATAAAGAGTTGTTGAAATCGGGCGATGTACGCAAACCACCGAGGAGGAGACCGTCGAGGTTATCACCACCCTGGATACGTGTCGAGTAGGTGTTGATATACGAAGCGGACGCGGATGCCTTGAACCAATCTGTGAACTGGCTTGATGCATTTACGCGGGCTGAGTTTCTCTTGTAATCACTGAAGCCTCTTACAATACCTTTCTGATCGAGGTTAGAGTAGCTCACAAAGAACTGGGTCCTGTTGTTACCACCACTGATAGTAAGGTTGTTGTCGGTATAGTGACCTTTGCGGAAGGCATCATAACGGTGATCGAAAACGTCTCTTGAATTCTTTCCGCCGTGTGCCGCTGCACCAGTACCATCCCAGCTGCTACCGCTTCCGGGTGCGATGGCATAACGCTTCGAGCCATCCATCAATGTTACAAAGCCATTGTAGCCCTCCGCAGATGGATCTGTTATGTATGCATCAGGACCACCTGTTCTGTCGGAGATCTTATCACCCCATGATTCACGAGCGCCCTGAACATAGTGTCCGTTTGTACCGCCACCAAATGTTGTCTGGAGTTCGTGCATCTTATTCACCTCGTCAACAGAATAAGCTGACTTGAAAGAGATGTTCACTTTCCCTTTTGAATCCGTTCCCTTCTTCGTGGTGATGATGATCACACCGTTTGCAGCACGTGTTCCCCAAAGAGCGGCAGCCGATGCACCTTTCAATACTTCCATCGAAGCGATATCCTCGGGGTTGATATCGTTGATGCGTGACTGTTGAACGATAGCGTTACCGGCGCCGGACAGCGGACCGCCGTTCGGAGTCGTACCTTCGTTCGAGTTACTTACAGGCACACCATCGACGATGAACAACGGTTGAGCGTTACCATTGATAGTGTTCTGACCACGGATCTGGATATAAGCACCGGCACCGGGGTCACCACCGCTTCGTGTGATCTGCACACCAGCAGTCTTACCTGACAATCCCTGGAGCACGCCGGTTTCACCCGAACGGGCCACGTTGCCACCGGCTACCGTCGACACAGAAGAGGCGAACTTATCGCGATCAACTTTCTCACCGAGCGCAGTTACAACAACTTCATGCAGCTGTGTTACGTCTGCAGCAAGCTCTATGTCCACGACTGTTCTGTCGCCAACTTCAGCTTCTTCCGACTTTAAGCCAATGAAGGTAAAAACGAGTGTAACCTTGCCCGATGGAATGGACAGCGTATACTTTCCATCGGTGTCAGTTACTGTTCCGTTCACGGAACCTTTAACGACCACGTTCACGCCAGGTAGCGGTGACTTGTCTTCAGCGGAGATGACCTTCCCACTGATCACGCGGTCTTGTGCCATCGCCGAAAGGCAATAACACCACGCGATTACTACTAGTAGAATCTTTCTCATAAGAGTGTTTTTAGGTTTACTTGATGGGTACGAATTCCCCATCACCAAAAATTACCGTTAAACACCTTCCCATCAATCACGAGCAAGAGGTGAGTCTGGGAGAGAAAATATCCCCTCATTTGCGATATTTTTTGATTTGATAAAAGTCTCTGACCTCCTTTGCGGTATTTCGGGTCGACTTTTGCTTAATGAAGGGTTAAAATTTCTTTTGCAAAGTCTATGCGTAAACGATTGCAAGGGGACCGTCCATAAAAAAAATGTCTGAAGCGCCGCTTCCAAAGTTCAGCCGGCTGATTATTTCGATATACCTCTTTGGTGCACCGACCATGCTTATGCTTGCCGATGCCCTTCATTATTTCGATCACTACCTGCTTGCGGTCGTTGTGTTCAAGCTCGCGCTGGTTTCATTTGTCGTTGGGTCATTCGGAGTTGCATACCTGCTTCCGGATCATGCTAAAGCATTCGGGTTGGTTGGCACCGGGCTGGTGGCCCTCGGGGCAATCACGATTTCAGCTATGTCCACAGCAACCTTATTCCAGGATCTTTTGAAAGAGAACGGTTACAATGCCGCACAGCTAAAAGACCTTCAGTCGGATCTCGAGGATACGAATGCTTTGAAGGCAATCTACCTCCCGTCGGGCTTTGCATTTCCATTAGGATTGTTGTCGCTGGCGATCGGGATCTTCCGTACGAAGTATACACCGAACTATACGGGAATTATATTAATAGTAGGAGCGGTGGTTCATACGGTCGCTCGATTCATAGACGAGATCTCCTGGCTGTTGATTTCGGAAGGCATCCTGATGATCGCCTCGTCAATGGTTGGCTGGTTCATGTGGAGGTACAGACCTCAAACTAAAAAGTGATGCATTTATCATCACATGTCAACATCATTCCCCAACGAGTATCACGATTTAAATTTTAAGCAGGGTTAAATGAATTGTCTTACAGCACGTGATCAAGGATTGAGAAGCTGATCAATAAGAAATATCTCTTATGGCATCGTTTTTAGAAGATCAGATCGAATCATAAAAATTATCATCAACATGAAAAAGCTAATCTTGGTTACAGCATGCGCAGCCTTCGCTGCAGCATCATACGCACAAACACCGACACAGGATACTACAAAGTCGAAGTCACAGAGTCAGCAAACAGATCAACTCAGAAACAGGTCGACCGAAGACCAGGGAGACATGAAGGGATGGATGCGCGTTGAAAGCGCAAACATTCCTGCTAATCTTCGTCAGACTTTGAGCAATGGACAGTATTCCGGTTGGGAAAGCGGAACTATCTATCGCAACGAAACTGGCGATACTTATTCTCTTCGTACGGGAACCGGCACTAGCCAGAAAACTTACTACTTCGACAAGAATGGTAAGGCAACGAAAAAGCCTAACGGCAACTAGTGGATTCTGTTTCAACGGGAAGGTGAGGTCGAAAGGCTTCACCTTCTTTTTTGTGCGTGATTTTTCGGACAACAAAAAAAAACCGCGACGTGAATCATGGTTAAACGTGATCCTCATCGCGGTTCCACATACCGTTGTGACACGGTTTGTTATCTATACCTGATCTTACAGATTACGGTCTCCAAGATCAGGTCTGGAAGCGTTACGGCGCTTCGATTTTCTTTACCTTCAATACCCCTGATTCCAATATCCGTACCAGTTGCCAGTCATGTGAAAATCGCCGATTCCGAACTTATGTATGAGATTTTGTTTCATACACTGTGGAAATTCGACGAAAGCAGTAACAATACCGATATTATTCCTACATTTAGAGTATATTATTTCCGAAATGAAGAAATATCAACTCGGCGAATTCGAAGAGATCGTCATTCTCACCATCGGTATACTCAACAACCAGGCCTATAGCGTCACCATCAAAGATGAGATCGAATCGCGGCTCGCACGCACCGTTAGCCTCGGCGCGCTACATACCGCCCTCAAGCGCCTCGAAGAAAAAGGATACCTCAAGTCATTCTCCGGCGAAACATCCGAAGACCGCGCCGGCCGACCCAAACGATTCTTCGAGATCACCGCAATGGGGAAGAAGGCCATGATAGCCGCCAGGGAATCACGCGATCAGCTTTGGAAAGCAATCCCGAAAACAGTGATGCAACCATAAGCGATCACCCACGTGAAAAAACCAACACCCCCAAAACTCTTCCTCCGATTCTTTCGATGGTTCTGCGATCCACAAATGCAGGACTTTATCGAAGGCGACCTCATGGAAGTCTACAACGTGCGGCTCCGGAAGGCAGGCAAACGAAGCGCAGACCTGCACTTTATTGTGAATGTCATCTTACTCTTTCGTCCAGGCATTATCCGCCAACGAAATCGCAGTACCAACTTAAATAACACAGTTATGTTTAGAAGCTATTTCAAAACCGGTTGGAGAAATCTCTGGAGAAGCAAATTCCACAGCAGTCTCAACATCATCGGGCTCACGATGGGGATCGCCTGCTTCCTTTTGATTGCACTTTATGTTTTCGATGAGCTTACTTTCGATCAGCAACATGTAAATGGCGACAGGATCTATCGCGTTATCGAACACAAGAGCGTTCGCGGCGACGCAACCGTTGTTGCTACATCTGGTTACAAGGTGTCCGAAGAAGCCAGGCATTCTATTCCCGAAATAGAAAGCACCACACGCATCCAACGCTCGGGCCGCGCAAACCTCGTCGATCCCGAAAATCCGATCCCGGTCCAGGAAGATGTGATTCTCGCCGACGAACGTTTCCTGGAGATCTTCGACTTCCCGTTGATCATCGGCGACCGGCGTACAGCACTTAAGGAACCGTACTCTATTGTTCTAACCGAAGATGTAGCTATGCGCATCTTCGGCCGCATCGATGTTATCGGGAAAAACGTTCAGTTCACCTACATGCAGGAAACGATGCGAGTAACCGGCATCGCGAAAAATCATAAGCCGAACTCGAGCATCCAGTTCACGTCGCTGATATCGGAGTCAACTTTGTATTCAAGGGATTTCTTCAAAGAGGCAATGGCAAGCGATTGGGTCTCCGACAGCTTCCAGGCCTACATTCTCCTGCGTCCGTATTCCGATCCCGATAGCGTTGCGAGCAAGATCACAAAGATGGTCCTCTCCAACTACAAGCCGGAAGAAACCACACAACTTTCGTATTCTCTTCAGCCACTTAACGATTTACACCTGAAGTCCGCCGGAATTGTGGATGGTGCCCGGAACGGAAACGTAACGCCAATGGCACAAGGAAATCCGTTGTATGTTTCCATATTTTCTTTTGTCGCCGTCTTTGTGCTTTTGATCTCTGGCATTAACTACACAAATCTTACCACCGCAAGAGCGTCGGGACGAATAAAAGAGATCGGCGTACGAAAAGCGATCGGTGCGATGCGAAGCAATCTCATTGGTCAGTTTTTATTTGAATCATTGTTAACAACGACCATTGCATTCTTACTGGCTGTGTTAGTGGTGAATCTCATATTGCCCGTATTCAACAATTTCGCCAACAAACAACTTTCGCTTGGCATCTACTCCGATCCACGTTTCTGGGGCTGGTCGTTGATGTTAGTGGTCCTGATCGGATTATTGTCAGGCAGCTACGCGGCATTGCTGCTGTCACGTCTGAAACCAGTGTCGCTGCTCAAAGGCCTGAAAGTGCAGCTCGGCGGCGATCTTTCAGTGAGAAAAGTGCTGGTCGTTTTTCAATTCACGATCTCCATCATTATGATCATAGGCACCATTGTGCTTTTCCGGCAGGTGAGCTACATGAACAACTCCGATCTTGGATTTAACAAAGACCTGATCGTCGTGGTCGATGTTAACACCGATGCAGCGCGTAACAACTTCGAGGCCGTAAAGAACGAAATGTCGAAGATAGCGAGCGTGAAGAGCGTCTCCGTTACGTCGCGCGTCCCAGGCGAGTGGAAGAACTACCGCACTCTGAAGATCCGGAACGACGGCAGCACGAACGAACACTTTGTCTCATACATGTTCGCAGCCGATGAGGACTTCATGAAAACATTCGAGATCGAGCTGGTGAGTGGAAGGAATTTCGAGAACCTGAGCGACTCCATAAGCGTCATCATCAACGAGACGGCAGCTAAGATGCTTGGCATCGATGAAGCTTCCGGCCAGATCGTTCAGATACCCGAACGGTCGCGCGGTCCCAACTTTGGTCCTATCTTTCCCGACGGCCGGCCCTTCAAACCACGGGTGATCGGTATTGCAAAGGACTTTCATTTTCAATCCCTTCGCGACAAGATCCAACCACTTGTACTCGTATATCGCGACAATCCAATCCACGTCATCGACTATTACTCGGCCCGCATCTCGCCAGGCGATATACAATCAACACTCGATCAGCTAAAAGCCGTGATGGTAAAAAATGATCCTGATGACCCGTTCGAATATCACTTCCTCGACGATCAGCTCGCATTGTTCTACGTGGAAGACGAACGCAGGCAAACACTGCTCGGTTGGACCGCCCTTGCAACAATATTCATTGCTTGCCTGGGTCTATTCGGACTCGCTACCTATTCAACAGAACAAAGAGTAAAAGAGATCGGTATTCGAAAAGTCCTCGGTGCCACCGTAACGGGTGTCGTTACCTTATTATCCCGGGACTTTATAAGATTAGTACTGATCGCCAACCTGATCGGTATTCCGATAGCATACTGGGCTACGACAAAATGGCTGCAGGAGTATGCATATCACATCGAGTTGAGCTGGTGGATCTTCGTCGTCGCCGGGCTGCTTGCGATAGCCATCGCATTCTTAACGATCAGCTACCAGGCCATAAAATCAGCGATCGCAAACCCCGTGAAGAGCTTGCGATCGGAATGATTTGACTTCAAAAAATTGACTTAGTTCAGAACAACGCTCGCTTCGGTCACAAGCGCATCGATGTCTTTATTAAAGTGCTCTATGAATTCCTGGTAGTGTTCGCCGGTCGCCGGTCCTGAAAATCCTGTGTGGATCTTCCTGACCTTGCCAGCACGGTCGATCAAAATAGTTGTCGGGAACGACAACACTGCATTCAAAGCCGGAAGTTTTTCACTTGCTACATTTCTGTCTGCCAAACCCGCAAAGAGCACATCGTAGGTGATGTCGAATCGTTTAACAAATTTACTGATCCGTTCGCGGGCAAAATCAAGATCGTCTTTCCGTTCGAAGCTCAACGCGATGATCTCTACGCCGCGTTGTTTGTTCTCTTTATACCATGGCGAAAGGAACGCCGCTTCGTCATAGCAATTCGGGCACCACGAACCAGTGATCGTTACTACAACTACTTTGCCTTTGTATTTATCATCGTTCAACGAGACTTGTTTTCCAGTAACGTCGGGAAAAGAGAACTCCAGCTTTTCGTAACCCTCGTTCAGATAAGTCAATGAGTAAGGATCAGGTAACTTCGCTGTGTCGCTCTTCACGGCCTGCAGCAACGACTTGCGGTTGGCGAAGATCAACTCGCCTGCGAGGTGAGTTCCATCCTGCAACTTGCCGATCAGCAACGCGGGATTCGATCCACTGAAACCCGAAAGCTTGATGCTGTCGCCATCAATAACGCCCTGCAGGTATCGATAGTCACCTGTTGTCGTTAGTATCGTGCCGCTCAATTCCTTTCCGTTCTGTTTCAAAAGACCAACAGTATATTGTTTCTCATCTTTGTCGTTCAGCAGGTTTACCGACCATGTTCCTGCTACCGAAGCAGTGTTGGCAGATTGATCCGCCACTTCGAACCTGGCACTATTGCCCTTAGCTGCTTCGAATGGAATTCCCTGTTTGGCTGACTGATTTTTCCTGAAGTAACCTTTCAGTCCCTCGGGTGTCAGCTTGCCGATCAGTATCGCATCATAAACTTCGACAGCAACGATCACCGAGTCGCGTTCAAAACGAACCGCATCGAGTGGAGCTTTTTCCTCGGCATTCGTCAAAAACACTTTGATGTTGTCGGGCCTATTGCCTTCGACAATAAAATTGAAAGGAATCTCTTTTCCCTGCACATGAAAGATACCTCTCCATGGGCCTTCGGCCAGTTGAAGGGTATCTTCCTTGCAAGAGATCAATAACGCCGCGATCAACGATAACAGACCCAGCGACCGTTTGATTCTCATGGAGCGCTGAGTTTTTAAACTCCTGATGTGAGATTGGCAACCAATTTCAGGTCGAGCTCGAACTCATCGGCGATAGCTTTATCTCCGATGTTTTCGAAGAATGTCTTAGAGCCATAACGGATATCATACTTCGAACGGTCTACTACGATCTTCGCAGTTGCAGTGAGCTGCTTGCCGTCGTTAAGGATAGTTGCCGGAAATTCGATCTCGTTTGTTGTGCCTTTGATGGTGAGCTTGCCCTTTACAGTGTAGTCGTTGCCCGACTTAGGTGTAACAGAACTGATCACGAACGTTGCCTTGGGGAATTTGGCGGTCCCAAAGAAGTCGTCCGACTTCAGGTGATTTACAAGCTTCGCGTTGAATTCGGCATTGGTGATGTCGGTGTCAGTAAGGCCATCGACATTGATCTCGAATGTCCCTTCCTTAACTATTTTTCCATCGACTACCAGGTCGCCCGAAGAGATCGGCACGTTGCCGGTATGCTGGCCGGTGATCTTTTTGCCGGTCCATACCAACGTGCTTGCGTTAGTGTCGACCTTGAATTTCGATACTGCAGGGGGGTTGGTAAATGCGAAGAGAGCAAGAACGACTGCCGCAAAAAAGGGCGTATTCTTAATTGTAAAGATGTTTTTCATTGTTGTGTGTTTAGACATGTATCATACAAACTTAACGAGTTTTTAGTTCAACAAAATTATCTCTATAGAAATTATAGATTATTTAACAATTTTCTTCTACGACTGGACATTAAATACCCATGGACGGGGATGGACGCCGGCAGCGCTAAATGATATTTTGGTCTCGCCATTTCAACTCCCATCCCGATGAGTACAACTTTCAGTCGTGATCTGACCATGATCACAACGGTGGACCTCCGCTATTTTGAAGACGCAAACAAGCAGCCCGTATATAATTTCGTTTATGCGTCGCAGCTCTATGGAACGTTGTTCGCTCTCTATGGGCGCTTCAGGATCGAGGAGGCGTCCGATAAGTCTCAATGCGTTGTAAAAGAAGTAAGTCTCGACCTGTTCAATTATGTCGGGGCGATCAACATGGGTTTCACAGCAGATCAGCCTGTATTCGATCCGACTCAAAAAGATGGACCGTGCATATTTTTTGGAGTGAGAGGGACAAGTATGCTCCGTGAAAAAGTAGTCCCTTTTCCTGCAGATTTCATTGTGAAGAAGGGTGAGCATGTCAGGCTTGCTTTCGATCGCATATTATTTCCGTTGCCGGACTTTGGTTTTGAGCCTACTGAAGACAGAGATACAAGTCAACCACTTAAAGAGCTAGTGCCCAATACGCCCGTTTTCGATACCGAATTCCAGGGACGTAGCGGTGCCGACTATTTTAATAGCCCGGAACGGCCGGGAATGGTTGGCCATAAAATTGGAACCGATAAATTGACCATGGAAAACCTCGCTGCCAAAAAACTAAAAATTGCATCTCCGCGGTGCACTCAGAGCATTGTGAACCTGGTTTACACATGACAAGTTATCGATGAACCGAAGCACTGTCGTAGTTACTATACTGTTGGCTTCTTTAACGGTTCACGCAGCATCGCGTGACTTCGATTCGTTTTTTTCAAACCTCAGGGCACTGAGGTTTGAGGAAGCGAAGCTTGCGGCGGCATCGATAACCGACAGCGTTGTGCGAAAGGAGATGATGGACCTCGCCGACCTGCTTTTTTATGCTGGTCAGAAAGACGAGAAGGATTTCGCGCAGCTTGCGAACGTAAAAGAGACGAACGATAAAACTCTCTCGGTGCTCAGGTATCTGAACGCCGGGTATTATAACCTGTTCTACGATCAGCTAAAAGGGGACGCCTATCGGTGTTTTCATCACGCGAATCGAATAGCAACAGAATCGGGTGATGCGGAGTTGATGAAGGCATGTTCATATGCTTTCCTCAAATACCATGGCTTCGAGATCGCACAAAACAGCGACTCGTATATGCCGTATCTCCGTAACCTGGAAATGTTGCAAAGCGATGAAGTCGATGAACTCTGGGTGACTCTATACAAAATGATCTTTCTCTCGAAGTCGCTGTCAGGGCTCGACACCGCGTACTTCAAATTAGCGAAAGACCTTGACCTGGACGAGGTCAGTATAGAGAAGTCCAGTCCCCTTCTGGCTTATTTATATTATGAGAAGGCGCTCAAGTTCTATCTCAGTGACGATCTCGACAGATCGGCCGAGTACTATCAAAAGACGGTAGATCAATCGAAGGGGTTTCCTTTTTTGAATACTGAAAAGTTTCTCTCGCTCATCAAGCTTATGCTGATCGCGACCAACCAAAAGAGATTCGACGATGCCAGGAGGTTTCTGCAGGAGGCGAAGCTCGAACAAAACCGGGCAGACACGTTGCGGTCGGAATATTATCTGAACCTGTATGGATCCTTGCTCTACAATGCCGAGAATAAGAACGACAGCGCATTCGGGCTTTTAATGGCGGCATACAAGCAGGACTTCAAACTCGACTTCAGGAGAAACACCCTCGAGATCAATCGACTTAGTGTGGAGCTCGAGACGCAGGAAAAGGAAAACGCCAATCTTAAATTGAGAGAGTCACGGATCTGGCTGATCACTGCATTGCTGGCCACAGGACTTATTGCCGTGGCAACTTATTTTGCTTACTCAAATCAGCGATCTAAGAACAAGATACAGGCGCGCGACAACGAAGACCGCGTCGAAAAACTATTGAAGGAGCAGGAGCTGGTTGGTATCAATTCGATGCTCGAAGGACAAGAGAAGGAGCGACAGAGTATTGCCAACGAGCTTCACGATAATCTAGGCAGTGTTCTTACAACTTTGAAGTTTCATTTCGATACGCTACGCGGACAGGCACCCGATAATGGACAACAATCACTTCTCGATCACACCGACAAGCTGCTCGACGAAGCTTACCAGAAGGTGAGAACCATTGCGCATCTCCGCAACGCCGGTGTCGATCCCAATGAAGGACTGCTTCCTGGAGTCCGGAATTTTGCTTCGAAGGTTTCGGACCTCAACAGCCTGACCATCGATGTGAACGACCATGGTATGGATAAGCGGCTCGACAACACATTGGAGATCACTTTGTTCAGGATCATCCAGGAGTTAATAGCGAATGTGATCAAACACGCGAAGGCCACAACGGCGACCATTCACCTTACGCAACACGAGCAATCCATCAACATTATGGTGGAGGATAACGGCGTCGGCTTCGATACAACCTATATTAAGCCTTCGGCAGGTATGGGATTGTATTCGATACAACGACGGATCGAGAGCCTTGGTGGAAGTGTGACAATTGAATCTCTCGCGAAAAGCGGAACAACGGTTATCATCGACATCCCCATAACATGATAAGAATAGTAGTTGCTGAAGATCACAATTGTCTTATCGATGGCATCAAGCTCAACCTTGAGTCACAGAAGGACATCCAGTTTGTCGGTTATGCGAACAACGGTGAGGAATTGTGCGAGCTCGTGGCGGAAAAGCACCCCGACGTGGTTGTAACGGATATCCGGATGCCCATACTCGACGGTATCACTGCAGCGAGAACGATCGGAAAGATGTGGCCCGGCATAAAGGTGATAGCTTTCACGATGTTCGACCAGGACGAGGCCGTTCAGCAGATGCTGGAAGCGGGCGTGCAGGGATATGTTTTGAAGAATTCCAGTTTGCAGGACCTGCTGACCGCCATCCGCGCAGTGTATAGTGGAGAGCAGTGGTTCGACCCTGGAATTACCATCCACACGATGCAGGTAAAGCCAAAGACAAAAGGCCTCCTTTCGAAACGGCAGGTCGAAATATTGAAGCTTATCGCGCTGGGTAAGACCAACCAGGAAATTGCGGACATATTATTCATAGGTAAGACAACGGTGGAGACGCACCGGAAGAATATGATCCGGATCCTCAATCTGAGGGGTGCAGGCGAATTACTTCGCTATGCGCTGGAAAGCAAATACAAGTTCTGAGTAAGCTGAAATTTTCTTTTGAATTTTTTCAGCAAAACTATTGCGCAGTCAAGTGACTGCATATATATTTGTGCAGTCAAATAGCTGCATATGGAATTGAGAAGAGACGTTTTTCAGGCAATCGCGGACCCTACGCGCCGTGCCATCCTCACATTGGTGGCAATTCACGCAATGACACCTACCGCTATCGCGGAGAATTTCGATTCGTCCCGACAGACCATTTCAAAGCACATACAGATACTCACGGAGTGCGAGTTGCTTCAGCAGGAGCAGAATGGCCGGGAGATCTACTACCACTTTAATCCCAGGAAAATGAAAGAGATCGCGGACTTTATCGAACCGTTCCGCAGGATGTGGGACGATCGTTTCAACAAGCTGGAATCAATCATGAAAAAATTCAAAACAAAAAAATAGAAACCATGGAACGCAAAACACAGGTAATTGCCGATGCAGGCAAACAGGAACTGCTCATCACACGCGACTTCGATCTGCCACTGGACCTGCTTTTCAAAGCCTTCTCCGATCCCGAGATCATTGGCTCATGGATGGGAACAAAAGTTTTGAAACACGAAAATAGAAAGGGAGGAACCTATCGGTTCGAGACGAAAGATTCGAACGGGGCTGTGCTATTCAGCGCTAATGGCGTATTGCATGAATTCGTCGATCAGCAGAAGATCACCAGGACATTTGAAATGGAAGGTGGGCCGCTCGGCGTTCAGCTCGAGTTCCTCGAATTCGAAAAAATCGACGGTGATACGAGCCGACTGAAAATGCACACGCTCTATCGCTCCGTAGCGGAAAGGGAAACATTCATCCAGTTTGGTATGACACAGGGAGTAAATATGGCTCATAACAATTTGCAGAAGGTTGTGGAGAAACTGAAGAAATAACCAATCATCAATCCATCAATCACAAATCACAAATCACAAATCATCAATATGTCTAAACGTGATAAGATCATTTACTGGGTCGCAACATTATGGCTATGCCTTGGAATGGCGTCGACGGGAGTTGTCCAGATCGTGAGACTGGAGGACGAAGTCAACAAGACCGTGAATGGGTTGGGATACCCTGTGTATTTCCTCATCATACTCGGTACATGGAAGATGCTTGGCGTTGTAGCGATGCTTATTCCCAAAACACCTTTGTTAAAAGAATGGGCCTACGCAGGCTTCATCTTCGCTATGACTGGCGCGATATTTTCGCATATTGCATCGGGTAGCGCAGGTGCTGAATTCTTTGGACCAGGCCTGCTCATCGTGCTCACGATAGTATCGTGGTACTTCAGGCCGGCTGACAGGAAAGTAGTTTCAGTTAATTAGAAATATAACATCATGGATCCTCGCGTCGATGATTTCCTGGGTCGTGCCACCAGGTGGCGAAAGGAAATGGAAGCATTGAGATCGATCGTTCTCGAATGCGGACTTACCGAAGACCTGAAGTGGGGCAAGCCCTGCTATATGTACAACGAAGCAAATGTGTGCATCATCCAGGGTTTTAAAGAATACCTTGCCCTGCTCTTCTTCAAGGGATTCATGATGACAGATCCGGAAGGTATCCTGCTGAGCGCGGGTCCGAATGCACGCGTTGGCCGGCAGATCAAGGTCTATTCTGTGAAGGAGATCATCAAACTGAGACCTGTTATCAAGTCTTATATCTATGATGCTATCGAAGTGGAGAAATCCGGCGCGAAAGTCATGCCCACGAAGCAATCGGATATAAAGATCCCGGAAGAACTCGAAGAACAATTCAGGAAGAAGCCTAAGTTGAAGTCGGCGTTCTTATCGCTGACGCCCGGGCGACAGAAAGGATACATCATTCATTTCACTGGTGCCAAGCAATACGAAACGCGTGTTGCCCGTATCGAAAAGTACACACCGCAGATCATGGCTGGTGTAGGCATCAACGATGAGTACCTGGCTAAGATCAAGAAGTCGCCCCGCAAAAAAGCAAAATGAATCCTGGCGTTGACGCATTTCTGAGGGAGGCCAGGCTATGGCGCAAGGAGCTCGAACAGCTTCGTAAGATCCTTCTCGAATGCGATCTCAACGAAGAATTAAAATGGGGTCAGCCCTGCTACACGTTCAATGGAAAGAACATTGCGATCATCGGCGAGCTGAAGGCACATTGTGTGATCGGTTTTTTTAAAGGCGCGTTGTTAAAAGATCCAAAGAAAATACTGGTTGTGCAGGGCAAGAGCACACAGGCCGCACGCAGCATTTTCTTTCACAGCGTGGAGGAGGTAACAAAGCTTAAGAAAGTCCTGAAAGAGTATATCTACGAAGCAATAGAAATTGAAGAGTCTGGTAAGAAAGTAGAGTTCAAAAAAGATCTCGAGCCACCACCAGCGGAACTCTTGGAAAAATTCAAAAAGGATCCAAAACTAAAGACTGCATTCTATAATTTAACTCCTGGCAGGCAACGAGCATACATCATTCACTTTTCCCAACCGAAGCAATCGGAAACCAGAGTCGCACGTATCGAAAAATATACTTCCAACATACTGGCGGGTATCGGGATAAATGATCAGTATCTCTCCAAATAGCCCTGCCTCCCCGCACCTCGCACCCCGCACCCCGCACCTAAGAGATTACAAACTCATTCCACCCTATCACCATACTTCCAATGCACAGCGCGATAAAGAGAACCGCCAGTGCTTTGTGAACCCACTCATCTTTCTTGTCGAAGATCACAATCAGTCCAAGAGTAACGATCAATACAAACTGGAGGATCTGGTCTTTTAATTCGTAGCCCCGCAGGAAGTAATTCTCGATGAACGAATGGATGGGCAGGAACACCATGAACAAGTATATCTTCCTGAAGTTCTCGAAAAAGAACGCCCTAAGATCGACGGGAACCGGAGTCCATCGTATCGGGAAAAGTATCCTCGCAAGAATATAGAGATTAACAGGGTAGAGGATGATGAACAGGAACATTGGCAGGTTCCATGATGTGTTGTTGCGCAATGCATAAGTCGCCCACCAATCCTGTATGTGAATAATAAAGATCAAAACGATAAGTACAAGGTGTGGCCAATAGAGCTTCACATCCTTCCAACGCAACACAATACCTGCAAAACCTGTGATGAGTTGGGTGATCCCCATTCCGAGGATAATGGACGTGAGCACTACGACGTATTCGAAGGGAGAGAGCATCGGTTTGGGTCCCTTCAAAGTTACCGAAAAGTTTGGTCACCGATCGCTACTTCCTCTTTACATAAATAAAGTCATATACATCACTCCACGTCTTACCATCGTCGTTCGAGCTTTCGCTATGTTGGCGAACATCCCCGTTGGGCATTTTAGTGAACGTAAGCTTCCCGATGAACTTTGAACCATCGGGATTGCTTCCGTCAAACTTAAACGCCATGACGCCATCGGTATATTCTCCGTCGTAGAACTCCTGGATGTCCTGGCCCGAACCGGCCCACTTTTGTTTCCACTTTCCATTGCCCGGATCGAAGTAGTTAATGCTCATCCCGCTGTGTGGGCCTTGCGATTCCCAGCTCTCGAGAATTACGCAACCGCCGGACTGACTCGTTATTCGATTGAAGCCGGTCTTGACAGTAGGATTTGTAAAGAGATAAACATCCCAGTCGCCCAGCCAGAAATCAAACGCGCGGGCTGCAGGAAGATCCGAGCATGGATGCGAGTTTGCGTATGCGCGATCTTCGATAGGTTTATAGAGGTCCGATCTGCGCAGATTTTCCAGCTCCGGGTCTTGTGCAAGCACTTTGGTATTTCCGAAGCCGTTAGCTACCGCGCTGTCGAGTCTCAATTTTGCATTCGCGAGATCGCCCATTGCGCTGAACGCCTTCGCCATATTCAATCGAAGTCCCTGTAAGCGGGGATTGATCTTCTCGGCCCTTGTATATGCTTCGATAGCACTTTTATAATCGTTGTTGTTATGATATTTCTGTCCAAGCCTGTAAAGAGAGTCGGCCGACAACGGTACGGTTGACTTTTTGGACGCCTTCTTCTTTTGTGCTTCGGAAAAATTCAAAACAAAGAGGGCAGCGATGAGCAGTGTGAGAGCGCGCATAGGAAATAGTTTTGCAGTAATATATTGAAGAGTCTTTTTGTCCCTATGGCGAAAATTGACTCTTTGGGTGGGCGCAGGTCGCGGCAGTGAGACCCTTTAGCTTTCTTTACAGGAATAGGCTCTCCTATATTCAGCGGGTGCGTAGCCTGTGATCCTTTTGAAAAGCTTGCTGAACGAGGTCAGGTCTACGTAACCTACGTCGCCGCAAATTTGTGCAAGTGTATCGGACGTTCGGACCAGTTTTTCGCGTGCGGCCCCGATCCGCACCTCCGTCAGGAATTCATGCGGCGTCTTGCGGAATGTCTTTTTGAATTCGCGCAGGAAGTGGAATTTATTTAAGCAAGCGACTTCACTGATATCGGCCAACGTAAGATGGTCATTAAAGCACGAGTACATCAGGTCTCTCGCCCGCAGCAGTCTTTGATAAAGTTCGTAACGAGCCGGCTGGCGTAAGTCGTTATTGTTTTTTGCGTGAGACCGGTTCTGTATCGAATTCATCTCAACGAACAGGTCAAAGTACATTTCTTCGAGCCTTAAACTATTTATTGCAAGGTCTTTCGCAAGTGCGCGCATCTGCATCATGAGCTTTGTGATGTAACCATCGTGGCGATACAAGCATTCGAGAAAATGTATGCGACCGGAATTGTTGCGATGAGGGTCGTCCAACATCGACGACCCTGAACATAAGAGTGCGTTCGTCGCTTCACGTTCGAATGCCGGTGTCATGTTCAACGTAAATGACTGCACCGGTTTAGTATGATCGATCCAGCTCGAATATAGATTCCCTTCATTGAACACCAGGAACGAAGAATCATCAACACGATAATGTGTCTTCGGAGTCCGATAATTTTCGGAACCGTTGAATGCACATTTGATTGAAAGGCCGCTCCAATGTTCGGGATAGTAGATCCGCGATGCCGATGCGTCGATGATCACGTTGGCATCGTGAAACCGTTTGTTGTACTGATCGATGTCGAAATCGGGTAGATTGAAGTTGGGAAACTCACCCATGTACCCAACGGAGCCGACCCGATCACATCGATTGATCATAATGGTGAGCAATGTCCTCGAAAATGTGAAAGTCATCAATCACCGATCTGACGTGATTGTTTACGGATTTTGATAAATTGAACACACCTTATGCCCGTTCTCGATCCTACCACCTGGCTAAAGTCGTACGGTGACTACCTGTTTTCGTACAGCATGGCCCGCGTAAATCATCGCGAGACCGCAGAGGACCTGGTCCAGGAGACGTTGATCTCTGCCTTTCGCGCCAGGGATAATTTTAAAGGGGAGAGTTCGGAAGCAACGTGGCTTGTGGCGATACTCAAGAACAAGATCATCGACCATTATAGGAAAAAGGACATCCTGAAAGATGCGAAAGACTACCTCGAAGCGACGGACCAGGATTTTTCGAAGCACTTTTTCGACCCCAATAACGGTCATTGGCTTCGGGAAGTGGCCCCGAAAGCGTGGAGTACCCCGGCTGATAATAATATAGAGCAGGCCGAATTCGAGAACATATTGCAGGCTTGTGTTCACAAAATGCCTCCGAAGCTCGTCCCTGTGTTTATTGCGAAGTTTTTCGACGATGAAGATCCTGAAACCATTTGTAAGGTTCACAATATTTCTTCGTCTAACTACTGGGTGATCATCCACAGGGCTAAGGTGCTGATAAGAGCCTGCCTTGAAAAGAACTGGTTTTTGACAAACGACAAGGAGTGAAGATCTATCCCTTCCGTAAGACGGTCTATAACTGCAAACAGGCAACACTTCTTTCGATCAAGAAAGAGGAAGGGAGGATCACGTTCGTCGAAAGTCTAAAGCTCCGATACCATTTGTTGTATTGCGATCCGTGCAGGAGATTTATCGACCAGTGGAAGTCAATCAACGCGAATCACGCCAAATCAACCGACGTTGTTTCTTTTCAGTTATCGGAAGAATCGAGGCGCAGGCTTGAACGTGAAATAAAAAATCACTTTGGGATGTAAGGCATGCATATGCGTTCCGTCTAACGGAACAAAACAAGCACATAATCTCATGAAACATCTCCTTACAGGGCTTTTGATCGTGGTGGCGTTTATCCAGTCGATAGCCCAGACCTCATATTTTAATACCGACGGAGTCGCGATACGTGGCTACGATCCGGTAGCATATTTTACTGAAAGCAAACCAGTGGAAGGTTCGAAAAGCTTCACCTATAAATGGCAGGGTACCGATTGGCATTTTAAGAATAAAGAGAACCTGGATCTGTTCAAGGCAAACCCGGAGAAGTATGCTCCGCAATTCGGCGGCTATTGCGCTTACGGTGTTAGCGAGGATCACAAGTCTCCTACAGAGCCCGACGCGTTCACAATAGTGAATAATAAACTGTACTTGAACTACAACAAGAAGGTAAAAGAGGAGTGGACCAAGGACCGCGACGAGCGCATCAAAAAAGGAGAAGTGAACTGGGTGTCATTGAAGAATACAACACAATATAATGTTGAAGACGGACTGGCGATCGAAGGTTATGACCCGGTTGCTTATTTCACATCGAACAAAGCCGTGAAGGGCAAGAAAGACCTTCAGTATCAGCATGAAGATGTGACCTACTATTTCTCTTCGGCAGCCAACCGTGATGCTTTTATTAAGAACCCCGTGGCCTACGAACCTCAGTACGGTGGCTGGTGCGCTTACGCGATGGGGGAGACCGGTGAAAAAGTCGAGATCGATCCTGAAACGTTTAAAGTTCTCGATGGAAAATTGTACCTGTTCTATAATGCATATTTTAATAATACCCTTCCCAAGTGGAATAAAGACGAGATGACGCTGAAGACGAAGGCCGATAAGAACTGGAAAGCAATCACCAGGTAGATGAAAAAGATAATATCCATTGTATTGAGACTCGTGGCAGCATTCATTATGCTCCAGACCCTGTACTTCAAGTTCACAGCACAGCCAGAATCGGTTTACATCTTTACAACGGTTGGCATAGAACCGTGGGGACGTATCGGCACCGGCGTGGCCGAACTGATCGCATCGATCCTGTTGTTGATACCTGCGACGATCGTTATCGGTTCACTGATGGCCATCGGCATCATGCTTGGCGCGGTGGCAACACACCTGTTTATTCTAGGAATTGAAGTAGGTGGCGATCACGGTCAGCTTTTCGCTTACGCGATGATCGTGTTGATCGCGAGCATAATATTGCTCTTCATTCATCGCGAGCAGTTGATGTCGTACAAAACAAAGCTCTTTAAGTGATGAACCAGGTCATTGAAGCTTCGATAGAATTACTAGGCCAGCTCGAGTCGATCTGCGCAGCGCTGCCGGCCGCCGATTTTTCGAGATCCTCAGGCGCGTTGAGCGGTGCTTCAGTCGGCCAGCACGTCCGGCACACGATCGAATTCTTCGTTTGTCTCGAGGAAGGATTTCATAGTGGAGTAGTCAACTACGACAAGCGTGAACGCAATCATGCTATCGAGAGCGATAAGGATATTGCCCTGCTGGCAATCAGGTCGATCCGTCGGTTCGTTTCTGCGAATACGATCGACAAAGAGATGACCCTCGAAGTTTCCTATGATCGCGAAGGCGAACAAACCGTGCGAATGGCGACAAATTATTTCCGTGAGCTCGCCTACAATGTGGAACATGCGGTGCATCACGCGGCGATCATCAAGATCGGATTGCGTGAGATAACGGAGTCGATCCACCTTCCAGAACACTTCGGTGTTGCGGTATCCACAGTGCGACATCATGAGTCGGTTGTCAGGGTCAGCTGATCTCCAATGAAAAATGTGATCGCGTGCTGGCTGCTCTTGCTCCCCTGGATCACTTCAGCTCAGAATTCATTGGACCTGGACTTCGGCATTGCAAAGTCTCAAACTACGGTTTCCATTTCCGCTACCCACGATTGGGTCTTTGGGAAACGACAAAAACTTTTTGCCGGTGTTGGCGGGAGACTCACGTTTTATACTGCGCATGAGCAATACTACGCCACGGCCCCGGCGATCATTACGTCGGGAGCGCGTGGTCCTCAAGTTTTCTTTGTGGCAAACATCAAGGAGAACATGGACTCCTTGTTTGTCGGGCGTCCTGCTGTCGCTGCGCTCAATGCATCGATCAATCTCGGCTATCGCATCAACGGTCGTTTTGCTGTTGGATTCAACATCGATGCTATAGGCTTTTCCCTCGGGAGAAAAGTGAACGGCATGTATATCAATGGGAACAGCCGACAGACCGTCGATGCGAAAGTGACTTCATTTAATGCATTACTGGTAAGCGACAACGATTACGGTACGTTGAACTCGCAGCTCTATCTAAAGTATCGTCCACACAAACAATTTGGATTGAAAGCCGGCGCACAGTTTTTATTCACAGAGTACACGACAGATCATGACATTCAGCAATTCCCTCGAAACAATGACCGTTTCAGAAGGAAGTCTTTAATGGCTATGATCGGTGCAACATGGTACCTGGATAACTGAAAATGCCGATTACATTTTAGCACCCACCGTTAAGTAAAACGTGCGACCATCACCCGGAAGAATACCTGGACCCGGATACATGTTGATCCTTCGGCTGAAATATGCCGTGTTCGCAACATTGTTTACACCGCCACCGATCCGGTAATTTTTAAGAAATGCATAGTCAACTGCCCAATCCATAACGGCGTACGAGGGAATTACTCCAACTGCACCGGTCGCCACCGAGATCGTGTTGTTAGCATCGCTGAACTGCTTGCTTACCTGGCTTAACTGGAACGTAGAGCGAACTCCTTTGTGTTTGAACTCCAAACCGAAACGATTATTCCAATCGGGTACGTTCTCGACCATGTGTCCGACTATCGAAATATTCTCGGTGTTGTTACTCAATGCGCCCGTCGTATAGCGCGCATGAGTATATGCAACTGAAGAGAACAACGACAGGTCGGTATTTGCACTTGTACCGCCGATTGCCTTCAGTAACGACACGTTGAGGAACAACTCAAATCCTTTGTGAACCGAGTTGCCGATGTTGGTCGTAAGCTGGTAAGACCCTCCATTGCCATCGGGTGTCGTTAGCTTGCCGATCTTGTCGCCATAGAATACATAGAATCCGTTCACATCGAACTTCGCAAACTCACCAAGTGTTCCACGATAGCCCACATCTACGGTGTAGCCCTTGCTGTCTTTCAGGTTCGGATCGATAACGCCGATCTGGTCGGCCGGGGTGATACTCGCATACAAATATGGTCTGTAGGCCTGCGAGACGTTCGCATACAACTGCGTGTTTTGCGTTACCTGGAACTGGGTGCCAAGCCCAAACAACGGGAAGCTTCGATCGCCGGTGTAGGCTACAGGGAGCGATGCGTTGTTGATCGCACCGGTTAGCGTAGACTTGATGATCTCGTATCGAATGCCGGGTGTTATCGAAAACTTGTCGGTGATCTTGAATTGATCTTCCGCGAAGACCGAATAGTTATAAGTGTGAAACACCAGGTCGACACCATAAGGGGCAACGAGTGACATATCCGCATCGCTGCCGGACGTGCCGCGGCCCTTCTGAAGGCGGTCGGTACCTTGCCACGAAATACGAACACCGCTGGTCAGCACAGTTCTTATTTGGCCAATACTGTAGCGATGCAATAGCCTTGCTTCCATAGATGCGCCCTTATAAAAGTCGCGATCTACCTGGCGTGGATTGTACGATTTGATACTTGTATTGATCGTATCGTTTACGTTGGCTGTGTTGATGAACTGAACACTGCTACGCTCGCCCCAGATGCCGCTTGTTAGAATTTGCAGATGCGTCTTCTGGCTGAGATCGTATTCGAGCGTGATCGCGGGAACATTGATCTTCGGCGTGAAGAAATTCCTGCTTCGATTCGACTGGCGTGCACTGGCCGCGAACATCGCATCGGTTAATCCACCGGCGATCTGCTGCGTGTAGTCCATTCGCGAAAACTGGAACGACAACGAACCACGGTCGGAGAACTTGTATTTGAAGTTCGCATAGAGTGCCTGGTAATTGAAAGCAGCATTGGGCCTCCATCCATCGCCGTGACGATTATCGTAATATGCATAATATGTGACCTTTCCTTTACTTCCGCCGATCGCATTGTACGAGTTGAAGAAATTATTCGAACCGAACGTCTGCTCACTTTCAACGAAGACGGGTTTCGATCCTTCGCCGTCCTTCATTACGTAATTCATCATACCACCGAACTGGCTTCCGAACTGCAGTGCTGCCGATCCGCGGATCAACTGCACCTGCTTCACGCCTTGCATTGGAACGGTGTAGTGATTCTCTGGATAACCGAACATGTCGGAGTTTGTGTTATATCCGTTCTGTCGCATATTCATTTCTATAGAACGGTGAGCATCGGTACCGCGCGTGCTTATGTTCATTTGTGTACCCGCGCCGTCCATATCCCAGAGGTGAACCCCAGGGATCTGCGAGAAGATCATGCGTCCAATGTTCTGTGGAAGGTTGGCGCTACCTTCGTTAATGTCGATAAGATTAGTCTTCTTTCCCGCATATATATTGACTCCCTCGACATCGGGAAGGAAAGTGCTGAGACGGCTATCGCGTATCAGTACGTCGTCGAGGACACGTGTACTTATCGAGTCCTGCTCTTGTGCAAATGTTTTTTGACTGATCGCAATGAAAACGATCAGCATATATCGTAATAGATGTTTCATTAAAGATCTGATTTGAATTAGAAAAAACTAGACTATCGTCTATTGGGTCAAATCAGATAGAAGAGGGCGGATGAAATAAGGGATATTTGTTGTTGTAGAAGTAGTTGTCTTCACTGTCGGCGAAGGCATATTGACGCATCCATCCATCGGTATTCGAACGGCCTGGAGTGGTTTCGATCGGACAGTATTTGAGAAGAAGATTGGCGAACTTAAGACCGAACGGAGCTGATTCTTTTACGGGCTGACCTGAAACGGCGGCGATCATCTCGTTGATCTCATCCGTTGCGATGCGCGTGCGCTCGTCTTTTAAGCAAACAATATAGAGGAAGTTCCCTTCGACTTTTTGTTTCACCATGCGATATGGCTTTCCTTCGAAATCGATCTCACCTTCGACGCGTGTGTATTCTTTTGGAGCCGCCGTATTGTGATTGACCACGGGTATCCTCAGGATCAGGTTACCACTTATTTCGGAAGCATGCGTGTCGATAAGCTCGTTTGCCTTCCGCTCCACCTCGTACTGGCACCAGTTCAATACATAGAGATATCCAACTGTATTGAACAGGATAAGGGTGAGTAGTAAGGTGCTCAGGAGGCGGCGCACGAGACCAAGTTACAGGTTTTTCTTTGAGCTCGGTGACAAAAAATTACAGACATCTGTGCAACCATTGATGGTTTTTGGAGTACTTAGAGGCAAAGGTGAAAGAAATAGGCGAAAAAGATAGAAAAAGAGAGGCTCCGCCTAAATGGGCGACCCGGCTTTTCAGATCATACTGCAACGATCATTTGTCGGAGGCGGTGCTTGGGGATCTTATTGAGCTCTATGAACGCCGTGTGGAAGAGATCGGTAAGAGAAAGGCCGATCTGCTCTTCGTGTGGGGCGTCATACAATTCATTCAGCCTTTTGCTTTGAAAAGAAAAAAGAGATCGCAACCACCAGACCAATTCGGTATGTTCAAAAACTATTTTAAGATCGCCTACCGTTCGATGTCACGGCAGAAGATGTACACAGGAATTAAGATCGGCGGATTCGCGATCGGTCTCGCTACTTGTTTGATCATTGCGTTGTTTGTTCGTCACGAGCTTAGCTACGACAAGTTTTATGCTAATGGCTCAAGAATATTCAGGCTGTACAATCATTACGATGCACCCGACGGCGGTAAGTGGACTTCGTTCCCGGCGCCGATCGGCGGTATCATCAGGGATGAATACCCGGAAGTGGAAAAGGTCGGGCGGCTCATACCATACAAATGGTTTAATGGAGGCAGCAATTTGATACGCAGGGAAGATGAGGTTGAGAATACGTATGAGGAGGGATTTGCTTATGCCGATCCCGAGATGCTCGACATCCTCGAGATAAAGATGGTGTATGGATCGCGTGAGCATGCGCTCGATAAGCCAAACTCGATCATTTTCTCGCGTTCGATGGCTGATAAGTATTTTCCAAACCAGGATCCGGTTGGGAAGACTATTGTCTTCAACGATGATACGAAGCGTCCGTATATGGTTGGAGGTGTGTATGAGGATTTCCCTGCATCGTCTCACATACATTTTACGTTTCTCATCACTCTTACCGGTGAAGAATTCTGGGAGGGTGAACAGACCAGCTGGTGCTGCTGGAATTACAATCCCTACGTTCGCCTGCGCGCCGATGCCGACCCCGCAGCTTTCGAACAAAAACTACAGTCAATCATTAAGACCGCTTACGCGGAATACCTGAAGAAGAGCGCGAGCCCCGACTTCGAAAACCAGATGAAGTATCACAAGATCAGGATACAGCCGGTATCCGACATCTATCTTGGCTCGAACGACATTGGTGATGCTATTGCACACGGCGACACGCGATATACTTTATTATTTGCAGGCATCGCGATTTTCATACTCCTCCTTGCATGTGTTAATTTCATCAATCTCTCCACCGCCAGGTCCGCCAATCGTGCGAAGGAAGTAGGTCTTCGAAAGGTTGTGGGTTCTATACGAAAGGACCTGGTGCGCCAATTCCTTACAGAGTCTATAATGTACAGTCTCATTTCTTTTGTGATTGCAGTTGCTCTGGTTTGGATCACTTTGCCGAATTTCAGTCAGCTTGCAGGTAAGAGCCTGACTATGCCATGGAATGAATGGTGGTTGTATCCAATACTGATCGGTTCATCGTTATTCATCGGTGTTCTCGCAGGTCTCTATCCTTCGTTTTACCTGTCGGCCTTTAAACCGATCGATGTATTGAAAGGATCGGTTGCCCGTGGTGCGAAGAACTCCCGACTTCGAAGCGGAATGGTTGTGTTCCAATTCACAACTTCTATCGTATTGATCATTGGTACGTTCGTGATCTATCGGCAGATGGATTTCATTATGCACACGAAGATCGGCTTCGAAAAAGAACAGGTGGTATTGATACAGGGTGCTAACACTCTGGGTGATCATCGTGAGACATTAAAAGAAGAGCTCAAGCGTTTGTCGACCGTCGAAAATGTTACCAGCTCGAACTATCTCCCGGTGTGGGGCACCAATCGCGACCAAAATGGTTTCACGAAAGAAGGCCGCGGGAAGATAGACAGTGGCATAGGAGCGCAAATGTGGACCATTTCCGATGACTACATAAAGACCCTGGGAATGAAGATCATTGCGGGAAGAGATTTTGTGCCGCGACTTGCATCCGACTCCGCGTCGGTAATTGTCAATCAGGCTTTCGTTAAAGAGCTTGGTCTCCAGGAACCTGTGATTGGACAGAGAATAGAGAACTGGCGCGTATGGACTATAGTCGGGGTAGTGGAGGACTTCGCATTCGAATCATTACGTGAGAAGATCTATCCGTTGGTGATGAGAGTTGGTAATGGCGGGCAGGTGATGGCTGTAAAGGTTAACTCGCCGGATATGCAAAAAACGATAAGCGACATCCAGTCGGCATGGAATAAAGTAATGCCGAACCAACCATTCCGCTATACTTTTATGGATGACAGCTATGCAAATATGTATGCCGACGTGCGGCGCATGGGAACACTGTTTGCGGGATTTGCAGGCCTGGCGATTTTTGTCGCCTGCCTGGGATTGTTTGCATTGTCGTCGTTCATGGCCGAACAAAGGAAGAAAGAGGTGAGCATCCGCCTGGTGTTGGGTGCATCGGTGAGTAACATCTTCAGGTTATTGACCGAAAGTTTTGTTCTGTTAGTTGCTATATCATTTTTGATAGCAGCTCCATTGGGTTGGTATATGATGAGCAAGTGGCTCGAAGACTATAATTATAAGACAGATATAACGTGGGATGTATTCGTGTTTGCGGGCACAGCTGCAATTTTAATAGCACTAATGACTGTTAGCTATCAATCGATCAAAGTTGCCTTAAGCAATCCTGCATCTAACCTCAGATCTGAATGAGATAAACTCCTCTTATACGATTCAAATAGAAAGATGTTGCGTTAGGTTACCTTTAACAATCATCATTAATAAATCAGGTTAATACCTCATTTAACGTCACTCCAAAGAGGTATTGCAACTGCAGTTCATCGGGAAATAATGTTCGTTCACAGATAGAGCAATCATTTTATCCTGATTACAATTTAAACTGCAGTAAATTTTCAATAACACCTAACGCATATGAACAAACCATTACTCATTGTATCAACTGTCGCTGCTTTTATGTTTGCAAGTTGCGACAACAAGAACACAACCAATCCGGAGCCGCTGGGTACCGTCACGATCAAGGGTGCGGTTGTCGCTCAGCTCGATGAGGATGATGACGTCGATGAGCCGTCATTGGAAAAGATCCCCGCTGGTGTGGCACTTTACTTCATTGACGACGACAGCGAGGCATTGCTCGCAACGGGTACAACAACAGCCGATGGTTACACCCAGGAGCTCCAGGTTGCAGGACCTCGCACGATCAAGATCATCGTTGGCGACTTCGAAACCGAGATCAACGTTCAGGTTGACGTAGACGAATTCGAAAAGAAGGATGCTGTTTATGCAGACCGCGAACCATTCTATGTTGATGTTCAAAAAGGAGGTACTTACATCCAGAACATCGAGATCTCTCAACCCGCACCGGTTGACTTCTGATCATAGTAATATTTCCAACCTTAAATTTTGAAACTGAATGATCAGAAAAATATATAACGTGGTGGCGTTGCTGTTGATAACAGTGGCGACCGCCGTAGCGCAGGATGCGACCACAACCGTAACTGATCCATCTACGCTTAAGAATAAAAAAGGTGAAGCATATCTTCCAGTTGCCGACGAGTGGGCACTGGGCATCTCCGCATCTCCGTTGCTTGGTTATCTCGGTAACTTCATGAACGGTACTATTGAGCAGAGCTCACCCGCATTCACTTACGCAGCTAACCCTGCCAACAATTTTGCTGTGTTCGGTAAGAAGATGATCGATGCAAATACTGCATGGCGCGTACGCTTCAATGTTGGCGTAAGCAATACTGCCAACAAGGCTGTTGTTCAGCAGGATCGCATCGATGGAAATCCCGCTTATCCCGCTTTCGCTGAAGACTGGCAAAAAGTGACGTCGACAACTGTCGTGATCGCTCCCGGTTGGGAAAAGAGAAGAGGTAGTACTCGTCTCCAGGGAGTGTATGGTGGTGAATTGGTGATCGGCTATAGCTCGAACCACTATGTTTACCAGTATGGAAACCCGATGACGGCTGATTTCACCGAACCCGAAACACATGACTTTGGCGACAACATTGTTGCTACTGACGGTTCGGCTCGCTTAACGGATAATAAAACTGGCAGCAACTTTCTTGTTGGTGCACGAGGTTTTATCGGTGTAGAATATTTCTTCGCTCCGAAGATGTCGATCGGTGGTGAGTTCGGTTATATGGTAGCGTTCCGCCAAATGGGACGGGGCCTTGCAACCGTCGAATCGTGGGATTTCGATAACAACACAAAACGTGAAACAAAGGTCGATTCTTACAATGGACCAAACGACCAGGGTTTCAGCAGCATTGGTGTAGGTCTCGATAACCTGACCGGTAGTATCAACCTTCTTTTCTATTTCTAATTAGGTTTTAGGTTTGTAGATAAAAGGCCATCGGGAAACCGGTGGCTTTTTTATTTAATAATATGGAGGTATTTGAACTGAGACAACGCTGACCGGATAGACAGCGGACATGCTATATTTGCATTTTAAGATGCCCTCCGTTCCCTTCGAAGTCAGTTACCTGATCACCGGCGGCATGTTGGTGATCATTCTTTGCAGCTTCACGGTATTCTTGTTTATCCGGGATGCCGTATCGCTTACGTTCGGGATTTATTTGGTCTGTTTTTATGTGATGGCTAACAAGACGTTCCTGTCTTACTTGTTTGCCAACCAGTTTCCCATCTTGATGACCAACATGTATGTCAATCAGCTCTATTTTACACTTAACCCGATCGCATTTCTTGTCTTTGCTTATTTCTTTTTTAAGCCGATGTCGGACCGGGGAAGGTCCAGGAAGCTTTTCTTGTATTCGATAGCGGCTTCTCTGTTGTGTTTTGGTACCATGATCGGGGGCAACTTCGATCTTAATTCGATGGTGCTGTTGTGGTATAACTTTTACGTGCTGGTTATTGTCACCGCTTACTCGTGGTATGCATGGAAGAAGAGAAAATTCGCGCCCGCGGTTTATATCCTTTATGGACTTAGCGTGCCGGTTATCGTTGCAACGCTCATTGTCTTACGCAATACGGGTGTCATCGTGATCGATCGCATGGCGTTGCTGGCCGACTCGAGCATATTATTATTGTCTTTCATTTTGGGCATTGGCGTTGTTCAGCGGTTTAAGATCGTTAGCGACGAAAGAGCGATCATCGAAAAACAGGCACACGCTCTCGAAGAAATGAATGCCATGAAGGATCGTTTGCTTGCTGTATTGTCGCACGATCTTCGGGGACCCGTCGCGAACCTCAGCTCTATGCTTTCATTGCTCACGCGTAAACACATCAGCAATGAAGAATTCCAGCAGCTGTCGACGAACTTGAAGACACAAGTCGAGAGTAGTTATCATGTGCTCGAAGAAGTACTGCACTGGGTAAAATCGCAACGCGAAGGTATCGTTCCACAGCCGGTATCGTTCGACGTGATGGTGCTCATTCACGATGTAGTGTCGCACACGTCGGGGCTTGCAGCTTCGAAGCACATCGATGTCAGGGTTGTCGGACCGGAATCGATCAACGTGTTTGCCGATCGCGATCACGTGAATGTCGTTATCCGGAACCTTCTCGGGAACGCTTTGAAATTTTCCCCACTCGATGAAACAGTAGATATCCGCGTTGCAAAGGAGAATACCTCAGTTCGCGTTAGCGTGATCGATTATGGGAATGGCATAAGTTCCGACGACATAGCCCGCATCCTCAATCGCGAGAAAGTGGTCGGTGCACTGGGTACGAGTGGCGAAAAGGGTACCGGGCTTGGGTTGTTGCTTTGCCAGGAATTCATTCAATACAATAAAGGGACGTTCAGCATTCAGAGTCTTCCGGGTAAGGGAACAACGGTCTCCTTTACCGTTGGTCAACCTGGGTAAACCTGGTCTTGTCTTTTTGCTATCTTTACAGCCGTGAAGGTTTCTCGCGTCATATTGGCCATCTACATCTTCTTTTCTGCACTATATCCGTGCAGGGATTCCGATCTGAGTGTTGATGAGATAAAGGGAGCTGTGTCGGTTCTCTCCGATCACGACCATTCGCATTCGGGAACCGAAACGGATATCTGCACACCGTTCTGTATTTGCTCGTGCTGCTCTGCACACATCAAGCTTGTTCACGTCGACGCCGTCGATGCTGAAAATCCCCAACATAACACCGTTCTTATTTCACGTTACATCGAGCACCCCATGCTCGACCCGGGTTGTTCCATCTGGCAACCCCCAAGGGCTTAACTACGATCCAGCGCGCGTCAGCTTCGCACGCGTCAGCAAAACGTGCGTCAGCCATTTGCGCGTCAGCCGCACCTCGCACCCAGCACCTCGCACCCAACCAATACCCGGTTCGTAGCAAGGAGCCTGTATGCTAGTACAAATTTTCTATTAAAACCTTTTAGTCAGTTACCATGCTTGACAACATCATTAATTATTCCATTAGGAATAAACCGGTGATTGCGTTGCTCACTGTAGCTATGATCGTATGGGGCGGATATTCCGTTACACGTCTCCCGATCGATGCAGTGCCCGACATCACCAATAACCAGGTTCAGATCATTGTGCTCGCCCAGTCACAATCGGCGCTAGACATCGAACGCCTGGTAACCTTTCCCGTCGAACAAACGATGGCCACCATTCCCGGCATTTCGGAGATCCGAAGCTTCTCGCGCTTCGGATTATCGGTCGTGACCATCGTCTTCGAAGACGACATCGATATTTATTGGGCGCGACAACAGGTAGACGAGCGATTGTCGGTTGCCGCTCAAATGATACCCCAGGGCGTAGGCATCCCCGAGCTCGCCCCATTGACGACAGGCCTCGGGGAGATCTTTCAATACATCATTCGACCCAAGACAGGATACGAGCAGAAATACACCGCCATGGAGCTTCGGACGATACAGGATTGGATCGTTCGGAGGCAGTTGCTCGGCACTAAAGGAGTTGCCGACGTGGCCAGCTTCGGTGGATTATTAAAACAATACGAGATAGCGCTCGATCCGGAAAAACTCAGAAGCTATGAATTGAGTATCTCGGAAGTGTTTGAAGCGCTGAAACAGAACAACCAAAACACGGGCGGTGCATACATCGACAGGAAACCAAACTCATATTTTATCCGAAGCGAGGGTCTGATCGAGTCGGAAGACGACATTGGTAAGATCATCATCACAACGACTTCTGGGGGCATACCCATATTGGTGCGCGATGTGGGCGATATTCGTTTCGGACATGCAACACGATACGGGGCGATGGCATATAATGACCAGGGAGAGGTCGTTGGAGGCATCGTCATGATGTTGAAGGGCGAGAATTCCAATGCCGTTGTAAATCGTGTAAAGGAGAAAATAGAACAGATCGCTAAAACATTGCCGGAAGGATTGGAGATCGACGGATTCCTGGATCGGAGCGCGCTGGTGAATCGCGCCATTGGTACAGTGAAGAAGAATTTGATCGAAGGCGCATTGATCGTCGTGATCGTGCTGGTGTTGTTCCTTGGCAATCTTCGCGCAGGATTGATCGTGGCATCGGTGATTCCGCTGGCGATGTTGTTTGCCATATCGTTGATGCAACTGTTTGGCGTTTCCGGTAACCTGATGAGTCTTGGTGCCATCGACTTTGGGTTGATCGTGGACGGAGCTGTTATTATTGTCGAAGCCACGATGCATCATCTCGGTGTGCGGCAACTTGCGTACAGGCTCACACAAAATGAAATGGACGACGAAGTACACGAATCGGCTTCGAAGATTATGACGTCGGCCGCATTTGGCGAGGTCATTATATTAATCGTGTACTTGCCCATTCTCGTACTGGTTGGGGTTGAAGGCAAGATGTTCAGGCCTATGGCTCAGACGGTTGCTTTTGCGATACTTGGCGCGTTCATCCTCTCGCTCACTTATGTGCCAATGGTCTCCGCGCTGTTGCTCAGCAAGGACCCTCACCATAAAAGAAACTTTTCGGATCGAATGATGGACTTCTTTCACCGCGCATACACACCGTTCATCCGGGCTGCGATGCACCATCGATTCATCGTTATCACGATCGCAGTCGGATTTTTTATTGTGTCGGTATTTACTTTCATAAAGATGGGTGGCGAATTCCTGCCAACGCTCGACGAAGGCGACTTTGCTGTTGAGACGCGCGTTCTCCCGGGCAGCAGTCTTTCCTTCACTATCGAAAGCAGTCAGAAGGCCGCGGCGTTGATCTTGAAAGAGTTCCCTGACGAGGTGAATGAGATCGTGGCTAAGATCGGCAGTGCCGAGATCCCGATCGACCCTATGCCAATTGATATGTGCGACCTTATCGTTGTATTGAATCCACGGGAGAAATGGACGAAAGCATCGGACCGCGAGGATCTCGCGAATAAGATGAGTGAGGCATTGAAGGTGATCCCGGGTGTGTCGTTCGGATTTCAGCAACCCATCCAGATGCGATTCAACGAGTTGATCTCCGGTGTGCGACAAGACATTGCGGTGAAGATCTACGGAGAAGACCTCGATGTCCTCTCCGATCTGTCGAAACAGGTTGCTCGCCTGGTGAATACTGTTGATGGTGCAACTGATCTTTATGTGGAGGAAGTAACTGGCCTTCCGCAGATCGTCGTTAAAGTAGATCGCGATGCTGTCGCGCGATATGGGCTTAGCATTGCACATGTCAACGAAACGATCAACACTGCGTTCGCAGGACAATCGGCCGGCCTTGTATACGAAGGAGAAAAACGATTCGATCTGGTTGTTCGTCTCGGTTCCGAAAATCGTCAAACGATCGATGACGTGAGAAATCTTTTCGTTGCAACGCCCTCTGGTAACCAGGTCCCGCTGGGCCAGGTCGCTGATGTCCAACTAGAGGTTGGTCCAAACCAGATCCAACGCGAGGATGCCAAACGACGGATCATCGTCGGCTTTAACGTGCGTGGCCGCGACATCGCCGGTGTCGTAGACGAGGTCCGTGCCAAGATCGAGGATCAGGTAAATTTCCCGATCGGGTATTACGCGAGCTATGGTGGGCAGTTTGAGAACCTGCAGGCCGCGCAAAACCGCTTGATGGTTGCAGTACCTGCGGCCCTGTTGCTGATCTTCGTTTTACTGTTCCTCACGTTCCATTCGATCAAACAATCGCTACTGATCTTTTCTGCGATACCGATGGCGGCGATCGGCGGCGTATTCGCGCTGCTCATTCGCGGCATGCCATTCAGCATTTCGGCAGGCGTTGGTTTCATCGCCCTGTTTGGTGTTGCAGTACTCAACGGCATCGTGCTCATCGCAGAATTCAATCGACTAAAACATGAAGGTATGACTGACTTGGAAGAAATTGTTATAACAGGAACGTCGCATCGTTTGCGCGCTGTATTGATGACGGCCTCCGTTGCATCGCTCGGATTTATGCCGATGGCATTGGCCACGAGCTCCGGCGCCGAAGTTCAGAGACCGCTCGCAACGGTCGTGATCGGCGGCCTGGTTACGTCTACGCTCCTCACGCTCATCGTGCTACCGTGTCTATATATATTATTTGAAAAGATCCACCTGCGAAAAATTTCCAAAACGGCGTTGGTGATCTTTCTGATGATCTGCGGGAGTTTCGCCTCGTATGCCCAGGGGCCACAACAAGTTTCCGTCGATGAAGCCATCAGGCTTGCCATGGAAAATAATAAGAGCATACAAGCCGCTTCACTCGAAGTAGACTATTACAAACAATCCCGCCGTACATCTACGGATGTTGGAAAGTTGACAGCCACGCTGATGAAGGGACAATACAACAGTTATGCGAGCGACAACAACATAACTTTAACACAATCGATCCCTTTTCCAACGGTCTTTACTTCCCAAAGAGCACTCGGCAATGCACTTATTGAGGGGGGACAGCTAAAGAAGGCTGCCACAGAAAATGAGCTGGCATACCAGGTGAAGCAAGTTTACTACCATCTTCTTTTCCTGAAAGCGAAAGAAATATTGCTGACATCACAAGACAGCATTTATGAATCGTTTGTGAAAGCAACCGACCTTCGCTTCAAGACGGGTGAATCAAGATTGCTCGAAAAGACCACCGCCGAAACTCAACGCAGTGAGGCACGCAATACGCTTGCGCTCACCAAGTCGGATGTTCTCATCTATGAACAAATGTTGAAAACGCTTACGGCAAGTGATATAAGTGTCTTAACTAAGGGAGATGTGAAACGACAAATAAATTTGACGTTTGGCGATACCACTTATTTGAACAACAATCCGCAGCTGAGATACCTCCAACAACAGGTAGCGATCGCAGAGGACGAAAGAAAAGTTACCAGCGCTAAGGTGCTTCCCGATATCGTGGTCGGTTATTTCAACCAAACACTCGTCGGGACGTTGAATGCCGCTAATGAAAAGGCAACACTCGATAACAGGTTCGATGGCTTCATGATCGGGCTTTCAGTTCCACTTTGGTTTGCCCCACAAACCGCTCGCGTGAAGGCGGCGCGGATCAATGAAGAGCGTTCACAAAAAACGTTTGAATACAATCAAGCACTTGTTGCCGGACAATGGCAGCGTGCCGCCCAGGAGCTTGTTAAAAACAGGAGCAGTCTCGAATATTACGAGTCATCTGCCCTGCAAAATGCAGAGCTCATTCTTCGTCATTCCGGTATGGCCTTCAAGAATGGAGAGATCGACTACACCGAGTTTTGGTTGGCGATCCGCAACGCCATACAGATCCGTGACAACTATCTCAATAGCCTGAATAATTACAATCAATCCATCATCAACCTCGAGTTTCTCGCGGGCATTAAATAATCGAACATGAAAAAGTCATTAATCATCATATACCTGCTAGGCGTGTTTGCATGTAAGAATAACAGCGAGGAGCAGGCTACGCAAGTACACACCGAAGGCGAGAATACCATCGAACTCACGAACGACCAGGTGAAGAACGCCGGCGTGAAGCTTGGTAAACCCGAGCAGCGACAGATCAGCGGGGTCATCAAAGCAAACGGACATCTCGATGTTCCGCCACAACAGTTGGTCAGCGTGTCGGTTCCTCTCGGCGGATTCCTGAAGAGCACTACCTTGCTGCCGGGTTCCAAAGTGAAGCAAGGGCAAGTCATCGCGGTCATCGAGAATCCTGATTACATCCAGCTTCAGCAGGATTACCTGGAAGCACGCAACCAATCAGAATACAATAAAGCCGAGTACGACAGGCAGCAAGAGCTCGCTAAAGAAAATGTGAACGCACAAAAAACGCTCCAGCAAGCGAAAGCAAGTTATTTGAATGGCCTCGCTCGTGTTAATGGACTTGCCGCGCGCCTGAAGATGATCAATATCGATGCAACATCTTTAAAAGAGGAAAGCATCACCAGCGCTACGAATGTGTATTCACCTATCGACGGATTCGTAACAAACGTGTATGTGAACATCGGGAAGTTTGTGAATCCATCTGATGTCCTGTTTACAATTGTCGATACCGAGCACCTTCATGCCGAGCTCACAATTTTCGAGAAGGACATCCCGAAGGTCAAGCTCGGTCAGAAAGTTCGTTTCATGTTGGCCAACGAGACAAAAGAAAGAATGGCTACCGTATACCTGATCGGTCGCGAGATCAAATCGGATCGCACTATCAATATTCATTGCCACATCGACAACGAAGACAAAAACCTGTTGCCGGGGATGTTCCTTAGCGCCGTTATAGAAACCGGCGGCGTTATGGTTACTGCTCTCCCTGTCGATGCTGTGATCGATTACCAGGGTAAGAAATACATTATCGTGCCCGTGAAGGTTCTGCATGAACAAACTACCGATGAAGACAAAGCGCGTCATGAATCTGAAAATCATTTTAAGATGATCGAGATAACGGCTGGTGCATCGGAGTCTGGTTTCATCGAGGTCAATCTTCCGGCTGGTTTCGATCTGGATTCAGATGTGGTTGTTGCGGGTGGTTATGCTATTTTATCTCAAATGAAGAATACGTTGGAAGAAGAATAGAATGGAGGCTGTGGAGAAAACGCAACAACGATCCTAAGAGCTCATATACTCTTTCCTAATAATATTAGTAAGGGGGGTTACCCGGCAATTGTTAGCTGGATGCATCGACCGGGTGAGGTCACGTTCCTGGCGAGTTTCCTCACATTATTTGGGTAGTCGGATGCCCCGGCGTGTCATTAAAAAAACAGTATTTTTATCCGGGATGAAATTGAGAAGGTTTCTTGTCGTAGCTGCTTTAATCGTCGTTGCCCAGGCCCGGGCGCAGGTCATTAGCGATTTTGCAACTAATGCCGATGGGTGGACTGCACCCAATGCATTGGCGGGCGCGATCACCTACTCAGCAACGGGCGGAAATCCGAACGGCTACGTCTTCGGTCAAACACCACTTTCGATCAATACTGGATCCGGCACCATCTGGGTCCCGTTCTATTTTGAGTCACCCGCCAAATTCGAAGGAAATAAGAGTACTTACTACAACGGAACCCTTCGCTTCGACGCATCGCAAACAACGACCGGGGCTCCTCCAACTCTCTTGTTTGCAACACTGATCATTACAGATGTTACCGGTGTTGCTTACTATTATTTTCCATCTACTCCGTTTCAACCGCCTTCATTCGGTACGTGGGCCACGTTCAGTGTTTCGTTGAGTGCCGCCGGGGGCAATTGGAAAACCGCCAATGATATTGCATCGACGACGGTAACTGCTGCGCAGCTTCAGTCTGTAATGAGTAATATCGACAAGATCGAAGTCCTCGGGTTATATCGAAATGCGAACGTCGGCACACGTGTCGACAACATTACGATGTATCCGCCCATCAATATCACGGTGAATCCATCGAACGCAACTGTATGCGATGGAGTAACGGCAACTTTCGCAGCAGCTGCTAATAACAATCCGAGCATCACTTACCAATGGCAGATGCTGAATCCGTTCTCAGGTTATTTCGATCTTACGAATGGCGGAGGATATAGCAACGTTACCACACAAACTCTTTCGGTTAATACAACGGGCAACTTCGGAGCAGGCACTTATCGTTGCCGCATCTCGGGAACAGGTGCGAATGACGTATTCACCACTGGAGCTACTTTAACGATCAACGCATTGCCGACTGCGCCCGGTGGCGCCGGGGCTTCTTCGTGCGGACCTGCGAATCTTACATTGACCGCTTCTGGTGGAACGACCGGGCAATATAGATGGTATACAGTTGCGACAGGTGGAACGGCTATACCGGGCCAAACCGCCGCCACTTATTCGACGGGTGTTATTAGTACAACCACAAACTACTACGTGGCGATCAACAATGGTACCTGCGAGAGTACACGAACAACCGTAGTAGCAACCATCAACACGATCCCATCGGCGCCTGGAGCTGCAGGAGCTTCCGGATGTATCCCGAGCGCGGTTACGTTAACAGCAAGCGGCGGTTCGGCAGGAGAGTATCGTTGGTATACGGTATCGACTGGCGGAACTGCTATTGCGGGTCAGACCAACAGCACATACACAACCCCGACATTATCGGCTACAACCAACTATTGGGTTGCATTGAACAACGGATCTTGCGAGGGTGCGCGGACGATGGTTACCGCTACGATGAACACGCCACCAACGGCACCAACCGGCACCGGAGCTTCTGGATGTATTCCGGGCAGTGTTACGATTTCAGCAAGCGGGGGAACAGCGGGGCAATACCGGTGGTATACCGTTCCAACCGGTGGAACGGCCATTGTCGGAGAAACGAATAGTACCTACACGACACCTACGTTGTCGGCGACTACGAACTACTATGTCGCCATCAACAATGGTACATGCGAGAGTTCGCGTGTGAACGTTGTAGCAACGATGAATACACCGCCAACAGCACCCACGACAACTGGAGCGGCGCGATGTGGTACGGGTACAGTAACGCTTACGGCCGCGGGTGGATCTGCGGGACAATACAGATGGTACACTGTTCCGACGGGCGGAACGGCTATAGCAGGCCAGACCAACGCAACGTACACCACGCCCTCGTTAACGATAACAACAAACTACTATGCTTCGATCGACAATGGCACTTGCGAGAGTTCGAGGACATTGGTAGTAGCCACGATCAACACGATACCAACAGCTCCGACAACCACAGGCGCGGCGCGATGTGGTACGGGCACAGTAACGCTTACAGCAGCAGGTGGATCTGCGGGACAATACAGATGGTACACGGTTCCGACGGGCGGAACAGCGATCGCAGGCCAGACCAACGCAACGTACACGACGCCTTCGTTGACGATAACAACAAACTACTATGCTTCGATCGACAACGGCACTTGCGAGAGCTCGAGGACGTTGGTAGTAGCCACGATCAATACGATACCGACGGCTCCGACAACCACGGGCGCCTCGCGATGTGGTACGGGCACAGTAACACTTACAGCAGCAGGTGGATCTGCGGGACAGTATAGATGGTACACCGTTTCAACCGGGGGAACACCTATCGCGGGCCAGACGAACTCGACCTACACAACACCTTCGCTAACAACAACGACAAATTATTACGTATCAATCGACAACGGCACTTGCGAAAGCACACGGACATTAGTAGTAGCGACGATCAATACGATACCCGGAGCCCCCACAACTACTGGTAACTCGGCATGCGGTACAGCATCATTGACATTGACCGCCGCTGGCGGATCTGCAGGACAATACAGGTGGTACACTGTTCCGACAGGCGGAATAGCGATCGGCGGCCAGACCAACGCGACGTATACCACACCTGCGTTGACCACAACGACAACCTACTATGTTTCCATCGACAACGGTACTTGCGCAAGTTCGCGGACATCGGTAGTGGCAACAATCAATACCATTCCTTCGGCGCCTGGCGCTGTTGGAGCAGCTGGATGTATCCCCTCCAGTGTGACCCTTGCTGCCAGCGGCGCTTCGGCAGGACAATATCGTTGGTATACGGTACCAACCGGCGGCATTGCAATCTCCGGCGAGACGAACAGCAGTTACACAACACCGGTTATCTCCAGTACCACTACTTATTACGTATCGATCAACGATGGCACTTGCGAGGGCAGCCGTACATCTGTCGATGCTACGCTGAATAACCCACCTGTGCCTCCGTCGACAACGCCGGTAGAGGCATGTGCTCCGGGTACGGCAACATTGGTCGCCAGTGGTGGCGCAGCCGGTGAATACAGGTGGTATACCGATGAGAGCGGCGGGACTGCGATCAGCGGCGAAACGAACGACACCTATGTAACGCCGATACTGTCGGGCAATACAACCTATTATGTTGCCGTCAACAATGGTTGCGAGAGCGGTCGTACATCATTGGACGTGACGATGACACAAACTCCGTCGGCGCCAACCGTAGCCGGCGAAGACATGTCTTGTATTCCGAAAAGCTTTACCCTCACCGCCAGTGGCGGCGCGGCCGGACAATACAGGTGGTATACAGCAGCGAGCGGAGGAACACCCGATCCAGATCAATCCGCCACGTTTGATACGCCGGATCTTTCTACAACTACAACTTACTATGTTGCAATCACCAATGGTGCTTGCGAAAGCGCGCGGGTTCCTGCAACACTTACGATCGGTGGAGTAGAATGCGCTGCGAATGCTGCTCCTTCGATAGAACCTTCGGTTTCGTCAACAACTATTGGTGGAACAGTAACGGTAGACCTTGCCGGCATCATCAGCGATCCTGACAACAACCTGGTTTTGTCGACACTCACGATCGTTTCTCAACCCACCAGCGGAGCCACCGCAACGATCGATGAGAACGCGAATCTCGTCGTCGATTACAGCGGCATCTCGTTTACAGGTGAAGATCACATCACCATTCGTGTGTGCGACAGCTTCTCAGCTTGCACCGAGCAAACGTTGACCATCGATGTGAGCGGCAACATTGAAGTCTACAATGGAGTGTCGCCCAACAAGGATGGAAAGAACGATACGTTTATCATTTCGGATATCGACAAGCTGGAAGACACAAAGAAAAATCACGTGATGATCTTCAATCGTTGGGGTGACCTCGTTTGGGAGGCACATGATTACAACAACACATCAGTCGTGTTCAGCGGTCTTTCGAAAAACAATGTCGAATTGCCATCCGGCACTTACTATTATAAGATCGAATTCTCCGGCGGAAAAAAGACAGAGACTGGTTTTCTTTCGCTGAAGCGATGAGCGAACCTTACGTTACCAAACAAATCACGATAGCCGCATCACCTTCCCACGTCTGGCAGGCGTTGACCGATCCGGCGACGATGCCGAAATGGATGTCCGAAACGGAAATGAATGTATCGACCGATTGGACCGTTGGTAGCAGCATTATTATACAAGGTCGCTGGCACAAGATGCGTTACAAGAACATCGGCACCGTGTTGCGATTTGACCACGATCACTTTTTAAGTTACAGTCATCTGAGCTCGTTATCACGGTTACCCGATGTTCCTGAAAACCATTCGGTGCTTACGTTCAACCTGGAGCCACAAGGTATAGGAACGCTCTTGACCCTCACGTTGAGCAACTCACCGACTTACGAGATCCATAAGCATCTCGACTTCTATTGGAACGTTACGCTGGAGGAGCTCCGGAGATTCGTGGAGCAGCAATTGCAGGGCTGAAATCAGGTCATTTTTCGCTATTCTAAAAAATTATTCTCAAAAACTTGTGAAACCATATAGTTGCACATATATTTGCAACCATATAGTTGCAACATATGATTGAGAGACGGGATGTATTCCAGGCGATCGCCGACCCAACACGTCGCGCGATATTGACGCTTATTGCATTGCAGGCAATGACGCCCAATGCATTGGCTGAACATTTCGACACCAGCCGGCAAGCGGTGTCGAAGCACATAAGGATCCTCACCGAATGCGAGCTGGTACAACAGGAGCAATCGGGCCGGGAGATATACTATCATTTCAATGCAAAAAAAATGAAAGAAGTAGATGATTTTCTAAAACCCTTCCGTGTGCTTTGGGAGAAGCGCATGGAACAATTGGATGACGCAATCAAACAACTTAAATCAAAAAAAAATGGCAAGTAATAATCGAACCGTATTCACAAAAGACTTCACAAACAACAAAGTCCTGGTGACGCATCAGTGTGATGCAGACGTCGACACCGTTTGGGACATGTGGACCAAACCTGAACTTCTTGACCTGTGGTGGGCGCCAAAGCCCTGGAGGTCGGAAACGAAGTCCATGGAGTTCAAAAATGGCGGTCGTCGTTTTTATGCGATGGTCGGCCCTAACAATGAGCATCATTGGTGTATCGCCGATTTCAGCAATATCAATCCGAAGAAAAACTTCGACTGGAAGGATGCTTTTACCGACGAAAACCAAGTGATCAATAAAGAGATGCCTTCGACCGATTGGAAAACGGTGTTTGCCAAAGATGGTTCCGGAACAAAAGTTACGGTAACACTTCTTGGACCGGCTTCACAATTGAAGAGGCTCATGGAACTGGGCTTCGAAGAAGGTTTCACAATGGCGCTTGGCAATCTCGACGAAGAGCTTGCGGCGCATGCAACGAAGAAGTGATCTTCAATTATTCAGACCGCAAGGCTTCTGTGGGATTGGCCATAGCAGACCTTGCGGCCTGTGTACTTACCGTTAGCATCGCTACGACAACCGCGGAGATCCCGGCAACGATGAACACCCACAGGCCGATCTCAATGTGATAGGCGAAGTCCTGTAGCCATCCGTTCATTGCGTACCAGGCGATCGGTGTAGCGATCACTGCAGCGACGACGATCAATACCAAAAGATTTTTTGCGAGAAGCACAACGACTCCTGCAACGCTACCGCCCAGCACCTTGCGGATGCCGATCTCTTTTCGTCTCTGCTCCGTGGTGAATGTGATCAACCCAAACAGTCCCAGGCAAGCGATCGAGATGGCAAGGCCGGTGAATGTCAGTAGTAGTTTTCCCTGCATTTGTTCGGCGCGGTACTGTCTTTCGAAATTCTGATCGAGGAAATTGTATTCGAAAGGACCGCTGTTGTCGTATTTCTTATAGACCTCTTCGATAGCTTTCAGGGCTTCGACACCACTTACTCGTACGTAGGCATTGTCGCGCTCATAAACTTCTTTCGGAAGACTCATGATCAACGGTTCTACCTTGTGCTGCAACGAATAGATGTTGAAGTCCTTGACTACACCAACGACCTCATATTCTTCATCGCCGATCTTTATTTTCTTGCCGGTGCCTTCGTCCCACATGGCGTCGTAAACAAGGGCTTCGTTGACGATGACCGAACGGTCTTTGTCGGTTGTGACGCTCTTTGAGAAGTTACGTCCTTCTTTCATTTCGATCTGAAGTGTAGGGATAAAGTCCTCGTCGATCGTCAGGAAATTTGCCAGGCGTGTACGATCCTCGACAACGCCGTTGATCTCGATCTTATAGTCGCGGCCACCGATGTTGTTGCTACCGATCGGGTTTCCCGCTGTAGCCACATTCTCGACGGAACTGTTTTGCATCAGCTCTTCGCGGATCGCGTCGATCTTCGCACGCGTCTCTCCATTATTGATATGGAATGTGATAACCTGGTCTTTGTTGAAACCGAGGTTTTTATTACTTACGAAATTCAGTTGACGATAGATAATAATAGAACCTGCGATCATCGCGATCGTCGCTGTGAACTGGAACACGACAAGACCTTGTCTGAATAAGATGTTGCCTTCATGATTACCCGCAAGACCTTTCAAGGCAGGCACCACGCGAAATCCCGAAAGGAAGAATGCCGGATAGATACCGCTCAGCATCCCCGCGAGGACCGAGAATAAGATCAATGCAGCAACCGTTTCACCAATTCCAAACTTCCATATATCAATAACACTTCCGGTGAACGATTCAAACAATGGCATGGCCAACGTCATCAGGAACACTGAGAGGAGAGAGGCGATCAGAGTAATGAAAACCGACTCAGTCAGGAACAGCATCACGAGCTGTCCGCGACGTGAACCGACCACTTTTCTTAAACCTGTTTCGCGTATGCGAAGCGAGCTGCGTGCTGTCGAAAGATTCATGTAGTTGATAGATGCGATCAGCAATATCAACCCCGCTACCGCCGAGAAGACGTACACATAAGTGATGTTCCCATTCGTTCCGATCTCGAAGTCGAGGTGCGAATGCAGATGTATAGAAGTCAACGGCTGCAGCTCTGCGCGATAGTCCATGTCGCCCATAGCGGCTTTCATGTTCCTTTCGAAGAACGCAGGCATTTTTGCTTCGACGCTCGTAATATCATTCTTGTCGCGAAGCAGGATGTACGTATAGAGATGCGCATTCATCCACGATCCTTCAGCCATTTCGGGCATTGACCGAACGGCGCTGAAACCGAAATGCGAATTCGAAGGAACATCCTCGACAACACCAGTTACCTGGTAGGATTCTGTTCCGAATTCAAGCGCTTTGTTCAACGCGATCGACGGATCTCCAAAGATTGACTGAGCGAGCTTCTTTGTGATCACGATGGACTTTGGTTTTGCCAACGCTGTAGCCTCGTCGCCATAAATGAAATCGTAAGAGAAGATCTTGAAGAAGGTCTTATCGGCAAACAGCATATCGCCTGCACGAAATTCCTGGTTGTTATAAGTGAAAATGCCGCCACCCTCGGCGTCGATCCGAACGGTTTCTTCGATCTCGGGAAAGTCGGTCTTCATAGCCGCCGCGTACGGATCGGGAGTAATGGCCCCATGAAACGTTCCGCCGTCCCATTGCGCATGCTGTGCGATTCGAAAGATCCTGTCGGCATTGGCATGATATCGATCGTAGCTCAGCTCGTTACCAATATAGAGGGCGATCATCCAGAACGCTGCGAGTCCGATTGCCAGTCCGCCAATGTTAATAACAGAGAATAATTTGTGGCGGAGCAGGTTGCGGAACGCGACGGTGAAATAGCTCAGGATCATGTTTGGTGGTCTAAATTTCCCAAAGAAGGTCAATTGTTATGCCATCACCCGGAATATGTGTTTTTCGGCGTTTTTATGTTCACAAATGGGTGTCGCCGTCCGAAAGCGGACGATTCTGAGTGCCTGAAATTTAATTACTTTGAGGAAAATGGAATCATTTAAGAAGCACCTTGACGCTTTTGTGAAACTGTCGGACGAAGAGTTCGAGCAGATCATAAAGTACTTCAGAATAAAGAAGGTGAAAAAGGACCGCGTGCTTGTACGACCGGGTCAGAAGGTGTCAGATACTTATTGGGTTGTTAACGGACTACTCATTTCTACTTATGCCGACAACAACGGGAAGGAGCACATACTTCAGGCAGCTGTCGAGCATTGCTGGATCACTGATCAAAGCGCATTCTATCACCAGGAGGACGCTGTGTTCACCATCGCAGCGCTGGAAGATTCGGAGGTACTGATCCTTTCCTTTGACGATCGTGAAAGACTATGCAACGATTTCCATAAAATGGAGAAGTTCTTCAGAAAGAAAGCCAACGAGAGTTTCACCAAGCAACAGAAGAGATTGTTGACATACTTATCGGCCGATGCGAGAAAGCGATACGACTTGCTGATGTCCGATGCGCCTGAGATCGCCCATCGGTTGTCCAAGAAAATGCTTGCCGCTTATCTAGGCGTTTCACGAGAGACATTAAGCCGCCCGTTAAAAAGTAGAAAGTGATCTATGTCACTTTCCAAAAGCCAGGATCGCCGTTCATTTGTAGAAAACAACACAAATGAAAACTACATCGATCCTATTGATCACACTATTTACAGCAGCTACTGCTCTCGCACAGAAAGATAACCTGGCCGAAGCCCGCAAGGCTATCGCTGAAAGCAACGCCATTTATTTCGAGTCGTTCGCAAAGAACGACCCATCCATATTTATTGATCGCTACGCAAAGGACGCGTGCATCCTGGCTCCGAACACGCCTATGATGTGCGGAAGCACAGCGGTTGCCGACTTCTTTAAGGTTGCATACAACGACATCGGGCTGAGAGGAGGCAAGTTTACGACCACAGCAATTTACGGTGACGGCAAAGAGTATGTGACAGAGGAAGGTCTCTGGCAGTCGTTCGATGCTAGCGGAAAATTATTCGACGACGGAAAATTTCTCGTGCTCTGGAAGAAGACACCGGAAGGATGGAAGATGTTCAGGGATTCGTTTAGTAGTAATAGAACAGCAAATTGATTTTGATTTCTCACGGAAAACACGGAAGTCACGGAAAGCATCGAAAAACAGAAATCACGGAAGTCGCGGAATCTTATTTTTCCGTGTTTTCCGTGCTTTCCGTGAGAAAAAACCTTCTTATTCGTATTTCAACTTCTCTACTGGATTCACCCTCGCTGCATTGTACGACTTCGATCCAACAACCAGCAACGCGATCGCCAGCACAAGCATCCCCGGAGCTGCAAACATCCACCATTGCAACTCGATGTGATTTCTAAAGTTGCTCAGCCATTCATTGATGCCATACCACACAACGGGCACGGCCAATGCGAAGGAGATACCGATCAACGTCACGTACTCTTTTGAGAACATCACAATGATGTTGCTGATCGTCGCCCCGAGTGTTTTTCGTACGGCGATCTCTTTTCCTTTCTTATTTGCGATAAATGTGATGAGTCCGTAAAGTCCGAGGCAGCCAATGCCGATGAAGATAAAAGAGAATATTTGGAACAGCTTCGAATACTTGAACTCCTGTTTGTAGAATGCATCGATGTTCTCGTCGAAGAACTTGTATTCGAAGATTACGTCCGGGAAATTCTTGTTCCATATATCTTCAATTTGTTTCAGAGCCGACGACATTGCTTCGTCGCCCTTGAGATCCAGGCGGACACTCATCCAGCGATATTCCGCGGGGCGATATATCATTGCCATATTGTCGACACCCTCTTTTAAGGAGTTCGAATAAAAATCGCCGACGACTCCCGCAACTTTTACCTTCTTACCATCGCCGAACTTTAGCTCGGCACCGATGGCGTTTATCGGATCACCGAGGCCCAGGTTCTTCATCAAAGTCTCGTTGATCAGGATGTTGTCGATTGTTGTATCGGCTTCATTCAGATTTCTTCCTGCCAGTAACTTCAATCCGTACAGGTCGAGAAAATTCTCATCGACCGAATAATGTTCGTAGCCCTCGTAGTCCTGGGCGGTTTGCGCATTGGGCAGACCGATGCTTCGCGATGAGCGGTTGCGTTCGAGACCCGATGGAAGCGTAAAACTGGATGCGACTCCCAAAACGAAGGGAAGGGTCTTCAATTCGGCGATCGTAGTCCTTCGCGCCGCGGGATCTTTGGCAGTGAGTGTAGGGATGTTGACCACAACGGCTTTCCGGTTGAAGCCCATGTCTACATTCTCGAAAAATTTCATCTGGCTGATGACGATGAACGTTCCCACTGCCAATATTTGTGTGATGGTGAATTGAGCGACCACCAGCACTTTTCTCAGGTTTACCCCGCCGATCTTGTCGTTGTTGAATTTCGCGCGCAGCGTTGCGATGGGGTTGAACTTCGAAATGATGAAGGCCGGATACAGGCCGGAGCATACCGTGACGCCGATGACGACGCCCACGAGTGACAGTAAGATAACAGGATCGGTGAGGTCGAAGCTGATCTGTAACTGCAATAGATCTTGTATCGACGGCATCAAGGCCGTTACAAGTATTACGGCCACGACAGCAGCAATACTTACGACAACGAAAGTCTCCGTGAGGAACTGCATGATCAGGTGGCCGGCCTGTCCACCCATGACCTTGCGAAGTCCGATCTCTTTCGAACGAAGGGTTGATTGTGCGGTAGAGAGGTTGATGTAATTGATGCAGCCTGCAAACAACAGGAAGAACACGATGATCTGCAGGGCCAGAAGTGTCTCGTGCGTGATGGTGCGACCACTGAAGTTGCGGAAGCGTGGGTCGAAATGAAGCTCACTAAAGTCTTGAGTGCGATAGTGGCGATACTCATGGATGTCTTTGCCCGTATGGGCTGCGTGGATCTTGTCGAGTCGCTCATGAAGTTCTTCTCTCGACATATTAGGGGCATATACAAGAACGGTATGCGAATCGTTGACACTAACCCATTCCTCTTCCATCTTCTTTCCGAAGATCATCTTCATGCTGGAATAAGAGAACATGATCTTGAAAGGGAAGTCTGTATTCGATGGAAAATCGTCGACAACGCCGGTGATCTTTGCGTCGAACAATTTCATGAACCGTAATGTATGACCGATGGGATCTGCTTTACCGAAATATTTTTCGGCGATTGATTTGGTGATAACGAGACTTCCCGGGTCTTTCAATGAGCTTTCGGGATTGCCTTCGATCCAGTGCAGGGGCTGTCCGGCGAAGTCGAACATCTTAAAAAAACCTGGCTCGACGGCCGCGACGCCATTGGCCTCAACGAATTTATTTACACTCTGACCATCGCTACCGACAACATCTACGCTGGACCCGCCCAGGTATTCGACCTCGGTGATCTCGACACCGGGTATTTCCGACCGCATTGCTTCGCCGAGCGGATATACGATGCCGGCGCGGTATTCGAGGTTGTCGGTTCCCGTTATCCTTACTATGCGATAGATGTCGTCTTTCTTTGTATGGAATGTATCGAAGCTTTGTTCGAACCGGATCACGCTGGAGATCACGAGCGCCGATGCAATTCCGATCACAAGCCCAAGAATATTGATGAATGTTGTACCCTTGTTAGCCATGAGGCTTCGGCGGGCCATCTTAAAGTAACTTGAGGTCATAGTTTTAGGGTTTGAAAGATCGACTAACGGCAAAAGTTCGGCCAACGCCGGATACTGCGAAAACTCATGTTTTCGTTACAACCATTGTTCAAAAAAGAGTGTCAAAGTGAACGGAATTGAACAGTGTTATGAGATTTTTTTTGAAAAATGTTAAGCTCCTGTCCATAGTGGGTGGGATCTTCTTGCTTGCGATGAGTTGTGATGATGGTGGCAGCGATGCGGAGCCATTGCCGCCTGTATCTTATGTATCGTTATACCAGGCGTCGCCGAATTCTCCAGACCTTAATATTATCCTCGATGATAAGCTTATCAATAATGAGTTCAAGTATACTGATCACACTGGATATTTAAGATTTGTTACGGGAGAAAGGACATTGGAATTTGGTCCGGCCGGTGCAAGCAATATTGTTGCTGATACCACGCTGAAGTTCGAAGAAGGAAAGGCGTATTCCATCTTTGTGGTCGATACCTATCAGAATGCGGACATACTTGTTCTCAACGACGACACAGATGCGCCGGCGTCGGGAAAGGCGAAAGTTAGATTTCTTAACCTGTCGCCCGATTCACCTGAATTGAACTTGCAGGAGGTAGAGATGTCGTCGCCGTTGTTTACCGGATTGGAATTCAAAGAACCCTCGGAGTTTGTGGAGGTTGATGCCAGGAAATACAATTTCGCGGTGAAGACGACTTCGGGCGAGAACGTAGTGTTGTCGCTGCCGAATGCGGTGTTGCTGGATGGCTGGTCGTATACCGTGTTGGTTCGAGGTTTCAAGACGCCTCCGGGCGGAAGCACGAGTGTGCTGAGTGCGGAGTTGATTGTTGATTAAGTGATGAATTGAGTGAAAAGAAAAGAGCCAGGTTAATCCTGGCTCTTTTTGTTTTGTTGGATGATGAGGCTAGTCAGGTCGTCAAAACGTTTCGCCATCTCGTTAAAGCGATCCTTGGTGGTTGCTTCGAGCGAATTGATTTGACCCTGGAGATGATCGAAACGAATGTTGTTGTGTTTCTCCGACTCGTTGAAACGATGGTCAACATGTTTCATGATCCGAATTTCGGTTTGCAGGATTTTGTCATCGACTTTTTCTTCGAGTTTGACAAATCGATCATCAAATTTCTCTTCAAGTTTGATAAATCGATCATCGAATTGCTCTTCGAGTTTGACGAATCGATCATCGAATTTCTCTTCGAGTTTGATAAGTCGATCATCGACCTTCTCTTCGAGTTTGATAAGTCGATCATCGACCTTTTCAAATCGGTCATCGATTTTTTCAAGTCGGTCATCGACTTTTTCGAATCGGTCATCGACTTTTGCAAATCGATATTCGATCGTCTCTTCGAGTTTGAAAATTCGCTCGTCAACTTGTTTAAGTCGATGACCGATCTCTCCTTTGAGATTGACAAAACCCTCACCGACTGTCTCTTCTAACTTTGTAACTCTGTCATCAACAATAGTGATCTGCTTACTCAAATCCCTATTCTTAACAACAACATTCTTCATACGGTCCTTGTACCAAAAAATAGCTCCTCGGATGTTCCAGACCGCAACTCCCGTTAAGAAAACGCTCACAGCTCCTCCTGAACTTGTATTGAGAAACCAGTTCAGCACTGCCTCACCATTAAAAAATAATAAAATCGTTGTCATAAGCCATCATTTTTAAGTGACGACCAAAAGTATTCTATTATTAAAGCGATGTAAAGTGAGGAACCGTCAACCTGTACGGTAAACCAGACATTCGAGGTTAATATATTTTATCGGGGGGTAATGATATAAGAATTACCCGGTGTCGTCTTAAGATCATATTCATAGATCTTCTTTAGCTCCGGCATCACCATCTGTGCCTTCGAAGAAATGACTGGCGTAGAAATGTCAGATTTTTCAAAGAGGGCATTGGGATTCGACCCCTGCGCAACAATCAACCTGGAATCATTCAACTCGAAATAACTTCGAAGCCGCAACGTTCCCCCGATCATCGAATGGATCACCATACTCTTTATCCTTCCTTCATCCCATTCCATGTCTATACTAAAACCACCACGCGCCCTCAAGCCCTTCACCTTCCCGCTTCGCCATTCATCCGGCAATGCAGGCAACAAATGCAGCGCACCATCGTGACTCTGCAACAACATCTCCGCAATACCCGACGTGCAACCAAAGTTGCCATCGATCTGGAACGGTGGATGAGCATCGAATAAATTCGGATATGTACCACCGGCACCCGTTTCGAGAGCAGGAGTGAGCTGATCTTTGATAAGCTTATAGGCCCTGTTGCCATCAAGTAAACGAGCCCACCAATTCACCTTCCAACCCATCGACCAGCCTGTCGACTGATCTCCACGAAACTCCATTGTAGTTTTTGCAGCTGCAAAAAGTTCCGGCGATTGATAAGGAGAGATCTGGTTCGAAGGAAACAGCCCATATAAATGAGAGATGTGACGATGCTTATCGTCGGGGCGATCCCAATCTTCCAGCCATTCCTGAAGTTGTCCGTGCTGACCGATCATCATGGGTGGGATTTTTGCAAGCTTCGACGCAATGGTGTCGCGAAGCTCCTTGTCTTGTCCAATACGATCGCTTGCCTTCAGGAAGTTTGAGAACACATCGAACACCAGTTGATTGTCCATCGTGGTTCCCGCAGAGATAGAGATACCGGGATGATGTTCGTTCTCCGGCGACATCGACGGGGTTACCACCAGCCAGTCTTTTTTTGGAACCTGCTGAAGGACGTCGTTGTAAAACAATGCTGCTCCTTTAAGGATGGGGTATGAATCCTGGAGAAACTTTTTGTCGCCCGTATATAAATAGTGCTGCCAGAGATGTTGCGACAGCCACGCACCGCCCATTGGCCAAAGTCCGTAGTAAGCGCCATCGACCGGACCGGTGATACGCCACATATCGGTGTTGTGATGGGCGTTCCATCCTCGGGCGCCATACATCTTCGTGGCGCTTTCACGGCCCGTTACTTCGAGGTCTTTCAACATGTTGAACAAGGGCTCGTGCATTTCGGGAAGTCCAGTGACTTCGGCAGGCCAGTAATTCATCTCGGTGTTGATGTTGATCGTGTACTTGCTGTCCCATGGCGGGTTGAGCCTGTCGTTCCATTTGCCTTGCAGGTTGGCCGGCTGGTTTCCGGGTTGCGACGAAGAGATCAAGAGATAACGGCCGAACTGAAAATACAATGACACGAGTTGCGGATCGTTGCCGGTAGAAAATTGTTTTACCCTCACATCGGTTGGCAGCGAAGATGAGGCAGACGTCCCAAGCTCGATGCTCACTCGATCGAAGTATTTTTTATAAAAGTTAACGTGCGAGTGACGAAGTTCCTTCCATTTTTTTGTAGCGACACGGTTCAGATAATTGTTTGCGATCACGTTCTCGTCGAGGTTGATGTCGTTGTAGTTGCGAAAGTTGGTGCCGGTAACAACGAAGATCGTGACCTCGGTAGCGTTCGAGATAACCAGGGATGAATCGGTAGTTGTTAATTCTCCTTTCACCATCACCGGTTTTACAAGCGTTGTGAAACGGATCTTTCCCTTCTTATTGTGATGATCACCGGACGTCCCCAAAAGAGTTAACACGTCGCGTGACGCACGAACCGTGTGATTCTTTTGTGGACTTTTGATACGAAGCTCGCAATTGATCGCTTTCTTTTTACTGGCCGTAAGATGCACGACGATGGCCTGATCGGTGAATGAAGCGATGGTCTCTCGATTGAAGATCACATCGCCAACCATATACTTCGAAGAGCTCACAGCGTTGGCGATGTCCAACTCTCTTCGGTAGGAGGTTGCTGTTTCATGGCCGCGAAAATCGATCAGTAGATTACCAACCGTTTGGTAAGGCATTCCATAGTTTGTGTCGGGACCTGCATTGCGAGGAAGGATCTTCATGGCAAGGTCGTGGGCTTCCTGGTATTTTCCTTCGAAGATGAGCTTCCTTATTTCCGGAAGCGACCCTGCAAAATCGGAAGGTGGGATGTTGTTACCAGGTTCGCCGGCCCACACGGTCTCTTCATTCAACTGAAGTCGTTCCTGCAACGGGTTGCCAAACACCATGGCCGCGAGACGCCCGTTGCCGATAGGCAGCGCTTCGTTCCAGTTAGTTGCCGGTTTTGTGTACCACAACCGCAGGTCTTGAGCATCAATCGTATTGACAGATACACAAATGATCAGTACTGTTAAAGAATATCTCATCGTTTCTAAAACGAACGTAAATGTTCGAAGTGGAACAAAGGTACATTGTGTAACTGTAAATAGTAACGAATTTTGCGTTAGGTGACTGGCATAATTGTTGGCTTTGTCGAATTACCTAATACTCGCCCTATGATCTCCAATCAAAGTATCGGTACGGAACCCGGTCGACATATTGAAAACCGAGTAAATCAAAAGAAAGGCCGACTGCTGACATACTGTTGTCAGTAGAAAGAGAAACTTTTTTTAGACTGTTGTCATACCGTTGTCAGGGGGTGACTGTTGCTTTGTTACAACAAAAAACAACAGTCATGAAAATCTCAACCAAACCAACAGCAAACACTCAATCATTGCTCACTTCGTTGATCGGCGATTACGCACTCGCTAACGAATGGGCTATGGAAACGATCATCACGTGGCTTAAGACGAAGCCCGCCGATCTTTTGGAAAAGGAGATCCCTTCGAGTTTTGCAGGCATCAAAGGTACGCTTGTTCATATCTGGGATACCGAACGTTTCTGGTTGTCGGTGATCAAGAGAGAACCTGCCCCTGAGTCGTTTCGAATGAACGGATTTCATGGAACTCTCGAGGAGGTGTTCGAAGGAGCAAAGAAGACTTCGAAAGAACTTTCAAATTTCGTGACCTCCCTCACCGAAGAAGAGCTCGCGGAGGCTGTTACGCTCGATACACCCTGGGTCCAGGGATCGAAGACCCGTTACGAGTTCATCCAGCATTGCATTAATCACAGCAGCTACCATCGCGGACAAGCCGTAACGCTCGGACATCACGTCGGGTTTCATGATGCACCGATGACCGATTTTAGTTTCTATCTTTTCGTTGTGAAACAATAAAAGAGTTATTTATGACTAGCCGGGAAATTTTGCGTGCCCGATTGCACTTCCAGGGACTGGACGCGCCGATGTTCAAGACACCGGCGGATATGGTAAGGCATTTCGGAGCGGTGCAGGCGCAGGATTTCTTCGGTTCGTTGTGGGCAGTTGGTCAGCGGGTGGAAAATGCAACGCAAGCTTCGGTGGAAGCGGCCTTGAACGATGGAAGTATCGTTCGAAGCTGGCCGCTGCGTAGCACGATACACTACACGGCGCCGGAAGATCTGCGATGGATGCTCGATCTTCTCGCCAAACGCGCTATCGCAAAAACTGTAAAGCATCAGACCGACGTCGGTCTTACAAAGAAGGATTTCGTGAAGAGCCGCGCCATCTTCGAAAAAGAAATGCAGGGCAAAAAGATCCTCGACCGTAACGAGATCTACGAGTTGCTCGAACGAAAGAAGATCGATACGCGCAATACTCGCGGACTTCATATCATCGGGCAGATGGCGCGCGAGAAGCTCATCTGCTACGGTCCACGCAAAGGCAAGCAACCAACTTTCGTTCTTCTCGACGACTGGGCTCCGAACAAAAAAGAATTTTCGAAAGACGAAGCGCTTGCGGAACTGACATCCAGGTATTTTAAGAGTCACGGTCCCGCATCCGCACACGACTTCGCCTGGTGGTCGGGCATTACAGTTACCGAAGCTCTTCGCGGTATAGACATGATGAAGCTGAAAAAAGATGGCGACTATTGGTATGCTTTGGATCTGGTTGTCAGTCCGAAGCAAAGCGTTCGTCTCCTTCCTTCTTACGATGAGTTCCTCGTTGCCTATAAAGAACGCGAGGATATGCAATCAATCTTCACCCCAACGATCATTATCAACGGCAAACTTGCCGGTACGTGGAAGCGAACGATCACCAACAAAGGAGTGAAGATCCAAACGAAATTGTTCGATAAGAAAACGCCCGGTGGCATCGCGAAACAGATGAAGCGATATGCCGATTTTATTGGCTATATTCGGTTATGAAACTGATTGCAATACTTCTATTCGTTTGTTCGACATCACTCTTCGCGCAAGAGGCCGACGTTGCCAAAGCAGTCGAGACACTGACACAGGCATTACTTGATGGAAAAAAGGAAGCTCTCGAGAACATTACCCATGAGAATCTCACGTATGGTCATTCAAGCGGTCAAGTCGAGAACAGGGCCGAGTTCGTGGACGCATTGGTGACAGGTAAGTCCGATTTCACAGCGATCACTATTTCGGAGCAGACCATTAAAATAACAGGCAACATTGCCACAGTGAGACATAAACTGGCCGGTGACAATCTCAATCACGGCGTCAACGGCAAGCTCAACCTCTCGATCTTGCTGGTGTTCATAAAGGAAAGGGGCGAATGGAAGTTGCTCGCACGGCAGGCTGTGAAGATCTGATCATTTTTTCAGATCCACCGAATACATCATCAGCGTCTGGTCTTCGCCAGGGAAATTCACAGTCTTCTCGAAATTAAAACCCAGCTTTCGAAGCAGGTTAATTGAGTTCGAATTATCGACCATCGTAATAGCAACGAGTCGTTTCGTTTTCACTTTCTTTTTTGCGAGCTCCATGATCGCAGTGCTCGCCTCTTGTGCATAGCCGAGACCCGTGTACTGCGGAAGAAAAGCGAAACCAAGATCTACATCCTCGAGTGCTTCACGACGGACGAGACCACACATGCCGATAGGTGTATGCGGGTCTTTCAATTCCACCATATACAATCCAAATCCAAAGCGATGATAGCTGCTGATAAGCCTGTTCGTGGCATAGTCACGCGCAGCATCGAGAGTCCTCACGTTGCGGTCTCCAATGAATTTGATCCAATTGGGAGTATTGAGTAGCTCGAGAAGGAACGGCGCATCGTCCTTCGAGAACTCCCGCAACTTCAATCTTTCGGTGTCAGCAACGAATTTCATGATCCAGGTAATACAAAATTACCGGTCGGCAGTTACCCTCCAAATAACGCCATTCACATCGTCGGCAACCAGAAGCGATCCGTCGGGCATAACGGCTAGTCCAACCGGTCGGCCATGAACTTTGTCTTTTTCAAGGTCTGCGATAAATCCCGTGAGGAAATCTTCAGGTTCCCCGGAAGGTTCGCCGCTATTGAAGGGAACAAACACAACTTTATATCCCGACAACGTCGAGCGATTCCATGAGCCGTGCTGCGCGATGAATGCACCGTTGCGATATTTTTTCGGAAAGGCATCGTCGGTGTAAAACACCAGTCCGAGCGAAGCAGTATGCGCGCCGAGCTGCAGATCGGGAACGATCGTTTCACTCACAACCTCGGGACGGGCCTCTTTTACACGAGGATCTTCGTGGTCGCCGTAGTAAGTGTAAGGCCAGCCATAGAAGCCTCCGTTCTTTACGCGCGTGAGATAGTCGGGAACCAGGTCGTCACCCAGTTCATCGCGCTCATTCACAACAGTCCAAAGCGATTTGGTACCCGGTGCCCACGCCATACCGACGGGATTGCGTAGTCCGCCGGCATACACACGCTCATTGCCACCATCGATATCCATTTCAATAATATTGGCCCGAAGCAATTCATTGTCTATGCCGAACTCTGCAATGTTACTTCCGGAGCCGATGGCGACATAAAGTTTCTTTCCATCCTTGCTGGCGAGAATGTTTCGCGTCCAGTGACGATTGTGTTTGCCCGATGGAAGGTCGGCTATCTCTTGTCCGTCGCCGATTATTCTGGTCTGACCTGGTTGATAGGGGAATCTCCAGATCGCGTCGGTGTTTGCAACATAAAACCAGTCGTCGACAACAGCCATACCGAATGGCTGATTGAGCTTCTCGATAAAAATGTCGTGTACTTCGGGCATTCCATCTTTGTCGTGATCGCGAAGCAATGTGATGCGATCTGCACTCTTCGAAAGGTTGTTGGATCTCGATGCGCCGATGATCGTGCCGCCGATCTTTTCGATCAACGGATGATTAGAGTTGCTTTCGGCAACCAGCACATCGCCATTCGGAGTGATGTACATCCAACGACAATTGTCGAAACCGTCGGCATATTTGGTAACCTTAAACCCTTGCGGAGGTGTTGGTGTTTCGCCTTCCTTCCAGCCGATAACGTTGCTGAAATTAGTCGCCGATTTGGTCGCGTTCGGAGGCGGAAGAGAATCGTTTTTTCTATGACTGAATGCAGCTTGTGCAAATAGATCGGCAGCGGCAACACAAAAAGTGAGCACGATACCATACGCCTGAAGTTTCATACCCGGGCCAGATCAAAGAATCATGCCGCGCTTTCGTGGCGGTCCGGACAGGTTTTTAACCGGGGTTCAAGCAACTGCCTGTGGAAAAAACGGGCGACTGGGTGCTGACTTTATTTCCGAATCACAAGGTTCGCGAAGTCGCCTGGTCTCACGCTTCCATCACACCATAGGCCGATCATTCCCGTTGTCCTGTCGTTGAGCTTTGTAACGGTAAGCGACGGTACTTTCGAGTCGTTCACGTACACATTGATCTCTTTGCCCTTCACAACAATCTTTGCATGGAACCAATCGTTGGCCCTCGGTGCGGGTGTCACCGCCTTTTCGTACATACCGTTCTTCGTTTCGCGAAGCACGTTCCATGTAAACTGCGGATGACTTACATATTGAACCGCATGGATCTTGCGAACCGGGTCGGCTGACTGAAAATTGAACGGCCTGAAATAGACGACGTCGTGGGTTGTTGAGTCGACGCCATGAAATACAACGCCGGGGAATGTCTGCTGCATTTCTTCGTTACCTTTAATATCGAGTTCGATGGTGCCCTCCGAAAAAGTTACGCCAGTGAGCCAGGTAATCCCGAGAACGGATACTGCGTGTCTGCTTTCGTCAGAAACGGACAGTTTGGTTCGGGAAGACCCTGAAACCAGCTTGTTTTCCTTTACTGTATTATACAAATCAAAAGTCTGAGCAATCCCGTTTGATACAGCAGCAAATGCAAGAAAGCCGGCGATAATAAGATTCTTCATAAGCGTTTTTTATAGATTTCGAGACGTAAATTAACACGATGAGTACCGAACGTGAGTTGATCCTGCTGTGCAGAACCAAGATTGAACAGATCTTGAACTGGGGAGATAGCGGTTTATGGACAAATAGCGACTTCGAATTACTGAGCGATAAGATCTTCGAAAAGACTTCCGTGCGCCTGAGCATTTCGACGCTGAAACGCATTTGGGGAAAAGTGAAATACGACAACTCTCCGACTGCCGCAACACTGAATGCCCTCGCTAATTTCCTCGACTACGCGTCGTGGCGCGATTTTGAATCGGAACAGGCTAAAGCTAATAATGGTGGTAATGGAAATAACGGTAACAATGTTGTTGCTCCCGAAGCAGTTACGACTCCACCAAAAAAGAAAATCAGCATTCGCGTTCCCACCGTTGTTGCTGTGGTGATCGCCTCTATTGTAATAGTGTTCTTGCTGGTGAAAGGAAAATCGCCACACCGGTTCGATCCCAGTCTCGCAACATTCACTCATCGCGAAGTCACCGACGATCTTCCGAACTCTGTTGTGTTCGACTACGATGTGTCGGCTTACGACGCCGACAGCGTATTCATTCAGCAGAACTGGGACCCGATGCGTCGCGAAAAAGTACAGCTCAACGGCAAGCAGCACACATCGGTTTACTATGAGCCAGGCTATTTCATGGCGAAGTTGATCGTGAACGACACGATCGTGAAAGAAGATATCGTGTGGATCAAAACGAAAGGGTGGAAGGGTATCATAGACCCTGGTGGCAACCCCGTACCCATCTATGTTTCCGGGGAGGATATCCGCATGGGCGACAAGATGGGATTTACTTCCGAACTGCTCCGTGAAAAACTCGGCTCTCCTGTATTCACCGAAAAGGAAGCATCACTGCAAAACGTTCGCGACTTCGGAGTGAAAGTAAACTCGTTCGATTTCGAAGCGCTATTGCGCAATACATCCACACCAGAAGAAGCGATCTGCAGAAGGATCGTTGTTTATTTGCTTACCAGCAAAATGGCGATCATTGTGCCGCTCGCCACAAAAGGCTGCAGCTCCGAGCTCGGCGTGCTCACCACCAATGGATGGATCTCAGGAAAAGAACACGACTTCAGTGCATTCGGATGTGAGTTCCAAGAAATGGAGAAGCTCAAAGTTTCCATTCACGACTCAGTAATGAATGTAGCTCTTAACGACAAGGTCATCTTCACGGAAAAGCAAGCGAATCCCGACGGAGACATCGTTGGCGTACGCATCGCCTTCGAAGGAGCAGGGGAGATGCAGTACGCGAAACTGAACGATAAGGCTATTGAGTAGGCTTGTCGAATTTCTTACTGTTCGAGACAAACGCAATCCTCTTACTATCCGGTGACCAGCTTGGAACATTGATAGTTCCCTGTCCACCATACAAATAAGCGATGACCTTCGGCGCACCGCCTGTAGTTAGCGGCATGATGTTCAGCGTTACTCTTTTATAAGATGGATGTGAGTCCGGTTCAATGTCGGGTGGGAATGCAATGAACGTCATCCACTTACCATCGGGAGAGATGTGCGGGAACCAATTGTGTGTTTCGCCGAATGTAAGCTGTTCTTTATTGGTGCCGTCGGGTTTCATTCTCCAGATCTGCATCGTGCCCGTTTGATTTCCATTGTAATAAATGTACTTGCCATCAGGCGAATACTCTGGTCCATCGACGTGACCCGTTGTATGATCGGTGATCTTCGTCTCTGCGCCGCCGTTGATCGACATGCGATAGATGTGATACAGCTTGCTCTCGGGGCGCTGTGCAACGTAAACCACTTCTTTGTTGTTAGGTGCCCAGCCGTGCCAGTACGAAGGTGTGCCTTCTGTGATCTGTTTCGGAGCTCCACCACCAATCGGCAAGACATAGACAGTTGAGCCGCCACCGGCTAGTCCCGGGCGATGACTGCTGATCGCGAGCATTTTTCCATCCCACGAAATACCGTGGTCGTTGTTATTTCGATCTATCGTGCCGGTGTTCAGCTTTTCGGGTGTGCCGCCGTCGATCGACATTTTATAGATCGATCCGTTCTCGTTGAACAAAAGATTTTTTCCATCGGGCATCCAGTTCGGCGCTTCGAAGCGGCCTTCCGACTCACGTATGACTTTTCGAACGCCGGTTGTTACATCGAGCAGTTCCATCCGGCACCCGATCCAGCCTTCTTTACCGGGATTATAATTTTCGGGGACTGGCTGATCGATGCGCACGTTCCATACCGTTGCCTCTTCGAACTCTTCGGCATCGTGTGATGAGATGAACAAGCCCGCCAATACTTCGGAGGTAAGGTTCATTTCGTGAGAACCGACAAGTTGTAAGGGCTCGCCCGGGTTGGCGATACGCATTGTGATCTTGTTACCTGACCGTTCCAGCTGAATGATCTGCGCTTTCTTTTTCTTGAAGAAGATCTCGTCTTCCGGATCGCGCATATAGGCACCACGAAGCTCCCGCCATTGCATAGCAATCAGTCCATCGCCATGCATCACTGCGCTTGCATGAGCTGCATCGTCGTCGGCAGAAGCGCGGACCATCCAGCCAACTTTACGGTGGCCGTTCTTTCCTTTGTCACTGAGCTTGAAGTTGGCGGTCAGAATAAAGTCGCCTTTGATCTTATTATATGTGTAGTGAAACTCGTCGCGGTTGAACCACACGTCGGTGCCGCTGCCTTTGATGGTGTACTCTTGTGTGGCCTGGTCGTAACTGGTGCTGCCTGCATTCTTCGGCTTACCGATGTCTGCGTTGCTCTCGAACACTCCAACCTGGGCGGAAGCCTGCATCACGGCAGACGACGCTTGAAATGTGATTAGAAGGCCAATAATGAAATGCTTCATAGGGATTTTAAGCTAACTTGCGACCGGATGGCCACGATGAGACTTTTTGTATTATTTCTTTTAACAAACGTATTTCTTTTCACCACCTCTCACCCGCTTAATGCTCAGCGCGCTGCACTCAAGCACCTCCAACAGAAGAAATGGGCCGCTGCCGAATCGGATCTTCGCAAGGCATTAAGAAAAGACACCCTCAATGTAGAGGCAAAATATATCTACGCACAATATTTTTTGTCGAACGGCAACCCGGCCTTCGATGCTGATTCCGCACAGCTTTATGTTAAAAAGGCGCTTGTTGCATGGTCGCTCTCTTCTCCGAAGCAACGCGAGCGCCTTCAGAAGAACGGCGCTGATAGTATCGCGATAATTACACTACAATCACGGACCGATAGCGCGGCTTTCGAAAGAGCGCGTGTAAACAACGATGTTACATCGTACGATTATTTCATTTCACATTTTCCTTTGTCGGTGCAGGTTCCTGAGGCCATCGAATTGAGGGATGAAGTTGCGTACGTGGAGGCATTGAGAAAAAATACGCCAGCTTCTTTCAAGCAATACGTCGATCGTTATCCGAAGTCACGTCGCTTAAAGGAAGCGTACGATCGGTACGAACAACTGATTTATAAAGAGAAGACAGCTTCCGGAAATGTGGAGGACTATAGATCATTCCTGGCTCAATTTCCCCAGAGCACCTATCGGAACGAAGCCGAAAAGTTCATCTTCGAACAATCGACGAGCTCGGGACTCATCGCCGACTATCTCGCTTTTCTAAAACAATATCCAACCGGATCACAATCCTCAAAAGCAAAGAACATCCTGTATTATCTGATGCGCGATGCCGATATAAAGCGACCCGCCGAATTCGACAACGACTCGCTTCGAATGTTAGACGTCAGGAATAAAGGCTATTGGATACCGTTCTATAAAAATGGACTGTATGGTTTCATGAACGACGATGGTATCGAGGTGATGAGCCCTCAGTTCAAAGCTATCGACTCTACTTACCTGTGTGGTGAGATCACCGGCGACTTCCTGGTAACATCCGACGGTGTGTTCTCGAGAAGCGGTGCATTATTGCTCAAGAAGACGCCAACGACCACGATCGACATGGGCGATGGATTCCTGGCTTTGTTCGATGGACGGTGCCAGACGATTGTACATCAATCCGGTTTCCAGGTGGGCGACGCCTGTGTGCAGGACGGACGCATAGTTGCCGATCAGTTTATCGCGCTGAAGAAACAAAAGGGGTGGGCTCTTTATGCATTCAATACAAAGCTGCTGCTGCCTTCCTTGTATGATGAAATTCACAACGTTGATAAGCTGATCATTCTCAAACGATACGGAAAGAACATCGTCGTAAAGGCTTCGCAAGTTGCCGCGGTGTCGCCAACCAGGCCTCTCGACGAATCGTTGGTGTTCGACGAGGTCCGCGCATGGGGCGAAGGAAATCTCTGGGTTAAGAATGGCATTCTCGAAGGAGTGATCGGGCAAGATCTCAAATTCATCATCCCTCTCGACAGGCAGACACTCGTAAAGACATCGTTTGGCTTCACCCGGAAGAAAGACGCAAAGTTCCAGGCCGTTGGTATTGCACCAGAGCTCGAAGCAAATTCATACGACAAGGTTCATGACTATGGCGACTGGCTTGACCTAAGATCCAATAATCGCTCGACGCTTTATCGGGTGCCACAAAAGAAAGTGGTTGCGAATAATCTTGATAGCGTGTGGATGAAGAACCGCGTGGTGTTCGGCTCGAAGGGCGATTCGCTGAACGTTTACACCGGCTCGAGTCGCCTCGCCTCGTTCGAAAAAACGTCGCCTGTAACTTTTATCAAGAGCAACGATAGTATTGTTTACTTCTGGGTGGCCGACAAAAAGAATAAAGTTGTATTCGAGGCAAGCCACGGCAGGAAGCTTTTCTCTGCCGACTTCGAAGACATTGAAGTGATCGGAAAAGATCTGTTCATGTTCTCGAAAAAAAATAAAAAGGGTGCAATGAAGAAAGGCATCTTCCGTCGCGATGGAAAAGTTGTTCAGCCGGCAGAGTACGATGCTATCATTCCCTCGGGTGGTTATTTGTCGTTGCTAAAAGAAAAGAAGTTTGGCTTGTATGATCCAAAGACGCAGAAACTGATCAAGCCACAATACGAACGCAACGTGTTGCCGTATGCGAAGAATTTATTCGTTGCGTACAAAAACGGATACGGACTTATTACCGCTTCCGAGGAACCCGTTACTGATTTCGATTTCGAGGAGATCAGGTATTGGAACGATACCGCTGCTTGGGTGAAGAAAACTTTTACGTGGTCGATCCTTTCTATCAAGGATAAGAATTTAAAGCTGTCGAAGATCCGCGCGTTCCAGGAAGTCGTTGACCGCGATGGAGAAAAGATCGTGCGTGTACAGCAGGACAATTATTTTGGTATCGTCAGCAACAAAAAAGGCATCCTGATCCCGCCCACATTCACCGAAATAATAAACATTGGTTCGGAAGACAAACCGTTTTATTTTACCGAAAAACACGTAGAGGAGGCCGACATCTACGTGGTCATATATTACAATTCTCAGGGTAAGCTTGTACGAAAGCAGGTTTACGAGGAAGAAGAGTACGAGAAGATATATTGTGATAATTAAAATTATATTGAGGGCATGAAGAGCCATTACCTGATTGTTACGGCAATTTTAATTTCCATCGCTGCAGTTGCTCAGCCTACCAACACACCAAAGCTTGTTGTTGGTATTGTTGTCGATCAGATGCGACAGGAATATCTATATCGCTTCGAGCGCAAATATGGAGACGGCGGTTTCAAAAGGTTGATCGGTCAGGGGTATTCGTTGAGGAATGCACATTACAACTATGCACCTACAGTTACCGGTCCCGGCCATGCATCAGTTTATACAGGCACAACACCTGCCGTACATGGCATCATTGGCAACGATTGGTGGGATAAAGTTTCGAAGACAGGCGTCAACTGTGTTGGCGATGAGCGTCAGAAGCCAGTCGGTAGCGACGGTGGCAACGGCGATGTTTCTCCCTGGAGATTACTAACGACCACGATCACCGACGAGCTCGAGCTCGCCACACAACGTCGTGCAAAAGTTGTCGGTATTTCGATGAAAGATCGCGGCGCCGTGCTTCCCGCCGGACATACACCCGACGGCGCATACTGGTTCGATGGAACGAGCGGTAAGTTCATTACCAGCACTTACTACAAGCAAGGGCTTCCCACATGGCTTGAGAAATTCAATGCGCTCAACCTGGCCGAAAAATATTTATCGCAGGAATGGAAAACAACGTTCCCCATCGAGCAATACAAAGAGAGCGGTCCCGACGACAACGTCTATGAAACAAAAGCCAAAGGCAAAGACAAACCCACATTCCCATACAAGCTCAGCGAACTTCGCAAAGACAATGGCGGTTTCGATTACGTGATCAGCACGCCTTTCGGTAACGATCTGCTCGGCGACCTCGCAATCGCCGCTATCGACGGCGAGACCATGGGCAAAGACGAGTGGACCGACATGCTGACGATCTCTTTCTCAGCAACCGACTATGTTGGACACGCCATGGGACCCAACTCTATTGAAGTTGAAGATGTGTACATACGCCTCGATAAAACTATCGAAGCACTGTTGGCAAAGCTCGATGCTGCCGTCGGAAAGAATCAATATGTCGTGTTCCTCACAGCCGATCACGCTGTTGCAGATGTGCCCGCTTACCTGAAAGATCTAAGGATACCCGGCGATAATCTGAAGACCACTCCACTCGAAAAAGGACTGAACGATTATCTCAAACAATATTTCCCCGACAAGAACGTGATCGAAGACTTTGGTCACGATCAGATCTTCTTGAATACGGACGTGTTCACAGCCGATCCGAGGTCATCGGGTGTCGACTATCTCGTTGCTACGGAACTCATCAGGAATTACCTGCTCCGCCAGGATGGCATTGCTGAAGTATATACGCGACAGATGTTGCAGTCTGCGGACTTCGGCGAGCAGGGTATTCGCGGTGCGGTGCGCAGAGGCTTTCACACAAAGCGTTCGGGCGACCTGGCTATTGTACTCGAGTCGGGTTGGACGGCAGGGTCGAATGTTTTTGGAACAACGCACAGTTCTCCATACACGTACGATACACATGTGCCGATCCTTTTCTATGGATTTGGCGTGAAGAGCGGCAGCAGTGTGCTCTATCATACTATTACTGATATCGCACCTACACTTTCTATTTTGTTGAAAATCAAGTTCCCCAGCGGTTGTACCGGTCAGCCAGTTGCGGAGCTTCTCGATCAGCCACGCTGAAAAGCGAGGAAAAAATCTTATCATGCGAATCAGTAGACGGTAAGCAGTAGACAGTTGGCGGTAGTCACCGTCTACCAATAACCGTCCACCGTCTACTTGATTACTCAATTGCTGATGACAAAAGACAACCTCACCTCTGAAACGAAATTCAAACCTGTCCTCGGTCTATGGGACGGCACTATGATCGTGGCCGGGTCCATGATCGGTTCCGGTATCTTCATCGTTAGTGCCGACATTGTTCGTAACGTTGGCAGCTCCGGTTGGCTTGTAGCAGTGTGGCTCATTACTGGTTTCATGACCATCACGGCGGCAGTAAGTTACGGCGAGCTCAGCGGTATGTTCCCGAAGGCTGGCGGCCAATACGTTTACCTGCGCGAAGCTTATAATCCTCTCATCGCGTTTCTTTATGGATGGGCGTTCTTTGCAATTATACAGACCGGAACGATAGCAGCCGTTGGCGTTGCGTTCTCGAAGTTCCTCGCATACCTGGTGCCATCAGTTAGTGATGAGATCATTTTGGTTGACTTCAGCTACTTCACGATATCGCCGGCGCAGCTGGTTTCGATCCTGATCATTGTAGTGCTCACGTATATTAATTCGAGGGGTGTCCAGAGCGGCAAGATCATCCAAACAACGCTTACTGTAACGAAGATCGTTTGTTTGTTTGGGCTCATCATCGTCGGGTTGTTTATGATCAACATGGATGTGTGGAGTGCGAACTGGGTCAACGGTTGGGATCTTCATACGCTTCTTCCCGAGAAAAAGGAAAATGCTGTTCTTGGTTTGATTGCTGCAGCGATGGTTGGGTCGATCTTCAGCAGCGATTCGTGGAACAATGTGACGTTCATTGCCGGTGAGATGAAGAATCCACAAAAGAATATTGGCTTGAGCTTGTTTCTGGGAACACTGATAGTTACGATAATTTATGTATCGGCGAACCTGATGTATCTCGCGGTGTTGCCGATCAATGATATCGCTTATGCTGCGAAGGATCGGGTTGGCGTTGCGGCAGCGGATGTGATCTTCGGACCAGCGGGCACGATCATCATCGCGGTCATGATCATGATCTCGACGTTCGGCTGCAATAATGGATTGATACTTTCTGGTGCGCGTGTTTACTACACGATGGCGAAGGACGGCTTATTTTTAAAAAATGCGGGCACGCTCAATAAGTTTGCGGTGCCGCAATGGGCATTGTGGGCGCAATGTGTGTTGGCATCGATCTGGTGTTTGAGTGGGAAGTACGGCGACCTGTTGACGATGGTTTCGTTCGTGGTGGTGTTGTTCTACATGCTCACGATCATTGGGATCTTTATTCTTCGCAAGCAGCGTCCGGATGCGGATCGTCCGTATAAGGCATTTGGTTACCCCATCCTCCCGATCGTTTATATTATTATGGGAACGATCTTCTGTGTGTTTTTGATCAGCTTCGAGCCGCAGTATTCATCGTACGGACTTATTATAACACTGATCGGTATTCCGATATACTTTTGGTTGCAGAAGAGGAATTTCTAGTTTCTAGTCTCTAGTCGCTAGTTTCTAGTTTCTAGTTGCGGTTCTTGAATTTCAGGCCGCGTTCTGATGACTTATTAAGGTATTGGATAAAGCCTGCGATCATACGCCCAACTTCTTTGGCGTCCTCGGAGAACTTGTTGAATTCGACTTCGGAGATGTGATGTCTGTCAGCAGCTCTATACAATTGGGACAGCACTTCACCTGCAGATGCTTTCGAATAGCTTAAGAAGTTGACAAACTCGTTCTTACTGTCGCGCTCAAATCCTTCTGCGATATTATCCATAATACTTCCAGTCGCCCGATTGATCTGATCTTTGAGCCCAAAGTCTTTTGCGAATGATCCCTTGCATGTAAGCTCGAAGATATTTTTGGAAAGATCACGAGCCTTTTGCCATGCACCGATGTCCATGAATGAAGTTAGCGTTGCCATTCCTAAAGATCGGATCATCAACCAACGATGGCAAACATATTGAGAAAACAAAACCTGACAACTTTAACAAGAAACTAGCAACTAGAAACTAGAAACTAGAGACTAGAAACTAGTAATTAGTAATTAGTAATTAGTAATTAGAGTCTTCGCAATTGATCTTTGACAATATCTAACCCTTCCAATAACGAGTGCGGTTCGTAGCCGAGTTCCCTTCTCGCTTTCTCAATAATAAATCCCGTTTTCGCAGGCCTCTTAGCCGGTTGAATGAAGTTCGTTACCGGGCTGATGTACGATTTATCCAGGCCAAAAAAATCCGCTGTCTTCAATGCTATGTCGTACGGTGTCATCATTTCGTAGCCCGACACATGATAAATACCTGTTGCTTTTTTCTGTGCTGCCAGGAAACATCCCATCGCGAGGTCTTCTGCTAGTGTAGGGGTCCGGAACTGATCGTTAACTACTTTGATCGGCTTCTTCTCTTCCAAACTCTTCTTCACCCACAACACAATATTCGAACGACTCATATCACTGGTCACACCATAAACCAATACGGTCCTGATTATCGCAGCGCTGATCTTGCTGTTCAAAACGATCTTTTCCCCTTCCAGCTTCGACTCGCCATAGAAATTTACAGGCTCCGGAATAGCAGTCTCATCAAGGGGACCTTCCTTTCCGTTAAAGACAAAGTCGGTCGACACATGGATTAGATGAATGTTATGATCTCCACAAACCTCGACAAGATTCGTTACGCTGCCGACATTTTGCTTCCAGCACTCTTCACGATTCTGCTCGCATTGATCCACCTGTGTCATCGCTGCTGCATTGATGATCACATCGGGTCCGAACTTCTGTACGACGGACCTAACCCGCCCGACGTCCGTAACATCGAGCGTGGTCCGTGTTGTCGCTAATAACTCGTGTTGACTTTGCTGCTGAAGTAGATGAGTAACCTTTCTTCCCAATAGTCCATTGGCGCCGGTTACGAGTACTCTCATTATTTTTTCTCTGCAGGGAACTTGTATCCGTATTCTTTTTCGATGGCCGATCGCGACATCTTCTTTTTCGTGATCGTCATACGAACATCTTGTGCAGGCCGGTCGCCAGGACCTTTTTCTACGGCTGCGATCTTGTCGATCACATCCAGCCCTTTAATCACTTGGCCGAACACGGTGTATCCTCCGTCGAGGAATGGAACGCCACCGAGTGTCGTATACTTCTTCAACTTTTCTTCGGGGACTTCGATACGCAACACATTGCCAGTAGCTTTCTCGATACGTGGTACGGCATCGGTAATGGCTTTCTGATAAGCTTGCATATCGCCCGTGTTATAGATTGCCTCAAGTGAATCGAAGAATGGTTTGTATCGACCGGTCTGAAACATCTGCTGCAACGATCGTTGGATCTTTTGCTGATCGGTTTTCATCTGGGCCTCAGGAATGATCGTTCCCTGCACGATATAGAACTGGCTGCCGCTGGATGCTTTTTCAGGATTCTGTTGATCGCCGAGACGAGCTGCTGCGATCGCACCTTTTTCGTGATAGAGATTGGCATCAAACTCCGCAGGAACAGTATAACCCGGACCACCTTGTCCAAGCGGTTGGTTTGGCTGCGCCTTCTTTGAGTCGGGATCGCCCCCCTGGATCATAAATCCTTCGATCACGCGATGGAACAAGGTGCTATCATAGTATTTCTGATCGATGAGCTTTAGGAAGTTTTCCTTATGCTTGGGAGTCTGGTCGTAAAGAATAGCGACCATATCGCCATAAGAGGTCTTGATAGTGATCACATCCTCTTCGCCACCACAACCGATAAACATCGTCGCCACGAAAAGTGTTAAAAGGCCAATAGATTTTTTCATTATAGTGTTAGAACATTTTAGAGACCTGCAAAGATAAATCAAGAAAGATCATTTTCGCGCTGCCGTTCCTTTCCAGGAACACCGTGCTTTCGCTGATCAATTGTCCAGACATTTCGATCTTCTCCACTGTCATCACCTTGCTGAAATCCTGGATGAATTTCAACTCGCCACCTTTTGCGCGATTGATGGCCGAAGCACCCGAACGATGCAATAAAGTTTCGCGAAGCATGCCGAGACTATAGTGAAGAAAATTTCTTTGCGTTGTCTTATCGCTCTCGTGAAATTCATCGGCGAGCGATACAAGCTTTCCATATTCTTTTTTGAAACACGCCCTCATCCAGTCTGCAAATCTTTGCTGGTGACTGTTCTCTTCAACCTCGAGAAGCTTCTTCGCAAGGCCTGCATCGCCCTCTGATAACTGAACGGCTTGCGACAGCTTCGCTTTGTCGTCCGTGAATTGTTCCAACCAACCCTCAACTTCGTCGTCGGATAATAACGGGACCTGGACAATCTGTAACCGGGAGATGATCGTAGGCAACATTCGGTCGGGAGCATTGCTGACGAGGAGGAAGAATGTATTGGCAGGTGGTTCTTCGAGTATCTTCAGGATACCATTGGCTGCAGATGGATGCATATATTCCGGCAACCAAATGATCATGACCTTGAAGGGGCTTTCGAATGATTTCAACGAAAGCGAACGAATGATCTCACGGCTTTCTTCCTTCGAAATATTTGCCACCTTGTCTTCACCACCATAGGCTGCCGCCCAGTCGTCGAGATTACCGAAAGGCTGTTCGAGGAGAAATGCTCTCCACGTCTTTAATATGTCTGCCTTGAAACGATCGTCGTCTTTATCACCTTTGATATTTCCTATTGGAAAAACGAAGTGTGTGTCGGGATGAACATATTTCGCGCTCTTGCTGCACGCAGGACAAACACCACATGCATCGTCGGCTTTGCGATCCTGGCAATGAAGATAAGTTGTGTAAGCGAGGGCTAATGGCAGGTTAAGGGTTCCGGGTTTACCGGAAAACAACTGTGCGTGCGCCACCTTTCCGTCTTTCACAGAACGGATGAGTCGTTGCTTTACAGACGCAAGGCCAGGTATATCCGCGAATTTCATTTAACAGGTTCCCATTTGCGATCGATGGCTGTCGATCTATAGATTTCTTTTAGTATGGCGCGATCGTCTTCAGTCATCTTGATATTCCTTCGTCCCATCGCGCGTTCAGCTGTTGCCAGTGCCTTGTCAATATCGTAAGTATTCTCGCCGGCCCATGAAAATGAAGGAACAAAATTCGGTGGATAACCGCCGGTGTTCAACACATTCGAGTTCACACCAACAACAGAGCCCGTATTGAACATGGAGTTGATACCAGTCTTGCTATGATCGCCCATGATGAGACCGCAGAAATAAAGACCGGTACTTATGAATTCTTTTTTCAGACTGCTCCACAGCTTCACAACATCGTAGGTGTTCTTCATGTTCGACGTGTTCGTATCGGCACCAAGATTACACCATTCGCCCAACACGGAATTACCAAGATAACCGTCGTGGGCTTTGTTGCTGAAGCCATACACAACCGAGTTGGCAACCTCACCACCGATCTTACAATCGGGACCGATGGTTGTATCGCCACGCATTTTTCCACCCATGTTGATAATAGAACGATCGCCGAGACTGAACGGCCCTCGCAGGATCGCGCCTTCCTGTACCTGCGAATTTTTTCCAAGATAGATCGGTCCGCTTTCTGCATTCAATATGGCAGCCTTCATCGACACGCCTTCTTCGATGAAGACGTTGCTTTCGTTGTAAACAACGGATGCTTTGTCGCTCACCGGGTGTGAGCTTCTTCCTTTTGTGATCGTTTCAAAATCCACACGCAGCTGCGGACCATTCTGATGAAAGATCTTCCAGGGATGATCGATGATCGTGAGATCGGCAGTATATGGATGAACTGTTCCTTCGATCACTTCGGGAACTTCATCGTCGGGCGTGCGCACGGCAAGGATCCTTCCGTTCTTTTCGATAGCATCGTTAGGCTTTAGGATCCTAAGAACAGAAATGAATGCTTCATCGGGACAAATCGCACCGTTGATCCAATAGTTGTCGACCGTTACCAGCCGCTGAAATTTGTTTTGTAAGTAAGGTTGTGTTCCGAAAGAGACATCAGCAACGACGCGAGACTCCCATTTCTCGGCGATCGTAAGAATACCCACGCGCAGGCTTGCCACCGGACGAGTGTAGGTGAGCGGCAGAAGCTGCCCACGGATAAGCGGATCGTCGAACAGGATGATGTTCATAACTGCAAGTTGCAAAAATAAAAAAGCCCCAACTACGGGGCCTTTTTTCAAATCATCATTGCGCGATTTATTCGGGCAACGCTATGGATTAAAGAATCTGCCTGTCGGCAGGTTATTTCTTCTGATATTTTTTCTGGAATTTCTCAACGCGGCCAGCTGTATCAACAAACATCTTCTTTCCGGTAAAGAAAGGGTGTGATGCCGAGCTAACTTCCACTTTGATAACAGGATAATCCTTGCCATCAGTCCACTTGATAGTCTCCTTGGTATTGAGGGTAGAGCGGCTCATGAACTTGAAATCGCTCGATGTGTCCCAAAAAACCACGTCCCTGTATTCCGGATGAATGCCTTTTTTCATTGTCTTTTCACTTAAAGGACTGCAAAATTAGGGTAATTTTGTAAGAATGCAAAAGAGCCTCTTTGTTTTTTGGCTTGTGATTTTAGCCGGGGAAGCGATAGCCCAGGCGACCAACGCCTCGCTCAACGAGGACTATTATCACTGGCTGGATCGCTACGAGATAAAGGCCGGCAGGGTGGTCCCGGAGCTCTTTACGACGGTAAAACCATACAAAAGAAGCGCAATTGTAGCGTATGTCGATTCCCTGGAGGCAAAAGATCGGGTCTTTTCTTCCCCGGCCGACAAATTCAACTACGAATACTTCCGGAACGACAACTGGGAATGGAGCCGGGCGGCCACCAGCGACAGCAAAAAGCCCATTTGGAACACGTTTTACAAGAAGAAGTCCGATTTCTACCACGTAGACATCCCCGATTTCGACCTGCACGTGAGCCCGGTGCTATATGCCGGCCTCGGGTACGACACGGAGCGCGACCGCAGCCTGTTTATCAACACCCGCGGCTTGGAGCTCCGAAGCATGATCGATAAAAAAGTCGGGATCTATGCCTACTTCACCGACAACCAGGCGATACTGCCGGGATACGTCAATAGTATGATGGGCGAGAACCCGGTCGTTCCGCACGAAGGCTTCTGGAAGAAATTCAAGAGCGATGGGGTCGATTACTTCCAGGCGAGAGGATATATCGACGTGAACGTAAGCAAGCATATATATGTGCAGCTCGGCCACGATCGCATGTTCATTGGCAACGGGATCAGGTCCCTGATCTGGTCCGATTATGCTCCGCCACAACTTTACCTGCGAGCCAATGTGAAGGTATGGAAGCTCAATTACATGTTCCAGATAAATCGCATGACGGCCGATGTTATTGGTAACAGCTCAGGGCTGTCGAATGGAAAGTATCCTGAAAAATATGTGGCGTTCCATCACGCCAGTGTCAACATTGGCAAGAAGTTGAATATAGGGGTGTTCGAATCGATCATATTCAGTCCGCAGGATTCTGTGAATGGAGACAAGGCTGCCTTCGAATGGAACTATGTGAATCCCGTTATTTTCTATCGCGCTATTGAACAACAGAATGGAAGCAGCGATAATGCTATAATAGGTGCCGATATAAAGTGGAATGTGGCGAAAGGTGTTTCGATGTATGGCCAGTTGGTGCTTGATGAATTCCTGTTGGGACATATCAAGGCACGCGATGGCTGGTGGGCCAATAAATTTGCGATCCAGGCCGGTATAAAATATATCGATGCCTTTCGCGTCTCTAACCTGGATCTGCAGCTCGAGACCAATATTGTGAGGCCGTACACGTACTCGCATAGTACGCTTTATGCGAACTATACTAATTATCGACAACCGATCGCACATCCGCTGGGCTCGAATTTCAATGAGGTCATTGGTGTCGTAAAATACCAGCCCGTTGGTAAATTGAACATTACCGGGAAACTGATCTATATTAAAGGAGGATCGGATGCTTACACAAATCAAAACTGGGGTAGCAATCCGCTGAAGCCATACACAACGCATGTGCAGGAATTTGGTAATAAGATCGGGCAGGGGACTCCAATGACGACAACTTTTCTGAGCTTAACCGGATCGTACATGGTGAAGCATAATGTGTTTATTGATCTTCAGTTGATCAAGCGAAATGAGAAGTATGATTATGAGAACCCGGTAGCGAATATTGTTCCGTTGGGAGGAAAGGCAACAATAGCCCAATTGGCATTACGGTGGAACATTGCCCCACGCAATTATGATTTTTAATAAGTAATGAAGAGTTTTTTCAGGATCCTTCGGTATTCCAAGAACCTGGCTTCGCGGTCGGTGGTGTTTGTTCTTTTTGCAACACTGGGTTCATTGCTTACTACGATCACTTACGCGTCTATCAAGCCGATGATGGATGTGCTGTTCGATAAAATTGTTGTTTCGGCTCCGCCACCCATACCTGCATTCAGCACGACGCCTGAATATTTTATTGCTGTCTTTCAACATTATTTCGTTGGCGTGATGCACGAGTATGGGAAGATCCAGGCCCTGTTGTTTGTCTGTATTTTTATTGCCAGTGTCATGTTATTCGGAAATACCTTCCGGTACATAGAAAGAATTATAGCTTCGAAGATCCGTTTAGATGTTGTAAAGAGTTTACGGGCAAATATATTTTTCAACATCACCAGGATGCACATAGGGTTCTTCAATGAACAGCGTAAAGGTGATCTCATCTCAAGGTTCACCAACGATGTACAGGAAGTTGAAGCATCTGTAATGAATGCTTTCAAAGCTGTGTTGAAAGAACCGATACAGTTGATCATAACCTTCTCGGCCCTGTTTTTCATTTCACCCAGGCTGACTTTGTTTACACTGATCGTGGTGCCCGTTATCGGCGGTGTGCTGGGGGAAATTGTACGTCGGCTCAAAAAACAGGCGAAGCTTAGTCAGGATTCGTTGGGCAGGGTGGTGAACATTCTCGAAGAAACATTTGGTGGCATGCGCGTGGTGAAGGCCTTCAATGCGCGACCCTACATCCTCGCAAAGATGGAGGATGAGAACGAGTACAACAGGCGAGTGAATATGTCGATGGCGTATAAGAATGAATTGGCGTCACCGGTGTCCGAGTTTTTGGGAGTGTGTGTGGTGTCTGTCATCATCTATTTTGGTGGCCAGGTGGCATTGCAGCCAGGGTCGTCGATTGATGGCGGCACGTTCCTGGCGTTCCTGGCATTGTTCGCGAGTATCATTCAACCAATAAAATCATTCTCGCAGGGATTAACGCAGTTACAAAAAGGCATCGCTTCGGCACGGCGCATCTTCGAAGTAACTGACATGCAGCCGGCTATCGAAGACAAACCCAATGCCATCGAGCTGAAAGAATTCTCGAACAGTATAGAATTCAAAAACGTAACATTCGCCTACGATCAGAAACCGATATTGAAAGACATCAACCTGGTGATACCGAAAGGGAAGATGATCGCACTGGTTGGACCGAGCGGTGGTGGTAAGTCGACGCTTGCCGATATGGTTCCTCGTTTTTATGACATCGGCGGGGGAGAACTGTTGATTGACGGTAAGTCACTGAAGGATTACCAAATAGAATCACTACGAAAGCAAATGGGCGTTGTTACACAGGAGTCGATTCTTTTCAACGACACCATTTACAATAACATCGCTTTCGGTATGAATACAGCAACCAGGGAATCGGTTATCGAAGCCGCGAAGGTTGCTAATGCGCATGAGTTCATTATGCAGACCGAGCGCGGTTATGATACAGTGATCGGCGAGCGAGGGTCGAAGCTTTCCGGCGGTCAGCGTCAGCGACTGAGTATTGCAAGAGCGGTGTTGAAGAATCCACCGATACTGATCATGGACGAGGCAACGTCGGCGCTCGACAGTGAATCTGAAAAGCTGGTGCAGGAGGCGTTGTTCAAGCTTATGAAAAACAGGACGTCGCTGGTAATTGCACACAGGTTAAGCACCATTCAGCATGCCGACGAGATCGTGGTGGTCCAAGACGGAAGGATCGTGGAGCGCGGAACGCATAGTCAGCTTATTGGTCGCGACGGTTTATATCGCAAGCTGAGTGAGATCCAGAATACCGACCCGGTGGCATAGCGCTACAGGGTATAATTCATAGAAAAGAAGTAAGTTTGCTTTCAATTCAACTATCACCTCATGACCAGGTACCGGGTTATACTTTACATCGTATTCGGATTGTACCAATTGTCGGCCTTTATTTTTACGATTGTGATGGAATCCAGCGCTTCTTTTCTATTCAAGCTGGTTGGAATTGTTGGCTGGTTTAAATACATCACGTTTTTTGGTGTAGTCTTGATCGCGACCGATTTTATCTGGTTATGGATGGATACACGCAGGCAGAAGAAACAGGATGAGGCTTTTCGTCACGAGAACAACGTTCTGAAGGCGAAGGTGTATGATATGCAGGAGGGCTTGAAATCTAAGCCCGAGGTTCCCAAAGCAAAGTAGGATGGATGCAAGGGCGATAATAACCCGCGAGCTGACCGAAGCGCAGTCGGTGCTTGATCGTTTTTTGGCTGACGCTGAGAATGTGAAGGCGGTCGAGCGTGCGGCTGGTGTTATAGTAGAGGCGTTCAAGAAGGGTGGCAAGGTAATCTCTTGCGGCAATGGTGGATCGCATTGTGATGCGATGCATTTTGCGGAGGAGTTATCGGGCCGTTATCGTGATGACAGGAAGGCGTTGCCGGCGATATGCATTTCGGATGTATCGCATATCACGTGTGTGGGTAATGACTATGGTTTTGAATTTATATTCTCGAGGTATATAGAGGGATTGGGTAAGGAGGGTGATGTGTTGTTTGCGTTGAGCACGAGTGGCAATTCGCCGAACGTGCTGCGTGCGGCGGAGGCGGCGAAGAAGAAGGGTATGAAGGTGATAGCGATGACGGGTAAGGATGGAGGCAAGTTGAAGGCGTTAGCTGATGTGGAGGTGAGGGTTCCGCATGGTGGTTATGCGGACAGGATACAGGAGATACATATAAAGGTTATACATATTTTGATATTACTAATAGAGGGGAGGATTTCGGAGTTCTAGGTGCTGGGTGCTGGTGCTAGGTGCTGGGTGCTGGGTGCTAGGTGCTAGGTGCTAGGTGCTAGGTGCTAGGTAAAGGTCTCAGGTGCGGTTGAGCATCGATGTTGTCAGGTTTCCCTGACGATTTTAACGTGAATAGAGGTAAAAGTTTTTGGTGGCGACTTGCCATTGGTAGGTTTGGGGGTAAATATTTTTTTGCCTTATGGAAAAGAAGACCAAAGCGAGGTTGAGTTTCTCAACAGGTGAGTTCATCAATTTTATTACTCTTATTATTTCGGTGGGTGGCGCAATACTCTGGGCCGTTCTCGGTTTGGAGCGTCGGTTCGAGGGGATTGACCGCCGTCTGGATGGAATCGATCGGCGTTTGAATGGAATCGATGCAAAGCTTGCCGGTATTGAAGTTGAGGTTAAGAGGACAGCTAATGTTCTTAATGACTATTTGACGTGGAGATTTTTGTATCAGCATGATCCTACCCGAAAGGACGTTGAGCCGCGATATGATCCGAACAAAAGAGTGTTGGAGTTTTATGATAAGGATCCACGGAAGGGCAAATGATCATAGTTGGATGTATACCGGACATGGCGTTGCATCTTGCGAGCTGATCACCCGGAAAAGAAAATCACCCTGCCCATCCCTCTCTATCCAAACTCCTGTATTGAATGGCTTCTGCCAGGTGTTCGATCAAAATTTCCTCCGTTCCGGCGAGGTCAGCAATTGTACGCGATACTTTCAGTATTCGATCATATGCACGAGCACTTAATCCCAGGCGTTCCATGGCAGTCTTCAGCAACAGCTTCCCTTGCTCTGAAATAACACATATTTCTTTAGCCAGATTGGCGGGCATCATCGCGTTACAATGCACGTTCGTCAGATTCTTGAACCGATGAGATTGTGCGTGCCGCGCTACCACAACACGTTCGCGTATCTCCATGCTAGTCTGCGATTTTCTTCTCGCCGTCATTTCATCAAACCCTACCGGCACGACCTCCACGTGTAAATCGATACGATCGAGCAACGGACCACTGATCTTGCCGAGATACCTTTGAACAACGCCTGGACCGCAAACACATTCTTTCTCCGGATGATTGTAATAACCACAAGGACATGGGTTCATACTTGCAACCAACATGAAGTTTGCAGGATAGTCGATGGACAATCTCGACCGGGAGATAGTTATCTTCCTTTCCTCCATCGGCTGCCGCATAACCTCCAGGACACTTCTTTTGAACTCGGGAAGCTCATCCAAAAACAGGACTCCATTGTGAGCTAGTGAGATCTCTCCGGGTTGTGGATTGCCATGTCCCCCACCGCAAAGGGCGATGTCGGAGATTGTATGATGTGGACTTCTATATGGCCGGGTTGTCAACAATGTTCCATGATTGGCCAGCTTTCCTGCAACCGAATGGATCTTTGTCGTTTCGAGAGCTTCACTCAACGTAAGCGGTGGGAGAATACTCGGCAGGCTTCGTGCCAACATAGTCTTTCCAGCTCCAGGCGGACCGATCATGATAACGTTATGCCCACCGGCGGCAGCGATCTCGAACGCCCGCTTTATATTCTCTTGTCCCTGTACATCTTTGAAGTCGATCGGATAGCTGTTCGATTGATCTTCAAATAATGAAACCGCATCGATGTGAAGGGGCGCGACATCGTGCTTGCCTGTCAGGAATTCAATTGCCTCACGCAAAGTTTTTATCCCGATGATATTAAGGTCATGGACGATCGCAGCTTCACGGGCATTGCCATCTGGAAGTATAAGTCCTCGGAATTTCTCTTCAGCTGTTTCAATGGCCATTGGAAGAACACCCCGGATCGGCCGTAAAAATCCATCGAGCGAGAGTTCCCCCATGATCACATATTGTTCAAGGTCTTTGAACTCTTCTTGTTGTGAAGCAGCAAGTATTGACAATGCTATTGGTAAATCGTACGCAGCACCTTCCTTTCTTATGTCAGCCGGTGCAAGGTTTACGACAACTTTGTTTCTCGGGATCTGGTATCCGAGTCCTTTTAAAGCAGACTCAACACGATGCATGCTTTCTTTTACTGCCATGTCAACAAGTCCGCTGATATGCAAACCTTTTCCCTGGCCTACGTTTACTTCAACCGTTATTGTTTGTGCTTTCACACCGAACACGGCGCTTCCAAATGTTTTTGCAACCATGAACGAAAATAACGTAAGATCAAACTGGAAAAATAAAACGCCCCTGTTTGCCCTCAAACTTGTCAGGTTTCCCAGATTCCACTACGTTCGCACCCTGATTTCTGAACCACTATTGATTTTTCCGAGTTCTACACCCAAATCGACAGCTAACCAGAAACTAGAAACCAGAAACTAGAAACCAGAAATTAGAAATTACCATGACCATCGAAGTCCTCAAATCTAAAATCCACCGCGTCACAATAACCGAAGCAGAACTAAACTACATCGGCAGCATCACCATCGACGAAGACCTCATGGACGCCGCAAATCTGATCGAAGGCGAAAAGGTGCATGTTGTGAACGTGAATAATGGAGAGCGACTTGTTACATACGTCATTAAAGGACCACGCAAATCCGGAACGATCTGTCTCAACGGACCCGCCGCACGGAAAGGTGTCGTTGGCGACGTAGTCATTATTATATCTTATGCCAGCATGGACTTCGAAGAAGCAAAGAAGTTCAAGCCAACCATCGTCTTTCCAAAGAATAATCGATTGGAGTAATCCTATTCGTTATTATTTTCGGTCATGCGCAAAACCGTCATCATCTACGGACTCTCTCTCGCAGCCCTCATCTTCCTCCTCAAGCTGCTCCAGTACCGTTACCTCGTGCGCGACCTCTCTCTCGAATTCTATATGGGCCTCCTCGCTCTGCTCTTCACCAGCATCGGCATCTGGGCCGGACTCAAACTCACCCGCAAAAAAACCATCACTGTCCCCGCACCCGTCAACTTCACCCTCGATCCCTCCCAACTCGAAAAACTCGGGATCAGCAAACGCGAACACGAAGTCCTCGAACTCATGGCCCGCGGACTCACCAACCAGGAAATAGCGGATAAATTATTTGTGTCGGTCAATACTATAAAGACACATACAAGCAACCTGTTCTCGAAACTTGATGTGAAGAGAAGAACACAGGCCATCCAGAAAGGGAAAGAGCTGTCGCTGATTCCTTGAAAATCTCCAATACCCAATATCCAATATCCAATATCTAATATCCAGCTACCCGGCACCCAGCACCCCGCACCTCGCACCCATTCGAGTGATTTTCACTTACTTTACCCAAATCACCCCTTCGGGTGAAGGAACGTGACCCTCTCGACTGTTGGTTTGAGCAAAAAACAACCTCTATGAAAAAAATCGTCATCACCTACGGGGTCATCGGCGGCGCGATCGTAGCCGCAATGATGTTCATTACCCTGCCATTGTACAAGAACGGCACCTTCAACTTCGAAAACGGCGAGCTTAGCGGCTACACCACCATGGTCATAGCCCTGTCCACCATTTTCTTCGGCGTAAAATCGTATCGCGACAAACAAGCCAGCGGCGTCATCTCCTTCTGGAGAGCCATGCAGATCGGAATGCTGATCACCCTCATCGCTGGTATCATATACGCCATAGCATGGGAATTCCTCTACGCCGATATGGGCAACGAGTTCATGCAAATGATGACCGACGCACACGAGAAAGACCTGAAAGCCGCGGGCGTATCGGAGGCCGACATCCAAAAGTCACGCGACGAGATGGCGGATTTCGCAGAACTTTATAAGAATTTCTTCGTGCGCTTTCCAATGACCATCATGGAGATCCTCCCCGTCGGCATCATCATCTCGTTGATAAGCGCCGGACTATTAAGAAAGAAAGAATTTTTACCAGCAACAGAACCAGCAGAAGCATGAAAAGAGCAACAGGTCTCGGCGGATTTTTCTTCAAAGCAACCAACGTTCCCGCATTATACGATTGGTATCGCAACACTCTCGGCTTCAAAGTCGAACAATGGGGCGCATCTCTCGTGTGGGGCGACAGCGATCCAAACAACCAACACGTGTGCTATACCGCATGGAGCTTATTCAAGCACGATACAAAGCACTATGAGCCAAGCACCCTTCCGTATATGATCAACTATCGCGTTCACGACATGGCCGCGCTTCTCGAAGATCTTAAGAAAGAAGGCATCAATGTCGTTGCTGGCCCCGACGAATACGACTACGGAAAGTTTGCATGGATCATGGACCCCGAAGGACGAAAGATCGAACTGTGGGAACCGGTCGACAAAGGCTTCGGCGAAGCAGCGCTCCCCTGGAACGATAAAGTTGTCGCAATCGCCTCTGTGTTCATTAAGTCAGACGACCCCGCCAAAACAAAAGCATGGTATAAAAAACATTTGGGTATCGAAGATGGATTTGAATTCAGAGAATTGAATTCAAACAAGATCGTTAAGCTTCAATGGACACCTGTCGGTGCCAGTGATAAGATCTTTAAGGATACGGATAAGCCGTATGTGCTTGGTTATTATGTTCGCGATTTGAAAAGTATCGGTAACGATACTTTATCTGATGCAGAAGGAAATAAAATTATCTTAAAGCAAGTTTAGTAACCTATCCATTTTCGGAACTCAGGTGCTGTCTCCTTCGATACATGCACCTCCTCCTTCACCTCCGGTTTCAGCATCACCAGGATCTTTCCATTGTCGGGCTTAAATCTGTCGATCGATTTTTGGCTCGCCAGAAATTTCCTGTTGATCCTGAAAAATGATCGCGTACTTAGTTCCGCCTCAAGCTCACCGAGATTCTTATCAACGATCATCTGTCGCCCCGCGACATCTCTTACGAACACGATCTTGTGCTCTGTAAAAAAGTAGGCAACGTCGTCGATGTTCAGCGCCACAAACTCATTCCCTTTTCTCGCTACGATCCTGTCGCGTTTGTCGATCGACGAACGATCCTGCTGGATCAGCTTCATAATACTACCCTGGAGGAAATGTTGTTCCAGCCGTTTTACCTTATCGAGTGACCTTCGAAGCTTTTCTTCGGTGATGGGCTTCAATAAATAATCGATCGAGTTTAATTCGAAGCTCTCCATTAAATATTTATCGTATGCTGTTGTAAGGATCACCGGGAACCGCACGGGATGACGACGAAAGATCTCGAATGAGTGATCGTCGGACAACTGAACATCTACGAATGCCAGGTCGGGCTCCGGGTTGTTCTTCAGCCACGCGAGCGACTCTTCGACGCTGCCCAGCTCTGCCAAAACGATCGTATCTGGCTGTATCGAGGCCAGCATCGCCTTCAGTTTTGCCCTTGCAGGAAGCTCGTCTTCGATGATCAGTGCTTTCATAGATTATATTTTGATCAAAGGAAGCTTCACAATGAACTCGTCGTTTTGTCTTTCAGCGGTAATTCCATTACCGGTCACTAACCTGAAACGTTCATCGAGATTCTTCAAACCTATCTTCGATGAATGTCCAACATTCTTCCTCTCCCTGATCGAATTAATTATATACAACATCCCATCGCGAAGATCGACATCGATCAGCATCGGTGTTCTTTCGCTGATCTCGTTATGTTTCACTGCATTCTCGAACGCAACAAAAACAGAAGTAGGAGGGATCAGGAATTCCCTTCCGGCCGACCCGTTGAACCGCTTCTTTATGATCAATGCCTGACCAAAGCGAAGATGCAGCAGATCGGTATACTTATGCGTGAAATCCAATTCATCATCGAGGAGCACCAGTGTCTGATCTTTCTGGATCAAAATATATCGGTACACTTCCGCCAGGTTTTCAGTGAATTGCAACGCCCTTGAAGAGTCTACCTTGATCAGGTGCGTGAGCGTGTTCAACGAATTGAACATGAAATGCGGGTCCACCTGGTTCTTTAATGCCGCGAGCTCTGCTTCCGCCTTCGCTCGTTGCAGCTCCGCACTCCTGATCTGCTCGTTCTGCTGTTCCTTCACCATGAAAACAGTTTCATATACATGGGTTATGAAAAGCACACAGATCACGTTGATCAACGAGACGATCAAAATAGTCTCCCACTTTACTCCGAATCCGGCGATGTTGTACCACACGCAAAGTATTGCGATAGTGATAGGTGCCGTATAGAAAATATTATTCATGAAAAGCAGGATCAGCTTCTCGATCGGCTTATCGAACCACGTAAAACGTTGACGTGTTCTGAAAAGAAGGTACCGATTGCCCTGCCAGATAGCGCCAGCCAAACCGATGAACAACAGGCAGCCGAGCCAGTACCTGGGATCGCTGGGTTGTATGCTGCCAAAAAGGCCCGTCAGGTTGGGAATGGCAATTCCGAAGAAAGGGATCCCGATCAACCGGATCTTATTGTCATTGAGCCGTACCTGGCTGATATTTTTTTCCGCTTCGGCCACGATTTAGGGCGGTTGGGTTACACGATCAAATTTCGTGTTTTTAAAGATGAGATATTCAAGGAATAAAATACACCCTTGAACGCACAAAGAATACAAAAGTCGGCAACGATTCGAACGGCTCGCACCAATAAACGAAGTGTTCCCATTGTTCGGACCGATCCGCGAAAAAGATTGGGCGCACGGACGGGACCCGGAGATCATTCTAAACGACTGGTCGGATGCAATAAATGAGTATCTTCATTAACCCGCAAATCATAAATCTTAAATCATAAATCTTAAATCAGAAAAGTTATGCCCCAAGTAAACTGGCTTGCGATCATCGTCGCTGCTCTCTCCACGTTCCTGATTGGCGGACTGTGGTATTCTCCTGCCGTGTTCGGTAAAGCATGGATGAAAGAAAACGGATTCACCGAAGAAAGTATGAAAGGCGCCAGCATGGTCAAGATCTTCGGACTTGCGTTCGTCCTGGGACTCATCGCATCCATAAACCTCGCCATGTTCCTTGGACCTGATGTTAACGTTGGGATGGGTGCCTTCTACGGATTCCTGGCGGGCTTCGGTTGGGTCGCCACCTTTGTCGGAACCCACTATCTGTTCGAAAGAAAGTCGTTCAAGTTATTTCTCATCAATGCTGGTTATAGCGTTGTAGCGCTTACGGTGATGGGGGTGATCATTGGAGCATGGAAATAGCTGAGTTCTGATTTGTAATTTGTGATTACCTTCGGGTGAATTACAAATCACGCATGGGCGAAGTCCTGTTGTTTATTGTTGGCGGTCTTCTATTTGTGTCGGGTGCGCTTCTCGTTTCCCGATTAATTCGCCCTTCCCGTCCCAACCCCGAAAAGCTGGCCTCTTATGAAAGCGGTGAGGAGCCGATCGGCTCGCCGTGGGTCCAATTCAACGTTCGTTTCTATGTGATCGCCCTGATCTTCATTCTCTTCGAAGTGGAAATAGTTTTTCTTTTTCCGTGGGCAACCATTTTTGCAAATAAAGAGTTAGGGTGGTATCCATTCATCGAGATGCTGATATTCATTGGGCTTCTTGCTTTGGGATTGGCATACGCGTGGAAAAATGGTCATCTCGATTGGATAAAGCCGAAGCCAGAGGTTGCAGAGTTTAAATCTCCAGTTCCAAAAGAGCTGTATAAAAAAATCAATGAGCAGTACTCCAGTAAATAGCGAAGACCCGAGCACATTTGCCTACAAAGAATCCTTTGGCAATAGTGGTGTTATTATCACCAAAGTTGACAACCTGCTCAACTGGTCGCGATTGTCCTCCCTTTTCCCGATGACATTCGGTATCGCCTGTTGTGCTATTGAATTTATGAGCACGGGAACTGCTCCGTACGATATGGACCGCCTTGGCATGGTCCCGCGCGCTACACCACGTCAGAGCGACGTTATGATCGTTGCAGGCACCGTTACATTTAAGATGGCCGATCGGATTCGTCGTTTGTATGAGCAGATGGCAGAGCCACGCTACGTGATCTCGATGGGATCATGCTCGAACTGCGGTGGTCCCTACTGGCAGCACGGTTATCATGTGGTGAAAGGTGTCGATCGGATCATTCCTGTCGATATTTACGTGCCTGGTTGTCCGCCCCGGCCCGAGGCATTGATCGGCGGCATCCTGAAACTACACGAGAAGATCGCAGCCGAAAGCATATTAAGAGCATAAAATTGTAATTTTATAAATGGATCAAGCCAAACATATTACTGCATTCAAAATTTCAAATTTCAGGCGATTCAAATTGTTTGAAATGAATGATTTGGGTCAGTTTAACTTGATTTTTGGAGACAACAATACCGGAAAGACTTCAGTACTTGAATCTCTGCTCATTTACCCAGATCCCGACGTTACTTATAATTCTCTTTTCTATGCTTTGGATCTTCGTGGTAAGCGTATTAACATGTTCAGCGAATTGTTGCTTTACAAAAACATCGAGATAAACAACATCGACCGTGTTAATGTGATTTCGGTGGATCATTTCTATGGAGAAAGACTCGAAGAGATAGCAATAGTTTTCGATGCCAGGAATCAAAAAATTGGTTTCAAATATCCCGATGAACGCGGAAATGATCGTTTAGATGAAAGACCAACTAATCAGAACTATTCTCATGGCGGCTTCTTTAAATTTCCGTTTGTGCCGTTTTTTCATGCCTATGACGACGACTTGGTAACGTTCTATTCAAATTATATCCAAACCGACAGAAATCTTAAAAATCAACTTGTCGAGGACCTTAGAGTGTTGGTGCCTGAAATTGAAAACATTGAGCCTGGGTATAAGAATTCCAAACCCGAATTGATTGTATATCAACGCGACGTTACCCAAACTATGTCGATGGCGTTCTTGGGCGAAGGGACGTTAAAATTATTTCGAATCTTGGCAGAAATAATTATTAATCGTGGCGGTAGACTAATGATTGATGAAATAGATACAGGAATTCATTTTAGCCGATTTAAGACTTTTTGGGAGACCATTTTACGTTCCGCAGAAAGAAATGACGTCCAGTTGTTCATGACGACACACAATGAAGAATGTCTCAGATATTTTATCGACGTATTGCGTCAGCCAAAATTTACAAGCCTAGCCGACGATGCTAGGGGTATTTCCTTAATGCAGTTGCCGGATAAGTCTATAAAAGCTTATACGTATCCTTTTGAAAATTTAGAAGCCAATGTTTCCTTAGGTAATGAGGTTCGCGGCGGTAGGAAATGAGGCTGAACGCGACGATATTCGTTGAGGGTAAATCCGATCGCGCTTTTTTGATCGAGTTTTTTCGCGTACGGTTCAACCTTATATTAAATCAGACCCAATTCATTCTTACAAACGGAAAAACAAACTTGGATCGATTTGTTCAAGAATTTAATATCAGCACTGATCAGGGTCTTGCGAATTTGGTGGTGTTCGACGCCGATGACTCTTTTTCTGGCACAAATCAGAGTCTAAATGATCAGAAGCGAAACTTGGGAATTCAATTTGAGCATTTTCTATTTCCTGATAATGCCGAGTCTGGAAACCTCGAGGTTCTACTCGAAGTAATTCTATCAAACCCAAACAACCGATTCGTTTTTGACTGTTTTGGAGAATACTTAGACTGCATGCAGAAAAAATCTGGAAAGAAGCTCAAGAAATCAGCTTTTAAATCTCGCATATTTGCTTACAATGAGTATCTCAAACCTGCAACACATTTCGGAAATGATAGCTATTCCGATCCTGATTTGTGGGATTTTGGGGCAAGTAAGCTTGATAGATTCGCGAATTTTTTCAAGCCGTTCATAATCGAATGATCGACATCATATCAAAAATTGATAGCTCTGCATCTGTCGTTCCGAACAGCACACCACAGACAATACTGGTGTCGAAACTTGTGGAGGTCGCAACAGAACTATTCAACAATCAGGAAACATATTTCGATCAGCTTTCATGTGTTACCGGTATCGACAACGGTCCGGAAGCCAAAACAATGGAGGTGATCTATCATCTTTATTCTATTCCTTTCAATCGTTCGCTCGCACTCAAGGTCATTCTGCCATGCGATAATCCCCGTGTTCAGAGTCTCTCTTCTGTTTGGAAGTCAGCCAACTGGCTGGAGCGCGAACAGTACGATATGTATGGGATCATCTTCGAAAACCATCCCGACCTGCGACGCATCCTCATGCCTGCGGACTGGGACGGATTCCCGCTTCGAAAAGATTATAAAGAACAGGACACTTATCGTGACGTGCAGGTAAAGTATTGATCTATGGCGCTGCACCGTACCGTTACCCAAAGCAAAATTCAATACCGCTACGAAAGCGACAACTTCGAGCTTTCGGAACCGAATAAATTCAAGCGAGGCGATCTTCGCTCCGAGGAGATGATCATCAACGTAGGGCCGCAACACCCTTCGACACACGGTGTTCTTCGTCTCGAAGTGATCTCAGATGGCGAAGTCATTAAAGATGTCGTACCACACATCGGCTATCTGCATCGTTGTTTCGAGAAGCATGCGGAGAGCCTTCCGTATAACCAGGTGATCCCGTTCGTTGACCGGATGGATTACGTGGCTGCGATGAATTCGGAGCACGCTTATGCTATGGGTGTCGAAAGGATGTTGGGCATCACGGGTCTCCCGAAACGTGTTGAATATATTCGCGTGCTGGTCGCTGAACTCAATAGAATTGCATCTCATCTCATAGCCGTAGGCACATACGGTCTCGATATCGGTGCATTCACGCCGATGTTCTGGGCGATGCGCGATCGGGAGCATATCCTTCGCATGCTCGAGTGGACTTGCGGAGCACGAATGCTCTACAACTACATCTGGATCGGTGGGCTCTATTACGACGTGCCGGTCGGCTTCGAAGAAAAATGCAGGGAGTTTGTAACGTACTTCAAGCCGAAGCTTAAAGAGCTCGAACAACTGCTGGTCGACAACAAGATCTTTATCGATCGTACGGCGAACGTCGGTGTGCTGCCGCTCGATCTTGCGATCAACTGCGGGGCAACGGGACCCATGCTGCGCGGCTCGGGCTTAAGGCTCGATTTGCGCAGGACGGATGCTTACTCGGTTTATCCAGAGCTCGAATTCGACATTCCTATCGGCGAAGGAAGAATGGGAACGGTCGGCGATTGCTGGGACCGCACCTGGGTCCGTGTTCGTGAAGTGCATGAGTCGCTTCGCATTATCGAGCAGTGTGTCGATAAGTTAACGGCCGAGCATAAGCGCACGCGCGACTTCGATCCACAAGCGCTCGTTCCGAAGAAGATCAGGCCAGCTGCGCAAGACTTCTACGTCCGTGCCGAAAATCCCAAAGGCGAATTGGGTTTCTTCTTCCGCGCCGACGGCAAAAGCGACATTCCATTCCGTTGCAAAGCCCGTTCCTGCTGCTTTGTAAATCTTTCGATCCTTCCCGAACTTACGAAGGGCGTACTTATTGCTGACTTAATTGCGATCGTCGGCTCCCTTGATATTGTATTGGGAGAGGTTGATCGGTAAGAAAGAATTTCCGTGCGTTCCGTGTTTTCCGTGAGAAACCTATGATTCCATTATACACAGCAAAGCAAACCCAGGAATGGGATAACTACACGATCGCTAACGAACCGATCAGTTCACCGGCCCTGATGGAGCGTGCAAGCAATGCTTTTGTTAAATGGTTCATTGAAAAATTCACAACCAAAGAAAAGATCGCGATAGTTTGTGGCAACGGGAATAATGGGGGCGACGGAAAAGTGATAGGGAGATTGCTTTCTGAAAGGAGCTATGATGTAACGATCTATAAGGTTGAGGACTCGTTTGATCCTGGATCTTATTCGATCATTATCGATGCCATATTCGGCACAGGATTAAATCGTCCGGTTACGAGCGATGTCATAAAGAAAATAAACTCGTGTGCTGCTATAAAAGTCGCTGTGGATGTTCCTTCGGGGCTACGCGTCGATGTTCATTCCGAGGGTGATATCATCAAAGCGGATTATACGATCACATTTCAGACGCCGAAGCTTGCGTTCATGTTTCCTGAGAATGCTGAGTACGTAGGGGAATGGATTGTTGTGGATATAGGTCTTGATGAAAGTTTTTTTATGAATGAACGTTCATATACCAAAAACTTCTTCGTCGACGAAGCTCATTCACTCATAAAAAAACGCAAAAAGTTCGCCCACAAAGGAGACTTTGGACGCGCCCTGGTCGTCGCCGGCAGCCTCGGCAAGATGGGCGCCTGTGTTCTCGCATCACGTGCCGCATTGCGAAGCGGCGCAGGTCTCTTAACTGCGCATGTTCCCAGGTGTGGATACAATATCATTCAAACATCAGTACCCGAAGCGATGGCCACCGTCGATGCTAACGAAGATCATTTCAGCGACGCCGGTGATGTCTCAAACTACACTGTGATCGGTATCGGTCCCGGTCTCGGCATCACTGCATCTACTATAAGCGGACTTCGAAAGATCCTTCAGTCGGGCAAACCACTGGTTATCGATGCCGACGCACTGAATATTCTTGCGAGCAGCAGGGAACTATTGCACCTCGTCCCCGCCGGCAGTATTCTCACACCACACCCGGGTGAGTTCAAAAGACTGGTCGGCGACTGGAAGAACGACTTCGAACGGCTCGACCTTCAGCGAAACCTGGCGGCTCAAACAAAGAGCGTCGTCGTCCTGAAAGGGGCTCACACCTCCATAGCCCAACCCGATGGCAGCGTATACTTTAACAGTACAGGGAACCCTGGTATGGCCAAGGGCGGCAGTGGCGATGTCCTCACCGGTGTCCTCACCGGGCTGCTTTCACAGGGCTATTCTGCCGTCGAAGCGGCCATCGCCGGCGTCTTCATACACGGACAAGCTGGCGACCTTGCGGCTGGCAAAATCGGCCAAAACTCAATGCTGGCAGGTGACCTTGTAGAATTTTTGGGGCAATCTTTCGGTCGTTAGTCTGCGAAATTTGCAGCTCCGTCGACGAATCCTTACGGCATTTGTGCCATTTTGTAGTTTTTTGGACGGATTTTTAAACCTTTGGCTTACAAATTGTATCCAAGAGGTACATAAGGACGTAATAAAAGAAAGTGAAGATCGTTAACACCATATTTTTCGTACTCGCCTTCGCGGTTATAGGCCTCTCGGCTTATGGCCAGCATAAGGACGAAGCCACATCTTATGGTGCTCCCCAGGTCGATCTGAAAGCGATCTCTGTTTTTCCCAATCCCGCGATCGAATACCTCAACGTCAGGTTCGAGAATCCTATTGCGAAGAAGACCAAACTAACTGTTCACAATGTGATCGGTAACGCGGTTGAAGTCGAAAGTGAAACCATCGACGAATTCGAGATCCGTCTGAAAGTGAAGGATCTTCCGGTCGGCTACTATCTTTTAGCCGTTCGAGACGACGAATCTAATAGTCGTAGCACCATCAAATTCCTTAAGCGTTAATATTGTATTTTGAGGCTCGTAAATGAGCTTCGTACTAACTATCGACATTGGCACCACCAGCGCCAAAGTCCTCATTGTATCCGATGAGGGCAAAGTAGTTGCTTCCGCACAAGAATTCTATCCCACCGAATTTCCGCAGCCAGGCTTTGCCGTACAGGACCCCAAAGTTGTAACCGACGGGATCTTAAAGATCATTCGCGCAGCGGTTGAACAGTTCAACGTGTTACCTCGTGACCTCGTCATCTCGTCACCTCGTATTGAGGCGATCGGCGTCAGCAGCGCCATGCATAGTCTCATGGCTATCGACCACAAAGGTGTCCCCATCACACCACTTATTCTATGGTCCGATATGCGCAGCGCCAGTCAGGCACAACAGTTGCAGAAGTCGAGTGTCGGTAAAGAGATCTATAACGCTACCGGCACACCGATTCATCCCATGTCGCCCTTGTGTAAGTTGATGTGGATGCGTGAAAATGATCCTGGCATTATTAAGAATGCCTGGAAGTTTCTCTCTATAAAAGAATACCTGTTCCAGGTTTTATGCGGTCGGTTCCATGTCGATCATTCTGTTGCATCATCTACCGGATTATTCGATGTGCATCAACTCAACTGGTCTTCGAAGGCATTGAGTATTGCAGGTATCGGTACAGAAAAATTATCGGCCTGTGTTTCGCCTTATGATAACACACTGCGATTGAAGAAGGATGTTGCGGCATCGTTAGGTCTTGATGAAAAAATACCGATCGTTCCAGGAGCGAGCGACGGTTGTGCAGCACACCTCGGAAGCAACGCAATGGCTAAGGGACGATTGTCGTTAACGATAGGGACGAGTGGCGCCGTTCGTATTGCATCTAAAACATATTCGCCCGATCCACGTCAGCGTATCTTTAATTATCGTCTCGATGAGCACACGTTCATATCGGGCGGTGCTACTAACAACGGAACGGTTCTTCTCAATTGGTTCTGTAATAATTTCTATCACGGCAAGACTCCCGACATCGTAGAGTTCGCGAAGGTTGCGAATACTGTTGAAGCGGGAGCAAGTGGATTAGTATTTCTACCCTATGTTTTTGGCGAGCGCGCTCCCCACTATAACCCCGATCTCAGGGGAGTATTCTTTGGACTGGCACAGCATCATACGCAGGCTCATTTGATGCGGGCCCTGCTCGAAGGCATCTGCCTCGAGATCCGCAGCATTGTTGAGAGTATCGAACAATCTATTGAACACGTTTCGGAAATACTGGCCAGCGGCGGATTTGTGCGCTCGCCGCTCTGGTTGCAGATCATGGCTAACGTGCTTCAGAAGAGTATTACACTTCACGATGTCAATGATGCTTCGTCGTTGGGGGCCGCTATTATAGCATTCAAGGGAATAGGCAAAGACGTGACCTTCGATGGGTCGGAAAAGAAGATGGTGTTCGAGCCGGACACCACGTTGATACCTCTTTATGACGAGCTTTATGGCGTTTTTTCGCGATCCACGCAGCTTTTGGAGAAAGAATTTTCTCATATCGTTCGCTTGCAACAATCCTAATGTGTAAACTGCTGGCTCAAAGAAACCAACTTCTTCCATGCAGATAGGGCTTATTGGATTGGGAAAGATGGGGTACAACCTCGCTCTCAATTTCAAGAAAAATAATCATCAGGTGGTTGCTTTTGATATCAATAAAGCAGCCATGGAGAAGATCGTTAAAGAAGGCGTCGCAACAGCTCCTTCCGTAAGCGAACTTACCTCAAAAGTACCGGCGCGCCGCGTGATCTGGATCATGGTACCCGCCGGCAATACGGTTGACGTTATCATCTCTAACCTGAAGGCGCATCTCAGTCCCGACGATATCGTGATCGACGGTGGAAATTCTCATTTCAAAGATACGCTTGCACGTGGACGTGAGTTGGAGAAGCTCGGAGTTCATTACCTCGATTGCGGAACAAGTGGTGGTATGGAGGGAGCTCTCAACGGCGCGTGCACAATGATCGGCGGCAAGAAAGAGATCTTCGACTATTGCGAACCTATCTTCAAGTCGATCTCGGTCCCCAATGGATATCTTTATTGCGGCAAGCTCGGCAGTGGGCACTTCACCAAGATGGTTCACAATGGTATCGAGTACGGAATGATGCAGGCTATTGCCGAAGGCATGGAAGTGCTGCATAAGTACAACGATCAGATCGATCTCGCCGCAGTTTCAAGAGTTTGGAACCACGGATCGGTTATTCGTAGCTGGCTGATGGAACTTACTGAAAATGCCCTTTCGAAGGATAAGAACCTGCAATCAATCAAAGGTATTATGCATTCGTCCGGCGAAGGCAAGTGGACGATCGATACGGCGTTGGAACTCGGTGTTCCTACTCCTGTGATAACAATGTCGTTGCTGATGCGCTATCGCTCACAACAGGAAGATACGTTTGCAGGAAAAGTTGTGGCTGCGTTGCGTAATGAATTCGGAGGTCATGCCGTGGAGAAGAAGTAGACGGTAGACGGTATTCAGTAGACGGTAGCCGGTATTCAGCAGACGGTACTATCGGGCGAGTGACTTTACCTTTTCTACGAATCCCTTTATTTCTTCCTCTGTGCTATCCCAGCTGCACATTAATCGTACTTCATTCGTTTTTTCAACCCACACGTAGAAAGGGTACTCTTTTTGCAACGGTTCGATGATGTGTGCCGGAAAAATTGCGAACACACCATTTGCCTCTACTTTTTGCGTAACCCGAATTCCTTCAACCTTACTTAGTTCATTACTTAGCTTTTTAGCCAATGAATTCGTGTGGGATGCATTCCGCTTCCAAAGATCATTGGTCAATAATGCTTCGAATTGCGCCGAGATGAATCTCATCTTCGAAGCAAGTTGCATTCCCTGCTTGCGCTGATACATGAAATTCTTTGCAAGACCCGCGTTGAAGAAGACGATCGCCTCTCCGAACATCAGCCCGTTTTTTGTACCCCCGAACGAAAGTACGTCCACACCCGCATCGCGCGTAAATTCACGGAACGATCTGCTTAAAGTGACCGCGGCATTCGCGAGACGCGAACCATCCATGTGAAAATACATATCGTTGGTCCTCGCCACTTCGGACAGGGCTTTAAGTTCTTCGACACTGTATACTGTTCCGTATTCGCTGGCCTGGCTGATGGAAATAACCCTGGCTTGCGGATGGTGCTGATCGCCAATGCGTTGAACTTTGTCCTTTACCTGTTGCGCCGTGATCTTGCCATCCGGTGAAGCGATGGTAACGAGTTTACAACCGAGAAATTTTTCCGGCGCCGTCGATTCATCAACGTTGATATGAGCACCTTCGGCACAGATGATCGAATTGAATGACTGTGTGATCGTCGTGAGTCCAAGAACATTGGCGGCTGTTCCGTTGTAAACGAAGAAGACGTCGACATCGCTACCGAAGATCTCCTTGAATTTGTTTACTGCGCGGGCTGTGTAATCGTCGTTGCCATAAGAACCCGCGTGCTTAGCATTAGCTTTCTGCAATGCTTCCATGATCTCCGGATGAACACCGGAGTAGTTGTCGCTCGCAAAAGCTTTCATTAAAAAGTGACGTTAACAGTCTTTGTCTCGTCTTTGCGCTTGAACTTTACCGGAACGGTCTGTCCTTTTTCGAATTTCGCAAGCGCATCCATGTAGTTCTGGATATCTTTTACCACGACGTCCCCCATCTGGATGATAACATCGCCGGCAGCGAGACCTGCTTTCTGTGCAGGCTTTCCCTCCGAAACACCGTCGATCTTAAGACCTTCTACGTCGCCGCTATAGCTGGGCATAATACCGAGAGTAACTTTAAATGATGAACGTGTAGACATCGATTTACTTTTAGTTGTTAAGAATGCAAGTTTTGGAGAAGCGTCGAGTTCGTCGATAACCTTAGCGATCAATTTCAATACTTCGGCTTCTCCCTCGAAGTTGATCTTTTCCCAATCGTCAGAAGGTTTGTGATAATCCGAATGCGATCCCGTGAAGAAATGAAGCACAGGAATGTTCTTCAGGTAAAACGAAGTGTGATCGGAGGGACCGGTGCCCGATGAATCCGTGCTGATCTTTACCTGGTCGTTCGCCAGCTTCTTGAGCAACGGTTCCCATACCGGGCTCGTTCCTGTTCCCATTACTTGCAGTGCTTTCGTAGTCGGGTCGAGTCGACCAACCATGTCGAGGTTTATATAGTAGTTGACCTTCGTAAGATCGACGGTGGGATGTTCCGTATAATATTTCGAGCCGTAGAGACCGAGTTCTTCACCGCTGAAGCAAAGGAAAAGGAAGTTATACTTCTCTTTCCTCCCGTTGTTCTGAAAGTAGCGAGCTAATTCGATGACGCCCGCAGTTCCAGACGCATTGTCGTCGGCGCCATTGTGGATCTTATTCTGCGGGTTGGGATCGAGCGAGCTGCCATCGTTGCCCAAACCGAGGTGATCGTAGTGCGCTCCAATAATAATTGTGTTCTCCGCACCGTTATCGATGTACCCGGCGATGTTGGTGGCAGTGCCCTCTGCACCGGTACCATGCACACCACCTCGGAACGGGAATGATTGATCGAAGCCGTCCTCACCTTTTGGGATCAGCTTCAGCTTTTTGAACTCCGATTCGATGTAATCGTTGGCTTTCTTTTCACCGGCCGACCCGGTGCCACGACCCTGATAGGCATCGCTCGCCAGGGTCTTGATGTGAGCCTTGATCTTATTTGCGTCGAAGTTCTGACCATAGGTCGCAACCGCCAAAAAGGCCATTATCAGGGATAAAAGGTGGTGTTTTTGCATGGGTGCAATTTAATTTTTAATTTTTGAAAGAATGCGAGTCAAGAGCATCATCATAACACTCATTACCGGCCTCTTATTACTTGGTAGTTGCGCTGAAGAAACTTGCCCGGTGGCAATGAAATCTGATGTGTACTACTTCAAGAAAAAAGGAAAGGCGCCGAAGTTCAAAACAAAGAAGAAACCGACGCCTTCACTCATTCATATCACAAGGGTCAACTACAGACCCGACCGCAACCACGGGTATTAATGACTGCGTCGATTACGGGGATCTTTCCGCTTCTGCGGTTGATCACGGACGGGATGACATCAAAATTCAGCGTTACCTGGAAAACGAGGATATGGGATCACATCCCTGATGTTCGTCATACCTGTTACAAACAACATCAATCTTTCGAAGCCAAGACCGAACCCGCTATGTGGTGCCGACCCGTATTTGCGAAGATCCATGTACCACCAAAGATCTTTCTCAGGAAGGTTTAGCTCCGTAACACGCTTCAACAGTCTATCATAACGTTCCTCGCGTTGCGATCCACCGATGATCTCACCGATACCGGGGAAGAGAACATCCATCGCGGCAACGGTTTTATCGTCTTCATTCTGCCGCATGTAGAACGATTTGATGTCTTTGGGATAGTTATAAAGTATAACGGGTTTCTTAAAATGTTTCTCTACAAGAAACCTCTCGTGTTCACTTTGGATATCAACTCCCCATTTGTCGATGATGTATGAGAACTTCTTCTTTTTGTTGGGGTTCGAGTTGCGAAGGATATCGATCGCTTCGGTATACGATACTCTTTCGAAGTCGTTCTCCATGACAAACTTCAATCGTTGCAACAGCGAGAGTTCGTTGCGTTGATCTTGAGGCTTCGCTGCATCCTCTTCGGTAGCACGCTTGTCGAGGAACTCGAGATCTTCGACGCAGTTTTCGAGAGCATACTTAACGAGGTATTGAAGGAAGTCTTGCGCCAGTTTCATGTTGTCCTGGAGATCATAGAATGCCATTTCGGGCTCGATCATCCAGAACTCTGCGAGATGTCGCGCGGTGTTTGAATTTTCCGCACGGAAGGTTGGACCAAACGTATAGATCTCACCAAGTGCAAGAGCATAGGTTTCACCTTCGAGCTGACCCGACACAGTGAGGTTAGTCTCTTTACCAAAGAAATCCTGTTTATGATCGATGTGTCCCTGCTCGTCGCGGGGAGGGTTGTTGGCATCGAGTGTAGTTACACGGAACATTGCCCCGGCGCCTTCGGCATCGGAGCCGGTGATCACGGGAGTATGCAGGTAAAAGAAACCGCGGTCGTTGAAGAACTTATGTACGGCGAATGCCATTGCGTGACGGATGCGCATTACTGCTCCGAATGTATTTGTGCGTCCACGCAGGTATGCGATCTCGCGAAGGAATTCCATCGAATGCTTCTTGGGTTGAAGCGGGAATTTTTCCGCGTCGCAATCTCCTAGGATCTCGATTTTCGTAGCCTTCACTTCAACGGCCTGTCCTTTTGCGGGAGAGGCTATGAGCTCGCCTTCGACGGAGATACATGCGCCGGTCGTGATCCGTTTCAATAAGCTTTCGTCGAACGAATTCAATGCTGCAACAGCCTGAATATTCTGGATCGTAGAGCCATCGTTGATGGCAATAAACTGGTTGTTGCGAAAGGTTCTAACCCAGCCTAAAACCAGGACTTTCTGCCCCGATGGTGCTGTGGTCAATAATTCTTTGATTTTTGTTCGTTTCATTGTTGAAAGCCTGTTCAAAAGATGGCTGCAAAAAAAGTGATTTTAGGCTGTTTATCAAAGCATATTGGGTAATTGCCTGCTCAAGGTGTGGTGCACACTGGGGCCGTATTTCATCACGAAAATTATATTCGAAAATCAGCGTCAATTCTTCTTTTAATTGAGGAATTAATTGGGGTAAATTTGGTCTATCGAAACAGATAAATGCAGAGACTCGGATTAAATCAATCGTTACAACAGAAGCTGTCGCCACAGCAAATACAGTTCATAAAACTGTTGCAGGTGCCCACAGCTGAGCTGGAGCAAAGAGTGGAGGAAGAATTGGAATTGAACCCGGTTCTCGAAGAAGGATCAGACGAACAAGAAGCTGAAACACCAGAAACTCAGGAAACCCAGGAAACACAAGAGACCACAGACACACCAGACGATAGCCAGGAAGAAACGCCAACATCGAACGACGAAGATCTTGACATAAAAGATTATCTCCGCGATGATGACTACAGTGGCTATAAAACCTACGACGGCGACGATGACGAAGACAAAGAAATGCCTATCGCAACATCGAGCTCGTTACAGGAAACACTGGTAACACAACTCGGTTTCCTCGGCCTCGACGAGCGTCGTTTGGCTATCGGTAAACAACTTATTGGAAGCATCGAAGGCGACGGATACATTCGTCGCGACCTCGAAGCAATAGTAAACGACCTGGCCTTCTCACAAAACATCCATACCAACATCGATGAAGTTGAAGATGTTCTCCTGATGATCCAGAGGTTCGACCCCGCAGGTATCGCCGCACGAAGCCTGCAGGAATGTTTGCTTCTTCAGCTCGAGCGCATGGACGATGGCCAGGATGTGGATGTGATCGTCGCAAAAAGGATCCTCACGGAGTGCTACGACGAATTCACCAAAAAGCATTATCCCAAGATCCTCAAGAAGCTCGACCTCGACGACGAGGACTATATCAAGGATGCCATCGAACTCATCGTTCGACTCAATCCAAAACCCGGCGGCGAAAGCGTAACGGGTATGGTCAAGAACCAATACGTTATCCCGGACTTTATTCTTACCAACAACAACGGTAAACTTGAGCTTGCGCTCAACTCACGCAACGCCCCCGAGCTTCGCATTAGCCGATCGTATTCCGAGATGTTCAAAGCTTACGACAAGAGCGATAAGAAAGACAAAAAACTCAAAGAAGCGGTAAGCTTCGTTAAGCAAAAGCTCGATGCTGCAAAATGGTTTATCGACGCCATCAAGCAACGCCAACAAACATTACTGAAGACAATGCGTGCCATCGTCGACTTCCAATATGATTACTTTTTGGAGGGCGACGAGACGAAGCTGAAACCGATGATCCTTAAAGACATCGCACAGATGATCAACATGGATATCTCCACAGTAAGCCGCGTCGCAAGCAGCAAGACCGTTCAGACGGACTTCGGTGTTTATCCTTTGAAATATTTCTTCTCCGAAGGCATCGCTACCGATTCTGGCGAGGAGGTAAGTAGCCGTGAGGTGAAGCAGATCATCAAGGAGCTGATCGAAGCTGAAGATAAGGGCAAGCCTTATTCCGACGACAAGCTGGAAGAGCTGTTGAACCAAAAAGGATATAACATTGCCCGAAGGACGGTTGCAAAGTATCGCGAACAAATGAATATACCGGTGGCTCGATTGAGGAAAGAGCTCTAAATCCTAATTCCTAAATCGTACCTTGTAAATCCTGATTCCCCCTTGACACAAGCTGCTAAAATTATCTCCGTGGTCTTCCACCCGTTGTTGATGACCACGTACCTCTTTATTATTCTCGCGTTCTTTTTCCCGATCATATTTCAGCCGATACACCCGTCGCCATGGTTTATCTTTTTGATATTCCTGATGACGTTCCTGCTGCCGTCGCTGAACTTCATTTTCTTCAGGGTCACAGGTACCATCAAAGATCTTCACCTGTTCAACCGTGCGGACCGCACACTGCCCTTTGCCTTCGTAACGATCCTTTATTGTGTTGTTACGTTCATGTTCTACTGGAAATTCCCGGTACCGAATGTGTTGAAGCTTATGATGATCATCACGACGATGGTGATCTCGTCGGCTGTTGTTACCCTGTTTTATAAAGTGAGTGTACACGCCGTGGCCATCTGTGGAATTATTGGAATTCTTCTGCCGCTCAATAATGCTTCGGAAGAAGGGCTGTTGTTGTATCCGACGGTTGGAGCGCTGGCGATGGCGGGTGTAGTAATGTCGTCGCGGTTGCAACTAAATGCCCATGTGCCCCGCGAGATCCTCGTTGGAGCAATTATGGGATTTGCGATAGGGTTTGGAGGCGTGATCTTATTATTCAGACTCTAAGAACAGAAGAACAGACGAATATTGAACAGCAGGACCGCAGAAGGTCAGGTTGGAGATTGGATGTCGTAACCCAAAACTTCAGCTGTTCTACATTCGATATTCGATATTCTGCTGTTACAGCGACTTTAAAAACAGAAGAACAGACGAATATTGAACAGCAGGACCGCAGAAGGTCAGGTTGGAGATTGGATGTCGTAAACCCATAACTTCAACTGTTCTACATTGGATATTCGATATTCTGCTGTTACTCCGACTTTAGAACAGAAGAACAGACGAATATTGAACAGCAGGACCGCAGAAGGTCAGGTTGGAGATTGGATGTCGTAACCCAAAACTTCAGCTGTTCTACATTCGATATTCGATATTCTGCTGTTACTCCGACTCTAAGAACAGAAGAACAGACGAATATCGAACAGCAGGACCGCAGAAGTTCGGGTTGGAGATTGGATGTCGTAATCCATAACTTCAACTGTTCTACATTCGATATTCGATATTCTGCTGTTTACTCCGACTCTAAGAACAGAAGAACAGACGAATATCGAACAGCAGGACCGCAGAAGGTCAGGTTGGAGATTGGATGTCGTAATCCATAACTTCAACTGTTCTACATTGGATATTCGATATTCTGCTGTTTATTCCGACTTTAGATTCTCAACCGGATTTTTTACCGATGCTGCGACCGTTTGATATCCTATCGTCGCCAGGGCAATAACAAGCACAGCTGTTCCTGTAACCGCAAAGATTTCCCAACTGATCGTTATTTTATAGGCATAGTCTTCCAGCCATCGACTCATCATAATCCACGCGACCGGCGTTGCTATGATGAACGATACTCCAACCAACATCACAAAGTTCTGCGAGAGCAAACGAAGTATGTGAGCAACCGGCGCACCGAGCACCATTCGAATACTGATCTCTTTGCCCCGCTGCTCGATCATGAAAGCCGACAGTGCAAATAGTCCAAGGCACGCCACAACGATCGCAAGCGATGCAAAGATCTTTACGATCACTCCAAAACGCTTAACGTCGTCGTAAGTGCGCGTAAAACGGTCGCCCAGGAATTCGAAACGAATGGGCTGATTGGGAGAGAACTTCTTCCAGGTCTCCGACACTGCTTCGACAGCTGCTGAATCACTGCCCGGCTGTAATCTCACGGTTACAATGTTTGTCCTTGATTTTACTGTGAATAGCGTGACCGGGGAGATCTCCTGTGTTAAGGTGTGGAAGTGGAAATCCTGAACGATACCAATAATGGTGAATGTGCCTCTGTAGTTTTTTACACGTGCACCGATCGGATCAATATCTCCGAATTGTTTCGCCATCGACTCGTTGATGATCATCGCTGCTGAATCGGATGCGATACGTGAATCAAAGTCACGTCCCCTGAGTATCCTGAATCCCATGGTCTTTACGTAATCCTGGTCTACTTCCCACTGCTGACCGTGAAGATCTTGCGGGAGGGAAGGATCTTCGAATGATGTAGATCCACCGTCGCGCTTGCCGTCGTTCACAGGCAGGTAATTGCTGCTCGTAGCCGACTTCACTTGCGAGAGCTTCAACAACTCATCTTTGAAAGGCCTGAGCTTATCTCCGAGTGTTACGGTCCCATGAAGCACCAATAGATCTTCTTTATCGAAGCCTAGATCTTTATTCAGTGCATAGCTCATCTGCCGATCGATCACTATAGTCCCAACGATCAACACGATCGATATCGTGAACTGGAAGATCACCAGCATGCTTCGTACAGTGGCATTGCGGCTTCCACCGGCTATGCTTCCCTTCAGAACTTTTATAGGTTTGAATGCCGACAGATAGAACGCAGGGTAAATTCCGGCGATAAGCCCGACAACAATCGCTATTGCAACGATCGACGGAAGCAACCACCATTCAGTCCACGGAAAATCGATCGACTTACCAACAAGATCATTAAAGATCGGGATAAACAATTGCGTCAGCACAACACCAACGATCAGCGCGATGAAACTAAAGAGAAGCGACTCCGCCAGGAATTGACGGATCACCGAGATCCGCATTGAACCAATAGCCTTGCGAATGCCCACCTCCTTCGCACGATTCGCCGACCGTGCTGTCGAAAGGTTGATGAAGTTGATGCAGGCAAGTATGAGTATAAAAACAGCAATGCTTCCGAAGAGCCAGATGAAACGGATATCGCCATGCGTGAGATCGTCGTGGTAGTCCTCGGTATTCAGATAAATGTTGCGTACCGGCTGAAGTGTGTAAAAGAAACTGTTGGCCCATTCTATCGCATCGGGTTCTTTCATCTCGGGCAGTATATAACGTTTGGTCAGTGGCGCGATCTTTTCCTGGAAGGCGATCACATCGGTCCCGGGTCTCAGACGAACATAATTCACATAGTTGTTGCAACACCAGCTTGTGCTTTCGCCCTTCCAGAACGGATCGCCGGCCAGCGTGATCATGAAATCATAGTTGAAGTGAGAGTTGGAGGGAAAATCCTTTACAACACCCGTGATCGCATAGACCTTTTCGGGATTATCGTTAAGGATGATGGACTTACCAACGGGATCCTCATCGCGGAAATATTTTCTTGCTATGCTCTCGGTAATAACAACCGTCTTTGGGTCGGTCAACGCCTTCGACGGATTGCCGCGGACAAATGGCATTTCCAGGATGTCGAGTAAACCCTGGCTGGCGTAAACGATCTTTTCTTCGTGAGTATTCTCGACGCGATCGGTTCGGCGAACTTCACTGCTTCCTGCTCCAAAGTTCACGACCGCATTATAGTATCCAACCTCTTCGATCTCGGAAAAAGATTCTTTCAAAACGCTGCCGAACGGATGAGAGAAATGCACACCGGACCCGATATGTTCTCTCCACTGACTATGTCCTATGACTCGGTAGATCCTGTCGCCATTTTTGTAAAATTTATCATAACCTAATTCACCCTTGATGTATAACGCCAACAATGCGCAGGCGGCAATACCCAATGCGAAGCCACCGATATTGATGGTCGAGTACATTTTATGCTTCAGGAGATTTCTCCAGCCGACTGTAAAATAATTTTTGAACATATCGATGTGTGTTAAGGGATGGAACTGCTTTCTGCGCAGCGCGAAAGGACGGATATAGTTGAAGACCTGGTACCAATAATGGACCCGGGCACGAAACGGTGATTTCTGTCTATAGAAACTCTCTTCGAGATCACCAATGACCTCTTCTGCAAGGTCGTCGCGTAAGAAAACTGTCAGCAGTTTTTGCGCTAGTCGAGGTGGTCTGCGTTCCATTATGTTACTAAATTGTAGAACAAATATGAGAAAGTCAAACGTCCTCCCGTGTAAAAAGTTGTAACGCCGGTAATTGTTTTTCCGTTGACCTAAAGATCCATCACCGCCACTATGCTCCGAAACAACCTTAGAATGATGCTTCGCAATATGCGCAAGCACTTTTTACACTCATTTATCAACATCGCTGGCCTCTCCGTAGGCCTTTCGTGTTTTATAGTAATAGCACTTTATGTGCGGCACGAGCTCAGCTACGACAAGATGTTTGCGAACCCGGAGTCGATCTACCGCATAACGATGTCGTCGGTGGTGGGAGGGAATACCAATCATATTCCCACGGTGTATCCCGCACTTGCCCCCGCACTGGCGGAGAAGTTTCCGTCCATCGCTAAGTACACAAGGATCTATAATTATAAATATTCAAGGCTCGAACCAACATTCCGCTACGAAGAGAAGATCAACTATGAGAACCGTGTGATCTTTGGCGACTCTACGTTTTTCGATGTTTTCAATTTTCCTTTTCTCGCCGGCGACGCGTCGACAGCACTCAAACATACCAACTCGGTTGTCATCACCGAATCGATGGCAAAGAAGTACTTCCCCGGCGAAGATGCCCTGGGCAAAGTGCTTAAGTTCAATGGCCGCCAGGACGTCGAAGTTACGGGTGTGTTGAAAGACCTGCCTTCAGCTACGCATATTCAGTTCGACTTCCTTGTGCCCATGGCTTCACTCAATCCGAAGATCCTCGAGAGCTGGAACATCGATTGGTTCTGGACTTATATGACGATTCCCGATCCCGCACAAGTTGCCGTTGTGGAGCAAGGGATCAATCAGCTCGCCCTTGAAGCAAGTCCCGAATCGGTAAAGGAAAACGACATTCATTTCTACCTGCAGCCGCTGGAAAAAGTCCACCTCTATTCGAAGTTCGATTACAATACCGATATCGTTCAAAATGGTGACATCGGCAATCTTTATATTTTCATGTCGGTCGGTGTACTGGTGCTATTGGTTTCGGCGATCAACTTCATCAATATCTCGATGGCCATTGCATCGGGAAGATTCAAGGAGATCGGCATCAGTAAAGTTCTTGGAGCGATGAAGTCCCAATTGCGCTTCCAGTTCCTGATGGAATCCATCGCGATATGCCTTGTATCGTTGCTGATCGCGTTCTTATTACTGCAGATCACGTTGCCGTTGTTCAGTGGACTATTGGCTGTTCCGTTGAATATTGAGATCACGCGCGACCTTTGGTTGTTAACCGGTATCGTATTGTTTGCTGCAGTGACTGGCCTCGTCTCCGGGATTTTTCCGGCGCTGTTCATCTCATCGCTGGAGCCGCAGCGCGTTCTAAAAGGTGTTTGGAAGGCGGGACAAGGCGGAGCACGATTCAGAAAAGCATTGGTCGGAATGCAGATCGCGATAGCCATCTTCCTTGTTATCGGAACCGTGGTGATCTTCGAACAACTGCGATACATTCAGGAACGACCGCTCGGCTACGATAAAGACCAGGTCGTGTTGCTCACCGTTCGCGACACGCAGATCGTTAAGAAATACCACTCATTCAAGAATAACCTGCTTGCAGAAACGTCTATCCGTAACGTCTCGTCGGTGTCGGAGCCGATCGGTCGCGAAGTACAGTTCATGGATTTTGCGGTAGAAGGTTACGACAAGACCCAGTTCATTAAAATACTGAATGTCACACACGACTTTGTGAATACGATGGGTCTCGAGATTGTCGACGGTCGGGATTTTTCCCGCGAAGTTTCCACCGATTCGCTTTCGGGTTTCATCATCAACGAAGCTGCGGCCACAGCATTCCATTGGGATAAGCCTGTTGGCAAAGCGATCGACCATGCCTTCCGCCCCGAAAAGCAAGGGCGTGTTATCGGTGTTGTTAAAGATTTCAACTTCGAGCCGCTGCAAAAACAGATCGATCCTATCGTGATCTGGTTCGGAGGTCCATACTGGTATGTTGCTGTCAACGTTCAGCAAGGTCAGACTACGCAGGCTATCGCTGCAATGGAGCGTGAATGGAAAAATATAGAACCCGACAAGCCGTTCTCATTTCAGTTCCTGGATCAATCGATCCAGCATGTATATGAAAAAGAGCAACGCCTCGGCAATGTATTCCTGGTGTTTTCACTCCTGTCGATCGCTACCGCGGTTATCGGTCTTTATGGCCTGATATCTTTTATCGCCGGACAACGCCTGAATGAGATCGGTATCAGGAAAGTGTTGGGAGCTTCGGTTAGAAACATTCTTTACCTGCTCTCGAAAGAATATTTGGTGCTTGTTACTGTTGCGTTCGTGATATCAGCTCCGTTGACGTGGGTTATTATCAACCAGTGGCTTACTGGATTCGCTTTTAGGATAGATTGGAGCGTTGCATATTTTGCTATCGGGCTTACGGCAACAATGATAGTTGTATTGGGAACCGTGGTCTCAAAAGGACTTGGTGCTGCGCAAGCCGATCCGGCAAAGGTTCTGCGTGCGGAGTAGGGAAGCAAGATTGATCATTGACCATTAACGATTGTTCGTTGACGATTGACCATTGCATTGATCCAATGGCCCAATGCAATGATCAATCATCAATGTTCAATCGTTAATGATCAATCTCTCTAATGTTCTATCGGCTTCGGCGTCTCCGTCTGTTCTTCGAGCGCTATTCTCTCCAGATCCTCGCTCGCCGGTCCATTCAACACTTCACCATCGGGCGAATATCGTGCTCCATGACAAGGACAATCCCAACTCTGCTCGGCCATATTCCATGTAACAGAGCAGCCCAGGTGCGTACAAATGGGGCGCACCGCATGAAGTCCGCCATGTTCGTCCTTATGAAGTGCTACACTTTCGTCGTGGTACTTCACAACTTTTCCTTCGCCGGGAGCGAGTGAGCTCAACTCTTCGATCTCGTCGAGCGGAAGCCAATTATGTGAGTATTGTTTCACCACATCGGCATTATGCTTAACGAAGTTGGTGAAGCCGGCAACCGGCTTGATCCTCGAAGGATGGAAGACGCCCTGGTATGGATCGGGCAACTTCATAATGAGGTGCGAAATGATCCGTGCTGCAACGTGACTGTATGTCATTCCATTTCCACCGAAGCCTGTAGCCACATACACATCCTCGTCTTTACCGGGAAGGTGACCGATGTACGGCAAACCATCTACCGACTCATAATATTGGGATGACCACTTGTTTGTGACTTCTGCGACATCAAATTTTCCACGCACGTGGGCTTCGAGTTGAAGGAAGCTTTCGGAAGTATTCGACTTGTGAGCCGTCTTATGATCGTAGCCGCCAACGATGAGATAGTTAACACCATTTACGACCTGGCTGCGATAATAATGGTAAGGATCCTTCATGTCGTAGATGAGACCTTCCGGGTAGTTTCCGCTGTTGAGGCGCACGCTCATTGCGTAGCTGCGATTGGGAACGCAGCGCAGGTGGAGCAGGTTTACACCGGGCGGAATGTGTGTAGCGAAGACGAATGATCTCACTTCGAACATACCATCGGTTGTCTCGACACTGAGCGGATCGCGACCATTGACGTCATTTACACGGCAGTTCTGGCGTATGATCCCACCAGCCTTCTCGAACTCGAGAGCCAATCCGTACACATAGTCCAACGGACTGAACTTGGCCTGGTGTTTAAACATCAATATGTTATCGTATTTGAAGTCGATGGGGAGATTTTCCACAAACTCGGTCTCGATACCTACATCGCGACAGGCTTCATGAATAGAAATGAGCTCGTTGTTCTCTTTGCGATTTTGCGAATACAGGTAAGCGCTCACGTCGCTGTATCCGCATGCGATATTGAATTTTGAGACGTGCTCACCGACGAGGTTCAGCGCGTCTTTCGCAGCTTGAGCGACGAGCTTTGCTTTGTCTTTGCCGAAATCGTCGATGATCTGCGGATAAGATGTATCAAGCAACGTGTTGAGGTGAGCAGTGGTACCTCCTGTTGTTCCGAAGCCGATATGCCACGAGTCGAAGATGATGACAGACTTGCCCAGGCGCTGCAGGAGCAGACCGGTGGTAATACCGGTAATGCCGCCCCCGGCAATGCCGACGTCGAATTTTCTTTGGTCGGAGACCAGTGTTGGTTTGAAGCCGTTGGCATTTTGCTGCCATAAGCTTATCGTATTGCCGTCGCGTGTAATCATGATCCCGCCGTTATTGGTGAACAGTTGTTTTTATCGTTGAATTGTCGGAGGGAGAGGTCAAATGTGGACCGTCAGGATATGGCGGTCCACCTATTGTGATTTGTTTTGGCGTACGCGGTAGTGATTTTTTGTCAGGAGTATCTATCTATAATTTGCCTGCTGATGCACCTGTTCCAATCGCGCACGCCAAAGTTCTTTGACACCGAAGTGTTTCTAATGCCGTAAATAAGCCCGTTGTACGCCTCCCAATCCCACATATCTCCACAATCGCGTACAACGGGATGTTTTAACTCTTATTAAAATGTGTGCCATTTTCAAATAAACGTTTGATCGTGTGGAATGCTTGTATCGTCATATACCATTTGTTCTTTTTTTTCGACAAGTGTGTAGAATCATGGTGTGACGTCACCCCAACGATGGCGGTATAGTATTTGAGTTTTGTGTTTCATATAACATCGACATGGTAACACACTCAAAGAAATCATACAACTCTTTCAAAGAGTTTGAAGGTCAGCGATACACCGGCATGAAGATCGGAAGAAGCCACAAATGGAATTATGATAAAGGTGTGTGGCGAGAGACAAAAGTAACGCCCGATCGCTGGGAAATAACTTACAGTGTTACAAAGCGACGAGCCGGTCATGCCCCCGAGGGATCCGGAGCACCGGTTGGGACCGCCTATCACTGGTTTATACTATCCCATCAATTCGTTGAGAAGCTCAACGCCGACGATTACTCCACGTCGATGGTAGGAGTGAAGTTTAAGCTGGCACACCGTCGGGCTGGTAAGGATAAATGGAGCGTTACCGATGCAACTAAAAAGAAGAATCTTGTGAAGCTGCTAAAGGCAATGATCGCCGAGATCGAGAAAGAGCCCGAGAAGGCGATACCCGTTCCGCTCGAATTCGAATACAAGGGTAAAGAATATAAGGGTATGGGGGTGCCGGTCATGTCGAGCTGCGAAGGAGGAGTGTGCAAACAACTGGACGTTACGCTCAACAACGAACATCTTGGAGTGATCAAATGCACCAGTAAAGGTTGGAAGCTTACCGACGTGCCGCAGGGACTTGTGAATGCGATTGGACAAGAAGTACACGCCTGGTACGAATAATTCCACGCCTCATTCATTCACTCGTGTTTATATCATCGATTGTTCAATCGTATGATGATGTCCGTCATTAATAAACCCTAAGGATTAATAATTGTGCGACGGGACCACAAATAATTCAACCAATCATGCAACACAATAGATCGAGAGGTGGAAACTCTTTCCAGGAAAGAGATTCCGAGGGGCGCTTTACGTCTTCACAATCAAGAAGGGGCAGATACGACAACGATTATAATGACGATCGTGGTTACGGACGCAACAACAACCGCGAATCGCAATATGCCGACTACGACAATTACGAGGACGATTACGCCGATTACCCACAGAACCGCGAACGCGGTTGGAACGAGAACGAAGATCGTGGTGACAACGACTACAACAATGGCCGTGGCAGCTACCGCAATATGAACAACGATTACGAAGATGATAATTACGGAGGAAGCTATCGTGAAAGCTATGGCGACCGAAACGACTACCAGGAAGACAACTATAGCAACGAACGTGGTGGTTGGGAGAGCGATCGCAGTGGCAACGAACGTGGCGGATATGGACGCGAGAGGAACTATCGTAGCGGCCAGGATGGCTACAGGCAAAATGGTGGAGGATATGGAAGAGAGAATCGCGGAGACAACCAGTATGGCCAACGGTATGGTCAGGGTTATAACCAGGGGTACAACACGAGCTACAACCAGGATCAGAACGGAAACCGGAACCAGGACAACAGGAACCAGGGTAACCGGGGCCAGGGTCGCCAGGGATCACACCGTGGCTTCGAAACCATGCCTCGTTCCGAAGTGCGGCGGATCGCTGCAATGGGCGGACGTGCTTCGCATGACGGTGGACGTTCACGTGGCGGACGCGTAAGTGCGCGTCGTCGCTCCAGATAATCACAATAGAACATTAATAAGCAAAACATCTAAAAAATTTTAAGCATGAGCACTAAAGTTCAAAACGAAGACTCGAAGTCACAGGAAGGCAAGGGCAAATCGCGCGAGGAACAAAATGGGAAGTCAGGTTCCCGGAAAGAGGAACAAACTCTTCACAGCCTTTTAGAGCATGGAATGAAAGATATCTACAGCGCCGAGAAGCAATTGGTGGCTGCTTTGCCGGAGGTTATCCAGGCTGTAGACAATGACGAGCTTGAGGAAGCAATTACACAACACCTCGAACAAACGAAGAAGCAAGCCGCCAGGTTGGAAAAGGCTTTCGAACGTATGGGTATCGATATGAATAGTGGCGAAGAGTGTGTAGCCATGAAGGGATTGATCGATGAAGCCAAAAAGACCATTCGCGAATTCGGCAGGAGTGCCGTAAGAGATTCGGCATTGATCATTGGTTGTCAGAAGATCGAACATTACGAGATAGCATCGTATGGCTCGCTCTGTGAGCTCGCAGAGGTGCTGGGCGAAGACAGGTTGAGTGATCTTCTCGGAAAGAGCCTGGAAGAAGAGGAGGAAACCGATGAGCTGCTTAGCGAGATCGCGAGAGACGTGAACGACGAAGCAGCGGAGATGGCGATGCAGGAAGAAGAGTATCGCTAAAAATAAGAAGAGGTTATTTTGATGGTCTATCGTTTTACTGATCTACCAGGAAAATAACCTCTATTATTAAACCTTATTCCTTGCGCTGGTATTACCCAGTATCAAGTTCGAGGGATTTCGTTTCTCAGGCCAACCTGTCTGCTTTTGGCTTAAGGTTGTGAGCCACTCCCTTTAAAAGGTTCAACGTCTCCAGTAATCCAACAACTGTGCCAGCATCAAACTTTACCATGAGTTAAAATCAAATAGGCTTAAAATCTGGTTAGAATTTTGTAAAGCACATTACAATAACCAAATGAAAAAAAGACTATGAAAAAGATAATGTTAAATGCAGCGATATTCGCATCTGCATTATTTCTCGCAACATCGTGTTCACCTAACAAGACTGACAACGAAGACAGCAAAGAAGTAGCAGAGGATCAGAACGACGCGAAGTTCGACGATACTAAGGTCGAGAATGACGCCGAGTTCGCGGTCAAGGCTGCAGACGGCGGCATGCTCGAGGTGAAACTGGGTGAGCTCGCTCAACAGAAGGGAACATCACCTGAAGTGAAGAATCTGGGTAAGATGATGGTCGATGATCACTCAAAGGCGAACGAAGAGTTGAAAGCTCTTGCGCAAACCAAGAACATTTCCCTTCCAACAACTTTAAGTGAAGATTGCCAGAAAACTTATAATGATCTGGCGGAGAAAAGCGGCCGGGATTTCGACGACGCATTTACTGATCACATGGTAAAAGATCACAAGGATGATATCGATGCGTTCAAGAAGGAAGCTGAAAAGGGCGATGACCCAGACCTGAAGTCATGGGCTGCGGGTAAAATTTCCACGCTTGAACACCATCTCGATATGGCTAAGAGCGCAGAGAAGGCTGTAGATGATGCAAAGAAATCTACCGGCAAACTTTAATATTATTTGAAATACCTGAACTAATCGAGGTAGGAGGCGAATCGTTTTACGATCGCCTCACCTTCCTCGTAACTCATAGGTTTTACAAGATAATCCACCGCCCCGAAGCTGAGGCATTTTCTTCTCTCATCTTCATTTTCTGAGGTCGAGAAGATAATTACTGGAATGTGCTTATACCTCGCATCCCGTTTTAGATAAAGTAAAGTTTGTGTGCCGTTCAGAACGGGCATATTAAGATCAAGGACAATTAATCCTGGTAGCGATGAAGTATCCCCGTTATTTTCAAGAAAGTTGATCGTTATCTCACCATTGTCAAAGAATCTCACGCGATCGGCGATACCGATCTCCCTGAAGTATTCGCCCAGGATGAGCTGGTCTTCTTTATCGTCGTCAACAACAAAAATGGAAGAACCGCTCATACTTCCGACTCGGCTGTGACGAGTTGAGTTAACGGCAATGTGATCTCGAACTCGGCAAATTCGTTGGGCGACCCATTGGCTGATATTTTACCGTGATGTAGTTCCACAATCTTTCTACAGATCGAGAGTCCAATACCCGTGCCGGGAAATTGCTCGCGTGTATGCAGCCTTTCGAACAATCCAAAGATCCTTTCCTTGTGTTTTTCCTCGAAGCCGATGCCGTTGTCGCGGAACCTGATCAATATTTCCGGGGCGTGATTCTCGACGGTTATTTGTATGTGCGGAGGCACTCCATCTCTCGAATACTTGAGGGAATTCGATACAAGATTGCTGAACAATTGCCTCAGTCTTAAAACATTGCCGGTGATAACAGGAAGCTCCATCACTTCGAGTGTTGCGAGTTTCTCGCGAATCTGCAGGTCGAGGTCTTTAACCACATCGGCCATTACTTCGTTAAGCTTCACCTCTTCGAAGGTCACATCCTGTTTCTGTAACCTGGAATAACTCAACAGGTCGTTGATGAGCTCTTTCATTCTCGAGGCTGCGCTGGCCATGTTATTAAGTGTCGTTACAGCCGAAGGATCCATGGTGGCACTGAATTTTTTCTTGAGCAGATCTGAGTAAAAGAACAGTTTCCGCAGCGGCTCCTGGAGATCGTGCGTAGCAAGGTGCGCGAATTGTTCGAGCTCGTGGTTGCTGCGGTTGAGCTCGATCACTTTCTTCTGCAGCTCTGCCTGGTGATTGAAGAGCTCTTTTTGCGTAGCCTGAAGTTCTTTGTTGTCTTTTAAAGTTTGCTCCACCATCTTTTGCGCATTAATGTCTACCAGCAGGCCAGTCCAGCGAAGGATCACCTGCTTGTCATTTTTTAAAGGCAGTATGGACACGAGGTGCCAGAGGTACGTGTCTGTATCTTTTTCCTTGAAGCGATATTCGCCGTTGAACGCAACCTGTCGCGTGATGGCGTTATTCAACTCTTTATAGAAGCCGGGATAGTCGATGGGATGAATGAAGTTCTGCCAGGCGGGGCTGTTTACCTCAGACGGTGTTGTTCCAAGGAATTCTTTCAGCCACCTGTTCGTATAAGTGATCGTTCCACGATTGCTTACCGTGAACATCATGATCGGCAGCGAGTCGGTGAGGATACGGTAATCCGAGTCGCTCTCACGAAGCTTCTCTGCAAAATCCTGCAGGAGTAAATTCTTTCTTCTTAATTCATCGTATGCCGAGATTGGCGGTTCCTGTTCGAAGTATTCCACGAACGACTGGATCTTGTTCTCCGACAACAGTCCTTGGAAACCCACATTTTGTTTCAGAACGACCTGGAGTTCTTTGCCATTTTTAACAAGATTCACTTCATCAACGAGTCTCTTTGCGTAGCTGGCGGCCTCGGTACACTGGGGAGAAAAATCTTCGCGATCCGAAATGATTGCCTTGATTAACTTTCTTCCTTTCTCAGAATCTATAGCCAGTGTAAGTGTTGCTTCTTTGCCGTACTCAATTGCACACCGCGCAATCTCGGAGACGGCTGTCGCGAGCGATGTCTGAATCACCAGCGACAAACCCGAGAGCTCGCATAGCTTCATGGCACGCTTGTGTGCCAGGATGAGGTCCATGTCGTTCTCGAGATTTACTTTTACAATTTCTTTCACGTCAAATTACTTTAGCGATTAAGATCGAACTGTCATCGTTGCCACGCGAAAAATCCTTATAGATGGCTGCGGCCAGTAATGTAGGATCATTTTTGAACGCGGATGGATACGCACCCAGGTTCCATCGTGTGGTGATCCCATCGGAGCACATAACAAGGTGCTGATTTCGTTCAACAGGGATAACTGTCGGATTCATAGATTTCGGAATGTTCAAACCGATCGTTCCATTGTAAGACATATAATTCCTGTATTCAATACCGGTGTATAATCTTGTGCTGATATTTCCGACTCCGCAGATATTCCATGTTTGGTTGGCTTTATCCATAACTGCGATTGTTGCAACGAGACCCCGCGTACGGCGGACAGCTTCGTGGACTGTTCTCATTAACGCGACTGGATCAACTTCATCGCTTTCAAAAAAAAAATTCTCAGCCGTGTCCATGGCCTCCTTTGCGCGAGGTCCATGACCGAGGCCGTCACCAAACAATATTTTAATATGTGATGTCGTCTGCACTATTTTATAACCATCTCCACATACCTCCTCGTGCATCTTGGGGATGCAAAGTGTTTTAATATCCAGGTCGAATCCAGACCGCGAATGTTCCAAATGCTTTGACTCAGTTCCGATCCTGCAATACAAGACGGTTCCCCATTGTCTTAACGAAAGGATCTGGAATGTCGTGCTCAGCCTTTGCATAGCACCCAATCCCTGGCCCAACGTTTTTGTTGTCGATGTGCCGTCGCGCATCGAGCTAACGGGATCTGCAATGCCCGGACCTTTATCAATACACAGGATCTCGAATACCGGTTCGTCCTTGTTGGGAGTGAAACGATAGAGGATTTCTCCGTCACCGGCGTGTTTGATCAGGTTCGACGTCAGTTCCGAAACGATGATATCGATCTTGCCTGTATCTATTTCGTCGAATTTGGCAGCAACAGCCTTTGTGTGTATCTCTCTTTTTATGAAAGCGACAAAACTTCTGTCTTCGATCTTGTAACGGGTAAAACAACTATCCATTCTTCCATTTTGTGACCGTTACAACTGTTCCTTTCCCTGGTTCCGATTGAATATCGAATTCACTCACCAGTCGCTTCGTTCCTGGAAGTCCAAGGCCGAGACTTCTACCGGTTGAGTACCCATCCTGCATTGCCTGCTTCACGTCTTTGATACCGGGACCTTCATCTTTGAAGATGAGCCTTATGCCGTTCTCTTTTCCTTTGTTGACAACCTCGATAGTCGCGATGCCACCGTCTGCATACTTAAGCATGTTGCGGGCAAGCTCACTGGCAGCTGTAATGATCTTTGTCTGATTAACGAGGCTCATCCCGATCTTGACGGCATACTCCTTGAGCCGATTCCGGAACGGGATCACATCGATCTCCCTGATTATGGTCATCGACTCTTTATTCAGGACTACCATCCTCGTCCTCCTCCGTAAGATCGTTTGTCTTCTCTAAGATCTTGTTTCGGAGCAGGTCCATACCTCTTTCTACATTCAGCGCACTGTGAACACCCTTTAGTGGTAAACCTAGTTCGACAAGAGTGATGGCAACGGCAGGCTGCATGCCCACAACAACCGTCTCGGCATCGAGTATTTTCGACATCGTGGCAATGTTGCCTATAATCCTGCCCATAAATGAATCTATGATGCTGACTGCCGATATGTCAATGAGAACTCCTTGTGCTCCCGTCTTCTTGATCATCTGGACGAGATCTGCTTCCAGGTTTTCCGCTAGTCGATCGTACAAGTCCACCTGTACCGTTACCAGGAGTAGATCTCCCATCCTGAGGATAGGAATTTTTTCCATCTGCCAGTATATTTTTTATTGTTCAACAACTTTTACTTTTTGCTTTGAAAGCACATGCAGTTGCAGCATGTTGAATGCAGCCTTCAAAGCGCTTGCCAACGTGGCTTTTGTAATGACGGTCGATAAGTCAATTCCAAGGTGAACAACGGTCTGGGCGATCTCCGGTCGGATACCGCTGATGATACATTCCGCACCCATCAGGCGGGTGGCACTTACTGTTTTTATAAGATGTTGAGCTACAAGGGAGTCTACTGTAGGAACGCCGGAGATATCGAGGATCGCAATGCTGCTGCCACTTTCAACAACCTCTTGTAAAAGATTTTCCATTACAACCTGGGTCCTCGAACTGTCGAGCGTGCCGATGATCGGCAAGGCAAGGATCCCGTCCCACACGCGGATGACCGGTGTTGAAATTTCAGATATCTCATCGGTCTGTCGAAGGATAACGTCTTCGCGTCCCTTGATGAATGTTTCAAACGTCTTTACTCCAAGCCCATCGATGAACTTGTTGATCTTAATGGTCTGATCGAAAAGCTCGACCGGGTCTTTTATTTCCTGCTGGAGCACAGTGACCAGGGCTTCTTTGAGACTAAAGACGTAAAAACCTGTTTCCCTTGGAGTGTATCCTTGCTTCGCACGGCTTATAGAAATGCTTCCCAGGACCTCGTTAACGGCATCAAGGCCGTTGCTCGATGGGTCGGAGAAAGTCTCGTCGCTTAGATTATTAACGATCGCATTGAGTAGATCTTCCGATTGCACCCGAAGATCTTCGTTGCTCATCAGGTCTTCGCGTAAGGTTTCGTCTTGTAATTGGAGTTTGATCCAGGTCTCGAGAATGGTTTTCTTTTTACGCTGGAAGATCTTGATGGCTTCGTTTTTCATGAAAAATGATTTAGATGGTATTCGCCTGTTCGGGTGAATTCCAGCCAACACATTTGGAATGCCAAAAGGTCAAAGTGTAATTAATACAGGTTAATGATCTATATCATTACTCGACTGTGGAGCTGCTGCCTTAAGCCATGAGAAGTAAAATCCCCAATTATTCTACAACCCTTTTTCGAATTCTTCGTTATTTCTTCTTAAAAATAGAAAGATATTCTATTTTGGTCTTATGAGATCGGGACACAACCCTCCGCGACTGGCAGTCCGCCTGTTCACATGGTATTGCGGCACCGCGATGGTCGACGACCTGTTGGGCGACATGGACGAGATCTTCAGGAAGAACCTAAGTAGAATGCCGGCGTGGCGTGCGAAAATGAAATACTGGTTGCAGGTATTTTCATTGATCACCTCGTACGCCATCAAAAAACGGAGACAGCGAGCGTCGTTGCATCCGCATTCAAACAGCTCAATCAACATCCATATGTTAAAAAACTACTTCCTGATAGCCTGGCGAATGATGGTAAGGAACCAGGTGTACACCGTGATCAACGTGCTCGGACTCACGCTGGGTATCAGTGCTTGTATCATAGTGTATCTTGTGGTCAGTCATGAGATGAGCTTCGATAAGTTTCATCCCGACACAGAAAGGATCTACAGGCTGAAGGCGGCAGACCTCGAAAATGGCTTTGTGTGTCCCTGCGTTCCGGCGCCCGTATATCCATCTATCAGCGATACGTATGCTGGCGCAGAAGCTTTTGCCGGAGCCCATTGGTACAGTGCAAAGGCCACGATCGACGACAACGGCAAACAAAAGACCTTCGATCGAAATACCGTCGACGCCATCCTGACAAACCCCGACTATTTTAAAATATTCCAATACCAATGGCTTGCCGGTAATCCAGGCAACATGTCGAAGCCATCGCAGGTTGTGTTGACCGAGACGCGTGCCAGAACTTATTTCGGATCAACGAACCTCGAAGGCATCCTCGGTAAAACGATCGCTTATAATGATTCTCTTATCGTTACAGTAGCCGGTGTAGTGAAAGACTGGGAGGAAAACTCTGACTTCAAACACTCCGAATTCATCTCGTTCAGTACCGTCGAGAATTCGTTTCTGAAGGATCTGATCTTCCTCAACAATTGGGGGATCATGATGAGCTCTTCGCAAAGTTTTATCAAAATAAGACCGGATGATAAGCCAGGGGAGGTCGCCGAACAGCTTTCACAGATCTCCGGAAGAGATTCGAAACAAAGGATAGGCATCGAGCTCGAAGCCCTGCCGGAGATACATTTAAATTATGGTGGACGTAACAACCAGGACCTTCGCTCTACGCTTTTTACATTGAGCGGCCTTGCAGCTTTCATTCTTATTATTGCCGCAATCAATTTCATCAACCTTTCTACCGCACAATCTATCGGACGTTCGAGAGAGATCGGTATAAGAAAAGTTATAGGTAGCCTCAAGCGGCAGATCGTCGTTCAATTCCTTTCAGAGACTATTGTACTCGCCTTCGTCTCATTGTGCCTGAGTCTTGCCCTCGTAAGACCACTGTTATTTTTATTTAGCGACTTCGTCCCTGCAGGTATCACCTTCGATCCATTGTCACCAAACAACTGGCTGTTCATGGGCGGACTGCTATTGGTTATCTCTGTTCTTGCGGGCGCGTACCCGGCATTGGTGATGTCGTCGTTCCGGCCAGCCATTGTGTTAGCCGGAAAGATCACAGCCGTGCGTGGCTCGTTCTCTCTTCGAAAAACTTTGATCGTATTCCAGTTTTCATTTTCCTTGTTCTTTATTATTGCCACGCTGGTGATCAGCAGCCAGATGAACTATATCCGGAACGCCGATCGCGGGTTTTCTACGACATCGGTCCTCACCATAAACACGAACTGGCGAAGTGACGTCCGTAAAGTTGCCGCACTGGCGGAGCGTATTCGTTCAATATCGGCAGTAGAAGATGTAGCCACGCAAGCGTTAGCACCTATGGGCTTAGGCCAGTCAGGTGCCACGTTCGAATATACCGGCAAAAAAGAAAAGGTGGAAGGTGACACATTCATAAAGGCAGGCGATCAATACTTTATTCCCCTGTATAAGATGCGTTTGCTTGCTGGCAGAAACTTGCAGCCATCAGATACACTTAAGGAGATCGTGATCAATGAAGCTTTCGTGAAGCGACTCGGCTTCGACGATCCGCAGGATGTTATCGGGGAAAAGATAAAATTCCATGGCAAGTCATACCCGGTTTGCGGAGTTGTCCAGGATTTTCACCAAAGTTCGTTTCGCAATGCGATCGCTCCCTGTCTCATTGGCACACTTGAAAGAGAGTTGCATTCGATCGCCGTTCGGTTGCCGCAGGCAGATGTTATGGCGAACGCAGATCTTATCCTGAGAATTGAATCCGAATTCAAACAGATCTTTCCCGATGAACCGTTCGATTATCACTTCATTGAAGACGAGATCGGGCAGATGCACGACGAAGAACAGAAGACATCCGACCTCGCCGCCATCGCCATGTTTGTAACAATTTTTATTTCATGCATGGGCGTGTTCGGGCTCGCGATGTTCACCGCGGCTATGCGTACCCGCGAGATCGGTATACGCAAAGTACTTGGCGCAACCTCGTTCAGCATCGTCAACATGCTAAGCCGGGAGTTCATGGTCCTGATCATCATCGCTATCGTGCTTGCTACCCCTGTTGCGTGGTACTATATGAACAACTGGCTTCTTGAATTTACCTACCATGCGGACCTCGATATCTGGTTCTTTGTAGGTGCTGCAGGCATCGCTTTGATCACCGGTTTGGCCACTGTGAGCATGCAATCTTTCAAGGCTGCATCGGGCGATCCCGCCAGGGCTCTCAGAACTGAGTGACAATCACCAACTTACGTAAAACGCAACGTAAGTTTTTTCATCAAATAAATCGATGTGGGCAGCAACCGTTACCTAACTTAGGTTCGCAAAGCCATTTTTCGATCATTATGAGGAGGATAGTAGCGGTCCTTGGTTTTACAGTCTGTTTGTTATCAGGAGTCGACGCCCAACACCGATTCTTTCATTTAACATCAGCCGACGGACTATCGCACGACCACGTTAACGCCATCGCCAAAGGCCGAAAAGGCTTTATGTGGGTGGCCACCGACGACGGATTGAACCGTTACGATGGATATCAATTCATTATCTATCGTCATGATCGCGACAACCCGCATTCGATCCGCAATAATCTCGTCTATGACATTTTCGAGGACGAAGGCATCTTCTTGCTCGGCACCGCGTCGGGTCTCGATGTCCTTAATCGGACCACCGATCGTTTCGCACACTATTCGCCTCCCGGCGACATAGAGATCGCCGTTCACGACCTGTTCTACGATTCGAAGCAAAGATTGTGGCTCGGAACAAGCGCTGGTTTATATCTATTCGACATAGCCACAAAAACATTCACAGAGTATCCTACTCAAGCTGGTGATAACACAGCAAAAGAGTTCATTCATAAAATTACAGAGGATCACGGCGGCGATATTTGGATCGGCACGAAGCAAGGACTTCGTCGCCTGGATCACGTTTCATTGAGACCGATCCCGGTGAAGCGAAGCGGTGCAAGCAATACAGAGCTCGAACAAAGCTGGATCAAGTCGGTATACTGCGATCGCAGCGGAAACATATGGATCGGCACACAAGGGCGCGGTGTTTTCAAATATGATAGCGAGCAGGATATCCTCACCAACTACGTTCACGAAGACGGTAAGAATAGTGTTGCTCACAACGACATACTTACGTTTGCTGAAGGCCCCGATGGGCGCCTGTGGATCGGAACAGAAAATGGAGGTGTCAGCATCCTCGATGGATCACATCAGACCTTCACAACCATCCGCAATATTGACGGCGACAACAGTACCCTGTCGAACAACTCTGTTTACTCGATATATAAAGACGACCAGCAGAACATGTGGATCGGGACGTATTCCGGTGGATTGAATTTTCTTCCACGTTATGGCGAGAAGTTCCAGTTGCAGCGAAGCTCAGCCGATGCCCGCAATGTCCTTAGCAATAGTATCATCCTCGATGTTATCGCCGACTCCGAAGATGTTATCTGGATCGGCACCGATGGGGGAGGGCTCAATCGCTACGACCCGAAGTCGAAACAATTCACGAACTATCGCGCTAAAGACAGATCGGCAAGGAGTCCCGGTAGCGATTACGTTCTCACACTCGTAGAAGTCTCCAAAGGATTGCTGGCCATCGGCTATCATCGTGGCGGGCTCGATCTTTTCAACACCGCAACCGGTGAATTTACCCGTATCAGTCTCGCATCGAATACCTTCAATCCATCGGTAACTACGGTGAACAAGTTGTATCGTGATAAGCGGGGAAATCTTTGGGTAGGCACCTGGGGAGCGGGGCTTGGTATGTTCGACCCCAAAGGCAAGAATCTTCGCTGGTTCAATTCGTCTAATGGACTGAGCAGCGATTTCATTCACACGATCGGCGAAGACTCAAGTGGAAAGCTTTGGGTTGGCACCGAAGTCGGGTTGAATGTTATTACCGCCGATCAGGCAGGATCCGGCAAGATCATTCAGTATTTTAACGATGAGAACAACGAGTCGACGATCGCCAGCAACACAGTAGACGACATACTCGTCGACAAAGACAACAATCTCTGGCTCGCAACGACTGGTGGCCTTTGTCGCTATGAAAAGGAGTCCAACAGTTTTAAGGTATATAGAGAGAAGCAGGGTTTACCCAACGACATGATCCGCGCCATCATCGAGGATGGGGGTGGACATCTTTGGGTGAGCTCTAACAAAGGACTTTCGAAGTTTAACCCGATCACGGAGTCGTTCAGGAACTATACGATCGAAGATGGTCTGCAAGGAAATATCTTCAAGCCTGGTTCGGCGTGTAAGACAGCGACCGGCTGGCTGTACTTCGGAGGTGCCAATGGTCTGAACTCGTTTCACCCCGACAGCCTTAAGGATAATACCTTTATTCCTCCTGTTTTCTTTACCGATCTGAAGTTGTTCAACAACTCTATTCGTGTCTATGGACCTGATTCAATTCTCAAACAACACATCAACGTAGCGAAGGAGATCAGTTTTCGTTATGACCAGTCCGTGTTTACGTTAGACTACGCTGCCCTCAACTACACGTTCCCTTCGAAGAACCAGTTCTCTTACAAGATGGATGGCTTCGACAAAGAATGGAATCATGTGGGCAACAAGCGATCGGCAACCTATACCAACCTCGATCCCGGTACATATACATTCACGGTAAAAGGTTCGAACAACGATGGTTTGTGGAACGAGGAGGGCACTTCGATAAAGATCACGATCGTTCCACCGTTCTGGCTTACGTGGTGGTTCCAGTTGTCGATCATCCTTGTGGCTGCGGGTATTGTTTCCTTGCTGATATGGTATCGGTTCAGGAGAGTTAACCGGCAAAACAAAGAGCTTGAGTTGAAGGTTGCGGAGCGTACCGCCGATGTGATAGAGCAAAAAGGCCTTGCAGACCAGGCGCGCATCGAAGCCGAGCAGGCGAATCGTGCGAAGAGCACGTTCCTCGCAACGATGAGTCACGAGATCCGTACTCCTATGAATGGCGTGATCGGTATGGCCGCGATGCTCGAGGAGACGCAGCTCAATTCAGAACAGAAGGAATACGCACGCATCATTCGCAATTCCGGCGAAAGCCTTTTGATCGTCCTTAACGATATCCTCGATTTCTCGAAGATCGAATCGGGCAAGATGGAGATAGAGCATATCGAGTTCGATCTCCGTGATTGTGTCGAAGATGTTCTCGATCTTTTTGCAAGCCGCGCGTCCGGTTTGAATCTCGATCTCTGCTATTGGTTCGAACCGAATGTTCCCGATAAGATCGTTGGCGATCCGCAGCGACTTCGCCAGGTGATGGTGAATCTCGTGGGCAATGCCATCAAGTTCACGAAGGAAGGTCAGATCTACATCCATGTGGAATTGATCGAAGAAAAAGGAGACCACGTGAAACTCAGCTTCAAGATCAAAGACAGCGGGATCGGCATCCCACCCGATAAGGTCGATCGGTTGTTCAAATCCTTCTCGCAGGCAGATGCATCAACATCGAGGAAATTCGGCGGAACGGGTCTCGGTCTTGCCATCTGTAAAAAGTTGGCGGAGCTGATGGGTGGCGATATCGCCGTTCTCGAAACGAGCGACAAAGGAACAACATTTGGTTTCTCGATCGTCGCGGGTAAACTTAAGGCAACCGTTCAAAGCGTTGCTAAGCCGGATCTTTCCGGCAAGCAAATACTTGTTGTAGACGATAACGCAATAAGCGGACAGACACTTCGCAACCAGCTGACCGAATGGAATGCGAAAGTTACATTGGCGTTGTCTGCACGCGAAGCCGAGGGACTTCTCGCCAGCAACACGTTCAATATTGTTATTGTCGATCTCAAGATGCCATACTACGATGGGCATACATTCGGAAAATCGGTGCGTGTTCAATATCCGGGTACTCCGGTTATTTTAATGATACCGATCGGGGAATCGCGCGCCGGGATCCAGGAAGAGATCTTTGATGCAATACTTGCTAAGCCCATAAAGGTCCAGGCTCTCGCAACACAAGTGAAGCATGCGTTAGATCAATCGGCAGTCAACAAAGAAAAACGTCTGAACACACAGAAACTGACGGGTGATTTCGCTTCGAAACATCCGTTGAAGATCCTGATCGCCGACGACAACCCCGTGAATCAAATTCTCGCAAACAGGGCGTTGACAAAACTCGGTTATAAGCCGGCCATCGTCGGTAATGGCCTGGAGGTGATCGATTCATTATCCAGTAATGAGTTCGACCTGATCTTGATGGATGTACAAATGCCGGAGATGGATGGCTTCCAGGCTACGAAAACCATTCGCGGAATGATGAAAGTGCAGCCATGGATCATTGCTGTGACAGCAAACGCAATGCAAAGCGACCGCAAGGAATGTATCGATGCCGGGATGAACGATTACATCAGCAAACCGATCAACTTCGAGAAGCTGGTTGTGGCTCTTGAGACGGCTTCAAAAGAATTAGTGAAGTCGTAACCACACTGTCGAGTAAAACTCTTCTCACATTCCCACTTCAAGTATTGATTTAAGTGGTTTTTTGCTTGGCATGTTTTTTTCCCATTTTCGCGTGGCCTTAGAATGTGAAGGCCGCAAATTTCATCAGAAATGGCGATTTCGGGAAGACGACGTCTACGTATCACTAAGTATTTCTTGCTCGCGGGTATCTGCGTTATCTCACAGGCGTTCATTATGCAGCCTGAAAAAACAGTAACAAAACCGGTCTACAACGGTGAACTCGCGAAGTATTTCGAAGCTCCACAACTACCAGAGCGTTTTTGCAATGCAGAACCGAAGAAGCTCAACAAGAAGAAAATCAAAAGGATCAAAACAAAAACAAAAGCGATCGCTATTCCTTTGCTGATGAATCCTGTTGTCGGTGCTACAAAGAAATCGATCATTAGTATCTACGGCGATGCACGCGACGGTGGTCGCAAACATGAAGGCATCGACATCGTTGCTCCCCGGGGAACTATGGTGGTTGCTCCATCGGAGGGGGAGATCGTCGAGGTAGGTTATAATTCTTTAGGAGGAAAAGTGATCTGGATGAAAGATAACAAGCTGAAGCGCGCTTATTATTTTGCTCATCTCGATTCGCAGATCGTTACGAAAGGAATGATCGTCAAGCAAGGAGATACGTTGGGCACTGTAGGTAACACCGGCAATGCCCGTCGTACACGTTCACATCTTCATTTCGGGATCTATAAAAAAGATGGCCGCACGCCGGTCGACTATATTCGCACACGCGATCAGGTGATCTCGATGCTCGCGGCCAATTAATTCAATTATTTAGGGATCACCTTGGTAAGTAAGCCAGGTCCTTCCGTGATCACATAAAGAAATCCATCCGGACTTTCCTTCACGTGACGAACACGGCCGATATCCTGGAACAGTTTTTCTTCGGTAATATATTTCGTTCCATCGAGCTGCACTCGTGCTACGTGCTGGAATGCAAGCGCGCCAACCAGTATGTTATTTTTCCATGCAGGATATTTGTCACTCTTCACGATGGTAATGCCGCAAGGACCTATTGAAGGAACCCAATAGCGTGCGGGGTTCTCGATACCTGGAAGTTCTTTGTTAGGGGTGAGAACCGTGCCGTCGTAGTTAATGCCATAGCATGTTTTTGGCCATCCATAGTTCTTTCCTTTTTGAATGAGATTGAGTTCGTCGCCACCTTTTGGTCCGTGTTCCGCGGCCCAGATCCTGTCGGTGTCTTTATCGTAAACCATGCCTTGAGGATTTCTGTGACCGAGTGTCCAGATGCTGCCGTGCGCGTCTTTCTGACCAACGAATGGATTGTCGTTTGGAATACGTCCGTCGTCATAGATCCGATGGATCTTTCCGTGATCGTTGTTGAGCTCCTGTACTTTTGGTTGTGTTCCGCGTTCACCGGAGCTGAAGAACAGGAAGTTGTCTTTATCGAAAACGATGCGGCTGCCGAAGTGGTAGTTAGCAGGAATGAAGGGCTTCGCAAGGAAGATGTCGGCGAAGTCAGTCACTTGGTTGCCATTGAGCTTGAATCTTGCGATAGCTGTAGTTGCTCCGCCCTCGACTGGCTTTGCGTAGGAGATATAGATCCATTTATTCTCATTGTAGTTTGGATGAAGCTGGATGTCGAGCAGACCGCCTTGTCCATCGTTGAATACTTTTGGAACGCCCGACAATTTTTCGCCCGTGAATTTATCGTTCTTGAACACGAGGATCTCGCCAGCTCTTTCTGTCACGAGCATTCGTCCGTCGGGTAGCCAAACCATTCCCCACGGATTCTTCAATCCATCGTAGAGCGTTTGTGTTGTGAAACCTGCAGGTGCTGTATTGTCGCCGGTGTTGTTGTTTGCGGCCTGTTCATTTGCAGGTGTATCTTGTGTGCACGAAACGTACAGTAAGATCACCGTTGCCAGCAATGCGGTGGTAGAATAGAATGATATCTTTTTCATGTTGAAATTTACGACATAAAACTGAGCAGGTTGTAGGAGGTGGACTACACTGGTCATGCATTTTATGCTCTTCGTCAGGTTTAGGGTGGCAGATAGTTGTTTCGCGGAGGATACGCAAAGGAAGGAACAGGAAAGCCTTCGCGTCCCGTTGCGTCCCTTTGCCTCTTAGCGCCGTGCCTGCCGGCAGGCAGGTATCCTTTGCGACACAAAAACCCTACTCCGTTCGCAAACTCTTCACTGGATTTGCGGCAGCAGCTTTTCCCGATTGCCACGCCACGGTGAAAAATGTTATTCCCATTAACCCGATCACGATCGAGATGAACAGCCACGGACCGATGTCGGTGCGATACGCATACTTACTCAGGAACTGTTCCACACCCCAGTAGCCGATCGGCAGCCCGATCACCAGGGCAATAGCGATCAACAAAATAAAATCGCGACAGAGTAAGGTTACGATCTGCATTACAGTTGCACCGAGTACTTTTCGGACACCGATCTCTTTTGTTCTCGTTTCTGCTGTGAATGAAGCCAGTCCGAACAAACCAAGGCACGATATGAAGATCGCGATGATCGTAAAATACATCGACAGCTTTTCGACCAGGATCTCATTCTCATAAAGCCGTCCGAAAGGTGCATCCATAAACTGATATTCCATTGGAATATCCTGTTCGAATTTTTTATACAAAGTCTGTATCGATGCGATGGCTTCTTCGGCTTGTCCGGCTTCGTATTTCACAAAGACCATCATTTCTCTCTTGGGTCTCATCGAAATGATGACTGGTGCCATACCAAATTGAAGCCTGTTGCTGTTGAAATCTTTTACAACCCCGATGATGGTTCCTACATGCGGCCCTTTAAGCGTTACGCCGATCGGATCCTTGAGCCTCATTTGTTTAGCGGCTTCTTCATTGATGAGATAGTTGAGGCTGTCGGCCGGATTTTCCCTGGAAAAATTTCGTCCACTAACTATGTTTATTCCCAGGGTGGCGATGAAATCCTCGTCACATCTCGTCCAGTTAAAGAGAATAGCATCTTCTTTGGTCTTTCCCGGCCACGCATTGTCCGGCAGGTCGAGTCCGCCGAAAATATTCATTGGATTATCGGCACCCTGTGCTACGGAAACGATCTTCGGATTCTCGAGCGCCGACTTCCTGAAAGCGTCGATGTTGCGGTTGATATTTTCGCTGGCGGGGAAATACAAAATGTTGTCGCGATCGAAACCCAGGTTTTTATTTTTCATAAATCTCACCTGTTGATTGGCCGCGAGCGCACAAACGATCAGTACGGTCGAGAGAGCGAATTGAAAGACGACCAGCGACTTTCTTAAATTTTTTCCGCCTGCGCCGGTGAACTTTCCTTTAAGGACTATCACCGGCTTCAACGAAGACAATAAAAATGCAGGATAGCTACCGGCGACAAGGCCTGTAATTATCGTAATGATCAATACAAAAGGTAAGATGGTTACATTGATCGATAGATTTTTATTAGTTAGGCTATTGAAGGATGGGATCATCAATTGAACTATGATTAATGCGATCGCCAATCCGATCATCGCAAGTAATACCGACTCAGAAAAGAACTGCCGGATCAGCGACCATCTTGCAGCTCCCGACACTTTTCGCACACCGACCTCCTTAGAGCGATTGATAGACCGCGCAGTGGCGAGGTTCATAAAGTTGATGATAGCTACTATCAGCAGGAAAATTCCCACACCACTGAAGATCTTCACATAAGCCAACTTCCCGCCTTCCTGGACGCCATCGTTGTTGAATTCGTTGCGGAGGCGAGCGTCGGTGAACGGAAATACGATCATTGAGACATTAGTATCCCACCGTTCCCAGATCCTTGGTTCGGTGATCTTCTTTTGGATCTTTTCATCTAATGCTTTCAGGTCGGTGGACTCATTCAATAACATGTAGGTATATCCCCCGGTCCACGCACCCCATTCCTGGTTGTACTGATCCTGCATCGCATAATTGTTGTAAGACATCAGCCAGTCGAATCTGAATGTCGACGTTTCGGGCTGATCTTCGAACACACCCGTTACGACCGCATCCTGTTTGGTATTGAGCCGGAGTATTTTTCCGACAGCCGATCCATCGGGAAAATACTTGTGAGCGAGCTTCTCTGATATTACGATAGAATTGTCGTCATGAAACCTCACACCTTCAATAAGATTAATGGTGAAGATGTTGAACATGGTTGTGTCGAGATACGCACCATTTTCAAAGATGGACTTGTCTCCATATTGTATAAGCGCACGAACGCCGTCGTATGCCATCCTCCCGACCTGTTCCACCTCGGGAAATTCACGCAACCCGCCGGCAAGTGCACCGGATGTAGCATCTATCACGTAGCTTCCACCTGGATATCGATGATAGCTTTTCACCTGGTAGATCCGTTCGCGAAGTTCATGCTGCCTGTCGAAGTGCGTTTCGTCCCAGACCCAAAGCAAGATCAGGATACTGGTGGCAAGTCCGATGGCGAGTCCACTTACATTAATAAAAGTGTAACCGGCGTTGCGCAGCGAGGTACGCAGGAAGACCTTGAAGAAGTGACATAGCATCATATTGTTATTGGATGGAGATCTCCGTTTGTTCCGTTTAAGAATTCCAGGGCGCACAAACCTGATCACACTTGCAACAAATCGCAGTCTTGCCCTACGCAAGCCGACCTCGTTAACATTGTCCGCAAATTCCTCGAGCAAATCACCTTCGATCATTTCGTACAGGTCGCGTGGACAGATCTTTTCAAGCAGGCCTAGTGCCCATTTTGGAGGCTCATGCGATCTTTCTTTCATCTTAATTGAGGGGTGAGGTTCCAGAGTCGTATGCGGTCTTGCTTCATGGCCTTAAGCATTGCAACGCCGGCGGTCGTGATCTTGAAGATCCTTTTTCTCCTGCCGCCTCTCGTGCTTGTTGCTCCTCCAACAACCGACTTTACCAAACCTTTGTCCTGCAGGCGGTACAAGGTTACATGGGCGGAAGCGAGGCTCACGACACGGTTCAGTTCGGCTTTTATTTGTTTCACGATTGCGTTCCCGTAGGCGTCGTCGCCAAGAATGCCGACCATGGTCAGTATTAGCTCCTCCAGTTCCCCAAGGTATTCCTTACCCATTTGTTTATTATTTGTTTAACAAATATAAAAAAATTGACAACAGTTCAATACCTCGTTTGGCGCTCCAAACTTACTCCAAAATGTAGCCCTATCTTGCGGGTGTGAAAATCCTGGTAATAGAAGACGAACGCGAGCTTTCCGCCAGCATCATCCAATTCCTTCAATCGGAAAGCTACGTGTGTGAGGCCGCCTACGATTACCCGTCGGCGAGCGAGAAGATCTCGCTGTACGATTACGACTGCGTTTTGCTGGACATCACATTGCCCGGCGGCAACGGTCTCGACTTGCTTCGTCAACTAAAAAAGAAGAAACGTCAGGAGGGTGTCATCATAACATCTGCAAAAAACTCGATCGACGATCGTGTGGTTGGGCTCGAGATCGGTGCCGATGATTACTTGTCGAAGCCGTTCCATCTTGCGGAATTGAGCGCCCGGGTGAAGGCCCTTATCAGGCGAAATAAATTCCATGGGTCCGATATCAATGAGTTCGGGAATCTCAAAGTCGACCTGTCGGCACAGGTAGTCAGTGTCGATAACAAGACACTCGATCTGACGAAGAGTGAAATGGATCTTTTACTGTTCCTGGTTTCCAACAAGAACAAAGTTGTTTCGAGAACTGCGATCGGCGAACACCTTACAGGTGATAATTCCGACAGGCTTGATAACGACTTTGTGTATTCTCACATAAAAAACCTGAAGAGAAAATTGTCGGAGGCAGGGAGCGATGATCTTATAAAAACAGTTTATAAACTCGGATACAAATTTGAAGCTCCTTAACAGGACATTATTCGGACTGCTGATCTATTCGATAGCTGTATTGCTGATCGCTACACCGGTGTTATACGTGGTGATCAATAACATTATTATAAACAGGGTCGATGAAACACTCCAGATCCATAAAAAGGAAATAGAGGAACGTCTCGAGCTTTTGCCTACGGAAGCCGACGTTCGTCAATGGGAAGACCTGGATGGCGAGATAGTAGTGACTCCACATGAAGGCCCTGCGGTTGAAGAGAGCATTGTAACGATCGATGACTACCGAGTGCTTTCGGGAACGGTAGAGATCAAAGGAAAGCTTTATAACATCAGCGCGAAGATATCTTTGGTGGAAAGTGATGATCTCATCAAGGCGCTTGTTGGTACGCAGGTCTTGTTGCTGATCACGCTCATCACGGGAATGCTGGTCATCAATTGGTGGAATTCCCGAACAGCCTGGAAGCCGTTCTATGACTCGTTGAATAAATTGAAATCGTTCAGGATCGAAGAGAACCATGGGATAACACTAAGCCCGTCGACAATTTCGGAGTTCAATGATCTGAACGCTGCGATCGAACAGTTGACCCAACGAAGCCGGCAGGTTTTTGTAAGTCAGCGTGAGTTCACGGAGAATGCTGCGCACGAAATGCAAACGCCGTTGGCCATCTTTCAGGCGAAACTCGACATCCTGCTTCAAACCGGACCAACGCTGGAGCAAGCCCCGTTGCTCGATTCGTTGTTCGACGCAACGCAGCGTTTGAGCAAGCTCAACAAAGGATTGTTGCTGTTGGCTAAAATAGAGAACGGCCAGTTTTATGACGTGGAGGAGGTCGACTTGTATGCGACCACGAAACGGTTGACGGAGATCAAGGTAAGCGGCGGAAGACATTCTGTAAAAATGAATCCCGTGTTGCTCGACATTTTATTGTCGAACCTGATATCCAATGCTAACCGATATGCGAGCGACCCGTCGTTGATCCAGATCTTTATAGATGAAGCCGCCTGGACGATCAAAAATCCCGGCTCCCCGTTGACAATTCCAACTCAAAAGATCTTTGATCGATTTCAGAAGGGCAATACCAATAAGGATAGTCTCGGGCTTGGACTGGCGATCGCGAAACGGATCTGCGACACAAGTGGTGTTCTGATCTCTTACGAGTTTGATAACTCGATTCATTCTTTCAATCTCAGGTTTCCAAAGTCTTAATATATACTCTTAATATCTACCAGGTGAAATTTTCATTTTTACTTTTCCTTTTATTATCAAGTACGGCTTTCAGCCAGGTTACTAAAGTCACGTTGTCGGGTGTTGTAAAAGATAAGTCCTCGCAGACTGCACTGCCGTTTGTTAACGTTGTCATTAAGAAAGCTTCCGATAGTTCGTTCGTTGCTGGTACCATCACCGACAATAACGGTCGTTTCACGATCGGCGGAGTGAGCCCAGGAGATCATGTTATTGAGATCTCATTCATTGGTTATCAGTCTATCGTTCAGCCGGTGCTTGTCGGGCGACTGAGTGAATTTATTGACCTCGGTGTTTTTGAAATTAACGAAAGCGCCACCGTATTGAACGATGTTGTTGTGCAAGGTCAACGCGATGCTGTTGCGGAGAAACTCGACCGAAAGACCTTCAGAATGGAGGACAACATCAACCAGAGCGGTGGGTCACTTTTGCAGGTGATGCAGAATCTCCCTGGTGTCACGATCAGTGACGAAGGAACGGTGCGGCTTCGCGGAAACGACCGTGTCGCGATATTGATCGACGGAAAGCAAACGGCGCTTACCGGCTTCGGGAATCAAACCAGTCTTGATAACATTCCGGCATCGGCAATCGATCACGTCGATATAATCAACAATCCATCTGCTCGGTACGACGCCAATGGGAACGCTGGTATCATCAATATCATTTTCAAAAAAGAGAACGCCGAGGGATGGAATGGAAAAGTAGGACTAAGTGGTGGTGCCGGCGCCCTATGGATAAAAAAACAGAACCTTCCATCAATACGCCCGCAATACCAGGTCACACCGAAAATTAATCCCAGCATATCACTCAACTATCGAAAGAAGAAGATCAACTTCTTTTTCCAGGGAGACAATCTCTACACACATACGCTTAATAAGAACGAGTTTGTTGATCGCTACTATGATAACGGCGACACAGTTCGGCAGCAGACCAAGCGAAATCGTGACACAAATACCGTTACAGGAAAGACGGGCTTCGATTGGTACAAGGATGAATCAAATACGATCTCTGTGTCGGGACTGTTCAGCAGCGAAAAAATCCTCGACCGTGGAGATGAGCCCTTCTTTAACGGAGATTTGTCGGAACGACTTCGCTTGTGGCAATTCCTCGAAGATGAGTTGAAGACTACCGCCACTGCGACGGCTTCGTGGCAGCACAAATTCACACAGCCGGGTCGACTCCTGAATGTCGGTTTCAACTACACGTTCCATCGTGAGAATGAAAAATATTTCTTCACGAACATTATGCCTACGTATACCGGTGAAGATGCATTCAAGCTCATTTCCGATGAGCAGGTGGGTGATCTTAATGTGGATTACATCCAGCCGCTGCGATACGGGCGGTTCGAGACAGGACTCAAGTTGCGCAAGCGATATATTCCCACCAACATGCAGTTCTTTCCGGGACTAAACTCGCCACTGGATGTGAACGCTGGCGGTTGGGCAAACTATGGCGAGCTTATCCCTGCGGCTTATGGGAATTATGTTTTTGAAAATAAAAAGGTAGAGGTCGAAGCGGGCTTGCGGGTAGAATACGTCCAGGTAAAATATAATGTTAACCCCGAACACCCGGTTTACAAAAGCAGTGGATACAACTACACGCAGCCATTTCCGAATGTGCGTTTTGCATATAAGGTCAACGGATCGAATACACTCTCTCTTTTTTACAATCGTCGGGTAGACAGGCCCAATGAAGTCGACATCCGGATCTTTCCGAAATACGACGATGCCGAGATCATTAAAGTTGGTAATCCCGCTTTGCGTCCGCAATTCACGAACTCGTTCGAGATCGGGTATAAGTCGGGATGGGATAACGGATATCTATACACCGCTCTTTATCATAAGATGATGGACGCCACGATCACAAGGATCGCCAGCGTTGTGCCCGGAAGCAATCTCATTTATAATATATTTCAGAACGCAGGACATAGCAGGATGTCTGGTGTGGAGATTATCTTATCGCAGAACATCGATAATTGGGCGGTGTTAAATATCAACCTTAACACTTACCAAAATACTATCGATGCGTTTTCGGTAGTGAATAAATATCCGCAGGAGAACACATTTACCGCTGGCAAGGAGCAGATCATTTCGGGGAGCGTTAAGGTGAACGGACTGTTCCATCTTCCGAAGAAGTGGGACCTGCAGGTGACGGGCGTGTACCTCGCGCCGGATATCGTTCCGCAAGGAAAGGTGTACTCACGCGCGTATGTCGACCTGGGGATCAAGAAATCGTATGGGAAGAGCGAGATCTTTTTGAACGCAACCGATGTGGCGAACACTTTGAGAGTGAAGAAACGCGTTGTCGGAGATGGGTTCCATTATGTGAGCACCGATTATTATGAAACTCAGGTATTTAGATTGGGTTATACTTATAAGTTTTAATTTTGTAAGTGCCCAATGTCTTAATAATTGACGACGAGGAAACCCTTCGCGGTCTGCTGGCGAGAATCATTCAACTCGAGGGCTACTCTGTTTTTCAGGCTACAACTATCAAGGAAGGATTGAAGCTCCTGGCGAAGGAGACTATCCAGGTCGTGGTTTCCGACGTGAAGCTGCCGGATGGAAATGGAGTCGACTTAACAGCCAGGATCAAATCGGAGTATCCTGCCGTTGAGGTCATCGTGATCACGGCTTTCGGAACGATCGAAGATGGCGTGAAGGCGATCAAGAACGGTGCGTTCGATTACCTGACGAAGGGCGATCACCAGGAAAGGATCATACCATTGTTGAATAAAGCTTCGGAAAAAGCAGTGCTGCAACAGCAGGTTTTGGATCTTGAATCGAGGTTGCAGGAGAAGTTTGGTTTTGAGAGAGTATTGGGTAGCGGTGTTCTCATCGGTAAATGCATTGAACTCGCAAAGAAGGTTGCTCCAACGGACACTAATGTATTGCTGCTGGGTGAAACCGGAACGGGTAAAGAGGTATTTGCCCAGGCCATCCACTACGAAAGCAACCGAAAAACAAAACCATTCGTTGCGTTTAACTGCAGTGCGTTTCCGAAGGACTTGATAGAAAGCGAGTTGTTCGGACATGTAGAAGGGGCTTTTACCGGGGCTGTGCGTGCGAAAAAAGGATTACTTGAAGAGGCACAGGATGGCTCTATATTTTTGGATGAGATAGGTGAGATGCCAATCGATCTGCAGGCAAAACTCCTGCGTGTCGTGGAGTCACGAGAATACTATCGCGTTGGAGATCCTAAAGTTCGAAAAGCAAATATCCGGTTCATTACGGCAACGAATCGGGATCTTAAAAATGAGATACAGACTGGCGGATTTAGAGAAGATCTGTTCTATAGATTTTCCGTGTTCACGATAGAGCTTCCGCCATTGCGTGATCGTAAGGAAGACATCGGATTGCTTGCGGAGCATTTCGTTAAAGATTTCTCGAACAAGACGAATAAGAAACCATTGAAGATTGAAAGTGGTTTTCTAAAGAAACTGGAGCAGCATCCCTGGAAGGGAAATATTCGAGAGCTTAAGAATGTTATCGAGAGATGCGTTATTCTTTCGGACTCAAACGAGCTCACGGCCGACTTGCTTCCGGTGGATTTCAATACCGATGAGGACGCAAGTTCCCTGACAATTGAAGCAGTAGAGAAACACCACATCCAAAGAGTCTTGAAGGTCGCTGGCGGAAACAAAACCCAGGCGGCAAAACTTCTTGGCATCGGGCTTACGACGCTTTATCAGAAGATTAAGGACTACAGTTTGTAATTGTTTCGCGGAGGATACGCTAAGGAGCAAAGGCACGCGGGGAAATGCATTGCCCTTTGCGAACCTCTGCACCTCCGCGTATCCTCCGCGACACCCTGCCACTCCAAATCTGAAATACCCCTTCCAAATCCGAAGGGTTTTGATAGTCGTCCTTCTATCAATCATCTGATTATCAATTAGTTATTACTAACGGCACCCATTTCGTCATACTCCGCAAAAAATCGGATCATGATGATACTTCTTCTCGCCTTATGTGTGCTTTTACTGGGCTACCTCGTTTACGCCCTTCTTTATCCTGAAAAATTCTGATCTGTTATGAACACAGAAATACTCGGTATAATCTTCATCTTTTTGATCACGGTGGTGATCGCGGTACCATTCGGAAAATATTGTGCAAAAGTCTTCTCTACCGAAACAACATGGCTCCCGGAACGATGGATCTTTAAGTTATCGGGCATCGATCCCGACAGAAGCATGGATTGGAAAGAGAATACGAAGGCCATGCTTATAACCAATTTCATTTTCTTTTTACTCGCCATCGTCATTCTCTTGACACAGTCATCGCATCCTTTCTGGAATCCTGATGGCATCCAGTCGATGGAGTGGACCACTGCTTTCAACACGGCTATCAGCTTCATGACCAATACCAATCTTCAACATTACAGCGGGGAAACAGGGGCAAGCTACCTGACGCAGCTTCTCGTGTTTTGCTTTCTACAATTTGTAAGCGCCGGCACAGGCATTGCAGCGATGGCATTGTTGTTCAATGGACTTCAACGAGGTTCGACCAGTGAGCTTGGAAATTTTTATAAGCTCCTGGTCAGAAGTTGTACACGCATCTTATTTCCCGTTGCACTGGTTGTTGCTCTCGTTTTGATATGGCAAGGAACTCCTTCAACTTTTCTGGGAGCCGATACTGTGATCACCATGGAAGGGGATACCGTAAATGTTGCCCGTGGTCCGGTCGCGCCGATGGTTGCGATTAAACAGGTCGGAACTAATGGCGGGGGATTCTTTGGTCCGAATTCAACGCATCCTTTCGAGAACCCGACATATTTGGCAAACATAGTCGAGAACGTTGCGATACTCCTGATCCCGATCGCATTGGTGTTTGCATTCGGTTATTACATCCACAAGCCGAAGGTTGGCTATGCATTTTTCGCGGCGATGACGGTCTTGTTCATTCTCTTCGCAGCGATATCCGTATCGCTGGAAATGAACGGCAATCCAAAGGTTACTGCAATGGGCATCGATACTTCATTGGGTAATATGGAGGGAAAGGAAGTTCGCATTGGTGCAGCGGCCAGTTCGTTTTGGGGTGTGTCGACGACGTCGACTTCAAACGGATCTGTGAACTCGATGCATGACAGTCATACAACATTATCCGGCGGGATCTTTATGCTCGATATGATGATCAACGCCGTGTATGGTGGTGTTGGCGTCGGGTTCATCAACTTCTTCGTGTTTGTTGTGATCGCAGTGTTCATATCGGGGCTGATGGTTGGAAGAACACCAGAACTGTTTGGAAAAAAGATCGAATCCAAAGAAGTGCAGATAGCAGCATTGGTGGCGATCGCACATCCATTCTTCATATTGACCGGAACGGCGATAGCAGCGTCGACCTACAATGAAAATGCTTCGTTCCATAGCTTCAGCCGAATGCTGTATGAGTTTACTTCATCGGCAGCCAACAACGGATCCGGATTCGAAGGCCTCGCAGATGCAACTCCATTCTGGAATCTCATGTGTGGTGTTGTGATGCTTCTTGGAAGATTCATCCCGATCATCGGGCCGCTGGCGATCGTTGGCTCTCTGGCTTCAAAAAAGTACATACCCGAAAGCGCGGGAACATTGAAAGTCGAGAGCGTTGCCTTCAACTCGGTACTGTTGTGTGTGATAATTATAGTGGCTGCGCTCTCGTTCTTTCCAGCCTTAACATTAGGTCCAATAGCTGAATATTTTTCTATATGAATGCGAACATAGGAACATCGGTCAAACAAGCTTTCGTAAAGCTGAACCCGATCACAATGATGAAAAATCCCGTGATGTTTTGCGTTGAGATCGGAACGTTTGTAATGCTTGGCGTTTGTGTTTATTCTTTTACGAACAACGACCAGGGGTCGCCCATCCACAACATTTCAATTTTCGTGATACTTCTACTCACGCTGCTGTTTGCAAACTTTGCGGAAGCTCTTGCGGAAGCGCGCGGTAAGGCGCAGGCCGATTCGTTGAGGAAGACGCGGGAAGAAACTCCGGCGCGCGTACTGGAAAACGGTAAGCTGGTTAGCCGCAGCTCCTCAACTCTAAAGAAGGGCGATGTTTTCATCTGCGAGGCCGGCGATATAATTCCATCGGATGGCGAGATCATCGAAGGCATCGCGACGATCGACGAGAGCGCGATCACCGGTGAGTCGGCTCCTGTCATTCGCGAGGCTGGTGGCGATCGATCGAGCGTTACCGGCGGCACGAAGGTCTTATCTGATAAGATCAAAGTATTGGTGACAACCGAACAAGGCGAGAGCTTCCTCGATAAAATGATTGCCCTTGTTGAAGGCGCATCACGACAAAAAACTCCAAACGAAGTAGCGTTAACGATCCTCTTGTCCGGCTTCACCATCGTGTTCCTCCTGGTTACCGTCACATTGAAACCGTTTGGTGACTATGCACAGACACCGATCACGATCGGGTCATTGATCGCATTGTTCGTTTGTCTCATACCAACGACCATCGGTGGACTATTGTCGGCTATCGGTATCGCAGGTATGGATCGCGCTTTACGAGCAAATGTGATTGCCAAGTCGGGCAGAGCTGTCGAAACGGCCGGCGATCTCGACACTATTCTTCTCGATAAGACGGGTACGATAACCATCGGCAATAGAAAGGCGACACAGTTCCACCCGGCACCGGGTTATAATGAAGGCGACCTCATGGAATGTGCAACGTTGTCGTCGATGGGAGATGAAACACCCGAAGGCAAATCGATCATAGAGCTGGCATTAAAGAAGGGATATAAAAATATGAGTGTACTCGATGGATCGATAACCGTGATCCCATTCAGTGCGGCTTCAAGAACTTCTGGTGTCGATGTTGATCATCGCAGCGTGCGTAAGGGAGCAGTCGATTCGATCAAAAAGCTCGTTGAGAAAAATGGAAACAATATCCCGTTCGAGGTCCTTAATACGGTTAGCCTAATTTCAAACAATGGTGGTACTCCGCTCATCGTCACAGAGAACGACGACGTGATCGGCGCCGTCGAGCTCCAGGATGTTATTAAGCCCGGCATCACCGAACGTTTTGCAAGACTGAGGAGAATGGGAGTGAAGACCGTAATGGTAACCGGCGACAATCCGCTTACAGCAAAGTACATCGCGGAGAAGGCCGGTGTCGATGACTTTATCGCGGAAGCAAGTCCCGAAGACAAGCTCAGCTACATCCGTAAAGAGCAATCGGGTGGCAAGCTGGTTGCCATGATGGGCGATGGTACCAACGATGCTCCAGCCCTTGCGCAAGCGGACGTTGGTGTTGCGATGAACAGCGGAACACAGGCAGCGAAGGAGGCCGGCAATATGGTGGATCTCGACAACGATCCCACGAAACTCATCGAGGTGGTCGAGATCGGGAAACAATTGTTGATCACGCGCGGAACGTTAACGACGTTTTCGATCGCCAACGACGTTGCGAAGTTCTTCGCGATCATTCCGGCGTTGTTCATCACATCGATCCCCTCCCTGCAGGGTTTGAACATCATGAAGCTGGCGAGTCCCGAGAGCGCGATACTCTCGGCGGTGATCTTCAATGCGATCATTATTCCTGCGCTGATACCACTCGCGTTACGAGGAGTTCAATATAAACCGATTGGTGCGTCCGCACTGCTCGCAAGAAATTTATTGGTCTATGGCCTGGGAGGTATTGTTGTGCCGTTTGTTGGAATAAAGCTCATTGATTTAATGATAACATCTGTGTTATGAAAGATCGTCACCTCGTCACCTCGTCATTTGGTCACCTCGTGATCTCTATAAAGCTTACGATCGTATTGCTTATTGCTTTTGGTGTGTTGTATCCTCTTATTATTACAGGGATCGCATGGTTGACTGCAACCAATCACGGTAAGGGCGATATGGAACTGATCGGCCAGTCGTTTACATCCGATCGGTACTTCAATGGTCGTCCCTCGGCGGTCCACTATAATGCTGCATCGACCGGGGGTTCTAACAGCGGTCCGTCTGATCCGGAATACCTGGCTACTGTGGAACAGAGGATCAATGAGTTCCTGGTTCACAATCCAACAGTGAAGCGTTCAGATATTCCTGTTGATCTTGTAACGGCATCGGGCAGCGGGTTAGATCCGCATATTTCTTTGAAAGCAGCACGTGTTCAGGTCGATCGTATTGTGAAGGTGCGGGGCGTATCAAGTGAGACTATTGAGGCGCTGATCAATAGAAATGTTGAATATCCGTTCCTTGGCATGTTTGGTCCCAATAGGGTTAATGTTCTTAAATTGAATAAAGCCCTTGACCACCTATGAAAAAGATACTGTTTTCGATTGTTTTAGCGACACTAACAACGAGCGCGATGTCGCAGGTAGTAAATACGGCAACAATGGACACGACCTCATTTGCCATTAAAGGCAAGGTAACGGTCGAAGGATACATTGATGCATATTATGCTTATAATTTCAATGCGCCACCTAGCAAGGAACAACCCTATTTTGTTTCGATGAACCGTGATCGCGAGGTGAACATCAATCTCGCGTATGTTGATATCAAGTACAGTTCGTCGCGAATAAGGGCGCGCTTCGTTCCTGGCTTCGGCACTTACATCAATTCCAATTATGCTGCCGAACGAGGATCGTTGAAGAATATCGTTGAAGGCAGTGTTGGTATCAAACTATCGAAGACGAAGAACATTTGGGTTGACGCGGGCGTTTTCGGATCGCCATACACCAACGAGAGCGCGATCTCGAAAGACCATCTGGCTTACACCCGGTCATTTGCGCCTGAGTATGTTCCATATTACCTCACGGGTGTGAAGCTGTCGATGCCCATTAATGAAAAGCTGAATGCTTATGTCTATTTATTGAATGGCTGGCAGCGCATCGAAGACAACAATAGTAAGATGTCGGTGGGTACGCAGCTTGAATACAGGCCGAATGATTATTTGCTGGTTAACTGGGACACGTATGTTGGTGATGAGGATATGGCTTCGGATACGACGGTGAGTCCGCGATATTTTACCGACGTGTATATGATCTTTAGCAGGGATCGATTTTCATTCACGAGTTGTTTTTATGTTGGAACACAACACAGCAAGATGTGGTGGAATGCAAACTTCATTGCGAGGTACAATCTTACGGACAAACTATCGGTCACTGGTCGTGTAGAACGCTTTAATGATGCGAAGTCTGTTCAGATCGTGCCGATCACCGGTGTTAGAGGCTTTAAGACGAACAGCGCGTCAATTGGATTGAATTTTAAACCGGCCGATAATCTTTTGCTTCGGATCGAGGGCCGGACGTTCCTCTCGGACGATAAGGTTTTTGTTCGTAATGGTTCTCCGGTAAATAACAGCAATACGATCACTTCGAACATAACGATCTGGTTCTAGAATGATCAATGATAAATCGTCAATGAATAATGATCAATGAGCAGTAGTCGCGAGGAGTCGGTACAACATTTTCTAGACCTTATCCGCAAATCGAAGCGTGGTAAGTTCAAGATCTACATTGGCATGAGCGCTGGTGTAGGGAAGACCTATCGCATGCTGCAGGAGGCTCATAGCATGCTGCGCAATAATATCGATGTTCGTATCGGCTATGTCGAAACGCATGGGAGAAAGGAGACTGCGGCATTGGTCGAGGGTCTGCCGGAGATACCGCGTCGTAAAGTTTTCTATAAAGGAAAGGAACTTGAAGAGATGGATGTGCAATCGATCATCAACATTCATCCTGAAGTCGTGATCGTAGATGAGCTGGCACATACCAACGTTCCAGGAAGTAAGAATGAGAAACGTTGGCAGGATACCCTCGAGATCCTCGATGCTGGCATCAATGTCATCAGCGCTGTCAACATTCAACACATCGAGAGTATCAATGCGGACGTCAGAACGATCACCGGCATCGAAGTTACCGAACGCATTCCCGACAAGATGCTTCAGTTGGCCGATGAGGTGGTTAACATCGATCTGACTGCCGATGAACTGATCGTTCGTCTGCGAGAGGGAAAGATCTATGATCCCACGAAAGTGGAGACGGCGTTGAAGAATTTCTTCCAGCCTGAGAAAATTCTCCAGCTTCGGGAGCTCGCGTTGAAAGAAGTTGCGTCCCAGGTCGAGCGAAAAGTCGATTCCGAAGTAACGATCAATACAAAGCTTCGTCACGAACGTTTTCTAGCCTGCATCAGCAGCAACCACGAGATCTCCCGGATGATCATCCGCAAGACGGCAAGGCTGGCCGGTTATTACAATTCGAAATGGTACGTACTGTACGTGCAAACTCCGAAGGAGCACGGCGATCGAATCAAACTTTCGGCACAACGACATCTCATCAATAATTTCAAGATGGCGACGGAGATGGGTGGCGAAGTGATCCAGGTGAAGAGCAACAACGTGCCCGCTTCGATCGCCAGGATTGCAGAAGAGAAACATATAACGACCGTTTGCATTGGGAAACCGCATTTAAGACTCTGGCAGGTGATCCTCAAAACCAATACATTTAACCAGTTACTTCAAAGACTTTCCAAGTCAGACACTGACCTCATCATTTTATCATGAAGCTGAAAAGTAAAATAGCGCTGGCTCTCTCATTCCTGTTCGCGGCAATCGTGGGAATAGTGCTATTGAGCTTGTATTATATCAACGACATTTCCGGCGACGCGGAGAATGTGCTTAAGGATAACTATGAGTCGCTCACTTACATGCAGGAGATCCTGAAGGCCACCGACAGCGCGACTATCGAAAGAAACTTGCGATTGCAAGAGACCAACGTTACTGAGCCCGGTGAACGGGAGCTGACGGTGATGTTGAGAAAGGCGTTTGAAAATAAAGATCTGGACGAAGTTCGAAAGCTATCCTATGCTCTCCAGGATCTCAATATGAAAGCGATCGTCGTGAAGAGTGAACTGACGACCGACACAGCGGACAATGCCTCGAATTACCTGTTGATCGTGGCGACGATCATTTGCATCATCACCTTCACGTTCATTGTGAATTTTCCGGGTTACATAGCGAACCCTATCGCCGCCCTTACGAGCAGTATTAAGTCGATCGCCAACAAGCGATACGAGGAACGTCTCAACTTCGAAAGGAACGATGAGTTTGGAGAACTGGCGGAGGCGTTCAACCAGATGGCGGAGAAGATGGATGAATACGAGCACAGCAACCTTGCGAAGATCATCTTCGAAAAGAAACGCATCGAAACGATCATCAATCGGATGTCCGACCCGGTAATCGGTCTCGATGAATTCAAGAATGTGATCTTCGTGAATGACCAGGCGTTGAGCTTATTGAACCTTACTCGCGAACAGATCGTCGATAAGTACGCACCCGACGTTGCTGTGGACAATGATCTCTTCCGAAGCGTGATCCGGTTCGATGTATCTGGACTGATCAAGATCGTGATCAACGGAAAGGAAAATTACTTCTCGCGCGAGATCATTGCAGGCGAGCTCATTCTATTGAGAAATGTGACCCCCTTCAAAGAACAAGATCTCGCGAAGACGAACTTCATCGCCACGATCTCACATGAGTTGAAGACGCCTATTGCGTCGCTGCAGATGGGTATCAAGTTGCTCCACGACGATCGCGTTGGCAAAATGAACGATGAACAAAAAGGTATCATCAACACGCTTTCTGATGAGACCAACCGGCTCTCGAAACTGACGCATGAATTGCTCGACCTCGCGCAGGTGGAGACGGGCAATATCAAGCTCAATCTACAGAAAGTCGCGCCCCGCGACGTGATCATGTATGCTATCGAATCTGTAAAGTTTCACGCGGAGAGGAAGCGTGTGAGGATAGAGATCGACGAGCCGGGAAATCTTCCCTTCATAAGGGCGGATAAAGATAAAACGACCTGGGTGTTGGTTAACCTGCTTACGAATGCGATCCGCTATAGTCCCGAGAATGAAAGGGTGATATTGAAGTGCGAAAAAGATGGCGACAACGTTGTATTCTCAGTTCAGGACTTTGGTCCCGGTATAGAACAAAAGTATATCGGTCGTCTTTTTGAAAAATTCTTCCAGGTACCCGGAACACCATCGGGTACGGGACTAGGTCTTGCTATCTCAAAAGAATTTATTGAGGCGCAGGGAGGAACTATTGAAGTAAAAAGTTGGTTGAATCAGGGAAGTATCTTTAGCTTTCGGATAAGATGCGAGTCGCAGTTATAATTCTCTTTATTCTTTCATGGGCCATCCCCGGCTTTACGGCCACACCACCTGTGAAAGACACTGCGGATGCGATCCAAACGCATATTGCGAATCCTATCCCATTCAATGCACCGACCGATCATCCTCACACATTCATTGCGATTGCGAAGATTTTCTTTGTCGAGCCTTCATTTTTGATCGAACAGTTGCTCGATCTTCCAGGACAGGAGACTGTTAAGAATCCTGCTATTCTAAAGAATTCCTATCAGCACAACGTATTCTACGTTTTGCTTACGGCAAAGGCACCGTAACCTTTTAGTGACTTTTTAATTCCGACACCATTATCATCCTGGTTACAAGTTATCCAGCTAATACCGGTATGCTCTGATGTTTGGTGGATAAAGATCTTATCTCACCCAGTGTCCTCTTTTTCTCAAAAATTAAAAACACTAATAACAATCGGTTATGAAAACGTCCAATGGTCTTTCAGATAGCTTAAAGTCAGGTTTCGCAGCTGTGGTAATTCCGCTCGAGCTGGCCATCGCTTACATCATTTATTTCTTTGTGCTCGGCAATCCAGCCAACTTCCAGGGAGGAGATCCGGCAAATCACCCGGTCGAAGGAAACTTTCTTGGCCTGATCTACAAGGGTGGTTATCTCGTTGTTCCTATCCTGATCGCGTTGCTGATGCTTGTGCTCACGTTCTCGTTCGAACGTTTGCTTACGATCAGTCGAGCGAAGGGGAGAGGGGATCTCGGCAAGTTTGTCAACAAGATCCGTCAGCTTGTTTCGAGTGGTAACATCGACGACGCCCTGATCGAATGCGACAGGCAGCGCGGCTCGGTGGCCAATGTTGTAAAGGCTGGCCTATCGAAGTACACTGAGCTATCGACCGATAAAGACATCGACAAAGAGAAGAAGATACTTCTCATTCAAAAGGATATCGAAGAAACGACACAGCTCGAAATGCCGATGCTGGAACGCAACCTGGTGATCATTGCAACGATCGCTTCAATTGCAACGCTGATGGGATTGTTGGGAACCGTGTTCGGTATGATCAACGCCTTTGCAGCGCTTGCAACAGCTGGTGCTCCTGATGCCGTCGGCCTTGCGAATGGTATCTCCGAAGCGCTTATCAACACAGCGCTCGGTATTGCAACGTCCGCCCTGGCGATCGTCTTCTACAATTTCTTTACGACGAAGATCGATGCGTTGACTTATGGTATCGACGAAGCGGGGTACAGCATCGTCCAGAATTTCTCAGTTCAGTCAAAGCAGTAAGTTGACAATAATACATTGATCATTATCCATTAGCCATTTATCATTTATGGGAGCGGTTAAAGTTCATAGAAAAAGTCCAACACTGGACATGACGCCGATGGTGGACCTTGCATTCCTGCTGGTTACGTTCTTCATGCTCACGACCAAGTTCGCACCCGAGGAACCGTTGGTAGTCGATATGCCCAGCTCTGTTTCGGAGATCAAGCTGCCCGAAACGGATATTCTCACCATCTCCATCTCGAAGGAAGGAACAGTGTTCTTCAACATGGATGGGAAGTACACGCGCCAGGCTTTGCTGAAAAAGATCGGCGACAAGTACAACGTGCAATTCACACCCGAAGAGGTAAGAACGTTTTCGGTGATATCGAGCATTGGTGTGCCGATCGGCAACCTGCGTGAATATCTCGACCTGGATGCAGAGGCACGGAAGACGGTCAATCAACCCGGTATTCCATGCGATTCACTCAACAACGAGCTGGCCGACTGGATCGTGATGTCGAGGATCGCCAACCCGAAGCTTCGGATCGCGATCAAAGGCGATCAGGACGCGCATTATCCCGTCGTGAAACAAGTGATCAACACGCTGGTCGATCGAAAGGTCAGCCGGTTCAACCTGATCACGAACATGGAAACAGAATCCTAACGATTAACCACCATTGTTATGGCAGAAGTAAGTCAATCGGGTGGAGGAGATAAGAAAGACGGAAAGGTCAGGAGCAAGAAGTCGTCTACGAAGATCGACATGACGCCGATGGTAGACCTCGCATTCCTGCTTCTTACATTCTTTATGCTCACCACCACATTCAATAAACCTCAGACGATGGAGATCATCATGCCTGAGAAGCCGAAGAAAGAAGATGTTCCACCGGTTGTGAATGAGAAGAAAGTTATCACACTGGTTCTCGGAGAAAAAGACAAGATATATTGGTACCAGGGCATTACTGAGCCCACGGTTGAACAGACCACCTTTTCGAAGGATGGTGTACGTAAGGTGTTGCTCGAACACAATGCATCGATCAAGGATCTTTTGGTTTTGATAAAGCCTACTGATCAGTCGCGATATAAGAACGTTGTGGATATTCTTGACGAGATGTCGATAACGAACATCAAGCGATACGCGCTGGTCGACATAACACCTGTTGATCTCGATCTCATCAAAGACAAAACCAACGCGAAATGAAAGATCAAGTTAGTTGGAATGACCTTGTCTTTGCGGATCGAAACAAGGAGTATGGTGCCTACAGCCTCCGCAAGGCTTATGGTAGCCGGGTGATCGTCGCTTTTATTATCGCTTTGATCACGCTTGCTATGGTGATCGCATTCCCATTCATCAGAAAATTTTTTGAGAAAGAAGTGCCCGTGGTTGCGAACGCGAAGACCGTGAAGTATACCGACCTCGCAGCACCACCGCCAATCGACAAGGATGTGCTGCCGCCACCGAAAGTGGATCTTCCACCGCCGACGAAGGCGATCAAGTTTGTGCCACCTAAGGTAACGCACGAAGAAGTTGTTGAAGAAGTACCGACGATCGATGATCTGAAAGAGATCGAGCCGGCTACCGAAACGTCGGAAGGTCCGGGAGAAGTCGTTTGGGAAGATGTTGTCGAAGAGGCTGTGGAAGAACCGGGTGAAGATCCGAACATGATCTATACGGTCGTAGAACAGCCGGCGGAGTTCCCCGGCGGCATGGCTGCGATGATGAAGTTCGTTAGTCAGAATATGAGATACCCATCACAAGCACGTCGCATGGGAACAGAAGGTTCTGTATTCGTCCAGTTCGTGGTCGATCAACAAGGCAACATCAGCGATGCAAAAGTGATCAAGGGCATAGGCGCAGGCTGCGACGAAGAGGCAGTGCGTGTTGTGAACAAGATGCCTCCATGGAAACCGGGCAAGCAGAATGGCAAGCCGGTAAGAGTACGATTTGTTCTCCCATTGAAATTCATATTGGGATAGTTATGAGATACATCATCGTTTTGATCGCAATCGTTGCGATCGGGTGTTCACGTGGAGGTGATTATAAAAAGTATGATACTCCAACATCCGGATCGATCAGGATTGCAGTCGATGAATCGTTGAGACCGTTGATCGCCGCCGAGATAGATGCCTTTGAAGGAATTTATAGGCAGGCGCATATCACACCTCTCTACGTTTCGGAATTGGAGGCGGTACGATTGCTGATCGACGATAGCGTCCGATTGGCAATCATCACGCGCGAACTTACAGCTGACGAAGAAAAGCAGATCATCGATCAGAAGATCTCCCCACAGGATTCGAAAGTGGCGAGAGAAGGTGTGGCTTTGATCGTAAACCGGGATAATCCCGATACGCTGTGGGACATGCAAAAGCTTAGGTTCAGGTTGGGTGAAGATGCCGGCGCGAAGATCATTTTTGATGATCCGAGTTCCGGCATTGTTCGCTACGTGCGCGATTCCCTGTTGCGCATGCAAGAGATGCCAGCCAATAGCTATGCGCTTGATACGGAAGAGGCCGTGATCGACTATGTATCGAAAGATCCGAATGCGATCGGGTTGATTGGTGCGAGCTGGATCAGCGACCGCGACGATTCACTGTCGAACCAATTCCTGAAGTCGATCAAAGTAGTAGCGATCGAGAACGAAGGTGGATATTATCAGCCCTACCAGGCCTACATCGCGCAACGGCTTTACCGATTGACCAGGGACGTAGTCGTTAATAGTCGCGAACCGCGGTCGGGCCTTGGTACGGGCTTCACTTCGTTTGTTGCTGGCGATAAGGGCCAGCGGATAGTGTTGAAGGGAGGGCTGGTTCCTGTTACGATGCCGGTGAGGCTCGTGGAGATCAGTCGCGATTTTTAGGTATATGAACGTTCATTCACAAAAAAATTATGAAAGACAATAACAGACACCCCCGCCGTTTCAAACACAGCGTAAGGGCTACTGCAGACTTCCTAAGCCGCTTCGGCTTCGTATTGTTTATAGCGATCGTCTTCCTCATGCTCACATTTGCCGTAGCATTCGGACAAAAATCAAAAAAGCAACCCGACCCTGTGAAAGAAGCAGCCACGAAGATCTCCATGGGCGATGCATACCTTCAGCAAGGCAATGGAGGTATGGCCGTATCGAGCTACGAAGACGCCGCCCTGCTAACACCATCCGACGCGCTCCCGCATTACAAGATCGGACTGGTATACCTGCGATCGAAGAATCCCGACGCCGCAATGGAGGCGTTTCAAAAAGCAGTAAGTACCGATGCAAAGTATTCGCAGGCCTACAAAGAGATCGCAGAGTTGTACTACACTCAGAAGAACAGCGCCGAAGCCGTGAGAGCCCAGGAGAAATACCTCGAGCTCACGAACGACGATGCCGGCCAGTTGAGGTTTGGTTATTATTTGTTCATGGCGAAAGATTTTGCCAGGGCAAACGAAGCATTCAATAAGGCTTACGAAAAGTCCCTTTTGAAAGACTCCGGACTTCGCTACTATGGGCTGTCGTTGATCGAAGCCGGAGATTACGCCAAAGGAAAGAACATCTTCGAAGAATATTTCAGCCAGTCGGAAGACGAAGTCGCTACCGATTATGCTTCGTATGGGAGAGCGCTCGTACAATTGAAACAGGACTCTTTGGCCGCGATAGCCTTGGAGAAATCAGTCAGTCTGGACAACCGTCAGACCTCCGTGAAGAAGATGTTGTGGGAAACATTGTATTCATTAGGTAAATCGTATTATGCGAAGAAGCAATTCGAGCTTGCCGACACAACTTTCGAAAGATTGATCAATCTGCATCCCGGTGTTATAACTGGCTACGTATGGGCCGGACGCGCGAACGCCGAGCTGGATCCCGAAACAGAGAAAGGTCTCGCGAAGGATTTTTATGAAAAGGTGATAGTGATCGGACAGACTACGCCTGATAAGTCGAAGAACGATCTTAAGGAGGCGTATTCGTACCTGGGATATTATTATTATATGAAGAAGAATGCGAATGAGTCCAAATTGAATTGGCAAAAGGTGCTATCGATCGATCCACAGGATGCACACGCGCTTGAGGCGTTGAAGTTGATCAAGTAATGGTTCACGCAGAGGCCGCGGAGGTGGTGCATCGCAAAGGTTCGCTAAGGAGAATTGTGGCCGATTAAAGCCTTACTCATCTTTAACTTTGCGTCGCATTTCCTTTCCGCTCTTTGCGTGAAATGCACTCATTCCGAGCTTGCCGACACAAGTAAGAGTTCACGCAAAGACCGCGGAGGTGGTGCATCGCAAAGGTTCGCTAAGGAGCGTTGTGGCCGATTAAAGCCTTACTCATTTTTGACTTTGCGTCGCATTTCCTTTGCGCTCTTTGCGTGAAAAGCATTCATTCCGAGCTTGCCGACACAAGTAACGGTTCACGCAAAGACCCGGGAGGTGGTGCATCGCAAAGGTTCGCTAAGGAGAGTTGTGGCCGATTAAAGCCTTACTCATTTTTAACTTTGCGTCGCATTTCCTTTGCGCTCTTTGCGTGAAAATGCATTCATTCCGAGCTTGCCGACTCAAGTAAGAGTTCACGCAAAGGCCGCGGAGGTGGTGCATCGCAAAGGTTCGCCCAGGGAGAATTGTAGGCCGATTAAAGCCTTACTCATCTTTAACTTTGCGTCGTATTTCCTTTGCGCTCTTTGCGTGAAATGCATTCATTTCGAGCATGCCGACACAAGTAAGAGTTCACGCAAAGACCGCGGAGGTGGCGCATCGCAAAGGTTCGCTAAGGAGAATTGTGGCCGATTAAAGCCTTACTCATTTTTAACTTTGCGTCGCATTTCCTTTGCGCTCTTTGCGTGAAACGCATTCATTCCGAGCTTGCCGACACAAGTAACGGTTCACGCAAAGGCCGCGGAAGTGGTGCATCGCAAAGGTTCGCCAGGGAGAATTGTGGCCGATTAAAGCCTTACTCATTTTTAGCTTTGCGTCGCATTTACTTTGCGCTCTTTGCGTGAAATGCATTCATTCCGACTTCAACGATTCCACCGGGTTTCTTGTCGCGGCCTTGATCGCGTGAAAGCTGATGGTGAAGATCGCCAGCACGATCGAGATCAGCCCGGCAACAACAAACATTTGCCAACCGATATCGATGCGGTATGCGAAGTTTTGTAACCATGAACTCATGATGTAATAAGCTAACGGAAAGGCCATCACGAACGACAAAAGTATCATAACGAGGTACTCTTTCGAAACAAGCTGAAGTATACTCGTTACCGATGCACCGAGGATCTTCCTCACACCGATCTCCTTTGTTCTCGATTCGGCAATGAATGCAGTCAACCCGAACAACCCGAGACATGCGATAGCTATTGCCATACCTGTAAATACTGAAAAAAGTTTCTCGAAGCGTTCATCGTTGATGTGAAGGCTTGCCACGTATTCATCCTGGAATGAGTAATCGAAGGGCCTGCCGGGATTGTAAGTATTCCAAACCTGTTCGATGCCGGCAAGTGTTCTTGTAAGCTCGTTCGAGGTAGTCCGGATAAAGAAATTGCTTCCGTTGCCGACCTCGAGTATAAATCCAAATGGACTGATCGCAGAGTGGAGATTCGTGAAATGAAAGTTCTTAGCGATGCCGACTATCGTCACGTCTGTCATACGATCGGTCGCATCGTCCCAACTGATGTGCTGGCCGATCACCGGTTCTGGTAAACCCAATTGCTTTACCGCTTCTTCGTTGAGAATGATCGCCGATGAATCGGAGACAAAGTCGCGCGAAAAGTTTCTCCCGTCAATCAGTTCAATCTCAAGCGTCGGTATGAAATCGTAATCGATACGAATGAAGTTGAGCGCTACGCGGGAGTCGGTCGGGGCGTAGCCCACTCCATTCACGGAATTGGTCGACCCGAGAACTCCGTCGGCGCGGGCGATGTTGACTACACCCGGTACTTGTCGCACCTTGTCATCCCACGCTTCTTTTACGTCGTCGCCGATGCCGCCGCGAACGTTCGGTACGAGAATGACATTCTCTTTATTGAATCCCATGTCCTTCCGTTTCATGAAATCCAGTTGTGTGGTGATGATCAGTGTCCCGGCAATCAATGCCGACGACATGGTGAACTGGAAGATCACAAGGGCCTTGCGAAATCTACTTCCCTGCTGGCCACCACTGAAAGCCCCGCGTAATGTTTTTAATGGCTGAAATCCGGAGAGATAAACCGCGGGATAAAATCCTGCGACCATCGTGATCAGTACGGCAAACGGTATCGACCAGTACGCAACCTGGCTCGTGAACAACAGCTTCGAAAGATCTACACCGGTTAGTGACGTAAGGAGCGGCAATGTGGTCGACACTATAATATATGCAACGGCCAGGGCAGCGAAAACCGTTATCGCCGACTCGGTCATGAATTGCCTGATGAGTTGTGTTCTGACAGCTCCGATGGCTTTTCGGATCCCGACTTCTCTTGCGCGGTCCGACGAGCGTGCCGTCACAAGGTTGATGTAGTTGATGCAGGCGATGACCAAAATGAAAATGCCGATCAGGATAAGTATTCGAACGTAGTCAATGTCGCCATTAGCAAGCAGTTCCCACTTCAAATGCGAATACAGGTGGATGTCCGACAGCGATTGAACGTAGTACCGGTCGATTGAATTGGGAAGATTGGTTCTAACGAGACTTTGAACATGGTCGGCAAGATCTGTTGCCGTCCCCGATGTCATTTTCGCGTATGTGTAAAACACGCTGCGCTGCCAGTCCGTCTCGGGGTCGCGGCGGCTCTCGAAGGGAATGATCAGTTTGAACGTAAAGTGTGAGTTGGAGGGGACATCATCCAGCACTCCAGTCACTACATAATCAGTTCCACCATTGACGTTCATTCGTATTGTTTTCCCGATTGCATCCCGGTTACCGAAGAGTTTCTCGGCGATCGACCTTGTTATTATTATAGAGTGGATCTGATCGAGTGACGTTTTCTTATCTCCTGCGAGGAATTTGAAATCGAATACATGAAAGAATTCTTTGTCGACGCTGATCAGCTCTGTCTCGTAGAATCGTTTGTCTTCATATTGGAGCAGGTACAACCGACCACGGGCAGGTACGAAACGGGTAGCGGTTTCTACGTCGTTAAAGGTTGTGCGGAGGGCTTTCGCGAGCGCAGGAGGTGTAGTGGCATCCGGCACGGAAGCTCCGTCGGCGGTTACGAAATCCTTCACTACCCGATAGGTGTTGGTATAACCAGGATGAAACTTGTCGTAACTGAATTCATGCTCCACATACAGCATGATGCAGATGAATCCAGTAAGGCCGGTCGCGAGGCCAGCGATGTTCAGCAGGTTCGAGAATTTATTCTTCTTGAACGAACGGACGTAGGTGCGCAGATTATTCATATAATGAATGTACCTGGAATGTACTTATTTTAGTGTCCGAAATCGGTTCAAAGTATGTTCAAAACCATCCTGCTCCTTACTGCCTCAAATATCTTCATGACTTTCGCCTGGTACGGCCATTTAAAGTACGATGCTACGGCCTTGTGGAAAGTTATATTGATCAGTTGGGGAATTGCTTTCTTCGAATATTGCCTGATGGTCCCCGCCAACCGTTTCGGCTATGCCGACGGCATGACCGGGTTCCAATTGAAGGTGACGCAGGAGGTAGTTACCCTGGTTGTGTTTACAGGCTTCGCATTATTCTACCTGAAGGAGCCGTTCCATTGGCGATATCTCGTGAGCTTTGCGCTGCTGGTTGCTGCGGTGTATGTGATGTTCAAAAAGTGAATTAACAAGAAAGCGATCCTTTTTCTTTTACTGAACCGATCCTTCGAGATCTTTTGCCTCCGCAAGATGATGTCGCAAAGTCGGCAGCTTTGATTTGGCAAACGAACGGAAGTCGGGATCTTTACCGTCCTCAGATTCTTTCGCGAACTTGCTGATAGCTTTTTCATGGTCGGTCACCATGATCGCTATGTACTGTTTCTCGAAGTCCTTTCCCACAAGGTCGTGCAGTTGACGGTAAGTCTCCTTGCAGGTACTGCAGTCGGCAGGCAACGTTATTCCTTTGGCCGAGGCGATCTGTCGAAGCTCTTCATTTGCTTTCCCATGATCTTTCATCATCATCTCTGCGAAAGCGAGCAACTTTTTGTCTTTTGTTTTGGTCGAGGCGAGTTTGCTTAGATAAACTTCGGTAAATCCGCCTTCGGCAGCTTCAACAGGAAACCGGTCATTGCTGTTGGCAGATGTCTTTGCAGGGCTTACGATCCCAGCACCCGATCTTGCAGCGCGTGCTTCGGCTTCGGCATTGGTTTCCGAATTCCCGCGACCGACATCACCAGGAGTTTCGTTGGCCTCGGCTGGGTTGGTGTCGTAAAGGTTCGCGTCCTTCTTTCCACAGGCAATCAATGCGAACACGAGTATAAATATTGATATAGGTTTCATAACTGAATTGATAAATCATAGATGGTCGCGCTAAAAGCATACCAACTCAATGAATTCATATCTCCTGTCCTGATAACCATTCCCAAACCCGACACCCTGTATTTCCTATACCTGGTCCCCAAAACTCAATGTCGGGCGTGTCGGCTCGGTACACATTGTCGATATTCGCGAGTTATCTTTGGATATGACCAGAACGAGGATCATTGTCGCGCATGTTGTAGCGTGGGCGATCTATATCCTTCTTTATTCTACTCTCTGGAGGGATCCGGATGAAACCTTCGAGACAGCTTTTTCAGACCAGCTCTGGCTGCTGCCTCCGAAGCTCTTCATCGTCTATGCTGCTTTGCTGATTCTTGTGCCGAAATTCCTTTTGCGAAAGCGGTATACAATTTTCTTTATAACATTGATCGCCTTGTCGTTGATCACAGGAGTACTCAACCAGTTGTGGTTGAATTCAATCGGGTTCACTCAACACGGCACTGCATTTTGGGATCTTAGCCTCATGACCAAGAGACTTACTTATATCAATTCGACTTTGTTGTTTGCGCTTACGGCAGAAGGTATTCGGATGTGGTACGAGCAACGCGAAGCCAACGAGAAGCTTTTGAAGGAGAAAATGGCAGCGGAACTGTCGCTGCTTCGAAGCCAACTGCAACCACACTTCTTTTTCAATACACTTAATAACTTATATAGCTTAACACTCCGTCAATCGGAGCTCGCGCCACAGCTTATCCTCCAGTTGTCGGACATGATGCGGTACATCATAAGTTCATCACAACTGAACCGGGTTTCTTTGGCAGATGAGGTGCCGTTCATTAAAAGTTATATTGGTATCGAAGTCGTGAGGTATACTGGAAAAGTTAAGGTCGAAGCCGTGTGGCCCGACAATCTCGATGGCTATGAGATCCCTCCGTTGGTCTTATTTCCTTTTGTTGAGAATGCTTTCAAACATGGAGTAGCTGAAGAGGTTGGATCGGCCTGGATAACGATCAACCTGGAGCTGATCAACGGTGAGCTGCGTTATTCGGTAACGAATTCATATCCACAGAACGAAAAGAGGACCACTTCGGGTATTGGGCTTCGAAATACCAAAGAGAGATTGACGATCGAGTATGGTAAGGGAGTAACTTTCGTGACGAAAAAGAGCGACCGGGTGTTCGAAGCATTTCTTTCAGTGAAACACATAGGCACATAGGTATATAGAGATGATAAGAAGCATAATTGTCGACGACGAGCAGCACAGTTGGTATGTGCTGGAGAACTATGCGCTTCGTGCCGGCGATGTGGAGATCGTGGCACGATGCTCGAATATTTTCGAACTACAGGAAGTGATGAAGAACGAGTCGGCTGATCTTGTGTTCCTCGATATACAGATGCCGCAGATCACAGGACTTGAAGCCTTGCGGTCGGATCTTTTGAAGAATTTAAAAGTGATATTGGTTACTGCCTTTGCGGAGCATGCTATCGAAGCATTTGAGCTGAATGTTGTTGATTACCTGTTGAAACCATTCTCGTTCGAGCGCTTCGAAAAAGCTGTCGGTAAGGTGAGAGCCCTTCTTCCCGCAGAGACTTCGCGATATGCCAAGTCGGGCTTGCAGCCTGCCGAAGCGGAGGAGATCTTTCGCAAGGTCAAGCAATACTTTGAAGAACATAAGCCTTATCTCAACTCCGAGTTACGACTCGACGAACTTGCGAAGCAGATGAAACTGAGTCGCAATCATTTGTCACAGGCGATCAACGAATGTGGGAGGACACCTTTTTGGAATTTTGTGAACGTATATCGGCTGGAGGAGGCAAAGAAGCGATTGAAGGATCACACTCAGCAGCACTATACCATTGAAGCCATCGCAATCGATTCGGGATTTAATTCGCTGTCGACGTTCAATTCACTCTTCAAAAGAACGCTTGGCATAACTCCAAAGGAATGGAGAAGTATTCGGTGAAATAATGGGGGTAGAGATTGTCTCAAAAAATACCCCAAGTATTTGGAAAGTCGAACGGCATTCTGATATCTTCGGTTGAGCCCCAGAGTAGATCTCAATCCTCATGAGATCTCACTAATCATAATTATAAAACTTTGTATAGCACATAGTTGCGTGTGCTTCGGTGTCTTATTCTGCATAGACGTATGAAAATCTTACCCTTTTTCACGATCGTGGCATTGCTATTCGCATTTGCCACAAGTAAATCAATTGGTCAATCTGTCAGTGCCGATCCCAATACCGGCAGCCTTTCCGGAAGCATACATCTTTGGACAATATCTGAAGGTGATCTTAGTGCCCCGGTTGGTCTTACATACTACTCACGCGGAATAAAGGTTAACGCGGGCGAGGGTTCTGTCGGAGTTGGATGGAGCCTGTCTGCAGGAGGAGAGGTGATTCGTGAAGTTAAAGGGCTCCCCGACGACTATGTGGGCGTTAATCCGGATTTCCGCTTCGGTTGGCTGCATAGCAATTTCGCGAAGACTGCGAATGACTTTGCACCGACAGGTGATCAGAATTATACTGTTTGTACAGATGAGATCGCAGATTGGAATAAGCTTACAAGCTTTGGCTACACGAACGACACGGAACCAGATATGTTTTCATTTCACGCGCCGGGTCTTAGTGGTCAGTTTGTATTCGATCGTACGAAAGTCATTCGCACAATACCATACCAGGATGTTAAAATAGTGGTGACGCGGAACTCGACAGACAGTCTCATCAACCAGATTGTCATTACCAATAACCTGGGAGTTGTCTATACATTCAACGCTGGCGATAAAGTAACGCGCACGGCTAACAAGCATACCTCGACCACGGTAGTCAATCACCAGAAAAGTCCGTTTGCATACTATTACAATTACAACACGACTTTCTATCAGAGCTGGTACCTCGCAAGCATCGTTTCGCCACAGGGAGCCAGCATTTCATTTGGCTATACCAATGAAACTCAGGAGACCAGCGTGTCGCGGTATCGCGAATTGAACAATACTACAGGAGTAATTGATACGATCTATTCTATTAGCGATAACATAAAGACCAAATCGCTGGCGCAGATAAGCGCCGATAATCAGACCATCAACTTCGCTTGGAATCAGACGAGGACGCTCGGTTCGGTTACAGTAAACGAGCTGTCCTATAGTCAATCGAAAAAATTCACGCTTCAATACGCCTATGTTAAGAGCACTGTATCGGCTAGTAAAACGAAGCGAGCCTTTCTCAAAAGCCTGACCCAGGAAGTGAATTGCAATGCGTTTCCTGGGTACGCATTTACATACTACGGGGTCGACCTTGTCGCTAAGACAACGGACATTCCTTTCGATACAAAACTAAAGCAGGATCAATTCGGATACTATAATAATGCTGGCACTTCACAGGTCCCCGAAGTATATGTGAAGTCGGGCGATACCGGTGTCGACGGAGAACGTTATCGGATTGCGCCAGCGACGAGCTATTCTCTGATTGCGGCAAGTGCAAGCCGTGGTGTGGACTCATCGAAAGTATATTTTGGATCACTCGAAAAAATAATATTGCCGACGGGCGGATATACGCGGGTAAAATATGAGCCGGCCGATTACTACGACGATGTAGCTGCGGGCACGAAGTGGGGTGCAGGCATACGCGTTAAGAGTATAAAAACCAGTGCGTCCGATCCGGCTTCCGATGTAGTTTTGAAGTACAGGTATAAGACGACGGCAAATCAATCCAGCGGCAGATGGGTGTACCGTCCTATGTTCGCTATCGCCGATGCATCGCCGGTGCTGGTGCCCGACAACCTCGCTCCCGACGATGCCATTTTGTATTCACGTGTTGAAGTGTTTACAACGGGTCGGGGAAAAGTGGAGTATATATTCCAGGTTCCGGGTGTGTACCCAGAAACGTCGAATACAACTAATGGAACTTTTGCAGCGAGCCTCTCGCGCATCGCAAGACCTGATCCGGGTAGTGGCTCATGCGTGTCAATTGGTTCGCTTCGTTCTCAATATTACACGTATCCATACGCGCAAAATACAAATTACGATTTCAACAGAGGCCTGCCGTTAACAGTTACTGAGTATTCCAGCGCTGGCAAGATCGTACGCAAGTCGACATACACTTATACACCCACAACTCTTTCGACGATAACGATCTCCGGCGTTCGGTTCGAAAGTTTTAACGGCGTCTTCCAGTTTGCCAAGTATACAATGCTCACCAACTTAAATTCACTTGCTGCAACGGAGACAACGCAGGTATATGATCAGACCGATACCAATAATGCAAAGAACGTGTCGGTGCTTGCCACTAATACCTATAACTCTAACCAGATGCTGCGGCAGATAGCCGTTACAAACAGCGACAATATCACGCACTATACATTATTTAAGTATGCGAAAGATTATTCGTCGGGCGGTACCGATAATCAGTCGCTAATGATCTATAACCTGGTAAATGCTAACCGGCATGGTACCCTGATCGAGGCGCATACAAAAGAGGGAAGCAACGCTACCGGCGCAAGCCTCACCTTGTATGACACCTTTGGCGGAAGAGTGTTACCCAGCCAGATCTTAAAGTGGGCCGATACGACCGCGTTTGTTGAGTCGTCAATATCCGGGACCTTTTCAAAGTCATCCAAGTACTACACGACGGCTTATGTTGACTCCTATGATGCCGTGGGGCACGTTACGTCCGGACACGATCAAGCGAGAACGAATTCGGGTGTGATCATGGGACAATACAACACTGTGGCGGTTGCCGAGATATTCAATGCAACACCGGGCCAGGTTGCGTTTACCGACTTTGAGGTGTCCACATCTAATGGAGTGACAGCCGACGGCACTATTTCGACCACCGATCCCTGGTCTGGCCAGAAATGCATTGTACTTACCGGGTCGCAGGTTGTCTCAAAAACATCTATCAGCAAAGCAAACTCTCCGTACTATCGGTTCACTTGTCGCGCCAAAGCCAGTACTACAGGTTCATTGAACGTGCAGACTAAAACTAGTAGTTCATGGACAACCGGGGCTACGGTTAACTACACGACTGCAGGAAGTTGGCAGTTCCTTGAAGGCAGAGTGAATGTCAGCGGTATAAACAACGATGCACCTTTCGATTTCCAGGTGCTCGTCAACGGATCGAGCCCCTCTTTTACATTGGACGACGTTGCCTTTTACCCGGAAACTGCCGACCTGGTGTCGCACAACTCCAACCTTGTGATAGGGGGAATGTCGGACAATGATTCGCGTGGAGGTGCGGGCTTTATGGAGTATGATGGTATGGGCAGACTCAGGTTTGTCAAGAACCAGGACAGAGATCTGGTGATGGTGAAAGATTATCATTACAAATCGGCTACTGGGATATTACCGGTCAGTCAGTTCACCTCGTCTCTCGAGAATGGTGACATCTACACCAACACGGCGGTGACATTCGCGCCCGTTACGAGCTGTGTTAGTGGGGTAACGTATCAATGGTACATCGATGACGTTGCTGCAGGAACATCGTCGACCATGATCAATACCTTCACACTTAATAAAGACTACAGGGTAAAGCTCGTTGCAACGTATGTTTACGGCACCAGTGAAACGGAAGTGATCATTCATCCCAAGGCTGTGATCACCGGCGCCATCACTTTGAACAGTGGCGAGTCGAATTCTCTTCAATGCCCCGAGACGAGCTATAGTTCACCGCGACATTTTAATATTTCGATTTCTGGTGACTTCGAGCCCGCAAATACAACCTACTATTGGTATAGGACCGACACTAACGGCTGGAACTCAGTCCCCTTTGGAGGCAATTCAAGCACCGCTACATATACTTTTGGCGGAGGGCAATCCTACCTCATAAAATGCGACGTCACTTCAACATCGCTCAATCGGAAAACGGGGGTTCATGAAGCCGTAAGCCTTACGAAGGTCTTCACCATGACCTGGTCTGGCACATATCCATGTTCACTTAACTAACAGGGGCCATGAATATGAAACACACAGCATCATTCATCGCGCTCTTCATGTTGTTAACGTCGATCAGCGCAACAGCTCAATACATTACAGGAACACCTTCTGTTTGTACAGGAACAGGATATAGTTATACACTGAATAGTCCGGCGGGCGTCACGTCCACATGGTCTGCCACCAATGGAATTGTTACAGGGTCAGGTTATACCAGGACGGTTACATGGTCGAATAGCGGTGTGCTCACCGTGAAAGAGTATGAACCCGTTGGACAATCCCAGGTGTTGGTTTCCACAAGCACTTACAATGTTACTATAAAGACAGCAGGAACGATCAGTTCTGTTTCCTCGGTTTGTTCGGGCGCCAGCTTTACGTTGTCAAATTCAGGAGCTGTCAGTGGGCTCACATGGCAATGGAGCAATGCGGGAGCCGGATCCTGGAACACCCTTGGGACGTCGGCTGCCAACGGAAGCATCAGTACCAGTCAAACCGCTGCTAAAGATTACAGGGCGAAGCTTACCGAATGCACAAGTACCTATTCGAATGTGAAGACGGTGAATATGTACGTACAACTTTCCGCAGCAGGTTCTATTGGTGGAAGCTCAACAATCTGTGCAGGAAGCACGCCCGCCACGTTAACAAATTCAGCATCGCCTACCGGAGAAAACTATGCGATACAATGGCAGCAACGGATAGGCGCCGGCAGTTGGACCAACATCAGTGGTGCGACGTCTTTGACCTATTCCCCGCCGGCCCTGACGACGACTACGGATTACAGAAGATATGTCTCGTGGACATGCAATACTGGCATAAACTTTACTTCGAATACCGTGACTGTGACGGTAAATCCGGCGACATCTACCGGCGTTGTAGCATCGTCGGCGTCTAAACTTTGCGTTGGTGGCGTTGTGACGATCTCGGCGGCCAGCCTGGTATCTACATCCACGCAATGGCAGGTTCGTTATTCCGACAACAATGGCTCGAGCTATGGATCGTGGACCACGTATTCAACAAGTAATACAACCCCAACAACCTATTCCGTAAGCACAACGTCAAACATCAATCGCATGTATGAGTTTCGCGTTGTTGCGCAGAGCGGAGTGTGCTCGTCGGTAACTTCTTCGTCGGCGACTATGACTGTTTATTCGAACGCAACGGGCACGCCATCGCCAGCATTGATCGAAACCTATGGACCGGCCACCGGCAGCTTTAGTCTGTCAAATTACGCCGGATCATTTAGTAAGTGGCAGCAATCGACCAACAGTGGCAGCACCTGGGCCGACGCCCCATTGCCAAATGCAAACTCGTCATATAACTATAGTCACAGTTCAGTCGCTACAACATTGTATCGCGGACAAATGTTGAACGACATTTGTGGAACGCTCACGTCTCCTAATGTTACGATTATTGTATCGCCGGTCCCGGCGATGAATGTTGTTGGGAATGTTTCGCCAGTGCTTGCATTGGGCGATACCATTACGTTGCAATCGGCCTCTACTTATTGGCAGTACCAGTGGTTTAGAGATGGTAATCTGGTCGCAACATCAGGTGCAACTTATGCAGTCACCAAGCCAGGGCTATACCAACTTAAGGTAAGGGCTTCGTCAACGGCATCGCAAGCATCAGCGACAGCGCTTGCTATCTCGGTTCTAGGATATCAGACAGACAATACCACCAACATGGAGGTTACCACAGTCGTAAGGAAGCCGGGTGTAACAACTACACCGGCAGTCGATCTTTACACACTGTCGCCATCGGAGATCTCACAAAGTATTGTTTATTCCGACGACCTCGCACGTCCAACTCAAAGCATCGCCATCGGGCAGAGTCCGTTACAGAAAGATATTGTTGTGCCGTACGTATATGATTCAGCCAGCGCTGTATCGTATCTGCCATTCGTCGCAACATCAACGGGGGGTCTCAAGAAGTCGAACGCATTAAGCACTCAATCCACGTTTTATCAGAATACACCGCAGGTAGCGAGCAGCACGACGCCGTATACCAAATCTTTGATCGAAAACAGTCCGTTGGGAAGGATCACCGAGCAAGGACGACCAGGTACCGATTGGACGCTTCCACAAGCGTCGAGGCATACGTTGCAACCATTGCTGATGACAAATAGTGGCAGCAATGTAAGGATCTGGACCATGAATGGACCGAGCGGCTACTATGGTGCCGATGTGCTATCAATGAACAAAGCGCAGGACGAAAACGGCAATAGCGTATATATATTCAGCGATAGGATGGGGCATATGGTGCTTAAGCGTGTGCAGCTGGACGAAACGTTGAACTTAAATGACACAAATGTTTTTACGGCGTTCCTGGAAACATACTATGTGTACGATACGCGAGGCAATCTCAAGCTGCAGGTTCCTCCCAAGGCCGTTGCCTTGATCAACCAGGGCATGGCTACATGGTCTGCCGCGTTTCGCGACAAGTGGTGCTTCATTTATAAATACGATCTACGCAACCGGCTGGTGGAAAAGAAGACACCTGATGCAGCCTGGACCTACTATGCCTACGATCCGTTGGGACGCCTTGTTCTGTCGCAAGATGGAAACCTTCGATCCCTGGGTAAGTGGGCATTCATTAAATATGATGCCAAGGGTCGTGTGGTGATGACTGGCCTTTATGCGAATTCCAATGATAGAGCAACAGTTCAAACCACCTTGCTCGACACACTTTATGCGGGTCCGACCAAGCCCTATTTCGAAACCAGGGGGTCGCAATCGCACGGTTATACTAATCGAAGCTTTCCCACAACAACAACCAACACGGAGATTTACTCGGTCAGTTATTATGACAACTACGATTTTGATAACGCGGGGGGCGACGACTGGGGTTATTCGCCGCAATCCCTGGCAGGAGAGGGAACTGCTGGTAGCAGCTTCGGAATGCCAACAGGTGCAAAAATGTTGGTTGTCGGGACCTCTACATGGTTATATACCTACAAGTTCTATGACAAGTTTGGCAGAGCGATTCAGACACGCACCAATAATTACTTGTCGACAACCGTCGATAACCTGGTTACAGTAGTTTATGATTTCGAAGGCAAGCCGACGATCGGCAAAACGTATCACAATGCAGGAGGCACGAACCAGGTAACGGTAGTTGAGCGATATAGCTATGACTTCGCGGGTCGTCTTACTGATGTTTATCACAAGGTCAATGCTTTGAGCGAACAAAAGGTTGCACACTATGAGTACAACAAACTTGGGCAGATGATCGATAAAAAGCTTCACAACACAAGTGGATCGAATTATTTGCAAAGCGTGGATTATAGATATACGATCACGGGAGCCATCAGCTCTATCAACAATGCGACGCTTACAAACGACGGCACGACCAATAACGAGTCGAACGATTATTTCGGGATTGAATTGATGTATAACACTGTGGACGCTGCTTTGGGAAATACGGCGTTGTATAACGGTAATATTTCGGCCGTTAAATGGAAGGCCGGTGGTGCCGAGCTTGGCGCGGAGGATGTTCGAAGTTATAACTTTACATATGATAAAAGCGATCGACTGAAGGGCACGACTTTCAAAAAGACAAGTGACACAGGCGCATGGACCCAGGATTTGAATGGATTTAATGAGGCACAGACGTATGATCACAATGGCAACATTCTGACACTGCAACGCAATCGTAAGAAGACGACCATCGGAACCGACTTCAAGCCTGTGTCATCGACAGAGGCGCTCGATAACCTTGTTTACACCTATTCTTCGTCGCTGGCCAATCAACTATTGAAAGTGGAAGACAGCGGACTCACGGATGGATTCAACAACGCGGCTAACGTTGCGACGGAGTATACCTACGCGACGGATGGCAGTCTGACGGCGGATCAGAATAAGGGCATCAGCACCATTACATACAACGCACTTAAGAAGCCGGAAGTGATAACCTACAGTGGAAGCCCAACGAAAACATCGACGTACACTTACGATGCCGCGGGAAACAAGGTGCGGGTGGTTACAAACGATGGTACTACCACTACGACGACCGATTATGTTTCAGGTTTCGTTTACGAGAATAACAACCTCAGCTTCTTTTCGTCGCCAGAAGGCAGGGTTGTGAAGAGTGGTGCGAGCTTTGAGTATCAATATTTTATCTCCGACCACCAGGGCAATACACGTGTGGTGTTTACGTCGGTGGCGCAGGCGGCATTGAATGTAAAGGCGACCTATGAACCGGCCGTACAGACAACAGAGGCAACCTACTTCTTGAATTACGGCGCCGCAGACATCCAGCAAAATGAATTGTTCGATCATACGGATGTATCTGGTTCTACCTATCAATACGCTCAGCGCCTCACGGGTGGGTACAATTCACAAGTTGGGATAGCTAGGTCTTTGAAAGTATATCCCGGAGATTCAGTCAAGGCGGTTGTTTATGCAAAGTATTGGACCCTTACAGAGACGGCTACTAACCTAACAACGTTTGGTGCGGCATTGGCGAGCGCATTCGGCGTAAGCGCTGGCTCGACGGGTGAAGCTCTCAAAGCCTATAACGCGCTTACAAATTATGGTAGCGCGGTGGCGGCTGGAAGCGGTCCGGCAGCTGAAGACGATCCGCCGATGGCTTATATAAACGTGTTGTTGTTCGATCAGAACTTCAACTTTATAGAGGCATCTGTCGACAGGATAGGGCTGAATGGTGAGCAGGTTGGTTCTTCGCCGAAGACACCATTCGATACGCTGTTGGTAAACGTTGCGGTGCGCGAGCCGGGGTATGCTTATATTTTTATCAGCAATGAGCACCCTACACTGGTCGATGTATACTTCGACGATATGGAAGTGACCCATAAGAAGGGGAGTGTTATTCAGTATAACGAGTACTATTCTTTTGGCTTGCAGAACATGAATAGTTGGACCCGAGAGAACGCGAAGGGCAATAACTTCTTGTATAATGAAGGAAGTGAGCTGAATACGCTTACTGGCTTGTATGATACTTACTTTAGGGGATTTGACCCGGTGCTGGGAAGATTCCACCAGGTGGATCCGATGGCAGATAGTTATGGGTCTTTCTCCACGTATCATTATGCCGGCAACAACCCGATCAATATGAACGATCCTACAGGAGCAATGTGGAGTGCCGATTGGGAGGCTGAGTACACCGGAAACGATTTTGTTTATCGAAAAGACCGGATGTCGCAGGGTAGTATGTTTGGGGATATCGATGGAGGGGCAACAATCATGGCTGCGATGGGATTCCCGAGTATCGCATCGGGAGGCAGCTACTATGGTGGGTATAATGGCGCAGTGTATAACGAACTTCCAACCGGTTCGTGGGAGGAAATGATTACTCAACGAGCGAAAGAAGGCGATCCAGCTGCAGTCATGGCTTATGGAAAGATTCATGGGACACCGATCAATTCAAACGCTGTCGCAACGGTGCTTAAGATGGTGAAGGCCATGGTAGCGCCCGGAAGTTACAAGGCGGAGGTTGTTCAACACAATTCAGTTAACTTTATCGTGGAGACCGCTGCACAAGGCGCAACCATATTGATGCGAGCTGCTCTTGGGAAGCAATCCTCGGAGGGAGGCTGGTTCAACGTTAGCGAATTTATGGACCTCTCAGTCGCATTTAGTTTGGTTATAACGCAGGGACGAAATTCAGATTTAGGGCCGAAAGATTTGTCTGCTGTACTCTTTATCGCTGAGGCTTCACTTTTCAATATTGAAGCGTATGCTCAGTATGGACTGGCTAGAAATGCAGCGATAAGATCCAATTTTACCAGAGCCACGGGTTATTATTGGAATCCTGGGAGGCTAAAAGGGTCTGATCAGTTTTTGAAGGGCTTGAAAGTAATGGGAGGCACACTTGCAAAATTCACTTTCTATGGAGGGGTAGCAATGTCGGTAGCAGGAGTGATTCAAAATCCAACCATGAAAAATGCTGCATGGGCTGCTGCTGATATATCGGTTGGATTAATCGGCTTGCACGCCACAGCTATTGCTGGAGTCTTAACGACTGCGGGATTAGCAATACCTGGGCTCAACTTGATCATTGCCGGGGGCGCTCTCATCTATTCAGGCTATCGATTGTACCAAGCGTTCAATGAAGACTAACTTATACCGCTATTTTCTCTATAAGGTGCTTACAACGCCCTCAGCCGAGGGGATAAAGGCTTCGGCAACGAATGCTTATCTATCGATCAGTATGTTGCAGGGAGTGAATATTGCTTCTTTATTATTGTTGGTTATGACCGTACAGCGCTTTGAATTTTCGAATACGCCTAAGATATTAATTGCAATACTCTTGTTTTCACCACCACTTGTTTTTAATCACTTTCAACTTTATTATAAACAACGGTATAAGAAAATCATCAAAGAATTTAGCGCGCATCCAAAAGGATCGTTAAAATATATTGGATACTACGCTATCGCTTCAATCATCTTTTTCTTGATTTCTATTTGGATTTACTCATTTACAAAAGAATAAGAAACAAGGATGATATTTACTTGATGATCATCCGAATCGAATATACCCTCACTTCACCCTCACAACCACCCTCTTATACCTCGTCAACGCCGGCGTTCCACTATCCGTCGCCTGTAGAATAATATGAATAGTTTGGCCCGGTGTGGCTTCGTCGGGTATTACCACAGATGCTTCTTCCGAAGTCTCGTCGTTCACAAGCACATAATCTTTATAAGTTCCAGCCGGATATTGCCACCACTTGATCGACACTTTATCATTATCAGGATCGGAAACTTCAGCCTTTAGCTTTACAGTCTCACCAGCTGAAGCACTCACTTCCAGCGGTCCTTTCACTTCTACTTTCGGTTCGTGATTAGCATCTTCATACTTAGGCGTTACCGCCCACTTCAATCTATTCGCGAAATCATTCATCGCTATCGGAAAAAATGCAAGGTCACTGCCGACCGCATTCTCTGCTCTCGACTCCGCCATCGTCGCAGCCATTACAGAATCTCTCGTCGCCGCATCCATCTGGAAGAAATCGACACCACTACTCGTTACTTGTCGTCCGCCCCAGCCACCATACGAACCATTTTCATAACCACGCAAACCATTGTCGAGCATATTCATATAGGTTGGTGTATCGCCCTCGCCAAGCCATGAGCCTTTCTGCTGAACAGGCATCCACACCATGTATCCTATTTCCCTGAGTTGCTCATTCGTATAACCCGAAAGTCCAAAGTAGTCGAACTTATCATCGGGAACCATCTGTTTTCCATCGCCCCACACCCGGTACATCGCACCAAGTGGACCGCGATCGGAAATATTTTCTTTAAGCCACGCCGGCGTCAGGTAAAGAGAATCTCCCTTCGAAGCGCCGAGTTGTGCACCGTAAGAGAAACGCGGACCGCCCCGAAACTGGCGATAGTCCATCTCCGGCCAGTTAGGTTTGATATAATTTCTGTAGGTGTCGTCCTGGTCCCCCGAAGGGAGAAGAACTACCTTATCGATGATCTTTTTTCGCAGATCATTCCATTCAGGCTTGCTTTCATTTTCTTCCTTTATTGATTTCAATGCTCTTGCGATAGTACTCATGCCACCCCATGCAGTGATGTAAAGCTTACCCGGTTCGTTGTCGAGGATCAACGACTTGATCAGATCCGATCCTTCAGAATCTTTTGAGATGTCGCCGTCGAATTCTATGTTACCAAACCTGATCTTTGATTTCAACTCTTCAGGGGTTGGATAATTTGGATTATGAACTTTGAGGTTAGGGTAAGATTTTTCATAGGCCTCTACAACATCATGAATAAATCGCTCGTCTTTCGCCCAACGCCACGATTCGCAAGGACAGATCTTTAATCCATTCCTCGTGTATTCTCGATTGGCAACAAACCATTTAGTTCCTTTTCCATCACCCTTCCAGTGGAACTGACTGGACGCATATACGAGTCCTTCGATCTTTACATCAGTGCTGTAAAGAATAAAGCGTATCAGTGAATTCAGATCGTCGAGCTCAGGGTCGGCGGTTATAACGATCCGGGGCTTTTCGATTGGATCTTTCGTTTCTGTTTGAGAGCAGCCGATCAGGCAGAGCACGGCAATGAAGAGGGTGAACAGCGATTTCATAACTCATAATATAACAGTTTATGATAAAAGGACGATCACATTTTTGAGTGTCCTTTTTACTAATGTATTAAATTGTAGTCGTCGTACGTTGGCTGGAACTTTTTATTGCAATGGCGGAAAACGAAGCTTTACTTGAAAAACTGAGGAGAAGTGTCGACGACAATCTTGAAAACGATCAATTCGGAGTAGAAGAGTTGGCAAAAGAACTTGCTATGAGCCGCTCCCAACTACACCGCAAATTAACAACCGCTACCGGTCAATCCATCAGTCAATTCATACGAGAGCACAGGCTACAGCGTGGCATGGAGCTGTTGAAGAACGGAACCCTTACTGCTGCCGAAGTATCACATCGTGTTGGGTTCGGAAGCGCAACGTATTTCAGTAAGTGCTTCAATGAATATTATGGCTTTCCACCAGGCGAGGCAAAGAATCGCGTAGTCGAAAATATTCCAGTAAAGCGAGAAGGACGTTCTCCCATTCGGTATATCATTGGCGCCATTGGGGTGCTGCTTGTCGCAGGCCTTATTTATTTTGTGTATGGCCGCGATGAAGAAAAGATCACAGCAGAGGGAAAGTCGATCGCCATCCTTCCCTTCAAAAACCTTGGTACGGATCCTAACAATGAATATTTCAGCGAAGGAGTGATCGAGGCCATCAGGACCAGTCTGTCTCAAGTGCACGACCTTCGCGTCATTGCCAGAACATCCGTAGAGCAGTATAGGGAAAGCAACAAATCAGTGCGGGAGATCGGTTCGGAGCTCGATGTATCAGCCTTACTCGAAGGAAGTATTCAACGGAATGCCAACAAAGTGAGAATAGATGTACGGTTGGTCGACGTGGCAACGCAGGAGCAAGTTTGGGCACAATCGTACGATCGCGAGTTGAAAGATGTGTTTGCAATACAATCTGAGATCGCACAACAAGTTGCCGACGAACTTAACACCAAGTTATCGACGGAAGAGAAGGCAAACCTTGCGAAATCGGATACAGATAATCCCAAGGCATACGATCTCTACCTCAAGGGGGTATACGAGTATCGAACATATACCAACAAGGGAGCTCATCGCGCTATCGACCTGTTTACCGAGGCCACTGCACTCGATCCAAACTATGCGAAAGCATACGCGTTCCTTGCAAACAGCTACATCGGCCTTGCAACTATTTTCGGTGCCGAGTTGAGCGCCATCGAAGGTCTTGAAAAAGGAAAACCTCTTATCGACAAAGCACTGGAACTGGATCCAACCCTTCCTGAAGCGATGATGCTCGAAGGATTTTACAGTCTATACCACGATTGGGACTTTAAAGCGGCAGAAGCAGCATACAAGCAAGCTGTCGAGTCAGATCATCCGGACATACTCGCAGTTTATATCGACTTCTTGAACTTCATGCAACGACACGACGAAGCGATGATCTGGGCGGAAAGACTAAATGCAAACGATCCATACTACCCCAACAGCAGGATGGTATATACTTATATCTTCAACAAGCGATTCGACGAGGCCCTGACTTTTTCCGAAGCCAGGCTAAAAATGTTCAACAACTACAGCACCCTGGATGCCCACGGATTCCTTTTGCTGAACATGGGCCGTTACGAGGAGGCGATAACCTACTTTAATAGGGCCATCGACGTGGAAGGCATTCGATATCCGAGAATGCTGGGGTGGATGGGAGCGGCTTACGCGAGATCGGGCGAGGTGAAAAAAGCCGGGGAGATTATTGCCGAGCTCAACGCCAGGCTCGCGAACCACGATCAGGCGTCGATCGCGTTTTTTATCTCGGTTATTTATGCAGCCCTCGGCGAAAATGCATCGGCGCTTCAGTGGCTGGAGACTGCTACCGCAAGTCATGACATGGAGATGCCCTGGCTGTTAACCGAGCCTCAGTTCAATTCCCTGAAAGCCGAACCGGAATTCCTGCGTATCAAGCAGAGGATGGGCTTCCACTAAGGATGATTTTCATGTCACAGCGTTCCAATTTCATGTCATTTCGCGCTTAAAAAATTTTTTTAAAGTTTTTGCAACGCGGATTCAACACCGTTTTTAGGTTCCATGGTCATTTTCGCGGCATAAAATAACCGCTATGAAAAAAATGATCTTCTTTGTCTATGGAGTGGTCTCATACCTCATTTTCTTCGCCACCTTTTGCTATGCTGTTGGTTTCGTTAGCTCACTGTTTGTTCCAAAGCACATCGATAGCATACCGGTAACGCCACTTGGCTACGCGCTGATCATCGATGCGCTCCTTCTTTCGCTGTTTGCAGTCCAACACAGTGTTATGGCAAGACCGGCGTTTAAAAAATGGTGGACGCGCTTTGTCCCTGAACCTATTGAGCGGAGTACTTATGTATTACTCGCCAGCCTGTGCCTGATACTTCTGTTTTGGTATTGGCAGCCGTTGGGTGGTGTGATCTGGCAGGTCGAATCGGAAGGGGCGATCCTGTTCTTAAAGGCCCTGTGTCTCTTTGGATTTGGTATTGTTCTGATCAGCACTTTCCTGATCAATCACTTCGATCTGTTCGGATTGCGCCAGGTGTGGTTTTATGCAGCGGGAAAAAAGTATGAGCCTCTTCCGTTCAGGACGCCATTATTATATAACTATGTCCGTCACCCGATCTATCTCGGTTTTATGATCGCTTTTTGGGCCACGCCCACAATGACGGCAGCACATCTGTTCTTTGCTGTTATGACAACAGGTTATATGCTCGTGGCGATACAGTTCGAAGAGAACGACCTGATCAAAACCTTCGGTGACAAATACCGGGCATATAAGAAATCGGCACCTATGCTGATACCTCTCTCGAAGGGCATTCGCAGTAAGCAACAAGTCGAAGAGCCGGTTGTGAAATAATGGTAAGGTAGATGCGGATAACCGGCCATTGATTTCGTTTGGCCCACACAGTGTACGGCAAGGTCACAGATGGAAAGCATGGTACTCCGTCTGTGACTTGTTGTTTCAAGCCTGGCCGTGAATCCACCCGATAGTCAAGTTACGGTCGATCGAAGCCAAAGTTTCGGACAGCCTCAAGGAACGCAGCCCTGTATGTTCGTCCGATCGGAATCACGCGACCGTTGACCATTGATGCCGAATTCCCGGATACGCTAACGACATGCGGCATCGCAATGATGTGACTTTTATGCACTCGTACGAAGACTGAAGGATCAAGATCCTCGGCAAATCCATTCATGGTTGCAAACGTAACGAGCTTGCTTTGCCGGGTATGAACCTTTACGTACTCGCTGAATCCTTCGACCTCAATAATATCATTAATGAGTACTTTATGAATGCGGCGGTCTGCGCGGATCATTATGTAGTCGACCTGTCTTTTTAGCTTTTTGGCCTGTTGAAACTCAAGCAGGTCAAGGGCTTTTTCAACAACCTTTTGAAATCGCTCCGGCGCAACAGGCTTAACAAGGTAATCGAGCACATCGAGGTCGAAGGCCTTTACGGCGAAGTCATGGCGGGCAGTTGTAAATGCGACCATTACTTCGGGATTCAGCTTTTCAACGAGATCAAGGCCATTCAGTCCGGGCATTTGAATATCCAGGAACAGAAGATCAACCTTGTTCGAGTTTACAAATTCCAGCCCTTCTTCCGGATCTGTAAATGATCTTAATAGCACGAGGGCTGTCGTATCTGCCAGGTACTTTTCAAGGACTTTGATGGCCAGGTATTCGTCATCGATCAATACGGTCCTCAGTGTCATGATAGGGGCATTTTTAATTTGATTGCGAAACCGTCTTTGACTTGCCCTGTAACGAATTCATGATCGTCCGGGAAAAGCTGTTTCAGGCGACGTGCTATATTCTCGATACCAATGCCTCCGCTTCCCGAATTTGCTCGTTGCGTGTTAATTGTGTTCCATGTAGACATAGACAACCAATTTTCGTCCGAGAAAATATTAACAACAGCCTGCGCTTCCGGTCGAACGCCGAGGCCGCTGTGTTTGAAAATATTTTCGACCAGGGGCATCAGGACCATCGGCTCGATCTTTTTTTCATTGTTTGAGATCCTGACGTTCCACTGAATATCCATGTTGTTCGAACTCCGCAGAGCAAACAAAGACGAATACGTCTTTATCGCTTGTACTTCGGTGCCAACCGCCACCTTCTCATTGCAATCGTACAATGAATAACGAAGCAATTCAGAAAGCTTCAGCAAGGCGTCGGGTGCAGTTTCAGAACCAGTTAATACCAATCCATAGATATTGTTAATACTATTGAACAAGAAGTGTGGACTGATCTGTCCCTTCAGGAACTTCAACTCAGCCTCCACCTTTTCCCTTCGGAGTATTTCGAGGTGCTTTTGATTCTCGTCATTCGACGCAGCAAGTCGCAGCAATGAGGCAAATGCTGCTATTGTGATCTCACTCAATATGATCATGCCAAGCTGGGCTGCCCGTGGCACGGCAGTCGACAATGGTATATTGAACCTGAACTCACTAACAACCCGAAGCGGGGTGAGCACCAGTAGCAACGCAAGAAAACCTACGATCATCAGTGCATATTTTCTGCGCTCAAATAATTTAGGTATCAGCAAGCTGTAACAAACATAAAAGTTGACGAGGTGGCAAGCAGTGATAACGAGGGCCCGATATAGAGACAACGGCCATGGAAGCCACCAAAATGAAACAGATGCGACAAAGCATAGAAACAAAATCCAGAAAGTGGCCTGTGATAAGAATTTGAATGAGAGAAGTTGCGCTCTATCCACAAAACAAAGCTACACAACTCTTCACACTAGCAATGCTGCGCCACGTTGTTGGCCGATGTAGTCGTGTCGTTGGTTGAAAAAAGTGGTCTAACATAAACGACCTCACGTCAATATCGTCTAACAAAGTAAAACGACACCACAAATGAGAGTTGAATTCTGGCAAGTTTTGATGGGTACTTCGATACGTTATTTATTTGTCGCAGGGGCGGCCTACCTTTTATTCTATGTATGGAAAAAAAGAAAATGGTGGCATCGTAAGATCCAACAGCGACTCCCGGGACCGAAAATCATAAGGACAGAGCTCGTCTACAGTGCGTCCACGATCGTCATCTTTGCTTCGGTGATCTACCTCACCATTTTCTCGCCACTGCGCGAATTGACGATGATCTATGACGTGGCTGACGATTATGGTATTGCTTACCTTTTGATGTCGTTTCCACTTGTTCTTGCCGTTCACGATACATGGTTTTATTGGACGCATCGGCTCATGCACACCAGGTGGCTTTATCGGCATGCACACAGGGTTCATCACCAAAGCCACAATCCCACACCCTTAGCTGCTTTTTCGTTTCATCCGATTGAGGCGCTTATCGAAATTGGCTTTCTTCCAATAGTTGCATTTACGTTTCCCATCCACAGGGTGGTCCTGGCGCTCTTTGGTCTCTATATGATTGTAATGAATGTTGTAGGACATCTGGGTTTCGAGATGTTCCCGCGCTGGTTCGTCTCCAACCCGATCACGCGAATGTTCAACACGTCAACCTTTCACGACCTTCATCATCATTATGGAGGGGGCAACTATGGACTTTACTTCAACTTCTGGGACCGATTGTTTCGTACGAAGCGAACCGACTACGAAACTACCTTCAATGCAATCGTTGGAGAAAGAACCGACTTGAAAGTGAAAGATGAAGTTCGTAGAAAGAAACACGTCGTTGGCTGAAATTATACCGGGCCGTTAAACGCATTCAAAGAAAACAGGTCAAACGTTTCGTAATTTTAAACAAGACATATTATGAAACCAGTTTATTTATTGATCATCGCATGTGCCTTTGTAGCGGGGTGCAAAGACAACAACGATGCTACACCCGCGGTATCGAACGAGGAGGCCGCAGACATGATCGCCAGTTCAATTGCGTCTTCGTCCGGAGGATTGACGCTGGTTGTCGACGATGCTGTGTTAACAACCAGCGCAAATGGTAGCGCCAGAACACAGGCCTGTGGGTACACCGATTCCAATACCTTAACCAAAACGAACGGAGCAGGAGCAGTTGTTACCTACAGCTTCTCATTCGATTACGATTATGCGCTAACATGTTCGGCTGGTTCACCACTAAAGATGACTGCGGACGTTGCCTATTTAGGGTCTTTGGATGCCCCCAGGATGGCTGTTGACGCGAGCGGCGCCGCCCTCCTCGATGTTACATCCCTGGATGCAGCAGAAGATAATTACCTCGTGAATGGTTCATTTGATAGGAAGGGATCGTTCGTTTCCAAAGTACGTAATCAGAACACCAGCCAAAGTACGATCGACCTCACGTTAACTAATGTTGCTGTCGACAAAACGAACCGGATGATCACGGGCGGTGAAGCTTCCCTAACGATCACAGGAACTGTTACCGGCAAAGGTGATTTTTCGTTCACAGGTTCGATCGTTTTTAAAGGCAACAAACAGGCAGACGTTACGATCAACGGGTCGAAGTATTCTGTGAACGTCGAGACAGGAGATGTCACTGCATTATAAGAAAGTCATTTACGCCCAACCGAACAGGATATGCCGGCCTACCGGTATATCCCGGTTAGGTTATCTGTTTTTGTTTTCATTGATAAGCCTCTGTGCGATTGCACAAGAACACTCGGTGCGACTCTCAGCCGAAGTACCAGTTCAATTTGCTGTCGGATATCAGAATAAATTCTCGAAGCATTTCTCTGTCGACGTTTCGGCAGGAGTTCTTACCGAACCAAACAGCACGATTATACTTGATGTTCTGAAGGCGTTCGGAACTGACGAGCAGATTGTTTTGATGATCGGCGATGCATTTAAGTTTGGCCTGGTTGGAGAGATTGGTGTCAATTATCACTTTAAAAATAATTATATAGGAATTTATTTTCAGGTGATCGATCTTCAGGCCGCGAACACACCAACGGCGTTGATTGAAGATTACTTCGGTACCACCGTCAGCGGCTATCCAACTAAAAGAGGAAGGCAGCCGTCGAATCCAAAATTCCTAACATTGAAGTCTACGCTGTTCCAGGGAGGCGTTTTATACGGCAGGATCTTTCCATTGAACAAACATTACTCTATCATCGCGGAATTCGGTTGCAGCGCCAACCTGTATTCAATAAGTAAATTGTCGACCGACACACGGGATTTAAGCTCGCTCAGTAAGGCGGTCGACGCTGAGTTGGCCAGGTATTATAAAGAATACGCGTTCGTACCTTCGATCACGTTGGGCCTATCTTATCGTTTCGGAAGTGACTGATCACTTCTTGAATATCGCTTTCGGCAGCATGGCATGAACACCAACGTTGCCGTCTACCAGTTGCGTCATGTTTACATCCACCGCGATGCTGCAAAGCATGTAAGCGTCCGATTGGGAAAGTTTCTTCTCTTCCATCAAATACCGGATCATTTCTTTCACGGCTGTTCGCGTGGCGATAACCAGGTCCCTGTCGCAGCCCATCGTAATGATGTGTGTGGGCGTATCGCCAACCGGCCACTTCAACGACTTTCCCTTGTGGACTATAAACTGCAGGTCGCCTTTGAGCGATGTTTCAATCGCGGTAATATCTACTTCACCATTCCCCTGCGCAGCGTGACCGTCGCCGATCTCGAATAAGGCGCCCTTAACGTGAACAGGAATGAATAATGTTGTTCCTGCAACGAGCTCCTTGTTGTCGAGATTACCGGCATGTACCCACGGAGGAGCGCTGTTCCACCTGCCCGCTTCTTTCGGAGGAGCTACGCCCATGCTTCCGAAGAATGGCTTCAATGGAACTTCGATACCATCGGCGAACTTACCGGTCATCTTTTCTTTGTCGAGACGAATGATCATCATTTTCCTGTCGAAGATCTCATCGGACAAAAATCCGTTTTGACCGATAGCATTGTAGCCGTAAGGAATTGCCAGATCGATCGATAATATCTTCACTTCGAGAACATCGCCCGGTTCGGCCTCCTCGATGTAGATCGGTCCGGTAAGGATATGTCCACCGGGCCCGCGATCTTTAACCGATTGAACTTCGCGGAGCTCCTTCTCGACTTCCGCTGCCGGTAAGCCCGCTGCTTCGAGTCGCTCGGGGTTGGATGTGATGAGCGTGTGAAGTCGCACAACGTCGCCCGAATTTATCTTTAGCGCGGGTGGTGTTTCAGACCAATAGTGACCCCAGGCAACAGTTGTTGGTGTTGGGTTGAGAACGTGCGGGTTGGCAGCGCTGCCCTTTTTTTGTGCGAACAGTTGTGCTGAGCAAATTGTCGAGCACCCACATATCATTATTGCGATAACTTTCGTTCTCATGTTTGTTGATTTTCTTGGGAATGAAATTAATATAAAACTTCATTAACTTGGAATGATCCCCTGCCGATGCGTTGGCCACTAGTCTTCATCCTGCTCATTATATCTTTAAATCTTTCGGCGCAATCGATACCAAACTTCAGGGCGCCGTTGATGGTCGATCATCTTTCGGGCACCAACAAGACCATGCTGTATAGAGCTGGTGCTCCAAAGCATAATTTTATTTCAAAGGTCATCTGTTTTAAATGGAAGTGCCGCGCCGTTATTGGGTGGCGTAAGACCCAACAACGAAATAAATTCAAAAAATACAAGAAGGGTCCCGCCATACCACGATTGAAATATCTTCAGTATTTGAAAGAGGATAGCATCAGGGCTGTTGAGCAGGTATCGCCGCCGATAGTCGACACGGTTCAACAGGTTACGTCGAAGCCGATCGAAAAAGATAGCGTTATATCATTTGTCTTTAACGATGTGTTATTCGATACGAACAGCAGTCACCTCAAGAATGAATTCACCGAACGATTGGATACTTTGTCCGAACACCTTTACAAGTATAAAAGCTATCGTATCAGGATCGTGGGCCACACAGATAATTCGGGCACGGAGAAAGAGAACGTAAGACTCTCGCAGTCGAGAGCGGAGGCGGTTGCAACTTACCTTGTGTCGACTGGAATTGATCGTGATCTTATTACTGCAGAAGGTATGGGAAGCAAAAGCCCGATCGCGGAGAACAACACGGTCGAAGGGCGCCAGAAGAACAGGAGGGTGGAGATCTTTTTAACGTTTCATTGACATCAACTCATTGTCAATGTCGAAGCTTAGTTTTTTTAAGCTATTTCTGCACTAAATGGGCTATTTCGCAGCCGTCGTCTCCTTTTTTGCTCAAAAAAGGGGTTACCTATCTTCGTTGACCCGGGTAAATCATGATATCTTGCGCAATTTAGTTATTAAGAACCCTCGGGAATAAAGGCCATTTATGAGACGTATAGCTGCATGCCAGATGCTTCTGGCAGGGTTTTGCCTTGTTGCCTCCGCAACTTTTGCTCAAACCGTTACACAAAGATTTCCGACGAGCGGCAATTTTGTCGTTCCTCCTGGCGTGACCAGCCTTACCATTAAGGCATGGGGCGCAGGTGGCGGCGGTGGCGAAGCGAGCCCAAACACTGCCGACGCCGGCGGTGGTGGTGGCGGCGGTGGTTACGCTGGTGGCGTGATGACTGTTACCGCAGGGCAGACAATAACGGTGGTTGTAGGAAGCGGTGGTCTCGGAGCAACAACCGGAGGAAACAATGGTACTGCGGGTAACAATACGTTTGTTACAAACGGAACTTCAACAGTAAACGCAACGGGTGGTGGAGCCGGTACTTCCGTGAACGGCGGTGGAGCTGGTGGCGCCGGTGGTACAGCAGCTTTTGGCGGATCGGTAAGCAGCCAGGTAACACATACGGGTGGTAATGGCGCAGCGGCCAATAACTTTGCTAACGATGGTGGCGGTGGCGGCGGTGGTGCCGGTGATGCCAACAACGGTTCGAATGGAAACAATACAGCTGGTGGCGCTGGTGGTACAGCAAGCGGTGGTGCCGGCGGTGCAGGTTCAACAAGTAACGCAGCAGGTTCGGCAGGTACGAGCTATGGTGGTGGCGGCGGTGGTTCGGCCGACAACGGTCCATCGACCGGTGGTAATGGTGCCAACGGTTATGTCATCATCACGTATACATTGCCTTCACCGGATGCAACTTTCTACACAGCAGCATTCCAGGGTGGATGCGGCGGTAGCACTGTTAGATTCACACTTAGCTCTTCATACTTTCCTACTGATGCGGCCTATACGGTAACGTACTCTATTTCGGGTACCAACACGGTTTCATCTACAACTGCAAACATGAGCTTCACTGCTGGTAGCCCGGGCTCTGGTACTATAACAACTGCATCAACGTTGGCAAACTCCGGGGCCAACACTCTTTCGGTAACTCAAATAACCAGCTCGAGTGGCGATTACTCGGTGACTTTCACGCCTTCGAGTGACCTTGCATTTAACCTTACTCTTTGTAATGCGTGGTATTCGTACCAGACCGGTAACTACAACGACTATAATACATGGACACGTGACCCGTCGGGCTTGACCTTCGATAACCCGGCAAACATCTTTCCATCTACCGGTGATGACATTACGATCCTCAACGGATTTACTGTTACATACAATGTAAACAACTCGAATCTTAACAGCACAACGATCCAGGGTGGTGGTATACTCAACATGGCTGCAACCACTGGTCATACACTGGGAACGATAACGGGTACCGGCCTTCTTCGAGTGCAGGGTGTCAACCTTCCTTCCGGTACATACACCGATTTCGTGTCAACGTTGGGTGGAACTATTGAATACTATAATACCGGTGGAAATCTTCCGACTGGTCAGACCACATACAATAAGCTGATCCTTAGCAACAGCACAGGTTCTAATATCACGTACGTGTTGATCAGCAACCTTACCGTCAATGGAACATTCACGTTATCGACGACAGGCGCCGGAACAGTTAACTGGCAGATCAATGATAACTCGAATAACAACAGGACAATTGTATTGAACGACGACCTCATTGTCGGAACAGGCGGCCGGATCAACGTGGGTACGGGAAATGAAGCATCGACCACGCCACATGCGTTGACCATGTATGGGAACATCACTAACAACGGTATCATCAAATTCTATGATCAGACCGACACAGAGCTGGCTGAAACTGACTACGGCCTGTCATATCCGACAGCCGGCGTCGACCTGCACCGAAATGAGCTCCAGGGCAACGCGGTAACTGTAACATGCCTTGGTACAGTTAATAAAACATTTGCTTGTAACAGCACTACTGATTTCTACCGATTAGTGGTGAACAAGGGTAGTGGTCAGATCGCGAAGCTTACTATTAGCTCCACGAGCACTGCCAATTTCAGGTTATTCGGTCCCGCCAACCTTGGATCCGGTAGTGGAACTGCTCCGAACGAGTATTCCGACAATGCATTGTCTATCATCAACGGTATCTTCGAACTCACAGGTAGCATCAACATTCCGTTCCTGAACCTTGCCACCGGTAACGATTATTTCTCGATACCACAGAACGGTCAGTTGTGGCTCAACGGCTCCGGCGTAACCGTGACGTTGTCGGATAACAACCCCGCACACAATGGTTCGGTTGGCTATCGATTGATGCTTAGCGGGACGTTCCGTGTTTCGAATGGAACATTCAACTCCGGTGTCGGCGGAGGTATTGGTTCTCAAGATGGTGGTTCGTACTTCCAGGAAGGTGGGACTGTTAATACTTGGCAGTTCCGACCTCGTGCATCGGGTACCGGTATCTTCTCGTTCAACATCACCGGCGGAACATTCAATATTGGTTATGGTTTCCCTCTTGATGGTGGTTATACCAACGACGACTACAACCGCTTCGACCTTACCAGTGCCAACAGCACTTTCCAGATGTCGGGTGGAACTCTGAATGTTGCGAAACCTACGAACAACAACAACGCCAACGGTGGCCTTTTCCGGGTGGGATCTTCCGCTGCGAACTACTCGGTGACGGGGGGAACTATTAACCTCTATGCAGGCGTGGAGGAAGGAACAAACTCGTATCCGGGATACATAAGCTCTACAGCACCTCTGTATAATGTGAACATTTTCGAAGAGAGTGCGACTACGCAAACATCACAGTTGCAATCCAATCTCGTGGTGTTGAACAACCTTACTATCGATGGAACAAATGCCCCGGCACTCGTTACCAACAACCTGAACGTTACCGTCGCGGGTAACTTTGTTATCAACTCCGGTGGTACCTATACACCGGGTACTGGTGTTACCACATTCAATGGCAGCGCGGCACAAGCATGGACCCATAACGGAACGATCTCCGGTCTTGGATCAGTTGTCGTTAACAAATCGGCAGGCACGCTTACCCTCGGCGGGTCGCAGACTTTCCCCAACATAACAGTTGCTCTTACCCTTACATCGGGTACATTAGCCGATGGTGGTAAGACGCTTGTTGTTTCCGGTACCGGCGTTTTATCGAACAGCGCAACGCATAGTGGTGCGGGTGCTATCGATTATCAAAGCACGGCAGCCACCATCCAGGGCACCGGTGGTTCGTTCGGAAACCTTACGATCACAACCAGTGCTACGATCGGTACCGCGGGAAGTCAAACCATCAATGGAGACCTTCGTCTCGTTGGAGCCAACTCTATCCTGAACATCAGTGCGAATGCATTGTCGGCACTGGGAGGGATCTTCACCGATGCTTCTACAGGTGTTGCCTTCTCATCAACGAAAATGATCATGACCAATGGCCTTCATAACGCCGGCGGTCTTACACGTCGCGGTGCGGCGGGTGCACTCCTGTTCCCTGTCGGAACGGGATCTTCGTATACGCCTTGTTCGATCAACGTAACGGCAACAACACACGGTACCCTTACTGTAAGACCCGTGAACAGCGAACACCCCAACGTAGGTACGGTCAACCAAAGCCTTAAGTATTACTGGCGTGTCACCAGCTCGGGATACGTTGGTGTTTCTTCGCCTGTAACTCATAACCCCTATGTATTCGCATCTTCAGCGCTTTTAACCGGAACACTCACTGCTTATCGTTCTGCGAGGTTCGATCCATCCGCATTCACGTGGGCGACAAACAGCACTACTTACGATGCAACTGGTACAACACAAATACCTTCGTTCACCAACACGAACCTGGGCCTCGGCGCCATCATCGATGGTGAATACACATGCGGTAACGCGACAGCATTCATAGCTGTGCAACCTTATTATAGCAAAGGAAGTGGAGCATGGAACGCAGCAACGGGTGTATGGACCGCTAGCGCCACGCACGTAGGCGCCGACCTTGCCGGTCCTCCCTGCGCAACCTGTCCTGTCATTATTGGCGACGGCGCCGCGATCAATCACACCATCACTCTTGATGCCAATGGACGCACTTGCGGAACCGTTGCTATCAACAGCGGCTCTACACTGGATGCGAGCTACTACACATCTCTCAACTTCGGAACAAACACCGGTGGAGCAGTTACGGGTCGTGGTACATTGCGTATCGCTACAGCAAACTTCCCTGCAGGAGACTTCACAAACTTCCTTGGAACGAGTGGCGGTACCGTTGAGTGGTATCTTCCCGCCGGCGAACTCACCGGTGCACTAACAGCGGGTGCTTCAGCACTACTCGGAATGACGCCCGGTACATACAACAACGTCGCAGCAAGTGCTGGCGGCTCCGGCACAGGTGCGCGCTTTACAGTGGTTGTAACCAACGCCACAACGATCGGATCCGTAACAACAACAACGCCTGGAAGCGGTTACGCAGCCGGCGACATCCTTACGTTCAACGGTTCGCTCTTCGGTGGTTCAGGCACGGAGACCTGGACTGTTGCCGCAGGTAACATCGTCAACGGCTACACAGTACCCACGTCAGGACCAACTCCTCAAAACCTCAGCCTCGCGACTTATTACAACGTCATATTCAACCCTGCATCTACGAAGACGATAACTCTTCCTGGCAGCAACCTCAGCATCTACAACAACTGGACGCAGCAGACTGGAACAGGTACTGTAACAAACAACGGGGCACACACCCTTGCAATTGCTAACAACCTTGCTGTATCGGCTGGAACATTCACGCTCACGAACTCCGGTAACACCACGATGTCGGTTGCCGGATCGGTTACCGTTGGCGGTACGTTCAACTCAACATCGGGAACACACACGCTCTCGATTGTTGGCGGTTTTACCAACAACAATACAGTCAACTTCAATGGTGGTGGGACTGTTGCCCTAACTTTCACTGGTACCAGCAACGTTAACTTCAATGGAACGGGAACCGGTGGCACGACACTCTCGACACTCACAGTTAACAAAGGAACTTCAATCACTCCGACACTTACTTACAACGTGAGTGGTACAACCACTACAACAGCCGTATCGGGCGGATGGCTCACGATCACGAATGGTACGTTCGATTGGGCATCAGCAAGCACAACAAGCCTGAGCACCAACTCCTATACGATCAATCCAACAGCCCGATTGAGAGTGAGTGCCGGAACCCTGAACACAACCAGCGGCGACTCGGATGCAGCTGACCTGTTCCTGAACGGAAGCTTCTTGGTAGCAGGAGGCGCCGCGAACGTCGGCAACACTACGGTAAATGGTAACAATGTCGACATCGAGTACGGATCGGCAGGTGTACCAAGCCTGTCGGTAACCGGTGGTACACTTTGGGTGAAGAGCTCTGTTCGAAGATCATCATCTACGATCACCGGCGCGTTGAGCTATGTGCAAACTTCCGGAACAACTACCGTTGGCGGTATCAGCTCAAGCGAGGTAAGCGATCGCGGTGTGTTTGAAATAGATGCGAACACGGGAAGCAGCTTTACACTTACCGGGACAAGTACACTCTGGGTACAACGACAAGCAAACGTTACACAGTATGCAGATGTGTATCTGAACCCTGTCACCAGCAGCGTATCGTCCACGTCAACAATTGCAGTAGGCTCGTCGGTAATTACTACCAACACAAGTTTTGCTGTTAACATTGCACCCGCCATCGGTAACTTCCTTATCGGTGGAACCAATCAGCACATCATCAATATGTTCTCCAATCCGATGGTGATTGGTGGTACACTCACTATCCCTTCGCCGAGTATATTGAATACGAACTCTTTGAATGTGTCCATTGCAGGGAACCTGAGCTGTACTGGAACTTATACGGGTGGCACTAACAATACCATCTTTAACGGTAATGGCGCACAGTCAGGCCAGCTCTCGTCTACCAGTACGTTCAACGATTTCACTGTGAGCAAAACTGCAGGTTCGACGCTTACACTCTCCGGTACATCACCTACACTTCAAACGCTGTATTTGTTAACCGGCATCCTCGACGTCGGTTCATTGAACCTCGACATCAGGAAGAACATAACCAACAACAGCTCACAGGTTGGTGCAGGTTCTCTGCTGGTATACTCCACAACCGGCGTCAGCAACACCATTACAAGTTCTAATGGATCGTTCACCAACCTTACACTCGGCGGTACAGCAACATCAAAGACGGTGACAGTGGAAGGCAGTGCGACAATACTCGGTACACTTGCATTTCCCGCATCGGGTTCGCGCGCACTCTACATCGGTTCAAATCAATTGACGTTTGGAACAGCTGGCGCCATTACCAATGCGAGCTCAACACGTTACATCAAAACCAATGGTATCTCCAGCGACCTGGGCGTTACCAAGACATGGCCTACAGGCACCAACACATTTGTATTCCAGGTCGGTTCATCGTCGTACTATACTCCCGTTTCTTTCTCACTCAACGTTACGACTTCCGGTACGCTAACCGTAATACCCGTTAATGGTGCGCATCCCACTTATAACCAGGCGTCGGGACAAGAGATCCTGAACTATTACTGGACCGTTAAGAGAGGTTCAACGCTTGCCGCCACAGCATCGGGAACACATACGTATTCATATTCTTCGTCGCTGCTTACATGTACTACATGTACCGGCTCTCCGGTTGCAGCTTATCTCGACGGCAACTCGAACCCGCTCGGATGGACAACCAGCGGTCACGGCGGAACTGCAACAACCACGCAGATGACGTTCGCTACCACGCCAACGACCAACATCCCTACAGCTGGTAACTTCTACGACTACTCTGTTGGAACTTCACAAACCTTGCCCAACCCGATCCTTCCGTTGTATAGCCGGAAGGGACTTGCAGCAACGGTTGGAAATACGAGTGTAGGCGGCACGTGGTCCACCGCCAGCAACTGGACAACCGATAGCGATGGCGACCTTGACCTCAACAATCCATCGTCAATCGATCCACGCGGTGTACCGATCGTTATCCTTTCCGGATCACGGATCAATACAGTAGCTAACGGTAAGAAAGCATATCGTTCAACGATCGACGGTCTTTTGAACAACGACCTTACTACCGGTCACAACCTCGGAGTTATCAGTGGCACAGGAACATTCCGTAGTGCGACCAATACTTTCCCGGCCGGCGATTACACTGCGTTCGTATCATCTGCCGGTGGCACTATCGAATACGTAGCGCCGATGACCATGAACAGCCGCGCTACATACAACAACCTTAGTGTTTATTCAGGCTCTTCGGGAACGGTTACGATGACCAATACCGACCTGACACTCAATGGTTCGTTGACGATCCCTGCGTCCGCTACGATCGACAACGCCAACAACCGCGACATCACTATCCTTAGGAACTGGAACAACTCAGGCACCTTCAACCCTGGGACCGGAGATGTTATTTTTAATGGTACGCTCGCACAAACCATTACAGGCACAAACACATTCTATGGACTTACCATTAACAACAGCGCTAACGTAACTTTGTCTGGTGCCGCTTCGAATGCCGTCAGTGGTCCGCTGATACTCACCAATGGAAAGATCATTTCATCGTCAACGAACCTGTTGAACCTGGGCGCATCCGCTACGGCAACCGGGGGATCATCGTCATCTTATGTATCGGGTCCGATGACGAAGGTTATGAATGCCGGAACAACCTTCCAGGCGCCAATTGGTAAAATATCGGCGACCAGGTATCGCCCCGTTATTGTAGGATCTACATCCGGAACCGATACGTGGACGTTTGAATATTTCCCGGCCAACCCGACATCTGCCAGCATGCCGAACACGACCATGAACACGGCAAATATTCTTACGGTCAGTGAGTTTGAATACTGGACAGTGAACAGGCCCGGCGCAACCTCGGCATCGCTCACACTGACTTACGATGTGGGCAGTTACGTTCCGCCAAGCGTTGGAACCCTTACCGACTTGCGCGTAGCGAGATGGGATTCGGGAGTTCCATGGTGGGATCTTCCTCCAGGTGGTGGCACACACTCCGCTTCTGGCACCACGGTAGCCGGATCCGTAACTGTAACGACAGCCAGCAGCTTCGGCTCAGTAACACTTGCAGCGATCGTAGCAGGCTCCCCTCTGCCTGTTGAGTTGCTCTCGTTCGATGGAAAGATCGTTTCGAATGGAGTTCAGCTGCGATGGAGCACAGCTTCGGAAATAAACAATGATTACTTCGAAGTGCAGAAGATGGTGGCGAACGGCGAAAAGTTTGCACCGATCACAACGGTCAAGGGTAGCGGAACGTCGGGTGAAATTCATCATTATGACTATCTCGACACAAAGGTTGCCACCGGCATAAACTACTACAGGTTGAAGCAGGTCGACTACAACGGACGAGAGACCCTGTCGAATGTGGTAAGCGTCAACTTCGATGGTAACTATACATTCTCTATCTATCCCAACCCCGCGACAGGCACTGAGTTGAATGTGCAGGTACTCGGTATAAAGGACACAGACATGGTAGGCATCTCGTTGTTCGATGAGTTGGGCAGGAAAGTATTGTCGTTCCGCGCGCCTGTCGACGAACAATCGGGCTCTGTTGAAGGCCGCATGCCTATCGACAAACTTTCGGATGGTATCTACTACGTTCGCGTCGATGGATCGACGATCTACGCCAAGGTTGTATTGAGAAGATAGCGGCCCGGTACAGAACCTGGGTCGCGTGAAGAAAAATCTCCCGGTGCTTGCGGGATGAGATCCCTGTTCAAGTTCAAACCAAAAGTTGTTCTTCGTTCGGCGTACCCCGATTTGAGGGTAACAGCTCTTCACTTTTATGTTGTTGTTTGCTTCGGCAACATCAACATAAAACATGGGAGCAATACAACTTTCAAGAGACTTACAGCTGGTCGTTTTGTTAACAATATTCCTTGTGCAGTCGGTCGCCGCACAGACCTCGATGCACAAGGGCAACAGCAATCAAACCGGCGAATATCCCGGCAAGGGCGTTAGATCGATCACAGGCATCAAATTTTCATTTCGAACAGGAGCGCCGATCCGAAGCACCGCTGCTTTCTCGAACGGCAAAGTGATCTTTGGAAGCAGCGACGGGATCTTGTATGCCCTCGACGATTCGTCGGGCGAGCTTAGGTGGTCGTTCAAAACAAACGGAGAAATTCATAGCAGCCCGGCTGTGAACAATGGCCTGGTATATTTCGTAAGCAGGGACGGTTTTCTTTATGCCGTCAATGAAAAAGACGGGAAGCTTAACACAAAATTTGATTTCGGACGCGACGTTGCCTATGCCAATGGGTGGGACTATTTTTTGTCTTCTCCGGTTATTGCCGACAATAAGATCTACGTTGGCAGTGGTAATGGAAATGTCTATGCGTTCACATCAGCGCTTAAGTTGATTTGGAAGTTCGACACCGGGTCGCGCGTGCGAACGAGCCCCGTAGTTTCCAACGATAAAGTGTTTGTATGCTCATTTAATGGACAGGCATTCGGTTTAGATAGATCTACCGGTAAGGAGATCTGGCGTTTCGCTACCGATGGGGTTCAACTCAATTTTGAAGATGTTGGCTACGATCGTACTTCGATCCTTGGTTCTCCATCCCTTTATACCAAGACGCTGATCTTCGGTGGGCGCGACGGATTTTTTTACGGCGTCGACACCGAATCGGGAAAGTTAACATGGAAGGTTGACCATGAAGGTTCGTGGGTGCTGGCCACGGCAATAGATGCGAGCGGCGCCTATTCGGCAAGTGGCAGCTCGAGGTTTATACAAAAGGTTAGTCTTGAAAATGGTAAGGAGGCATGGCGCTATACTTCGGAGTCCGCAATTTTTGCACCGATGACGTGGAGCGGCAACGTTATTTATTTTGCCGATTATGCCGGCAATGTTCACGGCATCGACAAAGACAATGGAAGTGTACTTTGGAAGTTCGCCCTTGGGAACAGGATCTATTCCGGACCAGCCGAACATAACAACACAATATATGTAGGCACAGACGAAGGTTATTTTTATGCCCTCGGTGGCAACTCGTCGCAGGATGCGAAACCTTCCGGTAAAAAGAAACTGGTGTACTTCGAAGCCAATCTTTCGTATACATGGTTTCGAAAGGGTCTCGATCTTTTAATACGCGACTACTTTGTTTCTGCAGGTTACACACAAGTGAATACCCGGCAGTTGTTGGCAATACTCGGGAAGGAAAAGAAGGAAGAGTTACCCGGCGTTGTTGTCTTTGCAACTACAATTGCCCCTGTAGAACTGTTGGATGTGAATCCAAAAACAAATCCTGCACGGAAGTATTTGAACAACGGCGGTAAGTTTGCATTTCTTGGCCCCAATCCATTTGCCTTTCATTCCGATGCTATCACGGGTGAGTTAGATTCGATCGACTTCCAACGTGTGCCGCTAAAAGTCTTCGACCTGAAATACAATGGAGCTGGAAATATAGACATGGATGCTTGCTATGTTTCTCATCCGGCAGGCGATGGTTCGAAGCTTGGCTTGAAGGGCTATTGGACCAGCTATGGTTCTATAGCACCCGATGCGAACACCACGGTGTTGGCGTACGATCAATATAGTCAAGTAAGTTGTTGGATAAGGAATTATGGCGGTCCTAAGGGAACCGGGATCATCCAGTTAAGTGTACCGAAGGAGATCCCGCGAGTGAACATGGCGGAGCTGAGGGCGGCGATTGAGTGGGGGATTGATTGGTGACAACAGAACCGGGTAGAGGAACGATTAAGGTCCAGAGTCGTGCTTTGTGGCATTGTGCTCGTTAAAATCACTTCTTGATTTTTCCTTTCAGCCACTTCTCTGCCTGTTGGACCGTGTCGAAGCTTTCAATTGTAAAACCTCTCTTTCGGCCAACATCTTTCCAGAATTTTCCGAATTCGGTTCCGCTTTCGCTGAACACGGCGGCAATGATCGCTTTCTTCAGATCGGGTTGCACGACCTCATAGCGCTTCACAATATTGAAAGCTTCTCCCATGTGCACGTTTACTTCCAGGTCGCGATAGTCGACGAGTAGAAAATGGCATTTGGTCTCATCCATTTTTTGATAGATCGCTTCGGCGGCTTCGGCCATTTCTGCGAGATTGTTGCGCGTGCCGTGACCCACTACAAGCAGGTAGCCATCCTTGAGCTCAATGGTGACTTTTGGGAGGTCCATGGGGAGTGCGATCCCGAATTTAATGGAAAACGACCATAACTTGCGTCTATGTGTTGGGATAAGTTCCTGTTAGAAGCTCGTAAAATTTCTTCACCGCTTTTTTTTCATAGGCATCCTTGAGGGAGATTATCATAATGGTGCGCTTCATGTTTTTGCCTTCGATCGGGATGCCAACCACGTGAGGATCGTTAACACTCGTTTCGCTCAGAATAGTATGCCAGTGACCGGTCTTTACCATTTCGAATAGCGTTGGGATATCATTTATCTCCATGCATATATTGGGCTCCAGGTTTTTCTTGCTGAACGATTCTACAAAGAATTGAATGGTGCTGTAGCCGCTGAAGGGTAATGCCAATGGGAGCTGGGCGACCTCTTGAAGCGAGATGCTTTTTTTATGAGCAAGCGCCGATCGTTTTGATGTGACCAGCACCATGTTTGCGGTTAGGAGTGTCTGGTATTTGAGATGTGGCTGCTTGATCTCGTCGGGGAACGACAGGATGAAGTCGAAGTGATGTTGGTCGAGTTTTTCGAGAAGGTCTTTAGTCGTTCCGAACACCACCTGCATCTTGATGCTTGGATATTTTTTGGCGAACTGTATCAATGCCCTGGCGAAGAGGATGCGCATTGAATAGATCACGCCTACGGTGATTTTTCCGGTGTTTAGATTGTTGAGATCTTTTAAGAGCAAGAGGCCTTCGTTTGCGCGATTGATGCTTTGCATGGCATACTCGCTGAACATTTCGCCGGCTTCGGTGAGGACGATCCGTTTGCCGATCCGGTTGAAGAGCTGTACGTCGAGCTCGTCTTCCAATTGTTTGATCTGCTGCGACAGGGTGCTCTGGCTGATATTCGAGGATTTTGCGGCCTCGGTGAAATTCAACAGTTCTTTTGCCTTGATAAAGTACTTGAGCTGCCTGAGTTCCATATTTCTAAATCGGTTTTATCGATTGATTTGATCGAAAAATACCGTTTTGCAAATATAGGCTTTGTGGTGACATTGGGGATATGTGAGGCAGAAAAGTCTCCGCCCAACTCATTTGTAAAAAAACAATTATGAAATCTAAGCTTATTGTATTGTCGTTGCTGCTGGTAGTATGTTTCACAGCGTTTGGACAGGAAAAAAAATCGCGCAAGGCTAAGAAGGAGCCTGCTGTAGCGGAGAAAGGGCTTGTCAAGGTGTCGATCATGTATCCATTTGCGGAAGGCAAGACTTTTGACGTGACGTATTATGAGACGAAACACATGCCGATGGTGGCCGGATACCTGGGTTCGAATCTTGTGAAGTACACTATTGAGAAAGGTCTCGCGAGCGGCATCCCGAATCAACCCTTGCCTTATATGGCAATTGGAACATTTTATGTGAAGAGCCTGGCTGATTACCAGGCGGCGATTGCTCCGAACAGGGATGCCATAAGAGCTGACTTTGTTAACTACACCAACGTAGCGCCGATAATTTTGGTGAGCGAGGTGGTGAGGTGATAAAATAATTGCATCACAAAACTTTCACCCATTTGTGTGATTGCATTGTAAGTAAAATGAATTAATCTTTGATCATGACACATCATGCATCAAAGAAATTTTCATCACTTCGAATTTTTACTATACTTTGTTGTCAATTTTTTGTAGTCGATGTTTTCTCGCAAGAGACTGCGGTGTTCCAATGGGTGAACACAATTGGAACTACAGGAACTGAATCTCCTCGCGACATCGCCATCGATGCAAACAGGAACATCTATACGTCGGGGACGCTTTTCAAAACGCCTGTCGACATGGATCCAGGTCCGGGAGAGTTCCTGTTCAACCAGGACGGTGCTGTGTACATTTCAAAGGTTGATGAAAACGGAAGTTTCTTGTGGGCAAAGGAATTCGTTACCCACACCTCGGGGTATTTAGCATCCACGGCACTTTTCGCCGATCCTTCGGGTAACACTTACCTGACAGGCGAGATATACGGGACTGTCGACTTTGATCCGGGTAGCGGGGTTTTTGAATTAACGTCATTGGGCAACGATGACGTTTTCTTTTGCAAGCTCGATCCGGATGGAAATTTTGCCTTCGCAAAGTTGATTGGCAGTGCCGGCGCGGATGAACAACCGAAAGATATAAAGGTCGACGCGACAGGCAACATCTACTTGTCGGGAAGTCATCGTGGACTTTTGGACTTCGATCCGGGTGCAGGAACATTCACCACGCCGATACCTGCCGGCGAAATAGGAACTTTCTATTGTAAGTATGATCCGAGTGGGAATCTTGTTTGGGCAAAGACCATCCATTATCCGGGAATTTCCGGTTATACGAACTGGCCTGGCGGTGAGTCGATTGTGCTCGATGCGACTGGGAACATCTATTCATGCGGCGCATTCAGGCAAACGATGGATTTCGATCCAGGTGTAGCCACATTCAATCTTTCATCTAATGGAGGTAATGAAGAGGACGCATACATTCTTAAGTTCGACAACAACGGAGGATTTCTTTGGGCTAAGAATTTCGGGAACGCAGGCGATGAATCGACGACCTCCATCGATCTTGATGGCTCAGGTGGTGTATACATAACGGGACTTTATGGCGGCACAGTCGACTTCGACCCAGGCGCGGGAGTTAACGACCTTGGTGGTGGCAGACTTTATGTATCGAAGTTTGATGTCAGTGGAAATTATTATTGGACAAGGACCTTTGGGGGCTCTTATATGCTAACGCCGATGTTAATGTCGGATGACGCAAATGTCTATGTAACGGGTGCCTTCGCATTAGGTCCACAGGATTTCGATCCGGGTTCGGGTACGTTCAATCTCGATGCGGAAGTGTACGATACGTTCACAACAAAGCTTACGGACGACGGTGATTTCGTTTGGGCTGTGTCTTATGGATCGCCGACGGATTTTGAAACACCCGGTGGTACTGTGATGGATGATATCGGTAATGTTTATACGATTGGTTCTTTCGGTGGTACTTCCGATTTCGATCCGGGCTCGTGTGTGTACAATGTTGTCGGCAAGGGAGGACCGGATGCTTTCACAATAAAACTCAAACAAGCAACGTCTATCAGTGCGCCAACGATAACATCGTTTGCTCCATCGGTTGGACCAATAGGAAGCGCGGTAACCATAACGGGAACTAACTTCAGCGCGACACCGGCGTCTAACGCTGTGAAATTCTTCAACAATAAAACTGCGACGGTAACGGCGAGTACGACGACCAGCTTAACCGTTACGGTTCCGACTGGGACGGTCACTGGCAAGATATCAGTTACGGTGAACTGCCTGACGGCGACGAGTGCGACAGATTTTGTAGTTGGTGCTGCGATCATTCCGACGATAACGGGTTTTGCGCCATCGAGTGGACCTGTTGGAACGCTTGTTACGATCAGTGGAACCAATTTCAGTACAACGGCGGCAAACAATACTGTGGAGATCAATGGAGTTGCGACTACAGTTACGGCGAGTACATCTACAAGTATAACGACAACGATACCGGTTGGCGCGACAACAGGAAAGTTTAAGGTAACGGTGGGAGGGAATACAACGACGAGTGCAAACAACTTTACGGTGACGCAACCGAGCGGCAATACGAACGATCCTCCGAACATTGAGCCGACGACGTTGAGTGTTGCGGAGAACGGTGTTGCGCAGGTCTCGCTTGTTGAGCTGATATCTGACCCGGATGGCAACGAGGATCTGAGCTCGTTGTTTGTTTCATCGCAGCCGATCAGTGGTGCGCCGGCGACGATTGAAGGTTCGACGTTGATCGTGGACTATACTAACATAGAGTTTAAGGGCACGGATCGACTGGAGATAACCGTTTGTGATACAGAGGGTGAGTGCGCCGATGAGGAGCTTACGATTTTGGTAGGTGACGTTGAGGTTGCCGACTTTTTGGTTTACAATGCGGTGTCGCCGAATGGTGATGGCAAGAATGATATTCTTTATTTGCAGGCGGTTGATGTTGTGGAGGAGTTAAAGGAAAATCAGGTAACGATCTTTAACAGGTGGGGCGATGTTGTTTTTGAGGTTACGAACTACGACAACGCGACGAACGTGTTCAAAGGATTAAATAAGAATGGGGTTGAGCTGCCGAGCGGCAACTATCACTACAGGATCAGTTTTCCGAAGGCGAGCAAGAAGGTGACGGGATATATTTCGATCAGGAGGTGAGTCCTTTGCTTGGTGAAGTTTCTTGGTTTTGCTTATTGTGAGCAAAGCTGTTAGGATCCTCCTTTTCTCGTCGAGTATGGAGAGAATTACTTTAGTCTTGCCACTATCAATTCGTTGTTCCATAAGGGCTTTTTCGGAACAGTGTTCTTGCGGAAGAATGAGGTAGTGAGATAGTTTATTTGTCTGAAACTTCTATGCGTTCTGATCTTTCGAAGCGATCTCTTACTCCTGAAAATTCGGCAACCAGATCTTCCAGGACGATGAAGTTATCCGACACTTCCCAAACGACATAGCGCGCGACGCTGGGTCCTTCTTTCGGTTTGATCTCTTTTCCGTCGGGGCCATAGAATGCGAGTCCGGGTTGACTTTTGAATTGGATAACGAGCGTGTCGTTCTGTATCTGCCAATCTTTAATAACGAACGACATAAGCTTGTTGAGTTTAATACTCCCGTCGGTATCGAATGCTGGCCCGAAAGAACCGGTGCGGTCTTCCTGAAACTCCATGTACCATCCGACCATTGGCCCGTTGTGGGTGGGTTTTGTCCAGGAGCCGACTAATGATCGTTCTTTTTCGGTAAGAGAGGGAGAGTCGGTGCAAGCGAAGACGGCGAGGAGGAGGAGAGGCAGGAGCTTCATGGCAGACCAAAAGACGACCTTCATTCTTTACTTAGTAACATACTTTTCCCAGAGCTTTTTATACCGTTCTTCTTTACTGTAAAATGAGTAAGGCGGAATGGGATTTATTAAATCATCTAGTGTATAATGCTTATATCCTTTTTCAAACGCTTTTTCCAGGTAATAGTAAAACTTCTGCCGGTCTTTCTTATAACCGTATATTTCTGCTAACGTGGTGTAAGTATCTAAATAAGTCGAATCGGCTTCGAGGGCCTTTTTTTCGTAGACAAGGGCTGAATCATATTCACCGACTTCGGAATGAAAAAACCCCAAATCATTATACCGTATCGCTGCCACCTCATTTTCTAAAAAAGGGATGAAGCTAAGAGCTCGTCTACTATACATGATGGCGGAATCACGGAGCCCCGCACGCCAATAGAAATTGGCAGTCGAAGAATAAAAATTTGCTTCGTCAGCCTTTGGTGCAGGGTAAACGGATTTTGTTATAAAATGAAAAGCGGAGTCCTTTAGATACGCAACGGAAGTGTCTTGCTGGAATTGCCAATAATAATACTTGCCCATATCGCTGTAGCACCATTGGGTCATATGGATACGCCTGTCTTCCGGTATCTTCGTGTTCTTACTTTTCAAAATTTTGATGGCTTGTTTGGCCGCTGCTATTGCTTTTTCATATTGATGTAGATTTCGCGCGGCCCACCCCATTCCGGTATAGCCACCCACGAATTGATTATCGTACGAGAGGGTGCGTTTATATTTTTCGTACGCTTCCTTGTTATTTCTACCTAACATTGCCCAGCCCCAGAAGCTATAGTAATACTTATAACGGGTAGAGTCCGGATCATGTCGCAGGGCAAACTTTGCCAATTCCACCACCTTGGCCTTCTCTTCTAAAGTTGGGATGGCATAACCGGTTACGCTCGCTGTTCGATATAGGAGGTAGTACATGAGCATCTCCGTATTGGTTATTTTTAAAATTGACTCTGCCGCGTTTTGAGTAATGAGGTCGGCGGCCCGAAACATACCGAGTGAATCGACGTTAACATCAAATTCCATGGGCAACTCATTTTGCACATAGACAGAAAGCTTTGCTTTGCCACTATTCATTTTAACGAACGCAGTAATTTTTTTCTCTTGAGAAATACCCAATGAATTGCTCATTAAATTGATAACTGAATTTAATGAAAGTCCTACGCCCACTAATTCTACTTGTACTTCGTTGCTTGAGCTTTCAAGAAAATGATTTTGCACCGTTTTCTCGTCGAGATAATTCCATTGGTTTAATTTATTGTGCTCAACATTATGCTTTATCTCCTGAATATGTGCTGTGATTTGTGCAGCTATAGCATTGCCGGTTATTCCTGCATCTTCAAACTCTTTTGGCACGTGTACTTCCTGCAATCGATAGCCGTTGTAGCGTAGCTCGCGCATCACGACGAACAACAGCAAAAGGAAGGCAAATACTCCAACCAGTTTCAATGAAATAGAAATAACTGCTGTCAGTTGGCGATTGAATTTTCTGAGATTAAGCTCTCTCTTACGCCGAGAATGTTCATGAGCGGGTGTCTCCGGCAAAGGCTCTGACGGGGTGATGTCCTGACCTTCGGTATGTGGTGTTTCTTCCATTGCTTTAATTATCCTGGTTTGCGACCGTCATGATTCCGGCCTGTGTCCAGTGAAGCACTTAAACTAATCAGAAACACTGCTAAATCCATGAGTCCATTCAACAAAAAAAAGGGGGCAACACGTTTTGTCGTTGTCGGTCCCACATGTGCACCTGGGGAAGGATTTCAAACACTCTGCTGTGGAAGTTGAAAGCGTTGTGGCCATGTACCTTTGGTTGCCGGAGATGTGACGACCATCCAAAGAAGATATGTTACCTCCATAACCAGAACGTTTGTTCACACCCGGTGATGTCGTAGAATTGTGCAAAAAAATAACCCACCACACTGACATGAAAGCCGCAACATAGCTGTCACTTTATTGACGTTGATCTCTTCGTACGCATGTGCACAACAGGCCCAACCGGCGAAAGATGCAGGCCCGGCTCCAGCGCCGCGAGGTAATCCGGCTGACACAGAGGTTTGGGAACCTGTTCCGGCGGTCGTTGTACCCGGAGTGTCCTACGGCGCGCCGCCATCGGATGCGATTATCCTTTTTCGTGAAATTCATAGAAGCATTCCAAAGATAACAACACGTGTTCTTTCTAAAGAGCTGAAAGATTTGGAAGCAAATAAATTGATTGTTCGAACCGTTTACGATAGTTCGCCTGTTTCAGTAGAGTACACTATAGCACCCTACAGCCATACCTTGAAACCGGTTGTGGACGAAATGGTTAAATGGGGAGAGAACCATAAAGAGAAGGTGACAGGTAAATGACTTGAAGTAGTGTGAAACCTATTTGTTTAAACGATTTGGAGCAACTCCATATAACTTTTTGAATGCAAATGAAAAGTGAGACAAATCCTCAAAGCCCAGGTCGAGATAGATTTCCGACGGCTTTTTGTTCTTTTTGTCAATGAGGTAGTGGGCTTCCTCTAATCGTTTTTGTACGAGCCAATGGCTCGGCGACGCATTAAAGACTTTTTCAAAATCCCTCTTAAATGCAGATAGGCTCCGACCTGTTAGATATGCGAACCGCTCGATACTAACATTGAATCTAAAATTGCGATTCATGAATTTCTCCAGGTCGATCTTGGCGGGATCACCGAAGTCGAACAGGACACTGGCCAGGCCGGGATTTCGTTTTAGTAAAATAAGGAGTAGTTCAGTTTGTTTAATGTTCAGGATATGCTCTTCAATTACACCTCTCTCATCAAAGTAAGGAGTCAACGAATCAATAAAATGTTTTACGAGTGGATCCTTTTTTAACAGGATGATCCCACCCACCGGTTTTTCATTATCGGTCGCGAACTTGTAGGTTGTGTTGAATGTCTTTAAAAAATCCTGGCTAAAGAGTATGTAGATCTTTTTAAACGCGCCATTGTCAGGCTGTTTTGTATATCTGGCTAAATGATTTCTCCTGCCGATAGCATAATCACCAGGCTTTGTTTTGTACTCCTTGTTTCCATCGTAGGCAATCATGGAGCCAGACACCTGGTAAAAAAAGACGTGATTAGGAATATATTGTTCTGTTGAAAGCGATGGCGTTACGTAACAGGTAGAGATATCTGTTTGCTTCATGCGAACGTTATTTTGTTAACTCAACGGTGCCAGCCTCACCAACCATTCCTCTCACGCCAGCTATCATTACTTTCATATTTCTTACACTTTAACCAGTCCTAATTTTAAAAGACTTTCAGCCGTTGCCACGATGGCTTCTTCGCTGGTCCTGGGGGACCAACCGAGCAATCTTCTTGCCTTCTCGTTGCTTGCTTGCATGTATTGTCCGAGCAATGCGACGATCATTTTCAGTTCTGGTTTTCGCAGCGCCGCGAGACGTAAGATGAAATTCGGTATTTCTTTGGTCGGAACCTTCCTGGCATCATTGCCTAACTTTCGCTTCAGGATCTTTGCGACATCCAGCATTGACAGAGCATCGCCGGTGGTTGCAAGAAATCTCTCCCCGTTTGCTTTTGGATCAGTCATGGCCAGGATATGAAGGTCGGCAACGTCGCGTACATCAATATAGCAAGAAGTAATTTTTGGACAGGCAGGAATTTCACCCGCCAGCATTCGCCTTATGCTTTGATTCGAATGAGAATAGTCTACTCCTAAAACCGGCCCCATAACGCCAACCGGGTTAACGACACTGAGTTGCAGACCATTTCCTTCTTTCTCAATAAAATCCCATGCAGTTTGTTCTGCAATTGTTTTCGATTTCTGGTATGCAGGAGTATCCCTCGAGATATTTGACCAATCTTTTTCGGTAAAAGGTGTTGTGCGGTTTTTATGTCCCATGCCTATGGCCCCGAACGCTGAGGTGAGTACTACTCTGCTCACTTTGGCATCCCTTGAGGCCTTCAGAACTCGTAAGACTCCGTCTTTTGCGGGCTGAATGATCTCATCTTCGTACGTAAACGTAATGGCCGGTGTTGGTGAAGCTACATGCAGCACATATTCACAACCCCGAACGGCTTCATCCCAGTTTTTGTCTTGTGAAAGGTTAGCCTCTATAAATGATAAACGTTGAAAGTCATTGACACCTCCAACCCTGAGCATGTCTTTTACTTCGTTTACCCTTTCCAGTGAACGAAGGGTTGTTCTGACCGCATAGCCTTGTTGTAGTAATTTTATGATGCAATGAACCGCTATGAATCCGGAGCCGCCGGTTACAAGGACCAATTTTTTCGAATTTTGATTTTCCATCTGTCTTGTTTTCTTACGGCACAATGTTCGTCGAAATCACAAGACGCGACTTTGTTGAAAAGCCCAATTTACTTTGTTGGAAAGGCCAGCGTTCTGGACGATATCACCCTTGAAGCGATGGCGTGCTTTTTAATCGAAGATAGCGAAAACGCGATCCATGAGAGCCAGGATAAACCATCCAAAGAAGACATGTTACCTCCATAACCAGAACGTTTGTTCACACGGTGTGATGTCGTAGAATTGTGCAAAAAAATAACCCACCACACTGATATGAAAGCCCGCAACATTGCTGCCACTTTATTGACGTTGATCTCTTCGTACGCATGCGCACAACAGGCCCAACCGGCGAAAGAAGCAGGCCCGGCTTCAGCGCCGCGAGGTAATCCGGCTGACACAGAGGTGTGGGAACCTGTTCCGGCGGTCGTTGTACCGGGAGTGTCCTACGGTGCACCGCCATCAGATGCGATTATCCTTTTTGATGGAACAAACCTGGAGCAGTGGGTTTCAACGAAGGACAAATCGCCTGCGAACTGGAAAGTAGATAATGGGACCCTGACAGTAAACAAGTCGGTGCGCGGCAACAACATTGAAACGAAACGGTCTTTTAAAAACTATCAGTTGCACCTCGAGTGGCGTATTCCGGAAAACATCACCGGAGAGGGCCAGGCACGCGGAAACAGCGGGCTGTTCCTGGCGTCCACCGGCGGGGGCGACGCAGGGTATGAGGTGCAGATAGTCGACACATATAATAATGTGAATAAAACATATGTTAATGGCTCGGCCGGAAGTCTGTACAAACAGTCCACGCCCCTGAGTAACCCCGCGCGAAAGCCTGGAGAATGGAATACCTACGACATTGCGTGGTCGGCTCCGACCTTCAATGAAGACGGTTCGGTGAAAACGCCGGCAAGGGTCACCGTCTTTTTTAACAATGTGCTGGTCCAAAACAACGTTGAGCTATTGGGCGAGACGGTGTTTATAGGAAAGCCCGCATATAAAAAGTACGACTCCGCCCCAATCAAGCTGCAGTCGCATGGCGATCCAAGCGAGCCCATCAGCTTCCGCAACATTTGGATTCGGGAAGTAAGCCAATAGTTGGTATAGAAATGCACATGTGTACGATGTTGCAGGATTAGTTAACGCGGAATGTTATAAAATCCTCGTGACTACTATAAATCGCTGAACCGCTAATCCTCGAGCCACTTCATAAACGACGTGGCCTTCGCTTTACTTACAATGATGCCTTCCTTTACAGGCACCGTGAGCTTGATTGCCAGCTTGCGGGCAAAGAACTGCTCCACTTCTTTAATGAAATCGCGGTTGACGATATACTGGCGGTTGGCGCGATAGAACTGCCGTCCGCCGTAGGTCTGCTCCAGTTCGTCGAGCGTTCGCGATGTAACGAATTCCTGCCCGTTTGTATAAAGATAACTCACTTCGTCGCGAACGAAGAAGTAGGCGATGTTGCTTACCTCTACCGGGAATGTCTTTCCCCTGAACGACACCAGTACGGTGCTCTTCTTCGGTGTCTGCAGGGTATTCCTTAATACTTCGAGCAATTGTTTGGTGTCGTTGCCTGCGGTTTGATTGCCGACCAGTCTCTTGTATTTCGCAATAGCTTCGGCAATCGTTTGATCGGTGAAGGGCTTCACGATGTAATCGATACCGTTGGCTCTGAATGCATCGAGGGCATATTGATTGTAGGCCGTGCAGAAAATAATGGGACACGTAACCTCTACCTCCTTGAAGAGGTCGAAACAAAGCCCGTCGGAGATCTCTATGTCTGAAAAGACAAGGTCCAGCTTCGGGTCGTCGCTGAAGAATTCTATGCCTTCTTCTATCGAAGAAATGATCTGCAGCACTTCACATCCGTGATCTTGCGTCAAGATCCGCTGCAATGTTCTTGCAGTGCGCATCTCGTCTTCGATAATCGCTACTCTCATGGCGATATTATTCGTACAGTGGAAGGCGAACGATGAATTCATCCGCGGTGCGCTCGATCGACACCAACTTCGAGCCCAGCAACGAGAACCGTTTCTGTAGATTCGCCAGTCCCACCTTGGTGCTCTCGACCACCGACCGTTTCGGCTGAAGATTGTTGCGAACAACTATTTCATTCCCGCGGCTCTTGATCTCGATGTGCAGGGGATTCGTACGGGTTGCCGCATTGTGCTTGATGGCATTCTCTACCAGCAATTGTAACGAGAACGGCGGGAGTTTTTTCGACAGCAGGTCGTCGCTGATATCGAACGACGTAACGAGCGCATTTTCGAAGCGTGCATTCAGCATGAACATGTATGCTTCCGCTACCTTCAGTTCTTCCATAAGCGATACAAGATTGTCAGAGTTCGTCTGTAGAATATACCGGTACACCTCCGATAATTTTTGAACGAAGAGCACCGTGTTCGGATCATTCTCCTGTGCCATCGACTGCAATGTAGCCAGGGAATTGAACAGGAAATGCGGATTGATCTGATCCTTCAATTGGTTCAACTGGGCCACAAGCATCTCGACCTTCAGTTTTTCGTTTTCAGTTTGTAACACTTTGTTGAAACGTTTACGTTGTTGATTCTTCTGATATTGTGTAAGGGCGATCGCGGCAACGAGGCCCAGCCCGATCAGCGAAGAGAAACCGATATAACGGCTTTGGCTCAGGCGCACAGCCTGTAATTCTGCCTCGCGCTTCAGGATCTCGTTCTCGTGATCTTTTCTTTCCGTTTCGTACCTGGTGCGGATCTCTGCAACAGCCTTTGCCTGGCCTGCCCTTGTAATGGAGTCGCCTATTTCTTCGAGCTCATGCTGGAAGCGGTCCATTTGGGCGATGTCGTGTTTGTACGCATACACCTTCACCAGCATAAAAATGTTGTCTTCCAGCTCGTCGATGCGGCCGAGCTTTTTATTCATTTCATAGCCTTTCAGTGCGTCGGTTTCAGCTTGTTTTATCTTGCCGAGGGCCATGGCCGCACGGCCCGTGTTTGTGAGTGTATAGGCAAGCTCGCGCGTGGCATCGCGTTCGGTAAAAATGTTACTGGCCTTCTGTGCGTAATAATAGGCGCTATCCCACATCGCCGTGTTGTTGTAGACACGGGCCATATTGTAATAGTTGTTGCCGAGGGTGATCGAACCGGGTGAATTTGTTTCGAAGTATCTTACAACCTTCCAGTTCTTATCACGGGCCTCGTCGTAGCGTTGCAAAAGCTGCAGCGTATTTACCATATTTCCGAGAATGGTGTATTCCGAAACTTCATCCTTTAGTTCTTTCGCGAGGTCGTAAGCTTTCTTTTCGTATTCGAGCGCCTTGCCGGTTTCGTTAGTAGCCTTGTGTATCCACGAAATGCCGGAATAGTTTCTCATAATCCCATCCTGGTTGCCCCGTTCCTCATTGATGGCAAGACTCTTCAAGTGAGATTTCAATGCTTCGTCGAAACGTTCCTGGAAAGTATACAAGATAGCCTTGTTGTTATAGATGTTTGCCATCAGCTCCTGGTCACCATTAGCAATGGCAAGAGCGCTGTCGTAGTAAGCGTCGGCTTTGTCCTGTTCGGATATTATAGTGTGCTCCACGCCGAGTTCTACGTAAAATTTTGCGGGACTGTATTCGATGTTTTTACGCGCCAGCGCCAGCGCGTCCTGGCAAAATTTAATTGCCCTGCGTGTGTCGGTAAAACGATACTGTCTCGCCAACCACCTCATGGTGTCCAGTTTCCTGAAGCCGGTGAGTTGTGGGAGTATCATTTCAACGCTGTCGGCTTTCGTCGGAATCGATTGAGATTGCTGTTCCTGCGGGAATAGCAGAAGAGCAACGGCAAGCAGAATGGTCACGTCGTGCGGGGTTTGCGCCAAAGTTCTGTAATAATCGCATTGCTTGCATACTCTCCCGTAAAAAAGTCCTAAGGCAGTATCAGGCGGATGATGAGTCCGGCAGCGGCGAAGGACGCTACCACGGCGGCGGTCGCAAATAAGAAAAACAGTTGCTTGCGTAAATAAGCCTTTGCTGATGCAGGGAAGTCGATCTTGTTCATGAATGATATTATTTAAATGACGGTGCGAAGAACACCTTCTGCCAGTGGCCTTCGAAACGAAGTTGTGGTGAAGCGGGCAAACTCCCGGGTAAAACGGGCACGCCACTAAAATCTCAACAACCAATAAGACCTACTTCGTTTGCGTGCCTGCTTCGCCTCGAATTTTGCCCGCTTCGGCTTAGCATGAATAATAGACCGCATGGAATCATTGCTATTTCGCGGCACCATTTCGAATCGCCATGAAACAAACACTCTCCCTTACCATTTCGATGTTGCTGGTATCGCTGTCGGCGCTCGCTCAGCAAGATCCGCTTTACAATCTCTATTACTACAACCAGGCGATGATCAACCCTGCGTATGTAGGATTATACAAGAGCATGACCCTGAACGCCGCCAGCCGCCAGCAATGGACGGGTATCGACGGTGCACCGGTTACCAATGTTCTCTCGTTGTCTTCGTCGCTTGGCGAACGCGTTGGCGTTGGAACATCACTCGTGTCGGATCAGTTGGGTATCAATACAACAACGGAATTTCAAACTGCATTCTCTTATAAGGTGATGCGCACACCCAACGGAGAACTGTCGTTCGGCCTCCAGGGCGGATTGATCAACTATCGCTACGATTATTCGAAGTTGAATATCCAGTCTCTCGACGATGAAGACCTGGACCTCGACCGCACCCAATTCTCACAACCGAATGTCGGTGCGGGATTGTTCTTCCATAACGAGAACTTCTTCGCAGGCATTTCCGTGCCGCGTATCATGAATGTTGTTGTTGGCGACGGCGTCCAGAGCAGCACGCGGTACATGCGACACTATTATATATCGGGTGGTTATGTTTTTAATAATAACCTGAAAAGTTCTATACGCCTCAAACCTTCATTCCTCCTGCGAGTGGCTCCAGGCGGCAATCATGCACTGGACCTCAACTTCCACATGTTGTTCAAGGAGGTATTATGGGCCGGTGTTACTGTAAGAAATTTCTCGGCTGTCGGATTAAACACACAGTTCCAGGTAGGGCAGAGGTTCCGGTTCGGTTATTCGTTCGAGCTGCCGACCAACACATTGATCAGTCAAACCTATGGTACCCACGAGTTCTCGATCATGCTCGAACTGAGTCCCATGAAGCATCAGCAGAAAGTTGTCCGTTATTTCTAATTGTTCAGAAACATGAAAAAGATAGTATTATTCTTTTTAGCGTCGACGGTTCTTCTGCAGATCAATTCCGCGAAGGCACAGGTACTGGCATCCGATTCACTTGCTCTCGTGGCGATCTACAATTCAACCAATGGCGCCGGGTGGACTCGCAGCGACAACTGGCTTACAGGGCCCGTGCCTACATGGTTTGGTGTTACGGTCGACAACAAGAGAGTAACGGAACTCGAATTTTGTACGACTTGTAACCCGGCGACTGCGGGAAACAATCTTACGGGTTCTATTCCTTCGGCTATCGGAAACCTCACGAAGCTGAGAAGCCTTGGCATGTCGAATAATCAACTCACGGGAAGCATTCCGGCAACAATCGGAAATCTCACCGAGCTTTATTGGCTCGATCTCGCGAGCAATAAGCTCAGCGGGAATTTACCCGCTACTATCGGCAACCTCACATCGTTGAACAGCCTGCTGGTCGCTGCCAACCAGTTGACCGGTCCGCTTCCGAAAGAAATCGGAAACCTTTCGTCGCTGGCAAATCTCTCTATAATAAGCAATCAATTCAGCGGAAGCATTCCCCCCGAGATCAGCGGTCTCACATCGTTGATCGCATTCCAGGCGAGTTCGAACCAGTTTAGCGGCAGCATTCCGAAAGAGATCGGCAGCCTCACCAATCTCCTGCAGCTCGACCTGGAAAGGAATCAGTTGAGTGGCGAGATCCCAGCCGAAATCGGCAACCTTGTGAACCTGTATGCCATCTATCTTCAGTTCAACAACTTAACCGGTGGCATTCCGAAAGAGATCGGTAATCTCGGCAATCTCACTACATTATATCTCAACAACAACCAGATGAACGGCACCATTCCTCATGAGATTGGCGGCCTTACTTCGCTCACTACATTTATTGCATACAACAATCAGCTCACCGGTTCTATCCCCGGCGAGATTGGTAATCTCACGGAGCTCACGACGCTGTCGCTTTACAATAATGATCTCTCCGGTGCACTTCCCTCTTCGATTGGTAATCTTACAAAGCTTCAGTCGTTGTCGCTATCCGACAATCAATTCACGGGATCGGTTCCTTCGTCGTTCGGTGCGCTTGCGAAGCTCGATATTTTCAATGTCAGCAATAATCAACTCAGTGGTTCCATACCTGCATCGCTGGCCAATCTCACGGTCGCAAGGTATATCATGCTCCAAAATAATAAGTTCACGGGCGCGTTGCCCGCCAGTTTTTCGAACATGCCGGCGCTTCAATACCTGGGTCTCGAAAAGAATATGCTTACAGGGTTGCCCGATCTTTCGGCGAATACGTCGCTGTGGTCGTTGTCGGTGCAGGATAACAGCCTTGTCTTTGGAGACCTGGAGTCCAACATTAACGTTCCCGGGTTTAAATACCTTCCTCAAAATGTTGTCTTAACAAAACCAGGTCAGAGTCTTACCGAAGGCGACGTGTTTACGACAGGATTCTCGGTTAGCGGCGCTTACAACGAATACAAATGGATCAAAGATGGTTTCTTTATTAGTGGTGCGTCGGCGACCAACTTTACGATTCCGTCGGTTACGTTGAGCGATGCCGGTTCATACTCTCTTGTTATAACCAACACGAAAGTTTCAGGGCTTTCTTTCACCACCGATCCCGTTGTGCTTTCAGTGACGCCGGCGCCCTACGCCGAGATCCGTCTCGACAGCGGGGCGATACAACTCGCCAACGCTGGTGTTGTTCGTTTCCCGAAGACCGTAACGGGCGAGATCACGGACGCTTTGTTCAAAGTATCGAATACCGGAACGGCACCTATGATCATATCATCGATTGCGTTCAGCGGCCAATTTGGAGGCGCGTTCCCGACACCACCCGTAACGCTTACTCCGGGGTCAAGTATTATCATCAATGTTGCATATGGTCCGGCAAGTGACGGCCCGGCAACGGGTGTTTTGAAAATTACCAGCAATGCCACGCAGCCTGAATTCTATCTGAATTTTGAAGGCACCTCGTATACACCATACGCCGAGATACGCGTCGACAGTGCGGCGACACAGGTTGCGAATAATGACGTGCTTCGCTTTCCGAAGATCGTTACAGGCGAAGCCGCCGACGCGCCGTTAACGATATCAAATACAGGGACAGGACCGATGGTCATATCGGCGATACAGGCGAACGGTGCTTTTTCGGTTTCGTTCACCGAGACGCTCCCGGTAACGCTCGCTCCGAATTCCAGTATGACCATCAATTGCCGCTATACTTCAGTAGCCGATGGATCTGTAACAGGCAGCTTGTCGATAACCGGCGATGCGATGCAGCCTTTATTCTTCTTGAATCTCGAAGGTACATCGTATAGCATATCGGAGCCGTCCATTCCTGTGATAACCAGGAAACCGGGAATGGTGATCCGTGAAGGTTCGATTGTCCTTTCAGCCAGTGACAGCGTTTTGTTCCCGATGACGTCCAAAGGAAATTCACAATCGAAACAACTCGACATAACCAACAACGGCGATGCTCCGCTGGTGATCAATGGCCTGGTAACAACGGGAGATTTCAAATCGGACATACAAGGTCCGCTTACGCTTCTTCCCAACGAACATCAAACATTGACGATCGAGTTCATTCCTTCCGGTGATGGTACCAGAACGGGTTTGCTTACTGTTACTTCCAATGCCGACAGTCTTTCCCGCAACGTGGATCTTTCGGGTGTAGCATTTACGGAGCGGCGTACGTATGAACTTACGATCAATAACGTAGCGGCATTGTCAGGCAGCAATGTGTTGTTCGATAGAACGGAAGTTGGTAGCGAGCAGGAGAAAGTGATCTCATTGACTAACACGGGTAACGTGAACCTCGTGATCGAGAGCGTTGAAGCGACGGGCACGTTTGTGGTGGCGCACGATGCCGGTGTCGTGTTGACGGCCGGTGAGACCACGCAGATACGGATCGCATTTGTTCCCGATCACATCGGTGAGCACAAGGGTTCGATGACCATCGTTACCAACAGCGATACGCCCGTAACCGTACTGGGTCTAGCAGGTGAAGGCGAAGCTGATATCGAGGTGTTCAACGTGGTAACGACACGTAGGAATGGCAAGAACGATTTCCTGGCCATTAAGAATATTACACTGTTTCCCGGCAACAGCGTTCAGGTATTCGATCGTTGGGGAAACCTGGTTTATTCAAAGGAGGGTTATGACAATGTGAACGAAACATTTCGCGGTATGAGCAGGAATGGCAACGCGCTTCCCGAAGGAACTTATTTCTACCACATCGATAAGAATAACGGCAGCCGTCCATTGAATGGATTCGTGATGGTGAGAAACTGAGTGGTCTTTTATCAACTTCAGCGCGTATGCTTGCTTTAAAATTGTTACATTCAGAAACGTTCTAGAATCATGATAAAACTATTTCTGACTATTGTCTTATTCGCAATAATGATAGAAACAGCTGTCGGGCAAGCGGCGAAACTTTCCACATACAAGCGAACGGAACAGGAAGGTAAAGTAATTGTGGACAAGGTTTTAAAGGCATCGAAGATCGTAGACGGACACAACGATCTCTTTGCATGGTATTTTGGTTGCGTTTATAAAAAATTGCCAAAATGTCCACAGGATGTTGAAGATTATCCGCTCGATCGAATTCAAAAAGGTCATACAGACATTCCGCGTTGGAGAAAGGGTGGAGTGGGAGGTGTGCAGTTAAATGTATTCGCCGATTCCTTGAATAATTTGCTGGATGCGTACGATCTCCTCTACCGGCTGGAAAAAGCTTATAACAGAGACCTGAAAGTTGTAGCAACTGCTGCCGATATGCGCAAGGCAATGAGCAGTGGCCGGATTGCAGTTGTGCCTATGTTAGAAGGGTCTGTAATGCTTGAAAATAAAGTGTCAATGCTCCGAACATTTTATCGTTTAGGTTTGCGCTGCGTTACATTCACTTACTATACCAGTGATCTTGCAGACGGTAGCGACGATAAACCTGTTCATGACGGCATCTCCAGCATAGGCAGGGAGATGGTCAGGGAAATGAATCGGTTAGGTGTAATGATTGATATGTCTCATATCTCAACGAAAGCGATGAGCGATATTCTCGACCTGACGACTGCACCTGTAATTTTCAGTCATTCTAATTCGAGAACTATATGCAATGTGCGTCGCAATGTTCCGGACAGCATATTGTTGCGATTGAAATCCAACAGAGGTCTGATTATGATCGATGTTGCTCCGGAACACACATCCAACGAGTTTGTAAAGTGGATGAACGAAGGTGATTCGATATACTATGCCATCAAGGGCCAATATCCCGAAGACAAGGTCAGATTAAAAGACACCATGTCGAAGTGGGAAGCGGAAAATCCACAGCCAGAAGTTACCGTTAAGGATGTGGCTGATCATTTTGATTATGTCAAGGGTCTTATCGGGATAGACTATATTGGCATCAGCGGTGATTTTGACGGAATTGAGTACACTGCGAAAGGGCTGGGCGATGTGTCTTGCTTCCCCAATTTGCTCATTGAACTGGCGCGACGAGGCTGGACAGAAAAAGAGCTCAGAAAAATTACTGGCGAAAATTATTTGCGAGTTTTTTCGGAAGTGGAACGTTAACTGGTAGAAGACCTGGATAACGCCACCAGATTAGTCGACGTTTGCAATTTGGTTTGATCTCTTCGTGAAGAGAGTTTTGATGAAAGTCTTCCATCACATCCAAGGATATTCAAAATGCGACCCAGGAATATTTGGATATGCGAAGCTTGATTCGTTGGACTGAAATCGGGTTGAAACAATAGAGTCACCCAATTTCTGTATATTTTGGACTCACTTCCAACGAAATGCGCGGCTTAATCTGTTGCTTGATTCTGACAACCCTGGCGGCAACAGCCGCTATAGCGGATCCTGTTAAAGGAATTATTCAGTCGGACACTACCTGGACGGGCAATGTTACCGTAACAGGCGATGTTATTGTAGGAACTGGCCGTACCCTCACAATCGCGGCTGGAACACAAGTTGAGTTTGCTGGCTCCTACATGATCCAGGTTAATGGAGTATTGTTAGCGGTTGCCACCAAACAAGATTCTATCAGGTTCAAACCCACCAATAAAACAACCGGCTGGCTGGGAATTCAGTTTGCGGATATGGATGCCGCGTCGGATTCTTCGCGAATGATCTACTGCAACGTAAGCTTTTGCCGGACTCAGAATAATAACCTGGGTGCGGCCATCAACATAACGAACTATCCCCGTCTCCGCATCAGCAACTCGACTATCGAAGCAAACTTCATGACCATCGGCAGCGGTGGAGGCCTTGCGTGTCTCGACGGTTCTGATATCGTGATCTCAAACAATAAGATTTCGAAGAACTATTCAGCCACCCGGGGAAGTGGTCTTTACACCAATAACAGCAATGTGATCATTAAAGGGAACCTCATCGTAAAGAATACTGGAACGGGCATAATGATCGATGGAGGTTCCGTGATAATCGATCGAAATAAAATATTGAAGAACAGTGTCTATGGTTATGGAGGTGGGTTATTTATCTCTTCCGCACACGTAACCATGCGATATAATGTAATCGCAAAGAACACGAGCGACGACGATGGAGCAGGGATGTTTATCTCGGGATCGGTAGTTAATATCATCAACAATACGATCGCGAATAATAGAAATACAAATTATTACGCAGGTGGATCGGCGATCCACGTTTATATTAATTACGCATCGACTATCGATATCTCTAATTCGATTATCTATGGGAACAAAGGTCCTGGCGGAGGTCAAATCACGATCGAGGAGCTACGGCATAGCGTAAGCATACGCAACTCAGATATCCAGGGTGGACTTGATTCGATCAGCGGCACTGTCAATGGAACCCTGAAATACGGTGCGTCTGCCTTAGAAGTCAAGAGCAGCCAGGTTGTTCATGTAGATCCATTGTTTCAGAATCCATCGGCCGATCTTTTTCAAATCACATGGATGGAATTCCCTTCAGCGAATGCTACGAAGTCGCCTTGTATCGATGCGGGAGACAAGCTATCTCCTCACGATCCTGATGGGTCTATTGCAGATATGGGTGCGCTTTATTTTCATCAAACCGGTAAGAAATTTCCACCACGTGCCATCATTGCAATCGATACAATTCTTGGTTTCAATCAACTTCCTGTTCAATTCACCGACATAAGCGACAAAGGCACGGGTAATATCAATTCATGGCAATGGGATTTCGGTGATGGAACTACATCGACTGAAAGAAATCCAACGCACCTCTATAACGCCGGAACGTTCAGGACCAAACTGGTAATTCGTGATGAAAACGGTTTTACAGATACGATCACTTATTCAAAACCAATAAGAGTTGTGGCGGGTATCCTTAAGTCGGCTGGAAGTGTAATGAATGAAACCTGGAATGGAAAAAACGGAAACTACCTGGTCAATGGCAACATCTATGTTCCGCATGGATCGACATTAAACGTAACGCCCGATACCAAAGTAATATTCTTTGGACCTTATGGTATCAAAGTCGACGGTCAACTTCTGGCTCTTGGAAAGAAAGATAGTCTCATCAGATTTTTTCCTTACGACACTGCTGGCTTTTATGACAAGAGTGGACCTAATTATAATGTAAGGGGTGGTTGGAGCGGACTCAGTTTCGTGGAGTCCTATCCGTCAGTGGGTGGACCAGATTCTTCGAAGCTTGACTATTGCTTACTTGAGCACGTTAAGGGCAGAGGCAGCCCGGTGCAAGCCAACTACTTGCCGAAGATAAGAGTCAGCAATTCCATCATAAGAAATAACTTCGTCTACGGTTATGGTGGCGGGGTTAGCTCTGGATACAACTGCGTTATTAGGAACAATCGTTTCTTTAACAACCATGCGATGCGTGATGGTGGAGCTATCTATCTTGGTTCAGATGGTCGGATACTTAATAATATCATTGTAGGCAATACCGCTGAAAGTGATGGGAGTGCTATTGCAAATACTTATAACGGGTTGTCTTTGATCTATGGTAATTACATCGCGAACAACGGTGGCGCCCGTAGCACCATCATCGTTTTTTATGCGATGACAAAGATCATCAGCAATACCATCATTGATAACAAAGACACAGATAGCGGGATTTTCATATTGTATACTAATGGCACGTCTCGGGTGTACAATAATCTCATCTATGGTAATAGAGGATCACAGGTAAGTGTAAACGATCCGTATAGTATTGCTGAAATAGAATATAACCTGATCCAGGGCGGTGCTAACGGAATGGGTTATTATAAAAATGGCTATGGTGCTACCAACATTGATGGTGATCCGAAGCTGACGTCACTTATGGATGGATTCCGTCGGCTCATGATGGGTTCTCCGTGCTTCGATGCGGGCGATCCAAACAGTGCAACGTATGGGTTACCTGTGAATGATTTTGCGGGTCACGCAAGAATTTCTGGTTCTAAGATCGACATCGGTGCATTTGAGCAGGGTGATGATGAAGCTCCGAAGGTCCTTTCATCACTTGGAAGCTTAACGGTGAACCAGGACTTTGGAATGATATACATACCGTTAGACTCAGCATTCGGCTACTATCTTGGGTCGGAATGGTTGGAGTATTCAGTGCAAAGTTCTGGAACTGATCTTGTTGATGCGAAGATCGATGGCAGTAACCTTGTACTCACTTCTCTCACCGGAAAGTTTGGCGATGTCGATCTCACAGTTACCGCCAGCAACCGCATTGGCAGCAGCGTTGCAGATGTATTGAAGCTCAAGATCCTCGAATCAGAAGTCATCTCGCCGGTGGCGGGACTCGAAGATGCTTCGGCGGCGATCGCATTGTACCCGAATCCATTTACAGGCACTCTGAATATTTCCGGATATTCATCATCGATCTCCGTCGAAGTTTATGGAACGCAAAAGAACCTGGTGCTGCGCAGCGAAATAGGATTACCTCATGCGGGTCTTAATTTGAGTGAGTTAGAGCCTGGTGTTTATGTTGTCATTATCAAGTCACAAAAGAATGTTGTGGCGCGCAAGGTGGTGAAACAGTAGGAGCCGGAACTACGAAGGCTGACCTCACCGAGGAATCCAATTAATGACCGCTTGATTCTCCCATAATAAAAAAGGACCCCCACGTTTAACCGCAGTTGGCACTTTTTATAGTGCACCTGAGGGGCAAAATTTCAAACACCCTGATTCAGGAAATTGAGGCGTTATCGGCTCTGTATCAGGTGGTTATGGAGGACGTCAAAAATTCGAAGGTCTAGAAATGGTGTTTGAACTATCCCTTAGGGTTCCCCTGAGGGCTTGCTTTGACCCGTATTTGGAAGCGATATAGGCAACTATATGTGCCTTACTGTCGAAGGGCGAACTCCATTGTATTTCAGGTATATTCACCGTCTGTTTATGTTAGGTGTTGTCGCCAAACCTTGGTCTACAAGAAAAAACACTTATGACAGAGGAAGACGAGACTCGATTTTTAATTGGAAAATTGTACACCAATCTTCAATCCCTCGAGTTTGCTTTGCGAGGAGCGTTGTACGAAAAAGCAAGTCCGCCCCACAATCCACTAAAGTATGGGACAAGCATAAATTCTTTCAATACTGGGGACATTCTGCCAGAGAACGCGATGACTGACTATTCGACGCTTGGGCAACTTATTGTAAGATTCAATGCTGAGATTGCAAAGGGAGACAATGCATGGACTGTTGACAAAGAAGTTGTAGTTATAAGAGACGCCTTAGCTCACGGGCGATCTTCGGGCAACGAGATAGATGCACACTACACCCTTATAAAATTTGACAGACCAAAAAACTCTTTGGTAAACGTTGTGTTTGCCCAAAGGCTCACAAAAGATTGGCTAAAGGAAAAGGTGAAGTTTGTTTATAACGAGGCTTTAAAAGTCATTAAGGCTGGCGGCCTATCGGCTTAAATTAGGCAATAGACATCCAACACTTGGGCTGTGGTTGAATAGTAGTTTAGTTCAAAAGATTGGTGGACACGGCTTAAACGACGAGAAGTTCATACGGTTGTTGTACAATTTGGTCACTGGCTTGACAGCGTGAGATGCTGCCAGTGTTAGCAAAAACTTTAATTCATGGAGAAACGACCCGTGGAAGTCAGGTTGAACATTGACGGTGTGACAAGTGCCCTCTTTGCACTTGTTAATGAGTGCCAAAATGTAATCTTATTTGGGCTTCGAGTTGTGGACAACATAGGTACATTCCCCGCCCACACTGCTGAAGAGCTAAATGATGTCCTTATCCAAATAGGTGACCGACCCAAGAACATTGAGGATCAAAAGAAGCAATTTCGGACGTGGCTATTGAAAAAAGGATTCGAGGATCTTGCAAAAGGCATAAAACTAGCATTGATCGAAGCGTATTGCTTTGGCACAATCTTTAAGAGAAAAGATGAGATAAAAGATTTAAGAAGTTTTTTGACAGAAATCGAAGCGCTAAAAAAGGCAGCTATCGAGCAAAGCCTACCTGGATTATTGACTAAGGTAAGACCACTCTTAATTAAGAATCTAGACTATGAAGACCAGATCTCAACAATAAATAATGCAAGAAACTGTCTTATGCACGCAAATGGCGTGGTGACTGATAGACACACAAATGATAAGGAAAATAGTCGCCTTGTGATTAAGGGTAACCGATTCCTGTACTTCTTCGAAAAGAACGGAGAGAGATACCCCATGAAGTTGGGTCAGCCCGGGCCAGAAAACGCTCCACTAATGATGAGCGCAGAGAAATTTGAGCTACATTTTGAGATAGGACAGCAAATCGAAATAGACCTAAAGGACTTTAACGACTTCATAAATACCTGCGTCTTTTTTGCATTTGACTTGAAGGAGGCGTTGGGTAAGAATAAAAATGTTGTTTAGATGAAGATCGATGTAAATGAATTCAACTCTTGGCTTGGTTCAAGCGACTTTTTGTACAACCGTCTGGATAAACTCGCCTCAAAGTTAACTGAATACTTATCCACGCCTGAGTTCTCGAGTCTAACTGAAATGAGAGCCATTTTTTCAAAGTTTGAAGATGTCCTTAAAAGATGTGACCTTATTGATTATCAAGATGATCATACAGCAACCGCTTACGTGATGCTGCATTTTTTGACCAGGTATCGACGATTTCAGATTAATTTCTTGGCGCTTATAGAGAAGAATTTATTGCCGATACCACGACGAAAAATTAATGTTCTTGACGTTGGTACTGGACCAGCTCCAGCCCTGTATGCGCTCTCCGATGTCTTTAATTCACTAATACAGTATGGAAAGGAGAGAAATATTGCAAGTCTCAGCAATCTAGAGTTTGAGTTAGACTATGTTGAAAGAAGCCAGGGGTTCCGAAATTTTCTACATCATTTTACTGAAAAGGCTAACGACCGCGAGGGCATACCCTGGAAAGTACCGTATCACCATGGGTCATTTGAGAACTTTCACGGTATCTCGTTTGATGAATCCTACCAAATTATTGACGCAAAGCGTCTGATCGTTAGAAACGTGAATAGAAAACATCGATATGATATTGCAATATTGAGCAACTTCTTAACCTCCGAGCACCAAGTCGACGGACTTACAGGTGAGCTCCAGACGTGCATGAGATATCTGCGAAACAATGGCATATTAACCATTGTGGGAGGAACGGGCGGTAAGTATCCAAATGTTTATCACAAAGTTGACCACACATTGTTAGGCGTTGACTATTCGAATTATAAGTTCAAAGCAAACTGCCATAAGGTTGACATTGGTGACATGTTTACGATGATGAGTTCTGACAAGTTTTTTGACAGAATTAAAGTATTTAATTCGCAAGTCATCAGTATGTTCGCTACTCATAAAGTACTGATTCCTCCGACCAAGGAGAGAAATCCCAAGTGGAGTTTTATAGTGTATAGAAAGAACGCCCGAATGCGTAGAGGTATCATCAAACGTTTTGAAAGGTATTAAGAGAGTGTCCTTGTGAGTGGCCTTTATATATAAATTCTGGGGTATTCCTATCTCTCCGGTCTCTTGATAAGCACCACCAACCAAAAGCTGCACCTGTCGGATATAGAGTCTCTCGGGAATATTCGTAAGAAACGATCAAGGGGTCCGAAACTTTAGGCATTTTTTATTTTAAGAACACCGATGTTAACGCTCCTGTCATTAATACCCTTCCATAAACTTCAGAAAGTAGAAGTTATCTGAATATTTCATTCTTGGTGAACTGACCGTGCTTTTTTATGTGCTGCTTTTCAAAGCTTTGTTGATAGATAAATCATCTTCAATTTTTAAGAACGTCAAGACGATCAATTTTAAATAAATAAAGTATGCACGCTCATGTTCTTGTATTTCATCCGGGTTCGGTTGAGTTCCATGCAAATAACTATTTCTTAGATCCAGGCCATTGGTGAATTCACTTCTATTTAGGAAGTAATTAAAGTATGATTGCTCTGGCCTCGATAGTAAGGAGCTATCAAAGAAAATGATATTTTCCGCTTCCATTTGTATTGCTTCTTGTTGCAGGTCAGGCAAGTAATGATGAAATGACGCAACTTCGTTAATGAACAAGTCTTTTAGGATTAGAATCTTTCCAAGGTTCGGCATCGTTATATAGCCCTCACGGTCTACTGCGATAAGTGTTTTGTCGATGAGATAATTTAATTGCGGTATCTGATACTCCTCATAGCTATCGTATTTTACTTTCTCGTTAACAAGTATGTCAAAAAAGGTGTGATATTGTTTTTCTTTGAATGGTTCAACATAACCGAGAGAACTTTGATCGGAGAAAAGCAGATTCGTCCAAGCCGCTATTTCTTTGTTGTTTTCGTTTAAGTATAAATACTTATTGCTGACTAAGCTGGGAATGTCCTTTATAGTGCTGGGGTTAGATGTAATTTGTAATAGCTCAAAATCAACCACGCCATCTTCAACAAAAAGTTTGAATTGCTTTAGCGCGGACTCAAATTCTGGGGCTATCAATCTTACCTTTTCAAAGTAGGATGTGGCAGAAGGAATTGAAAAGCGAACATTGTTTGCGAACTCGTACTTTTCTTGGAATGAAGAAGTGAATACATGGTGTAAGACATTCTCTAATGAGAGGGCCATGCTATCAAGAACCTTGTTGTAGGCTGCTAACTGAAGGTAAGAGGTCATCTCCAGCAAGTTAAATTGAGTTCCAGTCCTGTATTCATTTTGAGAATGCACGCCCATAAATCTTTCAAATACACCCAGATTATTCTTCTTACTTACAAGACTAATTCTGTATTGGGGATCGAGATATTCGAAGAGAATTCTGAAATTCCTGAATAACGAATAGGGGTCGTTATGTTGCCTAATGAAATCTAAGCTGTAAGAGTAATTTATGATAGAGTTGTCATCGAAGTGTGCATCCTTAATTTTGCTGGCGTTTTCCGGAAAGCTAACCGAAACGCCGTACTTCATTCCTGCGTTCTTGGTAAAGAGTTTTTCCGTTTGACTTTTTAGTAGGCGTTTTGCTTTCAGGCGTGTTTTATCAGACACCTTGAAATCATTCCTATTTTTTGCGTTTTGAATGAGACTGACATAGTTATAATTTGCCTCGTCAGAGTCCAGATAGTCTGACAGTATCTTTTCTTTATGCTCTATTGTTAAGCTCTTTGGAAGATATTTTTCTTTTTTTCGGTGCTCGTCATTGACCTCATAGACTGAAAGGAGTATTTCAGCAGATTGTGGATATGTCAACAGATGGTCTCTAAGCTCCTTATCATAGTAGTCAACTAAATTCCTATGAGTTATAATTTCGCGTACCAGGTGTGGTTCATTTGTAACCAATGATTTGAAGTTCGATTTAGAGATGCGCTTGTACGCGCTTTGATTACTAGCTAACTCCCAAAACGAATGAATGTAATCCCGTATTATTTTTTCGTAAAGACGTAAAATATTGTTGTCCTCAATTGTCGTCATGAATTTACCAACGACCTTACCATACTCCGTGCTTTTTTGCTTGAACTGTTTGATGTCGTCGTCCGTCCAACGTCTCAAATACACTTCGTTGTCAAGGTAAAGTTTTAGATTGTAGAGCTCCAATATTTCATTAATGTCATCGTAATTGGCCTTAATGTCTGCCTTCAGAATGTGTTCACCTTTTTGGAGATAATGTCCGCCGGATCCATCTTCTTTTGAGTGAAATACTACTTTGTTTAAATCCGTTTGTCGCATTAGTATAGAATTTATCTTTCGATACGTCTTAAACTTAATGATTTTGGCTATTTAGATAGTTCGTATATCCTTTCGATAACTTAGTTGCAATTCTTGATCTAAGCCTCTCCGGTTTCAACACAACCATCGAATCTCCAAAACCCAGTATCTCCCTTTCAAGTTCAAAATTGATTATAACATCTATTGTGATTTCGATGCCGTTTGAAGAGTGCGACACCATCTTTTGCGTGTGGTGCAAAGGTTTTGTGATTACATAAGGTGCATTTGTTCTATCGACTGCAAGATGAACTCTCTGAGGTCTTTCACCACTTACAGTCACGCCAATTACATCCTTAAAATAATTATCGGCATCAAAATCCTGATTTTCGATGTAGCTAGCATTTGACGCTATTTTGATTTCTTTTATCCTATCCAAGGCAAGATTAACCAACGGTTCCTTACTGCTCTTTCGCCCCAGCATGAACCATCTGTTTCGGTATTCCTTCAATAGGTATGCGTGAAAGTTAAAAACATTCGGCGTTCTTGCTTTGAACGACTGATAGGTAAGCGATAATACTTCTTTGTTTTTAATCGATTGATAGATCTGATCGATAAACTCAATTCCTCTCAGGTTTTCATTTGTTTCCAGATGCACAATTGATCGGCCTTTTCCCTGGGCACTGGTGACCTTATCTTCTAGTCGATGAATCATTCCGATCATTTCCTGGAAATGCGAGAACCGATTGAAATGACGTAAAATGTCGACAACTTCGGTGAGCTTACTCAGATCGCTTTTGGACAATGGGTTATTGGTAATGGAAAAAGACGAATCCTCGTATGAGTAGTATTTCTTATTGGTAACAACGATCGGCGCATTGTATCCCAACTTGTCACTTCGCATCAGCTGGATGTCCAGTTGTACGGTACGGACACTGACGCCCTTATCAATTCCCTCAAATTCGTAAAGAGCTTCCGAAACGCATTTGACCAAATCTTCGAGAGTCCACTTTCGGCCCCGATTTCGAAGGCAATTATCGATCGTCCTGTACCTAATAAGGGCATTTCTGGTGGCCGGCATAAAAAATTTTCTGAAAAGTTGCCAAATTTCCTGAACTACGCAAAAAGATTGCGTAGTTAACCTACACTTTTGACCTGTCAATTGGCGCAGCGGTAAGCGGCCCCACCCTTCCGGAACGGAGGGGTGGTTCTAGACAAAAAGATATGGAATCGCAAAAGCCAGAATTAATTGAAAAGATCTTCATGACGATTGAAGAACAAATTTCTCTTAAGGAGTTTGAGCAATGGCTTTATTCTCAAAAAGAGCTTGTGGAAAAGATGGAGGATGACCTGGTTCTCGCAGCGTTCACTTTCAACTACAACCAAAAAGATGCACAGTACAACTTCAAGAGTACCTTCAGAGGCTGCTTTGATGAAGAGGTCTTTATGCTGTGGAAGGTTAAGATGAATCTTGTTGCTTTGATCAATAACCACCCAACGAGAGATCGAATCCTCTATGATTTTCGTCAACTTGGTTATGATGACTATCCTTTTCTCAGCAGCATCGGATACTATGAATATGAATTTGAAGAAATTGAATACATATCTCGAAGCGAAACCGAAATACTGGAAAGACTTAAGGCTGAGTCGCAGGAACTATTAGACGAGATTACTAAACAAGAAAGATCAACACCGGGTTTTACTTTAAGAACTTTTCGAATGGCCGATAAGCTCGCTAATGACGTGCCTATAGCTTCCGAAAAAGAAATGATGAAACCTGTTGCAACTGATCAACCCACTAAGAAATGGTGGAAATTTTGGAATTAACTTATGCTACTAACAATAACAACTACTCATCAACCCGCAACGGATCTTAGCTTCCTTCTACATAAGCATCCCGACAAACTTCAGTCTGTCGATCTTGCAAATGGGGTTGCGCACATCTTTTATCCGGACGCTTCAAAGGAAAAATGCACCGTTGCGCTTCTCCTTGATATTGATCCGATTGGTTTAGTGCGAAAGGACAGCATGAATGATTCATTTGCGCTGATGAATTACGTAAACGACCGACCTTACGTGGCGTCATCATTCATGAGCGTGGCAATCGCGAAGGCATTTTCGACTGCGATGAATGGAACGTGCGCGAAGAGACCAGAGCTTGTAGATGTTGTAATGCCTTTATCAATCAAGATAGCATCGCTTCCTGCACCACGCGGAGGGGAAGTGCTGATCAAGAAACTTTTTGAACCACTCGGTTATGAGGTTGCGCTTGAGCGTCATGCTTTGGATAAAAAATTTCCTGAATGGGGAATGAGCAAATATTTCACTGTAACACTCACTAGGGATTCGAAACTGAGTGAAGTTCTGACACATCTGTATGTGTTGATACCTGTTCTTGATACTGAGAAGCACTACTGGGTTGGACAACACGAAGTTGAAAAGTTGTTGGAAAAAGGAAGTGGTTGGTTAAAGGATCACCCTGAAAAAGAACAGATCACCAATCGATACCTGAAAGGTATATCGGGTCTTGCCAGGAATGCAATGTCGAGGCTGGCCGAAGACGAAAGTGAAAAAGAAGAAACAGAGAACGAGGGAGAGGTAAACAATGTTCGTGAGACGCTTCACTATAAAAGGCTTAGGCAAGTGACACAAGAACTGGTTGACACTGGAGCGAAGACAGTTGTTGACCTTGGATGCGGCGAAGGAAAGCTCTTGAGAATGCTTCTGGCCGAAAAGCAGTTTACCCAGATAGTAGGGATGGATGTTTCATTCCGTGAACTGGAGAAAGCGAGTCAACGACTTCGTCTTAGTGAAATGGCGCCGAAACAGAAAGAAAGGATCAACATAATTCACGGATCACTCACTTATAAGGATAAGAGAATTTCAGGTTTCGATGCGGCCGTGATTGTTGAAGTAATTGAACATTTAGACCTGAACAGGCTAAAGGCTTTTGAGCGAGTGGTATTTGAATTCGCCAGGCCGAAGTCGGTGATCCTGACAACACCAAATAAAGAGCACAACGCTCTATATGAAAAAATGGAGACTGATCAAATGCGGCACACAGATCACAGATTTGAATGGACGCGAGCAGAATTCGAAAGCTGGGGACAAAACGTTGCAGAAAGATTCGGTTACACGGTTATTTATAAATCAGTTGGTGATGTCCACGAAACACATGGAGGCCCTACTCAAATGGCAATTTTTTCGCTTTTATGAACGAGAGCACAGAGAATTCGAAATCAGTATCTAATGTCGTCGGATGGGTGCTGGGAATTCCGCTTGTTGTTATCATTCTCATTTTAAGCTCCCCATGGATTCTGTATACGGTTGTGATACAGGAACCACTGGATAAGCGGAAAATCAAAAAGTTCATAAGAGCTCACGATGGGTTGGTGGTCCTTTTTATTACCACTTCATCTAAGTATAGTTTTATTGATTTCGACTTTAGGGAGTCTCTGCGTGCAGGGGGCATTCATCGTGTCGTGATGTTCGATGGCACTAAATCAAATGACAAGTTTGATGAGTTCAATTTGAACAAATTGATCAATAGGCATACAGGATTTCCTCAGCTTATTGTTTTTAAGGGCGGTAAGATGACAGCGATATCGTTAAAAGATGATTTCTCTGTTTTTTTTAGAAAGGAAATTGACAAGGTTCAACTCATTGGTTCTATCGTTTGGAAGTTAAGGCACTGAGAATGGAAAATAGTACGATTAAAATACCTGAACTATCTCTTGTTGTGCTGATCGGTATTTCCGGTTCAGGGAAGTCTACGTTTGCAAGAAAACACTTCAAAGAAACGGAGATACTTTCTTCAGATCGTTGTCGTGCCATCGTTTCTGATGATGAAAACAACCAGGCAGCAACAGATGAAGCTTTTGAGTTGCTTCACTACATCGCAGCGAAAAGACTTAAGAACGGATTGCTAACTGTTGTCGATGCGACTAACGTTCAGCCCGAAGCGCGAAAGCCTTTGGTGAATCTTGCTAAGCAATATCACTGCCTTCCCGTTGCAATAGTTCTTGATGTTCCGGAGAGAGTATGTGAAGATCGAAACGAGTTAAGGCCAGATAGAAACTTTGGTAAGCATGTAACTCGAATGCAGCGTAGCCAGCTTCGAAGATCAATCAAGCATCTGAAAGGTGAAGGCTTTCGTCACATCTTTGTTCTCGATTCAGTTGAGGAGATTGATTCTATTACAACAATCCGTAGGGATAAACTCTATAATGATAAGAAGGATATAAAAGGACCATTCGACATCATCGGCGATATCCACGGCTGCTTTACGGAACTGAAGGAGCTTCTTACAAAACTCGGCTATTCAATAACCGAAAACAGTGATGATAGAAGCTTTGGATTTGACGTGAAACCACCCGACGGCAGGACCGCTGTATTCTTGGGAGACCTGGTAGATCGCGGACCTGATTCTCCGTCGGTCTTGAAACTCGTTATGAGCATGGTGAAGGCTGGTTCCGCCTATTGCGTTCCGGGCAATCACGACATGAAGCTCCAGAAATATTTGAATGGGAAAGATGTTCAATTGAAACATGGTTTGGCCTTAACTGTCGAACAGCTTAAGAGTCAACCGAAATCGTTCATTGATCAGTTGAATGAGTTTCTTTATAGCCTGGTAAGCCATTATGTTTTTGATGGTGGAAAATTGGTTGTTGCTCACGCAGGATTGAAAGAAGAAATGCAGGGTCGTGGAAGCGGAGCTGTAAGATCGTTCTGTATGTATGGCGAGACGACAGGTGAAATCGATGAGTTCGGACTTCCTGTACGTTACAATTGGGCAGCCGAGTATCGAGGAAAAGCAATGGTTGTTTATGGCCACACACCCGTACCTAATGCGCAGTGGCTAAACAAGACTATCGATATAGATACAGGTTGTGTATTCGGTGGAAAATTAAGTGCTCTCAGGTATCCAGAAGAAGAGCTGATTTCTGTTGACGCCCATGAAGTTTACTGCGAACCGGTTAGACCGTTGATCTCAGTAAAGGAAGAGCTGAGTCATCAACACCAACACGATGATTTGCTGGATATTGATGATGTTAGTGGCAAACACATAATCACTACCCGCCTAAGAAATAGTGTGACGGTGCGTGAAGAAAATTCGATTGCCGCAGTTGAGGTGATGAGCAGGTTTGCGGTAAATCCTAAATGGTTGATTTACCTGCCGCCAACGATGTCACCATCTGAAACAAGCGAGCTCGCGGATTATCTCGAACATCCTAGTGAAGCTCTCAATTACTATAAAAGCCAGGGTATCACAAAAGTTATTTGTGAAGAAAAGCACATGGGATCAAGGGCTGTCGTGGTAGTAGGTAAGAATGAAGAGGCTATTAGGAAAAAGTTCGGTATCGAAGGGGAGGGTGTTGGCGTGTGCTATACACGAACTGGCAGGAACTTCTTTAATGACCCAGACTTGGAAGAAGAATTTATCCATAGAGTACAGGCTGCGTTGAGTTCCTCTGGCTTCTGGGAGAGATTCAACACTGATTGGGTTTGCCTCGATACAGAATTGATGCCGTGGTCTGCAAAGGCACAAGCGCTTTTGAAAGATCAGTATGCAGCAGTTGGAGCTTCGGCAAGTGCTTCACTTAATGAGGCACTCCTGACATTGAACAGTGCGAATGATCGTAAGATTGATGGTATCGATAGTTTGAATGAGTCCTACTCTTTGAAGAAGGAAATGGTTAACGATTTTGTAGTGGCTTACCAGGGTTATTGCTGGCCAACAGATGGATTGAAGGGGTATAAGCTCGCGCCATTTCATATTCTCGCTACCCAAGGATATGTACACGTCGATAAAGATCACGGATGGCATATGAATGAGATTGAAATGATATGTAAAGAAGATAGCGAATTAATGATGGCTACAAAGCATAAGATAGTTGATCTGGAGAATCAGGTTGATGTTGACGATGTGATTGGCTGGTGGAATGACTTAACGACTGTTGGAGGTGAAGGAATGGTCATCAAACCGTTTGACTTCATATCCCGAGGGAAGAAAGATTTGGTTCAATCAGCGATTAAGTGTCGTGGCAGGGAATACCTGCGTATTATCTATGGACCAGAGTATACAGCTCCAGAGAACTTATCACGGTTGAAGAGCCGCGGTCTGTCTGGAAAGAAATCTTTGGCTCTGCGAGAATTTGCCTTGGGAGTGGAAGGGCTTGAGAGGTTTGTAAAGAATGAGCCCCTTAGAAGGGTTCATGAATGTGTGTTTGGGGTGTTGGCATTGGAGAGTGAAGAGGTTGACCCGAGATTGTAATGAAAGCCATGAAAAAAAGAAGACTACCCAGCCTTTCGGACACCGTGAAGGAGTTAAAGGCCTTGGAGACTAAAATTCTTCAGGCTGGAAAAGACCAAATAGGGGCCCATGATGGCATCTACACTTTCGATTTGTATTGCACTGCGATCTTGAATAAAGCGATTAACATTCAAGCAGGGTATGCCTAATGATCGAGTCGAATAATTTTCTTTCGGCAGCGCCATTGGTTAGGATACATTTGGACACGCTATTACGCATGTATGCGCCATTGATTTGTGGAGGAAATGTCGACGAGTTTGCCGGAAGGGCATTGAACGGAAAACCAATCAATGAACTCAAAAACACGCGAGGCGAAACACTTCGAGATGGTTTCTTGGCACGCGAACTAAGTAAACAGCCAGATTTTGAATGGGTCATTGAAGTGTACAAAACTGGAAGTTCCTTTGTTCACTTCTCCGACAAACACATTTTCACGTCTGTAAGAATCGACGGGGCAAAGGATCGTACTATAAACTCTGTTGTTGGGGTTCATGATGGATTTATCCCTATTGACGAAAAGATTGGGGCGACGATTTATATGACGAGAATTACCAAAGGCATCCTCATGTTTATAGAAAGCTGGACGAAGCAAAAAAGAAGTTATCCTAAGCGGAGTTAAGGCGAATAATCGTACAAAAATTATTTAGGTTATGAAAAATGCATATGTGATTAAGGCTGCACGCATATGTTCAAAAGGACAGAATTCTGAGCTCTCTTTTGCACTTGTACACTTCATTGATGGAATCTACAACATTGAAGCATATTTTAAAGATTCGTCGTTTCATAGTCTTGCGGATGGCGATGAGTGGCTAACCTTGATTGGCCAGACAGATAAAGGACTTGACATCGAAATTCAAGGACTAGGTTACACGGGTTACACGTCTCATAATCTCAAAGCAACGTTCATCTGTCATCAATTCATTAAGGTAACTAGTAACAATGAGTCAGAATTCGATCAAAACGGACCAAACACATGGAAGGGTGATAATATTTTTCAAGTAGAGCTCGAGGGTCTTGAGATGCAGTTCTCCGATTACACAGAATCAAAAAAATATAGGTCGATAGATAACGAACAATCCTTTTCAAATACAGAGTTTGATCACACTAGTTGCGGGATGAAGATTAATATTCCAGGGATACTTGGAAATTTCTATCACCTTCTATTTTACAGGAGCTCGAAGAACACCAACATTATCTTGGATTTTAGATTTCATGACGGGTACAATCGACTAACCTTAGAGGGATGGAGGTATATCAGGCATGATTTTGTGATGCTGTTGTCGTTCCTAAACGGTGGTCGTGTCTTTATCAGGAAGGAATTCTGCGGCAGGTTTTACACCGACAGGGAAGGAGATGTTGTCGACGCGCAAGAGATTGTACTTTACTCGCGTGACGAACCGCCGGCAAAAAGGGTTAAGCGTGACTTTATTCCAATTAACTATCACCACTCATATTCCGGTGATGTATTCGGTCACGTTTTCTCACATTGTTTTGAAAGCTATCATAATCTCAATAAAATACTCGATCTAAATGACGTCGTGTTTTCGCTGAACAACGCCGGTACCGCTCACGGGTTGAAGGAGAAATATTACATCTTGATCGCTGCCTTTGAGATGATTTGCAATAACTACCATAAATCGGAAAAAACACGGACTTACTGGTTGGATGAGGAGCTATTTCGTTCGTTGGTAAAGCCGGCTCTGCTTGACGTAATAGCAAATATGAAGGACAAAATAGCTTCTAATGCGATGGAAGTATTTACTTCAAAGATTAGCAATCTAAATGCAATCACAGGCACTGCTGATAAAATGTTCAAATTTCTTGAGCACGCTAGGATACCATTGAATGACAACGTAAAGAGATTTGTCACAATCGAACGCCATAAGGCTGTGCACGAAGGATCAATCGGAGAAAACTCGGATGAGATGGTGAAAAATTATTGGAAGTTGGATCATATTCTTAGAGATTCAATACTAAACTTGATCGGCTACAAGAGTCATAGACACAAAGTATTTAAGTATGATGAGGCAAATTGACGAAATCAAGTCAAAGCTCGTGGCTGTAGAAGATTTTGACGTAAAGATTCTCTTCGCCGCCGAATCCGGTAGCCGGGCCTGGGGATTCCCATCTCCAGACAGCGACTACGATGCCAGGTTCATCTACGTTCACCCGAAAAATTATTATCTCAGCATTGATGATCAACGAGATGTGATAGAATTGCCGGTCGATGAAGTATTGGACATTAACGGTTGGGATCTTCGGAAGGCACTTCGACTTTTCGCCAAGTCGAACGCGCCGTTATATGAGTGGCTTCAATCACCAATTGTTTATTGCGAAGATGGTTCATTCCGCGAAGTTCTTGTCAAACTTATGCCAGTGTACTTCAACCCTCGTGCGATGTTTCATCACTATTTCAGTATGGCAAAGTCGGCGACGGAAGGAGATGAATTTGTTGGGGATCAAATAAAGCTGAAGAAGCATTTCTATGCACTCAGGACCTTGTTATCCTGTAAGTGGATTCTGGAGCGAAATGAGATCCCACCAATGGAATTTGGAAAACTCCGCGTGCTTTTGGATAGCGATCTGAACCACATCGTCGATGACCTTCTAGAGTTAAAAGGCAGGACAGACGAAACCTTTACCATTAAGTCGCCACCGTTAATTCAGTCCTGGATTTTTAGTCGACGTGGAGACTTTGAGCGCCATAAGCCGGATGAACGATTGATAACAACAGATCGTGAACCGTTAAATGAACTTTTTCGACAATATCTCCAATGAAACTCGATCAACTCGAATCAGATTCCACCCATCTTTTGCTTAAGTGCATAAGTGGCAGTCATGCGTATGGATTAAACTTGCCCCAATCAGACATTGATGTTAAAGGTGTCTTCTTGCTACCGAAGTCTGAATATTTCGGATTAACCTATACGGATCAGGTCAACAATGACACCAACGATATCATGTTTTATGAGCTCAAGAAATTCATAGACCTTCTCTTGAAGAATAACCCGAATATCCTCGAGCTACTTAACACTCCAGACGACTGCACACAATACAAGCACCCATTAATGTCTATGATTCGCACCGAAGATTTTTTGTCGCGACTCTGCAATCAGACTTTTGGTCAATATGCTTATGCGCAAATAAAGAAAGCCAAAGGTCTGAATAAGAAAATTGTAAATCCCGTCAGTCGTGATCGCAAGAGTATTCTCGACTTCTGCTATGTGATTCAGGGACAAGGTTCGATTCCTGCATCAATCTGGCTACAAGAAAAAGGCTTCAGCCAGGAGCAATGTGGTTTAGTCAAAATAGATCACATGCGTGACATGTATACTTTGTTTCATGAGTCACAGGCGGAACAGGTTGTGCATTTCCATGGTATATTTTCTGGTCAATCTTCGAACGACGTTTCTTTGACATCGATTCCAAAGGGTCTAATGCCTCTCGCAGTTATGTCTTTTAATAAGGATGGTTACTCAATCTATTGCAAAGACTACAAGGAATACTGGGAATGGGTCGAATCCCGCAATGAGGAACGGTACGAGAACACCATCTCACATGGAAAGAACTATGATGCCAAGAACATGATGCACGTCTTTCGACTCCTCAATATGACGGAGGAAATAGCGAGGTTTAAGCAAGTGAACGTGAGGCGGGCAGAAAGGGAGTATCTTCTAAAGATTCGAGCGGGTGAATATCTCTACGAAGACCTTGTTAAACAAGCTGAAGACAAGATTGAAAACATAAATGATCTCTTCAGTACATCAGATCTTCCCAATAGTCCAGATGCCAATGTCGCTGAGAAAGTTCTAGTTGAACTTCGAGAAAAATTCTATTGATATGGCTGAATTTATACCTCTCGAAAAGGATCCTAAGTGGAATGCGTTTGGGGATTACACATGGGAAACCTTCCAGGAGAAATACTTACCTAAAGTAAAGCTGATCTCGACTGTTCATCCAGAAGTTCACAAGCGGTATCGCGCAATTAGAAAGTTGATGGCTCAGAGCTATTTTGAGTATGAATTTTTTGACCTAGCTGCGGCACAGATGACTATGTTAGTCGAAATGGCTATGGTTTGGAAGTATGAGCAACTTACTGGAGAAGTATGGAATAAGAAGGTTAAAAAGAGTGAGCCAAAGCGTGATCTTAAAAACTTATTCGATTGGTTGACTAAAAATGGATGCTTCGATACGAATTTTCCAACAGACACGACTCATTTGAGAAAAGTGAGGAACTACTATGCTCATCCGAAAAAACATGGATTTGCTGGTGGCATTCATTTAAAGTCGATCATTCACTTGATATGCTTCGTAAATGAATTATACGATCCGAACTTAAAAACCGCCAATCGTTTAAGTAGCCAAGTGAGTGATTGGTTAAGCGCACACGACCGCCAAAGGAAAGTAATAAAAGTTCCTAATGGTCAGCTTCTGTTATCCACGGTTTATCTTGCATTCGTGGATTGTTCAAAGCCAGAGCCTCAGTACTATTTCGGATGCTTTCCACTGTTTGATACAAAGCAGATTGACCCATCAAGTCCATTTAAGCCACAGACGTTGAGCGTGCTTCATATGACTAAGCCAAAGATTACTGAAACTGCGATCTTAGGGATCGACGTTTCTTCTGGAGAAAAGATCAGTATTGAGTTTGCAGACGCTCCAATGTCTAAGTTTATTGACGAATGGCATAGAACTCTTTACGCTGACGAGAAACTTTCTCCTGAAATTCCACTTTGGAGAATGATAGAAATGCAGCAGCTAGTCGAGGACTTGAAGACGAGGTATTATCAAACTTTAAATTGATGGATATTCACTCGTGGGTACATGCTGATCAGAGCTTTGTTTCCTTTTTTCCATTTGCTGCATGATGTTCTCATACTCGATCTCTGCAATCGCATATAGGTAATCAAGAAGGGCTTCGATCTTCTCATCAGAAAGATCTCTACCAAAGTTGCCAAGAATCTTCCGAGCCTTTTGTATAGTTATCCGAGTTGGAGTGGGTTTAAAGAAGGGAGCCTCCCGGAGTACTGTCTTTTTGCGGGGCATCAAGGTATGAGTTTGAATCCCCTCAAGATCGAAAATGGCCTCCTCGATTTTATGCGAAAAAACGCTGTTTCATTTCGCGTTTTGCGTCAGTTCAAACACCTTCCAGTACCCTCTTAACTGCTTGATTTTCACATAATAAAAAAGGGACAAACACTTCTTTCAAAGCATTCATCCCCCCTCGTGCACCTCTGGGGATTCAAACCCGTACAGCGCTTCCTCAAATCTTCATCAGGAATACCTAATGTCCATTTTTGGCAGGCACCCTTTCGTTGTCCAACTTCCCCTCATGAGATTCGACCTCGAAGAACGCGTCCTTCGATTCGGAGTATCTGTGCTGGATATCACGGAAGTGATGCACGACACCAAAGCCGCCAACCACCTGTGCAGTCAACTGATCCGTTCTGCTACAGCGCCGCCATTAATGTACGGTGAAGTAAACGCCGCCGAATCGCCTGCCGACTTTATTCATAAAATGGGAATGGCTTTGAAAGAACTAAGAGAAACCCGAAACAATCTTCGGATGATCAAAATGAAAAAGTATGTTGATAATCTCGACCAGATCGAGAAAGTCCTCGACGAAAACGAACAACTCATCCTGATCTTCGGAAAAAGCATTAACACAGCCCGCCAAAATCTCAAAAACCGGAAGAACAACTGAAACCCTGGTCATTGGATATTGGGAATTGGAGATTGGATATTTCTGCATTTAATACCCAATCTCCAATGTCCAATCCCCAATGAACATATCCAAATAAAAAAGTCCGACCATCGTTCGATAGCCGGACCCGTAGTGCACTCGTAGGGATTCAAACCCCAAACCTTCTGATCCGTAGTCAGATGCTCTATTCAGTTGAGCTACGAGTGCCTGAAAAACAGAGCCTGCCTGCCGGGAGGCGGGCGCAAATGTATCAGATTGTCGCCATACGGCCAAAGGTCCCCTTTGCCCCGGCCAACAAAAAACTTATTTTTGACCCTGTTTTTGCCCACTATACCGCAAAACCATAAGATTTCGAAGACTTACACACCGCAAACCAATGCCCACTTCCAACCTCCTAAGAGCTTTTACCCTGTTGATCCTCGTGCTGATCGCCAGCTCCGCCACCGCCCAAACAACGTCCACCAAAATAAAACGCCGCCCCAACATCCCCGGGTCCATCATCCTCGACTTCGGCCTCAACGGCACCCAGGGCGCGCCCGACCTCTGGAAAACCCAACTTTTCGGCTCTCACACCATCAACCTCTATTATCAATACCCTCTGCGCTTCGGCCGCAGCAAATTCAGCTTCAACCCCGGCGTCGGCTTCAGCTTCGAACGCTTCAAATGGAAACCAAGCACCCCCGTCGTCCTGGTCCAAACCGACAACAACCCGGAGAAATATGAGTTCGAGCTCGCTTCAAATCGATTCACCAACAACGCCGGCAAAAAGATCGCCCTCGTTAACAACTACCTCGAAATACCAATCGAGTTCCGCTTCGATACAAAACCGGAAGACATCTCCCGCAGCTTCAACATCGCCCTCGGCGCACGCGGCGGCTGGATGTACGACTCATTCTATAAAGTGAAATACAAAGAAGACGGCCAAAAGAAAAAGATGAAAGACAAACAGGACTGGGGCCTCACTCAACTCCGCTATGGCGTCTATACCCGCATCGGTATCGGCGGCTTCAACTTCTTCGTGTTCTATAACATGACGCCTCTCTTCCAAAAAGACAAAGGACCGTACAACCAGGGAAGCTTCTCTCAATCAGGCACGATCCTCGGCGGCGCCACCGGCACAACGATGACGACCTTCACGGCCGGCATCTCACTCAATGGCTTCTAAAACTTCCATCGCCCCCTGGCTCACCGTTCAGAATGGCGCCAGCGCATTGGAGTTTTATAAGAATGCTTTCGGAGCCACCGTTGTCTATAAGCTCGATACACCGGACGATAGTGTAGTCGCACGCCTGTCTGTCGACGGTGCCGAATTTTGGGTTAGCGATGGTGATGCTGCTATACCACTCGGCGGCGGCTCGGTCAGAATGATCCTTGTCGTCGAAGATCCCGACTCATTATTTACGCGCGCCATCAAGGCCGGAGCTACAGAAATTTTTCCCGTTGAAGAGGCACACGGGTGGCGACTCGGCCGGTTAATGGATCCTTTCGGATTACATTGGGAGGTAGGAAAGATGATTTGATTTGCCGTCTTCAGTGATTTATTATATTGAAAAAAATCACTTGTTTATGCTGAAGATCTTCTTCCGGAACCTCACCCGTTTCAGGCTATATACATTCATCAACATCGCCGGTTTGTCTTTGGGCGTCTGCGCCGTTGTTGCAATTTTTATTTATATCGTCGACGAGCTCAGCTTCGATAAGTTCCAGGTCAACGGCGATCGTATCTATCGCCTCAACGTCACCAATCGATTCGATAACCACGAAACACATTGGCCCACAACGGCAGCCGCCATCACCGACGCTATTCGTAACGATCTCTCAACGGCCGAAAAAGTTACCAGGATCTTCACACGCCAGGCCTCTATCGAAGTCGTGAATACCGGTGGCACCAACAGTAAGTTCAGGGAAGACAACGTCTGGTTCGCCGACCCGGAAGTCTTCGATATGTTCACCTTCAATTTCATAGCCGGCGACGCGAAGACAGCTCTCGCTCAGCCCGATCGACTCGTTATCGCGAAGTCCGTTGCCGAAAAATATTTCGGTTCGCCCGCGAATGCTATCGGAGCCGATGTGATGTTCGAAGGACGATTGCCCATGATCATCTCCGCCGTGTATGAGGATCTTCCTTCTCAATCTTATCTCGAAGCCACAGCTATCGCTCACTTCGAGAATTATTATAATCTCGAGTCGGAGCAGATCCGTGAATACCTGAGAACAGATTGGATATACAATCCGCTGCAGACATTCGTGTTGCTAAAGCCCGGCGCCGAACCTAAAGACTTCGAGAAACAAATGCTCGTGCTTCGCGATAAGTATGGCGATGAACGCGTCCGCAAAGGATCGACTTATGATCTACAGAAGTATAGCGACATCTACCTTCATTCGAACTTCACATACGGCACAGCACCTCGCATCGAGAACATTTATATTCTTGCAAGCATCGGTTTCATCATACTGATCATCGCTTGTGTTAATTTCATCAATCTCGCCAACGTGCATTCTCTCAAACGCGCTCGCGAGATCGGCATCCGCAAAGTACTCGGCGCGCAGAAACAAAGTCTCATCATACAATTCCTCGTGGAATCGGGAGCACTGGTATTCGTCGCCTTCTGTATCGGCATCATCGCACTCTATATTGTATTGCCTTATGTCAATCTCATCTCCGGCAAGAACTTCTCGATTACCGATCTCATCACGTGGAAGATACTCTTTGGTATCGCCGTACTGTTCTTGATCACTTCATTTTTATCAGGGACATACCCGGCATTCTACATCACACGTTTCAATCCTGTGCTCGTGCTGAAAGGACTCACCGGCAGTCCCTCCAGCGAAGGATTCTTGTTACGAAAAATTCTCATGACCACCCAGTTCACGATATCGATCGTGCTCGTCGTATTGGCGATCGTGTTCTGGCAACAGATGGAGTACGTGAACGATAAGCCGCTCGGCTTTCAGACCAACAACATCATCACCGTTCCGTTGTTCAGCGACACTCCGAATTCGATCTTCGGCGGTGGAGTCGACGGTCCCATGCGCGCACGCATGAACAGCTTCGAGAACGAGCTCGCAAAAAATTCCGGCATCGAAGGTGTCACCTGCTCCGCACTTCCTCCCGGCACCGGCTTCGCTGTGCAGGCACTCATCTGGACCGACAAGATCAGGCAAGAAGACAATATCCTGCTTGCTTCAATGTCCGTGGATTATGATTTCATCCAGACATATAAAATGGAAGTGGTGGCAGGCCGGGGCTTTTCGAAAGAAGCTGGTACCGATCACCTCCAGGCCTTCGTCATCAACGAGCAAGCTGTGAAGAAACTCGGTTGGGAAAATCCGATCGATGCTATCGGTCAACACCTGGGATGTATGGGCAAGGAGGGCACCGTTGTCGGCGTTGTCAGAGACTTTCACTTCCAGGGACTGCAGAATGCACTCACGCCTATGGTGATGGAAGTGGCGGCAGGCAAGTTCAACGTCTTCTCGATAAGTTTCGCGGGCGGGTCGAATGTTAATTCGATGATCGATTTCGTGAAGGCGGAATGGAATAAGGCATTCCCCGAAAAAGTGTTCGAGTTCCATTTTCTCGACCAGGCACTCGAGCGTAATTACGGCGACGAACAGCGGATGGTGACAATGATGCAGTGCTTCTCCATATTGGCGATCATGATCTCGGCGCTTGGTCTTTTCGGACTCGCGGCCTACATCAATCACCAGCGTTCGAAGGAAGTCAGCATCCGGAAAATACTTGGCGCCAACATGGCCGAGGTGTTCTATGTATTATCGAGAGAGTTTGTGAAAATGTCGGTGATCGCTTTTGTGATTGCTACACCGCTCGCTTATTTCCTTGCGGGACAATGGCTCGATTCATTTGCATACAAAGTTGGCGTGGGAGTGATGGCGTTTATCGTTGGTGGTATTGTCGCTATTACAACCGTGCTGATCACGATCAGCTACGAGACTATCAGGGCTGCGCGGGTGAACCCTGTCGAGACATTGCGAGAGTAACTATGGAATGCCATTCCCTCGATCGCAGCAAGGGTGAATGCTTGCGAGAGTAACTATGGAATGTCATTCCCCGAGCGCAGCGAGAGGGGATCGCTACCAGAGTAGCTCTGGAATGTCATTCCCTCGAGCGCAGCAAAGGAGAGGATCCCAACAAGAGTAACTATGGAATGCCATTCCCTCGATCGCAGCGAGTGGGAATCCCTACGAGAGTAACTATGGAATGTCATTCCCGCGAGCGTAGCGAGTGGGAATCCTCTGAAATCTCTTTAAATATTATTATCTTTTATCTCCCTCACCCCATGGGAGATATTCTAGATCTATTCCTTGATTTTGAGCGCAAGCTACTCGCTCTTTTGAGGGACATGTTTGTTCGTCCCCTCGATGTTATCGTTTCCATCCAGGCGAAGGATAAGAAGTACCTCGGATCTTTTAAGTTCTATTCGCTCGTCTTTTCTCTTTGGCTCGTCTTGATCCGACTTACCAACTCGTGGCTGGTATTCTATCGCGACGAATGGATGTTGCCGAAACGCCTGCATGATTTTGCTCAGTCGCAAATTGAATTTTCTTTTTTTATCGCGCCCTTCCTCGGGCTCGTCGAATTCTTTTTGCCGATCGGCCTCCTGAACTTTTTTTTCTTCCGACGATCAGGTTATTCCATGGTGACGCACCTGTCTTTCGCCACTGCGATCGGTGGCGTGATCATGTTGTATTACTTGCCGATTATCTATGTCATCAACTTACTTACGGCTAGTAGTTGGTCGCAGACTGCCATCCTTCTAACTGGGTTGCCACTACTGGGTTTGCCCGCCATTTTTACAACCTATATATATGTCCGCGTGTTTTCGCAACGAAAATGGTTGAGCGCTTTTAAAGGAATCGTCGTAGTTGGAGGAAGTACGGCCTTTACGGTATTATTACTTTCTTCATTCCCTGTCGATGATTTCCTGCATAAGAACATTTTCTACCGGAAGTATGCCCGCTTCGAGCTCACGTCGAACGTGCCGCGATCGAAATGGAATGAAAAATTCAGTCCCATCCAGGAAGACCCATTATTCTTTCAGTCACAAACTTCGAAACGATCCCATCCGTTTGTTGGTCAGGTTATTGATGGAGACTCGATATTTTTTTCCCTTGTCATCGAGGGAAGATCGGACACGATCGAGCGACCGATCGTCACCGGAGCATATTTCGGTAAATATGCCCGCTTTATAACAACCGACCTCGATAGCTTTATACTCGTTTCCAAAACCGATTTGATTTTCGACGGTGCGGCAGGTATGGCATGGCTGTTCGACCATAAAGCCAATCTCCTCGGCCACAACAATAACATCCCCAACATCAATCCTCATAGTATCGCAACAGCAAAAGGAAAGCAGTTGTATATCACCGGCGTCGACTTTCAGTCGAAGGTCCCCCTGATCGGTACAACCACAGATATAAGATCCGGTGTTACGTGGACGCCATTTCCCAACCTCGAGAATTTCCTGGTCGATAAGATGTCGGAGCCCGATTCAACAGGCTCGTTCCAGGCAGTGATACACCACACGGCAAACAACAGGCTGAGGGAAATTCGTTGGCTGGTATGTCGACCCGACTCCGGGATCGTTCACGTGAACAAAGAACTAACGCTGTACAAGAATGATTTTTCTCCTACCGAAAATGGTCGCTTTGATTTTTTCCATAGATCCGAACTGCTACAGGTTGACGATCAAACTTCGATCGTCACATTCCAGGTCATGACCGATTCGTCGTTCACTCTCGATGTCACTCGTATCGACGTCCCATCCGGCAAGCAGGTTTGGAACAAAACTCACACCGTCGATGCCGACATGGCATTTTTCCAGCACGCGTTTTATCACGATGGACGAATCATTGCACTGGGAACCGCAACGAGCTTGTTCCAAAAAGGAATCATGACATCTATTTCAAGGTACCCATTCATGATGGAGATCGATGCCACGACCGGCAACAGAAGAAACACCTGGTTTTTGCCACAGGAGGAAGAACTATTCGATCTTGAATATTATTATAAGCTCTCGTCGGGTGCGTATATCAGCGATGGCCAGCTCTTATGGAACGCCGATTCACAGAAAGCTTACATCATAAGTATCGATTCACTTTGATCTAACAGGGCATGCAATAACCTCGCTCAATTTCGAAACACCATTTTCATTGAAGGCCTCCACGGCAAAGTAATAATCCTGTCCAACCGTTAGCGCCCTGATCTCTTTTGTTGTTGGCTGGTCGGCAAAGATCTGATAGGTCTGGTACAGCTTATCTTTTTGAATGCCCCAGCGTATGTTGTAAGCAACAGCTCCCGTTACCGGCTTCCATGATACGAAAGCATTCCTTTCGTCGCTATCGCGCCGCGCCGTTACGCCTGCAGGTACTGAAGGTACTTTACCCGATCCGTTGCCAAACACGCGTATGTCGCTGATGGCGAGATTGGGGGTCTTACTATATATATGTTCGTATTTGATGTAACGCGCTTTTACCGGCTTCTCCAATTCTATATATGGATTGGCCCGGTCCGTTCTTTCTTTTGAAAGATCGCCAACAAGTTCCCAGGTCTTGTTGTCCTTCGAAGCGAACAACTTGAATCTTGTATAGACAGTTGAGTCGCTATCGTAGATGTTTGATTGATAGTCGGTGAAATTTACTTGCAGCGCTTTTATCTCGAATTCACTCTTGAGATCGATCGTAATCCACTGCTTCGAATTATTTTCTGCAGCCACCCAAAACTTCCTTGGATTCTCATCGGTGATCGTTTCTGCTCCATGTCCGTCCTTTGTCGACGATACCGTAACAGGTTTCTTATACGACAACAACATCCATCCAGTGAAGAGCTCTTCGCTCGACGACCACTTCTTCGTTGGCAAAAAATGAGGCAGGTCTCCGAACCTTGTATTCGAATACATCTGGTCGAGCTCGTCGAAGCCGGCAGGGAACATAGCAATCCTTCGTTCGAAGTTCCAGTTCACAGCGATCCAGGGCGTTCCTGTATTCCAATAGTTACCATAGTTATCCTGGAAGGTGTTGCCGTGGCCGGCGCCTTGCACGAAGCCGCCCGGTTTATAGGAGACCGGATTGTTGGGTGCATACGTGAAAGGGCCAAGCGGATGATCGCCAACATACGTTCCATTCGCATACACATTGTATTCTGTACCCGGCGCGCCGTACTGTAAATAATATTTTTTATTGTGCTTCGTCATCCAGGCGCCTTCGGTAAACGGGCGTATCTCGGATGTATGATCCTGCCCGAAGCGTTCCCACCCATGTTTGTCGGGTTGGAGATATAGCATAGCGCGATAATCCTTCGGGTCTTTGTACGTTAAGTGTTTCCTTTTATCGAGCTCTGCTCCAAAGAGCGGATATACATTCGAAGATCCCCAGTACATATACCACTTGTTGAGATCTTCATCGTAGAACAGGGCGGGGTCCCATGGACCGATGTCTTTCGGGAGTCGCGGCAGCCACCGGTTATAAAATACCAGTTTTCCTTTTTCGGGTTCGGTAGAAATAAAGATCGGTCTTTGTTCGAATGTCGATTGAAAGAGATATAACGTATCACGCACCGACATGGCGGCGGGTGCACACATGTCTTCCATCGGCCACTTGTTTGGCACAACATAATTCCAATGAAGTAGATCCTTCGAGTGCCACCAACCGCCCGAGATCGTAACGAACATATAGTATTCGTTTTTGTGATTGACGATCACAGGATCTGCCCCCGATCGATACGAAATACTATCGTTAAGCTGCTCGTAGTTGTATCGGTAGTTGATATCGACAGGGTTGCAATATGTGTTGAGGCCAGAGGATGATTGGGCGACTACAGTATATGAAGTTGTTGCCAGCAGCAGGAAAACAAATTGTTTCATAATTGAAATTACGGAATGTTCAGCGTCCGGAGTTCAACGTTCAGAGAATTTCTGCCTGGCATCCCGCATTCTAGCACTCCGCACCTTTATTTAGTAACTTCGTAACGTGAAGGCAATCCTTTTCTTTTTACTGATCACTATCAGCGCAGCAGCGCAACCCATTCTCGAACCGAACGACGACGTCGACGAAGTTGAGCTGATGCCTTATGATCTGATGTTTCTAAAAGACAGCACCAATCAACTTACTTTCGAACAGGTTTCCGATCCGGCCTTTGGGAAAAACTTTACCCGGCACGAATCATATCAGAACAAGGATTTCTTAACCGGCGTCGACTATTGGATCCGACTGCCGATCCGCCATAATACATCCACTGAAAAAGTGTGGTTGATCGAATTCTACGATCAGACCATAGATTACATCGAAGCTTACATTCCCTTGGATAGTGGCTTTAAAACAGTTCGTTTGGGCGACAGCTACCCGTTCCACGACAGGTTCTTCCGTCACAAGAATTTCGAGATACTGATCAATATGAATTCAAACGAGGTGAAGTATTATTACTTCAAGCTTCGTTCGCATGAGTTTGCCGATATCCGCATTGCCTTCCGATCAGCCAATCGTTTCGTGTTCTATTCTCTCAACGAATACTTTTTGTTTGGAACATTCTACGGAATGATCCTCATCATTTCGTTGTATAACTTTTTGATCTTCCTCGCCATCCGCGAGATCAAGAACATCTACTACATATTTTACATCCTGAGCGTTGCTGCCTACGCGATGAGCCTGGATGGCGTTGGATTCCAATACCTGTGGCCGTCGCATCCCGAATGGAATAACTATGCCACTGGTATTGCATTGTATTCGTTGATTGTGTGGGCACTTGTGTTTACCCGGAAGTTCTTAAGCACTGCCTCAAACGCACCCGCTCTCGACAAAGCCCTGCAATTGATGATCGTTGCGCGAAGCCTGCAGTTCGCGATCGAGCTATTGTTCCTGCCGCAGTATCTTATTTACCGGAACCACGACATCATTCCGCTTTCACTGATCTTTTATACGAGCATTGTCGTGTGGCGAAATGGTTTCAAGCCTGCGCGTTTCTTCGTGATCGCGTACGGATTTTTGTTCACAGGATTCTTCCTTCGAACGCTGGTCTATTTTAACGTTCTCGATTTTACAACGCTATCGCACTATAGCCTGCACTTCAGCTTTGTTCTCGAAATGCTCTTTCTTACGATGGCCCTCGGCGACCGCGTGAGGATCCTGAAAGACAACCGCGATCGTGCGTTGAGAAAGGTCATCAGCCAGCACGAAGCCCATCTGCAGTTAAAAGACAAAGTAAACCGTGAGCTCGAAGACAAAGTGAAGGAACGTACGGTCGAGCTCGATCAAAAGAACCACCAGCTTGAGAGCACCAACAAGTTGCTCACACAACAGGCGCTGGAGATCAGTCAGATCAACTCCATGCTCGACCTGGATAACTGGAAGCTGAAGAACAGGATCAAGGAGGTGCTCGAGGAGCGTCTGCACGAGAAGACGATGGACTATGAAGAGTTCATGACCCTGTATCCGGACACGCTTTCATGTTATCGTTTCATTGAGACTCAGAAATGGCAGCATGGATTTCACTGCAGAAAATGTGGCAACGAGAAGTTCTTCAACGGCGCCCAGAAGTTTGCGAGGAGGTGTACGAGGTGTGGGTATAATGAGTCGATCACAGCGTTTACTATTTTCCATAGTCTCAAGTTCCCAATCGAGAAAGCATTCTATATAGCGTACCTGACGGTGACGGGGAAGAAGGAAAATACGCTGGAAGAGTTAGCTCAACGCCTGGACGTGGCGTCGAATACGGTCTGGGCTTTCAGAACAAAGGTCCAGGCGAGGATCGACGAGCTTGGCCGGCATGGAAATCATCCTGCTGTAGGCCGATGGGAAGACGTGATCATGACCGAAATCCCTACCGCTCATACCCGAACAAAACCGAAGGACTCACGCATTGTAAAACCGAAACCGCAATCGTTTCCTCCAATTTCGGAGTAATAGTTTTTTTCATGTGAGGTCGCACCCCAGAAAGGCCGTGTTCGCCGTTCTGCCTCAAATTTCAATGTTTTTTTCATAGGAAAAGGCCATTCCCCGCAACCAGTTTCGAAAATGCTATTTAAGGCGATTTAAGGCAAAAAATTCAGCCTCCAGTTGGCGTTTAGATACATTCATCTATAGGAACTCGATCGAAAACTCACATTTCCAGGATCATCATGAGGGGTAAGCTACTGATAATCATATTGTTATCGTCAATTTCTTTCTTTGCCCTCGGACAATCCAGGACCGTAGAAGGCACCGTAATCTCCGGCGACGACCAGTCGCCAATGCCCGGAGTTAACGTAATCATCAAGGGCACAACCACTGGAACCGCAACTGACGTCGACGGGAAGTTCCGGATAGAGGTATCCAGCGAATCGGCTGTTTTACAGTTCTCATTCATCGGTTATCAGACCACCGAAGAAACGGTCGGCACCCGGTCCGTCATCAACGTCACACTGCCCCTGGACACGGAGACCCTCGAGGAAGTAGTTGTGGTCGGCTATGGCATTCAAAAGAAAAGTGACCTCACCGGTTCTATCTCCTCCGTCCGCGGGGGAGACTTGCTGAAAGTACCTTCCTCCAACCCAATGCAGGCCTTGCAGGGAAAGGTGGCAGGCGTTCAGGTTGTAAGTTCAAGTGGTGCTCCCGGCGCTGCCCCGGAGGTTCGTATCCGTGGAACCGGCACATTCAACAATGCGTCGCCTATATATGTCGTCGACGGTGTTATCCTCAATGATATCAGCTTCCTCAATTCGGCGGACATTCAATCGATGGAAGTTTTAAAAGATGCCTCTGCCACCGCGATCTACGGTTCACGTGGTGCAAACGGGGTGGTCATTATTACTACAAAACAAGGAAAGAAGGGTGACGAAATACCTACCGTTAATGTCGTTGCGGACTTCAGTGTGCAACAGCTCGCGAAAGAGATCAAGATGCTAAGTGGTAAAGAGTTCGCGACCGTGATGAACGACATCAAGCCCGGATCCTTTAACAATGTCGATGCCGTTCCCAACACGAACTGGCAAAAAGAGATTTTTCGGGTTGCTCCAATTCAGAATTACCAGGTTTCATTAAATGGATCATCTGCAAGAAACACTTACTATCTCAGTGCGGGATACTTTGGCCAGGAGGGTATTATTCCAAAGTCGAAGTACGAACGTTTCACGATCAAATTGAATAACACCTATAACGTCACTAAGAATGTACGATTCGGTAACAATGTGACGCTCGCACCATACAAGCAGCAAAACACTTCTGACGGTGTTGTCTTCCAGGCGTATCGGGGACAGCCAACGACACCTGTCTATAACCCCGACGGAACTTATGCTGAGGTTCGTGGTGTGGGTAATCCAATCGCTGCAATTGATTACACCAACAGCGACGAGAGCGCACTCAGATCGGTTGGAAATTTTTTCGCTGAAGTAGACTTCCTGAAAGATTTCACTTTCCGATCATCGTTTGGTGTTGATTTCCTTTATAGAAAATCGAAATCATTCACACCGGTATATTACGTATCACCACAGCAGTTGAATACCAACAGCAGGTTGACCAAAGGATCTTATAATGAGTTCAACTGGCTGCTCGAAAACACCCTCAACTACAATAAAGAATTTGGCAAGCATAGGATCAGCGCGCTCGTCGGATACACAACACAGGAAAGTATCTCCGAGAATCAACAGGTCGCAGCGATCAACCTTATTCGCGAAGGCGAAGATTTTTGGTACTATAATCCAACAAATCTCCTTGCCAGCGATACAAAGGATGAGGTCGACGTTAACCGCAATTTCTCAATGATCTCTTACCTGGCAAGGATCAACTATACATTCGACGATCGATTCCTGCTAACCGGTACCTTCCGAAGAGATGGTTCATCGAAGTTTAGTGCTGCGAATCGATATGCAAATTTTCCGTCAGTTGCCGTTGGTTGGAACATTATCAATGAGGGATTCATGAAGGATGTTGAGAAGATCACAAACTTTAAAGTCAGGGCAAGCTGGGGCCAGATCGGTAACGAAAAGATCCCGTACGACAGACAATATTCTGTAGTTGCCAACAATGAGAATGGAGTGTTCAATGACGTTCTGCGTCCTGGCGCCACGTACGGTGTTACAGGTAATCCTAACCTGAAGTGGGAAACGACTATTCAGACAGATGCGGGAGTGGAATTGGGATTTTTTAACAACCGACTGACTGCTGAGGTTGACTATTATAATCGTGTAACGGACGATGTGTTGGTGGATCTCAACGTGCCTGGCGCTCTGGGGAATGGTATCGGGGCAAAGATCACATACAATGCAGCGAAAGTTCTTAATCGTGGATTTGAAATTAACCTCGGCTGGCAAAGCGAATGGAAAGGCCTCGGTTATCGCGTTGGATTTGTTGCCACGACGATTCACAACGAGGTGCTGGAGATCGGCGGCAGCAACGGAGTTAATGACGCTCTCATAGGTGGCGATTCTGGAAATGGTTTTGTAACGCGTACAACTAAAGGGTCTTCTATTGGTGAGTTCTATGGGTATAAAGTCGATGGAGTATTCCAGAACGCAGCAGAGATCGCCGCTTACCCACATGCATCCGTAGTTCAGCCGGGTGACATGCGCATCGTTGACTGGAATGGCGATGGACAGATCAATGACCTCGACCGCACCAGCATTGGTTCACCGATACCGAAATTCATCGGGGGCTTCAACTTCGAACTAACCTATAAAGGCTTCGACCTGTCCGCAGACTTCCAGGTTCAAACTGGCAATAAGATCTACAACGCCAAGGAATCGATCCGTACCGATCTGTATAATTACGAACAACACGTGATCAACAGATGGCACGGCGAGGGCACCAGCAATTCGGAGCCGCGCGTGTCCACAGAGCTCTACAATTATCAACCGTCAGACAGGTTTATTCAAAGTGGTGACTTCCTTAGACTCCGTACACTGTCGTTGGGATACACAATTCCGCAGAAGGTTGCTTCGTTGCTAAAGATGAAGCAGGCGCGGGTTTATGTGAGGGGGAACAACATTTTCACACTTACAAAGTACACTGGTTATACGCCAGAGATTTCGGCCCCACTCAACAGGTCGGGTGATGTGCTGTCGGCAGGTATCGACAGTGGAGTGTATCCTGTTGCAAGGGTTTTATCTGTTGGCCTAAATGTTACTTTCTAATCGTAGCGCAATGAAGAGGATGATCAATACAAAATCAACACTGGCACTTGTTGTTTTCTTGGCTACAGGTTGTTCGGATTCTTTTCTCGATAAACCTCTGCAGGGTTCGTTGACTCAACAGCAGTTCCCCGTCACAGCTTCCGATGCACAACTCGCGGTTAATGCGATGTACGGGATCATGAGAGATGGGAATTTTCACCAGGGCCTTTATCCATTGAATGACATCATGTCGGACGACGCCAGGAAGGGAAGCAACCCTGGTGATCAATCGGCAACAATAGGTCCATTCGATTCTTTTAGACAGATACCTGGCGAAAACACACTGGCTCGCTGGTGGAATGTTCTCTATGAGGGAATTAAACGAACAAATGTGGTGATCCAACTGGTGCCCGGAATTGAGATGGACGCTGCGTTGCGCACACGCTATGTTGCTGAAGGACGATTCCTGAGGGCGTTATTTTACTTCGACCTTGTTCGCGGTTACGGCAACGTACCACTCGTTCTTGAACTTCAATCCGACGGAGTCTCTCCTCAATCGACACCCGACCAGGTCTATGATCAAATAGTTGAAGACCTATTGTTCGCAGTTGAAAATCTCCCGACTCGTGACAAAGTCCCAGCGGAAGAAAATGGTCGCGCAACCAAAGGAGCTGCCGAGGGCATTTTGGCGAAAGTCTACCTTTTCAGAGGTGATTATCCGAACGCGGAAAAGTATGCATTAAACGTCATCAACTCAGGCTTCTACGATCTTGAGGCGAACTTCGAAGATGCGAATGGCATTAATGGTGAGTATGGAATTGAATCTGTTTTTGAAACCGGTGCTCTTCCTTTTGCAGACGCGGGAACGGATCGTGGTGGAGATCAACTAGGAAATGTGCAAGGTGTTCGTGGCGAACCAAACCGCGGCTGGGGATTCAATAGGCCTTCGATCGATTTACAGAATTCATTCGAAGACAACGATCCTCGTCTCGAAGCCACGGTCATCTATCTCAACGAGGTTATTGACGGGATAAAGATCATAGGCGACGGCTCAACACCGGATGAGACAAAAGACGGCGATGGCAACTTGATTGAGATCGAATGTTACAATCAAAAAGTCTGGACACCAACAGATCGTACGATCGGCGACGACGTTAACACGGCATTCCAACATAACGTCCGAATTCTCCGCTTTGCCGATGTTTTATTGATGGCGGCTGAAGCACTCGCAAGAAATTCTAAATCAGCCGATGCGTTGGTCTATCTAAACCGCGTACGTGAACGAGCACGCGGAGGCAATGCGGGTATTCTACCTGACATCAATGAAACAAACAAAGATGCTCTCGTTGATATAATTCTTAACGAACGTCGTCATGAGCTCGCCATGGAAGGACATCGTTTCTGGGACCTGGTGCGTACCGGTAAAGCGGCTACAGTGCTTGGTCCATTGGGATTTATCGAAGGCAAGCATGAATACTTGCCAATCCCGCAATCAGAGATCGACTTGTCGCAAGGAGCACTGATACAAAGCGAGGCCTGGAAATAGTCTTACCCAACATGCATATAAATAACCGGAACACTTAAACAACAATCAAAAACAAGTATGAAAAATCCAATTAGAATTCTGGCGGCACTAACGATAATAGCGGCGCTTGCAGTGAATTATGGGTGTAAGGAAGATGATCCAACACCGTTAACACTGAGCACGATAACCGTTGGTGGTGCGGATCTTAATGGTGCAACTTCACCAACAGGTGTTGCTCCCGACGCATCGATCGAGATCAATCTTTCGACAAATGTAGACGCTAGCACTGCTACCGCTGCCAACATCAAATTGACGCGCGATTATGACGATGCGGATGTTCCCTTGACGATCACACCGGATGGTTCGAAGATAACGGTGAAGCCAGTAAGCAATCTCAACAGTGGTAACCTTTATGTGCTTACAATTGGCGAAGGCTTGAAGTCCGATAAAGGTCTTGCGTTGACAGCAGTGACTCGCAACTTCACAACAGCCGGGTTCTTCACGCCCGATGGACTAGCCGCCTACTGGATGTTTGAAAACAACGGTGATGATGCACTCGGTGAACATGATTCAAACAATAGCATTGAAATTACATACGTGGATGGCCGAAATGCAGCAGCAGGAAAGGCCGCCTCATTCAACGGAACCACCAGCGTGATGGAAGTGCCTAACGGTGACGACTTTCTCGACAGCGAAAACTTTGCATTAAGCATGTGGGTAAAACCTGATGCTTCAAATACGCATGGACACTTTGTAATTGGTCTCGCTGGCTTCCTTGGTTTCCAATACGAGATTGCGCAAGACATGAGCAGCGCTAAGCTTGCAGCTCGTTATCACCTCGCTAATGACGAGATCAGAGGAGAAGAAACTTGGTGGAATGGCGAAGGACTCAAAGAAGATAGCTGGGTAGGTTGGACGTTTTCCAAAGACGTCGGCGGCGCAACCGGCGTGAAGGCAATCTTTACGGACAAATGGACTCATGTAGTTTGCGTTTACAACGCTTCAACAAAAATTGCAGCGATGTACCTCAATGGCGACAAGGTTAAGGAATTTGATTTCAAACTCTATCCGGACGACAGAACCGGTATTGTAGGAGTTGCTTATGCGGGCAACACCAACGCTCCCGGTAACAACCTGGTATTTGGTTTTACACAAAGTATATCGGAAGAAAACAGGAGTCTTTCAGATTCATGGGCAGCTTACGAAAATGTAGACAACAATCACTTCAAAGGCCAATTGGATGACGTTCGCATTTTTAAGCGTGCTATTACTGCTACAGAGATCGCTTCTATCTATAATTCAGAAAAATAAAATGACAATACTCACCCGCCCTTGAGCCCGGTGGGTGAGTATTTTTTAAGTCCAAGCTTATTATGAAACGCTAAACTCATACTTTCGGCAGGGGCACCGAGTGCCGTAGTGGGCTCTTGTACCAAAGACCATTTAGATGTCGAAAATGTATCAAGTTTATCAACATCCTCAACTTCATCCATCCTAGGCCGGTAAATGCGAATCGTTGGAAGATGAAAATAACCCAGGTCAGCAATCCGGCCGTTTTCTATTGAGCCGAGTATTGCTTCTATGTTCAGTACTGAGAAAAATAGTTGTTTTGGTTTTTTTGGTTTGATTTACAGAAGGGTTTCTCCGCACGGAGAAACCTTTTCTTTCTTAAATTATATGTGATGGTGAAATACGCTACGATACTTTTTGTTTCCGTTGTTCTTTTTTCATGCAAAGAAGACGATCAGAAGCCTCAAACAGCACCAGTGCTCCAGATGACCAGCTTAAAGGCAGGATCTACCACGTTTAATCCCACCGACGCATCAAAAAACACCGACATCCCCGTAAACGCATCTATCGCAGCTGTATTCACATCACCCCTCGATCCCTCCACCGCGGAAACATCCATCAAGCTTCTTAAGGGTTCCGATCCCGTCGATATAAGTTTAGATTATTCAACCGACAAAAAGACTGTCACAATAACTCCCGACGAGCGAATGGCATACCTCACCAGCTACAGCCTCGTCGTCGATAAAACATTAATGGGAACCGACGGCTCCGTTTTCCCCGGACTCACCATCGGTTTCAAAACAAAAGACGGTTCCGACCTGCAGCTCGTTTCAATCACAATTGATGGCGCCAGCGCAAACACCAACACTCGCCTGCAGGATGTTTCTTTGGATCCCGTGATCGAACTAAAATTTTCTGTCCCTGTAAATACTTCCAACCTCACCGACGCGATCAAACTTCGCAACGCAAAGTATGACGTCCCGTTCGATGTCGAAGTCATCGACCCCACAACAATAGAGATCACACCCACGGATGCACTCCATGGAACCGAAAGGCACTTCTTGTCTTTAACTTCATCAATAGAAGGAGCTAACGCCGAGACGTTCTCTACCGTCACCAAATATTTCTATACGGCCGACGACCCCGAACCGGTCATGGCTGTCATCAGCGACGAAGAACTTCTGACCCTCGTACAACAACAGACCTTCAAATATTTTTGGGACTTCGCACATCCCGGCAGCGGAATGGCGCGTGAACGAAACACATCGGGCAACACTGTAACAACCGGCGGTTCTGGGTTCGGTCTGATGTCTCTCGTTGTCGGCATCGAACGCGGATTTGTTCCCCGCACCGATGGCGTCGCACGTCTTGCCAAGATCGTTACGTTCCTCGAGAACGCCGACCGATTTCACGGAGCCTGGTCGCATTGGATCGATGGCGACACCGGCGACGTTATTCCATTCGGAACAAAAGACAACGGAGGCGATCTCGTCGAGACCTCGTTCCTGGTGCAGGGACTCATCACAGCCCGCGAATACCTGCAGGCATCCGATACCGTTGGCAACAACCTCATCAGACGCATTACAAAATTGTCCGATGCAGTAGAGTGGAGCTGGTACCGGAAGAACGATTCGAACGTCCTTTACTGGCACTGGTCACCCAACTATGAATGGCAGATGAATTTCGCGATGTACGGATACTTCGAAGAACAGATCACCTACGTACTTGCGGCCGGCGCCACAACATATTCAATTCCAAAATCGGTGTATACAAGTGGATATGGCAACAATGGAGCAATAGTTTCGAACGATACTTATTATGGTTACAACCTTCCTCTCGGTTCTCCCGCGCCATTATTCTGGACTCAATACTCTTACCTCGGAATGAACCCGCACTTCAGCGACGGATACGCCAACTACTGGGAACAGAATACGAATGCCTCGCTGATCAATCGCGCCTATTGTATTGCTAATCCTAAAAACTATCCGGGCTACAGCGAAAACTGCTGGGGACTTACGTCCAGCGATAACCAGGATGGATACGATGCTCATTCGCCGGGCAACGATCTCGGTGTGATCACACCAACCGCCGCACTCTCTGCCTTCCCTTACACACCCGAAGAGTCGATGGCTGCGCTGAAATTTTTCTATTACAATCTTGGCGATCGCATATGGGGACAATACGGCTTTTACGATGCATTCAATATCAATGAAGCCTGGTATGCTACCTCTTATTTGGCTATCGACCAAGGGCCTATTGTCGTGATGATCGAGAATTATAGAACCGGCCTGCTTTGGGATCTATTTATGCAGTCACCCGAAATGATCAAAGCCAAAACCGTCTTAGACCTGAACGTAGACTAACTTATGAAACATGTATCCCTCTTACTGACGATCGTTGCGTTCGTTGGTATCTCGTGCTCAAAAAAAGCCTCTACTAATGAACAGCAACCTCTGGCAGAGATCCATCTCAGCAACCTTCCCGAAGACACCTTGCTGAATCTCGTTCAATACCAGACTATCCAGTACTTCTGGAAAAATGCGGAGCCGAAATCAGGACTCGGTCGCGAGCGGTTTCATGCCGACGAACCACAGGTGGATGAGAACATCGTAACAACCGGCGGTTCGGGTTTCGGATTGATGGCCATCCTCGTGGGCATCGAAAGGGGGTTCATTAAAAGACAAGACGGTTACGAGAGATTCAATCATATCGTAAACTATCTCGATACAGCACAACGCTTCCATGGTGCATGGCCGCACTGGATCGATGGTCCAACCGGTAATGTGAAACCATTCGGTACAAAAGATAACGGCGGCGACCTCGTGGAGACTGCCTTTCTCGTGCAGGGGTTGATCGCCGTCAGGGAATATTTCAAAGACGGCAACGCCGATGAAAAGAAGTTAGCCGCCAAGATCGACAAGCTCTGGAAAGAAGTGGAGTGGGACTGGTTCACCAACAAAAAAGATGTGCTGTACTGGCACTGGTCGCCCGAATATGCATGGGAGATGAACTTCCCGGTCGGCGGATACAATGAATGCCTTATTATGTATGTGCTCGCGGCATCATCTCCGACACATCCGATCAAGCCGGAGGTTTATCACAAAGGCTGGGCTCGCAACGACAGTATTATTTCAAAAGAGAAATATTATGAAATGGATGTCGTGCTCGACCACTACGAACACGATGCCGACCCGGTTGGCCCGATGTTTTGGGCACACTATTCATATCTCGGCCTCGACCCACGCCATTTGAAAGACAAGTATGCCGATTACTGGAAGCTGAATCAGAATCATGCAATGATCCAATACAAGTATGCTGTCGATAACCCGAAACACTATCCTTATTACGGACCATATGTTTGGGGATTGACCTCCAGCTATTCAACCAACGGGTACGATGCACATCGTCCCACGAACGATACCGGTGTGATCTCGCCGACAGCCGCCCTGTCTAACTTTCCATACACTCCGGCCGAGAGCATGAATTTCCTGAAATACATCTATTCTCCCGAAGCTGACAGTGTTATCGGTGAATATGGTCCTTACGATGCATTCGATCTCCAGGATCATTGGATGCTCCCGCGATATCTGGCAATCGACCAGGGAACTATTCCAGTGATGATCGAAAACTATCGCACCGGGCTGTTGTGGAGGTTGTTTATGCAGGCTCCCGAAGTTCAAAAAGGTTTAGATAAACTTGGTTTTACTTATAAATAGAAGGCTTTTCACGCAAAGAGCGCAAAGGCAATACCACGCAAAGGATGCAAAGGAAATGCAGTCTTTGCATCCTTTGCGTCGCACTTCCTTGGCGGCCTTTGCGTGAAAAAATAGTGTCGTTGCATGAAAAAATAAAATATGAAAAAAATTATCCTACTGTTGTCGCTTGCCGCGGCCGCATGTCAATCTGATAGAACCTCCACGAATGATCCCATCGATCGTCGTGTGGATTCAGTTCTTACGCTCATGACCGTGGAAGAGAAGGTCGGTCAACTTACTTTATATACGAGCGACTGGGATGTAACCGGTCCTTCCATTCGTTCGGGATACAAAGAAGACATCAAAGCCGGCAAGGTGGGTGCAATATTCAACGCCTACACAGCTAACTACACTCGACAACTCCAGGAGATCGCCGTGAAAGAAACACGCCTTCATATTCCACTTCTGTTTGGTTATGATGTCATTCACGGACACAAAACAATTTTTCCGATACCCCTTGGTGAAGCCGCAAGCTGGGACCTTGAATTGATGGAGAAGTCGGCGCGCATTGCTGCCGAAGAAGCGTCGGCTGATGGACTGCATTGGACCTTTGCACCGATGGTCGACATTGCACGCGATCCTCGTTGGGGCCGCGTGATGGAGGGTGCAGGTGAAGACACCTATCTTGGATCATTGATCGGTGCTGCTCGTGTGAAAGGTTTCCAGGGTGCCGGCGTTGGTCAATTGAATTCGGTCGCTGCCTGTGTTAAACACTTTGCAGCTTATGGCGCCGCGCAGGCTGGTCGCGATTATCATACAGTGGATATGTCCGACCGTGTACTTCGTGAGATCTATCTCCCTCCATACAAAGCCGCGGTCGACGCAGGTGCGGCAACCGTCATGACGTCATTCAACGAGCTCGATGGTACTCCCGCAACAGCAAACGATTATTTATTCAATGGCCTTCTTCGAAAGGAGTGGGGCTTCAAAGGAATGGTCGTTACCGATTACACATCGATCATGGAGATGCTCAATCACGGTAACGTGGCCGACTCTGCCGAAGCAGCCGCCGAGACCATCAAAGCCGGCGTCGATATGGACATGCAGGCCGGCTTCTTTCAATATGAATTGCCGGGCCTCGTGAAGGACGGAAAAGTCTCAGAAGAGATCTTGAACACCGCTGTACGTCGCGTGCTTCGATTGAAGTTCGAGCTGGGCCTGTTCGACGATCCCTACCGTTACAGCAACGAACAGCGCGAGAAGGAGACGATCATGAAACCTGAGTTTCGCGAGGCTGCCCGCGACGCCGCCCGTAAGTCTATCGTGTTATTGAAGAACAATGGCCTGCTGCCGTTGGCGAAGTCAACGAAGACGATCGCGATCATCGGTCCATTGGGTAAGTCGAAGATCGATATGATCGGCGCCTGGTCTGCTGCCGGCAAGGGCGACAGCGCCGTTTCAATCTTCGAAGGCATTAAGGCAAAGGTTCCCAACACGCGACTGTTGTATGCCAAAGGCTGTAATCTCAACGACGATAGCACGAAGTATTTTGCAGAAGCCATCAGCATTGCACGACAGGCCGATGTTGTTATCATGAGCGTTGGCGAAGGAGCATGGATGTCGGGCGAAGCATCGAGTCGTGGCATACTCGACCTGCCCGGTGCACAACAAAAGCTCGTCGAAGAAATTCACAAGACCGGTAAGCCGGTTATTGTTTTATTATCGAATGGAAGACCGTTGACCATTCCGTGGATCGACCAGAACATTCCCGCAGTTGTGGAGACATGGTATTTAGGAACTGAGGCTGGTCATGCGATAGCCGACGTGCTGTTTGGAGACTACAATCCTTCGGGCAAGCTCCCGATGACGTTCCCTTATTCGGTTGGACAGGTTCCTGTTTTCTACAGTGCTAAAAATACCGGACGTCCCCGCGATCCAAACAACAAGTACACTTCGAAGTACCTGGATATACCGAACGATCCGTTGTACCCGTTCGGATTTGGTTTAAGCTACACGACGTTCGAATACGGCGACGTCAATCTCAACAACAGCGATTTTTCTATTCGCGTTACGAACAACGGGAAGACTGCCGGTACGGAGACCGTTCAGCTTTACATCCGCGACATGGTGGGGAGTGTAACGCGGCCATTGAAAGAGCTCAAAGGATTTAAACAGGTAAACCTTGGCCCCGGAGAGTTCAAAGATGTGGTGTTCACACTCAGTCCCGAAGATCTTTCGTTCTATCGCAAGGACATGTCGTTTGGACCCGAGCCCGGTAAGTTCAAAGTATTTATTGGGACCAACTCTAGAGATGTAAAAGAGCTCGACTTCGAGCTTACGTCAGACTCCAGGTTTAAGAGTGGCGTGTCTTCTAACGAAATACACTAACGAGATCAGGATAAGAATACTCCCCGAGATCGACATGATGTAACCACCGTTGATAAAGAATTCGAGCCAGCTCAAATTTTTCTGGCCGAGTTCTTTATACAATGTCACTGTTACACTTCCAACGTATCCAAACGCGTCGGCGAGGTAAATAAGAAAACCCACTGTGCTCACGTACTTGAATGCAGCGATCAAACGATCGAAGAAGATACTATTGAATTGGATGTAGCCGAAGTAGAGGCCCATTCCGATGATCGTCATCCACGGTACAGGGCCGATCCACCCGCGTTGAAACGCCAGGTTACCAACGCCCACCATGATCATTCCCACAAGTACGATGACGTGATTGACGATCATGGCCCGACGGTTGTTCTTGATGATCATCAGGCTACCGATCAATACGAGAAGCGTGAGTGTAATGATCGTTTCAGTTGTTGTGAAAACATCGGGCTTATTTCCATAACCAAGTGCCGCCCAGATATTGGAGGAGAAATTATCCCTGAACTCACGGAAGGCGGTGAGCAGCGTATAAGTGATCACAAGCAATACCAACCCCGGCAAAAATGTTTTTGTGAATTTCATCCTCTCTTCGCCGGTCATTGGTGCGCGCTTGGTTCGCAGCGCTTCGTCTTCGGGGGTTGGTGGAGGAACCTGGTCGAGCATCTTCAGGAACAACAAAAGCGGTCCGAAGAATACACAGCAGGCAATGAAAGGCATCCAAAACTCCGACACCCCCCACGAATTCATGATGTAGGAACCGACGGTCTTCGAAAATCCTGCGGAAAAAATAAAGCTTACCGACAACGCTGCGCCGAGCACTTCGGTAAACTTGCGCCCTTCGAGATAGCCGAAGACCATTCCCCACACCATGCCAAGCGGAAGCCCATTGAAAAAGAGACAAATGAGGTTGTAAGGCATCGGTATCACTGCGAACAATAACCACGACAGCGCAGCGATCACCGACATCAGCAAGATACCTTTTGCCCGCGCCGACGCTTTGAACTCCGATACAACTTTGATCCCAATGAATTTCGAGACCATGTAGCCGACAACCTGGAAGATCACCATCCAGCTTTTATAACCGATGCCGGCAAATGCATAGTCTTCGTAAAGCGCGACGTTATAAGTTTTGCGTAATGCGAATACGCAGAGATAAAGTCCGAATGCAGAGCCTGCTGTATAAATAGAGAACCATGCACCGTTTGTGGTGCTAAGCCATCGAGTGATCGGTGAGTTCTTTGCTGGTAATACCATGTTCTCCGAAGGAGACGTCCGTCCACCTTCCGTTCAACAAGATGCGTATTTTTTTGAAACCAATATCGATCAATTGTCGGGCGGTCTCCGGAAATTGATTGATGAGGTCGTCGGGGTGATGGGCGTCGGAGCTGAGTGTAATGGGAATGTTCTTGCGGAGGATCTCTGCAAGGATCCAGGGCGATGGATACGTGGTGTCGGTCTTGTTCTGGTATATGCCGCGCGTATTTACTTCCACAATGCAGCCTGCGCGGGCGATGGCGTCGAGTGTGAGATCTACCTGTTCGCGGTACCAGGGCTCGTCTTCCATAAAGAAACGATCGCCGCGGTTGTGCATCTTCACTTTATCCATGTGTCCAACGATGGTCGGAGGTGTTGTGTTTATCATCTCCCTCGTGAGCTCGTAATATCTCGCGATAGCCTGGCGGATACTTCCTCCGAACATACCGGTGAGCCCTTTCATAAATACGTCGTAGGTGTTGTCGATCTCCCAGGTCTCGTTCACGAAGTGGACCGACCCGACTGTATAATCGAGCTTGTCCTTGAAAACGAATGGAGAGATCTTTCCAGGAATGAAATCAACTTCAAGACCTGCGTATATCTGTATGCCTTCGTTCTGTTGTTTTTCTTTTTTGATCTCAGCGAGATAGTTATCGAACATCTCTGTTCGCATGCTCCATTTGTTCGGAAAGGGGAGAGGCGCATGCGACGACACGCCGATAGCGATCATACCCTTTGCTTTAGCCTGTGCCACCACGTCGGCAACAGGTTTTTTTCCATCACAGAAATCGGTATGACAATGATAGTTAGTCCACATTCGGCTTGTAACGGTCTACAAGGTATTCAAACAAGTTGAAATATAGCCCGAATATAAGCAGCTGGAAGTGCCTCGATGTTAACAAATAGAGAAAAATGGAATAGAGTGAGAATACGAGAATGTAAGTGAGGTATTTGAAGAATTTTCCAAAACGAAGTTTACCTGTGATCAGTTTGTCTTTATGCTTACGCCAGGTAAGAACGTACATCGTAGAAAAGAAATATAAAGTAAAGATGAGCAACCCGTCCAGGAATTTGATCCGGGGAACACCCTGGAGCATTCCGAGGTAAGCGTTGGCAACTATTAGCGGACCCGGCTGCTCGCCTAGTAAAGTCTGGTGGATATCGTAATCATAAAAATCACCCACGATGATCACCTTGTTTTGTGCGATGGACTTTACCTCTTGGGGGGAAAAGTTAAGCGCTTCGCCGATGTTCCAGATAAGCACCTCGCCGTTTTCGATATGGGCCTTGCGAACAGGCAGGTCTACAATGAATGAATTGATCCACCAACCGGGACGTGTTCGCACAAGGCCGGCCCACTCGGTAAACGAAGATCCTTTTGTTTCATGATACATCGCCGCGGGCAGGTAGTGGATAGTATCGTCGACAAGATTGAATTTCAGGAACGTACCGGTTGTTGTCTGGTATTGCGCGAGCGCGAAGTTCAAGCCGGGCCACGGCATGATCGGCTTGCCGTCCTTTCCGATCTCCGATGAGATAACGAGATTCTTTATTTTGCCAAGCTCTATTCGAAGCAGGCTGTCGTCGGGTGATGGATTGTCGAAAATGATATCGACCACGACCAGTGCCGGTGCCTGTGCTGATTCATTGATCGTGTGAAAGAATTCCGTCAGCATCTTTCGATCGGAGATGGCACGACGTCCCGAACCAAAGTCGTCTTCGAAATCGACCAGTGTCTTATCGTATGACGTGTTGATGAGCAGCAGGTCTTTCTTGAACTGTTCTACGACCTCGTTCTTTGGATTGAAGACCTCGTAGCGGGCGATCTGGTTGATGCGCGCAACGATCACTTCATCACCAAACTCCCAACTGAGATTCATCCATACGAGTGTAAGGATGGCGAGTAGCAGTGCATGACCCGCACTGAGTAGGATAACTTTACGGTGCTCTCGCAGCCAGCTCATTCAGCAGGGATGCCTTGCGATTTCAACCATGCCTTCAGGTTGTCTTCCTGTGCTGGGGCATACTCTTGTTGTAAGTATGCATTGATCTCCGCCATTACCGTGCGGCTTGGATCGCGGGCTCCCAGCAAAGCTTTGATCTCGCTGGCAAGCATCGGCTCGTCGGCATAGATGGGAACGAAAGCACCGAGTAATGTACCGGGAGTGAACATCGGATCTTCTTTTTCATCTTCGAAGTACTCGATCACGACGCGTCCATGGTGATGCTCGCTGTGAACCGACTTGCTGCTTAGGAAAAATCCTTTGTCGTTAGAGATCGGTCGGTAGACGCGTTTCCGTTTGTCGTCGGTGTACCATGCGCGTACGATGGCCGGCTTCGCGAGCGACAACTTTTCGGTATTCACGGGAATAAATCCATCGCCCAGCACCAGTAGTGTATCGAAAGCCATCGATGCCTGGAGCGACTCCACATATTCCATGGAGATGTGACGTGTTGAAGTGGATCGCAGCTCCGGTTGAACGAACGATTGAAGCAACTGGAGGAACTCACGCGGCGAATTGTCGGGTACACCGGAGATCCGTTTGCGGCCGGTCTGCGGACTATTCACGATAATGTATGATTCTTTGGTGCCGAACTTCAACTGGTCTTTCGATTGGATCACGTCGCCGGTCTTGAGTGCGCGGTTGAGGGCGGGACTTTCTACTTTGCCCACGACTCGGACTACATGGTATTGAGAGGGATTTTGAGCAAATCCAACACCGTAGATGAATAGTAATAGCAGTATTCTCATATCCTAATTTAACCCATTTCTTCTTTTTCATCCTTCCTCCCTCATTTCAGGTAACTCCTTTTTTGTTTACCTTTTGCCGTGTCATTTTTAAGGGCATTCCTCTCAATATTATTAGCATGTTATGCCGGGATGCTGTCGGCTCAAACGACAGATTCAGCCCAGTATTTTTATAAGGCCGGTCTCGAATTTCACAACCAGCACAAGGACGATTCGGCGGTACTGCTTCTCGAAAAGGCAAGGAAACTTTTTCCTGCCGGAAGCCTTGCCGAGGCGCAGGCGTACTATGCCCTGGGAGATATCTATAAGTACGATCTCTACGACTTCGACAAAGCCGAAGTGAACTTCGAGAAAGCACTCGCGATCCAGCAGGCCCTCGCTCCCGACGACATCAAAGCGATAACGCGTCTCTACTATGGCCTGGCAACCACCAATCGTTCGCAAGGCGATTACGAGACAGCCATTATCTGGTGTATGAAGGCTATTGATGGCATCAAAATGATGAAGGACGATGCGTTCCTTGAACGCGCCTATTCTATTGTGGGAAATATCTATCGCGACATGCACCTGTTCGATTCAGCCGTCGCCTATTATCAAAAAGGTGTGGCGGTGAACAAACAACTTCACAAAGGCAAGGAAGACGAAGCCCTTGCTGCTTTGTATGGAGGATGGGGAAGCGCGAGCTATGAGCAAGGAAAGTACGACGATGCAATCGGAAAGCTGAACAGCGCAGTATCGATCTATAAAAAGACGACCGGTTACAGCGAATCGATGTACTTATATGCTGTTCGTTTGCTGGCCGAAGTACAGATAAAGAACAACGACCTGAAGCAAGCGGAAAGCAACCTGAAACTCGCAGATAAAATAAGAAAGGGCATTAACATTGAACGCGGAGGTCCCGTATCCTCCTTCTATAGAACCTATGGCGACCTGATGCTAAGCCAGGCCGACAACCTTTCGGCTTACGGTTACTATCAGAAAGCGCTGCAGGCATCTACCACAGAACCACTCGGTCGCGACGGCAACCCGAAAGATATCGACAAGGTTGATTTTAAAAGATTCGCCTACGATGCACTGCTGGCGAAGGCAAGTGTTGTTGCAGGCAACGATGCCGTTGAATGCTACACGATCGCCGAGAAGATCATGATCGCAAGCAGGAGCGAACTCGACACGGAAGAAGCAAAGTGGAATTATATCGATGCCAACTACAGGCTTTACGAGAAGATCTTTGAAGAGCTGATAAAGATGCCCGGCAACAAGACCAGCTCTATGATCTTTAAATACATGGAGCACAGCAAATCGAAATCTCTTGCCGATGCACTCCAGGAGGCCGAGTTGAAGAAGGCTCTCGGTCGCAACGACACACTGATCACAAAGCTGCGTGATCTGCGTCAGCGGTCGTTCTCAATACAGCACCAGATCGACGAAGAAAACAAAAGCACCACACGCGATGCGCTTATCGCCAATAGCCAGGAGATCTCCCTCATCGAAGCGGCGATCAATTCCAAATACCCATCGTATATCAAGACCCGGAACCAGGACGACTCAGTATCGCTGGAGGTCCTTAAAACAAAGTTGGCTGAGCTCGACGCCGTCCTTGTTGAGTATTTCTGGGGTTACGAGAAAGTATATGCGTTGGTGATCAGCCCCGACGAACCAACATTTTATGAATTAGGTGACTCGGATTCGATCGGGCAAGGCGTTACAAGATATCTTGATTTTTTCACAGCAAAACGAAATCGATACAATCGCGAAGCTGTCGACAGTTTTGTGACTGTATCAAAAAGCCTTCATAAATCATTGCTTCCATTCCAGGACCGGCATAAACGCCTGATCATTGCTGCCGACGGCCCTCTCATGCAGGTTCCTTTTGAGACCCTTGTCACCGGTGGAGAGGGTTCATACAATCGTCTTTCTTATTTAGTGGGTGAACGGGTCATTTCTTATGTCTTTTCTGCTGCACATTTGCTTGCATCTCGTGAGCCGTTAAAAAGAAGTCCATCCTTATTGGCCTTCGGCTTCACTGGTGGAGCAACTGAACGCTCGTTCGATGAGTCGAGAGTGGAGATAGCAGGTTCGGAGACTGAGCTTATCGCTTTGACTGATAAATTTCCCAATGGCACTTTCCTGTATGGTCCCGGTGTAACGGAGAAAAATTTTAAGGAGAAGGCATCTGGTTTTGATCTGCTGCATCTCGCCGTTCACGGAAGCGGTGACACAGGCGAAGATTATTCTGCAACGTTGTATTTCAGGGATCAAGAAGGGCCTGAAGATGGGAGATTGTATTGGTATGAACTGTATAATATGAACCTTCGTGCAGCACTTGCAGTATTGAGTTCGTGTGAATCGGGGATCGGTAAAACTTATCGCGGAGAAGGTATGCTTAGTATGGCGAATGCTTTTACATTTGCCGGCTGCAATAATATAGTGATGGGACTTTGGAAGGTCGACGACCAGGTCTCAGTAAAATTGATGGACATCTTCTATACCGAACTCCTCAACGGCATGGCGATCGACGAAGCGCTTGCATTGGCCAAGCGAACCTACCTGGCATCATCTGATCAGGTATCTGCAAACCCGAAACTCTGGGGATCTCTTGTTGCTTATGGTGAAACACCGATTCTGACAGCGGATCAAATTCCAACAAGCTGGGTGATCGTAGCTTTAACAGTCCTGGTTACAGCAATCACCTTTTTGGTTTCCAAGACACGGAAAAAATAATACTGATTTTTTAGTTTCTAGTTTCTAGTTGGGCTCCGAAAGATCTTCGTAGGCAACTAGAAACTAGAAACTAGAAACTAGCAACTAGCAATTAGAAACTAGAAACTAGAAATCAGTATTTTATTTCGGCGGCCGAATATCTCCATCACCTGTAGTCGTAAATAACGCACCGACTGTCAACACCGGGGGGCTATTCAATTCATAAGTGATGTGATTGATCGCATTTTGCGACAGCTTAATGGCTTCTGCAAGTCTTCTTTGTTCGTCGTACCTGAACTTGGGTGTGTCTTTCGCCGGAACACCGTGTTCTGTAGGGTTTGCAATAAACTGGAACACTTCCGTAACAATACTGAATATCTTATCGAAGACCTTCATGTTTTTCTTAATGATAGGTGAAGCGTACGGGGCGATCGTTTTTGTACTGGCTTCAAATGGCGGATGCAGGTCGATGCTGTACTTCAGGGTCGCTAACTTTCCTTTGGTTGTGGTAGCATAAACTTTCATTGTGAAGAAGATTTCATTCTCATTCTCTGGATTGAATGCTTCCTTTTTGAGATCTCTCTTGTTCATAGCATTTAGGGGTTTGTAGTACGTCTTTTGGTCTAATTTACTTCACTTCCTTGAGAAGCTTCTTCGCTTTTTCCGAATATGTGATCTTCGGATCCCCCAGCTCTTCCCAGATCAGCTTTGCTTTCTCGCTCTCGCCCGACTTCAAATAACAGAGGCTTAGAAACCATTTCGCCTGTTCATCGAGATCATCGAAGTCGCTGATAAGGGTAAGGAAATTGTTCTTTGCTTCCTCATCGCGATTCAATACCATATTTGCATTGCCAAGCAGCAGTAATATTTCGGGCTCGTTCTTTTGTGATAACAGCTCTTTAAATAAAGTCGCGGCTCCTTCGTAGTTCTTTTGTTCGTACATCGCGAATGCCGCCGTTCTCTTATCGGCGCCATCAACTCCGCGTTGTGTAGGTTCGAATACATTAGGGTATGGTTCGAAGTTGCGTGCAAACAACTGCTCCGGACTTTCGGTGCGTGAAAAAAGGAGCATCGATGTTACTGTGATCAGTACGGCCGCAGCGGCTGCCAACGGCTTCCAGTAGTGTAGTATTCTTGTTGTTGCCGACTCAGGTTCTACGACGGGCAGCGCTTTTTCGAGAACGCGCAACTCCTCCAGTTTCTTGCTGAGAACGGAATAACGTATTCCCTGTGCTAATTTTTCGTCGCTTTCACTTTCCATCATCATTCTTCATTCAGTGTTCAATATTCATCATTCCAGCCGGGCGTTCGTCGTCTACCAACTTCCTAAGCCGCTCCATGCACTTGTACTTTTGGTTTTTTGCCGTTTCTGGGTTTTTGTAACCCAGTTCTCCGCAGATTTCTTCCATACTTTTTTGATGGAAGTAGAAAAGCTCCAGCAGGCGGTGGCAGGGGTCGCCGATCCGTTCGAAGCACCGGCGCACCAGGCCAAGATCCATTTCTTCGGCAGCCATCTCCTGGGGGCTGTCGGCCAGGTGTGCATGTAATATGTACTCGGCCTTTACGCGTTCCCCGCGCATGGCCTTTCGGTATTCGTGCATCACAAGGTTTTTGCCGATGCCGAACAGGTAAGTCTTCAGGGAGCTCTGCAGTTCTGCGAGCTTCCCGTTCATAACATTCTCGTAAAAGATCAGGATAGTGCCCTGGTAGAATTCGCAAGCTTCGTCAGGTCCGCAGTTGCCAAATCTGCGAATCCAGTTGATATACTCCCTTCGGTACTTCTCATACACGAAAGACAGGCCGCTAGGGTCGCCAGACCGGACCAGGTGAAGAAGCTCAGCGTCAGACATCGCTGTTTTGTCCATAAAGCAGTCGGTGGTAACCCAATTATAGGAAACCAAAGTAAACAAATTTCTTTAGCCCTCTCGGGTGACCTTCATTTAGAATGGTAACTAAGAGTCAAATAAAAGAGCCTGCCTGCCGATAGGCGGGTTCAAAACCAAACTTTTACTCTTATGATTACTCCAAAGGAACGTGAAGTACTGAAATTGATCGCTGACGGACTCTCCAGTAAAGAGATCGCAAGACGACTGAGCATTAGCTTTTACACTGTGCAGACACACAGGAAGAACATGCTCGCAAAAGTGGGCGCGAAGAACACGCCTGAGCTGATCGTGAAGATCCTCGGTCAGCAATTGCCACAGCCACAGGCTGCAGCTTGAGCTAATTAAAGATCCTACACCCCCTACACCATGAAAAAGATCCTCTACACAGGGATTATGCTGCTCGTTGCTTTCTGCGCACTGTCGCAGAGTGTTCCGAAGACGTTGAGCTTTCAGGGATACCTGACCGATGCGAGCGAGAATGCCATCCACAACTCGAGCGTCCCCATGACCTTTACCCTGTACTCAGGCGCGTCCCCAGTGTGGGGACCGGAGTCGCACACAGTAGATGTCGACAATGGGCGCTACTCAGTGATACTCGGCCAGGGAAGTCCTCCGGTATCTTTGGACAATGTGGCGTTCGATACGCAGTACACATTGGAGATCTCGGTCGATGGTAACGTATTAACACCGCGTATCCCGCTAACATCCGCCCCGTATGCGCTCACAGTAGGGAAGGTCATTAAGGGCACTATGATTGAAAACGACGCTTCCGACGACTCGAAGCGGGCTATAACAACCAACCACGTCAAAGACAACGCCATAACTGGCGCAAAGATCGTTAGCGATCCGTCTAACGACGCACAACGTCCGATCACAACAAACCACATTAAAGATAGCCAGGTAACAGCCGCGAAGATTGCCAGCAACGCCATTACATCGGCGAAGATCGGAGCCGACCAGGTTACCATCGATAAGATCGGGACAGCCGGAGCGGGCGATGCCAACAAGGCGTTGGTTACCGATGGTTCTGGTAATCCAGTATGGTCTACGGTGACAACTGCCATGATCGGAACAGACCAGGTGACCAATGCAAAGATCGGAGCCGACCAGGTCACCATCGATAAGATCGGGACAGCCGGAGCGGGCGATGCCAACAAAGCTTTAGTTACAGATGGGTCCGGGAACCCACTGTGGTCTACGGTAACAACAGCAATGATAGCAGCCGACCAGGTTACAACTGCAAAAATTGGGACAGCGGGAGTCACCGATGGGAACAAAGTGCTTTCCACCAATGGGAGCGGCGACCCATCGTGGACTAGCGTTTCGACCGTCATGATCGGCGACGATCAGGTTACAACTGCGAAGATTGGAACCGCTGGCGCGGGTGATGCCAACAAGATCCTTGCTACGAACGGCAGCGGTGATCCCGCATGGACCAGCACCATAACCAATGCACAATTACCGACAGCAATCAGTCAGACAACAGTGGCTGCTTCAGATTATATGCGCGCCGATGGAGGCCTTTATGTTGGGCCAGCGTTCTCGGATCCAGCGAACAACCTGATCGTTGCATCAGGTTCGAAGGTGGGTATTGGTACGACAGCAGCACCTGCCTACACGCTCGAGGTGGAGCAGCCAGTTGGAAATTCAAACTATGTAATGCGTGTAAACAAGCTTAATACCAATTCCGGTCTCGTTAGATTCGACCGCGGGGCTACGCTGCTTGGATATATATATGAGTTAAGCGGCACGCTGCATTTCGGGCCGTTTACCGGATCACACCTGGCCAGTTCAGAAAAAGAAATCCCTGAAGGATCCATTGTTTCATTCTCGGGTACGCTGAGTTACTTGAGTGAACAATCATCTGAACCGATCTACGGTGTTAAAGTTTCTTCTAAAGCCAACGATCCTTCCGTACTCGGTGTGTATCTTGGAAGAATAAAGGACGAGAAGAGCAATCACATGGCTGTTGCGGCCGTCGGCAACGGCGACATGTGGGTGATCGATAACGGAAAAGACATTCAGCCTGGAGATCTCCTGATCACAGGAGATATTGCCGGCCACGCGATGGTCGACAACGGAAATTTTGGAAGACTGAATGTTATTGCGCGCGCTGCCCAGAAAGTAAACTGGAGCGAGGAGCATCAATGGATTGAAGGAAGGAAGCACAAAAGGATATCGATTCTGTTCGAGTCGATGGTGGTGAACAATGATGTGAAGAAGCTGGAGGAGGATGTTAAAGATCTCCGCAAAGAGATCGAAGCCCTTAAGTCTCTCATCAAAAATTAAACCCATACACCCATGAAACTCCCTGGCTTCATCCGGATCCTGATCCTGGTCCCGATCCTGTTTTTTTCCTGTAAAGAAAAAGTCACCGTTACCGGCAGCGTCACCGGCATCAATGGTGAAACCATTCCAGACGCCATCATCGAAGTAAACGGCTCCGAAGGAAAATTCGAAGGTGGCAAGTTCACCGTAAAAACACCTCTCGCCGATCGCTATGTATTAAACGTCTGGGCAGAAGGTTACGGCCTCGGCTCAAAAGTCTATACAGAGCTGCCCAAAGATCCGTCGATCCTTCTCACCAAGGCCACTACGCAAGACTTCAGCACTTCGGGCCCAATCGTCCTGGTCGACAACGTTAATCAATGTTACAATTCTGTAAAGCCACAGAAGTGGAATCCCGACCCTGTTAAGAATATTCCGACTGTTTATGATGCCAACGGAAGGCTCATTGGTTTCGAGATGCCCGAGAGCATGAAGAAGGCCTTCGAATATTATTTCGGCACACCTGAATGTAACACAGGAACAACTATTGAAATCGATCCGGGTACTTTGGTGGACGCCAGTGGAAATCCGCCGCCTCCTTCGGTTACCGTTTCTGTATCGACCATAGATCTCTGGTCACCCGATGGGATGCCCGGTGACTATAGTATTATCGGCCAACAACCGGGTTATATGCAAAGCTTCGGGGCAGGAACAGTTGATGTTTACACGAAGGGCAGCAAAGGAAAGAAATTCAATCTTAAAGAAGGTGCCACAGCGAAGCTTATAATTCCCATAGATCCGGGTGTGCTGAAGTTGAGCAAAGACATTCCTAAAGAGATGCCGTTCTTCGTGTATGATAGAAAACTGGGTCAATGGCGTCGCGAAGGCAGTGCTGTATACGACGGGGAGAAGCGGGCGTATGTTAAGAAGGTGTCTCACTTCTCCGAATTCAACATGGACCTGGAGAAAACCAATCCTGCGTGTGCAAAATTCTGGATCAACAACGACGTTCTCCCGGTGAGCGCACCAGGAGACGACCGTTTCTTCAAAGTAAGATTAATATTCCCTGACGGCATCGTGCCTACCATGCCGGAACTTAATGTGCATGAAAACATAAGTACTAATGTTGCCGGTAATTGTTACAAAGAAACGTTGCTCTCGCATAGAGCTATGCATGCTATTCAAAGAATACCTCCCGGTAAACCAATCGGCCTGGCCATACTAAATGCCAGTTCAGTAATCACATCCATCACAATTCTCAATGTAGCGGAGAAAGGTACTTGTGATGACTGTGGAATGGACCCGTCGAATCTATGGAAACCTGCTTGCGATGTGGGCGCGGCCTGTCCTAACGTAGGCGGGTGCGATCCGGTTGATAACACTAAAGCTTATCCTGTGTGCTCGGGACCAGCATTGCTTCAGAACGTTGGGGCTGGATTGTTGTTGGCGGAAGCCGATTGCCAGAACTGTAACAATGCTGCAGCTGCCGACAACAAGATTGTACTATCGTGGGTATATGCTTTTCCGGCCGGATCGACAAATCAAAAATTCTACCTGAGTGGTGGAGTCGACAACGGTTCCAATACCTACAACACCGCCGACGATGTTAGTGAAGTTGATGCAGACGATAACAAGTTTACATTAGACGTCGGATCGATCGAGACAACGCCAACGGGTCCCAACCTTATGTGCGCTGGAGTTGCAAAGGGTAAGATTAAAGTTAGCAACGGTGTTTTCGGTTCATTTGAATTCACATGCGCTGATCCATTCGAGGTATGGAAATTCAAAGTTGTGGCGACCTACAATGACGGGGCGAATCAGAAGGTGACTTCTTCACCTGTGGAGGTAACGGTAACAAACAATCCTTGACCAATGACCGCGCTGCGTTTCACATACATCGTAACATTCCTGCTTCTGTTCGTAGGTATCGCGTCAGCACAAACCTATGTTAATAGGGCGGGGGCATTCACCAACGGAGGTGGTAAGGCTTCCGGCGGAAATTATGTTGTGAAAGGCGTCTTGGGCCAGGGGATTGTCGGTAGCGAAGTGCTTACATCCCCTGGCGTATACAAACTGACGCCCGGCATCAACGCAGCTGTCAGTTCGTCGGATCCGTTGGCTCCGGATCTCGTATTCACAGGTTCCGATATAAACCCGGCTACGCTCGAACCCGGCGATTCCATCACAATCACTTTTACTATTAAAAACACCGGTTTCGTTGCGGTTAACTCTGCAATCAAGGTAAAAGCTTACTTGTCGACCAATACCGAGTTCGAAGCAAACCTCGATATACCACTCGAGCCAGAGATCTCCCTTGGAAGCTCCCTGGCAGTTAATGGAACGATAACGTTTCCCCTGGGCAATGAAAAAAACCGGATCGGTATTCCCGAAAACACTGTTGAAAAATCGTACCAGGTCCTGCTGGTGATCGATCCTCAAAATACGATCGAAGAAAAAAGCAAGCTCAACAACATTGTTTCAAAAGGGCTCACTGTTCAAACCGAGACCGGTTCAGTCGACGATACGCAAGGACCATTGTTTGGGTCACTCACGCTCCCGGATTTTCTTTCCGATCAATCATCGATCTCCGTGCTCGTAACGGATGAAATATCGGGTGTCGATCACGTAGATTTCTATCACAAGCCCGCCGCATCAACGGACGCGTTTACAAAAGAAGATGTTGCCGATGGCGGCGCTACTGCTTCGATAGCCCTCAACACACAATGGGCCGATGAGATCGGTATTGAGGGCTACTTCGTTGCCTACGATAAGAAAAATAATTCCCGAAAGTCGAACGAATTCTTTGTCTACAACCCGGTTCCATCCGATAAAGCCCTTCCTAATCTTTCTTTCGGTGGAAAGCTCGAAGACTATTCCATCTTCTCGATCCCCTATGACCTTGATGATAATTCTATCGACGAAGTTTTCAAGACCCTCGGAACATACGATAAAACATCATGGAGAATTGTTAGATACCAGGCTGGCCGCAACGTCGATAAATCGGAGGGGCTCACGAAGATCGACCGCGGCCAGGCCTTCTGGTTCAACAGTGTGGAAAAGGCAGACGTAAAGATCGGCTCCGGAACAACCGTCGATAAAGACCAATCCCCCGATTTTACAATGACCCTCGAGAAAGGATATAACCAGATCGGCGATCCATTCATATTCGATCTCAGTTGGTCTGATATACTCGCTGCGAATCCGGCAAAGGCAGCACAGTTGTCGCAACAGATCCTGGTCTACAACAAAGCCAACATAAGCCTCGATGCCTCGGACAACTTAAAGGCGTGGAGCGGAGGTTTTGTCCTCGCCGACGACGCCATGACGATCTCTATCCCCGCTTCGCTTAACAATGGATCTGGGCGAATCGGCCGGTCCGTTATCAACAACAGTAACCCCGATCTCGATGAGTGGATGATACCCATTCGCGTCCAGCAGGACGGTGTTATCAATTCGCTGGGCGGCATCGGGATGCATCCTGAAGCAAGCATCTCTAAAGATATCTACGACATCATTACCCCACCGAAGTTCATGAAGTATGCGGGGATCAGCTCCGAGCACATGGAATTCTTTCAGCCGATGTTCTCGCGCGATGTTGTGAAGACCGTATCCAGTTACAACTGGACCTTCAATATGGAGTCAACAATAAATAACTCTAACGCAGAGCTCGTTTGGGACAACGATGGCCTTCAATCATCCGCAGCCGAGCTGTTGTTGTATGATGCCGATCAGCGAATGCTTATCGATATGAAGACGACAGATCGTTATGTGTTTGATCCGCAGCACAGTCGTAGTTTCCGTTTCTTCTTCGGAGCCGATCGCTCTTCGGTGAAGCCCGATATCCAGGACCTGGGAATTGCATGGCCCAATCCATCTTCCGATGTCGTTCATGTTCCTTTCCTCGTCAAAGAGAGGTCTCATATACAGATCGCGATATATGATCTGATGGGAAGGAAGGTTATCGACGTGGTAGATGGCGAACGTGATCCCGGTTATCACACAGCCACCTGGGATCGCACCGCAGCCGACGGATCGTTTGTTGCACCCGGGATTTATTTATACAGGATGAATGGATCGGCAACGGTCGCTCGCATAATCGTGAACTGACATGAAACGCATCGCTCTCATTATCGCATTGATACTTACCTGTGCCTTCGCGCACGCACAGGAATTTGCGATCCGCAAAGTGGAGGTCGCTGTCGACAAGGTCTTTATCTACTACGATCTTATCGATACAGTGTCTCATCGAACGTATACAGTCAATTTATATTCGTCGCGCGACAGTTATGTTACGCCACTCACGAAAGTTGGTGGCGACCTGGGTCTCGAAGTGAAGCCGGGTCGTAATCGAAAGATCACCTGGAACGCAAAAGAAGAATTAGGACCTGACTTCGAAGGAAAGGTCGGCCTCGAAGTAAAAGGGAAACTCTACGTTCCGTTCATCCGGTTTCAGGGTTTCAAAGATCACATCGTTCGCAAGCGCGGCGTACCCTTCGACATAGTGTGGGCCGGCGGCAGGGCCAATAGTCTCATCAACTTCGAATTGCTAAAGGACGATAAACTGGTCAGCGTTCCGTTGAACAACGTGGCGGCCAGCATCGGAAAAGCATCCGTAAAAATTCCAAAGAACATCAAGCCTGGCGACAACTATCGCTTCCGCATCATCGATAGCAAGAACAAAGATGATGTCGTTTATACCGACGCCTTTAGAGTAAAAAGAAAGATCCCTTTGCTTTTACAGGTCGTACCATTGGCGGTAGCCGGTTATGTAGTGTACACATTAGCGAAGCCCGGCCCCGAAGCAACTCCCGAAATACCAGATCCTATTACGCCTAACGAACCATGAAAACATCATTGATTTTCATTATGAGCTTTTGCTGCACTGCATCATTCGCTCAAAGTTTCAGCGGCCAGACAAACGACATCCACCTGGATTTCAAGAATCCATCGAACGCCGCGCTGCCTGTTATCGGTTGGGTGTACCCGCGACTGGAGAACACGGCCACGCAGAACAACAAGATCGAGATCGAAGCCGAGGTCCGTTCCGAAGCGCCGTTGCGCCTCATCTCGGTTGTGATCGGCGCTAACTCGCGCGGTGCCGCCGAAAAGAAACTCACGCTCGAGTCCGGGCTGCTTTCTTATAAAGTAAAGCAATCGCTTACGCTTACCGACGGCATGAACGAGATCAGTATCGTTGTCGAAAACCAGTCGGGAGGGAGAGTGAGCAGCAGTCGATTTATTTCTGTCGGCCGCGATTGGGCCAATCGTCTCGATGCCAATCGTAGCGATTATGCGCTGTTCTTTGCAACCAACAACTACGATGATTTTTCGGACCTCGTGAACCCGATCGATGATGCAAGGGCTATCGAGAAGTTGTTGAAGGAGAAGTACGGATTTAAGACCGAGTTCGTCGAGAACCCATTGTATGAAGACATCTATGCGAAGATCTCCGAGTACAATACAAGAAGGTTCAGTCCACAAGACCAACTGTTTATTTTCTTTGCGGGTCACGGCACTTTTGATGATAACCTGAAAGAAGGTTTTATTGCTGCGAGAAACACACTCATTAACGACAAGGGCCGGACCACGTACATACCACACGGTATCTTACGCCAGCGCCTCGACAACATCCAGTGCGAGCATATTTTTTTGGTGATGGACGTGTGTTTTGGAGGAACACTCGACCCGACATTGGCAAAGAGTCGCGCGAGCAGTCCTTACGATCAGCTCAGTGACGAGGAAATGATCATCAAGAAACTCAAGGCGCCGACGAGAAAATTCCTGACGAGCGGCTCGAAAGAATATGTGTCGGATGGAATTCCGGGCAAGCATTCGCCCTTCGCGGCACAGTTCATACGTGCGCTGAAAGAAACAGGAGGGAAGGGCGACAGGATCATGACCATCAACGACCTGGTCGGTTATTTCGACAGGCTTGCGTCGGTTCCGAGGTTCGGGAAATTTTCGGAGCACGATGATCCAACGGGGGATTTTCTGTTTGTGGCAAAGGACAACTAGAATTTTTAACTTTAGGGACACCCCCGCTCCCATGAAGTTCAGTTACCTTTTACTAGTTGCAGCATTGTTCCCTTTAAGCGCCCTGTCGCAGGGTTTAACGAATGCCGAACAGTCCCAGAGGTGTACAGATAAGCTCATCCAGGATCCACTGTACATGCATTATGTCCGCGAATCCGAAAAGGGTAGTATCGTCGCCCCGTACCAGGCAACCTACTTACTGCTTGGATTGTCGATGAAATATTGCCATTGCTTCGATGGTCCCGAAACGGAGAAGGCATTGATCGGCGCGATGAACAAAGCTGCTGCGGGGATCAAAAATCTTCATTCTGAAGTTCCCGTTCTACCTTCAAACCAAACTTATCAGTTGGGATGTATACCGCGCGACAATTCGGATATTGATGCGTTGTTGAATGGCACATTCAAGGCCAACGCGCCACCAGACGAACCCATAATTATCATGGCCGAAGAGACTTCCCCCCGGCCCCAACCACAACAAACTTCAAACACTACCAGAAACGTCGAAGAGCCGGTTCAACAGCCGGTGAGTCTCGAGGAGTTGGGTATCACAAAGGTTCCGAAGTATTATGCACTTGTTATCGGCATCTCGAAGTACCAGTTCACCGGACCTGGCCTTGCCAACCTCGATATGCCGGTAAAAGATGCTGAACGCTTCGCTGACGTCCTTGTTCGAAATTACTATTTCGATAAAGCGAACGTGACTGTCCTGAAAAATGCAACGCGCGAGCAGATCATCAACACCTTAGATAACCTTGCGGAAACTTTGACGGAGAAAGACAACCTTCTCATTTTTTATGCAGGTCACGGATATTATGATAAACCGAAGGATTTCGGTTACTGGCTGCCGGCCGATGCCAAGACGTCAACGCGAAGCGCATGGATCGCCAACAGCACGATCCGTGATTATATGAGTGCGATAAAAACAAAACATACGCTACTTATAACCGATGCTTGCTTCGGTGGAAGCATCCTGAAGAGTCGCTCGGTCGAGACATCGGTCCAGCGTTTTACAGAGCAGTACCGCGAGCCCAGCCGAAAGGCGATGACAAGCGGCAACCTGACCGTTGTTTCCGACAAGAGTGTCTTTCTTCAGTTTCTCTTGAAAAAGCTGGAGGACAACAGGGATGTTTTTCTTTCTGCGCCGGTATTGTTTTCAAGAATATATGAACCGATCATGAACAATGCGCCCTCCACACCCGTGTTTGGTCCCATACAGGGTGCTGGTGACGGCGGCGGAGAATTCATCTTTATTCGCCGCGATCTGAAATAGATCAAAGCGACTTCAGCCGTTCTTCCAACGCCTTGATCTTCGCCTCCGCATCCGCTTTCTTCTTGCGTTCGTTGTCGACAACCTCGGGCTTAGCGCCACTCACAAACTTTTCGTTGCTCAGTTTTTTATCGACAGAGGCGAGGAAGCCTTTTTGATAGTCAATATCCTTAAGTATGTCAGCTCTCTCTTTATCGACGTCGATCTTGCCTTCGAGAGGGACAGTGAACTCTGTTGAGCCCGAAAGGAATGAAGTACCCATTGGCTTTTCGCCGGCGGTGATCACTTCGGATACGTTAGCAAGTTTCTTCACAACCGACCAGAATCCGTTCATTTTTACATCACCTTTCTGGTGAAGCCGAAGTGTTTCTTTCGGTGAGAGTCCTTTGCTGGCGCGAACGTTCCTTATCTGTGTGATGATATTGAATGCGAGCTCACCTTCGCCTATCAATGCGTTATCCGTTCCTGCAGCCTTTGGCCACGACGAGATCATAAGATATTCTTTTTTCTCGCCCAGCTCAGTCCAAAGCTCTTCGGAGATGAATGGCATGAATGGATGCAAGAGTTTCAATACCGATTCAAAGAATTGGATCGAAGCTTTATAGGTCGTCTTGTCGATCGGCTTTCCGAATTCTGGCTTCACCATTTCGAGATACCACGAGCAGAAGTCATCCCATACAAGCTTATACACGGTCATCAACGCATCCGACATCCTGAACTTCCTGAAATGATCGTCGAGTTCAACGATCGTCGCGTTCAATTTGCTGTTGAACCAATCGACAGCCACTTTGTTTTCGGCGGGCTGTGCCTGATCAACAGTTTCCCAACCTTTTACGAGTCTGAATGCATTCCAGATCTTATTCGCAAAATTCCATCCCTGCTCACAAAGCTTCTCGTCGAATAAAAGATCGTTACCTGCTGGCGAGCTGAACAACATGCCCGCGCGTACACCGTCCGCCCCATACTTCGCCATAAGGTCGAGCGGGTCGGGTGAGTTGCCTAGCGACTTCGACATCTTGCGACCAAGTTTATCGCGAACAACGCCTGTGAGGTAAACATCGCTGAACGGTTTCTCGTCGGTGTATTCGTAACCTGCAATGATCATTCTGGCTACCCAGAAGAAAAGGATCTCCGGTGCGGTTACAAGGACCTGGGTAGGATAGAAGTAGTCGAAATCTTTATTCTTTCCTTTAATGATCTTACCGTTCTCTTTATCGAAGTACTCGTCTTTGAATGCGAAAAATGTCGCTTCAGGCCACAACCACGACGATGCCCATGTGTCGAGCACATCCGAATCCTGGTTAAGATCGTTTGCGGTAAGTTTCTTACCACATTGCGCGGACGCGAGCTGGATAGCTTCCTCAATAGTTTCAGCAACTACGAAATCATTTTCACCAACCCCATAGTAATAAGCAGGAATGCGGTGTCCCCACCACAGTTGTCGCGAGATACACCAGTCGCGAACATTTTCCATCCAATACCTGTATGTGTTCTTGAACTTGGATGGATATAATTTGATCTCATCGTCTTCGACAGCACGGTATGCGCGGCGCGAGATCTCTTTCATCTTCACGAACCATTGCAACGAAAGCTTGGGCTCCACAACACTGTTCGTTCTCTCCGAACGGCCAATGCGCGTAACGAACTCTTCTTCCTTAACAAGTTGTCCTGCTTCGCGCAGATCTTTTACGATCTCTTTTCTCACGGCAAATCTATCCTTGCCATAGAACTTCGGAAGCTCACTCTTTTCGTTAATTGTCCCGTCGTCGTTAATGGTGTCGATAACGGGGAGGTTATGACGAAGCCCGATCTCGTAGTCGTTAACGTCGTGGGCGGGCGTTACTTTCAAACAGCCTGTTCCGAACGACTTGTCAACGTAGTCGTCGGCTATCACTGGTATTTCCCTGTTAATGAAGGGGACGAGTACTTTTTTACCGATCAGTTTTTTGTAACGCTCGTCGGTTGGGTTTACTGCAATGGCCACGTCGCCCATGATCGTCTCCGGGCGTTGGGTGGCAATGATCACCCAGTCGTCGGCGGTATCTTTTATTTTATACTTAACGGAATACAGGATCGATTTCTCACCATCTTCTTTATAAAGTACTTCTTCGTTGGAGAGAGCAGTCTTCGCTTCGCAGTCCCAGTTGATCATACGCAGACCGCGATAGATATAACCTTTCTTATAGAGATCAACAAAGACACGGATAACGGCCTTGTAGTAGTCGGGGTCCATCGTAAAGGCGGTACGATCCCAGTCGCAGGAAGCGCCGAGTTTCTTAAGCTGTTCGAGGATGATGCCGCCGTATTTGTCCTTCCATTCCCAGGCGTACTTCAGGAATTCGTCGCGCGTGAGGGCCGATTTTTTGATGCCCTTTTCGCGGAGCATAGCAACTACTTTTGCCTCGGTGGCAATCGAAGCGTGGTCGGTGCCGGGAACCCAGCAGGCCTCCTTGCCTTCCATGCGTGCCTTACGGATCAGGACATCCTGGATAGTGTTATTGAGCATGTGCCCCATGTGTAACACGCCCGTTACATTGGGGGGAGGAATGACTATACAAAAGGGCTCCTTGGACGGGTTTGGAGTGGCTTTAAAAAGCCCTTTTTCCATCCATTTTTGATACCATTTGTCTTCTACTTCAGCCGGGTTGTACTTAGTTGCGAGAGCCATAGAACAGCAAAAATAAGGGTATTTCTCACGGAAAACACGGAAATCACGGAAGGCATACAGTGGACTTTTTCCGTGTCTTCCGTGTTCTCCGTGAGAGATAGCGCTGTTTTCCGTGAGAAATACTCTCAAAAACAAAATCCAAGACGTTCAAATCCCTCGTAACTTAAGCCAACTCCGACCTGGCATGGAAAAAACAATCTCCCTCGAAGACTCACGTTCCGAAAACATCCAATGGAAGCAATTGTGGAGCCTTACGGCTATGTATGCTTCAATTATCATTGGGTGGATCGCGTATCACAACTATCAACCGAAGCTTCTCGTTCAGTTCAACTTTACTCAATATGCCCTTTGGCTCACTATTGCCCAGGCGATCATCCTGGTGGTAACTCCGCCGATCGCGGGACGGTTGGGTGATAAGTTCAGGTTCAGCCAGGGACACAGGCTTCCGATCATCTCTACAGGCATAGCCTTCGCGGCGATGGTCTTCATGGCTGTGGCGTTCACGCTGGTGAGCAATCCCGGTGAATATTTCAAATGGGTGCTTCCGATACTGATCATCCTGTGGCTGGTTGCGATGAGCATCTTTACCAGCCCGGCGTTGTCGACACTCGAGCTTTTCACTCCTGTTGACAAGCTTCCGAGTGCAATGGCGGTGATCACGATCGTCGGTAACCTTATTTATTCCCTCGAGCCGGTTATTGTCGATATCATTGATTACATCGGCGCTCCGCTGACCTTCGTTGCCGGTGGGGTGGTTGTATTCCTGTCGGGATATTCATTGAAGCAGAACTCGTTGGGATTGTTCCAGCAAAATGCGGGAAGACCTCGCGCGGTGTTCACGCTCGACACAAAGAAATCTCCCAAGCCATTTATCTTTTTTCTCGGTGCAGCTTTGGGTATGGCGACAACCGCATTGTTTAAATTTTTTCCGGCAGTGTTGGAGACAAACCTTAGCCCTTTATTCTCACTCCAGGGCAAGTATATGATCGTGATCATACTTTTGATATCGGCCGTATTCTCGTTACCTGCGAGCAAGCTTATTGATAAGTACGGCATTGCAAAAGTCTTTTGGTATAGCCTTGCAGTTAACATCGTAAGCGTGGCCGGTGTATTACTGATGACCTCAACGATAAACACGTTGTTATTTGTACTTACGTTTGCTTTGAGTTTTACAACCCTTTCGGTAAGCTCATTACCGCTTGCGATCAATGAAGCGAACTACTACGAAAAAGTTTTCTGTGTGGGTATCTTCTTCAGCGGCGTAGAGCTGTTCGATGGCGTGGTAGATATCTTTATGGCGCTCTAACTGTTGATGTTCATTCGTATACGCCAGTTCACCGGGTAGAGGTTGTTGATACGATTGCCAAGGCGGTTAACAAAGCCGAGGTTGCTCCCTTCGAAGCTAACAATTGCGAAGCCCCGTTCATTGTCGACAGGCGCGATGGTGTCTTTTGCGAGGTATTTCAGGGCGTCCTGTTTGTTTAATTCGATGACTGGAAAAATATCTTCCCTCAAGCTTGTATTGAGAGCAAGGGCATGTTCTGGCACAAGCTTGTTTCTCATAACAGAAGCTACGGCCGTACCTCTCAACTCGAAATTCAGAGTTGGTAATTCAACATTCGGCATTGCAATTAAAAGACTTTCGATCTCTACGTATTTATAGGATCCGTTTAACCACCCTGGATCATTTTTTGAAAGCTTTATCGGATTGCTCTTTATCTTGACTGCGTTCTCCTTCGATAGTTTCCTGATCGCAGCGATAAAAAAACCCTCTCCATTTACCCGGTGTGGAAGAAATCGATATCCCAAAGTCTTTTGAATCCCCGGGAACAAAGGCAGATCGATAAACTCGATATCTTTTTGTTGCGACAACCATTTTAGATTGTCTTCATTCTCGGTCTCATTATAAGTGCAGGTGCAATAGATCAATACGCCATTCTCTTTTAATGATGGCCACACATCGCTTAGTATCCTCTTCTGTCGCGAAGCACAGAGGTTTACATTGTCTTGCGACCATTCTTCGATAGCGGCATTGTCTTTCCGGAAGAGACCTTCGCCTGAGCACGGAGCATCAACAACAATAAGATCGAAATATCCTGTTAGCGCTGTAAGATCTTTCGGGTCGTTGTTGGTGACGACCACATTTCCGTGTCCCCACTTTTGTATGTTCTCAGAGAGGATCGATGAGCGGCTGTGGATCACCTCGTTGGAGATCAGTAGACTTTCGTTGTTGAGCAGGTTTAGCAAATGCGTGGATTTTCCGCCGGGTGCTGCACAAAGATCCAGCACACGAAGTGGAGCGTTGAGATCTACCGAAGCTTTTATGGCCTGTTCAAGGAACATGGAACTGGCCTCCTGCACATAATATGCACCTGCGTGGAAGTGCGGGTCGAGAGTAAATACAGGCCTTTCCTTCAGGTAAAATCCGCTATCACACCATGGGATCCTCGCCTCTCCGGGCAGTTCGTTCATTTTTTGAATATTCAATCGAACGCTCACGGGCGGGTCGGATGCCAGGCTGTTTTTGAAGTCGATGAATTCGCTGCCCAACGTTTCCTTCATCCTTCGCTCGAAGGCATCGGGAAGGCGAATGTCTTTTGGAGTTTTAGAGTCTTTCACGCAAAAGGGCACAAAGCGCACAAAGTATCGCAAAGAAAATTTACTTTGCCACCTTTGCGTGGTATTTCCTTCGCGCCTTTGCGTGAAAATACATTATGGATCCTAATTCGCCTTTACTTAAGACCTGGGTCGATGTTCCTCAAGGTTCCGACTTTCCCATACAGAATCTGCCGTTTGGCATTTTTAAGACCAGGTACTTATCTCCGGCATCGCCTTCGCAAAGCCTCCGGCGGAGCGAGGTTGCCGGTGTTGCCATCGGCGATAGCGTGATCGATCTCGTTTACCTTCACGAGAATGGTTTTCTCGATGGCCTGGGCTTGCCGTCGGGTATCTTCAACCAGAAACATCTCAACGCATTTCTTTCGTTAGGAAAGAAAAAATGCGGCGAGGTCCGCGTGCGTCTTTCGGAGCTTTTGCGTCACGACAACGAACAGCTTCGCGACAATAAACCGGCCCGCGAGATCGCTATGATCCCGATGAATGAGATCCAGATGCAGATGCCGCTCGTGGTCCCAAACTATACCGATTTCTATAGCAGCGAGCAACATGCGTTTAATGTTGGATCGATGTTCCGCGATCCGAAGAATGCATTGTTGCCAAACTGGAAACATCTCCCCGTAGGATATCATGGCCGCGCTTCTTCTATCGTTGTGAGTGGAACGCCAATACACAGGCCGAAGGGGCAAGTGAAGCCGTTAGCCGATGGACCGCCCGTGTTTGCACCGACTTCGAAGCTTGACTTCGAACTGGAGGTAGCCTTTGTCACGTGTGGCGAGACTGCTTTGGGACAATCGATCGGTGTTAATGAAGCTACTGACCATATTTTTGGATTCGTATTGTTCAACGATTGGTCGGCGCGCGATATACAGCAATGGGAATACGTTCCGCTGGGACCTTTTCTTGCGAAGAACTTTGGTTCTACGATATCGCCGTGGATCGTTACGATGGATGCGCTGGAACCTTTTATGACGGATGGACCGACGCAGGAACCGGCGGTGTTACCATATCTGGCGTCACAGGGCAGAAAAAACTTCGACATCAACCTGGAGGTTTCGATAGGCAACACGGTGGTGAGCCGGAGCAATTTCAAGTATATGTACTGGAATGTTTTTCAGCAACTGGCCCATCATACGGTGAATGGATGCAACGTACAGGTTGGAGACATGTATGCTTCGGGAACGATCAGTGGACCCGATAAGGGATCGTACGGTTCCATGCTGGAACTGACGTGGAATGGACAACAGCCGATTCAGTTGAATGATGGAACGACGAGGAAGTTTATTGAGGACGGGGATACGGTTACGATAAAGGGTTTTGCAGAAAAAGATGGTGTGAGGATCGGGTTTGGGGAGTGTAAGGGGGAGATAGTGAAGGCACTTTGATTGACCGTTTTGGTCAAAACTTGAGGTTCCAAATCGAAACGCCCTGTTCAGTAAAAGCCATAGGGATGTATCGAGGGCCAAAACGAACAGTCTTTTCGGTTCCAATTTGGAACCGAAACTTGTTAACCTCTTCAACCTCCTCCATGCTTAATTCAAACATGAAATCTTCAGGAAATCGATTCAGGTTCCTTCGGACAGCTTTTTTGAGATTTTTAGTCAAAACTCCATACAACTCCGCCAGATCCATGTCCAGCATAACCTTGTGACCTCTGATCAAATAAATCTTACTGATCACCGACTCGTCGGGGATTAATTCTTTTTTGCTCATGGGCATGAAGATATAGTCGCCCTGATCGAATCCTTTGAATTCGCATTTAAGAATGAACTTTTTGTCAGGTAAATTGGTGCACAAAGCACCATCATGACAATCGATCCAAAAGACCTCTCCATACAAAAACGACACGCACTCCTTCAAAGTGCCGTCATACCACGACCTATATCTTTTGCCAGCACGATCGACGCTGCAGGCAATGTGAACCTGAGCCCATTCAGTTTCTTCAACATGTTCAGCAGCAATCCCCCAATACTCATCTTCTCGCCATCGCGTCGCGGGCGCGACAACACCACCAAGCATACTTACGAGAATGTAAAAGAGGTCCCGGAAGTTGTCATCAACATCGTGAACTATCCCATGGTCGAACAGGCCTCACTGGCAAGCAATGAATTCCCGAAAGGAACCAATGAATTTATAAAAGCAGGTTTCACTCCAATACAATCTTCCCTCGTAAAACCACCGCGGGTCGCTGAGTCACCCGTATCCTTCGAATGTAAAGTGAATCAGGTAATAGAGCTCGGCTCCGAAGGGGCTGCCGGCAACCTGGTTATCTGCGAAGTACTCCTCGTACACGTGAAAGACGAGCTTCTCGACGAACACGGCATTATCAGTCCATATAAGCTCGACGCTGTCGCAAGACTGGGCCAGGATTATTACACGCGTGTTAGTGGCGACAGCATCTTTGTTGTTCCAAAACCCAATGAGAAAGTAGGTATCGGCTACGATCAAATACCGGCGATCATCCGCAACAATCCCATGTTCACGAAGAACGACCTCGGTCGACTGGGCAACATCGAAAAGCTTCCCGACGCTGAAGAGGTGAGAAAGTTTTCATTGAACCCCGATGTTCAATGGGCGATCACATCAGGTGGAACGATGGACCTCGCATTAAAGCTTCTTCGCGAAGGCAATGTTGCTGACGCCTGGAAGATTTTATTAATTTGATTTTGGGGGTACACGTGAGAGGCCGTTCAAAAGTCGTTTGATTAACTTTGCCGGATGCACCGTCTTATCTTTACCCTTCTTGGGGTTGTACTCCTGTTCAGCTGTGGCAGCGACGATCCAAAGCCACCGGTTATTGTCGGAACGTGGAATGCCTTAACATTTGATTCAAAGCTTATCGTCGCCGGGGGGCACACACTCGAAGAACACCTGATTATTGATTATCGCTATAGTCACACCATGGCAAAAGAGATCGCCACCAATGTTGAAAACGCCCTTGTAACCAGGGGTAATCTTGGTGGTTCTTTGATAATTAAAGACGATGGGACGTACAGCAGGGTTCTTGCCGACACCACATATACTGGTAAATGGAAATTGTTGACGAACGATACTTATTTTCAGCTCGACCCCACAGGCGGGACACTTCACCTCGAGACCGCACAAGTGTTAACATTGAACGAAACTGATCTCGAACTCAACTTTGACGTGTCGGAAGAGGTAGGGCTTCCAAATGATCCGGTCGTATCCTGTTGGGTAACGGAAAAGTATAAACGAAGCAACTGATTTTGGAATCTGGAAACATGAAGCTACGTGTACTCACTCTTTTCTTTCTAATCGTGCTGATAAGCTGTAGCAAAGACAAAGACCCGGCACCAGAAGAAGTATCCATTGTCGGTAAATGGGAAGTAACCAATGCAGCGATGAAGTTGCTGGTTGGCGACACACCGCTCAAAGAATATATGACCACGCACGGTTACTCCGAAGCTGACGCTAATAATGCCGTTGGTCAATTATCGGGGAACGTCGATCCCAACGATGTTTTTAAAGGTTCGTTGTACGAATTCAAAGCTGACGGCAAGTTGGTTGTTACCTCTGACAACGGCATCGATCCCGGAACATGGAAGCTCAGCAGCAACATGAAAACGTTGGAGATCACATACGACGACAATCCGCCAGGCGCAACAGCTTTACCCATATCTGTTCAGGTACTCACCGCATCACAATTGCAGATTGACCTTCCGCTCGGCGATAACAGCGACCGGGGCTTTACGACAGACATTTTTATTGCGCTAACCTTCAAACGTCTATAGCCCGGACAGGAAGCTGCGAGCTAACCGGACTCTGATCACTTATACATCACAGCCTTCACTGCCTTCACTGTCTTTGTGACGTTGGGTAGGATGGCCTCAATGAGCGTGGGTGCGTAAGGCAGCGGTGCGTCGAAGTTTGTGATGCGATGGATGGGAGCATCCAGGTAATCGAAAGCATGCTTTTGAACGTGATACGTGATCTCTGTTGAGATCGACGCCAATGGCCACGCTTCTTCGACGATCACAAGCCTGTTGGTTCTCTTAACGGACTCTACAACAGTCTCGTAATCGATCGGGCGAACGGTGCGAAGATCTACAACCTCGGCCGAGATACCTTCCTTCTCGAGCTCAGCGGCAGCAGCGAGCGCCACCTTCATGATCTTACCGAAAGAAACGATGGTCACATCAGTACCCGACTTCTTGATATCGGCCTTACCGAGTGGAATGAGATATTCTTCCTGGGGAACTTCACCCTTATCGCCATACATAACTTCCGATTCCATGAAGATCACGGGGTCGTTATCGCGAATGGCCGTTTTCAGAAGACCTTTTGCATCGTATGGAGTATAGGGAACCACCACCTTGAGGCCGGGGGTATTTGCGTACCAGTTTTCGAAGTTCTGAGAGTGTTGTGCGGCAAGCTGTCCGGCATTACCAGTGGGGCCGCGGAAAACGATAGGGCAGCTGTATTGGCCACCCGACATGTTATAGATCTTGGCTGCTCCGTTGATGATCTGGTCGATGGCCACCAGGGAGAAGTTGAATGTCATGAATTCCACGATTGGGCGTATGCCATTCATGGCTGCTCCGACGCCGACACCGGCAAAGCCCAGTTCGGAAATAGGGGTATCCAGTATGCGATCGGGCCCGAATTCGTCGAGCATACCCTGGCTCACCTTGTAGGCACCGTTGTATTCGGCCACTTCTTCGCCCATCAGGAGGACTTTCGGGTCTCTTCTCATCTCTTCGACCATTGCTTCCCGGAGGGCTTCTCTGAACTGAATTTCGCGCATAGTACTGTTAAATGTCTTGGGCCGTAAAAATATGGGTTTCAAACAAAAAACCCCGGCTTTTGGGCCGGGGTTTAAGTTTTTTTAAGGCTTCCCCGCAAGTCTGCGGGCAGGCTCCTTACTTCAGAGCGTTTTTGAACGCGTCAGTAGTCTGGTACTTAGTGAATTCGAGGTCTGTGAGGGCCTTGTCTTTCAGGCTGGGATCAGCTTTAACAGCGCTGGTAAGGTTGCTCACCACGCCATCAGCGTTGCTGGCACGGGCAGCAGCTACAGCAGCGCCGTAGTATGCGATCGCGTAGTTAGCGTTAGCCTTCACTGCATCGTTGAACGATGTCGAAGCATTGGTGTAATCCTTATTGAGGAGCTGAGCAAGACCCTTGTTGAAGCTGTTGACAGGGGAAGTCGATGCTGCAGACTCGGAACGAATTGCGTCGGCATATTTCGCCATGTAGATCTCGGAAGCACCTTTTACGCCATTCACGCCGCGGGCAACATCGCTGCTTGCGCCGTTGAGAGCCTTGTTAGCAAGTGCATAAGCCTTGTAAGGGTTGCCTTTCCAGAGGGCTACAGTAGCAAGGTTAGCATTCACTTCAGGAGTTTCTTTGATCTTCTGAGCGATCTCGAATTGAGCCGCAGCTTTGTCTACGAGAGACGAAGCAGAAGAAGGATTGTCGATAGCCTGCTGGAGGTATGCAGCGCCAAGGTTGTTGTGTGCATTCCAGTTGGTGCCTTTCTTGGTGGCAGCTTCATAGATCGCTATTTTCTCATCGAGTGAAGGAGTGAGTGTAGCCGAGTACATCAATTCCTCGAAAGAAAGAGTGTCGGCTTTAACCTGTCCGCTGGTCACTTGCTTGCTGAGAACCGACATTTCAGCATCGGTCTTCTTCACTTTCAAAGTGAGGATCTCAGTCTTTGCAGTACGCAAGCCAGGATATACCTCCTTTAAGACTTTCTTGTAGCCAGGAAGTTTCTGGAGTTGTTTTTCAGTTGCTTCGAAGTCGGTGCCGCTGTTAACAACGTTGAGCATTGCTGATTTCTGATCTTCAGGGATTCCAGTGTAAGCAGCGAGAGCGGCTTTGAAACCTGTCCAATCGTCAACGATAGGCTTCTGGATAAACTTGATAGAGTCAGCCATTTTCTGGTAATCGTACTTTTTCATTTGAGCACGATAGTATTTTTCGATAGCTGCAGCGCGCTCGTTAGCGAGCTTGCTGTTCTTACGCTCAGTACCTTCTGGTGAGTGAGTACCTGTGATTGTTACTGTGCGTGTTACGTTCTTGGCTGCGATGAAAGCATCGAGTTGCTTTCCTTTCGCGCTCTTGATCTCAGACGTGCGGAGCACAGAGCGTCCCTGTTCGAAAATGAAGTCGGGGATGATAACCGGGATGATCTCTTCCTGGTTGTTGTAACCGTGTCCTGCGAACGCCGCGAAATACGAGTTCTGAACCAGTTTCGAAGTAGTGATCATGCCTGTAGCAACAGGCAGGCGGGGTGTAGTCTTGGACTTGGTGCCTTTAGACGCAACGCCTTGTACTTCGAGGGTACCTACTTTGTATTCCGGCTTATAGGGGAATGTGAATGATTTCTTTGTTGTGGGCGATTCGGTAGTCGAAGGGAAGTCTTCGGCCTTGAAAGGAACTGGATCAAGGGCGAGCTCGCTTTCGCCATACTTATAGAAGCTGTTTACCGTATATACAGTACCCTTCTTTAGCATTTTCACCGGCAGCGTGGCCGATAGTTCGTAGTTAACCGTGTCTTTGTGAACTTCTAGGGGATTTGGGCTAACGGTCAGGTTCTGATCCTTGGCCATCTTCACCATCTTGGGGAGAGTACATCCTGTGAAGGTCAGGGTCCCCATGATAACAAAGGCGTAAAGTAATTTTCTCATGGACGGTTTGAGTTTAGGGTTCTGTGAAACGAATCGCAAAACTAATTTTAAACGTTTTTTTTTGCAATTATACTCAAAAAATTAAGAATTGGGCCGTTTTAGGGCTTTTGCCCGTTTAGTTATATTTGTGATCGGGGACATTTGTCGATAAAAGGCTTTTTACTCAGGTAAATCGGAGGTAAAAACAGTTAAGTTATATGAGCGTGGTGGTGAAGAGAATTCAGCATTTTTTCGAAGAAAATGCTTTTGGGGTGTGCACAAGGCTGGGCGAGAAACTGGGGATTGCGACCTCCTCTATTCGCCTGTTTTTTATTTATGCGTCGTTTTTGACGGTCGGATCGCCGGTGATCATCTATCTCGGCCTGGCATTTATCATGAATATGCGCAGGCACATGAGGAGGAGAAGCACTATTTGGGACTATTAAAAATCTTTTTTCCGAGGAGGAAATAGCGGAATATCATTATTCCGGGATAGACAGGCCCTACTTCATAGGTATAGCCTTTCATTTCTCGCCTTTTGCCGAGAATTTTTCCGATGTGGGTCAGCACATACCAATGTGCCCTTGCAACAGCCCAGGCGTGGCCAGGCGTTCCCAGCAAAAACTTCAGACCCGCCACCCAATCAAGGATGATCCTCACCGGCAGCTTCCAAAGCAGTTGATATGGGCCTTGATTTTTGATCAGCATCGCAAGGCCATTTCGAAAGTTGTAATAGGTCTTGTTAGGATTTGCGCTTGCAAGTGTTCCTCCGCCCACGTGATAGACCGTGCTCTCGCCACAATAATAGATCTCATACCCGCGGCGTCTCAAACGCCAGCAAAGATCGATCTCCTCCATGTGCGCAAAGAAATCTTCATCGAAACCCCCGAGTTCCCTAAATAATTTTGCCCTTACGACAAGACAGGCACCAGTTGCCCAAAAGACGGATGTGGTATCGTTGTATTGTCCACGATCCTTCTCTACTGTATCGAATATGCGGCCCCTGCAAAATGGATATCCGAGCCGATCGATCATTCCGCCACCAGCACCCGCATATTCAAATGTGTCTTTGTTTTTGAATGACAAGATCTTCGGTTGGACCGCAGCAATCATCTTCGCACTGTCGAGCAGGTTCTTGAGTGGAGTAAGCCAACCTTCTGTTACTTCGACATCATTGTTCAACAACACGAAATAGTCGGCATCGATCTTATTCAAGACGTAGTTATACCCTCCGCAGAAACCAAGATTCTTTCCGATCTCAATGATCTCCACATTTTTGGGAATGACGGAAAGCGAGTCGTCGCTCGAGCCATTGTCGGCCACGATGATCTTTGCACCTGGGCTATGTTGAATAACGCCGGGAAGGAATTTTTCTAAGAATGATTTTCCGTTGTAATTGAGAATGACGACGGCAATGGATGTCATCGCATGAAGCTGCTAAAATCCAGACCAGGAATGTTTGGCAATATTCCCTCTGTACTTTTACGCAACTCCTCTTTTGCCAGGTTCTCAGCTTCTTCAGATGCCTTGTTAACTGCGGCCACTACAAGGTCCTGTAGTATTCCTTTATCATCGCCCTTCAGCAACGAAGGATCGATCTCGATACTGATCAGTTGTTTCTTGCCATTGACCACAGCCCTAACCATACCTCCACCCGATTCGCCGGTGGCCTTCACGTGAACGAGACTGTCCTGGGCTTCTTTCAGACGGGCTTGAAGTTCCTTCACTTTTCCCATCATATTAAACATGTCCATCATATCGGTGCAGGGTGCTGGGTGCGGGTTCTTTTAATCAATTTTTTGGACGCAGTAATATTACCGTTCCTTGTTCGGTGAACGTGTTTCCGGCAAAGTCCTCGACTTCTGCTTTCCATACGTAAGCGGATTCAGGCATGGCCTTTCCGCCTTTTGTACCATCCCACGGTTCGTTCTTGTCGGATGAGAATACAAGCACGCCCCAACGATCGAAGATCTCTATCGACATCTTCGAAACAAACTTTCCACTGATCGAGAACACCGGGTTGATCCCATCCCCGTTCGGTGTAAAAGCCGTAGGCAACAACAATCGAACAGGCTTCTCAATGGTAATATTGTTTGAGACACTCTTATCCACACCACCTTCATTCGCAAGAGCAACGATCGAATAGATAACCACTTGCTCTTCGTCGGCCGGATCGTAATCAACAAAAGTCGTATCGTTCGTAGGGTAAACACCAAGCAGCACGCCCGACTTGTTATATTTATTTACCTGGTACGTGGCTACACCTTCTTTGTAGCCGATATATGAGTTCCATACGAGCGTAACTGCATTCTTATCATCGATCGTGCCCGACAATGCCATTGGACAAGCAATGATGCCGGGTGCGCTTCGGTTGTTACAGAAATCACCATAGTTCACCTGGTAGCACGAACCTCCGCTGTAGTCGTAAGTGCCATCGATGTAAAGGGGCACCGTAGTTTGTGAGAACTGGCTGAGTGGTTCGTTACCAACGCTCTTCATGACATCGAAGAACTTGATATCGATCGTTGGGTCGGCAGTCCATGTAAGCTCTGCTCCGACACGTACAACTGAAGTAATGTTCTCGATAGGAGGGAACGTTGTTTCGAGGCGGCCTGTACCGCACTTGATCAATGATGTACTTGTTGAGCCGCCGGGATATTGCGCGATGATCTGGTAACAATACTGTTGATTACAATCGTAGTCGCTGTCTTGATATGATAGCGAACCGCCGGCTAAATTCTGCGTGTACAAGGCATTGTTACGTTTTACATCGTAGCTGTTGATCCCCGAATTCGATGTCTTCCAGCTTAGCAGGTTCACCCCGTTCTGAAAATCGACGTCGAAATCCTGGCTACAAATGATATTGCTGTAAAGATTTGTTCCTAAACAGGGATCGAACGCACTTAGCCTGAAGCAATAGTAATTATTATCGACCAACAGGTTAGGAATGTTCACACTATTGACCTGGTAAAGATCCTGGTAGACCTGGAACGTTCCCGAGTTATTGACCGCAATCTCGAGTTTATACAAAACGTGCGGTAATGTGGTTACTGCCATCGTTAAATTATTGGCATCGGTGGCGGTAAGACTACTTATGTTTGGAGGTGTAAGAGCTGTTGCTGTAGTGTAGGTATCTGTCGCAGCACTACAATTATCGGCTGCGTTCATATCTTTTCCGCGAACCGATATAACATAGTTCTGATTGGGAGGAGGAACTGGATAACCTGCCGCAGTATAGTCGAATGTTGATGTTGCGTTATTGCCGCTTGGTATCGTACTGTCGTCGGTACCATCGTTATCGAAGTCGATGATATAAGTGTCGTAAGTCTTATCGGTTACCTTGATCGTTACACTGTTGTTGGTACACGTGTAGACTTCGAATGTTGGTTGGGTATTTTCGAGAACGGTAATCGTGATATCGTCGGGACCGGGCGTGAGGCTGGAGAAAAGTACCCCAAGCGTATAGGTACCAGGAGTATTGTAGGTAAATGTGAAACGGTTTGTGGAAGTTGTGCCATTTCCTTCGTAGTCCATAAGGCATAGATGGTCAGGTGCGGTACATTCACCTGCCGCCAGGATGGTCATCGTAACAGTGAATGGGGCGCAGCCTTTTACCTCGTCGAGCTGGAAACGGCCCAGCCGGCTAGTGTGCTGGCCAAAAGCCTCGTTTACGGGCAGGCAGGCGGCTGTCACACTTAACCAACAAATAGAGAAAAACAGGAAACGTCTCACGCCTCTAATTTAACTTCCTTTAGGAACTTCTCCGATACAACCAGGTCGTCGTGAAGCAGCCGGTCGGTCTCAATAAACGAAACATGCCGTCTGAAATTATCTATCCACAATTGTAATGCCGGTGAGGTGCGAAGGGGTTTACGGAACTCGAGGGCCTGTGTGGCGGTCAATATTTCAATGGCCAGGATCGAATACACATTGTTTACAACACGATATAGCTTGGTGGCACTATTGGCCCCCATGCTTACGTGATCTTCCTGTCCATTCGACGAAACGATGGAATCCACCGACGAAGGTGTACATAATTGCTTGTTCTGGCTTACGAGCGAAGCGGCTGTATACTGTGGGATCATCAAACCAGAATTGATACCGGGATTGGCGACAAGGTAATTGGGAAGGTCGCGCGCCCCGCTGATCAATTGATATGTTCTTCTTTCCGAAATGCTGCCCAGCTCGGCCAATGCGATGGCAAGAAAATCCATAGCGAGGGCCAATGGTTGTCCATGAAAATTTCCAGCCGATATGATCAGGTCGTCTTTCGGAAACACATTCGGGTTATCGGTAACCGAGTTTACTTCCGTTAGAACGGTTTGTGTTACAAAATCGATGGTGTCGGAGCTGGCTCCGTGTACCTGGGGCACACAACGGAACGAATACGGATCCTGGACATGCCGTTTTGTTTGCGACAGCAGTTGACTTCCCTCCAGCAGCTTCACTATTTGCGAAGCTACGTTGATCTGTCCCCGATGGGGGCGGACCTGGTGAACGAGTTCGTGAAATGGTTCGATGCGTCCGTCGAAAGCATCGAGAGATATTGCGGCGATGGTGTTCGCGAGTGTGAGCAGTCGACGGGCATGCAGCACGCCGAATACACCGTACGCGCTCATGAACTGTGTGCCGTTGAGAAGAGCGAGTCCCTCTTTAGCTTTAAGATGTATTGGATCCCAACCGAGCTCTTTTAATATTTCTTTTCCGCGATAGATCTTGTTGAGATAATGAACTTCACCCTCGCCGATCAAAGGAAGTGTGAGATGTGCCAATGGAGCGAGATCACCCGATGCGCCTAACGATCCCATTTCGAATACGCGAGGAAGTACGCGGTTGTCGAGCATCGCGATCAAACGCTCGACGGTTTCGGCTTGAACGCCGGAATATCCATAAGCAAGCGATTGTGCTTTAAGAAAGAGCATGAGCACGACTATCTCTCTTGGAACTTCAGGACCTGTTCCACAGGCATGAGATTTCACGAGGTTCTCCTGGAGCTTTTCGAGCTGGTCGCGGGGAATGTTTTTATTGTATAATGATCCGAAGCCGGTATTGATACCATAGATCGAGCTCGATGTTTGTTGGAGCTTGTGATCGAGATAGTCGCGGCATTCGATGATCTTTCTTCTAGACTCTTCCGAAAGAACGACTTTGGAATGACCATTCAACACGCGATGCAGGTCGTGGAGCGTAAGAGGTTTGGGAGAGATGGAGTGTGTCGATTCCAATGGTTCTATTTTACAAGCTTGATAATTTCGTCAAGAGATTTTTTTAGTTGTTCTCCTGATCTCATATTCTTGATCGTATACAGTTTCGATTGAGCTTCGTCCGAGCCGATGATCAGCGAGAAGGGGATCATCTTTTTATCGGCATACTCAAGTTGCTTGTTGATCTTCTTCGTGACTTCAGGATAGATCTCCGAAGCGATAGCGTTCTGTCTTAATGTATGCAGTACATTCAAACCATGGTTCAAGCAAATTTCATCGAAATGACATACAAGCACTTGTGACGAGACCTGCGTGTCTTCGGGGAACACCTTCAGTTCTTCCATGGCATCGTAGATCCTGTCGATACCAAATGATATTCCGACGCCGGAAAGTTTTTCTTTTGAACCGAAGGCCTGGGTAAGATTGTCGTAACGACCACCACCGCTTACACTGCCGATCGCCACGTTATTGATCTTCACCTCGAAGATGCACCCGGTGTAATAGCTCAGGCCACGCGCAAGTTGAAGATCGTGGTCGATATGATCGGTACTGGAGCCATAGCTCCTCACGTACTCCAATACTTTTGCGATGTCGGAGAATCCTTTTTCGGCTACTGGTGAATTGATCGATCTGTTCTTTAAGGAATTAAAAACGATATCGATCTTGTCTTTGCTTACGCCTTTTTCTTCGAGTTCTTTTCTCACACCTTCTTCACCAATCTTATCCAGCTTATCGATAGCGACGAAAAGGACGGTTTCATTGTCTTTCAGTCCTGCGACTTCCGCCAGTCCCGAGAGTACACCACGGTGATTGATCTTTATAGTGTAGTCTTTGATGCCCAGTTTCAGGAACGCTTCTTTGATCATCAGTATGATCTCTGCCTCGCAAATGAGGGAGTCGGTACCGACAACATCGGCATCACACTGGTAGAACTCCCGATAGCGACCTTTCTGCGGACGGTCGGCGCGCCACACCGGTTGCACCTGGTAGCGCTTGAATGGAAGGGAAATGTCGTGGCGGTTCATGACCACATACCGTGCGAAGGGAACGGTGAGGTCGTAGCGGAGACCCTTTTCGGAGATATCGAATGAAACCTGCTTTGCGCTCTTTGTTACATCCAGGTCTTTTAGAAAATCGCCGGAGTTCAGGATCTTGAAAAGCAACTGATCACCTTCTTCGCCATATTTTCCAGTCAAGGTCGAGAGATTCTCCATCGCAGGAGTTTCCAGTGGTGCAAATCCAAATTTTTTAAAGACCCCTTTAATTGTCTCGATCAAAAACTGCCTTTTGGCCATTACGGCCGGTCCGAAGTCGCGAGTGCCTTTGGGAAGAGAAGGTTTATCCATGGGTCTAAAAAGACCGCAAGGTAATCCGGCTGGAGGTCTTCTAAAAAGATCATTTTTGTCTAAAACGTCAGGAAAACCTGTCAATCTGGAAAAGTAAGGCTGATTCGGGTGCACCCTTTATAGTATATAGCCAGGGTAACCAACATCATCATTCCATGAAAAAGATCGATCTGTTTCTTCCTGTAGTAAATGAGGCGCTGGCTGGAGCAGCCGGCGGTGCTTCTCTCGGAAGTATTTCCGGAGTGTTTGCAATCACAATCTTAGGTGCAATTGTTGGCGCGTTGCTCGTAGGCAGCAGCAGCGCCAGGTTAATTCGTCAGAGCCAACGGAAGGAACCAACAAAGAAGGATTTAGAAGTGTGAAGACAGCGGCAATACAATCCATCCCTTCGTTGCATTGGGGCTTCCTGCTGTTTATCGGCCTTGCATTGGTGTACTTCTACAAGCACCGCAGTCAAGTCGTTTTTCTAAATGTGGCTACACTGGTGGTTGCCTCACAGACATTAATTGGAGGAGGAATACTGTGTTACAATGCAGCCTTTGATCGCGAATGGTGCGATCTTTCCCAAACTCAAGTTGTTTGCACTGTGCTTGGCGGCATGGCAGTTATCTGGAATTCCTGCGCAGCAATCAAGAAAATAATAAAGAAGCCTGTCTGACCAGAATCCAGTTCCCGACGATTTTGTTTCAATCCCCCCTTTCGCTACATTTGCAGCCTTAAATTTTGACCGTCATGCCGATTACCCGTCTCAAGCGCAAGAACCGTAAGGATAAGGCTAAAGCAGCGCGCCGCAGAACAGCCCTGAAAAACCAGAACTTCCAGCCCGTAATGAAAGGCGTGGATATCGAGAAGATCAAAGAAGAATTCAAGGCAAAAGCTGCTAAGAAATAAGACCTCGTTTACCGAGCTCTATAACTTCCATATTCTTGATCTCTCCCGCAGAGATCTCGAACCTCACGATCGTTTTCATGGTGTGAAAACCATGCTGCCCCGCAGCACCGGGATTCACATACAGCATATTGTTATACGCCGCATCTCGTTTTATCCGCAGGATATGTGAATGTCCGCAGATAAACAGCTGCGGCGTTCGTTCTTTCAGCAACCCCTTCACCCGGGGATTATAATTCGGGGGCGCTCCGCCAATGTGCGTCATCAGCACACGCACCCCTTCAACGTCCATCCACAAATTTTCAGGAAATCGGACCTGCAGATCCTTATCGTCGATGTTGCCATACACCGCTCTCAGTGGCTTGAACTTCGCAAGCTCGTCGGCCAGGGCCATCGTACCAATGTCGCCCGCATGCCACACCTCATCACAATTCTTAAAGTGTTCGAAGACTTTCGGATCAAGATATGAGTGTGTATCCGAGATAAGTCCGATCTTCATATCACAAAATTAGCTTTTCAGTTTATGAATATCGGTATACTCGGTTCAGGAGTCGTCGCACAAACATTGGCTGCGGGATTCATCAAACATGGCCACGACGTGATGGTCGGCACCAGCAATCCATCGAAACTCAAAGAGTTCCAGGAGAAAAACCCGAAAGCGAAGATCGGCACCTTCGAACAAACAGTAAGCTTCGGAAAAACGATAGTCCTCGCCGTAAAAGGCACCGCTGCCGAAACAGTAGTGAAGTCGGTAGCGAATGGACTCGCCGGAAAAACAGTGATCGATACAACCAACCCGATCGACAACAAGCCACCCGTTAATGGCGTGATCCAATACTTCACAAGCATGAACGAGTCGTTAATGGAACGACTTCAAAAGCTCGCACCCGCCGCCAACTTCGTGAAATGTTTCAACAGCGTGGGAAGCCCGTATTATGTGAATCCGAACTTACCCGGTGGCAAGCCAACAATGTTCATCTGTGGCAACAACGACGCTGCACGCAAAGAAGTAAGCGGCATCCTCGATGTGTTCGGTTGGGAAGTTTCGGACATGGGCAAAGCCGAAGCAGCAGGAACGATCGAATCACTCTGCATCCTCTGGTGCATCCCCGGTATGACCGGCGGGGGCTGGAATCATGCCTTCAAGCTTCTGAAAGCGTAGAGACTTTACAAGGTCAGCTCGTAGCGTTGTTCGATCACCTCTTTGTCGAACGGCTGACTCGCCGCATGCTCTTCTACAAGCTTAAAGCCCTGCGACGTGTATAGATGTATCGCAGCAGGAAGCTCTTTGGTGGTCAAAAGAAACGCGCCCTTATAACCAGAGGTCCGCATGTAATCCATCAGCAGATCTATAAGCTTCCGACCCAGGCCCAGTCCCCGAACTGCCGGGTCGAGGATAAAGTACCGGATCTGTGCCTTATCGCCACGGTCCATGAGCCCGACAAAGCCAACGATCTTTCCGCTTTGCTCGGCAACCCATCCGCAGGTCCTTGTCGTGCCGATGGACTCGACAAACTCATGCAGTCCCTTGGCAACGTACGACTCGAAATGGAGCCCGTAACCGTACTCCTTCTTATACAGTTTTCCATGCATGTGGATCACGTATCCGATGTCGCCCGGCACGATTTCCGTCCGTATCAGGATGTCTTTAAATGAGATCAGCGTTTTCATAGCACTCGTTTGCGGTAAAAAACAGTACCAGTGTATAGAATTTAAATATAACACTCGCTATTTTCCGTCATGGAGAAAGTTGAACTGTTTCACGATTATCCCAGTAACCCTGCAGTATGGGATGAGATGCGCGATGCGCGTGACGTTCGTACTCCATACCAGCACGTTTTCAACTTCCTGAAGCAGTTGGCGCCCGGCGAGCTGGCAAAAAAGGAAGAACTGGCGAAACGACTCTTCATGAGCCAGGGCATCACCTTTACCGTATATTCGAGCGGCGAGGGCATCGAAAAAATATTTCCTTTCGACATTATTCCGCGTATCATCACGGCTGCCGAATGGGATATCATCGAAACGGGGATCAAGCAGCGCCTGAAGGCACTCAATCTTTTCCTTAAAGACGTCTATCACCAGCAGTTCATTATAAAAGACGGTGTTGTTCCCGCCGAGCTGATCTATTCTTGTCCGCATTTTCTTCGCGAAATGCGAAACGTGGATGTGCCTTTCGATATCTATGTGCATATCGCGGGTGTCGATCTTATTCGCGACAATGACGGAACGTTCTATGTTCTCGAAGACAACCTACGAACACCATCCGGTGTATCTTACATGATCGAGAACCGCGAGATCACCAAGAGGATCTTCCCCGACCTGCTGCCCCAAAATTTCGTCAGGCCGGTAACTCAATATCCTACAATACTTCACAAGAACCTTGTGGCGTTGTCGCCACGACAGACCGCGGAACCGAATGTGGTATTGCTCACACCGGGTATCTACAACTCTGCGTACTTCGAACACACAACGCTCGCACGCCTTATGGGCATCGAGCTGGTTGAAGGACGAGACCTCGTTGTCGATAACCACCGGGTGTATATGAAGACCACGGAGGGGCTTCAGCAGGTCGATGTGATCTATCGCCGTGTCGATGACGACTTTCTTGATCCGTTGGTTTTCAATCCCGGTAGTATGCTTGGTGTGTCGGGTCTTGTATCGGCATATCGCAAAGGCAATGTGGCTATCGTGAATTCATTGGGCAATGGTGTAGCAGACGATAAAGCGGTTTATGTTTACGTTCCGGATATGATCCGTTACTATTTGAATGAGGAACCGATCCTTAAGAACGTACCGACTTATCATCTCGATAAGAAAGACGAACAGGAGCATGTGCTGAAGAACATCAATAAGATGGTGGTGAAGCAAACCAATGGTTCGGGCGGCTATGGAATGCTGATGGGCCACGCAGCTTCGGAACAAGAGATCGATTCATATAAACAACAGATATTGAAAGACCCGCGTCAGTTCATCGCACAACCGGTTATCAATCTATCGTCGGCGCCGTGTTATATTAATGGCAAAGCACAGCCCCGCCGTGTCGATCTTCGCCCGTTCGCCCTTTGTGGACCCGGTGGCATAGAGATCGTTCCGGGTGGTCTTACCCGCGTTGCTTTGCGAGAAGGGTCGCTGGTCGTTAACTCATCGCAGGGCGGCGGAAGTAAAGACACCTGGGTGCTTGCCAAATGATCAAATCGATTTCGACATGTTAAGCCGCGTTGCCGATTCACTGTTTTGGATGTCGCGTTATATGGAGCGCACCGATAGTCTCCTGCGTATCCTTAAGATCAATCACCAGGCTGTTCAAGACGACCCTGAGCAATTGCAATGGCGGCCTGTGCTCCGGCTGTTCACGCAACTTACCGAACAGGAATGCCAGGCGATGGAAAAGAACAATCGCCGCCTGATGTTGTACATGGTATGCGATCGCGAGAATCCAAACTCGGTGTTCAATCTTGTTACGCGTGCACGGGAAAACGCGCGTGGGGTCCAGGACAATATCACGAAAGAACTCTGGCAATCGCTAAATGAATTCTATCACCGTGTGCGTGATCCGCAGCTCGAACATTCCTTAAGAACTGAAGACCCGATCGGAACGGTTGACTGGTTGATACGACAATGTGTGGTTTATTATGGTGTTGCCGATCTCACGATGTTCCGGGGAGAGGGAATGTCGTTCATGGGGCTTGGAAAATTCCTTGAACGCGCCATTCAAACCGCGACGATACTCGAAGTGAAATTTTCAGATATCTCGTACGACCTGGATCGGACAACGGATACAACTTATTGGAAACACTTGCTGATGTCGGTATCGGGGTATGCACTGTACTTGAAACGATATCGTTCCGCCTTCGAAGCAAGAAATGTTGTGGATCAGACTTTGTTTAACGTCGATTTCCCGAGGTCTATACTTTATTGTTTGAATCAACTGCATCGTTACTTCGGCAGGCTGAAAAGCGATCGGAACGGTGAAGGATTTTACAAGATCGACCTGATGATCGGAAAAGTTCGAAGTAAAGTTCAATATTCCGACGTCGAAGCGGTTTCAAGCATGGGACTTCACACTTATTTGAAAGGCCTCACCGGCGATCTGGATGAGATCGCGGTTACACTGAATAAATATTACTTTGCGACGAATTAATTAACTCCCTCGATGCCTCAATTCAGGATACAGCACACGACAAGATATATCTACGAAGACATGGTCCGCGACAGCGCCAACCAGATCATGCTCTACCCCGTAACTGATGCTTTCCAGTCGGTACTGCAACAAGTTATTACGATCAGCGGAAATCCTACCGTTAATCTTCACGAAGACTATTATGGCAACCAGGTGGGAACCTTTACATACGCACAGCCCCACCACGAGATGGTTATCCATTCGCAACTCACCGTTGAAACGAAACGAAAAGATCTTCCGCTCGATAACGCTCCCGCCGAACAGCAGTGGGAAGAGCTCAAGAAGCTTCGTCACGATATCGCTTTTATTGATTTCTGCCAGATCGAAAAATTCTCGGCTATCAACGAAGTTGAAAAGATTGTTGAGGACGAACGTTGCAAGAACTGCTCGCCGCTCGAAACCGGAAAGCATTTCACAAAATATGTATACGATACATTCACTTACAAGAAGGGTATCACCACGGTAGAAACAACACTCGACGAGATCTGGAGTATTAAGTCGGGTGTATGCCAGGACTTTGCACACATCCTTCTTGCCCTCTTGAGATCAGTTGGGATCCCGTCGAGATATGTTAGTGGTTATATCTGTCCGAATAGATCGGGTATGCGAGGCGAGGGAGCTACGCATGCGTGGGTGGAGGCGTATCTTCCATTCTATGGTTGGCTCGGGCTCGATCCCACCAACAACTGCATCGTTAATGAGCAGCATGTCAAGCTTGCTGTTGGAAAGAATTTTTCTGATTGTTCTCCCGTCAAGGGAACCTATCGAGGCACATCCAATCATACCCTGGAAGTGGGGGTGACGGTGGCTTATGAAGACGGAAAGGTTGGGCGTGGAGATTCATCCCCACTCGCCGAAATGACCCCGGTTGCAACGACGTCGTCGTACAAAAACTCCTTCCGAAAATTCCAGGAGATGCAGATGCAACAGTGAATTCGTAAACTTTACTCATGTTCGGGAATTTTCGGAGGCTGTTCAGCAATAATATCCCGGATTAAATTTATTTTTAGAAATGGCGTTGCGTTACGACATCCGCAATCGGATCGAGGTAGGTCTATTGGTTGTCTTTGTAGCCTTTTTCGGCTCTGTTTCAACCCTTTTCGCCCAGGCAACGTCAAAACAAACGTCCATGCCATCTGCCGAGCAGGTGGCTCAGGCAAATATCACGTACGAGGTGATTTCGGTGGAGGGTGGCGGTTACGGGTATGATATCTATATGGACGGAAAGAAGCTGATACACCAGCCCAACATTCCTGCGATAGCGGGAGTGGCCGGATTCAGGAAAAAGGAGGATTCGAAGAGGGTGGCTGAGTTGGTGATCAGGAAGTTAAAGAACAGAGAAATGCCCCCGGCGATAACCCCAGAAGAGCTTCGGCAATTGAAGGTTATCGACTAAAACTAGAGTTAGGAATTTTTGTTGCCTCATGTCTAAGGCCGTTGCCACTATACGGACGCTTACGCTTTTGCTTGTTGGTGCCATCACCTCGCAGGCATACGCGACCGACATTACCTTTACAATGTCCGGGCCGAGCCCTTATTGCGCCGGATCGAATGCCACGCTCACTTACGATGCCACCGGCAATACATTCACCGGCACTAATGTTTTCACAGCACAGTTGAGCGATGCTACAGGAAGCTTTGCTGGGCCTGTTACTGTTGGAACGCTGGCTTCGACATCGATCACGGGTGTTATATCGATCACGTTTCCCGGAGCAGCATCCGGTACCGCGTACCGGATCCGCATCGTAGCGAGCAGTCCTTCTGTTACCGGCACTGATAATGGTTCCGATCTCACCATCAATGCAGTTACGAATGTTACTCCAACGATCTCGATAACTTCGAATCCATCAACAACAGTAGGAGCGGGTTCACCCGTGTACTTCTCGTCGACGATCACAAACGGCGGCGCGTCCCCAATATATACCTGGAAGAAGAACGGTACACCTGTTGGCAATAGCAACGCTTATGTATTGGATACTCCAGCGGATGGCGACCAGATCGTAGCTGTTGTCAATAGCAGCCTTGGATGTTCCTCACCGGATTTTGCAACCAGCAATACCATCACTGTGAGTGTTGATAACAACCTTACCGAGACAAATCACTCATGGGGCCAAAGGATCGGGCAACCAGATGGAATGGGTGGTTACATCGAACGAGTGAATGGATCGGGGTTTAGCATTGGCGCGCCGACCAACAAAGTCTATATAGCTTGTGGCAGCAGCCCATCGGCGGCTTATCGCAAAGATCTTTGGGAATATGATCCTCTGACAGATGCCTGGACACAAAAAGCAGATTTTATCGGTACGGCACGATACAATGCAGTAGGATTCAGCGTAGGCACAAAGGGTTACATTGGCCTGGGCACAACCGGACCAGGTACGTTTGTTAACGACTTCTATCAATACGATCCAAACACCAATTCCTGGCTTGCACGATTGTCGTTTCCCGGAGCCGCGCGTGAGCTGGCATTTGGATTCGGCATCAATGGAAGTGTGAACAGGGGGTACATCGGTGGAGGCACATCGTCAGGTACCGACTATAAAGATTTCTTTGAATATAATCCCACCAACAACAGCTGGACCGCCCGAACTAATTTCGGTGGAGGCAAACGAATGGGCTCAGCGGCATTTTCGAGCGACACGAAGGCGTATGTCGTTGCAGGAAACAGTTCAACCACCGGGGCATGGTATAGTGATCTGTGGGAATATGAACCGATCGGCTTCACATGGACGCAAAAGCAAAATATGCCAGGTGGCCCACGAACAAGAGCCACTGCATTCACCCTCGCGGGCGATGGCTATGTGGGCCTCGGAAGTTCATCAGCCGGATCTAAAGGAGATTTTTATCGATACAACATCGGCACAAATACATGGACACAAAAACCATTCTTCCCTGGACCGCCAACGGAATCGGGTGGGGTGGGATTAGTGGTGAACAACCGCGCGTTTATTTATAAGGACGGAAGGATGTTCGAGTATACCTTGCTCACGATAACTCCATTTCCTTCAAAAATTTGCACGACCGAGACCATCCCTATCAATTTCGATGCATCGGGTTTCGTTTTCAATGCAAGCAATCTGTTCACCGCACAGATCAGCACGTCGCCTACGTTCTCTGTCAGTACTACGCTTGGAACGTTGATGTTTAAAGATCCCGTGGGAACGGTCAATGCTGTTTTCCCGACGTCGGCCAACGGCAGCTATTATTTCCGCGTCACTACAACCAACCCGGTGATGACAACAATGGTCGAGACCATTACTGTAACCAGTCTTCCGGCCACTCATTCCATCTCTTCGGAGAGCGGCAACGCGGTTTGTGTGGGCATACCTGTAACGTTCACCTCAACCCTGGATGGTCCCGGTTTTCAATGGTATAAGAACAATCAGCCAGTTGGTACCGATGACCAGTCGTATACCGATCCTGAGTTGGTGAACGACGATGCGATCAAAGCGGTGCGTACGTATACGGCTGGTTGTACACAACCCGTAGGTGTTTCGAGCAACACGATCCAGATGACCATCCGCACTCCTGCAACGCCCATAGTCACCGTAAACCAGCCGAACATTCTTACATCCACAGCTGCAACAGCCTATCAATGGTATAAGGACGGCAACACTATTAACAAGGGCACTAATCAATCGTACACCATGACGGAATCTGGTGTGTATAAGGTAAGAATACAGGATAGTTTTGGATGTTATGCTTTCTCCGAAGACCTTCACGATGCATTTACCGGTTTAGAAGACAATTCGTTTGCGCTTGAGATCTCTGCATATCCAAGTCCGTTCAGCAACGATGTCTTCCTTTCCCTTGCCGATGATATTGTTGCGCAGGGTGCCCACTTTTCATTATTGAATGAGCTCGGTCAAACGATCGTAAACAAGCAACAAGCACAGAAAGTCAATAAGCTGGAGATGACGGGCAAAGCACCCGGTCTCTATATCCTCCGTGTTTCATTCGGTCACAACATGGTTATACGAAAACTGGTAAAGGTTAATTGATCGCCTGAAACGGGTGATTGAAATTGCTGGAGGCGTTTCGTAAAATTCAGCATGCTAAGAAACTACCTCCGGATCGCAGTTCGCAGTTTACTCAAGAACAAAGCTTACACTATCATCAACATCACGGGTCTTGCAATTGGGCTCGCCTGTTTTGTATTGATCGCTATTTATATAAGGAACGAGATCAACTACGATCGTTTCTTTGCCAATGCCGATAACATTTACCGTGTGAATACACATGTCGATGTGAACGGTATCTCGAACAGCTATCCCGCAGCGCATTATCCCGCGTGTTTCGATATGGTACGTGATTATCCGGAAGTGGTGAATGCCACTACGATGTATAAGACGTTTTACCTATCAAGTGTGCTTCCAAAGATCAAACGCAACGACATCGAGTTTGAAGAGAAGAAATTTTATATCGCCGATTCCAGTTTCTTTACAGTTTTTGACTTCGAATTCAAGTACGGCAACCCCGAGGAGGCATTTAAGAACAGCTATTCGGTTGTACTTACCGATGCAACCGCGAAGAAATATTTTGGCGACGATAACCCGGTCGGCCAGATCCTGCAGTTCCAGGACACGGTTGCGTTGAAAGTCACGGGTGTGCTGGCGCCGATCGAGGGGCGTACCCATCTCGATTTTGATTTCCTGGCTCAATCGAAATTATTACTTAACCAGATCGTCGGTCGCAACGTCGATCATCAATATGTTGGTCTCTGGTATTATAGCTATATCGTTATGCAGCCTGGCGCATCGCCTGCCGGCCTTGTCGATAAGCTTCCTGATTTCGTAAAGAAATATTATCCACCAAGATATACGGAGAATAACGCGCAGCTTACTGTTCAGAATATCAAAGACATTCACTTGTATTCCGATTTCTCGACAGCCGATATGTCTGTTAATGGGAACATCGAGTATGTCTATACCCTTGGTTCTATAGGCATCCTGGTGCTGGTGATCGCTTGTATCAACTTCATGAATCTTTCGATAGCACGCTTCTCGAACCGAGGTAAAGAGGTCGGTGTCCGAAAAGTGATGGGCGCCGAAAAGAAGAACCTGGTCTTTCAATTTCTTGGTGAATCAGTCGTGATCTCGATGATCGCCGGGATCATCTCGATGGGTATCGTTGTTCTGATCATTCCGGTGTTCAATGAATTGGCGGATACCACGATTGAGGCTACCCAATTAATGGACCTGGTAAATGCATTAGGAATCGTTACGATCATTCTCATGACCGGTGTCCTCGCCGGGATCTATCCGTCGTTCATCATGGCTGCATTTCAACCCGTGATCGTTTTAAAAGGAATGCACAAAAAAGTATCCGCGAAGATCGATCTCCGCAAAGGACTAGTGATCGCACAATTCACCGTGTCCTGCATTCTGCTCATCGGCACATTCATCATCTCCGATCAGCTGTCGTTCATGAGGGGAAAGAACATGGGATTCGATAAAGAACAAATGATCATCCTGCCCGTCGCCGGCAGCGGACTGTTTGCCAACTATGCTACATTCAAAAATCGGCTCGAAACAATCCCCGAAGTGATCTCGGTAACGAGCCTCACCCACGACATGGGACAAAAGGCCCTTCCGTATTTTCCGATGCGTGTCGAGGGCAAGGAAGATGAGCAGATGCTTCCGATCATGTATGTGGGATATGATTTCATAAAAACATTCGGACTTGAAATGGTTGAGGGCCGCAGCTTCGACATCGAGCATCGAACCGACAGCACGCTTTCGTTCATGATCAACGAATCCGCGGCGAAGTCACTCGGTTGGGGCAACGATGCGCTCGGTCGTAAAGTAACTTTCGGTGTGAACGGCGATCCGAATGCACAGGTGATAGGTGTCGTCAAGGATTTCAACTTCGATCCGCTGCGGTCGCGCGTCGGCCCGCTCATTATTGGCTTCGGCTTCGCCACCGTCAATGTCGCCGTTAAAGTCAAACCCGGCGATCACAAGAATACTCTCGATGCCATCAGCAAGATCTGGAACGAGATGGTCCCCGGTAAACCCTTCGCGTATTCATTCCTCGACGAGTCGCTCACCGACACGTATCGTTCGGAAGAGAAACTTGCCAAGATCTTCACCTGGTTTTGCGGGCTCGCCATCTTTGTTGCATCACTGGGTTTGTTCGCACTCGCTTCATTCAGCGCCGAACGTCGATTGAAAGAATTCGGTGTAAGAAAAGTGATGGGTGCTTCGGAGGCAGGGCTTGTCATGCTGATGTACCGCGAGTTCATCACACTCATCGCAATCGCATTCCTGATCGCCAGCCCTCTTGCATGGTACTTCAGCAACGAATGGCTTAGCAACTTCGCATACCGCGTGAGCCTCAGTCCACTTGCTTATGTCTTGTCGATCATTGTGATCACAGTAGTGGCGCTGACAACAGTCGGTTATCACTCTGTCCGGGCCGCACGTACAAACCCTGTTAAGGTCTTAAGGAGCGAGTAGGGTTTTACATATCGCAGTGCAACTTTTCGTTGATTTGAAATTTTGTAATTTGTAGTTAATGAGTTGAATCATTGAATTACAAATCACAAGTATGAATTCCCGCCGCAATTTCCTTCGAAGCGTTACTACGGCTTCACTCGCAGCGATCGCAATGCCTTCTTTTGCATCGCGCGAACGATTGTTATCGCCATCAGGCTCACCCGACGAAGCCTATTGGCAAAAGGTGAAAAGTAAATTCAGGATCGACGTTGGCCAGGTAATGTTCAACGCCGCGAATCTCTGTCCAAGCCCCGACCCGGTTCACAACAAGATCGAAGAGTACCAGCGGCGTTTGATGGCCGATGTGTCGATGCAGTTCAGGGCGACGTTTACCGAACGCAGGAAGAATTCGATAGGGCTGCTGGCGAAATTTATAGGCGCCGAACCATCTGAAGTCGGGATCACTCGAAATACAAGCGAAAGCAATTGCACTATTATTAACGGTCTCGATCTCAAAGCAGGAGACGAGATCATCCTCTGGGATCAGAATCATCCATCCAATAAAGAGATCTGGCAAAAGCGGGCATTGAGAAGTAACCTGGTCATCAAGATGGTTACGACGCCGGTCAACGCCTCGACACCCGATGAGCTCGTTGCGGCGTTCACGAAAGAGTTTACTCCGAAGACCAGGATGATCTCCTTTTCACACGTGTCGAACGTTACGGGAACAGCACTGCCGGCCAAAGACCTTTGTGCTTTCGCTAAGACCAAAAATGTTTTGAGCCTGGTCGACGGCGCCCAGACACTCGGGTTTCATGAGATCAACGTAAAGGACCTCGGTTGCGACTTCTACACGTCCAGCACGCACAAATGGCTGATGGGTCCGCTCGAGAACGGAGTGCTCTACATGAAGAAAGAACACATCGAAAAAGTATGGCCTAATATCATCGGCGGTGGCTGGCACGACAACACCACAACAGTAGACGACAAGATCTGTTTTCTTGGACAACGCAACGATCCGACCACAGCTGCCCTTCCGGAGATGATCGAGTTTCACGAAACGATCGGCCGCAGGAATATCTATGATCGTGTTGTCCAGCTTAATTCCTTCCTCAAAGAAGAGGTGAAGAAGAAACTTCCAAAGGCAAAGTTTATAACACCGTTGTCGCCGTCAATAAGCGGCGGGATCGTTATCGTGACGTTCCCTGATAAGGATCCGAAGGCGATCGTTCAGAAATTATATGATGATTATTCGATAGCAGCAGCGACGACGGGAGGAGTGAGGATGTCTCCGCATATCTACAATACGATCGAGGACGTGAATAGAGTCGTGGATTCACTTGTGAAGATCACATCGTAAACCCACGACATTGATTTTTTAACTGAAGGTATAGGTTTCTGCCTCGCCGTCGATCGTAACGGTGTAAGTCTTGTCGCAATTGCCATCACCATAATCAACATTCGACGTAGCACCGTTTGTTGTTATCGTGATTTTCCCGGCAACAGGGATTTGTTTCGTCAGGCCTAGACAACCGTTCTTGAATAACAGGTCGCTGGTAATGTTGGCTGCAAATGGCATCGACTGGCGCGACGTTCCGGATATATTTCCACTGATTCGAAGCTCGCCTTTCCTTTTAGAGACATCTTCATATGCGAAGGCGAGGTTGCCTGTCCACGAAGCAGATGTTCCGTCGTCGTAGCCGAGCTTCATGCCGGTGCTCGATACGGTGGTCTTCTTTCCATTCGAAGATGCAACGTTGATAACTCCATCATAGGACGTATTGCTCTTGATGAAGTTATCGAAGGTGATCTTTTCTTTCGAAACGAATATCAATTTATTCTTTGTGCTGATCTTAATGTTGAACTCATCCGTGATCTTACCTGTGCGTTTGTCGGTTGACGAGCACGTGCTTCCATCGCCGTAGTTGATGATAATGCTTCCCGAATAGATCAGGCTATCGGGATGATTGCGGTCGATATTCAAAGTAAGGTTGACGGACGGAGAACAACCATAGTTGTCGTGACTGCCGCCCTTCTTCACACGTCCTTCAGCAACTCCTTTATCTTCCATAGCGCCAGCGGTCATATCGAGCGTTTCCTGTATGGCGATCATCATCTCCGCGTTGTCGCGGGCCGCTAGTTCTGCTTGTTCTGTGCTGGTTAATTTTTTTGGGACCAGGTCTTCCTGGCAACTTATCATGAGTAGTATGGGTACTACTGCGATTAGACTCTTCTTCATAGTGTTGGTTAAAAGCAACCGGGGAGCCATCATTCAGAAAGCCGGCCCTGACTTCCAACCATCAGAACTTATGCTTCCCGGTTACATTTATAAACGATTACCTTGGAAAACATTTGCATTGCAAGTAGATTTTGGAGGTGAAATAACAATGTCGGCGATGACCTGCACGTTTAAAAATTTCTATGCCACGCAAATGAAAAATGATGTAAAATTGTCTGTAGGGCTGCCGCCACAAGCTGGGGAAAAGATGGGACGATGTGAAGAGGTGAAGAGATGAGGAGCGTTTCAGATTTCTTTTCATCACATCCTCATCTCTTCACATCCTCACATCTATGAGCTGGAAAGAGCTTCCTCCTATTGCAAAATTTTCTCTTATCGCCTTTGTGATCGCGATCATATTGGGTTTGATGAGCATGGGCATACAAGGCTATGGTGTGTACTTCGCCGTTGAGTTTGCACTGCCTGTATCGATCGATTCTATTTCGGGCGATTCAATGTGGCCATCGACCATACTCGCCGGTATGGCATGGTCAATAGGATTTTTGATCGCAGGATTTGCGACCGCGCGAATAAAGAATAAACTTCTTGTTTACGTTGTCTACCTTCTCATCCTCTGGGGATGGGCCTACCTTGTATGGTGGGCGATCATCGGACTTAAGGTTGTGCAGTAACGTGCTCGTTATCGTGTCTTCGCTTTTCGTCGATCGAAAACTTTCCAGCTCCGAAGATCATAAAGACGACACACGCAGCGAGCACAGCAATCGATACTTCTAATTCCATGTGATTGCCTACACTCAAAAAACCTTTCGGATAATTGACAAAGATGATCGCCCCGATCAGTATCGGCAGTTGTATCGCGCAAATAGCACGCGTAAACAAACCGACAACGATCAGCGGACCACCTAACAAGTGTGCAAACACTACATAGTGTGCCAGCGACGCACCCGTAAACACAACGAGCACGCTATCTGCTGCAGCATGTAATTGATCAAAGTTCATCATGAACTCGATACCCTTAAATGTTATGAAAACTCCCAGCACAATCCGGAAGAAATCGAGCCAACCTGGGCGGTGCGAATTGCCCCAACCCTCAATATTTGTTATTACACTCATATTAGTATGATTTGGTCTCTACAAAGTTTAATGAAAAAAGCGACCAAAGTCAACCGGAATGTTCGATGTTGGACGTTCGACGTTCGAGGTCAATGACCAATGACCAATGTTCAATGTTCAATGTTAAAAGGCTTCCCCCATATTCAGATACGTTCCATTCGACTTATTCCCGAACCCCGCATCCACACGCAGGTGCAGCTTCTCTTGTGGGCTCAAAGCGAAACGGATCCCGGCACCGATCGACGGTTTAAGGTGTTGTGGTATGAATACATCTCTCAATGCATTACCGACACGTCCAACGCCGGCAAACGTGACCATACCGAATCGTTTATATAATGGGAACCTGAGCTCCGATTGGAAAGCCAATAAGTTCTTATCGGTGTATCTTCCTTCGTAGTAGCCGCGCATGTATGAGTTCGACCCGATATTCGTAAGCTGTCGGATGGGCACATCACCCGAAGTTGAAATCAGGTTTGCCTGGAATGCCAACACGACATCCTTCGACAGCGCAATATATTTTCTGACATCGAGATTTCTTACGGCGAAGTTGAAATCACTGCCGACGGCTTGTCGGTACACGCCAACGTAGAACTGCATGTAGAATCCTTTCGAAGGTGTGAATGCATGATTTCGATTGTCCCATGTAACTGTTGCACCAGGGCCCGACACCCAACCGCCGTTCCTTCCAACAATATCTTCGCGATCGAAAACACTTGTCCCGCTTCGGTCATAGTCGAATCTGAATACATGCTGGAATTCATAACCGATGCCAGCATACATCTGCGAATACACACGACGCATCAGCTTCGGAAAAATACTGAACTGCGAGATGGCATAATTCTCGAGAGCCGAGTTCGGCGTCTCATTACCGAGTCCCCAAAACTTATCGGGAAACCTTGTCGCCGATGAGACCACGTAAATGATATACTTTTCGTTGGGGAAGTAGATGTTGCCTTCCGTAGCTGCCACGAGTTGCTTTCGCAGTGTGAAGAATGTAACTGCCTTGAAGCTCGACGTGCGTGCGAGACTGTCTTTGCCGATCTTAAAGAAGAATGTTCCAGCACCACCTGCTCCCCATCGGTATTCGGGTGATTTCACAACGACAGGGAAAACAACGTAGCGATCTTTCTTTCTTTTGTTCTGAACAGGAGCACGCGCGGCTTTATCGGGATCGGCCGGAAGATCCTGGGCGAATGAAGTGCACACGTATAGAACGAATAGCAGGAATAAAGACGACCTCAACATTTTCAAAGTTCTATATGGGCCCTGAGAGAAAGAATGTTTGCCGGACCCCTGTCTGCATTGTAAGCAGGGTGAAGTACAAATTGATAATCAGGTGTAAGCCAAAAACCGCGATAAAAAAGATTGATCTTATAGTAGATCTCCGTGATCCATTCGGGCTTGTAATTCAAATTGCCATCGCCAATGATGAAGCCATATCCGCCATTCTTGAGATAATCCCTGTGTGGTCCCGAAATACCATTCACCACGGTCGCTATCCCCAGTTCATCGCTCTCTCTCTTTAGAAATCCTTCTTTCTGCACGATGCCGGCGCTAATCGAACGATCGATCTCCGTGAACGCCCACGTTTCATTCTTTCCATCGTTCCAACTGCCTCTTGCGAAGAATCCCCAGGCATCGGACAACGGTTGCTCGATGTTGATCGATCCTCCGTACTTGTTGCGACTGTATTTTCTCGTCCCCACAAGATCGCCACCGACTGGAATTAACCTGGTCGCTTCGTTATAATTACCCATGTGTGCTATCGTGTAGAAACCAAGTAGTCTTATCGTTCCCGTTTGTCCAAAAAGTTTGATTGGCTTTTCGAATTCAATAGTATGCGAACGGGCCTTGCCGATCTTCGTATCCATAGTGTTGCCGTTCGCTTCTGTAGGCACCATGACTGCGGCCAGCCTCGCTTTAAACTTTTCGGTGCCAAGCTCCATCATAGCGCCCCAGGTGTAGCCTCTAACGTTGGCGGGGTAATCCCAGCCGCCAGCCGACATTAAAGACCAGTTAAAAAACTGCGATCGTGGGTCGTGACTGAATTTATTGTTATCGAAGAAGTCGGCGATGCTGAATTTGCCGAGGACTACATCGAAATACTTTTTGGTACGGGTCTTATTCACCTGGTTGGCGCTCTCACCAAACTTTTCTTCTTCGCCACCAATATTGAACGAACGACGCACGTATGCCCTTGCTACGTAGATCGTAGGCGATGGATTGCCAACCCGGAATGCCTCTCCATTCGTAAACCCCGCAATACCTTTTGCGCTGCTAAGCCCCGCACCGCCCGCTATTTCAGGGTTTACATAGATTTCAAACAGCTTTCCAACCTGAACTCCCCAAAAGAACGTCGACGTCAGAGTAGTTGCATTTTCTTCGCTAGTTTGTAAACTATTTGCCCCGGTATAGGGTGCGCTGAACGACGGATGATATTGCGTAACTGTAGTTAGCTGAAAATGGAAGTCCGAATTGAAATTGGCTGAGCTGTCCGGGATTGCCGGTATCTGGGCCGCAGCAACGCCCCGGCAAACCACCAGGACGGCCATGAAAAGTAACCTCATGTAAAGCAACCGGGCCATGTGTGAGAAAGGGGATATATGGCCGGCCTCTTTTGGCCATATTTTCGAAACCATAAAAGTACAGTGTAACTCTCTCACATTCAACGGCCAGAAGTTTAATTTATCGAAGCAGAAAGGCATTCAAAAGATGCGTGTTGACATGCTTTTTGCTATGGATTAGGTTCGCGGTTTAAAATGATCTCACCATGAAGAAATTGATGATGCTTTGTGTTTCCCTGTTTTTAGTGACGTTGGTTACAGCTCAATCACGTGAAGCTCTTGAAGGTAATTATAACCTCAACGAGCGATTCGAAGTGATGAAAGACAAAGCTGAATCATATAATGATTACAAAGTCATTAAAAACGTCATCCTGGATGGTGTATGGAAGATCAATATGGACTCTCTTGCGAAAGCGAAAGCCGACCTGAGAGCAGCCAATAGCACTATAGCGAAGCTCAATGGGGAGATCAAGGGCGCGGCCGACAAAGTAAAAGAAGCAGAAGTTTCACTGCAGGAGTCGGCTTACGAACGTACCCACATGAATCTGTTTGGAATGCATATAGCGAAGAGCGTATTTGTAACAACATCGTTGGTGATCATAGCGGCGCTGGTTATTGCCCTCCTTGCTGTATTCAGTACATTTAATGTTCTGCGCCGTTCCAATAGGGAGAAGGAGCTCACAATTCACGGTATCATGTCGGAATTCGATGCGTTCAGAAAAAAGGCACTCGAGAAAGAAGTGAAAATTTCAAGAGAACTTCAGAGTGAGAGGAATAAATTGAGTGCGATAGGGAAGAACAATTGATTCTATAATTTGTGATTCGTGATTGCAATTACGAATCACGAATCACAAATCATTGATACACCCTTACATAATCGATCTCCATCTTCTGAGGCCATATAGCTTCATCGACACCCTTTTGCCCGCCCCAATTACCTCCAACCGCAATGTTCATGATAAGGTGAAATTTCTCATCGAACGGCCAGCCCATCCAGTCGTCGCCGGGTTCGTGTTTAAGTGAGTGATACATCTTATCGTCGACATAGAAATCGATCTTCTCTTTATTCCAGTCGATCGCGTACACATGAAAGTTATCCATGGCATCGGCGACCGTAACCTTTCCATCGATGTTTGTGCCTTTAATGTGATTATATTTTCCTGAATGCAGGTTGGCGTGAATGACACCCGGATCGAATCCGACGTGTTCCATGATGTCTATTTCACCGCTCTCGGGCCATCCGCCGTATTTCCATTCCGTGGGGAGCATCCATATCGCAGGCCATGTGCCACGGCCTTTCGGTAGCTTGGCTCTGATCTCTATCCGTCCGTACTTCCAGTCGCCTTTATTTTTCGATACGATACGCGTCGATGTATAACCGTTCTTGTCCTTCGACTCCTTTCTCGCTTCGATAATAAGATTGCCATCTTCTACACGCACGTTCTTTGGATCGTTGGTATAATATTGAAGCTCATTGTTACCCCAACCGTCGCCACCGATATCGTAATCCCATTTAGCAGCATCCGGTTTGCCGGGATTATTGAATTCGTCGGACCAAACAAGCTTACGTTTGTCGGCTGTTTGGTCGCTGCAGAAAAACAGCACTGCAGAGAGCACGATCAGATATTTCATAAATTTCTTTTTTGGAACCTGTAACTACCGCCCGAAGGGCAAGTTATCCTACACGAAACTAGCTAAAAAACCTTATTTACGGCCTTTTGGAAGCTCTTTCAGACAATGCCTTGATGATTGCAGTCCGCGATGGCGACGTGGGCCGTTTGGGGCTACTCTTCGAGCGCTATAAGAGGCAGTTGTACGGGTTCTTTTACGGGATGAACCGTAACCAGGAGCTGAGTGAAGACCTGGTCCAGAACACGTTCTTCCGGATCCTGAAATACCGACACCTTTTCCGCGGGGAAGGGGACTTCAGAACATGGATGTTTCACATTGCAAGGAACGTGAGTCATGACCACTTCCGCAAAGACAAACTGAAGTGGAAAGAGTCGGTCGACGATTGGCAGGATCGGCTGGGACACGAAGAGAATCGCGAAGGTGAAATGCAGGTGACGGAGAAGAATGCGATGCTGCAACTGGCGATGGACCGGTTGCCGTCGGACAAAAGAGAAATTCTCCTCCTCAGCAAGTACCAGGAAAAAAAGTACAAGGAAATAGGGGAGATACTCGGATGCTCCGAAGGCGCTGTTAAAGTGAAAGTATTCAGGGCGCTGCAAGAGCTGAAGGTTATCTATCAACAGCTGGAAAAAACGATGTGACGAGCTGGTGAGCGAACAACGAGAAACGAACAACGAAAAACGAACAACGATCAACGAACATGGAACAGAATAAGATTGATGAGCTGGTTGCGAAGTATAACGAAGGTCTTACAGATCCGTCGGAGCTACAGCAACTGGAACAACTGATCGAAGACGGCAAAGTGGAGCTCACGCAGCTTCGTAGCCTCGACATTCTTGAGGAACGATTGATCGCGATCGAATCACCTTCGGCTTCGCTTGCAATGGATGATAAGTTTTATGCCATGTTGGCTAAAGAGAAAAAGAAACAAGAGTCTTCGTCCTTCTCTTTCTCGATGCCTTCATGGAATTGGCTTGCGCCCAGGCTTGCTTTCTCTATGGCTCTGATCATTGCAGGATTCGCCAGCGGATATCTTTTCAATGGACGTAAAGACTCCGATGTGGAACAACTGACCGCGCAGGTAGTGGCATTAAAGGAAACGATGATGTTGTCGCTGCTCGAGAAGGAATCGGCCACCGATCGCCTTAAAGCGGTGAGCCTCACCACGGAAATGGACCGGGTAAGTCAAACGGTAACTACTGCGCTGTTTCAAACGCTCAACAGCGATCCCAGTGTGAACGTGAGACTTGCCGCGCTCGAAGCATTAGCAACGTATTCGAAAGATGGAAAAGTACGCGAGGAGCTCATTCGCTCGATCGCCAAACAAGAGTCGCCTCTCGTACAGGTTGCTCTCGCCGAGCTCATGGGCCAATTACAGGAAAAGAGATCCGTCCGCGAATTCGATAAGATCTTTAAAGACGAAAAAACACCCATCGAGGTGAAAAATAAAATCAAGGAGAGCATCAATGTTTTGATCTAAACTTTAGTCAAATGAAAAAGCTTCTATTAACAGTCTGCGCCCTCATCCCAGGTGTGATCATGGCTCAGTCCTTCCAGGAAAAGATCACCAAAGAGCTCCAGTTCGAAAAGAAAACACAGGCAACATTGATGGTATTGAACATTGATGGTTTCATAAGAATTGAAGGGTACTCGGGCGACAAAGTGATCGTGGAAGCAAACAAGCAGATCTACGCAAAAACAAACGAGCGTCTCGAACGCGGTAAGGCCGACATCCAACTCGGTGTCGTCGATCTTGCAGATACGATCATCTTATACGTGCAGGGCGTGTGCGACGAGTTCGGTAAGGCACGTAGCAAAAGGAACTACAACAACCATCGCCGTTATGGTGGCTGGGGATACAACTGGAACAACAACTGCCAGGGCTGTGACAATGACAAGACCTACCAGTGGGACATGGACTTCACGATAAAAGTACCCCAGGGAGTCAACGTGCTTGCATCGACGATCAATAATGGCGACGTAGAGCTAAAGAACATTGCCGGCTATAGCGGAGCAGAGAACATCAACGGGAGCATAAAGCTCGAGAACATCAGCGGCCCCGCAACATATGCGTCTACCATCAACGGAGATGTGGACGTAGAATACTCAAAGAATCCCAACGGCGAATGCAGGTACTATTCACTGAATGGCGACGTGAATGTGCTGTTCGTGAAAGGCCTCGCCGCCAACGTAGGCTTCGAGAGTTTCAATGGAGATCTTTATACGAACGTGAATAATCTTGAGTCTCTTCCATCAGAGATGCTGAAATCCGACAAAGGCAAGGGCGTTAGCTATAAGTTGGGCGGCAGCAGGTTCAAGATCGGAGCCGGCGGACCTTTCCTCGACTTCGAAACATTTAATGGTAATGCTTACATCAAAGAAAAATAGAAACATGAAAAATATAATTTGTTCAATAGTATTGGTACTGATCTCTCTTGCCTCCTATGGGCAGGATTCCGGTGAGATACCCATTCCCCTCAGCGATCCGGCAAAAAAGGGAAAGCTGAAAGTATACATCAACTACGGTTCGATCTCCGTAAAGGGAACGGCCCGAAAAGACATCCTCGTGAAATACTCAAGCGGTAAAGATCACGACGACCATGATGACCATGATGACGACGATCATCGCAGAGGAAACAAGAGTGGACTCAAACGCATCGGCGGTGGAACACTCGACCTCGAGATCTCCGAGAACGCAAACTTCGTTAAGGTAACTTCCGATTCGTGGAGCAACAAATGCAACCTCATCCTCGAAGTTCCCAGTAGCATGGACATGACACTCCACACTTACAACGACGGCGATATCGATGTTAGTAATATCCAGGGCGAGATCGAGCTCACCAACTATAATGGCGAGATCCAGGCCGAGAACATCTCCGGCTCCGTGGTAGCAACAACTTACAACGGCGAGATCAAAGTAACGTTCGACAAGGTTTCCGACGGAACACCGATGTCATTCATAACTTACAATGGTGACATCGACCTGACTTTTCCTGCCGCACTCAAAGCTTCGTTGAAAATGAAGACACAACAAGGCGAGATCATGACCGGCTTCGACGTGAAATTGGCAGCAGCCGCACCCGTTCAGAAAACCGACTCGAAAGGCGGCACTTATAAAGTCACCCTGGATGAGTGGGTGAGAGGAGATGTTAATGGCGGCGGCCCAGAATTCATCATGAGAAATTACAACGGCGATATTTTAGTCAGGAAGAAATAACCTTCCTCTTATGACACACAAAGCCCTGTAGTCCACGTACTACAGGGCTTTTTCTTTATATCAAAATCCACTACCTTTTCAAAATCTAAAACCTTTGTTTAATCATGAATCTGAACATTAAAGCTCAACAGCAAAATACCTACGATGCCATTGTAGTCGGTACAGGCATTAGCGGTGGCTGGGCAGCGAAGGAACTGACGGAAAAGGGATTGAAGACTCTCGTTCTCGAAAGAGGACCGATGGTCGAGCACCCGAATTATCCCACCGCCACAAAAGACCCATGGGAGTTCCCCAACGGCGGCCGTCCCACACAAGAAGATCTTAAGAACCAATTCAAGCAAAACAGGACCGGGTATACAGTACACCAGTCAACCAAACACTGGTTTGTTAACGACCTCGAAAATCCTTACACCGAAAAAGAAGGCAAACGCTTCGATTGGATGCGTGGATATCACGTCGGTGGCCGTTCGATCATGTGGGGCCGTCATAGCTATCGCTGGAGCGACCTCGACTTCACAGCAAACGCAAAAGACGGTATAGCCATCGACTGGCCGCTCCGTTATGCAGAAATAAAGCCATGGTACGATTACGTGGAGACTTTCATCGGTGTAACAGGCCAGGCCGAAAACCTCCCTCAGCTTCCTGATGGCGTGTTCCAGCCCCCAATGGAAATGAACTGCCTCGAAAAAGAGGTGAGAAAATCTACCATGGAGAAATTCGGCCGCGTAATGACCATCGGTCGTATCGCTCACATCACCGATAAGCTCACGCATGACAAGAGTCCTCAACGTGGAAGCTGCCAGTATCGCAATCTTTGCAGCCGTGGCTGTCCTTTCGGAGCATACTTTAGCAGTAACTCGTCCACATTACCCGCCGCTCAAAAAACAGGTAACATGACGCTCCGCCCTAATTCAATTGTGTATGAGCTCGTGTACGATGAACAGAAAAAGAAGGCAACAGGCGTGAAAGTACTCGATGCAGAAACCGGTGAGCAACTGGAGTTCTCGGCGAAGATCATCTTCCTCTGCGCGTCTACGATGGGTTCAACTTATATTATGATGAACTCTGTTTCCAACCGATTCCCTAACGGCTTCGGCAACGACAGCGGCGAGCTTGGACACAACATCATGGACCACCACCTCGGCGTTGGCGCGTCTGGCGAATACGATGGATTCGAAGATCAATATTACTCCGGACGTCGTGCAAACAGCTTATATGTTCCCCGCTTCAGGAATCTTCCCGGTCAGGAGAAGCGCGATTACCTCCGTGGCTTCGGATACCAGGGCGGTGCAAGTCGCCAGGCATGGTCGAGAATGATCGCCGAGATGAGCATCGGTGCGGCCTTGAAAGAAGAAGTAACAACACCTGGTAAATGGAACATGGGCCTCGGCGGCTTCGGAGAAATTCTTCCTTATCACGAAAACTATGTTGAGATCAACAAAGACGTGAAAGATAAATATGGCTTGCCGACGCTTACTTTCGATACCATCTTCAGAGAGAATGAGTTCAAGATGCGTGTTGATATGGCCAACGATGCTGCTGAAATGCTCGAAGCAGCAGGTCTTAAAAATGTGAAGCCTTATGATCGCGAGAACCAGCACGGTATCGGTCTCGGTATTCATGAAATGGGAACCGCTCGCATGGGTAAAGATCCCAAGACGTCGGTACTCAACAAATGGAACCAGGTACACGCTTCTCCGAACGTGTTTGTTACCGACGGATCGTTCATGACATCGGCTGCATGTGTGAACCCTTCGCTTACCTACATGGCATTCACTGCACGCGCTGTAGATCATGCTGTGTCGGAACTCAATAAACAAAACATCTAGTACCTAATCTGTATAAGAATAATATGAACAGAAGAGAAGCATTACAAAAGGCGGGTCTTGTACTGGGCTACGCCATTTCGGCTCCGACCCTGGCCGCAGTGATGAACGGTTGCAAAGCTAAGCCCGAGCTTGGATTCCAACCAACATTCCTGAAACCGGAACAAGCGTCGATAGTCGCCGAAGTTGCCGAGATCATCATTCCTAAGACCGATACTCCCGGCGCAAAAGAAGCCGGAGTCCCTTCCTTCATCGATATCCTCGTTAAGGATTGCTACAAGAAAGAAGACCAGGACAACTTCCTGAAAGGTCTCGACGAGTTTGATAAAGGCGCCAACGGCTTCATGGACCTAAGTCCCGAAGAACAAGTGGAGTATGTTACCAAGGCCCATGGCGAGGCCATTGCATGGTACAAAGACGAAGCCAATAAAGACAAGCCTCGTCCCTTCCTTCTTACCATGAAGGAGCTTACCGTAGTCGGCTTCTTTACATCCGAACCGGGCGCAACCCAGGTACTGCAGTATGTAGCAGTGCCCGGCGCTTACAAAGGATGTATCCCGCTTTCTGAAGTTGGAAAAACCTGGGCTACCTAGAAGTTCGAAGCCCTTTTATTGAATAATGGTCTGAGTATAGTCCTGTCGAAAATAATAAACGCCAGGACTATATTCAGAAAAATAAGTCCCTTCATTATCCACTTCCCGTTTACAGGCACGGTTGTCTTGATATCTTTTACTTCGGGAAGACTGATCGTTTCATTTACTGTATCGAACGTGCCGCCGCTCACGAGGAACGTCAGGATCAGAACGGCTACGAATGTTCCACCTAATAACAACAGACCGTTCCTGGGCGACAGCGAAGAAGCTACCGGCAACGAATGAAGGTTCATCATCACCCGGTGTGTGAAGTTCGACGACGGACTTTCGAGCTTGCCCTTTGCAAGCGTCTCGTCTATCAGGCGAAGTTCCTTGTCTGTATTATTACTATCGTCGCGGTGCATGGTCACAAAGTTAACGCTTCTTTTTTTAACATCAATTTGAGCTCGTCGGCGAGTCGCTGGCGGGCACGATGTATACGAACCTTGATCGTATTAACATTTTGCCCCATCAGGTCGGCAACTTCTTCGAGCGAGAACTCTTTTATGTAGAACAACTGGATGGCCAATTGATCTGCTTCATTTAATTTTTTCAGTGCCTTGTTGAGGAACATCGTTTTGTCTTCGCGTTCTACGGCCGTGTCGGCGCGCTCAGGATTTTCGACATGCTTGTTGTCGATCGCCTCAGTTACAATCCTGTTCTTTCTCTTGTAACTGATAGCCGTATTGAAAACGATGCGGTACAACCAGGTACTGAAACGTGCCTGGCGGTTGAAGTTCTTCAGGTAGTTGAATGCCTTAATGAAAGCATCCTGCGCAACCTCTTCAGCTTCGGCACGATTGTTCACGATCTTCAGGGCTATAGTATATGCGTACGACTTATACTGGTCGACCAGCTCTGCATAGCAGCGCTCTTCACCGGCCAGTATTCGGTCGATCAGCACGTTTTCTTCCTGTATCGTGATCACGGAACCTATGACGCAGAATTTAGGGGGTACGTTACAATCATTACCTCGGTGATTTTAGCATAAATTCTGGTCGCATCGAATATAAAATGATGTAAAAACCATGAAAAAACTAATTCTGCTTGTTCTGGCTTGCGTTTTCTGGACAACATTGTTCGCACAATGGACCACCAGTGCCCCGAACATCTACTACAATAGTGGTAATGTTGGGATCGGATCAACATCGGGATTCCCAGCACAGTTGAACCTGAGTGATCCGGGGGTTAAGCTGTCGTTGGGACGAATACCGGCCGACCGGCGCGCCAATCTCGGCTGGGCGTCTGCTTATATAGGGTTCCAGGTGTGGGAGAATACATCGGGCGGGTGGACCGCCATGGGGGATGGTACACATAATGGAGGCGCAATGATGATGGGAGATCCGTTCGGAAACTTTGCACTGTTAACTGTACCCCATGTCTCTTCGTCCGATCAGACATTCACGTCTGCTCAATTGGCTTCCCGTGCAAGGTTCGCAATGAACGCGACGGGAAACGTAGGTATAGGAAACGATCCAAAATCGGCAAGAACGGCGCTCGAAGTGAGAGTAGATGGCAACAACAGTACCGTATCTTCAGTGCTCACGCTGTCGCAAACAAACCCTGGTTCTCCGAACAACTCATCCGGCGTTGCGCTTGATTTCAGCCTCGGAAACAATTCTGGCAACAACAACATAGAAGCAAGGATAGCTGTAAAAGAGACCTATTGGGGTAGTCGTCCAAAAATGACGTTCAACCTCTGGGACGCCAGCAACGCAATGAAAGAAAGAATGGTGATCACGCACGATGGAAACGTTGGTATCGGCCAGGCAAGTCCTGCGAATAAACTGGAAGTAAACGGGGTTATCCGCAGTAAGGAAGTAAGGGTAGAGGCCTCCACATGGGATCCGGCAGACTATGTCTTTAAGAAAGATTACAATCTGCTTCCACTCTCCGACCTGGAGAAATACATTGCGGCACATAGTCACCTTCCAGAGATACCTTCCGCTGCAGAGATCAAAGAAAATGGGCTTGCACTGGGCGAAATGGAAAACCTGCTTTTGAAGAAAATTGAAGAACTTACGCTCTACATTATAGAGCAGCAGAAGAAGATAGACGCCCTGGAACGCCGTGTGGATGAGAGGAAATAATTTTGGAAAGGCATGTAACGTGATCTGAAATCCGTGCGTCATAGCAGCAAAACAGACCTCTTAAAGTAAACTAATATGCACGGAATGGAAGGAGTACTCGGAATCATGCTTCCCATCATCATCAGCCTGGGAGCATTCGTAATGGTTGTCTACCTGAGAAAGTTCGAGAACCTCGAAAGAATGGCAATCATCGAAAAAGGGCTTGATCCAAAACTTTTCAGAAGAGATAAGACAAGTAATCCTTCGCCGGTCCTTCGCTGGGCCCTGTTACTGATCGGAGCTGGAATGGGATTGATCGTTGGCTTCTTCCTCGAAGAGTCGTTCCATCACATGGATGAAACAGCATACTTCTCGATGCTAATGATCTTCGGCGGTCTTGGCTTACTTCTCGCCTATATCATAGAAGAAAAGAAAACAAAAAACAGGGTCGACTAAGACCCTGTTTTTTTATCATATCACCAGGCTGAAATTACTGAAGAACAGGACTGACAGGATGAAGATGATGGCCATACAAAGAAGATCGAGTACGAAACCGGCCTTGATCATTTCCTGCATCTTGATGTGACCGCTTGAAAAGACGATCGCATTCGGCGGTGTGGAGATCGGGAACATGAAGGCACAGCTCGCGGCAAACGTTACCGGCAATGCGAGAATGTACGGATCGAAATGCAATCCTTCCGCAATACCAAAAACCACTGGAACGAATATAGTCACCAACGCCACGTTGCTCATGAATTCCGTGAGCACGATCGAAGCAAGCGTTAGTAAGAACATCATAGTCCAGATAGAAACACCTTGCTGACTGGCTATAGAATCGCCGATAGCTTTAATAATGCCGGTCGACTCCATGCCTCTCGCCAGCGAGATACCACCACCAAACAGGATCAATATACCCCAGGGAAGTTTTTTGGTGTCGTCCCATGAGATCAGAAACTCATCTGCTTTAAAGTCAATGGGCACGAGGAACATCAATACACCGCCGGTGACGGCGATGTTCGTATCGTTGAATATTTCGGCTCCGAAGAGAGCGTTCAGCGGCTGTTGAAAGATCCAGAAGAAAGATGTGAGCGCGAAGACGAGCAATGTAAGCTTCTCTTCTTTTTTCATGGGACCGAGTTCCTTAAGCTTGTTGGAGATCAATAGCTCCGACCCTTCGATCTTCGGAAGCTTATTGGGGAACAGCCAACGCGTGATCATGAAATAACACGAGAACAGAGTGATCAACGAAAGCGGAACACCGATCACCATCCAGCGAAAGAAGGAGATATCCTGGTTATAAAATTCTTTGGCGAAACCCGCGAACACGACATTGGGAGGCGTGCCGATGATAGTAGCCATGCCACCGAGACTGGCCGCATAGCCGATGCTCAACATTAACCCCAGGGCGAAATTCTTTTCCCCTTTCGTCATTGGCTCATCGGAGCCGGATCTTTTCAAGAGCTGGATCACCGATACACCGATCGGTAACATCATGAGGGCTGTTGCTGTATTGCTGATCCACATACTGATGAGTCCGCTCGACAGTGTGAAGCCAAGAATGATCCCGTTGCCCGAAGTGCCCGTGAGCCTGATAAGATTGATAGCAATACGTTCGTGGAGCCTGTGTTTCTCGAGCGCCAATGCGATCAAAAAGCCGCCCATGAAGAGGAACACCGACGGATTGGCGTAAGGTGCTGCGGAATTGGTCATATTCATAACGCCGAGCGCAGGGAAGAGTATCAAGGGCAGCAATGCAGTTACGGGGTTCGGAACGGCCTCGGTTATCCACCATGTGATCATGAATACGCCGACGGCTATCACCTTCGTCGCGCCGGGCGCTATGAGGTTGGGGTCGACAAATAAAATGATGAGCAGGAAGAGTAATGGCCCGAGAAAGAAACCAATTCTCTTGAGAGAGGTGGAGGCAGGAGCTTCAGACATACGCTTAGGTATGCCGGAAATTAGTGATTATTAGTGATTCTCCCCCTTAGGATTTGCTGGTTTAACGACGATGGTACGGCCATCCAGCTCGGTCTCATTCAGCGCTGCGATAGCTTTATTTGCTTCGTCGTCGTTGGGCATTTCAACAAAGCCAAATCCTTTAGACCGGCCGGTCTCACGGTCTTTAACAATTTTTGCAGACGCAACCTGCCCGTATTGGGCGAACGCCTGCTCCAGGTCTTCACGCCTGGTCTTAAAATTCAATCGGGCAACGAAAATATTCATAGCCAAATAGGGGATTGTAGGTAAACAGCTTATAGTTATACCTAATATAAGAAAAAGAAAGCTATTTACTGCTGATCAGCTCTTTAGCGTTGGCTATTGCATTTGCCGATGGCTTTGCACCACCGATCATCTTCGCAATCTCTTCGATACGTTCCTCGGCGGTTAGCTTCTTGATTGAGCTAACTGTCTTTTTGGATGTGCTGTTCTTGAACACAAAATAATGAGCATCGCCGCGCGCAGCGATCTGTGGCAGGTGACTGATCGAGATCACCTGGTGACTTTGTCCCATTTCTTTCATGAGCTTACCGAGGCTTATCGCGATCTCGCCTGAAACACCGGTATCTATCTCGTCGAGCACCAATGTAGGCATTGCGGTTTTTTCTGCCATGATGTACTTAAGGCAGAACATAACACGGGAGAATTCGCCACCCGAGGCAACCTGGGCTAATGGCCGTACGTCGATTCCCTTGTTTGCGGAGAAGAACACTTCTACGTTGTCTTTGCCGGTAGGACCGGGAGCGATGTCTTCGCTTTCGATCTTCACTTTGGCGTCGGGGATGCCGAGCTCTTTCAGCAACGTCATCATCTGTTTTGAGAGCGGACCGAATACTTTCTGCCGTGCTTTGCTCAGGGCGTCGGCTTTCGCGTGAAGTTCTTCTTCTGCTTTCGAAGTCTTCTGCTTGAGGTCGGCGAGTAATGAATCGAGGTTATTCACTTTCGATGACTTCGTTGCAAAATCTTCCTGTACTTTGATGAGTTCGGCGATCGTATTGACCCTGTGTTTTTTGAACAACGTATAGAGAACACTTAAACGTTGACTGACATCTTCGCGGCGTGTTTCGTCGAATTCAACGTTCTCTTCTTCGCTTTCGATCTCTTTGAGGATATCATCCAGCTCTATCTTTAAGCTCTCTATTCTTTTGTGAAGCGATTGATACGAAGCCGAATAAGATGAGATGGCGTTCAGTTGGGCGCGAGCATCGCCAAGCAACGTGCTTACTGCAAATTCCGAAGAACCGAGTGCTTGTATAACGTGGTTGAGCTTGCTTTTGATCTCTTCGGCGTTTTCCTGGATCTTCAGCTCCGATTCAAGCGTCTCCTGTTCCCCTTCCGCGAACGACGCTTTAGTTAACTCATCGAGCTGGAATTTTACGAAGTCCGCTTCCTGCTTCAATGCATTCGACTCGCCGAGGAGTGTTTCGTATTCCTGCTTAGCGGTTGTGAAAGCAAGCCATTGCGCTTCGTATTGCTCCAGTAATTTTTGATTCCCTGCATACGAGTCGATCAGGTTCAGCTGGAATGTTCTCGACCCGAGCTCGAGCGTTTCATGCTGTGAATGTACATCCATGAGCCGCGAGGTGATCTTGCGGAGTACGTCTAGTGTAACAGGCGTGTCGTTGATAAAGGCGCGGCTCTTGCCGTTGGCACTTATCTCGCGACGGATAACGGTCCGCGGTTCGTAGTCGAGATCTTCGCTCTTGAAAAGTTTCTGAAGCTTATAGGCGCCTATCTCGAACTCGGCTTCGGTAATGCACTTTTCGTTTTCGTCCCACAGCACTTTCGTGTCGGCGCGATTGCCCAGCAGGAGCCCCACGGCGCCCAGCATGATCGATTTACCCGCGCCGGTCTCGCCAGTAATAACGTTGAGGCCAGCCGCCGGCTCCATCTCCAGGTGCTGAATAAGGGCGTAATTTTTTATTGTAAGCTGGCGGAGCATGACGTGCAATATATTGCCCGCAGAAGAAAATCACATCAGGATTTCCTGACCTAATTGCTAATAATTTTCTGGTAAATATTCCGCTTTGGATCAACGGAGGTGAGGATATCGTACGCCTCTCGCCTTACGGTCAGGTTTCCTTCCGAAAACACGTTCACCAGCTCGGTGGCCTTGGCGTCGAAGAAGGTGACCACGAAAATGGAACTGGGATTGATGGTCCACGCTTTTTTGATATTTCTCAGGACTTCGAGAATGATCGTTCTCGCCTCGTCGGGATTCTTCGCATACGCATCGAGGGCAAGCCTGTGATAACGGTAAGTGTTCTTTCGGAGCTCCAGCATCTGCGGATTGTTGATGTTCTCGAGCAGGGCATACCTGCTGCGGTTCCCACCCAACGCCTGCCAACCCGGCCTGTTCGAAGGCTGTGCATTGTTCACTACCATCAACGCCTTCTGGAAATATGGATTGCCACCCATTTCGCCAAACGAATCGTAATCGAAACCAAGCACGATGTATGCATAAAAGGCAAGCATCGATGTAAGATTAGTGATGTAAGTGTTGTCGTTGTATTCGAGTGGTTGCGATTCGATGTATTCGAATTCCCATTCGCGATCGGCAAAATTCAACAACACAGTTTCGTAGTTACTTCCATAGACGGGACGCGCCGCGGTGATCTGCGCACTGGCTACAAAATTCCCGATCGATGGCATCTTGCTAATGTTCAAAAAGATCGCGCAGTTGATGCGCTCATAATTCTTGTATGAATCCTGTGTCCACTTGCGTGAATTGAGGAAGTTGGCAAATGAACGCTCCATGTCCCTGAACACATTTCGATCGGTTGTCTGGATCTGATCGGCGTTCACAGTGACCTTGAAGTTCAATTCCTGCGAAAAGGCTGGAATTGTCACAACCAGGAGTATCCAAATAAGAAGTCTACTTGCCATTGTCAATAATTGAATTAACGATGTCGTTCGCAACTTCTTTTTTGCTCTTCAAATTAAATTCCTTCACGAGGTCATTTTTGCCAATGATCGTGATCTTGTTAGTGTCGTGACCGAAGCCCGCGCCTTCATCTTTCAAAGAATTCAACACGATGAAATCAAAATTCTTCGAATTAAGCTTCTTCTGTGCATTGTCCCTCTCGTTGTTGGTCTCAAGTGCAAAGCCGACAAGTAGCTGTCCCTGCTTCTTGATCTTACCGAGTTCGCTGGCTATGTCGTATGTTTTCGTGAGTTCGAGCGTTAATCCGCCTTCGCCTTTCTTGATCTTCTGATCGGCCCTTACGGCAGGACGAAAGTCTGCAACTGCTGCCGACAGCACGGTGATGTCCATTTTAGGGAATATCGATGCACAAGCGTTGTACATCTCTTCGGCGCTGGTAACACGCGTGATCTGTACGTCGGGATGCTGTGTTGTTAAATGAGTAGGACCCGATACAAGATCAACTTTTGCTCCACGCGAAGCCAATGCTTCGGCTATCGCAAATCCCATCTTACCGCTTGAATTGTTGCCTATGAATCTTACGGGGTCGATCGCCTCGTGGGTAGGACCGGCAGTTACGAGGGCTCTTTTGCCTCGCAGAGATCCACTCGTCGCGAAATGGATATTCAATTGATGAACGATCTCTTCGGGTTCGGCCATGCGGCCAAGACCGATCAGTCCACTGGCGAGCTCTCCGAAACCAGGTTCGAGAAGCTTTACACCAAAAGCCTGGAGCTTCGCAAGGTTCTCCTGTGTCGCCGGATGCTTCATCATATCGAGATCCATGGCAGGAGCGAAGAACACCGGGCAGCGCGCCGACAGATAGCAAGCCATCAGCAGGTTATCACAAAGTCCGTTCGCCATCCTGGCGATTGTATTGGCAGATGCCGGGGCTATCACCATGGCATCGGCCCACATGCCCAGCTCAACGTGATTATTCCATTCGCCCGATTCGTCCTTCTGGAACTTCGTGTAAACAGGGTTCTTCGAAAGTGTAGAAAAAGTGAGCGGCGTTACGAAGTCTAACGCCGCTGGTGTCATTACGATCTTTACTTCAGCTTCTTCTTTAACAAGAAGCCTTGTGAGTACCGCCGCTTTGTAGGCAGCTATACTTCCGCTTACGCCGAGAAGAATTTTCCTGCCCTTAAGCATAAATGATCAATGGTTAATGGTCAATGATCAATGATCAATGGTCAGTGGTCAATGACTAATGATTTACGCCTCTGTTTTCTCTTCTGTTTCAGAACGCATGCGATACATCAGTTTGCCTTCGAGGAATTCTTCGATGGCTGTCGATGTAGGCTTTGGCATACGTTCGTAGAATTTAGAGATCTCGATCTGCTCGCGGTTTTCGAAAATTTCTTCCAGGTTGTCGACTGTTGTCGCGAACTCTGCAAGCTTGCCGCTAAGCTCTTCCTTGATATTGATAGCGATCTGGCGCGCGCGCTTAGAGATCACAACAACTGATTCATAGATGTTGCCTGTAGGGCCTGCGATCTTTTCAATATCGCGTGTAACAATTGATGGTTGAGCTGCCATTAATATTTATGATTTACGATTTATGATTTAAGATTTAACTTCTTTTTTCTCGTTCACCTTCGTAAGGCTTACCGAGTACATTCTTTCAGCGTCTTTCAGGAATTTGCTTCCGGGATACGAATCGATCAGTTCCTGGTACAATTCGATCACAGTCCTGAATCTCTTCGGCTGCAGATCGGGGAAGCTTTTCTCCGCCAGCTTGTACTGCGCCAGCACTTTCAGGTACGCTATCTCCTCAAGGTATTTCGAGTCGGGAAAGTTCTTCCTGAAATTATCAAATGAGATAATAGCCGCCTGATAGCTTCTGAGGATCAGGTACTGCTTCGCGTTTTCGAAGCCTTTCTGTTCGAGCTTATTGTGGCTTGTTGTGATAACCTCAGTTGCCTGGTCGCGGAATTTGCTGTCGGGATATTTGTTCAGGAAGTTCTGCATGGCGTCCATCGCCTCAATGCCCTCCGACTGGTCCAGGTTCCAGGAAGGAGCCGAGGTATACAGTGAGAATGCGTACATGAAATGAGCCTCTTCGGCGAGCGGGCTGCGGCCGTAAGTCTCATAAAATGTCTTGAACTGGTTCGAAGCCAGCAGGTATGTCTTTTCGTAGAACTGGCAGTAGCCGAGGTAGAATTCTACTTTTTCACCCTCCGGGAGACCGCGTACGATGGGCATGATGTCTTCAAACAGCATAGAGGCCCTGTAGTAGTCCTTTTTTTCGTAGTAATTAAGGGCGGCCTCGTAACGAACACGCCAGTCCTCACTCTTCTGGATACGCCTGAATTTGCTGCAGGAAGCGGCCAAAATCACAAGAGCGATCCAAACATGCGCCTTAAAAAGGGTTCTGAATTGCATAAGCCTGCAAATATAACGAAAAAGGTGCTGGGTGCTAGGTGCCGGGTGCGGGGAGAATTACTTCCGAACTATGAGTTTCCTCGTAAGCACCCCGTTGTTGTCGAGGTAGAGGGTATAGAAATATACCCCGGTGGTCAGCTCGTCGGCCTGGATCTTGATCTTGGTCTCCGACGTGGGGAGGTCGGTCTCGTTCATGGTGCGGCCCAGGATGTTGTGGATCACCACTTTAGCCTTCACATTTTCGTTGTGGATGGTGTAATCGATGAAGGCCATGTCCGAAACGGGGTTCGGGTATACGTCGTGGATAGTTATGTCTTTTGACTGGAAAACAAGGGCCTTTGCGCGCTTTTCCTCGACGTTTACAGACACGTTATGTTCAATGGCTGCCGAAGGGTTGCCACGGGGGAATACTTCAAATTTGAAGCTGTTCTGGCCTGTAACCATACCTGTCTCCAGCGTGTAGGCAAGTCCATCCAGGGTCTCGCCGGGCTCCAGGCGCTTCGAGAATTCGTCCATGCCCTGCTCCAGGCAATCCTTACCAATACAGAAATAGCCCTTCTGGGTGCTTCCCATATCGGAATAAACTTTCCTGATGATGTAGTACTGGGGCTTATCGGTGGTATTCTTGATCCGGAGGTAGATGTTGAGTGTTTCTCCGACTGCTGCCAGATAAGTATCCTGGCGGTCTATAAACTCAAGGCTTTGGGCGAAGCCTGAGGACCAACCAATCAACAACAGGGATATCAACCGGCACAGTCTCATTGAGTCACACTAATTCAATTCAAAAGATAATCGAAAAAGGAGGGTGGTCCTAGCTTTTCAAAAAAAATAGCTGGCGCAGTGCGCAATTTCGCTCTAAGGTGTTCGTTGCGGCTTCCCCTTTTGGGGTATAGGCTTCTTCACGGGAGGCTCGCCCGTTTTCCTCGGAGAATTTTGTCGTGGCGCAGGTGAGTCAGTCTGTGGCGTCGCAGACTTGAGTGGTTTGCGGGCATACAGACCGTGTTTTACTACGTCTTCGCGAACCGGTCTTTCGTCGTTGCGCCAGACAAAGCCCTTCAACCGGGTGTCCTCCTTCTTGATCTCGTGCGGAGGAATGAACTGCGCATCGGGTTTTACGTAGGCACTGAAGTTGTCGATCTTACCCTCGATGAAATTGATCTTCATGTTGCTGCAGATCATTTTATTCATGCCACTCACGAATACGATCTTCAAGATCAGGGAGTCCAGGTCTTTCTCTTCCTCTTCCAGGGCATAGTAAATGCTCTCCCCATTACCATCTACATCCACATGGTGTATGTTTTTCCTGGCAAAGAAAGCAGTCATGCGTTTGCCCTTGATCTGGTTGAAGTTGGTGAGGCTGTCCTGCGATACAACAAATGAGTTACTCATCAGGTAAACCTTATCAACGTTCTGATTTTTAAGTTCAACCCTGATCGTATCGCCAGTCATCTGATTCTCGGTGGTCCATAAGACGGGGTTCTCATAGAAATACAATACCGAATCGCTACTGAAGTAAGCCAGCGAATCGGCACGGCCCTGCAGGTTTGACTTAAAGATCTTCACATTGGAGTAAGCGAGCATCCTCTTCTTCGAAGGATTGTTGTTCTCGATCGACACAAGGGTATCAGCCGAAAGGAACAGCGTGTCTTTGTCTTCACCGACCTTCGCCATCCACGCGTGACCCCAGACCTTCGCTACGCCTGTGATCTTGTTGTAATAACCGTCGTCGCCAAAGATGGTAAGGTTTTCTTCCTTCGAAGTCATGACCACATTCGCCTTTGCGGTATAGAATTTCTTCCGGTCGTCGAGGAAGTATTTATCGCCCTTCATTTCGTAGGTCGGCGTTTGTATTGTACCGCGATTGATCTGCGATTTCTTCTCGGTCACCTTGGTATCGTAGAAACCATCCTGGTAGATAGCAGTCTGCCCATCTTTATCGACCACCGTGGTGCGATCCCTGAAGTAAACGATCTTGGTCTTAGTATTATACTGCAGTGTATCGGACTTCAATGTGTAGTCGGGATTCACACCTATCACATTTGTTTTGAAAGATGCGAGATTAGTGCCGGTGTTGTAATAACCTTTCTTGCTCGTAAGATTATTTGTGCTGTCGACCAGCTTGCCGCCATTGAAGTATCGTGCTTCGGAAAGAGTCCTGTAGTAGTCGAGATTGTCAGTGTACAACGTGGCCGTCGCCAGCTTCACGAACACCACGTCGTTACGAAGATATGCCACCCGCTTATCGCCATCGTAGCGCAGGTGTTTCGAAGTAACAGTTACAGAGTCACCATCGGTGATCTTTACACGACCGTATGCCTCAACGGAGTTTTCTTTTTTGAAGATCTGCGCAGAGTCGCAATAGATTGTCGTCTGATTTTGTGTAAAGACAACATTGCCGATCACCCAATCGATACGTACACCATCCTTCACACCGCCGCGACTAAAGTCCGCTTTTTTGAGGCGTACCTTTTTTTGGGCCATGGCCTCGCTGGTGAGTGTTAGTGCAAGTAAGAGGATCAATATCCGATACATCAGGCGGCAAAATTAGGAAAAGTTGTCTGTTGAGTTGTGAGTTGTGTGTTGTGAGTAGATCTGCGTTGCCGACGCACACCCTGCAACCCATAGCCCACCACCCACAACCTACAACCGACAACTCGTATCTTTGACTCGTGCAAAAAGACTTCATCCAGTTCATCCGGAAGAACAACCTGTGCGAACAGGACCAGCCCGTCTTCGTGGCCGTCAGTGGCGGTATCGATTCGATGGTGTTGTTGCATCTCTTCAAAAGCACCGGTCATAACATCACCGCAGTTCACATGAACTTCGGGCTTCGCGGAGCAGAGTCGGACGAAGACGAGACTTTCGTGAAGACCAGGTGTAGTCAATGGGCTATCGGTTTTTTGGCGAAACGGGTAATGACCAAGAATTATGCCACCGATCGGGGCATTTCTGTCCAGATGGCGGCACGTGACCTCCGTTACGAATGGTTTGCGGAGCTTATGAAGAGCACGCCGGGATCGGTGGTGGCCACAGCCCATCACGTGAACGACTCCGGAGAGACCATGCTGCTGAATATTGTGAGGGGTACTGGTATCGATGGCCTTACCGGCATCCCGATACAAAACCACGGGATCATACGTCCGCTTGCGTTTGCCAGTCGCGACGAGATCAATCAATATGCTGCAAAGCATGACATCACCTGGCGCGAAGACGAGAGCAACCTCGACGATCACTACCAGCGTAACTTTGTTCGTCATAAGGTGATGAATGTGTTGAAGGAGATCAATCCATCGCTTGACGAAACAATGTCTAAGAATTTTTCGCGGCTCGGTGCAGAACGTGAGCTGATGGAGCGATCGGTAGCTGCGTTGAAACAGAATTTTTATTTAGACAAAGAGAACAACATTCGTATTCCCAAGAAAGAGCTCGAAGGATTCATACACAAGTCGGGCGTCCTGCTTAGGATGATCGAGCAGTTTGGTTTTAATTTTTCCACTGCCGAATCGATCGTTGCCGCAATGAATGGACAGCCAGGAAAGATGTTCTTTTCTAATACGCATGTACTCGCTGTTGACAGGGAAGATCTGATCATCAGATCATTTCAGAAAAGCGGGATCGACATCGAGATACACGAAACGATCGACACTTCGTTCACGAATGATCCGGATGTGGCTTACCTGGATGCCGATAAAGTTCAACATCCATTGGAGATCAGGAAGTGGAGAGAGGGCGATTCGTTTCAACCCCTCGGGATGAAGGGAAAGAAAAAAGTAAGCGACTATCTTATCGATAGCAAGGTTTCTGTGATCGACAAGGAAAACGTGATGGTGCTGACTTCGAATGAACAGATCATTTGGCTGGTTGGTATGCGTATCGACGATCGTTATAAGATCACAACAGATACGAGGCGTGTACTCGTTGTAAAAACAAAGCGCCCGGCCAAATGACCAGGCGCTCTTACCTGCACAATGGCAGGTCCTGTAACTATGAAACTATTTTTTACTACTTCACCTTGTCGCGACCTGCTTCGAGGATCGCATAGTCTTTCCAGGTCTTGAAGGTTGCTTCATCCAATTTATCGGATGCAGTACCTGCTTCGTCTGGACTAAAAGTGCCCTCACTGTCCCACCACTTCTTCGCGTTCTCTTTAGCTGTTTTCTTATCGACATCAAAGAAATTGATGATCGAGTCGGAGATCAGCCATGGCTTCGCAACAGTAGCATACTTTTCGAATATCATCGAACGCATCTGTGTTCCGCTAGCCTGGTTCTTGAAATGGTTGACTGTATATGAGAGTGTCTCGGGTTCAGTCATGATCATATCCCAGTATTTTTTACTCGTGATAATCTGGGCTGTAGTGAGCATATAGCCGAAACCCTTTTCAATGGGCTCTTTTGTGATTTTGCACGCTGCCTTCAGCTCTTTTTTCTTCTTTCCGAATAATGTGTCAAAGATTGCCATTGGTTGGTTAAGGTTTTCTACCATATTAGATACTCACAGAAGGGCAAATAGTTGCACCCCGACACGTTTTTTTTGTGTGAATTGTGAAAAAACGGGCCTGAATTACAATTTTTTACGTTCCCTTGTTCCCGGTAGGCTTGGGTTTGTGCGCAGCGTCGTACTTCTCAAAAAACTCGCCCAGCATTTCAGGTGCGAGCTTTTTGCCGATAATCTTGCGTTTGGTATCGATTACGTACATGGTAGGCGTGGTCTCGGCATAGTACATCTTGCCCCAGTGTCCGACATAGGTGCGCGGACCGTTCACTGTCGTCCACGGTGTCTTGAACTCTTTGATGAAGTTCCTCATTTTCAACATCGATGTGTCGATGCTTACAGCATATACCTCGAAGTCGAACTTCGTCTTGTTCTTGTTGTAGAAGTCGACGAGTTTCGGAGTTTCTTCCCTGCAGTGTCCGCAATCCGGATCGAAGAAGAAGAGGATCGTGTACTTGTTCTTAATGTCATACATTGACTTCGGCTTCAGATCCTGGTCTTGCATGATGAGATTCGGAGCGTTGCTGCCGATCATACTGATACGGATCTTATCGACGTACTCTTTTATTTGTTGCTTCATCTTCTTGTCGAGCCAGAAGTCCATTTCGCCGGTAGCAACATACTTATCATACAAATTCACATAAACCTGGTCGAGGCCCATGATCTTGTGTTGCTGGTAGTGACCCATGCATGTCCATACGAAATACTTATATGCTTCCTGGTTCTTCTTCACTTTTGCGGCGAGGCGATTGATCTCTTTCGTGAGGGTATCGGATGATTGAAGGAACAAGCGATCGAGGTAGTCCTTTATTTTTTCCTGGTACTGCGATTTGGGTACGCGCAGCAATGCATCGTCGGCCAGGTCGTAGTTGTCCCAATAATGTTCGCGATAGTAACGGAACTGCCATGTTGAATCGATGGTACCGTCGGCGCGTTTTGGTGGCTCGGGCACTTCGATCTCGCGGGTGCTCTTCAACAAGCGGGCAGTGAATGTTGTTGGATGTTTTGCAATCAAGTCGGCCTGGTAAGCCTGAACTTCCTTACCGATCTTTTGGAATTCTTCACGTGCTGCTTTCTTCGCTGCATCATCTTTCAAAGTGCTATCACGCAGGATCTTCACATAGGGGTCGGCTTGCTTGAATTTACCGGCGATGAAATTCGAGTTCTCAAAAAACAGTTTGTTGTCTTCATCACCCGTAACAACAGCATGGCCGGCATAATCTGCAGTGTCGGTTTCGATCACGAAACGCTGATCGGCTCCAATTACAAATTGAAGTATGGGAGTAGCCTTGAGGATCACCATGTACATACCCTGGCCGATCGTTTTCGGGTCCTCGAAAGAGAAGGCGCCACCAGCTCCTACTTTGGCTGTGTCGCGAACGTATGACTGTTCGCCGCTCTGGTAGCCGAGAAAAACCGTTGTGTCTTTCTTCAACCCTTTGATCTTGAAATCGAGCTTGTAGCCCGTCTGTGACCAGGCCGTGGTCGAGATCAAAACCAACAACAACAAGGCGGGGCGTAACAACATAATCTGCATGGTTTAAGACCCGCCCATAGGCAGGCAAAGTGCGAATTTCTGAAATTCATCGTTTATAGCAACGCAATTAATCTTGGGTTCGGCGTTTTGGTAAACGTTTAACAGATTTTTAATAAAGTTCGGGGTTAGGCGTTCAACGTTCAACGTTTTCCGGCGCTGAACACTGAACATTGAACTCTGAACCGCGAAGCGTATTTTTGGCCCTTTAATATGTCAATCACAGTTAGGAATCTCACGAAGATCTACGGCCAAAAGCCCGCTGTTAATAATATCTCCTTTTCTGTGAAGCCTGGAGAAGTGGTCGGTTTCCTGGGGCCAAACGGTGCGGGAAAGTCGACTACGATGAAGATCATGACAGGGTACCTTCCGCCGACCGACGGATCGGTTACGGTGTGCGACCAGGATGTGGCCAGTCAAAGATCCGTTCGCCGGACTATCGGCTACCTGCCCGAACACAATCCATTGTACCTCGACATGTATGTGCACGAGTTCCTGAATTTTATTGGAAAGGTGTACGGTATTCATGGTGCCGATCTTAAAAAGAAGGTTGCAGAGACGGTAGAACGTTGCGGGCTCACGGTCGAGCAGAATAAAAAGATCGAAATGCTGTCGAAGGGTTATCGTCAGCGGGTGGGACTCGCGCAGGCGTTGCTGCACAATCCGCAGGTCCTCATACTTGATGAACCAACAACCGGTCTCGATCCAAACCAGATCGTCGAGATCCGTCAACTTATAAAATCGATCAGCGTCAATAAAACTGTTCTGTTCTCGACACACATCATGCAGGAAGTTCAGGCGTTATGCGATCGTGCGATCATTATAAACAAAGGTGAAGTAGTTGCCGACGACAAGATCGAAAACCTGATCGCGCGCAGCTCCGATAATTCCCTTGAATCGATATTCCGTGATCTTACAAAGGAAAACGTCGCATGATACACGTGTTCACAAAAGAAGTCGGCGGTTTTCTTAATTCACTCATCGCGTATATTGTTGTGGGTGTGTTCCTGACAGCTATCGGTTTGCTCACGTGGGTCTTCAAAGACACATCAATTCTCGACAATGGCTTTGCTAACCTCGACACCCTGTTTAATCTCGGTCCGTACGTTCTCATTTTCCTGATACCAGCTATCACGATGAAGAGTTTCGCAGAAGAAAGAAAACTCGGGACCATGGAGCTTCTGCAAACAAAGCCGCTCACCGATTGGGATATCCTCTTGGGAAAGTTCTTTGCTTCGGTAGCGTTGGTGTTGTGTGCATTGCTTCCGACCCTTGTCTATTACTACACGATCTACCAGATCAGCGCTCCGCTCGGCAATGTCGATTCATCGGGCATTGCAGGATCGTATGTCGGACTGTTCTTGCTGGGAGCCGTGTTTTGTGCGATAGGAATACTGTCGTCGTCGTTGACCAATAACCAGATCGTAGCCTTTTTGATCGCTGCGTTTCTCTGCTTTCTCTTTTACACCGGGTTCGATTCTTTTTCGGCGTTGGTGCTGGAAGGCGGACAGGGATTGTTCATTCGTCAGCTTGGGATCTTGTATCACTATGAGTCATTGAGCCGGGGATTGATCGACAGTCGTGATGTGATCTATTTTATCAGCGTTTGTTTTGTATTCCTTTTATCAACCAAAACCGTCCTGGGTTCGAGATCATGGTAAACTGGAAGAGCAAACGACTCACTGATCTACTGGTATTAGGTAATGGCCTTGCCCTGGTCGTGCTGATCAACCTGCTCGCTTCGTTATTCTTTTTTCGTATCGACCTTACCGAAGAGAAACGTCATTCGATAAAACCTGTGACACGCGAGATGCTCGGTCGTCTCGAGGATGTTGCTTACGTGGAAGTTTATCTCGATGGAGATCTTAATGCGGAGTTCAAAAGACTTCGAAATGCAATTCGCGAAACACTTGAGGAGTTCAGGATCTATTCGAACGGTAAGGTGCAGTATAAGTTCACCAACCCTATGACTGCATTGAGTCAGAAAGCGCAGGCTGAATTTCTACAAGAGCTGGCTTCGAAAGGGATACACGTGTTGCCCATCATCGAGACTAACGAAGGAGAGAGGATCGAGAAGAGAGTGGTTCCCGGCGCGCTGATCTCATACGACGGAAATGAGAAAGGTGTGATGTTGTTCAAGGACAATATTGCAGAGCGACCAACCGAGGTCATCAATCAAAATATAGAGGGACTTGAGTTCGAACTCGCCAGTACGATACTTACCCTTAATTCAATAGAAAGAAAAAAAATAGCATTCATCACTGGTCATGGTGAGCTGGATAGCGTATCGACCGCAAGCCTGCGCGCCACTCTTCGTGAGCAATACGACGTCGTTACCACCGATATCAGACAAGTAGATTCTATAAAGGCAGATGTTGCGATCGTAGCGCGGCCTACTCAAAAATTTTCCGAGATCGATAAGCTTAAGCTGGATCAATACCTCATGCGCGGCGGCAACCTTATGATGTTCATCGACCAGATGCATGCTTCGATGGACAGCGCTTCGTTCGATAACAACTTCGCATTTCCTTATGAGACAGGACTGCAGGATCAGCTCTTTAAATATGGTGTGCGTGTAAATCTCGATCTCATCCAGGATGCATTCTGCGCAACTTATCCTGTAGTAGTATCGGAGTCTGGCGGGCAACCACAGATCATGAGAATGGAATGGCCATTCTATCCGCTCGTTCATCGTTACAATTCACATCCCATTACGAGGAACATGGATGCTTCGCTTACGAGATTCATTAGTTCGATCGACAGCGTGAGGGCCGATGGTGTGAAGAAAACACCACTGTTCACGACGTCTGAGAATTCAAGAAAGTTATCGGCACCAGTAAAGGTGAGCGTGAACGATCTGCGGAATATTCAACCAACGGAATTTTCGGAACGACTCATTCCCGTCGCATGGCTGCTGGAGGGGAATTTTACATCGCTGTATAAGAACAGGTTCCTGCCCGAAGGTGTTTCGAAGGAAGGATATCTCGATAGCGGCCATGGGAAAATGATCGTTGTTGGTGATGGCGATTTCGTTCGCAACGATATCAATCCGAGAAATGGAATGCCACAGGAACTTGGGAAGGATCTTGTGTCGGGGCGTGTATTTGCGAATGAAAGAGTTGTGATGAATATGGTGGCGTACCTGGCCGACCAGAACGGCTTGGTAACAACGCGCAATAAAGAGATCACCGCCCGCCCGTTGAATCGCGATCTCGTGAAAACGGAAAGGACGTATTGGCAAATGATCAATCTCGGTTTACCGATATGTTTTATCGTCGTGTTTGGAGTTTTTCTCTCATGGCTTCGTAAAAGGACTTATGCAAAATTCTAAACGACTCGCGATTAGTTTGGCCGTAATGATCGTTGCGATCGTCGCGTTGTGGTTTTTTGCTTTTCGCGAAAGCAAGATCGAAGTGGATGAGAATGCACTGGTCGTTGCCGACCTGTCCAACGTAGATAGGGTTGAGCTGGAATCGGTTCGCGGGAAGATCGTGCTTCGATTCGACGGAGCGAAATGGGTAGTGAACGATCAGTACCCCGTCGACCGTCGATCTATACAAGTTTTGTTCGGGACCGTCGAGAATATTCGCCCGAGGAGACCAGTCGGCGAAAAGCAGCTCGAGACCGTCAAGAGTCAACTACAATCTGGTGGCACAAAAGTAAGCTTCTTTGTAAAGGACGCGCTCGTGAAATCGTACGTAGCTGGCGGCAATCCTCAGAAACCGGAGGCCTGGTTCCAGGTGGGCGATGGCGATCCGATGATCGTGAACATTCCGGGATATCGTGTTTACGCGGCAGGAGTGTTCGAGCAAAGCGTAAACGACTGGCGCGACAAGCGGGTATTCGCCCTGAACTGGAGAAATTTCAAATCGCTCACGACAACTTTCACGAAAGACCCGAAGGAGACATTTACGATCACGGGTAAGGGAAATTATTTCTCCGTTGAAGGCCTGGAACCGGCAGACACCGCCAAGGTAAACACCTACCTGGACGATGTTTCGCTATTGGTGGGCGAGAGTTTTTATACAATGGGAGAGAGGCCGAAGATCGACAGCCTGCTATCGGGGCCAACGTCGTTCGACGTGGTTGTGACCGACGTTGGGAACAATCCTTTTCGCCTGGAAGTATTTCCGCCGCTGCGAACCGAGGCTAATGTTTTTGGCCGGGTAAATGGGGAGTTCATGGTTTTTCCGAGGGCTGAAATCGTGAGGATTGCGAAGAAAAAGTCATGGTTCCGGGCGGTCTCCGAATAGCCGAACCCGGCAGCAAAAGCGTGCTTTGCTACAGGGAAAATTTTCTATCTTTACCCCCCGTTCAACCAATAACCACATGAAGTTCATCGTTAACTCCAACTACCTGCTTAAGCAGTTGTCGAATATCAATGGAGTGATCACAACAAATCCTGTTGTTCCCATCCTTGAAAATTTTCTCTTCGAGATCGACAAGACGAAGCTCACCGTTACAGCCTCCGATCTCCAGACATCGATGATCACTGAGCTCAACGTAGAATCAAAAGAGAAAGGAAACATCGCCGTGCCGGCTCGTATCCTTCTCGATACTCTGAAAAACCTTCCTGACCAACCTGTAACTTTCTCGATCGACGAGTCGACATACAGCATCGAGATCAGTTCTGACAATGGTCGCTATAAATTGTCGGGCGAGAACGCAACGGATTTTCCCAAAGTACCTGCAGTGTCGCACGACTTCTCTGCAAACATTTCGACTGAAGTGCTCGGAAGAGCGATCAACAATACAATTTTTGCAACGAGCAGCGACGAGCTTCGTCCTGCAATGACGGGTGTTTACGTGAACCTCGGTGAAAAGAACACTACGTTCGTTGCTACAGACGGACACAGGCTGGTTCGTTACCGTCGTACCGATGTGAAGTCGGACAATGGCAATGCGATCATTATTCCTCGCAAGGCATTGAACCTCCTGAAAGCAACATTGCCTACTGAGAACAGCGATGTCAGCATCGACTTCAACATGTCGAATGCATTCTTCAGGTTTGGTAACATCAAGATGATCTGCCGACTGATCGATGAGCGCTTCCCGGATTTCGAAAATGTGATCCCTTCACAAAGCACGATCAAGATGACGATCAATCGTCTTGACTTCCTTGGTTCGTTGAAACGTATTTCGATCTATGCAAATAAGACAACTCACCAGGTTCGTTTGAAGATCACTGGAAGTGAGTTGCAGGTATCTGCTGAGGACCTCGACTTCTCTAACGAAGCGAACGAACGCCTGTCGTGCGAGCATGAGGGCGAGGATATCGAGATCGGCTTCAATGCGAAGTTCATTATTGAAATGTTGTCGAACATCGGAACAGAGCAGATCAAGTTGAACATGTCGGCTCCTAACAAGGCTGGTGTGATCTTGCCTGCCGAGAAGGATAAGAATGAGGATATGCTGATGCTGGTGATGCCAGTGATGCTGAACCAGTACGTATAGAGGTTCAAAAAGTTTGAAAAAAGCCCGCCAAAAGGTGGGCTTTTTTATTTAACAACGGGGTTACAAATCGCTTTGTCTGTTTATGAATTTCCGAGTAAATTCAAACACCCCGATCCCCTTAACACATGGAATCATTCTCAGATTGGTGGAGTGGCCTCAGCGTGATACTCAAGATCTTTTGGGCTCTCGCGTTGCCTTTCACCGTGCTGTTTATCCTGCAGCTTATTCTGTCGTTCATGGGCCACGATACGCCCGACGATCTTCCTGATGCAGAAATTGATGCCGATCACGGAGCCGGTTTCCAGTTCTTCACCCTCAAGAACTTCATTGGCTTCTTTACGATCTTCGGCTGGGTAGGTATTGCGATGATCGAGTCGGGTTCGAGCTCCGGCTCGGCCATTACGGTTGCGACAATCTCCGGAGTTCTCATGATGCTGGTAATGGCCGGCACATTCTACGTGCTGATGAAGGCGCAGCATGATGGAACGATGAAGATCGAAAAAGCGATTGGCCACACCGGTGAGGTTTACCTTACAATTCAATCGAAAAGAGGAGGCCTGGGTAAAGTGCAGATCATGGTCTCGGGAGCAATTCGAACACTCGATGCGCTTACCGACGATGATGCCGATATCCAGACGGGAAAGATCGTTAAGGTTGCAAATATTGTTAACGATAACACTCTTCTTGTCACAGCCAGTTAGTCTCTTATAAATCCAAACATATGCCCGTTCTCACCCTTCCCATCATTATTGGTGTCGTCATCTTTGTCTTCATTGTGTTCGTCAGCTCGTTGCGGCGATACAAGCGATGTCCGTCCGACCGTGTACTTGTTGTATACGGTAAAGTTGGCGGCGGCGGATCTGCAAAATGTATTCATGGTGGTGCGGCCTTCATCTGGCCTGTCATCCAGGATTATGCTTTTATGGATCTCACTCCGATCTCTATCGAGGTGAACCTGACCAACGCTCTTAGTAAGCAGAACATCCGCGTCGATGTTCCTTCAAAGTTCACAGTCGGTATTTCGACAGAGGGCGGTGTTATGGAAAACGCTGCCGAACGTCTGTTGGGACTTCAGCGTCCCGATGTTCATGCCCTTGCTCACGATATCATCGTAGGTCAGATGCGTCTCGTTGTTGCCATGATGGACATCGAAGAGATCAATACGAACCGCGATAAGTTCTTGCAGAACGTTGCACACAACGTTGAAGTGGAATTGAAGAAGATCGGCCTCAAGCTGATCAACGTGAACATCACCGACATCAAAGATGAAAGCGGTTATATCGCAGCTCTTGGTAAAGAAGCTGCAGCGAAGGCGATCAACGAAGCGAAGATCCGCGTAGCAGACCAGGAACGTATCGGTGATATCGGTAAGACCGGCGCTGAGAAAGAAAGAGATATTAAAGTTGCCGAAATGGTTCGCGATCGCGACACGCAGGTTGCTATCGCTTTAAAAGATAAAGAGGTCCTTATCGCCGGCGCAAAACGCGACGAGCAGATCGGTAAGGTAGAAGCTGAACGGGATACCCGTATCAAATCAGCGGAAGCAAACGCGATCGCCGTACAGGGTGAAAACAACTCGAAGATCAACATCGCCAACTCCGATTCAACTCGTCGTGAGCGGGAAGCCGAAGCGTTGAAGAAAGCGATCGCCGCAGAAAAAGTGCAGTCGGCGAAAGCCCTTGAAGAAGCATACGTAGCCGAACAAAAAGCGGAAGCTGCCCGCGCCGAGCGTGAACGTGCTTCGCAAAATGCCAACATCGTCGTTGCCGCAGAGATCCAGAAGCAGAAGGCGATCATCGAAGCGCAAGCGGATGCAGAAAAAGTAAGAGAACGTGCAAAAGGTGAAGCCGATGCGATCTACGTGAAACTCGAAGCCGAAGCGCGTGGTATGTACGAGATCCTGACCAAGCAGGCGCAAGGTCTGCAACAGATCGTTCACGCATCCGGCGACAACGCCCGCGACGCCGTTCTCCTGTTGATCGTCGACAAGCTGCCTGAGCTTGTGAAACTGCAGACGGAAGCGATCAAGAATATTAAGATCGACAAGCTTACGGTTTGGGATGGTGGTAATGGCACCAGCACCGACGGCAAAACATCGACTGCAAACTTTATCTCGGGATTGTATAAGTCTGTTCCCCCCTTACAAGAGATCTTCAACATGGCCGGTATGGAATTGCCCGAATACCTGAAGGGCAAGTCGGCCGAGGAATTGAAGAAACTCGCCGACGAGGTCAAAGCGAAAACCAATCCCAAAGAAGAAGGCAAGAAATAGCCCAACTTTCCCCTCATGTAAAAAAGGCCTGCCTCGAAATAGAGCAGGCCTTTTGTCGTTTGTTTCTATATGAGGGTGTTCCGGTACCTTTTTCTGCCACTAGTTTGCCTTCTGAGCATGGGCAGCGCCTTCGGAACACACCTGAGAGCCGGGGAAATTACCGCAACCCGAGTGAGCTGTACGGCCCTCACCTTCAGGATCACGGTTACAGTATACATCGATACCGAGTCTGGCGTCCACTTCGGAGGACCGGGCGAATATCTCTATTTCGGCGATAGTAGTTTTGTTGAAGTGCCCGACACACAGACAACGTTGCGTCCCGACCTGGGCGAGAACATGGGTATGGCCCAGTTCGTTGTCGAGCACACCTACTCCAATGGCGGCGGTCAATACCTGATCCGGTACGCCGAGCCGTACAGGAATGGTGGCGTGGTAAACCTTGATCAACCTCTTTCAACTTTATTCTACATTGAGACGGCGATTGTTATCGATCCCCTCGTTCCCTGCAACAGCTCGCCACAACTGCAGGTGCCACCGATCGATAAGGCATGTGTAGGAGCAGCGTGGTACCACAACCCGGGTGCTTTCGATATCGATGGCGACAGCTTGTCGTATAAGCTTGTAACTCCGAAAAGAGGCAAGGGCACAAATGTTCTCAACTACAGAGATCCGAATACAAGAGAGTTTTACGATCGCGGCGGTATCGACTTCACGACGGCTAACGAAGAAGATAATGGTCCGCCAACTTTTAGTATGAATGCTGAAGATGGTACGATCGTTTGGGACGCCCCGGGAATGCAAGGTGAATACAACATCGCATTCCTTATCATAGAATGGAAAAAGATCAATGGTGAGTGGGTGCAGATCGGCTACGTGGAGCGGGATATGCAGATCATTGTCGAGGATTGTTTGAATAAACGGCCCGAGCTTCTCGTGCCCGCAGACATCTGTGTTGAGGCGGGAACCCTGATCGAACAAGACATACTCGGTTTCGATCCAGACTCCGATAGTGTGATCTTCAATGTGTACTCTGAGGTCCTCGCTATGAATCCTCGTGCGACGATAGATCCTCCAGTACCGGTATTCATGGCTTCGACGCCGGAGAATCCAGCAAAGATCCACTTCAGTTGGCAGACCGATTGTAGTCACGTAAGAGACCAGGCGTACCAGGTGGTGTTCAAGATCACCGACAAGCCCCACTCGGGTGGTGTGAAACTCGTGCAATTCAAGGCATGGAGGATAAGGGTAGTCGGTCCGGCTCCCGAATGGCAATCGGCCACCGAAGATCTTTCGACACGAAGTGCAAACCTCGTTTGGGATAAATACAAATGCGCTAACGCCGAGACCATGCAGGTGTGGCGACGAGTCGATAAGTTTCCATATACGCCACCCGAATGTGTTACCGGTATGCCGGCATCACTCGGTTACACAAAGATCGCCGAGGTTCCGATCAATCAATCGGGCTATGTCGACAACAACGGTGGTAAAGGACTAGCTGTTGGCGCCCAATACTGCTATCGGTTGGTTGCTGTGTTTCCCGATGCAGAAAGTTATTTGTCGCTCGATACCTGTCTCGCACCGATATTGGCCGACGCACCCGTAATCACGAATGTCACTGTCGACAAAACCGATCTTGAGAATGGACAGATCACCGTGAAATGGCTCTCACCGTTCGATATAGATCAAACACAGTTCCCACCGCCGTATTCTTATGAAGTATACAGGGCAGAAGGAGTGACAGGAACGATAAAAATGACCAAGCCACATCCCGGCAAGTTGAGTGAGTTGTTGTATGTTGACACGGGCATTAATACCGAGTTGTTGATGTATAACTACCGCATCGTAGCTTTTGATGCGAACAATAACAAGATCGACACGTCGTCCGTTGCTTCGAGTGTGAGGTTGGAAGCAAGGCCACAACTGAACAGCATCGAGCTAACATGGGCTGCGGATGTTCCGTGGAGCAATACGACAGAGAGATTCCCGATGCATTTGATCTACCGGGGACCTGAAGGAACCCCCGAGGATCAACTGCAACTGATCGACAGCGTGAATGTAAGTCGCGATGGATTTCGATATCTCGACCAGGGTCAGTTCAACAACGAACCACTCGACAACACGAAGTTGTATTGCTACCACATCATGACGCGCGGTGCGTACGGCAATCCGAAGATCAATGAGCCTTTGCTGAATTTTTCCCAGAAGCTTTGTACAATACCAAATGACAGTACGCCACCCTGTAAGCCAAATTTTGGAAGCGACATTATCGCGCAGCGATGTGATGATATCCCGGATTTTGGTTGTGGAGTTACAACATACAGCAACACGATCTTCTGGAACAGGCCGGAAGATACTGCATGCAGAAACGATGTTGTCAGCTATTCGATCTTCGTAGCCGATCAGCTCGATGGCGAATTCAGGTTGTATGCCGACAATGTTCGCGATACTTTTTTTGTGGATACGGGATCGCAGCTTTTGTCGTTCGCACGATGTTACAAGATCCAGGCCGTCGACCGATCGGGGAACAAAAGTGAATTGAGCGATCAGTATTGTTTCGATAACTGTCCGCACTACGAGTTGCCCAACGTTTTTACACCCAACAATGATGTTTATAACAATGTGTTCACAGCCTTTGGAGATCCTGACGTGCCACATCCAACTGGTGAGCAAATGGATCCTGCACGGTGTGCGAGGTTTGTAGAAAGTGTCGATTTCATTGTTTATGATCGTTGGGGAAAAACGATCTGGGTATTAAAAGACGGTAAGGAACGGAGCATCTACGTTCGTTGGAATGGCCTCGATAACGACGGGCACGAGGTGCCGGCGGGTGTGTATTATTACCGGGCTGATGTGCGCTTCACGACGGTAGACCCCAGCAAGCAGTTACAGGTATTAAAGGGATGGGTGCATCTTGTACGAGGTGCGGAGGACTAATGCATTTCACGCAAGGACCGCAAAGGTAATTCGAAGCAAAGATAATTCAACGCAAAGGAGTCAAAGCTTGGGTGCAAGCCAGAGGAAGCCCGCCGCGAGGATAAACGTCACGAACAAAAGTATCTTGATCGTACTATCGTCTTTCGAAAGAGACGTTGTTTCATTGGATTGCTCACCTGCACGAAGTGCCGTCGCTTTCCGGTTGTTCGAAGCACTCACCGATCTCCACGTATCCGACTTTGCAACGTGAACTGCAGTTGTAACAGAGTCAATTAAGAATTCATGCCATTGATTCCCATCCAGCCACGTTGTTCCATGCCAGAGGTCGTCGATAAAAACATCTTCAGTTAACGGGTACTGTATGTTGTCGATCGTGATCTTTGGATCTTTACCCGATGAAATGATGTCGAACGAGATCGGTTCATTCTCATAATAGGGGAACGGGGAAGTGATCTTCAGCTTGAAGTCTTTCTTCGCGGTGCGTGCTACTTTTTCCAGCAGTGGAACCCAGAGCGCCGAATAAATATCTGATTTCCCCTGTAAGCCTGCACGGTACGTTTCTTTAAGCAACTGGTACCCGACCTTGCCAGCGCCTGAGTATGAGTATCCGTTTACGACGCGACCCTTTGCAGTCAGTAATGGCGTTGATTTTTTAGATTCGATCGACAGGGCGGGCAATTGAATAGATCCCGCTCTGCCCAGCGAGATGGTTGCGGTGTCTTGCTGTTCGATTTGGGTGAATTCGATCAGCGGAGCTTTAGCGGTTTCGGGTAACACGATCACGCCAAGACCGTTATCGACGGCCGTGCGGAGATTTTTTTGATCCGAAGGACTTGATGACGTCAAAGAATTCTCGTCGATGATCAGCAGATCAGTATCATTCAGCAGGGCGGTGGTCAACGACTGGAAGTTGATTGCGGGACGATTGGCGAATTCAAACTTATAAAGTCCCTTCGAGACCTGGTTGCGTATCGATAGCCTGTGACCTTTCGACGCGAGGAAATTTTTCAGGTAGCGCACCTCGAAGGTTGGATAATTGCTGATGAAAATGATATTGAGAGCACGCTCGGGCTCGATTACGAGTGGAAGTGTCTCGATGCCTTCTTCTGTGATCAGCTCGTAGTTGAATCGTCCGGGTGCTTTCGCGAAGAATGAAAGTGAAAAATTTCCTTTTGAGACTTTTACGGAGTCGTCGATACCGCCAGGGCCACGAAGCTTGATCGTTGTCTCCTCGCCGTTGTATGTTCCGCGGATCTCGTTCCAGCGGTGTGCGTAGATATGATCATCCAGATCGATCCAGGTGATGCCATTTGGCTCCGCAGATGGAACAAACTTAAAGTCTCTCGACGGAAGCAGATCCAATGCCCACGAGGGAAGTCCGTCGCCGGCAATGACACTCACTCCATTCAGTTTCGACAGCTCATTAACGGATGCGACTGCGACCGGCTTCAGCGATGGAAGACTATCGATCGTCTTTTGATCGTATCCATTTGTGAGCAGCAGGATATTCTCGCTCCTGCTTGTTACTATCGAAGGTCTGAGGATCAGTAGCAGAACGGAACCTACTAAAAAGATCTGCGCAACGATCCTAAAGACAAGGAACCTCTGCTTTCTTCTTGTTTCGAGAACAATAAGTACCGCTAAGACGATCGCAGCAACAACAACGGATGTTACGAAGGGGAAGACAGGTTCAATCATTCAAGTTTGCTTTGACCTCTTCCATGAATTTCGCGTCGAGCGAGTGAGCACTGGTTCCACGCTGTGTCGGCGATGGCGCTTCGTTGGGGAGAACCGACCAGAACGCCCTTTGAATATCCTCCAACTTTGAACGGATCTCGTTTGCCGGAATTTTATCTTCGGCGATCAGTTTGAGATCGGACAATGCTTTCAAGTAGTTGCCTGGCAGCTTCAGGGCCAGCGTAGCAAGCTCGTCGCCGGCAGCATGAAGATTGCTCCTTTGCTGTTCTGAAAGAGCGAGATTTTCATTGAGCAACAACGTCGACACATCCGTAAGCGCCGTACGAATAGCTGGATATAAATAATTGTCGGCAGGCTTACTTTCGATCCGGCCCGGTTTCACTTCCTCTAATGAACCGGTAAGTCGTTTCTCTTCTTTCAATGGTGGAGGATCGAAGCCCATACGGTGCACATAGACGCGTGAGTCCTGGCTGATCTCTTTCAGTAATTTTAAGATCTGGTATTGTGTGGGCAATGATTCTTTTGGCTGGTACGTTCTCAGCTTAAGCTCCGAATCCCACATGAGGGTGAGGGCTGCACGGAGCTTTGCCTTTATCGATTGAGTGAAGAACGTTGCTTCCTCTTCGCTATCGTGGTTGTGACGATATGCAGCAATAGGATCGTCATCTTTTTTATCGTGGTCGTCTTCCTTTCCTTTCTTGTCGGCAACGAGATTGTGCTCGTTCTCTGTATCGTGCTGATGTCCGTATTGCTTGATGATGTCTTCACCTGACTTCTTTTCCGCCGATTCTTCGGCTTCGTGGGCTTCGGTTTGCCCGATCGATGTCTCGAACTCTTCGCCAAGGAATTGTCCATAACGGAGCCTTAATACTTTTTGATCGTAGCCGAGCTCGTTGCTGGTGCTGTTGAACTGCTGTTTGGTGACCTTCTTCGCTTTCTGGTCGGCGAGAAGTTTTTCGGTATCGATGATCAGTTGGCGCTGGCTTCTGAAATAGTCGGGCATGAGGTCGACGCCAAGCCCATCGTCCATCACTACCTCTTGCGTTGCGGTGTCCTGGAGCGAGACGAAGTAAGTATCGGTCCTGTTCCGTTGTGGGATCGGCTGTTTGTTGTCGAATGCTTCGACGTAGAAATAGACTTCGTCGCCGGGGTCCATCCCAAGTTTCCTGAAGTCGATCGTGAGCCTGCCGGTGATCTTTTTCCCGCCGATCTTCGAAGGGGAGGAGAATGGAAGTTTTTCCTCTCTGAATTTTACCGACTCGCCGCTGCCTTTACTAACGGTGGCGATCACATGGGCATTGGTGAGACCATAGTCGTCCTGCACATCACTCACTACATCGACTGTATTTTTCTGGCCCCACTTGAGTCGGGTGAATTGTGGAAGATCTTTGATAGCCACATTCGGAATTGCGTCGGGCTTAACGTCGATACGGTAGTAGTCGGAGCTATGAGATTCGTTGTTAATGGTCCACTGTATCCTGTAAAGTACCGAAGTTGTGACAGTGTGCGTGAATACGATTTCTTGAGATGATTGGGCGGTGATGGAATCGCCGGTTGTGAATTTGATTCGTGCATTTGAGACTGGAGAATGATACGAAAGGTTCCAGGTTATTTGACTTCCTTCGACTGCAGAGAAATTTAATTGATTACCTTCTGTTTTCGGAAGCGCAGTATAAGACGGGGGAGCTATTGAAATCAAAACTGATTTTATTGAGGGATCGGGTGGCGCAACAATCTCCTGGTTATTTGGTTTATCGAATGTCTGTATAACAGTCTTAATAAGAAGGACAGAGGCGTAAGTCGAAACAATAAAAAGAGCAAGCAGAACTCCACCAGTGACCGACAAGACTGCTAGCGGCAGCCTATTCGGTAACTTTACATTCAACCTCTCAATTTCTGCATCAATCCGGGTCAATTGGATTTCCTCCAGCGTTGTTAGTGAGTCTTTAACCAACAAGTCACTGCTCTCTTTTAATTCCGGATAAAATCGATTTAGATATAATGAGATCTTGAGATTATCAACTTGCGACAGGCGCAGGGTTTTCGAATACAACAGAATGGTCGCAGCACACACCAATGTGGCAATCACCACAACTAACGCGATTCCCAAAAACAAGAATGAGATTGCACCTGCAATAGCTCCTGCCGCTACGCCAAAAAGACTACCCTCAACCCATCGCAACAGCAGGTACCTGGATCTTATTCTCGATATGGACGATATGTTGCTCACTGGTTCCTGTTTATTGCTACGAATCGTTCGGCGGCTAGCGACAATACGAATAGCAGGATTAGATATTTTTCGATTCCGGATGAGGTGAGGAGGTGAGGAGGTGAAGAGGTGAGGAGGCTGGACCAGGCGAGTTCATCGGGCAAAACACGTGCATCTTTACCTACTTCTGTCTTCTGCAACTCGGGATAGAGAAACCTGAAAACTTCTATAACAAGATCGTTGTTCAGTGCGGCGTCCTGATCTTTTGGAGCGAACGTTTCATCGAGCGTGCCTTTACCATCAACAACCGCCACTTTTATCGGGAGCTTATATTCTTTCTTCAAGACATTCAGCGCCGCAATAACCAGCTTATTACCAGAGCTCACACTCACTTCTTTCGGTTTAATAATGTCGATTGAATCCGGCACTCCAACACTCGTGCTGTAAGTCGTTTGCATCGCATCCGACGTTGCGTTTCTCACAAACACGCTGTCACCAACACTCCAGGCTAAGGCCTGGTACTCCGCCGGCTTCGATTCGGCCGTGATCCACCTTATGTTATCGTTCAACATTATCCTCATGCCCTGGAAATTCTCAACCTTCGAGTAGGAGAGTACAATCGTCTCGTAAGGTGATCTGTTCAACTCTTCTGCAAACGCCCAGTACTTTTCCTCAGGCATCTCATGAATTTCATAGCCCTTTGACGTCAGCGAGTCGGCATTAATCCCCTTCTCGACATAAGCCACCTTCTTGTCATGATCCGGCGCGCTGCATTGAGCTCCGCTCATAAACAACGCGAGCAACGTCACCATCAACATTCGAAGTATCAAGAGAAAAACCTCGTTCAACCGGATCGATTTGAACTGACTGGTATTCGATTCTTCCACGTGACGAATGCTTCCCACGCGAATAACTTTTCCTTCTTTCCTGCTCAGGAGGTGTATCGCCAATGGAATGGCGAGGCCGGCCAGCGCCCACAAATATGAAGGATGCAGGAACGTCATCTGAATAGTCGCTTGCGGCTGTTGAGGAATTGGATAAGAACCGATTCGATGCTTTGGTTCATGCGAACCAATTGGTAATCGATCTGTTTCTCGAGCATCCAGGAACGGGATTGTTGGATCCATTCGTTCACTCGTCGGGAGTATGCTTTTTTTTGTGCTACGGTATCGACTTTTCTGCGTTCGCCTGTTTCGAGATCTTCGAAGGTAAAGACACCTTCGGTATCGAGAGTCATTTCGTCGTTGCCCATTATTTGGAAAACGATCACTTCATTTCTGCTGGTCTTAAGTCTCGAAACGAACTGCTGGATATCTTTTTCCTGGTCATACAGGTCGGTAAAGAACACAATGATCTCTTTGCCGACGTGACGTTGCAGTGCCTCGAGATCTTTGCCCTTGCCCCAATGTCCTTCTCCCTTCGCCGATATCAGTTGGTTGAGGAATCTCATGAACTGCTGCTGTTCGAAGCGCGGTTCGATCATGGAGATCTTTTGATCGTTCACGAGATACAATCCAAACGTATCGCTTTGCTTCCTCGCGAGATAGCCCAATGCCGCGATGAGCACCTTTGCATACTGAAGCTTGCTGATGCCGTTCTCTTTATAGTCCATCGAATGACTGGCATCGAGAATGAATTTAACGGTGATGTTGGTCTCTACTTCCGATTGCTTGATATAATAACGCTCCGATCTAGCGTACATCTTCCAGTCGAGCAAACGGAGATCGTCGCCGGGCTCATAGCTTCTATATTGACTGAACTCATAACCGACACCGATCGATTGGCTGCGATTAGATCCACTCATGAAACCTTCCACAACGATACGAGCTACCAACTCGAGGCCATTTACGGTGTTGAGAAGTTCCGGTTTGAGAAGATCGTTTATTTCGGAGTTCACGGCGTTCAGAGTCCAACGTTCGAGGTTCAACGTTCAGGGTTCGAGGTTCAGATCGTTTTGTGAGTAGTCAACGTATGCTCGAGGATCTTTTTGGTGATGTCATCGGACTTAACACCTTCGGCTTCGGCGCGGAAGTTCATCAGGATACGATGACGCAACACAGGATAAGCAACTCTCGAAATGTCTTCGCGGGTTACGGAGAGGTTGCCGTTCTGCAATGCTCTTGCTTTAGCTGTCAGGATCATCGCCTGGCCGGCACGAGGACCAGCGCCCCAGCGGACCCATTCCTTCACATCACTCACGGTTGTCTGATCGGGGCGCGTCGCACGAACGGTTTCGCTCACAACACGAACCAGCTCCGGACTGATATGCACTTCGCGAACGAGCTTCTGTGCCTCGATGATCTGCTCGCCTGTTATCACCTTTTCAATTTTTGTCGAGCGCTTGCCGGTTGTGTTCTCGAGGATCGATCTCTCTTCTTCAGCTGTTGGATAACCGATCCTTATGTATAATAAGAATCGATCGAGCTGCGCTTCGGGCAACGGGAATGTTCCTGCCTGCTCTATGGGATTTTGCGTAGCAAGAATGAAGAACGGTCTTTCCAACGGATAGGTAACGCCACCATAAGTTACTTCAAATTCCTGCATGGCTTCGAGAAGAGCCGACTGCGTTTTGGGCGAAGTACGATTGATCTCGTCGGCGAGAATGATGTTTGCGAAAAGGGGACCTTTATTGAATTTGAAGACACGTTTTCCGGTTGTGTGGTCTTCTTCGAGAATTTCGGTACCGATAATATCGGAGGGCATGAGGTCCGGTGTGAACTGTATGCGCCTGAACTTGAGATGCACTGCTTCGGAAAGAGTACGGATCATCAGGGTCTTCGCCAGGCCGGGAACACCTTCGAGTAAACCGTGACCGCCTGCGAGGAATGTGATCAAAAGTTGATCGACTGTTTCTTCCTGGCCTACGATAACCTTCCTGATCTCTTTCTTCAATAATTGAAGCCTTTCGATCAGTTCGTTCACGCTTTGTTCTGTTGCCTGTAAGTTTGCGTTCATATTTCTGTGTTTTCCGTGTTTTCCTTGAAAACGTTTTGTTTATGCGGTCAGTGCATACATCACGATGTTTACACTGAATCGTGTGTTGTCTATTTTATAAAAGCGCTTGTTCCTGAAATCATAATCCCATTCACATCCATAATCCTTATTGCTATAAAGGATACCGATGCGGCCGTTCACTTCAATGGCTTTCAAATAATCGTGAACGATATCGTCGCCCCAGCCGTTGAGCTCCTGCGAAGTAGCGGGCGGGCCGTCGAATTGGAAAAACGATGAATATATTCCGTGCGTCTTTGGGATCTTCCTCAATGCAGTGCTGCCGAAGATCTTCTCCATCTGCGCCTCGAATGATTTTGCGAAGAGGCCGTCGATGTCATGATTGCAGTCGTCCACAAAAAGAAAGCCTCCCTGGCTAATGTACTTTTCGAGGTTCTCCCTTTCGGTGCTTGTAAATTCTACCAGTTTATGACCACTGAGATAAGTAAAAGGACAACGGAAGATGGCATCGCTGCTCAGTGCAACGATGTTTTCCTGGGTATCCACCGGTAGTGTTGTGTACTCGATCAGCGAGTTCAGGACATTAGAAGGCATTCGCTGATCCACGTCCCAATCGCCGGATTCGTACTGTAGTCTGGTGAAGAAGAATTTGTTCGTTTGCACGGCGCAAGTTCCACGTATAATCGGAAATTTCTGAGTATTAGATCCTGATTTTATACGGGCGGATTCTGCAACGATTGTGGTCAGTTTGATTTCTTCTTTTCACCCGGATCGGGCTATTTCAAACGAACTACACGGCGTCGGAAAGACTGGTAAACGTAAAGTCTCTGACCTTCATGTTAGGCACAAGGAACGTTCCGCCACCGACCGGACCGATAGCCCTGCCGATCCTGTTTTGTTTTCCAAGCGTCTCGAGATTGTTGAGCATGATGATCGGGCTCTCGTTGAACCTGAAGTTCTTGACGGGATGTTTGATCTTTCCGTTCTCGATATAGAACACACCATCGCGTGTGAGGCCGGTGTAGAGAAGTGTCTGCGGATCAACCGAACGGATGTACCAGAAACGGGTAACGAGAACACCTCTCTTGGTATCGGCGATCATATCTTCGAGCGAAGCAGTGCCTCCATCCATCACAACATTGTTAGGGAAAGGAGTGGGCTGTGTGTTTTTCTGTTGTGCCCAGTACCTGTCGTAGAACATGTTAGCAACATTGCCATTCTTGATAATGTCCATCTTCTTCAGGGGAAGGCCTTCGGCCGACCATGTTGAAGCAGGAACTTCGGGATGCCATGGATCGGTATAGATGTTCACGCGTTCATCAACGATCTTTTCGTTGAGCCGCGTTGCGCCGCCTTTCTTTGAGAGGAAGCTGCGACCTTCGTCGGCACCTCGGGCATTCATTGCGAACACCATGTTCTGGATGAGCTCTGCAGCTGCCGCAGATTCCATGATCACTGTATACTTACCCGGTTCGATTGCTTTCGCATTACGTGATTGCAATGCTTTCTCGATCGCGATCTGGGATGCCTCAGCAGGATTGAATTTTGAAACGTCGTTGAAATCGCGTGTCACCCAACCGGAACCCGTGCCATCGTTGCTTCGCATTGTCACGGTGAAGTTGACACCAGTGGATGCGTTGTACGCGAACAGTCCTTTCGAATTCATCATGGCGGTTGCACTCGCGCCATCTTCCATATAGCCGGCAGCAGTCACGTCGACCTTAGCGGCCGGAGTAATACTGTCGTAAGCGGCCTGTGCACGGAACTCGGGAGTGATCTTCGCAGTAGATTCGTAATAAGTTTTCGAGTCGGTGAAAGTTTGCGGACCAAGCGGCTCCATGAACTCTGGATTTTCGGGGGCGAGTTTAGCAAGCTCTTCCGCTTTGCGCACGCCGCGCTCCAACGAAGCGTCGTCGAACTCATTGATGGTGGCAACGCCGGCGCGCTTGCCGAAGTATGAAGTTATATTCAGCGATATGTCACTGCTCTTTCCGGCTGTCGTCACCGTGTTGCGGGCATATCGAATATTTCCGACAATACTCTCGGTAATAGTTGCCTGGCAGCCATCAGCTTTACTGTAGCCGATAACTTTGGTGAGAATGCTTTTCGCTTCGTCTTTACTTATAAGTGCCATGTTGATTTACGAATTATGATTTAGATTGTGCGTGCTGTGTTGATCACTGTAACCCCATTGAATCTTGCGGTAGCCGATCCGTGCGATACCGAGTTGGATTGCACGGGCTGACCTTTGCCATCGAAGAATGTCCCGTTGAGACGATAGTCACGTTCATCGCAGACCTGTACACATGAATTCCAGAACTCCTGTGTGTTCGCCTGGTACGCGACATCTTTCAGCATACCTACGATCTTGCCGCCCTTGATCTCGAAGAAGAGAACACCGCTGAATTGGAAGTTGTAGCGTTGCTGATCGATCGAGTACGAGCTGTCTTTAACGATATAAATACCTTTATCGACACCGCTGATCATTTGCTCCGGCGTGAGTTGTTCCTTGCCTGGAGCTAACGACACATTAGCCATTCTCTGGAATTGAACATCGTTCCAGCTTTGGGCATAGGAGCAACCGTGTGATTCTTTCTCTCCAACCATCTTTACCTGGTCGCGGATCGCCTGGAAGTTTACGAGGATCCCATCTTTCACAAGATCCCACTTTTTGCCCTTCACACCTTCGTCGTCGTAGCCCACGGCTCCGCAAGAGCCTGCCTGTATCTTGTCGGCGAAGAAGTTGACTTGCTTGCTTCCGTACTGGAAAGATCTCGATTTAAGCTTCTCGAGTGAGGCGAAGCTGGTACCTGCCAGGTTTGCTTCGTAGCCGAGTACACGATCGAGTTCCAGCGGATGTCCCACGGATTCGTGAATGGTGAGCCATGTATGCGATGGTTCGAGTACGAGATCGTATTTGCCGGGTTCGACAGATTTGGCGGACAGGATCTGCTTCGCTTGTTCAGGTGCAAGCATAGCATCTTCGATCATATCGTAAGAGTTGTTATAAAGTATAACTCCGCCAGGACCTTTGATCTTGTCTTTCGCAAGACCATCGAGATATTCGTAGCCCATCCCAACCGGAGCACTGAACGAATCGCGGGTCTTGAATGTACCGGTTGCCTTGTCAACGACCGTCACCGTGAAGTAAGGCCATGTTCTATGGAAGTCCTGATCGATATACGATCCTTCCGTCGACGCGAAATATTTTTGTTCGTTGACGAGGAACAGGGTGTTGTTGATAAAGTTGGCGCCCTTCTCCATCGCCTTTGCGTTGGCATTAAGAAGAAGGTCTGCCTTATCTTTTATCGCTATCTCGAATGCATTTTTCTTGATGGGAGTTTTCCATGAGACCTCGCCGTATCCGGGGACAGGTGCGAGCACCACAGGCTCTTTCTGGAACTTCGAGTTCGCCTTCGCGATAAGTATAGCTTCTTTCGTAGCGGCCGCGATCGACTCGGGAGTGATCTTATTGGTCGATGAGAATCCCCAGGTGCCATTAGCGATCACACGAATACCAATACCATACGATTCGGTATTGATAACGTTCTGAACTTTGTTTTCACGTGTGATGATAAACTGGTTGAGGATCCTCGCGATGCGCGCGTCGGCATAAGTAGCACCATTAGCTTTCGCGGTGTTGAGAGCAACATCGGCGAGTTGTTTTTTTGCTGACGTGTCGAGCCAGGTAGCTGTAAGCGCAGCAGCATCGACTTGAGATACACCGGGCGGCAGTGCTAACGCGCCAGCCGTAAGCCCGGTAAGGCGAACGAAGTCTCTTCTATTCATAAAAGGTTTAGGTAAAAAGAAAAAGCCTTGCAGTAGAGGGTTGCTGCAAGGCTTTCAATATAATCAAACAAAATTAAACTGCATCCGACAAACTGGAGAACGTGAAATCTCTTACTTTGATCGGCGGCAAAAGGTAGTTGATGTTCGATTCCACGCTCACTGTTCGTTCCTGTTTTCCGAGTTCTTCAAGATTGTTGAGCATGATGATCGGGCTTTCGTTGAAACGGAAATTCTTGATCGGGTATTTGATCTCACCGTTCTCGATGTAGAAAGTTCCATCACGTGTCAAACCTGTTAACAATAACGTTTGCGGGTCGACACTCCTGATATACCAGAGACGTGTAACGAGTACACCCTTCTTGGTACCCTTGATCAATTCTTCGAGCGATTTTGTGCCCCCTTCCATAATGATGGCATCTGGTTGAGGGATCGGTGCTGCGCCTTTTTTCTCGGCCCAGTACCTGCTCCAGGTGAAATTTTTCATCACACCTTTTTCGATCCACGATACTTTTTCCTGTGGACGACCGTCGCCCGACCATGGGCTTGTTGGCAGTTCAGGGTTTTGAGGATCTGAGTAGATATTGACGCGTTCGTCGACCATCTTTTCTCCGAGACGTGTGCCGCCACCTGCTTTACTCATGAAGCTGCGGCCTTCGTCCGACTGTCGTGCGTCGAGTCCAAAGAAGATATTCTCGAGAAGCACGGCAACTGCTGCGGGCTCGAGGATCACGGTGTACTTACCCGGCTCGATCGCTCTTGCGGCAGCTGACTTCACTGCTTTGTCTGCGGCGATCTGCGTTGCTGTTTTTGTGTCGAGCTTGGTGATATCGTTGTAACCACGCGTTGCGTAGCCCGAACCTTTTCCATCTTCGGTCCTTACAGTAACCGAGAAGTTTGTGTTGGTCGAAGTGTTGTATGCAAACAGGCCTTTCGAGTTCATCATGGCCGCATAGCCATTGTTGTCTTCGAGGAACCCGGCAGCAACGGTCTTCGTGTCTTTGGCGACTTTTAAACTTTGCTCTACAAGTTCCGAACGTTGCTTCGGAGTTATTGACGCGGTCGACTGAACATACGTTTTCGATTCGTTGTATTTCTGTGGACCGAGGAATGGAACGTATTCAGGATTTTCAGGAGCAAGCTGTGCGAGCTCTTCAGAACGACGAACAACTTTTTCGAGCGAAGCATCGTCGAATTCGTTGATAGTAGCAATACCCAGTTTTTTACCATAGGCAGATGCAACAACAAGCTGGCTCTGGCTAATGATGCCACTCGTACTTACCGAGTTTCGGGCATAGCGCACGTTGCCACCATCGGTGCCTGTGAGATTAACTTCACATTCATCGGCTTTTGAATAGCTCAGTACTTTCTTCAGTAAAGCCTGTGCTTGTTCTTTTGATAGTATTGGCATAGTATATCAGAGATTACGTGCTGTATTGATTACATTGATTCCATTGAAACGCGCTGTCGAAGATCCGTGTGACACCGAGTTGCTTTGAGGTGGTTGACCCTTGCCGTCTCCAAATGCACCACCAAGACGATAATCGCTCGCATCGGCGATTGCCGTGCAGGAGTTCCAGAAGTCTTGTGAGTTAGCCTGGTATGCAACATCTTTTAACATGCCTACGATCTTACCATTTTTGATCTCGTAGAAAAGCTGGCCGCCGAACTGGAAGTTGTAGCGTTGCTGATCGATCGAGAATGAGCCATCACCAATGATATAGATACCTTTCTCAACACCTTTGATGATATCGTCGACCGATTTTTTCTCTTTGCCTGGTTGCAACGAAACGTTTGGCATGCGCTGGAATTGTACGCTGCTCCAGTTGTCGGCGTAGCAACAGCCGCGCGATGCTTTCAGTCCAAGTATATGTGCCTGGTCGCGGATCACCTGGTAGTCTACTAGAATACCATCTTTAATGAGATCCCATTTTCCCGCTTCAACACCTTCGTCGTCGTAGCCGATGGCCCCGAGCGAAGTTGGTTGCTGCCTGTCGGCAACGATATTCACGAGCTTGCTTCCGAAGTTGAATTTTTTCGATTCCCATTTGTCGAGTGTAAGGAAGCTGGTACCTGCGAAGTTTGCCTCGTAGCCGAGTACACGATCGAGCTCGGTCGGGTGACCAACTGACTCGTGTATCGTGAGCCAGAGGTGCGAAGGATCGAGTACGAGATCGTACTTACCGGGTTCGACGGTCTTTGCTTTGAGCTTGGCGACCGCTTGTGCTCCGCCTGCCTTGGCGTCTTCGAACATATCGTAACGACTCTTATAAACAGTCGTAGCGCCGGCTACCTGGATCTTGTCGGACGGCCTTACGTTGAGATATTCGTAGCCCATGCCCATCGGTGCGCTCAATGAATTTCTCGTTTCGAACTTCCCGCTGGTAGGATCGATCGACGTTGCGAAGAAGGCGGGCCAAATGCGATGAACGTCCTGGTCAACATAAGTACCGTCGCTTGATGCGAAATACTTTTGTTCGTTTATGAGGAACAAAAGTGAAGTGATGTAGTTGGCGCCTGATTTCATTGCCGCGTCGTTCACGCCGAGCAGCAGATCAACCTTCTCTTTGATGGGGACTTCGAAGGCATTTTTTTCGATCGGAGTCTTCCAGCTAACTTCGCCATGACCCTTTTGAGGTGCAAGCTGTACGGGTTCAGTGAGGAGTCGTGAGTTTTCTTTGGCGATGGCGACGGCAAGCTCTGCGGCTTTTGCAACGCTATCGTTGTCGAGCTTATCGGTTGCTGCGAATCCCCAGCTTCCGTTTGCTATCACACGCACACCAAGTCCGTACGACTCTGTGTTCACAATATTCTGAACCTTGTCTTCGCGTGTCACCACGAATTGATTCAGGTATCGGCCGATGCGCACGTCGGTGTATGTTGCCCCTTTCGACCGGGCAGCATTAAGTACGATATCCGCAAGTTTTTTCTTTTGCGCAACATCGACCCGGGTAAGTGCCTCCTCTGGGGTAATAGGTCTTGCACCTGCCATTCCCGGCAACATTACTGCACCTGCAGTGCCAAGTCCGGTCAGGTAAATAAAGTCTCTTCTGTTCATATTGAAGATTTTGATGTGTCCAGCATATTAGCACATTATGCTGGTGTGGGCAAGACAGCACACGTCCGAATTTGGACAACTTTGAGGATAAAAAAAGGATCGCCTGAAACGGGCGAGGTCTGAGGTGAGATGAAGAGGTGAGGAGGTGAAGATGTGAGGAGATGAGGAGGTGAGGAGGTGGGGATTCTTCACATCCTCATCTCTTCACTTCGTCACATCATTTAAACCGCGTCCGACAAACTCGTGAAAGTAAAATCACGGATCTTCATCAACGGGATCATGAGATTCACTCCGCCACCGGGACCGCCACCTTCACTGGTAACTGCACGAACGGGTTTACCAAGTGCTTCAAGATTGTTGAGCATGATGATCGGGCTTTCGTTGAACCTGAAATTCTTCACCGGATGTTTGATTTTTCCGTTCTCGATGTAGAAAGTTCCATCACGCGTAAGACCTGTGAACAGGAGTGTCTGAGGATCAACGGGACGTATGTACCAGAACCGTGTTACAAGAATTCCGCGCTTTGTGTCTTTGATCATTTCGTCCATGGTAGCATTACCGCCTTCCATGATCGCGTTGCCAGGGAACGGTACGGGAGCAACATTTTTTTGTGAAGCCCAGTACCTGTCGTATATGAGGTTCGATACAACACCATTCTTGATCAGATCCATCTTCTGACGTGCCAATCCATCCGCTGTCCAGGGCGACGCCGGCGCATCTTCATACCAGGGATCGGTGTAAATGTTAACACGCTCGTCGACGAGCTTCTCGCCGAGCTTCGTTCCACCACCTTTCTTCGAAAGGAAACTTCTTCCTTCGTCGGCCTGGCGAGCGTTCATGTTAAGCATGAGACGAATAAGGTCGGCAGCAGCCGCAGGTTCGAGGATCACAGTATACTTACCAGGCTCGATCGCTTTTGCTTCGCGCGAGTTTATCGATTTCTCGATAGCGATCCTGGATGTTTCGCCCGACTTGAGCTTGCTTGTATCGTGAAGATCCTGCGCGGCCCAACCCGAACCGGTACCATCGTTGGTACGCATCGTCACCGTGAAGTCTACACTTGTTGCTTTGTTGTAAGCATACAGACCTTTGTTGTTCATTATTGCAGCGAACCCACGGCTGTCCTGCAGATAACCAGCTGCCGTTACATTTTTTTCAACGGCGGGATTGATGCTGTCGGCAGCAACCTGTGCGCGGTACTCGGGGGTGATCTTCGAAGTTGCTTCAGACCACGTCTTTCCTTCGGCACCATATGTTTGTTGTGGCAACGGTTCCATGAACTCAGGGTTTTCGGGTGCAAGCTGTGCAAGCTCTTCTGCGCGACGAACAACCTTTTCTATCGAAGCATCATCGAACTCGTTGATGGTTGCAGCTCCCGACTTTTTTCCGAAGAAAGAATTGACACCGAGGCTCAGGTTAGTGTCTTCACCCGAGGTTGTTACACTATTGCGCGCATAACGGATGTTGCCGCGCTCCGCACCATTCAGGCTAACGGAGATTCCATCGGCTTTCGAATAACTAACCGCCTTGTCTAATATTTTTTTGGCTTCCTCTTTACTTAACAGTGCCATATGGATTTGTGATTTGTGATTTAGGATTTAGGATTTGTGATTTGGGATTTAGATGGTACGGCCCGTATTAATAACATTCACACCATTGAATCTCGCGGTTGCGCTTCCGTGCGATACGGCATTCGACTGGCTTGGCTGTCCCTTGCCGTCATTGAATGCTCCGCCCAAACGGTAATCGCGCGAATCGCAGATAGCTGCGCAAGAAGTCCAGAACTCGTTGGTGTTTGCCTGGTATGCAACGTCTTTCAACATACCCACGATCTTGCCTCCCTTGATCTCGAAGAACAATACACCTCCGAACTGGAAGTTGTAACGCTGCTGATCGATCGAGAACGAGCCTTCCTTAACGATGTAGATACCTTTGTCCACACTCGAGATCAGTTGTTCAGGTGTAAGCTGGTCTTTACCTGCTTGCAGCGACACGTTAGCCATGCGTTGGAACTGGACATCGGCCCAGCTCTGTGAATAGCAGCATCCATGTGATTCTTTCTGACCGATGATGTTCACCTGGTCGCGGATCGCCTGGTAGTTTACAAGTACACCGTCTTTGATCAGATCCCATTCCTTGCACTTCACACCTTCGTCGTCGTAGCCAACAGCGCCTAACGAACCGGGTTGTGTCTTATCGGCTTTGAAGTTCACGATCGGACTTCCAAACTTGAAGTTCTTCGACTGCCATTTGTCGAGGGTGAGGAAACTTGTGCCGGCGAAGTTCGCTTCGTAACCGAGAACACGATCGAGTTCTGTCGGGTGTCCAACAGATTCGTGGATCGTGAGCCACATGTGTGAAGGCTCGAGAACGAGGTCGTACTTCCCTGGATCGACCGACTTGGCAGCGATCATTTGCTTTACCTGATCGGCGGCCATCGACGCATCTTCGAGGATGTCGTACGACTTATTATAAAGAATGATGTCGCCGGGGGCTTTGATCTTGTCCTGGGCTTTGCCGTCGAGGTATTCGTAGCCCATGCCCACGGGTTGACTGAACGAGTTTCGGTTTTTGAACGAACCCGATGCGCGATCGACAGCGCTCACGGTAAACGTGGGGAAGATCCGGTGTACATCCTGGTCGATGTAAGAACCTTCCGATGATGCGAAGTATTTCTGTTCGTTGACGAGCAGGATAGCGCTGTTAACAAACGATGCGCCTTTCTGAAGGGCATTGTCGTTCGCCTTGAGCAGCAGCTCCACCTTATCTTTTACAGGAACTTCGAAGCCGTTCTTAACGATCGGTGTTTTCCATGAAACTTCTCCGTACGAAGGAGTGGTTGCGAGCTTTACGGGTTCTTTTTGGAACTTCGAATTAGCTTTGGCAATGCCCACGGCTCGTTCAGCAGTTTTCTTCATGCCTTCGGGAGTAACGTCGTTGCTGGCTGCGAAACCCCAGGTGCCGTTTGCAATAACACGAATACCGACACCAAACGATTCGGTGTTGACAACGCCCTGGACTTTCTTCTCGCGTGTTGTTACGAATTGATTGAGATATCTGCCTATGCGCACGTCGGTATAAGTGGCACCTAGTTGTTTCGCAGTGTTGAGCGCAACATCGGCGAGCTTCTTCTTGGTGGCAGTGTCAATAATTTGATCGAGCAGTCGAGCCTCGTCCACTGCTGAAAAGCCTGGGAAAGGCAGCATAGTTGCCCCAGCAACTCCCAAGCTTGCTATTTGCATAAAATCTCGTCTTTTCATACTTCATTATTCAATATTCGATATTCGATATTCATATCGTTCTTCCTGTATTAATTACGTTGATCTGATTAAACCTTGCCGTTGACGCTCCGTGCGATACGGCGCTTGCTTGTGCTGGTTGTCCTTTGCCATCGAAGAAGGATCCAAACAGGCGATAATCTTTTTCATCACAAACTTTTACGCAACTGTTCCAGAACTCCTGTGTATTGGCCTGGTAGGCAACGTCGTTCAAGATGCCGGTGATCTGTCCACCCTTGATCTCGAAGAATACATTTCCGCCGAACTGGAAGTTGTATCGTTGCTGATCGATGGAGTAAGAACCACGGCCGGCGATGAAGATGCCCTTGTCGACATCTTTGATCATTTGCGAAACACTATATGGTTCTTTACCGGGAGCCAAAGAAACATTGGGCATGCGTTGGAACTGTACATCATTCCAACTCTGCGAATAGCAGCATCCATGCGATTCCTTTTGGCCGAGGATATGAACCTGGTCGCGGATCGCTTGCACGTTCACGAACACACCGTTCTTGATAAGATCCCATTGTTTGGTCTTCACACCTTCGTCGTCGTAACCTGCAGCTCCGAGTGATCCATACTGAAGCTTATCGGCGTAGATGTTCACCTGGTCGCTTCCGTATTTGAAGTTGCCAGACTTAAGCTTATCCAATGTCGCGAAGCTGGTGCCTGCGAGGTTTGCTTCGTAGCCGAGGATGCGATCGAGCTCCAGAGGATGACCAACAGATTCGTGAATGGTGAGGCCGAGATGATTAGGTTCGAGGACCATATCGTATTTGCCGGGTTCCACCGATTTCGCTGATATCATTTCTTTCGCCTGCTTCGCGGCGATCGTCGCATCTTCAATGATGTCGTAACTGTCTTTATAGAATATTGTGCCGCCAGGCCCTTCTACTTTGTCGGCAGCTTTAGGGATCATGTATTCATAACCCATGCCTCTTGGTGCAGCGAGTTCGGAGCGTGTCTTGAATTTTCCGGCAGCGCGGTCGATCACTTGTACCTGGAAGTTGGGCCAGATACGATGGATGTCCTGGTCGATATAAGATCCGTCGGTCGATGCGAAGTACTTCTGTTCTTCTATTTGAAAGAGGTTCGATGTAACGAAGGTTGCGCCGGCTTTCATTGCGGCAGCATTTGCTGCCAGAAGCAACTCCACTTTTTCGGAGACGGGCACCTCGAAGGCGTTTTTCTGGATCGGCGAATTCCAAACAGCTTCGCCGACGCCGGGAGTGGGCGCGAGCTTGACGGGTTCTTTCTGGAACTTTGAATTTGCTTTCGCGATTGCCACCGCTTGCAGCGTAGCTTCTTTCACACCGTCGGGTGTCACCTTATTAGTAGAGGCAAACCCCCAGGTGCCGTTGGCGATCACACGCACGCCCACACCAAACGACTCGGTGCTGGTGATGCCTTGCACTTTGTTTTCACGCGTGTTGATGAATTGATTGAGGTAGCGCCCGATGCGCACATCGGCGTATGTTGCACCGGCAGACTTAGCCGTGTTCAAAGCGACATCGGCGAGTTGTTTTTTCTGAGCCCTGTCGATCGGTGAGTCGAGGAGGGCCTCGACCGGGATCGGATTTCCTAACACTGACATCGGGATCGCTAGAGATCCAAGGCCGAGTCCAGCCAGCTGGACGAAGTCTCTTCTTTTCATTCGGGATTAGGTTTAGAAAGACTGGCTTCAAAGTAGGGGTTTGTTGGCACTTCGCGGTGGAGGTGGGAGGTGTTTTACGTGAGTGGTAGGGAATAAAAAAACCCGAGGGATCGGGTTTTGCGGTGAATTCGATTGCGGATGCTACGTCGCCTTTTTGCTCTCCTCGAGCTGGTCCAATAAGCAATAGAAACAGCCCTCGATTGTGCCGATCACTGATGGATAAAGCATATCGTCTAAGTCATACCGACCTCTTTTCAATATTCGTTCGGCTTGCGCGAAAGATCCCACGTTGACCTCTGCTAACGAGTCTTTTAAATAGTCTGGTAGACCAACTGAGGCTAAATAGTGATTGATGAGCCTACAATCTTCGGCCGTGGGTTTCTCTACTATTATTCTGTCTTCGATGTCTTCTAACATTTCGTCAGTGAGTGGGGGATATTCCTGTGTAGTAACCATATGTATCATTTAAATAAGTTTGGTTTCTTTCTTTTGTTTCTGGCCAAGTTGATACTCCTCTCCATTTGTTTTATGTACTTGTGGAAATTTTCGTGAAAATGCTTTTCGACGTCGTCATCGGCTTTTACATATACTCCCACATTGATCGCTAACAACAATGTTATCACAATCCCGGCAAAAATGTAGAAGTCATTGATCCTTGAATGAAGTGAGCTGACCGCCTCAGTCATGTTCGAGGGAACAACAACCAATGCCTTTTCATTAGTAACATAAACCACGATCAACACACAACACGCACCGACCAAACCACCAACAACCGATGCTAACAGGTACCTTCTTCTCATAAACGCAAAATAAAAAGCCCCACACATGCGAGGCTTTTTTATTGTATTCGATTGTAAGGAAAACCTTATGATTTCAATTTCGAGAAATCAAATTGGCCTGACTCTAAAAACTTCGTTGTGAACTTACCCGAACGGAACACAGGATTGTCCATCAACGCAAGGTGGAAAGGAATTGTAGTCTTCACACCTTCGATAACAAACTCACTCAGTGCGCGCTTCATTCTCGTAATAACCTCCTCGCGGCTCTGACCACTAACGATCAGCTTGGCGATCATCGAATCGTAGTTCGGAGGAATGGTATAACCGGCATACACGTGGCTGTCGATACGAACACCGTGTCCACCAGGAAGATGAAGGTTCAGGATCTTACCCGGTGATGGCCTGAATCCGTTCGAAGGATCTTCGGCGTTGATACGACATTCCATTGCGAACAGGTTCGGGAAGTAGTTACGTCCCGAGATAGGTACACCTGCAGCAACCTTGATCTGCTCTTTAATAAGATCGTAATCGGTAACTTCTTCAGTGATCGGGTGCTCTACCTGGATACGTGTGTTCATCTCCATGAAGTAGAAATCACCGTGCTTATCGACAAGGAACTCGATCGTTCCAACACCTTCGTAGTTGATCGCATGTGCTCCCTTGATAGCAGCTTCACCCATGCGCTCGCGCAACTCCTGGCTTACAATGGGCGAGGGGGTCTCTTCAACGAGCTTCTGGTGACGACGCTGAATAGAACAGTCGCGCTCCGAAAGGTGACACGCCTTTCCATATTGATCCCCAACCAACTGGATCTCGATGTGACGGGGCTCTTCAACAAATTTTTCGAGATAAAGGCCATCGTTGCCGAACGCAGCAGCGGCTTCGCGCTTAGCATCGTCCCATGCTTTCTTGAACTCCGATTCGTCGTTGATGATACGCATACCTTTACCGCCACCACCGGCCGTAGCCTTAACGATAACTGGGTACTTGATCTCTTTGGCAAGCCTCATTCCCTCTTCCACCGACGTCAAAAGACCATCGGAGCCGGGAATAACAGGCACACCTGCTTTCTTCATTGTATCCTTCGCAGTCGACTTGTCACCCATGGCTTCGATCATGGCGGGCGAAGGCCCTATGAACTTGATACCATATTCATGACAGATCGCTGAGAACTCGGCACGCTCAGAGAGAAAGCCATAACCAGGATGTATTGCGTCGGCGTTGGTGATCTCGGCAGCGGAGATCAGGCGTGGGATATTGAGATAAGATTCTTTACTGGGAGCATCTCCGATGCAGACAGCCTCGTCGGCAAAGCGAACGTGGAGGCTTTCGCGATCGGCAGTAGAATACACAGCCACGGTTTTGATATCCATCTCCTTGCAGGTTCTAATGACGCGCAAGGCAATCTCACCGCGATTGGCAATTAGTATTTTCTTAAACATAAATGGTTAATCCGGTTCAACAACAAAAAGCACCTGATCGTACTCAACAGGCGATGAGTTCTCCACCATCACCTTGATGATAGTACCTGACACTTCAGATTCTATTTCATTGAACAGTTTCATGGCTTCGATAATAGCCACGGTCTGACCCTTCGAGATCTTGTCGCCGACGGATGCAAAAGCAGGCGAGTCGGGATTTGATGAACGATAGAACGTACCGATCATCGGGGATTTGATCTCAAGCATAGGCTTTCCGGATGCTGCCGGCTTCTCGGCTTTTGCGGCAGGAGGTGCAGACGTTGTTGCAGCAGGGGGAGCTTGTACGGCCACCGGTTGTGCAGCAATAACGGGAGCAGAGCCCTTCAGAACTTTCTGATCTGGCTCGCGCTTCACGTGCAGTTTAATTTCCTTCGTTTCTATGTCAACTTCATTGAGCCCGGATTGAGCGATAAAGTCGATGAGGTCTCTGATTTCCGAAGTTTTCATTTCCGAATTGTTTTGGGATTTATCGTTTCGGCTGCTCTCGTCCGCTTTTGAAGCGCCTTTTGTTGAGTTAGTTTTCTTTGCCATGATCAGTTACTTCACGCGTTCAACGTATTCACCTGTCGATGTCTTGATCTTAACATTATCACCGGTGTTGATGAATAAAGGTACACGTATTTCCGCACCGGTCTCTACCGTTGCAGCCTTTAATGTCCTTGTGGCTGTGTCGCCGGCGATGCCGGGTTCAGTATATGTAATGTTCAACGTTACGTGCTGAGGGGCCGACGCGGTGATCGGATTGTTTCCACCTTCGAATGCAACAGTCAGTGTTACACCTTCTTTAATGTAGTTAACAGAATCGCCGAGCAATGTTTTTTCAATATAGATCTGTTCGAAGCTATCTGGGTCCATGATCACCAGGCTATCGCCATCAGCATAGAGATATTGATAATCTTTTGTTTCAACCCGAAGGATCTCGACAGTATCGCCAGGACGGAATCTGTCTTCCACGATTCGACCATTCTTTACGTTGCGCATTTTAAGTTGATAGAAGGCACGCAGGTTTCCAGGTGTGCGATGTTGCATCTCCTCAATCTGCAAGATGTTTCCATCCATGCGTACATAATTACCTTTTGACAGATCCGAAATAGTAGCCATAAGTTCTAATTGTTCAGTAAACGAGTTTTAAGTTACAAATTAATTGCAAAGTCAATTGCTGTTGTAAGCCCACTTAACCCACATAGCACCCCAGGTGAAACCACCACCGAATGCAGCGAGTATAAGATTGTCGCCCTTCTTCAATTGCTTTTCATAATCCCACAACAACAGTGGAATTGTTCCGCTTGTGGTATTGCCATACCGTTCGATGTTCATCATCACTTTGTCTTCGGTGATGCCGACCCTGTTTGCAGTGGCATCGATGATGCGCTTATTGGCCTGGTGGGGAACAAGCCATTTGATATCGTCAGCCTTGAGGTGGTTGCGATCTGCAACTTCCGCGGCAACGTCGGCCATATTTGTTACGGCAAACTTGAATACAGCGGAACCTTCCTGGTAAACGTAATGAAGTTTTTTATCAACCGTCTCATGTGAAGCGGGCATACGGCTTCCGCCGGCTTTCATGTGAAGATATTTTTCGCCGCCGCCGTCGCTGCGAAGCACAGCGTCCATCACACCAAGTTCTTCGGTGGTAGGTTCGAGCAGAACAGCACCTGCGCCATCTCCGAAAATAATACAGGTGGTCCTATCCGTATAGTCGAGGATGGCCGACATCTTATCGCCACCAACAACAACGACCTTTTTATACATGCCCGATTGAACGAAGCTTGCGCCTGTTGCGAGGGCATAAACGAAACCGGAGCATGCAGCTCCTAGATCGTAACTGAAAGCATTGGTAGCACCGACTGCCGAAGCAACGATATTAGCCGTTGCAGGGAAAGTCATATCGGCAGTAACTGTTGCGAAGATGAGAAGATCGATCTCTTTGGGATCGAGCTTTGTCTTTTTAATCAATTCCTCAACGGCTTTAATGCCGAGAACCGAAACGCCCTGGTTTTCTCCCTTCAAAATTCTGCGCTCCTTGATGCCTGTGCGGCTGGTGATCCACTCATCGCTTGTATCGACGATGGTCTCGAGTTCCTTGTTGGTAAGAATGTAATCCGGCACGTACCCTCCAACACCTGTGATCGCAGCTCTGATTTTACTCATTGGAATTCTCCTTGGTATATCTCTTTATAAAAACAAAACCCGATTGATTTGTTCAATCGGGTAATGGAAGGTTATGCAGCTTAGGCGGCGTTATTTCTTTCCATAACAACCTGGCCCTTGAAGTATAATTTGTCTTCGTGCCAGTATGCGCGGTGGGGGAGATGGTGCTCACCTGTTGCAGCATCAACTGTGAATTGCTTTGCTGTAGCCTTATAGTGAGTTCTTCTCTTGTCTCTTCTTGTTTTCGAGGTTTTTCGTTTCGGATTTGGCATAGTACTATGTTATTTAAGCTTTTTTAATTTTTCCCAGCGAGGATCGATTTCCGTTTCGTCGTCTTTCGATTCTGATTTATATACAATCTTACCTTGCTCTTCTCCTTCTTCTTCATCCCTAAACTTCGGATGAAGCTTTTTCATTGGTATCTCCAGGTTTATGAATTCATACATAAACTGCCCGAGTTCCAGCTGCGCCTGGTCGCGGGTAATGATCACGATCTCATCGCTGAGCTCCGCAGGCTCCTCGCCATACTTGAACATCACCTTACGATGAACCTTCACAGGCTCGTCGAATGGCTCCAGGCAACGGTCGCAAACCAGCTTGGCTGTTCCCGTAATGGAGAAGTCGGCATCAATGAACGTTTCGTGCTTGTCAAGCACCACTTTTGCCTCAAAATCACCGCCCTGGAGTATTTCCGTGCCGTATTGCCTGAAAAACTCATCCCCGATAGTGAAATCGAAAGTATGGGCTTTGTTGCCTAGTCCTATAATATTTACGCTGTACGCCCCCACGCCCGGTTTTTTTGAAATAAGCGGGCAAAATTAAGGAATTTTTTGGAGCCGGAAAGACTCTAAGTCAGCATGTAGTCACTTAGAACCGTCTTTTTTAGTTCCTCGCGGCTTAGACTGGAGAAGTTCTTTGACAGGAAATCCACCACATTTTTCATGAAACCGAGCTTGATTGCGATGCTTTTGCAGAAAATAACCTCGCTTTCAAAAACCTTCTGGTCTATGAACATCAGAAGTATGCACTCTATGAGATATTCGAATTTTTGGTCGTTGGAGAGGGCACCCAGGGTGCCAATTGGCTCGGGATTGCGGATGATCTCGTTGACCGCCTCTTCCGGGAAGTTCCTTTCTTTTGCGATCCGGAAAACCATCTCCCGTTCCACTTTGGCAAAATGCTTATCAGCCTCTGCCAGTTGAATAAGAATATTGAGCTGCTTTTTAGTGACAATATCCATTGCAATCGCGTCCATCAAATCTAACCAATTTGCAAGCTATTTAGGCAGCGAAAACCCGAGAATACGGCAAAATATCGCAAATAAGGTACATCCGTTGGGGTTTCTCGCGGAAAACACGGAAGACACGGAAACAGAAATCCATCCGTGCTTTCCGTGCATTCCGCATCACCTTCGCGTAGCCGCTTCGGCGGAGCGAGGTGAGAAATCAATTAATCCTCTTGTTGGGAAAGCCTGTTCCGGATGATCTCGCTCGCCAGGAAAATGGCCTCGCGCATCGAACTGCAGTCGGCCTGGTTCTTACCCGCAATACCATACGCCGTCCCATGGTCGGGCGACGTCCTTACCACCGGCAGCCCCGCCGTGTAATTCACCCCATTATCAAACGCCAGCGTCTTGAACGGCACCAGCCCCTGGTCGTGGTACATGGCAATGGTGCCATCGTATTTCGCGTACGCGCCTGAGCCAAAGAAACCGTCGGCGGGGAACGGACCGAAGATGAGCTTGCCTTTCGTCTTGAGGTCGGCGATGACAGGTTTTATGATGTTGATCTCTTCTTCACCAATGAGGCCTTCGTCGCCCGCGTGTGGATTGAGACCCAAGACCGCGATGCGCGGCTTCTGTATATTGAAATCTTTCTTCAGCGACAATTCCATTAGGCGGATCTTCAACTCCACTCTTTCTTTTGTGAGGTACGACGACACCTCTTTAACAGGAATGTGTTCCGTAACCAAACCGACCTTGAGATTGCTGCCAGCCAATAACATCAGGCTTTCGGTAGCATTAAATATTTTGGTGAGGTATTCGGTATGCCCGCGAAACGGGAACTGTTCGCTATGAATCGTGTACTTGTCGATCGGTCCCGTAACGAAGCCATCGATGAGTCCTTCGCGGGCTTCTTCCACCACTCGTTCGAGCGCGATCCTCGCTGCGTTACCACTGTCTTTCGATGCTTTACCGGGATTGATCTCCATGTTGTCGTCCCAGCAGTTCACCACGTTAATGGTCTTTGGAAAGAACTGGCCCTTCGCTTTCAACTGGCTGTAGTTGAACTCTTCGAGGTTCATTAGTTTCTTATAGAACGATAGTACCCGCGTGGAACCGTAGACCACCGGCGTGATCATATTTAATATGCGACTGTCGGCAAGCGCACCGATGACTACTTCAGGCCCGATGCCATTGAAGTCGCCGAGAGTAATGCCGATACGAGGTTTATTATTCATAAATGCAATCTACAAAAAGAGATGACGAGATGACGAGGGGACGAGATGACGAAATGACGAGTTTGGGTCTATCTTTGTCTAAAACTTACGGTATCGTCACCTCGTCACATCCTCACCTCGTCACCTCGTAATGGTAAGACCAAAAAAACATCTGGGTCAACACTTTCTAAAAGATAAGAATATTGCTTCGAAGATCGTCGACGCTCTTCAGACGACAGACACGCCAGTACTTGAGATCGGTCCCGGCACTGGTGTTCTTACCGACATGCTCATCAAAAAGGACTTTCCGTTTTCAGTAATAGAGATCGATAAGGAATCGATCGAATATCTTCACAACCAGTATCCTTCTTTAAAGGTGATCGAAGGCGACTTTCTCGAACTCGATATAAAAGATCCGTTGGTTATCATCGGCAATTTTCCGTACAACATCTCGTCCCAGATCTTCTTTCATGTTCTGGATGCCCGTCAACATGTGAAGGAAGTTGTGTGCATGATACAAAAGGAGGTTGCCGACCGCATTGCTTCGAAGGAAGGGAACAAGACTTATGGAATATTGAGCGTTCTGTTACAGGCATACTACGATATCGACTATCTTTTTAAAGTCCCACCAGGAGTTTTTCATCCGCCACCAAAGGTTAACTCCGCTGTGATCCGACTTAGACGCAACAATGTTGCAAAGTTATCCTGCGATGAAGAGCTGTTCAAAAAAGTAATCAAACAAGGATTCCAAAACAGGCGCAAAACATTGCGTAACGCCCTGAAAAATTTAAATTTGCCCGGCCTGGTTTATGCTTTGAAGATTATGGATAAGCGAGCCGAGCAATTAAGTGTTAATGATTTTGTGTCGCTCACGCAGGCAATAGAAGAAGCAGGTGAAAGAGCTAATCCCATTTGAGCTCACCAAAGAATACCGCGATCGTTTCCAGGAGGCCCTGAATGATCACGATGATGATTTTATTCGCCAATCCCTCGAGGAAGTCAACGCTGCCGACATCACCAGCCTTCTTTACGAATTCAATAGCGAAGAGTCCAAGTATGTACTCGATCTGCTTCCCATGGAGGTCCGGTCGGAGATCATTCGCGACCTCGATCCTGATACCCGCAAGAAATTCCTGAAGGTCTACGAACCCAAAGACATCGCCGGTTTCATCAACCAGCTCGACTCCGACGACGCAGCCGATATCCTCAACGAGCTTCCTATCAAGGAAAGTGAAGAGATCATCGGTCTCGTTGAGCCAGAAGTACGTGCCCAGGTTGTCGAACTCCTCCGCTACGACGAGAACGTGGCCGGTGGTCTTATGGCCAAAGAGCTTATCAAAGCGCGGTACAATTGGACCATCGCCCAGGCTGTTGATGAAACCCGGAGAATGGCGGCCTCGGGCACCAAATTTTATGCAGTATATATTGTCGACGACAACGATAAGTTACTGGGACGTCTTCCACTACAAAAGCTGATACTCACACCCGATGCCTCGGCGCTGGTTGGAGATCTCATCGAAGAAGGCGAACTCGTTGCAGTAGAAACATACATGCCCGACTATGAAGTAGCCGAGATGATGACCAAGTACGACCTCGAATCCATCCCGGTCGTGAACGTGCAAGGTCAGCTGGTTGGGCGTATCACCATCGACGATATCGTGGATGTGATCAATGAACAGGCAGAGGCCGATCGCCAGGCGATGTCCGGTATCACGGAAGACGTTGAGGAGGATGATAGTGTGTGGAAGAACACAAGGGCGCGGTTGCCGTGGCTCATTATCGGCATTGCAGGCGGACTGCTAAGCGCTCGATTGATGGGTGCCTTCGAAATGGAAATACAACGTATAGCCGCAATTGCATTCTTTATTCCATTAATACAGGCAACGGGGGGAAATGTCGGTATTCAATCGTCGTCGCTGGTTGTGCAGAGTCTTGTAGCCCCGGGTATTGTTGACGAAGGATTATTAACCCGGTTAAGTAAAGTGCTGACGGTAGCGTTGTTGAACGGACTTGTGCTGTCGTTGCTGGTGTTTGGAGCGAATACAGTTGTATTTGGATACGATAAGTTGACGATCGTGGTGTCGATCGCATTGTTTGGTGTGGTTATATTCGCGTCCTTTATTGGAACGGTGACGCCATTGCTATTGAACAGATTTGGATTTAACCCTGCCCTTGCTTCGGGTCCGTTTATTACTACCCTGAATGATCTTCTTGGCCTCGGTATCTATTTTTTGACTATACAGGTGTTGATGTAGCCCAGAAGTGGAGTAACTTACTTCAGGGGTAGGGATTACACGATCCTGTATTTTACTGATATAGTGCTTAAAATCTTACACCCCGACTCGGCCCAATACCCTTTTTTTGTATATTCCATTTCGAACTGCTTTAATCGATGTCCCGTCTCTCCAATCTTGGTAGAAAACTTCAAGACCAATTTCACAACGTGGTGGAGCGACCGCTTCTCACGAGTGCCCTGGTATTGCTTGTTGTTGCCGTTGTGGTACTAAGTCTTAGTCTTAAATATTATATACGCGATTTCGATGGTTATTGGAGCCAGGTATTGGTGGAGATGCATGGTATGATCTTCGACATTGCCGTGATCGCGATCTTGCTCGCGTGGCTCAACCAAAGCGGTGAGATCAGGCAAAGAATAAGGACTTATAAAGACGAGATCGACGACTTTCGTTTGTGGGAATCTGAAGAAGCGGCGTTCCGTACGGTAGGTAATATCAAACGTCTCAACCGCCATCGCATACAGGAGATTAACCTTGTAAACTGCTATTTGGCGCGAACTAACCTCAACTATGTGAATCTAAAGGGTTCTAATTTGAATTCGGCTAACCTGAGTAACTCTTCGTTGATCGAGACCAATCTCGAGAACACGCGTTTTAACCAGACCAATCTCGAGAATTCTAATTTGAACCAGGCAAATCTTCGTGGCGCATATGCAAGTGGTGCGAACTTCAAAGATGCTTTTTTGATCAAGACCCAGTTTGAGGGTGCGTTCCTCATTAAAACGAATTTCAGAAATGCATTTCTTATGGAGGCAAACCTTCAGAATAGTTATTTGATGGGTGCTGATTTTGAGAATGCAAGTTTGTATAAGGCCGATTTACGCGGAGCAAAAGGTCTCACGCTCGAACAATTATCAAAAGCGAAGACCCTCTACCTCGCTAAGTTCGATGATGAGTTGCTTGAACAGGTAAAAACACAGATACCTGAGCTTGTCGGGTCTTGAAGGAGGTCCCGCCTCATTCTATGAAAGCTAAACAATTCTTAGAACAGGGCTGGATCCCGTTACTAATTGGATAAAAAAACCTATTTTTGTGTCAACAACGGTTTCGGAAACGAAGCCGTTGTTCTTTTTTTATTGACCGCGAAAAACATGAGTAAAAAAATATCATACTACACGAAAGAAGGCCTCGACAAATTGAAGAATGACCTGGCCGACCTCAAAGTAAGAGGCCGTGCCGATATCGCGAAGCAGATTGCCGAAGCACGCGACAAAGGCGACTTGAGTGAGAATGCCGAATACGATGCGGCAAAGGATGCACAAGGACACCTCGAAGCAAAGATCGCGCAGCTCGAAAACCTTCTCGCTAACGCACGTCTTCTCGATGAAACGAACGTCGATACATCGAAGGTCTCTATTCTTTCGAAAGTCACTATTAAGAATAAAAAGAACGGCGCGTCATTTACGTATACGCTCGTCGCTGAAGAAGAAGCAGATCTCAAATCAGGAAAGATCAGCACAACGTCACCCATTGGTAAGGGACTATTGGGAAAAAAGAAAGGTGAAAGTGCGCTGATCAAAACACCGGCTGGTGAAATCGAATTTGAAGTAATTGAGATTTCAGCATAAATCGTCATCTCGTCACATCTTCATCTCGTTATGCCGAGCATCTTTACCAAGATCATTAACCGCGAAATACCCGGACAGATCGTTGCCGAAGACGATAAGTTTATCGCCTTCCTCGACATCATGCCTATGGTATTGGGACATACACTCGTTGTACCCAAAAAAGAAGTCGATTACATATACGATATGGACGACGAGGACATCAAAGCGATCAATGTCTTCGCAAAAAAAGTTGCAGCTGCCGTTCGGAAGGCCGTTCCATGTAAACGCATCGGTATAGCAGTGATCGGTCTCGAAGTACCGCACGCACACATTCATCTTGTCCCTATGAATTCGGCCGACGATCTGAATTTTACACGGCCCAAGTTGAAACCTACAGCACAGGAGCTTGCTGCGGTAGCAGATAAGATCCGAAGCGCCCTCAAATAAAATCTATATCTACATTCAGTGGATATCTCATCAAATACTCCACTGCCTCTTCGACAGTCATTCCTTCGAAGAGAACTTTGAACAACCGATCGGTGATCAAAGCCCGAACACCATATGCCTCGGCACATTTCTTCGCAATGCGAACTGTGTTCACGCCTTCGGCAACTTCTTCCATATCGTTCAGGATGTCGGCAAGCTTTTCGCCTTTGGCCAAACGAAATCCAACCGTGTAGTTACGACTCATGGGGCTGTTGCATGTTGTTACCAGGTCGCCGATACCAGCTACGCCGAGAAACGATCTGGTGTTGCCACCCAATGCCCGCCCGAGATAAACCATTTCAACGGCACCGCGACTGATCAACAAGCCCTTCGCATTTTCTCCGTAGCCGAGACCGCTTAAGGCGCCCGATGCGATCGCAATGATGTTCTTAAGAACACCGGCAAGCTCTACTCCAACGAGATCATTATTATCATACACCTGGAAGCGGTCGTTGCGCAGCAATCGCTTTCCCGTTGCAAAGACTTCCTGGAACGGACTGGCAACAACAGTGGCGCCCGGCTGTCGCAAGGCAAGCTCTTTGGAAAGATTGGGTCCTGCGAGACAACCGACGCGAACAACAACACTCTCTTCTTTGATAACCTCGCTCATGGTCTTCACCTGGCTCCGGTCGAGCGTCTTTACAGTCTCCAGTGTTTCGCCTTTCGGAAGTTTTATGTCGAACCCTTTCGTTCCGTGAATGAGTATATGATAAGGATGAAGGAACGGTGATAGATCTTTCATCATCGAACGGAAACGCGACGAAGGAACGATGGGAAAGATAACATCACAACTGGAGGCAAGATGCTGAAGGTCGTTCGTGGGCTCGATGTTTGCGTGCATCTTATGACCGCGGTTCGTCCGGTTGTCGAGTATATTCTCGACAACCTTTTCGTCGCGGGCGTAGAGGAGGACCTTACGGTTCAGTGCGATGATGTTGGCGATAGCCGATCCGAAGTTTCCCGCCCCGATAATACCGACAGGCTTATCAGATAAATTTTTCAAGATCGTAGCCAACGAGGCGGTTGTGATAATAATAAAGCAATGTTAATTGCTGCGTCACGATCTTCCCCTTTTTGTTCCTAAGAAGTGGACGGTTCAGGTGGAAAATTCCAACGTTGTCGAGCCCACGTTTGATAACTATGTCTGCGTCGCCTTTGAGATGCGAAGCATGATTGATCTTTCCCTGCTCTTTCATCAGGTACAACGCCTTGCGAACGCGCTTGAACGTAGCTCTGAATTCTTCGTAGTCGAGCTCGAGATCTTCTTCAGGCAATCGAAGGAAGCTGAACAGGTCGAGCTTGCTATACTTTTTCTGCAACATCTGGAATCCCACGAAAGCGACCAGGTGACTGGCGAACACTCGGTTGATCGAATGATACTCTTTTACGATACGCTGGCTTAGCATACGAGTATATTCGTCTTCGCGCTGGTGATCTTCGGTGATCACTCCGTTCGTCTTAAAATAATCTGCCGTATTGATGATGCGATTCTGTGCATCGAGACTTTCACCGTCTTCGTTCACGTAATTGCCCATAACATCGAGACCGGGACCGATCGCAACAGAGATGCTTGAGCCTTTCGTAAAGAACTTGAACATGAAGCGGATCATCTGGAAGCTGCCGTATTGATCTTCTTCAGGGAAATAACGGTCCTGTCCCTTTACATGCAGGTAGTCTTCGATGAGCTCCGGTGCTTCGAGAACGAAATGGTAATTGATGGCAACAGGCACCACGAAGATCTTCCGTGTGTCGGAAGGATTTTCCTGGTAAATATTTCGCTGTGCTTCGATGGTAGTGCTGAGCAGGCCGAGCTTCAGTTGTTTTTCGATCATACCCGAACGCGAACGCGTACCGCCCGGGAAGAACAGGCTGTGGGCTCCCTTCTGCAACGCGAGGTTGGAATACATCTTCAGCGTTTCGAGATAGGGGAGGTTCTTCTTGCGACGATCGACCTTATACGCACCGAGACTATTCATGAAGTACGCGAAGATCTTGATGTTGAAAAGATTGAGGCCCGCTCCATAAATGAAAGCAGGCATACCCAACGAATGGATCACCCAGCCGATCAAGATAGAATCGAGGTTGCTGAAATGGGTGGGAACCATGACTACTGTTCCACGCTTAGCCAGCTTGCGAAGCATCTTCACTTTTCCAACAATATGGATCTTGTCGCGAAGCGTATATTCATTGCGGAAGAAACCGCCGAATTTTTTTACGCGAGCGCCATTAAGCAATCGGGCGAACCAGAACTTGGTTACGCTGCGTGCGATCTTGTACTTGCTTGGCTTGAAGTTTCCTGCGATCTCTGCAGCGTAACGATGAACGATCTTGTATAAAAGCTCGTCCTCCTTTTTTCCGGCTTCCTCGGCTGTTTTATTCGTTAGGTCGATAAGTTCACTTTTAATCGACGCCCAGAATTTTCCCTCGTCTTTTGGATCGACCCTCCAGCGGTTTCGCTTCATGCGATTCTGCTCGCGCAACACTGTTGCTTCGAGTTCGTCGATCAGTTGCTTGCGCGACGGGCGGAGCTGATGGATCCGTTCGATCGACTTCTGTGCTACTTCTTCGATAAACTCCTTCCTGGCTTTGTTGAGCTGGTACACGGGCCAATCCGAAATGCCTTCGAGGATCGGTTTATATTCGCCAGTATTCTTGTTTTTCTTTTCTACAATTTCCATTCGGTCAAATTTGGTCAGTTGCTTCGGCAAGACTTCTCGACATGTCGGAGAATCTTGCGATAGCCTGGCCGATGAACTCGGGACTCAGGATCTTGTTAAGTTCCGCCTCTGAAGTAATATCATAATCGTTCAACTTGAAAGTCTGTTCGAAAGGACCAGCCTCTATTTTGATCAGATAGCGGTTATTCCAGTGAAAGATGGTGATCTTACACTCAGGATGGGGTATTTCGCCGACAACACGCATAGCAACTGTATTAAAATTGGTGGCGGATAGGCAAGTTCACCCTTTCCGGCTGTCAAAACAAACATTCTCCTTATATTTAGAGTCCTATAGCCCAAATTTGATGTATCTGGAACTATGAAGAATCGTGCTGCCGGCCTCCTGTTATTTTTGGTTCTTTCGCCTTTGTTTGCACTCGCCACACACCTTCGGGCCGGCGAGATCACCATCACCAGGACCAACTGCACGAGCCTTACTTTTCTCATCACGATCACCGCTTACACCAACACCGGCTCCGAGATCAAGTTCGGGGAAGGACTTCTCGACTTCGGCGACGGAACTACGCATACCACCAAGACACAAGAGAATCAAAAACGCTCCGATCTTCCCGAAGACGTAGGATATGTTTCATATACGGTAGCCCATACTTACTCGAGCTATGGTTCGTATACGATCAGTTATCTCGAACCGAACCGTAACGGAGGTATCCTCAACATCTTCAACTCGGTTGAAACAAGATTTTATATCGAGACCACCATGGTCCTCGATCCTCTGCTTGGATGTAACAACTCACCGAGGCTTCTCGTGCCCCCGATCGACAAAGCGTGTACCGGTGCCGCATGGTTTCACAACCCAGGCGCTTACGATCCCGATGGCGACAGCATTTCATTCGAGATGACAATTCCTAAGAAAGAGAAAGGACAAGTTGTCGGAAACTATCGTCAACCCAACAACCAGGAGTTCTATGCCGGTATGGATTATTCTGCAGCCAACGAAGCTCACGATGGCGCGCCGACATTTGCGATCGACCAGGTAACAGGTACCATCACGTGGGATGCGCCTGGCGCTCAGGGCGAATACAACATCGCGTTCCTCATCAAAGAATGGCGTAAGGTAAATGGTGAATGGGTCCAGATGGGCTACGTGACGCGTGACATGCAGATCATCGTGGAGGATTGCGACAATAAACGACCGGAGCTCATTGTTCCGCAAGATATATGCGTGGTTGCAGGTGAAATAATAGACCAGGATATTTTCGGCTACGATCCTGACTCCGACGATGTAAAGATCGAAGCGTTCTCACAGGTGTTTACGATCGATCCCAACCGCGCTACAATATCACCACAACCAAACGACTTCCAGCCCTCAAGTCCGACTGCTTACGCGAAGATCGTGTTTCATTGGGAGACCGATTGCCTGAACGTCAAAGAACAACCATACCAGGTGGTGTTCAAGATAACGGACAAACCAACCGGTGGCGGCGCGCGACTAATTCAATTCAAGACATGGAACATTCGGGTTGTTGGCCCCGCTCCCGTCTGGGAAGATGCTCATACGAATCAACACGAACGTTCAGCCACTCTTAAGTGGGATACTTATGCGTGTTCGAACGCAACTACGATGCAGATCTGGCGTCGTGTCGATGAGTTTCCTTATACACAGATCGAGTGTGTTACCGGTATGCCCGACTTCCTGGGCTACACCAAGATCAATGAAATTCCGATCGATAGCACGAGCTATGTCGATAAAGGACTGAAGATGGCTGTGCAGTATTGCTATCGTCTTGTTGCTGTTTTCCCGGCGCCAGGTGGTGGAGAAAGCTACGTCTCGCTCGATACCTGTATCGCCCCCATATTGGCCAAAGCGCCGGTGATCACCAACGTAACGGTTGATAAGACTGCCAATGAAAGTGGACAGATAACGGTCAGGTGGCGTCCACCATTCGATATCGACCAGGTACAGTTCCCTCCACCGTATTCATATAAGATATACCGTGCAGAAGGATTTAGTGGCGACAATAAGCTGGAGCTGTTGACATCCGGTACAGGCCAGCTTGACACATTCCTGATCGACAACCAACTTGAACTCAGGACCGACGAGAATATCTACAACTATCGCATCCAGGCTTTCGATGGTACTGGCGCACAGATCCCGGATGTTTCCGATACCGCATCGAGCGTTCGACTCGAGGCGAAACCGCAATTGAAAAAGATAGAGCTCGTTTGGGCTGCGGACGTTCCGTGGAGTATTCAAACCGACGAGTTCCCGAAGCATTATATCTATCGCGGATCGCAGACCGATACCGAAGAACAAATGGCGTTGATCGATGAGGTAAATGTGAACCAGAACGGTCTCACGTATACCGACGACGGGCATTTCAACAACACGCCCCTCGATGAGAACACTGTTTATTGTTATCGTGTGCTTACATATGGTTCCTATGGCAACAAACGGATCGCCTCGCCATTGCTCAATTATTCTCAAAAGGTCTGTGCACAGCCTAACGACAGCATTCCCCCTTGTAAACCCGATCTCAAAGTTACACCCACAAGCTGCGAAGATCGCCTTAACTCATTGAGCTGCGGTTTCAGCATACAGAACAACGTGATCACATGGACTCGTCCCACCGACCCAGATTGCCGAAAGGACGTCGTTAGCTACAATATCTATGTTGCATTAAAAGTGGGAAGTGATTTCAATCCGCTGGCAACAGGCATTCGCGATACGTTCTATGTTCATGCGGGACTAAGCTCCAGCGCCCGATGTTATAAGATCGAAGCGGTGGACCGCTCCGGGAACAAGAGTGAGTTGAGTGAACAATTCTGCTTCGATAATTGTCCTTATTACGAACTGCCTAACGTATTTACACCCGGCGGCGTAGATGAGTGTAACAAGAACTTCAGCGCATTCAGCGATAGAGTGCTGGTGGATGAGAATGGCAACGGACCATGCAATGCTCCGGTGGATCTTGGGAATCTCCGATTGCGATGTGCGCGATATGTACAGGCTGTCGAATTCAGGGTGTATAACCGATGGGGTAAAGAAGTGTATTCATACTCCGGTGATATTTTCGGGCAGGGAGGCGAGCGATCGATCTACATCGACTGGGATGGAAAAGACTCGCAGGGTGTAGACTTGTCTGAAGGTGTATACTACTATGTTGCTGAAGTCACGTACGATGTTGTTGATCCGGCCCAGGCAGTCAAATCCCTGAAAGGATGGGTACACCTGGTGCGATAGATCAACCTATTATTCTCTTCGACGGAGTCTGTAATCTTTGTAATCAATCAGTTCAGTTTGTTATAAGGCACGATCGCGCGTCGCGGTTTAAATTTGCAGCCTTGCAATCTCCTTTCGGTCAATCAGAACTGGAGAGATTTCAATTGAATAAAGAAAAACTTCTTAGCGTTATCCTCGTCGTAAATGGCAAAGCCTACGATCGAAGCAGGGCGGCGCTTGAGATTGCACGAAGGCTGGATGGAGCGTGGCGTTTGTTTTATGTTTTTGTAATAGTGCCGCCGTTCTTACGGAATTTCATTTACGATTGGATATCGAGAAATCGATATAAGTGGTTTGGACGCAAGGATGAGTGCATGATCCCAACGCCGGAATTGAAGGCCAGATTTATTGGATAAGCAGCATTTGTTATTTTTGCGTCATGAGCAAAGCATACGTATTTCCAGGACAAGGCGCACAGTTCGTCGGAATGGGAAAAGAACTTTACGAATCCAATCCTTCGTCGCGCAATTTGTTTGAGCAAGCCAATAGCATCTTGGGTTTCCGCATAACGGACATAATGTTCGGTGGCACCATGGAGGCTCTTACGCAAACAAAGGTCACTCAACCCGCCGTATTCATTCACTCGGTTGCTATCGCATTGGCGGCCGACAATTTTACACCCGACATGGTTGCCGGTCACTCGCTGGGAGAGTTCTCATCGCTGGTTGCCAATAAAACTCTTTCATTCGAAGACGCGCTGAAGCTTGTATCGAAGCGTGCGCTTGCGATGCAACGCGCCTGCGAGATCAATCCATCTACCATGGCCGTTGTTCTCGGGATGGACGATGCGAAGATCGAAGAGATCTGTGCTTCGATAAAAGATGAAGTTGTTGTGGCTGCGAATTATAATTCACCCGGCCAGCTCGTTATATCCGGTAGCATGAAAGGCATCGAGATCGCGTCGGCCAAGATTAAGGAGGCTGGTGCGAAGCGCGTAATGCCATTGCAGGTCGGTGGCGCATTCCATTCACCATTGATGGAACCTGCACGCGAAGAGCTCGCTAAAGCTATCGAGACCACGAACTTCAGTACACCGATCTGTCCCGTGTATCAAAATGTGAATGCACTGCCCTCCACCGACGTTGCTGCAATACGGAAGAACCTTATTGCTCAGTTAACAGCTCCGGTGCGCTGGACACAGTCGGTACAAAAGATGGTAGCCGATGGAGCCACTCATTTCATTGAGTGTGGTCCAGGTAAGGTATTGCAAGGCCTCGTTAAGAAGATAGCTCCTAATGTTGATGCGGTAAGCGCGTAACAGGAAGAGGATCTTTACATTCTTCCAGCAACTGCCGGATCGTTTTCATGAGCACCGGGTGCACCATATCGGGTGAGAGTTCACACAATGGTTCAAGAGCAAATCTCCTGTTTTGTATTTCAGGGTGAGGCACGATGAGATCATTAGTATGGATCACATGATCATGGTATAGCGCGATGTCGATATCTATAATACGAGGTCCCCATTTTTCGATACGCTGTCTCCCCATCGACGATTCGATCTCAGCAATTCGCTTCAATAGATCCCCCGGTGCGCGATCCCCATCTATCTCTACAGCCTGGTTCAGGAAGTCGGGTTGAAAAGTATTACCCCAGGCAGCTGTAGCGTAGACGGCACTGCTTCGCACAACGGAGCCGATGCTGTGCCTGGCATCGGAAAGGTTCTTCATCCGATCACCTAAATTTGAACCCAATAACAAATAGACGCCGCCCATACGTGAAATATATTAAGTACTTTTGGAAAATCTTATTGGATAACCTGATCGTGTTATGAAAAACTTCCTGACCTCGTGTGCCGGGACAATGGTAGGAATAATCTTATTGTTCTTTTTGTTGATTGGCTACTTGATAACAGCCGTGTCGCTCGAAGCACCGGTAGTTGTTGGCGAGGGGAGCGTTCTTTTTATAAAACTCGACAAGCCCGTAACGGAGCTTGAGATTGAAGAACCACTTGCCGACATCATTCCCGGCAGCGATGCAGAGTCCATCGGTCTCATTCAGCTTCGCGACGCCATTCGCCACGCGAAAACAAATGAGAACATAGAAGGCATTTATCTAAACGCTCCGCAAGTGGGCGCAGCGTTCTCCACACTCGACGAGATCAGGGCTGCTCTCGAAGATTTTAAGTCGTCGGGCAAATGGGTGATCGCCTACTCGAATGCCTATACAGAAGGTGGATATTATCTCTCGACCATTGCAGACAAGGTATACATGAATCCCACCGGGACAGTAGAGTTGAATGGTCTCGCAATTGAAGTTAGTTTCTTCAAGAAACTATTTGATAAGCTCGAGATCAAACCACAGGTCTTCCGTGTGGGCGATTTCAAGAGCGCTGTCGAACCTTTCATGCGCGAAGACATGAGCGAAGAGAACAGGCTACAGCTTACCGAGATGATCAATGGCATTTACTCACACATGACGTCGCAGATCGCGAAATCGAGAAACCTCCCGGTAGAACGAGTGAAAGAGATCGCCGATAAGATGCTGGTTCGTAATTCCGACCAGGCAGTTGAATATGGACTCATCGACTCGCTGTACTACGACGACCAGATACGTGATGTTATTCGTGAGAAGCTCGGTCTTGAGTCGAAGAAGAAGATCCCTTTCGTAACCTACTCCGATTACAGGAAAGTCCTTTCGCCTTCCGATAATTCTTCAAAGAATGAAATCGCCGTGATCGTCGCCGATGGCGATATCCTCCCCGGAAAAGGAGAGAGCAGCGGCATTGTAGGCTCGGCTACGATCCGTGAACAGATCCGTCGTGCGCGCACCAGCGACCGGGTGAAGGCCATCATCATTCGTGTAAACAGTCCGGGTGGCGCATTCACAGCTGCCGATGAGATGTGGCGGGAGGTTTACCTCGCCAGTCAATCGAAGCCGGTGATCGGATCGATGGGCGACTACGCCGCATCGGGCGGATACTACCTTGCTATGGCTTGCGATACCATCGTTGCGCAGCCGAATACGATCACCGGTTCCATCGGCGTGTTCAGCGTATTGTTTGACCTCAGCGATTTCATGGGGAATAAACTGGGCATCACATCCGAACAGGTTAAGACCGGAGAAGTTGGCGACCTGATCACCGTAACGCGATCGCTCACACAACAAGAGAAAGACATCTGGCAAAAACAAACCGACGAAGTTTATGAGATCTTCACACGCAAAGCCGCCGAAGGTCGCGACATGAGCCAGGACGATATCAAGAAAGTTGCATCAGGCCGCGTGTGGACCGGCACCCAGGCGCTGGACAAAGGACTCGTCGACATGCTGGGTTCATTCGACGATGCCGTTAAGATCGCTGCTGATAAAGCCGGCGTTGGCGATGACTACAAGCTCAAATATTATCCTGAGCATAAATCGTTCATTGAACGACTCGTGAAAGATTATGAGAGCGACGTGCGGGCATCGACATTGAAAGAAGCCACTGGTGAATATTACAACTGGTTCCTTCAGTGGGAACGAGTAAAAGATTACCAGGGAGTGCAAACGCGGATGCCCGTGGAGTTCATTGTTCATTGACGATTAGACATTATTCATTGATTAGAAGATGATTCGTAATAATTGGACCACCCAGGAAATTGAAGAGATCTATAATCTTCCCGTTCTCGACCTCATTTACAAAGCTGCAACCGTACATCGCGAACACCACGAAGCGGGCGAAGTGCAGGTTTGTACGTTGCTTTCGGTGAAGACAGGTGGATGCCCCGAAGACTGCGCTTATTGTCCGCAGGCTGCACGCTATCACACGAACGTGAAAGTGCACAAGCTCATGGAAGTTGGGGAAGTGCTTCAGAAGGCGATGGAAGCAAAAGAATCGGGAAGCACCCGTTTCTGTATGGGCGCTGCATGGCGCGAGGTGCGCGACAACCGCGACTTCGACAATGTTCTCGAGATGGTGAAAGGCGTTAGCAGTATGGGCATGGAAGTTTGTTGCACACTTGGTATGCTTACGCCGGAGCAAGCCCAGAAGCTCAAAGACGCGGGCCTATACGCCTACAATCACAACCTCGATACAAGTGAGGAATTCTATAAGGATATCATCACAACTCGTAACTATGGCGATCGTCTCGACACGTTAGAGAATGTAAGAGAAGCGAAGATCTCCGTTTGTTCAGGCGGTATCATTGGAATGGGGGAGAAGGAGCTCGATCGAATAGGCATGCTGCATACATTGGCTACATTGCCCGAACATCCCGAGTCCGTTCCTGTGAATGCACTTGTCCCTGTTGAGGGCACACCGCTCGAAGATCAGCCGCGTGTATCGGTATGGGAAATGATCCGCATGATCGCTACGGCGAGGATCATTATGCCGAAGGCTATGGTTCGCCTATCGGCAGGTCGTGTGAGAATGACCTTGGAGGAACAGGCATTGTGTTTCATGGCTGGAGCCAACAGCATTTTCGCAGGAGATAAGCTTCTTACGACTCCGAACCCTGGATACGTTGCAGACCAGGAGATGTTCCAGGTGCTGAATCTGAAACCCAGAAAAGCGTTTAAGAAAGAGTTGTCATTGATGATTGCTCGTTGATGATTGCATTGTAACAATGATCCAATGCAATGATCAATCGCTAATGATCAATCGTTAATGATTAATGAAGTCGTCGCCTCAATGAACCTTCTGAATCGTATAGTTCTTCCCGTTGAAAGTGAAGCTGTCGCCAACCTTAAGTCCCATCAGTTTCGATCCGATGGGCGTTGCGGGAGATATTGCGAAGTACGCCTGGCCGTTGGTTTTCAATTGACCGGCACTGATCGAGATGTAGAAATTTCCCTGGTTGGTTTCGACGGCGTTGCCTGGCTTTACCGCGCCGTTCACTGATCCCATCTCGTCGAGCATTTTTACCTTTTCGAGCGCGTCGCGGGTACGGATGGCCTCGGCGAGTTGCTCGGCCTGCTTCTCCATATCCAGCTGCATCATCGACAGTCCCGTCTCGTATTTATCGCCGGCGCTGCTCTTCGACTCCTGGTCTGCAGAGTCTTGCGTTTCCGCAATGGCCTGGCGGATCGTCTTTATACGGTTCTCGATAAATTCAAGTGCGAGCTGGTAAAGTGTGTCAGTCAATCTCATTAGCAAATCCGAAAGACCACAAAGGTGCACACTATCCTTCGCTCACGCAATCTTCTTGCTAACTGTCCGCGAAATTTCCCGGTACTGCGACGGCGTCACATTATTTATTTTCTTGAATGCTTTGTAGAATGCAGATAAAGTATTAAACCCACTCTCGAAAGCGATTGCTTCTATCGTTAGCGACTTCTGCGAATCGGCTACGAGCAATCTTTCGGCCTTCCTGATACGATATTCGACCACGACCTCCGAAAAACTTTTGTTGAAGTACTGATTGATCGCTCTCGAAGCCATGTACGCAGGAACCTTCAATCGCGACGCCAGCGTGCTCACAGTCAGATCCGTGTTCACAAAGATCTCTTCATCGTTCAATAGTCCACGAATTCTCGCACCCAACTCCTGGTACGTCTGGGCGTCGGAAAATTTTTTCTGCGGCTCCGCAATAAAAAGTCGGGAACGAGGGATCGCATACCACGACAATGAATAGAAGATCAACGCTGCGCTGATAACGATCAGTTGATAAACAAGAGGCTGGTAGAACAGCAATTGACAAACGTAGGTGATCCACAAAATGAAATTGCCCGCGATAATGAACATCGTCCATTTCCATTTCATATCGTCGGCCCGGAACGACTCGCGGTTGTTCCACAAAAAGATCAGGGTAACTATGATATATGCCAATACCGACGCGGTGAAGATGCGATACGTTCCATTCAGAAGTCCCCAGCCGGGAATAAAAGTGAATATCAGCAACACAACAGCAGGCAGGAAATGAAGCCAGTCGGTCGCCTTTATCTTATAATTGCTATCGAACAGGCTTTTAGTAAATAAGAACAACAGTGGTCCGATCGCCGACATCGACACCACGCCGATCGACGCAAAGAAGAACATGTTACCAGGGATCAGCATTCCGAAAACGGACTTTCCCACCCTGAGGGAGATCATGATCAGCAACGCTGCCAGCAGCCGGTTCGAGAGCCGCTGGTTCATGCCGATGAGCACCACGGCCCAGAAAAGCCCGTGACTAACGGCAATGGAACTGATGACGAGTATCGATGTCATGCGGTAAAGAGAATATAATTTCAGAATTCCATCCTTCTCATTCGCGAAAGAGGAGGAAATTCATTGGCATATCCGATATCCTTGAAGAAAAAAGCCCATGAAAAAGAGAGATTTTCTTAGAACCATGATTTTTAGTGTTCCCATGATCGGCATGGCACAGAATCCGAAACCAGATCCGTTGGCACCCGAGTTAGTGAAAGACTTCGTCATCGCCGGGCACGGTAATCTTCAAAAAGTAAAAGATATGCTGGCACAACAACCGGGGTTGCTGAATTCGGTGTGGGATTGGGGTGGCGGCGACTTTGAAACGGCGATAGAAGGAGCGGGGCACGTCGGAAATCGTGAGATCGCGGAGTATTTGCTAACGCAAGGCGCGCGACTGAATATTTTTGCTGCGGCCATGTTAGGAAAGATCGAGATCGTTAAGGCCACGCTAACGACGTTCCCTAATCTAAAGAGTTCGAAAGGCCCGCATGGACTGATGTTGATGCATCATGCAAATAAAAGCGGGTCGAAAGAGATGATCGAGTACTTAACGAGTATCGGCGCGTCTTAAAAGATTGATCATTGACGATTGAACATTGACGATCGATCATTGCATTGGCCCAATGATCCATTGCAATGTTCAATGATCAATGATCAATCGTTAATGATCAATGGTCAATGGTTAATGGTTAATGTTCAACTCCCCGCCGCTTCAGCATCCACCATCACCAGCGCCTGGGGAATGTTGTGAACGATCGTCGCTGGAATTTTCTCTGTCGCCGTGCTATTGATCACTTCGCTGATGATACCCGCTTTCTTCGTTCCATTTGCCATCACGATCGGCAGCTTGCATTCAGCGAAGTGACGGAGTCCCAACGTGATGCCTTTGGTGAGCACGGTTGGTTTCTGAAAATATTTTTGTCCTGTCGTCCGTGTTTCTTCAGCGAGGTTGCTCACGTGAGCATAGCTTCGGAATGAGGTACCGGGTTCGTTCATACCGATGTGTCCATTGAGACCGATGCCGACGAGCATTACGTCGAGGCCGCCGCGTTGTTCGATGAAATCGTTGATGCGTGCACATTCGGAGATCGCATCGGCGTTGACGTCGAACAAAACGACCTGTTCTTTGCGGAGCTTTACGTGGTCGAAGAAATCTTTGCGAAGCATGGAAATACACGACCCCGGATCGGTCGGGTCGATGTTGAGCCACTCATCGAGGCTCACGAACGTAACTTTGCTTATGTCAACTTTGCCTGTATTGATGTCATCGATCAAGCACTTGAAAACTCCAACGGGCGTATGACCTGATGCTATACAAATAAGCGCAAAGGGCTTCTTCTTTATCGTTGCAACAATGAGATCGGCGACGTTTCTCGAGAGCTCCGAATAAGTTCCAAAAGACTTTACCTGCATTTAACCCTGAACTTTGGACGTTGAACCTTGAACCCATTCTCTTGCATTTACAAACGCTTCTATCCATGGTCCAATCTCATCCGACCTTCTTTCGCGCGGATAGTGAGCCCAGTTCCATGGGAACAGTGAGCGTTCGATGTGTGGCATGATCGCCAAATGACGACCATCTTTTGAACACAGGGCTGCAACAGCAAACTCCGAGTCGTTTGGATTGCCGGGGTATTGCTGATAAGAATACGTCGCAGCAACGTTGTACTTGCTGAGGTCGCCAAGTTCGAAGCGACCTTCGCCATGAGCGAGCCATACGCCGAGGCGTGCGCCTTCGTAGCTGCTGAGCATCACCGAGTTGTTTTTCGGGATCGTTACGTTCACGAATGCCGATTCGAATTTGCCGGAGCCGTTGTGATTCATCTTCGGATGCGAGGCCATATCGATGTCGCGGTAAACGAGACCGAGCTCCATCATAAGCTGGCATCCGTTGCAGACACCGAGGCTGAGCGTGTCGGGCCGGTTGTAGAAATTATCGAGCGCCGCCTTTGCTTTTGGATTATACAGGAATGCGCCGGCCCATCCTTTGGCGGAACCGAGAACGTCGGAGTTGGAGAAACCTCCAACGAACACAATGACGTTCACGCCGGACAGATCTTCGCGGCCCGATACCAGGTCGGTCATGTGAACATCTTTCACATCGAACCCGGCGAGGTACAATGCGTAGGCCATCTCGCGATCGCCATTCACACCTTTCTCACGAATGATCGCCGCCTTCATACCCGAAGGCGATCTTCTCATCGGGTTGATACCATAACTGGAATATTTTCCGTCGAATTTACTTGGCCACTTGTACGACAACGGTTGTTTGAAAACATTCTCGCGTCGTGTTTCGGCATGTCCCTTCGGGCGCTGAATACGATCGAGCAAATAAGATGTGCGGAACCAAACTTCGCGAAGACGGTCGATGTCTAGCTTTAATGTATTTGACTTACCGGCGATCGAAAGCTCGCGGCTGTCGGTCACTCTTCCAATGATATCATATTCCACATTGGCTTCTTCCAGCTTCGCGATAGCCGCTTCGGTATTCGAAACCTGTATAACAATACCCGGACGTTCGCTGAACAACACAGGAACGAGATCCTCATAGCCTTTCAAAGAAACATTCATCCCTACATTCGGAACAGCAAAGCACATCTCCAGGAGAGTGGTGACAAGTCCACCGGATGAAATGTCGTGACCGGAGAGAATGATCTCGCCCCTGATGAGCTGTTGTATGGCCTCGAATGCCTTCGCAAAATAATTTTCATCCTTCACGTCGGCGGTGCGAGTGCCCAGCTTGTTCATCACCTGTGCAAAGCTGGTTCCACCAAGTGCATGCACATCGTTCGAAAAATCGATAAGTATGATCGATGAGCCGGTTACGGGCTGCAAGGCAGGAGAAACAGATTTGCGAATATCCTCCGACTCTGCAACGGCGGAGATGATCACAGTACCTGGCGCGTATACCACATCGCCGTCGGGATACTTTTGCGTCATCGACAACGAGTCTTTGCCGGTCGGTATGTTGATGCCAAGCTTGCATGCGAAATCACTTACTGCTTCGACAGCCGCATAGAGTCTTGCGTTCTCGCCGCTTTGTTTGGCGGGCCACATCCAGTTGGCGCTTAAAGAAACACCCTTCAATCCGTATGTGAGTGGTGTCCAAACCAGGTTCAGCAATGCTTCGGCGATGGCCAGCTTGCTGCCGGCAACGGGATCGATCAAAGCTGCGCCGGGTGCGTGACCGATGGCGGTTGCAACGCCTTTATTGTTATTGAAGTCGAGCGCCATCACGGCAACGTTATTCAGGGGAAGCTGAACAGGTCCGCATGTAGGTTGCATGGCAACACGGCCCGTCACAGAACGATCGACTTTGTTCGTCAACCAATCTTTACACGCAACCGATTCGAGCTGCAATACCATTTCGATGTACGAATTGATCTCTGCCGCGTCGTAAGAGATATCTTCGAAAGTTGCGGGTTGTGTATTGTCGGTGAGAACAGTTTTTGGAGAGCTGCCGAACAGTTGATTGATCTCGAGAGAAACAGGATTCGATTTCTTTAGTTGATCTGTGAATGTAAATCGCTTGTCCCCCGTTGCAATACCAGCAACATACATCGGTGCGCGTTCGCGATCGGAGACGCGCTGAAGCTGATCGACGTGCTGTGCATCGATGGCGATGCCCATGCGTTCCTGCGATTCATTGCTGATGATCTCTTTATCCGAAAGAGTTGGATCGCCGATCGGAAGCTTGTCGATCTCGATCGTTCCACCGGTTTCTTCAAGGAGCTCCGAGAAGCAATTCAGGTGTCCACCAGCGCCGTGATCGTGGATAGAAATGATCGGGTTTTCGTTGGCTTCGGCCATGGCTCGGATGGCATTCATCACGCGCTTTTGCATTTCGGGATTGGAACGCTGTACGGCGTTGAGCTCGATAGCGCTGCCAAACTCGCCGGTTCTTACAGAAGAAACTGCAGCGCCACCCATTCCGATCCTATAGTTATCGCCACCAAGCAACACGATCTTGTCGCCGGCTTTGAGATGTTCTTTCTTGCTGTCTTTTTCTTTTCCGTAACCGACGCCACCTGCGAGCATGATCACTTTATCGAAGCCGAATTTCTTACCCCCTTCAAAATGCTCGAATGTCAACACGCTTCCGCAGATGAGCGGCTGGCCGAACTTGTTTCCGAAGTCACTCGCGCCATCCGATGCTTTGATGAGGATCTCGGCGGGTGTTTGGTAGAGCCATGGTCTTGCGGCAAATTTCTGTTCCCATGGACGACCGCCGTCGAGGCGCGGATATGATGTGATGTATACTGCGGTTCCTGCTAACGGCAACGATCCTTTGCCACCGGCGAGACGATCCCTGATCTCGCCGCCGGAGCCGGTAGCAGCTCCGTTGAAGGGCTCCACGGTCGTCGGGAAGTTATGCGTTTCGGCTTTTAAGGATATCACCGAGTCGATCTCGTCGATCCGAAAGAAGTCGGGAACGTCCTGTCGCGCTGGGGCGAACTGTTCGATGCGTGGGCCCTTGATGAATGCGACATTGTCTTTGTAAGCTGATACGAGATAGTTCGGATTCTCTTTCGAAGTTTTTTTGATCAGCTGAAAGAGTGTGGTTTCTTTTTCCTGGCCGTCGATGATAAATGTGCCATTAAAAATTTTGTGACGGCAGTGTTCGGAGTTTACTTGTGAGAAGCCAAACACCTCGCTGTCGGTGAGCTTGCGTTCGAGTTTTTTGCTGACTTCGTTGAGATAGTCGATTTCTTCTTTGCTGAGGGCGAGTCCTTCCTGTTCGGAGTAAGCGGCGATGTCGTCGATCTCGCGGATGGGCTCGGGTTGGTGATGTATGGTGAATATGTCCTGGTCGAGCGTGTTGTAGAGTTGGTTGAGCATGCGATCGTAGGAGGCGGTGCCGCTTTCGATCTTCACGAACTCCTCGATGCGTTCGATGCCGGCGATGCCCATTGTCTGGGTGATCTCGACGGCGTTGGTGCTCCAGGGGGTGATCATTTCTTTACGGGGACCGACGAATGACCCGGCGAGGGATTTCTCGTCGAGAACCTGTGCGCCTCCGAAAAGCCAGGTCAGCTTTTCGATGTCGGTTTTGGAAAATGGCTGAGCGTGCCCGACCGCATAATGCAGTTCGGGATTTCGTCGAAAAAACGCGATCATCTAGGAAAAATCAGTGGTTTTGGAGCCTGCCTACCGGCACAGGCAGGCCGCAAAGGTAGAGGAAATTCGGGGGTATGCTAGGATGTTTTCGGTAGATTGTTTGGGTAGCTTTGAAATGACTTTTCCTAATGAAACTGCTCTGCTTAACGGTATCGGTAGCCCTCACGATTGGTGTCGCTCAGGCTCAATTCATCGAAATCAAAGACCCAGCCGAAGGAGTTGACCTCGATACCTATTCGTCGATGGCTGAAGATGCCGGCCAGGAGAACTGGGTGACCTACAAAGGCCAGATCTATTTTATCGCCGCATCTGATCTCACCGGACCTTCTATTTATAGAACCGATGGGACCTCGGAGGGCACCGTCATCGCCATGGATCTTCCCGACGACATGATCGTGGTTACAGGACTGGCTGTCGCCGGCGACAATCTTTTCTTCCTGGCCACTAATGGGGATGGCCCTGCACTGGGCCTTTACGTTTGCGACGGCACTCAGGACTCCGAAGAGAAGCTCGGTAATATGAATGGCTACAATGCTAACGGCATCGGACCTACAGCATCGATGGATGGAGTTTTGTATTTCACAGCCAGAGACGACGAGCACGGTTATGAACCCTGGAGAAGCGATGGTACCGAGGCCGGAACTTTCATGTTGAAGGACATTATTCCCGGTCAGCAATATTCCGCTCCGTTTGGTTCGGCATTCCAGTTCTATCGTACCGACAACTATATTTTTTTTACAGCAATGAATGACGCCGGACGGCTCGATATGTGGCGAACCGACGGGGCAAAGGAAGGAACCATTCAACTAACGGACTTCGGTTCCGAGCATGGGATCCAGTTCAATGCCATCAGTTCAAACAGCAGCTCAATTTACTTTGTTACCTACAGCGACACAGACTGGTACGACATGTGGTCGTCTGATGGAACTCTGGAAGGCACCTCATTATTCAAAGACGATGCAGGCACCGTGATCTATACAGGCGAATGGAATAATAAGATCTTTTATTCCACCTTATCGGACGAGCTTTTTGTTATCGAAGATGACGAAGCGGTTAAGATCGCCGATGTCCAAGGCAAGGTAAATGTCGCCGTAGAGTTCAAAGGTCTACTCTATTTTCTGGATAATACTTCAGGACTCTGGCGCACCGACGGTACTGAGGAAGGAACTGAGAAGACCAACGCGAACGCCAGTGGCAATTACGTTGGCCTTGGCGCCAATAGTGATTTTGTTATAATGACAACCGGCTACCCTGTTACAAAACTATATGCTTATGATGGAGAGAATCCCGATCTCGAAGTGGTCACAGAGCAATTTGAATGGGCTGCAGATCATAACTCGGGAGACGTCATCAGGATGAATGTTTATGAAGACAAATTTTTTCTCGTTTACAACGACCTCCATCATGGTATCGAGCCATGGATCAGCGACGGCACATCCGAGGGAACATTCATGTTGAAAGACATCCAACCGAAGCCTACAATAGTTGCAACGATCAATGACCTTACATCGGCTGGCTCCAAAATTTTCTTCCGAGGCAACGACGGTATTCATGGCGACGAGCCCTGGGTGTCGGACGGAACACACGATGGAACATTTATGCTTAAGGACATAAACCCCGGCATCGATGGATCGGGCGGTGCCTCATTGGACGGAAGGTTCACAGCGCTTAACGAGATAGTGATCTTTAGCACCTCGCCAACGACCACCGGTGCGCGTGTTTGGCGAAGCGATGGAACGGTTGAAGGTACTTATCCCATTGCTGGAGGAAATAGTATCGGCAACTCTATTCTTTATCAAACCATTACTGTGGGCGACCAGGTCTATTATGATGATGGTTTTTCGATTTGGAAGACGGACGGTACCGAGGAGGGAACAATCCACCTTAAAGACCTTTCTGAGTCAACTGTCCTATACTTCGGCGCTCTCAAACAAACGACGGTTCTTTTTGTGGTTGGAAAAACTTTGTGGAAATCCGATGGTACCGAAGATGGAACTGTTGTTGTTAAAGAACTGCCGATACTTCCAGCGTCTTACTCGTCTTATGAACAGCACATGTTTTCTTTCGGTGATATAACGCTATTTGTTGCAGACAACGGATCGAATGGAACAGAGATCTGGAAGACCGACGGAACCGAACAAGGCACTCAAAAACTAAAGGGAGGTTTGCCGCAGGACATTCCACATTTCCACGGCGTGGTTGGCGGCAAGGTACTTTTTGAATCATACAATCAAGAAGGTCACGGCGTATTGTGGGCAACGGATGGAACAGCAAGCGGCACGACAATATTGAAGGACCTCGGGTCAAATAACTTCTTCCATACAGTGCTTGGAACAGATGGAACGAATTTATTCTTTGCTACCCGCAATAATCAAACTCAAACTGTATGGAAAACCGATGGCACAACCGACGGTACGAAACAATCCTTCGGAACTCCAGGCGGTTTCTATGCAGAATATATGGTGTCTGGAGTATCATTTAATGACAGATTTTTCTTTGAGGCCGACTCCGACGACACCGGTTGGGAACTGTGGGCAACCAACCTCACTGAGGTTGGTACAAAACCACTTGAGCTACTGCACGGACCAGCTTCGTCCTATCCTCATGAGATACTGAACGCATTGGATAACTTGTTTTTTGTTGCTCGAGACGAAAGCGCCCGGGAGAAGCTTTTCATGTTCGATCCCAATTATGTTTTCAAATTGGATCAGACCATAGATTTCGAGAACATCCCGGATAAAAAATCAACTGACGCGCCATTCGAGCTTCACGCAACTGCTTCGTCAGGTCTTCCTGTTAGTTTTGAAATAGTCTCAGGTCCCGCCACTGTCGACGGCTCCACGCTAACGATTACGGGCGTCGGCACGGTGACCGTAAACGCAACACAAGCGGGGAACGATGACTACAACCCGGCGTTCGAAGAACAGTCATTTAACGTAGATCTATTTGATGGAGTGGAAGATGAGTTTGCTTCCATCCGCGTTTGGCCCAATCCAGCGACCGGCACACTAATCATAGACAATTTGTCGGCCAGTGTCGAGGCAACGTTGAAAGATATAGTGGGTCGCGCTGTGGTTACCATCAGGCTGAATCAACAACAAACATCCATCGATGTAAATCATCTTCCGCGCGGCATGTATATTATTGAGCTGAAAGAGAATAACGATAAACTTGTTTCAAAGAAAGTTGTGCTTAAATGAAGGTCTGCTTTACCCTGTGCTTGCTATGCTCGATCGGCGTGTGTTTTGCACAACCGAAACCAAGGTTACTTAAGAACATCAATGCAGCAAGTTCCGTCGATTCATACGGGCCACGACAGATCCTGGCGCTGAACGACAGGCTCCTCATTTTAAACATAGACCCGGAGAAAACTTTTTCTCTATGGAGCTCCAATGGCAGTGTCGGCAATGCTGTTAAACTCAACACTTTCCCCGCCGATCAGAATGGCGAGATCACTTACCTGGAAGGTCGTGGATCGATGGCATTTGTGATAACAATTTGCTGTAATGGAGAGACCGCTAACCGCGTATGGATAACGGATGGAACAACGGAAGGAACACACGATATCCGGGACCTGTCCGATTCGCCAGATCAGGAACTGACTTTTAATATCGGCGTTGGATGGATCGGGGGGAACGCCATGCTTTATGACAGCGATAACCGGCTTTGGAAAACAGACGGGACTTCTGAGGGCACGCAGATCTCCGAAGTCTCTATACCACCAACTACTTTTTGGTATGGAGCAACTTTTAAAAACAACTTCTACTTCGTTAGTGGAACCTCTCTTTGGAAGACCAACGGCACATCGGATGGCACGATAGAAGTTACCGACCTCTACGATCTCGGGTATCATTCCGACTACATCTCAATAGAAATCAACGCGTTGCGGGATAGAATGGTGTTCCCGGTGTATGGTCCCGACTTTAAGATCGGTTCCAGCGATGGCACTGCCGAGGGCACCGATGCTTTCAATTTATATGGATTCTCTTACACGGTAGAAACTATGGATGCGCAATTTGTCGCGGAGGATGGATATTTTATTGGCGTCAATTCAGATTTTACGGAGGAGCTTTGGCGAACGGATGGAACAAAGGAAGGAACGTATCCGGTGACGAATAGTAACCTGGATTTCATCACCGTTATCGCACGGATCGGCAACACAATCTATTTTTCAGGACTAGATGAAGCTCATGGAACCGAACTTTGGAAAGTCGAAGGCACGCAGGGGAGCGCATCTATGATCATGGACATCAATCCCGGTGCAGGGTCATCATTGAACGGTGATTGGTCGCTCACCGGAGTCGTTGACAATAAAGTTTACTTCACCGCCGATGATGGTGTCCATGGAAGAGAGCTTTGGGTTACCGACGGAACGGAAGAAGGCACGAAGATGGTCGAGGATCTTTACCCCGGATCAGGGGCGTCGATCCCTGAGTTCGAGACGGCCTTTAAGGTCTATGATAACAAGATCTATTTTGGAGCGTCCGACCCTGACAACAAGAACCAGGTATGGGTGTACGATGAGCACGAAGTGCCGGTTGGGCTGGAAAATGACTTCGAAAGCATAGACGTCTACCCTAATCCGGCGGGTAACACCATATTCATCAATACAACGAAAGAATTCCACACTGTCGTGCTTTACGATATGCTGGGCAGGCCTGTCGCCTCCGTGAGCATCGATCAACAGGCTACTCTCGATGTGCGCGATTTGCCGCGCGGGATGTTTGTTTTAACGATGAAGGCCGCCAATTCAATGGTTTCCCGTAAAGTGATGATAAAATGATCGGCAATGCCAGGCATGAAAGTTGTCGCAGGTTTATATATTTCCAAAAAATTACCTTAGATAACGAATAGGAATAATGATAACATTTAGCAAGGCCGACTCAAGACAGACAGCCTTCGAAAAAGCACAAAAGGAAATCGACTCATTAGGTTTCAAAGTTGTCGATAAAGACTTTGGCCGCCCCTGGGGTGGTTACTTCGTGATCGACGAAACTCAGGCAAGCCGCTTTGCAGCACACTTCTTCCCTGAAGTAAAATTCGATGATCTCAAAATTTCCGGTAAGCTCAGCCCCAAGATCCTGATGGTGCAAGGCAGCCAACGCCTCTCATGGCAATATCACCATCGCCGCGCCGAAATATGGAAACTCGTTGCGGGACAGGCAGGTATCGTTACAAGTCCAACCGACGAGCAAGGCATTGTAAAACAAATGAACATCGGTGAGATCGTTCGTTTGAAACAAGGAGAGCGTCATCGCCTGGTTGGTCTCGATGGTTGGGGCATGGTTGCCGAGATCTGGCAGCATACCGATGCATCAAATCCTTCAGATGAAAATGACATCGTTCGTGTTCAGGACGACTTCGGACGTTAAACACATCGGCACATAGGCTGTTCTTCTATGTGCCTATGTGTTTCTGTTCCCATTTGTTTTCAAAAATTCCTTAATAAGATCATTATGACCGGCGTCAAGGATCTCAACCCTTGACGTCAGTTTTTTCATGTGTTTTGCTTTGATGATCTTATCGTGGCGACCGATGAAAATTTTCGCATCGATATTGTGTCGAGTTATTAACGCCGATAACTTCTTGATATCGAATCGGAGATGACGGAACACGACCCACGAATAGTAAACTCTTTTTCTTTTCTCTTCTGAATCCATTTGCGTTTGCACGAATCGGAGAACGCCTTTGTCGATCAGTCCAAGTTTTTTCGACATCGTTGCAATACGAAGGAAACGTTGGTGATTGCTGATCATTCCCTTAAAAAATTTCCGGAAGGCGATAGGGTAGGTAGCGAGGCTATACCAGAAGCTTGTCTTGATGCCATCTGGTGCGAGAAGGATTACTTTATCGATGCGATCCGGAAATGCTTCGAGCTTTGCCAACGCAAACTTCCCGCCCATGCTGAAACCCAACACCGAGAACCTCTCTATATTATTATCATGAAGGAACTCAGTCATTAATTCCTTCCAATCTGATTTCTCGAGTGGCTCTTCGCCTTTGCTCCACTCGCTTTTTCCATGAAAGAAGAGATCGAAACTATAACCCTCAATGTCTTTGAAGATCGACGCGTTCTGCCCATATCCATGAAACATCAGCAAGGGCCTCCTGTCTCCTGACTCGTGACTGCTGCCTCCTGTTCTTACATAATTCAAAAACCGCTTCATTTAGCCTCAATTTGCCCAATTTCCTTGTATTCCCTGTTTTTTCTCACCTTTATAAAATATTTGGAATCGACCTGCCGTCTATGCTGTTGTATGGAACGAGTAGTGACGATAAGTTTGGCCATGCAAGAAGCGATTAAGCAAAACACTTTCCTGAAGGAAAAAGACAAGTTGCTCGGATTTATCCGGAGCCGCGTGTCTTCGGAGGAAGAGGCGGAGGACATCCTTCAGGACGTGTTTTATCAATTCGTTGCAGGCTTCGACGGCATTGAGTCTCTCGACAGAGTGACATCCTGGTTATACAGCGTCGCCAGGAATAAGATCATCGACCGTTACAGGCGTGAATCGGTGCGGCCCAAAAAAGCCGACTTCGAAAGTACTGCCGGTAAGGAAGACGAAGCACCCCTTACACTGCAGGAAATCCTTCCCGACCTCGGTAATTCACCAGAGTCGGTAATGCTTCGCGAAGCAATCTGGGACGAGATCATGGAAGCCCTTGAAGAGCTCCCGGCCGATCAACGTGCCATCTTTATTCAAAATGAAATGGAGGAGAGAAGCTTCCGCGAGATCTCGGAGGAAACAGGTATTTCAATTAATACACTATTGTCCCGTAAAAGATACGCGATCATGAGTCTTCGCAAAAGGCTGCAACGCTTCTACGACGACGTGATCGGCAAAGAAAAAAAATAAAGTAGAACTAGAAATCAGAACGGTTATGTACACAAGACGTGGTTGGTGGGTAGCGAAATTTGTTGTCTTCGGAGTGTTGATGGTTGTGCTGTTAGGATTAGTGACACAATTTCTCTGGAACTTCATAATGCCAGACATCTTCGGTCTGCCCGTGATCAACTTCTGGCAAGGCCTCGCAATGTTCATCCTCGCTAAGCTCATCTTCGGATTCGGTGGAGGCAGCAAAGGCAAGTGGAGCGGCAGAAGTCATCAATGGAAAAGACATTGGGCAGAAAAGTATTCCAAGCTTTCTCCTGAAGATCGCGAGCGATTCAAACAGAAATTCAAAGACAAATGGTGTTCATGGGAGGAAAATCCCGTGAAGCAGGCAGAGCCCGAAAGCAAACAAAGCATCTAGATAAAGAGCCCGTTTTATCGGGCTTTTTTATTTTTGGACAATGAAAACCGCTGCCGTTCCTTTATTCCTCATTGCCATTGCCCTCACCGCATCTTCCTGCGACGATAAAGGGTCGCCGGAAACAAATTGCTACCTCCTAAAGCAAACTTCCGCAGGCGGCGGAGTTATCCGTAACAATTACATAGGCAATGTCCTGACCTCACAGATCACTGATAACGACAGCGTGGCATTCGAATATGACAACGAAGGCAGGTTGGTGAAGCTTTCCCGCAGCGCCGACTCTTACAATGTTCTTAGTTACCAGGACAACGCTATCGTAAAACAGGAGTGGTTTTCGAATTCGGAGTTGATCGATCGCGAGACCTACGGATACGACGGCAGCAATCGCCTCACCAGGATCCAAAAATACAATGTCGTCGATGGTGCAGATGAACGAACGTTTTATAAGGTGTTGATCTATACAAACAGCAATAACAACATTAGCAGGATTGAATGGGTACGGAATACAGAATCCGAACCTTATGCCACCGAAGATTATACTTACAGCAGCGAACGGAGCGCGATAAGTGCAACGCCGCCGGAGGTGACAAAATATTTTCGACTAGATGGCTCGCCAATCCAGAACAATCTTTTGAGATCTGTCGACAACAACGGACAAACTGTTGATTATACCTATTCTTTCAATAGTCATGGATATCCAACCAAAGAAACCCGGGTTTACTCGAGTGGAGTGACTATAGCGCTCACTAACGCATATAGTTGCAACTAATTCGCAGATCTCAACAATAACCCCCAGTCCTATCCGTCTCCAACCCCGAAATACAGTCGGTATTTTTTGACTTGTCCGTCGTCGTGTTTTCGCTATGGCGGTGCGTTTACGGCTTAACCTGCTTTTCCGACACTTCAATCGGTTTCGGTGGTTTTTCAGAAAAATTCCCAAAACTTTTTCCCGAAAACCGCGAACCAAAGCTAAAAAGGGCCGTTAAGGGAAACTGAGGAAACTTTGGTGATTTTAAAAGTTTCCATAGTTTTGCGCCACTTATGGAAGAACACGATCAAACAAGAGACAAAATACTGCAGGGAGCGCTGGAGCTTTTCCTGAAGTACGGGATCCGAAGCGTGTCGATGGACGACATCGCGCGACACCTTTCGATATCGAAGAAAACGATCTACCAGTACTTCATCGACAAAGACGATATCGTTACCCAGGCAACCACATCGCACATGGTTCACACCAAAGCGGCCTTCGACAACCTTACCAGTGTTTCGAAGAACGCACTCGATGAGTTGATGCGCATCCAGGTCTTCATGAGGAATAACATTTCGGATATGAATCCATCACTGTTGTTCGATCTCAAGAAATATCACAGCAAGGCCTGGGCTGCGTGGGAAGAACATAAGACAAAAGATATCCGCGAGTCGGTTGTGAGAAACCTGAAACAAGGAATGGAAGAAGGTCTCTACCGAAACAACCTCAACCCCGAGATCCTCGCGTTACTGAGAGTTGAAAGCATCCAGTGGGTGTACGATGGTAAGATCGTCCCCACCGATAAGTTCAAGATGGTGGACATACAAATGCAAATGTTAGATCATTTCATGTATGGACTCCTCACCGAAAAAGGAAGAAAGCTGTACGAAAAATATAAACAAGAACCAATTAACCTCGAACTAATACCCCATAACATATGAAGCGAATATATACGATAACATTAGCGTTGCTTCTCGCAGGGATGAATGCAGTGGCGCAGCAAGCGCAAACACAGCCCGCAACGCCAGTTGGATCAGCCACTCTTACACTGGATCAGTGTATTCAATATGCGTTAGAGAATTCAATCAACATCAAGAACGCGCAACTCGATGAGCGTGTGTCTGAGGCCAGGGTGAAAGAAACTGTAGGGATCGGCTTACCACAAATAAGCGGCTCTGTAAGTCTCCAGCACAACCAGCAGCTGCCACGCTTCTTTGCACGTTATGCCACCGCCCAAGGATTTGCCGGAGTTGACGACGAAGGTAAACCCCTTCTCAACATCCCTGGCGTAAATCCAACCGACGTGGTTGCCATGCAGAGCCCTTTCCAGTTGAAGAGCAGCGGTAGTGCGACAGCACAGATCAACCAGCTCCTCTTTAGCGGAAGCTATCTCGTTGGATTGAAAGCGTCGAACACATATAAGGAACTTTCGGTTAAGACAACTGCACAAACAAAAGAAACAACGATCGAGCAGGTGACAAAAGCATTCTACTCGGCTTTGATCAACAAGGAAAGAATGCAATTGTTCGAGTCGAACATCACTCGCGTTGATTCATTGCTGCGCAACACGAAAGCATTGCACGCGAACGGTTTCGCCGAGAGCATCGACGTGGATCGTATCCAGGTAACGTTAAATAACCTGATCACTGAGAGGAGAAATTTTGAGAACCTTCAGCAACTCAGCATCGAGCTATTGAAATTCCAGATGAACTACCCGATGAACGCCGATATCGAAGTTGCAGGCGACCTCGCGGAACAGAACATCAAAGTGGATCTCAACTCGTACCTGAACGACTGGAACTATCGAAACCGCCCGGACTATCAATTGCTTGAAGTGAACAGGAAACTCCAACAGCTCAACGTGAAGAACAATGTGGCTGCAAACCTCCCGGTTCTAAGTGCATTCGCTAACGGCGGATGGATGACACAATCGAATAATATCGGGGGCTTGTTTGTAACAAATACAGGTATCAAAGATGAAGGCGGCATCGGCCCCGACAAGTGGTATACGATCAGCTCTTACGGCTTGAGCATGAGCATTCCGATCTTTAGCGGACTTCAGCGTAACTATAGAACGCAACAGGAAAAGCTGAAACTGCAAAAGATCGAAAACAGCTTCAAGACCCTCGAGTCGAGCATCGATCTCCAGGTCCGCCAGGCATCTATCACTTACGAGAACGCCGTACAAACGCTCGAATCGCAACAACGCAATATGGACCTCGCAAGGAACGTAGCTCGCATCACACAAGTGAAATACGAGCAGGGTGTAGGCTCCAACCTGGAAGTTGTAACTGCGGAATCGAGCCTCAAGGAAGCTCAGATCAACTATTATAATGCATTGTATGATGCGATGGTAGCGAAGACCGATCTCGACAAGGCGTTCGGTAAACTTCTACCCACAACCAATAACTAAATGACTAACCAACCCCAGAACACACATAATATGAAAACAAGAATATATACCAAAGTAATTAGTGCTCTCCTCATAGGTGCGATCGTTGCAGGTTGCGCCGGTGCTGAGAAGGACAAAGAGACACAGTTGAAAGAGCTGAAGGAACAGCACGCGAACATCGGTAAAGAGATCGCAAAGCTGGAGAAAGAGATCGCCGCTTCGAAACCAGACGGTGATCCTTCTAAAGTGAAGGCAAAAGAAGTAATTGTTACCGATCTGAAACCCGTTGTGTTCGACCATTATGTAAAAACACAAGGTGCTGTAGAGTCTGAGCAGAACATCCAGGTGAGCGCTAAAACAATGGGCGTTATCACGCACGTGAACGTTCGCGAAGGTGAAATGGTCAGCGCAGGTCAAACACTCGCGCAGATCGATAACAGCCTCATCACAAGAGGCATGGATGAGGTTAAATCTCAGCTCGAGCTTGCCAACACCGTATATGAGCGTCAGAAGAACCTGTGGGATCAGAAGATCGGTACTGAAGTTCAGTTCCTCCAGGCTAAATCGAACAAGGAATCTCTCGAAAGACGACTCGCTTCCTTACAGGAGCAAAACGAGCAGACCAAGATCAAAGCTCCCGTTGCTGGTGTAGTCGACGCAGTTGATGTGAAGGTCGGTCAAAACATCGCTCCCGGCGTACCCGCTGCACGCGTTGTGAACAATTCTGATCTTAAGATCACTGCCCGTGTTTCTGAGGCGTATGCCAACCAGATCAAGAAGGGCGACAAGATCGTTGTGACTTTCCCTGACAATAACAAGTCGATCACTTCGAAGCTTACTTTCGTAGCCCGCAACATTGATGCGCTTTCAAGGACATTCACTGTCGAAGCCGATCTCCCCTCGGATCCTGCACTCCGTCCCAACATGACAGCAGTGGTTCGCGTGGTATTCGAAACTTCGACTAACGCGATCGTAGTGCCGATCAACGTTGTACAGAATATCAATAATGAAAAGGTAGTTTATGTAGCTGAGCAGAAAGGAACACAGACCGTTGCCCGCAAGAGAGTGGTGAAGGTGGATGGTGTGTTCGATAACCAGGCAGAAGTTGAAGGTCTCGCAGCAGGTGACAAATTGATCACTACAGGCTACCAGGGTCTTGTTGACGGTGACTTTATCAAGATCTGATCACGATAATAGAAAATTCATAGGCTGAATTCCTAATTCCACAACTATGCAAGACATTGACAAAGAATTTAAACCGACCAGTTGGGCGATCGACAACAAGGTAGCGATCTACGTTGCCACGGTTGCCATCACACTGTTCGGGATGATAACCTACCTGAGGCTTCCGAAGGAAAACTTCCCGGAAGTTGTGTTCCCGCAGATCTACGTGTCCACGATCTATCGTGGTTCGCCAACAGATATCGAGAACCTGATCTCTAAAGAGATCGAGAAAGAAGTAAAATCGATCGAAGGTGTTAAGAAAGTAACCAGTAACTCGATCCAGAACTATTCGAGCGTAATCGTCGAGTTCGAAACCGACGTTGACGTCTCTGAAGCAAAGATCGATGTGAAAGATGCCGTCGACCGCGCGAAGAACAACCTGCCTACCGACATGGACCAGGACCCGAGCGTGATCGACATCGACATCTCGGAAGTTCCGATCATGAACGTAAACCTTTCCGGTGACTACGACCTCGCGGTACTGAAGCAGTTCGCAGAACAACTCCAGGATCGTATCGAATCGGTTCCTGAAGTTCGTCGTGCCGATATCATTGGTGCGCTCGACCGCGAATTCCAGATCAACGTCGATATCTACAAAGCTGCGTTGGCAGGTGTTGATTTGAACGACGTTGCGCAGGCGATCGCTGCAGAAAACGTGATCATGCCCGGTGGACAGCTGTCTGTCGATGGTATGAAGCGTTCCCTGAACGTGTCTGGCGAGTTCAAAAACGCCGAGGAGATGGCGAACACCGTGATTGGTTCGACAAAAGGCGGCAAGATCTATTTGAAGGATATCGCGGATGTTCTTGACACACACAAAGAGCAGGAAACATTCGCTCGTCTCGACGGCGAGAATGTGATCACGCTTAACGTTATCAAGATGGGTGGCAAGAACCTGATCGATGCGTCGGACCAGATCTTCCAGATTGTTGAAGACTTCAAGGAAAACGTTCTTCCCGCTGGCGCGAAGATCACTATCACTGGTGACCAGTCTGACCAGACAAGGACCACACTCCACGACCTGATCAACACGATCATCATTGGATTCGTGCTTGTAACATTCATCCTCATGTTCTTCATGGGCGCAACCAACGCTGTGTTCGTTGCCCTCTCGGTGCCGTTGTCGAGCTTTATCGCGTTCCTTGTGTTCCCGGTGCTTGGCTTCAGCTTCAACATGATGACTCTGTTCTCGTTCCTCCTGGCGCTCGGTATTGTTGTGGACGATGCCATCGTGGTGATCGAGAATACGCACCGTGTGTTCGACAACGGAAAAGTGCCGATCCGCAAAGCTGCAAAGATCGCTGCCGGTGAAGTGTTCCTTCCTGTATTGTCGGGTACCCTGGTTGTGTTGGCACCATTCGTTCCACTCGCCTTCTGGCCCGGTATCGTCGGAAGCTTCATGAAATTCCTGCCGATCACTTTGATCGTAGCGCTGTTGGCTTCGTTGCTTGTTGCTTATATCATTAACCCTGTGTTCGCTGCCGACTTTATGACGAAGCACGATCACGATCACGATGCGAAGAGCAAGATCACTAAGGGTTTCAAGATCACGGCTATCGTTTTCGGATCGCTTGCGTTGATGTCATACATCACTGGCGCGATCGGTCTTGGTAACTTCGCTGTGTTCTCTTTCGGTATCTATAGCTTGTATCACTTCTACCTGGTGCGTGTGATATCACACTTCCAGACAGACGCATGGCCCAGGTTCCAGGAAGGTTACCGGAAAATGATCGTATGGGCGATCAAGGGCAAGCATTCGTTTATCGTGATGGCTGCTGTAATTGCGACGTTCATCTTCTCGATCGTTCTGTTCGCTGTGCGCACTCCTCCGGTATTCTTCTTCCCGAACGCTGAACCGAACTTTATCTATACATTCATAAGGATGCCTGTTGGTACCGATCAAACGGTTACCGACTCGATCACCAAAATTGTTGAAGGAAGGATCCGCCATGTGTTAGGCGATAGTAACAAAGTTGTTCAGTCTGTGATCTCTAACGTTGCGAAAGGTGCAGCAGAAGATCCGTTCTCTGAAGGCGGTCAAACATCACCTCACCTTGGCAAAGTAACAGTTGCGTTCGTCAAGTTCTCGGAACGCGATGGTGTATCGACTTCATCGTATATGGATAGCATTCGTCAGGTGATCCAGGGCATACGAGGCGCGCAGGTTTGGGTAGGCCAGGAAGCAAATGGTCCTCCTACCGGTAAGCCTGTAAGTATCCAGATCGCTTCGGATAATTTCGACGACCTGGTGGCAACGGCTACGAGAATGAAGAAGTATCTCGATTCAATAGCTGTGCCTGGTGTGGAAGAATTGAAGTCTGATTTCCAGACCGACAAACCTGAAATGCAATTGGTCATCGATCGCGAGAAAGCAAACCGCGAAGGCGTATCGACACAAACTATCGGTTTTGCCCTTTATACTGCGGTTTATGGTCGTGAAGTCACCAAGTTCCGCGATGAGAACGACGATTACCCGATCAACCTTCGTATTCGCGAAGACCAGCGCAACGATGTGAATGCATTGTTGAGCTTGCCGATCACGTATCGCGACATGGGTTCTGGTGGACAGGTTCGCCAGGTTCCGCTCTCGGCATTCGCTCACGTGGAATACAAGAACTCCTACGCGGGTATCAAACGTATCGACCAGAAACGCGTGATCATCCTCGACTCCGAAGTGTTGAATGGATTTAGCCCCAACACAGTGGTTGCGGACATCAAGACGGCTCTTGCAGACTTCCCGCTTCCGCTTGGCGTAACCATCGATATGACGGGTCAGCAGCAGGAGCAACAGGAAACTGTAAGCTTCCTCGGGTTGTCGTTCGGTATAGCATTCTTCATGATCTTCATGATCCTGGTAACGCAGTTCAACTCGATCAGCAAGCCATTGATCATCCTCTCCGAGATATTCTTTAGTATCATCGGTGTGTTGATCGGTTTCGCGATCTTCCAAATGGAGATGTCGACTATCATGGTGGGTGTGGGCGTCATGGCGCTGATCGGTATCGTTGTTCGAAACGGTATCTTGTTGGTGGAATTCACCGACCTTCTCCGTGGACAAGGAATGGAATTGCGCGAAGCGATCGCAGAAGCTGCGAAGACTCGTATGACCCCTGTGTTGTTGACAGCAATGGCTGCAACACTCGGTCTCATTCCGCTCGCGGTTGGTCTTAACATCGACTTCGTAACAATGTTCACAGAGCTGAATCCACACCTGTGGTTTGGTGGCGATAACGTTGCCTTCTGGGGACCTCTCTCGTGGACGATGATCTTTGGTCTGATCTTCGGTACGTTCCTGACACTCTTCGTAGTGCCTGCAATGTACCTGTTAACAGCTAAGCTGAAGGAAAGACTCTTCGGTAAAACGAAGGCTGTGGATCAGGGGGAATATGTTTCCGGTGGCGAACTTGCTCACGGATTCCGTTCTCCCGACGTGAATAAAGAAGCTTGATAAAATAAAATTTTGAGAAAGTCGTCTTACAATGGGTAAGGCGACTTTTCTCTTTTATGCGCACCCGAATTATGTCTGTGATCGTACTCTTCATCGTCCTCGGACTGATCGATTACTATTTGTTCCAGGCTGTTTTAACGGCTAGCAGGAACTGGTCGCCCGTTTGGAAGGCCGTTGTACGTTATGGGTTTTGGATCCCGACGGTTATTTCGGCAGCGACATTGCTGTGGTATAATCTTTCGGATCCTTACAAAGTGGATCGCCACGTCTGGAGCTGGCTCCGCACGTTTATAATGGGAACTTATTTTTCGAAGGTCTTCGGGATCTTGTTCGTGTTCATCGACGATCTGCAGCGTGGATTTAGATGGGTGGTGTCGTTGTTCTATCGCGGGTCGTCGTCAACGGAAAGTCTTCCGGGTGAGGTGATCTCGCGATCCGATTTTTTAGCGAAGACTGCATTGGTAGCTTCGGCGATACCATTAGGCGCAATGACGTATGGAATTATTTCAGGAGCACATGACTATCGCGTGAGGAGAGTGACAGTATCCCTGCCGAATCTTCCGAAGTCGTTCGACGGCATGAAGATCGGGCAGGTGTCGGATATTCATTCCGGTAGCTTTTGGAACAAGACGGCTGTGAAGGGCGGTGTTGAGATGATGCTGAAAGAAAAACCGGATGTCATCTTTTTCACGGGCGACCTGGTGAACGACCGAGCAGATGAAGTGAAGGAGTACGTTCCGATATTTGAAAAGCTAAAGGCTCCGCTCGGTGTTTTTTCGATCACGGGTAATCACGACTATGGCGATTACACTTCGTGGCAGTCGAACGATCATAAGCGAGAGAATTTCAGGAACCTCGTTAAGGCACACAGGGAGATGAAGTTCGACATATTGATGAACGAGAATCGTTTCCTTGAACAGGGAGGGGAGAAGATCGCAATTCTGGGTGTTGAGAATTGGGGAGCTGGTCGTTTCTCGAAACATGGAAAGATCGATGCGGCCTATCGCGGCACGCAGGATGCGGCGGTGAAATTATTATTGTCGCACGACCCGAGTCACTGGGACGCGCAGATCAGGCCTTCGTTCCCTGATATTGATATGATGTTTGCGGGACATACACATGGTTTTCAGTTCGGAGTAGAGATCGGTGGGTTTAAGTGGAGTCCTTCGCAATATGTTTATAAGCAGTGGGCAGGATTGTACAACGAAGGAAAGCAGTACTTGTATGTGAACAGGGGCTTTGGTTACCTCGGCTACCCAGGCAGGATCGGGATGCCGCCGGAGCTTACGGTTATTGAGTTGAAGAGGGGGTGAGGCGGTGGATGGTAGACGGTGGGCGGTGGGCGGTAGGCAGTGGACGGTGGACGGTCTTGCGGCTCCTAATCAATTGTTGTTTTGATGCAAAATCGGTCCGCTTTGTTGAGCATTGAATAGATCATTCTTCCCAAAGACTCATATCCCTTGATTAGATCGTCTGCTTGTTCGGTGGTCATGTAACCGCAATCACGCGCGGTTTCAATCCAATGTTGTGTTTCAAGTTGCTCTCCATCAGCGTCAGTGAGCTTACTTATGAAATGACGGACATAGGGACGCTTACCCCAAGCTTCGGCGATTTGCGCACCGACTGACCGTGAAAGATCTTCTGATTTGATCGGTAAGTGAATACCGTTCTTCTTTCGGAAATTCTTTCGTCAACACGAAAATCTTCCAGGATAAATCTCGCGATAGCTTGTAAACATCTAGTTCCTTATATGTTGCAACGAAACCCATAACTGTCCACTGTCTGCCGTCTACTGTCTACTGTCTACTGTCTACCGTCTACCGTCTACTGTCTACCGTCTACTGTCTACCGTCCACCGTCCACCACTACCTCCCCTTACTTAATTCCGATCAACCAGAAATCATCGTAATAGAGGATGCCCTCATCCAACATCTCCCTCACGACTTCAACAAAAACCTCGCGATCTTCGGGATCGACAGCCGTTTCGAGCTCGTCAACCGGCATCTTCTTTTGTTTTAGGAGATATAAGATCTGGTCCCGGTAGTTCTTCAAGGCATGAAGGTTCTCGTCTTTCTTTCTATCGATACACACATCGCACATACCACACGGTTTCGTATTGTGCTCATCAAAGTACTCCTGCATCACCTGCATCCTGCACACCCGCGACTGTGTAACGTAGTTCGACATCGCTTTCATTTTCGATATATGAAGCTTTCGTCTTTCCTCGAGGCGTTTCCAGTTTATCGAGAGATGTGCGGCGTCTTCACGTGGCGTCAGGTAAGTGATTGTCGGGTTGTCTGAAGCTCTTTCGTAGACGAGGATCATCAGTTTCGAGAGCTGATCGAGCGCCGTCATAACAGCCTTTTCACTTGTCTTTAGGAACGAGGCCACTTGTTTTTCCGAGATCTTTACGAAGTCCGAAAACGCTTCGCCCCCGTACAACCGAAGCAGCGTTTTGATCAGCGGCTCGAAGTATGCATTCGCGATCTGGAATTCGTACAGCCTTTTGTTATCAACTTCGAAGTGAACACGCGATGGTTGATAGAAGCTCTCACTCAATTGTATCAAGCCTTCCTCTTCAAGTTTCTTCAGCGCCGTAAAGGCCATTCCTGGCGATAAGTTGAATCGCTTCGCAAACTCTTCGAACGTGAATGGAAAAGATTCTCCTTCGCCACTGCCGACAGCCAACTGAAAATAGTTCGCGAGGGATTGATATACGTTCTTCAGTTGCTCCGGCGTAGGGTGCGATTGTTCCACTTTTAGTTCCAGGGCCTCAACATCCGACGGATGATAGACAATCGTCGCAAAAGATTTTTTTCCATCGCGCCCGGCACGACCCGCCTCCTGGTAATATGATTCGAGATCTTCGGGTATGTCCATGTGGATCACGACACGAACATCGGGTTTATTGATCCCCATGCCGAAAGCGTTCGTTGCAACCATCACCCTCACTTTGTTGTTGATCCACTCCGCCTGGCGTTGTTCGCGCTCTTCGTGTTTCAAGCCGGCGTGATAGTACGTGGAAGATATCTTTTGGCGGGAGAGATATTTTGCAAAATCCATCGTGCCCTTGCGTGAACGTAGATATACGATCGCCGGGCCGGCTACGCGACGAAGGATCTCCAGCATCTTCTTCTCTTTGTTCTCCGTCTTCCTTACTACAAACGACAGGTTGTTTCTTGCGAAGCTGATCTGGAATTCTGCAACGTTCTTAAGCTCGAGATGCTTGATGATGTCGTCCTTCACTTTCCCCGTCGCCGATGCAGTGAGGGCTATGAAATTTATTTCAGGCTTGATCTCCCTGAGTATCTTAATCTGGAGATAAGGTGGCCTGAAGTCGTGGCCCCATTGTGAAATGCAATGCGCCTCGTCGATTGCAACGAGCGCCACTTTCATTTTTTTGAATCGTTCCTGGAAGATCTCGGTCTGAAGTCGCTCCGGTGAAACATAAAGGAACTTGATCGTGCCGTATACACAATTGTCCAACAGCACGTCGATCTCCGCGCGACCGAGGCCTGAGTGAACTGCGACAGCGGGGATGCCTTTGTCTTTTAGCTGAATGACCTGGTCTTGCATAAGCGCGATCAGCGGTGTGATCACCACACAAACGCCATCCATGCAAAGAGCAGGAACCTGGAAACACACCGATTTGCCCCCGCCAGTGGGGAGCAGCGCGAGGACGTCCTTCTTTTGAAGAACGGTGTTGATGATGTCTTCCTGGGGGGGACGGAACTGATCATATCCCCAGTATTTTTTCAGGATCTCTTTAGGAGTCGCCACTCACTAAAGTAACAAAGATTGATCATTGATGATTGACCATTGACGATTTACAATTGCATTGAAAGATTGGTCATTGTACGGTTTCGATGACAAATCTCACAATGCAATGATCAATCGTCAATCGTTAATGGTCAATGATCAATCTAGCGCCTTAACTCCAGGTAACGTTTTCCCCTCAAAATACTCCAACAAGGCGCCTCCACCTGTTGACACATAAGACACCTTTTCGCTAAAGCCGAGCTGCGCTACAGCCGCTGCCGAGTCGCCACCGCCTATTAACGAGAAGCCGCCCTTCGAAGTGGCTTTCACCACCGCTTCGGCAACCTTCTTCGTTCCGTTAGCGAACTTTTCCATTTCGAATACACCCATGGGGCCATTCCAGAGAATCGTCTTCGAGTTTTCTATAACCTTGCTGAATACTTCGATCGCCTGCGGACCGATATCGAGACCCATCCAACCATCCTTAATAGAAGTGTTCATTGCGATATCTGTATTCGCATTGGCATCGAACTTGTCGGCGATCACCGAGTCGATAGGCAAATGAAGTTCAACACCTTTTGATTTCGCTTTCTGAATGAGCTCCTTCGCGAGGTCTAGCTTATCTTCTTCAACCAACGATTTTCCAACATTGCCGCCAAGGGCTTTGAAAAATGTATAACTCATGCCACCGCCGATGATGAGATGGTTCACTTTATCGAGAAGTCTTTCGATGATAAGGATCTTGTCGGAGATCTTGGCGCCGCCCATGATCGCAACAAACGGCTTCGCAGCGTTCTCCATAACCTTCTTCGCGTTGTCGAGCTCGGCTGCCATCACATAACCCGCGCCTTTCTCTTTGAAGAACTGTGCTACGATCGTCGTAGATGCGTGTGCTCGATGTGCTGTTCCGAATGCATCATTAATATAGATATCGCCAAGCTTCGAAAGCTTCTCCGCGAAAGCGACATCACCCTTTTCTTCCTCCTTATAAAAACGAAGATTCTCGAGCAAAAGAACTTCACCGGGTTTGAGGTTAGCAGCCTTCGTCTTCGCTTCCTCACCAATGCAATCATTCGCGAATTGAACAGAGCGACCCAACAACTTCTCTGTCGTCTTGATGGTGTGCTTCAAGGAATATTTTTCTTCTGGTCCTTCTTTCGGACGACCGAGATGCGACATCAAAATACAACTTCCACCTCCGTCGAGGATCTTCTTTAACGTAGGTATCGTGGCGCGGATACGATTGTCGTCGGTTACGTTGAAGCTCTTGTCCAACGGCACATTGAAGTCGACCCGAATGAGGGCCCGCTTACCCTTGAAGTTGATATCGTTGATGGTTTTCATGATGATTGAATAAAAATTAAGCCTGCGAATATAATTAGTCTCCGAATGAAATGCCCAGCCCCTTGGCCGCTTTTACGAGATACGAATCCTTGCTGACAAAGCTCTGTCCCTTTGTAGCTTCTTCCAGGCTTACGTAATCGATTGTATTGTTTTTGTAATTGACCATGTTCCCGAATTTCTTTTCGAGAACGAGTTCAAAAGCTCTTACACCAAACAGGGTTGCCAGTACCCGGTCGAAAGCCACCGGCGAGCCGCCCCGAACAGTGTGGCCTAAAACGGTCTCGCGGATCTCGGCCTTGCATCCTTTGTCTTTAAGTTGCTTCGAAAGCTGGTATGCCACCCCGCCGAGCCGTACGTGCTCCGAACCTTTGTCGTTGGCTGTAGATGTTACGGAACCTGCTTTCGGTTTCGCACCTTCCGCAATCACGATGTTCACGAAGCCTCTTCCTTTTTTGTATCGCATCTCGATGCGCTTCAGGATCTTTGAGATCTCGTAAGGGATCTCCGGTATCAAGCAAATCTCCGCACCACCAGCGATCGCGGTGTGCAATGCGATCCAACCCGCATCGCGACCCATCACTTCCATGATCATTACACGATGATGGCTCTCGGCAGTGGTGACGAGCTTATCGAAGCTGTCGGTAGCCACCTGCACAGCGGTTTGAAAACCGAATGTCACATCGGTAGACGAAAGATCGTTGTCAATGGTTTTCGGAACACCTATGATCGGAACGCCTTTGTCGAACAGGACCTTCGAGATCTTTTGTGATCCATCGCCACCAATGTTGATGACGGCATCGAACTTGAGAGCCTTTAATTTTTTTACAAGTTCATCCGAGCGATCGATATATTTTACTGTCCCGTCCGGTTGATCGACCGGGAACTTGATTGGGTTCGCTTTGTTGGTCGTCTTCAGGATCGTGCCACCTTTTACATGAATTCCTTTCGTGAGACGACTTGTGAGCTTCACGATCTCCTGCGGCTCGTTGAACACGCCGTTGAATGCTTCGATACTGCCGTAGACTTCCCAGTCTTTCTCTTTACGCGCTCTTTTTGCGATACCGCGAATAACTGCGTTAAGTCCGGGGCAGTCGCCGCCACCCGTTAGAACAAGTACTTTCTTCGTCATAATAAAAATTTATTTTGCTGCAGCTCTTCGGAGCCTGTCGTTAATTGCTCTTCCAATTCCTTCTTCGGGAACAAACTCTGCCAGTATAAGGTCTACCGGCAATTTATCGAGGCGACGCAATGCATCGAAAAGATTTTTTGCTGCCTCCGTCAGGTCCCCCTTGGGGCTAAGGATCACCTGGTGTTTTGCATTGAAATCTTTCTGGAATGAAAGAAGCGCAATGCGATCGAGATCGACAATACCAACCGTCTTGTCGAGATCGGCGATAAACATCTTCTTCGAAGGGGAGTAATGACTCTTTAATTGACCGGGCGACTTTATGGCCAGTGGGGATGTGGTGATCTCGACGTCGCCAACAACAGTCTGTAATTCTTCTATCGAAATACCACCAAGCCTGTAAACAATGGTCTTATTATTCTCGAAGCCAACGATCGTCGACTCGATACCGATCGTACACGGACCACCATCGAGCACATATTTTATTTTAGAACCGAGTTGTTCTATGACGTGACTCGCTTTTGTAGGACTTACGAATCCAAATGGATTGGCGCTCGGCGCAGCCAAAGGAAAGTCGAGCGTCTTTAAAAGATTCTGTGTAAGGGGATGATTCGGACAACGAATACCGACCGTATCCAATCCCGACGTTACAAGGTCGGGTATGTTGCTCCGCTTTCTCAACAACATCGTGAGTGGCCCTGGCCAGAATTGCTTCGCCAACCGCTCGGCCTGTACAGGAACATTCATAACATACTTGGAAAGCTCTTTGAATTCGTGAACGTGAACGATAAGTGGGTCGAATGATGGTCGGTTCTTCACCTCGAAGATGCGTGCAACTGCGTCTACGCTCAGCGCATTACCGGCAAGTCCATATACAGTCTCGGTTGGAATTGCGACAACGTCGTCCTTTTGCAATAGACCTCGCGCAATTGAAATGTCGGTACCTGTATCAGCCATTAGGGTAAGTAGGTCAGGCTTTTAAAATTGCCTGAAATTCGACTACTAAACAAGTTTATTACGTAGCCGGAGAATGGACCTTTCTGCATTAAATTCCTCTAAATCCTTCAATTCTATCCACTGAAGATCGGTCGACTCGTCGCTGATCTTTAGTTCATCGCGCTCATCGGCCTGGAATAGAAATCTTACGTCGTAATGGTCGTGTTGCGGAAAAGAAAGGTCCTTACGGGCAGGAATAGCGTGTATGTCGATATCGAGAAAACCCGTCCCGACCGGCGTCAGTTTTTCGAGGCCGGTTTCTTCATTGGCTTCACGAAGCGCAACCCTGAAAACATTCTCATCACCATCGGCATGACCTCCGGGCTGAAGCCATTTGTGAAGAGCAGCGTGCTTCACGAGCAGCACTTTTGTACCGTCGTTATTAACGATCCACGAAGATCCTGTGATGTGGCCTGGAAGGTGATCGCGCTGATAGGCACGAGGATGTTGGAGCAATTCAATGAATCGTGAAATGAATGCTCTTTCTTCGTCGTAAACTGTCTTGTAGTTGCGAAGCGCGGACAGCAGCGAAGCTCTGTCGATCATTCTATGACGATCGTAACCTTATTGATACGCTTGGCTTCGAGCACGCCCGTTTGTTCGCCGGCGCCGAAATTGTTCTTGTCACCTTTCTTTGCGAGGACGAAGTATGAGATCGCTTTGATGTCTTTGAATTTTGCAACGCCCTTTTCATCGGTCACTGCCTCGGCCACCACGTTCTTCTCGTTCTTATAATCATCTTCCGTTTCATAGAGCTGAACTGTAACGCCATCTTCCGTATTGCCGAGTTCGTTACGGATCGTAACATGCATCTGTGTTTTGATGATCTGGAACTGGAGCGTCATCATCAGGAACCCGATGGCGACGAGTGATTGCAGTATGCGTTTCATAAGAATGGATTTAGCCTGAATTACCGTATCAAAGCCACCCCACCTCGTTTTTCCTTTACTCCTTCGTTGGGCCGGAATGCGCTCACGTATTGCACGACGTAGGAGTATGTACCAGGCGGCAGCGGTCGTCCAATATCGTTATTATATCCGCCATTCCATTTGAAAAATCTGTCAGTGGAAGAAAATACCATTTCACCCCATCTATTGAAGATGAACACCTTGAACTGATCGTCTTCTATGAAACGAGAGATGATCCAGAAATCACCGTTCGTGAGATCCTTTCTATCGGGATTGAATACTGTGCTTCCGGGTCTGAATGCATTCGGTGCATTGATCCTGGGGATACATTCGTTTACAACCTCAGTCTTGTCGATGCTCTTACATCCGGATGCGTTCGTGATAGTTACCTCGTAAAGGCCCTTGCTGTCGGCTGTGAGCACCTGCTGCGTGTAGCCGATCGTTACGCCGTTCTTCATCCAATCATATCCGGCAAAATTTCCGGGATCGAGATCGACCTGCCTTGTCGCTGTATCGGTGTTCTCGGGATCGTCGCAGATGATAGCGATATTTGGAAGATCGCCTTCAGGTAGGGGAGCACGGGTTATCGTCAACGATGATGTTGCTTTACAGCTGCCCTTACTTACCTCAACTTCATAATTACCTTCTTCTGTTTGGTCGGTTGTCGGTGTTGTAACCCCGGTGATTATTCCGTCGTTGCGCTTCCATGCATAGGTGGCGCCGGTTGGATTAGTCGTTGTAGCGGTTAATGTTATTGGCTGATCGTCGTCGCAGGGAGGTGTGGATGATAACTGTGCGGTTACTTCACCAACCACTTCGGCGGTAAGCGGACCGGAGTCTCGAGTACAACCGCTCTGTGGTTCGAAGATCTGGACGGTAAATACTTTGCCGTTGTCGCCTGTATTGAGTACGATGGTCGATCCGCCGTAGGTGACGTCGAATGCCCCATTCACGAACCAGCGATAATTGAAGTTGCCATTCGGATCAACCGTCATGCGTGCGATGTCGGCGCAGCCGGTGGTCTGTGAAAGAGTAGGTGTGGGGACATTTTGCACATCCAAAGTAAGCGTCTCTGTGCCGGGACAACCAGCGCCGCCGCTACCAACAACTGAGTACAGTTGGGTTGTTGCTTTGGGAGTAAGATTTAGAACAGGACCATCTACACCTGGAACGGTTACTCCATCAACAGTCCATGCATAGGTGGCTCCTCCCGACGCTGTAAGAGTCATGGCGCAGAGATCCGGTGCCAGCGTTATGACGTTCTCGGGATTTGGTGTGATTGTTTGATTGAATGTTTGGACACAGCCTAAATTGTCCGTGATCTCGATAGTATAAGTTCCTTCTTCCAAGGGCGTAGTTGGGAACACTGCGGTTCCTGCGGTGCCCGTGGTGACGGCAAGAGTTCCTGAGTTCGTTGCTGTCCATTGCAAGGGCAATGACGCTCCGGCCGTGGTTACATTCAGTATAACTGGATCGCAGTTCGGTGGAGCAGCTGTAGCATTCGCGGTGTAGGTTGCATCTGATAAACCGATTGTTTGAGAGACGGTACACTCCGAGATCTGATCGCGTACGATAGCCGAGTATGTGCCGGCACCGAGATTTGTCAATGTAAATGTATTTGGCGCAGTCTGGTCAATGTCGTCGTCGTTGCCACTAGGTCCTTGTAAGAAGTAACTATATAAGGGTCCTCCAGCAGGTGTCGAGGTTTGAAGATTTATTGACACGGTTCCGTCAGTGTTTCCGCAACTGCTTATCGGCGTACTAGTTAACGTAAAAAGTGGCGATACATTGATAGTATAAATTTTATCTTCTGTACGGAAGCAGCTCGTTACCGGGTCTGTAACAGTAACGGTATAATCGAAAACACCCGGTGTTGTCGTGTCAACATTCTGTACTGCCGTAGAGCTTGCCGGTGCGCCGTTTATTGTCCACGCGTACGTCATTCCCGGATTGCGAACATTCAATGCCGTAACATTCTCTTCTTCACAAATGGTCTCATCAGGACCAAGATCAAAGATCGGTCGACTATCGGCGGCAATAAATTGACCCTCTCGTTTGCAACCTACGGCATCTGTTATCTCTACAACATAAAGTCCCTGCTCACTAACTACCAGCGTTTCGGTGGTCTCGCCGGTAGTCCATTGATAACTGAGCCCCGGAACGTTGCCCGGGTTTGCGTCGAGAGTAACGGTCGGCGTATTACATAGAGGGACACCCTTGCTCGGATCTGCCGGCGGTCCGGTGATGGTAAAGTTCTTTGAAAGCGTCACGTCGGAATCACATCGGTTGTGCAGCCGCATGTTAACCGTATAATCACCCGGTGTATTGAGCAGCGCAGCCCATTGTGCCTTGGTGCTCGAAGCAACGAGTGCACCATTGAGGAACACGCTCCATGAATATTCATCTATCTGGTCACGCGGTGTTCCGGTGAAGCGCGTTGAGTCGTTGTTGCAAAGACCTTTGACTGTGATCTCTGGTCCGCCCAGTTGATTGGAATTTTCCTGGATGAAGTTTGGCAGACCGAGCCAACTGTTGGTGCCGGATGCCAGCTGAAATCCGTTTTGCAGGAAGCTCGATGTTGCGAGTGTGTCTTCGTTAGCCGCGATGGTACCGAGGAATGTATTGTTCGCCGCATTGTTCACTGCAACATAGATCGTTCCATTGGGACCGATCTGTATTGCACCGAGATCGGAAGCTATCGGAAGCTTCTGACGAAGACGAATGCGATATAATGAATCGATCGAATATTCGTATAGCGCAGAACTTGCACCGTTCCCATATCGAACCGTAGCGAAGAGCTTATTACCAGCAGGAGAAAATTCAATACCATAGATCGATGCGGTAGGATCGGTGTCGTTCAGATCAATGCTCTGATAGTTCTTCAGTGCACCGGTTGTATCGTTGAGCTGGAACACTTCGATCTTCGCGCTAACACCCGGTGTCGTGATCGGCGCAGCGATAAGATTTCTCGGGCCGAGCTTCATGTAGCCATCGAGGTTATGTGGTATGGCTGCCGAGTGGATCGTTCCGATATCGGTATACTCCGGGTTGCCAATGCCTTCGGCGCTGATCGGATACGATCTGAAAGTACTGTTGCCGATCTCGTGAACGATTAGCCAGTTGCCGCTTGCCGTGAGTCGCTCCGTATTCTTCATGTACATCAACACGTTCGACTTCACGATAGCGCCCTTGCCGTTGTTCATCTTGAGATCGAACATCGAATACTTCAACTGCAAAGAATCGGTCCCGTTCAGATCCTGGGTGGTGAAGATGTAATAAATGGTCTCATCTCCGGGAACCGGGATGATGATCGACGACTGCGAGGCCCTCGGGTTGCCACCGATGTCGGTGGCTATCACCGCATGAGTCTTATCCCAGACCGTGAATCCATCGGTATAGAAGATCTGCTGGCCATTCCTGTCGCATGCTATCGCGCAGCCTTCGGGTGCGTCCATCGCACTTTCGTTCAATGGCTTCGCTGGTTGCTTGGTGAAATCTATCCCCGCGTTTTTACCGAAGTACCATTTATTAAAGATCTGCGATTGCAGACCATACTCTTTGACGTTCACTCCCTTGTAAGCAGAACATCCGCCGGCATCGGTCACAACCGCATAGTAATACCCGGCGGAGTCGGGGGTCAATGTTGGTCCCACGTCGCCATTAGACCAGACGATAGACTGTGGTGTCCCACCCTGGACATTAAGCTTAACGCTGAATTGTTTTGGAGATGAAGACCCGCGTGGCGGAGGAAATTCTTCTTTACATGCCGTAGTGTCGCTTGTCATCTGCAGTGTTAATGCGAATGCCTGGATCGGCACAGCTTTCGAAACACTATCTACTTTGCCTTGATAGAATGCACGAAGCTTCACATTAAAGCTTCCGGCGGTCCCAAATGTATGTATCGGGCTCCACGCATTCCTCACTGTATCGTCGATCGTCCAGAGAAGACTATCGGCCCCGGGACGAACAAATGGGAAGAATGTTGTCGGCGAGTTCTGACAAGTTCCGGCAAAAGTGAAGTCGAGCTTAAGTGTTATCGTGTCTTTCGGGGCAAAACCGGGGAACTGTTTGCCATCGAAATTAAGGCCCGCAAAACCCGCTGGCGAGACGTTGTACCTGGCCTTCGAAGCAACACTGTCTGGCGCTTCGATACGACCTAGCAAGAAAGGCCCGGCGGCGCTTGCCTGGTAAAGGTGATAGATGCGGTCGTCGGGTGCACGCTGCAATCCATAGCTGCGAAACACGGGCGAGGGCAACACCGACTTGAGTGTGATCGACGAGTTTGTGTAATCGTATTGCAACACATCGGCACTGACGGTAGGCTCACCATGTCGTGACAAGTATAAATACTGCGCGCTGGAGCTCCATTCGATGTCGTAGATGGCCTGGTTAGTTGTCGTTAATACACCGGAATTGAGGATCGTGCGATCGAAGTCAATAATCCCGGTGTCTTCGTGGAACAAGAGAATGATCGCATCGGTGCTCGCATCCTGGGGAGCGACGGCAAGCTTCTTCGTTCCTTCGTGGTAAGCAAACTGCGCAGCGATGGTTGGAAGAGCTGCTGCAGTTGAAGCGACGGTATTGAATGTGCGCGCAGTGTACGAAGCGGCATTGATCAGTGTCGCGTTGAACACGCGTGTGTTAACATTTTGAGTTACCAGCCAGAAGTCTCGTCCGTTGGCATGGGGAAGTGTGATCATACCTTCCGACACGTTGTTAAGTGTTGGTATGACTACGTTAAGGTTCAACGCTTCAACATCACCGAATGCGGGAGAAGGAAATGCTGCCGAACCATAGAGGTTCATATCGACAACAGTGAACGAGATCGTTCCTGGTGTTGTGAAGTTGGCTGTATTGGTGAATATGAAATACTTCCCGGGCTGTCCGGGTACCTTAGTGATCACAGCAGGTTGATTAGATGCATCGTTACCGGTCAGGCCGGCACCCTGGCTGGGCATAGGTGAATGCTTTGCATCATAAACGCGCTTGCCGTCGGTGTAGAAAAGAAGGTTTCCATTACCACGGTCTGTGGCAACTGCGCTACCGCCCGTTCCAAACGGAGTGGCCTTGTTGTTAATAAGTGATGGCTGATTCGTGACCCGATTGAAACGGATCGACCTTTGCGTATTACCGAAGTACCAGTTATGCTTCGCAAGGGTTTGTGCACAGCTATCGAAAGGGGCAAGCGACGAGATCCCTAACCCCACAACTATCAACAGACCCTTGAGATGCTTAATCATTCGGATTTTAAAACGCCAAAGTTCACTAAAATATACATTTTGACCCAAAAAATCGTTAATGAACCGGCCACCGATGAAGTCCACTCGACCAATGAAAAGTAACCGACGTCGAAACAGTTACGAAGCCTCGGGGAGGCTATTTTTATTAAATCGAATAAAGGGTTTAATTTGCTAAGATTGAAAGTCCAATTGTCTCCTATGATGCGGCGTGTGTTGTGTTTGTTTGCCTTGCTCACCTTTTTTGCGGCAGACGTAGTACTTGCACAAGACCCCCAGTTTTCACAATTCTATGCGGCGCCCCTGTATTTGAATCCTGCCTTCGCGGGCTCCACAAACCAGGGCCGGGCAGGTATCAACTACCGCAACCAGTGGCCAGCCATCGACGCAAATTTCACGACTATATCGGCGTTCGCCGACTTTTACCTTGAGGACTACAAAAGCGGCGTGGGCCTGCTGATCAACCGCGACTATGTGAACCTGGTCGGGTTGCAGTCTATGAGCCTTGCCTTGCAATATTCATACGATCTCGAGATCACTAAAGGACTTTCGTTCCGTCCGGGTTTTGAGGTGGCGGTCTATAACCGTTCGATAAACTTCGGAAGATTAACATTCGGAGACCAGTTCGATTTCGACACCGGTCAGCCAACCAATCCGACGGCTGAACAGCTTCGCGGCTCCAGCAAGTTCTTTCCCGACCTCTCGGCAGGCGGCGTATTCTATACTCCGCGCGCATGGGTCGGATTCTCTGCTCATCACCTCACTCAACCCAATCAGTCAATATCCGGAGAAGTCAGTAAGCTGCCGATCAAGTATTCGGCACACGGTGGATACAAGTTCTATTTGAAACCCGGCATCATGGGTCAGGGCGTGTATTCAAGAAAGAGCGAGAGAAGTATTGCGCCGGCGGTGCAGTATCGTCACCAGGGTCCGTTCGATCAGATGGACGTGGGTATGTACTTCACGTTAGAACCAATTTTGTTGGGAACATGGTATCGTGGTATTCCATTCAAACAGGTAAATGGATTTTCTAATAATGAGTCGATCGTTTTATTGGTTGGACTCACCATTCTTCGTGGCGATGCAAAACGCCAGGATGTGCTGAATATCGGATATAGCTACGATTACACTATTTCGAAGCTCGGACCGGGTAGCGGCGGATCGCATGAGTTCAGTCTCGTGTATACGTTCCCGATCAGGAATCCACGCAAGCCTCCGCTCGACAAGATGATCATTCCTTGTCCGGAATTCTAAAAAGGGCGACGGGCAACGGTTCATGGGGCGAGGGGCGGAGGTCGATGCAACCTTTCGGGTTTTTGCCGGTTCCTTAATGGTACCTATCCCAAAAGCCTATGAATTTCACCAAGATCTTCTCTTATGTGTTGCGGATTGCTAATCGCAACAGGGCGTATTCGGCAATTAACCTCCTGGGGCTCTCTTTAGGCCTTACTGTTTTTACCCTCATTGTTCTTTTCGTTCGATATGAGTTCGGCTACGATCGATATCATGCCAACTACGACCGCATCTACAGGATCGTGCGCGACGGCGGAGGGGAATACCTGGGTTCCTCGAAATTTGTGGTGTCGGCGGCGCCGATAGCCGGTGCGGTAAAAGAGACTGTACGAGAAGCCGACCTGGTAACGCGGATCTCTGCGAGGATGAATGTGTTGATAACGGCCAATGGAACGTCCCACTTCGAAGATCGCTACTATGCCGTTGATCCCGAATTCTTCAAGATCTTTTCGTTCGATGTAATTGCGGGCGAACGAGAAGGACTGCTCAATGATCCAAGTAATGTTGTCATAAACGAGTCTATCGCAATAAAGTATTTCGGTTCTGCGCCGGATGCGATCGGTAAAACAATAGCAGCGGAAGCGTATGAACCGTTGGGCGATTACGTGGTGCAGGCGGTAGTACGCGATATGCCAGTTCAATCGACACTCAGTGCCAGTATCATTTTTCCGTTTGAGACTATCATAAAGATCGAGCAACCCGATAATCTCAAAGAATGGGATAGCAATAACTACTATATCTATTTCACGCTGCAGCCCGGCACCGACATAGCGGCTGCCGAAAAAAGATTGAACGACTATGTTCAGCCGAAGCTCGACTATGAAAAACCGCCGATATGTATTTTCCAGCCACTGTCGGATGTGCATCTCGGAGAACGAATGAACTTCGATCTTGCGGTAGTAGGTGACAAGGATCAATTGTATATTTTCTTATGTATCGGGATACTTGTGCTGGTGATAGCATGTATCAACTACATCAACATGGCTACCGCAAGAGCAGCCAATAGGGCGAAGGAGATCGGAGTTAGAAAGGTAAACGGCGCTCTTCGGTTCGATCTCATCTTCCAGTTTATGTTCGAGACGTTCGTTTCGGTTATTGCGGCAGCAGTAGTTGCCTTGATTGCCATAGCGTTGCTGTTGCCGACATACAACGAATTTTTATCGAAGCAAATGTCGCTCGATGTATTACTCGAGCCCGGCCCGATCTTGTTTGCTGTTTTATTGATCGGAGTTGTAGCTATTGCGGCAGGCGCATATCCGGCGCTCTTATTTTCCGCGCTGAAACCCATTCAAACACTTAAAGGAAAATCAATTTCACAGAAGTCGCTATTGAGGAGCGCCCTTGTCGTTTTTCAATTCATCGTTTCGGGTACGCTTGTATTCACTACCCTTATTGTATGGAAGCAGATGGAGTATGTGAAGAATAAGAAGCTCGGTTTCAATCGTGACCACATCGTTACGGTCAGGATCCGCGACAACGCAATACGCACGAAATATGAGGAGGTCCGCACGATGTTGCTAAAGAATCCGGCTATTCAAAAAGTAAGTGCGTCCATGTCTCTCCCTACCGGTATTTCATCTAAAAATGGACGAAAATGGATCGGCAAGAACGGCGAACAACACCTGGGAGTACACATCAACCAGGTCGATCCGAATTTTATCGACCTGTACGAGATCCCGCTGGTGGCCGGTAGAAACATATCGCCCGACGGACCGCGAAAGGATGTACTTGTAAACGAAACACTCGTGCGCGAGCTGGGTTTCACCAACGAAGAGATCATCGGACGAGAATTCTATGCCGGCGATACGACACGGATCGTCGGCGTACTGGGCGACTTCCACTACCAGCACTTCAAGTTGAGGATCGAGGCCATGGAGTTCCAGCCATTCCGGTGGGGTCCTCCGAATTATTTGTCGGTAAAGACGCATGGAGACGATATTCCTTCGGTGCTCGAATATATCAAGGGATCGCTGGCAACGTTCTCTGAAAAATATCCTTTCGAGTACACCTTTTACGATGAAGTCTATAGCAAAACATTTATTTCCGAAGCGAAGACTTCGAAGCTGATGACGGTCTTTGCCTCCGTTGCAATCACCATCGCCGTTCTTGGCTTATATGGTCTTATTCTTCACATGGTCAATCAACGAATGAAGGAGATCGGTATCCGAAAGACACTCGGCGCCGGTTCATGGTCCATCGTTCGATTGCTCTCCGGTAAATTTGGCTTGCTGATCGTAGCGGGTTACGCCATCGCGTGTGTGATCGGCAACTACGGCATTCAGAAGTGGTTAGATGCTTTTGCCTATAAGATAGCACCCACACCGATCGACTTCGTGATAACATTACTCACAATTGTGTTGATCGCGGGTGTCGCCGTATCGTCGAGAATAATGGTGGCGTTGAAAATAAACCCGGCGGCCGTGCTGAAGCAAGATTGACGGTTATTCATTGCCTTGCGAGATTGATCTCGCAGTTGCGGTCGATCCATAAATGCAATGATCAATCGTCAATGATCAATCGTCAATGGTCAATGATCAATCTTCGGCATTCCCTCCGATCTTGCAGACATTATCCAATCCAAGATGAAGTAATGCGTCACCAGCATTAACAACGGGATTGTTATTCAGGCCAACCACGTATCCCATGGTCGGTGATTTGATCACTTCCTTAAACTCACCGAAAGGATCTGTGATCGTACCGACGTGCTGATCCTTGTGGATGAGATCTCCACTTTTGATGGTTGGTTGAAAGAGTCCGGCGTTCTTTGCCCGAATCCAGTTCGAGCTCCAGATCACCTTGTTCTCCTGCCTTGGTTCGGGAGCATGGCTGATCATATCGAGGTGTTTCATTAACCGCAGTGTTCCCTCGATCCCTTCCTCGATGGCGTGCTGATCGAAGCGCACCGATTCACCTCCTTCGTAAACGATGATGTTCTTTCCCTTTTTCGCTGCCGTTTGTCTTAATGAATGCGGGCGGAACGGCGAGTCGATCGTAAAAGGCGCATTGAATGCCGCTGCAAGTTCCACATTCTTTTCGTCGGCCATCACACAACGAACCTGCGGATAGTTGGTGCGCATAGCGCCGCCCGTGTGAAAGTCGACACCATAGTCGATGAACGGGATCACGTCGTGGGTGACGTGATAAGCAACCCGGGAAGCGAGTGAACCCGTTTTGCTTCCTGGAAAGGAACGGTTTATATCTTTTCCATCGGGCACTTCACGCGAATAGTTTAGAAAGCCATACATATTGATCACTGGCATACAGATCACGGTGCCACGTGCCACACGATTCAATCCAGTATCGAGAATACGGCGAACGATCTCCATGCCATTGATCTCGTCGCCATGCATGCCGGCCATGAGTGCCAGTGTTGGTCCGTCTTGCTTTGCGCGATAGACGTAAATAGGGGTTTCTATCTGTGTGTGAGAAGGGAGGCGGGCGATGTTTATGTTAATTTCTTTAAACTCGCCGGGTTTAAAGCTCTGCTCGTTAATTATGAGTTCATTCATGGTGCGGGGTGCTAGGTGCTGGGTGCCAGGTTTTCGTTAACGACACTAGCGCACCAAGCACTCGGCACCAGGCACCATACATACTTTTCTTGCTAGGCATTAATCTTATCTTTTTGTATTTTCTTTTTCGTGGCATTCTTTTCAAGATACCGGATGATCTTCCCTGCAATATCCACCTTTGTTGCTCCTTCGATACCTTCCAGGCCTGGCGAAGAGTTCACTTCTATGATGAGCGGTCCGCGTTTCGAAGGTAGCATATCGACACCGGCAACACCAAGGCCCATTTTTTTAGCGGCCGATATCGCCGTAGCACGCTCTTGTCGCGTGAGCTTAACGACCTCCGCATAACCGCCGCGGTGAAGGTTGGAACGAAACTCTCCGTAACGTGCCTGTCGCCGCATGGCGCCAACGACTTCGCCATCGACAACAAACGCACGGATGTCGGCACCGTTCGCTTCTTTAATGAACTCCTGTACGATGATGCGGGCGTGCACACCATGAAATGCTTCGATAACAGACTGTGCCGCCTTTTTATTTTCAGCGAGAACAACACCCAGTCCCTGGGTTCCTTCCAGCAGCTTGATGATAACCGGGGCGCCGCCGACAAACTCGATAACCCCTTCGGTGTCCCGGGAATAGTCCATAAAGATCGTCTTCGGAAGACCGATGCCGGCACGGGATAAGATCTGCAAACTCCGCAATTTGTCGCGCGAGCGGATCAGCGCCTGCGATTCGACAGCGGTAAAGACCTTCATCATTTCGAACTGGCGAACAACAGCTGCTCCGTAAAATGTTACCGATGCACCGATACGCGGTATCACGGCGTCGAAGTAATCGAGCTTGCGATCGTTGTACAGTACCATGGGGTTTTTCTTCTCGACCAGCAATACACATTTCATGTGATTGATGATCTCAACTTTATGGCCACGCGCTTCGCCCGCCTCTTTCAGCCTCTTTGTTGAGTAGAGCTTTGTGTCGCGTGAAAGTATTGCTATGTTCATGACGTGAGGGATTTAGAACTATAGTACAGGTCTTTTTTCGTAACGTCGATAAGGAAACGATCACGAAGGATCTTTCTTCCGAGCAGTACCGGGAACCTCAAGCTGCCACGGTTGCTCAACGAGAACTCTGCCCTTATCAATCGGTCAAATATTTTTATCCGGGTTTTTATCACATACCGCAGCTCCGATTCACCAAACGAATTCCTGATCTGCTTTTGTCTGAATTTCTTGAATACAAATTTCGATCCGGTGTATTCGGGATGCTCTTCGTCGAAGACGATAAATTCGAGCTTTCCATCCACAACTTTTACTTCCGAGCAGTGAAGACTGCAATTATATGCGCCCGTGTCCACCTTGGCGTGCACGTTATACAAACCAAGCTTGGGCAAATCGACCCGATCGGAACGACCCAATATCCGCATATTAAAAAAGTCCCGCTTTCGCAGGACTTTAAGTTAAGATTATCTTTTGGATTTAGTACTTGGTGATGGGCAACTTCACGAGGGTGTTCTCCCATGCGAATACCATTACTGCACTGGCATCTTTTCCGTCGAATGTAATGGTGAAATTTTCAACTTCTTTTTCGGGCTTTGTAACGGGAGCAGTTACGCGCGCCACATCCTTGCTTTCTTCGTAGCTATATGCGCCCCATGTATCGAGCTTCGTGTTGAAGATGATCGTCCACTCTTTTTCTGTAGGTATGGCATAGATGGTATAAGTTCCGGCTTTAACGGTCTTGTTACCGAAAGTCACATCTTTATAAAGCTTGATCTCGGTCGCTTCGTTTGCGCCAAGTCTCCATACTTTGCCATACGCTTCTGTGCCGCCAAGCATCGTCCTTCCTTTTTTGGCAGGACGGCCATAGATCACGCGGATAACAGGGTCTGCGTTCCTTCCATCGGGACGGAAGTAAGCGATGTCGGCAGGGCTTGCATCCAGTTCAGGAAGTTTCTGAGCATACACTTCGGCGATCGCAATGAGTGCGAAGAGAATTAAACTAACTTTTTTCATGAGGATTTATTTAAGGTTCAACGTTCCGTGTTCAGGGTTTCGCGTTAGCGGCCAAAGGGATTCAATGCATTGAGCGCTCTCTTTCCACCACCCATCTTATTCATTGTCTTCATCATCTTTCTCATTTCTTCGAATTGCTTCAACAACTGGTTTACCTGTTGAATAGTGGTGCCGCTACCTTTTGCAATCCGATTCTTTCTTCCTGGATTGATGATATCCGGATTCTCGCGCTCCTGCAATGTCATCGATCGGATGATGGCTTCAACAGGCTTGAATGAATTATCGTCGATGTCGATGCCCTTCAATGCTTTTCCAACACCCGGTATCATACCGAGAAGATCTTTCATATTACCCATCTTCTTGATCTGCTCCAGTTGCGAGAGGAAGTCGTTGAAGTCGAACTGGTTCTTGCGGATCTTTTTATTGAGTCGGGCGGCTTCTTCGGCGCTGAATGTCTCCTGGGCTTTTTCAACGAGCGTTACAACGTCGCCCATGCCGAGGATCCGGCTTGCCATACGATCAGGATAGAACCGGTCGATAGCATCCATCTTTTCGCCGGAGCTTATGAACTTGATCGGCTTGTTCACAACGCGGCGAACCGACAATGCAGCACCGCCACGTGTATCGCCATCGAGCTTCGTGAGAACAACGCCATCGAAATTCAAACGATCATTGAATGCCTTTGCGGTGTTCACGGCATCCTGGCCTGTCATCGAGTCGACAACGAACAAAGTCTCCGAAGGCTTCAGAGCTTCTTTAAGCCGGGCGATCTCGTTCATCATCTCTTCATCGACAGCGAGACGGCCCGCGGTATCGACGATCACGATGTTGGCATTGATCTTCTTCGAGTGATCTATCGCAGCCTTTGCGATCTTAACGGCATCTTTATTTTCCGGTTCAGCATAAACTTCGACGCCGATCTGTTCTCCGAGAACTTTCAACTGCTGAATAGCGGCAGGACGATAGATGTCGCAAGCTGCGAGCATCACCTGGCGTCCCTGCTTCTTGAGATAACTGGCGAGCTTGCCGGAGAATGTTGTCTTACCGGAACCCTGGAGACCCGACAAGAGTATCACGGCAGGACTTCCGGAGGTGTTAATGTCTACACTCTCACCACCCATGAGCTCTGTGAGCTCGTCGTTGGTGATCTTGACTAATAACTGACCGGGCGAGATTGCCGTGAGCACGTTCTGGCCCATGGCTTTTGTCTTGATCTCGTCGGTAACTTCTTTAGCTACTTTATAATTGACGTCGGCGTCGATGAGTGCCTTCCTGATCTCTTTGATTGTGCCCGCTACGTTGATCTCCGTAATCCGTCCCTGGCCCTTCAGGTTTTGAAAAGCTTTGTCGAGCGTTAATGAAAGATTATCGAACATGTGTTTCTGAAAAAATTAGGGGGTAAAAGTAGCTAATTTCTCAGCAATCAGGGAGCGGGCGTTCTTGATCGCATCGTGCGCCGACGTTGATCCGTCGACCAGGGGGATCACTTGCGAAATCCCCATTTTTTTAGTCTCGGCGGGGGTTAGTTCACATACCCCACAGACCGCGATAACGTTGCTCCCGGCGGCGGCAACACGTCCCACAACCTTACCGGCGAGCGTCTGCCGGTCGATCTTTCCTTCGCCGGTAATTACCAGGTCGGCAGCAGCGATCTGCTCGTAAAGCTTCAGGGTTTCCATCAGGAACCCGATTCCCGACTTTACGGTCAGGTTGAAGAATATGCTCGCTCCGCCGGCAATGCCACCACCTGCGCCGGCACCGGGAAAGTCGGCCGACCTGCCGAAGGTTTCCCTTACGATCTTATCAAAATTAACGAGGCCTTTGTCGAGCAGCTTTACTGCTTCGGGTGTCGCGCCCTTCTGAGGACCGTAGACGAATGCGGCCCCATCGATGCCGAAGAGCGGGTTGTTGACGTCACAAAGGGCAGTGACATCGAGCCTAAGTGTTGGAGCTTCTATGCGCTCGATATGGATCAGGTTCCTGCCTATCGGTTTTAATAGATCTCCTTTCTTGTTAAAAAACTTGAACCCCAAAGCACTGGCCATACCGATACCGGCATCATTTGTACTGCTTCCGCCAATCCCCAAAATAATTTTTGTTGCTCCGTGATCGATCGCGTGCTTTATAAGCTCTCCTGTACCGAGGGTTGTTGTCTCGAGTGGGTCTCTTTCTTCTTTTTTGATCAGCTGAAGTCCGGAAGCGCTTGCCATCTCGATGAAAGCAGTGGTGTTGTTGTCGGTTCCGTATTCGGCTTCGATCTCTTCGAAGAGCGGTCCGTGTACTTTTACTTTTACGGTTTTTCCTTTGAAGAACTGAGTGAGGATCCGGGCCGTTCCTTCGCCACCATCGGCGAGTGGAAGTTTAATGATCTCGGCGTTTGGATATTTTTTTTGAATGCCTTCTTCGATTGCATCGGAGACTTCGGAGGCAGTTAAAGAGCCTTTGAATTTATCAGGGCAGATGAGGATTCTCATTTTTTTTGTTTCGCGGAGGATACGCGGAGAAGCAAAGTATGCAGAGAAATCCATTGCGCCCTTTGCTCCTTTGCGTATCCTTTGCGACACCTTGTATTTACAGTATCAAGTATACAATTATCGACTTTTTGTTTCGCGGAGGATACGCGGAGAAGCAAAGTATGCAGAGAAATCAATTGCGCCCTTTGCTCCTTTGCGTATCCTTTGCGACACCTTGTATTTACAATATCAAGTATACCACTATCGACATCACCAGCGCCGTAACTCCCTGCAATCCTGTTATCAATGTAAAGCTTCGGAACGCGTCCTTTGCCGCGATCCCACCAAACTGCGACACGACCCAGAAGTAAGAATCATTCGCGTGAGAGACGGTCATTGCCCCACCGCCAATCGCGATAACAATTGACGACAGTTCATACGCCGTATCGAAACCCGCAGAGGCCAATAGGGGAACGAGCAGTCCACTCGTGATGATCATAGATGTTGTGGTAGATCCTTGCGCTGTCTTCAGTGCTGCCGCTATCACAAAGGCGATCACCAGGAAAATTACGCCTTGCGACGATGATCCTGATACATATTCTTTAAGTACAACATCTATCCCGCTTGCTTTGATCACAGCTCCGAACGATCCACCTGCCCCTGTGATCAACAAGATGATGCCTGCATCTTTCAATGCTTCGCTCAGCCATGATGGCCACGGGTCTTTGGACTTCAACAAGAAAAATGAAAGGGCAACGCCGATACCAATGGATACAATCGGGATGACACCTAATGCGATCAGTACGATAGGAAGTATTAATGGGATGAATGCGAACCAGGCATTAACATCGCGACTATTCGACGTCGTTACTATTTGATCGGTAACGATACCTTTTGAAAATCTTTTCGCGAAAAAGTAGGACATTAATCCCACCGGTATCGAGGCGGCGATACCAATAACCATTACAATTCCAATCTTATTCTCGAGTCCCAAATTCACTGCTGCCGCAAGCGGACCCGGCGTTGGGGGTACAAGGGTATGCGTCGTATACAGTCCCGTGGAAAGTGCCAGTGACAACTCCGCAGGAAGTATAGAGGTTTGTGCGGATATCGATGGGATAAGTCTCGACAGGATAATAAAACCGGAGTCGCAGAACACAGGAATGCCAACAACAATCCCGGTGAACGACAGCGCGAGTGTAGATCGCTTAGCTCCGAACCAGCTTACAACTTTTTTGCTGATCACTTCCATAGCACCGGTCTTTTCGAGCATCATGCCAAGGCACGAACCGAACGCTACAAGAAAACCGATCTGCTTTAGCAGCAGCCCAAACCCTTCCTGCATTAAGGTTATAATGCTTGATATCGGTTGGCCCGTGATCAGCCCACAGACAACCGCTGCGATCAGCAAAGAAAAGAATGCATGAAGATTAAGATAACGCGTGAGTACAATGATAGCGGTTATCGAGACAACAAGCGCAACGATGATCGTAAGGAGCGCACTCATTTCCGGAATGAAATGTAGGGGAACAGCTCTCCTTTTTTGAATTCACTTCGTCCCGGCGGTAATTCGATGAACCCGTCTACATTGCGAAGGTTGGCGAAATCACCCGAGCCTTCACCTGCATCGGGCATGGCAAGAAGCTGTCCGTTGCTCGAGTCGATCCTAACCTGTAGAAAGTACGTGAGGTCCGGCTTGAACATATAGTCTTCGGCGAGAATTGCCTTTGCATTGACTGGTTTCAATCCGAGACCGGCTTCAATCCAGGGTTTAATGTATTTATGGAAACAAAGGAACGTGGAAACGGGATTGCCCGGCAAGGCGAACACAGTCTTCGTAGTACTCCTTCCAAACCAGAATGGTTTACCGGGACGTTGCTGCACCTGGTGAAAGACTTTCTTGATACCAAGCTTTTCGAGAACACCCGGTATGTAATCGAACTTTCCCTTTGAGACACCTCCGGAGAGAATGATGACATCGTGCTTCCCGATGATGGACTTTATTTCTTCTTCGAGAATATTTTGGTCGTCGGGAAGATGTACGAGTTGAGATTTAAGATTTATGATTTGTAGTGCCGATGAGAGAGCCACTCCGTTCGATCGGCGGACCTGGTAGGTAAGAGGTGTTTGTTCGATCGGAACCAACTCATCGCCGGTAGTGATGATCGCTATAGGCTGGGGATCATAAACCAACACTTCTTTTTTTCCAACAGATGCGAGCAGTGCAATTTCCGCCGGCGATATTAATGTACCCGGACCAAGCAAGAGTTCACCTTTTTTTGCATCAATTCCTTGTGCATGAACACTCTGATTTTTTTCGACCGGTGAGTTGATCGTTGCTCGTTTTTCGTTGATGGTAACATCCTCATATCTTACGACGGTGTCTGAGCCTTCGGGCAGAACACCGCCTGTCATTATTTCCATGCAACCAGACTTTAGCTTCTGCTGAGGTTGGCCGGCAGCCTGTGTGCCTTCGACAACAAATTCGCGGATGCCGTTTTCATAGTCGCTGTAACGGATCGCTATCCCATCCATGGTAGCCCTGTGAAAGGGCGGCAGGTCGCGGTCGGCAATGATATTCTCCGCAAGTACATAGCCGGTAGCCATGTCGATATCCTTGCGAGCAGTTCGCGAACGAAATGCAACTTGATTAATGATTTCAGTAGCTTGCTGAACGGTAGTCATCAAATAAAAATAAACATCTCCTACGGAAAACACGGGAAATGCCTTCCGTGTTTTCCGTGAATTCCGTGAGAAACGATGATTCCCGTGAGAAACATTATGAAAACCAAGCTTTCACACATCAGCGCAACAGGAACTCCCGCTATGGTCAACGTTTCTGAAAAGAAATCAACACTTCGAACAGCCCGTGCGCGCGCTATTGTCAATGTCGGCAAAGAGATCCTCGCACTCTTATCCGACAACGAGATCAGGATGAAGAAAGGCCCTGTGTTCCAGACGGCGATCATTGCGGGTGTAATGGGAGCGAAGCGTACTTCGGATCTTATACCATTGTGTCACCCGATCGGTCTCGACGACTGCCAGGTGAACATTAATGTGAAGGCTGGAAAGATCGTTATCGAGACTTCGGCGACTACGGTTGGCAAAACAGGAGTGGAGATGGAGGCGCTAACTGCTGCATCTGTTGCGGCGCTAACGATTTACGATATGTGCAAGGCGGTGTCGCACGGGATAGTGATCGAAAGCGTTATGCTGCTTGAGAAAACGGGAGGGAAGAGTGATTTTAAAGCCTAATTCTTACTCTGGTTTAAGATAGGGTTTTCCTCGAGTCAATTTTTCGATTACTATTTGATTGATAAGGCTTTACAAGGATCTTGAAAAGTAAACCCTCAAGATAGTCACGAACCCGGAATCGGAGTAGCCCCGAAAATATTACACCGGCCTCGTTTCCGACCAGAATGGCGAACTAATCGTACAGGGCGGGGTTAATTTTAGTATATAAATCTCCCCACCATGAAAATGTTTATTAAAATTCACATGAACCCGATCCACCGAGATCTGCTGCTGATTATGACTGCGGGTTTTTTCCTGGCGATGGCTATCGTCAGCGTGGTGTCGTTTGTTTTTCATTAAGAGCTGAGATCCACTCGGCTCCGTCTTCGAAGACTTCTTTTTTGAAGATCGGCACTTTTTCCTTGAGCTTATCAATGATGTATTGACATGCTTCGAAAGAGGCGCGTCGATGCCTGGTAGAAACCGCCACAGCAACGGCCACTTCTCCCGGCTTTAATGTCCCGATGCGGTGGCTCACGGCCCAACCCATCAATTCCCAGCGGCCCGACGCTTCTTCAACGATCTTTCGCGTTTCAGCCACAGCCATGCTTTCATAAGCTTCGTATTCCAGCCACACCACTCGTTTGTCCATCGCGGTATCGCGAACTGTTCCAATAAAAACATTGACAGCTCCAGCTCCCAGGCTTTGAGCCGTTTCGATGACTTTGTTAACATCGATGGGTTTTTCTGTGATCTTGATCATAAATGAATATACAAATTATCCGCCACTTACGGGAGGGATAAGGACGATCTCGTCGGTCTCTTTTAACGAGACCTCGTCGGTTGCGTAGTCTTGATTGACGGCAATAAATAACGACCGTAATTCTGTAAGGGACGGATAGCGTGTTGTGAGCCACGTACGCAGCTCGCCAACATTGGTTGAATTCGTTTCAACAACTAGTTTTCGTTCACCAAGAATGTCTTTTGCGATCCCATACGATGTAATTGTGAACTTCATGTCCGAAGATATATCTTTCTGAACTAATGAGTAAAATGTGGCGCAATGGATACGCAAAGGAGCAAAGGGCGCTGAGGTATTCTTTGCGAACCTCTGCGTTTACTTAGCGTATCCTTTGCGAAACAAGTATTGAATGCTGGTAGACAACCACAATAGACCTTTAAATTACATGCGGCTGGCGGTTACAGATCGTTGTAACCTCCGGTGTTTCTATTGCATGCCGGAAGAGGGGATCAAGTATCTACCCCAAAAGGAACTTCTTACTTTCGACGAGATACTTCGTATCGTGACGATCACCGCTCGTATGGGTATCTCTAAAATTCGTCTTACCGGCGGTGAGCCCTTTGTTCGCACCGACCTGATGGACCTGATCCGGTCGATCGTGAAAGTTGATGGCGTGAATGAGCTGCACATCACAACCAATGGCACTCTCACCACCCCGCACATCGACGAGCTGAGAGACCTTGGAATAAAGTCGGTTAATCTTAGTCTCGATACACTCGATTCCTCGCGTTTCAAGACGATCACTCGCCGCGACGAGTTCGCGAAAACATGGGACACCTTACAGCAGTTGTTACACAGCAAGATCCCTGTTAAGATCAATGCCGTCGTCATGGAAGGAAAGAATATCGACGACATCATCCCAATGGTTGAGCTCACAAAAGATCGGCCCATGTCGATCCGTTTTATTGAAGAGATGCCATTCAATGGCGAAGGCACGCATTATCCACGACTCACCTGGACGTATCATAAGATATTATCATACATAAAAGAGCATTATCCCGGTCTGATAAAACTCACGGATGCCCCGAATGCAACAGCGTATGGTTACCAGGTTCCTGGTTATGCAGGAACTATCGGGATCATTGCAGCATTCAGCCGAACGTTCTGCGGTACCTGTAATCGCATTCGTGTAACAGCACAAGGAACGTTGAAGACATGCCTGTACGACGATGGCGTGTTGAACCTGAAGGATCTGTTGCGCTCAGGCGAACCTGATACAATGATCGAAAGTCATCTAATGAACGCTTTTAAGTCGAGGGCAAAGGACGGTTTCGAGGCAGAGAAGCATCGCAAGAAACAAGTAAGCGAATCTATGTCAACGATCGGCGGATGAGTGTCGAGACGGTCATTGTTCTGGCTATCTCTTTCTTCATCATCGCCCTGGTGTATTCATCAGTCGGTTTCGGTGGAGGCTCGAGCTATCTCGCGTTGATGGCGGTGATGGGTGTTGCACCCGATGTGATGAGGCCTTCAGCCCTGTTATGCAACATCGTTGTCGTTATTGGGGGCACTTACATTTTTGGAAAAGAAGGTCATCTCGACATACGAAAGAGCTGGCCGTTCATTGTGGCAAGTATTCCTTTCGCATTTCTCGGTGGTTTTTGGAAGATCAGTGAACATAATTTCTTCATTCTTCTTGGGTCTACGTTGGTACTTGCGTCGGTGGCGCTTTGGATTCAACCGAATAGCGGCGGTAAAAAACTCTCGGACAATCTTCCGTTGAATATTGGTCTAAGTGCAGGTGTAGGATTTCTTTCGGGATTGGTAAGTATTGGTGGGGGAATATTCTTGTCGCCGATCCTGCATCTGAGCCGGTGGGATACTGCTCGCAAGATCTCCGCACTCGCCGGTGTATTCATTCTTGCGAATTCGATCAGTGGGCTTGCGGGTCAGTTCATTCGCAAGGCGAGTATCGATTGGCTGTTTATACTTCCGTTGCTGGCTGCGGTGTTGATAGGAGGGCAGATCGGGTCGCGACTCGGTGCACGCAAATTCAACCCGCTTTATATTAGAAGGATAACAGCGGTTTTGATTTTAGTCGCAGGTCTGAATATTTTGAGAGACAACTTATGATTTGTGATTTGTGATTCCGGATTAATCACAAATCACAAATCACAAATCAGGAATCACAAATCACGAAGTATGATCGTAAACGACCAGCCATTTGCCGCCGATCTTTTTTATCAATAAAGTAAACATCCCGGTAGGGTCATCTGAGGTCCTCTTTAAATGATATCTCCCTGTTACGAGACAGGCTTCGTTATCGATGAATTTGAAATCATAAAAAGTAAAATCCAATTGTCCCATTGCCTCGCGATCGGGATAGGATCTTTTGTAACGCTCTAATGTCGCGTTCCATCCCTGAGTTATTACAGAGCCCACGAACATCAGTGAATCGGATTTCCAGTATCCTTCCATAAAACCATCTATATTTCCCTCGTTCCAGGCCAGTTCCTGGGTTTTTAACAGTTCGCGAATAGCTTTTTCTTCGACAGCAGGGTTAAATTTTGGGCTGCAGCCGAATGGGATAAACAGTAGGATCCAGAATAGCTTTTTCATCTCAAACGATTACGAGGGTCAAATTTTACCCTCCCATATTTCAATGTTATGCGATTGTAAAAATATAGGGTTAAATATGACCCTCCGTAAAAATATTCGTCTATTTTTGTCGCCACCAGCAACCAAAAAACACCTTCTTAGATTATGTCAACATTACGATTCGAAGCGCTCAAAAAACTCAGTGAGCGTGTCCCTGTTTCGGTCGCAGCCCCCTCAGACAAAGTCTCCGATTTTTTTGGAGTCAATGTTTTTGGGATCGATCAAATGAAAGCTACGCTTTCACCGGCCGTTTTCAAAAAAGTCAGCAGTGCCATCAAGTTGCATGAAAAAATTGATGAAGTTACCGCAGACGCCGTAGCGCAGGCTGCAAAAGCATGGGCTATGGGCAAAGGAGCCACACACTTCACACACTGGTTCCAACCCATGACCGGCGGTACTGCCGAAAAGCACGACTCATTCTTCGACGCCCTCGCAGGTCTCGAAAAATTCAAAGGAAGCGAACTCGTTCAGCAGGAGCCCGACGCATCGTCGTTCCCTAGCGGCGGTATTCGCAGCACTTTCGAAGCCCGTGGTTACACGGCATGGGATCCTACATCTCCCATGTTCCTCTACGGCAAAACACTTTGCATTCCTACGATCTTCGTATCATATACCGGCGAAACCCTCGACCAGAAGTCGCCTCTCCTCAAGGCACTTAAAGCCGTCGACAATGCAGCAACAGCAGTTTGCCAGTTGTTCGACAAAGACATCCAGAAAGTTGTGGCGTCACTCGGACCAGAACAAGAGTACTTTGTGGTCGATGCTGCATTGTACCAGGCTCGTCCCGACCTCGTGATGGCAGGCCGTACTGTATTCGGTCATGCTCCCGCACGTGGTCAGCAGTTGGAAGACCATTATTTCGGTTCTATCCCTTCCCGTGTCTATGATTTCATGAAAGATTTTGAGATCGAAGCGTGGAAGCTTGGAATCCCTGTGCGCACTCGTCACAACGAAGTTGCTCCCAGCCAGTTCGAAGTTGCTCCCCTCTTCGAAGAAGTAAACGTATCGAACGACCACAACCAGCTGATGATGGACCTTATGGGCCGCATCGCTGAACGTCATGCCCTGAAAGTTCTCTTCCACGAGAAACCATTCGCAGGAGTAAACGGAAACGGTAAGCACAACAACTGGTCGCTCATCACCGATACCGGTGTGAACCTGTATGCTCCTACGAGCAGCGCACGCGACAACTTACTCTTCCTCACGTTCTTCATCACGACTATCAAGGCTGTTCACGAACACAACGACTTGCTCCGCGCGAGTATCGCTACGCCTGCCAACGACTTCCGTCTTGGCGCAAACGAAGCTCCTCCTGCTATCATGTCGGTGTTCATCGGTTCACAAATGACAGGCGTTCTCGATGAGCTCGAGAAAAAAGGAAATATCAAGATCGAGAAAGGCGACAACATGTATATGAAGCTCGGTATCGATCAGATCCCTGAGATCATTCTCGATGCAACGGACCGTAACAGAACTTCTCCTTTTGCCTTCACTGGTAACAAGTTCGAGTTCCGTGCGGTTGGTGGCGGCGACAACTGCGCTACTGCGATGACAGCCCTGAACCTTATCATGGCCGATCAGCTCACGAAGTTCCTCGAAACTGTGAATGCAGATATCGAAAAGGGCACCGAGAAGCGTGTTGCTATCGTGAACGTGCTTCGCAAGTACATCAAAGAATCGAAAGCTGTTCGCTTCGAAGGCGACGGTTATTCTGACGAGTGGGTGGCAGAAGCGAAGAAGCGCGGTTTGAGCAACATCAAGAACATGCCTCGCGCTATCGAAGCTTATCTTACCAAGCAGTCACTCGGTCTCTTCGAAAAATATGGAGTTTGCTCGCACAAGGAAGTTGAAGCCCGCAACGAGATCCGTTGGGAGTCATACATCAAGCGCGTGCAGATCGAAGCCCGTGTTATTGGCGACCTGGCGATGAATCACATCATCCCTACGGCTATCGCTTACCAGACCAAGCTCATCGAAAATGCGAATGGTCTTGCGAGCCTCAAGGTTGATAACAAGGCGGTTATTCAGACCATTAAGGAGATATCAGGACACGTTGATGTGATCAAGGCGAATGTTCGTGCCATGATCGAAGAACGTAAGCGTGTTAACAAGATCGGCGATGCTCACAAGCGCGCGATCGCTTACTGCGATGATATCAAAGAAAAATACTTCGAGGTTATCCGCGATTCTGTTGATAAACTTGAACTTTTGGTGGACAACGAGGATTGGCCGCTGGTTAAATACCGCGAGCTGTTGTTCCTCCGCTAACCCGCCAAACAACGTTTTGCTCCCCCGCCGAGCGTAATATGGCGGGACCTATCCTAAACCTAAACCTGTGAGAACGGTCCCCACTCGGCGGACCGTTTTCTTTTTATTACGTAAGGGGCAACGAATACTTCATATTAAGGTTATGTCGTAATCTGCCCTTTCCTTGACGCGAAAGCCACCCTACGCGCAAGGGGTGTGCTCATATCTTTGAGTTATCAAATTCAAAATACAGATCAACATGAGAACACTTAAGTTACAAATGCAGATAACGGTCGATGGTTTCGTAGCGGGACCCGAAGGACAACTCGACTGGATGTCGTTTGACAACGATGAAAAATTATTGGGAGTGATCAACCAGCTCATCGACACATCGGATACAATATTGATGGGCCGTAAGATGACTCCCGGGTTTATAAAATATTGGGAGAGTGTTCCGAAGGAAAGTCCCGAATATACATTCGCGCTGAAAATGGTGAACACACCGAAGATCGTATTCAGCAAAACACAGAAAGCGATCGAAGGGACAGCCGTAAGAGTTGAGAACGGCGATCTCAAAACAGAGATCAACAAACTGAAGAATGCTCCCGGTAAAGATCTTCTTGTGTATGGTGGTGCCGGATTCGTTTCGAATCTTATTAAGGAAAATTTAATCGATAATTATTACCTGTTTGTCAACCCGGCAGCAATCGGTAACGGTCTTCGGATTTTTACAGAAAAAACAAAATTGAAACTTGTTGATGTAACTCGTTACGGTAGCGAAGTGATGCAACACTATAGACCCATCCGATAGGTTTGCAGGAAAACTTTCTACATTTGCCTCGCTTGAGCCGCATTCTCCCGATAATCGTATTGTTTAGCATCCGCCTGCCGTATAGCTTCTCCTGCTTTCAACTGCCAACTTTTAACTTTTAAACAACAATGAAGAAGCTATTTCTTGTCTATATACTATTCCTGATCTCCTGTTCCAATAAAGATACACTCAGCGGACCGATCACACTCGAATTCGACAACCGTCTCGAAGACCATGAGGGCGCAACGATCACGTATGATATCACTTATATCAAGCTTATACGCCAGGACGATCGTTTGCCATTTCGCAATACCGAAACCCACCATGTGGATGCAGCCAATGAAGCATCGCAGATGATAACCCTCGAGAACGTTTCAGCCGGTGGTTATGCTGAATTCGAGTTTGTCGTCAAGTCGATTGCCGTTCACGGACCGGTGGAATTTCAAAGCGACACCGATACGGTGAGGCTTACCATGCAACGCGTTCCTGTTCGTGCCCAGCACCAGCCTGAAGTCCACCTGATCTTCAACATCGACAAGTTGAGCACCAGCGTACAGGATGCATTTGTCGTCGATCACGTTCACGAAAATTGATCATGAGAACGCTTGCATGTCTTACGATAGCCCTGCTGATCGGCGGTATCGCTCGACCGATAAAGGAGAATTATCAATCGGAACGGGCAGTGTAGATGTCAACATAAATACTGTTTATACTATTGGTTATAAGTAGCCGGGTTCACTCCTGGAATGAACACACGGCAGCCAATCGCACAACATTATAACAGCGACGACTTTGCAGATATCACCAGCAAGGGAAGATGGGCAACTATGTTAGTGTATAACTTCTGACGGACGTTTGTCGGATACTGGCCCGGTCTTATTCTCGGCCAAGTACAGGATCGCATTGTCGATCAAAAATGGATGCGACCAGGGTACGAAGTGATTCATGCCCGGGTACATGATAACCTCTAGTGGTGCGTTGACCAGCATCTTCTTTGCGAAGTCGGCATTCTCTTTAGGGACCAGTTCGTCCTTATCGCCCTGGATGAAGATGGACCTGCAAGTGATCTTCGACCACAGCGGGAGCATGGCTTCGAGCTCTGGTTTTAGCTGGTAGATCTCGTCGTTGGAGGCGCGCAGAGATCGTGGCAACGCCCATTTGAGGAATGGTGTAGCCAACGGGGCCCGGAACCACTCGTGCGGTTCGAGCTCGGGATCTACGGAGCCGGCAACGAAGATCAACCCATCGATGAGCTCCGGGTAGTCCATCGCCATTCTTGCAATGAGCGGTCCGCCCAACGAGTGACCGATGAGGTAAACCGGCTTTCCGTTCTTATGTTTTTCGAGAATGGGTTTCAGATCGGCTGCCTGTTTCTCCAACGACGGCTCGGCATAACCAAAATTTGAGGAACCAAAGCCGGGACGGTCAACGGAGATCATGCGCACCTTTTCGAGCAACAGTGTATCATCCATGAAGTCGATGAAGGCACTTAGAGATCCCGGCGATCCGTGAATGAACACGGCGAGTGGGAGCGAGTCGTTGCCCGTTAAGATATAATTGATGTGCTGACGACCTACGTAGTACTGGTATTCGCGCACGGGATACATTTTTCCTTTGAAGAAAGAATGGATCTCCGACTTGCTCATTCGGAATTGAATGCAGGAATCCATGAGGACCATGATCCCTGCGAAACAAATGATGGTAACTATGGAGGTGCGGGCTACAATTCGCTTCCAGCGCATGGTTAAATTTACTGAAGATTCAGGATCTTCTTGTATCCCGGAGCGTCATTAAGGATCTCGATCGATTTGCGAATGTCCTGGTCGCTCTTGAAAGACACTTCGGTAGCGCCTCGTTCATAGTAATAATGCGCAACGATGTCTTCTTCGAGAAGTCCGCGGATCTGGTCTTTGAAATTGTTCAGGTCGTTCTTCCTGTATTCGGCGATCATGGCCTTCAGCTTATCGATCTGTGGTTGGAGTTCTTTGCTGGCGCGTTCGCGCTTGGCCTCCTCGGCAAGAAGATTTAGGTGAATCTCGACCGGCGATTGGTATGTGTATTTCTTCGTCTTCATCCAGTTCACGAAGTCATTATACTCCGCGTCGGTCATGGCGAATTCCCGCGCCGTGGGTATTGTAGGATGCTTCACATAATAATCGGTGGCATAATCGAACAGGAGGCCTTCGGTATACAATGCCTGTGTGATGGCCGACGCTTCTGCGCTTTGTGTGGCGATATCGGGAGTGATGCCACCACCATCGTATACCGTGCGGCCGTGGGTGGTTTTGAATGGCTTCTTCAACGAATCCGGAACGGTTCCAACGCTACCATCAGCACGACGATGGGTATAGTCGAGCACCTGGATGCAACGTCCTGCGGCCGTGTAATACTTTGCAGTGGTGATCTTCACTTGCGAGTTATACGACAAGGGGCGGGGCAACTGCACGAGTCCTTTGCCATATGATTTTTCGCCGATGATGATGGCACGGTCGTAGTCCTGTAACGTACCGGCAACGATCTCCGAAGCAGATGCGCTTCCGCGATTGATCAAAACCGCGAGGGGGATTTCTGTATCGACGGGAGCGGCCGGTGTTTTATATGTGTAGTTCGACTCTTCTACTTTTCCTTTCGTGAATACAACGAGATTTTCTTTGGGTAAAAAGATATTGCAGATGTTAACAGCTTCGAGGAGAAGGCCACCGGGGTTTCCGCGAAGATCGAGGATGATACCCTTTGCGCCTTTTTCTTTCAGCGCCACCACGGCATTCTTAACTTCTTTGGCTGCGTCGGGTGTGAAATCGGAAAGTTGTACGAAGCCTATGTCGCTACCGACCATTCCAAAGTAAGGTACATTGCTCACCTTTACTCGTTCTCGTTTGAACTCCAGCGTAACGGGATTGGCGGTGCCCGGCCTTTTTACCGTGAGCTTCACGTTGGTACCGATCTGTCCGCGCATCAGGTGATTCGCTTCTTCCATCGTAAGTTTCGATAGCACGATGTCGTCCATCTTCAGGATCTCGTCGCCGATCTTGAGACCGTTCTTTTCGGCGGGATATCCTTCGTACACCATCGTTACCACGGTCCTGTTGCCGATCTGTCTTGTGATAGCACCGATGCCACCATACTGACCGGTGTTCATGGTACGGAAATCTTCGACTTCGTCCTCGGGAATATAGTTGGTGTACGGATCGAGCGAATTCAACATTGCATCGATACCGGTGCGCATTAATTTATTTGGATTGACCTCGTCGACATACAGTGCATTCACTTCTTTGAAGAGCGACGCGAATATGTCAAGGTTCTTTGCGATCTCGAAGTAGCGTTCGGCGGGAGGCGAGAACGAAAAGCCGACGGCGGCGGTGACTACTATTAAACTAAGGATGTATCTCTTCTTCACTTTCATACCCACAAATGTTTATTCATTACCCTTTAAAGTTCGGAATTATTTCCACGCTTTTCTTAAAAATCTGAGCCAATTCCCCGAGAAAACATTCTCGATATCGGACACCGAATATCCCCTGTTTTTCAGTATGCCGCGCAGGTTTTGAAGGTCCGCAATGGTGTCGATATCGTAGGGACTCTGCTCCCGCCCGAAGGCGCCATCGAGGTCGGATCCGATACCGATGTGGTTGGCATTTCCTGCAAGCTGGCAGATGTGGTCCATATGATCTACAACGCGTTCGAGGCTCACGCCCATATCTTTTGGTGTCGATTTTCCGCGCACCCAGTTAGGTACTATCATCCAGGCGTCCATAGGGGCACCGATCACGGCACCACGACGGATCAGTTCCTTCAACTGATCGTCGTTGAATTGACGGTTATGGTTTACCAACGCACGACAGTTGTGATGACTTGCCCAAACGTGGCCGTTGAAATTGTCCATCGCCTCGCGAAAACTTTCGTCGCACAAATGGGTAGCATCGAGGATGATGTTCAAACGCTCCATCTCTTTCAGAAGGGCTTTTCCTTTCGGACCCATCGGTCCTTCGGAGTCGGTACCGAATGCGTAGCGGCCTGGACCATAATGCGCGGGACCGAGGGCTCTCAAACCGTATGAATATGCCTTCTCTAGATGTTTTAATGTAACGATGGAATCTGCACCTTCGAGACTTAAAATGTAGCCGATTTGTGATTTGTGATTGTCCCAGGTTGCGATGTGCTTTTCGAGCCCTTCGAGGTCAGTGATTTGTTTTAGCTGGCCATCGTCTTCCATGGCTTTATACCATGATACCTGCGCCTGTGTTTGTGCCCATGCCTGTTCGGGCGAATTCCAACCGGGCAACCAACTGTCGCGTTCAACGTATCGTGCGATCTGTGTAGCGACAACCAATCCGAAGTTTCCACGACGCAGCTCTTCGAAGGTGACGGTGTTGTTGCCACGATCGGGTTTGTCGTTCATATCTTTCTCGCGGTCGCGGATCTCGCTTATGGACATGCGGAGGTCGCGGTTCCATTCCATCGCATTCATGGAGAGGTCGAGGTGGGCGTCAACAGAGAGCATTCTATACGGTTATTTTTCTTTTCCTGGACACGGTGTTCCAGTTGCCAACATATTTATGGTTCTCGATGATTGCAGGTGAATCGTAAAGATTTACGGTTGGACAAATATGATGTGGAACTCCATAGAACACATCGCCGACTTTATATGAGTGACTGCCGTTCGTTTTGATAACCAAATGTTCTTCGCTATGCCCGACGGGAGTGAGTCCTTCTGCATTCAGAAAATAGACCCGTTTATCGATCGGGTTTTCGGAGGCGATCCCTTTGTGACCGAGGTCGACACAAATGGTGTCGGCGGTAGGTATTGAAACGATCCTTGTAATAACGATCGCCGCGATCAGGAACGGTTGTTCTTTGAGCACGGTCTCGTATCCTTTGTCCCAATAGATAAAAGTACCCGGACTACACTCGATGTCTTTTCTTTTTGCATGTATAGAGAACGAAGGAGTTCCTCCGGCAACGATGGTCAACGGTTTCTTTATTTGCTCCTTTAGTCTCAATACCCGTTCGAAGCCTTCGTCGCTTTGTTTTTTTCTTACGGCGATATCGGGATCGCGGAGATGCCCATCATAAGCGTGAAGTCCAACGATCTGCGATTGAAACTCATTATACAGCGGAAGGGCTTTCTCCGGTTCGATGCCGGTTCGGTTCATACCTACATTGAGATCGATATACAAGTCGACACCGCCGAGCTGTCGTGCGATACTCGCATCATCGACCAGGCAAGAGAACTTCACCGTCGGGTATTTGCTGATGAGCTCTTTCAGTCTTTTGATCTTTGGGCCAACTGGTTGATGTGCGAGGATCACGTCCTTCGCACCATTCATGGCGAGCATTTCGGCTTCGGCAATGGTGGCACATTTGAATTTGAAGATGCCGGCTTCGATGAACATCTTCGTTACCTCGGGAGACTTGTTGGTCTTCACGTGTGGACGAAGCCTGTCGGGGTTATCCAAAAAGCTTTTAGCGATGCGGATGTTTTCTTTGACGCGATCGGGAAAGATTAATAATCCGGGGGAATCGACCTCACTAATATTTTCAACTTCGAACCAGTTCTTCATAAATTCTTTTCTTGTTTCGCAGAGGATACGCGGGGGAGCAAGGGTACGCAAAGGGTTTGGTGCAAAACATTGCGTGTCCATTGCCCCCTTTGCGTATCCTTTGCGACACCATCATTATACCATCACCCCAATTCAAACATTGCTTCTATCTCCACCGGAATATTATCCGGCAGTGATCCCATACCAACGGCACTCCTCACACCAACACCATTATCGTCACCCCATACTTTTGCGAAGAGCTCGCTGCAGCCATTGATAACATAAGGATGACGTTCGAAGTCCGGTGTGGCGTTTACCATACCCAGCACTTTGATCACACGCTTGATCTTGTCGAGGCTGCCGAGGTTCTTCTTCAGTGTTGCGAGGATAGCCAGGCCGACCTGTTGTGCCGCCAGCTTGGCCCCGTCTTTGTCCATGTCGACACCAACTTTTCCGATGATCAACGAACCGTCGTCTTTTACGGTTCCATGGCCGGATACGTAAACGTAGTTCCCTACTATTAGAATTGGTTTGTAGACGCCGAGTGGTTTGGGTGCAGGAGGCAATGACAGGCCCAGCTTCGCGAAGCGGGCTTCGGGGGTTTCATTCATATGTTTGTTTGTTTCGCGGAGGATACGCAAAGGTGCAAAGTTACGCGGAGGCCATTGCGGTCCTCCGCTTCTTCGCGTGTCCTCTGCGACACATAGCATTTTAGTTAATAAATAGATTCAATACCATAACGCCACCTAGTCCGCAGATGGCAACGATCGTTTCCATTACCGACCACGATCGGATCGTTTGTTTGATCGAGAGATTGTAGTACTCTTTGAACAACCAGAAACCGGCGTCGTTCACGTGCGAGAACATAAGGCTGCCTGCGCCAACTGCCAATACCATGAGATTGGCATTTACTTCGGGATGGGCAAGCAGGAGTGGAGCAACGATACCCGCTGCCGTTAGACCTGCCACGGTAGCCGAACCAACACACACACGAATGATACATGCGATCAGCCAACCGAGGAACAACGGATGAAAGCTTAATCCATTGAGTGCTTCGGAGATCTCCACGCTAACACCGGTTACGATCAATACTTCTTTTAATGAGCCGGCGCCCCCCATGATCAACACAATAAGGGCTACATCTTTGATCGCTGTCGCATAGATGTCCATGACAGCAGTGATCTTCATTCCTCTTCTCAGTCCAAGCGTATATGTTGCAATAGCGATGGACAAGAGCATTACAATGTTAGAGTCGCTAAAGAACACGACGGCCTTCCCAATAAAATTTCCCTGCAACAATTGATCTTTCGGATAGATCATCAATACGATGGTTGTTATAGCCAGCATGATCACGGGGAGTAATGCGGTGACCAAACTGTTTCTCAGGCTTGGCAGCTTGTCTTCGGGAAGCCCTTCTGATTGAAATGTTTTTGGAAGCTGTGCGTTGAGACCTCTTAAAGTTTTTGAGAACAGAAGTCCTGAAATGATAACAGTTGGTATGGCGATAATGATACCGTACATCAATGTCTGTCCCATGTCGGCCTTGAGTTGTGCGACCAATCCAACGGGCGATGGGTGAGGAGGAAGAAATCCATGCGTTACAGAAAGAGCAGCCATCATGGGCAACCCAACATAAACTGCAGGGAGCTTGTATCGATAAACGATGGTTGCGATGAGGGGGAATACAAGAACGAACGCAACGTTGTAGAACAAAGGAATGCCGATCACGAAGCCGGTGATCATCATTGCGACCTGGAGATATTTTTCTCCGAATGCTTTCATGAGGCCGGATGCGATCTGCTGCGCTGCCCCGGTTTCTGCAACGAGTTTGCCCAGCATAGCTCCGCCGATCACAACAATAACAAGAGAGCCGAGCATGTCGCCAACGCCTTTCTCCAATACCTTGCCCATGTTTGCGGGACTTACGCCCAACAAGAGACCGGCTGTTATCGATGTAATAAGAAATGCTAGGAATGGATTGATCTTAAGCCACGTGATAAGCAGGATAAGAAGGGCAATACAAAGGATAACAATGGCTATCGACATTCCCGGAAGTGTATCAGAATTTATCAGGGATTTGAACGATCCTTATCACGATCTCGTGCGGGTCGCCGTCACCATCAACCAGACTGAACTTTACCATAGGATTGTCGCGATTGATATTGCTTTCTACGTTGACGATCTTAGCTCCCTGCACGTGTTTCTGGATGTCCTTCTGAAGAATGATCAGTGCATTTGCGAAGTCAACTTCGAGTGGGCTTGGGTTATACGCTACTGTTTTCATTAATCGATTGGGGTGTACGTCATTACCACCTGATGAGTGCGGAGGCCCAGGTGAAACCGCTTCCAAATGCCGCTAAACAAATTAAATCATTTTCTTTGATTCTTCCTTCTGCCCAGGCTTCGCTGAGAGCGATCGGGATCGATGCAGCGGTAGTGTTGCCATACCGCATAATGTTGTTATAAACCTGGCTCTCGTTCAATTGCATTTTTTCCTTGACGTATTGACTGATACGAAGGTTGGCTTGATGAGGGACCAATAGAGAGATATCGTCTTTCGTAAGCTTGTTTGCTGTAAGCGCTTCGTTAATAACTTCCATAAACCTGACAACGGCGTGTTTGAAAACATTATTGCCATTCATTACCAGCTTGTACGAGGTGGTATCGAGTATCTGGTCGGGTTGTCTTTCTGAATGAGGACGGCTGCTGCCCGGATCTTTGAGGTAAAGTTCTTCTGCGTAACGACCATCGGAATGGAGATGTGTCGACAGCACACCCGGTTTCTCCGAAGCCTGAAGGATTGCGGCGCCGGCTCCATCGCCAAAAATTACTGCAGTGTTCCTGCCTCGCGTCGTAATGTCGAGCGCAGTTGACTGAATTTCGGCGCCTACCACAAGCACGTTCTTATACATGCCTGTTTTAATAAACTGGTCGGCTATAGAAAGAGCATAGATGAAGCCCGAGCAAGCGTTGCGGATGTCGAGTGCGGGAATGCCATCGAGGCCAAGCTCTCGTTCGAGAAGTACTCCGGAGCCGGGAAAGAAATAGTCGGGAGTGATGGTTGCGAAGACGATGAACTCGATGTCTTTTTCGGTGAGCTTGGCTCGGTGCAGCGCCATGCGGGTTGCTTTGGCCGCCATGTTGGCAACGGTGTCCTGGGCAGGGTTCATCCAGCGTCGCTCCTCGATGCCCGTACGCTCGATGATCCAGTCGTTGTTTGTGTCCATCAGGGTGGATAAATACTGGTTAGTGATCACCGTTTCGGGTACGTGGTGGCCGAGGCCGACAATCCTTGAATAGGGCATGCAATCGTTTTTTTAGTCTTCTAAGGTAAAGGAAAACCGGCTCAAAATTCTTATTTTTCTCTTGTGAAGACTTCAATCCTGGCTATCCTGGCTTTGTTCTTTACGGCCGATCTGACCGCCCAGGTAATCTTTCGCAACGACTTCCTGATCACTAATCGCAAGCAGCATCGCATCGAAAATCTCGGGCTTTCCGCAGTTACCATCAACCTTGGAAAGTATCCGAACTGGAATCAATTGATCAATGGAAGGGGAGGCAGGACGATGGTGATCGACATTCGTGCGCTTCGCGGGAAAAAGACATCATTCACGTATACCGAAGTTGCGGAGAAGATCTATATGCCGCCCGTGTTCACCGGTCCGATCACGCACAGCGTTCCGATGTTTTTATTGGTGCCGAACCGAAGATCGAAACTGATCTTCGACACTAAAGGACCACGTTCACTATTCGTCCCTGTACGACAATAACCTTCTTCGGAGGTTTTCCTTCAGTCCACTTCTTTACTATTTCCGAAGCGAGCACTTGCTTCTCGATATCTTCTTTGGGCATGTCGAGTGCGAAAGTTATTTCGGTCCTGACTTTTCCGTTGATGGAGATCGGGTAGTTGAAAGAGCTTTCGACAAGATACTTCTCATCGTATGAAGGGAATGTCTGATCGAGAACGGATGTTTGATGACCCAGCAATGACCACAGTTCTTCGCAAACGTGCGGAGCAAATGGGGCCAACGCGATCACCAGTGGTTCGATCACTTTTCTTTTGTTGGTCTTCAACGAACCGAGATCGTTCACGCAGATCATGAATTCACTAACGCATGTATTGAACGAGAAGTTGTTGATGTCCTGGTCTACCTTCTTTATGGTTTTATGAAGAACCTTCAATTCTTCTTTGGTCGGGTCTTCTTCGCTAACGCCGAACTTGCCGAAGCTGTCGTGCGCGAGGTTCCATACTTTTCTCAAGAACTTATACACGCCGTCGATCCCATTCGTATTCCAGGGTTTCGATGCTTCCAGCGGTCCCAAGAACATTTCGTACATGCGAAGGGTGTCTGCGCCGTAACGATCAACGATATCATCGGGGTTTACGACGTTGTAAAGTGACTTCGACATTTTTTCGATAGCCGATCCGCAGATATACTTGCCGTCTTCGAGTATGAACTCGGCACTTGCGAAGTCTGCTCTCCAATTCTTGAATGCTTCGGTGTCCAGTTCCAGTCCGTTAACCAAAGACACGTCGACGTGCAACGGATCGGCTTCGTACTGATCTTTCAATCCAAACGAAACAAACTTGTTGGTACCTCTCACGCGGTACACAAACCTCGAATCACCGGTGATCTTTCCCTGGTTGATCAGCTTCTTGAACGGCTCATCGAAATTCAAATAACCTAAATCATACAGCACCTTGACCCACAACCTTGCGTACAGCAAGTGGGCAACGGCATGTTCTGCGCCACCGATATACACGTCAACCTGGTTCCAGTAGTCCAATGCTTTCCGATCGGCGAAAGCCTTATCGTTGTTGGGATCCATGTAACGCAGGAAGTACCATGCAGCGCCGGCGTGCGTCGGCATCGTATTCGAGTCTCTCTTCTCTTTGTCGCTGATATTGATCCAATCTTTCAAATTGGCCAACGGGCCCTCTCCATTGCCTGCGGACTTATAATTATTCGTAGGTGGCAATACTAAGGGCAACGACTTTTCATCCATCGCATAGGGTATGTCGTTGCGATAGATTACCGGGAATGGTTCGCCCCAATAACGCTGACGGCTCCATCCCGCGTCGCGCATCTTGTAGTTCACCTGTTTCTTTCCGATCCCGAGCTCTTCCACCTTGTTAACGACAGCCTGCAAAGCATCCTTCATCTTCATGCCGTTCAGGAATCCGGAGTTCTCGAGCGTTGCATCGTAAGTAGGATTGGCTTCGCTGCCGTTGAAATATGATCCAATGATGTTTGTGATCGGCAGGTTGAAATGCTTCGCGAACTTGAAGTCACGTTCGTCGCCGCAGGGCACGCCCATGATGGCGCCAGTACCGTAGCCAGCAAGAACATATTCGCTGATCCAGATAGGAATTTCTCTATTGCTGATAGGATTGATCGCATAGGCGCCAGTGAATGCACCGGTGATCTTCTTCACTTCAGCCATACGGTCGACTTCCGAACGGCTTTCAACGTATTTCAAATACTTGTCGATGTCGGCTTGTTGCGAAGGAGTAGTGATCTTCTTAACGAGTTCGTGTTCGGGAGCAACTACCATGAAGTCGACACCGAAGATCGTGTCGGGACGGGTTGTGAAAACGGGGAGGATTTCCTCGCTGTTCTTGATCTTGAAATTAATTCTTGCGCCAACACTCTTGCCGATCCAGTTGCGCTGGATCTCTTTCATAGAGTCGCTGAAGTCGATCTCTTCGAGACCCTTCAACAAACGATCTGCATATTCGGTGATGCGTAAGCTCCACTGACGCATCTGTCGTTTTACAACTGGAAACCCACCGCGATAGCTGACGCCGTTAATAACTTCGTCGTTTGCCAGGACGGTGCCTAATGCTTCGCACCAGTTTACATCGGTGTAGGCGAGATAGGCGAGGCGGTATTCCATTAAGACTTCCTGCTTCTTCTTTTCATCGAATGACTTCCAATCACTTGCAGAGAAATTATCTGTCTTTTTTGAATTCGGAAATGGATGGTTTGCGTTGCCTTCTTTTTCGAAGATGCTGACCAGTTCGCTGATCCTCTCGGCCTTTTCTTTTTTGCGATTGAACCAGCTGTCGAAGATCTGCAGGAAGATCCACTGTGTCCACTTATAGTAATTAGGGTCGCAGGTCTGGACTTCCCGGCTCCAATCATAGGAGAAGCCGATGCTGGCCATCTGCTTTTTGAAGTTGTTGATGTTTTGTTGAGTGGAGACGGCGGGGTTGATGCCGTGTTCCAAAGCATATTGTTCTGCGGGCAAGCCGAAGGCGTCGAAGCCCATGGGGTGCAGGACGTTAAAACCTTTCAGCCGTTTGAAGCGGGCATAGATGTCGGAGGCGATATATCCCAGCGGGTGGCCGACGTGCAACCCGGCGCCGGACGGGTAGGGGAACATATCGAGCACATAGCATTTTGGTTTGGAAGAGTCGTTGGAAACCTTGTATACCTGGTTCTTTTTCCACTCTTCGCGCCATTTGCTTTCGATTCTCTTGATCTCGTCTTTGCTGTACTCGGCCATATCCGTTCTGAATTCTTTGAATGAACCTCAAATTTAAGCGTTTTTGGTCGAAAAGCTGTGGTTTTGTTTCGCAAAGGATACCTGCCTGCCGGCAGGCACGGCGCGGAGGGGCAATGGTCGCGGAGTCAGGAATTCCGAACACCATTCATATCAATCTGAGTGCCGAATTCATCCAGTTATTATTTTGAAAACATGGATAAGATCGAAAACCTCATTACCTCCGACGCGATAAAGTTTGCGATGAAAATTCACTCGCGGTTTGGTCCTGGATTATTGGAGTCGGCGTATCGTGAGTGTCTAGCCTATGAACTCCGAAAGTTAAAATACAACGTTGAGGTCGAAAAGGCCCTCCCTTTGGTTTATGAAGAAGTAAAACTCGATCATGGTTATAGAATGGATCTGCTTGTAAACGATAAGCTTGTTATAGAGATAAAGTCAGTTGACGTGCTTCTGCCAGTGCACTTTGCCCAAGTACTAACCTATTTAAGAGTTGGCGACTATCGTCTCGGGTTGCTACTGAATTTCAAAGTGGCGCATTTAAAAGACGGTCTACGGCGAGTCGTCAACAATCTTTAAACTCTGCGTCCTCCGCTCCTCCGCGTATCCTCTGCGCCACAAATCCCCAACTTTCAATTCTTAATCACCACCTTATCCCTATAAACCGTCTTCGCCGTACGGATCTCTACAACATAGAGTCCATTGGCCATCATCGATACCGGCAGCTCGGTAAGCGGCTCTATAGGTCCTTCCATATGCGAGACCACTTTGCCCGCCGGATCATACATCGTGATCATCCGGATCTTTTCGACACCCTCTTTCACGAATAAACTGCCGTCCTTCGATGGGTTCGGGTATACCGACGGCAGCGAAGCCGGCTGTTCTCCCACACCTGTGATCACTTGGCCGATCGTGATCGGCGCCGAATAGCTCACGCGGCCATCAAAATCGGTAATGCGAAGTCGATAGTAAACCGAAGGGCTTTGCGGAGGCTGTTTGTCTTCGGAATTATAGGTAAGCACGAGATTGCCACTGTTCTCCGCAGCCACCGTGTCGATGTCGTCGTAATGAAGATTGTCGATACTCCGCTCTACAGTGAATGACTCAATATTATGTTCGAGCGACGTGATCCACTGAATATCTACGGTGTTCGTGGTAGACAATGTTGCGCTAAATTGTTGTAGCGTGAAATCGAGCAGGCCTGAGAACAAGTAGCTATCCACAGTAGCATGTGCAAGTTCGTTGATGTTGTGGCTCGTAAGTACAATACCTGCGTACACGGGAACGTCGAGACCGAAACCTATCGTAATAGGATCTCCAACCTGTGTCCAACTGACCCCATCAGGTGAAATGAAGGCCGTATAAGTTTCTTCCGATTTTATAAGTTTCACCCAATAGGGAGGCGCGACATTGGGAATAATAGTCTGCTCGTAAGAAAGTCCGTCTGTTGTTGGACGATATTGAAACGAAGCACCATTTGCGCTCGAGATAAATACCATAGCGTGACGTGAGCCGGGTGCAAGCGTTTCGCGGATCATCACCCCGGCTTTATTCCAATCGTCGGTATGGTCCAGCGATACGATGCGCGCAAGTACTTCGCCATCGCCCGTGATCGTTCTATAAGTATAACGGAAGCCATCTGCGTAATCCCAGATGTCGTTGCCTGAAGCAGTTATCGAGAACGTACCGTCGTTGTAACACGCCGATCCTGCGAAGTTCACATCGCCTATGTCTTGTGTGTTCCATCGCGTGGGAAGGGGTGCGCAGTCTGCATCGCATGCGAGCGTCGAGAATGCCACGTTCTGAGAGTAATCGGTCGTGTTGTTGCCACTACAAATTCCCTGAACTTTAAAAAAGTAGTCGCTCGCGCAAGCCAATGTCGAAACCGTAAGCTCCGTGCCGGTCACCTGTGTCGTTGTCCACGATTCCGCGGAAACCGTTTTGTACTGGACATTGAATGTCGAGAGGCCGTTCGCATTCCAGTGGAAGGTAGCCGACTGTTCATAAATATTTGTTACGCTCAACCCGTTGGGTGTGGGACAACTGGTGGTCGGTTCGCCGAATACCTGCAGATCCCATATTGAATAACCGAAAGTGGTGCTGCGTTTTACCCCCTGCATTTTTATATAACGGCCTGCGCCGTCGAGGGGAAGTTCTGTTTTCAGATCATGATTGCCTTTCACGTTCACGAGTGTCTGCCAGGTTACTGCGTCGTCCGATCCCTGGATAAGAAAGTCGACACCGCTAGCACTCTCCCATTTGATCTTGATACCGCAGAAGTCCATGCGTTCACCGAGATCGACATAGATATACTCGCCATCGTGGAAGCCGCTGCTCCATCGGGTAGTTGTATCGCCGTCGACGGCGTTCGAAGCTGGGAATTCGTTGCTTTCCAAAGATGAAGCAACCACCGTTTTATTTAACGCGATGTTGTCACCGGTACAATCGAGCGCCACTGTCTTGCCGGTGAGACCGTAGATCTGGAGCTGGTTAGAGAACGTGGCGAGGTACACTTTTCCGTTAGCTATAGTTGGGCAGGAGAACTTTGCATAGTTGCCGGGAGCATCGCTTGCATATTGCGATGAGTTCCAGAGCTCGCGGGTAACGTCGTTGGCTGCGAAGGCATGAAGGATCCCCGGACGTACCGATTGGTTCGCGTCGCCGCTTGCTGCGTGGCTCGCCCAGAGTATCGCACTCGAATCATCGTTTCCATTCGAAGACACTGAGAGAAATGCGCCGTTGTTACCGATCGGTCCCTGTACGCCGCTACTCAATGCCGTGTTCATATCGATTCTTGCCGTGCCGCGATCGTATGGCATCGCGCGAAGCAGGCCATTTTCCGACCATGAATAAATAAATTCTTTGTCGGCTCCCTTGTAGTATGCAAATGAAGAGCGTAGGTGAGCAGTCGATCCGAAGTCGATAACCTGCAGGTTTGCATCGGCATTTGGATTGAAGCCTCCCATGTTGTTGCGATCAAGTAAATAGAGCTTTCCGTCTTTCGAGCCGGTGAGAGCGCGATCGGTATTGGGTATCAACAAGAATCCCGTAACCCCGAGATCGAGATCGGAGGCAACCAATCTCTCAACATCGTGAGGTGAGAACCATGTGCTGACCGACAATGTGTTTCCTGAAGGAGTGAGCTTCAATGCGCTTTCACCCCGGTTCCTCACGTCGGAGATGTTGCCGCTGGTGCCTGGAGTTCCATTGCCGACCGCAACGTAAATATTTCCATCAGCATCGGCAGCGGGACCACCGCCACTCATCCAGATGCCGCCTTCTTTGCCATCGGGTGTTGTACAGTAAACTATCTTTTGATCTAATGATGTTGCATCGTAACCGAGAAGCCATCCGTGATAGGGAGGCCATGTACAGTAAGAGGCCCATGCGATGTACACGATACCGTTCAGCAAGAGGAGTCCCGCTCTTTGATTTTGTGTATGCGCGTTAAAACTAAGAACGCCGCCGGAGCTGCCGTCGCCATTGCCATTCACCTGTGCTTCGATGAGCTTGGGGCTGCCGGGACGATCGGCGCCGGTTGTTATGTCGAGGGCATGAAGATATTGTTTGTAATCATCGGCCGATGTGCTACGACTGCGCGCGATAAGATACATGGTGTTTGTAGCGAGGTCGATCACGGGTGTTCCAACGATGCCGATGTTGCCGGAGTAATCGCGGTAGAAACCATCGCATGCACCGGGCATGTCGGTGTTCTTATAGGGACGTCGGCCTGCAGGCGTAAGATTGCGTTGCCACAGGGGGGTATTTGCCCCTGGAGAATCGGCATCGAAAGCATAGACGGAGTTGTTCACTGTAGGAACAAAGACAACATTGTGTGTGCCGCCGGCGATGTTCAGGTTATTGACGACGAGTGGTTGGGAGTAGATCTGGTCGTCGACGGTCCTGCTGAAGAGGCGGCCGAATGATCCCATCCGTACGTTGTTTTGATTTAATACTGTTTCATTCGGGTTCCAGCCCGATCGGTCGTGGTCGTTGTGTTGAGTTGTAACGCCCGTTTGAGCAAAAGTTGTAGAGATATGGGATACAAGGCTTAGTACAATAGCAATCCCTGAAAATTTATTCATTCCGCACGCGCCCTCGTTAAAATTTAAGGCACGAACGCAAATCATCGGCCAACCCGAATTGCTTTCACCGGTTCATATTTTTGTTTCCTGGTGGGGAAGAATGTCCCGCAGCCGCTATTCTTTGAGGAATTTAAAGGCTACACCTGAATGGACCTTCAGGAAATATAAACCCGCGGTTAAGTTTTCTATGTTCAGTTCGAGACCGCCGGGCCGGGCAGAGACCTCGATATATTGAACACGCCCGGTAATGTCGATCACCGATGGTTGTACCGTGTGGACTTCGGCAGCATCTATTTTAATGAACAGTTTCTTTGTCGCCGGGTTGGGAGAGATGCTGATGCCTGTGCTTATCTCGCCGAAGCCCGTCAGATAGAAATCGATCGGATCGGATTCCGAAAAGCAGGTTTCAAAAGTAACTCTCACCATGTATGTTCCGTCGACTTCGGGAGTGAACGTCTGTTCTGTTTGTCCTTCGATCACCTCGTTGTCAAGATACCATGTGTTGTTTGCGATAGAGGAGCTCGTCAAAGTAACAGATGTTACGGTAACAACGGGCTTCACAGGATTAATACAGAATGTTGCTTCGGCAGACGCCTCGTTAAAGTCATCGTTGCCTGCTTGCGAAGCTTTGATGGTAACAGGACCCGGCCCATGGATCGACACAACGTTGTCGACGAGTGTTACATCGCCCGAGATCAATTCGTAAGTTACCGGAAGTCCGGCGCTCGAAGTTGCGTTGAGGGTGAAGTCATCGTCGCCCGACATTTTGTCGCCGACAGTAAATGTTATGATCTGTTGTTGTTTTGTGAAAAACGATCCCGATGCATAAGTGCTCGTGAGATAATCGACGATCGTTTTCTTTTCATTCTGATCGCCCTCGAATAAAAGATAGTGATATTGAGTTGCGGCCTTCAAGCCGGTGACGACAACAGTAGTGTCCTCGCCGGCAAGCAAAATATAGTTTTCCGACCCCAGGTCGAAGCCGTGATCCATGATCGGGCTACCGAGGTAGAATTTATTATCGACCGGTTCTGCATATTCGGCCGTGGCTTCACGAAGCGAAAGTATACGCATATTTCCGTCACCAGGCTCGAACGTGATCTTCGCCGTAGTCTCGGTTCGTTCCGTTACCTGCACATTGCCTGCCGCGATCGTCGGCTCAACCACAACATCCGACATCATAACCGATACCGGCAGGTTGCTGCCAATGAACACAATGTCCGGAACATCATCTTTGTTGAGCAACCCGGCGACCATGATCCTGATACCTAAATAAGGAGGCAATGTCTCTGTTCCGATTTTTTCGGGCTCATTACCATCGAAGCTGTAAAAGCTCAAAACGATACCCGTTTCGTTCTCAAAGAGCGCCACCTCATCTATGCCATCGAGATCGTAATCAGCAACTGCATAAGCCGCACCACCGGTAGCATAATGGATAGATCTCTCGGTAAATGTGTTGTCACCATTGTTGATCAGAACTTTTAGAAGCCTCGCGGGAAAATCGTAGTAAATGATGTCGTCGAGGTTGTCATCATTGAGCTTTCCAACGTCTAATGTTTCGACGCTCGTAGCGGGAACAGATACTCCTGCAACGAGTGTTCCTTCGTTAGCCGGCTTTCCCCATTTGATCCTGATGTCGCTATAGCCACCCATAACAACATCCGAAAAACCGTCGGCATTAAAGTCTCCGGCCGCCTGGTAAACGATCGACGGATTTACCTCGATGCTCCCTGTTGTGAACGTTCCATTTGCGCTGCCATAGAATATGTTGATCTGCGACACGAAATCGTCGAACCCATCATTATTGAAATCGCCAACGTCGAGCATCCAGGGATGCGGGTATGTGCCGGGAATATTGATCTGTTCATGAACCACGTTGCGATCTTCCCCACCCCACATCACATCGATCCGCGTTGTGATATCAAGAGCGGATACATAAACTATATCTGCAAAAGAATCATTGTTAAAATCACCCGACGCTATTTTAAATGGCTTGAGCTCTGTCGGAAAAAAGACCGGACCACCAAACATCTTTTTGTTACCGGTTCCAAACGAGATCGAAACAGCGCGAGCGTCGGTGTGCGCCATTGCCAGGTCGAGCTTTCCGTCGTTGTCTACATCAGCGAGTACTCCATAACCGGATGGATTCGCCGAGAACTGGAAGTTTGCAAACGAACTATAGTCATCTTCTGATCTTTTGAAGATCTCTACGTTCCCAGCGATACTGGAAGGCAACAGCTCTGGATAGTCATCTCCATCCACGTCGCCAAAATCCAGGTCGTTAAGGACCAGGTGATGCAGGTCAACATCAAGCGCTTCGAACGTGTTATCGCCAACGTTGATCAGCAAAGAGAGCTCCGTGAAGCTCACCCTGTCGAGGGCGACGTCCATATCGCCATCGTTGTCGACATCGGCTGCCCTTACTATGTACGGCGAGCCGTTGGGCGTATAGATCATTTTAGATGTATAAGAACCGTTCTCTTCCTTCGTAAGCAGCTTCACGAAGCCGTCGCCACATAAAATGAGATCTGTTCTCTCGTCGTTGTTGAAATCAGCCGCAGCGAACGAACTTATAGCGCCCGATGTGGATACCGACTCACTACCGGTGAAGTATCCATCTTCATCGCTTTTAATAATGCCAACTTTGGTATCGCCGTAAGCGAGTGTCAAAATATCGAGATGGCCATCGTTATTTACATCTGCCGCGCGGGTCTGCCAATTGTCGTTATTCGAGATGTAACTGGTTTCGACGAAATGCCCCGGTTCCGTCATCTCCAGGATCACCGTCTTATCACCTCTTATGATAATATCGGGCAGGCTGTTGCTCTTAATGTCAGTGCAAAAGATATGGTTCGCGAGAAAACCCGTTGTGGTAAGATCAATGGTTGTGTATTCTTCAATTTCCCCGGAATGAGAACGAAACACATGGACCTTGTTCGTTTCATAGTCTTCATAAGTTGCCGTAATGATGTCTTCAACACCGTCGCCATCATAATCGTAGAGCGTGAAAGGCACCATCGCATTCACCTTCGCTCCGTCGATATACTGTCCCGGAGGGGCGTCGACCAGCACCCTGGAACGGGTAAAGGCCCCTTCATCGTTGAAGATCACAAACAACATCGACTTTCTTTGCGTAGAGAACACGACATCGTTGTCTCCATCACCATCTATATCACCAAACCTTGCCTTCGAGCCATCGCCGGTAAATGGCAGCTCAACAGGCTTCCTGAAATCCAGCTGCGCAAAAGAGATCTGTGATGCCAGCAGTGCAATTAGTATGGAGAACGAGAACCGCATGATCAATTATTCTTTAACGAACTTGAACGACATTCCATTGCCGACACGCAAGACATAAAAACCTGCCGAAAGCTTTTCTACGTCGAGCTCGATACCATCGGGACGGATCGAAGATTGCAAGGTATACGTGCGGCCAGTCATGTCGAGCACCACAGGTTGTATAGCGGACCTTTCGGAAATTCCTGTTTTGATGAGGAGTTTCTTTGTTGCCGGGTTAGGGGAGATCTCAATTTTCGCGGCGATGTCTTCGATACCTGTAACAATGTTGTATGGATCGGATTCAGTCCAACACCCTTCATAGTCCACACGCACGATATACGTTCCATCTTCAGTTGCCTTGTAGGTTTGCTGATTTGCTCCTTCGATGGGCGACGCTTCGAGGTACCATTGGTTGTTTGTGGTCGAGCTGCTTGAAAATGTAGTGCCTTGAAGCACCAGTGATATCACCGGTTTTGCCGGATCGACGCAGAATGTAACCTCGGCATATCCTTCATCAATATCCTCATTGCCCTCTTGTGTTGCCACTACGGTCACGGGGCCGGGACCGTTAATGGTCACGGTCTTGTCGTTGAGGGTTACGTTTCCGTAAAGCACCGAGTAAACGATCGGTGTCTCCGATTCTGAAGTAGCTTCGAGATCGAAGTCAGGATCTCCTTCGTTCTTATCGGAGACCAGGAACTCGATCTCCTGCGATATTTTCGTAGTAAACGATCCCGAAGTGCTCGTAGAGGTCAGGTAGTCGATCAACGTTCCGCTTTCATTTCGATTACTCTCGAAGAGTGTATAATAATAAGTAGTGCCTGGTTTCAGACCTGTTACGACCACAGAATTTTCCGCGCCGAAGAATGTTACGTAGTTGAAGAATTCAAGTTTCGAACCCTTGGTCATCTCAGAGTTTGCAACATAAAGCGTATTATCGGCCGGTTCTGCATTAGTCGCAGATGATTGACGCATCAGCAACAACCTTCCATCGCCATTGCCTCCTTCGAACGACAGCTTTGCAGATGAAGAGGTCCGCTCCGAAACAGTTACAGATGAGACAACAGTAGGTTCCGTCACCATGTCGTTGATCAGAATTCTTGAAGGACCATCTTCCGGAAGCAGAATAAGATCCGGAAGGTCATCATCGTTGATGTTTCCTGACAGAACCGTATATGGAAGTGGATCCGGAACAGCTATTGCGGCTGTCTTCATCATCGCGCCGGTGCCATCGTTGATGTAGATGTCCATCGTCTCGTTGAATGTGATCACACCAAGATCATCGTCGCCATCTCTATCCACATCGAAGATGGCATACGACTTACCATCGTTGTACCAATTGATAATGTCTATGTTCGTTTGAGAGAAAACAAACGTTCCGTCGCCATTGCCGACCATTAAAACTATAACTCCATAGTGATCGTAACCGACCAGGTCCGGAAACTCATCGCCGTTGAGGTTTGCAACGTTGAGGAAATAGGATACTTCGGTGTCCGTAAAGGGGCCTGTGCTCAACATCTTTTGGTCCTGGCCCCACCGGATAGCGATACCGTTGTCGCCGGAGATGCTGCTGTATCCGGTAGAGATAGCTACATCATCGAAGCCGTCGTCGTTGAAATCGGCTACAACCTGCGATGTGATGGAGCTCGCGACGCTCGGCGCCTGCACCCAGTCGTACTTTCCTGCTTCATCTTTGAACAGAGTAAAGAACCACGTATGTATGTCGTCAACACCATCGTTGTTGAAGTCGCCGGGATCGAGATTTTCTACATTGAAGTGACCATCGGCGTCGAGATCTTCAACTACGCGCAGTTGTCCGTTTTCGTCGCTCACAAGTCCATCGAGGTGCGACATGTATCCGTAAGGACCATTGTTGTCGGGAACGATCGTAGTGAATAGAACATCGGCGAGGTTGTCGTTGTTGATGCGACACGTCCTGGTAATTCTTGGTTTGATACGTAGCTTGAAAAACCATGGTCTGTCAAACCATTTTTGCTCACCACTATTGTAAGCAACTGATACCGTATTTACCCCGGGATATGTCAACACAAGGTCCAACCGACCGTCGTTGTTGAGGTCCGCCATCTTTCCTGTGTCAGCCGGTTTGGCGGGCAACTCGAACACCGAAGCTAATTTGTATTCGTTGCCGTTCTTTTTAAGGATCACTATTTTCCGGTAGTAGCCTGAAAAAAGCATTTCGGGAAAATTATCGCCATCGATGTCACCGAAGGTTTCGTCGTAACCGATGTCATCGGGCATGTTAGTTGGCTTCTCAGTGAACACACCGTTTCCATTGTTGATCATCAGAACGAAGCCAGAGTACTTCGAATCATAACTAATGTCGATATCATTATCGTTGTCGACGTCGGCTGCAGTAACTGTGAAGATCGTTTCGTATTGGTGGGGGAGACTTGTCTTAATGAAGAATCCATTGGATCCTTGCACATAATGTTCGAACACGCCTGGATCTATACCACTTAGCGCAACGATGTCTTTCTTTTGATCGCCGTTGAAGTCGGCAACGGCAATATCGAATACTGTTTTGTCGGAGGTCAGGATCTGATCGAAGATGAATGCTCCCTCAGAGTTGCTTTTATAGATCGAGATCTCGGGACTGTTGGTGGTAAAGACCAGATCCTGGTTTCCGTCGTTATTGATGTCGGTCATCCAGCTTCTCGCGGAAATGGTTTCTGGTGTGCTGATCTTTTTTTCGTTGAACACACCCGATTCTCCAGTCGATTCGAACTCGAGGAAGAAAGGACCATCGAGATTGAACGTGAGAACGACATCGACGCGTCCATCTTTGTTCAGATCGGCACAGTGGATCGTTGTTGGAAAGACGTTAGGCTCGGAGATCTGTATCGACGAGATCTTTTCAAACTTGTGATCTGCAAAACTGAATACCGAAATGTTTTCGATTTGAAGGCCGTCGTAAGTTGTTACAACGATATCTAATAAGCCATCGCTGTTGAAGTCATGAACAGTGAATACGCCAGTTCCCTCTGCCAACACGGTTTCGGCCCTGTTGAAAACGGTGTTGTCGTTATACAATACCGACAGCATCCCGCCTGTAGAGAAAACGACGTCATTATCGCCATCGCCGTCTACATCCCCGAACATAGAATCTGTGCCGACGCTGGGTATGTGCAGTTCTACAGGGTCCTTGAAGGCCACCTGTGCGAAAGCGGCCTGGAATGCCAAAAAGCCCAAAATTGGGAGGGTAATAGCTCGCAGCATCCTTAAAAGTAGCGGTTTACTGCGAGGTTTTTTCGGGGAAGTACCCCTGTTTTCTACAGTCTGTTCTATCGATTATTCTTTGACGAATTTGAATATCGTCTGCGGATTTACCCGTAGAAAATAAAGTCCCGGAGAGAGGTGTGCAACATCAAGTTCAAAACCGTTCTGGCGCCTGGTTACATCGGCAGAGTAAGATCTGCCAGTAACATCAATGACCTCGGGAGCTGTTGATAAATTTCCGATCGTTGTCACGAAAAGCTTTCGTGCAACGGGGTTTGGTGAGATACTGATATTGGAAGATGGCTCATCAATTCCAACAAAGAGATATGGTGACGCCTGCGATTCGGAATAACATGGCAAATATTCCACTCGTACAGTGTACTTCCCATTCTTGACCGGTTGGAAAACAGGCTCAGTGGCACCCTCAATGCGTAAACCATTCCAGTACCACTGGTTGTGTGAAGAGGCGGAGCTTTGTAGTGTATAGTGATAAGGATCGATCTCCGTGATTTGCAATTCTGGCTCCACAGGATCAATGCAGAAAGTCCCAACGAGGGTAGCGGGCTCAACTTCGTCATTTCCCTCTGCAGTTGCCCGGATAGCCACCGGACCAATTTGAAGTATCTTCACGGTATTTCCTGTCAACGTAACTCCACCGCTAAGGAGTTCGAGCGAGATCGGTAGGTCCCTGTTACTGCTTGCTTCTATATCGAAGTCGGGATCTCCAATGGTTTTGTCGGGCAAGTATAAGATTAAAGATTGAGTGAACTTCGTTTCGAATGAACCTGAAATTGTTTGTGTTGTTAGGTAAGTGTTCAAACCACCTTTTTCTTCGCCAACCTCGATCAGTTCATAGAAGTAAGTTGTTTTTTCTTTGAGATTGGCCACGGGTGCTGACGATGCATCGTCGAGGAAGACAACAAAGTTGCCTGATCCGATCTCGGTGCCTTGTCCCATTACGTTCGACGCGGTGTATGACTTATGATCGGCCGGATCTTCATCGATTTCGCTTCCCTCTTTCAAAACAAGCATACGTGCAACTCCATCACCTACGTCGAATGTAAATTGTGCAGTGGATGCGGTTACATCTGTTACATCGACAAACGTTGGCGCTTTCGTTGGCTTTCCATATCGATATCCGAGTAAGATCATAGCGCCCTTGTTTTCGGGAACAAAAACAATATCGGGGCGATCGTCTTTGTTGACAAAACCTGGTAGCATGATCACGTTCGAATTGGCGGACGGCTGGGATATAGATTTAGATTCCGAAAATGTTCCAGCGCCGTCGTTAAGGTAAATGTCGATTGAAGTTGTAAAATAGTTGGTGAAAGCGATGTCATCGTCTCCGTCAACATCAAGATCTGTGACAAAACATCTGAAAGGTGTGTTGACTACATTCACGATCTTTTGAACAAAGGTTCCGTCACCATTTCCAATCAGGATCAAGAACCAGTTCTCTAATGTCGCCGGGCAGATCAGATCCGGGTAGTCATCGTTATTCACATTTGCGACAAACATGATAGTAGCTGCTGGCGCCTCGAAATCATCTGGTTCCAACGGCTGCATTTCGGATCTGCCCCACACCACATGAATACCATTGTTACCCGATATCGCGACATCGTCGAAGCCATCGTTGTTGAAATCGGCTGCTACCTGTCCTCCAGCCGTTGATACATTGGCAGTTACTTCCGTAAAGGTTCCGTCCGCATTTCCATAGTAAAAATGGCTGTCGAATTGAAGGTCATCGCGACCGTCGCTATTGAAATCTCCTTTGTTGAAATTTAACGTATTTATATTGTAGAGGTCCAGGCTATACGGTATCGCGGCGTCGATCACTTTTTGTGTAAACGTTCCATCATCGCTACCGAAGAGAACGGCGGTAATATTGTCTGAAGGGAACACGTGTTCTCTCCGGGCGGTGAGATACAGAATGTCTTTGTATGAATCGCCGTTAAAATCTCCAACCAGCGCCTTAACCGGTGGCAGCTCAGTGTTGAAGAAAACCGGATCGCCAAATATTCTTGTATCACCGGTATTATATTGAATCGAAATGGCCCTTGCATCCTTGAGAGGAAGTACGAGATCGGGCATTCCGTCGTTGTTCAGATCGCCGAGCGTACCGGCCTGCCAACCCGTAGCCGAATATTGGAAATTCGAATACGTAACGTACTCATAGGTAGTTTTTTTCAAGATCTCTATGTGACCGGCGGTACATAAAGGAACAACTTCTGGATAGGCGTCTCCGTCGACATCACCAAAAACAAGACCCGTGTATTTGCTTTCGATGGGTTGGATCATGTCGAGGCCCCAACCGTCGGGACCATCCACTGGTGTATGGCCATTATTGAGATGGAGGAAGATATCAGGATAGTCGGAATTGATCACTGCATAATCCAGGTCGTCGTCATCATCCATGTAGTCGACAATGATCCTGCTCGTACGATACTCACTTTTCGACCAGGTTTTCTGGTAGACGCCAGGTTCATTTAATTCAAAGAACTCAACCGTGCCGTTATTCGAGGGTGACTGCTGATCGATCGTGAAAAGGATTAACTCCAGCTTTTCATCATTGATAAAATCGGCAATAGCAAAATCCATGATGAGAAAGCCGGCTGTAAAAAAGCTGCTGAATTGAAAGTCCCCTTCGCCGTTTCCTTTGTAGATACAGACCTGCTTCCCATCATTATTGATCACGAGATCCGCATTGCCGTCGGCGTCTACATCACCGAGCTCTATGTGGTGACCGACGATTTCCGGTGTGGTAATTTTTGACTCCACAAAATAACCATCACCGGTGGATAGCAGCAGCACTACGAATTTTACCAATTGATAGGTTAGGATGAAATCGGGCTCGCCGTCTTTATTGATGTCGGTGCAGAGTACACGATCGGCCGTTGTGAATTCTTCGTACACGACGGTTCTGACTTTCTTGATCTTATCTGTATCGAACTTATAGATTGCGATCTCCTTTGTGTAGGGATTCAGGGCGACTATGTCTTTTACGTTGTCACCATCCGTGTCATACAGTTGGATGGATGTCGGGGCGTAGCGATCTGCAAGAATAGTCTCAAGTCGCGAGAACGATGCGTTATCATTATAGAGCACGTACAAGCCGAATCTTTCATTGGTGAGAAATACTACATCGTTGTCGCCATCTCCGTCAATATCGACCAGGTGTGTATCAATTCCATAACCCGCGTACGGCAGTGTGACAAGTTTTCTAAAAGCCACCTGCGCTACAGCACTCTGAAACGCGAAGAAGGCAAGTGTCACGACGATAACTGGGCGCAGTGGAAACATAGGGACCTTAAAAGTAGCGGTTTACTGCGAGGTTTTTTCGGGGAAGTACCCCTGTTTTCTACAGTCCATCTTCGTGTACTGACAGTTCAGTAACTCGTTTTTTCGAAAGCCCTGCGGCATGCTCTCCTTTACCGCATGAAGCAGACATTTATACTCTTGTTGTTCAGTATCAGTGCCGTTGCCCAGACAAAGATCTCGGGCAAAGTAACCGACGAAAAAGGCGAGGCCATCCCCGGCGCCAACGTCGTGGTTCGCGACTCGTACGACGGCGCAAGCACAGCCATCGACGGCTCATTCAGTTTTACCACCGAAGAAAAAGGACCTCATTTTATTGATGTCACTTTCGTGGGATTCAAAGCGTCTCAAAAACAGATCGACATCACCGGTGGTTCGATCGATCTCTCGGTCATTATGAAAGAAGAGATCAATCAACTCGATGCAGTTGTGATCTCCGCAGGATCGTTCACAGCAGGCGAAGAAAAACGCCGCACCATACTTAAGGCAGTCGACATTGCAACAACTGCAGGTGCCACCGCCGACATTGCCGGAGCCTTGAACACGCTCCCCGGCACACAAAAGAATGGAGAAAGCGGACGACTCTTTGTTCGCGGTGGCGACAGCCGCGAGGCCCGCACGTTCATCGATGGCATGGCTGTGCTCGATGCCTACGGACCTTCGGCACCAAACACTCCCTCTCGCGGCCGCTTCCTTCCATTTATGTTCAAGGGAACAAGCTTTAGCACCGGCGGATATTCCGCTGAGTACGGACAAGCGCTGTCGTCGGCGTTGGTCCTCAATTCGAAAGACAAAGCCGAGATGAATCAAACCGACATCGGCATTCTTTCAGTTGGAGGTGACGTCGCGCAGACACTTGCTTTCGATCGCTCATCGTGGACCGGTAAAATTCAATACACCAACGTCAGTCCCTACTTCAATCTTATCCGTCAGCGGGTGGATTGGTATTCTGCACCGGAATCATTGGAAGGTAGTACCGCTTTTCGTCAACAAGTAGGCAAGGACGGAATGCTGAAGTTCTTTGGGAATTTCAATCGTTCCCACCTCGCCATGTATAATCATGATATCGCAGTGCCTGAGAATAAACAACTGTATGACCTCACCAATAAGTATGGTTATGGCAACGGCGCCTATCAGCAGTCATTGAACGACAAGTGGAGCGTTCGCGGAGGATTGTCTTATACTTTCAATGGAAATTATTTAAAGGTCGATAATGATCCGGTGAGCGAGGTCGAAAAGGGATATCACGCCAAGCTTGCATTTGATAATACAGTGTCCGATCACGTCGAGCTTCACATGGGTGGTGAAATAATTTCAAGGCAGTATACTTCTCCCGCGTCTTTTGACGAAAATATTTACGCTGCTTTCGCTGAAAGCGAGGCGTACGCGAACAAGCATCTCGTTGCGAAAGCAGGAGCGCGTGTCGAGTACAACTCTCTGAATGGAAAGTCTGGAATAGATCCACGTTTGTCGATTGCTTATAAGCCCGGTAATAAGGGTCAGGTCTCATTTGCTTATGGACGGTTCCGTCAGAGTGCCGCCAATCAATACCTGCGAGTTAATAACAATCTCAACTCCGAACGGGCAGAGCATTTCATTGTCAACTACCAGGTGATCAACAACGACAGGACCCTTCGCATAGAAGCGTATTATAAAAAATATAACGATCTGGTGAAGTTCAACAATGGTGATCAATATCAGTTGTCGAGTACCGGCAGTGGTTATGCGCGCGGTGTTGAATTCTTCTGGAGAGATAATAGAACGTTAAAGAATGTCGATTACTGGGTGTCGTATTCGTTTCTCGATACCGAACGCGATTACCTGGCATTCCCTTACGCAGCTACACCATCGTTCGCTTCGAAGCATAATTTGAGTGTTGTTTACAAACACTTCATTACTTCTTTGAAGACGCAGCTCGGCCTCACGTATTCGTTCAGCAGCGGTCGTCCTTACTACGATCCTAATTCGGAGAAGTTCAATCAGTCGCTCACTCCTTATTATCAAGATGTAAGTGCAAACATCAGCTACCTGCCGCGTAACTGGCTCATCGTTTACGTGTCGTCGACGAACCTCCTTGGCCGCAACAACATTTTCGGTTACGAGTTCGCGCAAACGCCGGATGTCAACGGGGTGTATGCAGGACGCGCCGTCAGGCAGGCAGCACCGAGGTTTATGTTCATCGCCGTGTTTATTACTATTTCAAAAAATAAATCAGTGAATCAATTGCCAAATCTTTAATAATCACCAATCACCAATCACCAATCACCAACTAACAATGAAAACAATTGCAATCATCCTAACCCTGTTTGTGTTTGCCGACAAATACACCGACCAAATGACAAAGAACATCGAGATCGTGTACAATGCTGCTTCTGTCGAAGAAATTCAAAAAGCCGTGAATGTTTTTGAACGAATCGGCGGTGCGGAGAAGACCAAATGGGAACCGTATTATTATGCGTCTTTCGGTTACATTATGATGGCCGTGAAAGAGCCGGATGCAACGAAGAAGGATGCGCTCCTCGACCTTGCGAAGACGGCCAACGACAAAGCGACAGCCATTAAACCTAACGAATCGGAGATCGTCGCGCTCGAAGGATTTATTTACATGATCCGCGTGTCGGTAGACCAGGCTTCGAGAGGACAGCAGTACTCGACGTTGGCCATGCAGTCTTACGGAAAAGCGCTGAGCCTGAATCCCGAGAACCCTCGCGCCCTTGCGCTCATGGCCCAGCTGCAGTTCGGCACCGCAGCGTTCTTCAAGCAAGAGCCTGTCGAAGCATGTCAGACCGCCCGCAAGGCTCTTGCATTATTCGACGCAAAGCCGTTCGAGCTTTCTGTAGCGCCAACATGGGGACGCCAGATGACCGAAGGATTGGTCAAAGGCTGTAAGTAGATTATATTTCGAGCTGTGAAGAAATTCTGTCAGGACAACTGGAAGACTTTTGTGTGGCTTACCCTGGCAGGCTTCGGTATGTCGTTGATCTATGTTGCGCCGTGGGTTCGTCCCTGGAGCACCTACTTCAGAGTCGGGACCTTCACAGCTCTTACCTGGAACTTATTGTGGATAGGGAACGCCTACACGAGCAACCTGGTCTCGCAAAAAGTATCGTGGACCGAACAACCGATCAAGAGATTTATTCTTGGAATGATCGTTATGGTTGCATACACCATAGCAGCGTTGTTCGTTGTGGTGTTGTTCTATGAATTTGTTTTAGGATTAAGATTTCTTGGAGATATAGTGGAGTTGATCTGGACCTCGTTAGCGATAACGTTCGTGATCTCATTGTTTATGCACGGACGTTCATTTCTCGAAAACTGGAGGGCCGCCGAGCTGAATTCGGCGAAACTTCAAAAGGAAAGTATGAAAGCACAGTTCGATAGCCTGAAGAGCCAGGTGAACCCGCACTTTCTTTTCAATAGTTTGAATGCGCTCACCAACCTCATCTATGAAGACCAGGATAAAGCTGCGCGGTTCGTGAAGCAGTTGTCGGAGGTATACCGGTATGTTCTCGATACGCAGGGTAAAGAAGTTGTTCCTCTGGCCGATGAGATAAAGTTCCTCCGGTCGTATTTGTTCCTCCAGCAGATCCGTTTCGGCGATAAACTTAAGGTGGAGATGGATCTCGATTCCGTCGATGCGCAGGTTGCCCCGTTGGTTCTGCAGATGCTGGTAGAGAATGCTATCAAGCACAACATTATTTCCAACGACCAGCCGCTCACCATCAGGATCTATGCCCAGAAGAAGAGTATTGTTGTTGAAAATAATATTCAGAAAAAGAATGTACTGCCCGAGGATTCGAAAGGAATTGGACTGGAGAACATAAAGAGCAGATATAGTTTTCTTTCATCTGAAAAAATTGAAGTTGTTAATAACGGCAGATCATTTAAAGTAAGTTTGCCAGGTCTTAGCTAACGTCGAACCCTGAACCCTGAACTTTGAACATACTAATCGTTGAAGACGAACCCGAAGCGGCAGCGCGACTCTCGAAGTTGCTGAAAGATCTTCGTCCCGATGTACATATCGTGGCATCGATCGACTCCGTAAAGAGCGCCGTCAAGTGGATCGGCTCCAATTCTTCGCCCGAGCTGATCTTCATGGATATTCAGCTTGCCGACGGCCTCAGCTTCGAGATCTTCGAGCAGGTGGAGATCAAAGTGCCCGTGATCTTTACGACAGCTTACAACGAGTACGCCCTAAAAGCATTCAAAGTAAACAGTATCGACTACATCCTGAAACCCCTGGACAAAGACGAAGTAGCCGCTGCTTTCAGAAAATACGAGAACCTCACCGGTCAATTGCAGCCACGCGACAAAATGATCGAAAGCATCGGCGCGGCCATGCAGATGCTGACCAAACGATACAAAGAGCGCTTCGTTATAAAAGTGGGAGAACATCTCCGCTCAGTCGAAGTAGGCGACGTGCTCTACTTCTATAGCCTGGAGAAAACAACCTTCGCCGTCACATCCGACGCGCGCAAGCACGTTTTGGATTTCACACTCGACCAGTTGGAAGGTCTTGTCGACCCAGCGAAGTTTTTCAGGATCAACAGGAAGTATATCGTAGCAGTCGGAGCGATCAGGGACATGATCAGTCATACCAACAGTCGACTCAAACTATTACTTAAGTCAAGTGATGACGATGATATCATCGTTGCCCGCGAGCGCGTGCAAGAGTTCAAAGATTGGCTCGATAAGTAAGACGCCATTGGACAGTCGTTACTCGACAGCATCCACTTTCATAGGATCCCTAGACGTTCGAAGCAAACTCTTTCAAGGTCACAGTGGGCTTGCCCAACTCTGTCCACGTTTGTTCGGCTTCAAACTTTTCGGGGTAGTTGTTAAGTGCTTCTATGATGTGGCTTCCATAGTCCATCTTCGAATTCAGTTTGCCCATCACTTTCAGAATGGAGAATGGGGCAGAAGAGATGGAAAGCGGCGCTTTCGTATAATTTTGTTTGAACAGCTTCAGGGCCTCCTCGGTAAGATAAGCTTCCGGCCCCTGCATCACATAGTCTTTATTTGAATTGCCCGAGTTTGTTTCGACGGCACGCACTACTTGCTGAGCGTAATCTGCGGAAGCGATGAAGTATTGTTTATGCTTTGATTTACCCGCAATGAGGAGCCGCTTGCCTTGCATATACTGGGTTGTGATCGCTTCCATAAAAGTAGAGGGATAAAATATTGTGGACGGGATCCCGGATGAGCGGATCATGTTTACAGCATCGGCTTTGATCCTGGTGACCCACCAATCGAAACCGTTCATGCCCTGGTAGCGCTGTATGAGCGACGACAAATAAAAGATCCGTTGGATGCCCGCCTCTTTCGCGATGGGCAATAATGTTTGAAGTCCATTGGATTCGGAATGCCATTCCGATCTCTTTTCGTTTTGTTTAATGGAGAGATTGAGATGAAGCTTGTCGTGTCCCTGCAGCAGTTTTTTTAGATCGCTATCACTGCGCATATCGCCGGGAAAGATCTTGATCCCTGGCGGAAAGGATTTCCGTGCTGGACCTGGATCGCGTACAAGAGCTGTTACTTCGTAGCCTGCTTTTGCCAGAGCGAGAGCGACGGGTTTTCCAAGTAATCCTGTTGCTCCGATCACCGCGATCTTTTTCATTATTGATCTATTAACGTGAATAATTTTTCCATGTCCACTTTCAGATCGTCATTGCCGGCGAGATATCCTTTCAACCCCTCTTTCATATAAACGGGCACCTGCTCTTTTTTCTTGTGTCGCTCACCAATAGAAGTTAGAAGATCGTTAACGTCATTCTTATTGGCCATGTCGGAGGCACTCACCTTCGATTTCATTGAATTGATGAGCTCCTCTACAGGTGATAAAGGGTCTGTCGCATTAACGATCCTTTCCTGGTTAACGTTGGCGATGCATGCGTTGTACTGGTCGACGAGATCTTCCATGCTGCTGCGGTCGAGGTTGCCGTTCTTCACGCGGTCTGCAACAGATGGACAATCTTCTACGATATCACCAATGATCCTTTTGAACCCGATGTTAGGGACTTCGATGGATTTTTGTCCGATCTTTTGCAGGATACGTGTATCGAAGCCGGCCTGGCCCGGTCCGCGGTGTCCGTATAGCGACAAGAATCCTGAACGGATCACCTTCATCAATCGTATACTGTTGTCGAATTTTACGGGAGCAAATTGTTCACCTTTTATGCAGACACGGCGGACCTGCATGGCCGTGAACAACGTTTTCTTTTTGTTTTGTGATACCTGGATTCGGTCCATCAGATCGTATGAAAGAAGTTTCACATCACCCACTACTGTATCGGATTTCAGGGTCACGACGTATTCCTGACAGAAGGAAACAGTGGAGAAGAGGATGAAGAGGAGGGCGAGAATCGTCTTATGCATAGACCGGCAATATAAGAAAGGCGCACCAAGCACCCGGCACCCAGCACCCTTATTTCTGTTTCAATTTACCTGCTTCCTTCAACGCTTTCGCGATGATCCATTCCAATTGGCCGTTGGTAGATCGAAATTCATCGGTGGCCCATTTTTCAACGGCCTTCAGCAATTCCGGATCGAGTCGTAATACAAAGGGCTTTTTCTGGGCCATGATCTAGTCCGCGCTTCCTTTCTTCATCTTATTGAGAGCATTCAAAAAATCTCCCGGTTTTTGTGTGCCGAGGAGCAATCGCTTTCCATCATGAGTGGTGATCTCGATGCCTGTGTGTCCCTTCACATTGATCGTTTTATTTCCACGAAGGTCGCGATGGACCCCGTAGCCCCTCATGTAATACGTCTTTACTTCGAAGCTTTGTATGGTTTCGCGTTCGATCCTCCTCCAGTTCCGTATCAATGGAAAGTATTTGTAGCTAACGCTGTTCTTATCGACAACGACCTCGAGCACGCTGTTGAAAAATATTAACAGCATGATCACCATTGCACTGATTATAAAAAGCGACAATGTGACCAGGCTATCGTCGCTCATTGGCTTATCGCCCCAGGGTTGTCCGAGGGCAAGCTGAGTAAACAATGCGTACACGAAGAGACAGATCACTCCAATAGCGGTCGATGCTATGATCAGCCACAACCACCATTGAGTATATCGTTGTTTTTCTTCGAACAAGGGCTTCATGATCTTATTGATGTAATGTACCAGTGTTTACAACCGGGCTCACGTCCTTGTCGCCACACAGAACTACCATCAGGTTGCTTACCATCGCCGCCTTTCGTTCTTCATCGAGGTCCACAATATTCTGCTTCGACAAGTTATCGAGTGCCATTTGGACCATGCTAACCGCACCCTCTACGATCTTATGACGTGCTGCTACTACTGCAGTCGCCTGCTGTCTTCGAAGCATGGCTCCTGCAATTTCGGGTGCATAAGCGAGATAACCTATACGCGCTTCGATCACATGAATGCCTGCCATATCGAGACGGTTCTTCAGATTTTCTTCCAGCGCATGATTTACTTCATCCTGGCCCGAGCGAAGTGTGATCTCTTTTTCGTTGTCGAAATTATCGTATGGATATGAGCCGGCAAGGGTCCGCACTGCAGCATCGCTTTGTACGCGTACGAAAGCCTCATAGTTGTCGACATCGAACGCGGCCTTGAACGTATCGCGCACCTGCCATACCAGGATCACGCCGATCTGGATCGGGTTGCCGACCTTATCGTTCACTTTTATCTTTTCGCTGTCGAAGTTTCTTGCACGAAGCGATATCTTCTTTCGGGCGAAGAGAGGGTTCACCCAATAGAAGCCGTTGTCTTTCACCGTTCCCTGGTACTCACCGAATAAAGTGAGGACCATCGACGAGTTCGGGTTCAGAAAAAAGAATCCACCACAGAGCGGCAATGCGATCACCAATAGTATAGAGGCAAGCGGCACCCTGACAACCAGGCCCGCAATACCGAGGAGAACAAGCAGTATGACCAGGAACAGCATAATGTATCCGGACATAGGTTTGGAAAGTTTTTCCGTGCTCATAGGAGTGATATTAAAATGATATTACTTTGAATATACTAACGAAAATGGACTCGGCAGGTTATGCCTTGGAAATATTTTTTTGAATGGCTTAATTGTGGGTGCGGAAAACCCGGTTCCGGGGTATATTGGGACAAATATTATGATCGATTATAACCCCAAGAATTGGGTCTCTTTAATTACCCACGCCTATAGCAAACAGGTAATGCGGACGTTGACGCCGGCGCTGGTCGTGCTGGGCATTTTTTCGCTTCTCTGCTGCTATTTCATGATCACTGTCTGGGAGCTGCACGAGGCCGAGTTCAAGCCTACCACATCGATGCACTCTTTATTAGGTATCGTGTTGGGTCTCTTCCTTGTGTTCCGGACCAACTCGGCGTACGACCGCTGGTGGGAGGGAAGAAAGCTTTGGGGAGGGCTGGTGAACAGCACACGCAATCTTGCGATGAAGGTTAACGCCTATGTTAACGACCCGGAAGAGCGTAAGTGGTTCGCGATGATGATCCCCAACTTCGTGATCGCAACAAAAGAACAGGTAAGAAAGGGTGTTCATATGCAGGAGCTGGAATTCCCCGGCGATGCAGCGATGAAGGAAGTGGATGCGGCGAAGCATAAACCGAATATGATCTCGTCGCTGATGTATCGTCGGGTTAACGAGCTCTATAAAAAGAATCAGATCACCGGCGATCAGTTGATCAATGTTGATAAAGAGCTGAAGGATCTTATCGATCTCATGGGTGCCTGCGAGCGCATCAAGAATACGCCGATCCCTTATTCGTATTCGATGTACATCAAGAAATTTATCTTCATTTATGTTGCAACCCTTCCGTTTGCATTCGTTACGCTTTCAGGGTATATGACGATACCCATCGTGATGGTCATCACCTACGTGATCCTGAGTGTGGAGTTGATCGCCGAGGAAATCGAAGATCCGTTTGGACGCGACGTAAACGACCTGCCTACAGACGAGCTGGCTATAAAGATCCGCGACAACGTGAGAGAAATACTGGGAGTAAAGAACACCCAGGGTTAGAGGTCAGGTAAAGATCACCCTGTACAATATATACAGAAATACCAGCAGGATCAGGAACCCATACATGATCAGGTCCCCCTTGATGTATGGTTTGTATTCTCTATAAAGCTCCTTCAATTTTTTGAACATAATTGCGTCCTGCGTAGGGGCCAGGGGTTACTTAATTGTCGTAAGCAAAGTAACAAAATACTCATTCTTACGTGTTCAGTGTCATGCGTCTTTTTTACGTACTCTCATTCTTACTGATCTTCCAGGCTGGCTTCGCGCAAAAATTCACAATCAATGGTTATGTGAAAGATTCCGGCAATGGCGAGGAGCTCATCGGCGTAACCGTATTGGTTGTTGGAACAAGCACAGGTACCGTTACAAACTCATACGGGTTTTATTCTATTACACTACCTCCGGGCAACTACGAGCTTCAATACAGCTATGTCGGATATCGCCCGCAGAACAAGTCTTTTGAACTGAATCAAAACCTTGAGCAAAACATCGATCTCCTGAGCGAGGCCGTACAGATCGACGAGGTAGTAATTACCGGCGAACGGCTCGATGCAAACGTTACCGATGTCCAGATGGGCCACACGAAGCTCAATATCGCGCAGATAAGAAAGCTGCCCGCCATCTTCGGAGAGGTCGACATCATCAAGAACGTGCAGTTGCAACCCGGCGTGATCTCTGCCGGCGAAGGAACATCCAGTTTCTTCGTACGTGGCGGAAGCGCCGATCAAAACTTGATATTGATCGACGAAGCTCCGATCTACGATCCTTCCCACCTCTTCGGACTCTTCTCCGTATTCAACGGCGACGTTGTTAAAGATTCGGAACTGTACCGGGGAGGAATTCCGTCGCGCTTTGGCGGGAGGTTGTCGAGTATCCTCGAGGTGAGGACAAAAGATGGCAACAATAAGAAATTCTCGGGCGCTGGTGGTATCGGGTCGCTTGCGAGCCGGATCATGGTCGAAGGACCGATCAAAAAAGATGAGGCTTCTTATATCGTGTCTGCCCGTCGATCTTACCAGGAGCTCTTTGCGCCGTTGTTCAGTCAGAATGGTCAGACCAACATCGTTTACTTCTACGACGTGAACGCGAAGGTGAACTGGAAGTACAAGAACAACAACCGTTTCTTCGCAGCTTTTTATTCCGGCCGAGACCAGTTCCGTTTCGATAAAACGTTCGGCTTCGGATGGGGTAACACAACCGGGACATTCCGGTGGAATCACCTCTTCAGCGACAAGCTGTTCTTGAACACAACATTTATTGCGAGTACTTTCGACTATAAGCTCGAACTCAAAGATCCGGTGCAAGGTTTCGACTGGACATCCCGGCTCCAGCAATATAGCCTGCACAATGACTTCAGCTGGTACATCAACACCAACAATGAATTCACATTTGGATATCACGTCAGCTATCGCAAGTTCCAGCCCGGCACCATAGCGCCGAACACTTCTGGCTCGATCTTTACAACTGTTTCCCAACCGAAGCAGTTTGTATTCGAGAATGATCTCTATGTAGAGAACAAGCAGAAGCTCGGCAGCAAAGTAACGCTCAGCTACGGAACGCGGCTGTCTATCTTCCAGAACATCGGGCCTGCTGATGTTACGACTTATGCCGATCCGCAGGACAACATCAACATCGTTAAGACCGGCACCCTTCATTATGGGAGGCACGAGCCTGTTGCAACTTATGTGAACCTCGAGCCTCGTGCTGCCGCAACATACCTGATCAACCCCGTAAGTTCGATCAAGGCTTCGTACAACCGCATGGTTCAGAACACACACCTGATCGCGAGCGGTACCGTGCCGCTGCCATTCAATACATGGAATCCAAGCGGATATTACCTGAAGCCGCAGCTTGCCGATCAGTATTCAGTTGGATACTTCAGGAACTTCAAAGACAACATGTATGAAGTTTCTGTCGAAGGATTCTACAAAGACATGAAGCACGTTACTGATTTCGCGGACAACGCCAACATCTTCTTCAACCCGGACCTTGCTGTTGAAATAAGACAGGGAAATTCCTGGGCCAAAGGACTGGAGTTCTCCGGGCAGAAGCGGGAAGGGAAATTTACCGGCTTCGTAAGCTACACCCTTTCGAAGGTGACCAGGAAGATCCCCGGCGTAAACCAGGGCAAAGAGTTTGCGGCTAACCATGATCGCCGAAACGTGATCAATATCGCGGTTACATACGACAAGAGCGAGAGATGGCAGTTCGGTTCGATCTTCACCTACAGTACCGGCCGTCCGATAACCTTGCCATCGGGACGTTACGAATATGGTTCTTATAACGTCGATCTCGTAACTGAAAGAAATGGTTACCGCCTGCCGGCTTATCACCGCCTGGATCTTTCGGCAACATGGAACAGGAAGCCGAAGCATCCTGAGAAAACATGGCGAACCCAGTGGGTATTCTCGATCTACAACGTGTATAACAGGCACAATCCATTCACGGTGTACACAAGAGTTCAGCAAGACAAAGACGGAAATATAATTGGCGATGGAACGCAGAAGGAAGCACGATTGATCTATCTCTTCCCGATCTATCCTTCTGCAACGTGGAACTTTAAATTCTAATGACGATGAAGTACTTGATGTTAATAATATTATTAGGAGTGTTTCTGACTGGCTGCGACGAAGCAATTCAACTAGACCTCAAACAAACCCCAACACGACTGGTGATCGAAGGACAAATAACAGACGTGCCCGGGCGTCAGTTTGTCCGGGTTTCACGAAGCCTTGGATTCTATCAGTCGGGCGAGGCCGAAAAGGTCTCGAACGCCCAGGTGACGATTTCCGACGATACGGGCGAAGAAATAGAATTCATTCACAATCCGAACAGCTCCGAAGATTCAGTCGGTTATTATATCCCTGCGGGCAACTACACCGGCGCGATCGATCGGACCTATACGATGACCGTGGTAGTCGACGGAGTGACCTATACGGCGAGCGACAAACTTGTTCGTGTTACAAAGATCGATTCGATAGGATGGCAGCCAAACCGATCTCGCGAACGGGACGAGCCTTCCGATGGAAAGATCTGGGAACTGCTGATGTATGCCAAAGAACCGCAGGAAACCGAAGACAATTACCTCTTCAAATTTTATCGTAACGATTCATTGATCTATACCGACGAGACGGACGTGTATATCTTTAACGACTATGGAATAGGAGAGAGGATCGATGGCGTTGCTTCGCCGGTCTACTATGCGCCTAACGATAAAGCACGTGTTGAGATGTATAGTATCAGTCGCGACGGATATTTATTCTACAACGACCTGGTAACGATCATGAACAGCGACGGCGGGATGTTTAGTCCACCGCCGGCAAATCCGAGGTCGAATATTACCGGCGGTGCTTTAGGATTCTTCCAGGTTAGCTCGATGACAACTGCAGAAGTCGTCGTCGACACAACGAAGCATCAATGATGGTGATGACCACCCGGACCGTGAACGTGTCCGTGTGAGATCTCTTCGGGAGTAGCATTGCGAACGTCGGTAACTTCCACATCGAAGTGAAGCTCGACGCCAGCCAGCGGATGATTGGCATCGACGGTGATTGATTCGAGACCCGTTTCGGTCACCGTCACCACTTGTCCCTGGTTTGTCTGGAACTGCATTCCTTTTTCAACTTTCTGGTTGCCGAAGGCGGAACGTGGTACTTTTTGAACCAGGGTGGTGTCCTTTACGCCGTATCCTTTTTCGGGAGCTATTTTCAATTTGAACTTGTCGCCTTTCGATTTTCCTTCGAGGCCTTCTTCCATCCCGAGGATAAGGTTGCCTGCACCCTGCAAATATGTTAACGGTTCGCGACCGGAGCTTGTGTCCAATATATTTCCATCGCCATCACGTAACGTGTAATGGATCGATGCTACGGTGTCTTTCTTGATCTGCATGTCTGTTTTAATTAAAGATTTATAAACACGTTCAAAGGTACTATTAAAATATTTAAATGATTCCCGCCTCCGAGAGCATAGACCTGAAGTTTGTGAGGTCTCGCTTCATGGCTTTCATGATCTCTTCTTTCGAAACAGTGATTTGTTTCGCCCCGTTCTCGGCACCGCCTAAAGGATATTCAAAATGCATCGAAAAAGGTCCGTCGAGGCCGTATACTTTCAATAGCTGTAAATATTTTTTGTAATCGATCATCCCTTCGCCCAGGGGCACTACCTGGGGTTTCCATCCCTGCTCAGTCTTGCTCCAGATAAAATCCTTGATGTCAATAGTATGGATGTGTGATTTTATAAGCTTGAGTCCAAGTTGCCATGTGTTGCCGCCTTCGACCTGCGCATGCATGACGTCGAATTGGGATCCGGTCCATTGAGGATCGAGCACCTTGATGACTGTCCACAGATCCCAGACGGGAGATCCGAAGCTGAGGCCTGAATGATTTTGATAGTCGCCGCAGACCTGGTATTTCCGATTGAGCACGGCCAGCTTAGTCATTTGCGATTTGAAGAAGTCCAGGTTCTCGCTCATACTTTTCTTTTCGTCGTAGTTGATCCAGCCCATGCGGTAATAACCGATGCCGAGAGATGACGCTGTCTTCAAGATCGGTTCGGTGAATGGATCGTCGGCCCCGGTGATAGCGGTAACGATCATGTTAACTTTCAACCCGGCCTTTTTTACTGCTTCGACAGCCTTCGGAAGATCTTCTGTTACCCGTTCGGGAACAACGTGACCTTCGGGCCTCACGGTAAGGTCGATGCCGTCGAAGCCAAGTTCGGCAGCAATGCCCGCCATACCTTCATAGTCGAGCCAGTGAAGATTTTTTGAGAAGATGTTGATCGATTTTTTCCCTGGACGCTCTGCGGCGTGCGCAGGAGCACCGTGTAGGTCGATCGAAGGAAGTGCTGCAAGTCCAGCCGAAGCGACCATCGATGTCTTTAGGAATTTTCGGCGCGACTCATTCATTTTCTTCGGAGATGCTCGTTCAACAATCCCTGTTCTTGTCCAACGGCGATCGTAGTTCGTGAGCAAATGCTGGTCCAGTAAACACCTTTTCGTGTGAAGTTTCTGAACCGCTGACGGTCGAGGCGGAAGAATGAGTACATGTAGTTTTCGGTGGTCGCGTAAACGGTATATTCTTTTCCGGGCTCGAACTTAAATCCGCACGTTGCCCCCCGTATCCCGGTGTACACTACAATTGTATCGTTTTTGGTTACACCCTTGAAGTCGTCTGTGACGAGCATTGTGGTCTTGAGGACCATTGGTGTATCGAGGTAGTTTTTGGATCCTTCGTGTGGCAGCTTGCGCGCCAGGGCGAGACTATCGGGGTTGATTGTTTCGGCGAGGCCATGATATTCGATCTTGAGCACGGTCCCGGTGAATACAACAGAAGCCGCTTCGACGCTGGCTTTCACCGTTCCGGGCCCCGAACATTTGCAGGCGAACGACGAAAAATAAGAACAACAGAGGATGGCTAGCAAGGTTGCCAGGCGCTGGGGGTGGACCATTTGTTCAAATTAACGACAGTTTGAATTCAAGTCAAACTTTTCGGACACAGGGAATGCTATTACCATGCCAACAATAAATTACTTAGATCCGATCTTGTACGTGGCGATCATGCCGCTATTGTGCGTGAGGTAGGGGAAGGGTGTTTCGAGCTTTGGTTCTCTATCGAGTTTGTAGAATAATACGAGGGAACAGTCGCTTTTGATAATGACCCACACTGTCTTGGATTCGCCGGGTTTTAGCGTGCCGATCTCTTCGGTGGCACATCCGCCAATGGAGGCAGAGGAGATGTCTTGACCGGTTGTGTTTTCGAACGTAATGCGTGCGGTGGTCATGAGGATCATGACAAAGTAGAAGTAGATGGTGGCGACGGGCAGATTGACGAGTATGATGCCGGCGCATTTGAGGCCGGTGGAGGCGGTGATCTTTTTAGAGATCACTTTGAAGCCGATGAGGATGAGGTAGATCATGCCGACGAGGATGGCGATGCCGGTGTAGGCATAACCGACGAGCGCGCTTACAGGCGACATGGTAAAGTAGTAGAGGGCTATGAGCAGAGTGCCCACTGTAAAGAAGACGAGAGACAGCCGTGATGCAAATTTGAAGTCGGGCATTAACCTTTGTAAAGAGTTTTTTTAAGAAACGCGGTACGAAGGTATGGGATTATGAGGGGAGTTCAGAATTTGATTGAGATTTCCAAGGTTGCTCCAAGCCCGTCGCGGATGATACGTTGTAAGGTGGAGAAACGTATGTCTTTAAGATCTTTCTCAAGTTTCGAGATGTAGGACTTGTTGGTCCCAGCTCGTTTAGCAACTTTTTCTTGGGTGAAGCCTCTTTCTTCCCGGGCTTGTTCAATCAGGAAGCCAAGGCGAAAAGCTTCATAACCCCGTTCAAATTCCTCGCGTTTTTTTGTGCCCCGCTTTCCGTATTGTTTTTCGATGTGCTCATCGAGACTTGTTAGATGCAATTTCTTCATAATACGCTTGTTTAATTTTTTCGGCGCGGTCGATTTCCCGGCGCGGTGTTTTTTCGGTTTTCTTTTGGAAGCCATGCCCTATTACAATGATGTTTCCTTGATCAAAAAAGGAAAATATTCGAAAAATATCGCTGCCACTTTGAACTCGAATTTCGTATAGTCCATTTGTGCCAGTAAGGTGCTTTAAATATTTCTCCGGAATTACATCGTGATCCTCCAACGCGCGTAGTATCCAGAGAATTTTGCGTTGCACTGGTGGTCGTTGCGCGTTGTAGAAGTCAATAAAATAATTCTTGAAATATTTTAATTGCCGTTCCTTCTTCATGACAAAGATAGACAAGTTGTCTCATCGGACAACTGGATATCTCAGTCAAAAATAGAATTGGGAATTACTGTTAAATAATATAACTGGAGGTTCTATTCAAACTAATCAGGAAAACCTTACGGCCTGATGCTAATCGGAGTGCCAATCTTTACATTCTCGTAAAGCTCATCGATCTCTTCATCCGTAACCGCAATACATCCCGCCGTCCAATTGAACAGACGATGGAACTTGCCAATGTATCCAATACCATTCTTAAGCCCATGCATCTTGATTTCACCACCCGGCGATACTCCCAAACGCTTCGCATCAGCGACATCTTTCGCATTGGGGTATGAGATGCCAAGATTCTTATGATATCCACTCCCTGGATTCTTATCATTAATAAAATAATCTCCCTCCGGCGTCCTCTTGTCACCCTCGCTTATCTTATCACCGACGGCATTTTTACCCAGCGATACTTTATAAGTCTTCAGGATCTCGTTCCCCGACAATACATCCATCGTTCCCCTGCTCTTGTAAACAATAATGCGATCAATCTGCTTCGACGTTGGAAGTGGATCGTCGGGTATGAATCGCCATGCGGTCGCGCCGATCAGAACGACGCCCAGTATGAGAATTATTTTTTTCAAGGCTTCAATCACTTCTCTACATAATCCAAATCCTTCGCGAAAGTCTCCTCCAGAAAACGAAGCGCTATCAACGCAATTGCGAATGCGATCAAACCCGTGGTCAATGCACCATAGACCGTTCCCATCGGCCCCGCCAGTAAACGAAAGATCGCCGTCAATGGGATCACCGCGCCGCGAACAAAATTCGGGACAGTCGTCGCGACCGTCGCACGTAAATTTGTTCCAAACAACTCCGCCGCAACCGTTATGAACAACGCCCAATAACCGTTGCACAATCCAAGGAACAAACACACCGTATAAAACATACCTGCCGAGCCAAGCGGCACCAGCAAATACACCAGTACGAACACGAGCGACGAAAGAATAAACAGTCCAATTACTTTCTTCCTGCTCTGTAGATACTGACTGAGAAATACAGCGACCAGGTTACCCGCCAACTGTCCCGTGAACGTAAGCATCACCGCCTTCCCGGCAACGATCGTGTCCGTAATACCCAATGCCTGCGCGAGCTCCGGCGAGAACGAGATCAGAATACCTACGACGAACCAGATCGGAAAGCCGATCAATATACTGTACAAATATTTCAACGCCCGCTTCGTATTACCAAAGAGCAAACCGATATCCCCACGTTTCACATCCATCGACTTCGCATGCGAAAACATTCCCGACTCGAGTATGCTCACCCGCATGATCAACAACAGTAAACCGAGCACACCACCCACGATGTACGACGTTCTCCAGTCGAAAACATTCACTACAAAATATGCTGCTATCGAGCCAGGCAACCCCATGAACGCAACCAGTGTTGTTCCATACGCGCGGATCTTCGTAGGGAGTATCTCCGATACTAAAGTAATTCCTGCACCCAACTCGCCAGCTAATCCAAAGCCGGCGATAAATCTCAGGATCGCATATTGATCTACCGTCTCAACAAAACCATTCCCGATATTTGCCAGCGAATAAAGTAGTATCGATCCAAACAGTACCGACAGCCTTCCCCGCTTGTCGCCGAGTATTCCCCAAACCACACCGCCAATAAGCATTCCCGCCATCTGCAGGTTCAACAAGTAGATACCCGTTCCAAGCATCTCTTCTTTCGGAACGCCAATCTCCGTTAAGCTGGGCACACGAACGATGTTGAATAAAAACAGGTCGTACATGTCGACCATGTACCCAAGTGCTGCAACCAGTACGGGTAATGTGAAGATGGTCTTTATGGAATGATTCTCGTTCATAATCTCGGAATTGTCAGGCCGCCGTCGACCATAATAACCTGGCCTGTTGAATATGGAAAACTTCCCGACGCCAACGCTGCAACTACTTTTCCAACGTCGTCGGGGAAACCCCATCTTTTTTGAACAGTCAGTCCTTCGCTTATCAACTTATCATATTTCGCTTTCGCGCCTGACGTCATATCGGTATCGATAACACCCGGCCTTACTTCGAACACCGGGATATTGAATTCACCGAGTCGGGTAGCGAACAACTGCGTAGTCATACTGAGGCCTGCTTTCGAAATGCAATACTCGCCACGATTAATGGAAGCGACCGTGGCAGATATCGAAGAAATGTTGATGATCATTGCATCGAATTTCGGACCCGACTTCTTTTGTTCGATCATCCAGTTGGCTGCTTGCTGTGTAAGAAAGTACGTTCCTTTGAGATTGGTCGATACAACTTCGTCGAAGCTCTCTTCGGTAGCTTCGAGAATGTCGCGGCGCTCGCGCGGGGCCATGCCGGCGTTGTTAACCAGGATGTTCAGTTGACCAAAGTGCTGACGGACCTTTGAAATTATTTGTGAACGATCGGACGAGGAAGCAATGTTCCCACGTACATAAATGACTTCGGTCTTTAATGATGAAAGATCGATCTGATCTTCGGAACGAACACCATTGATCGCGAGACTGAATCCTGCGTTGGCTAAATGGTTGGCGATGCCAAGTCCAATCCCGCGAGAACCACCAGTAACGAGTGCTACTTTTTTCATAGATCTTTAATATCAACCCACGCTCTTTTACTCCAGCTTTCGATCCCCTTTTCAGCAAGCTGAACGCCCTTCGCACCTTCTTTTAAATCCCATGGGAATGGATCATCTTTCACAACATGCTTCAAAAACATCTCCCATTGAACTTTGAATGCGTTGTCGAAAACTTCTTGCTCAGGGACACGCGACCATCCTTCGAAGAAATTGATAGGTTGAGGAATATCCGGATTCCACACAGGCTTAGGCGTATTGCCGTATGCCTGCGTATAACATTCACGCAATCCCGCGACAGCGGAACCCTTCGTGCCATCCACCTGTAAAGTCAAAAGATCGTCACGGCGAACACGAACCGTCCACGATGAATTGAAGTGCGCGATAATTCCGCCTTCCAGCTCGAACGTTGCATAAGCGGCATCGTCGGCCGTGCATTTGTAAGTGCGACCCTGCTCATCGACACGCTGCGGAATATGCGTAGCGCCGAGACAAGATACAGACTTCACTTTTCCGAAGACATTGTCGAGCACATAGCGCCAGTGGCAAAGCATGTCGACAATTATTCCACCTTCGTCTTCCTTGCGGTAGTTCCACGACGGGCGTTGCGCGGGAATCGTGTCGCCTTCGAAGACCCAATAGCCGAACTCGCCGCGAACGGAGAGGATCTTTCCGAAGAAGCCCTGTTGGATCAGTCGTTTCAATTTCATGATGCCAGGCAGCCAGAGCTTATCCTGCACGACCCCGTTCTTCACTTTGGCTTTTGTGGCAAGGTCATGTAATTCGAGCGCTGTCTTTGTGTCGACAGCAACCGGTTTTTCGCAATACACATGTTTGCCTGCAGCGATGGCTTTCTTGACGGCAGTTGCACGCTGGCCAGTAACCTGTGCATCGAAGTAGACCTGGTATTCGGGGCTCGACATCACCTCGTCGAGGTTGGTCGACATTTTTTTGACGCCCGACTGCTGGCAAAGTTTTTCCAGCTTCGAGGCATCGCGACCAACGAGTATCGGATCGGGCATGATAGTTTCGGAAGGACCGACCTTTACGCCTCCCTGTTTGATGATCTCTGCTATGGATCTCATGAGATGTTGGTTGGTTCCCATGCGACCCGTCACGCCGTTCATGATGATGCCTATTTTATGCTGCTTCATGATCTTTCTTTGTATGCCGTTATTATCTTCTTTAGAAATTCGGATTGATCCTGTGCCCACCAATGATTTGAAAAGATCTCGACCTCATTAAAACCATTGAAACCTGTTTGCTCAACCCACCCGCGTATCTTTTTTATTGGGATACATCCGTCGCCCATCAGTCCTCTATCGTTCAGGAGATCTTTCGTAGGAACACTCCAATCGCAGATGTGAAAGGCGAATAAATTGTGATTCTGACCACAGCGTTTTATTTGTGTTTCGAGTTGGGGGTCCCACCAAAGATGATAAACATCTACAGCAACACCAACGAAAGGGGAGCCGATGGCTTCGGCCATATCGTTGGCTTGTGAAAGGGTGTTGATCGCCGAACGGGTGTCGGCATACATTGGATGAAGTGGCTCAATGGCGAGCTTCACATTCGCTGCCTTTGCATCGGGCAACACAGCTTCGATTCCGTCCTGGATCTGTTCGCGCGAAACCTCCAGGGGTTGATCGGGAGCGGATCCGCAAACCAAAACAACCAATGGAGCTCCGAGCTGTGAGGCCTCTTCGATAGCGCGTTTGTTGTCATCGATCGCTGCTTTTCTTGTATTGATATCGGATGACGGAAAAAATCCACCGCGGCATAACGATACGATCGACAAACCTGCTTCGCGTGCAATAGCGCCCGACCTGCGGATATCGCGACCGTTGAGTGCGTCGCGCCATACGGTAATTCCTTTAACGCCGGCATCTGAGAACTCTTTGACAGCGGTCTCGAATGGCCATGGCTTCGTCGTGATCGTATGAATGCAGAGTCTCGAAAGATCCATCAAATACAATTATAGAAAGTATAATACTTCTCGTTATTGATGATCTTTTGCACATACAAGCCCACTTCACGAAGATGATAATCGCCCCACATGCTCGATTCACCGTAAGGGATCTTGCTTCCTTTCGGGATATAATCCCAACCATTGGGTCTGTGATATATTGAATGTAACAATAATCCCTGGTGATCGGGTGAAGTGCTGAGATAAGGTTCTTCCAATAGACGATTTAGGACAGTAAGTCCAGCCTGCCAGTATTTATCGCCGTCCTTCTGTTTCTTGTTTTGAAGATATCGGCCTAATCGCAACAACCCTTGTGCCCCAATGGCGGCCGCGGAACTATCGACCGGCTCGAAATCATTAAATGGATCCGCATGTTTGTCGAGGTAGTTGGGGATCTTATAGAGGTCCGGAGCGCCGGTATCCCAATAGGGGATGCCGTCGACAGGTGTATGTTGGATATAGAAATCGCAGGTTGCTCTCGCGGCCTTAAGCATAAATTCGATCACATCTTTATTGCCACCGATAGGAGCACTGTCGAACCACTCGAGTTCTTCAGCAAAACCGCACATAGCCCACGCCAATCCACGGGTCCAGGTTGTGAATCCGGTATAGCCTTGTTGCGAATTCGGGCAACGAAAATTTCCATCCTTGGTATTGAACACGCTTTCGTGAGCGGTACGTCCCCAAACATCATAGGTATCGCGACCTTCTCCATAGAAGACGGAATAATCGGCGGTAGCTTTCATGTGCTGGATAGCACGATCGAGCAAGCTGATCTTCACATCGCCTTCGCCCTGGTAAACGTGACCGAGTGCGTGACTGACGATCAGTGCCCTGCATGAACGAATGGTATCGACGAACAATGAATGGGGGCCATTGAAGGAATGAATGAAGCCTCCGCTCTTTATGGTTGTCCAACGCCCGGCCTGTACGGCACCGGAAATTTTTAGAGCGATCTCATAAAAATTTTTCTCCCATTCATTGAAGGGAATTTTTTCTTCTTTCATCAGTCGCAGGAGGTTGCCGTACGTGCTTACGTTGTTAAAACCGTGATCATGAACACCTACGTGACTGACATGCGGCGCCATGTGATCGACGGTTCTCTTCCTGCCGATGTCGAGGAACGATCTCTCGCCGGTTGCGTCGAATTGAAGAATGGCGGAGCCGTACTGAAATCCTTGCGTCCATTCGGTCCAGCCACGCGTTGTGTATTTGCCCGCGGCTGTGAAGACAGGGGAGCCCTTGGCTGTATCGTACTGGCGTTCGATGAGATTGATCTTTTCACCCGACAGTTCCCAAAGACGTTGGAGTTTAATGGTGAAGTGTGAAGGTTTGAGATCGTTATTGATAGACATCATGCTACACCTAATGTAACAAGATGTACCTATTTCACGAAATCACCCTGTACCCAATATGCATAAGCTTGTGAATGAGTTCGCGCGTTATGACCTTTCGTGGACGAAGTACGCCGAGCGTACCGTGACTCTCCATATAAAAATCCTTCGCAATACTGAGAACCTCCAGCAAGGGTTTCGGAAAATGTTTTCGAATGAGGTCGGGATTGTCGCCCGCAAGCACATAGTTTCTGCTGAAGGAGGGATATTCCTTAAAATCTATATCGACTTTTGTAACCAGGTCAAATAATTTATCCATCAAAGTTTCTTCTTTAAGGATAACATGGCCCATGTCGGGCAAATTGAGCAATAGAACAGGCTCGTATTCTTCTATTTCTTTTGTCCTGATATGCCGAGTTCCTGCGAGAATGGTAAGGTCCAGGTTCACAACCATAATCATAAAAGATCCTTTCGAATTTGAGAATTCGACGACCTCGTGAATGAAGACACCGTTGTATTGACTAAAGATCTCGAATTTGTCCAGCCGGGCGACAACGTGCTCTTCTTTCTTTCGGGTAATTTTCAGTTTACTTTCAACCTCGTTTATGCTGTCCCAGAAAAGTTTTTTGATGTCGGCAGCGAGGGCTGGGTTCATATATGTTTGGAATTAGAGGTGAACTCCGAATCTCATCATTAAGATACTTCTTAAATCATTATCGTCGGCGATGATCTTTTGTATTTTTTGATCGCCTATCGTTTCTGTGAACTTATCATTGTACACGGTTATCCTCCCAGTGTCGGTGAGCATTGTACAGATCGTGTTCTTTACGAAATGAGAATCGGGATTGACCTGCTTGTCGAGGCACGGACCTTCGAATGAACTTACCGGCGTCTCGTCGAGCGTGAATGTGTACTTCTTATGAAAATGGACCTGGTCGGGTGACATCAGTATGCAAAACTCCGTTCCATCATTTTCGATCTTGAAATAATTCCTGCTGTCGAATTGAATTCCTTCTTTTATCACGATCGGTTCTACAAAGAGATCTCCAAAGCCCACGTCCGCGATGTATCGTATTTTGTTGATGGTGATGATCAGTGCCAGGTGATCGTACTTGGGACCGGGCGCGCCTGCATCGGTGATCACACGTCCTGAGATGATCTTTGTTTTGAAACCGGCCGATCTCAAGAGATCATTAAAAATAGAATTGACCTCGTAACAGAAACCACCGCGTTTTCGATTCACTACTTTGTTGTAGACATTCGCCGGCTTCAGATCGAAACGCCGCCTGTAATGTACATCCAGGTTTTCGAAAGGAACATGAAGAAGGTGTTGCCGGTGCAGGGCCTTTAATGTAGCAAGGTCGGGTCTTAGAGGTCCGTTGAATCCAATTCGCGACAAGTAGCGATCGACGTTCATCGAACGAACATAAATAAAAAAACCGACCTCGTGGCCGGTTCTTTTATATGGGGACTGCGACCGCCGTTGGCGGCGCAAGCAATTATTTCGGTTGTGGCTTTGTCGGAGTAACCGCCGCTGTCGGAGTAACGCCAAGCTTCTTCAACACGAGATTCGATACATCGAACTGGGGATCTTTATAGAGCAGCACATTTCCGCCGCCATTCGATGAGTTCAATGTGATCACGAAATTATATCCATTCTCTTTCGAAACTTCTTCGATAGCCTTTCCAACTTTATCATAAAGCGGCGACATCAGGTCTTGCTGTTTTTTCGCGAAAGAAGTTTCTGCGTCCTGCTGGAACTTTTGGAATTGCTGCTGAAGCATTTGAAGCTCGTTCTGCTTGTCCTGAACGACAGCATCCACCCACTTCGCAGCGTTCTGTTGGAAGTCCTGGAGCTTCTTTTCATATTCTTGAGCTTTGGCTGTAAGCTGTGCCTGCAGCTGTGAGCCGTGAGCTTTCAATTCAGTTTCAACTTTCTTCGCGTCCGGAAGCTGGCTGAGAATGTAGTCGGTGTCGGCGTAACCAAGCTTCTGATGATCTTGTGCAAAAGATGCGAAGGAAACGAAAAGCGCCGCTGCGGCAATGAATAAGCGATTCATGGGGTTAAATTGGATTTCGAGGGTACAATATTACTAAAAATACCGACTACCCTGCGACTACCGTGCCAAGTTGGGGGTATTAGAAATTACTAATTGCGAACCAGGGTAGACTTTCGATCCGGGGATCGTCCGTGTGGGCGCTGCGGCTATCGCAAAGCATCCATTTTTGAGGCAAACTCGCGGATCACGGCAATGGTGGTAGAATCGGTATCGTAGACCGAATACCAGCCTTGGGCTTCGTGCGGCGGATCGCCAATAAAACTATCACCCGCTTTCCAGATCGCTGCCGGGGTCGCCGGTCGACCTTCGCCGCCCCACGCCCAGAAGTTTGTTCCGGCCATCGGACTTTGTGGATTCGATGCCAACACATGAACGCCCGTGAAGATCTCATTGTAATATTTGTCTCTGATGGTGGTGGGAGATCTCGGATCATGACTATTTCCATCCCTTGAGATACCGAACTCTTCGAGTACCATAGGTTTACCAAGTTCGCGTGCGATCTTATCATGGTCGTCGATATAATTCAGTGCATAAAAAACGGATCGTTCATAAGTTGAGTCGGGCTTCGAAGGATCGTACACGTTCCAGTTTTGAACCCACACGTGTATCGTCATGTAGTCGATGCTTGCGAAGCTGTGATCTTTCAATGGATCTGTTCCGGAATACTCTGACGAAGTTTTTCCCTCACTGCCTGTTGTGACGAGATGATTCTTGTCGATCTCTTTGATCAATGCCGATGTTTGTTCGATCCATTTTCGATAGTCTTCCTGGTTGTTGATACCACGCGGTTCATTGCAAAGTTGCCATGCCATGATCGTGGGGTCATCGACATACAGTTGTTGAGTATAGTTGTTCTTTCGGCCAACAATGAAAGTGATATGATCATTCAACATAGCGACAGCCTGGGGATTGCTGTAGAACTGTGCGGTGAACTCCTGGTAGCGACCCCAATCGCCACCCGGATGTGGAGGAGGATAGGGTATCGAATCGGCCTTGCCGCTCCACACAATATATTGTGCCATACCGCCGGACCAGTTCCAGAAATTGGTCATGCACACAACTGCTTTCATGTTTCGCTTGCCCATCTCAGCGAGCAGGTAATCAAGACCATCTAAAACACTTTCGTTGTATTTGCCCGGATCAGTTTGAAGTGATGGCACCATTCGATAGTGTTCAGAGTCAGGGCCTTCGCTACCGGCAACGATGCGAAGGTTAGTGACATTCATCGATTGAAGCCGATCCAATTCGCGTTTCAAACGTTCGCGGTCACCACCAACGCCCTTCGATGCGAGATTGATACCATACCAGAAATTTGTTCCGAGAAAGTGATAGGGTTCGTCGCCAATCCAGAACTTTGTTCTTTCAACTCTGACAAATTCAGTCTTTTGTTCTGAACATGATACGCTGACGCTGATCACTGCAACTAATAAAAGCGAACGAACGTTTTTGACTAACATAATATTAGTGTTGATAAAACACCTTTCAATATAACCTTTCCATAACTTTCCGTCTATGAACAGTAAGAAGTATTATGCGGCTGCGGTCCTCGCTTTCACCGTTTGGGGATTTTTTCCCTGGGTGTTAAAGTCGCTGGCAGACTACCATGCAGGTGAGATCCTTTATTTCAGGATCTTCTTTTCGTCGGTACTTCTTGTTCTTATCGTTGCCCTTATCCGGAATAGTAAGTTGAGAAAAGATATTGCAACGTTCCGTTCTTATCCTTCGTCCGAGAAATTCAAGATCATTGCATTGTGGCTTGCCGGTGGTACGCTTCTTACGATCAACTGGCTTACATTTATCTATACGGTTAACGAAGTCAATATTCGCACAGCATCTTTCTCTTATTTGATCTGCCCCGTGCTAACGGCGGCTCTCGGTTTCGTGGTATTGAAAGAAAGCATGACGCCCATGCAGTGGATGGCGGTTTTGCTTTGTGCGATCAGTTGTGTTTTGATGGGAATGAACTCGGTAACCGAGTTAGGCTACAGTTTCACAACGGCGATCACTTACGGTTTGTACCTCGTGCTTCAAAGATTGTATAAGGAATTCGACAGGATGACCGTTCTCAGTGTGCAGATCTTATTCTCCTTCCTGTTGCTGAATATATTCTATGGATACCTTATCGAATCGGTCCCGACAGAGACGAGCTTCTTCGTGATCACGGCGATCATTGCAGGTGTGTTCACAGTACTTCCTCTATTCCTGAATCTCTATGCACTGGTGGGTATCAGTTCGGCAACCGTCGGCATTCTCATGTACATCAACCCGATCTTTAATTTCACGATAGCATTCATCGTGTTTCACGAACAGGTCACGCCTCTGCAGGTTGTTGGATATTCGATTATTGCCGTAGCCCTTGTGCTCTTCAATTTCCAGAACTTCCGTAAGCTCCAGTCGCTTGCAACTTCGAGGACATAACCTCCTTCGTCCTGGTAAGGTGGAAGTCGGGCTGAACCTGCTCGATCACATGGTTCACAAAATATTCGACAGCATAAGTGGTGAGCTGACCGCTCGGTCCGTTCAACGTGTAGTCGCAACCATGTGTAGCCCACGGTAGCGAAAGCATATAGTGTGGGATCTTGTTATCGGCAAGTCTTTGTTGCAGGCGTATCCCGTGTTCTATAGATACAAGGCCATCGTTCATTCCATGAATGATCAGCGTCGGTACGCTCTTCGGGCTCACGACCTCTACCGGTGAGCTTGCTTTATAGACATGCGGAACTTTGTGAACCGGGCCGCCCAAAAAATCCTCCAGCGCTTTTCTTGAATCCATTACGTATGGATTGGCGGGCGCCTCGTAACCAAAAGCCAGGTCGGTGGGGCCATAGAAGTTAACGACACCCCTGATGCCGGGAATTTCTTTTGTGTATGCAGCGATCATCGCCAGTTGCGCCCCGGCCGACCGACCGAGCAGGATGAAATTGTTGGTATCGATCTTCAGTTGGCGCGAGTTCTTCTTGAGATAGTCGATTGCTTCGTAGATGTCTTCGATGGGAGCCGGGCTTCTGTGCTTCGGAGCGAGCCGGTAGTTGATGGTCGCCACCTGGAAGCCATTGCGTGCAAGCTCGCTGTTGAGTTCCGGCAGTTGCTGACTATTTCCGCCACACCACGAGCCGCCGTGTATTACAATTACGCAAGGTCTTTTTCCGAGCCTGGTCGATTGATAAAAGTCCAATGTCAGATCCTCATCGCCCTTCTGTGAGTACGAATATGTTTCGTAAGGAAGCATCTCCGTCGTCGAGAACATCCGTGTGAACTGGAAGACATTACCCCTTTGAGGCATTCCGCCGAGCTTAATTGCTATTTCCGTTGGGAGCTTCCATCCAATGTACCAGGCGGCCGCGATCGGTAACGAGAAGAAGATCAGCGATAGCGTACCAAGTGTGATATTAATAGTCCGTACAGCCTTGTTGACTTTCTTTCCGAAGACACTCCAGATGAGCAGCAGGGTTGTTAACAATACGAACACCCATGGAAACTCGGAGATGGCGATGGAGAAGATCCAAAGCCGAAACGTAGGAGCAACGATTATACAGAGAAGAGAACCGAGAAACAGAATGATATTTAAAACCAACCGCAACACGACCAACACCTTTTAATGAACTACTAACGCGTAGGCAATTGAAAGGCCAATCGATTTTATTGGCTATTACTGACGAATTTTTAAGTTAACGTGGATAAAATATCACAGGTGGTGTGTAAAAAAAGAAGCGGCCTTGGCCGCTTCTCTCATTTTTATTTCTTCAAGCTCTTTAGATAAGCTATACTCTGCGGTACCTGCTTCGTTACGCTGGGACTTTCGTCTTCGATAAAGAAATGCTTGATCCCTATCTTATTGGCTTCACGGACAACACCGGCCACGTCAATCTCACCCGTACCCAGGACAACATCGTTCCTCACGTCTGTGCCGCCGGTCAGATCCTTGGGCGTACCTTTTTTGAGGTCCTTCACATGGAGAAGCTTAAAACGGTTGCCATACTTTTTCAGAAGGCCGACCGGGTCTCCACCGCCGAAGTGCGTCCAGAGAATATCCATCTCGAACGACACGTACTCGGGGTTCGTGTTCTTAATAATATAGTCGAGCAATGTCCCGTCTTCATAGGGCTGGAACTCGAATCCGTGAATGTGGTAGCAGAAAGTAAGGCCGTTCTCTTTCAGCACTTTACCGCCGGCATTAAAGTCAGCCACGGCCTTCTTAGCGTTCTCGAGGTTGAACTTGCCTCTTTCGTGTGGTATCCAGGCTGTCATAACGTACGTAGCGCCGAGGGTCTTCGCGTTCTTGACGATCTTCTGCGGGTCTTTGGTGAGTTCGTCGTAACCGCAGCCGGTTGAAGGTATCTTGAGACCACGGGCATCGCAAAGTTTTTTGAACTCTTCGGGCGTCATATCGCCAGGAGCGTTCGCTTCGAGTTCGGTAATGCCGAAGCTTTTAATAGTGTCGAGTGTTGCAGCAACTCCTTTCGGGAAACTGTTCCTGAAAGAATAGGTCTGGATCCCGAACGGAGCCTGGTACAGACCCTGTGAGAATGCGGTGGATATAGCCGCGAGTGCAATAAAAGTCAAAAGGGTTTTCTTCATATAGGATAGTTAAAGATTGTTCTTCTTCATTTCGTCTACGGCATGGTTCGCCGCCCGAGCGGTAATTGCCATAAAAGTAAGTGTCGGGTTTTGTGTACCGGTCGACGTCATACAGGCTCCGTCGGTAACGAACACGTTCTTACATGCATGCAGTTGGTTCCATTCGTTGAGCATCGACGTCTTCGGGTCGCGGCCCATACGAACGCCGCCCATCTCATGGATGTCGGAACCGGGAGGTGTTTTTGTGTCGTTCGCTTTTATGTTGGTGAAGCCGGCCTTCTCGAACATTTCGATGGACTGTTGCACATAGTCTTCAGTCATCTTATCGTCGTTCGGGGTCCATTCGCACGAGATGATCAATTGTGGTATGCCGTACTTGTCTTTGAGCTCTTTGTGAAGTCGTACATGATTCGTTTCGATGGGAACTGTTTCGCCCATCATCCAACTGCTGACGTACCAACGATCGCTAAGTTTCGGATTGAGAAGATTCTCACGAAGCTGATCGCCGATCATCGATGTGTCGCTGCCCATGCCACGACCGCCGCCGATGCCGATAGCATAACCTCTTAAGAAGTCTGTCTCCTGTTTGAAAACATTCCGGAAGCGGGGCATGTAGGCGTTGCTTGGATTTCGTCCGTCGGTCTTCTTGTCGGTGAAGCCTTCGTACTCTGCGCTGGCTTTACCTCTATAATTGTGCCAGGCTACATAGCGACCGAGAGTGCCGCTGTCGTTGCCGAGGCCATTCGGGAATCGAGTGGATGTCGAATTCAACAGGATAGCATTCGAATTCAGGGCCGATGCGTTCACGAAAATGATCTTCGCATAATATTCGGTCATCTCTTTCGTGTTGCCGTCGATGATACGAACGCCGGTCGCTTTGCCTTTCTTGTCGTCATAGATAATAGAGTGAACGACAGAGAAAGGACGTAGCGTAAGATTGCCTGTTTTAGTTGCCCACGGGAGAGTGGAGGAATTCGAGCTGAAGTATGCTCCGTAGATACATCCGCGGTTGCACATCGTCTGGTTCTGACAGTTGGTCCTGCCTTGTTGACGATGGATGTCTTGCATGTTGGTGATGTGCGCGCAACGTCCCTGGATGAGATAGCGTCCTGTATAATTTTTTTGAAGACTTTGTTTGAAATGATCTTCGATGCAGCTCATCTGGAAGCCGGGCATCACTTCGCTGTCGGGTAGTTCGGCGAGGCCGTCTTTGTTGCCTGCGATGCCTGCAAACTTTTCGACGTGAGCATACCAGGGTTCGAGATCTTTGTAACGGATGGGCCAGTCTACGGCGAAGCCGTCGCGGATGGGTCCTTCGAAGTCGTAGTCGCTCCAACGTTGTGTTTGTCGCGCCCAGAGCAGTGACTTGCCACCGACGTGATATCCGCGGAACCAGCGGAATGGTTTCTCTTCGATGAATGGTTGTTCATCGTCGCGGATGGCCCAATGAAATGTTTCTTCTCTTGCGAAGCGTGCTGTCTGGAAGTCTTTTTTCTTTTCTAACGGAACTGAGCCGCGGTATTCGAATTGCCATGGACCTTTCGAAGCGGTTGGATAATCTTTGACGTGCTTCACGTCGCGACCACGTTCGAGCACTAATGTTTTTAAGCCATGATCGCAGAGTTCTTTAGCGGCCCATCCGCCGCTGGCGCCGGAGCCGATAACGATTGCGTCGTAAGTGTTTTGTTGTGCGGCGTCGATCGAGAAGTTGGCCATGATGTTCAGGATTTTTGATCTACGCTTTTGCATCGACGCATCCGTAGTAGTGGCCGGGTGCGATCTTGTATTTCAGATGCTGAAGCATTACTTCTTTCGAGGTGTTGAAGCCGCGAATGGTTTCGGACTTCATGAGGTTAAAAAAATCTTTATCGCTTTCGAGTAAGAGTTTTTCTCGATCGGTTTGATCTAGCTGACTGAATTTTTTCTCGTTAAGAATACCGAGTTGTTTCTTCACATTGTCCTGCACGTCTTTTTCGTAGCAGTTGTCGATCAGTTTTTGCAAATATTTATCGACTCCGACGGACAATGCTCCGAACCCATTTCCGAAAGGGATGATGGTATCGGCGACGCTGCTAAGAATTTCCTGTTCGGTTGCAGTGAATGATGAGAGGTGGGAGAGGTCCCAGCTTTCGGCCCACGCGGGCAATGCAACAAGAGACCCCGTTGCAAGGAACAGGCTTTTTAGAGAGTCCCGGCGGTTCATGAGAGTAATATAGGAATTATCGGGATACTACTTAAGCGGTATGAAGTGAGCGTAACAATGCGGCTAAATGGTACAAAACAGCGTCTCGGGGATACGAACCCGTGTTGGGTCGAATGAATGGGTAGATACCGATGGCGGATAAGTATTCATCCTTAAGGCCTTACAATTACGTATTCAATCCCCAGCTATGTTCAGTGATCCGAGGAGAGAGCTCAGACGAAGGCAATGGAAGAACTGCAGAGAAGTGGATATGTGTTTGGTTGGGAGAGTGAGATTTGGTCTGCTCTGAGTGGGACCGCTTCATGGGTAGCGGCGAGTGCAGGAGGCTGGGTGGATGGGGTGATGGCTATGCCGTGACTGTTGGAAATCTAAGCTTCCATTTGGCGCAATTAAAAGCTGGGCTTATGTATTTGATTTTACGGATGGACAAGTTTCGAATTATGAATACTTTTCCGACAACGAGGTCGCTGACCTCGGAGGGGTTTTTGCGTCGATGGTCGGGCGCTACGACAAATTATCAAAGCGACTATGCTGGGGGCGCGTCTGTGGGGTGATGAAAAGGGGACCGTATTTGTAGATGGAACATGTGGACCCGTCGTGGTTTCTGAAGGACGAAGTGTGACGTATAGCGCTGCAGAAGCCCTTCGCACGGTGGGTAATGTAATGCTGAATAGCCTGGATTTTGCACTTGATGCAGCAGGCACAGTCGATCCGAGCGGTATTGTCGATGGAGTACATGCAGCTAAAGGAGGTAAAAAGCACTAACCAATGCACAACTGGTTCAGAATGTGGCAACCAAGGCCGAGGAAGCAATCGGAGGCACGGCGAAGCATACTTATGCATCGAATTCGTGCAGCGTTATCAAAGCATTTATGGCAGTAGAGGCTTGGAGATTAAATCAGTACTTCAACAGAGCAGCAAGACGCGGATTCCTTTGATGTTGTCGATAACGCGACTGGGACGATTTATGATTTCAAGTTTGGAAATGCAGTGATGCGTAACTCTCAGTATACCAAGTATTCAAACAGTTTTCCAGGATATCTATTCAAATAGTAAGACCCTAAAAAAAGAAAATGGCCATCGATAGAAATATTAAGAAGAGAGTCAAGCAAGGAAAAAGAAGTGGGACGGCAGTCACTTTCAAGCATATGGCATAGAAGTGAGTGAATGGCTGCAGGATCTGCAAAGGGCAATAACAAATCGCGAGGACCTTTTGAGACAAATAGACGCCAACAGAGATGATAAGACGTTGATGCGACTGAGTAGGTCTGAAATTACTGACTAAACGAAGTCTTTTAAAGTTGCTTCGATCATCCCCCACCGGCATCCTAAACCAAAACCTCGCACCGAATTGAAAGGGCGTCCGAACTCGGAAGGGATCGAAATCATGGACAGAGGCAAGGAGCCGAATAAGATTTGAATCAAATCTATCGAAAAACATCTCGGAAAATAACTTATGAGACAACTAACCAATATTCAGGATGCTTTAATTAAAGTGCTTTATAAGCACTTGGATAATATAAGATCGATCACCGAGAAAGGCCGCGAACGTTACTACAACGATCTTCTGGGTAATACTTCTGCGATATTGGCAGCTTTACTGGACATTCTGCTGAATCAGGAGGATGACCACGATTCAACTGTATGGTTTGATGATAGCTTACTTACGAGTGTCAAATTGGCGCAAAACACTGTGTCCATTTCAGGCATCATGATATTCGGAAGAACAGGTACAACTGAGCAATGGACAGGTCCGTTTCTTTTTAAGATAGAATTGAAAGGCGACGATGACTTTAGCGAATATGTTTTCTTTTTTGACGACCTGCGCAAAAGGGAGATATCCTATGAAAAATTTAGAATGAATACGAATTATTGGGATGATACTGAAATTGATTGGAGATATATCATCACAAAAAATGGGACAACATAGCTCATCCCCACCGACAGGATCTGTAAAAATAGACCTGTCCTTAATTGTTGTTGCGAATAGTTTCTGACTTCATGAGGTTAAAAAATCTTTATCGCTTTCGAGTAAGAGTTTTCGACTTTTCACGTCAGAACCGCATCATCTCTTGGACTAAAAGTAATAAGCAAGATGGCAAATGATATATTGATTAGAAATATCAACTGGCTCGATAAGGAAGCATTGGAGGCTGAAGTGTCGTTTGAGCTTGAGGGCAAGCATTTTTGGGCATTTTGCCATCCTTGTGATATGAAGGAGGGTGAAAAGGCAAACGCAAAATTTAGCGCGATTGTTGAAAATGTATCCTCCGAGGTCTTCTTGAGTGAGAACAAGATGAGACGGAGGGATATGGTGCCCTCAGAAAATAAGAGGCTGAGATATTATTGTTACGGCAATATACTTTCGATTCATCCGGTTGTTGTTGACTGTGGGGTTTCATTATCGATTGGAGATTTTCTCAATGATGAACAGATCGTTGGGAGTTTCGTCTATTTCGTGGCCGCCAGGCTGGACGTGGAGTCTGAGATATCCTGAAACATCGGCCCTGCCTAACTCGTGATATGAACAGAATCTGCGTAATTGAAAGGCAAATCCGACCTCAGATTCGGGAATAAAATGAAAAACACAAAAATTGGAGATATTTTTTCTGCCACGATAGATGGTAACAAACGCCATTTTCAATTAATCGCTTTTGATCAGACACAATTAAATAGCGACGTCATTCGTGTTTTCAAAAGGATATATCCTGCGACTGCAAGTCCCGATGCATCGGAGATCGTATCGGGCGAAGTAGATTTTTATGTGCACTGCCCAACAAAACCTGGACTGAAGATGGGGCTTTGGGAAAAAATTGGAAACACGAAAGAAATCGGCGACACCACACAAATAATCTTCAGAAACACAAATGACTACGGTTACAAAGAAGGACAGACTCCAATCAAAGTTTCGCAAAATTGGCATATTTGGCGAATAAACGATATGGGCTTTACGAAGGTCGGGGCATTGCGAGGGGAGCACCGCAAATCTTATGTGGGCCTTGTAATTAATCCGCTGGGTATTGTCGAACTTTTAAAGGGAAACAAATATCCACTTAATTACCCTGAGTTCGAATAAACTTATACGCCTGCCCGCATGCTAAGACCAAAACCTCGCGCCCTTTCGTGTTTCCGGAGTAGCCGCTGAAACACGCCCAAAATCCTGTCGGCAAAAGCCATATCGAAACCCGCGCCGTTGTCGTGTCACGGAAACAGCTACCTTTTCGTTCTTGATGGTAGACCAGATTTTGATCACAGGTCTTCTTTCTTCGAAGAATACTTGATCGCGTTCGAGATGAGATTGATCATCACCTGTTTCATCAAAGAATGATCGCCATTGATGTGATGAAACTTTATGTATCCCGACATAGGTGTATCGAGATCACTGCTTACAACTGTGATGCTACCTGGGCATCCTAAACCAAAACCTTGCACCCTTTCCCGTTTCCGCCGTCGCGTGTATCGACCCTCCGTGTTTGTTAATGATCCGCTGCACCATCGCCAAACCTACGCCGGTGCCCTCGAACTCTGAGTTTGTGTGAAGCCGTTGGAACACGCCAAAGAGCTTGTCGGCAAAAGCCATATCGAAGCCTGCACCATTGTCGGTCACAGAAACAACTATCATGTCGTTTTCTATTTTCGAGGAAATATCGACCAGGGGGTTTTCTTTCTTCGAAGAATACTTGAGCGCATTCGAGATGAGATTGATCATCACCTGTTTCATCAGCGCATAATCGCCACTGATGTGATGAAGATCTCCAACATTGATCGTCGCCTTAAAACCTGATGTGGGTCTTACATCAGCAAGAACCTCTTGCACCAGGTCATTCATATCGATATCCGTTCGCTCGATCTGCTTCTTGCCCAACCTCGCAAACTCCAACAGGTCATCGATCAATAAGGTCATCCGCTTCGCATTACGCTGAACGGATGTCAATAATTTCTTCGCATCATCGTCAATTTGCGCCGCAAAGTCTTCCTCAAGGATACTGATGTATCCATCGATCGCCCTCAACGGCGCCCGCAGATCGTGCGACACCGAATAGGAGAACGCCTCCAGCTCCTTATTCAATGCCTCGAGCTGCTGCGCATGCCTTTCAATAATGCCCTGCTGCCTTACGATCTCGGTGATATCAACAAAAAAGGAAACGAGATACGTCTCCTCATTCATCTCCATGTACTCGATCGACGACACCGTGTGAACAATAGAGCCATCCTTCGCAATACATTTTACATAATCGTTCTGCAAGCGGCCCTTCTCGGAGATCAATGTTCGAACGCGATTCGACTCTTCAACATCAAGGATGCCAACCTCTATCGAGGTATGTCCGATGATCTCTTCTTCGGAGTAGCCGAATTTTTCAAGGAATTTTTTGTTGACCCGCACATATCTCCTCTGACCGAGGTTTGTGCTGGTCATGCTCATGCAAACCGGGCTGTTGTTGAAAAGCTTTACAAAACCTTCGCGACTTTCCTTAAATAGCCTGATAGCACTATTGAGGTCGTTGACCGGTATATCGTCGGAAAAAAGATCCACGACGATCTATACCAATAAGAACACAGCCTCCTGGTTGTTCATACTGAAGCGACTCTTCGCAACGCCTTTCTCGTTTACGAAATAGTTCACGATCGTATCGGAGTATTCCCGCTTCACATCGAAGAACTTCACTTTCTTCTTAACCTTGTGAACGGCAAGCTGAGAACGAAGTATGGTCTTGCTCTGAGAGCCAATCTCACACTTCGCCTTCACTTCTTTCTGGATCTTCGCGATGATCTCGTTAACCTCAGTAATCTGTTGCTGATTCAAAACTGCCATACGCAATTGTTTTATTGCGGCAAGATAGCATTCTGGAATGTTATCTCCACGGCCTGCACGATGGTCTGATTTTCCTTTGCATTGGGATTGACGAATACGAAGTAAACATCGTGTATTCCTTCGGTCGCCTGTATCGGGGCTTTTGTGTTGATAGACATAAACTTTCGCAACAAAGAGAAATCCATTCCCGCAGCTCCGCCGCCGCCACCTTGTCTCCTCGGCCGTTGGCCGGCGGGAGGCGTCTTGATACCGGCCTTCGCATTCATCGCCGCAATAGCCGTTGCGAAGTCGATATCTCTCGGGGTGATATTCTCTGTCTTCCCGATCACCGGTCCATCGGGTGAATCGATGTGGACCTCTATCACGCCACCCAACGCACCTGTTCGCGGTTGCGCACTCACAAGGAATTCAACCTGCTGAATTCCGCTGAGGTCAAGTCCTTTGTAACCGATGTATGCTGCATTACCAACGAGACTGAATGAACGCGTCGGCGTAGTCATCAGCACCGTACCTTTCTGGAAGTCTGCCTTCTCCGGATCGAGCGAAGGGTTTCTCAACGCAATGATCTTTTCGCTAGTCAGAGCTGACATCTGGTCGGTACCCTTGTCTTTATAAGCAACGCGAAGCAAATAACTTCCGCGACCATTGTCGCCAGCGGGAACAGCCGGTGTAAACGAGCCTTCTGTTGCCGGCTTCTTCGCTACTGTCTTTGAAGTCGTTCCAAGCCCAAGAATATAAGCGACCATCGTTGCTGCATTCTGTGGCGAGATCGACGGGTGCGCGCTCATCGCGTGATCACCCCAAACACCACCGCCTCCCATGATGATCTTCTGCGCAAGTCGTTCGGGTGCCGAAGCGTCGTTCTTATACTTCGCAGCTACATCATTATATGCAGGACCTACCGACTTCTTATCCATCATGTGGCATGACTTACAATCGCTGGCATTGATCAATTGTAAACCTTTCGAGAACTCGGTCCACTCGTCGGTCGTAACACGGTTAGCCATGATCTCGATCGGATCGAAGCCCTCTGGTGCATAATCGAAGTTGATGGATACCTGGTCCGGGGTTATCGTTCCTGCAGAAAGACTTCCATCTTCTTTGTCGCTCACATCGATCTTATAATCGATCGCATTGTTCGCGAAGAAGAACGTTTTATTTCCTTTCGTAATATCGATGCTGGCAACTGGAGGTTCATTACCGGCCTTGATCTCGAACGACTGGGTATTCTTTTCGCCCTTCGTGTCAGTCGCAGTGAACGTCACTGAGTAAACACCAGGCTTATCAAGTGTGAGAGACGGATCCGCTTCGTTAACCACCTGGTTGAATCCATTGTCGGACTTGATCGCCCATTCGTATTTCAACGCATCTTTATCGTAAGTATCATAGTCGGTTGTTCCGGCCGACGAAAGTTTTACCGTCAACGGTATCGCGCCGGCTACGTGATCGGCCGAAGCCTTCACGATCGGTTTGCGATTGCCACCGTTGTATTCGATTCGCACTATCTGTGCATTGTCGTTACCACGGAACCACGCCGATCCATATTCGAGAACATAGAGATCGCCATCGGGACCGAACTTCATATCGATAGCGCTACTGAAGTTTTCGTTGGGAAGGAATTTCTCCATCGACTTGTAGTCGCCATTCTCATCCATCGTAACGAGCATGATCCAACCTCTCATAAACTCGGTGATGATCAGCTTGTTTTCGAAGTAAGCAGGGAATGGACGTGCCGGGTTATCGAAATCAGAGCGGTGATAAACTGGACCACCTGTCGCACTACGTCCCGAGCTTCCTACCAACGGGAATTCTTCCGAAGTAGAGTATGGATAATAGATGAATGCTTTCACAGGAGGAGGCAGTTCACGAAGACCAGTATTGTTCGGAGATTCATTCACCGGCTTCTCAGGATTGAAGAGTTCGCCAACTTCATTGGTTGCATAGTTGAAGCGCGCATAAGGCTTGTTGTCCGCTATGAAGTAAGGCCATCCGAAGTATCCAGGTTTCTTAGCCTGGTTGAATTCATCATAACCACGCGGCCCGATGATCGAATCCTTTGAAGCATCCGGACCAACCTCGCCCCAATAGATATAGCCTGTCTTGCTGTCGCGTGAAACCCTCCAGGGATTTCTATGACCCATAGTGTAGATCTCGGGCCTTGTCTTCTCAGTTCCTTTGGGGAACAAGTTGCCTTCGGGTATCGAGTAACCTCCATCATCATCCGGATGTATCCGGATGATCTTTCCGCGAAGATCGTTCGTGTTTCCTGAACCGCGCTGATCGTCCCAGCTCGAACGACCTGGTCTTTCATCGAGACCCGATGTTCCCGCAACAGGGTTGCCGGTGTTGTTGCCGATAGTTAGATAAAGATTGCCATCACCGTCCCACGTCATGCCACCACCAGTATGGCAACACGTTTCGCGTTGTGTGGGAACAGCTATCACGACCTTCTTTGTATTCGCATACAACGAGTCATCGTAAAGTTCCCAACGGGCCAACACGTGTTGAGCGCTGTCGGGATCTGCATAATACATGTAGATCCAATGATTTTTATCGTATTGCGGGTGCACTGCGAGTCCCATCAGTCCTTCTTCGGCTTCGCGCACGTCGCCTTCCTTGCTAGTATATTTTGTGTTGACCGGTATTGTAGCGATGGTCTTTACAATGCTTGTATTGATGTCGAATGATTTGAGCGCGCCCTTGCGTTCAACAAACAGGACCTTCCCATTCGGGAGAAAGTCGATCACCATGGGTTCATCGAGCTCACCGGGCTTCGTGAGGATGGTGGTTGTGAAACGATTTTCCTCGGGACGTACGTTGGGATCGTCTTTAGGTGTTTGTGTAGAGCAGGCAACAGCAATAATGAGGAGGACCGGAATGATAAAACGCATTTGGCTTAATGGATTTTAGAGCCACTAAGATGTGTATTTGGTACACAATGTGCAAACGAGTTGACAATAGGGCCAGGTGAAGATCGGACGAAGACTTTGGATTGCGAAAATCACTCGACGAATAAGGATATTTATTCGACTCATCGTCACCTCGTCATCTCGTCATCTCGTCACCTCGTCAATGATGCGTTGCCGCCGGAGGCGTGATCATGATATGTGCCCGGTGTGTACCGGCGTCCATGAGCCAGGGCATGCCTGGTGCTTCAGCGTTGGGCTTCAAAGGAAGGCCTGTGGACTCGGCAGTAGCGTATGGAATGTAGACTACATACCTGAAGTTTCCATTGGTTACTTCGCCTGTCTGCGAATTGTAGCCTGCTGTGGGCGCGTAGTAAACATATAATGTGGTAGGTTGGGCGGGCATTTTGAATTTGCCCTCTTTCACGTCGGCTTCACGCTGGTCCTGGATCTCTTTAGGTGATTTTCCGAGTTTTTTTAACTCGCGTCCGCGTTCCATGAATGGTTCCAGGTCTTTGTGATAACAGGCTGCGTTAAAGCCATCCTGTTTAGGATCGTCGGCGAGGCATACCATTTCGTTGGTTCCCTTGCGAAGCACAACGAATTCCGACTTTTCATTATAGCCATAAACCATGGCGCCGTCTTTGGAAGCGGTGGGAGCTGCCAGCAAGGCACCTTTTATCTGCACCTCAGCAGAAGGGACCTGGGCCATTGCCGATACGCAAGAGCACACGGCTACGAAAGCAATGATGTATTTCATAATAATTAATTAATTATTACAGATGTGTATTAAGATGCATCCAATAGTGACCCAGCTCTGAAATAGCTTTTGTGTATGAATCAAAATTGTTTGGCTTCACAACATAGCTGTTGGCGCCGGAAGAGTATCCGTCTTCGATATCGCGCTCTTCGCGCGACGAAGTGAGCAATACAACTGGAGTTTTTTGGGTTTGTGTGTTCGATTTTACCTGCTTGAGTATTTCAAGCCCGTTTACTTTGGGAAGCTTCAGGTCGAGCAGGATCATCTTTGGAGAATGCTCCATGTTTCGTTCAGAATACTTGTTGCGTGCAAAGATGAAGTCGAGCGCCTCGGCGCCATCGTCAATATGAACAAGCTTGCTATGTGAATCTATTTTGCGGAGGCTTCGAATCGTTAGTTCAGCCTCGTCGTGATTGTCTTCAACTAAAAGAATGTCCACATCGGTGATCGATGTGTTTGGGGTAAGCGGCATACCGTGTTTTTAATTAAAAAGATTTGTAGCGAATTGTCTTAAGATACCACAATGGCCACTCAATCGCAAGGGATATTATTGGGCCGACAATGTGAAGAAGAAGGTAGCGCCCTCATTGACTTTCGATTCGGCCCAAACATTTCCGCCATGACGAAGTATGATGCGTTGAACCAGTGCAAGTCCAACACCGGTGCCTTCGAATTCGTCTTGCTTGTGGAGTCGTTGGAACACACCGAACAACTTGCTTGAGTATTCCATACTGAAACCGGCGCCATTGTCTTTTACATACCACGTTGGCGTGCTGGTATTTGGCACCATACCAACTTCGACGACCGGGTGTTCTTTCCGGGACGAGTACTTGACGGCGTTCGATAATAAGTTAACCCATACTTGTTTGATGAGGCTGCTATCGCCACGGGCAGGCTCGATGTTGTGGATGTTGATCTCCGCTTTCTTAATGATGTCCGCGGCCTGGAATTCTTCGAGCGCCTGGTCGATCAATCCGCGCATATCTACATCGGCTACTTTTATCTGTGTGCGGCCGAGTCTTGAGAAGTTAAGGAGGTCGTCGATGAGTTGTCCCATCCTCGCGGCGTTGCGCGCGATCGTCTTCACGTTGCGTGTCATGCGCTCGTCGAGACCGACGGCGTCCTCCACGAGTATCGTTGCGAAGCCGTCGATGATGCGCAAGGGGGCACGAAGGTCGTGCGAAACAGAATAGCTGAACGCTTCGAGCTCTTTGTTCACTGCTTCGAGTTGTGCTGTGCGTTCACTCACTTTTTTCTCCAGGCTGGCGTTCAAAGACAAGATCTCCGACTCTGTTTTCTTTCGTATCGTGATGTCCTGCAGGATGCCTAACAACATCGGTGCATTGTTTTCGTTGGCTGGCGTAACTTCAGTTTGAACGTGCACCCACTTTTCGATGCCGTTCTTTACCACGATCCTGTGATCGAGAGAATAGGCAACCTGGTTCACCAATGCCAGCGACATTGCTTTATTTACTTCATGAAGGTCTTGCGGGTGTACAAAGGCAAGAAAGCTCTGAAGGCGCCCATCGAATGAACCTGGTTCAAGCTCGAAGATCCTGCAGGCTTCTTTGGAGAGAAACAGCTTCGAACCCGCACCGGGTCCCGCTTGCAGCGTCCAATGACCTACGTTGGCGACCTCTTGTGCTCGTTCCAGGAAGTACTTGCTGGTCCTCAGATCAAGCTCTGTTTGTTTTTGTTGGGTGATGTCGCGACTGATCCCGACGATACCAATAACCTGGTTCTTGTCATCGGTGAGAGGAACCTTCGTAGTGAGGAGATATTTTTGCTCGCCGGCCTTCGTTATGGTCGATTCTTCGAAGTTGATCATCGCCTCGCCGGTCTCGAGTATTTTTTTGTCTTCTTCGAGATATTCCTCGGCAACATTTTCGCCGAAGAAGTCCATGGAAGATTTTCCGAGAGTTTCCGCTTCCGACGTGGCGCCGATCAATCCCACCATTGCTTTGTTGTTGATGATGTGACGTGAGTTGGAATCCTTTACATAGATATAGTCGGGGATGTTGTCGATCAGTGTTCGAAGCATCGATCGTTCGCTTCGAAGCTTTCTTTCAATGTCGAGACGTTCGGTTATGTCGTGTGAGATGTTCGATGCTCCTATAACCGTACCGTCGGCATTTCGAATAGGAGAGACGGTGATTGTGATGTAGGCTACCGATCCGTCTTTACGAATGCGACGGGTTTCGAACGACTCTACATTTTCTCCTTTGCGGATGCGAGTTAGGATTTCAGATTCCTCCTTACGAAGCTCCGGTGGCACGAGGATCATGACGTTCTCACCGATCGCTTCGGAAGGCGTGTAACCGAAGAGCAGTTGGGCGCCGCGATTCCAGCTGGTGATCACTCCTTCAAGATTCTTACTGATGATCGCGTCGCCGGATGAATTCACCAGGGAGGTGAACAAGGCCTGTTGTTCTTCCAGCAGGCGACGTTCACTGACATCGCGGTAGTTGAAGACCATGGCGCCGACATTCTTGTCTTGCAGAAGATTGGTGATCATACCCTCTATCCAGATGGTGTGGCCGAACAGGTGGACCATTCGTGCAGAGAATGGAATTCCTTTACCCGGTGTTTCTTTGGATCGTTCGATGAGCGCCATCATCATTGGGAGATCTTCCTGGTACGTGTATCGAACGTTGGGATTTTGACGTCGGTGCTCGAGTGAAATACCGGTCATCCGTTCAACGGACGGACTCTGGTAAAGAACTTTCAGGTTTTCATCTGTAAGCAGAATGGCGTCGACACTGTTTTCGATAAGAGCTCTGAATCGTTTTTCACTGCCGGCGATCTTCTCTTCAGCTTCTTTTCGTTCGGTGATGTCGCGATAATTGTTGAGGATGGCGCGAATGTTCGGATCTTCGAGGAGGTTGGTGGCCACACCTTCGATCCATAGATAATGTCCATTTTTGTGACGAACCCTCCATTGATATTTTGCCGACTTGCCGGGCGATTCTTTGATGGTTGCCATCGTTGCGTAGACATTCGCAATATCGTCGGGATGCACGATGGCGGTGCCGGGGAGTTTTTGACGTTCTTCGAATGAGTAACCGGTAATACGTTCGGCAGCAGGACTTTGGAATACCAACCTGTTATTGCCATCCGATAACGAGATCCCATCGATACTTTGATCGATCAGTGAACGATATCGTCTTTCGTTTTGATTGAACTCTTGCTGTCGGGCAACAACCTCATGTTCGAGTTCCGTGTTTATCTTTTCAAGCTGGCGTTCTGTTACGCGACGAACCCGGTCGTCGGCATTGAGTTTCTTTGCGACTAAGATCGCGACCACAACAAAAAGCGAGGCAAAAAGCGTAAGCAGTGCAGACACGCCAAGTTCCAGGGAGATCGGGAACTCCAGCTCGATGATGAGCCTGCTGTATCCGACGAGCGCTGCGAAGGCGAGCGCCATTGGGATGATAACACGGGCAATAGTACCACCTGAGTTAGGGCTCATGATCTCTTTCATGAAACTTGCCTCGCGATTGATAAGCAATACAGAAAGATCGAGCAGGATGAACCCGATGGCGGAGTGAACGGCCATCGGCCTTACCGTGAAGTCACCAAACTCGGACACGTTGTAGGAATAACCGATAACTGCGAACAGCGCTGTTATAAATGTGATGGCAATAATGATGTTGGCAATGGTTCTTGCTTCCTGCGATCCGTGAGTGGTAAGGATCACGGCGATACCAACCAGCAGAATGTTCCACATGGTCATCGGCGGTATCAGGAACGGTCTTAGGTCCTGACCAGATGTAGACCCGCGGAAGAAGAGCGTTGTATCAATGTCCAGGCCGGCGATTTTCAATAAAATGAGGAGTATTGCGATACCGGGAAGGATATATAGTGAAAACCCGATATTTTTGCCTTTGACAGAATTGATCGCGAGGCTGGCGCCGATCAACACAAACGATACCGCAGTAATAGGATTCATGGCGGTGAGTCCTTCGAGTGGTCGTTTGAGAAATTGGATATCGAAGATCCACCCCATCAACACGCTGAAACCGAGTAGAGTTACAAGCGCGGCAAGGAAGAAAGATGGGCTTAGATGTTTGGCAATTACCTCTCGTTCGCGGGTTTCGGTCATCAATTGAAATTAATAAACTTCCGCCGATGTTTTATCTTTGAAACCCGATTTGTGTCGAGTGGAATGAAGAATAAGATTAGACAAACTATCATAGTTGCAGGTGTAAGTTTCAAGACAACTGAGTTGCTTACACGAAGCCGCTTTGCATTCAATGCAGAAGCCTGTCGCGATACTTATAACGATACTATTTCGGACGTACCATTTTTTATTTTATCGACTTGCAACAGAACGGAGATTTACACATGGTCTCACGATGCAGATCTTTTAAAAGAGATCTTGCAATCGCAAGGTCGATGCTCCGAAGAAGAGTTAGATAACCTGATCTACATAAAAAAAGGAACCGACGCCATCAATCATTTTTTCAGGGTGGCATCCGGTCTCGAATCACAGATCGTCGGCGACTACGAGATAATCTCGCAAATTAAGACAGCGTTTAAAGGGGCGAAGGACTTCGGGCGCACCAACGGTATTCTCGAAAAGATGTACAACTTTGCGTTGCAGGCTTCGAAAGAGGTAAAGAACAACACGTCGTTCTCCGATGGGACCTTGTCGGTTCCCTATGCAGCAATCAAGCAGCTCGTTGAACGAAACGATATCAACACCGTATCGGTTGTCGGCGCCGGGGAAACGGGAGAGCTTGTCATTAAGTACATCAGGGACTATTTACCTCTCTGCAGTATCAGGCTGGTGAACCGTGATGAAGAGAAGCTTCACAACATAGGATCGAAGTATGATGTGATGCAATTCCCGATAGCAGCGTTGTCGCAGTCGTTGATCGATGCAGATGCTGTGATCGTTACAACAAATGCTTCAACACACATCGTAGATCGCGAACATATAGCCGATTCCATAAAGATCGTGTTCGACCTTTCCGTGCCACGCAACGTATCGCCGCGTGTTTATCGCATGAATACCATCCAGGTCTTCGACGTCGATACTATATCCGAAAGCATTAAGAACACAAAGACATCCAGGTTATCGGAGATACCTCACGTAGAAGAGATCATTACTTATCATTCGGCAGCATTCAACGATTGGATGCGTCGCCGCGAAGCATACTCCATTTAAGATGCAAGCATTGAGATTGGCAACGAGGAGCAGCCGGCTCGCATTATGGCAAGCCAATGAGGTCGCCGCACGACTTCTCGAAACAGGTGTGAGCTGTGTGATCGTTCCCGTCCGAAGCTCCGGCGATATCGACCTCGTGAACCCAATCTACGAGATGGGTGTACAAGGCGTCTTTACCCGCGAACTCGACATCGCACTATTAAGTAGAGACGCCGACATCGCCGTTCATTCGCTAAAAGATGTCCCCGTAGTTACCGCCAAAGGCACAACCATAGCCGCAGTGCTCCCGCGTGCCGACTTCCACGATGTGCTCATCCACAAAGGAAAGCTTCCTGGCCAGGAGAAGTTCGTGGTGGCCACGAGCAGCATTCGCCGTCGCTCGCAATGGCTCGAAAGATTCCCGAATCATGAGACCACCAACATTCGCGGCAACGTAGAGACACGAATTCAAAAATTACTGGAATCCGATTTCGATGGACTGATCATGGCGAAGGCTGCGATCGATCGCCTCGACATCCAGGTCTCTCATCGTCTCACCCTCGATTGGATGCTACCCGCACCAGCCCAGGGGGCCGTCGCCATCGCATGCCGTCACGACGACAAAGTCGTTCTCGATAAGCTTGCTAAGATCAATCACCTGCAGACATTCAGGGCCGTTACGGCGGAGCGCGACTTCCTTCACGAGCTCAAAGGCGGATGCTCGGCCCCGATCAGCGCGCACGTTACTATCGACAAACAGCAGATGACTTTCATCGGTGCAGTACACAGTCTCGATGGCAAAAAGAGCTTCAGGGTCAACAGGGCGTTCGTCGAGAGTGATTTTTCCAACGCCGGGAGGTATTGTGCGCAGGAAGTACTCAGTTCTTCGGAAGGAAGATCGATCCTCAATGAGATAATTCGGGATTAAAAAGACTATTTTTGCCGCTCCTTATATTAATTGTCAATGGATCTCATTAACCGTCATCGACGACTGCGGGTAAACCAGGTGGTTCGCGATATGGTTGCCGAAACGATATTAACGCCGAAGCAACTCATCGTGCCGCTGTTCATTGTTGGCGACCAGGAGAAGGATCTCGTCATTTCTTCCATGCCTGGGTATTCGCGCATCCAGATCGGTTCGCTCGAAAAGCATATCGAAAGTCTTTCGAAGCTGGGATTGAAGTCGGTGTTGTTGTTCGTGAAAGTCGATAACGATTTAAAAGATAACACTGGTAAAGAGGCGATCAACCCGAACGGGCTGATGCAGCAGGCGATACGAAAGATAAAAGCATTCGATCCGACGATGGTCGTGATGACCGATGTTGCACTCGACCCGTTCTCGAGCTATGGCCACGACGGCATCGTTAAAGATCAACAGATCGTTAACGATCCAACTGTTGAAGTGCTCGCGAAGATGTCGGTAACACACGCCGAGGCGGGAGCAGATCTTATTGCACCTTCCGATATGATGGATGGGCGTGTAAAGGCCATCCGAGCTGCATTGGATGAAAAAGGATTTACGAACACCGGGATTCTCTCGTACTCCGCAAAATATGCGTCGGGTTACTATGGTCCGTTCCGCGACGCCCTGGATAGCGCCCCCGGTTTTGGAGACAAAAAGACCTATCAAATGGACTTCCGGAATTCGACGGAAGCCGTGAAAGAGGCGATCACCGATGTGAACGAGGGAGCCGATATTGTTATGGTGAAGCCGGCGGGGCCTTATCTCGACATTATATATAGAGTGAAACAGTCCGTGCACGTGCCGGTTGCAGCCTACCAGGTATCGGGCGAATTCGCACAGATCAAAGCGGCAGCCGAAAAGGGATGGCTTAACGAGCAATCGGCTATGATCGAATCTCTGACAGCCATACGCCGCGCAGGCGCCGATATCATTGCAACTTATTTCGCGCGTGAGTTTGCTCAATTGTATAATCAGAATTTCCTGAAGTAACTAATGGAGCGCAACGAGCAACTCTTCTCTGAAGCACAAAAATATATTCCCGGTGGTGTGAATTCTCCTGTGAGGGCGTTCCGGCAGGTTGGAGGCACTCCGTTGTTTATGAGCTCTGCAAAGGGCGCATATCTTTTCGGCGAAGACGGTCGCAAGTACATCGACTTTATCAACTCATGGGGACCGATGGTTCTCGGTCACCGACATCCACATGTTACGAAGGCTGTTGCAGCCCAGGTGGAAAAAGGATTTTCTTATGGAGCTCCCACGGAGATGGAGACATCAATCGCGAAGTTGATAACCACGATGGTGCCGAATGTTGAAATGGTGCGGATGGTGAACTCCGGAACCGAAGCCTGTATGTCGGCAGTTCGGTTGGCTCGCGGTTATACCGGTCGCACGAAGCTTTTGAAATTCGAAGGACATTATCATGGTCACGCCGACATGTTCCTGAAGAAAGCGGGAAGTGGAATGGCAACGCTTGGAATAAAATTGGCAGGTGGTGTTCCTACTGCAGTTACCGATGATACTTTGGTCTGCAGCTTCAACAATACCGATGAAGTGAAGGGCATTTTATCGCAACACGGAAGTGAGCTTGCCGCGATCATCGTGGAGCCCGTTGCAGGTAATATGGGCTGTGTTCCGCCGAAGCCGGGATTTTTGGAAATGCTTCGTGAGGAATGTACCCGTTATGGTATCGTACTGATCTTCGATGAAGTGATGACCGGGTTTCGTCTTGCAAAAGGGGGAGCACAGGAAGTTTATGGTGTTGCTGCAGATCTCGTAACGTTTGGAAAGATCATCGGTGGTGGTTTGCCGGTCGGCGCTTTCGCAGGAAAGAAGGAGATCATGAGTCGTGTTGCTCCGCTTGGTGATGTATACCAGGCCGGTACATTATCAGGAAATCCGATAGCTATGTCGGCAGGTTTTGCAACGCTGCAGTATTTGGCCGACAACGATTCGGTTTACACGTCACTCAATGACAAAGGACAACAGTTAGCCGATGGAATGAGAGCCATATCTGCTTCGAAGAACATTCCGCTTGTTGTTAATCAGAAGGGATCCATGATCAGCATCCATTTTACCGAGGGCGAGGTGAATGACTTCAATGATGCCAAACGTGGTGACAACGATCGTTTCAAGAAATACTTTCATTTCATGCTCGAAGCCGGGATTTATTTACCTCCGTCAGCTTATGAGTCATGGTTCATTTGTTCCGCATTATCCGACAACGATATTCACTACACACTGGAGATGACCGAAAAATTTCTGGCATCGGTATAACTCCAGGGACGGCAGATTTTCTACACTTTCAATTCGTGCATCCGTGTTGAATTAAATCATCAACTCGAAGTAGCTTTTTACCAATGCGATCAATGCTGCGGTGGCACGTATGTTGACAACCCTGTGTTTTCATTTGTTCAACATAATTTTCATGTTATGAAAACCACAACAGCAAAATCCACATCAAAGGCAGCACCGAAGAAGTCTGCCTCAAAGACATCCAATGGAGCATCCCAAAAGAATCAGTCACTGGACGATCATTCGAAGCTTCAAAAGCTTTTCGAGGAAGAGCTAAAGGATATTTATTGGGCTGAAAAAGCTCTAACAAAAGCAATACCCAAGATGATCAAGCAGGCAACTTCAGAAGATCTGATCGACGCATTGGAGACCCACCTCGAGGAAACGGAGGGACACGTTGAGCGATGCGAGAAGGTCTTTGAACTCCTTGGCAAATCTGCGCAGGCTAAGAAGTGTGAGGCTATGGACGGACTGATCACTGAAGCTGAGGATATCATGGAAGAATCTGACGAAGGTGTGATGCGCGACGCGGGTATCATCTCGGCTGCTCAAAAAGTTGAGCACTATGAGATCGCTACTTATGGAACGCTTCGGACTTTCGCGAAGACACTCGGATTGAACGAGATCGCTGATCTTCTAGAGGAAACTCTCAACGAAGAGAAGAATGCCGACGAAACCTTAACGGATGTTGCGGAGACTGCGATCAACGTTAAAGCAGCACGCACCGAAGAGGGCGCGGAAGAAGAAGAGGAAGAGGTGGAAGAGCAGGAGAACGCAGAGTAATCACCAACCAATTACAACTTAACTTAACCATATTTTAAGGGCTGGTTATGCCAGCCCTTTTAATATTCCCTGGGTAAGTAGGTTCCATTGAAAGGCACCCATTCCCGAGGTGGCGGCGCCGGCCACGACAGTGTTTCTTAACTTATCGGTAGTTCGTTCCACATCTTTGTTCGGTAATTCGTTGCGTCCATGAACGGAGGCAACGATACGAAGATCGTGTCGCTCGATCATGAATGTACTCGTTGCAGCATTGTCGAAGAAGTGCGCGACATCGCTTTCGTTGTTGACGGGACTTGGTGCGGGTCTGACGCGCATCATTAGTACTTCGTGATCGCCGGCAGGATTTGGTTTATCGTCGATCGATTCGATGCGAACCCAATCGTATCCTTCGCCCGTTGCGGTTCCAGGGCCGGGCAGATTGATACGTATATAATCGCCGGGCTGTGCAACGCGGTCAACTATATCGCCGTGTTCGTTGGTCAGTTGAAAGGCTGCAGACAATGGTCCACTGATGTCCTGCCAGTTGTTGATGTTCAGCATACGCCGCGATGCGTCCACGAAGGTGGAATGAGCTTGCCTTGGGGTGGACGTATCCAGATGTTGTTCAATGTCGGAGCTTTCGCCTTGAAGTTGTTTTGGTATTTCGCTGTCCGGTCTCATAAACAAGATATTTATCCGTTAATAATTTCTCCTCCGTTCGGATGGAGGAACTGTCCAGTATAATACGATGCGTCGTTGCTTGCCAGGAAGAGGTACGCTGTGGCGATCTCGATTGGTTCGCCGGCCCGTTGCATGGGTACATCGCTTCCGAACTCTGCAACCTTTTCGGGTTTGAAGGTAGATGCGATCAGAGGAGTCCATACGGGTCCCGGTGCGACACCATTGACACGGATCCCTTTTTCGGCAAGGTTGGATGCGAGGCTTCGTGTGAAACTAACGATGGCGCCTTTGGTGGATGCGTAATCGATGAGTGCTCCGCTTCCGCGATAGGCGGTTACTGATGCGGTGTTGATGATACACGATCCTTTCTTCATGTGGGGTAGTGCGGCTTGCGTGAGCCAGAAGAAGGGGAAGACGTTGTTGGTAAAAGTTTTCTTGAGTTGACTTTCAGAGATTTTCAGGAAGTCTGTTTGTTCCCAATGGAGTCCGGCGTTGTTGATGAGGATATCTATTTGGCCGAACTTTTTAATTGCCTTATCGGCGACTTTCTTGCAATGTGATTGTCTCGATAGATCGCCAGGGATAATGATGCATTCGCTGTATTCGGAAGCGCGCTCTTGTGTTTCATGGGCATCGGCGTGTTCGTTGAGGTAGGCGATAACGACTTTGGCGCCTTCTTTGGCGAACAGTATTGCTGTGGCACGACCGATGCCGCTGTCGCCGCCGGTGATGATGGCGACTTTGTTGAGAAGTTTTCCGGAGCCGGGACGATTGTCTTCGGTGACTGGCTGAGGGGTCATCTCCTTTTGACTGCCGGGTCGCTGTTGAGATTGTGGTTTGCGAACTTGTTTTGATTTGCCGCCCTTTTGCATAGTGTGGTTTTTGAAATGGGCGGGCAATTATAACGCCAGAGTTTTAGTTGTCGGGGTTGATGACCATGATGGCTGGGGGTTTTTGATGACCTTCGAGGATGGAGAGTATTTTCATGTTCATTTCATGTTGCATGGCGAAGCCTTTGTCCATTCTTTCGGATTGCCTTGCAAAACCCTCTTCCATTCTTCTGGACAATTCATCGATCCTTTTGGATTGACTTGCGAAGCCGTCTTCCATTCTTTTGGACAAGTCATCGATCCTTTTGGATTGGCTTGAGAAGCCATCTTCCATTCTTTTAGATAGTTCGTCGATCTTGACTTCTACCACGGCGAGTCGATTTTCTATTTTATTTTGACTGACCACAACTTCTTTGAGCGTGGTTTCAACGTTGATGATCCGGACCTCGTGATTATCCAGCTTGTTTTCGATTGTGACGAACCTGAATTCGATCTTATTGAATTTCTCGTTGAGCCACGAAAAGTATTTCCAGCCAGCCCAAATGATGACAGCTAACAAGCCCAACGATGGCATGTTTTCAAGCAGCCAATCGACGACTACTGCGTTGAGAGAGGATAAAATGTAAGTGTTCATGGCGTATGGCATTTACCTGATGCAACATACGAACATTGTAATGCAATGGTGCATAGAAATCAAAATCAGCATTAAAATCATCAGGAAAACCTGACGCCTGCACGATGATTTGTCTTTCGTTGGATTGTCGTAATTTGATCTGGCTGAATCAGAAAAATGATATAACAATGTTGATAAGGATAGTAAGGATGCATTTTACCGACGCCGGGGTTGACGAATTCCTGGCGATATTTTCGGAGCACCGTAAGAAGATCGCTACGTTTCCGGGGTGTACCCATCTGGAGTTGTTGCGTGATCATGATGATCCCAATTGTTTTGCGACGATGAGTTATTGGAATAGTGATGCTGACCTGGAGGCGTACAGGAAGTCGGATCTCTTTAATAGTGTATGGGGTCAGGTGAAGACGTTGTTTGCGGAGAGGTCGCAGGCATTTAGTTTGGAGAAATTTGAACAATAGCTTTTTGAGTTATGATGTTCAGGGTTGAACAGTTGTTGGGTATCAGGTCGGGGGCAATAACGCTGGCGTTCCGGCGATGGAAGAAGCCGGGGGCAAAGAAGGGTGCGACGATGAAAACGGCAATTGGTGTGATCAAGGTAGTTGACGTAACAGTTATAAAGGAGGGCGCGATCACGAAGGCGGATGCAAGGAAGGCGGGATTCGAGAGTGTGGAAGAGATGATGGCTACCGTTAACAAGCATTCGAAGGGTGAAGGTGTGTTATATAAGATCTCGGTTGCTTATGAGTCGGAGGATCCGCGTTTGGAATTGAGGGAGCGGACGGAGCTGGCGGACGAGGAGTTTGCAAAATTGAAGGTGAAGTTGGAGCGCCTCGATAAGACGAGGGGGCCGTGGGTGATGAAGGTGATGAAGTTGATAAAGAGGTATCCTGAACGGAGGGCGGGGGACCTGGCCGACATTATGCAGATGGACAAATTCGATTTCAAGATCAACGTGAGGAAACTAAAGAACCTTGGGTTGACGGTTAGTCACGAGGTGGGGTACAGTATTTCGCCTTTAGGAGATGTGGTGATGGAGCGGTGGAAGGGCTGAAAATTTTGTGGAAAGATGATCTTGGGGAGGAGTAAAGTTTTAGGCATATTTGCATCCCTTTCTACCGAGGGAACTAGTATTTCTAACAGGCCTAAGTGGCGGAACTGGTAGACGCGCACGACTCAAAATCGTGTGCCGCAAGGCGTGCCGGTTCGATTCCGGCCTTGGGTACAAGAACCCTCAGATCATCTGAGGGTTTTTCTTTTTCTAAACTTCGGTATTCTGCTGTTCGGTGTTCGTCTGTTCTGCGGTTTGGCTAAGATCGACCGACGCGGGATGTTTTTTGTTTTTATAGAAATTCTATAATTTTAAATGAGCCCATTGCTGTTACGAGAGTTGCAGTGAGTGGGCTTTTTGTTTTAAGCATGTCAAAAATGGCAAAAGCACCAACAACTAATTACAGCAACGATCAAATCCGAGGTATGATCTTGCAATACTTCTACGACAGAAACAAGAATGCAACTAGTAGAAAAGGGAAAAAAGGCTCACACGTAAAAATAAGTGATGTGCGTAGTGATCTGAAGGATCTACACGGATTTAAGGCGACAGAAGTCGTTGGACACGTTAACTATTTAATAAGTCAAGAGTGGCTTGATATCGAAGTGGAGAAAAGATCATACACGACGCCCAAAGGAGTAACCATACCATCTGAGACAGAATGGTACTCCATTACAGCAGCCGGCATTGATAAAATTGAGGGTCCAAGCTCGTATACAAAGGATAGATTTACGGGTATAAAGATCGAAGCAACTGGACAAAATATCATCACACTTGGGGATGGAAATCAGGTGAATGTTAAATATGAGGACGCCGGCAAAGTACTGGCTGATCTGCGTGACGCAGTTAAAAATTCACAGGAATTGAGAGAAGAAACAAAACTTGAAATTGTTAGCGACATCGACACAATAACCAGTCAATTGGCAAAGCCAACTCCAAATAAAACAGTTATTGCATCTCTTTGGGAGGGAATTTCGAAAGCAGCCTCTGTAGGCTCGCTTGTTGATCTAGTTATAAGGGTGTCACCGATAATAACTTCACTTTTTAGTTAGCTATAGGTTTGATCTTACACGTTCAAGCACTGAATTCTTTAAGCGAAATAATTTTTCAAACGCACTGTGTGAATAATAATCGAAAGAGGCTACGCCGATTTACAATTTTGCTTTAGTGAGAATTGGGATCGGAGTGGCGGTCGCCTTGATTTCATATCTAGCCACTGATAATGTTTTATTGCCAATCGGGATCATTTTGGCTGGAGTGGTGACTGCATTAATGATGAAGAAAAAAATGGAGGGCTGACCCGCTAAACGCACGACTTCCAAAGTCACTAGTGTAATGAAGATATTCTCCAAAAATATATCAAGCGAAATTTGGCATGAACATTTAGCTCTGTTGGCAAGACACTTGTTCACCACTCAGCCGAAGTGTTCAATCTGGTATTGAACGAGCATAAAGATGTGACGATAGGACACATCTATATATGCCCATTGTTCCTAAAGCATTATTCTGTTAACACTAGAGATGGGGTCCCAAGTCTCGAATTCGGTCAAATTTCTAACAAACCGGTTCGATATTCGACACCTCCACTGTACTTCTGCGTTTTCACGCATTTCGAATTGCTAAGTCTCTAGTTAAGAGACTTAGTGGTTCGATAAAGTCCCGTTCAGTTGGTCTACTGAACGATTCTCATTTCGATTCAAACTCCTGAGTATCTGAGCCTTTGGGTACGATACTTTCTGGTTCATCATCTTTGAATTTTGAAGGATCATCCAGTACGCTTTGCATATGCATTACCGATAAGCTGTGAAAAATCGGCGATGACTTTTGAGCACGACTAAGATTAACATACTCAAGATTGAGTAAATACGCATGATTGGAAAATAGACTCCCTTAGTATTAAGACGCAGGGCTGCCCTGTTATTCGCTTCTTAACACTCTACCCGGTTCTGCTCCCGACGCCTTGATGATGAAATAGGAGAATGAAACCATAGCAACGATGCCTATAATTCCACTGGGCACAAGGAAAATATTCGGATTGATCTCAGTTGCATATGGGAATTGGGAGAGCCAGCCGTCAGCAACTGTGTATAGTATTGGAATAGATATCGCAACCGTTAAAAGAGTTAGCCGGAATATTCTTACCATAACGTGGACGAATATTTCTAAGGCCGTAGCGCCCAGTGTTTTCCGGATGGCAATCTCTTTCACACGACGATGGCCGGTGATCGACGCAATGCCATAAAATCCAATCGCCGCTATTATGATCGCTACAACAGAAAAGACCAGGAAGATATCCACTAACTTTTGCTCGCGTCCGTACTTGCTTGTATAAACGTCGCGAACAATCGTGTAGTCAAACAGAGAATTCGAATCAACCTTTTCCCACGCGGTTTTGATGCTGTTTACGATATCTATGTCTGCACCAGCTTTAACTCTGATCAGGATGTCGTCCACCCGGCTACATCTCATGTGAATACGAAACGGTTCAACCCGCTCGTGGGCGGAGTAGTAATGAAAGTCCTTCACCACTCCAACAACGCTATACGGCATTTCCACACCTCGTTGTTCAATAGAAAATATTTTCCGGCCAATTGCAGACCCTTGCCACCCGAACCGTTTTACCGCTGCCTCGTTGATCACCACAGACGTCCAGTCGTCATTTCTATTCAACGGGCGACCCTCAACCATTGTGAATCCCATGGTCTCGACAAAATTGTCGCATCCATCGTATGATGGCATCAGGAATGTTTCGTCATGACCTTCAGCTCTAACCATTCCTTCCTCAACAAATCCACCGGGATAGCTAAGCACCTGGCAAACACCAGCAATTTTTGGATCCTGCACGAGCTCGTTCCGGAAGGATTCAAACTGCGACCACTGCGGTGGAGTAGAAACAACAATAAGGTTGTCCTTGTCAAATCCGTAGTCCTTCGTGTTAAAAAAAGACATCTGCAGGATCACGACGTAGGTGAATCCAATCATGACGATTGACACAATAGCCTGTATACTGCACAGCTTATAAAGAAAGGAGAGGTTTCCGATACTGTCCCGTCTGGTGTGAAAGACGTTTATTGGTTTAGTAGCACCAAAAATCACTGATGGATAGATGGCACCGATCAGGCTGATTATGATAACTACAGCGAGAACAGTTCCAATGAACCATGGCGAATACAGTATGGTCCGGTCTATCGCTCCGTCTGTCAGTGGATTGCCGAACAACGCGAGTTCGATCACCAGGAAAATAGATCCCAAAACAACGGCGATCAGAATAAAGCCTATCGACTCACGAAAAAATTGCAGCACAATGGTCCTTTGTCGAGCACCGTGCACTTTCTTTATCGCGATCTCTTTCATTCGTTGCGAATACACAGCCATGTTGATAAGAATATAATTGAATCCGGCGATAACAACGATGATCAATGCAACGATCGAGATAAGGTCAACGATGGACGTGTCGATATTTTCCTCCAATTCGCGTTTCATATTTGAACCCAGGTGAATATCTGTTATTGGCTGCAACGAAAGAGTCCAGTCGGAAAGGCCTGTTTCTGCGAGATCCGCGGCAGTAAGATAGCGATCCTCAAAACTTTTCAGCTTTTGCCTGAAGTATTCTGCGTTGAAATCAGTTTTGAACTTCACATAGGTGTATACAAACATCGAACGATGCGTTCCCCTTTCCGTCGCTGTCCATCCGCGGGTCAGATAGTAGGAATTCAATAGTACATTGAATGAGAAATGTGAGTTAACGCTGCCGTCTTCGACGATCCCGGTTATGGTGTAAGCATTTCCTCCGACAGTGATTGTATTTCCGATCACGTCGATGGTACCAAAATATTTAATCGCGGTCTTGCCGGTGAGAATGGCTGAGCCAAGGCGTTTCAAAGCTTCCTGAGGATTTCCGACGGTAAGCTTGAACCCGAAAACATCGAAGAATGCAGAGTCGACCCAGGTAACTTTAGCTTCTTTGATTTGCTTATCGTTAACTGTGATTACCATTTGTTCCGGTTTTTGAAACCGGGCAACCGCTTCTACTTCCGGGAACTCGGCGGCCAGGTAAGGGCCTACCCATGGCATTACCCTCGCGAATGTCGACGTTGTTCCACCCTTGTAGATCAATTCCGATGTCACCCTATAAATGTTGTCGTGATCAGGATGAAAAGTATCGTACTGCCTTTCGTTTATGATGCACAACGCGGCAAATAATGTTAACGATAGGCTAAGGGCAAAGCCAAGAAGTGACGGTAACGTATATGACTTGTGACGTTTTAGTGTCCGAAGCATGATCATAGCGCGACTGTTTGAGTGCTTATCGAAGCTAGTCACAAATGCAATCAGTTTCTACGTGTCGGTAACCGCAGAAGTGTTAATGATTTGTCAAATCTTGTTTACGAGACTCTATTCAGCGCGAAGGCTTCTGACAGGGTTAACGGATGCAGCTCTCCACGCGTGAAAACCTGTGGTGAGCAATGTCAGGAGCAATGTAAACACCAGCGAGAGGGCGAATATTTCATAGTCCAGCCTGACTCGAAAGGCGAAGTTTCCAAGCCACTGGTCAGCTACGAACCAGGCGATCACGAAAGCAGGGACCGCAGCAATAAGGACAAGGACAATAAAGTCACTCGTAATTAAGAAAACTGTATCCCAAAGAGTTGCGCCAAGGACCTTTCGGATCCCAATTTCCTTAGTGCGTTGAGCGGCAAAATAAGAGGCGAGACCGAACAAGCTGATGACGGCTGTGACGATTGTAAGCAGGGACAACAAAAAAAATACTTTACCCCTGATCCGTTCACTTTTATAACCATCCTGAAGCTCATCATCAAGAAAGCTGTAAGAGAAGGGTGAACCGGGAAACGTCTTCGACCAGCTTTTCTCAATAAAATCCATGGTTGAGCGCATGTCGTTCGCCGATAGCTTAAGGAGAAGATTACCTCCGGTTTTAAGCACAAATACTTGCGGTTGTATGGGACTATATAGCGAGCTTTGATGGAAATCTTTGACTACGCCAATGATCGTATAGAATCTTGGATTGCCTTTTCCGCCGAATCGCACTTTTTCACCTAATGGCTGATTCAATTCGAAGGCACGGACCAGCGTTTCGTTAACGATCATTGCTGCCGTATCACCCGGAAGATCGGGTAAAAAATTCCTTCCCGATTGAAGCTCGATATCCATCGTCGAAAGGAAATCGTGATCGAATCGCCCGGCGTAAGCGAACATCTGTTCTTGATTGGGAGAGCCATCGACAGCAACAGGACGTCGTCCCATATCGTCCTTCCCGGGGAGAAAGTTCGAAGAGGCAATCGAAAGAATGGTATTATTTTGCGCTAAGGTTTTTTTAAATGTGTGATATCGGCTCACATCAGCTTCGTCACTCAGCGTGATATTCATCACCTGGCTCTTGTTAAACCCAAGATCTTTGTTGCTTAAATACTCCAGTTGGTCGTAAATAACTCCAGTACAAACGACCACTAAAATGGCGACCGTGAATTGAATGGTGACAAGGACCTTTCGCAGGGTTGCCCTTGTGCTGACTTTGCCTTTTATTGCCTTGATAGGTTCGACGGATGCGATAGAGAATGCAGGATAAGCTCCACCAAATACACCCAGCGACACGATTAAGATCAACGCTCCGATCACTAATCGGAAGTCCACCAGGCCTGCTATTTGCAAATTCAGGTTTAGCGTTTCGTTGACAGGGGGAAGGAAAATAACAACAATGGCAATTGACAGCAATGCCGATATTGTCGTAAAGGCAAGGGATTCGCCGATGAGTTGGATGATTATCTGTTTCCGCTGTGAACCCAGTATCTTCCGAATTCCGACCTCCAGGCTTCTGCTGCTGATACGGGCAGTGGCGAGATTAACATAACTGATCCCCGAGATGAACAGCAACAGAATTCCCCCCAGGCTGAAAATGTAGACATAGGTCATTCCCCCATTTGCGTCGAGGTGAATGGTTCTAAGCGGATTCAGCTTATGGGTCGCGCTTACCAATACAGGCTCTATTGCCGGATCCAGATGCTTCGTATAAATTCCAGTAAGCTTTGTTGCAAGACTGTTTGCATCAGTGTCGGGATGAAGAAGAACGTAAGTATAAACATTGAATAAATTGTAATAGTAGGTTTGTAGGGAACGATCTGTTTCAGAAGACACAAGGGCATCCACAAACAAATGAACGTTCTTCGGTAAGTCGCGAAAGACCCCGGTAATGAGAAGGGGGAGCCCCGACGACGTGAGTTTAGAATTAATGATCTTTCCAATGGCATTCTCATCTCCGAATAATCGCTTTGCGAGTGATTCGGAGATAACGATTTTGTCGGGTCCAATGAGAGCTGTTTCAGCATCACCTTCAACAAAGTCGAACGAAAACACTGTGAATACCGAGGGGTCAGCGGCGTAGACGTTTTTTTCGTCGAAAACATTCTCGCCCTCTTGGAGCTTTATTGAGCTTGAACTCCAGAATTGAAAAAGTCTTGTGTACCCTTCCACACCAGGAATTTCGTTTGCGAGAGTCGGACCTAGTGGAGCGGGAGTGTTCTTCCATGCAACATCGATCGTTTTTTCGTGGGTCTTGATGGCATTAGTTGTGATCAGATAAATGCGCTCCGCGTTGAAATTCTGGGTGTCGTAGGTGAGCTCAAATCGCAGATATAGAAGGATCAAAAGCGTTCCAGATATACCAATGGCAAGGCACGAGATCGTCAGCGCAGCATGCATTGGCTGTTTAGCGATGTTTCGCAGTATTAGCTGAAAATGTCCTCGAAGCAATGTTGTGCCAGTATGTCAACACTTAATGTACTCAAAATCCCGGGCGAGGCGTTAGAGATTCTCGATGAATTCCTTGAATTGGCTAAGATTTAACAGAAACCGGTTCGATATTCGGGACCTCCACGGTACAAGAACCCTCAGATCATCTGAGGGTTTTTCTTTTTCTAAACTTCGGTATTCTGCTGCTCGGTGTTCGTCTGTTCTGCGGTTTGGCTAAGATCGACCGACGCGGGATGTTTTCTGTTTTTATAGAAATTCTATAATTCTTTAATGGCTCAGATTCTTAAGAACGAAAAAATCCTGGAGTGACTCAATCGATCAATACAGAGATATAGATTCTGATTGCCTCGAAGTCTCTTTTGAAAGGGTGTAACTGGCACTCCGCACAATATTCACCGAACCAACAATCGAACACTGGCACTGCGGATTCAGAATGCACTGGAATTGCAGACATAAATGAAAGAAGATGAAAATCGGCGCCAAAAAGATCACGATAGAGATCAGAAATGATAAAAAAGAAAATTTAATTTTATATGGATATGATACGCGAAAATCTAAAAATGGTATGGCGGATATTTCAAATTCAGAAAATTCAAAATAGCCTGAACATAATCGGCCTGGCAACAGGCATCGCCTCGTTTGTTCTTATTTCGCTTTATGTTTCTTATGAACTCAGCTACGACAAGTTTCATAAGGACTACAAGAAAATCGTAAGGGTTCGTTCTGACTTTTTTAAGAATGGTGATCAGTTATTAAAATCGGCACAAGGGTTTCCTGGCCTAGGCCCGACGCTCAAAAAAGAATACCCGGACATCGTCACCGAGTTTGTAAGGCTGGTCAGGGACGAGGGCACTATCAGCACAACGGCTGGCGAGCCCAAGGCATTCAGTGTACAGAATGTCTTCTATTGTGATTCATCAATATCAAAGGTTCTTACTATTGACTGGATTCACGGAAATTCAGATAAAGTGTTTCATAACCCCGGCTCTATGGCACTCTCTACTTCCATGGCAAGAAAGTTTTTTAATACCGACGATGCCGTCGGGCAAAGTATGATGTTCAACAGTAATACGGGACAGCATGCCTACCTGATCACCGGTGTATTCGCCGACATCGCACCTAACTCACACTTGAAGATAGACTACCTTCTTTCAAATGAAGTATTCGTACATGACTTTGATAATCCGTGGGGTGGATTGGTTGCCTATACCTATCTGTTACTGGCCGAAGAACCAGCCATCGCACAACTGGAAAGCAAACTACCTGATTTCGTTGAAACTAATCTGGCCCCCGTGCTTAGTAAAAATGAAATTTCAGCAAAGCTCTCTTTGCAACCCCTTTCAACAATTCATTTGAATTCAGATCTCGCAAATGAGATTACAACAAACAGCGACTATAAGAATTTATATTTCCTGGTCGTCATTGCCGTCCTTGTGCTGGGAATCGCCTGGATTAATTTTATAAATCTTGCCGCTTCCAAATCAATAGATCGAAGCAAAGAAATATCCATAAGAAAAATTCTGGGCTCAGGTAAAAAGACGATTGTCGGACTTTTCCTCGTAGACAATTTTGTAATTCATTTGTTCTCGTTAATTCTCGCCTTGGGATTAGTAGTTGCCAGTTCACCGCTTTTGAAAAGCATAATAAAAATCGAAGGTCCCTTATTCTCCTTCGATCAGCTTTCCTTTTGGTTGGTCTTATTTGGCGTATTTATCTTCGGATCAATCATCTCCAGCGTCTATCCTTCTCTGCTGGGCTCATCCATAAATCCGCTGGAAGCATTGAAGGGAAAAACAGCAAAGACGAAATCAAGTGCCGTACGTAACGCCCTTGTTGTATTTCAGTTCAGCATCTCATTTGTCGTGATTGCTGTTACTATTTGTATTTCACAGCAACTGTCATTTATGCAGAATCAGGATCTTGGCTTGAGTATCGATCAGACAATAGTTGTTAAAGGCCCAAGCATACGTGACTCAATATACTTGCAAAAAGAACAATTGTTTAAAGATGAGGTTTCAAAGTATTCTCGCGTAAAGGGTGCTACGGTTTCAACGGCTGTCCCCGGGCAGGCCATGTTTCATCGCGGGGGAGAGGTGACAATTAAAGGGGCAGCGCAAAAGAATACAGGAGTTTATTTTTTTAACTGGGTGGATGAGGATTTTATCGATAGTTACCAAATGAAACTGGCGGCTGGCCGGAACTTCTCCAGACAAATTCCCGGTGACGTCAATACGATAGTTATCAATAAGGAGGCGTGTCAGCTGCTGGGTTATCACAACGAAAATGAAATTATCGGAAAACAGATAGAAGTCAGCGCGTTAGGTGATGAAATGAGAACGCTGGAAGTGATTGGTGTAGTAAACAATTTTCACCAGGAGGACCTCACAAAAAACTATTCACCCATTTTGTTTATGCTCCAGCAACCGCCGCGTCTCTCCAATTTTGTGTCCTTTAAAGTAGAAAGTGCCGGGTACGGTGAAACCATTCGTTTCCTTGAGCAGAAATATAAGGAGGTGTTTCCTGGCAACCCATTCGAATTTTTTTTTCTGGATGATTTCTTTAATGAAAAATACAGTGCCCTGGAAAGTTTTCGAAAAACCTTCTTGCTGTTTGCCATTCTTGCTGTCATTATCTCTTCAATGGGATTATTTGGATCGGTATATTACAACACTTCACGACGGACAAAAGAAATTGGAATTCGAAAGTCATTGGGCGCTACGTCAGCTCACGTTTTTGGTTTGCTTATTTTCGATTCTTATAAATTGATTCTCATTTCGTTTTTGTTCGCCGCTCCGTTGTCGTTTTATCTGATCAAACGCTGGCTTAGCGATTTCAGCTTTCATATCCCTATGCATGCAGGACTATTTATATGGCCTGCATTGATCACTACTGTCTTTGCATTCCTAACAATTATTTATCATACGGCGAAGGCATCGTCTACGCCACCCGTAGATTCTTTGCGGATAGAATAACGTTTCCAAGCTTCGCGCTTGTTGGAGATTGGACGGAGTTAAAAAGGTTGCCGCTGGAAACCAAGTCACTAACTTCGTAGACTTTGATCGCCTCGCCGCCGTATTAAACGCAGTTTCTCAGGAATTGAATCCAGAATGAATTTATCGAGCCACCAACCCTCAAATTTCCCCAAGTCCTCCAAGAAAAAATTCGATATTCGACACCCCCACTATACAATCCCTGACTCCGCCCGGAGTTGGGGATTTTTTTTACTTCCTTGAGTTCCTAAGGAGCTTCCAGGTGAGTTAAGGATTTCATCTTGCTGAGATTCGAGGAATTGACGACACTTTTATGAACCGGCTCGTTAATTGTCTGTTTCTCCGGAAAACGGACAATGAAGGAGCAATCATACCAACGACTTGGCTACAGTCTGTGCATTTCATTCGTAGTGATGTACATCGTAATGTTCTTAAATGTTGACGAGGCCAGTCACATTTACTTGAGTCTCAACAGGCTTTATATGGCGCTATTGATGGTATCGCCAATGGCGATGCTGATGATAACGCTTATGGGAGGCATGTACCTGAACAAAAAGAAGAACAACGTGATATTGTTAACCAGCATTGTCGTGTTCTGCGTGAGTCTTTTTTGTCTGCGAAAACAGGCGTTCATTTCCGACGAGCAATACATGCGGGGAATGATCCCCCATCACTCTTCAGCGATAATGACTAGTAAACATGCTTCGATCAGGAATGAACGTGTACGCGCATTAGCCGATAGCATTATCAAGTCGCAACAGACGGAGATCAAACTTATGAAGTCATTGATAGAAGCCGAAGAATAAACCCTTTGACGTCTTTATCATGGTCTGCTCCCCAGTCTATCGTGTACGTGTGGGGTTGAGTACCATTTACACAATTATCAGCTATTTGAATGTAGTGCAATTCCATTTCCTTCCGTATCGATAAACATTGCCATAAATCCATTTTGTCCAATGGAAGTCTTCGGCATGGTGATCTTCCCTCCCGACTTTTCAACACGGCTAAGGACATTTTGTAAATCGGGATTCGCATTGAGGTATAAGATCGGTCCGGTTGTGCCCGGTGTGTGCATCGGGCTTTTTGCCAACCCGCCCGCAACTTTTGGATTCATCGGGTCGAATGGAAACATAACGTATTTCATTCCCGACATTTCCATTTCTTCCATTGCAATATCAAAGATCTGCTCGTAGAACTTTTTGGCCCTCGCAACATCTGTTACAGGGATCTCGAACCAATTGATCGCGTTTGTGGAGCTGCTCATTTTTTCGTTCATGGGATTGGGTTTAAATGTGAATAGATTTTGGATATATGAAGTTATTCCCTTTCCTTGATTGTAATAAAGACTCGAACTACTTTTATGTTAAGATTCTTTGGCGCGGAACGGGGAAGTCAATACTCGATACATGAAATTTTTGACCGGCCCGGTTTTGAATCGAGGCTGACTAACTCTTCGAAAGCAGCCAGATTTCAATATTCGGGACCTGCACGATAATTTTCAAAACGACTAGTTTGAGCCCAAAATTAGTCCTTGAAAAAGAGCGACTCGATCAAGATCAACAATAAGCTGGAGCGCATCCATCGAAAAAATACAAGGCGAGGCTTGCGCGTAAATCCAACCAGATCGATGCGGCAACACGCACAGAGCTCTGGGAGTTCGAAGTTCTGAATGGAAACCAGGAGCTTAAGTCGGACATGTACGGAAGCGTGAACTTTAATGTTCTTCGCGAAGATGAATCATTTGTAGTTCCGTATTCCGCAGTAGTGTCAAACCTTGAGAAAACTTTTGTGATAAGGGTAAGGGATAACAAAACTGAATGGGTGGATGTTCGGCAGGGTATCAATATGAAAGACGACGTTGAGATATTTGGTGATCTAAAAGAAGGAGATCGAATTGTATCGAGAGCGAACGATGAGATTAAGCCTGGAAAAAACGTGATTACTTTTACTAACGATAAAAATAACTGATATGAAAAGATTATTGTTCGTCATTTTGGTCATTTGTTCAACAGCGGTTTTAGCGCACGCACAGGAGGAGTCGACAGGCTACGTTAAAGGAGTAACTCCCTCGAGAGCTTTTGCCTTGGGTACAGCGGTCGTTGGAATTCTTAGTGTTGTTCTCGGGTGGCGTGCGAACGCAAAAGTTGCTGCAGGCACAGCGAACAAATCTCTTGCTCTGACCGCTGTTATAGTTGCATTAATCGTAATCATCGTTAGTGTTATTCATCTTGCCAGCGTCACTGGGGGTTTTGGCACTGGCGGTGGAAAGGCGGGAGCGATCGGAGCATTGGTGATGGGGACTATTGGTGGAAGTCTGGGTGCCCTTGCTCTAAAGCGAGCGAACGCGTGAGCTTATCAGGCTTCTTAGGGACTCCACCATACAAGAACCCTCAGCTCTCTGGGTTTTTTTTCTTTTTCTAAACTTCCGCGTTCTGCTGTTCGGTGTTCATCTGTGCTGAAAAAAAATGGAAGCAATTCAAACTTTCTTTCAACAGAATCAGCCAAAGTCCCGGACCTGATAAATATCATATAATCAACTGACGTTTATGTAATTAGTTAGAGATGGGACCGGGTAATTTTCGAGCAACAACGAAATAATTATCCCAACTATGAAAAACGCAATTACATTTTTGATGCTGGTTTTCCTCAGCATAGGTTCAACCTTTGGTCAAAGTCAACACGATTACAAGCATCCTCATCTTGATGGATCCGGTCAGGTACTCGACTCCACAGGAGTAAAGCTTGGGTGGATCAAAGACGGGGTTGTCTTCAATGCGAAGGGAGAGCAAGTCGGTAAAATTGAAAAGCATGAACTTTTTGACTACAAGGGCCATCGCCTGGGTAAGATTGGAAAGGACGGTGCATTTTACGACGAAAAAGGTGACCTGGTATTTACAATTGAATCGAACAGCAAGGGCGAAGCGTGTAAGCTATTCGATCGGAACGGCAAAGTCATCGCCACGGTCCATGAGAACTATAAAAATCAGGCATGCGCTCTTCATTGCCTTATGAAACAGATGCCCCATCACTAATTCGGATTGTGAGAACACTATCAGGGACCGAGCATTTTCAGGCACTGCCTGAGATGTAAGTGGATATGCTTATGACCGATCTTCCATGGAATTGACTTGTGGTCCCCTGCCTGGGTAGTAACATCTTTAACGCCGTGTTACCGATCCTGCAAATGGCGGGATGAGGACAAAAGTTCTTATATTCAACATAATATTTCGGTTTTTCACAAGCAACGTTCCGCCATTAAAGTCTCACCTATGAACACATCTTACACTACAGTTACCGAAGCGTTGGCCGATATGAAGCGGCGTGGCTTTACCATTGACTTTAACATTGAATTGAAGAAAAATTGGGACCCGAATAACCTGGTGATCATTGAAGTCCATCGATTCGAAGGTGAAACAAGCTCCGACGATGAAGCCGTCGTTTACGGTATCGAAACAGCTAAAGGGAACAAAGGAGTTTTGGTTAACGGATATGGTATTTCATCGGAGGAGTTCCCAGATGAATTTGTCCGAAAGATCCGCGTTAAACATTGAATTTTGATCAAATGATCTCAGGGTAACGCCTCAATATGTTGCCCTGGTTTATCTCTATCCAGATTGTCGACTGCCGTACGAAGGCGATCGTCCACCTCATCTGCAATTTCTCTCAACTGGGCGGTGGATGTTTGGGCATCGATCCTGTCTAATGGAGTTGCCGCCGACACTTCAACGTCGCCATTTTCATGTTCCTGCACAACGATATTGCAGGGAAGCATCAGACCCATGTGAGATTCAAGACTCACTGCCTTATACGCAAACTCCGGATTGCAGGCTCCAAGTATCTTGTATTTTCGAAACGCAATCTTGAGTTTTTCCTTAAAGGTAGTCGTCAGGTCAATGCTCGTAATAACGCCAAACCCCTGCTCTTGCAAGCTGGTTGTTATTTTTCTGACCGCATCCTCAAAAGGGATACGGAGTGTCCTGGAGTATGTCATATTCGGTTTATTTTTTCATTCGCATATTAGGCCGGTTGTTACGGGCGGGGAATGATTTATTGCCGGTTGACAACTGATTAAAATCAATGGCGGAACCATCAAAGCTCATTTTTTTAGTGCTCTCGGTGAGATAGTCTTGTTAAAATGTTGAGCTATGAAAGTCCAGGAAAGAAGTACGACAATCAGGGCGTCTTTTGACGTTGTTGTAAAACAACTTTGCGCCGAATTGAAAACTAAGGGATTCGATATATGTGGGACCCTTATTGTTAATTCTGACAGCAGTGATGTTGGACCAGGAAAATACCAGGTGCTCTCAGTCAACCTACCGCGCCTGTCATCAAGAATGTTAGCCCTCCCTTTCGACGGGACATCAATTTTACCAGGGTGTATCTCGGTAGTCGAGGTCTGTCCCGGCGACATACTCGTATCGATCATCAACCCCACTCAATTGATCGCCTCAGAAAAGAACAACGACACACTAAACTATTTGGCGATGGAGATGACCACCGCGATGGAGGAGGTGGTTAGCCAAATCGCACAGGCTGATAATGCACCCCCGGATCTGATCACTTCCTGGCAGTAATTACAATCCGGTTACAAATAATATGATAAAATCAATAAACGACCTCGATCTTTCACCAATACCGGGCAAACGATACTGGGCGAACTCCGGTCGCGAATGGCGTGAAGAGTTTATTTATTTTTTGATGGTCGATCGGTTTCATGACAACAACCAACGCAAGCCCATCCGGTCGAACGGAAAGGCGACCGGATTCGGATCGCCGGAGCAGTTAAGAACGACATGCGGTGGGACCTTGAAGGGCATTACGAAAAACCTGGAATATATTCATGACCTCGGGTGTACAGCACTGTGGTTAAGCCCTGTATTTGAGAACAATGTTGACGCATATCACGGTTATGCAGTACAAGACTATACAGAAGTTGATCCAAGGTTTGGGACGAAGGAAGACTTGATCAAGCTTGTGGATGCAGCTCACGAGCTCGAGATGCGCGTATTCCTCGATATCGTTTTGCATCACTCTGGGGATAACTGGAGCTATCCGAACGATTCTGAATATTACTACTATAATGGTGTCGTATTTCCCTTTGGTAAGTGGAGACTGGAGGACAAGCCTGTGCCGATTGAGTTGCGTAATCCCGATCTCTATTCACGAAAAGGTCAAATAAGAAATTTTGATAGCTATCCTGAAACCCGCGAAGGAGACTTTCAAAACCTGAAGACATTTCGAATCGATGATTCTCCCGAGGCTCTATATGTACAAGAGCTGCTTACCAGGATCCATTGTTATTGGATCAAAGAAGCCGACATTGATGGTTTTCGATTAGATGCAGTAAAGCATATGGGCGAAAAGACTATCAGTCAGTTCTGTTCTCACATTCGGGAATATGCCCACAAGCTCGGTAAGAGAAATTTCTTTTTGTTCGGAGAGCTTGTTGGGCCGGAGGAAATGTACAGCCGATACGTCGGTCCCAAGACAGCCGTGACGGTCGAAGACACAGCAATTTACTATGGATTGAATTCTGTACTCGATTTTCCACTATATCATGTGCTGTCAAACGTGATCCTGGGAAAGGCAACGCCCGAAAAACTTATTGAAAGATATGAGTCACTTCGAAAGAATGCGATGTCAAGGGGAGAGTTTGGTGAGTTCCTTGTAACATTCATCGACAACCACGACCAGGTTGGGCATGACATAAAAACACGGTTTGGTCACGATGCAACAGTTCAACAGGTCATCGCAGGAGTGGGGTTCCTGTTATGTGCGCTTGGCGCGCCATGTATTTATTATGGCACCGAGCAGGGTTTCCAGGGGTCCGGTAGCGGCGACTGGAACGTGAGGGAGGCGATGTTCGACCTTTCTGACCAGGAGCATAATGCGCTCGACAAAAGCAATCCAATATATAAGGAGATCTCCGTCATCGCCGGAATACGAGCGACCAGTCCTGTTTTGAAATTTGGCAGGATGTATATGAGGCCATCGTCCTCCGACGGTAAAGTTTTTGAGATGCCGATTAAACCAGGCAGTATGCTGGCATTTTCAAGGATACTGTATGACGAGGAAATGATAATTGTCTACAACTGTTCTGTTACTGAAGTTGATGAAGAATACATTGAAGTAGATAAGCACCTTAACGCCGAAGGAAGCGTGTTCAGATATTGTTATGGAAACCAGGGGAAAGTTCATGTTCTGAGAAACGAGGAGGGTAGCCGTCATTTCATAAGGATGCAATTAAAACCCGGCCAGTTCGTAATCCTCACCAATCAGAATGTTCCCCGATAGATGATGGTTTCATTGAATGGGTTTTGAAACCGGCGAGCGTCCCTTATTTGGAAGATTCGCTACCAGAGCCCAAAGGACCGCGGACAAAATCAAATAGTACTTGATCAACGGGTTGCCTGTCGCCGGCGGAAGAAGTATTGAGATGGTGCACGTGGTTAAACTTGCATGCATAAGCATTGCGAGAAGTAGACTTTCTGTACGATCATACATCCAAACCATTAATACCCTATACGCAGGTAGTACTCCAATATAAAAAACCAATGGTGGCAGAAAGAGATCCCGCGAAAGATGTCCTGTTGCATCTCCACTTGCCCAATACGTCACCAGGAAATGCCATAGTCCCCAAAACAATCCCGCGATCAAACCAGTGACAACGATGTTGTGATTTTTTCTAAGGACCGGGATCACAAAACCCGTCCATCCAACTTCTTCAAAGAAGCCGGCAGCCAGACCTATGCCGATGCCCGAGAGCAGAAGATTAAGCTTGTCCCCGGATGCAGCGATGGCGGGAATATACACGGGCCATGTTTGAGAAAGTATCCATAAGATGGAACCCACAAAGCCAGGAATGAGGAGCAAGGCGAAGGCATACCATTTAAGATTAAGCCTCCATTTTCCCGTCTTCGATAGCAGGTTGCGATAACCCTCTTTGCCCCAGAGGAGTCCCGTCATAAACAATCCGGTCAGGAACGGACCAGCGAGCATTAACGTGAGAGCGACCGGAAAGAGCCTGGTTGTTTGCTCGGGTGTGGCGGGGATGCCATCAGCAACCACTGCTATAATAACACCACCCCAGGAAATGAGAAATACCAACACGTAATAGGTGATAGTTGGATGTCTCTTGCCAAAATTCACTATTGGTGTCATACCGAATTATTTTTTTTCAGTACGAATTTCCGATCACCATCCCGTTCGGGGTTTGATTTTTATCACGATGCTTCCTGTCAATTGTCAACCATTTTGTGAACGTCCTGATCAATCTTCGCCTCGGCATTTAACCCTATGGCTAATAGAGTTTCAGTACTTGTAGGAAAATTCGGGCGATGGTCGGCAATATCTGCCTCTGCGTTCAGTATTATTTACATTATAGGACAACTTGCCGAGTGGTTTGGGTGGTTGGGATCGAAAGGTGGGCCTGAAAGTTCCAGCACCGTGATTGGGATCATTGTACTTCTTACGCCATCGCTGTTTCTCGGTGTAGCCTTTTTGCTACTGATCCTTAGTATTCACAGTTACGCAGAACCCGATCGTAAGATATGGAGCCAGTCGGCACTCGCGTTTGCGACCATCTACACTACTTTAATAAGCATTAACTACTTCATTCAGCTGACACTCGTTGTGCCGCATATGATCCGTGGCGATGTCGACAGTGTTCGGTTTCTACTGTTCGTCCCATTCGATTCATTTCTTTATTCGGTGGATATTCTTGGTTATAGTTTCATGAGCCTGTCTACACTGTTTGCTGCATTTGTTTTCCGGCGTGGCGGGTTAGAGCGGATAGTTCGTCGGTTCCTGATCGCTAACGGTCTCATTCTGCCTTTCATAGCATTACAAAATTATTATCACCCACTCATTTGGCTTGCGTCGTTGTGGGCAATCACGTTTCCCGGGGCCACAATATCTCTTGCAGCGTTGTTTAGCCGATCGGTAAGTGACGGTGAACCAAAGGTGGAAGAAGTCTAAGTAAAAGTCGTTGTATATGAAAGACTATTCAAAGCACATCTCAATCGGAGCGCTAACAGCACTTGCAGGTTTCGTCGCATCAGGCCCAATTGGTTTTTTGCTTGTCAACATCGTGAAGCCACAGCCGGTGTGGACTTCGGCGGGGACCTTTGTGAGCAACTACCACATCATCCAGGACGTACCATTTTATTTTGGTTTCCTCTTGACGGGAGGAATGCTAATGCTCGCTGCCGGTCATTTTCTGGGTTTCGCGGAGGAGGATGCGGCGAAGAGATTTCGCTTATTAATAAGCCTTGGACTAACGATCGCATTTTTTACTCTTGTTTCTTTCAATTATATCTGCCAGACCACATTTGTCAGACACCTGGCGCTCAACTATGTGCCGGAGTATGATGCCCTGATCGCCGGATTCTCGATGACCAATCCACTATCCTTTTGCTGGGCAAATGAAATATGGGGCTACGGTCTTTTGGGGGTAGCTACATGGTTGATGGCTGCGTACTACTCGGGGAATAATGAGACAATCCGGCTGCTACTTATTTCGAACGGAGTAGTGAGCGTGGCAACGGTTATGCTCACGATAATCGATGCGCATTGGCTAATGACTACTCTCGGCCTCATTGCGTATTTCGCCTGGAATTTACTGATGATCGCTCTCGTGGTTTTGATATACAGGTATCACAATCGACGCGGTTAATATTTATTGCGGCCAATAAGTATTGTTTAGGTGGCTGGAGTTTACTCGGTCGCTGATTTTTATCTGCCATGCGGGCTGACTTTAATCAAAGATTGTATAAAACTTCTAAGCCAACTTTCGCTAAAGACATCAAAAGGACACGCGAAATGAAAATTAATAAAGAATGGCACTCGAAGCACAAGATGCCAAAGAACGCTACGATAGACGAAAGAATTAAGTGGCACCTGGCGCATGCGAAGAACTGCAGTTGCCGGAAGATTGAAGGCAAGCTAGCGGAGGAAATGAAGAAACGCGGAATTAAGATACCTCGTCAATCCAAATGATCCTGTTGGTTCTTGTTGCTTTAGTTGTTGTTACGATCACTTGTATGGTTGCTATACCTGTTCATTTTTCAATCGACACTGATGAGGGGCTTTATTTGATACGTCAGCCGGGCTTCTTTTTGATTCGATTTATTCCAGGAAAGAATTTCGGCGTTGAGACGAGAATAGCTGGTATCAAGGTAAACGTCAAAGGAACTCCAAACGAGCCTCCGAAGAAGAGGGTGTCAAGACAAGGGAAAAGGTATTCTTTGAGTGCATGGATGTTTCTCGTTGAGAGGATCTTCAGGTCATTCGAGACCAAACGATTTGAAATGGATATTGATACCACGGACTTCGCACTCAATGCACAACTCATTCCAATCGCATATTTCGCGAGCAGGCAACCTTATTCAATTAACATAAATTTTACAGGCCGCAATTATCTCCGGGTACTCATTACGGTGCGCCCGATAAAATTGATTTGGGCATACTTACTATTTCTAACCAAAAAATAAATTTTATGGAAGTCAACTTCGAAAATCTCCTTCAAAGAATAGCCGAGTTTATTCAGAAGGAAGCAAAAACAGAAACGGTCATCGGGCAGCCCTTCGACCTCGGTGAATTCAAATGCGTTCCGGTGATCCGACTGGGCCTCGGATTCGGAAGCGGTGGTGGATCCGGCGATTCGGTGAAAACTGGAAAAGGTACTGGCGCCGGTGCCGGCGGAGGCGTTGGTATAGATCCAATCGGTTTCCTGGTAAGCAGGGGAGGAGAGATCTCTTTCATCTCAACAAACAACAGCAAGCTCGCAGCCATCTTCGAAAAGGTCCCCGATCTGATCTCGAAGCTGGTAAATAAAAAGGAGGGAGCTCCGGTGTAATCCAAAAAAACCAAGGAGAAGGTGGGATCAACTTCACCTTCTCTTAAAAAATTACAGACATGAAGACGTTAATTAAGTTCATTGTATTTCTCGGTACCGCTGTAGCCTTCATTAGCTGCGGCCCGTATCATCATGTATATACGAACTACGATAAAAGTGTTGACTTTAGTCGTTTCCATACTTTTGCGTGGGCACCTGACAGCACAGGTAATGACGCAAAAGTCTCACCAGACCTGGCAGCGTACGACAACGACATTGTTCGAAACAATGCAAAGAACTACGTCACACATAACCTGACTCGTCGTGGTATGTTGGTCAATATCGATTCTCCCGATGTTGTCTTCCAGTTGGTTTTACTGAACGAGAAAAAGGAAGAGATCATGAGCTACCGGGCATATCCATACAATGGATATTACTATTACAATCCATACTACTTTCCCTACTATTATCCATATTCTAATTTTTACACTTTGTACGGATGGGGTATTCCGCCTTATTGGGGCAACACGATCTACAAAAGGACATACGTTAAGGGTACAGTCACCATCAATATGTTTGATCGCGACCAAAAGAAACTTATTTGGACGGGTAGCGCTGAGGGTGATATATACGATCCGGCTTACATTCAATTTGAAGTACATCCTGCCATCGACCGGATTATGAAACGGTTTCCCATTAAACCGGTGTCAAAACCGAAGGGCATTGAAATTCAAAAGGGGAAGATTGTTCGTCATGATAGAGAATGGCAGACAGACAGGCTTGCAGATGGTCGATGAGGCGGAACGGGATCGGCGGCTAAGCTGGATGCCTTCGATCGACAATTGTCACCACGACAACTGACTTTAATCAGATCCAATATCAGGTCACTCTGATGGAAGTCATAGTCCGGGTAATCGAACGATGTCAAATTGCATGAAAAAAAATACCATGAAAAAATTAATTACTCCTACGATGCTATCGCTTGTTCTTCTTCTTGGATCATGTGCATCAGCAGGTTTGACAGCCTCAAGCCACATCACAAATGTTCAGCTTACCAATCCCAACTTTCGTGTGGTCGCGACCAATGTTTCAGGAGAAGCCACTTCCAAGGGTGTATTGGGAGTTAGCTATGGCCTTGGCATGGCGTCTGTGCAATTGGCGGTTATTCCGTTAACTGAGAACCGGAAACTCTATCAGTCTGCTATCCGAAACTTCTGGAGCAATTTCGAAACAACTCACGGTCCGGTTGCAGGCAAGAGGCTTGCGCTGGTGAATGTTCGATACGATTCCGAGTCGCTCAACCTTTTCTTATTTACGAAAGTGACAACGGTCGTTGTGGCTGATGTCGTCGAATTTGAATGACGGGAATTCGGCTGGGTAAGCCCGGATTTCTGAATGCGGGCATCCAATTTAACATTCGCATATATCATACATCTGGCTCGTGGTCGTTCATTTCGCCGAAAAAACGGTTCGAAAAGATTTGCTGGTTTATTAACTTAATACGAGTAAACCCCTTCGAACCATGGAAACGAAAATCATTTCGCTGGAAAGCGAGGCTGGATTCCGTGTCCTTTTTGAATGCGCAACCATTAGTATCCTGGTAATCAACGACAAGGGGGTAATTGAACTGGCTAACCCTTGTGCTGAGGTCCTGTTTGGATACGCACCCGGCGAGTTGATCGGAGAACCGGTGGAGATTCTCATTCCGGAGAGTCTTCGGATAAAACACGAACGACATCGTGAGGGATACTTCGCCGCGCCGAGGACTCGTCCCATGGGCTTGGGCATAGAGCTTCATGCCCGCAAAAAAAATGGAGACGTCCTTCCGGTGGCGATCAGTCTTGGCCACTATGAATTAGCCGGCGAAAAATTGGCAGTCGCCTTCGTATCTGATATAAGTGACCAGGTAAAGGCAAATAAATTATTGGCTGAACGCGAGTCGTCATTCAGAAGTATGGCCGATAACTCGCCCGTCATGATCTGGGTCTCGGGAACGGACAGCGCGTGCACCTATTTCAATAAGGCATGGCTCAAATTCACTGGTCGGCTGCTTCAGGATGAATTGGGTGTAGGTTGGGTACGTGGAGTTCACCCGGATGATGTTGAGCGATGTCTTTTTACTTATACCGAGGCCTTCAAAGCCCGGGAGCCTTTTAGTATGGAATACCGGATTCAGAGGAGTGATGGTCAATATCGTTGGATACTTGACACCGGAGAGCCAACGTATTCGGAGGAGGAATTCACCGGGTTTATCGGTTCATGCTCCGACATTCACGATCAGAAAATAATGCAGGATGAACTGGAAGTGCTCGTGAAGACTAAAACACTCGAAATTTCGGAGGCCCTGGATCGAGAAAAAGAAATGAACGAGCTCAAATCGCGATTTGTGTCGATGGCCTCACACGAATTCAGGACCCCACTCAGCGTCGTTCTGTCCAGCATATCGCTGATCGAACAATATGGCGTAACTAAGGCTGATCAAAGAGTTCAAAAGCATCTCGATAAAATAAAGTCCTCCGTTAGTAATCTCACGAGCATATTGAATGATTTCCTATCCCTTGATAAACTTGAGCAAGGAAAGGTCGAGGTTGAAATCCATTCATTCGATTTATACGAATTCGTCAGCGAGATTATAGACGACCTTAAAATCGTTAGGAGAGAAGGACAGAATATTCGGTTATCCTATGAGGGAGATCATAACGTGTCGCTCGATCAAAATAAACTTCGCTATATTCTCTTTAATCTAATTTCGAATTCAATTAAGTACTCAGCATCACAAACTGAAATTAAAATATCAGTCGCAGTTTATGATGATAAGACAGTCTCTATCACGATTCAGGACCATGGCATCGGAATTCCAGTGGAGGAACAGAAGTTGCTTTTCAGTAAATTTTTCCGCGCGAAAAATACGGGGAGCATTCAAGGCACCGGCCTAGGCTTGACCATTGTTAAACGATACGTCGAATTGATGGGTGGCGACGTTTCGTTTGTTAGCAAAGTTGGTGAAGGAACCACATTTACCGTCCAACTCAAATCGGCCGACCATGTGAATTTCCTATGAATGCGTTTGTCATCAATTCCATATCCGATCTATCCGTTGAAAATGAGCCGCTGGAATTATGGGAAGTGCCGTTGCCAGAACCAGGAGCACATCAGATAAGAATAAAGGTGTCATGTTGTGCGATCTGCCACACAGAGCTCGATGAGATCGAAGGGAGAACACCTCCATCCAGTTTTCCAAGAATTCCTGGTCACCAGGTTGTGGGCGTTGTCGACAAGTTGGGAGAAGCCTCCGCGAGATTTTCATTGGGTGATCGGGTAGGTGTGGCCTGGATATTTCAAGCATGCGGTTCCTGCGAGTTTTGTATAAAGGGCAAGGAGAATTTGTGCCGCCAGTTCATGGGTACAGGGCGTGATGCCAACGGTGGCTATGCCGAGTTTATGACGATCGATGAAAACTTCGCGTTCTATCTGCCGGTCAACATGAATGATGTACAGTGTTCGCCGATGCTGTGCGCGGGCGCCATTGGTTATCGCTCACTCAAACTCACCAACCTGAAAGATGAACAAAGACTTGGCCTTACCGGCTTTGGAGCTTCGGGACATCTGGTGCTTAAAATGGCCAAGGGCCTGTTTCCAAAGTCCGAGATAGTTGTTTTTGCAAGAAGCAAGGAAGAACAAGATCTGGCGCGATCCCTTGGTGCATCATGGGCAGGCAACTTTACTGAATATTCTTCTGGTTTGGTTGACGCAATAATCGACACTACACCTGCATGGTTGCCTCCGATTAATTCGCTTCGGGTGCTCAAGCCAGGAGGCAGGCTCGTTATCAATGCAATAAGGAAAGAGTCTGGTGACCAACGATCACTAATGGATCTTTCTTATCATGATCACCTTTGGATGGAAAAGGAAATTAAGTCGGTAGCTAACATCACCAGGAAGGACGTGGAGACGTTTCTCAAGATCGCATCATACCTTGAGATCAATCCCGAAGTTGAATTATACGACTTCAAGGATGCCAATCGTGCACTGGTCGATTTAAAAAAGAAGAGTGTTCGCGGCGCGAAAGTCTTGATTATCGATAAACATCAGGCTTTGCATTAACCTACGTTATCCCAGGTTTGTGAAAGGTTCATTGAATTGGTTGAGAAGCAAGGGTTCTTTAGGCGCTTTTCCGTTTGTTGAAAGCTCTTTCAAGGGCAACTTTCCGGGTCTTTGACCCAGGATGGCTTCAATATCGCTCTGTCGAATGATCTCTTTTTGAAGTAGCATCACTGCCATCTTTAGCAATTGCTTTCTGTTGTCGCTCAGTATTTTTTTTGCCTTTTCAAAGCAATGATCCACCAGCTCCCGCACCTCCTCGTCGATCATCATCGCCGTTTGTTCACTATAAGGACGATGAATTGAGTTTTCGTAAGAACCTGTTGAATCATAAAAGCTCACAAGTCCTACTTTTTTCCCGAAGCCCAAATATGTGATCATGGCGTAGGCATCTTTGGTCGATTTCTCAAGATCATCCAGCGCCCCGGAAGATGCGTCATGGAATATGAGCTCTTCAGCAGCCCGGCCAGCAAGCGCCGTAGTTAGCCGATGTTCGAAATAACGCTGCGACTGAATGATCCGCTCCGAAGGCTGATACCAGGCTGCACCTAACGACTTGTCTCTCGGTATGATAGAAACTTTAATGAGGGGATCGGCCGAATCAAGCATCCAGCTCACAATGGCATGCCCTGATTCGTGAATAGCAATGACTTTCTTTTCATCTGCTGAAATGATCTTGCTTTTCTTTTCGAGCCCACCAATAATTCGGTCTATTGCATCGAGGAGATTTTGCTGGTTGACGAGATCCTGTTTGCGTCTGGCTGCTATCAATGCTGCCTCGTTGCAGATGTTTGCAATATCGGCCCCCGAAAATCCTGGAGTTTGAGAGGCAAGGGCTTCTATGTCTATATGTTCGTCGAGAGCAAGCTTGCGAAGATGCACTTCAAAGATCTGTTGTCGCTCCGGGAGGCTTGGAAGTTCAAGATAAATATGGCGATCGAAACGACCCGGCCTTAATAAAGCCGGGTCGAGAATATCGGGACGATTGGTTGCCGCGAGGACAATTACACCCGAATTGGTCCCGAAGCCGTCCATTTCTGTGAGCAGTTGATTAAGCGTACTTTCCCGTTCATCGTTACCACCTGAGTAAATAGTATTCCTTCCCCGCGATCTACCCACGGCGTCGATCTCGTCGATAAAGACGATGCAAGGCGCCTTTTCTTTTGCTTTTTTAAAAAGATCCCTCACGCGTGAAGCCCCGACGCCCACGAACATTTCTACAAATTCCGAACCCGACAGAGAAAAGAACGGAACTTGCGCTTCGCCGGCGACTGCCTTTGCCAATAAGGTCTTTCCGGTACCGGGTGGGCCAATGATGATCACTCCGTTAGGTATTTTCGCCCCAAGACGCATATAGCGATCGGGATTTTTCAGATAATCGACGATCTCTTTGATCTCAACTTTGGCCTCTTCGAGACCGGCAACCTCATCGAATGTAACCTTACTCTTCTCATCGGCTTCAACAAGCCTGGCAGTGGTATTACCGAACGAAAACAATGATCCGGACCCTGGAACTCCAGTCCGTGACGAAAGAAGAAATCTCATCATGATCAGGACTAGTATTATTGGTATGATCCATGATAAAAGATTACCCCACCCTTTCTGTTGTACATAAGTTACTGTCACCCGTTTGTCGGCAGGCACGGCACTCTGAGCCAGTTCCATCTTTCTTTCAAACGACTCGACCGATCCTATTGTAAAGACATAATGAGGCCCGGCACTCACGCCAAATGCAGTCTTCATAGCAGTTCTGAAGGTTGTATCATCCGCAAATTCCTTCTTCAGAAAAACCTCAACTGTTTCCTTATTAACTACCACGACATGATTGACGGCACCTCGTTTCAACATCCTGGTTTCAAAGTCATTCCAGGTTGTTACGGTCGGCCGTCCGAAAAAGATCGGCGCAACAAAGACAACGAAAGCTGTAACTACCAGGATAGTCAGCCATGCGATAGGCTGCCATACTTCCCTTCTCTTCGGTTTTTTCTGTTCTTGTGGTTCTTCCATACTGGCGTTGAATTTATTCCGGATTGAGTCCTACAAGTACCAGCGCGGCTATCGCACCTTCAATGAATGCGCTAAGTGTCCATGATGTTACCATGAGTAAGGACACAGGGAAGGAGCTGTATGTCATAAGCATTCCACAGATCGAGAACATCCAGTAGAATGAGGCAAACGTGAATGCTCTACGCATCGATGATTGCGAGTAGGGAAACACTGTTTTTGTTTTGTCCCAGATCAATGCCAGCAAGAGCCCGACGAGAAAGGGATGGACAAAGTATAGTAACATAATTGGATCTGTCCACGGACGAAACAGATATGTGTTGCTATATTCCGCTACCAGCGTTGGAAATAGGATCGTATATAACCTGCTTAAGCCTATTCCAATGAGCATCATTGCGACGCCTGCAGCAAGTCCTGGTATTATAACTTTCTTTGTCATATCGAATTCATTAAAGGTGTTAATCCATCGTCATCCACTTATAGGCGATCTTCGCAAGAAAGGCGAGGATGGCCACCGAAGCCAATATCAGAAGGGTCAGTGCAAATGGACCTGTAATCAGCTCCAGGGAATAAAATACGATCACACAAAGCGCTAAGGTGATCTTCGCGATGCGGTCTGCGTTCTCTATTGTCTGTGTCATAAGCTTTAGATTTATGATTCTTTAATAATGAAGGGGAGCTAATGAGAACATGGTCCTCGTTTCCAGATCGTTGCCCGGAGTATTCTTCAGTTCTTCTTTCCATGTATTGATATAGGTAATCAGTGTTGTTAGATCGGCACTCCTGCCTTCCTGGACAAACGAGCCCGATGCAGCCATGCCGAGAACGGCCGATTCAGTTGTGGACAGATCTGCCAATTGTCCGAGTATGTATCCAGCATTTAGGTTATCGCCACCTCCTGTCTGCACCTTTGGGTTTATGACCAACCTTCCGGGCAGATTAGTAACATCCCTGTTGGTAAAGACCAGGGTCCTGTCAATCGGATGAATTAAAAGGGTTTCAATATTCATCGCATAATGAAGGAACCGTCCAGCCTCTTCGACCGTCTCCTTCTTTGCGCTGTTCATCAGGGCGGACCAAATCGACAGGGCTTCATTTTCGTTGAGGCCTAACGTCACGCGTCCGTATGGTGAAAACTCACTTATGAGGTCCAGGACTTCATCGATCTCCCAGGCCGATTTTTTGGAGGGATCGCAGAGGTCAAAAAAGAATATGTAGTCTTTTCGTTTTGATGGTTTAATGATGTCTTCAAGAACTCCTTGCCATATCTTTTCCGCATGAACGACATTTGCCCAGTCTACGAGTGCAACAAGTCGGGCGTCGTCATAGATGGACGCAAGTTTGTCGAGCCCGACGATGCGTTTAATGTGCTCCCAGTCGTATTTTTCGAATACACTGAGATCTGATAGTATAAGCTTTCCGTCGTTGAACTCGATGGCATCACTTTCGCCCGGAGATAATAGACTTACGGTCTTACAATGGTTTGAGAGTGTTTTAAAAACCGGGTGATCGATGCTTCCCAAACACGTTGTGGGAATTCCGAAGTTGCTTAAAGCTGCCGACAAGATTGGAGCATTCCCACCGGCCTTAATCTTCTGAACATCCATTTCGATTTGTCCACTCTTTCCGGAAGCATTTCTGATCCGGTCGGCAAAATCAGTCAGCGTCGTATAATGTTTCACGCCGTTTTGGTCACGCGACTGAACGGCCTTTCGAATACTGTCAACGAAACCATCGAAGCCAATCACGGCCTTCTTTGATATGGGACATTGTTGAAGTAATCGGAGCTTTTCTTCCAATCGGGAAAGGGTCACTGATATTGTTTCCATCGGCGTTGCTGTTAAACTTTAAATCAAAGTTGATGTGAATGAGGACACTAACACCTGACGTGCGTGGGTAGCAGCAACTGATTTATCTCATAAAGTTTTTGCGAACCGTATTGACTAAAATCATGCAAAGTCCTGCGGCGATTGGCGTGGTTGCAGTCGCTAATTCACATGAATTATGGGACATCAGCCGGAAGAAATTCCATTTCAACCTGAAACACCGTCAATCCCACGCAGGGAAGCGCCGACGCAGATACCTGGTAAGACCAAGGAAGTGCCGAGTCTACCAGAGATCCCAACTGTAATTCCGGTAACAAAACCAGAGGTCCCGGATCCAGATCATCCTATAAGAAAGTCATCGTTCTTTTCGGTGACTTTAATGGAAAAGCACTCAAACAGGAATTCTTTATGAAAACTATTACACTCATATTTCTTTTTACAACCGGCTGGCTGGTGCAGCCTGGACCATCTTCGATGGACATGCGATTTGACAGAGACATACGGATCACTTCTCCAATAAACGGCGACGTCTACCTCGCTGGGAGAACGATCATTATCGACGCGCCGATCCGGGGCGACCTGGTTGCTGCAGGCGGCAGTATAATTATAAACGACAGTGTAACTGCCGACGCCTTGTTGGCTGGCGGAGAGATCACGATCAATGGATACGTCGGCGACGACATCAGGGCTGCCGGCGGGACTTTGGAAATTTCAAACGATGTTTCGGGAGACGTCCTCATGAGTGGAGGAGAGATCATTCTTAAAAAGAACGCGACATTAAGCGGCAATCTCTCGGCAACCGGTAGCCGCATCGACATCTCCGGCGACGTAATGGGCAATATCACAGCTGCTGGCGAACTCGTGAAACTTGGGGGTTCTGTCGACGGCTTGTTGGAAGCACGGGCGAAAGAGATGGAGATCAGCGGTACCGTGAACGGATTCGCCGTGATTTCAGCAAACACCATTAACATCCGACCGAAGGCAATTTTTAATAAAGATGTCAGGTACTGGAACGATGATGGATCGATAGACATCTCAAAAGATAATATCAACGTTGCATACGATCCATCGATAAAAGTTGAACAACGCAGGTGGGAATTGCTCGGGTTTAGCTCGGTCCTTATGGTCCTGTGGTACCTTGGTACTGCACTGGTTGTGATCTGGGTGATTGAATACCTGTTTTCGAAAACATTGCTGAACGCTGCCGGCGTAGCTCTTGAAAAAACGATCGGCTCGATCGGATACGGAATTGTTTTCTTTGTTGGTGTACCGGCATTTTGTCTGGGCCTCGGTTTGACCGTGCTGGCATTGCCAATCGCAGTTATATTAACGATCGCCTACGTGGTTGTGGTGGTACTGGCAACGGTCATCACTGCTGTAGTTATTTCTAACTGGATCAATAAAGTCTATTATCATTCGTCGTGGAGAGTTTCAAAGGTAGCATTGGTGGCCTTTGGTATCTTCATAGCTCTCAAGTTCGTCGCGCTTACGCCGATCGTTGGACCGGCGCTTATGATAATAATGGCTTGTATGGCAATGGGTGCAATTACCCTTTCCGTTTGGCGCGGCCGATCTAAAAATTCAGTGAAGACGACAACCGCATAGGGGCGGAGTTCAATTAAGGTACACTAAGACGTGGTGTACTAGTTTTGGGAGTGGAACCCTGTCCTGTGGGCAGGGTTTTTATTTTGGTAATCGTTGTGAACTTACACGGTTGATGATCTCGATAGCCGCCTGGCTCTCGCGGCGAGAGAAGGAGTTGGATTGCGTTGTGCATTTCTCAGCGCCCTGCGGAATAATTCCCAGGACCTGTTGTTTGACGTTTGCCGGCACAAGTCGTGCATGGCTTCAAGGGCATTGGCTCGAACGATCTTGCTTTCGTTTGGATTTAGGGCCCAATAATTAAGTAATGCAAATACTCTTTGGTACTCCTTCGAAGTCCAACTGATACGTGGCAACAATTGGGCAATGTGCCATTTTATCTCTTTGTTGGTTGTGTTGCGCGCAAGGTTCATCAATTCACCTCCGCGACTGGATAGGTATCCGGGATTTGCTCTCGTTGTCTTTTCCAGGGTGTCGATGGCGCGCATCGCAACGGTTCTGTCACTGCTGTAGACAAGGGGAAACAACTGATCGAGATCTCGGTCCGTCTTCACAGCCTTTGAAACGATTGCAGCTCGTCCCAATGAGCGGCGGTCACCGCCAGACAGCAACTGCTTGAAAGTCTTCGGGCCTACCTTGCGACGTTCCATCTTACAACTTTTTCAAGCTTGTCGGGTGAGCCGATCTTCAGCTTACTGCCATCCGCTGTGATAATTTTTTCGTCTTTGAATTCAGCCAGTACGCGTATTACAGATTCCGGTGCTGTTCCGATGATTCGAGCGAGGTCTTCGCGTGAGATGTTGATGAATCCATCCTTGTCTTTTCTTTCGTTAACCTTGAGTAGAGCGATTGCAGTTCGCTGTCGAATAGAGCTGTAGGCGAGGTTAAGCAGTTCACTTTCTTTTTCAGCAACCTTCCTGCACAACATAGAAATAAATACGGCTGAGACATCGGAGTTGGCGAATAACAATGCAAGGAAGTCGCCCTTGGGGATCACGACCACTTCAGAGTCTACCATAGCAGTGGCGGATTCAACGTAAGGCGCATTTTCCAACACCGCTTCAAATCCAAAAAAATCATTTGCGGAGTAGATATTTGTAATAAGTTCCTTGCCATCCTGGTGCAGTCGCGAAACTTTTATCTCGCCCGATTTCACAATGAATACAGACGACGGGGTGTCACCTTCATTAAATAATTCATTCTTTCTTTTGAGCGAGGTCACTTTTCGTGATTTGCCGAGGTTATCCAGCTTAAGTATGTTTCCGGCGTCAGCTACCAGCGCATCAAAACCGTCGAGTGTCAAATCATAATTCTTCTGACGAATGCTGACTTTTTTAAGTCGTGCCTCGATTGCCTTCAACAGTTCCGTATCATCAAACGGCTTCGCCAGGTAGTCGTCTGCTCCCAACTCCATCCCTTTACGAACTTCGGCCTTCTCGGCCATTGCCGTCAGAAAGATGAACGGGATTGACGAAGTATCATCGCGCTTGCTCAATACGTGAAGCACGCCGTACCCATCAAGTTCCGGCATCATGATGTCGCAGATGATCAGATCCGGCCTTTCCCTGATTGCCAGATCGACTCCCTTCTTTCCATTGTCGGCCGATAACACCTGATAATTAGCCAAAGACAGGAGCTCTTCGGTGTTCTCGCGGATATCCGAATTATCCTCGATGATCAAAACCTTTTTCATAAGGGATGGAATTTGTGACCACCGAATTTTGCACAAGCCTCGCGTTCGAACCCTGTTTTTACTCACCCTGAGAACTGATTTAAGTCAGGATCGGGGTTTACATATCGTCAATCCAGCACTTACCATGTCTGCCGACTTAGAACATTCTTTGTTCGCAAAAGCATCCGGAGCAACATGGAAATGACCATCCAGCGATTTGGATGGATGCAATCTCAATTGCCGGCGATGATGCTTTTCAGATCAGTGCTTGATTTTTATCAGCCTCCAATCGTTCAACTGTTGCAACCTTGCCTTACAAAAAAGTAAATGGTTCAATGAAAAATCAAACACAACTGAAGCTAAAGGGCAGTGGAAAGATCTTCGACAAACCGTGGCTTGAACAACTTACGCGCACGCACGTGGCTGTGCCGGTCACAATATTTTTTATCTATGCCGCGGCGTTGCTCTGGTGGAGCATCACTCATACTGCAATCGCCGGCTGGCAGACGGCCGGTCTGTTTTTTATAGGCCTATTTGTATTCACGTGGGTGGAGTACAACGTGCACCGGTTTGTCTTTCACATCCCTACGACGACGCCGGCGCGGAAACGATTTCAATACATTATGCATGGTGTGCACCACGAATATCCGAAGGATAAAGATAGAATTGCCATGCCACCCCTGCTCAGTATTTCGATCTCAACGACCCTATTGTTGATCATGCGGCTTGTACTCGGCGATTATACGTTTTCGATCCTGGCTGGTTTCCTTGTCGGATATGCCGCATACCTTTCTGTGCACTATATCATTCATGTATATACACCTCCAAAGAACTTCCTGAAAGCTCTTTGGAAGAATCATGTTAAACACCACTATAAGGATGGTGACATCGCGTTCGGCGTTACATCGCCGTTGTGGGACTATATATACGGAACGAAAGAACACCAGGTCACAAAATAGGTTAAACAAAACCCGAATCCTGATTTTTGTCAGGGTGCAGGCATTGAGATCAGTTTACTTTACCGTTTACAGCTATTTAGCTGTATTAAAAAATGCCTTCGTTTAAGATCATAGTTGGAACGCTTTTCGGACTACTAATTTCCGGTGTCCTTATCCTCGGAGCGATATCATACCGGTACAACGAAGAGGTTGTTGACACATTCTTTTGGATAAACCATACCCACAAAGCCATCCAGGTGACTGACGAAATTTCCTCGGCATTTAAAGAACTACAGATGGAGAGTAACGCTGTGTATATAATGGGCGACACATCCAGGATACGACATTACTCAATAGCCAGGCAGATTGCGTTTTCCCATATAGAATCACTCATAAGCCTGACTAAGGACAACCGAGATCAAAGATCGAATATCGATTCTCTGTCAGTGTTGCTCATGAAAGCGGTGATGTTTACAGATCCTGTACAGCCGGTTGAGCGCTTGAACAACGCCGAGAATGTTTATAACAGACTTTACAAGAGTAATGAATTTAGGGATCGGATCAATATTGTCCTTTCAGAGATCAAGAAAATAGAAACCCACCTTCTTCAGGATCGGGAAAAGGCGAACAGTAGAAGTATAGCATCGTTCAACAAGGCATTTAACGAGCTGCTTGCATGTATCGCTGTATTGGTAGTTGTAGTGTTCTTTTCCATCCGCTACAATTTTAATAAGCTGCTTCGGATCGATGAAAAGCTGAGGATCGCGCAGGAGAAAACCGAAATTGCTCTAGCTAATGAGATCGAGACGAATAAATTGAAGTCCAATTTTGTCGCCCTGGCGTCCCACGAATTCCGCACACCTCTTACTACCGTCCTGTCTTCGGCTTCCCTGATCGAAAATTATTCATTTGGCGAGAATCAAGAGAAGGTAAATAAACACCTGGCGCGTATAAAATCTGCAGTCAGCAGCTTGACTTCAATTCTAAATGAATTCCTGTCGCTTGAGAAAATGGAACAGGGCAAAATGACACCCAACATTGAACGATTCGACGTAAAACAGTATTTGCAGGAGTGCGTGTCTAACTTGCAGAACTTTGCAAAACAAGGTCAGACGATATTTTACGACCACATCGGTCCATCGGATGTAGAGTCCGATCCTGTTTTTATCGGTAACATCATAACTAACCTTGTCACCAATTCAATCAAATATTCAGGCGAGAATTCACCAATCTATGTCTTTTCGCATGTCAGGGAGAGGATCTACTTAACCGTGCAAGACCTTGGTATCGGGATACCTGAAAAAGATCAGAAGCACCTTTTTGAAAGATTCTATCGGGGATCGAATGCCAGCGGGATTCAGGGTACCGGGCTTGGGCTCCATATCATGAGCCATTATGTCGAGATGCTCCATGGAACTGTAAAAGTGAGCAGCGAGCTCGGGAAAGGCACGAAGATATCGGTGACACTGGATAACAGGCCCCGATCCTAACGGCGATTTAAGCGATTGAATTTTTACCACCGGAAGCAAATACAAACCTCATCACTGGCCAGGGCTTCGTTGATGCCTTGTTTGCGACAACTGCGAGCATAAAAGCAGAGATATCAAAGCCTTATCCAGGTATTTTATGACGTCCGAGTATCAGCCCCTCTTGAATTTTATCTTTTCCTTTTCAATTCCTAATCTCTTTATCCGGGAATTCAATGTAGACACCTTAACACCAAGCGACTGTGCTGCTCCGCCAATACCAGAAATTTTGCCATTGCATTTCTCCAACACTTCAAGAACATAGTCGTGCTCGATCTCTTCCATCGTTTTAATCCGGGACTCTGACGTAGCAACCGACAACTTTGAGCTCTTTCCGATCTGGAAGTCAGGTAAACGTGTAATAGTACTCCCTTCACACAACAACACGCCGCGCTCGATCAGGTGTTCAAGTTCCCGAATATTTCCAGGCCAATGATAAGACATCAGTTCTTGTATCACGTGAGTGGAAATGTCCGTGACGTTTTTACCATACTTTTTACTGTAGACGTCGATGAAATGAGTGATCAGACCTGGAATATCCTCCCGCCTCTCCCGAAGAGACGGGATATGGATCGGAAATACATTAAGACGAAAGTATAGATCCATTCGAAAACGTCCTTCGGCAACTTCCTTTTCCAGGTCGCGGTTAGTGGCAGCAATGATCCGAACATTGAGTTTGATCGACCTGTTATTTCCAATTCGCTCAACCTCCCGCTCCTGCAACACTCGAAGAAATCGGCATTGCATATCCAGTGTCAATTCTCCTATTTCATCCAAAAAAATAGTTCCCTCGTTCGCTTCTTCGAATTTTCCAATACGCTTGTCGTTTGCACCGGTAAATGCGCCACGCTCGTGACCGAAAAGAACGGATTCGACAAGGGAAGGAGGAAGGGCAGCACAGTTAACTTTTATCAGCGGCTTGTGACTTCGCGAAGATAATTGGTGAAGTCGCTCCGCTACCCGTTCCTTTCCTGTTCCATTTTCGCCGAGTATCAACACCAAAGCCTCCACAGGGGCAGCCACCTGGATGAGTTTCAACATGTCCTGCACGGGAAGACTGTTTCCCACAATGCTGTTGTTAATTTTGTTTTGGGTCATGGTACGTAGTGGTTTCGCCCTCAAATTTGGTGAATGGAAGGTCGGCTACAGGGTGAAATTCATGCGAAAAGAGGGTTACAAATGTCCTTATCGCAAAAACGAATGTTTCGGAAAATCAGAAAGCAATAGCTTTGTGCCGGCCCTGATCTAAATCAAATAATAATGAGGAATAAGCACCACTCCATATTTCTTGTTATCGTGATCTGGTTGCATTGTTGCACACTATCGGCACAACCAGGAATCGTAAGCTTTAAACATATTTCTTCCCACGAGGGTCTTGTGCAAAGCCCAATTTCAGGGTTTCTGCAAGACGGCCAGGGGTTTATATGGTTCGGAAATCACAAAGGTCTTACCCGCTATGATGGTTATGAGTTCAAAACATTTGTCCATAAAAATTCAGACTCCACCAGCCTTAGTAATAATCGCGTAAATGCTGTCTTTATGGACAGTGAGAATACCATCTGGATTGCCACATCCAATGGGTTGAATCGCTTCAATCGTGACCTTGAAACATTTGAAACTATTGACCTCCGCGTGATGAAGGGGGGAAGAAATTATATCGCTTGTATTGCTGAAGACGATCAGAAAGATATCTGGGTAGGCACTTCCGGAGGTCTAAAGAAATTGAATAAGACTTCGAAACTCCTTGAAGAAGCTTCTTTAACGGACAGCATTTCCATATCAGAAGAACCGGTATACTCTCTTTATGTGGACAACGAGAAGAATATGTGGGTTGGTGCGAAAAGCGGGCTGCACAAATTTGATCCGGTATCGAGAAAGATGCTGGATATGCCCGACGCAATCAATTCCAGTAAGCTAAGCCAGAAAACAAGAGTTATCGTTATACGCCAATCGAACAATGGCGATATGTGGTTTGGCAGCGAAACATCGGGTGTCTTTCGCTTCAACCCGTCGAAGAACACGTTGATCAACTATACGGTCAAAGAAGGTTGCTCCAATTGCCTTGTATCGGATTGGATCAAAGATATGCTGGTATTTGATGAGAATACAATGTGGTTTGCAACCCAGAATGGCATTAGTCAGCTAGACATCAAAAATGAAGTTTTCACAACCTATGTACATGACGCAACCGATAACAGTACGCTCAGTGACAACATCGTGCGAAGCCTGATGAAGGACCGGGCATCCTGTGTTTGGGTTGGTACATTTTCCGGACGTATCGATTTCTTTTACCAGGGCAATTCGAATTTCACAAATATCGGCGAGGCGGTCGGCACAAAGGGACTGTTACATCCGTTGGTCAACGCAATGGTTGAAGATTCTGACGGTGGTCTTTGGGTCGGGACGTCCAACGGCGGGCTAACGCACGTCGACAGGGGAATGAATTCTTATGCGCATTACTCCGTGAAGTCGCCGGCTAACGGTCGGGTTGCCAATGGTATTAAATCCCTTGCCGTTGATAAGAATAATTTATGGATCGGTACACTCGAAGGTTTAAGCATCATGCGGAAAACCTCCGGGACCATCTCGCACTTTGATATTCCTGGGCGCGGAAGGCTTGGTGAAAAGATAATTCATGCAATACTCCCCGAAGACGACGGTGCGTGGCTTGGAACAAATGGAGGTGGATTGAAATTCTTTCGTGATGGACAAACTGTGCTCTCTTTCTTCAATGACGGTGGCGTTGAATGGCTGGCAGACAATTTTGTGACCGCGCTGATCAAGGATGCGTCGGGTAATCTTTGGATAGGGACCCAGAACGGAATTTCATGTTACGATACGAAACAGAAAGTATTTACTAATCTATTGTATCGAAGAGGCAAAGAGACTCCGGGCCAAATCAGTCACAGCCACGTTACAGACTTTTTTCTTGATTCAAATCAGCGCATGTGGGTAGGCACGGAAAGTGGTCTGAACTATTTCGACCTAAAGTCACGACAATTTTATGCGATTACTGATCTGCTGGGGCTACCAGATAATTTTATACATGCGATTACCGAAGATGCGGACCACAACCTTTGGTTCAGTACTGACTATGGTATTGTAAAGCTGTCATTCAAGAGATTTCGCGTTCCATTTAATTCCGAAGATTTCCAGTTTACGCGCTACAAGCTATCGGATGGATTACCCAGTAATCAATTTTCTAATTCATGTGGCCTAACCCTCCAGACAAAAGAACTGGCATTTGGAGGACTCAATGGCATATCGATTTTCAATCCGGATAAGATACTTACAAATACAAACACGCCTACAATCGCGGTAACGGAGATATTGATCAACAATAAGAGTCTTGCCATAGGAAAAGGATCTCCGATTGAGAAGTCTCCGACAAGCATCGATGAAATTATATTGGACTACGATCATGGTCTATTGAGTTTCAAATTTGCTGCCCTCAATTACATCAATCCGGAAAAGAGTGAGTATGCGATGAAACTTGTAGGCTTACGTGGTAACGAAGAGTGGCAACAGATCGGGAATCAGAGGTTGGTTAATTTCACTAACCTTCCACCCGGTGATTATAGCTTCCAGGTCAAAGCATCGAACGATAATCAGCTCTGGAGTGAACAGATCAGGGAAGTGAAATTGATCGTGTTGCCCCCATGGTGGAGAACCTGGTGGGCCTATGTTATTTATACTTTGATAGCTGCAATTGTTATCCTGGTAATACTGGGCCTTTGGGATTATCGCAGGCGTATGCGTGCCGATCTGCAACTGGAACATCTTCAGAACGAACGCCAACGCGAATTGCATCAGTTGAAGATGGACTTCTTTACTCATATTTCCCATGAGATCCGAACACCATTGACCCTTATTCTCGGTCCGGTCGAAAAACTGATCGACAACTACTCTGGTGAATCCTTCGCAAGTAAACACCTTCACCTGATCAGGAACAATGCTTTGCTATTGATGAAGCTTGTTACTGAACTCATGGACTTCCGTAAGGCCGAAGAAGGTCACATGAAACTCTACATCTCGCAATACGACATTGTCCCTTTCTGTAAGAAGATATTTGATTATTTCGAAGGACTGGCGGCTGACAAGAATATTAGCTATACGTTTCAAAGTAATGAAAAGTCGATAGCGATGTACATCGATCCTAATCAGCTCGAGAAGGTGATATTTAACCTTCTTTCGAACGCGTTCAAATTTACTCCCAATAATCGACGGATCACTCTCAACATCAAAGATCGCATTGACTGGGTCGACATTGATGTGATCGACAATGGTAAGGGAATCAGCAAGGTCGACCAGGAACACTTATTTCAGAATTTTTTCCAGTCCGATGATCCCAAGGGAAAAAATATTGGAAGTGGGGTGGGGCTTGCATTTTCAAAGATCATCGTAGAGCTCCACAAAGGCGTATTGCATTTCAAGAGTAAGGAGGTGACCAACGAAGCACCCGGGGATACCACATTTACGATATCCTTAAAAAAAGGAAAAGACCACTTTGACCAGAATCAGATTATTTCGAGGTCAACGTCAAAGGACGAAGTCGATCCAATCTCTTACACCTTGCCTGGTGACCTACCGGGGTTGGATCCGGAGCTGGCAAGAAGATCGACCATCCTGATTGCAGAAGATAACGATGACGTCCGGCTATTTTTAGCAGACACGTTGAAACCCAACTATAATGTGCTCGAATTCACTAACGGATCGGACGCACTTCTGGCTATGGAACGCGATATACCCGACCTGATCATCAGTGATGTTGTGATGCCTGATATGAATGGGCTCGCTTTATGTAGGTCGGTCAAATCGGCGGAGAACACAAATCACATACCTTTCATCCTACTCACGGCACGTTCCTCGGTATGGCATCAGGTTGAAGGACTTGCGATTGGTGCGGACGCATATATCTCGAAGCCATTCAACTCAAAGGTGCTGGAGCTCACCATTAAGAATCTTCTGACGGCCAAGCAAATTATGCGCGAGAAGTTTTCGCAGCAGCTGGTGCTTCAACCCACCGGGACTCCATTGGCGTCGGATTCCCCGGAGGAAAAATTCATTGCAAAGCTTATGTCTATCATCGAGTCGAATATTGGAGATCCCGAGTTTGATGTTGATGTGCTGGTTAGTGAGATTGCTATGAGCCGTTCGGTCCTCTATAAAAAGGTGCAAACACTGACAAACTATTCCATTGCGGATCTTATCAAGGAAATGCGTTTGAAGAAGGCAGCAGAATTGTTAAAAAACAATTCCGTATCGATAGCGGATGTGGCATTTTCTGTTGGATTCAACGACCGGAAATATTTTAGTAAAGAATTCAGGAAGCGTTTTAAGATATCTCCCTCCGAGTATATTGAAAAACATCAAGCGACCGATTCATCAATAAATAACGATACGTCTCGTTAAATAGCGATATGTCGATATAAAGTTTACAGCGATTGGAAGTCAATAGCCTGAATTATAAACATTTATGAGGCTGGCACGAGAATAGTAATGCTGATTCGCAGTCGGTGTTCCTGTTGTGTGTCAAACAAACTGGGTGAGGTTGTCCTTGATTTCAAAATTTTCATTTACTACTAAATTCAACGCCTATGTGCTTGTCCACGGAGCCTGGCAGGCACCTTACGTTTGGGATGTTGTTCGAGCTGACCTCGAGAAAACAGGAAATAAGGTGATCGTGGTCGAATTGCCCGGTCATGGCACCGATCATTCGACCACGCATGCCTTGACGCTCGATCTTTATCGGGACAAAGTAATAGACGCAATGTCCGAAGTCGACGGAAAAGTTATTCTTGTTGGACACAGTATGGGCGGTATGGTCATTACCAGCGTTGCGGAGAAATTTCCGGCAAAAGTCAGCAAGTTGGTTTACATCGGTGCATTTCTTCCGGCAAACGGTCAGGCACTTACAGACCTTGCGTACTCCGACTCCGATTCGAAGCTAGGCCCGGCAATCGTGCCATCTACCGATCAGTTGACATTGGATGTAAAGAGGGAAGCCCTGATCTCTTTGTTTATTAATGACGGATCTGAAATTATAAAACAACTGGTCATTTCCAATTATCGTCCGGAACCGGCCATTCCATTTAGCAATAGGGTCACTTTAACATCTTCTGGATTCGGTTCGGTAGAAAAGGTCTATGTTAAGACACTCCACGATGTGGTGATCTCGCCGGCTCTCCAGGATCGCATGATCACCGCCGCAGGGGTTAAATCGATCTACGAAGTTAAGTCCAGTCATTCACCGTTCCTTTCTCAACCTCATAATGTGTCGGATCTTTTGCTGAAGATCGGAAAGTAGAATGCGCGATACTGTTATCCGAAATCGTCGAACTTTATATTTTCAATACTAACCTGTTCTTCAAGCAATAACTGCCTCATAGAAGCGAGAAATCCCGACGTTCCAACGATATAATAATGGTAGTCGTCTGTAACGGAAAGCGAATCTTTGAGGAATTCTATATCAATTCGCTTTTCATAAGACGTCATAACCGGTTTGTAGACGTAAGATCTTATGCTCAGGTCTCTCAAATCGTTGTGATAAGCAGTGGTTTCCGGCGTGTTATTAGAGTAGAACAGGCACACTTTGCCTTCAAATCGATTTTTTTCGATCTCTTTAAGCATCGATATCACTGGCGTTATTCCAATTCCCGACACGAGGAACGCAATATTTTTTGTCCCTGGCTTAACCGCAAAATTGCCACACGGTCCGTAGATCGTTGCTTCTTCACCCAACTGCATAGAAGTACAGGCTTGCTTAAATCCGCTCTTGCTTATACGCATCGCGAAACGTAACACATTTTCGTCGGGATGTGACACTATCGAAAGCGATCGAAATGGTAAATCGATTTCTGCGATCCGGGCATCGTTCAAGCTAACTACAGCATACTGTCCCGCCTTGTGGATGAATCCCTGGGGTTTCTCAAAAGTCAGTTCCAGCGTGTTATTGGCTATCAATTTCTTATCCACCAGTTTCACTATCCTGTTGTCTTTCAATAATTGACCGTTATGTTTTTTCCATTCGACCGATCTATTTGCTGATAGTGCAGCGGAATAGCCACCAGTTATAGTTCCCGTAAATCCACCACCGGGAAACGACCAGGCCGAAGCAAAGTATAAATTCTTTATATCCGACTTCGCAGGAATTCTCGATAAACCCGATTGAGACGGACTCTGCGCATATCCGTACGGCGTGCCATTCGGATTTTTGGTATAACGCTCAATTGTCTTCGCAGTACCAACTTCGTAGTACACAATATGATTAGTGATTCCCGGATAGTGATTATCCAGTCTTCTAAAAAACATCTGGGCAATGAGATCTTTTTTGACTTTGTATGCCGTCTCATCTAAACCCTCCCAGTCCGATAAATAATTGGCAGCGCAGATCACCCCGAAGGTTTGTCCATCTGGCGCGATGCCCGAGTCGATCTGGCTGTAGTCCACAAACACAAAGCATCTTTTATTCCAGTCGCCCTGGTTGTTGGACTTGATGTCCTTCAGACTTTGTACGCCTTCGCCCTCGAAAAAGGTGGAGTAGTGTTTTACACCAAATTTCTTCAAGTCTACATCAAACGCCATGTAAATTGAGATCAGGGAGCAAGCAGTCTGTAACCTATTGATCTTAGCCTTCAATTTTTGGTTGAAGGGAGATGGTAACATTTCTGCAATCAATGGGATCGCCGCGTTGGCGATCACAGCATCGGCATAAATCTTTACCGGATCGGGTTGATCGTTGAAGGCATCCGAGTATTGAACTCCGTTCACTTTACCGTTATTCATCAGGATCTTATCGACCTTTTTTCCTAACAATACCTGTCCTCCATTTTTTTCAATATAGCTGGCCAAATGGCTTGAGAGCTTTTGTGAGCCCCCTTTTACGTAAAACCCACCTCCATGAACATAGTTTGCCTGGGCGATGGCAAAGTGCATCAGGGAATGATCGTAAGGATCGTCTCCATAGTACAACATGTTTGTTGTTAATATCAATTTCACTTCTTCGTCCTCGATATTCTTGTCGAGCCATGCTCCACATGTTGTTTTCAATGACCTAAAGACGTTGGGAAACAATAGGGGGACAAGCGGATATATCATCAATAGCTTCCATCGCTCTGCAGGTATGCGATTTACTTCGTGCATTATATCGGTCATCAACTTGAAAAATGCCCTTATGCCTTTTTCTTCGTGGGGATACTTTTCAATAAGCGCACCTTCGGCTATTGCTGAGCCATGGGGAAAAGTAAAGGAGTAATTAGACGAAACTATGTGAAAGAGTTCCGGAACGGGTACAAACCAAATGTTCTTATTTACTTCCAGTAGGTCGAATATCTTCACCTTAATGTCTCCTTCGTAGAGACCATTCATTTCGTGAAGACCTACTTCCATCATAATTTCTTTTCGTTTGAAATTAGTAGCACATCCTCCCGCCACATAATGTTGTTCAAGAACCAATACTTTCTTTCCGAATCTTGATAATGTGGCTCCGGCGGTTAACCCACCCAATCCACTTCCAACAACAATGACGTTGAAACTTGTTTGTTCTGACATAAAGGGGAATTAGTTTGTGCAGTTCCCGACATACTAGAATTGTGCCGTATTGTTGATCGCGCAAGGCGGACCAATTTTCAATTCACACATACGTGAGGATGCGATATATCGACAGTAATAGTCGTCGAATAACGAAATATCGCTAGCGAACATTCAGTGTATCAACAGTCAATCGACTGATCCATAAATGTTTATCAAAGTGGCACGCAGATAGCAAAGCGCTCCCGCGATCAATTACTGTTTACACCTAAAAAATCTTTTTATGACAAGTCACCACGACTTGAGAAAGGGATTTAGAATCCACTTTCTCTCATTTCTTCTCGGTACCCCTATCACATGGATGATATGGTACATGACCGGCACCGCTTATCCATGGCCAATCTGGTCCACCGTTGGATGGGCGATCGGTGTATTGTTCCACTTCCTCGGAGCATTCGTTTTCAAGAGATCACAACACTTAAATGAATACTGACATGGATCAACTACGAACATTTAACCGGGTTGTGACAGGTCACGATAGGGATGGCAAGGCGATCGTTATTTCTAATGAACCTCCATCTCGTTCGCAATTGATTGGTGGACCAGGCGGGCCAACTTTTATCGAGGTGTGGCATACGCTACAAACGCCTGCAGCCATTCGGGCTCAACCAGACGACGGCGATGAAACCACCTTAGTGTTGGCGCCACCGGCAAACGGAACAAGAATTCGTGTGATTGATTTTCCTCCAGAAGGTGAAGAGATCAGGAAGCTTACCGGCGCACAAGCGGCCGACAAATTCAAAAGCATGGGCGGTGAGCATGCCTCTACCGGTGGGAACGCGCCTCACCCATTAATGCATAAGACAAAAACAGTCGACTACGGGATTGTGCTCGAAGGCGAGATGGTGTTAGTTCTTGACAAGAGCGAGACGCTTATTCAAGCAGGAGACATCATCATTCAGAACGGTACGAACCACGCGTGGTCTAACCGGTCGGGAAAGATGTGCCGGATGGCATTTGTACTCATCGACGGACAATTCACTTAAGAGAATTTACTATGCGTGTTAAACCAATAAAACCAGAGTCACTCGCGCCCGAACTTCGGATAGTTCATGATGGCATCGCTTCCCTGGTCGGTGGAAGTCAGAAACAGGTAACTATGACGGATGCTGACGGAGCACTGATCGGGCCCTTTGCCCCGATGCTTCAATACCCAAAGTTTGGTGTACCGGCTTTGACTTTTCTACGCTCCCTTGACATGCAGGCTACACTAGACAGAGCAGTTCGTGAGGTTGCAATACTTACCGTGGGTGGGGCATTTGGCGCCCGTTTCGAGCTTTATGCTCATGAGATCATGGCCGCCACGTTTGGATTGCCGCAAGGTGTTATTGCGACATTAGCTGCTGGAGGTCGTCCTGTTGGATTAACCGACAAACAGTACATCGCACACGATGTTGCTCATGTTCTTGTCAAAGGTCATGTTGTTCCTGATTCAACCTACAAGTGTGCGGTACAACTTCTTGGAAAAGAGGGAGCTGCCGAGCTTTTCTTTCTTGTAGGTGGCTATTGCCTGATTGCCATGGTGCTCAATGCCTTCGATATGCCGGCACCTGAGAATTTCCAATAATTATTATCAACAAACATAAAATCTAAAAAATCATGGAAAAAATATTCCTAACTCTATTATCATCAGTATTCGTTCTTGCCCTTTCCTTCAGCACAAAAGGAGAAGACGTTAGTCCAAAGCAACTTACATACGTGCTCGTACATGGTGCGTGGCAAGCACCATACGTCTGGAATGTCGTTCGTGCTGACCTTGAAAAGAAGGGCAACAAGGTAATTGTCGTGGAGCTTCCCGGGCATGGTACGGATCAGACCGCCACTTATACACTCACTCTTGATGGGTATCGTGATAAGGTGATTGATGCAATGTCGAAAGTGGACGGCAAAGTTATCCTTGTAGGACATAGCATGGGCGGAATGGTTGTTACGAATGTTGCTGAAAAAGTCCCTTCGAAGATCAGTAAGTTGGTTTATATCGGTGCATTCCTTCCAACGAATGGACAAGCCCTGATAGATCTCTCGAATACGGATGCCGGTTCGAAGCTCGGACCATCGATAGTTCCTTCGGCCGATCAGTTAACACTGGATGTAAAGAAAGAGAACCTTACGGACCTCTTTATTAAAGACGGTTCAGAAGATATCAAGAAACAGGTCGTTTCTAACTATCGGCCGGAGCCAGCGATCCCTTTTACGAATAAGGTGACTTTGACACCTGCGAATTTCGGTTCCGTTGATAAAGTATACATCAAAACGCTTGAAGATGTTGTGATCTCGCCCGCTCTCCAGGACCGGATGATCGCTTCGGCAGGTATCAAGAAGATCTATGAGGTCAAGACAAGTCACTCGCCATTCCTTTCACAACCTCACACGGTGTCGGACCTTCTGGTAAAGATTGGTAACTGACTGAGATGAAGAAGATAATAACATTCCTGGCAATCTCCATGTGCTTCGTAACAGAGGTTCGATCGCAGAGCACGATCGTCACCTTAACGCGATATGAAGTCAAGGAGAATTTCAGACAGCGGTTCAGAAGGGTGGTTCGTCGTTATGAACACAAAGCTCATTGTTACAGGAGCAACGTCATGGCAGAGGCCTACTATGAGCAGGACCAACGTCATGTATTGTGGACAATCGAGAGATGGTCGAGTGAAGAGAAACTGAAGCGCTTTAAGAATGGCTGTCACGGCAGGAGGGTAGGACGATTGTCGAGAAGAGCGCTGGTTGCTTCTGTGAAAACGTATACGGCAGTTGACCTTGAACCTCTTTCCGGAGACGACTGGAAGAAGAAGCAGACGCGTGGGGATCATGTGCTAACCATCATGCTTTTTGTTGACTGCAAGCCAGGAACTGAAGAGAGCTTCAAATCGATCTATCACGCGGCGATGCCTCCATTTCGAAATGAGCAGGGAGTGATCAATTACCAGTTGTCCCAGTTCAGCGATGACAAGACCCGCTTCGTGACCTATGAGAAGTTTAGAAGCGAAGAGGCTTTTCAGTATCACCTGACGTTTCCCCCGATCAATCCAGTCGTGGATTTCCTAAACACAAACATTGAAGAACAGCCTTTTCAGAAAGGCCTTCATCGACTAATACCTTTTTAATCAAGTTTTAAAATCTCAACAAATGAAAATAATCAAAAGAATTCTCTTAATGCTATTGATAGCCTGCGTTGGGTCACCTTACATCCATGCACAGGTCAGAGTGAAAGCAGCAAGATTGAGTGACTACGAATTATCGGTGATCAATCAGTTGGGCTCGCCCTCGGCAGTTGTGAACATGCCGGTATCACAACTCTTAAATGCGCCTGGAAATGAAGCACTGCGTTCGTTTTTCTTTACGCCGATAAAGGACACAACTATTTTGAAGGGTAAGAAGATAGCGGTGCTTGCCGCCGATGGATTTGAAGAAATTGAATTGCTCGGGCCGGTATGGTATTTCAAAAAGCTTGGAGCTAAAGTGGACATCGTTGCGCCGAAGTACGTTCCTGCGCCTGAGCGCTACGGCCTCATGTACCCGGAAATGTCGAAGACTCACATTATGGCCATACAATATCTTCAACCCGTCGGGTGGATCAAGTTCGATCGGACTGCAGATCAGATCAAAGTGGGCGACTATGATGCTGTTTTCATTCCGGGTGGTGCGTGGAACCCGGATAATTTACGTTACGATAAAGATGTGATCAGGTTCATCCAGGATTTCAACAAAACTGGTAAGCTGGTTGCTGCTATTTGCCACGCTCCGGTTGTGCTTGCATCTGCCGATATCTTGAAGGGGAAGAAACTTACGGGCTACTGGAACATTCAGACGGATCTTAAGAATGCAGGCGGCACAGTGTTGGAGCAGCCTGTTGTGGTGGATGGCAACCTGGTAACAAGTCGCCATCCGATAGATGTTGCTGATTTCTCGAGAGCCGTTGAGACCTGGCTGACGAAAAGGTGATCTCCTGGCAGCAGACTATTTCTTAAAATAGTCTGCTGTTCCATTTAACCAATCTTCCCGTCGAGGTGCAAAAAAGTCGAGATCGATAGTTCCTTCTTCGAGACTTTTAAAGCTATGCGGAACATTCGGTGGGATGATAACCGCCTCGCCTGCTTTTATGATCATCACGGTGTCGCCAATTGTGGCTTGCACACTTCCTTTCATTATAAATGAATATTGTTCATTCTCATGACTATGCATGGGAACGAATGCATCTTTTTTCATTGTGAATTCGCCGAATGTTCCATTCATGCCGGAGGCGGTTCGTAGTGTAATTCCCTTTGTCATCTCGGTTGACTTCATTTTGTTGATCGTGAAGTGACTAACCTGCTGCGCGAAAGTAGTTTGGATTGAAATGATGATCGCAATGATCGTTATCTGTCTTTTCATATTTTTTTGGTTTTGTTTTCATTGTGATATACCATTCACGTGCCACCTGGCAAAGCAGATGCTAATCAACACTATATAGCGCTAATGCTGTCGCTATTTCGATAGTTCACGATTGTGTTAGCGATATGTCGTTAGTATGATGGATGCACAAGTGCTCTGATTGTCACAAGAACAAACTTTTAATAATTGGCACATCAATGGCAAATAGGATTCAAAATTTCATCCATGAGATATATAATCACTCTCTCGTCGCTCCTGATGGTCATAAGTGATCGAATTCTTTTCGAACAGCCTCAAATACTAAGGATCACTGTAAGTAATGTGAGAGAGGAAAGAGGCCATGTACTGGTAGCGCTGTATTCGTCGCCGGAGGATTTTATGACGAGCAGATTCATATCATTAAAACTGCCTGCAAAGGGAAAGGAGGTGACAGGATCATTTGATGATGTTCCTGGGGGAGTTTATGCAATCAGCGTATTGCATGATCTGAACTCCGATGAAGCCCTTAATAAAAATGCCTTAGGCATCCCCCTCGAAGGAATTGGATTTTCGAATAATGCAACTGGCCGATTCGGACCGCCGGACTTTAAGAAGGTGGCATTCGAATTTCCGAAAACCAAAGAATTGAATATCGAGCTGAAGTACTGGTGAAGACTTTCAACAAATAAAAATAAACAACTTAAAAAATGAAAACACTCTTCTCTCTTCTTACCGTCCTATTGTTTGTGTTCTGTCTAACATCTTGTGATGATGACGACGATGCACCAAAATCAACCTACGTACTTGTTCATGGCGCGTGGCAGGCACCATACGTTTGGGATGCTGTAAGTACAGATCTGAAAAACAATGGGCATAATGTTATTGTTGTGCAGCTGCCTGGCCATGGTACAGATAACACGGCGCCTCACACATTAACGATCGACGTGTATCGCGATAAAGTTATCGAAGCTATGTCGGCTGTGGACGGACCGGTAATACTTGTAGGGCATAGCATGGGTGGAATGGTGGTGACAAGCGTGGCCGAAAAATCCCCTTCGAAGATCAGCAAACTCGTTTACATCGGCGCGTATCTTCCAACCTCGGGTCAGGCCCTCGTTGAACTGGTTGGAGAGGACGCCGATTCACAACTGGGTATGTATTTGATCGAATCTGAGGACAAACTCACTATCGATGTGCAACGTGATAATCTCACACGCTTGTTTATCGACGATGGCTCGCAGCAAGCGAAGGATGAGATGGTGACAAATTACCGTGCGGAGCCTTCAATCCCGCTTATTAATCCTGTAACAATAACCAGCGCTAACTTTGGCTCTGTGAATAAGGTATACATAAAAACACTTCAGGACATTGTGATAAGTCCGAAACTCCAGGATCGCATGATAGCATCCGCGGGTATCACGACCGTTTATACAATAAACACGAGTCATTCACCTTTCCTCGCTCAGCCCGAAAAGGTTTCAGAGTTACTGCTCGGAGTTGCTGGCAACTAATTTATCTGTGGCTCGATGAAGACGAGATCTTTGAAATCGAATAAGACAAAGAGAGTCAGACGTAATAATAACCTCAAAGAACGCCGGGAGTTGGACCTCTGGTTCGCCGACTACCTGGCATTCCTTGAGGGTGAAGAGATCGATGCGAAGTTGTTAGTTAGGACTAAGTGACATTTCCTGTGTTCGCTTGCATGTCGCTTCTCCGGATCAAGGCCTTCCGTACATGACGTAACCATAGGTTTTATTTCCAATTTTCCTGATCAATTTGGGGAAGAGGATCAGTAACAAATTCCAGGGGAAGAAAAGCGGTAATTTTTTTCCAATTCTATCAGCCTCATCAAGAATTAGAAGATTCTCGCTTATCCTCCATCCCTGCCGGCCAAAGAAGCTTAACGGTTCTTCAACCTGGAACTGCAGGGGAACATTCTGTAATTTTTTCTGTAATGCCTTGGTCCCCCGGTTTTTTCTAAGCTTACCCCGGCTATAATCCTGGATCCAGTAATGGAACGAGGGAATACTGAACAGGTCTTCCGAAAGTTTGGTTGCCTGTTCATTGGTTAAGTAACCAATTACTCCTTCTGTAATGATGAGTGCACTTTTTGTTTTGTCTCCAAGTTGTTTGAAGAGTTCTCTTCTTTCGATATCCCGGGAAAGGTCGAAACGTATTCTTTCAAGACGGCAGCGTGGAACTTCTGACTTTAAGATCTCATTTTTGTAGTCAATGATATTTTTGAAATCAACTTCAATCCATGTAAGGCCAGAAGGTAAATTCATCCTGTATGGTCTGGTATCAAGCCCTGCACCCAGGTTGATAACTGTATCAACACCTTTAGAGACCGCTATTTCTACAAGACGGTCAATGGCGCAGGTCCTGACGATCATGGCAAAAGCCATTGACTCAGTATGGGGAGTAGTTGCAACCATCTCGAATCCTTTTTCCCCAGCCAGTTTTTCAGCCAAATGATCATTAATTACAGGATGGCTGCTTTTGGTCTCCTTTGCTCTGTACGCCGCAATCCAGAGCGCGGTATCAGAAATATGGTTAATAGTGTTTTCCATCTCGAATCGTTCAGATCCTGGCCGTTTTCTTGATATACTCCGCACTGGGCTTATGAGTCTCAAGATCCATTTCCACGAAGAAGTCTCTACTCCACCGGTCTTCGCATCAGCGAAAAATTCGTGCCAATCGATAATTGTTAGAACGAGACGTTGATAAATTTTTTTGATATGCTCTTTAGGGAGACCGCCTTCTCCACCTTCATACAAGAGCAAGACGAACCTTATGATCCGACTTATCTTTTCTTTAGCACTTCTCTTTTTGATCGATCAGCTCCATGCACAGCAATATGACGTCGTCGTGTATGGTGGCACACCCGCAGGAGTGATCGCGGCCGTTGCAGCGGCGCGAAATCATGCGAAAGTATTGCTCATCGAACAAACGAACCACGTCGGCGGCCTCAGCACGAGTGGCATCAACACCGCTGAGAGCGAACACATGATCAACAACGCAATCACCGGCTTCGCAAGGGAATTCTACGTCAACATGGGATTGAATTTCTCCAACGAGTACTTCGAATCTTTCAGGTACCTCGAGGATATGCCCTTCAAAAAAGGTGATCCGGCATTCTTCTTCGAATCACACATCGCCGAAAAGGAATTTTTGGCAATGCTCAACGATGCCCAGGTGGAAGTGATATACCAGAAATATCTCAGCAAAGTGAATATGGAAGGCAATCGCATTAAAAACATCACGCTCGACGACGGAGCTACTTACGCCGCAACGATCTTCATCGACTGCACCTATGAAGGCGACCTTATGGCCGGCGCAAAAGTATCCTACACATGGGGACGCGAGAGCATCGATCAATATAAGGAAACGTATGCCGGTATTCGTTTCACCGACGATACCCTGCAGGCCCGCACCGTCGACAAGAAGGGCAAGCTCCTTCCTTATTTCACTGCACACGAAAATCTCGTAGCCGGCAGCGCCGACAAGCGCGTAATGAACTACAACTTCAGGCCAACGATGTCGAAGGATCCTAAGAACATGCGACCAATAACGCAACCTGCAAACTATGATCCCTCGCGCTATCAGCCACTCGCTGACTTCCTCAAAGAGCATCCCGACACCAAACTGACGCAGCTTGTTGGCATCTACGCCCGTGGCAGCGGCAAATGGGAATTCAATAATCAACAGAACTCGACCATCTCACTCGGCTTGTTCGGTGGCAACCTCGATTATCCCGACGCAACGCTGGAGCGGCGAAAACAGATCTACCAGGACCACAAGGATTATACGATGGGCTACCTGTACTTCCTCGGCCACGACCGATCAGTGCCCGCCAGCTTGAAGGACGAAATGTTGTCGTATGGCTATGCAGCAGACGAGTTCAAAGACAACGGGAACTTTCCCTACTACTTGTATATACGCGAAGCCAGGCGTATGCAGGGCGACTTCATCATGACCCAACACGACATTCTTAACAACCGCGAAAAGCCGGATGCAGTCGCATTGGGATCTCATTGGATCGATTCACACCACGTGCAAAGAGTTGCAGTTTCGAAAAACAGCTTCACCAACGAAGGGCGCATCTGGCACAAGGTAACAGAGCCGTTCGAGATATCTTTTCGTGTGATCCTGCCGAAGCGGAGTGAGGCAGCGAATTTATTGGTGCCGGTATGCGGATCTCTTTCTCATGTGGCATTCTGTAGTTATCGGCTCGAGTCGACCTGGATGCAGATGGGTCATGTGGCCGGAACAGCTGCCGCATTGTCAGTCAGGGAAAGTACGGATCCACGCAATCTCCCGATCGAAAAACTCCAGTATAAGCTAAGAACCGAAGGGATGATCCTGAAGTTGGGAGAACTGGGACCGTATACCGACTATAAGATCGAGAAAGAAAAGGGAGACCATTAGAGGAAGTAGAGAAGGAGCAATGACAGGAGGTTGCCAATTCGAAGCCTAAGTTGTTTTAGAGACTGTGTGATGTGATACTCCACAGACTTGACCGAAAGCTTCAGAGCCCTGGCGATCTCCTCATTGCTAAACTTATGAAACCTGCTTAAGCGAAATACTTTTTGTGTAGTCGGAGGGAGGTTATTGATCTCATCTTTGATAACGCGCATCGTCTCCTTGTATTCAAGAGGCATATCAGCTTCTTCGCGACTGACAACAGGATCACGCATCACAACCTGCAGGTACTTTTGTTCTACGGCTTTCTTGTCGAAATGATCATAAACGGCGAATTTGATCGAATGCATTGCGAAGGCTGTGATATCCTTTACTTCAGTAAGCGTTGATCGCTTCACCCAAAGCCTGACAAAGACCTCTTGCACGATCTCGCTGGCTATGCTTTTATCGCGAACATAATTATAGGTTGTAGAATAGAGCTTGCTCCACAATTGATCGTACAAACGGCTAAAAGCCGATTCGTCTCCTTCTGCAACGGCAGTTCTAAGCAATATCCAGTCGGTCTGTGTCATTGGGTTCTCTATCAAATATAATGTTCGCAAGGTCACGCAACCGATTTGCGGAAATTTTTTTATGCAAACGTTTAGGGTTGGGGGATGATTGACCTTCCTACTTACAAATAACCTGGTAAAACTTCCGCCACAGGCAGGAGGCGTATCTCATTTTTCCTTACATGAACCAACAACGCGTCACTCAACTTGTTCAAAAACTTCGCCGGGGCGAGGCAACATTGGTAGAGCAAAAAGAACTTCAGGAGTTCTGGGAATGGGCGCAGGCCGATCACACATTGTTCGAAGCAATGTCGGCTGAAGAGCGTGAGGTTATTCGCACAGCGATGTTTCGTAACATTCAACAGAGGATCGGAAAAAAGCAACGTTCTATCGGCGTTAGTTCCTGGTCGTTACGCATCGCGGCGGCGTTGGTTATTGCAGCGATCTCCTTTGTTCTGCTCACCAGGCAAGGTGCGGATGAAATACAGGTTCAAACAGCATTCGGAGAACAGAAGAATGTTGTCCTCCCTGATGGATCTAATGTTCAATTGAACGGTAACTCCTCTGTTCGCTACACCTCCGAGTGGAACGAGGATGACGAGCGCGAGATATGGATCTCGGGTGAAGGATTCTTCGATGTGAGGCACACAGTCAATCATCAACCATTTATCGTACACGCCAGCCAGGCCGTGGATGTACGTGTGCTTGGTACTCGTTTCAACGTGAAAGTACGACGCGAAAAAACAGAGGTTATGCTGGAAGAGGGAAAAGTGAGATTGCAGATGACGGCAAATCCTGAAAGGGATACGCTCACAATGAAACCAGGCGACCTGGTAACTCTCATTAAGAATGAACTGAAGAAAGAGACCGTTGTCGCCAGCCGGTATGCTTCATGGAAAGACAAGGTGCTTTATTTCAGCGAGACGCCATTGATCGAGGTGGCAAAGATCCTCGAAGACACTTACGGATTCCAGGTTGAATTCAAAAACAAATCCTTGAAGAGCAGGAAACTTTCGGGCGAGATACAAGCGGGAGAAGGTGAAGATATCCTGGTAGCAATCCGTGAATCACTGGACATAAGAATAACAGAGGAAGGCCATAAGGTCGTGTTCCACTAGATCCAACCAAACCAATTAAATAACATATGAACAGGAAGGTTATCCCCCCAGGCGCCTCTGCATTATTGATGCCGCTGCTTCTTTGTTGCACTATGCTGATGGCCCAGGCCCAGAATCAACAATTGGCCACTGTAAGAACACAGGAAAAAGGTAAGGATGAACGAACGCTCGAGGAAATGCTGAACGACCTTCAAAAGCACTTCAAGATCTCGTTTGTGTATGAATCAGGTGTGATCGCTAATAAAACGGTTCCAAAGAACATTCGCTACGAGGCTGATGTGGAAACGACTCTCGAAACAATTTTGAGACCGCTCGATCTCAAGCTCAAAAAAATCAACGAGACTTCGTATGCGATCTCGCCCTCGAAGCTCAACGACGGTGTTTTGAAACAGCAAAGCCGAAACGACGAGGGATCGGAGAAAGTATTCCTCCAGGTGTCGGGGCAGGTCTTGGATGAAACCGACAGTCCGCTTCCGGGTGTGAATGTTGTCGAAAAGGGAACCTCCAATGGTACAACAACGAGCGCCGACGGCAGATTTATTTTGAACGTGGCTGGCGAAAGCAGTGTGCTGGTGTTTTCATTCATCGGCTACGATGCACAGGAAGTAACGGTCGGAAGCCAAACGGATCTTTCCATAAAGATGGTTGTCAAAGCCGAGTCGCTCGAAGAAGTTGTTGTGATCGGTTACGGCACGCAAAAGAAGGCGAACCTCACCGGCGCCGTGGGGGCCATGGAGTCGAAGGAGATTGAGAAGCTGAACGTCACCAATACAACGCAGGCCTTGCAGGGACAAGTTGCCGGTGTTACGGTTGTCCAGGCTTCGGGACAGCCAGGAAAAGAAAATGTCAGCATCCGGATCCGCGGCCAGGGTACGTTCAGCTCCGCAGGTAACAACCCACTGGTCCTCGTCGATGGTCTTGCATCATCGATGGATAATGTAGACTTCAATGACATTGCGAATATATCGGTGCTAAAGGACGCAGCATCGGCCTCCATTTATGGAACCCGTGCTGCGAACGGCGTTGTGCTCATCGAAACAAAGAAGGGCAAAGACGGCAAGACGAAGATCAGTTACAACGGCTACGTCGGTCTTCAACAACCCAGGGAAATTCCGAAGATTGTTGACTCATGGGTATACGCCGAAATGATGAACGAAGCGCTTCGCAACGACGGACAGAATCCGCAATACTCGGATGCTGAGATCGCCAAGTTCAAATCGGGTGAGGATCCCGACAACTACGCCAATAAAAATCACTATAGGGATCTGTTGAGATCCGGTACCGGCGTCCAAACCGGTCACTACATCAACATGACCGGTGGAAATCAGAAGAACAACTTCCTGGTCTCGTTCGGGTATCTCAACAACCAGGGTCTCATAGCCGAGACATGGTTCAAGCGTTATAACATCCGCGCAAACATCGAGAACAAGATCAACGATAACCTGAAGCTGAGTCTCATCGTTGCCGGAAGGGCTTCAAAGGACAATGAACCGACACCCGTTGATAAGAACCCCTTTCCTGGTGTTCAGGGCTTGCTCGATTATGCTCTCAAGATCCCAAACACGATCGCCGGAAGGAAGTCGAATGGGTACTACGGAAATCAGACCGGGTTTACGGTGGAAGGATGGATGGATAGCGAGTCGTATATCTCTAATGACAACAAGAACCTCTATTCAAACCTGTCGCTCGATTGGGACATTTTGAAGGGCTTGAAACTGACAGGTCGGCTTGGATACGATTTCACATTGAATCAATACGAAAAGTTCCGCCCAACGCTTGTGATCGATCAATTTCTTACTGCGGCGCCATCGGACCTTACTACTCAGTCAACAACAGCCGGTTTATTTACTGCACAGTCGTTCCTGAATTATGATCTCAACCTTGGCAGGCACAGCATTCATTCCCTCGTCGGTTACTCACAGGAAAGCTATCGGTACGATATGCTCCAGGGTTTCCGCGACAACTTTCCCAGCAACACGCTCTATGAATTGAATGCCGGTTCTGCTACGAATCAACAGGCAACAGGCAGTGCTTCAGAGTGGGCGCTTCGTTCAGTGTTCGGACGTGTTACATACAACTTTGATGAACGCTACCTGCTGGAATTCAACACTCGCTACGATGGATCGTCGCGGTTTCCCAAAAACAACCGCTTCGGATTTTTCCCTTCACTCTCTGGCGGATGGAGAATTTCTGAAGAAGACTTCTTTGATGTGAAGTGGATCGATGAATTGAAACTGAGAGGATCGGTTGGTAAGCTTGGAAATCAAAACATCGGAGTATATCCCTATCAGCAATTGATCTCACTGGGACTCAACGTTCCGTTTGGATCAACAGAAGTAATGTCGCCTGGCGCAGCAACCCTCGTGGTTCCTAACCAGAACCTTACCTGGGAAACAACACGAGTAGTTGACGGTGGTTTGGATGTTTCGTTCTTCGGTGGAAAGCTTGGCCTTACAATAGACTATTATGACAAGCTTACTTCCGGTATCCTCTATACAGTATCGGCATCGCGGGTGCTTGGCTTTACGCCGAGTGTCCAGAATGCCGGCAAAGTATCGAACAAAGGTATCGATGTAGACCTTCGTTATCGGGGGACCATCGGCAATTTCAAGTTCAGTATTGCGCCAAACTTTTCTTACGTGAAGAACGAGGTGGTAGCGCTGGCAAACCTCGAGAAAGATATCACGAACGGTTGGTTCGTCGGCCACTCGCTAGGTTCGATCTATGGTTATCGCGCACAGGGATTGTTTGTAGACCAGGCAGATATCGACGCACATGCAACGCAATTCCGAACACCGAAACCCGGAACGATCAAGTTCGAAGACATTAGCGGACCCAACGGCGTGCCCGACGGAAAAGTAGATGCCGACTACGATCGAACAATCATCGGCAACACATTTCCCAAATACAACTTCGGTCTGAATCTTAGCGGTTCATATAAGAACTTTGACCTGTCGGTTCTCCTTACCGGCGTTGCCGGTGTGGATAAGATACTTAGCGGACGACAGCCCGACGGTACCATAAGCACCGGGTTCCAGAACAATGCGTTCATCCAGGGAAGCAATCCTCAGCAATGGATGTATGAAGATCACTGGTCGGTAGATAATCCCAATCCTAACGCCGCATATCCGCGTCTGTCCATCCTTGGCGGACAGGAAGAACAATTCCAGCCATCAACATTCATCATGCAGGATGCTTCGTTTTTGAGAGTGAGCAATGTCCAGGTGGGATACACTTTTAAACCCGAAGTTGTAGAGCGCCTGCGAATGACCAACTTCCGGATCTATGCCAGCGCAAGAAACCTTGTCACGTTCGACAAGTTCAGGGAAGGCTGGGATCCTGAAACGGGCATAGGCTATCCGCCAATCCGTGTGTTCAATCTCGGAATTAACCTCGGCTTCTAAACTGAAATGATCATGAAGAAACATACAGTATCGATTGTAAGGAAAGTCCTTTTCGCAGCTTCGGTGATGGGTGTGATGACAGCATGCAATGATAGCTTTCTCGACAGGCAACCGCTTGATCAATTGTCGACCTCCACATTCTGGAGAACGGAAACCGACGCAACGCTTGCTTTGAATGCCGTTTACTTTGTTGAAGGGTTCGAGATCGGGAATGCCAGCGGCCCGAAGCAGGTCTATTCGTTCTGGAACCAGGATACCCATCTGCGTGTATTCGAGGCAACAACCGACAATGGTTTCGAGAAGGATGACAATGTAACAGACTTCAACAACGGCGACATGGCGTCTTCGAACACCGTCGTTCAAGACCTTTGGAAGAATGCATATCTGAAGATAGCCAGATGCAACAACTTTCTTGCAAACATAGACAACGTAACGATGGACGAAGGCAAGAAAGAGATAATGAAGGCAGAGGTCAGAATGATCCGCGCCCACGATTATTTCTATCTCTCATTTTATTGGGGCGATGTTCCGTTGATCAAGGAGGTTCTTACGGTTGATGAAGCCAACAACGTGACGCGCACGCCCAAAGCTGAGGTTGTCGATTTCGTGCTATCGGAGTTGCAGGACGCGGCCAATATTCTTCCCCCGACAAGACCGGCTGCGGAACGCGGACGCATCACGAAAGGAGCCGCGCTCGCAATACTTGGGCGCGCCCAGATGGCCCAGGAGATGTGGCCCGAGGCAAAAGCTACCTACAAGGCCATCATGGATCTCGGTGTATATTCGATCGACACACGTTGGAAACAATTGTTTGAAGACGAAGGGGAGGAGAGTGATGAAGTGGTTATGACGAGCGTTCGTATGAATGACGTTTATGGTAACTCTATATTATTGAGCACACACGGTTTTACATGGGGCGGCTTTCACCACTGGAGTCCTTACAACGAGCTTGTAGAAGAATTCGAATGTATCGACGGCAAGCCGATCAATGAGTCGCCGTTGTACCAGGTGGATGAACCATATTTGAACCGCGACCCTCGTTTGCTCATGACAGTTCTGGTGAATGGTGTTTCGAAATTCCGAAACATACTTTTCATTTCGCACCCCGATTCGTCGGCGACAAAATATCCCGACCAGGTGACACGCCGGCCCTGGAGCGGATATATTCTTAACAAGTTTTCGGATGAAGGCTATACCGGTAACATCCGTGCCTATGGCTGCGACTTCGTGATGGTTCGTTATGCAGAAGTTCTGTTGAGCTACCTCGAGGCAACCATCGAGTCAGGAGGAGCGATCGATCAGAATTTGCTCGACGAAACGATCAACAGGATCCGGACACGTCCAAGTGTAAATATGCCTCCGGTTACCGAAACCGATCCTGTGAAACTCACCACGATACTCCGTCGCGAACGCCGTGTTGAATTGGCATGGGAAGGATTGCGTCTTTATGACCTTTTCCGTTGGAAAATTGCCCACATCAATCTGAAAGGGAAAGTTTATGGTATGAAGATCACGACTTCGGCGTTGGCTCCGACATACACTAAGTTCAATGTAAATGAGAACGGGTATTATTTCTGTGAGGAGACATACTTCCGCGAAGGCGTAGACTACCTGTGGCCTATACCACAAGCAGAACGTGACGTCAATCCGAAGCTCACACAGAACCCGGGTTATTCGGGTGGGTAATTTGGATCCTGACCTTTGAAGTTTATGACCACAACTCCAGTGGGGAGTTGTGGTTTTTTTGAATTTTATTGAGTGCCTGCGGAACGAGATTTGTGAGCTCATCATAAATCTTCTCCATGAATAACGACATACCAACCGCCGATCGACTCAATAAAGACCTGATCTTACGTGAGCATCTTGCCATCGAACGAACGAGAATGGCTAATCAAAGAACATTACTTTCTTTCCTGCGAACCGGGCTATACTTCCTGGTGGCTGGGTCCACGCTGGGACAGTTGGTAAACACAACCTTTTGGAAATATATGGGCGTTCCGTTCATTATGGTTGGCGTATTGATCGTTGCGATTGGTGCGGTTGACTATTTCAAAGGTCGGAGGAAGCTCTCTGCCAGTCGTAAGCAGATTGGCAATGTTGCCAACGAATTTATTGTGTCAGCCAGGTCTTAGTACGTCAATACCATATTATAGCTTTTCTTGACAGCCTTTCATAGGAGAAAATTTTCCCGCTTGTGAAACATTAATCGTAATATTACGATTAAGTATGCAATAGGGAGGTGCCGTTGAGGCGATCCTTGCGATACCGGCATCAAATCTTATGAATTCAAATAATGGACAGCCGCAACTTTGAAGTTATTGTTATTGGCGGAGGTCAAAGCGGCCTTGCGGTTGGCTATTATTTGAGACGCACAGGGCGCTCGTATGTCATACTCGATCGCGAACACAAAGCTGGCGGCGCATGGCAGCATATGTGGAAATCGCTTCGACTCTTTTCCCCGGCACAATGGAGTTCGTTACCGGGCATCATCATGCCTGGCGGTCCGGATTATTACCCGACGCGGGATGAAACCATTGATTATCTCACACAATACGAACAGAAGTATCAACTAAACATTCATCGACCTGTCGTTGTTCACGATGTAACTAAGGAAGGCCGGGTGTTCACACTGAGTACATCTGAAGGCACTTATTCGGCAAAGGCTATTATCAATACAACAGGAATATTTTCTAAACCTGTTATTCCTGAGATTGCAGAACTGGCTCGCTTCAAAGGTGAAGTCCTGCATTCATCAGAATACGATTCCCCTGAACGCTTCAAGGGTAAACGTGTCGCTGTGGTCGGCGAAGGTAATTCCGGTGCGCAGATCCTGGCAGAGGTTTCTAAGGTTGCCGACGTTTTGTGGATCACACTCAAAAAGCCTTCGTTTCTTCCGGATCATGTCGATGGACGATTCTTGTTCGACGCCGCATCGCAGATGTATGAGGCAAAGAAGCAAGGCAAGGACTATCGTCCACCTTCCCTGGGCCAGATTGTAATGGTACCGCCGGTAGTGGAGGCCCGTGATCGTGGTGTCTTTAACAACTACGTTGAATTTTCCGGCTTGGACGTTGATGCATTTGATTCGATCATACTATGTACAGGTTTCAAACCCGCGCTTGAACACCTTAAGAGCCTGAACGTGGTTACGGCCGACGGTAAGGCCGCAACGGAAGAAACACGTTCGACTGTTGTAGAAGGTTTGTGGTTCGTCGGCTATGGCAATTGGACAGGCTTTGCTTCGGGAACACTCATCGGTGTTGGAAGAAGCGCAAAAGCCACCGTCGACGATGTTGTGAAATATTTGTCCGTTACACAAAGCGTTCCGATTAGCCAGGAACCGAAGTAAACCATCTATGAAGTCTTCTCTATGTCAACAACCTCGACATCGGGGTGATCTCATGAGACTTTAACCAATCTTCAAGCGAGGCAGCCTCTTCCTCACTCAGGCTATTAATTGCTTTGCGATATTCTTTATAAAAAAGGTTTCGGTCGAAGCTGACCTTTTGCAGGACAGTCTTATAATAGTCCAGATAAGAGTTTTTTCTTTTATTCCCCGGCACAACCCGCGTTGGACGCGTGTCGATTGATTGAACTTCCATATTAAGAACAATTTAATGATGTAAGTCTGGCACGTAAAGGATGATAAAAGATGGCGGGCAATCATCGGCAAAGAAGTCGTTGAGCAACGACGGCATTGATGAAGCCAGTTGTCCATTCTTTTTCACTAATGAATTCATAAAAAATCGACAAGCAAGAACTGTGCAGGCCAATGAAAAATTTAAAAAATGACAGGGAAAAAAATGTCATTTCGACCTGTCAGTGAAATTTTTGCAGGGTTGGAAGGCAAGCAATGCCGGTAAGACTTGAATTAGTTGAGCCCTGTCACAAACTCCAGCAACTCCCGCCTTACCATATCCTTGGTTTTGGCTATGCGGTCGAGTGCTGGCTCAATTTCCTTGCCGGTCTTTTTGAACGCGTCGATGTATCCTTCCATTTGGGCCTGTTCATACGACGAGAAAATATTAGACGTGAAATAGTTGTGGTTGATGTCGCTTCCGGCGGGGATTACAAGGTCCCACACATTCCAGGTTAGCATCTGGCCGGCATCTACCATCGCCTGGTGAACAGCTTTCCAGTCCTCTGTCTCCGCCTTTAGCGCCGCATCATGCATACCAGGTTTGGATTTTTGAAACGACACGAGGATATACTTTATAGGTGCAGGCGTTTTAATTGTGGTACCATCGACACGACTGTACAACGACTGGCCTACGATGGTTCTCAGTGTTTGGGTTTTTGTGAGGACCCCTGGAGCGTCTGCCTTTGGATTGGCTGCCTTCATCAGGGTAAGGTAGTCGTCGTTCGGCTCCGTTTTTAGAAACGAGTTATAATACGTTACTGAGACATAGTTATAAGGATCGGCCGACCCTTTGAAGTGGATCTTGTAAAGTGTCCAATTTATAATCTTACCATTTTGCTTTTGCAACTGGTGCAGCGGTTTCCAGTTTTCGGCCATAACCTTTTCATACTCTCTCTCATTTTCCGTCTGAACTTTTTGAAAAGTGACGAGACAATAGACAGTTGGTTGAGTTTGGGCCGACGTGGTGGTGCAAATAAAAGCACACCAAAGGGCAATCGAAATAGAAAGCCTTGTTCCGTTTTTGAACGGCGATTTGTGGGGTTTCATAAATAGTGGGGTTGAGTTGGATACAATAAATCTCCAGGGATTTTTTCCCGTTGTCAATCCCTGAATTCCGTTACGCTTGTTGATTTAGAGGCAGAAAGTCATTAGATTCAGGAAACCCCACTCATACCCGGTAAGACTCCTAACAATGGGTGCAGCAGAATATTTAATGAGATTCATTGATAGCCCGGTAATTGGCGGCGACAAAATCTTATCACGTCTCCTTCGCCAGGCCGATGCTGTCGACGATGTTGCTTTGGTCATTCATGACTTCACCCGCCAGACGAATGAATATATTGGCTCCGCCTTCGCAGAATGGACGGGCTATCGAATCGAGGACTTCCACCGGTTAGGCATGAAGATGCTTATAGATAAGTGCGATCCTGAGGACCTTAAGCAGCTAAATTGGGCCGTCGCTTCCTACATTCACCAGGCGCAACGGCAGGACTTTGATCCGAAAGATCTCATCATCCAAAAGTATCATTGGACATTCATTCACCGCGACGGGTCGCGCTTGCCTGTCGCTTCGCTTGGAATCGTACTCACGTACACCAGGCAACGTGATATGCAATTCGGTGTTGGATTTTTTATCTCGGAACGTGCTCAGCAAAATCGCGCGCGTCGATGCACGCAGCTCCTGCGAATGATCAAGCGGCGTCACAACCAGATATACAGCCATCCACCTTTCATCCCACGTAGCGGCACATACCAGATCAACCTCACTTCCGGCCCCGACCTGATCACAAGCAGGGAGCGGCAGGTGCTGACGCTGCTGGCTAAAGGTAAGTCAACCACCGAAGTCGGTTCAGTCCTTGGTATCACTTCCAACACAGTTGAGTCGCACAGGCGGAACCTTCTCCGAAAGTTCGATTCAAAGAACTCCGCCGAACTTGTAAAAAAAGCTTCCAAATTATACTGGTTCGAATAGCGCGTTCGATTTTGGAGCGAAGAGCTCAGTGGATCAATCTGTTTCGAACCAGATGTCAGTTTCGCCACATCAATTGCTCATCATGCATTCAAATTCTTTATGTCTATCGGTAGGTTACGTTTTCGTATTCCAGTAGCTGCAAAGATCGCATTACCTAACGCGGGTGCCACTGGTGGAAGTCCTGCTTCGCCAACACCACCCGGTGCCTCGTTGTTCTCTATAATATATACTTCAATCGCGGGTGTCTCGTTTATTCTGAGAATAGGGTAGTTGTTGAAATTATTCTGCTCACAGATCCCCTTCTTATAGACTATACCTGGCTTGATCGCAGCGGTGAGGCCCATAATAATGTTCCCTTCCGTCTGAGCCTTTACCGTATCTGCATTCACATACATGCCGCAGTCGATAACAGAAACCACACTATCCAGTCGTACCCCATTACCAGCTTTTGTCACTGTTATGCAGCATCCCACAATAGATCCAAAGGCGCTGATGATCGCAACGCCGCGACCCTTCCCCTCGGGAAGCTTCTGATGATAGTTTGATTTCTCTGCAAGCGTATTGAGTACTTTTTTGAACCGATCATCTTCAAGGATATCAAGCCGCGCCTGCAAAGGATCTTTACCAGCAAGATGCGCCAGTTCATCGATAAAGCATTCCTGCCCCCAACCGATGTTTGATGCATTTACCGATCTCCACCACATCACCGGAATCACAGTCTTGACATTCGTCCAACTGACTTTGTGCGCTTCGCTAAACCTGTACTTGTTATTCTCAGGACTTGATTCGCCTCCTATCCAGTGATCTGCCTTGTCGGGATCAAGTCCCTTGAACACTTGCCCGAGGATGGACTCACCAACCATGTGATGATGAAAGCCTTTGATCTTTCCGTCAGATACAAAGCCTTGCATGTGACTAAGCAATGCAGGCCTGTATGGACCTTGACGAATATCGTCATCGCGTGTCCAGATAACCTTTACAGGCTTCTTGAGCTTGTTGGATAAAAAGCATGCTTCTTTAATGAAATCCATGTACGCTTTTCTTCCGAACGATCCGCCCATAAGGGCAACGTGTATTTTGATCTTATCGGTTGGAATGTTCAGGTACAGCGAGATCTCCTGCAGTGTTTCGCCGGGACCCTGCAGCGGTGCCCATATTTCTACTGTGCCATCTTCTTTAACGTGAGCTGTAGCTGTCTCGGGTTCGATGGGCACGTGTGACAAGAAGGGTGTCTCATACGTCAGATCCAGTTTCGATTGCGAAGCGTCGAATTTTCCCTTGAAGTCGTTGAACTCTTCGAAACGAATTCCCTCTTTTTTTGCCGCAGCGTAGCATCTGCTCATGTATTCCTGATTGTCGAGAGTCGTATCTAACCCGGTGTTGTCCCACGTCACTTTTAGGGCAGACCTTCCCTTGTTAGCGGCCCACCAGTTTGAAGCGATCACCGCCACCGAATCGGTTGTAGTATAGATCATCGCCCTTTCACATGGCAGCACTTTGATCACGCCGGATATTTTCATCGTTTCCGAATCATCGATCGACACAAGTTTTCCAAAGATCATAGGGCTATGCAGAATGGCAGCGTATACCATTCCTGGAACGTCAATGTCCAAACCATAAACCGCCTTGCCCGTAACGCGGTCGGGTAGATCCATGCGCTTTGTTGGTCGGCCCAGGATCTTGAATTCATGTTTCTGTTTTAGTACCGGCTCTTGAGGGACTTTGAGTTGGGATGCCGCTTCAACCAATTCTCCATACGTAAAACTTTGACCGTTGTCTCTCCTCAATACTTTCGAGTTTTCGGCATAGCACTGCGACGGAGCGATACCCCATTTGGACGAAGCTGCCTGGATCAACAATTCTTTTGTAGCAGCTCCTGCTTTTCGGAAGGGGAGCCAATATGTTCTTATTGAGGTGCTGCCTCCAGAAGTCTGCGCTCCGTATTTGCTCTTTCCGTCGCTCTGTATGATGTTGACTTTGGAGATGTCGGCCTCGAGTTCCTCGAGTATCAATGCCGGGATCGATTGGATCGTTCCCTGGCCCATGCAGGGGCGGGGATTGATGATGGTTATGTTGTTGTCGATACCAATCAGGATATACGTATTGATCTCAACAGGAAGGGCAGGTGTTTTTCCCGGCGAAAGGTTAAGGAGGTTCGCTTTTGCATCAAGGCCGATCATCAAACCGAGTGTCGCGATGCCGGTTGTCTTGATGAAATCTCTGCGACTTGCTTTGGGTGATTTTGTCTCCATAATTATTATTTGCCTCCTGTAACTGGTTCTGTCTCCATATCTGCTGCACGGTGAATTGCCTTGCGGATGCGATCATAGGTGCCACACCTGCAAAGATTTCCAGCCATGGCTGTGTTGATGTCGTCGTCTGTGGGCTTTGGAATTTTCTTGAGTAACGCAACCGCCGACATGATCTGCCCGGATTGACAATAGCCACATTGAGGTACCTGCAACTCCAGCCATGCTTGTTGTACCTTGTGGAGGACCTGCTCTCCGATGCCTTCTATGGTTGTGATTTGTGCGCTGGTCGGCACGGAGGAGATCTTTAGCTGGCAGGAGCGTACCGGATTACCATTCAGATGAATGGTACATGCGCCGCATGAGGCGATCCCGCAGCCAAATTTTGTGCCCTTTAATCCCACGTAGTCTCTCAGGATCCATACCAGCGGAACATCGGGGTCTGACTGAAAGTGATGTTGCTTTTTATTTACTGTAAGTGTGTATTTGGGCATAGCAATAGTTTGAAGATTGAGCAATTGAATTAGCTCAAAACTAAATGCCTGGGCCCCACCGATCTATTTTGTTTGTTGAAACCGCTGACGGAAGTGTAAATCCGGAACTGAAAACCGGATCTTAATCTTTTTGAGCCGTCTTCCTGAAGGTAGATGGCGTCGTTGCTGTAAATTTCTTGAAGGCGTTATTGAACGCTGAAATGCTCTTGAAGCCATTTTCGAAGGCTATCGTCGCGATCTTTTGATCTTCATTCTCCGGGTTTTCCAACATTGCCTTCGCATCCTGAACACGACAACGATTTATAAAATCAGGGAAGTTCAGGCCTTCTTTTTTATTGACAGTTTCCGACAGAAGGTTGGGCGTAACACCGAGTTCTTTCGCTAACCGGGGTAACGTTACCGCCGGGTCGCGATAAGTGCGTTGTTCCGAAAGATGCCTTTGCAGCTGTGAATGGCATGCCATGATCTGTGCTTCAGAATAACCCGAGCTTTGATATTTCAAGTCGTTGCTAAAAATGGATCTCTCCCGAAGGCCCAGGAAACTCAAACCACAAACCACGAGTGAAAACACGACCGGGGATGCGATGTACGGCACTATGCCTAACACGAAATTGCCGACATAACTGAACCACACGATTGTCACTCCCATAGTGAGGCTGATCATCCAGATCTTTTGAACTTTAGTCAATCTCCGGCGGTGTGCTATTAATAGGCGAATGCAGAAAGGTAAATACGCGAGCATCGACAATAGGGAAACGGTGTAGCCATACTGGTTTAGCCAAAAATGATCTGTAAGGAATGGGCTTAGGATCAACGCGATCACGCATGGGACCAAATGAATAAAATCCCGTCGCCATGAAAAGTTGTAATGCTTGTCGACGAACGCATTCAGGTAGAGCCAGAGCAACGGCATGATCGCGAGATTGGTACCGAAGCCAAAGTTCATGAGCAGGTTCGGGATCTCGTGACCCTCGGCAAAGTAGTAACCGATAGACTTGAAAATTCGAATAGCAAATCCGATCAACAGCAACGCAAGCAACAGGTTGGCGACGGTTCGGCTTTTTCGTAAGGTGAACAGGTATACTCCAAAAAACGCGCTCTGAAACGCGCCAATACAAGAGGTAACCAGCAGCATTTTAAAAGTCAAGCCCATACAGTACTAAGTTACGAATTCCGGCACGTCATACTTCTCGAATTTTGTTAACAGCGGACTACTGAAAAACCTTTAGCTCATATACCGAATACCCCCATCGGGTATTTGCGCGCTGGGTTGTGTTGATTTTCAGATGTCGCAATTTCGTTGGGTTGAAGTTTACAGTATCATGACCGCCGTCGCTGCCACTAACTGTGGTTATCGTATTCCATGTGTGTCCATACTAATGAACCCAGAACTTCATAATTTTTTGCAAAAGAAGATTCCCACAATATTTCTATTTTCGAAATGGAATAAACTTTCTTCAGATCCAGTGCGATCCAGGCTGTTTCGGTAGGAGCGCTCGACCATCTCGTGGTTGAATCATCATCTATAATATTAGCGGGATCGAAGACAGCGCTTTCATTTTCCTTCGAAGAGCTTGTTGCTGTGTTCCCGTGATATGCAGCAATATTGCCTTTACCGTCCGGGACCACCTGCACATCGAACGATTTCGTGGACGTGAGGCCGCTTTTTGTAGTTGCTTCAACCGTAAATTTCCCCACGCCGGGTTTGCCGGTAAGTTTCAGTTTCGTTTTTCCAGTGGGGGTAGACTCTGCTTTGAATATGTCGTTGGCCGAGCCGCCAGGTATATTGAACGTGATTGACTCATTGCCATGTGTTGTAGCAGAGAGTTCCATGAAGTTTTCGATCGACGTGTCCCTGGTTGAAACGACTTTGGGTTGCTTGCCATAGATCAGGGGCATGCCTGTCAACCACTTCACACCGCTCACGAGCAGATCCTGGTAACCTGGATTATCTTTCCCTGTTTCGTTATGTCCCAGAGTGAGTGTCATAACCCTTCCTTTACCTACCGGATGCCACCACATTACCGGTAGATTTTCCGCTCTTGCGATGACATGGAAATCCCGTATCGACGGTTGGAAGTGATACAACTCATCCCTGATTATAAAGTCATCCGTAACGATAGATACCGGGTGCTCTTCCGGCTTTCGAAAGGAATACTGATATCCCCAAAACTCGATATTCGCTGTCGTCACCTTAAATTCATGCGGAACAGAGGACGGACCACCGATAAAGATACCGCCGATAAACTCCTCATATTTATCCCAGTTCAACAGGCTAAGTATTCCACAGTGCAGGGTCAAATACGACTTGCCTTTGGAAACGAACTCATAAATCGCCGCTAACTGTTTCTCGTCAGGTGTTAGGAACAGGGAATTGCTGATGATCAGATCGTATTGCTCAAGATTCCGTGGCTCCAGCAAAGTCAGATCAGTCGTCACATCTACCTGTGTCGTTTTTTCGAGAATTTTGATAACCCTCTCATTTTGAAATTCATGTATCCACGGCGGATATCCCGTTTTATAGTTCGGCACGTTTCCGTTACCTGTGATAATAAGTGCTTTCGGCAGAGATTGAGACTCGCCGTGTGTAACGAAGAGTACGGCGAATAACGCAGCGAGAATTGAAATTCGTTTTGTGATGTTTATCGTCAGCATCGTTTTCTTTTTTAGAGTGTTCCGGTTAACCATTTTGTTCCGTTTACGAACAGCGATTTGAATCCAGCGTTCTGCTGTGAGAACTCGCCGTGGCCCAGGGTGAGACAAAGTATATTTCCCTTTCCCCATTTTCTCGTCCACATAATAGGATGATACTCGGCGCGTGCAATCACTTCGATGTCACTTGTATTGAATTGTATGAGATACAATTCATCCAGCGTTTTAAAGTCGTTGATTCCGCGCACGATTGGATGTTTGTAGGATTTCGATTCAGCTTCCCATCCATACCAGAAATCGCACGTATTCACTTCGAAGGTCTTTAAGTCTTCGTGGTTGATAAACTGTCCGCCGATCATCTTCAGATAGTCGGGGTTATTAAGGAATGAAACATGCCCCGCATGAATTGCAAAATATGGTTTCCCCGATTGGATGAATTTGAAGAATGCCTTCTGTTCGCTTTCAGAAGGCAGCATGAACAGGGAGTTATTGATAATCAGATCGTATCGCCGCAACGAATCGTCGTTAAGGATAGACAGATCGGTGGTCGATCTTAGCGTTGCAAAATCTTTGACGTATTCGGCAAGGACCTCGTTGTAATGGGCATGTTGCCATGTGCTGTATGGATGCCCCGCAGCAAGTTTTCCGACACCCGTGATGACGAGAAACTTTAGTTTCTTTTGATCCTGACCCCGAGTCGGGTGAATGCAAACCAACACGCCTATAACCAACAACATTGATATCTTCATACGATAATATTTTTTATGGGCGCCAAATGTATTAGCGGACAAGAACAGGCTATTGTAAAAAAAGGAACTCACAACACAACGTCCATAAACGCTTCGAAAATCGGCAACCAGCGTGGTTGGCGCAGCATATCTGCGATACCGTATGACAGTTAGCTCCTGCTTTTCGTCGAAAGATCCGATCTTGTTGTATCCGAATGCGTATAAATAGTTCAGTGTAGATAAGTATAACGTTGTAGCGAAGGATCAAACCCATGGATCAGTCATTTGGTTTTCATATTAAGAAGCTGCGCGATGGTGGAGGGATCTCGGTTGGCGACCTGGCACATCGCACCGGAATTTCCGAGGGAGAGATCCAAAAGATCGAAGCGGGGTCGATCGTCGCGTCGAGAGACCAGATATTTCGCCTCGCCAGTTATTTCAATGCCGACGAGAAGGACATAATCAAGATCAACCAGTTAACGAAGATCTCCATTGAAACGGGCGATCAACGTTCATCGCCCAGGAATGATAAGTCAATCCTATTCAAGCATTCCCGCCTTGCTAGCAGGCGGATCGACAACATGAGGAAAGACCTTTCCTTTTTGGAAGACCGGTCCGTCAACGTCAAGATGCATACACCGGCACCGGCTCTTGTTCCATTTATCGAAACTATCCTCTATTGCAAGGGTCACAATCTTGGCCGCGCGTACGAGACGAGTATACCTGATGGAACGGCACAGCTCCAGATGGTTGTCGGCTTCGGCGGACGGGAGGTGAGGCATCCGCTGACCAAACGGGTGCAGCAGCTTCAAAATGCGTGGATCATGGGGATCAACAGTATCCCTATCACATACAGGCTTTCGGAAGTTCACGCAACAATTTATGTACGCTTCAAACCGGGAGGACTTTATGCTTTTACAAAAGTCCACCAGGCGACGCTCAATAACGTAGTCGTTGATGCGAATATGCTTCTCGGTCCAACTGTTGACGACCTGCACACAACCATTTCGAATAGCTCCACTCCGGACGAGGCGCTTGAACACGTTGAACGTTTTTTTCTGAAACTTTTACAGGGCGTTGGTCGAAAGTCTGCCCTGGTCGAATACATGGTCGATAATATCAACGTTCCCCTCACCGAACTTGCGAAGAGAACCGGGTACTCCGCAAAGTATCTGACAAAGACGTTTCAAAAAAATGTGGGCATTGGTCCAAAGAACCTTCAGAGAATACAACGGTTTTCGCGGGCTATCAAATATCTGAATCAACTCACGGACAATGTCGATTGGCCTCACATCGTTTGCGAATATGGATATCACGACCAGGCCCATTTCATTAAGGACTTCAAAGAGTTTACTGGATTCAGTCCGCTAAACTACCTTGCTTTGGGAAGCTCTTGTATCCATTATTTTCACTCAAACATGCATCCGGATTCACTTGTCAACAGCGAATCCTGATACAGTTCACATAAGCAACATTTTTACAATGGCTCTCCATGCCACCATAGTTCCTTTGATGAAAATCGAAGTGAAATATGAAAAACTTAAGTACGATCATGTTATGGTCTGTCGGAACTATTGTATTGACGATCATACACCACTTTTATGGAGCATATATTTATGATGAACCGTTTCGTTTGCATGTCTCTATCATCGCCATACCTGTTGTAGCCATCATTCTGCTAACGTATGTTGGACAACTTCGACTCGAAAATCCTGCGTGGAAGAAAGCCCTTCGTGTTACTTTTATCGTGGTCACCACTGTTTTTTCCATAGCTGCAATCGGCATTTATGAAGGAGGGTACAATCATGTTGTTAAAGACGTGCTGTTTTTCTCCGGCGTGCCCGTAGAATTCCTCGACCGGATGTACCCGTCGGTCTATGAACTACCCAACAACTTCTTTTTTGAATTCACAGGTGTAGCCCAGTTTTTCACGGGTATCGCCTGTGCAATTGCGTTCCTGCGATCTTCCCGTTCCAAAACCGTTCGTATATGACACCCGGGACAACCATACTCCTCGTTGGCGGCTATGGACACGTGGGTAGTCTAATAGCGGAAGGTCTGAAAGAGCGCGGTTATGCAAAAGTCATCATTGCAGGTCGCGACGGTGAAAAAGCGAGAAGGGTCGCGATGGAGACCCACCCAGGATATGAATGGGCAGCATTCGACATCGGCACGTTCGGCGACAATGAAAAAAAACTGGTCGATCGTTCCGACATCGTAGTTATTTGCCTGGACCAATCGAAACTTGGCTTTGCGGAATATTGCCTTCGAACGGGCAAGATCTATCTCGACATTACAGCCAAGACCGATTTCCTGGAGCAACTACGCGAACTGGATGGTCTTTCGAAGGAGAACAGGTCGTTGGCAATTGTCAGCCTGGGACTTTGTCCCGGGTGGACGAACCTCGTTGCAGCAGAGCTCAAGTCGATTTTTCCCGATGCCGACGAAATCGTAACGGGTTTGCTCCTCTTCTTAGGGGAAGCTCACGGCCGCGCTTCGATCGAATGGACACTCGACAACTATACTCACGACTTTCTTTATTCCGGCAAGCTGCAGAGAACGTTCGTGCCGCGGCTCGTATTCGGGTTCCCGGGTTTCTCAAAGGAGAGATATGCGTACCGATTCAATTTTTCTGATCAGCATGCTTTGAAGGACACTTACGAGCAGTGCGACTTCGGAACCTATCTTTGTTTTGATTCGGCCCTTGTAACTCGGTTGCTGCATCTGTTGAAAGTATACGGAGTCGATGGGTTTCTGAGGGTGAGATGGATCAGGTCATTTTTTGTGCGAGTGTTGTCGGCGTTCTCGTTTGGTCAGTCGGGATTTTCAGGGGAGGCGGTAGCCCTTTCAAACGGCAGGAGTATTGGGCGAATCACATTTTCCGGTGCGCATACCGGGTTGGCAACTGCATCGGTTTTGATCGAAACTATTATAAAGACAGCCTCTCTGGAAGGAGTATACGGCGTCAAACATATCCATGAACTCTTTCGACTTGATGACTTCCAAACAGGCGGATCGATCAAAATAGAAAATATACAGTAAGACTGGTCACCCGGTCGCCGTCAATTATTATCATTTGGGTCATTCCTAAGGAAGTTCAAATCGTTTGAAAAAATCCCACAGGAGATCGGTCGCATTGATGTACGTTGATGGCGGATCCGACATTTGCGTGGGTCGAAGTCCTCCTGGCCACGAATGGCCTCCGTCGTAGGTCACGTAACTTTTGATCGCACCGGTGCTTTCGCAACCCCAAGTCGTTACTTTGTAATGTCCGTTATCGACGATAACGGGATCTTCGTCACATTGGTCTTTGATCGCCCACACATTTAATATAGAGTCTACTCCGCTGAAACGGTATCCACCAATGCCGATACCTCCGGAGTATGGCACTTTTGTATCGAGCAGGGAGTGAATATGCATGATGGGCATCGCTCTTGCCGGCTCGCATCGCGTTGTCGTCATGGTTGAACTCACTGGACCTATCGCGGCAATTTTTTCGGCCAGTTCGCACGCGAGGCGATATGCCATCATTCCACCGTTTGACATGCCCGTCACATAGATGCGCTTCGGATCGATTGCAAACTGAGAAGTCAGGTGAGAGATGAGTTCACGGATGAATGCAACATCATCGACCTTATTTTCCATCGCATAGCCGCAACAGGTACCGGCGTTCCATGTGCGGATGCCGAGAGGGCCCGAACTGCGTACACCTTCGGGGTATGCCACCACGAAGCCTTCTTTATCTCCTTTCTCGTTAAGGCCGTAGGTTGTTTCCATCTGCCGTGCGCTGCCACCGGTGCCGTGCAACGCGATCACAAGTGGATACAAACGACGGACAGAATCGTAATACGTTTTCGGAAGTTTAACAATATATGCCCTCATCAGGTCGCCGACGGGAATAGTCGCCTCATAACGATATTGTGGGCCGCCATAGTCTTCTGGATTGGAACACCCGGTGAGGATCAAGAAAAAGAGATTGAATAACAAACAATGAAAAGTTTTATTAATGGGTTTCATAATGTTCCTTTTTTACAACGAGCTTCCGTGGACAATTCCGTGTTGGACAATGAGCGACCTCAAGGGTTTAATACTGCTTGTTATAAATTCTTCGATATCAAAGGAAGGGGCTAGCGAGATTAGCAATTTTGGCACATCCCTCAACGATCAATATTCATAGGTTTGAGGAATAACAGAGAGTTTTTATGGAATCCATTTCGCCAAATATTTTCGTCGACGATCTGCCGTCGACGATCGCCTTTTACCAAAGTCTTGAATTTCAGGTTGTCACCACGGTTCCGGATGAACGCGGTGAGATTATCTTCGCCTTGTTGCTGAATGGGTCCGTGACATTTATGTTTCAGACTTTTAAGAGCCTGGATACCCAGCTTCCCGCGGTTCATCGAAACAGCGGTGGGTCCCTCTTACTTTACATCAAGATGAAGGAGATTCGGTCTTTTTTTGAGAGGGTAAGAGACAAGGTTAACCTCATCTCGGGACTCGAACGGACATTTTATGGAGCAACTGAATTTTCAATTGTGGATCCCAATGGCTTTGTATTAACTTTTGCAGAGGATGAACCAGGATAGAAATGCATTAGATATAACTTCGTCGGAACGGAGATTGCTTCGCCATGCGGGTATCCGTATTAAGGAAATTCACCTTCATGATATCAAGGAACTTCAGTCCGTCTTGAACGTGTCAAAGATCCGCGCTATGGAGCTCTATGCCTTATCGGAATTTCAAAGCTTGCCTTCGATAGGCGTCCGGTTTGCCTACGATCTGATATCGATGGGATATTACTCATTAAAACAATTGAAGGGTAAGGACGGCGCGAAGCTTATTGATCAATTTGAGGTCCAGGTGGGAGCGTGGGCTGATCCTTGTCTGGAGGACCAATTCCGACTTGTGGTGCATTACGCAAAACACAGAGATTCACATAAGAATTGGTGGGACTTTACATCCGAGAGAAAGGCGTTCAGAGAGAAGCATGGTTATCCGGCGACGCGTCCCACAAAGCCGTGGTTCGAGCTTCCGGAATACCAGGTATACAATCAATTGCCGGCAAAAAAGCAAACAACAAAGAAGGACTTGCACAGCAGGCTTAAAAAATCTGTCAGGCTAATGAACAAGAACTTCTCGGACGCAATTACACTCGAGCAATTGGCTGACATCTCGCATTTGTCGTCTTATCATTACCTGCGAAGTTTTAAGAAAGCATTTTCGAAGACTCCATTTCAATTCTTAACGGATGTCAGGTTAAAACGAGCTTGTAAGCTGCTTCGTGATACAGACTTGTCAATCGCGTCGGTAACAACTGAATGTGGATTTGAGAATGAGAGCAGCTTCATACGGCTTTTCAAAAGGAAATTTAAAACCACACCTAACTCATTTCGAAAGGAGTTCACCCGCGAACTAAGTCGAATCTAAAACCCCAGGATATTTCCTGAAGTGTCTCCCGGGAGCTGACAAAAATCACTTGAACGACTGATTTCTTTAAAGAGACAGGAAGATCGAAAGCCCGAACATTGTTCCAGAGACTGAACAATGAAATGGGAAATCTATCAAGAGACAAGCATCGTAAGGGAACAACCGCCGAGCAACGGCTCTCCCAATCGGAGGCGAGTTTGAACGCAATCATAGAGAATGCCGAAATGACTGTTTATTCTCTTGACCGGGAGTTCAGATACATTCATTTCAATTCATATTTGAGGGCGTCATTAAAACATCTCTATGGCATCGACATAAAAGTCGGCGACGTTATTTTTGATTTCCTATATAGAGACGACCCCGAAGAAGCGAATTACTGGAGAACGACCTATTCTCGAGCTCTTGACGGCGAGGTCTTGGAATTTGTTAAGGAGTTTAAGGTTGGGAGTGACCACAGCTACTTTAAATTCTGCATCAATCCAATCAGGGTTGACAACGAGATCCACGGTATAGCGTGTGTTGCCATCGATATTTCCCTCGAGCGAATTGCGGAAATGAAAGTTCGACGTAGCGAGGCAAGATTTCGCGCACTGCTGGAGAATAGTCTCGACGCAATTGTGGTTGTAGATGCCGATCACAATATTGTTTACACGAGCGAATCAATGGCCAGGATCCTGGGTTACGACCACGATGCGTTTTTGGTAGTTAATATGCTCGACCTGAATATTCACGATCAGGACGTTAGTCAAATGGATGAAGCTTACGCGAAGGCGTTGAGCTTTCCAGGGGCTCCGCAGTCGGCAACCGTCAGGATGAAACATAGACTTGGACACTTTATTTGGATTAGTGGGGTGATAACCAACATGCTTGATAACAAATCTGTTGGGGGGGTCGTCTGCAACTTTCGGGAGGTTACGAAGCAGCGGGAGATCGAGCTGCAAAGGGAAAAGATTGCCGAGGACCTGTGTAAGCGAAACCAGCATCTTGAGCATTATGCGTATATTGTTGCTCATAACCTCCGCGCCCCGATCGCCAATTTACTTGGAATAGCGAATCTTCTTGAGATGCCCGGTGTATCGCCTAGTGATAAAGAGGAAGCGAAAAGCCATATCTTGGGATCTGCACGCCGATTGGATGATGTCGTCAGGGATTTGAATGAAATACTTCAGGCGAAAGCTGAGCTGAATCTGCATCGGGAATCGGTTGGATTCAGAGAAATAGTAAGCGAAGTCGTTGACTCGTTAAAGGACGCCGTTGAAAAGAGTCGAACAATCATAGAAGTCGACTTTTCGCAGCATGTGTGGATGGTAACAGTCAGAGCCTATTTATATAGCATATTCTACAACCTCATATCGAACGCGATCAAATATTCAAAACCAGGCACAGTTCCATGGATAAGGATCACGAGCAAAAAAATTGATGGTCGTACGTGCCTGACGTTTGAGGACAATGGGCTCGGCTTTGACCTCGCGATGTATGGGGAAAACGTATTCGGACTCTACAAAAGATTTCACCCGCAAATTGCCGAGGGAAAAGGAATGGGTTTATTTATGGTCAAAACACATGTTGAGAATCTTGGAGGAGAAATATCGATTGAAAGTGAAGTTGGAAAAGGATCTGTTTTTACCATTCTTTTGTGATTATGATCTATGAAAAACGACTGTGCATCTTAATCGATGATGATCCCATCACTAATTCGATTACGCGGCTGACGATCACAAATGCCATGTCGGCCGTTGAAGTTCTTTCGTTTACCAATGCCGGGGCGGGGTTGAATTTCTTCAAGGACGACTTTGCCTTCCGCCCAACAGAAACGGCAATTCTGTTTCTCAACTTGAATATGCCATTTGTGTCGGGATGGGATTTTCTGCAACACTTCGAAAACCTTGAGCGCGGATTAAAGAATCGCGTGCAGATTTACATTTTAACGTCGTCACTTGATCGGTTGGACCGAAAACGCGCGGAAAGCATTGAAGCTGTCAGAGGCTATTTGATCAAGCCGCTTTCGGTAGAGATGATATTGGGAATTTAGAAAATGAGTCTCTAACTCGCTTATCTTACCTTGTGGCTCTTCTTCGAGCTTTGAATTCTTTTTTCAACTCTTCCTGATGTTTTTCGAAGATATCAAATTGCTCGGGCGTCAATACCGCTTTCATCTGCCGGCTACGCTCCGACGACAGTGACTTAATCTTTCTGTACTTCTGCATCCTGGATCCACCGGAGTTTTTCAATTCTTTGAGGCCACTGATGTATTCCTTGTTTATTTGATCGACCTGCGGTTTTTGCTCTTCAGTAAGATTTAACTCCTTTAAATAGCTTTCCTGGTTGGCCATAAGCGCCTCCTTTTGCTCGTCGGTCAGGTTTGCTTGTGCGAACAAATTGAAGCTTGCGAAGAAGAGGATTGTCGAGATGAGTGCTTTCATTGTAAAGTCTGTTTTTATTTTTTGTAAAGCACTTAGACGCTATTTTCATTCAATCGTTTAAACGAAATGATAAAAAAATGTGCGTGGGGTTTACTCGCCAGTTTTTTACATATCTGAGATAATGTGGTGACTTTTTTACAATGGCGATTAACGGACGTTTTGGAAATTCGCGGCGCCATGATCGATCTGACTATCCGCCGGGCAGCACTTGACGACGCTTCAGACCTTAGCAAGCTTATCTGCGACAACGCGAAGAAACTTCTCAGGCCTCACTATTCAAGCCTGCAATGGAGTGCTTTCCTGGAATACTACTCTCCGGAAGCAATCCGCGATAAGATCAAGGACCAGGTAATATATTGTGCGTTGAATTGCGGACAGATCGTTGGATGCGTAGGGCTCGATAAAAACCGCGTAGTGGGCTTTTATACGCGACTTGGTTTTCAGAGCATGGGAATCGGAGGATACCTGATGATCCACATCGAAGCACATGCGAGGAGCTTGGGATTAACCGAGCTGCAACTGGCCGCATCGCCGCAAGCCCTCGGGTTTTATTATAAGAACGGTTGGCGAAAGGTGCAGGACATTGAGATTGAACATAATGGAGTTAAGTTTGCAGAAACGCTGATGGGAAAGCAAATTGAATTGCAAGGCGGGGCAATACAGGAGTTCCAGGACCTGGTCCGGATCCAAATTAATCGTTACATCTTCTCGAACGGCTTTGCGCCCGAGGCCGCAGACCTTGCCGACGTGCTAAAGACAAAAGAGCGCCCGATCATAGATGCCCTCCGACAGCTTGCCGACAACCATGCTTTGGTCCTTCATCCAAATTCATCTAAAATTTGGGTCGCGCATCCATTTGCCCTCTTTCCTACGCTTTTTTGGGTGGAGTGCCGACACCGCAAGTGGTGGGGCAACTGCATTTGGTGTTCGCTCGGAATAGCAAGTATGTGTGAAGACAACGTGCGGATACACACAAAGCTCGCCGGGGAGGCTGCGCCCGTAGTAATAGAAATTATCAACGGTGCAGTGGTGCAAAAAGATCTGTACGTGCATTTCCCGATACCGGCAAAGCAGCTTTGGAATAATGTACTCTATTCATGTGCGAACATGCTGGTTTTCGAAGATCGTGAAGCAGTAAGGAGCTGGTGCGAACGCCACAATATTGCAATGGGCGAAGTTATACCGATCGAACAGGTTTGGCACCTGGCAAAAATTTGGTATGGCAATTACCTCGATGACTCGTGGACGCGCAAGACGCCGGGATATGCTCAATCACTATTCACCGCCGCGGGCCTCACCGGCGAATTCTGGAAACTTACCTGACTAACGGTCACCCAATTTTCCAGCACAATGCGCGTATTTTTTTGTGCCGGACAATAAGTGTTAAATTGACTATTATTTACTTCATCGACTATGATTCGACTTGTTAGCCTTTTGTTAGCCCTCCTGGTGTCAGTCGCTGCCCATGCGCAAAACGTTGCCAATGTTTCTTCACCGGGCTTTGATAGTAAACGCGATGGGATTCCTGCTGGAAGAATTGATACTGTTACGTATATGTCCAAAACCGTCGGGGTAAACCGGAAGGCTTTGGTATATACTCCTCCCGGTTTTTCGAAAAAGAAGAAATATCCTGTCCTGTACTTGTTGCACGGGATCGGCGGTGATGAAAGAGAATGGTTGAAGAATGGCCAGCCGCAGGTTATCCTCGACAACCTTTATGCCGATAAAAAGGTCGAGCCTATGATCGTGGTAATGCCGAACGGGCGGGCAATGAAAGATGACCGTGCCATAGGCAATATGTTTGACAGTGCGCGTGTCCAGGCATTTTCAGTATTCGAAAAGGACCTGCTGAACGATCTTGTGCCCTTCATCGAAAAAAAATATCCGACATACACGGATCGTGAACATCGCGCGATTGCCGGCCTGTCGATGGGCGGAGGCCAGGCGCTAAATTTTGGATTGGGTAACCTGGAGAAGTTCGCCTGGGTCGGAGGCTTTTCATCTGCCCCCAATACCAGGTTGCCGGAAGTATTAGTCCCCGATCCGAAAACCACGAAAGCAAAGCTTAAGCTTCTATGGATCTCGTGCGGTGATGCAGATGGCTTAATGTCATTCAGTAAGCGCACGCATGATTATTTGTACGAAAAAGGCGTGCCGCACATTTTTTACATCGAACCCGGAGCACATGATTTTACGGTGTGGAAGAATGACCTGTGCTTGTTTTCGCAGTTCCTGTTCAAGCCGGTGGATCCTTCGACATTTCCTAAGTTCACCGTTCTTGGTGCGCCAGCGGCGAGCAACGTTCGATCATCAAAGTATCCTCAGATTCTTCCCGACAACCGTGTTGTGTTTAGAATAAAAGCAGCCGATGCCCAAAAGGTGCAGGTAGATCTGGGCCGGAAATATGACATGAATAAAGATGAAGAGGGTTTTTGGACGATAACAACTGATACGATCAGCGAGGGCTTTCACTATTATTCATTGATCGTTGATGGTGTGGCGCTGGCGGATCCCGCGAGTGAAACATTTTATGGCATGGGCAGAATGGCTGCGGGTATTGAAATACCGTCGAAAAATGGAAGTTTTTATTCATTAAGAGACGTCAATCATGGAGAGGTTAGAATGAAGCGTTACTTCTCCAGTGTCTTTAATTCATGGAAACGCATCTATGTTTATACACCGCCGGGATACGATGCTAACGTGAATGAACATTACCCGGTGCTATACTTACTCCATGGCGGAGGAGAAGATGAGAGAGGTTGGTCTACCCAGGGAAAAACAGATCTGATATTGGATAACCTTATTGCAGATGGAAATGCCAGGCCCATGCTGGTGGTCATGATGGATGGTAACGTTGGGAGCGGCGGTATCGCTAATTTTGGCGAGCGTAGTCTTCAACAGTTTGAAAATGAATTGAAGAACGTAGTTATTCCATTCGTTGAGAAGAATTATCGTGCCAAAACAGGATCCAATGATCGTGCGCTGGCGGGCTTATCGATGGGCGGCTTGCAGACGTTACATGCAGGCATTCGCAACAACCAAATGTTTTCTTACCTGGGCGTATTCAGTTCCGGCTGGTTTGCGAATAACCCAACGCTTTCGGATCCGCAATATGCGTTTATGAAAGACAACGCGTCAACTATAAATCGTAATGTGAAGCTCCTTTGGGTGGCCATGGGAGGAAAAGAAGATATCGCCTATAACAATTGCCAGGTGATGCTAGGTAAGTTTAAGGAGATGAATATCAACTACACTTACAGCGAGTATCCTGGTGGACATACCTGGCCGGTTTGGCGCAACAATCTCTACAAGTTTGCGCCGTTGCTTTTTCGCTGAGTAGAAATTCGTGGGGTGCGCACACTTCATGTTAGTCATACATGGCAATATGTCGGAAGATCCTGAGAGAACAATCAGTTCCACGACGCCAGATCCGTAAATCCTTTCCCGTGCCTGTGCCTGACCAGTTTTCGCCGCGAACAAATGCCGTGTGACTGGCATACTCGATAACGTATGTTCCAAGGTCGATTATCTTGTCGTTCCGAATGTCGAGCTTTTCGAAGATTGGCAACCCCGTAACATGCTCGTCAATGAATTTGTCGAGCGCTTCCCGACCCTGGTATACCGGGCTGTTGCTATAGAGAAAATTGCCATCGTTATCGTAGAACATCTTCCATTGGTGCGCATCATGTTGAATTATAGTCGACTCCATTAACTCATTCAGCCCTGCCAACTCGAAGCTGATACGATCGGCGATAGTGCTGTGTGCCGACAGCGCTATGTTCACCACCGGCACTTCATTAAACTTAAGCTGATCGGCAAAGTCAACGGCACGGCTGTAGTTCCATGCCTGGCAAACAAGCGACAACTTACCGGAAGCATCCTTCACCCACAGGTCCATATATTTTCCCGGCAGGTCATAGTTCTTGCTTGTATTTTTTGCTGTGAGCTTCATTGTGAACGTTCCCCACTCTGCTACATACCTGTTCATGTCGAGCGTCTCAGACTCCGTACGGGAAAACGAGGTTATATCGAAACGCTTGTGGAATGCTTCATAGTACTTAACTGAATTAGCCTGCGTTATGACGGACATGCTGAACTCCGGCATCAAACGTAAACTGTTGTCCGCGTAGCTCATAAATGAAACGTCGCCATTTAACATCGACGCGAGAAAATCAGCACGGAATTTTTGAAGTTGTGATCGGAGACCGGTTTGTGCGTTAACTGAAATTGTCAGCAAGGTTGCCAATATCAAAAGTGTGGTCCTGTTCATAGCATTTTTTTTGGATGCATCCAAACTACATGCTGAGCAGGGGATGGAGAAATTTAATTGACGTGATGAAGAAACGCAGAGTCGAAAGGAGGCCAGGAGTTGACGTGAAGTAAGTTTGGGTTTTGTCCGGAAGATGTCATGAATTCTTACGGCCAAATGCAGTTATTATCCTAGCACCGCAGGCCTCTTCGCACCGACTTTCGTCACTTGTTCGAAAGCATATCCCATTTGTAATACGCTTAGATCTGCATTGTATCTCCCTACGATCTGTATTCCGATGGGCAGACCGTTTTTCGAAAATGCACTCGGTACCGACATCGCCGGGTTACCTACAGCAGAGATATAGTAAGCCGAACGCATCCAGTCCATGTAGGTTTCCATCTTAACTCCCGCAATCTCAGTTGGGAACCGCGTGTTTACATCGAACGGCAACACCTGGCTCACGGGCATCACAAGAAATTCGTACTTCTCCAGGAAGATCTGCATGCGGCGAAACAGTGCAGCGCGCTTCGCCTCAAGCCGCGATAAGTATGGACCAGTCAGCTTGCGTCCTTCCGCAATGTGCCATTTAACGTAGTCATTCATCTTATCGCCGTTGGCTTCGAGATGCTCACCATACTGTCCTTCGTATTGCCAGTGACGAAGGTTTACAAAGCATTCATTCGCATCGGCCATGTCGGGTTCTGCTTCCTCAACGATGCAACCGAGTGACTCAAAAACTTTTCGTTGCGAAATAAAATTATCCATCACTTCTTTCTCCCAGGGCAGTCCAAGGTCCTTTATGAAAGCCACCTTTACACCCTTCATGCTTCGCTCAAGTGGTTTCGCAAAACGATCGGGACTCTCCATGATCGACAAAGGACTACGGTTGTCAGGCCCTGCCTGGACACTCAGTAACAGGGCGCAATCGGAGACTGTGCGTGCCATCGGTCCGGCAACACTAAATGTCATCCATGCAAGACGCGAGGTGGCAACGGGCACGCGCCCCGGCGATGGACGAAGACCGACAACGTTGTTGAAACTGGCGGGGTTTCGTAGCGAGCCAGCCATGTCACTTCCGTCCGCCAGCGGGATCATACCGCATGCAAGGGCCACGGCACCGCCGCCCGTACTGCCGCCACAAGTCTTCGTTGTGTCGTATGGGTTGAAGGAAGGGCCGAAGATTGTATTGAAAGTTTGTGAGCCCATTCCCAGCTCGGGCACATTCGACTTTCCAATAAATATTGCGCCGGCTTTTCGCTGCCGCTCGACAAAGAGCGCGTCTTGTTGCGGAACATTGTCTCTCCAGATCGGAGACCCGAAAGTAGTTCGAAGTCCCTTTGTTTCCGCAAGATCTTTGACCGCCATGGGCAGGCCATGCAATGCCCCAAGTGGTCTGCCCTTAGCGGTTGCCTCATCTGCTTCCAGGGCCTCTTTCATTAATTGATCTTCGGGAACGAGTGTGATGAGCGCGTTGACTTTTGAATTCACACGGGCTATTTGTGCTAGGTGAGCTTTCATCACTTCGCGCGCTGATATCTTCTTTGTCCGGATTAGTTGAACAAGGTCAACAGCAGAGGTGAAACAGAGATCCGGTGGCGATGCCGGCACGTTGACGGTTTGCTGTGAGTGTTTTTTGCCGTTGTCCTTTGTGATAGCAAATGTCGAGCTGGTCACCGTGGATAGTGCAGCCAGCGACGTTGCTCTAAGCATTTGTCGCCGATTGATGAGATGTTTGCTCATGAGAGATTGATGGACTTTTATTTCATCCTTACTTCCTGATGCCTTCTCCAAAAAATGAAATGGCAATGCTGTTGATCAGCTCCGGGCGTTCAGCGAATACCTCGTGCGATGTATTCGGCAGTATGCAAAGCTGGCTGTTCTTAACAAGTCGGTGTAGTTCGACGGCATGTTCTACCCTTATCATATCATGATCTCCCTGTGCGATCATAACCGGAACAGCGATGCGCTCAAGTATACCGTTTGGAAAGTATTCGATCTGGTACCACATTTTATTCTGATCGTTCACCAGTTTTTTCCAATCCCGTGGCAGGGTAGCCTGGTATTTTTCGATAACTGCTTTGTTCTCTCTTTCAAATATGTCCATTGGAGCCGCACTAACGAGTGACGGGTCTATGCCGGGAGGCAACACGCCACGTATTCCGTTGTTAGCGCCTACGGCAATAACCTTCTTTACCTTGTCGGGACGTTTTTCTGCAATCAACAGGCCTACTATTCCACCGTCGCTAAATCCCATCACGTAAGTGCTATCCAGCTTTAGCGAATCGATCAGCATCGAAGTGTACTCGGTCAGAAGCTGGTAGCTAAGACTGTCGGCAAGTTCCGACTTTCCCTGTCCAGGTGTATCTGGTATGATGAGATGGTAATGCCTGGCAAGCTCCGGTATACTTGCTGAAAAATCTTTACTGCTTCTATCGATGCCACCGCCCTGAAGGAGCAACAGGGGAGGACCATCGCCATACTCTTCGAGATAGATCTTTGTGCCTGCGATGTTTATGAACCGTTCGGTAGCCATATCAGGGAGAGTTTTTTCTTCCTGTTGACTACACCCGAGTGCCAGCGCAATGCACGGCACGATCAGCGAGGTGGTGACCTTTTTAATAGGAAAGGAGGTGTTTCCTTAAAGATCACACTATTTTTTTGATTCTCCGTACGCTAAGTTATACAATAGGGGTAGAGTGGACTGATGACCAGGCAGTCAGGGATCGCTTACAACGTTTGAGATGTTGGAAGAAGTATTGTAAACATGGCTCCGCTATTTTCTTTGCCATCTGCCCAAATAGTTCCCTGGTGATTGCTCACGATCTTCCTGCACAGCGCCAAACCGATACCATGTCCCTCGTATTTGTTACGCCCGTTGAGTCGTTGAAACATTCCAAAGATCTTCTCATTGTTTTCGCTTGAGAAACCAATACCCTGGTCTTCGAACACCAGTTTGTGATAGGTGCCATTCATCGCGAAAGATCCAATCTTTGTCCTGTCCGCCTCCGACACCGTTGTATTCGTTATTGTTATTAGGTTGCGCACACCTTGCTTCGAGAACTTTATCGAGTTGCTGAACAGATTAAAGAAAAGCTGGTGCATTTGAAAAGGGATAGCCGCCAGTGTCGGAAGCTGTGTTGTTTCGACCGTAATGTTTTTCTCTTTTAGAATGTAGTCGAATTCAGAGCAAAGATTTTGTATAGTAATGTTAAGGTCTACGTCCTCAACCGGCTGAATCGAATTTGACACCCGGGAATACTTCAACAGGTCCTGGATCAATCCCGACATTCTGGTCGCTGACGAGTCGATCTTTGACAAATAATCTAGAGCCTCAGCTGGACCGAATGTTTTGCCTTTATTAATGAGTTATAAATTTGAATTTTTCGAACCGGCTCCTTGAGATCATGCGAAGTTATGTAAGCATATTGCTCCAATTCCGCGTTTGATTTCTCCAGTTGCTGGTTTAATTCCTTCAATTCTGAGGTTCGCTCCGAGACCTTTTTTTCCAGCGTCAACTCGTTATTTTTTTGATCCTGGATATCCGTAGCCGAGCCGATCCATTTTATTACCTTATTATTCTCGTCAAATAGTGGCGCAGTTGTACAGCTGTACCAGCGATATTCGTTTGTTGTTATATTCTTCAACCGATATTCTCCGCGGTATGGCACGCCTTTCATAAAACAAACGCTCCACTCGGCGCTTACACGTTCGATGTCGTCGGGATGCAATAGCGAACGAAAGCTGAATTTTTGATAGGTTGGAACATGCCCTGTGTATTGTTGCCACTTATCGGATATATAATCAACAACACCGTCTTTATCTGTCGTCCAAACAATTTGAGGAATACTTGTAGCAAGCAGACGGAATCTTTCCTGTTCTTCACGGAGACTTTGTTCATGAAGTCTCTCCGCCGTGATATCCATCACAGTGCCCACGTATCGAACACATACCCCGTTCGCGTCTTTGTGACTTCGCCCTTTTGCGCGAATCCATCGAAGTTGATTATCATGCAGTCCGATCGTTCGGTACTCCATTTCATACTCACCGTCGTTTATCCCATTCAAGGCGTTCTGATTTGTTTCATGTGTGAGGCTGCGGTCGTCCGGATGAACCCGTTGCAGAAATATGTTATAGTCTACATGATCACCTGGGAGCATCCCGAACATTTCTTTGCATCGGTCATCCCAAAGCAGTGTACCGTCTGCGGGGTCGAAATCCCATGTTCCGATCCTGGCTGATTCGATTACCAGCCTGAGACGTTCTTCACTCTCCCTTAGGCTTTCGATAGCTTCCTGTTGAGCAGTGATATCCTCAAGAACCCCGACGATATATTGTGGCTTACCGTCTTTGCCAAAGATCACAGTGCCGAACACCCGGCCCCATATTGTTTTCCCGGTCTTGTGGATGTGTCGCTTTATTCTTGCCACTCGCTGTGCCCGACCGCTTAACAGCTCGTTGAGCATTTTTCGATCTTCCTCGAGTTCGTCGGGGTGCGAGAGATCTGAGATCTTTTTTTGTATGAGTTCCTCCTCAGTGTATCCAAAGATCTTCGGATACGCGTTGTTCATCGATAACAGCTCGCCAGTGGGAGTGGTGATATTTATCCCAACGGCAACCTGCTCAAATGTTCCTCTGAATTTTTCTTCACTTTCCCTTAGAGCTTCCTTCGCTTCGATCTCGGCAGTAATATCTTGCACCGACCCAACCATCCTCACAGCTCTTCCGTCATTGCCGTGAATGATATATGCACGGTCAAGAACCCATGCGTACGAACCGTCGGCTCTCTTGAACCTATATCGCTCCTGCAAATTTTTTTGTTCGCCATCAATGGCTGTGCGGATCGCCTCTGTTACCCGACGTCTGTCATTCTCATGAATATGTTCTTCCCAAAACTTCAAACTATCGGTGATTTGCGTGGGATCGTAGCCAAATACAGTCTTCAGGGCGTCGCTGTACCATACACGGCCCGTCGACAGGTCGAGGTCCCAAAGAGTATCTTGAGTTGCCTTGAGGATATAATTGAACCGTTCCTCGAGCGTACGTAGTCTGCTTTCTAATTCTTTCTTGCTGTATTCCGCTACCTGTAGCTTGTCTAGCAGGTCTGTTTCGATGACAGTCTTGGATTCCTGCTTATCAGGTGATAGGTTTTCGGGGCTCATTTAGTTTGTTCGAGACAATGCTAGAACGGTTGAAACGCTGAAAATCTCATGCCACGCATATTTGTTTAAACACAGGAAGAATGCATTAGTAAAAGAGGTTTACGGGATCGGCTGTAGAATTCGCTCCACAAAAAATGATGATGAAAGTCAGCAAAAATGATTCTCATGAATGATGCAGAACATTAAAAACAAAGGCTATTGCTTGGCTTTCAATTGTTCGAAGGCTTCGTTCTTAAATTCGATAGTTAGAAAAATCTCCTTACCTTTTCTCTACACCCAGTCCCCCGTCAATCATATGAAGCGACTATTGCTCTTGTCGATTTTGCAAATTTTTTTTCTAACCTCTTGTGAAAGAGAACAATCAACGGGACAAATAATACTTGTCGTTTTTGCGCATCCGGATGATGAAACGACCATTGGGCCGATGATGGCAAAGTATTCGAAACAGAATCGGATAGTATATGTCGTAGCTACGGACGGCCGCTATGGAACAAGAATAAATAACCTTCCGGAAGACTCGTTGATAAAGGTTAGAAAGGCTGAGTGTGAATGTTCAACGAGAGCCCTCGGTATAGCCCCGCCTGTCTTACTTGGATTTCATGACGGCTTCGGACTGAAAACCGGGATCGGTGAATATTTTAAGCAAACAGGTGAATTGAGGCGTGCTTTAAAATCAAAGATCGAGGAAATAGATCCGGACTTTGTGATAACGTTTGGTCCCGACGGAGACTCAGGGCATTCTGACCATCGAATTATTGGAGACATAACAACCGAGATCATTTTGCGCGAAGGTTGGGTCGACAGATTTCCACTCTACTACCTGGCATGGACAAAACAGCAGGCCGAAAAATTCGGGATCGAAGAATTAAGTTATGTGGATGAAAAGTATTTTAATATTTCGGTTGATTTCGACCAGGAAGATGAGAATAAGTATTTCAATTCGATAAGATGTTATCAAAGTCAGAATACAAAAGAGGAAATTGATGAGTGGATCGATGCTGACCTGAAGGACACGCAGAATGTTCTATACTTTAGAAAACTTTCGGTGGCAAATGGACTGAGACAGGAATTTGCAAGTCCAGTGCGCGATGCGACGACACGATGAGGTTCACATTTACCCCTTCATAAACACCTGGAAATTCGCCGTATCAAAAAATATCGTCAGCGAACCAAGCTTCCCGTCTTTTACCGTCCACAGCTCCGCTACATTTCCGTTGATTGAAACTCCACTTGGGAATTTGAAATCGTAATTGGCCAGCACGAACGCACCGTCGCTTGAAGCGAACACCTGCTTCACTCTCATATCCGTAAAAGTCCTGCCGAATCTCTTTATTACTTCAATGTACGCTTGCTTGCCTACTATAGGCTCCTGCTTCGTCATATCGCCGCCCACAAATCTGAAATCATCGGCGATCACTTCTTCCCACCCGGTTTTCTTCGCGAAGTTTTTGTAGTAGAAGTCCAGTAAGTCTTTCGTTTCCATATTTCTTTTTCTTCAAAAGTATCCACTAACCGCATTTTCGATGGTCCGCCAAATGGACAATATGACGGGTTGATTTGGACATACACCTTTATTAAGTTTATCCTTAATATTATTACTATGAAATCTCTCACCATCCTCGTTCCCAACGGTCATCACAACCTGAGCAGCGTCGTCGGTACCTACGAGATCTTTACCAAAGCCAACGCGTACTATGAGAGCCAGGGACGGAAGTCCGTCTTCAAGATACAGTTGGCCGGCACGTCCAGGTCCGTTCGGGTTTATCGCGACCGTTTCTCGGTTAACACCGATGTGCATATCGAGGATGTTAGAAAGACGGATCTCGTGATCATTCCAGCAGTAGGAGCAGATCTTCGCCTGATAAAACAACAAAAAGCGGTTATCACATGGCTAAACAAGATGCATCATCGCGGAGCCGAGATCGCCAGCATCTGCACAGGTGCATTCCTGCTTGCATCTACGGGACTACTCAACAACAGGAGCTGTTCCACCCATTGGCAGGCTCACGACGACTTCAAAAAAATGTTTCCGCAAGTAGAGCTCAAGACCGATCAATTTATAACCGACGACAACGGCCTCTATACAAACGGAGGTGCCTTTTCATTTCTCAACCTCCTTATTTATCTCATCGGGAAATACTACGACCGGGCAACTGCTATCTATTGCTCTAAACTTTTCCAGATCGATCCCGACCGCACAACGCAGTCGCCCTTTGCCATCTTCACCGCACAAAAGAAACACAATGACGAACTGATGAGAGAAGTTCAAGAGCAAATTGAAAAGAAGATCCGTCAAAAGGTTTCTGTCACCCACCTTTCGAATAAGTATAATATGAGCAGGCGCAACTTCGACAGGCGCTTTATCAAAGCAACCGGCAACACGCCCGGCGAATATGTGCAGCGTGTGAAGGTGGAAGCAGCCAAGAAAGAATTTGAGACTTCGCGAAAAACCGTGAACGAGGTTATGTACGGGTTAGGCTATAATGATCCTAAGGCCTTCAGAGAACTTTTCAGAAAACTCACAGGCTTGTCCCCTCTCGACTATCGGAACAAGTTTAGCTCTAGTCACGCCCTCGTACGTTAGTATTATTTTTTTTCTTTTTGATCGTACTTACTCTTCTCGAGAAAAAGAAAGGGATTGTTCATCTCGATGATGTCGATAACTGCCTGCTTCTTATCGGAGGCGTTCTTGTAGTATTCACGTGCGATCGTATATCCCATGTAATATCCAAGATCCGCTGGTTTGTCTTTTACGTTCGCGTAGTTGTATAGCCAGTTGTTCGTTTTATCGCTGCACAGCTCCGCTTTTAATTGCTTCCAAAGCTCCGCCTCGTGTGCGTCCCCGTATTCGAGCGCTACCGTATTGATCTGACTTCCCGCAACCAACTCGCCTATAAAATCGGAAAATCCTTCCAGCATCACCTGGTGCAGTAAGTTGCATCTCACGGCATTCTTGTCAAGCTGTGTTACTTGTTGAGTGTGCATGCATTCGTGTGCCACGATGTTCCTTATTTTTTGAACGACATCGGCTCCGCTCGCCATAAGCTTGCTCATAGAACTGTTGTTGAACTCGCCGAGATCAACAGAGCGGGTGCTGGTGGAGATCTCCGATCCGATCAGCACAAAATTGTTGGAGACTGTCCCGCCTGTTGTTATTGGTCCGATTGCAAAACAAACTTTGAAGGGCTTGAAGTTTGGATAGATCTCTTTGAATTTATTGAAGACGTCGGTGATCAATGGGGCCGCCTTTTTTACTTCAAGGGTATTGTTTCGTACCGAAGCGAAGAACCTGGGATGCCTGTGGATGGATTTTATGAAAGTTTCGGGTGAGAAGTCTCTCACCTTCATGAAATCCTTGAGGCCATCGGTACCACGATCGAGATAGACGGTTTGGATTGTGGCGATGCTATCCGAATGATTTTTACAGGAGGCGAGCTTATCGAATGCCTCCCAGAAATGATCGACGTCGAGCGTCTGGACTGTTTTGGCGTTTTCGGGAGCAACTTCCCGCGCATTCTTTTCACGAAGCTTGATCTCGGCCCGCGTAAATTTTTTAACGGATACTGTTACGTTGCCCGATTCCGGATTTCCCTGGTCTGGCAGACGTTGGATAATGAGTAACACGGATACATTGGCAGTCGAGGTATATTCGAATTCTTCGGGTCCCCACGCTCCATTGGGAGAGTCTTTTTCGACCAGGATCTTTTCTGTGTTTTTTTCTTTCAGGCGAACAACCACGTCAACTCCCTTCTGGATAACAACAATGAAATACTGGCCACCTTTTTCAAGTTTGAGAGGGTAGGACAGTTCGGATTTTCCGATCGGTATGTCGCCGGTTGGTTTGTTGAACTCTATGGTTGTGATTTGAGCCAATGCGATGTTCGCAACAAGAAGGAGAGCGGGTAGGAGCAATCTCATGTTTATTGGATAAGGCCGTGAGAATGGGCAAAGAAATATTAACGGCCAAATATCGGCTACACTCGGACTACGAACGTCAACCAATGGGACGATTTTGTAGACGTAGAGGTGGTCCCGGTATTATTTGGCTGCCGTCAGGAATTTGTTGACATCCAACCAGTGAATGAAGGCATCGAACCATTTATTGCTTGTACGATTCGGATTGCCGAGGCCGAAGCCATGACCACCGTTCTGGTAAAGATGAAATTCAACAGGCCTACCTGCTTTGAACCATGAGTCGATAACACCAAACTGTCCACGAAACAGGAAGTCGTCTGTTGCAATAACGTTGAACATAGGCGGGGCATTCTTAGGAACGTCGACAGGTCCCATACCTCCATAGATCGGACCGATGAAATCCAACTCCATAACTTTCGAATGAAGCGTTGCGTGCATCGTCAGGCCGGCGCCGGCGGAAAAACCGATCATACCTAAGCGGGTAGTGTCCACGCCCCATTCTTTAGCGCGCTTTACGATCATGTTATATGCCGCCTCTGCATCGGCGAGCTGGTTCGTCAGATCCATGGGAGGGCGACTCGGAGGCGGTGTATTTTTCGACGGATCGGGTGGCGTTGCGGCAGCAAACGTTTGGTTCATCGATTCCCTGAAACCGTCGAGCGACTCGGGTGTGGGGTGCAGTCTATATTTAAGAACGAAGGCAGCGATACCTTTATCTGCCAGGGCTTGCGCTACTTCCCAACCTTCGTTGCCCATCGATAGCCACCTGAAGCCGCCACCAGGTGCAACGATAACTGCAGCGCCGTTCCCTGTTCCCTTCTTTGGCAGGAAAGGAGTGAGCGTAGCAGTTGAGATGTTTCGCGCCATCGGATCTCCCCATTGCCTGAACCATGTTTCCAGGGCTGGTTGGTTTTCAACACCGCCGGTACCCAGTTTAATTGCATTCGGCTCCGCGGGTGTCTCAAGCGGATAGATCGTTCCGTCTTGCGCGAATGCGAAAGTTGTAATGAGGAAAATGCAAGAAATGATTGCTGTTTTGCGAAGCTTAATTGCCTGGAACATTGCAAAAGGATTTTAAAAAGAAGAATGTGACCACACTAGTGAATGTACAAATATTTAGTGTGCCGATAAAAAGTCAGGCCTGTAGGCACAATCTCTAATCGCGAATACTTTGGGTGGCCGACGAACTTATCTCGCGTTAAGATAAGGATGTTACTACCGGTTTTATTGAATTGCAAAGTTCGAGGTAGGTCGATGCTTTCTCTATGCAAAAATTTGCACCCATGCGGGCAAATGAAAGCTTGTCAGAACTTGTAATTGTGGTCGATAAGATGCAAATGGGGATTTCGTTGAACTCTTTATTATCGCGTATCGCCCGCAGCGTTTGTTTTCCGTCCATCAACGGCATGTTGACATCCAGGAAGACGAGGTCAGGGTGTATCGACCATTTAAGGAGGTTTATTCCCTCCTCGCCGTCCCGTGCGAAATGACACGAACAATTCGAGTCGATTTCTTTAAGAGCTTCGCCCAGGAATTCGAGATCATCTCTATCGTCGTCTATACAAAGGAAGATCATTGATAACGCGCTTTTAGCTCGCGTAAGGGCTTTGGAAGCTGATTTTAATGCAAACGTATCCCATCTCTCGAGAAAATTCTATGAGGATATTTTGGGATTTTATGATCGCGGCTATTGATAGTGTTCAATTAAATTGGTTGCTGTTGGTATTCGGCGGTACTTGCCTCTTTATCATTAACTAGATGAACAAGATCAAAGTATTTCATGTCGAAGACTATAAGATAATGCGTGATGGGATCCGAAAGCTCCTGGCCGAAGACGAGGAGATCGAGATCGTAGGTGAAGCAAAGAACGGAGAAGAGTTTGCCCGGGCTTTGGAGGTCTGTGAATTTGACGTTCTGATCCTGGATATCTTTCTCGATGCAATGGAAGATCTGAATACGATTAACGGGTTCCAGATCTGCAAGATGTTGCAGGAAAAATATCCTCACGTCAAAACTATAGCGCACTCTGTCTACGACGACGCCGATCGCGTTGCAGCTATCATCAAGTGCGGTGCCCTTGGTTTTGTATCGAAGAAGTCGGGATTTGAGGAACTGATACGTGCCGTTAAGACTGTTGCCACCGGTCAAAGATACATTTGCCCCGAAACATCGGGGAAATTGAAGAACCTCAACCAGTTCCTGAACGGAATGGAGATCACACTGCGCGCCCGCGACGAGATCTTTTCCCTCCGCGAAAGGGAAGTGTTGAATCTGCTGTCGCAAGGAAAATCATCGAAGGAAATAGCGGATGCGCTCTTTATCACAGAACGGACAGTGGAGTCGCATCGCAGGAATATGATAGAAAAAGGAAAGGTCAAGAATACGGTTGAGTTGATTGCGTACGCCTCGAGTCTTGGCGTCATCAGGAAATGATAAATGACGACTACAACTGACCATGATTTTGAAGCTCTCAAGCAGATCGGCGATGTGTCGGCCGACGGAGTTATCATTTATAGCTTCGCCGACGATCGGGTCGCGTACGCGAACGAGCACGCCTATCAATTGGTTCGTTTGAAAGCCGACTTCACCAGCAAAGAGATCGAGTCTCTAATGCGTTTCGTAATACCGCAAGACAGGGATTACCTTAAGAATCAGTACTCCAACCTTACCGGGAGATCCATGGCTTCGGAGGTCGAATTTCAATTGTTGAATGAAGACGGAAGACGTTCATTCTTATGTTGCAATGCATTTTTGCTGGCAAATAGATCTGCGATAGTCGTATTCATTAAAGACATCAGCAAACCAAAGCAGCACGAAAATTACCTGGTTCAATACGGAGCCAGGAAAAATACCGTGCTCGACACGGTAGCCCATCATATCAGTGGCGCGTTAAACCTGATGCAACATCTCACCACCGAGGCGAAGAAGTATGTGGACGAGACCAGTCATAAGAACCTGGAGGTGTATTTGGGCCTGTTGGGTGACAACAGCACTTACTGCCTTGAGGTGATTTACGAACTGCTAAAAAATGAACATGCAGAATCGCCTTCAATTGCAGTCAAGAATTCAAGGATCGACATAGTAGAGAAGATCTCTTTTATCTATAAAGAGCTTGCACAGAGCTACCCTGACCGGCGCATTCTTTTTCAGACCTCTTTGCATTCCATTTATATCAATACCGACGAGGTTAAACTCCTGCAGGTGTTCAACAATCTCACCTCGAATGCGATCAAGTTCTCGACAGATGAGAATGAGATCCTGATCGCCATCTCGGATACCCAACACGAGGTTGTCATTAGCGTAAAAGATGACGGTATCGGCATCCCGGATAAACTGAAGCCATTTATTTTCCACGACCAGTTCGGCGCCGGGAGACGGGGACTTAATGGAGAAAGATCTATCGGCATTGGCTTGTCGATGTGTAAAAATCTTGTCGACCTGATGAACGGCAGGCTTTGGTTCAATAGCGAGGAGGGAACAGGATCGACTTTTTACCTGGCCTTACCGAAATGATAAGGAATCTTTCGAAGACAAATGACCTTCAATAGCTGAACTTTACTACTCCGTTCTCAAACTGTTCACCGGGTTGGTATATGCAGTCTTGATGACTTGCGAACAGACCGTTATCGACGCAACAACGAGCGTGGATGTTATTGCAAGAACAAAAGTGAGCGGACTGATGCCGATCTGGTATTTAAAACCGTGCAGCCAGGTGATCATTAGCCACCAGCCGATGGGCGCGGCGACGAGAAATGCAAGGATGATAAGGCGTACGAATTCCTTTCCGAAGATCCACATGATGTGTGAAGCTGTTCCTCCAAGTATCTTGCGAACCCCAACCTCCTTCGTTTTTTGTGATACCATGAAGGAGACCAGCCCATACAGCCCAAGACATCCGATGAAGATCGCGATGAATGAAAAGATCTGGATCAATCGAAGCATTGATTGATCTGCCTCGTAGAACCGGGCAATGTTATCGTCAACGAAATTGTATTCAAATATCTGATCGGGATGTTGCTGCGACCACATCGCTTCTACAGCCGCGAGCGTGGCGCTCGCCGTCGACATATTTACCTTTAAGGCAAAATTCCTGTAGTCTTCACTGTAGGTTGTGATTAGGATGGGGTTGATATCCTCTCGCAGCGATTTGTCGTGAAAATCTTTTAAGACGCCTACGATGGGTCCGCGAATGCTTCCGCCATTGGTAGTAATATTGTGACCGATCGCTTCTTCTGCCGTTTTGAATTCAAGCTTCCTGACCATCGTTTCATTGACAAGCATTTCCTTTACGGAATCCGATGGCATTAGATTTCTTCCCGCCACAACTTCGAGTTCAAACATTGGAACATAGTCTGCATCGGCCGATTTGATACTTGTTCTGAACCCAACCTCTTCCTGGCTGTTGTCTATCTTTATTGCATTACCCCAATCTTCGGCCGAAGATGGAGCTGCGAAGCAAAGAGATATCCGCTCGACACCTGGCAAACGAGAGATCTCATTCTTCATTGCGTTGAGCTTGTCGGGTGAATCATTTCCCGTTCTAACCATCACAATGGCGTCTTTGTCGAACCCAAGGTCCGAGTGTTTTGCGTATCGCATCTGATCCATGATCACGACCATTCCTATGAGGAGGACCTGTGAGATAATGAACTGTGTTACGATCAAGCCACGCCGGATATTGAACCCGCCTGCACTTTGTGTGGCGAGCTTGCCTTTCAATGCAACAACCGGTTGATATCCTGAAAGGAGAACCCCCGGATAGAATCCCGACAGAAGAGTAACGATAAGTCCAAGCACCACTATGAACAAAGCCAGGGCCGGTTTTGAAAAAAAGTTGACAGTGATATTAGTGTTAAAGAAATCATTCACAGCCCCCACGCTCAACGAGGCGATCATTCCTGCCGCGAATACACCGGCAAATGTTATCATTCCTGTTTCGAGTATGAATTGCCAGAACAGTTGATGTTTTGCGCCGCCCAGTACCTTTCTCACACCGACCTCTTTAGCGCGTTTGAGTGCTTGCGCGGAGGCGAGATTGATAAAGTTCAGGCATGCGGTAGCAACCAGGAACAACCCGATGATCGAGAGTATCCATAGATTCTGTTTTTCCATTGCGCCGTCGTATCGTGCGTCGAAATGCATGTCGGCCAACGGTTGCAGCTTGTAACGATGAATATTTTTACTGTTCGGGCGATGCGTTTTGGCATAGGCCGACAACACGTCTTCTATTTCACTGATCGGAGCGCCTGAATGCAAAAGAACGTAACATTTCATGCCATCGCGGATGCCATTCCACCCGTCTTGTTCGCTCGCAAGCCAGGGATCGTATTCTTTAAGTGTTGAGTACGACACAAAGATCTCGCTGTGGATGTCGGTATTGGAGGGTAGATTTTTCAATATGCCAGTCACCGTAAACGGGATCCGGTTGTCGAGCCAGAATGTTTCGCCAATGGCATCACGATCTCCGAAATACTTCTGTGCCGACCTCTCAGTAAGTATTGCAGAATTCGGATCGACAAGAACCGTTTCTTTATTTCCCTTGATCAGTGGAAGGTTGAAAATCTCGAAGAATGTTGTTTCACTAAAACTGACCCCAGCTGGTTCTTTGAATTTTATTAGCTCATTTCCTTTCCTTAAAGCGATCATGGGATTACGTTCCGTAAACACACGGGCTACTTTTTCGGCATAGGAGTGATCATTCCGGAACAATTCACCGAGAGGGGAAGGCACATCGCTTCGGTAAGCAATAACATCACGATGTGTCTCGGTGACGATCCGGTATATTCTATCAGGATTCTCATGAAAATTATCGAAGCTGAGGTTATGTTTTACGATAGAGAAAATGAAGATCGCGCAGGTCATGCTTAATGCAAGCCCTGAAACATTGATCATCGCATATGATCGGTTCCTGATCAGATTTCTCCACCCGATTTTTATATAGCTCGCGTACATACCGTAATTGTTTGAATTTTCTGTTGCACCACGTGGCTTTATAATGCTGGGTCGGCATAGCAGTAATACATCCATGGCGAATCGGATATCTGCCTTTCGTTTTCCTTTTTTTTGGACCCGCTTTCGATATTCTTCGATCAGGTCACCCTCGATATGGTCGACCAGTTGTGAATTGCAGTACCATCGAAATAGTCGGATAAGGAACCTGGGTGGCGATGGTTTGGTATCCATGATTGATCAACCGGTAATTTTCAGATCAAGGGAGACTTTTGGGATAGCCTTCCACAGTTGGTCTCTTGTTTGTCGCGAATACTCCAAAGCCTTTTTTCCGTGTGCGGTCATGTGGAAGTATCGCCGTGGCCTGCCGGCCCGGTCTTCGGTGGCTTCACCGGCGAATGACTTTACGTATCCTTTGTCTTCGAGACGGAGGAGTGCGGCATGGAGTGCACCCATACTTACGTCGCGGGTGAGCCGCGATTCGATCTCTTCCTTGATTGCGATACCGTACGCGTCTTTATAGAGTATGGCGATCGTTAATAAGACGATCTCTTCGAACTCTCCGAGGTGATATTTTTTCATCGCTGAAATAATATTTTCTAAAAAGAGGAATAATAATCATGCCAACGCATTTTTAGGTGATTTTAGAGCGAAACAGGAGGTGAGTTGTTCGGTGTCGAACACTGCCTGATCGGAAAAGACCGCGAGTGCCCACATGGCGGGCAGCGTCGAGCTGTTCTTCAGATTATGACGCAAATCATTCTTCCTACTCCGTTCTCAGGCTATTAACCGGGTTTGCCAACGCCGCCTTGATCGCCTGGAAGCTGACAGTCGCCAGCGTTATCGCCAACGCACCAATGGACGCTGCAGCGAAGATCCACCATGCAATGTCTGTACGGTAATCATACCTGCTTATTCCATTGGAAAGAAAATAGTAGGAGGTTGGAACTGCGATGATGCACGATATGACGATCAACATCACGAATTCACCCGAGAGCATTCTCCAAAGATTCGGCACCGATGCTCCCAGCACTTTCCTGATCCCTATCTCCTTTGTTCGTTGCTCGGCCACGAACGACGCCAGCCCAAATAATCCCAGGCAACTGATGATGATCGCAAGCACAGTAAATACCACAGCAAGGCTTCCGATGTTATCCTCCGTGGCAAACTTCGCGGCATATTGATCAGACGCGAATTTATAGTCGAAGGGAGCATTGGGAATCACGTTGTTAAACACTTTTTCTATTTTCGGCAGCGCTTGTGCAGTACTCATCTCGGGATTGATCCGCAGGTACATCCAACTTGCGCCTCCCAAGTTCAGGAAAATAGTAGCTCTCGCCGGTTCGAAAGGAGAATTCATCACCATATCCTGGATAACCCCGACGATATGAAAGTCTCTGTCCATACCCCACGCCAGGTTTGTCCAATGCACGATCTCACCTACCGGTTTTTCAAGCTTCATTATTTCGGCTGCCGACTGATTGATGATGATCGCTGAGGAATCGCTGGCAATATCTCTTGAGAACGTCCGGCCATCGACTACATTCCATCCAACTGTCGTTCCAAAATCTGCAGAGACGTTCAGTGTGGCGAAACTTTCTTCTGCATCGGGATCATATCCTTTCCATGAAAAGCCGCCGTTGCCCGACCATGTCGATGTGATCGGACCGCCAGCATCTGCGATCTCAACAACAGCACCCGAGTTCTTGAGTTCTGTGCGTAGCGTTTCGAATTTTTCGTAGAACTCTTTGCCTTTCTTTTGCATCATCAACAGTCCTTCGCGCGAGTAACCGACTGGGCGATCTTTCACAAACATCAGCTGATGATAGATGACGCCGGTAGACGCGATAAGCATGATCGACACGCTGAACTGCACAACCACCAGGGCTTTACGCGGTATCGAAGCAAAACGGCCAGCGCGGTATGAACCCTTCAGGATCTTCAGCGGATTGAACGACGATAGATAAAGAGCGGGGTAACTTCCGGCAAGGAGTCCGGTCACAAAAAGGAAAACAACGCTAATGATCCAGAAGTCGACAGTGTTCCACGGAAGCTCCATGCCTTTTTGTGAGATCGTGTTGAACCAGGGAAGCGCTGCGAAAGTCATCAGCAATGCAAAAGCAAACGAGATGATGACTACAAGATATGATTCGGCGAAGAACTGTGCGATGAGCTGCTTGCGACCGGATCCCATGGTTTTGCGCACGCCAACCTCTTTCGCCCTCTTCTCAGAACGTGCGGTGCTGAGGTTCATAAAATTGATACACGCCAGCAACAACACAAATACCCCGATCGACCCGATGAACCAAACGAGTTGGATGGGACCGTTTTGCAAAGTGCCTTCCTTATAATCTGAATATAAGTGCCATTTGCTCATTGGGTTGACATGCACTTCAGGATTGAATTTTAACCAGTCCTGCATATAGTCCAGGTTGCGTGTTACATTGATCTCAAGATCCCTGATGTTTGCATCCACTTTTTCGAAAGTGGTCTCGGGGTTTATCTGGACATAGATCTGGAAAAAATGGTTTTGCCATCCCTGGTCTTTTACCCAAGGATTGTTTGTGAGGTATGCCGTCCATGACTGTGCGAACTGCAGGCCATAAAGCGCTGAGTTCCTCGGGAAATCTTCGTACACGCCTGAGATTGTAACTTCTTTTTCGTTGTCGAGCTTAACTGTTTTTCCGATCGGATCGCTGTCGCCAAACAAAGCATTCGATGTCGACTCGGAGATCATGATCGAGAGAGGATCTCTTAATCCCGAACGATTTCCATACACCATCTTCCACGTGAACATTTCGGGGCCATCTTCGCCGATGTTTGTTCCTTTCTTGGTGATACTCTTGTCGTCGATAGAGAGGATTGCCTCGAAGTTTCCTTGTCGTGGCACTACATATTTAAAGTTGTCGCTGTATGTTGTCTGAAGCTCGCCCAGCATTGGGAACTGGAGATAGTCTTGTCCCATATAATGTTTCCCCTGGAACGTGCCGGCCTTCATGACCTGCGCGATGTGGTCGTAGTTCTCGTGATATTTGTTGAACGACAGTTCGTCGTTTACCCAGAGGCCGATGATCAGGGCAACGGCCATGCCGAGGGCGAGTCCGCCGATGTTGATGAAGGAATAGCCTTTTGTCTTAACAAGATTTCTCCAGGCGATCGTGAAGTAGTTTTTTAGCATAGGATTTAGAGCTTTAGGCGGTTCGGATCATAATCTTTGAGACACGAGTCGTTCGACGAAGGTTGCGTATTGTCCAGGAAAAACCTGAAATAGTACAGGGGAAACACGAAATGGTTACAGGGAAGGCCCTTTTTTGGTTTTATCGTTCAAAAAACGACAATATATACACATGTAAAGACGACAATTTTACGATGCCAATTGCGAGATTTGATATGTCGCCGACTCGTGGCGGATCATTAAAAAAACACTACAACCTGGATATTTATGGAAGCTAACATTGGCATCAAACCCGAACACCTCAAAGCAGTTGCAACTTCATTAGGCAAGATCCTTTCGGATGAATTTCTGCTGTCACTCAAAACACGCCGCGCACACTGGAATGTTGAAGGCGCAGACTTTCACAGTAAACACCTCTTCTTCGAAGGGCAATACAACCAACTCGATGAAACCATAGACTCACTCGCAGAACGGATCCGTGCGTTGGGACATTTTCCGCCTGCAACCATGAAAGAGTTCCTGCAGCAAACTCACCTCACAGAACAATCACGTGAGAAGAACAACAGTGAAGGACACATCCGTGAGCTCCTAAGCGACCATGAAAGTATCATCATGCATATTCGTGGTAACATCGATGGTTATGTGACGGCATTGCGCGATGCGGGAAGCAGCGATTATATCACAAGTCTTCTCGAAATGCATGAGAAGATGGCCTGGATGCTTCGGGCGAGCCTGGGTTCATAGAACTCAAAATCGGATAGTGAATCCCCAACACCCGCCCCATGAAATACCTGCTCCTTCTCCTCATCCTCTTCCAACTCCCGCAACGACCTGCCAACTACGTCACCGACGAGGACGAGATCCTCGCACAATGGGAAGAAGATGCCCTCAATGAAAAACTTCGCGCCTTCGAAGAGAGCACCACCACACAGATCTTCGTGCTCGTTGCCAAAAGTCTCCACGGACAAGACATTGAAGAGCTTTCAAAAAAGATCTTCAACAAATGGGGCATTGGACAAAAAGATAAGGACAACGGTGTTCTCATTGCCATCTTCGTCGACAACCGAGCACAACGCATCCAGGTTGGATACGGACTCGAAAGCACGCTGCCTTCTTCACTCTTGACCGAGATCCAGGAGGACTTTATGAACCCGCAGTTCAAAGAAGGAAATTATTACAGGGGCATCGACGCCGGCATTGACCAACTCATCTATTACAGCAGTCACACGTACACACCAAAAAGTCCGAACTACGACCTGTGGGTCATCATCGCCTGGATAGCGGGTGTAAGTGTTATTCTCTTTGCCATCAACATGTTCTTGCTGAGGAAGTTGAAAGGTCGGCCGAAGAAGAGATGGAAAATGACCATCATCGCGATCCTCTTCCTGTTTGTTCCGCTCATGATCCCCGTTGCTGCGGAATATTTCCAGCTCAATTATTCCGAACTCTTCCTCACGCCTCCGCTTGCCGGCGCATTCGCCCTGCTATTGATGACTTTCGTCGCCGGTGACAAAGAAGGTTCCAAAGCCGACTACGATGACGATGATTACTATCAAAGAAGAATGTACGACAAGAGGAGCGAGCCCGACTCCGACGACAGGTTCGATGGAGGAGGCGGAGGTAGTTCAGACAGCGGAGGCAGTACGAGTAAATGGTGAAAGCCAAAAGTGCTATCTTCGATCATAGCATTTACAATTATGGCGACTCGCAACTGGCAAAAAGACATCCAACCTCTCATTAAAAAGTATAAGGGGCGCAGGGTTCCCCTCGATTACCGCAATACCTACGAACTTGTTGTCATGGTGATCCTTGCAGCACAAGATTCGGACGCGCACATCAACAAAGTCGCTCCCCCTTTGTTCAATGCCTTTCCCGACATGAAAGCGCTTTCGAAAGCCACCGAAGAAACGCTGCAGCCGCTGATCAGTTCTGTCCGAAACTTTGGTAACAAGACACGTTGGCTTATAAGCCTTGCTTCGGAGATCAAGGAGGATAAAAATATCCCCCTTACGATGGATGAACTCACGGCATTGCCGGGCATCGGCCGCAAGTCGGCGAACGTGATCATGCGCGAATCGGGCGTAAAGGCAGACGGAGTGATCGTCGATCTGCACGTTGTTCGTGTGGCGCCGCGCCTTGGCATCGCGACGGGAGCGGATCCAAAGAAGATCGAGAAGCAGATCATGGAGGTCATCGAACCAAAAGATTGGGGCGAAGTTGGAATGGCCATTTCATTCCTGGGTCGCGAAACGTGCAGGCCTACAAATCCTAAACATTCCGAATGTTTGATGAATAGTGTTTGTGCTTATTATAAAGAGCTGAAGAAGTAGTTTTTAACATCTTTTAACGTCGATTAACTTCTCTTCTCGTCGATTACTGGTAATTCGTGAGTTGAATCTTTAAAACTCCACGATTATGAAAACGATCTTTTTACTGATTGTCGCTGTGATATGTTACAACAGTGCTGTTTGCCAGGACAAATCAATTGAAGAAAAAGCAAAGGCCATGATTGCCGTGATCAACCGCGGTGATCGGGCTGGCTATAAAAAATTTATATCCGAGAATTATACGAAGGAGCTGATCGAAAAAAAGATGGGTGTAAAGACCGCGGGTCAGGATGAAGACGCGGGAAGTGAGCCAAAGAATGAAGATGGACTCGAGTCGAAGGTCAATATGTACGAGAGATTGCACCAGGACATGGGAGAGGGCAAGGTTTCTTCGCTAAAACATGATGGCGATAAGCTGTTGGTTAATGTCGCCGGCAGCAGTGGTGGTAATTTTACTTTTACCCTCACCTTCACGAAAGACGCGCCTCGATTGATCAGCGGATTTGGAGTTGATGTGACGATGGGGAGGTAGGATCGGTTATCTTCGGTGAAGAGTTTGACAAAAAATGCACCCTGATTTAATTCTATTTGGTGCTCTGCTTGTTGCTATTCTTTCGATAGCGCTCGTGGTTGCTTATCGGAGGAAGAATGCGATCGCGTTTAGCCCAAAATGGATTGAGTCAGTGAACTACCTTGGTCAACTTTCCCTGGCGCTGGGACTGACCATACATCTGATCGAGTTAAAGACAGCCCTCGAAAGCATGACCGGTACCCTATCAATCGAGCAAATCAAAATGGGTATCGTTTCAACCGTTCATAGCGCCATTCATGGAGCTGCTGTTTATCTGATCTCCGTGGTACTGTATGCTGTCTTGAAATTAACCGTACGAAACTGATTAGTTGAAAAAACAAGGCGATACCGAATACGCATTCACCCCCGCTGATTGTCATAATAACACCCGCTCTGGTCGCTGATCGCATATCATCTTTGTGGAAACAAAGACTCATGCCGATCGAAATACTTAAACTTCAACAAGCACTCACTGCAGCCTTCGATGATTTTATAAAAGCCTTCACTGCCTTCGACGAAAGTCGGATCAATGCGCGACGTGTGCCGGGCGAATGGACTCCCGTCCAGGTTGCTTCTCATATTATAATGGCAACAGATGGTGTCCCGGACGGCACAACAAAAGCACTGGATCGTGGAATAGATTCCTATCTTCCCCTTATCCGTCCCTGGTGGGAAGATCTCAGCAAGAAATTTCAATCCCCGGAATCGCTAAAGCCCAACGATCAACCACGATCAAGACAAGACGTGCTTGCCGAACTTGACCGCGTTCGCAAAAAGGACCTCCACATACTAGAGATGAAGGACCTTACAATGATTTGCCTCGATCTGGAACTCCCCGGCGTTGGTTATCTCACCCGGTATGAGTGGCTTTGGTTTATGCAAATGCATTTAAGACGACACACATTTCAGCTTCGGAATCTGCTTTAGGTTTGGGCAACGCTCTCAATAAGCGACCTCCACCGTCTTCCGGAACGTATCCTCGTCATTCAGGTGATTCAACAGGTAATGAGCAAGGTCGGCCCTCGAGATTTTTGCAGCACTATTCAGGTGACCACCAACCGATACGCGATAGTACTTGATCATCTTTTTGTCCGTTAACCTTGGTGGCCGCACAATGGTCCACGCAAGTTCCGCCTGCGTCAACATGTATTCCATCTTCCGCATATCGGAATAAATGTTCTCCAGGATAGGTTGCAGAACGTACTTTATGAAAAGTTTCGTCCATAACGGCATCGAGGTGTTGATCTCAACTGCCAGGGCCGAGACAACCATCAAGCGTGAGATCCGATGCATGTTCATTGCCTTTATAATGTTACCGACACCGTCCGAGAATACCGTTGTCGGTTTGCTCGCAGCCACACCCAACGCGGAGATAACTGCATCCTGACCTCTCAAGAGTTCCTGGATCGTCACAAGATCCAGGACATCACCCTGTCGCACGAGAAGCCTTTCGTGACGAAGCGGAAGCGATGCCGGGTTCCGTACAACCGCCGTGACCTCGTACCCCATATCAAGTGCCTGCCGCACAACCTCACGGCCAGTCTTGCCATTGGCTCCGAAAACAACCAGTTTGTAATTGGCCATAACAGATCAATTAAACTTGAAGACGCTGAGCGTGAAGATCACCAGGAAGAAAATGAGTTGTGAAACGAAGAAGAATGTCATTTGGCTCTTAACCTTCTGCATCTCGCTATCAGCGGCACCGCCAGCGCTTAATAGTCGGTTAAGCTTTGATTCGGTTCTCCTTCCCATGACCAACACATTAATGATAATGAGGACTACCAACACGATCTTGATCCGCATCCAGATCTGTTGTCCATAGGCTCCGTGCATGATCGTCATCATTGCGATACCCGACAGGATCAAAAGCGCGCCGCCGATTCGGGTAACAGGCGAAAAACGCTGAGGCCCGGCAGCAAGAGAAGCGTCCTTGTTTGAAGAGTATTTTTTCCAGAACCGGTTCACGCTTAGGAAATCGGTGACGGTTGAGCCCGCCAGCAAGGCAATTCCTGTTATATGGAACACCAGCCCGGTGTTCAGTAAGGTTAGAGAATTCATCAGTTTAAAGGGTTTTGTTTCTTGTTCATAAGACCGATAGATTGAGCAAGACGTGACGATAATTTTCTGCTTATTGTTGTCACGTTGGAGACAGGTCAACTGTCTCATATATAAAGAGTGAACTCCCGATGACCAAAGACGAATTATTCCTGGAATACAAGAACCTTCTTTTTTCAATTGCCTACGACATGCTGGGCAATGTGGCCGAAGCAGAAGACCTCGTGCAGGAAACCTATATTAAATGGGTCGGCGCCGGTGTACCGATAAATTACCCCAAGGCCTACCTCGTGAGAACGATCACCAATCTCTCGATAAATTATCTCGACCTGGCTCGTAAAAAAAGAGAGCAGTACGTAGGAGTATGGCTGCCGTCGCCAATAATCGAACGAGCCGGGACCACGAGCCAACCCGGCGAGATCTATCATGCGTTGTCGATTGGCCTTATGGTTTTGCTGGAGAAATTGACTCCCCTCGAAAGAGCCGTCTTCCTATTGAAGGAAATTTTTTCCTACGATCATCGTGAAATAGGGGAGATGATCGACAAGACCGAAGATAATTGCAGACAACTTCTGACGCGGGCGAAAAAGCAATTAGGCAATACACAGAAACGTTTTCAAATCGACCTTCACGCACACGAAGAGATCCTTAAGAGATTTCTTGAAGCTTGTAGCACGGGCGACATCAATAATCTCGTTGGTATGTTGAAAGACGACATCGTGCTGTATGCCGATGGTGGCGGTAATGTGTTGGAAATAAACAACCAACGCCTCTCAGCTGCTCCTCTTCCGATTAATGGAAAGGAGAACGTTTCGAAATTTATTATTGGAATTACTAACCGCTTCCTGGCCGCCGTTCCCGACGCGAATCAGAAAACAGTTATCATTAATGGAGTGCCGGGAGTAATTAACTGCGCCGGAGACAAGCCTCTTAGCATTATTAGTGTGGAAATCGACGATGGCAAGATCTCTCGGATCTATGGACATTCAAATCCCGAAAAGGTCCGTTCGAGCGGAGCTTTCGAGGCGATTACTGAAATCAAAGAATGATCTGATTATTCACCAAACCCTGACATACCGTTGTCACCATGCACAACTAGTTTTGGGCAATGCGATGAAATAACTTTGGTTGACATAAGTTCAGTTTATTTATATTTTTAATTTGAATAAACTGTTCTTCCCCAACTTCTATGTCGTTAAGATCGATCAAACCTCGTCGTATTATTCAAACACTGACGAGGTACCTGGCTGAAGTAATAATTATCTTCGTTGGTATTACAATTTCGTTTCTGTTCGATCAATGGCGGACAGAACAACAGAACAAAAAAGACCTCACGGAACTATCGCAATCCCTGCTCAGGGACATCAGCGATCTAAAATCAAAACTGAAGGAAGATCTTGATGGGTCCGCAACATGGATCAATCAACTGGATTCACTTAGGATACAAAGAACATCCAGTCAAATATCCGAGCGGCAACTCAACTGGTTTTTCAGGATGATCTCCGGGCAGATCTATTTTCTTTTTGAGCCTCATTCGCCCACATACTTATCGGCTGCAAACAGCAGCCTGTACAGTGAGCTACCCGATAGTCTGAAGAACGACCTTTATAATTTGTACCAGGTGCGGTTGCCTTTGTTTGAGTTGCTTTACGAGCAGCAGCGGGACAACGTAGTCCATTTTCGAAACACTACCCTTGTTCCTTCGGGTGTTTACCTGTTTCACCCCGATGCTGCGTCCCTTCGCCCTGACCTGCAGGTGCTGGCCAGGGAGATCGCGCGTCCCGCATACGGAAATTTTATCAACGAGACAATAATCGTTGAAAAGGAAGTATATCAATTAAATGAGAGTTCCTTCGAGTCATTGACTGCGCTGGAGAACAGTTTAAGTGATTACATAGAGCGGCTCAAAAACGAGTAGGCTCACGCCATATTGCCCGTCTTTATTTTTCCGTCGCGCTTGTAGTAAGCAATGATCACACCTTTCGACGTGACGAGGCTCTTGTACAGCTTGAACGCGGCTGGGACGCTTCCCTTCTCGAAAAGCTTCTTGCCTTTGCCGAGAGTGATCGGATGAATTTTAAGCTTGAGCTCGTCAACCAAATCGTTCTTTAAAAGAGTCTGAACGAGATCGCCGCTTCCCCAAACCTGTAGATCAGGACCATCGGTTTTCTTCAGCTTCTTGATGTCGGCAGCGCCTTTGAGGAACTTGGAATTTTGCCATTCGGATCTCTTGCGCGTCCTGGATACAACGAACTTCGTAACATCATTGACGGTCGGCCAATAATCGGTATGATATGGCCAGTATCCTTCCCAAATGCTAAAGGTCTTTCTTCCGAGAAGAAGGTCGAGAGGCTGCAGTTCTTCCTGCACGACAGCATTGTACTCCTCATCGCTGAACGGCGCCACCCAGCCACCGTACTTGAAGCCGCCAGAAGTATCTTCTTTTGGACCGCCCGGTCCCTGCAAAACTCCATCGAGGGAGATCATCGACATAACAATTATTTTTCTCATGGTTGTTTTCGTTTTGTGTTGAGACAAATCTCGTGACAAAACCTGTTCCCGGCAGCGTATAAATGCGACAAACAAGGTGGTGGAATGCGAACAAAAGCTACTCCTCTGGAAGGAAAGCAATCGCTTCGACTTCCACCAGGTAATCAGGATGTGCGAGAGCCGCTACGAAGATCCCTGTGATCGCAGGGGGATTCTTCAGTCCGCCCAGAAATTTTTGAGATGCTTCAAACCCCCGGCGGATGTCTTGCCCCTGCACGATATATATGGACAACTTAACGACGTTTTCAAACGTTGCTCCCGAAGCACTGAGAGCGATCTGAATGTTCTTCATCACCTGTTCGGTTTGTGCGCCCAGATCGCCCTTGCCAACAATTTCCCGCTTTGCATTAACGGCGTCTTGCCCACCTACGTAGATTGTTTTCCCCTGTCCCTGCACTGTCACCACTTGTGAAAAAGCGGGATTCTTTGAAAGTCCATCCGGATTGATGTATGTTACTTGTTCCATATGATTTTGGTTTTTGAACCGCGTACAGGAAATGTGCCATATGCAGGCTGTGACTTTCCTTCCTGTTTCTGATTACCTTATCATTACCTAACCGTCTTACCTATGTTCAGGAACTACTTCATCGTCGCCTGGCGGAATATCATTAGTAGCAAGGCGCACTCTTCCATCAACGTTTTCGGTCTAAGCCTGGGCCTCGCATGTGCGATGCTCATTATCCTTTATGCGAGCGACGATCTTAGCTTCGACCGATTTCATACTAACGCGGCCAACGTCTACCGCATCACCGGAAAAATCATCGAAGCCGATGGAAGCGTCGGGTTTCAGACCGGGAGGTCATCGCTGTTGGAAGGTCCGCATTTTGCAAAGTCTATCCCAGAAATAGAGGATTTCGTTCGAATCGACGATGGCTGGTTCGATATCCATGTCAAAGACGATATGATCTCGCAAAAGATCCTTAGCGCCGATAAAAACTTCTTTTCCTTTTTCTCTTTTGAACTATTGCGTGGCAATCCTGCAACCGCACTCAACGAACCGAATAACATTGTCGTCACCGAAGATGCAGCGATGAGATTTTTCGGCACCGAAGACGTGCTTGGCAAGACTGTACTTGTAGCCATCAATGGCAAGTTGGATGATTACATCGTTACCGGCGTTGCCCGGAATCCGCCCGAGAATTCATCCATACAGTTCGAGGTCATCAAACCATTTACAGCGGAAGCCGATCCAATGAACGGAGCTCTCGAATGGATCAACAGTAGTGTAAATACTTTCATCGCCGTGCACCCACACGCCGATCTGGATGTACTAATCGACAAGATGAAGGAGCTTTATGCAATTGCAACAGTGGAGGCAATAAAGGTCGTGCAATCGCAGGGCTTCGGCACCCCCAACTTCCAGCCGGCTCTTCAGCCCTTTACATCCATGCATCTCGATGAGGTAGTCAAAGTTGATGGGAGCGGACTCGGGCGCGCCGGAAGTTCGGAGTCTTCCCGGGTGCTCATGATCATCGCGGTATTGATCCTGCTGATCTCGTACGTCAATTTTATCAACATAGCTATCGCGCGATCGGCAAAACGCGCGAAAGAGATCGGCATTCGAAAAGTAATCGGAGGCGTTCGCAGACAACTGGTTTATCAATTTCTGGGTGAGTCTTTCATGCTTTGCTTCGTGGCGTTCGGCTGTGCGATAGTCATTGCTCAATTGCTGATGCCATTGTTCAACGAGATGGTGAACAAGCAACTTTCGATCGGTTATCTGCTGGATGTGAAACTGGTGGGTTCATTCATCTCGCTTTTGTTGATCACCGGATTTATCGCAGGCATTTATCCAGCCATGATCATGTCGTCGTATAACCCGATCGTTGTTTTAACGCAGCGATTCAAAGCCGGACGTGGAGTTCTTCAAAAGGGCCTGGTCATATTCCAGTTTGGGATTGCAACTATACTTAGCCTGGGCGCTTCTACGATCTACAGGCAATACGACTATCTGACTACTCGAGATCCGGGATATGATCCGGAGAATATCGTTGTGGTGAGTAAAGCCGGCGTGACACAGGCCGAAGTGGCAAGGTTTCGTAACGAGCTCACCACTTCGCCAGGTATAGAAGCTGTGTCAGTTCTCGGCGGCACGGGTGTCGACGTGAAAGTGAACGGCGATTCTGTCGTTCACACCACCTGCGATTTTATAGATGCAAGCTTTATTCCCGCGTTCCAGCTACAATTGGTCCAGGGAAGGAATTTCTCCCCGGAATTTCCTGGTGACACAGCAAGGTCGATCATCATCAATGAAGCTTTTGCTAAAGAAGCCGGGTGGGATGACCCGATCGGCCAGGTTGTAAAAAACTTTCCTTTCGATGGCACCAACGATCGCACTGTAGTGGGAGTTGTAAAGGACTGGAACAATACACCACTCACGGAAAGCATAAGACCGGAGATATTAGTACCCGATCCGGGACCATTCCGCGATGGATACGTGGCCCTCATCGTGCGAATAACACCCGGTTCTGAGGCACGAAGCCTGCCAGTGATAGAAACTGCATTTAAGAGATTATTCCCATTAAATACATACCAGTTTGAGTTTCAGTCCGACAGCCTCATTTCGCGATATGGATCGGAGGCAAGGTGGAGGAAGATCATAATCTTCGCATCGATAGTTACAGGTTTAATATCGTGTATCGGTCTGCTGGGACTCACGATGATAACAGCCGAACGAAGGCTGAAGGAGCTCAGTATTCGAAAGGTATTGGGTGCAACAGCTCAGAACATCATTGTGTTGTTATCGGGGTCCTTCCTTCGATTGATCCTCGTGGCGATGATCATCTCGATGCCTATCGCATGGTTCCTCATCGATCGATGGCTGTCGAAATATCCTTACCGTTTCGATCTCAACTGGATCATGTTCGCAGAGGCCGGTGTGATCCTGGTCGGTGTTGCATTAATGGCGACCGTATGGCAGTCGCTGCGTGCGGCATTGCACAACCCGGTGAACTCGTTGAAAGAGTAATGATTACGCCTGGAATACAAAAGGGCTTCAGTAATGAAGCCCTTTTTCGTTTATAACTATTTGGTTTGATCAAGCGGGTACCAACCGCGGTTTTTCACGTTCCCAAAAACGATGCTGAGCTATTGACGCAATAAACTGCTTCGCCAACTTATCCGGGTCTTCCTGTATGGTCACACCTTCCCGCATCACGTTCTCATTCGAGAATGAAGTAGGAAGCTTTCGTTCGAAGTATGTTGCTTCGATGAATTGCCATGCCGACGAATCCGCCGCGATCGCCTTGCAATGCTTATAAGCCTCGTTCACAAAATGAACCGCATTCGCCTCTGCGGCCAGGGTCGCCACACTGTTGACACCGCCAGGTATATAAACGGCATCATAAAATACAGAGGCTGCTGTGAGAAAACTTCTCTTAACAACCACGTGACTATCGTCTTCGGCGATAACATATCCAAGATTCGGTGCGATTAGCTCGATCACCGCGCCTTCATCTTCAAGAGCCTTCCTCACCACATCCATCCCCGCGGTGTTTACACCATCTGCAACAAGAAATGCTATCTTCCTTGTCGCGATCGTGCTCTTGATCGTATTGGCCATGCTCAATGCCTCGGATCTTGTAACGGATCCTTCTTTATTAACCGGTTCATACGATCCGGGTGTTGCATCGGCAGGAACGCTGTGATTGAGTTGTGCTCCATCCTTTGGCACATGTACACGCAAGCCGGTAGCCACTTCATGCGCCAGTCCTTTGTCCACCTGCGCCAGTATGCGCACCATTCTCTCGCGGATCTCCGGAGTTTCAACCTTGCCAAGTTCAAATCGAAATGCATCAACGATATGATCCTTTTCCGGTTCCGACTGGCTGTTGAAGAACAAACGCGCCTGGCTAAAGTGATCCATGAAGCTCTTGCTGCGCTCGCGAACTTTCCGTGCGTCAATCCTTTCCGGGAAAGAAGCAAAGCCACCATCCTTCATTGCCGCCTGGAAAGGACATCCGCCTCCAAGACTATTAGGCTGGTAGCTGCCTTTCCCTTTGTTGATGGTCTGACGCATATGTCCTTCACGTTGATTGTTGTGAACGGCGGCAATGGGTCTATTGATCGGTATCTCATGAAAGTTAGGGCCACCAAGCCTGATGAGCTGTGTATCGGTATAAGAAAAGAGTCTCCCCTGTAATAGAGGATCGTTCGTGAAGTCAATGCCCGGAACAACGTTCCCGATATGATAGGCAACCTGCTCGGTCTCTGCAAAAAAGTTGTCCGGGTTGCGATTGAGTGTCATCTTGCCGATGCGCTGCACAGGAACGAGTTCTTCTGGAATGATCTTCGTAGGATCCAGCAGATCGAAATCGAATTTGTGTTCGTCAGCTTCCGCAACGATCTGTACGCCCAGTTCCCACTCCGGAAAATTTCCGCTTTCGATAGCTTCCCACAGATCGCGACGATGATAATCGGGATCTTTGCCCGAAATATTTTGTGCTTCGTCCCAGGCAACGGAATGAACACCGAGCAAGGGCTTCCAATGAAACTTCACGAAGCTCGATTCACCCTTCGCATTAACGAGCCGAAAAGTGTGAACGCCAAAGCCTTCCATCATGCGGTAACTGCGCGGTATTGCGCGATCGCTCATCAACCACATGATCATGTGTGTCGATTCCGGCATCAGTGAAATGAAATCCCAAAACGTATCGTGAGCCGACGCCGCCTGCGGGATCTCGTTGTCCTGTTCCGGCTTCACCGCATGAATAAGGTCAGGGAACTTGATCGCATCCTGGATAAAGAACACAGGCATGTTGTTGCCCACGAGATCGAAGTTGCCTTCCGTTGTATAGAACTTCACTGCAAACCCACGAACGTCTCTCGCGAGGTCCGTAGAACCTCTCGATCCGGCTACAGTCGAAAACCGGACGAATACCGGCGTCTCAACATTTGGATCCTGAAGGAATGCAGCTTTCGTTACGGCGGTCTGAGGTTTGTAAACTTTGAACACTCCATGTGCCGCCGATCCCCTTGCATGCACTACTCTTTCGGGAATACGCTCGTGATCGAAATGGGTGATCTTTTCGCGGAGGATGAAATCTTCCATGAGTGTAGATCCGCGATCACCAGACTTCAGGGAATTTTGATTGTCGTTAATGCGAACGCCCTGGTTGGTTGTAAGGAACTCACCGTTGCCTTCCTCGACGTTCTTATTTAGATCTTCGATCTTTTTATTGACGGGCTTTTGAGGGGCCTTCTTGTTTTTCGATGCCATTGATGTGATAGTTAGATTTGATGTTAAACTTCAGAAAGGCCTTGATCGGTGAGCTCATTACTCATCTCGCTTAGAAGCTCTGCACTGTCTTCTTCTTCTTTTAATGTTTCGCTGAGCAGCTCGGCAACCTCGGGATAGCCAAGAGATGTTGCAAGCTTTGCAAGTCCCATGTATGCGGCCATCTCGTAGTGTTCAACTTTCTGACAGGCCAGACTGATCCCCAGTTCCCGCGATGGTGATCCATCCATCGTGTCTTCGATCACTCCCTCGCCTTCGAGCGTTAGTCCTTCCATGGCATCGCATTTTCTCGCCAGTGGTCTTTGCCCGATCATTTCGAAGATCTGCTCAAGCCTGCTAACATGTCCTTTCGTTACCTCAAGGTGATCTTCGATCGCTGTCTGCAATTCCTTTGATGAGCTCGCGCTTCTCATTTTCGGTAGAGACTTGATGAGATGATTCTCTGCCCAGTACATGTCCTTCAGTCCATTCACAAATAGCTCCATCAGGTCGTTAAAAACGAGCGATGATGAGCGTGTGTCTGTATCGGTTTTTTGAACGGGTTTCCGTTTCGTCTTCTCTTTGGTAGCCATAGGTTAAATATTTTATGCTTTTGTCGCAGTGAAATCCGTGCCCCAATTGCCGACTTGTATTTTCCGGCGCGATTTTAAACTTTCGAAAAGCTTACCCGGGTATTCATGGCAAAGGATTCCCCATTCAGTCCAATTTTGTGATATTTAGACATCATGAAATGGATAACCCGCGAAAGACCGAAGATTGACCGCATTGCATGCCCATGGCTCATCAAAAAGTTTGTTGATCCCAATGCCGAATTCATTTACGTGCCGGCCGATAAGGTCATCGAGCAATCAAAAAAGCTCAACGCAATTCCGTTCGACGTAACCGGCGTCGAGTACACGCACTATGAAGACCAATGCACTTTTGATTATATCATCAGGAAGCACCAACTGAAAGACCCCGCTTTGTATACCCTCGCGACTATCGTCCGCGGCGCCGACACCGATCGTCACGATATCGCCTCCCAATCTTCTGGACTATGGGCCATATCGGCAGGACTTTCTTTTAATATTAAAGATGATCACGCTCTTCTTGAAAAAGGAATGCTGCTCTACGATGCACTTTATTCATGGGCAAAATTTCTTCAGCACGAGAAGCACACTGAGAATAGCAGTGAGAAACTCTTGCTCGACGTTTATAATAAATTTCTCCGGCAAAAGACCAGCGAAAAGAAAATTCCACTCTGGGCTCGCGAACTAAAGGAGATCATACAAGACCAGATCGACACCAACCTTACCCTGAGCCTCAAGGATATTTCCAAAAGTCTTAACGTTCATCCCACTTATTTGTCGCGGGAGTTCTCGCGCTACTTCGACGACCTGTCGTTCGGCGACTACATTCGAAAGCTCAGGATCGAGAGAGCGACCGAAATGCTGAAGACTTCTGATCATTCGCTGGCCGAGATTGCTTACCTGACCGGTTTCTCTGACCAAAGTCATTTTACACGAACCTTCAAGAAAGTAACGGGTATTGGTCCCTTTCAATACCGGAAAAAGCACGCGAAAAAGTAAAATCCATACCAAACGTAAATTTCGTTCTATCATTTATGTAGCGATCGACCCTAACGTTGTGTCGTATGCGCAGATCCATTTTTGTCATCATTTGGCTCATCGCCTCCGTCGACCTCCAGGCACAGACAAAGGAGATCCATTCCCGCGAACAGATCTGGTTAGGTTATTTCAACCAGACCAGGATCACGAACAAATTCGGGTTGTGGCTCGATGTACATTACCGCCAGACCGACAACTTTGTGGACCGACCTTACCAGTTTTTGTTCCGACCTGCGGCAACCTGGTTTATCAAGGACAATCTCCGCTTCAATGCGGGTTACACCTTCGTAAATCATTTTCCCGCAAAGGGCCTGCATACATCGCGACCAGAGCACAGGGCATGGCAACAGATCTGGTGGAATCAGAAGTACACAGGTTTCAGTACGCTGCAATGGCTGCGACTGGAAGAGCGGTTTAACAGGAAGATCGCAAACGACGTCCTGCAAGATGGATATAACTTTACGTACCGACTGCGATATAACCTATCGTTCTTCCTCCCATTGAAAGGGAAGGAGCTGATTGCGAAAACACCCTTTGCTGTAGTGATGAACGAAGTGTTTATCAACTTCGGGAAGAAGGTCGTCTATAATACTTTCGATCAGAACCGGTTCTTTGTCGGATTCGGATATCAGTTCACGTCACACTTCAATGCGCATCTCGGTTACATGAATATCTTCCAGCAGGAAGCTGCCGGCAATAAGTATACGATCTCACACGCCATACGACTTTTTGCTTTTCATACGATAGACCTGAGAAAAAAGGAACCCAACTAGCGATGCCTGCCTATTCATTGAAAGACCTTGTTATTTACTTCCTCAAGCTTGGGACATGGGGTTTCGGGGGACCGGTAGCGCTCGTTGGTTATATGCATCGCGATTTGGTAGTCGACAAGAAGTGGATCAACGAAGACGACTACAAAGAGGGACTTGCCTTGTCGCAGTTGGCGCCGGGTCCGCTGGCAGCACAACTCGCCATATACATTGGATATGTTCATTACCGCATCCTGGGAGCTACGCTTGCCGGTCTTGCTTTCGTCTTGCCTTCCTTCCTGATGGTACTTGTGATTGGCTATGCGTATGTTCTATATGGTGGGCTGCCCTGGATGCAGGCAATATTTTACGGAGTTGGCGCTTGTGTCATAGGGATCATCACCCTGGGAAGCTATAAGCTTACTGTAAAAAGTATCGGCGGCGACGTATTGCTTTGGGGAATATTTACTGCATTGGCTCTTTCAACATTTATCACAGAAGAAGAGATCGTATGGTTGATCCTCGGTGGCGGTGTCTTGGTGTGGCTGGTGAAAGCACCACCAAAGTTCGGCGGGTCTAACGCAACTGTATTCGCGCCGTTGTTGTTGCAACTTCAGCCCATTGCAACTTCCTCGAGGCTTTGGGAGATAGCCTGGTTCTTTACGAAGGCTGGAGCTTTTGTATTTGGTAGTGGATTGGCGATTGTTCCATTTTTGTATGGAGGCGTTGTGAAAGAGTATGGGTGGTTAACTGAGCAGCAGTTCGTAGATGCAGTTGCTGTTGCTATGATCACTCCAGGTCCTGTCGTGATCACGGTTGGCTTTATCGGTTATCTCGTCGCTGGATTTTGGGGAGCATGTGTTGCGGCACTCGCGACGTTTGTTCCATGCTATTTGTTTACCGTGCTACCGGCACCCTACTTTAAAAAGTATGGAAAGCACCCGGCGATCAAAGCATTTGTTGATGGTGTAACCGCTGCGGCGATAGGGGCGATAGTAGGCGCCGTTCTTGTGTTGGGAAAGCGCACATTAACGGATATTCCAACGGTACTGATCGCCTTAGCCACACTTGGCCTCCTTTATAAATTCAAAAAACTGCCGGAGCCGTTCGTGATCGCGGGAGCGGCCCTGATCGGTATCGTCCTGAAACTTCTGGTCCACATCTGATCTTTTTGCAGACTGTCATCGCCTAAACGGGTCAATCCCCCGTTGCGTAGCTATGATAATTTTTTACTTGTTAATCACGACTATTAGATATACATTTAGTGATAATATGAAAGGGACGAATATCGGCGAATTCGAAGAGCTTGTGCTTCTTGCTGTGGGCATTTTACAAGACGACGCCTACAGCATTTCCGTCGCCAACGAGATCAACAAGATCACAAAACGCAAAGTCGTGTTCACTGTCGTTCACGCCGCACTCATCCGCCTCGAGGAAAAAGGCTTGCTCGACTCGAAGCTCGGGGGCGCCACCAGCGAAAGGGGAGGACGGAGCAAACGATACTTTAAGATCTCAGCCGCCGGCAAAAAAGCGCTACTCAAAGCAAAATCACAACGCGACCAAATGTGGGAGCTCGTACCAAAAGTAATTTTTAAGAATATATGATATCGCCACCAAGATGGGCCGACAAGCTTTTCGAATGGTATTGTAACCCGGACCTTCTCGAAGATCTCCAGGGCGATCTGCATGAGAGATTTTCGGATCGCGTAACGAGCAATGGTCCTTTCATTGCAAGATTTCTTTTCGTGATAGATGTCATTTCATTCATAAGACCCTATACTCTTAGAAGATCCAAAAAACAACCTTCGAACAATATGATGATCCCGAATATTCGATTCAGCATCCGGTACCTCGTGAGGCAGAAGTTCCTGACCGCAGTGCACATCATCGGCCTAACCATGGGGATTGGAGTGGCATTCGTTATCCTCCTGTTTATCCAGAATGAGCTCAGCTTCGAAAAATGGAACAGCAGAGCAGACCGGATCTATCGCGTCAATTCATCGTGGCAGCAGATGGGCATGAACTTCGATATCTATAAGACGCCAACACCTCTTGCGGAAGTTTTGCGCAAGGAAGCTGCAGGGATCGAACGCGTAGCAAAGGCTTTTCCCCAGTTCCAGGGTACGGTTGCAGTAACGCCCGATAGAGTGTTTTCGCAAGATCACATCCTGATCGCCGAGCCATCGTTCCTCGACATATTCGATATAGAGATCATCAACGGCGACAAGCACGCGCTCGCTCGTCCATACCAGGCGTTGATCTCCGAATCAATCGCGGCCAAATTTTTTGGCGACGAAGATCCCATTGGAAAATCATTCAAGTACAGAAACAAGTACGATATCAACGTGGCTGGAGTATATCGCGACATTCCAGCCAACACCAATCTGCCTGCGTCGATGTTGATCTCTTACATCGACGATCCCGAGTTTACCGGCAACGGTGGCGCATGGTACTTCGGTGGCCAGGAGTGGACCACGTTGAATGCCATGACGTTTGTCTTATTGGAAGACCGGGTCGATCCCGCTACACTTCGGAATACATTGAATGGCATAGCGGACAGGGACATCAATAACGTGGCGAGGACCAACGACATTCGCGGTAGTTTTTCAATGCAGCCGTTGCGCGATATCCATCTCGACTCAGATAAATTTGGTGGCGGTCCATGGGTGCCATCTATCGATACAAAGTGGCTCTACATCTTTGGGGCCATCGGCATTGCAATACTCTTTCTTGCGTGCGCAAACTTCGTGAACTTATCTACCGCACAGGCCATCGTTCGCTCGAAAGAAGCGGGCATCCGCAAGACGATCGGTGCCGGGAAAAATCAACTCATCGTTCAACTGCTGACGGAGCCACTGATACTCATCTTAGTATCAACAATGCTGGCACTCGGTGTGGCGATGGTTATGACGAGCCAGGTAAATTTGCTGTTCAATAAACAGATAGCCCTGTCTGCTTTAGCGACGCCGACTTTGCTTTCAGGCACTATGCTCTTTCTCTTCCTGATCGGATTGGTGGCGGGACTATTTCCGGCATGGCTCATCGCAAGGACCAACCCGGCAACATCATTAAAGCCCGGAAGCGCTATTGTCGGAAACGCAACGGTCTCCTGGATCCGAAAGACTTTGGTCGTCACTCAATTTGCGATCTCCGCAATTTTAATGACCGTTGTATTCTCGATCGCGAAGCAGGCGCAGTTCCTTCATTCAAAGGATCTCGGATTCAGAAAAGATGGGATCATCATGATCAATGTTCCTAACCAGGCGGCGATGGAGTCGTTCGTCAACAAGGCGAACACGATCCCCGGAGTTGCCGGGATCTCGTTGTCGAGAAGCGCACCTATCAGCGACGATCATTGGTGGAACGGCATGGGAAAAACGAGCGACAAAGAAGATCAAACTGCATGTATTATTCACTGCGACGAAAAATTCTTCGACGTTTACGACCTCAAGCTGATCAGTGGAAGAATTCCTCCTCGCCAGGATACGATCATTGATGCCCGCACCGTGGTTGTTAATGAAAAAATGATTCAGGCACTCGACCTGGGTTCTCCCGAAGAAGCGATCGGTAAACGATTCGGCTGGTCGGGCGACGCGGAGATCGTGGGTGTGGTTGCCGACTTCAATAGTCTTCCACTCCACTCCGGCATTTATCCACTTATATTTTACCAGGAGCGCGAAGTATTCACCCACGCGAATGTTCGTATCGACGATCCAACCGATCAGGCAATTTTCGACAACCTCGAGAGAATATGGAAGAAAGAGTTCCCATCGGAACCGTATGAGCCAAAGATGCTGAACGAGGAGATCCACGGTTACTACAAGAGCGAAGCAACGACCTATACTATGTTCATTGTGTTCGCAGTTATTGCCGTCGTGATCTCATGCCTTGGATTACTGGGACTGTGTGTCTTCGCAACTGTGCGACGTATCAAGGAGATCAGCATTCGCAAAGTTCTTGGCGCCTCGGTGAAGAATATCCTGTTCTTGTTGACCAGTCAGTTTATTAAGGTCGTCGCCATCGCATGTGCTTTGGCACTTCCGGCAGCATGGTATTGTGTTGATTTCCTGCTTGGCTTTTATTCGTACAAGATCGATATAACCGCGGAACTTTTTCTTATACCGCTACTCTTGTTGATTAGCATAGCGCTGCTAACCACAATGACGCAAACTATGCAGGCATCACTGTCGAACCCTGTCAAGAATTTAAAAAGCGAATAGAATTAAAGAGATTCGAGGAACCGGATCAGGGCATCACGATCCGATCTGGACATTGCTTTTACTTTATCCTTTGCCTGCTGCGCTTCACCACCGTGCCAGAGCACAGCTTCCATCAGCGAACGGGCGCGTCCGTCGTGGAGAAAGTTGTTGTGACCATTCACAACTTGAGTGAGGCCAATCCCCCAGAGCGGAGCAGTACGCCACTCGAAACCAGATGCTTCGAAATCCGGACGATGGTCGGCGAGATCTTCGCCCATGTCGTGAACAAGCAGGTCGGTGTATGGATAAATTGTTTGTCCCGAGATCTCCGGGAACGCGACGTTTGTCTTTGTCTTTTGTTTCGGAACATGACACGATGCACAACCGACTTCGTTAAACATCAGCTTGCCACGAACAACTTCATCGTCGTTTGCATTACGTCGCGCGGGCACCGCAAGAGTTCGTATGTAAAATGAAACAGACTGCAGCAGGCTGTCGGTAACATCATAAACATCGGAGCTTACACCTTGCGACTGGCCGTAACTATTCTCCTTTTGAAAAATGAAATTCGTGATGCCCATGTCTTCGTTGTAGGCAGCTGCCGACTGCTGAAGTAGATTGGGGTTGTTTGACTTCCAACCAAAGCGACCAACCACCATTTCCTGTTTCTGATCATCCCATACATGGTTCGGTTTTCCGCTGATGCCATCGTGGTCCGCGTCCGATTCATCGGCTCGCGCAAGAATATCTGCGTCATCGATAGCTTCGAGAAGTCCAAGTCCAAACACTGGAGGAGCAATGCGGGGACTGATCATTAAACCCGAAGGGAGCGGTATATAAGAATTCTCGAGCACGTAAGTGGGACGGCGCAGCGAGTACTTTGTGCCATCGTTCATTTCAACAGTGAACTCCGAATATTCTACATGGAAGCTTGCTTCGGGAGGCACACCGAAAATGCTTCGTTGCTGAAGTTGCAAACCAAAACCCGGGGCAGGATTCGGACCATTGTGCGCACCCGTCCCCTCGACGCTTAACCGTATCAACAGCGACGTGTTCTGCTCCCCGGCCAGCGGCGGCTTACCACGACCGTCATTCACATGACACGACGAACACGATACATTGTTGAAGATCGGACCAAGACCTGGATTGATCGGCGCCGGCGCGCTTACGAAGGTTGCTCCGAAAGCAGCATCACCAACACCGTGCACCTCGCCGCGATTGTTCAATAGATCGGGAAAGGGTGAACTGAATGCGGAAACGCCCCGATCGAAGATGGTTTGGGATCCGCCGGCCAACCATTCATCGGCCGGCGTCTCGGTTCTTTCATCAGGTTCAATGCAGGAGTAGACCACAATGGCAAATGCCAATGTTAACGCAACGCGTATGATGGTCCGTTCCCGCATGGATCTTAGTTTGCGTGCTGCTGTACGAAGGGAAGTAGTTTTTCATTCAGCACTGTCTGCAATTCGTTGATGGCATCCATTGCATTCTCGATCTGCACAGACTGTGTAGTGATTGCTTCACCAAACGGATCTGTGATCTTCCCGAGTGCGTTGATGGCTGCATCTATGCTGGCCGTGATCTCGGCGTCAAGAGAAAGGTTGTGTTTTTTCACCAGTTCGTCGAGACCGTGACCATCGGAAGCGAAGCTTCCGGTATACACATTCTTAACGCCCTTGATGTTGTTGGTGAAGTCGATGATCGAGTTTCCTGCGAAAGGAGATTCTTCGAGCTGGGGATCTTTTTGATCGTATGGTTCTGCGAGTTTGCCGTTAGCAACTTCATCGCAGATGCCCGACATTGCGTTCACGATCTCTTCGAGAGCATCCACTTGTTTCTTATAGGTTGTGCTTCCGTTTCCCGCAGTCGAAACTTCAGTGATGTAGTTGCCGCTTGTTGAAGGCGTCCAGCGTGTTGCAAGCTCTGCGGTAAGGTCGCGCAGGTTTGTTGCGAGGGCATTAAGATATTCGAGCTCACGATCCGTCAGTTCGCTTGCATCTTTATTTCCATTTTCTCCGAAGATCAGGTATTCGATGGGGTGAAAGCCTTTCAATGCATCATCGAGATTGTTGATGTATTCGTCGGTGAACTCATTTTCGCTCGACAACTGAAGTTCGAGGTCGGTGAAGTTAACGGGCCATGTATCGATGCGCGGATCGATCTCTTCGGTGGCAACAGGACCGAACAAGTGAGCTTCGGATTGTTCCCAGATCTCGCGCGCTTCTTTCCATGTTGCCTGGGCGCTGGCAAGCGATGTTTGTGACTTCGTAGATGTAAGTTCCACTATGTTATCATATAGTGTGGATGTCTTGCCGGCAAGGGAGATGTAAACGGTGCTCGCAACATTTGTAGAGAAATCAGTGAGTATAGTCGTGTTCTGCGTAGCGTCGATAGCAGGCACGTTGTCGTCGTCGCTGGAGCAATTAGCCAGGACACAGCCTAGCAGAGCGAGAGAAAATATAGTTAGTGGTTTCATAGTTTTAATGATTGTATATTGATTGAGATGATACCGTTAGCCCGATCGAATTCAGTAGGGAATTTTTGTAGCGGATCTGTAGCAGGTTCTTTCGTTACCTGTCCATCGAGGGTGAATGTACTTCCATGAGATGAACAGAACAGTCCCGTATTTGTTGCCGTGAGAGGATTTTCGCGATGCGAGCACCTCATGTAGATCGCATCGAACAACTCTTCGGATTTTTTTACAAGCAGGATGTCGTACTCCGCCTGGTTGTCGCGAACAATTGCAACATTCGACTCCGCAAAATAAGTGAGTGGAACATTAATGGTCTTTCCCGAAATAGTTGTCTTGAACGTCGGCAGGGCAGGGGCACAGGAAGTCAATTGCGAGAGCACACCAGTCGCACATACGACACACGATGATTTGATGAATGTTCTCCTGTTGATCATCTTCAGAAACTATATCCAAATCCAAGATTGAGGAAACCGTTGCTGGTGTAATACGGCAGCGCCGACGGGAAGGGTGTAACAACCAGCTCAGGGTTACGATCGGCAGTCTGCCTCATCACATAATCCAGTTTCACAGCAATACCCTGCGTTGGTTGGAACGTTATGCCGGTGACGACGTAACTCTTTCGCAACGTTCCGTTCTCAATTCCATTCGATGGCAACCCGTGATTGAGATCCATCCATTCGTAACGAACAAAGACGGTAAGATTCCTGGTGGTTCCATCGCTCCATATTTTCAGAATATTATAGCCGGCTTCCGCATAAGCGCCGAGCATCGCTTCCGGTGTGTTGTTGGCATAAGCCCTGTTGATACGATATGCATCCGGTATATGAGCCGACGCCACGAGAGCCTTAAAGCTCTTTCCGTTGTTATGATATTGAATGTTGGCTTCGACCAGTCCAACCGGTGTTCCAAAGGGTCCCGACTTCAACTGAAGACTGTCCGCTACGCGCTTCACGAGCCCCGCGCTGCCTCCGAAATATCCGGAAGCTTGCATCCTCCAGTTGCGATAGTAATAAAGAAGTGCGCCCGTAACCGCGACGTTCGAAGCAGATGCCTGGCTTCCTTCAAATCTTCCATCGGCGATGCCAGTCCCATTTTTGAAACCAGCGGAGTTCAAACCATTCAATACCGCAAAAGAATAATTGAGCCCAGGCATCCTTCGAAGGTTTCCATAGATACCGACACCAAGCTCGCGCCATGTTGCTGGTATCAGGAAGGTTTCCACGAAAGTTCGATCGTTACCATTGAACGTTGTGGGCAGGTGATTTTCGTTGATGATACCGATCCTTGGAATGAAGAGGCCGGCGGTGAGATAGACATCTCTATTAATATTGAATTTGAGGAACAGCTGTTCCATACTGAGCTCGCCGTTGAAGCCGCCGCCCGATGAAACTCCCGCATTCTCTAATTCCATCTCGGAAAAGAAGTAGACTTTGTTGCTGAACTTGTGTCCCAGGAAAAGCACGTTACGCGTGAGGTTGGCTTCGCCGGTCTTGTAGCGGAGGTCGTATTGAACCTTGGCCTGGCCGTAGCCCGAGAGCACCGTGGCCTGGCTCGATCGCACGAGTCCCGCCTGCAAAGAGTCCTCTTTTGTAAAGATTTGGGCGTTCGCAGTCACAGCTATCATGCAGATAGCCAGACAGATACCTATCCGCTTCATAAGTTTAGAATGATTCTAAAGAGCGTGCAATTATAGCGGGAAGCCGGTAATCAACCAACTTAAATGCCTTTTTATTTGGGGTAAAAAAAACAGCCAGAAGAGGCGACTTCTGGCTGCGGTATTTTTTCGACGTCTTAAGTTACTTCACGAGTTTCATCGCGTTGGGATCCCATTTCACGATCTGTTTCGAAAAATAGCTGTCGTTGCAGGCGAGGGCTGGAGCTGCTGCCCTGAAGCCGAACTCTGCGTCTTCGACCACTGGCTTGTTGCTGCGAATGCCGTCGAAGAAGTTCGTGAAGTGATCGAGGTGGTCGCTGTAACCATCCGGTGCTTTGAAAACGATGTCGTCTTTCTTTGGACGTTTCTTTTGCTCGGGGGTCCACTTTGCATCGTACTCTTTTTGCATCTCTTCTTGCATGCTCTTCGAGAATGTGAACACCGAATCGTAACCACCGAAGCCGGGCGCTTGCGGCATGATGCTGTGCTTCACGGTCACGTTGTTGTTATCGAGCTCGATAACACCTTCGGAGCCGACGAGGCGGATCACTTGTTGTCCACCTGTACCGCTGATGAAGTTAACTTGCAGTGTTAATTGGAACGCGGGATGTTCTTTGCTGTCGGGATATTGCATGATGCCTGCCATTACATCTGGAAGGTTGCGACCGTCTTTCCAATAGCTGAACTGGCCGCTGCTCACGATGCTCTCGGGACCTTTCGAGTTGGTAATGAAATGAACGCCACTGAGAAGGTGAATGAACAAGTCGCCGGCAACGCCGGTGCCGACTTCCTTGAATGCTCTCCACCAGAAGAATTTTTTGGAATCGTATTGCATCTTATCGGTCACTTCGATGAACTTATCCCAGTTAGTGGTGAGTGCGTTTGCATCTTTGGGAATGGTATATTCCCATGCGCCGATGGAGCTTTGACGATCGTAGACGGCGTTCACCATGTTAAGCTTTCCGATCTCGCCTGAAGCGAGGATCTCTTTTGCTTTTGCGTAGCCTATGCTGCTCACACGTTGGCTTCCCACCATGAAAACTTTGCCGGCTTTCTTTGCAGCTTCGATCACTGGAAATCCTTCACTGATCTTGTAGACCATTGGCTTCTCGCAATACACGTGTTTGCCTTTGGCCAGCGCATCCATGGCGATCCTGGCGTGCCACACGTCGGTGGTGCAGAGGAGAATGGCGTCGATGTCTTTGCGATCGAGGAGCTCTTTATAGTTGGTTGTGGTATAGAGATCTTTGCCGTGTGTTTCTTTGGCGTTCTCGATGCGTCCGGTATACAGATCGCAGATGCCGGCGAGCTCGACGCCTGGTACTTTGAGGGCGGTGTTGAGGTCGAAGTGTCCCTGTACGCCATAGCCGATCACACCGATCCTCACTTTATCATTGGCAGATATCTTTCTTTCGTAGGTTAAAATGCGTTCTTCGGCTTTCTGCTTAGCGGCCAGTGATGATAGCGGAGCGGCTCCGATCATGAGGCCGGTTGCGCCGATCTGCTGTAAGAATTTTCTTCTCGAGCTTGACGTATCCTTTTTCATTGAAGAGGGAATTTAAATTGGTTGTTTTGACTGATTACTGCTTTAAGCTAAAAACAAAGTTTGATTTTTAATAGCGTTAGTTTTCGAGGGCGTGGCGTGGGGTACAGACGGTTTTTTTACCTCCTAAACGACCAGGGAAGACAACATGCCGATTGCCGTCACCGTTTCTAATAAATTTTTTTTGCTTCTTGATCGATTAATGGTCATTATTACATCGACAAAATAGGATGTAATTCATCATCACAAATTGTAATAAAATGTCACCACGCAGAAGTTCCATCGGGGAGTTCGAAGAGATCGTTCTCATTATTACGGCCTCATTGGAGGGCGACGCATACGGCGTAACCATAACGAACGAGATCGAAAAACAGACCGGTCGAAGCGTAGGCTTTAACACCGTGCACACAACATTGCAACGCCTGGAAGGAAAGGGATTCATACGGTCGAATATGGGCGGGGCGACTACCGAGCGAGGCGGCAGGAGAAAAAGATATTTTACCATAACAGCCCTCGGCAGTCGAACCCTGCGAGACTTGAAGGCGTTGCGTGAGCGGTTGTGGAAAGAACTGCCGGCCAGGGTTCTGGGCATAAGTAAAGGATGATATCAATGAGCGCGAATAACATACCCGGCCCTCCGAAATGGATGCAATCGCTATTGAGACGGTTCGCGAACAATGAGACCGTTGAAGAAGTTGAGGGCGACCTGATGGAGTTCTATAAGCAGTGGCTTACGTCTAAAGGTAAAAGAAGAGCCGACCTGAAATATTTATTGACTGCGATTACACTTCTTCGTCCGCTAGCCCGATCCAAACAATCCGATACCATGATAAATGATATGATCAAAAGCTATTTCGTCATGAGTTGGCGCACCATTCTGAGGAATAAAGTGTCTTCGCTTATCAACCTGATGGGACTTGCACTCGGGCTGGCAACAAGTCTCCTGATACTGTTGGTTGTCGTGAAAGAATTCAAGTACGACGAACACATTCTTAAGAAGGACTCGATCTTTCTGATCATGAAAAATCAGAAGACGAACGATGGTGTGTCTACCGGAAGATCTACACCGGGTCCTCTTGCTGAAACTTTGAAGTCCGATTATGCTCCTGTGGTTCACGCTGGCCGTGTTGCATGGTTTCATGATGTTGCCATCAGTGTGGATCAATCCAGTTTCAAGGAGTCCGGCATCTATGCAGACCCTGACATCTTCAGGATGATGACCTTTCAGTCAATAAAAGGCGACGCAGCGTCTGCGATGGATCGGAACTCGATAGTGATCACAAAAAGCATGGCCGTCAAACTTTTCAATGACATTGATCCCGTTGGTCGCGAAATCATCTTTGATCGTTATAAGTCGCTGTCTATCGGTGCGGTCATCGAAGATATTCCGGAGACAAGCACCGTGAAGTTTCAAATAGCAGTCCCGTTCAACGTGTTTGAAAGGGTTAATGCCTGGCTGACAAAGTGGGACGACAACCGTATCCAGACATGGGTGGAGCTAAATTCACCGCAGGAAATATCATCGTTCAACAAAGAGATATATTCGCTAATTCAACAAAAGACGAAAGATCCGAACGAGACATTGTTCGCGTATCCGATGGAAAGGCTTCACCTGTATGGTGGATTCTCGAATGGCCAACCTTCTGGCGGATTAATAACCATCATCTGGGTTCTGCTCGGTTTTGGAATGTTCATGTTGCTGATCGCGTGCGTGAATTTTATGAATGTTGCTACTGCACAGTCGGCGCATCGCGCGAGGGAGGTTGGAATGCGCAAAGTGCTTGGTTCTACACGACGATGGATCGTCTTTCAGTTCCTAAACGAGGCTGTTGTCATAACTTCTGTTGCTATGATCCTCGCCATTGTACTTACGATCCTGGTAATTCCTTCTTTCAATGTCCTTATGCATGCATCGATCAGCTTCGATTATAGCGACTCAGTGGTATGGATAAGCGTCGTGACCGTGACACTCGTGACTGCTCTGATAGCGGGAAGCTATCCGGCTTTTGTGTTGAGCCGATTTGCGCCGGCAAAAGTGCTGAAGGGAATTGTTGACCATCCGAGGGGAATTTCGCTTCGCAGGTCTCTTGTGACCTTTCAGTTCACGATCTCCACAATTGTTCTTGTAGGGACGATCATCCTTTACGCACAATTCGAGCACGTCCGAAATCGTCCAATGGGATATGACCAACAAAATCTTGTGAATGTGGTGCTGGATTCTCTTGCGAGCGCCAGGTTCGATGTTATCCGAAATGAGGTGTCGAAAATACCTGGCGTTACATCCGTTACTGGAACAGGTGGGAACATCCTGTACTCTGGTGGATCCATCACGGGATTGGATTGGCCCGGAAGAAGACCAGGTGAGGAGCTCTCGATCGTTATAGTCGACACCGATTATGATTGGAGTCGAACGATGGGTATTGAAATAGAAAAAGGCCGGGACTTCAGCCGCGATCATACAAGCGATAAAAACAGTTGTCTTCTTAACCAGGCGGCGGTTGAAAAGATGGGACTTCTAAACCCGATCGGAAGCCAGGTAGGAGGCAAAACGGTTATCGGGGTATTCAAGGACTATGTCTACAACAATCCTTCCGGAGTGATTGCCCCCATGATCGTTTTCCTGTCACCGTCGAATGTGCACCACCTGTACGCCCGTATTGACAATAATAACACATGGATGGAGACTTTGAGCTCCATCGAATCGGCCGTCAGGAAAGCGAGCCCGGATATTGCATTCGATTTTAAGTTTACGCTCGATGAATACAACACAAGATTTAGTGAGCTTTCGGATATTGGACTGATGATCTCTGTTTTTTCGGGCATGACGATATTTATTTCCTGTCTGGGGCTGTTTGGTTTATCCGGATTTGTTGCAGAACGGCGTGCAAAAGAGATGAGTATAAGAAAGGTGCTGGGAGCCGATATGATCCGGGTGCTTTTAGCACTTAGTCGTGATGTATTGGCGCCCGTTTGCCTTGCACTATTGATAACGATCCCTTTCGCCGTTTGGATGGCAAACATATTGCTTGCCGAGTTTGTATATCACGTGTCGCTCAATGCATGGATGTTCGTGCGGGCGGTGGCTCTTGTCTTAACTATTTCCTCACTTATTGTATCTTATCATGGATGGCGTACGGCAGCCGAAAGTCCGATGAAGAGATTAAAAGTAGAGTAATTAAATTTGTGATACTATGAAATGGGACGTCATCCTGGGCATCACGAGTAGCGTTGGGTTATTTCACGCGTGTTTTCTCATAGGCTGTCTTTTGTTAATAAAGAAGGGTGACCGCGCAGCGAATGTTATACTGGCGCTTATTCTAGCTGCGTTTGCCGTTCGGATCTTCAAGTCGACTTATTACGCACTAACGGCATCCATGTTGTGGTATCTGCCCATTCTCGGTCTTTTCGGCATGAGTCTTAACGGTCCGCTGCTCGTATTCTACGCTAAACATTTGCAACGCGAAAGTTTTTCGAAGAAGGACATTCTTCCGCATCTTGTTCTTCCTGCGTTCACGTTGTTCAATTTGCTTGTAGAAAACCAATCCCTGCTTCGAGCCTCATATCTTTTGGTGATCATCGCGCAGGTAGTCTACATCGCATACGTTGCATGGCAACTTCCGAAGCATGATGGATCCGGGAGCCGCCGATGGCTTACGGACCTTACGACAGCCTTCGCATTCGTCGAAGCCATCTATTTCTTGCAGTGGACAAGGCTCGACGATATGGCGTACATCATCGCCACCTGTGTTTCGAGTCTTGCGATACTTGTCCTTACATATTTGGGACTCCTGAAACACGACGTATTCAGAAAGGTGCACCATTATCGACTGGCCCCCGATGAAGACGACACCGAACTGCGGTCACTCATCCGAAAGAAAATTATAGACGAAGAAGGTTTTCGGGATAGTGAGCTTTCGCTGAGATCATTGGCTGATTCATTGAAAGTTCCTTCTGCCCGGATCACCGCAGCGATCCAGCGCGAGTTCAACAAAACATTTCCGGAATTGGTGAACGACCTCAGGCTTCGTTATGTGACTGGCCGGCTTCAGCAGCCGTTTGTTAACGAGAAGGTCGAGTCACTCGCCTTCGATGCCGGGTTCCAGTCGTCGTCGAGCTTCTATGCTCATTTCAAAAAGACTTTCAAGATGACCCCCTCCGAGTACCGGGCCGTGCACGGAAACAAGTCGTTGAATTGATCTTTTTCGTCTCCAGAATATTTTTCAGGACTCTTTAGAGATATCGGCTCCGCAGTTTTGGTCAAAAAATCAAAACCAGTATGACCAGACTGATATTATTTTTTATGATCCTGTTGACGACCACGGTTCTTGACGCGCAGGATCTCACCCGGAAAGGAGTAACCGGTTTCAGGGCCGACTACCAGGCCGATGTGAAAGGAGCCAAGATCTTCAGGATCATACCAGCTTCGCCGGCAGACAAAGCCGGATTGAAAACCGACGACGTGATCACGAGCATCGACGGGCAGCCCGTTACCAACGCCATCGTACTCGAGCGAAAAGTCTCCGTCGTGAAAGCCAACCAGAAAGTTAAACTCACGGTTATCAGCAACGGCAAGCAAAAGGAGGTTACGATAACGGCGATGGCCCCGCCCCTTGAAAAGAACAACAACAAGACAGAGTATGGGATCGTCTCCTCGAACGGCACCCGGCTGCGAACAATCACAACAGTTCCACCAACTACGGGCAGGAAATTTCCTGCAGTGTTAATGATACAATGGCTGTCGTGTGGAAGCCTCGAACTGCCGATAAAATCGCGCGACGGCACCGATACCCTCATGCGTGTATTTGCAAATTCTCCCGATTTTATTTTCATGCGTGTCGAACGCAGGGGAACAGGCGATAGCGAGGGAGGTCCGTGTGTTGATTGTACTTTAGAAGAAGAGCTTGAAGGCTATCGAAGCGCCTTGGCCCAACTCAGGCAACGACCGGACGTCGATCCCGATAAGATCTTTCTGTTTGGACTAAGTCTCGGCGGTTCGCTGGCGCCGGTGGTCGGCGACGGGCAAAACATTCGAGGTTACATGGTGAGTGGTGCATGCACACAAACCTGGTTCGAGCACATGCTCGACATCGAAAGACGACGGCTGAAGTTTACAGGCAGTTCGCCTGCGCAAGTGAACGAGCAGATCAAGAAATTCTCGAAGTTTTACGAGCTCTATTATATAGAGAAGATGACACCTCGTGAAATCGAGCAAAAATATCCCGACATGAAAGGACTATGGTATGACGAACCGGAACATCAATATGAGCGTCCCGCGAAATTCTACCAATCAGTCCAGGATCTGAATATCGAAGGGGCATGGAATAAAGTGAACGTTCCAGTGTTGATTGTATTTGGTGAGAACGACTGGATCATGAGCCTTACCGATCATACGAGAATAGCCGAGATCGTTAATAACAATCATCCGGGCAACGCAACGTTAGAAGTGATGAAAGGACTCGGTCACAATCTTGATCGTTACCCGAGTATGAAGGATTCGTTCACAGGGACAGGCAGGGTAGTGGATGGCGGAGCGAACCAGGTTTTTCTGAAATGGATTGATGCACAGTTGAAAAAGTAATTTGTTTCGGGGTTGTGTTTCGCTATGGATACGCGAAGGTAACGCAGAGGATACGCAAAGGTAACGCAGAGGGTACGCAAAGGCGAAGGACAAACCTTGGTGTATCCATTGCTTCCTCCGCGTATCCTTTGCGCAACACACAACACGCAACACCTAAAATCATAACGAAGCCCTCTGCAATACCAATGTCGCCACTTGCTGACCCTGCTCGAAGTCATTTGAGGAATAATACAATCCGGCCGGGCTGTTCGATCTTTTCAATGCAGCAATGACATCCTTAACACTGCAGGTCATCGCATCTTTATAGCCGGAAGTTGTTCCTTCGAACTTCCATTCCTTCAAAAGACTTCCATTGCCATCTTTCAGATAGATCTTTCTTCCTGAAACTGTACGGCCACATTCATTGTACTTTACAATAAGCTGACTCTGATTCCTGGAAGGATCAAGTGTGATCTTGGGAATCGACAGATCTTTGTGTACATACTGCTCCGAGATAATTTCGTTGTCGAGGTACACCTGGAAGCTGTGCCCACCGAATGGACTGAATGCAGAGAACATCGCGCAGAGGGCTGTTAGCCCAACAAGTACTTTCCATTTCATGATCTTTTTCATAGTGATTGGATTTATTAGTGTGAATCGCTCTATGCAGTAAATAAACGGACTTCAACATGGCGGGAAATACGTGCAGGACCATCGGTATTATTTACTTGATAAGATGCGTTTACCACAACTTCTTCTGTGCACATAGATTCCGTTGAGGGAGAATACACTAGAGTTACTGTAATACTTCCCAGGTAAGTTTTCAAGAGAGTTTTAACAGAATACTGCTAAAGTGGTATTTGGCCGCGCGTTCGCCTACGTTATTTTTGGACAAAACCTAACTCCATTCTACCACGCTATGAGAAAACATCTTCTGACCTATTCAATGTTGTTGGCATTCCTGATCGGATGTGAAAGCACCGACGATCCATCTGCCCCTGTTATCTCCACTTCAGCTGTAACAAACATAACAGCTACGACCGCCCAGGGAGGCGGTACGATTAGCGACGGGGGAGCAAGCGCGATCACCGAACGCGGTCTCGTTTGGGGTAAGAATCCGTCGCCCGTTGTATCCGATAACAAAGCGTCGAGCGGTACGGGCACTGGCGGATTTACCGTAGACATGACCAATCTCGAGTCCGGCGTTAAGTACTATGTGAGGGCATACGCGATCAACAGCGAGGGAACTACATACGGAAACGAAGTCAGTTTCACTACGATCATCAACCTTGTTTCGATCAACGTCACGCCATCAGTAGAGCCTCCCATCGCTAAAGGTTTGTATATACAGTTCACCGCCGAAGCAGTTTATTCCGACAACACTACAGAAGATGTTACGACTACGGTGAAGTGGGCAACCAAGAACATAGACGTTGTGTCGCAGGCTTCTTCAGATGGTTCATTCCTGGCCACAGGAGTGGGGACAACCGAGGTTGTTGCGAGCATCGATGATATTAAAGGATCGTTTTCTGTTACCGTAACACCGGAAGAGCTGGTGTCGATAGAGGTCACCGCTGACAAAGCGGCTATCATGCCAGAGAGTTCACAGGAGGTCTCTGCCATCGGTACCTTTACAGACGGATCGGAGAAGGATGTGACCGCCGATGCAACATGGACTTCATCCGATACCGATGTCGCCACTGTTGACCTTGATGAGTCGGTTGCCTCTGTAAGCGGGATCGACTTTGGAACGACAACTATAACCGCCACAATCGGCGACATCTCCGGAACGTTAGATTTCACAGTTGCTATCGTTGTTGGCGGTGAGTGGGCCGGCGGTATCGTATTTTATGTCGATGAGACCGGCGAACACGGATTGGTAGCAGCACCTGAAGATCAAAGCGATGGTATCGTATTTTGGGAAGGCACGTGGACTTACCTCGACGAGCCGAGCTATACCCCCGACACTTCAATAGGTGCAGGCGAATCGAACACTCAGACCCAGGTGAACGTCCAGGGCGATGGTACCTATGCTGCCAAACTTTGCTACGATCTTGTTCTCAACGATCACGACGACTGGTTCCTTCCTTCGAGAGATGAGCTGCAACTCATGTGTCAGAATCTTTATGCTGAAGGCATCGGGAACCTGTCGGATAACTTCTATTGGAGTTCCACAGACATCTCTAAACTTCGCAACGCCTCCTGGATGCAATTCTCAGGTGGGTGCCAGTTACGAGACGATCTTGGACGCAATATGGAAAACAGGGTGAGAGCCGTCAGGAAATTCTAACCGGCCTTCGCTCCACCGAAGTCTTTCGGATGGCAGTGGAACACCTCGTTGAATGATTTGTAAAAGTAGGAACGGCTGTTGAAGCCCGTTTCGTAGATCACCGCCGACACGCTCATGTTCGAATTCTTGAGCAGGTCGGCGGCTTTCTTTAAACGATATTGTTTGATAAGTCCGTGCGGCGTAAGGCCTGTAAGTGCCTTCACTTTTTTGTATAACGAAGTCTTACTCATGCCGACTTCTTCCGCGATCGTATCTGCCGAGAATTCCGTTTCACTCAGGTGATCCATGATGCATTGAGTGATCTTCTGGAAGAAAACATCATCCTTTTCACCAATTCCGGTCGATATCGAATCGAGCTCAACTTCGCTGATATTCCCGAACCGCGTACGGATCTGCTCACGATTACGGATCAGTCGTTCGATCCGAATAAATAAATGCTCAGGATGGAACGGCTTCGGTATGTATGAATCTGCTCCGACCTGCAGACCCTCGATGCGATCTTCGATCTCTGCCTTCGCGGTGAGAAGGATAACAGGGATGTGACTCGTCTGGATATTGTCTTTGATATGACGGCAGAGTGTCAATCCATCCATATTCGCCATCAACACGTCGCTGATAACGAGATCGATCTTTTCTTCTTCCAACACACGAAGGGCCTCTTCGCCACCGGACGCTGAAACGATCCGGTACTTGTCGGCAAGAATGCTTTGGAGGAGTATGATGATCTGCGCGTTGTCATCCACTACCAGCAACGTATATTCCCTTTCTGATTTCTCCTCGATCGGTGAAGTCTCTTCGGATGGCGAGATAAGCCCAAACTCCTGCGAGATCTTTTCAGCAAGGTTGGTGGCCGACAACAACATGGTTTTTGTTTCGACCTCCTGGTAAGCTTCGCGATCGATCGGGATCCGGACAATGAACGTGGAGCCATTACCTTTTTGGCTCTCCATGTCGAGCGTGCCCTTGTGCATGTTCACCAGGCTTCGGGTAAGAGAGAGTCCAATACCCGCAGACTTCGAAGCGACGTCGTTGCCCTGGCGCGGGTTGGAGAAGAAGCTTTCGAAGATCGCTTCCTTCATCTCTTCGGCGATACCGATGCCCGTGTCGCGGATCACAAATTCTGCCTTGTTATCTTTCTCGGCGATGCTCACTTCGACGTGGCCATCCTTAATGTTGTACTTGATCGCGTTCGAGATCAGGTTGATCAACACTTTCTCCAGCTTTCGCGAATCGACCCAACCTGTAAGGGATTCTACGGGGGGAATGAACTCGATGTTCACGTCGAGCTCACTCGCATATTGCTGGAATGAATCTACGATCTCGTGTGTAAAAGAGATCAGTTCCACTTCGGTGATCTCGAGCTTTTCCTTTCCGCTTTCTATTTTCCTGAACTGGATAAGCTCGTCGATGAGCTTTTGGAGTCTCAAAGAGTTGTTGTAGATGGTCTTCAACTGGTTCCTCTCCCAAAGGGAATTGGATTTTTTGATCAACGAGATCACGGGGCCAAAGATCAATGTCAGAGGTGTTCTGAACTCGTGAGCCACGTTGGTGAAGAACCTCAGCTTGTAGTCATTCAATTCCTGCATCTGCTGGATCTTAAACTTGTCGATGGCCGCCGCTCGTTTTACCCGCGCACGTTGACGAATGATCAGCACGACGCCAACCTGCAATGCGATCAGCAACAACGCGTAAAAGACATACGCCCATGTCGACTTCCAGAAGGGCGGCGTAACTCGAATGTTAATGGTCTTTGGCGAAGTACTCCACTGGTTGTTCTTGTTCGAATAATTGATATGAAGCACATAATTGCCGGGAGGGATATTCGTAAGGTTCACGACCGATTGCTCACCGATGTAGTTCCATGCCTTGTCGAAGTTCTCGAGGAAATAAGCGTAGCTGGTGCGTTGCTTGTTCCAATAGTCGAGTGTTGTAAAATGGAAGCTGATGAAGTTCTGATCGTGGGCCAGAACGATCTCCGATGTAGCATCGACGTGCTCTTTTAATATTCCGCTTGAGTCGCCTGCGGCTACGATCATATTATGGACCTGGAATTCGTTAACCACCAGCTTCGCGAAGTAATTCGTCGTGTCCATGCGTTCCGGGTGGATCACATCCAAACCGTTGATACCTCCGAAGAACAGATCTCCTGAAATGTGAGATCCGTAGAATGCTCCGTCCGTAAACTCATTGTTCTGAAGTCCATCGTTCACATCGAAGCTTTTGAACGACTTCTTCAGGGGATTCAACACAACGAGTCCATTGTTTGTCGAGAACCAAATGCGGTTCTTCTTGTCCGACAGGATACCATGCACGGTATTGTTCGGCAGACCGTCGCGCTGTGTGTAATAGACGTTATTGAATGGTCGTCCTCGCAACCAGAGCCTGTTAACGCCGCCGCTCGTTCCAACCCAAAGCTCATCATTGTTTGAAACATGCAGGCTCAACACGTCGTTGTCGACCAGGCGGTTTTGAATTTCGGAGCCTGTGTGAAAGTGTTCCTCGATCTTATTGGCCAACGAATTGTATCGATAGATACCGGCGCCCCTTGTACCGAACCATAAGATGTTCGGAGTTTCTTCGACGATGGCGTAAACGATGTTACTGTTGATGCTGGCGGGAGCATTCTTCGAAGCCGAGTGGCTGATCTGGTTATGTTGTTCGAGCCGGTATGTTCCCCTGTTCGTCTTAACCACTTTCATTTGAATAACGCCGTAACCACTCGTGCCAAGCCAGATATCGCCAAAGGCATCCACACAAATAGAGTACACGTAGTTAAATGCGAGGTCCGCCTTGTTCTCGAAATCGCGAGGGAAGTGGAGGATGCGTCCCGTCTTGTTCTCCATCATGTCAATGCCCTCGCCATCGACACCGATCCAGATGTTGTTGAGCTTGTCCTTATTGATCGAGAGCACAGTGTTGTTGCTCAGCCCTCGTGACGTATTGATAACTTTTGTTTCGTTGCGGGAAGCATCAACGATATTCAAACCACCGCCGCGCGTACCTATATATAAGGTGCCGTCGGCATCTTCGTAAACCGACCTTACAATGCTGTTAGAGATATCGCCTCGTTGAGTGCTGCCCGCTACTACGGCGCTGAATGGCTTCGTACGAGCCAGGAACTTATAGATGCCATCGCCATCGGTTCCCACCCAAAGAATATCCTGGGAGGTTTCTGTCATCGTCAGGATCTTTCTTTGCGCTTTTGCGAACTGGGGAAAGTATTCATTCATGTCGATCACGTTGGCCTTGTTGTCCTGTATCGACAGCCTGTATACGTCACCGAGTTCCGTTCCCAACCACAGCGACGATCTGCTCCGTGTTTCAGAGATACACGACAGCGCGTTCGACAGCTTAACTTCTAACGGAGAAGTCTCGATAGCAGTGAGATTATATAACGACAACTGACCGTGTCCCGAGGCAACGGCGATGTAGTACTTGTTATCGATGGTAACAAACTGGTGATGACCGATCCGCTTCGTTCCGAGCTGTCGTGTGAAGATCACCTTGCCGTTCAATGAGCAAACCAGGTTGCCATCGGAGCCCAACAAGTAAATAAGACCCGAAGAGCTTCCGATATCGAGTACATTCTTCAACCATTCTTCGTCGATGCCTTCGATGTGAACAGGAACGAAGTTGTTTGATTTCTCGTCGAAACGACTAATGCCCTGTCCCCGCAGACTGATCCATACGTTGGAGTCAGGTCCTAAAACTGCATGCAGACTATATTCTGTGAACGGAAGATCTTCGGAATCGCTGAAGTAAGGTGTGAACTGATCTTCGTCGCGATCGTATTTATTGATACCCTGGTGTGTTACGACCCATAGATTATCGTTCCTGTCTTCCAGGAATCTACGGATCACATTATTGCTGATAGAGTTTTTCTGAAAAGCGTCGGGCTTATAGATCTTGATGCTGCTTCCGTCATAGCGGTTCAGTCCATCCCAGCTTCCAAACCACACATAATCATGGCTGTCCATATATACAGCGGTGATGGCGCTGTTCGAAAGGCCCGACTCTTTACTTATATGTTGATATGGCCATGGGGGAGTTCCTACTTCGGAAAACAGGCCGGCGACGGCAATCAGGATTGACGCAATTTTCATTTCGGGCTCTCTCTCAACCGTTTGCAAGGCAAACCTATGAAATCGGGCCATGGAAAACCCGCCAAAGTTGTACACCCGGTAACTTCTTTGTCCACCTCGTTGTAAAAAGCGGTCTGTGAACGGAAAAAGGGAAAATAGGGGACTACGAACGGCGACCCGGAAACGATTATTGCAACCGTTTACGGCGCCGAAATGGACATTGCAAAACGATTTTCGCAAAACCCTATCCTCAAGCCCTCGGGTCTGAAAGCCAGCCGGGAGGACATGAAAATCGAATGTCTCCTCAATCCCGGCGTTTTCAAATTTGATAATAAGACCTGGCTGTTGATACGAGTGGCGGAAACACCACAACAAAAAGAAGGCAAGATCAGCTTTCCGATCTACGACGAAGACGGAAAGATCACCATCCATACATTCGACAAGAACGATCCCGACCTAAAGATCGTCGATGCACGGGTTATCAGCTACAAGGGTCAGGACTACCTAACAACATTGTCGCACCTTCGGCTGGTTTACAGTTACGATGACCTTCGCTTCAAAGAGCCTGAGGGGTTTGCGCCGATCTTCGGAAGCAACAAACAAGAGGCGTTTGGTATCGAGGATTGTCGGGTCGTAAAAGTCGGCGACACTTACCAGCTTACGTTCACTGAAGTTTCTTCTTACGGCGTTGGTGTTGGTCTCATACAGACAAAAGACTGGAAAACATTCCAGCATCGCGGAATGATCTTCCCGCCGCACAACAAAGATTGCGCGATCTTCGAAGAGCAGATCAATGGAAAGTATTATGCATTGCACAGGCCGAGCAGTCCGCAGCTTGGCGGTAACTATATCTGGTTAGCAGAGTCTCCCGACCTCATTCATTGGGGAAATCATAAATGCATTGCCACATCGAGAAAGGGTTATTGGGATAGCGCACGTGTTGGTGCAGGTGCGGCACCCATCAGGACAAAGGAAGGATGGCTCGAGATCTATCACGGTGCGAATGAACAACACCAGTACAGTCTCGGCGCGTTGTTGCTCGACCTCGACGATCCTTCGAAGGTGATCGCGCGCAGCGAAGAACCGATCATGAAACCAAAGGAATCTTACGAGCTCACTGGTTTTTTTGGACACGTCGTGTTTACGAACGGACATGTTGTTGAAGGCGATCGTCTCCGTATGTACTACGGTGCAAGCGATGAGGTGATCTGCGGAGCTGATTTTTCTATCGAAGAAATACTGAAAACATTGAAATAGGAGCGCATGGAAAAAATACCTACAGACTTCGAGTTGGAGATACTCACCAAACAGGCAAAGCTGCCGCTGGGTCCGGAGACACGTCCCACGGAATCCGATTCTATGAACCCGATCACAAAACTGGTCAACGAGTTCAGGTACTTTAAAGGCATGCCCCGCGACATGCGCGTGTTGCTGGTTACCAATGCCATTTATGCTTTTGTTATTCCTGTCATAGAGATCTTCGTTGGCGCTTACATCATGCGCAACTCGAACGATCCCAAGATCGTCGCGCTGTACCAGCTGACGGTGTATGCAGGTATTCCCCTTACATTTTTTGTCAATGGATTTTTGCTGAGCCGCGTTAAGCTCGCAACGCTCTACAGCTTCGGGATGCTATTGAGTGGTTTGTCCATGCTGGTGATGATGACGCTCGATAGCTTATCCGTTGCCGGTGTTGGCATTGCCGGCATATTGATGGGTGGATCGTTCGGATTCTTCTGGGCCAACCGCGACTACCTCGCCCTTGAAACGACCACCGACAAAACGCGGAACTACTATTACGGACTCGAGACATTCTTTTACACCATCACCGGCATTCTCGTTCCATTCACGATCGGTGCATTCATCGGTCGTGCGGAGCTCAATGGTTGGTTCTCTGGGAACATCAACGTCGCATACCAGGTCGTAACCGGGGTTGTTTTCGTGCTAACGATATTTTCCAGCATTGTCATTCATCGCGGAGCATTCAAAACTCCTGCGCAGAAGAGATTCGTGTACTTCAAGTTCCATTCTCTCTGGAAAAAGATGCTCGGGCTCGCCGGACTGAAAGGTCTAGTGCAAGGTTATCTCGTTACCGCGCCGGCTATTCTCATCATGAGATTGGTTGGTAACGAAAACTCGTTGGGAACTGTACAGGCTGTCAGTGGTCTGTTAACTGCCTTCATGTTGTATCTGCTTGGACGGTTCACACAGCCCCGTCATCGCATAACGGTCTTAAGTATCGGCCTCGTGATCTTCCTCGTTGGAACGCTTGCTAACGCCTGGCTCTTTTCGGCCATCGGTGTAATAACGTTTGTTCTCTGCAAGGTTCTCTTCCAACCTTTACACGATATCGGATACTTCCCGATACAGATGAGGGTAATTGATGTGGTATCGAGGATAGAAAATCGCAATGAGTTTACTTACATCTTCAATCATGAGTTCGGCTTGTTCCTCGGTCGTCTTATCGGATTGGGACTATTCATACTGCTGGCCGAGTACGTTTCAGAAACATTCGCCCTGAAATATTCACTGGTGATCATCGCCGTAACACAGCTGGCGTCCATTCCTGTCGCAAAACACATTGTTAAAGAAGCCGAACGTTTAGACTAATGAGCTATCGTATCATTTTATATGTAATTATTGGTGTATTGGCGATTGCTTGTCAGTCCAGGACGAAGTCCGTTCCACAAATAACGATCGACCGCATCGCAGGCATGCCCGATCATCCGCAGCCGTATAAAATGCTCGACTGGAAAGAGAAGGCGATCACTTTCGATCAGTATGTTTTCAATACATCACAGAAAGGCGAATTCCTTCCGTTCATTTGGACCGACAGCTCGTTGCGAAACATCCCGCAAAAAACATTCGGAATGTTTACAGTGATCGGCGATGTACGCCAGGGTCCCAAAGGAAACAAAGAATTTCATGAAGCCCTGAACTCCATGGGAGCGCTGATGGGCGCTGGCCTCGTCGGTATCGATAAGACCAACCAAAATGGACAGAACTATGTGAAGATGGTCCAGAACTACTTCAACAGTGAGAATGGCTGGAACATCATGATGAACAACACCAACCCGCAAGTCGCATTGCTGGGTGGAGGTTATGGAAGAGACTGGTGGTATGATGTTGTTCCCAATGTATTGTTCTATGCATTATGCGACCTGTATCCGAATGTGGAAGGTGCCGACAGTCTGCAGAGGATCATTGCAGATCAGTTCTATAGAGCCGACTCAGTGCTCAATGGAAATTACGACTACAGCTATTTCGATTACGGGAAAATGACTCCGATGAATAACCACATCCCACACCAGCAGGATGCGGCAGGCGGTCATGCATTCGTGTTGTATTCTGCTTATAAGAAGTTCGGTGATAAACGCTACCTCCGGGGCGCTACATCTGCAACGCGCGTGATGCATAATCAGAAAGAGAGTCGCTTCTACGAATTGCTGATGCCATTCGGTGCATATATCGGCGCGCGATTGAATGCCACGCAGGGAACCGACTTCGAAATAAAGAAAGTTATCGATTGGACGTTCGACGGTTGTAAAGCACCGGACGGGCGAACAGGGTGGGGCGTAATTTCAGAACGTTGGGGAGATTATGACGTGCATGGGCTTCAAGGCAGTATTACCGATGGCGGCGGTTATGCGTTCCTGATGAATTCCTTCGCGCTGGCATGGCCATTGGTTCCGACTGTGAAATACGATAACCGTTACGCCAACGCAATCGGGAAATGGATGCTTAATGTGACCAACGCCGCACGGTTGTGCTATCCCTACGAGATTGATGATCAGCACCAGTTTCTTCCAGCAAAGAAGGATATCACCCGCAACGTCATTGCCTATGAAGGCATCCGCAAGCACGACGATTATGGAAAAGAGTCATTAAAGGGAATGTCGCCAGTCGCAATCGGCGATGGACCCAAGTGGGTTAAGGGACAACCGGAAGAGTCTATGTTCAGTCTTTACAGCTCGTGCCAGGTCGGCATCTTTGGATCGATCGTCAAGAAAACCAACGTCGAGAAGATCCTGCAACTGGACTGTAATGCCACCGACTTCTATTCTGACGACACATGGCCAACTTATCTCTATTATAATCCTTACGACGAAGAGAAATCTGTAACCTTCGAATCCACTGATAAGACATCGTTCGATCTCTACGATGCATTGACTGAAGACAAGATCGTCAAAGACGCCACTGCATCAACGGAATTCACGATAGCCCCTAGGTCGTCGCGCCTGATAGTAGTTCTTCCTGCACAAAGTTCGATCGAAAAGAACGGATCAGTCTACAGTGCCGCAGGTAAGATAGTAGCATACGTCGCACCCGAAACAAAACAATAAGACTAACGGATAGAATATGGATCTAAAAAAATACTGTTTTCTAATTCTGGCAACGATTTCGATCAGTGCTGGTGCTTGTCTGCCGGTAGGCACGGCCAATGCACAGTCGCAAGTCGGTGGTAAGGTAACCACCGTCGACAAAGAAGCCGTGATCGGTGCCAATATTTTAGTGAAGGGTACCAACAACGGAACGGTTACTGACATCAACGGCGACTTCCAATTGCAAGTCCCGCCAGGAATCGAAAATCCCACGCTGGTTGTGTCGTCGATCGGTTTCGTAACACAAGAGATCGTGATCGGGACACAGACGACTTTTAACATCACTTTGTTGGAAGACACCAAGGTGCTGTCGGAGGTTGTCGTAACAGGTTACACATCGCAAAGAAAGGATAAGATCACAGGCGCGGTTGCTGTTGTGAGGCCGGAAGAGCTAGTGAGACTTCCTGTTCCTTCGATCGACCAGGCGTTGCAAGGTCGGGCACCGGGCGTTGTGGTTTCACAGAACACGGGCGCTCCCGGCGAAGGCGTGTCGGTCCGTATTCGCGGTGTCGGTTCATTGAACAGCAACAACAGTCCGCTATACATCGTCGACGGACTTCCCACACTCGACATCAGCGCGATCGCCACGCAGGACATTCAAAGCATGACGGTCCTCAAAGATGCTGCAGCTGCTGCGGTGTATGGATCGCGCGCAGCAAACGGGGTTGTGATCGTGACCACCAAAGCGGGAAGCAACACATCTCCACAGATCAGCATCAGCAGCCAGGTCGGCTTCCAGGAACCCAGTCGTAAAATTCAAATGGCAAATACTGAACAGTATGTTCAGATCTTCAACGAAGCGGCTACCAACGACAATGCCGGCAAGACCAACCCGATCTTCTTTCGCAAGCTTATCACCGAAGACATTGCTGCAACACTTCCCAATGTAGACTGGGTTGATGCTATCATGAGGAACGGCGTGCTTCAATCGCATAGCCTTTCGGTAGCAGGTGGTAACGACAAGACGCGCTACTTCGTAGCCGCAAACTACTTCGGACAAGAGGGTATCGTAAAAGCAAGTAACTACGACCGTCTCTCCGGACGTGTGAATATCGATTCAGAAGTTAAGAAGTGGCTCCGCACCGGCGTTAATCTCAACTTATCGCATGCAACAACAGACTATGTGGGCAGTTCCGGCGACGGTGCCGGTGGCAACGGCGGTAGTGTGATGCGCTATGCATACTTCCGCACACCAGCAATCCCGGTATACGACGCTAATGGCGACTTCACCGACAAGCCAGATCGCTACGACTTGTTCGGCGATGGATACAATCCTGTCGGAATGCTCGCATACAATCAGAACAGGAAGAACGAAGATCGCGTGTTCGGAAAATTCTATGTGAACATAGAGCCCCTGCCAGGGTTGAAGTTCATCTCAAATCTCGGCGTCGACATCAGCAACGCAACGCAGCGTCGCTTCGACAGAACATGGGGAACCGACAATCGCATTAATGGGATCAACCGTCTCGCCATCGCTACCGGGAGAAATCAAACCATCACATGGAGCAACTTCGCTTCATATACTAAAGAGTTTGGCGCGAACACGCTTTCCATCCTCCTCGGCCAAGAGACCGTCAAAGGTTCTCAGTACGTGATCAACGCAAGCCAGATGAATTTTCCGGATCAGGATAAAAGCCTGGTCTACCTCGGCAACGGTATCGGGCAGATCGTCAACTCCGAAAACCAGCAAGGCAACGCACTGGCCTCTTTCTTCGGTAAGGTCGACTACGATATGAACAACAAGTATCTGATCTCTGCCACTCTTCGCAGGGATGGATCCTCACGCTTTGGTCCCGACAACCGTTGGGGAACGTTCTACGCAGGGTCGTTAGGATGGAGGATCGACCAGGAGTTCTTTAAAGACAATGCATCGGTAGATAAGTGGTTGTTGCGTGCAGGCTATGGATCGATCGGCAACCAGGAGATCGGTAACTATGGTTACGCCAGTTTAATAGGACTTAACTCGTACTATCCTTTCGGCACCGTAAGAACTCCAGGTTCGGCCGTCAATAGCTATGGCAACAGCAAGATCAAATGGGAGACCAGCAACCAGCTCAACATCGGAACGGACATCGAATTGTGGAGCGGGAAGCTGATCGCATCGTTGGATTACTTCCACAAAGAAACAACCGACATGCTGATCAGACAGCCTCTCGCTGCTTCGGTAGGATCGGCAAGCAGCGCATACTCTTATGCGAACAACGGGAACATGCTCAACACCGGTTTCGAGTTAATGTTGGGTCACCAGAATTCGATCGGCGATTTCAAATATAACATCACAGCGAATGCTGCTACGCTAAAGAACGAAGTCACGAAGCTCACGACCGGAGCGATCGTTGGTGGCGCTGTGGGTTCCAATTACCTCACGCTGACCGAAGAAGGTTATCCTGTCGGATCGTTCTACCTGTACGAGATGGAAGGCATCTTCCAGAATGCGAGTCAAATATTCACCCACGCCAACCAGGGTTCGAATATCAAACCCGGTGATGTCATGTACAAAGACCAGGATGGCAACGGTATCATCGATGGGAGGGACCGCAAGCATGTCGGAAGTGCAATTCCGAAGCTCACTGCCGGTTTGAACGTCTCGCTCTCTTACAGGGCGTGGGACATGTCGTTCTTCTTCCAGGGTGCTTATGGCCAGAAAGTCTTCTCGGTGCTCAACCGAGACATCGAAGGATTCTATAGGCCATTCAATGTAACCGAGCGCTACTTCGAAGGACACTGGACAGGCGAAGGCACAAGCAACAAGTTCCCTCGTGCATCATGGGATGCTTCCGGCAACAACAACCTCTTCTCTACACGATTCCTCGAGAATGGTTCTTATACACGTCTGAAAAATTTGCAGATCGGTTACAATGTGCCGAAAGACGTTGTCGCGCGCTATGGTTTCAGCTCGTTGAGGATCTATTTCTCCGGGACGAACCTGTTGACGTTTACAAAGTTCCAGGGATCTGATCCTGAGATGACGGTAAGCGATAACGCGAAAGGATCGAACGATCTCGCGAATGGTATGGATTGGGGAACGTATCCCGCCGCACGCTCATACAATGTTGGTGTAAACCTCACATTCTAAATGAACATCATCATGAAAAAGATATACATACTTCTACCATTCCTCTTCGCAGCCATCTCTTGTTCCGACTTTCTTGAGGAGAACCTGGAGGGAACCTATAGTACCGATACTTTTTATAAGACAGCAGCTCATGCCGAGCTTGCACTGGCAGGTGCTTACAATACGATCTCGTTTACGTCACCGAACAATGCCTTGTGGGTATTTGGCGATGTTGTGTCTGATGATGCCGTGAAGGGCGGCCTCTCTGGCGACTTGTCCGATGTGATGTTCCTGGAGCAATTCAATTACTCGAGGGCGAACGAATATCTCGATAAGATCTGGAGGCAGTATTACGAGGGCATCAATCGTGTCAACTTCCTTCTTTATTATGGAGACCGTATCGAGATGGACGAGGCCCGTAAGGCTGAGATCATGGGCGAAGCAAAGTTTATTCGCGCCTACCTGTACTTTCATCTCACGAATATCTTCGGAAACATCCCGTTGCGTGTGGAGCCGATGCTTAATCCGGACCAGAACGCGCTGGCGGTATCTCCTACCGCCGATATCTATACGCAAATCGTAAAGGACCTCACCGAAGCTGTTGATGGATTAAAACCAACGCCGACCAAAGTTGGTGGCGCATCGAAGGGCGCCGCTTATGGACTTCTCGCAAAAGTGAAATTGTTCCAGGGCGAATGGCAAGCGAGTCTCGACGCTATCACGTTGCTGGAGGGGCTTGGTCTCTATGAGTTGCAGCAGGTCTATAGCAACAACTTCAGGGATTCTACCCAGAACAACAGTGAGTCTATTTTCGAGATACAGCATCTCAAAGGACAGACACCCCAGTTGGGAAGTTTCCTAAACCAGTATTTCTCCCCGGCCACAGAGAACGGATATTATTTCAATCAACCTACGCAGGACTTCGTCGATGAGTTCGAAGTGACCGCAGGTGATGTTGTTGATCCGCGCCTCGATTACACAGTTGGCCGCGAAGGCAAGAAGTGGTTGAATGGCGAAGACTTCGATCCCTCGTGGTCGTCGACAGGATACCTTGGCAAGAAACATATTCAACCGCTGCGTGAGGTTTCGAAAGGCACGAAAGGCGATGCCGGACTGAACTATGTGTTCATGCGATATGCCGAAGTGCTGTTAATGAAGGCAGAGGCATTGAACGAGCTAGGTCAGACCACACAGGCTCTCGATCCACTCAATGCTGTTCGCAAAAGAGCACGCGAAAGTTATCTCTACGATGAGGAGTTGGAGGGCTTCGGTGTTGTGCCCGTTGACCTTCTGCCAGACGTTACTTCCAATTCACAGGCTGATGTGCGCAACGCCATTCGCCACGAACGGAGAGTTGAGTTGGGCATGGAATTCCATCGCTACTTCGACCTGATGCGATATGGAAAGACTGCTGCCGAAGATGCGCTCGCCGCCGATGGCTTCAACTTCGACACAAAGAGATATTTCCTGATACCACAGTCAGAGCTCGATACAAATCCGCTTGTTCAGTAAACCCAGATATATAAAACCAATTCTAATCAATCAAAAAACAAAACAATTTATGAAAACAAAATTCAGAATTCCGGTCATGTTATTCATGGCCGCTATGCTGTGCACGTTAGTTATCGTCTCGTGTAAAGACGACGGTGACACAACGCCGCCGCCGGATCTTACTGCATTAAAGGCCTCCATTACCGCAGCGCAAGCAGTTGCAGACGCTGCCGTGGAAGGAAAGAACGATGGACAATATCCTGTAGGTTCAAAGGCTTCGTTGACAGCCGCGATCACGGCTGCTCAGGCTGTAGTTGACAACGATGCTACAACTCAAACAGAGGCCGACAACGCAAAGGTTTCTCTCGACCTGGCTGTTTCAACCTTCCAGGCTTTAGTTATTGCTCCGATTGCGGAGGAAGCTCTTATCGCTCACTGGTCTTTCGACGAAGGAACTGGTACAACGGTAGGTGACAATTCTGCTAACAACTTCGATGGTGCGTTGAAAGTTGGTCCCGTACATGCTAATTGGGAATCGAATCTTCCTACATGGGCTGCCGATAGGAACGGAACTGCTAACAAAGCGATGAACTTTAATGGTGGTAGTGTGGAAGTACCCTACAACACAAAGTTGAACCCTGCTAACGCCATCACCGTAGCAGTTTGGGTTAAAGCCGATGTTGTAAAGCCAGGAAACCGTTTCCTCGGACTTCAGTCATGGATCGCTTACAAGTTCGAGCTTGAAGACCGCAAGTATCCTTTCTTCACATGGGGCGGGTCAGATGGTAATGCTTACAACAGGGATGCTAACGTGGCAGTGCCTGAAAATGTATGGCACCACGTTGCTGTTACATACAGCGCTGCAGAATCTAAAATGATTTTCTACGTAGACGGCGAACCGACAAACACTGTTACCGACGTTAACGTAACCGGACTTAATATCTCAGCGAAGCCGTACAATCTCACCATAGGCCAGGATTTCCCTACTGACAAGTATGGTACCGACGACGATGGCACTGGTTTCGGTGATCCGGAAAGCCCTAACTATCGTGTGATCCCTGCAGCATGGGGTGGATACTTCGAAGGTTCCCTCGATGAAATGCGTTTATACAACATTGCTCTTAGTGAATCACAGATCGCAAGTCTTTACGATCGTGAAAAACCTTAGGTTTTAGTGTTGAATGGTTATCTAGGGTGCAGATGCCAGTGGAGTCAGTGGTTCACCGAAAGGTGGACCACTATTCGCTGGTTTTCTTTTTTTAAAACAATTTGTATGAAAAAATACTACGGACTACTCTCAGTCCTGATCTCTTTCACGATTGCTCAGTCGTTCGCTCAAACGGGCCAGGTCTCTATCGACCGCGTTGATATGATGCCTGATCTTCCGGCCCCGTACGACATGAGAGACTGGAAGGACGTGACGCGTAAGTATGACGATTTTATTTACTCACTGGACAAGACCGGCCAGTATCTTCCTTTGGTTGGCCTGAAATCCAATTCGATCAATTATCCTTCTCTTCAACCGATCCTTCTTCAAACTTATGTCGGTGGCAGCACTACTTCGGCAGAAGCGATCAATATCATCCCATCTATCGTCGGTGCGTCTTTGGTTGGCGTAGATAAGTCCAATCAAAATGGGAAAAACTGGGTACTGAAAACAAAAGATTTCTTTAATAAAGCAAATCAACAAAACATTTACCTCAATAATTATTCTGCTATAAGCGGCAGTGATTGGTGGTACGACGTAATGCCCAACGTCTTCTTTTATCAATTATATACCCGGTACCCGCCCGATGCAGATCAACAACAGCAGTTTGTTACGATAGCCGATCGTTGGCTCGATGCCGTTCATGCCATGGGTGGCGGTTCGGCGCCGTGGACAATACCCAACATGAACTACCGTGGCTGGCGTATGGCCTCTATGACGGGTAATGCGGCGGATGTCCTGGAACCCGAGTCCGCCGGTTCCATAGCGTGGTTGTTATACAATGCATGGATCAAGAAAGGGGACAAGAAATACCTCGACGGTGCCCAGATGTCGATGGAGTTTCTATCGAACCTGAGCTCAAACCCGTCGTATGAATTGCAATTACCATACGGAACGCTGACTGCTGCAAGAATGAATGCGGAGCAGGGGACCAATTACGACATCGATAAGATGCTCAACTGGTCGTTCGATCGGGGACCGCTGCGAGGCTGGGGGACTATAGTCGGTACATGGGATGGAAAGGATGTTTCGGGATTGATAGGCGAGGCCAATGACGCTGGTACCGACTATGCCTTTTTAATGAATGGATTTCAGCAGGCAGCTGCTTTTGCCCCCTTGATGAAATACGATAAACGATACGCGAACGCAATAGCAAAATGGACTTTGAACCTCGCGAACGCGAGCAGGTTGTTTTATTCTAAAAATTTACCGGCGGATCGCCAGGACGATTATACATGGAGCAGCACGAACGATCCGGAGTCGGTGATCGCCTATGAAGCTTTGAAAGAAAAGAATGAATACGATAACAATGAGCCATTGTATGGGACCGGCGATGCTAAAAGGAACGAGTGGGCTTCGACTAACCTCGGTTTATATGGATCGTCGCACGTTGGTTACCTGGGTGCTATTGTGGAGACGACAGATGTTGAAGGGATCCTGAAGCTGGATGCAAATGCAACTGATTTCTATGGACAGAACGCCTTTCCGACCTATGCGATCTATAATCCGTATTCGAGCAGCAAACAGGTCACACTTTCGTTAGGGGCGAACACCTTTGATCTCTACGATGCTATCAGCGAAGAAGTGATCAGTGCAGGAGCTACCGGGAACGCAATGATCACTATTCCGGCGAATGAAGTTCTATTAATTTCATACTTACCGGCAAACGCATCATTAACTCAAGAAGACAACAAATTAATGATAGGCGCTAATGTTGTCGACTACCATTATAATTACGACTTCACTGCTCCGTTCCGCATCAAATCTCTCGCCGCCCAGGAAACGAACTGGTCGTTCGGTGCTACGGCTACTGTTTACGCTGCTGTCGATAACGCGCCGGGCACAACTTCATACGAATGGTATGTCGACGATGTGCTCGCCGCAACCACGTCGACCGGTGTGTTCGAATGGACCACTCCGTCGGTCGAAGGAACGTATACTATCAAGCTCAAAGCAACCTCGGGTGGAAAAGATGTAACTGGTAGCATCGACCTTTCGGTTTGGGAAGTTGTTCCGACAGCTCCCGACCTTACCGGTATAACGCAATCTCAAAAGTTATTCTACGAAGGAGACCAGGTAAAGCTGATCGCCAGTGTTTCAACAGCAGGAGAGGAGGAGCTCGTTTACGAATGGGAAGTTGAATCGGGCACGTTCACGAACAACGATTCCCTATTGAACTGGACCGCACCAACAGAAGGTATTTACAATATCAAAGTCACCGTTACGAATCACTTTGAATTGAAGTCATCAGTCACGTTGGACGTATTGATCAAGAAACCACAGAATGGCACGACCGATCCGTTGGCCTATTACCCTTTCGACGGCGACACGAAAGATCATGCAGACGGCAACTATGATGCACAGTCGAGTGGCGTAACGCTTACGGCCGACGAACGCGGAAATCCGGACAACGCCTACGCATTCGACAACGGAGAGGATATCATTTTCGTCCCGAATCAATCGTCGCTGAACTTTACCGACTTCATTACACTTTCCTTCTGGGTGAAGGCCACATCGATTAGCGAAGAATCATTTGTCCTATCGCATGGCAGTTGGGAAGAACGATGGAAGATCTCGATCATCCCCAACGGCAAGCTCCGTTGGACCGCAAAGACTTCGGATGGAACCGTCGATCTCGACAGCTCCGAGCCGCTTCCGCTCAACCAGTTCCATCAAGTTACGGTTGTTTATTCGGGCTATTCCATGGAGATGTATCTCGATGGCGAGCTCGATACGTTCTCGAGACATTCCGGTGCGCTACTGACAACTTCGAAGGCCATCACCTTTGGACGAAAGGATCAGGAGGAAGTGCGATACTATTTAAGAGGCGTCCTCGATGAGGTCAGGATCTATAACGATATTCTATCGCCCGAAGAGATCGCGACGTTAAAAGATCTTTGGAACAGCGAGCTTGTGACGGGACTAGAGGAAGAGATTTCTCTGCGGCCTTACCCTAATCCCTCACAAGGAGTCTTTAGTATAAATGCAGCAGATATTGATATAGCTTTGATAGATGTAACAGGTAAGGAACTTGATTTTTCCACCGCGAGATTCGCTGGCAGGACCGATGTGCACATCGCCGGCTACAAAGGCCTGGTTGTAATTAAACTAACGACGTCCAAAGGAACCTCGTACTTTAAACTTCAAGTTTCAAAGTAGCGTACCTTATCCGTTAGACCAGTTAACGGTGGACCAAAGAGTTATGATATCGCCATCTGTACAAATTCTCAATGGCGAAGAGGCAAGGACTGAACTGGTTACAAAGGCCAGCTGCTCTTTGGTGCGTGGCCCTATAACAAAATCGATTACGCTGCTTGTCGAGCGATCGAAGGAACACGTGATCCAGACCTCGTTGCTCTTCTTACCGATGTAGGTCCGGAGTTCGTCGATCTCGTAAATGCTATTTTCTGTCGGTTGACACGTTTTCTGGATCATCGTTGCGACGCGTTTTATTCGATTGATCACAGCGGATATGGAAATTCGAAGTATCCTGGAAATGCTTCGGATTCCGACGCCTTCTTTGACAAGGCTGATGATCTCGGCGTTAGTGGATGCGCAACAAGCTAAATACTTGTAGTCAAGTTGTTGTTCTCTACCACATCCTTTGCATCTAAATCGTTGAACGTCACGCTGAATGCCGTTCTTGACGCATCGACCACCGCAGTGTTTACATTTCATCCGGTAATTTGTATCACGGAGGGTAGAAAAACTTCAATAGAGAACCTGCAGAGGGAGATCTCGTCTTAGAGCGATGCTGACGTGGGGGTTAGAATACCCGAGGTCCCGGTAATGGCAGCCTTGATAATCAATCAGTTAGAAGTGAAAAAGGAGCGCGTCCGGTATTTTAGAACATGACTAAGTAGGTAGAGTTGTTTAATTAGATTTGATGGTCTTCCATTGACCTACGATGCTGTCAGATTTTAACTTCGTAATTCGCTCAATACGCGAAGGTGGATACTTACCTTTAAAATAGATGATGAGGTCATACCTTGAACTGTCTGGTTTATTTCTCCCATTCATATAATTTACCATAATCAGCCTATAAGCTGTGTCGCCTTTAGACTCATAGTGCATAGCATCCTTCTCTAAAGTTAATATGCCTGAACTAAGATAGGTTATCTTATATAAATGGAACGGCTCAATTCTATCAACATCTCGTTGAGGATGAGACCAGTAAATATGTACTGAGTCACATTCAAGGGCCTTCCAATTTGCTTCAATTAAGGGAATACTACTTGCAGATCGTGTTGGGTTATATTTTGTTCCGTACTTAGTAAGGACTTCATTGTCGTCGGCATCATTTAGACGAGCCGTGTCTCTGAAAGAATAGAAAAAAATAGCTACAGCTGTCACTACAAATACGGCTGAATACATTATCACTCTGTTTTTCATCGTTGACCCTTGCCAAAATTCATAATTGACTTTATTAACTTATCCGACCTTCGATCCACAACTGTTGAGCCATTCCATTTATCATAGTACAGTTGCTTGCTACTCGCCGCAATAAGTGAAATTGCCTCCAAAGCAGCATATCCAGCTTTGACTCGATCGTCCGCACCATCGTTACTCAAGTGCTTCTGAAAATAATCAGCGGCAGCATAATTGATACTTGAACCTGGATGTAGCCTGCTCCAATCACTAGTCATTGAGGCTACGCTCTTAAAACTTTCCGAAGGATTAAATTCGGTATTCTTAAACGTAGTGACTGTAGATATCTCTTTGCCTTTTACAGGAGTAGTATATGAACCGCTAGAATAATAAGAAATTGCATCTGGTTCGATTGTTGTCTTTTTTTCCGTAGTCACTACATTTTGAGATTGGCCTATAGAGTTACCATCAGCATCAAAAACTTCTGTCGTTGTCGTAGTTGACGAGCGTTCGACAAACATTTCATTACCGTCGGCATCTGTTTCTATCTTTCCTGAACTTGTTTTATTCACCTCAGTAACGGTGTTAGTCGACGATGACATAGGTCCGCCAGAATAAGACACAGTTATATAGTTGTGACTGTTATCATATTCTTTGGGCTTGGTTGAGTCCTCGGCACTCATCCCGTCTGGGTCAGTAAACCTAATCGGATTGTTGTACCCATAAGCATAAGGGGACCAACGCCGAGAAAGGTCCGCCTTGAGGTCAATTGACAGAAACCTACCGAGGCTAGGGTCGTACTGGCGAGCTATGTAATCATACCATCCCAGACTTAGCTCGTCTTGCAGTTCCATACTATTGTACTGCAATGGATTTGGAACCGAGTTCTCTCGGCTGTAAGAATTAAAACTCAGACCAAAAGGATAATAGTCAGTTGATTCAATAACGGGGCTTTTAACATGTTCAACTTTAAAATCATCAAAATAGACTTCCCTCCCCTCCTCATCATTACTCAAATACACATATACATATCCCGGCTCCATCACCACCTGGCTGATCATTAACGAGTCGTGCTCAACGTTTGAGCCATCTTCCATACCACCTGAGATCTGATCGAAGGCGAACTTCATACTGGAAATATCGTAATTCCTGTCCAGAAATATATAGTTCAGGTATGCCTTTGGAGCGTACTGATCTTCACCGGTTGGAGTTCCCAACAGGAAGCCCACCGGCGTGGAACCGCTCGTTGCGTGGCCTGATCCGTCGATGATTGTTCCAGCTGGGACCGTCGCTCCCGGTGAGAAGAAACCCATAAACGTCTGGAGAAAAGA
>CAZBCP010000003.1:0-131594 GCA_964490505.1 uncultured Ohtaekwangia sp. | reverse complement strand
CGTAGCAGCGCTTTTGACATTGTCTGCCTGCACCAGCTCAGATCCAGACGATAACAACAACAACAACAACACCAACAACAATAATAATAACAACAATAACAACGACCCTGACGATGCCGACAAGGCGCTGCCTGGTGATTTCCTGACGGATGCCACCTATCATCATATTGTATTCGAATTCGCCGGTCAAATCGGTGCGCAGAGTGTGACTATCGGTCCATACCCTACGTACGTAAGCACACCCGCCTTGAGGTCACTGGATAACTTCCGATCGTTTGTAACTAACCAGGTGAATAAATCCGGGAATATCTTTTTCAGGTATGATTCAATTGCAGGGATCGGCAAAGATGTAGTAACCGCCAATGATCTGAAGGCATACGCCAAGGCGCACAGAAAAAATTACACTAAGGGCGACACGGTGTTTGTGTGGATAGCTGTTGTCGACGCCAAATCGGCCGACGATGTTGGAAAAGATATCGAGCTTGGCACCACGTTCGGCGGCTCGCAGATGGTCATCTTCATGCCTGAGCTCAACAAGATCTCTTTACCCGACATGGTATCGAGGTTCACGCTCGAGACCTACATCCTGGAACACGAATTCGGTCACATGCTGGGACTTGTGAACAACGGCACATCTATGGTAGAGCCACACCAGGATGGCGATCATGGCAATCATTGTACAAACCCTCAATGTCTCATGTATTGGAAAGCCGACGAGAATCTCGTGCTTGTCGATCTCCTTGGTGCTACCGACGTCCTTCCCGTGTTAGACTCCAAATGCAAGTCGGACCTTCTGGCTGCAGGTGGTAAATAAGATCGTAACGAAAAATAAGATCAGTCCTTATTCGTGAGGTCGATGTTGTAGGCTACGTTCATCTGCACGCCGAAGTTGTTCTCCTGCTGAACACCATTCAACTTCACAAGCATGTGGTATAAGAAACCGGTAGTGATTGTAAACTTCGAATTGGCCTGGTAGCCGATCCCGGCAAACAGACGATTTTGATCAGGATTGTGATAAACCACCTTCTTACCAAAGTCAATGAATGTCTCATTGTAGAAGCTCGCGAACACTGTCTTCTCTCCCATGTCAGGCTTATTTAACGGAACATTCATATTCAGCCTGTAGCGGACCCTCGTCAGGTAGAGATCATAACCCTGGTTGATAACCTCTCCATTCTGTGTGGTGTGTACCTGTATGAAACGCTCCTCCAATCTACCGCGATGTGAAAAAGCCACGCGACCCACTTTATGCTTAAACTGTATCTGCTGGAAGATCCTGTGCTCATTGTTAACATACTTGCCTGGCTGCTTGCCGTATGTCGGATTCCATGTGTACACGTAACCGAGCGGCGCTATCGAGAGATTCTTGTTCATCTGGACATCCGTTGCCGTGCGGAACTGGAATTGCATAGGCTCGAAATCGCCTGCAAAACGGAATTGTCCTTCCGCAATGATTGTGAGACGATCGTGAACTTTGATGTTGTTTGTCCAGGCGAACCATTCGATGGCCTGGGAGACTTTTTCACGGGAGGCGCTTTGTGCTAATGTTACGCTTGGGAGGATGGCGGCGATCAGGATTGCCAGGGCGATTCTTTTCACGGTCAAAAAACAGGGTTTTTGGCTGTTTCTGAGCGTAAAAATAGGCCAGCTAATATTACCATAAAGTTGTATTTATAACCTTGACTTAACATTGGCTTAACATTGGAACGATTATATAAACGGCCCAACCACAGGTATTTAGGGCCGTTTTATAAGACTATGAAACTCAACTTCTGGAAAGGCCGCGCGCCCAAGAAACAAGTCCTGCCTGCTGGCAAGCACGTCTCGAAGCGAAGAGAATGGTTCAATTCCATAACATTCGCCGTTGTGGCAGCTACTCTTATTCGCTGGACTGCCGTGGAAGCCTACGTCATACCGACGCCATCCATGGAGAACTCTGCCCTGGTTGGCGACTTCCTCTTCGTGAGCAAATTTCATTACGGCACACGCACAACCGGAACGCCGCTGCAGATCCCGCTCACACATCAAAAGATCTGGGGCACCGAGATCCCGTCGTATCTCGATTGGATCCAGTTGCCCGTTTACAGGCTTCCAGGCATTAGCTCGGTAAAGAAGGGCGACGTTGTTGTATTCAATGCGCCGCCATTGATATTGAACGACGGCGTTCAACACCCTATCTCGTTAAAGAACAATTATGTGAAGCGATGCGTGGCTCTTCCCGGAGAAACTATCCAGATCGTAGACCGCGAGATCTTCGTGAATGACCAGGTTCTTCCGAGACCAAAAGACATGAAGTTGAGTTACATCGTGGTGTCAGTAGAACAGATCAGTGAAAAGAATCTCCGTCGCCTCGGTCTGGATTCCGACGATCAATACTATCTCGGCACCGATAAAAACAACAAGGCATTTTACAGGATGCTGCTTACGGAAGAACAGCTCGCAGACATCAAAGCATTGAACTACATCGAATCTGCTGCGCTCGATCGCTCTCGCGACACAGAAACGGAGCCCGACATCTTTCCTTCACCTAACTATACACCGTGGAATGGAAATAATTACGGACCGCTCACGATCCCTGAGCAAGGAATGACAATCGCGGTCAATGACAGCACCATGGCACTGTATGGTGAAACCATTGAGCTATACGAGCATCATGAGAACGTAACTATCGATAATGGCAAACTGTTGATCGATGGTAAGGAACTGGCAGAATATACTTTCGGCCAGGACTATTATTTCATGATGGGTGACAACAGGAACAACTCCCTCGACTCACGCTACTGGGGTTTCGTTCCGTACGATCACATCGTTGGAAAGGCGTTATTTATTTGGATGTCGGTCGATAACGAAGCCGACTTCTTTAATAAGGTCCGCTGGAAAAGACTATTTTCAAGGATCCAATAACGGAATCCTATGAAACAAATCCTTGTCGTATTGGCAATTTGCAGCCAATTCAACGCAATTGCACAACAACTGGAGTCTGTCGGAATTTTTGAGCACAACGAGGACGTCGGCAATCCGAAATTGAAAGGCTCGGCGATCTACTCCAAAGAAGATCAAACTTACACGCTCACCGGAGCGGGCCTCAATATGTGGGAGGCTAACGACCAGTTCCATTTTGCCTGGAAGAAGATCAAGGGCGATTTCATCGTGCGGGCTACCGTTCAATTTGTCGGGAAGGGTTCTTTCGATCATAGAAAGATCGGGATCATTGCCCGCGATCAGCTCACGGCCGATTCCCGTTATGTCGATGGAGCCGTTCATGGCGACGTACTAACATCGTTGCAGTACCGCGCATCCGACGGAGCCAAAACGGAGCACACGGTTTTGTCTTCGTTCCATCCCACAGAAATAGAGTTCGAACGCGTCGGTAATACGTTCACATTCTCGGCTGCGCCTTATGGCGAAAACTATAAGTCCGTTTCCAAAGAGGTCATACTCAACGAAGAAGTCTACGTCGGCTTATTCATCTGCTCGCATGTCGAAGATGTTATTGAGAAAGCGATGTTCAGCAACGTGCAGATTATCATTCCCCCTGCAAAAGATTTCAGGCCGTACCGCGACTACATCGGTAGCCACATTGAGATCATGGAAGTTGCTACCGGGAAACGAAAGATCATTCACAGCGCTCCGAATTCATTGCAGGCACCCAACTGGACACCTGATAACAAATATCTTATCTATAACGCAGAAGGATTGCTATATCGCTATGATCTGAAGAGCGGCAACATCGAAAAACTGAATTCAGGCATCGCTACATCCAACAACAACGACCACGTGCTCTCGTTCGACGGAAAGATGCTCGGCATCAGCAATCACGTCGGGGAAAAACGAACGTCCACCATATTCACTATGCCCGTAACCGGCTCCGACAATCCCACGAAGATCACCGACGAAAACAATGGTCATTCCTACCTCCACAGTTGGTCACCCGATGGAAAGCAGTTGATCTTCACCGGCCAGCGGAACAACAACTTCGACATTTACGCCGTAGATGTGGCTACGAAAAAAGAAACTCGTTTAACCGAAGATGTGTCTCTCGACGATGGGCCCGAATTTACACCAGATGGAAAATCGATCTGGTTCAATTCGGTCCGCACCGGCACGATGAAGCTTTGGAAAATGAAAGCAGACGGCAGCAACGAAGAACAGGTCACCTTCGATGAATACAACGACTGGTTCCCGCACTTTTCACCAGATGGTAAACAAGTGATCTATATCTCGTTCCCGAAAGACATCGATCCGGCGTCGCATCCTTTTTACAAGAAATGTTATCTGCGGATCATGCCGACATCCGGCGGTGTGCCGAAAACAATTGCTTACATCTACGGAGGTCAGGGCACGATCAACGTACCAAGCTGGTCGCCCGACGGCAAGTACATTGCATTCGTAAGTAACTCGAAACTATAGGCTTACTTGATTGTCTGGATGGCCTTCCACATCTCCGTAGCCACGAACTCGTTGCCTTTGTCGTTGAGATGAACACGGTCGGTAGTTAAGATCCCCTGCTCTTTGTTTTCGGGGTTATTCTGCTTGCTATAGTCCATGAATCCCTTGCGAAGATCGACTAATGGAAGACTGTTCTTCTCGGCAAGCGTGCGGATATAAGCGCTGTAGCGATTAAGGTCGCCATCGAGCTGGTTGGTGTTGTCGTTGCGTTCGCCGATAACAGCCGGTGTCGCGAGGATAACCTTGATGTTCTTAGCCTGGAATTTCTTTAGGAGAGCTTCATAGAATTTCCCAAACTTGTCGTAATCGGTGCCTGTGCCCGATGATTGTTTATGCCATACATCGTTCACGCCGATGTAGATCACTACGATGTCGGGATTTTTTGCGAGCACGTCATCTTCCACACGCAGGTACAGATCATACACTTTGTTGCCGCCAATACCAGCCCCGATGAATTCATACTGATCTGCCTTTTTATCACGAGCTGCCATCTCTCCTACTTTGGTGATATAACCCGTTGGACTCACACCGGCTTGTGTAATAGAGTCGCCGAAGAAGACGACTTTCTTTTTTGTAGCGCTCTGGAATGGCATCGCGAAAATGATCAGGAGAGACAGGATGAGTTTCATCTTTGATTTGTGATTTTAGGATTTGTGATTTGTGATTTGTGATTTCAAGGTACTAAACACACCCCAATATTACTATTGAGTTCGTACCGCCTGTCCATTGCGAAGTTCTTCCGTCACATTTCGTACAACCTGGTCGCCTTCGTGCACGGAACCAAACACCTCAACCAATGAATCTGCCGCGTTGCCTTTCCGAATGTTCACCCACTCTGCCGTGTTGTTGTTAACCTTTACAAGGAATACGCCCTCGGTAGAATTAAGAACAGAAGATCGTGGAACGAAAAGAGTCGGACGGTTTCGCATCACCGGGATCTTTACTTCTGCGTAGGTGCCCGCTTTTACGTCGCCATTGGCATTCTCGAAATCGAACTCGGCCATCATAGTGCGATTGGTCTCCTGTAACGAGTTCGAGCTTCGTGCAAACTTTGCCTTGAACTCACGAAGAGGATCGGCTTCAGTCGTAAAAGTAACGACGCACTTTTCGTCGACTGCATTTGAAAGATTCTCGGGGACAGCGATAGTCAAACGCAGCTTCGAACGATCTTCGATCACAAACAACGGCTTCGAACCAGGTTCCGGTCCGACCAGATCGCCGGGACTGATATTTCTCTCGGTAATGTTGCCATCGAATGGAGCCCGTACCGACAAGTACTGCACAAGCTGTTGCTGCGACGCGAGGCTGGCTTTAGCCGCACGAAGGTTTTCTTCGGCAGCCTGCGAGAGGGCGCTGTCGGCCATCATACGCGACTGCGCCACGTCGAGCTCGTTGGCTGAAACGGCGCCTGCCGTCTTGCTGGTCTCGAGGATCCGTTTGTATGTGCTTGCGCTGATCTTCTTTTTGGTGCGCTGCTCGATCACATTCGCGTCGGCCGAAGCCACCTGCGCCTGCGCCTGGTTGAATGAAGCAACGATCTCGGGTGCTTCGAGGACTGCCAGCAACTGCCCTTTCTTTACGACCGATCCCCGATCAACGATCACCCGCCCAACATATCCTTTTACTTTCGGATGAATGTTCGATTTGTTCCAGGGTTTCAGTTCGCCAGGAAGAACAATTTGCATCGACGGTTGCATGCTTCGCACCGACACAACCTCAACTAACTGGGAGTCCTTCTGCTGTTCTACATTCGTCTGTTCTACATTCTGCTGTTCTACATTCTGCTGTTTGCACGAAGAAAGAACAATTAAAACCACAATTATCTTTTTCATAGATCAGATGTTCTTAACCTTATAATATTTACTTGCCTCGTCTTCGGGATCCAAGGACACCGACACATAAGAAGCTCTTCTTTGAACGAGAGAGAAAACCGCGGGAAGGATCAATAGCGATACGAGGGTCGATGCTATCAGTCCACCTATAACGGCTTGTCCGAGCGGTGCTATCTGGTCACCACCTTCGCCCATCCCGGTTGCCATCGGTATCATACCCGCAATCATCGCGATACTCGTCATAAGGATCGGGCGGATGCGACTGCCGGCAGCTACAATACCCGCCTTCATCGGGTCTTTCATTTGAAGCCGCAGATGCTCGGCGTTCGTGATCATCAGGATCGCATTGGCAACCGATACACCAACCGACATGATCATACCCATATACGATTGAAGGTTCAGCGTTGCACCGCACACCAGCAATGCAATCAAGGAGCCCGCAAGCACTGCAGGCACCGACGACAATATTGCAAACGACAACTTGAACGACTGGAAGTTTGCAGCAAGCATCAGGAAGATGATAACGATAGCGATGCCAAGACCGCCTTGCAGGCTGGTCAGAGTTTCTGTAAGCAATCGAACCTGTCCCTTGAAATCCACCACCATACCGCGCGGCACTTCGCCGGCTTCGCTAATCGCCCTGTCTACCGCTTTCGCAGCACTTCCAAGATCGACCTTGTGAAGATTAGCCGTTATTGTAACGAGACGATTCGGACCGGAGCGATCGTACTGCCCCGGACCAGTCTCTTCGGAAAGCGACGCAACATCGGTTAGTGTGGGATGAAGCGCGCCACTTTGCAATGGGATATTGCGGATGTCATCGACCGACGACATTTCGTGTTCAGGTATCTGGATCTGTACCTGGTATGCGAGACCTTTCGAGTTATCGAGCCAGAGATTCTTATCGGTAAATCGGCTGGATGAAGTGGCGGCAACAAGAGACCTTGCAACCTGTACCGGGGTAACTCCCATTTGCCCGGCGCGTTCTCTGTCCATATCTATTTTCAGGATCGGGTATTCCATCGGTTGTGCGATCTGCACGTCGCGAAGAAATTCGATCTTCTGCATGTTGGCCATGATCTTCGTTGCGAATCGCTTCGCCTCACGAATGTCTTTCGCAGCAACGTTAACTTCGATAGGTGTCGCTGCCCCCTGGCTCATGATCTTGTCCACCAGCTCGATCGGCTCGAACGACAGGCGCAGGTGCGGGAGAGCCTTACCGATACGTTCGCGAAGATTTTCCTTTAACTGATCGATGCGAACTTTATAGTGTTCGTTCAACGACACCTGGATCACAGCTTCGTGAGGCCCGCTGTTGAACACAAATATCTGCGATGTCCCATAGCTCGTGGGAACGTTGCCGACGTATGCGGAGGAGATGTCTACGTTGTCGCGGCCGACCTCTTCTTTGATAAGGTCAAGAACTTTGAGCGTAGTCTGCTCTGTTCGCTCAACGCGCGTACCATCGATAGCGCGGATCCTTAATTGGAACTGGTGACTGTTGGCGCGCGGAAGGATGTCGGTACCGATAAATGTAAAGGCAAGACCGATAATTACGAATGCACTGATAAGATATGTTGCAGTCCAGAATCTTCCACGGTTCATGATCTTTTTCAACGCATCAACATACTTGTGCCTGAATCGATCGAAACCAGTTTCTTTTTTCTCTTCTTCATGATGATGGTCTTTCAATAACCAGTTTGCCACAACCGGCACGAATGTCTGAGATAACAGAAATGACGCGATCATCGCAAAACCGACTGCCAATGACAGTGGAAGGAACATGGAGCGCGGAATGCCCGACATCACAAAAGCGGGTGCGAACACGGCGAGTATCGACAACAGGATCAGCAGTTCAGGGAATGCAATCTCCTTACAAGCCTCCCAAATGGCCTCGGCCTTCGGTTTCTTCATCTCCAAATGCTGGTGAATATTCTCTATCGTTACCGTAGCCTGGTCGACAAGAATACCAACTGCTAACGCAAGGCCACTCAGTGTCATGATATTGATCGTCTGACCAAAGAGGTTCAATAAGATGATCGCACTCAATACGGATATCGGTATCGTAACAACAACAATGATCACGCTTCGCCAGTCGCGGAGGAATAACAACACCATAAGACCCGTAAGCAAAGCTCCGAGGGCACCTTCAGTCACAAGACTCTTCAGGGAGTTGGTAACGTATGTCGACTGATCGAACTCATAAGAGATCTTCACGTCTTCGGGAACGGCATTCTGCAAAGTGGGCAACGCTCCACGAATATTATTCACGACAGACAACGTAGAGGCATCCGATTTCTTAACAACCGGAATGTACACAGCGCGACGTCCCTGCACCAGTGCATAGCCAACGGTGATGTCGGCTGCATCTTCTACCGTACCGATATCGCGGATGAAAACGGTTGGTCCTGCACCAACACGAACAGGAACATCGAGGAAGTCGGCCGGTTTATCGATCAGCGAGTTCACGGGTGTCATCATCGTTTTATCGCCGATGCGTATGTTTCCCGCCGGCGACGGCGTGTTGTTGGCATTAATTGAACGTATCACTTCTTCGGGCGTGAGCTTGTAGCTCCGAAGGCGTTGAGGATCCACGCGAATAACGATAGTGCGTTGGTTCCCACCGAGCGGAGGCGGGCTCGACACACCTTCGATCTTCGAGAACATCGGTCGTATACGCGACGATGCGAAGTCCTGGATCTCATTCAACGATCGCGTGGAGCTCGAGAATACGAGTTGTCCTACGGGCACCGAGCTGGCGTCGAAACGGATCACCTGCGGCGGCACCGTTCCTTCCGGCATGTATGCTTTCGCTCGCGAAATGTTGTTGGCGACCTCCGCCGCCGCCTGCGCCATATCGGTACCGGGATAAAATTGCAGCTTGATGAGCGACATCCCTTGAATTGTCTTCACTTCCACATCGCGGATACCCGACACATACAGGAAGTGATCCTGGTAACGTGTTGTGATGAATCCATCCATCTGGTCGGGAGCCATACCACCATAAGGCTGTACGACGTAGATCGTGGGCAGGTCGAGATCCGGAAAGATGTCGACCGGTATTGTTCTTATCGACAGGATAGAAAAGAATATAATACCGAATATCCCTACCATCACGGATATCGGTTTTCTCAATGCACTTCTTATGAGCTCGTTCATCTTAAATATGTTATGGTAATGAATTCATGAAAATTGTGAAGTCGCCTTTCGATGCAGCGACGGCCAGCAACGAGCGCCATACATTGACATACGCGATTGCAACGTCGGCCTCTGCCCTATTGAGCGTGAACATGCTTTGCAGCAATGTCGGCAGATCGGAAAGACCACTCTTGTATCTTGCGCTTGCCTGTTCGTATGCCTGCCTCGCGGCGGTCAGTTGCACCGGCGCCATTCTTGCCTGCTCCAGTGATACATTAAACTGCATATCGGAATCTTTTAGCTGTCGCTGCAAGGCGAGTGATTGTTCATTATAAAGCTCCTGGTCCCTTACGACCCTCGAATGTTCGGCTCGATATCTTTGATGGGTCGAGGCAAAATCGGTGATCGTCCAACGCAATGCCGCGCCGAGCAAGTAGTTGTTGACCTGGTATTTTGTTCCGGAGTTGAAATCGGTGTGAAAGGAATCGTCGTTATAAACACCGGAGCCTCTCGCCCACGCTGCTCCAACCAATGTTATCGATGGGAGGAACGATCTCCTGATCGCTACGCTTCTCGCCTGCGTTGCATCAACGCGCTTGCGATATAAGTTCAGCAAAGGATTACCGAGAGCATTGAACTGCGCATCGGGTTGTGTTGGTATAGTCGTAAAAAAATGAAGACTGTCGATCGTTATCGAGGTCTGTTCCGTTACACCGGCAAGCTCGAGCAACTTCAATTGAGCCGACCTGTAGTTTCGTTCGGCATCGAGCATCAAGAGTTTTGCCCTCGAATATTCGGCGCTCGCCAATGAGCTATCGACACCCGCACGCATTCCCGCATTTACACCAGCTACAACAACCTCGCGAAATCGAAGCGCACGCTCCACGTTCACCTGCTGTATTGCCGACAGCTTTTCGGCCATCAACGCAAGAAGATATGCATCCGCGATGCGCACCTGGTGTTGGAACACTTCATTTTCGTACGCTGCCTGGTTGCCTTCTGCTACCGAACGCGCCGCCTTCACCGTGCCCGCCACCTTTCCGAAGTTGAAAACATTCCACTCAAGGAGAACAGAACTATAACTTCCCCATGTAGCAACGTTAATATTCTCGGGTCGAATACCGCCCGCCGGCGAGATCACAGTTGGGTTCGGATAAAAAGAGCCAGTCATGCTGTTACTGGTCCCATAAGTATATTGATGCTGCGCGGAGATGCGAGGCAGGTACTCGAGCGATGCCGCACTGGCATCAAACTTTGACCCACGGGCATCAGCCGCTCTTGCTTTGATCGATGGGTAGTTGGAACGACCCATCTCTAACACCTCCGCAAGACCAAGGGTTTGACCGTATCCGTTTACGCTGCAAACCACAATCATTAGAATTGCACTTACTTTCATGCTGCAATCCTAACATTCAAGTCTGGAAACATTTAGGAATTTGAGGGGGTGTCGAAAAAAGCTCTCACAGATCTCACAGATCGCGCAGATGCCCTTGTTTTAATCCGTGCGATCCGTGTGATCCGTGAGAGATAATTTTCCACTCCAGAGTTTTTCCAGCTTTCCCTCCTAATTTTACTCTCGCAAACAGGCCAGACCGTGAAAGTATTGATAGTAGAAGACGAAAAGATTTTGGCCGACGGCATCGCCAGCCACCTGGGCAAAGACGGCTTCCTGACGGAGGTTGTCTACACGTACGACGAGGCCGCCGAGAAGATCCACTTATATAACTACGACTGTGTGATAGTCGACATAAACCTTCCCGACGGCATCGGGTTTAATTTGGTGGAAGCCCTTCGATCTATTCGTTCGACAGCCGGCATCATCACGATCTCCGCCCGAAATGCCGTTGAGGATAAGATCAAGAGTCTCGATATCGGCTCCGACGATTATCTCACGAAGCCGTTCCATCTTTCGGAGCTCAATGCCCGAGTAAAATCCTTGTTGCGGAGAAGGAATTTTGAGGCGGCCAACGAGATCAAGTTCGAAGAGATCCGGGTCAATTTCAATGCAAGAAAAGTTTATGTGAACGACCAGGAGGTAATTCTCTCAAGGAAAGAATACGACCTGCTTATGTTCTTCATCTCAAACCGGGACATCGCGCTCACGAAATCTGCAATGGCCGAACACCTTTGGGGCGATCATATCGATTCAGCCGATTCATTCGACATACTCTATTCGCACATCAAGAACCTTCGTAAAAAACTTGCAGACAAGGGCTGCACCGACTACATTCAATCGATTTACGGTATCGGGTATAAATTTGGAAAAACGTGAAGCTTCTAGCACGGACCAACCGTTACTACATTTTCTTTTCGATCATCACCTACGCAATTGTCGCGGGAAGTTTTTATGTCGTCGTCGAATACCTGATCTATAAGGAAGTGGACGAACGGCTCGAAGTGGAACGGAAAGACTTCGAGAACTTTATCGATCAACATGGTTACTGGGACGAGAGTTGTTATTTTGTAGAAGACAAGATCAGTCTCGAGCCGGTGAGCATCAATGCCACCGTCGCTCCCTCATTCAGGGATACACTGATGATCAATCGATACAGCAACGAGCTTGTTCCGTTTCGCGAATATCGTTTCTTCAACAGGCTTAAAGACCAGGCCTATGTTGTCAGCATCCGAAAATCGTTGATCGAATCCAATCAGTTGCTGCAATTCATCACTGTCGTGATGCTCGTGGCGTTGAGCATCGGCCTCCTGTTACTGTATTGGTTCCAGGTCAGGATCTCTAAAACGATCTGGTCGCCTTTCTACGCAACCCTCTCGAAGGCGAAATCATTCGACGTGAACGAAGGACAGGGACTCACATTGCCCAAGGAAGATATTCACGAGTTCACCGAACTGAATTCGTCGCTCACGAAAATGACGACGAAGATCGCCGACGACTATCGAAACCTCAAAGAGTTCACCGAAAACGCATCGCACGAAATTCAAACTCCCCTCGCGTTGATCAACAGTCGCGTAGAAGAACTCATCCAGGCAAAAAATATGTCGGACGAAAATATGCACTGGATCCAGGACATCCACGAGTCGACAATGAGACTCTCCCGACTCAACCAGGCCCTCCTGTTATTGACGAAGATCGAGAACCGCCAGTTCCACGATAAAGAGACCCTGAACATTTCGACGATCGTCGACACGAAGCTCGGAGAGCTCGACGAGATCTTTACCCATAAGGGGATCACAGTGACGCACCAGGTGATCAGCCCTTTTATTGTCGGCATCCACCCTGCCCTTGCCGACGTGCTTATTACGAACCTCCTGAATAATGCCGTTAAACACAATCTTCCCGTTAATGGTCGTCTTTCTATATTGTCGGAAAACAGTCAGCTGACGATTGCCAATACAGGACCCGCGCTTACAGTTCCTCCCCAGGAGTTGTTCGAGCGCTTCCGCAAGCAAAATCCGGCATCCGGATCATTGGGACTGGGACTTGCCATCGTGAAAACGATCTGCACCGTCTACGATCTCGACATCGTATATGCAATGAAAGCTGATATGCATACGATCGTTATAAAGAAAACATGACCGACACCATCGTCTGGCTAAGACGCGACTTGAGACTACATGACAACGCTGCGTTGTATCATGCCCTTAAAGAAAATAAAGATGTACTCCTCCTCTTCATCTTTGATACCAACATCCTCGATAAGCTTGATGACAAGAATGATGCCCGCGTAAGCTTCATCTATGAATCCCTGTCCCATCTTAAATCGGAACTGGAAAACCTCGGCAGCTCCCTGCAGGTCTACCATGGCAAGCCCGTAGATATCTTTAAAAAAATAAAACCCAAAAAGATCTATACCAATCACGACTACGAACAATATGCAATAAAACGTGACCAGGCCGTAAGCGAGATCGCTGGCGTTTCTTTCCACTCATTCAAAGATCAGGTCATCTTCGAAAAGAACGAAGTAGTGAAGGACGACGGCACGCCTTACACCGTTTTTACCCCGTACAGCCGCAAATGGAAATCGAAGCTCAATAAGTTTTATACGAAGAGTTATCCAACAGAAAAATACCTCTATAACCTCGTCAAAACCAAACCATTCGATTTTCCATCATTGGAATCTCTAGGTTTCAAAAAAAGCACTATCGCATTCCCACCGCGATTGATCAGACAGGAGATCATCAATAAGTACAACAAACAGCGTGACTTTCCGGGCATCAATGGAACGTCGCGTCTCGGTGTTCACTTGCGTTTTGGAACCCTGAGCATCCGCGACCTGGTACGCTTAGCACAAAAGAAAAATGAGGTCTGGTTGAACGAACTCATCTGGCGCGAATTCTACCAGATGATCCTTTCAAATTTTCCGCATGTCGAGACCGGCTCTTTCAAGCCCGCCTACGATCAAATTAGGTGGCGAAACAATCCCGAAGAGTTCGACCTGTGGTGCAAAGGACAAACCGGCTATCCCATCGTGGACGCCGGTATGCGGGAGCTCTCCACCACAGGGTTCATGCACAACCGCGTGCGCATGATAACAGCAAGCTTCCTCACGAAGCATTTACTCATCGACTGGCGTTGGGGCGAGGCCTGGTTCGCAACGAAACTCCTCGACTTCGACCTGGCATCCAATAACGGAGGGTGGCAATGGGCTGCTGGCTCCGGCTGCGATGCCGCTCCCTACTTTCGCGTATTCAACCCGGCCCTGCAGACAGACAAATTCGATCCCGACAACGTCTACATCAAAAAATGGGTACCGGAGCTAGGCACCGACCGCTATCCCAAACCGATTGTTGAACACACATTTGCCAGAAACCGGGCGATCGAGGCCTACAGGAAAGCTCTTGTGTAATTATATTTGCGGAATGATGATAGTTGTCTGTGCTCTTATAGTAATCGGTACTTTTCTTCTGTGGGAGTTCGTGGCGTGGTTCACACACAAGTATATCATGCACGGATTCCTTTGGGTATGGCATCGCTCACATCACACTGTGCACGATCATGCCCTGGAACGCAACGACTGGTTTGCAGTAGTATTCAGCATCCCTTCTATTGCGTTGTTCTACTACGGATCTGTTGCGACTTATAACCCGTACCTGATCGCAGTCGGATTGGGAATACTATGCTATGGGATATTCTATTTGATCTTCCATGATGTTATCGTGCATCAACGCATCCGCTGGAGACCTAAGAAACAAAGTAAGTATCTCCAGCGAATGATCAATGCCCACTATGCACATCATAAGAAACACACCAAAGAAGGATGTGAGGCGTTTGGGTTTCTTTATGCTCCGAAGAAATATGAGAAGGAGTCTCTAGTCTCCGGTTCGAAGCCAAACTAGAAACTAGAGACTAGGAACTAGAGACTAGAAACTAGGAACTAGAAACTAGAAACTAGAAATCATCATTCATATCTCAAAGAATCCGCCGGGTTACTTCTTGCAGCCTTAATGAAGTGATAACTGACAGTTAACCACGCAATCCCTGCAGCCAAAGCCCCACTTAAAATGAACACCCCTGCAGTCAACGGCACCCGGTAAGCAAATGAACTCAACCAGTTGTCCATCGCATACCATGCAAGTCCCGAAGCCAATACGAAGGCAACAGCAACCAGTATCATAAATTCTTTCGACAGCAGTGTGCTTACCGACGACACGGTTGCTCCCATCACTTTCCTGATACCGATCTCCTTGGTGCGTTGCTCTGCTGTGAACGATGCAAGTCCAAGCAACCCGAGACATGCTACGAAGATGGCGATGCCAGTTAAAACAGTAAACAACTGTCCGAGTCGCTGTTCTTCACGGAACAACTCGTCGAAGTTCTGGTCGAGGAATGCATACTCGAAAGGATCGTTCGGAGCGATTTTCTTCCACTCGGTCCTTACCTTTTCTACAGCTTCGGTAGCCGAACCTTCGTAACGGATCATCAGATTCCGAGAAGTCGGTGTAAACTGGATAACCAGGGGACGTACCTTCATCTTGAACGATTCGAAGTTGAAATCTTTCACGACACCAATTATACTCAGGTCGTATTTATTATCGCCGTCGTAAGTCGTGATTTTCCTGTTAATTACATCCCCTTCCCATCCAAACTCCTTCACGGCAGCTTCATTGATAATACAAACCGATGAGTCTACTGTGTGGCCTCGTGTAAAGAACTCGCCCTGTGCCATTTCGAATTTTAGGGTCGCGGCCTGTTCGTAGTCGGTATAGTACGTACCGAGGATCCTGTCTTGTTCTGTACCCGCCACACGGAATACCGTTGTGTTGTTGATACCCGGGAACACGTTGTTCGTATAGCTTGCCGAGATAATCCCGCTCTGCGCTTGCAATGCCTCTTTGAAACTCTCACGACTTTCGCCGAGTCGACTGGTGTTGTGAAGGATAATCACGTTCTGCTTGTCCATACCGATGTTCTTCTCCTGCAGGTAGTTCAACTGATTATAAACGATCATTGTGCTAATGATCAACGTTATCGAGATAGTGAACTGGACGACAACGAGGGTGCTACGAATGCCTTTACTCTTCAAACCGGCCTTCATTTTACCCTTAAGTACATCAACAGGTTTGAAAGATGTTAGATAGAATGCAGGATAGCTTCCGGCCATGAACGACACGAGGAAGAATACGGCGGCCACGCCCATGATCATGACTGGCTGTAGCATGGCCGTGAACTTGATCTCCTTGCCCGATAATAGTTGGAATGATGGCATGAGCAGGTAAACTGCAGCGATGGCGATTGCGGTGCCGGCTAAAGTATACAGGAACGACTCCGCAAGGAACTGGAGCACAAGCTTGCTCCGCTGCGAACCGAGGGTCTTTCTTAAGCCAACCTCTTTCGCACGACTCGCGGAACGCGCTGTCGAAAGATTCATGAAGTTGATGCACGCGATAAGTAGGATGAACGCTCCCACTGCACCAAGGATATAAACGTACTTTATGTCGCTCTTCGGGACCAGGGAATCTGTGATCTCAGACTGGAAGAGGTGAATATCTTCCGCGGGAAATACATAATAAGAATAGATCCCGCCATTCTTTACGAATTCATCGAACGAGATACCGAATCCTGCTTCGAGCTCCGGCCCAACATGGATCCTCACGAACTCTTCGAGTTTCTTATTGATATCATCCACAGATGTCTTAGGGGTCTTGCGGATGTAGGTATACATTCCATTGTTCGTCCAGTTGTTACTCTTCATGAACTCATCGGACGTAGAAGAGAGAAGTACCTCGAACTGGATGGATGAGTTGCCCGGGGTCTTCTCCGCGATGCCGGTTACTCGATATGTCTTGTTGTCGTTCCCTACTGTTACCAATTTACCGATCGCATCCTGGTTGCCGAAATAGCGCTTCGCCGTCTCCTCTGTCATTACCAATGTGTTTGGCTCCTTCAACACGTTGTCGATCTCACCCTGGAGAAGCTTAAAGCTGAAGAAGCGAAAGAAGTTGCTGTCGGCGAGTAAAGCCTTTGTTTCCGTGAAGGCTTTATCTTCAAACTTGATAACCAGGTTACCATATTGGCGAAGTCTTACGCCTTGCTCAACACCGGGGATGCCGGTAACCATCGCTTCTGCAATTGGGGGCGACGAGCTATTGGTATAAATTTCCTGGCCGCCTATTCTCCCGTGGAGAGCTACGGCGTAGATATTCTCGTGATCGGTGTGAAACTTGTCGAAGGTGAGTTCATCAAGTATATAAAGACCGATGATAAAACAGGAAGCAAGTCCTAACGCAAGGCCTGCTATATTCAGACCTGAATAGAACTTGTGTTTTAGAATGTTGCGAAGAGCAACTTTAAAGTAATTCTGAAGCATGGGCGACGGGTTTGTTCGATACTCAGACGCCGTCGCACAGATTAATGTTGCACGGCCCTAAAAATATTTCTATTCGTCTCTAAGAACATGCACAGGATTCATTTTAGCAGTGTTGTATGTCTTGAATGATACAGTAAAGGCAGAAGTCAGCAACATGATTACCGATGAAATAAGCATGGTTGCGATCGTTGTCTGTTTAAAGAAGTCCCATATACTGTCCATCAGCATCTCTGCCATGAACTGCCCAAGATATGCGCCCGCAACGCACGACAGGAGCAGGATGATCACAAACTCGGTATTGATAACTCTTGAAATATTGGCAATCGACGCACCCAACACTTTTCGTACACCGATCTCTTTCATTTTCTTGATGATGTTCAGCGACACGAGCGTGAACAATCCGGTAACGGACAACATCAACGCAACGGCCCCGAGGAATACAAACATCTTCACGATGTTCACATTAACTTCGTTTGCCTCTCTCATCTGATCGTCCATGTAAAGGCTGGCAAACTTCCGGTTCGGGAAGACCTCTTTCCAATGATCTTCCATGTACTTGTTGACCGACGTTATTTTGTCAGGCGCCGCGCTAAGACTGAGGTGTTTATAGTTCGCCGGAGGTGAATATCGGATCATCATTGGCTCGAGTTCCCGCCAAAGTCCGCGATTATAGATATCCTTCACAACGCCGATAACGTAGAACTTAGCCGTATCCATCCACACAATCTCCTTCCCGATCGGATCGTTCATACCGAGCATGGTCGCTACCTTATTGGTGATGATCACCGACTCGACCTTATCGGTCTCCGAGTCCTTTTCGAAGTTGCGTCCCTGGATCAAAGTAAGTCCCATCGTAGGAATGTATTCGGGACCAACATGCATGATGTCGACCTCGATCTCTTTCGAATCGTGCTTGATTGGATCGTTATAGGTGCTGTACATGATCTGGTGCTCAGAACCAGCGATCGAAATAACATCGGGATTCTTGATCATCAGATTCCTCAGGGCATTATACTCATCCTCCGAATTCACCCACGTGAACAATCCTCCGTTGCGATCATATCCCATATCGAAGTCGCGCTGGAACTTTGCGTTGTCGATGAATGCAAGACCACAAACGATCGCCATCAACGAAATAGCAAACTGAGCTCCCAGGAGAAACTTCGACAGCCAACTGGCGCCACCAAATTTTTGCTTGCCTTTGAGGATGGTTGTGGGCTGAAACTTTGTGATATAGAAAGCCGGATAGGCTCCCGCAAGGAGGCTCGTAAAGGCCAATACAGCAATGATAACTAACAGGAATTCAGGGTTACCAAAATAGTCTGTCCTTAGCTTCATGTACGGCCAGAGAACATTGAACTGCGGGATCAGGAACAGGTCTGCGATCAACATACCCAGCAACAATGCAATAAAACATACGAAAGCAGTTTCCCCGATGAATTGAAAGATCAACTGCTTTCTCATGCTTCCCATCACTTTGCGGATACCGATCTCTTTCAATCTTCTCGAAGACATCGCAATCGATGTGTTGGTGAGGTTAAAGCATGCGATCAGTAAAATAAAAATGCCCATTACAGCACAGCCCACAACGGCGGCAAGGGGCGATGCGTCGCGTGTCCATGTGCCCTGGCGGTTGTCATATTCGTCGCGCGTTGCCATACCTACCAGCGGATCGAGGTGAAAACCTTTAATGATAAAATCCTCCCTGACCTTGTTGTTGTTCTCGGCTAACGGCTTCAGTTGATCCTCGACAACCTGGATGCGTGAAGCATCCGGAAGTGTCACAAAACAATTCACCCGGTTCTTCCAGTTTGTTCCTTTCAACACGCTCTCATCGATGTCGTAATAATTCTCGAAGAGCACGAACGAGCCGTCGTTGAAACTTGAATTGATCGGCGGCAGTTTGAAGACCGCTCCAACCTCCCACTCTTTTTTAGGAAGACCCTTCTCGATCATCGTCATGGTCTTGCCGACGGCCTGAACCGTTCCAAATAACCTTATTGCATTCTCGTCGCTGATAATGACTTTGCTCTTGTCTTTGATCGACATCGGATCGCCTTCGATGAATTCGAAGGTGAACATCTCGAACATATCCGGGTCTACATACGACAGTGAGTTATCGAAGATCTCGTCGCCAATACGCATGTCGGCATAAGCCGGCAGGTATCGTGTGATGTGTGTTATGTCTTTAACGTTTGCTCTTACAATTTCAGGAAGCGGCATTGGCACCACACCGAAGTCTTTGTCCTGATCCTGGAAGTTGCGGGTCGAATTAATTCTGTAGATCTGCGATGCGTTCTTATGAACTGTGTCGAACGACGAATTGAAATCCCAATTGTAGTAAGCCGTGATGCAGCACCCGATCGATATCGCCATGCCGAAAATATTGATGAAGAGATATACTTTGCTCTTCATCATGCTTCGCAACGTGATTAGGAAGTAATTTTTGATCATGGGACTGGGTGGTTTGGTCAGGTTATTAGACGACCATTCTGTGATAATGGTTGCATCGTTCAGTTTTGAACAGTCCAATGTTCATCATCGTCCAATAAAAAAGCCCTGGACTGGTGATCCAAGGCTTTTTCCTAACCTAAACCTAAACTATGAAGAACGCATCAAGGTGAATTGGCTGAAGCACCCTGAAATCTTAAATGCTTTCCGGCTAAATGCGCGGGGCCTTTTATGGGACCCCGCCATTCGCGGGTAAGAACTAAATATGGAAATGTTCTTTAATGTTCTCAGTCACAACCTTACCGTCGAACAAGTTCACGATACGGTGTGCGTAGTTCGCATCATAAGGTGAGTGAGTCACCATTACGATCGTTGTTCCTTCTTCATTCAATTGAGAAAGAAGCTTCATCACTTCCTCGCCATTTGCAGAGTCGAGGTTACCTGTAGGTTCATCGGCGAGGATCACTTTAGGTTTAGCAACGATAGCGCGAGAGATCGCAACACGCTGTTGCTGACCACCCGAGAGCTGCTGAGGGAAGTGATTGCGACGGTGCATGATGTTCATGCGCTCGAGAACCTCCTCTACCCTTTTCTTGCGCTCGTCAGAAGGAACCTTCATATAAAGCAAAGGAAGCTCAACGTTTTCATAAACAGTCAATTCGTCGATAAGGTTGAAGCTCTGGAACACAAAGCCGATCGAACCTTTACGAAGCTGTGCACGCTGGCGCTCTGAATATTTTGACACCTCGTGCTCACCGAAATGGTACTCGCCATTGGTGGGATTGTCGAGCAACCCGAGAATGTTAAGGAGTGTAGACTTACCGCAACCAGAAGGACCCATGATAGCTACGAACTCGCCCTCTTTGATCTCGAGGTTGATGCTATTAAGGGCTGTTGTTTCCACTTCTTCCGTGGTATAAACCTTCTCCAGGTTTTTGAGTTTAATCATGCTCATGCGCTTTGCTGTTTAAGTTTAAGATGGTGGAGTATTGGATTTAGTTTTATGGATTACTTGTTAATTTACAAAAGGTTACCGCGTATTGCTCATAATTAGACGCCGTCTTGGGCAAATAGTTGCATCAGGAGCGTCAAAATGACATCAATTTACATCTGCGCGTACTGAACCGTGTTAATTCAGTATCAAAACCTCGTTATTTCCAAAGTTCTCATACGACGAGGTAATGACCTTGTCGCCCGGCTGAAGCCCTTCCAGCACCTCGAAATAATCGGGACTCTTCCTTCCAAGCTTAATATCGCGCTTCACAGCCTGGTTATTATTGTCAAGAACGAATACCCAGTTACCGCCGGTGTCCTTATAAAATCCGCCTACCGGCAACAGCAATTCTTCCGACGACATACCGAGCTCGATCCTCAAACGGAGCGACTGCCCCCGGCTGATCCCTTTAGGAGTCTCGCCTTCAAAGTCCATGTCCACTTCGAAACGGCCCGCAACAACGTCCGGGTACTTATAAGTGATCACGAGTCCGTAAGTCTTTCCGGCATACTCGGTGGTCGCATGAAGTCCAGGTTCGATCCGTGGCTTATACAATTCGTCGATCGGTACACGCACTTTGAATGCACCAAGTACATCGACCTGTCCGAGACGCTGGCCTGTGTTTACTGCCTGGCCGATATCCCAGTGCTGAAGGAATGAAAGCTGACCATCGATCGGAGTCTTGATCGAAAGGTTGTCGAGGATCTGGCCGATACCATCCAACGACTTGATCATCTTCTGCTCCGAAAGTCTTGTCGATGCAAGAGAACGGATCCGGTCTGCCGAGTCGGTCTTGTAAGCTTCATAACGGATCCTGTAACTGTCTTTGTTAAGACGATATTGAGATTCGGCGATCTCATATTCCTGTTTCGAGATCAATTTCTTTTCGTACAACGCTTTTGCTCGCTCATACTGCGGGCCGAGGATATCGAGCTGTTGCTGGATCTGAGCAAGGCCAAGTCGTTGTTCAGTATCCATTCTCTGGAGTTGCACCTGTGTTTCACGGGCGCGGTTTATACTTTCGTTGAATTGCGCTTCCTGGCCGAGCACGGAGAGTTCGCGATTGAAGTTCGACAACTCCATGATCACGTCTCCAGCCTTAAGCATTGCACCCGATTCTTTCAATATTCTTTTGATGTTACCACCCTCAAGAACGTCAAGGTAAACAGTATTTTTAGGCCTCACTTCACCCGTTTGGGGTATCGTTTCCTGGAAGACGCCGCGCTTTACTTCCGATATAGTGATCTTATTTGTGTCGACCTTAAGTCTCGAACGACGGTCGGCAAAAAGGAACTGATATGCGATGAAAATGATCAGAAGTGCACCACCACCCCAGGTAGCTACCTTCTTCACAGTGAATCTCTTTTTCTTAAGTTGTTTATCCATGAACCGAAAGGGTATTTGATTTTTCCTGCCTATTGCCAACAAGCGTGCCAACGAGGGAACTTGCATTTTTGATGCGCAATAGACCTTTTTTCAAAGTAATTCTCGTTCAGCACTGAACGCACCTGTCCGCTACCGGACGTGTGTACGAGCCCATTTCGGTCAAAAACCGCCAATTTTGGGCGATTTCAGAAATCTTCGTTTTCGGCCTTATTGTTGCCCGAAGGCGGACGGTACTGACCAATTTCAACCACTTTATGTCTGAAAACAAGCAGGGAAAGATCCTTATCGTCGACGATAATGAAGACCTTTTGAAGGCCGCCAAGATGTTTTTGAAGCGTCACATGGCGCAGGTCGACATCGAAAAGAACCCCGAGGCCATTCCCGCCCTCATGCAGAATGACAATTACGACGTCATCCTGCTCGATATGAACTTCACCAAGGACGTCAGCAGCGGCAGCGAAGGATATTTCTGGCTTGAGAAGATCCTCCAGATCGACCCGTCGGCTGTAGTAGTGTTGATCACCGCCTATGGCGATGTACAAATGGCCGTAAGAGCTATCAAGGCCGGGGCAACCGACTTCGTGTTAAAGCCATGGGAGAACGAAAAACTTCTGGCCACGCTGTTCTCAGCCATGCGCCTGCGCGAGTCGCGTGATGAAGTGCATACCCTTCGCATCAAGAACCAGGAATTTAACCAGGTCCAGAACGAAAAATATTCGGACATCATCGGCAGCAGTCCTTCGATGCAAAAAATATTCGCGACTATCGATCGCGTAGCACACACAGATGCCAACGTGCTGATCCTGGGTGAGAACGGAACCGGGAAAGAACTTATCGCACGGGCCATCCACCGGAACTCCGCAAGAAAGAACGAGTCGTTTGTTAGCGTCGACCTGGGATCGATAACCGAGACTCTCTTCGAAAGTGAACTGTTTGGTCATAAGAAAGGAGCGTTCACCGATGCTAAAGAAGACAGGCCCGGTCGCTTCGAAATGGCAAATGGCGGAACGTTGTTCCTCGATGAGATCGGAAACTTATCGATGCCGTTGCAAGCGAAGCTCCTCACGGTTTTGCAGAACCGGAGAGTGAGCCGTGTGGGATCTAACAAAGAAACGCCAGTAGATATCAGGCTGATCTGTGCTACCAACATGCCATTGTATGATATGGTAAAAGAGAACAGGTTCCGACAGGATCTTTTATATCGCATCAACACGATCGAGATCGAGATCCCTTCATTGCGCGATCGCATGGAAGACATCCCGTTGCTTGCGACGCACTTCCTGAAACAATATTCAGGCAAATACTCGAAGAACATCTCGAAGATAAGCGAGGCTGCGATGGCCCGCATGCATAAGCACCCGTGGCCGGGAAACATTCGCGAGCTTCAACATTCGCTGGAGCGGGCGATCATCCTCAGCAATTCGTCGGTGCTGCAACCCGAGGATTTCAATTTTACTGTAGGGGCATCAAAGGAAAATGAACAGAATTTGTCGCTGGACCAGTATAACCTCGACGAAGTGGAGAAGCTGTTGATCCGGAAAGTCCTAAAAAAATATAATGGCAATATCACCCAGGCTGCGTCGGAGCTTGGGCTTACAAGGTCGTCGCTTTATCGAAGGCTTGAAAAACATGGTTTGTAAGTATTCAGTAAGCGGTGTTCAGTATTCAGTTCGCACCGAATACGGAATACTGATTACTGATTACCTTTAACAAATGGCCTTCAACGACTTTCGTTTTCGTGTAGCATTCAGAGTGATCCTGGTGGGCATTTCCATGTCGCTGATGGTGTACATGGTGAGCCGCCCCAACATGATCTTTGCCGCCGGCCTTACGGCAGTGATCATCGTCCTTCAGCTACTGGAACTTTATCGTTTCACATCACAGACCAATCGCAAGCTCACGCGATTTTTAGAGTCAGTAAAATATTCCGACTTCATTTCGGGATTCAACACAGATCATCGTTTGGGCAGAAGCTTCCGCGATCTCAACGTGGCATTCAACGAAGTGTTGGAAGCATTCAGGAAGACGCGCTCGGAGAAAGAAGAACACTGGCAATACTTAAATACCGTTGTGCAGCAAGTGCGAACGGGCATCATTTCATACGACACCGACGGAAGTGTTCAACTGATCAACACCAACGCAAAAAAATATCTCGGCGTCACGTCGACCATGAAGAACATCTCCGAATTACAGGAACGCAATCCACAGCTCTATGACGTGATGGTGTCGACAACACCCGGAAAAAGCAGCCTGTACAAAGAAGGCACCGAGCTTCAGCTCACCATCCAGGCAACCGAGATGCGCATCCGCGGAAACGCTGTAACGCTGATCACACTCCAGAACATCCAGACAGAACTTCAGAAACAGGAACTCGAGGCGTGGCAGAATCTTACCCGCGTGCTTCGTCACGAGATCATGAACTCGATCACGCCCATATCGTCGCTCACCTCGACGCTGCGTGAGATACTCGACTACGACCTGGTTAAAAAAGAGACCGGCTACGAGCTAAAGAACGAAGGCGCAGAAGACCTGCGCGAAGGCCTCGACACGATCGAGTCACGAAGCAAAGGTCTCATCCGGTTCATCGATGCTTATCGCGAATACACATCGCTGCCGCAACCGAAGATCAAAACCGTAAGAGTCACCGATCTCATCGATCGTGTAGGTCAGTTCATGAAAACACAGTTGAAGAAATCGACAATCGAATTCAGCTATTCATGCGAGCATGAGTTCCTTACCATACAGGCTGACGAAGAAATGATCGAACAGGTATTGATCAATCTCGTGAAGAATGCGATGGAGTCGCTCAATAATTCCAATCATGGTAAGATCATCCTCCGCGGCGAGGCAAGAGAACATAACGTGATCATTGAAGTGATCGACAACGGACCCGGGATCATTAAAGAAGCCCTCGCGAAAATATTCGTGCCGTTCTTCACCACTAAAAAATCGGGCTCGGGTATCGGATTAAGCTTATCGCGTCAGATCATGCAGATGCATAATGGAACGCTTACCGTCGAAAGCGAACCGGACGTAAGGACCGTGTTTAGCTTGAAGTTCTAAAGCGGGGATTGACGCGGCGGGGCAATGACGTTACCGAAACTATTTTCTTGTTTGATCCAACACTACTTGCATCACCACAGGACCGGTCAGTTTTCCAGTAAAGCTCAGCGCTGCTTCATCCCAGGTCACCGGCTCGGTCGACATTGAACCAAGAGCGCTTTGGACATCCGTTGGTGTGATTACTCTCCTGCCTTTGAGCTTGGCCAATGCTTTCGAAATATCTATTTCAAAAGGAGAAAAAATAAAATATACGCTGTTCTTTCCTGGCGGATCAGTAAGGGTGATTGCCGGCATATCGTCGGGTGCGCGCAATGTTGTGAATGATATCGGAAGTGTAGTTGAAAGTCGTGGATATAACGGGAACACCGTGCTCGAAGGATCGACACCGAAGCTATAGATGTAACCGGGTATGGTGCTGCTCATCTCGATCGTGAATGTTGTACCGGAGGGGTATGATCTCGCGAACTTGTATTGCCCCGCAGCGCCTTCTATCTGCGCCGACATCTCTTCGCCGTTCAGCATCTTGAATTTCACAGAAGCTTCAAAGGGAACGCTACATGCCGAACTCCCGAGTTGGAACAGGCCGAAGCCATACTGAACATAGTCGGCAAAGTCCTTATACTTGATCCATGTGAACCCTTCTTTGCCCCACTCCTTCCCCCATGTGTTTATAACTTCGAATGCGCCGCCAAATTTCGTATTATCATAACCCACGACGCAAACGGTGTGACCACCATATTGCTGATCGGGTTTTGTTTCGCGCGGTGTCCATACATCCTGGGCCATCTGGAACGAAGGCGGACAGATCATACCTACAACCACCGCGCCGTTGGCAGCAATGGCATTCTTTACCGACAGCTCTTTCACGTTAGCGATATCACTCGGGTTAAAAAGTTTATAGTAACCCGATAACTTTTTCGTATTGGCAAGAGGAACTGCTTCGACAGGGATCTCGGTTGCACAAAACTCCCTGAACTCAGAAAAATAGGGAGTGCCGTTCCGCACCATAGATTCGAGAATATCGATAAGGCTTACAGGCGCATAACAATCGGGCTGCTTGCGCACAATAGTGTAGTTATATGCAGGTGCAAAAGCCATCTCGCGGATCTTCAACGGATCGATCTGGTTACACGCGATAGCTTCGGCAGCGGTGCGGGCATTCCAGATAGCCGCCCATGCGACATCCGTAAAGTCACTCTTCGGCTGGATAACAACTTTGGGATAGTAAACCCTGAGGCTCTTTGAAGCAGGCAACGCGGGCGAGTTACCGTAATAAACAGGAATGGAATTATAACGATTGTCCTCCCAGATCATTCCTCGCTGAAACTGGGCTTGGGCGAGTGAGAATGTAGGGAGGGTTGCCGCACAGATCGCGGCAACCAAAACTTTTATAGGGGTCACCTCGCTTGAAACACAAATTCGCTGCCAGGTTCGTTATCTCCGAAAGTGCCGAATTTGGGCTCGGGCTTAGCGGTTTCAACGGATAACCAGATCTTGCTGGCAGTGAGCACACGATAAGTTCCGCCATAACCGCGAAGCGCTTCGAGGAACTTCGACGCGAAGGGCGAGTGCTTGCCCGGTCTTCCATCGGGAACGTATTGCTTTCCGCCGGAAGTCATATACATGCGAGTCTTGAACTTCAGCTTTTTGCTGATGTATTCAGCCTGCGGGATATCGGAATACATCTGGTCGCGATCGTCGCCACGTTTTGCGATAGCCTGATCGAATGTACCGCCGAAGCAAACGTCCATTGTAAGGAACACGTGCTTTGCCGGGTTGTTGTCGATCGTTGTACGAAGCACCGAGAAAGGAACGTAGGTTTCATAAGTCTCATCGTTGAGCCTGGAATCTTTCGCTACGATGTAGCCGTCTTTACCGATATCATCGAATTGTCCGTGACCAGCTATGAAGATGAAGAGTTGATCATCGGCACCATAGTTTTTCTTGGCGTACTCGCGGATCTTGGTCATCATCTCCGACTTCGAAGGATTGTAAAGCGTTTCAACTTTGAAACCATAGTTGTCCTTCAATTCAGTTGCGATGGCTTTCGCATCGTTAACCGGGTTAGTGAGATCACTCCAATCTTTATAATCGTTGGTTGCAATGATGAGCGCGTAGTCTGTGCGCATATCGGCGTTAGCCACAACAACTGGCATCGTCATGTTTATCAAACGCGACTCAGCTGTAGTCTCACCTTTTTGGTTTACGGCAACGATCTTGATCTCATTGGGACCTGGCGACAGCGTCACTTTTTGTTCAACAAACTTCGTGAACTTCGAAGCATCGGGAGATGTAACTCCGAAACCACGTGAAGTTTGAGGTTGGCCGTTGATGAGAACTGTAACATCTTTCAGTGTAATAGTTGAATTCACACCGACTTTGATAGTCACTTCAGCTCCGGTGATAACCGACGAAGTTTGTTCGGGTGATATCCAAACGATGACCGGCGAAGTAGAAACGGGTTGCGTCGTTACCGGCGGGGTCTGTTGAGTGACAACAGGTTGTGTTGCTTTTGGTTTCGAGCTTACTTCGACGTGAACAGGATTACTTCTGCCTTTGAGTGTTTGGGCAAATGCCGGCATCAAAGCACACAAGGCAACAATGATCAGAACCAGCCTTTTCATATTGATCTTTGGGGTTTATTTGGTGAATCTATTTGATAATCAACCGTTTCTGGAGGGTTGTGTCACCGAATTTCAGGACACTAATATACACTCCAGTCGCAGGTTTCACACCGCTCTCTATGTTCCAAATTGCCTGTTGGTAACCTGCTGGCAACGCCTGGTCTACCAAATTCGCTACTTTCTGGCCCATCAGGTTGTAAATAGCAAGATTTGTCTTCTGCCCGTTGCCGGCTTCTGGTACGGAAAATCCGAATGTAACGTTGCCCGAAGAAGGCACCGGCGAAGCAGAATGGAAAACGGCGCGGAAAGGCAGGGTCTCACTTTTCACATAAATGTCGTTGCCGAAAAACACTTTAAAAGCATGCGACTGACTGCGTTCAAACACGTAATTATTTTCAGCTTTCATGTCGACAGCACGTTGCTGATCAACGTCCCAAAGTACGAGTTGCAGGTCGGTGCTTCCGAAATATGAGTTATCCCAATTCAACTCCATGATCTCGTCGGGAAGATTTGTATCAACCTCGAATTCCCACATGTGCTGCACTGAGGTCGGGACGATGTCTTTAGTAAATGCCGATCCGAAAAACTTCTTGTTGTAATTCAACTCGAGATATTCGAGGAAACGAGGCAATGTGAAGTCGTCATACTTGTCGTTCTCTTCGCTTGCATCCGGATGCATACCAAAACCACCGAATGTGTTCTTCATGCCGCTTGATTTCAGAACGAGATCAACGGCCCATGTATTTGAATTAAGGGACTGCTGAAAGTTAACGGGTGCGGCGACCCTGCTGCCGGCATCATATACGGGAATACGAAGTTGACCATCGCCTGCTGCCTGAACCATGACGAATCCACCGGACATCTTCTTCAATGTGGTGGCTGTGCTGAAGCTTCCCTCGTAGCTTTTAAAATCTCCGAAAGTTACGTCGGAGTTGTCGGGGTGATTCTTGATCAATGCAACCGGCACATCGAAGTTGTATGGGTTACCGATCTGGTTCCATCCAACGGTGATGGGTATTCTTAATGGCTTGCCATCTCCGACCAGCGCTGTTGTTCCAGGACCTGTGTTGATGGTCTTCGATTCTGCAGCAAGGAACCAATAGCCCTGGCCGAGTTCTATGTTCGATGAGCCTGAAAGTTCTGTGGTAGAATTGTTGCCGTAATGGAACAGCCGGTATTTCGATTTATTATAATCGCCGAGCTCATCGAAAACGCTGGTCACACTCTTCTGTGTGAGATTCAATGGAACGGAGATGATGCGATAGTTCGTTTGTGCAGTGCCTGCGGTGTATGGTATCGTAAGGCCATTGCCTGTGTATTCAACTACTACTTGTGAGAAAGCTCTATCGGTTGAATTGCCAACAACATCATCGGCCCGCACAAGGTATTCAACGCCTTGCTCGGTATTGAAATCTGCCGGGATCTCGTATTCATAGACATCTTCGGCGCCGTCTTTTTGTTGCATTGCTGCAAAGCCCTGGCGAAGGCTGTTGATCGGATAATAAGTCAAATAGACATTATCGACACCGGTATCGTCGGTCACCGTAACGGAGATCTTAACTGTGGCACCTGGTGCTACTTTCGTTGGTGAGTTATCGACAACGTCTGGTGCATCGGTATCGAGATTTGTTCCGAGTGTAGTGATCTGCGCCTGTAGCGCAGTTGTGCTGTAGTTGATGCCTTCACCTCTGCCGTTATATGAATAAATGGCAACATGGTAATTGATGCCTGGGTTGGCGTTGAACCCAGATGTTGTATAGTCGGACCAGTACAAAACTTTGCCGTTGCCGATGACGTCACCCGGATAGTATTCAACACCGTCTTCAGGCACACCGGTTGGATCGGACGCTATCTTGTACAGGACAAGATATCCGTCGGGTGCAACAGGAGGAGGCGTTACCGTGAACTGAACATACGTTTCCTGAACATCCCAGAAGTTGATATCGCCTGGAGCATCTGGAGGGTTGGCGGCATCGAGGCGACCGAAGAACATGTCGTATGCACCTTGAGTGAACCGGGGGATCTCGCTGCCGGCACTCGGGTCCAGGTCAATTTCGCTTCCGTTAAAATAACCACCCCAATAAACCGATCCGTTCGCCGTGGTAACACACATGGCTTCTTCCTGGCCTGTGATATCGCTGATCGTCTGAGCGGCAACGAGGTATCCTTGCTCGAAGTTGAACTTGACCATGTATGCATCGAGGGTCACGGCCGTGTTCTGGAGAATATATTGCGTATCGGTTGGATCAACATCCATGGAAGCTGCAAATGTGCCCACAACATAAACAGCTGCACCGAGCGTAGTGACGTCGTCCACGTATTCATTGTCTGTAGCGCTTCCAAAGGAGTTTGCCCATTGGATCAACTTGGTGTTCTTGTCGTGCCTGGCCACGAAACCGTCAAAGTATCCTTTAGAAGTAATAGTGACGTTGTTACCCGCGTTGCCCCAGATCTGTGCCGACTGTGAGAAATAACCGCCGGTATAGATCCCGTTCGCGTCGACTGACATTGTTGTTACATAGTCGTCGCCGAGGGATCGAACATATCCGTCCCACATGTAGCTGCCGTCAGCGGTGGAGTATTGTCCAAAGAATCCATCATAGCCGCCCACGCAGCCAATACCCGTGGTCGTGTTGTCGGGATTCGAGTAAAGGAAACTGGAGTACCTGCCACCGACCCAAACGGAATTACCGTCGACCTCTACAGCCTGCGCTGCATCTGAGCCGTCGGACCCGATGCCAATGCCCCACTGGTAGGTGAATGAGCTGTTGAGCTTTACCAGGAACATATCGGTTGAACCCCACGCGGTCGTTGGGGATGCGACGTTGAAATTGTCGAATTGAACTGTGAATTCGAACTGGCCGGCGAGGTAGAGATTTGAATTATCGTCCATATCGATTGCCCATGCCACATCCACTCCATTCGAGCCAATGCTATTCATGTTCACAAGAGCGCCGTTGCTGGCTGCATACTTTGCAATAAAAATGTCTTCAGAACCGGCGTATGAAGACATGGTTTGAGTTCCGCTCTCATTGAATTCGGCGTCCCCTTTGAAATACCCGGTAACATAAACGCCGGTGAGGTCAGCTGTTACGCCAAGCACCGCATCGTAGTCGCTACCACCCAACACGGCAACCCATTGGAAGTCGCCATCGGCATCATACTTTGCCACGAAGCCGTCCCATTCCGAAGAAGAAGGAGAGTGTGTGAATCGTGTTTCATCGTTCGGACCCGGATCGAAGTCCATAGAGCCGCTGAATGTTCCACCGATATAAACATTCCCCTGCTGGTCGGTGCTCATGGTTCGAACAATATCATCACCTGTTCCACCTATTGCCTTTGCCCATCTCGTGATGGGGTTTTGTGCGAGCAACTGGCCTGTAATGAAAAAAGAAATAACTAATACGTATAGTTTCTTCATAGGGTGTTTTCTAGTCGTTGGGGTCTGGAGGGGTAGGCAGGTCTTTCTCTTTGTCTTTGCTCTTACCCGAACTGAGTAAGACAACCACGCCGACAACTACAACTGCAGGCACAGCAATCATCCATACCTTGATCTTGTTCTTGACCGGGAAGGAACCACTGGATGCTGTACGATTGCCGGCAGTGATGCGGAGCGAATAGTCGGAACCTTTCTCAACATCTGTTGGAACAGACCATGTATAAATAGAAGGATTGGTGGTGTTGCCCACCTGGTTTACCACCACACCGTTTCTTAAAAGATCGATCTTTACGTTTTCACCGGGTGCAACGCCGGAGTAGGTGATCTTCAGGTTCTTTCCCCTCTTGGCACTCGATGGTGTTTTGATGGCGAGCGGAACAATGATCGGATCGGCGCGCAACTCGAACGTGATGTCGCCATTGTAGTCAACCAATTCTTCCTTTGCGTTCCACTCGATCCGCTTGCCGGTACCACCGGTAACATTGTTGAGATCGCCGGTGACTCGCGTGAGCGCGGTTGAAAAGTTATTGTGGGAACTGTAGATCGTGACATTGAACTTTTGGCCGTCGGCGGCTCCGTTAATGTCGTACGTGATCGTTACCCGTTCGCCACCATTAACGGCCTCTGCGCGGATATTTTCCACTCGCTGGGCGTATAATGAAAATGTGGCAAAAAGGAGGACTAAGAGTAAGGGTATTCTCATGCAGGAGTTGGGGAAACAGGAATCTATAAAGGTACCTTAAACGGCCCTAAGATTCAAGAAATTCGTCCCATTCTTCCTGCTTCATTCCGCTGATATCGCGAAGAAAAAGCGCATACGAAGGTTTATAGGGTTTGCGGTGAAGATTCATGCCAGCCTCTTCCAGGGTATAGTCTCCCTTCTTTGCGTTACAGCGCTTACAGGCCGTAACCAAATTGGTCCACGAGTGAATGCCGCCGCGCGAGCTGGGCATCACGTGATCGAGAGTGAGGTCCTTTTTCGTACCACAATATTGACACTCAAAATTGTCGCGCTTGAATACATTCTGGCGTGTGAGGTTCACACCGCGATAGGGCGCATGAACGTAACGGTTGAGGCGGATCACCGACGGCATCGGAAATGAGCTGGTCACTGAACGGATCTTATGACCATTCGCGCTTCGTACCAGTTCGCTTTTATTAAGGAATACCAGTACGAAGGCACGCTCCACAGAGCAAACCATCAGAGGACTAAAGTCCTGATTAAGTACCAGTACACGGTTGTTCATGGCCTTTAATTTAAAGAAAAATCCTAAGAGATAATTCTTCGGATGCCAGCCAGGGTGTGCGTATAGATCTTTGTTTCTGAAGAAAGTATTCCCTCCTCCATGAGGAAGTCGACGCGCACACGGCCGTGACAATGAATGATCTTCTGCTCGTCGAGGACGATCCCAACGTGGTTGAGTTTATTGCCCTTCGCTCCCGATGTTTCGAAGAAAGCCAGGTCACCGGGCAAGGCAGCTGAAAGGTCGTCGACAGGTTTTCCGTGTGTGTATTGATGCTGGATGTCGCGTGGAAGCTGATAGCCTGCGAGACGAAACGACATTTGAACAAAGCCTGGAGCATCGATACCGAATGGACTCTTGCCACCCGGAAGATGCGGAGCATTCAGATACTTGTTCGACATCTCTTTCAAGAATTCGAAGTCGCGTCGCTGACCAAGTGTTTTTGTTTCGCCGTTGAATGCGAACTGTTCTTCCATCTTGAACAACTCCGAAGCTGATATAGGAACAATACTGCCGAGTACGATCGTAAGCTGACTCTTCTTGTATAACATCGTTGAGGCGATGTCGGTAGTGATCTTGAAATTGGCGAGGCCGATCTGCTGATGATATTCCTGGCTTATGGAATGATGCTGCAACTTATCGATCCAACCTGTACTGTTGTCGGAGTTGATGACGATCGATAGCCATTTTTCGTCTTTCGAGACGAACATCACTTCGTAATGATCGCCGAACAGTAATTGGGTAACCGGCTCGCTCTTTTGGTCGGCCTCTTTCCTGACAGTTACTATTGCCAGCCGGCAAACTCCATAATCGATTGGTTGCGTCATTGTTTACATCTTGATTCGACCGAGCTCACGTTTCATATCCCGGTCTTTTATGCTGTCGCGTTTATCGTGAAGTTTCTTACCACGGCCAAGAGCGATCTCCAGCTTCGCGAAGCCGCGATCGTTGATAAATAATCTCACCGGTATCAACGTGAGTCCCTTCTCCTCCACCTTTCCTTCGAGCTTTTTAAGTTCCGATTTCTTCAGGAGCAACTTTCGATCACGGATCGGTACGTGATTGTAGTGCGTTCCTTGTTCGTAAGCCGAAATATTGATGCCCTTCACGAAAGCTTCACCATTTGAAAAATAACAATAGCCGTCCTGGAGATTGATCTTTCCTTCACGGATCGATTTGATCTCCGTACCTCGAAGCTGAATGCCTGCGATGTACTTATCGAGTAGCTCATACTCAAAGCCAGCTCGTTTGTTTTTTATGTTGACCTCTTTTGAGAATCTGGACATTCGGCAAATTTAACCAAGATTTGGAACCGGTGAGGAATCCAGCGAACTGAACTCTCCTCTTAAGAACTTAAAGTGTGCTGCCATTGCGATCATCGCTGCATTGTCGGTACAATATTCCATCGGGAGTATGAATGTATCCCAACCTTTCTTATTGGCGACAGCAGTAAGCGTTTTTCGTAAACCCGAGTTAGCCGATACGCCCCCCGCTATCGCTACCTGGCGAATACCAGTTCGATCAACTGCCATCTCCAAACGCGTTATCAACATGTTGATCAAATGTCGTTGCAATGAAGCACAGATGTCGTTCAGATTTTTTTCTATGAACTGGGGATCGTTGGCGATCGAGTCGCGGATGAAATACAGGAATGCGGTCTTGATACCACTAAACGAAAAGTCGAGACCTGGTATTGATGTCTCCGGGAAACTGAATTTCTTCTCGTTACCCTGCGAAGCATAACGATCTATTAACGGTCCGCCGGGGTACGGAAGTCCCAGGATCTTCGCTGCTTTGTCGAACGCTTCGCCAACGGCATCGTCTCTTGTTTCGCCGATGACCTTTAGGTCGTCGTAGCCTTTGACTAAAACGATCTGTGTATGACCACCACTTACCGTCAGGCACAGGAAAGGAAATGAAGGCGGGTTTTGCCCGATGAAGTGAGCCAATACGTGGGCTTCCATATGATTGACTTCGATCAGCGGCAGACCTAACGCCAGGGCCATTCCCTTGGCAAAGGCCGACCCTACCAGCAGCGCTCCCATAAGCCCGGGGCCACGTGTGTAAGCGATAGCGTTCAAATCGCTCATAGACATACCGGCCGACACAACTGCGTCGTTAACAACATGGAGTATGTTTTTCTGATGTGCGCGGGATGCCAGCTCGGGTACAACACCCCCGTATTTCTGGTGCACATTTTGCGACGCAATAACATTATTGAGTACCTTGCCGTTCCGAATAATTGCAGCCGAAGTTTCATCACAAGACGACTCAATAGCGAGGATCAAAGGCTGCATACGTAATAGCAAATGAGGTGGCAAGTTATCAAAATTCGGGTGTTCCGGTGGATACGAAACATTGTGCTCTACAGCGCATACCTGTCCATTGTGTTCGTTCTCACCTCGTTCATTCTCCTCCAGATCCCCGCCGTCCAGAAAGCACTTATTGAACGATACACAGGCGATCTCGAAAGCGTGATCGGCTTTAAACTCAGCTTCAGTTCAATCAATCTTCGCTGGTACGACCGGCTCGAAGTCAAAGATCTTCTGGTCGTCGACCCCGAGCAAAACGAAATGATCCGCATCGGCGACCTGAGAGTGAACTTCCGCATCAGCAGCCTTTGGGAACACAACGACATCAACATCGATGGAGCAGCGCTCGACAGCGCGACGGTCAACCTTATACAGATCCAGGAGAACGACAGCAGCCGCGATCTCAACATGAACGTTTTTGTTGATCGCATCAACAGGATGTCGGCAGGTGGCGGCGGTGGCAAGAGCCCGAAAGTAAACATCGGTGAAATTGTTCTCGATCGTTCTACGTTCAGTTATAACGAAACCGACGAAGATTCCATAAAGAAAGGCTTCGACTATCGTCACTTCCGCCTCGCGCTCAACGACGGCGAGCTGATGAACTTCAAGGTCATCGGCGATACCATCCAGTTCAATCTCAATTCCCTCAATGCGATCGATGCTGCAACCAGGCTCGAAGTAAAAAGCCTGAAAACATTCTTCCTCATCTCGCAAACATCCATGGAGTTCCTCGGTGTGCAGGCAAACGTCGGCCAGAGTGTGATCTCCGATACTGTGGTCTTCACTTACAACAGTCAACGCGACTTCAACGATTTCAACAACAAGATCAACTTCAATGCATTGCTGAAGAATACCTATATCCATCCTGACGACCTCGAGCTGTTCGCCCCGGGTTCGAAAGCAATAGGTCAGCCAGTTACACTAAGCGGCAAGGTTACGGGCCGGGTCAACCGTCTAAAGTATTCCAATATGGATGTGCGGGTCGGCAATACGACACTCAACGGATCTCTCGATCTGGACGGTCTTCCTTCGATCAATGAAACATTCATCACGCTAAAGCTGAAGAAGAGCCGGGTAGATATCGACGACTTTCATTTCGCATTCGACGATTTCGTATACGAGCGATTGAAGCCTCTCGGCACCGTGGCGATGCAGGGAACCTTCACAGGATTCACAAACGACTTTGTTGCCGACGCGACACTCGATGGCCGGCTCGGCTGGATCCGATCGAATATCAACCTGAAGGTAAATGACAAGGACCTCGATAAAACTTTCTATAAGGGTGGCATCGAATTAAGAGACTTCGAATTGGGCACATACTTCAACGACACCACCAGGTTCCAAAACGTGACCATGCGAGGCAATGTAAGTGGTCGTGGGCTAACCTATCAATCAGCTGATTTTCTCCTCATCGGAACCGTGAATTCCATCGGTATCATGGGGTATGAATATGTGAACATCACAAGCAACGCCCGATTTGCGAAGCAGTTCTTCGGAGGATCGCTTAAGATCGACGACCCTAATCTTCGATTCAATGCCGAGGGTTCGATCGACTTCCGTAATAACAGGGACCTCGTGCAGATCATGGCCAATCTCGACACGGCGATTGTTCACAACCTCGGGTTCTCGAAGAAAGATCTTGCGATCAGCTCGTTCATAAATATCAATTCACATGGACTCCAGATCGATAGCCTGTTTGGCGAGGCCTTCTTCAGGGACACGAAGGTTCATTACAACTCGAAGTTCATCGAGCTTGACTCTATGCACTTGATCTCCGAGAAACAGGATGACGAGAGACAGATCACGTTCCGAAGCTCATTGTTCGATGCGTCGATGAAAGGAAATTATTATTACTCGACTTTGTTCAACGATCTCAACAAGCTCTTCCAGGAACTGATGCTTAGCATTCAGAACGACAAGGCGGCGATAGCGGCATACTACAACAGCAAACGAAAGAGCAGCCAGGAGTATGAGGCAAACATACAGATCAATCTCCACGACATTAATCCGCTCACCAGTCTTGCAGGTCTCGATCTGCAGGTGAGCCGCGGCACGGCAATCCAGGGTCGTTTTACCAATGGCCTTACCTCCATTCTCCAGGCTTTCTCTACGGTCGATACCATCCGGTATGCGGGCAAGGACTTCCTCGCCAATGAGCTTGAGTTTACGGGATCCAAGATCCGCGACAGCGCGAATGTACTGGCAATGGCAACCATCCGGTCGGACAAACAGGTGCTGTCGAAAGCGCTGCGGACAAACAACCTCCTCGTGGAAGGCATCTGGAATCGTGATCACGTCGACCTCGGTATCGATGTAGACCAGGAAGGATTTAACAACAAGCTCAGGCTTCGAAGCGAAGTAGATTTTTTGGAAGACAGTACAAAGATCAAGATCCTTCCGTCCAGGATACTGGCGTTGGATAAAGAGTGGTTGGTAGACAACAAAAACTATATCCTCTTCAAGGGGAACGAGTTCAAGATCAACCACCTGCGCGTGCATTACGACGAGCAATCGATCCTGCTCGACGGCTTGATCTCCGACGACCCCGAGAAGGAACTCACCCTTACGGTGGATAATCTTGGTCTCGGCATCATCAATACATTCGTTACAGAAAAGTTTGCCGGTGTCGTTAACGCCCGGCTCGTCGGGAAAGATCTTCATCATAAATCATTTATACAAAATGAGGTAACGATAGACTCGCTCACCGTGAATAACTTTTTGATCGGCGATGTTGCCGGCAAGAACCAATGGAATCCCGAGACACAAAAGTTCGATATCAATTTTTCCATCGACAGACTGAACGAACGCACGATGGTGATAGAAGGCATTTACGACCCTGCTCTTACTGAAGATCCATTGAATGTGACAGCAACATTCAATAATGCAAGACTGAAAATATTAGAGCCCGTGTTGCGGGGATTGTTCTCAGAGATCGACGGTGAGCTGACAGGTAAGTACACCATCAAAGGCACGTTCTCAGTGCCGTCGCTTTCGGGTGAAGGCACGGTAAAAGATGGAAAGATCTTTGTCGATTACCTGCGCACTCCTTATTCGTTCAGTGGAAAGGTTGGCCTTTCGCCTACACAGATCATCTTCGATGAGATGGCAATGGTAGATGCATTCGAGAACAAGGGAACTCTTAGAGGTTACATTGCACATAAGAACTTCAACAAGTTTGTAATGAACCTCGATGGCGAGTTCGCCAATTTTCAGGTGCTCAATACAACCAGCAAAGACAATAACCTGTTCTACGGACAAGGTTATGCAACGGGTACGATGAACATCTTCGGCCCATCAGCAAATCTGAAGATCTCGGCTAACGCAAGAACAGAGAAGAACACAAAGATCTATATTCCCATCAGCGGCTCTTCGGAGGTCGATAAGAAAGACTTCATCACCTTCGCTCATTTTACCGACAGCCTTTCAATACCCGTTGACGAAAAGAAGAAGGCTTCGAAGAAACGTGAGCTCACCGGTGTCACCGTCGATATCAATCTCGACATCACACCCGCTGCATACGCGGAGATCATCTTCGATATCAAAGCAGGTGACATCATCCGCGGTCGCGGCAACGGCGATCTTAGGCTGCAGCTCGACACAAAGGGCGAGTTCAATATGTTCGGTGGAATTCAATTCACCGAGGGCGCTTACAACTTCACACTATACGACATCATAAACAAAGAATTCAGCATTAAGCCCGGAAGCCGGTTGTTGTGGTATGGCGATCCCTATGCGGGTATTATGAACATTACCGCAAGCTATCGTCAGCTTGCGTCGCTAGCGCCGATCTACGACAAGGAACCGGACATTCAATCGGAAGCTGCGATCAAGCGCAAGTACCCGATCGAAGTACAACTGAAGCTCGATGGGCCGATGTTGTCGCCAACCTTCGCGTTCGACCTGGTATCTGCCGATCTGCCCACATTGATAACGCTCTCGAATGGAACCCAGAAGCGATTGAGCTTCGACTTCGCAGCATTCAAGACACGACTCGACGAGCAGGAACTTAAACGACAGGTATTTTCGCTGATCATTCTGCGCCGATTGTCGCCACTCGATGCATTCAGCACCAGCGGATCCCTTGCAAACAGTGTGAGTGAACTGCTATCAAATCAACTGAGCTATTGGCTTACGCAAGTGGATCAGAATCTCGAGATCGATCTCGACCTCGGCGCGCTGGATGCTGAAGCGTTCAACACCTTCCAGCTTCGTCTCTCCTACTCGTTCCTCAATGGTCGCCTTCGCGTTACCCGCGATGGAACGTTCACGAGTCAGAATCAACAACAACAGAGCGTGGCTTCTATTGCAGGCGACTGGACCGTGGACTATCTTCTGACGCCTGATGGAAAATTCAGAGTGAAGATGTACAGCCGTTCGAACTTCAATGCATTGTCGAGCTCGCTCGGTTCACAGACGGCGGTAACGACCGGCTTTAGTCTCATGCACACGCAAAGCTTCAACGAGGTGAAAGACCTTCTTCGCGGCGCCCGCGATAAGCGACGAAGGGAAATGGAGAAACAGATGGAGCTGGAAGAGTTGGAGGAGCTCGATTCGATCAACAATAAGGTGAGCGTGAAATCCGGAAACAACTGATGACATTAAAAACGTTTGTGTTTTTGATGATCACCCCGACGCTGGCAATCGCCCAGCAGGACTCCACTGTTAACAAGAAGAAACTCATCATCGCCTCGACGAGCGTCGGCGTTGCCTACACGGCGTCGATGATCGTGCTTGGGAACGCCTGGTATAACGACGCGGCGAAACAATCCTTTCATTTTTTCAACGATGCACCCGAGTGGAAGCAGATGGATAAAGTCGGCCATTTCTATTCGGCATTCCATGTTGCAGACAATGCTTCGATGGTGCTTCGTAGCTGCAATCTTTCGAGGAAAAAATCGGATGTGATTGGGGCAGTCACGAGTATGCTGATCCTGTCATCGATCGAAGTGTTTGATGGATACTCGGCAGCCTATGGCGCATCGGTGACAGATCTGGCTGCCAATGCTGCAGGAGGTTTATTTTATTTGGGGCAATCTTTCGTTTGGAAAGACGTTCGCATCCATCCAAAGTTTTCATTCCATCGAACATCGTTGGCCAGGCAACGTCCTGAAGTTTTGGGAAGTGGCGCTTCGGAGATCCTGAAGAACTACAATGGGCAGACGTTATGGTTATCTGTCGACGTTGCGAAGTTCATGCCCAACAGCAAATGGCCTAAATGGCTTGAGCTTTCTGGGGGCTATGGTGCCGAAGATATGCTGTACGCGCGCGATAGGCAAAATCTGGATGCTGGACTTGATCCATATCGTCAATATTACTTAAGCCTGGACATTGATTTTACAGCCATCCCTACGAGGTCAAAGTTTCTCAAAACGGTGCTCAAAGTTGTTAACATCATAAAAGTTCCGGCACCGGCGATCGAGTTTTCAAAGAAGGGCGTAAGAGGTCACGCACTTTATTTTTAGATTTTTTCCGTAACTTCATTGATATGGACTTAAGAGCATTTTTAAACAAGTACGCTGCCGAGATCGGCGGCGATTACAACGAATACTCACCCGAACTCATGATAGTTATCGTGCCTGTGTCGGGTGGTCGTGCACAAACCGTTACGTGCGAAGTGCGCCACAGCGATCTTTATAATAGAAAAGTTATTGTGTTCTCGTCTAAGATCTGTCCAGCCGGACCGGATATAGATTATCGATCATTGCTCTCTCAAACGAACTTCCTGAGCTATAGTCGTTTTTCAATCACAGAAAACTATCTGCAGGTACAAGCCGCGGCCGACTATGATCACATCGGTGAAAGTCAGCTTAAGGAAATGCTGACAGAGGTCGCGAATGTCGCAGACCAATTCGAGATGAAGATCACAGGCGCCGACGTTCAGTGAAAGGGTAGACGGTAAGCAGTAGACGGTAGGCAGTAGACGGTAAGCAGTAGACGGTATGCGGTCTTACGCTTACCGTTTCACGTTACAACCGGACCCACCGTCAACCATTTACCGTTTACTGCTTACCTTTACAACATGCAAGCCGTTCTATCGCCCCGCAGCATACGCTATGGGGAGGAAAGTCCGGGCAACACAGAGCATCGTACTTCCTAACGGGAAGGCCTTGAGCAGGCTAACGTCGCTTCAAGGACAGACAGTGCCACAGAAAACAGACTTCCCCGAAGTACACTTGCGTGACTTCTGGGTAAAGGTGAAAAGGTGGGGTAAGAGCCCACCGCCCTGGTGGTGACATCAGGGGCATGGTAAACCTTACGAGTTGAAAGGCCAAATAGGTCACGTTTTTTCGAAAGAAAGGACAACTGCTCGTTGTCTACAGCGTGACGGGTAGGCCGCTAGATTTCTTTCGCGAGAAAGAAACCAGATAAATGATAGAACCCTGTAGCAGACCACGGTCTCTACAGGAGACAGAACCCGGCTTACAGGCTTGCATATTTTTAACTTTACAGATTTCGAAATCATTCCGAATGCCGAGTATTCTACTAATCGAAGACGAAGCCGCCATCCGCGCCGTACTCAAAGACATCCTCAAAGACCAGAAAGAATTAAAGCTTGAAGTAGAAGAAGCCCGCGACGGGCAGGAAGGTTTGAACCTCCTCGAAAGCAAAAACTTCGACGTTGTTTTCTGCGACGTTAAAATGCCGAAGATGGATGGAATGGAAGTCCTTCAGAAAGCAAAAGAGAAAGGCATCGGCACAACATTCATCATGATCTCCGCACACGGTTCCACAGAAATGGCCGTCGATGCAACAAAGCTCGGTGCCTACGACTTCCTTCAAAAACCTCCGGATCTTAACCGCCTTCTTATAACATTGCGCAATGCTCTCGACAAGGGCACCCTCGTTCGGGAAACAAAAACACTTCGAAAGAAGGTAGCCAACAAGTTCGCGATGGTCGGCGAATCGAAGGAAATGGAGCAAGTAAAAGAGATGATCTCGAAAGTAGCTCCAACCGACGCACGTGTTCTGATACTGGGACCCAACGGCGCCGGAAAGGAACTCGTTGCCCGCGCCATCCACGAAAATAGTCCGCGTGCCAATGGCGATTTCGTTGAGGTGAATTGTGCCGCCATCCCTTCAGAGCTGATCGAAAGCGAATTGTTCGGTCACGAAAAAGGATCGTTCACATCGGCAATCAAACAACGCATCGGCAAGTTCGAACAGGCCGACGGCGGAACATTGTTCCTCGACGAGATCGGCGACATGAGCGCATCCGCGCAAGCGAAAGTTCTTCGCGCACTTCAGGAGAACAAGATCACACGCGTAGGTGGCGATAAAGATATCTCCGTGAACGTGCGTGTTGTTGCAGCAACAAATAAAGATCTGAAAAAAGAGATCGCAGAAAACCGCTTCCGTGAAGACTTATATCACAGGCTTGGTGTGATCATCATAAAAGTGCCGGCACTGAAAGATCGCTCAGAAGATATTCCATTGCTTACCGAGAAATTCCTGGGCGACATTGCTGAAGAATACGGTGCGAAGAAAAAGACGATCGAAAAGAAAGCGCTTGACGAGCTAAAGAAGCAACCCTGGTCGGGTAATATTCGGGAACTGCGAAATGTTGTTGAGAGGCTCGTGATCATGAGCGAAGACAAGATCACGGAAGAGGATGTAAAGAAATACGTCTGATAAAAGAACTTAGAGAGCGGGTGTTTAAACTCTCTTAGATCTTGTTCTCAGCTACGTTCTTCTTAACGTCTTTCTTGCTGTAAGTAGGGCAAGTGTAAGTGCTGCACGATGAAACGATAGCTGCGATTACAACGACTGCGAGTACTTTCTTCATGACGGATTGTAATTTGGGTAACGAACAAAAATAAGGTTCCTGATGATGAAAACAAACGTCGCGGTGACATAATTCCCGTTCACCGAAAAAAACAGCCCGCCTGCCGGTAGGCAAGGCTACTCGACCAAAAGATTACACCCCCGCACGTCTGAATTGTCCATTCGTCCAAGTACCTCAAAACTACCGTTTTGACCCATTCTCCCTAAATCCTGGGTTTCGATAAAGGCGCAAGTGCGGATATTTGCCAGGTCGATTATGTTAATTCCTCCCCGGCGGGTCTGCCCGTCAGAGAGGCCCCGTCCCGAGATCACTTCGCGGGGATCCTCCGGGTCGCGCAGCAGGATCCTCATCCAGGGCGGACAGCTAAATATGCCGTTCCCGGATGAATACGCCTGCGACATTAGTTCAGTCATTCCATACTCCGAATGGATAGCAGGCGTATGGAACCGCGACCCAAGGAATTGGTGCAGCTCCGCACGGGTTATCTCGGCACGACGACCCTTCATGCCACCAGTTTCGAGCACGATGCAATTTGAAAGATCGAGCTTGTCTGCCGGCCAGGCAGGCTTGCCTGCCGGCAAGGCAGGCTCATCACTCTCTGCAAGATCCAACAACGCGTAGGTAACACCCCAAAGGATCGTCTTCCTGTGATCAGGCTTTCTGATTGCCTCCAGTAAACCTGACTTGTTTTGATGATAGAATCCTCCTGCTCCGCGCTTGATGAAGGCCTCGATCATGGCTATCAGGGAAGATCCGCCACGCTCTGCATAAGAAGGCAACAGCGCAAGGAATCGATAGCCGGACAGATCACCATAAAAAAAAGTAAAACACCTCGCCGCATTCTCAAGGTAAAATCCAACGTCGTGCACCGCGTGCTTCGACGAGATCATTCCCGTGGTACCGCTGCTGGTAAACGTGGCTGCTGTCTGCCAGTCGCCCGTTTTTATATCGTGGTTCTTGAAGAAGGATACCGGCAAATACGGGATTTGTTCAAGAGTGTCGACCAAACCCGGCTTTATGCGGAGGTGCCGTATGTATTCAGAATAGACCGGATTGTAACTTGCCTGGAAATGGAAGAGTTTTAAGGCAATTTCTTCGAATGAATTCTCGTTTACACGGTATAAAACTTCCTCAAAACTCTGAAAAGTCTCCAAGGCTTTGACTAATTTTCATGTTGTAAAAATAGAAGAATGAAGATGTTCCGGCGGCTGTTGGTGTTTGTTTTTTGCGGGGCACTCGTTTCTTCCTGCTTCGATCCCCCGGAGTATCCCGATTCACCCGAGATCTCGTTCAAAAGCGTAAGCTTTGTTAAAGGCGGCACACAATCCAACGGCATCAAAGCTGCCGATACCATCGTTCTCATGCTGAATTTCAAAGACGGCGACGGCGACGTCGGAGTGTCTTCAGAGGAGACCGGTCCTCCCTTCAACGATCGCTGGTATTATACAACTTCGCCGCTTCAACCCGACGGTTCTTATTACGACGACTGTACCAGCTACAATAATCGCTGCTGGTTCATTAATCCAACCATCACCGAATTCGACAAGTACATCGACGTTTCGGATCTGAAGGAACCACAGTATGATACTTTGTTCCTGGACCGCAGTTTCGATCCTCCCCGGAAGAGAACCTTTTCGAAGCCTTACAATTGTGTGAACTGGGAGGTTATTTATTACGATGACGATAACAACGAGGAGACTCCTACCATACCACTCGATACTTTATTCTTCACGCTCAATCCGCATTACAACAACATCTTCGTTACATTCGAGATCAAGAACGACAACCCGACAGATCCAAGCAAACCGTTTGATCCTTTCAACGAACAGGACTTCTTCACCTATCCTAACTGCGGTGTTCGTATCTTCCACGGACGTATCCCCGTTCTTGCGGAAAATCCAAGAGATGAAACTCCCCTGGAAGGAACGATCCGCTATGCGATCCCGTCTGTTTCCTTTCAAACGCTTTTCGGTGCAAAAACTCTACGGCTTCGAACCTATATCGAAGACAGGGCGCTTCACAAGAGCAACGAGGTTACAACAAGGGAGTTTACTCTAACCGAGTAATTACACTGGTCAATAAAGAGGACGGAACGACGAAGGATCTGCTTCGCTCATCACCTCATACACCACGTCGAAAACTTCTTCCGAATTAGGTTTGCTGAAGTAGTCTCCATCGCTGCCATAAGCGGGACGATGTTCTTTAGCGGCGATCGTTCTCGGTCGTGAATCCAGGAATTGATAGGCACCCTGTTCTTCAAGAACTTTCTGCATCATGAATGCAGTGGCACCACCGGGCACGTCTTCGTCGGCAAAGATCACGCGGTTTGTTTTTCTGATCGACTCTGTGATCGTGTTATTGATATCGAAAGGCAGCAGCGTTTGCACGTCGATCACCTCGCAGGAGATACCGACTTTCGAAAGTTCCTCGGCCGCCTCCATCACCACGCGGCACATCGATCCATAAGTAACGATAGTTATATCGTTACCTTCACGAAGTATTTCAGGAACACCGAGGGCTACGGTAAACTCTCCGATGTTATCGGGAATGCGTTCTTTCAAACGATACCCATTGAGACACTCGATGATCAATGCAGTATCGTCGGATTGCAGCATGGTATTGTACATACCGGCTGCCTGTGTCATATTACGCGGTACGAGCAGGTAGATGCCACGGAGACTTCCAAGGATCATACCGATGGGTGAACCTGCGTGCCATACGCCTTCGAGACGGTGGCCACGCGTGCGAATAATAAGCGGAGCCTTCTGACCTCCACGCGTACGATATTGCAGGCACGCCAGGTCGTCGGAAAGGATCTGAACGGCGTAGAGCAAATAATCGAGATACTGTATTTCGGCGATCGGTCGTAGCCCACGCAAAGCGGCGCCGATACCCTGACCCACGATCGTACATTCGCGAATACCGGTATCGCTGACTCGAAGCTCTCCGAATATTTTTTGGAGCCCTGCGAAGCCCTGGTTGACGTCGCCGATCTTGCCCACATCTTCTCCAAAGGCGAGAACACGGGGATCCCTGCTCAATGCTGCTTCGAAGCAGGCACGGAGCACTTCGCGACCGTCGACAACCAGCGAGCTCTCGGAATAAACTGCGTCGATGCGTTGAACCTTGAGCGCTGAATGATCCGACTGGCTATAGAGGTGTGTGCTGTATCGGTCTAAGTTCTCTGCAGCGGTACGACGGATCCACGCAGCCAGCTCGGTACGTACTGGCGCGTCGGAGTTGATGAGGAAACGGAAGGCTGCTTTCGCTGCCTTCTGGTCGTCGAGACGCATGGGATTGATCGTCTCCAGAAGCGTGCGACGGATGTCTTCGATACCGGGATTGTTGTCGGCGGCTTCTTCGAGCAGCTTCAACAGCGACTGGTGATCGCGATCCATGTCGGCAACGAAAGCTTTCCACGCGTTGTCGCGTGCTTGCTTTGCCCTTGCTTTTGCTTCTTTCTCGATCTTGTCCATCTCTTCGGCGGTGGCGAAGCCTTGTTCGATCACCCACTCGCGGAGCTTGTGGATGCAATCGTGCTCTGCCTCCCACTGAAGTCGTTCTTTCGATTTATATCGTTCGTGCGAGCCGGAGGTGGAGTGACCTTGTGGCTGCGTCATCTCATCGACGTGGACGATAACAGGAACATGCTCTTCGCGACAGATCTTTTCTGCTTTGCGATACGTGTCGATCAACGCATTGTAGTCCCAACCCTTAACGGTGAAGATCTCGAAGCCTTTCTCGTCTTCGTTGCGTTGGAAACCCGCGAGTATTTTAGAGATGCTTCCTTTCGTGGTCTGGTATTCGTTTGATACGGAGATGCCGTAGTCGTCGTCCCATACAGACGTGAGCATTGGAACTTGCAATACGCCGGCGGCATTGATCGCTTCGAAGAACATGCCTTCTGAAGTGGATGCGTTGCCTATAGTACCGAATGCAATTTCGTTACCGTTGTTTGAAAGGTTCTTGAACTTCGTGAGTTCAGGATTCTCTCTGAACAATTTTGATGCGTAAGCGAGACCGAGCAGGCGCGGCATTTGTGCAGCGGTGGGCGACACATCGGAGCTGCTGTTCTTCAGTTTCGATAGCTCGCGGAGTTCGCCTTTTTCGTCGAGCATGCGCGTGGCGAAGTGACCGTTCATGAGGCGGCCGGCCGACGCGGGATCGGCTTCTACGTCGGTATGCGCATATAACTGGGCGAAATATTGTTCGAGCGTGAGCTCATTGATTGCGAGCATGAATGTTTGGTCGCGATAGTATCCTGCGCGGAAGTCGCCATCACGGAAGACTTTGGCCATAGCGATCTGGGCGATCTCTTTGCCGTCGCCGAAGATGCCGAACTTCGCTTTGCCGAGGAATACTTCTTTACGCCCAAGCAAACTTGCTTCCCTGCTTTCGCAGGCAAGGCGGAAATCGGACAGGATCGAGGCAACCTGCCTGGCGGTAGGCAGGATCTTTTTCTCCGATTTAGACACAGTTACTGTTTTGGGCGCGCTCACGTATCAAACGATTGTGCCTGCCTTGCCGGCAGGCAGGTCAAAAATAGGCAAAATAGCAGCGTGCTTCAAAGAGGCGAAGAGCTGCGCAATATTATACTTTCATTAATGTGTTTCGCGAAAGAAAGTTACCCAATCTCCGCTTCGAACAGGCTGATAATTTTCCGGCGTTTCATACAGATAGATCCCTGCTTCGATCCCATCGATTGTGATCGTTTCAAAATAATATCCTTCGTCCATCTCCAGTTTATGGATCATTTCCCGCGTACTCCTATCGGCTATGCTGAATAGCTCGACTACAATTGAGTCGTTTGTATTGGAAGATCTGACTGCAACAGGAAATTCACCCCGTGAATAAAGGCTGTATCCGCGAATGCGTGCGGAAAAAAGATATTTAAGGTGATTTTTATGAAGGACGTAGTTTTCCATACCACGCCGAAGAGATCCATAGAATGCAAAAATGGTTGTGTTCATTATATTTGCACGCCCATTTTAAGGCTTTAATTCGACTACGAGAAACTAAATTCATCAAAAATGATCATCGGCGTTCCCAAGGAAATCAAGAACAATGAAAACAGGGTTGCCCTTACACCTGCCGGCACTCAGGAGCTTGTTAAACGCGGTCACACCGTTTACATCCAGACAAAAGCCGGCGACGGAAGTGGATTCAGCGACGATGAATACAATAGCGCCGGCGCAAAGATCCTTTCAACTGCTCAAGAGGTTTTCGCTACGGCCGAGATGATCATGAAAGTAAAAGAACCGATCGAGCAAGAGTATGAGCTGATCCGTAAAGACCAGCTTGTGTTCACATACTTTCACTTCGCTTCATACGAACCGCTTGCTCACGCAATGATAAAGACAGGAGCGATCTGTCTCGCTTACGAAACAGTAGAGCGTCCCGATGGAAGTCTTCCTCTTCTTGTTCCGATGAGTGAGGTTGCCGGAAGGATGGCGATCCAGGAAGGCGCCAAATATCTCGAGAAGCCTTTAAAGGGCAGAGGCATATTGCTAGGCGGTGTGCCCGGCGTGATGCCCGCAAAAGTTTTGATCCTCGGCGGTGGTGTGGTTGGCACCAATGCAGCCAAGATCGCAGCAGGTATGGGTGCCGATGTAACGATCACCGATGTTAATATAAATCGCCTCCGCTACCTCGACGATGTGATGCCTAAGAACGTCCACACTATGGTATCGAACGATTATGTGATCCGCGATCTCGTAAAGACACACGACCTCATCGTTGGCGCAGTGCTCATCCCTGGCGCAAAGGCACCGAAGCTCATCACTCGCGATATGCTTAAGTCGATGCGTCCCGGTACCGTATTGGTCGATGTTGCTGTTGACCAGGGTGGGTGTATTGAAACCTGTAAGCCTACAACGCACGAGAATCCTACCTACATCATCGACGACGTGGTTCACTATTGCGTTGCCAACATGCCTGGCGCTGTTCCTTATACATCGACGCTTGCGCTTACGAATGCAACATTGCCTTATGCCATCAAGCTTGCCGGCAATGGCTGGAAGAAGGCTGCGCAGGATAATACAGATCTCAGGAAAGGTCTGAACGTGATTAATGGAAAGGTTGTGTATAAGGCTGTAGCGGATGCATTCAACCTTCCATTCACAGATCTCAGCTCAATACTGTAGGTGTTTAACGGTCATACCGTTATTGATCAGCTGCTTCAGCGATCCAATTCCAATCTTGATATGTAACTCAACGAAGTTAGTGGTAACGTGCTTATCACTGACTTCGGTTTTTACACCTTCGGGGCTCATCGGCGAATCCGATACGAGCAACAGAGCTCCGGCTGGTATATCATTATAAAACGCCGTTGAGAATATCGTTGCTGTTTCCATGTCGATAGCCATAGCGCGGATACGTTTCAGGTATTCTTTAAAATTTTCATCCCACTCCCACACGCGCCGGTTGGTTGTGTAAACGGTACCTGTCCAATAGTCCTGGTTATAATCGCGGATGGTTGTTGATGTCGCCTTTTGCAATGCAAATGCCGGCAGCGACGGAACCTCGGGTGGAAAGTAGTCGTTCGAAGTACCCTCTCCGCGAATGGCTGCGATGGGAAGAATGAAGTCGCCTATAGAGTTTTTACTTTTTAATCCACCACATTTACCAAGAAACAAACATGCTTCCGGCTTGATTGCTGTGAGGCAATCCATGACTGTTGCGGCGTTGGGACTGCCCATGCCGAAGTTGATAATAGTGATGCCTTCGGCGGTTGCACAACGAAATGCACGATCGCTCCCGTGCACTTCAACGTTATGCCATTCAGCGAATAGTCTTACATAGTTATCGAAGTTGGTCAGGAGAATATACTTACCAAACGACTCCAATGGCATACCGGTATACCGGGGTAGCCAGTTTTCCACTATTTCCTGTTTGCTCTTCATACTTAAAAAATATTTCTTTGGAACTGGTTAATCTCTCACGGAAAACACGGAAGTATACAAACCACAAGGCGCAAGCATTTTTATTTCCGTGCTTTCCGTGTATTCCGTGTATTCCGTGAGAAACAAAAAAACACGTGTACAAACTAAATCTTCCTGAAGCGGCACTGTCCTTGAAGAAAGAGGAAGGCAAAGTATATATTTTCGACATCATTCGAAAAAAATACGTGGTGGCCACCCCTGAGGAATGGGTAAGACAACATTTTATTCATTTCATGATAAACCACCTGAAATATCCTAAAGCCCTGTTCCGCATTGAAGGATCGCTTGCCTATAACCGATTACAGAAACGTTCCGATATACTGATCCGTGATCGGGAAGGGAAACCCTGGATGCTGATCGAATGCAAATCGCCCGTGATCAAACTCACACAAAAAGCATTCAATCAAATAGCTGTATACAACATGACGATAGGCGCGACTTATCTCGCGGTTACAAATGGAATGGTCCACTACTGCTGCGCGGCACCGAAGGCAGGCGTGGATGCTAAGTTTGCGACGGACTTTCCTCCGTTTTGATGCGGTTGGTGATCACTAACCCGACAAATCCCAATGCGAAAAATACGATGAGGCTCAGCACTGAGTTTTTCATGCCGAGAATATTATCGATGTATCCAAACGTGAACGTTCCTACAACGATGGCCGTCTTCTCCGTAACATCATAGAAACTAAAGAACGATGCGGTGTCGTCGGTAACGGGCATGAGCTTGCTGTACGTGCTGCGGCTCAATGCTTGTATGCCACCCATAACGAGTCCAACGGCGACGGCCAGTCCATAAAAGGAAAACTCGGCAGAATGTCCCGACTCCTTATACTCGGCAACTTCGTATGCCGAGACGCAGATCGCGATCCAGAACAACACTACACCCATCAAGACCCTAAGGTTGCCATAAGTCGACGAGAGCCTTGACATCAGGAATGCACCTCCAATACCGACGAGTTGTATGAGAACAATAGTAATGATCAGCTTGTCGGTAGGAAGCCCCAACGTTTTCTGACCAAACATAGTGGCAGCGAGCATTACGGTTTGTACACCCATGCTATAGAACCAGAACGACGCCAGGTATGAGCGCAGCTTCGGGAGAGCTCTTAGCTTATTCCAGACTTTCTTAAGCTCGACAAAGCCTTGCACCCACATGTTGGTCCCGTACTCCCTCATTTTCTTTGGAGGAGCTGGCAATCGAAGGAATGTAAACTGAGCAAAGCCGATCCACCAAAGACCGACCAGCAAGAATGTGATCAATGGACCTGACGTCTTATCACCCTTACCGCTGAAGTAGATCACCAGGGCAAATCCGACAAGCTGCAGGATAACGGCGCCGATATAACCCATGGCGAAGCCCCGGGCGCTTACACGGTCTTGATTTGCGGGCGAAGCAATCTCGGGGAGATACGAATTATAAAATGTGAAGCTTCCGCAATATCCTATGGTTGCCAACAGGAAACAGAACAGTCCCCACTCGACACTCGGCTGGGCTCCTTTGAACCAAAACAGCCCGATACATCCGAGTCCGCCGATGTAGCAGAAGAGCTGCATGAAACGTTTTTTGCTGCCGCGCGCATCGGCTATCGATGAGATGATGGGTAACAGCAATGAGATCGAGAGATAAGAGAATGCAAGGGTGTATTGATACAGCGGCGAGTTCTTGAACGTGAATCCGAAGAACGGAATGGTGTCTTCGCCATACGCCGAACTGGTGACGCCGAGGAAGTAAATGGGAAAGAACGTGGTGGTAATGACGAGGTTATAGACTGAGATGGCCCAGTCATACATGGTCCATGCCCTGATGAGGCGTGGTTGGTCGGGGGTGATCTTTGTCATAAAAAAAGATCCCGGTATTACCCGGGATCCCCCGGGTAAACCGGGACAAGTTTATGAAAACATGAAAAACAACTTCTTACTTAGGTCCTTCTTTTTCGCGCGTTGTGTACAACACTTTTCGCGCATTGCCTTTGCGGAGTTCAGTCTCCACGTCGGCGAGGATACCACGCTTTGCTTCGTTATCTACCTTCATTGCGATAGTCAACTGGTCGCGTTCGTTTTCAGGAAGCTTATCTTTCTCCTGGTTCACCCATTGGATGATATCAGCGGGTTCGATAAACGCATCGTTTGCCTGGATCTTGGGTTCGGTACCGTACTGTTCTTGCTTCTTGGGGGCGCCGACATAGAGGTTTGTAACGAGCGACTTCCTTTGAAGCTTACGCAGTTGCGTTGCTTCGGGGATACGCTGGTACACCTCGATTGAGGTCTTTCTCAATTCGGTTGTCACCATGAAGAAGAACAGGAGCATGAACACAACGTCGGGCATCGACGATGTTGGTATTTCCTGTTTTACGTTTGCTTTTTTCTTGAACTTTGCCATTGTGTGTTCGTTTTCTTAGCCGCCAATCTTAGTAGGTTCGGCGATGGATATCGCCATCGGCACTTCGTTAGAACCGTCGGGGCGTTTTCCGAGACCTTTGTCGTAGATCGCCCTGTTTTCCTCATTCTGAAGATCAGATGCGGCTTCACGGAAGCGCTTGTTGGTAACACCCGCGCGCTCGGCCCAGATGTCGTAATACGAACCCTGGATGATGTCGAGGATCTCAACGAAGCGTCTGTGACTTGTACCGCGGTCTGTCTTGTAAGACACAACTGCTTTTTCAGGGCTGTCGGACAGTTCCGGGTCTGCACCCTTGTTCATAATGAACTTCTTGATCTGTTCTTTTAAACCTGAAACATCGCTCATCGGTTCGCCTTCCACGAGCAACGCATCGGACGAGTTCAACTGGATAGTGAACAGGTTGTGTTGCTGGAACTTTATTTGTTCCTGGTTGGGATCCGGAGGAGGAGGTAAAAGCAATTGCAATCCACGGTCGTTTGAAATCGTTGTCGTTACCAGGAAGAAGGTAAGAAGCAAGAAGGCGATATCCGCCATAGATGCATTTGGGATTTCAGGTGTGGAACGCGCCATTACTTGAAGATTTTATAGATTTCAGAAAGAACCATTCCGATGATGGAAGCGAAGAGGAAGATATAGAGCATGATGAGGCCAGCGCCTATCAGCTTTGAGCTTCCTTCACCTACACCAAGGGCGGTGTACTTTGTCTTGATATCTCCAGTCGACAACGCGTAGGAGATAAAGAACAGTACAACCAGGCCGACGATAACTCCGCCGGCGAATATGAGTGCCTTAGGGTCTTTAAGCAGGTTGAACACCTCCAGCAGAATCAGCGCCCCGAGAGAAGCGATGAGCAGGAAGGCTGTTAGATAAAGACCGATATCAATAATATCCATAGTCTATTGCTTATTATTTTTTCAGGTTGTGCTTCACGATGATGTCAACAAGGGAGATTGAAGCATCTTCCATGCTGTTCACAAGACCGTCGATTGTTGATACGAGGTAGTTGTACAACACCTGGAGCACCATACCTACGATAAGACCACCGACAGTTGTGATAAGGGCCACTTTCATACCAGAGGCAACAACTTGAGGAGAGATATCACCGGCAGCTTCGATCGCGTCGAACGACTGCACCATCCCGATTACAGTACCGAAGAATCCGAGCATTGGTCCGAGTGAGATACAGAGGGAGATCCAGATAAGGCCTCTTTCGAGTTTACCCATTTCAACACCACCGTACGATGTAACTGATTTTTCAACCATATCCACACCTTCGTTAGCCCTCATAAGGCCTTGAGTGAAGATAGATGCAACAGGACCGCGGGTATTTTTTGTTACTTCTTTAGCTGCTTCAACGCCACCTTTTGCAAGGGCGTCTTCAATTCTCGCCAAAAGCTTTTTAGTGTTTGTTCTTGCAAGGTTAAGGGTGATGATGCGTTCAATAGCGATGGCAAGACCCACAACGAATGTGATAAGGATGGGCCACATAAATTCTACACCACCGTCAATGAACCAATCTTTTACCACCTGGTGGAATGACTGTTCTCCGTCAGCTGCGGCTGCAGGAGTGTCTTGTGCAAATGCCGAAACAGCACTCAAGAGAAAAGCTCCCACAAAAGCGAAAATAGCGAGTTGTTTTTTCATGGTTTAAGGTTTAAGATAACTTTGAAGTCGCCCAAAATTAAACGTTTTGGCGATTTGTAAAGAAAATTATTGAAAAATTTCTGCAATCTGATTCTACCTTTTTCCATTGTTACCGTAGAATGCGTTTCAGTTCCGTTAGTCACACAGAATATTCTTTTGTTTGTAATTTATCGATAACCCAAATGCCCCATTTTTCGCATTGGGATTGACGATTTTATCCATTTCTTTGTGGCCCTCGCATCAAATGCGGGGCAAGCTTTTTTTGGAGAGGTGTCCGAGTGGTTGAAGGAGCACGCCTGGAAAGTGTGTATACCTGAAAGGGTATCGCGGGTTCGAATCCCGCCCTCTCCGCTTTCGCGCCAAACGCGCGCTTCAGCGGACGCAGTCCGCCTCCTCACCTCCTCACCTCCTCACCTCATCACCTCATCACCTCGTCATCTCATCACCTCATCCCATCGTCAACTCCCCTGCAATCGAAACCGCCATCTTCTTTTTGGCCTCCTCTACTCCATGCTCCCCTATAAGCAGCATCAGTTTCGTGAGCGCGGCTTCCGTTGTCATGTCCCTTCCTCCTATTACACCGATCTGTTCCAGCATTTTACTGGTCTCGTAGCGGCCCTGCATTACCATTCCGCCGGGGCATTGTGAAACATTGAGGATCAGCAATCCGCGATCGATCGCCTTTTTCAACAGCTGTATGAACCACGCAGCGGTGGGGCCATTTCCGGAACCAAATGTTTCCAGTATCATCGCCTTTAATCCCGGTGTGTCCAGTATCGATTGCACCACGGCCGGCTGAATGCCGGGGAATAATTTCAGGATCGAGACAGAAGTATCGAATCTTTTGAACAAGCGGAGCTTTTCGTTCTTATCGGGGGAGTGTATCGCGGAGATGTTGTAGTCGATCTTTACGCCAGCCGTGGCCAACGGTGGGTAGTTGCCCGATTCGAAGGCATCGAAGTGCTCGCTTTCTACTTTCTTCGAACGATTGCCTCGCAACAACTGGTAATCGAAGTAGATACAAACCTCGGCTACTGATCTGTGGCTCGCCATTTCCAATGATGTGATAAGATTTTCGCGTGCATCCGACCTGGGTTCGCCTATAGGCAATTGCGCCCCTGTGAGGATCACGGGTTTGCCAAGTCCCTGGAGCATGAAGCTCAGCGCCGACGCGGTATATGCCATTGTATCGGTGCCGTGCAGGATAACAAACCCATCCTGGTCATTATAATTTTCGAATATGATCTCTGTGATGGCAGACCAGTGAGAAGGATCTATGTTGGAGGAATCGACGGGGTTGTCGAAAGAAATGACGGTAAGGTCCAGGAACAGGTTTCTGAGTGTTGGCAGGTGTTCAAGGATCAACGAAAAATCGAATGGCACCAGGGTACCGCTACTGTTGTACGACATGCCGAACGTTCCTCCCGTGTAGATGATCATCACGCGGGATTTCGCAGCTTGTGGTGAGGCGGTATTAATTCGTTGCTTGCTGTACATCAAATAACCTTAAAGCATTTCTGGTAGTTATTGCCTGCAATTCCTCTTTTGAGATCTTCTTCAACGACACAACCCTCTCTCCTATCAAAGGAATATACGAAGGCTCATTTCTCTTGCCACGATGTGGCACCGGAGCAAGGTATGGGCTGTCGGTCTCGAGCACAATATTATCAACATCCAGATCGGGGATCACAACATCCATCCCACTATTCTTAAAAGTAGACACACCGCCTAGCCCTAAATAGAATCCCATCGACGTGATCTTTCGTGCCTGCTCTAACGTGCCGTTGAAGCAATGGAACACACCTGTAAGTTTTCCATCGAGCATCGGTTCGAGAAGCTCTATCGTTTGGTCCATAGACTCGCGGCAGTGAATAACGATCGGAAGCTTTAATTGCTTCGCCCAACCGACCTGTATTTTGAAAGCTTCTTTCTGCTGCTCCCAAAAGGATTTGTCCCAATAAAGATCGGTTCCCATTTCACCAACCGCCGCAAACTTTCTTTTGAACAGCCAGCTCTCAACCGTATAGAGCTCTTTCTCGAAATCTTTCTTTACAGATGTAGGATGCAATCCCATCATAGGGATACAGGTCCCGGGATTTTTTTCTTCCAGCTCAAGCATTCCATCGATCGACGTATGATCGACGTTGGGCATGTATATTCTTTTTACACCTGCATCAACAGCGCGGCCGATAATATCGGGGCGATCGGATCTAAACTCCTCTGAGTAAACGTGTGCATGCGTATCAATCCAGAAATTCACGAAGGGTGGTTTGTAAATAATTCGTCTTTAAATAGTCGTCGGTGAAACCGGAGTATTCATTAAGCTTTGCAAGCGCCGATGTTAATGACAGCTCGCGCTGCAATACCATGGGTGCTATCTTCTTTCGCTCGAGCTCCCTGGCAAGATACAACTGTTCGGTTTGACCGGGTGTAGGTACAAAGATCGCTTTCTTCTTAAGGATGGCAAGGTCCATTATTGTACTATACCCTGGACGACATACAACAACTTCGGCGGCATTGATCATATCGTTAAGTTGTTGAGAAGGAAGGTGCGTGAACGACCTCTCGTGGTTCGAATTTTTTTCGGAGGGCAATCCCCGAACCATATAATAATCGAGGCTCGAGGTATTCAGTTCACGGAACAAAAGCTCTTCGAACATCGTGCGTTGTGGTTCTGGTCCCGACACGAGACCCAATACGCGGAAAGAGGTTGTACTGAACCTGTTACCGGTCATCCGCGAAAGCGGGCCAATGAACTTGGGGGTAATACTTTTACTCATCGAAAGTATGCCACCGAGTTTGCGATCGGGTGTATCGGGCACCCAACACTGGTTGAACTTCCTGATGAGCCTGCGGTTGTACGAATCTGCCGCGCCTTTCATGATCAACGGCAACCGCAAGCTTAATTGATGGATGATGATTGCCGACGGGACGCTTTTATGATAGCAGCCATATCGATTGTCGGAGATGATGTAATCAATCTTTTCCTGTTGGACGATCGTGGCGATCTGTTTGTTCTCTCTTCTTACGATCGAGGGAAGAGACGGCAGCTTCATGAACAGGTGAACCATCAAGGGCACCTTGCGCGAGTAATTGATGCCGTACGAAACGATGTCGTAGAACTTATTTGTGGGGAATTCGATCTTGAGGAGGACAAGCGACGGTCCACTGCCGGCAATGATCACGTTGTGTCCCAACGACTGCAGTTCGCGAATCACCGGGATACAACGGGTTGCGTGACCCAATCCCCAATCGAGGGGACAAATGAGGATATTCTTAGACACTATAGCGACTTAAGTGAATAGCCCTTCGAAGCGCAATGTTCCATAAACCGTGGCAAAACGTAAGTGAGGTTCTTTTCTGCCTTGATGCTATCATGAAATACAACGATCGAGCCAGAACGGACCGAATCCACCGCACCGCGAAGACACCGGTCTTCGTTCAGTGAGCTATCGTAGTCGAAGGTAAGCACGTCCCACATTACGATCGTATAGTCTTTTAACAGAGGGATCTGCGATCTCTTGATCCTTCCGAACGGAGGTCGGAACAGTTTCGTATCGGGCAACAGTTTCTGACACTCGATTATGTTCTGAATGTAGTGTTCGTTGGAGGTTCTCCATCCGTTCAGGTGATTGAATGTATGATTGCCGACGGAATGACCTTCGTCGATGATCTTCTTAAATTGACCGGGATGTTTTTTGATGTTGTCGCCGATACAAAAGAACGTTGCTTTCGCTTTGAATGATCGCAGTGTGTCGAGAACAAGATCTGTAGGTCCATTGATCGGCCCGTCGTCGAAAGTTAAATAGATCTCTTTTTCATGAGTGTCGACTTTCCATAACAGTGACGGATAAAACGACCGGAGAACAGATGGAGTTCTGAAAAATCTCATGGGTTTGAAACCCGACAGCTCAATAAAGTAATATCATCGCGATAACTATTGCGGCCTTTGAAACCGTCGAGACTTACGATAATGTCCTGGTGGATGGTCTTGAGATCTTTTTCCTTGTTCTTTTCAAAATATGTCTGCAGCGACGATAAGCCGAATTCCTGCCCGGCTTCGTTGGTGGTCTCCGTGAGGCCATCGGTATAGGCAAACAATGTGAAGTTCTTGAGGTTGGTGATGAAGCCCTCGTTCATGAACGGGAGCGGGTGCATAGCGCCAAGCACAGTACTTCCGTCTTCCAGCAATCGAAGTCCATCATTGGGAGTGTAGAGTATGGGTGGATTGTGGCCGGCGTTTACGTACACCATGGTATGAAGTGAGAGATCGTATACGGCTCCGAAGAATGTGATGAACTTCTCTCCTTTTGTGTTCTCCAACACCTGGTAATTGAGCGCCTCGACGATCTCGGTGAGATTGGGTGTTTGGCGGAGCAGTGTACGCAATGATGCCTGAAAGTTCGACATCATAAGCGCAGCAGGAATCCCTTTGCCACTTACGTCGGCTACACAAATGAGGAATTGATTTTTGTTGATCGGCACATAGTCGTAGTAGTCGCCGCCCACGCGATCGTGCGGGAGATAGCTTGCTTCTACGCGAAGCCGTTCGGTGTTCGGTAGTTTTTTCGGGAACAGGAACTGTTGAACGTCGCTGGCGATCTCGAGCTCTTTGCGGAACGCTTCCTGTTCGAGTTGTTTGCGGGCTAGTTTCTTATTCTCTATCGCGACTATAATAATATTGCTGAGCGCCTGGATGAACTTGATGCTTTCGGCCTGTTCGTGCTCCGACATATTTTCATCGAGCTTGCCGATAAAAACGAGTGCCAGGGTGTCGGACTTGTGGGCAACGGGTATTACGAGGTCGAACTCGTCGAAGTCGCAGTTCTCAAATTCCGACATTTTGTGAATGCTCTTTACGAGCTTCACGCGGTCGTCGAGGCGTGTTTTGGCGTAGTTTTTTTGTGTTCCGAACTGGACTTTGCAGTTCCAGATCTCGTCGAGCACGAAGAGGGCCATCTTGCGCAGGTTGAGATTGGAGCGGAGGGTGAAGTTGAATATTTTATAGAGAGACTCTTCAGGCAGATTGCTATTGATCGCCTGGGTGATCTCGAGAAGGGCATTCAGCTCCAACTCTTTTTTTTCAACTTGTTTCTTCAGCAGCAGCTCGGTCATACAAGGCTCTAAATTAAAGGTTCTCACGGAAACCACGGAAGTCACGGAAGGTTTATCAAGAAATTCTGTGTTTTCCCCCGCAACAAGTACGGGGCAGGCTCTGCATTCCGTGAGAAACCTTAGACCTTCGCCTCAACTGCTCTTCCCTTCCATTTTGGTAAAACTACCTGCGACAAGATTCCGACGATAATAACGTAAGGCGAGTAAACTAATTGTAGTACAAAGAAAGGTATCCAACGCCATTGTACTCCGAAGAAAATTGCGGCAGGAATTAACAAGACAGCTTCCACAAAAGCTTTCGCCAGCAGAAGCCAGAGGAAAATCGGTTGGCCGGTAAACGTGCCGACGAGAATGGCGGTAAACGAAACGTGAAAGAAAAAAATAATGACGGCGAAGATCTTTGTGAATGGCGATGTGTTCGCGCGCCACTTGCCGGCCCAGCGGAGTCGTTGAGAGAGGAAGGAGGTGAGGAGGTGGAGAGGTGACGAGGTGACGAGGGAATCTTTTGAGTAGAGATATCTTACAGACTCTTTATGGAATTTGTTCATTAGGAATTCGTCATCGCCGGAAGAAATTTTTTCGTTACCCTGGTAACCACCGACTTCGAGGAACGCTGCTCTTCGATACGCAAGATTCGCTCCATTGCACATCGTTGGAAAGCCTAGTCCCAAAGTGGCGGCACCTGTAACAGCGACACTGACAAATTCCAACGCCTGGAGCCTGGAAAAAAAAGTGCCATCCTCTTCGATCCTCACACCACCAACAAGCATTTTTATTGTTGGATCCTGGAATGCTTTGTTTATCTCCTTCAGCCACTGCGATTGAACGGTGCAGTCGGCATCCGTTGTCACAATGACCTCTCCTCTCGCTGCGTTTACTCCTGCGGTGATCGCTGCTTTCTTTCCTGGTGATGGTGAACGAAGTGTTGCATTGCGCATCGGCACATCGGAGTCGTCAACAATTATTACTTCGAACTTATCGGCAGGGTAATCGATGTTCGAAAAGTCGGTGACTATAGGCTCGTTGCGAACAGGAACGATTATCGATATAAAGTGAAGCTTAGGATCTTTTGGCTCGCGGAATTCCTCAAGGCGCGCAAAGCCAAAGGCAAGCACCAAAATAAGGACGGCATAGATGGAAACCAGGATTATAAATGCCATTTTTGGATTTCACGCAAAGCGCGCAAAGTAAATTCCACGCAAAGTATGCAAAGAAACACAATGCGACCTTTGCGTTGATCTCCTTAGCGGCTTTTGAGTGAAAAAGAAAACCATGCCAGTCAAAGAAAAAATCATCCTCGGCCTCGACCCTGGTACACAGGTTATGGGTTACGGCGTGGTGATGGTAACAGGACAAACCCTGTCGCTGCTGCAATATGGTGTCATACAGCTTTCGAAATACGAGAAACACGAACAACGACTTAAGAAGATCTTCGAAAGAGTACTGGCCCTGATCGAAGACTTTAATCCTGACGAGGTTGCACTCGAAGCGCCATTCTACGGAAAAAATGTTCAGTCGATGTTAAAGCTCGGTCGCGCACAGGGTGTCGCTATGTCTGCTGCGTTACATCGTGGACTACCAATTGTTGAATACGCTCCGAAGAAAGTGAAGCAGTCGGTTACCGGTAACGGCAATGCTTCGAAGGAACAGGTTGCAAAGATGCTGATGTCGTTCTTTAAAATTAAGGAGCTACCGGAGTTACTGGATGCAACGGACGCGCTGGCGGTAGCGATGTGTCATCATTACCAGGGTGGGCCAGAGAAAAAGAAGAAGAGCTCGTGGGAGAGTTTTGTGAAGGACCATCCGAAAAGGATAGTTTAGGGGGTTCTCACGGAAAACACGGAAAGCACGGAAGCGCGGAAACACGGAAGCACAGAAAACATCGAAGTACGGAAACACGGAAAGGACAGAATTATTTTTTTGTCATTTCGAAAATTCCGAAGCCCAGTTTTACGCCAAAGTTTGTTTTCACTTTACCAGGGTCTAAAGGAACGTGCTGATGCAGTTCGCCTTTATCGTCGATGAAAGAGAACCGGTCGATATTATAGAGAGGATCAAAAATCCTCAGCAAATACTCAATGCTGAAAACCCTGTGAGCATTGAACTCGATGCGCTGAGGTCCGATCGGCGTCGAGAAATAAAATTTGCCACCGGTTTTCAAGACCTTGTACATACTATCCAGGCCTTTGAGATGTCCATCAACATCAATAGGATCGCCATAACGACCCAGGCCGAAATGCTCTATTACGTTCAGTGACGACAATGAATCAGTGTAGTTGTGAAGCTCGGGTGCAATATTGGTAAAGTCGGCCGTTACAAACTTGATGTTCTTTATCTGAATAGGTTGCGGACGGATATCGAACACTTCGATCTCCCTGAAAGTCGCCACATGAGCTACAAAGCCATCGACACGTGAACCTACGTCGACGTGCTTGACCGGGTTGTTCTCGAAAATGCGTTGAGCTGTGGTCAGGTCTTCATAAAAATAATGACCGAGATTTCCACTTGTCTCAAAGCGCTCGCGAAGGACGGGGTACAGGAAGGCGATTTCGAATTCTTTATTGTCTTTAAGTTGTGACTTGATCTTCTTCAAATCGCGACGAAAATACGGCCAGCCTTTGATGCTTGCACGGATGTGCTTGGGATTGATACTCAGACTAACCAGGAATCGATAGAGGGCTTTGAGCATGAGGACAATACGATTTTCATATACCCTGCAAATTAACTCAAGCGTTGTCAATTCCGATTTTGTTGTTACTTTTCCTGCGATCTATAGCTTGGTTTGTGGGTTGGCGGCGCAACTTTTTGGTCTGCCTGGTAGCATTGCGCAGGTATATCCCACTGGCTTTCGAAAACTAAGCCGCATTACGGCTACTAACATCACTCCTCAGTTCAACACAAGCGCGAGCTTCGGAATAGAGTCGTCCGCGATTGGCGACCTTGACGACGATGGTGTTGTGGATCTTGCCGTTGGCGCCACGAATCAATTCGGTTCCTTGGAAGGTGCAGCGTACATCCTCTTTATGAATTCCGATGGAACTGTGCCGAACCAAATTCGCCTCTACAATCGGTGGGACAAGGAGGTTATGAATAAGACCAACTATAAAAACGATTGGACAGGCGGCAGCCTTTCTCCCGGCATGTACTTCTATTTTATCTACATCAACCAGTGCGACACGGAGCTGAAGGGCTGGCTGAATATTGTTAACTGAACAAACGCGTATAGAGTCCCACCAATTTCTTCGACTCTTCTTCCCATGTATATTTTGACAGGATCAGGTCGCGACCACGCTTACCCATCGCCGAAGCTTCTTCAGGGTGGTCGAGGATCCAACGAATCGCATCGGCAATCTCATTAGGGCTCAACGGATCTACGGTAATGCCGGCATTGGCTTCCATAACGAATCGTGCCGACTCTCCGTGCTTTGAAGCGATAACGGGCATACCGGCAATCATGTACTCGAATGTCTTCACGGGATAATTCATTTTGTACCGGTCGATCGGGTGCGGCACGATCATCCCGGCTCTCGAATCGATCATGAGCTTCACGAGCTCGCTTGCTTCGATCCACGGAATGTCGTCAACAGGATATTTAGTCGTGATCTCTTCGCGTAACGACAGCGGGGAGAAGTCTCCAATAAATATCATGGTGAAGTCGTGGGTTGTACGGGCGATCTTTGCAGCTTCAGCCATCTCCGTGGCACCACGGGCGTTACTCACGAGGCCGGCGTAAATTATTTTCCTGGATCGCGACTCGTAGTTGTCGGGTGGCGTAGGAAATTGTGCAGCAATTGGAAAGTTTCGAACGAGGGTCGTCTTCGAAGGCGGGAAATATTTGGCGATAACAGGTTCTGCAACGATGATTGCATCGAACCAGCGGCCACATAACTTCTCCAGTAAATAATAGAACCACGCGTAAGGCTTTCGAAGCAGTTTAGGGATCCAATGCTGATAGCTGATCTGCTCGGGCGTGTCTTCATGTGCATCGTATAACAATCGCCGGCCGCGGAGTTTCATCAAAACCCCAACCCAAAGCAGTTCGGAGTCGTGAAGATGAAAGATAGAGTCGCGCGGCAATTGCATCGCACGTTTATACAACAGCCATGGCGATTTGATTAGCTTCTTCCACCCTTTCGGATACCTCGGAACAGAAAGTATTTTCACACCTTCACGTTCGTCGTCTTTTTCATGCGGAACGAGATACGTTACGTCGAAGCCGGCTTTCGCAAGAGCGCGCGCTTCTTTCAGGAACACGCGCGGATCGAATGCGCGGTGCCCCGGATTTGCCATCATCACGATTTTATTCCGTTGCTCCATCTAGAGTCGTGTCCAACCGGTTGGAATAAGATCGCGAGTGTTGTAAAACCTGACTGGATACGTGGGTTCTTTCTTCGAAACCCATGGATCGCGAAACCATGTTTGTGGGGCAATGACCATTTTACCCGGGTTATCGTTGAGCCATGCTGCCCACCAACTGAATGTGCTGTTAGCAATAACCTGGTTCTTACATGCCGACATCACCACAAGGTCTTTGAATGAATCGTTGCCCTTGTTATGATCGACAAACGTGGCGCCGTCGAGATCGGAGAGTTCTTGCCGGCTCCAGGCGATATCGTCGGAGAAGATAAAATACCGTGGATTGTCGATCTTCTTTTGTATTGCTTCGAAGGCACGCCGATAGTAAGACATGTCGAGTGTGCTAAAGAAACCAGACTTCGTATAATCGGCGCGACGGATATGAACTGCGACGCTATCGCAAGAACGGATGGTGTTAATGAGGTCGGTATTCTTCTGATCGAGCGGTTCCAAAGGGGTGATCATCTTGCGAAGATCGGAAGCTACGTTCGTGAAGTACTTTTCGCTCTGCCAATAGCCTGACAAATAAATAGAAGAAGGCAACGAGAAGAAGTCCTCATAAAAATGATAGTGCGGCTGCGCGAATACTTCGGGACAATTGAAGTAATTATTCTTCTTGTTGAGGTACCGTACTATAAAATTGCTGCCGGTGAAACGATGCACCTCCTCGCGAGAAGCTTCCGGAATAGTAATATTGAAGTGATGGAGTTCGTATTTACGCAGTGGATGTTTCTGATACGTGTACAGATCGGACTTCAATTCGACACGATGATGCGCCGCTAACGAAAAAGCTGCTGCGCACTGAAACAGTTGATTGCCAAGGCCGCCTCTGAGTCGTACGATGATCATGAGCGTTTCTTTATTATAGCCAGGTAATTTGCCGACTGAAAGATCTCGAGCTTCTCCGAATAAACCGGCAGCTCGCGAAGTCCTTTCGGAAGAATTCTATGGATCTTGTACTTCGAAGAGAGCAGATTGAAGAAATCTTTGAAGTAACTGCGTGAGTCAAGACTAGTGCCTCCAAACTCGAACTGGATGACTTCTATAGCGTTGCGGGCCATCATTTCACGAGCTCCTTTGAGGACTGCAAGTTCATGTCCTTCCACGTCGATCTTCAGAAGGTGAATGTATTCGATATTATTCTTCCTGCAGAACTGATCGACGGTCGTGATCGATACCTCTTCTTTCTTGCCGAATGTTTGATTGATGTGGCTGAGATCGCGCTGATGCAACGATGCCAACGCCGATCCTTCGTCGGGAAAGAAAAGACTTGCAGTGCCTTCATGGTCGCTCAGACCCGCATGCTGAAGATGGACGTATGGCAGATCGGGGACACGCTGCTTTAGCTGCGCATGTGCTCGTGATGATGGCTCGAAAGCATATAGATGGAACGACTTATCGTGAAATGCTTCCAGGATCTCGAGGGTAAATTCACCCACATTGGCGCCCACGTCGAATAAAGTAACGGGATTGTTGCTCCATTGACGTGCCAGTTGTTTCAGCGAATAAAGCTCACCGTTGACCCTGTAGTTGCTTGCTCGTCCGAAATTCATCTGTCGCAACGACAACGCGTAGAGTTTTTCGAAAAATAGATTCCACGTACGATAAATAAAGTTCATGAATGACGTGTTGAGCACCGGTCAAGCGCCAAAAATAATTAATTTGCCCTCAACTATTCGGGATGGGACTTATTATCCGGCAGAGCATTTTTACGACTATCATCGCGTATGTCGGCGTATTCATTGGGTACATCAACGTACTCTACCTCTTCCCGAAATTCCTTGAACCCGACCAGGTTGGTCTTCTTCGCACTATCCAGGACGCTGCGATACTTTTCTCGCCCTTTGCACAGTTTGGTCTCGCACACAGCCTTATTAGGTATTATCCACAGCTCGTCAAAGAAAAACGATCACAGGGTGGTTTCATTACTTTGATCCTGTTGTTGGCATTGGGAGGCTTTGTGATCTTCCTGATGGTGTTCAAGGTTTTCGAAGGACAAATACTTACCTATTTCGATGAAAATGCCGCGGCGATCCTTCAATATGTACCGGTCGTTCTTTGGCTGACGTTCATCCTTTTGATGACGGGAATTCTCGAAGCCTATTCCCGATCGTTGTTGAGAACAGTATTCCCTAATCTCCTAAAAGAGGTTGTCATTCGCGCCCTGCTGGCGATACTGGTATCGGTGTATTTTCTCGGCTGGCTGTCGTTCGAATCATTTATCATAGCCACTGTTATCGCTTACCTGGTGATCTTGTTGATACTGGTGATCTATCTCGCGATCACAAAAGACATCTCGTTCAGCCTAAAGTTCTCGTTCATTCCACCGCAAAAGAAAAAGGAGCTGATCATCTATAGCCTTATGAGTTTCGCGGGAGCTGCAGGCATGATCATTATCGGGAAGATCGACAGCATGATGATCGCCGGGATGCTCGGGCTGAAAGATGTGGCTGTGTACACAACCGGATTTTATATGGCCAGCGTGATCGAGATCCCGAAACGTGCGTTGTCGTCGGTGGCGATGCCGGTGATCTCGCAGGCGTTCGAGAAAAATGACATAAAGCACATTGCAAGCATTTACCAGAAGACGTCGATCAACCAGTTTATTTTTGGAGCGTTGCTGCTCATCGGCGTCGCGATAAACCTCGATAACATTTATGATCTCATGCCAAGAAAAGAGATCTACGAAGCTGGACGCTGGGTGGTGGTGTTGGTGGGCGTTGGAAAACTTGCCGATATGGTGTTCGGTCCGAGCAGCGAGATCGTCGTGCTATCGAAATATTTCTGGTTCAATATCGTACTCATTTTATTACTGGCTGGACTGGCAATCATTGCAAATAATCTTTTGATACCGATCTATGGAATCAACGGAGCGGCAATGGGCGTTGCGTTCGCTGTGATCACATTCAATGCCGTGAAGTACGTGTTCCTCTGGTTTACATTGAAGATCCAACCATTCAACACTGGAACGTTTATCGTACTCGCTATCTCGTTGGCAACCATCGGCGTTAATTATATTCTTCCCGACTTCGACAACCTTTTCGTTGACCTGATCTTCCGGTCGTCTGTCGTTACATTGTTCTATGGTGGACTTATCCTGGTAACAAAGGTATCGCCCGAAGTAAACCAGATCTTTAAAAGGGGATTGAAGCTGATCAGGCTCGTCGACTAACGTTACGTGCCCTGGGCGGCTAATCTCGACAACACGAAATTGGTTACGTCGAGAGATTTCTTCTCATCGAGAACTTTCCACACGAACGAGATACCCTGCCCCGTAAAAAAGAAACCCGCGCGTTTCAGGATCTCGATCTCCCTCCTGCCGGCAGCGTTATGAGTGAAGCCCCAGAAGCGAAGAACATTCGTTCTTTTGGAGAGATCGGCGATCACTGCGTTGAGAAAAGCTTCTTTGATCGAAGGGGACAAATACATGATGTACGATACTTCTTCTGTATGACTACAGATCACAGCCTGACCGTTTAATGAATAGTACAGATGGTTATTTGGATAAGGGTTGGTTCTCAAACGCCAGTTCAGAAATTTTGGATCGTGAAGCAATGAGAACGACTCCACGTCTGACAGTTTTTGATCTTCGAGATGCTCCTGAACTTTCGTGATGATGCCGTTCGCTTTCTCTCCGAAGTGAAACATGTACTTCAGTCGCGACACAACCGCCAATCCGGCGATCTTCCCTTTTTCCGTAAGAGTTCGTTTGTCTTTCAATTCATCGAAGTACCGGTAGGCACCCGCTGCACTGAAAGCAATCAAGCCAAAATCACAATGAAAGGGAATATCGAATCCCAGTTTGCGAAACGGCTTGATGGCGAACGTAAATCCCCAGATCGCGACGATGCCGGCTTTACGGCATTCGGCAAAAAGCAAGTCGTACATCCGCTCGAAAATATTCTTGCCGCGATAATTGGCATCAACCAATGTGTCCTCCGACTTGGCGGTCAGTATTCGCTCGCCGGATGTATTCACTACGTAAAGAGGAATAGCGCACTGGGTGCCAACAACACGATTCTGTTTTGTATCGACCGCAACTACATAGATGGCAGGACCGGCAGGACCGTTCTGAAATTCCCACTTGAACTTTTCGGTGGAGCGATCGACCTGGTAGGCCTTCTTATAAAGGTCGCTGATCTGTGGTATGTCGTCGTCGCGAAGAAGCCTGATCGCTATTTCTTCCATGCAAATTCTTTAACGATCTCGCGTGGGTTGATGCTTCGAAGATCATTGTCACGAATATACTGCAGTATTTGCCTGTAAACATTGACGTAGCCCCCGAATTTGTATTCAGTGAAATACGTATTGTGCCACAACACCGACAGCACGCTGTTCGTCTTATTCTTTTCGAGGAAAGAAATGATCTGCGGTGCCGTTTCTTCGAGCGGAACACCTTTGTATTGTTTCAACGTTCCGTCCATAACCGTGAGGGGAACCTCTACGAAGGAATAAGGTTTTCTCTCCTTGAGATTAAAAGGATGGAATGGCGATCCATAGTTATTGCGAAAACCCACGGCATCAGCAAAACCAAGACTCGCATCCATTTGCAGTCCACTCGCCTCAATATCATCATAGAGGTCCGGCAGCCGGAATTTCAAATAATGATTCCTGTTCGCGATGCTCGGCAATGCCAGCTTACCAAGCTCTTCCTTATAAGTGTCTGAAGAAATACTCTTATGCAAGCCGTTCTCCCACCCGCTGGATTCGATCGTGTGTAGAGTCGCCCTGATCTTACTGCTATTGATATTATAATCTGAATTGACTTCGCGCTTATTGATCCTTCCCTGGTTCACGATCCAGAAGAAAGTAGACCTCAGCGAATACTCGTCTTCGATCTTCATGATCTTATCCATATTCATCCAGTCGGGTCGTTGCAGGGCAGCGTTTACAATGAGCTTGAAAATCGGTAGCGGGTTTCCTTTCTTCAATAGGAACAAGCTGTCTTGAGCCAACGCTCCGTTGATCGAATCGATATCGTGAGAAAGAAATATGCGTGACTTCTTCGATTGAGTTCGGGGAAATATTTTCTGCGAATACAGATCTACGAGATTGTCTTCGACGTTCGAGAATTTATTCTGATAGCTGTTCTTGTATTTAAACCTGCCGATCTCGTCGGTATCTGCGTTGCCATACTCTTGCAGGCTGTTGATCATGTAAAAGATAGTCGACAGGTAATCGGCTTCGCCATTATCGTGGCGGATAACACAATCGTTCCTGAAGTGATGGTTGTGATTGAACTTACCTGAATTGATGTCGGTAAAAAATCTTTCGGAGATATTAAAATTATACTCGCTAGATGTACCGGCACTGAGTTGTGCTTCCGAAGCCGAGGACACAAATTCGACAGGGACATTATTATTGTGACCTATAGTTTGAAAGACATACCGGATCTCCTCCGTAAAATTTTTGTTGGGCTCTACAAAAACTTTCATGTGTTCTCGCCGGGTCTATCCATTTTTTTTCATCGTATACAATGCACTTGGGCAAATATACGCAGTGTTAAGACTCGCGAGGGTTTGAGTTGAGTCCCAAATTTTTGAGCATCCTCGCGACACACCATACCGTTGCGAGGGCTCCTACTAACACAAATGTTCTCTCGAGGAATTCGGTGCAAGATAGTCCAACTACGACTTGCCAACATACCATAACGGCAAGGACGATCGCTTCCACCTCCCAGATTATTTCAACGACATGCATATATTCTATTTTCGACCGATGGTTATATGCATAAGCTAAAAATACAAGGAAAGAAACGACCAGGCAGGCGTGCCATGTGCTATTCAAGATGGCCTGTAGTTCGTTCACTGTAGGTTAGTGTTCTTACCAGACCTCTCTTTTTTATGTCTGGCGTGGAGGTAGAGAAGGAATACAACGCCCAGAAGTCCACCAATCCATGCCCATATTTCTGAACTGCCTTTGATAGGCCCGAAGATCTGCAGTCCCAAAGGACCCAAGATCATGATCCCGCTAACCCATCCGGAAATAATGTCTGCTACAATTCCGGGAATTCTCATGTCTTCCATAATGTGCTCGTTTTTATACAAACCAACACATCGCCGATAACAATATCTAATCCCCTCCTCACAGTATGTACGGTATTCCTGACAGTCGAAGCAAAAAAATACCTGCGAGTTATAAAGATTCCAAAATTCCAATCAACTGATCCGTCAGCTTCTTTCTTGTGAAGAGCGATGGATCGGTTGTCGATACAGAGCTCCCCGACTTCCACAGTTCATAGTGCCGACGGATCATGTCGACCATTGCAGCTTCGTCGTCGCGCGAAAAGATCTCGCCTGCTTTCGACTTCCTTATGACATCACCAGCGTCGCCATCGACCGGACCTACGGCAACGATCGGAATTCCCGAAGCCAGGTATTCGAAGAGTTTACCCGGAAGATTCCCGGGAGCGATGGCAGTGTGCGCAAGTACTAACAACAACAGGTCGGTTTCACCATAAAGCTGCAGCAGTTGTTTATGTGGAATGGTGTTGGTGAACTTTGTGACGCTGTTTAAAAAAGGATCGCGGGCAACAAAATCCTTGAACGCCGAGTTTACGTTCCCGATAAACTCCATCACCACATCGTTACTGTCCGAAAAAACTTTTTTTAATGCGAGCATAAAAGGTCTCGGATCTCTCAATTCATCAACGACGCCTGTATGCCGGATGGTAAATTTCGTTGTTCGACTTCTCTTCACTTGTTCGAAGTCGTCGATGTCGAAACCATTCGTGATCAGATCGACCTTTCTGCCACCGAGCTTCTCGAAGAGGTTAACATGATATGGTGCGATGGTGATAACGCGATCCGCAGTTTGGAGTACCTTCCGTTCGAGGTCGCGATGTCGCTTTCGCGCGAAGCTGGTGAGCGACAGTGTATCGAGCAGGTCCCACTCGCTCCACGGATCACGGAAGTCGGCGATCCATTTAATGTTCGGGTTCTTTTTCTTCAACCGTAGCCCTATCAAATGAACACTATGCGGCGGGCCTGTTGTGATAACCTTATCGATGTCGTTGCTCTTGATAACGTCACTTAGAAAAACGGATGCGGGCTTCACCCAGAACATCCTCGGATCGGGGATCAATAAGTTGCCACGCACCCAGCTACTGATCCTTTGGAAGAACGATTTCTTTCCGGTCGCTATCATATCGGTTGTCCCTGGCTTCTTCTTACCGAACAACCCCGCGATCTTAAAGAATGCATCATACGGCTCCCAGATCGGCAACTTCAACACTTCGGTGTTCGAAGGAACATCACGCATCAACGACTGATCTGATATCTGGAACGAAGGGTTCTCCGGTGTTAGCACGAACGTCTCCCAACCCGCTTTATCGAGGTACTTCACGAACTTCAGCCAACGCTGAACACCACTGCCACCCGATGGCGGCCAGTAATATGTAACGATCAATACCTTCTTACTCATGCATTTCTATGTGCCAATGCGCCTGTGTCCTATATGCCTATGTGTCCTATGTGCCTATGTGTTACAACATTAACGATTTCATTCCATTGATCAGGTCTCAACCAAATGAATCCGGGATCTTTCCTGAACCACGTGAGCTGCCGCTTGGCGTAGTGACGGGTGTTGCGCTTCAAAAGTCTTATCGCTTCGTTTCGGTCGTACGCATGGTCCATGAACGCAAAGATCTCTCGATACCCAACGGTCTGCAACGCCTGAAGGTCTTTGAACTTATAAAGCTCCTTCGCCTCGTCGAAGAGTCCGTCGGCGATCATTTGATCCATTCTCTTATCGATCCGATCGTACAGGATCGTGATAGGTAACGTGATGCCGATCTTCACGACGTTGAAATCCAACTCGCGCTTCGACTGTTTTCGCCAGTCCGACATTTTTTTACCGGTGGCTCGAGTTATTTCGAGTGAGCGGATGAGGCGATGAGGATTTTTCTGGTCGACGATCTCGAAATATTCCGGATCGTGTTCCTTTACCTCTCCCTGGAGCCATGCCAATCCCTTTTCGTTGAATTCTGCGACGATCGCCTCCCGGATATTTTTATCGATCTCGGGTGCGTCGTCGAACCCTTCGAGCAATGCTTTAATATATAGGCCCGATCCTCCACAGAGGATCACCTGGTCGTGGGTCTCGAAAAGTTTTTTAATGACTACCAGGGCGTCTTCGCCGTAGTCGGCCGCATTGTATTGATCGTGAATGGAATGCGAGGAAATAAAGTGGTGTGGAACGAGCCGAAGTTGATCGTTCGATGGCTTGGCTACGCCGATGCCGAGTTCCTTGTAGAGCTGCCGGGCGTCGGCCGAAATGATTTCCGTGTGTAAATGTTGCGCTAGCCTGATAGCCAGATCCGTCTTCCCGACAGCAGTGGGTCCGGCAATTACGATAAGCCTTTTAGACGATGTCATCCCGGCCAAAGCTATGAAATGCGAGTCTATCAACGAAGGAGTCGAGGAGCCCGCTTGAGACATGCGACCTTTTTTGGTAGCTTTACGCCAATCACTACGAAACAAATGGTCAAATACACGAATCAATTCCTCACTAAACTGGAAGAACTGATCGCGGAGTCGGATTACATTCTTCGATACGAAAAGGGAAATTTCAAGTCCGGCTATTGTGTGCTGAAGGATCAAAAGATCATGATTGTCAACAAGTTCTTTGCTGTAGAAGGAAAGATCAACGCACTGCTCGATATCTTAAAGGGGGTTGAGCTCGATACAACCAAGTTCTCCGAGAAAAGCCAGAAGCTTTACGAAGAGTTGTCGGTGACGGTTTAAAATCTCTAGGTTCAAATTTTGAAAGTTACGTTCCTCGGCACCGGCACATCCCAAGGCGTGCCCGTGATCGGGTGCACGTGCGAAGTCTGTCGTTCCCTCGACTATCGCGACAAACGCCTCCGCTCCTCGGTCCACATCGAGCTTGAAGGACTCAGCATTGTTATCGACACCGGTCCGGACTTCCGCCAGCAGATGCTCCGCGAGAGCATCCGCCGCCTCGATGCAGTCCTGTTTACACATGGCCATCGCGATCACCTTGCCGGCCTCGACGACGTGCGGGCATACAATTTCCTCCAGGATTCCGACATGCCCTTGTTCGCGTCCGACATCGTGCTGGAGCAGATCAGGACTGAGTTCTACTATGCATTCAGCCCGCAAAAGTATCCCGGCATTCCGCAGCTTCAATTGAATACGATTGACAGTCAGCCGTTTAAGATCAAGGATATTATCATCACTCCTCTGCCCGTCATGCACCTTAAGTTGCCGGTGCTGGGATTCCGGGTCGGCAACTTCAGCTACATCACCGATGCAAACCTGATACCCGATACCACCTACGAGTTGTTGAAGGGCACGGAAGTTCTCGTGTTGAATGCGTTGCAGAAGGAATCACACGTCTCTCACTTCAATCTTTCCGAGGCGCTGGTGGTGGCAAGCAAGATCGGCGCAAAGCAGACTTACTTCACACACATCAGTCACAAGCTGGGACTTCATAAAGAAATACAAAAGGAGCTTCCCGAATCCGTAGCTTTGGGTCACGATGGGTTGAGCATCGTGTTATAAGAAGCTCTCACGGAAATCACGGAATACACAGAAAAATGCAAAGGTTCCGTGGGTTCCGTGCGTTCCGTGAGAAACAGATGCATAATAATTACTATTTCCTTCGTCAAATAAGTTCACGACTTCGGGACAAGCTGGTCGGTTTCACGCTAGTGAGTTGTTTCAGTCAGAACAAAGACGAGCTCGTATTCGAATTCAATGATGCGAAGAGCTCCTTCTTCATAAAAGCAGATCTGCAGGGCGACTTCAGCTGTCTCACGTTCCCGGATGGATTTCATAGGGCAAGGAAGAACAGCATCGACCTGTTCAACGATGTGCTCATGAAGAAGGTCGTTGATGTTCTTCAGTTTGAGAATGAGCGATCGTTCTCGATAGACCTTGAAGATCAACTGTCGGTGTTGTTCAAGATGCATGGCAACAAATCAAATATCGTGTTGCTGAGGGGCAATGAGGAACTCGATCGTTTTAAGAACAATATTCCTGGTGGGAGTGAGACACATAGGCACATAGATTGGTCGCGCGAGGCGTATACAGAAAATGCAGAAAAACAATATTTCACGATCGGAAAACTGGTGGCCGGTAAAAGCTGGGATGAGATACAGGACATAAGGAAAAAACTTGAGAGTCCTCAATATTTCATTGTGAGGACCGACAAGAAAATCATGCTGTCGTTGCTGCCGATGGATAATACGATCGAAAAGTATGACGATCCCATCCAGGCGGTCAATGCTTTTTATTTTCGATACATCTCCGAGAATGCCTTCTTAAGCAAGAAGAACTCGACGCTTACATACTTGCGAGGACGGATCTCTCAAACAAAGGGCTGGATCCAGAAGTCAAACTCAAAGCTCGCGGAGCTTCGCAACGACAATCATTATAAGGCGTGGGGCGATCTGCTGATGGCCAATCTCCATAAGATCGAAAGTGGCGCGAAGTCGGTAACCGTCGACGATTTTTATCACAACGTTCCTGTAAACATTCCGCTGGACCAAAATCTCTCGCCTCAAAAGAATGCAGAGCGATATTATCGTAAGGGTAAGAATCAACAGATCGAGATCAACAAGCTCACGGAGAGTTTGATTGTAAAGACCAGTGAGCTTACGAAACTTGAGTCAGAGCTGGGGAAGGTGGAAGGGGCTACGGATCTGAAGGGGTTTAAAGAGATTTCAATATCCAAAAACCAATATCCAATAACCAATGCCCAACCGTATAGAGAGTTTCAATATAAAGGCTTTAAGATCTGGGTTGGAAAAGATGCGAAGACCAATGACGAGCTCACTCTAAAATATTCCTACAAAGAAGATCTCTGGCTTCACGTTCGCGACGATACAGGTTCCCATGTTTTGTTGAAACACCAGGCAGGCAAAAATTTTCCGAAAGATGTTATCGAGTATGCTGCCTCGATAGCGGCATTCTTTTCAAAACGAAAAACAGAATCGTTGTGCGCTGTGATCGTTACTCCCAAAAAGTTTGTGAGAAAGAAGAAGGGAGCCCCTGCAGGCTCCCTCATTATCGATCGGGAAGACGTGATCTTGGTCGAGCCGAAGAACCCGGCACCTAGCACCTAGCACCCCGCACCTACTTCACCACATTCACCTTGAGCATGTTCGTCCGATTCTTTTCGTGGATCGGCATGCTGGCAAGACTAATGAATACATCTCCCGATTTCACATGTCCGTCGCGCTTCAGCGTGTCGGCTACATCGGCGATGGTCGTGTCGGTGCTCTCCTGTTTTTCGTAGTAATAAGCGCGCGTCGCCCACACGAGATTCATCGTGTTGAGGATCGACTTATTTCCGGTGAACACAAAGATGTTGCAGTTGGGTCGGTGCGACGACGACTTGAAAGCTGCGTAGCCTGAGTTGGTCAAACTTACGATCGCCTTCGCGCCAACATCCTGTGCGAGCTTGCAGGCTGCAAGGATCACGCTGTCGTTGATAAAGAAAGGAGCGTTGCGGTCGGCCTCTTTGAACTTAAAATAGATCGGGGCCTGGCGTTCTACCGAATTGATCGTGCGCACCATGCTTCGAATAACTTCCAGGGGATATTTACCTGCAGCGGTCTCCGCCGACAGCATTACGGCATCCGCGCCGTCGATGATCGCGTTAGCAACGTCGTTCGTTTCAGCGCGTGTTGGCCTCGGGTTTTCGATCATGCTCTCCATCATCTGTGTTGCAACGATAACGGGCTTCGCATACTTGTTACATTTCTCCACGAGCATCTTCTGCACCATCGGAACTTCTTCCATGAGGATCTCAACCCCGAGGTCGCCGCGGGCAACCATCAATGCATCGGTGGCTTGTACGATAGCATCGATGTTCTCGAGGGCCTCTGGCTTTTCGATCTTGGCGACGATGCGTGTCGTCGATTTCTTACTGTCGATAATACTTCTCAGGTATTCAATATCCTTTGGCTTACGAACAAATGAAAGTGCAACCCATTCAACATTGTTCTTCAAGCCAAACAAAAGGTCTTGTTCGTCTTTTTCTGTAAGCGAAGGTGCCGATACTTTTGTGAAGGGAAGGTTGATGCCTTTGCGTGACTTGAGTGATCCACCGTAGATCACTTCGCAAAGTACCTCTGCACCTTTAACGTTTTTCACTTTAAGCTCGAGCTTGCCGTCATCGATCAGGATCATGTCGCCAGGCTTCACGTCTTTGGGAAGTCCTTCGTACGATGTGCTTACGATCTTTGAGTTTCCTTTGAGCTGTTGTGTTGTGATCGTGATCTCATCACCTCTTACGATGACTGTTCCGTCCTCGACTTCATTCACCCTGATCTTGGGCCCTTGCAGGTCCTGGAGGAGTGCGATCTGGAATCCGTGTTCCTTGTTGATCTCTCTTACGAAGTTCACCACCTTCTGATGGTCTTCGTGTGAGCCGTGAGAAAAGTTTAGTCGAAAGATATCAACCCCTTCTCTTGCGAGGGCCAGGAGCATCTCTTTGTTGTTTGAGGCTGGACCTACAGTTGCGACAATCTTGGTTTTGTTGTAGCTATTTTTTTCCATAGAGAGGGGATGTGTAAAGTCTACACATCAGAAGATAAAGTTGTCTTTCGATTTTAAAGCGGCCAAAGGTAAAAAAGCGACTAGTTCTATGGAAGGAATATTGCGCAAGACTTCCTGCAAACGTTTGCTGCCCACATCTTCGTCGCCTTTTGTGTAAAGTATGTAATCCAGGTGAGAATGTTCCGGAACGAGGTAAAGGTCGCCTTCATTGGTACGGTTTCGGAAGAGCTTCACGGTATTCACGGCGGACTGATGTTCAAAAAAAACGAAAAAAAATTCGGCCTCTTTCGTGGTCATTTTCAGGTCGTCCTTGCGCACCAGGTTAATGCCTAAAGTATGGTTGATCTCCCAGGCCAGCTTGTATCCGCGGGCCGACGAAATCAAGCCCATCAACTCGAAATCATAAGCGAACTCGACTTCCAGACGCCGCTTTTTCATAGCCTTGACAATATTGCACTAAATCTCTTTATTTGCACTGTTTTTTAAATCTCTAAACCTTAATAACATGTCTGAAATCGCACAAAAAGTAAAGCAGATCATCATCGACAAATTGGGCGTGGAAGAATCGGAAGTAACTCCAGAGGCTAGTTTCACAAACGACCTTGGTGCTGACTCGCTCGATACTGTTGAGTTGATTATGGAATTCGAAAAGGAGTTTAACATCTCCATTCCTGACGATCAGGCGGAAAACATTGCAACCGTAGGACAAGCGATTTCCTACCTTGAAGAACACGCAAAGAAGTAATCGGGCAGTAGGTCCATTATCGGCCACCAAACCTTCAATATGAGTTTTAAGAGAGTAGTAATCACTGGTTTAGGTGCGCTAACGCCCATCGGCAACACCCTCCAGGCATACTGGGACGGTCTGAAGAACGGACAAAGCGGTGCTGCACCCATCACCAAGTTTGACACTACTCTTTTCAAAACAAAGTTTGCCTGTGAGCTCAAGGGCTTCGATCCTGCTAACTACATGGATAAGAAAGACGCCCGCAAACTCGACCCATTCACGCAGTATGCGCTGGTGGTGGCAGACGAAGCGATAAAAGATTCCAACCTTCCTCTTCCTGAAGTGAATCCCGACCGCGTAGGCGTGATCTGGGGATCGGGAATCGGAGGGTTGCTTACTTTCCAGGAAGAAGTAAGATCCTTTGCTGCTGGTGACGGTACTCCTCGCTTCAATCCTTTCTTCATTCCTAAAATGATCGCCGACCTCAGTGCAGGTCATATTTCAATAAAGTACGGTTTCCGCGGACCAAACTACGCAACGGTATCTGCCTGCGCCTCATCCACAAACGCCCTCTACGACGCCTACACTTACATTAAACTTGGTAAGGCCGACGTGATGGTATCTGGAGGATCTGAAGCCGCAGTTTGTATCGCCGGTGTGGGCGGGTTCAACGCCCTCAAAGCGCTCTCCGAAAGGAATGATTCCCCCGAAACAGCTTCCCGTCCATACGACAAAGACCGCGATGGTTTCGTACTCGGCGAAGGTGCGGGTGGATTGATCCTGGAAGAATATGAGTTCGCAAAGAAACGTGGCGCAAAAATTTATGGAGAGATCATCGGCGGTGGCATGACCTCCGATGCTTATCACATTACAGCTCCCCATCCCGAAGGCCTTGGCATTACCAAAGTAATGGAACAAGCCTTAGCCGAAGCGGGCATCTCCCCTTCCGAGGTAGACTATGTAAATACCCACGGCACTTCTACGCCTCTTGGCGACGTGGGTGAGATCAAGGCTATCCAGAAGGTATTTGGAGATCATGCCTATAAACTCAGCATCAGCTCAACTAAATCAATGACCGGCCACCTCCTCGGGGCTGCCGGAGCTATCGAAGCCATCGCCTCCCTGCTGGCTATCAACCAGGGTGTTATTCCTCCGACGATCAATCACTTCACAGACGATCCGGAATTAGACCCTAAACTGGACCTGACATTCAATAAAGCGAAAAAGAAAGACGTGCGTATTGCACTCAGTAACACGTTTGGTTTTGGAGGACATAACTTCTCCATCATTTTAAAGAAAGCAGAATAAGCAGGTGTGGAGCATCTTAAAACGATCGGGCCAGGCATCTAAGAAGGAAAAAGAAAAACTGATCAACGCGATAAAGACAATAGGTGGCTTTACGCCATCCAATATTGCCCTTTACCAGCTCGCCACGATCCACAGTTCAAAGGCGAAAGAGAAAGATGGTTTTCGCGAATCCAACGAACGTCTCGAATATCTCGGCGATGCGATCCTCGGCGCCGCTGTAGCGGATTATCTCTTCAAAAAATATCCGTTCAAAGACGAAGGCTTTCTCACCGAGATACGCAGCCGCATCGTTAACCGCGAATCGTTGAATGCCCTCGCCCGCAAGATAGGGATCGGGAACATCGTGCAGTTCGACAACAAGAACTCACAACTACAGCAAGTGATCCTGGGGAATACACTCGAAGCGCTCGTAGGCGCCGTATACCTCGACAAAGGTTATTTGCGATGCAAGAAATTCGTGATCGACAAGCTCATCCAGCCACACTTCGATTTGGAGCTGGTGATACAGTCAAATGCAAACCATAAGAGCCGCATCATCGAGTGGGCTCAACGCAACAATAAAGAGATCAAATTCGAGATACTGAATGTGAAGAAGGCGCGCAACGGCCGCGAGTTCTCAGCTCAAGTATTTATTGGTGAGCAACCTTATGGCCTCGGATTTGGTTTTACTAAAAAGAAAGCCGAACAAGATGCGGCCCAGAAAACATGTGATATGCTCGAAATAGCGTAGAGAAGGTGCTAGGTGCTGGGTTCGCGGTGCGGAGATTCTCGAAACCGGAAGCCACGCACCAAGCACCTGGCACCCAGCACCAAAAACAATGAAACTAAAGATCGCCGGCGCTTCCCTCAATCAAACTCCCCTCGACTGGGAAGGCAACACCTCGCGAGTGATCTCCGCCCTCCACGAAGCGCGCAATCAAAAAGCCGACATCGTCTGCTTCCAGGAACTCTGCATCTCTGCTTACGGCTGCGAAGACCTTCACCTCGCTCCATGGCTGAGCGAGCGCGCATGGGAAGAGCTTGAAAAGATCATTCCTCATACAAAGGGCCTTGTCGTCTGTATAGGCCTGCCCATCCATCACTTCGATAAAACTTATAATGGCGCTGCCGTTGTTCATGACGGAAATATCCTCGGCATTACGTTAAAACAAAATCTCGCGCTCGACGGCGTCCACTACGAACCTCGTTGGTTCGAACCGTGGCCCCCCAACGAAGTTCATCACATCAATCGCAACGACAGGGATGTCGCTATCGGCGATCTCGTATATGACGTCCTCGGAATTCGTTTCGGTTTCGAGATCTGCGAAGATGCCTGGAGAAAAGTAAGGCCCGGCGAGATCCTTTGTCAACGTGGTGTGGACCTCATTATTAATCCAAGCGCCAGCCATTTCGCGTTACGCAAAAGTCTTTCGCGCGAAGCTTTGGTTGTCGACAGCTCGCAAAAGTTCAATTGCGCTTATGTGTATGTGAATGTTCTCGGTAACGAAGCCGGTCGAATGATCTACGATGGCGACATCATCTTTGCACAAAAGGGAAAGATGCTCGGTGTTCATCGTCGTCTTTCCTTCAAGCCATTCCAGGTACAGAGTTGTGTTATCGACTTCAACGATGTTTCGAAGTCGGAGGTGTTGCCTCAGACGGATATCACCGATCGAAGCGAAGAGTTTGCACAGGCCGTATCGCTAGCCCTGTATGATTACCTGAGAAAAAGTAAGGCAAAGGGTTTTGTGTTGAGCCTCAGCGGTGGCGCCGATTCATCGTGTTGTGCAGTGCTCGTGTCTGAGATGGTCCGGAGGGCAAAAAAAGAGATCGACTTCGATCAGACCGTTGGCGACCTGCTTACATGCGCTTACCAGGGAACGAAGAACTCATCGGATAAAACACTCGAGGCAGCCCGCGAGCTCGCTCTGTCTATCGGGGCCGGGTTTCATTCGTGGACCATCGACGAAGAAGTTAATTCATACACAGCGAAAGCCGAAAAAGCTATCGGCCGCAAGCTTGCATGGGAAACCGACGACATCGCGATGCAGAACATCCAGGCACGCGCACGCTCGCCCATCATCTGGCTGTTGGCCAATATCAAGCAGAGTATTCTATTAACAACATCCAATCGCAGTGAAGGCGACGTCGGCTATGCAACCATGGATGGCGACACCAGCGGAAGTCTCGCACCGATCGCCGGCATCGACAAACCATTCATTATGCTCTGGCTTAAGTGGGCTGAAAAAGAATTAGGCTATACCGGCTTGAAGTATGTGAATAACCTCCAGCCAACGGCAGAACTGCGTCCACAAGAACGCTCGCAGACCGATGAAAAAGACCTGATGCCCTACCCCGTTCTCGTCGATATCGAAAAGCTCGCTTTCCTTTACAGGAAACCTCCCGTTGAAGTGTACAAGCTGCTCTCCGAAAAATACGAGCCTGTCAGCCTTAAAGGATATGTAAAAAAATTCTACCGGCTGTGGGCTGCGAATCAATGGAAACGCGAACGTCTCGCACCTTCTTTCCACCTCGACGATCTGAACGTCGACCCCCGAAGCTGGCTCCGGTTCCCAATATTATCAGGTGGTTTCAAATCAGAACTTGAGGAGCTGGATGGCCTCTAACACCGAATATCGAACACCGAACACCGAATACTGAATACTACTATATTTGCGCTCCTTATGACAATCAGTTATTTAATATGGAATGGCAACACCGAGATCTTCTCGTTGTTCGATTGGATCTCCCTTCGTTGGTATGGACTCCTCTTCGCAAGCGGATTTGTATTCAGCTACCTGATACTCAATCGCATGTTCAAGAAGGAGGGCAAGCCGCAGTCGGATGTAGACACGCTTACCGTTTACATGGTTATTGCAACAGTCCTCGGTGCGCGACTTGGTCATATTATCTTTTATCAGCCCGAAGTCATTATGCACGATCCGCTTAGCGTGCTGTTGCCCTTCGAGTTTGTTCCGAGCTTCAAATTCACAGGCTTTCGTGGACTTGCAAGTCACGGTGCCGCTATCGGGATCCTCTTCGCGCTCTGGTTGTATTCAAATTACCTGATCATTTGGTCGAAGGACAAAGGCGAAGACATCAAAATGGAACCCAACGACGGCAACCTGGCCGTTAAGAACAAGATCAAAAAAGGTTTCAACATCATTAAGAGAGTAAAACCGGGTCAATCCTATATACAGGTCCTCGATCGCATCGTGATCATGGTAACGTTATGTGGCGCTTTGATACGTCTCGGGAATTTCTTCAACTCCGAAATTATCGGCAAACCAACTGATGGTCCGTTGGGTGTTGTGTTCGCAGGAAGCATCCGTGAATATTACACAAAGAATGATGCAAGCATCGTTGATTATGTGAAGGTGACTGAAGACAAAGAGAGACCGGAAGGTATCAACGGCCGTAAACCCGTGAATGTCTATTTATTCTTCAAAGACAGTGTAACTCGTCAACGCGCTGATTTTTATATGATGCAGGAAGGAAAATATTATCTCACGCTCGACAATGAGTTCTTCGACGAACCCTCGTCGCACCCGCTCGACTATCTCGTTGTGGAAGATCAGCCAGGTAAAATGGTAGGCCGTATCCGTACTATGGCCATCGCGCGTCACCCGGCACAGCTTTATGAATCCATTTCGTGCTTTATATTCTTTGCTTTCCTGATGTGGTTATGGTATCGAGGGAAAGTGAACACGCATCCAGGTCTCATCTTTGGTATATTCATGATCGTGCTCTGGAGTCTTCGCTTCTTCTATGAGTTCCTTAAAGAGCCACAGGTGGAGTTCGAAAGCACTATGACCCTTAATATGGGTCAGATCCTGAGCATACCCCTCGTGATCGTCGGCATCTTTATACTGATCCGCGCGTTGCAAAAGAAGTTCTAAACATGTATCTCGTAGGTCCACAGGTGGAGTATGCTCGCTATTTTGGTCTTTTTAAGCAGTCTCTTTCAATTCCAAGAGCAAACCGCATCGCCTGTCGACACGCTAAGTGAGCGTACATTACAAGTTAACCGGATCATAGTCCTGGGTAACAAGATCACCCGCGAACGGATCATCCTCCGCGAGCTGAGCTTTAAACCGGGCGACACCGTCTCTTCTTTCAGGATCGATAATCAACTCGTGCGCGACCGCGCAAAGATCTACAACCTTCGATTATTCAACACGGTTGTTGTTCGATGGATGGAATTCGATCCTGCCGCGGGACTCATCGATATCATTGTCGAGGTCACCGAGCGATGGTATACGTTCCCCTCTCCCATCTTTGAACTCTCGGATCGAAACTTCAGTGAGTGGTGGCAGAACTACAACCACGATTTCAAAAGAGTCAATTACGGCGTTCGTCTATACCAGACGAATTTTAGAGGACGCAACGAAAAAGTCAGGCTAACGGCACAGTTCGGTTACATAAGAAAATTTCTTCTCACGTATAGCATCCCAAACATCGGCAAGACACAGAAGCACGGACTTATTTTCGATATCGGTTATGGCGAGCCTAAAAACGTACCGTATTACACTGAAGATCACAAGTTGAAGTTCCTCGAAGAACGAACCACCCTGCGTAAGACGCTTGGCACATCGATTACCTATAATTATAGAAAATCGTTTTACGAGGTTCACAGTTTTCAGCTCGAATACCAGGGAAGCAGTGTCGCCGATACGATCCCCAAGCTTAACGAGAACTTTTTCAAGAATGGAAGGAACGAACAGCATATGATGTCGATCGCCTATTCATTTAATTCGGAGCATCGCGATGTTGTAGCATATCCGATGAAGGGATACCAGTTCGGATTCTTTATTGCGAAGACAGGGCTGGGGCTTGGGATGGATGTGAATAAGTTCGAAGCAAATGCGACCTTTGCGAAGCACGTTGATCTTGGAAAAGGTTACAATTTCGCGAACTTCTCGTCGCTGTATGTAAGTGCACCAACCGATCAACCGTACTCTGTTTACGGAGCGCTCGGTTATCGCCGCCAGTTTATTCGTGGTTATGAGATCTACGTTATCGAAGGTCCGCAGTTTTTTTTGAATAAGTCTACGTTTAAGAAGAAGATCTTTTCGAAAGCATGGAGGTTGGAGGACATGCCTTTGGAGCAATTCAACTACCTCCCCGTTTCGTTGTATTTCAAAGCGTATTTCGATTGGGGATATGTGAACAACTATACGAGGTACGATGACCTTGGGATCAACACTCGACTATCGAATCGACTTTTAATGGGTGCTGGTGCGGGCTTTGACCTGGTTACGTTGTATGATAACGTGTTCCGTTTCGAGTACACTTTCACCCGCGAAAGAACTCACGGGTTTTTCTTTAACATCAAGAAGGAGTTTTAGTCCACCGTCTACCGCCCACCGACTACCGTCCACCGTCTACCGTCTACCTTAGTCTACCGCCTACCTTTCACCTTCTTCATCGAGATCTCTTTACCTTCTCTATAAGTCCCAATGTATTGAAGCTTCCCTTCTTCGGAATAAAACCTCCACTCTCCCTCCTCTTTGCCATTCTTATATTGCCCTTCCTGCATGACTGCGCCGCTCTCGAAGAATGATTTCGTTGGTCCCTCCGGTAATCCGTTCGAGTAATTCACGATCCGCTCAGGATTTCCATTATCGAAATAATGTTTCCACTCACCTGTATACTGACCTTGTTCATAGCGTCCTTTCTTATCGATCTTACCGTTCTGGTGCCAGTAAGTTGCAGAGTCTTCCATGATGCCATCGCGCCACGTCTCGAGTCCCTGTCGTGTTCCATTTGGATAAAAATATTCGACAGTACCATCTAACATTCCATTCTTAAAATGTTCGACAGCACTCACTTTGCCGTCGTCGAAATAGTACTTCCACTCTCCAGTTTTCTTTCCATCAGAGAAGGATCCCCGAGCCTGCGAGGGAACCCCTTGGATAGCAGGATCACTTTCTTGCTTCTGCGCCATCAATTCGCCGGCTATGCAACAGAAAACCTGACAAACAACCAGGGCATACTTGACTTTAGCCTTTTTTAAGAATGCGCTTGACTTCATTTGCACATGCGTTTCGGAATTCTATTGCTGTTTTTAATGCCGTTAAATATACACGCGCAGAGCGTGCTTTCTAATAGCGGTGCGAAGAATGAAGCGTTGGGTTCGACAGTCAGCACGGCTGTCGATGAGTGGGCGCTCTGGAGAAATCCGGCAGGGCTGGCGTCCATAAAACAACCCAGCGTTTCTTCTTCCATCCGTGGATCGCAGGCGAGCAGTGCGCTCACGAAGTCAGCCGTCTTCGCAACATCCTTTAAGTTTGGAAGCGCTGGGCTCGGAATCGGTGCATTCGGCGACGACATATATAATGAGAGCCTGGCTTCCCTGGGCTTCGCAAATACACTCGGTTTGGCCAGTATCGGTGTGCGTGCCGATCTCAACCAGCTTCGTATCGACGGCAACAGTACGCGACGAACCTTCGGCCTCACCATTGGTTGTACGGCAAAGATATCTTCAAAGCTATCGATCGGGATCTGCGCACGTAACGTCAATCTCCCAACATGGTCCGATCATCAACCACTGCCCGTTGTCTTGAATGCGGGGCTCTCTTATACACCCGGCGATAATTTCATGGTTGCTGCGGATGTCGAAAAGAACACCGACTTCGATCCAACCTTCAAAGGCGGCTTCGAATATTCGATGAGAAAAAGATTCTTCTGCCGCACCGGGTTCAACCTGTTCCCACATGCTGCGTTCGGCGGTATTGGTCTGCGCATGTGGCGCCTCGGGGTCGACTATGCATTGAGGTATGGATACCTCCCCGGCTACTCACAACAGTTGTCAATTACAATCCGACTTCGGCAATGAAGATCATCATTATCATATCGATCATCTTCGCACAATCAGTGGTTGCGCAGCAACGCCTCGTCGACAACATTATTCCTTCCGGAGACGACGATCTCAACTACGAAGACCTCTATGAGAACATCTCCCAGCTATCGTCAAATCCAATCGATCTCAACAAGACCACGGCCGACATTTTATTATCACTCGGCATCCTGACACCCATACAAGCCAGAGATATCATCGATCATCGTGAAAATAATGGCGACTTCCTCGAGGTATACGAGTTGCAGTCGATCCGATCGCTGGACCTCGCAACGATCAACGAGCTCAGGCCATTTGTAACGGTTGGATCATCAACATCGGCAAAGAAATTAATTGGTCGTATCCGATCGCAACAGTCTACGTACTTCTTCACACGCTACGAAAGAACCGTGGAGCGTGCCCAGGGTTATCGATCAGAAACCGACAGTTCGTCCCGGTATCGCGGTGATCCCGGTCGGATCTATTCACGATACCGAACAACAAGCGCGGGTGACCTAAGCATCGGCTTTACCGCAGAGAAAGATGCCGGCGAACAATTCCATTGGAATAACACCCAACGTGGATTTGATTTCTACTCCGGTCATCTTCAACTGCTCAACAAAGGACCTATAGCCAATATCATTGCCGGCGACTACACCGCACAGTTTGGACAGGGCCTTACGGTGGGTGGCGCATTCGGCATTGGCAAAGGCTCGGAGACAATCACCACGCTTCGGAGAAGCTCAACCGGTTTCGCGCCATACACCTCGGCTAACGAAGCAGGATTCTTTCGAGGCGGTGCAGTGAGCCTGTCGTTACCTGGAAGTATCCTCCTTCACACATTCGAATCTTCGCTTTCCCGCGATGCATCGTCTGGTGATGAAACGTCACTTTCGGTCCTTCAATCGGGCAAGCATCGTACAAGCACGGAGATCTTGAATCGCCATCGCATAAATGAGAGGAACCTTGGAGTTGTGATCGAGTACAAAGGTCGGTCGTTACAAACCGGGCTGATCTTTCATCGAACGGATTTTTCACAACCCCTCAATAAATCGCCGGCCATCTATAATTCATTCGACTTTCGTGGGTCGTCGAACACCAATGTAGGAGCCTTTGCGAGTTACAACCTGCAGAACGTGAGCTTCTTTGGAGAAGCATCGCAGACGATCGATCGCGGGAGAGGTTGGGTTTGTGGTGCCCTTGCCAGCATTAGTCGCAATGTCGATGTATCGATATTGGCAAGGCACTACGCCCGCGATTTCATAACCTTCTATTCAAACGCGATCTCGGAGAACACGGCACCGAAGAACGAGTCGGGGATCTATTGGGGTTGGAAGCACTCGATCAACCGCAAGCTGTCGTACACCGCTTACGCCGATCTCTTCTCGTTTCCCTGGTTGAAGTTTCGAAGCTATTGTCCGTCTGCAGGAAATGAAACATTAGTAAGGTTTACGTGGCGACAATCGAAAACCGCCGAGTTCTTTCTGCAATTTCGCGACGAACGAAAGGCAAGGAATATTACGAGCGACAAACCGGAATATACCACAGCGGTCGGGACGCGGCGGAATGGTGTCATCGGTTCTTCGCTCATGTTCGGTAAGCTCTCGCTGAGGTCAAGGATACAGTGGAGCTCTTACGATCAAAACGAGAAAACGCGGGGCTTCGCGATCGCTCTCGACGCCGGCTACGACTGGAACCGGGTATCGATCAGCAGCCGCTTCGCTCTATTCGATACAGATGACTTCGACAACAGGCAGTACATGAACGAACGCGACGTACTGATGGCCTTCTCTTTTCCGGCCTACTACGGCGAGGGCACCCGGATGTATATCGTTGGGAGATATCAGCCGCTACGGTGGCTCGACCTTTGGTTAAAGCTAGCTGAAACGAGCTATTTCAATCAGCAGGCGTCGGGCTCCGGTGGCGATACCATTGCCGGGAACAAACGGCACGACATCAAAGTAGAGATGGTTTTTAGAGTGAATTGAGTTACGACCAGCTACCTTTGTGCTATGCACGCTGTCCGTCTCATTACACCGGGAATGATGATCACCATGATCGTTGGGGTCATCATCTTCATGATCGTTTACCGACTGCTTTTCCGCAAGAAGTAAGGTTCATGTACCATACCGGTGCCATACCGGCACAAGTCGACATTTTATCGCTAAAAATGTCACATCGTCGATTCATAAACCCTTGATTTATTGGGGTTTTGCACCTTAGATTTGTTAAAACCCCTTAAGTCACGTCCCGGCGCAAATCCGGGCCAATTTTTTAACCCCTATTTGTCCAATGAGAAAGATTAATTTCCTTTTCGTCCTGGTACTTTTTACCCTTGTTCTTTTGTCGGTTGCTTCCCTGGCTTTCGCTCAGACGACCAATAAGGTCCTGGAACTGTCGGAATTCCAGAGCATTTATGTGAACTCCAATTACACCGTGTACCTGAAACAGACCAATAAGCAGGAAGTGAAGGTTGAGGCGCTTACAGAGATCTATTCGTTGACTGAAATAAAGGTTGAAAATGGAGTGTTATTGATCAACGTCGAAAGAAAACCTGACAATCCTAACAAAAGCATTTGGGCCAAGATCGACGACATCAAGCTCAATCCAACCATGAAGGTTTATGTGAGTCTTAAGAACGTGAATGAGCTGCAGGTAAATGGTGGAGGAAAGATCATTTCAGAAAATTCTATCGCATCCGACAATCTCACGTTGGGTGTGGCGGGCAGTGGTACGTTGGACCTTGATATAAAAGGAAAAACAATTAAGACTGAACTTAGCGGGTCGGGCAATATTATTCTTAAAGGCTATGCTTCCTACAACGACGTCCTGATGAGCGGAAGCGGCAACCTGAATGCATTCAACCTTGAGCTTGAAACAGCAAAAATAAGAGTGAGCGGATCAGGTGTTGCCGAAGTAAATGTTAGCAACTCCCTCGATGCGTCGGTACTCGGAAGCGGCGTTGTAAAGCACAAGGGGAATACCAAGACCGTTACCAAAAAGCAGTTCGGGGCCGGAACTGTAGACAGGGCTTATTGATTACCAAAACAGGATAACCCGAAGACACGTGCATTCATCGGCGGTACCCCGCCATTGAGCGCAAAAACCTTTTAATTTCGTGAAAAATAAAGGATTTTAATGAAATTAAACGGTTATTAAAAAAAACCTATCTTTGTATTTGTTAATAGAATAATTTCTCTGCGTACACATTAAAAATCCTACCAGTTAGTTACTCCGTTAGCAAGGACCATTTATCACTTAATTTCAACAAACAAATGAACATTTACGTAGCCAACATTCCCTGGAAGGCTTCAGAGGACCAATTGAAACAACTCTTTGCGGAGTTCGGGGAAGTAAACTCTGCAAAAATCATCATGGACAAGGTCACACAGCGTAGCCGTGGCTTTGGTTTCATCGAGATGGCTGACGACACTGCAGGACGCAATGCAATCAACAGTCTCAATGGCGCAGATTTCCTCGGAAAGAACCTTGTAGTTAACGAAGCGCGTCCTCGCGAAGATCGCCCTAACAACTTCCGCAGCAATGGCGGTGGTGGTTTCAAAAGAGGTGGCTATAACAACCGTAACGACGATTAAGAAATATTTCAACTAATCGGATAACACAATCCCGGCCTTCAACCCGCCGGGATTTTTTTATTGGTACCTCTCCGGGTTGAACAAGCTGATATCGACATCCGGCTTCAAACCATTCACCAGGTCGCTTACCACTTTTCCCGTCGCCGGCCCGAGGCTCATGCCCATCATCGAATGACCTGTTGCAATGATCATGTTTTCGGGAGCGATCGTTCGTCCAATAAACGGAAGTCCATCCGGGGAACAAGGCCTTAGGCCATGCCACACTTTGGTCGGGAAGCCGACGTTCATTTCCGGAAAATATTTGGGTATCGAATCCACGATCCCCTGAACGCGTCTCTTGTTGATATCGTGGTTGATGCCACCGATCTCCATCGTACCTCCAAAGCGAAGCGAGCTACCCATTGGCGTCACCGCAACGCGGGCCTCGAGAAGGATCGAAGGTATCCGGATGTTCTTTGTTACATCGTTCAATGTAAAACTATATCCCTTTCCGGCCTGCATCGGAATGTTGAGATTGAATCGCTTACCAAGAATGCCCGACCACGACCCGGTTGCCAAAACGTATTCGTCGAACGACAGGTTATTGACCGACTTAATGCGACGCCCTTCGATCGTAACATCAGTGATCTCACGGGACGAAATGAACTCGACGCCGGTGTTCTTCAGATAACCGACCAATCCACTCACCAGTTTTTGCGGAGTGAGGTGTGTGTCGCCCGGAAAATATACTCCTCCCCTTACATTCACTTTAACATCCGGCTCCAGTTGCTGTACTTCCTCTTTCGACAGCACACGCGCTTCGATACCGAGATCGTTCGCGACATGGGCTGTCTCCTTCTCTTCCTCTTCCGTTTCTCTTGTTTGAAACATCATCATAAGTCCACGCTCATGATATTCGAAGTTGAAGGGCATGTCCTTACTCCATTGTGAATACAACGACCGACTTAACAGGCTTAGATCTCTCAACGCAGGCGCTGAACGGTTGACATGCTCTGCGGTGCTGTGCTTATAAAACTGCAATCCCCATTTGAGCAGATCAAGATTCAGACCTGGCTTAACATAAAAAGGACTTTTGGAATTGAACATCCATCGGATCCCTTTGCTGATCATACCTGGCGCCGCTAACGGAATGAAGTGACTGGGAACGATCATGCCTGCGTTGCCGAACGAACAACCGTCGTTGAGCTCTCCCTTGTCTATGATCGTAACGCGATGGCCTGACTTTACGAGATAGTATGCGGAGCTGAGTCCAATGATCCCTCCGCCAATGATTCCAATATGCTTCACTTATTTCCGTGTATTCTGTGCTTTCCGTGAGAAACAATCATATTACTTGAAACCAGCTGAGTCCAACGATACCTCCACCAATGGATTCCAATATGCTTCACTTATTTCCGTGTATTCTGTGCTTTCCGTGAGAAACAATCATATTACTTGAAACCCATAAGCATATGGATCGTCGTCTGGATCAATCGTTATAGTATTATATCCATAAACCCTCGCCCAACCTTCGACACTCGGCACGATAGCCGGCTTTCCATTCAACGTTGTTTCTTCTTCTATCCTTCCTATGAACTTGGAACCGATGATGCTTTCGTGAATGAACTCTTGTCCCTTCTTCAATTTTCCTTTAGCGTACCATTGTGCCAGCCGCGCAGATGTTCCTGTGCCGCAGGGTGAACGATCGATAGCTTTATCTCCATAAAACACGGCGTTCCTCGCTGTCGAAGATGGATCGATGGTCTTGCCGGTCCAAAGAATATGCGAGCACGAGTTGATCGTAGGATTTTCGGGATGGACGAATTCGTATTTGGCATTAATGTTCTTTCGAAGCTCACGGCTCCAAGCGATCAGCTGATCGGCCTTGTAATGTTCCAGTCCCGGGAAATTCTTTTGCACATCTACGATCGCATAGAAGTTCCCACCATACGATACATCAAGTTGTAACGTTCCGAGATCGGGGCACTCTGCCGAAATGTCCTCGGCAGCGAGATAGGATTTTACATTCCTGATCTTCACCGATTTCACCTTCTTACCCTCCTGTTTATACTCCACCTTCACAATACCCGCCGGCACCTCGAGTGAAAGAACACCGGGCGTCTTCGGGATAACAAGCCCCTGCTCGATCGCTATGGTCACAGTCCCTATCGTTCCGTGGCCGCACATGGGAAGACAACCACTGGTCTCGATGAACAACACCCCGATGTCGTTGGCCGGATCGGTAGGCGGATACAGTATGCTGCCGCTCATCATGTCGTGACCACGCGGCTCGAACATCAGTCCCTTGCGTATCCAATCATATTCGCGAAGAAAATGCTGACGCTTCTCACTCATGTTGTTGCCATAAAGAACCGGGCCACCACCGGCAACCAGTCTCACAGGATTGCCACACGTGTGGGCATCGATACAAAAGAAAGTCTTAGAGGCCATTTATTTTTTCCATTCGCCATTGAACAGGCGCCAGATGTTTCGGGGATTAGATGTCTTGAGTTCTTCGGGCAGAAGCGATTCGGGGAATGACTGGAATGATACCGGCCGAACAAACCTCTTTACAGCGTCAATACCAACAGCGCCGAATCTTGAATCGGTAGTTGCCGGGAACGGTCCACCGTGTTGCATAGATGCACAAACCTCCACACCGGTCGGAACACCGTTGATGATCAATCGTCCTACCTTCTCGATGAGAATGTTCATCATGTCTTTGTGCTTCGTTATCTCGGCCTCGTCGGCTATCACAGATGCAGTGAGCTGACCATGAGTCGTATCTACAACAGCATTCAACACATTGACATCTTTGCAACGAATGATCAATGAGAACGGACCAAATACTTCCTCCGCCAGCCTGGGATTCTTGAAGTATTCGGCAGCGTCGACAGATGCTATCAACGGACGACCTTGCGAAGCATCACCTTCGCTTGCCGATTGACCTTCGGCCTTCACGCCTTTCTGTGCGAGAGTATTGGCTAATCTTTTGTGATAATTGTCGGCGATACCCTGGTGAAGCATCTTCCCGGGAACTGCCGCTGCAAATCGTTTACTTAATTCATTAATAAAATTATTCAGCACCTCACCCTCAATCGCAAAGATCAATCCCGGGTTCGTGCAGAATTGTCCGACGCCCAGGGTGATCGATGCAGCGAGCTTCTCGGCGGTCTTCTCTGCGTCGCGCTTCAACGTTTCTGGTAACAGGATCACTGGGTTCACGCTGCTCATTTCGGCAAACACCGGTATCGGTTCGGGACGCGCATTCGCCATATCGAACAACGCTTTTCCCCCGGCCAGAGATCCCGTAAAGCCGACACCCTTAGTCAATGGATGTGTTACGAGCGCTCTACCAACTTCGAAACTATTCCCGTGCACATGTTGAAATACACCCTTGGGCATACCGGTATTTAACATCGCTTTGAAGATCGCTTCGGCAACCAAAGAAGAAGTCCTTGGATGAGCGGGATGGGCCTTCACAATAACAGGGCAACCGGCGGCCAACGCCGACGCGGTGTCACCACCAGCTGTGGAATAAGCCAGCGGAAAATTCGCAGCACCGAAAACAACGATGGGTCCAACAGCAACCGACATCTTACGGATATCGGGCCTTGGCAATGGAGTTCGATCGGGAAGAGCCGTATCGATGCGCGCATCGACCCACGAGCCTTCCTCAACCATGTCGGCAAACATGCGGCAGTGACCGGTGGTACGTCCACGCTCGGAAATGATCCGCGCTTCCGGGAGGTTGGTCTCCTCCATAGCCGTCTTCACAAGGTTATCGCCCAATGCTTCGATCTCTTTGGCGATGGCCCGCAGGAATTCAGCCTTGCGCTTGCCGTCGAAATTCTTATAAGTAAGGAATGCCTGTTGCGCGTCTTTCAGCGCCTGGTCTACTTCCTGTGTTGATGCGTCTTTGAAAACAGTCATAATTTCTGTGTGCCTATGTGTTTAGAACCATTGTTGCATTTGCTGCTCGGTAAGATTGCTGCCGGTCAGTATAAGGGCAACCGTTTTGCCGGTAAAAAGTTCACGGTTTTCGAGCATTGCCGCAAGGCCAACTGCCGCCGACGGCTCTACGATGAGGCCGGCGTGCAAACGGATCAGTTGCATGGCTTTGACTATAGTACCTTCGCCGACGAGGATTCCGTCGTCGATGAGGCCTTTCATTTCGTCCAGGGCTTCATTAACGGGAATTCGTACCCCAATACCGTCGGCTATCGTGTCGATCTTTTCGTGTGTAACTGTTGTGCCTGTTCTCCACGATTCGATCATGGCCGGAGCATTCTTTGATTGAATGCCAATGATCTTAGTGTTGGGCAGGGCATTAATGACTGCTGTGGCTATGCCATTGATCAGGGCGCCATTGCCAAGCGGAACAAGGATCATGTCGGGAGAAAAAGCGCTGGTTGCGAGCTCGAGACCGATCGTTCCTGCGCCGATCACCGTGTCGACATCCAGGCTGTCTTCCACAAAACGAATTCCCTTCTTTAGTGCTGTTGCCCGGGCAATAGACTTCGATGAATCAAAATCTTCTCCCTGTTGAATTACCGTTGCACCAAGCTCCTTCATTCTCGAAACCTTGAAGGCATTCGCGTGAACGCTTGCATAAACGGTTAGGCTCATTCCGCGCTTGCGACAACTCCAGGCCATCGCTTGTCCGAAGTTACCGGCACTTGCACACATCAATTGCTTTTCCCTGGCGTGATGGGTAAGCAGCTCCGCACCACGTCCTTTGAAGGAACGAATGGGATTGACCGTCTCGACTTTCAAGATCACACGGCACCCCAGGAATGCACCGAGCGTTTCACATTCGAACTGCGGTGTATTCTGAAATACAGGATCTATGCTCGATTGAGCGGAAAGAATATCGTGATAAGAAAATCTTGGCATATTTCTCTCAGAAAACACGGAACACACGGAAGCCCTAGAGCTTTGGTCTGTTCTTCAGACTTTCGCGAATAACATTAAGTACACGTTCACGTTCGCTTCCTTCGAGTTTCAAACGAGGAGCGCGAACGATCTCCGAACCGATACCAACTTCCTGTTCGGCAAGCTTGATATACTGAACAAGTTTCGGATGAATATCAAGCTCGAGCAACGGCAGGAACCAACGATAGATCTTCAGTGCCTCATCGATCTTGCGTGCTTTTACGAGGTTGAATACTGCAACAGTCTCTTTTGGGAAAGCACACACGAGACCTGCCACCCATCCATCGGCGCCCATGAGCAGCTCCTCCATCGCAAGTGGATCGACACCACAAAGTATCTTATAACGATCGCCAAAGCGATTGATCATGCGGGTAACGTTAGAAACATCGCGCGTGGATTCCTTAACGGCCTGGATATTCTTTTTGTCTTTGATCTGATCGAACATATCCAGCGTTACTTCTATTTTATAATCAACCGGGTTGTTGTAGATCATGATGGGAAGGCTGGTCGAATCGGCAACGGCTTTGAAATAAGTAACGGTCTCACGATCGTCGGCCTTGTAGCGCATCGGTGGCAGCAACATCAATCCCTGCACGCCGGTTTTCTCGGTTTGTTTGGCGAGCTTCACGGCTTCGTTCGTGCTTCCTTCGGCAATGTTGAGAATGACTGGAACCTTACCCTGTACTTTGTCGAGCGTGAATTTTACGAGCTCGAATTTTTCTTCGGTAGTGAGAACACTGGCTTCGCCAAGGCTTCCACCGAGAATGACACCGTGCACGCCGGCGTCGAGTTGGGCACGGAGGTTTTTTTCAAAAAGAGGAAGGTCGAGTTTGTCGTCGGAGGTGAACTTGGTCGTAAGGGCGGGGAACACCCCGGTCCAGTTGATGGCCATGATATGAATAAAGTTTTAGGTGTATTTTTTACAAATATAATTAAGAATGCGGGAGTATAATTTTTCGAGTTTTACCCTTACTTTCATTGCACCGTCGCGTGTAACTCCGGGGATGGAAACGAGGTGTGAAAGTACACAAGAGGTGAGTTAAGGTTTTCGAACAACACACCCACAAATATGTTTCCAGAAACGCTCGCTCGCCGACGCAGCATTAACTGCTGCTACATTTTCCAAAATGCTTTTTGTATTCTTTATGTTCTCCTGGCAGGATCTCTAAGTGCAAGGGGACAAGTTTCCTTTCCGCAACCTTCCGCAGTTGAACCGACGATACGTCCTTTTCGGGAGTCCGATAAGAGAGCCTGCTCCTACTTTTTTGACTATAATCCAAGCTTTTTCAAAACAGGCAGATATACATATACGTCCGGCACCACTAATCATCAGACCTATCCGGCTGTGAAGACTGAAAGTGAGTACGATCTGAGTGAATATCATGGAATCCAGGTGGTCTTTGACGAGTACGTTCCTGTCGGAATGCACAAGGTCAGCGGAAGTATCCCGAGCGCAGAGAGTTTCATTATTTCAAGGAGACAATTCGATCATTTAAAGTACAATTCCTTAAAGGAGAAGAACAAAATCGAGCTCGACGATCTTAATGAATTCTACAAAAAAGGAATGGCAGAACTACTTGCCGCAAAAAAAGCGCGGACCTTCACAATTTCTGATATACTCGATACACGTGTTGCACAAAGCGATTCGCTAAGTGAGGATTTAAGGCTGGAAGTAAAACTCGACGCCTTCCGGACGGTCACTTCAAAAAAAAGAGCCTGGCCAGATTACACGCGCTATACGCTTACGGTAAGAAGTATCCGAGGCGAAGTGGTCGCACAATATCACCAGATCATTTTCTTTATGGCAACAAAGCTCGAGAAGACCAACGCCAACCTGATAAAGGCTACCATCATTCCGGCTTTCGAGAGTCTATTGAATCAATTCCTTAACGACGAAAATGCAAAACAAAATCTCAGGGAACTGGCAAAGAATCAGCGTTCAAGTTCTCAAAACAATTATGCGTTACTAAACAAATCGCAAGCGGTCCTTCTCAATAACCTTTACCAGAAAATGGATATCCTGAAAGTGCTCAAGGACATAGGCTATAATGTAGACAATCTCGATTTCAACACCGTGAGCCCTAATTATGTATACAATTCATCACTTTCAGCAAATACGAACCAGTTGATCTCCTCAAGTGGGCAGCTGTTGGGAAATCTCATTCTTGCGGGAGCAAATGCCAAGAGGGCCAAGCAAAGCAGGAAGATCTCTGGTGAATTGATCCAGGAGTTCGACAGTTTGGCCCAGAGTGATGAAGAATACATCAAGAGTCTCGACCCCTTGTTCGCAAAGTCTGAAGCTGTATTATATCTTCCGGCAAATGCAGAAGTCAATAAACTTGCCGAAGAGGTTAAAGCTGAACTTATTGTAAAAAATAACCAGGCTGCCCAAAAACTTCAGAATCAACGGAATTCAATTTTAACCAGCGACCTAACTTCCGTCACTACTCAAATCAGCAACAGTGTTGCGCCACCAGCCACCAGTAACGGGTTTGGAACGCCAGGCACCAACGCACCCGGTACTCAACCGGACGGGAATAGTCCCGAGGCGAAAGCATGTGCACAAGAGGCAGACAAAATATGGAAAGCTTCAGTTGAATATCGCGTTTGGGAAAGAACAAATAACCTTCCGAGTCACCAATATCGGTACGATCAGGTGGTACAATGGAAACTTATAAAGATCTATCTCGAAAATTGTCGTCAATTTTTCACGCCAACTGAGATCAATGCATTTGAGGGTGAGTTGGGGAAATTAAAGGCGCAATTCATCGGAAATGGTGGGTGCACCAGTAATCTGGAAATTTGTATCACTGACTAGTAATCGGTCACCATTCGGGCGTCTGCTTGCTAAGAAATCCCGCGATGCCCCTCTTGCAGTCGACCGTTCCGCGCGCATCGGCATTCATGCGGGCGGCATACGTGAGCGCTTCCTCCAGTCGCCACGACTGTACTTCCGCGATCATCTGCTTGGTGGTTGTCATCGCTTCCAACGAATTTGACTTGATGAGCTTCGAAGCGAGGTCGAGTACCTCGGCAGCAATGATATCTTTTGTGACAACTTTTGTGATGAGACCGAGCTGGGCTGCTTCGGAAGAACTGACCAGGTTGCCCGAAAGTAAAAGCTGACGGGCGCGCTGATCGCCGATCTTGCGGATCAAAAACACCATGACGATAGCGGGTATGAAACCGATCTTTACTTCGGTGTAACCGAACTTTGCTTCCGGAACAGAGAAAATAAAGTCGCAGACCGTTGCCAGTCCACAACCGCCTGCGATGGCATGGCCTTCTACCTGGGCGATAACCACCTTGTTTAACGTATAGATCTTCAGGAACAGATCTTTCAATTTCGTTGAATCGGCGAGGTTATCATCAAAAGAAAAGTTCTGCATCTGCTGTATGTACCCAAGATCGGCACCAGAACAAAATGCTTCGCCATTGCCTTTAAGAACGATGACCTTCACAGCACTGTCGCTCGCCGCCTCATCGAATGCAGTTGCAAGGTTTTTGATAAGCTCCTCGTTGAGGGCATTCCTCTTCTCCGGCCGGTTGAGTGTAATAAACCCAACACGATTTCGAACCTCATATTGAACAGTCTCCATAAACGTTTGTTTCTCACGGAATGCACCGAAATCACGGAACCGAGTTGCATCTTTCCGTGGCTTCCGTGTTTTCCGTGAGAGATGCATTAAAATGAATATTGAAAAGCTCCTTTGTGCAAGACAGAATGAACCTCGACGTCGTTGGGCACAGGCTGACGCAACAACCGTTCTGCAAGATAAAACGAATTACTGCTATCGATAATAACTTTTCGACATTTAATGGGCGGTATCGAATCCACCGAGTTATTGGATATGATCAGAATATCGACTGGGATATTGGTTGGTATCTTTTTGCAACCGACCAGGATCCGCAACCCACGCCACACAATGAGACTGTCACTTGTTGCCTTCGTTGTTTTAACACCTAATCGCACGCGATTGGCAGACATGTGAAACGGATCGAATTCACCATACGAAATCAGTTCGCCATTACTAATTAAATCGACCACCGTTTTTTTCGGGACATTATAGACTGTGAGGTGATTCTTCCTGACCACGCTTAAGTGAAGCCAATCTATAATTGAAAATGAGATCGTTAAAACAAGAGAAAGCCAAAGCCACCGGATATTCTTAAAGATCATGCAGAAAAGAACGCCTGCAGAGATCCCGGCAAGCAACAGAGCCTGTGTTCCATCGATGTAAATACCTTTAATTACTGCAAACGGTAAGGATCCGATAGAGATCACTATGGTGTTCATGAGGTAGATCGTCCACTGCAAGAGAAAGCCGACGCACTTAGCAAGGAATGGCACAATAACGAGGGGCAACACAGCCAGTCCCGCGACCAACACAACGAACGAAGCCGGTATGACCAGCAGGTTTGCAAGAAGAAAGTAGTTCGGGAACTGATGAAAGTAATATAAGCTAATCGGCACCGTCGCGATCTGCGCCGCTATCGACACACTCGTTACCTTCCAGACCTCGTCCCACAAACGGTGTTGCGGCTCCCAAACAACATACAGGTGTGGATGAATGAATACAATGCCAAAGACAGCAATGTAAGACAATTGAAAACCGACGGACATAACAAAGAACGGATCGTATAGCAGCAGACAAAAAGCCGACGCAGCCATCGTGTTGTAGATATTTGTGCTCTGCTTCCAGGGTCGCGAGAGTGCAACAAACGTGAACATCATCACCGCTCGCAATACCGAGGGCGACCAGCCGGTTACAAAGGCGTAGATCCACAACAATACAACACTTCCGATCGCGAGCATCGCCTTGCCGGACTTCAGCTTTTCGAGCGGCTTGCCGATCAACAGGATGATCCAATAGATAATACTGACGTGAAGTCCCGACACCGCAAGTACATGCATAGCTCCTGTTGACGCGTATGCCTGCAGCAGATCACCATCGAGACCATCCGTAACACCAAGTACCAACGCCGATGCCGTAGCCTGTTCGCGTTCGCCATGGACAAATGTCTTCAACTGGCGATCCGCCCATAATCTCACTTTGATCGCAGAACTAACGAGCGGATTTCCCCGGTCGTGATCGATCAGGATCGCATTACCTGCGGTTATGTAATGCTGGTAGTAAATATTCCGGTAATAGAAATGGCGTTGAAGATCGAATTCACCCGGATTGGACGACGGTTTTATAGTTGAAGGCGATCCACGGATCAACAGCACATCTCCATATTCAAAAGGCTGCTTGAAGTCTTTCTTCGAAAAGTAGAGAAGAATGTTTCCGGCTTCGATCCGCCACGAATTCTCGCGCTCCTCGGCGTAACGGGTTAGCGTTGCTTTATAGAATTCCGTCTTGATCTCTTCATGTTCATGCTTGTGAAATTCCGCGCGCGTAAAACCAAAGAGGAAGATGACGGTCAACCCAATGAAACCGCGTCGTACAAAAAAATACAGACCGGTTACAACGAACAGTAACCAAACAGGGATCTGCCACGAATAATTTATCGCGCAGGCGATGCCCGCCACATAAAATAACGTGACGCGCACCATGGCATATGGTATCCACCGGAACATGGCGGATAAAATAAAACCAGGCAGTAACGAACAGGAGTTTTACTTATGATGATTGTCAGGATTCGCTGACAAAGTGTTATAAGCTTCGATGATATCCTTAACAAGCTTGTGACGCACAACGTCTTTCTCAGTGAGCTCAACAATACTTATGCCCTTTACGTCGGTAAGGATCTTCGCGGCCTCTTTCAACCCGGAGCTTTGTCCACGCGGTAGGTCAACCTGCGAGCGGTCGCCGGTAACGATCATTTTCGACTCGGGGCCCATACGTGTAAGGAACATCTTCATCTGCATGGGCGTCGTGTTCTGCGCTTCATCCAGAAGAATGAATGCATTGTTCAGGGTCCGACCACGCATATAGGCAAGGGGTGCGATCTCGATGATCTCGCGCTCCATATAAAACTTCAGCTTCTCGAACGGGATCATATCGCCCAACGCATCATAGATGGGACGCAGGTATGGATCGATCTTTTCTTTGAGATCTCCGGGCAAGAAACCGAGGTTCTCCCCCGCTTCGACAGCCGGCCTGGTGATGATGATCTTCTTAACGTGCTTGTTCTTGAGCGCACGAACGGCCATCGCCACTGAAATATAGGTCTTACCCGTCCCGGCAGGTCCAAGTGCAAACACGAGATCCGTCTCCTTAACCGCCTGCACCAGTCGCTGTTGATTTACCGTTTTTGCTTTGATGGGATTGCCACGCGTGCCGTACAACAGGATGCCTTCATGATCACCGGGCAGTTCCTCCTGTTTTTCCTGGGAAATATACCCGCGTACATTCTCGGTCGTCACCTTACCAAACTGGTGGAAGTGGTCGACCAGGGCGGTGAGGATATCGGAGATCTGTACAACTTCGGAATCGTCGCCTTTAACGACTATTTCGTTGCCTCGTGAAATGATCTTTGACTTCGGGAAAGCGGCAGATAGCTCGTTGATATTACGGTCTTCAACCCCAAGAAAATCGATGAGTGAGACGTTATCGAGAGTGATGGTTTTTTCTATCAATGAAGTAAAGTTGTTGAAATGACTTATTTTTGATCCAGCAAAATTAGCGAAACTCCGGCCTAATAGACAAACGACGAAAGCCGGTGCAAAGTTCAGCGATGGCGATCGTTACACTATTGACCGACTCCGGCGAAAGCGATTTCTACGTAGCTGCCATCAAGGCAAAGATCCTGAGTACAAACCCGGGACTCACCATCGTCGACATTAGTCACCAGATAGGTTCATGCGACATCGCTCACGCAGCCTTCGTGCTTCGTGCTGTGTTCCGCGATTTTCCAAAAGGTACCGTGCACCTCCTCGGCGTCGACGCGGCAGGTGGCCGCAGCGACACCATGATCGCCGTTCAACTCGAAGATCATTTATTCGTCGGACCCGACAACGGTGTGTTCGGACTCATCAGCGACAAGCAACCTCAACTGGTGATCGAGCTCAATACGATCAATAAGGTAAATACTACTTTCCCCGAGAAGGATGTTTATGCTCCAGCCGCCGCCAAGCTTGCGAGTGGTGTAAACATTTCGAGCCTGGGAACACCCCTTGCACAGTTCAAAAAGATGACCGATCGTTATGTGAAGGCTACCAGGAAGGGTATCTCCGGTCACGTAATTCGCGTGGATCATACAGGCAATCTTATCACCAATATTCCCCGCGAAGCATTCGATACTTTAAGCAAAGGAAAAAACTACGTGATCCAATTTGGCGGCGAGAAATTCAGAAAGATACAGAGCAACTATAACCAGGCCGAACAAGGCGACTGCTTCGTCATGTTCAACAGTCTCAACTACCTCGAAATAGGTATCTATAAAGGAAATGCTTCGGCCCTGCTTGGACTCACTTATGATAGTCCCGTGAGCATTGTTTTCGAGGAATAATTAATGATCAATTAAGCTTATCCTCGTCTTCGCGGGGATTCTGAAAGTCATCGCGGCGGATATTGCGGAAGAAGAAATTTCGCATCAGGCGAAATATACCCCACACCAGGACCGCCGGCAGCGCAACAACCATGATCAAAGAGATGTAGGGCATCCACTTTTCGGTGAGCTCGTGAGTGCCGTCTGCGTCTTTGGCGATCAGCACCACCATGATCGTAAAGGCGAGGCAAAAACCGGCCACAATACCTAGCCCAATCAGTATATAAGTGAATATCCTTTTCATGGGATAACTACCAAGTTATCAACAAAAAATGATGAAAAGAAATTCCGGGAGGCCTCCTTAACCTTTCAGCTTCGAAGGATTAAGACCAAACTTTCTCTTGAATGCCGTCGCGAAATGATTGGGATTACGATAGCCGACGATCGACGAAACCTCGTTGACGAACATCTCTTTATCGAGCAACAACTTACGTGCGTGCTCCATCTTCAGATCGTACAAGTACCCGATCACAGGTATACCAAACATTTCTCTGAACTGTGTCTTTAATTTATTCTGGTTGATACCAAACTTCTTCGAAAGATCGACCAGCGAATGATCTTCAGTGAACGTCGCCTGCAAATGATCTCTGACAGCGTTCATGATGTCACGATCTTTGCGATTGATCGATCGTGTCGTCGATATCTCATCGTTGCCGAGCACTGCGAACTGCAAAGCCAGAAGCTGTTGCAGGTTGCCTTCGAGCATCATATTACCGAGCGTTCCATCCAAAGGACAGTTGAACATCGCCGACACAATATTGCGCACGGAAGGCGATAAGAATTTCGATTGTGCTCCTGCAAACTGATTCCTGATCACACGCTCGCGAAAATTATAGAGCGTGCTTCCCCTCGCGGGTTCCTGCTCCATTAAAATATTAGTGAGATAATGCGGATCTACCTGGATGAAATTAACCATCATGGGATGGTTGCCCTTGAAACGATGAAACTCCTCGACACCCGGGTTGAATGTGAGGTAACTCTCGCCACCATGCATCTCTATCCAATCGCCGTTATCGAACTGCACCGTACTCTGGTAGTTGTCCATGATAGCGAGGCCGAAATGTGTTTGCCTTTCGTTACCCGGGATCAACATGACATCGTGATTAAAGGCGAAGTGTGTTTCCCCTATACCGAAATATCGACTCTGAAGGTTATCCATGCTCATGCTACCGAGCTCAGGATCAATTTTGAAGTGGAATTTGCTCCGCTGCGGGCGTTTTGGTGAAGCAAACGGGGTGTCCGGCACTACGACTTCCTTAACGGGGATTGGAGTAAAGTCACGCATCAGGAACCTTACGGAAAATCACACAGCCCTGTTTCAAAGCCACGATAATTCTTTTCGCGTAGACCTCCGTCCTTTTCGCGTAGGCTCCGCCGGTTCCGCTTACCGTTAGGATGCCTGAAACCAAAATTCAATAGCAGTTATGAGAAAGCGAGTCTTCCACAACCCGGTGATCGGCGACAAAGTCACGTTGGTAAAGACCACCGAAGAAACGAAGGGAGAATACACTTTGATCGAAGTCGAAGTAGTACCCGGCGGTGGCAATGCCCTTCACACGCACGATAGTTACTCCGAAAAATTTACTGTCATCGAAGGTCGTCTTTCGGTTAATCTTTACGGGACCGTGCACCAGGTAGAAGCCGGCGAGTCTGCAACTGTGCCTGTGAAGGCCGCACATTGTTTTATGAATAACACCCGGAAGCCCGTGAAGTTTCTTGTAGAATTCCGCCCGGCACAACCTGGTTTCGAAAAAGCAATAGCGATCGGTTATGGTCTTGCTGCAGACGGGCTCGTAACGAAAAAATCGATGCCGAAGAACATTATTCACGCAGCTATCCTGGTAGTCCTTTCCGATACATCGCCAACCGGGTTTGTAAAGTTGCTGATCCCGATCTTCAGAGTGATCGCACTATTCTCGCGAAAGACAGAGGCAGAGCTCGTCAACAAATATTGCTAAGCACACACCATTATGATAAAAAAGATCTTTAAGATCACCGGCATCGTGCTCGGGGTGATCGTCGCCGTTATACTCATTGCTTACACTGTGATCTATGTTGATATGAAGATCCGTATCGACAAGGCTTATGTCATCCAACCCGAGCCGATCAATGTCAGTTACGACTCTGTTAACGTAGAGCTTGGGAGAAAACTTGTAGGCACTCGCGTATGCGCGGAATGTCACGGCGATGATTTCGGTGGCAAGATCATCCATGAAGATGGGATGATCGGAAGGGTTTCGTCGAGGAATATCACAAAAGGAAAAGGTGGACTGCCGGAAGACTACTCAGAAGCCGACTGGGTGATGGCGCTGAAACACGGAGTTGGTCGCGACAATAAACCACTGCTGTTCATGCCTTCGAATGAATTCAGCCAGATGAGTGAAAAAGATATGGCTGCGATCATCGCCTTTATGTCAACCGTACCAAAAGTCGATCGCGAAGATCTACCGATGAGACCAGGTCCCTTAGCGTATGTTCTCGCCGAGTTTGATGTGATACCGTTGGTACCCGCGGAGAAAATGGATCACACCATTCCGTTCGCGAAGCATGTAGAGCCGGGTATCAATATTGAGTATGGAAAGTATCTGGCGGTTGTTTGTACAAATTGTCACGGACCTGAATTGAAAGGCGGCGGACCATTGGTTCCCGGTGGATCCCCGGTTGCGGATCTCTCATCGACTGGCGCTGCTTCGAAGTGGACGCACGATGAATTTGTGAACACGCTTCACACAGGTGTTCGCCCGAACGGAAAGGCGTTGAACCCCGATATGCCATGGAAGATGACGTTGTCGTTCACCAAAGAAGAGCTGACTGCAATACACCTGTATGCACAGTCGATTAAGTGAGGCAGTCGTTACCAGTATTTCTTAACAAGCTTCACTGTATTCCTGATGCCGGAATCTTCGGTCTGGTTGAGTCCCTCGAACTCGATACCGATATAACCTTTGAAACCGGATGCTCTAACAATATCGAGCAGCTTCTTATAGTCCATGAGAGGCTGCTCACCTTTCGCATCGAAATCGTATGACTTCGCACTCACGCCTTTGGCGAACGGCAGCATTTCTTTTACACCTTTATAACGATCGTAGGCGGTCTCGCAACCTTCCTGCGTGGATCCCCATGGATGTGAGATGCAGAAGTTACCAAAGTCGGGAAGCAAACCGACGTTCGGTTTGTTAACACCCTTCATTACTTCAACGAGCCATTCTCCTTTCGAAGAATCACTGCCGTGATTCTCGACAACAATATTAATGTTCAAAGGCTTGGCGTATTCGCCGAGTCGCGAAAGGGAATCGATCGATGCAACTTTCTTGTCGGCCGTAGTACCATCGCCATGCAGATTCACACGAATGGTCTGACAACCGAGATACTTCGCAGCCTCGATCCATTTTTTGTGGTTATCGACGGCCGTGAGTCTCTCTTTATCACCCGGCCTTGCAAGAAAACCTTCGTCATCAACCATGATCAAATGATTGGTGACACCGACGTCGTTGCTTCGTGACAGCACGTCTTTCAAGTACGCAGGATCTGCGGACTTGAAAAACTGGTTGACGTATTCAACTGTGTCGATGCCGTAAGTATTTTTGGCAATCCCTGGAAATTCGAGGTTATCGATCTTCTTTTCCTGTAGCGTCCGGTGCAGTGACCATTGCGCGAGGGAGATCTTGAGATTGGGATGTGGTTGTTCGGCCAGGAGCTTATGAGTTAACAGTGCCCCCGAAGTTAATAAGGAATGTTTTAAAAATGATCGTCGTTGCATAACGTACAATTTCGTTAACTTTTACGTTATCAGTCAAATCCTACCCCCTATGATCTCCCACTTCCTCCGCATTTTCGCCAGGAGCTTGAAGAAACACGCCGGGCACTCTCTTGTCAACATCTTCGGATTGGTGCTTGGAATGACCGCCTGTCTCCTCATCAGCATCTACGTGGCCTACGAAAAAAGCTATGACGAATTCCATGCTAATAAAGAAAACATTTACCGCGTAAGACACGACCGTTATACCAATCACGAGCTCACACGACAGTTCGCAGCGGGACCGATGGGCATTGGCGACGATCTGAAGGCAAATTTTCCGGAAGTCGTTCGCTTTACGCGATTGAATGTGACCCGCTCTTTCCAGCTTTCTAATGGTGCCACGCGCTTCAAGGAAAACAATGTGTTCTGGGCAAGCGAAGATTTCTTTAAAGTATTTCGTTATGAGCTCATCGCCGGCACCGACTCGACCGTTCTGAAAGATCCGTTCACAATGGTTGTCTCGGAATCGCTTGGTCACAAATATTTTGGCGACGCAGATCCAGTAGGAAAATCATTGAAGACAAATGGTAAGGAAGAGTATACGATAACCGGTGTGTTCAAGGACATCCCTGGTAACACACACCTGAAGTTCGATGCGTTGCTTTCGTTCCCAAGCCTTCATAAGATCCTGGGACCAACAGAAACGCAGGACCTCATGAGCAACTGGGGTTGGGAGGGCAACTACACTTACGTTGAATTCATGCCGGGTACCGATGTCAACGCATTCTCCGAAAAAGTGCAGGCGTATGTAGATCGTGAAACGGCCGAGTTCTCGAAGATATACAATGAGCAGATGTCATTCTTCTTCCAGCCATTGACGTCGATCCATCTCAATAGCGATGTGAAGATGGAACTCGAAGCGGGAGGAAGTGAAACGCTCATCAATTTCCTTTCGTTGATCGCCGGGTTTATCTTATTGATCTCATGGATCAACTATGTGAATCTCGCTACCGCAAAAGCAGTGGAACGCGCGAGAGAAGTCGGCATACGAAAGATCTTGGGCACGCAAAGAAAAACACTGGTCGGTCAGTTCATAACCGAGTCGATGTTGGTAATGTTGATCGCATTGTTATTGACATTGGGCCTCACGACGATGCTTCTCCCTGCGTTCTCTTCATTTGTCGAACGTCAGCTCAGTATCGATCTGTGGTTGGGCATCGCGATCGTTTTCGTCGCAGGCGTGATCATCGCTGGCCTCTACCCTGCTATCGTGATGTCGGGGTTCAAACCGCCACTCGTGTTGAAAGGGGACTTCAAGACATCGCACAAAGGCACAAACTTGCGGAGAGGGTTAGTAGCGTTCCAATTCATCGCGTCTATTGTGTTGATAACAGGAACGATAGCGATGTACTCGCAGGTGCAGTACATGCACGATCAGCCGTTGGGTATGGACGACGACAACGTTCTCGTGATCAATGGTCCAAAGGTGCAGCAGGATGACAGGCGTCCGGCGAACAAACGGATGCACGAGACACTGGCGGCATGGCCGTTTATCAAGGCATCGTCGTCGGCAAGCGACGTGCCAGGGCACGCAGTTACCGGAGGAACGGTCACGGTGATCGATGGAAAGAGCTGGGATGAAAGTGTCCCTGTGCGAGCGATTCAGTGCGACGAGAATTTTGTTACGACGTATGGTTTAACGCTGGTGGCAGGCCGCAACTTCACGGCCGACAAGAATGAGGAGTGGAAGACGGCGATGGTTAACGAGACGGCTATGAAGTTATATGGTTACAATGATCCATACGAGATCCTTGGCAAGAAGATCACGCTTTGGGAGCAGTCCCTGCAGATCGTGGGTGTTGTCAAAGATTATCATCATGAGTCAATGAAGAAAAAAGTGGATCAATTTGTATATGTGTGCGATCGTGGCGTGAGCGACTATATATCCATAAAATTTGCGGCGGGAACCGACCTTCAGGAGGTATTGTCGACAACGAAAAAGGCTTTCGATGTTGCTTTTCCTGAGAACACGTTCCATTACTTCTTTATGGATGATTATTTCGAGCGACAGTACAAATCGGAAGTGGCATTCAATCGGATTACTGCGATGTTCGCCATACTGGCGACGTTGATCTCGTGTCTTGGATTGTTTGGACTGTCTTCTTATATGATCGTACAGCGCACAAAAGAGATCGGCATCCGCAAAGTTCTTGGAGCGACGGCGCGCCAGATCGTATTGCTGATGTCTAAAGAGTATGTGATCATTATACTGGTTGCCAATATGATCGCCTCGCCCATCGCTTACCTTTTAATGAAGGAATGGATGAGCGGCTTCGCGTACAGGATCGATCTGAGTATGGTCTTGTATATAATACCGGGCATTTGTGCATTGCTGATCGCGATGGCAACGATTGCAGGACAGTCACTTAAAGCATCGGCAGAAAATCCTGTGAAGAGTTTGCGAAGCGAATAAGGTCCCAGTATTTTTGGGTTCAATGAGGACCCTGCGTCGCCAATACAATTTTATTACGAGGCTTATCTGCCTGTCGCTGGCGTTGTATTTCCTTAACTTCAGTGTCGACTCGCGGGATGCCGATCCAGACTCGGTTCCTGAAGATCTTACCATCAATGACATCGAGAGTTTTTCGGAGCTTCTTGCCGAAGTTGTTTTCGATTGGACGAATGCCTTCGAAGAACACGACGAACGGGATGGTGAAGAGGGTGGTGCACTGGATCTCACCAAGGAATATTTTTATTCAAGCCAGGAAGTTGTTGCGATCCTTCCTCCGTTCAATCCCATCGTTCCTAAGAAATATCACGTTCGGGACATAAAAGAGATTGCGTCCCTATCTGTTGACGTAACTTCTCCTCCGCCTAAAGGATAAGCTGATCCTTATTACTATTCTTTTCATCATTTAAATTCAGCTAATCATGTTTTACTGTTCAAGCCCGTCAAGGCTTCGTATACCATTTTTCATTTCCGTTGCCATACTTCTTGCGAATTGCTCAGGGGAAACCAAAGAGAGCCCTGCTGCCGTGTCGTTCCCTGTGATCAGTCCGTTAATGAAAGACACGCTGTACACAAAGGAGTATGTGGCAAGCATCCAATCGGTTAGACATGTCGAGATCCGTGCGCGCGTCGCGGGGTATCTCGAAAAGGTGCATGTCGACGAAGGACAGATCGTAACAAGGGGTCAGTTGCTTTTTGCCCTAAATGCCGAGGGATATCGCGAAGAGCTCGCTAAAGCCAGTGCGATGCTGAAGAGTGCAATCGCCGATGCAAAGACTGCAGAAGTCGACCTTCAGAACGCAAAGCGCCTCGTCGCCAAAAATGTGATCTCCCAAACCGAAGCCGATCTCGCGCAAGCGAAGCTCGAAGCCGCGACGGCAAGGATCGATGAAGCAAAGGCACATGAATCGAGTGCGAAGTTGCAGTTGTCGTACACAGAGATACGTGCACCGTTCGATGGGTTGATCGATCGGTTGCCGAAACGAGTCGGGAGCCTGATCGACGAGGGGGATCTTCTCACGTCCATCTCCGATGCGGATGAAGTGTTCGCTTACTTCAATCTTTCGGAGCCTGAATATCTCGACTACGTTCAGTCGAACAAGAGCAACAGGCGATCGGAAGTTCGGCTCGTCCTCGCTAACAACGACATCTATGATGAAACCGGTGTGATCGAAACGCTGGAAGCAAAGATCAATCCTGGCACAGGCAATATTGCATTCCGCGCAAGGTTCCCCAATCCCGACGGCATGCTGAAACATGGATCAAGTGGAAAAGTGCTGATACCGAAAAAGCTGAAGAACGCGATGCTTGTTCCACAGAAGTGCACGTTTGAGATCCAGGGCGACATCTACGTATATACCGTCGATGATGCAAATACGGCACGTATGAAAGCGATCAGCACATCTCACCGGCTGCCTCATCTTTTTGTTGTTGAGTCGGGATTGAAGCCAACTGACAAGATCATCTACGAAGGCATTCAGTTGATCAAAGAAGGCGATCCCATCACGCCTGTAACACAAGAAGAACAGGCGGCGCTATGATATCACAATTTATTCACAGGCCTGTGCTGGCCATCGTGATCTCGCTTCTTATTACGTTGCTGGGGGTTCTCGCACTGCTACGTTTGCCGATGGCGCAGTTTCCTGCGATCGCTCCGCCCGAAGTGAACGTGACAATTGAATACACCGGTGCTAATGCCGAGACTGTAACTAAGGCTGCGATCGTTCCATTGGAGCGATCGATCAACGGGGTTCCTGGCATGAAATATATGTCGTCAGATGCCGGCAACGATGGTGTTGGTGTTGTGCAGATCCTCTTTGAGATAGGCACCGATCCCGATGCAGCGGCGGTGAACGTTCAGAATCGCGTGGCGGCGGTGATGGGTGAGTTGCCTCCCGAAGTAACACGCAATGGTGTGAAGATCGCCAAGGAAGAGAATGCAATGCTAATGTATCTCAACATCTTCAGCAACGATTCGAGTGTGCATGAGAAATTCCTCTACAATTTTGCAGACATCAATATTCTCGCCGAACTCAAACGTATCAAGGGCGTCGGCTATGCCGAAATGTTCGGGGCCAAAAAATACGCCATGCGTGTCTGGCTGCGTCCCGATAAGATGCGAGCATATAATGTATCGGCTGACGAAGTTCTCACCGCTCTTGAAGAAGAGAACGTTGAAGCGGCGCCAGGCAAGATCGGCGAAAGCTCCGATAGATCAGAACAGTCACTTCAATATGTCGTAAAGTACACCGGGCGATACAGCACTCCAGAAGAATATCGCGACATCACCATTCGCTCCGATGCCGATGGAAAGATCCTCAAGATGGGCGACGTCGCCGACGTAGAATTCGGAACAGTTTATTTCGATGTGGAGGCAAAGCTGAATGGCCGCCCCACCGCTGCGATCATGCTGAAGCAGCTCCCCGGATCAAATGCGAGCGAGGTGATTGAGAATGTGAAGAAGCGAATGGTTGAATTGAGATCGTCCTCATTCCTCAGCCACATGGACTACGAGATCAGTTACGACGTCTCTCGTTTTCTCGATGCGTCGGTACACGAAGTTGTGAAGACCCTGATCGAAGCATTCATACTCGTGTCATTGGTTGTCTTCATCTTCCTGCGAGATCTCCGTTCAACCATCATTCCCGCGATAGCCGTGCCTGTGTCGCTGATCGGTACCTTTTTCTTTATGCAGCTGCTTGGGTTCTCACTGAACCTGATAACGCTGTTCGCACTGGTGCTATCAATCGGCATTGTTGTCGACAACGCGATCGTTGTTGTTGAAGCCGTTCATATCAAATTACAGAAGCATGGCATTACTCCCGCCGCCGCCACCGAAGAAGCGATGAGCGAGATCAGTCGCGCGATCATTGCCATTACCCTTGTGATGTCGGCGGTGTTTATCCCTGTCGCATTCATGACCGGCCCATCAGGCATATTTTACCGCCAGTTCTCGTTAACGATGGCCATTGCGATAGTACTTTCGGGGGTTGTTGCATTGACACTCACTCCTTCATTGTGTGCCTTGGTGCTGAAACACAAAGAGCACAAGGCTCAAAAATGGTTTGGCAAGATCTCCTCAAAGTACGAAAGGTTGTTGAATTCAATAGTAAATAGACGCGTCGTTACCGTGGTCGCATTGTTGGTATTTTGTCTCTCTTCTGGATTGCTGATCAATGTCGTTCCCGCAGGTTTCATCCCTAACGAAGACCAGGGGACATTTTACGCCAGCGTCACAACACCATCTGGAGCTACGTTGGAACGCACGAAGGCTATCGTCAACGCTATTGAAGCTTCCTGCAACGACATCACAGAGATCGAATCTGTGTCGACCCTCGCTGGCACGAACATCCTTTCGGATGGAACTGGGGCTACGTATGGAACTTGTCTTATCAATCTCAAAGATTGGGCGGAGCGAGATCGTTCCGTTGACGAAGTCATCGAGCTTCTTGTTGAAAAGACCGGTCACATCAAAGATGCTCGCATAGAGTTCTTCCCTCCACCGGCGGTACCCGGTTACGGCAACGCAAGCGGCTTCGAGCTTCGGGTGCTCGACAGGACCGGGTCGGGTGACTTCAAGATGATGGAGACAACGGTGCGCCAATTTATCACCGACCTTGAAGCCCGACCGGAGATCGATGCGGCGTTCACGATATTCGACGCCAGCTTTCCACAGTATCTCATCCATTTCGACAAAGGCAAGGCTGCACAAAAAGGAGTGTCGGTGAGCAATGCCATGGGCACACTACAGACTCTGTTGGGTAGCGAGTACGCGTCGAACTTCATCCGCTTCGGGCAAATGTATAAGGTAATGGTGCAGGCTCTGCCGGAGTATCGTGCGAAGCCCGAAGACATCCTCCAGTTATTTGTAAAGAATGAAAGGGATGAGTTGGTCCCGTTCTCCTCCTTCATAACGATAGAGAAAGTCTACGGTGTTGATCAGATCACGCGATACAACATGTTCCCTTCTGCCGAACTAAATGGTGAAGCGGCTACCGGCTTCAGCAGCGGCAGTGCGATCAAAGCAATACAAGAAGTTGCCGAAGAAAAGTTGCCGAACGGTTTCGACATCGACTGGGCCGGCATAAGTCGCGATGAAGTTCTTGCCGGCAACGAAGCCATCTACATATTCCTCATCTGTCTCACCTTCGTTTATCTTCTGTTAGCTGCGCAATACGAAAGTTTTCTGTTACCCCTTCCGGTGATCTTATCGTTGCCTACCGGCATCTTCGGAGCTTTTGTTTTTCTCGCTGCATTGGGATTGGAGAACAACATTTATGCGCAGGTGGCCATGATCATGTTGATTGGGTTGCTGGGAAAGAACGCGATCCTCATTGTAGAGTTCGCTTCGATGAAACAGAGGGAAGGATCATCAGCGCTGCAGGCGGCGATCGAGGGCGCTACTATCCGTCTTCGCCCAATTCTCATGACATCGTTCGCCTTCATTGCCGGTTTGATACCGCTAATGTTCGCGACCGGCGCAGGAGCGGTCGGCAATCGGACCATTGGTTCGGCAGCAGCTGGCGGAATGCTGTTCGGCACGTTGTTCGGAGTTGTGCTGGTGCCGGGATTATATTTCATTTTTTCAACGATCACGGTCTCCAGGAAAAGCCTGGTGCCAGCGACTATACTGATCCTATTGCTAGCGACAGGATGTAAGTCTCTGCAAACAAACGAGCCCTCGATGAGATCCGCGCCCGCCAATTTCGGCGTCGTCGCATCAGATTCGATGAGCGTCTGGAATGCATTCTTTAACGATGAGAGACTCATAAGCCTGATCGATACCGCTATCCTTAATAATCCCGATGCATTGATGGCGGTGCAACGACTCGAACAGTCGCGAGCCGTTGTTCAGCACGCCAAAGGTGTATTGCTGCCGACGGTCGGTGCCGGAGTGGCCGCTGCCGTAAGACGTTATGGGTTATATACCATGGACGGTGCCGGTAACAGCACTACCGATATTCTTCCGGACCAGATCGTTCCGGTAAACCTTCCCGATTATCTCCTCGGTTTTCAATCGACCTGGGAGGTTGATATTTCAGGAAAGCTTCGAAACAGAAAACGTGCAGCCGTTGCGAGATACTTATCGTCTGTGGAAGGGCGTAACTGGTTGCTTACCAATCTCATTTCCGAAGTCTCTTTCAATTATTTCGAACTTGTTGCATTGAAGAAAGAACGAGCGATCCTCGATGAAAATATATTGATACAAGAGAATGCACTCTCGGTCATAACTGAACAGAAGTCTGCGGGTAGGGCTAACGAGCTTGCATTACAACAATTTCAAAATCAATTGCTGAACACGCGAACGCTGCGGGTCGGGATCGATCAACAGATCATCGTCACGGAGAATGCCATCAATACGCTGCTCGGCCGTTTTCCAACACACGTTGTTGTCGATACCACTTCGCTTTCGAAGAGGCTCGATGCTCTTAGCATTGGTCTCCCTTCGGAAATGTTGCGGCGCCGTCCCGATGTACGACAGGCGGAGCTTGAGTTGATCGCATCGCGCGCCGACGTCAACGCTGCCCGAGCCGCGTTCTATCCTTCCTTGAATATCTCAGGTAGCGTCGGATTTCAGGCATTTAAGACCAGCTTGTTGTTCCAAAATCCCGAGTCATTCATGTTCACCTTGGTCGGTGGTCTTACCGCGCCTTTGATCAATCGAAATGCCATTAAAGCAGAATTCAGATCGGCAACCGCACGACAGATCGAATCGTTATACAACTATCAAAAGTCAGTGATCGTTGCGTTCACGGAAGTCTACAACGAATTGAAAAACATAGACAACCTTCAACAGATCGGTGTGCTAAGGAACGAGCAGGTAGATCTATCGAACCGTGCAATCGAAACTTCGAATGAGCTTTTTCGGACGGGCCGTGCCACATACCTGGAAGTGCTGATGGCGCAACAGAATTACCTAAATTCGAAGTTGGACTTGATTGAGGTGAAACAGCAACAGGTAAATGCGCGGATCAACATCTATAAATCGTTGGGTGGAGGTTGGAAATAAGGGCCTGACGTTTGCGGGAAATCTCGAAACATCACAGCTATGATACGGAAACTGGCAAGCGGCGGATACCGCCTCTACTCACGCAAGAAAAATCCGAAGACGGGCAGGCGCCGGAACCTGGGAACGTTCAAGTCGCTGGCAGCTGCTCAAAAACACGAACGCGAAATCCAATACTTCAAGCGCTCTGGCGCCTGAATTCCGTTGGTGTTACGCCCGTCCTCGATTTGAATAGCTTCGTAAAATGCGACGGGTGTTCGAAGCCGAGGTCGTAGGCGATCTCGCTGACCGAAAGGGAGGTGCTCCACAGCAATGACTTCGCCTTGTCGGTAACCTTCAGATGAATGTGCTCCTGGGTTGTCTTACCCGTGTATTTATTCAACAGGTCGGATAGATAATTCGGCGACAGGTTCAATCGCGACGCAAAATATTTTACATCAGGCAACCCCTCTTCCACTAAACTGTTCCGTGTGAAATAGTCATTAAGCAAGCGTTCGAACTTCTGAAGGGTGTCGTTACTCACTTTCGTTCTCGTCAGGAACTGACGCTCATAGAAACGAACACAGTAAGCAAACAGCAGCTCGAGATTGCTCAGTATCAGATCATGCGAATGCTTGTCGAGGTTTTGCGAGATCTCGCGTTTGATGTTATTAACGCACTCGGCGAGGATCGTCTTCTCCGAATCGGATACATGAAGCGCCTCGTGTGTGTCGTATCCAAAAAAAGAATATTCCGTGAGCCTGCGACCTCTTTCCGTTGCGTTCAGAAAATCGGGATGCATGTGGATGATCCACCCATCTTCAATCACCATGTTTGCATCGGGCTCTATGACCTGGCTAGGTGCAATGAACACGAGGCTTCCTTCGGTGAAATCGTAGATCGAGCGTCCGTATCTCATGGTGCCTTGCACCTTCTTGCAGGCAATGGAATAGAGTCCCATCCGGAAAGCTATGCCTTTCACCTTCGTTCTGTTCAGCTTGGCGAAGTCAAGAACAGAGATCATAGGATGTTCGGGCTTGCCGGCATCGTAGTTTGCATAAAGCTCTGCTATCGAAGAGATCTCCCTGTATTCCATTGCTGCAAAGGTAATTCATTATAAAAACATTCCACCCGACGCTTCGATACGCTGACCGGTGATCCAGCGGGCATCGTCGGAACAAAGGAACGCTACAACACTGCCGATATCTTCAGCGAGGCCCACACGACCCAGCGCCGTTAGCGAAGCCAATGTATCGCTGAGCTGTTTCGTGTCGCGCACGTGACCGCCATTGAAGTCGGTTGCGATCGCCCCCGGTGCCACAACATTTGCCCTGATCTTACGAGCGGCGAGCTCTTTAGCCATATACTTCGTAAGGGTCTCTATTGCGCCCTTCATGCTCGCATACGCCCCGTAGCCGGGAAATGCGAAACGCGTGAGGCCCGAAGAAATATTGACGATGCCGCCCTTATCGTTGATCGTCGGCAGAAGCTTTTGAGTGAGAAAGAAGACTCCCTTGAGGTGTACATTCATCAATTCGTCGAAGATCTCCACCGGCGTTTGTTCAAACGACGGTACGCTCTTATTGAAGCCGGCATTGTTAACGAGATAGTCGATGCGTTCAGTTCCAAATTCAGTCTTGAGAGAATTCTTTAAGGTGTTTACGAACGACTCGAAGCCGTCGATCTTGCCAGTGTTGAGCTGTATTGCGACCGCCTTCCGGCCCAGTTTCTTGATCTCAGCCACGACTGCATTTGCTTCTTCCTTGTTGGTGTTATAAGTGATAATGACATCTTTTCCGCGTTGCGCGAGATTCAATGCCATATCTCTTCCGAGGCCACGGTTTCCGCCGGTGACGAGGGCTATCTTACCTGTTGATTCCATTTTTTTGTGTTTTGGTCCGGTGCAAAATTGGCCTGCCCCGCCCCTGGGGTCTTATACTTTTCGGACCAAGTCTTAAACATTTCCCGGTACAAAACGTATATTTACTGCAATCACGAATAATATCATGACTCCACCCCGCTGGCCATTGAAGCTTTTAAGGCTCTTCATAAAAGGGAAATACCTCGAAGAAATTGAAGGCGATATGGAAGAAGTATTTCACGAAAATGCTGAGCAGCTAGGGTTGAACAGGGCACGAAGGCTCTATGTACTCGACGTATTCAAGCTCCTTCGCCCAGTTCTGATGAAAAACTTCAGCAGGCGATGGTCGTCGGGTGCGGCACCCATGCTGGGCAATTATTTCAAGATCTCGTACAGGAATCTTTTCAAGAATCCGCTTACCTCTTTTATAAATGTGTTCGGGCTATCGGTGGCGCTTGGGATCTGCCTGGTTGTTTATGCATATATGGAGTATGATCTCAACATCGACCAGTTCCATGAGAATAAACACAAGGTCTACCTGACCACGTTCTTCTCGAATCGCGATGGCGAAGAACGCCAGTACGGGCTTGCGCCAAGGCCGTTGGCGGATATGTTAAGCGATGACTTCGCGCAAGTAGAAAAGGTGTGTCGCATCGAAGACCGTAATGTCGTTGTGAAGTACAACGATAATGTATTCAGAGAGAGTGTTCGCTATACCGATCCGCAATTCCTGGAGATGCTGACCTTCCCGATGGCAGCCGGCTCCGCAAAATCATTAAAAGACCTTAACAGCATTATTCTCAGCTACGACATCGCGATCAAATACTTCGGCGAAGAACAAGCGATCGGCAAAGAATTGACTGTGATCTTTAACGAGAACGACAAAAAAGAATTCACAGTAACAGGCGTTGCTGCAGAATTCCCGAAGGCGCACGACATTGGCTTCGACTTCCTGTTGAACTTCGAAAACCTTCGTGTTGCTGAACCAGCGTATGATAAGGCGGACTGGGGGCAGTTCTCGAACGCAACGCTCGTACAGGTAGAAGATCCAACCAACATTCCCGTGATTGAGCAAGGAATGAGCAAATACCTCGCGTTGCAGAATCAGGCGCAGCCCGATTGGACGGTATCGTCGTTCTCGTTAGAACCTTTGTCGACATTGCATCAGAAGGCGGCCAACATTCGCAATGCTATCGTATCGGACGACAATGTGGAGGGGCGAATTGGAATGCCTGTCATTGCGATCTTCATGATTGTGCTGGCCTGTTTTAATTATATCAACATTGCGATCGTGTCTGCGGCAAAGCGACTGAAAGAGATCGGTATCCGAAAAGTGATAGGCGCCAATAGAATAAAGGTGGCGATACAGTTTATCACGGAAAACGTGGTTATAACATCGTTCGCACTCACGATCGGCCTTGCGCTGGCGATGTTCGTGTTCCTTCCATGGTTCGTGCAGTTCAGCGGATGGCCGTTGGAGTTGCAACTGGTGAATACGAACTTGTGGATCTTCCTCGTCGGATTGCTCCTGCTTACCGGTATCGCGTCGGGCATCTATCCTGCAGTGTACATCTCGAGGTTCGATGCCGTAAAGATCTTCAAAGGATCGCTGCGCTTTGGAAGAAAAAATCCTGTTACCAAGGTCTTTCTTGCCGTGCAACTGATTGTTGCTTGTATGACGATAACGGCAGGCGTTGTGTTCACGCAAAACAACAGCTTTCAATACAGTCGTAGCTGGGGATACGATCAAAACTCGGTAATTTACTCCGCCGTGCACGACCATGCTGCCTTCGAAAGACTCCGCGCTTCGATGACACAAAATCCCAACGTGATATCTGTTGCCGGCTCCGAGGATCACCTTGGTAGAACGATCTCGACATCGATACTTCGCAAACCTTCCGGCGAACAATACGAAGTGAGCGAACTATCAGTGGACGCAAACTATATCAGGACCATGGGCCTTGAGCTCGTTGCGGGTCGCTCGTTCAATGAGCATTCGGAAAACGACAGACGCTCGATCGTCGTCAACGAACTATTTGCGAAGAATGTCGGCATCGAAGATCCGATCGGTCACACCTTCGAGATCGATAGTACCAGGTACGAGGTTATTGGCGTACTGAAGGACTTTCACGCCAGGAATTTCTTTAATAAAGTAACACCCACCATCGTTACGCTCGCCAGGGACGAGGACTTCAAATACATTTCGATGCGTGTAAAACCTGGAACGGAGATCGACGAGTTCTCTTTGCTGCAAAACAACTGGTCGAAGTTGTATCCGGAGATACCCTTCCAGGGTGGTCACCAGGAAGACGTATGGAGCAATTTTTATCATTCGGTAGATCGCTCTGAGCGATTCAATAATGTGATCGCCACCATCGCAGTGCTGCTCGCAAGCCTCGGTTTATATGGTCTCGTAACGCTGAATGTTTCGGGGCGGGTGCGGGAGTTTAGCATACGCAAAGCCCTGGGAGCGAACGTAGGCAACATTACCTCGGTGATCGTTCGTCAATACATCTTGCTTACTTCCATCGCACTGATCATCGGCGCACCGGTGAGCTATCTATTCACCAGGGCCTACCTTGATATGCTCTTTGCGTATCCGATGCCAATGAGTTATTCGGGAGTCGCCATAGCGCTGGTAATCCTGGTATGCGTGATGGTTTCTGTTATCTTCTCACAGGTATTGAAACTTCTTCAATTAAACCCCGTCGACGGACTGAAGGTGGAATAGAATACAGTTCGTATTTTTATAGAAACGAACTGTATTCAAATGGAAGCGGATTACGAGATCCTTGTGCGTTTTCTCCTGGCTGCGTTGTGGGGTGGTGTGGTTGGTATTGAGCGCGAATATCGAAGCAAGTCGGCTGGATTCAGGACGATGATCATGATATCGGTCGGGTCTTGTTTTTTCACGATGATGTCAATTACCCTGGGAGGCACCACCATGGATCGGATCGCATCTAATATTGTAACCGGTATTGGGTTCCTCGGAGCCGGAGTGATCTTCCGGAGCGAAAGTCGTGTGAACGGCATCACGACCGCCGCAACGATCTGGGCGGTAGCCGCTGTCGGTATGGGTATCGGAGCCGGGCATTATTTCGCGTCAGGCTTCGGCAGTCTCATTATAATTATAGTGCTGGCCCTCCTGCCCTACGTCGAAGATATGATCGAGCGTGTAAACCGATCGATCACCTATAACATCACTGCTTCGTTTTCACCGGACCAGAAAGCGTTCTTCATGGAGGAATTCAAAAAGTATAAGTTAAAGTCGCGCCTCGTTAAAGAAGCCAAAGATCACAACGACCTCAGTTTGTCGTTCGACGTTACCGGTTCGTTGAAAAATCACGAGAGTCTTATAAAAGCATTGCAATCCAATCCCATCATCAGGAAACTCGAACATTATTGATCGCCGACGTGATTGAATGAACAAGATCCATGGCGGGCCTGTCTTCGAGACGGCGAACAACTTCGATAACCTCGTCCTGTTGTTCATGATTCAGGTAACTTGCCGACAGCCTTCTGAACTTTTCAATCACGGACTCCCATGTCATGGGCCTGGTGTGAAAACCATAGAAATCGTCCTTCTCTTTTGTGAACGAGGTGCCGTCTTTGAGGACAACCTCTACTTTCGATTTCACCTTGTCGGGATAAGATATCGTATATGGGTCGATCATGCCGGCCAATGATACGGGTTCGTGAAGAGGCGATTTAGTCTTCACATGCACTCTTTGCAACAGCTCCTGCACATCACGTCTTTCAATCCTCGACGGCTCGAATTGTTCCGGATATACCTTGCCGTCGATCGCTGCCACCGCAATCAAATAGAACATGCTATGATCGGCCTGTTCTTTGGTTTCAACATCCTTGCGGTTGCCGTAGGATCCCGATCCTGTGATGTGATAAGCTGTCAGGAATGTCGTTGCCTCGATCTTTTCAATATCGTCGCCGGAGAACTGGTGTTCCTCCCGAAGATCGAGCATACACTCAATGGCTGTTTGAGTATGGACTTCCGCATTGTAGGATTTAAGCACACATTGGTCGAGGAGATCAAATCGTTCCTGGTCCCAGTCATACTTTAGTTTCATATTGAATATCTCTGCAAATCCTTTGGGACCCTCGAAGAGCTGCACGGGACCGGTCATTCCCTGCTTCGCGAGGAGTGTGATGTTTATGGCATTCATGGCATCAAAAGAAGAAGCAAATCCTTTCCACTCATAAGTGTACGATGCCCTGCTGGTGGCCAGGGGACTTATCGAACAACCGCCGATCCCCAACGCATGAGACGTTTGCTCCACGGTTAACCCGAATAATCTGCCCAACGCGGCGATCATAGAATACGACAACATAAGTGTGTGATCGATCCCTTCCTTCATCACGGGTATCTCCAACACGAGCCGGCACTCGATCTCGTAGGCAACAGCCATCGCAACAAGGAACTGTTTACCGGATGTGGGACCATATTGCGACGCAGCGAGCAGACAACCGATGTTGTCGCTTGGATGACAGGTGGCCTCTTTGCCGAGAAAATTGTCCATGAAATCGGGATACCGGATCATTGCGGTATACAATTGCGCAGCCCGGTCGAAGGGCAAATGATTCATAAGCGGCACAATGCAATTCCCTCCGTCACCAATCTCCTGGAACTGGTCGATAAGCTTCTGAATAGTTGGCTTACCCGCAGAATGGCACAACGACCCAAGCGCATCCAGCAGATGTCGCTTTAAGATATCGACATCGGCCAAACTGAGATCGTTGAATGATCTCGACAATGCATACCTCGCAATCTGAACATTCTGGACATCTTCCATAGCGTTTGCTTTTTAAAGAAGCCAGCAATTATGCGACCAACATCGCCTGTAATTTTTTTTGTATCTTAGTTAAGATGAAAAACATCGCCACGATCGTTTTTTTGGCGCTTACTACAGCCGGCTTCGCTCAGCCGGAGCATGCGTGGGTACGGGTAAAGACCGAATACGAAATGCGATCGAAGCTCGACACGATCACTTTCGTCATCTCCGACGGCTATACATCACAAACAAAGACCTCCGTTGCCGACGAATATGGTGTGTTCCTCATGGACTTCAATGTGAGTAATTCCATCGACATCCTCTGGGGCTTCGGTAAAAAGGCCACGCTTCCCCTCATCATCACCCCAAACGACACCATCCAGATCACCATTGTTAGTGAGAAAGATGGTATCCTGTTTGGCAAACGTGCACGCACCTGCGCCAACCTTATGGAGATGTACGAAGCGGAGAACAGGCCTCGTGTGCAAGCTTATGAGTCGGAATACACACCCGACCCTCACGACTTTGTCGACTTTATGAACGACAGGTTGAATGCCCACCTCAAGTTTGCGAACAACTTCTGCAAGTCGACCAAGTGTACAAAAACATTCGTTACATGGTATCTGAAGAGCGCTTACGTAAGCTACTATCGGAACCTCGCCGATTATTGCCATGCGCTACAACGCAATGCGTCGATGGACATTACACAGCGCAATAGTTTCTTAAGGGCGCGCGATGTTATCCTGAATCACATCGACCTCAACGACCCTACGCTGGAGATGTCGTCGGGATATTATGATCTTTTGAAAAGCATCTTTAGTTTATACGTAACCCCGCAAGAGCTTCGAAACATCTATTACGAAAAGGCAAGCACGATCCTGTTACAAAAAAATCTTAATGAGGGAGACAGCCGTGCACTTAAAAGGATACAGGCGGGAACGATGACCGATACGGACCTGAACATCCTGACGCGGCTGTCGAACAAATACAAAAAAGATATCACCGGTGCAATGCGCAATGTTCTCGATCCGGCGATCCAGCAAAAATTTGCAGAGATCAAGGACCAGGACACACGCAATGTAATTATCAGTTACTACAAAGGGATTTGGGATTGGATCTGAGTTATCTCGATCCCCGTCGATCCTTAATATTAATGCTGGATTGAGCCTTCTATGGGCAAAACGACCCTGATCTCGGTCCCGACACCTGCGATTGAATTGATCAGTATGTCGCCACCGAGGGCTTTGATAATACGCGAAACCAGCGAGAGACCAATGCCGTTACCCCTCACTTTGCCGACGTTCGTGCCCCTGAAAAATGGCTGAAATATGTGAGGCAGATCTTTGGCAGGGATACCGATACCGCGGTCAATAAAGCTGATCAGTAAACCATGCTCGTTAGACCGCAGATTCACATCGACCTTGTGGTCGAGAGAATATTTGCAACCGTTCTCCATGATGTTGATGAACGCACCTTTCAGCAGCTGCTCGTCGGCACGTACACGAAGCATGGAGTCGTCGTCGGACTCGACATCGAGCGACATGTTGACGACGAACTTCGGCTCGGTTGCGTGAACCTCGGCTTTTGCTTCCCACAAGATCTCGTCGACGCGATGGACTGCGAACGAGCTCTTGTTGCCATCGACGCTCGCCTGTGCGAGCATCAGGAGCCGGTTTGAAACTGTTTTCAGATCGGTAATGTCCTCGCGTAATGACTGCAGTGCAAGAACATATTCGTCGACTTCGCGACGTTTGATCAGGCATACATCTATCTGCACGAGCAGTGCGGCGATTGGGTTCCTGATCTCATGCGAAGCGTTGGCGATAAATTGCTTTTGCCCGTTAAATGCAGTTTCGAGACGTGTGAGCATGCCGTTGAATGTTCTTTGAAGTCTCCAGATCTCGTCCCTGGTCTCTCCTTCGGCGACGCGCTGATGCAGGTTGGTCTCCGTGATCTCGTCAACCTCTTTGATAACTTTTGAGATGGGGCGAAGAACGCGGCCCACGTAAAAGGCCGCCGAGATGAGGATAATAAAAATGCTGACGGCAAATACGACAACGAGGATTAGCCGAAGGTTCTGAAGCTTCTTGAATCCATAGATATCGGTAGCAGCCACAACAACTACGAAACGATCGAAACGATCGGCATACAAGAATCCCAGCCCTTCATAAAGGTCCTGATCAAATTTCACGGATCCGTCGAGACGAACACGGTCAAGCAGATCTTTGTCGATGTTGATGACACGTCCCTCATCCGACGTGTACAACACACTGTCGCGATAGTCGTAGATAGTAATTTTCTCGTTGGATAAGCTGATCGGATTATTTTCCTCGATCCGCTTCAGCGTATTCTCGTCAACTTCATCGACCTCGATCAGAAGGCGTGCCGTGATACGTCCTTTGTTTTCCATGCGCTGGTAAAAATCGTCGTGACGATAGTCGGAAGAGAAAAAGTAAATCGCAACCGATGAGATCATCAGTATCAGGGCAACAATCGAAGCAAAGAGGATGATGAGACGAGTACGGATGTTCATGGTTCCGTTGTCATGATATATCCGAGGCCCACGCGCGTGTGCAGCAGCTTCTGCTCGAAGTCCCGGTCCACTTTTCTTCTCAACAGGTTGATGTAAACCTCGACGATATTTGTACCTGTATCGAACGTGAGTTCCCAAACATTCTCAGCAAGCTCTGCTTTAGAAAGAACCCGTCCTTTGTTTCTCATGAAGAATTCCAGCAGGTCGAATTCTTTCGCTGTAAGCGATATCTTCTTGCCGGAGCGCTCTGCTACTTTCTTATAAAGATCCAGTTTAAGGTCGCCCACATGCAGCACTGACATGGGATCGGTGCGTCCCACCAATGCCTTTCGTTTAGTGAGAGCTTTTACTCTCATCAAGAGCTCTTCGAAGTCGAAAGGTTTCACGAGGTAATCATCGGCGCCGGCTTCAAAGCCCCGGCCCTTGTCGAGTGTTGTTCCGAGCGCCGTCAGCATCAACACCGGGACTTCAGGCTTGCGCCGTTTGATCTTTGCGCACAAGTCGATCCCGTTGATAAGGGGGATCACCACATCGAGCAATATTACATCATAGTCGCGTTGTTCAACGAGGTTATCGGCAAGGAACCCATCGTAAGCCAGGTCCACGCTATAGCCGTGGTGTTCAAGCCCGCTTTTAATGAGCATTGCAAACTTTACTTCGTCTTCGATAACGAGGATCTTCATTCACGAATTGAACGGATATATGTTTGAACGTTGAATGGCTCTCGGTTAGAATACAGTTAGAATTATCGAATCGGCTGCCGAGCGTGTAATTCGGAGAAATTTGCAACGATCGAGTTGATCATCATGTGTTCGCCATCGCGTTTCAGCAGATCCCTTCGATCGTGCTTTAATCGTTTGATCAATGCCGGATCATGAAGCACATGCTTAAGATTCTTCATATTGAGGCGCATGATCGGTGCATCACTCGTTTCGCTGAAATAGAAAAATATATGATGCGCGGTCTTATAAAAGCCACGTTGAGAATAGATGATCAGCGTGCCCTCGTCTTCAATGATATACGTTCCTGTGAGGGAAAAGACCTTTTTCTTACGGTCGACATAATCTCGATGTGGCGGGTCTGCAAGGCTCCCTGTATTGAGGGAAATGAGCAGTAGTAGTGTTGAGACCATAATTGAGGGAATTATTACATAGAGTTAGCAGCATAACCTCAATACGGTATTAACGCCACATTAAAACGGACTTAAAAGAGATCTGTTGAGATTTGGGAACTACAGCCTCATTTTCAGGATCGGATATGGCTTCCCGTGATCGTCGAGCGGGGTACGATCATAAACTTTGAAGCCAAATTTTTTATAGAACTCAGTTGCGTTGATGTTTCCTTCGTTCACGTCCACCTGATCTACGTTGAGTTCATCCAATATAAATTTCATGAGCTCGCGGCCGAAGCCCTTACCAATGTTGTCGGGAGATATGAATAGCATTTCGAGCTTCCGGTCAGCAACGCCAAGGATGCCGATCATTTTATTATTGTCGAAGGCGCAATAGACGTCGAACGTATTGAAGTCGATGCCTTCGACGAGTGTCTTAAAAAAATCAATATCGCCAGGTTCGAGGAAGTGGTGTGTAGCCCGCACGGATGCTTCCCAAACATCGATCAGTTCTTTTCGAAAGGTGTCGTTGTATTTGAGGATTTGGATAGGCATTCACTCAAAACTAGAAAATCCTCGGTAAATTGGGATCATGAAAAATCGATTTGCGTACTTAGTATCCTTTGTTTGTATAGTGGTTGTCGGATGCAGTTCGGACTACTACACACCCGATGATTTCAAAAGCGTAAAGAAAGTCGATACCCACATTCACCTCGACGCAGAAGACCCGGCGCTGGTCGATCTTGCGAAGGAGGATAATTTTCTTCTACTCACGATCAACGTCAACAGCGGCATGAACATCGATGAGCAGGAACGCATCGCAAGGCTGATCACTGAAAAGTATCCCGAACAGGTTCAATATCTCTCGACGTTCGGCATGGGCGGATGGCCGTCTGATAAATGGCGCGATTCGACGATGGCGCGACTAAGAGATTCATTCGCACACGGAGCACTTGGTATTAAAGTATGGAAAGACATCGGCATTGTTGAACGCGACTCCTCCGGGAAATTCATAATGATCGACGATCCAGCGTTCGACCCCATCATGAAATTGTTAGCAGACAATAACAAGACCTTGATGGGACACCTTGGCGAACCGAAGAATTGCTGGCTTCCATTGGAGCAGATGACGGTGAACAACGACCGGAGTTATTTTAAGGAACATCCCCAGTATCACATGTATCTCCACCCGGAGTACCCGACACATGAGCAGGTGATAGCAGCGAGAGATCACATGCTTGAAAAGAATCCGGGTTTGCGATTTGTGGGCGCACATCTCGGCAGCCTTGAATATAACCTGGACTCGCTTGCGAAGCGGTTGGATAAATTTCCAAACATGGCGGTAGACATGGCAGCCCGGATCCCGCATCTTCAGTACCTAACTCAAAAGGATCGAGAGAAGGTGCGTGCGTTCTTCGACAAATACCAGGACCGCATCATTTATGCGACCGATGGTGGCATCGAAAAAGATTCTAACCCCGAAGAAGCGAAACAATCGCAACACGACGTCTGGACGGCCGACTGGAGGTTCTTCGTAACCGACGATACATTAACATCACCTCATGTGAACGGGGAGTTCAACGGATTGAAGCTCAGCAAGAAGATCATCGACAAAGTATTCAGGGAGAATGCGCTGAAGTGGTTTGGGGTCCCTAACTGATCTGGTCAAATTCCCTAAAATTGCATCTGTTCCAATCATCTCTTAAAATTCAATTTTGAGCATGAACGAGAACACTATTTATATAATCGGCCGCGGGGCTATCGGAAAAGCCCTGGCAGTTTTTTTAAAGCTTGAAAACCGGAAGGTTGTTTTACTGCGCGGCAGCGTCGACGATGGGTCGCATGGCATCGAAGAGATCCAGGTAACGATGAACGACGGCTCCGTCCTTAGCGCACAGGTAGAGGTCAGCACTTTAAGCAACACCAAAGAGCTGCGAGGTATTGTTGTGCTTACCAACAAATCGTTCGGCAACGCAGACCTTGCGAGATCATTGAAAGGAAAAGCAGGCGTTTCACCGATTGTTTTACTACAGAACGGACTTGGTGTGGAGAGATCATTCAGTGAAAATGGTTTTAAGAATATTTACAGATGCGTTTTGTTCGTAACGAGCCAAAGTACAGGTGCGAATACGGTTAGATTCAAACCGGTTTCTGTTTGCCCGATAGGCATCGTTAACGGGAACGCTGGTGAGCTCGAAGAGATCACTATGAGCCTTACAACAAAATATTTTCAGTTCAGAACTGAGAGCGATATCGACGTGGTGATCTGGAGGAAAGCCATTATCAACTGCGCCTTCAATTCGATCTGTCCGCTCCTGGAAACCGACAACGGTATCTTTCATCGCGACACGGAAGCCCTGGCAATCGCACGAAGGGTTATCGAGGAGTGCCTGGTAGTGGCTAAGAGAAAAAACATCTCGCTCAATGCCGACGAGGTGATCGAGAACTTATTATTGATCAGTAGATCTTCGGATGGGCAACTGATCTCGACACTCCAAGATATTCGCAACAAACAACCAACGGAGATCGAGACGCTGAACTTCGAAATAGCAAGAATGGCGGAAGAGTTGGGGATAAAGCACCAGGTTCAGGAGACGCGGTTGCTTGGGGAGTTGACGAGGTTGAAGTCGAGGCTCGGGCGGTTATGACAATTTCTGTCGCAGAAAAATTTTTCTGTGCTTCTGAAATTTTTTTCATGTTAAGTTTTCGTGCAGCTCTTGCATTTATCTTGTTTTCTCTAACACGCTGATCATCAGCCATACCAAATTTACTCTATAGAGAATTCTCTATACCCCTTTAGGGGTATACGCTAATTTTATTTTTTACGTGTGATGGTATTCGACACCAAAGTGTGGTATTGACACTGCGAGTCAGATTATCTGATATTGATGCAAATTCGTCCGTGTTGGCTTTAATCTTCCAGCCACGGCCGAGTCTACCCTTACAAGTTTTACTTTGATTATGAACATGGAAAATATGAGAAGTCATAGACGCATAACTATTGTCTTTTTTTTAGTTGCGTCTCTAACCCTCGCAAGCAATTGCGTTGCCCAGTCAACCGAGACGGCTGATCAGTTTACAGCAGTGCCCAGGCCTATGGCACCTAATGCTGCGGCACTTTCTAAGTTTGTAGACATTCCTGTAAGTAATTATACAGGCACAGCTCAAGTCGAAATTCCAATCTTTGAGATTAAACAGGGAGCCCTTCGACTTCCCATCTCTCTGAACTATCATGCTTCAGGAAATCGCGTCAATGATGTCGCTTCTTCTGTAGGCCTCGGATGGGCGCTAAATGCGGGAGGAACAATTTCTCGCTCTATTAGGGGGCTCGCTGATGAAACTAGCAATGGCTTTTTTACAGTTGGATATCTTATCGAAGACCCCGCAGTCGATTGTGACAATTCGAATACCAAACCCTGTAATTATTTGAGAAACGTCTCGATCAAGAGCACTTATGATTCCGAGCCTGATATGTATTTTCTCAATCTACCGGGGGGTGGAGGCATAAAATTCACATTCGACTACAACGGGAACCTAAGACTTGAAAACTATCGCCAGATAGACATTACCTGGGACAAACCCAATCAAAAGTGGAAAGTCATTACAGAGGACGGCACCCAGTATCTATTTGGAAAAGATGGAACTGTCGGCGAGAAGGATGTGCTAACTGTGACACCAGAATCGTCGGAGGTACAGACTGGGATCTCCGCCTGGCATCTAAACAGAATCGTGTCTGCCGATCGCATTGACACAATCTTTTTTGAATATGGATTCAGTGCCGACATTTCGGACCAAACCGAAGCCCAGGAGACATATTACGAGCGCAATATTGCCTTGATGGGATCTTCGAGTATTCAATATTGCGACCAGCTTTTGGTTAAAAAAACTCCTGAAGCCACCCTTCTAACAATTCAAAAAACTCTATCGAAGATTAGATACGCACTGGGGTCGGTTGAGTTTACGCAATCCACTACAGAGCACAGGCGTGATGTACCAGGTGACTATAAATTAGGAATGATCAAAGTCAAAAATAAGAATGGAACCCTGATCAAATCATTCAATCTTGACCATACATATTACGGAACGACCGGATCATATCGGTTAATGTTATCGGCCGTTACAGAACGTGGTTCCGGCGGAAAGGAATTGCCGCCTTATCTCTTTCAATACAATACCAGTAACACCCTGCCTAAGAAAGGTGCTTATCAACAAGACCATTGGGGCTTTTACAATGCCAATACAAAGTCCACCCTTATTCCACAATATATCTTTAAGCCCGATGGTAACTTTATTGAGTATGAAGATGGGGCCAACCGTGAGCCCGATCCTCTAAAATCGCAGGCCTTAATGTTGACCAAGGTGACGTACCCCACAGGCGGATATGACACTCTTGAGTATGAGTTGCATGATGCCGGTGGTGTCTCAAATCAGGGTAATGTAGTGCAAACCGATAGTACAATGGAGTTTCATCTCAATACAGTCCCTGTACAAACAGAGTTATCCCTCGATAAACTGATTTTTATCCCCAAGAAAATGACGGTCAACATTCGGGCTTGGGGTGGCAGCTTCTGTTTACCTCCGGTTCCTAACGGTGAGTGTGAAAGACCGAATGCTTCGGTAAGTGTATCATTCGTTCCCACAGCAGCATATCCACAAGGTGGCTTGAATGCCGGATGGAGTTATCTTTCACCATTTAGCTATGACCACACTCACCAGCTTTTTCCCGGATACTATTCTATCAGCATGTTTGCCGATTATGCTAATATCAACAATCACGCAAGAGCCGATTTGGAAATGACCTTTTTCTATTCTGAGGCACAAAAAACGCCGACACTGGCGGGTGGAGTCAGAATTAAGCAAATAAGCCGCTATGATGGACCTTCTTCATTAGCAAAAATTACGCGCTACGAGTACAAGACCTCAAAGAACAATGTTGTAACCTCAAGCGGTGTGCTTATACGAAAACCACAGTACTACGGAACATATCAAACAGTTATTACGCCGCCGGAATTTGTTAACGGTATTCTTTGTCCCTACGAAATCGGTTCCTCATCATCAGTTGTTAGCCTTGGTGAAGGAACACATATTGGTTATAGTGAGGTCAAGGTAATTCAGTCGGTCGCCAATCCTGAAAATAATACTACGCCAAATGGATATGAGGTGTTCAAGTATACAAGCGCCGAAGACTATCCCGACGTGGGTGGCGACGTCTATCCATATGCTCCTGCGGAATCTCGTTCCAACAGACGAGGTCTGTTAACGAAGCATTCGACATTTGACAAAAATGGAAATCTGTTAAATGAAACTTCAAACGATTATGAGTTTTCTGCGGGAACCGACGTCTCAGCAAAAGGACTTAAGGTAGCAATGCCATTTCCCGTCCAAAATTTATTTCTAGTATCCGGGTATAAGTGGGCGTTCTATGAATTTTGGCAAGAGTGGAATTATCTCAAAACAAAGACCGAGCGGCTATATAATGATGCCAATGACGGCAGGTTTGTGGAGACTGTAACCTCCTATTTCTATGATCGTCCGGATAAGCACGTTCAATTAACCCGCCAGGAAGTAACCATCGACAACGGTGATAAGCTTGAAACCAGGTTCAAATATCCGCAAGATTACAATGTGGCGATTTCTGGATTATCAAATATCGGGGCGCTGGTAAGCAAGCATATTCTGAATGTCCCAATTGAAACACAGCAATGGAGAACAAAAGGGTCGAGCAGTAATCTGATCGCCGGTCGAATAATGGATTTTGATCCCGTTGAATTGAAACCGTCCCAGATATACAATTTTGAATCCGCCCCTTTAGGGACCCTTAGTAGCAACTCGACAAATAGCAGTGGACTTTACGTCACTCTCCTTAGTGACGCCCACTATAAGCCGAATACAAGTTTGACTTATAAAAAAGGACGTTTTGCAACGATGAGCAAAACCAGCGATTTGACAAGATCATATTTATGGGGCTATACCAACAGTCTGGTTGTGGCAGAAGCCATTAACGCCGATACATCGAAGATCGCCCTCACCAGTTTCGAAGACCCAGGAGCTAAAGGTCGATGGTCGTATAGTCCTTCAATATCATCGACGGCTAAGTCGGGAAAAACGTCGCACTCTATCAATGGTCATTCCGTTACGCGAGACGGTCTTGAAACGGGCAATACTTACACTGTAAGTTATTGGGCCAGGAATGGGACACCCACTTTCACCGGTGGCACTGTCTCAGATCTCTCCAGTCCCAATGCTGAAAGTGACGGGTGGAGATATTTTGAAAAGAAAATAACGGGTGCTTCATCGGTCACCCTGTCTGGTACGGGATCTATTTTAATTGATGAATTACGTCTGTTTCCGACTGGCGCCGAGATGACGACTTACACATATGATCCGCTGATTGGGATGACCTCAATGACAGATAAGAATAACCGTATCACATATTATGAATATGATCAATTCGGCAGACTGATCATTGTGAGGGATCATGATAGGAACATATTGAAGACCTATACTTACCACTATAAAGGAGAATGATATGAGACACAATCGAATTACACTTACTCTTTTGACAGCGCTCATGTTTTCAGTCGTGGTAGGCTTCGCAACTGACGGGCCAAACGATCCGACTTCCGTAGAGATTACAGGCCCAGCATCCTCAAAAGTCGGACTAACAGAGCGGTATTATCTCACATTCTACAATTCTTCGCACCTGGCGATTGTCCCTCCTACCGCTGGTTCATTTAATTGGACATTCCCCGGAGGCACTCTCATTGAAATAGGTCCTGACCAGACGACAATCGACGTTCGATGGACATCGAAAGTGGGTAATTATGTTTCCTTCGAATGGGACAATTCACCGAATGGCTATTTGGATGACTTTCTCTCGGTCACCGTCGTCGCCATACCGACACCATCTAACTCCGTTTCAACTATCTTTCATTGCGGAACAACCGACGTTTCTTATGTTGGAAGCCCACCGGCAGATTATACACTGATCTGGACGACAAGCGGAACTGACCCCTTTCATCAAACCGACTTCTTAGCATCGACTCAATCTGTCAGCATTAGTCAGACTCGGAACCTGTATCTTCGCGCGCGCACTCTCTCGTCACCATTTATTTATGGGACGGCATACTCCGTAGGTAGCATTCCAGTTTATAGTACTGCTCCAATAGCAACCTCAGACCCTCAGCTACCTATTTGGTCAGGAAATCCCACATCGATCATTCTTCGAACAAGCAACAATGTCAGCGGCACGACATACAGTTGGACTCAAACGCATTCATCGAATATATCAGGAGTATCGAATGGAAGCGGGTCCACAATTGTACAATCACCTTCCAACAATGGCATAGCAAGCGGAATCGTTACATATAATGTTACCCCTACAGCGCACGAATGTGTGGGATCTGTTTATTCAATTACTGTCTCCGTGGAACCATCTCCAATTGTTGAGGCTACAAGCAGTAGGCTGGCAATCAACAATCCTGTAGTACTGACAGCAAAGGCGGAATACGTGACTTACGATTGGAGAAATCGGTTCAATCAGTCGAAGGGTAATACTCGAGCTGTGATCGTATCAGACACCGGAATCTACAAAGTTATCGTCACAAAAATTGGGATCGAAGGATCGGGCTCTTCATCTTTTTATTCCATTAAATCGCAGATGGATGGTGTTGATATGAATTATATCATATCAAATAGTATCCTCGTTCAGGGAGTTGTCGATTCCGCTTCTGTGAAAACTCTTCCTGTGGATTCACTTTCTCAATCAATCGCCTATTTCGATGGTTTGGGTCGCGGGCTTCAAACGGTAGTGACTCAAGGATCGCCATCGAAACACGATATCGTCAGTCCTGTATCATATGATCCATTTGGAAGAGAACAGTTCAAGTACCTGCCCTTTGTTAATGGAGCCGATGGTATCTACAAGGACGCGTTCATACCTAAAGAAAGTGCCGAATATTCGACTTCATCCAATCCGCAATTCCAGTTTTACCAGGGAACAACAACGGTTCCAATTGATACAGCGCCGTATTCAAAAACCGTCTTTGAAGAATCGCCGCTAAGTCGTCCCCTCAAAGATTTTGGGCCTGGTCAGGCATGGACTTCGAATAATAAGAGAATTGACCATGGATATCCGGTGAATATCCACGGTACGGGTAGTCGTCAAGAGAAGATCATCATTTGGAACGTGAATAGCACCACAGGTGCTCTTGAGCAGAATACAGCTATAAACAATGGCTTTTATCAGACCGCTTCGTTGTCGATAAAAAGCACGACCGACGAGCACGGCAACGAGGTTAGAGAGTATACAGATAAATTGGGAAGAGTGATCTTGAAGAAGGTGTTCGCCTACGGCAATCCTGCCGACTTCATAACAGTCGGGAATTGGGCCGAGACCTACTATGTATACGATGATCTAGGTAATCTAACTTTTGTGTTACCTCCCGAAGCTGTGAGGCGAATATTAAACCCAAACGGAAACTAACATGAAAACATTCAAGGGCTTATTCTTCATACTAATGATGTGTGGGGCGACGATCGCGTTTTCCCAGAACATTCAGACTTACACCATCGAGTGGTCTTGCACGTCGACATTCACCGCCAAGCCCGGCGATGTCGTCGATGAGGCCACGCGCGTCGTAAGCAGTTCGGAGCAGATCACCTGGTACGACAAAAACAACGTTGCCCGGCAAACATTCTCTGTGGTCGGAACAAACGGATCGTGGACAAACGTGTTCTCAAATGGT
>CAZBCP010000002.1:0-369127 GCA_964490505.1 uncultured Ohtaekwangia sp. | reverse complement strand
AATACCAGGGAAGAGGAAGCGTTTGCCGATACGGCTGTCGGTGCCGATGCCTCTTCTTACTTCATCCACATTCGCGCCAAGCAGCTCGCAGAGGTTAGCGATCTCGTTCATGAATGTGATCTTCGTGGCAAGGAACGAGTTCGCCGCATATTTCGTGAGCTCAGCAGAACGCTCGTCCATAAAGATGATTGGGTTGCCCTGGCGAACGAACGGAGCATAGAGGACATCCATCACTTTGCGGGCGCGTTCGGAGCGTGTGCCGATCACAACGCGATCGGGCTTCATGAAGTCTTCAACAGCAACGCCTTCGCGAAGGAATTCAGGATTCGAGACTACGTCGAATTCAACTTTAGCTTTCGCTTTGATCTTCGCGTGAACTTTATCTGATGTTCCAACCGGGACAGTACTCTTATCCACGATCACTGTGTAATCTTTCAACAAAGGACCAAGATCGTCGGCAACTTTAAGAATGTATTTAAGGTCGGCCGAGCCGTCTTCGCCTTCTGGTGTGGGCAATGCGAGGAAGATGATCTTCGCATCTTTAATGCCTTCTTCGAGATTGGTCGTAAAGAACAGGCGCTGCTGTTCTATATTTCTTTTAAAGAGGTTTTCGAGACCCGGTTCATAGATTGTGATCTGTCCCGATGTGAGCTTGTTGACCTTTTCTTTATCGATATCAACACACGTAACAGAGTTTCCTGTTTCGGCGAAGCACGTTCCTGTTACGAGGCCTACATAGCCGGTTCCAACTACAGCAATTTTCATTTAGTTATTCCTGGTGAGAGTTTTAATTTTTTATAAAGCGCGTCCTAACAAAATTGGGGCCGTAAAGTAGTCGATATAGGCCAAAATTGAAAAAGAAATAGCACAAACTAACATTCGTTCGGGTCATTGAAAACGATTACTTTTGCTACGTACAAATGAAAATTTTCAAGTGATAGCAGAAGAGACCACAGGTATAAGCTTCGTCGAAAGCGAAAACCAAACAATGATCTCACAAATGATACGCGACTTTGGAGCTCGTGAGATCAAACCGAAGATGATGGAGTGGGATGAATCTCAACACTTCCCCATCGAACTATTCCGCAAACTGGGAGAGCTTGGATTGATGGGCGTATTGGTGCCCGAACAATATGGTGGATCTGGTTTCGGGTATCATGAATATGTTACCGCCATCGTAGAGCTTTCGAAGATCGATGGATCTATTGGATTGTCGATGGCTGCACATAACTCTCTTTGCACGGGACACATCCTTCAACATGCCAGCGAAGAGCAGAAGGCGAAATACCTGCCCAAGCTTGCCACTGCCGAATGGATCGGTGCCTGGGGGTTAACAGAACCCAACACCGGCTCCGATGCAGGTAACATGCGCACGGTTGCCGTTCGCGACGGAGATCATTACGTGATCAATGGAGCAAAGAACTTCATCACGCATGGAAAGTCTGGAGAGGTTGCCGTTGTGATAGCACGCACGGGAGCCGTTGGCGATTCTAGAGGTATGACCGCATTTATCGTCGAACGTGGCACCAAGGGATTTGCCGGCGGCCGCAAGGAAAATAAGCTCGGCATGCGTGCGTCCGAAACAACAGAGATGATATTTACTGATTGTCGTGTTCACAAAGACCAGATGATAGGAGTAGAGGGCGATGGATTCGTGCAGGCACTTAAGACACTGGATGGTGGAAGGATCTCTATTGCCGCGTTGAGCCTCGGTATTGCACAGGGCGCCTTCGAAGCGGCATTGAAATATTCGAAGGAAAGACATCAGTTCAACCAACCGATATCGGCGTTCCAGGGGATCTCGTTTAAGCTGGCTGATATGGCCACGAAGATCGAAGCAGCCAAGTGGCTGGTTTATCGTTCCGCCGATCTGAAGAATAAGCACCTGCCCGTAAACAGGGAGTCGGCCATGGCAAAGCTTTATGCTTCGGAGGTGGCGGTAGAGGTCGCCAACGACGCCGTTCAGATTTTTGGCGGTTACGGCTATACGAAGGATTTCCCGGTAGAGAAATTCTATCGCGACGCGAAGTTGTGCACAATTGGAGAAGGGACGTCAGAAATCCAGAAAATGGTGATTTCCAGGTCGATTTTGAAGTGATTTCACGAAGAGGAGTGGTCTCAAGCAAAGGCTGCAAAGGCAATACCTCGCAAAGGGACGGCGCAAAGGGATTTTGAAATAATCTGCCTCGCTATTATATTTGCAGCCCTAATAGTCAAAAAGAACATGTTAGTAATCAACATCAAGGAGAACGAGTCGATCGATAAGGCGCTGAAGCGTTTCAAGAAGAAATTTGAGAAAACAGGCGTTTTGAGAGAATTGAGGTCAAGGACAGCTTTCGAAAAGCCATCGGTTCGTCGTCGTGGACAGGTTTTGAGGGCGGTATATCGCCAGAAGCTGTACGCCCAGGACAACTACTAAGACTTTATACACATTTTACGAACAATCCCTCCGGTTCCCTGAATCGGCGGGATTTTTTTTGTAGTTTGAGGTGTACGGTTCGTGATGATTGATACATTTCTCAAATATCTTCAATACGAAAAAAGATACAGCCCCCGCACGCTGATCTCTTACAAGACCGACCTGCGCCAATTCGAGGCGTTCCTAAAAAAAGAATTCGAGAGCAAACCAGAAGACGCCAACTATGGAATGATCCGTGGCTGGATCGTATCGCTTTCCGAACAGAAGCTCGATGCACCTTCGATCAATCGAAAGATCGCATGCCTTCGCTCATTCTTTAAGTTCCTGCTCAAGCGCGAAGAGATCACCAAAGACCCTATGCTCAAAGTAAAGGTGTTGAAGGTGAAGAAGAAGCTTCCACACTTTGTTAATGAGAATGAAATAGTTCCCCTTCTTGATGGAGATCTGAGCGACGAAAGAAAGACGAAACACGAACAAAAACGCGACCAGGTTTTGATCGAACTACTTTATGGGACCGGGATGCGCTTGAGTGAATTAATTGGCGTACGCGATAAGGATATCAACTTTCATGATGGCACATTGAAAGTGCTTGGGAAAAGAAATAAAGAACGTGTAATACCTTTTTCTGCCAGTATCGTTTCATTACTAAGAGAGTATCGTGAAGTAAGGGACCGCGACGTGGAAAGGAAAGACCCGGATAATTTTTTTCTCACCGAATCAGGAAAGAAACTGTATCCTGTTTTAGTGAATCGGATCACCAAAGACTTTTTAGCAAAAACCAACGTTGAAAAGAAAAGCCCGCACGTGTTACGCCACACGTACGCGACTCATTTGCTCAACAAAGGAGCGGAGATCAATGCAGTGAAAGATCTTTTAGGTCACACCAGTCTCGCAGCAACACAAGTTTATACACACAATACGATCGAAAAATTGAAAGAAGTATTTAACAAGGCCCACCCCAAATCGGGCCACTAGTTTTAGTAATATGTTTCACTCTTAAACTTTTTGCGTTATGAAAGTACAGGTTCATGCAGTCCACTTCAGTGCCGATCAAAAGTTGATCACTTTTATCCAGAAGAAAATCGATAAGCTTGAACGATTTTACGATCGCATGGTAAATGGCGAAGTTTATCTACGACTGAATAACGAAGGTGTTGAGAACAAGACGGTGGAGATCATACTTAAAGTGCCAGGCAATTCCCTCTTTGCAAAGGAACATGCGAGCTCATTCGAAGCGGCTACCGATATGGCAACCGACGCACTAAGGAATCAACTAAAAAAGTTTAAGACGAAGCTTCGGCCTGGAAGGGTCTAGCTCTCACGGAATACACGGAATGCACAAAATAAAAAGGGCCCCTCTCGGAGCCCTTTTCTATTTAAGGCTTTGTTGGTGTTGTCGTCGCCGGCTTTGGTGTAACGCCCATCTTCTTCAAAACCAAATCTGAGATATTATACTTCTCTTCGCTGTAAAGAAGGATGTCGCCACCCTGCAACGATTGAGCATTGATGACCAAGCTATAACCCTGCTCTTTCGCAGTTTCTTCGATGGCTTTGCTAACCTTGCTGAACACAGGTTCCATCAAAGCACTCTGCTTGTTCTGCAACGACGTCTGTGCATCGGCAGAGAACTTCTGAAGGCTTTCATTCAGTGCTTCGAGCTCGCGTTGCTTGTCGGCGCGGATAGCATCGGGAGTGGTAGCAGGCAGCTTTGTGAAAGCATCATACTTCGCCTGGAAATCTTTTTGCTTCGCCTCCATCTGCGACTCTAACTGCGTCCTGTGCGATTTCAGCTCGGAGTCGATCTGCTTGAACTCAGGCATCTGGCTGAAGATATAGTCCCAGTCGGCCCAGCCGATCTTTTGAGCAACAGGCTGCGTTTGCGCGAACGCCCTGCCTGTCGGCAGACAGGCTGCAAAAGCGACTACCGAGAAGAGGATTGAAAATAGGGTTTTCATTTTATGGTAATTGAATATGTTACTTAATCTTATCGTTTGCATCTCCCAATCCAAGCTCTTCCAAAACAAAATCTGTATAGTCGTGGCGAGGGTCGGTATAGATCATAACCATGGTTCCGTTTGCTTTGTCGAATATGATCGCAAGCCTGTTTGACTTCGATACTTTTTCAACTGCATCCCAAACCTTGTCCTGAAGAGGTCTGATAAGCTCCTGTTTCTTGAGGAAGAACAGGCCTTCGAAACCGAATACTTTTTTATTGTACTCTTTAAGCTCTGTTTCTTTTTTCTTGATCTCGTCCAGGCGAGTTGCTTTCATCTCTTCGGTAAGCAGCACCTGTTCGGCGTTATAGCTGCTGTAGAGCGCTTCAACTTTTGTTTGCATGTCGGCGATCTCTTTCTCCCAGGCAGCCGATAGCTGATCTATTTCATCCTGTGCCTTTTTGTATTCTGGCATCTTGGATAGAATGAATTCCGAATCGATATAACCGAACTTCTGAGCTTCGGCAATATTCAGGCCGAAAAGGACCGACAACAATAAGACGCTTAAAACTTTCATTTTAACGAATTTGTTGGCCGATCGTGAAGTGGAATTGAGATCCGCTACGGGTAACAGCATTCGGAAGAGTATCGAAACCGTAAGCCCAGTTCAAACCGATCAATCCGAATGCAGGCATAAATATCCTGGCTCCAACGCCGGCCGATTTATACAGATCAAACGGATTAAACTTCACGTAATTGTCCCAGTTATTTCCAGCTTCTGTGAATAGAAAACCGTAAATGGTTGCAGTCTGCCCGGTTGTGATCGGGTAGCGCATTTCCAAACTGAATTTATCGTAAACTATACCACCTTCGATAGTTCCCGACGCCTGACCGGTACCACGTTGATCATATAGTGGAGGAGTGATCTTGTTGTTTCCATAACCACGTAAACCAATGATCTCCTGTCCAAGCACGTACGAGTTGAAACCACCGGCGAGACCATCGCCACCGAGGAGGAATCGACCGAAAGGACCAGCACCAAGAGCTTTGTTATACGAACCGATGAAACCCATGTGAGCTCTTGCTTCGATAACAAGGCTGCGGCCATTAGGCTTGCTGCTGCCGATCAGCTTGATATAATATTTCATATCGAGCATCCACTTGTGAAGCTCAACCCACCTGTACCTCGCAGCATCATCCAGCGGGAGGGTGGCGGGATCTGTTTTCGCCAGGAGCGACCAGGGGGGAGTTAGCTTCAGGCTTAGCGACAACGTAGATCCCTGCGTAGGGAACATAGGGTTGTCGATACTATTGCGAGACAAAGTAGTTTCGAGAGAGAGATCGTATGTCTTACCAATAGCAGGCATCGATCCAACCTGGAAGTAGTTCTTATAGTTGTAAACCAGGAAGCCCACGGAGTTAACCAAACTGAAATAGTTATCAGGCCACTCGAGACGACGACCGAGGCCTACAGTAATACCACTTTGCTTCAATGAACTGTTGTCGCTGAACTGGTATGTTGTTGTAAGAAGTCGCGACACAGAGTGGTTCAAGCTTACTGTAAATGAGTTCGGCTTATGCCCACCCAACCATGGCTCGGTGAACGACAAGCCATAGCTCTGGAATGACTTGCCGGTAGACTGCGCGCTTACGGACAAACGCTGACCATCGCCGACGGGCAGTGGCTTCCACTTATCGAAGTGAGGTATGTTGCGTGCAGAGAAGTTGTTGAACGTTACACCGAGTGTACCTACGAAGCCATAATATCCACCCCAACCGCCGGAGAGCTGGATCTGGTCGTTCGATTGTTCTTCAAGCTTCCATTCGATATCAACTGTTCCGTCGGAAGGATTAGGACGAATATCCTGATCGATCTTCTGAGGATTGAAGTATCCCATCTGCGACAACTGTTGCTGCGTACGGATAAGATCCGAGCGGCGGAACTTTTGTCCGGGTATTGTGCTGAGTTCGCGGCGGATAACATGATCGCTTGTACGATTGTTACCTGAGATAATGATTTCGTCTATAGTGGCCTGGTCACCTTCGGTGATACGCATCTCGACGTCGATAGAATCATTTTCTACTGCAACTTCAACGTCTTCTACGTGGAAGAAGAGGTAACCGTCGTCCATGTATAGACCACTGATGTCGGCGCCTTTCGGGTTGAAGCTCTTCTTGCGTTCGATCAACTCTTTGTTGTACACATCGCCTTTCTTGATGTCGAGGATCTTATTGAGCGTAGATGCACTGTGGAGGTAGTTACCGGTCCAGATAATGTTACGGAAGTAGTACTTATGTCCTTCCGACACTTTGAATCTCACATCGATCGACCGTTCGTCGTAGTTGATGACTGTATCGGAGAGGATCTCGGCATCCCGATAACCTATTGAGTTGTAGTAGTCGATGATCTTTTGCTTGTCGTCGTCGAAGTCCGACTGGATGAACTTGGATCCGTTGAAGACGTTCAGCTTCACATGTTGATTCAGGAATTCTTTAACGGGGCGCCAGCTCATGCCGTCATTCGTGGAGTCGCGTTGGTATGTTTTGAAGTCGCTGGGACGGAGACCGAAAATGAACTTAGCGGCTGCGCGATGTAGCGTGAGACGAGGATACTCGTGTGTCTTCTTCATCTTGCGCTTGAGGACAGTACCGCTGACGTTGTCGTTGCCTTCGAATGCGATCTCGTGAATACGAACTTTCTGTTTCAGGTCGACATCGATCTTGAGACGGATGTTTCCGCGGCTGAGCGTATCGGAAACCTGCGTGATCTTAACGACGGTATTTAGGAATCCTTTTTTAACGAAGTGTTTCTTAACGCTTGTTTCTGCGTTACGGATCATTGCATCGGTAACGATCTTTCCTTTGATAAGATTGAGGTCTTCCTTGAGATTCGATTGACGTCCTTTAGAGATGCCTGTGAAATAAAAGTCAGAGAGTCGTGGACGTTCGGCAAGTCGTATGATCAGGAATACATTTTGTCCTTCGATGCGTTCGACTTCGATAGATACATCTCCAACGAGACCGTGTTTCCAAAGTTTACGAACAGCGTTAGCGACGGCATCGCCGGGGATCTTTACTTTATCGCCGACCTTCAGACCGGTAAGTGATATGATCGCATTCTTGTCGAGAACTTTCAGGCCCGCAACATCGATACCGCCGATGATATATTCTTTCGGGTTGGCATAGTTGAGGCCATCGCCTTGCGAAGTAGTTGTTTCCTGTGCGCCCCTGTTTTTACGGAATTGTCCATACGACGGAATAGCGTAAATAAGAACGCAGATAGCAATCAGGGGTAATATTCTCTTCATCTTACGCTGTACGTTCCAGTACCTTGCCAAATCTTCTTTCTCTTTTCTGGTAGGCACATATCGCCTCGTATAAATGTTCTTTTCTGAAATCGGGCCACAGTGTGGGTGTTATAAAGATCTCGGTGTATGCTATCTGCCAAAGCAGGAAGTTGCTAATACGAACTTCGCCGCTGGTGCGGATAAGCAATTCGGGATCGGGCATATCTGCAGTTTCCAGATAGCTGGCCACAAGAGATTCGTTGATCTTATCGGGATCAACCAAACCTTCTTTCACGTCGGCAGCAATCTTTTTCATTGCCTTCACCAGTTCCCAGCGTCCGCTATAGCTCAAAGCTATAGTCAACGTTAGACCGGTGTTGTTTCGTGTGGATTCGATCGCTTCTTCAAGATTCTTCTGGCACTTGATGGGAAGATTGCTTGTTTCTCCGATCGTGCGCAGCCTGATCTTGTTTTCGTGCAATCTCTTGAGCTGTTTCTTGAGGGTGTCTACCAGCAGCTCCATCAACGCGTCAACTTCCTCTTTTGGTCGGCCCCAGTTTTCGGTGCTGAAGGCATACAGTGTCAGGTATTTTATACCGAGCTCTGCACACCCTTCCGTAACCGCATCAACCGCATCTACCGCGTTACTATGACCAAAGATCCGGGCTGCACCCTTCTTCTTTGCCCACCTGCCATTGCCGTCCATGATAACGGCGATGTGTTCGGGTAAATTACTGAAGTCGATATTTTCCTTTAAAGAAGCCACAAGGCAGCAAAAGTAGCCTTTTTCGTCTACTTATCACAAGCTTGATGCCGGGTGCTTGGTGCCTGATGCGGAGAGGAACTGCACAACCAAATTCGTCGCGCTTAGGCCGTCACCCGTCGCACTTTAGTAGGGGTTTTTAGGGCAGGGTATGTCGTAGAAAGTGCGGGTGAGGGTCAACCCCATAAAAAAGTAGCCGTCGTTGTCGAAACGGTTGCCGTATTGATAGTTCTTGAGCGATGGATCGTTGTCGGAAATGTTATCCAGGTAATCGAAGAAGGTGCGGCGCGCAGCGATCTCGAAAGACACATACCAGTTAGGATTCAAAACATACTTCACTCCCCCGCCTATCGGTATTCCCAGCTGAACACTGCTGAACTCGCCGTTTTTTTCCGGGAACCCCGAGATCCCAAACATCACCAGGCCGCTCATGAGATAAGGCGTGAACCTGAGTTTACGTTTCGAGTCCCTCCAATCGAGGAAATGGTACTCGAAAACTGTGGAAGCCTCAACAATAGTGATATTGAAAGAATAGCCTCGCTTCGACGCAAAGGCATCGATCGGATGAGCGCGGTCGTCGGCCTTTAGTTTTCCGCCGGTAAGGCCAGCCCTGAAGCTCACCACGCTGCTAATATTATTCCTGTAAAACGCTGTGATCGCAGGCTCCGTAAAGCTCGGATTGTAAACGCGAACGAGGTCGCCGGAATAGTTGAGCGTGCCTATGCCGCCCCCAACTTCTGATTTCTGGGAAAGGGTGGCGCGTTGTTGCGCCGATGTTTCTATGAAAAGGAACATTGCGGCTGACAACCATGCCAGCTGGTACAAATTCCTTTTATTATGCATTACCTGAATTTAGCCCTGTGATAGGTAGCCCCAATGATATAAGTAAGGCGGATACTGGTGACCATGTATACATCTTTGTCGGCCTTGCTGCCCCTGTTGTTCGATGGGTTCTCTTCGCCATATCCTGCTTCTACTGTATATGTTTGGCCATCCCTTCCAACGTACTGGTGAGTGCTTGTCGGAAGATTTAGCTCGCCTGTTCTGTACGACATTGCTTGCGCCAAAGGTGACTTAAGCACGCCAAGATCCACGTAGTTCCGGCTCACATCGTCGAGGTAGTCCGTGAAGGTGTACCTGAAACCAATATCGGCCCAGAGGTCGAGTGTTTCCGTGAGACGAAGCCTTGCACCCAAGCCAAAGGGGATTGCTGCCTGGAATAAGCTATAAGGCTTAATACCTGCATTGGCGTCGCCTTCCTGGAGGGTAGAATACTGCCCTTCTGTGCCCAGGGGGCGGAGCTTCACCCACTTACCCGCGTCAGCCAGCGGATTGCCCTGGAGGTCTGTTGCCGGGGCTTGTCCTTTGGGCTGATGCATGAATCCAGCAATACCAACGAACGCATAGGGCGTCCATTTTACGCGGGCGATATAATTTCCATCGTTTTTGAACAAATCGAAGATAAACAGAGCCGAAAGCTCCTTTATCTGGTTGCGGAACGCCAGGTTCCTTTTGTAGCGGTAAACGCCGTTTTCGAGGTCGTCTTTGTTTGCCGATTCGGCATCAGAACCTTTCAATGTTCCGATCATCATTTGGGCCTGCACAGTGTAACGCGGGCCGAAACGGTGCATGAAGGAAACCCCTATGCCGGGACGTGTAAATGAGATGTCGGTGCTGACGCGCTTTGGGGTGGGTGCCAGGTCGCCGTAATAATTGAGGGCGTTTACAGAAATGCCAACCGCCGAATAGGCTTTAGTCTTGCTGAAAGAGTTAGACGCTCCGCGGTAGTTGCCTATTTTCCTGTTGTTCTTCTTGATCTGATTTCGGTTAATCTGCGCCTCTGCCTGTGCACACAGAAAGAGCACGACCAACGCCAACCACAACTTTCTCATAGTCAATTAGATTACCAAACCCTAAAGATATGGAAAGAAATGAGATTAGTTACGCACGTCAAGTCCCCAATTGAGCTTCTGTCTAAGGGTCTTGAAATAGTGATACCCGGGGAGCAAAACCAGCTTGATCGTGAACTTCTCCTTCGTGACTTTTAATTGCACGTTCCCGTCTACGGTTTCATAGCGCGAGTCGAGGGAAATAAGGAATTTCTTGCTGCGGCCCTCGATAGAAAATGTGATCTCGGAGTTGTTTGAGATCACGATCGGGCGGGCCGTGAGGTTATGGGGACTAACAGGCGTTATAACAAAGCTGTCTGATTTCGGGTAGACGAGCGGACCTCCGCAGCTGAGAGAATAACCAGTGGAACCGGTGGGTGTGGCTACGATAATCCCGTCGGACCAATATGAATTCAGGAGCTCGCCATCGACACTCACATGAACGGTGATCATAGAAGAGGAATCCTTCTTCATGATGGTAAGATCATTGAGAGCAAATGGAGTGTTATCGAAAAGATCCTTATCTGAATATAGTCTCAATAAGATACGTTCGTCGATGGTGAAGTTGCCCTCGAGTAGATCTTCGATGGCCTGGTGAACATCGTTACGATGTGTTGTTGCAAGGAATCCCATGCGGCCGGTGTTGATACCGAGTATGGGAACGCCCGACTTACCGACATAGGTGACGGATTCGAGAAGAGTGCCGTCGCCACCAACAGACATAAAGAAGTCGACCTTCGCGAGGTTGTCTTTATGGTCGAATGATTTAAGCTTGAGTTTTTTACGGTCGCGCGCGGGGATGTGGGAGAAAAGGTTTTTGGAGACGATCACGTCCACTTTACGCTCGTGAAGATGTTCAATAAGCTTTTCGATAAAGCTTGTTGAAGTGCTTCGTGTATCTCTACCGTGAAGCGCAATCCTCATTTATATATTCAGATATCTCATTAACATATCGAGACGTTCTTTCTCGTTGGTAGGATCGGTGCGATTTTCCTGGTAACGAGCTATAACTCTATAACCGAAGCGTTCGAGCGTAGCTACGATCCTCGACAGGTCTTCCTGGTTGATCTTCAGTGTGAGCTTGATCTTTCCTTTATCGAGGGGGTCTTCGACCATCATAAAGCTGATGATCTTTGCATTGTTCTCTTCCACATAGCGCGCGATCTCTGCCAGGGAATAATCAATGAGGTTCATCGACAACACGATAATGCCGCCGGGCATTTGAATAGCAGCCGATTGCGCGAATGATGTCATCACGTCCTGGATGGTGATCACGCCGACGTAGTGATCTTCTTCGTTGAGCACGGCGACGATCTGCAGCTTGTGGTCGCTGGCCACGCGGAGGATATCATAAACGTGCGTTTCGTTGTGAACGGCGCACTCTTTACCGACGAGCTCGAATTCTTTCAAGGGCTTTTCGATGTCGTTGGCTTCGAGGATGATCTCTTCGGAGATGAAGCCCATCAATTTTCCGTCGTTGATCACCGGCAAATGATTGCAACGGAATTCTTCCATCCACACAATTGCTTTGTGTGCGTCGTCGCTCACCTTGAGTGGCGGGATCATGTGATTGATAAGCTCTTCTGCGATCATTTACCGGGGACTAAAAAATCTTCTACCAGTTCGTTGAATCTCTCGGGGTGTTCCATCATCGGTGCATGACAGCACTGATCGATAAACTTAAGCTCTGAGTTGGGGATCAATCTATTGAAATCATGCGCCACCATAGTAGGCGTGATGGTGTCGTTAAGACCCCATACGAGTAACGTTGGCACTTTGATGTTGTGCAGATCTTCCGACAGGTTATTTCGCTGTGCCGATTTTGCGATAGCGACGATGCGCATAGCCTTCGGAATGCTTTTGGTTGTCTCGAAGACTTCGTCGACGAGCTCTTTGGAAGCAACCTTCGGATCATAGAAGGTATACGCGACCCTTTCTTTTATATAATCATAACTGCCTCTGCGAGGGTACGATCCACCCATGGCATTCTCGAACAAGCCTGAACTTCCCGTGAGTACGAGCTTCGAAACTTTATCGGGATTATGAAGAGTATAAAGTAGACCGACGTGTCCACCCAGGGAGTTTCCCATGATGATCGACTTCTCGATCTTCATCATCTTGACGAAATCTTCTACGAAGCTGCGAAGTCCTTCGAGACCTGCTTCCTTGATAGGCATTTCGTAGATGGGCAGCATGGGTATGACAACCCGGAAATTTTTCGAGAAGCGATTTACGACAGCTTCCCAGTTGCTAAGAGCTCCGAAGAGACCATGGAGCAACATGAGTACCTCGCCATTGCCTTCATCCACATAACGGAAACCTTCACGTTCCTTCACATTTAATCCCATACGAGGCTAATTTTCCGGATAAGTAACGAAAAAAACAGAACGTTGCGAAACTTAACACTAACCAGGCCCCAGGGCTGCCTTAACCTTGCCTGGGTTAACGTGCGGGAATCAGAACGTTGGGAAGATTTCCTTCAAAAAAGGCACAAAACCCGCTACCCACCTGGCTAGTGTTGGTGCGAGATGAGCCGTGAAAGGATATAAATAAGACCCCTCCGTCCAGTCGCGGTGCAACGAAACCTTAAACGAATCGGCAATCCACAAGAGTACACTGAGCGTAAACAAGGTCTTGAATGCACCAAGAACGCTTCCAAAGATCTCGTCGACACGACCGAGAAAGGTTTTATCGATAGAGCTGCGAATAGCTTTGCCCAACCAGGTAACGCCAATCACAACTAAAACAAGAATGATGAAGAACGTGATGTATGGAAGCATGTGCTTATCGGCATTGAACTCATCTTGCAACAAGATCATGCCTTCGCCAGTGAGCTTGAACGCCACGAATACACCAAGTACCAATGCAAAGAAGGTGACAAGGCCCATGAGGAAGCCATCCTTGTAGCCTTTCCATGCACCAATGAGTGCCATGATCAATATTGCGATATCTACCTTACTCAAGACGCGAGTAGTTTCTTTACAAGTTCGGAGATCAGTTTGCCGTCGGCCTTGCCTGCAAGTTGTTTCGTAGCGGTGCCCATTACCTTACCCATATCCTGCGGGCCTTTCGCTCCTACGGTGGCGATGATCTTCTTTAGTTCTTCGGTGATCTCGGCTTCGCTCATCTGCTTGGGCAGGTATCGCGAGATAACATCGAGCTGGAACTGCTCGCGTTTTGCCAGGTCGTCGCGGCCTTCTTTGGCGAAGATCTCGATGGACTCTTTTCGTTGCTTCGCAGCTTTCGTCAGCAGTTTCATCTCAACGTCCTGTGCGATATCGCCGGAGCCTTGCGGGCCGCCTTTTTCGGTTTCGGCGAGCAGGATCTGGGACTTGATACTACGAAGGGCTTCGAGCTCTTCTTTATTCTTTGCAAGCATCGCCTGCTTAATGTCGTTGTCGATTTGCTGTTTGAGGCTCATAATAAATCGTTGTTCGTTGTTCGCTGTTCGTTGTCCGGCGAATTAAATTTGCTTTAGAATGACCAGACTAAGCGTAAATATCAACAAGATTGCCACGTTACGCAACGCACGTGGCGGCAACAATCCCGATGTTGTTAAAACGGCACTGGACTGCGAACGGTTTGGGGCGGAAGGCATAACGGTACATCCAAGGCCCGACGAGCGTCATATAAGATATAGCGATGTGATGCAATTGAAAGATGTCGTCACAACAGAATTCAACATCGAAGGATACCCGGATGATCGTTATATGGAGATCATCGCGAAAGCGAAACCAGCACAGGCAACGTTGGTGCCCGACGGTCCGCATGTTATCACATCCAACGCCGGCTGGGACACCGTGAAGCACCAGGCTTTTTTGGCAGATATCACCAGACAGTTGCACAAGTACGGAACACGTGTGAGCATTTTCGTGGACCCGGATCCAAAGATGGTTGAAGGAGCCGCGAAGGCAGGAGGAGACAGGGTTGAGTTATACACTGAACCTTATGCCAGCAAATACCATCAAGATCGTGATGCGGCAGTGAAGCCATATATCGAAGCAGCAAAGACGGCGCGTGATCTTAAGCTGGGATTGAATGCGGGTCACGACCTGGACTTGCATAACCTGGCGTTCCTTGCGAAGTCGATCCCGTGGCTGGATGAAGTCTCGATCGGTCATGCGCTCATTGCAGATGCGTTATATCTGGGCCTTGAAAATACTATACGGCTGTACTTAAGGGCCTTGCAGTAGGGTGCGAGGTGCTGGGTGCCAGGTGCGGCCGGCGCTGAAACCGTTTGCGTGGTGCAACAAGCAAGTTTGTCTGGCCCCGACTTCGCTAAAAGCTATGTCGGGCGAAGCCGATTCAGTAACACTTTTAATCACTTCGGTCACATAAAAGACCATTCCGTCCCATTCTTTTTTAGGGCTTCCAACCCTAAACGTATGTTTGAGTGTCAAATGGGCGCAGTTATGTTTAAAAGTCGCAAGCTTACACTACTAATCGGGGTCGCCATCGCGGTGCTGGTAGCGCTGTCGACTAACCTGTTTGGGATGGCCTTCTAATTTTTTACGAGGTCGGCGATCTCGGGAACACCAATCAAATTATTCATCTGATTTACCACGTGCTGATAGTGCGTTGCCACGTAGTTCGACAACGGCTTAACGGTATACCTCCGCGGATTAGGTAACGAGGCCGCGATCATCGCAGCTTCGGTTTGATTGAGCTTGCTCGCGGGCTTCTTAAAATACTTCCGAGCGGCTGCTTCGACACCGAAAGTTCCTTTGCCCGTTTCGGCAACATTGAGATAGATCTCGAGGATGCGCTGTTTGCCCCACGCCGATTCGATCATGAAAGTAAAATATACTTCGAGCGCTTTTCTAAAGTAACTGCGGCCCTGCCACAGGAATACATTCTTCGCGACTTGTTGGCTGATCGTGGATGCTCCGCGAACTCTCCTTGAAACTTTATTTCGTTCGGCAGCTTTTTGAATGCTGGTCCAATCGAAGCCATCGTGAAAAGGGAACATCTGATCTTCCGAAGCGATAACGGCAAGTTTCATCGACGGAGAGATCTCGTCCCAGTCAACATAGTCGCGGGTGAAACCTTCACCGTTCCACCAGCGACTTATTTGTGTTGTTGTAACAGGGGGATCGACCCAGCGAAGCATGAGGATATAGAGGATCTGCAATACAAATAACAAGCTGAACGTTCGCCATATCCAACGGCACGTGCGAAGAAGTTTGAGCTTTGTCTCCGAGTTCACGAGAGGGCGATTTTGACGTATCAGGTTTTCCTGACGCTCGACCTGTCAGTTTCCCTGACCAGTCATGGCATGACTTAAGTCATGCCATGACTAAAAAACCAGTTATCCAGGACGGGTTCAATATCTCCAACTTTTCAGATCTGCTCCCGCTGGAGCGCTTTCCGATATGCGTTTAAGGATGCGAGGCAAATACATCGTGTTGTAACGAAGACGTGAGATCTGATTCGGATTCTCATGATCACCGTTCCAGCAATGTTCTGCACGATCGCCATAATCAACCTCACCTGCATAGAATGGATTCTTAGACTTCTTGAGGAAGTCTTCCATCAGGTACACAGCGTTGTTCAAAAAGAAGTTGTCCATATCACCACAATAGATGTGGATCTTGCCCTGGAGCTTCGGTCCGAGTGTCGCCCAGTCGCGCTGAAGGATGTATCGAAGATCATAGTTCTCTCGCCAGTATTCGGCAACCGAGTGATCGATATCACCCGTTAACTTATCGAAGATACGTTTTGGATAACCGTCTGGTCCTTGCGGTGAGAACACAGCTTCCCAAATATCCCATTGTCCACCCGAACGTGATTTTGTTCCCAACGCCAGCTCGAAGTGATTGCTGTGTTCGACAGTACTTGTAAGTTGTCCGAGATAATCACGAAGGCTTGGTATTGCAAGCTTCTTGAAATCTGTTTCGTAGTAGAATGCATTCTTTTGTTTGTAGATATCAACAGTACAATAAGCACGGAAGTCGATGGGATCGGGACAGGCTGCAAAGCAACCGTTGAAATCATCGGGATAGAACATTTGCACGGCAAGCGCTTCCCAACCGCCCGTTGATCCGCCGTAAGTGAAACGCGCCCAACCCTGGCCAATACCACGGAACTTCTTCTCGATCTCAGGGATCAATTCTTTCATGATCGCATCTCCATAAGGGCCAATGTTGGCAGAGTTTACTGCATAAGAATCGTCATAGTAGGGGTTGGCGTGCTGGACCTCAACAACCAGGAAGCGAGGGAAGTCTTTGCTGATCCATTGCTTATAGAAATTATAAGCTTCCTGCGCCTGGATCTTATTGTATCCATAAATACGGAAGCGCTCCGAATAATCGGTGGTGTCCATATTAGCTGGCGGAGGTTCGGTACTGAAGCCACCGAAATCGGCGGGGAAGTGACCATGATAAACCATGAGCGGGTACTTTGCTTCGGGATGTTGATCGAAGCCTTCGGGTAGTAAAATGTGAGCGCCGAGGAACATCGGCTTGCCCCAGAATTCTGTAAGCAGCTTGCTCTGTATTTTGATGTGCTTTACATACTTGGTATCCTTCGGCTCTGTTACCGGAGGGATCACCTGGTCCATCACGATCTTCGTAAGCGATGGCTTCTTTTGGTCGAGTGATATCTTGACCGGTTTGCTATAGAAGTTGCCCGGCTTCGAATGCCATTGTTGTCCTTCACCTTTATCGGGTGGGAGCTTTACGGTTTGCCCGGTCTTCAGTTTGAAAGTTTCATAACGGTTAATGAGGGCCTGTACATAATAGTCTCCGGCAGGGATCTCGTTAACTGAAGCGAAAGGGAAACCGTACGCTTTTTCGTCTATGATAATTTCCTGGCCGGGCTTCATTCCATCGACATCGATGCCGAAAACGAGCTGAGCTTTAAGTCCCTCACTGATCTGGAACCTGGGTTCCGATCTGTTGTTGTTAGCGAGCATGAGGAGTAGTCGTCCGTCCTGGGCCTGGTCGCTCATCTCTTTTGTGAATGATATCGAGAAGCGAAGGGCCGACGGCGGAAAAGGCGTGCCATCCATCCCGGGGGTCGCCGACTCCGTGGGGGATTTGAAACCAAACAGGATCAAGAGCGCAAGACACAATAATGTGGTAGTAAACTTCATAAGGGGCAAAGGTTTTGGGTAACCTGCCTACCGGCAGGCAGGTTGAATGTAAGCAAAGGTTAGTATATTGCATATCCAAAATGGTCCAAAGCAGCGCTATGGAAATCTACCTGATCGAAGACGATGAGATTTACGCGGAATTTATCCGTAAGTCGTTGCTTGGTCAGAATGCCGACTGGAAGATCCGTCACTTCACTACCGCCGAAGACGCGGAAAAGGCAATCAACGGCAAGCTTCCCGAAGTTCTTATTATCGACTACAAACTGCCCGGCATCTCGGGGATCGATCTGTACGATCGCATCAAGCACAAAGTAAAGGAGAACAATAAGGTGATCATGTTGAGTGCCCTCGACGATGGTCAGATGGTACTCGGTTTCATCCAGAAAGGTGTGCGCGACTATGTGATCAAGGACGAAAACGTTGTAGACTCGCTGAAGGCGATCCTCGACGGAAAAGAGGACGACCTATACCTTTTTAACTAGGTGCGCCGCAAGCGTTACGGTAAACGTAGATCCAACTCCAACTTCACTCTTACATTGTACATCGCCACCCAGGCATTGGGCCAGCATTTTTACGATGCTTAGTCCAAGACCTTGCGAGCTCTCGCCCCCGGTTGGCCGTGGTGTGAGTTTCTTGAATTTCTGATACAGGTTCTTAAGATCGTCGGGGCCAAGACCGGGGCCGTGGTCGGCGACATCGATCTGAACATGGCTGCCGTTTTGTGTAATGGTCACGCCGACTTCTTTTCCAGGCTCCGAAAATTTCAATGCGTTCGAGAGGAGGTTTTCCATAACGCGACAGATGTAGTTCTTGTCGGTCATCATCTCCACTTTCTCGGGAGTGTTGTAAATTATTTTTATGTTTTTCTTTTCCGCAAGCACATTGTATTGCTTGATAATGGGAAGAATAACGGCCGGCAGATTTAATTTTTCCGGGTAAGGGTCCAATCCCTTCTCTTCGATCTTTCTTACATCCACGATGTTGCGGACCATGTTCAATCCATCGCCGACGATCGAATACATTTTATTAATATACTCTTTCTGCTCGTCGGTGAATGTCCCCGTCATCTCAAGTAGCTGCGTAAGCGCGAAGATGCGATTGAAAGGACCTTTGAGATCATGGGAAACGAGGAGGATGAGTTGTTGCTTTTCGTGATTGAGCTGAGCTTGCTTTTGATTTTGGGTAGTCAGCTCGCGGACTTGTTTTTCAATCTCGTTAGACTGTACCCGGAGTAAAAGTTTTTGCGTGCGTGCAGTTTTGTATGTGACTGCCAGCAATACTATGGTGATCAATAGCAGAACGCCCAGGATGATCAGCCAACTTGTAGTCATTTGATAAAGATATTATAAATGTTTTAAATCAGCCTCTTGATCCAACATCCAACCGGTGACGCTCAAACGTTCTTTCTTCGAAGGAAGAACCTCGTGTTCGATGAGGTCGCTTCGAAAGCAAACCAGTCTGCCTGCGGCGGGAAGTACATCCAGCGTACCCCTTTTTAGGTACATCCTCAACTGGCCCCCGAGATCATCGGTCCAATCTTTGTTTAGGTAACAGATGACGGAGAGCTTGCGATGATCTCCAGCTTTGAACTGGTCGAGATGCCGTTTGTAGTATGCGCCCGCGGGGTATACGGTCATGTGCAGCTCGATATCTTTCAGGCTCAAGAACAACGAGCGGTTTATCGATCGCATCATGTTGTTGATGCGATCGATATATATTTTGAGTGGAGGTGCTGCCGAAGCTTTATCAACCCAGCGGATGTAGTCGCCTCTTATCGATTCGTTGATGCGAAAATCGGACTGTTGACCGATCCCGGCTTTACGCATGTGTAACAAACCGTTCTGAAATTCGTCGAGTTGTACTAATTGTTCTGTTTCTTTGTCACTCAAAAAATTATCGACGATTGCGAAGCCTTCGTTGGCAAGGTCGTCGGCGATACTTTCAAAAACGGAGTCATCAAAATTGTTCATGAAGTCAAAGTTATTCATAGTATCACTACTTTTTATAACCGCGGGTTGTTTACCAAAGGATTCGGTGCAGCTCCGTGATGTAAAAAACCTCACGTTTATTTCGATCGGTGAAAAGGGTATCCAGGGCGATGCTATTTTCTTTAACCCAAACTCCTCACGCATGAAGCTGCGGCACGTGGAGATCGAAGCATTTATCGATGGAGAAAAATCGGCAACGATAGATCAGGATTCAAAAATTGTAGCGCGACCAAAGTCAGAGTTCACTATACCTGTATTCATCAAGCTTGAACCCAACTTCGACCTGATGAGTTTGCTTGGAGGGGCTATTCGTGGTAAGAAATATGAGATCCACTACAAGGGACATCTCAAAGTAAATGTCAACGGGTTTCCGGTAAGGATACCCGTTGACCATACCGAGCAATTAAGATTGCCCTTCTAGATCTTTCCAGGTTTTATTTAGGGAACAAACTCTTATCCAGTCCGGGAATAAGAGTCATCGCATTCTTATAGTAGATCTTCTTCAGCACGTCGTCGGGTAAGCCGATGCCATACATTCTCCAGAACGCATGATAGCGTTTGTGATAGGGGAAGTATTCGTCTTCTGTCTCGAGCACCCTGAAGTACGTCTCGTATTCATCGGGAACCCAGCTGTCTTTACCAAACAACACACGGTCCTGGTATTTGGTAAGGAATGCTTTTGCGGCGCGCGGCTGACGGCCAAGCTCGGCGATAACGGCTCCGATCTCAGTATACATATTGGGATACGTGTCGAGCAGGCCTCCCAGTTTTTTAAGATCGCTACCGTACCAGCCCAGGTGCGCGTTGATGAATTTCGTCTTTGGATGTTTTTTGAAAACGTTGTGCTGTTGCGCGATCACCTCTTCCCATTTTATCGGATCAGTGTCGTGACGACGACCGGGATGAAGTTTCAACTCGAGCCATCGTTCGTTGTTCTTGTCGATCGGTTGCCAGAATTGTTTTGGATCGGCGGCGTGAATAAGCACGGGTATTCCGAGCTCGCCACATTTTGCCCAAACGGGATCGATACGTGGATCGTCGATATGAATAACGTTGCCGGCTTTGTCTTTACTGAACAGTCCGAGGCTCTTATAGATCTTGAGGCCTTTAGCGCCACGCTTGACATCGTTCTCAAGCTGCTTTGCAATTCGGCTCGCCCATTCGGGGTTATCGATGTCGTTGAAATCCACATTCGTGAACAGGACGAAGCGGTTCGGATAATGTGCCTGGATGTTCTCGACTGATTTTTCCAGGTGATCGCCGCCCCCGTTGAACCCACGACCGCTGAGGTTCACCATCACGGCCATGTTGAGCTTGTCCATCTCCTTCACGCGCTCCGACAGATCGCCTGTGTTCATGTTCCCATAATGATTATGGATGTCGATGAACGGAAATTTCGAACGAGTGAGATGGTGTTCTTCGACCACGAGTGTTGATGGCGGGTCATATTCTTCGAAGTCCATCTTCATATCGAGCGGTTTTTCCTGCCCAAATGCGAAATGAGTAACTGCAATCGATGCGACCAGGATATACTTTTTCAAAACCATAGCGTTTCTTAGTAACTTGTCGCTAAGATATTCTTAAATGAAAACAACCATAGCCTTCCTCCTGGCTTTTAACATCTTCTTTTCCGTCAGCGGTCAGGATCCCCTCGATGGTCCGAGAAGGAAGATCGCGTCGGGTGATTTCAAAGGAGCAAAGTTGGACCTGACGAAGATCCTCGACGGGAATATCAAAAATAAAGCAGCTTTAAGTTTGCGCGGCCAGGCGCGTATAGGGCTGGAAGATTATTACGGAGCCATCAGCGACTTCACCTACGCATTGGAGCTCGACTCCACATTTGCCGAAGCGTTGAACCACCGTGCCGAAGCCAAGATGGCATTGCTCGACGACGAGTCGGCTATTGTAGATCTCGATAAGGCCATCAAGTTCAGTCCGAAGTTTACGGATGCATATACAAACAGGGGTCTTGCGAAGTATTATATTGACGACCTCGAAGGAGCGTATTTCGATTTCACAAAAGCATTGGAGCTCGGCCCGGCAGATGCGGATAAATACTACAATCGCGGGACCGTTAAAGCGGAGCTTGGTGAGTTCATCAGCGCCATCGACGATTATTCGAAGGCGTTAGAGACAGACAAAACGGATTTCGATCTGTACAACATCCGCGGAGTGGCTTATTACAACGTGCAAAGCTACGATAAGGCAATTGCGGATTATGACCAGGCAATAAAGATGGATCAAAAGGACCCGGTGAAATTTGAGAACCGTGCGTTGGCCCGTGCTGCGAAGCAGGACTTCAAAGGAGCGCTGGAAGATTATTCGAAGGCGATAGAGATCGATGCCGAAGATCCGGATACTTACAACCTTCGTGGTGTGGTGAAACATAACACACAGGATTATGCCGGCGCCATCGAAGACTTTTCGAAGGCGATAGAGATCGACGAGACAAATCCTGTTTACTACGACAATCGTGCGTTAAGTAAAACAGAAAAGGAAGATTATCCAGGCGCCATCGAAGACTATTCGGCATCGATAGACCTCGATCCTGGCGATCCTGAAACGTACTTACAACGTGGACTCGTAAAACTGTTGATGAACAACAACTACGATGGATGTCTGGATTTGAAGAGAGCGGAAGAAATGGGCTCCCTCGAAGCCAAACCGGCAATCAAAAAAAATTGCAAGAGCAAGTAAGTTATTGTTTGATAAGCTTCAGGGACTGATTTGACAAGCTGATGATATACATACCGGGATTAAGATCCGTTATGTTGAATTCCAATCCGTGTTCGACAGTACGGTAGGGCAATTGAAATTGCCTGCCAGTAGTAGTAGAAAAGACCGGCTGAGTGGTCGAGGTAAATCCTTCCGGCAATTCAATTCTCACAATAGTGGTGGCGGGATTAGGGCTCAAAGAAAAGTCGCCTCCGGCCACGTCACCCAGGCCTGTTAAAACAAGGTGTGCTGCGTCGGAGAAAGATGAACATCCGTCGACATTTACTTCTACCTTGTAAAAACCTTCCGAGACGGGGAGATAAGTCTTTTCGGTAGCTCCGTCGATCACTTCGTCATTTAAATACCAGGTGTTGTTTTCGTCGCTGCTTGAAGAAAGCTGCGGGATAGCATCATCGGAAATAGATATTGCAGGCTTTGGCGGATATACACAGAAGGTCGTTTCCGCTTCAACCGCGCCGTACTCTGAATTACCTTCTTGTGAACCACGTAGCGTAACTTTTCCAGGTTGCGTGGGAGTAAAATTCGCGCCGTCTATTGTTCCGCTTCCGGAGACAATGGTGAGTTCCACTTCAAGGCCCGACGAACTCGATGCGGTGATGACCAGGCTTTCGCTACCGAACACAGGGTTGGCTGTGTTGTTGAACGTGATCACTTGCGGTTTGAGTGTGCTGAAGAGTTTGCTAGTTCCTTGGGAAGAATAATTAATGATGTTAATCGAGTTTGTGAAGTATTCGTAGACCGTAACCACGTAGTTCGAGTTTTCGGACAAACCGCTGATTGTGATGGTCTCTTGTTCGTCGCGCATTACAACAGATCCGTCGCCGATCAGGTCTCCAACTCTAAATGTTTGATTGGGGACATAGAATATTCCATTGGCAGGAGTTCCCGCATCACCATTTTCTTCGCGGATCACGATGAGCCGTCCATTACCATTCCCTTTTTTAAGCGAAACGGTTGCAGTTGTGCTTGATGCAATTATTTCGATATCGCTCGATGCGATCGTCGGACCCACTACGATGCTGATCTCGTCGGAACTATTGTTACAGCCGTCGACATCGACGATCACTTTATAGATACCATCGATAGTTGGCATGTATGTATTCGACGTGGCATGGTCAATTGCCGTTTCGCCCAGGTACCAATGATTATTGTCGTCGCTGCTTGATGTAAGCGTTATCAGGCCATCGTCGGACACAGAAATTCCGGGCTTCGACGGTTTAACACAAAATGAAACATCGGATTCAACCGCCATATATTCCGAGTTGCCAGCCTGCACGGCATGTAACTTGATCATTCCCGCTTCAGAGGCTGTAAAGCTTGCGCCATCGACAATACCTTCGCCAATGGTGACCGTAACTTGGACGGGCAACCCCGAGGAAGCGACAGCGGTTACCGTAATGTCTTCATTACCAAACACGAGGTCCGTGGTGTTCTCGAATGTGATGGCCTGTGATTTAAACGTAGAGAAAGACTTGCTTGGGCCGGTGGTCATATAATTGATTTTGTCGGTATCGTTGGAATAATATTCAAACACCGTGACCACGTAATTTTTTTCCGTCGCAAGGCCCGTGATAGTAGCCGTTTCTTTGTCGTCGCTGAGAACCGTCCAGCTATCGCCAATCTTATCGCCGTTTCCGAAGACGAGACTGGGCCTGTAGAAATTATTGTCGAGGGGGATGGCGTTGTCGCCGGGTTCTTCGCGAACGAGCATGATCCTACCGTTGCCGTTGCCTTTATCGAGCGTCACAATTGCCTGGGTACCGTTGACTTGGACTTGCAGGTTGGTTGATGGTTTTGTTGGCTCAACAACGGAGATGTTGCGATGGACAGCGACGGTGATCTCGTAGAGATAAAACATCACGACGTCGGTACGATCATCTTTGTCCATGTCTTCCAGGTAAAGGGCATACGGCGATTGAAGATAGAGGCCATACGGTTGTTCCGAGTATGTTACAGGATCGCCGAATTCTCCACCGGGCAATCCGCGATACACGGCAAATCCATACTGGCTGCTGGCGTAGCATGCAACTATATCGGTAAAGCCGTCGCCGTCAAGATCGGCGACACCGACGTCTTGCATCCAGGCCGATAGTGGTTCTGGTGTAATGTGATGCATTTCCGAGAAAGTCACGTTCGGGCTTGGGGTCAAAACATAAAGGTGATGGGTATAGGTGAGGTTTGATTGGTCCAATTGATTGCTGACCCCAATGATCTCCCAGCGTCCATCGTTGTTGATATCAGCAGTGGCAATGTTATCCATTTCAGCAATCGATTCATTTTTCATGAAGGAAGGAAAATGCCCAGCGCCGTCGTTCAAATAGATATACAAACCACTTTCCGTACTAACAGCGAGATCAAGGAAATTATCGCTGTTGAAGTATCCTGCTTCGGTTGCTGCGAGATCCCATCCAATTCCTCCAGGAACATCGGTTGGAGTAAACTCACCGGAGCCGTTATTCAGGAAAACAGTGACGCGATCGAAAATGTCGGTGTCACCATCGTTATCGAGATCACGGGTGATAATGAAGAGGGTTTGTGTGTAATATGCACCGATAGAGATCTTCGGGTTGTACGATCGCGGTCCGGTCGAGAGTAACACAGCCGTTCCGTCTTCTTCCGGTGAATTGGAATTGCCTGTTGGGCCGGCGTTGTAAACAATATCTCCGTAGCCATCATTATTCAAATCGGCCGCAGTTGCCGACCACAAGGTACCCGTTACAGGTATGAATATTGGTTCTTCGTAGGTCAGGTCTCCTTTTCCATACCAGATCTCGATGGCGGGAGCAGAGACTGCGGCCCCGACAATATCCTTGATCCCATCGTTGTCCATGTCGAATACGCCCCCCACGGTACATGCTGCTTCGATGATCTTCGAATCGATCATGTCCCATTTATTGCCATCCCACTTATACCACTGCAATGTTTGATTACCGGCGAGGTTGATAATTTCCGGCGAACCTTCTCCATCGAGATCGATGAATCGAATGTCCTGCGCGCCAACGAAGAATGGACTTATAGGGGATTTGTCTTCGAAGTGAGCGTTGCCAATGTTTCGATACACCGTGACGTTATTTTCGTTACCCCGGTGGCTCAGCAGAAGATCTTCACGATTGTCGTTATCAAAGTCGGCGTGATCGATACCAACGGTCCACCCGTTTGGTGTGGGGAGCTGGACGGCATTAGCAAATCCATTGCCGTTGTTGGAAAAGAAACTCAACCTTTGATCCTCCGAACTTCCATTCACTAAACTGATGACGGTGAGGTCGGGCAATCCATCGTTATTGAAGTCCGCGATGGTCGAACTCCTGGGCTCGTAATTAGACTGGTAGAGTTCACCTTCGACGTCGACCGTCGTAGTTGTGTATCCTTCTCCCGGGTCCTTTATGTATGTTTCGACATTTTCGCTAACAACAACAAAGTCGAATTGATTGTCATCGTTCAAATCGGCAACGTGGAAATCGAATGCATAACTTTCGTACGAGGGGATCACGGGAATAGAGGACACCGTGAAACTTCCGGAACCATTGCCTTTATAAAATTGAATCTTCTTTCCGTTTGCAGCGATGATAATATCAAGGTTGCCATCGTGATCAAAATCGAGAACATTCCCCTTCCACGGTCCATTGGATGAAACAGGTACTTTGGTTACGTTGAAATCTCGTCCCGTGGAGATGCACACTGTTAATTCAACACGATCTCGTTGCAGAAAGGCGAGATCATCTTTGCCATCTTTATTGAAGTCGCCGACCATCGTTGTTATAAAACCGGACCATCTTTCGGCGGCCTCGAGGTTCTTTTTTGTATGATCGCCAATGGCATTGGAATAATAGACCCGTAGCCTGGGCACGGGCATACTGGCAACGACAACGTCTTCACGCCCGTTGCCATCAAAATCCCCAACAGTGATCGACGAAGAAGCACCAAATGACGGAGGGACGACAGGCCTGTCGAACCGGATCTGCGCGTTAACAGTTGCAGATACCGTTAAAAGCGCGACAATCGCCGGAATCAATATCCTGGGGTATTTCATTGCCAAACTATTAACCTTGCAATATTGGCATTTCTTGAAATATCTTACGGCTGAAATACCCCCTATATCTGATGCTTCGATCTCTCCTCCTCTTGCTTTTGTGCATTACCACGTCTTTTGCCCAAACCACTTTGCAGTCTCCCGAACAGTTCCTTGGTTATAACCTTGGCGACCGTTTCACAAGACATCATCGCGTTGTCGAATACTTTAAGCATGTCGACGATGCTCTTCCGAATGTTAAGGTTCAACAGTACGGCGAAACATACGAGCGCCGTCCGTTGATCTTCGCTGTTGTTACGTCGCCTGAAAATTTCGCGAACCTGGAGAACATTCGTACAGATAATCTGAAGCGCGCCGGTGTTTTGGAAGGTGCGCAATCGGGAAGCAAGGTATCTATTGTGTGGCTAAGCTATAACGTACACGGTAACGAAGCCAATTCTACCGAAGCTTCAATGAAGACGCTGTATGAGCTGGTTAATCCCGCTAACGCAAAGACCAAAGAATTTTTAAAGAATACTGTGGTGATCCTCGATCCATGTATCAATCCCGACGGACGCGATCGTTATGCAAACTTCTATAATCAATTCGGACAGTTCCCTCCGAACCCGAACGTTGATTCGAAGGAACACCGCGAACCGTGGCCTGGTGGAAGATCGAATCACTACATGTTCGATCTTAACCGCGACTGGGCATGGCAAACACAGGCCGAATCACAAGGAAGAATTAAAGTTTATAATGAATGGATGCCCCATGTGCATGTGGACTTCCACGAACAGGGATATAACAATCCATACTACTTCGCACCGGCGGCAGAGCCATATCACGAGGTGATCAGCAACTGGCAGAGAGAATTCCAGGTAATGATCGGTAAGAACAACGCCAAATATTTTGATGAGCAGGGATGGTTGTACTTCACTAAAGAAGTGTTCGACCTTTACTATCCAAGTTATGGCGATACTTATCCCACTTACAGTGGTGCCATCGGTATGACTTATGAACAGGGTGGTCACAGTCTCGCGGGGTTGACAGTTACTACACGCGAAGGTGATCCATTGACATTGAAAGATCGACTGACCCATCATTATACTGCCGGAATTTCTACAGTTGAGATCACGTCCCAGAATTCGGCGCGGGTGCTCGATGAGTTCGAGAAATATTTCAAGGACAATACGACGAATCCCGCAGCTCCATATAAGACTTATGTGATCAAGGGAGACAACAACCCCGACAAGCTGAATACCATCACAAAGTGGTTCGATACCCACTCAATAAAGTACGGCCATCCAGCTGCTGCCAAGCCTTCGCGCGGATTCGACTTTAGTACACAGGGACAGGGAGCATTCAATCTTTCGACCGACGATATCGTCGTGAACATTTATCAGCCCAAGTCAAGATTCATTACAACGCTGTTCGAACCCCAGTCAAAACTTCCCGACTCCGCAACGTACGACATCACGGCATGGAACCTCATGTATAACTATGATCTCAAAGGTTATGCAGTTACTGAGAGGATAAATCCTGCGAAAGCATACGAGCCAAAGAAAGCAGACAATGTTACCGTAGCTGCAAGCCCTTATGCATACATCTTCAAGTACCAATCATTGAAGGATGCTTCGTTCCTTGCGCAATTGCTGTCGAAGAATGTAAAAGTTCGTGTGGCGAGCCAGGCATTCACGAGTGGTGGACAGCAGTTCGACCCCGGGACGATGATCGTAACGCGAAGGAACAATGAATCACTCGCTGACTTCGATAATGTTGTTCAGAAGCTTGCGAAGGATATGGACCGGAAGATCTACACGACGACAACAGGTTTTGTCGACAAGGGGAAAGACTTTGGTTCGGGCTACGTGGGCTTCATCAAGGCTCCGAAAATTGCTGTTCTGTTTGGTGAGCAGACGTCGTCGCTCAACAGCGGTGAGATCTGGCATTTGTTCGAGCAGACTCTTCACTATCCCATCACGCAGATCGGTACCGATTATTTCAGAAATATTGATCTGAAGAAGTACGACGTGTTGATCGTGCCGGAGGGGTATTACAGGATGTTCGATGAAAGTACACTTGAAAGTATTTCGAGTTGGGTATCGGGTGGTGGTCGTTTGGTGGTTATCGCTAACGGCTTGACTTCTTTCGCCGATAAGAAGGGTTTTGCATTGAAGCAGTATGCGACCGACGACGAGAAGACGGCAGCAGAGAAGAAGGAGAAAGAAGAGAAAGAGAAGGATATGCTGAGGAAGTACGATGAAGCTGAGCGCAAGGCTATTTCGGAGTCGATCTCGGGAGCGATCTATAAAGTAACGGTCGATAAATCGCATCCACTCGGTTATGGACTTCGCGACTATTACTATACTTTGAAGACCAACGAGCTTCGTTATGGTTATCTAGATGGAGGATGGAACGTTGGTGTGATCAAGGGCCCAGTAAAGCCGGTACAGGGATTTGCGGGTTATAAGATCAACAAGAAGATGGCGAACAGCCTGGTGTTTGGAGTGGAAGACAAGGGTCAGGGCAGTGTTACATACATTGTCGACAATCCTCTCTTCAGAACATTCTGGGAAAACGGCAAGATGCTTTTTGCGAATGCTGTGTTCATGGTGGGAGGAAATTGAAAGAGAATTCGTAAGACATACGTCAAAGTCCGGAGTAATCCGGACTTTTTTATTTTGAAAAGGATTTTTTTTGAAGATGTTAAGTCGTTGATGATCAAAAACCTGTGAGTGATCATACCCGCGCGTGGGTAACCTTTTTTCAGTAGTCAAGAATACACGATTGATACGGGTGGCTTGCATGTAAGTGTATTGACTGCGCATATTGTAAGGTGGAAGCGATCGGTAAGCACTACGTTTGTGCCACTAAGACAGGGAGGTCTCACAATGGCCGAGATTGCCTAGGACATTAATAGTGGATTTATCCTGTTGGGCGCTTCTTGAGATACATGCAAGATCCGAATTATAGTCCGGGCTTTTTCTTGAATGAAATCGAAAAATGGACAACTGCCAATAGTAGTAACCCGATCCTTCCTGACTGGGCTAAGTTATCGTTGAAGACTGCGTCTTGGGGACACAACTACTTTCCAGACCCAAAGAATGGAGATACCAGACATGTAATTGGATCTTTTCTAATGGCAGAAAAATATGGTGCCCTGAGAGCATGGGACATTACATCCGCCAACGAATATTACGGCTTTATCATGCACGATTTATGGCCAATACTAACTCGTCAGGAGCGAGACAATTGGGCAATGGAGGACAAGGATTTTGTGTATAACTATATTGGAATACAACTTTGGATTGTTTTTGATGAAAAACGCAGCAAAAAGTAATATGGTAATTCTTCTAACTCTTTTGTTTGTGTCGTGTACACAAGCTACGAAGGAGGAAAGTGAAACGATAATAAAGCTGAATGCTAAATTTTCCTCATATGAGTTTAGTAAGCATAAGGATTTGTCTGATGCTTATCTTTGCGTTAAAGTGGTTGAACCGTTTGTCGATAGTCTCGAATTAAAGGAAATCTATCAAGAGATAGACAGCATCAAAAGCAAGGCGATTAGTCGGGGTAAGCCCCATATCAATTGGACGTATTTGATAGTTTTCGATAGAGACAATGACTACCTGTTTACAATCGTTAAGAATGATAGTATAGTCTTTTTTAAGGATGCAGTGAGGTGATCAAACGAAGGGAGGTGGACCAGGCGAGAATCCGAACGTTCAACAATTTGTCAATCCATTTTCGTTCAATCTGGCATTCATCGTCGGTCGTTATGCAACCGTGGTATGGGATCACGTGAATTTAAATTTGAATGGGCGTTAACAATTCAGACGGGGATGAAGGAGGCGACTCACGTAAAGATATTTATTAGGTCTTGCTTTTGATATAGCTAGATTTGAACTCTATAATAACTTTGCATCCCGAAACGTATTCAACATGATGACGGATGCGGAAGCTAACAATCTTTTTAGGGGATACCTGGATGCAAGCCTAATGACCTTCTTCCCTGGGTTTACGTATGTAGCGGAAGGTCACACCAATTGGTTGGCTCCCACTTCTGTGGTTACATTCGTAGGTCCGATCATAACACCAGGTAATTGAAAACTATTATATCGAGGGCCAATGTTCAAAAGGGTACGATCTGGTTCATTTTATTTTTTGCAACCTATGGGCATTTTGTCGTTGCTCAAGGTGCGACAGGAAAAGAATCTTTCGATGTGATGGCAGATGACACTTCAAAGTTTTTGATCAGTTGGGCTCAGTCAACGTTCGGGTTTAGTCTGTCCAAAGATGAGCGGATACTCTATAGTGATGAAAGTGTTATAGTTGTAGGAAAAAACGAAGTGCCCAGTTGGGTTGTTTCAACGTACAACTTTAATCCTGCAATACTGTCGACCAGCCTGCAAATGCAACTCAATAGCAGTCAAAGTTTGATCATTAACGCGTTCGGCATCGACGCTACGGTGGAGTTCCATCAAATCCCGTCATGGCTTGGAGATTTTGCGGAACTAAAGTCACTGGCTTTGTGGAGCGCAGATTTGTCGGGTTTAGTAATCTGCAAGGGATTTCCAATAAGTTATCTTGACTTAAGGAGAGTGCGATACGCAGACTCGTCGTCGTTGATCGAAATAATTTGTAGTCTGAAAGATCTTGAGCTATTTATTCACGATGATTCCATTTCAGATGAAGTTATTTCCAGCCTTAAAGAGAGGTTGCCGAATGTTACGTTTATCAAAAAAGAGAAATAATTGACCTTTCTTATGATTGTCTTTTTGTGGGCTCTGATCTTTTTTTGTGAAAAAACCACCTTACGACATTGGCCTTGCTACTAAAGGGTGATTCTTAACGTTTCATTCTCTTGACAAACGCAAAGAGTTTTTGGGAAAGACACATCAATGAATAATTGAATCCGTCTTTTAATCGCTGGCAAATGGCATGGTCTATTTACAACAATATTGAGGATTCAAACGATTTGGGGTTGTTCAATAATTTACGATGAAGGGGGTGATTGATTTTTTTTTCTTCATCCCATACTCGATCCAGAAGAGATTGGAACCGGATAGTGGTGTTGCAGTATTCGTACGATGCTTCTTGTTATTGACAAGTAACGTCGTCTCGCTCCTTATTATTTACTTCTATATTGCCGACAGTTCTTTGAATCTGCCTGAAACGTCACGAGCTGAAAACAGACTATTGGGTCTCCTATTAATGACTCCATTTGCTATCTTCTACTGGATGTTTAGGAAGACTTACAAGCAAAAATTTAAGTACTACGATTCGCTAGATCCCTCCATCCGCGAAAAGGGTTTTTTTTATGTGCGATTATACATTTATGGATCGATTGGCATATGTGTTATCTGTACTGTTGGAGCTATCTTGTGGAAGCTGGCAGAACAAAAAGGTATCATATAAGCATACTCCTTAAAAGGGGTCTTGTGAAGATTGAACTTTCTGAGCTTGAACTTCGCGTCTTTTCCAGCACTACACGAGCGCTAATCTATTTCGAGGCAGTTCACGTGAGCTCGGTATACTCTGACTCTGCGAACTCGAAGAAGTGTATATGGTGAATGAAAGATCGATCGTCACGCAGCTTTGTTGCGTTCCCTGCTTTTCCAATCATCATAGTGTGTGTTCCCAGCTCGAGATGCTGTATGATCTCGAACTCTTTGTACGATGCCGAGAAGTCTGGAACGTAGAATTTAAACAGGTCACTTTTAGTTACGCCGAAGGGAAGTTGCTCAAGTGAAGGTGGAGCACTGCTGTGATTGCGGCCAAGGTCGTAGATCGTTTGCAGATCGACGTTGGTTGTGTCGGAGATCACGACTTTGCCGGCGGATAGAATTTTCTTCAACGTCGTGTTTGTTGTTCGGAGGCCGAGAATTATTAACCCTGCATTTTCCACGAAACATTGAAAGTCCATCGGAAAGATGTTGAAGTAATTATCGTCTTTGTAGGAGACTGCAATTACGCGACGCGGAAATGAGTACATAGCGCCGTAGATCATACCCTGCTGGAATGTGTCTTTCTTCTTATATGTAAAGTATCGCTTTTGCAGAATGTATTGCTGCCAGTAGGGAAGCTGGCGGCAATTCACACTTCTTATTTCATACACGAGCACGAAACTGCGGTCGATCCCAAAGCTTTGTTTCAATTCGAGTTCAGCCTCGGCACGGATGTCTGTATTTTTTTTGATTTGGACAGCAGCATTAGTGTCGCCCTGCATTTCACTCCACACGGCCATAAGGAAGGGGGCGTGACAAACGATGCAATGCTGCCATGTGATCTCGGTTTCTCTTTTGCCAGTGATAAGAAATACTTTTTCGATGATCTCCTCCGGAGAGAGTCTCGCGGCGATAAATTTCTTCCTGCTTTTATTCTTGAAGAGTATGCGATTGACGAAACCCTTTAACGCAGCGATCATTTTTTCTTAAAGATTAATACCGAAAAGCTTGAAGGTTCCAGCGGTGTTATTGATTCGAGAGAAAAATATTTACCGCTCGCTTTTTCGATCGACTTTAGTGAATGAATGTACGTTGGGTGATACTTGCCTTCATATTTATTCAATATCCTCAATTTCGATCCGAGGCTCATTCGGATCGCTGACATTATTGAGTAATGTTTTCTCATGTTGCTGAAAGCCGGATCGATAACTGTAGCGACTACGGTACACGATTCGCTTGAAAGGAGAGCAAATTTTTCAAAAAGCGAGTCGATGTTTTCGATGCAGTTAAGGACTGCGAAGTTTGCAAGGATACCGTTTACCTTTTGTTGAAACGGAAGGTTCTTGTTATTCCAATGAAGAAAGTCTGTGTTGGATTCGATGAAGGTAACCGATGCTGATGTTGCGTAATTATTAAATGCAACACGTCGCATCTCTGAAGAGGGCTCCACGAACAAGACGTTATAATTATTCGCAACAAGCCAGGGCAGATCCAGGCCCGATCCGCCACCGAAGTCCATGATGTTACCCTGCGCAACATTCTGCGCGATGAGGCTATGTATAGATTTACGTACCTCTGTATCAGTTGCTGTCATGTGTCCATCGTAGTTCGAAGCGATGGCATTATAAAATTCTGTAACCGATCTGGTGTCGTTATTCATCTCTTCCTATGAATCGTCAACACCAAAGTTAAACCGTTAAGTCACACAAACTTAATCACGTTATGAAATCAGCTTTTCTGTTCTTGTCTATCGTTGTCAGCTTTTCAGCATCGGCCCAGCTTGACGTCTAGCACCAATATCCGGATTTGCGCTAAGGAGAGCTATAATCGGAACTAAACAGGGCGGTGAAGCTTTAACGATGCCTTCCATCCATACTCCTAAAGGGTGATTTTTAACTATTTCACCCTACGCGTTAAAATGAATGACCTAAACTTTACGTTTATTAGTTACCTCAACCCACACCGTGCATGAGAAGGCTCATAATAGTCTTTCTATTATTACCGTCTTTGATATACGCACAGCGTTTCACCATCAGCGGTTATGTGAAAGACGCATCGACTGGTGAAAAACTGATCGGTGCCACAATTCTCAGCAGGAAAACACTCCAGGGCACTACCGCAAACGTCCACGGTTTCTATAGCATCACACTCCCCGGCGATTCAGTACAATTAGTATACTCCTACGTGGGGTATAATCCCGCGTCATTCAGATTTCAACTCACACGCGATACCGCTATCGACGTCAACCTTGTAAATGCCGGTCAGCTCGACGAAGTTGTTGTGAACGCAACACGTTCGGATGCCATACAGGAAGTGTCGCAGATGAGCGCGGTGAATATTCCAGTCGATCAGATGAAAGGCTTACCAACTTTTCTCGGACAAGTGGATGTGCTGAAGGTGCTTCAGTTGGTCCCCGGTGTGAAATCAAGCGAAGGAAGTACGGGACTTTATGTTCGCGGAGGCGGACCCGATCAAAACCTCATGCTACTCGACGGCGTGCCGGTTTACAATGCATCGCATTTGTTTGGATTCTTTTCTGTCTTCAATGCCGATGCTATCAATCGCGTGGAGTTGATCAAAGGCGGATTTCCGGCCCGGTACGGTGGACGACTTTCATCGGTTATCGATATCAATATGAAAGACGGTAACATGAAGAAGCTTCATGGAGAAGGATCCGTGGATATCATTGCAGCCAAGTTCACACTCGAAGGACCGATCAAAACCGATCGCACTTCGTTTCTTGTCTCTGGTCGTAGAACTTATATCGATGCGTTTACACGACCATTCACAAAAAACAATTCGGACCCGATCATACCCGGATATTTCTTTTATGATCTCAACGGAAAGATCAATCATATCATCGACAGAAAGAACCGGATCTATTTTAGCGCATACACGGGTACCGATAAATCTTACAACAAGATCAAAGAAGCGCAGGCTGCCAACGGACAAGACCTTTCGTCGATCGCAAACTCCGGTCTTAAATGGGGCAACATCATCACCGCATTCCGATGGAATCATATTGTCGGGCCTAAGCTTTTTTCGAACGTAACGGCCACTTATAGTCGTTACCGTTTAAATGTTTATAGTGAGCAGACCGATGTAGCTCTTACGTCGACCGGCGATACTGAGAAGACAACTTACAGCTCATTGTATTTTTCTGGAATAAGAGATTGGTCGGCGAAGATCGATTTCGATTACACACCAACTCCGTCGCATTACATTCGTTTTGGAGCAGCGGGAATTCAGCACCAGTTTTCTCCAGGAGCTTACACCTATAATGTTCAGAACGGTCCTTCCGGCACGATCGGTGACAAAAAGCTCGGGGCTAACGAATTTGCGACTTATATCGAAGACGATATACAGATCGGCAGCAGGATGAAAATAAATGCCGGTGCTCACTTCAGCGCATTCAATGTTGAGAATCGTTGGTACCATTCATTGCAGCCAAGAGTATCCGGTCGTTTCCTGATCACGCCAACGCTTTCACTAAAAGCCTCCTATGCGTCTATGATGCAATACATTCATTTGCTGAGCAACGCCGGGCTTGGATTGCCAACCGATCTTTGGGTTCCGGCGACATCATTTGTCAAACCACAGACCGCCGAACAGGTGGCGCTAGGTGTAGCGAAACTTTATAAGACCAATTATGAGATCAGCCTGGAAGGATACTATAAGACCATGAAGAATCTCATCGAGTATAAAGACGGTGCTGAGTTCCTCGATCCGCAACAGGATTGGCAGGACAAAGTTGCGACCGGCGGCCGTGGCGAAAACTATGGTGTTGAGGTATTCGCGCAAAAGAAGACAGGTAAGATCACCGGGTGGGTTGGATATACACTATCGTGGGCTAACCGGCAGTTTGATGATCTCAACAACGGCAAATGGTATCCATATAAGTACGATCGCCGGCATGACGTGAGTGTTGCTTTTACCCATGCATGGAATGATCGTATGGATTTCTCTGCAGTGTGGGTTTATGGAACGGGCAATGCGATTACCCTGCCGGCTGGTGAATATCTCGGGCCACCGATGCATCCATGGAAGACCGACATTGCGTATGGCCAGGGACCGTTCATAAAACGATACGATGAGCGTAACAGCTTTCGAATGAGAGCATATCATCGACTGGATGTTAGTTTCAGTTTTTGGAAATCAAAGAAATGGGGACGAAGCAAGTGGTCGGTCGGAGCTTACAATGTTTACAGTCGTCGCAATCCGTACTACATGGATCAGACGTTCGCTAACGGGAAGCGTACGTTTGCTCAATACTCGTTGTTCCCGATACTGCCTTCGATAAGCTGGAGCTTTAAATTCTGAACGGATGAAGAAACTGCTATTGATGATGCCGTTTTTTGTGATGACCGCCTGCGAGGTGATCGTCGATATCGATGTGCCTTCCGACGATCCGCAGTTGGCACTTGCAGCCCTTGCGCCAAGCGATAGCACGTGGCGCGTTGAAGTGACCAAGAGCAGGAATTCATTGGCGTACGCAATCGGATTCGACTCGGTAACAAATGCAGTTGTGACGATCACCGATGAAACTGCCGGAACGTCAGTGGTCCTCGAACACCAGTATTACAGCAGGTATCGGAACTCAGAGATGCCGATCCCAGGTCACGAGTATTCGATCAAAGTAGAAGCAGAGGGCTTTAAGACCGTCACTGGTTCAACAATTGCTCCCGACCAAGTATCAATTTTGAGCGCGTCGATCGATACGACAACCATCGTGTATTACAAGCACGATCATGGTGGGCAGGAAACAACCTATCCGATGTCGATTACTTTCAGTGATCCGGGTGGTGTCAAGAACACCTATGAGCTCGAAATATATACTTACGATAGCGTGAATAGGAAGTTCGAGGAAGATGATCCCGATGACTGGCGTGTATATAAGAGCTTTGCGATCACGTACATGAACGATCCAGCCCTCGTGGAGAAGAAAGACTATTTTAACACTGATGCGAATCCCCATCGTTTTAGCGATCATTCGTTCGATGGACAACAAAAGACAGTGACCGTACTTCTGCCTGAGTATTTCGTAAGGTTCGCAAACTCTTTCAGGTATGGGGTTCGCCTTTATAATCAGGGAGATGAGTTCGCGAAGTTCGTCGACGATAGAAATCTTCAATTTGATATCGAAGGCTTTCCCTTCGCACAACCGGCGCCGGTTTATTCCAATCTAAGTAACCGAAATGGGATCTTCGCAATAAAAACAGGATACACTTACGAATGGGACGCATACTAACCATTATCCTGTTAATGCTTGGTATTTCTGCCTCCGCACAGAAGTTCACGATAAGTGGCTACGTACGCGATGCCGGTACAGGGGAGAGCCTGATCGGGTCGGCTATCCTCAATCGGAAAACATTGCAGGGCACAACGGCCAACGTCCATGGCTTCTATAGCATCACTCTTCCCTCCGATTCTGTAAGTCTTGTTTATTCTTATGTTGGTTATGCCCCGATAGAATTGAAGTTCAAACTGAACGCTGATACTTCGATCGATGTGAGCCTCGTGAATGCCAATCAACTCGATGAAGTCGTTGTGAACGCGGCACGGTCTGAGGAGATCCAGGAAGTAACTCAAATGAGTTCGGTCAACGTACCGGTAGACCAGATCAAGAACCTGCCGGCATTGTTAGGCCAGGTCGATGTCTTGAAGATCCTCCAGTTGATGCCCGGAGTGAAATCTAGCGAAGGAAGTACCGGATTGTATGTTCGTGGTGGAGGTCCCGATCAGAACCTGATGTTGCTCGATGGAGTGCCGGTTTACAATGCATCGCATTTATTTGGATTCTTTTCCGTTTTCAATGCCGACGCTATCAACAGGGTTGAGTTGATTAAGGGCGGATTCCCGGCACGATATGGTGGAAGGCTTTCGTCGGTGATCGATATCAATATGAAGGACGGCAACATGAAAGAAGTTCATGGCGAGGGGTCTGTCGATATCATTGCAGCGAAGTTTACCGTTGAAGGTCCGATCAAGAAAGACAGAACGTCGTTTCTCGTGTCGACCCGTCGCACGTACCTGGATGTGTTGGCAGCTCCAATCATCGCGGCTAAAGCCGATGGAGCCACTGCTGGTTATTTCTTTTATGATCTCAACACCAAGATCAATCACATTATCAATAAAAGAAACCGGATCTATCTCAGTACTTATCTCGGCGACGATAAAGCCTATGCAAAAGACAAGGGCGATGACTATAAAGATGAGTTCGGACTGAAATGGGGGAATATCATCACCGCATTCCGATGGAACAATGTCGCGGGGCCGAGATTGTTCTCGAACCTCACGGCAACATACAGTCGCTATCGTTTTAATGTATATAGTATCTCCCAGACCGATCAGATCGTGAACGGTCAGCGGGTGAAGGACCTGTATGAGACCAACTATTTTTCGGGCATTCGCGACTGGGCTCTCAAGCTTGACTATGATTTCGTTCCCGATCCAAATCATTATATACGTTTTGGTGCTTCGGCGATAGCACATAAATTTTCACCGGGAGCATTCACGTATCAAGTAGAAGAAATGCGGAAGGACACAACCGTCGGCAGCATGAAGATCTTCGCTAACGAATTTTCTTCTTATATCGAAGACGACATCAAGCTAACGAATGAGTTGAAGGTGAATGCCGGCGTTCACCTGAGTGCATTCAATGTTCAAAACAAGTGGTACTACTCCGCGCAGCCTCGTGTGTCGGCACGATATCTCCTTACAAAAGACCTCTCACTAAAAGCATCCTTTGCATCGATGATGCAGTTCATACATCTTCTCACCAATGCAGGTCTGGGTCTGCCAACCGATCTCTGGGTTCCCAGCACATCGAACATCAAACCACAACGATCCAACCAGGTAGCATTGGGACTCGCAAAGAACTTCAATTCGAATTATGAGATCAGTCTCGAGACATACTACAAGACCATGAACAACCTGATCGACTACAAGGACGGCACCACATTTTTGAACGTGCAGACCGACTGGCGCGACAAGGTTACGACGGGAGGTAAGGGCGTGAGCTACGGTGCGGAGCTGCTTGCGCAAAAAAAGACCGGTAAGGTTACAGGCTGGATCGGATATACACTCTCATGGACCAATCGTCAGTTCGATGATCTTAACCACGGCAAGTGGTATCCATATAAATATGATCGGCGACACGATATAAGCGTTGCGTTGACACATGCGTGGAACGACAGGATGGATTTTTCTGCAGTGTGGGTCTATGGAACCGGCAACGCAGTTACGTTGCCGACGGCGAGTTACCAGGGCGCGGGTGCCCCGTCCGGGCCGTATGGTTATTGGATACAGGAGTTGTTTTACTATGGCGATAGGAACAGCTCGCGTATGCGCGACTATCATCGCCTGGATCTGAGCTTTAGTTTTTGGAAGACGAAGAAGTGGGGGCGGAGTAAGTGGACGCTGGCGGTGTATAACGTTTATAGCCGTCGCAATCCGTTTTTTATGGATCTGTCTTACGATGATAATGGAAACAGGAAGTTTGCGCAGTATAGTTTGTTCCCTATCATTCCGTCGATCAATTATAGTTTTAAATTTTAGGTATATGAACGTTCATTCATCTAAAATTTTCATGTTCATCCTGGTGATCGCCTCCTCATGCGAGCTCATCGTCGACGTCGACGTGCCCTACGATGGCGATAAGGTCGTAGTGAACGCCATTCAGCAACCCGATAGCGTATGGTATGTCGACCTCACCCTTACGAAGAATATCGTTGGCAATGTCGATATGCCCTACCTGTATGTGACCGATGCCAATGTTGTTATCTCTTTGCCCGATGGAAGCAACGAAACCCTCGATCACGTAGGCCAGGGACGCTATCGTGGCATGGGACATCCAGAGCCCAATAAAACATATCACGTAAACGTCGATCACAGGATTTATGAATCGGTTCAAGCACAAATGACAATGCCCGGAGTCGTTCCCATTGTTGACGTAGTGTGGGATTCGTCACAAGTAAATCCAAACGATCCATACTATTTCACCAATGTGCCTTTCACCGTCACGTTCCAGGATCCACCAGGTATAAAGAATTATTATGCAGTCCAGGTTGTGAGTACTGTCGCTTACGAATATTGGTTCGACGAGAATACAGTTCAAAGAGATACAGTTACCCTAATCCGCCAGGTAAATATTCAGGACGATCCGGCTATCGCAACCGAAGATGACTATAAATTATACTTTCCGGATCGAAGCTTCGATGGGCGTACATACACGGGTCACTTCACCAACCAGTTTTACATAAGCGAAAATGAGAAACTCCTCGAGGTGAAGGTTTTGTTGTTAAGCATGTCGGAAGAGAATTTCAACTACCAGGAAACGAAAAGGCAGCAAGACGAGGTAATGGGCGACCCGTTCGCACAGCCGGTACAAGTATATTCCAACATGAGTAACGGCTTCGGCATCTTTGCCGGCAACAGCGTCGATGCGCGTGTGTGGAAGCGATAGCTACGGCTCCAGTACCACCTTCAAACAATTGTCTTTCTTGTTCGCGAAGATGTCATAGCCTGTAACGCCGTCTTGCAGTTTCATTCTATGAGTGATGATCGAAGTGAAATCCGCAGGCTTCTTTTGAACGAAGGGGGTAAGTTCGTCCATCATGTAACGTGCGGGACATCGTCCAACCGTGTACGTTATGTTCTTGTTATAAGCTTCGACCGGCGAGAACGGTAAATGTGCATCGTTACAAACGCCGACTACCGAAATAATTCCACCGGGACGGATAAGATCATAGGCAAGCTTGCCGGCGTTGCCACTGCCAACGGCTTCCATTACTGCATCGGCGCCACGTCCTTCTGTAACTTCTTTTATTTTTTCAATGGCATTTTCCTTCGAAGCATCGATGACGATTGCTCCGAATTTTCTCGCCATCTGTAATCGCTCGGGCACGGTATCGACAGCATAAAGCTTTTCGGAACCGTAATGCTTCGCGCCGATCACGGCCATTAATCCAACCGGTCCAAGGCCGATTACAACGTGCGTTTCTCCAGCTTTGATCTTTGCCTGTTTCGCACTATAAAATCCCGTCGACAAAATATCGCCCATGAACAATGCTTCGTCAACCGTAACTCCTTCGGGGATCTTCATCAGTGTGCCGTCGGCCATTGGAACGCGAACAAATTCACTTTGACCACCCTGAAGTCCATTGCCGTTCTCTACCCATCCAAACAGTTGACTATTAACGCAGCGGCACGTAAGTCCACGAACACAATAAAAACATCGGCCGCAGCTGGTTGTGAAGGGACTCATTACCTTGTCGCCTTTCCGAAGCGTTTTAACATCGCGGCCAACTTCAACGACCTCGCCGGTAAACTCATGGCCCATTGCTGTGTGATGATCGATACCTTGCTCACGTCCATAGAACACATGAAGATCGGAGCCGCAGATGGCGCATCGCTTTACCCGAACAATTACATCACCTTGAGAAATGATCCCAGGATCTGAGATAGATTCAAATGAAATTGATTGAAGACCGGTGAACGTCAGGGCTTTCATTTCGTAGCTGTCATTCCGCCTAAAACGATGAAAAGGAAAGTTAGACGACGAAGACAGCGGGATACCCTCATCACTAACTGAACAAATTATTTAACTCAAAATCAATCTTACTCACAACCAAAGCAAAGTCTTCTATCCTCGCTACATAATCGAGGTTGTTCACATCTATGATCAACAGCTTGTCTTTATAACCTGAGATCCATTTTTCATAGTGCTCGTTCAGGTTCTTCAGGTACTCAAGCTTGATGTTAAATTCAAAATCCCTGTTTCGCTTCGAGATCTGTTGAACAAGCTTCGGAATATCCGCTCTCAAATAGATCAACAGGTCCGGAGGCTCAACGAAGTTGATCATCGAATTGTAGATATCGAGATAGCTTTGATAGTCGCGGTCGTTGATATGTCCACTAGAATGGAGATTGGCCGCGAAAATATGTGCGTCTTCGTAGATGGTACGGTCCTGCACGATCGTTCTACTGCTTTCGCGGATCTTACGCACCTGGTTAAAACGGCTGTTCAGGAAATAGATCTGCAGGTGGAATGCCCATTTGGTCATATCGCTATAGAAATCGCGGAGGTATGGATTTTGATCGACCGACTCGAATAGCGAAGTCCATCCGTAATGCTTCGCCAGCTTTTCGGCGAGGGTACTTTTACCCGAACCGATGTTGCCGGCGACTGCGATATGTTTGATTTTTTTCAACGGGGTTTCAAGATCGTTAATCTCCCACTGATCGCACAACTTGCCCCCCACTTGTTGTGGGGTCGCACAGAAAAATTCCTCATCTTTAGCCCCGATTTTATGAGAAAAGCAGCACTCTTTTTCGTATCAGCCGTCTTTTACCTAGCTGCCTGCAATAGCGATCGTACCGAAAAATGTGCGTTCGTACCCGACACAAAAGATGTGAAGATCGACCTTCAGTGGGAGTCGCTCGAAGATTCACTTCCCGCGATCAAGACAAAAGAAGAGCTTACCGGTTTTCTTACAAGACATCCCGTTATTCGCGAGATGTTCCTTAGCCGCGCCGACTATCCATCGGATACCGCATTTATCAACGACAGGTTTCGAAAATTTACGAACCCCCATATCGACACTTTGTTGATGGAAACCCATAGGGTGTTCGGTGACGCTTCGCAACTCAAACGCGAGTTCACCCAGGCATTCGCGAACTTTAAATATTACTATCCCGATTTTCAGCCCCCTAAGATCCAGACAATGATCACCGGCTTCGAACGAGATGTATATGTAAGCGATTCGTTGGTCATTATCGGTCTTGACTATTACCTCGGTCCCGACGCCAAGTATAAGATCCTTAATCTTTATGATTACATGAAGCGTCGGTATCAACCCGGCTTCATTGTACCATCGGTGATGTTGCTTTATGGTATCGATGATCGGTACAACAGGGTTAATCCTTCCGACCGCACGATGCTCGCCGAGATGATCGGTTACGGAAAAGCCTACTACTTCGCCAAGCAGATGGTGCCTTGTACACCCGATAGCGTTTTGATCGGTTATACTTCTGAAGAGATAAATGGCTCGCGTGCAAACGAAAGTTTAATCTGGTCGCGATTGATCGAAGACCAGGTGTTATTCTCGACAAGTAATCAGGACAAACAGAAGTATATTATTGAGCGACCGAAGACATTGGAAGTTGGGGAGATGTGTCCCGGTCGTATTGGTCAGTGGGTTGGTTGGAGAATGATTGAATCGTACCACGAAAGACATCCTGACATCACATTACCCGACATCATGAAGATGGATGACGTACAGAAGATGTTCAAGGATTCGGGTTATAAGCCGCAGATACAACAAGTACCCGGGCGGAAGAAGATTTAAGATTTAAGATTTAAGATTTGAACTCACCCTTATGAATACAGTCCCATCAAAAGAAGACATTATCAGCGCGCATGATCGCATAAAGCCGCACATCCATCGTACTCCGGTTCTGACCAGCTCCAGTATCGACGAGATCGCGGACGCCCATATCTTCTTCAAAGCCGAAAATTTCCAGAAAATAGGCGCTTTTAAGGCCCGCGGAGCCATGAATGCCGCCCTTTCCCTACCCCAGGCCGACCTCCAAAAAGGGCTAGCAACGCACTCTTCCGGCAACCATGCACAGGCCTTGGCCAGGGCTGCGAGGATCTTAAATACACCCAGCTATATCGTGATGCCCCGCACCGCTCCCGAGATAAAGAAGAAAGGTGTGAGAGCATTCGGTGGCGAAATTTTTGAATGCGAACCAACACTCGAAGCTAGAGAGACAACACTCGCGGAAGTGATCAAGAAAACGGGAGCATCAGAGATACATCCATTCAATAATTATGATGTTGTTGCCGGACAAGCAACGGCTGCGAAAGAATTGTTCGAAGATGTGAACGATCTCAATGTCATCATAGCGCCCGTTGGCGGTGGCGGGCTGTTGAGCGGAACCGCTCTCGCAACAAAATACTTTTCGCCGAATACAATTGTGCTTGCGGGCGAGCCGGAAGGTGCCGATGATACCTATCGTTCATTGAAGAGTGGTAAGATCGAGCCTTCGCAGGCAAACTCGGTTGCAGATGGACTGCTCACTTCGTTAGGTGATAAGACTTTCCCTTTGATCAGGGATATGGTGAAGGAAGTTATTGTGGTTTCCGACAGGGAGATCGTGCAGGCGATGCAGATGATCTGGGAGCGACTTAAGATCATTGTCGAGCCGTCGTGTGCCGTTCCATTCGCTGCCGTTTTGAAACAGAAGCCCCGGTTCAAGGGTCAGAAGGTAGGCATCATTTTGTCGGGCGGGAATGTGGACCTCGCGAGGGCTTTTAAGCTCTTTTCGGACTTCGCGTAACTTTACTCCGGTACAAAAAATTGAAATGCGGGGCCTGAATGGCGCATGTCATCCCGCCCGAAGCTACGAAGAGCCCGCCGCCCTCAATGAGCGGCGGGATCCCCGTACTATGAAATGCCCACGGTCTAAGCCGGCACTCCCACCATTTTCTTAGCCTTCATGTACTCCGCGATCTGCACGGCGTTCGTAGCCGCTCCTTTGCGGAGGTTGTCCGACACGATCCACATGTTCAGTGTTTTCGGCTGCGACTCGTCGCGGCGGAGGCGTCCAACGAACACTTCATCTTTTTGATGTGCGTTGATCGGCATCGGGTAGATGTTGTTCTTCACATCGTCTTGTACAACAACGCCTGGAGTTTTCTCGAGCACGTCGCGTACGTCTTTCAGATCGAATTCATTGTAGAACTCAACGTTCACGGCCTCGGAGTGACCACCGATGGCCGGCACGCGAACTGTTGTTGATGTGAGAGCGATAGACTGGTCGCCCATGATCTTGCGTGTTTCGTTAACCATCTTCATCTCTTCTTTGGTATAACCATTGTCGAGGAACACGTCGATGTGAGGAAGCACGTTCATATCGATCTTATGAGGATATGCTTTTGGTCCGTCCACACCATTGCGTTCGTCCATTAATTGAACAACGGCCTTCTTGCCGGTTCCTGTAACGGACTGGTATGTAGAAACGACGATGCGTTTGATCTTATACTTTTTGTGAAGATGATTAAGGGCAACGACCATCTGTATAGTAGAACAGTTGGGGTTGGCGATGATGCGGTCTTCGGGAGTGATGACGTGGGCGTTGATCTCGGGTACCACGAGCTTCTTGGTGGGGTCCATTCGCCATGCCGATGAGTTATCGATAACGATGGTTCCGACCTCTGCGAAGCGGGGTGCCCATTCGGTAGAAGTGCCGCCGCCGGCGCTGAAAATCGCGATTTCCGGGGCAATTTTCACTGCTTCGGCCATGCCAATCACGCTATACTTCTTACCCTTGAACTCGATCTGTTTACCTACACTCTTTTCAGACGCTACGAGGTAGAGTTCATCAAATTGGAAGTTGCGCTCCTTGAGCACTGTAAGGATTTCCTGACCAACCAGGCCAGTAGCTCCGACTATTGCGAGTTTCATAATGTAAAAGTACTAGGTTCGATCTATGATGAAAAATATTTCAACTGTTTCAATAATCTTATTCATGTGCCTTGCGAACATGTGTAAGGCGTATTCGCAGACAGGCGTGGCGCAGGTGGATGAGCAGTTCAATAATGATCTTTCATTATGGACTGGCAACACTTCACAATTTATTGTTAATGCGAGTCATCAACTGCAGTTAAACAATACTGTTGCAGGCTCATCTTATCTCGCTACACCGTTTGCGGCCACCGAACAAGATCTTGAGTGGGATGTATACGTACGACAGGCATTCGCGGGTTCAGCAAATAACTATGGAAGAGTTTATTTGTTAAGCACCCAGGAAAACCTAACGCAACCAACGGAAGGTTATTATCTCCAGTTGGGGGAGGCGGGTAGCAATGATGCTGTGGAGTTGTTCCGGCAGGATGGCTCGACGTCAGTATCGGTCTGCCGTACCGCGAATGCGACGATAGCATCTTCCTTCACCATAAGGATCAAAGTGCTTCGCAATGCCAGCGGTTTATGGAAAGTAATGATCGACTACGCTGCAGGCACCGATTACGTCGAAGCAGCATCAGGTATGGATGTTACTTATACGCAGGGACAATACATGGGCTTCGTTTGTGTGTACACGGCGGGCAATGCCACACGATTTTATTACGATGATGTTTATGCCGGTCCAGTCAAGCCGGATGTCCCTCCTCCCGATGTTGCGGAGAAGAATGATGTCGTGATCAATGAATTCTTTCCGGACCCAACTCCACCAGTCGGGTTGCCTGAGCAGGAGTTTGTTGAGATCTATAATCGGAGTACGAAGACATTCGATCTGCATGGATGGAAGATCGGCGATGCAACTTCACTGGTATCGTTACCCGAGATTGTTATTCATCCCGATGAATATGTCGTGATCACGTCATTACCCTCATTGAATAATAGTGGCGATGTTATCAAGATCGTCGACGATCGTAGTGTCGCAATAGACTCCATTAATTATTCGTTGAGTTGGTACCAGGATGCCTCGAAGTCAGGTGGAGGTTATTCGATCGAACGACTGCATCCCGACTCATTGTCGACCGACATTGCGAACTGGTATGTTTCGCAAGATGAGAGCGGGGGAACGCCGGGGAGGAGAAATTCTGTGTATGGAAGAAATCCGGACTGGATCTCACCGACGATCGTCTCTATAAAGTATGCGCTCGACTCGATTGTCATTAAGTTCAGCGAGCGAATGTCGGCCGTCGCCACAGTGGCAGGCTTTAGCGCGCATTTCCGTGCCGATTCGACAGCTGTTCTGCACCTGGAAAACCTAACAAACGGTCTCGTTTATACTATAACGATAAAGGATTTGGCAGACCTTGCGGGCAATGTGTTGCCTCCTTCGGATTTCAAGTTCACGTACTTCATTCCGCACGTTGTTTATCCTAAAGGTCTGATCATAACAGAGATCATGGCCGATCCGTCGCCCGTTGTTCAATTACCGGAGGCAGAGTATGTTGAGATCTACAATCGATCTATTTATCCGGTCGATCTTTCGGGTTGGCATCTCGAGGATCCAACCACGATCGGCAAGTTACCATCGACGATCATGATGCCTGGCACTTACCTGGTGCTTACGTCAACTTCAAATGATTCAAAGTTTTCAAAGTCACTAGGGGTCACGTCATTTCCTTCGTTGGGAAATCTTGGTGATCGCATCGTGTTACGAGATCCGAACAGTGTTGCGATAGATTCAATTGCATATGATGTTCCCTGGTATCGAAGCAGCGAGAAATCGGATGGAGGTTGGTCGCTCGAACTCATTGACATAAACAATCCGTGTGGTGAAGAGGACAACTGGACGGCTTCGGAAGATCCTGATGGTGGGACTCCAGGTAATGTCAATTCAGTGAATGCAAACAAGCCCGATCTAACACCTCCGAACGTGATCGCGATAACGGCGATATCAAACGATACACTTTCGATATTGTTCAACGAGAAGTTGAAAGACGCGGGAACGATCTCATTGAACGGGACATCGTTGCTCAGGTATCGTGAGATCCTGTATGTCCTTTCGGAGCAGTTGGCAACACGAACCTTGTATTCGATCAGGATCTCCGACGTGAGTGACTGCAATGGTAATCGAATGGATGAGGTAACGATAACCTTTGCTCTGCCCGAGGCGGCTCAGCCAAACGATATCATCATTAATGAGATCCTCTTCAATCCAAAGCCAACAGGATCTGATTTTGTGGAGCTGTATAATCGAAGTGACAAGTATATCAATCTTAAAAACTGGCGGCTGTCGGATGAGGTCATTACTTCGGAAGATGATGTGATGTCGCCGGGTGATTATCGCGTGCTGAGTGATACAATTATGTCGATGCCTTCTATGCCTGATGACGAAGGGACGGTTGTCTTAACCGATCCGACCGGCGTTGTCATCGATCAGTTCAGCTACAGAGACGACATGCACTCGCCGATATTGAGCAATACTGAGGGTGTTTCGCTGGAGCGGATCTCGCCGGAGTCGACTGAATGGCATTCGGCCAATGCATCGGCGGGTTATTCGACGCCTGGTGGTCCGAATTCCAGTTTGCGCCCGGTGCTGATGACTGATCGGGCAATAACGATCGATCCGGAAGTCATTAGCGCGTCGGGATTCTCTCAGATCGTTTATCGGTTCGAGCAGGGAGGAATGATTGCGAACATATCGGTCGTGGATACCGAAGGCAGGATCATAAAGACGATCGCGTCCAACGCAACCCTGGGTACGCAGGGATCATTTCAATGGGATGCCGATCGCGACGAGGGAGGGCTGGCGAGAGTAGGGTATTATACGGTGTGGTTCCAGGTGTTTGATCTCGAGGGGGAAGGGAGAAGTTATCGGAAGAGAATTGTCGTAGGGTTTTAGAAGTTGTTGATGGATTACCAAAGCATCATAATTGGACTTCTGTCGAGTGTAACGGCATCATTCATTTTCTTGCTCCTTATGCTTGCAATGCGACCTAGGATTGAAATCAGTGCGCTGATCGCCCGGACAAACTACGATGGGCGAAAGGTGTTTGTAGTTAAGATCATTAATCGATGTTGGTGGAAGCTTTATGACATCCATGCCGAATTGGCCCACGTGAGCTTTGAAAATGTAACAGGTGGTCAAAACGTATATTCAAAACCCTTGAGTCTCTTGAAAAATAACCTTTGGTCAATTAATAGCATTCACGGTTGGAGCGCAGATGTCAATGCAGAATATGCGGCCTTATGTGTGTGTTTGGACGACTTGGATGTACTATGGACTAATGACACCATGATCGAATTCAGGGTGATGGCTCGACACTCCCTTAGTGGATTTAATAAAGTCATGAGAAGACGCTACTACAAAGCTCAATCGACCATACGTGACGGCCTCTTTAAGTTCGGCAAGTCGTTAGAGATAGATTAAAAAAATACGAAGTATATGACAGCATCGAGTTTTGATATTATCATGAAATAGCCCTAAGCGCTATTTATGCCCCAAATCCCTCAGAAAACGCCATTTTCTGTTCACGGGAATTAATCCTCACATATTTTTTGTTTAGGGGCTGACCCTGTATTTTTGCCAATCTTTTTTAAACCCGTAAAAGGGAGGACGTGATCATGGCTAAGACAGCAAAAAAGGCAGCAAAACCTGCCAAGAAAAAGGTAGCACCAGCACCTAAGGCCAAAAAAACCGCAGTAAAAAAAGTAGCTAAGAAGGAGGCGAAAGAAGTGAAGAAAGAAAAGCCCGTGGCCAAAAAAGCCGCACCTGCAAAGAAGGAAAAGGAAATCCCTGCTCCGAAAAAACCGGCAATGAAAAAAGCCGAAGTAGACACTACCAAGAAAGTAGTTCAGCTTACGAAGAGACAAGAAGCAATGGCCAAGCCATTAACTTCTCCTCAACTCAATATTTTCCCGATGCTCACGCAGCGTCCCATCGCCCACAAGCCTACCAAGGCCCCGGTAGACGATCGTACCCGCTACAGCGACGAAGAGCTCAAAGAATTCGAAACACTCATTCTCAAGAAGCTCGACAAAGCAAGAGAAGAGTTCCGCATTCTTAAAGAAACATTGAACCGCAACAACGACGCCGGCACCGATGCCACGTCTGGCGGCAACACTAAAGTTCTCGAAGACGGCGCCGAAACTGCCGAGAAGGAAAATCTCAGCCAGCTCGCCGCACGTCAGCAGAAGTACATCATGAACCTCGAGAACGCGCTGGTTCGCATCAAGAATCATACGTATGGTATCTGTACTGTGACCGGGAAATTGATCCCGAAAGAGAGATTGATCGCCGTGCCTCACACCACGCAATCAATCGAGGCGAAGATGATGCAAACAGACTAATACAGTAACTGATGGATTTCCTGTTAAACCACGTCGAAGCTCTGATCTTCTGCTCACCTGTCCCTACCAAAGTTGTGGACATCAAAGCATGTCTTTCTGAGATGTTCAATGCCGACGTGCCCGAAGAAGATATTATGAACGCGATCGCCAAGCTGGAAGAAAAATACAGCAGCGATGAATATGCATTCTCGATCAACAAGTCGATGGGTGGATATCATTTTCTCACCAAGCCCGCATATCAATCGAGCATCGGCATCATGCTGAAACAACAGTCGAAGAAAAGACTGTCGACGTCAGCCATGGAGACCCTGGCGATCATCGCTTACAAGCAGCCGGTTTCGAAGACAGATGTTGAGAACATCCGCGGCGTAAACTGCGACTATGCTGTACAAAAACTTCTCGATAAGGGATTGATCGAGATCCGTGGAAAGGCAGACACCATCGGTCGCCCGATGTTGTATGGAACAAGCCCCAAGTTCATGGAATACTTTGGCATCAACGACATCTCAGATCTCCCGACACCGAAAGATTTCACAAACGAAGTGAACACAATCGGAGAAGTGCCGGAGAATTAAAATAGAACGGAAATATAAAGGCTCCGATTTCGGGGCCTTTTTAGTTAATAAACAAATCACGCCGGGAAGGCAGTTAAACAAACACAATTATGGCTAAGCAATTTGGCGGAGGCAGACGAAACAATCGTACCTCATTTGGAAAGAGGCAGGACGCAGACGACGCGTTCAGAAAGAAGAGAAAAGAAAGCGGCTCGGCGCGCAGCGGTCGCGGAGAATTTAAACGAGGCGATGAGGGGACAAGGGGACCTCGTGACGAACGTCCTCAAAGGTCGGAAGGTGCGCCGCGACGCACGTACAGTGGAAGTCGTTATGAAGGTGGCGCAAGGAAATTTTCACCCGGTCGTCCTCGACGTGACGACAGCAAGCCCTTCGAAAAACGCGAAGGTTCTGGTGGACCCTTCAAAAAACCCTTCAGGAAATCTTTCGACAAGCCTTTTGAAAGAAGGGAAAGCAGTTCGTCTGACAGACCTTTCAAGAAACCTTTTAAGAGGTCGTTCGAAAAACGCGAAGGCGATTCTTCCGATAGGCCATTCAAGAAGCCTTTCAAAAAATCTTTCGACAAGCCCTTCGAGAAAAAATCATTCAAGAAAGAAAGACCTGAGAAGCGCTCATTCGTTGAATCAAAAATTGATAAACATCGCGAGCGCGTAGAGCGTCCCAGCGAAGAAGCAACAACTACACCGCGAGTAGCAAGCGAAGATGGTCTCATTCGTCTCAACAAGTTTATTTCAAATAGCGGCGTATGCTCGCGTCGTGAAGCCGATGAGCTTATAAAGCTGGGTGTTATCACCGTGAACGGACAAACGATCACCGAGATGGGCTACAAAGTGAAGCCGACCGACGATGTTCGTCACGACGGCAAGAAGCTTACAGCCGAGAAGCCTGTTTACATTTTGTTGAACAAGCCGAAAGGATTTATCACAACAACAGACGATCCCCAGGAAAGGAATACGGTGATGCAATTGATCGCCGGCGCCTGCAAGGAGCGCGTGTATCCGGTTGGCCGCCTCGACCGCAACACAACTGGTTTGTTGTTGCTCACGAACGACGGCGAGCTTACTGACAAGCTTACGCACCCTTCGTTCAATGCGAAGAAGATCTATAAAGTTGAGCTCGATAAGCCGCTTACAAAGAACGACTTCCAGAGGATCATTGACGGCGTGCAGCTAGAAGAAGGCAAGGCCATCGTAGACGACCTTGCCATTGTTAGCGACGATAACCTTACTGTTGGTATCGAGCTTCACATCGGTTGGAACCACGTTGTTCGTCGCATCTTCAATGCTCTCGAATACGATGTCGTGAAACTCGATCGCGTTGTTTATGCCGGCCTCGATAAGAAAGATCTTAAGAGAGGACAGTGGAGGTTCTTAAAGAGCGACGAGATAGTAAGACTCAAGCACTTTAAATAATTACTCGTTCTTCAAATTATCTACCGGGTTCACGAACGTAGCTCGATACGTTTGTGAACCTATCGTTACTACCGCAAACAGGATCAGCATCGATACGCCGAAAGCGATGATAGGTAAGCTCACTGTTACATGGTACGGCAACAGCTCGAGCCACGCCATATTCAGGAAATAAGCTGCCGGCACGCCGATCATGATGGCGATGAGGATGATCACCAAAAATCCCTTCGACAGAAGGTAAACCAACGCGCCATTGCTGCTGCCGAGGATCTTGCGCACAGATACTTCTTTGATCCTTGTCTCGGCAGCATAAGTTGCCATTCCTAAAAGTCCAAGACACGAGATCACGATCGCCAGGAAGGCGATAAATCCAAGTACTTTCACCGAGTCACCAAAGAGAGTGTCATACAATAACATCACCTCTTCGCGCATATCTTTAGCGTCCACTTTTAAACCGGGATTTACAACCGCCCAGGCTTCTGTTGTCGCTTTTATTGCATCGGCATACGTTCCTGTGTACTTCACCTGCACGAGTTGAAACCTGTCGGGCTTGAACATTAAGCCCAAGGGATCGATGCCTTCGAACAGCGCAGAGTGATTGTAGTCACGAACAACGCCGACAATGGTCATCGAAGTTGAGTCTTCATGATTGATGATCTGTTGGCCAATTGCATCGAGTGGTGTAGCAAACTGGAATTTCTTCGTAGCCGATTCGTTGAGCACGATGAAGTTCTTGTTCGACTCAACGTTGTCTTTGTCGAAGAACTTTCCCGCAACGATCGTCAGCCCGAGATTGCTTACGTAGTCTTCATCGACCAGGAAGTAGTTCAGGCCGGTCCATTCTTTGTCTTCCGATCTCTTGAAGTCGCCACCGTACTGTGTGCCTGCTGCGGGCAGATGTGAGGCAGCGGCGACGCTTACGATGTTACTATGTTTCAGAAGCTCGTTCTTGAGCGGGCCGGAGGATGTTTTGTTCAGCTTCACGCTTAACTGGCTCTTCATATCGAAGCCCTGATCTTTGTTCATGAAAAGGGAGGTCTGGTTATAAAGAACCGTAACCGATAAGATGAACACCAAAGCGAGCGTGAACTGAGAAACAAGCAACACCTTTCTTAATCCCATTCTTGAGAACAGTTTCATGTTGTTGAGGCTCTTCAAAACTTTAACCGGTTTGAATCCAGAGAGCACAACGGCGGGGAACATCCCGGCAAGAATACCAACGAACACAGCAAAGGCCACAAAGATCACGTACACTTCGAAGTTCGACGCGAGGTTCCAACGAAACATCCGCGCAAAGTTGAGCTGGAGGATCATAGGTTTCAGGAACACCAGCAGGATCATAGCGAATGCCAGCGCGCACATCGAAACAACGATGGCTTCCGAAATGAACTGTCCGAAGATCTGCCAGCGTGACGCCCCATTAACTTTGCGAACGCCGATCTCGCGGGCACGGGTAAGTGATCGCGCGATAGAAAGATTGGTGAAATTGAAGCATGATGTGATCATGATCACACCGGCGAGACCGCTGAGGATATAGACCAGCATCCACGGTAGTGAAGGACCAATTGGGTTGTTAAGCAACGGACCTGGAGTGATCTCGGTAAGTCGCTGAGGCTCTAACCTCATCTTGTTGGCTTCGGGCTGTGGATTGACGGCGATGTTCGCGTCGAAGATCTCGTCAAGTGACCTTTGAATATCTTCTTGTGTTGTTCCTGGCTTCACGTGAATGTACGTCCAAGTGTTCCAGAAGTAGCTCCAGTTTTCCAGTTCACCGTCGACCTTCTTTTGGGCGCTAAGGCTTTCCAGTGAGCTAATGCTTGCAAGCGCTTCGAAGGCAATGTGTGTTTTATGATCGGTCTCTTCCAACACACCTGTTACGGTGTAGAGTCCGAGGTCGCCAACTTTAATGGTTTTGCCTACCGGGTTTTCTTCGCTGAAGATCTTGTCGGCAGCTTTGCGGGTGAGTACAACACTGTATGGATCATTAAGGGCTGTTTCGGCGTCACCAAACTGCAGCTTGTATTCGAACATCTGCAAGGCGCCGGGATCGGCGAAGTAACCACCGAGCGGAACGTTCACGTCCTGGTTCTCGAATTCCATCCAGCCGTTGCCGAAGCCGCGTTTGAAACGGACCACGTGTTCGATGCTCGAATATTTCTGAAGTTCACCGCGTAGGGGTGCGGGGGTTGTGGAGGTTACCGGTGCGTCTTCGCGGATCTTCATGTTTTCGTCGAGGCGAAGGCTGTTCACGCGATAGATCACGTTTTTCTTCGTGTTGTATGCATCGTATTGAAGTTGATCTGCGACGAGCATGATAATGCCCATGCAGATCGACATCGCCAATGCAAGACCGAATACATTAATTATCGAGAAGAATCGGTGGCGGATAAGATTTCTTATCGCCGTTTTGAAGTAATTGCGGATCATGAATTGTTGCTACTATTCTTTTGAACAAGGAAGTAGTATGCGAGGAAACCGATCGATACGAACACTGCGAATAATCCGTAAGGCAGGGGCGAATCGGGACGTGTTTCAATGAATTCAAGAACAACAAGGGCCAGGCCTGCTGTGAGAACTATCAGTCCCCATTTCAACGATGGATATTTGTTGTCGAGGCTGTCTTGTGACTTGAAGATCGCCTGGGTTGTATCGTTCACAAATCCCTTTTCGATCATCTTCTTGCGGAGGATGTAGTCGGTCATGGTCTTTGTGAAATAGTAAATAGCGGCGCCGAGGCTTCCGATAACGCTTACTGGCATCAGAACGTCTCTCAAATGACTGTCCATAATCTTGATTTTTTAGTTTGTTCTTGCCCGTGAGACACGGCTATTCGTACACATGTTGCAGGGAGGGAAGAAAAAAAGTCATGGCATCACTTAAGTGATGCCATGACTTTCAAAAACCTCGCCAGATGTTCTGCTGGTCAATAAAATCTGTCAGGAAAGAAGTACAGGTTTATTTAATTTTTATTCTGCAACATTGTCCAAACCGTTTGTGTCTAACGATCTAATGACTGACGACAAAGCCCTCGTTTCCCGCATTTTGAATGGGGATGTGCAGGCTTTTCGCACTCTCATTGGGAAAAATGAACGGCTGGTAGCGCACATGGTGGGCCGGGTGGTAAAACAGGACGAAGACCGGGAAGAGATCTGCCAGGACGTATTCATGAAGGTGTATGAAAAGCTCGGTGAATTCGCGTTTCAGTCGCAGCTAAGCACGTGGATCGCCACGATCGCATACCGTCATGCGATCAACCACCTGAGAAAAAAGAAATTGATCGTCGAAGATCTTACGGGAAACGAAATTCCCGTGGAACCCGACGATATATTAGAAGAGCAGGACGTCGAGAGCTACTTACAAAAGCTGATCGAAACACTGCCCGCCCAGTATAAGATGGTTCTCACGCTTTACCACCTGGAGCAAAAGAACTATGCCGAGATTGGTGAAATAACAGGGATGCCCGAAGGAACGGTTAAGAATTACCTGTTCAGGGCACGACAGTTGTTAAAAGAGAAAGCAAACAAGTACCTTGGTAGCGAAGAATGGAAATGACCGACGACGATAGATTCAACCAACTTCTTGCAGAAGCCCTCGAGAAAGAGCCTGCTTACGAATTGCCGAAAGGTTTTTCGGAGCGCGTGATGGCCATGGTCGAAAAGCAGTCGCTGAAAAAAGAAAGCCTCCGCGACCGCTGGTGGATCATCGCCGGCATTGTTATGATGATCGGTGCCGTGGTATATGTTGTGCTGAAAGTGAAGCTGGACCTCAAGCCGGATCTGAACCTCGACCTGACGTTCGGTGTCTTTACATTCTTTAAAGGCTATTGGGGACTTGCCATCTTCGGCATCATCTTCATCACCGCACTCCACATCGTCGACAAGCTTATCTTAAGAAAGCAAGAATCGGGTTGAGGTACGTCGGATGCCAGGCTACTTTTGTTTCATGAAAGAGCTTGAACAACTGAACGACACCAGCCTGCCTGCCGGACAGGCAGGCTTCGCAAGGATCAAGAAATTCCTTACCGATGAGCAGTGCGCCGAACTCATAAAAAACTATACTAACGACAAACTTTATCGAAGCACGATCGACATGAAGCGATATCGCTTCGGCGAAGGTCAGTACCGTTATTTCACCTATCCCCTTCCAAACATCATTCAGAAAATACGAACGCAACTCTACGAGCCATTGGCAGTTATCGCTAACGAATGGAACGAAAAGTTGGGTATAGATATTCGTTATCCAAAAACACACGACGAGTTTATTGATGTCTGTCACAAACACAATCAGCTTCGTCCAACGCCATTGATCTTACGCTACGAAGCCGGTGGACACAACACCCTTCACCAGGATCTTTACGGTGATATTTATTTCCCGTTCCAGGTGGTGTTCATGCTCACGCAACAGGGTGTTGACTACGAAGGAGGAGAGTTTATTTTAACCGAGCAGGTTCCGAGAGCACAGTCGACCGCACGGGTAGTGCAAGCCGACAAAGGCGACGCTGTTGTGTTTACAACGAACTTCAGGCCGGTGAATGGAACTCGCGGATATTATCGCGCCAAACTAAAGCATGGCGTAAGCATGGTGCTCTCGGGTAAGCGTTACGCCATGGGAGTTATTTTTCATGATGGGAAATGAAGAGCTTTACTATGAAATGTCATTCACGCGCGAAAGCGTGGAAATCCTCAGGAAGTCCAGCTTACAGTTCATTCAACTTACTCGCTACGTAATGCATTCACGGGATTCATTCGTGATGTTTTTATCGTCTTGTATCCAATAGCGATCAATGCCAGGCTAAATAGCGTTGTTACACAAATGGTCAACGTCACCGCATCAATGTCCTTATAATATTCCCAGATCGCATCCATTGCAGTGTTTCCCGCCATAAAACCCAGTCCACCGCCGATGGCCGATGCAATCAGCATAATGATCGCAAACTCTTTATTGATAACCGCGGCAATGTTCTGCGCGGACGCACCCAACAGCTTGCGCACACCGATCTCTTTCATGCGCCTGATAATATTCAGCGAAAGCAATGCGAACAATCCGCTTGCCGATAACACCGCCGCAACGACACCCAGGAATACGAACATGCTCACAGAATTTCTATTGATCATCTCCGCAGCCCTTAAGTCGCCAACCACATACTCGCCGCGATAGAGCGTATTCGGCGACACCTTCTTCCATTGTTCCTTCATGAAATCATTCACCGCAAATAATTTACCCGGCGCCGTTGCCGCAACGAGCTGCGTATATTTTTCCGGACCGATGTAACGAAGCATGACTGGAGCTACAGGCTTCCAGAAGCCAGTAGTGTAAACATCACTCGTTACTCCAACAATAAACAACTGGACGCTGTCGGCCCAAAGGAGACGCTTACCGATCGCACTGCCCTTGATGCCCATCTGCTTCACGAACTCTTCCGATACGAGCACCGATTCTTTTTTGTCAGTCTCCGAGTTCCATTCGAAGTTGCGGCCTTCCAGGATCTCAATACCCATCGTTTTGAGGTAATCGTTGCCGATGTCGACCGCTTCGGCTTTCATTTCGGTGGTTCCGAATTTTAATGCTGCCGAATAAAATCTTTCGGCGACGTGATCTTTCGAACCGGCGATTGAAACGATATCGGGATTCGTTACAAGAAGATTCTTATACGTTTCGAACTCCGACTCGCTTGATATCGGCACGGTGATGACGTTATCCTTACTAAAGCCTATATCGAAGTCGCGTTGGTAGGCTGCGTTCCTGATAAAGGCTACGCCGCAGACCATACACAGCAACGATATCGAAAACTGAAAAGTGAGTAACGATCGTGTGAACCAGCTTGTACCGCCAAACTTCATCTTTCCTTTCAGGATAGCAACCGGCTTAAACGATGTGATGTAAAATGCCGGGTACATTCCTGCGATGAGTGCCGTTAGCAACAGCAACGCCGATAAGAATACAAAGAACATGATGTTCTCCGTGTAACTGATCGTGAGCTTGATCCCTGGCCAGAGACTATTGTATGCAGGCACGAGAAATTCCGCAATCACCAGGCCGGTCAACAAAGCTGCAAAACATAAGACGATACTTTCGCCAAGGAACTGTATGATCAATTGAAGTCTTACACCACCCATCGTTTTTCGGATGCCGATCTCTTTTAGTCTCCGCCCCGACATCGCCACAGTAATATTGGTGAAGTTGAAGCACGACAGCAGCAACAGGAATATCGCCATCACCACCGGTCCAATTACTGCTGATGGCGGAAAGCCCCACCGCAATTGTTCTCCGCTAAGCCAATTGTCGCCGTAGAAGCTCGCCGCCAGTGTCTTGAAGTTCTGCAGGTAATAATCGGTCAGCTTGAAATCAGGAACCGCTTCGTTCTGGGGACCGACGAATGACTGGAGCTGCTTTGTGATGGCTTCGACTCTCGACTGATCTTTTATCTGTAAGAACAAAGTATTGGATTGTTTCCAGTCATTCTCTTCGTTCACCCACAGTCGTATCGCCTCGAATGCGAAACTTGAATTGAGCGGTTGTGTATCGAACACGCCACCCACGACCAACTCTTCCAACACTCCATTATTGATCTGGGTGATTTGCTTGCCTTCCGCTTCTGTTGTGTTGAAATATTTCAGTGCTAGGTCTTTGCTGATGATGATCGAGCTTTTTTCGAGCTTGAACTTTCCGCTGAATGTGAAGAGATCGAAGAACCCGTCGTCGGCATACGCAACGGATGTATTGAACACCTCGTCGCCAACTCTTATGTCATTGTTAGCGGTTGTATAGCGGACCACTTTATCAACGTCGGTAAAATTTTGTTTGACAATCGCCCCGATCGGAGTCGGCACGATGGCGTGCCTGTTCTGTTTTCCTTTGTCGTCGTAGTGAGCCTGTACCCGGTAGATACTGGCTGAATTGATGTGGTTCTTATCGAAGTTGGTGCTGAAATCCCAGTTCAGGTAGGCAGTAATGCAGCAAGCGATTGCAATGCCCATTCCGAGCATATTGATGAGCACAAAAACTTTGTTCTGCATCAGGCTGCGGAAGGTGATGAGCAGGTAGTTACGGATCATAGACAGGCGGTTATTGTTTGCCTTAGACTATAATTTTTGAGTTTAGGTTACAGGACTAGTGATGCCATGACTGGTCAGGTTTTCCATACCTAGCCGATGTCCAGAATACCAGATGCGACCAATCTCGAATTCTTTATTCGTATCTGCGCACCTATAATCGCCCCATGATGCATCCAAACACCATCTATCACATGTTCAACCGAGGAAACCAACGGCAAACAATTTTCCTGCAGGAACGAAATTATTTTTACTTCCTTGAAAAAGTCAGAAAGACATTTGTCGAGGGCGCTAACCTACTCGCATACTGCCTGATGCCAAATCATTTCCATTTTTTGTTAAGCACCGATCACAACTTTAGATCCGACCCGTTCTCAAAGCGACTTGCGATCATGCTCCGGTCGTATACACGCGGCATACAGATGCAAGAAAAATTTGTTGGCTCGCTGTTTCAACAAAACACAAAAAAGAAAGAACTCCCACAACAGCAAGATGCCTTCAATTGCTTTCAATATATCCATCAAAACCCAATCAAAGCATCCCTCGTCGAACGACTGGAAGAGTGGCCATTTAGCTCCTTCAACGAATACCTACTCTCAGCTCCCGACATATGTAGTGTGGACCTCGGCAGAAAACTGCTCGACCTCCCGTCAAGACGAAAAGCATTTTACCGTCAGTCCGCCTCCTTTGTGGAGCATCCAAATGCTTAAATAAAACTCGCGACGTAATTATCAAAAATTCTTTTAATTGCCTTTCGAAATTCCCTATCATTCCCCCTATGAATAAATTCCTATCACTAGCAGCCTTTTTGCTATGCAGCGTGATCGCTTTCGCACAGGAAAAGGAAGAAAAAAAGGACTCCACAAAGGAGGACGACAAAAAGAAAAAAGACCTGCCTCTGAAAGTAGGCCGCCGTATACCGTTAAAAACTAACGAGGGCACATGGATGTCGCTCGACGTAAGTCCCGATGGAAAAACCATCGCCTTCGATTTTCTCGGTGACATCTACACCATGCCCATCACCGGTGGCAAAGCAACACAGTTCACCAGCGGGATGGCATTCGACTCGCACCCGAAATTCAGCCCCGATGGAAAAAAGATCCTGATGATCTCCGATCGCAGTGGTGGCGAAAACATCTGGTGGTTTGCTGTCGACAAATCCGATTCGGTACAGGTATCTAAAGGCAACACCGATCATTTTCAGTCTGCCGAATGGACACCCGACGGAAATTTTGTTGTGGGCTCGAAAGGCACTCGCAACTTCAAGCTCTGGCTGTTCCACAAAGACGGCGGCTCCGGAGCACAGCTGATCTCGAAACCCGATAACCTCAAAGTTGTTGAACCATCATTCGGTCCCGACGGTCGTTACATCTGGTTCTCGCAACGTACCAGCGCCTGGAATTACAACGCACAGCTCCCGCAATATCAGCTCGGTATCTACGATCGTGAAACCGGCGAACTTGAGAGAAGGACCGACAAGTATGGTTCTGCTTTCGCACCAACACTCTCTCCCGACGGAAAATGGCTGGTGTATGGATCACGTTTCAACGACCAGACTGGTCTCGTGCTCCGCGATCTCAAGAACGGAGACGAGCGCTGGCTCGCTTATCCAGTGCAGCGCGATGAACAGGAATCTATCGCACCACTCGGCGTGTTGCCGGCAATGTCGTTCACACCCGACAGCAAAGATCTCGTTGCTTCATACGGTGGTAAGATCTATCGCATCCCTGTAGCCGGTGGCGCTGCCGTGAACGTTCCGTTCGAGATCAGCACAGAGCTGCTGCTCGGACCCAAAGTCGACTTCAAATATCCTATCAAGGACGATAAGAATATGACCGTTACCCAGATCCGCGACATCGCCGTGTCGCCTCTCGGTAACCAGCTTGCGTTTACCGCGCTGAATAAGTTGTATTTGATGGATCTTCCCAACGGAACTCCGAAACGCGTTACAACCAACAACTTTACAGAAGCAATGCCCGTGTGGAGTCCCGATGGTTCACAGATTGCATTCGTAACATGGGAAGGCAAAGATGGTGGACATCTCTACAAGTATAATTTGAAAGTAAAAGGCGCAAAGCCCACGCGACTCACAACAGAATCGTATGCCTACACCGAACCCGCCTGGGGTCCTAACAAAAAGATCGTGATGATCCGCACGAGAGGCCAGCACTTCAAAGACCAGGATGGACCAACAGGCTTCAATGCAGAGAATGAGATCGTTTGGATCAGCGACGATGGGGGCCCCGTGAACTTCATTGCACGCTCTGCAGGAAGATCGGCTCCCCACTTCACAGAAAATCCCGATCGCATTTATCTATACAGCGGACAAAAGGGACTGTTGTCTATCCGTTGGGATGGGACCGATGAGAAAGTTCATTTGAAAGTTTCTGGTATCATGACCTACGGAAGCGTTCTGGACGAACAGCTTCATTGTATGATGGTGGAATCGGCTACCGAACCGCAGCGCGAGCCATCGAACGCCGATGTGATCAAGATGGCTCCGAAGGGAGATCAGGCTTTCGCACAGATCAATAATGAAATTTATGTTGTCACTGTTCCGAAGACCGGTGGCGAAGCTCCCAAGATCTCCGTTGCCGAAGCCGACAAAGCTTCGTTCCCCGCAAGGAAGCTTACGAAGCTTGGTGGCGAGTTCCCCACATGGGGTGCCACTGCGAAGAACGTTTATTTTTCTTTAGGCAATGCGTTCTTCTCGTATAACCTCGACTCCGCAAAACTCCGGGATGATGTGATAAGAAAAGAGAAAGCAATTGCCGAGAAAGAAAAAGAGAATAAAAAGGACGACAAAAAAGACGACAAGAAGAAGGATGATAAAAAACCTAAAGAATACAAACCTGCGGAACTTCGCGTAAAGGTCACTGTTCAAAAAGATATCGCTCAGGGTAAAGTCCTTCTGCAGAACGCACGTATCATTACGATGAAAGGAACAGAAGTGATCGAACGTGGCGACATCCTTGTCGAGAACGCAAGGATCAAGCAGGTTGGACCAGCTGGATCGATCACGACAGACGCTCAGAAGATCGACCTCGCTGGAAAAACTGTTGTTCCGGGATTTGTTGATACACACTCACACATGTGGCCTGCGTGGGGATTGCATAAAAGCCAGGTATGGATGTATGCAGCTAACCTCGCCTACGGTGTCACAACAACACGCGATCCTCAAACAGCAACCACCGACGTGCTCACGTACAGCGACATGGTTGAGACCGGCGAGATCATTGGACCTCGTATCTATTCAACAGGTCCCGGTGTTGGCTATTGGGCTTACAACCTGAAGGATTTCGACCAGGCAAAAGACATCCTGAAACAATATTCAGAATACTACAACACGAAGACCATCAAGATGTATCTCACCGGCAATCGTCAGCATCGCCAGTGGATCATTGAGGCTTGCAGGGAACAACAGTTGATGCCAACAACCGAAGGTGGTCTCGACTTTAAGCTGAATATGACAAATCTTATCGATGGTTATCCTGGTCATGAGCACTCGCTGCCGATCTATCCATTGTATAAGGATGTTGTTACCGCAGTAGCAGAAGCGAAGATGACCTATACTCCGACGCTGCTTGTTGCTTACGGCGGCCCCTGGGCGGAGAACTTTTATTATGCTACCGAAAATGTGAACGGTGATCCAAAGCTCAATCATTTCTCATCGAAGGCTGAGCTCGATGCAAAGTCGAGAAGAAGACCAGGTTGGTTTATGACCGAAGAGCATGTGTTTCCCGATCACGCTCGTTTCGTTAACGACCTTGTGAAGGCAGGCGGTGGCGCAGGTGTTGGTTCACACGGGCAGTTGCAGGGACTCGGATATCACTGGGAGCTCTGGAGCATTCAATCCGGTGGTATGAACAACCACGATGCGTTGCGAGTAGCGACTATACTCGGTGCAACTGCACTTGGTCTCGATGGCGACATCGGTTCTATTGAAGCCGGTAAGCTTGCCGATCTCGTGATCCTTGATAAGAATCCACTCGAGAACATCAGGAACAGCAACAGTGTAAGTAAAGTAATGAAGAATGGAAGGTTGTACGATGGAAATACACTGGATGAAGTTTACCCGGCGCAGAAGAAAGCGCCTGCATTCGAAACCGAACAGATAACTCCAACTACTTCGATCCCCGGCATTCGCTAAATAAAAAAGCCCCGATTTTACTCGGGGCTTTTCTTTCTTATCCTATCTCGTCGTCTAATTCGACACCCATCATTCCGTACCCGAACAAAAGAACCAGGAATCCGACGATTGTCAGAACCCATGGATTGAAACTAATAACAACGGGTCCGAAGAAGCCAAGTATGCCGGCGATGACGCCTGTTGCGCCGACAAGACTGATCAGCCACGCTACGACTTTGATTACATAATCTGATCCCATCATAATTTCACAACGACGAAAAATCACGCCAAAGTATACCCGGCGTCAGGGAAAATGGTGCTGATTTAGTTACGGGGCGTTAGTTTGCGGGGCGCTAAACTTCGACACCGAATTTTTCATCGGGGTTAAGGTTTGCAAGTACGCGAAAATGGCTTCGAGATCTTCCGTTTCCATACCCGCGTACATTGTCCACGGCATAATTGTGTTGAACTCGCCGGCCGCTACATCGGGTAATACATACGTGGAATCTTTATAGATCTTGAATTTCTGTACGAAGAGTTCAGGTGTCCATGCACCGATACCGGTTTCCTTATCGGGAGTAATGTTCGCAGAACGAACAACCGATCCATCAGGGAACTTGAACTCTCTCCCGCCACTGAACTCCAATTCCTGGATGATCTGACCTTGCTTGTCTTTCGTATGGCACTCGCGACATCCACCCGCATGGGTCATATATTTTCCGTAGGCGATCTTGTCCGACTTCGATGGACGTGTCTGCGGTGTGGCATCTTTTGGAATTGTATGAAGAATGAAATTCACAGGGAAGTCAGCTTGTGAATCGGGCACATCATTTTTTATCGGCGCGATGCTTCTTACGTATGCAATTATGCTATAGATGTCTTCCTTATCCATACCGCCATAGTATGGATATGGCATGAGCGGGAACATCGGGCGTCCTTCTTTGGTCACACCGGTTGTGATCACACGATACAACTCGCCATCGGTGTATCTGCCGATCCCTTCGGGTGTAATGTTCTTGGAAAAAAATACACCAGGCATGCCAACTGTTTGATCGAAGCGCTCTCCGCCTTTACCAAGTGTGCCATCGACGAGCGGAGCAGAGAACTTCGTATAGTCGCGCGTCGAATGACAGTCCATACACACCGAGACGTGATTGGCAAGGTATCGCCCGCGCTCGATCCGTTCGGGTGTGTAGTCGATCGTGATCACCTCTGGATCGCTGACTTTTGGCAATGCGGCTTTCACGTAGGTGAGCAAGCCGGCAACTGCGACTACAAGGATGAGGACGATGTAGCCGACAATCTTTAGAACTTTCTTCATGGGGTTGGGTATTTTGGGGTTGGAAGTTTTTTCACACAATGGCCGCAAAGTAAAAGCAACGCAAAGTAAATTAACGCAAAGGCATGCTGCGCTCTTGGGTGTATTCCCTTTGCGTAAAACTACCTTCGCGCCCTTTGCGTGAAGTTATTTCGAGTTTAGCATGACATCATTCTTTTTCCATTCAGATATCAGTGTGGCAACGATATCTTTCATTGGCCTTATGGATGTAACGTGTTCGATAGACGGACCTGCACACCACACGGTTTTATAAGTCGCTTTCGTTGCGGCATTCTCCACGGCCTTCATACCTCGAAAAGCAACGAACATCTTTACGTACTTCTTGAGTGACTTGTTGCGTAAAAGTAAACGCTCTAACCAGCCAGCCTTGGTCCCTATCTGCTGTACATACGGAGTATTGATGACGGTCAGATGTGAACCGGAGAGTTTTGTTGTGAGAACAATGTCTTTTTCTCCATAATCGATCATCGCCTGTTTGTAGTCGGGTGAGACGTCGGATTCTTCGCAGGCGATGAAGATTGTTCCGATGGATGCTCCCGCAGCGCCCCAGGAAATATGCTGCGCGAGTTCTTCTCCCGTACCGATGCCTCCTGCGGAGATGATCGGAAGACCACAATTTTCTTTGAGCATCGTGATGAGCTCTTTGGGTGACATGGGTCCGCAGTGTCCACCCGCGCGATTGTTGACTGCAATGACTGCATCGGCGCCGAGCTTCTCCACCTTTTGCGCGTATTTGAGATCGACAACATCACAGAAGACTTTTATGCCTAATGGCTTGCATCGCTCGATCACTTCCTGGGGACTTCCCAGCGATGTAATGATGTATGGAACCTTTACATCGACCAGTGTATCGAGTTGCTTTTTGTATTTCGGGTTTGATTTGTTGACGATGAGATTGACGCCGAATGGTTTATCCGAAGCTTTCTTTATTGTTTCGATAGCAGACCGGAGCTCGGCATCCGTTCGGTAGTTCAACGCAGGGAAGGCACCACTGATGCCACTGTTCAATGCGGCGATCGTCATTTTGGTATTTGAGATTAGGAACATCGGTGCTGCAATCACCGGATACTCTATACCAAGGAGTTTATCAAGACTGTTGATCATTGTGAAACTCTAAGTTAATCCTCCTGTGAACTATTTTCTACATGAGTCGAATAGTTTCTACCAAACGCGGGTTAATAATGCACTTTTTTGAGCCATTTGAGGGGATTTTTCACATGGTATCAAACTTGTAAAAACAATCCAAATTGATTTTCAACCAAAACAGACGTGTTATGAAAGTACAGGAGAGAACAGATCTGGAGAGAGATAACATGACGGGCGAAAATCACACCGGCAAGTATCCAAACAAACCGGTGCAATTCCTTACAGCATCATCGATCATCGGCAATAAGGTTTACAACCATCTCGACGAAGACCTTGGTGATGTAAAGGAGATTATGCTCGATGTAAATAATGGATCGATCGAGTACGTGGTGCTCGAATACGGCGGTTTCCTTGGAATGGGAAGTAAGTTCTTCGCAATTCCTTATGGAGCCCTTGAGATCGATACCAAACGTCACGCATTCATCCTCAGACAAAGCAAGGAAGTGCTCGAAAAAGCACCCGGCTTCGATAAGGATCATTGGCCCGAAACAAATGTCCACACATTACGCGACAGCTCAACGTATTGGGGTGGCTTTATGGGTTCAAATACAGGCGCAGTGCCGTATTAGAACTTATAAGGAAGGTTAGGTAAGTATAGGTAAATTGGTTTAGAGGTTAAGTAGGTACGGTTGTTGGCGTCTGCTTGTGGTAGGGCAGCTCCAATAAAACCGTACCTTATTTTTTTGCTTTATCTTTAAACATGATAGTTATTGGCAGTACTCCCTTGCTGAAGTTAGATCGCCTCAGCGAACCCGGTTGCGCTGACATCTACGTGAAGTATGAAGGCGCCAACCCGACCGGAAGCATGAAGGACCGCATGGCTTTGGCCATGATCGAAGGCGCCGAAAAAAGAGGTCAGTTAAAACCCGGCGGAACGGTTGTGGAATATACCGGTGGAAGTACCGGCAGCTCACTGGCGATGGTCTGCGCCACCCGCGGGTACAAAGCACACTTCGTTTCATCCGATGCATTCTCTGAAGAAAAACTTCAGACCATGCGAGCATTCGGTGCCAACCTCGAGATCATTCCAAGCGAGAACGGACAAATAACCGCAAACCTCATCGACGACATGATCGCGCGTGCACGCGAACTCAGTAAACAACCAAATACATTCTGGACCGATCAGGTCAACAATGCCGACAACCGCGGCGCATATCATAAGATGGCAAATGAAATCCTGAAAGAGCTCGGAAGCTTTGATGAGTTCATCCAGGGAGTCGGCACCGGCGGAAGCTTGTCAGGCAACGCCGAAGTTTTAAAGGAGAAGCTGCCAGGCATTCGTATCACCGCCATTGAACCATATAATGTTCGTTTTCTCTCGGGTGGCGATATTAAAGGTACCCATAGACTCGAAGGCATCGGCCTGGGATTTATACCCTCCATTTATCGCAAGGACCTCGTCGACGGGGTGATATCGGTAAAAAATGAAGACGCCTATGAAACCGCCCGCCAACTGGCGAGGAAAGAGGGAATTTTCGGGGGAACAACGTCAGGCGCCAATGTTTGGGCCGCCATCCAGCGCGCCCGGGAGATTGGTCCGGGTAAGAAGATCGTGACCATCATAATCGATTCGGGGCTGAAATATCTGAAGGGTGAGCTTTATAAATAGTACATTTGATACCCCAATACCCATTTTATGAATTTTTTGAGGATCTCTATTCTCACGCTGCTGTGTTCGGTAAGGGCATTCGCCCAAACCGACAACGTCGCCCTTTCAGAAGAATATTATAACCAGGGCATGGAAGTTTTCGGCTTCGCCCACCGCAAACAGGCTGCCGAGCTTTTTATTCTCTCAACACAGGCCAATCCAAAAAACGCCAAAGCACAATTGATGGCCGGACAGTCTATCATGCTTTCGGTACAAAAAGAAAAGTCACTCGATTACTTTCGTCGCGCATGGAAGCTCGATCCTAATGTTGATCCCGATATTCTTTATTTCCTTGGACAAGCCTACCATTACTCAGAGAAGTTCGATAGCGCGATCTTATTTTATGACCGATACAATAGAATCCTTGCACGTTCTCTTAACTATGAGAAATCGAAAAGGATCAATGAAGTAAACAGGAAGATCTTCGAATGCAGGAACGCAACAGTTTACATGGAACATCCTGTCGATGTAAGTATTGTTAATCTCGATGCGAAGATCAATTCAGAATATCCCGACTACGCTCCAACGATCGATGAGAATGAAAGCATTATGGTTTTCACAAGCCGTCGCCCGGGAGACAACATCAACGATCGTGTTGCCGAAGATCATGAATACTACGAAGAGATATTCGTTTCAGAAAAAGTGAACGGCGTCTGGACACCCGCCCGCAATCCCGGCCCTCCACTCAACACCGGTTATCACAACGCCAGCGTAAACATCTCCCCTGATGGGACCGAGATCATTATTTATCACGATACCAATGGCGGCGATCTTTTGCTGTCGAAAAAAAATAAAGACGGCACGTGGGGTGCACCCGTCGCCATGGACGGTGTCAACACCGAATTCCTCGAAAGCTCCGCTACCATCACACAAGATGATAAAACGATATACTTCACCAGCAACCGCCCCGGTGGTTATGGCGGTACAGATATCTATAGCTGCGAACTAGGTAAGGGCGGTCGATGGGTGAATATCAAGAACCTCGGCCCACTCGTAAACACCGACCTCGATGAAGAAGGTGTTTTCATCTCAGCAAACGGTCAGCATTTATATTATAGTTCGAATGGACTCGCCGGCATGGGCGACCTCGATATCTATCGGTCAACTTACGATGCTACGAAGCAAGCATGGGGCGAGCCGGTTAACCTCGGCTACCCGATCAACTCCGTCGAGAACGATATTTATTTTGTGTTGACAGCCGATGAGAAGTTCGCTTACATCTCTTCGCTTCGCCGCGACAATCTTGGTGAACAGGATATTTATAAAGTTGATATGCAGCGTTGGAAACCAGTGTATCTCGATCAACCTGAGTATTCGGAAGTCTTTGCCGAAGCCGCACATCCACAAAACGTTAATCCTGTCGTTAAAGAAAAACCTGCACCTGGAGAAGTTGTTTCCGAAAAAGCTGAAGTCCATGTTCCATCGTATTCTCCCAAGAAAATAAAGATTAACATCGTTGACGAAAACAATAAGCCAGTGAAGAGCACGATGACCGTTACCAGCACCGACTCAGTCGACACCTATAATGTGATTGTTCCAACGCCTGCTCCCGCACCCAGCTTCCCGGCTGATCCGAAAGTGAACGTCGGCTACGTGATGAACGTGTACTTCGCTCACGACGGTATAGATCCAATATCATACGAAGGCATCAGGAATCTTTTAGTGATGATGAAGAATTCGTCGACGATGAAAGTTGAGATCAGTGGTCACACGGACAATAAAGGCCCCGACAGTTACAATGAGAATCTCAGTCTTCGCCGCGCACAATCGGTTCGAAACATTTTGATCAAAGGTGGAGCAGATCCTAATCGTATTACTGCTGTTGGCTATGGTGAGAACAAGCCGATGGAGACCAATGACACAATGGAAGGGCGGAGAATGAACCGAAGGATCGAGTTCAGGATCCTCGAACCTTAAGCGCCTGCATCAAGCGAAGCCTTAACATCGTCGTACCCGGTGTTTGTTGCGAGCGATGTGTCGCATCCAACAGCTTGTGCTTTCGCATTGATGTTCTCTATCCTGTTATCAGGATTTGGATGTGTGCTCAAAAATTCCGGGGGCTGACCCGCATCACCGGCAGCCGTAAGTTTTTCGAAGAAGTGTGCTGCTCCATTACATGCATATTCGGTGCCCGCCAGGTAATCGACCGAGTGCTCATCGGCTTCTGTTTCGTATTCGCGGCTGAACTTCAATGTTGCCAGTTGACCGGTTATCGCTGCTGCGATCTCTGCGAGCGCACTTGGATTTTGTCCAAGGGCGACCTGGAGGAGCACTTGAACACCGTAAGTCTTTTGAAGATTACGAACAGTGTGGCGAAGATCGGCGTGGCCCATCTCGTGTCCCATCACTCCGGCAAGATCATCGGCGTTGTCGAGGTATTTGATCAACCCCGTATAAACGTAGATATATCCTCCCGGAGTGGCGAAGGCGTTTAATGTCTGATCGTCGTCAATGACATAAACTTCCCATGCAAATTCTTCTTTGTAGGCGACCTTTCCTGAGTTTAAAATTCCGTCGCGAATATGATAGAGAAAATTATAAACTTCAGGGTAAGCGGTTGGTGAAAGGATCTTTGTGTTCGGATCGGCCATGATCTCCTGCTTAACCTGCGCACCGAGCTGAACATCGTTTTCGATGGAGAAGAGGACGAAGTTGTCGTTCTTGTCGCAGGACGCGAAAGTTGTCAACAGTAGGATAATTGAGATCACTCTTTTCACAACAAGTTCGGATTGCGAAAAGTGTACCAAAGCTTTCGCGGTGCTGGGTGCTAGGTGCGGGGTGACGACCGGGTGGTGGTTGTGAGGATTTGTGGACCATGGAGACATCATGGTGTTTTCGAAGGGTTCGCTACACGATACGGTTTCTCCACAACGAACCAGTAATCGAAACCGATCTGTTTCCGCACCAAGCACCCGGCACCCAGCACCTATACAGATTCCTGCTTCGCCTTATTGATCAGATCAATAACAAACTTTGGCCTATACTTAGCATCGAGTTTTATCCGCTCGTGCACCGATTCATCAACGTTCTCCAGCGAATCGATCGGGCGATCGTAAGCGCCGGTGAGTCTAAAGATCCCCTTGCGGGAATTTTCGAGTTTGCCGGGCTTTTCGGGTCGCTTCAGGGCATCTTTCCAGTTAGCCTCGAATGCCAGCCCTGTAGCTTCGGCTTTTTTCATGAGCCATTCCAATGCGATGTTTGAAAGGCATTCGTCAGGATATCCGCCTCCCACGTTCGAATGCACCCCGGCGAACCATCTCTGTTCCAACACCTGCTTGAAATCTGTTGGCGGACTGTTGAGGTCGAGGTCCCACATCGCTGGCTTAAAATTTCCACGACGCTCGTCGATCGCCAAAGCATGATAAGCGTACTCAACGAGGTTGCTTAACCTTGTATCATGAAATGAATACTGCATCCTATTGTACCACTGGAACGAGCGGAGGGGGATACCTCGCGATCCAACCGTGTCCCAAACCCCGATAAATTTGATGTTTACCTTCTTGTGACTATTATCCTCTCTGAATTTCGTTGCAACCGGGCCACTCGGTTTTTCTTTTCTGTTGCGATAAAGCGTATACGCTTCCGCAATAAGGTTGAGATCGTTTTTCCTGATGAGTCCACATTTTTTAATGAGACCTGCAACGCTTCGGGCAGTGTAGGCTCCGCGACTGAACCCAAACAGGTAGATCTCGTCGCCTGCTTCGTAGTTCCAGGCGATGAATTTATAGACATCTAATATGTTCTCGTCGATGCCTTCGCCTGTAGCTCCGTCGAAGATCCGCTTCCACCACTTTCCTTTGGCCCCGATGCCTTCGTCATAGTAACGGATCTGCAGCATCTGGCTGGGACCTGTGTCCCGAAGGCAGATCTTATCGAAGATCTTTTGGACGTTTGTTTGAACGGGCTTCTTTGTTTTCTTATCGATCTCGTTGGGCCGATTCCATGTGCCGTCGCTGCACGTGATGATGCGTTTTTTTTCTTGCATGACCTGTGGGGGAGTGGATCATGAAACTACATCATGATAGAGCAACACACAATATCGTGTTAACCCTATACGTCGAACCTCGAACTTCGAACTTTGAACCTCCTAGTGGGCCTCTAACCAGTTCTTTCCGACCCCAACCTCAACCTCCATTGGAACCTCAATATTGACCGCGTGTTTCATTAGCTCCTGCACTCTTGGTTTCACGATCTGCTCTTCGTCTTTATGAACGTCGAAGATCAATTCGTCGTGGACCTGCATGATCATCCTGCTTTTCAGTTTTTCTTTTTGAAGCCAGCGGTAAATGTTAACCATCGCGATCTTGATGATGTCGGCTGCGCTGCCCTGGATGGGGGCGTTGATGGCGTTGCGTTCGGCAAAGCCGCGTGTGGTTATGTTCCGAGAATTAATATCCCTCAGGTATCGGCGACGACCAAGGATCGTTTCAACATATTCTTTTTCCCTGGCGAAGTTGATGCTGTCGTCCATATAGCGTTTGATGCCAGGGAACTCTTTGAAATATGAATCGATGATCTCTCCGGCCTCTGTTTTGGAGATGCGCAGGTTTTGCGCGAGGCCGAATGCCGTGCTTCCGTAAAGGATCCCGAAGTTCACTTCCTTCGCCTTGCGACGCATATCGGGTGTGACTTTATCGAGCGCCACCTTGAATACTTTTGCGGCCGTGGTTGTATGGATGTCGCGCTTGTTTCGAAACGCGTCGATCATCGTTTGATCTTTCGAAAATGCAGCGGCAATGCGAAGCTCGATCTGTGAATAGTCGGCCGACATGAAAAGGAAGTCTTTCGAGCGGGGAATGAATGCGCCGCGGATCTGGCGTCCCTTCTCGGTACGGATCGGTATGTTTTGAAGGTTGGGATTGTTGGAGCTCAATCGCCCCGTGGCGGCGCGGGCCTGCTGATAATCGGTATGCACACGACCATCCGTAGCACTCACCATTTGTGGTAGTGCGTCGACATACGTGTTGCGAAGTTTTTCATACTCACGATACTCGAGGATCTTCCTGGCGATGTCGTGATCTTCTGCAAGTTTCAAGAGAACATCCTCGCTTGTTGAGTACTGACCGGTGCGTGTCTTCTTGGTCTTATCGAGAAGCTTCATTTTCTCGAAAAGAATTTCTCCCAATTGTTTCGGCGAACCGATGTTGAATTCGGCGCCGGCCATTTTATAGATCTCCGCCTGGACTTTTTCAACATCCTTGCGAAGCCCTTCCGACATCCATTTCAATGTTTCTTCATCGAGCTTCACGCCTTCGAACTCCATGCTTGCCAGAACCGATACCAATGGCATCTCTACGTCGCGCATCAGCAACGAGTGCATCCTTATTTCCAGTTCTTTCGATAACCGTTGTTTCAATTGAAGGATAATGTCGGCGCGTTCGCACGCAAGTTGGATAGGATCGGTTCCCTCATCCGGGGCGAGCGCGTAGTTCAGGTAAAGCTTCGCCAGGGTTCCAAGATCATGCGCTGCTTCGGGTTCGATGAGATAATGCGCGAGCATAGTATCGAACAAATGACCGTTGAGTTGAAGACCGAGTTTTCGTAAGGCAACCTGCGCGGCTTTGATGTTGTGGCCTGACTTCCGGATCTTCTCGTCGGTGAAAAACGGTTCAAGCCCCTTGAGATCTTCGGCAGTTTTAGCTGCAACGAAGAATGCTTCGCCGGGAGCGACGGAGAATGTGAAGCCAGCAACTTTGAAATCGAAATGATATTCGTCGTTGGTCACGACTTCGATAGAGAACTCTTTGTTCTCTTTCAGTTTCGAGATCAATACTGCTTTGTCGGAGTTGTAATTGACGGCAGACGTATCGAGAACTTTCTTGTCGGTTTCAACTTCTGTTTCTTCTGAAGGGCCGCCGAACATTGATAACTGCGATGCTTTGGTAGGGACGACGCCCTTTTCTGCGAGCACTTTGGCACTCAGGCTCATCTCTGGTCCTGAGAATGCGCGTGCGGCAATTCCCTTGAACTCCAGCTCATCGAAGATCGGCTCAAGCTTGCTGCGGTCGGGACTATGATAGCGAAGCGCTGCTTCTTCGAACGTTACTGGCGATTCGGTGTTGATCCTCGCGAGCCTCTTCGACAGCAGGGCTTGTTCGCCAAACTCGATGACTCTTTCTTTTAGTTTGCCCTTGAGCTTATCTGTATTCTTGACCACTTCTTCTACGGTGCCGAACTGTTTTATGAGATCGGCAGCGGTCTTCGGGCCAACCCCTGGTATGCCGGGAATGTTATCTGATGAATCGCCTTGAAGGCCAAGGATATCGACCACTTGCGATACATCGGTGATGTCCCACTTCTCGCAAACTTCTTTTGGTCCGAGTATATCGACGGAGTTGCCCATGTAGGCAGGCTTGTACAACCAGATGTTGCTTCGCACGATTTGCCCGAAGTCTTTATCGGGGGTCATCATGTAAACATCGAATCCTTCGGCAGCAGCTTTGAGTGCGAGAGTTCCGATGATGTCGTCGGCTTCGTAGCCTTCTTTTTCGAGAATGGGAATGTTGAAGCCGCGAACAATTTCTTTCACGATCGGAATGCCGGTGCGGATATCTTCCGGTGTTTCCTGGCGGGTGGCTTTATATTCTTTAAAGATCTCGTCTCTGAAAGTCTTTCCCGGCGTATCGAAGGCGACTGCGATGTGGGTGGGTTTTTGTTTGCTGAGCACCTCCATCAATGTGTTCGTGAAACCAAAGGCCACGGACGTATTCATCCCCTTCGAATTGATGCGGGGATTTTTTGTGAAGGCAAAATGCGCGCGGTAGATGAGCGCGTATGCATCGAGGAGGAAAAGTTTCTTCGGGTCAGCCATTTGTCAACAATAAAGGTTACAAATGTGCCAAAAAAACTCTAACTAGTTATTGATGTCAGACCCTCTATCGAAGTTTTATCACTGGGAGAAAAATACGCCCGGTAAACTGTTATTTCATCAGCCATTGCCCGGAAGTGTAATCACGTTTACATATTCGCAGGCAGGGGAGGAGATCAGGAAAATTGCGAACGCCCTTGCTTCGCTCAAACTGCCTGCACGAAGTCGTGTAGCCATTCTTTCGAAAAATTGCGCCCACTGGATGATGGCCGACTTCGCGATCTGGATGGCTGGACATATTTCGGTTCCGATCTATCCGACGCTGTCGGCGCATTCGATAAAGCAGATCCTCGATCACAGCGAGTCGAAGGTGATTTTTGTTGGCAAGCTGGATGATTATGCTTCGCAACGAGATGCGATCTCTGATCAGATCCAAAAGATATCGTTTGATCAATACGGCATTGCAGAGGGGCTTACATGGTCCTCTTTAATTAAAGAGAATGGTCCAATTCAAAGTCCTGCAACGTGGGATCGTTATGAAATGGCAACTATCAAGTACACATCGGGTACCACTGGACTTCCGAAAGGCGTAATGATATCGATGCACGCGGTTGACAATGCGTTAGGCCATGCATTTCCTATCATGAAAACAGGAACAGAAGACCGGTTCTTCTCATATCTTCCTCTATCTCATATAGCCGAAAGAATGCTGGTTGAATTCGGGGCGATCTACAATGGCGCAACGATCTATTTTTCGGAGTCGCTCGATAAGTTCGCAGCGAATCTTGCGCACGCACAGCCTACCGTGTTCCTCGCGGTGCCAAGGATCTGGGCTCGCTTCCGTGAGAAGATCCTCGAGAAGATCCCGCAAAAAAGATTAACGACATTATTATCGATACCGATAATCAGTTCATTGATCAGGAGAACTATAAAAAAGAACCTTGGATTACTTAAATGTAATTGGGCAGTAACAGGTGCTTCGCCGATATCCGTAGAGCTGCTGGAATGGTATCAAAACCTTGGCATAACGATCAAAGAAGTATACGGCATGACCGAAAATCTTGCGTGGGCGACCAGCAACATCGAAGGCGTGCGGTTTGGAACGATCGGTAAGCCATGGAAGAACGTTCAGCTTCGACTAACCGACCAGGGCGAGATACAAACGAAGAGCGATTCAACTATGATCGGTTATTATAAAAGTCCCGATCTCACGAAGGAAAGTTTCACCGACGACGGCTTCCTGAAGTCGGGAGACATCGGTGTTGTGGACAGCGACGGCTTCATAACCATCACCGGCAGGATCAAAGACCAATTTAAGACAGACAAGGGAAAATATATTGCTCCTCTGCCGATCGAACTAAAGCTTGGATCAAATCCCGACATCGAGCAAGTATGTGTAGTAGGTATGGGCGTTCCACAGCCAATGGCTTTAGTAGTGTTGTCGGCCGCCGGGAAATCGAAAACGAAAGAAGCGTTGACGAAAAGTCTTACGGCTACGCTGGATGATACCAATAAGGAACTCGAGAACTACGAACGGCTCAACGCAATGGTGATCATGAGTGGCGACTGGACCATCGAGAACGGGCTGCTTACTCCATCGCTGAAGGTAAAAAGGAATGAGGTAGAGAAGATCCACCTGCCGAAGTATCCCCAGTGGTATAGTTTGAATCAAAAGATCGTCTGGGAAAAATAAGTCATGGCATGACTTAAGTGATGCCATGACTTTCAAACATCGCGCCAACCTGGCGTCATCACGGGAAAACCAGACGCTATCACCGTACAGAAAACCTGACTACTTGATCACCGTAAACTCGAACTGCATTTTCGGTTTCGGATTCACCGACTTGCTAAGCTGGTAGGCAAACGCCGTCGCATTCAAAAAGAAGATCGTCAGATAACCAACGTTGAACAACAACGGACTGAAGTTGATAAAGCCCTCATAGGTGAGCATATCGTAACTGAACATCAACACACCAAGAATGATACTCATAGCCGAGAACCACGCCCCCGCACGATCGTAGATGATCGCCTTGATCACAACAAACCCGACATAACCCAGGATCAGCCACGCCACAAATTTATATGCAGGCAACAGGTTAGTATAAGTTATTGCAGGCGTCGCGATGGTGAACAAAATAAAGACACCATTCAGGATCACCAGCACATATTTAAGGATCATATTCACATCTTCAGGGAAGAGCTTTCCTACATACAACAAGCTCCACATCATAGTCAGGTAAAGCGTAAGGTATTCTACCTTAACCAACAATTCCCAGTCCAGCGACGGGAACCAGTTAGCGATCAAATAAAGATTAGTGAACACCGCGCGGAGCCCCCACGTGATACAGATGGCAGCAAAGTATAGCGCAGCTTTTTCTTTCCTGAAGAACAAGAACAAGATGATGAAGAAGCAGCCGATGAGTCCTAATCCCGCAAACAAGATCATGTTTGTGATAACCGCCGTTTCCCTTTTTTGGTAGAGCTGATCAGGTAATCCCAAATAGATATGATCGTTTGATCCACCGCGGATATGATGGAAATTCGACACTTGCATGATAATATGAAGTGTATCGTCGGCGGGGAACACCACCGTTTTTGGAAGCCACTGAGCTACCGTTTCTTGCCTGCTCGTTCCTACCTCACCGTTATTAGCTACTTGAATGCCGTTAACCCAAACCTGGTAGCTTGTATAAAAATCGGGAAGCTCCATCGACAGCATACTGATGTCGGGACCGATAATAACATCTGCAGTATAAGTTGCGAAGCCCTGGCTTTCGTTCCAGATAGCAGGGAACTGAAAGAAGCGATCGGGAACTGCAGGGGTCTGTCCTGGTGTAAGAAGTTCCTCCCAATAGAATCCCCATTGTCCATCAAGACGAACGGTTCCTTTGTTGAAGTCCCATTCGGTGAGATCTATTTTTCCCTTTTCGACTACAGGTTGCGCAAAGCTTGTTGTAACAAGCAATAGTAAACACACGCGCAATCCAATCTTGAGCCAACTATTCATTTTGGGTGCGATTAAACAACGCAAAATAGATAGTGTGCCTTTCCTAAAAAAACACTTTGCGTGTCTAATCTTACTTCATTCTCGCTTTGAAATAGTCGATTGTGTTTTTCCACGCGTCTTTTGCTGCGGCTTCGTTGTAACCATTTGTGTTACTAGGGTTGGCGAACGCGTGATCAGCATCGTAAGATCTGATGGTTAGTATTTTTCCGGCCTCTTTCATGTTAGCCGCAAACTTATCCATCACCTCTTTATTGATGCGACGATCTTTTGTGGGCCATATGTTCAATACATCTGTGTTGAGCTTCTTCAATTGTGCAACGTCATCAACCGGCATACCATAATACATGACACATGCGACGGCCTGGTTGCCTGCTTCGATCGCTGAAAGAAGGGACAGACCTCCGCCAAAACACCAGCCAATGGTACCGATCTTTGCTTGCGGACCAGCGTATTTAATAGCGCCTTGTGTGATCGCCTTGCCACGATCGGGTTTGAATTGTTGCATGGTCTTACCCGCCTCTTCTGCGGTAGTTGCAACTTTACCGTCGTACATATCGAGAGCTAACACATTTACGTTACCGAGTTGATTGTATAAGTTTTCAGACTCACGCTTGATGTTGTCGTTGAGCCCCCACCATTCCTGGTACACCAGTATCCAATTGTTGGTTTTATTTTTTGCTTCAATGAGATAACCATTGGCTTCGCCACCGTCGGGTGTTGCAAACTTGATCATCTTGCCGCCGGCTTGCGATACGTGTATGTATGCACGGGGCGTTGGGTGTTCGGCGTTGAATGTTGGATCGGATGCGAATGCGGCGAACTTCTCTATCGAAGAAGTGTGGCAAACTGTGATGTCGTCATTCTGTGCGAATGCGGCTCTTGAGATCAGTAGGATTATTGCTATGAACTTTTTCATAGCAATAATTTACATCAATCCTTCCACTGTCCCGTGATTACTCTATCATACGTGATGAAATCTGTGTTGATCGGTTCGAAACCGTTTTGCCGGAGCAGTAACGCCACCTGCCCGCGGTGATAAGTACCATGGTTAACGAGGTGCATCATGATGTGCTCCACGTTGGTTTCGTAATAATCGCCTACGTAGTTCTTGTACTTTAAAATGCGATTAAAATTGTCGGTCGAGTCGATAAATTCGAGCCACTGCTTCGAACCATCGTCCACCAGTTGGCGAAGTTTCTCGATGGGATATGTTTGCCAGAGCTTGAGATCCGGTGCCGGAAGTCCTTTGATACGATGAAGCCAGAGGAAGTTTGCGACAAGCTGGTGACTGAAAATACTTAAGATCTTTTCAGTGCTGACGTTCTGACGTTCGAGGGCACCGAGTACACGACGGTTTGCCCATTCATTGTAGCGGTAGAGCTTTTGAAAATACTCTTTCATTGCGCGGCGAAGGTACAACGTTTAGTTTATCTTCAATAAAATTTCCCCCACATGTTGAGAATAGCATTATTCCTTTTACTACTGGTTTCGATAACGGTTGCGGAAGCACAGGATAAATATCCAACGAAAAGTATCGAACCCTACTACGACATTTCACTGACCGACGCCGAACGGGATTCGCTGCAAAGCAACATCGAAGGGTTTCAAAAAGAATATAAAGCGCTGCATGAGTACAAGCTTGATAACTCTGTCGGGATGTCGCTGAAGTTTGATCCGAGACCAACGGGATTTCAACAACAGTCAACCAGCCCTATGGCCTTCAAACTGCCGAAGGACGTGCAGTTGCCGGCAAACAGGCAGGAGCTTGCCTTCTTTCCGGTTTATAAACTGGCGGCCCTTATCAAAAATAAAAAGATCACGTCCACCGAGCTCACATCATTATACCTTGCACGGATAAAAAAATATTCCGATACACTTCAGTGTGTGATATCGTTGCTCGAAGAACGTGCGATGCGCGAAGCCAAAAAAGCGGACGAAGAAATTTCAAAGGGGAAATATAGAGGACCATTGCATGGGATCCCGTATGGCATCAAAGACCTGTTTGCTGTCGAAGGAACGAAGACCACTTGGGGAGCAACTCCCTATAAAGATCAAAACATCGACAAGACTGCAGATATAGTTAAGAAACTTGAAGATGCCGGCGCTGTGCTGGTCTGCAAATTCACGATGGGGGCACTTGCGATGGGCGACATCTGGTATGGAGGAGTCACAAAAAATCCATGGAATTTGAAACAGGGATCATCGGGTTCATCTGCCGGATCGGCTTCGGGAACATCTGCTGGTTTGGTAGCCTTCTCAATTGGAACAGAAACGCTCGGATCCATCGTGTCGCCATCAACACGCTGTGGAGTAAGTGGACTTCGTCCAACTTATGGACTCGTGAGCTCCGAAGGTGCAATGACATTAAGCTGGACGATGGACAAGATCGGCCCGATCTGTCGTTCAGCTCTTGATTGCGGTTTGGTGTTGAATGCTATCGGGAAGATGAGTGCCGCTCCGAAGACGCTTAAGGTCGGATATATTAAAGTTGAGTCGGCGAATGATGAAGCGTCCTTGAAAGTTATTCGGGGTCTTGGCTATGATCCTGAACTCGTCGAGCTTCCGAAGGGACTTCCAGTATCGGCAATAAGGATCATGCTTACCGCCGAAGCTGGCGCAGCTTTCGATGAGCTCACGCGTTCCAACATCGACGATCAATTAACCGATCAGAGAAAAGGAGCGTGGCCGAATACGTTCAGGGGTTCCAGGTTTATTCCCGCCGTCGAATACATAAACGCATCACGGGCACGCAAACAATTAATAGAAGACTATCATAAGAAACTGGGCGAATACGACGTTATAATTTCGCCGTCGTTCGCCAGCGGGCAACTGCTAACTACCAATCTTACTGGTCATCCGTGTCTTGTGGTGCCGAATGGGTTCAACGACCAGGGTAGTCCAACCAGCATTTCTTTTTTAGGTAAATTATATGGCGAAGCGGCGCTGGTAGAATTTGCGAGAAAGTACCAGGAAGCAAGCGAGTGGGATGAGAAGGTACCGCCTCTGTTTGAACACTGAACACTGAACACCGAACACCGAAATCCCATGCATCAAATCAAGTTTGCTATCAGAATTTTTCTTAAGGACAAATTCTTTTCGGTTCTTAACATCCTCGGTCTCGCATTAGGAATTGCCGTGAGCATTATCCTGATGATGATCCTGAAGAACGATCTCAGTTACGACAGGCATTATGCAAATCATGAAAGGATCTATCGATTGGGTTCGCACTATGTGATCCCGGATGTGGATGAATACATTGGCGTCACTTCACGGGAGCTTGGACCAATATTGAAAGAAACCTATCCGGAGATCGAGCAGTTAGTGAGGATCGATCAATTCGATCGAACAGTCGTGTCATATAATTCGAAGACGTTCTTCGAAGAGAATATCTCGCAAGCCGACTCGACATATTTCAAAGTATTCAATCACAACTTCATTTCGGGCGATGTAAGCACCTGTCTCGACGATCCAAAAAGTGCCGTGATCACACGATCGATTGCCATAAAATACTTCGATACAGAGGATGCACTTGGAAAAATTCTGGTGGTGAACAAGGAGCCCAGAACTATAACGGCTGTGATCGAAGACCTTCCATCCAACACACACCTCAAGTTCAACATTCTGCTTTCGGGCTTTCCGGAAGGGCGCGCCACCTGGGACTTTACAGTTAAGAACGGCAAACCTATCCCGCTCGTGATGTGGAATCCCGACGTTATTACCTACCTCCTGCTCCCGGAACACTATGAGGTCAATAATTTTTATTCACGGTTTGGCGGGATTTACAAAGATTATTTTGTCGACGATGAAGTCGGAGGCGAAGGCCATGCTAACGAGCCATTCCTGGAGCCGATAGCTGAAACGCACTTTTCGAAAACGGATAATGGGGGCGAATACAAAGCTCTTGTTGCGTTTACAGCGGTTGGTATACTGATCGTTCTTCTCGCATGTATCAACTACATGAATCTCTCTACAGCGAAAGCGATCAAACGTGCAACTGAGATCACGATGAAGCGGCTGTCGGGTTCGGGAAGAAGGCAACTCGTGGCGTCCCTGTTATTCGAATCCGTTTTAATGTCGATCATCTCGCTTGCTCTTGCGATAGGCATTGTGTACACGGTTCTCGAGCCGCTTAATTTGCTGATCAACAAAAGCCTGGCGCTCGATCCCAATACATTTCTGATCTCGTTACTGATCGCCGTGGTTATCGGAATTCTTTCAGGATTATACCCGGCATTTTATCTTACGAATATCCCGGTGATACAGGCGCTCAAGGGATCTTTCAAGAATGGAAAGCCGGCGTTGTTGCTTCGCCGCTCATTGATCACCACACAATTTACCATCTCGATCTTTGTTGTGATCTGTACGTTGTTCATGGGTAAACAGCTTCATTTCATTCGCACCAAAAGTCTTGGCTTCGATAGAGACAACCTCCTTGTAGTACCCACGCACGAAAACATGTACAAGCAGGTGGGCGCACTGAGGACTGAGGTGTTACGACTGCCGAATGTTGTTACCGCCGCATTTGCAGGTCAGGTTATCGGGACGGGTGTCGGCATCGAGCAAATGTTTGCGGAAGGTCCAAACGGCATGGAACAGCGGGCGTTCCGGGCCCTATGCATCGGCGACGATTACCTCGAGATGATGGGTATCGACGTGGTGCAGGGAAGAACCTTCGAGAAAGGTGAAGATGTGGAAACAGATGGACTGTACCTTGCTACCGAATCGGCTGTGAAGCTGATGAATTGGGGCGACGATGCCATTGGCAAACAGGTGTCTTTCTGGGGGGATCAGAATCGCGGCAAGATCATTGGAGTGGTAAAAGATTTTAATGTCAACTCGCTCCACATCGCCACCAATCCCTTGTTCATTATCAAGCAACATTACAACCCACCTTTCCTTCACGTGAAGCTTACAGGCGATGATATCGCCGGAACGATCGAAGCTGTGAAGAAGCTATACGGCAAATTCGATAACGAACATCCTTTCGAATATTTCTTCCTCGACCAGAAGTACGATGAGCAATACAAAGCTGACGTAAATCGAAATCAACTTTTGTCGATACTCTCTTACGTGTGCGTATTCATTTCCTTGCTTGGACTTCTCGGTCTCGCTGCATTCTCTGCAGTGCAGCGCACAAAAGAGATCGGTATACGAAAAGTGCTCGGCGCCAATCTTAACGGGATACTTTACCTGCTGTCGAAAGATATACTGTTGCTAGTCATACTTGCATCGGTTATCGCGATGCCGTTGGGTTGGTATGTGATCGACGGGTGGTTGGAGGGATTCGCGTACCGGGCTCCGGTCAACTACCTGTTGTTCGTAGTGATCACTCTTGCGGCAATGATCTTCGTGGGGATTGTCACGGTGTTTCAGTCGTGGAGAACAGTTAACGCCAACCCGGTCGACTCGCTAAAATACGAGTGATGGTGCGAGGTGCTGGGTGCTTGGAACCGACAACGGATTGGTTTCGATAATCGGGTCATTATGGAGAAACCGTATCGTGTCGCGATCCCTTCGAAACACCATGATGTCTCTATGGTCTGTAAGCTATCGCAACTACACCCAGCACCTAGCACCAAGCACCTTAGGAGACCCATTCAGTAACCGCATCTACCGCCTTACGCCTCGTCTGTTGTGGAGCGTACCGGGTGTTTCCGAGATGAAAGAATCCTAACAACTTATCTTCGGTTCCGAGATTAAAAAACGGCTTGGCTTCTTCGTAGAACGTGATACCTCCTGTACTCAAATACGCTCCGACACCGTAAGCCGTCGCCGTGAGATACATGTTCTGAACGGCACAAAAGACCGCACCGATCTCTTCGATCTCAGGCACACGCTTAGCCTCATCTCGTTTCATGCCCACAGAGATTATATGCGACGACAGCATCGGCTTCGTTAGCAGCCCTTCATATTTATCCTGTTCAAATTTTCCCTTGGCAGTAGCCACTTGTTTATAGCAAGCACCCTGGAACTCCGCCAACTTCTTTAACCCTTCGCCACTGAAGACCATAAATCGCCACGGCTCCGTCATTTTATGATTAGGTGCCCAGGTTGCATTGAAAAGTATCTGACGAACGATCGCATCATCGACCGGTTCCTTTGTGTAATCCCTTGGAAAGATCGAGCGTCGCTCGTAGATCAGCTTATTGACAACATTAACATCGAACATATCAATCAAATTAGATCGCGAAGTTATCAGTATGGCTTTACACCTCCAATTGCAGCCATCAAACCTGTCGCCGATCCAACAATGTTTACAAGACAGTGAATGCCGATGCTTAACCACACGCTTTTCTTCCACCACGCCGCGTAGCTCAAGATCAAGGCCACAGCGAAGATCCCGGGATAGTTGTGCGGCTGCCAGAAATGATATACAGTGAACAACGCAGCATTTATGAGCGGAGCCATGTTACCAAGTCCGGACATCGAAGGAAGAAGATATCCACGGAAGTACAGTTCTTCCACGACCGGACCAACAACGCCGTCGATAAGTATCCCCAACGCAAATGTTGTGATCAGCGCGTTCTGAGATGCCCATGAAAATCCCGGATCATAGAACCACGAAGGCAACCAGTAGAAGAGATGAGTGCGCGCCCAAAGTCCAACCGTGAACATCGGCGCATAGAGCACCAGGCATGCAACGAAACCAAGCAGCGACCAAAGGATCAGTTTGCCGGTTGCCGGTCGATAACTAAACGGAGTCTTCCAATCTAGAAGGTGTGCAAATCCAATCGGCACCAGAATGAAAAGCTCTGCTGCCAAAAGGGCAAGCATTCCCGGGAAACCATGGCTCACCACGATGGGTGCCACAAGAACATAAAAAACGAGGATTATAAGGCCGGGATAGAGATGAAGAGCAACGAGCCTGGCTGCATTGTTGACTTCGATTGTTTGTGCAGTTTTCATGGCCCAAACAACGGCAGACCAGTTTCGGCGATGGTTCGACTTCACGAACCCGAACCAGATTTTCTGAAAACCGTTGGTGTTTTACCCGTTTTCTGCTTGAACAGGGTGTTGAACGACGACTTGGAGCTGAACCCAACGGCATACATCACCTGCTGAACCGTCGGTTTGGGATCGGTGGGTTCAAGCAACAGTCTTTGAGCTTCATCGACCCTGAGTCCATTGACGTAATCGAAGAAGCTCTGCTTCGATACGTCATTCAAAAATTGTGATAGCTTTCTCGATGGCACGCCGATGTGTGTCGATAATTTATCGAGTGTGAGGTCAGGATCGGAGTAGTGTTTCAACACAAGCATTGCATGATCGAGCTTCGATTTGATATCGTCGCTCTCACGTTGGTCCAGTGGCTGTCGAACCGATGCGTTGTCTTTTATATTTATATCTACGGGAGAAAAAAGTCGTGGATCCTTTAATGCTCCAATCACCAGCTTATTGATGTAATACAAAAGTATCACAACAACGATCGTCATCCCTGCTTCCGACAGCTGGCGTTGTTGCATGATAGAGAAGAAGGTGGCCAGCCACGAGATGAAGAAGCAGATCCCCAGTGTTTTTAACGTGAACCCGAGCCACGAAACACTCATATTTCTGATTGTTCGTATTGACAACAGTAAGTAACTGAAGAAGTGTGCGAATATAAAGGTGAAAGAGGCCAGTGCGCCGGCAACCGGTAACGTTTGATCAACCACAGCGCTGATGACCTGCCTCATGTTTTCTTCACTCGTGGTTGTATAGAAAACGAGTGTGATCAACAAAAGAACAAAGGCAGGGATGAAGTGAAGCAGATCTTTAAAACTTCGACGCCGGGTTGGTTCAATGATAGCGAGCGTATAGAGGTACAGGATGGGTCCGTATGTGAGAACAAGGCTATCTTCCAACAGGGCCAGCCGGGGTACGGAATAATACGCACCGTGGATCATCAGCTCGCCATCGATCAGGTTTATTGCTACGAGGAGGAAGAACAGGGCGAGAAGAACATTCTTTCCATGTCCATTCCGGAAAAGAAACACGGCGATCACCAGGTACTGGAAAACAACAATACCAGCCAAAAGATCGAACAATCCCAAGTGAAAGTCCCGTAACAAAATCGCAGTAATTACTTTTCGGAATGTGAACGTAATCAAAAAAATAATGGGTTAATTTACCAAGCCAAACACCTGCTCATGTACCGATTACTCTTCATGGCCGTCCTGGCCGGTTTCGCGCTGTCGTCGTGCGCGCCTGCGTATATCGCCAACACACGGAACGTGCCTATGTTCGCCGAAGCAAATGAATTTGCAGGCACAGTGGCGGTATCGTCAGGCATAGATGCACAGCTCGCTTACTCTCTTACTGATCACTTTGCTGTGATGGCTAATTTCAATACGGTGCAGCAGAAGCTGAAGCCAGAAAACAAGCCATCGTTCAATCGAAACCACATCTTTGGCGAGGGTGGTATTGGTTATTTTAGCCGCACAAAGAAATCGCGCTTCGAATTATTTGCAGGCTATGGAATGGGCAGCGGAACCAGCTACGAATCATATTACTTCTTCAATACAAACTCCGAGAACGTGGTTACAAAGGCGAACTATTCGCGCATCTTTATTCAACCTTCCCTTGGAACGAACAAGAAGAAATTCAACATCATGTTCTCGGCGCGCGTATCGATGGTCGGATTTCAAAAATTCACGACCGACGATCCGGCAGCAACACCGAAAGAGTATAAGATGACCGGCTATAAGGCTGTGATCGAACCAGCGTTGACGTTGCGCGCACACCTGGCCGGCAACGTACGAGGATTCTTTCAGCTCGGCGTGAATAAGCCGTTGAATTCCGATGTGGTGTTCAACTATGTACCCGTTCAGGCTTCCCTTGGAATTCAAATTCACACAGGCCAGCTGAGCACTCGTGTCTATTAAGCCAAAGCTCGGTCTGTTCGACCTCACCATGGTCACGGTGAGCCTCGTTATCGGGATGGGAATTTTCCGCACGCCGGTAGAGGTCGCGAACAAGGCTGGCACTCCTACTGTACTTTTTGCTGCGTGGATCGTTGGCGCTGTTGTAAGCTTGTTCGGGGCGCTCACCTTTGCGGAAATCGGTTCGAGGTATCATGTGACTGGTGGTTTCTACAGGATCTTTTCGCACTGCTATCATCCTGCCTTCGCATTCATGGTAAACTGGATGACGGTGATCTCGAACGCAGGCTCAACAGCCATTGTGGCGATCATAGGCGCGGAGCATATAAATCCACTCATCATGCCAAATGTGGAGCATGACCTGGGGATAAAGATCACGACGATCTCGGCGATCATCATACTTTATGGACTGAACATGCTCGGCATCAAGATGAGCGCAAGGGCACTGAATATTTTGATGATAATAAAGATTGCATTGATGGTCTTATTGATCAGCGCAATATTCATTCCCTCTTCATCTCCTCACCTCGTCCCCTCCTCACCTCCTTTCAGCGACCAGCTCCATTCGTTTTGGTTATGCTTCTTGCCTGTCTTCTTTACATACGGAGGCTATCAGCAGACTATGAACTTCGGCAGCGATGTCCCAAATGCAACCCGCACGATGCCACGCGCGATCTTCTGGGGCATTGCGATCATACTCATGCTTTACCTGTTGATCAACGTATCGTATTATCATGTGCTGGGCATGGACGGCATTCGTTCATCGACGGCGCTGGCTTCGGATATGGCACAGGTTATTCTTGGTCCGTCGGCTTCGAAGGTAATCGCTATCGTGATGTTCCTTTCGGTGATGGCGTATGTCAACGCATCGATCATGTCGAACCCGCGTATCTACTACGCGATGGCGGAAGACAAAGTGCTTCCGAAGATCTTTGCGAGGGTGAATGAGAGAACCCAAGTGCAGGAGTTCTCGACAACGTTCTTCGTAACATTCATGCTGATCACATTATTCCTTACGTCGTCGTTCTCGAAAGTTCTCAACTATGTAATGTTCTTCGATAGCATTTCGCTGATCACGGCTTCGGCTGCGATCTTCGTGTTGCGCTACAGGGCCAAATCACAACCACAGGACCCGAACATCTATAAAATTCCTTTTTATCCGTGGCTGCCTGCTATTTTTGTGATCACATACACGTTGGTGAATGTGAGTATCCTCGTGTCGAATCCAGTAGCTTCCGCGATAGGATTTGTTTTGTTTGTTGCCGGTTGGCCATTATTCTACATCTTAAAGAAAGCGATCAATGGATGAGTTGTCATATATTTTAAATGAGCTGGGTGAAGATCGTGATCACTATTTCAATGCGATCTCGCCACCCATCATGCAGACAAGCAACTTCGCTTATAAGTCGGTTGCGGACTTTCGCAAGGGACTGAGCGATGAATATTATACACTCATTTATTCGAGAGGCAACAATCCGACGGTCGATATACTTCGCAAGAAGCTTGCGGCACTCGACGGCGCCGAAGACGCCCTCGTTTTTGGAGCAGGCGTCGCAGCTATCGCTACGCCAATAATTTCATTGCTAAAGAGTGGCGACCACGTCGTAAGCGTGGCGAAACCTTATAGCTGGACGATCAAATTGTTCGAGAAGCTGCTCCCGAAGTTTGGCATCACTACAACATTTGTTGATGGTACGAAGTCCGAGAATTTCGAGAAGGCAATAACACCAAACACGAAACTCTTCTATCTCGAATCGCCCAACACATTTACCTACGAACTACAAGATATCGAAGCGGTTGTCGCCATAGCAAAGAAGAGAAGCATCGTTACGATGATAGATAACAGCTATTGCAGTCCCCTCAACCAGCAGCCCCATAGAATGGGCGTCGATCTTGTGGCACAGTCGGCCACGAAGTTCATCGGCGGGCATAGCGATGTTGTGGCGGGCGTTGTTACCGGCTCCAAAGCAATGATCAAAAAGATCTTCGATGCCGAGTTCCTCAATATCGGTGGCAACATTTCTCCCATGAACGCATGGTTGCTTATCCGCGGACTTCGCACCATCCATATTCGTATGGAAAGAGTCTGCGCTACAACGAAGAAGGTCGTCGACTTTTTAGCGGGCCGCCCCGAAGTCGAGCGGGTTATATTTCCGTTTCATCCTTCGTTCCCTCAATATGAGCTTGCGAAGAAGCAGATGAAAAATGCCGGAGGACTCTTCAGCGTCGTCTTCAAAGCAAAGTCGATCGACCAGGTCGAAGGATTTTGTAATTCGCTCAAGAGATTTCTTATGGCTGTAAGTTGGGGAGGACATGAATCTCTCGTTATTCCATCCATCGTTTCGGTAAAGCCCGAAGAATGGGATGCGAAAATTGAGAGTCACAGGTTGATAAGATTTTATGTGGGACTGGAAGATGCCGAATACCTTATCGCCGATCTGGTCGAAGGATTGAAAAAGTTCTCATAAGGCCTGTCATCGCGACCTGGCTACTTAGTATTGCGTCAAGCGACGAAGGGGTCGCGACCCCATGTAGCGAAGCGTGCATTTCATCGGGTTGTCACGATGACATTTCAAAGGTCAGCGGCGCCATAAAGCAATCTCTCGAAGCCCATCTAAGGTGAGATTGGGCTCAATGCTCACAAAAAATCCTTTCAACGACGTTATCACAAACGACAACCCTCCCGTTGCGATAGCAGGACACTCTTCGTTCAGCTCTTTTCGTATCGCCGTCACCATACTGCGAACAAGTCCATCGTAACCGATCACGAGTCCAGACTGGATCGCAGTTATCGTACTCTTCCCCAATGCCGACGTTGGTGTTTCCAGGGGCACATCAAAAAGCTTCGCTGTGTTTTGTGACAATGATTTGATAGCGGTTCGAAGTCCAGGGACGATCGATACACCTAGGATCTTTCCCGGCTTCGTAGACGCCAGGTCGGGCGAAGCTCCTATTGTTGTGAACGTGAGCGCTGTTCCGAAGTCGGCAACGATACATGTCGATTTCATTTTCATGTACGCTCCCATTGCATTAGCCACGAGGTCGGAACCGATCTCGTATGGATTCAAAACCTGGATCGGAAGATCTTCATAAACGGCGGGACCTAACACCAACGGCTCTTTTTCGAAGAGCGTTCGGATCACTTTATGGATCTTCTCGGTGAGACCCGGAACCACACTGCTCAACACGATCTTCTCCACCTTCGACACCGCGATATTCGCTTCGAAGAAGTAGTCGCGCATCTTCACACCATAGAACAATTCCGGCTGATGAGTTCGGGATGGGATTCGCCACGTGTGTTTCCATTGCGAGCCATCCCATAAACCCATGGTGATGTCGCTATTGCCGATGTCGAGGACGAGGATCATTAGGGTAAAAATAGAGTTTCTCACGGAAAACACGGAAGCCACGGAATCGTCGCTGCATTTTTCCGTGCTTTCCGTGAATTCCGTGAGAAACCCTCTTGCCATACTGTTGTCACTTTACATATTTACGTTTGCATCATGCCAAACAAATACGGAAACGTAGACGAAATGATCGCATCGCTGCCCCGCGACGAACGTGCACTCGTAAACAGGCTTCGGGCACTTATTGCCGAATGCGTTCCGAAAGCAGAAGAGCTTGCATACTATGGTCTCGGTGTTCCATTTTACCGCCACAACAGGATCATTTGTTTTATCTGGCCACCATCGGTCAGTTGGGGACCAACCAATCCAAACAAGGCGCATAAAGAAAAGGGCGTGGCGCTTGGGTTTCAGCAAGGAAACCTGATGTCGAACGAAGACGGCGCGTTATTGGCGGAGGGACGTAAGCAGGTTTATGTTCTTTATATCAAGTCGATGAAAGATCTTGATGAGGGTCAGGTGAGGGCACTTTTGTTCGAAGCAGCAATGCTCGACGAGCAGTTTAAGAAAAAGAAACGCAAGTGATCATTCGGTCTTCAGACTCTCCACAGGATTTGCTTTCGCAGCATGATATGTCTGCAAACCAACCGTGATCCATGTAACGAGTACGGCGATGATGCTCGCTGCTGCAAAGAACCACCAACTCAATTCTATCCGGTAGGCAAAACCGGAGAGCCAGTTATTACAGATCACGTATCCAACGGGCACAGCAATTAAAATTGAAATAAACACGGGCGTCACTATATCCGTTGCCAGCAACGACACCACGTTCATCGTTGTGGCACCCAACACTTTTCTTATCCCGATCTCTTTTGTCCTTCGTTCCGACGAGAACACAGCCAATCCAAACAGTCCGAGACAGGAGATCAGCGTTGCAACAATGGCAAAGTATGTTGAAAGGGTAGAGACTTTTGTATCGGATGCGTATAGTTTTTTATAGTCTTCGTCGAGGAACGTAAAGTCGAATGGAATGTCGGGATGATATTTCTTATAGATCACCTGTAGTTGCTCAAGTGTCTTTTGAGGCGAGCCTGGTTCAAGTCGAACAACGATGTCGCGATTGATCGGCCTGTACTCGAAGAATACCGGCTCCATGGGAGTGTGTAGCGATCCGTACTTGAAGTCTTTCACGATGCCAATGATCTCTTTCGGATCAGTGCCGTACATTACGATTTTACCGATCGGATCTTCGAAGCCCATCATCTTTATAGCCGATTCGTTCACAATCATCTTAGTATCTTCGTTGGGAAGGTCTTTCTGAAAGGTTCGACCTTCTTTTAATTCTATTCCCAAAGTCTCTATGTAATCGTGACCGATTGGTGGATATGGAAATGGAGTATTATACACCGAAGCATCAGCCCCCTCCCAGGTCAGGCCCGTGTGCAGCGACACTGAACGGTCTACAACACCACCGAAAGTACCTGAAGCGTTCACCACACCAGGCACGCTTTTTATCTCGTTGATGAAAGCGTCGTAATCGTTCCAATTAAATCGTCCCTGCCGCTGGAACCTGATAACATTTTCTTTGTCGTAGCCTAGGCTTTTATTTTGTACAAATTCAATCTGTTTGTTGATGATCATGAATCCGATGATGAAGATCACCGAAATGGTGAACTGCATGATAACAAGTCCCTTTCGCGCGAACGCTTCGGCAAATGAAGAGCTCATGATCTTTCCTTTCAGGATAGCGGCAGGTTTAAACCCGGATAGGAAGAATGCTGGATAGACACCAGCAGCAAGACCCACAACAGCAACGGTGATGAAAACACTGATGTCGGGAATGAATGTGAGTTGTTTACCGGTTAGCTGATTGAAGTGCGGGAGAAGGGCCAGAGTTATCACGCAGGCGAACAACAATGCGATCATGGAAACGATAACGGACTCGCCGAGGAACTGCGCAACCAGCGTGAGTCTGCCAACGCCGAACGTTTTCTTCACACCTACTTCTTTTAGTTTTGTCGATGCCTGCGCGGTGGAGAGATTCACGAAGTTGATGCATGCGATAGCCAAAGTGAATATTGCCACCACTGAGAACAGGCGTACATAATAGATCCTCCCGTCGGCGAGATAGCGGTCGGAATACTTGATGACAGAAAGCTTCTGTTTGTTGATTGGATCTTTCGGTACGATGAAGTTCCTGATCTTCTTATTGAATTCATCGATGTCTACTCCATCACGGAGCAACAAGGTAGTCTGAGAATAGCTTGAATTCCATTCGTTCGCGTAACGGTCAGCCTCAAGCAGTTTTTTGAAATCAAAGACGATGTCGAATTGAATCGTTGAATTCCTCGGCACATCCTCGAATACACCACTGATCATGAATGGACCTGGCAATCTGAACGTGTTGTTCCAGTCCACGATCTTTCCGATGGATGCCTCGGCGCTGCCGAATAATTTTTCTGCAAGCCCTTTCGAGATAACAGTTTCACTCTTGTCGCCAAGAAAGAGATTGAAGGAGAACAGGTTGAACAGATCTTTGGTCGCCATCAGCCCTTCTGTTCTTACCTGCTTATTCTCGTACGAAACTATTCCCGGTCCTGTGAACTGAAATGGACTCATCGAAACGGCTTTCTCTACTTCCGGCATTTCTGCTATCAACGCATCGGCTAGAGGAGCCGGTGTGTATTCGATAACACGATCGCCATCGGAATGCTCGAACGTCGCTCTCACGAAATACAGATTCTTGTCGTTCTTGTGGAATTTGTCCATCGCCAGTTCATCAGCTATCCATAGATAGATAAGCAGTGCAGATGTTAGTCCAACCGAAAGACTCCCCAGGTTGATAAAGAACGCCGTTTTATTTCTCTTAAAATTCCTGAACGAGATAAGAATGTTGTGATGAGTAACCGCCATAACATTTTCGTTTTGTGGAACGAAGCTTCTTATCATGCCGATCCTGAAGAGCAGGACCACATCCCGCCATAGTAATAGGTCGGCTTTGCGACGACCCTTAGATTGTAGCCGCTTCTCATACATCTCAAGAAGATCGCCTTCGATATCGATGAGATATTCCGGCTTGCAGAACCATCTCAAAAACTTCAGCGGCTTCATGGGTTAGTTGAGCTTGAGGATCGTTTCAGGTAATGATTTCCAAAAACCGATGCGGACTTCGAGAGCCTCTTGCAGCGTCTTCTTGCCGTAGGCGGTGAGGGTGAAATAGAGCCTCGGTCGGCCGCCGCGGGAGGCGTCCGGGTCGGCATGTTTAGAGGTGAGAAATCCTTTTTTCTCAAGGCGACGAAGAGTCACTTGCAGGGCGCCGACGGATATCTCGCGGCGGGCTCGTTTCTCGATCTCTTCCTTGATTGTTACGCCGTATGCGTTCCCATGCAGCACTCCGACTGCCAGGAGCACGATTTCTTCGAATTCTCCTACCATAACCGAATATACTACTTTGTCGTGTTCCGCAATACTATTTTGTAGTATTTATTTCAGAATAGAAAAAAAAGAGCCCCGGTCCGCACCGAGGCTCTTACCGAACCAAACCCTGAAACTATATATCCGCTTACTTATGACTAGTAGATAAGCTAATGTTCACCGATCCGGTGGTCGCCCTTTGAAGGCGTACCGTAGTGAGGCTCACCACCGCCACAATTATCCCTATTATCAGCACCAGCTTTTTCATGTCCCCTTTGTTTGATATGAATACTAGGGGTGGGGTGAAAGGTTACGAAATTTTTAACACGCAGTTCCTCTATTAATTTCTAAGTTCGTCTACAACCAAGATCTGTTGGCCAGGGTTGTCCGTTACTCAACAAAACCTCCACCGTATGAAGACACTCTTATCAATTGCCCTTCTTATTTCCATCAACGCATTCTCTCAAGACATCCTTGTAACACCAAAGTGGGTGAACGAACACAAACAGGATCCGAAAATGGTCGTGCTCCAGGTGAGCTTCCTCCAATTCGATTACGATCGCGAACATATTCCCGGCGCACAATATCTCTGGCCGGAATGGCTCGCTCCGAATTCTCCACGCGGCGCATACAACATGCCCGAAACCAAAGCAGCTAATGAACTGCTTCAAGGTTATGGCATCAACAACGATTCATATGTTGTGATCAGTCACATACGGGGTGAAGTAAGCCCCGCCGCCCGCATGTTCCTCACACTCGAAAACCTCGGCCTGAAAGGCAAAGTATATTTCCTCAACGGAGGCCTCGAAGCCTGGAAGAAAGAAGGATACCCGGTTACAAAAGATCTCCCGGTCGTGAAGAAAGGGAACTTCAAGGTGAAGCCTGGTAATCTGCTTGTCGACAAAGACTATGTTCTGAAAACAATCGATTCACCAAAAGGCGTAGTAGTCGACGCACGCGCAAAACAGTACTACGATGGCGAACCAACCGGCAACCCACGTGACGGACACATCAAAGGCGCGCTCAACATCTACTATTCAAACATGATCGACCAGTCAACCTACGTCTTCAAACCCGTCGATTCCCTTGCCGCCAAATTCACACCGGTCGTTCCCGACAAGAATAAAGAGATCGTTACGTATTGCTTCATCGGACAGACCGCAAGCGTTATCTACATGACGGGCCGTATCCTCGGCTATGACATGAAACTATACGATGGTTCTATGCAGGAATGGAGCAGGCTTGAAGAGTTGCCAATGGAGATGAGTAAGAAATGATTTTTTCTCACGGAAAACACGGAATGCACGGAATCCTCACTGCAATTTTCCGTGCTTTCCGTGCATTCCGTGAGAGCCAAAATTCAAAACTCAATTCTATAACTCAGTATCGGCAGCAACGCCAGTTGGTACCACTTCTTGATCTCTCCGCTTCGCGCATCGTAGTATTGTCCGCCAAGGTTCTGATGATTGGTTGCGTTCTGAATATCGAGCGACAGCGTAGTGGTTGAGTGTGCACGGTTTTTCTTCAGGCTCAGACGAAGATCAGTGCGGAAGTAATCCGGCATCTGCTCAGTATAGGCCAGCGACTTGATTGTCTCCGTGTGTCCAGTCTGTTTCGACTTTTCAACATCGATCGGTGTTGTTCTGAACCCACCGGCATACAAAGTCCTGATGTTCACTCCGAACGTGCGATTATTTCTCCAAACGAAATCCTTTCCAGCTGTGAACGTAACTGCACGTTGGCTGTTGAATCTTGTATTTCTCCAAACATTATCCAGGGCCTTGTATTCCGAGTTGAAGAGCGATGTCGACAACAGGAAATAAAGATTATTGTGCATGAACTGCTCTAGCGTAAACTCAACGCCATAGTTTCGTCCCCGTCCTTTATTCACCAATGGGTCGCTGATATATCCTTCTTCAATAACGAGTGTCGACACAGGGCTTGTCACATCATTCACCACCGCGATATTATACAGGTGCTGATAGTATGTCTCCACTTTGGCATGCAAATGTTTTGTGATAGAACGGTCGTATCCGAGTACGATGTGATGTGCTTTGTTGAAGCCTACGTTCTTGTTAGGCATGGTGTACGAACCATCCGGTTGTTGTACCTGTGCTTCATATACGCCGACGGGCTGCATCTGGCTGTGAAGTCCGTAACCCAAACTGAGAGATTGTTTTTGCGTAAGCTCATATTTAACCGATGTTCTTGGCTCCAGCGACGAAGAGCCGTTAGTCATATAAAGAAAATGCAGGCCATAGTTGAACGTGAGCTTCTCCGTTACACGATAGTTCCACTGCGAGAACAGTTGCGCTGTAGTGGCATGGCTCTTCACGTTGAGGGGTTCTTTGATCGTGTTCGTCTCGTCGTCGAGATAACGCTGGAAAAGGTTGTAATAATACTCGTTGAAGTAAACGCCTGAACGAACGCTATGTCTCGCGTTGAACTTGTGATTCAAAACGGAGCTCACCGTTATTTTTTTGTTGATGAAACTCTCATTGAAGCTAAACTGCGGATCGTAATTATTGTCGAGTCTCGTTTCGGAATCGCCATGATTGTTACCCGACATCACGACGGCTGACTGCAGGTACGTGTTCTTTCCGAGGGTGATCGAGTGTTTCAAACCGACAGCACCGGTGTTCGAGAAGAACTTTTCTCCGTAACGACTGCCCTCATCGGTCCACTGCAGCGAATCTTTTTCAGCCGCATCTGTCTGATCACTCAGTCCGCCAAAGCCGAACAGCGAGAAGTTACCTGCTTTAGTGGTGGGGAGATAGAAGTTGTACGAAAGGTCCTGGAAGTTGGTATCGCCCAACCCGGTATCGAGTCCCAGTTTCGTGAGCATGGAAAGTGTCGAATACCTGTAGTTGATCAAATATGATCCGCGATAGTTTTTAGAGAACGGACCTTCGACGGCGATGTCGGTACCAAGCAGGCCAACTTGTACTGTATATTCTCTCTTTTCGTTGTTGCCCTTGCGCAGGTTAAGATCGAACACACCCGCAAGTGCATTACCGTATTCCGCGGTGAAAGCTCCCGTCATGAAGTCAGAGTTGGAGAGGAGCTGCGAGCTGAGAATAGAAATCCCTCCACCCGATGTGCCTGCGTTAGCAAAGTGATTTGGATTGGGGATGTCAACACCTTCCATACGCCACAATAATCCGTAAGGTGAATTACCTCGTATCGAGATCGTGTTGTTACCGTCGCCTGTAGTGACCACGCCGGCAAATGAGAGCGCGGCACGGCCGGGATCATTAACGGCAGCTGCAAACTTTCGTGTCTCTTCAACACTGAAGGTCCTCGCGCTTACGGCGGCCATTTCGTTCAGTGGCTTATTCTTTTCAGCATCAGGTGTTACCACGATCTCATCCATTTGAACGATGTCTTCTTCGATGGGAACATTCAACACAACTTCCTTTCCTGAGTTCACGGTGATGTTGGGCATCGTTAGATCTTTATAGCCGATAAAGGAGATCTTGATGCTATGAATACCGACGGGAACTTTCGAAAGCTTGAAGTTCCCATCTACATCGGTTGTGCTTCCGATCAATGGATCGGAGTTGATCAGGATAACGGTTGCACCAGGAAGCGGAGTCTTTGATATCTTATCGATCACATTACCACGGATGGTTTGCGTGAGCTGCGCCGAAGCAGCATAAGAGACGAACAGAAGGGTGAGAGTCTGGAAGATTTTTTTCATTGTCATTTGCATTACGCGGGTATGACAATGAAAGATGCTTACACCCCCATTCGATAATTGTTAAAAAACTTATAAGAACCTCAACGCCACCTTGCCGCCAAACCACATCACCACATTTGTGGTACGAAACGTGTCCGTGTAAAACAACTTCGGTTGGAAATCGGAGAACAATGGCGGATAGTCCGTATAAGTTGTCTTTGTGAAGTATGCATTCAATGTACCGCCGGTATATATCGAAAGCCCTTTAGCTAATCTGAAATCAAAACCAACGTTCAGTTTATTCAAACTGCTCAGATCCGTCGTAAAGCCACCTTTGTTCACATGTTGTGATGTGAGGTCCAGGTTCAAATGCCACCAGTCGAACAATCTCCTTGCCGTTCCGAGACCATAGCCGAACGTCCACATGGCATTACTTCCAAGATCCGTCTTCGGATTATATCCGGCGAAGATGATATTATAAAACTGACGAACACCACTGCGAAACGCAAGGTTTGTATAGAACACTTCATCTGCCGATACTTCTATCTTGTGATAACCATGTTTCACAATACTCAGGAACCCAATGGGTACGCCTGTGAGACTGTCGGCATAGTTCAGGAATCCGATCTGTGATCCATAAACTTTACGACCATAGTTAAAGAACGCCGACGTTTGAGTACCATAAAGCTTTCCGCGACCGCTGAAGTTTGCGAAGCCGGCGATCTGCGGACCTTTGAAATTGCCACGATGGAAGTTCGCGAAGCCCGCAACACTTACGCCTGACGAGTTCCCGTTGCTCACGTTCATCAGCCCGGCAGCCTTCACACCATCTGCAGAAGCAAGATTGATGTTGGCGAGTCCCGCCACCTGCACACCGGTAAAATCTTCGAAGTTCACGTTCGTGAAACCTGTTGCCTGGGCAGCTACGGTTTCGCCACCGTTGAGGTTAAAGAAGCCGGACGCCTGCACGCCCGTAACATCGCCACCAACAATATTTCCAAAGCCCGCTATTTGCATGAAGCTCACGTCCGCACGATCGATGTTAAAGAAAAATCCAAGCTCGATCTGCCTCGTGCCCATCGAATAGCCACCAAACATGTTGATAGAATAATCATTGATAATGTTACCACTCATCTTTCCATTCGATCCGACAAAGGGTAGCAACGAGATCTGTATGTCGCGATAGAGTGTGTCGCGGATGTTCTCTACGTTGGGAGATGTAGAGTAGGGCAGGGAAACCTCGGGTTCCTGCGACTGTGGTTCTTCTTCCTGGCTGGTCTCCTCTTCGATCGGCTCCGTCGTCGTAGCAGTATCGGCATACACCTGTGGTGTTGTAACAGGTTCGACTTTAACAGTATCGATCTTGCTGAGCGGCCTCACTCTTTTCAATGAAACGTGGAAGTATTGATTACCCGTCTCCGTAATCGTGATGACCTCATCGATGTAATCGCGTTTACTAACGGTGAGCACGATATCTTCTTCTGCACGTTTCTCTAGTTTCAACCTGAAGAATCCAAACTCGTCTGTAACAACGGATGAGATCGAAGTCTTTTCGTAGACACTTGCGTCGATGATCTTTTCGTTAGTGAACCAGTCCTCCACATAGCCACTGATGATCATCGATGTAACGTTTGCTTTCGAAGCTTTCACCGGCACCCGTGTGAGGATCAAGTGATTTCCTTTTTCCTTATAGTTCATCGAACCTTTGAACACTTCATTCAGTATCTCGCGAATGGTAGCATTCTTCATATCGATAGTTACCACTTCATCGGTGGGGATGATGGCAGAGTTATATGAAAATGAGAAGTTGCCAAGCTGACCGACGCGACTGAGAATGGTCGTGATCTTCTCGTTTTTGAACGAAACATCGATGCGGCGGTCCAAAATTGAAACTTGTTTGCCGGTGGGTATGGCATTATTCTGCGCTTTCAAAACCGAAAGGCACAAAAGGACCAGGCAAAGGGGTAAAATCAATCTCATGCGTTATTTTTTTAATGGCATCCCTGCCCATTCAGAATGATCTCTTTCTTATCATTCCGCTCCGCCGTTAGCCCCAGCGTTTCAGTAATGATTTCGATCATGTTATCGAGCTCATCGTTCCGGAAGGTGACAGTAAGCTGACAGTTCGCGATGTTCTCATTCGCCAGCTTGATCTTCGAGTCGTATACTTCATTGATCTGGTCAACAACACTTCGAAGATCGGTCGAGTGGAAGCTGAACACTCGTGTCTTATAGGCAAGCACATTAGTGTCGGCCTTTGGCAACTTCGCAAAGAACTTACCGCGTTTGGAATAGATACCGGTTTCACCCGCGTTGATCATCATGCCCGGATCTTTCAAAGTATAGAACTGCACAACACCAGTCTGCACAATAACTTCAATAGTGTCTTTGTCGGGATACGACTGGATATTGAATGACGTGCCGATATCACGGATCAATGTTTCCTCGGCTTCGATCACGAAAGGCTTACTCTCTTCATGCTTGACATCGAAGAAACCCTCACCTTTCAACTTCACCTTTCTTGTTTTCTCGCGAGGATCGTATTTGAATTCAATAGAAGAGTTCTTATTCAAAGTCACGGTGCTTGAGTCGGGCAGCGTGTCTTCGACTATTTTATTATCCGACACAACAGCGAGCGTCTGTACCTTCTGTTGATTCAGATATCGGAACATGAATATTCCTGCAGTAACTACGATCACAATTCCAGCCGCGATCCTGAGTGGACTCCAACTGCGTTTAGGCAGCTCAATGGCCTTGCCTTTGAGCTTACCTCTTACTTTTCGCCACGCTGCATCTGCGTCGAAGTCGACCTTCACCTGGTTGGTGGAGGCCTTCGCGAAGATGAGCTGCACATCGGCGAAGTACTTCTCGTTCTCTGCAGAGGACTTACGCCATATTTCGACTTCACGTACTTCGTCCGCGGTAGCTTCGCCGGAAAGTACCTTGCCAATCAGGTCATCGATATCGTTGAATTCTATTGCCACTTAAATGATATAATCTTTAAAGAAGATCAGGAACAGCGGGAGATAATCCTTCAGCTGTTCGCGCATGATCTTCAATGCTTTTCCAATTTGATTTTCTACTGTCTTTACCGAGATGTTGAGTTGATCCGCGATCTCCTGGTATTTCAACTCTTCGAAGCGACTAAGCTGGAACACGAGTCTGCATTGTTCGGGCAGGGCCTTCATCGCTTCACTGATCTTTTCTTCGAGCTCCGATGAGATGACCGACTGGCTTACTCCTTCATGCGACGACTGACCGTGCGCCATTTCATGAGCAGCGTGTTGTTGTTTGACCTTCTCGTGTTTGATAACATTCAGGCAAGAATTCCTGACGATCCTATAGAGGTATGCTTTCAGCGAAGTCTGGATCTCTACTTGTTCGCGTTTGTCCCAAACGTTGATGAAAGCAGCCTGTACGACTTCTTCGGCCTCATCCCTGTCGTTCAGGAATGAGTATGCATACTGGCAAAGCGGGCGATAATAGGTTCTGAATACCATCTCAAAAGCACTTTCACTGCCCTCCTTCAGCGTACTTAATACCTGCTGTTCCAGTAAATCCACTGCTTTTGGTGTAGAATTCAGTGCAATTTACGGTTTTGGGCTTCTGAGGTTATGACAATTAGTGCGGGCTCTACCCCTATGATTCTCAGTTATATTTCTCACGGAATGCACGGAAAACACGGAAAGCATAGAAAACACGCAATTGCCGCCACAATTCCGTGCTTTCCGTGAGAGCCCTTTAATTAAGCCTGTCCTTAAGCTTATTGAGATCCAGGTCCTGCTCCATGTTGGCTTTTCGAAGGCGTGGGGCTGGATTTTTTTCGAGATAGGTCTCCAGCCAATCAGCTGCCGAGCCGAAGGATTTAAATATCAATTCTTTCTCGATCACATCCGGGACCGCGAGGATCTGCGTCCTCACCAGCGGTTGCAAGCCGGCAAACAACACGATGATACCCTTACTTTTCAGGTTGCGAATAGCGCCCTGCAATGCAACAATACCCGAATGATCGATGAACGGAACATTCTCCATCCTGAAGATGATCGCACGGGCTTCGGGAAATGCCTGCATGGCCTCCCGGAAATGAACAGCGAAGCCGAAGAACAACGGACCATTCAATTGCTGCACATAAACTTCGCGCGACATATAAAATGGCTCGAGCCTGCCCGCCTGTAGGCCAGATTCCGAAACATCGGTTCGTATCGGGGACATCAATCGTACCGCGTCCGACTTCTTGATCTGTTGGTCGGCCATCTTCTTTACAAATAACAACGACGCCAGCAAGATCCCTGTCGCGAAAGCCTGCGGCAATCCGAACACTACAGTTACCAACATCACCACCAACATCACAATGCCATCGCTGATGGAGATGGCAAACACTTGTCGGAATCCTTTGTAGTCTATTATGCTGATACCAATCGTGATCAATATACCAGCGAGCACTGCCAGGGGGATTACCTTAATGAAACCAATCTCGAACAACACCAATAACAAGACGAGACTATGTATCACCATACTCACCTTTGTCTTAGCGCCCGATCTCACGTTCACCAATGTTCTTAACGTTGCGCCGGCGCCTGGAATACCGCCCGCTACTGCCGAAGCCATATTGCCAAGTCCCTGGCCGATGAGCTCTTTATTGCTCTTGTGTCTGGAACCCGTTGTGATGTCAACAACCAATGAAGTCAGCAGGGTATCGATCGAGCCGAGTGTCGCTAACGTAAGCGCAGGAATAATTACCATCGACCAGCTTGTATGGTCGTAGTCGACAAGGTGCGCCCATCGCCATTTGATCCAGTTATCGGAAATGTCGTTGAGCGTAGGGACATTCAGCTTCAACACCACTGCTATCGATGTTGCCGCAACGAGCGCCACCAGTGTTGCAGGAACTTTTTTCGTGATCGACGGAAAGAAGTAGATGATGAGTATCGTGATCAGGCCTAATGAGAACGCCTGGTAATTCACGGTGCCGATGTCACCAATCAACTGCATGATCTCTTTAAAGTGTATCGACGACTCGTGACCAAGCAAAGGCAGTATTTGAAACACGATCATCAGCAACCCGATACCCGACATAAACCCGGACACGATAGGATAAGGGACAAAACGAATGTATTGTCCCAGCTTCATCAGTCCAAAGAATACCTGGATGACGCCGGTCAGTAAGAATATTATGAAGATCGTGGTGAGCGCCGTCTCTGTGTTGGGCGATTGCTCAAATGCTCTTGCTATCACCAGGGAGCTAACTACGGTCATGGCGCCCGTTGGTCCGCTGATCAGCAACGGTGTGCCGCCAAAAATTGCCGCTATAATTCCAAGAGAGATGGCGCCGGCGATGCCTGCCGACGCGCCCAAGCCGGACTCCACTCCGAAGGCCATCGCCAGCGGGAGAGCAATAATGGCGGAGTTTAGTCCACCATAAAGATCCCCGCGCCACGATTCCTTCAGACTGTACATGCTTTTCTAACTTAATCTTTCAAACTTATAGACGTTCGGGAGCTCCGAATTGTCGTGGAATGTAACGTTGAGGTCTTTAATGATACCGATACCAATATCATAAACCCATCCGTGTACGTAAGGTCCGCGGCGATTTGCCCACGAGTTCTGGATAATTGAAGTCTGGCAGAGGTCATAAACCTGTTCGATCACATTGAGCTCGATAAAACGGTTCTCTTTTTCCTGGGGATCTTTGATGGCATCGAGTTCGGCTTCATTCAAACGATATACATCTTTGATGTGACGGATCCAGTTGTCGATAACGCCGTATTGCTTGTTGCCCATGGCTGCTCGAACGCCACCACATCCATAGTGACCACACACGATCACGTGGTCGACAAGAAGAACATTAACGGCATAGTCGAGCACACTAAGCATGTTCATGTCGGTGTGGACGACCATGTTGGCGATGTTGCGATGAACAAAGACTTCGCCTGGTTCGGTGCCTGTTATCTGGTTGGCGGGCACGCGACTGTCGGAACAGCCGATCCAGAGAAATTTGGGCGTTTGTGTTTTCGCAAGACGTTTGAAGAATTCGGGATCTTCCTGGTTGCGTCTTTCTACCCACGCCCTGTTTTGGAGTAAAAGTTGAGCGTAATCTTTTTCTGCTTGTTCTTGGTTCATCATATTACTATGTGTTTGAGTTCGACTTCTATCTTTTTGGCTTTAGATGTTTCTATGAAATCGCGAATTGCTTCTTTAATATCCTGGTCCACGAAATGAGCATCCGTCCCGTCGATAAGAAGCGTGGTGTCGTTGGGGATCAACTGGAGCTTATTTCGGATCGTTGATTTATTCAGGAACGACACGTTCTTGGTGAATTTCAACAGGTAGTTTTTCCCATCTCCTACCATAATGATCGCCTCCTGGAAATTGGTCTTAAGGATGAAGAATACAGATACAAGTATCCCCACAAATACACCAGCGAGCAAGTTTGTAAATACGATGGCTATAACCGTTACGATGAACGGAAGGAACTGAGATATTCCCTTGGCGTACATTTCTTTATAAAGCTTCGGCGGCGTGAGTTTATAACCGATCATGATCAGTATACCCGCCAGCGCCGACAAAGGTATGAGTCTTAACACAGAAGAAAAGAAAAGAACCGATGCGGCGAGAATAACGCCGTGAGTGATTGCCGAAGCCTTCGTTTTCGCCCCTGCACTTATATTCGCCGAGCTTCGGACAATCACAGACGTTATCGGAAGTCCACCCAAAAGACCCGATAACATGTTGGCTGTACCCTGGGCTTTCAGTTCACGATTCAATGGCGTGCTGCGTCGATATGGATCGAGCTTATCGCAGGCTTCGATGCTCAACAATGTTTCGAGTGAGGCCACGATAGCGATGGTGAACGCCGCTTTGTAGACAAGCGGGTTATTTAAGTGACTGAAATCAGGATACGTAAATCCTCCCTCGCTGCCGAAGAAATTGGGAACATCGACGAGATGTTTTTCTTCGATCGCAAGCGCGGGAATGTATGCTTTAAAGATCTCGCTGAGGACTACTCCGATCACCACGGCTATCAATGGTGCGGGTACCAACGAGATCCAGCTTTTTTGTTTACTGACCGTGCGCTCCCAAAAGATGATGAGGCCGATCGATACTACTGCAACGATCACCGCTCCACCGCTGAATGAATTGATCGCATCCATGATAGTGGTGAAGGTGTTGCGGCCCCCCTCTTCAAAGAAACTTTCGTCTCCTTCGAAGTCTGCATCGAAGCCGACGGCGTGTGGAATTTGTTTCAGGATGAGGATGAGGCCAATGGCTGCAAGCATCCCTTTGATGACCGATGCGGGAAAGAAGTGTCCAATGGAGCCGGCACGCAGCATGCCCATCACAAATTGGATGAGCCCGGCAATAACTACTGCGAGAATAAAAGCTTCGAAAGAGCCGACTTCGGCGATAGCAGCAACAACAATGGTAGTAAGGCCGGCGGCGGGACCAGCGATACTGAGTGGCGATCCACTAAGAAAACCGGCAACAATACCTCCTACAACTCCGGCAATAAGTCCCGCCTGAAGAGGTGCACCCGATGCAAGAGCAATGCCCAGGCAAAGGGGCAACGCGACGAGAAAGACCACCAACGACGCCAGCAGGTCGTTCGAAAAATATTCTTTGAGATTCATAAAAATTGATCCTGAATGAAAGTTGATAATTGACGCGCACCATTCTCACGGCGAACGTTTAAGCATTAAAAATTTGGGGAGTGAGCTGTGTAGCGTGTGCTACAATCGCTATGCTTTAGGCGGGGGAACTACAACTTCAAGTTCAAGATCCCGGAACAGAATTTCCTGGTAGAGAAAATGGAGGTTCGAATTAGAAGATTGCTCGCGCGACAACCATGCGTGATCGATGCCTGCCTCGTCATCATCTTCTTCAATCTCGCTCTTGCTCTCTTCTCCGGAATTTTCTTCGCTATCGAGCGGCATACTGATCTCGCTGCAGTCTTCAGTAGACGCAAAAGAGATCACCACGGTATTAGTGCCCGTAAAGAGAAAGAAGCTCAGAAAGAAGACAAGTTTCCTCATATCGTGACTACAAACATACGAATTTTCGCCGAAGAGAGTTTCGTCTTGTCGGTCGAATAGACCCCTCAACCATACAGACGTCTTTCGTTAACCGCCTGTTAACTATTTTTCCCGTACCTAAAAACAAGGGATGCATGAAAAAACTGATTGTTGTACTTGTATTTGTAGTGGCTTTAGTGAGTTGTAACAAGCAGAAAGAGATCGCACTTCAGAAAGAGGTAGATTCTCTCCGTGTAGAGGTAGCCGTCAACAGGCAAATGGCCGAAACGCTGCAAGAGGTTGGGCTCATGATCGACTCGATCGACGCCAACCGGCATGCGCTCCGCACCGACCTCGTAGAAGGCACATCTTATGTCGACTACACAAACAGGATGCGTGAGATCAACACCTTCGTAGCTTCTACCCAGGCGAAGATCGAAGACCTCGAGATGGCATTAAAGAAGAGCAAGGCGTCGACGTCGAACTATGCGGCCACAATAGCCAAGCTGAAAAAAGATCTTGCAACAAGAGCGGAAGAGCTGGCAGTGTTGACCGAACAAGTAGCACATTACCGTGCACAGAACGACACCCTGCTCACCACCATCGATCTTCAGACAGCAGAGATCGCCGACAAGACAGACCAGATCACAGCAAAGCAGCAGCAGGTTGCGCAACTCGAAGAACAAGTGAAACAAGTAACAGAGAAAGCGCAGTTCGATCTTGCCGACTCTTATTACCAGCGTGCTCTCGCTCTTGAAGAAGCCGCAAAACGGACACACTTCGCCCCAAAGAAAAAGAAAGACACCAAACGGGAAGCGCTAGAACTTTATAAACTAGCCGCGAACGGAGGGAAAACAGAGGCTAACGATAGAATTGCGAAGCTGGAGAAGGAGATTTAAAGATTTCGAGTTTCTGGTTTCTAGTTTGCCTTCGAAGGACAACTAGAAACTAGAAACTCGAAACTAGAAATCCCTCGCAATCCCCTCATTAAGAATAAAGAAGTTATCGATCCCCTCCTTTTTTAATACTTCCCGTAATCGATCAGTCGGATCCTCGCAACTATCGTCGGCAAGCGGAAATGTTCCGAAGTGGCTGGCAATGCTCTGTGGCGAACCAAGGTCTTTAAATATCTGCACGGCCTCGTCGGGAGAACAGTGTATGGGTGACATAAACCATTCTGGTTTGTAAGCGCCGATCGGAAGTATCGCCAACGTCGGCTTTGTTCTTTCGCCGATTTCTTTAAACGTTTTTGGATTGTACCCGGTATCGCCAGCGAAGTAAACGTTGCCATGAGCGCCGTGAATAGCAAACCCGCACCACAATGTTCTGTCGCGGTCTAATGTTCCTCTGCCACTGAAATGTTGGGCAGGCACAGCTTCGATCGTAAACCCGGTGCCGAAAGCAGTTGTTTGCCACCAGTCCAGCTCCTGCACCGCACTGATGTTCTTGCTGTTCAGATAACCACCCACGCCAAGTGGCACGATGTACTTTGGATTATACTTATCGTGGATCTTTTTCAGTGTAGTGATGTCGAGATGATCGTAATGATTATGACTCAACAAGACCAGATCGATCTTCGGCAGGTCATCAAAGTTTATCCCGGGTGGTCGCATCCGCTTCGGGCCGGCGAACGTGAACGGACTTACTCGCTCACTCCACACCGGATCGGTGATGATGTTCACACCATCGACCTGGATAAGGAATGTTGAATGATTAACGTGCGTTATTCGAACGCCGCCATCGTATCGAGGCAACGGACGAGGACCGACCTTGACATCTCGTTTATAGATCCACGTACTGCGCTTGCGCTCACGCACCCATTTCAATACATCGGGAAGTCCCTTGGCTTTTACACCGGTGGGATTGATAAACTGTTTTCCGTTGAAGTGATCAGTTACAGGTCCTTTATAGGTAGGGGCAGAAAGCAGTATGCCCACCGCGAAGGGTGAGCATACGACTAAGATCAATATTAAAATGATCCAGATCACTGTGCTATCGCAACGATCTTGGACAATGGAATGGCATTCGCAGCTGCAGTGATCTCCTGTTCATTGCTGTCGTCCATGCGAACGGTTACCAGCGTGTTGTTCATCGGGATCTGCAATTCGTAGTTGGTCTTTGCGGTTTCACTGTTCACGTTCTTCGTGAGCAGCGACTTATATCCCTGGATCTTGATCTGCTTCTGGTTCTCATCGCGCATCATTCCACCGATCAGCGGAGCCGTGAGAATAGTCTGCAATGAGTTGATCAAAGGCGAGTTGTTGATGATCTCGACTTGCCCGGCTTTCGGAGAAGCCCCATATGTGCGATGTACGTAGAGACCGCCAGCATAACCGGCTCCGCCAGTGAGGTTGTCTTCTTTTTCATTTACTTTCAATGAGCCGATCTGTGTGGGGAGCATCTTAAGGATCTCTTTTCCAATTTCGATGTCGAGGTCGCGGAGCATTTGCTCCATCGCAAACCTGGCGTTCTCGAGATCACCGGAGCCGTAAGAGCTGCGTGCTGTCGCAATGTTCTTGTCGAAGTCCTGTGCCGAAGCATTAAAGGCAACCAGAATTGCAGCTATATGTAGTATCTTTTTCATTGTTCAATGATCAATGTGTAATGAATAATGTTTTACTGTTCTCCAAGTTGTTTTTTGATGCCATCAATATCGATCGCCTCTGCGGCCTTCATCATGTCGGCTTCGCTTGCGATGTTCACACCTTCGTAAACAATAAGCGATGATTGTCCAAGCGGAACGCTGAGCTTATAACCCGAGCTTTGGTCGTATTCGATAATCGCCCTGTTGCCCTTCACTTTAGTTTGCTTCCAGTTCTGCTGACCGTTTGTCTGTTGTGCATAACCACCGTTGGAGAGGTATGCATTTACACCAGCCATCCACATAGCGTTGTTGGCAACTGTAACGCGAAGCTCTTTGTCGTTGCTGTCGTTGTACTCGCGGTGAATGGTGAGCCCTGCCCAACCATAACCAGTGCTTGTTACCTGGTCGGCGCTCTCGTCTTTCTTCAGGCCGCTAACTGTTTCGGGAAGCGACTTCAGGATCTTGTTGCCGATCTCGAGCTCGACACCGAGCATAGCTTGCTGCACGGCGTAACGTGCTTCGCCGTAGCTCGATTTTTTATAAGCAACTTCGGCGTCGGAAAGATTTTGCTTTACATCGGGAGGTGTGGATACTAAACCACCACCACTGTTGTTCGAAGGATTGTTGTTGCCACCCGATCCGCTTGTGCCATTGCCGCTTCCGTTTCCAGAACCGTTTTGGCCATTCCCGTTAGCGGAGCCGCTGCTTCCATTCTGGCCTTTCTTCTTGCCGCTAAAGAGATTGTCGATTGCCTCGCCCGCCTTCTGCTCGCTTTTGTTTTTAAGCTTGTTGAGCACTTGAGCCTGTGAACCGGAGGCTACCGCAATGGCAGCCGCCAACAGGATAAGTTTCGCTTTCATTGATTTAAGGTATAAGGGTATTTGTTAAAGGAATAAGTTACGAAAAACGGTGCTTATTTGTTCCGTCGTTCAAGAGTCGTGCCAGTAAAGAAACCTTCGTTAATAAGAGTCAACAACTGTGCTGGTGTGGGGTTGATCTGGTAAAATGTATCGTCGCCACGTTTTACCTCTTTATACTTAACCTTCTTCGATAGTTTTTTGAGTTTGTCTTTCGATGATTCATCGCTTTGCAGATCGATTGAGAGAAATTCGATGCTGCCGTTTGCGTTCTGTTTGATTAACCTGAGTACCCATTGGTCGCCAGCGCGGAAATTCACGAAATAGTAATTCTGATAGAACTTAACGACCAGTGAATCGCTGATCGTGCCTCGTCCTAACCAGTCTTTATCGTTTGAATCTTTGAAATGGTAACCCCACGATTCGATGATAAGCGTGTCCGCCTTATCGTCGGGTTCGGCGCCTACGGGTATATACATACCACGTAGGGCCTCCGGTACTTCTTGTAACTGCTTCACTCCCGATGGCTGCGGTTCACGGAACGACACCTCTTTGCACGAAGCAAACATGAGTGCCCAGAATGCAACCAGGAAGGTCAGCCGTATTATCAAAGCTTAAATGCTTTTTTAACAGTGTCGACGTAGTCGAGCTTTTCCCAGGGGAACAGTTCCACTTTCATCTTCACTTCGTTGTGTTTTCCTTTATTGAATACTTTCTCTACTGTCTTCGGTTCGCGGCCCATGTGACCATAAGCTGCGGTCTCCGAATAGATAGGCGTACGAAGCTTGAAACGTTCTTCGATGAAATAGGGACGCATATCGAAGATCTTTTCTATCTTCTCTGCGATCTCACCATCGTTGAGCTTCACTTTCGCGGTACCGTATGTGTTCACATACAAACCTACAGGCTTCGCAACACCGATAGCGTATGCTACCTGTACCAGTACTTCGTCACAAACACCGGCAGCAACCAGGTTCTTCGCGATGTGACGCGTAGCATAAGCTGCCGAACGGTCAACCTTCGAAGGATCTTTTCCTGAAAATGCGCCACCACCGTGTGCGCCCTTACCACCATAAGTGTCAACGATGATCTTACGACCAGTTAAACCTGTGTCGCCATGAGGACCACCGATCACAAACTTACCGGTCGGGTTAACGTGATATTTGATATCGCTGCCGAAGAGAGCTTGTACACGCTTTGGAAGTTTTTTCTTGATACGGGGAATAACAACGTTGATGATGTCTTCTTTGATCTTGGCCAACATCGCATTGTCTTTATCGAAATCATCGTGCTGCGTAGAAACCACGATGGTGTCGATGCGCTGGGGAGTGTTGTCGTCCGCATACTCGATAGTCACTTGCGACTTCGCGTCGGGACGAAGGTAAGTCATCACTTTGCCTTCGCGACGGATAGCTGCCATCTCACGGAGGATCGAATGAGCAAGGTCGAGCGGAAGAGGCATGTAGTTGTCGGTTTCGGCCGTAGCGTAACCGAACATCATACCCTGGTCGCCTGCGCCCTGGTCTTCCTTCTTCTTTCTTTCAACACCCTGGTTAATGTCCGAAGACTGTTCGTGGATCGCCGAGAAAATACCGCAGCTGTTAGCCTCGAACATGTATTCGCTTTTTGTGTAACCGATCTTACGGATCACCTCGCGGGCAATGTCCTGGACATCGAGGTAGGCCTTCGATTTCACCTCACCAGCAAGCACAACCTGGCCGGTGGTTACGAGTGTTTCACAAGCCACCTTTGAGCTTGCGTCATACGCGAGAAAGTAATCAATCAAGGCATCGGAGATCTGGTCTGCAACTTTGTCGGGGTGACCTTCAGAAACTGATTCGGAGGTGAACAAATAAGGCATTCGAGTGGTGTTTTTGATTTTATTTTAGAGGCGGCAAAGTTAAGAATTTCTCAAGCAAGGAAAAGAAACACAGCCGGTTGTTTTGGCCATGTTATTTTCGATGACTGCCATTTTCCGATCGATTGCGTTTTGATGCTTTCTTCTTTACCAGTGATATCGATCGCTACCGTTAGAAGGGTCGTTTTTTGAAGGGTTTTCAACAGAAGGTCAAACAACTGGTTGTTACGATACGGCGTTTCGATGAAGATCTGTGTCTGCGACTTTTTCTTCGATTCCTTTTCCATTGTTCGAAGGGTTTCCACAGCTTCCTTGGAGTCGATGGGGATGTATCCGTGAAATGCGAACCGCTGCCCATTCAACCCCGAAGCCATTAAAGCCATCAGTAACGATGAAGGACCGGCCAGCGGAACGACCTGGATGTTGTTGGCATGGGCATAAGCCACAGCAAGAGCGCCGGGGTCGGCTACGCCGGGGCAACCGGATTCTGAGATCACGCCGATGTTTTTGCCTTTCGAAAAAAATGGAGCAACATCCTTTGTGTCTTTGTCAAGAACATGAAATGTTAACGCTTCTATCGAATTATAGATCTTCAGGCTGCTCAGAAATCGCCGCGCGGTCCTAACGTCTTCGGCAAGAAAGACATCAATAGATGGGAGCACCGATAATACCTGTGGAGGTATTGTGCTGGTTGCTCCTTCGGCAATGACATTTGGTATTAGATAAAGATTTCCCATTGATCATTGACCACCGGCCATTAACCATTGCATTACGACTTCCTCGAATTCCTTTGGTTTTTCGGCCTGGACCCAATGACTCGTATCCAATGTTACCCATTTGGTATTTGGAAAATATTTGGCAACAGTGGCTTCATCACCAGGCTTATAGTAATTCGACTTGCCTCCTTTAATGAATAATGTCGGGCCTGTGTATTGACCTTCGTACTGTAACGCCTCTCCCATGCGGTCGATGTTGGCATCCAGCGAAGGGAGGTTGATCTTCCATTCGAACTTTTGTTGCTCGTCGCGGGCCAGGTTCTTCATAATGAACTGGCGTTCGTCGATCTTCGGGATCCGCTTCGAAAGGATCTGGTCGGCTTCGCCACGCGACTGAAGAGCCGCGAGGTCGAGCGATTTCATGCCGCCAAGTATATGATCGTGATGCAATGGATATGACTTGGGCATAATGTCGACGACGATCAGCTTCCCGGTCCTGTCTGGATCTTTGATGGCGAAGTTCATCGCCACCTTACCACCCATAGAGTGACCGAGTATTATCGGTTTGTCCAACTGATGATCGCTGACGAACTCTTCGAGGTCTTCTGTAAGGAGTTTGTAATCGTGTGCATCGCTATGCGGCGATTGTCCGTGGTTGCGCTGATCGATGGTAAAGACGCGGTATTTCGTAGCAAAGACTTTTGAAAGAGAATACCAGTTGTCGGACGAACCGAACAGCCCGTGAAGAATGATCAACGGCTCACCTTGCCCTGCTTCGCGAAAGAACAATTTCATATTTCACGCAAAGAACGCAAAGTAAATCCATCGCAAAGGTCGCTAAGAGCTTTTTTTGCATTTTCTTTGCGTTGAACTCCCTTTGCGCTCTTTGCGTGAAATAAAAATGAAGATTCAGAGCCTCGAAATCGCCGACATCGCCAACCAATTCGGAACGCCGCTTTACTTATACGATGCCGACAAGATCGTAACCCAGGTTGCCAACCTTAAGAAGGCATTCGAAGGCACCGACCTGCGCATCAAGTATGCTATGAAGGCGCTTACGAACATCTCTATATTGAAATTACTTCGTAAACATGACGTTGGCATCGATGCCGTCTCCATAAATGAAGCACGAATAGCTATTCAAACCGGGTTCGCCCCCGAAGGCATCAACTATACGCCAAGCTGCGTCGATTTTTCGGAGATCAAAGAGGGTGTCGATCTGAAACTGAGTGTTAACGTTGATAACCTCACGATGCTCGAGAGATTCGGCCAGACATACGGCAATACCTATCCGTGCGGGGTCCGCCTCAATCCGCATATCATGGCGGGCGGCAACATCAAGATCTCTACCGGTCACGTAAACTCGAAGTTCGGGATATCGATCCAACAGCTCCCACAGATCAAGGAGATCATCAAAAAGTATAACATAAGGTTAGAGAGATTACATATTCATACCGGTTCGGAGATCGTTGAGACGGATGTGTTCATGAAGATGTCGGATATCTTCTTCGGTGCCGCGAAAGATTTTCCGGATCTGAAAGTCCTCGACTTCGGCGGAGGATTTAAGGTGGCTTACAAGAAAGATGATAAGATCACGGATCTGCCAGCAATCGGAACGCAGTTAGCGGCGAAGTTCCATGCTTTCGAAAAAGAGATCGGTCATGGCCTGCAGCTTTGGATCGAACCGGGAAAATATATCGTTAGCGAAGCAGGTTATCTCGTTACAAAAACAAACGTGGTAAAAGAAACTCCCGCGCTCACGTTCGTCGGTGTCGATACCGGGTTGAATCATTTGATCCGCCCCATGATGTACAACGCATATCACGAGATAGTGAACATTTCGAATCCGACGGGACCGTTAAAAACCTATACGGTTGTCGGGAACATTTGTGAGACTGATACCCTGGGTTCCGATCGCGAGTTGAATGAAGTTCGCGAGGGGGATCTTATTGTGCTTAAGAACGCAGGCGCGTACGGATACTCAATGGCTTCGAATTACAATTCGAGATTGAGACCGGCGGAAGTGCTTGTGATTAATGGTGCGGCTCGATTGATCCGCGAACGGGATTCATTTGAGGATTTGTTAAGAGGGCAGGTGGACATTGATAATTGATCATTGACGATTGACGATTAACGATTGACGATTAACGATTAACGATTAACGATTAACGATTGATCATTCATTTACCGATCTTCCAATGCAATGATCAATCGTCAATGAACAATCGTTAATGACCAATCGTTAATGATCAATCTTCTACAGCTTCATCGACATATAAAACCCGTTCGGAGCCGCCGAGACGTCTAAATCCTGAAGTTTACTATGCTTCTTCCTGTGTTTATGATTTAAGTAAACCAGGTTCGTCGAAAGAATACCAATACCCGCGCCCACCAGTACATCCGAAGCCCAGTGACGATTGCTCATCATGCGGCACGTTCCTACAGCCGTAGCCATCGTGTAACCGGTGATGCTATACCAAACGCTTTTATGTCCATATTCTTTGTGAAGGAATGTGGCCGCCATAAATGCCTGCGCCGTATGGCCCGACGGAAATGAGTTAGGACCACCATCAGGTCTGCGTTCATTCGTGAAATATTTCAACGGACGAACCATCGCTATCATTAATGCTTCCGATTGAGCCGCGAGCGACAATTGCTTTACGAACTTGTGCTCCCCCTTTTTATGTACTGCATTCATCAGGAACGCAAGCCCTAAAGGAGCAAACTGCGTGTAGTCGCTTATGTTGCTTGGCGCTTTCGGCCCTCGCTCGTCGAGTGTGGTACGAAAGTGTTTTTGGATCGACTGATTATGGTTGCTGACGATGAGTCCACCGACAATGAAGACGGAAGGAGCTGCAATTGCATGAATGAGGCGATGTGCTTTCGACGCGGGAATTGAATCGGTACACTGACCGAAGCCAAATTCAGGGAAATAAATCGCTAAGAGCAGAAGTATGTACCTCTTCACAAGTTCGGGTTTAGGTGTAATTTCGAAAAAAAACAGCATTGAACAAGTTCTTTCTTTGGACCGTTCTGACGTCATTTTGTTTACATGCATCTGCCCAACTATACGACAGCAGCGCGTTGCAATCATATCATGTCGACGACACAACCTATTATTATCCAAAACCTCGACCATTTTCATTCATTATCAAGATACCCAGGACGTATGCCGTCGCCGCTCACAATGTTTTCAGAAAAGAAAACTTAAAACCATTCGCGATCATAGCTGCAACAACCGCTGTATTACTGATCGTCGATCAGGACATAGCCGATAAAACGCAACAGGCATCGCGATACATCGGCCTCGACAACACGCGTAGTTATGGCAAGAGCATTAAGGTGCTTGGACTCGATCTTTATGACACGCCAAAGAACCTGAACACAGTTATTTATTCCATCGGCGAGGGTATTCCGCCTTTGCTGATCGCCGGGGGAATGTGGGGTTATGGGGCTGCAAAGAAGGATTTTAGAGCAATTTCGACCGCTTCGCAAATAGTGCAGGCTACTACAGCCGCCGGTTTCATGACGCAGTTCATTAAGAGGATCAGCGGTCGCGAAAGTCCCTTTCGTGCTACCCAGGATGGAGGCAAATGGAGGCCATTCCCGAAGCCATCCACGTATCAAAAGAATGTTTCGATGTACGATGCATTTTCAAGTGGACACATGGGAACGATGGTGGCAACGTATGTTGTGATAACTGAAAATTATCCGGAGAAAAAATGGATAAGACCTGTCGGCATCTCGATCATGTCACTTGTGGGTTTGGCGATGATCAATAATGATGTTCATTGGGCAAGTGATTATCCGTTGGCTGTCGGAGTTGGATATGCATTTGGAAAAGCGACCGTTCACTTAAATCGGTTTATTAAGGGAGAGGCGTTGGTGAGGAAGAAGAGGAGGTAGGTTCAGAGTTCAGGGTTCAGCGTTCGGAGTTCGAGAACGTTGAACTCTGAACCCTGAACGCTACGCCGGTTGCTCCAACGTAATCTTAAAAGTTGTCCCCGTTCCAGGCTTCGATTGAAGTTCGACGGACCCACCGATCCTCGCGAGTGTTTCCTTAACGATATACAGTCCCAGACCTGTGCCCTGTGAGTTCTCTGAAGCGCGATAAAACATGTCGAATATTTTATCGTGATGTTCCTTACCGATACCCTCTCCATTATCGGCCACAACGAATGATACTTTGCCCATCGTCTTTTCGAAGTCGACCTGGATGTATGGGTCGGGTTTGTCGGGGCAGTGGTACTTGACTGCATTGCTGAGGAGGTTCCCGAGGACCATTTTGGTGAGACTATAGTCGCCAAGAAACTGGTTGGACGACGACGCCATGTAGCGTATGTCGATCTTTTTGCCTTCGGCGAGGACCTTCACGTCGGCAATGGAATCCGCAAAAAGAGCATTAAAATCGACCATTTCGTACTTGAGTTCAGATTTTTTGACCTTCGAGATGTTCAGAATATCCATGATCACCCGGTCGAGCTTAAACACCCGGTCTTCGATAAGCCGGAGGTAGTTCATGGCATTGTGATCTTTAACCTCGCTCCGCGCCACCGTGATGAGTCCAAGAACAGAAGCAACAGGCGCGCGCAGGTCGTGCGACGTGCTGTAAATGAAATTATCGAGCTCGCGATTGGTCTTCCGGAGCTGAACCTGCTCGTCTTCGAGAAGCCAGATAACCAAACCAAAGCCGATCAATGCTATGATCACGATCTTAACAAGTCCCAACAGCTGAGGAAGCAAGATCTTTTCACCCATCACAAACAACACCACGGCCCTGAGATCATAGAGATGAGTGAGGCCATAAAAGATAAAGCTCACAGCAACAAGCTTAACACCGATACCGCGAAGACCTCTTGTAAATAAAAGTATAGAACCGGCCGCAACGAACGATGCACCCGTAACGAAGTCGAGCGTGCCCACCTGGTAGATGAAATCTTTTGGGTCGACAGCGAAGGCGGCCGCACAAATGGCGCCCACACCAACGCCGCCAGCGAGGCATAGTCGAAACAGACTTTTCTTGATCGCCCTTTGATTGATGGCTTCGTACACCCCGACGAACATCAGTACGATATGGGCATTATTGAACAACGCCGACAGAAGACCGGCGAATGTTCGCATCATCGGGTCGGTTCCAAAAGTTGAAGTCAGGTAAGCAAATGAAACCGCATGAACACAAAATGTGTAGGCGCTAAACGACCATGTTTTAAGATAGATACGTGTATATACCCGGCTGAAATAGGTGAGCATTATGCCAATGCCCAAACCAAGAATAAACTGAGCCAGGTAGAGAAACGGGGTTTGCGCCGCGACTATATCACTCATCACCATCGAATTTAGGGTGCTTTCAACAACACTGGGCTCGGTAATGAATTTAGCAAGCGGCGCCTCAACAAAGCAAGGATGTTAAAGGCGTTGTGAGGCGGATGTAAGAAAAAAGGCCATTCTGAATTTCAGAATGGCCTTTTGTAGTGGTGACGGAGGGAATTGAACCCCCGACACAAGGATTTTCAGTCCTTTGCTCTACCAACTGAGCTACGTCACCTTTTCAGGGCCGCCAATCATCGGGTTTTGCCGATAGTTAACTGCGAGGGGCACAAAAGTATGGAAATTTAGGTTCGACGCAAAAATCTTGTAATTATTGCGCATGAGATTTGCCGGGTTGGTCGCTGTGGTCGTGTTTTCACTTACGATCTCATGCACAACGAAAGAACAGAAAGAAGAGATCCTTGCCAAACAGTACTGCGGTACCTGTCACTCCTACCCTGAACCATCGCTGCTAAGCAAAGAAGCGTGGCGAACTGTAATGCCACAGATGGCCGTTCGAATGGGCATCGACATCTCGGTATTGCTCAGGCTTAGTGAAGCCGACTATCCTTACGTGATTCAAACACTGCCTAAGAATCCAATGATGTCGGAAAACGAGTTCGAAGCGATCATGAATTATTATGAACGCGAGGCCCCCGACTCACTTGAATTGCCGCCGCTGTATGAGACAAAAGAATTAGATCAGTTCGAAGTACAACAACTGAAATTATTGAATCGTCGACCCACGTTTTGTATGGTGAGGGCCGACACTATTAATAAAAGACTTTGGTTTGCGAACAGGGATCGAGCCTTGTACGAGTATGATTATAACTTCAAACGTATCGATTCGATAAAAACACCGACAGCTGCATCGAGCATATTGTTTCAGAGCAACAACGAACATCTTGTTACCCTGATGGGATACATGGACCCGAATGATCAGCCGCTGGGTGTTATTGCCAGGCTGAAGGGCGATACAATCCAAACGCTCATCGACTCGTTGAAACGCCCGGTACATTTAGAACAGGCAGATCTCAACAACGACAAACAGCAAGACTTCGTCGTTTGCAACTTCGGTAACTATAGCGGCAGGCTCTCGGTATATGAAAACAATAATGGTCAGTATCGAGAGCACGCCATAAGCGAACTACCCGGTGCGCGAAGAGTAATAGTCAAAGATTTTACAGGCGATGGAATGTTGGATATACTCGTTATGTTCTCCCAGGGCGACGAGAACGTGTCGCTGTATACCAATGCCGGGAGCTTTCGATTTAGGGTGACAACGCTATTGAAGTTCCCGCCGTCTTACGGGTCCGATTATTTTGACATTGGAGATTTCAACAATGATGGCCATTGGGATATCATTACGGTGAATGGTGACAACGCCGATTATTCAAAGATCTTTAAGCCTTATCATGGCGTACGGGTGTTTGTGAACGACGGAGAAAATCATTTCAGGGAGTGGTGGTTCGGTCAGCTCTACGGAGCTTCGATGGCCCTTGCCCGCGATTTCGATAAAGATGGTGATATGGATGTTGCCGCCGTCTCGTTCTTCCCCGATTTCAAAAAAACACCCGAAAGAGGATTCGTGTATTTCGAAAACAATAACGGCGACATGATCCCGCACACCACGCCACTGGCCGCGTCCGGTCGCTGGCTTCTGATGGAGACCGTAGATCTGGACGCCGACGGTTATCTCGATATACTTCTGAGCGCCCTTGACTTCGACGACCAGGTAACTCCTGCGATCGACAAACAGTGGAATGAAAACCCCGTTGACATCATGGTGTTGAAAAACTTGTCGCGGAGTAATCGGGATAGAGGAAAGAAGTAGTTACTTTGAGTAACATGATGATCGTTCAACAAATTGCCTTTCTGGCAATACTTGTTATTGCCGCGTACTTAATCGCCAGGAGGGTTCGGTTTATTAGGGCCGGAATAGCACTGGGGAAACACGAAGCCGTCGGCGGCGACACGTCACTTCGGTGGAAAAATGTTCTGCTGGTTGCTTTCGGACAGAAGAAGATGTTCAAGCGCCCGTTGCCCGCCATCTTTCACCTCTTCATTTACATCGGATTTCTTGTGATCAACATAGAAGTCCTCGAGTTCATCATCGATGGGCTTGCCGGCACGCACAGGATCTTCTTGCCAGTCCTCGGCAGATTCTACTACGCGGTAATGAACATCTTCGAGCTGCTGGCGGTGCTGGTGCTGTTGGCATGCGTCGTTTTTCTTTTCCGAAGAAATGTTCAAAAGCTTCCGAGATTCCAGAGCACGGAGCTTAACGGCTGGCCCCGCAGGGATGCAAATCTCATTTTGATCACAGAGATCGTATTGATGTGTGCTATCCTCACGATGAATGCCAATGATCACACAGAAATACAGGTACACGACACATATTATGTGATCAATTCGTTCTTCTTCAGCTCGATGATCGCGCCGCTTTTCAGCTCATTGGATGAACATGGTCATGAGGTTGTCGAAAGAGTAGCGTGGTGGTTTCACATTATTGGGATCCTGGGTTTCGCCGTGTACGTAACCTATTCGAAGCACCTTCACATCTTCATGGCCTTCGTGAATACATACTATGCCCGACTTGAACCCAAAGGTGAGATGCATAACATGCCCGTAGTGACGAGGGAAGTAAAGTCGATGCTGGGTTTGCCGGTAGAACAAACCGAAGGAACTCCACCAGCGCCTGGCTTGCCCACCGATCAGCCGGGCCGTTTTGGTGCAAAGGATGTGAACGATCTTGCTCGTGTTCACCTGATAGCTGCCTATTCGTGCACTGAGTGCGGTCGTTGTACATCGGAATGTCCCGCGAATATCACAGGCAAGAAGCTTTCGCCGCGTAAGATCATGATGGATGTGAGGGACAGGATGGAGGATCTCACTAATGGTATTAATAAAGAGAAAACTCTTCTTAATGACTATATCACAAAGGAAGAGATCAATGCGTGTACAAGCTGCAATGCTTGTGTTGAAGCCTGCCCGGTTCTCATAAACCCGTTGGATATTATATTAGAGTTGCGTCGTTATGTGGCGATGGAAGAATCTGGTTCGCCGGCGCAATGGAACTCGATGTTTCAGAATGTTGAGACTAACTTCGCACCGTGGAAATTCCCGGCGGCGGATAGGTTTAATTGGGCGAAGAATGCTTGAGTTTTTTGGTATATGAACGTTCATTCATATAAATATGACCATACCCACAGTTGCTGATCTTGCCGCGAAAGGAGAAACCCCCGAAATACTTTTTTGGGTTGGATGTGCCGGGTCGTACGACGACCGCTACAAGCGAGTAACCATCGCCTTCGCAAAGATCCTCGAAGCCGCAGGCATCAAGTACGCTGTGCTAGGCACCGAAGAAACATGCAACGGCGATCCAGCACGAAGAGCCGGCAACGAATTCCTTTTCCAAATGCAGGCAATGAGCAATATCCAGGTGCTGAATGGATATGGCATCAAGAAGATCGTTACTGCATGCCCGCATTGTTTCAACACACTAAAGAATGAATATCCCCAGCTGGGAGGAACCTATGATGTAATGCACCACTCGTCGTTCCTTCAGAAACTCATCAACGAAGGAAAAGTGAAGATGAAGGGAGGAGGAAGTTATGTTGGGAAGAAGATCACGTATCACGACTCATGTTACCTCGGTCGCGCCAACAACATCTACGAAGCCCCCCGCGAAGTTCTCCAGGCTCTCGACGCAGACCTTGTGGAAATGAAAAGGTGCAGGACAACCGGCCTTTGTTGTGGAGCGGGTGGAGCCCAAATGTTCAAGGAACCCGAGAAAGGGAAAAAGGATATCAACATCGAGCGAGCCGAAGAAGCCATCGCAACCAACGCAACAACTATCGCCACCGCCTGCCCTTTTTGCATGACGATGATGAGCGATGGGGTGAAGAATAAAGAAAAAGAAAATGAACTGAAGGTAAAGGATATCGCTGAGCTTCTACTTGAATCTATGGAAGGTAAGCAGTAGACGGTATTCAGTAGACGGTCACCGCTCACTGTCCACTACTTACTGTCTACGAATCCTGAACTCCTGACATCACTTTACTGTTTCAAAAACATGTACGTTCCCTTTGAAACCCTCCCGGATCATTCCCGCATCTGGATTTACCAGGCCGACCGTAAACTTTCGGACCAGGAGAAACAGTTTGCCGACGAAGCCCTGAAAGAATTCTGCCAACAGTGGGTCGCGCACTCGCAGCCGCTAAAGACCAGCTACTCCATCGAGCACAACCAGTTTATCATTCTTGCTACCGATGAAGACTATCATCTGCCCAGCGGCTGCTCTATCGATAGCTCCGTAAGGGCTTTGAAAGACCTCCAGTCGCGCCTGGGGATCGACCTGTTCGACAGGACGAAAGTGGCTTTTCTTGATGGGAATGCAGTTGTAACTCATCCGCTGGCCCGCCTGAAGTCCCTTTTCGAATCGGGAAAGCTGGGCAAGTCCTCCATTACTTTTAACAACCTGGTGCCGTCGCGTGGCGACCTTTCCCGCAGCTGGAAAACTCCGGTCGAAAAAACGTGGCTTGTGAAATATTTACCTAATTCTGCGTTAGCATAAAAGCTAACCTCAATTCGAGGCTATTTTCGTAGCTTTACTCTCTGCGTGCGATATGAAATTCAGGGCGATCACTACAACAATTCTTGCTATCACGCTTCTGGCCTCTTGTTCGGCAGACAAGAAGATGCAGAAAGCTTTCAAGCAGGGCAAATATCAGAAGGTCATCAACTTTTATACGGATGTCCTTCAAAAAAATCCCAACAATGGAGTAGCTAATTATTATGTAGCTGAATCATTTCGGCAATCGAACCGCATTCAACAATCCGAATCTTTCTATTCGAAGGCTAAAGGTCCCAAGATCAATGACGATTCTGTAAAGCTCTACTACGCAAAGGCATTGCAAGCCAACGGTAAGTATTCCGAAGCACGCGAACAATTCGAAGACCTCCAGGCTAACGCCGAAACAGAGCCGATGAAGAAACGTGCTGCGAAAGAGATCGCGGGTCTTTCAGGTCTCGACAAGCTCAACGAGAAAGAAAGTTATTACAAGATCAAGAACCTCGATGCCATCAATACTCCCTTCACCGAGTATGCTCCTTCCTATTTGAATGGAGAATTGTACTTCACCTCGTCGAGGACCAACGGAAGAATTTACGAGGCATCCGGAACACCTTTCACCGACCTGTATCGCGTGGAAACTAAAGGTGCTAACGTTGATGTAAATACGATCAAGCAATTACCAGAATCGATCAACGATTCGAACGTGAACGAGGGCTGTATCACGTTTACACCCGACGGAAGAACGATGGTGTTTGCAAAGGGAAACACCGGGAAACGAAAAGGTTCCGACGATGTAGATCTTTACGTATCACGCTTCCGCAATGGTCAGTGGACCGAGCCGCAACCGGCAGCGGGTGTGAACACTCCGAAGAACTGGGAGTCGACGCCGGCATTTGCGAACGATGGAAAAACGATCTACTTCGCTTCTAACAGGCCCGGTGGTTTTGGCGGCCTCGACATCTGGACGGCAGTGATGGATAGTCGCGGTCGATTCACTCGTATAAAAAATCTCGGCGCCGACATCAATACGGCCGGCGACGAGATGTTCCCATATGTTGCTGAGAACGGTAAGATGTATTTCTCATCCGATGGCCATCCCGGCTACGGCCAGTTAGATCTCTTCGTGGTGAATCGTGTTAATGGCAAGACAGTTGTCGAGAACCTTGGTCGCCCCGTGAACAGCACCGGCGATGACTTTGGGATGTTCCTCTTCCGCCCCGACCGTGGCTTCTTTACATCCAACCGCGATGGAGGAAAGGGAGACGATGACATTTACACGTTCGTGAATGAGGATCCTAACCTTAGGGTTGTCAACTATTACTTACAGGGTATTACTTATACTTTGAAAGCAGACAGTTCAAGAGAAGTGCTCGCCGACACTAAAGTTCAATTGCTTGATGCCAGCGGCCAGGTAATGCAGGACTTCGTAACCGGTAACGACGGTAAGTTCCTCTTCAGGATATACGATAACGAAAATTACACACTCACGGGAGAAGCCGACGGATATATCTCCAAGCGTCAGCCGTATACTACAGTCGGTAAGGGAGTGCCGCTCGAATCTTTAAAAGAGCTTGTTACGAATATCACACTCGACACCCTGATGATACTCGATAAGAAGGCTACCAATATTGCCTTTAGGTTGAAGAACATCAACTTCGGTCTCGATAGCTTTAATATCAATCCGATTGCAGCGAAGGAACTCGATAAGCTTGTCGAGCTTCTGAACGACAACCCCGACATTACGAAGATGGAGCTTAGTTCGCACACCGACAGTACTGCATCGCGTGAGTACAATATCATTTTATCGCAAAGACGTGCCGAGTCAACCGTTGCATACCTGGTGAAAAAGGGTATCGATAAAAACAGGCTTGTCGCTAAAGGCTATGGCGAAGACAGGCCCGTAGCCCGTAACACAAATCCCGACGGCACCGACAATCCCGAAGGCCGCGCCCGCAACCGCCGCACTGAGTTCCGCATTCTACAGATGGGACCTGTCCAGGAGAAAAAAGACGGCGACGAGTTCGATGAGGAAAAGTATTTCAAGGGTGATATCAAGAACGACAACTAACCGCTAAAGGCAGGATCACCCCGATCAATTCGGGTAATGACGTTAGCGAGAGCTTTCCTCTTTTGTGTGCGATAGGTTTTAAATACCTTTCGTACATGAAGCTTATCCTAACCTTTCTGCTGTGTGCTCCCGCACTCGTAGCATTCTCCCAAAAGAAATCAGCCGCTCCCGTTCAAAAGAAACCTCTTTCGCACGCGGTCTATGATCAGTGGAAGGAGATCGGATCGAAAGCACTTACACCTGACGGGAATTTTGCTGCCATTACCATCAATCCACAGGATGGTGACGGTAAGGTGGTGTTCTATAATCTAAAGACCGGCACCCAGGATTCAGTAAAACGTGCCGACAACATTTCACTTACGTACGACAGCAAGTTTGCCGTGTTCAAAGTGAAGCCCCAACAAAAAATTGTAAAAGATCTCCGGAGGCAAAAGAAGAAAAAAGAAGACCTGCCGAAAGACACACTTGCGGTCTATTCTTTTGCAACCAGAAAAACAGAAAAGATCCCCGACGTAAAGACTTTCAGGATACCCGAGAAGGCAGGAGGATGGGTTGCTTATACATTAGAAGCTAAGAAGGAGAAGAAAGACGATAAGAACAAAAAGAAAGTAAAGAAGAACACGGATGAGAATGGCTACACGATGGTCATAAGGTCGCTGAATGACGATAGGTCAGTTCAGTATTCCTTTGTTAAAGATTTTCTTTTTGCGAAGAATGGTAAGGGACTCCTATTTACTTCGTCAGGCGATAGTCTCTTCAAAGCTGGATTATATTGGTATGATCTCACGGCAGGGCAATTAAAAACCCTTCATCAAGGTCATTCAAAGTATAAGTACAAAGGTCTCGCGGTCAGTGAAGATGGAACACAAGCTGCATTCCTCTTGGATGCCGATACAACAAAGGCACTGATCCGTCATCCGCAGTTATTTCATTGGCAGACCAGCGATCCATCTGCGAAGATGTATGATGTCGAGAATTCCTTGGCGCTTCCACCGAGCTGGTTGGTGAGCGACGTATCTACTCCGTGGTTTTCGAAGGATGGACAGAAACTGTTCTTTGGATCGCGTCCCACACCAGTAGTGCAGGATACCATGAAGCTTGCGGAAGAGATTGTCAGTGTTGAGATCTGGGGCAATTCCGATAACCTCATCTATCCACAGCAAAACAAACAGCTTGAGTCGGAACGTAATCGCTCGTACACCGCGGTGCTTGATGTTGCTGCGAAGTCCGTAACGCAGATCGCGACTAAAGACATTCCTAATGCAGAAATAGGTGACGAGGGGAATTCTCCTATCGTTTTGATGGAGACCAATATCCCATACCAGCGGATGATCGTTTATGATCCCCCTGCTTACAGTGACTTTTATTTGTTCGATATGCGAAGCCGTCTCGTACTCGACATTGCAACCAGGGTCAAAGGGAACGCACAGTTATCTCCCAAAGCAAACTATGCTTATTGGTATAGTCTTACGGATACCACCTGGTACGTTTATAGCGTAGCTGCCGATTCAACATTGAGATTAAAGGGTCTTACGAAGTTTGCCGACGAAGAAGATGATCATCCCGATTATCCGTCGCAGTACGGTACAGCAGGTTGGACAACGAACGACGAATCGTTGCTGATCTATGATCGGTACGACATCTGGTCTTTCGATCCGAACGGACGTCGTGCACCGATCAATCTTACGAAGACCGGTAGGCAGGAGAAAACTGTCTACAGATATATCAAGCTCGATCCCGAAGAGCGTTCGATCGATCCAAATAAAGAGATGATGCTCTCGGCATTTAATGAGACAACCAAACAATCGGGATTCTATAAGCTCTCCCTGAAAGACGGAAAGCTGACGAAGCTGGTGATGGATAACTTCAGGTTTGTTGGTGCTGTAAAAGCTGCGGGTGCGAACCAGATCTTGTTCACGAGAGAGAATTTTCGGGAGTTTCCCGATGTATGGACCTCCGATCTCAATCTTGGCGGAATGAAGAAGCTTACGGAAGCTAATCCGCAGATGAAAAATTATTATTGGGGCACGGTCGAGCTCGTTAGTTGGAGTTCGCTCGACAATGTTCCGTTGAACGGACTCCTGTATAAACCGGAGGGGTTCGATCCAAAGAAGAAGTATCCCATGATCACTTACTTCTATGAGAAAGAGAGTGATAATCTCTACTCCCATATTCCTCCGACGCCGCTCCGTTCGGCCATTAACCGTTCCACTTATGTGAGCGATGGATACCTGGTGTTCGTGCCCGACATCGTTTACAAGATCGGCTTCCCGGGCGAGAGCGCCTACAATGCTATTCTTCCCGGCGTGACTTCGTTGATCGCGAAAGGATTTGTCGACGAAAAAAATATAGGCATACAGGGACACAGCTGGGGCGGGTACCAGACCGCATACATCGTTACGCGGACCAATCTTTTTAAAGCTGGCGAAGCTGGTGCGCCTGTCGCCAATATGATCAGTGCTTACGGTGGCATTCGATGGGAGAGTGGATTGAGTCGCATGTTCCAATACGAACATTCTCAGAGCCGTATCGGTGGGACGTTATGGGAGAAGCCAATGCATTTCATTGAGAACTCGCCGATCTTCTTTGCTGATAAGATTCAGACACCATTGCTGATCCTCCACAATGATGCCGACGGTGCAGTGCCGTGGTACCAGGGTATAGAAATGTATATGGCGTTGCGCAGGTTGGAGAAGCCGGTGTGGATGTTGAATTACAATGGCGAACCACATTGGCCCGTGAAGAGAGAGAACAGGATGGACTTCCAGGTGAGGATGAAACAGTTCTTCGATCATTACCTGAAGGCTGCGCCAATGCCATCGTGGATGAAAGATGGAGTGCCGGCTACGGAGAAAGGGATCAAGACAGGTTATTAACTTTGTATATTTAAGAATGTTTGAATTAAAGAATAAGATCGTCGCTATCACTGGTGCCAGCAGTGGAATTGGAAAAGCGATCGCTGAAGTCTTCGCGAAACAAGGTGCGATCATCAATGTGCTGGATCTTAATGAAGCAGGAACGGGTAAGTTTTACAAGACCAATGTCTCGGTGCAAACCGAAGTTGATAAAGTTATTTCTGAGATCGTTCAGCAACATGGTCGGATAGACATCCTCGTGAACTCGGCTGGCATTGCGCAGGTGGCCAATGTTGAAAACACTTCTGAAGCCGATATCGATAAGATCTATAACGTAAACATCAAGGGCACATACAACACGATGCATGCCGTGGTGCCGATCATGAAGAAACAAAAGCACGGCGTGATCCTTAATCTTGCTTCGGTGGCGGCGACGCTGGGAATTTCTGATCGCTTCGCCTATAGCATGAGCAAGGGCGCTGTAATGAGCATGACGTTTTCGGTTGCAAAAGATTTCATTAAAGACGGCATTCGCTGCAATTGCATCTCTCCCGGACGTGTGCATACTCCTTTCGTAGATGGGTTCATCAAGGCAAACTACCCAGGCAAAGAACAGGAGATGTTCGAAAAATTATCGAAGACGCAACCGATCGGCCGCATGGCCACACCCAATGAGATCGCATATCTCGCGTTGTATTTATGTTCCGATGAGGCTTCGTTTGTAACAGGAACAGATTATCCTATTGATGGTGGATCTATAAAACTCAATATGTAATGAAATTATTCAGATTTGGTAAGGACGGCTCAGAGAAACCCGGCGTGTTTCGCAACGGAAAGCATTTTGATGCGTCATCTTTCGGAGAAGATTTTGGGGAAGATTTTTTTGCGACCGATGGAATCGCGCGCCTCGAAAAATTTGTTCAGAGCGGATCTTTACCCGAAGTGTCAGTCTCACGATTTGGTCCTCCAATAAAAAGACCTTCGAAGATCATTTGTATCGGCTTAAACTATGCCGACCACGCAAAAGAGTCGAACATGGAACTGCCGAAGGAACCGATCGTTTTCTTCAAGTCGACAACGGCACTCACGGGTCCCAACGATAACCTCATTATTCCAAAGAACAGCACTCAAACCGATTGGGAAGTTGAGTTGGCCGTGATCATCGGCAGGAAAGCAACCTATGTTTCCGAAGCCGATGCTTCGAAGTACATCGCCGGCTATGCGCTCCACAACGACTACAGCGAACGCGAGTTCCAGCTCCATCGGGGTGGACAATGGGTTAAAGGAAAGAGCGCCGACTCGTTCGCGCCGATCGGCCCTTATCTGGTAACACCCGATGAAGTAAAGGATATTAACAATACCCGCCTCTGGTTGAAAGTGAATGGCAAGACAATGCAGGATGGTACTACGAAGAATCTTGTGTTCAACGTGCCCTTCCTCGTTTCATACCTCAGCCAGTTCATGACGTTGCTCCCCGGCGACGTTATTTCTACCGGGACCCCCGCAGGTGTTGGTCTTGGTATGAAACCTCCTGTTTATCTCAAGGCCGGTGATGTGATCGAGCTGGGTATCGACGGTATGGGAGAGCAGAAGCAGCTTGCTATTGCTTATGGTAATTGATGCACATCAGCATTTTTGGAAGTATAATCCGGTTAAGCATGGCTGGATCAATGATGACATGGCCGCTATTCGCCGCGATTTCCTTCCGAAAGAATTAGAGCAGTTGTATCGTCATAACGACATCGATGGATGCGTGGCGGTGCAGGCAGATCAAACCGAAGGAGAGACCGAATACCTGATAGGTTTTTCGAGAAAGTATGATTTTATAAAGGGTGTTGTTGGTTGGGTTGATCTCCAGGCTCCGAACATAAAGGAGCGTCTCGACTATTTTAAGGCCGAAGAAGTTGTGAAGGGCTTTCGTCATATTGTTCAGGGCGAGAGCGATCCGAATTTTTTGTTGGGCCAGGATTTTGGTCGTGGGATCAGTGAGCTCGCCCCGCGAAATTTTACTTACGACATCCTCGTGTATCATTATCAACTCTTGCAGGTTGAGCCCTTCGTTGCGAAGTTTCCGAACCAATCGTTTATCATAGACCATGTTGCGAAGCCGGCTATCGCGAAGCAGGAGATCGATCAGTGGCGGCGACACATGCGGGCCATTGCGAGTCACGAGAATGTTTATTGCAAATTGTCGGGTATGGTTACGGAGGCAGATTATAACAACTGGACGTATGATCAGATCGTTCCGTATATCGATGTGGTGCTTGAGTGTTTCGGCCCATCGCGACTGGTGTACGGGTCTGACTGGCCTGTGTGCCTGGTGGCGGCGACATACGAAGAACAGTTTGGTGTGATACAGAAGGCTATCGAAAAGCTTTCGCCCGCAGAGAAGAAGAAGATACTTGGTGAAAATGCGATCCGATTTTATCATCTTTAATCTTTCTCACGGAATGCACGAAAAACACGGAAGAAATTTTTTGAGCGCTTTCCGTGTATTCCGTGTTTTCCGTGAGAAAAACTTTTTATGGATCTTCATCTAAGTAAAAAAGTCTTTATCGTAACCGGCGGAGCCAAGGGCATTGGCCGTGCGATCTGTGAGTTGTTGTCGTCGGAGGGGGCTACTGCTGTTATTGTCGACAAGGATGCTGCTGCAGGCAACGACCTTCAGTCGAAACTTCCCAACTCGTATTTTATTTCCGTAGATCTTGGTAGCAGCGACGCATGCCGGATAGCTGTGGAGGATACTTTTGCGAAGTATGGACGACTCGATGGTATTGTAAACAATGCTGGAGTGAATGACGGTGTTGGATTGGAGAAGGGAACGCCTCAAAAATTCATGCAGTCGGTTGAGAGGAACATTGGACATTTCTATTACATGGTTCATCATGCGCTGTCGCATTTGAAAAATACAAAGGGGAGTATTGTGAATATTGGCTCGAAGGTTTCGCTGACGGGTCAGGGCAATACGAGTGGTTATGCGGCTGCGAAGGGAGCGGTGCTTGCGCTCACGAGGGAATGGGCGGTGGAGTTGCTGCCTTATTCGATCAGGGTGAATGCGGTGCTTCCCGCGGAAGTATGGACGCCGATGTACGAGTCTTGGTTATCGACGGTGCCGAACCCGGCAGAGAAGAAGAAGCAGATAGAGAGTAAGATCCCGTTCGAGCATCGCATGACGACGGCACAGGAGATTGCCGATACAGTGGTTTTCTTGTTGTCGGATCGTGCGAGTCACGTTACGGGGCAGTGGTTGAGTGTGGATGGTGGTTATTTGAATTTAGATAGATCGTTAAGCTGAAAAAATTAGATATGGCATTTGTTCAAACTGAAAACGCGACGGGTCAGGCCTCACCTGGGAAGTCTTATATCATTCCGTTAGCGCTTGTTACTTCACTTTTCTTTTTGTGGGGATTAGCTAATATTCTCAACTCGGCACTCATCTCACAGTTTCAACCGATCTTCCAGATAACGCGGGCGCAGGCGCTCTTTGTGGAGACTGCCTTTTACCTGGGATATTTTACAATTGCGATTCCGGCTGCTCTTTTCATGGAGAAATTCTCTTATAAGAAGGGCATAATTTTCGGGTTGGTGCTTTATGCCATCGGCGCCTTAATGTTTATCCCCGCCGCCAAGCTTATGACGTTTGGCTTCTTTTTGTTTGCGCTGTATATCATCGCCAGCGGGTTGGCTTTCCTGGAAACAGCGGCGAACCCATATGTAACAATGTTGGGTAAACCCGAGACATCGGTACAGCGCTTGAATTTTTCACAGGCGTTTAACGGCCTTGCGCTCGTGGTTGGCCCCATACTCGCAGGTCAGTTTATATTCGCCGGGAATGAGGGGTCGCTTGAGTCGCAAGCCGCAAAGGAACAGGCAGCAAACGCTGTGATCTTCCCGTATACACTGATCGCGATAGGCGTTATGGTGATTGCAGCACTTGTTGCGATTGCTAAGATGCCGGAGTTTTCTTCAAGTGTTAAGTTGAAATTCGACCGGGAGATCTTTAAACACAAACACCTGATGTGGGCAACTGTGGCGCAGCTGTTTTATGTTGGGGCGCAGGCGAGCATCTGGGGAATTACGATCGACTATATCATCGATGTACTGCCGGGTACAAGTAAAGAGATCGCTTCGAAGAATTACATGCCAATAGGGACGGGGTTGTTTGTGGTGGGTCGCGTGGCAGGTACAGCAATTATGTCGTGGGTAAAAGATTATAAGTTATTAAGATTTTTTGCCGTGTGTGCGACGATACTTTGCATACTTGGAACTGTTGGTGGTGGAATGGTCGCGGTTGGTTCGGTGCTTGGCGTGAATTTCTTTATGTCGATCATGTTTCCAACCATATTTGCGCTGGGTGCAAAAGATCTGGGGCATCATTTGAAGCTTGGAGCTTCGTTTATTATTATGGCGATCGTTGGCGGTGCGATACTTCCACCCATCATGGGAAAAATTTCGATACTTTATGGTGTTCAAACCGCGTTTATCATCCCTACGCTCTGCTTCGTCGTAATCTTCATTTACTCTCTTGGCGGTTATAAAGTCAAATCCACCTAGCTATTCGGCACCTCGCACCCAGCACCTTGCACTATGAAAAGATATGCCCTTGCTCTCGATCTAAAAGATGATCCGACTCTCATTAAGGAGTATGAAGAATATCACAAACACGTGTGGCCTGAGATCATTGAGAGCATAAAGAGTTCAGGGATACTTAACATGGAGATCTACCGCGCCGGTAACAGGTTGTTTATGTTGATGGAGACTGAGGATGATTTCTCCTTAGATCACAAGGCTCTGATTGATCAATACAATCCAAAAGTGCAGGAGTGGGAGACTTTGATGTGGAAGTATCAGCAGGCGATTCCCTATGCGAAGCAGGGAGAGAAGTGGATGCTGATGGAGAAGATCTTTCAGTTATAGGGAATATTTCGACTGCTCAGGCATTTTCGGCTGTGAGTGCTTTCAGACGTTTCCTTTCTTTTTTGCTCGCCTTTTTTAGAGCTTTTCTTTTTCGCTCTCTCCGTTCCTGTATGTCGTCGCGGATAAGAAAGAACCACATCATAATTGCGACTGGTAGACCCGCTATAGTGATTCCAAGTAAGGCGTTTTCCATAAAATTATTTTTTACTTCTTTTAAGCATCTTGATATAGGTCCGAACCACGGACATCAAAAGGATAACGCTAATTAGCGCGGAGAAAAACAAGAGCTCTGCGTCACGGTCAGTTTTAGTGTATTCGCTCAACGCTGCTGCTGCACTAGCCATGAATATCATTTGTACAAATCCGACTGCACTTAACCAAACGTTCTGCTCCTTCACCTTCATACCCCAAACCTACCACAACACACAACCCTCGCGCAACAAATCACGCAACCTGCCTACCGGCAGGCAGGCTGCTTTCCTTACAAAAATTTGAGAATTATTTGATGGCTGAATAGCCTATGTCCTCGCCTTGAAGTTTATATGCCGCGCGAATGCGCTCTTCATACGTATGGGCCGACTGAAACATGTCGGACGTCAGCAACTTCTTCTTGTACTTTTTTAGCAACTCCTGCTCGAGATCAAGATTCGTCATAACCGAATTGTCCTTCAAAATATGATACACCTCAAACTCATCTTTCAACGCCACAGTGATCAAAGAAAAACGATGACACTCCAGCGGATCAGCCTCCGCGCACATCAAAGCAATAGTAAACCCCTTGTTGACCCCATGCCTCAAACGCTCAACACCCTTTTTAAACATCTCCAACTTACGAACCTTATCGAAGTCTACCTTTCCATTCGTTAGCAACGCCGGATCGGTATGCCTCGCTCCAAATTCTTCCGGCATATGAATGTACGTGATGCCGTGCTCCTTTAACGATGCCGAAAGTTTAGACTTATTGTATTGTGGATTGAAACGACTTGCAGCAAGTGTCCTTACATCAACCACGCAGTTGATGCCATGCGTCGTCAGAAGACCTATGAAATAATTGATCTCATGAGTTGAGTGACCAATTGTAAATATTCTCTTTACCGTCATGTTTAATCGTCAACTTCTTCTCATCACTCTTCTCCACCCGCCCTACAATCTTCGCATCGACACCAAGCGACTTCGAAATAGAGATCACTTCGTTAGCATAGATCTCTTTCAAATAGATCTCCATACGATGACCCATATTGAACACCTTATACATCTCCTGTGTCGACGTGCCGCTAACTTCGCCAATCAGCTTAAACAGTGGCGGTACTTCGAAGAGATTATCTTTTATCACGTGCACCTTATCTACGAAGTGCATCACTTTCGTCTGTGCGCCGCCGCTACAGTGAATAATACCATGTATATGTTGCCTCAACGATCTCAAAACAGGAATGATGACCGGTGCATAGGTCCTCGTCGGTGACAACACCAACTTCCCCACATTCACAGGCACGCCGGGCAACTCATCCGTCACCCTATACGTCCCACTATAAACAAGATCCTTCGGAACCGATGGATCATAAGATTCCGGGTACTTCGAGCGATAGTCAGCCGCAAACACGTCATGCCTCGCCGACGTGAGTCCATTGCTGCCCATTCCTCCGTTGTAACTGTCTTCGTAAATAGCCTGTCCATACGAAGCGAGTCCAATGATCACGTCACCTGCCTCGATCTTTTTGTTGTCGATCACATCAGTGCGTTTCATCCGGGCAGTCACCGTGCTGTCGACGATTATTGTTCTCACCAGGTCACCAACGTCTGCCGTTTCACCACCGGTGCTGCTTATGTTCATGCCATGCTTTCGAAGCATCTCGAGGACCTCTTCAGTTCCATTGATGATTGCCGAAATAACTTCGCCAGGAACAAGATTCTTGTTTCGTCCGATGGTCGATGAGAGGATGATCGGACCAGTCGCACCGACACATAAGAGGTCGTCTGTGTTCATCACGATCGCATCTTGCGCAATACCTTTCCAAACCGACATATCTCCGGTCTCTTTCCAATACACATAGGCGAGCGACGACTTGGTGCCGGCTCCGTCGGCGTGCATTACCGTGCAATAATTTTCATCGGCTGTAAGGATATCCGGAACGATCTTGCAGAATGCACCGGGGAACAGACCTTTGTCGAGCTTGCTAATGGCTTTATGAACGTCTTCTTTCGAAGCAGAAACACCGCGCTGGTTATAACGATCACTCATTGAGGCAAAGTTGATGTTTTTGTTCTCACGGAAAACACGGAACACACGGAAATGCAGCATTTTTTTATTCCGTGTCTTCCGTGCCTTCCGTGAGAAATCCACTGTAAATCTCCCACACCACAATCCCCACACACACCGAAATATTCAGCGAATGTTTAGTTCCCGACTGTGGTATTTCCACCGCCGCGTCGGCAAGTGCGATCACACCATCGCTGACGCCATTCACCTCGTTACCGAAGACCAGGCAGATCTTTTCATCGGCCTTCGTTGAGAACGTCTGCAACGGAATGCTTTCAGTTGTCTGCTCCACGACCACGATCTTGCAGCCTTCCGCTTTCAATGCCCTCACCGCGTCTTCCACACTTTCGTTGTATTCCCATTCGACGGACGATGTTGCGCCAAGCGCGGTTTTTTCGATCTCGCGGTGCGGTGGTACTCCCGTAATTCCCGTTAATAACACCTTTTTAACACTAAAGGCATCCGCCGTACGGAACGCCGAACCAACGTTGTGAAGGCTCCTTACGTTATCCAACAGGATGCACACCGGTATTTTTTTTGCAGATTTGAATTCAGCAACTGAAAGACGACCGAGCTCTTCGAGTTTTAGTTTCTTCATAAATGAAGCCGTGAAAGTACTACTCTTTTTAATCTTATGGATCGCATTCATACCTGCCCTTGGGCAAACGGATAGCTATAAGAACGTGTACACGGAATCGGCCTGGCAGGAGCGCGATGGATGGCAGAAGCCGGAGGAGATCATCGGGAAAATGAAGATCGATTCAACCAGCAACGTGGCCGACATAGGATGTCACGAAGGCTACATGACCTTCAAGTTATCGCAAAAGGCAAAGAGGGTTTATGCCGTGGACCTGGAGCAATGGAAACTCAATGCGATCCAACAACGGGCACTGAAAAATAAGATCACCAACATCAGGACGGTCAAAGGCGAATACGACGATCCGAAGCTCCCCGCAAATTCACTCGATGCGATAGTCATACTCGACACCTATCACGAGATGAAAGATCACGACAAGATCCTGCAACATATTCTAACCTCACTGAGAAAAGGAGGCCGGCTCGTAATATGCGAACCAATTGCCGACAAACGCCGCAACCTCCCGCGAGCTGACCAGGAAGGGAAACACGAGCTCGGCATGTCGTTCGCAATCGAAGATCTTCAGAAGGCTGGCTTCACCGTACTTGAGAAAACCGATCCGTTCGTCGACAGGGAAAAAGTGAAGGGCGACAAAATGTGGATAATTGTTGCGATTAAGTGATAAAGTTGTAAGGTTTTCCGCTCGCAATTTTCGTCACCTCTTCACCTCATCACCTCGTCACATCCTTTATATTTGGGGGTTATGGCCGGAGCCGCAGCAATGGATACACCTCTCATGAAGCAATACAGCGTCATCAAGGCGAAGTATCCCGGTGCCCTTCTCCTTTTTCGTGTAGGCGACTTCTATGAGACATTCGGACAAGACGCCATCGCCGCCAGCAAAGTACTCGACATCGTTCTCACCAAGCGCGGAAACGGATCCGCATCCGAGATCGAGCTCGCAGGATTCCCACATCACTCGCTCGACTCATACCTTCCACGACTTGTACGCGCGGGCCACCGCGTAGCGATCTGCGATCAGCTCGAAGACCCTAAAATGGTTAAAGGCATCGTGAAACGTGGCGTCACCGAACTCGTCACACCCGGTATTTCTTTCAACGACAACGTACTCGAACGAAAGCAGAATAATTTTCTCTGCTCCGTATTTATTGGAAAAGCTACTGTTGGCGCTTCGTTCCTCGACATAAGTACCGGCGAATTCTATTGTGCCCAGGGCAACGATCATTATATCTTCAAGCTGATCCAAAGCCTCACGCCTGCCGAGATCATATTCTGTAAAACACAACGCGATAAGATCGAGAAACATCTCGGCGAAGAATATGCAAGCTTCGCCCTCGACGATTGGGTTTACGCATACGAGTTTACACACGATAAGCTGGTCACCCAATTCAAAACAGCATCGCTGAAAGGTTACGGCATCGAGTCATGGAACGATGCGATCATAGCTGCAGGGGCCGTTATTCACTACCTGGAAGCGACCGAACATAAAGACACACATCACATCTCGTCGATCTCCCGGATCGATGAAGATAAGTACGTGTGGATGGATAAGTTCACCATCCGAAATCTCGAGCTCGTCACATCACAGAACGACGGCGGTGTTCCGTTACTCCAGATCCTCGATCGCACCGTTACACCAATGGGCTCGCGCCAACTTCGCAAGTGGATGATCCTTCCCTTGAAGGAAAAACAAGCTATCGAAGAGCGTCTCCAGGTTGTCGACGAGTTTTATAATAATGAAGATCTCTGCGAGAAAGTATCGGAACAATTAAAGCAGATCTCCGACCTCGAACGGCTGATCTCGAAAGTCGCCGTCGGTCGCATCAATCCACGTGAGCTCCAACAACTGCGTCGTTCGATGCTCGCTATCGTACCGATAAAAGAGATCCTCGAAAAACAATCTTCTCCCGAACTGCAAAAGCTCGGCGCACAACTCGACAAGTGTGAGTTTCTTCTCGAGAAGATCGGCAAGGAACTCTCGGATGAGCCCCCGATGCTGATCAACCAGGGAGGCATCATAAGATCTGGTGTTAATACAGAACTCGACGAGCTTCGGACAATCGCCTTTGCCGGGAAAGATTATCTACTGCAGGTGCAAAAAAGGGAGGTAGATCGCACCGGCATCGCATCACTAAAAGTTTCATTCAATAAAGTATTCGGGTACTATCTCGAGGTAAGCAACGCCAATAAAGACAAAGTCCCTGCCGACTGGATCCGAAAGCAGACGCTCGTCAACGCCGAACGTTACATCACCGAAGAGCTGAAGGTGTACGAAGAAAAGATCCTTCACGCCGAGGAAAAACTCTCGGTAATCGAACAGCGATTGTTCATGGAGCTCGTTCGTCACGCAGCCGATTTTATCTCACAGATCCAACAGAACGCGCGGATCGTTGCAACGATCGACACACTTCTTTCATTCGCTATCGTTGCGAAAGCCAATCGTTACACCCGGCCAGTTATCAACGACACTACCGTTCTCGACATCAAAGACGGACGTCACCCGGTGATCGAGAAACAGTTGCCCATCGGCGAAAGCTACGTGCCCAACGACATCTATCTCGACAACGACAAGCAACAGATCCTGATCATCACCGGCCCGAACATGGCCGGTAAGTCGGCATTGCTTCGTCAAACCGCATTGATCGTACTCATGGCGCAGACCGGAAGCTTTGTGCCTGCAGCAGCCGCAAGTGTTGGCATGATCGACAAGGTCTTCACACGCGTCGGCGCTTCCGACAACCTCTCCCGTGGCGAGTCGACGTTTATGGTCGAAATGACCGAGACAGCGAGCATCCTCAACAACCTGAGCGATCGAAGTTTGATCCTTATGGACGAGATCGGTCGAGGTACCAGTACATACGATGGTGTTTCGATAGCCTGGGCGATCGTCGAGTTCCTTCACAATCATAAGGATGTAAAGCCGAAGACGTTATTCGCCACGCATTATCATGAGCTCAACCAGCTTTCTGAGGACCTTGTGCGCGTGAAGAATTTTAATGTAAGCGTGAAGGAGGTTGGCGACAAGATCATTTTCATGCGCAAGTTGAAGGAAGGTGGCAGCGAGCACAGCTTTGGAATTCACGTTGCGCAGCTTGCCGGTATGCCCAATCGCGTGGTGCTTCGTGCGAATGAGATCTTGCAGTTCCTCGAAAAGGATAAGCACAAGAATGAGCGCAAGAAGAAGCTGGAAGATCTGCCAAAAGTTCAAATGAGCCTGTTCGAGCTCGATCCAAAGACCAAAGAAGTGCAAGAGATCCTTTCGAAGATCGATATCAATTCGATGAGTCCGGTAGAAGCGCTACTTAAGTTGAATGAAATTGTCACCATCTTAAGAAAACAGTAGCTATTCTTTGAGAATTTTTGATGGATTAATGTTTGAGGCTTTAAGTGTTTGTAAAGCCGACAAAGCTGTTATTACGAACAGTATGATCAACAAAGTATAAACGAACAAGCTTACGCTAATATTGGTCCGATACGCGAAGCCCTCTGTCCATTTGGCCATCACGAAATAACAAGCCGGTGCCCCAATCGCAAACGAAATGATTGTGGTCTTCACGAACACTTTAGCGAACAACAAGACAATTCCCTCAGTTGCCGCCCCCAGCACTTTCCGTATCGCGATCTCTTTCATCCGGAACTCGATCATATAAGAGCACAGGGCAACCAACCCTACCAGCGACAAGATCAAGGAGATACTTACAAGAATGATCACTATCCTGCTCAAAGTAGTTTCCTGTTTATAAAGCTTCTCGAGATCGGTGTCGAGAAAGCTGATCTCGACCGGGATGTTCGGAATGATAGTGTCGATCTGCTTGTTGACCAGTGCAACAGCTTCGACTATGTTGGCCGGATCCACTTTGATCAAAATATTCTCAGCGACATCCCGGCTAAATTTTCGCAGAAAGAATATTTGTGGGGAGATAGAATGATGAAGCGAGTTGTAATGAATATCGCGGATAACTCCGTTGATGATATGAGCCTTCTCGTCTTCAGTGCCGGGATCCAGTACGATCCTCCTGCCTATTGGGTCGTCGTAACCAAGGGCTTTCGCCAGCGTCTCGTTGATAACCACCGATCTGTTTGGTAACGTGCTGATATTATTCTCGATGCCGAGCACGTCCAGGTAATCGTAGTCCGTCATCTGTACTAAAACGCCTTCTTTGATCTCGTCGCTATCGTCACTTCGATACGACATTCCAAAATCCTCGTCGCCGGGAGCATACCCTTGCGATACTGCTTTGATGATCGAATGTTGTAAGAGTTGCGTTTTGATCGTGTGGAATTGAGAAGAGTCAACTTCCCAGGCACGACGGATCTTGATAACTCCATTTTTTTCGAAGCCTAGGTCTTTGTTCTTGATGTACGAGAATTGTCCGTAGATCACCCACAGTGCGCAACAAACGAAGAACAATACGATCAACTGAAATCCAAGTAACACCATTCTCAATTGAACACCATGATTGGTTGTCATACCGGTTCGTTTGAACAGATCGAGTATATGGATCTTGGGCAGGATTACCGATGGATAAACACCAGCGAGAACGGTGATGGCCGGGATGAGCAGCAGAATTGTCGTTAGGAATACAGGCGAAGTAAATGGACTGGGTAATGTAAGCTCCAGCAACAGGTTCACCGATGGCGTTAGCAGATGCATCGCCAGCAATGCCAGCGCTAATGCTATACCAATCGTCATAAAAGATTCCAGGAGAAATTGTCGCGAGAGCAGTGCCGATGAGGCGCCAACCGACTTCCGCACTGCTATCTCGCGTGAGCGACGCGCATAGAGAGCAATGGAAAGGTTGACGAAGTTGGTGAATGCGATAAGCATGATCATTGCACCGATAGCTCCGAAGATCCACAGGTAGGATCGACTGCCCGCAGGTTTCATTTCGTAAGTGAGATTGCCATCGAAATGAAGCGTTCTCATAGGCATCACCTTGATCTCTTTCATTGTATGATGCCGATCCGTTACGGGCGCCGAAAAGATCTTTGCCTCAAGCTTTGCAATGTCGGTATCGGGGTGAAGTCGCACGAAAGTGAAATGAGCGATTGCCATTTTCATCGCTTGCTCGTTGGCGATCAACATTGTGAATGGAAAGACGGTGTTTGTTGGAAGGTCTTCAAACACACCCGTGATCGTTAAAGCCATCGTATCGTAGTGGATCGCTTCGCCGATCGCTGGCTTGTCGCCAAAGTATTTTTTTGCCAGGGAGGAGGAGATCACCACAGAGTTCGGTCTATCAAGCGCACCTTTGGACACACCCTCCTTGAATGGGAACGGGAACAAGTCGAAAAGATGAGTTCCGGGATCGGTCATCATCACTTTCGATTCATAGAATTTCTTGTCGCCAACGAAGACGTACTTCGAATGCCACCTCCGCACACGTGCCACCTCCTCGACCTCGGGAATGGTGTCCTGCATGAGAGCATTCGTGTAATGCTTATGCAACGAAGCAAACCACCCGGCATCGTTTTGGTACGACACACGGTAGAGATTTTCGGCACCGGGATGAAATGAGTCGTAACTCAGCTCATGTTCCAGGTAAAGCACGGAAAATCCGACTGCGGCCAGGCCAACCGTCAGACCAAGAATGTTCGTTAAGTAATACGATTTTCGTTTTGAGAACAGGCGCAGGAAGGTTTTCATAGGTTTTTCACGGGAAGGTTTCTCACGGAAAACACGGAATTCACGGAATGCTTTCTCACGGAAAAAACACGGAATTCACGCTTTCCTTCCTTACGATGTCCTCAGTGCGCAAAAAGTTTTACTCCCCAAAGATCACTTCATCCACAAACAACCACGCCCGCTTGTCTTTGTTGTCTTTATTGTTCGATGGATGCCATTTCGGCAATTCGGGGACGGGCCACGCAATGATTTTATATACTTCGAAATCGCCTTCGACGGGAATAACCAGCGCGGCGTTGCGAGTGCTCTCCATCTTTGTGGGCTGTTCAGGTTTAAGCTGTTTGATCAATTTCAGGTGCTCATGATCGGGACCGCCCCAGATCTCGATTTTTTGTGGAGGGAAAAGCCAGCCGCCCGGATTGTGATCATAGCTTAATGTAACGGTATTGATCTTTACGTCTTTATTGAAAACGAACTCGGCATTGAGCGGATTCTCCCGGAAACCGATCCATGCAATGTCGCGATGATCGTCGGTGTAGCCCTTCTTGTTGTTCGTGAGTGTGGCCGCGCCTTCACCTTTATAATCTTTATTCGGAGTTGTCAATAGTTTCGTTTCCAGGGGCATCACACCCTTGTTATATAATACGTAGGTTCCAACGGGACTACAGAACCATCCGTCTTTGCATGCCCTCGTTTTTAGAACAGTATAGCCATGAAGCTCGAACGGAGTATCATAAACCTTTGCAGAGCTGGAATCGGGATCGGTGCCGTCGGTGGTGTATCGGATCACGGTGCCGGGAAGCTTATGCGTAAGCGCGATTTTTTCTCCAACGTCGAATAGAGTTTTGTCCGACACAGGAATAGGTGGGGTAAGTCGTAGTTTTTCGTTTACATATGCCGACTCATCAAGCAAGTAGATGTTTTTAAGATTCTTGAATTCTTTCAAGGCGGCATTTGCTTCGTCATCCAGTTTCACTCCTGCGAGTGACAAGGATCTAAGATTATCGAGCGATGAAAGGGTCTTCAAGCCTTTCGCAGTAACGGAAGAAAAGTTGAGGTTCAGTTTCTCGAGATTTTTAAACTTCCGAATTGTCTCACACTCCGCATCTGTTACCGGCATCTTCGAAAGATTTAATGAGACCAATTGTTCTTTCACCTCCGAAAGTTCTTCGAGTCGCGATGGCTTGAACTCATTCCGAATAAAGAACGTCGCCGACAACGCCGGCTCTTCCTGCGCGATCTGAGTTACCGTGCGGTACGGATCATTAAGCTTTTTTATTACGTCAGCCGGTGCATGATCGAACGTGTAGTTGACTTTATTATCCGACCTAAAAAAGCTCTCAGCCAACTTCCTTACCGAGTCCGACGGATGATAACGGGTCCACGCCTTCGCGGTATCGGCGCCCGATAAGATCCATTGGAACAACAACTGTACTTCCGAAGCCGAGAGCTGTGCCTTACCTGCCGGCGGCATGTGGTCTTCGTGACTTTCCGGCAGCAGAATGCGCTTCATCAATAAGCTCGACTGCGGACTTCCCGCGCGCCACGCCACACCATGTTCGCCACCTTTTGCAATCCCATTTAAGGTAGACAGCACGAGATCGCCCTTGGCCTTCTTTTCGTTGTGACAACCGGTACACTTTTGATCGAACACAGGCTTAATGGCTGCTGCGTATAAGCTGGTACTGTCGCTTACGATCAGTTTGTCCTCTTTTCTTGATAACAGTGGTTCAAATACAAAATCGTCGCCATGCGTAAGGATGCTTCCGAAATGGCCTGCGAATAAAATAATTATTAATGAAGAAGAAATGAGGTAACGATTGGGCACAAACCATGCGATCGACAAAACAAAACTTAAGAGCGCACCTGAATATTTGTGTAGTACCAAAGTACTTTCATCATATCCACCTTCCTTCGAAAGAATAATACCCATGATCGACGCAACGGTCGCCGTAATGGCACCGATAGCAACCAGCGAGGAGGTTTCTTTTTTGAGAAGAAGAAAGATGATTGTAAAGACAACTGCGCCGATTGGAATATGAAGGAGCAGGGGATGAACACGCCCGATCGCCTGTATCCAGGCCGGGAATAACATCCTGTTGTCAAATAGTAAAAAGAACAGGAGTAACGCGTTGAGGGCTATTAAAGAGTTAGCGATTACCTTTTGCATTTCTTTGCGAAAACTAGGCAAGTATCGGCTGGATCACCTTACCGGCAACATCGGTGAGCCTGTAGCGACGTCCGAGATGTTTGAACGTAAGCTTTTCGTGATCGAGACCCATTCGGTTCAATACCGTTGCATGGAAATCATTGATGTGAACCGGATCTTTCAAAATATTATAACCAAACTCGTCGGTCTCACCATAAACAATACCCGGCTTTATTCCACCACCGGCCATCAACACCGTATAGCAACGAGGATGATGATCGCGACCATAGTTATCCTTCGACAGATCGCCCTGGCAATAATTTGTCCGGCCAAATTCACCACCCCAGATCACCAACGTTTCATCCAACAAGCCACGTTGCTTCAGATCAGTGATCAACGCTGCCGAAGCTCGGTCGGTATCCTGTGCCTGCAACGGCATCTCACCAACAAGATTACCATGCTGGTCCCAACCCTGGTGATAGATCTGCACAAAGCGCACTCCCGACTCCGAAAGTTTTCGCGCAAGCAAACAGTTGGCCGCATAAGTTCCCGGTTGCAGACAATCGGGGCCATACATTTTAATAATATGATCAGGCTCTTTCGACAGATCAGTGATCTCGGGAACGGAAGTTTGCATACGATACGCCATCTCGTACTGCTGCACTTTTGTTTGGATCTCTGGGTCTCCAAACTCCTGGTAGCCCATGCTGTTGAGTTCCGAAAGCTTATCCAGCATTCTCCTCCTTCCTTCCTTCGTCATACCCGAAGGATCGTTGAGATACAACACAGGCTCTTCGCTGCTGCTGAACTGCACTCCCTGGTGTACGGAATCCAAGAATCCATTCGTCCACAGTTTCGAATACACACCTTGCCCGTTGCCTCTTCCGCGCGACAACAACACGCAGAACGCCGGAAGATTCTTGTTCTCGCTGCCTAACCCATAGCTCAACCACGCACCCATACTTGGGCGATTGCCTTGCTGCGCGCCGGTCTGCATAAACGTTAACGCCGGGTCGTGATTGATCGCCTCTGTGTGCATGGTCTTGATGATACACAGGTCGTCTACAACCGATGCGATGTGCGGAAACAGTTCGCTTACCCACGCGCCGCTCTTTCCATATTGAGCGAACTTGAAGTATGAACCGATCAAAGGAAATTTCGACTGGCCTGAAGTCATACCTGTGAGACGCTGACCGTTGCGTATCGACTCCGGAAGGTCCTGTCCGGCCATTTTATTCAACAGCGGTTTGTAATCGAAGCTCTCGAGCTGCGATGGGGCACCGTTCTGATGTAAGTAGATGATCCGCTTGGCCTTCGGAGCGAAGTGTGGTAATCCAATGCCGAGTGCTGCTTCTTCCGCTGATGATGAAAAAAGATCGGGGATCAATAGTGATCCTAGTGCTGCACTGCCGATACCAAGACTGAGTTTCCCGAGGAAATGTCGGCGATTGATGTTGAATCTGTTTTCGAGAAAGGGACTCATAATTTTTTTGTTTCGCGGAGGATACCTGCCTGCCGGCAGGCACGGCGCGGAGACGCGGTGGTACGCAATGTATTTCCTCTACGCACCTCTGCACCTCTGCGCACCTCTGCACCTTTGCGTACCTCTGCGCCTTTGCGTATCCATTGCGCCACCTGCATTTTCATGACCTCACAATAGCCTCCTCCATATTATATATCGTCATAATCACTTCGATCATCGCAGCGAGACTTGCCTTATCGTCAATTGGTGTGTGTTTGTATTCGCCGATGTTGATAAGCTTGTTTGCCTCGTCAGGAGCCTTTTCAAAGATTGACTTTTCGGATTCGAAATAGTCATTCAAGATGTTCAGCTCTTTATCGGATCCTTTTCTGCAAAGTATCAGTCGGAATGCCTTCGAAACTTTTTCGTCGATCGTCATCTCGTCGGCCATCAATCGCTCTGCGAGCACTCGTGCTGCTTCGTTCACCTGCGGATCGTTCATCATCACCAACGCCTGCAAAGGAGTATTAGTCCGAAGTCTTTTCACCTCGCATTGATCCCTGCTGCTCGCATCGAATACAAGCAGCGACGGAGGAGGTACGGTCCTCTTAATGAACGTATACAGTCCGCGACGATATAATTTGTCTTCATGATCCTGGTTGTAATGAACCAATCCACGCCCCGACGATGCGACCTCCCAGATGCCCTTGGGTTGATATGGCTTCACACTCGGTCCACCGATCTCTTCCGTCAACTCGCCACTGCTGGCAAGCACCAGGTCGCGCGACAACTCTGCAGTTAACCGGATCCGCGGAGCGTGCGACAAATAAATATTCTCGGGATCTTTCGCGAGTTTGTCTTTAGTGATGTTGCTCGATTGCCTGTATGTCGACGACATTACGATCTGTTTCACAAGACGTTTGATATCCCAACCGTTCTTCGAGAAATCGACGGCTAGCCAATCGAGCAGCTCAGGATGCGATGGCAACTCTCCCTGCATACCAAAGTCGCCCGATGTTTTTACCAGTCCCCTTCCGAAGAGCTGCTCCCACATGCGATTCACGAACACGCGTGATGTAAGTGGATTCTTTTCATCGAGCAGCCAGTTCACGAGACCCAGGCGATTCTTTGAGAAACGGGTGGTGTCGAAACCGAGTATGCGCGATGGTGTTCCAAATGGGACGACTTCAGCGGGTGCGTCATAATTTCCTCTTGTTAGCAAATGTGTTGGCCTGAACACATCGCTGTCGCGCATGATCATCACCTTCACGATGCCGGAATCTTTTTTGTTGACGAAATTCAGAATGCCCTTGAGGTCTTCGTCTTTGATCGTGATCCTCGGAACATCGGCAGCCGTGCCTGAATAGATATCGCCCTGGTATCCTTTTTCGGCAACCTGGTTAAAGAATGCGAACGTGCTATAGTATTCCTTTTGAGATATCGGATCGTACTTATGGTCGTGACACTTAGCGCATTCGAACGTAAGTGCAAGAAATGCTTTACCGAAAGTATTCGTACGATCAGTTACATATTCGATACGATACTCTTCATCGATGACGCCACCTTCCTGCGTGATCTTGTGATTTCTGTTGAAACCGGTCGCGAGCAACATCTCTCTGGTGGGATCTTTCATGAGATCTCCGGCCAACTGCCACGAAATAAATTTGTCGTAAGGATAGTTTTCGTTGAAGGCGTGGATCACCCAATCGCGCCACGGCCACATCGTGCGAAGTCCATCATCTTGATATCCATGCGTATCGGCATAACGCGCAACATCGAGCCACTGGATGGCCATCTTTTCACCGTAATGTTTATTAGCGAGCAGTTCATCGACTACTTTTTCGTAGTCGCCGTCTTTCAGAAATGCTTCTTGTTGTTCGATGCTCGGCGGGAGACCTATGAGATCCAGGTATACTCGCTTCAATAGTCTTTCTTTCTCCGCTTCTTCATTGGGCTCAAGACCTCTTTCGTCGAGCTTCGCAACAACGAACTCATCTATTTCATTCTTCACCCATTCATTACCCGACCTCGGAACTTCGGGCTTCTGCGGAGGAACGAATGCCCAGTGTTTTTTATATTCTGCACCTTGCGATATCCATTTCTTAATGAGCTCTATTTCGTAAGCCGACAATTTGAGATTCGACGATGGTGGAGGCATCAGCATCGATGTATCGGAAGACGAGATGCGCATGTATGCTTCCGACGCATCCGGATCGCCGGGGACAATCACGTGTGCGTTGGGATCATCTTTCAGCGCAGCATATAAACCTTGCTCCGTATCGAGACGCAGGTTCGCTTTTCGCTGGTTGGCGTCGGGGCCGTGACATTTAAAACAACGGTCGGAGAAAATCGGACGAATGTGGAAGTTGTAGTCAACGACCTTGGGAATGGTCGCCGTATCAGAATTTTTAGAACCACAAGCGACAGCAAATGCCGCCAGGGCAATTAGTAAAAGCCGGTTAAATTTTCTCGTTGAAGGCACATTCTAATATACAACATTCAACGTTTGCTGTGCCTGAATTTTCTTTTGTGAAAAGTCTTCTTGCCACCGCCTTTTCCTTTTGCGGCTACTGGATTATATGCGGGGCCCGGACCGATTTCTTCCGGCAGCGGTAACTTCGCAATTTCGCTTCCGATGAGTCGTTCGATAGCGTGAAATTTTCTTTGATCCCGTTCGTTGATGAACGTCACTGCTGTTCCGGTTGTCTCGGCGCGTGCGGTACGTCCAACCCTGTGAACATAGTCTTCGGGATCCGGTGGCACATCGAAGTTTATAACCAGGCTAATGCCTTCAACATCGATGCCTCGCGATAGCACATCGGTTCCAATCAGTATCGTGATCTGTTTGTTCTTGAATCCACGAAGGATCTCTTCGCGCTCTGCCTGTTCGAGGTCCGAATGAAAAGCGCTTGCAGGAAGTCCAGCCTTGCGAAAGGCATGATCCAGTTTCTTAACTGCTTCCTTGGTGGAAGCAAAAATGATAACACTGCTCCACGGGGCTGAGCGAAGCACGTGCTTCAGCAGCGGACCTTTCTGTTCGTCGTGAACGACATAAGCCTGTTGTAAAATACCTGCTGCAGGTTTTGCTATTGCTATGTTGATCTCAACCGGGTCGCGAAGGATCTTATTTGCAAGCTGACGGATCTTCGGAGGCATGGTTGCGGAGAACAACAACGTCTGTCTTTCTTTCGGGAGATAACTGATGATACGAACGATGTCATCGAAGAAGCCCATGTCGAGCATACGGTCGGCTTCGTCGAGAACGAGATGTTCGAGGTGATCGAACTTGATCGTGCCGCCTGCGAGCATCGCGATCAACCGTCCGGGTGTTGCTATAATAATGTCGGCGCCTTCGTCGAGCGCTTTGCGTTGTTGATCCCACATGGCTCCATCGCCACCGCCGTATACCGACAGCGAGCTGATGCCAACGAAGTATGAGAATCCTTCCACCTGCTGGTCGATCTGCTGGGCCAGCTCTCGGGTGGGGGCAATGATAAGTGTATTGAGGTGTCGTACCTCTGCACGTACGATGTTGTGAAGGATCGGCAGAAGATAGGCAGCGGTCTTACCGGTACCTGTTTGCGCGCAAGCGATGAGATCGCGGCGTTCGAGGATGTGGGGGATCGCCTGTTCCTGTATCGGGGTGGCATTTCGAAAGCCCATCGAATCCAGGCTCTCCGTGATCCTCGTATCGAAATTGAATTCGTGAAAGTTCAAAAAAAGGACGTTAGTTTAAAAAATTCGCACCAAGATACGAAAAAATGGGGCTTCTTGGTGCTTGGTGCTTGGTGCCGGGTGCTGGGAGCCGGCATCAATGGGTTAATGAAATCAGTGGAACTTGGAGAGAACTGAGTGATTTCGATACCGGTTATCTGGGTCCTCAGGCTTCTCCGAGGTCCCAAATTATGACAACCTCACGGAGTCGGTACTTCGCACCCCGCACCTAGCACCATTTACGCTGCTTTCGCAACATCCTCTACTCGTAACTCTCTGTGTTTCGAGATCTGAATAACCCCCGCCCAATTCAGCAACTTAATGATGAGATAGGTGGGATCGATCTCGTGCCAGCGGATGCCTCCGAAGTTGGCCCTCGATCCATTCTTGTGGTGATTGTTATGATAGCTCTCTCCCATCATCAAAAAGTCGAAAGGAAGAAAGTTCTTCGAAGTATCACGGACTTCGAAATTCCTGTATCCATACTTATGTGCAAACCAGTTGATGATGGCACCGTGAATAGGGCTCATCAGGAAATGTATCGGCAACAGCAGGAAGAACCATGGCGATGGAGCAAAAACAACATACACGGTCGTATATACGGCACCCCAGAACAGCCTGGATGTCCATGACCTGGCGAACTTATCGAATGAAACCCAATCCGGAACTCCTTCGGTGAATCGCTTGTCCACGACCATCGTCTTGTTTGACAATTGAGAATAGATGGTCTTCGTCTTCCACATCATATTCCAGATCGTCTCGTCGTACATGGGCGAATGGGGATCGTTTTCTGTGTCGGCGAACGCGTGGTGCATGCGGTGCATCACACCATAGCCATAAGGACTGAGGTAGTTGGAGCCCTGGAAGATCCAGGTCAGAACATAAAATATCTTTTCGGTGGTCTTGTTCATCGTGAACGCATGGTGCGCTGCATAGCGATGAAGGAAGAACGTCTGGAAAAACAGGGATAGGTACCAGTGGGCAACGAAGAATGAAAGAATGACTAACATCGGTATATGAGGTTCAGGTGTTTTTTGAGGATACTTTTTCCCAGTAAGACTGGGACGCAGGCAGGTTGTGACAGAAATCTTAAAATTTCTTTTTGATGTCTTCTTTAAGGTGGGCGATGAGGTCTGAGATGTTTTCGGAGCGGAATTTCTCCATGAACTGGGACACATCCGGAATATCAAAATTTGCAGTTTCCTCCGCCAGTTTCTTCCGTGCCCGCGATAACAGTTGGCGGCAGTGGTCCTTTTTCTTGTTTAATGTTTTCTGCAGTGAATCGTAATCAAAATCGAAGACCTCCTTCAAAAGAAATACGGCCCTTTCGAGAGGTTGCAGCTTTGCCTGCATCACTTTGAATGCCTGCTTGAGATCGATATCAATGTCTAAGTGACTAAAGTTTACCTCTTTTAACTTTTGCACGAACTCACTCGCGTTAAGAGTCTCCAGGTACTCCTCTTTTTTCTTCCTGATTGCTTCAAGATGAGACAAACAATTGTTCGTTACGGCTTTGATAAGGTATGCCTTGGTGTTCGCTATTTTTTTCTGATCAATTGTGAGCCAGCGAAGGAAGGTTTCCTGAACGATATCCTCTGCATCGGCGTTACTCCTCACGAGATTGTAGGCGATCCGGTAAAGAACCGGCTGGTAGAGCGCTATAGTTTGAGCCTGAGTCATATTAACACATAGTACACATAGGGACATACGCACATAGAGAAATAGTTCAGATAGAAGCACCTAATTCTATGTTCCTATGTGCCCTATGTGCCTATGTGTCACGTAAATGTACGATTTGAACTTTAAAATTTTAACCCGAACTTTGTACTCCTTAACAACATCCGGATGGTAAAAAATTCATCAGATTTGATACCTGAGCAGCGTCGAAAACCGATCGTTAAACAAGAAATCGCGTTTTTGGCCGTTCACCTCATCCCCCTCGGGGCGATCTGGACGGGTGCTACATGGTTCGACTGGGCCGTTTGTGCCTTTCTGTACGTTACCAGGATGTTTTGGGTCACTGGCGGCTACCATCGCTACTTCGCACACAAGTCGTACCGCACTTCTCGCTGGTTCCAGTTTGTGATCGCTTTCATGGCAATGACATCAGCGCAAAAGGGAATTCTCTGGTGGGCAGCACACCATCGTCATCACCACCGCCACAGCGACACACCAAAGGATCCTCACTCGATGTTGATCTACGGCTTCTGGTATTCGCACGTGGGCTGGATCGTTGGCCCCGACTTCAAAGAGACAGACTATAAGACCATTGGCGACTACGCTAAATACCCGGAGCTGATGTGGCTCAATAAACATTATCTCGTTCCACCGGTAACACTCGCCGTCCTCGTTACAGCGATCGGTGCGTGGGTAAATGGTGGAAGTCCATTGTTGATGTTCACACACTACGGGTTATCGACATTGTTCATTGGATTCTTCCTGAGTACAGTGATCCTTTATCACGGGACCTTTTCGATCAACTCGATCATGCACCACTTCGGTACACAACGCTACGAATCGAACGACGAAAGCAAGAACAGTCTTTGGCTCGCTCTTCTTACACTCGGTGAAGGTTGGCACAACAACCACCACTATTATGAAGTAACTGCGAAGCAGGGATTCTTCTGGTGGGAGATAGATTTCACGTACTACGGACTGAAGGCCCTTTCATGGATGGGTCTTATCTGGGATCTCAAAGGTGTTCCGAAGCACATATTGCATTCGAAAAATAAAGCCCACGCTCAGGAGCTGAAAAAGCAATACGAAGTCGATCACGATCACGAGCATGAGCATGAACATGCTTGAAAATGAATTCCTGACCTGTTCAATCAAACTTTTTAAGTATTACAAAAAGCTTGCTTGGAGAAAAGGATGGAGCCGTAAGCATTTTACAGACGGTCTGAAATGAATCTGTGATTAGTGATTCCTGATTCAATCACAAAATCACAAATCGTAAATTTGAGTAATGAACGGATCCACGTTCCATAAAGTCGGCTTACTCTTGCTCACGGCTGCATTGATGTTTGGCCAGGTTGGGGCTGGATTTTTTCACAACAAGCACGACGCTCATCAAACAATAACAGATCTCGACAACACAGTTCTTGTTCCACACGGTGAACACTGCAAGATCTGTTCGGTCGATTGGGTTCATCAGTTTGTTAGTCCAGATCTAAGCTTCGAAACGATAGTTGAGCAACCACAATCTTTTGAGCATACAGTTCGGATAGTTTTCATTTCTTTCTCGCAGTCTCGCGCAAGTGACAGAGCTCCTCCCGTGATCAGCTAACTAGCTTATCACATCTTCATCTCTTCACATCTTCACATTATAACCGTGAGACTTTCGCTATTATTTATTTTATTCTATTCGTCCGTCTATAGTCAGGATTGCAATTACTCATTAACCGGAAAGGTCAATCTTCCCGGTGCCGCTATAATCCTATCACCACAAAAGGGCGCCGTCTCCGACATCGACGGTAACTTTAAGATCGAAGGAGTCTGTGCCGGAACATATAATGTCCAGGTGACTTTCCTGGGCTACAAATCCGTCAGTAAAAAAATTCGTATTCCTCAAACCGAGCCCTTCAACATTATCCTCGAAGAAGAAACCACAAACCTCAATGAAGTCGTCGTTCAAGGTCAGCACGAGAACATCGACCATGCCCAAAACTTCGTTACGCTCGGCGAAAAAGAGCTTGCGGCGACTGCAGGCAAATCACTCGGTGAATCGTTGAAAGAAATTTCCGGCGTCAATACCATTCAAGCCGGTCCAGGGATCTTCAAGCCCGTGATACACGGAGTTCACAGCACCCGTGTGTTGATATTGAATCACGGTATCCGACAAGAGGGACAGCAATGGGGAGCGGAGCATGCTCCGGAAGTAGACCCGTTCGTTGCTTCGGAGCTCATTGTTATCAAAGATGCGTCGGCTATTAAATATGGCGCCGATGCATTGGGCGGCGTCGTGATCGTGAACCCACCGCCGCTGCCGGAGGAGGCGAGGCTTGGCGGATCGGTGAATATGATCGGGCAAAGCAATGGCCGCGCCGGCACCTTATCTGCTATGCTCGAAGGAGGGATCAAGGATCATAAAGGTTGGGGATGGCGCGTTCAGGGAACCGGCAAGCGCGCCGGCGATTATCAGACCGCTACGTATCAGCTAACGAATACGGGCAGTAAGGAACTCGACTTTTCCGCGGCTGCCGGCTACCACGGAAAGGCCTTCGGCTTCGAAGTCTTCTACAGTCACTTTCAAACAGAGCTCGGAATATTGAAGGGCACGGCGATCAGCAACGCCGACGATCTCCAGGCAGCGATGGAACGCACCCCGCCCGCGTACACTTCCTCATTTAGTTATAAGATCGAAGCGCCCCGACAGGAAGTTGCTCACGACCTGTTCAAGATCAACCTGCATAAAGAGACCGATCGTGGTGTTCTGCATTTCCAGTATGGACTTCAGAGCAACGCACGGAAAGAGTTCGACATAAGGATAGGAGCCTTCTCCGATCTGCCGGCATTGGATCTGAAACTTACAACACATTCGTTCGATGGCGACTGGGAATTCGGCAAGGAGAACAAGAACACGTTTTGTGTTGGTGTGAATGGAATGATCCAGCAGAACAGCAACGTGTTCGGCACAAACAGGATTCCGTTCATTCCAAATTATAACAGCTTCTCCGGCGGACCTTTCTTCGTTTCGAAGTTCTTCCTCAATAAATGGACACTCGACGTTGGTGCACGATACGACTATCGTCACTATGATGTTGCCGGTTATGACTTCAAGAACGAGCTGTTCCATTCGTCGATCGCTTTTGGGAACGTGAGCGGAACATTGGGTGCTACAGTCAAGCTCGATAATGTACGATCGTTGTCGATGAGTGCAAGCACTGCGTGGAGACCGCCTCATGTGGCGGAGCTTTACAGTTTGGGAACACACCAGGGAGCTGCTTCGAATGAGTATGGTCTGCTGTTGAATCCCCAGACCAACGAAGTGATGGATATCAACGATGTAGACTTCAAGATCGAGAAAGCGATGAAGGCGGTAACAACCTACAGGCATCAAGCTGAAGAGTTCCAGTTCGAAGCGACCGCCTACGCGAACTTTATTTTCAATTATATCTACCTGAAACCGATCGGCATTACGCAGACGCTTCGGGGAACGTTGCCGGCCTTCAGGTATACGCAGACCGATGCGTTGTTCCTCGGTGTGGACTTTTCGATGGAGCGGATGATCTACAAACAACTTTCCCTTCTCTCGAAAGTTTCGTTCATAAGGGCTTCCGATTACACGAATCATGATTACCTGGTTTTCATTCCCTCGAACAGGATCGAGGTTGGTATGAGATACGATGTGCCGAAGTTCAAGAAGCTCACGGGCATTTTCTTTGAGTCGAAATGGAAGTATACGATGCGGCAGTACCGGGCGCCGAGGGTGATCTCGATACCCGAATTGAAACAGTACCAGGAGAATGGAACGAATCCGTTCCAGGACGATCCATCGAATTTCGATTTCATGGCGGCGCCGGAGGGATATTTGCTTTGGAACGTGTCGACTGGCATACAGGTGCCGGCGAAGAAGGGTAGGTATGAATTCAGGGTGTCGGTAGAGAATATGCTGAACTCGAGCTACAGAGAGTACACGAACAGGTTCAGGTACTATGCTAATGATCTAGGGAGCAATTTTATTGTTTCAGCCAAATATGTCTTTTAGAATTCCGTGTTTTCCGTGCATTCCGTGAGAAACCTATATTTGTGTTTCCTTTACACAAAATGCTTCAACCCACCATCCACCTTTCCGTCGATGCCGTCGTATTTGGTTACGACGCCGACGAAGGCATTTCGGTGTTGTTGATCAAACGCGCGCTCGATCCATACAAAGGCTGGTGGGCTTTGCCCGGTGGACTTGTGAAGACCAACGAGTCTTTGGAACAAGCAGTGCGTCGCGAGCTCAAGGAAGAGTCGGGGATCGATGTGGGTTATATGGAACAACTCTACACATTTGGCGAGCCTGGTCGCGATCCACGCAACCGGGCTGTGACAGTTGCTTATTATGGGTTGGTGCGTCCGCGCAACTTCAGGTTGGTTGCGAAGACGGATGCCGACGATGCCAAATGGTTCAACATCAAAGACCTTCCCAGGCTTGCTTTCGATCACAAGAGTATCGTGCAGGTGGCGATCGATCGGCTGCGCGGCAAGCTTACCTATGAGCCGATCGGGTTTGAGCTGCTCGAGCCGAAGTTTCCTTTTTCCGATCTCGAGAAGCTGTATACGACTTTATTGGATAAAGATCTTGATCGCCGGAATTTCAAGAAGAAGATAATGGCGTACGGTTTTTTGGAGGAGACTAACGAGATGAAAAAGCAGGAGAAGGCAGGAAGGCCGGCAGCGTTATTCAAATTCAACAAAAAACGCTACGAGGAGCTGGTGAAAAGGGGCTTCAATTTCGACCTATTCTACTAATTTCCACGCAAAATAATTATTGTATTTTTTACGCAAATATGTCAACACGCAGACTTATATTTGCGTATATGTTACACAAATAGGATAATATGAAAACCATCGGAGTAATTGTATCACGATTTCAGACCCCGCGATTGCATGAAGGTCACAAAAACCTGATCGAGACGGTTGCCGCCAAGCATAATAAAACCGTCATCATCCTGGGTGTGTCTCCCGTACTCGGCAGCCGTCGCAATCCGTTGGACTTCCAAACAAGGGAAAGGATGATCAAAAAAGAATATCCAAATCTCGTGGTCCTTCCATTGTCGAATCACCCGATCGACGAAAAATGGTCGTCCAACCTCGATCAGCTCCTCTCCGAAACATTTCCTGGCGGCAGCTTCCGGTTGTATGGAAGTCGCGACAGCTTCATTCCATTTTACTCCGGAAAGTTCGAAGTACAACAGCTCCCCGAGCTTGGCGCTCACAGTTCTACCATTTTACGAGATCAGATCAGCGACCGCGTCCTCGATTCCGAAGAGTTCCGTACCGGCGTGATCTACGCCTACTCAAACACCTATCTTAAAGTATACCCGACGGTCGACATAGCCTTATTCAGGAATAATAAGACCGAAATCCTGCTTGGAAAGAAGACCATCGATAACAAATGGAGGCTGTTAGGAGGCTTCAGCGATCCGACCGACGACTGCTACGAAGCAGCCGCAAAGCGCGAACTCACCGAAGAATGTGGGGACATCGACACCACGCCAATGCAATACGAGGGATCGTTCCGCGTGAACGACTGGCGGTACATGAACGAATTAGATAAGATCATTACGTCGTTGTTCTCGACCGATTTTGTTTCGGGCAATCCAAAAGGCAGCGATGATATCGCGGAAGTGAAATGGTTCTCATTGGCTGCAGTAAACGAGATGATGCTGGTAAAAGAAACTGCGAGCGAACATTTTCCTCAATTGAGTGCTCTTATAAAAAAATATTTATGAGAAATCTGTTATTGTTGGCTGACGCATATAAGTACTCTCATTATAAGCTCTACGCTCCAGGTACAACAAAGATCTATTCGTACCTCGAAAGCCGCGGCGGAGTATTTAACGAGACAGTTTTTTATGGACTTCAATATTTTCTGAAAGAATACCTTGAAGGCACATCATTCACCAAAGAGAACATCGACGAAGCAGAGAAACTTCTCAACGGTGTATTCGGAACGAAAGGAATTTTCAGTCGAGAGAACTTCGAATACATTTTGACTAGACACAACGGAAAACTCCCGGTAAGAATAAAAGCCGTTCCCGAAGGCGTTGCAGTCCCCACGCACAATGTCTTAATGACGATCGAGAACACCGACCCAAAATGTTTCTGGCTCACGAACTTCCTGGAAACACTACTCATGCAGGTTTGGTATCCAAGCACTGTTGCAACGCTTTCGCGTGAAGTCAGGAAAGTTGTAGAACACTATTTCAATAAAACAGCCGACGACTCATCGAAACCCGCGGTCGATTTTGTGTTGAATGATTTTGGTTTTCGCGGCGTAAGTTCGGTCGAAAGCGCAGGTCTCGGCGGCTCTGCGCATCTCGTAAACTTTATGGGAAGCGATACGGTGTATGCATCCGCCTTCGCGCAGAAGTATTACAACGCAAAACAGGTTTATGGTATGTCTGTGCCTGCAACGGAACACTCGATCATCACATTGTTGGGTAAAGAAAGAGAGAAAGAAATTTTTGAACATGTTTTGAATGCATATCCTGAAGGAATTCTTTCCGTAGTTAGTGATTCATATAATGTCTTTAATGCTGTAAGTGAGTTGTGGGGCACTGAATTGAAAGAACAGATCTTAAAAAGAAATGGCACGCTCGTGATCCGTCCCGACTCCGGCGATCCAGTGCAAACATTGCTTACGATCTTCGAAATACTGTTGGATAAATTTGGGTTCACAACAAATACAAAAGGCTATCGCGTGCTTCCGAAGCAGGTCCGCGTTATCCAGGGAGACGGCGTCGATCATGAATCGATCAAGTCGATCTATGAAGCCCTCGCGAAGATGGGGATCTCTGCAGAAAACCTCGTGCTGGGAATGGGCGGCGCGCTGCTGCAGAAAGTAAATCGCGACACGCAGAAGTTCGCATTGAAATGTTCGTATGCAGAGGTCGGCTCCGAAAAAGTGGAGGTTCGTAAGTCACCCGTAGAAATGAACGAACAAGGAAAGATGATCCCATCGTTCAAAGCCTCGAAGGCTGGACGATTGAAATTAATCAAAGAGAATGATGAGTATCGTACCGTTGCGGAGTCTGCTCCCGCGGAGGACATTCTTCAAACAGTTTTCGAAAATGGAGAATTGAAAAAGAGTTATACTTTCGAGGAAATTCGTGAAAATGCAGAACACAGAAATCAAAACACATAGGCACATAGGAATTTATAAAAACAAGCTATGTGTCTATCTGTTTAAAAAAATATGACCGATTCTAACATAAAACTATTCTGTACTTCGACAGCCCCCGCAATTAGTGAGAAGATCGCGCAGCATACGAGCCTCAAACTATCCCGCACCGTTGTCGAGAAGTTCGCCGACGGCGAGTTGTTCGTAAAGTTCGATGAAAGCGTACGTGGCCAGGTGATCTTTCTCGTGGCGAAGGTGCACATGCCTTACGAAAATTTCTTCGAGCTCCTGATGACTGTCGATGCGGCGCGACGATCGTCCGCCAAGGAAGTGATTCTCGTGATCCCATATCTTCCACATAGTCGACAGGAACGGCGAGAAGGTGTTCGCACCGCAATATCATCGCGCATGGTTGCCGACATGATCCAGTTGATGGGAGCCGATCGCCTCATCACGCTCGATCTCCACACAAATGCGATAGAAGGATTTTACAAGATCCCCCTCGACCCACTGTCGTCGCTGAAATTATTCCTTGACCACATTCGAAAGCAGGAGCTTCCGGATCTCTGCCTGTGTAGTCCTGACTTTGGTGGCATAAAACGGATCAAGGTGTATAGGAAGCATCTCAATGCCGAAATGGCTGTGATCAATAAAGAAAGACTGAAAGCCAACCAGGTGGCGAGCATGGAGATCATTGGCGATGTGAAGGGTAAGAATGTGATCATAGTCGACGATCTTGTAGATACTGCCGGCACGTTGTGTGCAGCTGCCGATCTCTTGATCGCCCGCGGTGCGAAGTCGGTGCGCGCCTATTGCACGCATGGTGTATTAAGCGGACCGGCCATCGACAACATTCAAAAAAGTAAGATCGACAAGTTGTACATTTCCGATACGGTGATCGAGCAGCTTGATCATCCGAAAATTGAGATAGTGAGCTGCGCGCCCATATTGGCGACGGCCATCGAGAATGTAATTCAGAATAAAAGTCTAAGTCAATTATAGTGAGTTATGATCACAAGAGCGATTGAGAATGCATTCAGACACAAGAAGGACCGCGGTTGGGCGAAGACGTACTGGGCATTTGATGTGCATGGAACCATCTTGAAACCGAACAATCGTCGCGATGTGATCTCGACGGAATTTTATCCGCTGGCCATCGAGGTAATGCAGGGACTGAGCAAGCGAACAGATATAGTAAGGATCTTGTACACGTGCTCCTATCCTCACGAGATCACTCAGTATCTGAAGTTATTCAGCGATCATGGCATTGAATTTCATTACGTGAACAGAAATCCTGAAGTAGCGGATGGTGGTTATGGATACTACAAAGAGAAATTTTACTTCAACGTACTATTCGAAGACAAGGCTGGGTTTAGTGGGGAAGAGGATTGGGCATTGGTGAAAGAGGTTTTGAAAAAGTATTAAGGCCGTCAATGAAAGATGTATCTTAGTGTACCCTGCAGATCCCTTGAACTTACTGGTGACAATCCTCCTGATGGGCTCGAGTCCCGATAATGCTCCAAATGCTGATTCGATCTTTTGGTGCCAGAACAATCATTTAACCTGGAAAGATTTTAGGCTCGACAAAAACGAGCCGAGCGCCAGCACAACAACCATTATTGTTCATAACAAAGTTGAAACTCCTTCGGGAATTGTGATAAAAGTTAAGGCCGTATTTCTTCGGCGCATCTCTGCTTACAATCCTGAGGACACGACAAACTACCTGCTAAAACACGAGGCGCTCCATTTCGACATCGCCGAACTGGTCGCGAGAAGGGCAAGAAAGTATTTCTCGGGTCGAACGTTCGACCCAAACAACCTTGAACCCGCCAATGCAAGGCTGCGGGAGATGAATAGGGATTTGAGAATGATCAATGAGGTCTACGATAACCGATCGAGTCACAGTCTAAACCGGGAAGGACAGCAGGCATGGAATAAATACGTGGAATCTGAATTGAAGGCCCTCGAGCGATATTCTGTTGATTGTAAACAGTCGAGGCACTAAGCTTGACCCATTCTATGCTCCTCCTCATCCCTGGTCGTCACCACCTCCTCACCAATTTTCAATTCAAATATCTTTCTGAAGTCATTCGTTCGGAAAACATTTCTGCAGTCATCTTCGCCGTCACGTCTGCAAATCATAGCAACACCCGTCGCAACCCGCTGCCGTTCTACCTTCGTGCCCTTGCGATAGACGAGTTCGGCAGATCACTCGGTGTACCTTGCTTCATTTATGGCATCGACGACGTTGGGAATGTCAGGAACTTTTCGAGCTATACCATCAAACGAATTCAGCACGAGAGCGAGGGACAATTCGACATCGATCCTTCGAACACGCTCATCGTTTGTTCTACACCCGTCCTCGAGATGTACGAGCGCGAAGGCTTTCGCATACTCACCGCCGAGCTCGAAGACCGCACCACATGGAAACATCATTCGATCATGCCATGGGACCTCGTCGAAAAGATCGCAAGCACACCCGATTGGCGGAGCGACTCATCCATCACAAACGAAATGCACCCCGCTTCGATCGATGTCTGGACTCGCTACAGATGTGGTGAGAAAGTACAGATGTTGTTTCGTGATAAGATGATCTCCGACGACGGCGATATAACGACAACACGCGACTAAAATACCTATGTGCGACAAATGGATGAGATCGCTCTGCTTAAGTATGAGGAGACCGCGCCGTTCATTCGCGGTGGCCGCATCGGCGACATCGGATGTGCCGTTGGTTCATGGATCAAGCTCGCCTGTAACGACCCTCGCTGGCGCGAATCGGATTTCTATGGTATCGAAGTTGCGCGTCATCTCTTCGATATCTGCCAGCAACGAAAGCATAACGGTGAATTCAACAACCCGTTTGTTTTCTTCTCGCAACGCAATGCTGTTACGGGTCTTGCCTTCGATAAAGCATCGATGAATACGATCCACACCTCGTCGCTCACTCACGAGATCGAATCGTATGGAAGCCGTGCCGAACTCCTGTCGTTCATTAAGAATCGCTTCGATGAGCTCGCACCAGGTGGCGTTTGGGTAAACCGCGACGTTGTTGGTCCGCCCGATCGCAACCAAATTGTGCTGATGAAGCTCTCCAAAGATGATGGCCGCAATGATGACTTCGATAAAAAGCATTCGTCGCGCGAATCCCTGTCGGCCTACCTCAAAGGCCTTTCGACTTATGGACGTTTCATGAGATTCGCGAAAGACTTTAGGGCAAAGGAGGGCTATCAGTTAAAGTACGAGATCACAAAGGATCACATTAAGCTTTCGCTGAAGGATGCCTGTGAGTTCATGAGTCGGAAAGACTACGTCGACAATTGGGAGAGCGAAATGCATGAGACCTTTTGCTTCTGGGATTTCGACGACTGGCGAACGCATCTTACACAAGCCGGCTTCGCTATAGCAGAGGGATCTCATGCCTATACGAACCAATGGATCGTGAACAACCGGCTAAAAGGGAAGGTCGAATTATTCAACCTTGACTATTCCCCGATCGAGTACCCGGTCACCAACATGATCATGGTGGCCGAGAAGAAATAGAAGAAATTATTCAGTATTTTTCTTTTATGATCCCCAGACTGTTTGCAGTATTGCTTCTGCTGCTTTGTCTCTATGGCTGTTCTTCGACGCGTAATTCTCATAAATATGAGCTCGCTGATGGGCGCTATTCTTTCCGGCAGCCTGGCGAAAAATTTCGACCCGTTTACGTCTACGTCCTCGACGACAGCGTGAGTTTGTTTGAAGACGAGGCTGGAACCAGGCCAGTTGTTCAACAAGTATTAAAAGATGAGTATTTCATCAAGAGAACCTTTGATCTCGACGTGATGGCAATCCCATTCAAATTCAGGGCGGCTTCGGTAAATCTTCCCCGCCAACTCACCACCGATTTCAATGGAAATCTATTCGTTGGCTATCGTGTCGATCGCTTTCGATTAATACATAAAAAGACTCCCGTTGGATGGAAACGTTTTTATAAGCACCGTGGACTGGCTGTTGGTGGATTCGCCGGATTAGGAACAGCCGCGATCACCCCGTGGACTACGAATAACCAGATGACCGACGAGTATACCGGTTTTGTGTTGAGCCGCGGTGTTGCCGTAATGGCGGGTATCAATAATCTTACCGTTGGTGTCGGTATCGGCTGGGATCACCTTACCGATCGCGATAAGCATATCTGGATCTACCAGAATAAACCGTGGTTTGGTGTAACGATTGGATTGAACTTGAATTAGGACAGGGCCATAAATATCGCCGCTATCAGCGTCATCACGATAATAAACCATCGATAAGCTGCTTCGCTTAATTTCTTTACGATGATTATCCCCAACCACGCACCGAGTGCAATCACCGGAAGGGTGAGCAGATCCTGTAAAACAATATCCCACGTTATCGTCTTCCACCACCAGATGTGAAACGGAACTTTGATCCAGTTGATCAGTAAGAAGAACCACGCGCTCGTTCCTATGAACGAGTTCTTCGGAAGCCGCATCGACAGAAGATAGATGGCTGCGAAAGCTCCCGCGAGATTGCCGATCATCGATGTGAAACCAGCGCCAACTCCGCAAAGTGCAGCAAACCAGGCATAGTCGGGAATGTCTTCCTTGTGTCCACGCTCCATCCAGATCATGATGCCAACGCTGATGAAGATTATTCCGACCATTACATATTTGAACACCTGGTCGTCGATCATCTCGCCGACTACAGTTCCAAGAACGATCCCAATGATGGACCAGCCTAGAAGTTTTTTCAGGTAATCCCAATTTGCATGACGATGATAATACCAGACGCCCATTACGTCGGCCATGCATAACAGTGGTAACATCACGCCGCTGGAGCGTTGACCGCCAAATATGATGGCTAACAATGGCACCGCGACATTTCCCGCGCCGTGAACACCGGTCTTCGACAAGCCAACGCATAATGCGACGACCAGGAAAAGTATAAGACTGACTGTATCGAATTGAAAAGCGGCCTGCTCCATCTTAAGCGACGTCGGTACCGCGAACGGCCTTCAGCATTTCGTACCAGTCTTGTGTATCGAGCTTTACGTTGATCGACGCTGCTGCCTCGCGTAGTCGTTCGGGTTTGGATGTTCCGATAACCGGGAAGATATTCGATGGGTGTTTGAGTATCCAGGCGAGAAAGATCTGCGTGGTGGTTGCTCCGTTGTATTTCGAAGAAAGCTCCGTGGTCTTTTCGCGTATTCTTCTCGTTACCTCATCTTCGGCAGTAAAAGTCCTTCCGCCACCAAGCGGCGACCATGCCATTACCGAAGCCCTTTGTTTATATAGCTGCTCAATCGTTCCGTCGAACAATGCCGAGGTGCAGAACAACGATAGTTCTACCTGGTTGGTGACCAATGGAAAAGGCAGTGCGCTTTGCAATAGATCGTATTGCGATGTGGTGAAGTTCGAAACTCCGAAGTGAAGGACCTTTCCTTGCTGTTTGAGTTGTCCAAATGCGTCGGCAACTTCATGGATGTCCATCAAGAAATCCGGGCGGTGTATGAGCAACAGGTCGATGTGATCGACGTGAAGAAGTCGCAGCGACGTCTCGGCCGATTTAATGATGTGTTCCTTCGAAGAGTCGTAATGCTTTACGCGATGTTCGGGTTTCTTCGACGATGTGAGCTTGATTCCACATTTGGTAACGAGCTGCATTTTTTTGGCAAGCTGCGGCTGCCGTGCCAGCACTTCTCCGAACGTGGTCTCGTTACCATAGTCGCCGTAAATATCGGCGTGGTCGAATGTAGTGATGCCTTCGTCCAGCGCAGTGTTGATGAGTACCTCGATCGTTGAAGAAGGTATATTGTTCCAGCGCCATGCGCCGGCAATGATCCGTGAGAATGTTGGTCCTTTAGGGTGGATGGGCAGTTGTTGCATGACAAACTTGATTCGTCAGCAATTTAGAAATAAAAACCCCGATCATGACTCAATTTTTTCTACTACAAGCTCTTCAGGAAAGCGTACAGTCCGTGCAGTTCTTCATCGGTATAATGCTTCGTCATTTGCACGGGCATGTTGGGATCCAAAGTCGTTCCATCGGGACGCTGTGCTGTTCGAAGTGCGGTTACAAACTGCTCTTCTGTCCATCGACCCGCCGCTCCACTCGAAGTGATGTCTGGCGCTGGTGGAAAACCGGGAGCCATTGGGGGACCGCCTTTCAAATTTTCACGATGACAACCTGAGCACATCACCGACAAATATTTTCCAAGCTCGACCGGCGATGAAGTATTCACATCGGTTGGCATCGGTGTCTTGTGATCGATCTTCTCTGCAGGGATGATATCGATGGCGTCGAAATACACCATTGTCTTGATCATGATGCCGAGTTTATTCTCAGGAGTAACGTTGTCGATAGCCGGAAGGCTTTCGAGATAGGCGACTATAGATTGCATATCCTGCTTCGACATCTTGGACGTCTCGAGCGAAGGCATCACCATAATTGGATAACTGACGTCCTTCAGTCCATGACGGATCGCCCTCACCCAATCGTCGGCTGTATAGCCTACCGGTCTTCCGCCTTGTCCGCGTGTGAGATTGGGTCCTGCCAATGTTCCCAGCAGGAGATCGTCGGAAATTATCTTTCCTTCCATATTGTCGCCATGACAGTCGCGACACCCCTTGATGTCGACCAAATGTTTGCCGATGGCTATGGATGCGCTGTCCGTTGGGATGATCAAGGCTTCGGGAGTTACGTCGTATTGCTTTTCGAGTCTTGTGTTTACACGATAAGAGGCATAGGCATAGAAAATGCCTGCGATGCTAAGAATGGATAAGAGGATCCAGCCGGTGATTTTTAATGCTTTCACGATGAAAATATTCGGTTATGGATCAGGAAACGCGTAACCGGAAGGGAGGTGAATACGTGGAAGGGATTTATTCCCTACGCAAAACGGATAATGGCAACACAGATCTTCGAGCACAACATCCCCGAGCTACAGTGTATGTACAGTAAGGGGCCGTCGAATGAGGGACAGGGTATTCTTACGAAACTCATAAGCACCCGGCGTGCCGACCTGGGGTCGTTCAATGTATCGAGCATGGCCGTTGGCGAGATGCATTTGATGGACGTCAATTGGAATGTCCCCAACCAGCTCGTGATACACGAGAGCAATCCCAGCCAGACTATCGATATCAACTTTGTCCTTAATGGATGCATTCATGGGATTTACAGGGGACTGAAGACAGAGTTTGAATTGAAGAGCGGGACAAACAATCTTAAGTTCACGCCCGATGAAAGAAGCGCGCATCGTGCTTCGAAGCAGGATGTTGGATTGTTTGCGCTAGCTGTGGAAAAAAAATATTTTCAGGCCTTGATCGGTTATGATAACGCGTGGGCTGACGATGTTCAGCGCAAGATGAATGATGGTGTTAACTTCTTTGGTTCGAAGAAGTTCCTGAACACTACACCACGTATGCAGGCGGTTGTTCACGCGATCCGCACGATGAAGTCAACGCCCATGAGCCGTATCATGACACAGTCGTTGGTGCTGGAGCTGATCGCTTTACAGGTAGAGCAGTTGAGTGCATTGAATGGAGTGAAGTTCGGTGTCGATATTCTTTTGCCAAATGATATCGACAAGCTTCACAAGGCAAAGGATTTTATCGAGCGCAACTTTCTGGAAGAACTCACATTAACGCAAGTGTGCCGCGAGGTGATGTTGAATGAGTTTAAGTTGAAGAAGGGATTTAAGAGCCTGTTCCAAACGGGAGTGATCCAGTATGTTCGTCAGCTCAGGATGGAGTTGGCACAAAATCTTTTGAGAGATAATAGGATGACGGTGGAGGAGGTGGCAAGCAGGTTGGGATATCGTTACCCGAACCATTTTTCGGCAGCGTATAAGAAGTACTTTGGTGTGGTGCCGTCGGAGCGGAAAGCCCTCCCAACTTAAGAAGCTAAAGTTCACTTTTAAGTGAACTAAAATCTCTATATTTGGCTTATATTTGCGATCCAATTCTGTTACAAGTGAATTTTAGGATCGTAAAAGAGGTAGCGCTTTCTGGCTCTAAAGCCACGATCTATTCAATTATTCTTGAAGAAGATGAGGAATCCAATACAACATTATTGGAGCATTTTGTGGATGAGAATAAAGAATCAAACCTCAGTGAAGTCCAGAATATCTTACAACGACTTAGGACGGTCGGACAAAAGACGGGGGTCCGGGAGCACTTTTTCAAAAATTGGGAAGGAGCACCGGGAGACGGTGTATGTGCGTTATATGACGATCCTGATAAGAACCTTCGGTTATATTGTATCACATTCGGAACAGCAGTGCTTGTCGTGGGTGGAGGGGGGCTAAAGCCAAAGTCAATTCGTGCCCTTCAGGAGGATGTTAAGTTAACCTTGGAAAACAATCGCATGAAAGTCGTTTCGAAAGCAATTGAAAAGCGAATTCGTGACAAAGAAATTTACTGGTCAAGCGACGGTCAGGAGTTATTAGGAGATTTCAATTTCAAACATGATGAATAAAAACAATCGCGCACAAGAGCATCACAGTGCAAAGATCAATGACTTATTAAAAGAGAGCAGTCAAAAGGAGCAGGATCGTGTTGATAAAAGGATGCTCCTGGCTGCAAAAATTGATAGCGCCCTTAAGGCAAGGGGATGGAATCAATCCAGATTTTCGAAAGAAATGAAAAAGAGACCTTCGGAAATCAGCAAATGGCTTAGTGGCACGCACAATTTCACAACTGACACTCTTTGGGATATCGAGGAAAAATTGGGCATTCACATCATCATTGTAAGTGAAAATAGGCCCAATGTGACAAGAGTTGCACGATTTGAGACAGTTGTAGCAAGTGAATTCAAGCCACACGCAATGGCCGGCTTCAAGAACCGGACGTATCTTGCTGCTGACAACGATCAGCAGGCAAAAAAAAGGTCGGGTAATAAATCTACCAGTTACGCATAAATTTTATGGCCGCACCTATATTTCAAATTCGGGGAGTTGAAATACAAGAACTGTTTATTAAAAGACCTGCAGCGATGCCAGATCCCGGGGCCATTCTTCATTTTGAAGTTAAGATTGACTCCAACGTTGACGCAGCTCAGAAATTAATCATACACTCAGTAACAATACGGGTCAAGAACGAATCGCGTGACACTGAACTGGGTCATCTCGTATGTGCTTGCGTTTTTAGTGTCTCTAATTTCACCGACTTTGTGATGATAGCTGAGAATAAGCAAGTTCAGATCGAGCCTGCTTTCGCTGATGTATTAAATTCAATTTCGATTTCGACAACTCGCGGTGTCATGTTCAGTGAATTTAAAGGAACAGCTCTGCATATGGCGCTGCTGCCCTTGATCGACGTTAAGACCCTTAACAAAGTTGAGTTGGCGGCAGCTTCATAAGATTCGGGTGAGAAAAAGTCACTAAGCCGCCATAATTATTGCATATTTCGTTGTGGTCATTAAATTTGCAGTCCCTTTCGGGGAAAACGGCCTGAAAAACGGCCAAATGCGGGAGTAGCTCAGTTGGTAGAGCATCACCTTGCCAAGGTGAGGGTCGCGAGTTCGAGTCTCGTTTCCCGCTCGGAAGAAACAAGAAAGTGTGAGATTAGTCCCACACTTTTTTTGTTTCCACCTACGCTAAAGCTCCGGTGGACGAGGTGAGCTAGCGATCTTTAACATGTTGCCCGGGTGGTGGAACTGGTAGACACGCAGGACTTAAAATCCTGTGATCAGTAATGATTGTACGGGTTCAACTCCCGTCCCGGGTACTTTGAAATGTTTTATGTGTATATACTCCAATCGGAGTCTACTGGACGATTCTATATAGGATACTCTAAGAGCAGAACTTATATTCAGAATCTGGTAGACACGTCCCGACTTCGTCGGGATGGCTAGTAATAGCTGTATCCCGATCTATCGGGATCCGGGGTACACTTTTACAACAACACCTGATTCAACAACGCTACCGTGAACAGGCTCAGTAAAAACCACCCCAACATCCCCTGAATAATACACATGTAACGCGCGATGCCCGTCGTCGGGATGTTGCCAAAGCCCAGGGTGATAAAAGCATTCATGCTCAACGCCACCGCGTTCAGCAAACTTATCGATAGACCCCTCATCATTTTAAAGAACGGCCTCACATACCCATGTTCATTCTTCTCTATGAACAGCCTGAAGTCCGCTATGATCTGCTCCTTGCTCGTCTTATCCCACTCCGACGGAAAGAAACAATAGAACACCCCGAACGCAAGCACTATCCAGAAAGAAATGACCAGCGCCTTACCGGGACTCGTCGCATGATCGGTATAGAAACCCATGAGCTGGTTAAGACGAAGCCTCATCGTTTCTTCCGAGTTCCTGTGCTCCATCGACTTAAGGTGAAGGATCTCGAGGTCTTTCATCTTCACGTATACACTGTTTGCCGACGCTATATCGGCGCGATCGCGATAATGATCGTACAAACGTTTATGCAGACCTGTGAGATCATCATAAAGAATATTATCAGCGTACTCGTTTAGACTATCCCCTTTCAGCGTGTATTTGTTGTTAACATATTGAAATCGCACCAGTCGCGAGTTGCTTATCTGCGCGAATGGGAAATAGCAATCGAACTCCGGAAGATCGAGCCTGATGAGATCTAAATATTCCGGGAACGAATTTCTTCTAACAGTAAGAACATCTGCCACGTTCCCACCAAAGCGTGTAGGATAATTGAACTTCGAGTCTTCTATCTTCAGCCTCTTCAGGTCTACCAGGTCGAACTCAAAAGGATAAAGAGTATCCCGCTTCTGAACACTGTTGAATGTTGTGTTCATTATCTGGATCGCATCATAGGTTAAAATCCATGCCAGGCCCCAACGATAATCGTCGTCTGCCGGAACTTCAATGTTGAAGGTAGAATTCGAGCAGACGAGCTCCTCGCCCTTGGCTTCAAATCGTGCCGCCCCGTTAACAGTTACGTCATCAATAGCTAATCTCTTTAACTGGCTATTTCGTCTGTCTGATCTATCGATAAAGAAATCGTTGACCTTGATGTGCTTCAGGACGATTGCACCGCGACAATCATCGATGTTGAGGTATTTGAGCGACAACCTTTCCAGGGAACTATAGGAGTCATCTATGGTCTCGAAGTTCGATTTACATATTCGCAGATTCTTCGAAGAGAAATCGAGGAGACTATCTGCTGTAAGCTTGAGCTCTACTCCGACGCGCCCCATGATCTCTTTCAATGAGTATTTCAAGAGAAGGTCTTCATGCAGGCTCACGCGCTTTGCGCACACCACAACATCGCGTTCGTTGTTTAGCCGGCGAAGGATCTCGAAGAAATAAACAACTGAATCGGGCCGATACTTTTTCTCGAGCGATAAGTAACCTGGATCATTTCGAAGTGGGTTGAGGTCCTTATCATAATACATCCAGTCGAAGTTGTCATACCCGGCCTCGAAGGCCTGGCGAAGGAACTGGATTGCCTTCGAAGTATTGCCGATCAAAGAGTTTGCACAGGCGGCATTGTAAAGATCCCCATCTCTTCCCTTGGACTTCGCGAACGCCGAATCGTAGAGTGCTGCAAGAATAAAGGGATTCGGGTTGTCGCTCTCAACCAGCAGCTGTGCCCTGTTTACATAATCGTCATAGGTTTGCGCTCTTACCGCAACCGGTATCAGGATCAATGCTAGAAGGGTAAGGCGCAAGGGAGAAAAATTGCTTCACTAAAGTTAAATAATTTGCGATCAGCTCTTACTTCTCTTCATCATAAATCCAGCAATGATCAACCAGATGAATCCCGGAAATCTTGTAAGCGGAATAAGGTAGACCATCTTCGGAAAGATCATCGACAACCAACTCAGTTCACCAATCAATGCTATCGCGATACCCGAGATCCATAGCCATTTCGGAAGCGCTTTGATGAAAGCCGATGTTACCGACACGCCCGCGATCAATAAACCCAACGGCACTGAATAACCAACGCCTCCGATCGCAAAAGAAACATAATACAACAACCTCACGATGTTGGGATCATCGGCAATGCCCGGATAAGCAAGCACCCATATTACACTCGATGAAACGAGCACACTGAGCGATGTGGCAAAACCACCGAACAAAGCGATGAATGTTCCCGGCGCCCTGTTGCCAAGAAATTGCAGCCTGCTCACGAAACTCGCCGTAAGCAAGCCGAGCGGTATAGCCGCACCAAACTGGAAGAATGCACACATCAACACATCGGCCGACTGTGTTTGAAAGTATTTCACGATCACATCGGCACCTTCGAAGGGCGACGGAAAGTGTACCGGCGTCGTGAACGACACCACAAACGAAAGTCCTGTAATAAACAGGAACATGAAAATAGCTGCCAGGACGCCCGGATGCGGACCCCTGTGTGATATTGTCTCCATAAGTTTATATGTTAGTTCGTTAGAATTAACGTACTAATGTAGTTTGTGTTACAAACTATACGAGAATTTTAGGATTTTCTGTAGATTTAAGAAGAGCCCATCTCTTTCATTTCGCAAACGCGACAATGGAGGAGGCGGGCTTTTCCTTTTGTATAACCCCAACACAAACTCAAATGGAAGAAATTGTCACATTTATCCTGGCCATCAGTCTCGCCAGCGAACGACTGATCGAGTTCATTAAAACAGTGTTCCCATGGCTGGCCGTACAACACTCGTCTACCGACTCGAATGCCGAAGATCGCGGCGCCGAAAAATTCAGGCGCATCATTATCCAACTGCTCTCTTTATCAGTAGGGTGGCTCAGCGCTGCAATCATGGTAGCAGATCCAGGCGAACTATTCGACTTCTTCGGTAGCCGGAAATTCGGAAACTTCGAGATCCCCGCCTTTCTTATCGGCGTTCTCTCCAGCGCTGGATCCGTCTTCTGGACACAGATCCTCGGATATTCGAAGGCATTAAAAGATTCAAAGAAGGTGGAGGTGCAACAGAAAAAAGAGCAACTCCCCAATACAGATCCAAAGGGTTAACTCTTCACCATCTCCACGTACCTGCACAAACCATTTGCCCATCGCATCTGCTCGATCGTGTGACAATCCGGTTCAAGCAAACGTGGAGATGCTACAAGAATACAAATGCTCTTCGCGCGACTTGTCGCTACGTTCAGACGATTCGGACTAAACAGGAAGCTCATCCCTCTCGGGGCATCTTCATGCGACGAGCTCGTCATCGAATAAATAACAACCGGCGCCTCCTTGCCCTGGAACTTATCAACAGTTCCTACTTGTAAACCCGGCAATCGAACCGACAGCGCGGCCACTTGCGCATTGTAAGGAGCAACAATAAGTATATCTTCTTTGGCAATAGGAGTGTCCATATAACGACCATTCGACAACAACAACTTTACGATGTCTTCAATGACATCAACCTCTTCGGTAGACACGTTTTGGTTGCCGATGTGATCTACGGGTGCATAGAACAATCCAGCACCATCAAACTTTCCCGTTCCCGAGATCACCTGTTTCTCCAAACCCGGAAATGACTTGAGCTTGCCTTCATAAAACAGCTCGGATGTGAATGCGGAAATGTTCGGATGCAGGCGATACGTTTGTCCCAGGAACAATCCTTGCTCTGCCGGCATAGTCTGATGGTTTCCTATGAGGTAAGTCAAGGCGGCAACATCACTCCCTTCCGGATGCGCACCCTTCTGCGGTTGCTCGAGCTGCTGCGGGTCGCCCAGCAGTATTATATTCTTCGCCGCACGCGATGCCGCCAGTGCTTGCGACAACGACATTTGCCCTGCCTCGTCTATAAAAAGATAATCGAGTGTATCCACGACTCCATCGGCGGCCCACAGCCATGCCGTTCCTCCAACGGGTTTTCCAGCTTCAATTGCTTTCAGAACACTCTCGGTATTCTTTTGTATCTCGAGCCATTCCGGTGCATAGTCGAGGTCGTCGCCTCGATGAGCAAACTGTATCTCGAACTGTTCCTTGTCGGCAAGGTCCTTTACTTTTTCAAATAGCGTAATGATAACTCGATGACTTATCGCGGTAACACCGATCTTCTTTTTATTCTTCAACAACGCGATGATCATCTTCGCTGCCGTCGTTGTCTTACCCGCGCCGGGTGGGCCCTGGATGGGAAGGATACTTTTATCAAGATTCAACGCGATACGGATCGCGGCATCGGTGATCTCTTCACCCGGCAATAGTTGGGCGCCTTCCTGTCCATTCAAAAGCTTCGGCTTTCGGCGCATCAGGAGATCTTTCGAAGCATGCGACGACCATTTATGATCGAGACCTTCTTCTTCAACCTTTTGAGCAAGGCTGAGTATCGACGTCCATAAAGTACCAGGCGAAATACGGTCGTTGATATGTGCAGATTTCGGATGGATGTCGAGTGACTTCTTCGTTTTCTTAACAAGAATAGTTCGCTCGGCAACATTAAGCTCTTCGACGGTACCGAAGGTTATTCCAAACTTGTCGGTTTCGCTTGCGCTGTTAACGATCACCAAAGAATCACCTTCCGATAGTCCGACTTCCTGTTGCGGGAACGAATACTTATGCGAAGGCAGGGAATTCTTCTTTTTACCTGGAATGGCCTCGATGAATTTCAAGCCTGTTATCGCTTTGCGTTCGTGCAGCACATCTTCATCATCCATTTTTTGAAGACGAAAATATTCCCACCACGCACTCTTGTCCTCACGACGGAAGTAATTCAGTTGATGGGCAAGCAACCACTTCGCACGGTCTTCATCGGACCACAATAAACGATCGGGTGGTAGACTGCTCGTAAGTCCTTCGAACAAACTGAGTGATTGTTTCTCCCGAGCCAACAGTTCGGGATCGGGTTCCGGTTCTTTTGGAAATGGTCTCTTAAACGAGTGGCCTGACTTAATCAATTCTTCGCGAAGGTTTTCGAGCCACGTATGCAATGCCTCTGTAGCGAGACAATCATCTTCGTTGTAACCTTCAACTGCAGCGATGATCTCTTTAGGTAATGCAGAGAATAAATTCAGTTCCAACGCAACTTCCACATCCTTGCGGGCAATGCTGGCGTCGCTGAGTTCTACTTTTCTTGTGTAGCTGGTGAACTTCTCGAGGTCTTTTAATGAATAGCGTTCAACACTAGCGATGAGCGATTCTTTGAAGACTGCATGCAGGTCGATGAACCGTTCGCTTCTAAGCAGTTCATCTACTTCCTGTTCAAAAATATTATGAACACGAGCGAGTCTCTTAACGGTTATGGACTCGTAAGGAGCAAAGTGATAAACATTGAACTCTGGAAATTTGACCCGACGTTCTGCCAGGAATTTCATGAAAGATCCGAAGGCCGTTTTCTCTTCGTTGCGATCCCTTGCCCAGAATTGTTTATAGATAAGCGTACCAGTTTCGCGATAAGCATAACCCAACATATATTCGAGACTACCTCCCGGATAGTAAGCATCTCCTTCGATGTCGAAATACACATCGCCAGCGTTCGGCTCCGGAAGTCGATTTAAACCGAGGCCTTCTTCGGTCTGCTCGATCAACCGGTGGGCCATTTCGTTTTTGATCCTTCCTTCGAGTTGAATTTTCGCTTGCTGTTGCCGCTTAAGATAACTTTCGATATTCCCTCTCTTTGGCTCTGCAACTTTATCGAGTTCAGCGAAAGCAGTAAGGCTACGAACGCCCTGGCCTTTTAATTCTTCGATCTGCATCGAACGAATGCCGGCCACCAAAGAAATATAGTCATCGTCGTGACGTCGTGTATCACACACCTTCCACCAGTTGCAAACTCCGCAATGTTCTGCCGGCTCCGGGTAAGTTTGCTGTGGAGGATTGCTTATCGTTTTCTCGAAGTTCTTCTTCGAACGCCTGTAGTATGCTTTGAAGTCATCGAATCGATACGACTCCGCTTTGAAATCGTCGACTGGCCTGATAACATGAAACTTCTCCGGAGCAACACCCTGCATCTCCGTAAGAAGATCGGTGTATAAACAAAGCTGAAGTATGGTACTTGCTCTCGTATTCAGCGTAAGCTTTGTGTCCTGGACTTCGTATTGCCAATCGCCAAACTTACTCTTTCCTGGAACTTTGATGAGGATGTCGGCAATACCACCCCACATACCCGACACAAGTGTGGCCTGTACGATCACATCGATCCCCTTTTGCATCGCTTCGTTCGCATTTCCAGTGGCGATCGATCTGCCACTCGCTTTCAGGAAAGCAACGTATGCCTTCTCATGATCACGACCTCTTTGAATCAGAATCTCAAGTTGTGGATCTTTCCAGTATGGACGACTCAATTCACCCATCGCGACTTTTCGATTCAGCTCAGTGAGGTGACGGCAGCTGAGGTGATTCGAAAGGTCAGTGGCAAATAGTTGAAATATGTTATTTTCGAATGTCATGTATAAGTGCAAGTGTCGCAAAGGATACGCTAAGGCAACGCTAAGGACACGCAATGTTTCCGCGTATCCATTGCTTCCTTTGCGTATCCGTTGCGACACTTAATCTGCAATTTATATGAAACACCTCATTTTTGTGTTTATAATTCTCGTGCTCTTCTCCTGCGATCAGGAAAAGAATTTATATGATCTAAAAGTTCCAAAACTTGGTTCTCTCGATCCCGAGATCAACACAGAAAAGATCAGCGATAGCCTCTCGCGCATCGAAATAACTTTCCACCTCACCGACAGCATTAAGCAAGACGACTGGTCGGTTACCATAACTCCATCATTCACGCCGAACTTTCATTGGCAACCGCATCTTACTCCCACCGATAATCACATCGTTGCGCAGCACGTCTTTCGCGCACCCGCATTGATCGTAGCCGACGATAATCATCAACTTACATTTCTGCCAGACCTGGATCTTGTCGGCAACGGCGATGTAAAATGGTTTATGGATCTCGATGCGCCGAAGAATGAATTGAAACTCGGTGTCTCTAAAAGTAAAGTTACCACCCACGTACTCTTCGAACGTGAGCCCGGTCTCGTTATTCCTCCCGGTGATTTCAAATTCGCCTTCTACGTAATGACCAACAAACGTAACGCCGATCCCTGGCGCGAGCCACTCGCCTTCATGTGGAAGAAATATGGCGAGCCATTGTATCGACAAGATCAGCCGATCAAAGGGTCACTCGATCCATACATCGAGCATACCTACAACTGGGCATTCAACACATGGAAAGACGCCGTGTGGCAGGAGTTCGAACTCAACGGAAAGAAAGTAGGAGCACCCGTATTTATCGTGAATGTGACTCAAAGTCCGAACTACCCAGGCGAGATCAATGAACGCGAGTTCAGGTCGGTATGGAACCAGGCATGGTTCAGCTCACTCAGGTCTGCCGAAGGCCTCTATCGCTACGCACGTCGTACCAACAACGCCGAACTCCTTCGCAAAGCGAACATGACCAAAGAGCTGGCACTCTCGTTCCCACAAACCGACGGATTATTTCCTTCGGTGATCGGTACAGAAATGGAAATCGTGAAGATCAACGGTAAAGATCACAAACGATCGAAGGGCTGGAGCAAACGCTATTTCGGAAACTCCAATCGCAATCCGCAAGATCCGTGGGGCGATGCCGCAAAAGCACCGATGCACATCCTCGATATGAGCTGGACCGCTTACCTGATGCTGGTCTGGAACGAAGAGCTCGAAAAAGATCAGCGCCTCGTTGACTACGCAAAGCGTTATGCCGATAAGCTCATCACACTACAAGACAGCGAAGGATTTTTTCCGGGTTGGATCGGCGTGGAGGTTATGAATCAAACACCGGAGACTTCGATGTCCGCTAATTTTCTTCTGAAGCTCTATGAGATCACGAAAGACGAAAAGTATCTGACATCAGCGAAGCTTGCGATCGATGCAGTTACGAATAACGTCGTTCCTGTAAGTCGCTGGGAAGATTTTGAAACCTACTGGTCGTGCAGCCGTGTTCTCGATTCGCTGGTCGGGAAGAAGATCTCTCGCAACGATGCCTTCAAACAAAATACGCTGTCGATGTTCTGGACCGCCGATGCGTTGTTCAATTTTTATAAAGCAACAGGCGACCGCAGCTACCTCAAAAAAGGCCAGCGTGTGCTCGACGAAATGCTGATGTTCCAGCAAACCTGGCAACCGTCGTACATCCCAATTCCCGTCCTGGGCGGCTTCGGTGTCATGAATGGCGACGGCGAATGGAACGACTCGCGCCAATGCTTGTTCGCCGAGACCATCGTTCGCTATGGAAAAGAGCTGAACAATGACGAATACGTCCATCGCGGACTCGCAGCGCTCCGTGCGGCATTCGTTATGATGTATTGCCCAGAAAATCCCGAGACCAAAGCGCAGTGGGAGAAAGTGTATCCCTTTTTTAATGAGAAGGACTATGGTTTCATGATGGAAAACTATGGTCACGGTGGTGCAAACAACGCGGAGGGATTGGGCATCGGTGAGTTCACGATCTACGATTGGGGAAATGGCGCTGCCGCTGAGAGCTACAACACAATGTTGGATCATTTTCCTGATTTATTTTGATTTATTTCTGTGATTTCCGTGTTTTCCGTGAGAAACAAATTGAATGACTAAGCAGGACGCGGGAGAAAAACCAATCGATTCCAGTGGGCACGAATACATCGAGGTGATCGGGGCACGTGAGCACAATCTTAAAGATGTACACGTTTCACTTCCGCGTAATAAGCTGGTGGTCATTACGGGCATCAGCGGCAGCGGAAAATCTTCACTCGCGTTCGATACCATTTATGCCGAAGGCCAGCGCCGTTACATGGAGAGCTTTTCGGCATATGCCCGCAGCTTTATCGGCGACCTCGAACGTCCCGATGTCGACAAGATCAACGGCCTCAGTCCTGTTATCTCGATCGAACAAAAGACAACGTCGCGCAACCCGCGGTCCACTGTCGGAACAGTAACGGAGATCTACGACTTCATGCGTCTTCTCTATGCGCGCGGTTCCGAAGCATACTCATATCTGACAGGGGAGAAGATGGTACGTCAGTCTGAGGATCAGATCATAGACGCTATACTCAATAATTTCAAAGGAAAGAAACTCACGCTGCTCGCACCGGTCATTCGTGGCCGCAAGGGTCATTACCGCGAACTGTTCGTCCAGATCCGCAAACAAGGTTATACGAAGGTGCGTGTCGATGGTGAGTTGTTGGAGATCACTGCAAAGATGCAGGTCGATCGTTTCAAGATCCACGACATCGAAATGGTGATCGACCGGATCGTCGCCGATGCAAAGGATCGTCAGCGTATCGCCCAATCGGTTGGCAAGGCGTTGAAAGAAGGAAAGGGTGTGATCATCGCGATGGAAGAATCGGGAGCTGTCCATCACTTCTCGAAGTACCTCATGGATCCGAAGACAGGCCTGTCGTACGACGAGCCAGCACCGAATCTTTTTTCATTCAACTCTCCTTACGGAGCATGCCCTGTCTGCAATGGCCTCGGTGTTATAGAAGAGATCACGGAAGAATCGGTGATCCCCGATAAGAAACTTAGTATTAGCCGCGGAGGTATTCTTCCGCTTGGAGAGTATCGCGATATCTGGATCTTCAAGAAGATCGAGGCAATACTGAAACGCAATAAGCTTACGCTAACAACACCGATCAAAGATATTCCTAAGGAGATCTTGAAAGTCTTGTTGTATGGCGATGATGTTCCTGTAGCCGTATCGTCGGTGAAATATCCCGGTACCGAATGGAACACACGCTTCGAAGGGATCATCAACTTCTTACAAAAACAGAAAGACGAAGGCTCCGATGCGATCAAGCGTTGGGTCGAAGACTTTACCGTCATCAAAACCTGCCCCGAATGTAATGGCGCACGGCTTCGCAAGGAGTCTCTTCATTTCAAAATAGACGGAAAAAACATTGCCGACCTTTCCGTCGTTAATATTATTGAGCTCAACAAATGGCTTAATGGACTCGAACAACGCATCTCGGAAAAGCAAAGGATCATCGCAGCAGAGATCCTTAAGGAGATTCGCAAGCGCCTTGGATTTCTGCTTGATGTTGGCCTCGATTATCTTCACCTGAATCGTCCCATCCGCACACTCAGCGGTGGCGAATCACAACGCATTCGTTTAGCAACACAGATCGGCACACAACTCGTAGGTGTTCTTTACATCCTCGATGAACCCAGTATCGGACTTCATGCCCGCGACAATGTTAAGCTCATCAAGGCACTGAAAGATCTTCGCGATCTTGGTAACTCCGTGATCGTGGTGGAACACGACAAAGACATGATGCTCGAATCGGACTATATCATCGATATCGGTCCCGGCGCCGGACGCCACGGCGGCAGTGTCGTAGCCGAAGGTTCTCCGAAAGATTTTTTGAAAGGAGGAAGTCTCACCGCTCAATACCTCAGTGGCGAGCGAAGCATCAAGTTCAGTAAGCAAAGACGAAAAGGTTCCGGAGAACATTTGATCTTAACCGGCGCTTCGGGCAACAACCTCAAAGACGTTACATTAGATATTCCTCTCGGAACATTAACATGTATTACCGGGGTTTCCGGCAGCGGTAAGTCCACACTCATTCACGACACGCTATTCCCGATACTGAACGCTCATTTTTATAACTCGCGGCAGGAACCATTACAGTTCAAGAAGATCGATGGACTTCCTCTAATCGACAAAGTTATCGAAGTCGATCAGTCGCCGATTGGTCGCACACCGCGATCCAACCCTGCTACGTACACCGCTGTGTTCTCCGACATTCGTGATCTCTTCGCACAAATGCCCGAAGCGAAGATCCGTGGCTATAAGACCGGTCGTTTTTCATTCAACGTGAAAGGCGGTCGCTGCGAAACGTGTGAAGGCGCCGGCCTTCGTTTGATCGAAATGGAATTCCTTCCCGATGTTCACGTGCCTTGCGAAACATGCAAAGGCAAACGATACAATCGCGAGACGCTCGAAGTTCGTTTCAAAGGAAAATCAATCGCCGATGTCCTCGACATGACCGTCGAAGAAGCCGTTTCGTTCTTCGAAAATCAACCGAAGATCCTTCGCAAGATCCAAACGTTGAACGAAGTCGGGCTCGGTTATATTTCGTTGGGTCAGCATGCCACAACATTGTCGGGCGGCGAGGCACAACGCGTGAAACTTGCCACCGAGCTTTCGAAGCGCGATACAGGCAAGACTCTTTATATATTGGACGAGCCGACGACCGGCCTTCACTTCCAGGACATCGCACACCTCCTGGATGTGCTCGAAAAACTGGTCGAGAAGGGCAATTCGGTGCTGGTGATCGAGCACAATATGGACATCATCAAAGCCGCCGACCACATAATAGATCTTGGTCCCGAAGGCGGCGAGCGTGGCGGAAAGATTATCGCTTTAGGCACGCCTGAGACCGTCGCAAAAAACCCTGCAAGTTATACCGGGAAGTTTCTGAAATTGGAACTCGGAAGCTGAGGAATTTCCGTGTTTTCCGTGCTTTCCGTGAGAAATCAAACGTGTTTTCCGTGAGAAATCAAAATGGTTAACAAGAACCGACTCTATTGGACTTTACAGATTGGTGGCTGGGCAACATTCGCTGCCTTCCAGATCGTGACGTTTGTTCTCGCCTCGGGGACAGGCATCAGGATCCCTCGCTTGTTGTCGTTCGTGGTCGAAGCCATACTATGCTTGTTGATAACACACTACTATCGCACCTACATCAACCAACGCAAGTGGTTGAGCATGGGACTTGCGAAGCTGATACCTCATGTGCTCGCCGCTGTGTTCTTGATGGGCATCATCATTTATCTAATCCGTATTCCCTTTTCGATCGTACTGGGAACATTCATTCGCGATAACTCACTCGATCCCGAGAAGATGGTGACAGGTATCATCTCGTATACCGTTTTCTTCTTCCTGTGGTCGGTGCTTCACTTCATGTATAATTACTTCGAGCGTTATAACAAATCATTACAGCTCGAAGCATCCATCAAAGAGATTGAATTGAACAACCTCAAATCTCAATTAAATCCTCACTTCATTTTTAATGCGCTTAACAGCATTCGCGCTTTGGTCGATGAAAATCCCGCTAAGGCAAAGCAGGCTATCAACCAATTATCAAGTATTCTTAGGAATTCGCTGGTCACAGAAAAACGTGGGCTCACAAGTTTCGAGGAGGAGTTGAAACTAGTTCGCGATTATCTTGGTTTGGAGAGCATCCGCTTCGAAGAACGACTGAAAACCGAGTTCGACCTGGATCCCGAATCGAGGGATTTCCTGGTTCCTCCATTGATGATCCAGACCCTCGTGGAGAACGGCATCAAACATGGAATTTCTCAGCTTACGGAAGGCGGACTCGTTCAAATAATAACAAAAGTGGACGGCGATCATTTGAAAATACATATCCGTAATAGCGGAAAGTTTGTTGTCAACGGTCATAAAAAAGAGTCAGGCGGCGGACTCGGCCTCGAGAATACGAAGCAACGCCTGAAGCTGATCTATGGCGATGAAGCTTCGTTCAGAATTCTAACCGAAAAAGATAATTTTGTGCTCACAGAAATCGTGATACCACATTTGTACTAGCAGAACTCACAACCCACAACCGATATTATGAAAGCGTTAATTGTTGATGACGAGCGTTTGGCAAGAAAGGAACTCATAAAACTTCTCGAAGAACATCCATCTATCGAGATCGCGGGCGAAGCAATGAACGCCGACGAAGCAGAGAAAATGATCGAAGAACTTAATCCCGATCTTCTCTTCCTCGACATCCAGATGCCAGGCCGTACGGGCTTTCAGTTACTCGAATCACTCGACTCTGCACCGCTCGTTGTTTTCACAACCGCTTATGACGAGTTCGCTCTCAAAGCTTTCGAGGTAAACGCGCTTGATTACTTATTGAAACCCATCACAGCAGAGCGCCTCGCCGAAGCTGTTCATAAGATCCAGGACAAAGAAAAGACAAAGACAGGCCGTCCCCGCGACAAGAAGCTCGACCTCGAAGACCAGGTGTTTGTGAAAGATGGTGAGCGTTGCTGGTTCGTTAGTCTTGCAAATATTCGCCTCTTCGAATCCGACGGCAACTACATCAAAGTTTATTTCGATACCAACCGTCCGATGATCCACAAATCGTTGAACGCTCTCGACGAAAAGCTCGACGAACGTGCCTTCTTCCGCGCAAGCCGTAAGCACATCATTAACCTCAGCTGGGTCGAAGGCATTGAGCCCTGGTTCAACGGCGGTTTGATGGTGAAGCTAAGGGGAGGGGACAAGGTTGAAGTGAGCAGGAGACAGGCGGCGAAGTTTAAGGATATGATGAGTCTCTAACTAGAAACTAGCAACTAGAGACTAGAAACTAGAAATCATTTCAACACGAGAGCAATCAACTCTTGTTCTACATTCCAGTCTTTTGCTAAACGAAGCATCGCCGTTACTTCCATCTCCGTAACATAACCCTTCAGGTTGTTCGATTGCCATACCATGTTGATGAGCTCAATGCGTTTGTCTTTGGTATAGTCGCCAATGATCTCATTCAGATAAACACGCGCACGGTCGAATGCTGTCACGTAATCTTTTGAAATAAAGTCGATCGCCCACTTGTGTTCGGGCTCTGCATCCAGGCGCGCCGCAGTTTCTTCCAGGTCTTTGCGCTCCGGTTCATCGAGGCCGTGATAATAATAGATGACCGCCTTCAAGAGCATGTAAACACGTTTTTCCTGTTGTGACATGGGAGGTGGTTGTGCAGCAGCCAACATAAAAGTTCAATTTGACTCATTCAGGACTCACAAACAAGTCAGAAGCTATTTTGTCAGCTAAAAGTTTACCCTTGTTAGTTAACTTTACAATACCCCGCTCAAAGGTAGCCTTGCCGAGTTCGACGAGCTGATCTACATAACGTTTTTGGTCAGAGGAAAGCTGAAAATTATAAGCCGTCGTCAGGAAAGCAAGATCGCATCCGTTAGCAGTGCGCAATCCGATGAAAAAATACTCGTTGATCTTGTCTTCACGCGTAAGTATCTCTTGCTCAGATGGTATCTCGCCACTAAAGATTTTACGTACGTAGATTGAATTATTCGAGACGTTGAACTGCCGCGACGTCTCGTTGAAGGAATGGGCGCTCGGTCCCACACCCAGGTACTTCACACGATTCCAATAACTGCTGTTGTGCTTCGAATGAAAACCAGGCAATCCGAAGTTTGAGATTTCGTAATGATCATACCCCTTTAGGGTTAGGATCTCCATCAGCATCTCAAATTGTTCCGCTACCGTTTCTTCATTCATTGGCGTGAGCCTGTTCGAAGCCTTCCATTTTCCGAAAACAGTTCGCTCTTCTATGGTCAGCGAATACGCCGATATATGCTCAGGCCTAAATGCCAATGCCTCTTCGATGCCCGCATGCCATACATCCGTCGACTGACCGGGCACACCATAGATAAGATCGATACTAATGTTATCGAAACCTGCTGCCCTCGCATCGTTCATCGACCGCACTGCATCATTCGCATCATGTGCCCTGTTGAAGAACTTTAGTACATCGTCACGAAAAGATTGTATGCCGATGCTCAAACGGTTAACACCCGCAGCTCTTAACTCATCGAGTTTCTTTCTGCTCAGATCATCGGGATTCGCCTCAAGAGTCACCTCGACATTTGCCTCCAGGCTATAGTTCGATCGGATAGCCTGAACTACATTCATCAGTTCTGCATTCGTCATTAACGACGGCGTTCCACCGCCGAAGTAAATGGTACCGATCTTTTCGCCACCCAGATACTCCTTCTGCATCACAAGCTCCTTCACGATAGCGTCGATCATGTTGCCCTTCAGATCGAGGTTAGTGGAGAAATGAAAATCACAGTAGTGACATGCTTGCTTACAGAATGGAATGTGAATATAAATGCCAGCCATCTCCGCAAAGTTAACTGAAGCTCGGTGCTCGGTGCTGGGTGCGAGGATAATTCCATCACCGTCGCCCATCGGCCGTCGCCGATCGCGCGTTATATTTGCAATCAAATGTTTCGGGTTGTCCTTCTATTCTTCGTAAGCACGATAAGCTTCGCACAACAACGCGTTCCCATCTACGATCTTTCAAAAGATTGGAAAGTAATGGTCTCCGATGTGTATGTCGACTACTCCAACGCCAGCACTTCCAGCCACGCAATCTACTTCGCCCTCGATGCCAATCGCTTTCGGGGTTATGATCTCGAGATAACCGGCGCTCGCGACTATTCAGTTTGGATCAACGGCAAGCTCGTTCGTCAATCCGATGCCGGTCAGCTTCGTTTCGATATCGATAGCCTGGAGAAGATCTATCACACCCCGATGACCGTCGGCATCTATGCGCGCCGCGGGTTGTCGCGCCTGCAAACCAAAGTCGTTACCTTTTCTTCACTTCCTCCCGAGGACGTAGAAACTTTACGCAAGAAAAATTTTCTCCGCGACTTTTCAGTTCTCGGCGTGTTCATACTCACGATTGGGTTCCTCGTCATGCTGCGCTTCAATCGACGCATGCTGTTCGACTACTTCGACTTTACGAAATTGTTATCGTTACAGGAACGCGACGAGTCGCTCGTGGCCGGCCGCATCACATCGCGGTTCAGTATTCTTATCTATGTATACCTCTCGGCGTGGGCTGCCTTTCTTTTTCTGATCACATTCCAGCATGTTGGAAGAGACTGGGTCATCATCAGCGACTTTACAATAGGAAGCGTTGCGAATGGCTTCGTCAAGTGGGGTCAGTTGACACTCGTGATCGGCCTTGTGCTGTTTATAAAAGTAAGTTTTGTACTCGCGTTATCGATTGTGTTCCGGCTGCGGGAGGGAGGATCTATCCAGGTGCTGAATTATTTCAGGTTGATCAGCTTCCTGCTGATGGTTCTGTCGGTGATCCTCGTGTTCTATTTCATACTTACGACAAAAAGTCCGGCTTACTACCAGAATATCATTGTCGTCACCGCGTGGATAATGGCAGGGTGGGCAATCCTCATCTTTTTGAAATTATTGAACAAATCCCCCTACTCCGTCTTTCATTTATTTTCGTACCTTTGCGCATCGGAATTTTTTCCGATAATCATCCTTTTCAAGAGCTTATTCTTTTAGCGATTTCGATTTTAGAGTAGTATGACAGAAACTGCCAATGACAGGATGCGAAAAGTGAAGAGCATCTTGATCACACAGGAAGCACCAACGGATCTCAATTCTCCCTACTTAAAGCTTGCTGAAAAGTTTAACCTGAAAATAGATTTCAGACCCTTCATTGAGGTTGAGCCTGTTCCTGTAAAAGAGTTTCGCAAACAGAAAGTCGACATCCTCCAACACACTGCGATCATCTTCACAAGCCGTCACGCAGTAGATCATTTCTTTCACATCTGCCAGGAGCTTAAGATCGAGATGCCTGCCGATATGAAGTACTTCTGCATCTCGGATCAGACTTCGAATTACCTCCAGAAATATATCGTCATCCGGAAGCGTAAGATCTTTACAGGTCTTAAGGACACCAAAGACCTCCTCGAGATCATCAAGAAGCATAAGAACGAGAAGTTCCTCTTCCCCTGCTCCGACATCCGTAAGAACGATATCCCGGACTTCTTAAAAGAGAACGGATACAACTTCACCGAAGCGGTGATCTATCACACCGTGGCCTCCAACCTGGCCGACCTGAAGAATGTCTATTATGATATTCTCGCCTTCTTTAGCCCCTCAGGGATCAACTCCCTTTTCGTGAACTTTCCCGATTTCAAGCAAAATAACACCAGGATTGCGGCGTTTGGAGCTACGACGGCCAAGGCGGTCCGCGATGCCGGGCTGACGTTGGACATCGAGGCCCCCCTCCCCAATGCCCCTTCCATGACCGGAGCAATTGAGCTGTACATCAAAAAGGCTAACGGTATCAAGTAACCGGTTCATTGCTAAGATTTTACTAACGGCTAGGTTTTATTACACTTTAATTACATGCCCTAGCAGGGATATTAGGTTTTAACGTATATTTAAGACTCATTTTTTGATATACCTGTGAGAAAAGGCCCCCTCTTCCTGTTGCTACTTCTTCTACTGGTAAAGTATGCCGAAGCACAGCAAGACCCCCAGTTCACTCAGTACATGTTCAATACATTGTACTACAATCCTGCATTTGCCGGAGTTGAAGGTGTAACAAAGTTCACTGCTATACATCGTTCGCAATGGTTAGGGTATTCACCAACCGTTGGATCAGGTGGAGCTCCAACAACACAACTCATCAGTTTTACTACTCCGTTGTTCAAAGCAAACAGCGGCGTTGGCGCATACATCGTTAACGATCGTCTCGGTCCTCAAACAAACCTCGAAGCACAGTTAAGCTATGCTTATCATCTTGCTGTTAAAGATGGAAAGCTTAGTCTCGGTATAAGAACCGGTATGTATTCTCAAACGATCCATTGGGATTTGTACAGGCCACTCGATCCAAACGATCCATTGTTGAAAGATGGAGCACCGACTTCACAGCAACGTCTCGATCTCGCTGCGGGTATGTACTACCGCAAAGAGAAATGGTATGCAGGTGTTAGCTTCAATCACTTAACCAAAGCAAACTTTGACTTCGACGTTGGACAAAGAAGTGCATTGCAAACGCACATGTATTTCACCGGCGGTTACTTCTACGAGGTTAGCTACGATCTACGCTTCCAGTTTATGACCCTCGTAAAAACGGATTTCACAAAAACATCCTTCGATGTGGGAGGAATTGCTTACTTGAAAGATACTATGTGGGGAGGTTTATCGTTTCGTCAGTCGGAGGCAGCAATCCTGTTGCTGGGATATTCCTTCCTGAAGGACAAATCGCTGAAACTGGGCTATGCCCTTGATTATATTATCAAGGACCAGCAGGCGAAACAACCCACATCGCATGAATTCATGCTTACTTACGAGCTGCCGGTTACGCCACTGGGTAAAAAAGTCGTTCGGACCCCCAGGTACCGTCACTAGGCGATGATTTTTTGGTTTTTGATGGATTTTGAAGAATTTGGTAGACAGTCTTTTTAAATATATTGGCCAAACAGTTAAATTTCGATTCTTTTTCGACTCTAAAACACGTCACAGTATGATCATTAAGGTTTCTCCCAGGCTATTGAGCTTAATCACCATCCTTGTATTGGGTGTCGTAGCGGCTAGCTGCGGTCTGCTCGGTATAGGAGGGAAAAAAGGAGGCGATCAGGGCGAACTGGTCGGAGTACCGAACCGCGAAGGATGGGTAATGACCATCCCTTATGGTATGGTACCAGTCCCTGCCGGAACGTTCCACATGGGTCAGGCCGATGAAGACCCTGCTTCAACGCAGATCAACTTCAACAAACAGGTCACCATTGGTCCTTTCTTTATGGACGACACGGAGATCACCAACAACGAGTATCGTCAGTTCACCAACTTCTTTTTGGTCGACAACGGTACGCTTGAAGGTTTTCCTACTGTGAGCACCGATGACTTCCGCAAAAGCTATTATCCCGATACAACAGTATGGGTTCGCGACTTCGCTCACCACATGGGCGATCCGGTTCAGGACTACTACTACTGGCATCCGGGTTATGATGACTATCCGGTTGTAGGTATCGACTGGGATGCAGCAGTGTTCTTTGGTAAGTGGAGAACTGCGTATCTCAATGAATACCGTAAAACTGTTGGTGAGTTCCCGATGCCTGAGTTCCGTCTTCCTTCGGAAGCAGAATGGGAATATGCATCACGTGGTGGTCGCGATATGAATAAGTATCCCTGGGGTAACCCTTACATCCGTAACTCGAAAGGTTGTATGCTCGCCAACTTCAAACCTGGCCGCGGTAACTTCTACGACGACGGATTTGCTTACACATCACCTGTACAATCTTACTTTCCTAACGACTACGGTATCTTCGATACAAGTGGTAACGTGTCGGAATGGTGTCTCGATGACTTCTATGCTGCTTCTGTTCCTACAGTGTGGGACTTGAATCCTCAGTATATCGATCCTCGCACCGATCCTGAGAGCAAGAAGTACAATGCTAAGATCGCTCCCAAAAAAGTTGTACGTGGTGGTTCATGGAAAGACGTTGCATACTACCTCGAAACAGGTACAAGAACATATGAATTCAGAGATTCAGTAAGGGCTTACATCGGGTTCCGTTGTGCTATGACTCACCTCGGTCGTTCGTCTGGTGCTGAATTTTAATAATTGAAAACACTCTTTATCTTTATAGAAACTAATTGGCAAAAACTTAAATCTCTACCACAATGAGCAAGAAAAAAGGCGGATTCATGGAACTACTGTACAAAACCATTATGCCCAAGGTTTATGGTATCGGGGCAGCAGTAGTTATCGTCGGTGCGTTGTTTAAAATCCTTCACTTGAATGGTGCTGACGAGATGTTGATGATCGGTCTCTCTGTTGAGGCGATGATCTTCTTCCTTAGTGCATTCGAACCCGCGCACAAAGAACCGGAATGGGAGAAAGTATATCCCGAACTCGCTGAAGACTTCGAAGGACCTTCACAACCCACACGTATCAGCAACCGCCAGGGTGCAGGTGAATCTCCCCTCCTCAAGATTGACGATATGCTGAAGACAGCTAAAGTTGATCAGAACCTCCTCGATAACCTCGGAAAAGGTCTGACTAACCTCGCTACATCAGCTAAAGAAATGAACAGCTTATCGAATGCCGCTGTTGCGACAAACGAGTACGCTACTAATGTTAAGACTGCTGCTGCATCTTTGGTAGAGATGAACAAGTCTTACGGCAACGCCATGGGCGCTGTAAAAGCAATGGCCGATGCATCTAAAGATACAGGAGAGTACCACAAGCAAATGCAGGCTGTTACCAAGAACCTTCAGTCGCTCAATGCTGTGTATGAAATGGAGTTGAAAGACGCCGATACACACGTTAAGAACATGAACAAGTTCTACGAAAGCCTCACTGGTGCGATGGCCGGTCTTACTAAGGTTGGTGACAACACTACCAAGTTCACTTCAGAACTCGGTAAACTTGCCGACAACATGACAGCGCTGAATAAAGTTTATGGCAGCATGCTCACTGCTATGAAAGGCAGCGTTAACTAACGGTTACTTACGAACACATTTACAATAATTAAATAAACAGATCATGGCAGGCGGAAAAGAAACCCCGAGGCAAAAGATGATCGGTATGATGTACCTGGTGCTCACAGCGCTGCTGGCGCTCCAGGTCTCAAACGCGGTGCTCGAGAAGTTCGCGCTCATCAACGATGCGCTCGAAACGCTCTCAGCACAGACTGAAGAAAAGAACGCAGCTACTCTCGAAGCAATCCAGAAGTCAGTTACGCCCGAGGCCAAGGATTCCATAAAAACAGCTTATGCCAATGCACAGAAAGTGCGTGAGCTTACTAAGACAACTGTTGAGAAACTGAAAGCTCTTAAAGCAGAATTCCTCACCATCTCCGGCACGGCCGGTATCGACGAGAAGTTCATCAACGACCACAGCTCGAAAGTTGCTTACGCAATGATGGATCCCCGTGGAACAAAAGGTAAAGATTACGAAGAACTCCTTAATGGCTACGCTACTGAGCTCTCGAAGCTCACCATGGGAGGGGAACCATTCAAGAAGCTTGCATTAGCTCCTGCAGAAATGGAGGAATTCAAGAACGACAAGAAGAATGCTAATAAGGACTTCATCGAATTCACATTCGAGAACACGCCTCCCATCGCTGCTTACGCTTCAGTAACAGAAATGGAATCACAGGTTCTCGCTTACGAATCACAGGCTCTCCAGAGATTGAACGAGATCGCAGGTAATGCTACTATCAAGTTCGATAAAGTACTCCCCATGATCATCCCTGAGGCATCAAGCGTGATCGCGGGCTCGAAATACGTTGCAAAAATGTATATCGGTGCATCCAACTCCGCATTGAGTCCCCAGATGTTTATCGATGGAAAAGCTCTCCCGATTGACAAAGATGCTCAAGGCGTTTCTTACGGTAAAGTTGAATTCACGGCTCAAGGTGGTGGCTACAAGAACGGTGTCGCTGAAAAATCTTACAATGCTAAGATTGTGGTAAAAGGCACCGAATATCCGCTGCCTGTAAAGTATAATGTAATTGCTCCTACTGTAAAGATCACCTCAGGTGCTCTTTCTAAACTGTACATCAACTGCGGCAATGAAATGAACGTCGAGATCCCTGGTCTCGGTACCAACTTCGTTCCCGGCTACAATGGCGGTGCAGAAGCAGAAGTTATCAAGAGCGATAAAGTAGGTCAGATCACCGTGATCCCCAAGAGCAAAGCGAAAGTGAAGCTCGCAGTATCTAACGCAGGTACTCTGATCGAAACAGTAACATTCGACGTTCGTACAGCTCCCGCCCCCCAGGTTGTAGTAACAGCCGCAGGTAAGGAAATGAACTCGAAAGATGGTGTGCCACGTAGCCAACTTGGCCAGTTGAAGATCCAGGCTAAAGCCGATGAGGACTTCGCTAACACCGTTCCTAAAGATGCTGAATTCCGTATCCGTAAAGGCCGTGTGTATCTCCGCAAAGGAACCGCCCTCGGTACTCCGATCGAATTCACTGGTGAATCGCTCAATCTCGGCGCTTTCATGCAATCTGCGAAGCCCGGCGACGTTCTCTCTTTCGAATTGGAGAGCGTAACACGCAGGACTTTCAAAGGCGAGAACGAGCCTGTAGTGCTTACAACCAGCATCAAGTACATCAGTATTCCAATTGCTAACTAGTTGAATAAACTCTGAATAATTCAGATATGAGAAGGTCGATCATTTTTTTACTGGCTGTCTGTTGTGCTTCGTCACTGTTTGCACAGGAGGATATTCCTCAATACAACCCGAACTCACTCAATCCCATCGCACGGTACGAGCAATTGTACAAAGTGAAGGTCTGGAGAGAGATCAGGCTCGATGAAAAACAGAACAAAGGTTACTTCGCCCGTAACAATGAGATCACCAAGCTCATTATCGATGCCATCAACTCAGGCGAGCTTGCCGACATCTATGCCAACGACTCTTTGACAACAAAGATGTCTAAGGCTGACATGATCAAAAAGATGCAGATCTCCGAAGGTACTGCGCCAGATCCCTGGTTGCCAGATAACGACTACTATGCCGATGACGCGGTAAACTTCAACGGCGTGTATTACAAGGCAAAAAGAGACAACCGCGGTAAGAACCCTGGAACTTCTGCTGACGACTGGGTAAGAGACAATTCGGTTGGTGCAGGCACCTTTGCCCGCCCTTTCCAACTCGCCTCTCTTCGTCTCGTTGAAGACGTGATCTTCGACAAACGCAGATCAAGATTGTACTACGATATTCAGTCAATCACTCTGGTGTGGCCTGGCGACAAAGACAACCCTCTGGGTGGTGACCTCGATATCACTACGGTGAAATACAAGGACCTCGTTCAGGTTTTCAGAAATCACCCGAACGACGCCATTTGGTTCAACCGCTACAACACAGCAGAGAACAAGAACTACGAAGAAGCATTCCTTCTCCGTCTCTTCCACGGTGTGATCCAAAAAGTGGAGAACCCCGACAACGAAACTATCTACGAAGTGTACTCAGCTAACAACAGACCTTACAAGGAAACTGTTTGGGCACGCGAGTGGGAAGAAATGAAGATGATGGAAAGAGAACACAATCTCTGGGAGTACTAAGCTTCCTGAACAGTATCCGAAGGCCCCGAAGCATTTTGCTCCGGGGCTTTTTTTATGAGCTGCGCTTTCTTCTCGCCCACAAGCTCAATAAGCTCTTCAATAGGCGCTTCTTTTATCTTCTTGAATGATTTGTAGCGTTGCAAGAGCAAGTCCGTCGTCTTTCTTCCGATCCCCTTAATATCCTCCATCTCCGTCTTGATCGTGCTCTTGCTTCGCTTCAGGCGATGGAATGTGATCGCAAAACGGTGAGCTTCATCCCTTATACGCTGTATCAGGAGCAACGCCGGGGACTTCTTGCTGATGTGCAATGGTATAGGATCGTCAGGGTAGTAGATCTCTTCCAGCTTCTTGGCTATGCCAATGATCGGGATCTGCCCATAGATCCCAAGTTCTTGAAGGGCCTCGCAGGCACTCGATAGTTGCCCCTTACCGCCGTCCACGATGATCAGGTGCGGGAATACACCGTTCTCCTCCTGTATGCGCTTGTATCTCCTTCCGACGATCTCTTTCATCGACGCGAAATCGTCCGGACCGACCACGGTCTTGATATTAAAGTGGCGATACCCGGCCTTATCCGGTTTTGCATTAACGAACCGTACCATCGACGCCACGGGGTCCGTGCCCTGGAAGTTCGAGTTATCGAAGCATTCGATGATATCCGGTATGGTTGGCAACCGGAGATCGCGCTGCATGATCACCAGCGTCTCATTTTGCTTTGCTTTTCTTTCGCCTTTCTCGATCTCTTTCTTCGTCTTTACATGCAGGGCATTGGTCAACGAAAGTGAAACGAGTTTCTTCTTGTCCCCGATCTGCGGCACCAGGTTCTCGATGTCGTCGCCGGAGACGAGAATGGGGACGTTGGTGTAGATTATCTTGTTGTTACTGCTGTGCTGTGCCCGCAGCTCTTGCGTCGCCATCGAAAGGATCTCTTCATCGCTTTCGTCGAGCTTCTTTTTTACTTCGAGGTTTGTCGAGAAAACGATCGCTCCTTCCTTCACCATCATGTAGTTCACAAATGCTTCCTCCCTGGAACTGGTGATCGTAACCACATCGATATCAGTAAGCTTGTTGCTTACCACCATGGTCTTGGTCTGGAACTTGTCGAGGTAATCGAGCTTGTGCTTGTAGCGGGCCGCGAGCTCGAACTCCATGTTCTCGGAAGCGCGCTTCATTTCGGTCTTGAAGTGATTCTCCACGAGACTCAAATGTCCCTTGAGGATACTGCGAGCCTGCGCGATCTCATCGTTGTATGATTGTTCGTCCACCAGGCCTTCGCAGGGGCCTTTGCAGTTACCGATGTGAAACTCGAGACAGACCTTGAACTTCTTAGCTGCGATGTTCTCTTCGGACAAAAGCAGGTTGCAGGTACGAATGGTGTATAGTTGACGGATGAGGTCGAGCACACTCTTCATAGAAACCACGCTCGTATATGGACCGAAATATTCGCCTTGTGAAGGAATGTATTTGCGTGTAGAGATTATTCTTGGAAAGCGTTCCTTCAGAATACAGAGGTAAGGGAACGTCTTATCGTCTTTGAGGAGAATGTTGTACTTAGGCTGGTTCTGCTTGATGAAGTTGTTTTCGAGAAGAAGGGCATCGAATTCGGAACCGGCGAGGGTATATTCGAGCCTCCGGATCTCGCTTACCAGCTTTTCGGTCTTGGCGTTGTATTGCGACTGTTTATTGAAATAACTGGACACACGTTTCTTAAGGCTCTTGGCCTTTCCAACGTAAATCAGAATATCCTCTTTGCTGTAGAAGCGATAGATCCCTGGCGAATCGGGCAGGGATGCAACTTGCTCCTTAAGTGCATCCAACTCCATTGCCAAATCTAATTATTTTGAAGGTCCCACTTGGGTTCGACAGGGAGTCTTAATGAATCGGACTCGTCGTCATGGAATCGCGAGCAATCGCCTAGGAATGGAAGTCCGGAGCGTGGCTGTTGGAATCGGCCTTTGGTAATGCCGGTTTCTTTATCGGCGTATGCTTTCAACATGAAATTGGCGAAGATGGGCCTTGCGGTTTTAATACCCTGTCCGAATGTCCACGAGGGGAATCGGATCGCACGTTCGTCGCCGCCAACCCAAACGCCTGTTACGAGGTCGTGGGTAATACCCATGTACCAACCGTCGGAAGCGTCGTTCGTTGTTCCGGTCTTACCACCGATCTCGTTGTCGATCTTCAGTTCGCGGGGCAAACCACCTGATGTACCGCCTTCCTCTTCAACACCGCCGCGGAGCATGTGGATCATCTTATAGGCAGTTTGATCGTTAAGACCTTCGCGCGTCTGGGGAACGAATGCTTCGATCACATTGCCGTTCTTGTCTTCAATCCTGGAGATAAATGTGGGCTTGGTATGAATGCCGCCATTCACGAAAGTGGAATAGGCGCCTACCATTTCGAATACAGAGACGTCGCTAACACCGAGACAAAGTGAAGGAACTGCATCGAGCTTGCTTTCGATGCCGCAGCGATTGGCAAACTCAACCACGTTCTGGGGCCCGAGCTTCATCATCATTTGGGCAGTAATAGTGTTTATCGAAAGAGCCATTGCGTGACGAAGAGTCATCTCTTCGCCGGAGCCTTTCGATCCATCGGAGTTTGGCGGATACCATTGTCCACCGGGCACGGGAATGGCTGGGGAGATATCGTGAAGCTTATAGCATGGCGAATAGTTGTTTTCCATTGCCAATCCATAAACGAACGGCTTGAATGTAGACCCTGCCTGGCGTTTCTGTTGCTTTACGTGATCGAACTTGAAGTACTTGTGATTGATACCACCCACCCATGCTTTAATAGCACCGGTGTTGGGATCCATAGCCATCATACCGGCTTGAAGGAATCGCTTATAGTAATTGAGTGAGTCGTAGACGTTGAATGTTGTATCGCGTTCGCCATCCCATGTAAAGATCTTCATCGGCTTTTTGAGCTTGAGCATGATGTTCACCGAGTCGTCTTTTTCACCCCACTTCTTGGTGTAGGCTCTGTACTGTGGTGTTGACTTGATACGCTTGGCGAGGAAGTCTTTGAATTGATAACCGTTCTCGTCGAGCCAGGGATCCATTTTTCGAAGTTTCCATTGCTCGGTAAATCCCTTCTGCAGGCCGGCCATGTGCGCTGTAAGAGACTCTTCGGCGTACTTCTGCAGTCGGCTGTCGATAGTAGTGTAGATCTTAAGACCGGAGTTATAGAGATCTATATTCCTTGCTTTGCAATAGGCGAGGAGGTAGTTACCGATAACGGTGCGGAAATACGTAGCCATACCTTCGTTTTGATCTTGCACGCTGAAGTTCAATCCAAGAGGCAGTGCGGTGATAGAATCGTATTGATCGCGGGTTTTGATCTTATACTTATGTTGAAATACTTTCCATAGAACTTCATTTCGCTTTCTGAGAGCCCTTTCCGGGAAGCGATTGGGATTATAGAGCGCAGGGTTCTGAAGCATACCAACCAGCAATGCCGACTCCTGTATGTTGAGGCTATCGGGTTCTTTTTTGAAGTGGTTTTCTGCGGCGACTTTAATGCCGAATGAGTTGTTTACATACTCGGCTGTGTTCAAATACATCGTCAGGATCTCTTCTTTCGTGAAGTTCCTTTCGAGGTAAACCGATATGATCCATTCTTTATTTTTCTGAATGATACGAGCAGGGAGATCACCCAGCTTCGCAAGATGCCCGTCGAGAGACTTACCATACGCATTCCTGGTGAATAACGCCTTCGCAAGCTGTTGTGTGAGCGTACTACCACCACCTTGATTGGTGAAAGTAAGAGCACCGAAAATGGCACGTATCATCGACTTACCATCGAGACCAGAGTGTTCATGAAACCTGTGGTCTTCAGAAATCAGGAGAACGTTCACGAGATCCTCCGAAAGCTCTTCATAGCTCACCTGGCTTCGGTTGTAGCGGAAGTATCGTCCCAATGAAACACCATCGGCGGAGATCAACTCCGAAGACAGGTCGTTTTTCGGGTTCTCTATCTCGCGGATATCGGGCATGCCGCCAAACAATCCAAAGAGGTCGATGCTCACAAAGAAAAGGTAAAGCGGTACTCCCACGAGTATCACCCCAAAAGTGATCCATGTGCCCTTGATGGCTTTGCGGAACCAGGGCTTTTCCATGCCCAGAAGTCTACTGATTTTGGACTTTGTAGTTCCGGTCGTAGAAGGTGAGGTATTCATCCAGTGCCTTTGTTCGGTAAAAAATCTGGAAATTGTCCTTAGTAATTACAAAAGTATCGAATTTATAGCTGGCGAGCGATGGCCGTTGGGCCAGCCAATTGTTAAGCTTATCGAAATAATCCAACGCTGCAGTCTTATCTTTTAGTTCCGTAACCATCGTTAGCGTGTAGTTTTCATTCAGCACCAGGTTGCTGGTCTCCAATTTCTTGTCTTTAATAACCGACTTGTTGTATTGCTCTATTTCTGCTGTGACCTTATCGGAGATGCGGTCGTCGTATTGATAGATGATCACATAATAATGTGTTGTCTCGGGTGCGTTGGCGAACCGAATGCCTTTGGCCTTCTCGACTTTCTGCAGGAAGGTTTTAGATGCATCGAGTAAAGTTTGCGCATAGGCCTTCATTGGTCCTTCATATTTCTTGATGAAGTCTTCGAGCTCCGCCTGGTATTTAGATACATCTTCGGTTTTACCCATGATCAGGATCTGCAACAGCTCCAGTTGAGGAGTAAACCCGGTTTCACCAAGAGCAAGGGCCTGCGCAGTTTGTTCCTGTGCTTCGCGAAGGTTGCCGGTGCGATAAGCCTCGTATGCTTCTTTATAGATGAGTTTCTGTTTCTCGGTGGTAACACTGGTTTCTTTTAGATAATCCGGGTTAAGCAATACCCGTGTAAATGTTGAGTTGGGATAATTGCTTGTAAGCATCGTCGCATACTTGTCGGGATTGCCGTCGGCCTTTTCTTTTTCGATGAGATAGAGCTTGTATAAAACTTCCGGTACGTGTTCGGATGTCGGGAACCTTTCGACGAGCTTACTGTACGAAGCCGCCGCGTTTGCTTTCTCATTCAGCTTAATGAAGTACAGGTCGCCTAGCATAAAGTAAGCTTCTTCGATCTTCGCCAGCGACGCCTTTTTCTGTTCGGGCGTTAGAGGAAGATCTTTAAATACTTTATTGATCTCTGCCACCTTCGGATCGAGGGTTGCAACGGGAGCCTTTGTATCTCCTGTGGCTGCCGTGGGATCTTCACTCGTTGCGTCGGAGATGTTTTGCATGTTTGCCTGTTTGTTCGAACGCCGCCAGTTGTCTTCTAACGATACGTTACCCCAGATCCGCTGGAACTCTGTTTGACCTGAGGCGATGGCCGAAGGGTTATCGAAATACCACATCGATGTTGCAGTGCTTTCACCAATGTCGAGTAAAGAATTGTTACCGCCACCGCCTCCACTACCGCCGCCCGATCCGAAACCAAATCTCTTTTTCTTCGTCTTCACCTGTGCTCTTGCAGCTCTTTCCGTCAAAGTAGAATCGAGTCTTTTTCGAAGGGTTGCTGTATCCAGGGCCGCCATCATCAGCAAACTATCCTGCCAGCGAATGGTCTCGTTATATTTTGCGAAGTCGCCCAATACTTCCTGCCTTACTTTTATCTGTGCATAGTTTTCGAACTCTTTGGGTAGTGATTGCACTGCGCTATCGTAATACAACTTTGCCTGGTCGTATTTCTTTAACGAATCGAAATACAGTTGACCTATGCGGAGATAAGAGCTTCCCTGTATGCGTTTGTTGGTACCAGCATGTGCTGCCAGCTTGTAGTTGTCGATCGCTTCGGGTAAGTGATCCTGTTTTCGTTCGAACTCGCCGAGCTCGTAATAGATCTTGTCTTTGAACTCCGCGTTTTTTGCATCGCTCAGCAGTTTTTCGAATTGCTTGCGGATCGTCTTTACATCACGTTGGTTGTCGAGGCGCGCCACCTGGGCCATGTTCAGTCGTGCGTAGAAATCGATCTCGTACTCCGGGTTTGCTGAAAGAACTTTGCGATAATAGTTATATGCTTCTGCTCCGAAGCCGAGCTGCTGATAAACCTGCCCGATGATGAAATAGATCCGGGCTTTGCGATCGGTCTTGGTCAACAGCGAATCGGCTTTCGTAAGATTACGGACCATTTTATCGTAGTCTCTTTTTACCTGGTAGAAGTATGCTTTTTCGAGGTATAGGTTTTTACGATTTAGCTTGTTGAGATCTTCTTTCTCGAGGAACATGAATGCCTCTTCGGCCTTCTCATATTCTTCGTGTTCTGTAAATGTGCGAACGAGATAGATCAATGCCTGGTGACGGAGGTTCGAGTCGTGGCTTTTTGTGTTCACATATTTGAAAGTCTGTATGGCATCAACAAACTCGGCGTCGTACATGCGTGCCCGCCCAACGAGAATATAGTTTTCATAAACCCATTTACTGTTCGGATGGCGTTGAATAGATATCGAAGCCATCTTAATGATCTCTTCTGTGTCCTTCGCATAACCTTTCGCGAGTACGGTGTCGATCTTTGGGAACAAACGAAGAACCATGTTGTGATCATCGTCGAGACTTTTGAGGATAGTTTTCTCTACTTCGGTAGCTTTTTCGCGCGCATAGAAATATCCGTTGAAGTGGGCCGTTGTGTTGTGGAAGATCTTGGCGGTAAAAGAGGTCTGTTCCACGCCGCATGATATCAGCAGGATAAGGACGAGAAATGCCAAATAGCGACGGAACATCTAATACAAACGTAAAAAACAGATATTCAATATTATAATCGTACAGAATATCTAATTTTGGAGGAAATTCAGCCCCTTTGAAACCAAAAAAGACCCTGTCAGACCGGTTCACAACCCGGTACCAGTTGGTGATCCGCAACGAGGAGAATCTTTCGGAGAAGACGACCCTTGCATTCACCTATGCAAAGGTGCTGGTGTTCTCTGTGGTTGTGTTCGTAGTGTTGTTTGTCGTGAGCCTTTTTTTGGCTGAAACCTTACTTGCTAAATGGTTCGATCCGCGTCACGCACAACTTGAAGCCAACAAACAACTGTTTGAGTTAGCAACCAAAGTCGATTCGTTAGCACTTGAAGTCGACAGGAAGGACAAGTTCATTCAGAACTTTCAAAGGATACTCAGTGGCGATACAGCTTCGGAGTTTGTAGATCCCGCACAGACGCTTACCGGCGAACGTCCGGTGAAGATCGTCGGGACTATGAATGCTGCCGAATCGGATTCAGTCTTCCGTAAGGAGTTCGAGAAGTCACAGCTCGCCAGCGTAGCCCTCACCAGTAACAAATACAGGGACCTTCAACAGACATTCTTCTTCACACCGATCACCGGCTACATATCCGATCATTACGATGTGAAGAAGGGCCACTTCGGGATCGACGTGGTAGCCAAGAAAAACGAGCCTGTTAAGTGTATAGCCGACGGGACCGTTATAATCCGGGATTGGACGCAGGAGTCGGGGTACGTGATAGCCGTGCAACACGCTGGAAACCTGATATCTATCTATAAGCACAATGCCGAATTGTTGAAGAAAGTTGGTACTTTTGTAAACGCAGGAGAGATCATTTCTATAGTTGGCAATTCTGGAGAAATGACTGATGGGCCACATCTTCATTTTGAGCTGTGGTACAATGGTAGTTCCCTTAATCCTGAAGAATTTGTAACTTTTTAAACTTCTACCATAATGCTTACAACGAAGGAACAAAAGCGCGTAGCCGAAGAGATCAGTAACTCAAGCAACGTTATTGGAAAGGGCACCGTGCTTACCGGCGACATCGAGACGTATGGCAACATCCGTATCGAAGGAAAGGTAATTGGCAACGTTAAGTCCAAGTCGAAGATCGCTTTGGGCAACGGCAGCCAGATCGATGGAAACATCACTGCACAGAACGCGGACATAGAAGGAGAAGTGAAGGGTAAGATCGAGATTGGAGAACTCCTGGTTTTAAAATCAACAGCCACTGTACATGGCGACATTCTTACTGGCAAGCTTGTGGTAGAACCCGGCGCGGTCTTCAACGGAAGCTGTAAGATGGGCGCCGCGATCAAAGACATTAAAATCGCCGACGGTGGATCAAGGTCACTCAGACCCGAAGAAGCAGCAAAAGCCCTCTAACGGTTATTTACGATACTCACAGCTAGGCATCCAGCTCCTTGGAACAATAGGACTGGCCGCCTGGGGTGGCTATGCTCTCGATAAGAAGCTCGGCCTTACTTTCCCGGCATTTCTATTGACTTTTGTTTTTGTAGCCTTTGGTGGGTCGATGTACATGCTTTACAGGGCGCTGAATAATAACTCCGACGAGTGATCCGGATCCTGATCATTGTATTCCTTACAGTTATCACCCTTACGAGCTTTCTTATCGTAAGGAAGAGATCTGCTGAAAATCTAACCCCGGTATATCTTTTATCAATCACGATAAAGATCTTTTTGTCGTGCGGCTTCGTGATCTGGTTCATTTTGGCAGATCGCGAGCAGGCCAATTACAACGTCGTTTTCTTCCTCATTGCCTACGTCATTTTTACGGCCGTCGAAGTCATTTTTCTTCTCCTAAAAAAGAAAGCCTGAGGTTTCTTAATCCCGTATTAATCCATAGTTTTGCAGTCGATTTAAAAAGCCCCACCAGGCACGCATGAAAAGGCTCTTTTCACATCAGAAACGCACATTTTTGGCACTTTTGCTGCCAGTTTTTTTGGCCTTTTTTTCACCTGTTTTTGCGCAACATGAGCAACACGAGGATGGCTCTGTTCAGCACGCACCTGAAGAGGAAATTAATGTCAGTGAGGTTATCCTCGAACACGTGAAGGATTCGCACGTATGGCACTTCACCGAAAGCGTGGTAATACCCCTGCCGGTGATCGTGTATACCAGCGAAGACGGCTTGAAGATCTTTTCATCTGGTAATTTCTTTGAACATCACAGCATTGTTCCTTACGGCGACTACACGCTTGATCACGAGCATATTTTCTATAAAGGCGAGCCGGTTCTCGACCTCTCAATCACCAAGAACGTGATGATGTTGTTCATCAACGTTGCTTTGATGCTACTTGTGTTCATCACGGCGGGAAGGGCTTATGCGAAGCGCAAGGGACTCGCACCGAAAGGAGTTCAGTCGTTCATGGAACCTGTTATTCTTTTCGTGAAGGATGAGATCGTTGCTCCGAACATTGGTCCCAAGTACTGGAAATTTCTTCCGTACTTATTGACGTTATTCTTCTTTATCTTCTTTGGAAACCTTTTGGGTTTGTTGCCCGGTGCAGCTAACCTCACTGGAAATATTGCGGTAACTGCATGTCTTGCGTTGCTTACGTTCGTCATCACGAATGTTAATGGCAACGGATCATACTGGGGTCACATCTTCTGGACACCTGGTGTTCCTCATTGGATGCGTGTTATCATTCTGCCTGTCGAATTGATAGGAGTATTTACAAAGCCTTTTGCACTTACGGTGCGTTTGTTTGTGGCGATCACTGCCGGTCACATCGTGTTGCTCGCGCTTACGTCGCTTACGTTCATATTTCAAAACTGGTTCGTTGGAATTGGCACTTCGCTGGTCAACATCTTCATTAGCTTGATAGAGTTGCTCGTTGCCGGTATCCAGGCTTATGTGTTCACGATGTTTACCTCGCTCTATATAGGGCAGGCGATCGCAGAACATGAGCATCACGACGAACATTAAAAATACTCCGGGATAAACCTGGATTTGTTTCACGTTTAACTGTTTAAGTATGTTGTTTTCATTAATTCTCGACATCAGCTACGCAATCATGGGTGCTGGCATTGGCGCAGGTCTCGCTGCAATTGGCGCGGGTATCGGTGTAGGCCGTATCGGTGGTTCTGCGATGGAAGCGATGGCACGTCAGCCTGAGTCTGCAAACAAACTGCAGAACTCTATGCTTGTGATCGCAGCCCTTGTAGAAGTAGCGGCGCTTTTCGCGCTCGTTATCTGTCTGCTTATTTCGTTCAAAACGGCTTAAGCAATCATAAGAAACCTGCTTAGGCAATGGGCCGGCGGGTTTCTTTCATTGATCATTATTCATTAACGATTTATCATTTGGTAGTCATATGGATTTACTAACACCTTCGACCGGCCTGTTCTTCTGGCAGCTCGTTATCTTCCTCGGCCTGTTCTTCATCCTCGCAAAGTTCGCGTGGAAGCCGATCCTTTCTGGCTTGAAAGAACGTGAAGAGTCGATCCAAACGGCTCTCGATTCAGCAGAGCGCGCGAAGCAGGAAATGGCAGCCCTCCAGGCTGGCAACGAAAAGCTTTTGAAAGAAGCTCGCGAAGAGCGCGACAAGATCCTCCGCGACGCACGTACAGCAGCCACGCTTTTGCAAGACCAGATACAGACCGAAGCAAAGAAAACTGCAGACAGGCTCATTGCCGATGCAAGAGCAATGATCAACACAGAGAAAGCAGCGGCCCTTCGCGACGTGAAACAGCAAGTGGCATTGTTCTCTCTCCAGGTTGCGGAACGCCTGATGAAGAAAAATCTCGCTGATGATAAGTCACAGAAAGAACTTATCGACACTTACATCAAAGACATTAAACTGAACTAACAGGATGGCATCACGAGTTGCATCGAGGTATGTGAAGTCGTTGCTCGACCTTGCCGTTCAACAAGGTTCGCTGGATAAGGTGCATGCTGATATGCAGCTGTTCGATAAAACCGTCGACAGCAATCGCGAATTGCTGCTCGTGTTGAAGAGTCCCGTAATCAAGCACGATAAGAAGCTCGCAATCCTTACAGCGATCTTCAAAGGAAAGATCACGCCCCTCACGATGTCGTTCATCGATATCATTACACGGAAGAATCGTGAGCCACTTCTCGCAGAGATCGCTAACGAATTCCATAACGCTTACAACGTCTACAAGGGCATTGGTAAAGCGAAAGTCACCACGCCGGTAGCGCTCGATGCGAAGACACGTTCACAGTTTGAAAGCATCGTGAAGCAATTGAGCAATCGCAAGGAAGTTGAGCTCGAAGAAAAGATCGATAAAGATCTCATCGGCGGTTTCATCCTCAATGTGGAGGACAAACAGATCGATGCATCAATCAAGAACAACCTTAAAAAGTTGAAGTTGAAGTTCAGCGAGAACCCATACATAAAAGAATTTTGATTTAAGATTTAAGAATTAAGATATATGGCAGAAATAAGACCTGAAGAAGTATCGGCAATATTGAGAGAGCAGCTTGCACACTCGAAGACCGATGCTCAACTCGAAGAAGTTGGTACGGTATTAACAGTGGGCGACGGTGTTGCACGTATCTACGGCCTCACTAAAGCACAAGCTGGTGAACTCCTCCAGTTCGAGAACGGCCTCCGTGCGATGGCCCTCAACCTCGAAGAAGACAACGTTGGCGCCGTGTTGCTTGGCGAATCGAAAGAGATCCGCGAAGGCGACACAGTAAAACGTACCGGCGTTATCGCTTCCATTAAAGCAGGCGATGGTCTACTGGGTCGCGTTGTTGATACACTCGCAAATCCTATCGACGGAAAAGGTCCCATTACAGGCGACCTCTACGAGATGCCAATGGAACGTAAAGCTCCCGGCGTAATCTTCCGTCAGCCCGTGAACGAACCGTTGCAGACTGGTATCAAAGCGATCGATGCCATGATCCCGATCGGTCGTGGTCAGCGCGAGCTTATCATCGGCGATCGTCAGACAGGTAAGACCGCTGTTGCGATCGACACGATCATCAACCAAAAAGAATTCTACGAAAAAGGTCAGCCCGTTTACTGTATCTATGTTGCTATCGGTCAGAAAGCATCTACAGTAGCTGGTGTTGCAGGTACTCTTGAAAAGGCTGGTGCGATGGCTTACACAGTTATCGTTTCGGCTTCTGCATCGGATCCCGCTCCAATGCAGTTCTTCGCTCCATTCACCGGTGCAGCCATCGGTGAGTTCTTCCGCGATACCGGTCGTCCTGCATTGGTTATCTATGACGACCTTTCGAAGCAGGCTGTTTCTTATCGCGAAGTGTCGTTGCTGCTCCGTCGTCCTCCGGGCCGCGAAGCTTATCCTGGTGATGTGTTCTATCTCCACTCTCGTTTGCTCGAGCGTGCTGCGAAGATCATCAACAACGATTCTATCGCCAGGGACATGAACGATCTTCCTGCATCTATCAAGCATTTGGTAAAAGGTGGTGGATCGCTTACAGCTCTTCCGATCATTGAGACACAGGCGAACGACGTGTCGGCCTATATCCCGACCAACGTGATCTCGATCACGGATGGACAGATATTCCTTGAGACCAACCTTTTCAACTCCGGTATCCGTCCTGCGATCAACGTAGGTATCTCGGTGTCGCGCGTGGGTGGTTCGGCTCAGATCAAGTCGATGAAGAAAGTTGCCGGTACCCTTAAACTCGACCAGGCACAGTTCCGCGAGCTCGAAGCTTTTGCGAAGTTCGGTTCCGACCTTGATGCTTCTACGAAGCTTACGATCGAGCGCGGTCGCCGCAACACGGAAGTGTTGAAGCAGCCTCAGTATGCCCCGGTTCCAGTGGAAGAGCAGGTTGCGATCCTCACAGCTTCTACCAGAGGCTGGCTCGACCGCGTGCCGGTAGCTAAAGTGCGCGATTTTGAAAAAGAACTATTGGGTCTGTTGAGACTTCAGAATAAGAGCATCCTGGATAATTTCCGTGCTGGTAAGTTCGAGGATTCGGATCTCGATACGCTGAAGAAGGCAGTACAGGATTTAGCTTCGAAATATTAAGCAATGCCCAGTTTAAAGGAAGTAAAGAGCAGGATCTCGTCGGTAATCTCGACGCAGCAGATCACGAAGGCCATGAAGATGGTGGCCGCGGCGAAGCTGCGTAAGTCGCAGGACCGCATTATGCTGATGCGTCCATTTGCGCAGAAGCTCAATTACCTTCTGAAGAACCTTTCGTCGGCATCTGCCGATGGCCTCGATTGGTACAATGCGGTTCGCGAGGAGAAGAGGATCTTGATCGTTACGATCACGTCTGACCGCGGACTTTGCGGAGGTTTCAATAGCTCGGTAACGAAGCTTACGAACCGATTGATCCAGGACAGCTATGCTTCGCAATTGAAGGCAGGTAATGTTACTGTTCTTCCGATCGGTAAGAAGGGCTTCGAATATTTCTCGAAGAGGAATGTGAAGGTTGTCGATTCTTTCTGGAACGTGTTCCAGAACCTCTCGTTCGAGCGTGTAGCAGAAGTTGGTGATTTTATTATCAATGCCTACAAGAAAGGTGAGTACGATAGAGTAGAGATCGTTTACAACGAGTTCAAGAACGTTGCGACACAGATCCTGAGAACTGAGCAGATGCTGCCGGTTCTGACGCCGAAAGAAGACAAGAAGGCGCAGGAGGTTGATTACATCTATCAGCCTAATCGCGAGGAGATCATTTCGGGTCTTATTCCGAAGTCGTTGAAGATGCAGTTGTATAAGGCGGTGTTGGATTCGAATGCGGCGGAGAACGGTGCGCGTATGACGGCGATGGATAAGGCGACGGAGAACGCGGGCGAGTTATTGAAGGACCTTAAGCTGACATATAACCGCACACGCCAGGCGGCGATCACGAAGGAGATCCTTGAGATCGTTGCGGGTGCGGAGGCGTTGAAAGGAAATTGATCATTGACGATTGATCATTGATCATTGATGATTGCATTTTGACATTTAAGATTTGAAGGTACCCCGTAGCGACAGCAGGTCCGCTATGGGGTTTTTTATTGTACGGTTTACCTGACGATTTTCACAACTATCACACCGTTTACTTGCCGTCATGGCGTGCTCATGCGTTATTCGGGAACGCATGGAGTTGTCGGGTCACGATATCACTCTATTACATGAGTTCTTTACTGGCGATCGACTAAAGAAGTTAACGATCCGGGGTTCGTTTTCCCGTGGATGCCTTTCCGTTTCGAAGGACGTTGACATGATCATGGAGTTTTATTATCCGTCCGACTTCGGGTCGGTGCTTGCCGCGATGAAGTTTGCGTTGAAAGGGATCCTGAAGCTGCGAATATGATTGCTTCGTGATGGTAAGGATCACGTGCAATTATGGATATCAACAAATATTTGGAGCCGGAATTTTAGATTTTAAACTCGCAGGCATTTATGAAATTGAACAACTCTGGTGTGCCCGAAGGCCACTCCGAAAAAGACTTTAACGCGAAATATCGCGACACCCACGGCAAATTGTTATGGCGTAAACTTACCGACGACATCGTCGCTTCGGGCCAGTCTCCAAAGACCTTTGAGGAGGCTGCCAGAGAGCTTGCAGAGTACTACTATGGAACGGGCGAGGAGAAACCGCAAAGCGAAAACGACGACCACGTCGACCCGGCAGCATAATAGAAGCGACAACGCCCCTCCGAATCCTTAACTTTCGGGTGTGCGCCTATACCACTATATCAACCTGCTGAGCATCGACGTGGCGCTCGGAGCCGTAGTGTCCGCCGCGTTCTTTGGACGGATCCTCAATGTGTCGATCCTCCCGCAAGGATTCATACTACTCGGCATTATCGTCTGGCTTATCTATACCGCCGACCATCTTCTCGACGCGTGGTCTATGCGCGAAGCCGCCATTTCCGAGCGACATAGATTTCACCAAAAACACTTCCTCACCATACTCCTTATCTTCCTCGTCACGGGGATCGTCGCAGTCGGACTGATATTCCTTATCCGCATCCAGCTCATTACCGCCGGGGTCGTCTTCGGCGGTTTTGTCATCATTTACCTGATCGTTAGCCGATGGCTCAAATACTTCAAAGAGCTTGCCGGGTCCATCCTATATACCGGCGGCGTTCTACTTCCCGCATGGTCATTGCATACTCATCAACTTGATCCCGGGCAGCTTTCACTCATCATCATCTTTGCCCTAATCGCATTCACCAACATGCTCATCTTTGCCCGATTCAGCATCGAAGAAGATATTTTAAACAGGCAGAAATCTCTCGCCACCACACTCGGCGTAAAATCAATGAACACACTCATTCGCACCGTGTGTGCGATTTGTTTCGTTGCTATTGTCTATGCGGCGATGCTGAGCTTCAGCGCGGAACTGCTGATCTTATTTTTGATGGAATTCGTTCTGCTAGTGATCTTCTTAATAAAATACTTCCGGTACGACGATCGTTACCGCGTCTACGGCGATGCAATATTCCTGTTCCCGATCGTATTGCTTATCGTACCTCCACAGCCTGCAACAGCTTTGCTTTCTCTTCCATTAATACAATGATCTTCTTTAGGTAGTCGATCTCTTTCTTCGAAAGCTCGAGCTGACTCCTCAACTCAGCAAGCTCTTTGTCAACCGGCTGATCCGCGCCACTTTCTGGTGTATTGTAATAGTGAAAGAAGTTGTGATTCAAAACCTCAGAGATCTTGATCAACAAACCGGTATCGAGGTCGGGCTTCTTGAAAATGCGATATACATTCTGTCGTACCGTGCCCAGCTTGTCGGCCAGGTCCGACAATTTCATGTTCCGCGACTCGAACACCTCCTGCACCTTGGGCCCGATCTGGACGTCGGGGATTATTATTTTTTGTTCCATTTTTGCGTCGATAGAATTACAAATGTAAACAAAAATGTTACATTTTGTAGTCGACAGTAGGACATGAGAAAAATAATTGTGGGAACATATATCTGCGTGCTTACCATACTATCCATACACTTATATAGGTTTACATGAACCGAAGCCAAACTCAACGCTTTATGCCGGCTGTTACGCTCTACTACCAGGATGAGTACGCCACCCTTGAGTTGGATGAATCGGTTCCATGCGTGAAGCTGAAGCTCGACGGCATGCCGAGGTTCAGTGAGCATTACCAGCTCGTTCAAACCAAGCGACTCGAGTTGATGCGTGAGGGAATGAAGCGACACAAGCTGCTTCATATGCTTACCGACAGCCGCACGGCGGGCCCGGTGCTCGACGAAGACGTTAGCTACTTCCGCGAGAATGTGATGCCCGAGATGGAGAAGGCCGGTGTTCGATACCTGGCGATCGTAATGCCCTCGAATGTCTTTACCCGGATGACCATCCAGGATATGACAAGCAACTCGAAGCTTATCAGCGTACGTTACTTCGACTCGATACGCGAAGCACGCGAGTGGCTTCGAAGCAAAAGTCCTGAACTTCTGTAAACTTCTGTAGAGTTTTGCCTCATGTAAACGTTAGCGGCTTGATTGTTTAGACAGGCAACAGCGGCGTTGTGATTTTCTCCCCGATTTTCTTACTTGTTTCTTACTCTTTCTCAAGCAAATGAGAATGAAAGAGTTATCTTGTTTTTACTTTGTCCTAGAACCATGCGCAATACAGTTGGCCTAACTCATCGCAGCAATCTCCTGCACATGTTGGACAATCTGCCGGCGGTGGTCTTCGAGTATTCTGTGTTCCCCGACGGGGCGCGCGACTTCACATACATCAGTCCCCGGTGCGAGGAGATCCTGGGCGTAAGCCAGGAGGTTCTCATGCGCGGTATTCTCCCGATGAAGAATTTCATCTATCATGAAGACTGGACTGCATTCCACGAGAGTACAGAGCAGAGTCTTGCCGACCTCCAGGAGTGGAAATGGGAGGGACGTCTGAACAGCCGAGGGCAGGTGATATGGATACAGGCTAGTGGAATGCCTACGCGTATGCCCGATGGCGTGGTGGTCTGTCATGGGATAATTACGGATATCACACAGCGCAAGCAACTGGAACAGCGTCATCGGGAATCCGATAAGAAATACCGCGAGCTTGTTGAGCATATTCCGCTCGCGATAGCAATACATTCCAACGGGCAATTGGTGTATGCTAACCGTCATGCGTTTGAAATGATGGGGGCATCGAAAACCGAAGATCTTATTGGCAGGAGTGCGCTGGATTTTGTCCATCCCGATTCGCGCGATATTGTCCGGGAGCGTATGAAGCTTGCCATGCAGGGCTTCGAGGTACCAACGATCGAAGAGAAATATATTCGCCTCGATGGCAAGGTGATCGACGTGGAAACTTCGGCCTACCCCTTCTCACACCAGGGAATGCCTGCGGTGCAAATCATCTCGAAGGACATCACCGATAAAAAGGAAGCGCTGGAGTCGATGCGAAAAACGGAGACGTTGTTCTCGCAATTGTTCCAGAACTCGCCGATGGCCATCGTGATACTCGACGATAAGGGCAACGTTGTTCAGATCAACCAGGGTTTTCGTGAGATGTTTGGGTTCAGCATTGACGAGCTGAAAGGCCATGGCCTGAATGCATTCATTGTGCCGGAAGAACTTGAAGCTGAAGGTAATGACTTGAACACTTTGATCTCGAGTTATAAAGTGATCAGGATTGAGACAGTGCGTCGTACGAAGGACGGCGAGATGTTGTCTCTTATCGTGTATGGTGTTCCGGTTCACATGGAGGACAAGACGATCGGCATCTTCGGGGTGTATGTAGATATCACCGAGCAAAAGAAGATCGAAAAAGAATTGAAGATCAGGAATACAGAGCTCGACAACTTCGTGTACAAAGTTTCGCACGACTTACGTGCGCCATTATCTTCTATCCTTGGATTGGTAAACCTGGCGAACATGCCCGGCAATACCGATAACCCGGGTACGTACATGTCGCTGATCGGAAGAAAAGTGGAGCAACTCGACCACTTTATTAGCGATGTGCTCAGCCACTCAAAGAACCTTAAGCAGGACGTGACGCTTGAGGCTGTTGACTTGAAGCAGATCATAGCGAACACATTCACGGACCTCGCTTACCTGCGGACCAACGAGGTTGTTTCGACAGAGATCGACATACAGGGAGGGGACTTTTACAGCGACCGTTGGAGACTTGCCGAGATCTTTAGAAATCTTATTTCGAATGCCATCAAGTACCGAAGGATGGACATCGAGAGGCCACTGGTAAAAGTAACGGTGCGCATCAGCGAAACGGAGGCCGACATTAGTTTCAGTGACAACGGAATTGGTATTGAACCCGACAAGCTTCTGAATATTTTTGAGATGTTCTACCGCGCCAGCACTCAATCCGATGGTTCAGGCTTAGGCCTTTATATCGTGAAGAATGCTGTCGAAAAGCTGGGTGGACAGATTGATGTGTTTAGCAGACCGATGCAAGGCACAGAATTCAAAATAATCATACCGAATCAAAAACCTTGATCAAGGAGTTGATGGCATGACTAAGTGATGCCATGACTTTCAACTATCGGGCCACGTCATTTCCAATCAAAAGAAAACCTGACAAGCGATCTTCCATAAAACCTTGCAAATGATCAAGGAGGTTGTTTCAAAACAAGACGTAAAGGCCTTCCTACAACTACCCGTTTCCCTTTACAAAGATCACCCGCACTGGATACGTCCTCTCGATCGTGACGTGGAGGCAGTTTTCGATCCAAAAAAGAACAAAGCGTTTCGTCACGGTGAATGCACGCGATGGCTTTTACTCAACAACTCCGGAAAAGTTATCGGAAGGGTGGCAACGTTCGTGAACAACAAAACCGCTCGTAAGGGGAATGAACAACCAACAGGTGGCATTGGTTTTTTTGAGTGCATCAATGACCGCACGGCAGCATTCGAACTATTTGATCATTGCAAAACCTGGCTTCAGCAAAAAGGCATGGAGGCAATGGACGGCCCGGTCAACTTCGGCGATCGCGACCGTTGGTGGGGACTCTTACTCGATGGATTCGACCGCGATCCAAACTACCAGTGCAACTATCATCTCCCATACTACAAAGATCTTTTCGAAGCCTATGGATTCCAGGTTTATTTCTACCAGTACACTTATGGACGGACTACGGTTGGCCCGTTGAGCGACCGGCTTTGGGAGAAGTCGCGGTTGCTGGAGAACAATCCCGATTACACGTTCAGGCATCTGAAAAGATCCGAGATCAGTAAGATGCCCGCGATGATCCAACACATCTACAACAAAGCGTGGGCAAAGCGTGGCGAGATCCCCGAGCTAACGGAAGCTCAGGCAAAACACATCGTTGACCAGATGAAGCCGATCATCGATGAACATCTCCTTTGGTTTGGTTTCTATAAAGACGAGCCAGTTATATTCTTCCTTTCGTTGCCGGAAGTGAACCAGATCTTCAAACACCTGAATGGCAATTTCAATTGGTGGGGCAAGATCAAATTTCTCTGGTATAAGTTCCGCAAAGTGAACCGGAAGGCATTCGGTATCTTATTCGGTATAGTACCCGAACACCAGGGCAAGGGACTCGACGGCGCGATCATTATTCATTTCCGTAAGCTGATGCAGGACGAATATCATCGCTATGATGAGTATGAAATGAATTGGATCGGTGATTTCAACCCGCAGATGTTGCGGATAGCGGAACAGATCAATACAGAGATCTGGAAGACCCACGCGACTTATCGCTATCTATTTGATAGATCGAAGCCGTTCAAACGCATGCCTTTCATCAGCCACTAGCATCTAGCCGTGAGCCGCGAGCCTTTTTTGAACTTCCGACCTATATAGCGGTCCAACGGGTATTTCTTCCTTACCGATAAATACTGAATGTGGCGAGAATGACGTCACCTTATTTAGGGCGACGATAAACGACCTGTGGACGCGAATGAACTCGTCGGCGGGCAACATTTCTTCGACAGCCATAATGGTTTGTTTGGTGATCAGAGGTTGGCCACCGAAATGGATCTTCACATAGTCTTTCAGGCTTTCGATGTGTGTAATGTCATCCACGAAGACCTTCACCATTTTTCTGTCGGCGCGAAAGTACAGGAACCGCGGCGATTCGATCGGTGGTTCTTCTGTACGTTGTGTCCTGACCTCCGTGTGAACGGCTTTTTGTACAGCTTTCAGGAAGCGATCGAAGGAAATGGGTTTCAAAAGAAAATCCACAGCATTGAGATCGAAGCCATCCATGGCATATTCCCTGTGAGCGGTAGTGAAAATCACTTTTGGCGGATCGGCCAGCGCCTTCACTAGATCGGTGCCCAACAACTTTGGCATCTGGATATCTAAGAATAACAGATCTACATGCTGATGTTGCAGAAAATCAAACGCGCCCATGGCGTTGTGGCATTCGCCAGCAACCTCGAGCATAGGCGTGTTGGCGATGTGCGAGCGAAGCACATCGAGCGCGGGTGGCTCATCGTCGACGATCAGGCAGCGGATCTTCATAGTCATGCAGCCCCGACCTGTATTGGGACAATCTTGTTAAGCTGGAGTGTGAGGGTGACCACGTATGTTTCTTCGTCTTCGCTGATACGTAAGTCGTGTGCCCGCGGATACAACAAACCCAATCGTTTTTTCACATTGGCAAGTCCAATGCCTGAGGTTGGGGGAGAAGCTGAGTGATTTTTTCCGTTGATCAGCTTGAAAACGAACTGATCGTCTTTCATCGCGATATCGAGAGACATCCAGGCCTGGTTCTCGGTGGCGTAGGCGCCATGCTTAAAACTGTTCTCGACAAACGGCAAAAGCAACAGGGGTGCAATGGCATGTCCCGATAACTCTCCCTGGATGTTCATTGAATGATCGAGCCGGCTTCCCAACCGACCTTTTTCCAGTTCGATGTATGTTTGAATGATCTGTATTTCCTGCTCGAGTGATATCGCGGGCCTCGTGCTTTCGGCAATCATATAACGCATGAGATTCGATAGCTTATGAATGGCGTTGGCCGTGTTTGGTGAATTGTGAAGTGCCATCGAGTAAATGCTGTTCAATGTATTGAACATAAAATGAGGATGAAGCTGGCTTTTCAAAAGTTCTACTTCGGCACGAAGTTTCTCGCGTTCCAGTCGTTCGTTCTCGGAGCTTTTGAGATACCAATGCTTAAGGAGCTTAATAGCGACAAAAAATCCCGACACAGTAAGCGATCCGCGCAAGCCACCCATGAAAGAATAAAAGATATTATGAAATTTTGATGGGAACCCGATCAAGGCGCGGAATGGTTCGATAACGTTTACCAATATCAACGGAGAAAGCATTGCCGTTATAACAATAAGAATTACCACGCTCAGAAGTGCGAGCCAGTATTCGCCTCTGAAAACCATATACGGCAACACAAAATAGGCAAGCATATAGCCGAGCCATATGTGCATGGGCATATACATCAGCGCTTCTGAAAATGATACAACAAATCGGATGGGGTCATTGATATCGTACAGGAACCCATAGATCAGCCCCTGGAAGATCCATGCTGCCGACCAGAACAAAAGATGGCGACCGATCCGTGACTTCCGATCATCCGACAGGAAGAGGCGTGTAAAGAACTGGTCCATTGATGTGATTTACTGAACTACGACGACAAAGTTTCTTTTAAAACGTGTTTGTCGACCAAAGTGGCCCTTTCGAAGACTAAAAATGTTCGACGTTCGGGGTTCGAAGTTCGTCGAGAATTGATCTGTTTATGAACGCAATCTGAAAACGAAACGCCATTAGATCGTAACTATCATCATGAAAACATTGATGATAGCAGCGCTGATGTTTATTGGTTTTCAATTAAGCGCACAAAACTATTGGGTCGTAGAGACAGGCAAGGAAAAGACTTCCGTTGTTAAAATTTACGATAGCAGCAACAAACTTTTGAGTGAACAAAAGTTCGCACGTCGCATCGACATCAAGAGGAAAAAAGAGCGCAAACTTCTCGACAGAATGTTGAAGCAGAATAACGACTCAGTGTGGACTAAGCGTTAATGTCTCTGCTGCGTACTGCTTTATCTTTTCCCTGCTGAAGTACACGGGGAAATGCTGATCGTTAGCCCACATCGGAAAAAGGTTACGATAGTATGGGCTATCGGGGTTTCCGCTCTGACCGGGAGTATTGGTGAACATACTTAAGTCCCAATCTTTCGTGTCGACAACAACGCGGAAAGAGGCTCCACTAGTTTGGTTGTCGGAATTTCCCGTCATGCCTGGAGTGGAGCCGTACCCACCTCGCGGCAGCGGACCAACTTCCAGTTTTTTACGAGTAGCTTCGTCGACAGCATTGCTCAATGGATGTTTAATCAGAACATGGTGATACGATGGCTGACCGTACTGCCATTTATTCATATCTGTACCGAGCTTCTTATTTAGATCAGCGACCGTTAACTCAAGACATTTGATCATGAATGCATCGCGATCACCGATCTCAGGACGCCGTGTTGTGATCCACTCTACAAGTTTCGAAACGTTTAAGCTTGTATACAGGCTTGTGGCGTTAGCGGGAACAAACAATGGAAGTATTTGACTGGTGAGCTTTTTCTCCCACGCTACATATATTCCAGCAGCAACGGAATTCTTGTCGAGAACATAATTCCAATCGAGCAACATCTGCCTTGCCTTCTCAACTTTTGGATCCGTTGATCTCAGATCTTTCAGGAACGGAACGAGGTTTCTTGCGGGGATGCTTAGGTAGTCGAATTGAAGTCGCATCATATCCACCTGGGTGTGAATTCTGCCGGAGCCAAGAACTTCATTGATCCTGTCGACCCGATAGGTATCGGCCCAACTGGCGCCGACAGCGTTGTTATGAGGATAGTTGAATGGAACATTGTTCTCATTTGCAGTGGCCCAAAATCCTTTTGAAGGATTGTGGACATTCGGAAGCGAAGTGATCGGCAGATAACCGGACCATTCGTAGCGACCATCGCCGGGAACGGGTACGAGACCACTCCAGTTCTTTCGAATGGGTGCAATGCCGACGGCCTGCCAACCGATATCTCCTTTGCGATCGGCCCAGATCATATTTTCTCCCGGGATATTGCTGCTTGAACAGCCGGCACGAAACTCTTCCCAGTTTTTCGCCTGGTCTATTCGAAGGCTTGCGAGATACGGAGCGCCACCGGGTTCGAGCCATGCACATCGAATTGCGTAAGCTATGTTGTTCTTTTCATCATGAAATGAAACGGGTCCGTGACGAGTATAAAGATGATCGACATAGACATCTCCTTTGCCTTTTACTTTAATGGTGTCTTTGATAACACGCATGTCTTCCCAGCGACCCTGATATTTGTATTGACGTTTGTTCTCGGGATTGAGCTCGTATACATAAAGATCTTCACCGTCGATAGCGAAGATGGTTAGTCCCCATGCACCATAGTCGTTGTGTCCGATCGAGATCCCAGGAATGGTTGGTTCGCCCCCGCCCACAACATTCCAACCAGCCTCGCCCGCCGAGGAGGAGGGCGCATTCAAATGGACCATATAACGCAACGATGGAGCCGAGAGTGCACGATGCGGATCGTTGGCAAGGATGGGATATCCACTTTGCGTGAGATTGCCACTAACGATCCAGTTGTTACTACCGATAACACCGCTGTTGATCATGGTTTCGTAATCAGCGGCGTCTTGCATGGCGAGCGTGTTGTATTCCTTTTGATTCTTATTCTGTGAGACGACCAGGTCTTTTGGAGTAACTGCCAGGGTCTTTCGATAGGCGTCATACAATTCGGTGACGTCGTCGAACAATCTTTTCTGATCGATAGCCGGATCGATGTCGAGAACGGGATTGCCCGGTTCGAAGACATCCAGGTCGCGAGCTTTTTCTGGTCCCACCGTAGCAACCTGTCTTGCGACAGCTACTTCTTCACCAATGTTGCCGAGCAATCCCTGGTGTCGTGAAATAACAACCCTTGGTGTCCATTCTTTTGGCTGAATGCCGAGCAGCTTGAATTCGATCGGCAGCTTCGAAGGATCCTTCAGTGCTTCACGAACACAGGCGTTCACGCCGTCGGTGAATGCGGTGATGATCGCTTTACCGTTTGGATGATAGTGATTGAGTTCCTGTGTGAGATCGCCGCGATAGCGAAAGCGACGGACGCCGATGTCTCTTTTCAACTCTTTTTCACCAAACACTTCGGCGCTGGTTCCCATGGCCTGCATGCGCCACATCTCGAACTGGAACAGTCGATCTTTCGCTGCGCAATAGCCTTGCGCGAAGAAGAGGTCGTGTTCGTTTTTTGCGTAGATGTGATTGATGCCGTACTGATCGCGAATCACTTCGACGGGTTCTTGTAAACCGGGTACGGTGAGTTGCTGTGCCTCTACCGCGCTGGCGATAAAGACACATAGGATCAAGAGAGGTCTTGTCATCAGGAAACTGCCACTTTAGCCACGGCTTCGATAAACCTGTCGAGGTCTTTCGTGGTGGTATAAACATGTGGTGTAACGCGAACGGCGCTTACATTCTCCCAAACGATCGGCACAGTGTGGATCTGGTATTTGTCCCAAAGCGTGCCAACTATGTCGCCAGGTTTTAAGCCATCGATGCTGAATGTTCCGAGTGCACAGGAATATTCGGGCTTCAACGATATGTGGAGTTTTACTTTAGGATTTTGAGTAACGGCATCGCACCAGTATTTTTTTAGGTAATGAAGTCGTTCCTGCTTGCGACGGCCGCCGATGGCGTTGTGAAAATCGATCGCCTGGCCGATGGCCTGTTCGGGTGCGAACGAACGGGTGCCGAGTGCTTCGAACTTGCGGATGTCTTCGCTCTGAGGTTTGTCGGTTGGGAACAATGGCCACGTCTTCGAAATATTCTCGCGGCGTATGTACATCATTCCTGTTCCAAATGGAGCGCACAGCCATTTATGCAAGCTTGTTCCAAAATAATCGCAGTTGAAATCAGAGATCTTGTAATCGACATGTGCAAATGAATGTGCCGCGTCTACGATCGAAATGATCCCTCTCTTGCGTGCTTCCGCACAGAGCTTTGCTGCCGGCAGGATCTGGCCGGTCCACGTCATGAGGTGAGTGATGTGCCAGATCTTTGTTTTCGGTGTGGTTGCGTTGATGTATGCTTTCAAAACGACATCGTCGTTGTCGATGGGAAGATCGAGGTTGATCCAATTGATCTTCACGCCTTCGCGAAGCTCGCGTTGCTTCCATGCGTGGATCATGTTTGGATAATCTTGTTTTGTCATGACGATCTCGTCGCCGCGTTTCAGATCGATGCCCCATGTAAATGTTCCGAGTGCTTCGGTGGTGTTGCGATTAATAGCGATCTCATCACCAGAAACGCCTGCGAGGTCGGCAAGCTTGCGACGTAGCGGTTCGCGTCCTTTGTCGAGGATCTGCCACATGTAATATGTGGGTGCTTCGTTGCTGAGATGATAGTAACGATCGACAGCATCCTGAACGACCTTGGGTTGCGGACTTACGCCGCCGTTGTTGAGATTAAGTATGTTGGGAGAAACGGTATAAGCTTGTGCCATTCGAGCCCAAAGATCTTCGTCGGCAGCAGCGGCTGAGGGCGAAAGCTTTTGAAGAGATAAGAGTGCGTCGGATACATTTTCGGCAGCAGCTTGTGCGGCCAGTGGAGTTAATGCGGCGGCGCCAACGGCACCGGCCGTCTTTTGGAGGAACGACCTGCGTGAGCTCATGGTAAGAATTTTAGGGACAGTTAAGTTAGCAAATATTTGCTCCCTATTTATTCTCCATGTCTCCCAGTTCAATTTCCAGGGCTTTAGTGCTGATTATTATCTCGTATAAAGAGAGACCAAGGGAAAAAAGAAGCAATAAAAGGCTTATACCGAATACGATGTTCGCCACAAACGAATATTGAAAGAAAAGGAAGAGCATGCAAAGCACGCAAAAAAAGAAGCTGAGCACACCAGATGCCTGCATCCACCTGATAAGACTCATGCGACGCTTCAGATTCTTTATCTGTCCGCGAAGTAATTCTGGCTCTTCATGCCCTTGTTTATATTTTGAATGGAGATTCCTGATCAATGTCGACAACGCCAGGAAACGATTCGTGTATGCAAGCATCAGCAGCGTGATCGCCGGAAATAACAGTGCCGGAATATTGATCGACATCTCCATAACTAACTCACATTTTGTAATCTTCTTAGGGACTTACCGAACCAGGCAATTGTACTTACTACAGCAACCGTCATACAACCACCAAAGATAACACTTGGCACAACGCCCATAGCTTTCGCAGCGACGCCCGACTCGAACATGCCGATCTCATTCGATGAACCGATGAATATGTTGTTCACTGCCGATACTCTGCCTTTCATGTTCTCGGGTGTTAATGTCTGCAGCAGTGTAAGTCTTATGATAACACTCACGCAATCGAAACCGCCGCTGGCCATCAACAAGAACAAAGAAAGCCAGAAGTTGGTGCTGAGGCCGAACGCTATCATACAAAAGCCGAAGCCGGCAACGCACCACAGTAACAAACGACCCATGTTTCGCCTGATCGGGTTGTGCATCACAACGAATGCGATCAACAGTGCGCCGATAGAAGGGGCTGCACGCAGGAAGCCGAAACCAACGGCTCCGACATGAAGGATCTGGTCGGCGAAGATCGGCAGCAACGCCACTGCACCTCCGAACAACACGGCGAACAGATCGAGCGATATCGCCGCCAGAACGATCTTGTTGGTGAACACGAATCTCAAACCAGCCTTTATCTTTTCGACAATTCCCTGCTCCTCACTTTCGGCAGGCAGTGGTTTATTTGAAACGTTAAGGATCAACAACAGGCCACATATCGTCAGGAATGCATCCACGGCGTACGCTACCGTGATCCCCAGCAATCCATAAAGAAAACCACCCAGCGCCGGTCCCGCTATCGAACCGACCTCCCATGTAGTGCTGTTGATCGTAACCGCGTTGGGGAATAGCTCGCGTGGCACAAGCTGCGGCATGAACGAAAAGTTCGCGGGCGTGAGAAATCCCCTCGCAATACCACTAAGAAATATCACCGAGTAAATGGGAATAACTCCGTAACTCAAGATCAACCCGCTGATATCAGTTGTAAACAACAACAAAGACATCGAACAAAATACCAGCGTAGCCAAACACCAAACGATGATCTTCTTGCGCATCACCACATCGGCCACATGACCCGCGTACAGTGAAACGACTATCGAAGGGATCGCTTCTGCCAAACCGATCAGTCCAAGTGAAATGGGATTCTTCGTTAGCTCATAGACCTGGTAGCCGACAACAACACCCTGTATTTGAATAGCAAGTGTTACGCAAAAGCGCGCCGAGATGAACATTCGAAAGTCGGCGATCCTTAAGACTGCATAAGGGCCGTTCATCTTTTCGAAAAAATGTATTTATCGATCGCCGACAAGGCCGAGTCGAGACGTTGTTGTGGTGTACCTTTTACTTCGATGAATGGCACCGATTGTTCCTTCAGCTCTTTCAGGTACATTTCATAAAGCATATCTCTTTTGTCGGGATGTTCGCGCAACGGATCGGCAACCCACGGGATATCGATATAAGTAAGTATGTAGAGATCGTACTTCCTTGTAGCGATAAGGTCGAGGATGGCTTTATCGACGCGGCCATATTTAACCTCGCTCCAGATCTTGATCACGTAAAGATTGGTATCGCAGATCAAGACCTTCTTTGCATCCATCATCCATTCGTCTTCCATTCGAAGCTGACCGTGCGCGATCTTCAGCAGATCCGCTTCTTCGTAGGGTTTGTTGAGCCGATTGAGGTAAGCGCGGGCGTATTCTTCGACCCACACGGTGTTGAGATGCCTGGCGAGTGCCTCCGACAGAACGGTTTTACCCGTACACTCTGGACCGATCACACACACCCTGGCTACGCTTGTTTGAGACATGGGAGGCAAAATTAGTGATCAAGTGCTATCTTACGAGCTTAAATCACAACGAAAGTGAAACGTAGGCAGGCCATAAGGCATCTGGGAGTTGGCTTTTCATCCGCAGTTGTTGGCGCGTCGTGGCTTTCTTCATGTAAAAAGGACGATCCAGGCCCCGAAATCCAGTACGACGGGAATGTGATCGTTATTGGCGCAGGACCTGCGGGTCTTTATGCTGCCGATATCCTCATGACCAAGGGATTGAATGTGCAGGTGCTCGAAGCAACAAAACAGGTTGGTGGCCGCATCGCTTCGCTACGAAATCAGCTGGAGTTGCCGTACCAGTCGATCGCCGATTTCCCCGTAGAGCTGGGTGCGGAATACTGGCAGGGCATGGATTCGGTACTAGGCAAGATCGTATCCAATCTTCGTCTCGACACCGTTGAGCTTCCTTCTACAGGGTGGAGATATATAATCGAAAATGCCGTGAAGGCCGAAGCAGATTGGGCAGGCAATGCAGACTTCGAAGCAGTGAAGGCTTTCGTCGATAACCTTAAAACATATACAGGACCCACTTCATCGATACAGGATGCTACCAGTGGATTTAGCGAGAACGCTGCAAGGCTGCTGAACGGATGGATTTCAAACTACTATGGATCTTCGAGTGAGAAGGTCGGTGTGAAAGGCATTTCGGAACAACTGAAGCTGATCTCGCACGACACAAATTTCTTTACGTTAAAGAGCCAAACGTTCCAAAGTCTCATCATCTCGAGGTTCACGAACGTATACGACCACATTACATTCGAGTCGCCAGTGAAGTCGATCAACTATTCGGGGGACCTGGTTACGGTTACAATGGAAGACGGAACGGAGCTCACCGCCAATAAAGTGATCGTTACTGTTCCGGTCACCATCCTGAAGAACGGCATTACATTTTCGCCTGCACTTCCTTCGAACAAAACGGCGGCGCTCAACAACATCGGCATGGATCCGTCGCTCCGTATCGTTCTCGACTTCAAGAAAAATTTCTGGGGCACCGATTCCTCCTTCATCTGGGGAGGAAAAGTTGTTCCCGAATATTTCAATGCCGGCATGGGACGAAGCGAATCGCCGCAGACGCTTACCATTACCATCAACGGTCCGAAAGCACTCGAACTATCGAGCCTCAACGATGACGACCTGATCGTGGACCAGGTGCTTGCCGAACTCGACAAGCTGTACGACAACCAGGCTTCCCAATTTATCCGTATCGGTCTTCCTCCCGACGACGACAAGAGGATCTACTTTATTAAGGACTGGACGAAGGAAAAGTATATCGGCGGCGGGTTCTCATATCCCCTCGTTGCCACCACTCTCGATGATCGCACGGCACTCATGGAGCCGATAAACGATAAGTTGTTCTTCGCTGGTGAGGCAACGGATATCAGTGGCGACAGTGGAACGGTTACAGGTGCGCTTTCGTCGGCAGAGCGTGTTGCGGAGGATGTCGTGCTGTCGATACAGAAGGTGTCGTAAAAAGATTGATCATTTATCATTGACGATTATTCATTGGTCATTGCATTGATCCAATGTTGCAATGCAATGATCAATCGTCAATGGTCAATCGTTAATGGTAAATCTTAACTGTCTTTTTGATAGTCTCTGAATCGACGAACGAGTGCCACCACGAAGCCAAACATCAGCACTCCTGTTCCAAGCCAAAGCACATTTATTAGCGGAAACTCTTTGGGCATGTTGTGCTGTCGATACAGAAAGTGTCGTAAAAGATTGATCATTTACCATTGATCATTGACGATTGGCCATTGCAATGGAACATTGGATCAATGCAATGATCAATGATCAATCGTCAATCGTCAATGGTCAATTTTTACCTGTCTTTTTGATACTCTCTGAATCGACGAACGAGTGCCACTACGAAGCCAAACATCAGCACTCCTGTTCCAAGCCAAAGCACATTTATTAGAGGAAACTCTTTGGCTTTGATCACCACCCAATCTTTTTGACGGGTAGTAACACCGAGTGTGAATGTGCTCGTTTCGGGATGGATGTTCATCAATACCAGCTTCACACCAAGATCGTTGATCTCGATAGGCATCACGCGTACTTCGCGCTGGGCTTCGATAAGGAATACAGGTTCTGCAAAATATTCTTCACGCTCACCCTGTACTTTTATGCGCGCCTGGACGGCCACATCTTCGGGAGCCAGTTCGTAGCCGGGGATCTTGTCGATGCGATGAACATCTTCGAGAACGGCTACATAATCGTTAACGAAGAACTGCTGGCCGATAGGAACTGTGACTTCTTCCTGGGCGCTCCACTCGGGTCCTTCTTCGGGGTTGGGATAACCTGATACGTGTGTGTAGATGTCGCGGCTTGGGTCTTTCTTGATATCGGGAGATGCGATGAAGCCGCCCATGCTTTCGTTCACTTGTACGCGTGGGAAGAGCGTTGCAGCCACTTTGTCGTTTTTCCGAAGCTCGATCTCGTAATAGGTGTTCTCGCCATAGATCTCGAATGTATCGAGGGCGTTGTATAATTTCTTGCCATCGAAGACGATATCTTTTTTCGCGATCACGACATGTTTGTTGAAGGTCGGGATCACATCATTTTTTCTCACGTAACCATTTTTGTCGCGAAGCTCTAGGCGTTCGCCACGATACTCTATTTCGTAGTCGGCCATGGTTCGTGGCTCGTTGATGAAGAGAAAGAGATTGTCGCGATTGAACTCGGTTCCGAGATCCTTTTTGATGAGCAGACCATTGTTGTTCAATGAGACAACTTTCGATTGACCCGCCGAGAACATGATACCCAACAACATCATACCAATACCGATGTGAGCCATCGCTCCGCCCGAGAACTTCGGATTGGTCTTGAGTACCGAAGAAAGCACTTTAACATTCGACACAACGATATAGACGCCGGCTAACGCAAGGACCATGAACGATGGATTGGTAACGCGACCGATGGCAATTATCAATGCGAAGAATATCAATGTTGCGAGCACAACCGGCATCACTTCTTTCTTCCACGTGTCTTTATCCATTCTTCTCCACCAGAAGAACTGACCGGTACCTGAGATCAAAGCGACCACGGCAGCAAACCAAAGCTGGAACTTCGAATAGAACCCAACCTGGTCCGCGGGGCTTGCGATGTTCGATTCGCCGCCGAAGAATCCAACCACCTTATTCCATACAGGGAATGATGTTGGTACGAGCACCTGGAAGCCCATCAAACAAAGAACTGTTGCGCCGAGGAAGATCCAGAACTCACGCGAATACGTGAGCACTTCCTTTTCGCTGATCGGAACCTCTTTCCAGCGCGCGATGATGATCACAACCGAGCAGACCAGGAAGAACAGTAAATAGATCAGGAGCTGTCCGGACAATCCCAGGTCTGTGAATGAGTGTACTGAGGCATCGCCCAGGATACCACTGCGTGTAAGGAATGTTGAATAGAGAATGAGGATGAACACAGATACGACCAACACTACCGATGTCTTCAATGCCGTGTGACTGTTCTTGTAGGTGATCATGGTGTGAATAGAAGCGATGAGCACCAGCCATGGAACATAGACCGAGTTCTCTACCGGGTCCCAGTTCCAATAGCCACCGAAGTTGAGTGTTTCGTAAGCCCAGTAGCCACCCAAAAGAATTCCGAGACCGAGAACGCCACCAGCCAGCAACGACCAGGGAAGGGCGGGCTTGATCCAATCGCTGTATTTCTTTTCCCAAAGACCTGCAATACAAAATGCGAAAGGGAAAAGCGTTAACGCATAACCGAGGAACAATGTAGGAGGGTGGATCACCATCCAATAGCTTTGAAGTAGTGGATTCAATCCATTACCGTCGGCGGGAATAAATTCAGGATTGGTCTTAAAGATCGGATCCTGTATTGCATCGCGGAGGAGAATGAATGGCGAGCTGCCGATCTTCAGATCAAGGCCGGGAATAACAACGCCGAGTATCATCGATGCAAGGAAACCTTGCACGAGAGCAACGATGATCATAACAGGAGCTTCCCACGCACGCTGAGTGAAGATGAGCACGAGGCCCAGCAACGCCTGCCAGAAAAGCCACAGCATGAAGCTTCCTTCCTGCCCTTCCCAGAAACATGAGATGGTATACTGTGCAGGCAGATAAAGCGAGGAGTGACTGTATGCGTAATGATATTCGAAGTAGTGATTGAAGATGATCGCGAATAGCGTGGCAACGACACCGACAACGCACACCGTGTGCGCGATGAATGCGAATCGTCCGTTGACTAACCAGGATTGTTTTGCTGCGAGGTCTGTTTTATTACGTGCTCTCAGGTATGCGAACGCACAGATAAATGAGCTAACGAAGGAAGTGATTACGAATAGGTGGCCGAGATTACCGATCCAATAGTGAAACTCTTTCTCCACGATCAGACTCCCGCTTTAAGTTCTTCCTCGACATACTTCGACGGACACTTCAATAAGATCTTATCTGCAACGAAGGTATCGTTATGATAACTGCCGATAACGACAACTTTCTCCGAACGTTTGAAGTCGGCAGGCATGGGTTCGTTATAATACACCTCTTGTTCTTTTCCGTTGCTGTCGATCAGCAAAAAAGAGAATGAAACCTTGTCGTGGCCGGGATGAATTCCGACGATCTCACCGGATGCATCTTTCTTGAGCTCACCGACCACGTGAATGCTTTTCGAGCTGCCGTTGGAAGCCAACTGGAATGCCTGGTCGAACGTAACGTAGGTGCTCGATTCGCCGGCTGTTGTTACGATGATGCCAATGGCCGCGGCGATAACTACCAGGGCGATTATATATGACTTTTTCATTTGCAGGACCTTTATGGGGGCCCCGCCGCAAGCGGCGGGACGTAAAGTTAACGGTTGTCGTCGATCTTCTGTTCGAGCTTTTTGACCTTTCTTTCGATAAAGAACAGGTAAACGAACAGGCCAACCAGCACGATCAGGATAATGCCTACAACCACGTAGATTTTGCCGTTTGAGCGCATTGTATCTGCCATTTCGGGCTGATTTTCACCAGCGAAGGCATTTGCATAAAAAATTGTTAACGCGAGTATTGAGAGGAGCTTTTTCATTATCCAAAATATTTTTCTTCGATCAATTTGATCCTGATGCGCACGGTGGCAATCCAAAACCCGAGTAATATCCAGCCCAAACAGGCCGGATAGAACACCATACGCATGTTGCTGTCGAGATCGTATGTGTTAAAGCCGGGGTTTCCGCCACTGCCTGGGTGCAACGAATCCTGCATGCGCGGGATAATGAAGATCAATGGTATCATGGCAATGAAGGCGAAGATGTTGTAGATGGCGCTGAGTCGCGCTTTTTGATCTTCGTTTTCGACAGAGGCGCGGAGTACGAAAAATGCGCTGTAAACAAGCAATGTTATTGCTGCGCCATTCTGCTTTGGATCGCCATGCCATGGCGAACCCCATGCGTAAGTGGCCCAAAGCATGCCGGTAAAGATCCCAAGCATGCCATAAGCGAAACCGACGTTGGCATATTGAACAGCGAAGATGTCGTGCGAAGGCGAAGGGGTCCGGAGATACTTAATGGAGTGCCATGCAGATGCTCCGAACAAGGAGATCATTCCGAACCACATGGGAACGTGGAAGTAAAGGGCACGAATGGTTTCGTTAACGATATCCAAACGGGGAACCGTAAATAGCAGCCCGCCAATAACTGTATAAATCAATAAAATAACCGAAAAGATCTTCCACCAGGAGGCTTTCATAGCGATCACAAATATAAGGTCTGTAGACCCAATTTTTGCTTTAATTTTATAACATACGGCGATTCAACTTCTCCAGACAAACGGGAAGAGGATATAAGACATCGCGACAAGCAGTGCATCGACAGCACCCAGCGTGAGAAGATCGGTGGTGCTGATGCTGGGATCGAGCCCATCGATACAATTTTTAGTAAGCTTGATCACCAGCAGAAGGATGGAAATGATAACCGGGAAGCTCAGCACTGCCATCACCACATTACTGTTTCCTGACCTCGATGCGATGCCTGAGAGCATTGTGAACGCCCCTGAAAATCCGATACATGCGAGAGCAAGAACGGCACTGAATACCGTCATGTCGAGGATCGGGTTCCCGAAGAACAGGGCGAACAATCCGAAGCAGATCACCGACATCACACCACAGAGCAACGCATTGTAAATTATCTTCGACAAGATGATCTCATGTGGATCGGCTATCGAATACATGTAGATGTCGATACCCTTCTTTTCACCAATAAAACTTTTTGCAACGGAGTTCACGCCGCTGAACATGACAATGATCCAGTACAACGCGCTCCATGTAAGGGGCGACATTGAATTGCCTTTAAGGGAAAACGTGAGATAGCAAATGAATGCAGTGCTCAGCAGGTAAAGTGCAATGCCGAGGATGATCGACTTCCTTCGAAGGTCGAGTGTAAACTCTTTTTGTAATAACGCAAGCAACGTTTATTGCAGGTTAGCCAAATACTTGTTGAAGCTCCGAAGCCCCACATCAAGATATGCGACAATAACACCAATGATCAGCGAGTAAATGATCATTGTAACGAGACCGGCACTTGCCGGGTCACTAAACTGTGTAAACCCATCGATCAATTCGAAATCCTTTCTTGTAAAAAGATCGGTGCTTACTTCATTGTATACCTCGTAGATCAAAATACCTTGCGCAAAGATCTGAACAGGATCGGCAACGGCTTTGTCGCCGAAGATCACGTTGTTGGAACCTTTGCTCTGGGCAGCCATTTGTTTAAAGCTTAAGTAGATCCCCGCTTTGATGCTATCCAGGCGGCTGATATCGTCTTCGAGCTGCGTTTTCAATTCGATCAGGTTTTTTTCGTTGATCTCAATACGCTTGGCTATGTATGGATTCTTTCTGAAGTGGTTTACAATAGCGTCTTCCAGCGGCTTGATGACGCCGGGACTTAATGTGCGCACGGTAATTTCGTAAGCGTGGCGATTTTCAACTTCGATGCGCTCGATCACGTCGTCGATCACCTTTTTGTTCGCATTAGTAGCGGCAGCGCGAAGTTGCTCTTTCAATATTTCGAGATCGACCACGTCGGTCTCGGCCATAAACGGCGCGATACGAAAGCCAATGACCTTGCTAACAACGCTGTCGGGCAATCCCAGGGTAACAGCCAATCCATGCTTCGACCTTTCCCTCGCAAGAACATCGAGCTTCTCGACAATATTTTCTGCCAGTTTTTTGTTGAGGTAGTCGCAGCTGAGGATCATCTTCGACTCGTAGAAGTTCTTTCGCACCACGCTAGTGAATGCAATGCCAATGGCGACGCTGGCGGCAATGATGATCGTGAACGACCACTTGTTCTCGATCGGAACTCTTCTCAGGGTGGCCAGGAAGCGCATGAAGTTCATCCAGCCCGCGTGTATTGAACCGACTAGTTTCGAGAATAGCTGTCCAAGATCTATCTCATCCGATTTTGACTCGGGTTTTTGGCTATCCATATGCTTGTGGGCTAGGGTATTGGAACTGAACTTCTTAGTTTTAAGGCCTGCCTACCGGAAGGCAGGTTCGAAATTAGGAATATCTTTCCAGTGACAAAAGGCGACAAAGTTTTAATTACGGGGGCTGCTGGATTCATCGGATTCCATTTGTCGGATATGTTGTGCCGTAAGGGGTATGACGTTACAGGCGTCGACAACGTAAACGACTACTATGATATAAAGTTGAAGCAAGATCGCATCGCGGTGTTGTCCAGGCACGCATCATTCAGGTTCGTCCGCATCGATATCGCCGGCAAGGAACAAATGGACCAACTCTTTGCTTCGCACCGATTCAGGTATGTAGTGAACCTTGCTGCCCAGGCCGGCGTCCGTTATTCAATACAACATCCGCACACCTACATTGAAAGCAACATCACCGGGTTCTTGAATGTGCTCGAAGGTTGCAGGCATCACAACGTGGAACATCTCGTGTATGCTTCTTCGAGCTCGGTGTATGGCGCGAATAAGAAAATGCCGTTTTCCATTCACGATAATGTCGACCACCCGTTGTCGTTGTATGCTGCAACAAAAAAAGCAAATGAGCTCATGGCCCATTCATATTCATCGCTTTACGGATTGCCGACAACCGGCCTTCGTTTCTTCTCTGCGTATGGACCTTACGGACGTCCCGACATGGCATTGTTTGTTTTCACGAAGTCCATCCTGGAGGGCAAACCCATCGATGTCTATAATAATGGTAACATGAAGAGGGATTTCACCTACGTGGATGATATCACTGAAAGTATAGCCAGGCTCCTTCCAAAGAAACCGTCTCCAAACCCGGCGTGGGACTACGAGAACCCGGATCCATCCATGAGCTACGCGCCGTTCAAAGTGTATAATATTGGGAACAACGACCCTGTGGAACTTTCGCAGTTCATCGATCATTTAGAGAATAAGCTCGGCCGAAAGGCCATACGCAATAATATGCCGATGCAGGAGGGCGATGTGCCGCAGTCCTATGCCGACGTACAGGACCTTTATGATGAAATAGATTTTAAACCCGCGACACCGATTGAGACCGGAGTCGGTAAATTTGTCGATTGGTACCTGGAGTACTACCACAAAAAGTAATGCACAAAGTAGCTATTATAGGAATGGGTTATGTCGGGCTTCCGCTTGCCGTGGAGTTTGGGAAGACCATCGACGTGATCGGGTTTGACATCAATCGCGATCGCCTGAAGGAACTCTCGAATGGCTACGACAAAACGGACGAGGTAACGGCTGATGAGCTCAAGTCGGCTTCGAAACTGAAATTTTCTGCGGAGCTTGCCGACATCAGGCAGTGCAACTGGTACATCGTTACCGTTCCAACGCCAGTCGATGAATTTAAGAAACCCGATTTACGCCCGCTCGAAAGCGCCAGTGCGACGGTCGGAAAAGTACTGAAGAAGGGCGACATCGTTGTCTATGAATCCACGGTATATCCCGGATGCACAGAGGAGGTTTGTGTGCCGGTGCTCGAGAAAGAGAGCGGGCTCAAGTTCAACGTTGACTTCTTCTGCGGTTATTCACCCGAACGTATCAATCCCGGCGATAAACAACATCGGGTCACCAACATCAAAAAGGTAACGGCCGGAAGTACACCCGAAGTTGCTGCAAAGGTCGATGATCTCTATAAAAAGATCGTTACTGTTGGAACCCATAAGGCTTCGTCTATTAAAGTTGCCGAAGCAGCAAAGGTTATCGAGAACTCGCAACGCGACCTCAATATCGCTTTCGTTAACGAGCTGGCACTCATCTTCGAGAAGATCGGTATCGACACGCATGAGGTGCTCGAAGCAGCAGGCACCAAGTGGAACTTCCTGAATTTCAAACCAGGCCTCGTTGGTGGACATTGCATCGGGGTCGATCCCTACTATTTGACTTATAAGGCCGAAGGTGTCGGCTATCGTCCAGAAGTGATCTTGTCAGGACGAAGGATCAATGATAACATGCCACGCCATGTGGCGAGCACTATTATAAAATTAATGGCACAGCACGAACTGTCTATCAATAAAGCGAACATACTCGTGCTTGGCATCACGTTTAAGGAAGACTGTCCCGATATCCGAAACAGCAAAGTTGTTGACGTGATCACAGAGCTGCAAAGCTACGGTACGGTTGTGGACGTATACGACCCTCATGCGCAGGCAGAGGAGGTGAAACACGAATACGGCCTGCCGTTGATCGGCAAGCTTGGAAAAAAATACGACGCGATCGTATTGGCTGTCGATCACAAAGAATTTAAGAAGATCGACTGGTCGGCGTTGCGTCACGATAAGACTGTTGTTTACGATGTAAAAGGTTCACTCGACAGATCTATTGTAACTGCCCGTCTTTAATCCCCGCTATGAGCAATAAGAAAGTATTAGTTACAGGAGGTGCCGGATTTATTGGAGCACACACCGTTGTTGAACTCTTCCAGTCCGGGTATACACCGATCATCCTCGATAATCTTTCGAGAAGCGACCGAACTTTACTCGATGGCATTGAAAAGATACTCAAACAAAAGCCGGTATTTTATGAAGGCGATTGCGCAGACGAGACTTTCCTGAGAAAAGTATTCCAGGCAGAAAAGGATATCGAAGGTGTGATGCATTTCGCGGCCTTTAAATCGGTTGGGGAGTCCGTTGCAAAGCCGGAGATCTATTACAGCAATAACCTTAATTCACTGATCGCATTGTTGAATGTGATGCGTGAGTTCAAAGTGCAACAATTGATCTTCTCGTCGTCGTGCACCGTGTATGGACAGCCCGATCACATTCCTGTTGGCGAGGATGCACCAATGAAGCGAGCTGAGTCGCCGTATGGAGCTACAAAGCAAATGTGTGAACGCATACTCGAGGATTTTTATCCGCTCGGTATGCGCGTGGTATCGTTGCGATATTTTAATCCCATTGGAGCGCATCCCTCTGCATTGATCGGCGAGCTGCCGATTGGTGTCCCGGGCAACCTGGTGCCGTTCATTACACAAACAGCGATCGGCAAAAGAGAGAAGCTTACTGTTTTTGGGGACGACTATAACACACCAGACGGTTCTTGTGTACGCGACTTCATCCACGTTGTCGATCTCGCACAGGCGCACTTGAGAGCGTTGGAGTATCTATCGCGTGCCGACAAGGGTCCGCTCTATGAAGTATTCAACCTCGGCACTGGTATCGGCGCTTCGGTGCTCGAGCTGGTGAACAAGTTTCAGAAGGTCACCGGCGTGAAACTGAACTACGTCATCGGGCCGCGGCGTCCCGGCGATGTCGAAAAAACTTATGCCGATCCGACAAAAGCATTCCGCGATCTGCAATGGAAGCCGAACTACTCTATCGAAGATGGGCTGCTTCATGCATGGCGTTGGGAAGAAAAGCTTGCTAAGAAATGATGGACATAAAGATGGTCGATCTGAACGGGCAGTATCTCCGGATCAAATCCGAAGTAGATAAAGCTATTCAATCGGTTATCGAATCTGCTTCCTTCATCAATGGCAAAGAAGTGGGGGAGTTCGCTGCCAGTCTTTCAAAATATCTCGACGGCGCCCACGTGATCCCCTGTGCCAACGGCACCGATGCCCTGCAAATAGCAATGATGGCGCTGGGGCTAAAACCTGGCGACGAAGTGATCCTTCCCGTTCATACCTATGTGGCCACAGCGGAAGTCATCGCATTGCTTGGACTCACTCCTGTGTTCGTCGATGTCGATGCAGCGACGTTCAACATAGACATCAGTCAGGTCGAATCGCGCATTACCAAGAAAACGAAAGCAATCGTCCCCGTTCATTTATATGGACAGTGCGCCGATATGGATCCGTTGATGTCGATAGCTTCGAAGCACAATCTTTTTGTTATAGAGGACGCGGCGCAGTCGATCGGCGCCAGGTATAAGAATTCTTTTAGTGGAACGATCGGTCATGTTGGAACTACATCTTTCTTCCCCTCCAAGAACCTCGGTTGTTTTGGTGACGGCGGTGCAATTATGACACGTTCAGAAAAATTGGCGGACGAATTGAGGATGATCGCCAACCATGGACAAAAGCAGAAGTACCATCACGAGATGATCGGCGTTAATAGTCGTCTCGATACCATACAAGCGGCGATCCTAAGCGTAAAGCTCAAGTATCTGAAGGAATACGAACGTAAGCGCAACGAGGTGGCTTCATACTACGACAAACATCTTAGTGATGTGATAATTCCCGTACGGTCGAAAGATTCCACTCACGTCTTCCACCAGTATACAGTTAAAGCACAGAGGCGCGACGATCTGAAAAAACACCTGGAGGCGAACAAGATCCCTTCGATGATCTATTATCCTGTTCCGCTGCATCATCAGAAGGCCTATTACCAAAACGCATCGTTCCCGGTTACAGAACAACTATCGAAAGAAGTGCTCTCGCTCCCAATGCACACCGAGATGACTGAAGAGCAACTCGACTATATTTGCAGGACCGTTAAGTCATTCTATAACTAATATTGATGGCCGAAAAGTATTTCGCACATCCGACAGCCGTGATCGACGAAGGATCACAGATCGGCGAAGGCACAAAGATCTGGCACTTCTGTCATATCATGCCTGGTTGTGTGATCGGCGCGAACTGCAACATCGGTCAGAATGTGGTGATCTCACCCGAAGTGGTGCTTGGACGGAACGTTAAGGTGCAGAACAATGTGTCGATCTACACTGGAGTTATTTGCGAAGACGATGTGTTCCTGGGTCCATCGATGGTGTTTACGAATGTCACCAATCCGCGCAGTGCAGTCAACAGGAAGAATCAGTATGCAAAAACACTCGTGAAGCGCGGTGCCAGCATCGGCGCCAACGCAACCATCGTTTGTGGTCACGACATCGGTTCTTTTGCTTTCATCGGCGCCGGCGCCGTAGTTACCAAAGATGTTCCCGACTACGCCTTAGTGGTTGGCAACCCGGCACGTCAGACCGGCTGGATGAGTGAATATGGACATCAACTTAAGTTCGATAAAGACGGGTACGCCATTTGCGAAGAGAGCAAGGAAAAATATTTTTTAAGTAACGGTAAAGTCACAAAAATCGGATGAAGAAGTTTGCGATCATTGGAGTAGCCGGGTATATCGCCCCACGACATTTGCAGGCGATCCGCGATACAGGGAATTCAGTTATCGCAGCACTCGATAAGTCGGATACGGTCGGCATCATGGATTCGTATTTCCCGCAAGCACAGTTCTTCACGGAGTTCGAACGGTTCGATCGCCATCTCGACAAGCTTAAGCGCCAGGGCAATGGTGCCGATTACGTAAGCATTTGTTCTCCGAACTATCTTCACGATTCTCACATCCGTTTTGCGTTGCGCCAGGGTGCGAATGCCATCTGCGAAAAACCGTTGGTCTTAAGTCCATGGAACGTGGATGCCTTGGCACAGATGGAGCAGGAAACCGGAAAGAAAGTCAATACTATCCTGCAGCTTCGCCTGCATCCCAATATTATAGCACTTCGCGAGAGAGTTCTCAATGGACCGAAAGATAAAATATACGATGTCGATCTCACGTATATGACGTCGCGAGGTCAGTGGTATCATATCAGTTGGAAAGGGGATGTGTTGAAATCGGGTGGTATCGCAACCAACATCGGTATTCACTTTTTCGATATGCTGTTGTGGATCTTCGGAGGCGTAAAGAAAGTGGAGATGAAGAGCATGGACAACGATAGTGCGCGAGGTTATCTCGAGCTTGAACGCGCGAGGGTCAACTGGCATCTGAGTATTAACTACAATCATATCCCGGAGGCCATTCGCGCAGCCGGGAAAAGAACCTATCGCTCATTAAAAATGGAAGGTGAGGAGATCGAGTTTAGCGATGGATTTACCGAGCTCCACACACGCAGTTATTCAAATATCCTTGCCGGAAACGGATTCGGACTCGCCGATGCAAAACCTTCTATTGAGCTGGTTTACCAGATAAGAAATTCGGTCTGATTCGCGTATTTTTGCCCCACTTATGAAAGGCATTATACTGGCTGGCGGCTCTGGTACGCGTCTTTACCCGCTCACAAAGGCCATCTCGAAGCAGATACTCCCCATTTACGACAAACCGATGATCTATTACCCATTGTCGGTTCTGATGCTTGCCAACATTCGTGATATCCTCGTTATATCGACGCCAACCGACATTCACCTTTTCGAAACGCTCCTGGGTGACGGAAGTCATATAGGCCTTAACATTAAGTATAAAGTTCAGCCGTCACCCGATGGACTCGCCCAGGCATTCCTGTTGGGTGAGGAGTTTATCGGCAACGATTCGTGTTGTCTTGTGTTGGGTGATAACATTTTCTATGGTTATAATTTTTCGAAGCTGTTGATAGAAGCGAGCGAGGTAAAGAAGGGGGCAACAGTATTCGGCTATTATGTGAACGACCCCGAACGCTATGGAGTGGCGGAGTTCGATGATGACGGCAATGTTCTGTCGATCGAAGAGAAACCGAAAGAACCGAAATCTAACTACGCAGTTACCGGACTTTATTTCTACGACAACACCGTTGTTGCGAAAGCAAAGACCATAAAACCTTCGAAGAGGGGCGAGTTGGAGATCACCGACCTTAACAAGATCTATCTCGAAGAAAAAACATTGAATGTGAAATTGCTGGGTCGTGGAATGGCTTGGCTCGACACGGGCACTCACCAGTCGATGCTGCAGGCTTCGAACTTCGTTGAGTCGATCGAAGAACGCCAGGGACTCAAGGTTGCATGTCTCGAAGAGATCGCCTACCGCAAAGGATACATTACAAAAGAGCAGTTGACCGAACTGGCAAAACCGCTACTCAAAAATCAGTACGGCCAGTACCTGGTGAAGATCATGAATGAAAAATTCATCCGTTAGAAATTATGAAAGTAGTTCCGACGGACTTTAAGGATCTCTTCATTTTGGAACCTACAGTGCTGCGAGACGCGCGAGGATATTTCATGGAATCGTACAACAAGCATACACTCCTCAAAGCGGGCATCGATATTACTTTTGTGCAGGACAATCAATCACGTTCTTCCAAAGACGTGGTGAGAGGATTGCATTTTCAACGGCCACCTTTTGCGCAGACAAAACTCGTACGTGTTCTCTCAGGAAAGATCCTGGATATAGTTGTCGACCTTCGAAAGAAGGAACCGACCTATGGCAAAACACTGGCCGTCGAATTGTCGGGAGAGAATAACACACAGCTGTTGGTACCAAAGGGTTTTGCACACGGTTTTCTCGTCCTCAGCGATAGCGCGGAGGTCTTCTACAAGTGCGACGAATTCTATCACCCGGAGGCTGATGCGGGCATTCATTTTACATCGGCCGACGTTCAGTGGCCTGAAAACCCGTTGGTGTCGCCAAAAGACCTCGTGTTGCCGCATATTGAAAAAACACAATTTGATTTTTGAAAACTATACTGGTCACGGGTGGCAATGGGCAACTGGGAAGCGAGCTGAAAGCACTTTCCGGCAGCTATTCTTTTGAGTTCACTTTTGTTGATATCAATGAGCTCGACCTGCTCGACAGCAATGCGGTGACGGAGTACTTCAGAAAAAATACTTTTAACTATATAATCAACTGCGCAGCATATACTGCTGTCGACAAGGCGGAGACCGAGAAAGACATCTGCAGGAAGGTGAACGCCGATGCCGTTGCGGTGATTGCATCAATTGCAAAACAACAGAAGGCACGTCTCATTCATATTTCTACCGATTATATTTTCGATGGTGAATTCAACCAGCCCATCGATGAGAATGCATCTGCGAACCCTTTGTCGGTTTACGGACAAACGAAGCTCGAAGGAGAAGAGAATGTGAGGAAGATGCTGCCTGATGCATACATCATTCGTACGTCGTGGGTGTACTCGACGTTTGGGAAGAATTTTGTGAAGACTATTGCCGGTCTTGCTAAACAACGAGCGGAGTTGACCGTTGTATCGGATCAGTACGGTACCCCAACCTATGCGAAAGACCTCGCGGTAGCGATAATGACCATCGTGACGTCAATCGACGATAAGAAGGCCGATGAGCCTGGTACTTATCACTTCACCAACGAAGGATCTATAAGCTGGTATGACTTCGCAGTGTTCATCAACGATCATTACGGATTCGATTGTAAGATCAAACCGATAAAAACCTTCGAGTATAAGACGGCAGCTGTAAGGCCGAAGTTCAGTGTGCTCGATAAAACAAAAATTAAAAAGACATTTGGAATCGATATTCCCTACTGGTCACACAGTCTCGAGGAATGTCTTAACAAGCTTGAATTATGAAAACTGTTCTCGTAACTGGCGGCGCTGGTTTTATTGGCTCCAACTTTATTCCGTATTTCCTCGAAGCTCATCCCGACATTACTGTTGTCAACCTCGATGCGCTCACGTATGCGGGTAATCTCAAGAACCTGACTGAAGTCGAAAAAGATCCCCGCTACATTTTTGTGAAGGGCGACATCTGCGATCGCGCCCTGGTGGAGTCATTGTTTGCGAAGTATAACTTATCCGGCGTGATCCACTTCGCAGCAGAATCGCATGTCGATAATTCCATTTCAGGTCCGGAAGAATTTATCAGGACAAATATCAATGGAACATTTACCCTGGTTGATGTAGCGAGAAGATCATGGATGAATGCTCCATTCGAGGTGAAGTCAGGCTTGGAAAAGAACCGTTTCCTTCATGTCTCGACCGATGAAGTTTATGGTACGCTGGGAGAAACCGGGCTTTTTACTGAAACGACACCTTACGCCCCAAACAGTCCTTATTCTGCTTCCAAGGCGAGCAGCGATATGCTGGTTCGCAGCTATCATCATACTTATGGACTAAACACCGTTACTACCAATTGCAGTAACAACTATGGTCCCAAGCAACACAAAGAAAAACTCATTCCCACGATCATTCGAAAGGCACTTGCGGAGCAGCCCATACCGATCTATGGTGATGGAAAAAATATCCGCGACTGGTTGTACGTACTGGACCATGCGAAGGGTATAGACCTTGCATTCCAGAAGGGCAAAAGCGGCGAAACTTATAATATCGGCGGCCGGAACGAACGCACAAACAACACAATCGCCGATACAATATGCGGTATACTCGACAAAACGAAACCACGATCGTCTGGTAAATCTTACAAAGAATTGTTGACCTTTGTTAAAGATCGGGCAGGTCACGACAGGCGATACGCGATCGATGCATCGAAAATAGAGAGCCACCTTGGATGGAAGGCTGAAGAGAACTTCGAAAGTGGTATTCAAAAGACATTGGCCTGGTATCTTTCAAATAGTGAATCGAAATGAAACGGAACCTCATCTCCCTTTTCGTCATTTGTCTTATAGTCGTCTCCTGTAAAGACGATGAGAAAATAGACTTACCCGAGATCACTAAGATCTCGTTTGTTGATTATCCCGACATTGCCTTCACGCTCGTAACGGATTCAATACCCGATACATTTGTCAACACAACAGATCTTCCGGCTGAGGCTGGCAAGACCGCCCCGATTCAACTTTCGATCGAGGCAAGCAATTTCCATTCAATTGAAGTTTACGAAGCCGGTTCTCAATCAATCAAAACCTTTGATTCCGAAACGTTCTCGCTCGAGTACCGACCACTCTATTTTATCAAGATCAATTCTCCGGGCGGATTAAGTCGTATTTATGCTTTGCGGATGATAAGAGATTCGCTCGGTGATCCGCAGATCATTTCATTAGACTTTCAGCTTGACCCGACGGGGCTTAGTCCATTGGCAGGTGTCATAAAGGTAACATCCGACCAGGCGGTCAAACTTTCGTACACCGTGAAAGGGCAGGATGGCGAAGACTTCACTTCTGCAACAGGAGAGTATAAGACGGATCCTGAGATCAACCTGTTTGGTTTGTATGCCGGCTACACAAACCGCGTGTTGATCGAGATCGTGAATGAAGAGGGTAATCGTTCCGCAGAGGAAGTCTTTGTAAAGACACAGGATCTCCCTGCAACCCTTCCGCAGCCCAACGAGATCAAGGTAAACAAAGCAGATCTCGCCAACAGTACATCGCAGTTTGTTATGTTCTTTCCACTCAGAACTACAGGGGTTTTCACCGATGAACCTATTTTGGAATATTATCCAATAGGCGTGGATAGGTTTGGAAAGATCCGCTGGTACTTAAAGGTGCGGCTGGATGCTTCTACCATCATGAAGAAGCTTAATAATGGTCACTGGATGCATTCGCTGGAAGGATCGTTCAGAGAGCTCGACCTTCTGGGCAATATCTATTCGGAGATCCAACTGGAACATCATTCGCATCATGATTTTATTGAGATGCCGAATGGCGACATCCTTTACCTGGCCGACAACACGACTCCACATAATACGGTGGAGGATGTTATTTATCGTATCGACAGAAGCGGTGTGATAAAAGATGTCATAGATCTTTACCCGATGCTGGATCCTTCAAGACCTCAGCTCCCCACCAGCCTCGACACGCGCGACTGGTTTCATGCAAATAGCTTGTTCTACGAACCTTCCGACAATTCAATTCTTGTCTCGGGTCGTCATCAAAGCGCTGTGATAAAAGTTGATCTCGAAACCAAGGAGCTTAAGTGGATCTTCTCCGATCCCACAAACTGGAATGAAGATCTTCAACCCTTCCTTCTTACGCCAACAGGTGAAAACTTTAGTCATCATTACGGCCAGCACTCTGCAATCTTAAACCCGAACGACCCTTCGCGTCTCATTCTTTTCGATAATGGTAATGGAAGAAGTTATTCGGATCCACTTCCGCCAGCAGACTCGTATACGCGCCTTGTTGAGTATAAGATCACGGGGACTTCGGTTCAACAAACTTTCGAGTTTGGACAACAGTATGGCTCCGAACTGTTTGCTCCGTATGTGGGCAACGTCGGCTTTGTTGGGTCGACCGGGTACTTTATTTGTTTCGGCGCAATTTTCAAGGATGATGCCGGTAACCCTATCGATCTGCTTGACGCCGAGATGCATCTCCAGGCCGGTCGTAACAACGTAAGATTTATGGAGATCAATAACTCTGGTGAAGTGTATCTCGATCTGGCAATCGAAACCGCAAACACAGGACCGGGTAAGGGGATAAGGTCGTACCGGGCATATCCCTTCAATTTTAACTAACGCAATTGTCTATATTTGAGGTCCAATTAACATTAACTTGAAGAAAGCTCTCATCACCGGCATTACAGGACAGGACGGCGCTTATCTCGCGGAACTTTTGCTTTCAAAGGGCTATGAAGTTCATGGTATTAAAAGACGCAGCTCGTTGTTTAACACCGACAGGATCGACCATTTATACCAGGATCCGCATGATGAAGGCGTCAATCTCAAGCTTCATTATGGTGATCTCACCGATTCGGTAAACCTGATACGTATCATCCAGGAGGTACAGCCCGAGGAGATCTACAATCTTGGCGCGATGTCGCACGTGAAAGTGAGTTTCGACATGCCCGAGTATACGGCTAATGCCGACGGTATAGGAACCATTCGACTGCTCGAAGCGATACGCATGCTCGGCCTTTCCAGCAAGACGCGTTTTTACCAGGCATCCACATCGGAACTTTACGGCCTTGTGCAGGAGGTTCCGCAAAGCGAAAAGACTCCCTTCTATCCGCGATCACCTTACGCAGTGGCGAAACTTTATGCCTATTGGATCACCGTGAACTACCGCGAGGCGTACAATATTTTCGCAAGCAATGGCATTTTGTTCAACCACGAATCACCGTTGCGCGGCGAGACTTTTGTAACGAGGAAGATCACGCGCGCCGCCTGTAAGATCGCTCTCGGGTTACAAAAGACAGTATTCATGGGTAACATCGATGCGAAACGCGATTGGGGCCATGCGAAAGATTATGTGGAGGCGATGTGGCTTATCCTTCAGCACAATAAAGCCGACGATTTTGTAATAGCAACAGGTGTTACCACAACAGTTCGCGAGTTTATCGTAAAAGCATTTGCTCACCTGGGCATGGAGCTGGAGTTTCGTGGCCATGGCGTGAAGGAAGAAGCCGTTGTTTCAAAGATCACCAACCCGGAAGTGAAAGTAAAGACCGGCGATGTAGTGATGAAAATAGATCCGGCATACTTTAGGCCCACCGAAGTAGAACTATTGATTGGAAATCCGTCGAAGGCGAAAAAAGAACTTAACTGGAAGCTGAAGTACGACCTCGACGGTCTGGTGAAAGATATGGTTACGAGTGACTACGAGTTATTCAAGAGAGACAGCTATCTGCGAGAAGGGGGCCATAAGATCTTTCAGTACAACGAATGATGGAAAAGGGGGAGAAGATATACGTTGCCGGGCATCGGGGAATGGTAGGCTCCGCTATCGTTAGAAGGCTCGAGAAGGAAGGGTTCACAAATATTGTTGTTCGCACTTCGCAGGAACTTGATCTGAAGAACCAGTCAGCAGTAGAGAAATTTTTTGCCCAGGAGAAGCCTGATTATGTTTTCCTGGCGGCAGCGAAAGTCGGCGGCATCCTCGCCAACAATACCTATCGCGGTGAATTTCTTTATGATAATCTGATGATACAGTCTAACGTTATTCATCAGAGTTATGTGAATAAAGTTAAGAAGCTGTTGTTTCTCGGGTCGTCGTGTATTTATCCGAAGCTGGCGCCACAACCACTGAAAGAAGAGACCTTGTTGTCGGGTTTTCTTGAAGAGACAAACGAACCATATGCTATCGCTAAGATTGCTGGCATCAAAATGTGCGAGAACTATCGCCGTCAGTATGGATCCAATTTCATTAGCGCTATGCCCACTAATCTTTATGGGCCGAACGATAATTATGATCTAAAGACGTCGCACGTGCTTCCCGCGCTTATCAGGAAGTTCCATGAAGGCAAGGAAAGCAAATCACCCGAAGTTGTGGTGTGGGGTTCCGGTTCTCCGTTGCGCGAGTTCATGCACGTCGACGATATGGCTGATGCCTGCGTGTTCCTGATGAAGAACTACAATGATCTCGATTTTGTCAATGTTGGGAGCGAGGAGGAGTTGAGCATTAAAGATCTTGCGAATCTTATAAAAAAGATCGTTGGCTATGAAGGCCAGATCAAGTGGGACTCTTCAAAGCCTGATGGCACTCCACGCAAGCTCATGGACGGAAGCAAGCTCAAGTCGATGGGCTGGACTCCGAAGATCAAACTTGAAAAAGGAATCGCGGCGGAATACGAACATCAATTCCTGGGTCACCAGGTTTCCTGACGGTAAAACTAACTGCGTTTTGCTAAAGAGGATCGAAACATTTCTGAATGCCAACCCGGGCACCATGCGGTATTTCTATAACACCGGGTGGATGCTTGGCGAAAAGGTGTTGAGACTGGTTGCAGCCCTTTTCGTTGGTGCTTACGTTGCCAGATACTTAGGTCCATCACGGTACGGCGAGTTCAACTATGCCTTGAGTCTGGTTACACTCTTCAGCGCGTTTTCAACTTTAGGTTTAGACCAGATCATTGTTCGCGAAGTGATCGCCGATAAACACGACCGTGGAAAGCTAATGGGGACGGCGGTTGTCATAAGGCTCTGCGGTGCAATTGTCATACTTGGAATACTAGCTATATTCATTTTAAGCACGCAAACTTCAAGGGAGACGGCCCTACTCATTCTTGTTATAGTTGCGAGCTTCTTCTTCGATTCTTTCGGCGTGATCGACTACTACTTTCAATCGCAGGTGATGTCGAAGCTTGTATCGATCACACAAATGACTTCTCTTGTTGTTCTTTCGATCGTACGCATTTGGTTGGCTTATAATGAAGCCGATCTTTTTTGGTTTGGTGCCGTGTATTCGCTGGATTTCGCCATCCAGGCACTCGGGTTTCTTTACTTCTATTCGAAACATCAGAAAATAAGCCGCTGGGGATTCGACCCAACGATTGCCAAAGAACTGCTAAGGTCATCAACGCCATTGATACTCGCATCGCTGGCGGTCAGTTTCTATATCAAGAGCGACCAGGTAATGATCAACTGGATGGTTGGCAACGAGGCATCAGGCTACTATGGAGTTGCCGTCAGGCTTAGCGAAATGTGGTACTTTATCCCGGTGGCGATTTGTGGTTCCGTGTTTCCCGGGATCATTCGCTCGAAATTAACTAGCGAGGATCTTTTCAAAAAGAGAATGCAGGCTCTCACCGATCTAATGGTGGCTCTCTCAGTCTCCATAAGTCTGGTAATGACTATTTTTTCCAGTCTGATCGTGCGAATATTATTCGGCGAGAGTTACTCGCCAAGCAGCCCCATACTTTCATTGTATATCTGGTCTGGTGTTTTTGCATTCATTGGAGTTGCTAATGCGAGGCGACTTGTTGTTGAAAACCTTCAGGCTTTTTTATCGGTCACCACTGCGCTAGCGGCGTTCATGAATATCATTCTGAATGTCATTCTCATTCAGCGTATCGGTTTGCTTGGGGCAGCAATCGCTACTCTCATCGCGTACTCCTTCTCGGGATACTTTTGTTATCTATTCTGGCCTAAGACGCGGCACATTTTTTTTGAAACCACACGATCGTTAAATCCAGTCCAGGTCTTTATACGGCTGAAGGACTATTTCAAGGGCAACGAGCATTAGACCGGCATCCCTCAGAGGGCAGGTCAAAAGCTGGAAAAAATGTATCTTTGCGGCCTGTTTACGGGTTTTTGGATTTAATACGACGATTCATTCCTATGCGGAAATTGCTGGTAAAATTTGTGAGGTCCATAACGTTTGGAGGTGCCGACTATGCTCGTTTCTTGTACCGAAAAGTCAAGGCAAATAGTAAAGCTTCGGGTGCGCTCAAGAGTGGCAAGGAAGTCAAGATAGAAATAGGTTCAGGAAGCAAAAAAGGAACTAACGGTTGGCTTACTATCGACGTCGCCGCCGGTGTCGATATTTTATGGGATCTCAGGAATGGCATTCCATTTCCCGATAACAGTGTGGATCACATTTACTCATCGCATATGTTCGAACACTTGCCCTACAAGCACGTAGTGGGTGTAATGAAGGAATGTATGAGGGTGCTGAAGAAGGGCGGCATGTTCAATATCGTTGTTCCAAATGCAAGGCTGTATATCGAATCCTATATTAAGAAGGATTACACATGGTGGAAGAGTAAACCAAGTTATTATAAGCCGGCGTGGGACAATACAGGAACACCGATGGATCTCATCAACTACATTGCGTATCTCGAAGACGAACACAAGTACATGTACGATGAAGAGAATCTTTTGGCGATCATGAGATCGGTGGGAATGCAGCAGGTCAGCCTCCGCACTTTTGATCCTGCTCTTGATATAAAAGACAGAGACCACGAGTCGATCTACGCAACAGGTATAAAGCCTTAATTGGATCATCTTGAGTCTTCAAACACCATTGCTATTTTTGATCTTCAACAGACCCGACGAAACCGGAAGGACTTTTGAAGTCATCAGGGCAGCGAAGCCGAGAAAATTATACCTGTCGTCGGATGGGCCCAGAGACTCTCGCCCTGGCGAAGCCACAGTGGTCGAAAACCTCCGAAAGGATCTTGTTAGTCGTATCGACTGGGACTGCGACGTAAAGACATTGTTTCGTACGAGGAATCTTGGTTGCAAAAGTGCAGTCAGCAGCGGCATAAGCTGGTTCTTCGAAAATGAAAGTGAAGGAATTATTCTCGAAGATGATTGCCTCCCACATCCGGATTTTTTTGTTTTCTGCGAAACTATGTTGAAGCGATATGCACATAATGACCGGGTGGTACACATAGGAGGCACAAATTTTCAAGACGGCTTGAAAAGGGGAGACGGAGATTATTATTATTCGAATCTAACTCACGTTTGGGGTTGGGCCTCATGGCGTCGCGTATGGAAAGACTATGACGTCGAGATGAAGGCGTGGCCGGAATTCAAACGTAGAAGAGGACTCGATTTTCTATCCAAATCATCCCGCGTGCGTTGGGGACTTTACCGGGCTTTTGATCTCACTTATAACGGCGAGCTTGACACATGGGATTATCAACTCTTTTTTAGAAACCTTCTTCATCAAGGGGTGTCGCTGATCCCCAACTCAAATCTTATTACAAACATTGGCTTCACGAAAGAGGCAACCCATACGCTGTCTGAATCTATTAACGCAAACATTCCTCTGAAACCCTTATCCGGTTTGAATGCGCCAGGTAATTTTGAGGTAAGTCGCGCCGCAGACGAGTATACATTCGAGCGTGAAAAGCCGCAATTCGTGGCTTTTGTAAAAAGTTGGATCTTTGCTCTCCTGGTTAAATTGCGCAACAAAAAATGACGAGAGCAGTGCGATGTAAAATTTGCGATGATAGTGCAACTTACATCTTCAGCAAAAAGGTGTTGGGTAAATATGACGTCCAATATTTCCGCTGTACTAACTGTTTCTTTGTCCAAACCGAGGAACCTCATTGGCTCGAAGAATCATATGCCAACGCGATAACGTCGCTGGATCTGGGGCTGGTCTATAGGAACTTGCTTCTTGCTCCTGTCGTGGAGGCAGTTATCGCAAAGTGGTACGATCCAAATAAGAAGTTTGTTGATTTTGGAGGGGGATATGGGATGTTTGTGAGAATGATGCGCGATAAAGGCTACGATTTTTACCGACAGGACAAGTTTTGTGAGAATCTTTTTGCGAAGCATTTCGATGTTGAGGATCTGCAGGGTGTAAACAAGTTCGAGATGCTTACTTCGTTCGAAGTCTTCGAACATCTTGCAAATCCACTCGAAGGCATCCGCGAAATGATCAACTATAGTCGTAACATCATGTTTTCGACCGAACTTATCCCGGACAACATTTCGATCGCCGACTGGTACTATATCTCTCCGCATGTTGGTCAGCATATATCTTTCTATCACTATAGAACACTCCAGGAACTTGCAAGGATCTTTAAGCTCAACGTGTATTCAAATGGTTCTACGCTGCACTTGCTGACTGAGCGGAAACTTTCCCAATCGATGTTCAGGTTGATGACACGACCGAAGGCAGCCCGGGCATTTAATATGCTGTTCTCCCGGCGCTCGTCGCTGCTGATGAGTGATCATGATGCGGTAAAAAAGAAGCTCTACGAATGAAACCGTGGAAAATCCTTTTCACGTTCTTCTTAGCTTTTACCCGTAAGCTAGCTCTCCTTTTCCGACGACGCTCCAAAGCCATCATTATCGTTAAGATCGACGCTATTGGAGATTATCTGCTATTTAGGAACTTTTTGCACGACATAAAGAATAGCGATCGTTACAATGGTTTTACAATTACTTTGATTGGAAATTCTCTCTGGAAAGATCTGTATGAGAGGTTAGATGAAGGCGTCGCCGATCGGTTGATATGGCTTGATCACACGAGATACTCCAATTCAATGGCGGATCGAAGGAAATTTCTGCGTGATGTTACCGATACCAAATATTCCGACCTCATTGTGTTCCATTATTCCAGGACATTCACGACCGAGGTTCTTGCATTCGCGATCAGTGCCGGGCATAAGATTGGAATGAACGGCGATCGTAATCATCTATCATCAAAATATACGGACAGGTTTTATACTGAACTCGTAAACATTCCTGGAGACTGCGTTCATGAAATTTCGAAGAACGCCGCCTTCACCTCAGCCGTCCTCGGTACAAAGATCTTACGCTCCGTACCCTCCATTGAATTTTATCCGACCGAGGCCCTTGCCGATAATAATACGATCGTCGTCGCTCCCGGGGCAGGGTCGACGCAACGTCAATTACCGGTAGAATGCTGGAAGCGTGTCATTGTTCACATGCTTTCGAAAGGGCACAAAGTCCTGTTGATCGGAAGCAGATCGGAGCAGACAATGGCTTCAAAATTAGTTGCCGACATCGGGACGAATGGGAATCTTGTCGATCATACGGGAACGACCAGCCTTGCCGATATTCCATCGATAGTCGCTAACAGCAAGATGGTCGTGTGTAATGAAACAAGCACGTACCATTTTGCAGTTGCTTTGAAGAAGATGGTCGTTTGTTTTTCCGGTGGAGGACATTTCCGAAGATTTGCCAGCTACGAAGAATCGCCCCTGATCAAGTTGGTCTATCATCGTATGGACTGTTTCAATTGCAGCTGGAATTGCATTTATCCTGAACAAGCAAAGGTGACGTATCCTTGCATTTCAGCCATTGAAGAAGCAGTGATCATAAAAAGCATAGATGAAGCTCTCGACAGCACGAAGTCATGAATCCGCTGATCTCGATCATTACCGTCAACTACAACGGAGGTGACTCTCTCGAGCGCACCATGCAATCCGTTTTTCAGCAGACTTATAAAAATTATGAGTACATAGTCGTTGATGGGGCTTCAAAAGACAACTCATTTGAGATCATAACCAGACATTCTTCGCAGTTAGCATACTTCGTCAGCGAGCCTGACAAAGGCGTTTATGATGCGATGAACAAAGCGTTGACGAAATGTAAGGGCGAATGGGTCTATTTTCTTAACAGCAAGGATACTTTCATTGATCAGCATGTTCTTTCGAATGTTGCTAGCAATTTGGAGCGTTCGGGATTTTCTGTTGTGGCCGGCTACGTACAGACGGTTGAGCCCGACATTGGATTATATCCGAAGAAGCATGTTGATGGATCACCAAGACTGTTGTTCAATACCCACTTTTGCCACCAGGCGCTTTTCGTAAGACGTGAAGCCTATCTTAAACAGGGTATGTACGATCCAAGATTCCGAGTCTTCGCAGATTTTCATACTATATATCGTATCATAGCTGATGAGGGAGGCTACGAGAAGGTGGAACAGGTATTTGCGTTGTACGATCTTGGCGGAATATCGGCCAATTGGCGGAAGTCGGTAAAAATATTTAGGGAACGCGAGGTTATATTTGCGGAACTTGGCGATAAGGCGTCGTTTGTTAAGTACCTCTTCGGCTATCTGAGGGCGCTTGGGTACTACATTAAAAAGGCAATCCTTTGAAATATATCACTGATCTTGTTAGCCCCACGATGTTCGCAGGTGCGGTAATCTGCACACTGGCGGTGTTGTGGTTTTTCAAGAGTCAGAAGGTCTATAAACACTATATCGATCCATTGGTCATCATCCTCTTCCAGGTTGTGATCACTTTTTTTATTCTCTTCTTCCTTGATGAGCTAAACGTATGGGATTTCGGAGCATATATGATCCTGTTCGCAAGCATCATTCTCTTCACAAAAATTCATGTGAGGAGGATCGTCTTCCTTAATGACAATGAATGGATCGACTTTGTAAAATATTTCTTCGTGGTATCTGTTGCGTGTAACCTGTACTTGCTTTACACAAGAGGATTTATTTACAGTGCGCCTAACCCAGGGCTGGCCAAGGTCGTATTTTACCAGGGTGCGGGCGTATTTAAGCGGCTGAACGAGGTTGGGGTGATCCTCTTCGGCATGGCGTCCATATTTTTAAAACTAAGGGGTAAGAATATACTTGCAGCTCTATTCTTCTTCTATTGTTTGTTTCTTATGCTCACCCTGGGAAGTAAGGCCGGTCTTGTGGGATTCTTTTTCATTATAGGTGGCTTCCTGCAATTTCACAACGTCAGGTTTTCGAGTTATAAGCTGGTCCTGTTTGGGGCGATCAGTTTAGTGAGTGTATTCCTCGCGTTCATGTGGATTTTCGAATCGAATCCCCTGGAATCATTTTACTACAGACTTGTAAGCTACGCCGATGGACCGGTGTATTATTTCTCTGGAAATCTGAAAATAGAAAGGCCAGCTGATTTTCCTCTCGATATTCTTTTTACTAATCTCAGGATCAGGAGCGAACCGAAATACCCGGGTCTCGGCTATGAGATCATCAGCTCATACTTTGGCGTCTGGGATGAAAACAACAAGCTGTTCGGCCCTAACCCGCAGTTCATTGTCGAAAGTAAACTTGTGGCCGGCAGGGCATATTACCTCTATATAATTGCCGTCGCTTTCAGTATCATTATAACACGAAAGCTCGCAGGGAATGCATTTGCGTTCATGCTTGTCAATATGATCTTCAATCCGTTCCTTATCGACAGCCAGGTTGCCTTCACCAATATTCTCTCGGTAGGAATAGTAATAGTGATTGCGTGTGTGTATAAGTACCTGAAGGACATCTCGCGTATTCCACAGCATAAAACCACAGAAGCTTAAGACGCGAGGATGGATGCGATTGTCTACTTCGGCTTCAACGATCCCCTTCGATATAAACGTGGCGTCGAGAATGTGATCAAAGTACAATCAGCTGCCGGCGACTTCGGTCGTCGCTATTACGTTTTCTTTGATGAAAGGATCTCGGTAAAACGATGGGACAACATAATCTGCATCTCCCTTCGCAAAAATGTACTGAGGTTTCTGATGCTCAACTTTTTGATCCGAAGGCTTTCGCGGCGTGGCCAGGTACTCATTCATTCGCATAATTACCTTTCGTCTTTCTTTTTACTCCGACGTACCAACATCTTCACCGTTCACGACGGACTTTATTATCTCTCGAGCCAATTCGGCAAACCAAAGGCGCTTCTCTTGCTGAATCGCTTTATTGAAAAGACAGCTTATCGCCGCTCGGACATCATTCACTTTGTCTCAAGGTTTTCCATCACACAATCTCTGCTACCGGATTCGGCGCAACAGAAGACTAAAGTCATTTATAACACAACACCTCTTGAGCAGCTTTCAACCTTTCGAATGCCAACTGTGTCAAAGAGTAATGGCAACGCATCCATTCTCGTCGTGAGAAGCATCGAGAAACGGGCAAACATCGAGCTGATCTTCGAGGTGGCGAAGGTGTTCCTGGAGCGAAAGGATCCCGTGGAATTTCTTATCGCCGGAAAGGGGCCATTGCTTGACCACTTTCGTGAGCGGAAGGAAAAGGAAAATCTGGCCAATGTGGAGATGAAAGGCTTCGTACCGGACGATGAGCTAATCGACCTCTACCGCAATGCCACCATGGTGTTGGTAACAGCGCATTACGGCGAGGGGTTCGGCCTTCCCATTATTGAGGGATATCTTTTTAACCGGCCTGTGATCGGGTCGAATCGATGCGCGATTCCCGAGATCATAATCGACAGCAGTTACCTTTTTGAAAACGACAGGGCCTCGTTGGTTCGAGCGATCGAAAATGTTATCAAAGATCCATCGCGACACAACTATCACGACCATTACATCAATAACTTTGGACAACAAAAGATAATCGGAGAGTATAGCGAATTGTATGCGCGGGTAAAACGAATGCCTCATGAGTAGCCTCAAAGATTTCATCAACTTCGCACGGAAGTACTCAGTGGATGCATTTACTGTGATACTCATGATCGCCTTGCCGATGTCCATCAAGTTTACCAACGCCGCTATTATCGCTATCGTTGTTGCGGTGTTTTATTCCTACCCATTTCCTTTTATTGTCGAATCGATCAAAAAGAATTCGATAAAGATCCTGATCTGCATTTCCACTTTCCTGGCAGCAGCACTCACCCTTACTTATTCAGATGACCCGGGAGCTGGATTTTATGTCCTGGAAAAACAGCTGCCGCTGTTCCTTCTGCCCTTAGCGCTGAGCGTAGCGCAGTACCGAACAAACTGGCGAATAATGTTGAGGATCTTCGCGCTGGTGATCTCTTCGGTAGCGATTATCTGTATGACTTACGGTGTTTACAATTACTACACCGGCAACTACGACTTGTCGTACGTGGGAGGCTACTTTAAACAATTCAACTTCGAGATATACTCGTTATTTGGTGAAAGCCTGATGCGACCCTTCGCCATCAATCCGATCTATATGTCGATGTATGTTTCGTTTGCTGTATTTATTTTGGTTGTCGACAAAGGGTTTTCGACGGTAGGAAAAGTGTTGTTGTTGTTGATTTTTTTGTTGTTCCAGGCACTGATCGGCAGCCGTATCGGTATTTTGGCATTTGGTGCGGCGTTCACCGTGGCGATCTTCGTTCTTTTCAGGAATCGAACGGCTCGGCTTGGCGCCGCGGGACTCATTGTACTTTTTGCTACTGTTATCACCGTTGTGATCTTCACCAACCCGGTATTGAAGCTCAGGTATATCACGGAAACCTCGGCGTTCAGTATCCCCACCGATCCAAACGGGTGGAATTCAGTCAGTATCCGAACAGCGATTTGGACATGTTCTATCGAACTTTTCAAACACCATCCGTTGCTGGGTTATAGTGTGGGTGGTCAGGAAGCTGTACGCGATCAATGCGAGCGCGGCTATTCTTTCTATGGTGTTTTTGGAGAAAATCTCAATTGTCATAATCAGTATTTTGAATATTTGCTCGGCGGGGGGCTTATGCTCCTGATCGTTTTTATCGGTCAACTATTATGGCTGTTCACAAACGCCCTGCGTAATAAAAAACAACTATATGTTATATTCATTGTGTTGTTTGCGGCCACGTGCATCGGGGAGTCTCTCATGGAAACAAACAAGGGGGTAGTATTTTTTGCTTTTTTCAATTCGTTTTTTCTGTTTCACGCAAGGTCCCAATCCACCGAACTGTCCGACATTTGACGTATGACATCTGTATTTAAGAGATATGGCTTTTGGGGATCGTTGAGACTGGGACGTGACATCTTTTTAACAAAGATCCTTTTCCCCAATGCGAGGCTCATTCGTTTTCCGGTATACATCAGAGGCAAGAAATTTATCAGCGTTGGAAACAATATGACTAGCGGTGTGGGTTTAAGGATCGACGCCTTTCCTCATAACGACAAGATCAGAAATGCTGTGATCTCCATTGGTTCCAATGTAGAGGTAAACGACTATGTTCACATCGGGGCTATTGAAAGCGTAACCATCGGCAACAATGTGCTTATCGCAAGCAAGGTATTTATTTCAGACCACAACCATGGGTCTTATTCTGGCGATAACCAGTCGTCGCCATTGGAGGCACCAAAAGAAAGGCCATTGCAGGTGAAGCCGATCGTAATCGGCGATAATGTGTGGATCGGTGAATCGGTTACGATCCTTCCAGGGGTGGTAATTGGAGAAGGGTCTGTGATCGGCGCATCTTCCGTTGTCACCAAATCGGTTCCTCCTCGTTGTATCGCAGTCGGGGCTCCTGCAGCAGTTGTAAAAATGTATAATGATGTCACACAAAAGTGGGAAGAGTCACGAGGCTAAACGAACCATAGTTCTTTCGGGTGTTAATTTTTTTGAGGGTGGTCCGCTGTCCCTTATGATCGATGCGCTGCTGGCAGCGTCCAAACTGAATGAACGATACAACCTTCGGATTATCGCGCTCGTTAGCCGCAAAGAACTTTTCGCTGGCCTCGACCTTCCTGGTATCGAGCTGATAGAATTTCCACGATCACGAGAAAGTTATTTCCGAAGGCTACACCTGGAATACTTCAAATTTTCAAGCTTTGCACGCAAAAACAAAGTAGACACGTGGCTTTCCCTTCACGACATCTCACCACGATTGCCGTCATCCGTGCAACAGTCCGTTTATTTCCACAATCCCGCACCGTTCTACAAGACCTCGCTACAAGAATTTAAAATGGATCCGGGTTTTGGAGTCTTCTCGATCCTGTACAAGTATCTCTATCGAATTAACGTCCGGAAGAATCGTTATGTGATCGTCCAACAAAGTTGGCTCCGTGACGCAATTGCCGATATGTTTCGATTGCCACGAAAAAAAATCCTGGTGGCACATCCATCACTCCATCTTAAGCAGGCGGTTCCAAATCCGATCAATCAAAAAGAGAAAAAGATAACGCTCCTGTTCCCTACCTTCCCGCGAATATTTAAGAACATCGAAATACTCGGAGAAGCTGCGCGCGCTTTAAACAAGGAAGGGATCACGGGCTTCGAAATACTTGTAACATTATCGGCGGAAGACAACAAGTATGCAGCTGCGATGACGAAGAGATTTCAGGATGCGCCCCAGCTTCGTTTCATCGGCCGGAAGACGCGGCAGCAGGTCTTTGATTTATTCGCCGTTGTCGACGCTCTCGTATTTCCTTCAAAACTGGAGACCTGGGGATTGCCCATCTCTGAATTCAAGACAACGGGCAAGCCGATGTTACTCGCCGATCTTCCGTATGCCCATGAAACTGTAGGTAACTATGATACCGTCTCTTTTTTTAACCCCTGGTCGCCATTGGACCTTGCTGAGAGTATAAGAAAAATGATTACCGGCGAAAATATATTTGCCCGTCATCATGCTAAACCGATTGAAGATCCTTACGCGGCCGATTGGCAAACTTTATTTGATGTGATTATTGATGGGTAGGAATTTTTAAAAAACTCAGCAAAACCAATAGATTTGCCCGCGATTGTCCCCTCCTTGATGGATTATTCGATAACAGCATCTATCGTACTTTATAAAACTGATCGAGCCACGCTTCTGAAAGGGATCGATAGTTTTCTTGCGACTGAATTGAATGTCCGCCTTTTCCTTATTGATAACTCGCCAACGGATGATCTTCGCTCTATAACCGATGATCGCCGTGTACAATATATTTTTGCCGGTGATAACCTCGGCTTCGGCCGCGGGCATAATGTTATTCTTGATGAAGTAACAAAACAGTCCAAGTATCATATCGTCCTTAATCCGGATGTATCGTTTGAACAAGGTACGATCGAGAAGATCTATAATTTTATGGAAGGGTCACCGGATGTCGGTCTCACGATCCCAAAAGTGATCGATGAATATGGTGCCCCACAAAATTCTTACAAGCGGCTTCCAGCTCCGTTTGATTTAATGTTGCGTAGATTCGGATCTGTTTTTGCTTTGCTTTTCAAGAACCGTCTCGCACGTTACGAAATGCGTGATAAGGACCTTTCCAGGTCATTCGACGTGCCGTCGGTATCCGGTTGTTTTATGTTTTTCAGGAACAGCGCTCTTCGCGACATCGGCTTCTTTGACGACCGGTATTTCATTTACATGGAAGACGTCGATATCTCGCGACGCATGATGGCCAGGTACCGGAATGCTTATTTTCCGGATGCAGTGATTGTTCACCTTCACGCAAGAGCCTCCTATAAATTCAATAAACTCCTGTTTGTCCACATCCAGTCGGCAATAAAGTATTTCAATAAGTGGGGCTGGGTCTTTGATCCCCAAAGGAAAGCGATGAATCAGAGGTCCTGATTGCCCTTGGTTCTTTCGCCCGGAAAGTATTTTTTAACATAAGACCAGATCCTTTCCTTGATCAGCAACATTCCTTTATCGGAAGGATGCTCGGCGACATCCGCATTTTTGAATAGCCCCACCGCCGTATTGCTCTCGTCCGACGACAGATCAGAGGTTCTGATGAACGGATAGTTCCTTTCCTCCGCATATTCACGAAGCATTGCATTCTTCTTTTTCATATCCCAAAACCCATCAACAATCACACGCACAGCACGATGATTGGGATCGAGGTAGTTGATAAGACTATCAAGCCGTTCAATGAAACGTTCTTCGTCATCAGATTCAATACGAATGTTTTCGCAGATCTTCATGATGATCATATCCGAATTTCGCATTCGATCGATCGTAGAAAAGTCAAATGTTCTGAAGTTCAATTCGAAGGCAGCTATGTTTTCGAACTGCACAGTCACAGAAGAATCTCTTTCATGTATATCCTTGATCAACAAGTGGACGAAGTCCTTATCCATCGCGGATGCCGCCATGCCCCAGTCGCCAGGCCAGCCGAGATCCTGGCTCGGAGCATGCCGAACGATGCTGTTTCCCAGGATCGCCACCGAGTGGATCTTGCCAACATGCGCACCATCGACCGCCGGCGATTCTTTTTGACGACATGTAATGAAAACAACGAGTGTAAGAAAGATGTAAAGTGTGCGTTTCAAACAGGTGATGATTTTCCTCCGCGAAAGGTATATAAATTTGCATCTTTGCCCTTCATAAATCCATTCATGGCAAACCCTCTTAGTCCCTCAGACAAGATCTTCAGGATTTTGGTGCTCGCCATCCCCTTCACCATCGCATTTCCGATCCGGTTGAATTCGCTGATTGTGTTGCTTGCGGTTGCGGCCTATATCTTTTGTTTGATCCAGGGGAAAGTCGAATTCAAAAAGGCCGTACGGGAGCCAGTATTCGTTCTCTGCGGCATACAATTGCTGGTAATTTTTGCCGGTCTGCTTCGAACAGAAAACATGTCGCAAGGATGGTCGATCGTAGAGCGAATGGCTTTCATTGCGGTCTTCCCTTTGCTGGTTGCACATGCACGCACGATCGGTATGAAAACCAACGACATGCTTTCGTCATTCTCGGTTGGCGTGATATCGATCACCATCATTGCATTCATTATAAATATTATCAATGGTATAAGCCTGGGGAAAGGACATAGTGCCTACACCGATGCGGTGCTGATCCATCCGACTTACCTTTCTCTTTATCTAACGATCTCATTTTTTTATGTGCTCGATATTGTTCAACACGGTCGTCGCGTCATATTACCCCGCATACTTACATTGCTGTTGGCGGTTCTCGCTTACACAGGGTTCATGATCTTGTTCCTGCGCTCACAGATGGGTCTTGCCGTGTTCATCATTGTGGCGCTGTTCTATGTTGTCATTCAACTTAAAGCCCGTGCGAGAATTGTTGCCGCCATATTGTTTGTGTTCGCTTTTCTTGCGTTCCTGCTCGATCCTCATCGTGTGACCACGGTGCTTGACACTTACGGTGAAAATGTTTCGACAGCAGTCGACCAACGATTCTCAGTCTGGAGTGGAACGTTAGCTGGAATTGCCACGGCACCAGTGTTCGGCGCCGGCACCGGCGACGCACAACAGTTGATCAACGAAGGCTATAAAGTCACCGGGTATACCGAAGGCATCGACCTGTCGTTCAATGCACACAACCAGTACCTACAGTTCCTTGCACAAAATGGTATTGTGGAGTTACTATGTTTCATAGCGCTGTTCTTCTACGCTTTCGGGAGATCGGTGAAAACTACACCTGGAATTTTCCTGCTGTTCAACCTGGCCGTGACACTCATTATGGTGGTTGAATCTTTTCTCACGGTCCAAAAAGGGATCGTCTTCTATTACTTTTTCGTGAGCGTGTTTCTCCTTTTGCCATCCGATCCCCCCAAAACAGAGCGTACCGGTGCGATCGGGGTTTAATTGTTAGATTTGCGGGAAATTTGAGCTATGGCCATACTCCTGGCTGCCTGTGTTACAGCATTTCTCGTGTCTATTATCATCCAACCGGTGATTATCAGGTACACCACGTCGAAAAATCTGCTCGACGCGCCGGGCCGGCGTAAGATCCACAAGAAGGTGACGCCGTCGCTGGGAGGTATCGGAATATTTGCAGGATTTCTTATGGCGGTCCTGGTCTGGTTAGATTACGACAACTGGAAGCAAGTTCACTACGTGATCGCCAGTATGTTTTTAGTTTTTCTTCTCGGCGTTCGGGATGATATTGTTCCTTTCCGGGCGTGGCATAAGCTGTACGGTCAGATAGTAGCCGTCATTATCCTGCTGTTTTCTTCAGTCAGGATCGAATCGTTCTACGGACTGTTTGAGATTTCGGAGATACCATTGGCGGTCGTATTTTTCCTTACCGGATTTTTTGTAATTGTTGTGACGAATTCATTCAACCTTATCGATGGTCTCGACGGACTCGCAGGCAGTGTCGGCCTGGTTGCCCTGGTTGCCTTTGGTATCTGGTTTCACCTCGCAGGCGACACGGTGTTTTCTTTATTTAGCTTCGCAATGACTGGCGGCATACTTGCATTCCTGGTTTTCAATTGGGAACCCTCCGAGATATTTATGGGCGATACGGGTGCAATGGCCATCGGAATGCTGCTCGCCGTTCTTACCATTCATTTCATGAACGTGAACGCAACCCTGCCCGATAGCGACCCGGTTAAGTTCATGGCTCCAATATCCGCCGCCGCTTGCTTTATCATCGTGCCCTTGTGCGACACAACGCGAATCATCATTCTCCGATTGCTGAGAGGACAATCGCCATTTGCGCCCGACAAGAGTCACATACATCATTCGATCATGAGACTGGGCATGACCCATTCAAAAACTGCGGTAATACTTGCGGCAGTGAATGCGATCTTCATTGCCGGTGCGTTCCTCTTCAGAGATGCACAGGATGAAATTTTACTGATTGGAGTAATCGTAACGGCAGGAATTTTAAGCGTTATTTTGGATAGGCTTATCGTTCGCAAGACGGTTCGCAAAACCACGTAGAGGTATATGATCATAGAAAAAGTAAAAGAGCTGCAACAAGAGGTCGACAACTTTTTGATCGACAGCAAGGAAGCGTTGGAGGGGTTTCGCCTTAGATTTATTTCGAAGAAGGGATCCATCGGTGTGTTGTTCGATGAATTGAAGTCGACACCCGCAGACCAGAAAAAGGAGGCGGGGCGAGTTCTCAACTTGCTGAAGCAATCGGCTGAAACCAAGCTCAAAGAGGCTAACGAACAACTTTCGGAAGCTTCGTCGGGAACAACAAACATCGATCTCACGTTGCCTCCAATTGCCGGCAAAATCGGCAATCTTCATCCCCTTACATTAACACGCCTTCGTATTATCGAAGTGTTCGAACGTCTCGGCTTCAGCGTTGCCGACGGTCCCGAGATCGAAGACGACTGGCATAACTTTACCGCATTGAATTTCCCGCCCAATCACCCGGCGCGTGAGATGCAGGATACCTTCTTCGTTGAAAAGAAAGATCCGGAGGTCCTCCTTCGTACGCACACATCTAACGTGCAAATACGTCTGATGGAGAGTACGAAACCTCCCATTCGAAGCATTATGCCTGGCCGCGTATATCGCAACGAAGCGATCTCCGCAAGAGCACACTGTTTCTTCCACCAGGTAGAAGGCTTGTATGTTGACCGGAATGTTGGCTTCGCCGACCTTAAACAAACCCTGTATCACTTCGCGAAGGAAATGTACGGCAAGGATATAAAGATCCGCTACCGTCCTTCGTTCTTTCCCTTTACGGAGCCGAGTGCCGAGATCGATATATCATGCCTCATCTGTAAGGGCAAAGGCTGCAACGTGTGTAAACATTCTGGCTGGGTGGAGATAGCAGGTTCGGGAATGGTTCATCCCAACGTTCTCAGGAACTGCAACATCGACCCGGAAGAATTCACCGGATTTGCTTTTGGAATGGGCGTGGAGCGTGTGGCCCAGTTGTTGTACAATGTCAACGACCTCAGGCTTTACTCCGAGAATGATCTCAGGTTCCTGAAGCAGTTCAATACGATAATCTGATTTAGGATTTAAGATTTAGGATTTAAGATTTAAGATTTTGGGTTCCGTGAAGGGTTTGCTAGCCAGGCTACTGTTTTTATGCTCGTTAGTTATGCAATCAACGGCATGCGATCCGCAGCTTACCGACGATCCCATACCGCTCATTGCTTTCAACGACGTTGTAATTAATCTTTACCTGCCCGAGTACAAGAACCTGCGCTCCGACGGAGGAATGATATTATCGAAGGGAGGCATCCGCGGATTGATCATCTATCGTGTGAACGCAACCACCTACCACGCCTACGAAAGAAATTGCTCTTACCACCCCAACGAGACAAGCTCAACGGTGGAGATACATACATCGAATCTATACCTGATCGATTACAGCTGCGGTTCGCAGTTTAATAAAGAGGAAGGTCAGCCTACGGGCGGTCCGGCATGGCGACCACTGAGACAATATCATACGGATGTGGTCGGCAGCACGCTGACGATCACATCCGATCCTATTAACTAATTATTTCTTCGCTTGATTCTGCAGGTGACTGTGCTTCTTCCCGTAAGTGAAGTAGATCACCAATCCTATTGCCATCCATGAGAACGCAACAAGCTGCGTGAACCCGTCGAGGGTAATGATGAGCAGCGAGCAGATGATAATTCCCATGATCGGTACCAAAGGAACGAGCGGTGTCTTGAATGCCCTCGGTACTTCGGGATTCTTCACACGCATGATCCATACGGCTACGCATACCAGGACGAAGGCGAACAATGTTCCGAAGCTCGTAAGGTCACCGGCAACACTCACAGGAACAAATCCTCCGAAGATCGCGACGAAGATCAGCAACAACCAGTTCGACTTGAACGGCGTGCGGTGAACCGGATGCAGCTCAGCAAAGATCTTCGGCATCAAACCATCGTTCGACATCGAATAGAACACGCGGGACTGACCTAACAACATCACAAGGATCACCGAAGAGAAGCCAGCGAGAATTGCGATGGTAATGAATGTCGAGAGCCAGCCATAACCCTGCATATAGGTTTCAATTGCGTAAGCAACCGAAGCTTCTTTTCCCTGCGTTGCAAAATCGGTCCAGGGTGCGACGCCTGTTAATACAAAAGAGAAGAGGATGTAAAGTATCGTACAGAAGAAGAGTGAACCGAGAATACCGATCGGCATATCACGCTTGGGATTCTTTGCTTCCTGTGCCGCTGTCGATACAGCATCGAATCCGATGAAGGCAAAGAACACGATCGAGGCGCCGCCGAGCACGCCACCGAAGCCCCATTCGTTAAACGCTTCATGACCAGGAGTTCCTTCGGGGATCATGAAAGGAGTGTGGTTTACTGGATTGATGAACTGCCAGCCCAATGCGATGAACAACAACACGATGGTAACTTTTACGATAACGATCACCGAGTTCAGTGCAGCAGATCCTTTGGTTCCGCGAACGAGAACCATTGTGAGCACAACCAGGATAAACAGTGCCGGAACGTTAACGATACCGTTTACGGTGCCGTCGGTCTCGAAAGGAGAGTGACAGAATTCGTACGGTAGCGGCGCCCCGAAGAGTTTGGCCCATAGCTTATTAAAATATTCACTCCACGATATCGCGACCGTGGCGGATGCAAGAGCATATTCGAGTATCAAAGCCCATCCGATGATCCATGCGAGGAACTCGCCCATGGTAACGTATGCATAAGTATATGCACTGCCCGCTACCGGGATCATCGATGCGAATTCAGCATAACACAATCCCGCGAAAGCGCAACCTATGGCGGCCACCACGAAGGAGAGGATAACGGCCGAGCCGGCGGCATCTGCGGCAGCCTGGGCAGTTCTTACAAACAGACCGGCGCCGATAATGGCGCCGATACCAAGGGCAATAAGGGCCATAGGACCAAGCGTACGCTTCAGTCCCTTGTCGCCAGAGGTTGCGGCCAACAGCTGATCGAGAGGCTTTTTAACGAATAAACTCATTAGAGCAGGTGGTAGGTTTTAGGTATTATTAAAATGTTAAGTGCTAAAAATAGCAAAAGTTCTAGGTTCTAGGTGCTAGGTGCGAGGGCGGTAGTTGTGCCAACGAGTGCATTTCCTATAATTTCTTCTGGCCCAGCGAATAATTCGTCAAACCAGTATTCACGATCAGTATCTTCTCATCGTGCGGGATGTCGTTCCGGAGTTGCAGAAGCAGCGCTAACCCTGCGATGCCGCTGGGCTCGCATGCGATCCCCTGGCTTTTGGCGATCTGCAACGCCTCGTCGATAAATTCTTCTTCTACGTCGAGGATACCCGACTGTGGACCAATTCGGGCGTTCTCGATCATAGAATGCAGGTAGTCGTTGTAGTCTTTCAACGATGGCAGATAATAGGAGAATAACTTGTCGAGGCGAGTGTTTTGATTGTGTGAGGTTGCGCCAAAGAAGTTACACTTACTGATCACGTTCATGTTTCCACGGAAACGCGGATCGTGTTTGTAGATCCGGTTGTTGTATTCGCGTTCGGCAATGATCAATACGTTGATGAAAAGGTCACCGGTACCAAATGGAATAAAACAATGTGAGGGACTTTCATTCAGGATCTCGTATGAGAGCCAGTCGTAATAGTTGTCACTGTATCGGTCGAGGATCTCTCGATAGGTGATGTCGATACCCGTGTGATTATCCGTAAGCTCTTTGATCTCTTTGCCGGTGAGTGGTTTTGCCGATAGGTCGGTCTCATACACTTTACAACCCATCTTCGTGAGGGCCTCTTTGATCTCGGGTTTCATACGATGATCGACGAGAACTTTAAGAATGGTAGTTGCCCCGAACAGGTTAAAGAAGTATTGTATGGCGACAGCCGCACTGCCCGATGAGATCAGGGAGATCTCCTTGATCTGGTATCGTTTCGCTTTGATGAGAACTTCCCACGCCATTCGTGCTTTGTGAGTTCCACCGGGGTTGGTGCTTTCGTCTTTCAGCCACACGTCGGAGAACCCGGGCACTTGTATGCGCCGCGTTTGTGATGCAGGAAACTTCGGAGTAAAGAACGGCTTCGGTGGAAATTCAGGTTTCTCGGGATCGTTGACGGACGGTATCGAAATGTTCTCTACCTCTTCAGGCTGTGCGCCGTCGGTATTCCATTTCTCCTCCATGATCTGCTTTTTCACAACTTCAATTTCCTTTGCAGATAATTTTTCCAAAAGAAGTTCGGCGACCTGGTTGGCAAACTTCTCTATGTTGGGAGGGGCATTCGAAGGTGTTTCAGGCTCCGGATGCTGGTCTGATTTATCGACGTCGATCAGCGACGCGTATTTTTCAGGATAGTATGTTTTGACAACGCCGTTCCAGTCGAGCTTGAGATGTGTTGCATACAAGCACAATAAATCGCGGAGTGACTTCGTTGCACCGGGTGGACTTTTTAGATTGAATGCTCTTCGTAACAGATCTTCGGTGGGACCGTGTGGATAATGAAGGATATAATTCGGTAGCTCGTCTTTATGGGTCTCAAGAAAATGCTGCAGCGCTTTTTGAAGCAATGGAATGAAGCTCCACTTTCCTGTTCCTCTCGATTTGAAAACAAACTCGGATGAATTGAACTCTTTGCGTACAAGATCCAGGATCTCTTGTGGTATCGACTTGGCGGTTGCTTTTTTAGACATCCCAGCAATTTCGTAATTAATGTCGTAACTTTGCCCCAATTTCCCTCTGATGATACGGATTAGCGCGGTTATAATTACTTACAATGAAGAGAGGAACATCGCCAGGTGTATCGAATCGGTAAAACCGGTGGTAGATGAAGTAGTTATCCTGGACTGTTTTTCGAACGACCGTACTCGCGAAATAGCAGAAAGTCATGGAGCAAAATTCTACCAGCAGGAATTTTTAGGCTTCGCAAAACAGAAGAACCGTTGCGTAGCCCTCGCCACCCACGACGTGGTGCTCTCTCTCGACGCCGATGAATATCTTTCTTCGGAACTAACGCAATCGATACTTAAAGTAAAGACCGAATGGAAGAAAGATGGTTATATGTTCAACCGTCTCTCCAGCTTCGAAGGCACCTGGATAAAAACGTGCGGTTGGTACCCTGACCAAAAGCTGAGATTGTGGGATCGCCGCAAGGGCGTTTGGCAAGGCGATGGAGTTCACGAACGCGTTGAAATGGTGGAAGGATCTACTACGATGGCGATCAAAGGCGATCTCTACCATCGTGCCTACGATAACGTTGCACAGTTCCTTCAAAAGAACCAAAGCTATTCAACGATACACGCGCAGGTAAATCGCTATCGAACAACGTCTTCAACTTTGAAGATCCTTTATAAAACGATCTTCGCATTTTTCAAAGCATACATTCTCAAGGGTGGCGTGCTCGACGGCTATAAGGGTCTCGTGATCTCCGGCTCTACTGCCCACTGGGTGTTCTATAAATATGCCAAGCTGCTCGAAGCCAATAGAAGCGTGCGCGTGTCGTTGATCGTTGAGTCGTCCGGAGAAATGGAAGATCTCGAGAAGACGCTCACCGAGATCAGGAATCAAAAGGAGCTGCCGGCAGAAGTTATCGTAAACGGAAAGCTTGCTCGCGCTGCAACCAAAGTGAGAGGCATCGCAAAGAATTTCCCGACGCCGATCCGGTTCGTAGACTCCGTAACACCGGGTGCGCTCGACGAAGCAGTTAATAGTGCAAAGGAAGAATACGTTCTCGTTCTCAAAGATCAGGCAAAGCTCTCGACAAGCTTTTTGAAACATCACAAAGCAAAGGCGTGGAAAGGCAAAGTCGTTTCCGGAGTCGATGCAGCGCGCGTAACGCCGCTTAGCCCCAGGAGTGAATGGAAATATATTCTAGGTAACGGGACCGTCGCGTTCTGGAAAGAAGATTGGCAGGCGGGTACCACCAAACAAGTGGCGATGCCTACTACCGTTACGGTCGATAATAACCAGGCCGTCACAGAAACACGAGGCATCTCTGTTGTCATACCAAACTACAATGGAGTGAAGCTGTTCCCGGAAACACTGCCTCCATTATTTACAGCCCTCCAAAAGGGCGGACTGCCTTACGAAGTTATTATTGTGGACGACTGTTCGACCGATGAGTCCGTTAACATGTTGCATACGGACTTTCCAAAGGTTCGTGTGATCACCAGTACAGTGAACATGGGCTTTGCACCTACGATCAACAAAGGTATTCGCGAAGCCCGTTACGACATGGTGCTCCTTCTGAACAGCGACGTGAGGCTCGAGCCGGATTATTTCACTTATCTCGTGCCATACTTCGAGAGGGCCGACACCTTTGGTGTGATGGGTCAGATCGTGAACTGGGACGACGATAGGATCCAGGATGGAGCGAAGCTGCCGACATTCCAGGGCGCGAAGATCAAAACATTCAAGAACTTCCTTCCCTCCGAAACACCAGTGCAGTCGTGGTTATATACCATGTATTTGTCGGGTGCCGAAACTCTTGTGAGCAAAGAGAAGCTGCAGATGCTGGGTGGCTTCGACGAGATCTTTGCTCCGTACTACATTGAGGACTATGAGTTATCGCTGCGCGCGTGGCGCCTGGGTTGGAAATGCTATTACGATCACCGTGCGATGTGCCGTCACAAGACGTCGTCGAGTATAAAGTCGAAGGCCAAAAAGCAGCAGGTTCAAACGATCTATTATCGCAACAAGATGTTTTTACATGCGATACATCTCAACTCGGTGCAGATGGCGATGTATTATCCGCAGATCTTTTTTGAATGCCTTGTGCGTGTTATCTCTTTCAGGTTCCACTACGTGAATTCGATAAAGTTGTTTTTTATGCAACGCAGGAAGTGCATTGAATCGAAGAAGCGTTTTGAGGCTTTGTCTGCCAAAGTGGGCACTAATCTTACTCTCGCCCAGGTCGCCAAAAAGATAGGCGATAGTCTCAACAGGACCGAGATCTGGAGATTCTAATTGTATTTATTCCTGAAGAAATCAGAGGCGCCGCGAGCCATTGCCTGGAGCTTTGGAATTTTTTCGCTCTCGATGAAGAGTATCAGTAAAAAAGACTTCGTCAATTCCTTCGATCCAAAAAGAAAAAACTTCGGAAAATACTTCTTCATCACATAAAGCATGTTTCGCGTAATGTAGTATCGACGCGTCGCATCGTGTGTGACGATGTTATTTTTTAATGTGCCCAACGAATGATGCAAAATAGATCGATTCACGCGGATCACTTTGAATCCATGCTTTCGTAAGCGCAAGCAGTATTCGTTATCGACAGAGTCGATGAACAATTTCTCTTCAAAAGGGCCGACCGCCTTTGCAGCACTTACACGAAGCAGATTTCCCGACGTCATCGTGAACGGAACTTCTTCAATGGACTGTGTCCTTACGGGCTTTTTGATATAATGAAACGGTGAAACGATCGCGATATTCTCTTTGCAACTGAACGCGACCGACTTCAACTCATCTAATGCGCCGGCTTCGAAAACGCTGTCCTGGTCCATGGTAAGAAGCCAATCGTAACCTTCGTCGATCGCCTTCTTCAGTCCTTTGTTCAATGCAGCAGCAACGCCGATGTTGTTATGCGTGTTGTCGACGATAATCGTATCATCGACATCAAGTTGCGCCACCGGCTTTTCCGGGAAATACAGAACTACGATTGCTAGTATTCGCTGCATAGTTTAAGTTTACAAAACTTAATGGGACGTATCAACTTTGTCTTGCCATCCCTTCCCACCAAACCTGTTGGTGGCGTGAAGATCATGTTTCAGTTTGCCAATCTCCTATCGGCCAAAGGACACGACATAACAATCCTCTATTCGGTTAAGCGTCCATATAAGAATTCAAGAACGCCAGTGTGGTTACGAATGCTGATCAACAAAGTGCGGGGCGTTAAAGTGAAATGGTTCGACTTAAATAAACGGATCGTTGAGAAACTTGTTCCAGAGATCAACGACAATACAGTACCCGATGCCGACGCCACACTGTGCACGTGGTGGCAGATGGCCTATGCGATCAGCGATCTAAGTCCTTCGAAAGGGCATAAGGTCAACTTAATTCAAGACTACGAAATATGGACGGGGCAGGAAGATAAAGTCCATGCTTCGTACAGTCTGCCGTTGCAGCATTGTGTTATCGCAAGATATCTCCAGGAGATCGTAGAGAAGCATTCTGGCAAAAAGCCGCTGCTGACTCCCCTTGCGATAGATGATAACGTTTTCAGTTTAAAGAAGCCTTTGAACGAACGTTCCACATCTATAATCATGCTTTATTCGCTGGAACCAAGAAAGGGGAGTGAGTACGGGATCGAAGCCTTGCAGATCCTAAAGCGGAAAGTCCCCTCACTTAAGGTCACTTTGTTCAGTGTGTATCAACGACCCGACGCTATTCCCGATTGGATGGACTTTCATACCCGTCCGAAGAATCTTCCGGAGCTCTATAATAGCAGTGCTATATTTTTTTCACCAAGTCTCGGAGAAGGTTGGGCGCTGCCCCCCGCCGAAGCGATGTCGAGCGGATGTGCGGTGGTGTGCACCGACATCGGTGGTCATCGGGACTACGCAATAGATGGTGTAACAGCATTATTGGTCCCTCCAAAAGAACCCGAGGTTATGGCCGACTCGCTTTATAAGGTCATAACGAATGATGAATTGAGGTTAAATCTTGCCATGGCGGGCCATAAGCTTATCAATACCGAGTTTACGTGGGCCGCCTCCGTGGCCCGTTTGGAGAGCATTTTGCTTCGCAAAAGTTCATGATTTAGGTTATTTTTGTGCCCCAATGGCTGAAGAAACGCAGGAAATATCCCAGGACGTACCGCAAACGCATTATTCTGAGAAGGAAAAGCAGGAGATCTTTCACGGGGAGTTTATGCCCCATATAAACTCCATGTATAATTTCGGATACCGGCTTACCCTGGATGCCGACGATGCGAAGGACCTCGTCCAGGATACCTACTTAAAAGCGTATCGTTTTATCAATTCATTCCAGAAAGGAACTAATGCTAAAGCATGGCTGTTCCGGATTTTGAAGAACAGCTTCATAAACGATTATCGCAAGAAGAGTAAGGAACCAAATAAAGTAGACTATCAGGAAGTCGAGACATACTATAATTCAGAAGATGTAGATCGCCAGATCACTCCCGACCTGAGAGTGGAAGCTCTTAAGGATATGATTGGTGATGAAATTTCGAACGCATTGAACTCATTAGATGTTGATTTCAGAACAGTGATAATTCTGTGCGACCTGGAAGGATTTAAATACGAGGAGATGGCTAAGATACTGGACATACCAATTGGAACCGTGAGAAGTCGCTTACATAGAGCGCGCCAACTTCTAAAAGAGAAATTAAGCACCTACGCAAAGTCGATGGGTTATAAAAATACCAATGTATGAATCCTTCTACCCCCAACCCGTTCATCAACAACGGTAAGAAGTCAACCTGCCTCGAGATGTTGCAGGTGATACTTGACGGTGAAGCAACCGAAGAGCAGAAGAAATACTTCAAAGATCACATGGATGTATGCTTGCCTTGTTTCAAAGGCTATGAGCTCGACATGGCGATCAAGCAACTTGTAAAGTCGAAATGCTGCGGTGGCGATGCTCCCACCGAACTGGTAGAACAAATCAGAATTACTATTTCACAAAAGATCTCCTGATGCCAGGGAAAGCTCTGATTTTCTCCGCTCCCTCGGGATCAGGCAAGACCACTATAGTCAAACATCTACTCGCGAAAAATCCAACCCTCGGATTCTCCATCTCTGCATCTACGCGCGACAGGCGTGGCCGCACCGAGCAGCACGGTAAGGATTACTATTTCCTGACACCGGAAGATTTCAAAAAGAAAATAGACAACAACGAGTTTATAGAGTGGGAAGAAGTTTATGCCGGTAACTTTTACGGCACCCTCAAATCGGAGATCGAACGGATATGGAAGGAAGGTAAGGATGTTGTGTTCGATGTTGATGTTCAGGGCGGTATCAAATTGAAACAGTATTTTGGCGATAAAGCGCTGGCGATCTTTGTGAAGGTTCCTTCATTCGAAATCCTGAAAGAACGATTACAGAACCGGGGCACCGAATCAGAAGAGAGCCTCTCTCGTCGATTGTTCAAAGCAAAATTTGAAATGGCCTTTGCCGATAAATTCGATGCCGTGGTTGTGAACGACGACCTCGATAAGGCAACCAGCCGGGCTCAAAAGCTCTACGACGATTTTGCAAAATCTGATCTAAGCCTGTTCTCATCGTGAACATAGGTCTCCTCTTCGGCTCGTTCAATCCAATACATGTTGGTCATCTCATTATTGCCAACGTGATGGCCGAGAATACAGATCTGAAAAAAGTGTGGTTCATCGTGTCGCCACAAAATCCTTTTAAGCCGTCCAAAACTCTTCTTCATGAATTCGATCGCTACGACATGGTGAAGGCTGCCATTGCCGACAACTATAAACTGGAAGTGAGCGACATTGAGTTTCACCTGCCCCGACCCAGCTATACCATCGATACACTTACTCACCTCACTGAACGCAACCCCGGGAAGAATTTTCGAGTCATAATCGGGGAGGACAATCTCGTGAACTTCGAAAAGTGGAAGAACTATCAACAGATCCTGGATCAATATGGGCTGTATGTGTACCCGCGACCAGGTGTAACAAATTCGGAACTAAAACGTCATCCGAACGTAAAAATGGTCGATGCGCCGCTGCTCGATATCTCGGCAACGTACATCAGGAACTGTATAAAGGACAATAAATCGATACGGTACCTCGTTCCCGAAGCGGTTGAGCAAATGATCCAAAGCAAAAATTTCTATCGGTGAAATTTCTACCCGCCTTTATCGCGATACTATTCGCTACCGGCTGCCATGCTGGCTTTGCCGCTCCGGAGCAGATAGCGAGGGGCGGAGGCATCAAGGGTACGATCAAAGCCGAGGACGGCACACCGCTCGCCTACGCAACCATCTACGTTAAGCAAACAGAGACAGGCGTTGCCAGCGACCTCGACGGCCGCTACGAAGTTAATCTTGCCCCCGGTACATACGACGTGCTCTGGCAATATCTCGGTTACGAGTCGGTCGTAAAGAAGGTGGAGGTAAAGAACGACTGGATCGTGATAGACATCACCATGAAGACACACGTGGTTGTGTTGCAGTCGGTGACCGTGAAAGCAGGTAAGGAAGATCCGGCCTATACCATCATGCGAAAGGCTATCGCAAAAGCAAAGTATCACACACAACAGCTCGATAGTTATACCGCGCGGGTTTACATCAAAGGAAAAGGTCAGCTAAAAGATTATCCCTGGCTTGCGAAAAAGGCTTTGGAAAAAGAAGGTATTACTAAAGACAGGATCTTTATACAAGAGTCGGTGAGCGACATCAAGTATACCCGACCCAATAAGTTCGAAGAAAAAGTTATTGCTGTTTATACTACCGGTAAGAATGAGACGAAGGCTTCGCCCAATGCATACGTATTTGGAAGTTTTTACGAGCCTGAAATTGCCGAGACCGTATCACCTCTTTCGCCGAAGTCGTTTTCATACTACCGGTTTGAATACCTCGGCACATTTAAAGATCGCGGGTTTGATATCAGTAAGATAAAAGTAACGCCGCGTTCGAAAGGAGATAATGTTGTTGAGGGAACGATCAACATCGTGGAGGAATGGTGGAGCATTCACAGTTTGGATTTCAACGTGTCGAAGCTCGGTATCGAAGCCAACGTGAAACAGATCTATAATCCCATCGAAGACAAAGCGTGGCTTCCCGTCTCACAAACATTTAAAGTTACCGGCAAGGTGTTCGGTTTCGAGTTCGAGGGAGATTACCTCGCTACTGTAAAAGATTACAAGATCACGATGAATCCCGCGTTACCTCCCGACCTGGTTGTGATCGACGAAAAGACACAGAAAGAAGAAGCCAAAGAGATCAAGAAGAAGCAGCCGACACAAAAGCAAAACAAGAATAAAAAAGTTGAAGAGCGCCTCGCCGAAGGCAAGGAAGTTACCGACAAAGAGCTTCGTCAGCTTGTGAAAGAGTATGAGAAGCAGGAGATGAAGGAAACCAAGGAACCCGACGTTCTTTCGGAGTCAACTTTCTCTGTCGATTCGCTCGCGTATAAAAAAGATTCAACGTTCTGGAACGACATCCGCCCGACGCCACTCTCCAAAGAGGAAGTAAAAGGCTACGAAAAAGAAGACAGCATCGCAGAGATCGATCGCAAGAAGAACGAGGGCGACACCCTTCGTCGCTCAAGTAAAAAAGGGAAAGAAGGATTTCAGCCATGGGATGTTCTTACCGGAGACTTCTACAGTCTCGGCAAGACGATGAGCTTTCGGATCCATACGCCGTATGGCGGATACAACACCGTAGAAGGTGTAAACGTCATTTACCGTACAAGCTTGTATAAGCGATGGACGGTGAAAGACTCATTGGGCAAGGCACTAAAGAACTACAGGCTCGAGATAAGTCCCGTTCTTCGCTACTCGTTTGCTCGTGAGAAGCTCACTGGATTTTTACGTGTCGAATTCAGGGCTAAAGACTGGCGTATCTGGTCCGAAGCCGGTCAGTACGTTACGCAGTTCAACCAGGCTGAGCCTATACATTCTTTCGTGAACACATTTACGACACTGTTGCTTGGCAACAACTTCATGAAACTGTATGAGCGCAAGTTCATCGACCTGAACTATCGCCATCGCTTCAGCGACAAGTATACATTGAACGCATACGCCGGGTGGAGCGACCGTACGGAGCTGTTCAACAACGCGAGCTACACGTTTTTCAAGAAAGGAAAAGAGAACCTGACTCCGAACGAGCCTGTGAATGTTGAGCTTCCTTCCGGGACTTCGTTTCAACCAAACCAGGCATTTATCGCGAGTGCAGTTCTCGAGGCAAGGCCGTGGCAGAAGTACAGGATCCGCAACGGCAACAAGCAACGGGTTCATCACAGCACACCGGTATTCAGCTTAATGTATCGCAAGGGCATACCGGACCTCTTTGGCAGCGATGTGCGGTTCGACCAGGTAGAGCTTAGTGTTCGCAAGCAGGTTAAGCTCGGCATTCGCGGTACGATCGATCTGACGTTGAAGGGTGGTAACTTTTTCAACAACGACAAGATGTACTTCATGGATTACAAACATTTCATGGGTAACAGAACATATTTTATCACGGGTGATCCTACGTCGAGTTTCCGTTTACTCGATTATTATCGTTACAGCACATCCGATGACTATTACGAAGTGCACGCGCACTATCATTTCCGTAAATTTTTGTTGACCTATCTGCCGAAAGCCCGGATGCTTGGTTTATCGGAGAATGTATTTGTGAACCACCTTGCGACGCGTACGGCTCAGTATTCGGAGGTCGGCTATTCGATAGATGGTATCCTGAGGATATTCAGGATAGAAGGGGCGATGGGCTTCCAGGATCTTAAGTTTAAGGATGCGAATTTCGGAGTGAGATTGGGTATAGCGACGAGTGTGACGGTGAACTTCAATGATTAGAGATTTCCGGCTCATAGGACGTCTGGTTTTCCTGACCAGTCATGGCATCACTGCGAATGGTAAATCGTAACTTTGTTCGTGGAACTTTCTGAATTTTTCTCGCTCCGAAAAGATCTCCCCGTTGTCGACGTTCGCTCCGAAGGTGAATTCGCGGAGGGTCATATCCCCGGCGCTACAAACATCCCCATCCTAAACAATGACGAGCGCAAAGAAGTAGGCACGGACTACAAACAGAAAGGACAAAAGAATGCGATCATGACCGGCTTCCGGTTGATCGGTCCGCGTTTGCCACACATATTGGAGCATGCAGAACAAGTCGCCGACGGACGAGAAATACTGGTGCATTGCTGGCGTGGAGGCATGCGGTCGAACTATTTCTGCCAGTTTGTGACCATGGCTCGCATCAAAGCAAGATCACTTTCCGGCGGATACAAGACCTATCGGCAACAGGCACTCGAGTCGTTCAAAAGTCCACTAAAACTGAGAGTGATCGGCGGAAGCACAGGCAGCGGTAAAAGCGAAGTCCTTCGGGCCCTCGCACACAAGGGCGAACAGATCATCGATCTCGAAACACTGGCCAGTCACAAAGGCTCCGTTTTTGGCGGACTCATGATGCCCAGGCAACCGACAACAGAACAGTTCCAGAACAATTTATTCGAAGCGATCATGAAACTCGATCTTAACAAAACTATTTGGATCGAGGACGAGTCGTTGTCGATTGGACGAATATTTTTGCCATTGGATTTTTGGGCCACCATGGAGAACAGTCCCGTCGTCGAAATAGAGCTCGATCGTGGAAAAAGAATAGAGCGTTTAGTGAATGAATACGGTCCTGCGAACCGCGACGAGTTCCTGGCGCTAATGGGAAAGATCGTAAAGCGTTTGGGTGGACAACACTACAATGCCGCGAAAGAAAAGTTGCTGGCAGGTGATATGTATTCGACTATCGAAATATTGTTGACTTATTACGACAAAGCATATCAATTTGGGTTGTTAAAGAAGAAGGAACGGATCGTTTCAAAAGTTACCTGGAACGGCACCGACACGACTGACATAGTAAATCAGCTAGTTTCCAGTTTCTAGTCTCTGGTTCGGAGGCAACTAGAAACTAGAGACTAGAAACTAGAAATTAGAAACTAGCAACTAGTATTTAAATTTTAAAACACCATGATCTCGGAACCAAAAGAAATTAAGTTAACCCAATATTCTCACGGCGCCGGGTGTGGTTGCAAGATCGCCCCAGCCGTACTCGACACCATTCTTCACTCTGATTTTCCGAAGACGTCGTTCCCAAACCTGCTGGTCGGAAACGAATCAAAAGATGATGCTGCTGTATTCGATCTCGGTGATGGCAACTGCATTGTAAGCACTACTGATTTCTTCATGCCTATTGTTGATGATCCAGCTACGTTTGGTGCGATAGCATCCGTGAACGCGCTCAGCGATGTGTATGCAATGGGCGGCGAACCCGTTATGGCGATTGCGATACTCGGTTGGCCTATCAATAAAATTCCCGCGGAAGTTGCCGGACTTGTACTCGACGGCAGTCGCATTGTTTGTAAAGAGGCCGGTATCCCATTGGCAGGCGGTCATAGCATCGATTGCCCCGAACCCGTGTTCGGTCTCGCTGTTACGGGCCGACTCAAGAAAGAACAACTCAAACGGAACGATACTGCAAAGGCCGGATCTACTCTTTACCTGACAAAACCTCTCGGTATCGGAATGGTGACAACCGCACAGAAGAAAGGTATCGTGAAAGAGGAACATCTTAAGATAGCTACCGATACCATGCTGACTTTGAATAAAGCCGGGGCTGATTTCGGTAAGCTCAATTACATTACAGCGATGACGGACGTTACAGGCTTTGGATTGCTCGGACACCTGACAGAAATGTGCGAAGGAAGCGGCCTGTCTGCCCGCATAGAATATTCGAAGGTTCCGAAGTTCGAATTCCTGCACGAATATATTCAGCAAAAGTCTACACCCGGCGGAACGCAGCGAAATTGGGATAGCTATGGAAGTAAGGTCAGCCTGCCTACCGGACAGGCAGGCCCGATTGCAGACGAGGTTCGCGTTGTGCTCGCTGATCCACAAACAAGTGGAGGGTTGCTTGTCGCCGTTGAAGAGGGCCGCGGTAGCGAGTTTGAATCGTTCGTAAAGTCGAAGTTCGGTTGGGACCTTAAGCCTTTCGGTTTCCTGAAGGAACGCGGTGACAGTATTGTCGTGGTGGAGTAATGGAAGAGATTACAACCCTGATCTGGGAGGCGGCGGAAAAGCGCCGGTGTATCCGGATCCATCTTCGTGGCGAGCCCCTGAGTCGTACCGTTCATCCCTATGGTATTTGCAGAACATCAGCTAATAAGATTGTTTTGGTTTGTTGGCAATCGATGGGCTTTACAAAACCGGGCGGAACGGAGGGGTTTCGGAATTTGGTATTGGAAGACCTGGAAGAGGTGGAAATGCTTGATAGTCATTTCAAGGTCAGTGAGATGTTTAATCCGAAGGATGCGCAGTATAAGGAATGGGTTTTTCATATTTAATGATGTGAAGAGGTGAGGATGTGAAGAGGTGACGACTGACGTCATTCCTCACATCTTCATCTCCTCACATCCTCACATCATTGTCATGAAAGAAAAAAGAAAATTCGGATTCGAGACAAGAATGCTTCACGCAGGACACATTCCCGATTCATATGCGGGTGCCCGCGCAGTGCCGATCTTTCAAACATCTGGTTATGTATTCGACAGCCCGGAGCAGGCTGCATCACTGTTCGAGCTGAAGCAATACGGAAATATTTACACTCGTATAGCCAATCCTACAACTGCAGTTTTCGAAGAACGCATTGCTTCGCTGGAGAATGCCACCGGCGCTGTTGCAACAGCCAGCGGTATGGCTGCGCAGATGATCACTTTCATGACATTGCTTCGTCCCGGCGACGAGATCGTGGCTTCGTCACATTTGTACGGAGGCACTTACACCCAGTTCGAACACACATTCAAAAAGCTGTCGATCAAAGTAACGTTTGTCGACATCAGCGATATAAAAAATTGGGAGAAGGCAATCACACCCAACACAAAAGCCTTGTACGGGGAAACGATCGGGAATCCTGCCGGTAGCATCTTCGATTTTGAAAACGTGGCTGCCCTGGCGAAGTCGCATGGTATTCCATTGATCATCGACAACACTCTTGCTACTCCTTATTTGTGTCGCCCGCTGGATGTTGGAGCTGATATAGTTGTTCACTCAGCCACGAAGTTTTTGAACGGCCATGGCAATTCAATCGCTGGTGTTATTGTTGATTCAGGAAGATTTGATTGGAGCAATTTTCCTTCGATAGCAAGTCCGTCGATACCATATCATAACCTGAACTTCTACGAGACGTTTGGGCACTATGGATTTTTGATGAAGGCCCGTGTAGAAACCCTTCGCGATACTGGAGCATGTCTTTCGCCGTTCGATTCTTTTTTGGTTGTGCAGGGGCTCGAAACGCTTTCGTTGAGAATGGAACGTCACGTTGCCAATGCGCAGAAGGTCGCTGAATTTTTGGAACAGCATGAGTTGGTTGAGGTGGTAAATTATCCTGGCCTTAAGAAGCATCCTCACCACGAACGTGCGAAGAAGTATTTGCCAAAGGGACCCGGTGCCTTGTTCTCATTTACTGTCAAAGGTGGTAGAGAAGCCGGTAAGAAGTTTATTGAGAACCTCCAGCTCTTCTCGCATGTGGCCAACATCGGCGACTGCAAAAGCCTGGTTGTTCATCCTGCCTCTACAACGCACCAGCAGTTGTCGGATGCCGAGATGATTGCTGCGGGAATTAATCCCGGTTTGATTAGGTTATCTGTAGGACTAGAAACAATTGAAGATCTGATATGGGATTTGGAACAAGCATTGCATGCGACATCTCGATGAACACCCGCCTGACGGTGGAGGAACGTAAGCTTTATCAGGATGTTGAAACGATACGCGATCTCTTACACCGTGCACATACGGTGGCGATCGTTGGGCTGTCGGACAAAAAAGAGCGGGCGAGTAATTTCGTTGGTTCTTATTTGAAGTCGGAAGGGTATAAGATCATTCCTGTGAATCCTTTGAAACAGGAAATTCTTGGTGAGAAGTCGTACCCCGATCTGAAGAGTATTCCAGTACAAGTTGATATTGTTGATATTTTCCGCAGGCCCGATGAGATCGTTCCGATCGTGAAGGAGGCGATAGAGATCAAAGCCAAAGCGATATGGATGCAGTTGGGCATTGTGAATCGTGAGGCGGCAGAGCTTGCGAGAGCAGCGGGTTTACTCGTAGTAATGGATCGTTGTATGAAGATGGAGCACGGCCGCTACAGCGGTGCGTTGCACTGGGCGGGGATGAATACAGAGATCGTTACGGCTAAGAAAGCGGGGAGGTTGATCTAGTATTTGTTAACACCCTCCACTACTCGTCATCACCGCGCCATACTCAGTACCCGAAACACCTTCTTCCCAATAACAACCCGAGCCATTGCCCACGGCAATTACCGTAGCCTCGCCATCCTCAACAGCTACCATAATGTGTCGATCCTCCGGAAGCTCTTCGTCTCTCTCTTTGGTCGGGTATTCGTCGAACAATCCGAAGTCTTCATAAAAATAAGAGGCAAAAAGAAAAGCCTGCTTCACACTTAATCCCGGCAGCCGCACATTCGTAAAGCCACTCTCGTACTGACTGCCAGTAAGCACTGTAAAACCACCTTCGAATTTATAGTCGATAAAACTGAACGTCCCATCGTCGAACATATCGGAGTCAGTACTCTCCGGTTTCTTTCGCTCCACCGGGTCTTCGAGGATCATCAGGTTCGCGAGAAAATATTTAACAACGTCGTCTGTTTCGGGAACAGGAAACGGCAACAGGTAATCGATCATCACATCACGTCTACCACCGTTGCTAAACTCAACTTCAGCAAGGCCATCGTGTTTGCGGATGATCTTCACTTTTTCTCTGTATCCACTGTCTTCCTTGTCGTAGATATACGCTACGCTGGCATCCAACTGTGGTTGCTTGAACTTCTTCTCGAGGTTCAGATTCGTGAAGATGGTATCGATAGCAGCCTGATCCACATCTTTCGCCATCGGTAAAGTGTCTTGTGAAAGAACTGCTACTGAATCTTCCTTCGTTTCCGACGTCTGCGGCACCACGCAGGCACTGAGCACTACCGCGAGTAAAATGAACAGTTTTTTCATTTATCGATGAGGATGTTTAGCAACCGCCGCCAGTTCCGATCACCACACGGCCGTCTATTTTCTCCACGTATGTTTCATCGATGCAACCACCCTCGTCGCTGATGAAGATCCTGGTAATGCCGTCCGTTTCGTTCGATTCAACATTAGCTGACTTGAATTGACTGAGCTTCTTCGAATATACTGCCGGTGGAAAATTGTAAAACGCACTGTCGAATGTTGTTCCGGATGTGAAAGCCTTCAGCAACAACAACCCTTCCTGCATCGTGCTGGATTCAGGTAAAGTAATGGTTGTGGAGCTCCCCTCATAGTATCCGTTATCGTCGACCTGTATTCCAGATTCGTATCGATAGACCGTCTTCCACCATTCAGGTGTAGTTTCGTACATGACCTTGCTTGTGATGTTCAATGGTGATGAGATCAACTGCAGGTTCCTCAAGCAATATTCAACATAACCGTATCGTGGAACGGGAAAGTTTGTGAGGTAGCCCGAGAAGACATACATCACCGTTCCTTCATCGTTCTGCACCGCGATGTAGCGACCTTTGAAACCTTCGAAAGTAATTTTATCTGAAGGTTGATTGTTGACCAGGTCTTCGGTCAGGAAGATCCTCATTCCATACGGTAACAGTTCGACAGCTTTTAAGGTATCGCCAGCGTCGCTCATCGAATTGTAAACATGCAGGCCACCCTTCCGGTAAACGAACGCCACTTTGCTGTTGATCTGCGGGCGTGTAAATGGTGTCTTAATGGAATCTAGGGTAGTGGTATCGGCATCAACAGCTTCGTGAGCTTCTTCGATGAACTCTTGCAGGTCCTCAGATTCCAGGGCAACTGAATCTTCTGCAGTTTCCGATGTCTGCGGTGCGGTACAGGCTGCAACCAGTACCGACAGAACGACGAGTACTTTTCTCATCTTACTTCGATCTTTCTACCTGCGTAATGAAGTATTTGGTTTCTCCACGCCACGGGAACGACATAAATCGTTTCTTGAAATGAAGGTTTACGCGCTCCCCGCTTAACGCAACCTCATTAAGCTGCTCGATCACTGCAGTCTCACTCGACTCCACGGAGAAGTCGAACGTTTCGGCAACTGGGCTCACGCCTTTCAGGGCGCCAAACGACTCGAGGCTAAGTTTTCCTTCGTAGGTCTTGAACATAAAGCCCTTCTCGCTGATCCGCAGCACCTTACCGGCCATCACGCCGTTTTCGTAAGTGCCCCAGTACAGGAATGCAAGGATCCCAAAGGCGAGGATTATCCCAAAAATCAGGATGCGTTTTAAGATCTTCATTATCATGATATCAAGTTAACTTTTCTGTTCAATTTAACATAGAAGAACGCAGCCACACCAACGATCAGCAACGAGATCAACTGTGAGTTCGAGAGAACACCATCGATAACAAAACCTCTCTCGATATCTCCACGGAACATCTCGATCACACCGCGACCACAAGCGTAAACCATAAGGTAAATGAGAAACACCTGTCCATCGAAATGCTTTCGGCTCCTGAGTATGAGCAAGCCAGTCATCAATGAAAAAATAAAGATCGATTCGTAAAGCTGTGTAGCATGCAGAGGTGTATCGAGTGGCCTGGCCTGGCAAAGCGGATCGGTAAATATCACACCGATGATGCTATCGGTGGGCAACCCATAACAGCAGCCGGCCATGAAGCAGCCTAGTCTTCCAAAGCCGTGTACGATGCAGGTAACGATAGCCATGATGTCGAGCATCCACAGCACCGGGAGCTTATTCTTTTTAAAAAACACGAGCATCGTGGGAATGCAGAGCAGCAACGAGCCGTAGAAAACAAAGCCACTCGCAGAGATCAACCGGCCGGGGTTCCGCATATAACCGGCGGGATCTTCGAAGACCATGAAAAGCTTGCCGCCGATAACGCCAGCGAGGATCAACAAAATGAAAAGCGAATTGGCCTGGTCGAACGACATCTTTGAAGCACGCCACATGTAGACGAATGCAGCGACGCAACCGAGGGCAATTAGAAAACCATAACTGTGGATTGTAAGAGAACCGATTTTGAAGAGGACGGGGTGCATTAGATTCGTGATTAGTAATTCGTGATTAATTACAAATCACGAATCACAAATTGATTAATTGAAGATCACGAATCACAAATCAAATAATCACAAATTTACACCGTCATAATCTCCCCTTCCTTCTTCTTCATCAGGGCATCGATCTTCGCGATAAACTCATCGGTAGTTTTCTGAACGATCTCTTCACCGTTCTTCACATCATCTTCTGAAACACCTTTGATCTTCTTAAGCTGTTCGTTGATCTCCTTGCGGATAGTACGAATGCTTACCTTACCCTGTTCGCATTCGCCGTGAACCTGCTTTACCAACTGCTTGCGACGCTCTTCGGTAAGCATCGGTATATTGATGATAACCTGCTGACCATCATTTTGAGGAGTGAGGCCCAGGTTCGCAGCCATAATAGATTTCTCTATTTCCTGGATGAGGTTCTTTTCCCATGGCTTAATAAAAATTGTTCGCGCTTCCGGCGTTGTTATAGACGACACCTGGTTAAGCGGACTCATAGTACCATAGTAAGAAACCATGATGCCGTCGAGCATGGAAGGTGATGCTTTGCCGGCGCGGATCTTTGAAAGTTCTGTAGAAACATGCGACAGGGTTTTACTCATTTGTTCCCTGGCGTCTTCGAGGAAAAGTTCGATTTCTTCCATAAAGTAATTTTGATTAACTAATCAGTGTACCTGCCTCTTCACCATTAGCCACCCTTAGAAGGTTGCCCTTCTTATTCATATCAAAAACTATGATCGGCAACTTGTTCTCCATGCAGAGTGTAAATGCCGTCATGTCCATGATGTTCAGATTTTTTTCATAAGCCTCCTGGAACGTAAGCCTATCGTAGCGTACCGCATCTTTAAATTTCTCCGGGTCCTTGGTATACACGCCGTCAACACGGGTGCCCTTCAGCACCACATTCGCCTGGCATTCGATTGCCCTTAGGCTGGCGGTCGAGTCGGTCGTGAAATATGGGTTGCCGATTCCCGCTCCGAAGATCACGATCCGTCCCTTTTCGAGGTGGCGGATGGCACGACGACGGATGAAGGGCTCGCACACCTGCTCCATTTTGATACCAGACATGAGCCTGGTGTACATGCCGTGGCGCTCAAGAGCGCTCTGGAGGGCCATAGCGTTGATCACTGTTGCCAGCATGCCCATGTAGTCGCCCTGCACCCGCTCCACGCCCAGCGCTTCTGCCTGGCCTCCACGGAAGATGTTGCCGCCCCCGATAACGATCGCCAACTCCACACCCTGTTCTTTCACCAGCTTTATTTCTTCGGTGTATTGTTCGAGAATGCTTGGATCAAAGTTGATGCTTTTGTTACCACCCTGGAGGGCCTCGCCGCTAAGTTTGAGAAGAATGCGCTTATACTTCATTAACAATGAAATGATTGAAATCTTGCAAATATATCAGGTTTTGCGGAGTGATGGCATGACTGGATTTTTTCTTATAATTGAATTATTAAAAACTACGGTTATGGCTAAAGGTCAAGACAAAAGAAAAGAAGACAAGAAAAAACCTACTAAGACCCTGAAAGAAAAAAGGGCTGAGAAAAGAGCTAAGAAAGAGGGCAAAATGTAGTCTTTCCCTCGAATTTTGTCGGTGAATCTCAAAGGTTCGCCCGGGAATGACAGCCGATCTTAGAAAATCGGCTGTCATTTTTTTAACTTCATAAGGTGAAATCTCCCGGACTCATTACCTGCTTGTTATTGCTGCTCACGGCATGTGAGTACAATGGACTAGGTCCTTCTGTAGCCCGTCCAACACGGGAGATCCATACCCTGCAATCGACCGGGGAACAGGTTGGCGTAAAAACATTCGAATACGACAACAACGGGAACCTGACGCGCGAATATTTTGAAGGAAGTGACCTCGCCAACAACAATGAGGTCATTTACCAATATGACCCCGATGGCAACCTTATTGTAATGAAACAACGCGACCCGGCAAATGTAAACTTCAACGTCACCGCGTCAACATACAGAGGAGGTCTTAAGGTCTCCGACAAACAATACAACGAAGGCTATCCCAATGCGAGCGGACATAAATACTTCTATACTTTAAATCGTCTCGACAGCGCGTGGAGCATCAGTTACCTCGAAGATGGATCGGAGCTGCACCAGTTAACACACGTATATGAATACAATGATGCCGGACAACTGGTACGCGAGGGTCTCAAAAATGATACCGTGTGTGGTACGTTCTACAGCTACGACAATCGCGGCAACCTGACGTCTAACTGTTCGGGCTGCGAAACTCTAACCTGTACCGTGAATGAATACAACTCGAACAACCAACTGGTGAAGGTGAAGCAGACCCGCTTTGGTGAGGAGGGTGTAATCCAGGAATTATTCTATAATGAAGGACGGCTTGTTGAAAAGCACGTCACAGATTACCCGATATACGGAAGATTCGATATGCCGGTTGTCACAGTGATCAGGTACGAGTACTAGAACTCGATCAGTACCTGTCCCTTCTCTACACTGTCTCCCTTCTTAACTTTTACTGATTTCACCACGCCGCCACCGGGTGACTTTAGGATATTCTCCATCTTCATCGCTTCAAGGATGAGGAGTGCATCGCCGGCATTAACAGTATCGCCGGCCTTTATCTTCAGATCGATGATCAGCCCCGGCATTGGCGCTTTTATGTTGTTGATCTTCGTTGAGTTCGCAGCACTCATGCCCATCTTCTCGAGCAGGAGATCAAATTTATCTTTGATAGTGACTGTCTGAACGTTGCCGTTTATTTTGATAACAAACGTCTTTGCTGCAGGGTCGGATTTCACCACTTCTGCACGATAGCTTTTGTTGTTGTGAATGATGTGAAAGCAATTCGGTGCGAATTCCACCAGGTCCCAACTTATCTGTTCTAGTGAAATGTCGAGGGTTTGACCGCTTACTGTTGCTTTATACATGGTGCTTTGTGCTAGGTGCTTGGTGCGGGGATCTCGGTACCTGAAGTCAAAGCACCTCGCACCCAGCACCAAGCACCGAAATTACGGATTTAATTGGTCTATTGGTTTTTAATCCTGTCCTGCTACATTTGCGGGGTCGAAAGACAAAGCCGACTACATTTATTACGTCGGCTGAAAGGGGTGCCTTAAAAATAACGGGCTGAGATTATACCCACTGAACCTGATGCCGGTAATGCGGACGAAGGGAGGCAAAGTTTAAAACGTAAGTAAGGTGCATTCCCCTATGCGCCTGCGGGTTTAAACAAACAAATCAAATGTTAAAAATGATTGCTACAGTCACCGGGGCGACGTTTGCCTTCATGGCTGTGCTATCACAATCCGTCTACGGCCAATCAACGGTCATACGCGGATATGTGAGAGACTCTCAAACACAAACGGGGTTGCCTGGTGCAACGATCGTGATCGTGGATGCAAAGAAGTTCGCGACCGCCGATGAGAATGGATACTTCCAGATCTCCGGCGTCTCCGAAACAATGCCGGCAGAAGTAAGATTTGTCGGATATAAAATGAAGATCATTGATCTTACGCCATCGGAAGACATCACGATCATTCCGCTCGATGAAGACGTTATTCTCACCGATGAAGTGATTGTCTCCGCCACGCGCGCCACCGAGAAGATGGGTGCAACGTTCTCGAACATCAACAAGATCGCGTTGCAGAAACAAAACTTCGGACAGGATCTTCCACTCGTGTTGAACTGGACACCTTCGCTCGTTACAACTTCCGATGCGGGAGCCGGCGTGGGTTACACGGGGCTTCGTATCCGCGGAAGCGATGCCACCCGCATAAACGTGACGATCAACGGCGTTCCATACAACGACGCCGAATCGCAGGGCACATTCTGGGTCGATGTACCCGATATAGCCTCGTCAACACAAAGCATACAGGTGCAGCGAGGTGTCGGTACTTCTACGAATGGAGCGGCAGCTTTTGGAGCATCGATCAACCTGCAGACGAATGTTAAGAACGATAAGCCTTACGCCGATCTCATCAACTCCGTCGGTTCGTTCGGCACCCACCGTCATACCATAGGTTTTGGTTCTGGCCTTATCAACAACAAGTTTGCATTCGATGGCCGCCTCTCGGCCGTGAAATCGGATGGCTTCATCGACCGGGCTTCTTCCAATCTGAAGTCCTATTATTTATCGGGCGGATATTACGGTGAGAGAACGATCATAAAAGGGATAGCATTCGGTGGACAAGAGATCACCTATCAAAGCTGGAATGGTGTTCCGGAGTCGCGGCTCAAGGGCGATACCGATGCAATGATGGTAACGGCCGGGGCAGAAGGTTGGAACCAAACGCAGATCGACAACCTCCTGAATTCAAATAGCAGAACATTCAATATGTTCCTGTATCCAAACCAGGTCGATAACTACAAGCAGGACAATTACCAGCTTCATGTTTCGCACCGTGGTATCAATCCGAAGTTTACTGCCAATGCAGCACTGCATCTCACGCGGGGTAAGGGCTACTATGAGGAATATCGCTATGATGAGGATTATTCAGATTACGGATTGAATGTAGATGGGTCTTCGGATTTCATTCGCCAGCGCTGGCTTGATAACTGGTTTTACGGAGGCACGTTTTCCCTGACTTACGATGACGATAAGTTCAGCACCGTGTTGGGCGGAGCTTTCAATGAGTACGATGGAAAACATTTCGGCACCATTATCTGGCACAGTGGCCAGGAAGACATACCGAACAACTATCGGTATTATGACAACGATGCCGTAAAAAAAGACTACAACGTTTATCTGAAGAACACATACCAGCTCACGGAAAATCTGTCGGGATTTTTGGATCTGCAGTACCGTCACATCTCGTATACAACGAGCGGCATCGAGAACAAACAGAATGCGTTCAACATCGACAAGTCATTCAACTTCTTCAATCCGAAGCTTGGCCTCACGTACAGCCTCAGCGCCACCCAAAATCTGTATGCTTCGTTCAGTCGTGCGGATCGTGAGCCCGTACGTGATGATTTTGTAGACGGATCGCTGACGGGAATAACGCCAAAGCCTGAACAGCTAAACGATATCGAAGCAGGGTGGAGGTTCCGCAAGGCAGGATATTCGTTGTCGGCCAACTATTATTACATGGGCTACAAAGATCAGTTGGTGCTGACCGGCGCGGTGAATGATGTGGGCGCATCGTTAAGAACCAATGTCGATAAGAGCTATCGAACCGGCATCGAGCTGGAAGCAACGGGTAGACTTAGCAGGTTATTTTCGATGGGGGCAAACCTCACATTGAGTCAGAACAAAGTCATCGGCTTCGATGAAACATTGTACGATTATGGCGAGAACTATGATGAATACAATGTGATCGTGAACAAATATTCGAAGACCGATATCTCTTTTTCTCCGAATGTGATCGCGGGAGGGATCTTCTCATACAACCCGGCGAAGGGACTGGAGGTATCATGGCTCACGAAGTTTGTTGGCAAGCAGTATCTCGATAACACATCGAACAAGAACAGGCAGATCGATTCATATTTCATCAACGACCTGCGTGTGGTCTACACATTACATCCAAAAGGCATGCGCGAGATCGCGTTCAGCGTTTTTGTGAATAACCTGTTTGACGTGAAGTACCAGTCGAACGGTTATACCTATGGATATTTTGCCGGTACCACGAACGAGATCAGGCAGAACTATTATTATCCGCAGGCGGGAACGAACTTCCTGGGAATGGTGGCGGTAAGATTTTAACTATGAAAAGTGCGGCAATGACATTCCATAGTAAAGCGCGTTAATTGAGAATTTCCCGGAGCACACTGAGCGATCTCATTTGTCCGAAATTTTCGATGTGCATCGAATAAAAACGGAGGAGAGCGTCGAGTATGACTCTCCTCTGTGTATTCGACAGGCTCATTTGATTTGAGAAATCTGATTTCAGCACCTGGCTCAATAAAGATTCTTCTTCAAAGTCCATCACTCTTCCTCCCAACACCTCTTCAGGTGTTTGAGGTTGAAATCCGAGATGCCTGCTCAGTTGGACCATGAAGATCAGGTGGAAATTTTCCGGCTTGTCGATCTTATCTAAGGTGATCATCGACTCGATCAGGAAATCACAGAGCTCTTTGGCATGTGCTTCTTCTTTAACTGATTTGTTGATCAGTTCTTCAATAAACAGTGCGATCGTTGTTTTCCGAACGTCGGTGCTGATTTGCTGGAATGGATAAAGACACTTGGCTTCCTTGATGCGCATGATACTCGCACCTTCTTTGTGATAAACGACGAGGTCGAGAGGAGTGAGCGGTTGATATAAGGCGATCCTTCCTTTGCCTGATTTGCTGCGAACGCCATTAACGATGTATGCCTGGAGACCGAACTGTGAAGTGAAGATCGTTACGATGATGGAGGTGTCGCCGTATTTAACGAACCGTAATACGATGCCGTGTGTGTTCGCTAACATTTCATCCCTGAATACTGTCTACCGCTCACCGTCTACGGCTTTCTTTTGCTTCATTCCTTCGACGAAAGCCCTTCGGCTCCGTGCTTCATACTTATCTTTTTCACCAACGACAACCTGGGTGCTGTCGGGTGTGAGGCGGAATGAGAACGAGGCAAGTTCACCTGTTTGCATGCACACTGCGTGGACCTTCGTAACAAACTCCGCTACCGCAAGCAGGTAAGGCATTGGGCCGAATGGTTTTCCTTCGAAGTCCATATCGAGTCCGGCCACGATTACCCTCTTGCCACTATTTGCGAGCTTGTTACATACATCTACGATGCTGTTGTCGAAAAACTGGGCTTCGTCGATCCCGACCACGTCACATTCACCAGCGAGCAGAATGATGTCGTCGGCGAAGTCTACGGGCGTGGAGCGGATCTCGCGTTCGGAGTGAGAGACGATCTTTTCCTCATGATAACGTTTGTCGATCGAAGGCTTGAAGATCTCTACTTTTTGCTGGGCGATGAGCGCGCGGTTGAGGCGGCGGATGAGCTCCTCGGTTTTGCCGGAAAACATGCAACCACAGATCACTTCAATCCATCCCGATTTTTCGTGTCGATTGCTGCGGCTTACCTGTGGTTCTATGAACATGATGCAAGTTATTGTTTCTCACGGAAAGCACGGAACACACGGAACTTATGCTGCATTTCCGTGCCTTCCGTGAGAGATGTATTTTCCGTGCCTTCCGTGATTTCCGTGAGAAATGCATTACGAATATTTCATGTGCGGCAGCTTGGAGTCGTCGGGAACCCTGAGCACGAGGTCGCCCCTGGTCCTTACCTGGCACATTAGCCTTTCATTAGAAAATAACAGCCCCAACTCCCTGTATTTTGTTTCTGCTGGTGTTATTGGCGTAAGATTCTCAGCCCCTGAGAGAACTACCGCCCTGCAAGTCGTGCACCTGCCTTTACCACCACATTCCGTCATCCAATCGATACCAGCTTCCTGTATAAGGCGAAGGACTGGTTTTGCGGGCTCGTTTACCAAAACCTCTTTTTGCCCCAAATTTTCAATTACTATCTTTACCATGAATGGACGAACGACTTAGCCTCAAAGCAGTTGAAGATTACAGCGAGGATTTCGCCTCGAAAATAACGGCTTCTTTTTTCTCTAAAAAAGATAAGATCACAGGACCGGAAATTCTAAAACTATCCTCTGTTCACCAGGTAAATCTATTCGTTATCCGCGAGCTATTGCGTGCATGGCAACACGAAGGGCAAAAACTTCGCAGCCCTTATTTCGATTATAATGCACCCGAAGTAAAAGAGGAACTCGAACGTTTTCAGAATATCCTCTCCAATCATATCCTGATCAGCAAAGAGAATCTCCAGCCATTGCTAAAGAAGGCCGTCACGCAAACATTGTTTTTGATCATCGATCCATACGATTTCTTTTCAGACATACTTGATCGGCAAGGTAACATACCTGGTGGACAAGCAGCCTCTCACTTGAGGATTGCAGACCTGAAGAATGACATCCGTTATCTGAAGATCAATAAGGCTCCCTTGGAAAAGCTTGCCGCAAAGATCGAAGAGAAGAAATTGGACCTGATCTCGGGCAAAGAGGCATTCGGTTTACTTGATCAAATTTTGGAAGAAGTAAACTTCGCGCCGGAAGATATTGATGGTTATGTAGCAGAGCTCTCTAAAGTGGTCCCGCTTAAGATCGAATCACTTTACGAAAAGAAACCCGAACCCATCGTAGAGAAAAAACCCGAACCCATTGTAGTTAAAAAAGCAGAGGCCCCATCGAAATCTGCTGCCCCGCACCCCGCACCCAGCACCTCGCACCCGGCACCCAAACCGACCATTGTCGATAAATTTCAAAAGATATCGTCAATCAAAGACAGTCTGACAATCAACCAAAAGTTTATGTTCACCAAGATGTTGTTCAAGGGGGACTTCGAGATCTTCAGCCAGGCTGTCGAAAAACTGGATCGTCTCGACAACATCAACCAGGCGATGAAATACTTCGAAGACAATTACCCGGAATGGGATAAGGAATCGGAGGAGTATGAAGAGTTTATTGAGCTAATAGAAAAACGCTTCGCTTAAAAAAAGTTTCTAGTTTCTAGTCTCTAGTTTGGAGCCAACTAGAAACTAGAAATTAACTCATCCGTTGCAAAACCTGCCCCCTATTCGCATCCAGTTTCAATAGAATAAACAAGAGTATCGTAAAACTCCAAAGGGCCGAACCTCCGTAACTAAAGAAAGGCAGGGGAATACCAACTACCGGGAAGAGGCCGATCGTCATACCAATATTGATCGCAAAGTGTGCGAAGAACAAGCTCGCCACCGAATATCCATAAGCCCTCGCGAACCGGTTCTTTTGTCGCTCGGCTATGTGAACCACCCGTAGTATCAACGCTATAAATAATCCAACTACCGCAAGGCTTCCGATATAACCCCACTCTTCTCCGATCGTGCAGAAGATGAAGTCGGTACTCTGCTTTGGAACGAAGTCGAACTTTGTTTGTGTACCGTTGAGATATCCTTTACCGGCAAATCCCCCGGAGCCGATCGCTATCTTCGACTGCGTTACGTTCCAGCCTTCACCCCTCAGGTCACTATCGGGATCGAGCAACACGCGGATACGACTGCGGTGGTGTGGCTTTATCACATTGTTCACGATGTAATCGGTACTCTCTATAAACCCGACTATGATCAAAATACCGGCAGCGAAAACGCCGATCCTCCGTATCGACTTCTTACCAAGAAGAACTATGATAACCCCAAGAACAGCGATGCCGATCTCCAAATAGAGACGATTAGGAAGTGCAAGCGTGAGTATGAACAGCGCCGCCGAACAAGTACCGACGATCAAGAGGAATGGCGACATCCCTTCGCGATAGAACATCAACAGGAAAAAGCAAAAGACCATTGCAGTCCCGTAATCCTTCTGCAGCAAGATCAACCCGATAGGTACGCCGATCAGTGCAAATAATATCATCTGGTTCCGCATGTTGTCCATACGAAAACCGACGGACCCAATAAACTTCGCGACGGCCAATGCTGTCGCGAACTTTACGAACTCCGATGGCTGCACACCAAAGGAGCCAATGCCCAACCACGACTTGTTACCACCAACTTCTTTACCAATGATCGGCACGAGTATCAACACAAAGATCCCTACACCATAAATAACATAAGCTACGGTCTCATAAAACCGCATGTCGATGACCATGATCGTGATGATGATCAGGATAGACGCCCCGATAAAGATCATCTGTCGGCCGGAGTTGATGCTGAGATCGAAAAATGATTTCGCAGCCGTGTCGTCGTACACGACGGCGTAGATGTTCAGCCAGCCCATTATAAGCAGGAGGCTGAAAAGACCGACTGTTGGCCAATCGATGTTGCCTGAAATTCGCTGGTCGCGGTGCTGGTCTAAGATCATCTTACAGGAATTTACCAGCTAACACATAATCTTCGAGATACTTGCGCTTCACGGTGCCCGTGGTGTACTTCTCCATCAGCAGGCTGGCGATAGAAGCTGCGGCTCTAGCACCCTGCCCTGCATATTCAACATAAACAGAGATCGCGATCTTGGGATTTTCGCGCGGGGCGAAGGCGATGAAAACAGAATGAGTCGGACGAGGATCGTTCTGTACTGTACCGGTCTTACCACATACGATGATGTCAGGCATTTTTGCACGCGTGGCCGTTCCATGATCCACCACGGCTTCCATTGCATCAACGGCTATGTCGAAATACTTGGCGTCGATCGCGGTGTAATGTTTTTCGGTGTACTGGGGAAGTGGTTTGCCGTCTTTGCCGATCGACTTTACGATATGAGGAGTGATGTAGTAGCCGCGATTAGCAACGATCGCCGCGAAGTTTGCCATCTGCAATGGCACGACCAGGTTCTCACCTTCGCCAATCGATATCGAATAGATATTTGAGAACTTCCAGGGACGCCCGCGATATGCACGATCGTAATATTCAGGCGTGGGTACGAGTCCACTCTTTTCATTAGGAAGATCGATGCCGAGTCGCTGTCCGAAGCCGAAGCTCATGATGTACTTATTCCAATCGGCAAGCCCAATACGGGAGTCGGTGAATGGATCGTTGGTAACGCCCTTGTTCACCATTCTCCTTAGAACATTGTAGAAATAGGGATTACATGAATTCGTAATTGCTCCGCGGAGGTCTTCGTTGCTATGTGCGCCGTGACAATCCATAGGATGCCCCCTGTCGCAGAAAATCCGAGTTTCAGGAGTGATCACGCCCATCTGCAAAGCCGACATTGCCTGCGCGATCTTGAAGATGGAACCGGGACGATATTGAGCCATCAGCGGACGATTGAACAACGGCTTCATTGTGTCGGCGCTGATCAACTTGAAGTTGTTCGAGTATTTTCTGCCGGTAAGCTGGTTGGGGTCGTACGACGGACCAGACACGAAAGTGAGGATCTCGCCGCTCGATGGTTCGATAGCCACAACACTTCCGGACTTTCCTTTCATGAGGAACTCGGCGTACTGTTGTAACTCGAGATCGATACCTGTAACGAGGTCCGTGCCGGGCACAGAAAGCGTGTCGTAAGCGCCGTTGTTCCACGATCCCTTCTCAACACCTTTTACGTTGCGGAGCTTGAAGCGCATTCCACGCTGACCACGCAATACTTCTTCGTAATACGCTTCAATACCGCTCTGGCCGATGTAGTCGCCCTGGCGATAGAGATGAGTGCTGTCGTTTTCGAGTTGGTTTTTGCTGATCTCACTCACATAGCCTAAAGCATTTGCGAGCGAGCCTGTAGAATACGCCCGGCCGGTACGTGGGACAATATAAAATCCCGGGAACTCATCCATGTGATCCGACACCCGCGCGTAGTCTTCAACAGAAAGCTGGTCGATGAGAACGGTTGGCTTGAAGCGTGAATATTCTTTCCGTGCCTTCATTTCTTCGAAAGCCTTGTCCAGCTCTTGCTTCGACATCTTAAAGACTTCACAAAACCGTTGTTCATTGAAATTCTTGGCGTCCTGCATGATCACCTCGACGTCGAACTCGGGCGTGTTGTAAGCGATGAGCTTACCATTGCGGTCATAGATAAGTCCGCGTGAAGGGTATTCTACCTGTGGCAGAATGGCATTGCTGTCGGCAAGGTCTTTATACTTGCTATCGACCACCTGTATGAAAAATAATTTGACCAGGAACACGATCCCGATCAAAACAAAAACGATCTGTAAAATTTCTTTCCTTCCCTCGTTCATGATCGTGGTACACTAAAAAATTGGAGCATCGTCATAACACTCACTGTAAAGATCAGGCTAGCCATGATCTTCAGCATAGTAAACCAAAACATTCCAAAACCTCCCGCCTCGATGAAAAACAAAAGTGCAAGATGCACAAACACCATCGGCACGGTATAAACAAGAAACCATTGAACACCGTTCGTTATCGCGGGACTTGAATTTGCATCGTACCCGCCTTGCGGTGTGATCGAACTAAGCCAGTAATTCCGCAGGTAGGCTACCGTTACCAAAGCCAACGCGTGAATTCCCAAACTGTCGTAAAATATGTCGATCGTAAACCCAAGTAAAAATGCCAGCACCATCAGCAACAAGTTGTTTGTCTCGACGGGCAAAAGCAGTATAAAAGCTACATATAAAAAACAGAAAGAGGTATTGAAAAGTACAAGTCTTTTGAATAGCAGCACCTGTGCTATCACATACAGGAAAAAGTACACAACATTAAAAATGCCTACCCTGTTCATTTTATTTCACCTATTGTACTTAACTCAAGTGAATCCTTTTCAGCTTTCTGATAGCTTCTTACGATCTCTACGAATGCGAGCTTCGCGAAGTCCTGTGCGAGTTCGACCCTGATGTCCCAGAACTGTGCCTCGTCTTTCAAAGTGGCCTTCGATACAATACCGACCAGTATGTCGGGCGGGAACACGGCATTGAATCCGGATGTAACGATCGTATCGCCAACTTGTGGAGTCACGTGGCGCGGGATGTAGTTCAGGTTTATGAATCTTGGATCAGTGCCGTCCCACTGGGCCGTTCCAAAATGTCCTGTCCGTTTTATCGTGCTCGACACCTGGTCGTCTACGTTCAACAAAGAGATGAGGACTGCGTAATGATCCGATACGCTTTTCACTTTACCGATCGCTCCCTTCGTACTGATGGCGGCCATACCGGGTCTTAGTCCGTCGGACCGGCCCTTGTTCACCGTGATGTAGTTCTTGAACATCTGGGTGGAGTTGTTGATCACCTTAGCGCTCACGAAGTCGAAGCGACGGGTGGTGTCGGTATACATGCTGTCGGTAGCTGCATAACGTTCGAGCTGCGAACGAAGCTTTGCGTTCTCTTCGGCCAGGTCGGCGTTGATCCGTCTCAACGAAAAATATTCCCGAACGCCCTGGGAGAAACTGATGATGTTAGCGGCGAGTCGGTTGGAAGAATTGAAGTATCGTGTGCTCTGGTATTGGTTGTTCTCGACGATCAGCCAGGAACAAAACAGTACCAGCAGGAGAAAAGTGAAGAAAGCTCTGTACTGGTAGACAAAATTAAGGAGCCGATCCATTTACGTCATCAACACCTTGCGATAGTGATTGAGGTTCTTTAGCGCGGCGCCAGTGCCCCTTACCACAGCGCGCAGCGGATCGTCGGCTACGTGAATCGGAAGTTTCGTCTTCAGTGCCAATCTCCTGTCGAGACCGCGGAGCATCGCACCACCACCCGTCAGGTAAATACCTCTTTCGTATATGTCGGCCGACAATTCGGGCGGCGATAATTCGAGCGCCTTCAGTACGGCTTCTTCAAGTTTAGAGATCGATTTGTCGAGAGCGAAAGCAACTTCGGAATAAGAGATCTTGATCGTCTTCGGAATACCTGTCATGAGGTCGCGACCGCGGATCTCGAAATCATCGGGACCGTCGTCGAGCTCGGTGAGTGCCGAACCTACTTCGATCTTTACGCGCTCCGCGGTGCGCTCGCCGATAAGCAGGTTGTGCTGACGACGCATATAGTCGAGGATGTCGCGGTTGAATGTGTCGCCGGCGATACGGATCGACTGGTCGCACACGATACCGGATAGAGCGATAACGGCGATATCGGTAGTACCACCACCAATGTCGACGATCATGTTTCCTACAGGTTGCTCAATATCAATACCGATCCCGATGGCCGCAGCGATGGGCTCGTGGATCATATAAACTTCTTTTGCATTGGCATGTTCGGCGGAGTCGCGAACTGCGCGCTTTTCTACTTCCGTGATGGCCGACGGAATACAGATCACCATTCGTAGCGATGGGGGGAATATCCGCTTGCCGGTGTCGATCATCTTGATCATACCACGGATCATCATTTCGGCAGCGTGGAAGTCGGCGATCACACCTTCTTTCAGGGGCCTGATGGTCTTGATGTTCTCATGGGTCTTCTCGTGCATCTGCATTGCCTCTCGACCGATGGCCAGCACCTTGCCGTTCATCTTATCCAAAGCGATGATCGATGGTTCGTCGACCACGACTTTGTCTCTATGTATGATCAGCGTATTGGCGGTGCCCAGATCTATGGCTATGTCACTGGTGAAAAAGTCGAAAAGTCCCATTTAATTATAGTCCCTCCGTGTTATGGTAAAAAATTGACGCAAAGCTAATTAAATAATCTCCGCAAAGTGATACAGGATAGCGGTAAAAACTTACATCTGAACGTTCAGTGTTCAGGGTTCAAAGTTCAATGTTGCGTGCCGCTACACCCTGAACCCTGAACGCCGAACCCTGAACATCAGTGTTTGAAGTGCCGATAGCCGGTAAATACCATGCTCATCCCATGGTCATCGCAATACCTAATAGAGTCTTCATCCTTAATGGAACCGCCGGGTTGGATGACCGCTTTTATACCATTCTTGTCGGCGATCTCGACGCAATCAGGGAAGGGGAAAAACGCATCGGAAGCCATAACTGCATTCTCGAAAGTGAAGCCAAAAGACCTCCCTTTTTCGAGTGCCTGTTTCAGGGCATCCACACGACTGGTTTGACCCACACCGCTGGCCAGCAACTGGCCGTCAACCGCAAGTACAATGGTATTTGACTTGGTGTGCTTACATACTTTGCTCGCAAAAAGGAGTGCCTTGATGTCTTTGTCGCTGGGGCGTTTTTTCGTCACCACCTTCAGGTCTTCGGCAGCATCGGTTTTCCAATCGATATCTTGTTCCAGCACGCCATTGAGGAGGGTCTTCTTCTGGCGAGTTGCGGTTAACTTCTGCTTCTGAACGAGTATGATTCGGTTCTTCTTCGACTGCAGCAGTTTCAACGCTTCATCGTCGTAACCGGGAGCGATAAGGATCTCGAAGAACAGCTTGTTGATCTCTGCGGCAGCAGCAACATCGATCTTTTTATTACATGCCAGTACCCCACCGAAAGCGGAGACGGTATCGGCGGCGAACGCCTTCTGGTACGCCTCAAGTACCGAGCTTCCGGTAGCTACGCCGCAAGCATTGGTGTGTTTAATAATTACAAATGCAGTCTCACCATCAAACTCTGCAACCAGGTTTACAGCAGCATCAACGTCGACAAGGTTGTTATAAGAAAGCTCCTTGCCATTGAGCTGTTCGAAGAGTTCCTCCAGCCTTCCATAGAACACAGCCTTTTGATGTGGGTTCTCTCCGTATCGCAGGGTTTGTGATCCGTTGAAGAAGTTGGAGATCGCCGTATCGTAGTGTGAGGTTACCGCGAAAGCCTTACCTGCGAACAGCCTGCGATCGGCCAGGTCCGAAGAACAGTTCTTTTTTTCTAAAAGAGTAAGTAAGTCGGCGTACTGATCCCTTGACGACACGATCAATACATCATTGAAGTTTTTAGCAGCTCCCCTTATGAGGGAAATTCCACCGATATCTATTTTTTCTATGATATCGTCCTCGTTGGTCGTCGACGCCACAGTTTCTTCAAAGGGATATAGATCGACAATGACAAGGTCTATTGCGTTGATGTTGTATTGCCTGGCCTGATCCAGATCTTCTTTATTGTCCCTTCTGTAAAGAATTCCACCAAACACCGCGGGATGCAATGTCTTTACTCGTCCACCGAAAATGCTTGGATAACCTGTGAGCTCTTCGACAGGCGTTACTTTATAACCGAGTTTTTGAATGAAGTCCTGGGTTCCGCCCGTAGAAACAAATTCCACATTGCTCTTTGCCAGTTTATGAACGATAGCTTCTAAGTTGTCTTTGTAGAAGACAGAGATGAGTGCTCGGGTGATCTTTTTCATTTAAGATTTATGAATTGAGATTTAAGATTTAACCTGTCGATTTAAGCTGGATGGCACCAAATCTTAAATCAAAAATCTTAAATCCTAAATTTTAGCTTAGGCCAGTAGGATATTCACGCTCTTCATACTCGATCTCCAGGTTGAAATCATCGGCATCCAGGAGAGCTGGAAACTTATCACGATATGCCTGAAGCGAATTTGCATTGAGTTGAATCGTCTTGACGGCTTCCACCCCTTCGACAGAAAAGATGGCTTCGCCTTTAGGGGAAATGATCTGTGAGTTGCCAATGTATTCGATGCCCTTTCCATCGATACCAACACGATTCACACCGGCAACGTAGCTAAGATTTTCAATGGCGCGAGCGCGCAGCAAAGTATCCCATGCGTTGGCTCTTACTTGCGGCCAGTTGGCAACATATACCAAAAGATCATAAGCCGGTTTCTTGAGAGTAGCGTTCCAGCGGTTCCTGCTCCACACGGGAAAACGAAGATCATAACAGATCAGGGGACAGATCCTCCAACCTTTCCAGTGACCTATCAACTGGCTTTCGCCCTGCGAATACACCAGTTGCTCGTCCGCCATGCGGAAAAGGTGACGTTTATCGTAGGTCTTGAAATTTCCTCCGGGTTCCATCCACAACAGCCGGTTGTAGAACCGATCGTGAACGTTTGCGATGAAACTTCCCATCACGAGAGCGCCGGTTTGATCGGCCACCATCTTCATCCACTTGGTGGTCTTCATGTTCATCATTTCGGCAAGCTTGCGGGCATCCATCGAAAAACCGGTGCTGAACATTTCTGGCAAAATGATCACATCTGTCTGCTCACCGATACGCCAGATCTTCTCCTCGAACATCCCAAGGTTGGCGTCTATATCTTCCCAGTGAAGATCTGCTTGAATTAATGTGATTTTGAGGTCCTGCATGCGCCCGAAATAGGTCGCAAATCTAAAGCTTTCTTAAAATTTTGCCGGCCTTTTCCAGGGTTTCTTCCCGCTTGGCGAAACAAAAACGGAGGAGGTGCTGATTTGTGCCGTCCTTATAAAACACAGATACAGGAATAGACGCCACTTTATGCACTTTTGTCATCCATTCTGCCATTTCGATCTCCGTCTTTTTGCTGATGTTCCTGTACGACAGCAGCTGGAAATAACTTCCATAGCACGGCAGCGTTTCGAACGACGAACCCTGGATCTGCTGGAGAAAGAAGTCGCGCTTTGCCTGGTAGAATTTTCCAAGGTGGATATAATTCTCGCGGTTCTGAAGATATGTGGCGATAGCGAGCTGAACGGGCGTGTTTACCGCAAATGTTATGAACTGGTGTGTCTTGCGGATCTCTGTGGTGAGGTTGGCGGGGGCAACCGTGTAACCGACTTTCCATCCGGTAGCGTGGAAAGTTTTCCCGAACGAAAAGCATGCGATACTCCGCTTCGACAGCTCGGGGAATTTTAAAACGCTTTGATGCTGCTTGCCTTCGTAGATCAGTCGTTCATACACTTCGTCGCTGATCACGATAAGGTCGTGGTCGATGGCGATCTTCTCCAGCGATCTCATATCGGCTTCCGACATTACGGAGCCGGTTGGATTGTGCGGAGTGTTGATCATGATCGCCTTTGTGCGGGGAGTGATCTTCGATTCGAGCTCGTCCCACGGGACCTGGAACGATGGAGCAACGAGGTTGACGTGAACGGGAACGCCGCCGTTCAATCGCACAGCGGGATCATACGAGTCGTAGGCGGGGTCGAGGATGATCACCTCATCGCCTTCGCGAATGAGTGCCGCGATGGCAGAATACAACGCTTCGGTTCCTCCGGCAGTGATGATGATGTCGCTGTCGGGGTCGGTCTGACGATTGTAAGTTTCAAAGACAACTTTGGCGATCGATTGTTTTAGTGCTGGCGCGCCTGGCATCGGGGCATATTGATTGTGCCCCTCTTTCATGTTCTTATAAATGAGCTCGATCAGTTCGTCGGAGACGGGAAAATCGGGAAAGCCCTGGGAGAGGTTGATCGCGCCGTGGTCGAGGGCCATCTTGGACATCACGGTGAAAATAGAAGTTCCAACTTCGGGAAGGCGGGAGGTGATCATGGGGTGCCGGGTGCTAGGTGCTGGGTGACAATGTGGAGTTGGTTATCATAACTTGCTGACCATGGAGACATCAGTTGGTTTCGATGGGTGCATGACAACTTTCCGATTTCTCCATAGTCCTCCAATTATCGAAACTATTCAAGATCGGTTCCCAGCACCTCGCACCCAGCACCTATTTCCTTAGCGGAGCTAAGATCCGATACTCCGTATCCACCTCCCCCTTTGAAATATCGGTTAGCTTCCCCTTGAGCATCTTCTTCTTGAGGGGCGAGAGGTAATCGATAAACAGTTTTCCTTCGATGTGATCATATTCGTGCTGAATGATTCTGGCCTTCACACCATCGTATTCCTCTTCTTTCTGATTCCAGTCCTCATCGAAGTATTTGATGACTACAGTCTCGGGGCGCATGACCTTCTCGCGAATGTTAGGAATGCTGAGGCATCCTTCCTCGAAAGGCCAGGGGTCGCCTTCTGATTTTGTGATAATGGGATTGATGAAAACTTTTTTGAAGCCCGTCATATCCTCTTCTTCGTCTGTAAGCGAAGTGCCATCTACAACAAAAACGCGGATACCCTTGCCGATCTGAGGAGCCGCGAGGCCGATGCCGTTTGCGGCGTACATGGTCTCGAACATGTCGTTGATAAAGGGCTTCAGATCGGTGCCTTTTTCAACTTCGGTTGCTTTTTTCCTTAGTATCGGATCGCCGTAAACGACTATTGGATATACCATCCTGCAAAGATAATGAGTTGTGAGTTATGAGCTATGTGTTGTGCTGCTGTATTCCTCCTGTCCGATAACCCATAACCGAAAACTACCTTTTGGAATTCAAAAAATCCTGCAAAATTATTGTGGCCGAGATCTTGTCGGCATTTCCTTTTACTCTCCTGTCTTTCTTTTTCATCCCGCTATCGATCATACTCTGCAGGGCAATGGATGTTGTGAAGCGTTCGTCTAAAAAGTGAAGTGGCTTGTCGGGGAAAGTTTTCTGGATTTGATCGCCGACCAGGCGAACCTGTTTGGCCCAATCTTCTTCTTTGTTGTCGAGTGTTTTGGGGAGACCGATCACGATCTCGTCGACCGGTTCTTTTTGAAAGTAGGATTTGAGAAAGCCGATCAGTTTTGCGCTGTCTATCACATCCAGTGCGGTTGCAATGATCCGTAATGGATCTGTTACAGCGATACCGGTTCGTTTCTTGCCGTAGTCTATTGAAATGATACGACCCACCTAGTTGGACCTCGTCTTATCTATAAACGATTGTTTCACCTTGTTCTCCAGGGCCATTGCTTTAGGAAACAGGATCTCGTTTTCGATGCGTGCGTGTGTTTGCAGGTTCTTTTCGAAAGTGATCAGCTCGGAGTACATGACTTTGACGTGCAAAGGAGAGTCGGCAAAGAGCTGATAGTCGTTAGTGATCTTACGAATGCCTGTCATCTCGTCGTCGTGAGCTTCGTGATCCATCGCGAAGCGCTGGAGCGAATACTTCTCCATCATATAATAAAGCTTGGCTGGATTGAAGTTTCCGGCCTGGGCACGTTCAAGAACTTTAATGTACTTGAAGAGCGTGTCTTCTTCCTTATAGATATGATGAATGAAGTCTTCGATGAATAGCGGGAAGAGGATCTTCAGGTCTTTTGCTACCGTTTCGTAGCGTTTGTCTTCGGGTTTAAAGCCTTCGACCAACCTACCGATGAACGGGAGCTTGTGCTTCACGAATAAAAAGTGAGCATGCTTAAGGTACTCGATAATGAGATCGATAGGATATGAGATCAGCGGAAGATCTGCCTCACGAAAATTCTCTCCTGGCGACTCGAGCTCTTTCAAAACCTGTTCGATCTTGAGCCCCTTTTCCTGGCACACCTGCTCGAGTGTGTGCTCGGAATATTCGTAGAATTTTATACCGAAGTAAAAAAGGACGTGAGCGCGCACACTATCCTGGTCCACGAGTTCGCCTATCCGCTTATTTTTCAACGCCAGCCTGTCCATAGGTAGTAAATATACGCATTTGGGGTACGCGCCTTTTAAAAAAATCGACGAACTTTCAGGCCCGTACCTTCGCGGAGTTGAAGGCCCGGAACTAATCTCCCACGGCTCCGTTTATTTATAACCATGAGCGAAGAAAATAAGAATACAAAGAATCAGATCAGGTTACCACTCGTCCTTTGTCTCGGCGTTGCCGGCGGAATTCTGATCGGCTCCAGCCTCAATTCAAAAACCGGCTCCAACGAGATCGGCGACGAAGTGCAGAAATTCAGGGAAGTGCTCTCGCTCGTACAGAACGAGTATGTTGATGACGCCAAAACCGACCAGCTCGTCGAAGAAGCCATCGAACATCTCCTCACCAAGCTGGATCCTCACTCGTCATACATACCCGCTACCGATCGCGAAGCAGCAAGCGAAGATCTCCGCGGCAACTTCGAAGGGATCGGTATCGAGTTCAATATCTTCCAGGACACACTCGTGGTTGTATCACCCCTAACCGGCGGACCTTCCGAAGCCGTTGGACTTCGCTCAGGCGACCGCATCGTAAAAGTCGACGACAAGCTCATAGCCGGCATCGGCATCAACACTTCCGATGTTTATAAGTATCTCAAAGGACCTAAAGGCTCCGAAGTTTCCCTTGAGGTCGTACGCACAGGGACTACCGAACCGATCTCGTTCAAGATCGTTCGCGATAAGATCCCCCAATATTCATTAGACGCCGCTTACATGGTCGACAAAGAGATCGGCTATATCAAGATCCGTCTGTTCACCGCTACAACTTATGACGAGTTCAAAGCCGCGCTAACAAAGCTCAAAGACCAGGGCATGAAGAAACTCGTGCTCGACCTGCAGGGAAACCCCGGTGGTTATCTCAACCAGGCAATAGAGCTGTCGGATGAATTCCTGAAAGCCGGCGAGAAGATCGTCTTCACAAAAGGTAAAGACAAACGATACGACACCGAAGCTCTTACAACCAATAAAGGTGACTTCGAAGAAGGAGACCTGATCGTTCTCGTGAACGAAGGAAGCGCTTCGGCATCGGAGATCGTTTCGGGAGCATTGCAAGACAATGATCGTGCACTTATCGTAGGTCGTCGCACTTTTGGAAAGGGACTTGTTCAGACACCGTTCGATCTTAACGATGGATCGGAACTTCGCTTAACCATCTCTAGATATTATACACCGAGCGGCCGCTCGATACAGAAACCTTACGGCAGCGATGAAGAGTACAACAAGGAGGTTTATGAACGCTACCAGCACGGCGAGTTCTTTCATGCCGATAGCATTAAGTTCAACGACTCATTAAAATACAGCACAGTTGGTGGCCGCACCGTTTATGGTGGAGGTGGTATCATGCCCGACTATTTTGTGCCACTCGATACAACCCAGAACAGCACTTATTTTAACAGGCTGTTCAACGTCAATGCTCCCCGTGAGCTTGCATTCAATTATGCCCAAAAGCACAAGGAGCGTTTAGAGAAAATGGGTTTTGAAAAATACCGCGAATCTTTTGTGGTCGATGACGATATCCTCGCCGACCTGGTAGAGCTGGGCAAACGCGGAAAGGTGAACCCGATGTATGGAGATCTGAAGCTTCACAAGGCTTCGATACAAAATTTCATCAAGGCGGAGATCGCACGCAGGGTTTGGGGCAACGAAGGGTATTACCCGATCCTCAACGAAAACAACGAGATACTGCAGCAGGCGATCAAGATGTTCGATAGGGTGCCTGAGCTCAATAGGCAGAAGTTGTGATTTCTCACGGAAGTCACGGAAAACACAGAAAAAAAACCTTCCGTGTATTCCGTGCTTTCCGTGAGAGCTTACCTTTGTTCAAACGATTTCGGCATGTATTACCATCGTCTCGGACAAATTCCGCCCAAACGACACACACAGTTCAGGCAACCCGATGGCAGCTTGTACAAAGAAGAGCTTGTAAGCTCTGAGGGCTTCTCGGGCATCTATTCAAATCTCTATCACATCTATGCACCTACCCGCATTAAAGGCATCGATAAACAAGAGCCTTATGGTGCGAAGATCATCGAAGACTATTCTCTTCGTCAAACACATTTAAATACATCGAAGGTTGGAACTACCGGTGACGATTATCTCTCGGCACGCAAAGTCCTTTTGAAGAACAACGACTGTTCGATATCGATCTGTTCTCCTGCCAAGAGGAAGATGGATTACTTCTACAAGAATGCCGAGGGCGATGAAGTACTGTTCGTTCACGATGGCGAGGGCGTTCTCATATCACAGTTCGGCAAGCTTTCGATACACAAAGGTGACTATGTGATCATACCACGCACAGTCATCTATAAGCTCGAATTCCAGGAAGGACCGCTTCGGTTATTGATCATCGAATCGGCTTCGCCCGTAGAAACTGTAAAGCGATATAGAAATCAGTTAGGTCAACTCCTTGAACATTCTCCCTATTGCGAGCGTGACATTCGACCACCACAGGAATTGATCACCCAGCACGAAAGAGGTGAGTATCTTATCAAGATCAAGAAGCAAGGATATCTGCATCACTACGCTTATGATCATAGTCCGTTGGATCTTATTGGGTGGGATGGATTTCTTTGGCCGTATGCTTTTTCGATACACGAATTCGAACCTATCACAGGTCGAATTCATCAGCCACCGCCCGTGCACCAGACATTCCAGGCGCATAATTTTGTGATCTGCTCTTTTGTACCACGACTGTTCGATTACCACCCGTTGTCGATACCGGCGCCGTACAATCACAGTAACATCGACAGCGATGAAGTATTGTATTATGCTGAGGGCAACTTCATGAGCAGGAGAGGTATCGAAAGAGGATCTTTCACATTACATCCGGGTGGACTGCCACACGGTCCTCATCCTGGAACGGTAGAGAAGAGCATCGGTGCGAAAGAAACGCACGAACTCGCGGTGATGATCGATACGTTCAGGCCGTTGTACCTAACGACAGATTCGTTGGAGTTCCTGGATAAGAACTATCCGTTGAGCTGGACTGATAACGATGCGAAGAGTGGTTTTAATGAGATCAATACTCCTTAACATATTACTGGTCGTTTTTACCATCCTTTATCTGGCTCCCAGTCACGCGCAGGTTATTGTTTACTTCGACCGCGGCAATTGGCAGGTTCCAAAGAAAGAACAGTCATACTTCTATCGTGTGCTAACGAAGGAAGGGGAGACCTACGACATCAAGGAGTTCTTTACGAAAGACAACTCCAAAAAACTGGAAGCCACGGGATATTACGACCAGAACATGGTGCTGGTCGCAAACGGAGTTGTAAACACGTACGATGAAGGTGGCAAGATCATGTTCTCACAATTCTGTAAGCACGGCGAATGCAAGTACTCACAATACTGGGTTCTCGACAAGCCCGTGTTGGTTAACGGAAATGGAGTCATCGATAAGCTTGAAGGCGATGGAAATCATATGATCTATGAGTTCCGAGATTCCATTGCGGCTACGAACTTTCGCTATCGCCCCAACATGAGAGATTCTATTTATAACAAGGTCGATGTTACACCGGAGTATCCCGGGGGCATGGAGAAATTCAAAACGGACCTTTTCAAAAAATTCAGGTTTCTGAAAACCAATGGTGGACAAGCGTTTGTGCAGTTTGTTATCGACAAGAATGGCGAAATGTCGGAAGTGAAGGTCACCGGGTTCCTGGCCGAAAAGGCGAAGGCCGATGTCGTGCGGTACTTTCCCACCATCGGTAAATGGAAGCCAGCGCTTGTCCGAGGCAAACCAGTAAAGATCCTGTACGTTCAGCCGTTGAAGTTCAAGAAGAGCTAGTTCATCGCCACCTCCTTCTTCCTCAATCCTTTCAAGTACTCAACAAGATCGACCAGCTCTTCTTCACTCATCAATCTCTGAAGATCCCCCGGCATCAGTGAGTTCGGAAGCTTTGTCTTGCTCGTTATGTCGCCCGGATTCAGCGTTTCTGTTGTCGACATAAATTGTATGTCAATCTTATCTGATGTTTCTGAAACAACGCGACCAACCGCCGACCTGCCGTCAGTCATCTTGAACAAATAACCTTCATACCCGAAGCTTATTCCCTGGTCCGGGTAAAGTATCGCTGTATACATTCCTTCAGGCGATAGCTTGTCGCCGATCTCACTGAGGTCGGGACCGAAGTTCGTTCCGGCACCATTAACGACGTGACAAGTTGCGCAGGTGTTGGTGAATACGACCTGTCCCTTCGTTGCATCCCCTTTCTTCTCAACAAGAGTCGATACAGGTGGCAATGGCGTGCCATCTTTATTCCCCGGGAGTGTAAGATACTTAGCGGCCTCCTCACGAAGTGTTGCACGCCACACCGTTTGGAACACACCGGCTGCTGCCGTTTGCAGATCGGCCGGGATCTTTTTGTCTTTCGCCAGTTGCAACAGCCTGTCTTCCGATTCCCACGGTCCACCGAAAGCACGAACTGCCTGTTTGCGCAGTTCTATGTCACGCGTGCTGTCCATCATTACGTCTTCCATCAGCTTGATCGCTTTCGGATTCGACATTGCAGAAGCATCGATCACACGTGTCAGGGCAACAGCATTTTCTTTACCGCTCCCGAACAATACCGGTTGAATTACATCGGTGCGATCCCATTTGAACAACGTGCGTATTGCCTCGCGTGCCTGTAAGCTATCGGGATAGCGAAGGGCAAGTTCCAGCAGATCTTTTGATCGGTCCTTAAGATTAAAAGTATTGACGAGCTCAACGAATTCGATCTTGTCTTTGTAATCGTCCAATGTTTTGTTCAACGCTGTATTGATTGCCGGCGTCATTTTTAAGTTCGAGGCATCCATGTGCTTCAGGGCATAGAGGACCTTCGGTCCCTTAACTTGTGGAATGAGCGAAGCCAGCACTTGCTGCTTCGAAGGATCTTTTTGGAAATCGAACGCGCGATAGTACCGAAGCATCGTGCTGTCGTCGGAAGTTTTGATAAGCTCTGCAAGCAATGGCAACGAAGCTTTACTGCGGCTTCGCCAAACGATATCGCGGCCACCGGGCGAATTCCAGGTGCTTCCTACAGCTGCTCTCCACTTGCTGAAATACAAGTCCCAATTGCCGTCGGCCGAAATGCCCAGTGCCTCGAGGTACCAGCGGTCAGTACCATCGTATTGCATCGCGAGCTTCGTCCAGATGTCGGCAGCTTCGATCGTATTCTTGCCACGAATGGCGATCGCTACTTCTCTTCTCACTTGTGGCGATGGATCGTTTACAAGATTATTAGCGATCCGCATGTAGTCCCTTTTCAAAAGCCTCGCACCACGAAGGCTCATGATCCTGAAGTTTGGATCGGTGTCTATCGAGGCTTCGTTGATGTAATCATCTCCGTTCGGCAGTCGTATCAACAACCAGTAAGCCATCGCGCGCAGGCGAACGCTGCTGCCTTTCCAAAGTTTTACAAGGTCTGCTTCCGCCAATTGACCAAGTTGCTCCAGCGACTTCCAACCGAGATATCTCGTAGCCGGGTTTGGACTCGTGAATGCGGCTATAGAACCATCGGCTGTCGTAAGATCATTGGGTGTAACTGTGTATTCAGATCTGTTAGTTGACACACGGTAGATGCGCCCGCGATTGAGATCGCCGACCTGGTGACCACCAACGCCGGGATCGTACCAATCGGCAACGAACAAAGATCCGTCGGGCGCTATGGTAACGTCGGCGGGACGGAACCACTGATCTTTCTGGCCTTCGAGGATATTAACGATCGTTGCTTTATAACCTGCGCCATTATTTTCAACAGGATACGATCGCACAACGTTATGGCCGGGCTCTGCATGGATCATTTGTCCGTAGAAAACATTCGGCAGCATACTGCCTTCGTACATCGTCATTCCTGTTGGCGAACCTGAGCCAGTCTGAAGAAGATTCGGGACAACACCCGGGTCGTTTAAGTGCCAGTGACGAAGCGGGATCTCTTTCTCCATGTTCGTTCTCCTCGCAGGCCACGATGCCCCGGTCATTTCATCTTTGAAACCGTAGTTGCCGTACTCCATAACGAAATTGATGCGCGTGCCTTTGTTGCCATCGTCGTCGTTGTCCGATTGCCAGATAGTACCGTAAGGATCTACAGTTAGTTCATAGTTGTTTCGGAAGTTGTGCGCCACAACTTCAACATTGCTTCCGTCTTCATTCATTCGAAGCACGAGCCCGTCGCGGAACGGTTTGCCATTGGTGACAACTTTATGACCGTTAACGTCGACAACCGTGTCGCCCTTTGCGTCGACCAGGATGCTTCCTTCGTTGCCCATGTTGAAATAGATGCGTCCATCGTAAGCGAAGTTGAATGCGTGGATCGCGTGATCGTGGTCGACGCCTTTGATGCCCTGGAACAGCACTTCTTTTTTATCGGGAACATCGTCGCCATTCTCGTCGGTGAACACGAAGACGTTTGGACTACATGAAACGATCACTTTATTGCCGAGGACGCAGATGCCCAGGGCCGCATTTACATCTGTACCTTGATAGAACACTTTGGACTCATCGGCTTTTCCATCGCCGTCTGTGTCTTCCAGGATCACGATGCGATCGCCTTCTTTCTTTAATGGATTCTTTGGGTTGTATTGGTTGCGATAGTTGTAGGCTTCGGTGATCCATACTCTTCCACGCGAATCGATATCCATGTTAGTTGGGTTACTGAACATTGGTTCGGAGGCGAAGAGCTCGACTTGCAGGCCATCATAGACTTTCAGATCGGCGAGGGATGTTTGGGGCGCATGTTCATCGGCGGGTTTTTGATTGCAAGAAATTGCGGCCAAACAAACGATTGCTAGCAGTAGATATTTCATAATTGAAAGTTATTGAAAAAAATCGTGCAACCTTCCCAGGATTCCCGCGTTGCGGGAATAGACCGATCGGTCTTTTTATTATCTTTGAGTTATGCTTACAAAGGCCGAGAGAACCCGTCAGTTTATAATCGAGCAGGCAGCGCCCATCTTTAACCGGAAGGGTTTTGCAGGCACGTCGATGAGCGACATCCTGGAGGCAACGGGACTGGCGAAGGGTGGCCTTTATGGGAACTTCGAGAGCAAGGAGGAGATCGCCCGCGAAGCGTTCAAATTCCTGTTCGAGAGAGTGTATGGAGAGATTGTGGCGGCTGTAACGCAGAAAACAACCATGCTCGACAAGCTGATCGCGATCTGTGATTATCACAGGGACTACACGAAGAGGCACCTCGCGGCGGGTGGATGCCCGATCCTCAACTTCAGCATAGAAGTAGACGATACGATGCCGCGCCTGAAGAAGGATGTTAAGCAGGCAGTGGATAAAATGCTGAATGACCTCTATCGCGTGATGGAGAAAGGTAAGAGGCTTGGTGAATTCAGGAATGACATCAATAGCGAACGATATGCAAGCGTGATCTATTCGCAGATAGAAGGAGCGATATTTTTAGCGAAGGCATTAGATGATCACAAAAAGTTGAACCAGTCACTCGAATTCTTAAAAGACCTTATCATAAAAGAAATAAAGGCATGAAGCTCTCACAGATCGCTCAGATATTCTTGTTTAAAAAAGCATCAATGTGATCTGTGAGCAAAACAATTAAAGCATGAAAAAATGGCCTGAATCCAAAATGCTGATCCGTTTTTCGGATTGCGATCTGTACGGACACCTAAGCAACATCCAGTACGTGAAATATTTCATGGATGCGCGTGAAGATCACATCGCCGACTCTTACGGTTTCACTCTTGCTGACTTTGCAAAACAAGGCGTAGGTTGGGTGGTGAGCTCAAACCAAATATCGTATTTCCGTTCTGCAAAAGTTAATGAGCCAGTTATTCTTCGCTCGGCGATCATCGACCTGTCGCCCAATCATATCCTTGTCGAAATGCAGATGATCGATGAGAAACGAACGAACGTAAAAGCAGCTCTATGGTCGAAGTTCGTTCACGTTTCGTTGAAAGACGGACGTAAGGCAGAACACAACCACGACATGATGGAGCTTTTTGAAAGCGTGAAGGTTGCCGATGTTACAAAAGACTTCGAGACCCGAATGGCTGAGCTGAAAAAAACTGTTCTCACGGAAAACACGGAAAAGCAATAATGGAATCTTATAGTGTACCTCTCAACATTCGCTGGGCCGATATCGACGCAAATCGTCACCTCAGGCACTCCGTTTACTACGATTTTGCCGCAGCGATGCGTATGAATTACCTCAACAGCAAGGGACTCACAACAGAAAAACTGATAGAGTGGCAGGTTGGACCGATCCTGTTCAGGGAAGAAGCTGTTTTCAAGAGAGAAGTGAAGCTGGAAGACAAAGTGAGTATCAATTTTACGGTGCTCAAGACCATGCCGGACTATAGTCGCTGGTCGCTTCAGCATCATCTCACCAAAGAAGATGGAACGTTGTGTACGATCATCACCGTAGATGGCGCGTGGATGGATCTCGTTAAGAGAAAACTGACGATACCGAATGAGTTCATCCAGTCGATATTTGCAGATATACCGAAAGGGATGAACTTTGAATGGATGGCGCCGAAAGGGGGATAACCAATATCCAATATCCAATACCCAATACCCAGTACTAATATTCATTGACCAGTTTGAGAAGACTATACGATTTAAGTCACACGATTGAGCACGGCATGATCACTTACAAAGGTCTTCCTGCGCCGATCATCTGCGATTTTCTTTCGCGTGAAGATTCGAAGAAAAACTACGAAGAAGGAACAACCTTTCAGATAGGGAAGATAGAGCTGATCTCAAATACCGGGACGTATATCGATAGTCCGTTCCATCGTTACGAGAATGGAAAGGATCTTAGTGAAGTAGAGTTGGAGAGGTTCGTGAACATCCCTGCGATAGTTATCCGTACCGACGAGATGGCAATTGGCCCGGCACTTTTCGAGAAGTACGATGTGAAGAACAAGGCTGTCCTCGTAAACACCAACTGGTCCCGGCATTGGAGAACCGATCTGTATTTTGAGAATCACCCATTTCTCACAAAAGAGGCAGCCGAATATTTGAAAGACAAAGGAGTTAAGCTGGTGGGAATAGACTCGTATAATATCGATGATACAAGAACACGATCGAGGCCAGTTCACACAACATTGTTGGGTGCGGAGATATTGATCGTCGAGCATCTTTGTAATCTAGACCGTCTACCGTCTACTGCATTACTTTTTACGGCTGTACCTCCAAAGTTTAAAGGAGTTGGAACGTTTCCGGTGAGGGCGTTTGCAAGCGAGGTTTAATTTTTTTTGTTTCGCGGAGGATACGCAAAGGTACGCGGGGAATGCAACAAACCTCCGCGAACCTCCGCCCCTCTGCGTATCCTTTGCGACACCTATTTCTGACCTTTAATCCATGACTCTATCACCGCCGGGTAATACTTATACTCGAGCTGGTGTACTTTTTCCGCGATGTCTTGCGGTGTGTCGCTTGATAAGATCTCTACTGATTTCTGCGCGAGGATCTCACCTTCATCATACTTCGTATTCACAAGATGAATAGTGATGCCGGTGCGAGTATCGCCGCTGGCCTTAACGGCTTCATGAACTTTCATTCCATACATTCCCTTCCCGCCGTACAACGGCAGCAAGGCTGGATGAATGTTAATTATTTTATTGGGAAATGATCTGATCAGGTTCTCTGGTATCAGCCAAAGAAAGCCCGCCAGGACGATATGAGTACATCCGCGATCACTGCGAAGATATTGACTGACTGTCTCACCTTCGAAATCTTGTTTGGCGAAGACCTTACAAAGAACTCCAAACTTTTTTGCTCTTTCGATCGCATACGCCTTTGGATTATTGGTTATTAGTAAGTCAACACTAATATATTCATTATCCTTAAAATATTCCATGATAGCTTCGGCGTTGCTACCATTGCCAGAAGCGAAAATTGCGATCTTACTTTTTTTCATCACTCAAATTAACGCCATACTAAAGATCCCCAGCACCATGATCACCTTGCAAAGCTGGCTGAGTTTATAAAAATCCTTCTTCGTATCGGCGCGCACAAGTCGGATCATCAGCCAGGCAACAGGTGCAAAGAGGAAGATCGCAAAGTACAACATAGGCAACTGCTCCACGAGGATATCAATAAGGAGAACACTCAATATGAATATGAGCGTTAAAAAGTAGATGAGATTCTTGGTCTTGCGCAAACCCCAAACGATAGGTAATGTCTTACATCCAAATGTATTATCGCCCTTAAGGTCCTCCATGTCTTTAATGATCTCGCGTACGAGTGTCATAAAGAAAGCGAAGAGTGTGTAAGTAAGAATATTAGTCTTGCCGGCGAAGGGATAAAGTAACCACGGTATTGCTATCGAACCGGCAGTAAGAAAGGCGACAACGAAATTTCCTACGAAGGGCAGTCTCTTCAACAGGTTAGAATAAACCCAAAGCATGAACACACTGAAGAAATTGATGGCACCGATCTTCCAGTTAAGGATCAGTCCCAAAAGAATGCCAGTTACGCTCAGCACTGTGTGTAACAGGATCGCATAACGTCGCGACACGCCTCTTCCCACCACAACCCTTTCGGGTTTGTTGATGAGGTCGATCTTCACATCATAGTAATCATTGATGATATAACCGCCGGCAGCAATGATGATCGTGGACGCAGACAGCGCCGCCATGTGCCAGTCGAGTACCAGCTTGGGGTCTACCAAGAAGATGACCGTGAAATACTGGGCGACAGCAATGATCAGCAGGTTCCAGAACCGGGAGATTTGCAGGAGAGGTCGGAGCCGGGGAATCATCCCCAAAAGTAAGTGTTGGATCGGGGATTCCCACTCGCGCTCGGGGGAACGACGGTTTACTACTTTATTTCGAGGCGAAATCCGATCCCGTGATAATTTACGATCTGAACCGACGGATCATCCTTCAAATATTTCCTGAGCTTGGAGATAAACACATCCATGCTCCTTCCAAGAAAATAATCGTCGTCGCCCCACACAGCTTTGAGGATCTCCTCGCGTTTCAGAACACGGTCGCGGTTCTTGCACAGAAGGCCAAGCACGTCGGACTCCTTCTGCGTGAGTGTGCGCACGTTGCCGTCGATACCCAGGGTGAGATTGCTGCTGTCGAATTCAAATTTGCCCAGCTTGAAAACGGTATCCACGTTCTCGCGGCCATTCGAACGGCGGAGGAAAACTTCGATACGCATCTGGAGTTCTTCGACGCTGAACGGCTTCGTGATGTAGTCGTCGCCGCCGGCACTAAACCCTTCGGTCTTGTCTTCGAGCATCGACTTGGCTGTGACGAACAGGATCGGCACCTGCTGATCTTTCTTACGGATGTTGCGGGCAACGGTGAAGCCATCTTTGCGCGGCATCATCACATCGAGAATGCAGAGATCGAAATTGCTTTGATGGAATGTTGTTTCACCACTTTCGCCGTCGTTACACAGCGTTACGTGGTACCCTTTCATTTCCAGATTATCCTTAATAACAAAGCCAAGACTCGGGTCGTCCTCTACCAATAGGATTTTTGTATTCATGCAACAGGAAGGATCAAAGTGAAAGTACTGCCTTTACCCAATTCGCTGGCCAGGTTTATCCGGCCTTTGTGCGATTCCATCACCAGCTTCACATAATTGAGGCCAATGCCGAATCCTTTAACGTCGTGAATGTTGCCCGTCGAAACGCGGAAGAATTTTTGAAAGACTTTCCGATGATTTTCGGGGCTGATGCCAATACCATTGTCTTTAACGGTAATGTGCAGCAAGTCGTTGAGCTTCGTCGTGCTGATTGTGATCTTCGGAGTTTCTTTGCAATACTTCAAAGCATTATCGAGCAGATTGAAGAAAACGTTGGTAAGGTGCAGTTTATCGGCGTGAACGTTCGAATGCGTAGAATTTAGATTGAGCTCGATCTCGCTATTTACGCTCTTATTAATTGAAATATTCTTTACCGCTTCCTGAATGATCTCGTGAACACAAAGTACCTCTTTCTTAAGCTTGATCTCTTCTTTGTCGAGACGGGCCATCTGGAGAACGCGCTCTACTTGTTGCTTCAACCTGTTGTTCTCGTTCTGTATGATCGTGGAATAGTTGAGAAGTCGTTCGGGTGTATTTACGATCGACGGATCTTTGAGAACTTCTGCCGAGATCGCGATAGTGGATATTGGCGTCTTGAACTCATGCGTCATATTGTTGATGAAGTCGCGCTGGATCTCCGAAAGTCTTCTCTGCTTGAGGATCACAAACATTGTATAAACGAAGAAGAAGATCACAACGAGGTTCACAGCAGACGAGAACAACCAGATGCCCATTTGACTGATCAGGTTTGCTTCGAGCTGCGGGAATCGTACTCCGAAATAATATCCATCGGGTGGGGCATCTTCCCAGTGAGGCAACGATGCTTCGCTAACGAGTCGTGTTTTTCCAGGCGTCGGGAGCGACTGATTTTGAGCCATGCATTTATAAATGCAATCATAAACTCCGTATTCAAACTCGGCTTTTATGTTTCTCTTTTCGAATTCTGTTGCGATAAGGAATTCGAGCAGGCTCGCATCGATCGGCCCGTTAATTGTTACTACATAGTAATTAGTAGAAACCTGCGTAACAGGATTATTAACGGGCGATGGTGTTTTATTGATCTCGAAAATGCGTTCGGCAACATCGCGGAGAGACTCATCGACGTCGAGATAGAATTGATTCTCGCGAATGTCGAAAGCCTTGCGTACCCAATAGATCTGGGTGAAAGTGATACCCGCGATGCTTAAGCCCGCGAGGATGATCACAATACGTAAGGTCAGTCTGCTCACAATGTAAAATTAACGATCATTTAAACCACAGGTTGATTTTTAACAGGTTGTTAACATCAATTATAAGCCTTTTAACACCCCAGCGGCCTTTTTGCCGCGATGTTTGCAGTGTTCAAAAGGAGTTTTAGTAACTTTGTAAACCATAAACACTATAAGAATGAAAAAGCTGTTTTTTCTGATGATCGTGCTGGCAGGCGTGGCCGTGAAGGGCTTTGGCCAGACAGCACCGGCACAAGCCGCCGATCTGGCTGTCGCTACTTTCGATGCTCAGAACTTCGATTTTGGCAAAATCAAACAGGGAACACCTGTTACTCACGAATTCAAATTCACGAACACTGGTAAAGTGCCAATGATCATCACAAACGTTGCTGCATCTTGTGGATGTACAACTCCTGACTGGTCAAAAGATCCGGTTCCTCCCGGTGGAAAAGGTTTCATCAAAGCAACTTACAATGCTGCATCAGTAGGAGCTTTCAATAAGGCCGTTACCGTAACAGCAAACATTCCTAACGGAACAGTTCAGTTGTTTATTAAAGGGGAAGTCACCCAGACCGCTGTTAATAACAAGTAAGAATATTTGTATCAAAAAGAAAGCCCCGACAACCGGGGCTTTTTTTATTCCACCTTGCGGGTGAATGTCGCCGTGATTACTTCGGTACCATCCTGGTGATCGGCAACGAGAACGAGTGTGCTTTCATCAAGCTTCTTTATTGTGATCCCTTCCTCGCCGTCGAGGATAAAGACACCATCGACAAACGACCATGTTGCCTCATAAATATCGTCACCATCAGGAACACCACCAGGTCCACATATGACCGATTCGGTGTACTGACCATCGCTTGTAAATGTGTAGACCACACTCAACTCACAGGAATTAAGGTTGTCTACGATCTCGTTGTCGGGATCATCAGGGAAGTGATAAGTTTGTGAGATCATATTCCATTCACCGTAAATAAGCTCAATGTCCGGTTCGTCCGGATCTTCGGGGTCATTATCGCCGGGCAATGTACAATCGCCGGCGCCTCTGAAAAGATCGAGTTCCATACCACCGACCGTCATTTTTACATGGTAATTATCACCTAGCCAGTATAGCAGGTAGCCAGCCGTACCGCCCACCCCACCGGTATCATTTACAACAACTCCGTTCTTAAATGGCCAGATCTGACCGAAGACAGCGTTAGGGTCTGGTGGACCGAAAGTGTAGTCATAACCCGAAGTGTAGTATGATGCATCTGCAATAACGTTGGTTCCCTTGCCCACGAAAGCATCGCCAAAAATGTAGATACCAGGGCTCACAAACTTGTAGTCGACAGTATAGGCGTTGTAGTTGATCGGATATGAGACGGGATCGAAGCAAAGGTTATACTCTTTTCCATTCGCGTCGGATGCACCCCAGTTGCCAGCCATATCAACCGATACCACTGTCTTGAAATGTGACTCAAATCCTGCATAGCTAACTGTGATCTCTGTTCCGCCGGGCGAAACAGACCTTACCCGGTTCTCCAGGGTAATGTCGACGATGCCAGGATGCTTTGAAGTCATAAAGTCCGGCTCGTCGTTGTACCATTTAAAATACAAGCTGTTGTCTTTCCAACCGCTTTCGAGGACGCTCAGGATTACAGGTTCGGCGGTCACGTCGTACCGTTTGAACTGACCGGGAAAATGCAAAAGGTAGTAGCCTATATTAACCTGATCTTCCTGCTTGCCATTGTGGACCACGACAGTAAAGTCGCCACTTAGATATTGATCGCCGGATTTGGCGCGGACTTTATGGATCCCGGTCTTTGTTGCTGTGATCTTATTGTCGTTCATGCTTAACCCCGAGTTGGGATCCACGGGTTCAAGGACCACAGGCACGCCAGACAGTTCGGTTCCCTTGAAATCACTGGCAACCGTCATAGGTTCGTCGGCCGACTTTGATACTTCTAATGCAACCACGAAAGGAAAGAAGGCTGCGTTGCCGGCACCATCCGGGATCGCAACAGTATCCGGTACCACGGTCACATTAATATACTCTGCGCCGTTGTCGCCGCTGGAGACTTTGATCTTAGCAACACCCACTTCGTTGGCTGTAATTTTGCCGTTCGAAACAGAAACGGTGCCCGGGTTATCCGAAATGTAGTTTAGGGTTGGCTGGGGAGTGACTAGACTTCCGTCCGCATTGTACAGGCGGATCTTCGGTTCAGATACGTCGTCAATATGGAGTATGAGATTGGTTGAATTGGCCTGGATCTTGCCGGCTCCTTCAATATTTGTTATCTCGGGGTTGTCAGTTGTTTGCTCATCGGTAGGATCATCTTGATCGCAAGAGGCGATCGCAGCCATAATAATTACAGTGAGAGTAATAACGCGGAAATGCATAAAGGGGAGTGGTGGGATGAAGGACTGAAGTTAATAAAAAAGGGCCGTAAGGCCCTTTTTATTTTCGCTTACAATTCTCTTATCCAGATATTTCTATAGCTCACAGGATTACCATGATCCTGTAACTGGATGGGTCCTTTGTCGATCTGTTTGTAAACCGGCAGGCCTTTGTATTCTGTTGGTCCTGTGATAGCAGTGTGTGCCTGGATCAACACTCCATTGTGAAGCACAGTAACATAAGCAGGGATGATCATTCTTCCACCGCTTCCAAAACGTGCAGCAGTGAAGATGATATCATAAGTCTGCCATTCACCAGGCTTCTTACATGCGTTCACAAGTGGAACAGCCTGTTCTTGCTTGTAGATCGAACCCGCTTGTCCGTTTGAATATGTAACACTTTCGTAGCTGTCGAGTACCTGTACTTCGTAGAGACCCTGGAGGAAGATGCCGCTGTTGCCACGGCCCTGTCCTTCGCCAACTATTTCGCTAGGTGTTCTCCATTCGATATGAAGTTGAAAATCGCCGAATGTCTTTTTTGTTCTAACATCGCCACCGCCTTTTGTAACGGTCATCGCGCCGTCTTTCACATCCCATTTCGGAGCCGATCCATCTTTCGCTGCTTCCCATTCGCCTGCATCTTTTCCATTGAAGAGAACGATGGCATCGGAGGGAGCATCTTGTGGTGTTGCACCGGGAGTAATTTTTGCCGGCTTGAGATCATAGAACTCGGTGACTTTAGGATCCATCTGTTCGCGCGTAAGAGGCTGTGCGAACGAGCAGACAGATGCCAATAAAAGAATAACTAACAGGCTGCTTTTCATTGTGTATTTAGGTTATGATGATTTGTCGATGATGTCCTGACTTACAATCTCGTAAATCTTTCTGGCAACTTTATCGCCTTTCAAATATTCCATGTGCTGGTCAAGTATTTCAAGGTCGCCGCGAACGGCGGGACCGGTCTGCGAATATTCGGGGCCGATGGCCAATGCTTTATTAATGGTTTCGAGGATCACCGGTTTCAACCAATCAAAATTCAGGCCCTTTTCTTCCATGATCATTTTCGAGATCCTGAGCATGTGATTAGGGAAATTGGAGGCGAATACTGCTGCTACGTGAAGGCCCTTTCGTTCTTCCGAGGTGATCTTCTTATAATTTTTAGTGAGTGCCTTCGCAATGGTCATCAGCTTTTTCTCCGACTCCGTATCGTTGGCTTCGATAAACACGGGAACGTTTTTGAAATCGATCGGACGTGTTTTCGTGAAAGTCTGCAAAGGATAAAACACTCCAAAATGATCTGCTGCCGAAAATTGTAACAGGCTCAGGGGTTGACTACCCGATGTATGAACCAACGTTGCATTCTCCGGAAGGATGATCTCTTTGGCAACGTCGCCGATTGCTTCGTCAGAAACTGCAATGAAGAATACATCCGACGGACTATCGGAAAAATCGAGTGACGATTTTACTTCGGCCTGGTAAAGACGTTCGGTTAATGCAGCAGCATTCTTTGGCCGTGCGCTAAAGACCTCCTTTACAACAAAACCAAGATTGTCGAGGGCTGGGGCGAGATGCCAGGCGAGGTTGCCGGAGCCGATAAAACTGACTGTTGTCATTGAGCTATTCCACAAAGTTGCTCAAAGAAGCGCAAAGAACACAAAGTCATTCTTTGAGACGTTTGTGGGCCTTCTCGGGCACTCTGCGAAACAGGGCTTAGCTTGAGATTTTGGTCGATACCAGCTCTGCAAGTTTTTCGACAACAAAATCGATCTCTTCGGGCTTGTTGTATTTGCTGAACGAGAAGCGAACGGCTCCGCGTTTTGAACCGGGATACAACGTTCCCAATACGTGTGACCCTGTTGTGGCTCCGCTCGAACATGCGCTTCCGCCCGATGCAGAAATGCCCTGCAGATCGAGGTTGAAGAGGATCATATCATTTTCTTCCGACTCAGGAAGACTCACATTCAATACGGTGTAAAGACTCCTGTCAAGGTTAGCAGAATCGCCGTGGAACGTTACGCCCGGGATCTCGGCTTTAAGTTTTTCGATCATGCGTGACTTTAGTCCGCTGATGTATTTTTGATGCTCATCCATGTCGCGATAAGCGATCTCGAGTGCCTTCACCAATCCAACAATACCATAAACATTTTCTGTACCGCCACGCATGTTGCGTTCCTGTGCGCCGCCGTGAACGAATGGATGGATCTTCTTGTCTTTACGGATGTACATGAAACCGACGCCTTTCGGTCCATGGAATTTATGAGCGCCGGCTGTGAGGCCACACACGAAAAGGTCTTTCATGTTGTGCCGGTAGTGACCCATTGTCTGAACGGTGTCGGAGTGGAAGAATGCGTTCGCGTTCTTACACATCTCGCCAACTTTCTGGATGTCCAACAGATTACCAAGCTCGTTGTTGGCATGCATGAGCGACACCAAAGCACCCGGGTATTGGCCTAACAGCTTCGCAAGGTGATCTAGGTCGACGTGACCATTTTTATCGAGATCAACTTTATGGAATTCGACGGTGCCGGCCTTTTCGAGATTTTCGATAGTATGAAGAACAGCATGGTGTTCGATAGCGGAAGAGATCACGTGCTTGACGCCGTACGTGTGAACGGTGCTTGTGATCAGGGTATTGTCGGCTTCGGTACCGCCGGAAGTGAAGATGATCTCGCCGGGTGTACAATTGAGAAGCTCGGCGGCTTTCTTCCGCGACGATTCGATAGCAGAACGCACTTGTCGTCCGTGGGCGTGAGTAGATGACGGGTTGCCGAAGTTTTCGATCAGGAACGGCTTCATTGCCTCGAATACTTCCGGATCGAGTGGCGTGGTAGCGGCGTTATCGAGATAGATACTCATGGTCGTACAAAACTATAATTTAATTATCTGTTGAATGTCAGCGATGATCTTCGAAGCCAGTTGCGTAGCCGAAGATTCATTTTTCGACTCTGCATAGATCCTGATGATCGGTTCTGTATTTGATTTTCTTAGGTGCACCCACTCTTTAGTTTTTTCGAAGTCGATCTTTACGCCGTCGGCTGTATTGATCTCTTCCATGGAGTAACGACTGCGAACTTCGTCGAGTACTTTATCCACGTTGATCTGGGGTGTAAGTTCGATCTTGTTCTTTGAAATGAAATAAGCGGGGTAGCTGGCGCGCAATTCGGAAGCCTTCTTTTTCGATTTCGCGAGGTGAGTGAGGAACAACGCAATGCCGATCAAAGCGTCGCGGCCATAGTGGAAATCGGGAACGATGATACCACCGTTGCCTTCGCCACCGATCACGGCTTTACTTTCTTTCATGGCTGTAACGACATTCACTTCGCCTACGGCAGCTGCCGTGTATTTACCACCTGTCTTCTCGGTAATGTCGCGCAACGCACGGGTCGACGACAGGTTCGATACAGTATTACCTTTACGACGGCTCAACACATAGTCTGCCACGGCAACCAGCGTGTATTCTTCTCCGAATGGCTGCCCGTTTTCCTGTACGATAGCAAGGCGATCGACGTCGGGGTCGACAACGATACCCAGGTCACACTTGGACCTTTTGACAACAGAAATGATCTCGGTGAGATTTTCGGGGAGCGGTTCAGGGTTGTGAGCAAACTTTCCGGATGGATCGCAGTTGATCTCGACCACTTTTGCACCGAGCTCTTTTAATAATGCAGGCACTGCAATGCCGCCGGTTGAGTTCACCGCGTCGACTGCTATTTTGAATTTTGCTTTCTTGATTGCCTTCACATCCACGAGCCTGTGACGGAGAATGAGCTCGATGTGTCGGCGGATATAAGTGGTGTTGAAAGTATGACGACCGAGTTTGTCGTAGGGAGCGAAGTCTACGCTATCTGTTTCGGCGAGTCGAAGCACTTCGGCGCCGTCGGCCGCGGAAATGAACTCACCTTTTTCATTCAATAACTTGAGAGCGTTCCATTGAGCAGGATTGTGGCTGGCAGTAAGGATAACGCCGCCACCTGCCTTCTCGATCATTACGGCAAGTTCGACAGTAGGGGTGGTTGAGAGGCCGACGTCGATAACATCGAGCCCGAGGCCTTTGAGTGTATTAGCAACGAGAGTACTCACCATCTCGCCGGAGATGCGAGCATCACGGCCGATGACAACCTTCTTTCCTTTTCTTTTTTTAACCCAGGTGCCGAAAGCTGCTGCGAACTTCACAACGTCTACCGGTGTAAGCGAGTTTCCCGGGGCGCCGCCGATGGTTCCCCGTATTCCCGAAATGGACTTGATGAGTGTCACTTATTTTTCTTTGCTATGGAGGGTAGTTCAATAACTTCTTTGGCCTTGTCAGGATCGCCGCAGGCGTCGCCTTCCCCGATGGTTTTACCACAGTAGCCACAGGTGATCCCCTGCTTGGCAAGAAAGGGACTCTGAGTGGCACATGTGCCTCGAAACTCGCCATTCTTCACGAAAATCAGGCGTACCGACATCAGTATGAAGAAGAGAGCGAAAATACCGAGTGACAAAAGAAAGACTGCCATTTGAACTAGATTGCAACAAAGATAACTATAAAGTTAACAGCCAGCCACTGGTTTAAGTTCTGGATTCTTTCACGCAAAGGCAGTGCGGCGCGAGGGGTGCAAAGCGAATTTTAGAGACCTTTGCGATGCATTACCTTTGCGTCCTTTGCGTGAAACGTAACATATGAAGAAGCCCTTATCCGCCCCCGATCCCAACAGAAAAGCCAAGCTCGAAGCATTCGACCGCCTGCTCACCGTAATGGATGAGCTTCGCGAAAACTGCCCGTGGGATAAGAAGCAAACCTGGGAAACACTTCGTCACCTCACCATCGAAGAAACTTATGAATTGTCGGACGCAATAATCGAAGGCGACTGGAAAGAAGTAAAGAAAGAGTTGGGCGACCTGATGCTGCACAATACTTTCTATGCACGAATAGCTTCGGAGCAAAATATGTTCGACATGGCCGATGTATTGAATGCCATTTGCGATAAGCTCATCGAGCGACATCCACATGTTTACGGCGATGTTGTTGCCAACGACGACGAGACTGTGAAAGCAAACTGGGAAAAGATAAAGTTGAAGACGGGAAATAAGTCGGTGTTGCAAGGTGTTCCGAAAGGTTTACCGTCTTTGGTGAAGGCGATCCGGATACAAGATAAAGCGCGCGGTGTTGGATTTGATTGGGAGAATAAAGAACAAGTTTGGGAGAAAGTGGAGGAGGAGATGAGGGAGTTCAAAGAAGAAAAGGATGACGAGAAGAAGAAGGCTGAGTTTGGGGATTTATTATTTAGTTTAATCAATTACGCCAGGTTCCTGAATATCGATCCTGAAGAAGCGCTGGAACGAACGAATAAAAAGTTTATAAAGAGATTTCAGTACCTGGAGACTGAGTCGGCGAAGGACGGGAAGAAGTTGGGAGAGATGACGTTGGCGGAGATGGATGTGTATTGGGAGAGGGCAAAAGATTTGTGATTTGTGATTACCAATTTGTGATTTGTAATTGGTGATTAATTACGAATTACAAATCAAACAAGGTTGTTTGCATACGCATATTTCACAAGTCCCACCAGGTTCGTAGCACCCGTCTTCTTCAAAATATTCTTCCTGTGTGTCTCCACGGTTCTTTCAGAAATAAATAAGATCTCGGCAATCTGGCGACTGCTGTATTCTTTCGCGACTAACCTCAATATCTCAACTTCTCTTGTCGTAAGCACTCCTCTCTCCTCCGGCTCGTCTGCCATTTGAATCAATAGGTCAGAGATTTCGTCGCTCAAGAACCTGCGATTGGCCATTACCTTGTGAAGCGCATCGACCAGTGTCTTGTGCGTGTCTTTCTTTAAAATATAACCGTGAACGCCCGCACGAAGAAGCTCCTTTACGATCGCGGGATCGTCGTGCATGCTCAGCACAATGATCTTCATATCGGGGAGGACAGTTTTCGCCGCACGGATGAGATCCAGACCCGTAAGCCCCGGAAGCTCATAGTCGGTAACCATGATGTCGTACTCGGTGGATTTCATTAGCTGCAATGCATCTTTGCCTGACGAAGCGGTGTCTTTTACTTCGAAGTCATTTGAGTTCGCCAAAAGATTTTTCACCCCATCAAGCAGGATGCGGTGATCGTCGACCAAAAGGATGGAGCGTTTATCCATATCTATTCTTCTGCCAAAAATTTTTCTAAACATGCTCCAGTTATGTGACCTGGGGCAAAGCACTAAAAATTGAGGACTGTTACCTATACCGGCTGCTCGGTATTTTCATTCCTCACGGAATGCACGAAGTCCACGGAAACAGGCACTGTTATCACTATTGTATTATTCTTTCTTCCTCTCTGTGTGTCGATCTCGATATTGCCCTTTATCAGGTTCACCCTCGAATGCACATTTCGCCAGCCATTGCCTTCCCCGCTGTTTTGAAAAGCCTTAAGATCATAACCATCTCCGTCATCATCGATCGTGAGCACCAGCTCGTTCTCGTAGCCCGTGAATGAAATAGTTACCTCACTTGCATGAGAATACTTGATGATGTTCGACAGCAGCTCTTGCACAACACGATATAAAGACACCTCCGCCACTTGCGGCAGCCGTTCGTCCACATCGAAGACAGATGTCATCGCTTTGATCTTTCCTGCTTTATTGATCTTGCGAACGAGCTCATTTACGGCGGGCACGAGTCCCTCTTTCACAAGCACCGGCGGCATCAGGTTGAAAGCAATATTCCTGATCTCGTCGTGGACCTCGTTAAGCAACTGCTCTGACGACTCGAACAACTGATCGCGTTTCTCGAACGATGATTGCTGACGAAGAGATGAGATGTTGAGCTGTAGTGCCGAGATCAGCTGCCCCATGCCATCGTGCAGGTCTGTTGCGAAGCGCTTTCTTTCCTGTTCCTGCGATTCGATAACGGCGTTTATTTGAGCCTCGCGTAACCTGATCTTTTGTTCTTGCAGAACAGCCTGCTGTTGCTGGATATGTTTTGCCCGCCACAGAATGAATACAATGATCAATAAGATCACAGTTACCGCCAGACCTCCAATAATAAAATAGTTTCTTTCGATCGTGGCAGCATGCAATGCAATAGTCTGATTCTTCTTTTCGGTCTCGTATTGCGTTTGAAGATCCTGTATAACTTTTGTTCTCTCTATATTGAAAAGACTATCCTTAAGCTTATATCCTTCTTCCTGGTACCTGTACGCGTTCTTGTAATCGCCCATTAACTCATAAGTTCTCGCGACGAAACCATTCGTGTGCCTTACGAGATCGGTATACTTAATTCTCTTCCCTTCGCTAAGTCCCTCCAAAAACAACGGCAGCGCTTCTTTATACATTCCTGCTCCGAAGTACGTTTCGCCCTTGTTCACCAGGTTCACGACCACACCCTGCTCATCACCAATATTCTTGCGCACAACTGTCGACGAGTCGAGATCTTTCAAAGCTGTTTCCAGGTCACCATCACTCAAAGCCATCTCCGCAAAATTCAGATAGGCATAACCGAGGCCCACACTATCTTTTATCTCTTTACGGATGCGAAGTACCTCTTCGAAATACGGACGCGCCTCCTTGTATTTTCCATCTGCCACAAGCCACGACCCACGGTGGTCCATCGTTGTGCCTAGCTGTTCAAGATTACCGGCAGCACGACCATTCTCTTCGGCAGCAACAAGGGCTGCTTCCGATTTATCGTAGTCTTTTTGCTTATGATAGAATACCGCCAGCTCGTTATTGATGGCAGCAAGTCCATTTTGATCTTTCAGTGAATCGAACAGCTCGAGTGACCTCAGGTAGCGAGGCAACACGTTTTTGTAATCGCTCGAAAGAAATGTAACAACACCCCAATCGAGATTCGACCACGCCTCTTCAGTAGCCCATCCATTTTCATGTGAAATCTCGGTCGCCCACCTGGCCATTTCGGCAGCATGACCAAAGTCTGCGCTGTATAGCTTGTAGAAGTTTTTATTGATGTAGTGGACACTGTCTCGCTCGCTCAACTTTTGAGCAAAACCTGAGACGAAGGGCATCAAGAGAGCGACCAACAAAGAGAATCTAAAGCGCAACATTTTGAAAAGGTAATGATTACCATATCCTAAATCGCTTACAGAAGTAAAGATCAGTTCAAGTTAAGGGCTAGCACGGACGATAAATACCCACTGGTCGGTATGCCAAATTACCAGCAGATACGGATTGAAGGCAGGCTACGATGGCTGTTCCTTTGAAGAACATTAAAAACACATACCCCATGAAATATCTAATCCTGCCTTTGATGCTGATGTCAGTCATAGCCTGCCTGCCGGTAGGCACGGCACAAAGCCAGACAATCGATGTGGAGAAGACTTTCGCTGTGTCGAAGGACGCCCAGAAAGGGTTTATTCACCTGATCAACAACGACGAGGCGAAACAGCAGCTCGATGTCATCTACCGTGTTCGCGCAAAACGCAACCAGGCGAAGTTTATCAGCTATACGTTCGACTACAACTTCAACCTCGTAAACCAGGGAGAAGAAATTATCGACCTCGAAAGAGAACTTCCTTCGAAGTACCGCCCCAAGCGCTACAAAGGAGAGAACTTCGAGAAGGAAGGTCTTTTTGTAGAACCCAATATGATGGGAACGCTTGTGTTGAAACACAAAGTAGCTCACTACAACTGGAACTGGTTTAGCGGTGGCTATAACGTGAACACGACAGTAGAAGGTAAGTTGAAGGCGAAGACCGACGACGATAAGAAATTGTTCTATCACTATCACATCGAAAACAACAACGATGGTACTGCGATGATCCTCGTGGGCGAGAAGGGTTCACCAAAAGAAGGACCACTCAACCACGTCATGAACTACCACTTTGTAAAGTACGACATCAACCTTACCAAACTCGCTGATGTTTCCGTGAACTTCGAAACGCCGCAGGCTCTTGCAGGAACCTGGAGCTTCCTCGACGAAGACGAGAATCAGACCGACTTCGTAGCAGTATTCGCATCAACAAAGATCCCAAGATATGTCGGTGGCAAAGACCTCTGGAACAAAGACGCAACAGAATACACTTACGTTCGCGTGTCTTATGATGGCAAGCTCATCGACCGCATCAAGTTCAATTCACCAAACAGCCTCTGGAGGATCGATGAGTTCATGAAATCAGAAGACGGTTCGGTTTACATCTACGGACCTTCTAACGATGAGCAAAAAGAATATTACGTGAGCAGGGCAGAAGTCGGAAGCGACAAAACCAAGTGGCCTCAATTCCAGCTTGCAAAGATCACGAACGGCAAAATGGATTTCATCACGGCTACCACCATGGATGACTTCAAAGCGAAACTGAAACCTCAGCCCGATGGCAAGAAAGGCGAGCCTTACAACGGTCGTCGCGTAGTGTTCAACAAAGCAATCGTAAGTCCTGTTGGCGATCTCGTTCTCGCTGGCCAGAACTATGGACTCGCAAGAAATGGCAAAGGCCAGATCATTGGTCGTGAATACGAGGATCTTGTGATGTTCCACTTCAACAACAAGGGACAGTTGATCTCTGAGTACACTATGAACAAAAAGAAGGCTGCGTTGTCGCCCGACTACCAGTTCTTCGAATTCAGTAACGATGGAAAGAATCTTTATTGGAGCTTCTTCGATAACGTTGATTCGAAAGTTGTAAAGGAACTCGACTTCACAGTAGATAAGCCGCTCGGTATGCCGAAGATGGCGAAGATCGATCTCGCTAACGGAAGCTTCGCAAAGTATTCTGAATACGGAAACGGCGACAACTTTGCACACTACGGTGGTATTCTCAACTATCTCAAATTCACCAACACCAACCAGGTTAACTACCTCGGTGAAAATAAGAAAGGCAGCGCGCTGTGGTTCGCGCGTGTGAACCTTGATAAATAATGGTTCAAGATTTTTGGCCTAGGGTTGGATTGTGTTTAAGGGCCGGTCGAGCAGGACTGGCCCTTCTCTTATTTTTTATCTGCACAATTGCGTTTGCGCAGGACGACTACTATCAAAAGCTTGAGCAGGCAGCGCTCGACGAAGCTAATGCAGGACAATATGCTTCTTCATTGGAGAAGTCGCGCGAGCTTTATGCCGCTTACCAGGATAATATCAATGCGCATCTCATCGCTGCTTATGATATGATCAACCTGGGGCGATACAAAGATGCCAGTGGGTATATCGATGCGTCTCATGCTATTGATCCAACTAATTTTTCGGGGTATTACAACGCCGCTTATTACTACGCCCTTGATGGTGATATCAATATGGCTAAGCGATATCTCACAGAGACTGTAAAGCTTTATGTTCCCACGTTCCCGATCAATGAAGCTGTTGACGAAATAAGAAAGGTCGGAGCCAATAACAATAAAGCAATTGTATTCAATCAATTGGCCGACTGGTATCTGCAGGAATACAGCCGCGTAAAAGAAAGATATCCCAGGCTTAGCGAGATGGTGAATGAATTCAACCAGGACCCTTCGAAGATCCGATCTATTGCTGATGATTATGCGGCACGATACACACAGATGAAATGGCCGGAGCTGGCGTTAGGAGCATATGGCCTCGCATCCCGCTGGCTTCGCGATCTTGGTCGCCCCAGCGAGGGCCTCGATGCTGCCGAAGCCGGTTTCAACTACATGACAAAAAATGGTTACGGGCAGAATCCATACCAGGCAACAATGTTGTTGAACGAGCTCATTAAAACTTATTACGATCTAGGCAACGATGAAAAAGTTGTCGACTACGCCGATGAGATCCTCGCCCTGTCGGAAAAGCTTCCATTGCATGTTCATGATGTGAACGCATTGATCTTAGAAGCCTCGTCGTACGATGCTTTGGGGAATAATGACGAAGCGCGAAAGCTTGCTACGATAGCGTACCAGCTTGCTGAGAAGTCGGGCAACCGATATGGCGCCGCGAACGCTGCGAATTCGCTCTGTGCTTCCTACAACATCGCGCGCTTCGATACCGATGTGAACGATGCGATCTACTTTGGTGAGAAAGCTCTCGAGATCGGGATGAAGTACAAGTTCGAATATCTCGTTGCAACGATCCTCGGCAATCTTGGATTGGCATATTACAAACTGGGTACAGTCGAGGGTCAGTCGAAATGTATAAGGCTTTACGGCAGCCTTGTAGAGATCTACAAGCAAAAACAGATGTGGGGTCGCGCAGCCTCGGCGTTGCTAACCACAGGTGTGATGATGTATCATGCGCAGGGATACCAGTATGCTGCCCAATATCTCGAAGAATCCATTGAGCTTTCGAAGAAAAGCATGGGCGAGATCAGCGCGGAGGACAAGCTCACGTATTATCAATCGCAGATAAGCGCTTACGAATTTCTTGCGGCCTGTTATGCGAATCTCGGCAATGCAGAGAAGACTTATGAAGCCATAGAGGGGAGCAGAAGTCGTGTGCTCACCGAACGCCTCGCGAAGGGAAAAGATGTTCCGCCGGGATCCATCGCCGATCTGCAAAAAATATTAAAAGACGACGAGGCTGCGATCTTCTACCAGCTCTTCTCAGCCCGGGAACTGATCATTCTCGTGATCAGTAAAAAGTATTCGAAGGTGTTGTTCCACACCGACGATATGTTCATCGGTAACATCAAAGAAAAATATTTCGATCGCATGAACATGGAACATCGCGAACGAAGAGGGCAGGACCTGAGTCGTGAGTCGCGTGTAGCAATGGCGGACTTCGAAAAAGTAACGCAGCTTACGAGAAAGTTCTTCGAAAGACCCGGCGTTGGAGACGATATCCTGAAGGAATATCTGCAGGGCTACTATAAGTTTCTCATCCTTCCCGTTCTAAACCGGCTGGGAGGCATCAAGAGCCTGCTGATATCACCCGATGATGTACTTAATTATATTCCATTCGAAGCGCTCCAGATGTTCGATGGTAAGTACCTCGTTGAAAAGTACAATGTGCGCTATCTGAATTCCACGGGCGCGCTAAGATTGATCAGTGAAAGGCAATACCCGACTGGGCGCAAGCCTTTGGTTGCCATGGGTGGAGCGATCTACGAGCCCAACGCTACGATTGCTCCCGTTCTTAAAACGCAGCACGACCTGAATGTGCTCGAAGCGGAAGTTGAAGAGAACAAAGCTAACGGCACCTCGCAACGAAGGGCTTATGCCGCGCTGTTTGGAAACACTGCGATGAACCCGCTGCCTGGTACACTTGAAGAAGTGAAGTCGATCGCGAAGAATGTTCCCGGTGCCGAGATCTTTTCGGGCCGCGGCTTTACAGAGAACCGTTTGAAGGCTATGTCGGCGAGTGGTGAGCTGAAGCAGTATAAAGTTCTGCACCTGGCGACTCATGGTTTTGTGATCGAAGAGATACCGGATCTTTCGGGCGTGGCGATGAGCATTTTTACTAATGAGACCAGTAAAGAGGATGGGTTTTTGAACGTGAATGAGATAGCGTCGTTGAATTTGAACACGGACCTCACGGTGCTCTCGGCCTGCCAAACGGCCCTGGGAAAGATCTACGGAGGCGAAGGCATCACGGGCCTCACACAGTCCCTGTTGGTTGCAGGATCGAATGCGGCGTTGGTGTCGTTGTGGCCTGTGAACGATACATCGACCATGTTGTTCATGAGTGATCTCTATAAAGAAGCGGCGAAGGGAAAAAGTTACTCGCAGGTGGTGACGGAGCTAAAAAGAAGGTTTATCAAAGGTGAGTTTGGGGAGGAATTCAAGCACCCGAATTACTGGGCACCGTTTATTTACTTCGGGAGGTGAGGATGTGAAGAGGTGAGGATGTGAAGAGCTGGGATTGTGACGATTCTTCACCTCTTCACCTCTTCATCTCATTATCATCCCAATCGAACGCCTCATCCGATAATTCAACTTCCTTCTTCTTCTTAACCCCCTTCGTCTTCACCGCATCCCTTAGTTCCTGCACTTCTTTCTTCAATCCGGCAGCAATGTTCTTCTTGAGTGCTTGCTTGTCGTAGCTCACATCATAGTCGTCGGTGGTGCCTGTGATCTTCAGGAATACTTTAGCTTTTCCTCCACCATCGTCTTCTATGGCGCCGAAGGCTTCATCGGGATCGATCTTCTTCTTGTTGCGTAGTGGTGCAGTTACACGATAGTCGATATGTCCATCGAAGTTATGGGTTCCGCTCAGTTGAATGTTGGTTACGTTGCTGCTGATCTCCATTTGTGGAATGATGATGACCTTCTTTTCGATGTGGATATCGTTCTTGAGATCGCCGAAGCGCAATTTGGCCAGTCCTTCGTCGTCGAGATATCGGTTCAATGCTTTCATCGGTTCGAAGTTGTTGAGCTCGCCGTGTTTGATAACGGCGCTGATGTCGGCCACGAGAGTTTCAGAATAGAGATTCAGTTTTTCGTTGAGATTCATCTCCGTATTGATCTCTGCGGTTGCTTGTCCTTTCAGATGTTTATCCTGGATCCAATCCTGGTCGAAGTTCTCGAACACGTAAAACAAACTATCGATATATACACTGTTCAACTTAAAACCGCTGACCACGTCGATAGCTTTCGGATTTTTTGCATCGACGATACCATCCATCGTAATAGATCCGCCCATGGCATTGAACGCCAGCTTCCTCGAAACCGCCATCTGGTTTTTGATCAGCAGGTTCCCTTCGATCTTCCGTGGATTGAACCTGCGATATTTCAATGAACCGACATTACAATTGAAGTTGAGATATAGATTCGGAGAAATAGAAAAAGCATATTCATTCGACTTCTCACTGCCAAAAGCAATACTGAAGAGCTCATCAAGATCGAGGAACTTCGATCGAAGATCTGCCTCAACCCCGATCGGCTGGTTTTCGAACAGCAGGAAAGTGACGCTATTCTTAAAGAGGCCATTCAAAACAAAATCGGATCCGCCAATGGTACCGCGACAATTGCTCAATGCCAGGTCGTTGTTGTTGAACTGCAGCGATCCATTCAGTCCCGATACAACAACCGGGCGCTTGCCGAACGACATATACAGCTCCGAGAGGTCGAGCGTGCCGGCGGCTTTCACTTGTTGCGCCGTGGACTTCTTTTTTAGCAAACCGACCTCGCCGGCAAAAGAAACGTCGGCCTTCACAGTGCCGCTCATTTCATTCACGCCGGGAATGGGATAGAACGACATGATGGACTTCGCGTCGAGATCGCCTTTGAACACAAGATCGATCACAGGATTGTCGAAGTTGCTCAGACCGAAGTCTGCTTCGAAGGGAAGTCCATTGAGTTCGCCCCTTACTTTTTTCAGGAAAAGCTTCGCGTCGGCGAGACTTGAGAACGATGGTGTGGCAAACGACCCTTCGAGGTTAGCTTTCGTGATGCGCGAATTATACGAAGGATGGAACACGGTGGCGTCGGTGCAGCCAAAGGCGATCGAGAAGAGCGGGTCTTTTTTAGCGCTCATCTCGCCTTTCACATTGAAAGTAAAATACACATCACCATCGCTCTGGTAATCGCGGAACTGTTTACTGAAATCTTCGGGCAACAATGTCAATACGGTTTGTATGTCCGTATTCTTTCCATGCGCTTCAATATCGATCAGGTTCTTTTCTTTGAAACGATACGTGCCGGTGACTTCGAATATCGATCGCCTGAGCTCGAGTGTTGATGGCTTAATGGTTACGAGCTTGCTCTCGTCGTCGTAGTCGATATCAGTGATGGCATCGAATTTTTTATGTACGAGAAATTTTTGGGAGCCTACACCGATCTGTTCGGTTGTTACGTCTCCTTCGGCGTGGATCTTGTAAAGATCGCCGGTGATCCCTATCGAGGAATTGAGAGCATCGCTTCGGAATAAATGATATTGATGAGCTTCCTTGTCGTCGTAAGAAACTTCGGTGTCGATCAGCTTTACATTCTTCAGGTCGAATGAGATCGTACCGCCGCTGCCGCCACTGGTCTCTTTTACGATGTTGTAATTGGCTTTGCCTACTGCGTTGATCTTTAGCCGTGTGATACTGTTTTCGATGCGAAGCCCCTGGACGTCGTAAACGCCCTGCCATACTTCGATCGGATTTAGTCGGAACGAAATGGTTTTGGCCGTCAGCAGGGTGTCTTTGCCGGGGTGACTGTCTTCCACATAAACATCGTGAAATACGATGGCGAGGCTGGGAAAATCAGACAGGGCGGAGACGTCAATCTTCCGTATACTGACGGGTGTATTGAGGCTTTTATTGGCTTCCTGTATGAATTGATTGATGATCCGGTCTTTGAAAAGATATACAGAGATCACCAACGCCACCAGCAACGTAACTACCGTAAGCGCGAAGTAAAAAAGGATGCGTTTGAACCTTTTCAAGCTTAAAAAATCGACCTACAAAAATAGCGATCTGCAGGCAAATAACAGGCCGATTTACGAGGATGTGAGGAGGTGAAGAGGTGAGGAGGTGAGGAGATGATGAATCTGGCAGCCAGACTCTTCATCTCTTCATCTCTTCACCTCTTCACATCATTCCGCCTTCAACACATCCACCGGGTTCATTACCACACCGCGCCTTACCTGCAAACCTATAGTCAACAACGCGATTGAGGTGAGCGCCAGTATAGGGATTGCGAATAATTGCCAGCCGATGCCTATCCGGTACGCAAAGCCGCTAAGCCACGAATCCATTCCATACCACGCGAGCGGTATTGCGATGATCGCTGCAATGGCAATTAGTACCAGGAACTGCCTCACCAAAAGTGCAGCGATACTGGCAATTGGGGCACCGAGCACTTTTCGGATACCGATCTCTTTCATTCTTTGTGAAGTTGTGAAAGATGCGAGACCCCACAGTCCAAGACAGCAAATAGCGATAGCGAGACCAGCAAACATCCCGAAGATCTTGCCGAACTGTTGATCGGCTTTGTACTGAAGATTGAACGAGTCGTCGAGGAATTTGTACTGGAATGGATCGTTTGGCATCATGGTATGATACAGTTTTTCGAGAGCATCGATTGTTGTTGGTATGGAGCCGCCTTGCAGGTGTACCGAGATACGCACAGGCATTATGGTATCGGGCATGAATACGAATGGTGTGATGTCGGACTTCAAGGAGTTCCAGTTGAAATTCTTAGCCACGCCAATGATGCTGTTGGTGTCGTTGACAAGCAGGTGCTCTTTTAAGGCTTCGTCGGCAGTGCCCAGCTTAAGAGAATTTAATGCTGCTTCGTTCACGATAACGGATTTCAGGTCAGAGGCTGATTCCAAACGGAAGTTGTGACCCGCTAATAACTCAATGTCGTATGTTGTGATGAAGTCAGGATCGACCCACACAACATACACGAGCGTGTTTGCCGTTTCCGGCTCGCCTAACTTTCGAACATCGGCGCCCCAGTTCCAGCCGCCCGCAGGCACAGCGCCAGAGGTTGTGATCGATTCAACTCCGGGAATTTTTCTCGCTTCCTCTTTGAATGTTACCAATGTCTTTTTTCGTTCGAACCAGCCCAGTGTTCCCGGCGCGTCCACGATAAGCATCTGGTCCATCTGCAAGCCGGTGTCCTGCGATTGCATGAATTTGATCTGCTGATATACAACGAAGGTGCCTGCGATCAGTACAAGCGACGATACGAACTGGAATACAACCAGTCCTTTACGCAAAGAGAATCCACGATCGGTTGCCTTTTTAATGGTTTTGGTGATGCTGAACGACGACAACCCAAATGCAGGATATATCCCTGACGCTAAGGTTCCAATGACGAACAACACGAGCAATGCCATCCAAAGACGAAGATCGGTGAGATGCGTGGGCAATTGTTTTCCGATCATTTCGCCGAGCACCGGCAATAGCAACATTGCCAGGATCAAAGCGAGGAAAATAGCGATCACATTGATAACGATCGATTCGAATAAGAACTGTGTTACGAGCTGACCCCGAATGGCACCGATCGTTTTCTTGATGCCGACCTCACGCCGTCGTTCCATGGCTCGTGCGGTGGATAAGTTCACGTAATTGATCCATGCAATGAAAAGTATGAATGCTGCGATCAATCCGAAGAAATAGATTGTGCTTCGACTGACTGTTTCGCCATCATGCCTGATACCAGTATCGTTGTGAATCGAGAGCAGTGGTTGGAGGTGCAGTTCTACATGTGCGTTGATATGCGTCAACTTTACGTCGATCCAGCGTTTAGAGAACTCCGGGAGTTTCGCTTCGGCGGTGAAGTAGCTATCTGGATTGTCGAGTTCAACATAGGTGCTGAAGTTGTTCCAGGCCCAACCATCGTCTTCTTTGTACTGACTGTTCTGGAAGATGTTGTGTATAGGTAGAAGGAAATCAAAAGTGAAATGCGAATTATCGGGAACATCTTTGATGACGGCGGCTACGGTGTAGAGTCCATCCATACGACCGCCATTGAGCTGCAATGTTTTCCCGATGGCATCGTCGTATCCGAAATACTTGTGCCACATCGATTCGGTCAATACTAAGTTGTTTGGCTCATCGAGAGCCGTTGAAAGATCTCCCGCGATTGGGACAAAACTAAATGTGTCGAAGAAGGTGGAATCTACGAAGAGCATGTTGTCTTCGTGAAAGGCAGTCGACGTTCCGTTGCTTTGCTGGTAAGTGACGACCTGGCTTCCCGCGTGGGTCCGGACGTAACGTTTAACATGCGGTAGGTCGAGTGCGAGTGTGGGGCCGAGGCCATAGGTGGTCATTATGTTTGGCTGTCCCACGTCGTTGTTTTTGATGAATGTGCGGGTGAGGCGGAAGATCTGTTTTCCCTTGGTGTGAAAGCTGTCGTAGCTCGTTTCGAAGTCGATATAATTGAGGATGAGCAGGCAGGCGCAGACGCCGAGTGCGAGGCCGAAGATGTTGATGAAGGAGTACGATGCCCGTTTCCTGAGATTTCGGAAGGCGAGCCTGATGTAGTTGGATATCATGGCGATGATGATTGAAGATTTCGTGTCTTTTTGGCGGTGAAATATTTTGATGTATTCGGGTCGGAAGTGGCGGAGGATGTTGATGATGAGGTGGCGTCGGGCGGATTTCGGGTTTTGTTCGTATTCTTTTTCGAAGAGTTCGATGACGTTTCCTTCGATCTCGTCGAGGTAGTCTTCGCGGCAGAACCAGTGCAGGAATTGCAGGGGTCGTTTTGGTGGTGTGAATCGTGCTGCCATTTACTTAACAAATATAAAAATAATTATTTCTTTCATTTTTGTTAAGTAAATAACCGATGAAATTGAGGATGGTTACGGGACACATAGTAAAAAATTTCCTTTTTGACCGACGACTATAGTCGTCGACTGTTTTTATGGCTTCCTGCTACGTTTCTGATCGTGACGGACGAACAGAAATCAGTATGTGGGAAAACGCTACGAGACCTCCGCGAACAAGCGGGGAAGTCTAAGCAGGAGCTCGCAGACATCTGTGATCTGGATGTGGAGATGATAAAAAAACTAGAGCGAGGTGAAAGTGAGCCTTGCTTAATGACTTTGATAAAAATCGCTGGTGGTCTGGGAATGAAGCCGGGAAACCTCGTGGACACAATCTACAATGGCATGGACGATGAAGGCGTGCTGGATCGCTTTCGTGATTAGAATCCGTCTTTTTTTGCACAATTCAATTTCTCTACTACATTTGCAGTCCCAAAAAACGCAAAAAGGCTTCGCCTGGAGCTTTATTGTCGGAAGGGAGCTTAGCTCAGCTGGTTCAGAGCATCTGCCTTACAAGCAGAGGGTCGGGGGTTCGAACCCCTCAGCTCCCACAAAAAAAACCCTGGTTTATAGCCGGGGTTTTTTGTTTCCTCCCCACGTGTTGGAAAATTTTACTTTGCCTTCACCTTGTCCAGTTCCTCCTTCAGTTGCAGCACATACAAGGTCAATTCCTCAACTTTTTTCAACAGCAACAAATTCATCTCACCCACTTTTATTCCATCCTCCTCCATCTGTTTCGCCGACGGCACTTCCGGGAGATGTTTGTTCTTTTCAATGAACGACCTCAACTCATCCAACGGCACCAACGCGTACTCCTTCTCAAACACATAATCAGGGCCGGGTACATTCGCCGTTACCCGCACTTCCGTAGCATGGATCTGCCCATTCACCGCCAGTTTCGCGTCGGGAGCATTGGTACCGACACCCATGTTTCCATTGCCGAGCACAGTAACGATCTGCTCACCTTCCGTACTCGGAAGACCATTCACCAATTGGACACCACGAACCACGCTAAACGCTACCCCATCATTCACTCGCGTTGTCCCAACAGCGACACCGGGATTAGAAGGGTTACCCCAGTTGTTAACGATCATTGTGCCATCGCGACCCGACCAATCGGTTACCAACTGGAGACTTGGGTTGCCAGTATTGGCATCACCCATCTTCAAATAAGATGCCCATGATGCATTGATGTTTATGCCCGCGTTTACACCAGTTACACGAACGCTTCCTTCCGCTATTCCCAGATCTCCTCCGTAAAACCAAACGAGATCATCATTGTATAAAATAAATCGTGCGTCGTAATCTGTGTTGGCATCGTTCGAAAAATCGATGTAAGGCGTGCCGCTGGCCCAGCGAAGCTCACGTTGCATGCAAGGTTCGTTGCAAGCCGTAGTTTGTGCAAAACTGGTCGCTCCAACCAGGAGCGTTAAACAGAGTAGGTAAGTTTTCATAATTTCATTGTAGTTGTTGCTTATTAAAAGCTATGAAAAAGATCGCCCTGCAAATCGTTTTTATAACCCTCATATTTGCCGCTTACGCCCAAAAGCCCCGCGCCCGCGAAATCGGCATACCATTCGACGGAACTCCCGGTAAGAACAACGCCATCACCGACGTGCCCGGCGTCGAAGTCGGTTACAGCACCATCATCTCCGGCCAGGGCAAGAACATCATCGGCAAAGGACCTGTGCGCACCGGCGTCACCGCCATACTTCCGCGTGGCAAAAACAACAACCCTGTATATGCTAACTGGTATTCACTCAACGGCAACGGAGAAATGACCGGCACCACATGGATCACCGAATCAGGTTTCCTCGAAACACCGATCATGATCACCAACACAAACAGCGTGGGCGTTGTACGCGACGCCGTTCTTAAATGGTTCGTGAACAAACACTGGTACAAAGAAGACTTCTGGTATACATACCCGATCGTCGCCGAAACATACGACGGCTTCCTCAACGACATCTATGGATTTCATGTAAAAGAAGAGAACGCCTGGGAAGCCTTGAATACTGCCGCAAGCGGAAAGATCAAAGAAGGGAATGTTGGCGGTGGCACAGGCATGATGTGTCTCGGTTTCAAAGGAGGTACAGGCACCGCCTCACGCATCGTAACAATCAACGACAAATCGTATACACTCGGTGTTATCGTTCAATCGAACTTCGGTTCACGTCAGCAACTTACGATAGCCGGTGTGCCGATGTGGGAATCTTTGAAAGACACATTGAAAACTGAATTCAAGCTTCCACCACAATCGTATCGACAAGAAGGCGACGGTTCTATCATCGTTGTCGTTGCTACCGATGCCCCGTTGCTTCCGCATCAGCTCAAGCGTATCGCACAGCGCGTTGCTCTGGGGATCGGTGTTGTTGGTGGTCGCGGAGGTAATGGCTCCGGCGATATCTTCATTGCTTTCTCTACCGCCAACCCGAACGCTTTCAACCGAAAGGACAACACGACAGTTGAACAACTTTCGAACGATATGATCAATCCGTTGTTCGACGCAACAGTTCAAAGTACCGAGGAGGCGATCATCAATGCAATGTGTGCAGCCGAAACACTGGATGGTATCAATGGCAATAAAGCCTACGCACTACCTACAAGGAAAGTTCTGCAGGTGCTGAAGAAGCACGGACGCGTCAAATAACTATTTGCACTGGTTATTATAATACAAGATGATCTCATCGAGATCGCGGCGTCTGAATTCTTTGCCCTGGATCATCGACACCAGCTCGGGACAATCGCTAAAATATTCCGACATCCTTTTTCTGAACCCGATCAGCGTAGGTTCATACAATGGATTGCTCCCTTTTTGAATGAGATAATGAGTAGTGGTGGTCGTAGAGGCCGGCATGTTCGGACCTCCTCCTCGTGAAGTCGTTACCGTGTATTCATACATCTTCGCGCGTCCATCCATGACAAGCAACATGAACACGTTTCTGGAAAACAGTCCACCGCTAAGTTGATGAGACACCATCGTGAACTCAGTGCCTTCGTATGTAAATGTGAACGCCTGCGCCTGCGATGGCTTCAATCTTTTCTTTTTGCCAGTCTCGTCGAGGTATCTGATGCCCTTCTGCATCGCTTGCGCATTTGGTCCACCGCCAAACAAACCCGTTGGCACGAGAAACGTAACTTCAACAACCCTATCGGGATATAAAATTTTACCCGGCACTTTTTCGGCAGCATAGCTTGCCGCCGACATCAACAAAGCAAAAAGCAGGAGGGGATACTTTTTCATTAGTTTGATTTTTCATGGATTCGGACTTACGCTCGTCCAGCCACCATCAACAACTAAAGTCTGGCCCGTGATGTGACGTGCAGCAGGGCTAACGAGGAAAGCTACGGATGCCGCGATATCGGCGGGCATTGCAGGGCGACCCATCGGCGTGATGCGCGACCAGGTCTTATCATAATCATCATCCTGCATCGTGCGCTCGGTCTTCGTGGCGCCCGGCGCTATACAATTAACATTGATCTTATACGGAGAGAGCTCCAACACCAAATGCTTCGCAAGCATCTCCAGCGCCGCCTTGGTCATTCCATACGCCGCAAGATCTTTGTGCGCCTGGTGTCCCGTTACCGACGACATAAATAAAATACTTCCACCACTTTGCTGTTGCCTGATCTGTTTCGCTGCAGCCTGCGCCAAAAAGAAACTTCCGCCGAGATTAAGGCTCACCACCTTCATCAGGTCTTGGTGCTTGTACTCAAGAAAATCGCCAAACAAGGTGATACCCGCATTCGCGACGGCAATATCGAGGCGACCAAAAGAACGAACAGCTTCGTCGACCATCGACTGGATGAATTCGGGACTCGATGCATCGCCGGCAACGGCAACACATTTGCCATGTCCTTTCTTCACCTTATCTGCAGCTTCATTAGCCAACGATTCTTCGATGTCATTCAGTATGATATTGACACCATTCTTCGCCAGCTCTAAACAGATGGCCAACCCAATACCTTGGCCGGCTCCTGTTACTATGGCTGTCTGTTCTTTCAATGGACAATCGTTAATGTGCAATGATCAATGAGAATCTCTCGTAACCGTGCTTCCGGATCCGCCCTTCAACATCTTCATGTCGGCACCGAGGTGGGCCTGGTCTACGTTCGTCTGGTACAACCACACATAACCACGATCGTATTGCTTGTGCGTCGGCTTCCAGCTCGCTTTTCTTTTCTTGAATTCTTCATCACTTACTTCTATCGTCAATGTTCTCGCAGGAACGTCGAGCTTAATGATATCTCCATCCTTCACCAAAGCAAAGTTGCCACCCAACGCGGCTTCCGGCGAAGCATGCAGAACAACCGTGCCGAAGCCGGTTCCACTCATGCGACCATCCGAGATGCGGACCATATCCGTCACACCTTTTGCGAGAAGTTTCTTCGGGATCTGCATGTTACCCACTTCGGGCATCCCAGGATAGCCGATCGGACCCACGTTCTTCAACACGAGCACACTGTTTTCATCAACCGGGAGATTGGGGTCGTCGATGCGTGCATGAAAGTCTTCGATATCGGTAAAGACAACCGCTTTTCCTGTATGCTGCATCAAATGCGGACTTGCCGCCGATGGTTTGATAACACAGCCATTCTCACAAAGATTACCATGAAGTATGGCTACACCCGATAATGGATTGAATGGCTTGTCGGTGCTGGTGATCACATCTTTATTCCAGATCTCCGCCTTCGAATAATTCTCCTGCATCGTCTTTCCATTCACCGTCTTCACTTTGCGTAAATACTTGTCGAGCTCTTTCATTACCGCGGGAAGTCCGCCGGCGTAATAGAAATCTTCCATGAAATATTTGCCCGAAGGCTGCAGGTTAGCGACCAGCGGAACTTCTTTCGAGAGATGATCGAAGTCTTTCAGGTTCAGCTGTACACCAATGCGCCCAGCTATCGCAAGCAGGTGAATGATGAAATTGGTAGAGCCACCAATGGCAGCGTTGGTTATGATCGCATTCTCGAACGCTTCGCGAACAAGTATGTCCGACATCTTCAGGTCTTCGTTCACCATTTCCACAATACGCTGCCCCGACTTCTGTGCAAATACTTTTCTTCTCGAGTCGGCAGCTGGTATCGCAGCATTTCCAGGCAATGTGAGACCGAGTGACTCAACCATACACGCCATTGTAGATGCTGTTCCCATGACAGCACAATGTCCACGACTCCGACTCATGCATGCCTCGGCTTCGCGCACATCGTCTTCGGTCATTTCGCCGGCGCGAACGTAGTCGTTGAAACGCCACACGTCGCTGGTGGCAATGTCCTTACCGCGAAACTTTCCCGTGAGCATGGGTCCACCCGAGATCACCAGTGTTGGAAGGTTAACACTCGCCGCACCCATCACCAGCGAAGGAGTTGTCTTATCGCATCCGCACATGAGCACGACACCATCGATCGGGTTTGCACGGATCGATTCTTCTACATCCATGCTTGCAAGATTTCGATACAGCATGGCCGTAGGCTTGATCAGCGTCTCACCCAGCGACATTACCGGGAATTCTACGGGGAACCCGCCGGCCTGCAGCACACCTTTTTTTACCGATTCGGCCAGCTCGCGGAAGTGGGCGTTACATGGGGTGAGCTCCGACCATGTATTACAGATGCCGATCACAGGCTTCCCCCGAAATTCCTCGTCGGGAATGCCCTGGTTCTTCATCCATGAGCGATATATAAATCCGTCTTTGCCGGTCTTGCCGAACCATCCTTGACTTCGGAGCTTACTTTTCATCTGGTTTCAATTCAATGTTGGGGGTTTTTGAACGCTGAGTTCCTTAAAAATACTCGTTAGATGGCAGAATTCAGGGGATAGAGCCCAGAATTGTGACTGACGGTTTACCTGCTCCTGACCCCTTGACTCCTGACCCGCCCTGAACGATTTACGCCCAATTATTGTATATACAACTATAGTCTCTACATTAACTTCAAAGATGTCCCTGGAAGACGACATACAGCAACCCAGGTTTGGTAGTGAGCACCAGAAGGCCGCCATCAATATTCTCTATACTGGCAGCTGGGTGTACAATGGCAACGCTACGCGACTGAAGAAGCACGGCATCACACCCGAACAATACAACGTTCTTCGCATTCTTAGGGGAAGTCATCCCAATAAACTCATGCTTGCCGACATCACCAATCGAATGATCGATAAGAGCAGCAACGCCACTCGTTTGGTTGAAAAGCTTCGTCAGAAAGGTTTGGTAAAACGTGAGCTTTGCGAGAGCAATCGCCGACAGGTGGATATTTCTATTACGGAGAAAGGATTGTCGTTAGTGAAATCGATCGACGCCGATGAACATGATTGGGTTGAAACCTTAAAGAATATTTCGAAGAGCGAGGCGGTGGAGTTGAATCGGATACTTGATAAGCTTAGGCGGTGAATGCTGATTACTGATTGGTGATTTGTGATTCATAATTAATCACAAATCACAAATCAGTAATCACAAATCCCCAAATTCAGTCCGGTGTTGGAACGACCGTATTCTTGATATCAAAAGCATCTTTCAGCGACAAGCTCATCAAATCAAGATTTCCGAGCTCCGATCTTCTAAAAGTCATCCTGTCTTTTTTTGTTACTGTTTCTATGTATCTCCCGGTGGTTATCCTTTGGCCGCGATTGTTGTTGGCAGCGGGCAGGAACTTTTCAGCATACAAAGCATAAACGGTGACTCTGTAATAGTTATCAAGCACCTCTACAACGAATTTTCCCGTCCACTCGCCATACCAATACATGCGCGGCGTGTTATAGTAATTCCTTCCAAAGCGTTTGCAGTCTACTTTATAGTGTTTGAGTTCGCCGTTGTAGCCGGTTTCGTTGCGGATCACATTGAAGGTGAAGAATTTTGACTTGAGCATTTGCACGACTTCGCGCCGTAAGCTGTCGGCCGTGCCTGGATAATTGAAAGTATTGGTCCAGTACAGGTCGTTTTGTTCTATCCGGAACAGCTCGTACTTCGACTCTGTCTGTCCAAATGCCTGGACAGTGGCGAAGGCCATCACGAGCAAAATAAAATTTCGCCGTTTCAGCATATCACAAAAAAATGAAATAGTCTTCTAAACCTAACGCGCTACTTTTTACCCTACTTTTTGAAAAAAGCATACTTTTTTTTTGAAAATGCCTCAATTTTTGCCCTCCCGTAATCCGTTGCGGTGATTTTTTTTTAAAACGCGGCTCATTTTAGACCCCAGTTTTAAATATTTGTTAAGTCAAACGAAAAACAATTAACAAACTTTAAACCCTCAAGCGTATGAAAAAATCCCTGGTCTTACTCGTTTTGCTCATCGCGGTCAGTGTGCTGGCGCTGATCATACCTGCTGTTCCGACGCAGATCGTGACAGAAGGTATCGTCGCCGGTGATGTGGCATGGATGTTAGCTGCAACAGCCCTGGTGCTCCTCATGACACCCGGACTTGCTTACTTCTATGGCGGGATGATCGACACCAAGAACATCATCTCCACGATGCTCCAAAGCTTTATAGCCATGGGAGTGATCAGTGTTGTTTGGATCGTGGTTGGATTTAGCCTTGCCTTCGGTGATTCTCTCGGCGGCTTCATTGGCGACCCCCGCACATTCTTCATGTTCCAGAATGTGCTCGATGGCAAACCCTGGTCGCTCGCACCAACCATTCCCCTGGTGCTCTTCGCGTTCTTCCAATTGAAGTTCGCCATCATTACACCTGCACTTATCACTGGTACGTTCGCAGAACGTATCCGCTTCAAATCTTATATCCTGTTCCTGGTATTGTTCTCACTCTTTATATACGCGCCCCTCGCGCACATGACATGGCACCCCGATGGTTTCCTCTTCGGACTTGGCGTGCTTGACTTCGCTGGTGGTACCGTTGTACACATGTCGGCTGGTTTTGCTGCACTTGCTGCCGCTATCTACCTCAGGAACAAATCTGAAAAGAAAGCTGCTATCGCTCCTGCAAACATTCCTTTCGTACTTCTCGGTACAGGTTTGCTGTGGTTCGGCTGGTTCGGCTTCAACGCAGGTAGCGCACTGGGCGCGGGTCCGCTTGCAGCTTCTGCTTTCGCAACAACTAACACTGCATCGGCTGCTGCTGGTCTCGCATGGGTGTTGATGGATGCCGTTCGCGGCAAGAAGCCCTCGGCTCTCGGATTCTGTATCGGTGCTGTAGTAGGTCTCGTGGCTATCACGCCTGCTGCCGGTTTTGTAACGATCCCTTCAAGTCTCTTCATCGGAACGTTCGCGGCGATCATCAGTAACGTGGTTGTACACTGGAAATCAAAGACAACTCTCGAAGATACTTTGGATGTGTTCCCTTGCCACGGTGTAGGTGGAGCAGTTGGTATGGTGATGACTGCACTGTTAGCTCACCAGGCTGTTAACGCTGCTAACACAACTGGTAACGGACTCCTGTTTGGCGAATTCACGCTCTTCAAAGCACATATGATCGCCCTCGTACTCGCTATTGCCTTCATCTTCGTCGGATCGTTCGTGATCCTCAAGATCACCGACCTGATCTCTCCGATGAGCACAAGTGCAGAAGACAAAGCAGTTGGTCAGGATTTGAGCCAGCACGGCGAGAATCTGCCGATGTACGATGTGAAGACAGTCTAAACTGCATCACTAAAGCGCCTTGGGGGGAATTGCGCTCCCACCCAAGGCCACCTTAGCTTATTGTTATTAAAAACACATTTCAAAATTATGAAAAATCCCCTACAAAGGTTTGCCATATATGCTGCCCTCCTGATTTCCCCTATCGCAGTATTTGGACAACAAGACAACCTCACCGCCTCATTAAATAACAGAAGACTCCCTGTTGGAGAAGACAAAGAAAAGATCGTAACAGAAGGAGAAAAGAAAGAAGCAGCCGAAGCAAAGGCTAACGAAGAAGGCGTAAAGCAAGACACACCCGAAGAACCCAAGCTCACGATCAACGGCTACCTCGATAGCTATTACTTCACGAATTTCAACAAACCTTCTTCACGCGACAACATGGGCGTCTCCGGTGTTGGCCGTGGTTTCGATCGTCGTGTAGATCAGTTTCAGCTTGGTATGGTGCAAACTGTTTTCAAATACACCAACAAGAAATCGGAAATGATCGCTGACCTCGCTTACGGTCCAAGCGCCCAGTATGGTAACTATGGAAACGTCCCGAACTTCGCTCCGGCTTACGGATATGCGGTCGGTAACGACACATGGTCGTCTGTGATCATCAAGCAGGCTTACTGGAAGTACAACGCTACGGAAAAGCTCTCGTTTACGATGGGGCAGTTCGGTACCCACATAGGGTACGAGCTCATAGAAGCTTCGCTCAACTACTTCTACTCCATCAACCACACTTTCAATAGCGGGATCCCTTTCTATCACACAGGCTTGAAAAGTACCTATGCATTCAGCGATAAAGTGTCGTTGATGTTGGGTGTTGTGAACGGCTTCGACTACGTTCACGACAACAACAGGAAAAAAGGTCTCATCGGTCAGCTCGCTTTGGCTCCCGCCGAAAAGCTCACCGTGTATATCAACTACATCAACACCAACGAATCGAATGCAGATGCAACTGGAGGCACTCCGAAAGGAAACTTCACGGTGTATGACATCAACGGTGTTTATACAATCTCCGATAAATTCTACATCGGCTACTGGGCAATGCTCGGAACACAACATGGTACGCTCGGATCACCTGGTACTTTCGTTCCTGCTGATGGCGATGTAGACAAGACAAAAAAATGGTGGGGTGCTAACCTCTACCTCGTGTACAACACTTCCGACCTGTTCAGCATCGGTCTCCGTGCCGAACACTTCAATAACGACGAAGGTGCCCGCGGTCTCCGCAGCTACAACTCGGCTACCGACACATGGGCCGGAACATCTGCAAGCACTTTAACCCTTACAGGAACATTCAACCTTGCCGATGGAAACCTTATGCTCAAGCCTGAGCTTCGCGCCGACATCTTCAAGAAACTGAGCGGTGCTGGTCTCGAAAGCTCACAGCAGTTCAAGGATTCAGATGGAAACTATACGAAGAACAGTCAGACTACTTTAGGTGTAGCTGCGATCTACAAATTCTAATATCGAATATCGAACACCGAATAACGAATACCGATATGTCTAAAACGAAACTCGAATACATTTGGCTTGATGGTTATCAGCCCACTCAAAGCCTTCGTAGCAAAACCAAGATCGTAAGAGACTTCGACGGTACCCTGGAAGGTTGCCCGATGTGGTCTTTCGACGGAAGCTCTACCGAGCAAGCTTTAGGTAAATCATCCGACTGCTTGTTGAAACCAGTGGCTGTGTTCCCTGATCCAGGTAGAAAGTCGGCTTTCCTTGTAATGTGCGAAGTGTTGAGCCCAGACGGATCTGCTCACGAATCGAACGGTCGTGCTACGATCGACGATGATGATCGTGACTTCTGGTTTGGCTTCGAACAAGAATATTTTCTCTGGAACCCGGCGACAGATAAGCCGCTCGGGTTCCCTGAGAATGGATACCCTGCTCCGCAGGGACCATACTATTGCTCCGTTGGAGCAAAAAATGCCTTTGGGCGGGAGATCGTGGAGGAACATTTGGACCTTTGCCTGGCTGCTGGGATTAATGTTGAGGGCATTAACTCTGAGGTGGCAACTGGACAGTGGGAATTCCAGATCTTCGCCAAAGGCGCCAAGGAGGCTGGCGACCAGGTATGGGTTGCGCGTTATCTTCTCGAAAGAACTGCAGAGAAGTTCGGCATCGCCATCAACTGGCATTGCAAGCCGCTTGGAAACACCGACTGGAATGGTTCGGGTATGCACGCAAACTTTTCGAATGGAGTTCTTCGCACCTGCGGTTCGAAGGATGTTTACGAAGAGATCTGCAAGGCATTCGCGCCGGTTGTTAAAGAACACATCGCTGTTTACGGAGCCGACAATCACCTGAGGCTTACCGGTAAACATGAAACACAATCCATCGATAAGTTTTCGTATGGTGTTTCGGATCGCGGTGCTTCTATCCGTATACCGATCGCTACTGTTGAAGGTGGCTGGAAAGGTTGGTTGGAAGATCGCAGACCGAACTCTGCTGCCGATCCATACAAAGTAGCGGCGAGGATCATTAAGACTGTGAAGACGGTTGGTGAGCCTGCTGCGGTTTTGAATGGCAATGGCCACAGCAATGGTAAAAGCAAATAACCTGTAAACCTGTAACCTATAGTTGACTTCTCTTTGCTTGCTGTAACGTTAAAGAACCCTGCGTAAAGTGGGGTTCTTTTTTTGTGTCGCCAAGGTTTCGCATAGGACACGCAGAGGGTGTATTCTTCGCGTATCCTTCGCCTCTTAGCGTATCCTTCGCGAAACAAACCAGTTCATCAAAACCTTTTTTGTGTCGCCATGGATACGCCAAGGTTTCGCAGAGGACACGCAAAGGTGTAATCCTTCGCGAAACAAACCAGTTCCGTAAATTACGGCAATGATAAAATTTACAGCGACCATCGAAATCGATTCGCGCGATCCCGATAAGAAAGGCTGGTCGTTCATTATCATCAACAAAACCCTTTCGCACAAATTAAATCCGGGCGTTCGTAAAGGCTTTCGCGTAAAGGGTAAGCTCGACAATTTCGAGATCAAACAGACTTCGTTATTGCCTGTACAAGGCGAACGCTTCATGTTGCCATTCAACGCCAGGATGCGAAAAGGGACCGGCAAGCAAGCAGGCGATAAGATAATTGTCCAATTGGAGGTCGATAAGAAACCTGTGAAGATCAACAACGATTTTATGGTGTGCCTGAAAGACGAGCCGGCAGCACTCACTTACTTCAAAAGGCTTCCACCATCGCACCAGAGATATTTCAGCAAGTGGATCGACGATGCCAAGACGCAATCCACGAGAGCAAAACGAATTACAATGGCGCTTACAGCGCTGGCCCAGAAAAAACATTTCGGTTTTATGATCCGCGAAGCTGCCGGCAAACCTACAGACGATCTGAAACCGATCGTTTAAATTTACTCTGATCTTAAAGTAACTGTCGGACTTTCCTTCGAGATCCTTCGAAGCTGGGTGGAGATCGTCGCCGCCACCGTTATTATCATCAGGAAGCCGGTCAATATATATGGTGTGAAATCGACCGGTATTGGATCGGGATAAACCGATGTGATAAGCATTTGTATCAGGTACGAGCCCAGTGGTATACCGATGAGCAACGCAATGATCACGATCCAGATGTAATCGGCATTCATTAACCTGAAGATCTGCGCGATGTTTGCTCCGAATACTTTTCGCACACTGAATTCTTTAAGCCTGCGCGTGAGATTGTAAGCGACCAGCCCATACAATCCCATACAGGCGAGCAATAGCGTGATGCCCGAGATAAAATATCCGACAATGTTATTCGCGCGATTGCTATCGAAAAAGTTTTTGAATACATCGTCCTGGAGAAATCCGCGCCATGGATCATCCGGTGCGACAGACTTCCATTCCGCCTTCAGAAAATCGTGAACAACATTAGTGCGGCCTGGAGCAGTTTTCACGATGAGGTACTTGAATGTTTCCTCGGGAACGATCGAGAGCATAACAGGCTTCACGCGCTCAAAGAAGTCCATGTAATGAAAGTCTTCGATCACACCGATCACGTAAACGCGATGATCATTAAGGGTCACAAACTGTCCAATCGGGTTCTCCCACCCCATATTTCTCACAAACTGCTGGTTAACGACGATCGATTCGGTTTTATCCGATTCGATCTTCTCGTCGAACGTCCGGCCCGCAAGAACCCTGAGGTTTGCAGCTTCGATGTAGTTGAAGCCGACCCCGAAGTGATCGACGTTGTGATCTTGCGTTCCGACTTTTATAGAGGCTCCCTGGTTGTCTTTGCCAATATGACTTTGTGCTCCCGCCACGACGGCGACATCTTTTTCAAGTGAAGATCTGTTTCGAAGCTGTTCGAACTGCTGAGCAGTAACAACCGGCACCCCGATGGTTTGTGAATGATTGTAGCCCCAGTCTATATTTTCGAAATAGTATCCGGCCCAAACAAATACGAAGCAGGAGATGATTGTTGTTACCGACAATGTGAATTGAGCGCCGAGCAGGATCCTGCTTAATAAGCTCTTATTGCCGAATTTCTCTTTGCCCTTCAGAATGGAAACAGGGTTGAACGACGCTACATAGAACGCCGGGTAAGCGCCGGAGACAATGGCTACGAAAAAGAGAAGGGATCCGAAGAACAGTAATCCATTTGTAAACGATGAGATCTCGAATTCGATCTTTACCGGGTAAAGACTGTCGAAGCCTGGTACGAGGAAGAAGTATGCCAGGGCCGTTCCCGCGATCACGGCTACCGCACAAACCATAATGTTCTCGACGAGAAACTGTGTGATCAGTTCTTTCTTTCCACCACCGATCACTTTTCTTATGCCGATCTCTTTCAAGCGCGTCGATACCGATGCAACGGCCACATTCATATAGTTGAAGCACGCCAGTAATACGAGGAATGTTCCTACCACGGCAAAGCCAACCATCGCCGCAGGTGAATTTCCCCACGAAAGCGACATGTATAGATCGATACGCTGCGCAATATCTGGAAGCTTAATGAGCTCTACTTTCGTGATCGGCGACAGGGTCTTCGACAGGTTTTGATTTTTCTTGATGGTCTCCAATGTTGGTGTCAACTGGTCTACGGCAGCAGATTCCTTCAAGAGAACAAAAGTCACATCCTCGAATAATGCCCAAGGTTCCGTGTCTGCACGGTTCATCGACTCCCGCCTGTTCATCGACAACAGGAAATTGAAATACATGCTCGAATTCGCCGGTGTGTCTTCGGATACGGCACCCACGACGAACTCTTCAACTTCGGTATCACTGAACTTGATCGAGATGATTTTGCCGATCGGATCGATGTCGCCGAAATATTTGATCGCCATTTCTTCTGTTATGATGGCACTCTTTGGATCGTCGAGTGCTTTTCGATTGCCTTGCGTTATTCCAAAGCTGAAGACATCCATGAACGATGGATCGACGAACCATACGCCTTCGCTAAACACCTTATCGCCCACACGCACAGCACCGCGGCTTCTTTGGACACGAGTTGTTTGCTCAACTGCCACGTTCTCTTTCAGTACGCCTGCGCTTAATCGCGGCGACGGCGCCCACACCATGTCACTGTCACCAGTTTTCGCATGGTTAGCGACGAGATAGATCCTGTCGCCCTTCTCATGCATGGCATCGAGATTGTAATATGAATCGAGAAGGATATAGATCATCACAGCGCAGCCCAACGCTACTGCAAGACCCACTACGTTTATCGTAGAGGTCATCAGGTTTCGGATCATATTTCTGAAACCGGTGAGTAAATAACTTCTGATCATAGCGGAGGTGTTATTTGAATAATTCTGTAGTCGTTTAGATCGTCGTATGTTCTTCCACCGGAAAAATCTCATCACATTCCAGACAAACAGTGCGCTAGCTCTCGATGGATTTGTTTCTGAGGCGCGATAGTACAATTCATAGACGTCACCCTGGATCGTTTCCAGCAACTCCGGTCTGCAATACCATTCCAGGAATTTGTCGGCCCAACGAGGTGGCGTCTGTTGCATTTAAATCGCTTTGAACTGGATCTTGTTGAATAACTGTGTTCTCATCTCATTCAACTCCTCCAATGCCCTCTTGCCCAAGGCCGTCATCGTAAAGATCCTCTTGCGCCGTCCGCCTCTTTCCTGCGACGGGTCGCCCATCGCCGACTTCACATATCCTTTCTCTTCCAACCTGGTTAGCACGGCATGAACGGCGCTGATGTTCAGATCGCGACCGACCTGTTTTTGGATCTCGTCCATGACCGCAACACCGTAGGCGTTGGGGTGGAGGATGCCAACAGTAAGAAGAACGAGCTCCTCGAGCTCACCTAGATTGCTTCCTTTCATAATGTTACAGTCATTGCCCCGCCTTCGCGGGCAATGATATTAGTTCTACAAACGTGAAAGTAAGCAATATGTTTCATATTTGTAGAATGACCAATAAATACGTGCTGGTACGGATAATTTCTGAAATTCAGATGCGCGATCTTTGGAGTCCAACCTTGTCCTTGAATGAGATTTTTCTGCGCCGTTTTCGCGTTTTTCGCGTACTACGTTACGTTCGCGCAATACCCTGCTTCGCCCAACCTGTTCGACGAGAACGGCAAACGTACCGGCCACTGGACCATCCTTTACGACAGCAACTTCTACGAAGTTCACGACCCTGACTCGGTCGTATATTATAGACTAATTCGTTTCGAAGCCGGCGTTCCCGCCGGAAAGATCCGCGACTTCTCGAAGACAAGTTTCAAATATTGGGACGGTTACGCGAAGAGTATCGACCCATACGTATTCGACGGCGAATCCAATCACTATCATGAAAATGGAAAACTCAGCTATCGCCAAACGTATGTCGACGGAAAACGCGAAGGACCATGCCAGGAATTTTATCCGAACGGAAACAAGAAATCAGTCGGACAGTTTCATAACGACCTGCAGGAAGGTGTTTGGCAATACTTCTTCGAAGATGGAAGCCTGCAGATCGACCTGACTTATGAACTGGGTAAAAAAACCGGAGCCGTTAAGTTCTATCATAACAACGGAAAAGTGCGAGCTGACGGCAGTTATAAAGACGGGCTCTTTCATGGTCTATACTATGAATTCTACGAAGATGGCACGAAGTCATTGATGGCCCACTACAGATACGACACGCTGCATGGCATACGCGAAGAGTACTATAAAACGGGTGCTATCGAAAGTAGAGGCAACTACACGAACGCACAAAGAGATGGAGCGTGGACCTTCTATCATCAGAACGGCAATGTAAAATCGAAAGGTCTCTATAAAAACGGAGAGCAGACCGGCTTCTGGGAGTTCTTTCACGAGAATGGAAAGATCAGCAACAGCGGTAACGTTGTTAACGGTGAGCTCGAAGGCGAATGGAATCTCTGGTACGACCAGGGTGGCCGGTACAAGACCGTTCATTACAGACGCGACACGCTGTATGGACACTATGTTGAATACAACCAGAATGGATCGAAGTACATGGAAGGTGAAACGGAGAAGGGATTTTATGTGGGACCCTGGAGAACGTGGACCAGCGAAAATGTTCTCATTCACGAAGGATCTTATGTTGCGGGAAGAAAGGAAGGAATTTGGAAAGACTACTATAGTTCTGGAGAACCCGAAACAATAGCGATGTACCGGGAGGGTCAGCAGGAAGGGAAGTCGACAAAGTACTACCGATCGGGCCAGGTTTTAGAAGTGGCTTACTACAAGAATGGCTTGCTCGACAGCGCTTATATCTCTTATCATGAAAATGGAAAAGTGAACGGTACTGGTGTTTTCAAAGAGGCGATGAAGCAGGGAGAATGGAAATGGAACTTCACGAACGGACAATTATACACGGTCAATCATTACATCGATGACAAGGAGAACGGTTGGCTGATAAACTATTTTGAGAATGGAGCGATACGTGCCGAAGCAGAACGTCGTAACAACATCATGTACGGTTCGGCGAAGTTTTATTTTCGAAATGGATCGCTTCACCAGGTCGGATCTTATATCGATGGACTGTTCGATGGCAAGTGGCTCACATACGATTCGGCGTCGGGAAAGCTTGTGGAGCAGGGGATATTCACGAAAGGAAAACGCAACGGCGTTTTTACGACATACGACCCGAAAGGAAAAGTCACTTCGAAGAATTACTACATCCATGGGTGGCAGGAAACGGTCGACAACATTCGCGACAGCATAGAGCACCTGATCCGCATTCGCGACTACGACAATGCATTCAAAGCCGTGAAATGGATGCAGATCATCGAGAAACGCGATTATAAAAACCCCGGTGATCGATTGTTATCGATGTCTATGCTGGCACGTGTGCATTCTGCGATGCGCGAGTATCAGAAGGCATACGACGCGGATCTCAAATATTTGAAGGGGGTCGAGAAATATTGGGGCAAGAGTGTAGCTGATTACAAGACCGCCCTTCATAATGTGGCCACCGATATGCACAGCATGAAGAAGTACGATGAGGCTCTGCGGTACTACGACAATGCTATCGAGATAGCGAAGCCGCAAGGTCTTGTTCGGTCTTACTGGAGCACTATAATCAACAAAGCATACTGTCTCTTCGACGCCGGCCGTCCTGCCGATGCAAGCGCGATGCTCGATGATGAGATCATAAAGGCGGAGACGTTATATGGACCAGACTCCAGTGCGGCCTGGTACCTGCGTTTCGAGACGGCCGACTACTATTACGACAGGCCGAACGATTACGCGAAGTCTTCGAAGATGTTTGAGGAGCTGATAGCAGACATCGATGCGGCAAATGGCAGGAACAGGGATTATTGGTATAATGCGAACCAGAGACTCGGTCGTATTTACTATTATCAGTTCGACCGAAACGCCGATGCTGCCATTGCATACGGTAATGCTGCAGCGTATGCAGAAAAAAATGGTCTCACCGACACGCCTGTCTATGGTGATATCCTTACGGATATGTTCTACATCTACAATACCAGGAATGCTCTTGATACTGTAGGTGCACGACAAGACCGTTTGATATTTGAGAAACTTGAGAAGTTCGTAGTTGAATGTCCGTATGCGTTATCGAAAGCGGAGGGTTATTTGGCTATGGGGAATGAGATCTATAACGAAGCCAATTATCCGGAAGCCTTTAAGCTTTTCCAGAAGGCAGGGGAAAATTTTATTGCTGCGGGTTATGGAAACGGTACTCGCTACGCGGCGGTGCTTCAAAGTCTAGCATTTTCTCTTTACTATTCTGATCGACTGAGATATGCCGAGGCGGAACAGTATTTTCTGAAGTCGATCGAGATAAAAGAAAACAATCTCGAGAGGACCGCATATTCTTATTACAATTCGTTGTTGCAGCTGTCGAAGTTTTATTCGATGATCGAGAAGTATGATGTTTCCGCCGACATCGCAAGAAAGGTTCAGAAGATCGCTATGGAGGTGAACGACCAAATAATGATAGCAAAGTGTAATCAACAACTTGGTGAAACTAATTATAACCGCTGGCATTACACTGATGCGATCGCCGATCTTAAAGAAGCTGTTACTTTTTATGAGACCCGTGGGACAGAATTTCCCGACGCCTACATTACATCGATTGGTTACATCGCATCGTCGTACAAATACCGCGATGAATATGAAGAGGCGATCAAATGGGCGAAGCGAGGCATAACCGTTTCCGAATCGTTGTTCGGGCAAAAGAGCGCTTACTATCTGAATCGCGTTGCGGCGTTGGCTTCCGTCTACGATCGCAATGAACGTTATACCGAAGCATTAAAGTATTACAACCAAGCTGCCACAGGCTTCGCCAATCTCGATGGTGCCGAGAGCATTTCCGCCATCAACCAACAGATCAGTTCTATAGAGACACGCTATAGAATGCACGATTATAAAAAGGCGATTGAAATTGGCGAGCAGCTATTGACCACCATCAAAAAGACCTATACGGAGAAAAGTGATCCTTATCTCACGCTGGTAGCCATCGTAGCACAGTCGCACGAACAGAGCAACGCTCACGCACCCGCCGAAGAGAAATTCGTTGCCGCCGTCAATATCTCCCGGAGCATCAATGGTGTCCGGGCTCCAACTACGGCCATGCAATTGTCGCGTCTCGGTAGATTTTACGATCGACGAAATCGTCTTGAGGAAGCAAAGGTTACACTCGAAGAGGCCGTCGGTATTATGAAGGAATCCGACTATCGAACCGCTATCGCTATTGTTCCTTACCTGGGTTATTTGGGGAATGTGCTCCAGGAGCTCGATAAGAATAAGGAAGCCGAAGATCTTTACAACGAGGCATTCTCCATTGCGCGGCAAGACTCTGTTAACAACCTTTCGACTTATGTCGAAGCAGGGCAGGAGCTTTCGAGATTTTATTCCAAGGTTGGAAGATTCAAGGAAGCGGAGACACTAATTCGAAGACTGACGACATTGATCGAACAGGCCGAAGGAAAGGGCTATTATTATGCACAAACCCGCCAGGACCTCGCTTATATGTACTACAGGCTTGGTCGCTATGAAGAGGCAGAGAAAGAAGCTACGGAGCTGCTAACGATCCTCGAAGAAACAGTCGGTCTCGATCACTGGCTAGTTCTTCGATTGCACAACTACCTGGGCATCATCTACGACGATCAATCCGAATTCGAAAAAGCGCGAAAGGAATTCATCTTCTGTATAGATGCTTCGAAAAGAAAGAAAGTTCTCAGCGAAATAGACCAGGCTTCACTTGCAACATTCCACAGCAACGTGGGTCGTATCGAACTCTGCCTGGGCAACTACGAATCGGCCGGCAAGCATCTCGACGAGTGCGATCGCATTCGTAAACAATATAAAGTTGTTGAAGGCCAGGCCAACTCCGCCGCCACGTTGTCCAATCGCGCTTCGTATTACCAGGCAGTGAAAGCGATGGATAAAGCCGAAGCCACCTGGGCCACGCTGAACAAGTCATTACTCGATTTTTCGAAGGCAAACTTCTACTTCATGACCGATGAAGAGAAGGCGCAGTTCTGGAAAAGCTACAACGGCTATTTCCACATCTTCCAGGCATTTGCAGCACAGCGTGCAAAACAAAACCCGGCTATCGTTGCCGACATGTACAACGTGCAACTCGCTACGAAGGCAATATTGCTTAGCGCGTCGAACAAGATCCGCAAGCGTATTCTCTCCAGCCGCGATACATCGATGGTGAGCATGTATTACCAGTGGACTCGCAAGCGCGAACAACTCGCACAATTATATTCGTCGCCTGCCAACGATCCTATACAACGCCGGAAGATCGATTCACTGGAAATTGCTGCGAAGCTTCTCGAGAAAGAGATGAACATCAGTGCCGAAGACGTTTCGAACGACAGGGGCGGGGAGACCGTTACATGGAAGAACGTTCAGGCGTTACTTGCACCCGATGAAGCGGCCGTTGAGATCATCCGGTTCAAACATTACGATCGGTATTGGCGCGACAGTGTGATCTATGCCGCTATGGTTGTTACATCGGAGACGAGACAGTATCCGAAGTTTGTTGTGTTGAACGACGGAAAGCATCTCGAAGGCCGCTACCTTAAATACTATCGCAATAGTATTGCCGCGAAAATTGTCGACACGGTTTCTTATCACCAGTATTGGAAGCCATTGGATGAAACTCTCAAGGGGAAGTCGAGGGTTTATTTATCCCTGGATGGTGTTTACAACCAGATCAATCTCAACACGCTCATGAATTCGAAAGGCGAGTTCCTGGTGGATTATAAGAACCTTACTATTCTTTCGAACACGAAAGATCTTCTTGCAATAAAGTCGCGCAAGATGAGGAGGATGAGTTTGTCGTCGGCGACACTGTTTGGATTCCCGACCTATTTTTTAGGTGGAGGTAGTGATGTAAAGGCGAATGCAACAACGCGCGACTTCGATCGCACTGGTATCAGTCCATTGGCTGGAACACAAGAAGAGATAAAAAAGGTTGGTTCGATCCTGCAGGCGCATAAGATGAAGGCCGAAGTTTATACGAATGAATCTGCGAGCGAGCATGCCATCAAGCAACTGCAGCATCCGCGTGTGCTTCATATTGCAACACATGGTTTCTTTGTTGAGGAGGATAACAATGCACTCGCGATTGCCACCGGGAATGAAACTAACCCGTTGTTGCGTGCAGGACTTCTTCTTGCGGGAGCTGCAAATTTTATCCAGGACCGGTCGCGTGTTGAGGACGAGAATGGGATTCTTACGGCTTACGAAGCTGCGAACCTCGACCTTGATAACACGGACCTGGTGGTGTTGAGCGCTTGTGAGACCGGTAAGGGAGAAGTGCAGAATGGCGAGGGCGTATACGGCCTGCAACGGGCCTTCCAGACGGCGGGCGCGCAGACTATAGTTATGAGTCTTTGGAAGGTCGACGACTCTGCCACCCAGCAATTGATGACCTCATTTTATTCGAACTGGATGGATGGGATGTCGAAGGCGGAGGCGTTAAAAACAGCCCAAATCAGCCTGAAAAAGCAGTTTCCGCACCCGTATTACTGGGGCGCCTTCGTGATGCTCGAAAACTAGGCTTTGTACGGTTTTCTGAAAATCGCGAAAAACGCGGCCCGAATCTTGAAAGTCATGGCATCGCTTAAGTCATGCCATCACTGGGTGTACAAACTGTTGTATATACAACAATTGTATGAACTTTTATTCCCTTCTCCCGGTTTTCTATTTGAAATCAAATAAAGTCATGAAAACCATCTTCCATAAATCTACCGACAGGGGCCACGCCAACCACGGCTGGCTCGATAGCCACCACTCTTTCAGCTTCGCACACTTCTACGATCCTGAAAAAATCCACTTCGGTGCGTTGCGAGTCCTCAACGACGACATCGTACAGGGCGGCATGGGCTTCGGAACTCACCCACACGACAACATGGAGATAATATCAATACCGTTGTCGGGCGACCTCGAACATAAAGACAGCATGGGCAACACCGGCGTGATCCGCCAAAACGACGTGCAGATAATGAGCGCCGGAACAGGCATCCAGCATTCTGAATACAATAAGAACAAAGACAGACTTGTGAATTTTCTCCAGATCTGGGTGTTCCCCAAAAAGAAAAACATCAAACCGCGTTACGATCAAAAAACCTTAGACCCGAACGACCGCAAGAATAAACTGCAAGTGATCGTTTCACCCGATGGCACCACGGAAGATTCTGTAAAGATCAACCAGGATGCCTGGTTCAGTCTCGCAGATCTTGACGCTGGAAAGAGTGTGCAATATGATCTTCGTGATAAAACACACGGAGTTTATGCCTTCGTGATCGATGGCGACGTGAGCATCAATGGACAAGCCCTAAACAAAAAAGATGGACTCGGTGTTTCTGATACGGAGTCGCTTTCAATAACCGCCGATAGCAATAGTAAATTACTCTTGATGGAGGTACCAATGTTATGAAAACCAGAACTGTAAGCCACTTACTATATTCCGAAAAACTCGACATGGGCGGTATGCCGATCAGGCAGCCCTTCCCTACGATGAACGTGCAACAAATAGATCCATTCCTGTTGCTTCATCATGCCGATGTTAAAGTCCCTGCGAACATAGACCCGGATCACGGAGGAGTTGGTCCACATCCGCACCGCGGGTTTTCGCCGGTAACATTCATCTTCAAAGGTGGTGTTCACCATCGCGATAGCCGTGGCAACGACAGCGTGATCTACGCAGGTGGTGCACAATGGATGAACGCTGGAATGGGGGTTGTTCACAGCGAACGCCCGCCAGTCGACATTCACGAGATCGGTGGTCGCCAGGAGATCATCCAGTTGTGGATCAACACTCCAGCTGCCCACAAAATGGATCAGCCGAATTACATCCCGCTTTCATCCGAAAATGTTCCGCAAAGAACATCCGGCAATGTTAATTTGAAAGTGTTCTCCGGCGAGGTCGACGGCCTGAATGGACCGATCCCTTCGTACACCGAAGTAAATGCCGCAACATTAGAGCTTAAAAAGGGTGCGAGATTTTCGACAACTCTTCCCGCCGATCATAATGTGGTGATTTACTTGCTCGATGGTAAATTGAATATCGACAAGTATGGTCTTGCAGAGGGCCTTCACGCAGTATTGTTTAAGAAAGATGGAGAAGGTATCGGCTTCGAAGCACTGGAAGATACACGAGTGTTGTTGCTGAGCGGAAAACCGCTCGATGAAAAAGTAGTTTCACATGGCCCGTTCGTAATGAATACACAAACCCAGATATTGGAAGCGATGCGCGATTATCAAATGGGTAAGATGGGCGTTTTAATTGAATGATTTTTTTTATGATGCAGAAGTCACATGAAGTTGCTCACCCTGTTTCGGACCTGATCCGGAACAGGCGTAGCATCAGAAGTTTTTCGGGAGAGCCCGTTAGTGAAGCCAAGATCCATTCGTTGTTCGAAGCAACACGATGGGCTCCTTCAAGTACCAACGAACAACCATGGTACTATTTATATGTAACCCGCGACCAAAAAGAGTTGTGGGATAAGTATGTGGATTGTTTAACCGATAATAATAAGGTTTGGGCAAAGGACGCGGCCCTGCTGATCTTCAGTATGGCCCGGAAGCAGTTCACTCGCAACCAGGTAGATAATGCACACGCATTATACGATCTCGGCGGTGCTAATTCTTTTCTTGCTATCCAGGCCGTGGAACTTGGATTGCAGGTACGTCAGATGGCAGGGTATAATCACGCTAAGGTGAAGGAGAACCTCCATGTCCCCGACGGATTTGTGCCTGGTGTCTTCATTGCCGTCGGCTACCCGGGCGACGTTGCATCGTTGCCGGAGTATTTGCGCCTTCGCGAACAACAGCCGCGGGAACGATTTTTACAGGATGAGTTTGTCAGCAACGGGATATTCCCTAAACCAATTCACCCGGCACCTCGCACCTAGCACCTAGCACCATTATTGCTAACTTTGCGAGATGCCCATTAGATCTTTTACTGTTCTGGCCTTCATTTACATTCTTTCGGTTGGCTGCGGCGATCAGGACGATACTTATCCATTGGCCGTTACGAAACGTGCCAGCAACACCACCACCGTAAAAGAGACGTACACCTTCGCCTATCGCAGAAATAAGTTGTCGACGTTCACGTCTCTGATTGGAACCACGACACAAACCCTGAAATTCAACTTCACCGGCGATCAGTTGATCTATATATCCGGCGACAGTACAAGTTCGTCGGTAAAAAAGACGTTTTTGTATCATTTTGGTGACAATGACGTCGATAGCACGTTCTTTATCGATGCCGACACAACTTACCTCATGTCGACGCGCACTATAATATATGATGCCACACGTAACCCGACTTCCGTGAGGATAAAAACATGGACCAGTAGCGAAGACACGATCGTCGTAACCGATAATCTCGCGGAGCTCGAATGGACAGGAGGCAACGTCACACATTTAACGATATCCGATCTCTCCACCGGAGAGAAACAGATCACGACGGACCGAACAATAGCTTATGATGGCGAGCGATGTGTTTACACCAACAGACCAGAGTACATTTACACACTTAAATTGGCCGATCTTCATTGGCTCTCGGCAAATAACCCGGTCTCATTCAACGAGGGTGCTACCGTAAAAGAGTATTCATATTCATATAATAAGCTTGGATACCCATCTACTTACCTGAACGATGAAGGAGTAACGTTCGGTATGTCTTATACGCAGTGGCGGTAACTACGGCAAATGAAATTCTCCCTGACGATACTGCTGGCGTTGTTGACTGGTGCGATCTTCGCGCAGAAGGTAACAGTTACCGGTAGCGTAAAGGAAAGAGGTTCTTCTCAAGCGCTGCCCCTTGCACACATCCTCGTCGTTCCCGATTCTATCAATGCTGTCACCGATAACGATGGCAACTTCACGATCGACATCACACCCGGTAACAAGACGTTCTTCATCAGCTACGTCGGTTATGCTACGCAAAAACAGAACGTTCGCGCCAATCGCGAGGTCACAGTCGATTTTGTTTTAGAACCAAAGATCAATGAGCTCGATGAGGTCGTCGTTAACTCCAACCGGTTCTCGAACGAAGATATGTTGAGGTCTACGAGGTCGTCGACAAACAAGATCACTTCCGAGGACTATGGGGCGATACCGGTGCTTGGTGGCGAAGCCGATGTGATCAAAACGTTGCAGTTATTGCCGGGGATCGTGAGAGGTGTCGAAGGGAGTTCCGATCTTTTTGTTCGCGGCGGTGCCGCCGATCAGAATCTCGTGTTGCTCGACGGCGCTACGGTTTATAACACATCACATCTCTTTGGATTTCTTTCAGTGTTCAACCCGGATGTTGTTTCGGAAGTTGAAGCGATCAACGGCGCATTTCCCGCACAATACGGGGGACGACTATCGTCGATCCTGAATGTGTCGACCCGAAGTGTTATTCCCGATCGTACTCATGTTTCGGCAGACGTTGGGCTCATCGCTACCCGATTGTTTATCGAACAGCCTCTTTTGAAAAATAAAGCAAGCGTATGGATCTCCGGCCGAAGAACTTATATAGATCAAGTAATGAAGGCCGTGAAGCGCGAGCTTCCATATTATTTCTATGATCTCAATGGCAAGATCCTTTTTAACCCCACATCAAGAGACAAGCTCGAATTAAGTCATTACAGTGGCGATGATCGGTTGGACTACCTTCGCGATCGGAATGGCGACGGCGTTGGTCAAACCACCGGGTATCATTCCGGTAATAGTACCCAAACATTCCGTTGGAATCGCGACTATGGAAATTCATGGCGTCACGATGTAAGCTTGTTCCATACGTCGTATCGCTACGACGTCCATAGCAGCTTTGGAGAAAATCAACTGTTGGCTTTTTCGGACATCCGCGATCTCGGGATGAAAATTCAATTCGGTAACGATTCGCTTCATCGCAACGGATCGTTGTATTTCGGTGGTGAAGTCATTCATCATACTTTGAATCCGAACGTCGTAAATACTTCCGGAACGATTGCCGAATTGCTTAAGAGCAGTTCGTCGCGGGGAAGGATTGCAACCGAAGCCGCTTCGTTTGTTCAATACGAGATGCAGCCTGTGCCACGTGTTCGTGTGAGCGCCGGTATTCGCGGATCTGCCGCGATCGTCGGAAATACAACGTACTTCAACCCGGAGCCACGCCTCGCCGTTCGTTACATGCTCGATGAACAGTCGTCGATCAAAGCCAGCTATTCAAGAATGGCTCAATACCTGCATCGTGTTTCGAGCTCTGCGATCTCGTCTCCCACCGATATCTGGTATCCGGTTACCGACAGCATTAAGCCACAGGTCGCAGACCAGGTGGGCATTGCGTATCAACGGAATCTTCCTTCATACAATACTATGTTCAGTGTTGAAGCATACTACAAAAGCATGCATCAACTGGTCGGCTACGAAGAAGGAACGAATCTCTTTTTCAATACCGATTTCGAATCGAGCCTCATCCAGGGCGATGGCAAAGCTTATGGATTTGAATTCCTTCTTCGAAAGCAGGCTGGCAAGTTTACAGGCTGGGTGAATTACACCCTTTCGTGGTCGTGGCGCCGTTATGCCGAGATCAACAACGGTGAGTGGTTTCACGCACGATACGATCGCCGGCACAACGGAGCGGTCGTTCTGCAATATGCATTCGCGAAACGATGGGCCGTGTCCACAGTCTGGGAATACATTTCTGGTTCGCGATTTACCCCGGTCATCGGTCAATACGCGATCACATCTCCGTCGCTAACCGGCTTTGATCTTGTGCCTGTGTATGCACCGATCAACAGCGTAAAGCTTTCGGATGCGCATCGCCTCGACGTCGGCGTGAAGTTCAAGAGTCGCCCTGGCAATTTTCTGCAGTGGCAGATCTTCGCCGGGGTTTATAATGCATACAACCGTGCTAATCCCGTTGGTATGATCGTTACAACCGATGAGGCAACGGGACAACTTAAGTATCAACAACCTGGATTGTTTGGTCTTTTACCTTTCGTGAGTTATGGGATCAGGTTTTAAAATATCAAGTTTATTCACGGTCATCATGCTGACGGTTATGGCATGTATACCGGACCCATTGGATGTTCATGGCGTGCCGCAGCTCGAACAGAAGATCGTTGTGTCTTCGCAGATGATCTCGTCGCAATCGGTCGCCGTGCTTCTCACGAAATCGATCGGCGCTCTCGACGCCAGTGACGACTCTGACCCGATCACCCTTCTTAACCAGGTGGTCATTGCCGATGCCGTTGTTCGCATAGAAGGCAATGGGCAATCGTATCAACTGACATACGCCGGAAGTGGTGTGTATGGTTCGGTGGAGATGGACCTCGTGGAGGGTGAATCGTATACTTTATTTGTTGATAGTCCAACGGCTGGCAGTGTGAAAGCGACCACTACCGTAAAACCGCCCGTTCTTTTCGAAGATGTGAATGCAGAGATATACATCAGCGGCCGGGACACGCTTGCCGATGTTCATTATAAATTCAATGATGCTTCCGGTACAAACTGGTATATGTTAAATGCCCAGCATCTTACTCGGGAGGATTTCGAAGAACGCGTATTGAATCCGAGAGTCACTACGAAAATGATCGACGATGCAACATTCGATGGTGGTTCGAAATCGGATAATTTCAAAATACTGTTCGATGAGGTGGAGCCCGGCGATACATTATCTGTAACGCTCTCGAACGTCGATAAGGATTACTACGACTTCATGAAGCTTCGCGAAGATACCCGGTTCGGATTGGCTGCAGCCCTCGGAGAACCGATCAACTATCCGAGCAATGTCGAAGGAGGTCTAGGCTTTTTTAATCTCTACATTCCCGACGTCAGGGTTTTTACTCTCGACGAGAACTGACGGCCGCGCGGGAACTTTGTAACCGGAAAAATCTTTAAACGTCATTTCATAAAGGATCCTTAGCCAGATCAATGTACACGGCAGGGCTTTTATGGAATGAACCCTCAACCACGTACGCATAACCTGTGGGTAGATATCGACCGTGCTCAGACTTCCCAACACAAAGGCGAATATCAGCAGCGACCACACCTTCCAATCGAGTTGGGGCTGTATCACAAACCAGATCGCGATCCCGACAAACACAATTATATATGTCGATGACTCCGAAGCAGAGCTGAACAACACCGGGAAGATCAGCGTTGACGACAGCAGCAAAAATTGATATGCAGGTTCCTTGTATTTCGAGACCCTGATGAACGGGATCGCATAAAGGATCACCATAGCCAAAAGGAACGGTGTCGAAGGAATGGTCGGATCCTGGAATAACCTTCTCACGAACCCGATGATCGAAATGTCCTGCCACGACGTAAGGCTAACGTTCTCTGTATTCTTGATCACGAGATACTTGTACCATTGAAAGTACATGTCGATAACATACTGTGGAGATGATAGTACCATCGGTACTACGAACAACACGACTGTCCAGATTGCAGCGCCGAGTATGAACTTCCATTTTTTCTTTACAAAAAAGAAGAATCCGAACCCGACAATTCCATACAGTTTTACAAATGTGCCCATCAATATTGGTAGCGAAGCCCAAAGATCCTTTCGTTGCCATATCAGAACGAAGGTGTAAACGATCATTGCCGCTATCGCAATATTGAACTGAACATTGAACGAAGCCGTTAGCAGATCATTAAAACAAATAAGCATGATGCCGTTCTTCTGCCATTCTTCCAGCGGCAACCGACGGATCACATAATACAAAGAGCCGGTCAGGAATGTCACCCAAAGCAGATGCCCAAGCCAGTTGGGAAGCAAGGCGAAAGGAGCGAAAAGGAGAGCGAAGAACGGCCCGTAGTGATTCTTGTCGAGGTACTCGCCAGGGTGTTCTCCATACATATTCTCCCCGGAGATGGCGTGAATGGTAGTGTACTTGAATATTAAGTAATTGTTAGAGAAATCGGATACGAGGAAATTGTGCTTCACGAATGTCCAGATGATCACGATACACCAGAGGGCAGTTACGTATCGCTTGTCGTGCACGAGCTTCCAGCCAAATGACGCCATAAAGGAATTTGAACGGCAAAGTTGAAAATTCTACATTTCTAAACCAATTTGCGCCATGACCGATCTTGTAGTCGTGATACCAGTCTTCAATGAGGAGCAGAATATTATGTTGCTGTACGAGCGGCTCCTTGGCGTAATGAAGTCTCTCGGTAAAACGTATCGATTCATCTTCGTCAACGATGGCAGCCGCGACAACACTCTTCTGAAACTGAAAGAGCTCGCTTCGAACGATCAGAACGTTAGGTACATCGACCTCAGCCGGAACTTCGGTCACCAGGTAGCCGTTACAGCCGGACTTCATTTTTCGAAAGGCAAACGAGTTGTCATCATCGACGCAGATCTGCAGGATCCGCCGGAGCTCATCGCCGACATGGAACAAAAGATGAACGAAGGATGGAATGTTGTTTATGCCCGTCGTCGTCAGCGAAAAGGTGAAAGCTTTTTTAAGCTTATCACGGCACGTGTATTTTACAGATTGCTCAAGAGCATCACATCAGTGGATATTCCTGTCGACACAGGCGATTTTCGTATGATGGACTGGAAGGTTGTTGAAGTCCTGAACCGTATGCCGGAGCAGCATAAGTTTATTCGTGGAATGGTGTCGTGGGTTGGATTCAAGCAGACCTATGTTGAGTATGATCGCGACCAGCGTCACTCGGGCAAGACCGGCTATACATTCAGCAAGATGTTGCGCTTCGCGATCGATGGGATCACTGGCTTCTCGAACATTCCGTTGAAGGTTGCAACGTGGGTTGGCTTCGGTATTTCTTTTATTTCTTTCCTGTTGATACTGTACACGTTGTACGCGCGCTTCGTTTCGGGTAACTATGTGCAGGGTTGGGCTTCTTTAATGATCAGCATTCTTTTTATTGGTGGAATTCAGCTGATATGCTTAGGTTTGATAGGAGAATATATCATAAGAATGGATGCGAACCTGCGTCAGCGCCCACTGTATATAATTAACGACACAAACATTAACGAAAACCAAAATTGATGATGACCGAGACCCACCTGGCACCCCGCACCTAGCACCTAGCACCTTAAGGGACTTTAGCTCAGCTGGTTTAGAGCGTTGCTTTGACAGAGCAAAGGTCATGGGTTCGAATCCCCTAAGTCCCACCAATAAATCATCATTCAAAATTCAGGAATCATCATTCAAAATTCTTGAATCATCATTCATCATTCGGGAATCATCATTCAAGCGATCTCCAGCACCTGCCCCTTCCCTTTACCGACTGCCTCTTCAGGCATGCAATTCACTACCGCCTTCTTCAATGCCTCCAGTATGCTTTTTCTTGAATAGTTTGAGTTTACGACGAGACTGATCTCGCGAACTGGCTTCGGTGGTGCAAACGATCTTATCTTCTTTTGTTGTGACGACGTAAGGTCACGCGTGGCAAGCAACGGAAGTATTGTGATGCCTTTGTTGTGATCGACAAGATTTTTTAGTGTTTCGAGGCTCCCGGCCTGGTAATGCAGCCGGTCACTTTCGATGTCTTTCTTCTTCAGTTCACACAGGTTGAAAACCTGGTTCCTAAAACAGTGTCCCTCTTCGAGCAGCCACAGTCTACTGAGGTCGATGTCTTTTGGTAAAAGATATTTCTTCTTCGAAGCCTTGTCACCGTGCCCGCCGGCAGGCAGATCCGATGTGTATGCAAAGAACTCCTCGTAAAACACCGGATGCTCGACAAGTTTCGGGTCGTGGAGTGGTGTTGCGAGCAGACCGATATCTACATCACCGTTCTTCAACGCCTCGATGATATCGTGGGTAACGTGTTCCGAGATGGTCACTCGTAATGTTGGATGCTTGTCGACGAATGCCGGAAGGAACAACGGAAGCAGGTAGGGGGCGAGTGTCGGTATGATCGCGATGCGGATCTCACCGGTGACGTCGCTTTTTAGTCCGCGTGCAAATTCTTTCAGATGGGTGACGTCGGCCATGATCTGACGGGCGCGGAGAATGATCTCACGGCCTTCGGCAGTAGGTTCAACAGGCTGCTTGCTCCGGTCGAATATCCGCACGCCAAGCTCGTCCTCTAGCTTGCGGATCATCATGCTGAGTGTGGGCTGTGTAACGTTGCTTTTGCTGGCGGCGGTAGCGAAATGACGATGGGTATCTACTGCCAGGATATATTCAAGCTGCTGGATGTTCATAAATGGCCTCTATCGAAAAATAAATCATATAAATATAATTTATTTCGAGACCACGAACTGATAGCCTACGCCTTTTATCGTAATGATCTCAATATCTGCATCCCCGCCCAGGTAATCCCTGAGCTTCGTAATGTAGACATCAAGATTCCTTGAATTGAAAAAAGAATCGTCTCCCCAGATGCGCATCAAAATATCTTTCCTGTTCACCACAGAATTCTTGTTCTCTGCCAGGATCTGCAACAACATAGCCTCGCGGTGCGAGAGCTTCCTCGTCGTTCCATCTATCTTCAGGTCATAGCGCGACACATCGAACTCGAACTTTCCCAATCGCACAACACCGCTTATAGCAGGCTTCGTCTTCTTCGAAAGGTTCAAAAGATTGTTCACCCTCACGATCAGCTCTTCCATACTGAATGGCTTCCGCAAGTAGTCGTTGCCACCCGCTTCGAAGCCCTTCAACAGATCTTCGGTCTGCGTCTTGGCCGTCACGAAAATGATGGGAACATTTGGATTCACCTGCCTGATGTTCTTCGCTATCGAATATCCATCCTTCGAAGGCAACATAATATCGAGCACACAAATATCCGGTGAGATCTTCTTGAACATGTCCAGGGCCTTCGCCCCATCGTTCGCCATGTTCACCTCGAAGTCGCGACTCTCCAAACTCTCTTTCACGATGCGACCCAGGAAAGGCTCGTCTTCAACATACAATATCCTCGTCTTTGCACTTTCCATGATCACATTCCCTTTGGCAACGAAATAGTAAATACGCTTCCTTCACCAGGCTTGCTCACAACTTCTATCAAACCTCTATGACTTCTTACAACACTATCAACGTAGCTAAGACCGAGCCCGTAACCTTTGATATTATGAATATCGCCCGTCGGCACGCGGAAGAATTTTTCGAAGATCTTCTTCTTGTATTCAGGCGGGATTCCAATGCCCTTATCCGCAACTTTTAGAACAACGGTATTCTCATCTTCTTCCAGGCGTATCGAGATCTGCGGTTCGCCGAAACTATACTTCAATGCATTGTCGAGCAGGTTGTATATAACGTTAGTGAGGTGTACCGAACCCCCTTTTATCGTAAACGAGTTACCTTGCTGCTCGAACGTTACCCGAGCCTTCTGTTTTTCGAAGATGAGCTTCATCGAATGAAGGATCTGGTCTACAGTCTTATGAAGGTCGACCGGTTCGGTTTCAAAATTCACTCCCCGGTTGTCGAACACCGCAGTTTTCAACACCTTATCGGTAAGCAAGGTCAGTCGGGTCAATTCACTCTGTGCGATATCTAGATACTCTCTCGTGGTCTGCGGATTTTCGAGTCCTTTAAAGTTTCTCAATGCCTCCAACGCAACACTCACCGTCGTTACTGGTGTTTTCAATTCATGCGTGATGTTGCTGATGAACTCGTTTTTTAATTCCATCAGTCTTCGTTGTGATCTCATGCTGCGGTACATCATCCAGAACGCGGCCGATGTGATGAGCGTTAACGCTATCGAAAAAAGAATTTGCGGACCGATCTGGAGGTACAGATATGGACGCACGTTGTCGAACACAGCTGCGTAACGAAGCATCGGCGAGAACATCACCCACTCTGTCGTTATCGAAGCCTTTTCCTTTGTTATTGAAGCCTCCCCCTTAGTATCTTCTTCCTCTCGAAACCGCGGCGGACCAAACCGGTCATCCACGATCATCGGCAGTCGCTTATCTATCCGAAGTTGGAACGGCAATTCAATGTCGGCCTTCGCAAGGGCATCATTAAAATGAATAACAATGCTGTCTCTCCTCAGCGTATCGGGTGTGTATCGTACGATAAGCTTGTTGTCGAGACTATCGCTCTTGATCCCGGTTCTTCCGGCAATAAGGACCTCGGCACGCGCATGTTTCTGCCTGTAGACGCGCCCGGTCCTTCTCACCGTATCTATGTTAAATGAATAGAAAACGGCTCGTCCACGTTCTTCTCCGGGCAACCCGAGACTGTCGGGCGACAGGCGTTCGAATGTCTTCATGAAAATGGAATCTCTCATTTCCACGAGCGTTCCTCGAAACAAATCGCTGGTTCGTCTACGCAGATCATTGTAAGCCTTGTCGTATGAATTCACGAGCCACAATGTTTGCAGCAAAAGCAACAACACAATGCTGCTCGTCATGAGGATCACCGGCCACAAGTCCTTCCTTTTCATCATCCAAAATTAACTCCTTTCATAAACCTATAATATGATCATGAGCGCGATTAACCTTATTTAACATTGCTTTCAGGACTATTAACCAGCTTGCCGCATCCTTAAGGCGTTCTTTGTGGTGTCTCTCACAGATCACAGATCACAGATCACAGATAACACTGATCGAATCGAAATCCAACTTGATCTGTGCGATCTGTGCGATCTGTGGGATCTGTGAGAGCAAACCCGCAAACTATCTAAACTTATGAAACGCATAATTCTCTTCCTGGGTGCCATCGTCTCGCTGATTGCCGGCATCAATGTACTGAACGCACAAAGCTCCGAAGGCGTCGTTACCTACGACGTCAAGATCGACATGCATCGTCGTATTCCGAAGGAGCGCGAAAGCATGAAGGCAATGGTCCCGCAGTTTAGATCGGAAACCTTTCAAGTGTTCTTCAATAGCAACGAATCCCTGTACAAGAAACTCGAAGAGGACTCCGAAGAAGATATGGCTTCGACAAATTCAGGAGGTGGCCCAGTCCAGATCCGGATGCAGTCGCCAAGAATAGAGATCTATCTCGACAACACATCGCAAACACGATTGACTTCGCAAGAATTCATGGGTAAAGATTACCTGATACTCGACACCCTCAAGGTATCGCCATGGAAGTTCGGTAACGAAACGAAAATGATCCAGGGATATGAATGTAAACAGGCATTCTACACCGACGAAAGTCGTCCGGATCAAAAGATGGAAGTCACCGCGTGGTATACCGATAAGATCCGACCATTCCTTGGACCAGAAAGATTCCATTCGCTGCCGGGTGCCATTCTCGCAGTGGATGTAAACAACGGCGAACGTGTGATCGTTGCGAAGACGATCGAGTTTCGCGGACTGAAGAAAAATGAATTAAAAAAACCAGGCGCCGGTATCAGGATAACTCAACCCGAATTCCGCTCAATGATGGACGAACAAATGAGAAGGATGGGAGGACAGGGCGGAATGATCATAAGACAAAACTGAACCCCGAACATTGAACATTGAACCCTGAACCCAGAACGTCGAACCCCGAACCCTGATGAAGCCCAACTTACTGATCCTTTCATTCTTACTGCCCCTTCTTGCTAACGCCCAGAAATTTGATCTCCGCGGAACGCTGATGGACACACTGAACAGTCCGCTTCCTTCTGCCACTATCATGTTGCTGAGCGCAAAAGATTCATCGCTTGTGAACTTTGGGATCAGCGACGCCAAGGGCATGTTCGTGCTGAAGAACAATGCACACGGCAAATACATTTTCAAAGTGTCGTTCGTCGGCTACCGGACCTATACAAGATCCGTTGCGCCCGATGCGGGTGTTATCGATGTTGACCTCGGTCGTGTAAAGCTTCAACCACAATCAACCCAGCTGGATGAAGTTGTTATTCAGGGTGACAAGGCTCCTGTCACTGTTAAACGCGATACGATCGAGTTCAATGCCACTTCATTTAAGACAAAAGCCAATGCCAACGTCGAAGATCTTCTTAAGAAAATGCCGGGTATCGATGTCGAAAGCGATGGGACCGTGCGCGCGCAGGGCGAACAAGTGCAGCGCGTAACTGTCGACGGCAAAGAGTTCTTCGGTCGCGATCCGGCCTTAGCCACTCGAAATCTCCCCGCCGACGCCGTCGATAAAGTACAGGTATTCGATCGCAAGTCCGACCAGTCACAATTCACCGGTATCGACGACGGCCAGCGCGAGAAGACCATCAACCTCGAATTGAAACCCGAAAAACGGAACGGTGCTTTCGGCAACATGATGGCCGGCGCCGGAACCAACGACAGGTTTCAGGCTCGCGCAAATATCAACAGGTTCAGCAAAGGCAAACAGCTTTCGTTTCTCGGCATGGGCAACAATGTGAACGAACAAGGTTTCTCTATATCAGATTACATGAACTTCTCCGGTAACTCCAGTAGCCTCGCTGGTGGCGGTGGCATGCGTCTGCAGATCGACGGCGGTGGCTCAAATAGTGTTCCACTGAACTTCGGAGGGCGACAGAACGGCATCCTTACAAATTATGCAGCCGGCCTGAACTTCAACAACGTACTCAGCAAGAAGACCGAGATCAACGGAAGTTATTTTTATAATCACCTGGATCAGAATATCGATCAGACTGTCGAGCGGATCAACTACGTACCGGCCGGAAGCTACAACTACAATAGTTTCAGCAGGCAAAGGAACAACAACGAAAATCATCGGGTCAACTTTACCATCGATCACAAGATCGATTCTTCGAACTCACTCCGCCTTACGACCAATGCGTCGCGCAGCAACACACACTTGTCGACATTAAGCGAAAGCCAAACGATGACAACCGAGAACGAACCACAGAACAAAAGTGTCACGAACAATCTAGTCGATGGAGTTGGCTTCAACCTAAATTCGAACCTCCTATATCGTCATCGGTTCAACAAGAAGGGACGCAGCTTTTCCACCAACGTGAACCTCGTGCTATCGCAAAACGAAAGCAACGGCGAATTGACGGCAGAGAACGATTTCTACGACACCGGTGAAAAGAAGAATGTTTCACAAGAGAACAATCAGCAAACCGATAACCAGACCCTTGCCACAACGCTTTCATACATAGAGCCACTCGGCGGACGAAAATATCTCGAAGCCACCTATAATTTCAGGACTAACAGGAACCAGGTTGATCGTAATGTCTATGATGTGAACAACGGGGATCGGACATTCAACGAATCTTTAAGTAACATCTACAACAGCAATTATCTCTACAACCGTCCGGCGCTTAATCTTCGTATCAATCGCACGAAGTACAATGTTTCTTTCGGAGTGGGCTGGCAAAACACCACGATCAACGGAAAGCTCGTGTTAAAAGATCTGACGATCGACAAATCGTTCCGGAATTTCCTTCCCAATGCGCGACTCAACTATGATTTCAGCAACCTAAAGCACCTCCGCCTCGAATACGAAACGTCGATGCAGGAGCCGACCATCCAGCAACTCCAGCCCGTCATCGACAACACCACCAACCAGATCAATCAATCGGTTGGTAATCCCGAACTGCAGCCCGGTTATAACCACCGCATGAACGCGAACTTCAACATCTTCGATCCGGCCAAAGGCATGAGCGTGTTTGCGTTGGTGAGCGGGACGTACACTACTAACGCAATCTCATACTCGCAAACGATCAACACTAATCTCTCAACATTAACTAAGCCCGTAAACGTGAAGAACGCCAGCAATATGAATGTTAACCTCCAGTTTGGTTTTCCATGGCGAAAGATCTTCAGCCGATTCAATGTAGGCCCAACCGCATCGCAACGAAACAGCCGCGTATTGCTGAACGAAGTTGAAGTTACCAGTCAATCGAATACGCTCGGTGGCCGGGCTAACTACAATTTTTCGTACAAAGATTTTTTCACGCTCGACCTGAGTGCAAATCTTAGCAGCCAGTCTACCGAATATGGAGCGGGAGCATCCTCGAGCATGCAGGACCAAAAGTATTTGAATAAAACTTACTCCGCGGAAACGAATATCACCTTCCTTAAAAATTTCCAGCTTAACAGCTCATTCGACTATTACATCTACGACAGCAAGACGACAGGTTTCAACCAGAGCATTCCACTGCTGAATGTTTCCGTGTCGCGATTCTTTTTTAAAGCACAGAGTGGCGAGCTGAAACTTGGTGTTGTGAACGCGTTGGACAAGAGCCTTAGCGTTTCACAAAACTCGAGTGTCAATTATTTGGAACAGACGACGTACAATAATCTTGGAAGATATTATATGCTGAGCTTCACGTACTCATTGAACAAGCAATTGAACCCGATGCAGAATGGCCCCAGAGGAGGAAGAGGACCGAGGATGATGATACAACAGAGGGATTGAACATTGACGATTAACCATTAACCATTGACGATTGAACATTAACGATTGATCATTGCAATGAACAATCGTCAATCGTCAATGATCAATGTTCAATCTTCCTTCAGAGATTTGGCAGGGTTAACCAACGCGCTTCTTATTGTTTGGAAACTCACAGTAACAAGCGCAGTGAACAGTATCAACACGACAGGAACAACGAACATCCACACCGTCATGTCGATGCGCACTGTGTAACCCGACAGCCAGTTGTCGATCGCAAACCACGAGATCGGCAGCGCCAGTATCGAAGCAACAACTATAATCTTCAGATAACTGCCAGAAAGCAAAGTCACGACCTGGCTTATCGACGCGCCGAGCACTTTGCGTATGCCGATCTCCTTTCGTCGCTGAAGTATAGTGTACGACGACAATCCGAACAGTCCAAGACAAGCGATCAGTACTGCAAGCACCGAAAATGTTCCCATCACCTGTCCGAACTGAACATCGGCGCGGTACTGCTGATCAAATTGCTCGTCGACGAAATAGTAATTGAAAGACTCGCCGGGGAAAATTTTGCCCCATGCCGACTTGATGTTCGTTACCGATTGGGTGATGTCGGTTGTATTCAGATGCGCCACGAGATATCCTTCGCGGTCGTTGTACATCAGGATCATCGGCAAGTGCTCTTCTTTAGGCGATTGCTGATAGAAATTTTTGAACACACCAACGATCACAGCGGGTTTCTTCGTTCTCCAGTCGTTGAAATCGAACTGTCGTCCGATCGCATCCTCGGGCTTTTCGAAGCCGAGAAGTCTCGCCGCACTCTCGTTAATTATTGCATTGCCCGCATCGCTCGGGCTTTCGAAGTCACGTCCGGCTGCAAATTGGATGCCCATAGTCTCCGAGAAGTCTTCGTCTACAAGGTACCAGTAGTAAGTGTAACGATTATCCTTGTCGTGACCGATCACTGCAAACCGACTGGTGTTTAACTCCATCACGGGTGCGCCGGGCAACGCGGCAGCTATCGAAGCAGACTTCACCGAGGGATCGCGCATTGTTTCCAGCTTGAACGTGTGGTATGCGCTTCTGAACAATGAATCGGGAAGCGACAATTGCGGCATCCTCACTGCTACAGTTTGATCGAGCTGTATACCGAGATCGACCGACCGAAGATGAGCAACCTGTTTATAAACAGACGTAACGCCGATGATCAAAATAATGGTTGTTGCAAACTGAAATACGACAAGCGTTTTCCTAAGTAGTTGCCCATGACCCGACGATTGAAATTTTCCCTTCAACACAGCCACAGGACTAAACGACGACAACACAAAAGCCGGATAGATACCGGCGAGCATTGCACCGATGAAGATCATTGCCGCAAGCAGCGTCAGGATATAATTGTCGATTGCAACTTCCGGTAGTCCCGTAAGCATCTGGAACAACGGCATAGCCATCTGAACAAATGCGATCGCGATAAATCCCGCAACCAGGTTTACCATCAACGATTCGGCTAAAAATTGTATCACGAGTTGTATCCTCAGCGATCCCATAACCTTACGGATGCCAACTTCGCGCGCACGCTCAACAGCCCGCGCCGTCGCAAGATTCATGTAGTTTACCCACGCAATAACAATAATGAAGACCGCAACAATCGCGAGTACGTTTACCGTCTTCGCATCGCCATTCGCTTCTGCCTCGAATGATTTATGGCTGTAGAGATGAATGTCTTTGATCGGCTGCGCGGTGTATACGCCGTTGTTAAGCTTATCTTTTAATTCTGCACTGATAGCAGCCAGCTTCTGATTTACAGTCACCAGGTCCGAACCAGGTTTCATCAACAGGTAAGTAAACTCATTGTTGCCATCCCAGTTGTCGTCTTTATACCACGACATCAATTTGTAAAGTGTTTCATGCGACATAAGCATGTCGAACTTGAAATGAGTGTTTTGTGGTCGTTCGGCAAATACACCTGTCACCTTGTATACCTCCCCGTCGATCGACAACGATTCACCAATGGCATCTCCTTTGCCAAAGAATTTCTTAGCCTTTCCCTCCGAGATGATGATCGTGTGAGGTTCAACCAGGCATGTCTTCTTATCACCCTTGAGAAGATTAATTCCAAGGATCTCGATCGATGACGGATCGGCAAAGCAACTTCCCGACTCCAGGTACTTCACATCACCCACCTTGATATTTCTCAGTCCTTCGTAATTGAACATGCGAACGTAATCGACAACCTCGGGAACCTTACTCTTGATAATACCTCCGATGCCGGCATGCGTCTCGCAGTCAGTAACTACATACTCAGAACCATTATAGATGTCGAGGGTGATCCGCCACACGTTGTCGGCGTTGGGATTGAACGACTCATAGCTTCGCTCAAAGCGAACGTATGTGGTAATGAATAAGAAAGCCGCGATGCCGGCAGCCAGGCCAAATATGTTGATGGCCGTGAAGATCCTGTTCTTGAGCAGGCTTCTCCATGCAGTTCTGGTGTAATTATTGAGCATTATCTGTGCGATCAGTGCGATCTTGCCTGCCGATAGGCATGGTCTGTGAGAGTTCTTGCTAACTTAATGCCATTCCCCGGCTGAGGGGATTTTATGCCAAAATCAGGTATTTTTATGTCCAGAACCGCCCGGAGGTGTTCGATAATGGTACGATTTCCTTTAGCTTTTTTAGCCTTTTTATTGATGGCGACCACCAGTGCAAAAGCCCAGGTATTCATTCCAAAATTCGATGTGCAAGGCCATCGTGGCGCACGAGGTCTGATGCCCGAGAACACCATACCCGCATTCCTCACCGCGATCGACAACGGCGTTACGACAATCGAAATGGACGTAGCGATCACTAAAGATGGACAGATCGTTGTGTCGCACGAAGGGTGGATGTCGTCGGCGATAGCACTCGATTCTTTAGGAAAGCCGATCAAGGAGAAGGACGAAAAGAAACACAACATCTATAAGATGTCGTACAAGGACATTGCGAAGTACGACGTCGGTTCTAAAGAGAACGAAAGATTTCCGCGACAGCAAAAAATGAAAGTTTCGAAGCCGCTTCTCAAAGACGTCATCATCGCTGTCGAAGACTATACTAAAGGACGAGGTCTTTACGAAGTCGATTATAACATCGAAATAAAATCAGATAAAGAGAACGACGGCAAGTTCCATCCGAAGCCACAAGAGTTTTCAGACATCGTGTTCGATCTCATCGATCAGTATCTTCCGTGGGATCGTGTTGTTATTCAATCGTTTGATACCCGTGTATTGAAATACTGGCACGAAAAACATCCGTCTGCACGCTTGGCTTACCTCGTCGATAACCTTAATACTATCGAAGAGAATCTCGCATTGATCGGTTTCACCCCATCGATCTATAGCCCGGAATACCACCTGCTTTCGAAAGACGAGATCAGGACCTGTCACCAAAAGAAGATGCGCGTCATCCCCTGGACTGTAAATGAAATCAAAGAAATGGAAGAGCTGAAGGCTTGGGGTGTGGATGGGTTGATCACTGACTATCCTGATCTAGCCAAACAACTCGGTTACACAGTGAAGTCTCCAAAAGGAAAGAAATAGTATTTTGCACAAATTTTAATCGGCACCCAGCACCCCGCACCCAAGATGAAGTATGATGTTTATTGTATCGGCAACTCCATTGTCGATATCGTTACCGAAGTTGAATACGATTTCTTTGCAAAGAACGAAGTAGAAAAAGGCGTGATGACCCTCGTCGACGAGCAACGCCAATTGCACCTTATGAAGGTCATCGATATGAAGAAGAGCAAAATGACTGGTGGCGGCTCCGGCGGCAACACCATTACCGCATTGGCGCAGTTTGGAGGCAAGGGTTTTTATTCAAGTCTCGTTGCCAAAGACACACTCGGCAAGTTCTTCCTTGAAGATCTCAAGCGAAATGGTGTCGACACTAGTATCAAATATGAGAGCGTTCCCGAAGGACATACCGGCCGTTGCCTGGTTATGACCTCGCCCGATGCTCAGCGTACCATGAATACGTTCCTTGGTGTGAATTCTTTCTTCTCGCCCGAACACCTCGACGAAACGGCGATCGCCAACTCTTCCTACATCTATTTGGAAGGCTATCTCGTTGCCAGTCCCAGGGGACTCGAAGCAATGAAGGAGACGAAACGCATCGCTGAAAAAAATAACGTGCATGTAGCGCTTACGTTCTCCGATCCAAGCATGGTGAAATATTTCTCGGCACAGATGCAGGAGATCGTTGGCGCAAGCGTGGATCTTCTCTTCTGCAACGACGAAGAAGCACTGATATTCACGGGCTCTAACGACATCGAAGCAGCAAGAGAAAAGCTGAAGCAGATTGCGAAGCGTTTCGTGATAACCCTTGGCGCCAACGGAGCCCTGATCTTCGATGGAGATACGTTCATCAAGATCGAACCTTACAAAGTAACAGCTGTGGATACCAACGGTGCGGGTGACATGTTTGCCGGCGCATTCATGTATGCCATCACGCACAACCACAGTTGGGCCGAAGCAGGAAAGCTCGCTTCACTTGCCGCATCAAAAGTTGTCGCACAATGGGGCCCGCGACTGGAGACATCAGCGGTAAAAAAGATCCTTGATGAGCTGACAGCCTGAGGTCTCATCCCAACACACAGATTCTTTAATGAAAGACTGTGTGTTACCTGTCGGGATCCCTACTTATGCAGGCAACCCGTTTCAAAAACTACACGTTTTCAGTACATTCCATTTTAAAATCCAAAAATCGCTATGCGTAAGAGCTACCTTATCCTGGGTATGGCTATCCTTATCGGAACAGCCTCCTGGGGACAGGCCCGGAAGATCGAATTCACCGAGTACGATCTCGAAAATGGCCTTCACGTGATCCTCCATAAAGACAACACAACTCCTATCGTAGCGGTGTCGGTTCTTTACCATGTTGGATCGAAAAATGAAAATCCCGAGAGAACAGGATTCGCTCACTTCTTCGAACACCTCCTGTTCGAAGGCACCGAAAACATCAAGCGTGGCGAGTTCGACAAGTACATCACCAACGCCGGTGGCACCAACAACGCCAACACTTCTAACGACCGTACATATTATTACGAGGTTCTTCCGTCCAACCAGCTTGCACTTGGACTATGGCTCGAGTCGGAGCGCATGATGCATGCGAAGATCGACCCCGTAGGTGTCGAAACTCAACGCGAAGTTGTGAAAGAAGAAAAGCGCCAGCGCATGGACAACCAACCCTACGGCAGCATCCTTACCGAGATACTCAAGCACGCTTATAAGGTTCACCCTTATCGCTGGCCCACGATCGGTTCACTCGATCACCTCAACGCTGCAACACTCGACGAGTTCATCGACTTCTATAAAACATTCTACGTTCCCAACAACGCCACACTTTCAATCGCAGGCGACATCGATATCGCCAACGCAAAGAAGTTGATCGACGATTACTTCAAGGCAATCCCGAAAGGCACTAAGCCGATCCCGCGTCCGAAAGAAGTTGAACCACAGCAGACCAAAGAAGTTCGCGATGTGGTTCTCGACAACATACAGCTTCCCGCCGTTGTTCATACTTACCACATGCCCGCCCAGGGCACCGATGACTACTATGCACTCGATATGCTTAGCACGGTTTTAAGTGGTGGAGAAAGCTCTCGTTTATATAAAGCGCTCGTCGACGAACAGAAGAAAGCTTACGTGATCCAATCATTTCCGCTGCCGCTCGAAGACCCGGGTCTCTATATTGTTTTTGGTTTGGCCAATATGGGTGTGCCCGTCGAAGACCTCGAAAAGGCAATGGATGCCGAGATCGAAAAAGTTATGAACGAACTCATCTCCGAAAAGGAATTCTTGAAAGTGAAGAACCAGGTCGAAAGCCAGTTCGTTCAACAGAACTCTACCATTGCCGGTATTGCCGACAACCTCGCAAACTATCACGTGTATTATAAAGACACTAACCTTATCAATACCGAGATCAATCGCTACAACAAGGTCACTCGTGAAGATCTTCAGCGTGTCGCAAAAAAATACCTGACTAAAGAGAATCGTGTGTCGCTCTTCTATCTTCCCAAGTCAACGCAGAACAAACCCGACAACACAGAAATCAAACAAAAAAACTGATCCTGGTATATGAAAAAGATCGTCATCATATTGCTCACCCTGATCTGCAGCGTATCATATGCACAGGTAGATCGTAGTAAAGCACCGAAGCCTGCATCGGCCCGGGAGATCAAAATAGGAGAGTACCAGTCATTTACACTCAAGAATGGACTCCAGGTATTCGTTGTCGAAAACCACAAGCTGCCGCGCGTACAGTTCTCCCTTCAATTGAAGAACGACCCGATCCTCGAAAAGGAAAAGACCGGCTACGTGGAGCTTACCGGTCAGCTCATCGGCACCGGTACAACATCGCGCAACAAGGCCCAGCTCGACGAAGAAGTCGACTTCATCGGCGCTACACTCAATACAAGCTGGAATGGGATTTTTGCATCGAGTCTCACCAAGCATCGCGATAAGCTGCTCGAGCTCATGTCGGATGTGTTGTATAATCCTGCATTCTCACCCGACGAGCTTGCAAAGCTGAAGACTCAAAAACAATCCGAACTCGCGGCTGACAAAGATGATCCAAGTTCGATCGTTGCGAATGTGAGAACAGCTTTGGTATATGGAAAAGATCACACCTACGGCGAGATCGAAACAGAAAAGACTATTGAAGCATTCACGATCGACGATTGTAAGAATTATTTCAACACGTACTTCAAACCCAACAATGCATACCTGGTTATCGTTGGCGATACCGATCTCAAGTCTGCGACCGCAGCTGCCGAAAAGTATTTTGGCAAATGGACACAGGGAACTGTTACCAATCCTACTTACACAAAGCCACAACCTCCTGCGTCAACGTATGTTGCGTTAGTGGATCGGCCAAACTCGGTTCAGTCGGTTATCAGCATTGCATATCCCATTGATCTCAAGACCGGTTCACAGGACGCGATCAAAGCGCGTGTACTCAATCAAATACTCGGTGGAAGTTTCTCCGCGCGACTCATGCAGAACCTTCGCGAAAAGCATGGGTACACTTACGGCGCAAGCTCGCAGATCAATAGCGACTTCCTTGTCGGATCGTTCCAGGCAGGCGCAAGCGTTCGCAATGAGGTTACCGATAGCTCTGTGTTCGAGTTCATGAACGAACTCAATCGCATCGTAAATGAACCCGTTACCGAAGCGGAACTTTCAGCAGCAAAAGCAAGTATCGCCGGCGCCTTCGGTCGCTCATTGGAGAACCCACAGACTATCGCAACCTGGGCCGTCAATACTGCAAAGTATAATCTGCCCAAAGACTACTATCAGAATTACCTGAAGAGCATCGATGCAGTAACGGTGGCCGATGTCCAGGCAACTGCGAAACAATACATTCTCCCCGGCAAGGCACACATCGTTATCGTTGGTAAAGGTGCCGACATCGCCGACAAGATCAAGAGTTTTGGGCCGATCAAGTATTTCGATATCTATGGCAATGAGGTATCAGCTCCGAAAGCTGCAAAGCCGCTGCCAGCCGGACTCACAGCCGATAAAGTTGTCAATACATACATTGATGCCATTGGCGGTCTTAAAAAAATACAGACAGCGAAGTCGTCCAGGATCGTTTACAAGACGAGCATCCAGGGACAAGAGATCCTGTTAACGCAAACCAAGAAAGATCCTTTCAAGATGGTGGAGGAGTTCAAAGTTGGCCCTTCACCAATGCAGACTACAGTAAGCGATGGAAAGGACGTTTCGGTAAAGGCCATGGGTATGGCGCAACCGCTGTCCGACAAAGACAAAGAAGCCAACATCTTTACGGCTGCGCTGATAGAAGAAACTGCCATCGCTACCATGGGGGCCAAGCTCAATCTCACGGGCATCGAGGACGTGGAGGGCAAAGAAGCTTACGTGGTGGAGATCAATCTGCCGAAGGGCGAGAAGCGCACTCATTATTACGATACGCAGACTGGCCTGAAGCTTCAGACCGTAACAACCCAGGACACACCGGACGGAAAAGTGTCGCAGGCACTTAAGTTTTTCGACTATAAGGATTATAGTGGAATTAAATTTCCGGCGGTATTTACCTTACCCTACGGGCCTATGACCATGAAATTTGAGCTCGTGGAGGCGGTGATTAATCCTAAAGTGGAGGACTCGATCTTCAAGGTTCAGTAAGGAATTCCGTGTTTTCCGTGCATTCCGTGAGAAATCGTTTTTTTCTGTGAGAAAATTGAGCATATTTGCAGCCCTTTTGGAAGAAGTAAATAGAAAGTCATGAAACGCACGTATCAACCGTCACGGAGGAAGAGGAAAAACAAACACGGATTCCGTGAAAGAATGGCAACTGCTAACGGCCGCCGCGTATTGGCCAGCCGCCGCAGAAAAGGAAGAAAGAAACTGACGGTTTCTGACGAGAAGACATTTAAGAGCAAGTAAGTTCCCGCGAGCGTAGCGAGTGGGACCCCCTGGCCAACCGCACGCAATGGGAAAATTCACTTTATCAAAGAAGGAACGGCTTTCGAAGGAGATCTGGATTCAGACCCTGTTCGAAAACGGTTCCTCTTTTTATTTTCATCCTTTTAAGGTGCTGTACCTTCCCCATCCTGATCCGGGAAGCACCAATAACGAGGTACTTTTTTCAGTCCCAAAACGGCAGTTTAAAAGAGCTGTCGACCGCAATAAGATCAAAAGAAGGCTGCGCGAAGCTTACCGGCTCAATAAGTCGGAAATGACCGCTGCCAGAAAATGGCTCATTGCTTATATTTATACTGCTAAGACGATACTCCCCTCAGAGACGTTCCAGCAAAAGGTTCTTGGTACAATTCAAAAGATCAGTTCATTAAAAGATGAAGAAGGGTAGAAAAAGATTGGCGTTGGTACTGGTATCAACAATTGTTTTAGTCGCATTCGTCGCTCCCCCCGCGGAAAAGTATTTCGAGATCGCTAAGAGTCTCGACATTTTCTCAACCTTGTTTAAGGAAGTCAACGCTTACTACGTTGACGAAGTAGATCCAAAGAAGTTAATCGATCAGGGCATCAACGGCATGCTCGAAAATCTAGATCCTTACACGGTGTACATCTCCGAAGATGAGTCGGAGTCTTTCAGCATTCAGACTACCGGTTCTTATGCCGGCATCGGCGCACTAATCGGCGTTGTGAATAACAGGACAGTCGTCACTCATCCGTACTACGGCTTTCCCGCCTATCGCGCCGGCGTTAAAGTTGGCGACGAGTTCGTGTCTGTCGACGGA
>CAZBCP010000001.1:0-792926 GCA_964490505.1 uncultured Ohtaekwangia sp. | reverse complement strand
CCAACCTTCGTGTATCCAATTGTCACATGGTATGTAAGCATTGTTCCTGCCCTTGTCTTAAGGTCGGTCTCCGAAATGGTGTCCAAAAATTCCGTTGTAAGTCGTGTCGTCGATATCAACAGGAGATCTATTCGTATACGGCTTGTCATCCTGGCCTGACGAAGAGAATTATCTCCCTCGTTAAGGAAGGCGTCGGCGTGCGTGGTATTGCAAGGATACTTTCAATCTCGACAGGCACGGTACTTCGCCGCATACGACAAGCTTCAAAGGGCGTCTTCAAACCGATCTCGAATCCAAAGAATCAGACCTATGAGATCGACGAGCTCTGGACCTACATCGGAAAGAAATCCAATGAAGTCTGGATCACCTATGCCTTCAACAGATTTTCAACAACCGTAGTCGATTTTAAGATCGGCGGTCGAACAAAAGAGAACCTCCAATCCGCCGTATCAGGTATTCTCGTACAAACCCAGAAAAAGTGTTTACCGATGGATTGATCACCTATCGAAGCCTTGTTCCAGCTGAGATCCATAAAATTGGACTTCTCACACACGCCGCATCGAACGGTTCAATCTAAATCTCCGCAGTCACTTAAAACGCCTCTCCCGAAAAACGATCTGCTTCTCGAGAAGCATTCAAATGCTGGAGAGTTGTCTGAGGATCTATTTCTGGGGATAATAGTGAGTGTGTTTGATGGGTCCAACGTTACTTAACAGTGATGCACCGAACGCATATCTTGGTTATATTTACATGGACAGGGATTTCCATCCTGCGAGCATTCGATTGTTATCGAAGTCGATAACCACCGCGGCGATTGAAACGGGTGTGACGGCTAACGGCAGCCCGCACGAACTGTTGACGCTCATTGATACGGTAAAGGAAGCTGGATATGTGTATTTGAGCCTTGCGAAACAATTGATTCAGATGCGCCCGCGACAAATCCAACCGCTGCATTGGTGGTCAACCTATCAATTTGCGTTTAATAATCCAATAAGATATAACGATCCTAAAGGTGATCGTCCTCCCATTATTGGGAACACGTGATCCAGACCTCGTTGCTTTTCTTACCGATGTAGGTCCAGAGCTCGTCGATCTTGTAAATACTATTTTCTATCGGTTGACATGTTTTCTGGATCATCGTTGCGACCCGTTTTATTCGATTGATCACAGTGGATATGGAAATTAGAAGGATCCTGGAAATGCTTCGGATGCCGACGCCTTCTTTGACAAGGCTGATGATCTCGGCGTTAATGGATACGCAACAAGCTCCAAACTTGTAGTCAAGTTGTTGTTCTCTACCACCGATCGCCCGACGAGCAGCGTAATCGATTTTGTTATAGGGCCACGCACCTTTGTAACCAGTTCAGTCCTTGCCTCTTCGCCGTTGAGAATTTGTACAGATGGATTGTCTGCCTATCGCTCACTGGTCCCGACTGAGATCCATAAGGTCGGTCTTACACGGTCCCTGGTTCAACTGAGATCCAAAAGCCTCCTAAACAGAAAAAGCATCCCAAAATGGGAGGTTTCAGTCAAAAAATGAGGTTTTTCGACAGAAATTGTAAGGTCTTCAGGGGTAGCCCCATCGCCAAATCAGGCATCCAATAGTCTATATTTAAGGTGTGAAATCACGCCCTGGCATCGGTATGAAAACCGTCGCGAAACTTCTCGTAGCGACGCTGGTGCTGTGCACTCAACAAGCCCTTGCTCAAACCCAGGATTCCATCACACACCACTACGACAGCCTCGCGAAAGTAAGGTTGAAAGCACTCGACTCAAAGAACAACGTCGATAACAAGATCGATTCCATTCAGCTTCGCGTCAACAATCTCTTCAACCCAAACCTTGGCAACCTTCGCCCCAGGCTTCGTCCTAAAAAGTTAGAAGTCTCCGACACCATTCGCGCCGCACACGAACTGGATTCTTTGAAACAAGGTATAACAAGCAAGATCGATAGCCTCGGGCGGCTCAACCTTCCTACCGATCGGTACACGCAAAAGCTCGATAGCCTCAACAAGATCAGCCCGCAAAAATACATCGACATCACCAATGCGAAGATCGCTGCGTTGGAAAACAAGATCAATAAACCGATGAATGGCATCGAGGGGAAGATCAACAAACCGATCAACGACCTGGAGAATAAGATCAACAGACCAGTCGATAACATCGAAGGCAAGGTCAACGAGAAACTTAATTCGATCAAAGATGAAGCAGGAGGGAATGCAAACCTCCCGGGTAATCTCGACACAAAAAATCTCAATGTTGGCGATGTAAATGTCGGTGATCTCACCGGCAAAGATCTATCTCTGAACAAAGACCTGTCGCTCAATAGCGATCTATCACTTAATAAAGATCTGAATGTCGACAAGAGTTTGAACGTCGATGAACAGATCAATAACCCGATCGGTAATCCATCCGTCCACAACCCGCTCGGAGAGATCGACAATCCTCTGGATAAAGTAAAATCAATCGATGAACTGAAGTCTGCCCAGGAAAAACTGGGCGATGTCAACCAGGTCACGGATAAATTACAATCATACCAGGGCGACATCAAGAACGTAACCGAGGGAAATCTCGGTGAGGTGAAGGAGATACCCAATGCCATTGAGAATAAAGCATCACAGCTCGATGAGCTTAAAGACATGCAGAAGCAAACGGGCGAGATGACCAAGGCGAAAGAGATGGTCGACAAAGGCAAGGATCCCGAAGCAATGAAGTCGATGGCTGAAACAGAGATCAAAAAGCAAGCAGTCGATCACTTCAAGGGACACGAACAGGAACTGAAAGCCGCGATGGACAAGTTGGGCAAACTGAAACAAAAGTATTCCAGCGTTACTTCCCTCAAAGACCTCCCCAAAAAGGTACCGAATCCAATGAAAGGGAAACCATTGATCGAACGCATCGTGCCAGGATTGACGCTCCAGATGCAAAAAACAACGCACTTCATGATCGACGTGAACCCGGTTGTAAGCTATCGATTCACCGGTCGCATCAATGCCGGGCTCGGATGGAATGAGCGTCTCTCGTTCATGAAGTGGAATAAATTGTCGCCCGCCGATCGCATTTATGGCCCCCGTGTGTTCGGAAGCTTCTCATTCAAGAAAGGTTTTTCGGCAAAAGCAGAGATCGAAAAGATGAATGCATTAATTCCTCCATCCTTAGTTTCGCCCGATGGAAGCCGTCGCTGGGTGTGGAGCGCCTTTGTTGGATTAAAGAAGGACTACACCTTTATCGGCAAGGTGAAAGGCAACGTCCAGTTGCTTTATAATGTGTACGACGATCACGACAATAGCCCCTATTTCGACCGGCTCAATGTGAGGATGGGCTTCGAATTCCCCATGAAGAAGGCTAAAAAGGCCAAGAAAACTACGTAGGAAGGCTCCGTAGAAATACCTTTATGTAAGGTTTTCAGCCATTCTCGTTCCTCTCCGTTGCGGAATTTCAGTATTTTTGTCTCACGCCTCGAAATGAAAAGGAACCATTTTTTAACCTTCATCGCGCTTTTTTTCATCCTAGCGCAGACCTCTTTCCCAACAGGCAGAGCCTTCGCACAAGCCCCGCAGGACGATAAAAACGCAGTTACGTTCGAAGAACTTTACGACGAACCATACGCCGTCAACAAACTCTTCATCGGCTTCTCACCCCTCTACGCCGAAGTGTTCGCAACAAACACCAACGCCGGCTTCGGCGCCTTCGCACAGTATTATCATAAAGACAAATTCAACATCCAGGCACAGATGCGAATGACCTACGGGTCGGCCTTCTTCGACTTCAATCACCAGCTCGCCGTCAACAACAGCAACGTCGACAACGTACCGGCCATGTTCCGTTATTTCGAGCTCGGTGGAACATATCATATCAAAGACTCTGAGTCTACCGGCAAAACAAAGATGACTCTTTATAAAAACAGCTATAAAGGAAACAAATGGGCCTCGCGCGTTCCTTTGCAAACAGAAGTTCCGGCAAAGGTCCGCAAGATCTACGGAGGACGCCTCGGCGCTCTCACCTGGAATAGCACAGTCAACGTCAACGGCGCCCTTCGCAAACAAAATCTTACCAGTGCCGACCTCGTCAATCCCAATGGCGAAGGCTTGCCGGCAACGATCGTCGTTAATAACAAAGAGCAAACTTTCTATATTTTCAGCAACATAAACACAGCTGCGATCTATCTTGGCGGTTCATTGACACGCATTCGTAACGTGGCCGTCAGCTTCGACAATTATGAAGGCGGCCTCGACGATGGTATACTAACACTATATGCCGACATCCTTTATGCTCCCTACCTGCAGCTCGACCCCATCGAATACAACAGTCAGAAATACTCAGTCTCTTCTCTTAAGTTGAACTCCATCGGGTTCCGCCTCGGCATGGACGGTAAATTCAACAGATCACTAAGCTGGGGGTATGGCGGCGAGATCGGCTATCGTCCAAGCATCAAAGGCCGCTCTTTTTATACCATGTTCCGCATCACTTTGCCGATGTTCGGCACCAATCTGGAGAACAAAGTAGAATCCTTCGGAAAATAATCCCTTAATTGGGGTTCCTATTCCGATGCTATGGATAACGATATCCTGATCCTTAACATTAAAGGATTGGTTCAGGTGCGTCAGTCGACGCCAGGTTTTGTGTCAGGAAATTCGCAGGCAGAGCTTCCAATTCTTCCCGACGCTTTTCTCTTGATCAAGGACGGAGTCATTCACGACTACGGTCCCATGAACGATTTGTATGGTCAATCGGCTCCCACCATCGATGCATCCGGCTGCTATGTTTTTCCCAGCTTCGTCGACTCACACACTCATCTTGTTTTTGCTGCCAGTCGCGAACATGAATTCGTTCAAAAGATCAAAGGAGCTACATACGAAGAGATCGCCTCGAAAGGGGGAGGAATTTTAAATTCTGCTCGTGTATTACAGGGTACTACCGAAGATCGTTTGCTCGAACTCGCCATCCCGCGTGCATGGGAGATCATTCGTTCCGGCACAGGCGCCGTCGAGATCAAAAGCGGTTACGGTCTAACTCCAAAAGATGAGATCAAGATGCTGAAAGTAGCGAAGCGCATCGGCAAGGAAACTCCATTAAAAGTAAAGACAACATTCCTCGGCGCTCACGCAGTACCCGCCGGTGTCCGAAAAGATGATTATATCAACACCGTGATCAATGAAATGATCCCGGCCATCGCAGAACAAAAGCTCGCCGACTACATCGATGTGTTTTGCGAAGAAGGATTTTTTAATCCCGATGAAGCAGAACGAATTCTCGAGGCAGGCAAACGCGCCGGAATGAAACCAAAAGTTCATGCAAACCAGCTCCATCGTTCCGGTGGCGTCCAGGTCGGCGTGAAGACAGGCGCCATCAGTGTCGATCATCTTGAAAATATCGGCGACGAAGAGATCCGTTTATTGAAAGGCACTCGCACCATGCCGACTGCTCTTCCCGGCGCTGCATTCTTTTTGAACTTACCATTTCCTCCAGGACGAAAGATCCTCAACGAAGGACTTCCCCTTGCAATCGCCAGCGATTACAACCCGGGCAGCGCACCATCGGGCAACATGCCTTTGATGTTAGCCCTCGCCTGTATCCGCATGCGCTTAACGCCAGAAGAGGCCATCAATGCAGCTACCATCAACAGCGCTTACGCGGTCGATCTCTTACAGACCCATGGAAGCATTACTCGTGGAAAAGTGGCGAACGTGTTTATCACCAAAGCGATGCCATCGATCGCTTACATGCCATATTCGTTCGGAACCAACCTGGTCGACAAAGTGATTCTCAACGGAAAATTGGTTTACGGCTAAGCATTCCAGCGTGCTACCGTGAGGCAAGCTCGAAAGAGTAGTAGTTCTTGTAGAGAAGATAGATGCCACCAACCGATTGAGCGATAACAAGTGTCCACAACGGTAACGAGAATAAGATCAGTAGCAACAATCCCATCGATACAAAGAAGATCCACCGGGTAAAGTCATCAAACGTTGCATCGCGGACATACAAAGCCCCGTAGCCAAACAAAAACAACGACAGTCCGAAGCCGATCGCATAAAAATAGAACTTCATGCCCAGATAATCGGGCAGATTCGTAGCCAGCATCTCAATTTCGGGAACGCAAAGTATGATCATCGTCAGCACGAATGTGATCACACGTTTAGTGAATGACAATGGCAACGACCGGGTCAACAACAACTGCACCACTTCGAACCGCTGATATTGATACACCAAAACCAGGTTCGCAGAAAATACAACACACGCCGCCATCAGGTACAGTCGCTCGTCATATACATCATACAGGTACAACTGCGTGGCTCCGTAGATCACCAGGCACGAAACGATCTTCGTCATATAAATCAAACCCGGTTGCAATCGCACTATTCCTTCCGACAGCATCCAAGCTATCGGTTTGGTAAAGCTGCGGTCGATCCACCGCACCGGCCTCGACGTAAGCTCTTCCCTGGCCGGAAAGACCAACACGCGATGAAGTTGGAATGTTGTTATGAATGTCAACACAACTAACGTAATTATTATTACAGCAGACACAAGCAACTGCCCACCCTTCAAGGCCATCAACGCCAGGAACGATCCATACGCAATCGCAGGTGCCAGCTGGGAGCTTACTGTGCTTAGATACGAAGGCAATCTTTGTCGACTCAACGGCAGCGAATAAAGGAACCAGTTGCGTTCCCTCCGGACCTCGGTTCTGTTATACGCTATAACCTTGATCGTATAAATAGTCCAGATACCGATCGGGATTAGCGTAAGCCACAAGCTGCTCACAAAAAATCCAGCAAGGGCCACGTGCTCGCGTCCACTCATAAATCCAAAGCAAAGTCCAAGCACCACCAAAAAGAACATGGCGTTGGCGCGATAAAATTCTGCAGAGATTATTCTTAAAATGATCCGAACGGCAATCATGCCCTTACCAGTGATTTGTTCACGATGCTGAATGACTTCCTGATACGCAGCTCGGGCAGGTCGAGCGATTGATGCGATGAGAGTAATGTGATAACATTTCCCGTGCTATCGATTTCAGCGATCATATTAAGTAGTGTATTCCTTGTCTGTTCGTCGAGCGTGATCAAAGGCTCGTCAAGAATTATCACACTCGGGTTCCCGATAAATGCCAACGCCAGTGACAGCTTCTTTAGCATACCGCTCGAATATGTTTCGCATCGTTTGTCGATAAATGGATCTATTCCAAGTCGTGACGTAACAGATCTCTGTTGATCCGCATCAGCGCCACGAGCCGTTCCAACAAATTCGATAAGATCTTTCGAGGTAATGAATCCCGGAAACAGGGGTTCGGCTTCGCTGAAGTTGACTCGTCTCCGGAATTCGAGCGGTTGTTCCCTTAGATCAACGGTGCCCGACAATTCTATCGTTCCCTGGTAGGGAAGGAGTCCAGCCAACGATTTGAACAGTGTTGATTTTCCGGAGCCGTTTTCTCCGCGGATCCAATAGATCCCGGGCTCTAGTCTTAATTCGGGTATGGCAATTACAAGCTGGTCGTTGTAGCTCTTCGAGAAGTTCTTGAACTGGAGCATCGGGCTCTTTTTAGCGGGAAAATGGAAACTTGAAACTGGAAACTATTTTTATCGGACCGAATTTAGGTAATTTGCTGCATGCAGTTAGCCAACTCCATAAAGGCCATCGTTCGCGACGTGAATGATTTCCCGAAGCCGGGTATTGTCTTTAAGGATATTACTCCCGTATTGGCAGAGCCTGTTATCCGTAAAGAGATCATTCATGCGATTGTTACGAATTTCAAAGACCATAAGTTGGATGCCGTAGCAGGAATTGAAGCGCGTGGATTTATTCTTGGTTCATTGATCGCACAGGAACTGCATCTCCCCTTTATTCCGATTCGTAAGTCAGGCAAGCTTCCATACCGATCTCTCAAGGAAGAATACAATCTTGAATATGGTACCGCTGCTATCGAAATGCATGAGGATGCTCTCGGTCCCGGCGATCGTGTCTTAATCCACGATGATCTGCTCGCCACAGGCGGCACCGCTACGGCAGCCGGTCATCTCGTCAGGAAATCAGGCGCCATCGTAGCGGGCTTCTCATTCCTTATTAACCTCACTTTTCTTCCCGGCGAATCGCGCCTGAAAAATAATTTCGACATTAAACCCTTTTCGGTTGTACATTACTAATAATACATGGACACCGTGAAGATTCCCATGTTTCCCCTCTCGATATTCCCTTTGCCAGGGGAGCTCGTGCCGCTTCACATCTTCGAGCCACGATATCGTCAGCTCCTGCAGGACGCCGAATCGAGGGACATTTCATTCGGCATCTACCTTAATCACCTTGCCAATACCGAAAAACTGGGAGCCCTCGTAAAGCTCGAGAGCGTAATAAAACGCTACCCCACCGGAGAATCCGACATCATTGTAAAATGTTCGGACCTGTTCACCATGACCACCCTTTTCCGGACTTTTAGCGACAAACTATACCCAGGCGGCGAGGTTACGATCTGGAATTCAGACCTCACTAAAGGGGTGGAGGAGAAGCTGGCGATAGAATTCACCGAGTATTTACAACTTCTTAAGATCTCCCAGTCGGCGCTGCCCATAACCTCGTTTGGGATAGCCAACGAGCTTAATTTGACCATCGAGGACCGCCTTAAGTTCGTTGTGCTCGACGACGAACGGAAAGAAAGTTTTCTCACCTCACGTATCCGCTACCAATCCACCCTTCTTCGCGAAGCCCAAAAAGCGAAGGACGTCTTCCATTTGAACTAAATCGCTCAAAAATGAGCAGTCCGTCTCAAACGGCTCTATCCCGATTCAGGTTTCATTAATAACGATTCATACACCTTTTACGTCTAATTAACATTCCCGACGCAACTTTTGGAATCGGCCTTCCGTCATAGATGCAAACGGTTTAGGTTATGAAAAAAATTCTCACTCTCTCTCTTGTACTTTTTAGTACAGTTATGTTCGCAAATGGGACGGATGACGGCAAGAACCCCTCAGCAGCTGGTTCATCCGGAGCAGCAGTTATCAGGAAGGATGCAAATACATTCAGACTGATTTACAAGTCGGAAAAAGAAAGCAACGTTCGCGTGTCTATCTACAATGACAAGGATCAGTTGGTTTATTCCGAGAAAGTAAACAACACAGACGGTTTCACTCGTCCTTACAATTTTGAAAACCTTGGCGAAGGTGACTACACCATCGCTGTCGAAGACGGTTCGAAGAAACAAGTTGAAAAAGTTTCTTACCGTGCACCTAAGGTTACCAAAACGCTCAACGTCCTTAAGATGTCGAGCCAGGAAGGTAAGTTCGTTGTCATGGCTGCGGGCCAGGGCGAAGAAACTATCACAGTAAGCATCTACGATGGCGAGCACAACCTCGTGCACAGAAGCCTCGAAGCAACTGACGGCAACTTCTCTAAACTCTACAACTTGAAATCTGTGAAAGGTCACTTGACTTTCGAGATCTCAAATGAGAATGGCGAAGTGAAGACAGTAGCTTACTAAAAGTTACTTTACTAAGTAAAGAAGAAGTCCGGCGATAATCGTCGGACTTTTTTTATGTACACCCGGCAACGATTGCGTTTGTTTTTATGCAACACGTTGCGTTGCGTTAATGTTATCTGCAATCGTTGACGTTCGTAAAATTGTCCTTCATTCATACTTATCACTCCCTTTTTAACTCTTTTTTCACCCATTTCTCTGCAAGTTTTTTCGCAAACGTTATTTCGATTTAAAAATCAACTTTACTTACAACTTGCCAACCCGCATACAACCGGCGCGTACATTTACATCGAAATCGAACATGAAAACAAAAAACAAAAGCAGTATGAAAACAACATCTATTCTTTTCGCGGCATTGATGCTGATTAGTGTAGTGGCATTAGCTGATGAACCGGGATCGCCGAAGTTGGTTGTGTTGAGCCAGAAGGAATCCGGTTTGTTTAAGGTAATCTACGAAAACGCTAAGACAAGCAAAGTGAAGATGACGATCCTCAACAGCGAAGGCGCCACTCTTTACACTGAATCAATCAGGGTTAACGAAGGATTCATCCTTCCTGTAAACTTCAAGGGCCTTACTCCTGGTGAGTACTCGATAGAAGTTTCTGACGGAACTGCAAAGCAGATCCAAAAAGTAACTTACAACGAATCAGCCAAGGCACAGCGTATCCACGTTGCAAAGCTCACTAAAGAAGCTAACAAGTATCTTCTTTCAGTAGCTAACGAAGGTGCGATCAACGTGCGCATCCTTGATGGCTCTAACAACATCGTCCACGAGCAAGACATCAACGTAACAAACTCTCTCGGTGTGGTGTTCAACCTTAAGTCGATCTCTGGTGCTCCGACTTTCGAAGTAACAGACAACGCAGGTAACACCAAGACTATAAGATACTAATTGGGTTTTTGACTGATAACTTGAAAGTCCGGCTACTCACCGGACTTTTTTTATATAAGGAACTACCAGCTCTTCTTTTTTAAAACCGACACGTGAATGAAACTGCTGGCTTTTTTTATTACCAGGCTTTACATCGGAGCCAAGCTCCTTCAAGCCTTTCTTAACACACCATTGTTCAGCTGCCTTAACCAGCTGCCTGCCAACGCCCTTTTTACGCCATTGTTTTTCAACGTATAGGCCTTCGATATAACCAACCGGGAACGAGGTAGACCCCGGCACATAGTCGCGACGGGTACTCAATAAAATAAATCCGATAAGCTTATCATTGTCTTCCGCGATGTAAAAGGTGTAACCCGGCCGCATATCCGACGGCTTTACATCGGGCCACAGTTTCTTCGCCATTTTGAATATAGCCGGGAGGTCACCCCTCGAAGCACTCCGAACAATCATTTAACCCACACTTCTGCTGTCCGACATTCAGTATTCGTCTGTTCTGCAGTTTGCATTCTACATTTTACAGTTTGCATTCTACATTTTACATATTCCTTCGATACTGCCCCCCCACCTCAAACAGCGCCTGTGTTATCTGCCCCAGCGAACACACCTTGCACGCCTCCATCAACGCCTCAAAGATGTTCTTGTTATCGATAGCCGTATTCTGAACGATCGACAGTTGTTCTGCTGATCGCTGCTTTTGGACTTCATGAAGCGACTTCAGCATTGTGATCTGGTACTCTTTTTCCGGCGTCGTAGCACGAATTACTTCCTGGGGAATAATGGTAGGAGATCCCTTCGAGCTCAAAAACGTGTTCACACCGATGATCGGGTATTCGCCCGTATGTTTCAGGTTCTCGTAATACAAACTCTCTTCCTGGATCTTACCGCGCTGGTACATCGTTTCCATTGCTCCCAGAACACCACCACGCTCCGTAATGCGATCGAACTCCGAAAGAATTGCCTCCTCAACAAGATCCGTCAGTTCCTCAATAATAAACGAACCCTGCAACGGGTTTTCGTTCTTCGTTAAACCAAGCTCACGATTTATAATAAGTTGTATCGCCATCGCTCTCCGCACCGATTCTTCGGTAGGCGTTGTAATGGCTTCGTCGTAGGCATTTGTATGCAGCGAGTTGCAGTTGTCGTAGATCGCATAGAGCGCTTGCAGCGTTGTACGGATGTCGTTGAAATCGATCTCTTGTGCGTGCAACGAACGGCCCGATGTCTGAATATGATACTTCATCATCTGGCTTCGGCTGTTGGCCCCGTATTTATTCTTCATCGCCTTTGCCCAGATCTTTCTTGCCACGCGCCCGATCACTGAATATTCGGGATCAACACCGTTGCTGAAAAAGAACGAGAGGTTAGGAGCGAAGTCGTTGATGTCCATCCCGCGACTCAAATAATATTCCACGTAAGTGAAACCATTGGCGAGCGTAAAAGCGAGTTGGGTAATAGGGTTAGCTCCCGCCTCCGCGATGTGATATCCCGAAATAGAAACGGAATAAAAGTTTCTTACATCGTTGTCGATAAAATACTGTTGTACGTCGCCCATCAAACGCAAAGCAAACTCTGTCGAGAATATGCACGTGTTCTGAGCCTGGTCTTCTTTAAGGATATCTGCCTGGACCGTCCCGCGTACCTGCGACAGCGTTTCTGCTTTTATCTTATTATAAACATCGACGGGCAGCACCTGGTCCCCGGTAACTCCAAGCAGCATAAGTCCAAGTCCATCGTGTCCCTTCGGCAGGTTGCCCTGGTAGGCAGGCCTGGTCTTTCCCTTGTAAAGTGTCTCAATTTTTTTTGCGACTTCCGCCTCGAGACCGTTCTTCTTTATGTAGACCTCACACTGCTGATCGATCGCCGCATTCATAAAGTAGGCGAGGATCATCGGTGCCGGACCATTGATCGTCATCGATACGCTGGTCTTAGGATCAACGAGGTTGAACCCGCTGTAAAGCTTCTTCGCATCGTCCAGGCAGCAGATCGACACACCCGAGTTACCGATCTTTCCATAAATATCAGGGCGATAATCGGGATCGTGACCATAGAGCGTTACAGAGTCGAAGGCCGTCGACAACCGTTTGGCCGGCATGGTGACGCTCACGTAATGGAACCGGCGGTTTGTTCTTTCCGGTCCGCCTTCGCCTGCAAACATGCGCGTGGGATCTTCACCTTCGCGCTTGAATGGATAGATGCCGGCAGCGTACGGGAACTCGCCCGGAACATTTTCCTGCAGATTCCATTTAAGCAGGTCGCCCCATGCTTCGTAACGCGGCAACGCCACCTTGGGGACCATGGTATGCGATAGCGATTCGGTATGTGTTTGTATCGCGATCTCTTTATCGCGAACCTTGAACTTGAACAGCGGCTCTTTGTATTTTCTTACTTTCTCTGGCCACTCTTCTATGATCTTCCAGTTTTTTGGATCAAGATCGAGTTTAAGTTTATTGAAGAGATCTTTTAACGACGATTCGTTCGACAGTTGAATAACATTGTCTAACGAATACAATTGTTGCGCGATCTTTGCCTGGTCGTTTACCCACGCATCATACTTCCTGTTGTTTTCAGTGATCTCACTCAGGTAACGGGTCCTGTTCGGCGGGATCACAAATACTTTTTCCGACATCTCGTGATCTCCATGGAACGAAGACTTCAGCGGAGCGCCAGTCTTCGCCTCGATAGTTACCATCACCTGGTGATAAAGCTGATTTGTTCCCGGATCGTTGAACTGCGAAGCGATGGTACCGAACACAGGCATGTCTTCAGGCTTCTTATCCCAGAGCTGGTGATTGCGTTGGTATTGTTTCTTCACATCTCTCAGGGCATCAAGAGCACCACGTTTGTCGAACTTATTCAGTGCTATTACGTCAGCGAAGTCGAGCATGTCGATCTTTTCGAGCTGTGTCGCTGCACCGTACTCGGGTGTCATTACATATAAAGACACATCGCTGTGATCGAGGATCTCTGTATCGCTTTGGCCGATGCCCGATGTTTCAAGAATAATGAGATCGAAGCCCGCAGCTTTCAGGATCATAACAGCCTCTTTTACATAGGCCGATAGTGCAAGGTTACTTTGACGTGTTGCAAGCGACCGCATATAAACACGCGGGTTGTTGATCGCATTCATCCTGATGCGATCGCCGAGTAGCGCTCCACCGGTCTTCCGCTTCGAGGGATCGACTGATATAATGCCAACGGTCTTGTCTTTGAAATCGAGCAGGAACCTCCGAACGATCTCATCGACCATCGAAGATTTTCCTGCTCCACCCGTACCGGTGATCCCAAGAATAGGTGCCTTCGATCTCTCAGCCGACTTCTCGATAGCCTTGAAGACGTCCTTATGCTTTTCGTAATAATTTTCAGCTGCCGATATGAGCTCTGCGATCTTCAAATGATTTTTGACATCGAGCTCTCCCGTGCTGGTAAGCTCTTCTCCGGTTGCAGTATCACTCTTCTCGACGAGATCATTGATCATGCCCTGCAAACCCATCGAACGCCCATCATCGGGCGAATAGATCCGCGTGATCCCATAGTCCATCAATTCACGGATCTCATCTGGCAATATCACACCACCGCCGCCGCCAAAAATTTTTATGTGCCCTGCTCCGCGCTCCTTCAGCAGGTCGTACATGTATTTAAAGTATTCGTTATGCCCACCCTGGTAGCTGGTCATCGCAATACTTTGTGCTCCTTCCTGTATTGCAGTATTCACCACCTCCTGAACACTTCGGTCGTGACCCAGGTGTATAACCTCACATCCGGTCGATTGTATGATACGCCGCATGATGTTGATGGCCGCATCATGTCCATCGAACAAACTTGCAGCGGTAACGATCCTTACCTTATTTTTGGGTTGATAGGTACCAGCCTTTACCTTTGTCGTTTCTTCCTTTGTCTTTACAGTCTCCGAACTCATGAATCGGGTCTTAAAGCCTTAAAATTAATGAAATTACGCCACCTCTGCCTGTTCCTAATGGCCCCACTCGCCCTCTCGGCGCAGGAGTTCAGGTTAAAACAGTTCCGAGTCGAGGACGGCCTTCCAAGCAATGTAATAAAAGCCGTCACCCAGGATTCTACCGGTTTCTTCTGGATCGCGACCGACGAGGGCCTGGTAAAATTCGATGGACATGTGTTCACGACTTATAAAGGCGCCTTGCATAGCCCCTATGCGAAAGGATTTCTACACAGCCGTACAGGTCATTTATATATGTATGGTGATCTCGACCTTATCGAGATCATCAACGAGCTCGACACCGTCATTTTCAAATCGATACTTCGAGGCACGCGCAATCCAACCGATTCAACTATTTCATTCCCTAAAGCGATGTACGAAGACGGGCATGGGGACCTGTGGCTTGGCGAACCACAGTCGGTAGTTAGGGTACGCAACGGAAATCTGGAACGCTACAATTTCGCCATCGAAGATCGTTCACCGCATTTTCTCAGGTCATTCAATTTCTTTGAAGACCGGCTGGGATTTTTTTACACAGTATCGTTTTCAGGAAACGTGTATATGTTCGATGGCGATGAATACACGTTCGTAAAAGAAGAGATCTCGTTCCCCAATTCCGTTAGCCACATCGAAACGATAGGCAATAGTTTATGGATCACATCGAGCTCCGGTGTATATCGATCCGAGCTCCTGGAGAGCGGAGCATTTTCGAAACCGCAGCTTCGGTTGAACATCGCGAACTCATCGAGCCTCACCATTCTCAACGATTCGTTAGCACTACTCACAACATTCGATACGAAACATTATGTGGTCAATCTTCAAAAAAATACCTTCGAAGCACTTCCGTTCCGGATCAATACAGCCAACTCTTCATATCAAAGCACCGAGAACGACATCTGGATCGCTTCGATAGAAGGAGCAACGCTGCTTCAAAAAAATCTGTTTTATCCCGTATCAACTCCCGACCAGGTCACATTCATCGAAGCTATCGCGGAAGACACCATCAACGACGTTGTTTATAATTGCACGGTCGAGAACCTCTATAGAGTCCGACGCGGTCCCGAACCGGTCTCGGAAACGGTTATGTCTATACCGAACGGCTACTTTCAAGCGCTAGCCGTCACCTCCAAAGGTCTTTGGGCATCGAGTGCTTTCTCCGTGTTTCTTATCAAGAACGATAAGATATCGCGACGCTGGGACTTCGACGCTGCAGGGAGATTTGTTCACGACATCTTTGTGGATCGATCCGAGAACGTATGGCTTAGCCAGGCGGGTAACAACTATGTCACCTGTATCACATCTGACTTCACAGAGAAACGATACCGGGTGCCATTAAAGGTCGAAAGCGTCGTCAACTGCGTTCGCGAAGGAAGCCGTGGTATGTATCTGGCTTCGAATGGACCAACGGGATATTTGTTCTTCAAGTCAGAAGACGACACCGAGTTCAGGAACATCAGCATTCCATTTGACTTCAAAACACAAGGCGACTTCAACGTTACCGACCTCGCGATCACGGATTCACTCGTGTGGCTCGCAACGTCGGAAGGACTGCTTCGCTACAACGGTCGAACTCTCAAAAGGATAGACCTCGGAGATGTTTATAGTAACGTTCCTGTAAAAGCTTCCAAATTGCTTCACTCACGCTACCTCGTTTTCAACAATTCATTCGGACTTTTTCGCTACGACATCATCACAGGTGAATTCTGGCGATACGATGAAGGCAATGGTCTTCCTTCGAACACCATTAAGACCCGCGGCGTACTGGTAGGCAGCGACTCCCGCGTATGGGTCGGAACATCACTCGGCCTCGCCGTATCGAACCGGCCGCTCACGAACGACCGTGCCACGCTGGCACCCAGGTTCATCAGGGCAAGCGTGAATGGAGTAGAGCGCAGGTTTACAAAGGGACTTAGCATTCCGTTCGAATCTTTCTTCTCGTTGAACATGTCGTGTATCTCATTCCCGTCGGATAAGATCCAGTTACAGTATCGTATCGCGTCGCTCGATAGTGCATGGAAGACGGTGGTAGGAACACAGGTAACCTTGTCGGAGTTGCCTGCAGGTATCTATACCATAGAGGCGCGCGCGAAGAAAAATGGTGACTATGTATGGAGCAAAACTGCATCGCTGAACTTCCAGGTGCAGAAACCCTTCTGGCAACAGACATGGTTCACCGCTTCGGTGATCCTCCTCGTGAGCTTCATTGCGTGGAGCTCCTTCGCGTTGGCGGCATATATCAATCGCAAACGTCGTCAGCAACTTGAGGCCCTGGTGAATCAACGCACCGTAGAATTGAAAAAGATCAATGAGGAATTATCGATGCGTAATTCGGAGCTCGATCGTTTTGTTTACAGTACATCTCATGACCTGAGTGCCCCTCTGAAATCTATTCGTGGACTTATCATGGTTGCGAAGATGGAAGAGACTACCAGCTCGCAGCTTTCATACCTCGAAATGATGGATAAAAGCGTTAAAAAACTCGAGGCATTTATCGCCGATGTGATCAACTACTCACGCAACACACGCGCGCCGATCCAACGGACTACTATCCACTTCCGTCAGTTCATACAACAGCTCCTCGACGATCATCAGTACGCCCCAAACTATGACAAAATATCATTCACGATAGAGGATAATCTGTCATCTCCGCTGCAATCGGATGAAATGCGTCTAAAGATAATCTTCAATAACCTGATATCGAATGCGATCAAGTTTCACTTTATAAACAATGGAAATAAGCCCTTTGTGAAGATCACGGCGAACGAAGAGCAGGACCGTTTTGTTTTCACTGTAGAAGATAATGGTACAGGTATCCAGCCCGAGTTTCAAACAAAGATCTTCGATATGTTCTTTCGTGCAACCGATTCCGTACAAGGTTCCGGTCTCGGTTTATACATCCTGCGCGAAACAATTCACAAGCTCGATGGGCGAGTCGAAGTCAAGTCGGCACTCGGTGTTGGAACATCGTTCATCATTAGCCTTCCGAAGTAGTGCATTTCTCCCGGAAAACAGGGTACAGTTTTCTTCCGTGATTTCCGTGCTTTCCGTGAGAGATATTCGCGATTTATCAGTTACTTTTTCTGTAACCATCGGTATACAATTGCGTTCTTATGAATGAAATAAAGATTTTTTGACGTTTATGTTGCTTCAGTACACCGCAGATAATTTCGCGCGGAACCCCATCGGGAAATAAGTATTCTTCTTCCCATCGTGGAAGGTCCCGATTAGTAGGCAGGTTAATAGGACAACAGAATTTTAGTTGGTCAGGCATTGGAGAAAACAGGCGTCGCAGAGGCGGTTGAAACAGAGATATTATGAATTGGAAGACAGTTTACATTGTAGGAAAAGGAAAGTTTTATGACGAAGTCATGAGACACCTGGATCGTTCCGGGTTGGAAGTGATGTCGGGATATCACGCCCGTCAATCAGGCGAACAACACGAGTTATTTTGGATACCCGAGACGATGACGATACGCGAATTCAAAGAAGGAATAGGAGCGAAGACAGTTTTTAAATACAGGCTGCGCTTCTTCGAATCATTGGAACAATTTATCGAAACAATCAATAGCACTGAGTTCACCGAAGACGAAAAGAAGAAGGTAGAACGAATGAGGTTGATGGATTCAGCTGCATAAATTGAAAAGGTCCCGTTTGGGACCTTTTTTCATTTCAAGGCTTTGATGGCATCGATCGTTTTGTCAATCTCCTCCGATGTATTATACACCGCCATGCCAATACGGGTAACGCCACCCTTCTCCAACAATCCAAGAACCTCTATCGCCCTCAATGCATAGAAGTGGCCATCCCACGCGAAAATATTCTGCTTCGCAAGATGCCTGCATACTTCCGTCGGAGTCTTGCCTTCGAAGGTGAACGATACGGTTGGTGCACGATGTTCCGAAGCAAAGTCCTGTCCGATCACCTTCACACCCTTTATCTTGTTAAGTCCATCAAACAATCGAACCGCAAGCGCCCTTTCATGCCGGCCTATCTTATCATAAGCATCCTTTAAATTATTATCGGCTCCCAGCGACGCGATGAAATTCACAGCAGCAGTCACACCCGCAATAGCCGCATGATTCAACGTTCCCGTTTCGATCTTCTCCGGCGCATATTGAAGGGCTGTTCTCAACCGATCTGTTTTAATGCGGTCCAACAGTCCCGGACGACTGTAAAGTATCCCCACATGCGGCCCATAGAATTTATAAGCTGAGCACAAAAGGAAATCACAACCGAGTTCCTGCACATTGATCTTGAAGTGCGGTGCATAAGCAACGGCATCGAGCATCAACCACGCTCCAGCTTTATATGCAAGCTCTCGCGCCAACTTCACGTTATTAACAGTACCCAACGCATTCGATGCGAGACCAACGGCGATCAACCTCGTCTTCTCATTTACCTTTTCAACAAAGTCCGACTCGTCGAGCGTGCCGTTGTCCAACAGCCTTACCTCTCTAACATTCACGCCAAACTCACGCAGCATTAACCATGGACCGCGGTTGCCTTCGTGATCGAGTTGAGTGATCAGCACTTCATCACCAGGTCTCAAGTTTCTTGCGATCCCGCGGGCCAACGCGAAGTTGAGTGTGGTCATGTTCTGCCCTATCGATATCGTCTCCGGTCCTTCAGCGCCTAGCAGAGTAGCCATTGCCTTACGCATGGAACTAACAATTCCATCAGTCTCATTGGTCGTTAGGAACTCGCCATGTGTGTTTGCATTACTGGTCTTGTAGTAATTACTGATGCCATCGATCACCGACTGTGGCACCTGCGTGCCCGCCGGGGCATCGAGATACGTGAGCTGGATATTGTTGTGAACACGCTTCAATGATGGGAACTGAGAACGAACGTGGGAGGAGTCGAGCATAGGTTTATTATTAAAAAAGGAAATATAAGGTAAAGAGACGCTTGCTAAGTACAGACATGTTCATGAAATTCCGTCTAATTCCGGACTTGTAGATGATCCCGTTCACGTATCAGCGAGGAAATTCAAAGGAACTTGAATTTTTCACACATATAATAGAGTTCTCGCTTAGCAAGAACAGCACTGTTCAGCTAGACTCCTTTACGACCCGCATTTGCGACGACCTACGGATCTATGCCGTCGTCGAAGGCAAGTTCGACTGGGTCATCGATCGACAGTCGCACACGCTATACCCCGGCGACGTCGTATTGGCTTTGCCTGGATGTGAGATCGGCGGTGTCAACGGAGTCTTCGGGATAGGAGCTGTCTACCGGCTATCGATTAGCGTCGAGCAAACGACGGGTAGCTTGCTCGGAAAGTGGAGCGGCCTGGCCGGGGGCGACGGGCTCACGATCCTCAACGACCTGTCTGCCAGGAGGGCGCATGCACTCAAGGTCCGCGGCGCCGCCGAGATCTTCCAGGAGATCAGGAATGACATCGTTACCCGGGACATTGGCTACCTGATCCGCGTAAATCACCTTATTGACCTCTTACTTATTAATATAGTGAGGCAGTCGTCCAGGCTGCCCGACTCGCACACTGACTTTGAACGGGCATTTAAGAGCCTGGAACAGACCCTTAGGCGGAAGCCGGCCCATCAATGGACTGTGGAGGAAATGGCGGCCATTTTCGGGCTCGGGACCACGGCTTTTACGGAGAAAGTAAAGAGCCATACGGGATTCTCGCCCCTCAATTACCTCATCAATATCCGGATCTCGGAGGCTATGAAGCTTCTTCAGAACCCCCACGCCAACATCACCAACATAGCACTGGAGACCGGTTTCTATTCCTCACAGCACTTTTCGACCACTTTTAAGAAGCTCACGGGCTATACGCCGGGAGAATTTCGAAGAATTAATGAGTCGGGCAGGGGACCGGCGGTTGTTAGCCCGGTTTAGCGGTAGTGTCGTTTTTTGCCCTCAAATCGCTGTTTTTGGCTAGTTCGTAGGCGCATTCCCCTGTAAAATCTATGGAAACGACACCGGAATCGTTTGTGTAAAAATCATCATCGGTTTTTATTGGAAGCGATTCGTAGCCAATCTTCCCACTTTTAAGTTAGTTCAAAAACTGACCGTATGATGCGCACTCATAACATCTTACTAACCAGGCAGTGGATGGACATAAACCCAAACCAAGAGTATGTTAAAAATTTACCAATCTTTCGGGAGATGGCATGTCGCCCTCCTGATGATCCTCTTCACAACCACAGCTTGGGCGCAGCGTACTGTTCGCGGTACTGTTACAGCATCCGATGATGGAAGCGCGATCCCAGGTGTAAACGTCGTTGAAAAAGGTACTACGAATGGTACCGTAACAAGCGCTGATGGAACATTCACCATCGCCGTGAACGACGGAGCAGTCCTTATTTTCTCATTTGTCGGCTACACTTCGAGCGAGGTGACTGTCGGCAATCAGACTGATCTTAAGGTTAGCCTTGCTTCTGATGTAACCGCACTGCAGGAAGTTGTAGTGATCGGTTATGGTCAGGTTGAAGCAAAAGACGTAACTGGTACGCTGGTATCGTTGAAGGCGAAAGACTTCAACCCTGGCGTTATCGTATCACCCGAGCAGTTGATGCAGGGTCGCGTGGCGGGCGTTCAGATCACTTCCAACAGTGGTGAGCCGGGTGCGATGAACACAATTCGTATCCGTGGCACCAGCTCTGTAATCGGTGGTAACCAGCCATTGTACGTTATCGATGGCGTGCCGGTAACTAACGACGATATCGGTAACGGTAGCGCCGGTGGTTCTGGAGCAACACCAGCTCGTAACCCGCTGAACTTCCTTAACCCTAACGATATTGCAAGTATCGACGTGTTGAAAGATGCCTCTGCGACAGCGATCTACGGATCACGCGGTGCAAACGGTGTTGTGATGATCACTACCAAGAAAGGAAAATCAGGTACTCCTGCACTGGATTTCACATACCAGGCAAGTCTATCAAGCATCACAAAGAAATATGATCTTCTGAGCCGCGACGAATTCCTTGACGCGTATACTAAATATAATGGTGCAACGGCAACAGCAACGCTTGACAAAGGCGGCAACACTGACTGGCAGGATGCAGTTCTCCGCCAGGCGTTTTCGCAACAATTCGGTTTATCGTACGGTGCTGGAGATAAGACAGGAAGTTACCTGTTTTCTGCCGGATACCTCGACCAAAAAGGTATTGTGGAGAAAAGTGGTCTGCAACGATTCACCCTCCGCTTCAACGGAGACAAGAAGTTCATGAATGACAAGCTCGTATTGAGCACTTCATTCACACTTGCAAAGACGCATGATGATCAGGTGCCAATTACTGTAAACTCTGGTTTCGAAGGTGACCTTTGGGGGAACGCTTTGAAGCAAGCGCCTTCAAATCCTATCTACAGCAATACAGATCCTAGCGGTTACTTCCAGCTCGCGAATACTGAACCGAACCCTGTGGCGATGTTGAATCTCAGTAAGCTATTTACTAACTCATTGCGTTCCCTGGGTTCGATTGGTGCCGAATATGAGATCGTGAAGGGATTGAAATTTAAGACGGTTTATGGATTCGACGCACAGATGAACGAGAGAAGACAAGCTTACTCTTCATTGTTGAACGTAACCGGTATCTATAACGTAGGCCGTGCTTACTTCCTGAACAACTCTCAATACAACTCCCTTTGGGAGAACTACTTCACATACGACAAGAAGTTTGGTAACACTTCGTTCAACGCTCTTGCAGGTTACTCATACCAGAGCTTCAATACTATGAACGACCGCTTTGAGTTGAGTAATTTCCGTGTTACAGATACAGACCTGATGTTGAATAACACGGCAAGTGCCAATATGAAAAGGCTTGGTGCTGCTTCTGCGTCAAACTCAGGCAACACCACAGATGAGCTTCAATCATACTACGGACGTTTCAACCTCGGCTTTGGTGATAAATATTTGATCACTGCAACTGTACGTGCTGACGGTTCAACAAGATTCGGTGCTAACAACAAGTATGGTATCTTCCCTAGCGGTGCTTTCAAGTGGAGATTGAGCGAAGAAGCTTTCGTTCCGGAAGTTTTCTCTGATCTTAACCTGCGTGTGAGCTACGGTGTAACAGGAAACCAGAACTTTGGTCACAACTTGTACCAGACCAGGTACAGGTATAGCGATTGGAATATTAACAACTCATCGGACAACATCGATGGTGGTGGATACAATCCTGTATCATTTGCAAACCCGAACCTCAAGTGGGAATCAACTGCGCAGTTCAACATAGGATTTGACTATGGTTTGATGGGTGGCAGATTGAATGGTAGCATCGACTTCTACAACAAGAATACCAGCAATCTGATTACCATCACTTACTCCGCACAGCCCGCACCGAATCCATTCCAGTACCAGAACCTTCCGGCAAACGTTATCAACAGCGGTGTCGAGTTGGGTATCAACTTCGACGCGATCCAGGGTTCGGCATTTAAATGGAATATTGCCTTCAACGGCGCTTATAACCATAACATCGTGAAGAACCTCTCTACGTTCTACAACGCCGGTGAAATTAACGGTCAGGGTTTGTCAGGTGCTTATTCGCAGCGTATCGCTAATAACCAGCCTCTCTACTCATTCTTCGTTCGCGAATTTGATGGCTACGATGAGAACGGCATTGCAAAGTACAAAGGCGGTGATGTTCAAAAATTCGTTGGCAAGGCTCCACTTCCCAAGTATACACTTGGTTTGACCAACACTTTCAACTATGGCAACTTCGACTTGAGCATCTTCTTCACTGGTCAGCTCGGTCAGTATGTGTATAGTAACACTGCAAACGCCTTCTTCACTGCGGGATCGCTTGCAAACGGTCGTAACACCACTAAAGATGTTCCGACAACAACTGAGAACAAGCTGAATGCTCCGGACGTGTCCACACGTTTCTTGTACAACGCTTCTTTCGTTCGTCTCCAGAACATTTCATTGGGTTATAACCTGAAGCCTAACACAGGTCCATTCAAGGCCCTGAGAATTTACCTCACAGGTTCAAACCTCGCAGTGTTCACAGACTATCCATTCCAGGATCCGGAAGTGAGCGTGCCGAAGCCAGTTACACTGGGGTCAACACCTCCTGTTGCGGTAGCAGGTATCGACTATACTACCTATCCTCGGGCAAGAACATTTGCACTTGGACTTAACGCGACATTCTAAAGTATAGAAACACATTAATAGCTAAGGAATATGAAACAAGTAAAGAATACAGTGCTAGCTCTGATGTGCATAAGCGCATTGGTGTCGTGTACCGATCTCGTAACGAAAGAGGTTGACTCAGACGCTCCTAAAGCGGCTGATGACGTTAAACCAGGACCTGCTCTCGAAGCAGCATATAAATCACTCGGTGGAAATATGGCTGACCAGGCGAACATCTATTCGCTTACCGAACATACCACAGACGAATTGATCCCTCCAACCCGCGGTGTGGACTGGAGTGATAACGGTGTATGGCGTTCGCTTTACACTCACACATGGGAGTCGTCGCACTCTTATATCAACACAGCGTGGAACCAGCTTAACCAGAATGCCTATAATACACAGGCGATTATTGAAGCAAGTGCCGCTACCAAGCAGCAGATTGCTGAAGCCAAGTTCCTCCGCGCGTTCAACCGCTACTATGTGATTGATTTCTGGGGCGTACTTCCAGACAGGAAGACGAACGAAGGTTCTGAAGTCAACCCTAAGGTTTTGACTAGAGCTGAAGGATTTGCAGCAGTTGAAAAGGACTTGCTTGAAGCACTTCCTGACCTGCCCAGCATCGGACCGGGATCTTCACCTGAGCATCCTACGGCGTCAAAAGCTACCGCGCACGCGTTGCTTGCAAGATTGTACCTGAACAAAGGAGTATTTACAGCAGCCGATCCACAGGGACCTTATACTCATGACCCTGCTGACATGGCTAAGGTTATTGAGCACGCTGTAGCGGTGATGGATGAGGGATACGCTTTGAACTCAGACTATTTCGCCAACTTCACTAAGACAGGCCCAACTACAGAAGTTATGCTTACCGGTCAGGACGGAACTCCTCAGAACCGTGTTTACATGACTTTGCACTACAACCAGAACCCAAGCGGCTGGAATGGTTTCGCTACCCTTGCAGACTTCTACGCGAAGTTTGAGGATGGTGACCAACGTAAAGGTGTTCCTGCAGGGTCAGTCCCTGGAGTTACTTTTGGAACCGACCCAAAAGACTGCGAGGTTTGCCCTCACAAATTTGCAGGCATAGGTCTTGGATTTCTTGCCGGGCAGCAGAAAGATGATACCGGTGCAGATTTAACTGACACACGCACCGGTCTCCCTTTACAATTTACACCTGATGTTCCACTTTCTGGTGCTGCAACAAACAAGGGTATCCGTGTAATGAAGTATCACCCGGCGCTTTATGGTAAGTACGTTATTATGCGTTTCGCCGAAACATATCTTAACATGGTTGAAGCAAAACTTCGTGGTGGTACCTTCGCCGGAAGCTCGACAACTGCGCTGGAAGATATCAACTACCTCAGAACACTCCGTGATGCTGACCCTCTCGCAGCGCTTACACTCGACGATATGATCGACGAGCGTGGTCGTGAATTGTACTGGGAAGGCTATAGGAGAAGTGACCTTATCCGTTTCGGTAAGTTCAACGATCCATGGGATGAAAAAGGTGACAACGCAGATGCCTTCCGCGTGTTATATTCAATCCCTCAGCTCGCGATCGATACCAATCCGAATCTGAAGCAAAACCCGGGTTACGGCGGTAACTAAGAGATACATTTTTTAACTGATATAGAATGGCAAGCTTGGTTTTTAAGCTTGCCATTCTTTATTTTATCGCACACTCAAAAAACCAATGTGGAGATTCAGTATCGGATTCATTTGTTTACTTATTGGCTGTTCCGCACCGACCACTGAAACCACTAACCGAGCTGCAACAAGTCTCTTCAAACGACTTGGCCCCAACGTTACCGGCATAGATTTCCAAAATACAGTCTCTCTCGCCGAAGGCTTCGACGTTTTTCGTTACCGCAATTTCTACAACGGCGGCGGCGTCGGCATCGCCGACATCAACAACGATGGCCTTCCCGATGTATACTTAACATCCAACATGGGCGACAACAAGCTTTTCCTGAATAAAGGAAATTGGAAGTTCGAGGACATCACCGAAAAAGCCGGCGTCAAAGGATCTAAAGCGTGGTCTACCGGCGTAAGCATCGCCGACATCAACGCCGACGGATTGCTGGATATCTATGTGAGTAATGCAGGCGATGTAGACGGAGGGAACAGGGAGAACGAGCTGTTCATTAACAACGGCGATCTCACCTTTACGGAAAGCGCTGTCAGCTATGGACTCGCCGATAAAGGCTTCTCTACTCACGCTGCTTTTTTTGATTTTGACAAGGACGGCGACCTCGATTGTTTTGTTTTGAATAACTCTTACCGACCTGTGGCATCCCTCGGCTATCGCAACCTCCGTGAGGTTCGCGACGAGTTTGGCGGCCATAAGTTGTATAGAAACGATGACGGTCACTTTACTGATATCAGTGCCGAAGCGGGTATCTATGGAAGCGTTATCGGGTTCGGACTGGGTGTTACAGTCGGCGACGTGAACCAGGACAACTGGCTCGACATGTATATCTCGAATGACTTTTACGAGCGCGACTATCTCTACATCAACGACACCAAAGGCGGGTTTACCGAGAGCCTCGAGACGTACATGGGACACATCAGTATGTTCTCGATGGGGGCCGACCTCGCCGACATTAATAACGATGGATACCCCGAGATCTTCTCGACAGACATGATGCCCGAGGAAGACTATCGTCTCAAAACCGTCTCTTCTTTTGAAACTTATGACGTCTACCAGCTTCGATTGAACAACGGGTACTATCATCAGTTCATGCGAAACATGCTCCAGCTAAATAACCAGGACAATACTTTCAGCGAGGTCGGGGAGATGGCCGGCGTCGAGGCTACCGATTGGAGCTGGGGCGCACTGATCGCAGACTTCGACAACAATCTGAATAAAGAGATCTTCGTTTGCAACGGCATTTATAAGGACGTCACCAACCAGGACTTCGTCGAGTTCCTCGGCAGCAGCGAACAGATGCGCGCAGCGATTGAAGGAAAGAAGGTTGACTTTAAGAATCTCGTCGATCGAATGCCTTCCGTGAAGCTGCCGAACTACATGTTCAAAAAGGAACCGAACAGCCTGCAATTCAAAAATGTATCACATGACTGGGGACTTGACGAGCCGAGCTTTTCCAACGGTGCTGCGTATGGCGATATCGACAATGATGGTGATCTCGATCTAATCGTAAACAACGTAAACCAGGAACTGTACATCTACGAGAATCAGTCCAGAACTATGAACGGCAATCACTACCTGGCCATCAATTTCAAAGGACAGGGAAAGAATTCATTTGGCCTGGGCGCTAATGTGAAAGCATACGTTGCAGGTCAGGTCGTTGCTGCAGACCACATGCCTATTCGGGGGTTCCAATCGAGCATGGACTATAAGCTTATTCTTGGTATGGAGAACAACCAGGCTATCGACAGCATCGTTGTTACTTGGCCCGATAATAAGACTGAGTGGATGAAGAACGTGAAGGTCGATCAGACGATCACCTTCGAAAATCAGAAAGCAACGACAAGTGCGACCGTTCCGAAAAAGAATCTTGAAACCATTCTTAAAGAAAAGCCCGGTGCCAACATTGCACACAAAGAGAACGCTTACAACGATTTTGATCGCGATCGCCTTTGCTATCACATGGTCTCAACACAAGGTCCGGCTTTCGCAGTGGGCGACCTTAACAACGATGGAACCGATGATTTTTATCTCGGAGGTTCCATAGGCAATCCCGGCGATGTGTTCTTACAACGTGCCGACGGAACATTTAATAACCCATTTAGCCAGACATTTACACTCGACGTTGCTGCCGATGATACCGACGCAACGTTCTTCGATGCCGATAAAGACGGCGATCTGGATCTATATGTCGTGAGCGGAGGTTCTGAGAATGGTGCAAGATCGTTGCCGCTGATCGACCGATATTATGAGAACATCGGTTCAAAGACTTCACCAAAATTCAAGCGAGCAGAAAAGAACATACCAACCATTTATGAAAGCGGAAGCTGCGTGAGACCCGCCGACGTTGACAACGATGGAGATCTCGACCTTTTTGTGGGGACACGCCTCTTGCCCTCTTATTATGGAATGCCAACAGATCAGTTCCTTTTGATCAATGATGGAAAAGGTAATTTTTCTGATGCATCAAGTTCAATTGCGCCGGAGTTCCACGCGCTGGGAATGGTAACCGATGCAGCGTGGTTCAATTTTGATGGCGATGCATTCCCGGATCTTGCGGTTGTCGGTGATTGGATGCCCATCACAATCTTCGCGAATGATGGTAAGCAACTGAAGAAAGTAGAGAAAGTGAATGGCCTCGATAGCACTGACGGACTATGGAATCGTATTAAGGCTACCGACCTCGATGGCGATGGAGATCTCGACTTTGTATTAGGCAACCTTGGGTTGAATTCAAAACTGAGAGCATCGTCGGAGCATCCATTGTGGTTGAAGGTGAACGACTTCGATCAGAATGGATCCGTTGAACCTGTCTTCGCTTATGAAAAGAACGGCGTTCTCGTTCCGCTCGCTTTGAGACAGGACATCATTAAACAGATGAGCTCCCTCAAGAAGAAATTCCTTCACTATGAAGAATACGCTACGAAAACTCTGAACGACATTTTCGATCCGAAATTGATAGCCAACGCCACCAGCCTGAAGATCCAGGAAACCAGGTCGTCGGTACTCATGAACCTGGGGAACCAAACTTTCGAGCTGAGGCCACTACCGGAGGCCGCGCAGGTTTCGCCTGTGTACGGCATCGCTTCCGAAGACGTGGATGGCAATGGGACGGTCGATCTTGTGCTTGGTGGGAATCTGTTCGCAGTTAAGCCCGAGATAGGCCGCTACGATGCCCTGCATGGATTAGTACTGCTCGGCGATGGAAAAGGTAACTTTACGCCGTTGTCTGCCCTGCAATCCGGTTTTTCGCTACAGGGCCAGGTTCGTCATATCGATGTCCTGAAAAACAAGTCCAAAAAAGTGTTAGCTGCCGTTCGCAATAATGAGCCGATAAAATTCTATTTGATCAAAGAATGAAGAAACTGGATATACGCACCTCAATGTGCCTGGCCCTGGGCCTGCTTTCTATCGTGTCGTGTACAACGAATACCGATAAAAAATTCCGACTGGTTTCTTCCGCCGAGTCTGGCATACAATTCAAAAATACATTAACCCCGTCGTTGGAATTCAACATCTTTAACTACATGTACTTCTACAATGGGGGAGGTGTTGCCGTCGGGGACCTGAATGGTGACGCGCTTCCGGACATTTATTTTACATCGAACCAGGAACAGAATAAGCTTTATCTAAATAAAGGGAATTTCAAATTCACCGACATCACCGAGCAAGCAGGCGCCAGTGGTCTAAACGGATGGGCAACTGGTGTTACGATGGCCGACGTGAATAGCGATGGAAAGCTGGATATCTACGTGAGTTATCTCGGCGAGCATCTAATCTACCATGGAAGAAACCAACTGCTGATCAATGACGGCAACGATGCCAACGGTGTTCCAAAATTTACCGATCGTGCTATTGAAATGGGACTCGACCTCGTTGGTCTTTCAACACAGGCAGCGTTTTTTGATTATGACCGCGACGGTGATCTCGATATGTTCATGCTGAATCACTCGCTGCATGAGCAGGGAACGTTCGGCAGGGCTTCTTTACGTACAAAGCCGCATGCACTTGCGGGCGACCGGCTCCTGCGTAACGACAATGGAAGGTTCATCGATGTTACTGAGGGCTCCGGCATTTATAACAGCGTACTTGGATATGGCCTCGGTGTCGCGATCAGCGATGTGAACCTCGATGGATGGCCCGACATCTACGTTGGTAATGATTTTCACGAGAACGATTATCTCTACATCAACCAGAAAGACGGTACGTTCCGCGAAACGCTCGAACAGAGCATGACACATACGAGTCGCTATACGATGGGTGTCGATTTTGCGGATATCAACAACGATGCATTTCCCGATCTGATCTCGATGGATATGCTCCCGGCAGATCCGAAGATACTGAAAGCATCACAGGCCGAAGACGCCTATGACGTCTACAACTTCAAGCTGTCATACGGATACAATCACCAGTTTGCACGCAACAATCTTCAGATAAACAACCAGGATGGAACATTCAGCGAGATCGCACTGATGGCCGGCGTGGCAGCTACAGACTGGAGTTGGTCGGCTTTGTTTGCCGACTTCGATCTCGATGGCAACAAAGATCTTTTCATTTCAAATGGCATCCTGAGGCGATCGAACGATCTCGATTATATCAACTTCATCTCTGTCGATTCAGTGCAGATGAAAATGAAATTCGACATGAGCGAGCGCGAGATGAAATACATCGAGATGATGCCGCAGATCAAACTGTCGAACTACATTTATCGCAACAATGGTGACTCAACGTTCAGCGACGAATCGAGCGCCTGGGGCATCGAGTTCCCTTCCTATTCCAACGGAGCAGCTTATGCCGATTTCGATAACGACGGCGACCTGGATCTCGTTATCAACAATCTCGAAGATGAAGCTTCGCTTTACCAGAACAACACGATATCTGCCGACAAGCAGGCCAACAACTATCTGCAGGTAACACTGAATGGTAAGGCGGGAAACCTCAACGGCATCGGCACCAAAGTAGTTCTTTACGACTCCGGAAGGATACAACTCCAGGAATGTATGCCGACCCGCGGGTATCAAAGCTCGGTCGACGACCGCCTGTTCTTCGGAACTGGTAGCTCCTCTGAGATCGATTCGGTGCTCGTGATCTGGAACGATGGAGCGTTTCAAACTCTTAAGAACATCAAATCAAATCAGAAGCTTGCTTTAAATCAGAGTGATGCCTCAGGTATATTCGATTACAGTCGTTTTCATAAATCGGGGGCGCTTCTAAAACCCGTCGACGATAACATTCCCTATCGTCATTTAGAAAACAGGTTCGTAGAATTTAACCGCGAGGCATTGATACCTCACATGCTTTCTGCCGAAGGGCCAGCCGCCGCGGTTGCCGATGTGAACGGCGATGGCAAAGACGACTTGTTCCTGGGCGGTGCGAAATGGAAAGCCGGTTCATTGCTTTTACAGACCCCGGACGGGAAGTTCACACTAAGCAAGCAACCAGCTTTCGACGCCGACAGCACGTACGAGGACGTCGACGCTGTATTCTTCGATGTAGACAACGACAAAGATCTCGACCTGTTTGTCGTGAGCGGTGGTAACGAATATTCCGGGCAGTCGGAGTATCGCAATTCAAGAATTTATCTCAACGATGGCAAGGGTTCCTTCACAAGGTCGCCTAACAATCCACCAGTGTTCAGCACCGGCTCTTGTGCTGCTGTGAATGATATAGATCGTGACGGTGATCTTGACCTGTTCCTTGGAACGCGGGCGATACCGTGGAAATATGGTGTTAGTCCGGATTCTTACATTTTGCTCAACGATGGCACCGGGAAGTTTACTGATGCTACCGATGAAGTAGCGCCAGCGTTGAAGAAATTCGGCTTCGTAAAAAATGCCGTGTGGGTAGATCTCGATAACGATAAAGTTGAGGAACTCGTAATAGCCGCCGAGTGGAGTCCCATATCCATCCTAAGGAACGTGAATGGGAAATTACAATTACTCTCCACGAACGATGTCGGGCTTACCAATTCAGAAGGGTGGTGGAATACAGTTGTCCCCGCCGACATTGACAACGACGGAGATATTGATCTTATAGCAGGGAACATGGGATTGAATTCGAAGCTTCATACTTCGCCACAACACCCGGTGAGACTATTTGCCGGAGACTTCGATCGTAACGATAGCACGGACCAGGTGCTCACGTACTTCATTGGCGATAAAGAATATCCGTTCTACACCAGGGACGAGATGACGAAGCAGATGCCGATCCTGAAGAAGAGGTATCTGTCGTACAGGAAGTTTTCGAACGCCAGCTTCCCCGAGATGTTCAGCGATGAGGTGCTTGCTTCGGCCGAGAAGCACATCGCAAATACATTCGAGACCTGTATCGTGGAGAATCTCGGTGGCATGAAGTTCAGGATGAAGAAACTTTCTCATGCAGCCCAGCTCTCTTCGGTGAACGCCATTCTTGCCGACGACATCGATGCGGATGGGAATGTCGATATGTTGATGGCTGGTAACACCTATCCGATCAACATTCAAATGGGCCGCAACGATGCGAGCTACGGGCTCCTGCTTCACGGCAACGGAAAAGGAAGTTTCTCTGCCCTGCCAGCAGTGCAGTCGGGCTTTAAAGTGCAGGGCGAGGTTCGTAAATTATTGAAGGTTAAGGTCGGCGGTGAAACTCATTTCATTGCCGTGCGCAACAACGATTCAGTAGTGAGCTTTGTTCATTTTTGATCAGAAAACTGTTCGCCGATGGACTAGCTGCGGCCAATTTTCTGCGTTAGCGCCCTAAAATTTTATTGGTTGGCATTTTGCTGGAATTGAGAACATGAGATCCATAATCGCTATCCTCCTTTGGTGCATCCTGCTTGTGCTGTGCTGGCCTCTTGCCCTGGTGCTGATCTTTGTAATGCCAATCCTGTGGCTGTTACTGTTGCCATTCCGCATCGTTGGGCTGACGCTCGAACTGTTGTTTAAATTTGTTGGAGCCGTGCTGATGTTCCCCTTCAGAATTCTAGGACGCTAACGTCATTAACCAAGATTCCTCTCCAGGAACTCGTTCTGAAACTTACCATTCGGATCAAAGCGCTTCCGAAGCTCTTTGAATTCTGCAAGGCCTTTATACCTGCCCTGGAGCACGTTGGGTTCGAGCGAAAACAGCTTACCCCAATGCGGTCGCACGTTATACGACGATAGCGCACCTTCGATCAGGGGCAACACTTTCCTTACACCTTCCCAGTCTTTCTTCCATGTAAAGTGAATGGCAATGGAATCTTGTTCGCGACATGGGCTCATCAATAAATTATCGGCAGCAATGCTTCGAACTTCCGAGATCTGGATCAATGGATTCACTTTATCGCGCAGAGCATAGACGGCTGCGATCGCGTCATAGGCATTTGCTCTCGGAACGAAATACTCGGCCTGCAATTCTTCACCTGCGCTCGGGGTAAAATCGAGCTTGAAATGGGGGAGACGTTCGTGCCATGGGCCGGCAACGCCCAGTTGAGGAGTACAATTCACTGCAGAGATAGTTTCAATAGGATGGAGGTCTTTTGTAGCGGCCTTTGCTCCGAACAACGATGCGGGTGCATCAGCCGGGTCTTCGGGCGTTACGCGTTTCTTTACCCACACCTGGTTGATAGTATCCTTGCTCCAATCAGTGAACAAGCTTACGCTATAACCGCTGGTGAAGATCTCATCGAAGTGGTCTTTGAGATCCGACATCGGCAGGTATTGATATACATATTGTCGTACCTGGAATGTAGGTTGTATCGCGAGAGTGACTTCGGTAACGATCCCCAGGGCGCCCAGGTGAACGATAGCCGAGTTGAGATCGCTGCCGGCGTCGATCACTTCGCCCGCCGCATTCATGATCTTGATGCCCTTGACGGCGGTTGAGAGATTGCCATTCTTATCACCGGACCCGTGCGTAGCGGTGGCAATCGAGCCGCCAACAGAAATATGTGGAAGCGACGCCAGGTTGTGCAGTGCATAGCCTTTCGATTCCAGGAACTTACAAAGCTCACCATACCTCATCCCTGCCTGGATGGTGACGGTCATATTGGTCTCATCTAATGCGACCACCTGGTTCATTTTTGAAAGTCGGACGAAAGCAAAAGTGCTGTTGTCGATGCCATTAAAAGAATGGCCGGTGCCCTGTCCTTTGATTCGATTTGTTTTTTTGATGAGAGCGCTAAGCTCTTCGAGAGTCGATGGCTCGTGAAGCTCGTCTGACAGGTATCGGATGTTACCAGCCCAATTATATCGGGATGGCTTTTGTTCGCATGATTCTAACGGTGCTATGGCGGCAGTTGTCAGGATTGCCGAAGATAGTTTAAGAAACGTTCTCTTTTTCATAGGTGTGAACCGGCATTGCCCGGTCCACACCTAAAATAGTTAAAAGTCCGTTACAATTTTCCTATTATATCCGTCCGTCTGTGCGTTATATGGGAGGAATATTACCAATTCATCGTAATCGTACGTAGCCTCGATGTTCCTGAGTTCTATAGACAGTGGCAACACATCCCTGTATATCACCTTCGGCATATTGATCATATTGCCGTTCGATTCGACAGGGATTATATAATAAACAGATAACTCGTTGTTATTTATTTCAGCTTTGACCAGCTCTCTATCAACCCCAGGAACGCGGACACGAATTTCGCGACCGCCTTTCTTTTCTACGACCGAAAGAAATGGTTCACTCACACCTCCGTGCAGCGTATTCAGTATGTCCACTGAAGTAAGCAGCTCTTTCAATTGTTGAGTCATACCTTTTTTGTCGTTTGGTATGAGGATATCAACCTGCGTACCAACGTCGACTTTCAGTCAAAACGACCGTTGTAGCTACTTTTTAAGCCATAAGATCACTCGTGGTAAGGGAACTTTCCCCGAAAGCGGCATAAATGGCCGAATTGATCGTTATTTTTTGTACACATCATGTAACGATAGCGTGTATTTACACCACACAGAATTCCGTAAATTGATCATTGAACAAAATAAAAATTGATGAGACAGATCATTATCACACTGTTTTTCGCGTTGGCACTCAATATGGCATTCTCGCAACCACAACCCGAAAGCAAAGCCGATCGCGACAAGCGAATGGCTTGGTGGCGCGATGCTGCATTCGGAATGTTTATTCACTGGGGCGCCTATGCAGTGCCTGCCGGGCAGTACAAAGGACAGGAGATAAAAGGTCTGGGTGAATGGATCATGGAAGACGCAAAGATCCCGATCCCCGAATATGAACAGTTTGCCAGGCAATTCAATCCCGAAAAATTCGACGCCAAAGAATGGGCGCGTATTGCAAAAGACGCTGGTGTCAAATACATCGTTATCACTTCGAAGCATCACGATGGTTTCGCTCTCTGGGATTCCAAAGTAAGCAGTTACGATATCGTCGACTTCTCACCTTTCAAAAGGGACATACTGAAAGAATTGACCACTGCATGTAAAGAAGCCGGCATCAAGATGTGCTTCTACCATTCTATAATGGACTGGCACCAGCCCGATGCAAAAGCAAAAAAATATCCTCACCAGGCAACCACTAATCCCGACTGGGCCAACTATCGCGAAACATATCTCAAACCCCAGCTCAAAGAGCTCATCACCAACTACGACCCCGAAGTACTTTGGTTCGATGGCGAATGGATTGACGAGTGGACCGAACCGCAGGGCAAAGAATTGTATTCCTATCTGAAGTCGTTGAAGCCATCATTGATCATAAACAACCGTATCGGCAAGGGACGTAAAGGAATGAATGGCATGAATGCCTACGAAGATGCAGCCGGCGACTTTGGAACACCCGAGCAGGAAATACTGGAAGGCACATCGGAATTCGATTGGGAGTCGTGTATGACCATGAACGATACCTGGGGCTTCAAAACAAACGACCACAACTGGAAATCATCCGAAACCCTTATTCACAACCTGGTCGACATCGCTGCCAAGGGAGGAAATTACTTGCTGAACATCGGTCCGAAAGCCGATGGAACAATCCCACCGGAGAGCGTTACCCGCCTCGGCGACATGGGTAAATGGCTCAAAGTGAATGGCGAAGCCATCTATGGAACCAACAGCCGCAAGGAATATAAAGAGGGCGACAATATCAGGTTTACCGTGAGCAAGGACGGAAAAACGACCTATGCTATTATCACCAAACTGCCGGCCGACCGAAAGGTGACGATCACCTCGGTGCCTGCCACGGCAGCCTCTAAAATCTCCCTTTTAGGCTATTCGGCAGGCCTGCCTGCAGGCCCCTTGAAGGTCGATCGCCAAAATGGGAAGCTGGTGGTGGAACTGCCCGAAAAACTGCCTTGCGAGTATGCCTGGACGGTAAAAATCGCGAATTAAGGCTGGCAACAGGTTTGAGTAAGTGTGTTGGGCACCAAGTCCCAACTACTATGAAAAACCTCACTTCTTACTCCACAGGTCTCCTTGCGTTAACGAGCGTTTTAATCGCTTCTGACGGCGAAATCAGCGAAAAGGAACTCGCCTACGTCCAGAAAATCCGTGCGTCTGAGGGCATTCCAATGGCTCTTTTCGACTCGATCCGCAACGCCATCCTGGGAAAAACCGAGCGCGAAGTGTACCAGATTGGGATTGACTCGATCAACGCTTGTAGCGACGAGGAGAAGCTCCGTGCCTTTGTGAAAATGTACCAGATGGCCATGGTCGACGGCGTGATCCACGTTAAGGAGGTTCGCCTCCTGCTCTATGCCGTCAAGAGTACCCAGGTCGACATCAATACCGTGGTGAGGATGGCAGAACAGGCGATCGCCGTTATCTAAAAGGCGTTACTTAGCCTCCTGTACTTCGAAGTCGACCACGAATGGTTCTTCGAGCACACCAATCTTGCCTAAAAGCTCTCCGAATTTTTTGTGTTCGGGGTGCGGCAGGTACGCGTCTCTCGAAGCAGCATCTTTGAACGTTAGAAGGTAGACGTGCGTAAAGCCCTTGTTGAGGCCTTCGGGACTGTTGTTGGTCCCGTATTCGAACGACAGGATACCCGGTATTTTTCCTTTCAACGCCTTGAACGCTGTTGTTACCTGCTCGATCTGTTCGGGCGTAGCAGTTGATTTGTACTTGAAGACCACCACGTGCTTCACTGGCGATGCAGCTATAAAAGCAAATCCCATGGCCGCAGCTATAATTCCTGCCAGGACCAAAAGTTGAATGTTTTGAATTTTCATATTAGTTGTTTGTTGAATCTATCATCTGCATTACGATCAATGCTTCTTCGAGGGAACACGGATTTTTTCCTTCGCCCCTGAAATACTTTACGACTGCTTCGATCATTGGCTTCTGGATATTTTCCGGGTACTCCATCTCTATGATCTTTCCATTTACATCGATCGTCGATACTTTGAAAAACGAGAACCGAATAATGCCTTCGGTACCGAAGATCTCGCAGAGATCCTGCGAAGCTGATTCGTTCACGTTGAAGGCCCATACACCGTTTACAAGAATATTCTTCGCGAAGATACTCTCCACGGTCGCGATATCGGGTGCGTTGAAATATTCGAGCTGGTTCATTGAGTTGCCTCTCACACGAAGAGGGTCTCCAAATAACCAGTACATAATGTCAAGTTGATGAGGAGAGAGGTCGTGAAATTGTCCGCCTCCGCTTATGCCTGGCTCTATTCTCCAGTCGATCCTTTTCGTTTTAGGTTGGAGCGTTGAGAGCCTCACCAGTGTAACGCGACCGATAGTTCCGCTCTCGATCAGCTCTTTTACTTTTTTGAACAAAGGCAGTTCGCGACGATAGTGAGCTACGGACACGAAGCCTTTGAGCTTGTTCTTTGCGGCGATCATTTCCTCGCACGTAGCTGAGTCGACACTCACGGGCTTTTCCACGTACACGGGTTTGCCTGCCTTTAGTGCTTGTTCCATGTAGTCGGCGTGCGACGAGGGTGGTGTGGCAACATAGATCGCGTTTACTTCCGGGTCGTGGATGAGCTTCGAGGCATCGGAGTAATGCTTCGGAACGCTATGTCTTCTTGCGAAGTCTGCTGCTTTCGCTTCGTCCCGGCGCATGACGGCAACGAGTTTTGAATTCGGTACTTTGTTAAATGCGGGACCGCTCTTTACCTCGCAAACATCACCGCAACCAATGATGCCCCACTGCACTGTGCCTTCGATCTTATTCATGATCATCGATTAGCTTCCGAAAGCCAATGGAACTGCCTTTCGGTTAATTGAAAATGTCGTTTGCTTCGCCTGAGCTGCATGAACAATGAATCTTTGTCATGCAACGTCCAGAGCTGAATGGTGTTCTCGTCCGGCATCTTGTATCTCATGCTGTAGAGCTTTGTTGTATCGCGGAACGGGGTAAAGTTCATTAATTCATTCACCGTATCGGTCTTGAAGTTAAAATACCATCTCTTGTAGCGCTGAAAGAATTTGGGTTCGTACGCATCGATGCTGCCGAAGCCGTTCTTTTCGATAGCTACATTCTTCCATCGAAGAGAATCGTTTGCCAAAGGAGGGATAGTGTCTTTATTATTGAGCACAAAGAGATCGACATCGTAAAGACCAGACTTGAACGGCTTGGGCTCCGGTTGATTATAAACCTGTTGATGGCGATCGTAGCTTTCATATAGTGGTATCATAAATGCAACAACGATAAAGATCGCCTTGGCGCCGATCCTTGCAAGGCGCATCCATCGCTTTGTGAACGTCACCTCGAAAGATCGATCCGGGTCCGTTACGCGATTGAAGATGAAGAAGTCCGTAAGCCGTTTCGTCTCGTACAACAACAGGTAGATACTGAACAGCAGCAGGTGACCTGAAAAAAGCTTCACGGGAATGTCATAGGCGAGATTCAAAACGAATACATGGATGAACACCCCGGTCGCCGTCACGAGCCCAAGCGTAACGGTCTTGCGGTTAAGCAGCAGTAGTCCGGCTATTGTCTCCATGGCCCCGGAAAAGATCTGGTAGGGCGAGGAGTATCCGATAAACAGCCACGAGAAACGCATCGGCAGGAAGTCACCGAGTGGTGTTGCGAGCTGACTGAAGTTCGGGAAGATCATCTGGAGCACGAAGAGCTTGATGATACCGTATACAAAACAGAAGAACGCGATGTAATACCGCACGGTGATCCGCAGCCAGTAGTCCATTTTTTCGTAGTTCTTTCTTTTATCGTCGGCAACGGACCATATCGCGCAGCCTACGACTGCCAGTATCAGCATAAGCCAGAGTTGCGCGTAGCCGAACGAGGTATCGCCGCTTCCGTTGAAGGGCACGAGCTCTTCGGCAACATTGAACCAATGTGCATTAGCGAAGCGCACGAGCCAGTCCCATCCCTGGTCGTAGTATTGAGTTACGAAATCGAGGTGAAGCCATGGCAGCGAGCCGGCGGCCAGCGACCACGGGGCCATGTACAGTGCGAGGTAGATAAAGGCGAACCGGAAGGCGATCTTTCGCCATAGCGGCCATACAATTCCATCGGGCAAAGTGTCTGTCGTCATCGTTTAGGGGCATTCATAAAAACCTCAGTTCCGAATTTAAGCACAACCGCTATATTTAGAAGTGTAAACCGCCGAAATATGAAGTTGCCTTTTGCTCGTTTCTTTACCGTGATCACATTTTGTTTGTTGATCGCATTCGTTTCCGTTGGACAGGATAATAAGCCGAAGGCTTCTATCAATCACACTGCAATATTTGTTGTGAGCTGTAAGGTGAGCGCCGAATTTTACCAGAACATCATCGGTCTGGATTCGATCCCGGAGCCGTTCCACGACGGAAAACACAAATGGCTTAAGACTGGTCCGAAGTCCTCGCTTCACATTATAGAGGGGGCGACGGCGAAAAAAGAATATTATAAGAACAATCACACCTGTTTTACAGTGGCCTCAGTTGATGCATTCGCGGAGGTGCTGAAGAAGAATAAGATAGAGTTCGAAGATGTGGCGGGCAACAAGAATGTTGTGTCCCTGCGAGTCGACAAGGTGAAGCAGCTCTGGCTTCGCGATCCCGACGGGTACTGGATTGAAATTAATGATGCGAAGGATTGACGAGGTGAGGAGGTGATGAGGTGAAGAGGTGAGGAGGTGAGGAGATGACGAGAGGACGAAATTTTTTCTCGTTTCGGGTGTGAATTTGGCGCTGCACAAGTGACTATAGTCTGAAACTGTACGGAAATCCTGACGGTCTGGAGCGCAACTCCGGTCCATTTGGCGTTCCTGGTCATTGGGCGTTTAGTTTTGATACTGCCTACCGCAAGGCAGGCATCATCAAAGCAAAGCCCATGAATCAAATGCCTCCGTTATTTCCGGACAGCGACGATGAGCTGAGAGCCAGCAACGAGCTATTGAAGCTCAAGCTGGAGCTCGAGCACGGTATGCGGTCCTATGAGTCCAATGGATTGAGCCCCGAATTGGAGAACAAGTGGTTGAGATACATTTACAACCACGAACAGTTGTATCGCGATTGCGGCCGCATCAGCGTATACAATTACATCGGCCGACCACCTTTTACAGCCATCGAAAACCTGGAGAGAGAACGGGTAACGCCTGAACTGGAGCGCCTGCTATCGGTCATGAAAACCTATGGTGTTCAACTCGATTGCATGTGCGAATACGATGATATCGTCATCTACCGGTTCATAACCACCGAATTGTTCGGCGTGGAAATGGACAACATCCGCATGCCGGGCCTGGTGAATCACTTTACCTACGAGGACTTTCATATGAACAACCAGTACGAGCTCGAACGCATCGGCATCGACCTGATCAAAAGCATTTACAACCACGAGTGGCGCGCCGAATACGACTCGGTATGGGTTGCATCGGCCGTAAAATGCAATGGCGTCGTTCACGACTTTCATGGCTTCAGCTCCGTGATCATGAACTTTCAGCAACGACACTCATTTATCGAGATCCGCGAACTTCACGTCGTCGAAGTATCGGTCGATGAAGTTAACGGCCGGGGACAGCTTACGGTGTCGATCGTTTATCTGTCTCAAACACATCATGGACAACAGCAACAGCACAAGGGCGACTGTATTATTAATTACAAGAAAGATGCAGAGACCGGTTACTGGAGCGTGGTCGACATTAATATGCCCGGGATCACGCCCCGCCCGTTTCTATGAAACCCTAATTGAGTTCAGTGGGAGCGGGTTTCGACCTTCGCGGGGCTTATGCCAAACCTCTTCTTGAATGCAACGGAGAAGTGATTGGCATTCTTGTAGCCAACCAGTCGTGACACCTCTGCAACAGACTTGTCTTCTTTCGAGAGCAGATCGTAGGCGTGCTTCATCTTCAGATCGCCAATGTATTCGAAGATGCTCTTGCCGAACGCTTTGCGGAAGAGACTCATTAGCTTATTGGTATTCGTCGCGAAATGTTTCGTGAGGTCGCCGAGGCTATGATCGAGCAAATAACTGCTTTCGATGTATTCTTTTACAGCCAGGGCCGTATTGCGATCTTTTTGTGTGATCGATGTCGATGCTTCGTCGTGATCGGTTTGAAACAGTGAATGCAGGTTCAGCAGCATGATCTGTACAATAGCTGTTTCGATCATCGTTTGACCTAGTTTACCGGTAAGGGGACAGTTCAATATAAGCTGAAGAGCCTGTGCCTGTGCAATGGATATGGCCGGAGTTCTCGTACCCAGGATCCTTTCTTTGCGGAGGATGCGTGCCTTTAATTTATCTGCCCACGCTTCATTCTCAGGAAGCAGTTGCATGAAGTGATCGGGGAGGACCGAGAAGTGCGCGATCCTGAATGGAACGTTCGCTGGGAGCCAATGACGATATTCATTCTGCGGATCGTACTTGAAACTCTGCGTGCCCACAGGCGCTTCGAAGACATTGTCGCCCGTACGGAGGTGTGTCCTCACACTGCCTTCGAGGAACAAACAACTTCCCATGTATTCGATACCCACAGCACCGGAGTTCACCATCATCACGTCGTGCTTGTATTTGCCCTGCGATATTCTCATCGAAAAGTTCGGCAGGTACATATCGAATAATTGTACGTCAGCGAGATCTTTCCTTGTCTCTTCATCGATCGGTCCCGGCAGCTCCGACAATACAGCAAATGGCCTGTCGTACGATTCTTTTTGGACACAAACCTTCGGGGCATTTAACGCGACGTGGTTATAAGACCGGTTCATTTTTGGGGTAAGAATAAGCCCCTTTCACGAAATAGACATTGTAAGGGTTTCACGATATATGTTTGAACATATATAATCACCGGCAAATACGGTGATCTCCGTAGCAATTCCGGCAAAAGTGATTTTGCGTAGGTAATACTCCGTCTCGCGTAGGCTCCTGGGTGGAACCCGCGCGTAAAACTGCTCACCAAACAATTCAAGAAAAATAAAATGAAACCGTTTAGTCTCGTTGCGTCAGTTGCAGTTGCTATCACAATCATGTCTTGCACCGGCCAGGTACAGGAAGAAACTACCAAACTGGACCTGTCGAATCAAGAACTTATCAAAAGAGGAAAGTACATCGTGAACGTAAGTGCATGTCACGATTGTCATTCTCCAAAAGTATTCACGGCCGAAGGACCGGAGCCTGATACTTCGCGATTGTTATCCGGCCACCCCAAAGACGAAGCGCTTCCGGAACTTGGACAAACACCTCCGGGTTGGGCGCTCTTCTCTCCCGGCCTTACAGCTTCGAGAGGTCCCTGGGGGATAACATTCGCGGCTAATCTTACACCCGACGATACAGGTATCGGTAACTGGTCGTTCGAGCAATTCAAGACTGCAATCCGTAAAGGCAAATACAAAGGTCTTGAAGGAAGTCGTCCGCTGATGCCACCAATGCCATGGCAGATGTACAGGAACTTTACTGATGATGATCTGCTCGCAGTGTTCGCATACCTGAAGTCATTGAAGCCTGTTGATAATCTCGTGCCAACGAACATTACCGCAGATCAACTTCAATCATTCGTACAAGCAAGTCAAACACCTAACTAATTATACTTACCCATATGAAAAATGTAGCGCCTATTATGTTGGCTGCAACCCTTACCCTTAGTTCGTTCTCAACAGACTTGAATGACAACCTTCGTCCTGCCGAAGTAACAGCGCGTGGCTTGATCACCGCACTGCGTCAATCTTCGGAAGCAAAGTTTGTCGCATTGTTCCCGACCCTCGATGAGTTCCTTCGGCAAATGGATGACAATGCAGCGTTCTATGGACCGAACCTCGAGTTTGCGAAAGCAGAGTTCACAGAAACGTATGTAGATGAATTGTTACCCGCTGTGCGCCGTGCTTATGCTTCTTTGATCGAAGAAGCAGAGAAGCGTGGGATCAACTGGTCGGATGTTGAAATTAAAGAAGTAAATATCGACAACGGGCTTAGGGTGTCGTTTGATCAGGATGGTAAACAATTTGACCTTCTCATTGAACGGTCGATAATGATCGACGGCCGCTGGAAGATCAGCCAGTACCTAAAGATCCAATAAGACCCTATAGAACTTTGTGTTGTTTAGTTTTCCTGCCCCCGTTGTAGAGCGGCAACGCATTCCATAGCGCGGGGCGGGACCCTTTTATCTTTTCACGTGCCTGATCAGTATATTTGCCCTCCAAAATCGGTTTACCATGCGGATTGGTCAATTGGCACGACGACTCGGGGTTCCACCCACTGAAATTTTGGCGTTCCTGGGTACACAAAATATAGATGCTGAAAGCGGCACAAACTCACGTTTAAGCGAGGATGTCGTTCGTAAGGTGATAGGCAATTTTGCTCCCGAGAAGCTTTCTGAAATACTCCAGGCGCCCGCGGAAGAGCCGGCACCTGAAGTAAACGAAGTAGTCGAGCAGCAGCCCGAACCGCAGCCCGTTGCTGAAGAACCACAGACTGAGATAGCTGAGCCGGCGCCCGATGCACCCGTCGAAGTCATCCGTGTTGCCAAGGTTGAATTACAGGGACTGAAGGTACTCGGTAAGATCGATCTACCTGCTCCGAAAAAGAAAACGGAAACGACGGCCGAAGAACAACAACAGTCAGAAGAGCAGCAACAACAACCCCAGGCTCAACCACCCCGCAGAGAGTTTAGAGATCTTAAGAAACGGAACGACCGCCGCGATCGCGAATGGAAAAATCCGATCGAGCAAAAACGTGAGCAGGAAGCGCGTGAGGCCGAACGTAAAAAGAAAGAGAACGCCGAACGTCTCAAAGAAAAACGTACCAATCACTACTATAGCAAGGTGAAGTCGGTGCCTACGAAAGCCGTGCGTCGTATCGAAGAACAAACGGTTGTCGAAGACATAGAGATCAAGGAACCTCCGAAGGGATTGATAGGCAAATTTTTAAGATGGCTTCGAACGTAAACTCTAATTTCTAGTTTCTAGTTTCTAGTTTGGCTCCGAATTAGCAACTAGAAACTAGAAATTCGAAACTAGCAACTAGAAACTAGATCAAGTCCCATCCCTTTCTCGCCTTCCGATCCAACAATCCGTTAGCCTCCTTATCCCCCTTAAACTTTTCTTTCTTCGCATTCCACTCCAGCTTGCGATTCAATCTCCATGATATAAGCGCCAGGTGCATCGGCAACGTCATCTCTCGTGCATAAGCGAGGTTCGACTCCGGAGGCTTTCTCGACTTCACCGCATCAATAAAATTCTGTTGATGACCCGGCGATCTTTCGATCGTGATCGGTACACTGTTGAGATCCGCCACCGTCTCACCATTGATCGTGATCTGCGTGGTCCCATAATCACAAAGCAACGTACCCTTATCTCCTTCGAAGTAGGCACCGATATGCTTGTCGGCGGCGCCGGGAACATTCGGAGCTACGCTCGTCCAATACAACTTGAGGTTATCGAATTCAAAGTCGACATCGAGCCACTTGGGAGCTGTCGCAACACCGTCTGTCTTTTCACCCCGCGACACCACACTTTTAAGTCCCGTGGGCCTGATCGACCACCACACAACATCAGCAATGTGACACCAGAAGTCTGCGAATACGCCGCCCGAGTAATCGAGGAAGTATCGATAAGTAAAATGACATCTCTCGGGGAAGTAGTCGGCATACGGCGCGGGACCGAGCCACATATCCCAGTTCAGCGTTTTTGGCGGAGCTTGAATAGTCGGGTTGCCGAGACCTGGTGAGAAGCCCGTCTTCCACAAACGAACCGTGTGAACTTTGCCTATCGCACCGGAACGAATGATCTCAACAACACGGTGATAATTGTTACCCGCATGTATTTGAGTGCCGAGCTGGAACACCCGGTTGTTGCGCTCGAGATTCTTCAGCATGACCTGGCCTTCGCGCACGCAGTACGACAACGGTTTCTCGCCATAAACATCTTTGCCCGCCTGGAACGCAAGCGTGGCAATTGGTGCGTGCCAGTGATCCGGCGTAGCAACGGTAATGGCATCTATATCTTTTCGTTCGAGAACTTTACGGAAGTCGCCGAACAGTTCTGCTTTCGAATCGGGATGAATTTCCTGTAGCTTCTTGAATGTTCCACCGAGATGTTCTTCGTCAACATCACAAAGCGCAACGATGTCTACCTCGGGGAGGTGGGCGAACCATTCCATGTGCTGATTACCCATTCCACCAAGGCCTATGTGTGCGATGCGAACTTTATCGCTCGGTGCTGCCTTAAGGAATGAGGGAAGGATAGCGAAACCTGCGGTCGCGAGAGCGCTTTGCTTAAGGAAGGAACGACGTGTAATTTTGCTGGTCATAGATACAATCTAAAGGATAAAATCTGAATGAGAAAGCCCGATTACGTGACACTCGAACCCGAAATAGTTTTCTCAACGGCTCGAAGCAGCGGACCGGGCGGACAGAATGTAAATAAGGTCGAGAGTAAAGTGATCCTGAAGTTTGACGTTGCCGGATCCCGCGTGTTATCCGAAGAACAGAAGAGCAAGTTGCTCCCGTTCAGTTCCAATGGAGTACTGATATTGCAGTCGCAGGAAGACCGATCTCAATACAAGAACAAAGACCTTGTTATCAAAAAATTCAATGCTCTCCTGACGAAGGCCTTTGCAGTCAGGAAAAAAAGAAAAGCTACGAAGCCCAGCAAGGCTTCGGTACAAAAGAGGATCTCCGAAAAGAAACACCGGTCGGAGAAAAAACAGTGGCGTCAGCGACCCGACTGATTACTCCTTAAATCTCAATTTGAAATAGAGGATTGTCGATGCAAGCAAAAGCGTTGCGAAGTTGGCGGCGATCACCGGAACATCCCTTGTCATTATTCCATAGATCAGCCACAGAAGAACTCCCAGGCAAAAAAATGAGAACATGCCCAGCGACAGGTCCTTGGCCGATCCGCTTTTCCATGTCTTTATCACCTGCGGCAGAAATGCCACCGTGGTAAGAGACCCTGCTGCCAATCCTATAACCTGAACGTCTATCATAACTTGTTAAAAATCTGTTACAAAGATAACGAATACCGCAGGGCGGGGGTTCGCAAACGTAAGATTATCCGCATTCTTACCGCCTATACCGTTTGCAGGAAAAAATCCGAATGAGTTTAGCTATCTTTCTCTACCAAAAAATGAATGCTTATGGCCAAGTATGATCTGCAAGTCAATGGCAAGACACGATCAGTCGATGTTCTTCCAGATACTCCGTTGCTCTGGGTGCTCCGCGACGAGCTAAATCTCGTCGGTACAAAGTATGGATGCGGTATCGCGCAATGTGGAGCGTGTACTGTTCATCTCAACGAAACGCCCGTGCGTTCGTGCTCATTGCCCGTGTCGGCCATCGGTAACAAAAAGATCGTTACCATCGAAGGACTTAGCGAGAAGGGAGATCATCCCGTACAGCTCGCATGGGACGAAGCCGATGTTCCGCAGTGTGGTTATTGCCAGGCAGGTCAGATCATGACTGCTTCGGCATTGCTGAAGAGAAATCCAAAACCCACAGATAAAGACATCGATGCTGCTATGGCGGGACATATCTGCCGTTGCGGTACTTACAAGAGAATAAGACAGGCCATTCACATCGCAGCAAAAAACAGTTAAGCAATGAGCGCCTCAACAGTTTCAAGAAGATCATTCTTAAAAGTCACTGCCCTTGCCGGCGGTGGACTAATGCTCGGCTTTCATGCTCTCGGAAAAGAGGGTGGACTACTTGCCGATGAAGTCTTTGCTCCAAATGCATTTCTGAAGATCGACAATGCGGGTATCGTAACATTGATGGCCCCTAATCCCGAAGTAGGACAGGGCATCAAGACGGCATTGCCTATGCTCGTTGCCGAAGAACTCGAGATCGATTGGTCGAAAGTTGTTATCGTTCAGGCTCCCCTGAATACAAAAGATTTTACACGACAAGTTGCCGGCGGCAGTGGGTCGATCCGCAGCAGTTGGGAGTCGTTCCGAAAAGCTGGTGCCAGTGCGCGTATGATGCTCATCGATGCCGCCGCACAGACATGGAATGCGAAGAGCGATGAATGTTACGCCGACAAAGGTTTCGTTTATCACAAGCCAAGCGGAAAGAAACTCGGTTATGGAGAGCTCGCTTCGAAGGCCGCAACGATCACTGCGCCAACAGAGATCAAATTAAAAGAATCGAAAGACTATAAGCTGATCGGTACGCGGGTGCGTAACATTGACACGAAAAGCATCGTCACCGGCAAACCGTTGTATGGCATCGATACAAAGATCGACGGCATGTTGTACGCCATGGTTGCCCGTCCACCGGCATTTGGTAAAAAGCTCAAGAGCTTCGACGATACAGCGGCTCGCGCTATTCCCGGTGTGAAGAATGTTGTTACCTACGAGAACAGGGTTGCTGTCCTGGCGACATCCACGTGGATAGCCAAGAAAGGCCGTGATGCATTGAAACTCGAATGGGAAGACGACGGAAAGCTGGATACAACCGCCGAGATGACCGAGACATTCAAGAAGCTCGTTCAGCAAAAGCATGAAACTCCGAAGCGCAAGGAAGGTGATGTCGAATCGGCATTGGCATCTGCAACAAAAGTGATCGAAAGAACTTTCGAGGCACCGTTCCTCTCTCACGCACCGATGGAGCCTATGAATTTCTTCGCTCATGTGAAAGACGACGGCAGCGTATACATGCTTGGTCCAACACAAACACCGGCCCGCACACGCGCCGATGTAGCAAAGGCGCTGAACATACCCGAAGATAAAGTGTTCGTTGGAATGACACGACAGGGTGGAGGCTTCGGAAGAAGATTACAGGCCGACTATTCTCTCGAAGCTGCGATGATCTCTTCGTTGGCGAAAGCACCTGTGCAGGTGATCTGGACCCGTGAAGACGATCAGCAGGGCGGTTATTACAGGCCGATGGGAATGTATCGCTATCGTGCTGCGATCGATTCGAACAATGAATTTGCCGCGTGGTACCTGATCGCCGTTGGCGTGAACCAGGGAAATGCTTCGAGAGAGAATGCGTTCCCCGCCGGATGTGTTCCAAACTTCCAGGTCGATAGTCACAACTACGAATCGAAGATCACTACCGGTCCATGGCGTGCACCCAATCACAACTTCATTGCATTCACCGAAGAGAGCTTCATCGACGAGATCGCTCATTACCTGAAAAAAGATCCGGTAGCTTTCCGTCTCGAATTACTCGATCGTGGCAAAGCAAACTCGTTCGGTAAGATCGATGCCGATGTGGATCGTTATAAAGCTGTGATCAAGCTAGCCGCCGAAATGGGCAAATGGGGAACCCAGGGTGTTAATGGGATCTATAAAGGTTTTGGAGCGCACTTTTCTTTTGGCACTTATGTAGCGCAGGTTGCAGATATCTCGATCATCGACGGTAAAGTGAAGGTTCATAAAGTTTATTGTGCTGTTGATTGCGGAAAGGTTATCAACTACGCAGGTGCAGAGAACCAGATCGAAGGTGGCATTATCGATGGCTTAGGCCATACAATGTATGGTGAGCTTACTTTCGACAAGGGCACGGCGAAGCAGAAGAACTTCAACACTTATAAGCTCATACGGATGGCCGATGCGCCGGAGATCGAAGTGCAGTTCGTTAAGAACGAGATCAGTCCGCAAGGGTTGGGAGAACCATGTTTGCCACCGATCGGCGCAGCCGTTGCCAACGCGATCTTTGCAGCCACGGGACAGAGGTTGACGAAGCTGCCGGTGTCGTTGCAGCCGCTAACCGTTGGACCTAAACTTTAGGATTTTCGAAGCGTCATCTCCGGGACCTATTTTTTCGAAGCGTCATTGCCCCGAAAGGGGCAATCCCCTAATCACCTTACTTAAAATGGTATAGGAAAACTATAGTCGCTATAAACGCCGGCTTAGGATTGCCTTTTATCTCCAGGCTGGCACTTAGCGCCGCCTTCGCGATGCCACGAAGGTTAACGATCGACTGCAGGTTTACCCGAAGTCTTACTTCGCTATCGACAACTACAGGCTGATTGAACTTCAGCGACTCGATGCCGTAGTTCACGAGCATCTTGATGTTGTTGACCTCGGCGATCTGATCCCAAAGATGTGGGATAACGGAAAGAGTCAAAAAACCATGGGCGATCGTTTTACCGAACACACTCTCTTTAGCCGCCCGCTCAGGGTCGGTGTGGATCCATTGATGATCCAATGTTGCATCCGCAAACTGGTTGATCTGTTTTTGTGTGATTGTTAAGTAATCCGAAACTCCCAATTCCTGCCCAACATGCTTTTCGAATTCAGCGAAGCTGTTGATGACAACTTTTCCCATGTGTTAAAAATAAACTGTCGGTGCCATTAATACACCGACAGTATTTACAAAATTTTTAGAAAATTAATATCCCCACTTCTTCATGATACCCAGATCCTCTTTCATTGAGTCGAGTGGTTGCTTGCCCTGGTACGACTCCTGTTCGATGATAAAGTGGATCGTTCCCGTCTTGCGGCCCATGTCGATCACTTCTTTCACAGGTACGATACCCGTGCCGAGGATTGTACTTTCGTACTTTTCATGACCGCCGTCTGCAGCTTTGATCTCATCTTTCACGTGCATCGATGAGAAGCGACCTGCCCACTTCTTCATAATGTCGTCGGCTTTTGCACCGCCGTTGTAGAGGTTACCGATATCGAGTTGATGTATAACGAGCTTTGGTTCGGTATTCTTAAGGATGATGTCGTACAGAGATTCGCCGTCGAGCTGTTCTGCGAATTCGAAGTCGTGATTGTGATAACCGAACCTCATTCCACCATTCTTCTGGCAGAGCTCGCCGCTCTTGTTGAAGATCTCCATGAGTCGAAGCAGGCTGTCTTTCGACTTGCGAACTTCATTGCTCATAGAGGGACTGATCACGAACTGTTGACCCAGTACGGCGGCGTCTTCGACTGTCCATTTCCATTTGTCGGTGAAGTCTTTCTTTGTGTCGTCCCAATGTTGTTTCACATCAAGAACGGTGTGACCGCTTGGCATTTTGATACCGAGATCATCGAGTACTTTACGGAATTCTTTCGGAGCCCAACCGTAGAACTTACGGTCAACATAGTTGGCGTGCTCAACGTGCTTATAGCCTATTGCCGAGAGGGCTTTCAGGGTTGCCAACGGGTCTTTCTTCATGTCGTCGCGAACCGAATACAGTTGTACGCCGGTCAGCTCTCCGTTTGCCATACCCATCACCGATTCCGACATTATCGACAGTGTTGCGACGGAAAGCGCGCTTTTCTTCAAGAATTCTCTGCGTGAAGTTTTCATGTTAGTACTTGAATTTTGAGGGAACAAATAATGTTTACTTTGATTGCGTGTTAATTTACACCTTATATGTCCAAACAAAAAGTAAGCCTAGCTAAAGTATTCAAAACCATAGTGTTACCCCGCTGGAGGGTAGTTCTACTCGGTTTAGTTCTCATTATTATAAGCCGTCTCACCAGTATCGTGGTGCCGGGGTCCACGAAGTTTTTGATCGACGATGTCATTGGAAAAAATGACCTTGGGCTGCTCAAGATCCTGCTGACGGCGGTTGTTGCTTCCGTTGCGGTCGGAGCGGTGGTCTCGTACTGGCTTACTCAACTTTTGAGTGTTGAGGGGCAACAGCTTATCTCGAAGCTTCGAGCCCAGGTGCAACGGCACGTGCTTAGTTTGCCCATCCGATTTTATGACAACTCGAAATCAGGGGCGCTGGTGAGCCGGATCATGAACGATGTTGAGGGTGTCCGAAATCTCGTCGGAACCGGTCTGGTCCAGTTGGTTGGTGGAGTAATTACAGCGCTGGTGTCGTTGGTCATCCTTATTTATATCAGCCCTTTGCTTACTGTTTGCGCGTTGCTTCCTGTTATCATTTTTGGTGTCGTGTCTACCAAAGCCTTTTCATCGATCCGGCCGATCTTCCGCGAACGCGGCGTCATCAATGCCGAGGTCGTTGGACGACTCACCGAAACATTGAATGGCATTAGGGTGATCAAAGGTTTCAACGCCGAAAAACAAGAGACCAAAGTGTTTGAAGGCGGAGTGGAGCGCCTGTTCCTTAACGTAAAGAAGAGCCTGACAACAACCAGCTTCGTAACAAGCCTCGGTGCTTTGTTGCTCGGACTCGCCAGCGCACTTATTATGGGTGTGGGTGCCTACCAGGTAATGGAGGCAAAGATGACCCGAGGCGATCTCATCTCATTTACAGTCTTCTTGGGTTTCATGATCGTTCCAATCGTGCAGATGAGCAACATAGGTAGCCAATTAACCGAAGCCTTTGCAGGTCTCGACAGAACGGAAGAGCTTATGAACATGGAGGCGGAGGATAACATCACCACACGTGATAAAGACATCGGACCGATTACCGGCGACATTGAATTCAAAAACGTTTCGTTCGCATACGAAGAAGGAAAAGATGTATTGAAGAACATCAGCTTCACATCGAAAGCAGGATCTGTGACGGCCCTCGTCGGCACTTCAGGCTCCGGCAAGACCACGATCGCAGGCCTGGTCGCTACCTTCATGAATCCTGCCAGCGGTCTCGTTACTGTCGACGGAAAAGATATCACCACCGTGACCCTCGCCAGCTATCGCGACCAGCTCGGCGTCGTACTACAGGATGACTTTCTCTTCGAAGGCACCATTCGCGAGAACATTTTATTTCCCCGACCGAATGCCAGTGAGCAACGATTGACCGAGGCCGTAAAAGCCGCCCACGTCGACGAATTTACCAATCGTTTCGAAAAGGGTCTTGATACCGTGATAGGAGAACGCGGCGTGAAATTATCCGGCGGGCAACGTCAGCGGATTGCGATAGCACGAGCGATCCTCGCCGATCCCCGTATCCTGATCCTCGACGAAGCAACATCGAACCTCGACACCGAAAGCGAATCGTACATACAGGAAAGCTTGAAACGACTAATGGCCAACCGAACCACGTTCGTGATCGCCCACAGGCTAAGCACCATACGACAGGCCGACCAGATCCTGGTTATCGAACAGGGAAATATCGTGGAGCGTGGTCGCCACGAAGAGCTCATTGATTTAAAGGGAAGATATTTCGAACTTTATACCTATCAAGCAAGAATATGAAGAGGCTGTTGATTTTGTCTGTTGCTTTAATCACGTTATTCAATTCATGCAAAAAAGATGACGACGATCCCAGCTTCACATCGGCAGCGGGAACGTGGACTTATACAACACCGGATAATAAGATCACCGTGGAATTTGAATTGAAGCAGGATGGATCTGCGTGGACGGCAACGACTTCAACGATAGTGGTCGATGGACAATCTGGTAAAGCGGAGATCATTTCAACAGAGGTGAATCCCCCAACCATCGGATCGATCCGCATCAATGCCAACGACACCAAGCTGACGTATGGTTATTATATTTTGTTTTCCGAACTCACCGTGAGCGATGACTTCAAAGAAATAAAGGGGCCACACGCGACATACATGTGGCCCAATAATAAAACCAACGATTTGACAGACGTTACTATTACACGAAAGTGATCAAACGCTCAACGCGGGAAGTTTCTGATTATCTTTTTTCGAGAACAGCTTCGAGAACCAGCTCGTCTTCACGGGCTCGTTAATGAGCTTATCGATCGTAGTGCGGAGGTTCACAAAAGTTGCTGAGTTTTTCTCGATCACTTCATACGCACCGACATTTTTTGCATCGTTGATCGATTTTCGTTCGGGCCTCGTCATCATATAGACAACAGCTACACTCGACATCTTGCGCGTAACCTTTTTAAGAAATTGCATGCTCGAACGATCTGCATTCTCCATCTTCTCGTCCAGGATGATCATAAACGGTTTCTCACTCAACCTGTCGAGTTCTGAAGCAGAGAAAATTGAACGAACCGCAAACCCCAATGTATTGAGGTGTTGGGTCAACAATTTCTGCTGTGCAGAGTCGGTGTCGAGAATGAATATCGTTTTCATAAAAAATGGGGTACTCCCCTTTAAATTTGGGTCTCTAAATACAAACCGTATACCTGTGGCTAAATCACCCCATTTGACCTATCGCCACTGTTTACAAGTCTATAAATGGGATAATTTTTCCCATTTTGAACCAAATTGAGCTTGGACTATCCTGTTTTAGACATATTATCAGAGCTGAGGGCGGGATTGGGGGCTCGGCCCATAGTGATCCTGCAGGCCCCGCCAGGCGCCGGTAAATCGACTGTACTGCCAATGCAGCTGCTCGATGAACCATGGCTGCAAGGCAACAAGATCGTTATGCTGGAGCCTCGCCGGCTTGCCGCGAAAGCCGTCGCAACAAGGATGGCATCGTTGAGAGCCGAAGATCCAGGTGAGACCATCGGCTACAGCGTGCGTTTCGAATCGAAAGCAACCGCCAGGACAAGGCTCCATGTTGTAACAGAGGGAATCCTCACGCGAATGATCCAGTCGGACAATAGTCTCGATGGCGTTGGCATGATCATCTTCGACGAGTTTCACGAACGAAGTCTTCAGGCGGACCTCGCGTTGGCGCTGAGCTTACAGGTACAGCAGGTGCTGCGACCCGATCTTCGGATATTGATCATGTCGGCAACTCTGGATAGCGAACAGCTTTCTGCAAAGTTGAATGCACCGGTTATCACGAGCACTGGAAAGCAATACAACGTGGAGCGCCGTTATGTTGGTGCCGATCCCGATAGTCCTATCCAATCCCGGATGGCGCGAACGATCGTGAAGGCGATGAGTGAGTTGGGTGGCGACTTGCTTGCGTTCCTTCCGGGGGCAGGCGAGATCTTGAGGACTCAACAATTGCTTGAAGAAAATAATGTTGGCGCAAGGATCCATTTGTTGTATGGAGATCTTCCGTTCCGTCAGCAGCAGGATGCATTGATGCCGGATGCAAGCGGAGCGAGGAAGATCATCCTGGCAACATCGATAGCAGAAACTTCACTTACGATCGAAGGAGTGAAGATAGTTGTTGATAGTGGCTATTCAAGGGTTCCGCGTTATGATGTCCGAAGTGGACTTACCCGCCTCGAGACTGTTCGTGTTACGCGCGATGCGGCCGATCAGCGTGCGGGCCGTGCGGGGAGACTAGGCCCGGGTGTTTGCTTCAGGTTGTGGGCCGAAGCGACTCAGCATCATTTGCAGCCATCGCGGAAACCGGAAATTGAAGAGGCCGATCTTGCGCCCTTGATGCTGGAATTATATAACTGGGGAATAAAGAAAGTTGACGAGCTGACCTGGATCACGCAGCCGCCGCCGGGCGCCGTAGCGCAGGCAACGGAACTATTGATGCAACTCGATGCGATCGACGATAACAAGTCGATCACAATGCGTGGCAAAGAAATGCTGAAGCTGCCGACACATCCCCGGATCGCGCACATGTTGTTGATCGCGAAAGAAATGAAAGGTGATGTGATCACGGTTGCATCGGATATAGCTGCATTGCTTGAAGAACGCGATCCCATGCGTGAAGGCGGGGCCGATCTTTCGTTGCGTATCGAAGCGCTCCGAAAACACAGATCGGGCGAACGCGTTTCCGCAGACCGGCATATCCTCGATCGTGTTGAAAAACTCTCGGCTTCGTGGAGACGGTTATTCAATGTGAAGCCTTCGTCGGCGATCATTGCAGATGAACAAGTCGGCGAATTGCTCGCGGCAGCGTATCCTGAACGAATAGCGAGACAGGAGGGAAAGCACAGTGAGCGATTCAAGTTGGCGAATGGCCGTGTTGTTCGTTTGCCAAACAACGATGCGCTCACACGCGAGTCGTGGCTTGCGGTCGCACATTTGGACGGAAGTGGCGGCGAGGGAAAGATCTTCCTTGCAGCTCCCCTAGATGAAAATGATTTGAAACACATGGCGGTTGAACATGAGAGCGTTCGATGGGACCATGAAAAAGAGTTACTGGTTTCTAGTTTCGAGTTGAGAGTGGGTGCGTTAGTTCTTTCATCGCGCCCAGGTACGAAGATCGGTCGTGAGAAGAGGATCGGAATTCTGTGTGGTGTTATTCGCGAGAATGGTTTGAAATTTATCGGTTGGGGTGATGACCAGGTGCAATGGCAGGCGCGAGTGATGAGCTTACGCAAGTGGCGTAAGGAGAATTGGCCCGATGTCTCTGATCAATCACTATTGAACTCCTTGGAAACATGGTTGGCTCCTTATCTTGAGAATATTTCAAAACGGTCGGAACTCGAAAAGCTGGATCTGAATACCATACTGGATTCGATGCTCGAATGGGAATTGCAGTCAAAATTAAATCAGCTTGCTCCTCGACGAATGGAAGTTCCGAGCGGATCAATGATTCAGCTACACTATTCAATGGATGGCGCCGACCCGGTCATGGAAGTGAGATTACAAGAGTTATTCGGTCTGCTTGAAACGCCCACCGTGAACGACGGACGCGTGAAGGTACTTATTCATCTATTATCACCCGGCTATAAACCGGTTCAGGTAACCCAGGATCTTCGAAGCTTCTGGAAGAATACATATCATGAAGTTAAGAAAGAACTTCATCGCAGGTATCCGAAACACTCGTGGCCGGAGGATCCTTTCACCGCGAAAGCAGTTCGTGGCGCTAAGCGCCGAGGCTCGTGAGCCAGAAATCGATATACTCGTTCATCTTTTTTCTTCGATACTGCATGATGAACCTGGGATGGGGGAGAGGAACGATCTCTTTAAACCACTGATGTTCGTCGTTGAGTCGCGTCAGTGATCTTAGATTCTTGTCTCCACCAATACAAAAACACTTCTCGTTCGACATACCTAACGCGAGGTTCTTGTTCATCGACTCGATCATGAACGGTGTTATAACTTTCTCGAGCCGCGGGATGTCATAATAATTGATATTCTTTCCACCCATCGTAAAACCCAACGGTGAAACCGATGAGATATAATACTTTCCGAAGAACGCTTCCGGCCCGCCGAAAGCCTGGATCATCGCCCAAATAAAATCTGCGGAAAGCTCCGCCTTCTTTGGAAGGTCATTTTTGATGCCGCAGTATTTCTCAAGCTTAATGGGATCAGTAAAAGAAACGCCGGTCGTGCCCGAACCAAAGCGACCCGGATTGATGCCGAGCAATAGTGTACGGGGACGATTATCGTCGTAGTACTTACCGTAGAACTGTTTGCACAGGTCGAAAGTCGTCGGGTTGTCGTACGGGTACAAGATCTCGACGCCCTTCGGTAGTTTTACATTGATTCGGAGCTCCTTAAAGAAGGCGAGTATTGAATCGGAGAGCATCCGTTACTTCCGAAGCTGCTTGAACTCTGAGTTATCTTTCCATGCCGGCCATTCGGTCCCGAACGCGATTCGCTTACCTACCTTGTACAACAATTGGAGGTCCGACAATGCACCTTCGGAGTTCCATGTCGTGGAGTCATACTCATCGGAGGGCTGATGATAATGCTTGCGAAGGAACTCGTCCTGTAACTGCATTCCGTAATCTCTGCCCTTCACAGCATGATCGACGCCTGTGCCGGTGAACAATGCAGGTATGCCCACTTTTGCGAAGTTGAAGTGATCGGATCGGAAATAATACCCTGCAACGGGATTGGGCTCGCGTGCAACATAACGACCTTCCTTCTTCGCTTCTTCGCTGAGATAATCTTCGAGTTGAGATTGACCATTGCCGATAACAACGATGTCTTTCATCTTTCCATAAGAACCGAGTCCATCGATGTTGATGTTCGCTACGGTTTGGTCGGTAGCATAGATTGGATTCTGTGCATAGTATGCTGATCCCTGGAGCCCCTGTTCTTCGGCAGTTACAGCAAGGAATAATATTGTTCGTTCCGGTTGCTCACCGGCTTTGAACATCCTCGCGAGTTCGAGCAATCCTGAAGTTCCGCTTGCGTTGTCTTCGGCTCCGTTATTGATCGTGTCGCCGGAATCGTCGGGACGGCCAACACCGATGTGATCCCAGTGGGCTGTATAAAGAACATACTCATTGGGTTTCGTCTTACCGGTGATCTTACCGATGACGTTATAACTCTTATCGTATTTCGATCGGACCGTCATCCCGACGGTGGCGGTAAGCCCGAGAGATTTTCCTTTGAAGCCGGGTTTACGCGCGGCCGACTGTTCTTCGGAGAAGCTCATGCCTGCGAGGTCGAAAAGCTTTTCGGCAGTTTCCATGGGGATCCAACCGATGCCTGCACATTTATATTCTTCGGAACCGCGCTTGTCCAGATAGAGGTGAGGGGAGTTCCAGTTGTTTTGTGGCACGTTGAAAGCGTATCCGGCCGGAATCTCATTATGGATAACGAAGCATGCTTTCGCCCCCTGCCGTGCGGCTTCTTCAAACTTGTAGGTCCAGCGGCCATAGTATGTCATCGTGCTTCCTTTGAAGAATGTTGTATCCGTTCCTCCGAAGCCGGGATCGTTCACCAGTACGAGCACGACCTTGCCTTTCACATCGAGGCCTTCGTAGTCGTTCCAGTTGTACTCGGGTGCTACCGCGCCAAAGCCAGCGAAGACGATCTCATCGTCCTTAAACTCGATTGCCGGCTCGGTACGCTCGGTCCAGAGCACGAAGCCGTCGTTGCCTTTGATCAAAGTCTCCTTCTTTCCTTTCTTGATGATCATTTCCGGATCTGTGGAGGCCGTGATCTCCACCATCGGAACTTCTTGTGTATATGAATTGCCATTTCCCGGTTCGATGCCAAGGGCTTTGAACTGTTCTTCGAGATAGGCGATGGTCTTCTTTTCACCTTCCGTAAATGGGAGTCGTCCCTGGAATTCGTCGGATGCAAGCCTGGCGATATGTTGCTCGAAAGTTTTTTCGGACAGCATTGGAGATTCTTTTTCAGGAGCACACGAAATGGCTACGATCGAGAGGAGGAAGCAGATTTTTTTCATACGCGAAAAATACCCAAATTATAGATGTGTCGAAAACCAACCCCGCCCTGTACGAACGCATAGCTGCGATCGACTTCGACCAACCCCTGTCTGACTTTGGCTTTTCGGACCGGTTGGCGGAGGAAAACTTCTGGACTAAGAATTTCACGACAAAGGCGATGGCCGAGTACAAGAAATTCATGTACATGGCTGCGATCTCCGATTCAATGGTGTCGCCGTCGAAGGTGGTCGATGCGGTATGGCATCAACATCTTACGTTCACGCAGTCGTATTCCGATCTGTGCCAGGTGCTCGGAAAAAATATCCAACATGTTCCTTCGACGCGAAGCAGGTTTGATGCAGAACGTTTCATGGCAGCCAGGAAGCGAACGGTTGATCTGTACAAAAGTGAATTCGGCGAGCTGCCGAAAGACATTTGGGAATACGATACGATGTACGACTCGCTCAATCTTCTAAAAGCGAAGTATAAAGTCAGGTCGGTGATCATTGCAGGATTGATGATCGGGATCGTGGCGCTTGCTCCGGCGTTTTTCCTTTTGCTGCCCATTTATTCGCAACTGAACAGTAGTGATTTCTTTCTGATGTATATACCTGCGGTTATTGTTGTGTTGATATTGTTGCGTTTTTATAATACGGCCAAACTTAATTCGATCTTCAATTCATTTGATAAAAGTTCTTTTGTCTTTTCATTGGATGCTTCTGAGTTGATCTACCTTCAGAAGCAGCTTATGGACTATGTTGTTCACATGAAGATCAACAAGATGATCGCGGGCAACAAACTGAGTGTGGATAAACAGAATAACATCAGCGCGACAGTTGGTGCGAAGCCCGGCGATTCGGCAGAGCATGCCGTGTTTACGAAGCTCGGCAAAGCTTCGGTATCATATTCTTCACTGCTTAAATCATTACGATCGCTACCCGCCTTTTTTAATGCTGCCAATTCGATGAACGCGTTCGGAAAATATTTCAAGAAGTCGGGTCCGTTCGCGAGTATATTCTATGTGAACTTCGGTGTCATCCTTTTGCTATTGATACCCGGTGCAGTGCGGTTGTTGACGGGCATGGTGCGCGGCCGGCCGGTCGGCGGATTGGTATTCGTATTGGTTGTGATTGCAGTAATATCGATCGTATTTCTTTTGCTGATGTCACAACGGTTGACAAAAGTGATCGTTCCCGGGTACTATAGACAAAAAGAACAGAAGAAGGCCCACGTTGAAAGCTCTGAGTGGGATTATTTTTATACGGGCGCGACGGTGCTGGCCTTCACGCCAGTGCTTACAAGCTATACTGCTTCGAGCAGCGGATCCTCGTCGGATTCGAGTAGCGATTCATCGTCATGCGGGTCGAGCTGCGGGAGTTCGTGTGGAGGATGTGGGGGAGGAGACTGACGTAGACCTGTCGAGGTCTGTAACAATTGTAAGGAAAGCTGGCAAATCTGAGATTTTGAGATTGACAACGGCGGCTATTAATTCACGCATCAGGTTTTCCTGATCATTTACACCCAATGTGACTATAGAAATAGCATGAACGTCGCCATAGAGATACATTGGCGACATGGTTGAATTGTTAACATCCGAAGCCTTTGTGGCAAGTGCCACGATATTGCTATCCGCAGGTTTTGGAATATTTGTGCGATCTGCCAGCCGGAACGACAACTATCAGACGCTTGTAATGAGCGACTTTGCCGTCGGACTGGAGATACTGATCGCAATGCTCATTTTGCTAGCCTCCAAGTCAATTGATTACCTGCTCAAGATTGAATACCTGAAACACGATGAGTTATACAGAGCTCAGCTAAACGAGCAAATGACCATCAGCGTGTATGGCCTTCTTGGCCTCCTGGTTGCAATATGGATGGTATCTACGCTCATCCGCAGAAAGGGTTGGAACAATGACGCGGAACCTAATTTAACCTGGGGAGTTGTCGTTCCTAATTTGCTGAGTATTAACCTGATGTTCCTCTTCTTTTACCTGTTTAATTTTCTGTTAAAATGAAAAAGCTCACACCTGACGTAGTGATATGCCTCGTGCTCCTTGGAGTCGATCTTATCGCACTGTATGCCGAAAGAATGATCAGAGAACATCTGACTATTGTGGATGTATTGCTCAGGTTTATTCTTCCAACATTGATTGTAGGCGCAATTATCAATGTTCCGATCTGGCTGATCTTTAGAAAACCAAAAAAATGATCTCAACTCAGCTCGAACGCACTTCTGTAAAACCCTTTCTTCTGTACAAACTCGATCAGTTCCAAATAAAAGGGATGTGAGCCCAACGTCGCGCTGTCGCCAATAATGATCAGCTTTTTACGTGCGCGCGTCATCGCCACATTAGTGCGGCGGATGTCGCCCAGGAAACCAACTTCGCCCTTGGCGTTGCTTCGTACCAAACTGATCACGATCACATCTCTTTCCTGTCCCTGGAATGCGTCCACGGTATTGATCGTAACAAGCTTGTGAAGCGTCTCCAGTGCCGGCGAAGCATCGCAGAGTTTCTGAAGATGATCCACCTGCGCACGATAGGGAGTAATTATGCCCATCGAGATCTGCTCTTCGATCCATTCGTTCTGTCCTACCTCTTCGATCAGCCTCTCAACAACCTTTAATGCCAGGCTCGCCTCTTCCTGGTTGAAACGACTCAGCGTTTCGGGATCCTGCTCCTCATCGTAACCGCAGCCCGCCGTGTCGATGAAGTCAACCGGGTTTTGGTAGGGGCGGAGCAGTCCATGTTTCACCGACTCGTGTGCCACCAGCTTTCCTTCGTAGAACCATTTCGATGGGAACTCCATGATGTTCTCGTTCATCCTGTACTGCACTTGCAGCAGTGACGACATCTCCGGGTGTTTCTCGATACCCTTCTCGAACAACGTGACCGCCAAACCTGACTTTGCCGCTTCGGCAGATTTGATCGTTGGTGGAAGCTGACAATGATCGCCGGCAAAAACCACCCGTTGTGTTCGAAGGATCGGGATCCAGCAAGCAGGTTCCAGCGCCTGCGCGGCTTCGTCAATAAACACAGTTTTGTACTTCCTTCCTTTCAGTACCGGGTGCGATGCGCCAACAAGTGTACAACAGATCACATCGGACTTATTCAGCAGATCGTTCACAATATAGAACTCGAGCATGTCGGCATCGGCTTTCAGCAACTTTGATTCCTGCATGAGCATACGGCGCTCCTGCTTTTCGTGGTAGCCGAAATTGCGCTTGAATTTGAAAGCCGCAGCCTTCACTTGTTCCATCCGCTTACGAAGATCTTTCAACTCAGGATAATTCTGGTGAGCAGCGATACGTGCATCGAGTGTTTTACTCAGCGCCTGTTCCGTAACTCGCGCGGGATGTCCGATGCGAAGCACATTCAGACCGGCTTCTCCCAACTTTTCAGCCAACAGGTCCACCGCCGCGTTGCTTGGGGCCGACACCAATACCTGCCCTTCATCTTTCACCGCCATCGATATGGCCTGTACGAGTGTTGTCGTTTTACCGGTGCCCGGGGGACCATGGATGAACGCAATGCTATCAGCCGTGTTTACTTTTTTGAGCGCAGCCAACTGGCTCTCATTTAAAAGAGCGCTTGAAAAATTGAAGACCTTCTTGTTGTCCTGGATTGCTTCACCGTTCCCGAGCAGGATCTCGCGAAGTTCTGCGACGCGATTGTCTTCCGCCTTGATGACCTCGCGCAGCGCAAATTCCATCTCCTTGTAAGTCATCTCGTCGAACATGACGTCGATGCCGAGTCCGCCATCTTCGAGCCATTCGGGAAATTCGTCGCCGTTGATCGTGATGACCATCGTATTGTCTTTCACGAAGTTCACTACGCCGTTTACATGCTCTCGCTCAGGCTTGCCGGAGGCATTGGAGAATACACTCACGGATTTTCCGCTCTGGAATGCGTGAGGCTTGTCGATGTGATTCGTTCGCTCGACCTCTATGGTGAGACGTTCGCCCGTTCCGATGTAGTCGCGCTTGAGTCGAACGGGATACCATGTCACACCATCTTCGGTGCGCTGGTGGAGTGAGCGAAGCAGTACTTTCTGGCGATAGTATTCGAGGTCTGCGATCCGTTCCATCCGGATCAGCTCCAACGTCTTCTGCAGGTCGTCGATCGATTTCATAAATTTTTTTTCACGCAAAGGCCCGCGAAGGGAATGCATCGCAAAGGGCGTGAATTTTTGAATTTCCTTCGCGTAAACCTTTGCGTAAAATTTCCTTTGCGCTCTTTGCGTGAAAATTCATAACACGCAATATATATTGAAAAAAGTCTCTATTTTACTACCCTAAGACCCGGGCTATAAAATGAGACTTGCATTAATACTTTTGCTATTTGTTGCGATGGGAGTGAACGCCCAGCAATACGATGTTCTTATAAAGAACGGTAAGATCATAGACGGCTCGGGCAATTCGTGGTTCTATGGCGATGTTGGTATTTCGAAGGGCAAGATCACCGCGGTGGGCAAGCTCACAGGAACGGCAACGAAAACGATCGATGCAAAGGGACTGATCGTTGCGCCCGGATTCATCGATGTGCATACACATATCGAAGGCAACGACCTGAAAGTACCAACTGCTGCGAACTTCATTCTCGATGGAGTTACCTCTGTGGTTACTGGCAATTGCGGCAGCTCCAACACCAACCTGGTCAAATATTTTCGTCAGCTCGACAGCGTTAAGACTTCGATCAATGTCGCAACCCTCATCGGCCACAACGATGTTCGTGAGGCCGTAATGGGCGAGGCCCGCCGCGACCCTACGGCTGCCGAACAAAAGAAAATGGAGGAGCTCGTCGAGAAGGCCATGCGCGACGGCGCCGTTGGATTCTCTACCGGTCTTATTTATGTACCCGGTACTTATTCGAAGACACCCGAAGTGGTTGGACTTGCCAAAGCTGCTGCGAAGTACAACGGCGTTTACGCTTCACACATCCGCGACGAAGCCGATGCAATGATCGATGCCGTCGAAGAAGCGATCAACATCGGTCGACAGGCCGGCATCGGCGTAGAGATCTCTCACTTCAAAACTACATACAAGCCTAACTGGGGTCGTTCTACAAGCATGATCGAGCTCGTGGAAAAAGCACGGAAAGAAGGCATCGACGTTACAGTCGATCAGTATCCATACATTGCCAGCAGCACGTCGCTCAATACCCGTTTGCCAAGCTGGGTCTTCGGTGGCGGTCGCGATTCGGTTTTTATCCGGTTGAAAGATCCTTCAACACGGGCAAAGATCAAGAAATATATGCATGACGATCTGAAGGAAAAGCTTGCGAATGATTATAGCTACGCACTGGTGGCCCGTTACCTTCCCGATTCTTCCATCAACGGACTTAATATTTCGCAGATAAATGTGAAGTGGGGAAATAAGCCGACAGCGGACAATGAAATTGAAACTATCCTTAAGATGATCGAAGCCGGTGGCGCTTCGATGGTATTCTTCAGCATGGATGAGAACGACCTGAAGAACATCATGCAGTATCCTTTCAACATGATCGCATCCGACGCGGGTATCAACAAGCTAGGACAAGGCGTTCCACACCCGAGAGGTTATGGCACAAATGCCCGCGTCCTGGGACGCTATGTTCGTGAAATGAAGATCGTTCGCCTGGAAGAGATCATTCGAAGAATGACATCATTACCTGCACAAAAATTCCAGCTGAGCGACAGGGGACTGCTTCGTCCCGGGATGGCTGCGGACGTTGTTGTTTTCGACGAAGCCACCGTGAACGATATGGCCACGTTCGACAAGCCACATCAGTATGCAGTCGGTTTCAAATATGTTTTAGTGAACGGCAACATAACCGTCGACAACGGAAAGCATAATGGTGTGAGGGGAGGAGTTGTATTGAAAGGCCCGGCCGCGAGATAAGTTCAGTTCACCGTTATTTTTACAATGTTGCCATAAAGGCTAAGGCCATAACCAACATCCGGCGTCGGGAAGCTTGACGATGAAATTTCCTCGATCTCATGAACATCGATCGATCCCTTCCATGTCGATCCGCCGTCATCGGTATAAAAGATGGATGCAGTATTATGACCAAAGTCGCCGCCGCTCCAATACCCGGAGCCAAGGGCGAATCCTCTTGTACCTGATACGAAGTTAAGACTATTGGTATGGGGATAAGGATCCTGAACGATCGCTGGCAATTCATTCCATGTTGCCCCAAAGTCCGTCGACCTGTGCAGCGTTTCGTAACCTGCCGAGAATGCAATGTTATTCGTTAACGTAAGTGAGTTTACACCAGAGTCGGGAAAAGGACTGGACACGTACCAGTTATCGCCGCCGTCGTTTGTCCGTATGGAAATGCCTCGGGTGCCTGTGATTAAACCGTTCTTATCGTCGAAGAACCGAACCGATTTCATTATGCCAGGAAGATCATGAAGTATCGATTCAGTCCAGGTGTCGCCACCGTTCGTTGTTCGAAGGATCATATCGAACCCGACGGCGAATCCCAGATCGTTATTAACAAACCAAACTGAGTTAAGCTCCACAGCTTTTGAAAGATTGAGTGATATGGAGTTCCAGGTTTCGCCACTATCAGTCGTCTTCAGAATGACCGGGGGACGCGGAGTGCAATTGTTTCCACTGCACCCATTTTCTCCGCCTACCGCCCAACCTTTCTCCCTTGTTACGAAAAACATGCTGTTGATTGGTAACGATGTATCGGTCGACACCTTGCGCCAATTCTCTGCAGCATCCGTGGTTTTATAGATCGAACCGTCATGGCCGGAGATAAATCCAACAGATTCGTTCAGGAAGTTGATTGAGATCATTGCGCCGTCGATATCCGTCTCAATGAATTTCAACTCAAGTCCTTCGATCTGTGTGGGGATTTTGGGCTCTGGCGCCTGTGATACGTCTGCACAACCACCAAGCAAAAGGGCGATGAACAGTGTCTTCTTCATGTAGACTAATTTCGCTAAAATTTTTAATATAAATTTGGACACTCATGTACTCCGATCTCGATCCCGTTCTTCATTCCCAGGTCAGGCTTGCCATCGTTTCTATACTGGTATCGGTAGACGAGGCCGAATTCAATCATCTTAAAGAGAAAACAAAGACAACGGCTGGCAACCTCAGCTTCCAGATCGGCAAGCTCGAAGAGGCAGGTTATGTTAAGGTGAAGAAAACTTTCCGCGACAACTATCCTCTCACGCTCTGTAAGCTCACGCCGAAAGGCAAGACGGCCTTCGAAACGTATGTGAGCAACATCCGCAAGTATCTTAATCTTTGATATGCCATTCAAAGCACGCATCTATAAAGTTGGCATCAACCCTTGCGTGGAGGTCCCACCCTCGATCACAAAAAAAATGAAGCCGGTGAAAGGATTTATACCTGTCACGGGAAAGATAAACGGGCACACATTCACGCAAACATTAGTACCGGTGAAAGATTCTCCTTACCGGTTATATGTGAACATCCCGATGTTGAAAGGAGGTAAGGCAGCAGTTGGCGAAGTTGCAACGTTTACCCTGAAGCAGGACTTCGCCGACAGGAAGATCGACTATTCGATGGTACCGGCGCTCAAAAAAGAATTGACAGCCCATAAGTTAACGGCCGCCTTCAATGCGCTGACGGCATCGCGAAAAAAAGATATTCTAAAATATCTGGGAAGCATCAAGACAAAAGAAACCCTTGATAAGAATATTGCGAAAGTGATCGCACAACTGAAAGGTTCCCAATCAAACGTTCGGATACCATAGCTACTCCAGCGTTTTCTTCAAACGCCCGAGTTCCGATTGGTTCATCTCCGAATTGATCGCATTTACAATACCTTCCTTCTCCCTCGTAGTCAGTCGCCAGCTCAACGAAGCCCGCGCGCTGTTCTGACGGATACTATCCATCTTCTGAAGGATTGGTACGTAGCTTTCTGCCTGGTATTGAAGATCGATACGCGATATGGGCAACGGGAACCATGCGCGTGCCTGTCCCAGCAACAGGTCTGCATTGATGTCCTGGAAGTTCTCGAAGTTGTTGTACACGCTGCTGATCGGCTGCGTAATATCGTCGACTATGGTCTGGCCCGTCTTCGGCAGGATCTTGCCAAGTTTCGGCGAATCGCGAACCGAGACAAATACAACACCTGACGTGTTCGCGGCGATCCAATCCTTGAATGAATACATGAATCGAATAGCATCGTTCATCCCGAAGTTGTCGGAGATACCTGCATCCATGATCTGGATCGGCGGATCGGTTGGCAACGTTGTGTTCGGTGTGATATATGGAAATGTAGCGCTCATGCGAAGAGCACTCAGGAATCGGAGACTATCGCCACCAAGCTCTTTGAACGCACGCTGAAAATCAGTACCCGCGATCTTCGAAAGTTTATAGCCTGGCTGATCGAGTACATCCGAATTCAGGAAACTCACCGGCCGCGAGGCGATGTACATCTTCCGGCCATCGTTTACTACTGTCGGCGTGAGAACAACCATCGGTACGATCCCAAGATCTTCCACCTTGCGATAGGCACTGATGGGTTTATCCATCATTCCTTCCGTGATCTGGTTCAGTTGCTGCTCGAACGTGTAGGCCCTGTCTTTTTCATAGGCATTGTCTGCATAAACGAATCGCGTGAATCCAACAAACAGGTCGTTAGCCAGCAGGCTAAAGATCAACGGGTTAAGATTGTCGGTCGATATCTTATCGCGATGAATAGAAGAGTACGGTTTTACATTTTCGCCATTGATCTCGCGAAGCTTAAGCTCCCGGAAATAGCTGGCCCCGATCAGTCCCCCCGAGGCACCAGTGATCAGCACGCTGTGATTCATCATCTTGCCTTGCGTAAGGCTGTCTGCAGTCTGCAAGGAATTCAACGCCCACAAAGCAGCACGTTTGCCACCGCCGCTCACGCAGAGGAACACAAGCTTCGGCGGCTTTTCAAATTTCTTCCGCCAATTGTTCAGCATCACCAGGGTGGCGCCACGGTCCTCGTTGATGGCTGTGCTGTCGTTCAGCCTGGCCAGGTGCTCCACAGAATATTCGACCGGCAACTTATTATAGTCGAGACCGAATGCTTTGTATGGTTTTGAGAAAACACCTTCGCCAACGAGGTAATTAAGGAAAAGAAAAAGTACCAGTGCTGCGGTCGACGACCAGTTTCCGAACCAATATTCAAATGCGCCGGCCAACATTACAAACACGGTGAGAAATATGACGCAGCTTGCAGCAGCGGGTAACTGGAACACCGGCCAGTCTTTGAAGATCCCCAGCACAACGATCAATGCAAAGATCAATACCTCGATGATGACGAGGTTGAACTGGTTCTGATCGAATACCTGGAGTATTGTTTGCTTGTCGTAAAAATTGGTGTCTTCAACCTTGACAAGCCTCAGCTTTCCATCAAGGTAATAGTCGACGCGTTCCTGTCTCTTCCGTGCGATGTCGAGCTTCTTCATTGCACTGGCGCGAGTAACCTTAACACTTTGCTTGATGCGCTCATCGATACGACAAACGACGTATTTGAAAATGTCTTTGTTGGTGAGCTGAAAATAAATAAAGAAGAAGGCTGTCATCACCGCGTAGCCAACCAGGATTCCCGTGATATTAAGCATGAGATCGCTTCCGGTGATGTATTGATTGTTCTGCTGGAATGAAATGACTTCAATAAGGTAGGTGCCCAGAAAAGTGATTGGAATGAAACTGTTGTTGATCACAAACTTTGTAAACGGTCGCGACAACGTACCGACGAAAGAGAACCGGTGTCCATCGTTTATATAGCATGTTATGTGAAACGCTGTCGAGAAACCAGCTATCACCATGCCCATGATAAAGAAACTTCGAAAGTTTACTTTGTTAAGATATTCAGGATCGAGAAATAGGTAGGGTATACCTAAGTACTTTCCGAAGCTGCCTGTCACCATAGCAAAAAGAATGATCCAGCAGAGCAGTAGTACCTGGTTACGCTTCAGGTTATTTAAGAACAACTGGACTGGAAAAGAATAGGCGATCTTGGGTGCTAAAAAATACAGCCTTCTTAACATAGACTAAGGCAATATAATGATATTTACGGGTTGACCAAGACATTCCATATATATAGATCATCCGCTGGTTCGGGCAAAACCAGAACGCTCGCCAAGAGATATATCCTGCTGGCACTCAGCAGGCAACCGGAATATTTCAGGTTTATCCTCGCGGTGACTTTCGCCAACAAAGCCACGCAGGAAATGAAGACCCGCATCCTCGAATACCTAGATGACTTTGCGAGCGGACGACCCAACAATCTTTCAAAGGAGATCAAAGCCGAGCTGCAGATCGACGACGAACAGCTGAAATCGAAAAGTCGTGAAGTGCTCGCCATCATACTTCATCGTTATTCGCAGTTTTCGATCAGTACCATCGATGCATTTTTTCAGCGTGTCATCCGATCGTTTACACGCGAGGCTGGCCTCATGGGGAACTTCCGTCTCGAAGTCGATACGGATTTTGTTCTCGATGAGGTGATCGCAGCACTCCTCGACGACCTGGGTCCCGAACGACAAGACCTTACCGATTGGGTCGTTCAGTTCTCAAGAGAGAGATTGCTCGAAGGTGAGAACTGGAATGTCGAATACAATCTAAAGCAGTTTGCAAGAGAGATCTTCAAGGAACAATTCAAGTCTGTCGAAGATCGCATACTCCTTTCCGAGAACATTCTCGAAGACAACCGCAAGATGCTCGACTTCCTTCAGGCGGAAGTCAATACCTATAAGAACTTCATGAAGGCGAAAGCCTCGGAGGCCTTAAGGATCCTTGACGCTAACAACATCAAGGTCTCGGACTTTGCTTACGGAGATGCAGGTACCATCTATGCCTGGTTCAGGGACCTGTCGTTAGGAAAGAGCCGGTCGCGCGACACCAAACGGATCGAAGCTTCCGTACTCGGGGCTACCGATTGGTTCAAGAAAGGAATCTATCGCAACCAGCACCTTGCTATCGCCGAAGAACAAATAATGCCCATCGTGAGAGAGATGGTCGCCTACGACGATGAGAACTCCATCATCAGCCGTACTGCGATACAGGTACTCAAGAATTTCTATGCTTTTGGTTTGATCACCGATATCGTTCGAAAGCTCCGCGACTATCGCGAAGAGAACAACGTGTTGATACTTGCCGATGCTTCGAAGTTCCTCAACGGTGTGATCAACAATTCCGATACGCCGTTCGTCTACGAGAAGGTGGGTTCCTACTATCGCAATTATCTTATCGATGAGTTCCAGGATACTTCGTTATTCCAGTGGAAGAACTTCACGCCACTGCTCCGGGAAGCGGGCGACCAGGGATACTTCAGCCTCATCGTCGGAGATGTGAAGCAATCGATCTATCGCTGGCGCAGCGGCGATCTCGAGATACTTCAAAAACATGTGGTGAACGAATTCGGCGAAGCCCGTACAGAGGTCATCCCGCTCGACACCAATTTCCGGAGCGCCGGTAATATTGTCGACTTCAACAATACCATGTTCAAGGCAGCCGCTGCAAGAGTCGCAATGCATGTTGGCGATAACCTCCCGGTAGATGTATTCGCTGAGGCCGAACAGAAAAAATCGAAGTGGCTTGATGGAGGATTTGTCCGCATGAAATTCTTTGAGCGCAACGAAGATGATGAAGGCTGGGAAGAGCAGGCAATGCGAATGATCCCAACATGGATGGAACAACTGCAGGACAAAGGTGCGAAGCAGAAGGAGATCGCGATCATTGTCCGGAAGAACGAAGAAGGTCAGCGGATCGCGCAATTCCTATTGAACTTCCGCAATACTCCCGACGCGAAACCTGGCTACAGTTACGAAGTCGTGTCGAATGAATCACTACGTCTCGACACTTCCCTTTCGGTTAATATCATTATCTCGGCGCTGAAGTTCCTCAAGAATACCCAAGACCGTGTTGCAAGAGGTCAGCTCGCGTATGAGATCGCCGGCAATCCCGCCAACGATCTTTTCATCAAGGCCGGTTCGAAAGATAAGTTCGAGGAAACATTGCCTCCGAAGTTCCTCGAACGACTTAAGCACTTCAAACAACTTTCGCTGTTCGAGCTTACAGAAGAGCTCATCCAGATCTTCAACCTCGGCGAGAAACCGGAGGAGCTTGCATACCTTCAGGCGTTCCAGGACCTCATCCTCGAATTTTCGGCGCGAGAACGAACCGACATCAACTCGTTTCTCGACTGGTGGGAGATGTATAAGGCAAAGAAGTCCATCAAGGTCTCGTCGAGCATAGATGCTGCGAACATCGTCACCATCCATGGTTCGAAGGGACTTCAGTACAAGTACGTTATAGTTCCCTTCTGCAACTGGCGTTTCGGTCATGAAGCTATGACGCCTTTGATGTGGATCACGCCAACGGAGAAGCCCTTCAACAAACTGGGAGCGTTGGCATTGAAGTTTTCGACAGAATTGAAGCGAACTCAATTCGAAGGAGCTTACCAGGAAGAGTATGTGAAGGTGTATTTGGATAATTTGAACTTATTGTACGTGGCGTTTACGAGAGCAGAGTGGGGATTGATCGTTATGGGTCCTGTCGCAACGCCTGGTCGAATGAATTTTGTCGGCGACGTAGTTCAAACAGTGCTTCGCGAACAGTATCGTATCACTTCGCCAGAGTCTGTGCACCCCGCACCCAGCACCCCGCACCATTTCGATCTTGGCGACATCACCACAATGCCAGATCACCTTATTGAAACTGACCTTCTCGAGCAGAAGCTCGATAGGTATCCTTCTACCGACTGGCGCGAGAAACTCGTGATCAAGCGCGAAGGCTCAGAATTTTTCGAAGACAATGTTTCGGAAAAGCGAAGCAAGATCAACCGCGGTATTTTGATCCACACGGTGTTGTCGCGCATCCAATATAAGACCGACGCTGAAGAGAGGTTGGCTGAGTTCTTTTTGGAGCACGCCCTTCCGGCGGAAGACATCGACGCCGTTCGAAAAGATGTTTTCGCCGTTCTCGATCACCCGGTCATGAGCGGCTGGTTTACCAAAGAGTGGGAGATCAAAGCTGAGGCCCTGGTGTTATTACCTGGCGGAACGCAGAAGCGTATCGATCGGATCATGCTCGGCAAGAAGCGCACCGTGATCGTAGATTATAAAACAGGCGAAAGGAAATCTGCCGACCGCGATCAGATAGAAACTTATGCACGTGTTCTCACTCAAATGGGATATCCAAACGTACAGGCATTCCTTGTATACCTCAAAGACATGAAACTCGATGAGGTGATCAGTAACTCAACTTTCAATTTGTTCGGATGACCCCTTTTCTCAAAGAGCTGGCCGGACGAATGATCCGAGAATACCCGCGGCTTGATGAGCTCACGTTCATCTTTCCCAACCGTCGCGCTGCTCTGTATTTCGAGAACTATCTCGCACGTGGACTTCAGAAGCCCCAATGGGCGCCGGCGCTTCTCAGTATCGAGGAATTTTTCAAACGACATTCCGACCTTCGCGAACCCGATAAGCTCACGCTCATCTTCAGGCTCTACCAGGTTTATACATCCGTTTTGAACAACAACGAGTCGTTCGACCGGTTTTACTTCTGGGGCGAAATGCTCCTTCGCGACTTCGATGAGATCGATAAGTATCTCGTTAACGCACCACAGTTGTTCAAGGACCTTAGCAAGATCAAAGAACTCGACGAGACTTTCGATTACCTGACCGATGAGCAAAAGTCCTTTCTTAAAGATTTCTGGGTACACTTTAGCGAGAATCCTTCCAATACCAAGGAGGCGTTTCTCATTATGTGGAAAAAGCTTCCGAAAGTTTATAACGAGTTCGTCAAGGCGCTTAAAAAAGAATCACTTGGTTACGAGGGCATGATCCATCGTGATGTAGCCGAAAGTTTTTCTAAGAAGGTCCCCGCATCGTTAAAGAATGCAAAGCTTATCTTTGCCGGATTCAACGCCCTCACGAAGGCAGAAGAGAAAGTGATCTCCGTACTGGTCGATAACGGCGCGAAGATCTTCTGGGACGCCGATCAATATTACGTAGAGAACAATCTGCAGGAAGCAGGACAGTTCATGCGCGAGTATCGCAGGCACGAACAACTATCGTCAACTTTTGATGGACCGTTGCCGAAGCACTTTCTTGAGTCGCCGAAAAAGATCGCGTTAACGGCCGTCCCCCAACGGATCGGCCAGGCGAAACTGGCAGGCCTGGAGATCGCAGACATTCTCAAGCAACTTCCGAAAGACGATCTGCCTGTTGAACTGAGCAAGACCGTAATAGTTCTCCCCGACGAGAGCATGCTGTTGCCCATGATGCATTCGTTACCCGACGAGCTTCGCGACATCAACGTTACCATGGGCTTCCCGCTCCGCGACACGCCATTGTTTAACCTGCTCGACCAGGTGATTGAGATGCAGGTGAAAAAACGAGCTAAGTCATTCAGCCATCGCGAGGCCACCGCTATACTCGGTCACGCCTATTTTCTTACGCTCGCCGAGCACGAAGCACAAGAGCGTATCACACAGATCGTTCGTAACAACCGTGTGTATGTTCCTATCGAAGAACTGTTGGGCAACGATCCGATCTTTGAAACGTTCTTCAAACCAGTGGAGTCGGCGCAGGCTACCGATTACCTGCTGGAACTCATCGAACATATCGGTTCGCGCCTTACCGACAAGAAGAGCTTCGATCGCGAGTATGCATACCATTTTCATCAGCACGTTTCGCGACTTCATTCCATATTTTCCGTTTCAGAAAAAGCCCCGGACTGGCGTGGCTTCCAGAAATTATTCAGACAGGTGATGATGATGCAGAAGATCCCGTTTACGGGCGAGCCATTGCGCGGTCTGCAGATCATGGGTGTGCTCGAAACCCGTAACCTCGATTTTGATAACGTCATCATTCTATCGTTGAACGAAGGTCAGCTGCCTTCGCCGCCGCGCCAGGGATCGTATGTGCCGCACGCTATTCGTCGCGCCTATGCCCTTCCAACGTGGGAACACCAGGATGCCATCTATGCATATTTGTTTTATCGATTGCTGCAACGCGCTTCGAACGTCTCGTTTTATTATAGTACCGAACCGGATGTTGTTGGCAATGGAGAGATGAGCCGCTACCTCCAGCAGGTGATCATTGAATCGAAGCTGCCAATCGAGAAACGAGTGCTTCACAATCCAATTCACGTTCACGCAATACATCCGATTGTTGTCGACAAAACCCCGGCGGTAATGCAGGTACTCGATAAGTTCGTGGCCGACACTCCTGAGAGACGATCATTGAGTCCTTCCAGCCTTAACGATTACATCGAATGCAGTCTCCGTTTCTATTTGAAGCAGGTTGCTCAGATGAAGGAGGCGGAAGAAGTAGAGGAAGAGGTGGATGCTCGTGTGCTGGGAAGTATTCTGCACGACGTGGCTTTTTGGATGTACCAGGACCTCCGTACAATCCGAAATGGTGTTGTTAATCCAGACGATCTCAATGTTCCCGACGAAAAGATCAATCGACTGATCGACCGGGCTTTCCGCGAGTTCTATCACATGAACAACGATGAAGAGGTGGTCTACGAAGGAAAGCGGATCGTCGTGAAAGAGATCGTGAAGACATTCCTGCGTAAGGTACTCGATCGCGATGCAGAATACGCTCCATTCGAAATACGAATGCTGGAAGAAGATTTCAACGAGACAATCGACCTGCCTTCAGGTAAACGCGTTCGCGTGGGGGGTAAGATCGACCGCGCCGACGCCAGCCGTGGTACCGTTCGAGTTGTCGATTATAAGACCGGTGCCGACGAACTCAAGTTCGACGACATCGAGTCGTTGTTCGACGGGGAAAAGAAACACAACAAGGCGGCCTTCCAAACGATACTTTATGCCTATGTTTATTTTCTTCACCACAATTCGCCAACGGAAAAGATCCAACCCGGATTAATGAACCGCAACAGCCTCTTCGGAAAGGACTTCAAGTTTGGTCTAAAGATGGGTGGCGACAAAGAACCGATGGAAGATGTGAAGCCAATGCTACAAGAGTTCGGCAAGCGCCTTCATGATGTTGTAGGAGAGATATTCAATCCCATGGTGCCGTTTCGGCAGACTTCGAACCAGAAGAGCTGCATGTATTGTTTGTATAAATCATTATGTCGCCGCTGATGGATCTCGATAAATTCAAACAGACATCTACAGGCAAGGCCAAAGAGAATAAGAAATTCTTGACGGGTCTTTCGAAGCTTCGCGACGATGACCTGGATGAGGCATTTCACACCACACACGAGGAGGTGTTTGCAGTGACCGATTGTCTACAGTGTGCTAACTGTTGCAAGACGACAAGCCCGATCTTTTATCCGACAGATATCGACAGGCTCTCGAAGTCGCTTCGGATGAAGCCGGGTGATTTTATCGACAAATACCTGAAGATCGACGAAGACAATGATTATGTTTTGAAATCGTCGCCCTGTCCGTTCCTTGGTGCCGACAATTATTGCAGTGTATATAACAGCCGGCCGAAGGCGTGCCGGGAATACCCGCATACCGATAGAAAGAAGATGAGCCAGGTGCTTGACTTAACTTATCGGAACACGCTCGTATGTCCGGCCGTTCTCGAAATAGTGGAGAGGATTAAGAAAATTACTGGTTTCTAGTTTCTAGTTAACTCGAAACTCGAAACCAGAAACTAGAAACTAGAAACTAGTAATTTATATAATGGAGTTCTTATACACGTACGTGATCAGTTCAGCCGTGTTCGCTACATTAATCTTCTTGATCAACTGATATCTGTAAGTCTCGATTGACCTAAAGCTAAGTCCAAGCTGTTCACTGATCTCCTGGGTGGTTTTTCCTTTCGACATGAGCAGGATGAGTTGCATTTCCCGGTCTGAGAAGCGTACGGAAGGGATCTGCTTGCGAAGCCCGGTCGTGAGCCACGATTGAATGGTGTCGTCGAACTTGGAGTGATAGTAATAGTCGCCCTTCAGCACGGTTGTCATTGCCGTAGCGATCTCAGCGCCTTCGATGTTCTTGGTGAGAAATCCTTTGGCGCCAGTCTTGAACAGGTTAAGGATGAGGGGAATTTCGTCGAATTGAGTGAGTACTATAATCGGAACTGTGGGCCTGGTCTCGAGTATTGCTTCGGCGGCATCATAACCATTCATCTCTGGCATGTTCACATCGAGGAAGATGAGGTCGACAGGATGGTTGTTGACCAATCTCACAGCTTCCTGACCATTCGAAGCAAAAAGAATATTTGAACTTGAGTATTCTGTAGTGCGAATAATGTCCTCCAACCCTTTTCTAAACAGTGGATGATCGTCTGCAATAAGAATACTTAGTACACTTTTTCGATGATGCATTTATGGGAGTTTATGCAGGTTAATGTAATGAGATATAGCGGTTATTCACTTTTCTGATTCTGTAACTCGCTGAAATTGAAGGTGATTTGGCAGACTATCGTGTTTTCTCTATGCGTAATACATGTAAGATTACTTTTCAGAATGCGTTGAACAGTCTGTTGTTTCTTCAAGATCAAGCTGAATTTTTTATTAACTTATTAAACATTGTGTGATTCTGAGTAATCACACCGGAATATAATGAAGTTGTACTTCAAAAGAGGAGTGGTGAGCGGATTTATCATCACTATACTCGCGATTGGTGTACTAGGCGTTTACGCGTACGTGAGTATACGGAAGCTCATTGAAGCAAGCATCGTACAAAGTCGCAGCCTTCTTATAACAACGTACTCAGAAAGAGTGCTGGTGACATGCCTTGATCTTGAGACGGCGCAACGTGGTTATGTTATTACCGGTGATTCAGTATATCTAGAACCATACGATAAGGCAATTCAATCGATCGACCACAATCTGGCGTTGCTTGAGAAGGTAACAGAATCGTTTGAGGACAAGAGATCTAAGGTCAACGAAGCGAAACGATTGGTGAAGCAGAAAATGGAGTTCGTTACGGGTACAATAAAGGCAAGAAGTCGAAGCTTCCAGGAGGCTCAGGCCAGGGTTTTTTCGGGGGAAGGCAAACGCATCATGGACAACATTCGGGAGGCAATCGATGACATCAGGGCTACTGAAGCAGATATATATGGATTGGAGACCGCATCATCCGATAGCCGTCTAGGTATAATTCAATACACGTTCACCGGCGCTCTTCTCGTCCCTGCCGTCATCATTGTCGTTTTGTTTTATAACATCAATGCAAACTTAAACAAACAAGAAGAAGCCAGGGCCAAACTTCAAAGGGCAAACGACGATGTAATGAAGCTCAATCGTGAACTCGAATCGTTCACTTATTCAGTTTCTCATGACTTACGGGCGCCGTTACGTTCTGTGAACGGTTACGCAAACATTTTAATGGAAGATTATGGCGCACTCCTCGATTCTCATGCCAAGAAGACCATAGGCGTAATCGCTCGCAATGGTCAGAGAATGGGAGAGCTTATCGATGATCTTCTCGATTTCTCGAGGCTAGGCCGTAAAGATATCTCCCGAACGAACGTGTCGATGAACGAGGTAGTTCACCAGGTTCTTGATGAGATCCGCGAGACAAAATCCTATAGTTCGAACGCAAAGATCGACGTTAACACACTACCTGATGCAACCGCCGACCTCAGTATGATGCGCCAGGTGTGGTACAATCTCATATCAAATGCCCTTAAATATTCCGGCAAGACTCCGAATCCTGCCGTTGAAATAGGTTCATTTCTTAGGGACAACGATGTGTGCTACTATGTGAAAGATAATGGCGTTGGTTTCAACATGGCTTATGTCGATAAACTCTTCGGCATCTTCCAGAGGTTGCATAAGCAGGACGAATTCGAAGGGACAGGCGTGGGGCTGGCGATAATAAAAAGGATCTTGGACAGGCACAATGGGCGAGTGTGGGCCGAGGGCGAACTCAACAAAGGAGCAACATTCTTTTTCTCATTACCCAGATAAATCTAAATCATGGACGAAGCAGTAGACATTTTACTCGTAGAAGACAATCCCGACGACGCAGGCCTTACCATTCGTGCGCTCAAGAAAAACAAACTTGCCAATAATCTTGTTCACCTCACAGATGGGGAGGAGGCGCTGAATTTCCTTTTCGGCGAGGGCAAGAACAATATGCCCAGGCTGATCCTGCTCGACCTCAAAATGCCAAAAGTTGATGGGATCGAAGTCCTGAAGCGCATTAAGTCGAGTGAAGAGAAGAGAGTTATCCCCGTAGTTATCCTGACTTCATCGAAGGAAGAACGCGATATCGTTGAATCTTATAAGCTGGGCGTGAATGCCTACATCGTGAAACCTGTGGACTTCGAAAAATTTGTAAAGGCTGTCTCGGACCTTGGTTTGTTCTGGCTGGTGCTTAACCAACCACCCAAATAAATAGGATTGACGTAACTGTTTATTGTCGGACGTTTGCTTTAGTTGCTTTATGGAAAGAGTTTTGAGGATATTGATGCTTGAGGACATCGTTGAGGAGGCGGGACTGATCGAGCGCGTGCTTAAAAAAGCGAAACTGCCCTTCGTCAGCATGAGAGTGGATGGTCCTGATGAATTTATTGGCGCGCTTGACTCGTTTAATCCTGATGTTGTCCTGTCGGACCACGCGCTGCCGCAATTCAATTCGATCGAGGCTTTGAAGGTCTGCCGTACTCGCGGCCTGATGATCCCTTTCATTCTCGTTACCGGAACGGTTTCGGAAGAGTTCGCCGTGAACTGCCTGAAGCAAGGTGTCGACGACTATATATTAAAGAACAATCTTTCCCGGTTACCCGCAGCGATCCTGAACTCGTTGAACCAACGCGAAATGGAATCGCGCAGGTTGGTGACGGAGCTCAAACTTCGAGATCAGAACGAAGAGCTGATCAAGACAAACGACCTGCTTCGCAAGATCAACATGGAGCTCGACAACTTTGTATATAGTGTCTCGCACAACCTCCGTGCTCCGTTGATGTCGGTATTGGGCCTGGTTACCATAGCAAGGATGGAGGAGAAGCGCTCGGAAAGTCCCAGCGATCACCTCTTCAATATGATCGAGCACAGCATTCACCGTCTCGACGATACCCTCAAGGAGATCCTCGACTACTCGCGCAATGCTCGTACGGAGACAGCCATCACCGAAGTGAAGCTCGACGCCATATTCAATGACACACTCGAGCGATTGAGATACCTCAAAGGTTTCGATCGCATAGAAAAACAGATCCGCATCGATGCCGACGTTCCGATCTATTGCGACGCCTACCGATTGTCTATCATTTTCCAGAACCTGATCTCCAACTCGATCAAATACCAGGATGTTGAGAAAGCTAAGAGCTTTATCCGCATAGAGGCTGAAGTTACACCGCAAGAGATACGGATACAGTTTTCCGACAACGGTGTTGGTATTCGTGAAGAATACCTTTCAAGAATATTCAGCATGTTCTTCCGGGCTACCGAAAGGAGCGAGGGTGCCGGGCTCGGACTCTATATTGTTAAGGAGTCGGTGAGCAAACTCGGCGGCGAGATCACCCTCGAGTCAACATTTAATGAAGGTACAACCTTCAACATCAGGCTTCCGAACATCACGCCCGATCTGAAAGAGAACCCACAACCGGTTCTGAGGTCATAAACAAAAAACCCCGTAGCAAATGCTGCGGGGTAATTTTTTTCCGGAGAGGAATATCTTAAACGACTTGTGCTTCGAGCTTCTGCGCAAGGATCGACTTGGGAACTGCACCTACTTGCTTGTCAACTACCTGGCCCTTCCTGAATACAAGAAGAGTAGGGATCGAACGAACGCCAAACCTGGCAGTCGTTTGCGGATTCTCATCCACATTAAGCTTAGCAACTACAGCTTTTCCTTCGTAATCGTTAGCCAACTCCTCCACCGCGGGTCCGATCATTTTGCAAGGTCCGCACCACTCAGCCCAGAAGTCAACCAAAACTGGCTTATCAGACTGGATGGTTTCTTCGAAATTTGCGTCGGTAAGGATCAGTGTCTTTCCCATAAAAGGTGGTTTTAAATATTGATAGTTTCTTGTTCCAATTGTTCTAACACAAAGGTAGGAGAATTTGTTCCAATCTGTTTTGCCGCTGCCGAATGTTTATTCCGGTTCAGCCAACGGATGTCTTTTTTCTCCGTGATCAGTCCCACGCGCGACGAGATCTTACGGAACTCTTCTACCAACACTTTAGATGGACGAATCGTTTTCGAAATTGCCGGGATGTTGTCAACCGACATGGTATCATCGAAGAAAGACATCCATAAAAGCCCTTTCCCGGAGTGTTTTTTGAGCAATTTTTCCATGTACTCCACCTTTTCCGGGGTAAGTTCGGACGGGCTCGCGTCCATGTGAACCGCGATGCCGTTCACTTTCTTCTCCGCTACCTCGTCCAGGAGATCAATGCTCCTGATCCGTAATTCCAGGCTTTGATTTCCCCACGTGTTTCGCATCACTGTACCTTCGATATACAGTTGCGCTCCCGGCAAAAAGAAGTTCCGGCGCTGTATGTATTCTTTGCCGAACATCGTAAACGTATACGCTCCACTATAATCTTCCACCGTCATCCTGCCGAACGGGTTTCCGGTTTTCGTCGTCCGTTCTTCGACGGCAGAAACGATACCCGCCAGCTTGCACTCTTTGCCTTCGAGAGCATCAAGGTTGTTGAGGTCCGTAAGTTGATGTGTAACAAAGGTGTCGATAATGAAATCGTAATTGTCCAACGGGTGCCCCGATATGTATACACCAACAACTTCTTTCTCGAATTGTAGTTTTTCGATCTCACTGAACGGTTCGATCGGGTCGATACGCGGCATCGGCATTTCTGTTCCCGTGGATCCACCGAAGAGACTCGCCTGGGCGCTCACGGCCTCTTGCTGGATCTTGGCCGCGTAGCGGATCACTTTTTCGGTCAGTGATACATCTCCTTCCTTTGCAGCAACATATTGCCGGCGATGATATTCGGTAAAGCAATCGAACGCACCGGAGAACGCCAGGCATTCGAATGTCTTCTTGTTCACAGGCTTGCCCGTCAATCTCTTCGCGAACTCGAAAATATTTTTGAATTGTCCGTGTGCTTCGCGCTCCTGTATGATACTTTCAACTGCTGCCTCGCCAGCACCTTTGATCGCTCCAAGACCGAAACGGATCTCGCCCTTCTCATTCACCTCGAAGAACACACCGGATTCGTTCACGTGAGGCCCCAGTACAGCGATACCCATTCTTCGTGCCTCATCGATAAAATAAGTAACGCTTTCGAGACTGCTCTGCGAATGCGTGAGCACCGCGGCCATATACTCTGCAGGATAATTCGCTTTTAGATAAGCAGTGTGGTAAGCCACCAACGAATAGCACGTCGAGTGTGATTTGTTGAACGCATATTGCGCGAACGCCTCCCAGTCCTTCCAGATCTTCTCTGCTATACGTTCGTCGTGGTTGTTCTTCTTGCAACCGGCGATGAACTTGTCCTTCATCTTGTCGAGAACCTCTTTCTGCTTCTTACCCATCGCCTTACGCAGCACGTCGGCCTCGCCCTTGGTGAAGTTCGCAAGCTTTTGCGACAGCAACATTACCTGCTCCTGGTAAACGCAGATCCCGTAAGTGTCTTTGAGGTATTCTTCCATCTCGGGCAGATCGTACTTGATCTCCTCGCGACCATGCTTACGGGCAATAAATGCAGGAATGTATTCCATCGGACCCGGACGGTACAATGCGTTCATCGCGATAAGATCTTCAAACTTGTCGGGCTTCAGACCTTTCAGATAATTCTGCATACCATCGCTTTCGAACTGGAACGTGCCCGTTGTTTCTCCGCGCTGGTATAATTGATAGGTCTTCAGATCATCGAGTGGGATCTTATCGATGTCTATATCTATGTTCTTCCTTTTCTTGATGTTCCTCAGCGCCGTCTTAATGATCGTAAGCGTCGTCAAACCGAGGAAGTCCATCTTTAGCATGCCGGCGCTCTCAACAACACTGTTATCGAATTGCGTAACCAGCATGGCAGAGTCTTTTGCTGTCGACACGGGTATCAACCGTGTCATATCTTCCGGTGTAATGATCACACCGCAGGCATGAGTTCCTGTATTGCGAAGCGAGCCTTCCAGGATAACCGCCTGGTTCAACACCTGGGATCTCAAATCGCTTCCTTTTTTGATATCTACCAGTTCGCGAACTTCTTCAAACGCTTTCTCGAGCGTGGTACCGGGACGTTCGGGAACCAGCTTCGCCATATTATTGGCGTCGGTCAACGGAAGCTCCATTACCCTGGCGCAATCACGGATCGAAGACTTCGCAGCCATCGTACCATAAGTAATGATCTGTGCAACCTGTGTCGATCCATATTTTTCGATCACATACTTGAGAACCTTATCGCGACCCTCGTCGTCGAAGTCAATATCAATATCGGGCAGCGATACGCGGTCGGGATTCAGAAAGCGCTCGAACAGAAGGTCGTAAGCGATCGGGTCTACGTTGGTGATACCAATGCAGAAAGCGACTGCACTTCCCGCCGCCGAACCACGACCGGGTCCCACTGAGACACCGAGCTCGCGCGCCTTCGAGGTAAAGTCCTGAACGATCAAAAAGTACCCGGGATAACCCGTCTTCCTGATGGTCTCCAGTTCGAAGTCGAGACGTTCCTTTATTTGAGGAGTTAGCTGCGGGTATTTTCTTTTGGCGCCTTCGTAGGTGAGATGCTTTAAGTAATCGTCTTCCGTGGCGAAGTCTTTGGGTATATCGAATTTCGGCAGCAGCACGTTTCTCTTCAGTTCGTAGGTTTCGATCTTGGCAAGTATCTCACTTACATTAATAATAGCCTGTGGCAGATCGCTGAAGAGTTTTTTTACCTCGTCCTGTGTTTTGAAATAGAACTCGCCATTGGGCAAGCCATAACGATGTCCACGGCCCTGGCCAATGGGAGTGGATCTGAACTCACCTTCTTTGATACAGAGGAGAACATCGTGAGCGGTGGACTGCTCTTTCTCCATATAATATGTCTCGTTGGCCGCGAAGTATTTCACCGAATACTTTTCAGAAAAACGAAGGAGGGTGTCGTTCACGCGATCTTCTTCGGGAATGCCGTGACGATTAAGCTCTACATAAAAATCCTCGCCGAAGGTTTTATGCCACCACTTGAAGGCATCTTCGGCCTGTCGCTCGCCCACGTGAAGTATAAGCCACGGTATCTCGCTCGAAAGTCCGCCGGTGGTAGCGATCAGCCCTTCTTTATATTGTACGACCAGTTCTTTGTCTATCCGGGGATAGATGCCGTACAACCCTTCGATGAACCCTGTGGAGCTCAGCTTCGAGAGATTATGATACCCGGTCTTATTCTTCGCAAGCAACACCTGGTTGTATCGCTTGTCGGGATTGTCTTTGGTGAACTTTAATGTCTTTCGTGTCTCGGAAATATAGAACTCACAACCGACAACGGGTTTGATCTGTTGCTTTAGGGCTTCGGTCACAAACTTAAAAGCCCCATACATGTTACCAAAGTCGGTTATAGCCACGGCACTCATCCCGCACGCTTTCGCCTTATCGACTATCTCTTTAACGTCGGCTGTAGCCTGGAGGACCGAATACTGTGAATGGAGGTGTAGATGAGCGAAAGGAACATCCGCCAACGACGCGATGTCGGTATCTGATCCGTAGGTGGAGCGACGTACCTTCTCGCGCTTCGTTGAATTACCGGCTTCGAGGTTCGGCTCTTCGTACACGATCGCGTCGACGGGAGTTTTGTCGAACGGCGTCACCACTTTTTGAGTGATCAACCCGAAGAAGCATCGTGCTGTTGCCGCTACATCGTACGATGCATCGTGAGCATCCTGGAACGGCTTGCCGAAAAGTTTTTCGTGGAGCTCTGTCAGTCGCGGCATTTTTAACCGTCCGCCGATACCACCTTGCAACTGGCAGAACTCAGTCGAAGCAATACCGGTGTCTAACCGGGCGATGTTGAGGAACTGCTCGGTAGTCAGTGACTGCCGAATGAATTCGGCGCCGATGATACTGATATCGAATTCGATATTATGACCAACGAGTTGTTTGGTTTGTTTAAGATCGGTGATAAAGTGACCGAAAGCTTCTTTCAGATCGACACCTTCTTCCATCGCGCGGCGTGTGGATATGCCGTGTACCTGCTCGGCTTTGAAAGGTATATCGAAGCCGTCGGGCTTGATTATATAATTATGACGCGACAACAACTTACCGTTGGCATCATGCAGTTGCCATGCGAGTTGAACCAGCCGTGGCCAGTTGTCGAGATCTGTAATAGGCGCAGTCTTATTGTGCGGAACCCCGGTGGTTTCCGTGTCAAAGATCAAATACATAGTACGTAGTGGTACGGTAAAGTTACAACGTAAAATCGTCCCATTTGGGGAAATTTTTCTCGATAATGGAATAAAGAAAGCCGATTTATTTTATACATTCAATTGATAATCAAATGATTGATATGATGGTGGCCGGTTTGATCCTTCTTGAGTGCATTAAATTTATGAAATCGCTCATCAGCAAGTTTTTCAACTTTTTGAAGAAAGAATGGTTCCTCATCCTCATGGTCGCTTCAATCAGCATCATCATCCTTCTATTCGAGCTATTGAGTTAAACAACATAAACTCTATTTAGAATCCGTTTAAGTGTTTTCCATTTTGGTGGCTGGCGTTTGGGATGTATTTTTGAATCGATCCAACCGCCCTTAACTAACTATGAAGTGGATAATTGATCTCTTCGCCAGCACGTTGGGAAGAAAAGTCCTGATGAGTCTTACCGGACTCTTTCTGATCTCCTTTCTCCTGATTCACCTTATGGGTAACCTCCAGTTACTCAAACATGATAACGGGGAGGCGTTCAACCGGTATGCGGAATTCATGGGTCACAATCCACTCATCCAAACGATCTCCAAGCTTAACTTCGGATTCATCATTCTCCACATCATTATCTCTTTGATCCTCACATTGAGAAACAGGGATGCTCGTGGACCCGAGGGATACCGGGCCAACGCCAAAAAGAAGTCGTCGATCTGGGCATCGCGAAACATGGGTATCCTCGGTACGCTCATACTCATCTTTTTAGTGATACACCTCAAGAGCTTCTGGGCCGAATCTAAATTCGGTGACCTGAAGACGGCAACATACGGCGACGAAAACTACGGCGACCTATACGCCGTAACCGTCGAATGGTTCAACATCGGCTGGTATGTAGCTCTATATGTATTCTGTATGGCGGCGCTTGCGTTCCACTTATGGCACGGCTTCGCCAGCGCATTCCAGACACTGGGTCTCAGACATCAGAAGTATACTCCTCTTATCACATTTGTAGGGAGGACGTTCGCTATCGTAGTGCCGGCATTGTTTGCCTGGATACCGGTTGCCATGTACCTCCACTTATAATCCACTGCACAAGTATGATAAAACTTGAATCGAAAATCCCGGAAGGACCGCTCGCGGAGAAATGGACCAGGCATAAGTTCAATCTCAAGCTCGTTAACCCCGCGAACAAAAGGAAATATGACGTGATCGTAGTGGGTACCGGTTTGGCTGGAGCATCTGCCGCCGCATCGCTTGCCGAACTTGGTTACAATGTGAAAGCATTCTGCTTCCAGGATAGCCCCCGTCGTGCTCACAGCATTGCAGCACAGGGCGGTATAAACGCAGCAAAGAATTATCAGAACGACGGCGATAGCGTTTATCGTTTGTTTTATGATACCATTAAAGGCGGCGACTATCGTGCGCGCGAAGGTAACGTCTATCGCCTGGCGGAAGTCAGCGTAAACATCATCGACCAATGTGTGGCACAAGGTGTTCCCTTTGCCCGTGAATATGGCGGACTTCTTGCAAACCGTTCGTTCGGTGGATCGCAGGTGTCGCGTACATTTTATGCGCGTGGACAAACCGGTCAGCAGTTATTGCTCGGTGCTTACAGCGCTCTTAATCGCCAGATCGCCAACGGTAAGGTGAAGATGTACAATCGTACCGAGATGCTCGACCTGGTTATGATCGACGGAAAGGCAAGAGGTATCATTACCCGCGACCTTATCACAGGTAAAATAGAATCTCACGCCGCACATGCTGTGTTGCTTTGTACGGGCGGCTATGGTAACGTATTCTATCTCTCTACAAATGCAAAAGGCTCTAATGTAACTGCAAGCTGGAGAGCACATAAAAGGGGAGCGCTCTTTGGCAATCCTTGCTTTACACAAATTCACCCTACTTGTATCCCTGTGTCGGGCGACCACCAGTCGAAGCTTACGCTCATGTCTGAATCGCTTCGTAACGACGGACGTGTTTGGGTACCGAAGACAGCCAAGCCTGGGTTGACGGCAAAGGATGCCGCGAGCATTCCTGAATCGGAACGCGACTACTTCCTCGAAAGAAAATATCCTTCGTTCGGTAACCTCGTGCCTCGCGACGTTGCATCGCGCAATGCAAAAATGATGTGCGACGAAGGCCGCGGCGTTGGTAAGACGGGTCTTGCAGTGTTCCTCGACTTCGCGGATGTTATCAAGCGCATCGGTAAGGACGGCGTTGCCGCTCGTTATGGAAACTTGTTCGATATGTATGCGCAGATCACAGGCGACGATCCATACAGCAGCCCGATGATGATCTATCCTGCCGTGCACTACACCATGGGTGGTCTTTGGGTTGATTACAACCTGATGACGACGATCCCCGGTTTGTATGCATTGGGCGAGTGTAACTTCTCCGATCACGGTGCGAACCGTCTCGGTGCCAGCGCCCTGATGCAGGGTCTTGCAGATGGTTATTTCGTGATCCCATATACCATTGGAGATTATCTTGCCGGCATGATGAACGAGAAGAACGACGTTAATCATCCCGCTTTCAAAGAAGCCACCGATCGCGTGAATGAGCGGATCAACAAGATAATTTCAATAAAGGGAAAGAAGACGGTAGATCAGTTCCACCGTGAGCTCGGTCTTACCATGTGGGAATATTGTGGCATGTCGCGCAACGAGGCTGGTTTGAAAACGGCAAAAACAAAGATCCAATCACTTCGCAAAGAATTCTGGGAGAATGTAAACGTTCTTGGTAGCGGAATGGAGCTCAACCAGGAACTCGAGAAAGCAATGCGTGTTGCCGACTTCATGGAACTTGGCGAGTTGATGGTAGACGACGCATTGATGCGCACCGAATCGTGCGGCGGTCACTTCCGTGAAGAATCACAAACACCCGAAGGCGAAGCGCTTCGCAAAGACGATCAGTTTGCTTTCGCAGCGGCCTGGGAGTACAAAGGAGATAATCAAGCGGAAGAGCTTCACAAAGAAGATCTGAAGTTTGAGAATGTTAAGTTGACACAAAGAAGTTACAAATAAGTTCAGCGTTCAGGGTTCAACGTTCGACGTAAACCCTGAACACTGAACCCTGAACACCGAACTCTATGAAAATATCCGTTAACGTCTGGAGACAAAAAGATTCGAAGACCAAAGGTGCTTTCAAAACATACGCGGTCGATCACGTTTCTGAGGACATGTCATTCCTTGAGATGCTCGATGTATTGAATCAGCAGTTGATCCAGAAAGGCGAAGAGTCGATCGCATTCGATCACGATTGCCGCGAAGGCATTTGTGGTATGTGCAGTCTCTATATCAATGGACGTCCCCACGGTCCGCTCCAGACAACAACATGCCAGTTGCACATGCGTACATTCCGTGATGGAGAAACGATCACGATCGAACCATGGAGAGCAAAGGCATTTCCGGTTGTAAAAGATCTTATTGTGGACCGTACCGCTTTCGATCGCATTCAGCAGGCCGGTGGATATGTGTCTGTTAATACAGGCGGTGTTCCCGATGCGAACGTTATTCCCATCCCGAAGAAAATTGCCGATGAAGCATTCGATGCGGCTACGTGTATCGGTTGTGGCGCTTGTGTGGCTGCATGTAAGAACGCATCTGCAAGCTTGTTCGTGAGCGCGAAGATCTCACAGCTCGCGCTACTTCCCCAGGGCCAGGCCGAAAGAAAGGAGAGGGCTGAGAAGATGGTAGCTCAAATGGATGCTGAAGGATTCGGTTCATGCACAAACACATATGCTTGCGAAGCTGAATGTCCAAAGGGCATTAAAGTTTCCAATATCGCGAGGATGAATCGCGAGTACTTCTCTGCTATGCTCAGCTCGTATAAGGTTGAAGTTGGCGGAGGAGAGGGCTGAGTGTGAAGGACTACTATGCGATCATGAAGATTGGCCGGAAGGCCACCGACGCCGAGATAAAGAAAGCGTTCAGGAAACTCGCGACTCAATATCACCCCGACAAAAATCCCTCGCGTGAAGCCGAAGAGATCTTCAAAGAGATCAACGAAGCTTACGAGATCCTGAGCGACCCCGCAAGTCGCCTGGACTACGATCAGAAGCTCACCAACCCCGGTTTTTATAATTATCAAAGTGCACGTCCGCAACGTCCCGCGTATCGAGGGCCTTCGGAGCGGATCATGTTGCAGAACAGCCTGCTTCGCTACTCGCGGCTGTTGTTTTACTTCGGTTGTTTGTGGTGTAGTGTCCTGGTTGTCGATTACACAATGCCAGAGGAGGATGTAGGTGGCAAGGTAACAACCGATATGACAAAATACAGATCGTACTCTGTACATCAGCCGCGAAATTTATTAACGACCGACAACAATCGCAGCTTCAACGTATCGGCAAATGAGATGAAATACTTTCCCATAAACAGCCGGATCCATGTCTACAGGTCGCCATTATTATCCGCGATCATTCGTGTGGAGAACTACAACGGGACGTTTGTTGTGAACAACCTCGGGAGTATTTATCGTAACTTTAGCTTCGCGCCGATCATCTTGCTGCTAGGCTGTGTGATCGGGCTTGCTGTAAAAAAAGGTGTCGAGTTCCATGTGAACCTCGGTATAGTAGTTTTCTTGTTGATGATCCTTAATATTGTATTGCTCTATTCGTCGCGAATATGAAACCACCGAAGAAAGACAACGACTGGAAGAAAAGGGAGGGTGTTGTTTATTCCACCAACAACGAGTTCGATTATCAATACCAATCAAACAACGAGCAAGACACGTTGCCACCGCAACAACAACAACTTAGGGTGGGCCTCGACAACAGTGGCCGTGGTGGTAAGACTGTAACGCTGATCACGGGTTTTGTCGGAACGACTGCCGATCTGGATGCACTTGCGAAGATGCTGAAGACGAAGTGCGGGACTGGTGGGTCGGCGAAGGATGGGGATATCCTCATTCAAGGGGATGTCCGCAATAAGGTGGTTGAAATACTTCAAAAAGAGGGTTATAAAGCCCGCCAGCGATAAAAAGCTACGTGTCGCCAAAATCACGTTTTCCATTCAAAATCGAGGCTTTTCGAGTGTCATGGGGCATTTTTGGCTCTTCGTTGGACCTTTCTCAACTGAGTAAGGTTTGTCACGAAAAAGCCGAATTCAGGGAAATGGGCAGGTATACTTTTGTTACAGGATAGATTTTTTCAGAAGATGCCTTTTCACCGGCCTGCCCTGTATTATTTGGTGATTGCATTCCTGCTAACCGTGGGACGTGTTGCGGCTGCCCCTTACCCTTCTTCAGCATCGATAGCCCCCGTGGAGGACACTACCCATGTGAATCTCTTGAATCGCATGGCAATGCAGATCCGTGAGACCGATCACGACCTCGCAGAAAAGTATGCGGAGGATGCTCTTGCTATCTCCGAAAAGATCGGATACCTGAAAGGCAAGGCCGAAGCCCTGGGCAACATTGGTTGGGTTGCCTACCGAAGAAGTGACTTTGTTAATACGCTCACACATTCTATCGAGGCCATGAAGATCGCGGAGCAGATCGGTTATAAGACCGAGATGGCTCGAAGCATGAATAACATCGCGGCGGTGTCGTTCGAACAGAAGCAGTTCGAGAAAGCGATCTCGGAATTCAAAAAAGCACTGGTTATCTCTTACGAATCGAAAGACGGAAGGGCTATCGGCCGTTCGCTTAGCAACATAGCTTATGTGTACCTGATGTCGAACACGAACCTCGATTCGGCAGAATACTATGGCGGCCGCGCCGTTCAATATTGTGAAACGATCAAAGACAATTACCTGGTTGCATTCGCGCTTCGCACCAGCGGCGACGTTATGGCGCGACGGAAACAATACGCCAAAGCATTGAAGATGTATGAGCGCGGCATCGCGCTCTCGGAAGCAAGCCGCAACAACTCCATGAAAGCGGCCACATATCATCGCATCGCAAAAGTTTATGTAGAGCTAGGCCGTAACGACGACGCCATACTGGTTCTTCTCCGCAACGCCGAAGACGCGCGCAAGATGGGATATCGCGAGGAACTTGAGCGAACCTATAAAGTATTGTCAGACATTTACCACAAGCTCGGTCAGCAAGACAAGGCCTATAACTACCTGAATCAATACACGACTCTTCACGATTCGATCTACACCATGCAGAACAGCAAACAAATAGCTTTGCTGCAAAACGAATTCGAGCTCAGCCTGAAACAGGCACAAATCGAACTGCTGACGAAAGACACCGATCTCAAACAAAAAGAGATCGGAAGTCAGCGCGTACAATTATATGCTACCATACTTGGAGCCAGTTGCGTTTTACTGCTCGTGTTCGTGATGCTCTATAGCTTTCAAAAGGCAAAGAGAACCAACAAAGAGCTCGAACGTCAGAAGGCCGAGCTCGCGACGAAGAATCTCGAAATTGAAGAGAAGAGCAATGAGCTTGAGCTACTCAACAAAACGAAAGACAAGCTGTTCTCGATCATCGGTCATGATTTCCGCAGCCCGTTGCACAGCCTTCGCGGCTTGCTGGAACTGATCGGCACGCGAAGCATGACGCAACAGGAGTTCGAGGTGTATAGCAAAGACCTCCGGAACAAGATCGATATCGTATACAATAACCTTGATAACATTCTTCACTGGTCGGTGTCGCAGCTCAACGGCATCCATGCAACGCCGGTGCGCATCGAAATGCAGGCCCTCGCCGACGAGGTCGTGGAGCTCTATTCTGAAATTTCCCGTGTGAAGGGAGTAAGCATTATCAACGAAGTCCCTGCAGAAGGAAACGTTTGGGCGGACAAAGATCAGGTGCGTCTCGTGATCCGAAACCTCGTGAGCAACGCCCTGAAGTTTACATTCGCAGGCGGAACGGTGACGATCGGTGCACTCGTGTTCGAAGATGCCGTCCGCGTGTTTGTAAAAGATACGGGCGTTGGCATTGCAGACGATGACCTATCGAAGCTGTTTGTTAAACAATCCCTTTGGTCGGCCAAGGGCACTAACAATGAGAAAGGCCTTGGACTCGGATTGCTTCTTTGTAAAGAATTTATTGAGAAGAATAACGGTAGTCTCGATGTAAAGAGCGAGCCGGGTACTGGTACTGTTATCGGGTTTACGTTGCCATCCGCTGGCGTTAATGTAACTCAGGCCCCTGCATTAAAACTAAAGCCCGTCGTTTAACGGGCTTTATATGATAGTGCGAATAAAAGATCATCCTTCTTTAAGCTTCTTCAATTCTGCTTCGTACTGCCCTTTGTTGGGAGCCTGGTTCTCAGGTATGTTCTTTATTGCGATCTCCCAGTTCTTGATCGCCTCTTTCTTGTTCCCCAGGGCAGTATAACCTCTGGCAAGACCTACGAAAGTCGTAAACTTCTCTTCAGGGTGGATCTTGGCGTTGTACTTGAATACTTCCATCGCTTTTTCTTTCTGGCCTGCACTCAGCAATGTTCTTGCATACTGGTGAATGTTCTGAACAGTAGCTCCAGGCAACTTAATGGCTTCGTCCATCACTTTTGAAGCTTCGTCGTTCTTTCCCATGGCCATTAATACCTGCGCTTTTGTTCCAAGACCAGTGAAGTCTCTTGTACCACCGTTGTTCGGATCCATTGATGCATCTGACCATGCAAGCGCCTCGTCGAGATTGATCATTTTTTGAGCGCAGAAAACTGCGGCACGCTGGTAGTTGCGAACGTCGAAACCGGGCCAATTCGAGAGCTCCGAACGGATCATCGACACATAGAGATCGTTTACATTTGGAACCTCTATTTTGAAGGGCACTTTTTTCTTTTCCCACTGCAGGAATGCAACAGCAGAGCTTGCCTGGCGATCATCAAATCCATAAGTAAGGAACTCAGTGTATGGGGCATCAACCGGTGCAACACTTACACGCAATGCATCATTAGCAGGATTATAAAAATAGCTTCCCCATGCGCCGTTGTCTTTCGAAAGGATCAACGTCCATGGGCCATCTTTCGCGAGTTCCATGAAGAGACCATACGTACCGGCTGCGATATCCTTGCCTTCAAGCTTCACTGGGTGTGAGAAAGTGATGGTGGTATTCTCGTTAGCGCCTGCGCGCCACGGTGCAGCTTTAGAAGAACCATATCCCTGGTCGATGAGTCCATAGTGCACAAGCTCGCCCCAGATGTGACCGGTGCGGTCGTCGCCATTGGGTGCATGTACGTTGGGGCTGTGATAATCGATCTTAACTTCTACAGGACCGATCCATTGACTAACGGCGGAGTGTTGATTGTCGCCGTTCGGTGGCAGCGAGATGGGCGCTTGCGCAAATGCAATTGCTGTTGCAAACACTGCGAAAACGATGAGGTACATTTTCTTCATAATGTTGGGTTTGTGTTGAAAACAAGCCAATTAAACGAAAATGCCCAGCATGAACGCTAGACCTAGCTGGGGTATTTTACACCTTTCTCTTGTGATCGGGAACGAGCATCCGAAGCCGGCCGGAATCGATGTGAACTTCAAACTTCGAAGCTGGCTCTTGTGGCTCGCCGTCGATATGAAAGGCAACGGGCTTCGCAAAGTCGATCGATATTTTTTTCCCCTTATGGATGTCGACCAATGACGACTTGTCGAGTGTGCCAGAGAACATTTTCGTGGCGAAGCCGATGACTTTGGTGAACGGCACTTTTCTTATGAAACATACGTCGATGAGCTCATCGCAAACAGAGGCCAGTGGAGCAACGCGCGCGTTGTTTCCAAACTGCGATGAGTTAGCGAGAGCAATGATGAAGCTGCTCGCCTCGTGTGGCTTACCATCGACAACTACATTTGCCTTATTTTCCTTGTAGGTCATGAACTCTTTGAGGACAAGCTTCGTGTAGCCGGACAATCCTCGCTTGCCATTGTGCCCAAACAAACTTGCGATATGCCCGTCGAAGCCGATACCCGATATGTTGACGGAGAGCTTTCCGTTGATCGACATAGTGTCCATGTTGATCACCTGTGAAGATGCCAGGAGCTTGAGGGCGCTTGCAAATTTCATGGGCACACCGAGATGCCTGGCAAGGCCGTTGCCTGATCCTTTTGGTAGAATGCCCATCGAAACGTTGGTGCCCACAAGACCCTGCGCAACTTCGTTAACGGTTCCGTCGCCGCCGACAGCGAATGCCATGTCGAACTTTTCGGCTACGGCTTGTTGAGCGAGTTCAGTGGCGTGACCACGGGCCTGGGTATACTCGATCGTGCATCCGTATTTTAGTGAGGCACATTCGTCGATGATACGGCCTTCGATAGAGTCCTGGTAGCCGGTGCCGGAGAACCTATTGATAATGAAAAATACCTTCTTACTTTCGGTCATTGAAAATTGTTTCTCACGGAAAGCACGGAACACACGGACTTACTTTCTGTCATTAATTTCTCACGGAAACCACGGAACACACGGACTTACTTTCTGTCATTAATTTCTCACGGAAACCACGGAACACACGGAAGTAGAACTGTATTATTCCGTGCTTTCCGTGCATTCCGTGAGAAAGGTCCACAAAGTTATATTATGGCCATAGATTTCAAACCACGCAAGATTAAGTTTAAAGCATGGAATACCGACACCCGCTTGTTGATGCGCCTTAACAGCATCGAGTGCAATAAAGGCGAACTCTTCAAGAAAGACCATGTCCTGCTGCAGTTCACCGGGCTTTACGATAAAGAAGGAGAGGAGGTCTACGATATGGATGTGCTGCTCATCTACTCCGACAAGTACGTGGTGTTTTGGGATTCTACAAAAGGAGGGTGGTTCTATAGACCACTTGAAAAACAGGATGTTATGCTGCCGTTCCTGGAACCCGAGGCAGCGAAGATGAAGAGGTTCTGCAGTTATTTTGAACTGGACTCAAAATAATGAGTTTTTATTATCTTGCGACCCTATGCAAGATGTTCAGAAAAGGATAACAGCAATACTTATAGATAAGCTTGGCATCAACGAATCGGAAATAACGCCCGACGCAAGTTTCGTTAAAGATCTTGGGATTGACTCTCTAGACTATGCAGAACTTGTAATGGAATTCGAGCAAACGTTCGATATCAAGATCCCGGATGACGATGCCGAAAAAATGCAAACCATTGGACAAGCAGTAGCTTATATCCAGAGCAAGTTAAAATCTTAAAATGAACTCGGTGCCCTCGCCGAGTTTCGACTTTACAGTGATCCTTCCTTCGTGCTGAAGCATGATCTGTTTCGAAAGGCTTAAGCCGATACCCGAACCCGTCTTCTTCGTAGAGAAGAAGGGGATGAAGATCTTCTCCAGCGCTTCATTATCAATACCCGAGCCGTTGTCTTTCACAGAGATCATCGCGCGGCCTTTTTCATTGGCTCGGGCAATCAGATCGATCCGCTTATCGGGTTGATCATCGAATGCCTGGATGGCGTTCTTGATAAGATTGATCAGCACCTGTTCTATCATGGTCTTGTCGGCGAGTATGAACAAGTTCTCGGGTTCCACGCTGCAACTGATCGTAACCCCGTGATCTGCTAGTTCCTTCTTGTGCAGCATCGCCATTTCTTCCAGCAAAGGCTTCACGGCAATTTCTGCAAGCTTCGGCTTGGGGATGTGTGTCAGGTTCCGGAACTCCTTCACGAAGCGGATAAGGCCCGCGCTGCGCCTGCTTATGGTTTGCAGCGACAAGTGCATGTCACCCAGCTCTTCGTTTTTGATATCCTGTTCATACTGGATCTTTCGTCCAAGCTCCTCTTCAACAATACCAGCGAGCGACGAGATTGGTGTCACGGAATTCATGATCTCGTGTGTAAGCACGCGCACGAGATTCTGCCACGCTTCCATTTCCTTTTCATCCAATTCGCTCTGGATGTTGCTCATCGAAATGAGTTTTACTTCTTCATCGCGCAACGTAAGCTCTATAGCGAATATTGAAAGCTGGAGAGTTTCGTCGCCGGTCTTTAGCCTGATCAGTTCGCGGCCACCGGTCTTTAACTTTAGGAACGAATCAACAAGGCCATCGTCTACCTCGCGAAGGTCCTCTATTGTATCTGCCCGTGTCACTTTCAAGAGTCGCTTTGCGGCGGTGTTGATGATCTGTATCGATCCATCTCTTTTAAAAGTGAGTATACCGATACCGACATGCTGCACGATATTCTTAAAGAACTGGTACTCCGAATCTTTTTCTTTTCGCGAGATCCTGAGCTTTTGTATGGCTTCATTCAGTTCCTGGTGAAGCCTCTGGATGGTTGGGTCCTGGCTGTCGGTCTTAAAAGAGGAGGAGAGATCGTCGAAACGAATGGCGTCGAGAAAGCTGGTAAGATTTTCATTCGAACGCTCGACAGCGCGAACAAGCTCGCGAACCTGGAAGAACACTGCACCACCGATGGCCAGTATCAATATCCAGTTAGGATCTTTTCCAGTAAGAACAAAACAGAAAACAAAAATGCTTAGAACCAAAATTCCCACACGTGTAACAAGCGGGGATTTCAGATTAAAGTCCATACTTCTCCATTCTGCGATACAGTGATGCTCTTGTTAAGCCAAGCTCTTCGGCAGCCTTCGAGATGTTTCCATTGTGAAGCTGTATCGCTTTAGCAACTGCAGCCTTTTCTACTTCATCGAGATTGAGTGTATCTGCCGTAGGCACATCGTTTCCTTTGCGGCTAAAGAGGAAATCGCTCTCTTGCAAAGTTGCGGAATCGGCCATGATCACAGCGCGTTCGATAGCATGCTGAAGCTCGCGCACGTTTCCAGGCCACGGGTATTTCTTGAGCTTCGTGATAGCCTCGTTGGAGATGCTTAGAACTTCCTTGCGATATTTTCTGGAATAATAACCGAGGAAGTGATTGGCAAGCAACGGAATATCGTCGACGCGCTCTGCAAGAGGAGGGATGCTCAATTCAACTGTATTGATCCTGTACAAAAGGTCTTGCCTGAAACGTCCTTCCTTCACCATCTGGTGCAAGGGCATATTCGTAGCGCAGATCAATCGTATATCGACCTCTAATGCAGTGTTCGATCCAACGCGTGTTACCTGTCGCGATTGCAATGCACTAAGCAACTTACTCTGGAGATTCATGCTCAGGTTGCCGATCTCGTCGAGGAACAACGTACCGCCGTTTGCTAACTCAAACCGGCCCGGGCGATCTTCACGTGCATCCGTAAACGCACCCTTCTTGTGACCGAACAACTCGCTTTCAAAAAGGGTCTCGGTGATCGCACCCATGTCAACAGCCACGAACGAATTATCTTTTCTCAACGACTTCTGATGAATTGCGCGGGCAATGAGTTCCTTGCCGGTACCGTTCTCACCAAGTATCAAAATATTTGCATCGGTCTTTGCCACTTTATCGATCAACGCGAAGACCTCTTTGATGGAGCTGCTATTTCCGATGATGTCGCGGAAGGGCTGACTGATCTGTTCTTCCAACATCTGCTTGGCCTTACGAAGCTTGTCGACTTCGTTATATGATTTCTTCAGCTTGATGGCTGTCGATATCGTAGCGATAAGTTTTTCGTTCTGCCATGGCTTCAATATGAAGTCGGTAGCGCCTTCTTTCAATGCACGCACGGCCATCTCAACATCACCGAATGCTGTTATCATGATCACGACAGCCTGCGGATCTCTTTCGCGGATCTGACCAAGCCATTCGAAGCCTTCTTTACCACTGGTTGTGTCTTTCGTGAAATTCATGTCCAGCAGAATAACGTCGTAAGTATCGTTGTTCAGCAGGAAAGGGATCTTATTGGGATTCTTCTCGATGATGACGTGATAGTTATACTTTTTCAGGAGCATCTTGGCCGCGAGAAGCACGTCTTCGTCGTCGTCGACCATGAGGATTTTACCGATTTCGTTCACTTAGTTGAGGTTAAGTTGTTCGTGAAAACGAAAAAACATGCCAGCAAAAAACCTTTGTTTTTTGGCATTTTTCGCGTTCGTAAATGCAAAGATGTTCAAAAATGAACACTTTTCCGTACAATCAGGGTACGAATTCAAAGAATTCTATGGCGCCGTCATCAACGAGGATCATTCTGTCGTCGGTGAGGAAGGCAAACTTCGCAGCGTGCGGTAGAGGGATCTTTCTTGTATCGGTTGTATAGAGGTCGATAAGCGATAACGAGCTCCCGGATGGATAATAGATCTCTTCTCCAAGAAAGCTGAAATAAGGAACGTCGGCTTCGAGTAGCGTAATTTCTTTGCCGAGATTATTGATAACGTGAATGCCTTTATCGAGAACGAACAGAAAGTTGAGGTATTCGCGCATATACTTTATCTGTTTAATGTCGCTTTCTCCAATGAAGGCGGCTTCGTAGGCGATGGCTGTTCCTTTCTCCTTTGTTTTCTTTAAGCTGAAGTCGGCGGCATCGAGGATCCAGAATTCATTCTTCGAAGGACATACCAGCCAGGCGCTCACGGCAAACTCCGGATGTACGGGCGACATATCCGTAAATGAAAGGTCGGGGGCTATCGATTCGATTGTTTGCACACTTCGCAGGTATGCGAAGGCTCGTGTTCCGTCTCTTGGATCGAAGATAGTTGGTACTTCGTTGAATTTCTTTTTACCGATCTGTTTGCCATACTTATCGAACTTCAGGGCCTCGCCATTGCTGAGGATCACATAGAGATCGCCAGGCCTGTCGACCGCTGCGAAGGCGACGGTGTTATCGAGCTTCGTCGTTGCAATTTTCTTCTGACCGAAAGCAACGGAGCCGATCAACATCAATATCAATACCCTGGTCATGAAAAAGATTTAAGTTGGATATCCTTTCCATCATAGACGGCATAGGGAGAGTAGTTAACCCACTCGCCTAAGTTTATGTAACGGCTGTTGTCTGTTACTTTAAGATCGAGAGGGAGATGGCGATGGCCGAAGACGTAAAAGTCATGATGATCCTTTTTTTCGACGTCCTGGCAATAGGCGAAGAGGAATTCGTTCTCGTCGCTTTTGAATTGTTCGCGCTTCATGTTGGCAATGCGGCTCGACTTGCTCCAGGTATGGGCAAGGTACATGCCGAGATTGGGATGGAGTCTTGCAAACAGCCAGTGACATACCGGGTTTGCGAAAAGGACGCGTTTCAGAAATTTATAAAAGCCGTCGCCGGGCCCAAGACCGTCGCCGTGACCGATCAGGAATCTGTGATTGCCGATCTGTAGTTCCTTTGGATGGGTGTAGATGGTGATGTCCAATTCTTTCTGAAAGTAATCAAACATCCACAGGTCGTGGTTCCCTGTAAAAAAATAAATAGGAAGGCCTGCGTCGCGAAGCTCTGCAAGCTTTCCTAAGAATCTTATAAAACCTTTAGGGACTGTGGACTTGTATTCGAACCAGAAGTCGAACATATCACCCACGAGGTAGATGCTGTGGGCGTCGTGCCTGATCATTTCCAGCCATTTCACGAGACGTTTCTCTCGTTCGATGGTGGTTTTCTGATCAGGCACTCCCAAGTGAAAATCGGAAGCGAAATAGATTTTCTTTCCTTCTGGAAGACTTATATCTATCACTGCTCTTTTTGCGGTTCAGGCAGCTGGCTGTTTTCATGAGGAAGAGGATTCTTCTCATCCTTTTCCTTCTGGTCTTTCGACACACCGTTTGTGAACTTCTGATAGGTTGTCTGGTGAGCGAAAGGTCGCTTACCGATCAGCCTTTCAAGATCTGATTGAAAGAGGATCTCTTTTTCGAGAAGCTCTTTAGCAATGATCTCGAGATGTTCACGATGATCGCGGAGAAGATTCTTGGTGCGCTCGAATGCGCCGTCGATGATCTTCTTCACTTCAACGTCGATACGTTCTGCGGTGGCTTCGGAGTACGGCTTGTTGAAATTGTATTCCGATTGTTTGCTGTCGTAGAAAGAGATATTACCGATAGCAGCGTTCATGCCGTAAACGGTAACCATGCTATAAGCCATCTTGGTGATCCGTTCGAGGTCGCTCAGGGCGCCGGTCGAGATCTTATTGAACACGATCTCTTCTGCAGCGCGGCCACCGAAAGTCATACACATTTCGTCGGTGAGCTGCTCCGTCTGATATAAGAACTGTTCTTTAGGCAAATATTGTGCATAGCCAAGGGCTGCAACGCCGCGAGGGACGATACTTACTTTCACGAGTGGATCGGCGTGTTCGAGGAACCAGCCAGCTACTGCGTGTCCGGCTTCGTGATATGCGACGATCTTCTTCTCTTCCGGAGAGATGATCTTGCTTTTCTTTTCGAGACCACCTATCACACGGTCGATGGCATCCTGGAAGTCCTGCATCTCCACCTCTTTTCGATCGCGACGAGCGGCAATGAGAGCGGCTTCGTTACACACGTTGGCGATCTCTGCTCCGGCAAAACCAGGAGTTTGAGCTGCGAGTTTTTTCACATCAACTTCCTTCGAAAGCTTGATGGGCTTCAGGTGTACCTTGAAGATATGCTCACGACCTGCAATATCGGGTTTATCGATACTGATCTGCCTGTCGAAACGGCCCGGGCGCATAAGCGCTGAGTCGAGTACATCGGGACGGTTGGTGGCGGCGAGGATAATGACCCCGCTGTCTGTTGCGAAGCCGTCCATTTCCACGAGCAATGAGTTCAGTGTGTTCTCACGTTCGTCGTTGGCACCGGGAAGGGAACCACGACCGCGTGAGCGACCGATAGCATCGATCTCGTCGATGAATACGATACAGGGAGCTTTTTCTTTAGCTTGTTTGAAGAGGTCGCGTACGCGGGCAGCACCCACGCCGACGAACATCTCTACGAAGTCGGAACCGGATAATGAGAAAAAGGGCACTGCGGCTTCTCCGGCGACGGCTTTAGCAAGCAGAGTTTTGCCGGTACCGGGAGGTCCAACCAGCAATGCACCTTTAGGAATTTTGCCACCAAGCTTTGTGAACTTAGATGGTGTTTTCAGGAAGTCGACGATCTCTTTCACTTCCTCTTTGGCTTCGTCGAGGCCTGCTACATCTTCGAAAGTGACTTTCACTTTATTCTCTGCATCGAACAATGCGGCCTTCGATTTACCGATGTTGAATATTTGTCCTCCGGGACCGCCACCGCCGGTCATACGGCGCATGAGCATCCAGAAGCCGAAGAGCAACAGGAACAGGAATCCCCAGTTAATGAGCATCCCGGTGATGTCGTTCCTTTCTTCGACCTGTACATCTACTTTTTGTTCGCGTGGCATGGAGCGTGTGAGCTCGTCATAGTCGCGATAGAACTTATCGATAGAGGCGATCTTCATTTTGTAATGAGGACCGTTGGGGCTAACGCCGAAAGGGCTGTTGCTCCGCTCGAGTTCTTGTTTGTAGACTGCGTTTTGTATTGCTTCGGGCTTGAGCGTGATCTCTATGAGCTTCTCGTTCTCGACCAGTACCAGTTTCTTGATGGACTTTTGATTGACCATGTTTTCGAAACGGCCTTGCTGTATCTCCACAAGTTCGCCTGCCCGGTTAACCCAACTGATTATTAATATAACGGCGACTAATCCCAGGATGATCCACATCTGGTAATTAGGCCTAGGAACTTTTGTCCTGTCTCTCTCTTTGTCAGCCATTTCTGTTTAACGTTGTCTAAATAATGATTTCTAATTTATTCTGTCTTATTCTTCGATTTCTGTGATCTCAGCATCTCCCCACAGTTTCTCCAGGGCATAAAACGACCGTCGGTCCTTGCGGAAAATATGCGCCACCACGTTTGTATAGTCGAGAATCATCCACTCTTTATTGTTCTTTCCCTCGACGTGCCAGGGGTTTTCGTTGAGTCCCTTGTGTACTTCGGCGTCTACCGAATCGGCGATGGCATCAAGCTGTTTGTCTGAATTACCGGAACAAATTACGAAGAAATCGGCTACGGCATTTTTGACCTTCCGGAGGTCCATCAATACGATATCGTTGGCTTTCTTTTCCTGCATCCCCTTCACGATCAATCCACTGAGTTTTTGTGAATTTGAGAGGGAATCCTTTTTACGTTTACCCATTAACTAAATTGCGGAGCTTAAAATGTTCAATGTTCAGGGTTCAAAGTTCCAAGAAATACAAGCGCAGGCTAACGCCGAACACTGAACCCTGCACTCTGAACCCAAATAACCTGCAAAATTAACTAAAAAACCCTTGTATAAAATTCCCGCTGGTACCCTTTTCTTGGGCAAAAACCTGCTGATTTTGCCCGAGTGTCCCTCCACCAACACCCTGGCAGCAGAACTCAGCCACACAGGGCAGGCACCGGAAGGGACCGTTATCATCACTCATCACCAAACCGCGGGCCGGGGTCAAAGAGGTAATACGTGGCAATCTGGAAAAGGATTGAATTTGACTTTCTCGCTGGTGCTGCATCCGGTTTTCCTGACAGCTATCCAGCAATTCCAGTTAAACAAATCTGTCGCCCTGGCAATTCACGACGTCGTTCAAAAATATACGGAAGATCCCGTGCGGATAAAGTGGCCCAACGACATCCTGATCGGCCACAAGAAGGTGTGTGGGGTCCTCATCGAAAACCAACTTACTGGCGATAAGCTCTCGCGGTCTATTGTTGGGATCGGACTGAATGTGAACCAGGCCGACTTCGATTCGCCGATGGCGAGCTCGCTAATGATTCACTCCGGTAAGCCAATCGATCTTACGAAGCTGTTTGACGAGCTGCTGCAGTCGCTGGAATGGAGGTATTTGGATTTAAAGACCTCAAAAGCGCCAAATGACGATTATTTGAAATCACTTTTTCGAATCAATGAAGAGCATGTTTTTATAGTTGAGGAAAAAGAAATCAAGGGAACCATTCGAGGTGTGGACGACAGCGGAAGAATGTTGGTGGAGATCAATCAAAACATAAGACCTTTCGATCTGAAAACGATCAAATATATCTTTTGAATTTTTTACATGGACTTCAATAAACCCAGCCGAATCGTAATCACCTGCAATAAAAGACTTGCTCCAGTCCTGGAGGCAGAAGTTAAAGAGCTCGGCTTCACGCCAACGAAAGTGTTTCCGACAGGCATAGAACTAAAGGGAACTCTTCTCGATTGCATTAAGCTCAATCTTAATCTTCGCAGCGCGAGCCAGGTCCATTATTCATTACGTCAGTTCAGGTTACGAAACCCCGACGATCTCTATCGCGAAGTGTTGCGATATCCATGGGAGACGGTGATCGAACGAGACGGATATTTTTCAGTAACGAGTCACGTCGATCATTTTACGGTCAACAACCCTTTGTTCGTCAATGTAAGGATCAAAGACGCGATCGTCGATCGGTTCCGACGTGAGACCGGTGTGAGACCGAACTCGGGTCCAGAGCTCGATAACGTTGTAGTTCATGTTTATTGGAAAGACGACAACGCCGAGTTGTTTATCGATACATCGGGTGAGACCTTAGCTAAGCATGGCTATCGAAAAATTCCCGGTAAGGCTCCCATGCTCGAAGCCCTCGCCGCTTCAACTATTCTTGCTTCGAAGTGGGATCGAAGATCATCCTTCGTAAACCCAATGTGTGGATCGGGCACTCTCGCCATCGAAGCAGCGCTTATAGCAACAAACCGAAAACCGGGACTGTATAGAGACAACTATTCTTTCATCCACGTGGTCGGCTTCGAGAGGATACATTACGACAACGCAATGGCCACCCTGCACAAGCAGATATCAACAGCCGACATCAAGATCATCGCCTCCGATATCAGCAAAGACGCGATAGAGATCTCACAAGTAAATGCGAAGATGGCTGGTGTCGAAAACCTTATCGAGTTTCAGCTCTGCGATTTCGAAGAGACGGCGCTGCCGGAAAATGGTGGTGTCGTTTTTATAAACCCGGAATATGGCGAACGACTGGGGGAGATCTCCGAGCTTGAAAAAACATACGAAAGGATAGGGGACTTCCTTAAAAAGAAATGCAAAGGATACCTCGGATACATCTTTACCGGTAATCTTGATCTTGCGAAGAAAATTGGATTGAAAGCTAGTCGAAGGATCGAATTTTATTCTGCGAAACTTGATTGTCGTTTGCTTGAATATGAGTTATATGAGGGGACCAGGCGAGTTTCTAGTTTCTAGTTTCTAGTTTCTAGTTTTCCTTCGAAGCACAACTAGAAACTAGAAACTACGAATCATTCATGTTTCAACGCCTTGATCGGATTAGCCAGCGATGCTCTTAAACTCTCGTAGCCTACGGTCAGGAGGGTAATCGAAACAATTATTATGATCGAGCCGGCGAACACTACAAAACCGATCGGTGTTTGGTAAACAAAACTCTCCAACCAACGGCTCGACAGATACCATGCTATCGGAACACCAACCACGCAGGCGATCAACAACAGCTTCGCAAAGATCTTAAGCAACAACACCAACACCTGGAGGTTGCTTGCACCAAGCGTCTTCCGTATACCGATCTCCTTCGTGCGCTGCTCCGACAAGAATGAAGCGACTCCGTACAGTCCAACGCAGGTGATCAATATTGCCAGCGCTGAGAATTTTTCCGTGAGCTCCGCTACCTGCACCTCGTTCTCATACATTCTTCCAAACTCTTCGTCGACGAACCAATAATCGAAACCGAAGTCGGGGAACACTTCTTTCCATGCCTTCTCCAGAACGGCAATCTTTTCACCCATCCTGCTGGCCGGCAGTCGCACGTGAATGATACGATCGACGTTGTGTGGCTTGGGGCAGATCGCAAGCGGATCGATCTTCGAGTGCATTGATTTGAATGGGAAGTCTTCGATAACACCGATAACTATTCCAGTTATTGGCGCTCTCGTAGAATCCGGTCGCGAATATCCCATCGTGTACTCCGGACGGATTACGGTCTTGCCCACCAGTTGTTCCGGCGTCAGCTTCAATGCTCTCGCAGCTGACTCGTTCAAAAGTATTGCGGTGGAGTCGCCGACATTTTCAGGATCGAAGTCGCGGCCGGCGATAATATTCATCTTGAATGTCCTGGGAAAATCGTAGTCGCCATTCAGTTGAAACCATTCGTGTTTTTCTTCGCCGATCTCGGGAAACTGCATGGTCATATTGATCGGACCAAAGTAATCGAGACGAGGAAGGTGATTGGCCAGTGTAACCGCTTCGATATCGGGATCCTGTAACACGAGACGCTTGAAGGCGAGGAACTTTTGATCGTTGGCGACACCGGTAAATCCGCCATACCGGACAGACACGATCTGCTTGCCGGCTTCGTTGAGCTTGCTGTTCCGCATCAGGTCCATCTGCCGGACAACGATCACCGTTCCGACGAGCAATGTTACAGCAACAATGAACTGCACGGTGGTGAGGAACTGGCGGAAGAAGATCGACCCTTTCCTGAATTCGAATTTTCCTTTCAGGACGTTGGCTGGTTGGAAGCCCGACACGAACAGCGCCGGGTAGCTTCCCGCGAGCAGCGTTACAAACAAGATCACACCGCCAACGATCAGCAACATCGAGGGCTCGAACAAGTGGCCTGTACTGAAGGTCTTGCCGGCAAGCAGGTTGAACTGTGGAATGAACAGTGCCACCAGTAGAATGGCGATCACAGCAGAGATGAACACGAGGAGGAAAGATTCGGTCATGAACTGTGCGAAAAGTTGAAATCTGAATCCTCCGAATGTCTTTCGAAGCCCGATCTCTTTCGCGCGACTGGCAGACTTGGCTGTTGAAAGATTAACGTAGTTGATACAGGCAACAACAAGTATCAATAAAGCGATCGTTACAAAAACGAGCACGTAGTTTCGATCCGCCGACTTGTGAGACTGTGACCAGCTGAACTCCTTATCGAAATGCACGTCGGTGATCTTGCGGATGATCGGCGTGAATTTGAAATCAAGGTTATATTTCGCGATAATCGCGTTGGCGCGCTTCTGAAGATCATCGCTGATCATCTGGATCTTCGATTCGTCGTCGAGTACGAATAATGATTGAGTCCAATAGTTGTTCTCGCCATCACCCATGGATGTTGCAAGCAATGTCTCGAAGTTTTCGATGTATGCCTTCTGCGCGAGCATATTGAAAATATACTCCGGGCGGATGTGGGTGTTCGAAGGGAAGTCTTTATAAACGCCAGTCACCATCATTTCGACTTTATTTCCACGGGTGCTGTAAGCATGCGAGATGGTCACCATTTTATTCAGGGGATCTTCTTTACCAAAGAGCTTTTCGGCCGCGCTTTCGGAGATGATCAACGAGTTGATATCCTTTAAAGGATTTTCCCGGTCTCCACTTATGATCCGGATGTCCAATACATCGCCGATGTTTGGTTCCGCCCAAATGATCTCTTCGGTGAGAATGATACGATCGTTGGGAACATAATGGATGCTCGTCGGCATACCGGTCGTCTCGAAGCTGGTGATCGCAGTAACCCCCGGATAATTGTCTTTTATATAGTTGTCCCAGCCGGCGGGGTTGCCGGGCGAGCCGTTGCTTTCGCCGTTTGGATAGTCGAGGCGATACCCTAGACGGTATGTTTTATCGGCATGCGGATGGTGACGGTCGAACGTGAGCTCGTCGCGAACATACATGAAGATGAAGAGGGCGGAGGCGAGACCGATCGCCAGTCCGAGCGTGTTTACGATCGTATATCCACGCTGCTTGCGGAGATTACGAAATGCCAGGAGTAAGTAGTTGAATAACATCTTATCTTTGACGTTTTGATAACGCCCTCAGTTGTCACAAATTGTAAAACTTTGTAAGCAGTGATCGAGGTAAAAAACCTTTCCTATACCTATCCGGAGGGCAAAAAAATCGAATTCGGGGATTTTAACGCGGGCCGCGGCGAGCATTGCCTCTTGCTGGGGGAATCGGGCTGCGGAAAAACCACCTTGCTTCACCTGGTTGGTGGGCTGCTGAGAGGCGCGTCGGGAAGTATAAAGGTTAGCAATACCGACCTCGTAAGCTTATCAGAGTCGGATCTCGACAAGTTCAGGAAGCAACACCTTGGATTTATTTTTCAGAAGAATCATTTGATAACGGCGCTGAATGTCGAACAGAACTTGCTGCTCGCTAAGAATGAACATTCACGGGTGACTGAGCTACTGACCTCGCTCAATCTCAACCCCGTGAGATCAAAAAGAGTAACAACATTAAGTCACGGACAGGCACAACGCGTTGCAATAGCGCGCGCGTTGATGAACAAACCCGAAGTGATATTGGCCGACGAACCCACATCGGCATTAGACGATAAGAACTGCGAGGCTGTGATCGATCTGCTGCTTTCGGTTGCAAAAGAAAATCAATCGACACTCGTGATCGCTACGCACGACTCCAGGTTGAAATCAAAGATCCAACGACAAATAAAACTCGGATGAATTTATTTGTACTCGTTTGGAGCTATCTCAAGTCGAAACCGTTGAACACGGTACTCAACATCCTGCTGTTGTCGATGGGCATTGGTGTTATCACAACGTTGTTACTCTTCAACAACCAGTTCCAGGAAAAAATGTCGGACAATTCGAAAGGGATCGACCTGGTAGTAGGCGCAAAGGGAAGTCCACTGCAGCTCGTTTTGTGCGCCGTGTTCCATATAGATTTTCCCACAGGCAACATCAAGTTGAACGAAGCCGAAAAGCTTTCGAAGAATCGTTTGGTGAAGAAGGCTATTCCAATGGCGTTGGGCGACAGCTATCAGAATTTCAGGATCGTCGGCACCGACACTTCGTATGCAAATCTTCTCGATGCCAAACTGAAAGAAGGTAAGTGGTGGAGTGAGGACCTCGAAGTAGTTGCCGGTTCGGTTGCCGCACAAACATTAGGTCTCAAGATCGGCGACACATTTGCGAGCGCCCATGGCCTCACCAATGATGGTCACGCGCATGAAGAGAACCTGTATCGCGTGGTAGGGATTCTCGAACCGGCACACAATGTTGCCGATAACATACTGCTCACGAATGTGCCAAGCATCTGGCGTGTTCACGACCCCGAAGGATCGGGGCAGGTTCCACATGAGGCATCCGACAGCACGAGAGAGATCACATCGCTGTTGATCAAATACAGGAACCCGATAGCAGCGTTACAGCTTCCAAGAATGATCAATACCTACACCAATATGCAGGCAGCGTCTCCTGCGTTTGAGACCGCGCGGTTGTTCTCGATACTCGGCATCGGGGTGGATGTGCTGTTGGGTTTGGCGTCGACGATCATCATCGTATCGGGGCTCAGCATTTTTATTGCGCTGTACAATTCTTTAAAGGAACGCCGCTACGACATGGCTATCATGAGATCGATGGGATCGGGAAGGCCGCGGCTATTTGCTGCCGTGGTCATGGAAGGAACTGCGCTAACGTTTGCTGGCAGCTTTTTCGGAGTGCTGCTCGGTCATCTTTTAGTATTCGGATTCACAACAATGGTGGAGGAAGGTGCGCGAACGGGAATCACTGCATTCGTGTTTTACACGGAAGAGTTGTACGTGGTGGGAGCCAGCCTTATTTTAGGAGTGATTTGTTCGTTGATACCAGCTATGCAAGCCTATCGTACGGATATTCATAAAGTGCTTTCCGGGAATCAATAGGAAGATTATCTTTCCGTGAGATCGGTGCGATCCGTGAGAGCATTTCAAGCGTTGCTCACAGATCACGCAGATCGCACAGATCAAATTTTTGAATATGAAAATAGTTGTAGCCTTCGCATTTGTATTTTTCGCATTCGCGTCACAAGCGCAGCCGGAAGGTTGGGCATTGTTTGCTAAAACAAAATTCGAAGCAAAGTATAACGAGAAAGCCGGTGAGTATTTCTTAATGCCGGTGTTTACCGAGGACCTCAAAGCCCTTGTCGGAAAGGACGTCAGTCTCGAAGGATATTACCTGCCCATCGACGTTGAAGGTGGCGCGTATGTGATCCTGTCGAAGTTTCCTTATAGCCAGTGCTTTTTCTGTGGCGGCGCAGGCCCCGAGTCAATAGCAGAGATCTTTTTCAAAGGCAAGACGGAGAAGTTTACAGCCGATCAGTTCATTCGCATCAAAGGAAAGCTCAAGCTCAACGAAGGAGATATCGATCACGGGAATTTTATTGTTGAAGCAGCGGAGCTAGTTGAAAAAGGTAAATAGCTCCGCCACATCTACAGGTTTATTTGAAGCCAACTCCGTTCGGAGCAATCCCTACGACATAAGACTTGAACACTACGGCATTATCGCGGTAGATGTAGATCTTTCCCGCTGAAGAAAAATCCGGCGCTTCGCATCCGATCAGGTCATCGTTGAAAGGATCGACAGCTAATCCATAAAAATCTTTCTCGATCAGCTTTTCAGTCGGCAATGTCGTAGCGCTTGTTTCCATGGCATACACAGCCCCGTTGTAGTTATAGTAGAACTTGTCGCCTGCTTTATTCATAGCGATTGTCGGTCCCGAATAAGCAAGTACTGGAAGATCAAGTCTGAAATCCAATTCATTGTCGGTGCCGACTTTTGCTATCCAGGGGTTGGTGTCGAAGTAGTTCCCGATGCCGGCAACCCAGAGATTTCCATCCTTATCGAATTGCATGTTCGATGGATTATCGCCGATGGTTATATGTCCGGTAACTTCATCATTGGAGGAATCGATGATCGCGATCGTCTGATCTGTTCCATAGCCACCTGCGTTAGCAACGTAGACCTTTCCATCTTTTTCGATCATCTTATTGGCGCCCTTACCTGTGGCAATGGTGTCGGTAACTTTCATTTTTTCCAGGTCGAGCACACGTACCGTACCGGTCTCTCCATCCATGCCCCAATCCGATATGTATGCCTTCTTCGAACTGATCGCAAGAAAATATCGTGGGCTTTCGATGCCCTCCGTGATAGTCGCCTTCGATGTGAAATCATTTGCATCGATCACTTCTATCTTCGCCGAGTTCTGTACAACTATATACGCCTTACCCTCAAACACCGTGAGCCCTTGAGCCTGGTCGCCCAAAGCACGACTGTTGTGTGATGCGAAGACATCATTCGTCAATTCGTTCGTTTCGCGATCATAAAATGATATAGAGCTGTTGCTGTTTCCAAAGCCACCTTCGTTCACAACAAAATACCCCGATGCGCCAACACTTGATGCCGGAGCCGGATCCTTTTCGCAAGCCTGCAATGCAATCAGCACGCAGATCAACACGACTTTCGAGAGAGAGTTCAGATAAAACTTCATGATTGGATTGGTTTATTAAATCGAATGGTTATTCCTGCTTTAAAATTTCTTCCCGGCAATGGATATCCCGGGCGTACGCTTACCTGCTGATCGAACAGATTGTTTAGTTCGAACATGGCTAACAGCGACCAGTTTTTCAATTGCATGTCTTTCGACAACCATACGTTGGCGATGTTGTATGCTTTCAATACCAGGTACTGCGTATTGCTATCGTCGGTGTACTGGCGACTCGTATAATTATTAGTGAACGACCAATGCCACCTCTTCCAGTTTATCCTGAGCGTAGCACCCGATTCATGTTTGGGAGTAAAGACCAACTGGTTGCCGACCTGATCTTTTTTATCAGGATCGTACACATCTTCGGTGGTAGCCAGGGTGTAACTGTATCTCGCAGTAATCTCACCAAAAACTTTCCCGAACGATTTAGTCCACGTTCCGGTAGACTCGAGCCCACGTGTCCATGCTTTTCTTACATTATCCGGAGACCAGATGCCGCCCTCTTGTCCCCAATAGATCATATTGTCGACCTGGTTGCTGAACAGCGCGGCTTGTCCCCGCAGATGATCAAACTGGAGCTTCACGCCGGCTTCTTCGCTCCACGATGTTTCCATTTTCAGATCGGGATTTCCCCTGGCGGTAGCATCGTTCCAATAGAGATCATTGAATGTAGGGATGCGATAATTGCGCGACACGCTTCCGAACATCGAAACATGTCGTTGCAGACGATAGTCTAAACCAAACGAAGGTGCGAAGGGAGTCAGGTTTCCATTGACCATCTCTTGCCGTGCGCTGAGAACGTTGGTCCATTTACCGGGTTGATGTTTGAAAGCGGTGTACAAGGCCACACGATTTCGTTGTGGTCCGCCAGCTGATAGTTCCGAAGCCCTGGAAGATTCGAAAGTGTAATTGATACCGGAGGTCCACTCGAGATCTTTCGTAGCGTTAATTGTATTCTCGAATATATTGACGAAGCTGTTGAACGTGCTTTGAGAAAAAAGATTGGTTCTCGGGTCGCGATAATCCAACAGGTGATGAACATTTGCCGACTGTACGAAAAGGTGTCCGTTCTCATAGTCATAGTTCCACCCGATCATCGATCGAAAGAATTGATCTCGTTGCGTAGCAGTTCCTTCCCGGTTAACGCTGGTTGGCTCGGGTACTTCGGTGTCGTTGTCCTGGTACCAGAAACGTAAGCTCAATAACTGCTTTGAATTGATCTGAAAGTAATTCTGCTGAAGAAGGCCGTGCTGTTCATATCCATCGTGTCTCCGATCCTGCTTCTGCGGCGGGGCAAAGTTCATGTTGAGGAACGGGAAATTGTTTTTAGCGCTGGTCTGAAAAACTTTCGTAGATGAGATCCACCTTGTTCCGCTCCACGATGCAGACAATCCATGGAAGAATGTTTTGAAGGAGCCGGCGTTCTCTGTCAACGAAGCATTAAATCCCTGGCGGAAGACGGCTTTGTTGTTGAACTGTATAGTGCCCCCAATAGCACCCGATCCGTACAAGCTGGCAGATCCGCCGCTTTGTAATTGAACGTCGTCGATGAATGTGACTGGGATCAGGCTAAGGTCGGATTGTCCATTGAGTGGACTTATGATGTTGATCCCATTCCAGAGTACTGCAGTATGACTTGCACCGGTGCCACGAAACGAAGGCGTGGCGAGGCCTCCGACGCCATACGAACGGATATGTCCGTAACCAAATTTTCTCAGTAGTTCTGCGGCATTCGAAACGGCAGCATAGCGCGACGTAACGGTATCGACACTCTGAATGAAGTGTCCCGTTGCATAGTTCTGCAGCCGCGTATGTGTGATCACCACCTCTTCGAGATGGATCAAAGTGTCGCTATCAACAGTCTGTGCCTGGACACAAAACGCGAGAGCAGCGCCAATCACACCGAATACAACTGTAATCAGTGATTTCAGGATCTGAAAAGTTTAACTAAACATTTGTCGCCGTTGGCCTTTCTCCCGAAAGCGTGGGGCATTAATTGTAGTGGCAGGTCTCCTGGCTTGTCGCCCGGTTGCTTTGTCTTCCCGTCCTGTATGTGTTACAGAACAGTGACTGAAGATTTGAAGCAACTCTTTGTCCGACGGCGGACTGGCGTTTACAGTAGCGGGAACTGCTCCGGATTCTAACCGGTATTCCCTTTTAATCCCCACATCTGTTGATGTGTGAGAACCATTACGCTGCAAATATGCAACTTTTAATTTTCTCCAGTGTCTCTGACACATGATAAAAAACTACCTGAAGACCGGGTTTCGTCACTTGTTAAGGAACAAACTCGACACGTTCATTAATGTCGGCGGCCTTGCCCTTGGTGCATCGATAGCGATCCTTATCGGGCTTTGGGTGCATAGCGAGCTCACGTTCAATCAAAATCATAGGAATCAGGATCGTATTGCACAGGTATATAAGTGGACGGCGCAGAAGTGGTTGCCGTACAAGCTTGCGATCGAACTGAAGGAAAACTATAGCGAATCGTTCAAGCACATCGTGACGGCGATGCCCCCGCGAAGCAACAAGAATATTCTTTCGGCAGGAGAGAAGCTGTTCGGCGCAACCGGTCAGTATGTCGAAGCGGAGTTTGCTGAGCTCTTTACGCTCGATATGATCGAAGGCGGCTGGAAAGGTCTGAAAGATCCACATTCAATATTATTAGCTGAATCGACGGCGAAGGCATTGTTCGGTGATAAGCCCGCGATCGATCAATTACTGAAGATCGATAATACGACCGATGTAAAAGTGACGGGTGTGTATCGCGATCTGCCCCGCGATTCGGAGTTTCATGATATCCAATACTTCACTCCCTGGAGCTTATTGCTGATCAATGAACCCTGGATCCCGGACTATGGCTGGGACAATCATTTTGTATTCGTGTATGTTGAGTTGCAACCCGGCGTGACCTTCGAAGATGTTGCTCCGCAAATAGCGCACTCAGAAATAAATATTATCAGGCATCTCGATTATATGAAAGCGAATGCCGATGAAGCGATACAACGGGGCCTTACTGTATGGCTCCAGCCCATGTCGAACTGGCATTTACATTCGACGTTCGATCCCTCAACCGGGACGTTTAGCAACGGCCCAATACAATTCGTATACATGGTAGCTGCGATCGGGATATTCGTAGTCGTGCTTGCCTGCATCAACTTCATGAATCTTGCGACAGCAAGGTCCGAAAGGAGGATGCGTGAGGTCGGTGTGCGCAAAGCGATCGGATCGCTACGGTCGCAGCTCATCGCTCAATTCTTCAGCGAATCACTTGTCGTGGTCTTTCTTGCATTGATCGTTGCCCTCGTGATCACACAGTTATCATTACCGGCATTCAATGAGCTCTCGGCAAAACAACTGTCGATACCATGGGCTACGCCCGGATTTTGGTTGTCGTGTGTTGGATTGATGGGTGGCATAGCAATACTGGCGGGCAGTTATCCTGCTTTATATCTTTCTTCTTTCAGGCCTTCGATCGTTCTTAAAGGACAAATACGAAGCGGCCAGGCTACATCATTTTTTCGCAGGATCTTGCTGACCATTCAGTTCACAGTTTCAATAATGCTGATCGTTTCAACGATCGTTGTCTATAAACAGATCATGTTCGCAAAAGATCGCGAAGTCGGATATTCACGAGGCGGTTTGCTGATCATACCCGCTAAAAGTTATCGCGACAAGTTCGATGTTATAAAACATGAGTTGCTGAACACAGGCGTGGTTGCCGAAGTGGCCGGCGCCGGCGGCATGGTCACCTCTGCATGGTCGCAAGGCGGGGGATTCGACTGGGTTGGCGAGACCGAAGCTTCGAACAACACGTTCGGCACGCTCGACATCATGGCCAACTTCGGAAAGACGGTAGGGTGGAAGATCGCCGCCGGCCGCGACTTCGATGAGAATATCGCTTCCGACTCGAATGCCTTTGTGATCAACGAGTCGGCCGCGAAAGCCATGGGGTTCATCGACCCGGTTGGACAGGTCGTTCATTGGAAAAGCAAGTGGCATGGGAACGTCGATAAAGATTTCAGGATCATCGGCGTGGTAAAGAATCTGGTGATGAGATCTCCATATGACAACACCATGCCGGCTGTATTCTACTTACGAAATTTCCTGAATGCCATACACGTCCGCATTGCCGATGGGGCCAACACATCCGACGCCCTCGTGAAGATCGGATCGTTAATGAAGAACATCTCACCCGATGTACCCTTCGAGTATCATTTCGCCGACGAGGAATTCGACAAAAAATTTGCCTTCGAAGAACAGGTCGGCAAGCTTGCGACCGTCTTTGCCACGCTGGCGATCATCATCAGTTGTCTCGGTCTGTTCGGCATGGCTTCGTTCATTACACAACGGCGTACCAAAGAGATCGGCATCCGAAAGGTTGTCGGCGCCACGGTTTTTCGCATCTGGAAAATGATGTCGGCGGAGTTCGTCGTTATCGTGATGGTTTCTTTTTTGATCGCCGCTCCGCTGTCGTGGTACGCCATGAGTCGGTGGATAGAGAGGTTCGTTTATCGCACCGATGTATCCTGGGAAGTTTTTGCCGTCGCCGGAATAGGCTCTTTGGTCGTTACAATGTTGACAGTATCGTTTCAGCTCGTGAAGGCTGCAAGTCAAAGTCCTGTCCGGAGCCTGAAGAGCGACTAGGCAGTAAGCGGTAGACGGTAAGCAGTAGACGGTAAGCAGTAGACAGTAGGCAGTAGACAGTAGACAGTAAAAGGTAAACCGTATCACTGTCTACTGTTCACTGTCTACCGTTTACCGTCTACCGTCTACTGTCCACCTATCTACCGTCCACCGTCCACCTGTCTACCGTCCACCGTTTACTTCTTACAATCTTGCCAATCCCTAAGACTCTTAGTACTTTTCAGCCTGCCCGCCGATAGGCGGAAACTAACCCTAACCCAGGCTATGAGACTGTGCACCTTTCTGTTCTTCATCTTCGCAACATCCGTCGGTTATGCCGCCATTCCCGACTCCGTTTATGTTAAAACACATTACGACAAGATGGAGGTTTCCATCCCCATGCGCGACGGAGTAAAGCTTTTCACGTCGATCTATATCCCTAAAGACCAGACAAGGAAATATCCGTTCCTCATGCAGCGCACCTGCTACAGCGTTGCTCCGTACGGGCCGAATAAATTCAAGAAGTCGCTAGGTCCTTCGAAGTACGAGCTCTACGACGGATACATTTTCGTTTACCAGGACGTGCGTGGCCGGTGGATGTCGGAAGGCACGTTTACCAACATGACCCCGAATATTCCCGGCAACGATAAAAAGAATAAGACAGCTGTCGACGAAGCCTCAGATACATTCGATACCATTGAGTGGCTGCTGAAGAACATTAAGAACAACAATGGTAAGGTCGGCCAATGGGGCATCTCCTATCCCGGCTTCTATACGGCCGCCGGTATTCCCGATGCACACCCCGCGTTGGTAGCGTCGTCGCCACAGGCGCCCATCTCCGACTTCTTTTTCGACGACTTTCACCACAACGGCGTGTTCCTGCAAAGTTATCTGGCCGCCTTCGGCGTGTTCGGATATCAGCACGATAAGCCCACGAGCAAATCATGGTACGACGAGCAGCTTTCGCGTTTCCGCGACGAAAAGGTTGCCGATGGATACGACTTCAACCTTCGCCTCGGTCCCCTGAAGAATGCAACAGAAAAATATCACCACGACAATTTCTTCTGGCAAGAGATCGTGGATCATCCGAACTACGATGAGTTCTGGCAAAAGAGAAATCTTCTTCCTCATCTCAAGAACGTGAAGCACGCGGTCATGACCGTAGGCGGATGGTTCGATGCTGAAGATCTTTACGGACCTCTCAACATCTATAAGTCCATCGAGACGTCGAGCCCGGCTGCGAAGAACAGTATTGTGATGGGCCCGTGGGCGCACGGACAATGGTCGCGTCCCGACGACGGTTCAACTACGCATAATCATATTTACTTCGGCGACAGCATCAATACATTCTACCAGCGTGAGGTTGAGCGTAAGTTCTTCCGCTATCATTTGAAAGGCGAAGGAGATATCTCGTCGCTGCCCGAAGCCCTTGTGTTCGACACGGGTAAGAAAGACTGGAAGAGCTTCAGCGCATGGCCTCCGAAGGACATTCCTCCGGTGAAACTGTATTTCGGTACAAAGGGTCGGTTGTCGATCAACAAGCCGCTCGACGAAAAAGCTGCGTTCGACTATGTGAGCGATCCTGCGAAGCCCGTGCCTTATACGTCGCAGATCGAGGGACTGGTGTTCACACCAAGATCGTTCATGAGTGACGATCAGCGCGATGCGGGTCGTCGTCCCGACGTTCTTGTTTTTGAAACCGAACCGTTGACCGAAGAAGTTCTCGTTGCCGGTGAGATCATGGCGAAGCTTAAAGTTGCAATGACTGGTACGGATGCCGACTTCATCGTGAAACTGATTGATGTATATCCCCAGGACCACGAAAAGTATGAGCACAATCCAAAGAACATCGTGATGGGTGGATACGAACAGATGGTGCGAAGCGAGGTGATGCGCGGAAGATTTCGCAACAGCTTCGAAAAACCTGAACCGTTCGTTGCTAATCAACCGACGGATGTTACGTTCAGGTTGCAGGATGTTCTTCATACTTTCAAGAAAGGACACCGCATGATGATACAGATACATAGCACCTGGTTCCCTTATATCGATCGTAATCCCCAGAAATACGTAGACAACATCTACAAGGCTAACGAAGAAGATTTCATCAAGTCGACCATCACGGTTTATGGTTCGTCTGTGATCGAGATCGGTGGTGATAAGCTGGATACGAAAATCGAGACGTTAAAAAAATAAATGAGAGTCGTTCTTTTTCTTTTCTTGATTGGTTTTAGTGCCTCTGCGCAGATAAAGAGCTATAAACTCGGTGATGTCGAAGGTGGTGTGACAGCCGGAACAAGTGTAGCCGTAAATCCAAAGAACGGCAAAGGCATCGTTGCTTATGCCGCCGGAAAAATGTTTGTATCGAATGATGCAGGCACCACATGGTCAACCTCGCTGCAGTTGCCTGCCGATCTCAAAGGCACTCCGAACGTTGCCATCGATTCAAAAGGAAATTTTTTCGTCGTTTATTCAACATTCACTCAGATCGTTTCCCATCATTCGACCGACGATGGAAAAACATGGAGTGAACCTGTCGTTATTTCTGCTCTGCCCCGTAAGGATCAATACAATCCCGGGGTTGTTGCCAACCCGAAAAAAGAAGGACTCATGGTCACATGGACTGTTGCCAGTAAAGTCGGACTCGAAGCGGACACATGCAAATCAAACATCATGTTCAGCACGTCGGGTAATGGGGGAAAGAAATGGAGCGAGGCGAAGAAAGTGAATCAAAACAATGGAAACTGCCTCGACGAAGATTTTACGCTTCGCGGTTCAACCCCGGTCTTGGGCGCAGATGGAAAACAATTCATTGTTTGGGCAGCGCAGGGTGCAATGTTCTACGATCGCAGTTACGACGGCGACATGTGGATCAGCACAGACCTTGCGATCACCGAGCAGGTAGGAGGCTGGACGCTGACAATTCCCGGGTTCGGCAAAGTTGCCAACACCCCTTCAGTAACCATCGACAACAGCGCCTCTCGCATTCATGGCACTTTGTTCCTCACGTTTGCCGATTTGAAGAGCGGTGATAACGACACCGATGTTTGGCTGTTGAGATCCGTGAACCGTGGCGATAACTGGACGGTTGCCGCGCGCATCAACCAGGATAAGCCCGGCCGCGATCAGTTCCTCCCGCGAATCTCCATCGATCCTTCGAACGGTTTTGTTTATATCCTTTATTACGATCGTCGCGACTACACCGACAACCAGACCGATGTATATCTCGCGTGGTCTACCGATGGGGGTAATCAATTCAAGGAAAAAAAGATCACCGAAAAACCTTTTATCGCTGACATCAATAGCCAGGACTACCTGACCGATTTTATCGATCTCTCCGCGCAGAAGGGGATCATTGTGCCCGTGTGGACGGCATCAGAAAATGGAAAGCAACAGGTCTGGACAGCGGTGATCAAGCACGAAGATCTTGCGAAGTAAGTATCTCGAGAAACGCTTCACTTGGTTGTGCACCTGATACTCCATATTTGTTGTTGATTATATAGAATGGGACGCCGGAAATGCCACGCTGGTAGTTGACTTGTTCCATTTGTTTTACGTCGAGTGCCAGCTCTTCGGAATCGAGGAACGCTTTGGTCGTGTCAGGATCCAAGCCATTAGCCTCGGCGATAGCGATCAGGTTCTCATGTTTCGAGAGATCGACGCCCTGTTCGAAGTAGGCTTTCATTAGGGCTTCTTTTATCTCGGCCTGTTTGCCAAACCTTTTCGCGTATTGGATAAGTCGATGCGAATCGAGGGTATTAGGCATGACCGATTGTTTTCCGTAATCGAACTTGAGCCCTTCGCCGGCGGCTACGTTTACAACGTGGGCGGTAAGCTGGTCGTAACGTTCTTTACTTCCGAATTTGTTCGCGAGGTATGATTTGTGATCGGCGCCGCTTTTCGGCAGCTCGGGATTAAGCTCGAAGGGAAGGAAACTGACATCGATTTCGTAGTTCTCGGGCAGCTGTGACAAGGCTTTTTCGAGCCGCCTTTTCCCGATATAACACCAGGGGCACACTACATCCGATACTACATCGATCTTGATTTTAATCGTTTTGTTCTCTTTTGACATACCTATACAGGAGAATATTCTTTTTATAACAGCAGGTGGATCAAAAGGTTCAAAGTCAACGTTCGATCAATTACTTTTGTCAAAATCATAAATCGTAAATCTAAAATCATAAATAAAAAGATGGTAGCTCAAACGCAGAAGTACAAAGTGAAGGACATCGCCCTTGCAACATGGGGTCGCAAGGAAATTAAGCTTGCTGAAGCTGAAATGCCGGGACTTATGGCCATTCGTGAAGAATTTGGCAAACAGAAGCCCCTCAAAGGCGCGCGCATCGCAGGCTGTCTCCACATGACTATTCAAACTGCCGTATTGATCGAAACACTGATCGAGCTCGGTGCCGAAGTTTCATGGTCTTCTTGCAACATCTTCTCAACGCAGGATCACGCAGCAGCAGCAATCGCGGCCGCAGGCATCCCTGTGTACGCATGGAAGGGCATGAACGCTCAGGAATTCGACTGGTGTATTGAGCAAACTCTCCATGCTTTCAAAGACGGTCAGCCCCTCAACATGATCCTCGACGACGGTGGCGACCTCACCAACATGGTGCTGGATAAGTATCCTGAGCTTGTAAAAGGCATCAAGGGTATCTCAGAAGAAACTACAACCGGTGTTCACCGCCTTGTAGAGCGTATGCACAATGGAAAACTCCCGTTGCCTGCAATCAACATCAACGACTCAGTTACAAAATCGAAGTTCGATAACAAGTACGGCTGCAAAGAATCTCTCGTCGACGCGATCCGTCGCGCTACCGACGTTATGATGGCTGGAAAAGTTGCCGTTGTTGCCGGATATGGCGACGTAGGTAAGGGCTCTGCCGCATCACTCCGCGGTGCAGGCGCTCGTGTTATCGTTACCGAGATCGATCCTATCTGCGCACTGCAGGCTGCTATGGATGGTTATGCGGTTAAGAAAATGGACGATGCCGTTGCCCAGGCCGACATCGTTGTCACAGCTACTGGTAACTTCGGGATCGTTCTTGGCCGTCACTTCGAAAAAATGAAGGACAAGACTATCGTTTGTAACATCGGTCACTTCGACAATGAAATTGATGTTGCATGGTTGAATGCCAATGCAAGCAAAGATGAAGTGAAGCCACAGGTTGATCTCTATACTTTGAAGAACGGCCGCCAGGTGATCCTGCTTGCTGAAGGCCGCCTCGTGAACCTTGGCTGTGCTACAGGACACCCTTCGTTTGTAATGTCGAACTCGTTCACCAACCAGACTCTTGCCCAGTTGGAGCTTTGGACTAACTCTGGCAAATACGAGAACAAAGTATACATGCTGCCTAAGCATCTCGATGAGAAAGTGGCAAGTCTGCACCTGAAGAAGATCGGTGTAGAACTTGATACCCTCACAGATGACCAGGCTAAGTATATCGGTGTGACTGTAAAAGGTCCGTTTAAGCCTGACTACTATAGGTATTGATCCCACGAGCGTAGCGAGTGGGACCCTCTGAATGGTCCCTACAAGCCTTTTTTAAAAAGGTCCCGATTTTTGGGACCTTTTTTTATTCCCTTCCAGCGTTATTCATACAAACCCCGTCTTACCTTCAAAAGCCATTCGAAACAACATGAAACTAAGACATGCAATGATCAGCCTGGCCCTTGTGTTGGCCGCAGGCTGCGACACGATGGAGCAAGACGCCGATGGCCAAATGCTGTCGATCAACAACGACACGGTTTATTTCCTTGAAGGCGGTGGTTTTATCGATCTCCCTTCGAGGATCGTTTCTCCTGGAAAAGTGAGGGTCGAGATCACAACTTCGACAAGCAACGGGGAGCTTAAAGACGTTGGAGAAGGGTTACTCCAATACTTGCCATTCAAGGATTCAAAAAAAGATCTTTTCAGGTTCCGGGTGTACTCAGATAACAATAAAGTACTCGCCGACGATTCGATAGGCATCGTTATCCCTGCCGATACCACCGACCTGCCATGCGATCGCGTGTATGTGAGGAACGACTCGGTGCTGAATGTGACAGGAACTATCATCATCGACGTAACAGCGAACGACTACTCATGCAACCCGGATCTGTATCTCAATGTGACTGTGGCGGCACAGCATGGACAGGCTACGATCTGGGACAACGGCAAGAAGATCAGGTACCAGCCTAACGAAACGTTCAACGGTTACGACCAATTCATGTATCGGGCAGTTGTAACAGGTCATGTAGAGACGGCCGACTTTGGAATGGTGTGGATCACAAAATCCGATTCAACAGGTGGCGACGATTGTACACCTCTTGCGGTAGACGATCTGTTCTATAAACCGAAGTCCGATACCGCCTCAAAATCACTCGACGTACTGGCAAACGATTCCCTTTGCGATAGCACGGTTGATGTAACGATCACTGGGGCACCTCGGGCAGGATTTGCGTACTACGACAGCAATAATAAAGTGATCTGGTATAGGAATGTGGCGGGTGTAACTACCGACGATACCCTTCGCTACATGGCATGCGGAACGCATGGATGTAGTTCGGCAAGAGCAATCATCAAACGCAACTAGTGCTGAAGCTGCAAGAACTTTATGAACGCTGTAAAAAGAATGAGCCAAAAGCTCAACGGGAGTTGTACGATCTTTTTAAAGCGAAGCTCATGGGGTTGTGCAGGAGATACACGCGAAATCGTGAAGAAGCCGAAGATGTTTTACAAGAGTCATTCATAAAGATCTTCACTCGGTTTCAGCAGGTAAGCTCAGCAGAGAAGGTAGAGAGTTGGTTAAAATCGGTGGCGGTGCGAACTGCCATCGATCATTATAACCGGAACAAGAGAGAAAAGGATATTTTAGAACCCAACGATGCTTCGATGCTGAATGTCGAGGCCCTTTCGATCGATCATGTGTCGGATGAATACCTGGTGACACTGATCAATCTCCTTCCCGACAAATGCAGGATGGTCTTTAACCTGTTCGAGGTGGAGGGATACTCACACACAGAGATCGCTACGATGATGAACATCACCGAAAGTACGTCGCGGTCGCAGCTGCACTATGCAAAAACATTGTTGAAAGAAAAACTGAGGGGCGTCAACAGCCCAAACTACTATGAAAGACTTGCAAGAGGATAACCTTTTTGGCTCCATGCGTGAGCGCCTCGGGCGTTACGAAGAGTCTCCTTCGGAGGAGTTGTGGAATAAGATTGCGTCGAAGCAGAAGAAGGACAAGGTGTGGCCGATGTTTTTGGAGCCGATCGGACTCGTGCTCGTAGGAGTTGTTTTGCTTTTTGGAGGTGAAGCGGCGAAGACTGAAGAGGTGAGGAGAGAGGAAGCGAAGATTGAAGAAAGAGCGTCGGCAAAAAATGAAGTAATCCAATCACCAATCACGAATCACGAATCACTAATCCCCAATCACAAATCACAAATCACCAATCTCCAATCCCCAATCCCCAATCCCCATCCCATCTCCAAAACACAAGATCAGGTCGTTACCAACGCACCCTCCGCACCCAGCACCCAGCACCCCGCACCCCCGATCGATTCTGTCGAAGTCGCTTCCCCAATATTACCCACGAAAGACTCTTCGATAGCCGACGAGGTTGTTCCCCCTTTCAAGAAGCCCCGATCTCGTTATCAGATCTATTTCTCGGCCACGCCATCTCTCTCGTTTCAGCGAATGTTCCCCGCCGCCAACGATGAAGTGATCGTCCAGGGTTTCGAGCCACGCTCTCCATTATCGATCAAACGCTTCGGCATCAGCATCGACGCTGGTTTACAACGCGAGATCAATAAGATCTTTGGAGTCTATGCAGGCCTGTCATTCTATCATCAGAAACAGGAACTGACTTACAACTACTACAACAAAGACGCTACAGTTGAACGCGTCGGCGATTCGTGGACATTTGATATCACGCGCAAGCAGCAGTCAAAAACATTCAACTACAATATGACGAACCTCGGTGTAAGCGCGGGCATGCAGGTTACCTTCAAAGGAGAGAAGCTAAAGCATAAGTTCGGCGCCGGGCTCGCATATACCCACAGCTTGAATTCTTCTAATAGTTATCTCGCTTACCAGCTCTCGTACAGGAACGAACTGAAGATCAACGACCGCTTCTCGTGGTTCATAGAACCGGTCTTCACATACGCATTCATATCGAAAGAGAATCTGGCGGAGCCATTTAAACTCAAGCCTTACCGTGCGGGAATAGGGAGCGGATTGTTATACAGATTTTGAGATGTCATCCCGCCCCTTACTATGAAATGCCAGTTTCAATGGAACTCGGCGGGATCCCCCTCATCGAGGCACACTCTGACAAGAAGCAAACCCTTGTCTTCCACCCGACAGCGCTTCGACATAAGACTCGCCGATGTTTCCACCGGCAAGGATCACGTCGCGGCCTGCGCCTTCATCCGAAAGATGTATTTTGATGCAAGCCTTTAGTTTGGAGATATCGTTGTATTTAACCGGAGTGTCGTCGGCGAGGCTCTCAAGCAATGTCTCGCTCTTTCCTGTTGCCGCGATCACGGGCGACAGCAGCGCAGCAACCGCAGCATCCGGCGTCGCAATAGATCCCAGGTGAACATGAACAGGATGCTTCGCACTGCCATCAGTTCCCGTCAATTGGATCAACACGGTAGTATAGCCATCAACCCTTTCCTTAAAAGAGATGGTGCCATTAACATTGTATTCCGATCCGGCAGTAAGCTCGTATGTAAGCTCGTTTCCTGTAAACTCGGAAACAGCGTCCTGCTCCTGGCAGCCGACGAGCACAGCGACAAATAAAATGGATGCAATTCCTTTCATAATCCCTTCAATTTCAATGATAAAGCTAGTGAAATCCCGCAATTCTGGCCCGAATGCCGCATTAACTGTGACGAATGGCACGAATCTGGCATATATTTGAACGGATTTGTAGATATATTTAGTCTGTGAAACCCCTCTCCATTCTGCTTTTAGTGCTGATTTGCGTGTCTTGTAGTGCGCAAAAGAAGTCGAAGAAAAAGAAGTCAGCCAAAGAAGACCCGGCTAACGCCCGGCCCGCATGGCTTTCAGCAAAACCCGCCGAAGATATCTATTATGTGGGCATTGGCCACAGCATAAAAGACGGCACCAACAACTACGTGCAATCGGCCAAGAAGAGCGCCCTCGAAGACCTGATCTCGGAGATCAAGGTGAACGTTTCGTCGAGCAGCGTCCTCACCTCGATCGACGTAAACAAAGAGTTCAGTGAGAAATACGAGCAGATCATCAACACTACTGTGGCCGATGAACTCGAAGAATACGAGCAGGTAGATGCATGGGAAGACGAACGCAACTATTGGTTGTATTATCGTCTGTCCAAGCAACGCTATCACGATATCAAAGAGCAACAGAAACGCGATGCAGTGTCGTTGGCCCTCGACTTCTTTACGAAAGCAAAGCAGTCGGAAAGAGCCGGTAGCACGGTCGAATCGCTGGGCTTTTATTTCCAGGGCTTTCATGCAATCGAAAAATATTTGGCCGAGCCGATCCGCATCGAGTTCGAAGGAAAAGAGATCCTGCTGACAAACGAGATCATCGCGAGTATCCAGCATCAACTCGACAACATCGTTATCACCAATACTCCCAACGCCTTCGATATCAACCGTCGCGTTGCACAGACCGGCCAGCCTATCACCGCAAAGGCAGTGTATAAAGATTCCGGTAAACCTGTCGTCGACCTCCCTCTATCTGCAAAATTTGAAAAAGGATCCGGCGATGTATTCCCGACCTATAAAACAGATGGTGCAGGCACAGCAAAAATATTGCTGACGAAGATCGCATCAAGAGATCTCGAACAGTCACTCGCCGTAAAGCTCGACGTGCTTGCCTTCGCAGGTCAGAATGCATCCGAGATCTATACACTCGTGGCACAACGAATGGTTGTACCGACAGCTAACGTCGTAATGAAAGTTGCAAGACCATTGGTCTATGTATCGTCGCAAGAGAAGAGTCTGGGTATCGATAAATCGACGCGACAGGTAACTAACAAGATCAAGAATTATCTGGCAACAGCCGGCTTTGAATTCACGGACAACAAAAGTCTTTCGGAGCTTTGGGTCGATATAACGGCCGATTCAGAGAAAGGATCAGCTTCGGGAAGCATCTATATCACTTACGTTACTGCTATCATCAAAGTAGCAACTACGAAAGACAACAAAGAGATCTACGCAACCACCCTCGATAGGGTAAAAGGGTATAGCCTCGACTACGAAAGGTCGAGCCAGGAAGCTTATAATAAGTCGATAGACGCTCTGGAGAAAGAAAAGCTGCCGGAGCTCTTGAATGCTATATTGCAATAAAACAGAGCCTAAAATGGCCAAAATACCATCGAAAACGCTGATTTCAAGTTATGGCCTGTTAATTGCATTCAGTAAATTGCACACCAAATCTCAAACGTCGAATATGAAAAAGTTAACCAACCTCTCATTGATCCTGGTAGTTGCCGCAGCTGTGGTTATCGACGGCTGTAAGAGCAAAGAAAAAATGCCCCAGGGGGAAACAGAAGTAGTTGTTCCCTGCTCAGGCCCTGAATTCTTCACTACCAAGGATGCATTTCGCTCGAACTCTATCGGTGAAAGCATGGACCAGGTGACTTCCAAGAAGAAGGCCCTCACTAATGCCCGCAACGAGCTCGCTCAAGCTATCAACACTACAGTGAAGACTGTAACTGATAACTATGTGAACTCTCGCACGATGAACAACAAAGAAGAACTTGAGCAACGCTTCGAGAGCCTTAACAGGGAAGTTGTAGATCAAACACTGTCAGGCATCGTAACAAAATGCGAAAAGCTTGTGAAGACCCAGGATGGTAACTACAAGACTTATGTTGCTATCGAATTGTCGGCAGCTGATCTGATCGCCAAGTACAACGAACGTCTCTCTAAAGACGAACGTCTGAAGATCGACTACGACTACGAAAAGTTCAAAGACACTTTCAATGCCGAGATGGACAAGATGAGCAAGAACTAAGAGCTCAATAACTCAAACCGTTTTACAAAGCCCTGTAGCCTCTGCTACGGGGCTTTTGTGTTATATTTACCTATGCGCCGTCTAGCCGTCACACTATGTCTCTTGCTTGGCTTTGCTTTTTGTAATGCGCAAATCCGCGTTAGCGATAATCACCGCTTCCTCGCCGATTCAACCGGGCGCCCTTTCTTCTGGTTGGGCGATACAGACTGGGAATTGTTTCATCGCATGACCCGCGAAGAGACCGACGCATTTCTGGAGACACGACGCAAGCAGGGATTCAATGTCATTCAGGCCGTTGCTCTTGCCGAATTCAGCGGTATCCGTCAACCCAATCGTTATGGCGACTGGCCGTTGAACAATGAGGACCCAACACAATTGAACACCACTCCTGGAAGCGATCCAAAAAATGCTTACGAATACGATTATTGGGATCACGTCGATTATGTAATCGGGAAAATAATCGAGAAGGGAATGTATGTCGGCCTTCTTCCAACGTGGGGCGATAAGGTGACAAAGATCTGGGGCGAAGGTCCGATGATATTCAACGCCGCCAATGCCGAAGTTTATGGAAAGACACTAGCCAATCGTTACAAAGGTCACAAGGGCCGTATTATATGGATCCTTGGCGGCGATCGTCCGCCGGTTTTCAAAGGCAAAGAAGATAATGTAGAGATCGAACGCGATGTTCGACCGATATGGGATGCAATGGCAAAGGGCATCGAAGATGTTCTGGGCAAGGATGCGTTCATTACCTATCATCCAAACGGCGGAACATCATCGTCGCCATACCTGCACAACAACGAATGGCTCGACATGAATGCGCTGCAATCGGGACACGGCAACAGGGAAATGGAAGTATGGAAGATGATCGCCAACGATATGAGCCTGAAGCCTGCCAAGCCCGTGCTCGACATGGAACCCTGCTACGAAGATCACCCCGTTAATCCATGGGACGGTAAGTGGACGCGAGCCGGTAGGGGATATTTCACTGCGTATGATGTAAGAGCTCGAATCTATCGCGGAGTATTTGCCGGTGGCTGTGGGGTCACATACGGACATCATGCGATATGGGGCTTCGCTAATAAAGAACTGTATGCACCAATAAATAATGGCGACACGCTTCTCACCTGGCAACAAGCTTCCGAAGCGGCTGCTGCCAACCAAATGAAATTTCTTAAAGACCTAATGCTGTCGCGACCGTATTTCGTTCGTGTGCCCGATCAGTCGATCATCTTATCGAATGCCGGCACCGATTGGAAAGATCTTTTGGTCGCCACCCGCGACGCGAATAATACTTACGCAATGATCTACCTTCCGAAGAATGAACCCGTAACGATCGACGTGTCGCGCATTAGCGGCAACATAAAGAAAGTTTACTGGTTCAGTCCTGAGACAGGAAAGGTTATACCCGGCGCAGACGTGAAATCAGGCCAGCGAACATTCACGCCACCGAAAGAAGGAAGAGATTGGATATTAGTGATCGATGACGCCGGAAGAAAATATCCCTTACCAGGAAAAGTCGAAACCAAATAATATCCGAACCCAGCACCTAGCACCCGCACCTTTATGGCAGGTTATTCTGGAACACCGCTCTCAAAAAAACTCGGTATCAAACCGGAGTTCAAGTGTCTCGTCATCAATCAACCTGAAAAATATTTCGATTGGCTGAGTCCTTTGCCGAAAGATGTTCAATTTAATAAATCGAAGGACCTGGATTTTGTTCATGTATTCGTGGTTTCCAACAAAGAGTTTTCAAAACAATTTCTTTCGAACAAGAGGCTTTTGAAGAAGGATGGAATGATGTGGATCTCATGGCCAAAGAAATCGGCAAAGATTCCAACCGACCTCGATGAGAATATAATTCGTGACTTCGGACTGAAGAATGGTTTGGTAGACGTGAAAGTATGTGCGGTAGACGAGACATGGTCGGGACTCAAGTTTGTTTATAGATTATCCGACAGATAAATGAATAATTCTGGCACCGCCATCCGCAATTCGATCGTTGCAGCATTGGGTGGCTTTCTCTTTGGTTTCGACACTGCCGTGATCTCTGGTGTCGAGAAGTCAATACAGGAACTGTGGTCGTTATCGAATGTAATGCATGGCTTTACGGTTTCGTCGGCACTGGCTGGTACTGTACTTGGCGCGTTAGTCGCAGGGCAGCCAGCAGAAAAGTATGGACGCAAGAAGATGCTGCAGGCCATTGGAGTTCTCTACCTGGCGACGTCGCTCGCCACGGCGCTCACCACCTCTTGGGAGGTGTTTGTGCTCTTCAGGTTCCTCGGTGGTATTGGGGTTGGCGCATCGTCGGTTGTCGGACCGATGTACATTTCCGAGATCTCGCCCGCGGCTTCGAGAGGCAGGCTGGTTGCCTTGTTCCAGTTCAATGTTGTTTCGGGTATTTTGATAGCATTCGTTTCGAATTATCTATTGTTTGGGATCAGCGACGAAGCCTGGCGATGGATGCTCGGCGTACAGGCAATTCCTTCGGCCCTCTATTTTAGTTTAGTGTTCCTCGTTCCGGAAAGCCCGCGCTGGTTGATCAAGAAGGGAAAGACTTCCGAAGCTTTGGACGTTCTGAAGAAAATAGGGGAGCCCGACCCCGAGAGATCTTTGAAAGATGTTTCTGATTCATTGGGATCAGAGACCGGAAAGGAAGTGAAACTATTCACCAAAACGTATTCGGCGCCGATCTTCTATGCGGTAACGATCGCGTTCTTCAATCAAATGGTCGGCATCAACGCGATCATGTATTACGCTCCCTCCATTTTTGAAATGACCGGTATCGCCAAAGACGCTTCATTGCTGCAATCAGTTTCCATCGGCGTCACGAACATGATCTTCACGATCCTCGCCATCTCCGTGATCGATAAGATCGGTCGAAAAACACTTCTTATCATTGGCTCGTTCGGGATCATACTTTCGCTCGGCCTCGTTTCGTACGCGTTCTTCAAAGAAGCATACGCGGGCTATTCGGTTATGCTCTACCTGATCATTTTCATCGCCTCTTTTGCGCTGTCGCAAGGCGCGGTCATTTGGGTATTTATATCAGAAATATTTCCCAACAGCGTTCGTGCGAAAGGTCAAACCCTCGGAAGCTCCACGCACTGGATCATGGCATGGATCGTATCGTGGATCTTTCCGATCATCGTGCGTACATCCGATGGACAGGATTCTATTATTGGCGGCGCGATCGCATTTGCCGTGTTTGCTGGCGTGGCAGTATTGCAACTGATCTTCGCATGGAAGATCATGCCGGAGACAAAAGGGAAGTCACTGGAACAAATACAGACCTTAATTATACACTAATTGTCATCGCGTCCATGGCTATAAGATGCGATTCTTCGCAACGAGCGACGCGAACCCGTTTAAAGAGTCTTGATAGCCTCCAGCTCTTCCGATAGCCCTTCCATTGTATCTTTCACGAGCCTTGAAAACTTTTGATCGAGGATAACGCTCAGCTTTCCCTCGTCCCGATCCAACGCGCTCTTCACCTCGTCCACAACTTTCAACAGCTCGTGGTCGCCGAGCATCGTTAATGTTGTGCGGCATTTGTGCGCCGCAGCATGGAACAGGGATGCGTCTTTCATTTGTACGGATGACTGTAGCGCAGAGGTGAGCTCTTCAATGTTCTTAATGAGGTGACCGATCAGCTCTTTCTTGAAATCCATATTTCCTTCGGTATACATATCGAGGCTGTTGGCAATCGATCCAATGCCCTCCGATTTTTCCGGTGATGTATACTTCAAAATGATCGCCTGCAGATCTTCCGGTTGGAACGGCTTCGTCATAAAGTCGGTCATACCGGATGCCATTACCTTGTCGCGCATGCTGATCATTGCCGAAGCCGTAAGCGCTACGATTGGGAGCTTTTTGAAATATGAGTCTTTCATTTGCCGGATGGCATGCGTGGCCTGGTAGCCGTCCATCTCCGGCATCTGGAGGTCCATGAACACCATGTCGTAGATCTTTTTAGTGACCATATCTACAGCTTCTTTGCCGTTGTTCGCGATATCGTACTTCACTCCCCAACGACGGAAGAAATTCGTAGCGACAACCTGGTTCACGCGATTGTCTTCAACCAATAACACCTCTATGCCGCGATCTTTAAGGATGCTGCTGGTCTTATCGATGTTCTTCGGTTCCGGTTTAATGATACGACCACGTTCGAGCTTTAGCGTAAAATGGAAATCCGAGCCTTCGCCCAGTTTGCTGCTAACATGGATCTCGCTACCCATCAGGTTGATCAGCCGGCGCGTAATCGTCAAACCCAGACCCGTACCGCCAAACTTACGGGTGGTGTCCCCGGCTGCTTGCGAGAAGCTTTCGAAAATGGTCTGCAGCTTGTCTTCGGGGATGCCGATACCGCTGTCTTTGATCCGGAAGTCAAAGAAGAAATATTCGAGACCATTCAGTTGTTGACTGGGCACGCCGTGCCTTACGTCCACTGTTACTGTTCCCTTTTCGGTGAACTTCACGGCGTTGCTGATCAGGTTTGTCATCACCTGGCTCATGCGTACCGGGTCGGCTTTAACTTCTTTGGGGAGTCGTGGATCGTAGCTGTATGCGATCTTGATACCTTTCTCATCGGCCTTCGGCTCCAGCATCTTTACGATGTTCGCGATCGACTCCTCCAAATTAAAATCGACGTATTCGAGTGTCACCTTGTTGGCTTCGATCTTCGAGAAGTCGAGAATATCGTTTAGAATAGCGAGAAGATTATGACCAGAGAATTTCAATAGCTCAAGACTGTCGACCTGGTCCTGGCGGGGATTGTCGGCCAACAAGAGGTTCGACAAACCGATGATCGCATTCATCGGTGTACGGATCTCGTGACTCATCATGCTCAGGAATTGGCTCTTGGTCTTCGTAGCCTCTTCGGCTCTCTCTTTGGCCAGGATCAGTTCGCGCTGGAATTCTTTTCGTTGTGTGATATCGCGTGCTGATGTCTGGAAGCCGATCATTTTTCCATCGGCATCAAAGAAAGGATGTGAGTTTGATTCCATCCAGATAACCGTTCCGTCCTTTTTACGGATGCGATATTCAACAGCCGCGGGACGACCACTCATTGTTACTCTATGGGTCACATCTCGCATGCCTTGCGCATCTTCCTCGAGTATAATATCGAACGGCGATCTCCCGATGAGTTCCTCGGGCGCATATCCCAGGATATCTTTAACAGAAGGAGAGATGAACACGCGCGTCGCGTTGTCATCAGCACGATAGAGCGTAATGAGATCCTTCGAATTGGTAGCAAGCAGGCGATAGAGCTTTTCGCTTTCGGCCAGCTTTTGCTGTGCGAGCTTTAGCGCTGTGATGTCGATGGCCGTCGCCAGGAAGCCCGTAACGACGTTCTTGTCATCTCTTAGTGCAATGCAGCGCGTGTTTACCCAGGTCTCACCGTTCACGCTCGCAGGAGTGATCCACCTTACTTCTATGTCAAGCTCACGATTGTTGGCAAGTGCCTTCTCCCATTCCACGTAGATCTGGTCAATGAACTCCGGAGCCACACTCGCCGTCCAGCCCTCCTTCATCAACTGCTCCTCGCTCATGCCACTGAGTAAACACCATCGTTTGTTCACGTAGATCGGTTTGCCTTGTGCATCCGCTTCGAATATGCCGACCGGCGCATTCTCGGCAAGGGTCCTGAACAAACGCTCGCTGTCGGCAACGCGAAGCTCGGCTTCGCGAAGCTTGGTCACGTCGCGAGCCACTACACTCACCTTGTATGCCCAGTTCTGCTTGAAGAACATCCTGACATTCTGATCGATCCAGATCGCCTTGTTCGACTTTGTGCAGATCCTCAGGCGCAGGAAGCTCGTCGCCTGTCGTTCTTTGCGTTGGGCCATGTAAAACTTCACGACCTCCTCACGTTCGTCGGGATGAACAAGCTCCCAATATTTTTTCGCCAGCAATTCCTGTTGTGTGAACTCCGTCACGCTTTCGAGCACGGGGTTCACGTAAGAGAACTTGCCGGTCTCGTCGAGCTCGTAGATCATATCGGTAGCTGTCTCGACCAGCTCACGAAGTTGTCGCTCCCTCGACTCGACTTCCGCCTGCAGGTCGCTGATGTGTTCGAGTTGTGCGCGAATCTCTTCTTCCGTGGCGACCAGGTCGTTGTTCGACTCCACCAGCTTGCGATTCAGTTTCGACAACTTGTGATTATTATTCCGAAGCTTATTGAGCATCGGAAGGAAAAAGAATATGAACTCCAACACGATCACACCCAAAGCAATAGCGGCCAGCAGCAGTTCGATGAGTTTGAGGGTTCGAAGCTTCTGCTCGGCTTCGTGCTGGTATTGATTCACTGTCCGGTCCATCGTCAACAGGAAGCGGATCTCGCTGTTGGCGATGGTTTGTACGGCAGCGCCCACCGTCGGTGGATCCGGTTTTGCCACGACCTCGCGACAAGCTGTAACGATCGGTTGGAGATAAGATGTGTTAACTCTTAAGAGTGAGTCAATAACAGCGCTGTTGTCGCCGGTCTTTGAACGATCAAGGAGCGAATTGTGAACACGTTCCCATTCGTTGACGATCTTCTCAAGTGAATCGACCTGATGCCATTCGGGATTTGGCTTCCCGTTGAATTGAATTCCATTTTCGATATAGAGCACGAGCTTGGAGATGCGTTGGCTAAGCATGCGCTGACGTCCGGCAATGTTGATAAGTTTCGCGTCTTCATTCTGTTGACCCAGGTCGTATTGGACGACAGCCTGTGTTGCCAGAATGATGACAATTATTGATCCGATGAAGATGCTATACCGCTCCTTAAGGGACCGCCTCGTGTTTTTCATTGACGGAATTTATGAAATCGCGCTGATTTTGGCCAAAAAGCGGCTTTTTGTGACCGGTGGATGTAATAAATGAGGCGTAAATGAAGAAATAGAACATCAGGTTTTCCTGTTGTAGATTTAGGGAGATTACTATTGGGTTTCGGGGAGTATATACGCCTGCCAGGACCGGTAGTTATTTACCGATCTAAATGAATTCCTTCGTCCAAAAAGCCACCCCCTTCTTCGAGCACATTGTTATTGGCCTCGCGTTCGCCGCAACGGGCTATTCCTTTTTCTGGACCTTCAATACCTCCTTCATCGGCATTCTTGGTATGGTAGCAGTCTGCTTCGGTGGACTTAAGATCCTGGTAGGAATAATTATTTACGGAGGCTGGCTGTTTGCGCTTATCTTTCGTCCAGATTACCTGAAGAAGAAGGAACAGGAGGAGAAGGAGGAAGCAGAACGCAGGAAACAGGAGGAGGGAGAGGTATCGTTCATCAAGAAGCACTGGAGTACTATGCTGGAGCTCGTGGTGTTGTTTATTGGATTTATGACGATAATAATTACGAAAGGACCTTAAAGTTTTTCATAGATTTGAAAAAACAAAGCCCTCCAAAGCGAAAGCTCCGGAGGGCTATGCGGGAGTAGCTCAGTTGGTAGAGCGATAGCTTCCCAAGCTATAGGTCGCGGGTTCGAACCCCGTTTCCCGCTCACTCTTCTCAAAACTTTCTCAGATCATTCCAGCAAGCAACTCGTCGAGCTTCTCATAGGCATCATTCATTCCGCCCTCCATTCCCGAAGCAACCATTCCATCGCGATCCTGTACCGACTGGAATACAGTCTGATTGACGAGACGGGTGCGGTTGTTCGGGAGCGATTCGAAGCGTGTTGTCTCCAACGCAACGTGTCCTTTTTCCGGGAGCCCTTCGAACTCGAAAGTCTGGATCACGAGCTCAGGAGCAATGAGTTCATGAGTAACGCCGCGGAATGCGAACTCATTTCCATTGCTGTCGGAGTGAACATATCGGTATGAGCCACCGCGTTTCGGTTCGAACTTGTCGATGCGCATCTTGAGACTTTTTGGGCTCAACCATTTCTCAACAAGCTTTTGATCGGTGAATGCTTTGAATACCATATCGCGTGGTGCATCGAATTCTCTTACTACAATTATTTCCTGTTTTCCGGGTTCAACAGTAACCTGCGATTTGTTTTTGGTTTTAGTTGTCATGGTGAAATCGTTTTCGTTGTTCGTTGTTCGTTCTGTTACTTACTTTTTTTCGACTTTTTCTTTCTTTCGGAAGCTTTCATCTCTTCGAGTACTTCATCCAGTGCGTCGAATTTTTCGTCGATCCTTTTACGGAACGCTTCGATCCAGTCGCTCACCTGGTTGAGTGGTTGAAGAGTGGCTTCGGCAAACCGTTCGCGACCTTGTTGTCGTATCGTTACCAGTCCGCATTCGATAAGGATCTTGATGTGTTGCGAGATAGCCGGCCGGCTCACATCGAAATTCTCGGCGATGGAGTTGAGGTTCATGGATTGGTGTGCGATCAGGTTGATGATGTCCCTGCGCGTGGGGTCAGCAATAGCCTGAAACACGTCTCTGCGCGTTTGCATTTCGTTTGGTCTATATGTAAGTATCTGCTTACAAATATATATGTAAGTATTTACTTACGCAATAGGAGATGAGGAAAAAATTAGGAGGAGAGAGGGGAAAAAATCAGCATTTTTTCAAAGCTGCTCGTGGTGAAGCAGGCCTTCCAAACCGCCATTGCCCGACGCAGCGTCATCCTCGAAGCAGTCATTACCCCGCGTACGGCGGGGTAATCCCCTTATCGTGACACAACTATTTATTTTGAAGTCTCTTACTTAACCCTTTCCCTTCAACGCTGCCAATCGTTGCAGCAGGGGTGGATGGGAGTAGTGGAAGAACACATACGCCGGGTGTGGATACAAGTTGCTCAGCGTATCTACCGACAGCTTCTTTAATGCATTGCTCAACGCCTCGCCGCTATACGTCTCGCGTGCATAGGCATCCGCTTCATACTCATTCCTGCGGCTCAGGAGCGTCATCAACAAACCGGTTACTGCCGAAATAGGCGAGAACAATATCGCGAAAGCGATCAGGTTAAGATGGATCGCCTGCTGCGTTCCTCCCAGGGCAATAGAGAGGTCGCTGTTGAAGATCATTCGCGATAAAACAAACAACACAAAAAAGATCTGCACCACCGACAGCACCAGGCTCAACACAATGTGCTTTTTCTTGAAATGTCCGACTTCGTGAGCGAGCACCGCCACAAGCTCTTCCGTTGTGTGGTTGTCGATCAATGTGTCGTAAAGAACGATCTTCTTCTTCGCACCGATACCCGAAAAGAATGCGTTGGCCTTGCTGCTTCGCTTCGACCCATCCATTACGAAAATATTGTCGAGCGGGAAGCTCACCTTCTTGCTAAAACTTTGAATGGCCGACTTGAGATCGCCGTCGGGAAGTATCGTGAGCTTGTTGAAAATCGGGAGTATCCACGACGTATAGAACATATTGATGAATAGCACTACCACCGCTGCCACGATACCAAACCAGATCCAGAACTGGGGGCCGAATTTGTTCACCAAAAAGATCAGCAGCGATAACAGCACTGCGCCGATGATCCCACCCATAAGATACGCCTTGATCTTGTCGGCAATAAATGTCCCTGCCGTAGTCTTGTTGAACCCAAAACGTTCTTCGATCACAAAAGTAGAATACAACTGGAACGGCAGCGTGAGTATATCCGACCCCACGATCATGATCCCGAAGAATGCTAACGCAAGAAGGGTCTCGCTTTCGATAGACGGCCTCAGCAACGAATCGACATACCCAAAGCCTCCGAACAACAACATCGACAATGAGATCAGGAAGCTGAAGCCACCACTAATGAATGAAAAGTTCGTCCTGACACGCTGATACTCCAGCGACTTTACATATTTCTCTTTATCATAGAAATCGGCAACCTCTGCAGGAATGTCATAACGACGTGCCCTGGCGTTGAGGATGTCCAATACGAGATCGAACAAGTACCCGGCAACGGAAATAGCTATGATAATTCCCAGGATCATGCAATGAGTTCGTTTTCTTTTTCTTCGATTTTCTCGAAGTTAAATGACTTCAAGACCTGTGACATCATTTCTTTTATCGATGCGTTAGCGAGATTGCCAATACTTCCAACGTGCGTGTGGGCAACGGTTGTCGATGGGTTATATCTGGATTGCTCGATATCCAACCCGACCTTCTTATAGGCGTCGCGGAAAGGTACACCAGACAACACGAGCTTATTCACTTCTTCGACACTAAAAAGATATTTATATTTTTCATCTTTCAGGAGATCGCTCTTCACACTGATGTTCTCGATCATGAGGTGGGCCATTTCGAGACATTGTTTTAGTTGCTGGATCGCAGGGAACAACATCTCTTTCAGTACCTGCAGGTCGCGATGATATCCCGACGGCAAGTTCGACGTGCCCATCGCAATGCTATTGGGCAACGCCACGAGCTGATTGCATCTGGCGCGAATGATCTCGAAAACATCGGGGTTCTTTTTATGAGGCATAATGCTCGAACCGGTCGTAAGCTCATCGGGAAAACTTATGAAGCCAAAGTTCTGGTTGAGGAACAACGTCGCGTCCATCGAGAGCTTTCCCAGAGTGGCAGCGATATTTCCCATTGCCGAAGCAAAGATCCGTTCGGTCTTCCCACGTCCCATCTGTGCGTATACAACATTGTAATTAAGATCGTCAAACCCCAACAGCTCTGTCGTCATTTTTCTATCAAGAGGAAAAGAAGAACCATAACCCGCGGCAGAGCCCAGCGGATTTTTGTTCACCACACGAAACGCAGCCTGCAATGCGATCATATCGTCGACAAGACTCTCGGCGTAAGCTCCGAACCACAAACCGAACGATGAGGGCATCGCTAGCTGAAGGTGCGTGTAGCCAGGCATCAGCTTGTCTTTATGTTCTTCGCTTTTCGTGACGAGCAGCTCGAAGAACAGTCTCGTAAGGTGAACGATGTTGTGTATTTCGTGACGCAGATACAATTTGATGTCGACAAGAACCTGGTCGTTGCGTGATCTGCCGCTGTGAATTTTCTTTCCGAGCTCCCCGAGGAGCATTTCTACCTGTGAATGAACATCTTCAACGCCGTCGTCGATCTTGAAATTTCCTTTTTGAATTTGTTGATAGATGTCCTTTAGTCCCGAAGTAAGCTTCACGAGATCTTCCTTTTTTAAAAGCCCGATGGACTCGAGCATTCGGATATGCGCGAGGGAACCCAGTACATCGAAAGGAGCAAGAAACAAGTCCATCTCGCGATCGAGGCCGGTAGTGAAGCGGGTGACCTCCTGTAACGAGTCTTTATCTTTTTGCCAGAGTTTCATAGCGTTTGTATTCCCTCGATTATTTTGATGTAGGTGTCGATGCCTGCTTCGATCTCGTGCAGGTAGATGAACTCATCGGCAGAGTGGGAGCGGGCGGAGTCGCCCGGACCGACTTTTATCGACGGCGCGGGGATCAATGCCTGGTCGGATGTTGTTGGAGAGCCGTACATTTTCTTTCCGAGCTTCCTCGAAGATACAACCAAGGGATGATTGCTGTCGATCCCGGAAGGTCTTAGTCTCAATGACCGCGGAGCAACCTCGCACCTGACATTTTTGCGAACCGTATCAAGAACCTCTTCGAGCGTATAGCTGTCCGTTACACGAACATCGACAGTGAACTTACATTCGGGCGGCACCTGGTTGTGTGCCTGGCCGGCGTTGATCACCGTAACCGACATCTTTACTTTTCCCAGAGTCTCCGACACTTTCGGGAACGAATAATTCCGGAACCACTCGATGTCTTTCAGCGCCTCGTAGATCGCATTGATCCCCTCTTCGCGCGCAGCATGGCCTGCTTTCCCTTTCGCGATACAATCCAGTACCATCAATCCCTTTTCGGCAACCGCGATATCGGTGAGCGTAGGTTCGCCAACTATAGCACAGTCGATCCCCGGAAGCATGGTCCAGATGCTTTCAATGCCATTCACGCCGGAGATCTCTTCTTCGGCAGTGGCGGCGAACACGAGATTGTATTTGAGCGGCTTCGAATAGAAATGCAGGAATGTTGCGATCAACGACACCAGCGGACCACCTGCATCGTTGCTGCCGAGTCCATACAGTTTTCCATCTTCAACAGTTGGCTTAAAAGGGTTGCGTGTGTAGCCGGGATTTGGTTTTACTGTGTCGTGATGTGAGTTAAGAAGAAGAGTGGGTTTGCTTTGATCGAAGTTCAGTGACTGCACCCAGACATTATTCAAATGCCGGTTCACCTTAATTCCCTTTTTATCGAAAAAATCAGAAAGAACGTCCGCGGTCTTGTTTTCTTCGCGGCTAAATGACGGAATACTTATTAATTGTTTTAAGAGTTCAACCGCTTCGTTCATTACTTGGTTATCAACGTTCCTTCGGTCTCTTGACCGGTGTTGCGGGTGAGGTGTGTGGCGTCGCCGATGAGCACCTCGCGCACTCCTGCATTTATCGCTTCGAAAGCATTTTCAAGTTTCGGCAAGATCCCATCATGGAAAGATCCTTGCTTCAAAAGTCGCTGATACGACGATTCGTCGAGCTGTTTGATAACGGAATCGTCGTCGGCCACATCTTTCAATACACCCTTCTTTTCGAAGCAGAAGATCAGTCGCACATCGAAATGTTTGCTGAGGGACACGGCCAATACCTGTGCGATGGTATCGGCATTTGTATTAAGCATCACACCGTCGGCGTGCGTGAGCGACGCGAATACAGGGATGACGTTCTGTTTCAGAAGAAAATAAAGCAACGTTGAGTTCACGCTTGCTGCCGTGATATCACCCACATAACCGTAATCGACATCTTTCACGGGACGCTTCACGGCCTTGATCATATTGCCATCGGCACCGGTAACACCCATCGCGTTGCAACCCAGTTGCTGTAGCTTTGCGACGATCTGCTTGTTCACAAGTCCACCGTACACCATCGTAACGAGGTCCAGTGTTTGAGCATCGGTAATGCGGCGGCCCTTCACGTAGTTGGACTTTATACCCAGCTCATCACCTAGCTTGGTTGCGATTTTTCCGCCACCATGAATAAGGATTTTCGGTGCCTGTATTGAAGCAAAGTCTTTAAGAAAGATCTTCAATGCATTGTCGTCATCGAGGACATTCCCACCAATCTTTATGATATATAACCGGTTCATTCTTTTTTGCTCACAGATCCCACAGATCGCACCGATTTTTTTCTGTGGATCCGTACCATCTGCGAGAGTTATTTCATCCTTTCAATATTTCACTCAACACCGCCTGTGCAGCCCATACCCTGTTACCTGCCTGCTGCGTTACCACGCTGTTGCTGCTGTCGAGAATTTCGTCGCTAAGTTCAACATTTCGTCTGACAGGCAAGCAATGCATGACCCTGGCATTGTTCGTTTTCTTGATTTTTTCCTGTGTCAGCATCCAGCGCGGGTCGTTCACATACATCTTTCCATAGTCTTCGAAGCAGCTCCAGTTCTTCACGTACACGAAATCGGCGCCCTCAAGTGCTTCTTCCTGGTCGTGTGTGATCGTAGCGCCCTTTGTGAACTGCTTGCTCAGCTCATAGTCTTCGGGGTGCGTGATCACAAAATCGGCCCCACCCCAATAGTTCACCCATTGCGCGAAGCTGTTGGCGACACATTGCGGAAGAGCTTTCACGTGCGGCGCCCATGTGAGTACAACCCTGGGCTTTCTTTTTTCACGGTAGACCTCACGCATTGTAATGAGATCGGTGAGACTTTGCAGGGGATGCAGTGTGGCGCTTTCGAGGCTTACCACGGGGATGCCCGCGTATTTGATGAACTGCTTTATATACAGTTCGCTGTAGTCTTCCTCTTTGTTCTTTAAGCCGGGGAACGTCCTGATCCCAAGCACGTCAAAGTACTTGCCGAGGATCGGCGCAGCATCCTTTACGTGCTCAACGGTGTTCCCGCTCATGATCGCTTCATCTTCGAACTCCAATGCCCAACCGTCCTGACCTACATTGAATACGATAGATTCCATGCCGAGATTTTTAGCGGCGAGCTGGGTACTCAACCTCGTGCGCATACTTGGATTGAGGAACAGCATGCCCATGGTCTTGTCTTTGCCAAGGGTGCGATCGTGGAGCGGGGATGCTTTGTATTCGAGGGCCTTATCGATCAGCTTGTCGAGATCACTTACATCACCAACAGAGAGGAAGTTCTTCATCAGGCAACGGTGAGATTAAATTCAACGGTAAGGGCTTCGATCAATGCCGAAGCTTCCTCCTGTTTCAAAGCCAGTGATGGAAGCAAACGGATGGTATTTGGTTTTGCTTCGCCGGTAAAAATATGATGCTTGAACAGCAGGTCTTTTCTGAGGCTTGCGAGGTTTTCGGGCAGATCGAAGCCGATGATCAATCCACGTCCGCGTACGGAAGTTACCGACGGGAACGACTTCAGCTCCTTCATCCAATAGTCGCCGAGCACCTGGGCGTTCTTCATCAGTTTTTCTTTGTCGATCACTTCGAGCACGGCGAGGCTTGCAGCGCAGGCAAGATGATTGCCGCCGAATGTTGTTCCGAGCATACCATGAACTCCCTTGATGGCAGGGCTGATCATCAGTCCGCCCACGGGAAATCCGTTGCCCATGCCTTTCGCGATGGTGATCAGGTCGGGTGTGATGCCGGCATACTGGTGAGCGAAGAACTTCCCTGTTCTTCCGTAGCCGCACTGGATCTCGTCGAGTATCAATAGGGCGCCAGCTTCTTTACACTTTGCTTGAAGTTTTCTTAAGAAATCGTCGTCGGGAAGCTGAATGCCACCGACGCCCTGGATGCCTTCGATAATAACGGCGGCTATCTCGTTATTGATCTTGCTTAAGCCGGCCACATCGTTGAGTGGAATAAACTCCACCGAGTGGTTGGCATTGAATGGAGAAACGATCTTTGCATTGTCGGTGGCTGCTACGGCACCAGACGTTCTTCCGTGAAATGCTTTCTTGAAGGCGATGATCTTCTTGCGACCTGTTGCGAACGAGGCGAGCTTAAGCGCGTTCTCATTGGCTTCGGCGCCCGAGTTCACCATGAACAATTGATAATCGGGGTAACCGGAAACTTCGCCTAGCTTTTCGGCGAGACGTTCCTGCAATGGATTCTGAACGCTGTTGGAATAGAAGGAGATCTTGCTGAGCTGATCTTCGATCGCCTTTACGTAATGCGGATGGCCGTGGCCAATAGAGATCACGGCGTGACCGCCATAGAGGTCGAGATATTTTTCTCCTTTATCGTCCCAAAGCCATGAACCTTGTGCGCGAACGGGCTCGATGGGAAACAGTGGATATACGTCGAACGACTTCATTTCTTGATGGTGTTGATCTTATCGAATGATGCAATAATGCCTTTGATGAGCGCGGAGCTCAAGCCCTGGTGTTCCATTTCGTTGAGACCGGTGATGGTGCAACCTTCGGGTGTTGTTACTTTGTCGATCTCCGTTTCAGGATGCGATCCGTTTTCGAGGAGGAGCGAGGCGGCGCCGCGGGCAGTCTGGCCTGCGATGAGCTGTGCTTCTTCGGCGTCGAATCCCATTTGAATACCGCCCTGTGTGGCGGCGCGGATGTAGCGCATGTAGAATGCGATACCACTCGCTGCGAGAACGGTTGCGGCCTTCATCAACCGTTCCTCAATCACCAATGTAACGCCAACGGCATCGAAGAGCTTGCGAATGTCGGCCAGTTGCTTATCGGTGGTGTCGCGTGCACAAAGGCACGTCATCGAAGCGCCGATAGCGATCGCGGTGTTGGGCATGGCACGAACGATAGCAACCTTTTTTCCAACGAGGCCGGCAATCTCTTCGGTGGAGCTACCGGTGATGGTGGAAACAAGAATATGCTTGTCGGTTATTACCGGTGCAATTTCCTGGATGAGCGCCGCGAGCTGCTTTGGCTGCACGGCCAGGATAATGACAGACGCCGACTTCACGGCAGCCTGGTTATCGGACGTTACCGAATAGCCATCGAATTTCAATTGCTCGAGCTTGGGCAAATGCCTTCTTGTGATTGTGATTGAAGAAGGTGATGTGAGCTTTGATTTTACGACGCCGCGAGCAATTGCGGCACCGAGGTTTCCTCCACCAAGAATCGCGATATTCATATTAGAAGACGATTGATTTTAGTTTCAATCCGGCTGTCTCTTCGAAGCCGAACATTAAATTCATATTCTGCACCGCCTGTCCGCTGGCACCCTTCAATAAATTATCGAGCGCCGAATGGACGACGAGCTTGTTTCCTTCTTTCTCTAAAAAGATGAGGCACTTGTTGGTGTTCACCACCTGTTTCAGATCGATCATCGAATCGGCAACGTGCGTGAATGGATGTGATCTATAGAAATCTTTATATAAAGAATTAAGCGTGTCCAAAGATTCATCGTTAGTTAATACACTACTCACAAAAATACCTCTCGTAAAATCACCTCTCCAGGGAACGAAGTGTATGGCATCCTTAGTCCCCAGCGTTCTGTTGATCTCACCCATGTGCTGATGAGTGAGCGTTTTGTAAGCCGAAATGTTATTAGCACGCCAGGTAAAATGTGTCGTGTCCTGCAGCTTTTGACCAGCGCCGGTAGAGCCTGTGATCCCCGTTGTATAAACGTCTTTCAAAGATCCTTTTAACGGGAGAAGCCCGAGCTGTATAGTTGTAGCGAAACATCCAGGGTTGGCGACTTTACTTGCCCCCTTTATCTTCTCTCTTTGGAACTCGGGCAGGCCATAGATAAACTCATCGGTCAATCTAAAGTCATTACCGAGGTCGATGATCTTCGTCTTCAGAGGCTTTTCAGAAAGCAATTTTTTACTCTCACCATGACCCAGACACAAAAAGATAACATCGACATTCTCATCTATCTCGGAAACAAACTTCAGATCGGTTTCACCAACCAGGTCGGCATGAGTTTCATACAAATACTTACCAGCCTGGCTTCTGCTCTGCACAAAAGCAAGTTGTGCAGATGGGTGATTCAGTATAAGTCGAATCGTCTCGCCACCGGTGTATCCTGCTCCGCCAATAATACCAACCTTTATCACAGCCTTACTTTTTACCTTTTACCTATTAACTTTTTTCTGCTTCGGCCTTCACCTGGTGATAGATACCCACCTGGTTGCCGAATATTTTCGTGAAACCCTTCACATCGTCACCCGTCCAGCCGAGGTTCATCTCGCCATACTTTCCAAACTTCGCCGACATAAGATCGTAAGCCGATTCGATGCCGTTGATCTGGAAACGGTAAGGATAAAGCGATACCGATACGGTTCCAGTAACGTGTTGTTGCGAGCTCGTGAGATACGCTTCGATGTCGCGCATAACGGGATCGAGATACTGGCCTTCGTGCAGCCAGTTGCCGTAGAACTGTGCGAGCTGATCCTTCCAGCTTAGCTGCCACTTCGTAAGCACGTGCTTCTCCAGGGCATGATGTGATTTAATAATAACAACAGGCGCCGCGGCTTCGAAGCCAACGCGTCCCTTGATACCGATAATAGTGTCTCCAACATGAATGTCCCTTCCGATACCATAAGATCCGGCGATCTCCTGCAGCTTTTGAATAGCCAGCGTAGGGTGGTCGTATTCGCGGCCGTTGATCGAGATAAGCTCTCCACGGCTGAAGCCCAGTTTCACCTCCTCTGTGTTTTGTTTGGTGACCTGCGTAGGCCACGCTTCTTCGGGGAGCATGCCCAGTGAGTTTAAAGTCTCTCTGCCGCCTACCGACGTTCCCCAGATACCCTTATTGATAGAATATTTGGCCTTCTCGAAGTTCATCTGAACGCCGTGCGCCTTGAGGTATTCAATCTCGGCTTCGCGGCTAAGGCGAAGGTCGCGGATGGGCGTAATGATCTCGGTGCCGGGAGCGAGGATCTGGATAACCATGTCGAAGCGGACCTGGTCGTTGCCGGCGCCTGTGCTTCCATGTGCAATCGCTGTGGCACCGATAGCTTTTGCGTAGCGGGCCGCGGCGAGTGCTTGCGACATCCGTTCGGCGCTCACACTTAGAGGATAGGTGCCATTCTTGAGTACGTTACCATAAATGAGGTAGCGGATCACCTTGTCGTAATAGTTACGGGTCTCGTCAACGGCCTGGTGCGATTTGACACCGAGGCTGAGGGCCCGTTTTTCGATCTGTGCGAGCTCTTCGGTACTAAAGCCGCCGGTGTTCACGGTAAGCGTGTGAACTTCGTAGCCGAGCTCTTTCGACAAGTAAATGGCACAATAGGAGGTGTCGAGGCCTCCGCTGAAAGCGAGGACAACTTTTTTCATTAGTCAAAGATATGAGGATGTGAGGAGATCAAGAGGTGAAGATGAGAAGATGTGTCGATGCGCGGATTTCCTTCACCTCTTCACATCCTCACCTCTTCACCTCATGATTACCAAAAGAACAGCAAGCTGAGAATCCCTTTCTCCTGACCGTCTGACGACTTCCTCTTCCAGTTTTTCAGCATGACAAACTGTTTGAAGCGCGTAAAACGGTCTACGAGGCTTAGGTTTTCGCCAAAGACCTTGCGCCTGGACTCCCTGGACTGCCTGTTGATAGTCGGCATTGGAGGAGGTTCAGGCTTCTTTGTTTCTTGTGTTTTTTCTACCGGATCGTAGAGCATAGCTGTACAGAGACAGTTCTTCCGGTTCTTGCTTGTGAGAATATCGAAGTTGACGCAGCTCTGGCAGCCTTTCCAGAATTCTTCGTCGTTGGTAAGCTCTGAATAGGTAACGGGTTCGTAGCCGAGGTCTGAGTTGATCTTCATGACCGCGAGACCGGTTGTGAGTCCGAAGATCTTCGCGTCGGGGTACATCCGGCGTGAAAGTTCAAACACGGTCCTTTTGATCTCGGTGGCAACACCGGTTTTACGGAATGCGGGTGATACAATGAGGCCTGAGTTAGCCACATACTTGCCGTGTTCCCACGCTTCGATGTAGCAAAAGCCCACCCATGTGCCATCGGCGATGTGGGCGATAACGGCCTTTCCTTCGTCCATTTTCTTCTCTATATATAGAGGAGAGCGCTTGGCGATACCGGTTCCGCGCGCTTTGGCCGATTCTTCCATCTCTTTTGTGATGGTCTCGGAATAATGTTTATCAGCCGGAGTAGCAACCCGGACTGTGATTTTCTGGTCCAAATCAGTAAGAATTAAAATAGGAAAAATTAATGATGGGTGCTTTTCTTCCTGAGAAGCACCTAATGGGAACTGTTAAGTCCCGGGTATCAAATCCTGATTTGCCTTCGGAAGCTTCTGAGCACCAACGGGAGTGTGGTGAAGCGACTGCAGAGGAGACTTTCTTGAAAGTCTATGCGCGCTGAGAAGAGGCTAACGTTTTTCAATTTCGTTGTTCGTGCTTTAGTAGTGGTTGTAAAAGCATTAAAAACATTTTTACAAAATTAAGCATGTTTTTGCCGACTAAAACAAACTTTATTCCAAAATTTTTATATCGAACGTACTTTTTTTACAAATAGTTGCTTCGAAGATGGGTATTGCTGCTTTGGGGCAATGATAGTTAGCGACTTCACTCGCTTCGAAGTGACTCCACCGGGTTAGCCGATGCTGCTCTGAACGTTCGTAAGCTAACTGTTGCCCAGGCAATGACGAGCACAAGCAAGCCAGCGACGATCAACATGAACATGTTCAATGAAATGTGGTAAGCGAAGCTTGTTAACCATTCATTCATGAAGTAATAACCCACTGGAATGGCTGCAATCGAAGCTATTGCCACCAACAACAGGAACTCTTTCGACAGCATCGAGAGGATATTTGCCACGGAAGCACCGAGCACTTTACGTATGCCGATCTCCTTCGAGCGGCGCTCGACGGTGTAAGAGACAAGTGCGAATAACCCAAGACACGCGATCGCCAACGAAATGAGGGAGAACACGAGGAAGATCGTCGAGAACCGAGACTCGGACTTATATGAGGCGGCCAGCGAGTCCTGGTAGAATGAATATTGGATAACTGAGGTTGGGAAATGCTTCTTCCAAACGGTCGTTATGTCGTCGAAACCTTTCTTTGTGTCGCCGTTTATCCTGATCGTGATCCTGGAAAATCCCCGGTTGAGAAGTAATGCATAGAAGGGCTCGATCTTGTGCTGAAGGGTATGAAAGTTGAAATCTTTTATCACACCTATGATATATCCTTTCCTGTCGTCGTAGTTGAATTCCTTTCCAACAGCGTCTTCGGGATCAGTATAACCAAATATTTTGGTGGTCGCCTCATTCACCAGGAATGCCTTCGTCGAATCCGCTCCATTGTCGATGCGGAAATTTCTTCCGGCGAGAAGCTCCATGTTATACACATCGAGATATTCATGGTCTATCGCCATTCCGTACACTGTAGCACTTGAAACTTTTCCCTCGAAATCTTCTGCTGTCACGACAGAAGTGGAAATGCCTGAACCGAGCGCCGTGTTCGACCTTGCAATACCCGCGATGGTCGGATGTGTCAACAGTTCATCTGCGAAGGCATTATATCCTTTGTAGATCTCCGGACTTCCATGCACACCGAATACAACAAGATTATTCTTATCGAATCCAAGGTCTTTGTTTTGAATGAAACGCATCTGCAGATGCACGCCAATGATGCCAATAACGAGAATGGTGGTGACGGCGAACTGCGCAACAACGAGTGCCTGTCGCAGCCAACCCCGCGATGATCCGCCAGACTGGCCCTTCAATGCATTCACCGGCTTGAATGAAGAAAGGACAGCAGCCGGGTAAAGACCTGAAACCAATCCTACCAAAGAAGCGATGCATACAAGCAGTCCGATCGATTGAAGGGTATACATGTCTGTCAGGCTTGTTCCTATGAGCTCCTCGAATAACGTGCGTGACAATTCCATCCAGCCGAGTGCGATCACAAGGGAGAATAATGTGAGCAACCAGGACTCGGTGAGGTATCGTAACATAAGCTGCCGCTTCGCCGCGCCCATCGTTTTATGGATGCCAACCTCCTTGAATCGCTCGCTGGCATACGCTGTGGAAAGATTAATATAGTTGATGCACGCCAACAGCAGCACGATAACACCTATGGTGGCGAATATGATCACGAATGAGATGCTGCCGTTGCCCGGCATTTCATAAGTGAGGTCGGAATACAAATGGATGTCGACCAGGCTCTGAATGAAGAAGCTGAAATTGACCTTCTCTTCCTTCCCCCAAGCCATGTATTTTTCCGTGATGCCCGGAAGCTTCGCTTGCACGGCAGCCGGATCGGAGCCTTGATGAAGCAGGAAATAGGTATATACAATATTGTTGTACCATCCATTGGGAAGGCGGGGGTTGATACTCTCTGCCGTTTTGAAAGAGAGAATGAAGTATAGTGGGAATTGTGTATTGTCGGGTCGGTCTTCGATAATTCCCGTTACTTTGAATTCGGCACCGTTACCATCGGGGTCGAACCTGAACACCCGAAGTGACTGGCCTATCGGATCAAGGGTTCCGAAATATTTTTCAGCCAACGACTTCGACAGCACAATAGAGTAGGGTTCGGTCAGCAGGAAGTTGCGATTGCCCTTGAGAACCTTGAAGTCGAACATATCGAAGAACGACTGGTCTGCAACAATTCCTTCTTCGAGAAATTTTTTGTCGCCGAAGGCCATTACATTATCAACCGGGTCGACGCGGACAGCCAGCTCTATTTCGGGAATATCCCTGAGTAGCGCACCTGCAAGTGGCGGAGAAGTGATCGCCATGTCGGACACGGAGCTACCGTCGGTAAGGCGGTTGGCAACCCGGTAGATGCGCTCGCTCTTTTCGTGAAAGCGATCGAAGCTCAGCTCAAATCGCACCCAGGATGCGATCATGGCGAAGCACGCGAGGCCTATCGACAATCCGAATATGTTGAGCAACGTGTATGTCCTGTTCCTTCGAAGCCTTCGAAAGGCGGATGTCATATAATGCCGTATCATAAATAATGATTATTACTCGCTTCTTAATGAATCGATAGGATTAGTGCGTGCCGCCCGAAGCGCGTTGAACAACACAGACCCGAACGCGATCAACACACAGACAACTACAGAGATCACAAACACGTCGGCAGTGATGTTGATCTTGTAGGCAAACCTCGAGAGCCAGGAATCCATTGCGTACCAAGCAAGCGGCAACCCGATAACGACGCCGATCAGTACGAGAATAACGAACTCCTTCGACATGATGCGCACAATGGTGGTTGTGCTGGCACCGACAACCTTTCGTATCCCGATCTCCTTACGGCGAGTTTGTAACAAGATTGCCGACAGTCCAAACAAACCAATGCAGGAGATCACTATCATAAACACGGAGAACATATTGAAGAGCACATTCATCTTCGATTCTTCCCTGTATTGTGAATTCCACTTGTCTTCGAAGTATGTGTAAGAGAAAAGGTTAGATGGAGCGATCGACTTCAACGTACTTTCGATCTTTGCGATAGTAGCAGGCATGTTGTCGGATTTAAGTTTCAACAACATGTTGTTGGTCCACTGCGGCTTGTACTGGAGGGCCAGTGGTTCGATAACATTGTGTAGCGAAGCGAAATGATAATCTTCAACGACGCCAACGATGGGGCCGACCTCGTTCGTTGCGCTGTTCCTGACGCGCGTGCCGATCGGGTTTTCGAGGTTGAGTGCTTTAACTGCTGCGCGATTTATGATGAATGAAGCTGAATCGTTGAAGGCGAGAGAAAAGCTTCGTCCTTCGACAACGGGTATCTCCAAAGCCTGGATCATTTCGTCGTCGACACGCATAACGCGGAACTGCGCAAACTGTTCGTTGGGATCTGCATTTTCAGGAACGATGCCTTCGACACTGATCTGGTCGCCGGGAAGGTTGGATGCCATCGCAACTGAAAGAACCGAAGGGTCTTTCTTGAGTTCGTTCTTCACGGCATCGGGATTGGAGACCATCTTGTCTTTCAATTCACCATACAACCTCACGGAGATCACCTGGTCTTTATTGAAACCGAGATCCTGGTTTTTGAAGAAGTTCATCTGGCGAACGATGATGATCGTGCTTGCGATCATGAAGGCCGATACGGCAAATTGGAATGCGACCAAGGTTTTCCGGATAAACGGGGTAGAGGAATCCGGACCTTTCTGGCTCTTCAATGCATCGGTCGGTTTGAAGCCCGACATAAACAGCGCGGGATAAGCGCCGGACAATAAACTTACGCCGAGAATGAGTCCGACCATAACCATCATGTTTTGTATGGTGAGCACATCGGAAGGGTGAACGTCGCGGCCCGCAAGTGCATTGTAGTTTGGAATGACGGCGAAGAATAAACTGATCGCCAGCAATAAGCCAATAAAGCTGGTGACGAGTGTTTCGGCGAGGTATTGTTTTACGAGTTGACTTCTCACTGCGCCCATTACCTTTCGAAGCCCTGTTTCCTTCATGCGTCGGAATGCGAGGGAGATGTTGAGGTTAATGAAGTTCACCGATGCAATGAACAAGATAAAGATGGCGACGGCGGCAAAGATGTAGAGATAGCTGACGTTGCTGTTCTCGCTCATTTCCTGCTCCATGTGTGAGTAAAGATGGATGTCGGCAAGCGGAGTAAGCTCGAGACCTTTTGCTGCCCTGAGCTTTTCTGGGGTATCCCATCCTTCGTAGAACTTCACCTGGAAGTCGCCAAACCTGCTGGTGACATCGTCTGCTTTGCCTGGTGCAATGTCGAGGTAGGTGTAGGGCGCCATCCAGCCGCGATTCGAAGCTGCTTCCGGTGAAACCATCTTATAGAAAGTTGAGAATGAGATGAGCATATCGAACTGCAGGTGCGTATTCTCCGGAACGTCTTTGATCACGCCGGTGATCGCCAGCTCGGTGTCGTTATTGAGTGTGATCGTTTTTCCGACAGCGTCTCCGTTCCTGAATACTTTCTTCGCCAAGGACTCTGTGAGAACAGCTGTGAACGGCGCACGTAGTGAAGTCTTCGGGTTCCCCTCGATGAATTCGTAGTTGAACATATCGATCGCTGTGCTGTCTGCCATGAACGAACGTCCCACCGTTGTGCGATAGTCGTTGTATTGGAGTATGTTGCCGCCGCCGAAGTCAAGGAAGCGAGTGGTCGCTTTTACTTCCGGGAAGAAGTCTTTCACAGCCTGGGCGGTCGGTGCCGAGCTCTTTGCCCATTCGGGCGGATGGATCCGATAAATGTTCTTGTAGTTCGGATAAATGGTTTCGTAGCCGAACTCGCTTTGAATATGGAATATGATCAGGAAACACGACGCCATGGCGAGCGCAAACCCGGTGATGTTGATGAGAGAAAACGTTTTGTGTTTGACAAAATTTCTCCAGGCGATGATTACGTAATTCCTGATCATAATAACTAAGATTTAAATGGTTACCCGGCGTTTTTCGTTAGCCGATCTATATACAGCCTCTACAATCCTTATATCTTTCAATCCTTCTTCTCCCGGAACAAGCATGGGCTTATTGTTCATAATAGCGATCGCATCGTCGTCCATCTGCTTTGCCTGTTCGTTGTTTATAGGAGTATTAAGTTTTTTCCCGTCGCTGGTCTCGCCATTGATGCCGTTGTATGCCTGGAAGGGAGATAACTTATACCAGCCGTTCTTGCAATTGACCATCAGGTCGTTCATCGACTTACCGTAGCTGGTCTCGCAATGAGCTGTAATTCCACCGGGGAATTCGAGGTCGAAGACCATAGTCTCAACTACTTCTTTGTAGATCTCGGGTCGCGTGGTTGATGCTGTTGCAGACACAGAAATAGGTTCGAGTCCGGTCGCGTATCGGGCAGCATTCAAAGGATAAACACCCATGTCGCCCATGACGCCGCCGCCCATTGCTTTTTTCTGTTTCCAGTGATCGGTGCGCGGATCGAAATATCCGGCAGCTGCCGAAACTGTGATTATGTTGCCATACGGTTTCGATTTCGCCCACTTCATGATCTGTTGAGTGTTGGGCTCGTGATGCATTCTATAGCCGATGCTTAGCTTTACTTTGTTCTGATTGCAGGCGTCGATCATGCTTTTGCACTCTGCTTCGGTAACGGCCATGGGCTTTTCGCACCAGACATGCTTACCTGCTTTCGCGGCCCTGATCGTATACTCGGCGTGCATCGAAGGAGGAAGCACGATGTAGATAACATCGATGTCGGGATTGTTTGCAACCGAATCGAAGTTGTCGTAGTTGTAGATGTTCTTGTCGGGGATCTTGTATTGTTTTTTCCACGCTTCTGCTTTCGACGGCGTGCCGGTTACTATACCGGCGAGGTAACATTTTTCGGTAAGCTGAAGAGCAGGGGCGAGGAGGTCGGTGCTGTAGTACCCAAGGCCTACCAATGCAACTCCGAGACGTTCCTTCTTTTGAAGAATGTTGGGAAAGGCGTCGAATGCAAGTGCAACTCCTGCGATGCCAACTGCGGTTTGGGATAGAAATCTTCTACGATTGCTCATGTTGTTAGTTTCTTGTTTCTGGTTATTCACTTCTCAGTGAATTTACTGGATTCGCGCGTGCCGCGCGAACAGCCCTGAAACAAATGGTCGTAAAGGCGATCACAAGTGCAACTGCGAGCGACAGAACGAAAACACCGCCCCCTACACCGATCCGGTACTCGAAATCTTTAAGCCAGTTAGACATCAAAAGCCACGCTGCCGGGATCGCAACAATCCCCGAAATGGTCACGAGAACGATGAACTCTTTCGACACCAATGTGACGATGTTCGAGACACTGGCTCCGAGCACTTTTCGTACACCGATCTCTTTGGTCCGGCTTTCGATCGAGTAGGAGACAAGCGCAAACAGACCAAGGCTTGCAATGCAGATGATGATGGAAGAGAACACTAAAAAGATCTGTCCGCGCTTCTCATCCATTCGATAGAACTCTGCAAACACCTGGTCATCGAGGAATGTATATTCCAAAGGATTAACAGGGTCCAGCCGTGTGTTCACTTCCTTGAGTTTCTCGACAACGGATACGAGATTGGAGGTCTTCACGCGCAACGAATAATAATCGATCGGTTGTATCGGGGTGTTTGTAGCTCCGAAGATGACCGGACTCATTTTATGCCTGAACGACTCGAAATGGAAGTCGGAAGCGACGCCGATCACTTCAACACGATAGGGATTGTTGTTAGGTCCAGTCATCGGACCAAGCGATCCACCCCAGCGCACCATTGGGATCTCTACTATCGCGCCGATCGGATCTGATAGCCCAAGGTCCTTCACCCCCTTCTCTGTGAGAATAACTTTTAAACTGTCGGATTCGCCGGGTAGAAAATTCCTTCCGGCAATGAGATCGATCTTATAGGTAGAAAGAAAGTCGTTGTCGATCCCTACGAAGATCATTTCGGTGGGCTCGGTTTGCTCACCTGCCTTCACACTCGCGTAAGGAAAGGTCTTCCATTCGCCGGGAACGCGTGTCGACGCCGTGATAGCTTCCACTTCAGGTATTTTAGCAAACTCGGCTTTTACCTGTTCGAAGTTGTTTCGAAGACGGCGACTGTTGATATCGACAACAACCACGTTGTCTTTCTCGAAGCCGACATCTTTTGTGCGCAGGTAGTTGAGTTGTTTGTAGATCACTATCGTGGAGGCGATCATCATAATTGAAACTGCAAACTGGCTCGCCACGAGAATTTTTCTCATAGGCACACTGCGGTTGCCGATCTTCACTTCTTTCTTGAATGCTTCAACTGCGGAGACCCTCGAGATAATGAAGGCAGGGTATGCCGCAGAAAGAACTCCCGAAAGAAGAATAACAGCGCCGAGGCCGATCATCCACGAAAGCGGGAGTATCTCGAGCGACATATCCTTTTCTGCAAACACATTCACGGAGGGAAGGATCGTTTGTAAGATGGCTATCGCAATAGCCAGGGAGACGATTGAAAGAATAACTGCTTCGCCCGTAAACTGGATGATGAGCTGTGTCTTCATCGCACCCAATGCCTTCCGTGTCCCGATCTCCTTCACGCGACGAAAGGCAGATGCTGTCGAAAGGTTCATGTAATTGAGACAGGCGATCGCAAGAATAAGAACAGCGACGATCGCGAACATGTAAACATAGAAAGGCTTGATGCCTTTGTCCTGCGCCGTGTAACCCTGAAGATTATGCGATTGGGTATGGATATCCTTCATCGCCTGCAGAGTGAACGTGCTTCGGAAGTCCTGGTCCTTCGGGTAGTTGGCCTTCACCATTGCCGTCATTTTTTCTTCGACAGCCTTTACATCGGCACCCGGTTTTAATTTTATGTATGTCACATAATTGTTCGAAGTCCAGTCGGTGTCGACATTTCGCCCGAATCTTTCGGAGATTGACCGCCATGTTGCTTCTGTGAATACAATGTTGATGTTGAAGTGGGTGTTCTTCGGGAGGTCTTTGAAAACACCCCCGACGGCCATCTCTATCGGTTTGTCGTCGCGGTCGAGGCTTGTCCAAAGGCGTTTGCCGACATACGGACCATCGCCAAAATATTTCCTGGCCGATGATTCCGAAATAAGAATAGCATCGGGTTGTTTTAGTGTCGCTTCTGCGTCGCCTTCAACTAATGGAAAATTAAAAAGGGTGAAGAAGTTGGCGTCAGTTGTTGTAGAGATCTGGTAGTCGCGGCCGGCCGGATCGTTGCCGATCGTGAGCCTTCCGAGCGCATAAAGACGGGTTGCAGCCTCGACATCAGGAATTTGCAAAGCGGATTCGGGACCAATGCGTGCATTGGCAACCATCACATCGCGCACCGATCCATCTTCAAGGGTCTCATGCTGAAGAACACGATAGAGTTGATCAGCATCTTTGTGGAACATATCGAAGCTGAGTTCATCGTACACGTATAACGAAAGCAGCATGAAACACAGGAAACCGAGCGTGAGTCCGAATAGATTGACGCTTGTGAAAATCCTGTTCTTGGCAAGGTGACGAAGCGCGATCCTGAAGTAACTGATGAACATATCGGAGATATTTTTTTAATCGTTTCTCAAATTCTTGACAGGGTTACTCATTGCAGCTTTGATCGATTGAAAGCTCACCGTGAACGCGGTGATGAATAAGATCAGTCCACCCGCTTTAATGAACAGCATGGGATCGAGCTGTATCTGGTAAGCGAAACGACTCAGCCATTGTTCTGCCGAATAGATGATCAGCGGCACGATCAATACACACGAGAGCAGAAGCAAAATGAAATAACGCTTCGTAAGCAATACCAGCAGAGACGATGTGCTTGCGCCGAAAACTTTTCGGATACTGATCTCTTTGTTGCGCTGATTTACACTGTATTCAACCAACCCGAACAGGCCAAGACATGCAACGACGATCGCCAGGTATGTGAATATCGTGAATAGTCGTCCGAGCTTTTCTTCCGACTTATACATCGCACCGAGACTCTCATCGAGGAAGTTGTAGGAGAAGGTCCAATCAGGATCGAGCGTCTCATATACTTTTTGCAAATGTGCGATCGTTCCCTTTACATCGTCGCCCTTTATTTTAACGGCAAGTCTCCATGCATTGCGAGGAAAGATCTGCATCACAACCGGTGAAAGCTTTTCGCGCAGGCTCTTGAAATGGAAGTCGCGCACCACGCCAATGATCTCGCCATTCTTAAATTTCCCGTTGTCCCAACGCTTCCAGTCCAGCTTCTTACCGATGGCTTCTTCGGGTGTTCCAAATCCATAAGTTTCAAGAAACGTTTCATTCACAATGAAGGCATTCGCGCTATCGGAAACGAAGTCGCGGGAAAAATCACGGCCTGCGATAACCTGCAGCCCCAATGTCTCGATGTAGTCGTTGTCGACACAGAAGAGGCTGGCAGTCAGCGTTTGATCCGAGCCGGGTTTGCGAACACCGTCGCCAGCGACGATATCACCCGGTAAGCCGAAGCAGATCGTTGCATCGACCACGTTCGGGTTGTTTTTGTAAAGTTGCTTCGTAGTCTCCTGGTCTTTCAATTGGGGATCGCGAAGAGGTATCACCAGGATATGCTCCCTGTTGAAGCCAAGGTCTTTCGTCCTGATAAGATCATTCTGTGAAAGAACAATGAACGACGCGCTGATCAGGAAGAATGAAAGCATGAATTGGACGACCACCAGCGATTGACGAAAGAATCCCGACCCACCTGCCCTCTCGCTCTTGCGACCAAGTACAATAGCAGGACGGAAGCCAGAGAGGTAAACGGCAGGATAACAGCCGGCGAGCGACCCCAGAACAATACAGAACAGCGATATCCCGGCGACGAACGGAAACGTAAATGGTATAGACAGGTTTTTCTCTGTAATGACATTAAGGGAAGGCAACGCGACCTCTGCGATCATGACGGCGATCAATAGGCCGATGAACGTGAACAGGATCGACTCCGACAGGAATTGAATGATCAGTTGGCCTCGTTGTGCTCCCGTTGTCTTGCGTATCCCTACTTCTTTCATCCTCTTCACAGCTCTTGCCGTGGAAAGGTTGATAAAGTTCAGGCAGGCGATCCCAAGGATCATGAATGCCGTTCCGACGAGGATGTAAACACTCTGCGCATCGCCGCGCTGTGCCATCTCCCATTCGAAATTGGATGAATGAAGATGAATATCCTTGATGTTCTGAAGGCGGGTGTCGTATGAGAAGTTGTATTCCTTCAGTTGCGGAGCGGAATGCTTTTCGTTAAACGCTATGAATTTTTCTTGCAGCTCAGCAGCATCCGTACCTGGTCGTAATTTCAGGTAGGTGAATATCTGAGACCGCACGAAGTTGTTCTCCATGTTGTGCGTTTCCCAGTTGGTGCCTGCAAATGTGAGGATGTATTTTAACCGGAGATGGAATTTATCGGACGGATCCTCGAACACCGCCGTTATTTCGCGATCGACTCCATCTGTCTTGATCGACTTGCCAACGGGGTTAACATCGCCAAAATATTTTCTGGCCAATGATTCCGATAATGCTATCGTCAGCGGTCTATTGAGAGCCGAGTCGGCCACACCATAGATCACCTTGAGTGAGAACATGTCGAAGATCGAAGATTCCGAAATAGCACCCTGGCCTTCCTGGTTTTTTGTTTCTCCGACCTGAAACAATTGAGGTTCGTAGGTATCGAGTACACGAACATAGCTTTCGACTTCGGGAAAGTCGCGTTGCATGTAAGGTCCGAAGCCATAGGGTCCGATCGGAAGGTACCGTTGATTGCCTTCCATCGTAACGATGTTATACACCCTGAATTTTCTATCCGAATCTTTGATATGGCGATCGTATGAGATCTCGTCGACAACGAAGATGGAGATCAACAAACAAGAGGCGAGACTGATCGCCATGCCCATGATGTTGATGAAAGAGAAGACCTTGTATTTGGCGAGGTTACGAAACGCGATAGTAAGGTAGTTGAATAACATAGGCCGGGTTTAATACTGCCCGGAGTTTTCCAACAATCGAACCAAAGTGAATCCCCCTAATTCGGCTGGATTAAGGGTTTATGATGTCCCGAAATGAACGGTATCGGCCGTGCGTGTTCGCTTGCGGTCGTTATGTTAACGGCAATTATGAAAACGTTACGTCCGCCCATTCCTTCGCATGTTTCCTGAACATGGCGTTGGCGAACGGGCAGGTTGGGATGATCTTGAAATTGTTGTCGCGCGCGTACTTCACGCCGCTCTCCACGAGAAATTTTCCGGCGCCAGTACCTTTAGCCTCGGGTTTCACTTCCGTGTGGTTGATGACGAACTTATCGACGCCGACCCATGAATAGTACATGCGTCCGAGTTCTTTATCGCCGTCTTTCGCAACGAAGTATCCGTCGGTGCGAGTGTTGTGTTGTTCGAGTGTCACGGATCAAATGTACGGATGGATCACACAAAGATGTCGCCGATCATGTATGTTTTTGCTTTACCGCTGATGAGTACGCGTTCTCCCAGGTCTTTACATGCGAGCAGTCCCTTTCTTTTCGAAAGCTGAATAGCAGAGAGTGCTTCCCTTCCGAGTCGTTTTGCCCAGAATGGTATCAGCGTTGTGTGAGCCGATCCTGTAACGGGATCTTCATCGATACCGGCAGCCGGTGCAAAATATCGCGACACGAAATCTACTTGTGAGCCGAGTGCCGTAATGATAACGCCCTGCAACGGCAGCGTACGAATGACTGGGAGATCCGGAACTGCCCTCAACACCGCCTCTTCATTTTCGAAGACGAACATGAAGTTCGTTTTGCCTCTGAAATATTCCTTTGGCTTTATGTTGAACGACTTCTCCATAGCCTCTGTGGGCTGGATGCTTTCGAATTTGTCGGAAGGGAAATCGAGGATCAGCAGCTCGCCCTGGCGATAGACATTGAGCACACCGCTATGATGTGAAAAGAACTTGATGATGTCGCCAGGAAAATTGAGATGATTAAATAACACGTGTGCTGTTGCAAGCGTGGCATGGCCACAGAGGTCGACTTCGACGGCAGGAGTGAACCAGCGAATATGGAATCCTTCGCCGCTCTGAACAATAAAAGCTGTCTCCGCAAGATTGTTCTCCATGGCGATGTTCTGCATCACGCTATCGTCGAGCCATTGGTCCAGCGGAACAACAGCGGCCGGATTTCCGGCAAATACATTTTCCGCAAAGGCATCGACCTGGAAGATCTTCATTGGTATTGGATATTGGATATTGAGTATTGGATATTGGGTATTCCTATTGGATATTGATTATTCGTTCTTCAGCGTTTCCGCAGGATTCAGCTGCGTCGTCTTCAACGTCAGATAGCTCAGTGTTATCCAACAGATCGCGATCAGCACCACAGCCGACCCGATAAATACAAGGGGCGAGATGGTGACGCGGAAACTGAAATTTTGCAGCCATCCATCCATGATCCACCACGTGATCGGCGTCGCAACAACAACAGCCACCAACACGAGAATCGTAAAGTCCTTCAACAACAGGAATACAAGGTGAGGTACGCCGGCCCCTAACACTTTTCTTATGCTGATCTCCTTCGTCTTGCGATAGAATGTGAGCAACGCCATTCCAAACAATCCAAAGCTTGCAATAAGGATAGCTATGCCTGAGAACAATCCCATCACTATGCCAAGTCTCGATTCGGAGACGTATTGTTGTTGCAGGCGATCGTCGAGGAAAGAAAATTCGAATGCAAAGATGGGATCGAACGTACTATATATTTTTTCGATCTCGTCGATCTTCGCAGAAAGATCCGTAAAGTCCGCGCGGATCACCAGGTAGTTGAACTCATTGGTGATCGAGAACATCAACGGCCTTAACGGATCGTGCAACGACTGGTAATTGAAATTGTTGACAACGCCGATCACTCGTCCTTTGGCGATATGATCGTGCATATCGATAGAGATCTCGGAGCCGATCGGGTTTTCGAGGTTGAGCTGATCGGCGGTTGCTTCATTGATAACAAAGGTTAGCGATGTATCGGCAACGCTTCCCTGCGTGAAGAACCGGCCTTCTTTCAGTGTAATACCCATTGTCTTAAAGAAGTCGGCATCTACATAACATTGCGATGCGTCGATGCGGTCCATCGGCCTGGTGGTAGCAAATATGGGATACTGATTAAATGAACCGCCCGGAATATTGGTGGTTGCAGAAACGTCGGTAATGCCGCTGATCTTCAACAGTTCATTTCTCAACGCATCGAATCCCTGAAAGTCCTCGGATTTCAGGGGAACAACCAGTACTCCGTGTTGATCATAGCCAAGACTATGCTCCGAAAGGAAATTCAGTTGGCTGAAAATGATGACACTTCCTGAGATCAGCGCCATCGAAATGGCAAACTGCAGCGCTATCAATCCATCACGAAGCTTCGAACGACCGCCGGTTACAGCAGACGATCCTTTGAGTATTGCCGATGGTTTGATCCGCGACAAATACAACGAAGGGTATGCTCCGGCAACAAGCCCGATGACCAGTCCACCAACAACGATCGCTGCGCCGTACGGCCAGAAGCTAAGCTGGAGATTGGCTTGCGTCAGGTCGTTGAAAACCGGCAGCACGATGTTAATAATGGTGAGCGACAAGAGCACAGCGGCCATCGAGATCATCATGGATTCGAAAATGAATTGTCGCGCGAGTTGTCCTCTCAATGCGCCGAGTGATTTACGAACGCCGATCTCCTTCGCACGTTCTGTCGATCGCGCAGTTGTGAGATTCATAAAGTTCACGCCAGCTATCACCAATATTAAAAGTCCTGCAGTTCCGAGAATGTATATGTAGCTGATATTTCCATTAGGTTCGAGTTCCCAACGGATGTGCGACTTAAGGTGAATGTCGGTAATGGGTGTTAACCGGAATCCATAACCGGATTGAGCTAACCCGGCATAATCCTGGTCGGACCAGCCGGTATACTTCTTCGACCAATCCATGAGCTTCGCCTCGAGTTGCTTTGCATTGGTGCCGGGTGCTAACCGGATGTAATTGAAGTGACCGAAATCTGCCCATGAATAGAAGGAATTGTCAGGGTCCATATATTTTTCTCGCAGATAACTCACGAGAAAATCGAAGTGAAAATGAGAGTTTGCTGGAACGTCTTTAAAAACAGCGACGACCTCGACCATGATCGAATCGGAATCGACAGCCAACTGCTTACCGATCGGGTCTTCGTCGCCGAAGTATCGTTTTGCAGTTGATTCGGATATCGTTACGCCGCGAAGATTTTTGAGAGCGGTTTTGGGATTGCCTTTGATGATAGGGAAGGAGAACACGTTGAAGAACGACGTATCGACGGCCAGGATGTTGGCTTCGTCATAACGTTCGTCTTTGGCCAGGTTTCTGAACGAATGCGTTTCGCGTGTCAGGCCTTCGCCCCAAAGAGGAGTGAGGCTCACACCATGAAGAACTTCGGGGAAGTCCTGGGCCAACGCCTGGGCCATGGGATGTGGCGTGCGTGTCTGCGGATTGGAATTGTGCCAATCGATGCGATAGATGTTCTCGGCTCCTTCATGAAATTTATCGTAGCTGAGCTCCTGTTGTATGTAGAGACTGATCAGGAAGATGCTGACCATCCCGGCAGTGAGGCCGACCAGGTTGATCGTTGTGTGGATCTTGCTCTTAAAGAAATTGCGAAAAGCAACGCGTAGGTAGTTGTAGATCATTTCAGCGAGTTAAAGGCCTGGTATACTTGATCGCCCTTCATGAAACCTGCAGTTTCGCCGGGCTTAAAGTACTCCAACGTCTTCCGGTCTACAATCGTTACAAAGCTCTCATCTACGGTGCCCTGGTTGTTACTGATCTTTTTGAGATCCAGGCCTAAATGCCTTGCGAGAAAATTGTAAACCGCTAGCCGTTTGTTCTTTCCGTAGTCGTGGCCTTCATCGCCGAAATGTGCATTCTCGGCGAGATCGGCTTTGCCATAAAGAGTATAGATACTTTTGATGAAAGGATATTCGACGCGCGGCGTGTTCTTCGTCCAGTCTTTGCCGTCGGATACAACGAGCATGGGGCGTGGTGCAGCAAGCGTTGCAATCTCTGTGTTGGTGAAGATCTTATTCCCGGTTCTGTGAATAGGCATACCGCTTTCGCACATACATCCACCGAAAAAATGCGCGGATACCTGCACAACGGGGACCGAAACTTTAATGCGATCATCTAAAGCAGTTGAAAGAAATGTTTGAGTGCCACCACCGGATGCTCCGGTCACTGCCACGCGATTGGGGTCCACTTCGGGAAGACTGAGGAGGAAGTCTATGATACGCATGACGTTCCATGTTTGAATGGCAACCCCTTTGGGATATTCGTGGTCGAGCTGTTGACTTTCACCGTAACCGATCATATCGACGGAAAATACGGCGGCGCCCATTCGTGCGAAGGCAGCGCATCGGTATTGCATGTCGTTACGAAAACGACCGTAGTCTTCGGGCTGATCCCAATGTCCATGCGGACAAACGATTGCTGCGAGCGATCTCGGAGCGAGTGTACCGGTTGGACGATACAGGTTCCCCGTTACGTAGAAACCGGGTACGCTTTCGAAGACCACTGCTTCGACAGTATAACCATCCAGTGTTTGCTTGTTGCGATACTTTGGATTGAGTGGAGTTTTCTTTGGAAATTTTTCGAGTTCCATGCCGATCCTCATCTGTCGCTTGATGCTGTCGGCGTGCTGTTGCCAACTTTTCAATGAGTGGATGGAGGTGAGAACTTTTGTAAGGTGTTCTGCGCCCTGTGGCTCGGTGTAAAAAGCTCCCTGGCATAACTGGGCGAAGCTTGAAATACACGCCGAAAACAGGAAAATTATCAAAATGCCGCTGGTACGTCTCATAATTTGATAATATAGAAAATTGGGAAGTAGGTATCCAAATGGGTTATTTTTATGTTATGAAACACCCCGTTGGCTTTACCGGCATGTTGCTGGCTGCCTTTCTATTGCTCACCCTGATTGCAGCAAAAACCGAGGATACTGGAATTTTGCTGTATTACTGGAATTTCAACAGCACCGCTACTCCAACTTCCTTTCAGGATCCTAACATTGCCCTCGTTGATGGATCGATTGGTTATATCGCAAGCGAGTCTAGTCAGTTAACAACAGGAACTGGTCAGTCGTTTGCGACGCTGAATGCAAAAAATAGCGATCCGGCTGGTGCCCATCTCCGCCTTAACAATCCGATCGGCTCTTCATTAATCTTCAATCTTTCAACCATCGGATATCAAGACCCTGTAATGAAGTATGTGACTCGCAGGTCTGGCAGTGGAGCAGCTACACAAAAGATAAGTTATACCACAAATGGTATTGAGTTCATATCATTTCAAACGTTCAACCCTCCCGATGGAACGCCCGTTCTTGTAACTCTTGATTTTTCTGCGATTTCCGAGGTCGATAATAATCCAAACTTTGCAGTCCAAATTGAGTTTGAAGAAGGGATCCCAGGGAACATCGCTGGCAACAATCGTTTCGACAACGTAACACTCGAAGGTTCCGACTACGAAGGAGAACAAGATCGTATCATGCTCGTGCTGCCGCCCGATCATGCAACCGGTGTAGCCCTGCTTCCGCAACTGAAATGGCACGATGCCGATGGCATTCTCGACTACGATGTGCAGATCTCGACAGAAGACGACTTCGAATCACCTACAACTTTCCAGGTCAATGATGCTTCCCAACTTACATTGGCATCCGAACTGGATCCAGGTGTTACCTATTATTGGAGAGTAAGTCCGCAAGGCGAAAACGATTGGAGTCAATCGAGAAGCTTTGAAACTATATTTTCTTTTCCGGGTACAACAGAGATCGCCTCGCCCGCCAACAATGCAGCAGAGATCGAATTGAGGCCTGTCTTCGAATGGACTGAAGCAGAGAATGCAGACTGGTACGAGTTGCAGGTATCCAGCTCCGATGATTTTTCGTCGATCGTTGCCGATATGACCGATATAGCCGACATCACTAAGCAACTCAATGTAACTCTCCTGGAAAATACAACATACTTCTGGCGAGTGCGTGGACAAAACGCAGCCCGCGACGGCGAATGGTCCAGCATCGGTTCGTTCACAACGCTTGAGTTGTTCCAGGCCTTCGACATCAGACTGAACGAGATCTCCGCTTCAAATAAAAATTTCAAGGACGATGAAGACGGCGACTTCGAAGACTGGATCGAGATATACAACATGGGCGACTCACCGCTGTCGCTGGATAAGTTCGGATTGTCGGATGATGCCCTCAACCCATTTAAATGGAAATTTCCTGATGTGATCCTTCTGCCTGGAGAATACATCCTCGTCTGGGCTTCGGATAAGGACCGAACCGATGTTGATGGTCCGCTCCATACCAACTTCAAGATCGCGGCAGAAGGTGAGAGTATCATTCTTACGTCTGCCGATGGAGTAACCCTTGATGTGTTTCCATCGGTGTCGATGGATGATGATGAATCGTACGGTCGTTTTCCGAATGGACTTGGGGAATGGGGTCTCAGTGCGGTGCCATCGCCTGGTGAAACTAATGAAGCCACGGATGTGCCGTTGGCCATCACGTCGTTCAAATTTGAAACAGCCTTTAATCCGGGGAGCATCAGAGAAACTATCATTTGTGATATTTATGGCGACTCTTTGATCGTTGGTATTATTCCTTACTCGCAAGATGTTCATCACCTTAAAGCGACATTTGCTGCCGGTGCTGCGGAATTGATAACAGTAGCCGGACAACACCAAAACAGCAGCCGTACGGTAAACGACTTTTCAGAGTCCATTTTTTACACGATTACGTCAGGCAATGACTCCAAGAAGTATGAGGTCAAACTTGTATACACCGGCTTGCCTGTTGTTTATGTTTATACGAATGGGGGGGCCGAGATCGCTGATAAAGAAAATTATGTCGGTGCCCAGCTCAAAATATATCCTAACGACGCATCCGCGATTTACGATGGAACGATGGGAATCCGAGGAAGGGGTAATACCACGTGGGGTATGCCGAAGAAGCCCTACCGGATAAAGCTCTCGACGGCGTCGAGCATTCTGGGAATGCCTTCTGAAAAAGACTGGGTCCTGCTCGCAAATTATTCGGACAAGACGTTAATCAGAAATTCCCTCGCCTTGTATCTCGGAAGCCAGACACGCCTTCCCTACAGTGCGCGAATGAAATCAGTCGATCTTGTGCTGAATGGATCCTATTTAGGCACTTATCTATTGGGGGAACATCAAGAGGTTTCGGCCAATAAAATTGATATCGAAGAGCTTGAGGAAGACGATGAGGATGAAAGTAAAGTGACTGGTGGCTATTTCCTGGAAATCGACACGAGGCTTGACGGAGATTTTTGGTTCAAGACACCTCGAAACATTCCCATCGTTCTGAAATCACCCGAAGAGCCTAATGAAGTACAGGCGGACTACATCACCGGTTACATTCGGGATTTTGAAGATGTACTTTTTTCCGAAAACTTTGCCGACCCTGTAAACGGCTACGCGAAATACATAAACATAGAAACGTTCATCGACTGGTATTGGATCAATGAACTTTACAAGAACAGTGACGCGATCTTCTTCAGCAGCGTTTTTCTCTACAAAACCAGGGATGGAAAACTAAATATGGGACCACTCTGGGATTTCGATATCGGTGCGGGCAACATAGATTACAATAATGGTGACGATCCGTCGGGATGGTGGGTTAGGTTCGCCCCCTGGATCGACAGATTGTTAGACGATCCAGCATTCGAGCAGGCAGTGAATGATCGTTGGAATGAACTTAGACAAGATCTTTTTTCGCAGATACCAGATCTCATTGACGGTTTTTCAGAAACTCTAAAATTGTCACAGGAAGAAAACTTTCACAAGTGGGACATCCTGAATACGTTGGTTTGGCCCAACCCAAAGATCAGAGGATCATACGACGCGGAGGTTGACCATCTGAAGAGTTGGCTCATTAAGCGCACCAACTGGATTGATGCACAGGTAAACAAGCCTGAATTGGTGTCGTTCGCTTTACAAGTACCCAATGGAAATAGAATTGTTGCTTCGACCGGGGGCGACGATATCATTTTTCAATGGGGGGAATCGACGCCTGGCGCGTTGTATAAGTTGATGATTACTACCGAAGACGGAACCTTCGAAGAACCGTTAACTGTATTGGCGGCGACTGATTTTGGATTCAGCACGACTGCCAGTATCTCAATGAGTGACATGTCAGACATATTGCTAGCCTCTCAAAAAGATTCTCTCACGCTGAAATGGAGTGCGTTTGCATACATCGACACCGACTCGCTTGCGGCTTCCGAGCCTTTCACCTTCACCTTGATAGACGGATTTCTCGAGGGACCGATACTCGTTTCACCATTAAGCGGCAGCATCGTGGAGAACCTGAATCCAACTCTTTCATGGCATAGCGTGTACCCAGCCACCAGCTACCAGGTTCAGATCTCGGCATGGCAAGACTTCCGCGATCTTCTGGTCAACAAAACCTCTATTACAGATACGAGCTACGTCGTTACCGAACAGCTTATAGACGAAACAACCTACTACTGGCGCGTGATGTCGGTAGGTGCCAGTGAGGAGGGTCAATGGAGTGAAGTCAGATCATTCACGACGCCGATAATAAATGGTGTTGAAGATGACCTCTTCGGTGCTTCAATATATCCCAACCCGGCCACCAACCAGCTTCATATAGATGTGCCTTCGTTCATGTCTGTCGAAGTAGCTGAGCTTTTCGATATGATCGGCAAGCGTGCAGCGGCTTTCGACGTTCAACCTGGACGAACGAACCGGATAGATATCAGCACTCTTTCGAGGGGAATGTATGTCATGATCTTGCGCGGCAAGCCGAACACGGTGCTCACGAAGAAAATCATGCTTCGATAAACGATTTCATAAAAATATTTAGATTCGTTCATGGCAAAGTTCACCGACGAGCTCAATGAGCTCGTCGCCAACGGAGTTATTTCCCCTGAGATAGCCGACAATATCCGCGGCTACTACAACAAACCGGAAAAAGCGGAGGCTGGCAAGAGCAGTCTCCTGGTTATAACCTTTGGTATCATTGGCGCACTGCTCGTCGGCATGGGCGTGGTTCTTATTATCGCTCACAACTGGGACGACCTTTCAACTTCTTCGAAGCTCATTATCGGTCTCTCTCCATTGTTCGTTTCGCAGGCTCTCGCCGGTTATATCGTTGTCCGGTCGATAAGCAGCCAGGCGTGGCGCGAAGCCGTTGGTGTGCTCATCATCTTCTCGGTGGCTACGTCGATAGCGATCCTTGGGCAGGTGTATAATATACATAGTTCGTTCTCTAATTTTCTTCTCGCCTGGGCAGCGCTTACACTCCCTGTCTTCTATGTTCTTCAATCGAGGATCGCTTCGCTGTTGTATTGGATGGTCATAACATGGTATGCCGTGGATGTCGGCTTCGGCATCTTTACGAAGACTTACATGCCTGTTTACTATTGGCCTTTAGCGTTGGCCGCCGTTCCATTTTATATCCACCTGGTTCGAAAGACCCCAATGGCGAACAGCGTTTCGTTCCATAACTGGATCATCGGTGGTTCGATCACGATCGTGCTTGGACTCAGCAAATTCGACCAGGGTGAAGACCTGTTAATCCCTGCATATATCACGTTGTTCTCGGTATTCTTATTGATCGGTCAGCTGCCCGTGTTTGCAAATCGGAGACTGATGAACAACGCGTGGCTTATTGGCGGCAGCGCTGGAACGATCTTCCTGTTGTTGTTCCTTACATTCGAATGGGCCGACTTGTCCGGCAAGTCTTCGGACTGGTGGTTGTCGATGCCGATGGCTATATGGGCCGTACTGTTTTTTGCCGCGAGTGCGCTGTTGTACATCGTCGGGAAGAAGAATGGATTCCGGAATGTTCTTTCGAAGAGCTATACCTTCATCATCTTTTTGGGATTGTTGTTGATCGGGTTGTCGAACCCGTTGATCGCTCGCGGCCTCACGAATGTGTTGTTGCTTGCGTTGGGGATCTATACGATCAGGGAGGGAGCGATAGCCAATAAGCTTTGGAAGATGAACTATGGTGTGATGATCGTATCGCTGTTGATCATCTGCCGGTTTTTCGATACCGATATGTCTTTTGTAATTCGTGGGTTGTTGTTTGTAATGATCGGTGTCGGATTCTTTTTAACGAACTATTATATGGCGAAAAGACGGAGAGCACAGGCATGAAATACATTTTTATAGCTGGGTTTGTATTGATGGTCGCGGCGCAATGGTACGCCCCTTTGTCTATGATCATGAGTGCGGAGACCACGATCGACGACGGCACTGAGTACAGATTCAAGACACGTCCGATCGATCCTACCGATCCATTCCGTGGAAAGTATATAACACTCGACTACGATGCCGAGACCTATAATTCAAACACAGGAGGTGAGCTCGGGTTCGAACAGGGCACAGAGGTCTTTGCGATCATTGAAGAAGATCCGGAAGGATTTGCAAGAGTGAATAAGCTTACGACCGAGATGCCCCAGGTCGATTACTTCATCAAGGTACAATTCAATTATTCCTACGATAGCACGGCTTCGCTATCATTTCCGTTCAAGCGGTTCTACCTCGAAGAATCGAAGGCCTCCGAGGCAGAACAACTTTACTGGAATAGCCGGTTCGACAGCGCCATGGTTTGCTACGCCAAAGTGAGAGTACTTAGGGGCGATGCGAAGCTGGTGGATGTTATGGTCAACGACACCTCTATCGTAGACGTCGTTCGGAGGATCAATGCCGGTAAAGGCGACTAATCCCGCTGTTCCTGACCTTCAACAATCTCCGTTTTTATTTCGGGATCTACGTCCATTTCACGTCGTTCGTGCAACCCGCCTGCGCCCACGAGCGGTATTCCACATAATGCAAGAAGTATAATAATGCCGAGGACGATGTACCTCAACACCGTTTTGAATTTCATCATTTGAATAAAATTTGAATTTTGAACTAAAAGAGAATGATGAGGACTCTTTTAGAGAGAGGAGTGGTGATGATGTGTGGAGATGATGAGGGAATGATGGACGAGGTGATGAGATGACGAGGTGACGAGGTCGTCGAAAATAAAGAATTCGGATCGGTGCTGAATTGTTTTTGTAAGGGCCGTCTCCTGTTGTTCATCGTTTTGGATAAGAAGCTCCATGCGAGTTTTCTCGCGTGGCATTTGCGTTGCCAGGCTTCCCTGGAAGACAAACAGTCCGGCCAGGACTGCGAACACGATGAATAGTTTCCTCACCACCATTTCGTGAAGATACGTATTTTCGTGCATGAAGTTTTTGATCGCAGGCCTCGGGAACATCGGGCCGGAATATGAGCTCACTCGTCATAACATCGGCTTTCTTACCCTCGATCGCTTTGCGGATAATGAGAAGGTTGAGTTTAAAACGGAACGACTCGCCGATAAGGCAGAGGTGAAGTTCAAAGGAAGGAGCCTGCACCTGATCAAACCGAATACTTATATGAACCTGAGCGGTAAAGCGATCGCGTACTGGCTCCAGGAATTGAAGATCCCGAAAGAGAATCTCGTCGTTGTTGTTGACGAGATCGCGTTGCCCTTCGGGAAGATCCGTTTGAAACCTTCGGGTAGCGCGGGAGGACATAACGGGCTAAAAAATATTGAAGCGTTGTTGGGTACTCAGGATTACCCGCGCATCAGGGTTGGCGTTGGCAACAACTATGCGAAAGGACAGCAGGTTGACTATGTTCTAAGCAATTTCGAACAAAAGGAGTTCGATGAGCTTCCTGCAGTTATGGATAGAGTGATAGAGACGATCAAAGCAGTGACTACGATAGGCATCGAACGCGCGATGAATTTTCATAACAAATAAAAAATCCCGGTCGGGAATCCAACCGGGATGTGGTAGTGTATTGATGGATAAGAAAACTCTTACTTCTTGTCCTTCTTCGGAGCTTCTGCCTTCTTGTCTCCGCCAGCGGCGGGAGCGGCACCAGCAGCAGGAGCGCCAGAGGCCGGAGTTGCAGCAGCTTCAGCAGCAGGAGCGGCAGCAGCAGCAGCGGCTTCTTCAGCAGCCATCTTAGCAGCACGGGGAACTTCTACAGCAGCAATTGCAGCAGCCTTCGGATCGAGGAACTCAAGCTTGTCGATCTTCATATCACCAACCTTAATAGCATGGTGGAAGTCGAGCGAAGAAACATCGATATCGATGTGATCGGGCATGTCTTTAGCAAACCCGTAAACTTTCAGAGCAGCACGCTTTCTTACGAGCGCTCCGCCTTTAGCAACGCCGGGTGCTTGTCCAACGAGACGCACCGGGATCTGCATCTTGATCTTGCGATCGTTAGAAATACGAAGGAAATCGGCGTGGAGGATGATCTCGCTCACAGGGTGGAATTGTACCTCCTGGAGGATCGCCTGTGCTTCTTCGCCTTCGATGTTCACGTGTACGAAGTGAGCTTCGTTTGTGTAAACAAGGTCACGGAAAAGGATCATCGGTGCGATGAAGTGCACTTGCTCGTTACCGCCGTACAGTACACATGGTACCATACCTTCGTCGCGAACTTTCTGCGCATCAGACTTACCGAGATTTGCTCTTCGATACCCTATAATCTCAACAGTTTTCATGATGTGAAATAGTTATAGTTAAAAATTAAATTATAAACGAATAAATAATGAACTGATCGACTCGTTGTCATGGATCTTTCGGATCGCTTTCGCGAACAGATCCGACATCGAGAGAACTTTTACCTTCGAGACGGTCTTCTTCAACGGGATCGTATCGGTTACTGCCATCTCTTCGAGGACCGAGTTCTGAATATTTTCATAAGCTGCTCCCGACATCACCGGGTGAGTACACACCGCGCGAACCGAGTTAGCTCCTTTTTCTTTCAACAAAGCCGCTGCCTTGCAGATCGTTCCTGCAGTATCGACCAGGTCGTCAACAAGGATCACATCCTTGCCTTCCACTTCACCGATCAGCCTCATCGACTCGATCTTGTTCGCTTCTTTGCGATACTTGTCGCAAACGGCGAGTTCGGCATCGAAGAACTTCGCGAAACTGCGTGCCCTCTTGATGCCGCCGACGTCCGGAGACGCGAACATGATGTTCTTCAGGTTCAGCGACTTCAGGTATGGAACAAACACATAGTTTCCATCGAGGTGATCCAGCGGAATGTCAAAGAACCCCTGGATCTGGTCGGCGTGAAGGTCGCATGTCATAATGCGATCTGCACCCGCTGCCGAGATCAGGTTTGCGATCAGCTTGGCTGCTATGGCAACCCTGGGCTTATCTTTCCTGTCCTGCCGTGCATAACCGAAGTAGGGGATGATCACGTTGACGTTCTGCGCGCTGGCGCGTTTCGCCGCGTCGATCATCAGCATCAACTCCATGAAGTTGTCTGCCGGCGGAAAAGTTGACTGCACAATGAACACGTCGTGGCCGCGGACCGATTCTGCGAGGAACGGCGACATTTCGCCGTCGCTGAAATGTTTGTAGTCGACCCTGCCGAGCTGCTCGCCATAAGCGTGGGCGATTTTCTCAGCCAGGTAACTGGTCGCTTGTCCAGAAAAGATTCTTACGGCCATCCGGGGTTCAATTAAAAATCCCACCGTCGTTAAGTGGGACTTGTGTTGCCCGACCAGGGCTCGAACCTGGACTTTCTTGAATCAAAATCAAGCGTGTTGCCAATTACACCATCGGGCAATCCCTTGGTCAACGTATCCGCCACGCGGCGGAGAAGTAGACCCGTTCTGAATGGGTAAACCCATCAGGACGCCCCTAAAAAAGGGTGTGCAAAGGTAGAATTATTTTGGATTTTTCGCCTATTCAGGCCAATTATTCCATTTCAGAAGTCTCGGCAGCCGTACTTTTTTCCACAAAGCCTTCGGCCCAGAACCGGTACTTATCCAGGATGGAAATCACAGCGTTTTTGAGGTGTCTTGTATTTCCGAAATCGATGGAACCATACAAAGTGGTGGCATACCCCTGCCAGATCGAACGGTTTTGGCGGCGGTCGAAGAACTGGATCAGCAGTGTGCCCTGCCTGAGATTGTATTTCTGACGATCGTAGTCGATATCGTCTTTCTGGCTCTTGATCCAATCCTCGATATCGGGCTGGTTGTAGCCGTTGAATGAAAGACTGTCATTGTACATCTTAAAACCGATGATGAGGTGGGGGCGGTGGTCGCTTTGTTTGTAACCCAGGAACTTCATCCGGTTGATGATCGATTTCTCGATCGTTTCATTGGTCATCGTGGTGTCTTCGATGCCAACAGGTCGCATGATATCGAACGTGCGATATTTCTTGAAATTTCCGTGGTAGCTGTAGTCGTATTCAACAGGGAGTTCTTTGTATCCAAGGCAGGAGCAAAGCAAGAGCATCATCATCGGCGCTACGTAGTACAACTTCTTCATAGGGTAGTTTGCAGTTTGTCTATGAAATTTACCTAAAAGGCACCAGCGAACAAATGATTTACAAGTTACAAAATGATGACACTTATGGATTTTCCAGACAATTGTTAAGCAATGTGGTCGCAGGGCGTTAATTTCAGGGTTCCGATCAAATTCGGGCCGGGTTATAAATGAACAACGAATACAATAATCTTTACGATCAGGCGGTAGGGTCGAGGTTTCACATCTACAACAGCCTCTTCCTCAATCTTCCGTTCCGCAATGTTTTGCGAACGGGCACTTTGCTGCCGCTCCTTCAGCAACAAGCCGAAGCGGGCTTCGAGAAGGGCGCCTCCGCAAACGATATAGTCAATGATTTTATAGCCAATCTCATCGAAAAACCGTCACGCGACGAACAGTTCCACCTGCTCTTCAATTTCATTCAATATGTGGAACGCCAGGTTGCCTTATTCGACTCTATCGAAGACGCGGCGTTCGAACAGATCAACGACCTCAAAGGAAAAGGAACGGTATCGGCGCTCGTAATGAGAGCGAAGTTTGAGAACAAAGAAGAAGAGTTGCGCGAGCGTCTCGACACATTCGCGCTTCGAGTGGTGCTTACAGCACACCCAACCCAGTTCTATCCCGGATTTGTGCTTGGGATCCTCAGCGACCTGGAGAAATCGATCCGTGAAAACGACATACCGCAGATCAACCTGCTGCTTCGCCAGTTGGGAAAGACTGCATTCATCAATAAAACAAAGCCGACACCGTACGACGAAGCCGTGAGTTTGTCGTGGTTCCTCGAGAATGTATTCTACGTGGCCATCCCGCAGATCATTATCTCGCTTTGTGAAGGCCTGAATATTTCTCCAAGCGATTGGAAGAACGATAAGCTGATCACCGTCGGCTTCTGGCCAGGCGGCGACCGCGACGGAAATCCGTTCGTTACCAGCTCGATCACCGGCCAGGTGGCGACACGCCTGAAGGAAGCGTTGCTGAAATGCTATTATCGCGACATGCGCCTGCTAAGAAGGCGATTGACATTCGAAGGAATCGACGTGCTGGTGCTCGACATCGAACGGAAGCTATACGAAATGGCGTATGCGCAGAAGGAAGGATACAACACACCCATGGAGATCCTCACCGATCTGCATGCCGTGCGCGCAAAGCTGATCAAAGATCACGACGGACTGTTCCTCGAGTTACTGGATGAATTCATACTTCGTGTTCGGTTGTTCGGATTTCATTTCGCTTGTCTCGATATCCGGCAGCATAGTGCGAAGCATGAAGCTGTTTGGAAGGTGTTGATCCAACGCCTGCATGAAGAAAAGAAATCGATCTCCTTCGATGAGTATAGTTCTAAATCGGAGCTTGAGAAGATCAATCATTTACTGGGTCTTCGTCTCAATCTTGTTTTCCTTTCGATAGAAGATCAGTTCACCGAAGAGGTGATCAAGACCATACAGACCATCTCAGGTGTTCAAAAGAAGAATGGAGAAGCAGGCTGTCATCGTTACGTGATCAGTAATTGTCAGAGTGCACTTCAAATAATAGAAGTGTTCACGTTGACCAGGCTGCTGATGACGGAGAACGATCGTCTTCCACTTGACATCGTTCCGTTGTTTGAGACCATCGATGACCTCGCACACGCAGAAGGCATCATGAGAACATTGTACGGTATCGAAACGTACCGGGAGCATGTTCGTCAGCGGGGTGACCTGCAGACAATCATGTTGGGCTTTTCCGATGGAACTAAAGACGGGGGATATCTTCGCGCCAACTGGTCGATCTTTCGTGCGAAGGAAGCGCTTAGTAAGATCTCCGAAGAGTTTGGAGTGAAAGTGATCTTTTTCGATGGCCGTGGCGGTCCTCCCGCTCGTGGCGGTGGCAATACACACGACTTCTATGCGTCGTTGGGCAACACGATAGAAAAGGAACAAGTACAGATCACGATACAAGGCCAGACCATCAGCTCGAACTTCGGCAAACTCGCTTCGTGTAAGTATAACCTCGAGCAGTTGTTGTCGGCGGGTATTATGAGCAATGTGTTCGAGTCGGATGAAAACAATCTATCCGAAGATGCCAAGAAGCTGCTGGATGAGTTGGCGGAGGAAGGTTATAAGTCATACCTCTCGTTCAAGAATAATCCCAAGTTCGTTCCATACCTCGAGCGCATAACGCCGCTTGCTTTCTTTGGCGATACCAACGTTGGTTCGCGTCCTGTAAAACGCAGTGCTTCCGAAGGGTTGAAGTTTGAAGACCTCAGGGCAATTCCGTTCGTAGGTTCGTGGGCGATGATGAAGCAGAACATTCCTGGATTCTTTGGAGTGGGAACTGCTATCGACGCGTTGATCAAAAAAGGAAAGGGCGATCAGCTAAAGGCGTTGTATAAGAACTCGCTGTTCTTCAGAACGCTGCTCGGCAACAGTATGATGTCGCTCACCAAAACAAATTTCAGCGCAACAAACTATTTGCACGACGATCCCGAGTTCGGTCAGTTCTGGGATATCATGAATCGAGAGTATGAGCTTTCGAAGGCTAAGTTGCTTGAAGTGAGCGGGCTGCCCGATCTAATGATGAACAACCCGATCATCCGCTCATCGGTAGGGTTGCGTGAGAAGATCGTGCTTCCGCTGATAGTGATACAGCAATATGCATTGATGAACCTGCGAAATCTTCGTGAAGAGGATAAGCCGTATGAAGGGTATTATCGGAGGTTAATTATCAGGTGTATGTTTGGGATTATTAATGCGGCGAGAAATAGTGCGTAAGCCTACGGAGAGTCATTGCCGCCCGAAGGGTGGCAATCCTTTGGAGGTCATGCTGCGCATCTTTCCTGGGGATTGCCCTACGCTTCGCTTGGGCAATGACATTCCATCGCTTAGTGCTTTACTGAAACCACTCCGGTACCTGCGATAGTTTTTTTCGCATCCTCCGGTGTATTCCAACTATTATCAAAGTACCCTTCCGCAATTTTCTTGTCGTTTGATCCTTCGAAGAGAATAAAATCTTTCAGGCCAAACAATGCTTGCAGCGGAGGAGGTACGAAGGCGAAGCCAGGAGGCTTGCTGGTAGTCCACCAGGGTAATCCCGAATTGACAACAACATAATGGCCATTGTCGCCGGGAATTACATACACGAGTCCGTGTGTGCTGACCGCCGCCGCATTTAATTCCAGCGGAGCATTGGTGCTGTACTTTTCAATCAACGTGTTTGTCTCTTTTGTTCCGAACAGCACGAGGTTCGCTGCCTCGAAATCACTTGGGCGTACTTCTTTGTCGGACAATACGCGAGGGAAAACCATAATGCGACCAAGGAACTCACCACGGTAGGTCGACCAGTTGGCGGCTTCTTCGGCAACGGTCCTTCTTTTCTTCAACTCTTCCTCGGAGGGGTTGCCGGCAGTTCCGTAAACATACACGTGACGATCGCTCATTGCGGCGGGGATCGGACCTTCGGCACCCTTCTTCTTGTCGGCAGCGGGTATTTCGTATTTCGAATTCATCCAGACCATGTCTTTGTTCTTTCCTTTTTCGGGGCGATCGAGCTTGAACGAAAGAACATCGGCTGTCTGTGTCTTGATCTTTTTACCATCGATGGTAACGGTGATGGGTTGACCTGCTTTGTACTGGGGATGCTTTGCGATGTTCAATGAGAAAGCAGGAACGTGCGCAGTGATGATCTCGATAGTGTTAGGAGCTGTGAACTTCGCATCGATCTCCGCCAGCACACCCGGTATCATCTTGTCGAATGTTACCCAATATGCTTTGTTATATGCATAGCTGCGCGACACATAGCGAACACGCGCGGGATACAGGTCTCGTTTGAACTTCGAGAACCAGTCGAAGATCTGTGCTTTGTCGTAAGCATTCTCCCAACTGTTGTGATTAACACCGGGATATTCCGTGTACTCGACGTTCGATCCGAGGTCTTTAAGTTTCTTCGTCCAGTCGCGCGAAACGGCAACAGGAACAGCCTGGTCTTTGTCGCCGTGATGGAACCATGCGGGGTAGTTCAATGCGTTGGGCGCGAGGTCTTCGGTGCCTTGCGGCGGCGCGGGACAAACAGGTGCTATTGCTGCCCAGAGGTCGGGACGAGTGAGGCCGATCCAAAGCGTGCCGCCGCCGCCCATCGAGAGACCGGTCAGATAAGAACGATCTTCATCGATATTGAAACGCTTCTTGACGTCGGCGAGAACATCCATTACATCCTTTTCTGCGATACCCTGGTATCCCATCGTGCCACGGGCAAATGGAGCAGCAACAATGTAGTCAACGTCTTTAAGTTCGGGGAACACGCGGCTTGCTTCAACATCGGTTTCGCCGGGTGCATTGCTCTTTCCGAAAACACGACGAAGCTCGAGCCTGTGATTCGATCCTGCGCCATGAAGCATCATCACGAATGGATATTTCTTTTGCGGATTGTAATTCTTCGGGATGTAAAGTCCATAAGGCTGTTCGGTGTCGTCGACATCCGAATGGAATGTAGTTACCTGTGGGCCGGAGGGAAGGGTTTGAGACATTGCAAGTGTTGCCACAAACATAAGGTACATTGTGAATTTTAGCGCGCGCATTTTTATTAGTTTCTAGTTTCTAGTTTCTGGTTTCTGGTTGACTGTGAAATATCCATGGTAAAAGATCGGGTTCTGCGTAGGCAATATCCCAACTGTTGTGATCGACGCCGGGATATTCAGTGTAGCGTACTTCAGCTTTGAGCTCTTTTAGTCTCTCGACCATCTGCCGGGAATACTTTACGTCCACTGTTCCATCGACGGAGCCGTGAAAGATCCAAAACCGGGTCTTCGTCTGCTTCTTCGAATATGATCTTGCATCACCGCCTCCGCAGATCGGAGTGGCCGACTCGAACAGCCCGGGATTCCTGTAAACGATCTCGAACGTGCCCATGCCGCCCATGGAGAGGCCGGTAACATGCACCTGGTCTTTTTTAACCGACTCATTTTTAATGATGTCCTTCGTGAGCTCTTCAACAGCTGCCAGTGCTGGTGTGATCGGGTAGGCACTATAGTTGAAGTCCCTGACCGGAGGATTTACGGTGCGGTCTACTTTGGCAGAATACCAGCTCGAGTTGGCAAAGCACTGTGGTGCGATCACGATGCATGGATATTTCTGACGGTTGACGGGATCGAGAAAGACTTTGACGCCGTTGATGAGCTGCTTTTCGTTGTCGTTACCCTTTTCGCCACCGCCATGCAAGAATAAAACCAGGGGATACTTTTTTTCTTTACTATAATTTTCAGGAAGAAGGATCCGGTAGGGGAGTGTATCACCTTTTGATGTAATGAAGGTTCGCTTTTCGAAAATACTAAAGTCCTGGCCAGAGCAGAGGCCCGAGATCAACATCAATACAAGAAACAAGCACCTCATAACTCTTAACTCATAACTTACCTCTTACTTCTTACCTTTTTGATACCTCTCAGTACGTGAATCGCTGATCACGCCACTCCAATTCATTCCGAAGCCGAAGTCATACTTATTGCCATCCTTGTCGACATAACAATTCATGTCGTGCGGAACATCTTCTGCCTGGGCTTCAACAGTGGTCATGTCGGCGGGCATTTGTAAAGGTAACAATGCCGAGGGCTCCGCACCACCTGTCAGTGTTTCGAGCAACGCCTGGTGCTGAACACCGAAGTGAACGAGGATTGCATTGCTGTTTGCTTCGAACTCGCTGAAGACGGCGGGGTTGGTCATCTGCATGATCACGATCACTGGTTTGCCTTTCATCTTCTTGTAGGTGTCGTTCACCATACCAAGATCGGTGATGTTGATCGCCTTTACTTTTTTGTTTTTGTAAGAGCGGTTGGTAAAGTTCTCCAAAGGATCTCCTCCCGCGATACTGGTTTCGCGCGCATCTTTTGCTTTGTACTCGTTGAACTGCAGACTGATGGGGAGGTATTCTTTATCGTAGCCGAGCCCTGAGTTTGGATTACCGATGAAGGCCAATGCATAGTCGGCTTCGTCAGGATTATCGGTAACATTAAAATACTTTTTCACCATTTCGAGATTCACGGGATAATCGAGCGACTCCGGAATAGGCATACCGAGGAAGTTCCTTCCGGCTGGAGTAAATCTCTTGGGGATGTAAACCGTCTTGTTTTTTGTAAGAGGCAAAGTCTTATTGGAGTTTTTAAGCATCACAACAGACTTCAGTTGTGCTTCGAAGCCGGCCTTCATAAATTCCGGCTTACCAACGACACTCTTCGATTCTTCGACGTTGAGATAAGGATTCTCGAAAAGTCCCGGCCTGAAGATGTTCTTCAGTAATCTTACGGCCGATTGTTCGAACCGACGGCGCATGAACTCTTCGCCGTGTTCTTTCACACCAATGTTATAAGCTTCGATCACCGGCTTCACATCGTTGTTGCCACCAAACTGATCGACACCCGCCATCAGGATCTTATAGTGACGTTCTGCCACTGTAAGTTTCTCGACACCCCACGGTTTTCCCGCGATGAAGTTATCGATCACGGTCTCGTCGGGAGTGATACCCCAATCGGTACACGCCACACCATCGTACTTATACTTTTCGCGAAGCAGGTCGGTGATGATGTACTTGTTATAACTATTGCCGACGTTCTCTTTGTTGACCTTATCCTGGTTGTAAGAGATCGTATAGTAAGGCATGATGGCCGATGCCATTTTCGTTTTTCCTTCCAGCTTGAACGCGCCTTCCGTAAAAGGAATAAATCCAAGCTCGAACTGATTCCCGGGATACACCGCATACTTTCCAAAACCATAGTGTGCGTCGCGGCCGCCTTCTCCCGATCCACCACCGGGCCAATGTTTCACCATCGCATTCACGCTTTCGTAACCCCACCCATCTTTGATCTCTTTCTCAGCAGATGAATTCTGGAACCCATCGATGTACGCGCGAGCCATATCGGCAGCAAGCAGCGGATCTTCACCGAATGTTCCCGACACACGGCTCCATCTCGGATCCGTGGCAATGTCTACCTGTGGCGACAACGCTGTTGCAATTCCAAGCGCCCGATATTCGATCGATGCGATACGACCGAACTCTTTCACGAGGGCTGGATCGAACGTAGCTGCAAGTCCCAACGAACCGGGCCACATCGAGATCGTTCCACCATTGCCTTCATTGAACTCTGCTGTAGCATCACTTCCATGTCTTGGATCGGAGCTGTTGTTGGCAGGAATGCCCAGCCCGATTCCTTCGGCAAGAGCCTGGACGTTGTTATTCCATACAGCAGCTACTTCAGGACTCTCTACTGAAGTGATGAGTATGTGACGAAGATTGTCGTCGGTCAGAAACTTCTTTTGTCCATCCGAAACATCGGAAGCTTTCATTCCGCTTTCTGCGAGTGCCTTGCCGTTGTACGTGTCGGCACGGAAGCCCTGGGCGGGAGCGGGGATGGCCTGGTGTCTGCTGTATAACATCAGGCCTGCGATCTGTTCGACTGTCATCTTCGACGCAAGATCCTTTGCGCGTTCGTCGGCACTCAATCGCCAGTCTTCATACGAATCCAGGGATCCATTTTTGTTGAGGTCTTTGAAACCTAAACGATCTACGGTAATGATCTTAACACCGGAGCTCGTCGAGTAACCGAGTGTTTGTCCGCCTTCGTTAGTAACGATCTTTATATCTCCATCGCCCGACTCTTTCCATTTCGGTCCGCAGGCGATCAAGGCTAACGACAGAACCGTTGCACTTACAACGACAGTCTTCATACCGTTTGTTTACTTGTTGATTGTTTTGATGTAGTTCATGCTGGCTGTGATGCTTGCGAAGGCATCCGGGGGCATGTCGTGTTCAACGAAGGCGATTTGCAAACCGGCAGTATCGGCGGCAGCAAAGATCCTCTTGAAGTCGATAGCGCCTTGTCCAACCGGTTGAAGCGTCTTGAATTCTTTATCGAAATCTTTCACGTGCCACAACGGAAAACGACCGGGATTCTTTTTGAAGACCTCGACCGGGTCTTTACCGGCTTTAGAGATCCATGCGAGGTCGAGCTCGAACAGGATGGAGGGACTTAATTGTGAAAGGAAGAGGTCGTAAGGAACAACACCGTCGACGGTCTTGAACTCTGCATCGTGATTGTGATAGCATAGGACGAGGCCGGCTTTTGTTGCGAGCTCACCTGCTTTGTTGAGTGTTTCGATGGAACTTTTCACGGCGTCGCCGCTGGAGATGTCGATCGAGGAGCACACTATGTATTTAACGCCGCCTGCCGCTGCATCGTCGACGAGCTCCTGTGCATTGCTTTGGAGGTCTTTTGGCTTTGGCATGTTCTTCAGGTTGTCGGGGATCTTTGCGTCGGGCGGAAGCTTGAACGGAGTTCCGATAACGTGATGAGATTGCCATTGAAGGCCGGTCTGTTCTGCCAGTGCTTTAAATTCTTTCGCGCTATATCCATAGAAATTCGGCTTGGTGCTGAATGCCGATTCGAGGGTTGAGTAGCCGATGTCCTTTATTTTCTTGAGGTTCCCTGGTACATCCTGCTCGATCTTTCCGAACAGTGTAAAGAGCTGGACACCAACTGGTCGTGCCGCGAAAGGGGAAGCGAACGGATGCGAAATGCCTTGTCCGGCAATGGCCAGGCCGGCTGCTGTGAGGGCTGAGCCTTTAATGAAATCTCTTCTATTCATAAAAATGTGGATTTTGTCATAATTTGAAGGTTGCTGGCGTTTGCCGGCGGTACTAACAATAATAACAGATTTTTCAATGTGTATTTGTTACACATCCATATTTTTACATGAGAACAATGGATGATTCGATACCAGAATTGAATAAGGAACTTGTAGAGCATGGACACGAGATCTACCTGCGGCACATTTCTGCCGACTGTGTGATCTTTGGTTTTCATGAGAACGAGCTGCGTGTGCTGTTGCTAAAGTGGAAGGGCAATGGTCCATGGTGCTTGCCGGGCGGTTTTGTGAGGAAGGAAGATTCGTTGGAGCAGTCGGCGATCCGTATTGTGAAGGAGCGTACGGGGCTTGATAATATTTTCATGAGGCAGTTTCATGTTTTCAGTGCGCCGGATCGTGAGCGTAAGAAGGAGACGATGCCTTATGCGGCGTATGAGGGTTGGCTGATGGAGCGGTTTATTACCGTTGGATTTTATGCGTTGGTAGAGTTTTCGAAGGTGAGCCCGGAGCCCGACGGCTTTTCGAGCGAGTGTACGTGGTGGGATGTTCATGAGGTTCCGAAGAACATGTTCCTCGATCATAATGAGATCTTCGAGAAGGCATTGAGTACACTACGAATGAGCTTGAACGATCACCCGATTGGTTACGAGCTGTTACCCACGAAGTTCACGATGCCGGAGCTGCAGCGTTTATATGAAACGATCCTGGATCGTTCGCTCGACAGAAGGAATTTCCAGAAGAAGATGTTGTCGCTGGGAATTTTGGAGCGATTGAAAGAACGCAAGCTTGGTGGAGCACACAAGGCTCCGTACCTGTATAAATTTAACAAGGTGAAGTACGATAAGGCCTTAAGACAGGGTCTCAAAGGGGGCTTTTAGGCGCTTGGTGCCAGGTGCTTGGTGCCTTTTCTTAGCCAAACATTCTTTCAAAAAATTTCCATCTTCTTGCTGGCGGTGGTTCGATCACGATCACGATGCCGGTCCATACTTTTATGAAATCCATAAATGCGATGCGGTGTACTTCATTGTCGCCGTAGGTGATCTTTACGCTGATCTTGTTGGCATCGAGGATGGTCATGAAGCCGGTAATGGTTTGAACGATGGCGGGCTTTGGACAATCGGACAGCTCGCGCATGTTCATGTGAAAGTCGGTAGCGAAGAAACCGAGCGTTCTTAATACTTCGATGATGTCGTTGACTTCGCTGGCGGAAGGTATGTTGCCGCAGCGGATGCTATGACAACGGCAGACGGTTCGGATGCATTCGGCGGCGGATTGGATGTTGTTAGTGGATGTCATAGTGAAGTCGTATAGAAATGTAGATCAGTGGCATGGCGAAAAGTGTTATGACGATCAGCAACAGGAATGCGACGTAGAGTATTCGTTTGATTTTCATGGGACGTTGTGAGTTGTGAGTTGTTGTGGGTGTGAAGATCGGTGGTGCCGAACACGTATCTGCGATGATCAAGTCTTCAATCAGGAAAACCGTACAACAAATCAGTCAGGAAAGTCTGACAATGAGCGACTAAGAAAATCTGCAATCACTTGTTTCAAAAATTGTCAGGAAAACCAGACATCGTAAAAACGGTGGTTGAGTTGATTCGTGATTATATTGAACGCATGAACCGAATCAATATCCTCATCATCGACGATGAAGCACTCGTGCGCGAAGGACTCGCTGCCTTACTCAAACGTGAAGACTTCGTTCGTGAAGTACATGAAGCATCCTGCCTTCGCGAATGTTATGAGAAAATGGCCGTCCATCGGATCGATCTCATCCTGCTCGACATGCGCCTGCAGGGAGCCAGCGGTCTCGACATTCTCACCGCTCTCAAAAAGAAAAGAGTGCCACCAAAGATGATCGCCGTCACCGGCCTCGAAGGCGCAGAAGTGGTTATTGCGCTGCTAAAGAAAGGGATCGACGGCATCGTGCATAAGCTCGACGGCTATCGTGAGATCCTTGCCGCCATTCGCGCAGTGATGGGTCCGCACGGAACGTACTTCCAGGAGAAAACGATCAAGATCATTCAGAACAACGCCGCACGTTGGGACGCCGCTCCTCCCGTCACACTCACCTATCACGAAAGAGACCTGCTGAAAGCCATCGCGATGGGATATACCACCAAAGAGATCTCAATTCACATGAAGATGGCCGAAGCCACCACCGAAACATATAGGGTGCGATTGATCCGGAAGCTAAATGTGGGGAACACGGCTGCCTTATTAGCTTATGCCTATCGCAACGGCATGCTATAAAAAAAGAACCCCGCAGCACATGCTACGGGGCGGGGAAAGAGATAAGGGCTCCTTACTCACATCCCCTAAAGGAATATCTTCGACCAGAACTAGAAACTAGCAACTAGAAACAAGAAACCAGAAATCAGTTAATTCCACTTCCAATCCCCGGCAATCCTCAACGGTTCTTCCAGGTTATTGTCGATCATAAACTGCTTCGTTGTCTCACTATCCATCTTCTTCGCAGGCAGAGTCTCCGCATTCGCCACTCCATACAACGTCATCGTACCAAAACGAACAATGTTCACCAGCGTAGGCTGATCCACAAGGTTAAAGTCATCGCAGTCGGCATGATAGCAACCATAAACAGAGCGCTCCAGTTCGCCATTCAAACTAAGAACCGGAACTCCTTCGAGCATGAACGGCTGATGATCGCTATGCAAACCAGAACGGTTAGTATACTTTTCTTTAAATACTGTGTCGACCTGTTGCAATTCTGCCGATAGGTTCTTGAAGAAAGTAGTGTCATCGATCTTTCCGCCGGCGTTAATGCCAACCGGGTTGCCGGTCATATCGAAGTTCATCATGTACCTGATGCTTTCGATCGTTCCTTTCTTCACTTCTTCATTCACCATCCAGGTCGATCCGAGCAAACCTTGTTCTTCGCCCATGAACATAATGAACTGAACTGTTCTCTTTGGCTGAAGCTTGTTTGCCTTGAACGACCGCGCGATATCCAGTACCGAAAACGACCCGATGCCATTATCGATCGCCCCGGTGGCGAGATCCCACGAGTCGAGGTGACCACCAACGAGTACTCGTTCGTCGGGCAACTCGGTTCCTTTAATGGTTGCCACCACGTTGCGTGCCTTGATCATATCGCTATGATTGGTCATCGTGATATGAGCCTGTACTTTTTTAGTTTTCAGTTTTTCTTTCAGCGCAAGGCCGTCTTCCTTACCAATACAAACAGCGGGAATTTGCAAAAGCTCCCCGGTAACCGATGCAGTGCCGGTCAGCAACACACCATTATCGACCTGGTTGAAGATGATGACGCCCTTTGCGCCGTTCTTTATCGCGAGTGCGGTCTTCTCGCTGCGGTGGAGATTTTTGGAACCTTCGGGGCTTCCGTCCAGGATGCTGATGTAAACGAACGCGATCTTGTCTTTGACGGCTCCCGGTTTTGCCTGGTAGTCGGCGTCGAGACCATTGCCCATGTCGACAACCTCACCGGTGACATCGGCTGTAACAGGAGAATGTCCGAGGGTAACGGCAGCTGTTTTTTGTCCATCGATCTCTACGGAGATGTCGCCGCGTGACCAGGCTTCGACTTCGAATTCCTGGTATTGCACGTCGTCGAAGCCGTACTCTTTGAATTTGTTGTAGGCATATTCTTCGGCTTTGGCTCCGTTGGCTGATCCTGTGAGACGGTGGCCTATGGTGCTGGTCGCCTCTTGCAGTGCCGCGTATGCATTTGAATTTTGTTTTACTTCGGAGTTGATCCGTTGAAATGTTTCAAGGCGCGATTCTTTTTTCTCGCACGAGAGTAAGGCCAGCGACACGACGCCGGCAATGGCAGGGTAGAAAAGGTTTTTCATAAGGATTTTAGGTGTGCTAAATATATGAATTCTATTTCCGCACAACCTTATCGCGGATCTCCTTCCATGTAATAACCTTGATGTTGTTTTCCTGTAAAAGCTTCTTGCAATCGTCGCTTGTGAAGAAATCGAGATCGGCTTGTCGCCACTCGGCACCGTAGTCGGGATGATCTATGGTAACGGCCTTCATTTCGGAGTCGTTGTGAGCGGCATGCAAGAGCAGCACGTTGAATCCAACGGGAAGCTCCTTAAGCACTCTCGTGTAGTAGTTTTTCATTCCCGTCTTGTAGTCGTCGGGAGCAGCCATAAAAAGTTTGTCCATAAACACCAGGTTTGGAATGCTTCCGGCCAATGCCTTTGCTTCCATCGGCAGCAGTATCGGTACTCGATATTCCTGGCTCAGCTTGAGATAGATGGCGGCGAGAGCGGGTGTAGCAAAAACACTACCCATATGGGTGTCGAAGTGCGTTGGATCGATGCCAAATTGTTTTGCACGTTCTACTTGTGCGCGGAGCTCTTTCTCAACCTCCTCGGGCTTTGCGTTCTTACCCACGGCCTCCGTATTGTCGGGAAAAAAACCTTTTTCGTCCACGAGCGAAGGAACTTCTGTCCTGGGCGTAACGGGTCCCCACTTATATTCTTTCCACTCGGCGGTTAGCGTGAGGTGAAGACCAAGGTCTGCGTTCGGATGTGCTTTGGCGTATGTAGCGATCTCCGGCATCCATGGACAAGGCACCATGATACTGCCCGATGAGACAGACCCTTTCTCCATGGCGGCGATGGTTGCGATATTCTCTGAGTGCGATACGCCAATATCGTCGGCGTGGATGATGAGAAGCTTTGTGTTTTTAGGATAACCGAGTTTCTCTTGCAGTGTTTGTTGAGCACAGAGGGAGAAGGAGAGGAGGGTGGTAATAAACAGCAATAGGTTTTTCATGGCTGAGAGTTTTCTGAGATCAAGATACAAAGATGGTTGAGATTGATTTCGGTATATTCGAGCGCATTTCCCACGTAATGACATCCGCGCCGGACACCGTTCCATCATGGTCACCTGTTCGAAAGATCGCTTTCCGATTTATGGTGATCTATTGTGGCTTGCACATATTTTATACACTCCTTCGATTCAGAACCATCCCCGGGCTCACTCAACTTCATAAATACATATGGCCGGTGTGGCGTAGAGTTGTCGGGTTTGCCAACGATAGCATTTTGCACATAAGCGAAACGCTGGTCGATCCAAACAGTAGTACCGATACTTCGTTTTCCTGGGCTTCACAATTCACGATCCTTTTGATCGCAGTAATAGCTGCCGCCGGTTGGACCATTGCAGACAGAAGGCGATCTCAATACAATGTCGAGGAGTATTGGCTTCGCATTGCCATCCGTTATTTCATTGCATACTTCGCCTTGTACTACGGGATCATCAAGCTCTTCGGTTTGCAAATGCCATTCCCGTCGCTAAGCCAGCTTTCGACTACATTGGGTGACCTCTCCCCAACGCGACTGGCATGGATGTTTATTGGCTCATCGACCAGCTACCAGGTCTTCTCCGGCATTATTGAAACTGCAGCCGGATTGTTCCTGTTGTATCGGCGCACAACTACCCTTGGTTTGGTGCTTTCGCTCGCTGTTTTCTCGAACATCGTGGCGCTTAACTTTTCGTTCGATATCTCCGCGAAGCTGATGTCGATCAATTTTTTGGTTATGATCACGTACCTGTTGCTTTTTGAATCGCAACGGCTGATCGACTTCTTCCTGAACAAACCGACCACGCCAACTGAGTCGTACAGTGTAGAGTTCTCCGGCAGATCAAAGTATGGTCGCATCGCCGCGAAGGCAGCCTTCATTTATGTTTCGATTTTTTTAACGATCATGTTGTCGATCCGGACTTACAAAAGCTACCATCTCACAGTCGACACCAGGCCTGTAACGCAAGGGATCTATGAGGTCGAGCACTTTTCTCTTAATGGGGACTCCCTGCTTCGAAACAGGGATTCGTTACGTTGGCACGATCTCGCGCTGTATGGCGTGTTGGGCAGTATTAAAACTTCCGATACAATATTCGTTCAGCGTTACAAGCGTGGGTACTTTTCTTTCGAAGTCGACAGCGTCGCGCAGCAACTGAAGTTGAAACGCGACTACGACGACACCACGTACATCATGAAGTTGAATTACGAGATCCCCGACGAAAAAACGCTTCGCCTCACAGGGATGCTACGGACAGACACGCTGCAAGTGATACTCAAAAGATCTAACAAGAAATTCCGGTTAGCCGAAGAGAAGGGTTCTTTTCAGTGGATACAGGAAGTCACCCAGTAACCAGCTCGCTAACTTACCTTCGATCCGGGTGACACCTCATCGATTGGCCTGATCAGCTTCAGCTTGCCATCTTTATCCTCGGCCATCAATATCATTCCATTCGATTCGATGCCCATCATCTTGCGGGGAGCAAGGTTCGCAATAAACGTTACCTGCTTGCCGACAATATCTTCAGGACTATAATGCTTCGCAATACCACTCAGGATCGTACGTTTATCCAACCCGCTATTAACAGTAAGCTTCAACAGCTTGTCGGACTTAGCCATTTTCTCAGCCGCCACTACAGTACCCACCCGAATATCAAGCTTCGCGAAATCGTCGAACACGATCTCGGGCTTCAATGGCTCGGCAGGGACAGTTGCCAGTGTTGCCGAGTTCTTCTTGGCCTCAAGCTTTTGCAACTGGCGGGCTATAACATCATCCTCTATCTTCTCGAACAATAACTTCACTTCACCTAATGAAGAGCCTGCGAGTATAAGATCGGCAGACCCTGCGTGCTTCCACGTGAGTTCGCCGGCACCGATCATCGACCTAAGCTTCGAAGCGGTGAACGGCAGGAACGCCTCCCCAACGATGGATAAGTTGGCCGCGATCTGTACGGCTATGTTCAATATTGTGCCAACGCGTTCGAGGTCGGTCTTCGCAAGCTTCCACGGTTCGGTGTCGGCGAGGTATTTGTTTCCAACACGCGCGAGATCCATCAACAACTGGGTGGCCTCGCGGAAGCGATAGGCATCCAGGGCCTCACCGATCTTCGCGGGAAAACCTGCAAGGTCTGCAATTGCTTTACGGTCGAGGTCCGTTAATGGTCCTCGTGCCGGCACCTTGTTGTCGAAATGTTTTTGTGTTAGCACCAATGCCCTGTTCACAAAATTCCCGAAGATGGCAACGAGCTCGTTGTTGTTCTTTGCCTGGAAATCTTTCCATGTGAACTCACTGTCCTTTGTCTCGGGCAGGTTCGTCAGCAATGCATATCTCAACACATCTTCTTTGCCGGGGAAGTCTTCAATGTATTCGTGCATTTCTATCGACCACCCGCGGCTCGTCGACATCTTGTCGCCTTCGAGGTTCATGAATTCGTTAGCCGGTACATTGTCGGGGACGATGTATTCGCCTGTCGCATGAAGGATCACGGGGAAGATGATACAATGGAACACGATGTTGTCCTTCCCGATGAAATGGAGAAGTCTTGTGTCGTCGGCTTGCCAGTATTTCTTCCAGTCTTCGGCGTTTACTTTTCCAAACTTCCTTTGCGGAGTTGAGAATTGCTTTTTACCGTTGGCCAGTTCATCGAACAGCGCGCGTGTTGCCGATATGTAACCGATGGGTGCATCGAACCACACATACAGAACTTTTCCTTCCGCATCGGGAAGCGGCACCTTAATTCCCCAGTCGAGGTCGCGCGTCATTGCCCGCGGTTGCAGACCGGCTTCGATCCATGACTTACATTGACCGTAAACATTCGTCTTCCAATCTTCCTTATGTCCTTTCAGGATCCATTCGGTGAGCCACTTCTCGTAGTCACCGAGAGGCAGGTACCAGTGTTTGGTCGGTCTTAATACAGGTGGTTTCCCCGAAAGCATAGAGCGCGGGTTGATGAGCTCGGTTGGACTTAATGTAGACCCACATCGTTCACACTGATCTCCATATGCATTTGGATTTTTGCAGTTCGGACATGTGCCCACGATATATCGATCTGCGAGAAAGACCTGTGCCTCCTCGTCATAATACTGTTCGGATGTTTTCTCGACAAATTTGTTTTGTTTGAACAGCGAAAGGAAGATCTCCTGGGAGGTCTGATGATGAATGGGCTCGCTCGTCCTGTGATAGATGTCGAAGCTGATGCCTAAAGCATAAAGACAATCGCGCATCTGTGCGTGATACTTATCAATGATCGCTTTCGCGGTCGTATTTTCTTTTAGGGCCTGGTTGGGAATGGCGGTGCCATGCTCATCGCTTCCGCAGATGAATACCACGTCTTCGCCAATCGCGCGGAGGTAGCGCACGTAGACATCGGCAGGAATGTAGGCTCCGGCCAGGTGCCCAATGTGCTTGGGACCATTCGCGTAGGGAAGAGCAGACGTAACAGTATGTCTTTTGTATTTAGTCATAAAGTTGCAAAGATAGATAATAATGAATGCGCGTTAGCGCATTTCATGTTCCTCTTTCTCTTTCTGAGCGAGGACCACCGAAAGATTTTCCGGGATGGTGACTGTGAACTGGGTATACTTCTCGGGTGTCACGGAGAAATCGACCCGTGCATAGAGTCGTTCCGAAGCAAGCTTCGTGAGGTAGAGACCAATACCACCCGACTCCGATCGTTCCGACGCACGCACGAACATCTGGAAGAGCTTCTGAGGATCGCGTTCCTGGATACCAATGCCGTTGTCGATCACGCTGATCACAACGCCATGCGGACTGAGCGACACCTTGATCTTCACAAACGGCTCTATGCGTTCGGAGCTGTTGTGATATTTAATGGCATTGTCGATGAGGTTCTCAAGGATGATCCTGAGTACATGACGGTCTGTGATCAGCAGCACGTCGGGGTCGATCTCGGGTGTGATCGACATGCGCGGTGGTATTCCCTTCTTGCGTTCGAAGACGAGGATCTCGTTGATCAGCTCCTGGAAGTTGATCTTGATTGGATTTAGCACTGCGTGGTTGATCTGGTTTACGATCAGCAACCTTGTCAATATAGAGTTAAGCTTATCGGCGCTGGCGTCGAGCTTTTGAAGGTAGTCCTGCGCTTTTTCGTCTTTCAGCTCGAGTAGGGCCACATTAGCAATACCTTTGAGGCTCGCGAGAGGCCCACGGATATCGTGTGACGTCTTATATATAAAGTTGTCGAGCTCGTTGTTCACGTTCTGCAGCTGCTTGGTACGATCCTCAACGCGTTTTTCGAGCGTCTGGTTCATTACCGATAGTTCCTGCTTTGCCTTCGAGAGCATGCGGCTGTACCGGAGAAACATGAAAGTTCCGAGTATTGACAGCACGGCCACCAACCCGACAAAGAAATACACCTCACGTTGTCTTTGCACCATTTGTTGCGTGAGGGTGAGGATCTGGTTTTTTTCGGCGATAGTCTTTATGTTCTCTCGTTCTTCATAGTTCGTTTGAACTCGCGCCCAGTTCTTGAGGAGTTCTTCACTATATATACTGTCTTTGAGTTGTATGTATCGGGCCTGGTATTTTGCGGCGTTCTCGTAGTCGTTGATCGCATTATATAATGTAGAGAACCGCGCATAGGTATTAATAAGGAGCTGGTTGTACCCTGACGCTTTCGAAAGTTGCTCTGCTTCGAGAAGATACTTGGAGGCCGAGTCGTATTTATGTTGCTCCAACTCCATGATGCCGATGTGAAGAGCGTTGTCTGTGGAGAAATAGTTAAGGCGCAGCCGGGTCGAGAGCACGTACGATTTTACGAAGTGTGATTTAGCCATTTCGAAATCTCCGTTGTGCCAGTCGGCAAGGCCGAGGCAAAATTCTCCCTGGTTCACGAGCTCTTCGTCGCATTTACCAATGCAGGCGCTGTAGGATCTGGCAACATAGTCTCTTGATTCTTTATAGCGACCGAGATAGGCGAATGATAAGGCAGCGTTTATATAGATACGACTCAGTTCCGATTTAGTGCCCGAGTCAATTTTGACGTCGATCGACCGAAGGAAAAAGTCGAGAGCCTGGTCGAAGTTGCCTATCTTATAGTAGACAAAGCCGATGTTGCTAAGGGCGTGGCTGATCTCCTCTTTGTTGCCTTCGCGTTCGCGGATCTCGAGAGATTTGAAGTTGAGCTCAAGCGCTTTGTCGTACATGGCCGCATAGTTATAGGCAAGTGCGAGTGCGTTGAGGATCCTTTTTGTTTCCGACGCGATATTATTTCGTTCGGAGATACCGAGCACTTCATTGAATATCACAATGGCATCGTCTAATCGGTCGACGCGACGGAGCAGCTGCCCATATTGACGACCTGATTTTGTGATGGCGACGCTATCGCCTAGTTCTTTTGCAAGGTTGAATGCTCTTTCGGTGTATTCGACAGCTTCCTGGTTGTCGACATCGAACAATTCGTAGCCAATTTGAAAGTAAGCCTGGTATAGTTCTTCGCCGTGAGCGATGGGAATAAGCTGCTTGATGGAATCAACTTTTTTAAACACCGCTTCATGCTGAGCGAATGTCGGTGATGCGGCTAGGAGAGCAGGCAGCAAGAGGGTGAAGAGGTATCTACCAATTGTGTTTTGGTACATGTGTATCCTTTGCCGTTTTATTCCATGACGCATTAAAAATCAAGCGCACATCTTTGAACCGTAATTTAAACACAATCTACAAACCACAAAAATCTAATCAACCATGAAAAAAGTTCTTTACGCCGTAGCCATTGCTTTTGTTCTTGCAACATCTTTCACTGCTTGCACAGATGAGAATGTGAAACCACAAACTAACGAAGGCGGCGGACAAGGTAGCGGAATCGATCCCAAAGGTCACTAATCTCTGGGTATTCCATTGATCTATCCTTAAGAAATTCATCACCCTAATAAAACTGTCTATGAAATCGAAAGTATTGACTCTCATTTCAGTGTGCGTGGTTATCGCAATTTCTGTTGCATTTACCATGCCCGGCAAAAAACAATCGAAAACTGCGCCCCAAGCCACTAAAAGCGAAGCTAAAGGCGAAGTGGCAGGCGGATTCGCGTTCGACTCCAAGGACTAATAGTCGAAAAGACCAACTAGTTCGGCAAAAGGTTGTTTGACCAACGACCGCTATGCGCCTCACTGTAAATCGATTGGTGAGGCGCGGAGGAAATTGAACAGGTATTCAATTTAAAAAGCTATCGAACCGGTATCGATCGCGCTGGTGTCCGCCGTGGCGGATGCAAGTCGGTATCGGTGATGTGGTCCGCGAAGCGCGGACCAGGAAGCGATGGACGTTTGAACACAGATCGATTCTTCGATCATTTTTGTTTTCGGGACCAACATTCCCGAGACGAATTTTTCCGACCACCCAAACAGGCCGAATTTCGGCATGTACATAAGCGGCCGGAAATTGCATAAGAGTGGCATTTTATACAAAATTCCACCCGAACCTTACATAGTGAAAACCCTAGCTCAGAGGGGGTGAATGCGGTGGACCGGCCGTATGTGCCTGCTGACGGCGAAAGCGACAGGGTAACCATTAAATCGGGTTCGATCTTCTGCAAAATCTCACATTGACGATCCGAAACGGGTTAAAAATCCGTAGTAGTAATTCGTTCACACTCATTATTTAGGCTTTACGCAGTTAAAGCTTTTTCTCACGTGCTATTTGTTGAAGGATATCTGCCAGGGTATCGGCCGTGACATCGATATTTTTCACTAGCTCAGGCGGCATATTCTCATATGTCGATGCTATTCCACCAAGTCCTTTCATCGTGGCCAGGCAAGCGTTGATACGTTTAGAGATCCCATCCAATAAAAAGCTTCGTTCGGCCTGGGATCGTTGCAGGGAATCGACATACTTCTTTAGCTCAACTGTTCTCTCGTGAACCCGTTGCTCGAGATCGATCGCCTGTTGGTTACGCGAACGACCGCTCCGATACAGGATGATAGCGAGGGCAACAAAAAGCAAAAAGTAAATGCTCACGATCACAACGATGAGCAGCTGGTATTTCAAGATCTCCTCCGGGCAGTCACTCATTTTACAAGTCGATTATTTTTTAAATTCCAGTTGTCTTCAAGTTCATTCCCTTATGTTCTTTACTGGCAGTTCTGATTTCAACGAGCGCGTTTCTATTCGTGCGGCAGAGTTTTGTGAGCAGGTCATTTCCGAAATGGGCGCCGAACTGCACGATGAGATCATACAAAAACTCTCTTCAATGTCATTCTACATCGAGCGCATCGAACGGGCGGCGAACGATCCGGCGGAAATACTCAACCTTGTTGCACGAATGCGAAGCGACTTCGCAACCATGACCCAGAATGTGAGAACTATATCGCAACGATTGAACCCGGTTCACAACACCGGTGATTCGTTCAGCAATACCATTGCGCAGCTTTGTGATTTGATGCAGCGGCCCGGAAATGGGCACATTTCTTTTAGATCTATCGGCGCAGAACATCCCCTCAGTCAACTTAGCTTCACCTATCTCTACCGGATTGTCCAGGAATTGATCCATAACGCGTTCAAACACTCGGCTGCCTGGAAGGTCGACGTTACCGTTACGTGGACGAAGCCTGCGCTGATCATCGAAGTAGAGGACGATGGCACGGGAAGCACGAAAGTGAATGACATCACCTCGACGCTTCAGAGCAAACGCAATACATTACAAATGCGATCGCAGGCAATCAACGCATCTATCCGATATGGAAAAGGGAAGAAGGGGCTGTTGGTAAAAGTTGAATTCCCCCTCGTCGAGATTTCACGATAGCGGTTGGTCGCCTTCCAACTGAAATTACCGTGAGGAGAGAAAAAAATTTGGAATGAGAGAAAGAAATTAACCGTACAAAAATACGGTCAAGAAAACACGGTATGCGCGACGGCTGCCACCGGCCACCCAGCCACCTACTTCTTTTTCTTCGAAGTTTTTGCCCGTTTCACCTCCGAAATTGATTTCAGGATCGTGAGCCCCTGCTTCAACTGCTTCGGATCTTTTACCAGCGACATCGAATACTTGTACGCGCCCTTCATCAGCTTTTTGGCGTAATCAACCGGGAACTTTGAGATGTCATCGAGCAACAGGTACCGGTATTGATTTCCCTCGCCGATCAGCATCTTTTTTGGATCGCTCACTTTCGATCCCCAATAAAATCCACAATGAACGTTGTGAGAAGTCCGGCCGACCGCGATGGAACATATCGTGTGCCCAACCTTATCGGTGGGAGACCAGCCGAAGGCTACTGCATTGTAATTGTCGTATATGAGCTCATTGCAATTCGGGAACTCGTTCCACATCACTTCGCGGAGCCACAACGCACGCTCGACCACTTCGGCGGGGAAGGGCTTCAGGCATTTTTTGATCGCTGCGTCGTCTTTCAGCGCCATATTTAAATGACCTCGTGAGTCTCTTTAATGACATCCATTACAAAAATGCTCTTCGTTTGCCCGATACCTTTGATACCGCTGATATAGCCTATAAAAAAATCGTGATACGATTCCATGCTTGCCGCCACGATCTTCAGCATGAAATCGAAATCGCCAGAGATATTATAGCAAGCGATCACTTCTTTCAAAGCAACTACAGCCTGCACAAACTCATGCGCTGTTTTTTTGTCGTGATCTTTCAGCGACACCTGGCATAAAACAACCAGGGGCTTGTTCACTTTCCGGTGATCGACCAACGCCGCATACTTCCGAATAACCTTATGCTTCTCCAAACGCTTTATGCGATCGTGAGTAGGGGTGGGACTCAGGTGGATCCTGTCGGCCACTTCGCGAACCGTAAGCTTGGCATCTTCTTGTAGCAACCTCAGGATCTCTATGTCTTTGTCGTCGAGCTGCAGACTTTGTTCTTCTTGTGGGGCAACAGGCATGTCTTAAAATTGGTTTTGTTCTGTTAAAAGAAAACGAACAGAGGCTTTGTTCTGAATTTTTCCGCTTCCTTTCAACGCATCATCAAAGTTATCACCTTTGACACAACAAGTCATGAAAGGAAAGAAAAACCTTATACTGATCATAGTCTCCACGGGAGTATTCTTCGAGGCGCTGGATATCGCTATCGTGAATCTTGCCATGCCCCTCATCCAGCGCGACTTCCAACTCGCCAACGATGAGATACAGTGGATGCAGACCGTATATATCCTGTTTTATGGTGCTTTCCTGCTGATCGGCGGCAAGCTGGCCGATACGGTCGGCAGGCGAAAGACATTTGTAATTGGCAATGCACTGTTCCTGGCAACATCGCTCGGTGCCGCCCTTTCTTTCCGTTTCGACATGCTGGTTGTTTTTCGTGCCATACAGGGAATTGGAGCAGCGCTCATGATGCCTTCGGCGCTGTCGATCATCACAAACACATTTACAGATGGGTCTGAGCGGGCGAAGGCAGTAGGTATATTTGGAGCTTTTGCGGCTGTCGGTTCCGGCAGCGGTATGTCTGTGGGTGGTATGATCGCTTCCTGGTTCGGATGGGAATCGGTGTTCCTTATCAACATCCCGGTAATAGCAGTTACGCTGACGTTGACCCTGATGTATATCGATCGCGAAGACAGGCGCGATTTTTCATTCTCTTCGATATTTCAACAAGTGCTACCGACATCGCTCTTTCGTATACCGGATGCTATGCTTGGGGCAGGGATGATGATGTTACTTGGAGCGTTCTTTACGGGCTTTCTCTTCCTCGCGTCGATGCTTCTTCAGAACAATATGCAGTATTCTGCCGCGCACGCGGGATTGTTGCTATTTCCGTTCAGTTTACTGTCGGCAATTGCCTCTCGTTTTGCACCACCATACCTTTTGCGCAAGATGTTCGTGCACCAGGCTGCTGTGTTAGGCATGATGCTGATGGTGATTGGAGCAATGTTGATAGTTGCTTCGATGTCGCTTGGGTATGATCTCTTCTTGTTATTACTCGGTTTTGCTTGCATATCCGGGGTCGGTATGGCTGTGTGCTTCACAACGTTGATGGTGTTAACAGTGCAAAAAGTACCGATGTCGCAGCACGGAAGCGCTTCTGGACTTTGTAATACAACTTATTTCTTCGGAGGAGGACTTGGACTAACCGTATTATCATTCGTCATGGATACGGGTGACTCTGCCAGGGGCGGAGTTATCTCTGAACTGCCTGTTGTTGTGCTAATGATGTTCGCGGTGGCAGGTGTAGCGGGACTGCTTTATTTTGGAAAAAGAAACCTCGCTGATGGCGAGGCTTCTCAAGATGATAATGGTAATAAAGGTCTTAGTCGGGAAGCGGCTTGATCATCACCTCCTTGTAAAACACTTTGCTTTTCGGATCGTGACCTTGTAATGCGACCGTTCCTGCGTTCAGCTTTGGCGATGCAGCATCGGGTTCTGTATACTCATTGATCACCTTGTCGTTTATTTTTACGGTGATCTTCTGTCCCTGCACTATGATGTGCTCGGTATACCACTCGTTGTCTTTCACAAAAGTTTCTTTTACATCTTTCAGCGCGTACACGCTTCCGGTCTTACGCCAGTCGGTGTGCGTTTGGTTTACCTGGATCTCATAGCCTTGTGAAGGCCATCCTTCCTCTTGATATGCGGTGTGGATGAAAAGTCCGGAATTAGAACCGGGTGTCGTCATCACCTTTACTTTGAATTCGAAGTTCTTGAAGCTGTGGTTGTTCACATCGCCCATATAGAAGAGGTGAGCGCGATCGCCAAATACCTGGATGGCGCCGTCGGCGACGGTAAACGTGCCGGGATGCTCACTGGCCTTCCAGCCGTTAAGAGATTTTCCATCGAATAGATTGATCCAGCCGTCGGCTGCGGTATCTCCATCGGGTTTCATCGACAGCAGCAATGCTCCGGCGACCGCGAGTGTAGTAATGAATGAAAGTCGTTTCATCTGTTGATTAATATTTCCTGAATATAGGAATTAATCGTTTCAGAAGTCCAGCGTTTCTCCGTCGGCGGGAATGACGACGTTTGTGAGTTTCTTTTCGGTGACGAACTTCCTGAGAATCTCGCGAGTGACCTTGCAATGATTGATGGTGTCCATGTGAACGGCGACGACGGTGCCGTCGGTAACAGAGGAGACCAGGTTCACGTCCGACTCGTTCATGGTGATGGGATCGCCGGTAAGGAACTGGGCGCCGCCCGCATTAACGATCACCACTTTAGGTCGGTGGATCAATAACGCCTGCTCAACTTCGGGACACCAGATGGTGTCGCCGGCAACGTAGAGCTTTTGCGTTTTGAATTCAAACACGAAACCAGAGACGGTACCCATGCGTGCGCCGATCTCGCCGGTGCCATGCTGTCCGCCGATCCTTTGTATGTTGACGCCTTTGAAGTTTGCGTTGTATTGGATCGTGGACACATCGGTGAAACCCAATGACTTTATTTTTTCATAGTCGGGTGCCTGACAAAAGATACGCTTCGATTTATCGATCGTTTGTTGAGCAACGGTGTCCCAGTGATCGCGGTGGGTGTGTGTTACGATGACCGCGTCGGCTTCCTTTACTTTTTGTTCGACAGCAAATGGGAGCTCGACCATCGGGATGCGAATATCGTTACCGGCATTGCCAACCGGATCCATAGATCCTTTCGGCGACAGCATTGGATCGACCAGGAAGGTGACTCCGTTTACTTTGATCGTTAGCGTAGCATGACGCCATAATTGTACCGACCATGTTGTATCCTTGAATGACATTAGGGGAATTGCACTGATCGCAATCTTAGAGAAATCTCTCCGGTTCATGCATTCAATATACACCCTTCATTTAATAGTTGGGAATGTTCATGCCAAGAATGATGTCTCTCGTTCCACGCCACACGCCATCTTTTTTCGTGAGTGTGATGATGCCATTGCCGCCGCGTTTTTCCTGGCGTTTTCTTTCTTCATCCGTGAGGAACGAATCGCCTTCGAACAGATATTCATCGATATAGTAAAGTGTGAGCCCTGGCTCTTTAACGATCGGATGAATGTGCGCTGGAATTGTCTCGCGGGGATATTGAGCCGGGCGCACCGAAGTGAATTTGTATTTTCCATCGGCGCCGGTCTTGATCCAGCCGCGAAGGTGTCCGTGACGGAGCTCTTTTTGTCCGGGTATATTCGAGTAGTACCCTTGTGCGTCGGTATGGTATACATAAAGGACGACATCCGGTGCGGGAGTCTTTCCGTCCTTTTTATAGATCGTTCCCTCGATGATCATCGGCTCACCGGGCTCTCCTTTTGGACTGATCGTTGTTTCCCACGACATGGACTTCGGCATTCCATCGAACATCAGTTCGCATCCATCGCAGGCGCCGCCAACAACGCGGTCTTTTTGGGCATTGCACGCAGTGCCGATCAGCAACAATGTCAATACGTATAAAGCTTTCATCGTATTATATTTTACAATGAATACGAAGCATTCTAAAGGGGAATGAAGAGATATGATCAAAGGCCTTGTTTTCTTGATAAAATGCAAATCCCGGCCCCGTAAAAAGCGTTAATTTTCCTTGTGCAAAAGTTTTGGAAGTATAGGGTCGATCATATTCTCTTCTGGATCGTTACGATCGGCTTTCATATTTACACCAAAGCCTACCTCGTCGAGTTCGTTGGGTGGGGCCAATTCCTGTTGGAGATTGTGATCCGCAATGCGCTGCTTGCTTTAATCATATATGCAAACTTCGAATATCTCATTCCTGTCTTCGCACAATCAAAGAAGTTCCTGTTATATGCAATCGGTCTCGTTGTGTGTTTTGGATTTTATGTGATTGTGAAGAACACGCACGACTATTATCTCACTGTGTTCACGGGAAAGCCTGCTCTACCTTTCTGGAGATACTCGTTCTATAATTTTTCGATCGCTATGTTCTACATGGCGTTCAGCCTGGCATTGTTCCTTAGTAAGGAGTGGTATTTCCAACGGGAGAGACTTCGTCAGCTCGAAGTTGAGAAGCTCAACACCGAATTGGAATATCTGAAGTCGCAGATCAATCCTCATTTTCTGTTCAATTCTCTCAATACTATCTTTTTTCAAATAGATAAGACCAACCAGAATGCCCGGAACACGCTGACGAAATTCTCCGACATGCTTCGCTTCCAGCTTTACGAATGCAACGGTCACGAAATGGTCCTGGAAAAGGAGATCCATTACCTGAGGAACTATGTCGACCTGCAAAGGCTGCGCCGCGACGATAAATACCAGATCGATTTCGAAACCCAGGGCGATAGCCGCGAGTTTACGTGTGCCCCGTTACTTCTGATGCCGTTAGTTGAAAATGCATTCAAGTACCTTTCGCATTTTCCGGAAGGGAACAATCGTGTTTCGATCACCATCCGTAACGACGATCAGGCCATGGAGGCGAAGATCATTAACACAAAAGAAATTCGAATGTTAGAAAAGAAGGAAGTCGGAGGGATCGGTCTTAAGAACCTCAGAAGGCGTCTCGAGCTCCAATACCCAGGCACGCACGAGCTGGAGATCAACGACGGCAAAACAGAATTTGAAGTGATACTGAGAATCAAGAAACGGGCGAGCATCGCCACTACAGTATGAAACTGAATTGCCTGATCATCGACGACGAACCGCTGGCACGCAAGGGCATTTCCGAATACGTAAGGGAGGTCGACTTTCTTCATGCTATCGGTGAGTGTGGCAGCGCTGCCGAAGCAGCAAGCCTCATGACCAAACACCCTGTGGACCTGCTGTTGCTGGATATACAGATGCCTCGTTTAACAGGAATCGATTTCCTCAAGACGCTGACTCATCCCCCGATGGCGATCATCACAACAGCATACACCGAATATGCGCTCGAAGGATATAGCCTCGACGTGATCGATTACCTGGTGAAGCCGATCCCGTTCGACCGTTTTTTGAAAGCGGTGCAGAAGGCATTCGACTTCCACTCGTTGCGGCAGCGCGAGATATCGACAACCTCGCCGGAGTATTTCTTTGTGAAAAGCAATGGCAAATACGAACGGGTGGCATTCGGCGACATCCTGTATGTGGAGTCGATGCAGAACTATGTGATAATTCACCTGCCGGGGCAAAAGCTGATCGTTTACATGACTTTAGCTGGGCTGGAAGCACAATTGCCGCCGAACCGGTTCATGAAGGTTCACAAGTCGTTTGTGGTTTCGCTGGAGCAGGTGAATTCGATCGAGAATAATGAGATCATCATAAAACAGATGAGGATCCCCATCTCAAGGACGTTGAAAGATGATGTGTTGAAGAGAATACTTGGTGATAATTTGCTTTCGCGGTAGGTTCGACGTTCAGTGTTCAACGTTCAGTGTTCAAGGTTCAGCGTTAACCCTGAACCCAGAACCTTACTCCGAGCGAAGCGCTTTCACCGGATTCCCCAACGCCGCTTTCACCGACTCAAATCCGATCGTAAGCCATGCTATACCGAACGACACAATTCCTGCCAGCACGAACACCATAAATCCGAGCTCGATCTTATACTCGAAGCTTTTCAGCCATTCGGTCATCAGGTACCAACCGATCGGCACTGCCACAACAAATGATATTGCCACCAGCTTAATGAAATCTTTAGAGAGCATTCCAACAATACCTGGTACCGAAGCGCCGAGCACTTTTCGGATACCGATCTCTTTGATCTTTCTTTCGGCGACGAATATCGAAAGACCGTAAAGTCCCATACAAGAGATGATGATCGCGAGCGCTGTCGATACCGACAGCATCGTGTTCACCCGCGCATCTTCTTCGTATTGCTTCTCGATGCTCATCGACAACGGCTGACTTTCGAACGGTGTAGTGATGATCGTTCGGTCCCATTTTTCTTTCATCTGTGCAGCGATCTCCTGGTAGTTGCCGCCTTCGGTAGAAGCAACCATATACTGGTAACCCGAATTGTCGGCGATCATCACATAGATCACGGGAACGATGGGCAGGTGGAGGGAACGATGGTGATAGTCTTTGATAACCCCGATGATGATGTGTTCACGTCGGCCCTGTTCCCAATCGGCGTACAGTTTTTGTCCGATCGCTTTGTCCGGGTCGATACCATACGCCTTAAGGCTTGCCTCGTTGGCGATGATCTTGTTGCCGGTGTTTACGCTATAAGAGAATGTATCGGCAGGGTACATGACATCGCGACCTGCGATGAGCTCGATACCCATAGTTTCGAAGTATCCTTCACCCACATAAACCACCCGGTTGAGGATGCCTTTATCGGCAGTCGATCCTTCGGTATACATGCTCCAATCCTGGAACTGTGGGGTGGAGGGGAGGCTGCTAGTGCCGGACACTTTCACTACTCCAGGGATTTGCGAAAACTGGTCTCTTAGTGTCATGTATGCATTTGTCGCTTCGCGTGTTCGCATCGGGATCATGATGGCCCCTTCGTCCTTGAAACCCAGCGACTTATGACGAACAAAATCAAGTTGCTCTTGAATTATAAATATCGATGAGATCAGCGTTATCGTGATCACAAACTGGAAGATGACCAGTCCTTTTCGGAGGGCAGAAGATCCATCGCTGCTGAGCGCTTTTCCTTTCAAAACCCGCGCCGGTTCGAATGCGCTGAGGAAGAATGCAGGGTAGCTTCCTGCGATGAGTCCAGTGAACAATCCAACCAACAGTAAGGCACCCGCGATGAGCAGCAGATTGCTGTCGACGAGTGTGAGCTGTTTGCGGGTCATATCGTTCACGACCGGGAGCGTGAGGTAGATAAGCAACAGTGCAAGCAATAAAGAGATAGCAACGATCGTGAACGACTCGCCGAGGAACTGCCTGATGAGGTGGGAACGATAGGCGCCCATCGACTTGCGTATGCCAACCTCGCCTGCGCGTTGTGCGGCCTTCGCGGTAGTGAGGTTCATGAAGTTGATGCATGCGATCAGCAAAATGAACACACCGATGGAACCGAGTATATAGATGTATTTGATGTTGCCATTTCCCATATCGCCGAATGAGTTCGAGAAATCGGAATACAAGCGTATGTCGTCGATCGGTTGGAGATGAAGTTCTTTCTGCATACCAGCGCCCTTTAGTTGTTCACCGGCGCGTTCCTGTAGGATCTTATTCATCTTGGCATCGACCACGGCTACATCGGTGCCGGGCCTGAGCTTGAGATAACCCGATACGAAGTTGTTCCATGCCCAGGTATCTTCCTGCAGTACAAAGGAACCCCAACCTTCGCTGTGCATCGACATGAAGAACGACGCATCGGCGTGAGATTTTTTGCCGGTCTTTTTAATAACACCGGTCACACGGAAGGTGTCGATAGAACGGCCGCTGTTAATGATCACGAGTTCGTCGATGCCATTCTGATCACCAAAGATCTTTTTGTAGAGGTCTTGGGTGAGTACGACAGTAGCTGGTGCGTCGAGCGCGGTCCTGGGATCGCCTTCAGAGAACTCGTAATCGAAAATATCGAAGAAGGTGGAGTCGACGAGCTGACCGTTGGTTTCGAAGAACTGTTTGTCTTTGTAACGAACGAGGTGTTGTGTAACGTCGGGAGGCATCACTAGACGCGCTGCGGTCTCCACTTCGGGGAGCAGGTCGCCGAGGCCTGTCGCGATGGGAGGAGAGACTCGTGGAAAGGCTTCCTGTCCCTTATCATTGATAAAGTTGGTGTATATCCTGTAGATCCTGTCGTGGTCCTTGAAATGTTTTTCGTAGGCGAACTCGTCTTCGATGAACATGGTGAGGAGTACGCAGCATGCAACGCCGACCGACAGTCCGAAGATGTTGATGAAAGAGAAGATCTTGTTTTTCATCAACTGGCGGATAGCAACCTTAATATAGTTTGATAACATAGTTGTGAGTTGTGAGTTGTGGGTTACGGGTTGTGGGTTACAGGTAAGATTATTCGTATCTAAGAGTGTTCGCCGGATTTGTCATGGCGGCCTTTATCGTTTGCGCGCTCACCGTTATCAGCGCAAGCACGATGGCAGCGATTGCCGACAGTAAATAGATCAGGATATTCATGTCGACGTGGTAAGCGAATGAATCCAGCCACTGATTCATAAAGATCCATGCAACAGGCCACGCGAGTGCGTTGGCAATAATGATCAGTATTACGATCTCCTTCGATAGCAACCTGAGGATGCTGGGCACAGACGCTCCCAAAACTTTCCGAATACCGATCTCCTTTACACGTTGCATCGTGTTAAATGTTGCAAGTCCGAACAAACCGAGACAAGCGATGAAGATCGCCATACCTGAGAAGACTGTGAACAACTGTCCTTCCTTCTGTTCCGCTTCGTAGAGCCGGCGGTAGCGTTCGTCGAGGAACTGGTATTCGAACGGTTGACCGGGCACAGTGCTCCGCCACACCTTTTCAAGGTGAGCGAGGCCGTCACTCATATTGTCGCCCGCAATCTTAACGGCGAAAAAGTTTGATCCGGATTGGCCTCGCGGGAGGAAGACCATTGGTACCACGCGCTGGTGGAGAGACTCGAAATGGAAGTCTTTCACGATGCCGATCAGTTTTCCTTTGATACCTCCGTATTGGAAATCGGTGTCGATGGCTTCTTCATTGGTCTTCCAGCCGATTGCCCTTGCGGCAGCTTCGTTGATAACGAATGCGGCACTGTCGTCCGTAGGAATCGACCTGGAGAAATTCCTTCCCGCAGCCATCTCGATCCCATATGTATCGAAGAACTGGTCGTCGACCCCTATGTATTTTAGGTTAACAGAACTTGGCACGAGACTGTCACCTGCTACCACCCTCAGGTTGCCCCTGGAATCGAGTAAACGACCCGTAGGGATCCTTGAAGATCGCGCCAAATTTTTAACGGCCGACGACTTCAGCAACTCGTTGTAGAATGCCTCATAGTTCCGGTTGAGCTGACCAAAATAAGCCATCGTTACAATCTGGTTGCGATCATAGCCGAGACTGCGGTTGTTGAGATAACTGAGCTGCTCGAACGTGATAGCCGTAGCGATCAATAGCACGATAGAGATACCAAACTGCGCAACGACCAGCACTTTCCTGATACCAGCCTTCCCTTTGCCAGATCCTTTTTGACCTTTCAATACTGCAACCGGCTTGAATCCACTGATGACGAACGCAGGATAAATACCCGCGAGCAAACCGACCAGTACCGCGAAGATGATCACGCCCACATAGAGCTGCCAGTTGGCAAGGAGATTCATCGACAAAGCCTTGCCGGTAAATTGATTGAGCCAAGGCAATGTTACAATGGCCGCGGCTACACCCAATACAAGAGCAAAGATGGCGATCATCACAGATTCGCTCAGATACTGCCCGATCAGTTGGTTTTTAAAAGCACCAACGACCTTGCGAAGCCCTACTTCCTTCGAGCGTTTTGTTGCCCTCGCGGTAGAAAGGTTGATGAAATTGAAACATGCGATCAGCACGATGAACGTGCCGATAATGCTCATCATGTAAACGTTGTTGATGTTTCCGTTCACCTCGATCTCGTCATCGAGATTGGAGTGGAGGTGGATGTCGGTGACTTTTTGAAGCGTGAGCTCGGTTGCCTTGGAGGCGACGAAATCGGGGCCAACACCGAAGTTTGCCTTCGCATAAGTACCGAAGTGCTTATCAAGGAATGCGGGGAACTGTGTTGTAAGCTTTGAGGGATCGGAGCCTGGCGACAATAGCAAGTATGTCGAGAATGCATTGTTCCCCCAATTGGTTTCGAGCCCCCTGCGACCATATATGTTGTCGTCTTCCAGAGTTACGAACGAAACGAGGAAGTCGGGATGGTAATGAGTTTGAAGCGGGAATGACTCGAAAACGCCGGTGACTTCCAGGTCAATAGAATTATCGTAGCGAAGTCGTTTTCCAACGATGTCGGTTGAGTTGAAATAACGCATCGCGGCTTGGTCGGAAAGCATCACAGCAAACGGACGTTTGAAATCTTCTGACGGCGTTCCCGACAGAACTTTTATATCGAAAATGTTGAAGAGATCGGGTTCAGCGAGAAAGATATCGTCTTCAGTGTTGGAGATCAGTTCGCCATCTCGCTCAAGGCCTATCACGCCACCGTTCTGCAGGGTACGGGCCATCAATTCGATCTCACCAAAGTCGTTTTTCAAGAGCGGACCGATGGGCGGGGCGACTGAAGAAAGGTGCAGCGTTTTGTTGCCGTCGTTGTCATAAAAGATCCGCGTTACGCGATAGGTGCGATCGGCGTTGGTATGATAATCGTCGTAACTCAACTCGTCGGACACGAAAAGATAGATCATGACGGCCGATGCCATCGACAGCGCCAGCCCGCAAATGTTGATGAAGGCGGTGAGCTTGTTCCGGAAGATGGATCGGAGAGCGACTTTGAGATAGTTTTGGATCATGGCTTGGGCATTTTTATTAAATAACTCGCGTCCTGGAAATTGGTTACGAAGACAATGACTCCGACGGAATTCGCACGGTTGCAGCGAGAATGGGGCCAGTAGAAAAAAATAGGAATTTGACCTTTTTTCAGGTCTGCGATTGTACGTATTTGAACAGAGTGGACGGAATCAGATCAGTCCGTTCAGCATCTTCACTACCAGTTCGGCGCCCACCCCGCTTGTAAACATCCTTTCCTTGTTGTTGCTGGTGAGCTTTGCCCCCCAATCCACGAAACCGCCGTCGCCAAGATTGTACTCGGTTCCTTTAAAGTCGACATTCAATGAGAACCGGGTGTGCTGATAGTAGCGATGTTCGTCTTCGGGCACTTCTGCAAATGAAAGATCGACGCCGGTGAACTGAGGCTTTATGAAGTCATACAGTTGTTGGGAACGCGAAGTGTCATTATTGTCGGACTTCAAGCCTTTGATGATGACTTTTATGTCCTTCATCTTCAGATGTTCGGAGAAATATTTGTTATAGAATGAAAGATGCTTGAGCAACGCTGCCTTTTCGAAACCGAGTGATCCTGTGTCGCGACCAGCGGTTACGGCTGTGAAGATCTTAAAGTGCGGTGTAAATCCTTTGATCTTCGGGATCGGCTGTGCCCTTACGTGTCGATGGATGCTGCAAAGGTTAACTACATCCTTCCCGAATTTGGATTGCTTGCGGCGCACCGAACATTCCAGCGCCATAAGATTAGTTGCGTCGGCGACTACTTCGGTGCCGCGCACGGCCGACACGATCTTGTTCTGGTCGGCAAGGCCAATGGCGGAACAATTGCCGAGGGGCGCTAACGGGGAGAGTTCTTGTGGTTCGAAACCATTCGCCTTCGCGATCTCAAACATCTCTATCTCTATTTTGTAAAGCGCAACGGGATCGACAACCGAAGGTGTAACGAATCGATTCGTTTCGTAATTCTTTAAGAGTTGCTGGGGAGTAACATCCGACGCAGCCTGCCGCATGATCTCGAGCAATAGTGACTGTAGCTCGGTAGGAGGCAGTTGTCGCAAACGTTCAAGAAGCTGTGTATCGCCGATCTTTGTGAGGATGCGATTAATTATTGCGTCGTTCATTAAAGTCTTCCTCGTAAAAAACTTCTCCTTTATTATTACTCAACTTAACAAAATCGACGCTGCCCGTTCCTTTGAATCGATAACCGACCTCCACCATCTTAGCACGGCCACCGGTCACTTTAAGTTTAATGGCGCTGCTACCATTCACGAAGATCTCGGCAATTTTGTCTTTCACCACACACCTGACATTTACCCAGTCACTGAAATCACATCCGAATGCCGAGAGGTCTCGTTGGGTCCCGTCGGTGTCTGCAATGCCGATCGTCGATACGCACCCCATGGTCGACAAGGGAATGATCACTGCCGGTCCTTCGAACTGCAAACGGATCTCGACATACTGGCACGGATTGCTACCGGACACGTAGTCGTTCTTCAATGATGTTTCGAAGACGATGTCGTCACTCATTAACTGGCCGAAGTCGCGAACAATATAATAGTCAGTCCAGGGAGGAACGGGCTGGAGCTCTATGTTACTTGATTCTAAAGTCGATAGCGGCAACTGCATGATGCCGTCCTGAATGACGTCTTCGGCTTTGAAATAAATCGGGGTACCGGGTTGCTCGACCAGGGGAAGCCAACCGTCGGTCTTGATAAGAAGGTTGTGTTCTTTAACGATCTGTCCATTTACGACGAGCTTTGCTTCGAAGAAACCAGGGATGTAATAGATAGAAGTGTGCTGTCGCTGGTCCTGTCGTACCTGGCGGCTCAGTCGTTTGTCCCACGACTGCTGTACGAAGATGGAGTCGTCGGGCGAGGCAGCTGTGGCGTCGTAGTCGAACACGACGGTGTTGGGCACACCGATGTCGATAACTTTTTTGCTTGTAAACGAAAAGAGTGAGGGATCGTATTCGGTCTTCGACTTAGGCATGAATAAGAACGCGAGGGCGATGAAGGGGACGAGCAGCAAAGCCCACCAAAGACTTCTTTTCTTCTTTTTTACCGGTTCCTGTTTTAGAACCTTGACCCTGTTGGCTTCTTCGGTTACGCGGAAGCTTCTCCAGTTCTCATAACCCAGGTACTGCGCGAGAGTATTGAGTGTGGTAGGCGTGGGCTTGCTATCGTAGCGGACCTTTCCCCAAAGTCGCTTGAGTGTTGCGACGCTCAATGTTACGCCGGTCTTTTCATGGATGCGATTGCTGAGTGTCTCATAGTCATGAGTATGCCATTGAGAGCTGTCGCCCCAACCAAGATCATCTTCGATCTTCGTTTTGCATTTCTCGAGTGCTATATCGTCGGTTTCGAACTCCATGAACCTACTTGAACAAACTTGTTAATGGCACAAATATCTGTCGGCGCTCAAATTTCCGTTTTTCGGAGCAAATAATTTCAAACCTATGAAGAGATTCACCCATTTAAAGGTACTAGCTTTTGTTTTCGGCATGTGTGCATGCGTTGGACTTCAGACCAACGCACAATCTAAGGACACTCCCTCGGTCCAATGGCGATTTAAGATCAAGCAACCGATATTCTCATCGCCCGTCGCGAGCGAAGGCGTTGCATTCTTTGGTGCACTCGACAGCACTGTGTATGCCGTCGATATGCAGAACGGCTCATTGAAGTGGAAGCTTCGAACAAACGGGGAGATCCGATCCAACCTCGTACTCCACAACAACCAGCTGCTGCTCGCCGGAGGCAATGGGGTTCTTTCCTGTATCGATAAAAATTCCGGCAAGCCAATATGGCGAGCACTGTTCGACAACAATGCACTCTACCTGGCAGAGCGGCGTTACGACTTCGCCGATTATTATCATTCATCGCCCCTCGTACACAACAATGTGATCTATATAGGCAATAGCAGTGGACTCATGCAGGCGCTGAAAGCCGAGAATGGCGAACAGATCTGGTCGTTCAAAGCTGGAGATATCATTCATAGCACGGCCGTAGTAGTAAAAGACAAGCTCTGTTTCGGATCGTACGATGGCAACGTATATGCCCTCAATATTAAGGATGGCAGCCTTGCCTGGAAATTCAAGTCGGTTGGACAACAATACTTCCCGAAAGGCGAATTCAATACCTCGCCAGCTGCGAACAACAATACCGTCTTTATCGGAAGCCGCGATTTCAACAGCTACGCGCTGAACGTCAATAGCGGACAAGCCAATTGGAACAAAGTGTTTTTGGCGTGGGCACCTTCGTACACCGTTCGCGATACAGTGGTGTACATCGGTACATCCGACGACCGCTTATTGTTGGCTGTAGATGCACGCAACGGTCGCGAATTCTGGAAGATCAACGTGAAGTTCAACGTCTTCGGAAATTGCGCAGTTACGCCTGCATCCGTATACGTCCCTACGATCTGGGGAAGGCTCCTCGCGGTCGATCCGAAAACAGGGAATATTCAATGGACTTTCGATACCGACGGATTCAAAGCCCATCATGATAAATATTATAAGAAAGACGACTCATTCCGTGACGACATCGGTTCGATACTTAAGTCGCCACTCGAATGGATCGCGGCAGAATATAGAATGGGAGGGATCTGGTCGACACCGCTGGTCGCTGGCGACAGGATCATCATTACGACGGCAGATGGGACGGTTTATTGTTTGAAATAAGGTTCTTACGGAAAACACGGAATTCACGGAAAGATGAATGATCAGACGATTTGTTTGAGCTCATTTAGGCTTTTCAAAACATAATCTGGATTCTCTTTTCTCAACAGGGTTTCAGGCTGGGTCCCGCTCAGCAACGCCGCTGTCATCACATTCGCATTCTTCCCTTCCTGGATGTCGGCTACTGTATCGCCGACTTTCAGGAACTGGTAGTTGTTGAGATGAAGCTTCACCATCATGTCGATGATCATCTCGGGATTAGGCCTTCCTTTTCCGATCTCTTCGGCGGTGCTGATGTAGTCGAAGCCGAAGCGTTCCCATTTGAAGTGTTCCAGGAGCGTTTGAAGGATGTCGCGTGGCAGCCCTGTGCCAACGCCGATCTTGGCTTTCTTGCTTCGTATGTGAGCGATGGTCGAATCCAGGTCTTTGTTCTCGTAGAACTCGCCGAGATCATTCAGAAAATGTTTTTTGAAAGACCCGAGGATGTCGCGTTGTTGTTTGAGGTTCTTGCCCGACGCCTTAAGGACCTCGGCGATCATCACTTTCTTATCCTTGCCCCGGTGTTCTTTGAGAACTTCTTTCTTTACCACTATGCCGTAGTCGTCGAATGCTTTTTGAAAACAGGTTAGAATAACATCTCTATTTTTTTCCAGTACCGTTGTTCCAATGAAATCGAAGAAAACCGCCGTGATCGCCATCGCTCAAAGTTCTGTTTGCTTTGTTGCTTAAGCAATACAGAAGCCAGATTTCGTCGAACCTAACTTTCGTTTACCGAATCAGTCGTGACGAATTGCTTCCACAGGGTCGAGGCGGGAAGCGCGCAAGGCGGGGTATGTTCCGAAAATGATGCCGAGCAGAATTGCCAGTATCCCTACAACTGCCAGCGTGTTGAACGTATAGTTTGCATAGAAGGGGATCTTCGTGATCGATGCCACGATCGGCACCACGGCCATCGTACCAAGAACACCGAGTATCAGCCCCATCAGGCTGCCGAATACGGATACGGTGATCGACTCTGCCAGGAACTGCATAACCAGGTCGCGTCGATTAGCACCGACTGCCTTACGAATACCGATCTCTACTGTCCGCTCCGTTATCGATATCAACAGTACGTTCATGATCCCGATCCCGCCAACAATAACCGAGATGCCGACGATCAACCCCATGATCACACGGAACAATAAGAAACCCTGCGTCGCCTGTTCTACTCGCATCGAGTTCGTGAACACATTGAAGTCGGTCTTATTTGGGAAATGGTTGTTGATCCACCTGTAGATCTGTGATTCAAGATCTTTTACATCTTCGATACTCGCCGCTTCTACAATCAATGTTGGCGGATCAATATGCAGTTCTGCAGAAGAAAGTAGCGTCAAAGGAAATCCTAACCTCGCCTGGTCGCCACCATCGTCGAACACCGATTCAATCGTCAGGTCCTTATTCCTGATCGTTAGTCTTTTGCCGATCGCATCTTCGGCCTTCATCGTTGAGTCGATCGCTTTAAGGAACATGAGGTTGATTGCCGCGATCGTTTTTTTATTGTCGATATCTTCCTGGCTGAACGGATTCCCGGTAACCACTTTAATATCTGCTTTCGCAGGGGATCCCAATGCATAGAACAACGCACCAACCTGCTTCGAACCATCCACCACCGACGTTCCCGCAAAGGACACCATGTAATGAACCGAGCACGGCTTCGTCAGCGATCTCTTCAAGTTATTGAAATCATCATGATCAATAATCTCAAAACTATCTTTCTTGATCCGTACGCCATTCGTTTTCGTGTAGAGATTGGGAGAAATAGTTATTGAATTCAATGAAGTCGTCTTAGTGATCTGCTCCTTCGCGTAATGCTCCATTCCGTCGATAAGAGAAAGTATCGACACCAATGCTGCTACCCCGATCACAATGCCGAGCACCGATAATAAAGTATGAAAGAAGTGCGACCTTATGTTGTGAAAGGCGTGACTAAACGAGGCCAGGATCTTTTTCATGAACGGTAGACTGGTAGCCGGTTGGAAATGTTACAATTTTCTTATTTTGATAAGATGAAAACATTCTTGACTGTCATTTTGGCCTTCGCCATCACCCTCACGTTCGGTCAGCGCCTGATTGTTCGCGGCGATGACATGGGTTTCTCGCATTCCGGCAACCTCGCATTAGTAAAATGCTCTAAAGAGGGTATACAGACCTCTATAGAAATTATTGTGCCATCTCCTTGGTTTCCCGAAGCCGTGAAGTTCCTCAAAGAAAATCCCAACATAGACGTGGGCATTCACCTGGCCCTCACCAGCGAGTGGGACAATGTCAAATGGCGACCTCTTACCGACTGTCCCAGCCTTCGCAGTCCCGACGGTTATTTCTACCCGATGGTGACACCCAACGCAAATTATCCGAAGCTGTCGATAAAAGAGAATGCATGGAAGATCGAAGATGTTGAGAAGGAGCTTCGCGCCCAGATAGAAATGGCGCTGAAGCACATCCCCCGTATCAGTCACATCTCATCGCACATGGGGTGTACCTGGCTGTCGGACGAAACCAAAGCGCTCGAGAAAAAGCTTGCCAAAGAATATAACATCGATATCGACCTGCAAGAGCTTGGAGTTTCTTATGCACCGTTCGATGGACCGCATACCACAAAAGAAGAGAAGATCGCTTCGTTCAAAAAGATGCTTGCGAAGCTCGAGAAGGGAAAAACCTATCTGTTTGTGGAACATCCCGGCTTCGACAACGAAGAGCTTCGCGCCATCTCGCACATCGGCTACGAAAATGTTGCTGCCGATCGCCAGGGCGTTACCGACCTTTTTACGAGTGAAGAAGTAAAAAAGGAGATCAAAAAGCTGGGGATCCAACTTGTGAGCTATAAGGATATCAAGAAGTAAGCAGCGTTACGCCACGGCGACCTCAGCTTCGATCGACTGGAAGTACTCCGAAGGAGTTTTTCCGGTCTCCATCTTGAAATACTTATTGAATGTTGTTTTCGACTGGAACCCGCACTCGCTGGCAAGTCCAGCGTAAGTCAGCTTTCGGCTATCAGGCTCTAAAGCCATGGCGAGGAATTCTTTGATCCGGTAACCGTTAATGTAATGGTAGAAGGTCCGTCCTTCCTGGACGTTGATCACTTGCGAGAGTTTGTTACTGTTCACGTTCAATAGACCTGCGAGATCGTCGAGTGTAAGGTTTGGATCCTTGTATGGCTTGTTGATCTCCATGAATGTTTTCAACGTCTCCGATAGTTTCGAAGCATCGTCGTCGGTAAGTCCGCTCTTCTGATATTTTTGATTCACAACAGGTTCAACTACCGATGTGAACAGATCCGTTTGCCTGATGCCAAATGCGCCGATGAATAATACAAACAAGGATAATCCCATGAATATGAACTTATCGTCTATCGGGTAGGCAACGAGCCATATCGCTGCAAATCCATACGCGATGCATTCAAGCCAGATCAACCTGCCGCGTTCGGTGTTCGAAAAAGTATTCAACAGGTTCCTCCGATACGTTCTGATCCGCGCTATGGATGCAATCGAATAACCTAATCCAAACACGACGAACAATGTGATCTGTATCAATTGATACCATTCGAAGCCCTTGCCCTTGTTGTTGAAGACCTCAAGCTTCTCCGATGCAGGAAGGATGTAGAATGGGACGGCCAGTGTCACCAGGAGGAAAAAAGGAATTAAGTGAAGCAGCACATCTTTGTAGGACAGATGTTTACCGGTAGCGCGCGATGTATACCAGTAAAGAAAAAATCCGTGAAGGATCGGCAGAGGTAATATCACGCCGAGGAGATGCGGATAGCGATAAGTAATCTCTGAATAATCGGCAATGAACAAGCCGATGTGTGCCGTCATATAGGCGATCCACGTAGTAAGCACATAGTCGGAACCGCTCTTATTCTTTTTCATCGCCAGCAGGACGAATAAAAAGAACGATATGGAAAGACCTAAAGAAAATATTACGATCATGGTGGCTGCGGAACTAACGTGCCCGCAGCCACCGGGGTTACTTTTTGATCGTGGTTTTTAAAATTTGTAGCTGACGCCGATCCTACCGTAGTAAGGCAGAAAAGGGGTCATCTTAAAATCCTGGGTCACCACTTTTCCTCCGTTAACATAGATGTCCGCCTTTCCGATAGAAACACCAGCAAGCAATCCATAGTAAAAGTTGCCGCCGGTTGCTGGTTGGTACCAGCCGCCAGTTGCACCTTCATATCCTTCTCTCGAAACGCTCGTGGGCGTAAACTTTGTTACGATCGCCTTGTCGAAACCGAATTCGGCGGCCATGTACCATCGCTTGCGGTAGTAGCCTGCAACTCCCGACATATCGCTACCGAAGTTGGCCATGCGAATAATTTGGCTCTCGTATTTTCTAAAGATACCATGCACCCGCGCCGTGAACTGGAAGTCACCAACTTTCAATAACCTGGCCTGTACACCGGCGCGTGTTTTAAGGTCATCGAAGATATCCTTACCCGCGGGTTGACTATAGTCTGCGTTCAATACGATGGGCATATTGCCTCTGAGTCTATAACCATATCCTGCTCCGAATACAATTCCGTAGTCCAGGCCTGTATTTATGTTCACGATATGTTTCTCTTCCGGCTGAAGATTCGCCCAGTTTATGTTTTGTGCCTGCATTTTTACCACGGCACATATTGATATCAAAAGTATAATTGTGTTTTTCATGTCTTTTTAGTTCATAGAGTTTAACCATTGTGTAACGATAGGATGCACATTGTCCCACTTGAAGTAGATCATTTCATGACCAGTACCCTTGATCTCGGCCATTGCGTAGTGCTTGAAACTTTTTGCTTCCTTCTCACAGAATTCTTTTCCGTAAGCCGTGTTGAGCTCGCTATAGAGAAAGAGCACGCGAGGCTCGTACATGTCCAGGTTGGTGGTCATGTCATAGCCATCTTTATCGGCGATATCGGAGAAGTTCCTGAATGCTACGGCGCCGTTGCGCCAGAAAGGCGACGGGCCCTCGATACCCTCATCGTTGCCTGGAGAATAAGTGAACACCGTTCTCAGACCAAGTTTGTAGTCGAGGATCGCGTGTTGATCCTGGCGACCGGTCATGAACTGATCGAGATAGACCGCATCATTCGTTGCTTCGGCAAAGTAATCGAGCCTGCGAGTACGTTCTCCATATTCGACGAGGTTCTCCCACGTGAATCCACCGGGCTCGGCGAAGATCGCTCCATCGATCTGGAAGGGATGCTGATTGATGTAACCCGCTGCAAGTATAGCGCCCCATGAATGGCCGAACAAGAATACGGGCTGCGCCGGCGATGTCTTGTAATGTGCGATCACGCCTTCGAGATCATCGATTGCCTGTTGCATCGTAAAGGTTCCGTAAGGATGCCGTTGCGATAATCCTGTGCCCCGCTGATCGAAGAACACCACATAGTATCCATCGTCGGCAAGATATCTTGCATTGAGTCCATTCTTGTAATCTGCTCCCGGGCCGCCGTGGATGAAGATCACCATAGGATCGTTCGGATCACCGAAAGCTTCGGAGTGAAGTTTTGTCCCGTTCACTTCGATAGCCGGAAGTGTGGGATCGTCGACTACCGTCTTAGGGACGAGGTTGCCCTCTTCGTTCACATAAAGTTCGTTGTCGCAGCCGGTGAACAGGCTGCAGGCGACCGCTATGGCCGCCAGGATGTTTTGATTTTTCATTGCGTGAATTGTTTTTCATTTGCGGTCAATTCACGGAAAACCGAAGGTTCGGGTCGTTCGCGCGGGCAGGGATGGACGCGAAAACAAAAAAAAGAGCCTGCACCAGGCAGGCTCTTTTTCTACTCTCTACTTACCACCAAGTTTCGTCAGCCTTTCCGCGTCGTTGTTAACCGACAGGATCAGCACACAGGTTGCTGTACAAAACACGGGACTTGTGATACAATGGTGACCGTTCCAGCTTCCGTCGTTGTTCTGGATCTTGAGAAGGCGGCCGCTCATGTTGTCGTACCAGTTGTTCCAGGTTGTGTCGTTATTGATGACCATTCCTTCACCGGTTTGCAGGTAGCTCAGGAATTCCTCACCGCCATTGTTACCGAAGCCGTCCATTACATCGTCGCGCTGCGCTTTCTTTACCGCGTCTTCATAAACTTCGTAAGCTGTTGCATAGCTGCGCGATTCGGTAGGAGCGAAGCCAATTTTTTCCAGGTTCTCTGCCGAAGGCGCGGCATTCTTGTCGAGTCGACCGTCTTTCTTCGCGCGATCCATTTCTTCGCGGACCTTACGGGCTTCTTTTGCAGATGACCTCGACGATCCTGAAACGGAGTACAGTACAACTCCGGCACCCATATCGGTTTTCACGTCGCCGGTCTTCGTGTTGTAATTATCCTTCTGAAATGTTTTCGCTTGTGCGAGTACCTTTTTATCAACGTCGATGCCTTGTTCGTCGGCGGCCTCAAGTGCGTTAGCGGCGAAAGATGACTGAAGAACACCAGCCCAACCGGAGCCGGCGATGCTTCCATCGGAGCCTTGTGCCTTCGAGATCTTCTTGATGCAGACTGAATTTGCGTTCTTCACTCTCTGCTTCAATGGAGATTCTTCGAGTTGATCGAGAAGGTTCGAAAAGAATTGTGAAGCAAGGATGACATCGATATTCTGACCGAGCTTCACCTGGATCTGCGTGCCCGTTTGTTCTGTGATGTTGAGAGATTGTGCTGAAGAATTTTCAACTGACTTCAGCAGGTATTCTATCGCAGCTTTCAACTGATCTGCGTTAGGTTTAGAGCCGGTACGCAGCAACGCCATGGCAACCATCGATGTGGTGGCAGGGTCGGATTGAACGGCATGCGGATCTCGAATGTCCTGTCGTGCGTGGCTTCCGGCGCCCCAACCGCCGTCTTTGTTTTGTGCTTGTGAGATCCAGCTAAGACCCCGATCCAATGATGTTGCAACTTTTTCGGCGGTCTTGAAGATCGCCATGTTCTCCGACGACTCTTCGCCCATTACGGTCCTGAACACACAGCCCTTTGGGTAAGGTCGAAGTGCGCGCTTAGGCTCTTCACTGCGACGGGTAAACGAACTCAATGCCACTACACCACATACTGTGACGATCGTGGCGGCGATCTTCCATTTCATGAGATTGTTTTTTATTCTAATCTCACGAATGGAGGAAGGTTAGGGTACACGCACTTAGTGGGCACCCGGTTTCGCTTAGTGGGGCATGTCATCGCGTCAGTGGCGATGAAAGACGCTCTTCCAGAATCTGCGACGCGACCTGGCGTTCAGATACCGGATCCCGCTGCTGCCGATTGAGGGTTGCATACTATAGTTTTGAGCGGGATGACATGCTTCGAAGTTTTCATCCGATTTGGAAAAATATACCGATCGGTATATTTTTGCGGAATGAATAAGGCCCAGCGCACGCGACGGCATATTATCGAGAAAACGGCCCCATTGTTCAATATGAACGGGTTTGACGGCACCTCGCTCACCGATCTTTGCCGTGTAACGGGCCTTACAAAAGGGGCGCTTTATGGGAATTTTGCCGATAAAGAAGAGCTAGCAACGGAGGCTTTCCGGTATACGATAGCGAGAATGCGTTCGGTAGGAAGCCGCTCCATGTTGCCCCAAACCAGCTACCGCAAAAAGCTCGATGCGCTGTTGGCATTCTTTTTACAGGCTGTGCTCAATCCACCCGTGCGCGGTGGTTGTCCTTTGCTGAACACAGCTGTGGAAGCGGATGATCATCGTCCTTCGATGAGGAAGGTGGTGGTGGAGGAACTGGAGAAATCTGTTAACAGCATGACGAAACTTCTCGACAGGGGTAAGGAATCGGGTGAATTCAAAAAGGATTTCAACTCGAGGGAGATGGCCATGGTGTTCTTTTGCGCCATCGAAGGGGCGATCATGTTTTCGCGGGTATCCGCTTCAAGAAATCCAATGAGCATTGTTACGAAGCAACTTCGTTCAATGCTTGACCAGATAACGACCAACTTAACAACGACCAACGAATAACGAGTAACGAACAACGAGTAACGAACAACGAACAATATGGATGAACGACGCGTAGTAGTAACTGGCCTTGGTGGCATCACTCCACTTGGTAACAACATCAATGACTTCTGGACGAATTTGCTTGCGACTAAATCAGGTGCAGGGCCGATCACACGGTTCGATGTATCGAAGTTTAAGACCAGGTTTGCCTGCGAAGTGAAAGGCTATGATCCGAAGAGCTGGTTCGACGTGAAAGATGCACGCAAGATGGACCTGTTCACACAATATGCGATGGTAGCTGCAACACAGGCTGTCGAAGATTCGGGTATGTTATCCGACAAGCTGAATAAAAGGAGGGTGGGAGTGATCTGGGGTTCAGGCAATGGCGGCTTCCTTACTTTCCAGGAACAGGTGATGGAGTTTGCCAAGGGGGATGGAACACCGCGATTCAATCCATTCTTCATTCCAAAAGTTATTCCCGATATCGCATCGGGTTGGATATCTATGAAGTACGGCTTCATGGGACCTAACTTCATCACCGTATCGGCATGTGCCACATCCACTACATCGATCATCGAAGCATTCAACTACATCAAGTGGAACAAAGCCGACATCATTATCGCCGGTGGCTCCGAAGCGGCGATCAACGAATCGGGTATCGGTGGATTCGGTGCGCTCAAAGCATTATCGACGAGGAACGAAAGTCCTGAAACTGCATCGCGTCCGTTCGATGAAACACGCGACGGTTTTGTGATGGGTGAGGGCGGCGTCGCATTAGTTCTCGAATCGTACGAGCATGCAGTTGCACGTGGAGCAAAGATCTATTGCGAAGTTGGCGGCGGTGGAATGTCGGCCGATGCATATCACCTCACCAGCACACATCCGGAAGGTGAAGGCGCGTTCCTCGGAATGCAACTGGCTTTGGAAGATGCCGGACTCACCGCATCGCAAGTCGATTACCTGAACGTTCACGCAACGTCGACACCCCTGGGCGACGAAAGTGAAACAAAAGCAGTGAAGCGTTTATTCGGCGAAAATCCGACTCACCTCAACATCAGTGCTACGAAGTCGGCGACCGGTCACCTGCTTGGAGGCGCCGGCGCTATCGAAGCGGCAATATGCGTATTGGCGGTGAAGAACGATATCATACCTGCTACGATCAATACAACGAAGGTAGATCCTGCTGTTCCGGCGGGACTGAATCTTACATTAGGAAAGCCGGTAAAGAAAACTGTGAATGTTGCGATGAGTAACACGTTCGGCTTCGGGGGCCACAATGCAACCCTGGTTGTGAAGAAGCTCGCGTAACGTGCGTTAAGTCTTCTCTTCTTCTCCGTACAGATCTTTATAGGTGAGCATCGTTGTTGTTGTGCTTCCGCCTTTCACTATGTCGAGGTGCAGCAACAATGAAAAGCCCATCAATATAAAGATCACGAGGTAGCCTGCGCTGAAGAGAACAGAGTTGTAGGAGAACCATCCTTCGTACGTGAAGATGTCGTAGCTATAGATCGCCAGGCCGAGCATTACCGTGACGGTAAGGAAGGTAGCGCCACGCCGCTCGTTGATCAATGCCATTAAAACGATCCCTGCTCCATACACCAGCAGTGCGCCTGCCGTAATAAGATACAAGGGCAACAGCATCGTGAAATCGGATGGTGGCGAGAGCAGAGTATAGACCACGAAGCCGACGTTGAATACAACAAGTATGTATTTTACAACCTGGTTGCCTTCGTTATGGAACAAACGACTCAGGAATAAGATCGCCCAGATCATCGTGAGATAGAGAGTCACGTACTCCACCCTGACCATGGTATTCCAATCGAAGTCGGGATAGAATTTCGTTATCATGTAATCGTTGCTGAACAGCGATCGTATAACCCACGTCACACACAGCAAAGAAAAGTAGATAACGATCTTTTTTCTTCCGTACCTGAGATAGACCATTACAAATCCGATCGCAAGAACCAGCAGCAAGCCAACGGCGATAGCCTTGCCGGCCATTGATAAAAATTCTTTTTGTGACAGCACCGACGCGGAGCTCATGAGTATCGGTTCTTTCAATCCTCCTTTGTGATGATTGAAGTTTGCGATCTGTAAAACGAGCCTGATGGTATCGCTTTCGGTTGTGATCGGGATAACATGGGGCCTCCATTGCGGGATTGTTGTCTCTTTTGTTTTCCCGGGTGTTCCGTTCCGCGTGATCTCTTTCCCGTTTGCGAACAAAACATAGCTGCTATACATGTGTGGCATTTCGAGGGCCAGCGCTTCCGATACCGGTGAGATGATAACTGTGAGTGCGTATGTCGCAAAACCTTCTCCGCTTTCGTTGGTGCGTCGGTCGTTCCAGGTACCGGGAACTTCTGTGGGGAGACCGTCGCTATATTTTACTTCCGATGGCGACAGCAGTTTGTTGTCGAACCAGATCCAGGTGCCACTGAGGTTGAGACGGTTGTTACCGAAGTCGAATGTAGTAGCATCGATCACACCTGGTTGAGATGCATTCTGCGCGAAGCAGTTAATGATAATCAACGATGCAAGAAGTAGCAGGGAGCTTCTAAGGATCATCTTGTATTATACGTGGCCGCTAAGTTAATATGCTGTCGGGAATGTTGTACTTTCTTTTTACCCCGTAAATGCGCTCCACAAGGGCTTTATCATAATTCTTGTCTATTTGGTAACCGTAAACAAAAAGTTTACGCCAATTATCAGCTAACTCAGGAAAGTGTTTTTCGACTGCGCGAATTGTTAATGTTTTACTCGCGGCAGGACCATCGCCGAAAAGAGTGATCGAAGCGGGTAAAATGTATTTGGCGCCGGCTTCAGCAAATGTTGAATAGAACTCTTCGAGATGTTCGACAGTATCGGAGATGAATGGCAGCAACGGCATCAGGCTTACACCGGAATGAAACCCGGCTTCGACCGAGGCCTTTAACGCTTCCAAACGTAGTGTTGGTGGAGTACCACCGGGCTCGAAGATCTTTGCGACTTTATCGTCGAGCGTTGAAAACGAAAATGTGATCATCGCTTTGTGATCCAATCTTCCTTCAAGGTCGCGTGGGAGGATGGCCTTCGTGTCGATCTCTTTCAACACGTCGAAATCACGCGTCACCATATTGGAACGGGTAATGACGTGAACCGGGAACCGATAATGAAGTATGCGTTCGAGTATCTTACGTGTGGTCTGAAGTTCTTCTTCGAATTGCGAATAGGGTTCGGTAGCAGATGAGACTACGATGATACCGAACTGTTCTTTGCGCGCACGCAATGCCAGTTGCTTATCGAGAACTTCGATAGCATTTTCCTTTGTCGCTACCGATCGGTCCATATGCTCACCGTATTTACTGCCACGGATGTAGCAGAAGGAGCAGTTGAATGAGCAACCGCTGTTTGGATTAACTGTATAGTCGTCGAGAAACCAGGGATCGCGGCGTTTGGTTTTGTTCAGAAGGGATTTGATCTGGATCGTATTCATTTGTAGGGCTAAGATAAGCAGAGGCGCGCCCTACAAAATGCGCTTGCCTGAACCATTCAGAGGGTCCCCGCACCTTCGTTGCTACACTTGCTTTTTATAGCTTGGGCGGGGATGACATTCTCTTCGTAGGTTAGTTTCTCCTAATATTCGCGTGTCCCAGGATAATCCCCTTGCTGATGTATGGCGACCCGGAAACATAGAGATTAGGTTCACCGAAAGATGTCAGCCGCACTTCTTCGGAAGCATGAAGGCGCACATAACCTTCGCCATATATGGTTGTATTCGAAGTAATGCTGCTCAAGCCGCGTGAGTTGATCCTGTTCTCGCCATACATCTTGTAACTTAGATGACTCGCATCGCCATCGAGCACGCTCATATTGTTGGCGCCGAACAATCTTGCCTTGAATGTCCTGGCGTCGACGTGAGCAAGTTGTATGTCGGTTTCACCGTAAGCTCTTACTTTTAGTTTCTTTGAAAAGATCTTTCCATCACAAACCACGTCGCCTTCGCCACGCGTTTCGATCAGTTTTAATGACTTGAAAGTGACGTAAGCTCTCAGGTGCGCGTCACGATACCTTTCGCGGCGATCGAAACCATGGGGACGACGCTCGCCGAGGTCGAAGAATTTCGCGTGATCGAGATAGACGTGAACCCGGCCCCTCCGCTGATCTATAATAATATTCTCCGGATCGACACCGATGTATTCTATTTTAATAGACTCCTCCTCACCGGGAATGAGTATTAGATCGATCTTATGCGACACCACGATCTTGTTGAAGGGCTCCAGTTTTTTGTCGAAGGACTCGATGCCCTGGGAATAGCCAGCGAAGATCGTCACCGCAGCCAGCAGGGTAAGTAATGCTTTCATAAAGTGCTTGGTTTGGCCTTATGACAACACAGGAGGGAGGTTCCCCTATACGTTGTCGGGAAAAAGATGAGAGAAAAGCCTCACGGGTTGCACGAGGCCGAATTTTGAAGAAAATTAAGGTTTCTGCTACCCCCGGTGCTCGGAATACCTGATCTCTTTCTCGCGGGCGAGGTCTTCGCGTTCCCTCTTGATATGCACTTTTGCCGGAGGTCCCACCATGATCGGAACCCGCTCTACTTCCACATTCGCCAGTTCGAGACCATAGATCTCCTCTGTAGAAAGGCTGTGTTTTTTGATGAACCTGTACCCCTGGATAATGAGGTCGTCGAACGTAGAGATCTCGCTATCGACAGAGGCAAGCGAATGAAGTATTACAAACTTGAAGTCTGCCGGCATACTATGCCTGTTCAGCGACTCGTAGTGACTCACCAGGTCGATCTCGGCATTCTCCGCCATATCGTGGAGGATCTTGTTGAACAACAAGTTCACACGATGGTCGGCCTTGAATCCGAGCTTGATCCTTACAAAGAAGCATTTCTTGGGTATGATGGTATCCACAGAATACTTCGAGGTATATGGACTGTCCACCGTATCGACGTGAATGAACCAGTAGACGTCGGCGCGCTTCGGCTTCTTCTTAAAGATAGAATAGATGATGTTGGAATCGATATAACGCTTGCTGTCAGCAACGGCCATATAAACGAGATTCGTCGACTCTTTTGGAACGCTATTATCGGCTTGCAGATCCTGGATCAACGTTATATAGTGTTTGAGGTCGACGAACTCGGTATGACGATCGCGCAGGTTTCGAGCCTTCAACAAAATAAACATCAATAAGAAGAACATCAGAGCGATTGAGAAGGTGAACCAACCGCCGTGTCCGAACTTGCTGAGGTTCGATACCAGGAATGCTCCTTCCAATGTGAAGAACACAAGACCAAGCAACGCGAAGCGCACGGTAGATTTCTTAACCGTCCTGAAATAATAAACGAGAAGCGTTGTGGTCATCAACATATCGACAGTGATAGCGAGACCGTAAGCGCCTTCCATGTTGTCCGATTGCCTGAAGATAACGACGACGAGTATTGTTCCGGCGAGCAGCATCCAGTTAATGGCAGGCAAATAGATCTGTCCTTTTACCTGGCTTGGGTAACGAACCTGTGTGCTTGGCCACAGCTTCAGTTTCATGGCCTCGTTTACCAGGGTGAATGTACCGGAGATCAATGCCTGGCTCGCGATGATGGCGGCCATGGTTGCAAGCACAATGCTGACGTTGAGGAGAGGCTCGGGTACGATGGCGTAGAATGGAATAACACCGTTGAGCTCTGTACCTGTTTTTGTAACGAGCCACGCGGCTTGTCCAAAGTAATTGAGCATCAGGCAAAGGAATACGAACCACCAACCCACACGGATGTTCCGCTTGCCGCAGTGACCCAGGTCTGAGTACATCGCTTCGGCTCCCGTCGTACACAGGAACACGGCGCCGAGCACCCAAAATCCACCAGTGTGATTGCTCAACAGGTCCCACGCATACATAGGATTCACGGCTTTGAGAACCCACGGATTCTGGAACAGGTGAATGCTTCCAAAGATGCCGATGGTGATGAACCACATGAGCATGATGGGCCCGAATGTTTTGCCGACTACCGTGGTACCAAACTGTTGAAAGAAGAAAAGTACAACAAGGATACCGATGGCGATAGGAGCGGTGGGTATTGTTGGATAATTAATGGTAAGACCTTCGATAGCGGCGGAGATGCTGAACGCCGGTGTTATGAATCCGTCGGATATGATCGTGCAGCAGCCAATGATCGCAGGGTAAATAACCCAGCTGGCCTTGAATTTTCTTACGAGGGCGTAAAGAGCGAAAATACCACCTTCACCTTTGTTATCGGCATTGATCGCGAGATAGACATACTTAAGCGTCGTGATGATCAACATTGTCCAGAATACGCACGACATACCGCCGAGCACGAGCGCTTCGGTGATCTCGGTGTCTTGTCCAACGATGGCTCGAAATACGTAGAGTGGTGAGGTACCTATGTCGCCATAGATAATTCCGAGGGATACTAATACTCCGCCCGCTGTGAGGGTTTGGAGCCGGTTAGCTTTGTTTGCCATTTGCGTCGACCTTTATCTCGGCCTGCAGGTTTTTTTCTTCGTTTCGTCCAATGATCAAGCGATTGCTTCTATCGTAAGAGAAGTAGCTGATCATCCAGCTGAAAAGAGTAAGTACTTTATTCTTGAAACCAATGATCGACATAAGGTGAACGAACATCCACACGTACCAAGCAAAGATCCCCTGGAAGCGAATGCCTCCTTTGAGATCGACAACAGCTTTGTTCCTTCCAACGGTTGCCATCGATCCCATATCGATGTAACTGAACGGTTTTAATGTACGCTTTTTAATAATGTTACCGATGTTCTTCGCGACAAGCTTTCCTTGTTGTTGCGATGGCGGCGCCATCTGTGGATGTCCTTGCGGAAATTTCCCGTCGCCTTCCATTAAAGCTACGTCGCCGATGGCGAAGATGTTGCTGTATCCTTTTACAAGACTGTATTGATCGGTAAGGATCCTGTTGCCGCGGCCGATCGACTCGGGAGGAAGACCTTCTATGGCAGCGCCTTTAATACCTGCTGCCCAGATAAGAGATCGTGTATGTAATTTCTGACCGGTGCTTAAAAGAACTTCATGCCCATCGTATGCTTTTACGGCTGTGTTCAACAAAACTTTAACACCCATATCGGTGAGAAACTTCTGTGCTTTCTCGCTAGCCTGTTCCGACATGCCATCGAGTAGCCTGGTACCCGCCTGTACCAAATAGATATCCATCTCGCGCATATCGAGCTCGGGATAATCTTTTGGAAACACTTTTCTTTTGAGCTCCGAAATAGCACCGGCGAGTTCTACACCGGTCGGTCCACCACCGACTATAACGAAGTCCATAAGACTATTCATTACTTCGTTGTCTTCGGTTAGGAGAGCGTATTCCAGATTGCGAATAATGCGATTGCGGATCTTGGTGGCGTCGACAATGTTCTTCATGACGGAGGCATTCTCTTCGGCATCCTTCATTCCATAGAAATTTGTGACGGCACCGGTAGCTATAACGAGGTAGTCGTATCGGATAGAACCGATCGATGTTTCGATACAGTTTTCTTCGGGAATTACCTTCTTAACATCGGCGAGGCGGAAATAGAAATCTTTTTGTCTCCCAAAGAGCTTCCGGAAGGGAAACACGATGGAATTAGTTTCAAGCCCTGATGTGGCCACCTGGTAAAGCAGCGGTTGAAACGTGTGGTGATTATACTTATCGAACAGTACGACTTGTACTTTTTCCTTTCGAAGTGCCTTGACTACTTCAACTCCACCGAATCCTCCTCCGATGACAATTACGCGGGGTTTGCCCAGGTCCGCGATACGCGTGCGCGTGGTAATAAGTTTGGGCATCTAAAAACGCAAAAATTTGACTGGAAAATCTCTCACGGAAGCCACGGAAATCACGGAAGTGCCAGCTTTAAACGCTTATCTGAATTTCTGTGTTTTCTGTGTTTTCCGTGAGAAACGGCCGCAATTTACGTACCTGCTGCGCGATTTAGCACCGGGATAAATAAATTTTTTAAACCCCGCCTTTCCACGTTTAAACCCCGTATTTTTACCGCTCGCATTCACATAACCACTCAAAAACATTTAATCGTATGCTGAAAAAACTTGTATTTGTCTTATCTGTCGGATCTCTTATGATGAGCTGTAATCAGGGCTCCGAGAAACTGCAGACGCAGGTCGATTCACTGAAAGCCGAATTGAAAGCCAGCCAGGAGTTTGCTTCAACGCTCACAGAAGTAGGCGTATTGATGGATTCAATCGATGCAAATCGCCAGCTTCTTCGCGTAAACATGGTGGAAGGAACTACCTATGAGGACTATACTTCCCGCATGAAGGATATCAACAATTATGTGAAAGATACCCAGCGCAAGATCGAAGACCTCGAAAAATCCCTCAAGAAGTCAAAAGGCAGCAACAACACCTATGCCGGTATCATCAAACAATTGAAGGCTGATATCGAATCAAAGAACAAAGAGATCGCAGCCCTGCAGGAACAGGTTGAGAAATTCAGGAACGAAAATTCCAACCTTGTAGAAACTGTTACCCTCCAGTCCAAGGAAATCGACGAACAAGAGACCGAACTTACTGCAAAACGCCAGGAACTCGAACTCATAGAGGCTCGGATCCAGGAGCTCATGGTTCAAAGCAAAGTGAACGAAGCCGATGGATATTATGCACGTGCACAGGCGGTAGAGCTTGCTGCATCTCGCACTAAACTTGCTCCACGCAAGAAGAAAGAAACATACAAGGAAGCCCTCGAGTTGTACAAGAAATCTTTGTCACTCGGAAAAGCTGAAGCTCAAGCGAAGATCACTGAGCTCGAGAAGAAGATCTAACGTAGATATGAATATCTAAAAAAAGAGGCCGGTTATAACCCGGCCTTTTTTATTCTCTTTTCAAGATCGATGATGTGAAGTGTGAGCTCTTCTATTTTCTTTAAAAGAAGGGCATTCATCTCGCCAACATTAATACCATTTGCTTCTACTTCTTCAGTTGAAGGAACTTCGGGAAGATGATGATTGGCCTTGATATACTTCTCGACCTCCGTTAACGGCAACAATTTGTAATCTTTGTCAAAAACATAATCCGCCCAGTTGTTACTGTTTACATTCACCTCACGCGCTCCGATGGTGCCATCGACAGCCAGCTTATATCCAACCGTGAACTGACCTCCAATGCAGACATTTCCGTTATTCAGGATCCACATTCTCTCGGCATTGGTATTCGTGGCAAAAGTGATATAACCGCCAGTGACATCTGCTCCACGATAAAAGTTTATAGAGCTATTGATGTTGCCATAAAAACCATGCTCCAGGGCAAACGATTTTATGTTGATAGCACTCGTTGAATAAGCGCGCGCACCCAGGTACGTACCTTCCCCGGAAGAGTTGCCCTCAGAAAGCCGGCCAAATGCTGACGATAATATTCCTGCTGTTTGGGGGTAGCCAACGTCAAGCACTGCGCGTGGCCCGTAGTTGCCATTACCGACACCAACGCGCCCATAGTTTGTAAGAGTCAGTACGGTGTTGACTGACGATGATGTAGGGGAGAATACGAGCCTGCCGGCACCGACGCCGTAAACCGATCCAGAGGAGCCGACGAACCAATCAGTACCTCCATTTATGTCTTTCAGGCGCATTGTCCAATCGCCGTTACCTTCGATGTTTAGCTTGGCGTTCGTGGCTGTAGTGCCGATGCCAACGTTGCCACTGTGCGTTGTAAAATCAGATGATAAACTTCCACTCCACACCTGCGCATACAGGGGAATGGATGCTCCGATCAAGAAGAGCGTCGAAATTATCCAATACTTTTTCATGGTGATAAGGTTAGATAATAAAGGTATTGCGTTGATTGTGGATTATATCCGTTCTAATACCCCCAAAAATTTCACTAATTCTGGGGTATTACATTCGGTCTGCAAGCAGAGTACTTTAGGATCATCATTCGACACAGTTTATCATAGGTGTTTAGTGAAAAAAGGCTGCCAGGGGTAAGGGGCAGCCTTTTACATTTAACATTGATCATTGACGATTGATCATTGATCATTGACCAACGGTCATTCGGATGGCGCAATCGAAGCCATTCCCCATCTGCTCAGTCGTTCTTGCCACCTACTCATTCTAAGGAAATCGAGACCGGCGAACTCTCATTTTTGCGCCCGCATTTAAGAGAAAGCCATTACCATGAACATCGCAAGACATTTACTCCTTGCTGTTATCTTATTTTCATTCGCGGCCTCGCGTTCCGAAGCGAAAACATTTACTGCAGTTGCCAATGGAAACTGGGTGGTGCCCGCAACGTGGAGCTGTAACTGCATTCCGGCCGTCGGCGACAACATTCTTATTCCCTACGGCATTTCAGTTAAGATCTCACGACCATTAACTCTGCATTCTATAACTATAACAGTTGCCGGTGTGCTCGATCTCACCAACGGTCTCGTTCAAATAAATGATTCGGATCGTCTCACGATCGTTCCCGGCGGAAAGATCATCGCCAACGGACTCGGCGGAAGGATCAACGTCGGACTTACTTCACACGATCTTCGGCATGGAACTGTTATCGAAGGGCCAGCTACCATCGGCAGTAAAGTGCTGCAGGTAGCACTGATGTTCTTCGAATCAGAGACAAACAAAGAACAAGTAACACTTCACTGGGCTTCTGCCGGTGAATTAGATGTAAAACGCTACGAAGTGATATGTTATCACGACAGTTCTACCTACGAACACCTCGGTGCTTTGAAGGGATTGAATTATTCGTTGACACGTCGCGATTATAATTTTCCTATCGTAGATCCGCACAGCAACGTGGAATTCTACCGTCTCGAGGCTGTTGGCCACGATAGCACCAGGATGGTTCTTTCTACAACTCTCGCAAAGTGAGTTTTCATTGGTACCTTTGTAGTCCAATCACCCCCGGACCCCGTTTTTCCGGCATTTGAAGGCACTTATGGAATCGGTTTTTTTCCGTTATCGAAGGATCGCGTGGCTAAAGAACATTACGGAGAGTGGATCTTCGTTTGCCAAATCCGAGCCTGAGAAACGAAATATCGTGCTGGCGAATGGACTTTCGCTGGTTGCATCGATTGCAGTTGTTGTATTGTTACTCTTCCGTCGCATTTTCGATGCACCGGTAGAATCTGCAAAGACAGGACTATTTCTCTCGGCCATATTTTTTCTTCTTCCAATCTACCTTAACAGGAAAGGCTTTACGAAGCTTGGGCGTATCGCCATGTGCTGGATACCCACTCTTTTCCTGATGGCGATCGCATATCATGTACTGAGTTCGGAAAACGTTACGACAGCATCGTACACGGGCATTCGTTATTATCTGCTTGCGTTCTGTTGTCCTCCTTTCCTGGTATTTGATATTCCTCGCGAAAGGATCTTTATCGTTGGGCTGCTCGCTCCGCTCGTTTCGATCATTTGTTTCGATCCGATCTTCCAGGTGCTGAACGTAGGATACTCAGGCGAAGCATCGGCCGACTACGGGTTCACGAATGTTCGCGCTATTGTTGCAATGCTCGTTATCTGCGTTGCTTGTTACATGCTTAAAAGCAGGGCCGACCGCAACGAGGATCTTAACAACAAGCTGATCTCCGAACTGGCATTAAAGAACGAAGAGTTGCAACGCCAGGCATCCGATCGTGTTCATCAATTGAATAAAGAGCTTTATAAAAGACTTCAACAGCTAAGCGAACGGGAATTCATTCTCAACCAATCGCAACGTATCGCGAAGATCGGCAGCTGGGAGTATGCGATCAAAGGAACTTCTATCTTTTGGTCCGACGAGATGTATAACATCTTCGGACTCGATAAATCGGCCGAGCTTCATGTAAATAATCTTGCCCTGCTGATCGGTGCAGAGGGTGGCCAGTCTGTTCGGACCGCAACAGATCATCTCCTCAAAACAGGCGAGCCTTTTGACATCACATTCAGGATGCGGATGCCGCTAGGTTATATGAAGTGGGTGAGAATGTATGCATTCCCCGTTACAGAGAACGGCGTGCTGACCGGCATCCGTGGTATCTGTCACGACATCACTTATTATAAAGAAGCCGAAGAGTTGCTTCGTGCAAGCGATAAAAAATATCGTTCGCTTTTCGAACAGGCGTCGGATGCGATCATCATCACCGACTATCGCGGAAGGTTTACGGATGCCAACTCCAGTTTCTGTAAGATGTTTGGATATACGCTTGAGGAATTGCTCGGCATGAGTATCAACGATGTTATCGATCACGAAGAAGGTATGCGTCGACCGATCATGTTTGGTGAGTTGGCGCAAGGCGCTCACATCTTCAACGAACGGCGCATGGTATCTAAAGACGGAACCATTCGCGATGTGGAAGCAAATGTGAAGAAGATCGACGACAACCGTTTGATGGCGATCATCCGCGATGTGACGGAATTGCGACGGGCACAAAAGCAAACGCAGATCAGCGAGGCAAAATTCAGGGGTGCGTTCGAGTACAGCGCCATTGGAATGACCATCGTTTCGCTGGAAGGCCATTGGCTCAAAGTGAATCGCGAGTTTTTGAACATGGTAGGTTATACAGAGGAAGAGCTACTCGGCCGACAGTTCCGCGAGATCACTCACCCGGATGATATTCCCGAGAATGTAAGTCTCTTTGAAGAAGCTGTGCGTGGCGATCGCGAAGCTTACCGGATGGAGAAGCGATACATTCATAAGGATGGAAGTGTCGTTTGGGTGCGTCTTAATGTGTCGATGATCAAAGACGATCGTGGCAAACCGATCTACACTGTGGCACAGGTTGAAGATGTAACACAAGAGAAGCTTGCTGCCGAACAGTTGATGGTGAGCCAGGCCAATCTTCGCGCGACGATCAACAATACGAACATACTTGTCTGGTCTGTCGATTCTGATTTCCGTTTGATGACGTTCAACGATCCGTTCAGCAACTACATGAAGAAGCACTACGGATTGGACCTTCATATCGGGTTGAGGATATTTACAGGCGATCTTAACGACGATAAGCTCGGTATTATCTCGCGCTGGACCGAACGATACAAGCGTGCGTTGGCGGGCGAGACATTTGAATTCGAAGAGACGAGATTTAACCAGGATCTTCTTTTCTCTATAAGTCCTATCTGCGAAGGCGATTCGATCATTGGCGCGAGTGTGTTCGCTGAGAACATCACACGGCGTAAGGAACATGATCGCGAACTCGCCGAAGCAAATAAGAAGATCGAGGAACTGAAGCTGATGGCACTTCGTTCGGTGATGAGTCCTCATTTTATTTTCAACGTTCTTAATTCGATCCAGTTCTTCATTGCCCGTAACGACAGGCTGAATGCTATCAATTACCTGTCAACGTTTTCGAAGCTGATACGAAGTATTCTCAATCATTCAGTTACGAACAGGATAAAGCTTGCTGATGAAGTGGAATTGCTCAGGAATTATGTGCAATTGGAGATGACACGTTTCGAGGAGAAATTCAGTTTCGTGATGGACGTATCGGATGCATTGGATATGGAATCGGTTGAAATCCCGTCATTGTTGGTGCAGCCTTATGTCGAGAATGCTATCCTTCACGGACTTTACAACAAAAAAACTCCGGGTACGTTGACGATCCGTATTAAAGAAGGCAACGATTCGGTTGTATTTGAAATAGAAGATGATGGTGTGGGCAGGGCAGAGGCGATGCGGGTACGTGAGATGAATTTTCCCAGTCATAAATCGATGGGGATCAGGCTCACGGAAGAACGTTTGAAATTGATCAAACAGCAAAATAGCGCGGCTTTTGAAATTGAAGACCTGGCAAACGAAAGCGGACCTCTGGGAACCCGCGTCAGGATCTCGATTCCTTACTGAAATCATTCACACTTTCAGATATGTTGAAGAGTATCATCGTCGATGATGAGTCTAAGAGCGGGGAAAGTCTTAAGATTCTAATAGAAGACTTTTGCGACGATGTCACCTGTTGTGCCATTTGCAAAACAGTTGACGAGGGCATTGAAGCAATCGCACAGTATCAGCCCGATGTGGTTTTCCTGGATATCCAGATGCAACGGGAGACAGGTTTCGATCTGCTCGAGAGGATTGGTGACGTGAATTTCGAAGTTATCTTCACCACCGCACATTCAGAGTATGCCATAAAGGCATTCAGGTTTTCAGCGATCGATTATCTCTTAAAGCCTATAGACCTTGAAGAATTAAAAGGAGCTTTGTCCAAGGTCAGGAAGAAGATAGGGCAGGGGATATCAGTTCGTCTCCAGCAACTTCTCAGGAATCTTCGAGAGCCCAATGGCGAAAACTATAAGCTTGCCCTTCCGACAGCCGATGGGTTGTTCTTTGTGAAGGTCTCATCGATCGTTTACTGCGAAGCGTCGTCGAATTACACCGAGATCGTTACGGAAGATGGACGCAAGCATATCGTAAGCCGTACCTTAAAAGAATATGATGAAATGCTTTCGGAGTATAATTTTTATCGTATTCACAACTCTTACCTCGTTAATCTCAACGCTATTAAGAAATATATTCGTGGTGAAGGCGGATCGGTTGTTATGATAACCGGCCAATCGCTCGATGTGTCGAAGCGTAAGAAGGAAGGATTTTTGGCACGAATATCAAACAGGGAAGCTATCGGTTAGACATCTACTAAAAAATCCTCCCACTTACTCATTACCGGTAGCATTCGCATTTCATAGAAGATAGTATTGCACGAAAATTAAACAGTGCAACAAAAACTATCTCTCATGAAAAGAATTCTTACGATCGTTATCTGCGCTTGCGTTTACAATATCACGCTCGCACAGGACACAAAGATCCGCTTCTTCGGTCAGCCCGAAATAAGCAACGTTTCAACAAAACAGACCAACAACTTCGAAGGTGTAAGCGGCACAGGCCAGTACATCAAGAAGGACACGTCTATCTCCAAGACCAACTTCAACACCGGTACATTCGCTCTCTTCGTTACATCGCAGCTCAGCGACCGTATTTCGGTTCTCAGTGAAGTTAGCTTCAGCAATTCAGGCAACAAGTCGTCTTTCGAATTGCAACGACTCATGGTCCGCTACAACATCTCTGACTATTTCAGCGTGCGCGCTGGTAAGATGTTCGTGCCGATCGGTTACTGGAACAACCAGTTCACTCTCGGTCTTATTCTTCAGCCCACTATCCAGCGCCCTGTTGCCTTGCGTACAGTTAGCGACGGCGGTGTGCTCCAGTACAAAGACACCGGTATCCAGTTCGAAGGTGAGAACATCACTAAAGCACGTTTGTCTTACAAAGTATTGATCGGCAACGGTATCGGTTACTACGGATCTAACGACAAGGCTGATCATCACGTAGCGGTAACGGGACAGGTGGCTGCTGAGCCTGCTGAAGGCCTTAAGATCATCGCCTCAGGTCAGTTCGACCGCGTCGAGAAAGGCAGGCCGAACCCTAACGGAACCATCGCTGCTCTTCCGGACAATGGGAACCTTAATCTCCTCGTTGGTTCAATTGCTTATATGAATCCCGAGAGGAAGCCGGAATTCATCGCTGAATTCGTTCACCAGACCACCAATTTCGATAACATCGGAAAACGTACCAGCTATTCCGGCTATTTCTACGGCGGTTATAAAGTTACAGGCAAGATCACTCCCTACTTCCTTTACAACTATACACAGGCTGGAGCTTCAAACACTGAGGCGGATCCTTATTTCGCACCACTTCCTGTAAACATCAACTCGCTGGTTATCGGCGGTCGTTACAAATTCAACTCGAACTTCGTGGTGAAACTCGAGTACGAGAACAGCACAACGAAAACCATCTACCAGGACATCACTGCAGGTAACGTAACGCTCGACAAAGGTTTTACAAACACCTCGAAGAATAGCACGGTTCGCGCTCAGCTCGCATTCGTGTTCTGATGTAACAATCCAAAAAACTATCACAATCATGAAAAAGTTAATCATCATTATACCCTTCATGTTCATAGTATTGTCGGCTTTCGCGCCGGCAACCGAGATCGCGATCATCGTGAACAAGGAAAATACGATCGAAAAATTGAGCGTCGGTGAAGTGAAGCTCTACTGGCTTCGCAAGATCAAGAAGCGTTGGCCCGACCTCAACAAGAACATCAAGCCTGTGGACCGTAAGACTTCAAATCCTGAACAGGATGCTTTCTACGCAAAAGTCCTTGGCATGTCGGCAACCGATGTTGAGACCTATTTCTCACAGCGTCAGTATGAAGCTGCGGAGAAGCCCCAGGACAAGTTCGCAAGCGACGCAGCGATCATTGACTTCGTTGCTGAAGAAGCCGGTGCTATCGGTTTCGTGAACAGTGCTTCGCTTACAGCAGAAGCTAAAGCAAAGGTGAAAGTAGTTCTTATCGTTCAATAACAATGTTTAACAAAATAAAGAACTCGCTGGTCAGCAAGATCATGCTGGGTTATGCTGTGATCATCGTGCTCGCGTTTGTAACAACACTCGTGAGCATGTACACAGCCTGGCAGAATCGCGACATGGACAAGCTTGTGTCGGATGCTTGCTACCCTATGATCCTCTCACTGAAGGAGACCGAGATGCTCGCTTCAGAGTCGTTCAAGCTGACGAACAACTGGGTGTATCAACCCAATGTGAAGGAGAAAGAAAAACTGCAGGCGATCCATGCTACTGAGATCGCGAAGCAGGTCGATGACCTGACGAAGATCAGCGCGAAGATGGAAGACACCAGCGCTATCGACGAGGTTCGCGAGATCGTGAACGGTCTCAATAACCTGATCGCCGAAGAGCAAGTGGTGATGGATAAGCTAAAGACCGACGAATCGTATAGCGATGATGTGATCGTCGACGAGTCGATCACAGCTATGGACAAGAAGATCACGCCGGCTCATAAGAATCTCGTGAACCGTATCGCGCAAGCGTCGGCACACCAGAACCAGTTGCTGCAGAGCGTGAAAGACAAGAAAGACTCGGCTTCGAATATGCTTACCTATCTCTACATCAGCAACATCGTGTTGTTTTTGGTGATCGGTATCTATGCCAGCTATTTCTCTTCGAATGCTATTACAAAGCCAATCGCTGGACTGAGTGATCTCATCACGATGCTGTCGAAAGGAAAGTTCGTCTCTGTAACCCTCAAGAAGGGCAGCGATGAGATCGGACGAATGGCCGAGGCGATCGAGAACATGTTGCAGGGATTGAAAGCGAAGGCAGAGTTTGCCGACAGCATTGGTAAAGGCAACTACGAAAGCAACTTCCAGTTGCTGAGCGATGAAGATGCGATGGGCGGTGCATTGATCACCATGCGCGACAATCTAAAGCGTGCCGCCGATGAAGACCGCAAACGAAGCTGGGCTACGGAGGGACTTGCGAGGTTCGCCGATATCCTTCGCTCGCGTACGAATAATCTCACGGAGCTTTCCGATAACATCATCAGCAACCTGGTGAAGTATATGGGTGCAAACCAGGGCGCGTTGTTCCTGGTGAACGACGACAACCAGCAGGATGTATACATCGAGCTCGTTGCTTGCTATGCGTACGACAGGAAGAAGTTCATGAACAAACGTATCCAGGTGGGGGAAGGTGTTACGGGCCAGTGTATCCAGGAACGCGACACTATTTATATGTCCGACATACCGGGCGACTATCTCAAGATCACATCGGGTCTGGGTGAGGCATTGCCACGTCACTTGCTGGTAGTTCCGCTTCGTTTAGACGAACAGATCTTCGGAGCAGTAGAGCTTGCTTCGTTCCAGGCGATCGAGCCACACCATATCGAATTTGTGGAGAAGCTTGGCGAAAGCATCGCGTCGACGATCTCGTCGGTGAAAGTGAACAGCCGTACCAGGAAGCTGCTTGAAGAAACACAGTTCCAGGCAGAGCAGATGCGCGCTCAGGAAGAGGAAATGCGCCAGAACATGGAAGAGCTGTCGGCTACGCAAGAGGAGATGCATCGCGCACAACGCAGAAGTGAAGAGATGCTTCGTGAGATGAAGCAGCGTGAAGAGGAGCTTGTACGCGAAAACCGGGAGCTGCAAAGTCAGCTCGAAACGGCCAATGTGGAAGTGGTTATCACCAAGTAAAACAACGTCAGCCCGTGAACGCAGCGTCAGACATTACAGGTCTCGTAATTTCTATGAGTGAGATGATGGACAACCTCAACGCCATTCTTGCCGACTCGATCATTCTTGATCTTAACCTCGGCATAGCGGCGCTCGGTCGCGACATCGAAAAACTCATGGGGATTAATTCTGAGGAGATCCGTGGTGAAGAATTTACCAAGATCTGTCCCGATGCGAACATCCGTGAAAGTATCGAGGCCTGTCTCAGGTCTGGATACTTCAACGGGCTCGATGCCAATCTTTGGACACGCCGCGGAGAGCAAGTGAAAGTGTCGCTCTCCGGATTTTATCTCGGACTTATAAGCGACATCAATGGATACATCATTTTGAAAATCAAGCTTAAGGAGGACAACTCCGTTCTGAAGACGGAATTGTATACAAAGAAAAGGGAGCTCGATACCTTCATATATCGTGCTGCCCATGATCTCAGGGGACCGTTAGCGACGATCAAAGGTCTTGTGAACCTGTTGAAGATCCGCAAGACCGATCTGGAAGTGGATGAGCTTACGAACCTGATCGAAGTTCACGCCGATAAGCTGGACGATCGGTTGTTCAAGCTCCTGTATCTCGCCAACGACAACGGGCATTACGAAGATGGGAAGGGTTGTATCGACTTCAATGTCTTAAAAGAGACGATCATGAAGACATTGAAAGACAACTGCCAGCTCGATAGAGCCCTGTTGGGATTTCATGCGCCGGCTGCGAACCTGTGCCAGGTGAACGACAGGGCAATCATTCGATTGGTCCGCCATGTGATCCTGCATGTGATCAGTTTACCGGTGTCGACTGCGACGCAGGACAACCAGATCGTGATCGATGTGCAGGCGCGCGTGGTAAGAGGGAATCTGCAGATAAAGATCAACACGCAGGGTTTTGTTACGAGCGATCCCATACGGCAGGTGATCAGGCAACCTTCGTCGTTGTACAACGACCTGTTGTCGCATCCGCTGCTGTTCAACTATTACGTGGCCTATAAGGAGGCCAGTCTGCTTCGCGGGTCGTTGCAGGTCGAGTTCGAGGAGGCAACGCATCAATTGATAGACATAACGATACCTGTGGGACTTAACTACACGAATACGATCAACTAAAATCAATTTATCGAAAGGAAAATTTTACAATCAGTGATACAAGACCTCGACATAACCGACATCAAGAAGATCACAACCTTCGTACAGGCGAAATACGGCTACGACTTTCGCGACTATGCGATGTCGTCGTTCAAGCGGCGAATGATCCGCCTGCTTGAGCTCAAATCGTTGACGACTGAAGGTCTGCTGAAGAAACTAAACGATCAACCAGCATTCATCACCGAGTTTCTCGATGAGGTGACGGTGAACGTGACTGAACTATTCCGCGATCCGAGCTTCTGGCGTTTACTCCGCGATGAGATCATACCGGCAATCTTATTAAATAATAAAGAGTTCAGGATCCTTCATGCCGGTTGCTCGTCGGGAGAAGAGGTCGTGTCGATGGCAATCCTGTTGAAGGAGATGGGCATTGCGAACAACGTATCCATCACGGCAACGGATATCGATCCAGGCATCCTTGAAAAGGCTGTAGCTGCAGCCTATCCCATCAAGAACATGGAGGTGAATGAGAAGAACTACGTACGCTTCCAGGGAACGGGTAAGTTATCGGACTACTACAAGGAGGAGCCGGGCCGCGCTGTGTTTCATAAGGACCTGTTGAGGAACGTCACGTTCAGGCGATACGATCTCGTTACCGGGGACGTCTTCAATAAGTTCGATCTCATTCTTTGCCGCAACGTCATGATCTATTTCAACCAGGCGTTGCAGAACGAGGTGCTGAAGAAGTTTCATGCGAGTCTTTTCAAGTATGGATATCTCGCGATCGGCACGAAAGAATCATTAATGTGGTGCGAGTATGCTAACAGGTTCATCTGCGTGAACCAGGAGGAAAAGGTTTACCGCAAGATCAAAGACTAGGCGATGTCGAAGTTCAAACTTCATAATGGCTTTCGTGCGGTGGTGATCGGCGGATCGGCGGGCAGCTTCCAGGGCATTGTCAAGATCCTGTCTGCATTGCCGGCTGATTTTCCGTTGCCGGTTATCATGGCGCTGCATCGACTGAAGCACGTGCGTCATGGTTTCGTGGAAGCGCTATCGCTGAAGAGCATACTTCCGGTAGTGGAACCGGACGACAAAGAACCGATACGAAAGTCGACGGTCTATCTCGCACCTGCGAATTATCACTTGTCGATCGAGCTTGGGAACTATTTCTCGCTGTCGACAGAAGATATGGTCAACAGTTCGCGACCTGCGATAGACATCACGCTAAGCAGTGCAGCTTATGTGTATCGAAATAAACTGGTTGGGATACTTCTTTCGGGCGCCAACCGCGATGGTGGAATGGGCATGAAGAATATCTGCGACAAGGGTGGAATAACGATCGTGCAAGATCCGGCGGAGTGTATGATCGAAACAATGCCGAAGGCAGCATTGGCACTGACGCCGATCGATCACACCCTTAAAATAGAAGGTATCGTCACATTTTTAAACGAATTGAGTCAACACTACAAAAATGAACATAGGAATTTATAAAGTGCCGTTGATAAGCACATTGCTCACGACAGTCTACTTCGTCGGGATTATGGCGTCAACGAGCCAGCTTTGGATGCAGAACAATTGGATCGTTGGGATCACTTTCTTCGCAGGAATTCTCGCGATCTATTTTTCAGCCCGCTCCCGCCAGGAAGTTGTGGTTTACATAGAGAAGAAGAAGGAAGATGTAACTGAGAATGCTGTTGTCCAGGATTCACAATTGGATGATGATGCGATAAGAGCGGTCGTCAGCGACCCGCAACTGGTATTGAACGAGATCTGCAGGAAGTTGAACGCAGGCCAGGGTGCGATCTACATCCAGGAACAGGGAGTCCTGAAATTGAAATACGGTTATGCCGTTCCCAATCTTCAGTCTTCGTTCGAGATCTCGGAAGGATTGGTTGGCCGCGTGGCTGCCGAAGGCAAGTGTTTATACATCGACTCGTTGCCGGAGGGTTACATCACTGTCTTTTCCGGCCTTGGAAATTCAACACCTACGCGACTGGCATTGATACCCATTCAATCGGGCGTCATCGAGATAGCGACGTTCACCGATATCAACGTATCTACATTGAAACACATCGAAGAGTCATGTTCAGAAATATTAAAATAAGGTCCAGGATAACACTCCTGGTGTCGTTGATGACATTGATAGCCGTGGTTGTGAGCGGTGTGTCGATGTATGAAGGCATTGTGATCTTTTCATTTGCGACAGCGATGACGATGGTCTACGCCAACTTTCTTACGCGACCACTGACGTCACTCGACTCCACATTGAAGCTCATCTCGCGTGGCGAATTGCCTGAGGAGTCTTATAGAAAGTTCCCCGGCGAATTCGGTCACATGCAATCACGCCTCGACGATCTCGTGAAGGTGTTGAAAGACAACGCCGGTTTCGCACAAAAAGTAGGTGAAGGAAGATTTGATACTCCGTTCGTGCCCGCGGGCGAGAACGACAAGCTCGGTCATGCTCTCATCGATATGCGCGACAACCTCGTTGCCAACGAACAGAAGGAGACCGAACGCAACTGGATCATGCATCGCCTCGCCGAGGCAGGAGAGATCCTTCGTACGCAAGACACGGTTATAGAGCTCGGTGAAGACATAATCCGGTTCGTGATCGAAAAGACCGGCGCCATTCAAGGTGCGTTCTATGTGATCAACGAAGAAACCGGTGTTATCGAAATGACGAACAGCTTCGCCTACAACCGGAAGAAATACCTCGCAAGCAAGTTTAGTATCGGGGAAGGATTGGTTGGACAAGCCGTAGCAGAGAGAGACATCATCCTTCGTACGGAGATACCCGGCGATTATGTTACCATCAGCTCCGGCATTCTTGGTGATAAGAAACCATCGTGCTTGTTGATCATGCCATTGATCGCTAACGAAAAGGCATACGGCGCGATAGAGCTCGCCAGCCTTTCTTCATTCGATACCACGCGTGTTAAGTTCATCAAGGAGCTCAGTGTAATCCTCGCTCGCACGATCTTCAACATTACTGTGAATGAACAGACGCGCCGACTTCGCGACAGAATGCAGTTGCTGCTGGAGAACGCGTCGGAAGTAATCACGATATGCGAAGCAGACGGAACGATCCGATATGTGTCGCCCTCCGTTGCAACGATCCTTGGATACCAACCAGGTGATATACAAGGCAAGACGAACATCGATCACATTCATCCCAATAACCATTCGCTCTATAAGGATATGTTCAAAGGTCTTTTGAGCAATCCCAAAGAGAAGATCACGATACAATACGAGTACCAGACGGAACGCGGCAACTACATCTGGCTGGAAACAACTGGGACCAACCTGATGTCGAACCCTGCGATCCACGGTTTCATATTGAACTCGCGCGACATCACCGAAAGGAGAAGGGCGGAACAGGAACAACGCATGCGAAGTAAAATGCAGGCGTTGTCGGAGAACTCGATGGACCTGATCGCACGACTGGAGGGTGGCGCTATAAGTTATATCAACCCTACAATCGAAACTTACACTGGCAAAGATGCTTCGGCGCCATTGGACAATAACATCCTTGAACATTGGCTCACGATCGTTGAGCAGGTCAATAAAACCAACGACAAGGTCCTTACCGAGATGGACTTTCCTTCGGTGCTCGGGAAACGCGTGATGCAGGTGAGTGCGATCCCTGAGTTCGATGAAACGGAAAAGCTTGAGTCTGTACTCGTGGTTTCACACGACATCACCGATCGAAAGAAGATCGAGCTCGATATCCAGGAGAAGAATAAGAAGATCAACGATTCTATCAATTATGCGCGACGGATCCAGAACGCAATTCTGCCCGACAACGACATAATCAGTAAAGCATTGCCCGACTCGTTTGTGTTATATAAGCCTCGCGACGTGGTGAGCGGGGACTTCCCATGGTTTGTACAGTCGGGCAACAACATTTTCATAGCGGCAGTGGACTGTACCGGGCATGGTGTTCCTGGTGCGTTGTTGTCGCTCATCGGTTACTTTTTGTTGAACGATATCGTTCGTAGCCGAGGCATCACTGATCCGGGACAGATCCTTGATTTGCTCGATGAGGGTGTTACACAAACACTTCGCCAGGACCGTGGCGACCTGGCTGCTGCTACGAAAGACGGGATGGACATCGCGCTTTGCAGGATCGATACGAAGTTGAATGTTGTAGAGTATGCGGGTGCGCACAGGCCTTTGTTGGTGATGAAGAAAGGGGTGATGGAGGAGATCAAAGGCGATCGTTTCCCGGTTGGCGGGGGAATCGCGAAGAACCAGGAGCGATTCAAAACTACCCGCGTTCAGTTAAGTCGCGGCGACTCGATCTATTTTAGCTCCGACGGTTTCCCGGATCAGTTTGGAGGAAGCGAAGGACGCAAGCTCGGTTCAAAACGAACGCGCGAGCTCGTAGAGCAGCTGCATAGTCTCTCAGCAAGGGAAGCACTCAATGCATTCGACAACGCCTGGGAAACCTGGAGAGGCGATACCAAACAGACGGATGATGTGTTGCTTATAGGTATCAGGTTCTAAACAATCACAAAATCACAAATCACAAATCCTAATCACAATCACAAATCACAAATCAAATGAATTTTATCTACGACATCCATCAAAAAATGGTGGAGCATAAAGTGATCCTCATTTATGAAGGGGACTTTACGCAAGAAACAACCAAGTCTATCCTATCAATGGCGGAACGCAATCTTGAATCTTCGGGAGAAGAATCGACCATCAAGAAAAAGATCTTTAACGTAATGGTGGAAGCGCTGCAGAACATCGTAAAGCACAGCGACGAGGCCCGTGAAAGTGGCGAAGCCAACCATCATGCAGCAATCTTTTTGATAGGTCACGAAAGAAGCCAGTATTCGATCATGTCCGGCAACCCGGTGAAGAACGCGAACATTCCCGCATTGAAAAATGCATTGGAGCGCATCAACAGTCTCGATAAGGAAGGCTTGAAAGAGCTCTACAAAGAGATCATCAAGAACACAACCATTTCTGATAAGGGTGGGGCAGGACTTGGCTTCGTGGATATGGCGCGCAAGTCGGGCGAGAAGCTCGAGTGGGCCTTTGTTCCCATGAGTGATGATTTCTCTTTCTTCTGTCTCAAAGTGAACATAGCCAAAGCAAAAGAAGCAATAGCAGTTACAAACATCTAACAACGATCAACGAACAACGTGTTATGAACATACTTAATCTCGAGGGTACAGCCGATACTCCAAAAATCATTCTTGACAAGACCAATAAGATATTTGAGATCTCCGGTCGCTCTCTTCCTGAAGACTCTGTGGAATTCTATCGACCCGTCCTGGAATGGATCGCTAACTACGCAAAAGATCCAAACCCATCGACTGACTTCTGTTTCAAGCTCGAATACTTCAACACTTCTTCTTCGAAGCTCATTCTCGACATCCTTTCGGCGCTGGAAGACATCGCAGGGATGAACATCGAGTGGTGCTACTCCGAAGATGATGAAGACATGGAAGAGGCCGGTAGAGAATTTTCGGAGTTAGTAGAGATACCTTTTTCATATAAGACCTGCTAGTCATGAAGAAGATCATCCTGCTGCTACTAATAATTACGGTCGTCTCTGCCTGCACGGCAATCCAGCCGTGTCCAGCATACGCAACCCATCCTGCTTACCACAATTTCAAGTGAAATGAGTGAAGAGATTCTAAAGGCGCTCACGCAACTTTTCGCGATCATCTCCAAACAGGACGAAGGCGTTTCGGAGAACGAGCGAAATTATGTGATACGTTTCTTTCAACAGGAGCTCGACCAGGATTCCGTGAAAGAATACGTGGAGCTTTACGATCAATTTTCAAAACCATCGGACGACGGAAAGAGCAAGCTCACTTCCGTGAAGGACTCCGTAAAGACCCTCGGCATCTGTCGTAAGATCAACAAAACACTCACCCAGAAGCAAAAGGTGATCGTGTTGATCAAGATACTCGAGATGGTAGGTTCCGATCGTAACTTCAGCGCCCAGCGCATGCAGATCATCAATACCGTTTCCACGGTATTCAATATTGTTGAGGGAGAATATCGTTTGATCGAAAGCTTTGCGACAGCAGAGAATTTTAATTCGATCGACCTGGCCGATGTGCTCGTAAAGTGCGACCTCGCGTTCATGCGCGTGCGAAGCGTTGACCTTTACTTTTCGCGTTACATAGGTAACGACAGCAATTATTTCAATGGCTTCGTGATGCAGCCCGGACGCATCTATTTGTTCTCGCACGGCAGCACGATCAAAACACAATCAAGTGAAGCCCTGTTCTATGGCGACGTCGTGTCGCACTTCAATGAAGAGATCCGTACAACACGTCTTTCATTCAATGCAGACATCGAAGAGTTCGCATTCAGGAACGGAACAATTGGCCTTCGCAACGTTACCGTCAGTGAAGGACCCGGTAAGCTCATTGGCATCATGGGTGCCAGCGGCGCCGGTAAGACTACACTATTAAATGTTCTGGCCGGCCTCGAGAAGCCGACGAAAGGTTCCATCAAGATCAATGGCATCGACATCCATGCGGACAAAGACAACATTCATGGTGTTATCGGCTATGTTTCACAAGACGATCTTTTGATCGAAGAGCTTACGGTATACGAGAACCTTTACTATAACACCCGGCTCTGCTTCGGGAACGCAACAGAAGAGGAGATCGCAGCCAGGATCGATAAAGTCCTTGCAGATCTTGGACTCGACCAGCGAAAGGATCTCCGCGTGGGAAGCGCCCTCGACAAGACGATATCCGGTGGGCAACGCAAGCGGCTGAATATCGCGCTGGAGCTCATACGCGAGCCGGCAGTGATGTTCCTCGACGAGCCAACTTCCGGACTATCGTCGCGCGATTCCGAGAATGTGATCGACCTTTTAAAGGAACTTTCATTGAAGGGCAAGCTCGTGTTTGTCGTTATACATCAGCCCTCGTCCGACATCTATAAGATCTTCGACAAGATGATCATTATGGATACGGGCGGTTATCCTGCCTACTACGGTTCGCCCGTCGAAGCGGTTAAATATTTCAAAAAGGCAACACTCCAGGCCGACGCCAACCGTGGCCAGTGTGAAGTTTGCGGTAACGTGAACCCTGAACAGATCTTTAATATTATTGAGGCGCGCGTGGTCGACGAGTACGGACAAGTGACGCAGAAGAGGAAGATCACTCCGCCTCAATGGTTCGAGATGTTCAAATCGAATTTTAAGTTTTCGCGATTGGAGGATGAAAAGGAGCAACCTCCCAGGTCCCTCGATCTTCCGAACAAAATAAAGCAGGCGATCACGTTCGGTGCGCGCGATCTTCGTTCAAAGATCAGCAACCGTCAGTATTTGATCATTAACCTGCTCGAGGCTCCGCTGTTGGGTGTGCTGCTTGCATTCATTGTTAAGTATAAAACATCGGCGAAAGCAACGGAATATGTCTTTCGATTCAACGATAACATCCCGGCGTTCTTATTAATGAGTGTTGTTGTAGCGCTCTTCATGGGATTGACCATCAGCGCCGAGGAGATCATCCGCGACCGCAAGATCCTTAAACGCGAATCGTTCCTGCATTTGAGCTGGAACAGCTACGTGGCTTCGAAGGCTGGTATACTCTTCACGATGTCAGCAATACAAATGTTTCTGTTCGTAGTCGTGAGTCATTGGATCCTCGAGATCAAGGGAATGACAATTGCGTTCTGGTTCGTCCTCTTCTCGACAGCATGTTTTGCAAATCTTTTGGGTCTCAACATCTCGGCGGCATTCAAATCGGCAGTAACGGTCTATATCCTTATACCGCTGTTACTGATACCGCAGATGATCCTTAGCGGGTTGCTGTTCTCATACGATAAGCTCAACAACGCGATCAGTCAGCGGGGAAAGGTGCCGTTGATGGCAGACATGATGGTGTCGCGATGGGCATTCGAAGCGATGACCGTGTACCAGTTTGTGGAGAACGACTACGAATCATCATTCTATAAATACAATCGGGCACAATCGCAGGCGAATTTTAAAGCGACATTCCTCGCGGAAGAACTCCGGAAAAGAAATGAGAACCGGGAGGCAGAGATCATTGTCAAAGTATTAAGATTCGAACCGTTCGACGGCGCAAGCCTGATCGTGAAGGCGCTTGAGCACGACGGATATTCGAAGCCCCTGGCCGATCATATTGATAAATGGCTGACGAAGTATCAGAAGCATTATCAGAAGGTGTATAATGAAACCGACGTGATCATCGACAAGCTGATGGCTTTTCATGAAAAGACGGGCTGGTCGGTAAATGATCATAAGAACGAATATTATAATGAGTCCCTTACCGATCTCGTTCGCAATGTTCATGCAGGCGATGCGGTCATAGAATATGAAGGAGAGCTGGTACAGGAAGTGGACCCGATCTTCCAGGCACCGACGCCGAGATGGTTCGGGGACTACCGGACAGGATTTTTTCTTCCAGAAAAGAATATGTTTGGAACGATCGTGCCAACGTACGCGTTTAACACGATCGCGATCTGGGCGATGTGCCTCGTATTATATTTCACTTTAGCGCTTAGGATTCCACAGCGACTGGCGGGCAGGTAGTAAAGATTTTGTATCTTTACTACCATGCAAGAAATGGTTACATACAGGAAAACACTACGGATCACCTCGATCCTGTTCCTCGTTGTATTCATGTTCGCATCATCCCATCCCGTTAAGGCATATTCTATTGGTAAAAGTCCTCGCACTGCCTACCAAAGCCATTTCGAAAACCTGGCTGTTAGCTTCAACCCCGATTGGCAAACAGCGCTTCCAGCCGGCGATACTCTTCTCAAAGATGTTGTTTGGAGATCGGTTGGTCTGTCAAAGTCTTTATGTGTTAATGCTGTTGCGTTTACATATATTCTAGGTATCCCAACCATCAATGCTCCGTGAAGTTTGACGCCTCCTCGAACCTCGAACGTCGAACCCAGAACATTGAACTTTTATGATCCATTTTGATTCAGAGAACGTACTACTACTCGGATCGCTGCTCCTCTTCATCAGTATAGTCGCGAGTAAAACATCCTTTAAGCTTGGTATACCCACGCTCATACTCTTTTTAATTGTTGGAATGCTTGCCGGTTCCGATGGCCCCGGCGGTATTTATTTCAACGACGCAGGTACAGCCCAATTTCTCGGCATTGTAGCGCTTACATTTATCCTCTTCAGCGGCGGCCTCGATACAAAAATTGAAAGTATCAAGCCTGTACTAAAAGACGGCATCGCACTCTCAACATTAGGTACGCTTATTACAGCGGTACTGTCCGGTCTGTTTGCGGCTTATGTTCTCGGGTTTACGTGGACGGAGGGATTATTGCTCGGCGCCGTTATGTCGTCGACCGACGCAGCGGCTGTGTTCTCTATACTTCGCTCGAGAGCTGTGGGTTTGAAAGGCAACATTCGTCCATTGCTCGAGTTCGAAAGCGGTAGCAACGATCCAATGGCGTACTTTCTCACGGTGAGTCTCATCGACCTCGTGAAAGATCCGAACGCATCGATCGGCTTGCTGATACCGAAGTTCTTCATCGGTATGATTATCGGCGGTGTGTGCGGATATTTTTCCGGCCGCGCCATGACCTGGTTCATCAACAAGATCAAGCTCGAAGTCGATGGACTGTATCCTGTACTGATCCTAGCTTTGGTGTTCTTTACATTCTCGTTCACCGACAGGATAGGGGGTAACGGCTTCCTCGCTGTATACCTGTCGGGCATCATGCTTGGCAACAGCAGCTTCATTCATAAGAAAAGCCTCATCCGTTTTTACGATGGGCAAGCGTGGCTCATGCAGATCGTCATGTTCCTTGCGCTGGGATTGCTCGTGTTCCCAAGCCAGATGGTGTCTGTGATCCCGCAGGGACTTTTGATCACGGCATTCCTCATATTTATTGCCCGACCTGTGGCTGTGTTCATATCGCTGGCGCGTGCCCGGGATCTGAACTGGCGAAAGAAGCTCTTCCTTTCCTGGGTTGGATTGCGCGGGGCTGCGCCCATCGTCTTCGCCACTTATCCCATGATCGCGGGCGTGCATTATGCAGGGATGATCTTCAACCTGGTCTTTTTCATTTCGGCGATTTCGGTGTTGCTCCAGGGCACCACGTTGCCGATTATGGCCAAGTGGCTTCATGTGAGCGTTCCCGAAAAGCTCAAAAGGAAGTTTCCGTTAGATATCGAGCTCAAAGAAGACCTCAAGACCACCCTGGTGGAGGTCGACATCCCGGCCACGTCGCCGGCCGTCGGCAGGCAGGTGGTGGACCTCCGGATGCCCAAAAATGCCATGATCGTACTCATCCACAGGCAGGGTAAGTACCTGACAGCCACGGGGGAAACGACAATTGAAGCCGGCGACCACATGCTGGTCCTCACCGACAAGACCAGCGCCGATTGGGTACAGCAGGCCTTCATCCTGTAACGAGGGGACAACGGACGGAGGGGATGAAATGACGAAAATGCGTCCGAAACCTTACATTTTGCACCGATTTGCAGCCTCCCCGCCGCGTCACATCGTCCCCACGTCACAACGTTTTCTATCTTTGCTGTTCTTATGACCATAGATATCCTGATTACCTTCTTACTGGTCTTCCTGAATGGCTTTTTTGTTGCAGCGGAATTTGCGATAGTTAAAGTGAGGGCGTCACAGATCGCCCTTCAGAAACCGGGCATGGCCAAGAAATCGGCCCAGCTCATAATAGACAACCTCGACGGCTTTTTGGCAGCCACCCAGCTTGGTATTACCCTGGCCAGTCTTGGCCTCGGTTGGTTTGGCGAAGACGTAGCCACCCGCATCATAATGAATGTCATGAACGGACTCGGCATTGAGTTCAGCGAAGCTGCAGCCCATCGCATCGCAATCCCTATCGCCTTCACGATGATCACGATACTCCATATTGTATTTGGTGAGCTCGCTCCCAAGTCGATAGCTATTCGTTATCCAACATCGACGGCCATTTCGGTAGCGGCATGGCTTCGTGCGTTCTATTTCCTGTTCCGTCCCTTCATTTGGTTGCTGAATGGTTTCGCGGGACTATTACTGAAGATCTTCGGAATAAAACCCGTTAGCGAAGCCGAGATCCACTCCGAAGATGAGCTCAAGCTGATCATTGCAGAAAGCGAAGAAGGTGGAGCTATCGAACCCGCCGAACGCGAGTTGATCCAGAACGTGTTCGACTTCGACGATCGTGTTGTTCGCCAGGTAATGATCCCTCGGATCAAGATCAGTGCGATGAAGGCGACCACTACCGTTCGCGATGCCATGCAGATCGTATTGGCCGAAGGCTTCTCTCGTTACCCTCTTTATGAAGAGTCACTCGAAGAGATCGTGGGTATCGTTACCCTAAAAGATATTATGCCCGCGTACATCTCCACGCCCGATAAGACGGTCCGCGAGATCATGCGCCCAGTGTATTTTATTCCGGAGACAAAAGGCGTCGACAGTTTATTGCGTGAGTTCCAGCTGAAGAAAACACAGATGGCGATCGTCATCAGCGAGTTTGGCGGAACGATCGGTCTCGTTACACTCGAAGATATTCTCGAAGAGCTGGTTGGAGAGATCCAGGACGAGCACGACCAGGAGTCGCAGATCGTTACGTCGGTTGGTAATTATATTTACCAGGTTCACGCACGTTCGCCGTTACACGACATCAATAAGTATCTCGATATTCCCATTCCTGAATCGGAAGAGTATGAGACGCTCGCGGGTATGATCACAACGGAGCGGCCTTCTGTCCAAATGGGAGATGAGTTCAGCCTCTCGGGTTATAAGATGAAAGTATTGAAGATGTTCAAGACATTACCTGAGCTCGTCGAGATGAAACTAGATGCGTCGAAATCCTGATCCCCGCACCTAGCACCAAGCACCCAGCACCAGACCTAAAACCATTTCTTGTGCTTAAAGAACAATATCATCCCTCCGGCTATCAGGAACATGAGGACCCACACCTCCAGGTAGCCGAATTTCCATCGTAGCTCCGGCATGAAATCGAAGTTCATCCCGTAGACACCTACGATAAATGTAAGAGGCATGAATATAGTAGATATCACGGCGAGCACCTTCATGACCTCGTTCATACGAGTGTTCATGTAGTTGATGTGGATATCCATGAGACTGCTTGTAAGATCCTTATAAGTATCCATCGAATCGATCAGGTGCACCACGTGATCGTAAACATCCGAGAAATATCTTGTGTTGGCATGGTCTATTAGGCCATACTCTTCTTTGATGAGCTTGCTGAGCGCATCGCGAAGCGGGTAGAGGGCTTTGCGCAGGTAGATAAGCTCCTTCTTTATCTTTTGGATCTTGTGGAACTCGAAGTTATCCGATCCGTGATCGATCGCTTCCTCGATGGTTTCTATTTGATAGCCAATGGCGTCGAGAACATTGTAATAATTATCAACAATGATATCGACCAGGCGATACATCAGGTAGTCGGCTCCGCGTTTACGGGCACGACCCTGGTCGAGTCGTATGCGGTCGCGAAGCGTACCGAACAGGTCTCCTTCTTTTTCCTGGAACGACAACAGGTAGTTCTTGCCAAGCACAAAGCTGATCTGCTCGTAGTCGATCACGCCGTCCTTGATCTGGTAGAGCATCTTGAGGGTGAAGAACAGGTATTCGTCATACTCCTCAACTTTTGGCTGATGTTCGGTGCAGACGTCTTCGAGGAGGAGTGTGTGGAGGTTGAAATGTTCACCCAGCTTCGAAAGAATATTACGGTCGCTAAGTCCGTCGACGTTGATCCAGTTTACAGAGTCTTCGCGGAGATTGCCTAATAATGTCTCGATGGGGAGCTTGGTCTCCATTCGATATTCTTTCTCGTTGAACTGGATGAGTTCGAGAATGACGTTGGGGGACGGCGCCAGGAGTTGTTGTGCCGCCGATGGCTCGATTGGCTCCTCGTTAAGTTTTCTGTGTCTTGTCATTTAATCAACGGCCGATATTGCGTCCCTCGAAATAACTGTTCGATGAGGATAAGGGATCTCGATTTTTTCTTTATCAAAACGTTCTTTGATCAGTTTTATGAGGTCGCATTTAAGGTCAAATCCCTCGGATGGGTTACGTGCCCATGCGTAGGCTCTGAGCTTTATTGAAAAATCTGTGATCTCGATCACACGCATCAGCACTTTGGGCTCGCCTTTCTCCTTCTCTTCCTCCGTCCTGTTGTCGATGCATAGCGGGTGAACGGTCGTTGTATCCTGCATCGCATTCAAAGCCTTGTCAATATTGGACTCGAATGAGATGTTGAATTCAACAAACATACAAACTTTTTCATCGGTAATAGTCGAATTGACTATGGTCTCGTTGCTTATCACACTGTTGGGTATAACGATCCGGCGGTTCTCAAAGTCTTTGATTACCACATGACGCAGCGTAATGTCTTCGACATCGCCCGTGTACAGCGTGCCGATCTTAACCCGGTCGCCCACGCTGAATGGTTTGAAGATGACGAGGAAAATGCCGCTAATGATATTGGAAAAGGCCTGTTGTGAGGCAAAGCCGACGATCGCCGCCAGGATCCCCGCACCCGTAAGCAGCGTGGTGCCGAAGGCATGAAGAGACGGTATCGACCTGAAAATGATGATTATAGCGATCAAAAACGTGATAAAGTCGACCGCGTTCTTGAAGAAATTATAGCGCGTTGGATCGACCTTCAGCTTTAATGCATTCCGCCTGAAAAAGCGCCCGATAATAAAGCGGATCACCCTGCCGATAATGAAGGCTATTAACAGCACCAGGAGAGAGAAACCCACCTGCTCCCAAATCTTATCTACGCCGATCATAAACCCGAAAATAGCAAAAGAAGGAACAATTATTTACCCTATTATTGCACCTAAGTGTCCCTCAACCTGGACGATATTAAGGCACCTGTTGCCCGCGAGATGAACGAGTTCGAAACGAAGTTTCGTGCCTCTATGAAAACACGGGTCATGCTCCTCGATAAGATCATGAGCTACATCGTGAAGCGAAAGGGAAAGCAGATGCGGCCACTCTTCGTGTTCCTGAGTGCCGGCTCCTGCGGAGGTATCACCGAATCTACTTATCGCGCCGCTTCTCTCATCGAGCTTCTTCATACCGCATCGCTCGTTCACGACGACGTTGTTGACGACGCAAACTATCGTCGTGGTTTCTTTTCCGTGAATGCCTTATGGAAAAATAAAATAGCCGTGCTCGTTGGCGACTTTTTGTTAACAAGAGGCCTTGCTTTAAGTCTCGAGCACAAAGAGTACGAATTGCTTTATCTCGCAAATGAAGCCGTGAAAGAGATGAGCGAAGGCGAACTTCTTCAAATGGAGAAAGCGAGGCGCCTCGACGTGGACGAAGAGGTCTATTATGAGATCATCCGACAAAAAACAGCTTCGTTATTGGCCTCTTGCTGCGCAGTAGGAGCGAGCTCCGCAGGTTCACCCAAAGAGCTTGTCGATAAAATGAAAAAACTGGGCGAATGTGTGGGCATGGCGTTCCAGATCAAAGACGACCTTTTCGACTATGGCGAAGACGAGATCGGCAAACCCCTCGGCATCGATATAAAAGAGAAGAAAATGACCCTACCGCTGATCTACGCGCTATCGAAAGCTTCGTGGCTCGAAAAACGCCGTATAACAAATATTGTCAGGAACGAGAGCGAGAAACCCAAAAAGGTCAAAGAGGTCATCGAGTTTGTTAAAAAGTCGGGCGGAATCGATTACGCCAAGCAGGCGATGCAGCGCTATTTCGACCAATCTATGAAGATGATCGAAGAACTGCCGGAATCGACTTACCGCACATCCCTTGCACAGCTCATTCAGTTTACAATTGAGCGGAAGAGCTAGATTTTTTTGAAAAAATATCTGTTCTTTGGCCCCGGTTTATAAATAGCTATCTATGAAAATTACAGTTGTTGGTGCCGGCAATGTTGGCGCTACGTGTGCCGATGTTCTCGCCTACAAAGAAGTCGCAAATGATATTGTTCTAGTCGATATAAAAGAGGGTCTCGCCGAAGGGAAATCGCTCGATATCTGGCAAAAAGCCCCGATCGATCTCTATGATACCCGCACCATCGGTTCAACCAACGACTATTCGAAGACCGCCAATTCAGACGTTATTGTTATTACCTCCGGCCTTCCCCGCAAACCGGGCATGAGCCGCGACGACCTTATCAGTACCAACGCCGGTATCGTAAAGTCAGTGACCGAGAACGTAGTCAGGTATTCTCCCGCTGCTATAATTATAGTAGTGTCGAATCCGCTGGACGTTATGACGTACCAGGCACACCTCATCTCGAAATTCCCCCGCACAAGGGTAATGGGTATGGCAGGTATCCTCGACACCGCTCGTTATCGTGCATTCCTCGCTGAAGCGCTAAATGTTTCTCCGAAAGACATCCAGGCAATGCTGCTCGGAGGTCACGGCGACACGATGGTTCCGCTTCCGCGTTATACTACCGTGGCTGGTATTCCTGTTACGGAGCTTATCTCTTCCGAGAGACTCAATGCTATCATCGAAAGAACTAAGGTCGGCGGTGGCGAGCTGGTGAAGCTCATGGGCACATCGGCATGGTACGCTCCTGGATCTGCTGCAGCTCAAATGGTTGAAGCGATCGTAAGAGATCAGAAACGAGTGCTTCCTGTTTGCATGCAGCTCGATGGCGAATACGGCATCCGCAATTGCTACCTCGGCGTTCCCGTTGTACTTGGTAAGAACGGTATCGAAAAAGTTATTGAGCTCGATCTCAACGACCAGGAGAAGGAATTACTCGAAACAAGCAGAAAGCACGTTAAAGAAGTAATGGATGTGCTTGATAAACTTGGGAAATGATTTCTAACTAGAAACTAGAAACTAGAAATTAGAAACTAGAAACTAGAAACTAGAAACTCTTCAAACCAACATATATCACTTCCGAGTGAGGCAATCCATATTTTGCCACGGTCTCCTTCGATAGCTCGAACACAAACCGATCTTCTCTCGCTTTCAGCCCTGATTGTTCAATACGGCGTGCATAGTCGCGACCATATTTTCTAACATGATCATCCTGCCCGAAGATCTTTTCTCTTTCTCTCTTATCTGTAATTGAGTGATCTTCGAAGGTGACATCCGGTAACGGGTGGAAGAATGGGACCTGCATGATAGCCCAACCGCCTGGTTTCAGAACACGACGGATCTCGCTCATCGCTTTGATGTCGTCGGCTACGTGCTCCAGTACGTGGTTACATAATACTGCATCGAAGCGATCCTCTTCGAAAGGCATCTGGTGTATATCCATTTTTACTTTAGCCAGGGGCGATTCAAGGTCGGCCGTGACATAGCCGTCGCCGTGCATCCTTTCGAAGGGCTTCATGTAGCAATGTTCCGGAGCTATGTGGAGTACATTTAATTTCTGTTGAAAGAAGTTCGTTTTTTCCTTTAAGTATAGCCAGATAAGGCGGTGGCGTTCGAGCGAAAGACACGACGGGCAGAGGGCATTTTGCCTTGGGCGGATGCGGCCATAGGGAAGAAAAATGCGGTAATGATGCTGGCAGATAGGGCATTCCACCTTGTTGCCGGCATAGAACCAGCCTACCACCTTCAGGCCCACGCCGCTGAAAAGCTGCAGGTATTTGCGGGGCACGAACCTCACCAGGAAGGCTATGATTTTCTTCATGTGGCAATAAAACTATTTTTGTTTGATAGCCATCTATATAGTAGAACCGAAAATTTGGCTTGAAAAAGAACTTTACGAGCAACCAGTGGCTGAAACTCTACTCGACATTGCTATGATGCATTCTGATGCCCTTATCGCCCGGGCCCGCGAAGGGGACAAGAATGCCCAGGGAAAACTGGTACAACTATGGTATAAGAGGATCTATAATTTCAGCTATAAATTCTTCTTCGACCATGACCTGGCAATGGAGGTTTCGCAAAAGACGTTCATCAGTATGCATAAGAACATCGCGCACCTGAATGATCTCTCGCGCTTCCGCTCATGGATGTATACAATAGCCGTGAACTATTGCCGGGAAGAGCTGAGGAAATCGAAGAGCAGGAGGGCCCTCTCGCTCAGCGACCTTCAGCCCGGCGAAAGAGAGGACAGTTACAGGTGGGAGGAAAGTGGCGCGCGCCACGAGAACCCCGAGCGTCAACTTAGACAAAGCGAACTGTCGGACATACTGCAGAAATGTCTGATGGAGCTGAGTGAGGAACAACGCGAGGTGGTTATCATGAAGGAGTACGAAGGTTTGAAGTTCAGAGAGATCGCGGAGGCATTGAACATCTCAGAGAACACAGTGAAGTCGAGAATGTATTATGGATTGGATGGATTGAAGAAGATCCTTGAACGAAACAGTATCACGAAAGAAACAATTGGTTATGAGCAATAGACCCGATGAAAGCATCCTGATCTCCTGGTTGTATGGAGAACTTGATGGAGCGGAGAAAGAAAAAGTGGAGAAGTACTTCCAGGAAAATCCCGATGAGCTGGAAAAAATGCAGCAGCTTCGTGGTGTTAGAGACATCATGGGCAACATCAGGGACAAAGAAGTGATCGCCCCGCCTATTTTCATGGACCGTGCCGACGGGCAGGCAGGTGACGACGCTAAGGTCGTGTCGTTCTGGAAGACAACTTCGTTCCGCACCGTAGTGAGCATAGCCGCTTCGTTTTTGATACTGATCGTTGTAGCGAAATCTCTGGATATGAACATCAAGTATTCAGGCAATGAGCTCAGGATCTCTTTTGGTGAAAAGATAGAAACACCAACTACTGTTCCCGCTTCCACCGGCCTCACAGCCATGGATGTTCAAAAGATGATCGACGAATCGAATCTGAAGAACCAGTCAAAGAACCAGGAAGTGCTCGACGCAGCGATCAAACAATCGCTCGCCAACAATTCCCTGAAGATCAATGAGCTCGTTCGGCAGGCTTCGAATGCATCGAAGGACGACATCCGCACTTTCGTGAGTACGTTGCAACGCGACAACCTCGCACAGATGCGCGACTACCTCCAGCTTTCGGCAGCCGATCAGCGCAAGTACACCGATAACCTCGTCGTGGAGTTCTCGAAGTTCTTGCAGGAACAACGAACACAGGATCTTAACATGTATCAAACACGTTTTAGCAGGCTCGAACAAAATACCGACCAGCTGAAATCAGAAACGGAACAAATACTGGCAAGTATCATATCGAATTCACCGGTACAGCAAAGCAGTTACTAAAATTTTTGAAGGAAAGAGAAAATGAAAAACATCATAATTATAGTTGCCTTATTTATCGCGATCACCCCCTCATTCGCGCAGAAGATAGACACGGAGAGAATGGATCGCGACCTTGAGATCGCCGAGAACGCACTCGCAACGATCATCAAACAGCAATACGAGAAACGGAACATGTGGCTTGAAGTAAAAGCCAACTACACGCCTGGCTACGGCGTCACCATGCGCCTTCCAAACGACAACTCCAACTGGATCTATGAATATAGTCTGAAAGGAGGAGGTACAGCCATGATCGCACCGTCCCCTGGTGTAAAGGGAGGCGCAGCACCCGTTGTTTTATACTCGCGCGGTAGCAACGAGAACAATAACAACGACGAGAACGACAAGAAAGACAAGAGCCGGGAGAGGAGGAAAGTGGAATCGCGCGACAGCGCACGTACCGTGTACTACAATGCGATGATCAAAGCTTCTAAAGACTTCCTCGCCGACTATGGTGATCTCATCAGCCAGCTCCAGCCCGAAGAGAGGATCCTCATCACTAACCGGGGCGAAGGCGGACGTTACTACTACGATTGGGGCAATAAATCGCAGAAGAGACAGCTCGTTACCATCGAAGCTACGAAAGCCGACATCAGCAGCTTCAGGCAGGGAAAGATCTCGCGCGACCAGATGATGTCGAAGATCAAAGTGGTGAACACCGAAACAACTAACGAAATTGAGACCGACCTCGAGCTCCTTTCAAGCATCATAGGAAGATTATACCGCTCGGACCTTGCGAAGACGTATTATACCGATGAGAACATCTACTACGAACGACTGAAAGACTTTGGTGTGATCTATTATATGAATGCCTACTCGAGCAGCGAGCAAAATCGCAACGGCAGCGATAAGGATACAGGCTCTAACACCGGTCGTATCTGGGCAATGCCAACGCAGCGCCTCGAAGGCCTCACCCAGGAACAACGCGACAAAAAGGTGATCGAGCTCTATCCACAATTCGAGAAAGAGTTGAAAGACAATATTGTCGAATACGCGCAGACCGTGAAGAGCCTGAAGGATGAAGAGATGATCGTATTCAACGTGCAGATTACAAAGTGTACCGGATGCAATATTCCTTCCACTTTGGAGTTAAGTCTCAAGAATGGACTGGTTCGGAAGCTGGCAACGGGTCAGACTACTAAGGCGGAAGTGGTGAATGCTATCAATGTGAAGAAAGGGGTTCCGCAGTAACGGTTCTACGTTCAGGGTACAACGTTCGACGTTCAGGGTTCAACGAAAAGTAAGGTAACTTTGAACCCTGAACCCCGAACTTTGAACGTTTCACCACAGTAATTCTACCGATCATCCTCTATTAACAACCTGATAGGAACTTCGGGCGTTTGAAATCTCTAGATTCGTTGTTTGTAACCAAATCGCTCTATCGAGGTATTTCTATCCATACCTGTAATCTAAATCCCCATGAATAAAAAACTACTACTCGGTGCTGGCGTGTTGGTGGTGTTGTTGGTAGGTTACTTCTTCGTGCGCGGCGGCGACAATACCGAATCCGCGGATGTGCTGGCCACCGTAAAAAAGGGTGACTTCAAAATTGAGATCGAGACAACCGGCGAGCTGGAAGCCAAGAACTCGGTGAAGATCATGGGACCGGGCGGACTTCGGAACTTCCAGATCTGGCAGGTGACGATCCAGAACATTGTAGACGAGGGAACGGTAGTTAAGAAAGGAGATTGGGTCGCGACGCTCGACCGCTCCGAGTTCCAGAATAAATTCGCACAGAAGCAGATCGACTTCGAAAAAGCAAACTCCAAATTCGTACAAACACAGCTCGACACAACACTTCTCATGCGCCAGTCGCGCGACGAGCTCATCAACCTTAAATACGACGTAGAAGAGAAGGGTATCATCCTCCAGCAATCGAAGTTCGAGCCACCGGCAACCATCAAGCAAGCCGAGATCAACCTCGACAAGGCAAAACGTGCTTACGAACAGGCACTGGAGAATTATAAGATCAAAAAGAACCAGAACATCGAAAAGATGAACGAAGTCGGTGCCGAACTTCGCAAGGTCCGCGGCGAATTCGATGGCATGACCAAAGTCCTCGAGTCGTTCAACGTGCTTGCTCCCGAAGACGGCATGGTGATCTATGAAAAAGGATGGGACGGTAAGCCGATCAAAGCCGGTTCGCAGATCCACATGTGGGAACCAACCGTCGCAACGCTCCCCGATCTCACGAAAATGGTCTCAAAGACATTCGTCAACGAAGTCGATGTCCGCAAGGTGAAGCAAGGTCAGTCCGTTAATGTCGGCCTCGATGCATATCCCGATAAAAAACTGAAGGGCAATGTTATTCGCGTTGCCAACGTGGGCGAACAACGTCCCAACTCCGACGCAAAAGTCTTCGAGGTGGCAGTAGAGCTCGAAGGAACCGATCCAACCCTCCGTCCATCGATGACAACGAGCAACCGCATCGTGGCGAAGGTGATCGAGAACGCATTATACATTCCACTCGAATGCCTTCATAATGAGGCCGACACGATCACATTCGTTTATAGAAAAAACGGGATGAAAGTCTCGAAGCAGGAGATCATCGTTGGTGAAACGAACTCGAACGATGCTGTCGTAACCGGGGGCCTGGGAGAGAACGACCTCGTGTTCCTGTCGGTCCCTGCTGGTGCCGAAGACGACGACGTGATTTTGTTGCCCGAGCTCAACGGCAAGCGTCAGAAGAAGGAGGAGAAGAAGGAAGAGGTGGCGCCCGCGGCAAGTCCTATTTCGCAAGCAGAAGGATCTAAATAAGTGTTGCCATGATCTCGCGACGACTACTGGCGAACCTCTACATCGCTATCTCGGCGGTTATTACCAATAAGATCCGTTCATTATTGACAGCACTCGGTATTATTTTCGGTGTTGCCGCCGTAATTGCTATGCTCGCCATAGGTAACGGCGCACAGCAGGAGATCCTCGACCAGATCAAGCTCGTTGGTGTCAACAACATCGTGATCAAACCGATCGTAGAACAAAAAGAAGAGAAAGTAGAGGAGGAGGCTGGAAAGAAAGACAAGAAAAAGTTTTCTCCAGGCCTAACTGTTCGTGACGTTGAGAGCATTACGTCAACAATACCCGGTCTCAATAAAGTAAGTCCCGAGATCTCACTCGATACGTACGTGATCCGCAATGGGTATCGTCGCAGCGCAAAACTCGTTGGTGTGAACCCGGCATACTTCCAGATCTATAACTTCAATCTTACCGATGGGCAGCAGTTTGGCGAGGAGCATAAGCGGCTTGGTGCACCTGTTTGTATCATTGGATATGGTATCAAATCGAAGTTCTTCCCGGTCGATAACCCGATCGGTAAGAGTATAAAAGTAGGACAGCACTGGCTCACGATCATCGGCGTCCTCGAAGAGAGGAAGGTGTCGTCGAACAGCATAAGTAAGCTTGGTATCCGCGATTTCAATATGGATGTATACACGCCGCTGGAAACGGTGCTCATTCGATATCGCGACCGCGACAAGATCACTACAGAAGCGTTAAGGCTTGCCGCCATGCGCAGTCGTGGCAACATCCAGGACAATCAAAATCAAACTCCGGAACAAGAGCAGGAACGGAAGAACTACCACCAGCTCGATCGATTGGTTATCCAGGTCGATCAGACAACCATGCTCGAGCCGATAGCAGAGATCCTTCAGCGCATGCTGCAAAGGAAACACTATGAGGTGATCGACTACGAGATCGAGATACCTGAATTGCTTTTGAAACAACAGCAGCGCACTAATGATATATTTAACTATGTGTTGGGCGCCATTGCCGGAATTTCGTTGCTGGTAGGAGGGATCGGTATCATGAACATCATGCTGGCTTCGGTACTCGAGCGGATCAAAGAGATCGGCCTGCGACTATCGATCGGTGCGCAGAAGAGTGATATCATTCAACAGTTTTTGTTCGAAGCGATGATGATCAGCGTATCTGGTGGATTAATCGGTATAGCATTGGGTGTCAGCATGGCTTATATCGTGTCGGGTGTGGCGGGTATCCAGACTATCGTAAGTTTTTCGTCGATCGTATTATCATTTGGCGTTGCGGCCACCGTGGGATTGGTGTTTGGGATAGCCCCGGCGCGTAAGGCTGCAAATCAGGATCCTATAGCGTCACTCAGATATGAATAAGATTGGTCATTGGTTATTGGTTATTGGATATTGGTTATTTGCATTTAGCGCAAGTTGTCAAAATATCTTTTCGTTGGACGATGTCATCGGTCGTGCTCAATCGCAATCTCCTGCATTCAAGCAAACAGAAACGCGCCGCGAGAACCGTTACTGGCAATACCAATACTATCGCACCAACTATATTCCTCAAATTCGAGCCAACAGCAGCAGCGTTATCGGGTCGTTATACAACAACAGTTATACACCCACCAGCCAGGACGATGGAAGCTTCAAATATCAATACGTAAACCAGTTCAGTCCAGGTGTTAACTTCTCGCTTCAGCAGCCGATCGAGTGGACCGGTGGAACGATCTCTATTAATACGCGATACAATTATTTCAAGGATTATATCGAAGTCAATAAGTACTGGAACAGTAGTCCGTTCTTCGTACAATTGTACCAGCCGTTGTTCGCTTTCAATCAACTTAAATGGTCCCGCAAAGTGGAGCCGATCCGCTTCGAAGAGTCGAAAAGAGAATATGCGGAATCGATGGAGGCTATCGCTCGCGACGGTGTCACAAATTTCTTCAATGTGCTCCAGGCGCAGGTAAATCTGCAGATCGCTCAATTCAACCTCGCCAACAACGACACGATCTATAAAATAGAGGAAGGCCGCTACAACATCGGCACAACTTCCGAGGACAAGCTGTTACAGGTAGAACTGCAGTTGCTCCGCTCACGACAGGATGTTGCGCGCGCCAATCTCGATTTGCAGAACGCCAGCCTCGACCTGCGTACATACATCGGTCTTCGCAACGGGGAAGCATTCTCGCTCGTGATGCCCGACCAGATCCCGACTTTCGAAGTAACGGAGGAGGAAGCCGTCGCCTACGCGAAACAATCGCGTGCTGCCTTCATTGCCTTTCAACGACGAAAGATCGAAGCACAGCAGGAGGTGGCCAGGGCAAAAGGGCAACGCTACAATGTCGGCATTTCGGCGGCGTATGGTACCAACAACACCGCGTTGAATCTAAACGACGTTTATCAGAACATGGCCAAGCAGCGTATCGCCAACGTGACGTTCGATGTTCCTCTTGTTGATTGGGGGCGGCGACGGGCGCTGATGAAAACGGCGTATGCAAACAAGCAGCTTACCGACTATGTGATCGCGCAAGACGAAGTGGTGTTCGAGCAGGAGATCCTCACCCAGGTCCGACAGTTCGAGATGCTGCGACTCTCCATCGAGATCACGAAGAAGGCAGACCAGGTTGCACAGAACCGATATATGGTTGCCCAGAACCGATACCTTATCGGCAAGATCGATATCACAAACCTTAATATTGCCTTGACGGAAAAAGACACGGCAAAACGCAGTTACATCGATGCGTTGAAGTCGTTCTGGACGGCCTACTACGAGCTGCGCAGACTTACGCTGTACGATTTCTCGAGCGAGCGGCTTTTGTATACGGCCCAGTGATTTTTCTGCGGGTTCGTGACACAATTTTACTTTTGGAGCGTCTAATCTTCACTTCGATAGTCGATATTAGTTATTCGATATTCATAGCATGCACCAGATAAAATTTGCGATCAGAGTTTTTCTAAAGGATAAATTCTTTTCGACCCTGAACATCCTCGGCCTGGCACTTGGCATCGCCGTTAGCGTTATCCTCTTGCTGATCCTGCAGAACGATCTCAGTTACGACAAGTATCACGTCAAGCATAAGCAGATCTATCGCCTTGGAGGGCATCTCTGGGCAACGGGTATTGATCAGCACCAGGCGCGATCGGCCCGCGAGCTGGGAACAATTTTAAAGGAGGAGTTTCCTGAAGTGCTGGATTTCGTTAGGGCAAACGATTGGAGCAGAACGCTGATCCGCTACCAGGAAAATGGAAAAGATAATTATTGGTATGAGGACAATGTAGTACGTACCGACTCCAACTATTTTCAGATGTTCGATCACCGGTTCATTGCGGGAGATCCTAAGACGTGTCTCGCCGGTCCGTTCAAAGTGGTGATCACCGAACGAACGGCGAAGAAATATTTCGGCAAAGAGGATCCGCTCGACAAGCAGCTTCTCATCGGTGGTGAGCTTCATACGGTAACGGGTGTCGTCGAAAATGTGCCGGAGAACACGCACCTGAAATTCGATATCCTGATGTCGGGCCTCGTGAAGCGCGATGGACTGGTAAAAGACGGGCAGGTGATCTCGGAAGCATTCTGGAATCCTGACGTGTTCCTGTACCTGTTATTCCCCGAGAACTACGACATCAATGAGTTCTATAAAAAATTCCCAACGGCTATTTTCGATAAGTATTATAAGTCGTTTGGCGACCAGGTTGGAGGTCACTACGATCCCATTCTCGAAAATCTAGCCGACATTCATTTTCATTCGACCCTTATATCCGACGTGCCACACGGTAATCTTGCCTACCTGTATGCTTTTACCGGTATCGGGATCTTCATCGTGATACTCGCTTGTATCAACTACATGAATCTTTCTACGGCGAAATCGGTGAATCGCGCGAGCGAGATCGCGATGAAGAAGACCCTGGGTTCGTCGAAACGATCGTTGATCATGTCATTCCTTGCCGAATCTATTTTGCTTTCGTTGATCGCTATGTTCCTCGCAATAGGGATTGTGTTCTTCGTGGTGAATGCAACGTCGTTCAATTCATTGATCAGCAAGAATCTCGTGGTCGATTTCATCGGCAACAAAGTATTGTTGTTTGGAACGATCGGTCTCACTTTATTCATCGGGATCCTCTCGGGACTTTATCCATCTCTTTATCTTCCTTCGATACCGACGATCACAGCATTGAAGGGTGCATTCAAGAACAGAAAGTCAAGCCTGTATTTGCGTAAGTCCCTCATTACAGCGCAGTTCGTGATCTCGATCTTCGTTGTTGTATGCACGCTCTTCATGCAAGACCAGATCAGCTACGTTAGAAGCCGTGACCTCGGATTCGATAAGGAGAATATGGTATTGTTGGAGATCCAGGATACCGCTGTTCAAAATCACATCGATGCGATCAAGGCCGACTTCCTTTCGAACCCCCGGATCATTAGTGCAACAACTTCATACAATGTTCTGGGACAAAGTGTGAACGGCGGACCAGTAATGATGGCCGAATCGGACCAGGGAATGGTACAGCAACGCTTCATTATGGTCCACGTTGGCGATGACTACCTGAAAACTATGGGACTCGAATTGATTGATGGACGCGACTTCGTTCCCGGTGACGCCGATCATCATTCGAATTTTATCGTCAACGAAGCGGCCGCAAAGCTCATGGGCTGGGGCGACAAAGCTGTCGGGAAAAAGCTTCGCTGGTTCCACGATAGTGACGAAAACAAGAAGGTGATCGGGGTGGTGAAGAACTTCAACTTTAGCTCACTTCACAACAGCATCGAGCCATTGATCATCAACCGTGTAGAAGGTGGCGGTGGAGGTTTCTTATACCTCAAGATTGCAGGTGGTGGTGATCTTCCGAAAACACTCGAGTCGATCCAACAGACGTGGACCAAATACGACAGTTCGCATCCTTACGAGTATTTCTTCCTCGACGACCGGTTCAATGAACAATACAAGGAAGATGTGGTTCAGTACAAGCTGCTCTCGAATCTTTCTTATGTCTGCATTTTTATTTCGTTGTTGGGATTGCTGGGGTTGTCGGCATTCACGGCTACGCAACGCACGAAGGAGATCGGCATCCGCAAAGTTCATGGAGCATCGATCCCCGGAATTATTTACCTGCTTTATAAAGATGTGATGTACCTGGTGCTGATCGCTTCTGTGATAGTGATACCACTCGGTTATTACGTTATGAGTGGCTGGCTGGGCAACTTCGCTTATCAGAAGCCGATGAACTTTATGCTGTTTGCACTCGTCGCGGTTCTCGCCCTGTTATTCGCTTTTATTACCGTGGCGTTTCATTCATTAAAGACGGCCAGGACGAATCCCGTGGTGTCTTTGAAATATGAGTGATCTCTGATTTGTGATTAATCACGAATCACAAATCACAAATTAGAAATCAGATCCCAGTATAATTAAACGGCGTTATAGATCTCAGTTTATCTTTAATCTCTTTTGAAACCTCTAACGTCTCAATAAAACTCGCTATCCCTTCTTTGGTGATCTTCTCATTTTTACGGGTGAGCTCCTTCAACGCCTCATAAGGGTTCGGGTATCCTTCTTTTCTTAAGATAGTCTGTATCGCTTCGGCAACAACAGCCCAGTTGTCTGACAAATCATTATCGATAGCAGCTTTGTTGAGCTCGAGCTTCTCGATACCCTTGATCAGTGACTTCAAAGCTACATAAGTGTGTGCAATGGGAACGCCGATGTTGCGAAGAACCGTAGAGTCGGTAAGATCTCTTTGTAGTCGTGAGATCGGAAGTTTTGCGGATAAATGTTCGAAGAGAGCATTGGCCAATCCAAGATTGCCCTCTGCATTTTCGAAGTCGATCGGGTTTACTTTATGTGGCATCGCCGACGAACCAATTTCTCCCTCCTTGATCTTTTGTTTAAAATAGTTCATCGCCACGTATTGCCAGATGTCACGCGAGAAGTCGATCAGTATTGTATTGATCCGCTTCAAGGCATCGCACTGCGCCGCGAAATTATCGTAATGTTCGATCTGGGTCGTAGGAAAACTGAGCTCAAGACCCAATGAATCCACGAAGTTATCGGCGAACTCGATCCAGTTGATCTTGGGATAAGCAACGTTGTGTGCGTTGAAGTTACCAGTAGCTCCACCAAACTTCGCGCTATAAACAATATCGATGAGATGTTGGTACTGAACCGACAAGCGCACCATGAACACCTTCATCTCTTTGCCCAAACGGGTAGGGGACGCCGGCTGCCCATGAGTACGTGCCAGCATCGGCACATCCTTCCAACGGTCCGCAAGCTCCGCTATCGTATTCATCATACGCTCGATCATCGGGCGCATGTAGACCGTCATAAATTCTTTCGTGGCCAGCGGTATCGCTGTATTGTTGATGTCTTGTGATGTAAGGCCGAAGTGAATGAACTCTTTGTATTTATCGAGCTTTCGTTGCTCGAAATACTTCTTTACAAAGTACTCTACTGCCTTTACGTCGTGGTTGGTGATCTTTTCGATCTCTTTGATCTGAAGAGCATCGGGTTCTGTGAAGTTCTTGTACAGATTCCGAAGTCCTTCTTTCTCGGTTCCAGGAAAATCTCTTAGCTCCGGCAGAACCTCCGTGAGCCTCAGAAAATACTCGACTTCGATCCTAACCCGGTAGTGGATCAATCCGAACTCCGAAAAGTATGGTGTAAGCTCATACGTATCCTTAAAATACCTGCCATCGATAGGAGAAATGGAGGTAAGCGGGGAAAGGCTGATCGAAGTCGGTTTTGTTGCCAATGGGTAGCTTTTCGTTAACAAATTCAGGCCCTAAAAATAGATTTTTTGGGGCCAGAAAACCCTATTTTTGTCGACTTTATGCGTCCGTCCCCCCGGCACTCCCTCACCATCCTGGCAGTACTATGCTTTGTCCAACTGTCAGTCAACGTCTTCTCGCAGGGACGCGAGAAGAACGCTCCCGGCAAGAAACTCTCTATCCGAAGAACAACAGATGTCATTAAGCTGGATGGCGTTCTCGACGAACAGTCGTGGCAGGATGCGGCTGTCGCTACCGATTTCTTTCTGAATTACCCCGTTGATACCGCGTTCGCAGAGTTTCAAACAGAAGCACGCGTAACATTCGACGACCACCAGTTCTACGTGTCGTTCGTGTGCTACGACGATCAAACTCCAAACGTCGTGCAATCTCTTCGCCGCGATTTCGATTTCGACACCAACGACAACATGGGCGTGTTCATTGGTCCGTATAACGACGCGATCAATGGCTTCTATTTTATCACGACACCCATGGGCGTGCAGACGGAAGGAACGATCTCTTCCGGTGGCGCCGACGGCGATGGCAGTTATAACGACACGTGGGACAATAAATGGTACTTGAAAGTTACCCGTCACCCCGATAGGTGGATCGCCGAGATGGCAATTCCGTTCAAAAGCTTCCGATACAAAAGCGACGTCGATGAATGGAACATCACCTTCCTTCGCTACGATCTTAAACGCAACCGTACATCGAGCTGGATCGCTACGCCAATACAATTCATACCTGCTTCGTTCGCTTATTCCGGCAAGCTCGTTTGGGAAGACAAGCCACCGCACCACACGACCAATATTTCCCTGATCCCATTTGTCGCAGGTGGAACATCGCGCGACAAAACAACGGATCCGGTTACAAAAGACAACGACCTGCAAGCAGGTATGGACGCCAAGATCGGAGTCACACCCTCTCTGAACCTGGACCTCACTGTCAACCCCGACTTTTCTCAAGTTGAAGTCGACCGACAAGTGATCAACCTCACGCGTTTCGAGTTCCAGTTCCCCGAACGCCGGCAGTTCTTTTTGGAGAACAACGACCTCTTCGAAAGGATGGGCTTCCCCGAAGCCAGGCCATTCTTCTCACGCCGCATAGGCCTCGCGCGCGACAGCACCGGGACATTGGTGAAAGTTCCCATCCTCTATGGTGCACGCCTGAGCGGTTCGCTATCGAAGAAATGGCGGATCAGCATGCTTAACATGCAGACAAGAGAGAAACTCAGCATCGGCTTACCCGGACAGAACTTCACCGTGGCCGCCATCCAGCGAAACTTCTGGGCACAGTCGAACATTCAATTTTCTTTTGTGAATAAAGAGTCTTTGGGTATCGACGCGGCCGACACATTAAAATATTTCAATAAAGACCTTTGGGTTAAAAAATGGAATGGCGCCGATACCGTTCGTGCCTTGAATAAATACAACAGGGTATTCGCTATCGACATCGAATCGAGAAGCAAGGACAACACATGGTATACAAGTCTGTACTATAACCACTCGTTCGACAATTTCAACACCGATAAAAACCAGTCGGCCGGTGGTTGGCTTACTTACACCAAGCGCAACATACTTTTGTCCGCAGGTAGCAGCTTTGTCCAGAAGAATCTAAATGAAGAGGTGGGCTACGTTCCATCACGTGGTGTATATCCTGGACAGGTGAATTTTTATTTTATGGGACAGGGAACATTCTATCCGTCAAGCGTAGTGCTGGTAAACCATGGTCCATTGCTGAATGCACAAGCCACGACGTTACCAAGTGGACTATTGACCGACGAACTGGCGAACATCGGTTATGGCTTCAATTTTCAAAACACAAGCGCGCTTCAGTTCACGTACAACTATATCTATCAGCGACTCACAAATACATTCAACCCGATCGATGCCGAGAAGTTTACTACATACAAGGTTGGTGATGAGTATTCGTGGAACAATGCGACTGCCGCGTATGTGTCCGATCAACGAAAGGTTGTTCGTTATTCTTTCGAGACGACTGTTGGACAATTTTATAACGGCAACAACGTGAACGTGAAAGGTCAGTTCAACTACCGATACCAGCCATATGGCAGCATGTCTATCCAAATAGATTATAATGACCTTCGTTTGCCGACGGGCTATGGAAAGGAGAAACTGTTTATTGTAAGTCCACGAATGGATCTCACGTTTACCGATAAGCTTTTCCTCACTACGTTCCTTCAGTATAATACTTTGCTCGACAATGTGAATCTCAATGCGAGGTTCCAGTGGAGATATAAACCTGCGTCCGATTTCTTCGTGGTTTATACCGAGAATTACCTTCCTCAATCGTTCGCGAGCAAGAGCCGGGCGTTGGTGTTCAAATTCACTTACTGGTTAAACATCTAGTTCGTACCTTTGCGGGATGTTTGGATTATTCAAGAAGGAAAAGAAGGAAGAAACACATAGCGGTCCTCGCTATTACGACCTGATAATCAAGGAGATAGTGCAGGAGACCAGGGACGCTATCACGATTGTTTTCGAACAACCCGCTACGAAACTCTCATATAAACCCGGCCAGTTCCTTACGCTCATAGCCAATATCGGCGGTAAGGAAGTTCGCCGTTCATACTCGCTCTGTACGTCACCCTATCTCGACGAGAACCCGGCCGTCACTGTTAAGCGTGTCGACGCCGGACTGATGTCGAACTGGTTGCCCGACAACCTGAAAAAAGGAAGCTCCCTGAAGGTGATGGAACCGATGGGACAGTTTACGACGGAGTACTCGAAGGCCAACAAACGTCACGTGGTCATGTTTGCTGGTGGATCGGGGATCACTCCTATGATGGCGATCATCAAGAGCCTGATCACACAAGAGCCCGACAGCATCGTATCACTCATTTACTGCAACCGGAATATCGACAGCATCATCTTCAAGGCTTCGCTCGAACAGTGGGCTACGAAGTATGAGGGCCGTCTGCATGTGATCCATGTACTCGACGAAGCGCCAATGAACTGGCAAGGGTATTCAGGTCTGTTGAATCACGATATGCTCGTGAAGCTCTTCGAAAGGATCCCGGATTGGGGCATCGATAAGACCACGTACCTCATGTGCGGGCCCGAAGGGATGATGAAGAACGTGGAGACATTACTCGATGCACATAAGATCCCACGCGATAAGATCTTCAAAGAAAGTTTTGTAACGGGGACAATCGATAAAAAAGACAAGAAAGAAGAGACCGCGACTGCGCCTGGGAACAAGGCCCGCGAAGTAACGATCCGTTACGACGGCAATGAGTTCAAGTTCATGGTCGAACCTAATCGCACCATCCTTGAAACGGCACTCGACCAGGGCATCGATCTTCCGTATTCATGCCAAAGCGGTTTATGTACAGCATGCCGCGGAAAAGCACTCTCTGGCAAAGTGAAACTCGACGAAGAGGATGGCCTGTCGCAAAGTGAAAAGGCCGAGGGTTATGTGTTAACATGCGTCGGCCATCCGCTGACCGACGATGTTGTTATCGAGATAGGCTGAAACGCCATCGCCGCAAAGTGCGATCCCCCTCGATAAGGAGATTGCCCCTTGCGGGTCTGACTGTTCGGTATTACTTTTCTTTTGCGAAATCTATTCCATCAAAGGAAGCGGTCTTAATTTTCCCGTCGGTGCCAATTCCGAAGCTCATATTCCCTTTTCCATACCACTTCTTATCGTACCATCCACGGAACGTATCGTAGTGCCAGTGTGAGAATTTTGCTTTCACAAATTTGTTGGCTTCGGCAACGAGCTGATCGCCTTCAACAGTGATCACAACAGTGCCATAAAGAGGATCGGTATATGTTCCTGCATAATCTTTCAATGCGAACGAAGGTTTTGTGTTGGCAACGCGCTTTGCTTCGAAGTCGGCCTCCTGCTTATCGGCGCCAGCCTGGATGTTAGTATACAACTTCAGGAACTCGGCGCTCCAGTCGCGGGTACCGCCCAATGCGAAGAGGTCGAATGTTTTATAGACCAGGGCGTGTCGTACTTCTGCATGGTCGTAGTTCCCGAATACATAAATGCCGAGCTTTTCGTCGGGAAGCTGTGCATGAATAGCTGTTGCGCCTGCAAGACTTCCTGTGTGGAAGTTTATTTTCCTTCCTTTGTAGTCGTGCTGGAACCAGCCGAGACCATAGGTCGTCCAGTTGGGTTTAGTGAGGGTAGCGGTAGGATAGAACTGGCTCGCGGGAACGATTACCTGTGGCTTGAACATTTCGGCCCATGTGGCTGGCTTCAATATTCTTCCGCCGGCATACTTACTGCTGTCGATCATAACTCGCATCCACTTACCCATGTCATCCACGCACGACCAGACGCTTCCTGCGGGTCCGATCTCGTCGGCGCTGGTGTGTTGGATCACGGTGATCTTTCCTTCGATCTTATAGTGTGGCGCCGTCTGGTTCGGATCTTTCACATCGGCCAGGATTGGATACGTGCGTGTCATACCAAGTGGTGTGAAGAGACGTTCGCGCATAAAAACATTCCATGGTTTGCCGCTGATCTTTTCGATAACCATCCCGGCAGCGAGATAGAATATGTTCTGATAGATGAAGCTCGAACGAAGTGAATAGGTCGGTTTCACGTAGCGCATCTTCGCAAGGACTTCTTCGGAAGAGATGTCCATGATACCCCAAAGAAAATCGGCGTTGCCAAGACCTGTATCGTGAATGAAGAGGTCACGGATGCGGATCTCGCGTGTGACGAATGGATCGAACAGTTGGAACTCGGGCAGGTAATTTACAACCGGGTCGTTCCAGTTAACTTTTCCCTCGTCGACAAGCATACCCATACACGTTGCAGTCATTGCCTTGGTGGTCGATGCGCAAGCGAACAGGGTTTTTGAATCGACTGCATTCGTTGTGCCGAGCTCACGAACGCCATAGCCTTTCGAGAGAAGAACGTTGCCATCTTTCACAACGACGAGCGCTAAGCCGGGGACTTCCCATTCTTTGACGGACTTCTGAACGTAGGCGTCGAACTCCTGTATTTTTTTATCTAATGCTTTTTTGTCGGGGGTTTGTGCGTTTACCGAAAACGATAGCAGTAAGAGGAATGCCAGTAGCGATCTCATTGGGGGTATAAGGTTTAAGAATCTAATCTATGATTTTCTTCGAATTCTTACCAGTGCACCGATGGCAATCGCGGTCCAAATGATGTTGATCACCATCGAAGGGTAGGCGGCATTGTACCACGTGTTGGCGATCAGGAATACAGCTCCGGTGAGGTTCAGCATCTGGAAGATCACCGAATCCGATTTCAGTTTTCCGTTGCTGTTCAGCGCATAGGCAATGATCACCTCAACGGCACCGATCCAACCGATGATTTCAATGAAGATTTTCAAGGATTATTTCTTGTTTCGCGGTGGGGGAGTTGTTTCGCGGAGGAGCGGAGTAACGCAAAGGAAAGGCAAACCTCCGCGTACCTCAGCGCCTTTGCGTATCCTTTGCGACACTTTGCATTTGAGATTATTTCAATGGCACCCGAAGCACCAGGCTGTCGTTGGTGATGAACAACCATTTTTCATCGGGCTTGAGCGCCGTATTCGCACTGGGTGCATTGGTCCTGATCTTACCCAGCACTTTTCCTTCCGGGTTGAAAATGAAAATACCACCGGGACCCGACGCAAAAAGATTTCCCTTCGAATCAACCTTCAGTCCATCCGGCAATCCCGGCTGCGAAGCAACCAGGTCTGTTGCATCGTGAAAGATAGATCCGGAGATGACGGACGTATCGCCGAGCTCGTATCTATACCATCTTGCTTTTTTGGGATCGGAGTTCGCGACGTATAAATATTTATTGTCCGGAGAAAGGCCAATGCCATTGGGACGAGTAATGCTGTCGACAAGGACGCGGAGTTTGCCATCGGGCGAAAGCTTGAAGACTCCCTGGAACGGGATCTCCTTGTCGGGATCCGTTTCATCGCGATTGCCTAAGCCATAAGGAGGATCCGTGAAATAATAACTCTTGTCCTTGCCCTGCACAACATCGTTGGGGCTGTTGAATTTCTTCCCGTTAAAATTGTCGACCACAACTCCATATGTTGGCGACGGAGATCCCAGATCTGCATTTAAAAATCCGAGGCGGCGGTCGCCATGCTGACATAACACCAACCTTCCCTGGTCGTCGATGATCAAACCGTTTGAGCCTGGTTCGGTGCTTCGTGTTGTTTCGCCTGTGAAGCCTGAGGGTTTAAGGTACACGTCGAGCTTTCCATCTTCGGTCCATTTGTAAACTATGTTCGCCGGAACATCGGAGAAGAGGAGCATCTTTTGTGACTCGACCCAAACGGGACCTTCACTCCAATCGAAGCCATTTGCAATAGTTTCGATCTGTGCTTCGGATGTTATAATATCATCGAGCGCCGGATCGAGACGCTCGATGCTTGCAATCGTGGTTACTTCCTTAGTTGTGCTGCATGCTACCGCGATGAGGAGGAGCGGAAAGAGTTTCTTCATTTTGTGAAGTTAATGAAAATATCTGTCGGAGCGACAGGAAGCTCAATCCGTACGCAAGCGGTACAAGCATACCGGGAAGAAGGATGAACGGGAATGTTGCAACGATGTCGTTGGCCGGCTCATTGAAGAATGTGCGAAGAGGTGAGGGCATCGAGAGGATCGCTACAGTGACGATGTTGATCAGCAGCCCGAGACACATCACGTTCCAGATGGCAAGTGCCCATTTCGATCTTATGAGGAACAAAGCAGCGAGCGGTGCCGTAAGCCCGCTGGTGATATCGAAGTTGCGTCCTTCGAATGTCATTTGAATTGGAAGGAGATTTTCGACAGCCAGGGCCCACAGGAGTAATTCCACGAACACGCGGAACACCTGGAGGTTCACAAGAACTTTAGGTGGAACGTGTGCGAGAATATTTTTCGATCTTATTGTGATGATAACAATTGCGATAAACGGTGGAATCAACACTGGCGCCATGTTCAATGGAAAAAGGTCGAAACGCATCGCCATGCCGGACAAGCTCCAGATCACGAGAAATGCAGCCCATGCGATAACCGCGATCACCGTGTTACGGAATGCCTTCGCCGTTAGGGCGGGACGTAGCTTATTTAAAAAAAGCCAGAAAAATATGATCGTCAGTGCGACGAAGCCAATGCCGATGAGGAGTTTCATAGTGATTTAAGATTTGTTGTTTCGCGATGGACACGCAGAGGTGCAGAGATACGCGGAGTTTTGCCTTCCTTTGCGTTACTCCGCTCCTCTGCGTATCCTTTGCGACACCCTGCATTTTACCCTCTTTTACGTAGCAAGGCAATGGTATACGATGACAGAAATTGCTATTTCTTAAAGACCGTCGGGTAAACGCCAACTTCTTTCTTAAACAGCCTGCTGAAAGACGATGGATCGCTGATGCCTATCGTTTTTGATATTTGAGCTATCGTTAATTCGGAGCTCAATAGATCCTTAGCTTTTGCAATTCTAACGGTGTTGAGGAACTTATGCGGGGCCACCCCAAACACTTGCCTGAACGCTCTTAGAAAATGAAACTTCGATAGCATGCTCACCTTCGACAGCTCCTCTAACGAAACATCCCTATAGTAAAATGCATAGATGTAATCCGTAGCAAGGTGAAGTCTGCGAAGAATATCCTGCCTTGTCGAAAGCTTGATCGAATCGAGGGACTCGATCTTTATCTTCTCATTTCTATTTACCCGAAGCAAATGAACGATCAGCTGTGTGAGAAGCTCCTCTTGCTCGAGTGATGTCTTATCCGCCGACTTTAGTTGTGACTGAAAATATTTTACGACATCGTCTTTGGGATACAGCTTGTTATAAAACTCGATGTCTTCATTGGCGACAATGCCTTTCATCCAGTCCTGGCCGAAATGAATATTGAATGTTTCTGCCGATCTGTTCTTCGCGATCTCCAGTGTATAGCGCTGGGTGTTGTTGCTGATAAAGAAGTGATCTTCGTTAACAACAGCCGTTCTTCCGTCGACCATCACGAGGCTTTCGCCCGATATGTTGCTGAACAAAGAGAGAGGACCTGGAATGTTGTCGCGTACAGTGGAAGTTGTTTTAACATTTATCAGGACATTAGGCCATCGTTGGCCGTCGAAGTTATTCTCGGCTTGCCTTTTTAACCATTGGAGGTTTGGAAATGAATTGTATCGGATCACTGTATCTCCTCTAAATTTCCTAATTTACTCTACCAATGAGAAAATTGTCCCTCACTTTCTTATCGCTGGTAAGTATTTTATGCAACTTTTCTGCTGTTGCACAACAGGATGCGTTTCGTTTCTCGCGTTTAAACATCAATCACGGACTCTCGCATAATTACGTAAGCAGCTTCCTAAAGGATTCGAGAGGCTTTGTGTGGGTAGGAACCAGCTCCGGGCTCAACCGATTCGATGGCTATTCTCTGCGTATCTTCCGCAACGACCTTCGTGACACCGCGACGATCAGCAATAACTTTATCAACTCGATGTTCGAAGACCCCGATGGGCGCATCTGGGTTTATAGTACCACCGGATCTACCGACATCAATATATTCGACCCGGAGACGGAAAGCTTCAGTCATAGAAGTCAGCCCTTCCTGAAACAATATGGTATTCCCGAAGGCGGCATTACCGACATATTTCACGACTCCGGCGGTCGTTTCTGGTTCGTTCATCAATCGCAGGGATTGTTTCGATACTCGCCGCGTTTCAAGACAAGCATGCCAGCGCGGTACCTGCCCGAAGGAGAGAATATCACAGCATCTACAAGCATTTCGCGCATAGCAGAAGATCACAAGGGCAACATCTGGATGATCCTGAGGAACGGACTGATCATTCGAATGGACGCCGAGACCTTGAAAGTCGAATACATCAATCCCTATATCCGGGATACTTACAGAAAGACCGATTCGGAGTTCAAGATCGTTATCGATAACGACGGCGATCTCTGGATCTATTGCCACAATGCCAACCTCGGTGTTGCTTTATACGATGTTGCGAAGGATGAATTCAGGCACATCGGCGAGCGTTCGAATGGCATTAAGCTCAACAACAACATTATTCGTGGCGTCGTCCAGGACAACCTTGGTAATGTGTGGATAGCAACCGACCACGGTGGCCTGAATATTATTGACAAGACGAAGCAAACGATCCGCTACCAGCTTCACGATCCTGCCGACGAGAAGAGCCTCGCACAGAACAGCATTAACTGCATGTATAAAGACCCAGACGGAATTATCTGGGTGGGAAGTTTCAAACAGGGTGTCAGCTATTATCATGAAAGCATTGTTCGCTTCCCGCTGTTCCGCGGAATGGATGTAAATTCTTTTGTTGAAGACGATAGGCACAATATCTGGCTTGGCACGAACGGCAGCGGACTAGTTGAGTGGGATAGGGACAAAGGCACATTCAAATCTTATAAGCACAGCGCCGATCCAAACAGCCTGAGCGCGGATGTGATTGTGAGTATGACGAAGGGAAAGAACAACGAGCTTTGGATAGGAACATATTTTGGTGGTCTCAATAAGTTCGATGGCAGGAAGTTCACCCACTACAGGCACGATCCTTCGGACCCGCAGAGCCTGTCGGATGAAAGTGTGTGGGAGGTGCTGGAAGACTCGCGTGGAAATCTTTGGATCGGAACGCTGCAGGCCGGTCTCGATATGTTCGACCGGAGCACGAATATTTTCAGGCACTATAGAAATGGTGACGACAACTCGATAAAGACAAACTATGTAACTGTACTGGAGGAAGATTCGAAGGGCAACATCTGGGTTGGAACGGGTTTCGGTATCGATGTGCTCGAACGTGAGACGGGCAGGTTCGTTCACTATGCCAACGATCCAAACAACATTAATTCACTTTCAAACAACAGTATCCTCTGGATCCATGAAGACTCACGCAAGCTCGTTTGGGTTGGTACCCTCGAAGGACTGAATGTTTTCGATCCGGCGAAGCGAACCTTTACATCATTCAGGACGGAAGACGGGCTCCCGCACAACACTATTCTCACGATACTCGAAGACAATGCCGGCAATCTCTGGATGAGCACACCGAATGGCATCTCTAACCTGGTGATCTCGAACGGCAAGTTCACCTTTAAGAATTACGATGAGTCGGATGGTCTCCAGGGAAAACAATTCAATGATAATTCGGCGCTAAAGACGCGCGACGGGCACCTGATCTTCGGTGGTGTGAACGGTTTCAATATGTTCCGTCCCGAGGATATTCGCATGAACACACTCAAGCCCCGTATCATACTTTCCGATTTCCAGGTGATGAACAAAAGCGTAAGAGCAGGTGAGTCGATCGATGGAAAAGTAGTTCTCCCTAAGGCAATCAACCTTACCAGCGATATCGAATTGAATCACAACCAGAATGCGATCTCCATAGAATTCGCTGCCCTGTCGTACATCCATCCCGAGAAAAGCAAGTATCAATACATCCTCGAAGGTTCCGACCAGGACTGGGTAACCACATCGGGTATGTCTAGAAGGGCAACCTACACTAACCTGGATCCCGGCGATTATACTTTCCGCGTAAGGGCCGCCAACAACGACGGCGTCTGGAGCGACGAAGCCGTAACCCTTAGGATCACGGTGTTGCCGCCCTTCTGGAAAACCGCGACGGCCTTTGTGTTGTATGTAATTACCGTGTTGGGAATTTTGCTGATGACACGACGACTGATCCAGCAACGTGAGCGCATGAAGTTTGCGATCGAGCAGGAGCGAAGGGAGGCACAACGCATGCACGACCTCGACCTGATGAAGATCAAGTTCTTCACCAACGTAAGCCACGAATTCAGAACGCCGCTCACCTTGATACTCACGCCGATCGAAAAGATGCTGAAGACATCCACCGACGACCAGAAAGGTCAGCTCGAATTGATCCATCGCAACGCGCGCCGCCTATTGAACCTCATCAACCAGCTTTTGGATTTTCGGAAGCTGGAAGTACAGGAGATCAAGTTCAATCCATCCGAAGGCGATGTGATCCGTTTCATAAAAGATACAGCCTATAGTTTCACGGACCTTTCAGAAAAGAAGAACATCGCCTTCTCATTCAATACCTGGGTCGATTCCCTCGAGATGATCTTCGACCAGGACAAGCTCGAGAAGATACTCTTCAATCTCTTATCGAACGCATTCAAGTTCACACCCGAGAATGGAGCCGTTTCGGTGAACATCGATGTCAAGAACGAGGGCGACCTCCGCTGGCTCGACATCCGTGTTAAAGACACCGGTATCGGCATCTCGCCCGAGAATCAGGAGAAGATCTTCGAAAGATTCTTCCAGAACGATGTACCACGAAGCATGGTGAACCAGGGCACCGGCATCGGCCTCTCCATCGTAAAAGAGTTCGTGCGCTCGTTCAACGGAACGGTACGCGTGGAAAGCGAGCCCAACAAGGGCAGTACATTTATAGTTGAATTACCCGTTCGGGAGATCGCACATCATGAAGAAGCCGAGCTGGTTGTTAGTCACAATGAAGTTCCACTCGGGCACATCGGCGATCACGAACATCATCACGAACGCAAACCCGTATTGTTGCTTGTCGAGGACAACGAAGATTTCCGTTTCTATCTTAAAGACAACCTGAAGCTGAATTACGATGTGGTTGAAGCGAAAAACGGCAAGGAAGGATTTAAGGTAGCCCAGCAACATTTACCCGACCTTATTGTGACCGATGTGATGATGCCGGAAATGAATGGTGTAGAACTCTGCAAGGCGATCAAGGACCACCCCAACCTGTCGCACATACCGGTGATATTGTTGACTGCACGTATGGCCGAAGAACAGAAGATGGAGGGCTTCCAGGCCGGCGCCGATGACTACGTTACCAAGCCGTTCAGCTTCGAAATTCTGCAGGCCCGCATCCGGAACCTGATCCACCAGCGCGAGATCTTCCATAAAGATTTCCGCAGGCAAATAGAGGTGAAGGCGAGCACGATCCGGATCACATCGATGGACGAGAAACTGATCCAGAACGCGATCAGGATCGTGGAGAACAATATCACCGACCCCGACTTTTCGGTAGAGGATCTGAGTCACGAGCTGGGGATGAGCCGTGTTCATCTCTATAAGAAACTACTGGCACTTACTGGTAAGTCGCCACTGGAATTCATCCGCACTATAAGATTACAGCAGGCGGCCCAGTTGCTGGAGAAGAGTCAGCTTAGCGTGTCGGAGATCGCCTACAAGGTTGGCTTCAACAACCCGAAGTACTTCGCGAAGTATTTTAAGGAGGAATATAAAGTTCTCCCGTCGGCGTACAGCAATCGGTTACATAACGGTATATAATCGTAACAGCCGCGCCTTATTACATTTGTTACCCTTTCCTGAAACAAATCTTACCCCTCATTCGCTAAGGTCTACATTAGATTAGCGCCGTAAACCAGTTATCGTTAGACGCTATGGAGAAGATGAAGAGAAAAACGAGGTGGATGCTTGTGATCGAGATTGCGATCTACTTCGCCCTGGCAATCTCTATAGCGATACTGATCATTACCTGATGATGAGCTTCTTCGTCTCCGAAGAAGTTTGCACCAGATAGAAGCCTGGACTCAACTGAATTGTTGCGGAACCAGTGCCGCGCGTGATAAGTCTTCCATGAAGCTCCCTAACCAGGAACTCGAAACTCGAAACTACGGTGACTTCACCATTCGACGGATTTGGATAGATATTTAGTCCGGCATGATCATTCTTATCCTGAACTTCTGTGGTTAGACAAAACGTCCCTCCAAAATTTGCCTTCACGTAGGTAGTCAGCCATTCCAGGGCAGGCCTTGCTGTTCCATTCGAACGAACTAAATAAGCGTCTGTTCTCCAGATCTCACCCTGGCGATATCCCCATAACGTAACACCATGAACACCGGAATGCCCCCAAAGGGCCGGGAACTGACTTTCATACTTTGCCCTTTGCTCTGAGTCGCTCGAAAAGTTCAGATCGTATTCAGAGATCAGGATCGGGAGGCCGGTAGCCGCAAGCTTGTCGAGATTGCTGGTGATCGTCAAGTTGGACGTCGTTTCAAGGTTATGCCCCTGCTCACCTATATAATCAATCAATTGACGTTCCTTCAGCAGGTTAATTATAGTGATATACTTATTGGTCGCATTGTTGTCATTTATAACATTGTAGTCATTCAATATCAACTTTGCGTTCGGAAATGTAGCGCGTGCCTTTTCGAAAGCCCAGATCACCCAGTCCCATCCGGTTGTTCCCTTGCCGCCGAGCGCATTAGCATACACCGGCGTTTCATGGAGGGGTTCATTCACCACGTCTATAAAGTCCACATCGGGATATCTTTCAGCGACTGCCGCAATCCATTCTTCAACCTGCTGCTTCTGTTCTTCTGCTGATAGTGATCCGAGCCACGATGGTTGTTGTTGTCCCCATGTGAATGTGTGCCATTTGAACTTCAGGCCATGTTCTTTGGCGGTGTTGTATGCGTTGTCGAACTGATCCCATGTCATGACATCCTTCGTGGCTTCTACTGAAATCCACTTGCCGGCGTTTTCCGGCGTTACCTGGTTCCAGTACGTGGTGAAGTCTGACGGTGTATAACCGGCGATAATGTTGCCCAGGAACTTGCATTTATCCTTAGCAAGCTGCGCGTATGACGTCGTTACGACGAAAAAGAGTAGGAAAATGAGTGATTTCACGAGGCTCAAGTAGCCGGTTTTCGGCCAGAAACAAAATTGTGGTTAACAAACCGGGACCCTTTCTGAAACATTTTATACCCCCTGTTAACGCCCCATCCACCAATCCAAAACAATCAGTTACCCTTTGCTGGGGATTCACCAGCCTAATTTTAAGCAATCGTTTTCGCCGCGTAAGACAACGGTTGAAACCGAAATCCATTTCGTCCCTAAACTCAAAAAAAAGCTATGATGAAACATTACAAAAGATTGCTTTATGCTTTTGTGGTTTGCTTCCTGGCGGCAACAGGTTCCTCGTTCGCACAAACAGTGACTGGCAGGGTCACCGACGCATCAAATCAGCCGATGCCAGGCGTGAACGTTATCAAAAAAGGAACGGCCACAGGTACAACCACCGATGCCAACGGCTCATTCACACTCGAAGCAAGCGGCGACGACGTGCTCGTGTTCTCCTTCATCGGCTATGCCAGCCAGGAGATCCGCATTGGCACGCAAACGAGTATCGCCGTGCAGCTCGCTGAGGATGTAGTCGCACTCACGGAAGTTGTCGTGGTAGGTTATGGTACTCAAAAGAAGAGCGACCTCACCGGGTCCATCGCTTCCGTTGGAGCCGCCAGGCTTAGCCAGGCAATGGTCGGCAACCTCGACCAGGCATTCCAGGGAAGAATACCCGGCGTCCAGGTAACTCAAAACTCCGGCGCACCCGGCGGTGCAACAACCGTCACCATCCGCGGTGTGTCAAGCCTTGGATCGAACCAACCACTCTATGTGATCGACGGCGTTCCAATGTCGGGCGATGGCGTTGGTGTGCAAGGAATGACCGACGGTGGTAACGGCCAAACACGTCTCAACCCATTATCGGCGATCAACCCCAATGACATAGAAAGCATCGACGTGCTGAAAGATGCTTCCGCTTCGGCGATCTATGGATCGCGTGCTTCGAATGGTGTTATCATCATCACAACCAAACGCGGTAAGGCAGGACAAGCGAAGATCTCATACAACGGTTACTACGGCGTTCAAAGTCTCCGCAAGCAGCTCGACATGATGAACCTGTCGCAATACGCCGACTATCGCAAGACCATTGCAACAGAGACCGGCCAGGTGGTCGATCAACATTACGCAGACCCCTCGTTGCTGGGTGCAGGTACCGACTGGCAGAAAGAAGTTTTCAGGGCCGCTGCCCAGCAGAGCCACTCAGTTTCTGTGACCGGTGGTAAAGACAACACTACATATGCAGTCATGGGCGGCTTCTTCAAGCAGGATGGTATCGCGATACACTCCGACATGAAGCGCTTCAACACCCGTATGAATATCGACACGAAAGTGAACGACTGGTTCAAGATAGGATCGAGGGTTGCATACAGTAATTCATTCGCCAACCTTATCAACGATGGTTCAGGTGATGGAATTTTCGCGCAGGCTCTTTCGGTACAGCCCGATGTGCCTGTTCGCGATGCAAATGGCGAATATGCCGGCCCTCCCGTAAGCGTTAACAGCGCCGAGGTAAAATACAACCCGGTGGCTATCGCCATGTTGCGCACCAACACGCTCGCACAACAACGACTCACCGGCAACTTCTTCGGTGAAGTGCAGGTGCTGAAAGATCTTACGTTCCGCACCGACTTCTCGATGGACAACAACCAGACCCAAAACATCAACTTCAACCCGACCTATCATTGGGGACCGCTCGTGAATACAGAGAACGTTCTCCAGGATCAGCGTGCAACAGGCTTTACCTGGGTGTGGTCGAACTACTTCACTTACGCGAAGAAATTCGGAGGCGGTCACAACGTTACATTCCTTTTCGGAACGGAAGCATTGAAGTCGACCTACGAACAAGCGCGTATCGTAAAGAAGAATCTCGCTACGAACGATCTTCCTGTACTCAGCCAGGGCGATAACGTAGGCCAGATCTCTCAAGGTATTAAGAGTGCCAATACACTGTCGTCGTACATCGGCCGATTGAACTACAACTATTCCGATAGATACCTGCTGACTTTGACCCTCCGAAACGACGGATCTTCAAGATTCGGTCCGGCTAACAAACGCGGTTACTTCCCCGCAGCCTCTTTCGCATGGCACCTATCGAATGAAGGCTTCCTTCGCACTAACGAGATCGTATCGGACCTAAAACTCCGCGTTGGTTACGGACAGGTCGGTAATCAAAACATAGATAACTATGCTTATGGATCGAGACTTGTTTCGGTGGTATCGCCGTTCGGAACCACTTATAAGCTCGATCGCCTCGCGAATCCTAACATTCAATGGGAAGCGGGTACACAGGCAAACATCGGCTTCGATCTCTCGTTGCTCCAGGGCCGAGTCGATGTAACGGTTGACTTCTTCAAGAAGGGCTCGCAGAAGTTCCTGATGGAATTGCCCATTCCTCTTTACCTCGGCGGTGCAGCGGGTGGTGGCGTGTTCCCGATCAGCGCTCCTTATGTGAACCTCGGTAACATGGAAAACAAGGGTATCGATCTCGCGATCAATACACACAATATCAGGACAGCAGACTTTTCCTGGGACACTGATGTGATCTTCAGCATGTTCCGCAACAAGATCACAAAACTCGATAACTCGAATGTGATCAACAGCAACGTATACCTCTACGGCGTATTCAACGTGCCTACACGTTCGCAAGTGGGTATGCCGGTCGGACAATTCTACGGTTATGTAACGGAAGGCTTGTTCCAGAACGAAGAAGACATCCGCAACCATGCTGTACAAGTGAAACAATCAGGGTCTGAGTCTGCCGAACATCCCAACGGTGTAAACTATGTTCACCGCCAGGATGGTGTTTGGATCGGAGACATCAAATACAAGGATCTGAACGGCGATGGTGTTATAAATGCCGACGACCAGACGTTCATCGGCAACCCGAACCCCAAGTTCACTTTCGGTTTCAACAACATGTTCAGCTACAAGGCCTTTTCATTAGGCGTGTTTGTAACTGGATCTTACGGACTGAAGATATTCAACGCGCTTCGTATTCGTACGGAGGGTATGCAGAATCAAAGCAACAACCAACTGGCCACAGTCGCCGACCGTGCCCGCGTCGAGCTGATCTCGCCAACAACAAGCCCGGCACAGAACGACATCGATCGCAACGACATCACAAAAGTTCATTTAGCAAATCCGGATGCAACGATCCCTCGCTTCACCGCGACAGACGTGAACGGCAACCAGCGCATTCCTTCCGATCGTTGGATCGAAGACGGATCTTATCTGCGTATCCAGAACGTAAGCTTCGGATATACCCTTCCGCCCACATGGCTTACGAGGACCAAGCTCAGTCGCGTGCGTGTGTATGGCAACATGCAGAACGCAATTGTATTCACGAAGTATTCGGGCTACGATCCGGAAGTCGGCGCCAACAACCAGAATGTTTTGATGCAAAACGTAGACTCTGGCCGTTACCCCACACCAAAGATGTTCACGATCGGTTTGGACGTAGACTTTTAAATCATTGTATATGAAAAAGATATTTAAATATATATCGTGCATCGCGCTCGTATTCCTCGCGGGTGCATGTAAAGAAGAGTTCCTCGAGATCGTTCCCCAGGATGCCATTACAACGGATGGTTTCTTCAGGAATGCCGATGAGATCAGGCGTGTGACCGGCGCTGTTTATGGCTCCGCATGGTTCGACGCCAACGATAAGTTCCTCTGGTGTGCCGGTGACGGTATGTCGGGCGATCTTTACCAGGATTATGCCGACGAAGGACAATTGTTCTTCCTCAGCTTCACTGAAAATAACTCCGTGATCCTCCAGGGTTGGAGAGGTCTTTACCGCGTGATCGCGGGCGCGAACTCAGTGATCAACGATATGCCTCCCATCGCGGCGGGATATGGTGTTCCCGAAGAAGATATCAATGCAGGTATTGCCGAAGCAAAGTTCCTTCGCGGCACTGCATACTATTTTCTTGCTGAATTCTGGGGCGATGTTCCCCTCATCGATAACGGTTCTGCTGTTGTTTCTTCAGGTGAGCTGAAGCTTCCGAAAAATACACGCAAGAGTGTTTATGAATTCATACGCAGGGATCTCGAGTTCGCTAACGAACATCTTCCCGAATCGGACGAGCCCGGCCGTGTTACAAAATGGTCGGCACAAGGCATGCTTGCGAAGCTTCACCTCACGATGGCTTCCGATCTCAACGATGCAAACTCAGCAGCCAACTTCGCAAAGGCAAAAGAGTATGCCGGCAACGTGATCACCCAAAGCGGTCTTTCACTCGAACAGAAATACGAAGACCTGTTCAAATGGGAAAACAACAACAATGAAGAGTCTCTCTTCGCTATCCAGTTCACTGCGGGTGGTTATGGTATTGGCAATTCGCACCAGGCCGTTATGGCTCGTAATACAATGATCACGGGCATCAGCGAAGGATGGGGTGGATACAAGAGCCTCACGGTTGACTTTATCAACAACCTGGACGAGAACTCAAAGAACGATTCAGGGATCCCTCAGCCAGATGCAAGAAGGAAGTGGATCATGATGGAGCTCGGCGATCATTACCCCGACATCCACAAAGCAAACGGCGGCTATACATATAATATCCATAAGAAGTACCCGGATGACTATCCCGACCCGGCATTTGCAGGTCAGACCGAAACCGCAGCACCAGTATTGAACAATGTTAAGAAGTATGTGCTTGGTAATGCTGAAGATGTTGGTATGTCGATCTCCAACCAGGCAACTCCGATCAACCAGTACGTGTTGCGACTTGCCGACGTATACCTGATCTATGTCGAAGCAACGATCGGCGCCGGTTCATCCACAACCGATGGAACAGCATTGGAGTACCTCAACGCCATTCGTTCACGCGCCGCTCTCACACCCAGGACTTCTGTAACGATCGAACAGCTCTTCTCCGAAAGACGCGTAGAGTTTGGCATGGAAGGCATCAACTGGTTCGATATTAAACGCCGCTTCTACCGCGAAGGAAATACGATAGGCCAGTGGTTCCTCGACAATGGTGTATTGAGAGGTTACCGATACCAGCTTATCGACGGCGGTGCCGACGATCTCGAACGGAACACAAAGGAAGCCTATGAGTACAACATTCCCGAAACGGATGTTATCCCGACAGTGGAAAAAATGTTCCTGCCGATCCCGAATCAGGAGGTAACTGCCAATCCTCTGCTTGCACCGTCGGCCGAATCGGTAGACTATGTTTTTGAGAACTGAAAAAAAAAACGACGAGTAAAATGAAAGCACTACTGAATCCAATAAAAATATTTGTTGTGTTGATAGCAGTTGCCGGCGCGTTCTATTCCTGCCAGGAAGATGAACTCGAAAACAACGGCGATCCGATCATCTACTATATCCGAAACACAGATCCGGAAAGATCCGATTCATTGTACATAGGCGCGCCGCTGGGTAACCTGATCGCAATAATCGGCGATAACCTCGGTGGAACCAACAAGATCATGTTCAACGACCAGGAGGCCGATCTGAATGTGAATTACATAACGGACAAAACGATCCTCGTAACTGTTCCGCCCGATGCACCCATCACACGGAACGACCTGATGATCCTCAGTTTCAAGGATGGGTCTACGTATGAGTATCCCTTTAAAGTCGATATCTCTGCGCCTATCGTTGCTTCGATGGAGAATGAGTGGGCCAAAGAAGGAGAGACCACATCCATACGAGGAAACTATTTCTTCGAACCTCTTACTGTAAAGTTCTCAGATGGCACCGAAGTAACACCTTCGTCAATTGCGCAAACCGAGATACAGTTCGTGGTTCCTGCCGGAGCCCCGGAGGGACCAATGACGGTAACGACAAACTTCGGTGAAACGAAGTCGGCATTCCACTTCCATGATACACGTAACATCATTCTCAACTACGACGACCTCACATCGACGGGAAGCTGGCGTTATGGATTGTTTGTTGAAGACGAACACAGCCTCGACGGTAAGTACATGAAGTTCAAAGGCTCTTACAATGCCGGCGAACGCAACGAAGGCCCCGGTGGCGAAAGTACTTATGAATCGCAGTTCTGGGCTCAGGTTAGTGGTCGTCCCGAAGGCAACTTCCTTCCCGGCGAACCCGGCGACTATAGCCTCAAATTCGAATGTAAGGTGATAGGATGGAACCTCTCACACCTCAACCTCTGCTGGGCACCATGGGGCTGGAAAGACAGCAACCAGGAGATCTGGTCGAACACCCTGAACGCACGGGCGATCTGGGGACCATGGGCAGAAAAGAACCAGGAGTTTGATACCGATGGAAAATGGATCACTGTAGAAATACCGATGACAGAGTTCAAATGGGCAATGGGTATGTCGGGCGACAATGTGACTTATACCGAAATGAAATTCGACAAGAAGGTAACGGGCAGTCTCTCCCTGTGGGTATTGTCGGCTCCCGGTGCCTCTAACTCACCGTTCGAATTCTACATCGATAACATTCGTGTTGTACCCAACAAACCCGAATAACAGACCGACATTATGAAAACTACCATTAATAAAATATTCGTTAGGCTCCTTATGCTGGTGTTCGCCGCCAACATCGCGTTGATCTCCTGCAAGGACGACAGTGACGATCTGGGCTCAGCGGTCGTACTTCAAAGTTTTGGACCCGCAGGCGTCGAGCACGGCGACAAGATCATGTTCATCGGCTTGAACCTCGATAAAGTAACAGAGATCGATCTTCCAGGCGCCGTTGTCGATGCATCGGCGTTCGTGACCAGGACACCACGACTCGTTGAACTCATCGTTCCCGAATCGGCCGAAGCGGGCCTCGTTGTTTTGAAAACACCCGACGGCGACATCACTACGAAGACCCCGCTCAATTTCAAAGTTCCCGTTAAGCTTACTTCTATCACTGCAGAAGCAAAACCCGGAACCGAGATTTCAATCAAGGGTACACTCGTTAACTGGATCGAAGAGATCGTCTTCAACGACGGTATCTCAGTAACAAGCGACGAGTTCACCAGCAAGTCAACTACCGAAGTGAAAGTGAATGTGCCTATCAACGCACAAACAGGCTTCCTTATCTTCAAGTCAGGTGGAACGAAACCCGAGTCCTTCGCATCAGAGACTGAACTCGTTGTGACATTACCGACGGTCACTTCATTGTCGCCTACAAGCCTTCGCCACGAAGCCGAGTTGACGATCACTGGTACAGATCTCGATCTCATCACAGCGATCACGTTCCCCGGTGATAAGACCGTTGCTGAATTCGAAAGTCAATCGGAAACAGAGATCGTTGTTGTAGTGCCTGCCGGAGCGTTGAAGGGTAGCCTTGTTTTGAAACAAGCATCGCCCGTAAACGTGACGACAACACAAGAACTTACAATCATTCTGCCGGTCGGCACAGCCATCGCTCCCAAGCCGGCAAAGCCAGGTATCGATAACGTAACGATAACCGGTACCGATCTCGACCTTGTTAAAGAGATCAAGATACCGTCATTCGGACCACTCGCTGCCGACCAGTTCATTTCACATTCGGCTACCGAGATCGTCTTCCTGCTTCCCGAAGGATCGAAGTCGGGTGGTATCATCTACACCACCATTCACGACTACTCCAACAACCTCGGTGTAACGTTGATTGTACCAGCTCCCGGACCACTTCCGCTGCCGCTCGAGATGTATGATGAAACAATCGCACCTGGTGGCGGCGACTGGAGCTGGAACAAAGTTGTATCCGACAACGCAAGCACGGAGCAATTCCTTTCCGGCGATGTGTCGTGGAAATTTGAAACAGACAACTCCGGTGGTATGTCTGTTGGTGGTATGACACCGATCGATGCATCGGGAATGGACTTCTTCTCATTCTCCGTGTTTGGCGGACCAGGCACCGACGGCAAGCAGATCGCTGCTATCCTCAACGACAACTGGAGCGACTACTATTCAGTAACATTGAAGGAAGGAGAGTGGACATCATACCAGGTTGAGCTCAGCCATTATCCCACAACCGATCTCTCGCAGATCATACGATTTGCTTTGAAGGTTGAAGGCATGGCCGCATCGACGATCTATGTCGATCGAGTCGGGTTCGAGCCTCAGGGCCCTCCGCCGCTCCTCGTTGAATTATACGACGAGACCATCGCTGGCGGTGGCGGCGACTGGAGCTGGAACGTTGTTACGTCCGACAAGGCAAGCACCGAACAATCATACAACGGTGACGTATCGTGGAAGTTCGAGACGAACAATACAGGTGGCCTATCGGCAGGTGGCATCAGCGAAACTGATGTGAGTGGTGCAACAAACTTCACGTTCGCACTGTACGGTGGCACGGGAACTTCCGGTCAGGTTGCCGTTATCCTGAACGATAACTGGACCGACTACAATACGGTAAATGTCGTGGAAGGTCAGTGGACCAAGTTCAGTATTCCATTGTCGAGCTACCCGACAACAGACCTCACGAAGATCATACGTTTTGCATTTAAGGTCGACAATGGGCAAAGCTCGTCGATCATATTCGTAGACAGGGTTGGTTTCGATTAACTGATAAGTTGTTTAGGTTTAAGTGTAACGGAGATTGTCCCGTGCAAGGGGCAATCTCCTGTTTGAAGCGAGAGAATGAGATCAATCTTACTAATGCTTGTATTCATTACAAGCAAAGTATTCAGTCAAACAATAGAAGCCGAAAACGGTACTCGATCGGGTACGGAGATCAGCACCTCGCGTAGCGGCTACGCAGGCACCGGCTACGTCACCGGATTCGATGCTGATAACGATCGCGTGTCGATGATCGCCCAGGCATCGAAGGGTCTGTATAAGATATATATTCGATACGCATCGCCGTCGGGCGACAAATGGAATTTCGTAAAAGTGAATGGACAAACACTGGGAAGTCTTCCGTTCCCGATGTCGTCATCGTTCACGGAAACACTCGCAGGAAAAGTTTATTTGCAACAAGGATCGAATACCATCGAGATCATTAAGGACTGGGGTTACTTCGATGTTGATAATATCCGGCTCGAACCATCGCAGCCGTTCGCGTTCAACCAGGTTGCGGAGGATCTCGTTACTCCGGATCCATCGGCACGTGCCGATAGTCTCTACCAGTTCCTGAAAAAAGTTTATGGAAAAGTAATTCTCTCCGGTCAGTATGGAGGCGAAACAGAATTCAATCGCATCAAGAACATCTCCGGCAAAACGCCGGTCATTCGCGGCTTCGATCTTATCGATTACACACCGAGTCGCGTCGAGCACGGAACAACATCCACTGAAGTGGACAAAGCAATAGATTGGGACCACCAGCGCGGCATCACCACTTTCTGCTGGCACTGGAATGCACCGAAAGACCTTATCGATCAGCCAGGCAAAGAATGGTGGCGCGGCTTCTATACCGACGCCACCACCTTCGACCTCACAAAAGCAATGAACGATGCTACGAGCGAAGAATACGAGCTGATCATCCGCGATATCGACGTCATCGCCGTTCAGCTCAAGCGTTTACAGGACGCGAACATTCCCGTTTTGTGGCGACCCCTTCACGAAGCCGAGGGCAAATGGTTCTGGTGGGGCGCAAAAGGAGCGGAGCCCTGCAAGTGGCTCTGGAAGCTGCTTTACGAGCGATTGCTCAACGAACACCATCTCGATAACCTCATTTGGGTTTGGACTTCTTCAGGCAATCCGGAAGCTGTCGAATGGTATCCCGGCGATGAGTATGTTGATATTATTGGTGCCGATATTTATTTGCCCGCTGGAAATTATAGCAGCAGCTTCATCATGTTCGATAACATGGCAACTTTGTATTCAGGAAAGAAGATCATCACGATGTCGGAGAACGGAACGATCCCCGATCCCGAAACGATGTTCAACGAACGGTCGGCGTGGAGCTTCTTCGCAACGTGGGCCGGCGAATTTATAACGGATGGCACAACCAACAACCCGGTGCATATCGCTACTTCGTTCAGGCATGAGTATATCATCACCCTCGACGAGATCGATGACATCGACGCCATCGTAGAGGCCCTCGAAAAAAAAAGAGAACCCGAAGTGATCGTCGGCCTCGCCGATGAGGTCACGAATCACGAATTACTAATTTATGACGTGCTAGGGCGGCCTTTAGATATTGATTGGTCCGAACTTCCTTCCGGTTTCTATATCGTACGATTTCCGAACAGAGCAATACGTATCTTGAAGCAATGAGATCTTTATTTTTCTTTTTTATAATTCATTTGATCTCGTTGAACGCCAACGGGCAAACAGTATTTTTCCCGAATGATCATCAGCAAAAAACTGCGGTCATTCCTGCATACGACGATACCCCAGCTACGCAAAAGAGTCAGACTTCGCTAGTCGCCATCGACTTCACGGATGTTGTTACTCCCGTATCGAAATACATGTTCGGACACAACAGCAACATCTACATGACCCAGATCGTCGACCAGGCCGATCTCGTAAAAAGATTGAAGCAGCTCTCGCCGAACCTCATCCGGTATCCCGGCGGAACTATCTCCGGCGCATATTTCTTCAACGCCGAAAAAAATCAACGCCCCGCCGATGCCCCCGAAAAGGTACTCGACGCCAACGGCAACGAAGTCCCACTGAACTATTGGTATGGCCGCAACACTGACGGCTTCACCATGTCGATTGACAATTATTATAAGATGCTCGAGCTCACGAACAGCACCGGCATCATTACAGTAAACTACGACTACGCGCGCTACAGCACCACCGACGACCCCGTCGGTTCCGCTGCACACCTCGCCGCCGAATGGGTTCGCTACGACAACGGACGCACCCAATTCTGGGAGATCGGCAACGAAGAATACGGCAACTGGCAATACGGCTATCGAATAAAAACAGCCACCAACAAAGATGGCCAGCCAGAAATCATCACCGGCGAACTCTACGGCAAGCACTTCAAAATATTTGCCGACTCCATGAGAAAGGCCGCGACAGAAGTCGGAGCTACGATATACATTGGAGCCATGCTAAAAGAGGAAGCTCCGCTCAACTGGTGGACCGACACCGATCGTTACTGGAACAGCGGCATCTTCGAACAGGCTGGCAACAGCGTCGATTACTTCATTGTTCATAGCTACTACACGCCCTACGCCGCCAACTCTACAGCTGTCGAAATATTGAATGCACCGGCTACAGTTACCAAAAACAATCACGACTACGTATTGCAGCAAATAACTGATGCCGGCTTTGGTTCCAAACCCATCGCGCTCACCGAATGGAACATCTTTGCCGAAGGCTCGAAGCAGCAGGTGTCGCATGTGAACGGGATCTTTTCCGCAATGCTCCTCGGCGAAGCAATAAAAAATAAATACGCCATGGCTGTTCGTTGGGACCTTGCCAACGGCTGGAACAACGGCAACGATCACGGGATCTTCAGCATGGGCGACGAACCCAACAGCATCCCGAAATGGAATCCACGACCGGCGTTCTTCTACATGTATTTCTTCCAACGATACTTCGGCGACCACATGGTGAAGGCCGTTAGCGGCAACGAAAATATCGTTGCTTATGCATCATCTTTTACATCCGGCGAAGCAGGCATCGTATTGGTGAACAAAGGAACAACCGAACAAACTGTCGCCTTCGACATCAGTAACTTCGGTTATGGAGACCGGTTCTACTATCACACACTCACCGGCAGCAACGACAACGGCGACTTCTCATTGAAAGTGAATGTCAATAGCTTTCCCCCAACATACTCTGCAGGCGGTCCGCTCAACTTCGAATCGATCAAAGCAAAAGGAACGCTGGTCGGCTCCGGCATGCGCATCACCGCCCCGGCACGATCCGTTACATATGTTCTTGTAGAAAATGGAACAAATATCATTACAGGGGTAGAGGACACGGCGACCGTTGTGAAGGTGTTTCCAAACCCGGCAAAGTCGGGCTTCACCGTTACATTTCCTCCAAACGATTTCTCAGAGATATCTATTGTCGATGCTACCGGCCGACAAATTGTCACATCTCCGATCAATGCTTCTCAAACATCCATCCATTTCCAGGTACCGCTTTCAAAAGGCCTTTACATCGTGAAACTTAATAGACCTGCTAAATCGTTATCTGTAAAAGTTACGATAGACTAATCGTCTTTGCGTACCTTAGCGTGACCTTTGTGCTCTTTGCGTAATAACTATTTCACAAAGAGCACAAAGGATCACAAAGTTTCACAAAGAACCATTATAGATGTTTAGCTCTCTTACTATTCCATCAAGGCCTACGCGCCATCTTCTTCCCAATGATTTCAAAATAACAACCTGGGACAACCTCAAATCCTACTTCGAAGATCTTCTGAACCGCCCCATCAACTCAGCTGCCGATCTCGAAAAGTGGCTCAGCGACCGCAGCGAGCTAGAGTCCGTCGTCTCCGAAGACATGGGCTGGCGCTACATCCGCATGACTTGCTATACCGACAATAAAGAATACAACGACGCCTACTCCGACTTCGTCCAGAACATACAGCCGCACATCGCGCCGCTCGCCGATCAGCTAAATAAAAAAGCAATGGAGAGCCCGTTCCTCGAGACCCTCGCATCGCGTGACGGCTACTCGATGATGATCCGCAACATGAAAAAGGAGATCGAGATCTTCCGTGAAGCCAACGTGCCCCTGTACACCGAGATCAATACCGAAACACAAAAATACTCGCAGATCTCCGGCGCCATGACGGTCAATATCGAGGGGCAGGAAATGACTTTGCAACAAGCATCGGTTCTGCTTATGTCCACCGATCGTGCAAAGAGAGAATCGGTATATCGCAAAGTGCAGGAGCGGAGATTGCAAGACAAAGAAACACTCGATAACCTTTTCTCGAGTCTCGTTTCGCTTCGTCACCGGGTTGCGAAGAATGCCGACTTCGCCAACTTCCGCGATTATATGTTCAAGGCATACGGACGTTTCGATTACACACCGAAAGATTGCTTCGAATTTCATGAGGCTATCGAATCCGAAGTGGTTCCGATCTTGAACGACCTCGCTGCCGACCGCAAAAAGAAATTGAAAGTGTCCGAGCTTCGTCCATGGGATAAAGCCGTGGATCCCGAAAGCCGCGAAGCCTTAAAGGCCTTTAAGGATGGAAAAGATCTCACGGAAAAATCGATCGACACATTCCAGAAGCTCGATCCGTTCCTCGGACAGTGTCTTGCGATCATGCGCGAGATGGGTCACCTCGACCTTGAATCAAGAAAAGGAAAAGCGCCCGGTGGATATAACTATCCGCTCGCCGAGATAGGCGTTCCATTTATTTTCATGAACGCGACATCCACCCTTCGCGACATGACCACGATCATGCACGAGGGCGGGCACGCCGTGCATAACTTCCTAACGAAAGACCTGGCACTGAATGACTTCAAGTCGCCCCCGATGGAAGTAGCGGAGCTTGCATCGATGTCGATGGAGCTTATATCAATGGATCACTGGAATATCTTTTTCCCTAACGAAGCAGAGCTCAAGAGGGCGAAAGCAGAACAGCTCGAAGACATTATTGAAACACTTCCGTGGGTTGCCACGATCGATAAGTTCCAGCATTGGATCTATGAGAACCCGACGCATTCACTCGCTGAACGTAAGACAAACTGGTCTCGCATCTTCGATCAGTTTGCCGACAAACAAACAGATTGGTCGGGACTGCAAGAGGCGAAGGAATACATGTGGCAGAAGCAGCTTCATCTTTACGAGGTTCCCTTCTATTATATAGAGTATGGTATGGCACAGCTTGGTGCGATCGCTGTGTGGAGAAATTTCAAGAGGAACAACAAAGAAGGCTTGCAGGGTTACATGAACGCGCTGAAGCTCGGGTACATGAAGACTATTCCCGAGATCTATAAAGCAGCAGGAATTCGTTTTGATTTCAGCAAGTCCTATATCAGGGAGTTAATGACGTTCGTCAAAGAAGAGCTGGGAAAAGTTTCTAGTTCCTAGTTTCTAGTTTCTAGACTCTAGTTTGAAACCCAACTAGAAACTAGAAACCAGAAATTAAATCAACCCCTGGCCTTGTCCAAAAGTTGACTTAACTGCGTCGCCTCCGCTTCTGTAAGATTAAACTGCCCTTTCTCGAACTCAATTATTTTTTCGTCGATAGATACGAGGAGGTCGAGGCCTTTCTGTGTTATCGACACGTTAGCCGCACGCTTGTCGTTTTCCGACTGGCATTTTGTAACGAGATCTTTTTTAAGAAGTCTTTCAAGAAGTCGGGAGATGTCCGAGTTCCGATCCAGCATCCTGCCTTTTATTTCGACACCGGAGATCGCATTGGGACGCTGGCCGCGTAAAATGCGCAGGATGTTGTATTGCTGTGTGGTGATGCCAAAGGGCTTAAAGAACTCTTGGTGACGGGTCGCCACCCAGTTCGACGTGAATAGGAGGTTAACAGCTACTTTTTGGTAGATGTCGGGGAACTTGTACTGCTTTATTTCGTCTTCTATCTTCATAAAAAAAGAAGGGAGGATTTCAGATCACTCCCTTCTCCTTCGTTGCAATTTATTAAAAAATTACTTCGCGAGGTTCAACTCGATGTTGGCAGTGATCTCAACTTCTTTACCGATCACCAGTCCGTCACCGATGGGAGCTTCCGACTTCAAGCCGTACTCGGTACGATCGATCTTCGCGATCATCTTGAAGCCCGCCTTTGTGAAGCGATCTGTTTTCAATGTACCCCTATAAGTTACATCAAATGCGACATCTTTAGTTACATCTTTGATAGTGAGCTTACCGCGGAGCTGATATTTGCCGCCTTCCTTCACAAGCTTGCCTGCAAACTTCAGTTCAGGGTATTTTTCTACATCGAAGAAGTTAGCACCCTTGAGGTCCTTGTCGCGCATTTCGTTGCCAGTGTCAATCGAAGCTGACTTTGCCAGGAACGTAACATCGGCGCCATTGAAGTCATCAGAAGGACTTGTAACATTAACGTCATACTCTTTGAAAGTGCCGGTTGTTTCAGCAACGGTCATGTGGGTGACAGCGAAGATCACGCTAGAGTGAGCCTTATCGAGAGCCCATTTCGTTTGAGCGAACACGCTGCTTGAAATAAGCAAGCCGAGCACAAGTGCGTTTAGTTTTTTCATTGTGTGTTTTTGATTTGAGATGCAAGTCTAACACATAAATCAAACCAGATGTTTAAACACCAAACTCTAAAAGTGTTCCAAACATGTAAGTGTTTGATAAACAAATATATAGGATTGTTAAAAAATATTAAAGATAAAATTCTCCCGCCAGCGCCGCATACTGTTTGGTTCGCTTCTGGCCGTCCTCCGTAAGGACCAGGGTTTCCGTATCGTGTTTATGCCCGGCCCACGAAAATTCCAGCAGCCATCGCTCCAGCTTGCCCTGTTTCGGGTAAACCAATGCCATCCTGCAGCAGTGGAGCCCAGATCTGCCTGCAGCTTCAACGAGTTCGTCACTGGCATTCGGAACGATCACCGCAAACCTGCCGCCCGGTGCGAGCAATCGCGTTGCCGAAGCCACCAGCTCTTCGTGCGACAAACTCGTGGTATGTCGCGCCCTCTGTCTTGCAGTAGCTGGTGGGAGCAGACTATTATTAAAAAATGGAGGATTGCTCACGATAAGATCATACGAACCTTCGAAGTCCTGGACGGGCACGTTGTGTATCCGAAGCCTGCCTGCAAAAGGCGAGTTATTGAAATTCTCAGCTGCCTGATCCGCCGATGTCTGATCGATCTCAACAGCATCAACAAACGCATTAGTGCGCTGTGCCAACATCAATGCTATCACACCACAACCTGTGCCGATGTCCAGGATGCTATTGGCATCATCAACATTCACCCACGCGCCAAGCACAACGGCGTCGGTGCCGACTTTCATAGTCGACTTATTATCTTCAACGGAGAATTGTTTAAAACGAAACAAGGGCCAACATTGAACTCTGAACCCTGAACTCTGAACTATTTAATCTTCACAAACACCGGCTTGGCATCAAGCTCGCTATTTGCATTCACATCTTTGAGTAAGGAGCGATTTTCCTGGACGAATTGATTGAACGAACGCGCCAGGCTATCGTAAGACAACCGGTTCAAAATAGCGTTGTCCTGGAGATGTTTGAAAAGAGAATTGGCGTTATCCTTCGTGAGCTTCGCCAGATCGTCGACCAAAGATTGATAAGCGAGGTCGTAGTCTTCAACCATCTGCGGATCGCCGATCGACTCCTGCGTGAACCTGATCTTTTCCAACTGGTCCATTCGAACCTGGAACGATTCCCGGAGTTCGTCGGTGAGGAGGGAGGCATGATCGAGATCGTTGATGATCTCTTCCAGTGCTCTTGACTTATCGATTTCATTGCCCACGATCCGGTTCCAGGACTGTAGAACGCTGTCGCTAAGGACCAGGTAGGCGTCTGTAAGGGAATCTGCTTTCGAAAATGTAGTGTGCTCGTGGATGGTGTTCGATGTGCTGCAAGCGCAGGCTATCGCTGCCACGACGGCAGAGCCAATTAACGAAATGCTCTTCATCATTTAGGTTAAAACCGCGTATACGTGGCGCTACGCAAAAGGTTGCAACCTCGTTGCTAAACTTCCGATTTGGCGCTCTTGCGCTCCTGCGTCTCCATATTAGTAATAGAGTACACCAGCACCAGGGTGGCCAGGAAGCCAAAAAGTGGCTGTCCGCCCCAGATCACGTGGGTGATTACAGTGATGATGATCAGCAATGAAAAGATGAATTTTACGATTTGCGTCCGGTCCCTCTGGTAGGGGTTGAGACTGAAAAAATCTGTTACACGGAGCGCTCCGAAGATCAGAAACGCCAGATATAACATCCAGCCTCCCGGATCGATATCGATCCACAATAATACCGCTCCTATTAATCCGATTGTAGTTGCAATGAGGTCTTGTTTTTTGATAGCGACGTCCTGCTTTCTATGTTCTGCCATACCCTGTTTTATCGTTTATCGCTTTTACTTGTCTAGGTCTACCAAATCTAACGAAAATTGTGAATTGGTATTATCGCTCGTCTCCAAATGAGATGCCTTTTGTGGCCTGACGTTCGGCGATGGCCTAATGCAGTTTATCGCTGAAATCATTTCCAGCGCCGCGACTTCGGGATGAAATAGGGCAGGTCGTGGGGAAAATTTTGCTATTTCTTGAGGCCGTTAACGAGCATATCGTTAAGCTGGCGTCCGAGCTCAACGGGATCGATCTGTCCATCCGGATCGTACCACTGCGGCATCCAGTTGAATGAAGAGAACAAGGTCATAACCGCGAGTTTCTTATCGATATTCGATTTGAATTCCCCGCTTTTCACACCCTCCTCGATCATTGCCTTGAAGCGATTGATATAGTTGATACGAAGCAGAAGGAAATCCCGAAGATAAGGCTGGCTGAGGTGACGATGCTCGTTCATAAACACTGCAGATGCCGTAAGATCGCGAGCCATTACCTGCACGTGGCCAATAATTCCGCGGCGCAGCTTTTCACTTGCAGTAAGGTTCTGTTGTTTTTCAACTTCTTCTAGTGACTTGCGGAACTCCGCAGCCATGTCGAAGCAGATGTTGTGAAGGATCTCTTCTTTTGATCGTATGTGCGAATAAAGACTGGCGGCTTCTATGCCGAGCTTCTGCGCAAGGTCGCGCATAGAGGAAGCAACGTATCCCTTTTCCCTGAATAACTCAGCAGCAGTTCTGAAAATTTGCTCCTTCCTGGAAAGGTTTGTCAACTCCATTGTAGGTCAATAATAGAGGATAAAGAGGACAAATGGAATTCGTCCTCTTTAAAAATGTTCCCTAACAAGCGTTATGCTAACTCTCTCAAATCGACGGGCACAACCCTCGACACACCCTTCTCAACCATCGTGATACCATAGATCACGTCGGTGCTGGTCATAGTACGTTTGTTGTGCGTAACGATGATGAATTGCGAGTCTTTACTGAATGTCCGGATGATGTTGTTGAACTTATCGATGTTCGCATCATCAAGAGGAGCATCCACCTCATCGAAAATACAGAACGGAGCAGGCTTCAGCAGGTACATCGAGAACAGTAATGCAGTTGCGGTGAGTGTCTTCTCTCCACCCGACAGCTGGTTGATAGTAAGTGGCCGCTTGCCTTTTGGTTTCGCGATGATCTCTATCTCCGACTCGAGCGGCTTCGAAGCATCAACAAGTCTTACGTCGCACTGGTCGTCGTCGGTAAAGAGCGAACGGAACACGCGAATGAATTCTTCCTTGATCTTCGCAAAGGCATCGAGGAATGTCTGGCTTGCAACACCTTCTATTTCATTAATGGTGCTGAACAGCGACTCCTTCGCTTTGAGCAGATCTTCCTTCTGTGCTATGATGAAATCGTTGCGTTGTTTGATCTCCGTATAAGCCTCCATCGCCATGGGGTTGATCGGCCCCATGTTGTCGAGCTTCTCACGGATCTTCAACACATCATTGCGAAGCTTTTCTTCATCTGCTTTCGCAAGGTCTTTGAGTTCTTCTTCTGACGTCTGGTCTGCAATAGCATCGAGATCCACGTTGAACTCAACCGATAGCCTGTCTTTCACAGAGTTCAGCTGGAGCTTGCTTTCGCTCATCTGGTTCTGGAGTTCGAGCAGCAACGTGTCTATGTTCTGACGCTGATGTGATATCTCTCTAAGATCTTTTTCGAACTGGTCGATCTCACCGCGGCCAGAGTAGTATTCTTTCTCTGCTTCACTGAGGCCATTCTCCATCTGTTCTTTTTCCGCATACATAGCGATCAGCTCGTCTTCGCCGATTGCTGTGGTGTCGGTGATGGACTTCGATTCTTCCTCGTTCTTGCGGAGCTCTTCGGCGTTCACTTCGATGCGCTGGCTGCTTTGTTCCATCGCTTCTTGTTTGAAACGAAGCTCCTGCTCGATGCTCTTCACGCGATTCTCCTGCTGGTGGAAGTAGATGTTCTGCTCGTTGAAGGCAGTCGACTTCTGGCTGAGGATCTCGTTTTGCTGGCTAAGCTCACCGGTGATCGCGCGGAGACGCAGTTCCTGCTGTTCGAGCTCTGCCTGTGCCTGTGCGGCTTTGGGCCTCATCTCATCGATCTCGTCTTGCAGGCCCTGGATCTTTTCCAGGATGTCCTCGCGGCGGAGGTCGGCGGTGTTGAGCAGTTGTGCGAACTGTTCTTTTTTCGTCTTGACCGAAATGTATTCGTCGTTCACCAGCTTGATCGAATTCTGTGCTTCTTCGATCTGCTGCTTGAGGGTGTTGTTGCGAAGTCTTTCGAGCTCACGCTGACGATCGATCAACGAGTGACGAACTTCTTCAACTTTCTTCGACAGGTCTTTAATCTCGCGATCGAGCTTCTCGAGGTTCTTCGCGCGACCGATCTTCTTGCCTTCGAACAGACCAACCGATCCGCCGGAAAGGCTGAATTTCCTCTTCGTTACTTTTCCTGAACGTGCGATAAAGATATTGTCATCATCAACCGGCAGCGACTTGATGTCCCCTTCGTAGATGTACACTTTATCGAGGATGTATGCCATCAGTTTTGTGAACCTTGGATCGAACTCGATGATCTGCGTTGCCGGGAATGCATTAGCATACATCTGGATCTGCGATGGCTGGAATTTCTCGAATGCATCGAGGATGAAGAAGTTCGCTTTGCCCTTGCTGGCGTCGCTCAATATGTTGATCGCCTCGTAAGCTTCGCTTTCGTGATCAACGATATAGTAGTTGAGGTAAGGCTCGAGGTAGTTTTCGATAGCTACCTTGAAGTCTTCACTTGTCGAGATCACATCGGAAAGAAGAGGGGCGTTCCGTGTCCAACCAACATTCTTCTTGAGGAACTTGATGGCTTCGGGAAATCCTTCGAGGTTTTCGACGAGTGATTTCGTGAGTTGATATTCGTTCTGACGCGCGTCGAGAGATCTTCCTGCTTCGGTCATCTCTTCGCGGATCATCTCGATCGTTTTTTCGATCGACGCGATACGTGAGATCACATCCTCTTCGTCGCGCTTAAGGTTTTCGAGGTAGCTGTTCTTCTGACCGATCTCTTCCTGCAAGATCACCAGCTTGTTCTCGAACTCTTGCAAGCTTGCGCTCTGCTGGTTGGAGTCGGAAGCCGTTCTCTCAAGCTCCTGTTTGAACGAAGACGCCTGGATCTCGCGGATCTCGGTGGCCTTGTTCACCTGGAAGAATTCTTCCTGGCGTGTACGGTGCAACTGGCGAAGCGCGTCGGCTTCTCCCTGCAGCGTGTATGTTGTTGCTTTCTGTGTTTCGTATTCTGCCTTCAGTGTGTCGACCTTCTGTTGGATCTCGTCGAGTACCTGGCGTGCTGCATCGCGTTCGCCTTCGAGGCTGTGCATGCTGAACTTTGCGCGTTCATTGCTCTTGCGGTCGTTGTCGATCGAATCACGGAGGTTGTTGATGCGATCGGTAAGGAAACGCAGGCGTTCATTGCGGATCTGCTTGTCGCTCTCATGCTGACGGATCTTCGAAACATGTTCGTTGATCGCCTTCTGACGCGACGACAATGTCTTCTCTTTCAGGAGCAATTCTGCCTTCGACTTTTCGATAAGTGCTTCCTTGTCGGCGATCTCTGCAGTGAGCCTCGTCTTGCGGTCGCTTTCAGAATCGAGTTGTTTGGTAACGGCGGCGAACTTTTCCTTTTGCTTGTTCACGACCACCTTCGCCAGCACAATGCTCTTGTTCTTATAGTCTTCTTTTACTTTGTAGTAAGTCTCGGTCTGCTTGGCTTGCTTCTCGAGGCTCTTCATATTCTTCTCGATCTCGAAGAGCACGTCTTCAACGCGTTCGAGGTCTGCGTCCGTTTCTTCGAGCTTGCGAAGGGTTTCCTTCTTTCTCTTCTTGAATTTCGAGATACCGGCTGCCTCTTCGAAGAGCATACGTCTCGAGTTGTCGCGGTCGTTCAGAAGGTCGTCTACCATTCCGAGCTCGATTATCGCATAGCTGTTCGAAGCCACACCAGTGTCGAGGAAAAGGTTGGTGATGTCTTTCAAACGGCAGGCAACACCATTGAGCAGATATTCACTTTCACCCGAGCGATAGAGACGGCGGGTAATGGTAACCTGCGAGTATTCGGTAGGGAGGAGGTTCTTGGTGTTATTGATGGTGAGCGATACTTCCGCAAGTTGCTGCGCGGAACGGCCACTGGTTCCGTTGAAGATCACGTTCTCCATCTTTTCAGAACGGAGAGCGCTTGTCTTTTGCTCTCCCAACACCCAACGGATCGAGTCAACAACGTTCGACTTCCCACATCCATTCGGCCCTACAATACCCGTGATCCCTTCATCGAAATTGATGACGATCTTGTCGGCGAAGCTCTTGAATCCTTTGATCTCCAGTTTAGATAACTGCATAGTTTGTTGTGTGTAGTGTGTTGTGCGTTGTGTGTGTCGTATCGCGATTGGCTCACAACACATAACTCACAACTTAAAAAACAAGGAGGCAAATATATCTCCGCAGGACAGATTTGAAAACAATGGGAAAATCAAAATCATCCACATTTTATCCCGCCCTTAGGAACAAATTAGTCACAATGGAAATGCTTGATTTTGAGTATATTTGAACGTTTATGGACTTCCAGTTTTGGATTTGGCTGATCATTGTGGTTGCTACCCTTCTGTCGCGGGCATTGAAGAAGACCGCCAAAGGACCAACTGCCCCCGAACAACCACGTCCGGCGTCGGATTCTGAATCCGATCACAAGCCGATGACCTTCGAAGAGCTTCTTCGCGAGATCCAGGCATCTAAAACTCCCGCTCCGTCTGCCGACAGGCTGGAAAAATCAAAACAAATTCAGCCCGCAAAGCCCATCCAGCAGGCCAAATCCTACGAAGTCGACTACGACGATGATATTGAGGAGGAGGAAAAGGACTACGAAAAAATACCTACACAAAGTGACGACAGGTCTTACGAGATTTACGAGAAAGCAAAACAGGAAGCCTTCTCGAGACCCTCTCTGGAAGAGACCATGAAGGTGGAAGACACGATCGTGAAGTACAGTCACTTCAAGGAGTATGATAATGCCTCGCAGAAGTCGTGGGCAGCAGATGTTTTAAAGGATTTCAAAGACCCCGAAGGCTTCAGAAAAGCCTTCATCATGAGCGAGATACTGAAAAGAAGATTCTGAAAGCACCCTGGTTCGCCCTGGCGTAGAGCCGCTACAGCAGAGCAAGGCATGGGCTCTTTCTTGTAATAAATATTACCTCGGTTGAAGTAAGATATTCGTAAAGCGTGAAGAAACTAGGTTTAAGCGTGTTTTTACCTTTATGCCATGAAGCAACGAGTGTGCTTCGGGGGGTTACAATACTTTTTTGAAGGTTATTTATTATTGCGTATATTTTTTAATGCTCTTATTGAGATGAAACCCTGTAATGGCTTTATAGTCAGTATTTTTTTACTCCTTCTGACCACCCCTTTTTCCACACAAGCGCAGGATAAGAACTGCCGTAAAGTGGATGTGTCTGTAGACATCACTCACTCACAGAACGGGCAGGGGGGAAGCATAAAAGTTGAAGCCAAAAACTCCGGTTCCACTTTCGTACTCCACCTGTTGGCAATCGGCGACAGCAAGAAAGACCAGGTCAAAATAAAGGGAGGCGTGATCGACAGGATACCACCCGGCACCTACGACCTGATCATTCAGGCCACGGGAAAAGGCTACTGTTCCGAAACCCGACAGGTCACCGTTAACTGAACCGCTGCATGAGAATTTCTACCACCCTTCTCCTTACTTGCGCGATTCTCCTTGGTTCAGCAACCGCTGCGCTGGCTGTGCCTACTGTTACCATTACAAACCTGAAGCATGCCTGCGGCGGCAACGCCAACGGTTCGTTCCAGGTGAATGTTACGGCCGCAACCGGCGCTCAGGTCAAGATCCGCGTTTTCGGTCCGCCAACCTTCACCGACATCGATCAGACTTTCGCACCTATACCGGCACTTCCTTTTTCATTCCCCGTATCGAATGCTCCCGGATCCACGGACCCGGCTGGTGAGGAATACATCGTTATTGTATCGGATGGTACTGGTAACAGAACCGTATTCGTTTATGTATATGATTTCACAGCTTCGCTCGTAACGTTAGCCGACAACACAAATCCCGGTTGCGCATCGCCCAACGGCGCTATCGACATTAACCTCGACGGTTCCAGCCCCGCCGGCGCAATCCAGTATACATGGACATGGTCGGGCGGCGCACTTCCTGCCCCCAACACACAAGATCTTTCAAACCTTTCTGGTGGCGACTATAATCTTAGCTATACAGACGGTACAACAACATGTACACTCGGACCTTTTCACATTAACGATCCGGCGGCAAGTGCATTTACGATCAGCGCCCCGGCAAGTGTGTGCGAGAACAATGGATTCAATATCGATGTGAGTATGGCCGACAACGGCTACACTTATACGGTGCTTGAAGGAGCAACGGTAATTACATCGGCGCCGGGTGCCGGAGGTCCACTCACCATACCTATTGCAGCACAAACCCCTGGCTCTCATACATATCGTGTGCAGGCTACCTCTGGTGTTTGTCCCCCCAGGTTCAACGATGCTCCGGACGTTACGGTAACTGTAAATCCTGCGCCCGATTACAACAACTCATCGCCGTCGCTGTGCAGCAATACCGCGATAGGTCTTGATCTGAGCACACTTAAGAATGCGTCGAGTGTTGCGGCAACAAGTTTTGTGATCGTAGATCCAATCCAACCCGATCCGGGTCTTGTGATGGTCACCGGCTCGCCGACGAACGTTTCGGTTTCGTCAACAGAGATCGCTAACGACGTTTGGAGGAATACGACCAACGGTCCGCTGCATGTTATATACAATGTTGCAACGTTCGCAGGTGTTTGTCCCGGCAATGTGATCGTAGTAGATGTTACTATCAATCCGGAACCCGATTACAACAATTATAACAACACGGCAACACCCGGAGGTATTTGCAGCCGCGATCTGCTCAATGTAACGCTCGATGGTCTGAAGAAGGGAACCAGCGTCCTTGCCGATAGTTATACTGTAACTGCCGTTTCTTCTGCCGGCCTGACCGCTTTTGCAGGGGTGAATCCGGCAGCGCCGCCGTACAATGTTACCAGCACCGATCTTGCGAACGACCAGTGGAGGAACATTGGCAATGTGCCGCGTGATGTTGCTTATACTATCGTTCCGAAGCTTGGTGCCTGTGCAGGGCCAGCGTTCGAAGTAAGAGTAACGATCAATCCTCAACCATTTGCGCCCAACATTCCCAAGACGATCTGTAGTCAGGCCGCTGTTAACGTCAACCTTCAAACAGACGCCATCGACCTTGGCAATGGTCTTGTGGGAACAACCTTCTCATGGACTTCCGCCAGTACGCCAGGCGTTTCTGGCGCGACCCCAGGTCCGAGCACCAACGCTGTGATAGCCGATGTTCTCGTCAACACATCTTCAACAATTCAGACAGTTACATACACCGTTACACCTTCGAAAGGCTCTTGCGTTGGCAGCAACTTTCTGGTCACTATTACTGTAAATCCAGAGCCCGTTGCTCCGAACATTACAAAGACTATTTGTAGCAAAGACAATGTGAATGTCGATCTGCAGACTGATGCCATCAATCTCGGGAATGGCATTGCTTCAACTCAATTCTCGTGGACGTCAGCCGACAATCTGAATGTTTTTGGCGAGACGCCAGGGCCAAGCACCAGTTCCACAATAGGCGATGCGCTTATCAACACATCATCGACCAGCCAGGACGTAACGTACACCGTTACACCAACAAGTCCTGCACCTGCGGGTTGCGCTGGTAGTCCATTTACAGTTACTGTTACCGTGAACCCTCAGCCCACAGCTCCGGCAGGTCTCAACAAAACGATCTGTAGTGGCGACCAGGTTGCCTTCGATCTGCAGACCGGTGCGATAGATCTTGGCAATGCAATTGCGGGCTCAACATTTACATGGGGCGCCGCAAACAATGGCAACGTTGGGGGCGAATCGCCCGGACCAAAGACTCCATCAACGATCGACGATTTCCTCACGAACACTACCGGTGCTCCTGAAGTTGTTGTTTATACCATCATACCGAAGAGCCCTGACAATTGCGTTGGTGATCCTTTCGATGTTTCGATCACAGTCGAACCACGCCCCAGCTATCATGATTTCGACAACATAGCAACAGGCGGTATATGTGCAACACCAGTTGGTGTCGACATAACTACGTTGAAGAATCCGGGAAGCATCGATGCAACAAGCTTCGCGATCACTATCCTTAATGGTGGACTTGTGCAGGTTGCCGGCATGGCAACAACAAGCGACATCTCCGACGATGTGTGGCAGAACACAACGAATGCAGCCGTCGACGTTACCTACCAGATCGATCCGAGCGTTGGTTCTTGCGTTGGTGCCCAGTTCACAGTCATCATCAGGATCAAGCCGCAGCCGGAATATGTGAATACTCCGGCGTCGCAGTGCAGCAATGTCGCTCTTGGATTCGATCTCAATACAGCCAGGAACATCACAAGTTCAATAGCAAACCAGTTCGATATCACGAACATGGTTGCCCAGCCAGGTCTCACTCCGAAGTCGGGCATAGTACCGAGCCCGGTTCCTGGTGTGTTGAATACAGAAATTGCAGATGACGTTTGGGAAAACCTTACGGGCGGACCGCTCACCGTTACTTATACCATTACACCTCGCACGGGCGCTTGTGATGGTGCTTCATTTGATATCGTTGCAACGATCGATCCCGAACCGATTTATACAGATCTGCCAGCTGCAGACCTTTGCAGTCAACAAGCGCTTGCCATAGATCTTGACGGTCAAAAAGGGGCGACCAGCATCACAGCTACGAACTTTACATTCACGACGATCAGTGGTGCGTTGGTGCCGGTAGGTCCAACAGTGACCAGCGGATCTGGCAATGCGATGGTGCTTGCCGACGATCAGTGGTCGAACACAACGAACGCACCAATACTCCTTACTTATAATATCATTCCGGAAGCGACAGCCGGTGGTTGCGCGGGAGCACCGTTCAAGATCACGGTGAACATTAACCCGGAGCCGGACTACAACGGCTTTACAGCTCCAGCCGGTATCTGCGCTGTTCCGACCGGTTTCGATGTAACGACTTTAAAGAAAAGTACCAGTGCTGCTGCCGATCTCTTCGTCGTGCAGTCGGCCACGCCATCGGATCCTGCCCTCCTGCCGGTTGGTGGTACAGCAACTCCCGATGATATTTCAGATGATGTTTGGAGCAACGTTACTAACGGACAACTCTTCGTCGACTACACCATCGTTCCTTCTCTTGGTGGTTGTGCCGGTGCACCATTCCACGTTATCATTAAGATCGATCCCCAACCCGATTACCTCGATTATAATAACAACAATGCACCAGGTGGTATTTGTAGCGGCGACGCGATCGCTGTCGATCTCACGACACTTGTGAATGCGGGAAGTGTGGCAGCTACAAGCTTCGCGATCACCACGCCACCTACAGCTCCGGGACTTACCCTTGTAAGCACCGATCCTACTATTATCTCCGACGATATCTGGACAAACACAACAACGGGTTTTGTCGATATCATTTACAGTATCATACCAACAGCCGGCAGTTGCGCCGGAGCGCAGTTTACCGTTACTGTTAGAGTTAATCCCGAACCAACAGCTCCGCCTGTTTTTAAGACGATCTGTACTGGAGATGACGTAAACATAGATCTCCAAAATGATGCGATCGAACTCGGCAATGGAATAGACCTTACAGGCTTTCAATGGTCAGTTGCCGATAACCCCAACGTTTTTGGTGAATTTGCTGGTACCAGTAACAACCCTATCATCAGCGACGTGCTTTTCAACAACACGGCGTCGCCCGAACTTGTTTTCTACACAGTAACACCTACAAGCCCCAATGGCTGCGTGGGCGCTGACTTCATAATTACAGTTACAGTTGCTGCCAAGCCGGTAATAGTTCCCGGACAGACCAAGACTATCTGTAGCGGCTCCGGAGTAGATCTCGAGATATTGCTGAGCCCTCTCGGTCAACCCGCAGGTACGATCTTCTCATGGCCCAGCCCTGGCATTGCCGGCGCTACCGCTTCGCCTCCAGGTGGTGTGGCCGCCAACCCGAATGGTACGCTTCACATCACGGATATCTTATTCAACACGAACCCTGGCCCGTTGACAGTGACTTATCAAGTGACTGCATCAATTGGTTCTTGTAGTGCTGCGCCAGTCAACATCGACATCACTGTTAACCAGGGAGCGACCGCCAATGCTGGTAACGATCAATCGATCTGTACCGACAACGGTCCCTATACACTTGGACTTGGCGGAGCATCGATCGGTGGTGCGGCAACTCAAGGTACATGGACAATAGTTTCGACACCAGCAGTGCACGACGAGAGTATAAACCAACCCGATCCATTCAATCCGGGCTCTGCTGAATTTACAGCAACAGAAGCTGGTGATTACGTGCTTCAGCTTACAACAAACGATCCGGACGGTCCAATGGGTATTTGTGGAACGGCTACAGATTTCGTCACGATCACCGTAACAGGCAAACCGGTTATCGCTCCGCTACAGGCTACAACTGTGTGCGGTAACGATCCGATCGCTTACGAGATCCAGATGGTTGGTCCTGTTCCAGCGAATACAATATTCACGTGGGCCGATCCCGATGGTCCAACCGGTGCTACCAATGCTACAGCAAGTGCGCCCGGTGGTGTTCAGTATATCGGTCCCGGTACAAAGCATCTCATGGATATCCTGATCAACGAGACCAGCAGCAATATCCCGCTCACTTATACCATCACTCCATCTGTTGGCCTCTGCGTTGGACAAGCCGAAGACATTATCGTGACTGTTAAGCCTTCGCCAGTTCTTGCTTTCGGTCAGACCAAAACAATATGCAGCGGCGAACGTGTAGATCTTGAAATTTTATTGAACCCCGCGAACACTCCGCTCGGCACAACATTCTCATGGCCCGATCCGGATGGCACTGGCTCAGCAACGTCGCAAGACGATATAGCTGCCGAACCGGCTGGTACATTCCACATCACCGATACGCTGTACCATTTCGATCCGCTCGGCGCATCTAAGACCGTTACATACAAAGTGATCTCAAAAGGTATTAATGGTTGCTACGGCCGTACACGCGACATCGATATTATCGTTAACTCTGGTGCTCTTGCCGACGCAGGTCCCGCACAACAAGTATGTTCCGACGGTGTGCTCACATTAAGCAATGCCAGCATCGCTGGTGCTGCCGATGGAACATGGGCGATCGTTAGTGGCCCCGCGGGTGGTATCATCAACAACGTGGATATCACAAACCCAGCTACTGCAACATTCCAGGCGGCAACTCCAGGCAAATACACTTTGGAATTAACAACGGGCGCACCAACTGCAGGACTTTGTGGTCCGGTAACAGATCGCGTTGTTATAACTGTGAAGCCTATCGGCGACCCTTCATGTACGGGAAGCGGTGGTGGTCCTTGCGCCACTATAGCAACGCTTACTGTTACGGATGCCACTTGTAATAATAACGATGGTTCGATCAAGGTGGAGAACGTGACCGGTGGGACTGCACCGTATACATATACGCTCAATGGCACTATTGTAAATCTTCCCGCGAATCAAACGTTGGCTGGACTTACTGCTGGTAATTATCAACTCGATATTACCGATGCTAACTCCTGCGTTAAGACATACAACACTGTGATCTCTTTTCCTGGCTTCATAGCTTACACGACACCTATAACAACCGATCCTGACTGTACAGGCGGTGGAGCGAACGGAGCTGTTCAGTTCTCGATCACGGATCCTGGTTCATTCAAGTTTGCGATCACATCCGACCTCATCATCGAACCTGCCGATAGCGAATTCAACCAGTTAGGTGGAAGCCTCGTGAGTGTCAATAATCTTTCCCGCGGCGATTATGCTATCTGGCTGAAGCCGGTGGGGGCAGGAGTAAAGTGCGCGACAAAAGTCCCCGTAACGATATCAGGCGTTTACGCAGTGTCGTATACAGCTACAACCAGCAACGTGATCTGCTTCGGGCAACCGATCGCGATCGTTGTTAACGATATCCAGGGTGCTCCGGCGCTTCCTTATCAGTATACACTCACTAATACAAACGACAACTCCACGTCGACTGGCACCATTACGCCTTCGCAGGCATTGGGGGCTTATTCGATCACCGGTGTCAACAAAGGCAACTATTCGCTGTTGATCACCCAGGATCAGTCATCGATCGCTGCCTCTTGCGTCGATCCACTCAGTGGCAATGCGATATCGCTCGTTGTCGACGGACCGAGCAGTGCTCTCGATACATTGTATGTAAAGAAGAGCATCTCTGTTCCCGATCTTCCTTCCGGCTCGGCACTGGTTGGTGTAGCCCCAAGTGGTCTGGAACCGTACGAAGTGAAGCTTGAGCTTACAACGCCATTGTTCGCATCGCAGCAATATATCCAAGATTGGACCATCGTGCCTTTGAGCACACAGAGTTTGAAGTTTGAATACTCGTTCACGAACATCTACTCGGGTGTCTATACACTCGGTCTTCGCGATGCTGGTGGATGCGAGAAAACATATGTCTTTACGATCGACGTAGATACCGATCTGTTTATTCCTAACATCTTCACGCCGAACGAGGACGGATATAACGATGTGTTCTATATCCGCAACCTGCCGGTCGATACGAAAGTGTTGATCACTAACCGATGGGGTAAAGAGGTCTTCAAGTCATCGTCGTACCAGAACGACTGGAATGGCGGCGATACCGTAGACGGCATGTATTACTACACCGTTACAATCGGATCGAAGTCTTATACCGGTTGGGTGGAGATACTCAGAGCGCAGTAAGGAACTTCAGCGTATCGACGCGATCAGCATAGTCCGTTAGTTCGGGCTCCTGGGTTTTTCCGAACAACACAGGTCCTTCCGAAGACACAACGCACTGTATTTTATCTGATCTAAGATCCGGCAAACCTTTTTCATAGTAGATCACAGAAATGGGGGAGACCATTGCGGTGTTCTCCGTTAACAGCGCAAAACCATTGTCGAAGTGGGGTACGCGATTCACCAACAGTATCGATTTATTATAGTCGTAGTTGTTGGCGTATTTATGATGATTGAAAACATCCTGATACGGTTCCCAAAGTCCAATCAATCTTATGAAATCGTAACCCTCCGGAACGTATAGCTTCGATACGTTTCGGCAGCCGAGGCCAAAATAACTGAACACGTCGTGGCCGAGAGCGACCAGTTGGTCGTCGGTCTCATTGCCGTTGAGGATAGCACACGACGAACGATTTTTTCGAATGATATGCGGTACGTTCCTGAAATAGTATTCAAAGTAGCGAGCAGTATTGTCGCCGCCCGTTGCAATCACGGCCTGTGCATCGTTCATGCGTTCGGTAAGGACGATCTGATCTCTTAACCGGGGCTCGATCTTCACAAGCTGTTCGATCATATAACGCATGAGCACCGTGTCTTGCGACGAGAGTTTTGCTGCAAGCTGGTGACCGCTGATCAACACGCACAACAGGTCGTGGAATCCAACCAATGGAATATTACCAGCCATAACGACACCCACCTTTTGGGGTATCGATGGAGCGAGGTCATAAGGCTTCACCCATGCCTCAAGACTTTCCTTAACAAGAAATTTAGAAATGCCTTTAACGGCAAGATCACAATGCTTGGAAGTAAACCATGCGTTTTGATTGGCAGCCTGCCTGTAAAGCGCGTTCTTGTCGCCCTCTTCAATCGAATGCAGAACGTTTCCCAACTCGGCGAACGCGTCTATTCGTTCCGATAATTTCATGTTATGACCCAAAACCTTTAATCAGTGAAACATGTTTGAATACCTTGAATGGAAAGCGTAATTTTACGTCTACTGTCCCACTAGGAATTAGGGGCAAAATTAAGAAAGATGGCTATCAAGATTACTGAAGAGTGTATTAACTGCGGAGCTTGCGAACCCGAGTGCCCCAATACCGCCATTTATGAAGGTGGACGGGAATGGAACTGGGCCGGCGGGACGAAGCTTACACAGGTAGAGCTTGAAGATGGGTCGAGCGTGGATGCAAAAACCAGTCAAGCCCCCGTGTCTAATGAATTCTACTATATCGTGTCGGGCAAGTGTACGGAATGTACCGGCTTCCACGAAGAACCTCAGTGCGCTGCAGTTTGTCCAGTAGATTGCTGTGTTCCCGATCCGGATTATGTCGAATCCAAGGAAGAACTTACGGCGAAGAAGTCGTGGTTACACAATGAAGAGCTGGCGTGATGATTTTTTGGATTTGTGATTTGTGATTCGTAATTAATCACAAATCCCAAATCCCAAATCATGAATCACAAATCATCTCATCTTCGCCCTCTTAATCAGATACGCCTGTAACACCTGGAAGTAATCGGTTCTTGAGTTGGCCGATATGAAATCGATTTTTAGCTGGTTGCATTTCATTCGGAGTTCTTCGTGAAACAACTTTGCCTGCTCCTCGAACTTTGTTTTGATCTCTGTCGGATTGAGTTTCAGCCGGTCTCCATTTTCCAGGTCAATGAACTCGTAGGGCCGTTCTTCGAAGTTGAATGATAATTCTGTTTCGTGATCGCTTACATGGAACAACAGCACTTCATGTTTGTTGTGTTTCAGGTGCTGTAATGCCTTAAAGAGCTCACCAGGATCTTCGCCACCGTCGAACATGTCACTGAAGATCACGACCAGCGAGCGACGATGCGTTTTCTCCGCCACCTCATTTAATACTGTCGCAACGCGCGTCGATCTCAAGGGGGGAACACCCTGCTCGATCTTGCGCTCCATAAGATGAAAGATCTTGTCGAGATGCGATGCGGTCGACTTCATCGGCGTGTATTCCTCGATCTTATCGGAAAACAAACAAAGGCCAACTGCATCGCGCTGACGGTGCAGGAGGTAGGCGAGAGCAGATGTAGAATATATGCTGAAGCGAAGCTTGCCCAGGGTCTCCTTTGGATAATACATCGATGGCGAGCAGTCGATCACAAGCAGGCATCGGAGGTTCGTCTCCTCTTCATATTGCTTCGTATAGAGCCGGTCGGTACGAGCAAACACTTTCCAGTCGATGTGACGGGTGGACTGCCCTTCATTGTAAAGCCGGTGCTCGGCGAACTCCACGGAAAAGCCGTGATAGGGCGACTTGTGCAGGCCGGTAATAAACCCCTCTACCAGCTGTTTGGCCAGTATCTCCAGGCTTCCTGATTGCTTGATCTCCTCGAAATTTACTCTCACTTGAATTGCCCTTAAATCCCTAAAAAAAACCCGTTTTCCCGAACCTATTATAACGTCGGGCCTGTCATAAATATCCAGTTTTCCCGGCCTTTGTTTGTTATATTTTTGTAAAATACTATCTTCGATTCCACCAATTACCCCAAAAAACCCAACTAAACATTAGATTCTGTGGAAGATCAAAAGACGAATGGACGTGATGAGATCTATTCAGAGAAAGTAAAGGCTGGAAAGAGGACTTACTTTTTTGATGTGAAATCGACGCGGTCGAATGACTATTACCTCACGATTACTGAAAGTAAGAAGAGGTACAACAAGGATGATGAAGGATTCACTTATGAAAAGCACAAGATCTTCTTGTATAAAGAAGACTTCAACAAGTTCATGGAGGCTTTGAATAACACAGTGAATCATGTGAAGACTGAGCTGATGCCCGATGTGGATTTCTCTCAGTTCGATCACACAAGAGACGAGCGCGAAGAAGCCACCGCCGCCGATGTACAACCCCCGGCAGTAGATTCTGCTTCCGAGCTCAAGTGGGATTAAAAAGACTTTTCTAACCTAAACCTAAACCGGAAAAGGCCCTTGCTCTCGAGCAGGGCTTTTTCTTTTCCGGAGATGTGAGGAGCTGAAGAGGTGAAGAGGTGAAGATGCCAGAACCTCGCGGCTTTCCTGCCAATGTCGTAATCAGTTCTTCTTCATCTCCTCACATCTTCACACCCCCACATCCTCATCTCCTCACATCCTCATCTCTTCACATCTTCTTATATTTGCACCCTCAATTCAAAAAACACTGAAAAATGGGTTTAAAGTGCGGTATAGTCGGTCTTCCGAACGTCGGTAAGTCAACTTTGTTCAATGCGCTCACCAACAACAAGGCCGAAGCCGCCAACTTTCCTTTCTGCACTATCGAACCAAACGTCGGCGTGATCTCCGTGCCCGACGATCGCCTCAGGATACTCGCAGGCCTCGTTAACCCCCAGAAGATCATACCCACGACCTTCGAATTCGTGGACATCGCCGGCCTCGTTAAGGGCGCCAGCAAGAACGAGGGTCTCGGCAACCAGTTCCTCGCCAACATCCGCGAAGTGGACGCCATCGCTCACGTCGTGCGCTGCTTCGACAACGACAACATCATTCACGTAGACGGACGTGTGAACCCCGTGGCCGACAAAGAGATCATCGACACCGAGCTCCAGTTGAAAGACCTCGAATCGGTCGACAAAAAGATCTCGAAAGTTGAGCGCACTGCCAAGAGCGGCGACGCTGCGGCAAAAAAGGAACACGCATCCCTCTTGAAATACAAAGAGGCGCTGTTGTCGGGTAAGAATGCCCGCGCCGTAGTGGCAACCGAAGACGATAAGAAGGCTATTGCCGACCTGCAGTTGCTCACCGACAAGCCGGTGATCTATGTGGCAAACGTGGAGGAGAGCGCGGTCCACACTGGCAACAAACACACTGAAGCGCTCAAAAACCTGGTGAAGGATGAGGGTGCCGAAGTAGTGATCGTCTGTGCCGCCATCGAAGCACAGATCGCCGAGCTCGAAAGCGAGGCCGACCGTGTCGAGTTCCTCAAAGAATACGGGCTCCAGGAGTCAGGCCTCAACAAGCTCATCAGGGCGGCGTATCACCTGCTCAATCTTATTACCTACTTCACCGCGGGCGAGAAGGAAGTCCGCGCCTGGACGATCCACAGGGGCTGGAGAGCGCCCCAGGCGGCCGGTGTCATTCACACCGACTTCGAGAAAGGTTTTATCAGGGCCGAGGTGATCAAGATACCTGACTATCAGAAGTATAAGAGCGAGAACGGCTGTCGAGAGGCAGGTAAGCTTGCCGTGGAGGGTAAAGAATATGTGGTTGAGGATGGGGATGTTATGCACTTCAGGTTCAACGTCTAAGGCGCTGGGCCTGCCTGTCCGCCAGGAAGGTGCGAGGTGCTTGGTGCCGGGCCACTAATTTCCGAAAACCTGAACACCCAGCACCTCGAACCGAGCACCAAAACCTTTCCCCGTGTAAGAAAATCCGTGTTTTCGACATATTATTTTCCTTCGGGTACCGAGCTTGATTCGGTTGGTTTTTAGTACTTTAGCTACCCGCTTAGTTCATTTTTTTAAAGCGGAACTACACTGGCTCTATTATTTTTTGATAACCGTCGGCACCTTGAGAATCAGGATCGTTTTTGGACTTAAAAATCGTGGAGCGTACGTGCCGTTTCACCACCAATTCCTGCTTGCTCAAACCATCAAGGGCCTCCTGGTGATGGGTGGAAAAAAAGACTACCTCAATTTTATTCAATACAACTTTTCGGGCTTAAAGGGACAGATCAAGATCAGCCGTAAAGGGCTTCATTTCTATTCTTCTAAAGTCACGCTGGTATTCAGCACGTCTGACAAGAATTTCCTGGACTATTTGGTCGGAACGCTTTTCGAACAGAAGGAGATTGTGATCGGAAGCCTTCAACTGACACCGGAATCTGTGGAGAATGAAGAGCCCGTGGTGATCAGTGAATCGGTGAAGTTCCTTTGCATATCGCCGATCGTTGTTCTGCCGGCGTCATTTAACGACGAAACCAGCAAGCGCTTTGTGCTTCCGGATACCGACGAGTTTTCGGATCTGCTCTATGATTCCACCATCCAGAGAATGGAAGCGTCGGGCAAGTTTACGGCGGGACAGATCGCAGACTTTTATAAGTTCCAGCTGGTGCCCGACAAGGAGTACATCAACAGGCTGCAATCTTCACATAAAAAATTTGCACGGATCTATCCGCTCTACGACTCGGATATCAAATACGAAGTACGCGGTTATACTTTCCCCTTCACATTATACGCGCCTCAACCCGTTCAACAATTCGTTTATGAGAACGGCCTCGGACATTTCTCCCACAAAGGATTTGGAATGTTGGATGTTGCGAGCCAAAGCTCGATCAAGAACGAGGTTGATCATGAGATGAACTATGCTTGAGGTTCGACGTTCAGGGTTCAACGTTCAACGTTGCCAACGCTGAACACTGAACTTTGTACGCTGAACTTTGTACGCTGAACCTATCGGTAAGGCATCACAAAATACCCCACTAGCAAGTCTGCCATAGGCGTTAGCGACTTATAATACACCAACACATCATAAAAATTCTCTGTCTGGTAGTGACTGCCTTCGAAGTAAGTGGCTGGCAGGGTAGATGATTCAACGTAGTAAGTATAATCGTACCATCCTTGCTTCAGTATGATTGATGTTTCGTAAGCCGAAGTAGCCTTGTTATACTTCATCCTGTTCTCCTCGGTGCGTGCATAATGATTGAAGTTTCCGATCACGTAAACATTGGCACCATTAAGCTCATCTGCACGTAAACTGAAATCAACAAAGATATACTGACCGCTTAATGACGGCTCGCGATAGTCGAGGTTCTCAATAGCGAAGTTCCCATCAAGGTCGGCATACTGTGCGTACGCTTGTCCTTCGCGGGAACGATCTTCCTGTACTTTCAGCACGAATGGTTTTTGACTCCTGTCGATGCGCGCGGTATTGCGACCAGGGGAGATCAACGATCGGAAATCCACGAACCTGAATTCGTTGCCTGCGAGCCATTGCTTGTCCTGGTCGAAGAACCTGTATTCGAGTTGCGAGATGTCGTCGCGAATGAAGCTGGGTTTCACCCCGAACCTCGCATTGTCCCAGCGTTGGTTTTGACGGATCACTACTTTGAAATTGTCCATTGCATTGAACACCTGCAGGTCGCGATAGTCGATCGTAAAATTGATCTGTTGATTGGACCCGCTCAGTGCGCTATTGCCAACCAGGTTTTGATTGGGCACCAGGGTTACCTGGCTGCTGAAGATCATAAAACGAGAAGTCAGAACTACATCGTCTTTGTTGCCATCGCGGTAAACCATTAATACATAGTTGCCCGGGAGTTTTACGCGTGGTATGGCGAAGCGATAATGTACATAAGGCAGGTAGGTGTTGTTCGAGAACTGGTATTCGTTCACATTAAACTCGTTGTATACCGTCATGAAGTCGAGGTCGAGCAATTGCGACTTGGTCCAATCGGAGTTGCAGTGAATGATGCGTGCGTAATAGTTGTTGCGGCTCTCCTGGATGTCATCGAATTCGAGAATGAGGTTTTGCTGGGCGAGGGTAGTTACGGCAGGCTGGAGGTTGTCGCGGACCCCTGTTCCGGGGGGGTAGACCATAACCGTTTTGATGTTTTCTTCGTACACCGCATCCTGGAGAAGTAGTTTCTTTTGTGCAGAGAGCTGAAGAGTCGCAAAGGACAGGCAAAGGGTACAAAGGATACGCAAAGTCATGGTCAAAGCTAAACGATAATTTTTGTCCAAATTGCATTCCAACTTCTAGCAAAACAGGAGTGTCTAACGTACAGATAGGGTTCATGCTCGGGGAAAAAGAGCTAATACAAGGCTGCGCCAGGGGTGACAGGGCCTCGCAAAAGGCTTTGTATGAACGCTATTGCAGAAAAATGATGGTGGTTTGCCAACGGTACTCCAGATCCACACAGGAAGCGGAGGACACCCTCCAGGAGGGGTTTATCAAGATCTTTAAGTCCATAGGAGAATTCAGGGCCGAATCGAAGCTCGAAACGTGGATCACCAGGATCATGATCAATACGGCGCTCAATAGCCAACGTCAAAAGCTCTACCTCATACCGATGGTAGACGTAACCGAAATATCATTACCCGAAAGGGAAGAAATAAGCCTGTCGGAATTTCATCTCGACGAGCTCATTAATATGGTGCAGACTCTTCCTGATGGCTGCAGGGTTGTATTCAACCTGTTTGCTATCGAAGGCTATGGACACCAGGAGATCGCCAAGATGCTGGAGATAAGTGAGGGGACATCAAAGTCGCAATACAACAGGGCAAAGAACTTGTTGCGTGCGAAACTTGAACGTGAAAGCAGATATGCAAAGTACGGAGAAGCAAAAATTTGAAGAACAGTGGAAGTCGGCATTCGACGGAGCGGAACAGACACCGCCCGATCGGGTGTGGAGTTCCATTGAACTGGACCTTGCAGGGCAGGAGAGTGCGGCGATGAAGAAAAGGGTCGTGTTCTATCAGCGACTGGCAGCAGCATTCTTGTTATTCTCGTTAGCGACAGGGATATATGCATTTTATCCGAAGACTTCCGGGGAGCAGATTGCGAAGACAGAAGTCAGGAGTCAGGAGACAGAAGATAAGGGTCAGGAGTCCGAAGTTAAGAGTCAGGAGTCAGGGGTTAAGGGTCAGGAGACAGAAGTCAGGAGTCAGGAGTCGGGGGTTAGGGGTAAGGAGACAGAAGTCAGGAGTCGGAATGATGTGAGGAATGAGGATGTGAAGATTGCGCAGAATAAATCAATTGAAAATGCAAGGAGATCGGTGAGCAAGACGAAAGAGAATCCTGCGGATGCAACGACAAGCGATAATCAAGAAGGGATCAATAGCGAGAAAGAGGAATCGTTAATAGCCCTCGAATCACCAACCGAAACCATCTCTCCCAGCGAAGAGACAACATCGTCACCGAATATCGATCAGCACCCGGCACCCGGCACCTCGCACCAGGAAGAAACCGAAAGCACTGTAGCCGTCGTATCTCCATTACTACAAACTGAGCCCGAAGAAGTCGTAGCCCCGAAGAAACGCTCCCGCGAAAGCAACCTGTGGCTTGCACTCGGTGCCTCCGCCGGAAACTATACACCCAACACGCCGTCAGCTACAACGACAACAGCCCAAAGCTCTTTCGGTCCCACGCTCGACAACCTCTCAAACGCACAGCAAGCCGAACCTAAAATCGGTACATCATACTCCTTCGGAATGGCTGTCGGTAAAAAATTCGGAAGAGTCGTCGTACAAACGGGCGTGAACCTCAACAAACAATCAGTTGAATATTCTTCCAACTACGACACAAGAACAACAGCCAACAACGCTAAAGCAGCGTCGTCCGATTATCTGCTCGCAAACAGCTCGATGAGCTTCACCAATACATACACCGTAAACAGCAGCATGGAGATCGTTTCAATACCAGTGCAGGCAGGCTACATGATCATCGATCGTAAGCTGGGATGGCAATTGAACGCAGGTGTGTCGCCGGACTTCTTTATCCGCAACATACTTGTAGACGAATCTGGTCAACGCGAACGTTTCACGCAAGGGGCCGGAAGTGCGTCGCCCTATCGTTCTGTGAACTGGTCAGGATTATTGAACACCGAATTGAGCTATCGCATTGGCGATCATTACCGGTTGTCGGTTGTTCCAGGTGTACGTTACTCGTTTAATCCCCTTCTGAAAGATTCTAACGACAGCGGCAGGCCAATGATATTGGATGTCGGGTTCAGATTCCGGTACTTGTTTGAGTAGTCTAACTGATTTTTCTGATTTCTAGTTTCGAGTCTCTAGTTCTGGTTTCTAGTTTCTAGTTTCTTGTTCGAAGTCCAACTAGAAACTAGAAACTAGCTAATATCGTCAAGTTGGTTTACCAGATCCTCCCATTTCCTGTTCGCTTCGTCGAGACCTTTTTGGACTTTTTCAAACGCCGCCTGCGCCTTTGAAAGCTTATCGACGTTACCATAAACATCCGGCTTCGCGAGTTCCTGTTCAGCAGCAGCTTTTTCTTTTTCAAGCTGGGCGATCGAATCTTCCGTGCGCTTAAGATCCTGCTGTATGGCCTTGATCTTCTTCTCGGTCTCGTCGGTCTTAACTTCCGGCTTCTTCTTCTCTTCCTTCTTTACAACCGGGACAGGTGCACTCAGGTTATTCTGATTTTGCTTTCTCCAGTATTCGTATTCTTCGTAAGTGCCTGGGTACTCCTTGATCTGATGATTATCGATATACCAGATCTTATTGGCAACCTGCGACACGAAGTGACGGTTGTGAGATACCACTACAAAAGTTCCCTGGTATTGTTCGAGCGCCTGGATAAGAATGTTCTCCGAAATAAAATCAAGGTGGTTGGTCGGTTCATCGAGCAGCAGGAAGTTTGCTTCGGAGATCAGCGTCTTGGCCAAAGCCACCCTTGATTTCTCACCACCGGAAAGGACCTTGATCTTCTTGAACACATCTTCATCCGAAAAAAGGAAACAACCAAGCACGTTCCTTAATTCTTGCTCGAGCTTGCCGGAGCCAGCTTGTTTCAATTCATCGAGGATCTCGTTGTCGACATGCAGCGACTCCAACTGGTGCTGTGCGAAGAAGCCCTGGATAACATTATAACCGATCGTCCTTTCGCCTTCTACCGGTTCGGTGCCAGAGAGAATACGAAGCAGTGTCGATTTACCCTTACCGTTGGCGCCGATCAGGGCGATCTTGTCGCCGCGTTCGATAACAGCGTTTGTGTCTTTCAGGATGGTGAGATCACCATAGGACTTCGAAAGGTCTTTCAGTGTAACAACGTGACGACCCGAAGGCTGCTTGAATGTGAAACGAAAATTGACTGCTGCCGTATCGTTAACGACCTCATCAACAAGGTCCATTCTTTCGATAGCCTTTACGCGCGATTGAACCTGCCGTGCCTTACTTGCTTTCGCCTTGAAACGTTCGATGAATCGCTCAGCCTGGCGGATCTTTGCCTGCTGGTTGTCGTAAGCTCCCTGCTGGATCTGCTCACGCAATTCTTTTTCCTGGAGATAGTAGCTGTAATTACCCTCGTATGTAACCAACTGTTGTTGTGTAACATCAACGGTTTTTGTAACCACGTTGTCGAGGAACGTTCTGTCGTGAGATACTATAATAACAGCTCCGTCATAATTTCTTAAGTAGTCTTCAACCCACTCGATCGAAGGAAGGTCAAGGTGGTTGGTAGGTTCGTCGAGCATGAGCAACGAGGGCTTCTCGAGGAGGAGCTTTGCGAGCATAACGCGCATGCGCCAACCGCCGGAAAATTCGCGAAGCGGTCTGTGAAGATCTTTTGTAGCGAAGCCGATACCCTCCAGCACTTCTTCGGCCTTGGCCTGCATGGTATATCCATCGAGATGCTCGAATTTTTCCTGGAGCCTGGTGAGCTTATCGACGAGGTCGTCGGAATATTCGGTTTCGAGCTGGTGCAGTATTTTCTCGATCTGGCGCTGAGTATCCACGGCATCCTTGAAGGCCTCCATAGCCACAGTTAGGATGGCGTCGTCTGACTGGTAGGAGAGAAGGTCCTGGTTGAGGAAACCGATCGTACAATCTTTCGCCTTGCTGATGCTGCCCGCGTCGATCCGGTATTCTCCGTTAATGATCTTGAGCAAAGTGGATTTTCCACGGCCGTTGAGCCCGATCAGCCCGATTTTGTCGTCGGGTTTTATGAACATAGAGGCGTTCTCATAAAGAGCTCTGCCGCCGATGAAATAAGAAATCTTATCTATTGATACCATTAGGGCGGCAAAGATATTCAATTCGCATTACATTAGGGCGTAAAATCACAAGCCACGCTATGTCCAAATCCCTGATTGCCATCGTTTTCGTAATGGCATCGTGCACAAATGTTACGAGAGAGCTTACCGAGCCCTCGGCAACGCCCGACACGTCCGTACCGGCCATCACATCAAAGAGCGCCGAGCTTCCTCTTACCTCTATAAAGCTTCCGAAAGGTTTTTCGATAGCCGTGTATGCCGAAGTCGAGAATGCACGCTCCATGGCACTCAGTCCTTCGGGCACGTTGTTCGTCGGAAACCGGAATGAAGACAAAGTGTACGCTGTCCAGGATACCGATGGCGACTTCAAGGCGGATAAAGTTTTCGTATTGGCAAGTGGTTTGAATATGCCGAACGGCGTCGCATTTAAAGATGGTGACCTTTACATCGCCGAAAAGAGTAAGATCTCGAAGATCAGTAAAGTTGAATCCAACCTCTCCGCCCCGGCGAAGCCCCAGGTTGTGTATGATAAATATCCGACCGACGATTCACATGGCTGGAAGTATATCGCATTCGGCCCCGATGGAAAGCTCTATGTGCCGGTCGGCGCGCCGTGCAACATTTGCGAGCCTTCGAATCCTATCTATGCATCCATCACCCGCATCAACCCCGATGGCACCGGCTTCGAGATCTTTGCGAGTGGTATCCGCAACACAGTTGGTTTCACATGGCATCCGGTTACGAAGAACATCTGGTTTACCGACAATGGCCGCGACCGTCTCGGAGACGACATTCCTCCATGCGAGCTCAACACGGCAACCGAGAAAGGTCAGCACTTCGGTTATCCTTATTGCCACGGCGGCACCGTTAAAGATCCCGAGTTTGGTAGCAAACGTGCTTGCTCCGAGTTCGTAAAACCCGTGCAGGCATTAGGCGCTCACGTTGCTCCATTGGGACTCAAGTTTTATACAGGAAGTATGTTCCCTGCCGAATACAAGAACCAGGTTATCATTGCTGAGCACGGCTCGTGGGATCGATCGAAGAAGAGCGGTCATAAGCTTGCGCTGGTGAAGCTCGATGCCAGTGGCAAGGCGACAGCATACGAGACATTTGCCAACGGATGGCTCGACGAATCAACTCAGAAAGTTTGGGGACGACCCGTAGATGTTATTGTATTGAAAGATGGTTCGTTACTCGTTTCAGATGACCAGGCAGGGGTGATCTACCGGATAACTTATAAAGGCTAGAAGGCTAGAAATCTTCAGCTATATCATCGATCTTCTTCCCCTTATCTACATACATCTGCTTAAGAGCCGGGTAGTAGCGGTAAGTTAGCTTGATCTCGTTGCGTGACTGACCGTTGAAAGTGAGACCGAGAGTTTGTCCGGCCCAGTTGTAAGTATCTGTTACCAGGTTGTACTTCGGTTGCCCGAATGATTTCATCATCCCTTTCATAAGCCGGGTGTCTTTGTTGGTAATTACCACTATCTCGTACACCACGTCCTTGTAGGTCTTTACTTCTACCGACTTCACCTTTACTTCGCCAATACTCGCATACTCTTCGTTTTCGACTTCGTAAAGTTTCGCGGGGAATTCATTTTTCTCTTTTACGTCTTTCTTGAACTCGGCGCCTTTGATACTGTCGATCAGCGTTCCAAGCTTCAATGTCTTGAAACCGTTGCGACGTTCGAGTTCTGCAATGTCCTGCGCGGAAAGAATTCCAATCGTAGATAAGAAAAATATTAGTGAAACTGCGAGTCGGCTCATGGGGTGCAATGGTCAATCGTCAATGTTCAATCGTCAATGGTCAATGGTAAATGATCAATGATCACGGTTTAGGTTCTATAAAGTCAACGCCGAACGACACGGTAGTCTTATCCCACGTAAAAACTATATCGGCTTTGTTATTTTTCTGATCGATCACAATAGTAAAAGGCTCATATACAAGCTCGCCAGGTAGTGTGCTTGTCTTAACATCCATCCTCAGGACGTCTTTTGCCTGGTTATAATTATAAGATCCCCATTGACCCAGTTCGCTGTTGAAGATAATGGTCCACTTGTCTTTCTCCGGTATTGCGAAAAGTGCGTAGCTGCCGGCGGGGAGGAATTGTCCGTTCACGAAGACTTCGCGCGTTATGGTTAGCTCTGTGGCTTCGTTTGCTCCGAGGCGCCATACTTGTCCAAACGGAACCAGGTTTCCAAAAACTTCGCGGCCGCGCTTATGCGGTTGACTGTAGACTATCTTAAGATAAGTGTCTTTGTATTTACAGGATACAACTGCAAGGGGACTGGGTCGGGGCGGTATCGCTTCCTGCGCAAAGGCAGCTTGAGCGACGACAATGAGCAGAAACAGGAGGAGGTGTTTTCTGAGCATCCGAGGACTTTTGCGAAAGATAGCAATTTTGATTCCAAGTATAAGTTTTCAATTTTACCGTATGATTAATGACAAACGCCCCGATTTCGACGATATCTATATGGAGCTGGCGGTGAACCTCGCGAAGCGTTCACACTGTATTAAGCGACATGTGGGGGCGGTGCTTACGAAAGATACCAGGATCATTTCTATTGGATATAATGGTCCGCCGTCGGGTACGCACAACTGCGACGAGGAATGGCCGGACGTCGGTTGCCCGCCGGATTCGAAAGGTGGCTGCTCACTGGCGATCCATGCCGAGCAGAATGCGATCCTGTACGCAGTGAAAAACAAGACGTCTGTTGATGGGGCAACATTATATGTAACGCTGTCGCCATGCCTGGCATGTGCGCGTATCATATTCAGTATGCGGATCTCTAAAGTGATCTACCTTAATTCGTACGCACAATACAAGGGCTTGCCGAGCGATGAGGGCGTTGATTTCCTGAACAGGTTTGGAATTCCCTGCAGTAAGTATGAGGGGACACTCAGTAATGTGACGCACATGATCTGACGTCTATCGTCAGATGTTGCGCCTTTAGCGGGTGTTGAAAGCTTTCTCCAGGTCGGAGATGAACTTCGCAGTAACACCCTTCGTCTTTTTAGCAACTTCGCCTTTCAGCACATCGATCGTTCTTTCGACCATGTGATAGAGCCCGATGGGATTGCCATCGTTGCGATAGCTTGCCAAACACCAGTCGATCTCCGACTGAAGTTGATGATCGAGATTAAGCTCGCGAAGTTTGTTGAGTGATGTTTCTGATGCCGCTTCAATGATCTGTGAAGGAGAAGGAGATGCTTTCTTCGCAGGTGCCTTCTTTACCGGTTTGTCCTCGGCAGCTTTAGTAGCAGCTACTTTTTTTGCGGGTACCTTGGCCATTGAATGTTTGTGTTTGATTACACCACAAAGGTAGGGGAGTATTATCGGAGAGTTAAAGGGTAACGATGACTAAATTTCCGCAACCGTATGAAGGATTGCACAACTTGAAGGGGATTTTCTTTTTCTGCGAAGCGGAAAAAGAAAACGGGAAGCAATCCTTGATTACTTCCCGTTGTAAAAAGTATTAGGCTAACCTAATTACTTCTTCTTCTTAGCAGTCTTTTTCTTAGCTGCTTTCTTCTTAGCGGGTTTCTTTGCCATAGCGTTTTAATATTTTAGTTAAAACTGTACGAAAGGTAGAAGAAAAAATTTAATCACAAAAATTTTAAGCAAATAATTTTCAATTGTCGAAAAAATTTCAGTGATGAGTTCATCGATAAGTGATCGATGAATATGAATGATATTTCAATCAAATGATGTTCACCTCAGCATGCAATTCAATATCGAATTTATCTTTCACTGCATGTTGTATCTTCTTCGATAACGAAAGAATTTCATCACCACTTCCGTTATCATAATTAACTAAAACAAGCGCTTGATGTTGATGAACACCAACATCACCACTTCTGAATCCTTTCAATGCACATTGTTCGATGAGCCATCCCGCTGGCACTTTAACTTCTTGATTATCAGAAGTATAACCAGGCATCGCCGGATGCAGCTTTTTAAGCTTGTTATACTTATCTGTATCAATAACAGGATTCTTAAAGAAGCTTCCCGCATTACCGATCACTTTGGGATCAGGTAACTTACTTCTTCTTATTGCAATCACTGCATCACTCACATCACGTATCGTTGGTTGCAATACATTCATCTGTTTTAATGTATCACCAATGGCACCATACGATACATTCAAATGATGCGTATTGTTAGTCAGACTTAAAGTAACACTTGAAATAAAAAATTTTTCTTTGAGAGCATGCTTGAACACACTTTCGCGGTATCCGAACATACATTCATCACTTGTGAACGACCTCGTTTCACCTGTTGAGCGATCGATCGCATCCACCTTAATGATCACTTCTTTCACTTCAACACCGTAAGCGCCGATGTTTTGCATTGGTGCAGCACCTACCGTGCCTGGTATCAACGATAGATTCTCTATTCCACCAAGATTGTTAGCGATGGCATACATCACCAGGTCGTGCCAGATCTCACCTGAAGCAGCGTTGATCGTCGTTCGTTGCGTGTTTTGATCGGTTACCTTAATGCCTTTAAGCGAATTATGGATAACAAGGCCTTCAAAATCCTTCGTGAATAGCACGTTGCTGCCACCACCAAGGATCAGTGTCTTGTTGTCTCTATAGATCGACGAATGAATAAGCTCTTTAAATTCGTCGACGCTATTGATATCAACGAACCATCGCGCTTCTGCCGAGATCCCGAATGTGTTGTACGGTTTTAGATCAACCCTCTCGCGGATGTTTATCATTATTGAAACGACTTGCCAAGCGCTTCAGACGATAGCTTGAACAAGCAGATCCTCGGAAAACGCCCTGCAATATAGGTGGTTCCGAGAACAAGCAGGCCGTCGTCGTTCGTTGGGACTACCGATGCAAGCTCAAATGAATTCGAGAAGCCTATGTATTTACTTCCGATCAACGATCCGTCTGAAGGATTATACCCGAAGAGAGCTATTTGTTTACCGCGGGTGTTGCTTCCATAGAGAATACGCTCATTTCCATTGATCGTAGCACTGACGATCTTCACCGGTGCGTTAGGAGTGAGTTCCGGGAACGCATTACCGCCAAGGTCGGCACTTGAGCTCACGCCCGAATTGGGAAACACCGATGCAGGCAACAGGTAGTTATCACCATAGTTGAAGCGCGAGGCTGCGAATTTTCCTCCATTAAGCGAATACAGCGCGCTCACGCCACCATCGTCGCGGTTGCCCTGAACAACACCCGATGGATTGTCGCCATTGAGATCAGTAAACACGACGGATAGCGTGTAGTTATACATACCATTGAAATAATACTGGCCACCCGAGGTCTTGCCCACGAAGAATGGCAATTGCGGACCTGTGCGAAGCGCATGGTCAAGAATAGAGCTTTCAGGAGCATACGGACCATCGGCTGCACCAATGGTAAATCCTTTCGAAGCTGCTACGTGCCCATCGGTAGCAACAACAGACATCACCGAATTGCGGCTTCCGGGATCGTAACTCAAGAGCAATAACGACGTACCATCGACCCCTGCAGCTAAAGGATATGCGCCGCCTACATTCAGTTGCTGGGCGATAGTCCCGTTTTCACTCACTTCCATCAACTGGATGCTAAACGTACCGAGATCCATGCAGAAGAAATAAAACTTTCCGGCAACGTTGAGCAATGAAGGCGCCGGCATACCGAGACTGGCATCGAGCTCATTATCCGATACCAATCCGCCGAACTCATCTGTTCTCAGTAAATAAATGGTCGCAGGGTCAACATCCGTTCCTTCGGAGTCGATCACTTTCTTGAGTGCTAAAACAATGTATCCACCGTCGCTCGTTTGCACTGCATCGAGTGGGATATAGGCTGCGCTAAAATTCGAGTTATCGTAAAACTTCGTGAAGAAGCTCTTATCGGCTTCTGGATCGGCTTCATTCTTACAGGAAACAAATCCGAGAAGAACGACGGCGAACAGTATTAAAATGAAGTTCTTCATAATCAGTCGAGCGATTTGTAATTGTTGCTGAGGAAACGAAGGGGGAAGAGACATCCGACGGAGAACAGCAAATGATTGGTCTTAAGATCGTCTTGTGCATCGCCGATACCACTGAGGCGGTCGTTGGCGAAGCGGTTGTTCACATTAGCGATATTGCTCATACCGATATGATAGGAGATGTCGAGGACTACACGGACGTTTCCAAGGTTGTAGTTCAATCCGCCACCTGCGATAGCACCCCAGTTGTTGGTGAAGAGATCTTTTGCGCCAACAACCACCGGTTCATTCTCAAATGTTGTAGTTCCTCCCGACGCATTATCGGTTCCGGAAACCGTAACTCCCTTCGTAGCATTTACGAGTATGGAATAATAAACGCCAGCTTGTATAAAAGGCCTCAGCTTGTTTTGAGTGAATTCATACTTCAACAGCAAAGGCAGATCAAAATAATCGAGTTGTTGTTCCTGGTCGAACTTGAGATTAAGGTTGGTCGATGCCGATTCGGCGCTGGTCCAGGTATACTCATTAGCATATGTGAACTTCGAAGTACGATAAGTTGGCTGTGCGCTTATCGAGATGCCTTTATAGTAGAAGGTGACCTCCAATGTAGCCTGTCCACCCAGCTTGTTGAACGACTGGTATTTCTTGTTGGTGAGCGACGGGTCGTAGTTGGCGGGTACGATCACCGAGTATCGCGCCTGTACTAGCGGATCGGTGAGGTTTACACCGGCTTTGAAGCCCAGCCAGAATTGTTTATTAAGAAACCGTTCTGTTGCCGTGCCTTTTGATTTCATTGAAGGCGGAGCTTGCCTGCCGGCAGGCTTCTTCTTTTGTGCGAAGACTCCTACAGTCGCCAGGGCGAGGAAAAGGAGGAGTAAAGATCTCTTCATAGTTTACCGAGTTACTACCATTTTCTTTGTGTCAGTGAGAATACCTGCCTTGATCTGATAAAGATAGACCCCGGGAGGGTAAACGCCCATATCCGCCTTCACAAAATGTTCTCCCTCGTCTTTGTCTTCATTCATTAGTATGCCGAGTTGTCGTCCCTGTGAGTCGAGCAGGGTTAGTTTGACATGCGACCTTGCATTGATGCGAAAGCCGATGTTCACATCGCCCTTCACGGGATTGGGAAAGCACTCATACAACTTAAACCTTGACGACTGAAACTCGTCGATTCCGCTAACGACGTTTGTCGCAACAGAGATCGGCTCATAGTTGCCCGTACCTTCTTCTTTCGGTCCGTTGATAAAGTTCTTGAAGAAAATATCGTTGTTGATCACGGTCTCGCTAACGCCCATCCAGTCGCGAAGGATACTCGCATACACCTGGCGATAGTCGAACTGCATTTCTACGTTGTCCTGGTTCAGATCGGGTACAACTCCGACAACACCGGGTGTTGCGCTTTTACCGAAGATGAATACTGGTCCGCCAGTACCATGGTCGGTGCCGTAGCTGCCGTTGGAGTGGATGCGTCGTCCAAACTCGGATGTTGTTACCGTGAGCACGCGGTCTTCTATACCGCGGAGCTGCAGGTCTTTCTGGAACGCTTGCATTGCCGATGTGATGTGGTACATCAACGCAGCATGTGCGCCCATAGTAGGATCGTATTTTTCTACCTGCTCGGCGTGTGTGTCGAAGCCGCCGATCTTCACAAGGAACACCTTTGTTTTTACACCTTGACCTGCTCCACCGCCATCGAGCAATCTCGCAATAAGCTTCAGCTGCGGAGTAAGACCGTTGGTCATACTTCCCTGCGGAGCATTAAATGGATATTTCTCGGGATAGTCGACCTGGGTCTCCGGAGCCGCTTTCCAAACCTCGTACAACCTGTCGGCGTAGTCTTCCGATTTATCTTCGAGATCGAGGATCCAGTTCAATTCCTTGCCGTAGTTAGAATCATTCAGTGCAACAGGGGGTTTTCCGCGTGGATCGATGCCCTGGTCTGTGAAACCCTCCAGCTCATCGACAAGCTGCGCGAATTGTTCGGGGCTGTCGATTGAGATAGAAGTAGGAATATGATCGCCCTGGTGGAAGATCAACGATACATCGCTGCCCATTTCGATGGCGAGCGGATCTTTCATGTCGTCGTTGGGGAAATCATCGGGGTATTGAAGTGGCGCGAACTCCTGTTGGAGATATCGCCCCACCCAACCGGATGAAAAATAGTCGTCGAAGCTTCCGCCCATGAATGAGATATCACGACCGCGGAAGTGAGAACCGTTGTTATTCTTATAGGAAACGCCCTGCACGATACACGCGCGACCGCGATCGTAGAGATCTTTCATGCCCATCATATCGGGATGAAGACCAACCTGTGCTTCGCCCTTCAACGTGCTGTCGAGATTGATCATCTTTCGAAGACTGTTCTTCGAAGGAATAGCGATGTTAGCACGACGACTGTAGTAAAGATCGTATGCTTCGACAGGTATAACGGCATTGAGACCGTCGTTACCGCCGTGCATCTGCAGGATGATGAGGACGCGATCGTTGCTGGCCTTGCGGGCCATGCGAGTGAGTGAGTTCTCCGCCATCAACCTCATCGGGATACCGCCGATGGTGAAAGGGATACTGGCCAGCGACAGTTGCTTTATGAAATTTCTTCTCTTCATGATCTCAGTAAAGTTGATATTCGGGAGATTGTAACATCGCATTGAACAGCGAACGGAGCTGGCCGATCACTACTTCAGGTTCCTGGTAATTTTCAGGATGCAACCAACGGTCGGTCCACGTGGCTTCCGGATCGACATCGATCTGCGGCGACTTGAGGAATGCAGTTAAGAAATATTCAATGCGTTCGGCAGTCAGTTCCGATCCGGCACTTTCATCGGCATCTGGATCGAACGTCAGGTTTTCGTGCATTGGAAGGAAGTACTTCGCGAGGTCTTGTATCAAAAGCTTCGCGTCGGCTGCCCGTGCAAACTGAATTTTATTATAAACGAAGTTATATGCATCGATCTTCGGCTCCGTGGGATCGTCTTTATGTTCGAGCAACAGGCGAACGAATTCGTAACGGCGCGTCAGGTAGTTCGTAGAGATCCATGCGCGATGGAAGATCGGGAACTGGTGATATGCATCGTAGCCTGCGACATCATACGGTTCATAGAAATTCATTCCCATCAACGACAGCCTGCTGAGCATCGGACCAGTGATAGCATAGAGCTCCTCAGGTTGAGTTTTGTAATCTGGAAGAACATTGCCGAACAACCGGAACGTTCCTATCATCAGGTCGAGCGGAGAACGGATGATGGCCCCGAAGTTATCGTCGTTAACGGTACCGGATGTGGCATCGTAGAAATGTTCGCTGGTGAAGAGTTCTTCGAGAACTGGCTGGAGTTTGAAACCGTTGGCGACAAACGTATCGGCGAGAGGAGAGATGATGTTAGTATCGATGTCCTCCGTGATGTTGTGGTAAACGAAATGCCTGTAAATGCGGCGACAGATGTTGAGTGCGGTCTCGCGTTTAGTGTAGATCATATCGATCAGTTGGGAGATCTCGTCGATCGCAGTGGCTTCGGTAGGATTGGTACCAGGAAAATCGACGCCGGTAGGACGTTGGATCACTGTGCCATCGAAGCGGTCGCTAAAGGTTTTCGGTGTGTTGTCGTGTGACGCCGCATTTTCGGGACTGCCCTTTACTTTCCCGCGCGGAAGCAGCGTGTCGGGATCGATGTTCTCGAATGTGTCGTCGAAGTCCCAACCTGAAAGCACTCGTGCGGCAGCTTGAACATCTGCTTCACGATATACAAAATAGTCGCCGGGCTCTGTTGTTTCGGGAACGTGCCCTTCGAGGCCGCGGCCAATAGTATATAATTCGAGGAGTTCGCGCGCGTAGTTTTCGTTTGGACTTCCGTTAACGTTCAGATTCCCGTCGAGCAGGCGTAACATGGCGTTGTCGACACTCACCTTCTTTGTCAGTTCTTTAAAGTTCAGCTGGAGCTCGCCTGCATCTTCTTTGTCGAGAGCGAACATCCGGAACAATTGATTTTGAAAATACAGGGCGCGACTGCTATCGATCTTTGTTGTGATCGCAGTGAGAACGGTATGTATAAAGAATACTATTTTCTCGCGGGCGGAATATTGCAATGAGATCCCTGGGTCGACACCACTGCTCATCATCTGGGCCATGAACCATCCCTTGAAGAAATCCTGGAGTTCGCCTTCGCCTGAATTTGCATCGGTGGTTCCAGACACGGCCCATTCGGTACCTGTCTTGGGATCGATCGGGGCTTCGGGCGTAGGAAGCGTTGCACTGAACAGATCGCTCACGGCCGCGGCGGCGGTTTTACCTGCGTAGGTGTCTATATCGTCTTTACTTGGTCCGAACGTTGCCCTGCGCAATAGGTGGGCGGCTCTCTTGGGACCCAGGGTCCCGGGAAAAGGCGTCAACGGCATAGGTGGTGTAGCTTATTCGAGCAATTAATCGATTGGTTGACAATATATTTCAAAGAATAGGGATGAAGCGACATTTCTAGCGTTCACTTGTGTATATTTTTCCACGAAGAAGGTTTACCGATATTTATAATATGAAAATAATTGAGTGTCCGCGAGATGCCATGCAGGGAATAGATGAATTTATTCCAACGGCAAAAAAAATCTCATACATAAATCAACTCTTGCGGGTGGGATTCGACACTATCGATTTCGGAAGCTTTGTTTCACCGAAAGCGATCCCGCAAATGCGCGACACCGCCGAAGTACTCGACGGTCTCGATATGAATATTGGTCGCACGAAGTTGCTTGCGATCGTTGCGAACACACGCGGTGCAGAGGATGCCTGTAAGTTTGGAATGATCTCCTACCTGGGATTCCCCTTGTCGATATCGGAAACGTTCCAGAAAAGAAATACAAACAAGTCGATAACAGAAGCGCTCAACACAGTTGCAGAGATGCAGGACCTCTGTGTGAAAAATGGGAAGCAGCTCGTGGTATACATCAGCATGGGCTTCGGAAATCCTTACGGCGATCCATACGATGAAGCTGTCGTGGGAAAGTTTGTCGACATCCTGAATACACTCGGTATCGAGATCGTTTCTTTGGCTGATACTATTGGTGTGTCGAAGCCCGAACAGATACGCAAGCTCTTCACATCATTGTCGGCACAGTTCCCGAAGATGGAGATCGGTGTTCATCTCCATAGCAATCCCGCGACGGCTGTCGAAAAGATCGAGGCGGCATACCTGTCGGGGTGTAAACGTTTCGATGGAGCCATTAACGGCTTTGGCGGATGCCCGATGGCGGAAGACAAGCTCGTAGGAAATCTCGCAACAGAGACGATCGTGAAATACCTGCTCGAAAAGAACGAAGAGCTTACGATGGAAATGGAAGAATTCGGAAAGGCTATCATGTTAGCTGGTAAAGTTTTCCCGGCAACGGCTTGATCATACCCTTGAATTCAAGGTGAAGGAGTAGAGTAGCCAGTACACCCGGTGGTATTCCTGTCTTCCACGCCAATTCATCTATTTGCATAGAGCTTCCTTTGGTGGTGATGGCGTCGACAACCTGCTGTTCTTCGGAGCTTAATTCTATCTGTTGTATTCTACGGACTTCACCTTCGATCCCCGGCGCCCAACTCATAATGTATTCGAGATCTTTTACCGACTGAAATAGCGCGGCTTTATTGATCTTGATGAGCCTGTTGCATCCTTCGGAGTAGGTTTGCCCGATCGCACCGGGTATAGCAAACACATCTTTGTTGTAACTGTTCGCGATCTCTGCTGTGATCAATGCTCCACCGGTCTCGGCAGCTTCAACAACGATCAATGCATCGCACATACCTGCTATAATTCTATTTCGTGAAGGAAAATTATGGGCGTCGGGCTTCGTGCCGAAAAAGTTTTCAGTGACGAGTCCGCCGTGATCTATCATTTTTCTCGCAACGTCGGCGTGGTTGCCGGGATAGATCACATCGAGACCACTGCCCATCACGGCAATTGTTTGGAGTTGTTGTTTGATCGCCTGCCGGTGTGCGTGAATATCGATCCCATAGGCCAGTCCACTCAATATGACAGCCTGGTGAGGCACGAGGTCTTCAACGATCTTCTCTACGATCTTTTTTCCGTACGCTGTTGCTTGTCGTGTTCCTACGATGCCGACGATCTTATGATGATTGAGATTACAGTTGCCTTTGAAATAAAGCATCGTTGGAGCGTCGTCGATCGTTTTCAGTCGATCGGGATATTGTTTGTCGGTGAAGAACAGGATCTCGGCGTCTTCTTTTGATGCTTTTTTGAATTCCTTTTCCGCTAAGCCGAATGTTTTCCCGGTGGTGATGGCCTGTGCGGTGGCTGGACCGACTCCTGGTATTGTTTGAAGCTTGCCCCTGGGGCGTTTAAAGACTTCTGTAGCGCTTCCGCAATAGCTGATGAGCTGCTTGATGAGGCGCGTTCCGACGCCCGGAATGAAATGCAGTGCGAGAAAGGAGAGACGTTCCTGGTCCATCCCCGCGATTTAACTTGAAACGAAACGTCAGGAAAGATTTTTTGTGCAGTTGTGTCAGGAAAGCCAGACAAGATTCGTCACCTCGTCATCTCGTTACTTCAGCTTCTCCCGTACCTCAGTGAGGAACTGACGCACTCTTTTAAGAGAAGAGATCATCTCCATTTTGTCTTTCACTGCCTGCGAGTCGTTGCGGAGCATCTCCTTGGCACCCTGAAGCGTGAAACCTTTCTCTTTTACGAGATGATAGATCGTTCTGACGTTCTCGATATCTTCTTTCGTGAACTGACGATTGCCTTTGCGGTTCTTTTTTGGTTGGATGAGCTCGAACTCAGATTCCCAGAAGCGGATGAGCGACGGAGCTACGTTGAACATTTCAGCTACTTCACCGATAGAGTAGTAAATCTTTTCAATTTCTTTCTCTTTATACGCCATGTAGCAGCTAAGATGGGTGTTTCACCTCTGATTTAACGGTGAACTTCATGCAAAATAATAAATTCTTAATACGGAGTGCAACGCGACGTCACAAAATTAATATACAAGATGTCAACGTGGAATTGTGGATAACCTATCCTTCATTATTGTGCCGTGTAGGTCACTTTATAGATTGTAACCGAATGTCCACCACCTGCATTCGACTTGCCCTGGGCTGTAACAAGCAAATAATCGTTCGTATCCGTGATCTCCATACCAACCGGAAACGAATCAGCAGGTATCTCGGAAACAACTTTCATCGTGCTCGTCTCCACCGCAACGATCTTGCTGGCTTCGTTTACACATGCAAAGATGTACTTGCCTCCGTTCGAGACAGAGATCGTTCGTACACCGGGTCCAACATAGCAATTCTGCCATCCCTCGCTTAAGGTAGACACCTTCCCGCCCTGCTGCTGGCGATGTTCAACGAAAGTTCGCCACGGGATCTTCTGGATATAACCGTTAGAATTCGTGCTCAACAGCAGATCGTCGCCGGAAATAACGAGATGACGGATGTTGTGATACTGCGTGAACGTAACACCCATGTATTCGTAGTCTTTGTCGACATCAAACAGCGCAATTCCACCGCCGCCCATACGTCCCACCAATAAAAACTTACTGTCGGGTGTAAACACAGTGCCTCTCAAACAATAACCGCAGTTCACATCGCGATCGATCTTCTCGTTCACACCGAAACTGAGCTCCAACCGGCGATCAACGATGAGATGTTTTACATATTTGAACTGGAATGGATCATCGCCTGCGATATCAATAATGCCTATCGTATTATCACCCCAATGCGTTACAGCTACATAGCGATTATCGGGTGAAGCTGCGATCATCTTAGGCAGCACACCAGCGGGCATTACGCGAACGATCTCGTCTAGGTTTGTATCGATGATCGCTACGGCAGATGGATTAATAGCATTTGGATCGTAGCTGCGCCTGTAGTATGTAACCCAAAGGAACCTGCCCTCGTGCGAGAAACAACTCTCTACCGGCTTGCCCTTGAACGTATTGAAACTTCCGCTTCGGAACTGGAACTTGTAATCGAAAACAGTGGTCTCGCCATCCTTGAACAAATTCTGATTCGAAGCATTGAAATCATGCTTGATAACTTTCAGCTTGTTCAGCGTTTTGAGATCATAAACAACCGTCTCATTTCCCTCGAGCGATTGAACATAGAACTTACCTCTTTCCGGAAGGTAATTCACCGACTTTGGTGAATTGATGTTGACATCGAACTTGTCGTTCGCATTTTTAGTTGCTGCAACCTTATGCTGAAATCGCGCATAAAGCTCCATCGACACAGGCGACACCAGGGGGGCCGATTTTACACCGATCGTATTATATACAACTTGTTTGGGGGGCTTGGTAGTCTGGGCTTCGCAAAGGGAAACGACTGTCAGGAGAAGAAAAACGAACCTCATAAACTCAAAGATAGGAGATTTAACACTGATCATTGACGATTGTTCATTGATCATTGACGATTGATCATTGATCAATGCATTGATAGATCGTTAATCGTTAATGAACGCTCGTCAATGAGCAATCATCAATCCAAAGGTGGCCCGCCGACTTTAGCCTGATCTATAAGCTTCTGATACTCCTCGTTGCTCAGGTATCTGTGGAAAAAATTCATCGGATTCACCTGGCTACCGTTGAGAAGTACCTCATAATGGAGGTGATTAGCATCCGACTGGCCTGTAGTTCCCACGTAACCGATCACCTGTCCTCGCTGGACGCGTTGACCTTCTGTTACGATGTACTTTGTGAGGTGGGCGTAACGTGTTTCATATCCAAAACCGTGGCGCAGGTATACTACCTGTCCATAAGTATCTGAATAATAAGCCATGTAAACGTAGCCGTCACCCGTTGCATATACCGGGGCGTTTTTCGGAGCAGTAAGATCGAGACCACGGTGCTCACGCCAGTAGCCGAGAATGGGATGGAGGCGCATACCAAATGTTGTATGCAGGCGGATCAGGTCTTTGTTGGCAATGGGTGTGAGCGCGGGCGTAGATGCCCATTTCTTTTCTTTTGTATGAAGCTCTCCGAGCAGATCATCGAACGATTGTTTTTCGATATCGAGGCGTGCATCGAGCTTTGCGATCTTTTCGTAACCGCTACGGATCGTTGGATAGAAGATGTTTGCACCTTCCATCTCGCGACCACCAACACCAGCTGCACGTTCTGTGCTGTCGAGAGGGCTTAGGTCGAGAATAGTTCGGTAAGTATTGTCGTCGCTGTTCTCGAGGGCTGTAAGCCTGTCGGAAGCCTGCTTTACCTGGTCGTCGAGCGTCTTCCATTGCGCCATGAGGATCCGGTTCTCATTGCGAAGCTCGGTCTCGTCCCACGAAGGATACTTGTAATTGAAATAAAGAAGGCCACTGAGACCAACGCAATACGATGCGATCACAAAAAATATCACTCGGCGGAAAAATGCACGACCTCGAATGATGATCGGCTCATACTTACAGGTTTCTTCGTTATAGTGGTAGCGTACTTTCGGCATCAGTCGAGGGATTGGTTGGGTTGGCTCGCGGCTTTCGCCATGAGATTGAACTGATCTGACCCTAACCCTTCGACCAAAACCTTCATCGGATCAATTTGATGTCCGCCTTTCAGAACTTCGTAATGAACGTGAGGCGCGATAGAACCGCCGCTCATGCCCATAAACGCTATGGTATTTCCTTTCTTCACTTTCTGACCAGTACGCACCTTCAATTCACCAAGGTGCGTGTAACGGGTTATGTATCCATAACCATGATCGATCTCGATATAGCTGCCGTAACCGGCAGGGAGATCGCTTTGCTTTACAAGAACTACAGTGCCATCGCCGGTAGCGAGCACCGGTGAACCACGAACACCTGCGAAGTCAATACCATCATGATGATATTTCGCTTTGTGCCATGGATTAATGCGTGTTCCGAAACCAGATACCAGCATTTTCTCATCTGCATCAGGCACTGGAAGTGCTCCGGGAAAACTTTTGATCTGCTCGAGATCATACCTTGAAACACTTGCGTATCGCGAATAATGATCGTTGCTGATCGCCGCTTTGAAATAGGACGACTGATATAATGAGGTCAGATCTTTAATTGTCTGGTGGAACTGTTCTTCATCGGCAACGAGAATGTTGTTCTCCCTGGCAGATGTGGTTGCTGCTTCGGGCGATGAATCGAAGAACGTTGAATATAGATTGTCCTCTTTCTTTATAAGCTCCGAAAGATTGCTTTTGGACGACTGCAGCTTCGCAGAAAGGACCTTATAATGATTTTTCAGCGCCGCATTCTCCGTACGAAGCTGTCGTTCCGCAGGAGTATCGATGAGTTTATTCTGGAGATAGAAAAGCCCGATGAAGAAGACCGCACCAAATGCGAGTAGACCTATGCCGGTGGACAAAATGCCCGATACCGATGGCCTTGCCCGTTCATACCGCAGCGTCTTCGCATTGTAGTAATATTTGGTCTGGGGCATGAAAGTCCTTTAAATACTGCTAAATTTGGGGTTTTGGGCCGATAAAGATAATTAAAAATTGGACTTGGCAAAGCCTGCCTCCGCACGAGTGCCGGTCTAACCGTCCGCCAGAACCGATGGATTCCATTACAATTCGACGAAAATTCCTCGATTTCTTTAAGTCGAAGGGGCACCAGATAGTCCCTTCTGCACCTTTAGTGCTTAAAAATGACCCTACACTGCTCTTCACAAACTCGGGAATGGTGCAGTTCAAGGACTATTTCCTTGGCAACGCCGCTCCGAAGTACAAGCGCATAGCCGATACCCAGAAGTGTCTCCGCGTAAGCGGTAAACACAACGATCTCGAAGATGTTGGTCTCGATACCTATCACCATACTATGTTCGAGATGCTCGGCAACTGGTCGTTCGGAGATTACTTTAAGAAGGACGCTATTGCCTGGGCATGGGAACTATTGACGGAAGTATATGGATTGCCGAAGGATAAGTTGTATGTGACTGTATTCGGTGGCGATAAAAAAGACAACCTGCCTGTCGACGAAGAAGCGAAAGAGCTGTGGAAACGCTTTGTGAGTGAGGACCGCATCCTTCATGGTGTTAAAAAAGATAACTTTTGGGAGATGGGAGAGAGTGGTCCTTGCGGTCCATGCTCCGAAATACATATCGACTTACGAGACGATCCCAATGATAAGAGACCTGGTCGTGACCTTGTGAATAACGATCACCCGCAGGTTGTAGAGATATGGAACCTCGTGTTCATTCAGTTCAACAGGTTGGCTTCGGGAGCACTCGAGCCACTGCCCGATAAGCACGTGGATACCGGTATGGGCTTCGAACGTCTTTGCATGGCCATACAAAAGAAGACTTCGAATTACGATACCGATGTTTTTAGTCCGTTGATCGAATTCATCGCACAGCATGCTGGTGTGAAATACCACGGCGCGCTTGATAACAAGCAGGATGTTGCGATACGCGTTATCTCCGACCACATTCGCGCGGTGTCGTTTGCTATTGCCGATGGACAACTGCCTTCGAATACGGGTGCGGGTTATGTGATCCGTCGTATTCTTCGAAGGGCTGTTCGTTATGGATTCTCTTACTTGAATTTCAAAGAGCCATTCATACATCGTTTGGTGCCATTGCTTGCTTTGCAACTGAAAGATGTGTTCCCCGAATTGCATTCGCAGCTCGATTATGTCGAGAGAGTTGTACAAGAGGAAGAGATCTCGTTTTTGAGAACGCTTGATAAAGGCTTAAAGAGGATCGAGGGCCTGAATGCTATAACTGGCGAACAGGCTTTCGAGTTATTCGATACTTACGGATTCCCGTTCGACCTTACGTCACTGATCGCTCGTGAGCGCGGATTTACTGTCGACGAGAAGGGCTTCAACGAAGAGATGGCGAAGCAGAAGGCCCGGTCGCGCGTCGATGCCGCTAAAGAAACCGGTGACTGGATCGCTGTCGGCGATGATGTAAAAACGGAATTCATCGGTTACGACTTTATCGAGTCGACGGCAACCCTTTCGAAGTACCGTAAGATCAAACAAAAGAACAAAGAGCTATACCAGCTCGTATTCGATAAAACTCCTTTCTATGCCGAAAGCGGCGGACAAGTAGGAGATACCGGCGTCGCTATTACCGGTAACGAGACCATCCAGATCGTCGATACAAAGAAAGAGAACGAACTGATCATTCATTTCGCGGAGAAGCTTCCTTCGAAGCTCGACGGGTCATGGCAACTGAAGATCGACAACAAGAAACGTCGCTCTTCGATGAACAATCACTCGGCCACACACCTTCTCCATGCGGCCCTGCGCCAGGTGCTGGGCAAACATGTGGAGCAGAAAGGCTCTTTGGTGAACGATGCCATTCTTCGTTTCGACTTCTCGCACTTCGCGGCAATGACCCCCGAAGAGATCTCGAAGGTAGAGGCGATCGTCAACCAGCGGGTAATGGAGAACATTGCACTCGATGAAAAACGCAACGTCCCGATCGAACAGGCGAAGAAGCTCGGCGCTATGGCGCTGTTCGGCGAAAAATATGGCGAGTTTGTCCGCGTGATCACGTTCGATCCCAAGTTCTCTGTCGAGCTTTGCGGTGGAACGCACGTGCCTGCTACAGGAAACATCGGCTTGTTCAAGATATTGTCCGAGAGTTCGGTGGCTGCCGGCGTGCGCCGTATCGAAGCTGTAACAGGAGAAGGTGCACTGAACTACTTCCGCCAATCGCTTGCATTGCTCGACGAGCTTAAGACTTTGTTAAAGAATCCTAAAGATGTGGCTGCTTCGCTACAATCGCTCGTAGAAGAAAAGCATGCATTGGAGAAGAAGATCGAAGTATTGAATAACAAAGAGGCTAATTTGATCCTTAACGAATTGAAGGGAAAGATCTCCAATAATGCGATCATCGAACGCGTGTCGGTCCCAAACAGCGATGCCTTGAAAAATATTTCGTACGGTTTAAGGAATATTAATCCCAATCTTTTGCTTGTACTGGCTGCAGACATTGAAGGGAAGCCCCAGATCTCTGTGATGCTCGGTGAAGAAGCTGTGAAGAAATTCAATGCCGTCGAGATCGTGAAGGCCCTTGCAAAAGAGATTGAAGGTGGCGGCGGCGGTCAGCCATTCTATGCCACTGCAGGTGGTAAAAAGCTTGAAGGTTTGTCGTCAGTAATTACCAAAGCCAAGCAACTTCTTGTCAACTAGCCCCACACCATACGACAAATACACTCCTGTTATAGGCCTGGAAGTCCATGCCCAGCTTTCTACGCGTACTAAGATCTATTGCTCCGACTCTGTCTCCTTCGGCGATGCTCCCAATACCAACGTAAGTGTGATCACACTCGCGCACCCTGGAACACTTCCTAAGCTCAACAGGAAAGTGGTGGAATACGCTATCAAGATGGGACTCGCATGCAATTGCGACATCTCACGCAAGCAGATCTTCGATCGCAAGAACTACTTCTATCCCGACCTTCCGAAAGGCTACCAGATCACACAAGACCGTACACCCATCTGCAAAGGCGGTTATATTACCATCAAGACAAAAGACGGAGTAGAAAAGAACATTCCACTCAACCGAATTCATATCGAAGAAGACGCCGGCAAGTCGATGCACCTGGAAGGACAGAACGAAAGCGTTCTCGACTTCAACCGCGCCGGCACTGCATTGATAGAGATCGTTACCGAGCCGGCCATCCGCACATCTGAAGAGGCTGGACTCATTCTCACCGAGATCCGAAAGCTCGTTCGCTATCTCGAGATCTGTGACGGTAACATGGAGGAGGGCTCTCTTCGTTGCGACGCCAACGTGTCGATCATGCCCAAGGGCTCTAGAGTTTTTGGAAAGAAAGTAGAGGTCAAGAACATGAATTCTATTCGTAATGTTCAGCGAGCTATCGATCACGAAATAGAGCGCCAGGTAAAAGAGGTCGAAAAAGGAAACGAGATCTTCTCCGAAACCCGTCTCTTCGAAGCCAACTCCGGAAAAACGTTCGGCATGCGTACCAAGGAAGAGCTCAACGACTACCGTTATTTTCCCGATCCCGACCTAAGTCCTCTCGAAGTTTCGGAAGATTGGCTTAACAGGATCAAAGCATCAATGCCCGAGCTTCCGAAGGCATTGCTGCTCAAGTACATCAACAACTATCATCTCCCGGAGTACGATGCTATGGTTCTCACGGAGTCGCGCGAGGTTGCCATGTATTTCGAGGATGTTTGCCAGCATACCGATAATTATAAAGCAGCCTCCAATTGGGTAATGGGCCCTGTGAAGTCATACCTCAACGAGCACAATGAGTTTCCTTTCAATTCAACCACTGTCGCCGAGCTCATCTCGCTCGTCGAGGAAGGAAAGGTGAGTTTCTCGGTAGCTTCACAGAAAATATTTCCCGAACTGGTGTCCGGTAGCCGGGAGACGCCTGAACAGATCGCCACAAGGCTTAACTTGCTGCAGGACAGCAATGCCGACACAATCCTTCCGATCGTAAAAGAAGTCATCAAAGAGTTTCCATTGAAGGTGGAGGAATATAAGAACGGAAAGAAGGGCATTATCACCATGTTTATGGGTGAGGTAATGAAGCGCAGCAAAGGCAAAGCCGATCCGAAGCGCGCCAATGAATTATTAGTCGAAAACTTGAAGTAGAATTTACAGTATCATGAAAAAAGTAATATACCTGTTCATCGCAGTGCTCGCCGCTGCATGTTCTAACCAGGAAAAGAAAGCCGCCGATGGAGGATGGGACATCACAATCAGCGGAAAGGTAAAGTTCCCGCAAGAGGCTCCGGTTTACATCGAAGAGCTTACGCCGAACGATAATCCGAACAAAGATTCGCTAACCGTCGACTCCGATGGAGCTTACTCCAAGACCATCCACCTCACGGAGCCCGGTATCTATCGTATCAACTATTTCAACACACAGGTTGTCGACCTCGTACTCGATCATTCCAACGTCACCGTTAATGTCGATGGTAACGACGCATCCGGAGCATTCGAGATCATCGGCTCGCCCGACTACGATCTTATGAAAGAGGTGCAGCAAAAACTGCAGACCTTCCAGCAGACCCCTACGGTACGACAGATCGAGGGTCAGTTCCAGGAGGCAGTACAAGCCAAAGACGAGGCACGGATCGGCGCGCTGCAGGATCAATACATGGAAATCCACTACCAGGAATACGATGCCATCGTAAAAAGCCTCGAAGACAAACCCGTCGGCCTTGGCTTGATCAATCTTTTGCAGGGCAATACATTCGAGAAGGATCGCTACTACCCATTCTATAAGAAAGTTGCCGACGAAGCTAGTGCGAAGATCCCGACATCTATCCATGTAAAACAATTCGCTGATATGGTGAAGAAGATGGCCATCACGGCGATAGGACAAAAAGCTCCCGAAATATCTCTTCCCGATCCCGATGGCAAGACCGTTGCATTAAGCTCATTGAAAGGCAAGTATGTGCTGGTCGATTTCTGGGCATACTGGTGCCGTCCGTGCCGTAAAGAGAATCCCAACGTTGTAAAAGCATACAATCAATTCAAGAACAAAGGCTTCGAAGTGTACGGTGTATCGCTCGACCGCGATAAGGGCGATTGGGTTTCAGCCATTAAAGAAGACGGTCTCACATGGACACACGTGTCTGACCTGAAGTACTTCGAATCGCAGGCTGCTATCGATTACAACATTAACGCTATTCCTTTTTCGATCTTATTGGATCCCGATGGTGTGATCATTGCCAAGAACCTGCGTGGAGCTGCATTGCAAAAGAAGCTCGAAGAAGTATTCAATAAGAAATCATAACAGTGAAGAAGACAACTGGGTTTGGTTTAATAGTATTGATGTTTGCTGCCTGCAGCCAGCTTAAGGAGAAACCTGTTGTCGATTTTGTAATGAAGGATTTCAAAGTAGAGTCACCAGGCGGCTGCAATGGCGACTCTACCTGCGTTTATTTCGAAGTTCAGTATCCCGACTTTCTTGGCCTCGACACCACCGTTCGGAAATCGATCAGCGATCGTATCAATTATATCCTTGGAGGTTCAAGCGGCGAGCCAAAATCCCTTCAGCAAATGGGAGACGAGTTCGTGAAAGAGTTCGAAACATTCCACAAAGACATTCCCGACTTCGACCTCGGCTGGTCCTTCAACGGAAGAGCAAAGGTCCTGATCTCATCCGATACACTGATCAGCCTGCAAGTTGAATACGAGGAATTCACCGGAGGCGCGCACTCAACACTTACCACCGGCTTTGTGAATGTTGACCCAAAGACCGGCACCACGTACCTTCTGGATGCTATGCTCCGTCCAGGCTACGAAGAAGATCTCACCAGGCTGGGAGAGGAGGAGCTTCGCAATCAACTCGATCTTTTGCAGACTGACTCCCTCGTGCAAATCAACGACGACGACGTTACGGGGGAGTTCCAGGTTGCCGACAACTACGGTTTTCGCAAAGAGGGCATCGTATTCATACTCAACGACTACACAGTTGGTTCTATTGCCGACGGCTATACGGAGGTTTTGATACCTTACGAGAAGCTGCGCGATTGGATGAAATGATCAGCCCAATTTAAATGTAACAGGCAACACAATTCGTTGACGGACGGCTACACCACCTTTCTTTCCTGGATTCCAAAAGCTTGTTTCAGTAACGGCTTTTAATGCCGCCGCATCGCATCCCCCGCCAATACCCTTAAGCACTTTTATGTCGGACAGATGACCGTCTTTGTTTACGATAAATTCAATGAACACTTTTCCTTCCAGGCCCATTTTTCTTGCCTGCTCAGGATATTCCAGGTTGTGTGAGATCTCTTCGTAAAATTCTGTTATACCATTTTTTGGTACTGCTGTTTGATCTACGACAGTAAATATCTCGCCACTTTCGTCGAGTGTCAATTTGCTGGCAGGTCTTTCTTCGGTCGTCTTCTGTGCGACGGGTTCGTTGCAGGCCACTCCAACTAAATAAAGTACTACTGCGATGCCAAGGCCAGCCACTTTCCATGTGCTGATCCTATTTTTAATCATGTTGATCATATTGATTCTTTTTAAGATGAATGATTGATTGAAATGATGAGCTAGAAGAAATCCGTTGCCGGAGAGCGCTGTCTTCGCCAATAGCATCGAGTAATCGGCAGGGCCGTTCTGTTGCGCGATAATAGCGTCTACTTCGAACTCGTGGATCTTCGCAAGATTTCTTCGGACGAGCCACACCGCCGGGTTGAACCAGAACGCGATGCACAGGAGAGTGGTTGCAAGCATATCTATCGAGTGCAACAATCGGCCGTGAAGCATCTCGTGTTGGATGATGAGATCTTTTTCTTCTTTACTGAGTTCATTCGCACGTCCGACATAAATGAAATTGAAGAAAGACCAGGAGGGGAAGTTCCTGTTCGATTCGATGATGAAATACGATCCGACGTATCGTCCTTTTTCTTTGGCGATGCGATAAAGTTTGATCGCACCAAATAATGTGGGAAATGCGACAGCTAGGGCAATCGCAAAGTAGATCCAGATAAAATTTGTTGACGATGTTGTCCTTTCAATAACTATCTCAGGCAATGTGATCGGTTGAAGCGTCGCCGTTTGGCCCGTTGATGTAATGCTGAACAACGGGAATAGCAGTGCGCAAGCCACGAGGCTTAAAAGTGCAAAGCGTTGTTTTCTGAACTCGTTTTCCTTGTTTAACAACAGGAGGTACATACCATACAGGAAGATCAATCCGATATTGGCTTCAATTATATAGCTCATAAGACATAAATTGTCGTTTCGTCACCTCGTCACCTCATCACCTCGTCATCTCGTCCCCTCGTCACCTCGTCCCTTGATCTCTTCTAGTTTCTTCATCAGCTCCTCCAGCTCATTCGCTTTAAGGCTGTTCTCCTTCGCGAAGAATGATACAAGGCTCGTGATCGATCCATTGAAGTATCCTTTCACCATGTTGTTCAGGTAAAACTGGGTGTACTTCTGGCGACTCACGATAGGGAAGTACTCATGCGTTTTTCCATAAGCTTTGTGATCGATGAAGCCTTTTGTTTCGAGTATCCGCACGATTGTGGATACGGTGTTGTAGGCAGGCTTCGGACCTGGCATCTTTTCGATGATGTCTTTCACGAATCCCTTTCCTAATGACCATAGCACTTGCATCACCTGCTCTTCGGCACGCGTAAGCTCTTTCATATAACGAAGTATTTAGGTTTAAAACTAAAACTTTAGTTGATGGAAAGCAACAAAAAACCGAAAGATCTTTTCGGTTCACCGCACCTGGCACCTCGCACCCGGCACCTAAAGAGAGTGCGTAAAACAGTATGCAATTATATTCGCTCCCATCTTCAGCGCTCTTTCTCTTACCTCAGCCGGGTCGTTATGAATTCTCTGATCTTCCCATCCATTACCCAGGTCGCATTCGAAAGAGTAAAACGCAACCAGCCTGCCTTCATAGATCAGGCCAAAGCCCTGCGCCGGCTTGCCATCGTGTTCGTGGATCTTCGGCAGCCCTTTCGGGAAATCGAATTTTTGATGATAGATAGGATGATCGAATGGTAACTCGATCAGCTCCAGCTCGGGGAATACTTTCTTGAGTTCGATGCGGACGAACTTGTCGAGCCCGTAATTATCATCTATATGAAGGAAACCACCCGCTATAAGGTAGTTGCGGAGGTTTGAGGCTTCGTCGGCCGAAAAAACCACGTTGCCGTGGCCGGTCATATATACATAGGGATAATTAAAAAGCTCCTGGCTGCCCACTTCCACGGCATCTTCTTCAGCTTCCAGGAGTAAGTTCAGTTCCTTATTACAAAAACGGATCAGGTTGGGGAGGGCGGTCTTATTGGCGTACCAGTCGCCGCCGCCATTGTACTTCAGTTTCGCAATTTTCAGCTGGGCGAGGGCAGGGCTCGCGAAAGCACATATTATAGAGAGCGCAAGTACCGAAATCCAGATTTTTTTCATGCCCATTAAACCTTATCCCCCGACTTACATCTAAACGACAATAAAACGAAAACTACCCATGAAAACTATGAAAAATATAATTGGTATGAAGGGGCTGGCGACAGCAATGGTCGCAGGTCTTGTTTTTCTCGCATCCTGCGAGGACAAAGTGGAATTCAATTCTACAGACACGGCGAGTGTCGAGAACGAAGCAGCTGTCGACAGCTACTATGAAGATACCGACGACATGGCTCTGACGGCCGTGGCATCCGACGACGGCACAGTGACCGGTGGCCGCGAATCTTCGGGACGTCTGATCGCCAAAGAGAAACTCGATCATCGTTTCAAGTGTGCTACGGTTACGATCACGATATCTGAAAACAGCACAGCTCTGTTACCTCAGGGTTCAATCGTTATCGACTTCGGCACAGGCTGTGAGGACAACAAGGGTAATGTTCGGAAAGGAAAGATCATAGTTACCTTCAACGGGCGTCGTTTCTTCCCCAATTCAACCATCGTAACAACGACCGACGGCTATTCGATCAATGGTATTACCCTTGAAGGTACCCGTACGGTGACTAACATCTCTGGAAGCACTGAAGAGGCGCCTAAATTCAACGTAACCCTCGAGGATGGTAAGGCTACATGGCCCGATGCATCGGTTGCTACCCGCGAAGTTAACCGCGTACATACCTGGATCAGGGCTACTAATCCAATGAATGATGAATGGCATGTTACAGGCAGTGCAAGTGGTACAAACCGCAATGGAAACGTCTATGAGATGGAGATAACGTCCGAACTGGTGTATAAGAGAGAGTGTGCGATAGGTGCAAAGGTGTTCATGGCCGTGGCCGGAACAAAGGAACTGACGGTCAATGGCAGAAAGCTTACGATCGATTATGGTACCGGTGATTGCGACAGGACCGTAACAGTAACTGCTGATGGTTCATCGGAGCAGGTAGAAGTGGAAGGGGATATTTAACGATTAGTCAATAAGTTATACTCGCGAAGTGCGACGTACTATGTGCGAAAGGTCATCAAGATCATCGCACATAGTGCTTCGCACTTCGCACTTTAATGACATTAATGTTGGTCATTCATTATCAATATGTTTTATTTGTAGTTTAATACTTCACTAAACCATGACACCATACCTTGAGTTGATGCGTGACATCCTCGAGAAGGGTACTCAAAAGACCGACAGAACGGGTACAGGAACGGTGTCAGTATTCGGAAGACAGATGCGATTCGATCTTTCGAAGGGCTTTCCTCTAGTAACAACCAAGAAGCTTCATTTACGATCCATCATCTACGAACTGTTATGGTTCCTTCGTGGTGAGACCAACATCAAGTACCTGAATGATCATGGAGTTTCAATATGGGACGAATGGGCCGATGATAACGGCGAGCTAGGTCCCGTATATGGAAGTCAATGGCGAAGCTGGCCGGCCCCCGATGGCCGTCATATCGACCAGATCGCTAACGTTATCAACCAGATCAAGACAAAACCAGATTCAAGAAGGCATATAGTTACTGCATGGAATCCTGCAGAAGTAGACAACATGGCTCTCCCTCCGTGCCATGCTCTCTTCCAGTTCTATGTTGCTAATGATACGCTCTCATGCCAGCTATATCAAAGAAGTGCGGACTTCTTCCTGGGTGTACCGTTCAATATCGCCAGCTATGCCTTGCTTACTCATATGGTGGCGCAGCAATGCGACCTTAAGCCAGGCGACTTCGTGTGGACAGGCGGCGATGTACACCTTTACAGCAACCATTTTGATCAGGCCAGGCTGCAGCTCACACGTGAGCCGCTTCCACTGCCAACATTATCGATCAAAAGGAAGCCATCAACAATCTTCGAATACGAGTTCGAAGATTTCGAAATATTGAACTACCAGGCCCATCCCTCAATAAAGGCCCCGATAGCGGTATAGCAATAATTGGCAATGCGACCAGATAACATATGACGGCGAGGGAACTGAAGGACTCATACATAGTTTGGGTACTCGCTCCTCTACTGGAAACGGACGATCCGGAACTCCAGTACTACTATGACTTTACACAAAGTCACGGCGAGTACACCAGGGTATTCGACGAGATCGGCTGCGAATGGCATTGGATCAATGTTACTATACGCAATGTGGAAGAGACGATCGATAAGATCGCAGCTTACGATTCATTCAAGACCAGCGTGGTCATCAACCTCTGCGATGGAGATGAACAGAACAGCGTCCCAGGTCTTTCCGTTATCCGTGCTCTCAACAAGAGAAATGTTATCTATACCGGCTCCGACGAGCATTTCTATACCATCACCACCTCGAAGATCCCGATGAAGGAAGCTTTCGATAAGTATAAGGTATCGACAGCGCCCTGGAAAGTCGTGAATGGAAGCACCGCCAACGCATCGCAGCTATTCAAAGAGATAGGGGACGTGATGATCGTAAAGCCCGCTATATCCGCTGGCAGCATGGGTTTAGGCATCAGGAACGTCGTGGATAACGAAGAGGCCTATAAAAAGATCGTATTCGAGATGCAGAACGGCTATCATGGCTGGAAGCTCGATACCGGTGGCTTGTTCGTAGAAGAGTTTATAAAGGGCAGGGAGTTCACCACGTTGGTAGTTGGATCGTCCACTAACCCATCGAAGCTTCATTGTTATCCTCCCGTAGAACGTGTTTTTCATAAGTCGTTGCCCGAAAAGGAGCAATTCCTCTCTTATGACCGTCTTTGGAACATGTATAAGGAGGAAGAGGCCATGCCTAATGAAGAGAACCTCTATGAATACGTGCTGCCAGAGGCTGAATTGGTGCCAATGATCCAACAACTGAGCATCGATGCCTTTAAATCGGTGGGAGGTATGGGTTATGGTCGCCTCGATATACGTATGAACACCCAAACCGGTAAGCTTTATGTGCTTGAAGTGAATGCACAATGTGGCTTAAGCGAAGATGAAGACTATACTTCTATCGGTGCGATTTTGAGGTTTGCGAAAAAATCTTTTACTTATTTGATTATTGAGATAATCGAAGATGCATTGATGCGTCACCATGTCAATAACAAACATAAACTTGCATGAATTGCAGTGATATAGATACCAAATCGAGTCACTTGCATCAGCTTCCCCCTCAAAGGAACTGCTATCTCCTCTCCAGAATAGAAATCAGCCGCTATAACTATCTATTTGCATGAAAATCTGTGTGCTTCAACCAGACTATTCAACCACGAACGTAGATTATAAGAACTATGATCCGCCTCGTAACCTATCGGCATTGCTGCCGGAACACGAAGTAGATCACGTGTTTCTTAATAAGCTCACGACCTATGCTCAGCTCAAAGAGCTCAGCAGAAAGGGCTACGATGTGTTTGTTAACCTCTGCGAAGGCTATTTAGAATGGGAAATCCCATCTATCGACGTGATTCATGCACTCGATGCATTGAATCTGCCTTACACCGGGCCTAGTGCATTGCTGTACGATCCGCCAAAGCCATTGATGAAGTATGTGGCTTACTGCTCGGGCGTAAAGACCCCTGCCTCTGTCGAAGTACGTTCGATCGACGATGTTGAGGAGATCGTCGAAAAGCTGACCTTCCCGTTGTTCGTTAAGCCCGCTAAAGCCGGCGACAGCCTCGGCATCGATGAACTATCCAGGGTAAGCAACGAAAAAGAGCTTCGGGCAAAGCTCAATGCTGTCCTCAAAGAATACGAAGACGTTCTCGTTGAAGAATATATCGATGGCCGCGAGCTTACCGTGCTTGTAGCCGCTAACCCCGATGGACGTACCTGCACGGTCTATAAGCCCGTGGAGTACATCTTCCCCGAAGGAAGAACATTCAAGACATATTCTTTAAAAACATCAGAGCTGCATCCCGAAAGCAACGTTCCCTGCAAAGACCGTAAGCTCGAGAAGCAGCTTCGCAATGCTGCCGAACAGATCTTCACCGCCTTCGGTGGCGTAGGCTACGGCCGCCTCGACTTCAGGGTCGACAAGAACAACCAGGTATACTTCCTGGAGATCAACTTCACCTGTTCTACATTCTATGAAGACGGCTACGAAGGATCTGCCGATTATATATTGAAGTACGACCAGGCAGGAAAGGCAGGCTTCCTCAACCAGATCATATCTGAAGGTATAGCCCGTCATGCTGCCAAGCAGAAGAAGTATATCCTTAAAGGCAACTCCATCAACGGATACGGCATCTTCGCAACGAAAGACATTTCAAAGAACGAAATCATCTTCAGGGGAGAGACCCTCGCGCAACGTATCGTTACCAAGCGCTTTGTCGAAAACCACTGGAATGAAAAACAGAAGCTGGACTTCCGCCAGTATGCATATCCTGTAGGTAAAGACGTGTTCATCCTTTGGGATGAGAACCCTACCAACTGGGCGCCGCAGAACCACAGCTGCGATCCGAATACCGGCTACCAGGGACTCAATGTTGTTGCAACACGTTCAATTGCGAAGGGTGAAGAACTTACCCTCGACTACGCGACCTTCCTCGATGAGAATATGGAGCCTTTCCTCTGCCAGTGCGGAAGTCCGAAGTGCAGGGAATACATATCTGGAATGAAGCGCGTAAAGGAGAAAATCGCCGTCGAACGCTTTATCGAGCCTGCGAAACCTCTACGTAAGGTAAAACCATAGCTGTCCGTCGACCGCCAGCCCGAGTTCCTCTAAATACCGTTTCCAGCGGTAGAAAATACCCCTAAACGAACATCCTTTTACAGGATATTGCGTTAATTCAACCCGTATGGCTGAAAAAAGTAGTGTTTTTGACATGATCGGTCCTGTAATGATTGGGCCGTCAAGTTCACATACTGCTGGAGTAGTGCGCATTGCACGTGTGGCCATAAAAATACTCGGTGGCACCCCGGATGAAGCCGAAATCATTTTTTACAACTCATTCGCCCGCACGTACGAAGGGCACGGTAGCGACAGGGCCATCATCGCCGGCCTTCTTGACTTCGCCACCGACGACAAGCGGATCAAGGACTCACTGGAGATTGCGACAAAAGAAGGACTCAAGTATACGTTCAAATCGGTCGGTAACGCTTCGACGCTTCATCCCAACAGCATCAGGCTTAACCTGAAGAAGGGCAACCGGGAGATCGAAGTGTTGGGAGAAAGCAAGGGCGGGGGAGTTATCAACATCGCGGAGGTCGACGGCTTCCGGGCAGACTTTAGGGCCAGCCTGCACACGATCATCCTGTTCGCCGACGATGTGAAAGGATCTATCGCGTTCATTGCCAGCGTACTGGCTCACGACGATTGCAATATTGCCACAATGTCGGTTTCCCGGAAAGGAAAGGCCGACCTGGCGTGTATGGTAATTGAAATGGATTCCGGCATCAAGACTGTAACATTTGATTACTTAAAAAGTCTAAGCTGGGTGAAAGAGGTGAATTATATACCAGACATAAACTTATGAAGAGAGCGATTTTACTCCTCGCAGTAGTTTTTACAATTGTATCGCAGGGTTTTGCACAAGATGTCACGACGCCATCTGTGAAACCATTATCTCTCCCCGAGGTGGTTGATATTGCGCTGAAGAACAACCTGAATGTTAGGCGTAGCCTGTACAACGTTGAGACAGCCGAGGTAAACCTGTTCCAGGCAAGAATGAACTTCCTTCCATCGGTAAATGGAGGCGGATCGTATGCCTTGAACTATGGTCGATCATTGAACCCGGTAACCAACCAGTATATAGTAAGAAACGGTAATGCAATCAACGCACAGTTGTCGGGAAGCTTGTTGTTGTTCAACGGGTTTCGCGTAACCAACACCTTCCGTCAGAACAAGAAGGACTTTGAGGCTTCGAACCTTGATCTTCAAAAAGCGAAGAACGATGTGATCGTTAACGTTGTGACGTTGTATATCAATGTGATCTTCAATAAGGAACTTCTCGAAACCAACAGGTATCAGCTTAGCTCGAGCCAGCAGCAGCTCGAACGCATTACCCGCCAGGTAGCGGCTGGTGCCTTACCAAAATCAAATCAGCTTACGCAGGAAGCCCAGGTGGCCACCAACGAAGTAAACGTAATCAACCAGGAGAATGCATTGAACCTTTCGATGCTCCAGTTGAAACAAGCAATGCAGGTCCCTGCTTCGGAGGCGATGGATGTTGTGATCCCCGAGATCGCTCTCGAAGATCTTGTGTTGGAATCAACACCAGACCAGATCTATTCTACTTCACTGAAGACAATGCCTGAAATAAAAAGTGCAATGTTGAAAGTGGAAAGTGCGCGTCTCGCCTTGCAGGCTGCAAAGGGAAATTTGTATCCCAGGCTCACGCTCAACGCTTCGGCGTTCTCGAACTATTCAAGTCTTAGCCGGAACCAGACGATCCAGACCGGAGACTATACCCTGGGTACGCAACCGGTAGGTGTTGCCTCGTACGCGGGCCAGCAGGCACCGGTATACGCATTCGAACCGGTTACAACAAGCGGTACATACACCGAGAGCGAACAGCTACGCGATAACCTTGCGAAGCAGCTTTCGCTTCAACTATCGGTCCCGATCTTCAACAACTGGCAACAAAAGGGCAACGTTCAACGCGCCGCCATCCAGGGCGAAATTGCGAGACTGAACGAAATACAGACACAAAATACTCTTCGTCAAACGATCGAGTCTGCATATAACGATGCCTACGCTGCATCGAAGACATATGCTGCCAACTTAAAACAGGTGAGCGCTCGCGAAGAAGCCTATCGTATGGTGTTGCAGCGCTTCGAGATCGGCGCAGCAAACTTTGCAGAGAAGCAGATCGCAGAGAACGACCTGTTCCAGTCCCGCAGCGATCTTACGAGGGCCAAGTATAACTTCATCTTCCGCAAGAAGATCCTCGATTTCTACCAAGGCAAGCAGATCGAATATTGATAAGAACTATTGTTCCCCTGAAACCAATTAACCACCCCGCATAAATCCTTCATTCGCATGGCAAAACAAAAGAAAAAGTCGAATAGCCTCGTCAAATACTCTATCATCGGTGCCGTAGTTCTTGTAATAGCTCTCGTTGGACTGAAGTCTGCAGGTGTGATTGGCAAGGCAAAGGAAATTGAAGTTGATTTTGCCCGTGCCAAGAAGGCAGACATCGTTGAGAAAGTATCTGCGTCTGGAACTGTACAGCCTGTTACTGAAGTTAAGATCGCTCCCGAAGTTTCAGGTGAGATCATCAGTCTTACTGTAGAAGATGGCGATGCGGTAACAGCCGGTGAGCTTCTCGTGAAGATCCGTCCCGATATCGTACTCAGTCAACTGGAACGTGCGGAGGCTGGTCTCAATCAACAGAAGGCTAACGTAAAATCTTCGGAGTCGCAATTGCTTCGTGCGGAGGCGACATTCGTTCGTTCTGAACAGGAATATAAGCGTAACGAGAAGCTTTGGAATGAGAAGGTGATCTCGGAATCCGATTGGAACCTTGCACAACAAAATTATAAAGTGGCCCAAAATGATTTCGCGGCAGCAAAAGAACAACTCGAAGCAGCGAAGTACATCGTAAGCAGCACCGAAGCTTCGGTAAAAGAGTCGCGCGAGAACGTACGTCGTACGAGCGTGGTAGCTCCGCTTACCGGTATAGTTTCCAAGCTTAGTGTAAAGCAAGGTGAACGCGTTGTGGGAACAGCGCAGATGACGGGTACGGAGATGCTTCGCATTGCCGACCTCAGCAAAATGGAAGTTCGCGTAAACGTGAACGAGAACGATATCGTGCGTGTGCACCTTAAAGACACCGTACTGATCGATGTCGACGCCTATTCGACACAGGAGAAAGAATTCAAAGGCATAGTAACGAACATCGCCAATACAGCGAAGGACAAGACTTCTACCGATGCGATCACCGAGTTCGAAGTGCGGATCCTGATCCTCGAATCTTCTTACATGGATCTGATCAAAGCTGGTAATACATATCCTTTCCGCCCTGGTATGACCGCAAGTGTGGAGATCATTACCACCCGCAAGTCGGGCGTGTTGTCGGTGCCGCTGGCTGCCGTTACAACCCGTGGCGAAGAGAAGGAAAAGAAAAACGACAACGGTCCCGACGCCGGACCAGGGTCTAACCCGGATCACCAGGTGGTTAACGCCGACCAGCAAAAGGCTGCCGCCAAGAAGGAAGACAAGGTTGTTGTGTTCGTGAACGACAATGGCAAAGCGAAGATGGTCGAAGTGAAGACAGGCATCAGCGACTACGACAACATCGAGATCGTGAGCGGCATCAGCGACAGCTCAGAGGTAGTCGTAGGTCCGTTCCTCGTGGTATCCAAGAGGTTGAAAGAGGGGGATAAGATCACGGCCACGAAGAAAAAAGACGAGAAGAAAGAAGATAAACCCGAAGGGGAGTAACCGGTTGTGAGTTGTGGGTTGTGAGTTGTAAGTTTGTGGTCAAGTTGTAAATAGCGACCACTACTGGCCAACCCACAACCCACAACTGAAATGGTTAAACATCCGTGGCACGAAGTAAGCATCGGCGAAAATCCTCCCGAGCTTGTAAACGCAATCATAGAAATTCCGAAGGGATCTCGCGCAAAATACGAGATCGATAAAGACAGCGGTCTCATCAAGCTCGACCGCGTGATCTATGCTTCGATGTACTTCCCCCTCAACTACGGTTTCATCCCCCAAACCCTGGGCGAAGACCACGACCCGCTCGACATTGTCGTGCTTACGCAGGTGACTGTCGTTCCACGTTGTCTTATCCCATGCCGTGTGATCGGCGTTATGCGAATGATCGACCGTGGCGAAGCCGACGACAAGATCATAGCCGTAGCCCCCCAGGATGCAAGCGTAAGTCACATCCAGCACGTGGAAGAGCTCCCCGAATATTTCAAAGTAGAACTCAAACATTTCTTCGAAAACTATAAGGCTCTCGAGAATAAGAAGGTAGTCGTCGACGAGTTCCAGTCGAAAGCGAAGGCCACCGAGATCATTCAACAGGCCATCCAGTACTACAAACAAGAGTTCCGGAAGTGAAGATCGGCTTCGACGCGAAACGGGTATTCAATAACTTCACTGGACTGGGCAACTACAGCCGTTTTGTGATCGACGGACTGTCGACCTACCATACCGACAATGAATATTTTCTTTACACGCCGAAGATCAAAGCCAATCCCGAAGTAGCGAAATACCTCGAAGGCGACAAGTTCACGATCCGTCAGCCCGATGGAGTTCCCGGTGCATGGTGGAGGACCTTTTCTATCGCCGAGGATATTCGTAAAGACAAGTTGGATGTGTTCCACGGGCTCAGTAATGAGCTGCCCATGCGAAAGCCACACGGCTTAAAGACTATTCTCACGGTTCATGATCTCATTTTTTTAAGATTTCCTGAGTACTATGGCATGATCGACGTTTCCATTTACAAGTGGAAGCTCAAGAAGGCTTGTGAGAGTGCCGACGTCATCGTTGCCGTGAGTCAGCAAACCGCGAACGACCTAAAAGATTTTTTGAACGTCGATGAGAAGAAGCTGAAGGTAGTTTACCAGGGATGTCACCCATCGTTTTACAGGCGTGTTCCGACCGAGGATGTTCGCAAGAAGTATTCGCTGCCGAAAGAGTACCTGTTGTATGTAGGAACGCTGGAGAAGCGAAAGAACGCGGGGCTTATCATTAAAGCGCTGGCGATGATGAAGACGAAGATCCCTGTCGTACTGGTCGGTAAACCTACGAAATACATTGCGGAGCTCGAGGGGCTTATAAAACGCTACGACGTTCGCGAGCAGGTGAATTTTGTTTACAATGCATCGTTTGCCGATCTGCCGGCGATATACCAGGCCGCTTCGTTGTTCGTATATCCGTCGGTGTTCGAGGGGTTTGGGATCCCGATCGTGGAGGGGATTGCCAGTGGCGTGCCCGTGATCACCTCGAACGGATCATGTTTTTCGGAGGCCGGCGGTCCCGATTGTATCTATGTGAATCCCTCCAATCCCGAAGAGCTCGCCGACTCGATAACCATGGTGCTCGAGAATGCAGACCTTCGTGCCACGATGGTAGATGCCTCTCAAAAGTATATCGAAAAGTTTGCTCCGCGTGTGATCGCAGGCGAGCTCATGAAAGTCTATAAGCATTGAAAAAGATCTGGAAGCTTCTGAAACAGCACATAGCTGCTGATCTCAATTGGAAGCTTTATGCATCGGTAGGGGTCTTTCTTGCCATCTGCGTATTCGTCAACTACAAGATCAATTTCGAGAATGGTTATATCGATAGAGATGTAGGTAAGTGGATCAGGGTGCTCTGGTATTTCCTGGAAATGTCGTTCGCGTACTTCGTTACGTCGGCGATCGTCTTCTACTTCAACAATACTTTTCATCATTTCAGATCGAAACGCTATTGGTCGATCACTTTAATAGGGCTTGGATTTTTAGCGCTCAATCTCGGGTTCCCCTATGCGTGGAAAATTGCCGGGGCTTTGGCAGCCGACAAGTTTTCGTTGGTACGATGGACGTATGGTGTGGTCGATAACCTTGTCAACTTTTTTATCCAGGCTATACCGTTGTTTGTTTTTGCAAGGATGTTCGAAACGAATCGCGAGAACTTCGGTGTAAACAAAAAGAACATCGACCTGCAGCCGTACTGGCAGATCCTGGGCATCGTGCTGCCGCTCGTGATCATTGCTTCATTCGAAGAAGGGTTCCGGAATTATTACCCGGTCTATCGTCGCTACGAAGTAGCCGATGTAAACAATCCCACCGATGTTCCGGACTGGCTGTTCGGACTTGGCTTCGAGCTGGCGTATGGACTGGATTTCTTCAACGTCGAATTTTTATTCAGGGGTGTGCTGATCGTCGGTGTCTCACAACTGATCGGCAAGGAGGCCATCCTGCCCATGGTAGCGGCTTACTGTTTTTTGCACTTTGGAAAACCACTCGGTGAGTGTATCAGCTCGATCTTCGGCGGTTACATCCTGGGTGTCGTTGCTTTTTATACCAGGAATATCTGGGGCGGAGTGATGGTGCATATGGGATTGGCCTGGATGATGGAAGTAGCCGCCTTCATTCAAAAGGCAATCAACTCGTAATACACCCTGTGTATAGGTAGTCCCATCACGTTAAAGTACGAACCATTGATCTGTTGAATAGCAGCTACTGCCTTCGATTCTATGGTGGTATCGCCAAGGTTCGGCTTATTGATCTTTTGCATGAAGGCGATCTCGTCGGGTGAGCAAGGGTTCATTCCATGGGGCAGACATTCTTGCGCACCATAAGATCCTGCCTTATCGAACGGCTTGAAGTTGTCGACATAGTATTCGATCTCTTCACGTTTTAGATTCCTGAAAGTCACGCCGGTCTCTTCGCGAAACAACCTTCTTTTCGTCGCCGATGAAATACATACTCCCGTAAATACGTGGTGCGTTTTTCCCGACAGGGTTGTCAGCATCTGGATCGCTTCGTTGCGGTCGGCGGGCTTATTCAGGATCACGCCGTCGATCACAACGATCGTATCGGCAGTGAGCACCACTTCATTATCCTTTGCCTTAAAGAACTCAGCTTTCTTCGAGGCCAAAAACAGGGGCACTTCTTCTGCCGGCATTGAAGCTGGAAAATCCTCTTCAACATCAGGCTTGCGGAGATCGAAAGTAAACCCCGACTCGCGAACCAGGAATTGTCGCCGCGGCGAGCTAGAAGCGAGAATAAGATGGTGATTGAAACTCATTTTGACTTATTGATCCGAAGACAAACCCACAAATAACTTTCGGATAAAAGTAGGTCGATTTTTGCGGCATCGTATATCCAGTATTGCAAACACGAATGATGTCTTCTATCGATACTTCTTGCGTTATAAGCGCAAGCTGTACCTCGCCGCGAATAACTTTCGCGAGGCAGTCGGAGAAGCTGCGGTCGAACGAGATGTTTTCGGATCGTCGCTGATCTTTTCCAGGGATACCCAGGATGCGTTCGATCACGAAGTAATGAAGCACTGTCAGGTCGAGCGCTTTGATCTGGTCGGGGAAGGGCCACGTCATTCTTATGAAGGCTTCTGGCCGGAGCTTGATCTTGTAGGCGGCGTCTTTGAATAACACCCCGAACGTCCACGGCGTACCAGCGATCACTTCGTTTAACGTGCCGGCATCTTCAACAGGCTTCACAACAAAGAACTCGTCGAGTCTTTTAGTGAAGATAAGCTCGTTGAAATTCTGAATGCCGTTGATCAAACGGTGTGTTGGCAATATCCTGAAATCGCCGGCTTCGGTGTTCGTGAGATACATCATGTGAAAGTTGTATCCTTCGTTTCCGGTATGAGATGGACTAAGCGACTTCTGTTTTTTATAGATCAAGGATCCTTCGTAACGATGATGTCCGTCGGCAAGAATGATCTTCTTCTCCCGAATAACATCAATGAACTTCTGAATGACGTTGGCATCGTGGATCACCGCCAGCACGTCGCGAACGCCCTGGTAGTCTTCCGCCTCATGGAGGGGATTGGTGATCGCCTCGTCCATATATTTTTCGAGCTCGAAGTTTGTATCGGTATACAAGCCATGGGTTGGACTAACGTTCAACTCCGTTTTTTCCAGGAGCTCTATGCGGTCGTTAACCGATTTTGGTATCGTATTCTCGTGACGAAGGATCTCTTTCTCATCCCAATCATAGATGCGGATGAAGCAGATGAACCCTTTCCGGCAGAGTGGTTTGGGCGAGCCCGCCATTTTAAAATACTGGTAGTAAACGTAGATCCCTGGCAATACATCCTGGTGTATCACTTCATCCACTTTCCATTTCTCCAGCAGGCGTGCTGCAGCATCGGCGCCCTTTTCGGGAACTGAGAGATGTATCGAGTTGAGTGGATTCTGGTATAGGGCCCTTCGCTGTTTATCGGACACAACATCGAAGAGGGGACTGGTCAGTTCTTCGATATTCCCTGAGAGCTTCTCATTGTATCTCCAGGCCCTGAAAGGTCTGATCTCCGCCATCCGTCACGCGGTTCTGTTTGTTTTCCATTTACTGGAGGGCGATGGGCGAAGGTTGGAGGGCGACGAGGCCTTCTTCGCTTCTTTCTGCGAAGCAACCACTGCCAGCGCCGCGGCGATCATTGCTTCGTCGTCGCTAAGCTTTGGTGAAAGCACCTCAGGTTTAAAATACAATTCAACAAACTTTGTATCGAAGTTACCCGACGTGAACGCTTCGTGAGTGAGAACGTACTTGCAGAAGCCGAGTGTTGTTTGTACGCCAGTGATCTCGTATTCGTCGATGGCACGAAGCGTTTTCTGGATCGCCTGGTCGCGTGTCTCCGCATGGCAGATCATCTTGGCGATCATTGGATCGTAATAGAATGGGATCGACATACCCTGCTCGAAACCATCGTCGACACGAATGCCATGTCCCTGCGGACGACGATAGGTCGTTAACGTTCCGATATCAGGAAGGAAATTGTTGGTAGGGTCTTCAGCATACACGCGCACTTCAATGGCATGACCTGTGATCTTGAGATCTTCTTGTTTGATCGGCAGCTTTTCGCCTTCGGCCACTTTAAGTTGAAGCTTGACAAGGTCGAGACCTGTGATCTGCTCCGTAACCGGATGCTCTACCTGCAGGCGTGTGTTCATTTCGAGGAAATAGAAATTCAGGTTTCCATCGACGATGAATTCAACTGTACCAGCATTGTAATAGTTGGCGGCTTTTGCAACGTTCACGGCTGCTTCGCCCATCTTCTTGCGGAGCTCTGGAGTCAAAACAGATGAAGGAGCTTCTTCAATAACTTTCTGATGTCGTCGCTGTATCGAACATTCGCGTTCGAAGAGATGTATCACGTTGCCGTGCTGATCGCCAAAGATCTGGAACTCGATATGTCGTGGTTGGGTAACGTACTTTTCTATGAACACAGATCCATCGCCGAACGCCGATGTCGCCTCGCTAACTGCCCGCTCCATTTGTTCTTCGAACTCACCGTCGTTCTCGACGATACGCATGCCCTTGCCACCACCGCCAGCACTTGCTTTGATCAATACCGGATAACCGATCTCCTTCGCAAGCTTCTTTGCTGCATTGATGTCGGTAATAGGCTCCGCCGTGCCTGGCACCAGTGGCACTCCAAACTTCGCTGCAGCGGCTTTCGCAGCAAGCTTACTGCCCATCAATTCGATCGACTCCGGAGAAGGACCAACGAAGATCAGTCCGGCTTCCCGTACTTTTTTTGCGAAGTCTTCATTCTCGGAAAGGAATCCATAGCCGGGATGAATGGCATCGGCCCCTGTAGACTTTGCTGCCGCGATGATCTTATCCATCACCAGGTACGATTGAGAGGAGGGTGGAGGACCTATGAACACGGCCTCATCGGCATAGCGGACATGCAACGCTTGCCGGTCGACTTCACTAAAAACGGCCACGGTTTTAACACCGGCTTCGCGCGCGCTGCGCATGATCCTCAGCGCGATCTCTCCTCGATTGGCAACGAGTAATTTCTTGATCTTAGGCATAGAATCCACAATGCTAACCGAATTTTTCGGATTTCGCGACACAGTAATCTTCGGCCCCCGGCACCTAGCGCCCAGCACTTTTTTTATTATTTTTGCGGCAAATTTAATCACCCACTCATGGTAGATCTGTTTGACAAGTTGAAAATGGAAGCAGGCCCATTGGCCAAGTATTCACATCTCCCCGATGATTATTTCTTTTTCCCAAAACTCGAAGGCGAGATAGGTCCGCACATGATCTTCAACGGCAAACCGGTCCTTAACTGGAGCTTGAATAATTATCTCGGTTTGGCTAACCATCCCGAAGTGCGTAAAGCAGATGCTGAATCTGCAGCACAGTTCGGCCTCGGCTACCCGATGGGTGCCCGCATGATGTCGGGCAACTCGAAATATCACGTCCAGCTCGAAAAGGAACTTGCTGCTTTCGTGATGAAAGAAGATGCGATGCTGCTGAATTTCGGCTACCAGGGTGTTATCTCTATCATTGACTCGATCGTGAACCGCAAGGACGTGATCGTTTACGATGCGGAATCACATGCATGTATCATCGACGGCGTGCGCCTCCACATGGGCAAACGATTCGTGTATTCGCACAACGATATGGAGAGCCTCGAGAAACAGCTCGAGCGCGCCAAAAAGCTCTGCGATGAGACAGGCGGCGGGATCCTGGTGATCACCGAAGGCGTTTTCGGTATGTCGGGCAACATGGGCGACCTGAAAGGTGTTGTTGAGCTGAAGAAGAAGTACAATTTCCGCCTGTTTGTTGACGATGCACACGGCTTTGGAACAATGGGCGCCACGGGTGCGGGCGTAGGCGAGGAGCTTGGTGTTCAGGACCAGGTGGATCTTTACTTTTCGACGTTTGCAAAGTCCATGGCTAGCATAGGCGCGTTCGTTGCCGGCGATAAGCATATCCTGAAATTCCTCCGTTATACGATGCGCTCACAGATCTATGCGAAGTCGTTGCCGATGCCATTGGTTATCGGTGGCCTGAAGCGCCTGGAGCTTGTGAAAAAGCACCCCGAGTTGAGGGCAAATCTGAAGACCATTATGGCTGCGATCAAGGATGGTTTGAAAGAAAGGGGCTTCTCGATCAACCCCACCAAGACCCCTCCGACGCCCGTATTGTTCAAGGGCGGAGTGGGCGAGGCTGCTAATATGTCGATGGACTTGAGGGAGAATTATGGCATTTTCTGCTCTGTTGTGATCTATCCGGTTGTTCCTAAGGACGTTATAATGTTCAGAATTATCCCGACTGCCGTCCATACGTTGGACGACGTACAAAGGACTTTAACCGCGTTTTCTGCCCTAAAATCGAAGCTTGACTCGGGTTTCTACAAAGAGGAAAATCTGGTTTCCGTGACGAAGGGAATTTAAAAAGTGCCTTTTTACTTGTTTTTAAAGGTTTTTATTTAAATTGGCATAACGGTAACCCAATTTTTAATCATTTAAACATCCTAGTCAAATGAAGAAATTTGAAGAACTTAAAAACCTGATAGCATCGATTGAACCCGATGCGGAGAAGTTCTACAACAAGGGCAACAGCGCCGCTGGCACCCGCGTAAGAAAAGGTATGCAGGATCTCAAGAACATAGCTCAAGCGATCCGCGCAGAAGTTCAGGAGCTCAAGAACAAAGAAGGTGGCTCATAAGAGCGGCTTTTAACGATAATTTCCAAAAGGGACCCTGTTAGCACGTGCTACAGGGTCCCTTTGATGTTTTCGTACAAGTCTTCAATCTTCTTTTTAAGCGCTGCAGACGGCATTACGTGCGGTAAACGCACGTAGGGCTCGCATATTCCCGACAGCGACATAAGGTATTTCACGCCTGCGGGACTTCCTTCCTCATACATTGGCCCATTTATATCGAGCAATTTGAATGCTTCGAGGCTTGCCTTGTGGATCTGACCTTTATTGGCAGCATCTTTCATTTTCTTAAAAGAAACGGGGTATGCATTGGCCAACACAGAAATTACCCCGACTCCACCGATTGCGTAAAGGGGAACGGTAAGCATGTCGTCGCCCGAGATCAGCATGAACTCAGTGGGCTTATAATGTGCGATGCGCATGCATTGTTCGATACTTCCACTGGCTTCTTTTATTCCAACGATCTTTTTGTGTACTGAAAGACGAAGGGTTGTCTCCGCGGTCATATTCATGGCGGTGCGGCCAGGCACGTTGTAGAGGATCATGGGAAGGGGCGATGCGTCGGCGACTTCCTTGAAGTGCTGGTACAGACCTTCCTGTGAAGGCTTGTTGTAATACGGGCTTACGGAAAGAATGGCGTCTACGCCGGTCAGGTCGGTATCGCGAAGCTCGCGAACAACGGCAGCTGTATGATTTCCACCGATGCCATAAACAATAGGAAGTTTGCCGGGGTTGTTGGCTTTCACGAACTCGAGCACTGCCTTCTTCTCCTCCTTCGAGAGCGTTGCCGACTCGCCTGTTGTGCCCATCACAACGAAATAATCGACGCCCTTTGCCGTGTGCTTCAATACCTTTTTCAACGACTTGAAATCAATAGATCCGTCGGAGAGAAAGGGAGTGATAAGCGCTACACCGGTGCCGAATAACTTTTTCATTTGGCAAGTTTACTCAAAAGTTGTGTTTTGTGCGATGTGCGTTCCGAGATTTTGCCGGGCGACTACACCCACAACGGACAACCTAAACTTATTTCAGCTGACGCGTATACTTATACACATTGTCAATCAGCGACTTTGTGCTCCCGTTATCTTCGATCATGAATTCGAAATAGGGGCTGTCGGACTCATTGAACTTACCAACTCTGCAAAGTGCTTTGCTGCGGGCGAGAAGATTCAGTACAAGAGGATTCGATTGCGAATCGATGTAGAACAGGTAATCAAATGCAGTGTTCGAGAACTTCATCGCCTTCTCCGAAGTAATGTTACCCCAAAACGACAGCTCATCCATCGTAAAGAAGTCGAACAAAAATTCGTAGTTCTCTTTTTTCTTGGGAAGGAACTCGAGCACCTGGACTTTCTTTCCATCCTGTTCGAGTTTCTTGATGAGATCCTTAATTTGATCGTGTTTCTGGCGATCTTCTACGCTGAAGATGATACCGATATGTTCTGCATGCTTGTAGGCGGTGCTTGCGCGTTTGGTACTGCTTTTCCTGAGCGCCGAGGAGGTACGCATCTTAAGGAAACTCATTTTGAACATAATTCGAATTTACGATTTACGGTGTACGATTTTACGATTTACGATTCCGTTTACTTTGACAACATCTTCTCGAATTCTTTCTCGGATATAACCTTTACGCCCAGGCTGTTCGCTTTCTCCAATTTCGAAGGGCCCGTGCCTTCGCCACCCAAAAGATAGTCGAGCTTGCCGGAAACCCCTGATAACACCTTGCCTCCATTAGCAATGATAATATCTTTCAGCTCATCGCGCTCATATTTTTCAAAGGTCCCTGAGATCACGAATGATTTTCCGCCCAGGGCGTCGCTCACTTTAGCCGGCTCTTTTGCGTCAGAAACGAAATTGAGACCCGCTTTTTGGAGTCGTGATATCTCGCGACGATTGTCTTTGTCCTGGAAAAACTCTTTCACGCTCTCTGCGATCTTCTCACCAACCTCGGGTGCTGCCAGGAGATCTTCCAGTGTTGCAGCCTCAAGCCTGTCCATCGATTTGAAGTGACGGGCAAGTTTTTGTGCTACGGTGGCCCCGACATAACGAATACCTATTGCAAACAATACACGCTCAAAGGGTGTCTCCTTCGACTTTGCGATCCCATCGAGGAGGTTCTTTGTGGAAGTCTCCTTGAAGCCTTCAAGCTTATAGATGATAGCCGGAGTCAGATCATAGAGGTCGGCCGGTGTCTTCAACGCACCGATCTGGTATAAAGCATCGATGGTTTTTTCTCCCAACGAATCGATGTCCATTGCCTTGCGTTGAATGAAATGTTCGATACGTCCCTTGATCTGCGGTGGACAGCCTTTGTAGTTAGGGCAATAATAAGCGGCCTCGCCTTCTTCGCGAACCAGCTTCGTACCACACTCGGGACATTTGTCGGTATACTTAAATGGCTTCGAGCCAGGCTTACGCTTCGTAATATCGACAGCCGTAACCTTAGGAATGATCTCGCCGCCTTTTTCAACGAACACATAATCGTCGATACGAAGATCCAGTCGTGCGATCTCATTAGCGTTATGAAGCGACGCGCGTTTCACCGTTGTCCCCGCGAGGAAGATCGGCTCCAGCTCAGCAACAGGAGTAACAGCGCCGGTGCGCCCCACCTGGTAAATGATATTCTTCAGGCGAGTGCTCATGCTTTCCGCCTTGTACTTGTATGAGATCGCCCAGCGTGGACTCTTCGCAGTGAATCCAAGCTCCTGCTGTTGCGCTATGCTATTAACTTTGATCACGACGCCGTCGGTATCGAGCGGGAGTCCCTGGCGTTTCTTTTCCCATTCATTGATATACTCGAAAACCTCACCGATGTTCTTGCACTTGCGGTAGGTCTGCGAGATCTGGAACCCCCACTTTTCGAGTTTCTTTATTGATTCCTCATGCGTGTCGACATCGTTGTCTTCGCCGAGGAGATAGTATAAGTAACAATCCAGCTTGCGTCGCGCGACCTCGCTGGAGTCCTGCATCTTTACGGTGCCCGATGCAGTGTTGCGTGCATTGGCGTATGTTTCTTCCCCGATGTCTTCGCGTTCCTTGTTGATCTGCTTGAAAACTTCGCGAGGGAGGAAGACCTCGCCGCGCACTTCAAATTTTTCCGGAACGTCTTTCGCGTTGACGCGCAACGGAAGAGAACGAATGGTCCTGATGTTTGGAGTTACATCGTCGCCACGAACGCCATCGCCACGGGTGACGCCACGGACCATGATACCATTTTCGTAGGTGACGCTGATCGAAACGCCGTCGAATTTCAGCTCGCAAAAATATTCGTACTTCGCACCCCCAAGGCCTTTGTTAACACGCTCGTCCCAATCTTCGAGCTCTTCTTTCGAATAGGTATTTCCCAACGACAGCATTGGGTAACGATGGAGCACCGTCGGGAACGATTTGCTGATCGTACCCCCGACACGTTGCGTAGGGGAGTGCGCACGCTTCAATGACGGGAACTCTTTTTCGAGATCGATCAGTTGCTTCAACAGCTTATCGAATTCGAAGTCGCTGATCTCGGTCTTACTTTTTTGGTAATAGAGATCGTTGTGATAATTGATTTGTTCGGTAAGCTTGTCGACCAGTTTGGATGCCTCTTTTTCTGTCATGCGAGGTGTTATTTAGCGAAATTTTATGATTTTTGATGACATATTTTATCTATGAGGCGCATCATTTTGATACCGGCATTCACGTCGGTGGGCTGTGCGCGTCAAGATGTGGTTGTAGAATCTGGCGCAGCCGATGAGCCAGTTTTTTCATTTGAAGAATTGCTGCCGACAGCTTGTTCAATTAGTGATGTTCTCGGCTATTGATTAGCCAACATCAACGTAAGACCACCGACCAAAGCTGCGGTCTCTGTGCGAAGCCGATTAGGACCGAGGCTCACTTTTTTCCAACCGTTTTTTATAGCCAGGTCAACTTCCTCCTTGGTGAAATCGCCTTCCGGACCAATCAATATCGCATACTTCTGAAGTTTTCCAGGCTTGACAATATTCTTTAATTGATCAGGATTAGAATGATCAACAAAGCCTATGAATTTTTGATCGGAGCTATTTTGAACAACCTCTTTGAAGGGCAACAGTCCGTGAATTTGTGTGAGCCAACTCTGTTGCGATTGCTTCATCGCGCTTAATGCCACTTTTCGGAGGCGCTCATCGTTGATGTTGACTCGCTCACTGCGATCACATTTTACCAGGTGTATTGAACTCACGCCTATCTCGGTGGCCTTTTCCACCAGCCATTCCATGCGATCTGCATTTTTGGTCGGGGCGACGAAAATATGAATTGAACTGTCCTTTGTATGGAATGACGTTTCGGTGATCTTAAAGTTGCACAGGTTCTTTTCAATAGCCGTTATTGTCGCTTGTGCAATAGTACCAGTGCCATTGGTGACAGATATATCGTCCCCAATCTTTAATCTAAGGACTTTGAGTGCGTGATGAGCCTCGTCCCCTTCGAGAAAACCAGTTGATCCGCTTAATTGTGGCTGATAAAAAAGAGGGCGCTCTTTGTTTCGATGGGGGTCCCGTGTGCTGTGATCGCTTTTCTTCATTTCATAGCCGGGTGCGGGACCAGCATTTCATATCAAGAGTACTGCTCCTTCAGTCTCGAAACGAGTGCAATGTAATTTTGCATCGACTGCTCTTTGCTCAGTCCTTTCTTCTCTGCCCAGGCGTCAAACTTCGCAATGGCTTTGAAGTCGAAGCCGCCCGGACGATCGCCCGTTACATCTCCTTCCGTTGCCTGCTTATAAAGAGCATAAAGTTCCAGTAGCTCTTCATTCGACGGACGCTTCGTAAGCGCTTGTGAGGCGCTCACGGCGTTCTGAAAATCTTCTGTTAAAGCCATTAGCGTTTCGCAATTTCTACGTAAGGACGCAGCTTCTGTCCAGTGTAGATCTGGCGAGGACGACCGATAGGCTCTTTGTTCTCACGCAGTTCTTTCCACTGTGCGATCCAGCCGGGGAGACGACCCATTGCAAACATAACTGTGAAGAGATCAACAGGAATACCAAGTGCACGGTAGATGATACCGGAATAGAAATCGACGTTGGGATACAACTTGCGTTCTACGAAGTACGGATCTTTCAACGCAGCCTCTTCCAGCTTCTGAGCGATCTCGAGAACGGGATCGTTCACACCCAGTTTCTTGAGCACATCATCGGCTGCTTTCTTAATGATCTTCGCACGAGGATCGAAGTTCTTATAAACACGGTGTCCGAAGCCCATGAGGCGGAAACCGCTGTTCTTGTCTTTCGCTTTACCGATCCACTTGTTGGTGTCGCCACCATCTTTGCGGATCTCTTCGAGCATGAGAATAACTTCCTGGTTGGCACCACCATGAAGAGGGCCCCAAAGTGCATTGATACCAGCAGAGATCGAAGAATAAATGCTCGCCTTCGAAGACCCTACGATACGCACTGTAGATGTCGAGCAGTTTTGTTCGTGATCGGCGTGAAGGATCAAAAGCTTATCGAGTGCATCGGCAACCACGGGATCAACATTGTAGTTCTCTGCAGGAAGACCGAACATCATCTTGAGGAAACGTGAACAATAATCGAGCGAGTTGTCGGGATAATTTACGGGGTGACCGACTGCATTCTTGTATGCCCAGGAAGCGAACGTGGGCATCTTGGCCATCGAACGGATAATGCTCAGGTAAACGGCGTCTTTATTGCTGTTGGGATCGAGCGATTCGGGATAGAAAGCAGTCTGCGCGCAGAACAACGATGCAAGAACACCCATGGGGTGGGAGGTCGAAGGGAACCCGTCAAGGATCTTGCGGGTATCTTCATGTACCATGGTGTGTGTCTTGATGTCGTTTGTGAATTTTTCGAGCTGGGTTTTGTTCGGAAGCTCACCGAATATGAGGAGGTATGAAACTTCGAGGAATGTTGACTTGGCGGCGAGTTCTTCGATGGAATAACCGCGGTATCTTAATATTCCCTTGTCACCATCGAGGAAAGTGATCGCGCTTTTTGTAGCGCCTGTATTTTTATAACCGAAGTCGAGGGTTACTGCCCCGGTTGTTTCCAGCAAGTTACTTATATCGATACCCTTTTCGTCTTCTGTTCCTTCGACGATCGGGAATTCGTAGGTTTTGCCGTCAATTGTCAGAGTTGCCGTCTTTGCCATGCTAATCAAATTTGCCCTAAAATAACCGCCAGACCTATCAGTTGAAAGGTCTGCAGTAATTAATTCCACGTAAAATTCACTTAATTATTACCCAAAATCATGGGTAGACCGTCCTTTCCGGAGCCCACGATCACCACTTTCGAGTTGGGTGATTTTGCCAGTTCAAGGGTAGCCTCTATACCTCTCATTTTCAACAACTTGTCAGACAAACTATTGTTGATAATATTATTGGCTCTTGACTCGCCTTCTGCGGCGATCCGCTTGCGTTCTGCTTCGCTCTTTTCTTTTTCGAGCCTGAATTGATAAGCGAGGGCTTCTTGTTCTTGCTGCAGTTTATTTTCGATAGCAGCTCTGATCTGATCCGGGAGTTTTATAGAGCGAATGAGGACTGCTTTTGTTGCAACATAATTTGCATTGAGAACTTTTTCAGTTTCAGTAATGATCGTGTTTTCGACTTCGGCACGTTTTGTCGAATAGATCTCTTCGGCAGTGTAACGTGCCATTACCTGCCGGGTCATTGAGCGCATTTCGGGAATAACAAGCCTGTTGATGTAGTCTTTATTGAACTTCTCATAAATGTATCCGATCCGGTCCGGCTGCGGAGAAAATCGGATCGTAACATCGACGTGAATTGGGAGTCCGTTCTTGTCGTTGATGTCCATTGTTTCATCGTTCGACTGTTCCGATGTTTCGTAGACGATCACGTCATTCCACGGAGCTTTCATGTGAAGACCAGGTTGAAGAACATCATCTTTGTCGAGACCTGTATCGGAAAGGGGATAGAACATCACGGCCTTTTCGGTAGCCCCAATGGTGAAGAAAAGGCTCGACGAAAGGGCCATCAGGATAATTGCGGCGATCACAGTAATGATAATGATCGGTAAGCGGCGGTTTTGCATATAAATAAGGGGTTTGTTTCTGTGGGTGTCCGGGTGTTAAATTAGGGAAATTCTTGGGGCTTACTTTATCTTTACTGCTTGTATACACACGATGAACAACCTCACTCTTGAATAGACGTGTACTTTTTTGTCTCTGGCTGATCTTTTCATTTTTTTCGACGAAAGTCTCCGCGCAGGATAATACAGACTTTGTCCAGTTTTTTGTCAATTCTGCGACGCTGAACCCTTCGTACACTGGCATCGACGGCCAACCAGCTTTATACCTGGGTTATCGCCGCCAATGGGCAGGAGTACCGGGTGGACCAGCACTTGGACAGATGAGCCTCCAGGGTCTGCTCTCGAAAAAGCTGACCGGTGGGCTTACTATCTCAACTAATAAAAGAGGACTCCTCTCAACATCTGCATTCCTGTTTACAGGCGGCTACCAGGTTACGATAGCCGAAGACAAAATGATCCGCTTCGGATTGTCGGTCGGTGGGGCATGGAACCGTCTGGATATTGCGGGCGTACAAAACGCCGATGTGAACGATCCGGCATTGCTCACAGCACAGTCCAACAACTTCTTTATACAGGGCAACGCAGGTGTGTCGTATCATACCAAGACATTGCATTTAGGAGTTGCACTACCGCAGCTCTTCAAGCCTGCTTATTATTCGACCGAGGCCTTTTCGGTTACGTCGCTGACACCGTTTCAAAGTCTTGTCATTCATGCTTCGAATCGTTTTTACTTCAATAGAAATAAGAACGTCTTCGAACCATATCTCATTTATAGATTGAATCAGACCAGGCCATCACAATTCGAGATCGCGACGTTAGTACACCTCCAAAACCAGGTGTGGTTCGGAGCCGGTTTCAGGCAGGGACTCGGAGCTTCGGCGATGGCCGGTATCAAACTCAATAAAGTGTCGACACTCGGGTATTCATTTACCACCGGCTTCGGCGATGGTATGATTGCACGTCCATCGCATGAAGTCCAGTTAGCGTTCCTTTTCGGTAAGCGTCATAAAGATGCCGTTGGTATTTATTCTTTTGTGAATACCGAGAAAGAGAAGAAGAAGAAAACACCGGCGCAATTAGCAGCCGAGCGAAAGGCAAGACAAGAAGCACTCGCGAAGAAATACAAAGAGTCGAACGTTCATGATCAACCTCATAAAACAGCAGAACAGCAGAATCCCGGACAGAAGAATGTAAAAGTGCCCGAAAAGCAACCGGTTAAAGAACCAATAGTGACGCAACAAACACCAGTTGATACAACAAAGGTTGTGACCGCCCAGCCGGAAGCTCCGAAACCCGAACGTCACGAGTTCGTACAACGTGTTCGCAACAAGGACGATCTGCCCGCAGGAACCTATGTAATCGTCGGTGCTTTCCGCTCAGAAGCCAATGCGAAGAAGTTTTCGAACGAATTGATCGATATGGAATATGCGGACGCGAACTACGGGTTTATAACGGCGCGTAACTTGTGGTACGTGTACATGGGCTACTCGAAGGATGTGAATGAGGCGCGAAAGATCCGTGACACCTCGCGCCAGGAGCATAACTTTAAAGATGCCTGGATATTGACAGTAGAGTAAGCCGCCGCTAACCGTCAATAGCGCTTTGGCGGCTTTCTCCTTAAGCGTTCACTACTACTGCTTTTTCAGGATCCCAATTGATCACCTTCTTTTCGAAGTAACTTTTATTCGCCAACAGCGCCGGGCCGCCTGCTCTCATTCCAAACAATGCATCTTCCTTGATCGCTTTTCCTTCGCGGATGCCCGCATAGAAATTCGCGTGATGATCGTAATGTGCATCGTAACCTTCCGGTGCTTTGAACTCCATACTGGGTTCAATGACCTCCGGTTTTGGATCGGGATAATTTGCCTTATACCATTTCTCGTATTCCTTCTGCTGGGCTGTCGTAAATGTGTTGAATGTATCCCAACCACCGAAGCCTGGATTCTTACCGATCTTATTTCTGATAACAGTAAAGTCGTTCCATCCAAGAACAATGGCTCCGTCCGATCCGATCAGTCGAAGGATCTCGCCGTCTTCGCTGCCGTCAACAAAGTTTACGCGCATCTGCATTGTGTGTGCAGGGTGCTTGTCGGTAGCAGGATAATCGAACAGTGCCGCCATTACATCCGGTGCATCGCGACCGTCCTTCCAATAACGAAGTCCGCCGGTTGCGAATGCGCGAACAGGTCCGTGCGATCCAGTCACTGCATGAATGCCGGTGAAGAGGTGAACGAACAGGTCGCCGGCAACGCCGGTACCGTAGTCGTTGTAATTTCTCCAACGGAAGAAACGAACCGGATCATAATCCCTTTTTGGAGCATCGCCGAGGAAGCGGTTCCAATCGACTGTTGTGGTGCTGGCATCTGTTGGTATTGAATATTGCCATGCACCGTTGGCACTATGGCGATCGTTCCTTGTTTCGACTAGCACGAGCTCGCCGATAATGCCTGATTCAAATATTTGTCGTGCCTTTTCGGTGATGATAGAAGAGCAACGCTGACTTCCAACCTGGAATACCTTGCCGGTCTTCTTTTGTGTTTCAATAACAGCGGCGCCCTCGTCGAGGTGATGTACCATCGGCTTCTCGCAATACACATGCTTGCCCTTGTTCAATGCGTCGATCGAGATGCGGTCGTGCCAGTGATCTGAGGTCGCGATGATCACTGCATCCACGTCCTTGCGGTCGAGGATCTCCTGGTAATTCCTGGTAACGAAGAGATCTTTGCCGTAAACTTCTTTTGCGTGGTCCAGGCGACCGGTGTAGAGGTCACATGCTCCAACGATCCTGACACCGGGTATTTTGATGGTGGTGTCGGCGTTGTTGAAACCCATGATGCCCATGCCGATCACGGCAATGTTCACCTGGTCGTTTGCTCCATACTTTTTTGTGTCGCGTTCGGGCTTCTCGAGAACGACGATCTTTTTGTTATGTGAAGTTCCGGCTATCGCGGGAATGGCTGCTGCAGATAATGCAGTGGTCGCGGCTTTCTTAATGAAGTCGCGTCTTGAGGGGGTCTTTTTCATATTTTGAAAGATAAAAAAAGCGACCCTGCAGCACAATGCTACAGGGTCGCTTTCTATCGTATTGAATAGTTCGTTTGTACTACTACATCGGTGTTCCGTTCTCGGTTCCTTCTGACGTAGAAGGTGACTCGGGGAACAGCGGAGTTTCTGTTGCTGGAGGAGGAGTAGGAGCGGGTGCCGGGGCTGGTTTCGGAGCTGCGGGCTTACGAGGAGCTGCCTTCTTTGCAGGGGCTTTCTTAGCTGCCTTTTTCGCTACCTTCTTCGCTGCTTTTTTGGGGGCCTTCTTAGCTACTTTCTTTACTGCTTTCTTAGCAGCTTTTTTTGCTGCTTTCTTTGGTTTTGCCTTTCCTTTCTTGGCGGCTTTTTTCTTTTTAGCCATAGCGCGGAAGTTTTTTAATTGTTTTGGGTTTTCGTTTGTTGATTTATTCACTCAAATGAATGAATGAGATAAAGTTAAACAAGATTTAAGAAAGGTCCGAGACCAAAGAGCAATATGTTTGAAAGGCTGGCTTCGGTGTATAGTCATCTTTCACGATACCAAACCTGTAAAACATATCATCCGACTTCTATCAACATCCTGCAGATGGAACATGTCATACGTGCGGATGGCTAACTCCAAATGCATCGAATGTATTACCCTTATGATCGTTCCGATGCGATCGCTGGTCGGCTTCGCTACACACGGGATTCGTTGGCTACCCGTTCTCGGTAATATGCAGCGGAATGTCCGATCCTATCCCCGCGTCGGTGATGTCGCTCCGGAAGAAGCTAATTACTTGTCTCAGAGGTTCATACGCGGTGATTTTTCGGTTATCCGTAACCGGGAGAGATCGAAGTTGCTATGGTACTTTTTTACCTGTTCTGGGATGAAACAGTACCCGACATCCGCCTTCTAAAACCGCCGGAAATGTACCGGCAGATGATGGCCGAATAATTGTCTTTCTCTTAAGCCAGACAGAAAATAGAGGTGAGAAGGCTGGCCCGGGCTGATTAGCGGACCGGATGATGTTGATTTTTGTCGCCGCTTCGTGGAAGTGCCTCCACATGGGGCAGTTTGAAAACATTGTTTAGGCTTTAATTAAAGAGTTGTTGAACGATTTTACCTCCCTGCATGATCCTGATTGTCGACGATAACCAGGAAAATATCTTCAGTCTGAAGGCCCTGTTAACCCTCCATAGTTTCGAGGTCGATACTGCTTCGTCTGGCGAAGAAGCACTAAAGAAAATACTCACGCATTCTTACGCCCTGATCATCCTCGACGTGCAGATGCCTGAGATGGATGGCTTCGAGGTGGCGGAGGCAATCTCCGGTTACAGCAAGTCAAAAGATATCCCGATCATATTCCTGTCAGCAATCAATACACATAAGAAGTTCGTTGCACGCGGGTATACATCTGGTGGTATCGACTACGTAACAAAGCCGGTTGATCCCGATATCCTGCTTCTCAAGATCAAAACATTCTACAGGCTTTCGGAGCAAACCCGAATGCTGTTGGATATGGAAAGAAATCTCCGCGACGAGATCGAGCTTCGAAAGAAGGCCGAGAACATCCTCGAAGAGAAAGTAAAAGAACGCACGCAGGAATTGGTGAAGTCGAACCAGCGACTGGAGGAAAGTAATAACGAATTGCAGCAGTTTGCATTCATTGCGTCGCACGATCTCCAGGAGCCCTTAAGGAAGATACAGACATTCAGTGGCCTCGCCCTCGACAAATTCAGCCAGGAAGATGAAAAAGTGAAACCATATCTCGGTAAGATCCACGAGTCGGCCACAAGGCTTCGAAACCTTGTAACGGACCTTCTTCAATATTCAAAGATCTATACCGATGATGAGTTCAGCACTATCGATCTCAATGTTATGATAAACGAGATCCTGTCGGACCTGGAACTGCAGATCGAGATGAAGCATTGTTCGTTCGAGGTCTCGCAACTGCCGTCGATCGAAGGCATTCCGTTCCAGTTGCGACAAGTGTTCCAGAACCTTTTAAGTAACTCGATCAAGTTCTCGAAGGGCAACGAATCGTGCAGGATCTCGGTAAGCGGAGAACTGGTTGAGGACAAGTCCTTCGATTCAAAACCGCAGTCCAGCGGAACGTTCTGCAGGCTCGTGGTAAAAGATAATGGCATCGGTTTCAGCAATGAATTTCGGAACAGGATCTTCGAGATCTTCCAGCGGTTGAGAAACCGGCACGCTTACGAAGGAACCGGAATAGGATTGGCAATTGTAAAAAAGGTAGTCGAACGTCACGATGGGATCATAGATGCTTGGGGAAAGGAAAATGAGGGAGCAACATTTACGATCGTTTTGCCGGTGAGACATTCGCGACCCGCGATGATGTAACAATTACACCCAAGGATGAAAAGCAACAACTTCAAAAGAAACCTTTTGATTGGCTTCAGTGTCTCGATGATCATTTTGATCGTCAGCTCTGTTGCATCGTTCGTTAGTATCAACAACCTGCTGGACAGCGCAGGGCTGGTGAATCACACAAATGAAGTGATCCTTCAACTGAAGGAGATCAACGCGGCGCTCATCGATGCCGAAACGGGTCAGCGTGGATACCTGATCACGGGCGAGGATGAGTTCCTTGATCCGTATAATGACGCGCGTGAACGATCGATTACGGCTTTCAACAACGTTAAGATACTCACACAGGACAACTCACGACAGCAGGAAAAACTTCCGGCGCTCCGCAGGTTGATGGACGGACGTTTTCGCTACCTGGAGTCCGCCATTGAAAATCGAAAGGGCGGGGTTAGTCCGAATCTTGCCAACCTGAGATTAGGTCGCGAGGCGATGGATGAGATCCGCCGCATGCTGGAGGACCTGGAGCAGCACGAGATATTCCTGTTGAACCGTCGTACGGAGAGCATGAACCGTTTCTCGCGCTTCACACCCCCTCTGATCATCACAGGAGCTATTATCGCTCTTATTATTACGGTTGTATTCTATCTCCGCGTGAGCTCCGACTATGATGAGCGTGTTCGACTGCAGGACGTGTTGCAACAAAAGGACGTCGAGATACAGGGTCGTATCGATATCATAAAAGGCATAGCCGACAAGATCGCCCAGGGCAGCTACGACATTCGTGTCGATGATGAGCAGGGTGACGCCTTGGGTAGCCTGGCGGATTCACTCAACACGATGGCAGAATCCCTCGACGAGTCTTTCAATTTGTTGTCCGATAAAGAATGGTTGCAGACTGGTCTCTCGAACCTCAACAACGTAATGATCGGCGAGAAGGAGATCGAGACATTGAGTGCCGAAGTGATCGCCACCGTGGCGTCGTATACAGATAGTAACGCCGGTGCGCTTTACCTGTTGGACGGCAAACACCTGAAGAGGAGTGGAGGTTATGCATTCGCCCTAGAGCAATCAAGAGAGAGCATTAAAGTGAGTGAGGGCATCCTGGGCCAGGCGGTAGCTTCCGGTAAGCCTGTACAGATCAAAGACATTCCGAACGACAGCGTAACGATAAGCTTTGCAACCGGAGCCGCAAAACCGAAGCACGTGATCGCGGTGCCTATCCTGGATGGCTACACGGTTAAAGGAGCTATGGAACTGGCGACCGTTGGTACATTCAGTAAACGGCAAATGGAATTCCTGACCAATGCGGCGCCGAACATTGGTATAGCCATCAGCACTGCTCAGAATCGTCGTCGCCTGCAGGAACTTCTCGAGGAAACACAGGCACAATCAGAAGAGCTGAGAGTTCAACATACCGAGCTCGAAAATTTGAATTCGGAGCTCGAAGTGCAAGCAGAAAAACTGCAGGCTTCGGAAGAGGAGCTTAAGGTTCAACAGGAAGAGCTGAAGCAGGCTAACGAAGAGCTGGAGGAGCGCAGCAGGTTGCTCGAAGAGAAGAACCACATGATCAGCGAGCGGAACCTGGAGATCCAGGCAAAGGCCGATCAGCTCGCGCAAACCACCAGGTATAAATCGGAGTTCCTCGCCAATATGTCGCACGAACTTCGAACGCCTTTGAACTCTATATTACTCTTGTCGCGACTGATGTCGGAAAACCCCGACAAGAACCTGACGAACGATCAGCTCGAATATGCGAGGGTGATACAAACATCGGGACACGGATTGTTGTCACTGATCGATGAGATCCTGGACCTGTCGAAGATAGAAGCCGGCAAGATGAAGCTCGAATATCTAGACGTGTCGCTGAACGAGATACTTCAGAACATGAGTTCGATGTTCAACCCGCTTGCGAAAGAGAAGAAGATCGAATTCAGGACGGAGCTTGCAGCCAATGCACCCGAGAAGATCGAGACGGACAAGCTTCGACTGGAGCAGGTGATACGGAACCTGGTCTCGAACGCGATCAAGTTTACGGCAACGGGTTATGTTCTTTTGAAGATCGAAAGGAGCCGCGGCGGCAACGAAGTCTGCTTCATCGTAAAAGATACAGGCATTGGTATACCAAAAGAAAAACAGTCGATCGTGTTCGAGGCATTCCAGCAGGCAGACGGTTCGACGCGGAGAAAATATGGCGGTACCGGTCTCGGTCTTTCGATCAGTCGCGAGCTGGTGAAGTTGCTTGGTGGAGAGATTACGCTTACCAGTGAGCCCGACCAGGGATCAGAGTTCGTTCTCAGGATACCGACACGGAAGGAGGGGGCTACGGATAAAGACATAGTGGATGATCTGCGGATACCGCTGATGCCGGAGGGTCCTGCTGTCGCGACCAGGGAGAACCCTTCAGGTGACAAGAAATATATCAGTACGACTATACCGGAGAGTATTGCCGATGATCGTGCATCGATCGTGCGTGGTGATAAAACAATTTTGATCGTAGAGGATGATACTAGCTTCGCGAAAGCGCTGCTTGATTTTACGAGGAAGAAGGGATACAAGGGCGTTGCGAGTGTTCGGGGTGATGAAGCGGTGGAGCTTGCGAAGCAATTTCTGCCGGTCGGTATCCTTCTCGACATTCAATTGCCTGTTCGAAGCGGATGGGATGTGATGGAAGAGCTGAAGAGCACACCGGAAACCCGACACATCCCGGTTCACATGATGTCGTCGCATGAAATGAAGAGCGAGAGTCTCACGAAGGGGGCAGTTGATTTCATTGAGAAGCCTGTGGCATTCGAACAGATGCAGGAGATATTCAAGAAGATCGAATACGTACTGCAACATCATCCGAAGAAGGTGCTTATTGTCGAAGAGAACGAACGTCACGCGAAAGCGCTGGCTTATTTCCTGGAGACATTCGATGTAAATCTCGAGATCCGTAATGAGGTCGGAAATGCGATCGATTCATTGAAGAACAACAACGTGGATTGTGTGATCCTCGATATGGGGATTCCCGACAAGCAGGCGTACGATACACTCGAAGCAGTGAAGAAAACTCCAGGCCTGGAAAATCTTCCCATCATCATATTCACGGGAAAGGCTCTCTCGCAGCCCGAGGTCTTGAAGATCCGTCAATATGCAAATTCTATTGTTGTGAAGACTGCATATTCGTACAAACGTATTCTTGACGAGGTCTCGTTGTTCCTTCACTTGATGGAAAATAACCGACAGGAAACCCAGGCGCCGAGGTACCACAAGCTCGGCGCTCTCGATGAAGTGTTAAAGAATAAGACCGTTCTGGTGGCGGATGATGACATGAGAAATATCTTCTCGCTTACGAAGGCTTTGGAGAAATATCAGATGAATGTTATAGCGGCCGTCGACGGCAGGGATGCCTTGAAGAAACTTCATGCGACTCCGAAGGTTGACATCGTGCTGATGGATATGATGATGCCCGAGATGGATGGCTATGAGACGATCGAAGCCGTAAGAAAAGAACGGAAGTATAGAGATCTGCCGATCATCGCCGTTACTGCGAAAGCTATGATGGGTGATCGTGAGAAATGTATCGCTGCCGGAGCTTCCGATTACATAACCAAACCGGTTGACATAGACCAGCTCTTCTCGTTGTTGCGCGTGTGGCTGTATGAAAGCGGCGGCAAATGATCAATGACTTTCCGATAAGCGACGAAGACCTTGAGGTGATTCTCTACGATGTGGTGGAGCTATACGGTTATGACTTCACTAATTATTCGAGGGCATCGTTGCGGAGAAGGGTCGCACGGCTTATCGTGAAAGATCGATTTACGAGTTTCGCCGAGTTCAGGTACAAACTGCGCAGCGACAAAACATATTTCAAGCGGTTCGTCGAAGAGATCACCGTGAATGTAACGGAGATGTTCAGGGATCCGATGTTCTACAAGGCATTGAGAGACGAGGTGTTGCCGCTATTGGCCACGTGGCCGGTGATCAGGGTTTGGCATGCAGGATGCGCATCGGGTGAAGAAGTCTATAGTCTTGCAATACTTCTTCACGAAGCAAATCTCCTGAAGAAGTCGTTGCTGTATGCCACGGATATCAATCCTACGGTGCTCGAAAAAGTGCGGCACGGTATTTACCCGATCAGCCAGATGAAGCAATATTCGGAGAACTATATTTTGGCCGGGGGAAAGAATGATTTTTCGTCGTACTACACGGCACAATATAACTCTGCGAAGTTTGATGACCTTTTGGGGAAGCGGATCGTTCTGGCTACGCACAATCTTGTTTCCGACCGATCATTCAACGAGTTCCAATTGATCCTCTGCCGCAACGTGATGATCTATTTCGATAAACCTTTCCAGGATCGTGTACTCCATTTATTCTATGAGAGCCTTGAGATGTTCGGATATCTCGCATTGGGCGCGAAGGAGACGTTGAAGTTCACGAGTCTCGCAAAGAACTTCAAACAGCTGGAGAACAAGGAGAGGATATGGCGAAAGATAAGCTGAACAAACTGAAGAACACGATGTTGATCGGTGGCTCCGCTGGCGCCCTGGCCGTGGTGTTGCAGATCGTTCAGGCGCTTTCGCTGGATATGGAACTTGCTGTGTTGGTTGTTTTACATCGGAAACAAGCAGAAGAGAATGTATTGCTCGAGGTAGTGAGATCAAAAACAAGATTCGAGGTGCGCGAGGCGGAGGACAAGGATGAGATGCAACCCGGTGTGATCTACCTGGCGCCTGCCGACTATCATGTGCTCATAGAACGTGACAATACTCTTACGCTCGACGACTCAGAGAAAGTGAACTACAGCAGGCCAAGCATTGATGTAAGCTTCGAGAGCGCCGCCGAGATCTATGGATCGTCGTTAATATGTGTACTTCTCTCGGGTGCGAACGCCGACGGCGTAAGCGGACTTGTTACCGCTAAAGCCCGTGGGTCGAAGATCGTGATACAAGACCCCGAGTCGGCAGAGTTTACCTACATGCCAAGGGTGGCGATGGACTCAGTGGAGCCGGATCTCGTGTTGAACAGTAAAAATGTGACGAAGTTGTTCGACCTGCTTAAAGTATAAGGTCAGGGTTGTGCGAACGAGACGTACTTTGAACTAAGAGTAAGGAGCGTGTCGAGCATCTCTACAAGGTCGTGGAAGGAGTGGGGTTTTGTAAGGAACAGACTCGCTCCATAATCATACGAATAACGAACATCAAAGTGTGAGTTTGAAGTCGAAAGGATGATAACCGGAATGCACTTAAAATTTTTATTAGATTTTAACTCTTTAAGTGTTTCTCTTCCGTCTTTTACAGGCATATTGAGATCGAGTATGATCAAGTCGGGCTTTGCGGGGTTAGCATTGAGGTGGGTAAAAACTTCCTCACCACCTGATACTTCATTGAGCTTATACTTTACCCGGGTTGATTTTAATGCTTCTGAAAATAATTCGCGGTCAACCGCGTCGTCGTCTGCCAGTAGCAACTCGATTGTTTTTTCTGCTTTGATCACGTCGAGTGAGAATTTAAGTAACTTATTAAGGGATAGTGTGTCAAGGCGCTTCAATTTATACAAGTTCAGTTTATTTCCAAACTTCTGTTAGGATGAGCGTAGGTGGAAATACGGATATGAAGAATCAAAATGAAGCACGAGAGACATCGGTACTCGAGTTATTGGTAAGCACCAGCAAGCAACTTAGTTCGGAAGTAGAGCTTGAGAAACTTGTGCAGAGAATTACCGATGTTGGAACACAGGTTACCGGTGCAGCGTTCGGAGCTTTCTTCTATAATGTCATCAATAAGAGCGGAGAGAAATATGTTTTATACACCATTTCGGGTGTACCCATAGAAGCATTCTCGAAGTTCCCCATGCCGCGCAATACGGCCATATTCAATCCGACCTTCCAGGGAAAGGGCATTATTCGTTACGATGATGTAACGAAGCAGCCTCACTTCGGACAGAGTGCTCCGTATTATGGAATGCCGAAGGGACACCTTCCGGTCAGAAGCTATCTTGCTATTCCCGTCATATCGCCTATAGATGCAGAAGTTATTGGTGGCTTGTTCTTCGGTCATCCGCAACCGGGAGTTTTTACCGAAGACAGTGAGAAGCTGATCAGCGGTATTGCTGCGCAGGCAGCCATCTCTATGACAAATGCACGGCTGTTCGAAGAGAAGAAGGAGACCGAGCGGAAATTACGCGAGCAGAATGCAGTCATCAACACGATCACCAACAACACGCTGCAAGCGTTGTTCATGCTCAACGAAAACCACGAATGTACTTATATGAACCCGGCCGCGACAGAAATGACCGGGTACACGATAGCCGAGGTGATGGGGAAACCGTTGCATTCATTTATCCAGCATACTCATCCCGACGGCCGGATCTACCCGATCGAGGAATCTCCGATCAATCGCGCTTTGCCCGAACGGCGACAGATACAGGGAGAAGATTTCTTTGTTCATAAAGACGGACATTATTTCAACATTGCGTTTACCGCGAGCCCGATCATTGAAAGCGGGATACCACGTGGTACGGTTATCGAGGTGCGGAATACTACTGCCGAAAAGAAGCTTGCGGCCGAATTGAAGGTAAAGGAAGCGACGGCAAAGGAGCTACTCGAGCAAAAGGTGAAAGAACGTACGGCGGAGCTCGAGAAGATCAACTACGAACTGTTGCAGTTCACGTCCGTTGCCAGTCACGACCTAAAAGAACCTCTTCGCAAGATCAGCGTGTTTAGCAAGCTCCTCAAAGAAAGAGGCTTTGATCGGCTGGATGAGTCGCTGCTGAAGTACACTGACAATATTATACAGTCGTCGGCAAGGATGTCCATTCTAATAGACGATCTGTTGATCTTCTCACGATTGTCACAGTCGGAGATCACCTTCGAAGATGTAGACCTTGATGAACTCTTCGCACGAATTGTCTCCGATCTCGAGATAACCATCAGTGAAACGAACGCGAAGATCACCTTCGAAGGGCTTCCGGTTGTAAAGGGAATTGCACTGCAACTCGGACAGGTATTCCAAAATCTGATCAGTAATTCGTTGAAGTTCTCTCATCCCGACAGGTATCCTGAAATAGTGGTGACGTCGAGTGTTATAGAGAAGGGTGGGAGGAAGTACAACCGGATCAAGTTTGCCGACAATGGTATTGGCTTCGACAATGTTCATTCGGAAAAGATATTCGAGATATTTCAACGGCTGCATTCAAAAGACGAGTTCGAAGGTACCGGCGTAGGATTGGCGATCGTGAAGAAGATCGTGACCATGCACGGCGGCGAGATCCGCGCACACAGCGAAGGGGAGAACAAGGGCGCGGCGTTTGAGATCCTCATACCGGTTTCCTGACGAGAGAATATAGCGACAATCAAAAGCCTCTATGGCACAACTCAGATCATTCTGCTTCCTGATGCTATTCAGCACAAGCCTTTACGCCCAGGAACAATTGATCGACAGTCGTGATGGAAAAGCATATAAGATTGTAACAATAGGAAATCAAACATGGATGGCCGAAAACCTGTCGTTTCACAAAGAGCTGTCGCGTGCGATCGAACCAGGGAAACTCAATGGCAATGGGCCAACTGAATACTATTTCTGCCCCATGGACAAAGATGAGAATTGCGAGAAGCTTGGAATACTTTACACGTTTGAATCGGCACAGAATGCATGCCCGGTCGATTGGCATTTGCCATCACAGGAAGAGTTTAAATTGTTGCTTTCAAATATTGGCGGGCGGCGCAAAGACGTTTACACTGCACTAACGCAAGGGGGTGTTAACGCGCAATTCGGTGGCGCCCTTTTTCATTACAACTCTACGCTTCCCGAATTCGTTGCTGTTGCCGATAAAGGTTTTTATTGGACATCGACCAGTAGTGGTGGCGCTTCCGGCGAGAGCCGTAGGTTGGAATATTTCGCTTTCCTTTCAAAGATGAAGATGATCTTTAATTACAAAGACCACGGAATGACTGCCTTCAGCGTCTGGTGCGTTAAGAATGGCACCGTCAAATAACACTTCTTATTACTCATTTCTGAGAACCGTTGAGGGATTAGTGAGCGAAGCTTTGATCGTTTGAAACATTATCGTCGCCACTGCCAGCACCACCAGGATCCCCAAACAGATCGTAAAGTATCCATACGACAACGTAAGCCTGTACGAGAATCCGGCGAGCCATTGATTAGACAGCAGCCACGCCACCGGTGTGCCGATCACAAACCCAAGAACAACCAGCTTTAGAAAATCCATCGTAAACAATCGAACGATCGTCTGTTCAGAAGCGCCGAGCACTTTTCGTATCGCCACCTCTTTCTTCCTTTTCCGGAAAGTAAATAAGCTAAGTCCATACAAACCAAGACACCCAATGAGTATTGCAAAGCACGAGAACACAGTGGCTATTCTATTGAGCCTGTCTTCCTGTTCGTAGATGGTCTGCAACTTCTCATCGAGGAAGAAATAGTCAAATGGACTCTCGGTCACAGTCTGTTCCCAATTGGCGCGAAGAAAATCCATGGCTTCTTTAGCCTGGTCTAATTTGATCCGCACCAATACAAATCGCGTGAAGAAATCGCGTGTGGATTCTTTGGCAAAATCCGCCTGCATCATGATCATCGGCGTAATGGCCTGCTTAAGCGATGCAAAATGAAAGTCTTCGGTTACACCAACGATCTGGAACTTTCCTTCCAACGTTCCTTCAATCGTTTTGCCGATCGCTTCCTGTGGCGTCCAACCCCAGGTCTTGCAGAGTGAATTGTTGATCATTCCGTAGTATCCCGGTGCGGTGATCTCGTCGTTGAAGTCGCGGCCCGCAAGAAGCTTGATGCCGAGTGTCTGTGCGAAGTCGTTGCGAACAAAGAAGCATGGATAGAATGACTCTGAGTCCTCGCCTTCTTTTTTGTAGTTCGAAGACTGGTAGTCTTTGCCAACGAGCGTGTTCGTGCTGCTTACGCTGATGATAGCCGGGTTGGTGAGGATCCGTTCTTTGAACGATTCGTATTGCGGAACGAGCGATAGTCGCTGCACGGGAAGCACAACGATCTGCTCGCGATCGAAACCGAGTGGTGTTTCTTTCATGTAAGCGATCTGGTTGTAGATCACCAGCGTAACGACGATCAATACAGTTGAGATGCCAAACTGGAAAACCGTAAGTGCCTTGCGAAGCATAGACTTCCCGCTCTGCGAATTGCCGGACGCACGCAGCACATTGACTGGATTAAGTGAAGCAAGATAGAATGCGGGATAGATCCCGGACACCAGCCCTGCTCCAATACCGATCGCGGCCATACTGATCACAACCACGGGACGGAACAGCTCGGCTAACGTAAAAGATTTTCCGGCAAGATTATTTAACGACGGAAGCAGCAACGCCGAGAGTACACCCGCAGCGATCAGTGCAATAACAGAGATCAACACCGATTCGAATGTGAACTGGAACAACAGTCGTTGCTTGCTGGCACCCGTCACCTTACGAACACCGATCTCCTTAAACCGGTCGGTCGCCCTTGCAGTCGATAGATTAATAAAGTTGATGATCGCGATCAGTAAGATCACGAAGCCGATGATCGAAAATAGCTTAATGTTCTTCACGTCACTCATCACACCGATCTCATACTCCGATCTCGAATACAAGTAGATGTTCGTTACCGGTTGCAGGTTGAGCTCCGTCTCGTCTTTGACCGACGGGTGATAATATTTCTGAACGAAGTCATGCATCTGGGCCTGCAGGAACTCGCGGCTCTGCTTGTCTTTCAGCAGCACGTAAGTCCACACCGGATTCCAGTACCAGTTCTTCTCCGGGATACCAAAGCCCAACGCGGGCAGGCTGCTCATCGAAGCCAGGAAGTCGAACTTGAAATGTGAATTCGAAGGGACATCTTCGACGACACCATTCACCATCAAAGCATACTTTCCTTCGAAGAGGATCACTTTTCCGATCGCATCGGTTGTTCCGAAGTACCTGTTGGCTGTCGACGCCGTGATCACAACAAATCCTGGTCCGCTTAGTGCTTTCTCGGGATTGCCTTTAATGAATTGATGATCGAATATTTTGAAGTACGACGAATCGGCAAAGAAGAAATGCGGTTCATTGAATGGCTTTTTTACACCATTGTCCTCGTAAACGACCGACAATGTTGTAGCCTGGAAGTTGAACAGGCGAACCTGATATTCGACAACACCAGGAAAGTCATTGAGCAGCGCCGGTCCGGACGGGAATGGCAGGCTTGACGATTGCTCTTCGCTGTCGCCACCCTGGATCACCCGGAAAAGGCGATCTTTTTTTGAATGATATTGATCGTACGAAAGTTCGTCGTTAACGAAGAGCAGTATGCAGAGCACGCACGAAAGACCGAGGGCCAGTCCGGAGATCGTTATAAATGAATAGACCTTTTCTTTTTGTAATTGGCGAAAGGCGATCCGAATGTATTCACGTATCATAAAAACAAAGTAAAGCAATGATGGAAGATCGTCAAGTAAATTATGCTGATCGTCAGACCTCGTCAAAAATCAGAGGATTTCTGACGTAGATTGGAGTATGAACGCGATACTACTCTCGGTCATTTCGTTTGTTTCGTGCACGACGTGTCCGCAAGACATTCGTGGCTTTTTGAACATACCCGCCAACGCACGGTGCGACATGGTTAAATGGAGGTTCGAGATCTCCGACGATGGCAGTTATACACTCAATACGCAATGGGGCTACTATGTTAATAACCGCACGTTCACGTATACCGGTGCGTTGGTCGATTCGCGCGGCACATACGACATCAGAGACAAGCGGTTCTATACCTTAAAAAGTGAACGCGGCTCATTGTCGTTGCTGAAGCTTAACGAAAACATGTTTCACCTGCTGGATAAGAACAACAAAATATCGCAAGGAGGAGAGGGTTATGCGAATATATTGAACCGCGAAAAACCTGTGATCGATAAGACGATCGATTTTGTAGCTACAAAGAATGAAGACAAAGATTTCGTTCTTACAGGTCGAACACCATTGAAGCCTTTCGATAAAGAGCTTCCTATCGCAGACAGTGAAGATCACGACAAGATCAAATGGATGATCAAGTTCCATGCCGACGGAACGGTCGAGGTGAGGGAAATCCTCGAGCACGTGAGGGACTGGAAAGGCACGTGGACTATCGAGAATAACATCTATAAGTTGAACTTCGAGGGGCGAAAGTTGTCGCTAGCCAGACTTAGCGACGATGTCTACATATTCGTTTCACAGAACGGAGGGTTGATAACGGGCAACCACGAATTTGGGTCGGCACTTATACGCCGCCCTCAATCTGATTAATGATTTTATTCACATCCTCTTCGGCAGACTTTAATTTCTTCTGGCAAAAGGCGATCAATTCCGAAGCACGCTTTACTTTTTCGGCGAGCACATCTATCGAGACCGATTCGTCTTCGATCTCTTTTGCTATCTGCATCAGTTCGTTGTACGCCGATTCATAGGTCAGTTCCTGCTCCATCTCGCTTCGTTTTTTTGTTAACTGTAGTGTTCAATATACTTCCCGACATCACAATATCCACATTCGATCCAACATCGATCTTATCGGGATCGGTTATGATCTTATTACCCGACCGAATGATCGCAAACCCGCGCTTGAGCATATTGTCGGGCCGAGCCAAACGGATAAAAGACGTAAAATGATCGAGTGATCTTTGATGCGATGCAAGCAACGACCGTGTGTTTGCGATGGTGTTTTGTTTCAACATCGTCAGTTCCTTATATGAGTTCTGGAACAAACGCTGCGACTTCACAACGATGCGCCGTTGCATCGAAATAATCGCGTCTTCGTAAGCGCGGTTATGCGCGATGATGAACTCAGCCGCCTTCGTGGGCGTCTTTGTTTGAGTGTGAGCCATCAGGTCTGCTATCGTCTCGTTTTTCTGGTGACCGATACCAGTAATGATCGGAATTGGGAACCTCGCGATGGCCCGTCCGATCGAATAGCTATCGAACATCAGGAAGTCGGTCTGCGCTCCGCCACCGCGTGCGATCACAACCGCATCGTAAGGCTTTTTGGAGTTATAAACTTCAATGATCTTTGCCAGGAACTGGTCGGCATTAGCCTCGCCCTGCACGGCCGTGTGATAGTTGTCGACCTTGAAGTGATATCCGAAAGGGTTGTGTTCCAGGGTATGAACGAAATCTTCGGCTCCGGCCGACGTCTTCGAAGTAATGATAGCGATATGCTGGATAACAGCGCCGAGCTTCAATTGATTATTGCGCGTGATGAACCGGTCGCCCGACCTTCGTATGAACTCAGGGTTTTTTGACACCAACTCTTCAAGAACCGACAGCCGCTGTTGCTCGAGTACACCCAACGTGAATGCCGGATCGATGTCCATCAGGTTCACCTGTAATCCGTAAACCGGGTGGAATTCTACCGACACGTTCACAAGCACGTTGATATTGTTTGTGAATTTCTGACCGGTAAGTTCTTCGAAGGCGTCGATCCTTTCGGACCCATACCCCCATGCTTTACCGGCAACCTGTGCGAGGATACGGTTCGAGACAGGATCTTTCTCCACCAACACAAATCCATGGTACCCCTTCTGGTCTCGAAAACTGTGACTCGTCACATCCGCAACCACCCAATAAGAAATATTATTGAACGTGTTGTAGATGGCAGCCCCGATCTTCTGGTTCAGCTCTGAAAGTCGAATGTGCCTCGGTGGTGATTGCATTCCGAAAAATAAGGCAAAAATCTGCCAACCGGTGTCAAAAATCTGACAACCGCTTTATTGGGACTTGGTTGCGCGGGAGCGGGGTCGCTATTTTAGGTATATGAAAACACTCCCATTCATCTTCTTCGTTGTCATTATGGTGGCTTGCGGTACATCCACCTCCGACACGACCTCGAACGACTCTACTGCCACCGCTTCGGTTCCACAGGGAGCAACCCCTGTAAACGTGATCATTTGGAGCGAGATCGGTCTCCGCGAAACGCCCGAAGAGAAGGGCAAGTATGTGACCAGCGCCTACATCGGAGAGCAATTCGAGCTCACGGGCGACACGGCTACGCAGGTGTCGGGCAGCAAAACACATCACTATCATAAGATCAGGCTCACGGATGGCAAGACCGGTTGGGTGCGCGATGAATTCCTCGGTATCGATGTTTACCCCGGTGCTGTGTTGATCGGGACTAACGTCTTCAAACGCCCCGACTTCACCACAACAACTGAGAAGGCGTTCCAGATGGGCGACTTTGTTGTGGTAAAGAAGAAGGACGGCGAGTTCGTAGAAGTAACAGGAAAGATCTCGCATGAAACATGGTTCACGACGGGATACGTTGCTGCAAGAGATATTTCATACGAACCACTCGATGTTAGGTTCGCAGCACTGCATCAAAGAGCCAATGATGAGAAGAAAGAAGACCTGCGGGAAAAATTATTTGTGCAGGTTGGCGATCAGGCTGTGTTCGGTGAATCGGCTCTGTGGCAAAGCTTCTACGGCGGCGAAGAATTGGACGGCGAAGGAAGCGATATGGGCGACGGCTACGAAGAAAACCCGGGATATGGTATTCCACACATGCAGATAGATATTATCACAGAGGGATTGCTGGCACATTATACTTTCGACAACGATGCTGGCGACGATGCCAGTGGTTTCGATCGCCATGGTACCAAGGGACCCGATGTGAGTTGGGACTATGACAAGAATGGTTCGGCCGAAGCGGCTTTGCAATTCACGGGCACGTCGAGTTCGTACGTTACTGTTCCGAACTGGCCCGGCGAAGCACTGGCACCTCCCTTTACGGTGATCGCATATATCAAGCTCGATGACATTGCGTTGCGCGATCAGTGCGCGGTGTCTAAAGGCAGGAGCAGGGATGGTACCGGTTTTAATTTCGGCTATACAGTGAAAGACAACGGGCAACGCATCTATTACTTTGGAATGATAGGAGCAGAGCGTCCGATCAGTGTAGAGACAATCGCTACTGCCCCCGCAGAAGAATGGGTGTACCTCGCGGGAACATTCGATATGAAAACAATTAAGCTTTATGTGAACGGAAGGCTTGCGGGCACAACACAGGTTTCGCCCGAAGATGCCGAAGTGATGGCGTCAAATATTGCTAACAGCGATCAGCCTCTCGACATCGGCCGTGAGCTTGAAACGCTGAACCGTTATTTCAAGGGCAGCATCGATCATGTGGCGTTGTGGAATCGCGCACTCAGTGATCAGGAAATTGATGCGATGAACTACTGACCCGAATACTTTTCGGTATACGGATGGAACGTGCTCCAACTGTGCCAGAACTCCTGGTATGCCTTTACCATTGGCAGACTGCTGCCGTCGGCTCCATGTCCTAGCAGGTCGTATCGATTTGTTGTACCGATCAGTGAGTCGTTGCGAAGGATGAACTGCTCGTCAGCATTTCTCTTAAACGCCACGAAGCTCTGGTCGTCGCTGGCGAGAGCTACAACAACTGGGACATCACCAACTTTGTCGTTGATCACGCGATCTTTTTTGAGGTCGATCCAACTGAACGCCTTTGCTTGCTTGTCGAGATCGATGCCGACGACCCATGATTTATCTTGCCACGCGGATGAATCGCTGCGTGTGAGCTGACTTTTGCTTTTACCTTTTTCGTAGCGGCCCAGGGTGTCGTAGCTGTTCTTGAATTTCTGCTCGAGCTGCATCACCGTTCCATTTGGATACATGGCGAAGAAAGTGCGGAGGTTCAATTGATACGATTCAACTTCGGGAAGGAGCTTGCCTTTGAGGTCGCCGGTGATCGCTTCGCCATTGGCCTGACGCCACCAGCTGCCAGTTGTTTTGTCCTCGAACATCGCGTTGAAGTGATCCATTCCAACGAGTCTGAAGACCTCGGGCTTGCCATCCACAAGCGGTTCGAACACGCGTCCAGTTCTGCAAACACTGCAGTACGTAACCATCACGGGTTTTCCACCGACAGTGTCGCGCACCTGGTGATGATAGATAATGAAGCGAACCGGGTAGGCTTTCGCTTCGCCATTGTGAGCTACGGAAACGACGAGGCTGCTATCGGTGAGCGTGTTCTCTGTCTTCGATTTGAAAACAAGATTTTCAGGCTCCAAGAACATATGATCGGCAACCATCCTGAAGTTGAACATATAAACGATCGCGATTACGGGAAGTATTGCAACAATGGGCACCCATTTCCAACGGATCGAAAATGCTTCTTTAGAGCCGATCGCGATCATTGCAATGAACAAGATCCTGAACCACCAACGATAAGAATATAGAAAATAGGCCAGGCCTATTGAATTCATACGTTGACTGCCGGGCATCGGCATAATGAAGTACACGTTAGCAACCTCAAAAAGGGCGAGCAGGAGCAAACCGAAATAGAAAAGCTTTTTCATCGATCAATTATAAGGATTGTAATTCGCATAACCTTCTTCAGCGCGCGAAGCAGCGCGGTTCACGTAGAACATGCGGTCTTGCGGAGCCCACGTTCCAAGTCCATCCACATATCGGTTGAACATACAAAATGCAGCAGCGATCAGCACAGTGTCGTGGATCTCGATGTCTGTTGCTCCAAGCGATTTAGCTTTCTCTACCTGGGCTGTGGTAACGTGCTTGCCGCCTTTTTGAACACTGGCTGCAATTGCAAGCAGTGCTTTCAGTTTGTCTGATATCGGAGCGGCGTCAGGATTCGCTTTGAAAGAGTCGATCCACGGAAGGTCACACTGCAAGTAATGTTGTGCGAGCCCTCCATGAGCGTTCTGGCAGAAGAAACAATCGTTGAGATACGACACATAGGTTCCGATCAGTTCGCGCTCGGCGCGTGAAAGAGAATTCTCCGCACGTAACAGGATCTCGGCAAATTCATTTAACGGCTTCGAGGTTTCGGGACGGAACGCCATCGGTCCACGTATGCCGGGAAGCCCTTCGGGTAGTTTTATATGTGCCATAATTCATTATTGGACATTTGTATTGGTTATTGGTTATTGGTAATTGGTTATTGGCTATTGGCTATTGGCTATTGGCTATTGGTTATTTCGGCACCACATATCCCATCGTAGCCAATCTCTTCCCCATAGGTTCATACTCTTTAGGATCGGTCGGTGTAAGCGTCGCCAATCCGTCGACATAGCGATTGAACATCGAGAATGTGGCGGCGATCAAAACTGTGTCATGAATATCGCGGTCGCCGGCGCCATGTTTCTTCGCTTCGTCAACGTCTTCTTGCGTAACTTTTTTTCCGCTCTGCTGAACTTTTCCGGCGATGTTAAGCAACGCCTTCATCTTCGGGCTAAGCTTTTCGGTGTCTTCGTTATTGATAACACAATCCACCACATCACGGTCTTTCTCATAAAGCTCTCTCGCTGCCGCAGCGTGACTGCTCATACAAAAGTTACAGTTGTTTCTGGCCGACACATGCGTGGCAATCAACTCCCGTTCGGCCGGACTAAGCGGCGAATCGTCGCGCAACAATACCTGTGCGAGAGCATAGAGATGTTGTCCTGTCTCCGGACGATAGAGGGCGAGACTTCGAATACCCGGAACTCCTTCCGGAACTGCTATATGTGCCATAACTATGTGCCTATGTGCCTATCTGTTCTATGTGCCTATGTGTTCTATGTGCCTATGTGTTTTGTCCTTGGTTAAATAAACGGTAACAAATCCAATAATAAAGATACCCGCAAATGAAAGTAATGCGTTGCTATAGCCGCCTAAAGCAATAACCAAGACACCTACGAAGAACACGGCGGCTGTCGTAACGATCCTTCCGATGTTGAAACAAATGCCGGTATAGGTACCACGGATCTGGTAAGGGAACAGTTGTGGAATGTAGATCGACAACAAACCCTGGCTTATGCCGAAGAAGAGTGAAAGGAGCGCGAGTTCTATGTAAACAGCTATCGAGATAACTGAGTTGGTCCCAAAAAGTAAGAGTGACATTATTACAGCGCCTGAAAAACATAACATCATCGCTCTCCTTACACCCAATCCATTCGAGATCCATCCCGACAGGAATCCTCCTGATAATCCTCCCGCTCCAAGTAACATCATTGCCATGCCGATCTCCGCCTGGCCATTGCCGTTTGTTACAAGACTTTGCACCCACGACGGGATCCATGAGAACATACCCCACAAACCGATCAGCATCGAACCGAAGATCAGTGAACCTTTTACTAGGTTCGAAGCAGAAGCGGAGTCGCCCGTTACTTGTGTTACCGACGATGTCTTTGCGGTCTTCCAGTTATCGGATTCCATCAATGCCCATAGTGCAATTATGCCGAGCAGCAATGGAGGTATGCCAATGAAGAATGCCGAGCGCCAGTCGCTTGCGAACACACTTACAAGACCTGTCGAGAAAATACCAACCGGGAAACCGATAGAGTCGATACCGATCATAACAGAGCGTGTCTTCTCGGGCCAGATCTCCGAAAGAAGGGTGGGAGTGAGCACCAGAATTCCGCCCACAGCAAATCCCGATAACAACCGGGCTGCCACTACCCATTCCCAGGTTGTTGCAAAACTGATGAGCAACGTCAGCAGGCCAAAAGCTCCCACCGATATCGAGAGAGCTTTCACTCTCCCGATACGGTCGCTAATAAATCCCCAGGTGAAACCACCGATGGTCCATCCTGCTATGTACAATGCATTGATAACCGCACTGATCCTTGCAATCTCGGCAGCGTCCTCTGGAACGGACAAGCCGGAAAGATCTCTGACAACAGCCGGCAAATACGACGGCATGAGCGTGGAGATCAATCCCGCAAAAACATTGCAGAAGAAGCAAATGAAAAATGAGATCCAGAGGTGTAGCGTTACGTTTTTCATTATCTCAAGAACTCGTCAAAGGTGAGGCTCACGTAATACACTGCGCCAATCGACGGCGATCCGTAGGCCTGGTAAACTTGTTTGTTGAAGATATTACTTCCCCCGATTTTTATAATCGACTTCAGCGGTAAAACTTTATAGCTTATCTGTGCGTCGACAAGCCCGAACGCATCGATCCGGCCGGGCAAAAGCTGGTTGAACGTACTTGTCCAATCGTAAGCGGTCTGGTGTCTCCATGCGATGTTGAACCCGAGGTTGTCGGTAACTTTTGCATTGCCGAACGTAATCGCTGTTCTGAATTTCGGTGTGTTGAACGCAGGAATGTCCTCCGGCCTGGCGTCGTGAAGATTGAACGTAGCATACGTCACGTTGCCACCCAGCGTGTAGTTCCTGGGCATTGCATAGGTCAGACCGAGCGTAGCGCCCTGCGCGGTTACGCGGTCGCTGGCATTGGTATAGAGCTGGTATGCGTGAACGTTGTTGTTAGGAATATCGAACGCTGCATCTGGATTGACCTGTCCGTCCGGCAAAAGAACATCGTGGCCTAACGGTTCGATCACGACCTGGTTAAGAAGGAAGTCGTTGTATGCCATGAAGTAGTAGTTCAGATCGATCGCAAATTGGTTGTTGATCAAACCCTTGTAACCAACCTCCCAGACCTGAACACGTTCGGGTTTAATGAAAGCCACATTCGATTTCTTCAACAGCTCTTTGTTCTGCATCACTGCGTCCTGGAACGATGTACCGCCTTGCAAAGCCGCGCCGAATGCCGCTCCAAAAGCAGCCACCGATGGCCTTGTGAATGAGTTCTGATAAACCGTCAAATCCCGGCTATTGTCCGGAACTCCGCCAAGGATCGTGATGGGACCCGCGTTGAGCTTAATGTACTGGTCGCCAGGCGTAGGATTTCTAAAACCTGTTTGGAACGATCCGCGGAAGTGATGGTTCTTTGCTACTGTATAAACGGCAGACGCACGTGGTGTAATGCGTCCATCGAAATTCTGGTTCTTGTCGTAACGTGCCGAAGCGGTCAGCTTAAGATTTTCGTTCAATAACTTTTTACTTACCTGCACAAAGGCACCACCTTCCTTGATCTTGATATGTCCGCCCTTGTCGTCGAACAATGTTCCGTTGGTGAACATGTCGTACATGCGGAAGTTACCGCCGACCAGCAGATCGAGCACCTTTACTTTGCTTGAGAGATCGTACTGACCTTCGGCATGGTACAAGCTGCTTTGGCTAAGGATACCGGCTCCGCTCAACCCCTGCGTTTTAATGAGGCGATCTTTTTCACGGTTGAATTCCGCGCTTCCAGGTGCATATCGGCCCTGGTCTGCAAATGCCCTTGCAGCCGCATGACTCGATGGCGTAACCGAACCGATGTGTCCATTGTATGCCGAATCGTAGCGGGCAAACCACATCGCATCGGCCTGATTTTCGGGAACTATGTTCCCGTTGAAATCACGAACCCACGTTTTGTTGATCAACTGCCCAAGTCCCTTCGCGTTGTAAGAATCGTGCGAGTCTTCCATCGTGCCATAAGCTCTTACGAAGAAGTTTGCACCTTTCAATTCGAGCTTATGCTGCTGCAATGTAAAGTTGTTGATCGAGAAACGGTTACTGCCTGTGTAGTTCGCCGTTCCCTGTCCGTAATTGTATTGATAGCTCAGCGTTGCATTTTCAGTGACCTTGTAATGCAGTGCACCATTTGCTTTGAAACTGTAAACGTGATAGTCGGTGAGGTCTCTCTCTTCGTAACCGGTTCTCGATACACGTCCGGCATTAGCGATCTGCTTCGCTTCATCGTCGCCGTAGATGTTCAGCGCGTTTCTTGCCGGATTGTTGTCGCCACGTTGTGCGAGCGGTGTTCCGGTATCGACATCGGTGTAATTTGTTGCAAACCAGTCAAGTCCGGTGAAGTACGATACATTTACCTTGAAGGCTAACTTGTTGTTAAATGCCTTCGCGTAACGCAGTGCGAAATCGCCAAGTGGGGTAGGGTTAGCGTATTTCTCACCGAAATGATTCATGCCGAGCTTTGTCTGCACGCTTAGTCCCTGGTACTGGAATGGATCTTTTGTACGCATCATAAGCACACCGTTGAATGCAACAGGTCCATACAATGCCGACGCAGCTCCGGGTATCAGCTCGGCGCTTTCCATATCAAGATCCGAAGATCCAAACAGGTTGCCGACTGCAAATCCGAGACCGGGCGTCTGGTTGTCGACACCATCTACCAACTGCAGGAATCGCGAGTTGCCGGTGCTATTGAAACCCCTTGTATTGATCTGCGTGAATGTCAATCCGCTTGTGACCATTTCTACGCCTTTTAAGTTTTGAAGGCCTTCGTAGAAGTTCATCGAAGGTGTGGTGCGGATGTCGCGGATATCCAGCTTTTCGATACTCACCGGCGATTCGAGTATGCTCTCATCTACACGTGAAGCAGCAAAAACAACTTCATCCATTACCTCTGTCGATTCCGCAAGTTTGACACTCACAGAAGTTGTCGAGCTCTGTACTTCGATCTCTTGTCGCTGATATCCAACGCTCGACACAACGAGGGTAAAGGGAGGCTGGATGGCGGTGCTTAATGTAAATTTTCCGGAGGCATCGGTAACAGTACCTGTTACTTTTCCTTTAATGATGATGTTCGCGCCGGCAATTGCCTGGTCTTTATCATCTGTGATCGTCCCGGAGATCGTGATGTTCTGCGAATAAGCATTCGCAAAAAGGATAGTTGTAAAAAGTAGCAGTAAAATTTTCTTCATATTGACGTTTGGGATTTGGGGGTGGAATATTGAGTTGAGGACTTATTTCTTTTTCAGGTGATCATACCCTTGCGGCAATCGCTGGTAGCCAATCGTTGTCAGCCTGTCGGCAAGGACGTTGTAGTAGTCGGGACTATCGGGCAGGCGTGTAGCCATGCCGTCGACATACCGGTTATAGAGGCAAAAGAGTGCTGCTATTAAAACCGTATCATGAATTTCCAGATCGGTGGCGCCGGCTTTCTTAGCCCTGTCGATCGATTGTGTGGTGACTTTCTTACCGCTCTGTTGTACTTGTCTTGCAATGGTGAGCAGAGCTTTCATCTTCTCGCTTACGGGAGCGGTCTCGATGTTCTCTTTCATCTTCGCAGTTGTATCGCACTCACCGAGTAAACGATCTGCAGCAGCCGTATGGGCCGTCGTGCAAAACGTACACTCGTTGTTATATGAAACGATGGTGGCGATCAGCTCGCGTTCTCCTTCAGTAAGGGTGTTCGGTCCACGAAGCAGGAACTGTGTAAGCTCGCGAATAGGAGCGGCGGAATCTTTTCTGTATTCGAGCAGGCCTGTGATGCCAGGCAGGTGCTCTTCAAGAGGGATAAAAGGCACGGGAATGTAGAATGTAGAATGTAGAATGAACGTAAAATGTAGAAGGGTGAAAACTTGAAAAACAGCCCGCCAGAAACCCAAACCAAAAGGAAACCAGCAAGGCTGTTTTCATTGAACTCACTCCCGGGGTAAACCAAAACCCTGGTATGTTGAGCTGCAAATTCAGACTGGACGAATTCGTGCTCCGAAACTCATCTTAACGAAGCATGGTCCAATAATTGAATTGGTGTTCAACTCACTACGTGAGATGTCCCGACAAACTGCAGGACTAAGGTCAGGCCCTTTCAGGCGGATGGATCACCGATGCGGTGAACGTGGGGATCAGGTCGTTGGTAGCCATGTTGTTAACAACATCACTCTGCCAACCAAAAGAGGTGGTAAGGATAGAGAAAGTCTGGGGAATATAATCTTTGATGAACGAGATCGTGAGGCCCGGGCCCTGGTCATCGTTGCCGCTTTCGGCGAAGCTCATCACGAAATCCTGGATGGCTTCGTTGATGCGTTTGTTCTCAGTGTCTTTAATGACAACCAACATAAGCACGCCTTTCGCATATTTCTGCTTAACCATGCGGTAAGACTCGCCTTTGTATTCGAAAACTCCGTCGATACGCTCGAATTCTACATCATCATTGAGGTAAGGAACGTTCATAGGGAGCTCCAGCGTAATGGCCTGTGATTCGTCATACTCATGGGCGTCGAGCTTAGCGTTCATCGCCACGTTATTCTTAAACTTCAGACCGAGAAAAATGGCGTAATAACCCATGGTGTTCATGAGCAGAACAGCTATCAGGGCTATGGAGGTCACCTTCTTCACATCACTAAAGAAGGTAAAACTTTTAAGATTTCAAAGCGGGCACCTGCTGGTTAGGCATGAAGATCTTCCTCGACCGCAATGGATTGATCACTTTTTCAACGAAAGTAGCCGGTATAAGTGACTTAATAATAGCCTTCATCCTCGACGACCACGACGTATGCATGATCTTGAAGGTTCGCAGGTCTCGCTTGCGATGCACCATCATGAACGGTGGGTGCTTCAGCGGGAAATCCATTTCGCCGGTACTCAGAACATTGATAAATGCCTGCGGGTCGATCGTGTTGCTGGCACCCTCGCCGAAGCCAAGGTTCTCGACAAGATTTTTATTAGGCACGATAATAATCCCGGAGTTGATCATGCACGCGAACTGCCATTGATAATCCCAAATAGTTTTGCGACTGGTGCGATCGTCGCCTTCGTACATCCTGCTGAAAATGTATTCCCATGCGGTCTTCTCATAAACCGTCCTGTACGACGACATGAGATAGCCTTTGCGGGAGATCTCTTTATAGTGATCCATCTTATAGTCGAACAACTTCCATGCTCTTGCCCACGAAGCCCAACCCCAGCAATAAGTTATGTTTGAGAATGTATAAGAATAGTCTGTCTCACGATCTTCCGGTTTCTCGATGTTGTTCGCTGCGATCATCATCACGCGCGTATCGTTACGGTATTTTTCCAGAAGCTCCTGTGCATAGGTGAAGAACGACATCGAAGGAAGACAATCATCTTCTACAATTATTCCTTCCGGCTCATGTTGAAAGAACCAGGTGATTGCCGTAGAAGGTCCTTCTCCACAACCGAGATTTCTCTCCTGGAACAACGTGTGCACTTCACAAGGCCAATCAACCTGCTCGATTATCTTTCGCGTCTCCGCACATTTCTCAATATCCTCCGGCCGGTGCGGCCTCGGGCCGTCGGCACCGACATACAGTTTTGCCGGCCTCAATTGTCTTAGCCGCTCGAACACCCTTTGGGCTGTTGACACGCGGTTGAATATGATGAATAAAACAGGAGTTTTGAATGTTTCCGCTTCCACCGTCTATAGATTTAAAAGGCGAAAAGTGCGGACGAACGGACTTTCGATCAATGACCTGCATCATCGAAAAATAGGAGATACATCAGCAGAATCGGCATGTTGGTTCCTATCAATAAATATAGAAGGCCCCTGTCAAAACGACAGGGGCACTTCAGGGATCAAAGCCCTTTTACTATAGGGTGCTTAAAGCCTAAGTCAATAAGTTGAAAAAATTGGGAGATTGGAGCAGCGCAGGGAGATACATTGGCTCCGCAATCAATTTAGTAAAAAAGCGGCTCAATCGGCTACTTTCTTAGCATAATCTTGACGACTTCGTTTTTCCCCTGCAAACTGGCCTTTAAAATGTAGATACCTTCTGCATATTGTCCCAGGTCGAATTCAAATGAGGTATCTGAAACACCCTTCATCATTTCGCGCCCATAAGAGTCGTATAGCGTGTACGGAACGCGTTCGAGAGAAGTCACGAACCTGCCGCTGATCTTTCCCCGGGTAGGGTTAGGGGAAACAATGATCTTTTGACCTTCGAAGAGCACAGGTGTTTGTTCTAACGAGGCCTCCATCAAGTCTGGACGATGAATATTTTCCCGGTTGTAGTAATCGAACAAGACTGTAGGATCGGGTGCCTCTTCATTTGACGCGAGTCTTACCAGGGTTGAATTGTTCGGCGTTTCAAGCGGCCCAACCGGTGAGGTTGCGGAAGTATAATTTATACATTCACCGGTTCGCGCATAAAAAGTAGAGCCAGACTTCGCGGTAAATCCATTCTTAAGTGTTATCGATTTTGATCGCATCTCCAAAGTTTGCCCCGATTCCACTGTAGGAAAGTGTCCGAACATAATTCCATTTGCCGTTTTTTCTGCGATGATAGAATTGTTTGTCATGATCTGCGTGCCAAACAATACAGGGTCGAGCCAGAAATAATTTCCATCGTCGACACACTGGTTATTGATAAAATTCCCAGTCTCATAAATATTCAGATCGTCGACAAAGATGTGTGACCAACTCGTTTGGCCTCCTGTTCCTTCGGTATACTTAAGATCGATCCAGGTGAATTCGCGCGTCGGACGGAACTTTACCGCATAGGTCGCAAACTTGTTAGCGCCGGTGTATAGTTTTGCGGGTGTAAGCTCCATGATGATCTGGTCGTCGGTCCGTATTCCGATACCACCGACATAATCACTGCATTGTCCGGAAGGCGCTGCATACGGCAACACGTCGTACTTGAGCACTACTTTCAATTTTCCAAGATATGGCTGTGAGGCTGCGTCGCTTGCAACCTTGATCGTTACAACATAATCCTGGTTGGGATGAAAATTATACGGATGGGCGATCTCTGACGTCCAGATCGAGGAGATTGGCATTTCAGCGGCATTGTTGGCGCTATTACTCGCTGTCTTTATACATCTTGCCCTTACCGCACCCGACAACGTTCTCCATGTCCTCAAGCACTGATCATTAAATTCAGCATTGAAGTCGATCGAAAAGCTGGGATGACCTTTCTTAACACCCTCGGCGTATGTAGGGCATCCCGGACCGGTGGGGTCGTCTACTGTTGGTGATGGCGGCACATAATGTGGCAATGATGATGCGCCATCGTAAAGTCGTTCGCTGAGATTATAATTAGACACGTCTGAGTCGTTGAAGCGCCACATGTAGGCCATTTGCATGTAATAGTCGGGTCCGTTGATCTGCGGCTGACCTGGCAGGCAATACGACGTGCCGCCGCTCAGGATTCCTATCACCTTCATTTGGTCCAGCAAGGGGGAACCACTTGAGCCTCCCTCCGTAATGCCCTCATTCCAGGTTACTTTCCATGCATTGTAAGACGCCGTAGGGTTTTCTGTGATACTGTTTCCCGAATGGTCGACTGCAACTTGTACTGGAGGATCGAAGTCCTTTGAAATTTTCTTATAGTCGCCGTTCGGGTGATGGATGCCCACGGTTGTGGGATGTGGTGAGGTGGCGAGGTCCCATCCCAAATATACGACATTGATATAGCTCTCGAGCTTAACAGCCTGCAGGTCCAGCAGTACATAGTCCCCTCCGTACGAGGAAGACTGGCCAAAGTGAACATAATCGGTAGACCCTGCTGCGATCACACATCTGACATACGATTCACTGGTAGGGGTTGATGTGCTGTTGCAGGGTTTCTGGTAACTGAACTCGAATGTCCAACTGAAGAGCTCGTCCATTTTTGTTCCTTCTGTGTAGCCTGGCTGGTAACAATGGTAAGCCGTTAATACATAAGGCTTACGAGTTCCATTTAAACCATTGTTCAGGAGTGCGCCGCTGCAATACGATCCATATCCATCGCCGCGCACGGTTGAGATCCGGCATACACCCCGGTTCCGAAGGTTAGCAAGGCTGTATGTGTCGCAACTCGCGTCTGTTTCGCACGGTTGCGATTGTCCTTCGGTCTTGGCATTTGTGGGGTCGTGAATGTATCCATCTCTGAATACGTGCATAACCCTGAAGAGTTCAAGCTCTCCGTCGAACTCATTTTTGTTCGCCTCGAAATATTCGATAGTAATTGTTTTGCCGGAGATGGCTTGTGTTGCAAACTTCCCATCCGGGTGATTATTGATGTGGGTGAATGCACCGAGCACTGCATTATAATTTTCATTGTAGATAAAGAGGCTGGCAACTTTCGGTAACCTGTACTTGCTAAAGTGAAACTGCATGCCTTTTGCATTTTCCGATTTCAACGTCACGATGTAGAGCTTTCCCCCGCTGACAGGGATAATCTTGCCGTCTCTTTTGATATCGATTGTAATGGGGACCGTTTTCCCGTAAATGGTACCGCAGGTTTTGCAGTCTTTTGCTTTTTCCCGTGCATACTGCATCTCGACCTCATTATTCACTTTTGGAACTTTGAATTCGATGCCGGCGTAGTCCGATCGGCTGCCTGAGTTGATGCCGCTAGCGAGCTGAGTGTAGGGTTGCCCGCCTAAGCTTATCTGCGCATACGAGCTTGAGCATATGCAGAACAAGAGAAAAATGAGTGGGGTATTTTTCATCGGGGTTTGGTTTTCCCCGAATTTGACAATTCCGTCACGGGATTTAATGAAACATCTAACCCCGATATTTTTGTTGAAACATGTAAGTTTCCGCCCTGGGCCAGTACAAATAGATAACAATTGGCCCGTTCGTGACCGACAAAGAACAAAACGACATCCTTGAAGGTTGGCTTGCCCAATACAAGGCTCTGATATTTAAGATCGTCAGGTCGTATGCTTTTACCGCAATGGATCGTGAGGACCTCTTCCAGGAGATATCTGTGCAGTTATGGCGTTCAATACCGTCGTTTCGTGGCGACTGCGCTGTAACAACATGGTTGTACCGGATCTCTCTTAATACGGCGATCCGTTTTTCGCAGCGTGAGAAAAAAAGATCCGGTAATCGAACGGAGCTTACCGACTCGCATCATCATATTTTGATCGAAGCGGAAAGTCATCACGACGAACGTCTCGAATGGTTGTACGCGCAGATCGCAAATCTGAATGCGATCGACAGGTCGATCACGCTTCTAATGCTGGAAGATCTTAGTTACCGCGAAATGGCGTCGATCGTCGGTCTCACGGAGTCCAACATAGGGGTCCGTATCAATCGGATCAAGAAGCAGCTTATTGAAAAATCCAAGAAAGATGATCTCCATGGAGTTTGAAGAAATCAAGAAAGTCTGGAATACCCAGAACGAAGAACCAATGTATGTGATCGACGAATCTGCGCTCCGCAGTTCGATCATATCAAAGAAAGAGAAAGGCATTCACATAACTAATGTCAGTGAAGTGTTGTCGGTAGTTGTGAACCTGGGCGCGGGTACGTTCATTCTCGCAACCGGGATGTTCTTGCTGGCGGCCTGGATGCTAATGGTAGGGATCTATTGTCTTGTTGGACTTGTGCGCCGTAAGATGGGGGAAAAGCAATTTGATCGCACGATGCTGGGTGATCTCGATCACGCGGTATCGATTGCCAACTACCAGGTTCGTTTTTCAGGATTGATGCGATGGAATATAATTCCTGTAGGCTTCCTGATCTTGTGGGAATTGTGGAATAAAGAAAATACCACTGGCTTGATGATCGCAATGATATTGTTCTTCGCGATTGCATTCTATGCGAGTGGATGGGAGCATAATTATTATAAATCGAGAAGGAGAGATGTTGTAGAGCTTCGCAACCTGCTTCTTGCTCCAAAAAATGTAGTTTGAACACTTATTTTGGGCCCTGTAAACTCTTTGGTGAATTTCTTTTTTCGAGGCGCAATCGATTGCTTGATTTTTTTTCTAACTTGTGTGTACCATGAGTTCGGAGAATTCCGCCAAGAGAGATGCACTGCTGTTAGAAGGGCTGAGGAGAGGAAGTGTAGATGCCTTTGAAGAGATCTTTAGAAAATACTGGCATTCACTTTATCTCAAGGCCAGGGCAAAAACAATGTCGCACGACGAAGCAGAGGAGATTGTGCAATCAATCTTTTCCACTTTATGGGAGAAACGCACGACTATTCTCATCACTCACCTGCCTTATTATCTTCAGACCGCAGTTAAGAATCGCGTGATCGATCGCATCCGCGAAAAATCAACGCAACAGAAATACTGGGAACGCTACGGAAAATTTATTCCGCAACAACTTGCGGTTACTGAAGAGGCCATAACTTTTTCTGAACTCAATGGAGCCGTTGAAGCAGCGATCGATCATCTGCCGGAACGGTCACGAAAGGTATTTAAATTGAGCAGGCTCGAAGGACGATCGAATGCCGAAATAGCGCAATTGTTGCAAGTCTCGGAAAAGGCCATCGAATACCACATAACCAAGTCGATGCGCACGCTCCGCGTCCACCTCAAAGACTTTATCGCGTTGCTGGCGATCATGTTGTCTGTCTGATTGACATAAAAATCTTCAAATCTCGTTAGGGGTCATCCCGCGGATCTCCGTCTTATCAATATGGAATCCGAAGAATTCAAGTCACTCCTGGAGAAATATTCCCGCGGTGAGTGCACGGCTCAAGAGGAAAAACTGATCAATGACTGGTATGAAAATATTCAGCCCGAGCATGAAGATGTTCCACAACTGTCTGAGATGTCTGACGATTACAAGCAGATTGTTGAAGACCGTATTTGGGCAAAGGTCAGTCCACATCCTCCCGCGACGTCACAGCCTCGGGAGCTTCGCGAAGGCACGGTCGAACGCTCTGCATGGTACTATCCGGTACGCATTGCGGCCGCTCTCGCCGTGATAGCGACAGCAGCTATCTTCTTATCGCGCGACGAACAGCTGGCACCGGTAAAACAAGAAGCACAGGCACCCCAGGAAATTATCTCTTCGGAAAATCCGGAAGAGCATGTTGTCAACAACACCACCAGGCCTTCGCGGGTACAGCTGGCCGACGGAAGTACCGTCACACTTCAGCCCCGCAGCGAGATCACATTCGCAAAAGCATTCAACGGCAATCTCCGCGAAGTTCGCCTCATTGGCGAAGCATCTTTCGATGTAGCGCGTGACGTGAACCGTCCTTTCAAAGTTTACTCGGGAGACCTCGTTACCCAAGTGCTTGGCACAAGCTTCATCGTGAAAGCGTATCAGGGTGACAAAAATGTAACAGTCACCGTTCGCAGCGGCAAAGTCCAGGTTTATCCTACCAAGGCAGCAAAGAAGACAGTGATCCTTGTTCCCAATCAAAAAGCAGTATATGATAAGAACAACGACGAAGTTGTTCGCGACGTAGTTGAACATCCAGAGATCATCTTACCGAAGTCCAATCTGTTCCACATGAGCTTCGATGAAACACCCGTGTCTCAGATCTTCGATGTGCTCAGGGAAAACTACGGTATCGACATTGTTTATGACAAAGAGACTCTCAGCAAATGCAGCCTCACCACTGCTATGTCGGACGAAGGACTCTTTGAGAGAATAGAAGTTATCTGCAAGGCCATAAAGGCCACGTACCGGGTAAACGACGGGGTGATCCTGATCGATAGCCCGGGTTGTGAATAAAACTCTAAATGGACCCAAACCCAGTCAAACCCAAACCAAACCGCACTCGCCTATGACGTAAACGTACCCTCCAAAAAAAGTAGGCCGACGATGCTTGCACCACCGCCGGCCGTTCATGTCCCCGATCGAATTAGATCGGGGCATTCGAGTTTTTGCCTGTTTTTCAAAACAAAAACCAATTCCAATGTATGAAGAATAAACCTAAACCAGGTAGCACTGCATTGCTATTTCTTATGAAACTCACGTTGATTCAAATGCTGCTTACTTCGGTCTCTATAATCTGCGCCACAGCCGGTGAAACGCGTGGTCAGGAGGTTCTCGACCGCACGGTTTCAGTATCGTTTGAAAATGCGAAAATGAAGGATGTGCTGACGGAGATCCAGGAAAAAGCCGGTATAAACTTCACCTACCGGTCCCGGATCCTGAAGGGATTGAAAAGTGTGACTTTGAGCGCCACCGACGAGAAGGTTGGCGACATTCTGAATAAGCTCTTCGATACCTCTGTAGATTATGAAGTAGTGGGCAAACAAGTGATCCTCACAGCCCACGAAATAGAAGAGGCCGAAGACGTTGCCCCGGCCGCCGAGTTCATGGCCTTCCAGGTCTCGGGTGTGGTCGCTGATGAAAGTGGGGTAGCCGTTCCCGGTGTGAACATCATCGAAAAAGGAACAACCAACGGTACCACAACAGATACCGAGGGTAAATACACTCTGCTTGTCGCCAACGAGAACGCGACACTCGTCTTTTCTTTTATCGGTTTCATAACGCAGGAGGTCGCCGTTGCAGGTCGGTCTGCTATCGATGTGAAACTCGCACCCGACACACAAACACTTGAAGAAGTTGTTGTTGTTGGTTATGGCGAACAAAGAAAAGTTACAGTAACGGGTTCCGTTGTTGCAGTACAGGGTAGCGATCTTCAAAGATCTCCCGCTATCGACCTGTCGAACTCCTTCGCTGGACGTCTCGCCGGTGTTGTTGCCGTACAAACAAGCGGTGAACCTGGATACGATGGATCAACAATCCGCATCCGTGGTGTAAACACCATTGGTAACTCGTCGCCGCTTATCGTTATCGATGGTATTCCTGATCGTGATGGTGGCCTCGGCCGTCTGTCGCCACAGGACGTTGAGTCGATCTCTGTGCTGAAAGATGCATCGTCTGCGATCTATGGTTCACGCGCTGCAAACGGTGTGATCCTCGTTACAACGAAACGCGGTAAGGCCGGAGCGCCACAGATCTCGTACGACTTCAACCAGGGATGGGCTCAGCCCACTCGTATCCCCAAGATGTCGAACGCGGCTGAGTATGCTTCGATCATGAACGAAATACCGATCTATAAAAACATCCCTGCGGCAGAATGGGGTGCTGCATGGGCTGGTATTCAATCGACAGGAACATTCACTTCGCCTACAACAGGAACAACGGTGAATGCAAACTACAGCCCTGCCGATGTTGCGAAGTACAAAGATCATAGCGACCCATGGGGACACCCCGATACCGACTGGTTCGGCGATGCCTTCAATAAATGGTCGCCCCAGGGACGTCACAACCTGCAGATCTCTGGTGGTAACGAGAACGTTAAGTATATGTCGTCACTCGGTTACCTGAGCCAGGATGCTTACTATAAGAATACTGCTACTTACTATAAGCAGTACAACTTCCGTATCAATCTCGATGCTCGTATCAACAAGTATATCAACACGAGCATCGGTATCATGGCACGCGAAGAAAGCCGGAACTTCCCGACACAATCTGCCGGTTCGATCTTCCGTATGCTGATGCGTGGACGTCCTACTGAACCGGAAATTTGGCCCAACGGTCTGCCGGGACCAGATATCGAGAACGGTCAGAACCCGTATGTGATCACAACCAACGCAACAGGTTACGAAAAGAACCCGCGCGACTATCTACAAAGCAATGGTAAGCTCGAGATCACTAACCCGTGGATCGAAGGACTGAAGCTCACTTTGATGGGATCGGCCGACAAGACGATCGATCGCTATAAGAAGTGGGAGACACCATGGTATCTCTACACATGGGATAAGACAAGCTACGAAGCAGATGGTGTTACACCGAAGCTTTCGAAGGCTTTGAGATCCACATTCAGCGATCCCCGCCTCACGATGTCGACTGGTTCTGTACTGAATACAAACCTTACAGGTTTGTTGAACTACGACAAGAGTTTCGGTCAGCATAACCTTGGCGTCCTGATTGGTACAACACGTGAAACATTCACTGGTGACTGGGTATCGGCATATCGTCGCGAGTATATCTCGGCGGCACTGTCGCAACCGTTCTTCGGTGGTCCTGTTCAGCTCGTGACCGGAGGTGATGATAACACCAAGACCTATAATCGCGCACGTCTGGGTTATTACGGTCGTGTAAATTATAACTACGCCGAAAAATACCTTGTTGAGTTCGTTTGGCGCCGCGATGGTTCGTCGTTCTTCCCGAAAGCCCATCGTTATGGTTTCTTCCCGGGTCTTCTCGTGGGATGGAACATCTCCAATGAAAGCTTCTTTAAGGGAATGACCAATGTTGTGAACTTCCTGAAGTTGAGGGCCTCTTACGGACAGATGGGTAACGACCAGATCTATCGATTTGGTAGTACCACGAACCTGAACGAGTACGCATACCTGAACTCTTATGTTCCGGATTCTTTCCCGATCAACAATGCGGTTGCTACCACATTGCTCGAAAGGACGATTGCCAACCCTAACTATACATGGGAAGTATCCAATAACTCGAACATAGGTTTGGAAGGTACAGTGCTCAACAACAAACTCGACTTCACACTCGAATACTTCTACAATCGTCGTAGCCAGATGCTGGTTTACAGAACTGGATCTACTCCTCTAACGTCCGGTATTGTCGACAAACTGCCCCCTGCAAATGAAGGTAAGATGGAGAACAAGGGTTTCGAGTTCACACTCACTTACAATGGGAATGCCGGTGGACTGAGATACCAGCTCGGTGCCAATGCCGGTTATAACCGGAACAAGGTGATCCAGATGAACGAGATCACAGCTGCTCCCGATTACCAGTGGCAGAAAGGAAAGCCCTATGGCGCTTATGTAGCATACCAGTATGACGGCGTATTCAAAAGCGAGGAAGAGATCGCCTCTGAAACGCTCGACTACAGTGCCGTTACCAGTAAGTTGATGCCGGGCGATATGAAGTTCGTCGACTACAACCACGACGGTAAGATCAATGCCGATGATAAGGTTCGTTTGGATAAGACAACGACTCCGAATTTCAACTTCGGTGTTACTATGAATTTCCAATACAAGAACTTCGATCTCGCGATATTGGTGCAGGGTGCTACAGGCGCATTGCTCGCGTTCGGTACAGAATCGGGTGATATTGGTAACTACCTGAAGTATAGCTACGATCATCGTTGGTCGATCGACAACCCGAGCTCGAAAGATCCTCGCCTTGCGATCCGTAACGACACATACTATACCGGTGGCGAGTATTCGGCCAACACGTACTACCTGTACAACAAGAACTATGTTCGTTTGAAGAACGTAGAGCTCGGGTACAATTTCCCTACAGCTCTTGCAGGCAGGATAGGCCTTAATAACCTGAGAGTGTATGTAAACGGATTGAACCTCATTACGTGGGATAAGTACAAAATATTCGACCCTGAAACCACAACCGGTTCCGGTCAATATTATCCACAGGCGCGTGTGATCAATACAGGTTTACGTTTAACCTTTTAAATCCTGACGACAATGAAAAAGCTATTAAAACTCTTTGTTGCGTCAATATTTGTTGCCGCACCTTTTTCGTGCAATGACGATTTTCTTGAGACCGAACCCGTTGATCGTGTCGCCGACGTAACGACATGGAGCGACGGGGCTTTGTCGAGAGCATTCCTTTTTGGCGTGTACTCTTACCTCGGCTATGGAGGTTTCGAAGAACAGATGCTTGCGGCTTATACCGACGAAGCTATGTTCACTCATGCTGGTCGTAGCATCAACATCTTCACAGAAGGAAACGAAAGCCCTTCATCTGGCGCCTGGACCAGCGGAACGTATGCGTGGGGTGCAATGTACAATGCTATTCGCGCTGCGAATGTTTGTATTGCGAATCTCCCCGAAGCAACGTTTACCGATGTGGACAAGGATGTGTTGTTGGGCGAAGCCTACTTCCTCAGGGCATATTATTATCACCAGCTGATCCGCTACTACGGTGCTGTTCCGTTGGTCGATAAGCTTTATGACCTTGACGATGACTACACCATTGCACGTAACAGCTGGGAAGAATGCGTGAACTTTATCGTCGCCGACCTCGACAAAGCAGCGCAACTGCTCGATGGTAAGGTGACAGCATTCGGTCGTGCTTCCAAGATCGCAGCTCAGGCTCTCAAGTCACGCGTGCTTATGTACGCGGCCAGCGATCTTCATGATGCGACTAAGGCCTCCGCAAATTCTACGGTCCTTGGCGGTTTCTCTAACAAGGAGCTGTTCGCTTATACCGGTGGTTCTCAATCACAGCGCTGGACCGACGCGAAAGCTGCCGCCAAAGTTGTATTGGATGCAATGACTGGCTATAAACTGGATCTTCCCGGTCCCGTAACATTCGAAGAAGGAAGGAACAACTATATTTCTCTTTCGATGGGTGGTGGAAGTAAAGTTGGCGACGCTGCAGCTGCCGGTGAGTTGATCTTTGTGAGAACGGAGACTCCTCTTTATACCCGTGAGAACGATTGGCCGCTGGGTGGTATCCATTTTGGTATCAACAACGGACCGAACGGTTATCACAATTGGGCGGGTAACACACCGATCCAGCAGTTTGTAGATGACTATGAAATGATGGATGGATCGAAGTTTGACTGGGGTAACGCGGCTCATGCTGCCGATCCTTATGCCGACCGCGATCCTCGCTTCTATGCAACTGTTCTTTATGATGGAGCCAGCTGGAAGCCACGTCCGTCGGATGTCGCTGGAATAGATCCGTACAACGAGATCCAGACCGGCTACTACGATGACGGCAATGAGGGCGTCATCAACGGTGTTGATACCCGAGAATCATCTATCGAGAACTGGAACGGTAGCCGTACCCACTATTATGTGAGGAAGTTTATCGATCCGGACCCGGCGATCGTTGAAAACCAGTCAGGTGCACAGGTTGTCCCATGGCCGTTCATTCGATATACAGAGATAGTGCTCAACTATGCCGAAGCTTGTATCGAACTGGGCGAAGATGATGAAGCAAAGACCTGGCTCAATAAGATCCGTTACAGGGCAGGTATGCCTGAGATCACGGAAACGGGTACCGCTTTGCGCGACCGCTATCGCAACGAGCGTCGAATCGAGCTGGCATACGAAGAACATCGTTATCACGATGCACGCCGCTGGATGATCCCCGATGTTACGGTCGGCCGTGGCATCAAGAGTATACACGTTGAGGCTGAGTTGAAGGCAGGTCAGACGGCGTTGGTGCCTTATCGTCACGACAAGACTGTTTATAACTACACTTATACGGTAGAAGACAATACATCGAATGAGACCCGTAAGTGGGTCGATAAGATGTACTTCCGACCGATCATAAGGGATGAGATGAACAGGAACTCGGCCCTGGTACAGAACCCAGGGTACTGATTATTAGCGTTTGGAGCCCCGTAGCGCGAGCTACGGGGTTTTTTATATACCTATGAATAGACACTCTTCGGTTTTTATCGTTTTTCTTTTTCTGTTGATTGCATGTGATAAGAAAGAGCAGGTAACGCAGTCCGTAACGCAATCAGAAAAACCAACCTTATTCACACTCCTTCCGTCTACAGAGACCGGGATCGACTTCAGTAACGATCTCACGGAAGGTCCGAACACCAACATTCTTATTTACGAATATTTCTACAACGGCGGCGGCGTTGCCGCGGGAGATATCAACAACGATGGATTGATAGACCTATACTTCACATCGAACATGGGAGACAATAAACTTTATCTCAACCAGGGTTCGATGAAGTTCAAAGACATTACACAACGGTCTGGCGCAGCAGGAAGGAGCGGACCCTGGAAGACAGGTGTTACCATGGCCGACGTTAACGGCGACGGCCTTCTCGATATACACGTTTCGTACTCCGGAATGCTTCCCGAGGAAAAAAGAAACGATCAGCTTTTTATGAATGATGGAGCCGATGCGTCTGGCGTTCCGCATTTTACAGATAAGATCAGCGACTATGGCCTGGCAAATTCGGCGTTCACCAACCAGGTTTATTTTTTTGACTACGATCTCGACGGCGACCTCGATGCGTTGCAGCTAAATCATAATCCCCGTGCTATGCCAGTACTTAATGAAGTCGGCACCGCATCGATCCTCAAGCAAGTAGATCCATTCGTGGGGGTGAAGCTGTTCAGGCAAACCAATAATAAGTTCGAAGATGTAACGATTAAAGCGGGCATCAGTAGCTCGGCGCTCACGTATGGACTCGGCGCCGGTATATCGGATATCAACAACGATGGCTGGCCGGATATCTATATTTCAAACGACTATGCAGTTCCCGACTATTTATATATCAACAACAAGAACGGGACCTTCGTTGATAAAATGACCGAATCGATCGGCCATACCAGCCAGTTCTCGATGGGTAATGCAGTGGAGGACATCAATAACGATGGATGGATGGATATCTATACGCTGGATATGTTGCCCGAAGACAATCACAGGCAGAAGATCTTGCTGGCTCCGGATAACTATGGAAAGTTCGATTTCAATGTGAAGGTCGGCTTTCACTACCAGTATATGCGCAATATGCTGCAGGTTAATAATGGCAACAATACTTTTAGCGAAGTGGGACAGCTCGCGGGGATCTCCAATACCGATTGGAGCTGGGCGCCTTTGTTCGCCGATTATGATAACGACGGCTGGAAAGACCTGATGGTAACGAACGGTTATTATCGCGACTATACCAATCTCGATTTCATTAAGTACATGGACGATTTCGTGAAGGTGAAAGGTCGTTTGAAACGCGAGGATGTTTTGGAGATCATCAAGAAGATGCCGTCGTCGAATGTCGTGAATTATATTTTTGGGAATAATGGCGGGACGAAGTTTACGGATAAGACCAGGGAGTGGGGCCTATACAGGCCATCGAGCAGCAACGGAGCAGCGTATGCAGACCTGGATAACGACGGGGATCTTGACCTCGTCGTCAATAACATCAACGAGAAAGCATTTTTGTATAAGAATAACACAGACAACGCAAATCAATACATATCGGTCGCCTTGAAAGGATCGAAAGCAAACACCATGGGTATAGGAGCGAGGGTGATGCTAAGTTACCACGGAAAGAAACAGTATCGCGAGCAGATGCCGACACGCGGATATCTTTCGACGGTATCGCCCGTATTACATTTCGGTTTGGGATCAAACACATCGGTCGACACCCTGTTGGTGACGTGGCCCGGTGGCAATCAGCAATTGTTGACAAACGTAAAGGCGGGACAGGTGATCACTCTAAATGAAGCCGATGCCGCTAAATCAGCACAGCCAAACAAAACTTCGAAACCGTTATTTAAAAAAACCACGTCGCCCATCCAGTTTACCAGCAAGCTGCCGGAAGTGAACGATTTCAAACGGCAGCCTTTGTTGATCAATCCCCTTTCGTTCCAGGGACCTGTCCTTGCGAAAGCAGATGTGAATGGCGATGGACTGGAAGATGTATTCGTTGGCGGATCGCCAGGCAGCGCCGGGATGATCTACATTCAACAAAAGAATAGTGCGTTTACAAAGAAGGCTATCGAAAAGAACGATCAGTGCGAAGATGCCGATGCGATCTTCTTTGACGCCAACGGCGATCAATCTCCCGACCTCTATGTGGCCAGCGGAGGTTATCACAACTTTGCCGAAAAAGATGCGATCCTCCAGGACCGACTCTATATCAACGACGGCAAAGGCAACTTCACTCGTAACAGCGACGCTCTTCCCGAAATGCTTACAAGCACGGGATGTGTACGCGCGGGTGATATCGACAATGACAACGACCTTGATCTATTTATCGGCGGACGAAGCGTGCCCGGCCGTTACCCGGAGATCCCGCAAAGCTTTTTGATGATCAACGATGGCAAAGGAAAGTTTACGGATGCTACGACGGAGGAGATAAAGGAACTGGGGATGATCACCGATGCACTTTGGATCGATATGAACAACGACAAGAAGATCGACTTACTTGTTGTTGGGGAATGGATGTCGCCTACAGTGCTGATCAACGACGGCAAAAGTTTAAAACCCGATACTTCGTACTTCGACAACACGAATGCAGGCTGGTGGAACAGGATCTCCCCGGGAGATTTTAATAGCGATGGAAAGACAGACTTCGTGATGGGCAATATGGGAACGAATACACAGTTTACACTAACACCCGACCGGCCTGGTGAGCTTTTCTATACCGACTTCGACAATAACGGCTCGATCGATCCACTGTTCTGTTATTACATCCAGGGAAAGAGTTATCCATATGTAACACGTGATGAGCTGCTGGAACAGATCGGTTCGTTCCGTAAGCGATTCACCAATTACGAGAGCTATTCCGACATTGCAATGTCGGACCTGTTTACACCTGAACAGGTTGCAAAGTTCAAAGTGTTGAAAGCAAACCGCCTGGAGACAACAATATATTTGAGTCAACCCGATGGATCATATAAGACCGGTGTTCTTCCGGCGGAAGCGCAGTACTCACCCGTGTGCTCTATACTTGTTATGGACTACGACAATGATAAAAACGCCGATCTTCTTCTCACCGGGAACATTGGTCGTTCGAAGCTTCGTCTCGGCAAGTTCGACGCCAACTACGGAACGTTGTTGAAGGGAGATGGCAAGGGTGGTTTCACTTACATTCCTCAAACGGTCTCCGGTTTCGACATTCGTGGCGATGTGCGAAGCAGCATTATGATGAACGGTATGCTGATGTTTGGTATATCCGGACAACCCATCGTAACTTATAGCTCTACAAAATAGAGCTATGAAAACAATCCTCGGTGCATTACTATTCTTGATCTCTGTGTGTGTGTTTGGTCAACCTGTTATCGGGTTGCAAATGGGCTCCGTCGGCAAACAGGCGAAGGCCGATCTTCCCGGTACATTGAAAAAATTGAACGAGTGGGGGATCAGGGAACTTGAAGGCGGGCTGCCGCAAGGCATGGAGGCTGCTGATTACCTGAAGCTCCTCAAAGAAAATAATCTTACGTTGATAGCGGTCGGTGCCGGCTTCGACGACCTCGATAAAGATCCGCAAAAAGTTATTGATCGTGCAAAGTCACTCGGTGCAAAGCAAGTGATCTGTTACTGGATCCCGCACAACGGCGACGACTTCACGATCGAAGATGCAAAGAAGGGTGTGGCGGTTTTCAACAAAGCAGGAGAGTTGTTACAAAAGAACGGTCTCGCTCTTGGCTACCATGCGCACGGATATGAATTCCGTCCATACGAGAGCGGAACGTTGTTCGATTACATTGCAAATAATCTCGATCCGCGTTACGCGAATTTCCAGATGGATGTTTTCTGGATAAAACAAAGCGGTACTGATCCGGTTGCGTTGCTTAACAAATATCCGAACCGTTTCATTTCAATGCACCTGAAGGATCGCCTCAAGGGAATGCCGGATTCGAATAATGGTCGCGCCGATGTGGAAAAAGCGAATGTTGTTTTAGGAACCGGCGACGTAAATATCGAAGCGATCGTGAAGGCGGGTCACAAGGCTGGCATAAAGCATTATTTTATCGAAGACGAGTCGTCGCGGCAGTGGGACCAGGTGCCGCAGAGCGCCGCATATTTGAAAACGATAAAGTTTTAGGCCTGTCGTTTTTTTCCAAAGCATAAGGGTTATAATTTATTCCAACCTGTGTTTATGAAGGCACTCGCATTCGTGATCCTGGCTATTCTGACTCTGAATTCTTTCGCGCAGAGCAAGCTCAACTCACATCCCGATCTTCCAGGTTACATAACCCTGACGGGCGATTTTCACGTGCATACCGATTTCTCAGACGGCGTTGTGTGGCCAACCTTCCGAATCGATGAAGCCGTTCGTGAAGGCATCGACATTATCGCGATCACCGACCACGTGGAGTACAGACCACATAAAGACTTCATGAAAGACGGCACCAGTCACAACACATCGTACAACATCGCACTGCCTTATGCCAAGGACAGGAATGTTATGTTGGTGAAGGGTGTCGAGATCACCCGGCCTATGCCGACCGGTCATTTCAATTGTCTCTTCGTTACCGATGTAGATAAACTCACCGATCCCGATTTCATGAAAGTGATGGAGGAAGCCAATAAGCAGGGAGCTTTTGTGTTTTGGAATCATCCCGGTTGGAAGACACAGCAGCCTGATGGCATTCCGAAGTTTCATGCCGACCAGGAAGCGCTGTACAAAAAAGGGTGGCTTCACGGCATCGAGTTTTACAACACGAAAGGAAACTATCCGTATGTGCTCGAATGGTGTAAGCAGAAGAACCTTACTGTGTTCTCAAACTCTGACGTTCACATTGCAGTAAGCGACTTCTGGGAACTCAAAAGAGGCGAAGTGCGGCCCGTGACTTTAGTCTTCGCTAAGGATCGTTCTGTGGATGGCGTCAAAGATGCACTGAAAAATGGTCGCACCCTTGCGTTGTTCCATGGCGACAGTCTCGGTGGAAAGCAGGAATGGGCCGAAGCATTTTTTCGCAACTCGATCAAATTAGAGGCTCCACACTCCGAAGATAAGGACGTTGTGTTCGTTCAAGTTGTGAATAAGGGCAGCGTTCCGTATCGATTAATGAATCTGAACCAGGATGTGGAACCGAAGCAGGTTTATATTCGCCCGAATGCCGTTACGTTCATGCGTGTGAGCAAGAACTCGCCGGCAACGCATAAGTTTATAGTCGGGAATATTCTGGTTGGCGACGGGAAAAGTCTCGAGGTAGAATTGAAACTTAAATGATCATTCTACTTTTAACGCCTTCACCGGATTCATCATCGAAGCCTTTACTGATTGGAAGCTGACGGTGATCAATGCGACAGCCGCTGCCGAAAGACCTGCAATAGCGAAGATCGTCCAATTAAGCTCGGTTCGATATGCAAAACCCGTGAGCCATTGCGAGGTGGCATACCATGCGACCGGCACTGCGATCAAGAAAGCAATAACGATCGGTTTCAGGAAATCTCTCGACATCAACATGATAATGCCGCTGATGTTTGCACCCAACACTTTTCGTATCCCGATCTCTTTTGTTCGTTGTTCTGCGATGAAGGCGGCGAGTCCGAACAAGCCGAGACACGCAATGAAGATTGCGAGTGTGGCGAGCAATCCCACGATCGTACGGGTCTGGTCCTCCGCGTAGTAGAGGCTTGCGAAATCCTCATCCATAAACGTATAACTTAACGTTCCCTCGGGATTTAGCGCTTTCCATTTCTCCTCAACCTTACGGATCACACCGGGTACGTCCTCTCCGGCAATGCGCAACGTAATGTTGCCGTACCAATCGGGAAGGATGTGGATGATCAGCGGGTTTATCGCCTGGTGAAGGGAGCTGTAATTAAAATCACGGACAACGCCGATCACTTTGCCTTCTTTGCCGAGTCCCCAGTTGATCTCCTTGCCGACAGCCTCCTCGGGCGTCCCCCAATTGAATCGTTTCACGGCTGCCTCATTTACTATAAATGCTGCGCTATCGTCGGCGAGGTTGCCTTTTTCGAAGTTGCGTCCAGCAAGCAGTTCGATCCCAAAGTTCGGAATGAAATCATGATCCACGCTGATGACGGATTCCGAACTGATGTCTTTTTCCGCAGTACCCTCAGGGAGAACGACAACATTGTTTGCGCCGCCCGCAAATGAAAAGCTTGAAGCCGTCACCGATGCCACGTTGGGGATCGTCGATAGCTCTTCTTTAATGGTCTCGTATTTTGATTGAAGACGATACGGCAGTTGTATCTGCATCATTTGTTCTTTACGCAAGCCGAGATTCTGGTTACGCATAAAATCCATCTGCCGGAAGATGACGATGGTCGCGGAGATCAATATGATCGACATAGAAAATTGGAACACAACGAGACCCTTACGAACAAGGCCACTTTGGTTGCCACGGGCACCAAAATCCTTTATCGCTCGCAACGGAGGTATGGACGACATCAGCAATGCGGGATAACCGCCGGCCAACAGGCTGATCGAAAAGAAGATCACCACAATGACAGCCAATACATCGAGACGGAGGAGAACGTCGGTAGTCAGCGTCTTATTTGTGAATGTATTGAAAGCGGGCAGCGATGCCGACACAACAGTTATCGCAACAACAAAAGCGGCCAACGTGAGTAAGCACGACTCGCCCAGCAACTGGGTCACGAGTTGTTTTTTCCTTGCCCCAATCACTTTTCGCATGCCGAGCTCTTTCGCACGATTAACAGACTTCGCGGTGGCCAGGTTGATATAGTTGGCACAAGCGATCAATAATACCAGGACAGCGATGATTGAAAATGTGTATACATACTTGATGTTGCCCCTGACCCCGATCTCGAAGATCGATGTTGCATGCAGATGTATCGATGTTAAAGGTTGAAATATGAAGTCATACCAGATCGTGTTCTTGCGATCCTTCCCTTGAGCTTTGTCCAGGAAGGCGGGGATCTTCGCCTCCAACTGGTGTATGTCGTAATTCTCTGGAAGAAGGATATAAGAGTAGTATACATTGTTGAACCAATTGTCTTCAGGTTGACCATTCATCATCGATGTGATCGTCGACCGCGATATCACCGCATCGAACTGGAAATGCGAGTTGGCCGGAATGTTCTCCAGAACACCGGTCACTGTTAAAGTGAGGGTGTCCGACAACGCCATGATCTTATTGAGAGGATCTTCGTTGCCGAAATATTTCTTCGCAGCACGTTCTGTAAGAACGATCGAATACGGATCCACCAACGCCTTATCGGGATTGCCCTTGATCATCGGGAACGAGAAGATCTGCAGCAGGGCAGAATCGGCGTACATGAGCCGCGTGTCTTCGTACTTATTGTCCTTATAGGAGATCGTTCTGCTGCTATAGCTAAGACGAACAGTTTTCAAAACTTCCGGGAACTCACGTTCGAGCGCTGGTGCTATCGGAGGAGATGTAACACTCTGATGACGGAGCTCAGCGGGCATATGCAGCAGTTCTGTAACGCGATAGATCCGATCGGCGTTGGCGTGGAATCGATCGTAGCTGACCTCATCAAGCACATATAAAGAGATCAGTATGCAAGTGCTGATGCCTATGGCAAGACCAGCAATATTGATGATACTGAATGATCGGTTTTTAATGAAGCTGCGGATGGCAACTTTGAGGTAATTTTTTAGCATAGATCAGGATTTTGCGAAACCTGTGCCAAGACAGTAGATACAGCAAATTCACAGAATCCATGAAAATTATCGTTCTATATCGGACGCAACCGGTCGCATGTGGACGGACCGATCAATAAATTGTATAAATGATCTCCGTTTCGAGTTTCTCCGGGTCGGGACCATGATGTCCATAGATCTCAACTGAAGGCGGACCATATTTCAGACCACGTTTATTGAGTTCGTCCCGCATCCTGGTGTTGGCATCGAGAAGTTTTTGATATGGGCCGATGTGCTTATACCACGCGTATCTTTTCAAAAGCAGATCCCTTACCTCCATACCGAAGTTATGTTTTGGGTTCGGTTCTATCTCAACCCCGGCGAACATCGAAGATTGGTCATCATACACCCAAATGTTGATCCCTTTGTGTGGAAGATTATTTTGCTTCACGATGCCCCACATCCTTCCCGAAAGAGCTACCCCCATTTCACCAAATTTGAAGTTGTGGACCGGTGCCGAAAATCCATACAAGTGCAACTTTAGATTTTCCCTGATCTCGATATTCATAAAAGTGAAGTTCCTGAATTTTCAGCATTAAATTCTCCATTTTCGACAAATGGCCGGCCGTCGGTCCGCAATAGTTTTGTTCAAAAAACAAACAGAAAATGGAAGCAATAAGCAAAAGCTGGAGTGAGATCAGGTTAAGGATCAACATCGACACCACTATCGAAAAAGCATTCAAAGCGTGGACGACCCAGGCCGGGCTCGAATCGTGGTTCCTTCGCCAGGCACCCGTAAAAGACAGCAAAGGAAAATCGAAGGACGGAACAGACGTGATGATCAAAGGCGACACCTATTCGTGGAAGTGGCATGGTTTCCCCGACGATGTACGCCTTGATGGTCGTGTACTGGAATCGAATGGCAAAGACAAGTTCGTTTTTTCCTTCTCGATGGATTGTCCTGTTACGATCAGCATCTACAAAGAACAAGAGCAGGTTATCGTGGAACTGGTTGAAGAGAACATTCCGACCGATGTAAAAGGTCCGATCTTCAAACACTACCTAAGCAACACAACGGGATGGACTTTCTATCTCACGAATCTCAAGTCGGTGCTCGAGGGTGGCCTCGACATGCGCAACTTCAATGAGAAACTAAAGAACGTTATCACTGCCTGAGGCCCGGAACTCTCCGGGTGCCTGCCCGGTCCGTTGCTTGAACAGGTGACTGAACGTGGCAACACTTTCCCAACCAACGCTGGAGCAGATCTCCTGCACGGAAAGATCTTTCGAGCGCAGAAGTTTTTGCGCCTCTTCGATGCGTTTGTCGATCAGGTATTGGTGTGGCGTCTTGTGAAACACACGGCGGAACTGGCGAAGAAAGTGTTGCTCGTTCATTGAGGTGAGTTGAGCGAGGTCTTTCAGCGACAAGGGCTGGTTGAAATTATTTTCGATCCATTCCCGTGCCGTTGCGAGACGTTTATAGTTCTCGTTACGGGTCGATCTCTTTTTTACTTCGAGCTTCAACGATTCCTTAACAGAATGCTGATTAAATGAAACGATCTCGGCAAGTGTCGATCGCACAATGGCGTCGGCTTGCATGGTGATGAAGGAAGAGCAGCTCTGACCCAATAAAAATAAAGCATCGATGCGTTTATTGAATCCTTCAGTTACTTCGTAGATGCGTTCGGTAATGTTCCAGTCTTCGTTTTTCCAGCCTTCCGTATTTCTGAAGTACATCAGCAGGGGCTGAGACCTTTCGTTTATAGAAAGACCCATCGTGCTTCCTTTATTGATCAGAGCAAAAAACCGGTTGTCTAAAATCCTTGCGACGCCGTTGATCTTTATTTTGATCTTCCCGTCAAGAACGGCTATCAGTCCGAAGTTAGAAGTGTGTATGGGAAGGTCCAGCGACGACGTCCTGCCGGTAAACAGCGTATTCTCCGGATAATGGATCAGCCCGGTGGTAGTAAACGCCGGATGTGCCTCGATAGCGAGATGTCGCATATGCAAATCTACATCGGTGCGAATAAATATCCTTTGCAAACTTTGCGCAAAGGCTTAACTTAAAATTCTAAACCAATTGCCATGTCAAGACTCCTCTGTATTGTGGCCGCCGTTATCCTGCTCGCGGCATGTCAGTCATCTAAAACCGAAGAAGCAAGCTCAGGAATTGTTAACGAAGCCGTGAAGGCCCGTATCGATTCGTCGTTGAAGGCGATGGTCGACGCCGGCAAGATCGCAGGCGCTTCGGGACTGATCATTGAAAAAGACAAAGAAGTTTACTTCAACTCGTTCGGCAATGCCGACGAAGGAAAGCCATTCGATCGCAAGACCATTGTTAGAATATACTCGATGACGAAACCTGTAACCGGTACCGCATTGATGCAACTCTATGAAAAAGGTTTGTTCCAACTCGACGATCCACTGTCGAAGTACCTTCCGGAATATGCTGAAGTGAAAGTCTTTGCGGGAGTGGACAAAAAAGGCAAGCCGGTCCTCGAAGCTCCGAAACGTCCCATCAGTGTTCGCGACATCACTCGTCACACCGCCGGGTTTGCTAGCGGTGGCGACACGACGATACTCGGTAAGATGGTAAGGGAAGCCGATGTGATGAATAAGAATAACACGTTAATGCAGATGTCGCAGAAGCTTGCGCAGCTTCCTCTTGCATTTCATCCAGGAGCACAATGGGCGTACGGAATTTGTGTCGACGTACAGGCCGCGCTCGTTGAGAAACTTTCCGGTGTTCCGTTCGATCAATATGTGAAAGCGAATATTCTTGATCCGTTGAAGATGAACGAAACCCGCTACGTTCCGGTAGACATGGCTCGCTTCGCCGCATTGTATCAGAAACCACAGGATCAACCGCTCACCCGCGTTGCTGATTCGATAGCCAATGCATTCAACGGACAGGAGTGGCCTTTGAAACCTGGTGGTTTCGGACTCACCTCTACAGTAGATGACTATATGCGCTTCGCAAGAATGCTCGTGAACGAAGGAACGTTCGACGGTGCAACCATCCTTAAACCTGAGACCGTAAAGCTGATGGCCACGAACCAGCTTGCCGATAGCGTTACACAAAGAATGTGGCTGCCTAGCAAAGGCCAGGTCGGCTTCGGGATCGACTTCGCAGTAAGAATGCGTCCGCCTGTTGATGAAAAAGAAAAGGCCGGTGTTGTTGGCGAATTCTTCTGGGACGGCGCCGCAAGCACACTGTTCTGGGTCGATCCAGCCAATGAGCTCACGGCCGTTCTCTTCGTGCAGATCTTCCCTTTCAGCAACGAGCTGCATAAAGTGTATCGCGACGCGATCTACGGTGTGCCCAAACCATCTTCGCCGACAACCGCTACAGTTCAATGATGACCTGCGTCGTGGTTTACCTGCAGGTTTGATCTGAACGCCTCGAGACGTTTCAAGAGATCACCATTTTCTTTAACGATCTGTGCTCGTTCGGCTTCGCCTGCTTGCACGATGATATAGTTGAAGATCTGGTGATCTTTTCCTAATGAGGGATCGCTGGGAAGTACAAATGGCTGTGGTGTATTTGTAACCTTTCCGCCGATGTCTGAATCACTAAGGTTGGGAGCGTAGAACATGTAATGTGGCATGATCATACTCACGATCTTGTTGTCGGGACCGGGATGCGATCGCATCATGGGAGCGAGCATGTATGATACGCCGGGTCGCGAAGGAGCTTTATAGGTTCCATCTTTCACCCGTTTCACAACTACTTCTTTCAACAGCTTCGGAGTGTATTTTCCCGACGCACGCATCGAGGCTACATCGAGATATACCGGCACAATTGTTTTCGAGCCTTCGGCGTCATAGGCGAGAGGTGAAAAAGTGTCGTCGATATATTCCTCCCATTCGGTGCGGACCACCATGCACGTGAAACCATTCGTTCCCTGGCGTGATATGTAATAGCCCTTGTCGGGATCGAGCAGGTATACCGTAGCCTGGCCGCGCAGGTGGGGCGGGAGTGAGCTCAATGCAAAGTCGGTTTCGAGATCTGCCGGCATCCGTTCGAGTTTTTGTGCAAACGTGCTGACGCTGATAAGTAAGAGAATGATGGTTTGCTTCATTTTTTGTTTTTTCTTTATAGACAATTCTATTCCCGGTTTCCGTACATGAATCGCGTCGATCGTCTCTTTGGAATTCTCACCATGTTGCAGTCCAGGAAGTATGTCAGCGCCGAAAAGATCTCCGACAGGTTTGGGATCAGTGTCCGTACTGTCTATCGCGACATCCGTGCTTTGGGGGAGATCGGCATACCCGTTTCGTTCGAGAACAACAAGGGGTATTTTATTGTGGATGGATATTTCCTTCCGCCCGTCAGCTTTACATCGGATGAAGCTAATGCCCTTATATTATTATCGTCGCTCGCCAGCAGGTTTGGCGACGAAAGCGTGGCTCGCAACGCCGAGAATGCCCTGGAGAAGGTCAGGACCGTGCTGAAGTCGCGCGAAAAAGAATCGGCTTCTCAGCTCCGCGACAGGATCCGCGTGATCAGCCCGGTGTATCAGAAACCGGTGGATTACCTGGCCGATGTGCAAAAGGCGATCTCGGACAACACGATCCTTTATTTGGAATACACTGACCTGAAAAAACAGAAGACAAAACGCGAGGTAGAGCCTATCGGGATGATCTATTATACCGATCAATGGCACCTGATCGCCTGGTGTTGGCTGCGAAATGATTACAGGGATTTCATCGTGCGGCAGATTGATGTGCTTCACCCTACCCAAAGGCCCTTCAAGAAAACCGATCACATCACAATCGACGATCACATAAAGACCTGGAAAATAACGGACGTCGGCCCAGCCTAAAAGACACCTCCCCGCACCCAGCACCCCGCACCTCGCACCCAACCTGCCCTTCGAATTCTTGCTATTCTTTCACACTGCCATAGGGTTGGCAGTCAGCCTTCTTTCATTTGCAATGCGGGTGTCGCAAAGGATACGCTGGGGGAGCAGAGGTACGCAGAGGAATTTCCCCGCGATCCTCCGCATCTCCGCGTATCCATTGCGAAACAACACAGAACAACTGCGAAACAAACTCCGCAAGAACCGGGTTGAACACCTTCTGCCATGAAATGACATTTGTATGAAAGATTTCAATGACGTAATCACCTACCTGATCCAGTTAAAAAATTCGAAAGACTCGATCAGAGAAATTAGAATCAGGAAATATGAAAACAAATGGAAAGTTACTGTTACTAGGCTGCCAAAAACTGGTGTTGGTATCCATGATCTGTTTTGGTAGCACCGTTGCTGCGCAAGACTCTACAAAAATATCAACGACGCTTCAGGTCTTACCGAGAATGCACTCGGCCGGTTATTTTCCGTTTACCGGTGCACTGCTCAACCATAGCCCGGTGTTCGATGTAAACGTCTTCTACGAAAGGAAGTCGTTGGGGTTCTTCGTATTCCAATCGATCGATCTGAAGGACAGGCATTCGTACGCCAACTATTTTCAACCGGGAATATTTGCTACATGGAAACTGGATTCGACTTTCAAGATCCGGGGCTTCTTTGGATATATTTTTTCGCAGACACAGGGCTTCCGCGACCCGAACGATTCCGATTACTACGCAGCTACGACTTTGTATTGGGATCCGACGCCACACCTGTCGGTACAAAACACGGTGTTGTTCTATGACTATAATATTAACAGGAAGCTTGCCAACCGATTGCTGATCAGTGCATCGTATCCGAAGTTCAAGGTAGATGTGTTCTTGTGGAATCGTGCTGTACTTGCCGAAAAGAAACAGGCCATATCCGCTTCGCTTGCATTAACTGTCCCGATCAAAATAACCGATAAGGTATCATTGCAACTTACTGCCGCTTACATGCGATACCTTACTTCGTACAAGCCGAGCTTTGCATTGGATGATGGGTTTATATTTACGCTTGGAGTTCCTATCAATGTGAGGCCGTAGTATCGACGTCAACAGGAGAGGAGAGGAGGTCGAGTTTCTCATCAGGTTCTTTGAGGTAGCTTCTCGATTTTCTCTCTTCCATTTTTGCAAGCTGTACGTCGCCGAAAGCAGAACGATCTCCTTTGAATACGATGCGCCAGATCTTTCCCTTCTTCGAATCGGAAACATACAACGAACCATCGGGTCCTTCAGCGAGACCCATCGGCCTGTATTTAGCCTCGGCCATTTCGGTAATTACATCGACACCTGCGAAGCCATCTGCGAAAACTTCCCACGTTCCATTGGGCTTCCCGTCTTCAAAAGGAATAAAAGCAACGATATATCCTGCCTGTGGGTAAGGGCCGCGATTGGTGGAACCGTGGAATGCAACGAACGCTCCTTTTTTATATCTCTTCGGAAACTGATCGCCCTTGTAAAACAACATGTCGTTCGGAGCCCAGTGCGCCGGCAATGCCATGATCGGATCCGGGTAACCTGTTGCTTCTTGTTTGCCATCGCCGCCATACTCGGGAGCGATCATTCTCTTTTTGGTATATGGATCATAATAACTGTATGGCCACCCGTAGTCTTCTCCTTCTCGAATATTCAGAAACTCTTCGGAAGGCAACACTGCGTTCTGCCATGGTGTATAGAACTGCGGTGCATGCGGTGCCAGATAATCTCTTCCATGAAGAAAAGCATAAAGCGAATTATCATCTTCGTTCCACGACATGGCAACTATGCTCCGTAGTCCTGTCGCGTATCGAACCCCGTGTCGCTGATGTTGATTGTGTTTGTTCTCATCGAATCTCCAGATGCCTCCAAGATCATTTAGTTGGGGACAGGGATAATAGCCACGAACGCCCGCCGATGATTTCGTATTTGCGTAATCGACTGTGTTCCAGTTTTCACACACATTGGTCGGTGCACTGAATGTTACATACATGCCCCCATTGTTATCGAAAGCGAGCGACTTGGCGTTGTGCCACCGTATTGGATGGTGATCGGTTAAGATGACTTCCGGTTTTCCCTGGGGAACGAGATCAGGTGGAGTAAGCTTTTGTCGATACACAACGAGCTCCGAGCTGAAGTACAGGTAATCGTTATGTATCCGCATCTCGGTGGCGAAGCTTCCATCGTTCTCATAGCCGCCGAATCGCTGAATGATGTCTGCCTTTCCATCGTTGTTCGTATCGCGTATCGCGACGCTCCCGGGTTCCGGTGTGATGATCTTCAGCTTTACGTAAATATCCTGATTTTCTGAAACTGCAAGATGTCGTGCAGGGCCAATGCTGTCGACGACGACAATCGCTCCGAAACCATCGGGAAGTATTAATCCGCCATTGTCCGGGTCTGCGTTGGGAACATTTTGCAACATGCGATCACGACAGCTGTAGAACAAAATCAACAAAAGAAAAAGTGAGAGGCGAGAGAGGCGGGACATCGCATAAAGATAGAAAACATAAAAAAGATGAACGTGAGTTTTCTATTGATTTTGGCCCTTAATTTCGACAATTTCAGAATCGGATAAAGAAGTCGATGAGAGAGCCGGACCCTGACCTAACTGTCAATACCCAAGCAGTACCTGAGTTTCTATCGGGCGGCGGGGAGATGGGTCAACGTATCCGTGAATATGATTGGTCCAAGACTCCACTCGGACCAGTCGAAACGTGGCCACAAAGTCTTCGCACTTGTATCCGGATCATGCTTACATCGCGACAACCGATCTGGATCGGTTGGGGAAAAGAGCTCATCAAATTTTATAACGATCCTTATAAAGATATCGTCCGTGGTATGCATCCATGGGCGCTCGGAAGTCCTGCTTCTGTTGTATGGAAAGCCATCTGGCGAGACATCGAACCGATGTTGCAACAGGTAATGGAAAAAGACATAGGAACCTATGTTGAGTCGCAGTTGCTCATCATGGAGCGCAACGGTTATCCCGAAGAGACATACTATACTTTTTCATACACTCCAATTCCTGGCGACAGCGGTGGCACCGAAGGAATGATCTGTGCCAATACAGACGATACCGACCGTATCATCAGCAATCGTCAACTACAAACTCTTACACTCCTTGCGAAAAGTCTCACCGACTGTAAATCGAACGATGAGGTTGTTTCGAGAACCATTGAAGTTCTAAAACGAAATCCATGGGACTTCCCCTACGCTGTCTTCCGGACGATACAAGGAACCAAAGCTGTCCTCACAGAGTCGACCGATTTCGGCGAGTATGCTTCCAAGGTTGTACCGGAGATCGACTTGCAGGCAGATACCGAAGAGGCAGAGCTTATCCGTCGCACGATCATTACAAGACAACCCCAGTTGCTTAACGACCTGTCGGAGAAATACGGCGATTTTCCGAAAGGAGCATGGCAGGTGTCACCAAAGAAAGCGTTGCTGTTGCCGATCTCAAGGGCAGGAAAAGAACCCTATGGACTTCTCATCGTCGGTATGAATCCATATCGCCTGTACGATGAAAAGTACCAGAGCTTTTTCTCGCTGCTGACCGACCAGATGGCGGCAAGCTTCTCGAGTGTGCACCAGTTTGAGGAGGAGCGCAAGAGAGCGGAGGCGCTCGCAGAGATCGATCGTGCAAAAACAACATTCTTTTCGAACATCAGCCACGAGTTCCGTACACCATTAACATTGTTGCTCGCGCCCATCGAGGACGCGTTGAACGATCCACGGATCGGTGCAGAAAATAAAGTTCGAATGGAGGTTGCCTATCGCAACACCCTTCGAATGCAAAAGATGGTGAATACGCTTTTGGAATTCTCACGAATAGAAGCAGGTCGTAGCGAGGGTAGGTTCAGGCGCGTCGACATTTGTTCACTCACGGAAGATCTCGCAAGCACGTTCCGTTCTGCGATCGAACGATCGGGCATGCGCCTGGTCGTGCAGTGCGATAAAATACACGGCGATGTTTATGTCGATACCGATATGTGGGAGAGGATCATCCTAAACCTCGTGTCGAATGCGTTCAAATACAGCAACGATGGGGCGATTACCGTCGCTATCTCTCAATCGAGCGGTATGGTGCACGTTGCGGTCTCGGATACCGGGATCGGTATTCCGGCAGACCAGATCGACAAGATCTTCGACAGGTTCCATCGCATCGAGAACACGGGTGGACGAAGCCAGGAAGGTACCGGTATCGGCTTGTCGATGGTGAAAGAACTCGTGAAGCTGCACCATGGAACGATCAAGGTTATCAGCAAGCCGAATGTAGGTTCGACGTTTACTGTTTCGATCCCTGTGGGCAAAGCACATCTCAGCAAGGAACGGATCATTACTACCGATGGCGATTATTCCGTGTTCCGTCATTCTGCAGCATTTGTTGAGGAGGCACTAAAGTGGCTCCCCAATCATCAACAACACACAGAGCACGTAACTGTTCCGACTGATCATAGTGAAATTCGCAGCAAGGTCCTTCTCGCCGATGATAATGCCGACATGCGTGAGTACGTAAGACGACTATTGTCGGAGCAATTCACGGTGATCCCTGCACAGGATGGCGAAGAGGCATTTCATAAGATGCTCGAGTTCCGTCCCGATCTTTTGTTATCAGATATCATGATGCCGAAGCTCGACGGCTTTGGTTTATTGAAGAAAGTCAGAAGTCATCCGGAACTGAAGAATATTCCCGTGATCTTCTTGTCGGCGCGTGCCGGTGAAGAAGCTAAGGTGGAGGGACTCGATGCAGGTGCCGATGATTATCTCGTGAAACCATTCTCTGCAAAGGAACTGTTGGTTCGTGTAACGAATCACATTCGCATCAACCAGGTCCGTCGCGAGACTGAGCTTCAGTTTTACCAGTTGTTCCTCGAAGCGCCGGCGCTTGTCAATATTTTCAAGGGGCCCGAGTTCCGCTACGAGCTCTTCCATCCGAAGAACAAAGAGATCTTTGGCGATGTGGATTTCACAGGGATGCGCCTCGAAGACGCGTTGCCTGAGCTGAAGGCACAGGGAGTGATAGCCCTGCTCGAGCTAGTCTATTTCGAAGGCAAGACCATTTATCAGTGGGAGCGTAAAGTGATCATGCACAATGCAACCGGCGAGATGGTTGATAAGTACTTCAACTTCGTGTATCAACCCTGGTACGATCTGAAAGGCAACATACAAGGGGTGCTGAATTTTGCTGTCGATGTTACGGAACAGGTTGTGTCACGGAAGTCGGTTGAAGAGAGCGAGAAGAGATACCGCGATCTGTCGGAACGCCTGGAAGCGATGGTCGAGCAGCGTACCAGCGAGCTTCGCCGGTCTAACGACGATCTGCAGCAATTTGCACATGTGGCCAGTCACGACTTGAAAGAACCTGTACGTAAGCTGAGGACATTCATCAATCGCCTCGAGGACGAGTTCAAAGACGACATTCCGCAAAAAGCAATGGATTATGTAGATAAGATGCGCCAGGCGTCGCTGCGGATGTATTCGATGATCGAAGGTGTATTGAAGTATTCGTCGCTTGCTGAAGCGGAGCAGGAGATAGAGCTGGTCGATCTGAATGAAGTGGTCATTAGTATCGAAAATGATCTTGAAATAATGATCAATCAAAAACATGCGATCATTAAGAAAGAAGATCTTCCTCGTGTGGAAGGTGCAAAAGTGTTGCTGTATCAGTTGTTTTACAACCTGATCAATAACTCATTAAAGTTCTGTCAGGAGATACCGGAGATCAATATCACGTCGTCGGTATTCGAAGAAGACAACAAGGCCTTCGCGGAGATCAAGGTAATTGATAACGGAATAGGGTTCGATCAAAGATTTGCAGATCGGTTATTCGATGCATTCGTGCGATTGAATTCAAAAGATAAGTACGAAGGAACAGGTCTTGGATTGGCACTCTGTAAGAAGATAGTTGAAAGGCATCATGGGAGTATCAGGGCGTCGGGTGTTGAGCATAAAGGATGTACATTTACAGTAGTTCTTCCTCTCACACAAGGTTCGAGTAAGTTATGACGAAGGTTACAAAATTCCTGTTGGCCGACGACGACAGGGATGATCGTGAAATGTTTTCGGAGGCCCTTACGACATTGGACCCCAATATTATTTGCGAGGGTGCCGAGGATGGTCGTGAAGCGCTGAGGCTCTTATCGGTGGCGAGTAGTTATCCCAATATCATTTTCGTGGACATCAATATGCCCATCATGGATGGATGGGAATTGTTGCGCTCCATAAAAGGCAACAGCAAACTGGCCGATATCCCTGTTATCATATATTCGACCTCATCGCGACCGAAAGACCGAGATATTGCGCGTGACCTGGGCGCGATGTGTTTCATCACGAAGCCCGACAGCTTTAAACTGGTGAAGGGAATGCTAGAGGTCGTGCTCGCCCATCTTGAAAATAATAAGATGACGGAATTGTGTGGACAGATCCATACGAAGTTAGATCTCTGACTTGATCTGCTTCAAGGCAGCCTTGTTGTTGCACTTAAGGATAGTTATCGATTTGCACTGATTGAATTTCGTGAACGATGTAAGCTCGTCGACGAAATCGGAGATCATGGCCTTCGACAACTTCACGTCTTCGAAATGGAGATTGTTCACCGTGAGGACTTTTTCTTTACGGTCCGCTTTCGAATCCATTCTGCCTATGAAAGTTTCTCCTGCGAGGATCGGCAATGAAAAATAGCCGTACTTTCTTTTGGGAGCCGGCACAAAACACTCGATCATATAATCGAAGTCGAAGAAGTCACGAAGCCTCCGGCGATAAACATTCAAGATGTCGAAAGGGGAGAGGATGAAGGTATCGCCGCTGAGCTTGATCTTTTTCTTGAGGAATTTGGATAACGTGTAAATCGGTCCTTTCAAACCATCGATCTCGACTAGAACAACCTCGCCTTCTTCATTCATCTTCTTTATCTCTGTTTTGATCAGGTTGTCTTTCACGAATTTTCCACTCCACGCGACCTCGTTGGCATAGGCGACACCAAGGGCGCCGAGAGACCTTCGAATGATATGACGGGCAAACTCTTCGGCCGTAGGCATCGTCCGGTCGATATTCAATGGTATCACATTGTCCGGGAGGTCATACAGCTTCTGAAAATTCTTGGTTCGCGTCGAAACCAGTCGGCCGTCGGAGTGCAGATGCTCGAGGGCCAATTTGGAAGGACGCCAATCCCACCAACCTTTACTTTTCACAACACGGTCGTTTTCGAAGTCGCGCGCCATTAGTGGACCTTCTCTTGAAATACGATCGAGTATTTTTCGCATCATTGAGACATGTGCAGGAGATGACTTGTAACGATCGCCCAATGCTTTCTTGATGGGGTAGGAGAAGCGGAACTCGTTGATGGGCATGTAACCAGAGTCGCGTGTCCAGTATTCATAGATGCGTCCCTCGGATTGAAGCTCATCGAGCCACTCGACCTTATAGTCAGGAACACGCGACCACACCTGGTGGTGATGCGCACGTTCGACCACGTAGTTGGTGTCGACCTGTACGAAGCCGAGATGATCGATAAGCTTGAAGACTGCTTCTTTGCCGCGACCGAACGATGCATGCTTCGTGAGGCCGGCGGCCTGGAGCATGATCTTGCGCGCGTCGGATTTAGTGAGAGTGACTTTGTTCATTGCTGGTACTCGAGAAGTGTTAACATAAGATTTCGGTTGTGCACCGGCAATCGTTCGTCGTCGGGAGTTGTATAATTTTCGATCTCTTTGAAACCGAAGCTCTTGTAATAGTTGATGATCACCGGGTTGTCTTGCCAGGTGTCCATCCTGATGTTCTTCAGTCCTTTTTGTTTGATGTGATCTTTTGCCCAATCGAGGATGTGCCCAAAGAGTTTTTGTCCTTTGAAGGCGGGATTGACAACGATACGATGAAGGTAGATCGATTGGCCGTCGTCTTTTTCGCGCCAGATAATTTTATCGGTATAAACAACGCTAAAGACGATACCGGCGCCGTTCTCGTTAACAACCTTGTACTGGTTGTTCCCGGTGATGTCGCGGGCGATAACGTCCTTGTCGTATTTTCCCCACGTCGGATATCCCTTGCTCACCTGGTATGCGATGGAATCTTCGAACCACTGGATGATCTGAGGGAGATCTTCCATAACGGTGTTAACGATTTTGAAAGGCTGAGTCACGTGTGTAATTAATATAAAATAGCCGTAATTTCACACCATGAAAACGACGATTATTTACCTGCTGCTATTTGGTTTTTTGATTGGCTTTACGGCAACTGATGTCGCGGCGCAATCGATCAATGAGCTCGATTCGAAGGGCGGTTTCAAAGAATTCAAAATCGGCGACACACTCTCCGTTCATGAAAGCAAGATCAAATTCTCGCGAACACTCGACAACGCCGATACAAAGCTCTACCTCGTGAAAGACCTGGTGAGCGTGAAGAGCTATACGGGCGAGGTCGAACTGGAATTTTATAAAGGCAGGGTCCAGGAAGTCATCGTTACTTTCAAGAATTCAAAGAAAGAAGGCTTCGAGGACATATTGAAATCGCTCGAGACCCTCTACGGTCCGTACTCGAAAGACAAAGAGAAATCGAAAGACTCTGAACGCTTCGAGAAGTCATACGTTTGGAATGGCAACCGCATCAAGCTGCGTATCGGCTTCGACGAGAAACGTAAGCAGACAGAACTCCTCTACACCGAGAACACTTCACTCGAAAAACTGAAAGAAGAATTCTAACTCTTCCTACTTCAATTTTGTATTGAAGAATTCTATCGTTCTGCTCCACGCCAGTTCGGCAGCAGCTTTGTCGTATCTCGGAGTGGAGTCGTTGTGAAAGCCGTGCTGCACCCCCGGGTACATGTATTCAGTATACTCTTTATGATTGGCCTTCAATGCAGCTTCATACGCAGGCCACCCTTCGTTCACACGCGTATCTTGTTCTGCGTAATGAATGAGAAGCGGGGCGTTGATCTTTGCAGTCTCTTCGGCAGTGGGTTGACCGCCGTAAAACGGAACCGCGGCAGATAATGTCGGGATACGAACAGCCATCATGTTCGAGATCCATCCACCAAAGCAAAATCCCACCACGCCGATCTTTCCACTGCAATCTTTATGCGCTTTCAGATAGTCATAAGCTGCAATGAAGTCTTCCAGCATTTCGTTCCTGTCGCGTTTGCTTTGCAGCTCGCGACCTTTATCGTCGTTGCCCGGATAACCTCCCAGCGGCGTGAGTGCATCGGGAGAAATGGAAATGAAACCGGCAAGAGCCGCTCTCCGGCCGACATCGGCGATGTACGGATTAAGTCCCCGGTTCTCGTGAACCACCACAATGCCGCCGAGCTTTCCTTTGGCATCGACGGGTTTCGATAACTGGGCTTTAATGGTACCTCCACCTTTAGGCGACTTATATTCGATGGTCTCGGTCTTTAACCTTGGGTCGTTTTCGGGTACCTGCAATGTTCCCTGGTAGTTGGGCATGAGGAAACTCATGAGCGCTGCAACGGTCACACCACCCACAGCATAACCCGAAAGTCTTTGTGCAAACTCACGCCTGTCGATACGATTGTGCGCATAGTCGTCGTAGAGGTCGAACACTTCTTGTTTTACATCTTCTTTTCTAATTCCGTTCATAGTCAATTGATTAAAAGCGTCGTCGCAAATACCCCTTAATTTAGGAAGTTTTGATACGAGATCAGAGGGTTGTTGAGGATACCTGTCTGTCGGTACGGCGCGGAGGCGCAAAGTTCGAAGAGGAGCGCGCGCACTTTAAATCACCGTTGCGTCCTCTGCACCTTTGCGTATCCGTTGCGACACCCTAATTTTACCCCATGACCGACCTTGCCGAACGCTCACAATATCTCGACACGCTCGCTGCGTTGTTCCGTAATGCCGAAGGAGGCCAGGGTCACACGGTTTTCCTGATGGGTGAAGCCGGCATCGGCAAGACAGCCCTCGTTAACCATTTCCTGAAACAGCTGCCGCAAACCAGCACGGTGTTGATTGGCGCTTGCGATCCGCTGTCGACACCACGACCGCTGGGTCCGCTTTACGATATCGCACCGGGCATCGATCCGGAATTCCCAGACGTGCTTCGAAAGCCTCACAACCGGTCCGATGTATTCGCTGCATTGCTCACAAAGATCTCATTAGAGTCGAAGCCGATCATCCTCGTATTCGAAGATGTTCATTGGGCCGACGAAGCCACGATAGACCTCATCAAATTCCTGTCGCGACGCATCTATCGTTACAAATGCCTGTTCCTGCTTACCTATCGCGACGATGAGATCCACCCTCGTCACGCCATGAAGAACATTTTTGGCGAGCTCATCCCGCATACATTTACCAAGATCCAGTTGCAGCGCCTGTCGGAAGAGACTGTGAAACAGCTCGCGACCGATCGCGGCAGTCATTCCGGGCACCAGCTCTATGAGCTTACGGGAGGTAATCCATTTTACGTAACCGAGATCCTCGCGAATAACGACACTACGATACCCGATCGGGTAAAAGATTCAATACTTGCTGCGTTCCATTCGAAGGACGACAATGTCAGATCGTTTATCGAGCTGTTATCTATCCTTCCCGCGCGAATCGAAAGAGAGGTGACCGATCGGTTGGAAGATGATTTTCCGGGAGCACTAGACGTATGCCTGGCTTCAGGAATTCTATTATCGCGACAAGGACACTATTCATTCAAGCACGAGCTGTTCCGTATAACGATCGAAGAGTCATTAAGCTCTTCGAAGAAACGACAGCTTCACAAAAAAATGCTGGCGTTGGTCGAAGAAGGTCGTTTTGCATCGATCAGTCTTTCACAGATCGTTCACCATGCACAGCTTGCTGACGAGCGAAAGCTGGTATCGGAGACTGCGCCTCGTGCTGCCGAAGAAGCAGCTGCTGTCGGTGCGCATGTTGAAGCTTCGAAGCTGTATGGTATCGCCATCCAGTTCGCCGATAAGGCCGACGCGAATGTTCGTGTAACACTGTACGAACGTCACGCTTACGAATGTTATCTCACCAACCAGGTAACACAGGCCATCGCATCGCAGGAGAAGGCCCTGGAGCTTTGGCGCGAACTGAAAGCAAATCTCAAAGAAGGTGATGCTCTCCGTTTTCTTTCAAGATTATGGTGGTATTCGGGCAATAGGGCAAACGCCGTAATGTTCGCGGATGAAGCGATCGCTATTCTCGAAAATGGTTTCCCCACAAGAGAGCGTACACTGGCCTACAGCAATCTCGCACAACTCTATATGCTCGCCGACGATAAAGCGAGCGCCTTGTTGTGGGGACATCGTGCCGTGGACCTCGCAGAACGCATGAACGACAAAGAGATCGTTTGTCATGCTCTCAACAATATCGGTTCGGTGATGATGCGATTCACCGATTCAGAAAAAGAAGGAGAGGAGATCCTCAGGAAGAGTCTCGCTATCGCCATCGAGAATAGATTCCAGGAACATGTAGCCAGGGCTTATACGAACATCTCGTTTGCATTGGTGCTTGCCCGTCGTTATCGCGAGGCCGAAGAGATATTTAGCGATGGATTGAAGTATTGTGAAGACCACGACCTGAACTCATGGAATTACTACATGCAAAGCGAGCGCATCAAGCTCTTGCTCGATACCGGTCGTTGGGATGAAGCCGAAGCTGGCAGCGTTGCTCTTGTAAGCTATGCCAATCACCCGGCGATGGTGCGCATTGCGGGCCTGGTGGTGTTGGCCAAACTGAGAATAAGAAAGGGCTACTTCGACGAAGCACGGGAGCTCATCGCCGAAGCACGAGCGTTGGCGAGTATGACCGGTGAATCGCAAAGGATAATACCCGTGTTGGTCACACAACTCGAGCTCTGTTGGATTGCGGGAGACCCGATCCCCGAAAAAGAGATCAGCAACGCAGAGACAGACCTGTTCCCTGAAAAGAAACATTGTTATCACTATTTCCTTTTGACCGAATGGATGCATCGTGCGGGAATGATCTCGACATCGGAACATCCATGGACCTACAACGACACTCCGTATGATAAAGCGCTTCAGCTGTCGGAAGGTGACGAGGAGGACCGTCGGTCGGCCTTACGGATGCTCGATGCACTTGGTGCAACCGCTACGGTCGACAAATTGAAGTCGCTGATGAAAGAGCAGGGAATGACCAACATTCCCAGGGGTCTGCGCGAGAGCACGAAGTCGAATCCATTCCAGCTCACGAACCGGCAGATCGATGTGCTTCATTTGCTTAGCGAAGGACTTCAGAATGCCGAAATAGCGGAACGGCTTTTCATCTCCGCCAAGACGGTGGACCACCATATTTCAGCGATTTTGAGCAAACTGGAGGTGAATTCGAGGACAAAGGCGGTGAGCAAGGCACGGCAACTGGGGTTGTTGAAGGCGTGAGAGGGACAGTGCGGATTTCACGCAAAGGACACGAAGGGAATGCAACGCAAAGGTTTCGCAAAGGCTTTGCATCCTTGGCGTCGCATTGCCTTAGCGCTCTTTGCGTGAAATCACACTTGTGAAATCGTAAAATAGGGAACCCTCTCTCAATAAATAGGGAATTCCTCTGGCAAGCACCCCCGTCCGCTCCAATACTTTTGTGCATCACAAAACACAAAAGCATATGAAGAAATTTATCATCGAACGCGAGTTGCCCGGCGCCGGAAAACTGACGAAGGACGAGTTGAAGGCTATCGCAGCAAAGTCATGTTCCGTTGTCGACGACCTTAACTCTCCTTATCATTGGGTTGAGACGTTTGTGACGGACAATAAGCTTTATTGCGTTCACATCGCCCCGGACAAGGAAACGATTTTGGAGCATGCAAAGCGCGGCGGATTTCCGGCCAACAGGGTGTCGGAAGTAGTAAGCATGATGGACCCCACAACCAGTGTATAATTAAAATGCGACGAATACAATCTATCGACTTGCTGAGAGGCTTTATCATGATCGTGATGGCAATCGATCACGTAAGGGTGTATTCAGGATTACCCGCCGGCGGCCCCACGGCGGGTATCTTCTTTACCCGCTGGATCACCCATTATTGCGCGCCAGGTTTTGCCTTCTTCGCGGGAACGAGTGCGTTCCTTTATTTAATGAAAACGAACAGCATCAGCGATGTCCGAAAGTTTCTCATAACACGCGGACTATTGCTGGTATTGCTTGAGCTTACGCTGATCCGGTTTTCGTGGATGTTCAACTTCGATTACCAGACGTTTGCGTTCACCGGCGTGATCTGGATGCTTGGATGGTGTATGGTATTGCTTGCAGCATTCGTAAGCCTCAAGCCCATGACGATCGCAATTGTTGGCCTGCTGATCATTCTCGTGCAACAGGTATTTTATTTTATGCCCTCACAGATCTCTTATGTGTGGCAGGTATTTTATCCCGTCGCAGCACCCGGTAGCCAGGGCGGCATCTTATCGGCAAACAGCGGCCTACCCGAATTTCTTGGACTGAAAGTATTTTATGTGCTGATTCCCTGGATCGGTGTGATGATGGCGGGATTTGGATTTGGCCAGATCTTATTGATGGAACCGGAGAAGAGAAACAAGCTTTGTATCAGGACAGGACTAATAATCATTGGTCTATTTGTAGCTATAGGCAGCTTGCTTACAGTTAAGTCATCTGAGATACCATTTTTATTCCAGCTTCTAAATCAACAAAAATACCCGCCGACCCAACTGTATATAATGATGACACTTGGTCCGCTGATCGCGTTGGTTCCGTGGGCTGAAAAAGTGAAGGGCAAATTTGCTGAAGCTGTCGTGATGATCGGCCGTGTTCCGATGTTCTATTATTTACTTCACATCCCGCTCATTCACCTTAGCGCTTTTGGTGTGAACGAGATACTGTACGGCAGCATTCACCAGGATTGGTACCAAACTGCGCCATTTGTTACAGTACCGGAAGATCTTCGGTGGGGTCTTCCGTTACTGTATCTTGTTTGGGCTATCGATGTAGTGATACTTTATTTTCTTTGCAGGTGGTATGCAGCGTATAAAGCGGCGCACCCGGAGAAGGTGTGGTTAAAATATTTGTGATTTTTTTTTGGTGTCGCGGAGGATACGCGAAGGTGCAACGGTCGCAGAGGTCCAGCGTTGCCGAGGTCACCGCGTACTTTGCTCCTCCGCGTAGCCTTTGCGAAACAACACCTTAGTGATTCACTGCATTCTCCAACATCTTCACAAACCCCGGCTGTTTCCACGCCGTAGCATCATGTCCCATTGATGTATAGAATGTGCGACCTTTGCCAGTGCGCTTGTACCATGCAACCGGGTGATCTTTGCCCATGCCGAAGTTCTTATCCTTCACAAACATAATGTTGCCATTGGGAATGATCTTCTCGCCATCGATCGTGTAGACTATATTGAATCCTTTGGCGCGTGGATTATCGAAGAACACGTACCATTCGTCGGTTGTCGTGAACGACGACGGCAATCCTTCCACGAGTAAAGAGTCAGGCACAGGATTGAGAGTAACTTCAGCCTCTTGTAAGTGCGGCTCTATACTATGATGAGAGAACTCGGATCCGACAAGATTCCGTGTATACCAATCGAAGTCGTGTGAGTTATCGCCTGCGCCGTGGATGCCAACCAGGCTGCCCCCGTTCTCTACATAGAACGCAAGCGTCTTCTCCTGTTCGTCGTTCAATAAACGACCCGTTGTATTGTTAAAGATCACAACATCGAACATCGCGAGTTGTTCTTCATTGAATACACCGCCTTCTTCGGTGCTGTAAAGAAACCAGTCATTCTTTTTGGCTAGATCCTCGAATACAACTTTGCCAGCCTCGATCGATTCACCATGGCGAAAGCCTGTCGACTTCGAGAAGAGGAGGACTTTCTTCTTGTTGCCGGGAAAGTTGAGCACCGGCGCTTCTGTTTCGTAGATCGGCAGGCCATACCTGACCTTATAGATAAAGAAGTCGATGAACAGCCCGAACGCAACGATAAGTCCAGCTGCTGACCATAAAACTATTTTAACGGGTTTCTTCAATCTCTGGGGCTGTTTTCGTTGTCAATATAAATAATAGGGCGCAATCGGCGATTCCGAAGTTGAAGCGGAATTTCGTATAATTCGAGATGAAGCTTGGGTGCGCAGCTGTATTGATACTATGTCTAACGCAAGGAGTAGTAGCGCAAAAATCCGGGGTCGTCTCCGATACTGTTTCATGTAAGAAAGCAACGGATCAGACATACGCACTTTATCTTCCAAAAACATATTCATCGTCTTCTCCGGTTGGACTCATCTTGTTTTTTGATCCCGGGGCAAGAGGTAAAATGCCTGTGGATCTTTACAAAGGTCTTGCCGATAAGTATTCCCTGATCCTTGCATGCTCGAACAATTCGAGAAATGGATCGGTAGATGCATCACTGGGGTCCGGTTATGCAGTGCTCGAAGATGTCATATCTCGATTTAATGTTGATAAGAATTTTATTTTAGTTTCGGGATTTTCTGGAGGGGCGAGAACTGCGGTGGAACTTGCCGTAAGACACAGGAAGATAAATCCATTAAGAAGCGCTGGTATTATTGCCTGTGGCGCAGCCCTTCCTTCACAAGATGCTATCACACTGGAAACCCAGGTTCCTTTTGCTGAGGTAATCGGCCAACTTGATATGAACTATCAGGAGGCATTGCGCGCCAGGGAATATTTGAAATTAATTCACAATCCGGCTTTGCTCACATTCTTTTACGGTGGACATCAGTGGCCTCCGGTCGACGCTTACGAGGAAGCGCTCGCCTGGCATCTGAAACGTGTTGATGTGAGACAGATTTTGCGGCAGGCGCAAATACTTATCGATTCAGGATATCTCTTCGAAGCGAGTCGCTCGCTCAGGCAAAGACTGGGCGCGAAGCCGATCGACTCATTGTTCTCCATCGTTCAAAAGGACAAACGAACTCGTCCTCAATCAAAAGAAGCCGAGAAGATGGATGCGCTCGAAGTACAGAAGCAACAACAATTTTATTATGCCTTCACACGTCATTTAGCTTATGCCGCTCCCGATTCTGCTTATCATCCACAATTCTGGAACAGCTTTCGCAAAGACTGCGAGAAAATGATTGCCGGCGATCGCTATAGGAAACTCGTCGGTCTTCGCCTGATCGACTATGGCTGGCGACTATGTGCCGAGCAGCACTTTTTCCTGATGGGCCAGGAGCAATACAGGCAGGCGGCCATGACCGCGAGGATCTGGGCGCTCATGCAGCCCATGAATCCGGCCCCATGTGTGCAGGCAGCGAAAGCTTTCGCCTTACAGGAACGAAAACCCGAAACGCTCGACTATCTTCGCGAGGCTGTGGCGCGGGGATTAAAGGATAAAAAAGCTGTGATGGCCGATCCCGCCTTCGCCGGGTATTCGAAGATTGAGGAGTTTCAAAAAATATTTCAGTAATGTTCCGATCAGTTCTCACGGTCGTTGCAATCTTAGTAAACTCGGTTTGTGTCGCCCAGCAGGCGATCACCAACGTCAACGTGGTGAACGTAACTTCGCCGAACGATATTACTCCGGCGCAGACCGTTCTCATTGTGGAAGGAAAGATACTGAGGGTCGGTCCCTCGAACCAGGTGAAAGTTCCGAAAGACTTTACGGTTATCGATGGCACCGACAAGTATCTCATACCCGGCTTATGGGACATGCACGTTCATTTATCTTATTACGGTGAAGAGGCTTTTCCTCTGCTCATATCCAACGGCGTCACTTCCGTTCGCGATATGGGTGGTGATCTTCACCAGCTCGACCAGTGGCGCAAAGACATCGACGACGGGAAGATCAATGGCCCGGAGATCTTTCGTGCTGGTCCGTTCGTCGATGGTCCGAAGAACATGGACGCGCAACGTCAGTCGTTTACCGAAGTCGTTGAAAATGAAGAGCAGGGCAGAGAGGTTGTCGACAAGCTGAAGAAGCTTGGTGTGGATTTTATCAAGATACACAGCCGTGTTTCGAGAGACGCTTTCTTCGCCATCGCTGAAGAAGCAAAGACACAAGGGATTCCGCTGATGGTACATGCCCCGCAAAATGTTACGGTTACCGAGATCTCGAATGCGGGCGCGCGATCGATCGAGCATACCGAGTCGCTGCTCGGTCCTGCTATCTACGAAAAAGACCCCGCTATCCGTGACAAAGCAACCGACGAAGCGTTTAAGGATCTCGAAACCGATGACGTCTTCAACACGATCAGGAAGAACAATAACTTCTATGATCCAACGCTGATCAGTTTGTACCTGTTGAAGGGAACTGACTACGAAAAGAAACTCGGTCCGCGACTGTTGCCTCTCGTAACCAAACTTCACAACGCAGGCGTGTCCTTACTGACCGGTTCCGATTTCGCTACCAAAGAAGCGGGCATCACGCCGGGGAAAGATCTTCACGGTGAGCTCGAGTTGTTTGTGAAGGCCGGTCTAACGCCGATGCAGGCATTGCGTGCTGCCACCATTAATGCTGCGAAATGTATGAACGTGGATAACGTGGTGGGATCGGTAACGGAAGGAAAGACTGCAAACCTTGTATTACTCGACGACAATCCCTTGAAAGACATCCGTAACACCCGGAAGATCGCGAAGGTATTCGTGAATGGAAAGGTTATCTAAAGCATGTTGTGAATTCCCTTAATCCGGGCTATTTTCATTTCATGAAGCACCTACTCATCATTCTCATTTTCGTTTCGTCGATCGCAGTGGCGCAAACGAAACCGGTTAAAATTTTCATTTCAGTCGACATGGAAGGCATTGGCGGAATAGGAACTTCCGCTATGACGAACACCGGCGGGAAGGACTATGAGACAGGCCGAAAGCTTATGACCGCGGAAGTGAATGCTGTTGTTGCAGCGATCTTCGAAGCAGGACCCGCAGAGATCGTCGTCAACGATAGTCATGGCGACATGCAAAATCTTCTTCATACCGAACTTGATCCAAGGGTCGAATATATTCAGAGCAACATCAAGCCACTCGGTATGGTGCAAGGTCTCGACGCTTCGTTCAATGGTGTGATCTTCGTCGGTTATCATGCGATGGCCGGCACCGAGAACGGTTTCCTTGCGCACACCGGCTCGGGCAACGTGAAAGGACTCTGGCTGAACGGGGTTGAAGTAGGCGAGGGCGGATTGAATACTTATTTCGCAGGCTCGATCGGTGTGCCTATCATACTCGCGAGCGGCGACAAGACATTCACGGAGGAGATAAAGAAACTGGCTAGCATTCGTACGGTTGTGACCAAAGAAGCAATTGGAGCAAGTGCCGCCAGGCTTACCCATCCCGATGCTGTAAAGAAGTTGTTGCAGGCAGAGACCAAAGCAGCGCTGAAAGATATCGGTAAAGCGAAGCCACTCGCCGTGCAGGGACCAATAGAGTTCAAAATAAAAGTAGACAACCCAACACGTGCCGACGTTGCCATGAGCATTCCCGGCATGAAGCGTGTGGATGGCTATACGGTTTCCTACCAGGCGAAAAATATGGAGGAGGCGTATAAGCTGATCAGGGTGATCTATAAATATATCTCGTGGTAATGGTTCTCAATAGTGTTTCTCACGGAAAACACGGAAGACACGGAAAAGCTAAATGTTTCTCACGGAAAACACGGAAGGCACGGAAAAGTTAAATGTTTCTCACGGAAAACACAGAAAGCACGGAAAGGCTAGCCAGGATGATTCCGTGTTTTCCGTGCATTCCGTGAGACATCAAAGCTTTGCCCCAACGTACAGCATCGATGCTTTTATCGATTGCTCTTTGAGGTGAAGGAATTTCTTCCGCTCCTCGTCTTTCATAAAATTGCCAAAATCCCGCTCGCTGTCGAATTCAACGAAATGTACTTCGTAGGGCTTGTCCATGCTGTACTCGATGTAGGCATTGTCGGCGGGACGGATCCGTAGGAGCATTCGTCCGTTGTATTTCGAGATGATCGGTATTGCGACAGCCTCGAATTCGTCGAACACTTTTTCCTGTCCTTCTTTGATGTAGATGAGCTGTGTGATGTAGAGCATAGGGGTGCGATTGCCGGGTGGTTGTTTTTATGTAAAAACGTAAATTTAGGTATGAACTACCGGTATCAAAAACCACATTCGTCACTTGCCGGTTATGTGCGCACGGTGCTGGTATTGGAAGCAAACCGGGAGCTCCAGCTGTCGAATTTTCCTCTCGTTACCAATGGGATGCCCGCTGTGGTATGCAGAAACGGCCGGGCAACGCTGTTCGGTAAGGCCATCCCCAATGAGTGCTGGGAAGGTGACGACGCTGTGATCTATTTCTTCATGCCTTTTATCATGGCACCTTTTTTTAACATCAACATCAGGAAGTTGATGGCGGAGCCTGTGCATTTTGAAATCGACTCGGCAGAAAACTACTTATTGCAAAACCTGGAAAAGAACAAAGCGAATTGCGATCTCATCAGGAACGTTACCGACCAAATTATGTTCGATCCGAGTCCCGAGATTTTGAAAAAACTGAACATCAACGAACGTACGTTGCAAAGGACATTTAAGAAATTTATTGGAATCACGCCGAGCCAGTACCGCCGGATCTGCCAGTTCCAGCAATCATTCGCCCAGCTCCGGTCGACAGATTTCGACACACTTGCGGCCGTTGCCTACGAAAATGGCTTCGCCGATCAGAGTCATTTTATAAGATCATTCAAGGAATTTTCTGAAGTAACGCCTAACGACTACCTAAAATCCGGCCTAAAGCCCTGATGTCGGTTTTATTCTATCGCCGGTGGTTGACCGAAAGTATTTTTATATCATGAAAGAAAAAATCACACCATGCCTCTGGTATAATGGCCAGGCAAAAGAAGCCGCAGCGTTGTATTGCTCCGTCTTCAGCAATTCGAAGATCACCGCACAGTCACCCGTCGTCACATCTATTAACGTGGCGGGACAAAGCCTCACGTTGCTTGATGGCGGACCGATGTATACGCCCAATCCCTCGATCTCTTTTTACTATCTGTGTGAAAGCGTTGAGGAGATCGATCGTATCTGGAAGGCATTCAGTAAAGAAGGTTTTATAAACATGCCTCTCGATAAATATCCATGGAGTGAGAGGTACGGTTGGATTTCCGACAAGTTCAACGTATCGTGGCAACTGGCTCTTGGCAAACCCGACGACGTTGGACAGAAGATCACACCGTTCTTTACGTTAACGCGCGGGAACTACGGTCGTGCCGACGAGGCCATCAAGCACTATTCGTCGATCTTCAAGAATGTGAAAGTTGAGCGTATCATGCGCTATGGAAAAGACCAGCAGCCCGACCAGGAAGGAAAAGTGCAATATGCGCTGCTGTCGCTCGACAATCAAAAGCTCATGTTGATGGAGAGCGCACATCCGCACACCTTTACATTCAGCGAAGGGATATCGCTCACGATCCATTGTGAGAACCAGGAAGAGATCGATTACTACTGGAACAAGCTTACGGAGGGAGGAGGTGAGGAGAGCATGTGTGGCTGGCTAAAAGACAAGTTCGGTGTGTCGTGGCAGATCATTCCAATCATACTCACCAGGATCATGAACGATCCCGCGAAGGCAGGTAAAGCTGCGCAAGCATTTATGTCGATGCGGAAATTGAATATTGAACAAATAGTCCAAGCGTCACTCGCGTAGCTCGCCTTAAACATTAACGATTGATCATTAACGATTATACATTGCAATGCTCAATGAACAATCATTAATGATCAATCATCAATGGTGCGCTTCGCACTAATTCCAACCGCCTCCTAGCTGCTGATAGATGTTAACCATCGCATTCATCTGCTGCATCTTGGTTTCGATCAGTTCGAACCTTGCTTCGAGGGCGTCGCGCTGAGTCAACAGAACTTCCATGTAATCGGCGCGTGCCGACCTGAACAATCCTGTCGCCAACGTGATCGACTCGACAAGGGCATTAACCTGTTGTTGTTTGAGGTTGTAGCTCCTTTGAAGGTTGCTGATGTTTGAAACCTGGTTTGCCACTTCGATGTATGCATTCAGAACTGTGCGCTCGTAATTGTAAACGTTCTGGATCTGCTTTGCATTGGCATTGTAGTAATAGGCCTTCAAAGCATTCCTGTTCACAAGGGGCGCCATCAGTTCGCCGGCAGCCGTATAGATCATCGACTCAGGCTGCAGCAGGAACTGAGGCTTGAACGCCTGGTATCCTAGCGCGGCTGTGATCCTCAAAGAAGGATAGAATTGTGCTTTCGCAACTTTCACATCGATCTTCGAAGCCATCAGGTCTTGTTCTGCCTGGCGTATGTCGGGGCGGTTCATCAACAACTGCGAAGGAATTCCGGCATGTATCGAATCCGGGATAAGACTTCCAAACGTCCGCGAGTTCCTTTGAACGGGCTGCGGGAATCTTCCGATCAGGAAGTTGATGCGGTTCTCGGCTTCGACGATATGCTGTTGTATGAAATAGATCCGGCTCCTGTTCTTGAGTACTTCGGCTTCGAACCTGCGAACACCAAGCTCCGTAACACGCGCGGCCTGCTTCTGTAGCTTCACGATCTCCAGAGCGTTGGTCTGTATCTCGATGTTCTGCATGAGGATATCCAACTGGTTATCCAATGCCATCAGCTCATAGTACGACGTGGCAATCTCGGCGATGAGGTTCGTAACCATGAAGTTCTTTCCTTCAACACTCGACAGGTACCTGTGGACTGCGGACTTCCTTGCGTTGCGTAGCTTCTTCCAGATGTCGACCTCCCACGAGGCATTGAGCCCGATCATATAGTTCGGGACCGGATCAGGAAACTTTTCGCCCTCTTTTACATTGAGGTTCTCTTCTACCGCCCCGGCTGCTGTATACTTTCCGGGTTTCTCGACACCGGCTGCCGCGCCGATACCAAGGAATGGTAAGTATTCTCCTTTACGAGCCCTGATCTCGTTTTGCGCTATAATGATCTCGCGCATAACAATATTCAGCTCCTGGTTGTTGTTCAGCGCCGTATCGATCAGCGCAACCAGGTATGGGTCAGTAAAGAACTCACGCCACTTGATCTTGGCAGTGTTTACGGTATCCTGGGGATTCGCATTGGCAAATTCTCCAGGTGTGTTCTTATTCTCCGTGTTGTGTACCGTCAGTGTCTGAGGTACCGTACACGCCGTGAATGCCACGGCGATGAACGTTACAATTATATATTTAATGGCTCTTGTCATCGTCGTCGTCGTCATGTTGGGGGAAATTGTCCATTTTGTGGACCAGGTCTTCAGTCAATGAATCTTCATCTTCGTCCCTGATCAGTTTGCGTCCTGCGGCCATCGTGCCGAAGATGTAATACAAACCGGGTACGATCACCACACCGAATACTGTTCCGAAAAGCATGCCTCCAAGGGCAGAAGAACCAATGGTACGGTTACCAATCGCACCGGCACCGTGCGCGATCACCAACGGTATAAGACCCGCGATGAATGCAAACGACGTCATAAGGATGGGGCGGAAGCGGACCTTCGCACCTTCGATGGCTGCTTCAAGCACCGTAGACCCAAGCCTGTGTTTCTGCATGGCAAATTCCACGATCAAGACCGCGTTCTTACCCAACAGACCCACCAGCATGATAAGACCTACCTGCGCATAGATGTCGTTGGCAAGTCCCATAGACTTAATGAGCATGAATGAACCAAACACACCGGCAGGAAGTGAAAGCACAACTGCCAATGGAATGATAAAGCTTTCATACTGCGCAGCGAGCACCAGGTAAACGAATGCAAGTACTATGAGGAATATGTAGATCGCTTCGTTGCCACGTCTTACTTCATCGTAAGAGAGCGCGGCCCAGTCGATATCGTAACCACGTGGAAGGATCTTGGCAGCCACTTCCTGTACGGCTGCTATAGCTTCACCGGAGCTGTATCCTTTCGAGGGACCTCCCCTGATAGCTGCCGTGTTATACATATTGAATCGGTTGATCTCGTTCGCACCTTGCTGCTTCTTGAGCTTCATGAACGCAGAGAATGGAACCATCTCACCACGGTCGTTCTTAACCCAAAGGTTCATGATGTCAGACGGGAGCTTCCTGAACTCGGGAGCAGCCTGCACGAACACCTTAAAGAAGCGCTGGTACTTGATGAAACCAAGCTCGTATGTACTACCCACGAAGATCGAAAGCGTGTTCATCGCGTTACCGATCGAAACACCTTTCTGCATAGCCAACTGGTTGTCGATCTCGATCTCGTACTGTGGATAGTTAGAGCTGAAGAAGGTGAACAAACCTGTTAGCTCCGGACGTTTTTCGAGAGCTTCCATGAATTCGTTCTTCACTTTTTCGAGATCCTCGTATGTTCCGTCAGGGTTCTTATCGAGAAGCTGCAACGCGAAACCACCGGCTGCACCAAAGCCTGGAACTGCCGGCGGATCGAAGAATTCGATCGTAGCACCGGGAAGCTCTTTAGCTTTTTCTTCCAACTCGATGATAATGTCCTGGACACTGTTCTCGCGCTCCGACCACGGTTTGAGGTTGATAAGACAGGTACCGGCATTCGAACCGCGACCTTCTGTAAGAACTTCGTAACCGGCGATCGACGACACTGACTGGATACCTTCAACTTTCATGATCTCCTTCTGTAGCTGGAGAGAGATGTCGTTGGTACGCTCGAGCGTAGAACCGGGAGGTGTTTGAACGATCGCGTAGATCATACCCTGGTCTTCACCGGGAATGAAACCGGAAGGAAGATTGGTTGCGATCAGTACGATACCAGCACCAAAGAACAACCATAGTGCAACCGTCACCCATCTGCGATGCGCGATCAGCGTCAACAGGCTGACATACTTTTCAGTGAACTTTTCAAACTGATGGTTGAATCCATCGATGAACCTGTTGAAGAAATTCTTTTTCTTCGGCTTGCCGTGTGTGTTCTTCAGGATCATCGCGCAAAGCACCGGTGTCAGCGTAAGAGCGACGAGACCTGAGAGGATGATCGAGCTTGCCATCGTGATCGAGAACTGGCGGTAGAATACACCAACAGGTCCCGACATGAATGCGATAGGTACGAACACCGCGGTCATCAACAACGTGATCGCGATAACGGCGCCACTGATCTCGCCAAGCACTTTCTTAACAGCCTTGTATGGTGATAGGTGTTCTTCGTGCATCTTGGCGTGCACGGCTTCCACCACCACAATGGCATCGTCGACCACAATACCGATCGCCAACACGATCGCAAAGAGAGTGATCATGTTTATCGTAAGGCCAAACGCCTGCATGAAGATGAACGCACCGATCAATGAGATCGGAACGGCGAGTGTGGGAATGAGTGTCGAACGCCAGTCGCCAAGGAAGATGAACACCACCAACGCCACGAGAATGAACGCGTCGCGCAGTGTGTGAATTACGTTCTCCGTCGACGCGTCGAGGAAAGCCGATACGTCGTAACTGATCTCGTAGTTCATGCCGGGAGGGAAGTCCTTCTTCAACTCGTCGAGCTTCAACTTCACGTTCTCGATAACCTGGCTCGCGTTACTTCCGTAGGTCTGCTTCAACACGATTGCGGCAGATGGATATCCATTGATGTTCGAATAGATATCGTAGTACTCGCTACCCAACACAACCTTCGCGATATCTTTCAGACGAAGTAGCTCTCCGTTCGGATTGGCTTTGATGATAACGTTCTCGTATTGTTTCGGATCGCTGTAACGGTCGGAGTACGCCAACACATATTCAAGGGCTTCCGCACGACTCGCATCGCCACGACCGATACGACCGGGCTTACCGATAATACTCTGATCATTGAGCGCTTCCATTACCTCGTCGGGAGAAATGGAATAAGCCCTCATACGTTCCGGGTTCAACCACACGCGCATCGCATACTGACGAGAACCGAGGATACGGGCCTGTCCAATACCATTGATACGCTGTATTTCCGGGATCATCGTGACACCGGCATAGTTGAACAAGAATTTCATGTTGGCGTTCTTGTCGGTACTATACAGGTTCACATACATAAGCATGGAAGGGATCACAGGAGTGATGATCACACCTTCCCGTTGTACAAGTATTGGGAGTCGGTTTCGCACCTGTTCTACGCGGTTGGAAACCTGCACCAGTGCCTGGTTTATATCCGTGCCCGGTTCGAAGATCACCTGCACGTTTGCTTCACCGGCACTGGTTGCGTCCGATGACATATAACGCATTCCCCACGCACCGTTGATTGCCTGTTCAAGGGGAATGATAACCGATTCTGTAAGCGTCTTTGCACTGGCACCGGGATACGATGCCGACACCATCACAACAGGTGGTGCAATGTTTGGAAATTGCGACGTAGGTAATGTATTGATCGCCAGCACACCCATGAAGATGATCACCAGCGAAAGCACAATAGCAAGTACCGGCCGCTTTAAAAATATATTAAACATTTTCTTGCTTTCTAGTTGTGAGAGTTACTCAACGTACACATTCAGGTGACTGAGCACCGACTTAGGATCTTCGTAAGTAAACTTCTCGATCTTTTCGTTGTCGCGAACTTTACGAATTCCTTCAAGCATGATCTTGTCCTGGGCAGTTATACCGCTCTTGATAACATAGAGGTCTGGCATTTCTGCGGCGATCTCGATCTCTCTCTGATGGATCATATTCTGGTCGTCGACCACGAAGCAGTACTTCTTCTCGAGAACTTCGAAGGTTGCCTTCTGAGGAATGAGTAGTGCATCTTTATATGGAACAACCATCTGCACGTTACCTGTTTCGCCGTGCCTCAACAAAGCTTTTGGATTCGGGAACGTGGCACGAAATGCGATGTTACCTGTCTCGTTGTTGAAGTCGGCTTCGATAGTCTCTACTCTTCCTGGATATTGGAACAATTGCTGATTGGCCATCAACAGGCGGACGTTCATAACGCTGTCGCCTTTCAATGCCATTTTGTAGTTCAGATATTCTGCTTCGGGTACGTTGAAGTACACCCACATCTTGCTGTTGTCAGCGATCACTGTAAGAAGATCGCCTTCTTCCAAAAGACTTCCTTGTCGTGCATAGAACCGGTCCATGATGCCGTTGAAGGGAGCCCTGATGTCGGTGAAACCTAAGTGGACTTGAGCTAATTGCAGCTCTGCTTTTGCTTTATCGAACTTGGCTTTCGCAAGCGCGAGTTCCTGTTTTGAAACCACGTTGCTATCGGCCAGTTGTTTGGTGTTCTGGTATTCAATCTCAGCGAAGTTAGCCTCAGCCTGGGCTTTCTGCAGTTCGGCGTTATACAACAGTGGCATGATCTGGAACATCTTCTGTCCCTGCTTCACCGTCTGTCCCTCGTCAACATAGATCTTTTCGAGATAGCCCCGCTCCAATGCACGTAGTTCGATGTGCTGGATGGCGCGGATCTGGCAGACATATTCGCGCGTTGTTGTGGTGTCGCGCTTCAATGGACTCGTGACTATGTAGTTGAACTGCTCTTCGCCCTCGCCTTCATGATGAGATTTACAGCTTGTGGCGAAAAGCAATGCACACAAGCCCATGAACATTAATATTTTCCGCATAATAATTGTGTTCTTTAAAAAGATACGATTTTTTGATTTATAATTTCTTTACAGAGTTGTGTGTGGCTACTTACACAACATATTCGCGTTGAACAGTTTTGCTGCGGACGCGAACAAATAAAATACGTCGGAATTTATAGGCCAGAACCCTCTCGGGTTTTCCTGACCAGGAGGGATCAAACTCTAAATACTCTCAGGAGTATATAGGATCTGGATGAGGATGTGTTTACAAACGACTTACTAAATGGTAAGCGCTGTACTAAATAGTTGTGAATTGAGGTTGGGGCGGTGGCAGAACTGTTCTCGATGATCTTCTTTGAAGATGTCGGTTGGTCATCTTCTTCTTCGATAGCAGTAGCATCTATAGGATGTTGAGCTTTGTCTGTTGGAAGGTCCGCTTTAATGAGATACTTGGGCGCGAAGATGGCTTCTTCCCTAAAAGATTGGGCATACAGCTGCGTGTATCCGCATGACAGGAAAACAAATAAGGGAAGGAAAAAGCCAGTGACAACCCTCTTCATTGAGGCGCAAACTTAAACATTGCCAAATTTACAGACAAGGGGAGATTTATAATATGGAATTAAACGGGAATTAAGGTTCGGCGGTTCATGGAAATGTCAGTTTGTCGTTGTTTATCGGGTATTTTAGTAGAACAATCGGTTACGAATCATGAAATGGATTTCTCTAACAATGCTATTCGGGCTAACGATTTCTTGCTCCGAGGTCTCGAATAATAAGCCGGCACCGACCGCAAACGTGTTCGATGTCCGGGAGCTCAATACACAACAGCTCGACACTATTAATAAAGACAAGGCCGTTGTCCTGCTTGTGGGCGGGATCCTTGAGGAACATGGACCACACCTGCCATCATTTACAGATGGGTATTGGAACGAACGTTTCGCCGATACCTTAGCAACGATAATTGCTTCAAAGACCGATCGCGTGGTGCTCAAGTTTCCAATTATCCCATTGGGCAACAGTGGGGCCAACGACATAGGGCGTCGTTATTCATTTCCCGGAACTTATACGGTACGACAGGAAACCTTAAGAGCGGTTTATATGGACCTCGCCGTCGAACTGGGCGAACAAGGGTTTAAGGATGTGATCATTATCAACGGCCACGGTGCTCCGAATCATCAGCGTGCGCTGGATCAGGCAGCAGATTTTTTCAATGACACATACCAGGGCAGAATGATAAACCTTTTTGGTTTTATGAAAGTGCAGGAGGAATGGATGAGCGTTGAGAAATCGAGGGAACAAGCGGGCGAAGATGGAATGAAGGTGCATGCAGGCATGGATGAAGCGAGTGCGGCAATGTTCCTCAAACCGGCATTGGTCGATAGAGACATTGCGAACGCAAGATCTTTGGGCGGTAGAACAATGAACGATCTTGTAGCGATTGCACGTGAACGTGACTGGCCGGGCTACTTTGGTGCGGAAAAGTTGGCTACCCGCGAAGCAGGAAAGATCGCATGGAATAAGAATGTGGATTCATTCTCGGGAATGATACTCGATATACTTGAGGGCAGAATTCAGGCCGATACGATTACACGCTTCGGCAATATCCTCGCGACAAGCAAAGAAGACGCGGCACTTGATAGTCTGTCACTTGTTGAAGAGACCCGAAGGAAAGCAATTCAATCGGAGTGGCTAAAAAGTCACAACCTTAATTAACCTCGAACCGAGCACCTTGAATCTCGAACCTACTTATACCTCTTCCCCTTCTTAATAACCATATCAACATCTTGCAAAAGATCAATGTGTCGAAGCACATCTCCCTTCACGGCAATGATATCGGCATACTTACCCGGTGTAACGGTACCGAAGTCTTTATCGACACCCATCGCAACCGACGGCCAGTAAGTAGCCCCGCGGATGGCATACATCGCGTCGAACCCAAACTTGTTCACCCAAACATCGAGCTCGTTCCAGGTGCTCTGGCTATGAAACTTCATCGGGATGCCGCTGTCGGTGCCAACTAGCAATACAACGCCGGCATTCTTTAATTGATTGACCTTCTTCTCAAGTGTCGGTTTCCGAATCGGATTCAATTGGAAATATGCGAGCTCACCCGGATGCGCGATGGATTGTTTGATGTCTTTAATAATAGAATCGGGAAGATCGAGATGCCACGATGTGTTGTCGAGTCGCTCCGGATTGTCGCGCATGTATTCATAGTTGTAAAGACCTTCAACGGTGGGAGTCCAGAACAATGGACCGAGACTCATCTGTGCCGTACGTTCTTTGATCATTGCGATAATATCCTCCGGATATTCTGGAGCCGAAGCGAGACCAGTGTGTTCGAAACAATCGACACCCGCTTTGAGGCCGCGACGGATCTCTTCGGGACGATGTGAGTGAGCAACCACTTTCAGTTTGTTCTTGTGAGCTTCATCAACAACAGCAATTACTTCCTCCATGGTCATCTGGTCCTGGTCTATGAGCTTGATGCAATTAACGCCCGCCTTCGCAAGAGTTTGTACTCGTGTACGTGCGTCTGCCGCACCTTTCACGCCCCAGCGAAATTCCGCAGTGCCGGGATATGGCTCGTGTTGGATAAAAGGACCCGACATATACATCGTTGGTCCGGGTATCTCGCCCTTGTTGATACGATCGCGGACGCTGATGCTCGGTTCGAGCGGACCGCCAAGGTCGCGTGCACTCGTGATGCCGGCCATCAATAACTGGTGTGCTGAAGAGGGCATGATCACATCTTTGGCAACCTTCAGATATTTTTTATCCCAATGAGTGTAGTCGCTATGTCCATTGATCATCAGGTGCACGTGCATATCCCATAATCCTGGCATTACACTCATGCCTTCGGTCGATATCACCTCGGCGCCGGCCGGTATAGCGAGCTGTCCAACAGTTCCGATAGCTTTGATGCGTTCGCCTTCAATAATAACGACACTGTTTTGTAGCGGCTTGCCACCGAAGCCATCGATCAACGTTCCGCCAACAAGTGCTTTCACCTGCGCGGAAGAATAGAATGTAACAAGGATGAAAAGCGGGAGTAAGATCCTCTTCATAGTTTAGGGTTGATAACGACCAATGTAAGAATTTGCATTAATTTATCCCCATGATAATCCACCTCGTCGACGGCACGTACGAACTCTTCCGACATTTCTATGGGCAGCGAAGTTTTAACAAGGGCCAGGACAAACCCTTTGGTGCTGCCGCCGGTGTGTTGAATGGCGTGCTGCAAATGATCGATGAGGGAGCAACACATATCGGAGTCGCTACGGATCACATCATCGAGTCGTTTCGAAACGATCTTTATAGTGGTTACAAGACAGGAGCAGGTATCGAACGGGTGTTGCGTTCCCAATTCAATCCATTGGAAGATGGACTCGCGGAAATGGGTGTTGTCGTTTGGCCGATGGTCGAGCTCGAGGCCGACGATGCTCTCGCTTCGGCAGCATACCTGGCGGACAAAGACAAGAAAGTTCTAAAGGTATGCATATGGACCCCCGATAAAGATCTTGCTCAGTGTGTTCGTGGCGACCGCGTAGTTCAGATCGATCGGCGTGCAAAGATCATCCGCGACGAAGAAGGTGTTCGTAAGAAGTTTGGTGTCAGCCCTTCGCTTATTCCCGACTATCTCGCGCTGGTTGGCGACGCTGCCGATGGATACCCAGGCATCAAAGGGATCGGCAGTGCCGGTGCAGCCAGGTTATTGAATCAGTATGGACCAATCGAAAAATTTCCAAAGGAAGTATTAAACGATAGGAGAGAAGAGGCGTTGTTGTTCAAGAAACTCGCAACGCTTCGAACCGATGCAAAACTTTTTAAAAAGACGAACGAGCTCAAATGGAGTGGACCAACTGCAGCATTCGAAAAGTTTACTAATAGGATAGATGCACCCGGATTGCTCGAAAGGGCAAATAAATTATTTGAGAAGCTGAATACTACTCAGGAGTAACTCTCAATAACTCATCCGGAGCATTCATTAGCAAATACAACGCTCCATCGGGACCGATCTTCACATCGCGTACACGTCCATAACCTTTCATCAATATTTCCTGCTCAAGAACCTTGTCTCCATCGATCACCAGCCTGCGTACTTCTTCGAAAGCCAGGGCAGTAACGATCAGGTTGTTCTGCCACTTAGGAAATTTGTTGCCCGTCACGAAGTCAATGGAGCTCGCAGCAATCGACGGCGTCCAGTAAGTGATCGGTTGCTCCATGCCTTCCTTCTTCGTTTCATTGGAGATCGGTTTATCGTCGTAACCGATACCGTATGTGATAACCGGCCATCCATAGTTCGATCCTTTCTTAATGATGTTCAACTCATCTCCGCCCTTTGGTCCGTGTTCCGTTGCGTAGATCAAGCCCGTTACCGGATGTTGCGCGATGCCCTGCGCATTTCGATTGCCCCATGTGTAGATGGCCTGGAGATACTTATCTTTTCCAACCAGTGGATTGTCTTTCGGAATTGAACCGTCGGGATTGATGCGATAGATCTTTCCGTTAGCGCGCGACAAGATCTGCGAATCGTTGCCACGATCCATATCACCAATCGTGAAGTATAGGTATCCTTGTTTATCAAAAAGGAATCTGCAACCCCAACGAGTGCCGCCGGGAATGAGAACTGAGTCCGGCGCCTGGAACAAGGTCTGCTCATCGGTCCACCGGTGACCGTTCACTTTGCCACGAACGACTTTCGTCATGCCGGGCGTCATCTTATCGGTGGAGTTCTTCGGGTTGTGACTGAAGGCAATGTACACCCAACCGTTTTTTGAAAAATTCGGATCTACGGCAACATCGAGCATGCCGCCCCAGTTGTCGTAAGCATAAGGTTTTGGTGTACCGGCTATTGGTTGCGGGTCGAGCTTTCCGTTCACGATCCAGCTAAGCGTTCCGAACTTGCTCGTGACCAATGCACGATTGGCGTCAACGAAGTCGAAACCCCATGGTCCGTTGAGGCCGTTGGTTACAAGCTTTTCGATCTTTAGTTTATAATGCTTTGTTTGAACAGTGAGAGGCTTTGCCGCCGCTTTAACGATCTCGGGTTGCTTTTGTGCTTTCAAAATGAAGTCTGTAACGGCTTCGATCTGTTTTGCGGAAAGTGTGCCACCCCATTTGGCCATCTCGGTGTTTGGAACTCCGTCGGTTATTGTTTTTATGATTGCATTGCGATCGCTGCCATGCTTCCATGTTGTTTTGATAAGCGCGGTAGCGACGCTGCCTTGCAACTGGCCACCGTGACATCCGCCGCAGTAGCTTCTATAGATCTCTTCGCCGGTTTGCGCAGATATCGTTAGCGATCCGATAAGAAATAGTATAAGTAATGATCCCTTCATGCGTGCAAGATATCCTGTTTGTTATAGATATTATCTATAACTGTATAAAAACAATCAATTTGATCGATAATGTGCATTAATGAACCTTTGCAACCTATCAACAGCAAAAGTAAACGCATGAATAACGAGACCCCTAATCATCAGAAATCGCTGAATGTTAACGACAGCGAAGTTAAATGCCCATTCCACGGCGGCGCACTCAAGCAAACAGCCGGCGGCGGAACCAGGAACCGCGACTGGTGGCCTAACCAATTGAAGTTGAATATCCTCCGTCAGCACTCGAACCTCTCGAACCCGATGGATCAATCATTCAACTACGCAAAAGAATTCAAGTCACTCGATCTGAAAGCTGTAAAGAAAGATCTCACTGATCTAATGACCACTTCGCAAGACTGGTGGCCTGCAGACTGGGGTCACTATGGTCCGTTCTTTATTCGTATGGCATGGCACTCCGCCGGTACCTATCGCGTAGGCGATGGTCGTGGCGGTGCGGGCGCTGGTCAGCAACGTTTTGCTCCGCTCAACAGCTGGCCCGATAACGCCAACCTCGATAAAGCACGTTTGCTTCTTTGGCCGATAAAACAAAAGTATGGAAGGAAGTTATCATGGGCCGACCTGATGATACTCGCCGGTAACGTCGCACTCGAATCGATGGGCTTCAAGACGTTCGGCTTCGGTGGTGGACGTGAAGACGTTTGGGAACCGCAGGAAGAAGTGTATTGGGGTTCTGAAACAAAGTGGTTGGGCGACGAACGCTATACAAAAGATCGTGAGCTCGAAGCTCCCCTCGGCGCGGTACAGATGGGTCTCATTTATGTGAACCCCGAAGGTCCTAACGGTAAACCCGATCCGGTTGCTGCCGCGCGCGACATTCGTGAGACTTTCGGTCGTATGGCTATGAGCGATGAAGAAACTGTAGCGCTTATTGCCGGAGGTCACTCATTCGGTAAAACACACGGCGCCGCCGATCCAGGTAAATATGTTGCTGCCGAACCTGCAGGCGCAACGATCGCGGAGATGAGTCTCGGCTGGAAGAATTCATTCGGCAAAGGTCACGGTGGCGATACCATTACCAGCGGCCTTGAAGGTGCGTGGACAACAACGCCTACAAAATGGAGTAACAACTTCTTTGAAAACCTGTTCGGCTTCGAATGGGAACTGGTGAAGAGTCCAGCCGGGGCCAACCAATGGAAGCCAAAGAACGGTGCAGCCTCCAATGCCGTGCCCGACGCTCACGATAAATCAAAGCGTCATGCGCCAACGATGTTGACAACCGATCTTGCATTGCGCTTCGATCCGATCTATGAAAAGATCTCACGTCGTTTCTTTGAAAACCCTGACCAGTTTGCAGATGCTTTTGCGCGGGCATGGTACAAGCTCACGCACCGCGATATGGGCCCTCGTGCACGTTACCTCGGCAGTGAAGTTCCGGCAGAAGTGTTGATCTGGCAAGATCCTCTTCCCGAAGCAAAGTATAAGCCTGTTGACGATAAAGACATTGCAGACCTGAAGAACAAAATACTCGCTTCCGGCTTGAGCATTTCAGAATTGGTATCAACTGCATGGGCTTCGGCTTCTACGTTCCGTGGATCGGATAAGCGCGGTGGTGCCAATGGTGCTCGCGTTCGTCTCGCTCCGCAAAAAGATTGGGAGGTTAACAATCCAGCGCAGCTCGCGAAGGTGTTGAAGACCCTCGAAGGCATTCAGAAAGATTTCAACAGCGCACAAAAAGGAGGGAAGCAGGTTTCGATTGCCGACCTTATCGTTCTGGGAGGTTCTGCAGCAGTTGAGAAGGCAGCAAAGAATGCAGGCTTCGACGTGAAAGTTCCGTTCACACCCGGCCGCGTAGATGCTACGCAGGAACAGACCGATGTCGATTCATTCGAAGTAATGGAACCGCAGGCGGATGCTTTCAGAAATTACCTGAAACCACATCATGATGTTTCAGCAGAAGCATTGCTGATCGACAAGGCACAACTGCTTACGCTCACCGCCCCAGAGCTTTCGGTGCTGCTGGCAGGCATGCGCGTGCTCGATACCAACTTCGATAAGTCGAAGAACGGTGTGTTCACAAAAAACAAAGAGAAGCTTACCAACGACTTCTTCGTGAACCTGCTTGATATGGGAACGACCTGGAGTGCAACTTCGGATAAGCAGACGTTGTTCGAAGGCCGCGACCGAAAAACTGATGCAGTTAAATGGACAGGCACTCGTGTCGACCTGATTCTCGGATCTAACTCGGAGCTGAGAGCGATCGCCGAGGTATATGCTTGCAGCGACGCGCAAGAGAAGTTTGTGAAAGACTTCGTTGCTGCCTGGACCAAAGTGATGAATGCCGATAGATTTGACTTAGCGTAAAAAAATGCAGGGTGGTCTGATAGATCACCCTGCTTCTTTTTATTTGGTAAGCTCCGCGAGGAGTTCGTCGAGGTTTCCGAGTGTCATCGTGAGACCTTCCTTCATTCCCATGTTGACCACTGTTTCGAGGTCTGCGAGTGAATTATAAGTGACTATTGTCTGTACGAGTGTGTTCTCGCCCTGCTCTTTGAACGAAACGTTCCATTTGGCACGCGGAAGATCGGGATTGAGATTGCCCTTCTCATCGCAGAACGAATCGAGCGCTGTGTAGCCATCGATCGGATTGATCTTCTGATAATCGCAGCGTGCGAAGAATTCTTTTCCGTCCGGATCTACCATCGCGTAGAACCAGTGGCCGCCTTCGCGGAATTGCATTGTCTTTGTCTTCGCAGTGAAAGGTTTCGGTGCAAACCAACGATCGAGCAGTTCACTCTTTGTATGGCAATCCCAGACGAGCTGACGGCCCGCTGCAAATTCCTTTTTAACTGTCATCGTGTTTTTTTCTTTGTCAACTATGAAGTCGAATTGAAGGGTAGTTTTCATTTGTCCGTGTTTTTAATGATTGATAATAATTTGTCTAATTGATTGTAGCGGTCCTCCCAGATCTTCCTGAACTGGGCCAACCAGTTGTCGATTTCTTTCATCTTATCAACTTTAAGTTCGTAGAAAACCTCGCGGCCTTTTTGATTGGCTGTCACGAGTTCGCATTCGCTAAGCACTGCCATGTGTTTAGATATGGTAGGGCGGGCTACGTTGAAGTTATCGGCAATCGCTCCTGCAGTGAGTGTTTGCGCGGCAAGCAACATCAGTATCGCCCGACGTGTTGGGTCGGCGATAGCTTGAAATGGGTCTCGTCTCAGTTTCATTTTTTTAGCCTTTGAATTTCCTGTTCTCTTTATGTAGCTATGTGGCTACAAATATATACGCACTTGAAGCTATTTGGCTACATATTTTTGAAAAAAATTTTAGGAACGCAGAATCTGGCCGAATTTGGCCCAATCGAAGCCGGTTTCGACCCGTCCATGCCTCAGGGCGGGTATTTGCGTGGTAAGGATAAGGGTCGTTTCGCCCAGGTCGGCGCGGTGGTGTTGAGGGATCTCGAGCTTCGTCTTTTTGGTCGACTTGAATTCGATGCCTGGGAACGCAGACAAGATCGATTGCTTTAGCGTGTTGATGTTATTCATTCCATACATCAAAGCGATCTCGGGTTTATGCTCCTTGATCTTTGATAGGATGCCATCGATACGTTTCTGATAGACTTTATCCTCATAAAGGTTACGGCTCTTCAGGAAAGGCATGCCAGGCATGTCGAGCCAACTATAATACCAGGCGTGGTTATGTGGACTCGGCAGGGGATAAAATGATATTAGTGCCTCGTCGTAGCCGAATTTATTTTTTTGAAAGGAGAGGAGGTCCGGTAGCTTTTTGTTTTCATAACCATGCATGAAGGCTATGAGATTTTTCCAGACCCCGTGCTGAATGGCCTTGTCGCCGAAGCGATAGTCGAAACGCGTGTTATAAACACCTGCCTTTGGGCCTTCGAGATGAACAGCGACGTTTTTGTAAAGCTCGCGAACGTTGCAGAGTTCCTTGTTCGAGACTCCATGCGTTTCGTAGAACCAGTTTATCTTATCGGCTACTTCTTCGGGCAGATCGCCGCCGCTTTCTTCGTAGCCGATGAACCAGAATTTCGCCTGCCACGATCCGTATCCGTAGAAGTTATTGATCCAATGATCGAGCTTATGTTCTTCGATGAGCACCTACAGGCAAAAATACTAACTAGTTTAATTCCACAGAGTGCCGTCCAGGCCGAGTACGATGCCCATCCACATTCCAACGAGTGATACCAATATGCTGAGCGCGATCGCAACTGGTCTGCTCATATTGATAATTCCTCTATAGCGAAGTATATAATAGTTGCACAAGCCTGCCATTGCTCCTGCGAAACCGCAGACTATGACAGGGCGGATCATCCAGAAGCGTCCCCATGCAGGGTCGCCGCCACCCGATGCGATCAGGAAATAAGAGATCACTACGAGGCCAACCAACGTGCCGATGATCATTCTTGTAGTTAAAGAGAGGGATGATGGAGCGGTTTGATTTGTCTGCGTCATACGATTTGAATTTTAATGATGGACAAATATAGAAATAGTACTTTTAAACTAAAAGTACTTTTAAAAAATATCATTTTTTCTTTGTTATAATTGTGTATGCGCTACACAATGAAGAAAGCCATTTATATTCTGACGATCCTGGTCGCCACACTTTTTATCCGGGAAGCATACAGTCAAACGCCTGCCAGCCGGGTCGCCACGTTCACGATAAACGCCAAAACTCTGCAAAATAAGGGCGGCGAGAATCCCAACCGCAAAGTGTCTGTCTACCTGCCGCCCAACTACGATACCGGCAACAAGCGCTTTCCGGTTATTTATTACATGCACGGCTTCATGGGTACCGACAGCATTTCGGCAAACATGAAGATGATCCTCGACCGTGCTATCACGCAACAAAAGATCAGGCCATATATACTGGTCATCGCCAGCCACTATACCCTCTACGAGGGAAGCTTCTACAGCAACTCGTCTCTTACCGGTAACTGGTCCGACTTCGAAGCCAAAGAGCTGGTAGAGTACATCGACAAAAACTACAGGACCATTGCAACACGTGACGGTCGCGGTATCGCAGGCCATTCTATGGGTGGATACGGCGCTATCAAAGTTGGAATGCTCCACCCGGATGTTTTCAGCAGCGTGTATGCATTAAGTCCCGGCTTGCTTGCGTTCGTAAAAGAATTTGGTCCAAACAGCGATTCATATAAAGAGCTCAGTCGCATAAAGACCATTGAAGAACTAAAGAAAGCATATTATCCTAAAGTGATCGTGGCTGTCGCTCGTGCCTGGTCGCCCAATCCATCGAAACCGCCATTCTATTGCGATCTACCTTTTACATATAATGGTGATAGCCTTATCGTGAATAATGATATTGTCGAGAAATGGAATCAGAATATGCCAGTCTACATGGTCGATAAGTATGCGGCGAACCTTCGAAAACTCAAAGCAATAAAGCTCGATTGGGGAAGGAACGATGCGTCGCGTTTTCCTGTGCAGATCGGAATGTTCAGCCAGCGTCTCGAGAATCTTGGCATCGAACATTTTGCTGAAGAGTATATCGGCAATCACGGCAATAAAATATGGACCACCGATGGCAGAGTGTTGAACGACATGCTTCCCTTTTTCAATGAATATCTTTCATTCGACACAACTCGTTAGCCTGTGATCGCTTTCCTCGGCTTCGCAACGATCATTGTATTTCTTGCGCTGATCCTCACCAAAAAGTTGTCGGTGATAACGGCATTGGTCATTGTGCCGATCATCTTCGGTCTGCTGGCCGGTGTTGGAGTGAAGGACCTTTCGGAGATGATGCTGGCTGGAATAAAGCAAGTGGCGCCGACAGGCATACTTCTCTTCTTTGCGGTGCTTTATTTCGCCGTGATGCTCGACGTCGGGTTGTTCGACCCCGTGATAGCCTTTATCGTCAAGCAGGTGAAGGGCGATCCTTTGAAAGTTGTGATCGGTACCGCGATACTTACAATGATCGTCCATCTCGACGGCGATGGAACGGCAACCTTCATGATCGTGATCTCGGCGTTCCTTCCAGTTTATAAAGAGCTTAAGATGAGTCGCCTTGTGTTGGCAGGTATAGTTGCACTTAGTGTTGGTCCGATGCACCTTGTTCCGTGGTCGGGTACTTCTGCGCGGGCGATCGCCACTGTAAACTCGACGGCCACAGAGATATTCAATCCAAACATTCCGGCCATTATTGGAGGCATTGCCTGGGTGTTGTTCGTCGCTTACCTCTTCGGCAGGAAAGAACGCCGACGTTTAGGTATCGTACAATTCGATTATCAACATCATACATCGCTGACAGAAGAACAAAAGGCCGCTCGTCGTCCAAAACTCATCGTCATAAATGCGATCCTTACCATCTCTTTGATCGTAACGCTGATGATGGGTTTGATACCGCCCCCCGTTCTGTTCATCATAGCAAGCTGCATAGCCCTGCTCGTCAATTATCCGAACCTTAAAGACCAGCAAAAGATAGTTAAGAGTCATGGCGCGAACATCTTCATGGTGTCGAGTATGATCTTCGCTGCCGGAATTTTTTCAGGAATACTAACGGGTTCGAAAATGATCGAAGGAATGGCCAGTACACTCGTGTCGCTCATTCCTGAAGATCACGCGAACTGGTTGCCGGCCCTTACGGCAATAACCAGCATGCCATCGAGCTTGCTGTTCACGCCCGATGCCTATTACTTCGGAGTAGTTCCGGTGCTTAGTGAAACTGCACAACATTACGGGATGAACCCCGTCGAGATCAGCCGTGCCGCACTGATGGGACAAATGACGGTCGGGTTCCCACTTAGTCCTTTAACAGCTTCCACCTTTTTGTTGATCGGATTGTGTGAGGTAGACCTGGGCGATCATCAACGATCCGTATTTTGGTGGGCGTGGGGAACGTCCATTGTTATGACGATCGTAGCTTTGTTAACCGGTTCGATTCATATCTAAAACAATTCGTGCAATGAAAGACAAGATCCGGATCGGATGTGGCGCAGGGTTTTCAGGCGATCGCCTCGATCCTTCGATCACTTTGGTGGAGGCGGGTGAACTCGATTACCTCGTACTTGAGTGTTTGGCGGAGCGGACCATTGCGCTGGCTCAAAAGAGAAAGCTTCAGGATCCAACAAAGGGTTATGATCCCTTGCTCGAACGCCGGATCAATTCGCTGATCGAACTTTTGGTTCGTTATAAAGTGAAGCTCATCACCAACATGGGCGCCGCCAACCCAACCGCTGCGGCAGCTAAGGTCATCGAGATAGCACGGCAGAAGAAATTATCCATTAAAGTCGCAGCCCTGACCGGCGACGATGTGTTCGATAAGATATCCCCCGACGAAATGTCGATGGAGACACAACGACCACTTTCCGAATCAGGTAAGATCGTCTCTGCCAACGCCTATCTTGGCGCAACGGGGATCATCGAAGCCCTGAAGTCAGGAGCCGATATCATCATTACCGGGCGCGTTGCCGATCCGTCGTTGTTCCTGGCTCCAATGATGTTCGAGTTCGGATGGCGTAACGATAATTACGATCTGCTCGGTAAAGGGACTGTTCTCGGTCATCTCATGGAATGTGCGGGGCACATCACCGGTGGATACTTCGCTGATCCCGGCAAGAAAGACGTTCCTGGAATGGCAGGTCTCGGTCATCCGTTTGTTGATGTTTTTCCCGATGGCTCCGGAGTTATATCGAAAGTCGAAGGGACTGGTGGTGTTATCACCCTCATGACCGCCAAAGAACAGTTGCTCTATGAAGTTGTTAACCCGCACGAGTATTTTACGCCGGATGTTATTGCTGATTTCACTACAGTCAAACTGAGGGAAAGGGGAACCAATAAAGTCCAGGTTACAGGTGGTGGAGGAAAAACCAAACCCGCCACATATAAAGTAAGTGTAGGATACAATGCATTCCACTTAGGTGAGGGCGAGATCAGCTACGGCGGTCCAAATGCTGTCGGTCGTGCGCGACTGGCCGGCGAGATTGTAAAAGAACGGTTGTCGAAAGACCTTCCGGAGATCCGGGTCGACATCATCGGGGAAAACTCATTGCATGGCGACGACTTTTCTTCGAAGAACGGACCTTACGAAGTTCGCCTTCGCGTTGCCGCAAAAGCTTCGACAGCCGCCGATGCCGCACTGGTAGGAGAGGAAGTCGAGGCGCTTTACACAAATGGCCCTGGTGGCGGAGGCGGTGTGAAAAAGTACGTGACGGAGGTCATTGGTATTGTGTCAACATTGTTGCCTGTTGAAAAGACAGTGCCACAGATAACCATCTATAACTCATGAAACTTTACGACATCGCACACAGCCGCGCAGGCGACAAGGGCAATACCCTGACGTTGTCGTTGATCCCCTTTGAGGAGAAAGATTATCCGTTGCTAAAAGAAAAGATAACTGTCGAAAAGGTTAAGGATCATTTGAAGGGGATCGTTAGCGGAAACATCATCCGTTACGAGTTGCCAAACATCTCGTCATTGCTGTTTGTGTGCCATGGAGCGCTCGCCGGCGGCGTTACAACATCATTGCGGATGGATGCGCATGGAAAGACGCTAAGCTACGCTCTGCTTGAAATGGAAATATAGATTCACAATCCCAACGCCACCAGTTCCCCGGGATGTCCAGGCGCACCAACAGCCAGCACTATATACTGCTTTCCATTGATCGAGTATGTCATCGGTATGCCTGTCTGGAATGCGGGCAGCTCCAACTGCGTGATCACCTCACCTGTTAACTTATCATACACTCTTAGCTTGTTGCCACCGGGAAAATCCGAAGCGTACATTCCCGAGCCTTCACCCGCGAACAACAACGTCTTCGTTACCAGCATACCAACACGGTCGGGAATGCCGGTGTCATCCATCTTAACTCCTTTCAGCGCACGAATGTCTTTCAACCACTGTGGCGTCTCGGCATTCGGCACCATCCACTTGTGATCACCGGTATTGAGATCGATTGCTGTGATCCTTCCATACGGCGGCTTCACCAGGGGTAGACCATACGGACCGACCCTCGAGCTCCCCATGAACGCAACGAAGTCCATGTCCGACAGCTCCGGGGCTTTATCGAGACTCATCGGTCGCAGCACTGTGCTTGACGACACATATAATATACCGGTCTCTTTATCGAACACCCCGCCCTGCCAGTTCGAACCGCCCACGGCATCGGGCAACATCAGTGTCCCCGGCGATTCGTCCGATTCATAAACAGACACGGGTGTATACAGTCCACCCTTCTTGTATCGACCTGCGATCTTCAGCGCTTCATTCCTGATCTCCGGAGTGAAGTCGACGAGTATGGCGTCGGAATACCCCTGACGATCGTATGCTGCAGGCTTCGTAGGGAATGGTTGGGTAGGAGAGGTCCACTCGCCGGGAACATCGCTCTTCGGAACAGCTCGTTCTTCGATAGGCCAAATTGGTTTACCGGTAACGCGATCGAACACAAATGCAAATGCCTGCTTCGTTAATTGGACGACTGCCTTTGTAGGCTTTCCATCAACATTGATGTCGGTGAGTATAGGTGGCGCTGGCAGATCGTAGTCCCAGATGTCGTGATGGACGAGCTGATAATGCCAGACCTTCTTACCGGTCTTTGCATTCAGGCACACGAGACTTTGCGAATATAAATTGTTTCCAGGACGGTGGCCACCATAAAAGTCGCCGGTCGGCGCTTCGAGTGGAAGATAAACATAGCCTAGTTCCGGGTCGGCCGATAGCGGAGCCCACGCGGCAACATTGCCTGTATACTTCCAGCTTTCTTGTTCCCATGTTTCATTGCCTTCTTCGCCAGCTTGCGGGATCGTGTGGAAGACCCAGAGTTTCTTACCGGTCTTCACGTCGTAGCCCATAATGTCGCCGCGGACCTGGTTCTTCGAAACAGGAGCGAGCCCGACGGGGAAACTTGAGCCAACTACGATCACATCGTTGACAATGATCGGTGGCGATGTAGAACCGATTGTTGCAGTAAGAAGATCTATCTTCTGATCGAGTCCTTTCTTGAGATCGACGATGCCTTTATCACCGAAGCTTTCGATGGGCTGCCCTGATTTTGCGTCGAGGGCGATGAGATGAAAGCCGGGTGTGATGAAGATCACGCGGTCTTTGGTTCTGTCGGGTGAGGTCCAATATGCAACACCCCTTCCTGAGTTTTGACGAGGTACTGAAGTGCGTCGTTCTTTTTCGTCATATCGATAGGTCCAAAGGGTTTCACCTGTGCGTGCATCGATAGCGGCGACTGACCTGCTGAGTCCGGCCGTTGTATACAGGATGCCGTTAGCCATGAGCGGAGTCGCTTTGAAATAGAACTCTGGTGCCGGGCCGAAGTTGTCGGTCTTCCAACGCCAAAGGATCTTCAATTGAGATGCGTTGTCGCGATTGATCTGGTCGAGCGAAGAATAATTGGTGCTTCCGTAGTCGCCGCGGTGTTGTAGCCATTCGGCTTCGATGGTGGGTGGTGTTGGATCGTATTTGCTTGGGCTGAATGCCATGCTTCGACGTGCTTGTGATGGAGGCGACCCGATTGCGACCTGGCGTAGACTATTGACGTCGGCGGCCAGGTCAGTCTTTCCAACTGTGAAACCATTCTCATTGAGAATAAAAGCAACGAGTGCTATGTACGATCTGTCGTCGAGCGAGCGTGGACTCGTCTTTGGCATCGTGTTTTTGGTGATAAGAAACAGCGAGTCGAGCTTCAGCGCGCTCCATTTGGTAATAAAGCGATCGCCGATCAAAGCCGTTCCGCCTTCGGATCCGCGCAGATCGCGGCCATGGCAGGCGGCGCATAAGTTGGTGTAGATCTGCGCACCTTTTTCGACCTGGCCTTCGCTGAAGATGCCGTCGTTGGCACTTACGGCTGATGCGGAATCGGTCGATTGCTTTGTGGTGCAGGCGATAGTAACAACCGCTAAAACGAGGAATACAAGCTGGGATCGCATATTCTTAAATGTCGAGAAAAAAATATTAACTATTTTGTACCGATTGGTAAACTATTACTATCTTTGACTCGTTAATCAGGAAAAACAAGGACAATGGGCGCAGGCAGACCAAAAGATTTCGATGAGGGCGTGGTGCTTGACAAGGCGGTTGATCTGTTTTGGAAGCAGGGTTACGAAGCCACCAACCTGGAGCAGTTGCTGAAGGTGATGGGGATGGGGAAGGGGAGTATGTATCACAACTTCGGCAACAAGCGCGAAGTGTTTAAGCTCGCTCTCAACCGTTCGATCAACCACCTCACTTCTTATCTCGAGTCGGAGCTTGCCCGGTCGAAGGATCCGATCGGTTTCATTAAAGAGTTCTTCAGGAGTATAGCCACACAAGGCAATGAGGCTCACAAGAAGGGTTGCTTCTTCGGAAATACGGTGACAGAATTGGCTTGTATCGATCCGGGACTCGAGAAGCTTGCCGTTCAGCACCTGGAAAAATTCGAAAGCACGTTCTATAAATATATCAAGCTCGCGCAGCAGAACGGAAAGGTGAAGTCGAAGGAAGATGCGCGTTTGCTTGCGAGACACCTGATCACGCTCTGGAATGGCATCAACATCACCAGGCGAATGTATTCGGACCCCAAAGAACTCGCGCCGCTGATCGAGTTGCATTTAAAATTGATCAATTGAAAGATCAAATTATTTTATCCAATTATGTACCAAATAGTAAACAATTACTCTTATTCAATAAATTTTCAAACTAAAAATTCAAACAAAATGAAAACGTTCAATGTACCGACCCGCGACGAAGTTTCACCCGCTAACCAGCTCGTGTTCGACAACCTGAAAAAGGCGCTAGGAACCGTCCCCAATCTCTATGCTGTTATGGCTTATTCAGAAAATGCTCTGCCCAGATACCTGGCATTCCAGGGAGGAAAGAGTTCTCTTAGCAACAAAGAGAAAGAAGCCGTGAACCTCGTCGTAAGTGAATTCAACGGCTGCCGCTATTGCCAAAGCGCCCACACACTCATTGGAAAGATGAACGGACTGACAGACGCAGATACACTCGACATCCGCGCAGGACACAGTAACGATCCGAAACTCAATGCCCTTGTCCAACTTGCGCTCGAGATCAGTGAAAAGAAGGGAAGGATCTCCGAAGAAACTCTCAACGCCTTCTATGCAGCCGGTTATACCGACGGCACTCTCGTGGACGTTATCCTTCTCATCAGCGACAAGATCGTGATGAACTACCTTCACAACCTCACACAGGTGAAGATAGATTTCCCGATCGCCCCGGAACTTTCCAAAGCAACTGTATAGGACCTCACGTTCGCATAGCGCCACGGCGCTCAGTAAAACTATCCGTCATTTTTTTTGACGGATAGTTTACTATTTGGTACAAAATTATTTTACGAGGAGTGTCTATCTTCAATCCCTATGACACTCTTCTTCACGCGCACACGAGCGATCTTTTTCTCAATTCTCATCATTCTATTAGCCATCGTCGCGTGTGTTTCAGCCCGCGAGCCGAAAGACCCATCGAAGACGGACCTCAAGATCTGGTACTCATCAGCAGGCGATGCATCAACAACCGACGGTAAAGACGGCTGGGCAAGCGACGCCTCATGGTTGAACGCGTTACCCGTCGGCAACGGATATCTCGGCGCCATGGTATTCGGCGACGTAAATCATGAACGCATCCAGTTAAATGAAAAGTCGTTGTGGTCGGGTAGTGTAGACGACAACAATAATCCCGACGCAGCAGCAGCATTGCCTAAGATCCGTTCATTGATCTTCCAGGGAAAGTATGCCGAGGGCGATAAACTCACGGAAAAGACCCAGGTATGTAAAGGTGCAGGCTCAGGTTCGGGCTCGGGAGCCAACTATCCCTACGGATCTTTCCAAACATTGGGTGATATACGATTCGACTTCGGAAATGATAAACCCTGGACCAACTATCGAAAGGAACTTGACCTCAGAGAAGGCATCGTTAAAGTGACGTACACACAGGACGGAGCTCAATATACCCGGGAGGTCTTTGCATCTTACCCGGACCGCGCCATTGTCGTTCGACTTTCGTCAGCGCAAAAGTCATCGATCAACTTTACAGCGTGGCTTACAAGGCCGGAGCGATCGACAACCAACGCAGAAAAAGATCATCTCCTGATGTCAGGCACGCTCAGCAACGGAAAGGGTGGGAATGGTATGTCGTACGCGGTGCGACTCAAGGCGATCAACACGGGTGGAACCGTGAGCTATCGCGACAGCCTGATTTCGGTAAAGGACGCCGATGAAGTTGTGTTGATCCTGACTGCGGGAACGGACTATAAACAAGACTATCCGACTTTCCGTGGCGATGATCCTCTTCAAACAACGTCGAAGCAACTCGAACTAGCGAGTGGTCAATCGTACGATCAACTATTGAAACACCACCGTGACGACTACCAGCCGTTATTCGATAGGGTGGATCTTCGTCTTTCCGGCAACGATCCGGACACAATTCCAATCGATCGGCGATTGACGAACCCGGATGATCTTCATCTGCAGGAATTATATTTTCAATTCGGCCGATACCTGTTGATCGCCTCATCGCGAAAAGGCACTTTGCCTGCGAACCTGCAGGGCATTTGGGGAAACAAAATTCAATCTCCGTGGAATGGAGATTATCACAACGACATCAACATTCAAATGAACTATTGGCCTGCCGATGTTGCTAATCTTTCGGACTGCTTCGATCCATTTACAGATTTCGTCGAATCGTTGGTCGAGCCCGGCTCACAAACTGCTAAGGTTCAATACGGTCTCAACGGCTGGTGTGTTGAAACCATTTCGAATGTTTGGGGATATACATCTCCCGGCGAAGGCACTGGGTGGGGAATGTATGTTGCGGCATCGGGATGGTTATGTCAACAGTTGTGGGATCACTATACGTTCACGCAAGACAAAGCTTACCTGAAACGGGTATATCCTGTTATGCTTAAGTCTGCCGAGTTCTATCTCGATTGGCTCGTTGAGAATCCGAATACAGGGAAATTAGTATCTGGTCCATCGACTTCACCCGAAAATTCTTTTTATGCACCGACCGGCGAAATCGCGCAGGTAACGATGGGTCCAACGCATGATCAGCAGGTGATATCGGAGCTTTTTGCTTCGGTATTGAATGCCGGAAAAGAATTGGCACTCGACGAGGAGATACTGGGTCGGATCCGGAAAGCAAAAGCAAAAATGGAGACTGTAAAGATCGGATCGGATGGACGATTGATGGAGTGGGCGGAAGAATTCAAGGAGGTTGAACCGACTCACCGTCATGTTTCACATTTGTACGGTTTGCATCCGGGGACACAGATCGATCCGATCACGACGCCGGACTTTGCAGAAGCTTCGAAGAAGACACTCATTGCGCGAACGGATGTTGGTACTGGTTGGTCGCTCGCGTGGAAGATCAACTTCTGGGCACGACTCCATGATGGCGATCATGCATACACATTACTGAAGAATCTGCTCAATCACATTCAATCTTATAAGGTCAACTACTCCGATGCGGGGGGAACTTATACGAATCTTTTTTGTGCTCATCCACCGTTCCAGATCGATGGCAACTTTGGCGCCACTGCAGGTATTGCAGAGATGTTGATCCAAAGTCACTCAGATGCCATTCATTTATTACCAGCGCTTCCGAATGCATGGAAGGATGGAAGCTTTAAGGGGCTGAAGGCAAGGAGCGGCTTCGAATTCGATCTGCGGTGGGCGGGAGGCAAGGTTGCCGAAGGAACTATGAAGTCATTGAATGGAAGTCATTGCGTGATCCGCAGCTCCACTCCGTTTAAAGTTGGTTACCTGGAGGCTTTGCGGGAAGGTGAGTTCTATGTAGCTTCGTTTGATACAGAAAAGGGTGTGACCTACGAGATAAAAAAATGAAGTTGCTTAAAACCTTATCGGTCGCAGCGCTGCTTTTTGCTACGACATCAGCATACTCTACCCATATTATTGGCGGACAGATCAGGGTTTTGTCCAGCGAAGGACTTACCTGTCATATCGAGATCCGGTTTTTTGCGAATCGTGGCTCGGATATAAAATTTGGCGAAGGTCCTCTGCAGTTCGGAGATGGGAGCCAGGTAATAACTCCTACCAAAGAGAGCCAGCTGATCGACTTCGATCTGAATATAGGCGTCGTTGTATATCGCGTCGATCACACTTATGCAGCCCCGGGCATTTATAAGCTCACGTATCAAGAGCCGAACCTGTCGGGAGGGATCATCAACATAGAAAATTCGGTCGAGCAACGCTTTTATATCGAGACGGCTATCGTTCTCACGGAGACGGAGGTCTATCAATCGCCTTTGTTTCGCACCGATCCGGTGTTCAGGACTTCGATAAACGACAACTACTCTTTTTCAACAGCGGCGATCGATAGCGTGCATACAGATTTTTATTATCAGTACGAGCTCGTGAGCGCGTTTTCAGGTAATCACCACCTCACGATCCCTGAAAACATGAAACTGAACCCGGACAACGGCATGCTTACCTGGGATGGAAAATATGACGGCGACTACAGGCTCGGTTTATTTTGGGTCATCGTTAAGGTCAGCAAGTTCTCAAAGGAGAGTGGTTATCTCGGTTTCGTTCAACGCGCGTGGTCTATTTTCCAGGAAGACATGGAAACGACGATGGACGCAACCAGCTCAATTGATGATCCCGACAATAAGATCGTGGTCACGGAAGGACATTCCAGGAAAATTAAACTTGTTAGGGACGCAGCGGCGGATATTGGCGGTTATCATGTCTATTACAATGAAGCTCTTGAAGAGAACGTGACGTTCTCCGAGTATGATTCTGGTGAGTTCAAAGTGGCGAGCATCGTTATCAATACAACGGGGGACGTTGTTGCCGATGTCCCTTACCCGATCACACTTCGCGCTCACGGAACATTTTATGATAAGGATTATACATTCTTATACCTGACGAAAGAAGAGGAGGAAACCGAGGAACCCGAGATCGTTGGACTTGAAGATGACAAGGGGGAACTTAAAGTCTATCCGAATCCATTCTACTCCGAACTATTTGTGGACGCGACCGGTGAGGCTTCATTGATAAACAGTATCGGCCAGGTGGTTATGACCTCGCAGTTGCTGCATGGTCAGCCACTGAACACCTCTCAGCTACCTGCTGGATTTTACGTATTGCAGATCGCGAACCGTAAGATCAAACTGCTTCGCAATTAATTCCCTTTAACGACAAGACCTCCTATAAATTTTTGGGTTGGCGATTGTCAACTGGAAATTTTACGATCACTTCGTTCGACAGCTTGCTGTTTGGAATGATGACCGTTTTATTTTCTGCCGTTATAATTAATGTATAGAAAATGAGGATCTCGGAGACAATCCCGGTTTGTCCCTGGGCAAGGATGGTGTCGCCAACTTTGAACGGCTTTAGGATGAGGATCAGGATACCGCCGGTGAAGTTTTGCAGGGTTCCCGACAGGGCGAGACCGGCGGCAACACCGAGCGATGCAACGGCGGCCGCGAGCAACGTCATTTGGATACCCACGATCTGCATGACGAGGAGGAGCAGTAATACTTGTAGAGTAGTTACCAGCAGACTGTGGAAAAACGGGCGCAACGATGCCTCGAGTCCTCGCTTATCGAGGCGATTGTGCAGCCATCTTTTGCACATTCGAATTGCCCATTGCCCGACGAGGAATACAACGATGCCGAAAATGATACTTGGCCCGTGCTCGATGAGCCAATTTATGACCTTATCGTAAACTTCGTCTGCGTTCATGCAGAATGAGGTGATAAAATCGTACCATTTTGGTGTTCGCCAAAAAACAAAGGCTGGTAGAGCCAGCCTCTTCAGTCGTAGCTAACGTACGTTACTTTAAGACTTAGCCGGCGACTTTGCCAGCCCATATTTTTTGGCTTTTAATGCGCGGATCGATTTTGCTGTTTTAATTTCGTCCTTGCGAATCTCTTCAATCGTTCTTTTTTTCTGAACGCCGACAAAGCCCACTTCATCCAGTTTATAGTACTGCTTTCTATCGCCCATTGAAGTAATCTTTATAGTACGAATTTACCAATTTTCGAGCAGATTCAGAAGGGATGGCCATTCGCTCTTTTGTGTATATAGAGATTGCACCTAGCGACTCTTGATAATGCTTAACAAGCTGCGATTTTGCTGTGAATGAAACATATCCATCAAAGCCCAGCTCGAAACTCAGCTTACAGGCGAACGCAACCATGTTACCAGCTACCCCAACGAACCTTTTTTTGTTTCCATAGTTATGAGGAGCGTTTTCAATCAGGTGCATTTCGACATAGTTCCCCTTGGCTTCCACACTTAGCAGCCCCTGTATTATTGGGTCACCTTGAAGGACCAATTTGAATATCTGATGCTTTGGTTCCTTGGATTCCATTCTCCAATTAAACTGCCAACCATTCTTTTTTAGAATACCAGTCAACTCCGCTTTCGTAACTGGCAATACATCTGTTTCAAAGACTTTACCAGATCTCGAGTCTTCTATGCTGCGCGTGATCTTGTCAATTATAATTACTGTTTCTTTTAGTATGTACCTGCCCATGTGAATAATCTTTCGTCCTATTTGAAGGACAAAGATTATTTTTCATCGAGGCATTAGACGTTTCTAATGGCACCAGGTTTCGTTTTTTATCAGGATAACCTGACTATGTGCAGATCAAACACTCACAACAATATCATACTTCTCCAACAACCCTCTCAACCCCGAAGTACTGAACTTCGCTTTCTTGATCTGATTGATCTCCGGATTGATGGAATAGTTGATCGCAGTCCTGAAGTCTGCTTTTTGGAGAATGGTGTTTTCGAAAATTGCATCGCGCAGGTCGCATTCATGCAAAACGGCTTCAGTTAGATCGCATTGAGCGAAGTCGACGTGATTGAACTGTGAGCTCTTGAACGATGCCTTCTTAAGCTTGCATTTGAAAAACGACGAGTCGTTGAGTACGCAGTTATCAAACGTGAACGACAACGTGAATTGATTGCATTCATCGAAACGAAGTCCCAGCATTTTGCACTGGACAAATTTTATTCCATTAAGAGTTGTACCCGCCAGCTTAGCAAGGCTAAGTCCACAATTCCGGAACTCGCAGTCTACGAACTTAAGCCCCGTAAGATCTGCGTTAGACAGATCGCAGTTGACGAACGTGCACTGTTCGTATTCGCCCTTCTGGAAGTCCGCCGTGTTTACTTTGTCGAATGTTTGTTGATAGAAGTCCTGCATGGCTGTAAGATAGGGGATTTGATTTTACTGCTAGTGATGCCATGACTGATCAGGTTTTCCATACACCTGGTCCTGTCAGGAATCCCGGATTTGCTATCTTTATTTGACACACTACCAACCATGAACGGAAAAGATCATCTGCCAAGTCCATCGCGAAGAAATTGGATCACGAAAGTCGGCATCGCCCCGCTGGTAACATTGGCAACAGGCCAGTCGCTTGCCGCCACGTCACCCGCGTTTGAAGGAAGTCTCCCCGCGAAACAACTTTTTAAATTGAAAGGGACATACCTCAACGCGGCGTTTACGCACCCGATGAGCGTTGCGACTGCAAAGGCGGCCTATGAGTACATCGACCGGCGTGTTACGAGTGACCGCGCTGCTGACGAGAAAATGGACAAGATCCGCGACGAGACTAAAGTCCTTTATGCGAAGATGATCAATGCTACTCCCGAGGAGATCGCTTATGTTCCGAGCACCATGGTGGGAGAGAACCTGGTGGTCTCCGGGCTGGACCTTCCGGGCTCGCGAAGCCGTGTGGTTACCGATACACTTCATTTCGAAGCATCACTCTACTTATATGGACAGCTGGCGAAGCAAGGCCTCGACCTGAAGGTTGTTCGTCACCGCGATAATCGTATAGATATGAATGACCTCGATGCAGCGATCACACCCGGTACGAAGCTCGTTGCGATCTCGCTGGTGTCGACGGTCAATGGTTTTCAGCACGACCTGAAAGCGGTTTGTGATCTCGCTCATTCGAGAGGAGCGTTAGTCTATGCCGATATCATCCAGGCTGCGGGTGCGGTGCCTATCGATGTGAAAGCAAGCGGTGTCGACTTCTGCGCTGGTGCAAGCTATAAGTGGCTGATGGGTGATTTCGGATTGGGATTCTTATATGTTCGTCGCGATAGACTTGAACAGCTTCAAAGAAGTCAGTACGGCTATCGCCAGATCGCTGAGTTCACGACGCACACGTTCCCGTTCGATCCACCCGGCGATGCACCATACGATTTCAAATCGAAAGACGATGTGAGTGGATTTTTCCAGGTAGGGACGTTTGCGAGTCCGGTTATCGCAGCACTTCGAAGCTCGCTTGATTATATTATCACAACAGGCGTTCAGAACATCGAGAGCCATCGGCAGCCGATGTTGAAGAAGTTGCAAGAAGAGCTTCCGAAGCTTGGCTATGCGCCGATGACGCCGAAAGGATCCACCTCGCCGATACTTGCTTTCGCCTGCGAGCATGCGCAACATAAGTTGAGGCCGAAGCTCGATAAGGCAGGAGTGGAGATAACCGTTTATGAAAACAGGTTCAGGATCTCTCCGTCGGTGTATAACGATATGGCGGATGTTGAGAAGCTGATCGAAGCGTTGAAGTAGGATTACTCAAATCTTACACCTGTCAACTGCTCACACACCGACAGCAATTTCTCCTGTAATTGAACATCACTGCCTTCGGCCCTGTGGCTAGCTTCTCTCTTGTGATAAAAATGCCGTCCCGTTACCAGAGCCTTCGGATCATCGCTCACTGCCAGCCACACCTGCGTCTCATACCCTTTGTCCAGATCATCGGGTGCACCGCGTCCACCCATCTTCGTAGGCACCCATCCCGGGTCGACGGAATTGGAATAGATCTTCGGATACTTTCGTGCAACGGCGAACGCCAGCATCACATCGTGAAGCTTCGAATCGGCATAGCTGATCCTCCCCTTGTTGTTCGCAAGGTTGTCGAGGTTGGGTGAACCGTGAAGATGATCACCCGAGCTCAAATAGATCAACCGGTCGGGCTTCGTTATAAGACAAGTAAGGATGTACGGAGCTAGCGTGTTTACGTTGATGATCTGTTGTTGTGAAACATTATAAACACCCGCGTTGTGAATGATCGCATCGAAACGACCGAGCTTGTTTGCCTGCTGTGCAAGGTCCTTTGTCTCATCGATATCCGACAGGTCCGCGATCAACACATTCTTCGCACCTGGCAACGCCTTCATGGCATCCTTGCCTCGCTGCTGATTGCGTGCGTGCAGCGTAACGTCGTGACCTTCCCTGATCAAAAGATCGGCAGCCATACGGCCAAGTCCATCGGCCGAACCCGTAACAAACACTTTTGCCATTATTTTTCTGATTTCAGATCTCCCTCCAGTTTCTTCGCACCCGCAATGAACAGCATCACGGACACAAAGCTAACAAACACTACACCCGACATCGCCCAGCGCAAAGACCCAACTCCCAACGTAGGTGCCAACATATCGCTGATCATACCCACAACCAGCGGGCCAAAACCGAGACCGATCAGGTTTATCACAAGAAAAAGAAATGCCGATGTAAGCGCCCTCATCGAAGCAGGGACGAGCATGTGCGCAACATTGATCGTCGGCCCCAAGTAGGTGCTGTATAAAAAATTGCTGGCGCCAAAGCAAACCAAAGACAAGCGATAGTCCTTTACGAACAATGCTCCAATCACGAAAGGGATCGAGAGCAAAAGAAAATTAGCAGGGATCTTCATGTACCAACGCTTGTCGGTCTTCCCCAATCGATCTGTTAAGTAACCGCCTGTAAATGTTCCTACAGCACCCGTGATTCCGAGGATCAAACCGAGTGCAACGCCGATATTCGTTTTATCCATCAGGTGGATCCGGGCAAGGAACGAGGGCGTCCAGTTGAGTACACCATAAATACAGAATGCGTGCAGTCCACTCGCTAGTGCAAGCAGAACAAATGTCGGTTTCGAGACAAGGATCCGGACAACCTCGACAAATGAATGATCTTTTTTGGTTTGTGCATTGACGTCCGTTGCCCCACGACGAGGTTCCTTTACCGTTGCATAGAACACCAACGACAACAACACCCCCGGGATACCCAGTACATAAAACGCCGTGCGCCATCCAAGTTCCTGGTTCAGGTAGCCGCCAATTAGAAATCCGACCAGCATCCCGAAATAAATTCCCATCGAATAAAACGACAAAGCGGTCGCACGTTTCTCCGGTGGAAAATAATCTGAGATCATTGCATGCGCGGGTGGACTTCCGCCAGCTTCGCCAACGCCCACACCAACGCGAGCGAGCAAAAGATGAACGAACGAGCGCGCAAGACCCGACACCGCCGTCATAATACTCCACAACCCGAGCGACATGGCAACGATGTTCTTGCGGTTAGCCTTGTCCGCCCAACGTGCAATGGGTATTCCCATTGTTACGTAAAAGATTGCGAAAGTAAATCCCGACAACATGCCGAGCTGTGTGTCGGATAGCTGCAGTTCTTCTTTGATCGACTCCTGGAGGATAACGAGAAGTTGCCGGTCGATGAAGTTGAATACATAGACCAGCGTGAGCATTGCCAGTACAAAATTGCGATAGAGGTTGCTGACTTCTTTCACTGATGAAACACGCAGCGACACAGGAAAAAACTATGTGCCTATGTGTTTTCAAGATACAGAATTTGAAGAATCGCTCAAATTTCAGCTATATTCAATCGCATGAGAGGTTTGATGATGGACTACCAGCTCACACTTCCGACAATTCTTCGGAGGGCCGAGTCGTTGTTCGGCGACAAAAAGATCGTGAGCCGGCTTCCCGACCGGAGCATCCATCGCTATACGTATCGCGATTTTGCGAAACGCACTAAGAAATTGTCAGTTGCATTAAAGAAGCTCGGTGTTCGCGAGGGTGATCGCGTGGCAACACTTTGTTGGAATCATTACCAGCATCTCGAAGCATACTTCGCCGTTCCGTGCATGGGTGCTGTAGTGCACACGCTCAATCTTCGTCTCAGCCCGGAAGATCTTATCTATATTGTGGATCACGCAGAAGATAAAGTGCTTATAGTCGACGAGGTGTTGTTGCCTTTGTTTGAAAAGATAAAGCCTGCTGTAAAACTCTCCAGGGTCATTGTCATCAAGCAAAGCAATGATCCGATCGGCGCCGAGTATTTGCATTACGAGGATGTGTTGGCAACAGGCGATGAATCGTTGTTCGAGCCTTTCGAAAGCGATGAGTACGCGGCGGCATGTTTGTGTTATACTTCGGGTACTTCCGGAAAGCCGAAAGGTGTGTTGTATTCGCATCGTTCCATTATGCTTCACTCGGTGTCGTTTCTCATGAGTTGTAATGGCGTTGGTGTTTTGGAGCGTGATGTCGTTCTTCCGATCGTTCCGATGTTTCATGCGTGCGCATGGGGCTTTCCCTTCAATTGTCCGTTCGTTGGTGCAACCCTGGTATTTCCTGGGCCATATCTCGATCCCGAAAGTTTGCTCCAGCTTTTTGAATCCGAAAAAGTTACGATAACCGCAGGAGTTCCAACCGTAATGCTCGGTATACTGAATCATCTCGACAACGAGCCCTCGAAGTATAAACTGGATGTTCGTATCATTGCTATTGGTGGTTCTGCTATTCCCGCTTTCGCCGTGAAAGCATTCAAGGACAGATATAACATACAGGTTCTTTCAACGTGGGGAATGACGGAACTGTCGCCCCTTGGAAGCACAGCCGTGTTGCCGAGTATCCTGGAAGAGTCGTCCGAAGAACATCAATTGAGCTATATCACTAAACAGGGAACACCGGTTCCATTCGTCGAGATCCGCGGGAGGAACGAGTCCGGGCTTATCCCATGGGATGGAACTACAATGGGTGAATTGGAAGTACGCGGCCCGTATGTGGCGGCATCTTATTATCGGGACTCCGAATCGGCCGCAAAGTTTACCGACGACGGCTGGCTTCGCACTGGTGATATCGTCGCGATCAGTCCCAATGGATGCATAGAGATCAAAGACAGGAGCAAGGATGTTGTTAAGTCCGGTGGCGAATGGATCAGCTCGGTTGCTCTCGAAAATTCATTGATGGGTCATCCTTGCGTGCTCGAAGCGGCTGTGATCGCGGTACCTGACGAGAAGTGGATGGAAAGGCCGTTTGCTTATGTTGTGCTGAAAGAAGGCAAGTTCGCCTCAATAGAAGATCTTAAAGAGTATCTCTCTGCCAGGTTTGCAAGGTTCTGGATACCGGATGGATTTAAATTCGTCTCATCCATACCAAAGACTTCCGTCGGAAAATTCCTGAAATCAGTACTGCGCGAAAATCATAGCTCTCACAGATCACACTGATCGCACTGATCAAGAAAAATATCTGCGTGATCCGTGTTAAATCTGGTGGCGAATGGATCAGTTCGGTCGCTCTCGAAAATTCATTGATGGGTCATCCTTGCGTGCTCGAAGCGGCTGTGATCGCGGTACCTGACGAGAAGTGGATGGAAAGGCCGTTTGCTTATGTTGTGCTGAAAGAAGGTAAGTTCGCTTCCATAGAAGATCTTAAAGAGTATCATAGCTCTCACAGATCACACTGATCGCACTGATCAAGAAAAATCTGCGTGATCCGTGCGATCTGTGAGAGACCACTTTAATCATTAATGGCCTGATACACCAACGGTTTAAACGCCTTATCCGTCAACGCCACTTTCGATCCCCACATCTGCCTGTAAAATATCACCAGCATTTCCTCTTTCGGATCTACCCAATACGAAGTCGAGAAGGCGCCGCCCCATGAATAAGTACCGGGCTGGCTTGGCGACAGCCTGCTGCTGTTTTCAGTGATCAATCGAAATCCGAAACTGAACTTATTCTCGCCATCGATCGTCAGGTCGCCGATCTGGTTCATTGTCATCAAGCGGATCGTATTGCGCGAAAGATATCGGGTACCGTTGTACTCGCCCTCATTCAATAACATCTGCAGGAAGATCGCATAGTCTTTAATGGTCGACGACAATCCGCCGCCTCCCGAAAAGTAATCGTGCTTCTGCACGGGAAAGTTCATATCGAGAAAGCCCCCGAATACTTTATCCTGCTTCTTGATCTCCCCATTTTCATTCTCCTGGAAGAAATTTACGAGCCTTGAGGCCTTGTCTTCCGGCACATTAAAATAAGTGTCGTTCATTCCTAGCGGTTTGAAGATCCGTTCCGCGAAGAATTCATCCAGCTTTTTGCCAGACCAGATCTCGACCAGGTACCCGAGAAGATCGGTGTTCACACCGTACATCCATCTTTCACCAGGTTGGAACATGAGCGGTACCGTTCCCAAACGCGTCATCGCGTCGGCAAGCTGCTGATCTTTAACGCCTACGCCGCCGGTGATCTTGTTCTTCGCATAGATAGCATTCGCAATGGGAGTGCCGATGGCAGGGTAGCCGATTCCGGAGGTGTGCGTGAGTAAGTCGCGGATCGTGATCTGTCGTTTTGCCTCAATGGTTGTATAAGTAGTGTCTTTCTCGTTGTATTTATCGAGCACACCCTGCTTCGCAAAGGTGGGTATGTACATTGAAACGGGATCGTCGAGGCCGAACTTTCCTTCTTCCCACAGCATCATCGCCGCGGTTGTTGTGATCGCCTTGGTCTGTGATGCAATTCTGAAGATCCCGTCCTTATCGAGCGGAGCTTTTGTGTCGAGATCATTGTAGCCGTAAGCCTTATAGAAAATGATCTTCCCCTTTCGTGCAACAAGGGCTACGGAACCATTGATGTAGTTCTTGTTCACCCAATCTTTCATCGCCGAATCGAGACGGCTCAAGCGTTGAGAGGAAAATCCCGCAGTTTCAGGAGCAGACTCGGTAAGTACCGCCGATCTTTTCTCATTTCTATCTTCCGTCTTCTGACAAGAGATGGAGATCAAAACCAGCAGGAGGAGAGACAAATAGCGACTCATGGTCTGTGTTAGTTAAGGTTACTAAAAATAGTATATTACTCTTTAACTTAACACAGATGCGACTGAAAGGAAAAATCGCCCTGATCACAGGTGCAGCAAATGGCATCGGGCTGGCTACAGCTCAACGTTTCGCTAAGGAAGGAAGTAAACTCATTTTATGGGACGTCTCCGACAAGCTAACTGTCGTTGCAGAAGAACTAAAGAAGGACGGATGCGACGTGATCTCGAGGAAAGTATCTGTTACTAACGAGGCCGAAGTACAGCAAGCAGTCGCAGAGGCCAAACAACACTTCGGTCGCATCGACATTCTCATCAACAATGCCGGTATCACCAAAGACAGGACATTATTAAAGATGTCGAAGCAGGAGTGGGACGACGTTATCTCTGTGAACCTCACCGGTGTATTTAATTGTACGCAGGCCGTTGCCTCAGTAATGAAAGATCAGAACTACGGCCGCATCGTCTCTGCATCCTCCAATGTCGCCATACGCGGCAACTTCGGTCAGACCAACTATGTCGCCACGAAGACCGCTATCATAGGTATGACGAAGGTGTGGGCTATGGAGCTTGGTAAGTTTGGGATCACAGTAAATTGTATCGCACCGGGGTTTATCCACACCGCGATGACCGACCTTATGCCTGAAGAGGTCCGAAAGAAGACCATCGAACATATTCCGCTCGGTCATTGGGGTGTACCCGACGATGTCGCGCATGGTTATGTCTATCTCGCCTCGGATGAAGCGCGTTTCGTAAGCGGGATCTGCCTGACTATCGATGGCGGAGCCGCCCGGTAACGTGCTTGAGGAATACTCCTTTTGGAGTATTTGACCGCCAATCGTCTTCACGTATTTTCGAGGATCCCTAAATCCCGTCACCCATGAGAAACCTCTCCAAGATCTCGCTGGCTCTCCTTTGTTTGATACTGGCTGTTCGTTGCGGGAGCGACGATCCCATACCGGAAAAGGAGCTTCCAAAACTCTCGATCAACGATGGTGTTGGCGAGGAGGGATTCGACCTGATCTTCACGGTTACCTTGAGCGAGAAAAGCACTGATGACGTCACATTCAAATACAAGACAACTAATGTAACAACCTCCGACGGTGACCTGGAGGTCGTTTCTTCTCCGACGCTGGTGACTATAGCTGCCGGCACTACAACTGCCGAGATCACTGTCGCGCTGAACACCGACACGGAAGACGAGTCTTCCGAAAAATTCAAGGTGGTTCTTTCCGATCCGACCAATGCCGAGCTCTCGTCGGATGCGGAGGGGTTAGGCACCATCAACAATGTCATGGCTTTCTTTATGAAGGCTAAGATCGACGGCGTGCAATGGATCGCGAGGCAGGACGATTTCTTTTATCCCGAATTCTTCGATCACTCATTCGCCGGATATGGGACTGGCAGTTTCTTCGACACCCAGCTTTCGTTCGTCTTCTTTGAATCACCGACTGGCCCCAGGAGCTACGAGTATGATCCGAACGGCGCGAGCGACGGCGATCACGTGGGTGCATACTACTCCCCGACTTTTTTCTCGAGCGGTTTGCTGGGTCCAACATATTATGGACAGGCGGGCGGTGTGTTCGAGCTCACCAAGTACGACCTGACTACTTACGTGGCAGAGGGGACATTTCACTTCTCTGCGAAGGGCGAGGACGAGCAAGTTTATCAGATCACCGAGGGCAGCTTCAGAATAAAGATCTATCACGAATAAGGTCGTAAATCGATCCTCTTCCTCACGGGTGGGGCAAAAACGCCCCAAATTCCACACCTGGGCTCTCCAGATTAATATTTTTTTCTTTCCGTTAACCCGGTTTTAACCGATTATTTAACCAGGTCACTATAACGTTTGCAACAGAATTTGCAATCGATAGCTATCGACCGGCCTGTCCGCAAAAAATTCGATCAGCTCCCGAGCGAATTAGATGTTTAAACTTAAAACCATTCAGCCCAATGAGTAAGATTCTACGAACCTTGATGTACACCATCCTCCTGGGTACATTCATTGTATCTGTAAACTCCTGTAAGAAAGACGACGACCCGGTAGAGGAGAGTCTCGGTACCATAACCGGCCTTGTTACCGATGAGGGAGGACAACCAATTGCCGATGTGGCAGTGAAGGTTTCCGGTGTTGGCGAGACCGACGTTACTGTGAACAGTGGCGCCGACGGAAAGTACACCGTTACGAACGTTACCCTGAAGTCGCATTCAGTTACCTTCTCGAAAACGGGTTGGTTAACTACGAGCAAGTCTGTAGCGGCGAAAGATTTTGATTCTAACAACACCGCTACCGTGAACGCGTCGTTGATCAATGCTTCGGCGAAGATCACCGGTACCGTTACGGATGCGAAGAACGACAATGCACCACTTGAGGGTGTGACCGTTAGCGTAGGCGCTGCCGGCCAGGCGACAAGCGGAGCAGACGGCAAGTACACGATCGAAAACCTTGTAGCCGATGCATATACGGTTACTTTCTCGAAAGCAAATTATACGGCCGTAACCAAGAGCGTGGCAGCTGGCGACTTCGTCGGTGGTGTTGCTACCGTGGATGCGACAATGGGTGCAACTGAGATACTTCGCGGCATGACTGTAGAAGATCTGCAGAGTTCACCAAAATGGTACTACAACGAATATCGTGGCGGTCGTAATGCGGATAACTATCCTCATTGGGACTGGGCTTGCGATTATATGGCGGCGTCATTCCAATTCGCAGGTAACTGGGAAGAACAGAACGAAGGAACAACATTGCAGATACGCAACGCAGAAGCTGACCAGGCAAATCCTGCAGATCTCAATGTTTTCGACTCATACACTTATGGCAGCAAGCTGATCACAGAAGACAACAAGATCATGTCGGTGCGCTTACGTACACACAATGCCGATGAAACTGCTCCTGCTAACTTCGGTGTGCAGGTAGTTGATATGACTATGGCCGAACCGGTTGCTGCTAAGATCGGTGAGAACCAGACTTATGGCAACGAAAACTATACGGACGTCGAGTTCGACCTGAGTGATTATATCGGTAAAGAAGTTGTGATCGCGATCGGTATTTATCGCGCAGAAACCGGCGACTACTACAAGCAGCTTGTTCTCCGTGCAGTTCGCTTTGCTGATGTGAAAGTTGAAGGCCTGGATTGGCTGCCTGGTACGGAAGTCGTAACTGGCTGGGAATTGACAAAGGAGACTGTGGCTTCAACAATGCCGCAGACCAAGAAGTCGTTCACAGGCATCAGCCCTGTTGGTGGCAACCGCGACGCTTATGTTGAAGGCTATCGTTCATGGAGTGGTGTTTCTCACGTAGGCGCGGAATGGTCGTTCGTACCTCTCAAGAAGGATCCGGAACCATTTGCTAACGAGGGTTATCTGATCAAAACACGCGATATCAGCGACGTAAGCACAACAGTGCCCGAGGCATACCTGTACGCGAAATTCTCGATCGATGAAGGAAGCAACCAGCTTACTTTCACGACCAGGAACTTTGGTGATAACTTCACATTCTTCAAGATCACGGCCATCGAAAACGACGGCACGGTAACAGACATCGAGCCGACATCCAACACAGCAGCAAGCGCGAGCGCGGCTGACGACAAGGTTTGGAAGTTCAAGCATGGTGAAGGTGATGCGGGTAATCCCGAAGGCTATGCTGCTTTCGTGTACGATCTGTCTGACTTTAATGGAAAAGATGTAACAATTGTGATCGGTGTGTATAACGGGGTTGCCAGCTCAGGCGAGAACAAGCTCGTGTTCCACACGATCGATCTGAACTAATGATGATTTGTAAGATGATGAGATTTCGCGGGACAGCTTCGATGATCGCTACTTGCAGTTTTGTGTTGCTGATAATACTATCGGCGTGTAAAGATGATGGATCCGAAGTTGATCCTGGAAATAAACCGGGGGAGGTTACTGTTTCCGAACAGAACCTCCGCCGTTCAATGGAACTTACTGACGCCGCCATCGCGTCCCACTTTACAGGGGACGGGATGGCGATGGCCAGGTATTATAATCCCTATACCGGAACCCGTTCCGACGAGAAGGGAAGCATCTGGATGTATACAAGCGCCATCGAATCTGTGAATGCCATCCTTCTTGCTCTCAAAGCACAGAAGGATCACGGCAACACAGCGATCTACGATGAGAACTTCAATAAGTATTCTGATCTGTTGTACAAACTGTACGATAACGCAGGATATTATCTGGGCACGTTCGACCTCGTCTCCTATACGCAAACTCACGAGTGGACCGTCTACGGTGTGAACCGGGGAGGTTCCAAAGGTGGTGCGCATGTCGACGGCATCGAAAATGTGTACGACGACCAGATGTGGTTCATCCGCGAATTGCTCGAAGGCTATAAGGCGACGGGCAACAGCGAGTATCTTCAGAAAGCCGAGTATCTGACCGAATACGTTCTCGACGGTTGGGATCCAAGCCGCGATGCAAATGGCAACGAGCATGGCGGAATCACATGGGGTCCAGGTTATGTAACTAAGCATTCATGCAGCAACGGTCCGATTGTAAGTCCGCTCGTGTGGCTTCATGAATTGTACAAGGACAAAGACGATGAAACGATACATCGCTACATCGACGCTGCCGACAAGAAGACGCGCAAGAGTGAACAAGTAAAGAAGAGCGATTACTACCTGGATTTTGCAAAGAAGATCTATGCGTGGCAGAAGAGCTCGTTGCTTCGTTCCGATGGCGTGTACGACGATATGCGTGGCGGCTGCTCCCCCGGTGACATCCAAACAGAAACGATCGATGGAGTGGTCTACAGGAGAGGAGGCACATGCAACGACCGCGTCGGTCCTGCCTATTCATACAACAGCGGTGCGATCCTTTCCGGTGCCGCCGATCTGTATCGCGTAACAGGCGAGAGCGGTTATCTCGATGATGCAAGAAAACTTTCCGATGCAAGCTTTTCATATTTCGCGAAGCTCGGACAGAATGAGCCTGGATATTATACCTACGATATCACCGGGTTCAATAACTGGTTTAATGGAGTGCTGATGCGTGCATGGGTCGATACCTATCCCTCTTATCCAGGAACCGCAGACTACATCGATTCATTCCAGAAGAACCTCGACTGGGGTTATGAGAATTTCGCGTACAAGGGTTTCCTCCCCACCAACCTGTTGGTAGGATGGAACCAGGACAAGGGAAAGAACAACACGGAAGGCATGTTCAACTTCACGTTCGCCGCTGAATATGCCGTATTGGCGAGGTACGAAGTAGATAAATAAAAAACCTATTAGCAGATGGTGAAATTTTACAAGCAACTATCAAGAAGGCTGATCAGGTATTCCATTTTTGGAGTGCTCGTTCAGTGCTTTGTTTTTGCTTCCGTTGCACTGGGAGCAACAAAACAACAGCAGCTTACGGTAACGGGTAAGGTAAACGGTGCGGGAGATGCGTCCGGCTTGCCCGGTGTCAACGTCGTGATCAAGGGAACAACGTTCGGGACCACTACGGATGCCGATGGAAAATATACGATACAGGTGCCCAATGGCGATGCCATACTTGTATTCACGTTCATCGGTTACGCCCCGAAGGAGATCGCGGTTGCAGCACAATCGGTGATCAATGTAACACTGGATCCCGACGTACAACAGCTCGATGAAGTCGTAGTGATCGGTTATGGTACTCAGCAGAAGCTGGGCCTCACCAGTGCCGTGTCGAACATCAAAGGTGATGTGATGCTGCAGACCAAGAACGAGAACCCGCAGAACATGCTGACCGGCAGGATTGCCGGTGTTCGCGTGTGGCAAAGAAGTGCCGAACCCGGATCTTACAATAACAACTTCGACATACGCGGTATGGGTGCGCCATTGGTCGTTATCGATGGAGTTATTCGTACCATGGAAGATTTTCAGCGTCTGAACCCATCGGATATCGATGATGTCTCTGTATTGAAAGATGCATCTGCAGCGATCTACGGTGTACGTTCCGCTAACGGTGTAATGCTCGTAACAACCAAGAAAGGTCTGCAGGGTAAATCGACCGTGACATACAACGGTTCTTTTACATGGCAGACCCCTTCGAACATGCCGAAGCTTGCCGACCCTTATGAGACCATGACGCTCTACAACGAGCGCGCAATGAATAACATCTCCGGTGGTAGCATCATCTACGGTCCCGATAAGTTTGAAGAATTCAGCTCTGGCGCGCGCCGCACCACCGACTGGAATTCTTTGATCTTCGCCAAGGTTGCTCCGCAAACACGTCATGATTTCAGCATCTCCGGCGGTACAGATAAAACCCAGTACTATGTATCGGGTGGATATCTCTACCAGCAAAGCTTTTTGCAGTCGGGTGACCTGAACTACGACAAATACAACTTCCGCTCGAACATCACATCACAGGTTTATGACGGCTTGACCTTTAACCTCAACCTTGCTGGTATGGCAGACAATCGTAACAATCCATACTCCAGCACTGTGGATATCATCAGGAACTACTGGAGACAGGGAGTTTTGTTTCCCGCGTATGCCGATGAAGCCAACACGATGTTGAACTACCAGGGACTGGACCTTGAAGAAAATACTGTAGCGAAGATGACTTCGGATATCTCTGGTTACAGGAAGTACCAGCAAAAGACTTTTCAGTCTTCGGCCAGCCTTACTTACGAGTTTGGAACCTTAACACCCATACTCGAAGGTCTGTCGGCAAAGGGATTGATCAGCTACGACTATCGCCAGGATAACAATTCCATTTTTCGTAAGGAGTACTACCAGTATTTCTACAACACTACAACTAACACGTACGACTCGAAGGTGTATGCTCCAAGCTCACCCAACCAAATGCGACGTGAGATGTATTCGAAGCAGCAAACGCTCTGGCAGTTTCTGCTGAATTATAACCGTATCTTCAATAATGTTCATAAAGTGTCGGGTATGTTTGCCATTGAAAGCCAACTGCGAAAAGGCGACAACTATTTCGCACAAAGCAATCTTGCGTTCTCGATGCCATATCTTTCTGCGGGCGTGACCACTGGTCAGCAAACGGGTCAGAGTATAGCACCCGCCGACCTCTACACGATCGCTTACAATGCCTACATCGGAAGGGCGAATTATACATTCGCCGATCGTTACATCATCGAAGGAGCATTTCGTTACGACGGCTCTTCGAAGTTTGTATCTACTCACCAGTTTGGATTCTTTCCTTCCGGATCTGTGGGATGGCGCCTATCGGAAGAACCGTTCTTCAAGTCGATCGACGCTCTTTCATTTATCAACCAGTTTAAGCTTCGTGCCAGCTACGGTGTAACAGCAACCGACGATGAGCTACAGTATGACTGGTATCCAGGCTATATCTATCCTGCTACAAGTGGTAATGCCGACGCAGGGTATTACAACCAATATGCACCCGGTTATGTATTCGGAGGCAAGTTCAATTACGGTGCATCGTTGATCGTCCCCAACTCGAACATTTCGTGGGTACAGGGCAGCACCTTCGACGTCGGTGTAGATTTCTCTGCGTGGAATGGCCTGTTCGGTTTCACGGTTGATTACTTCGACCGCCGCCGTTCCGGACTTTTTGCAAATCGCAATGGAGAAGTTCCGACGATAGTTGGTACCGGTGCGCCTCGCGAGAACGCGAACAGCGATCGCCAGTTCGGTATCGATCTTGAACTCACACATCGCAATACGGTTGGTCCGGTTACTTATCGTGTTAAAGCAATAAGCACGATCACCCGCAATATGTACGGCACTGCCGTGCAAAACGGACCTTACGGAAACTCCTACGACAAGTGGCGCAACGATAACCTCAACAATCGCTACCAGGGAGTACAGTTCGGTTACGAATCAGCCGGTCGCTACACAAGCTGGGAAGACATCTGGTCGTATCCGATCTTTAAAGAACGGACTACACTGCCAGGCGATTATAAGTATGTGGATTGGAATGGTGATGGTGAGATCAACGGACTGGATCAGCATCCCTTCGCTTACGATCAAACACCTTACCTCAACTTCAGTCTTAGCTTCGATGCCAATTACAAGAACTTCGATCTTGGTTTCCTCTTCCAGGGAACAGCGATGGGGTCGATGGAATACAGGGAACCACTGTATTCCATTTGGGGAACCAATGGTGGAGGTACTTTGCAACAATACCTCGATCGCTGGCATCCAGTAGATCCGACAGCCGATCCTTATGACCCCAACACACAGTGGGTGAGCGGCTACTATGGTTATACTGGAAATTACCCGATCAATAACTCGGAGTTCAACAGGGTTAGCACAGCATACCTCCGTCTGAAAAGTATCGAACTGGGATACACACTGCCCAAACGAGGTAAGATGGCTTCGACAAACATTCGTGTGTTTGTGAACGCATACAACGTGGCGACAATCACTAAAGTGAGATTTGTCGACCCTGAACACCCAGATGATGACCTCGGACGATTGTATCCGCTTAATAAGAGCTACACAGTCGGATTATCCGCTAAGTTCTAAAATTCAGAATCCACGAATCAAAAAATTGATCATCACATGAAAAGGATTTATATACTACTCCTGCTTTTCGTTACCGCTTGCGCGGACCTCGATGTTCCGCCTCCAAACGTCGTTGGTGACGAAACACTGATGACGAGTCCATCCGGTATGAAAGTGTACATGGCACGGATGTATAGTCGCATGCCGTTTGAAGATTTTAAGTACATGGCTCAATGGGGATTTGAAGGTAACTCGTGGCTTGGTGCCCTGGGTATCGAAGGTACCGGTGAGTCATTGAACCGCGATGGCATCTGCGCCGCGTTCACCGGTGAAAGGACTGCTTATTGGGGGGACGCATTTGTTTTACTACGTGATGCGAACTACCTGATCGAAACATTGCCGAACTACTCGAGCTCTTTCCCTGAAATTACATTCAATCACTACATGGGAGAAGCCTACTACGTTCGCGCGATGGTGTTCGCTGCTATGGCAAAACGTTTTGGCGGTGTTCCGTTGGTTACGAAAGTTGTGCATCTCAACGATGAGGGCGAGATCGAAATTCCGAGATCCTCAGAAGAGGAGACCTGGGATCAGGTACTTGCAGATTTTAACCAGGCAATTTCTTTACTGCAGCCTACAAGTCCCGAAACAGGATTCTCGAACAAGTACGTGGCCCTGTCATTTAAATCAGACGCCATGTTGTATGCCGGTAGCGTTGCCAAATACAATGAGACGGTCAGCGGGCGACTCACGGGCTTCGGAACGAAGACAGGCAATCGCGTGATCGGTTTCGATGAAGGCACGGCAGCAGCGGCTTCAAGAAGATATTTCAAAGAGGCCTATGCCGCAGCAAACGAAGTGATCATGAGCGGTAGGTATTCATTGTACAAAGCGAAATGGTCGGCAAGCGATCGCCAGGCACAATACCAGAACATGGTAGATATGTTCAGTGATCTCAGTAGTCCCGAAAATATCTACGTGAAAGAGTATGTCTACCCGACATTCACACACGGTTACGACGCCTACAGCGCTCCTTATATTTTCAAAGCACCACTTGCATCTGGAACATGTCCGACGCTCGACTTTATGGAGTTGTTCGATGGCTTCGATCGTTATCCCGATGGTACGATCAAAGTGACCACCGGCAATAGCAACACGGAAGGCGAATACCTGATGTACGATACGCCGATGGATTTCTTTGCGAACGCCGAACCACGCCTTCGTGCTTACTGCATTTTCCCCGGCGATATATTCAAAGGGAAAGAGATCGAGATCCGTGCTGGTGTGTATACGGGCCCGACACCGATCAATCCATTCTTCAACGACTACAGCTATCAAACAGCTGAAACACGTTACCAGACACTGCCTGCTCACACAGGCGGAAGCAAGACACTGTATGTTAGCTCAAGAGAAGGTAATGGACAGGAAACAGTTCCATACAACAGCGGTACTATGACTGCTGCCGGTGCTAACGGACCCTTCTACGACAACGGAGAAGGAAATCTTACGGGCCTGTATGGTCGCAAGTATTTGAATCCCGATCCTTCGTTCCAGGCTGGCGAAGGAAAATCGGCGCAGCCTTTTATTCTCATGCGTTATGCACAGGTGTTGCTGAATGCGGCAGAAGCAGGCGTAGAGCTTTTACTTGCCGGTGAGCCCTCACCCGATGGAAGTGATCCGCTTCAGGTTGCAACCCAGGCTATCAACGACATTCGTGAAAGAGCAGGAGCCGAGGCGTTGGTGGGAACTATAACCGGCGACAATACAGGTCGCGATATTGTTCGCAAAGAGCGTCGCAAAGAACTTGCGCTCGAACATAAAACAAAATGGGACCTTCGTCGCTGGAGAGTGCAGCACTACGAAGGACGCGATGGCTTCTGGGGCGAATCGAGACCCAAGGATATGTTCAGCAACAACTCACGCTATCGCTTCCGCGGATTGTATCCGTTCTTCTCAACGCAAGCAGGTAAATATTTCTTCGATGCCCGTTTCCAATGGGTAAGCCTGAAGACATTCGAGTATAATATCGTTGACTATTATTTCCAGATCCCTACCGGGGAGATTTCGAAGAGTGCGTTCATAGATCAACAACCCAACAGGTAATCAGTTATGAAAAAGATATCAGTTTATTTACTGTCCATAGGTCTGTTAAGCCTTTCTTCCTGCAGCCTCTTTGAATTGGACAACTATGAGGCGCCTGCTGAGACACTGCAAGGCGAAGTTGTAGATGTTGCAACCGGAGAACCAGTGCTTACAGACCAGGGCAGTGAAGGCATTCGCGTGCGCTTAACCGAGCTCAGCTACGGTGACAACGTGACTCCCAATCCCGACTTCTTTTGTATGCCCGACGGTACATTCCAGAACACCAAGCTGTTCAAAGGAACTTACAATGTTCGTATCGACGGTCCGTTCATTCCCCTTCTTCGTGAAGACGATCGCGGTGTTCCCATCGCAGACGATACACAGACCATCGACATCAGCGGCACGGCGCAAGCACATTTCGAAGTGCAGCCGTTCCTCAAAGTTGAGTGGGTTGGTACGCCCGAAGTGATCAATGGTAAAGTAAGAGCTCAAGTACGTGTTACACGTGGCGTGTCGACAGAGGATTTTCGTTCGAAGATCGAGCCGATGGGCGGTTATAGCACGAGCTTCACAAACGTAACCGACATCCAGCTCTTCGTTAGCTATTCGTCAAGCGTTGGCTATCGCGCCCGCGACGAACGCTGGTCGAGCAAGATCGAATACTCGGGTACAGCATTTAACGCATTGTTGGGACAAACAATCACCATCGAATCGGCTGGAACAATCCCGTCTGGGAGAGTGGTGTTTGTTCGCGCAGCTTCACGTATCAACTACGATACGCCGAAAGGAAGTGGAACGAGGAGATGGAATTACAATGAGGCAGTGCAAGTGATTATTCCCTGATGCGAATACGGACTATACCTTACTTACTGGTTGCGCTTTTAGTTAATAGTTGTTCACCGAACCTCGCCCAGGAGAAGACCACTTTTCAAACATCAAATCCATGGAAGCCCGTCACCGATGTACGGGCTGACGTGGCTATTGTTTACAGTGTCAAAGATCATCACGCCAAAGGCAACATGACCTTCGAACAGCGTGTTCAGAGCTGGCGCGACAAAGGCTACAAAGCACACTTCATGACCGGCATTGCCTGGGGCGAATACCAGGACTATTTCACCGGCCAATGGGACGGCGTTAAGCATCTCGACGAGGGACAGGTTACACAAAAAGGCGACACGATATGGCATGGACGAATGGTGCCTTACATCGTGCCTTCCATGAACTTCATCAAGTATATGAAGGAGAAGGTGATCAAGAGAGTGATCGATGCAGGCATCGATGCCATCTTTCTTGAAGAGCCTGAGTTCTGGGCACGTTCGGGTTACAGCAGTTCATTCAAGAAAGAATGGAAGGAGTACTACGGTTTCGATTGGCGTCCACAGCACGAATCGCCGGAGAACACTTACCTGTCGAACAAATTGAAGTATCATCTTTACTATCGTGCACTGAACGAGTGTTTCACGTATGCGAAGGAGTACGGTAAAAGCAAGGGCATGAACGTTCGTTGCTATGTCCCCACTCATTCTCTTGTGAACTATTCTCAGTGGATGATCGTGAGCCCCGAGGCAAGCCTGGCTTCACTACCATGTGTAGATGGCTACATTGCCCAGGTGTGGACCGGGACTTCCCGCGAACCCAACTTCTTCAATGGAAAGAAAAAAGAACGCGTGTTTGAGACTGCGTTTCTTGAATACGGTTCCATGGAATCGATGACGGCGCCAACAGGCAGGAAGATGTTCTTCCTTACCGATCCGATTGAAGACTGGCCCCGCGACTGGGCCGATTATAAAAAGAACTACCAGGCTACGTTTACCGCACAGCTTCTTTATCCGATGATCGCCGACTACGAAGTAATGCCGTGGCCGGACAGGATCTACGAGGGCAAGTATCGTACAAGCGCCAACAGCGACAAGAAAGAGAGCATCCCGAAATTTTATTCGACGCAGATGCAGGTAATGATTAACACCCTGAACACCATGCCGCTGTCGGAGAATAAAGTGAGCGGCTCGCAAGGCATTGGAGTGTTGATGGCGAACTCACTGATGTTCCAGCGTTTTCCTACACACGACGGCTATGAAGATCCCCAGCTCGCTAATTTTTACGGACAAGCGCTTCCATTGTTGAAGAGAGGTATTCCTGTGAAGACCGTTCATATCGAGAATGTCTCGTTTCCGAAGACGTGGAACGATCTGAAGATCCTCGTGATGTCGTATTCGAATATGAAGCCAATGGACCCTTCGGCACACGAACATATCGCCAACTGGGTTAAGAATGGCGGTACGCTGGTGTATGCAGGAAGAGACCAGGATGCCTTTCAACGGGTACAGGAGTGGTGGAATATGAATGGGAACACATTCAATGCGCCATCGGAGCATTTATTTGGCAAGCTCGGCTTGAAACCACCGTTCAATGCCGGTGAATATTCTTACGGTAAGGGAAAGGTGGTCATCCTTCGAAACGATCCCAAAGAATTTGTTTTAAAAGAGAACAGCGACGAAGAATATGTCAACACTCTTCAAAAGTTGTATGGACAACTCCAGTTCAAAAACCACTTCGCTTTAACACGCGGTCCCTACGAGCTAATTTCGGTTGTCGACGAGAACAGTGATGACACTCCATATACGATCAAAGGAAAGTTGATCGATCTCTTTGATCCTGAGATCCCGGTGTTGAATGAGAAACAAGTTAAACCTGGCGAGCAGGCTTTCCTATACAACATCGGCAGAGTAAAAGATCCTAAAAAACCACAGGTACTTGCTACAGCCGCACGAGTGTACGACGAAAAGATCTCGAAGAAGCAATATTCCTTCATCGCAAAAAGTCCATTGAACACCACCAACGTGATGCGTGTATTGTTGCCGAAGCAACCGACGAACACCGAAGTATCTGTAGAATCTAAAACATCCTGGGACGAGGCCAGCAAGACGTTGTTCTTAACATTCGAGAATCAGCCCGACGGTGTGCAAGTAAAAATTTCGTTATGAGAAAGGTTTTAATCTCCCCAATAGTATTCAGCATTAGTATCCTGCTAGCCGCAGCCCAAACATCCGACCCTGTGAGTTACGTGAGCACACTGGTCGGCACGAGCTCCAAGTTCGAGCTGTCGACAGGCAACACTTATCCCGCAATCGCTCTTCCGTGGGGAATGAATTTCTGGTCGCCACAAACCGGCAAGATGGGCGATGGATGGATGTACACTTACAACGCCGACAAGATCCGGGGATTCAAGCAAACACATCAGCCCAGTCCGTGGATGAATGACTATGGACAGTTTTCGATCATGCCCGTCACCGGTAAGATCGTGTTCGATGAAAATGAAAGGGCAAGCTGGTTCTCGCACAAGGCGGAGATAGCACGGCCTTATTATTATCGCGTTCACTTAGCCGATCACGACATCACAGCAGAACTCGCGCCAACGGAACGGGCCGCCATCTTTCGATTCACCTACCCGGCCAGCAAGAACTCTTCGATAGTTATCGATGCATTCGACAAGGGATCGTACGTCAAGATCATTCCCGAAGAGAAGAAGATCGTGGGTTACACAACGAAGAACAACGGCGGAGTTCCTGAGAATTTCAAAAATTACTTCGTGATCACCTTCGATAAGCCGTTCAGCTATTTTGCCGTTGTTAAAGATGGAAAGGTTACGGAAGGAGAGAAGGAGTTCAAAGGAGATCATGCGGGCGCCATCATCGGCTTTCCTACCTCCAACAACGAACAGGTGCATGCGCGAGTGGCGTCTTCGTTCATCAGCGATCAACAGGCCATTATCAATTTGAAAGAACTCGGTGATAATGACTTCGAAAAGATCTCGAACAAGGGAAGACAACGATGGAATGAGGTCCTGGGTAAGATCAGGATCGAAGACGATAACATTGATAACCTCCGAACCTTCTATTCATCGTTCTATAGAACAGTTCTGTTCCCGAGAAACTTTTCCGAAGTCGATGCCGCCAATAAAGTAGTTCATTACAGTCCGTACAATGGAAATGTAGTGCCCGGTTATATGTTCACCGACACCGGCTTCTGGGATACTTTCCGAAGCCTGTTCCCTTTCCTCAACTTCCTTTATCCTTCGGAGAATGCAAAAATGCAGGAGGGTCTCGTAAATGCTTATAAAGAGAGCGGTTTTCTTCCGGAGTGGGCAAGCCCGGGTCATCGCGATATCATGGTCGGCAATAACTCCGCATCCGTCGTGGCCGATGCTTACCTGAAAGGCGTTCGCGGTTACGACATCGAAGCGTTGTGGCAAGCCCTTAAGCACGGTTCGAATAACGTACACCCGGTAGTTTCTGCAACAGGAAGGAAGGGCTTCGATTACTACAATAAATACGGAATGATTCCCAACGACGTGGACGTAGACCAGAACGTCGCGCGTACCCTGGAGTATGCGTACGACGATTGGGCTATCTATCGATTGGGCAAAGCCTTGAACAAACCAAAAGACGAGATAGATATCTATGCACAGCGCGCGTTGAACTACAAGAACGTGTATAATCCCAAACGCAAGCTGATGGCCGGCCGCGCGAAAGACGGTTCTTTCTCGAATGAATTCGATCCGGCCGATTGGGGTCGCGACTTCACCGAAGGAAACAGTTGGCACTATTCATGGTCCGTCTTCCACGATCCCCAAGGATTAATGCAATTGATGGGTGGACAAAAAGAATTTGTAACGATGCTCGACTCTGTATTTATCATTCCCGGTTCCAGGGGAATGGAGAGTCGTTCTATGATCCACGAGATGCGCGAGATGCAGGTGATGGACATGGGACAATATGCTCACGGAAACCAACCCATCCAGCACATGGTCTACTTATATAATTACGCCGGCGAACCGTGGAAGACCCAATACTGGTCGCGGGAGATCATGGACAAGCTCTACGCGCCGACACCCGATGGCTATTGTGGCGACGAAGACAATGGTCAGACATCGGCCTGGTATGTCTTCTCTGCGCTGGGATTCTATCCGTTATGCCCCGGCAGCAACGAGTATATCATTGGATCGCCGCTGTTCAGATCGGTGAAGATCCGATTGGACAACGGAAAAGAGATCGTGATAAACGCAGAGAACAATTCGAAGGAGAACAGGTACGTCGCCGAAGCGACCCTGAACGGCAAGAAATATTCTAAAAATTATTTCACGCATGATGAGTTGATGAAAGGAGCGAAGATTAATTTTAAGATGAGTTCAAGTCCCAACAAAACCCGCGGAATAAACAAAGATGATTTTCCTTACTCCTTCAGCAATGAAAAATAAACTCATATTTCTTTTTGTATTATCAATAGCTGCTTCGTGCAGCCAATCGGTCGTCGAAAGGAAAGACGAAGCAGGTGTTACATTCAGGGCCCCGGCATATCCGCTCGTTACCATCGATCCTTACACGAGCGCGTGGTCTGCTTCCGATCAATTATTCGATAGCCCAGTAAAGCATTGGACAGGCAGAAATCACTCGCTCATCGGCGCTGTTCGCGTTGATGGAAAAACATATCGTTTCCTGGGCAAAGAAGAGTTTGCGTTGCAAGCGGTGCTGCCGAATGCCAAAACGGAAGCATGGGATGGAAAATATGTTATTAAAGAACCATCGAAAGGGTGGGAGAAGCCAGGGTTCAAAGATGCGTCGTGGAAGACCGGCAAAGCCGGCTTCGGCACACCGAATACATTCGATACCCATACACCATGGGAAACAAAAGAGATCTGGGTTCGCCGTGAGTTTACGCTGCCGGCTGTTGATCCAAATACGGAACTTTATTTGATCTATGCTCACGACGACGACTTCGAATTGTATCTCAATGGAACGCAGATCGTGAACACTGGCAATCGCGCCAGGGGACATGTTGTTGAGAAGCTCGACAAGAGTCTATTGAGCGCCGATGGAAAGAATGTGATCGCAGCACATTGTCTCGATCGCGGCGGTCTCGCTTATGTCGACTTCGGGATCTTCAAAGACAGCGATCAGAAACCACTCTTTGCGGACGCCGCCGTTCAGAAAAGTCTCAAGATCACAGCCACACAAACCAAGTATGATTTTACTTGCGGGCCTGTCGACCTGCATCTCGAATTTGCTTCACCGTTGTTGATGGATGATCTCGATCTTCTTTCGAGACCCGTGAACTACGTTAGCTACGAAGCAACTACGAACGACGGACAATCTCACGACGTCGAGATCTATTTCGAAGCGACCCCCGAATGGGCAGTGAACGAAACCAACCAGGAAACCGAAGTCACTACGGGTAAAACAGGAGACATCAACTTCGTAAGGGCAGGCACCACCGAACAGCCGATCCTCAAAAAGAAAGGGGATAATGTCCGCATCGATTGGGGATATTTCTATATGGCCTCCAAACAATCAGACCATTCATCCATAGGCAACGCACTTGCGAATGGCAAGCAAGGACTTACTTATACCGATAAGCTTGCAGGCGTTTCATCGAAGCCAAAAAATGGTTACTTGATGCTTGCTTACGACGACATCGAGTCGATCCAGTACTTTGGGAATAACCTTAAAGCATGGTGGACCAAAGGAGGAACGGTTTCATTCGACCAGGCATTAACGGCAGCTGCTTCTGATTACGACAAGACCATCGCCCGTTGCGACAAGTTCGATAGCGAATTATACGAGACAACGCTAAAAGCGGGAGGTGAGAGTTACGCAAGGCTTTGCCTGCTTGCGTATCGTCAGTCTATTGCCGCTCACAAGCTGGTCAAAGATCCCGAGGGCAATACCCTATTCCTGTCGAAAGAGAATTTCAGCAACGGATCCATCGGAACGGTTGATGTGACTTATCCTTCCGCTCCGTTATATCTCAAGTACAATCCCGAGCTACTGAAGGGCATGATGAACCCGATCTTCTATTTTACCGAAAGCGGAAAATGGACGAAGCCCTTCGCCGCTCACGACGTGGGCACTTATCCGCAAGCAAACGGACAAACTTATGGTGGCGACATGCCTGTAGAAGAGTGCGGTAATATGTTGATACTTGCGACAGCCATCGCCGATGTTGAAGGCAACGCAAAATATGCTGAGAAGCACTGGGATGCATTAACGACGTGGGCCAACTACCTGTTGGAGAAAGGTCTCGATCCCGAAAATCAATTGTGTACCGACGACTTCGCCGGCCACTTTGCTCACAATGTTAATCTTTCTGCAAAAGCGATCATGGGTATCGCAGGATACGGAAAGCTTGCCGACATGCTTGGCAAGAAGGATGACGCTGCAAAGTATACATCGGAAGCGAAACGAATGGCACAGGAATGGATCAAGATGGCCGACGACGGCGATCACTTCCGTTTAACGTTCGACCAGGCCGGCACATGGAGTCAGAAATACAACCTTGTTTGGGATAAGATATTGAAGCTTGGGATCTTTCCCGAGGACGTGTTCCAAAAGGAGATCTCGTATTATCTCACGAAACAAAATCAGTTTGGTTTGCCGCTCGACAATCGTAAGACCTATACCAAGAGCGACTGGATCGTATGGACCGCCACCCTGGCCAACGATACGACAACCTTCAGAAAGTTCATAGACCCGCTTTACGGGTACGTGACCCACACACCCGATCGTGTGCCGATGAGCGACTGGTACGAAACCACCGATGCGAAGCAGGTTGGATTCCAGGCACGCTCCGTTGTTGGGGGTTATTACATAAAGTTATTGGAGAAATAAGGAATGCGAATCGTTTCGCGGAGGATACGCAAAGGTGCAACGGTACGCAAAAGCCCTTGCGTCACTCTGCGCCTCCGCCTATCCTTTGCGACACCCTTAGTTAATCCCTTTGTAAGGATGCGGATAATCGGTTCCCATAGCTTTTTTATACTCGATCACGAAGGCCTGGTATTTAATACGGGCCTCGTCGTTCATTTTTAAACGATGCATGGCCTTCACTACAAAAGTCAGCGCAGCATCATTAAGCGGATCTATATTCGTGATTGCTTCTGCGAAAGCTATTGTATCCTCGTATTGTTCTGCTTCGAAGCTCTTCTCCATTTCTACCAGCAGTACCGGCTCCAGTTTTTTCTCCATCTCTTCTTTGAAGGAATCGTAGAGAGGGTGATCCGAAAGCTGCAGGAATTTCCCTCGTGAGAGGATCTCGACCAGTTCGACCCTGTGCTTCTCTTCCTCGTTGGCCGAAAGGATCTGCACGCAACGAGTGTAGTCGCAATAGAATGCGTCGGTCTGCTCGATCTTAAAGAAGCCTTTTTCGTAGATCAGCTCGATGCCGTCGAGCTCGCTCAGTACTTTCCGGAGGTGATTGATGGTAACGCCACGCGAGTTCTTTACTTTATCGGCCGGCTTATCGGGCCACACGATGTTGCTGAAGCGCTGTGACGCAATGCCACCCTCTGTCGTACTATATTGAAGGATCAGGCAGAAGATCTGTTTCAGTTGTGCACTAAACATGTACGTGATGTTCCGGTTCTTCCTGTCACGCACGGTGAATTCTCCAAAAAGGTAAATAGAGTTCGGCTTCGCAACTTCTTCGTGGGCCGCCTGGTCTGTGCGGATCGACGCTTCGATATCAACATCGTCGACGTAGCTCTTAGGCTTTCTTCTCTTGTATAAAAAGAAAATTATTCCCACGGCTGTTAATGAAATAACAATAATGATCAGCGTGTTGGGCCTCTCCGTTTTCGAATAGCTGGCAAGCTCTGCGGCCGTAATAGGAGGGGAGGACAGCGTATACACCTTCAGATCCGAAGAGATATCGTCGTCGAACTCCTGAACAACAGCATAGAAGTTGTTCAAAGCGCTGTCGTAGTACAGGTTCGCATTCGTCGTGATCTTGTCGGAATGGATCGGTATGGAGTCCCCGAGGATGTCGTATTTACCGTCTTTCAATGAGAAACGGTACAGTTGCAGCAGGGACTCAGAGAAATGTTCGGGATAACATAATGTGTAGAAGTAATCATCGTCAAGTATCACCATTCCGCGGACCGGCACCATATTGTCTCGCCTCCATGGAATGTCCCATAGTTTAGAGATCTTTTTCGTTGTCAGATCTACTTTATAGAGATCATAATAATATTTACGTCCAACCGTCTGCTCACCGGATTCGTTACCCATTCCGCCGAAGATGTATATCGAGTTGTCCTTCTTCACGTACCCAACCGATGAGAAATAGCGCGGTGAAAGAAAATCGCCGCTAAACCCGCGAAGCGTGTCCCATTCGTGCCTGTTCACATCGTATGAATAGAAGTCGTTGCTGTAATACATTCTTCCGAAGCCTCCGAATATCGTATACCTCTCATCTTCGGCAATAAAACAGCCTCCGTGGTGGTGCAGCGGACTTGCGAGTTGCTCCGAATCTTCGGCAGACCATTGAAAAGTTTCAAGATCCAGGCTTGCGACAGTTGGCCCGTTGTAATTTTCGAGATATGGTTCGTAAGAGTAGAGCCTGTCTTTCGCCTGATCGATGAAGTTCATACCGAGCTTCAGTTTCACCGGGCTTTCCTTCTCGAAGACTTTAATGCTCGTCTCGCCCGAGCGGACGTTGTAGATCAGAAGCGAATCTTTATTAAAGTAATAGATCTCTTTCTTTGCGGGATTGTAGTTAGCGCCGGCGATAGACTTCGACTTGAAAGACGTTGTGTATTTCCAATTATAGGCGTCGTTGATCAGCCACTCAGGATTAGCTACAGCGCCGAATGCTTTACCGGAAACGTCGTGAACTATGTTTCCTTTGCTTTCTTTCAATTCGAAGAAGTACGGATCGTTGTTGCCGATCGAAAGATCCTTGATGGCGAACGAAGGCACGTCGATGATATGATCGCTTCTTCCGAAGACGATAGTCGGGAAATAGGTGTCGGGCAATTCCTCACTTCCTGCAACGAAAGTCTCGTCGTGGATTGTTAATGTGATCGAGTCGCTCTTCAGGTCGAACGAGATCTTCATCTTGAACCACGGCATGTTCAGCAGTTTCTCACGGCCTATGCTTGCGTTGATGAGATTGCTACGCCCTTCCTCGTTGAGTTTGAAGACGAGGCTTCCACCCTGGCCATCGTATAAGAGATTATAGATCCTGTCGCTTTCTTTATTCTTGATACGAGTGATGTAACCGAACTGAGTTGTAGGAAAGAGGGCGAGGCTGAATTCGATGTCAAAGTGATCCGTAAATTCAACGATCCTTTCACCAAAAACATTGTACGAAGTCCGCTGGTTGATAGGCTCCTCGCTGCCGTGAAATTTCAGGCCCGCAACGGCTGCACCCTCCGCCGGTATCGTGCTCAAAACCAGCAGGATATAGCAAAGCGACCTCCCGGGGGAATGCAGATCACAAAAAGCCTTCAAGAAACACCACACGGGTCGATTCACCTGTTTTTTCCGGGCCAAAATAGAAAAAAACCCAACCCCGTGGTCCGGCAATCCGGCAAAATTCTGGTGACGGAAATTTATTAGATCACCTCGATGAATCCATCCGTTCCATTTACCCGAATTCGTTGTCCATCTTTGATCAGCTTCGTGGCGTTTTCGACTCCTACCACAGCCGGTATGCCATATTCGCGAGCGATCACTGCGCCATGTGTCATTAGTCCACCAACTTCGGTGACTAATCCTTTTATCGAAACGAACAAAGGAGTCCAGCTTGGATCTGTGAACGACGTGACAAGTATGTCGCCATCCTGGAGGTCGGCATCTTCGATATTAAGGACCACACGTGCCCGTCCCTCGAAGGTGCCGGCAGATACAGCCAATCCTGCGATTGCACCGGCTGGTATGTTTTCATGTTTATATTTTCCTGTCAGGATCTCTCCATCGGAAGTGATAACACGCGGCGGCGTAAGTTTTTCAAAGAACTTGTACTCGTCTTTCCTTTTTTCGATCACGGCATGATCAACTGCGGAGTTGCGTACAACATCACGAAGCTCTTCGAGGGTGAGATAATACGCATCTTCCCTTTCGGCGATCACACCCGACTGCACCAACTTCTCTACTTCTCTCATGATCGCCTGTTTATAGACAAAATAACGACTGATCTTACTGTACTTCGGATATTCGCGATAGCCGATAAAATTTCGGACCAGGTCGATCATTCGTTTGGTTTCCTTTGCCTTCTGGTCGCCATCCGGTAACTGCTTCAGGCGGACAATTAACTCTTGTTCTTTTTTTAACGACTCCAGTTTTCCTTTTTCGAATTTCCGTTTGCTTTCACCGGCTCCGAAATTCCTGATGTTGCTGAGGATCATAGGGACCACTATCAGTGGTCTTTCACTCCAGCGCGTTTTTGTGATGTCGATCTCGCCCACACAACGCATTCCGTATTTTTCAAGAAAACCCTGGATGGCGATGGCAGCCTCTTTTCCACCTTCGATTGTCCTTAGCTCATCAAGAAAACCTTCGTTTTTAGTTTTTTGGAGATAGTCGATCACTTTCGGAAATGGCCGGATCGCATCGGCGACATCAAGCAGCGCAAGTCCCATCTCCGACGTTATGTTGTTTGGAACAGAGAGAGAGATAATATCTCCGGCTCCCTTTTCGCCCAGCCACTCATTCATCTTTTCATTGATCCATATGGTTGCGTTCAGCGCTGTCATAAACACAGCCGTGCTTTGCGGATCGAACAATATTTTCTGCAGATCGACGAGGTCCGCAAGAATAAGATCAAAGACTTCTGCACCGGATCTTGATTGAAGCTTTTGTCTCGTCGCTTCGGTCGAGGTCTCGCTTCTTTTTATCAGTTCAGTAACGATCGACGGGTCGTGATCTTCAACAGTCTTCTGAAAAACCTTGGAGGCTACTCGCACATCCGTTTTGTCTGTGTCGATTGGGGTCGACGGTATAAAATCACCGCGATCAATAACAGACATCAGTGCATCTTTAATAAGGGGGTCCGATTTCCCGGCCGTATCCATGAGCGCCGTTCGCCCCGCGAGAGAGGAAAGCATCGCAGTCACATCTACAAACAGTCGACCAGCCGCAGTGCGCATCGTTGCCTTCGTTAATGCCATGAAGAACGAGAGACCAAGAGGTTTCATCGCATCGGTCATCATCTGCTGGTGGCCGACCGAGATGTAAACATGATTTTGTTCGTCGTCTGCCTGTGGTATAGGGAACAGAGTGGTGATTGGCCTGCTTTGAACAATACAGAACTGATCGCCAACGAGACACCATTCGATATCCTGCGGGCTGCCGAAATGTTTTTCAATTGTTCTGCCGATCCCTTCCAGTTGCAGGATCTGCTGATCTGATAATGCCTGTTTGTCCTGTTGATCTGGATGGATCGACAGTTCCTTCGTCCCGCCGGCCTTTACGGGAAGGATGGCGATCTTCTTGGTGGAGATCTTTTTATCCGTGACAACACCGCCTTTTACTTTATAGTTGTCGGCATTCACGATACCCGACACAAGGGCTTCTCCCAGTCCGAAGCTGGCGTCGATCGACAAAACCTTTCGGTTGGATGAAATCGGGTCGGCCGTGAACATGATACCCGATACTTCGGGAAACACCATTTTCTGAACGACCACAGACAGGCTCACTTTCCTATGATCGAAGTTGTTTTGTATGCGGTACGTGACGGCCCGGTCCGTGAACAGCGAAGCCCAGCATTTGCTGATGTGAGCAACGATCGCTTCGATGCCGATAATGTTCAGGTATGTATCCTGCTGACCGGCAAACGATGCTGTCGGGAGGTCTTCGGCCGTTGCACTGGATCGCACTGCGTAGGATTCGTCGTTACCGAAGCGGGCGAGGAGAGAGGTGATCTCTTTCGTGATGGCAGGAGGTATCGCCAATGCTTCTACAACGCTTCTGATCTGTGCACTGATCTTACTGATCTGTTTTCGGTCGTCGCTCGTCAGAGAGTCCAGCTGATGTAACAGCGCGTTGACTTCTTTGTTGCTTTGAACGATCTCGTTAAAGGCATTGGTTGTAACGCAAAATCCGTCGGGCACTCTTATATTTTCGATCCTCGCGAGTTCCCCCAGGTTGGCACCTTTGCCGCCAACGATGTTGATCTTCGATTTGTCGATCTCCTTGAATTGCAGTGAGTATTCGCTGTTCATATATCTTTGTTGATAAATATCTTAGTCACAAAGATAATTAAATAAATTTAAACACATAGGCACATAGGTACATAGGCACGTCGTAAAGGATGTCTATGTATCTATGTACCTATGTGTCTATGTACCTATGTGTCTATGTGTTCAACCCACTTGCTCTCCGAATTCACCCTGTAGCCCAGGCCATTGCTCATCATATGAACAATATCCCCGTTTTTCCCCTTCACCTGCTTCTTTTCGTATACCCTGATGCCACCGTTCTCATTCGTAAGAAAGGAAGCCAGCGCAACGATCGTCGGAGCAATATCTTGCAAGTCCTGGTGATCTCCCTCCTTAACAAATGCGTGACTCATAGTATTCAATTTTTAAGACACATAGGCACATAGGGCTTTTTCCAATGTGCCATGTTGCCAATGGGCTTAATTTGCAGACGCCTGGAGCTTCTTCGCTACTTCCTGCACCTGGTCCAGCACGCGAAGCAAGTTCCCACTCCACAACGCTGCAATCTGCTCTTCGGTATATCCACGGCGTACGAGCTCGAGTGTAACGTTGAAGGTTTCCGAAGCATCGTTCCAGCCCTCTACGCCGCCGCCGCCGTCAAAGTCGGAGCTGATTCCAACGTGCTCCAAACCGATCTTCTTAACAAGATAGTCGATATGATCAACAAAGTCGGCTACGTTCACCGGTGGGGCAACGGGATTAACTTCTGTTTCTATCCTCGTCTTCGCTTTCTCAACGATCTCCCTGTATTTCTTGATGTAGCTTTCGCGGGCAGTGTCGGCCATCTTCATGATCGCGTCGCGTTCCAACACCTGGAAGCCCTCGGCCTTGCCCACCTCCTCAATGATCGGTTTGGCTGCATCTGTATTGGCGGTGTTCTTCTTCGAGTTCACATAGCTCTTGAAAGCAACGGCCTGGACAACGCCGCCGTTCTCCTTAAGCATCATGAGTTGTTCGTCGTCGAGGTTGCGGCTCACATCATTCAATGCGCGAGCCGAAGAATGCGATGCGATGACCGGTGCTTTCGACAGTCGCATCATTTCCATGTTCGCAGCCTTGGACGGGTGTGAGAGGTCGATCATGATACCCCACTTATTCATTTCCTTGATCACTTCACGACCGAGGTCGCTCAGACCATTGTGAAGCCAAACGCTGTCGCGCTCGCCTGTGTTCGAGTCGCTGAGCTGGCTATGGCCGTTATGCGCCAGCGACATATATCGTGCCCCTCTTTCCTGGAATTCTTTTACTCGTGCGATGTCGTTGCCGACTGGATAACCATTTTCGACACCGATCATTGCAACCTTCTTTCCGCTTGCAGCGATCCTTCGAACGTCGTCGGACGTGAGCGCCAGTTCTATTTTATCTGGAGCGATCTCTTCGCAAAGCCTGTGTATCGCTTTGAATTTTTCGTCGGCTTGTTTGTAAGCGTCGGCGAATCCTTCGGGCGTCAGTTCACCCTGTCCGACATAAACAATGAACCATGCTACGTCCAACCCGCCGTCGATCATCTTGGGAAGATTAACCTGCGTGGAGAGTGGTTGCGTATAGTTCACCTCGGCGGTGAAGTTCGAGGGATCGATGTCGTCGTGGGTGTCGAGTGTGATCACACGGTCGTGAATGCCTTTTGCCTTTTCGATAAGCTCGGCTTCGGTAAGAGTTGAGTTGTCTTTCTGGCCACAGCCGGACGCCAATAATGCGAAGGCACCAATAATAGAGAGGAGTTTTTTCATAGGATTGAATAGGTAATGGGTAAGTCCTAAAATAACGGACTGGACTGAGATTCGCGACATGTTGTTGCGATTCTTCTACAGGCGGATAGCCTTGCCGATGGATAGATCATTTTTTTTCCATCTGCACAGGATTTGCAAGAGCCGGAAGCTGTGATATCGAAATTAGCACTCTCCCTTATTTTATTCGCCGGTGTTGCATCTACATCGTTTGCCGACCCTCCGGCGATAACCGAATTTAAATTCGAGACCCAGTATAACGCCGGGATCATAACCGACGATATTGTTGCCGATATCTACGGCGATACCCTGATCGTCGGGATCATTCCATTTCAACTTTCCGATTTCAGCCTGAAGGCAACATTCGTTACTTCCGGCGAGTCTGTTAAGGTGAACGGCGCTGATCAGCAAAGTACGATCACTCTCAATGATTTTTCGTCGCCCGTTAGCTATCTCGTCTCCACGGGAGAAGAAGCCAGGACGTACAAAGTGGCCCTGGTTTATACGGGTCTGCCGTTGGTTTATCTCTATACGCACGATGCGACGCCGATCGTCAGTAAAGATGACTATGTGAGCGGCACGATGAAGATCTATCCGAACGTTGATACGTTGGATACCTATACGGGCGCCATACAGATCAGGGGACGGGGCAACACCACGTGGACGCTTCCGAAGAAACCGTATCGCGTAAAGCTTGGAACGGCCGCCAGTATACTCGGCATGCCATCCGACAAAGACTGGGTGTTACTTGCGAACTACTCTGATAAATCGTTGATGAGAAATTCGCTTGCATATTACCTCGGTTCCAAAATGAACCTCGAATACACGCCTCGAATGACACACGTAGATGTAGTGTTGAATGGTGTATACCAGGGAAACTACCTGATGGGCGAACATGTGAAGGTCGATAAGGATCGTGTCGACATCAAAGAACTTGACGAAGAGGACATCGATGAGGAAGTTATCACCGGTGGCTATTTTCTTGAACTGGACGATTATCGTGACGGCCTCTACTTCGAATTGGCAAGCGGGTTACCGTTTGTGATCAAAGACCCCGAAGACCTTCCACAAGAACAATTAGATTACATCAAGAACTACATGCAGGAAACGGAGAATGCGATCTTCTCCGAAGAGCGAGGAGATCCCGATCTCGGTTATGCGAAGTATATCAACATCGATACTTTCATCGAATGGTACTGGTTAATGGAGTTGTTCAAGAACATCGACGCCCAGGACGTTAGCAGTATTTTTTATTACAAGGACAGGGGAGAGAAGCTAAACATGGGACCGCTGTGGGATCTCGATGTTGCAGCCGGCAATGCAAGCGTAAATACCGGCGACGATCCAACATCTTTCTATGTTCGCGAATCGAAATGGTTCAAGAAATTGTTCGAAGATCCTGTTTTCAAACAAACGGCAGAAGCACGTTGGTTCACATTTAAAGAGGAGTTGCTCGCAAGTCTTCCCGATGTGATCGATGCTTATGCCGGTAACCTGGATATATCACAACGGCTTAACTTTTATAAATGGGACATTCTCAATCAACCGATCTGGCCCAGCACGCTTGTGCTCGGTTCATACGAGAATGAGGTCGATTACTTAAAGCAATGGTTGTCGACACGCATTGAGTGGATCGATGCGCAGATCCCACCGCAGGAAGTTATCGGTGTGCCACAACTTCATTCACCCTCAATCAACACAACTGTCGAAACGTTATCACCTACTATCCAATGGTTCAGGGCTAATCTCGCCGAAAGTTATGATGTCCAGATCTCCGCAACAGATAACTTTGAGACACTGATTGTTGATCGAACCGGGCTGTCGGACACAGCCTATTCGATAACCGAACAACTGGCATCGCAAACCCGGTATTATTGGCGAACAAGGGCTGTTAATGTAAACGACCAAAGCGCGTGGAGCGAGACCTGGTCTTTTACAACACCGCTCATATTGGGTACTGGCGAGAATGCCCATAGAGTAGCGATGTTTCCAAATCCTACGAGTAAAGAATTATTTATTGAGACACCTCTTGCTGCGGGTGTCGATAGGGCAGAATTGGTAGATGCCCTGGGTCGTATTGCAGTAAGTTCAGTAATTGTACCGGGCGCAACCACAAAGCTCGACGTTGGGAACCTCCAGCGTGGAATGTATGTTATTATTTTACGGGGATCAGTTGAGACACCCATCACTAAAAAAGTGATATTACACTAGTTGGATCCCCAAAAATCCGGAGATTTACTTTAGACACATCAGGGCTATGAGGTTGCTGGGTACTTTGAAGATTACGGTTCTTGCCTGTTTGTCGGTACTGGTATTCAATTCCTGTAGTGACGAAGGCGACAACCTCGACAAGGAGCCTGAAAGAGCTGTCCGTTTTCTTGCAATCGGCGACTTTGGAAGAGATGGGGTGAACACACAGCTTGCAGTTGCTGCCGCTATGGAAACCGTAGCCCTGGCGAAGCCGCTCGACTTTGTTCTTGCACTGGGCGATAACTTCTATCCCGATGGCGTTAGTTCCGTTGACGATCCGCAGTGGAAAACTTCCTTCGAAGACATTTATATTGGAGAAGGACTGAAGGACATCCCATGGTATGCGATCCTTGGGAATCACGACTATCTGTCAAACCCAGATGCTGAGGTCGCCTACTCTAAAGTCAATAGCCAGTGGCGCATGCCTCATCGCTACTACACGATCACAATAACAACAAAAAGTCAGAAAGTAAGGCTCGTTGTTATCGACACTAGTCCGTTCGAGAAATCTTATTACCGTGATCCATCAATGGTCAAGAATTTTGTTGGTGACACGGCCACGCAAAGGATCTGGATGGATAGTGTGTTTGCGCTGAACGATGCCACATGGACGATCGTCGCAGGGCATCATCCGTTTTTCACGGGAGGTGCAAGAGCAAATTTAACCAATAGCGTGAGAGAATCCCTGTTGCCTGACTTCAATAAGTATAATGTGCAGGCGTACTTCTCCGGTCATGAGCACGATCTTCAGCATATCAAGCCCGACGATATTAAACTTAACCAGTTTGTGTCCGGAACCGGTGCTGAGACACGCCCTACAGGTTCGATACCCGGAACCAAGTTTTCAGCTTCTGAGAATGGATTTATGGCCGTGGAGGTAGTGAGCACTGAGGTTCGCGTATATGTGATCAACTCGAAGCTCGACACCCTTTATCAAACAGTGATAACGAAATAACTTCTGAAACGGGTGTTCGTCCGGAGGCGACATCAGTTCGGAGGTACTCACGTTGGATTTCCTGCGGATGTCGTTATTTTAATAACGTATGAAAACCATCCCCAAATTCATCGCATTATTGCTTGTGTTGATCGCCGCTATTGCCGAAGCACAACAGGTTTCAATCAACTACAAGCCGAATCCCACCAGTGACCCGTCCAAAAATCCGTTCGCAAAATTCATTGGCGAATGGACGCTCAAGAACGACGACTGGAATCAAAACTGGGGCGGGGGAAAGGAAGCGATCAAGATACCAAACCATCACACTGTGTGCACCAGTATCAACACGGACCTCAGCTTAATGTCAATCATAGATGGTCCTCAACCGAATGGACATATCTTTTGGTCGTTCGATCCAAAGAGCCAGACCTTTAATCATTTGTCGAGTTTTGGAACGGCGCGTTCGGGTGTAGGAGGGGGGACGATCAATAAGAACGGCGACCTGGCGATCAAGGTAGCGTTCTCCGATGAGGCTCCGGGTACATACAGGTTGTATAGCTACAAATGGATCAGCAACAATGAATATGAGTTGATGTCGATCCAATACGACGAAAAAGATAAGGCGACAGGATTGTTCTATGGGGGTACGTTTGTAAGGGTGAAGTAATTCCTTACCTGGCTTACAGGAAAACGTGGATATATTATTTTATGATGTATATAGTATAAACCCGAATTTGAAAATTACAATGGGGGTAGGATTGTAAAGTGGTTTTGGCTTTTTTTTATTTGATTTGTACCATGCGCACCCCACTCTACACGCTCATCTTGAGTTTTTTGATTTGCACACTGTTTTCTTGTGACGAATCCGACACGCCAGATACCACCGCACCTTCAATAACCATGGAAAGCCCTGCCGAAGGGAGTCGTGTAAAAGGGACAGTCAAAGTTCAAATAACTCTCGAGGACGTTGATGAAGAGATCGATATCCGTGTCGATTTGGATGGAACGTCCATAAAACAGGCAACAGGAAAAAGCCTGTCTGTTGAGATCGACACAAAGACCTTGACGGAAGGAGCTCATGCTTTGAAAGTCACGGCCACGGACAAAGCCGGAAATTCAAGCGAGCTGGTTCGTAATTTTGAAGTGAGAAACACATTGTTTGTTTTGAATGTGTCGTCGAATTATGTATCGGAGCCAGAGTACACAAGAATATTTTTCACGTTGTCTAAGAACGACGGCACTGTAATGATATTCGATGAGCTTGAAAATGGGGGAACAATAACAGTACCTACGCCTGCTGACTTTAATCCGGATTCTACGTTTGTATATAGTGAATACTTTTACCTCGAAACGCACTACCCCGGCGTAACTACCCAGTTCCTGGTCAGGTCGATGAATGCTTATGTCGGGATCAGCGCTGGAATCTTTCAGACACCACGGTATACTGATGGTCGGCCGTCTGTTGGAGACCACTTTATTAAGGTTACGGACATTTCTTATCCTTCGTATACGCTCAGTTTTTTGGGACAAAACATAACACCCGGTGGGTATGTTAGTTATATTACTCCAGGCGAGGTAAACGCTCAAATCGATCTCGCTGACCTTACATCTGATTTGATCGTTACTTTCAGAGATGTCAACGCACCAATTGAAGCCCCTCTTTATAAATATTTTTCCAACATCGAAGAAGGCGGCTCAACAACTTTTTCGCTCGCGGATTCTCCACAGATGGAACATGGCCTTGTTTCTTTGAACTCAGCGGAGGGTTCATATAGCAGTGCAACCCAGGTATATTTTGACAATGCCGATCTGATTTTCGACTTGTATCGTGAGGAGGGAACACTATCTGATAATAAATTGCCGCTTTACTATCCAGGAACAACCTACCAGGAATATTATTTTTTGATCTCACTCTTGTCTAACGACACTCGCTATGAAAGCTTCGTAAAAGGAAAAACCCCTCCAACCTCCATGCAATATCCAGATTGGCATGTACTCTCCACTTCGTATGCGAATAATAAATTAAAGGTTTCGACAACGGGTTCGTTCGATATGATTACGCTACAAGGTGGCACGTCCAGTATTGGTGATGGCCTCTATACGATAGATTCATATACCGTCTTCTTCCCGGCAGAAAATGCCCATCAGGTCACCCTTCCGGCAATACCGACCGAATTGATCGAGCGTGGATTTACGCCTACTGAGAACTATCAATTTAAGACGTCTGGTTTTTACGACTTCACTGCCTTGTCTGGTACTGCAGACTATCAACATAAAATCGTATTTCCTTCTGGTAACAGGATTTTCGGCAGAGAAGAATCCATGCTCGTAATTGCTCCTCTTCCTTCGGCGACCGGAAGAAAATCATTACCCCAGGGAATGCGAGTGCCAGACAACCTTTATCAACTACTTCAGCGCTATGCCGTTGGCAATAGTTTAATCGAACGCCAATAGAATTACTCTTTCACCCTCACAAACTCCACTTCCGGATCGCCACCAACCTTCGTCCTGATCTTATCGATCTTGCCCGCTTCGTTCGTCGTGAAGTGAAGCTTGTACACCCTTAGGCTGTAGTTCAAAGTCAGATCCTCAGGTTCTTTCGACCAGAACTGATCGTAATGGAAGTGCTCCAGGGGCTCATCCCATATCCTGTGTTTCATTCGGAGATGATCGCCTTCCATCGAGATCACAAGTTTCCCATAGGCCTTATGCTCGAACGTGCCGACATAATCTCCCAGTGCGTGCGACGGCTTCGTGTCCTTTACTTTTAGCGCCTTCACCGAATCCATTTCTTTCCACGCCTTCTTTTCCTGCTTGGTGAGCTCCGCCTTGATCTTTTCGGTCCATGGCGAAAGATCCAAACCCAACATACGATCGATAATGCCATACACAGCCGCGTTGGCCATTGGTGATCCCATTGCTGTATTGGTGAGAACTATAATGCCAATGCTATCCTTAGGCAGAATGGAGATCGTTGAACGATACCCGCTGATAACGCCGCCATGACTTACCACGATACGTCCTTTGTAATCGGTGGTAGATCGGCCCATGCCATACAGGCCATAGAACACCTCGTCGTAGACCATTTCTTTGGAAGCGATGTTATTGGGTGTCATGGTTTCGGTGATCGCCTTTGCCGGGATCACCTGCTTGCCCTTGAATTTTCCGCCGTTGATCTGTGCGGAGACCCAATTGCTAAGCTCTTCTACGTTTGACACGATGGCTGCGGCAGGAGCCCAGCAGTCACAATGCGAGTCCGGTTCATACTCTTTTAGTTTTTTATCGAGCCTCCCGGTGAGATAATCCTTCGAGAACTGACCTTTAGCGGTGGCAGCCTCAAAGCTGAATGTGGTCTCGGTCATCTCGAGAGGATCGAATATTTTTTTCTGGATCAGTTGTTCCCACGTACTTCCATTGACCTTCGCCGTAACAGCGCCTGCGGCGGCATACATATTATTGTTGTAAAGATATCCTTCCCTGAACCCCAACGTGGGCTTCATGTATTGTAAACGATCCAGAATTTCCTGGAGCGAATAGTTTGAGCCCGACCAAACACCATCCCATCGCGGGACGCCGCTGCGGTGACTCAACATATCCCTAAGCGTAAGCTTTTCGTCGAGCTCCCCCGTTGCAAAATGCAGTTCCGGCATATAAGTACGAACAGGCTTATCGAGGTCGAGCTTCTTCTCTACGTGCAGCATTGCAGCAGCCATCGACGTAAAGAGTTTGGTATTGCTGGCGATGCCGAACATAGTCTTCGTGGTGACAGGCACTTTGTTTGCAACGTCGCGATAGCCGTAACCCTTCGAGAAGATGACTTTGTCTTTGTAAACGATGCTAACAGCGCTGCCCGCTACTTCCCAATCGGTCATTAACTTCTGGATGTAGGGGTCGATAGTTGGTAATTGTTTTTTGAATGTTGGCTTCTGCCCGTTGGCAACAAGGATGCACAGTGAGAGCATTAGCGTGAACAGAGATTTGATTGGAGAAGAGATCATAGTTATGCTGGTTCGTTATCTTTTTCAATATGGAGAATGTGAAGTATGCGGTGAACGATCGGTGTCAGGAACACGCCGACAATACTCAGGAAAGCGACACCACTATAAAGCGCATAGCAGGAAGAGAAGATCTTGGCGGTGGTAGTCTTCATTTCTATTACGGGACCCATGCCCGTGAGTATCATACATGACATGTGAAAGCTGTCGATCCACTCGAGGTCGGCTGAGTACCGATATCCTATGAATCCGATCCCTACGGACATGACAATGAGGCCAAATGAGAACAGCGCATACTGTCCAAGTCTGAATATGAAGTGAGGCAGGGGTGCCACGTCCTCGTTAAGTCGCTCCAATTTCATGAAGGGAAGCGGGGTATCGACCAGTGGTCAATTAACTATTTATAAATAGAACAATAAATGTAAATTAGGTTTTTATTCTGAAAATGTTCCGTCGCCGCTGGCAGATCTTCTTTTTGATTGTCTTTGCCGTCAGCCTTCACAGTGTTTGTTGCTCGCAAACGATAAGCAACGACTCTTTAGAATATCAGCGCCAGGTAGAATTGTTTGATGAGGTGGTTGGGATTGAGAACACGCCGATCATTAACGGGCCGAAGCATGCGGTGCCGTTCCAAACGTCGGACACGCATCCGTTCTACAATTCGCCGATCGGCGCCAAAGGAACCCTGAGTTTTGGAGGGCAACCGTATTTCAATCTCACCCTGTTGTATGATGTTTTCTCCGACGAGCTCGTCGTTCAGCAGCTAAGGTCAACCGGTACACAAGAGTCGATCGTGCTCAATAAGGCGAAAGTGCAATCATTTAGAATTCACGATCACAGTTTTCGGAACTTCAGCGAGACTCAAGCTCAGAGCCTTGGGATAAGCGGTGGCTTCTACGACGTACTCTTCGAGAGTGGGGAGTTCAAAATACTCGCGAGACGAAAAAAGAACACGAAGATTGACCTGGGCCGGGTAGTTTTCGAGTCTGAAGACCGGTATCTATTTATACGTAATGGAAAAAAGGCTACTTCGTTCCGCGGTATGAAAGATCTTTACAACATGTTCGGAGATAAAGCCCAGAGGGCAGAGCTAAGTGCATTTGTGAGTAAGAACAATCTCAAAGTCCGCAAGAGCGATAGCGACCTTGTGACGGCGGCCGGATATTGCGACACCATTCTCAGCAAACAGAAATGAAGAGAATAGTTTTTGTAGTCATATTTTTTTCATCATGCTCTTGTCTCGGGCAGACTACGGAAATTCTATTTTCATTTTCATTTAACAACGTTCCCTTCGAAAAATTTGTAAGCGACGTTGAGGCCACCACGGGTTATAAGTTCTTTTATGTAAACAGCTGGGTCGATACGATGGTTGTATCGTGCCAGGTAAGGCAAGCGGAGATAACAGACGTTTTGAAACAGGCATTTAAGAACACGAAGATCCAGTTTTATGTAAAGGACGACCGGATCATTCTCACGAACAACGTTCCGATCATAGAAAGCAAGATCGCCTTCGAAGTAAGTCCCGCCGACACCGGGCGAAGTGTCAATTATTCTTTCAGTCGCGAAGAACTCCAGCAGAAGGTTGCAGAAAAGCAGGCAGATGTCGTGATCCCGATCGGTGTAAAACAGGCATTTTATTCCAATGAGAAGTTTACATTGTCAGGGTATATAAAAGAAGCGAAAAGTGGTGAGCCGCTTCCCGGCGCCTCCATCTATGCGAAAGACGCTGCGGGCGGGTCCACCAGCAACACAGCCGGATTTTATACCATCACACTTTCAAATGGCCCTCACGAGCTTATTGTTCAGTTCACAGGTATGACGACCCTGAAGCAACGTGTGATCGTTTACGGCGAAGGAAAGCTGAACTTCGATCTAAAAGAAGAGATCGTCGCTCTCCAGGAGGTGCTCGTCCAATCCGATGCCGATCTGAATGTCGAGAATATGCAGATGGGTGCCGTTGCGTTGGACATGAAGAATCTCAAAGTTGTTCCCAAGGTTCTTGGAGAGAATGATGTATTGAAGATCGCGCTGACAACACCCGGCGTTAAGTCGGTTGGCGAGGGATCCGCAGGATTGAACGTTCGCGGAGGTAATGCCGACCAGAACCTCATATTATTGAATGATGCGCCGGTTTATAACCCCTCACATTTTCTTGGATTCTTTTCCATCTTCAATGCTGACGTGATCAAATCATCGGAGCTGTTTAAAAGTGGGATACCCGCCCAATTCGGAGGACGACTGTCTTCGCTTTTTAACATCCAGACAAAAGACGGCAACCTCAAGAAGTTCTCAGGACAGGGTGGGATAGGACCCGTTACCTCAAGATTGTCGCTGGAAGTGCCTATCATCAAAGACAAGACCTCGCTGATGGTCGGTGCGCGTTCAACATACTCAAGCTGGATCTTTAAGCTGCTCGATGATAAAAATTTGAAAAAGAGCGACGCATCGTTCTATGATCTCGTCGGACGGATCACTCATCACATCAACGACAAAAACAGCATTCATTTGTCAGCTTACTACAGCAAAGACAAATTCAATCTCACTTCGGATTCACTTTTCTCATATCATAATCTTCTCGCTTCCGCGCAATGGCGACACACCGGGAACAGGCAGCAAAGCACGCTGAGTGTTGCCTATAGCGGGTATAAGTATAATCTGCTTTATGCAACAATTCCGCAGAACGCATACGATCTCGGCTTTTCCATCAACGAGTCCAATTTCAAATGGGATTTCAGCAGGTATCTCGACAGGCACACGATCGATTATGGAGTGCAATCGAAGCTGTACAACGTGTATCCAGGAACACGCGTGCCGGCAGCGGACTCATCCATCGTTCAGTCCAAGCAAGTAGCGAAGCAGTCCGGTATCGAGAGTGCCATTTACATAGCCGACAACTTCGAGATAACCCCGAGGCTGTCGCTGTATGCCGGCGTACGTTACTCTATATTTAACAGCCTCGGGCCGGCAAAAGTGTATCAATACCGTGCCGGATCCGCAAGGGATGAGTCGACGGTTGTCGACACGCTGAATTACAAAAGTGGTTCAATCATGAAGACCTATAGTGCCCCGGAATGGCGTGCTTCTTTCAGGTATACATTAAACCCCTCGACGTCGGTCAAAGCGAGTTACAACAGGACGCAGCAGTATATACACATGTTGTCGAACACGATCTCTGTAACGCCGACGAATACCTGGAAACTTTCGGACCCCAATATCAAACCGCAGCGATGCGATCAGGTGTCGCTTGGTTTTTATAAAAACCTCAAGAGCAATACTGTCGAAGCTTCGGTGGAGGTCTATTATAAAGACATCAAGAACATCGTAGATTATAAGATCGGGTCGGAGCTGTTGCTGAATGATAATATAGAGCGAGATGTACTGCAGGGACACGGCAAGGCATACGGTGCCGAATTCATGCTCAGAAAGAAGTCGGGTAAGCTAAACGGCTGGGTCAGCTATACCTATTCCCGCACCTTCATCCGGATGAACGGACCCGTAGAATCAGAAAGAGTTAACAACGGGGCATACTTTCCTGCAAACTACGACAAGCCTCATGACTTCAATTTGGTCTCCAACTATCGCATCACGCGGCGATATAGCATGTCGCTTAATTTTGTTTACAACACCGGGCGTCCGATCACATATCCTGTCGGTTTGTACAAGCTCGGTAACGGTTATCGTATAAATTATTCAGACAGGAATGCATATCGAATTCCTGATTATGTGCGTGTGGACCTGGGTTTCAACATCGAGGGAAATCACCGGGTGAAGAAGCTTGCTCATGGCTTCTGGAGTATTTCGATCTATAACGTGCTTGGCAGAAAGAACCCGTACTCTATATTCTTTGTGTCGAGCGGCGATCAGATCAAAGCTTACAAGCTCTCAGTATTTGGAGCGCCGATTCCAACGATCACTTATAATTTCAGTTTTTAGTTATGCGTTCGATGGTGAGAAAGGGATTAATTGGAGTGTTGATGTTGATGGTTTGCTGCATCGAACCCGTCGACATCAAATCGGAAACGTATGATAAGATACTCGTCGTTGAGGGGCATCTTTCGGGCGACACGAAGCAGCATAAGTTTTTTCTTTCGAGTACAGCGCCGATAAACGACAAAGAGGTCATTGCCGAAGAAGGTGCTTCATTATCGATCCACGACAGCGACGGTGGAGTGGTCACGCTTTTCGAGAATGAACCCGGCGTTTATTACACCCCGATCTATGCCGGCGCGCCCGGTAAAAAGTACCAGCTCTTTATTGAAACCAGGGACGGAAAAAGATATACGTCCTCCGAAGTCGAGTTCAAGAACACACCGGATATCGGGAACATCTACGCTCAGTATTATAATGATCGTGGCTTCGACGACAATGGTATCGGGATCTACCTCGACACTGAGGATCCGTCGGGCTCTACAAAGTTCTACCGTTGGGAGTTCGAACAGACTTATGAGATCAAGACACCGTTTCCTTCCAACTTTGTCTGGCTCGGAGGCAACCAGGTAGTTTTCAGGGATGTACCAATCGATCACTGCTGGGCTACGGACACATCGCAGAATGTGTTGGTTGCCAGTACAGCCAGCTTGCAGCAGGACAGGATCACGAGGTATCCGCTCGCCTATATCCCGGCAACATCGGAGTTGATGCGAATCAAATACAGTATCCTTGTTCGTCAGTACGCGCTCGACGAAACCGGGTATTTGTTTTGGAAGATGCTTCGTGACGTTAACCAGACGCAGGGATCTCTTTTCGATATTCAGGTGGGTACCGTCAGGGGTAACATACGCGCCGATGACGATCCGGACGAATTGGTCCTTGGATATTTCGATGCCGGTAAAGTTTCCGAGCGACGGGTCTTTTTCACGCCGTCCGATTTTATAAAAGATGGATATAAAATACCTAAATACCTTTCGGCGTGTCTCGAATATGTGCCGACAGAGATCCCTCAGGATCAAATTGGTGCATACATGGAGAAGAACAAGGATACGATGTTGATTTCTGAAGCTACCGGCTTTGGGAACGTAACATTTAGCTTATTGCCGAAGTATTGTTGCGACTGCACGAATAAAGGAACAAACACAAGGCCATCATTCTGGCAGTGATCAGCATGAGATATCCATTGATCTTACTATTTGCACTATGCTGCTCATCGGGGTTCAGCCAGTCAAAAAATGAACAGATCTTCGTACAGCTTAACAGTAACTTCCTGATCACAGGAGAAACATTATACTATACCGTATTTTGCAGGCAAGGCAACAAGCCGACAATGCTAAGCAAGATCGCCTACATCGAGCTTGTTAACGAACAGGGAACGCCGAGCTACCAGGCAAAGATCTCATTGAAGAATGGCAACGGACACGGCGACTTTTTTATTCCCTCCAATTTTTCGTCGGGCAATTATACTTTGGTCGCGTACACCCGCTGGATGAAGAATTTTACAGCCGATTCTTTTTTCGTAAGTACAGTAACGATTGTCAATCCCTTTATGCGATCGTCGGATGTTGCCAGGAACGGTGCGAAGAGATCATTGGGCACGACGTCAACCGATGCGAATAATTCAACCGATGTTCAGTTGAAGTTATCCACGAAGACCTTCAGGTCGCGAGATAAAGTAAGTTTCACGCTCACTGGAAGCGACGCGAATGTGAGTGTATCGGTGAGAAAGAAAGAGGCTTCGCTCGACGACACCGGTTCGATACTTAAAAGGGCAGTAGTGCATTCAGATGCTTTCAATACCGGTAACCCTCTAATTCCGGAGATACGCGGGCATTTGATAACCGGCACTCTCAACCCGAAAAACGGTACCATGTCGAGGAAGAAGGTTCTTGCGTCCATTCCCGGTTCCGAGTATATCTTTCGTGCGGGCACAACGGATCAGCAAGGCAACTTTGCATTGATTGTCGATAGCATTCCGGGATCTTCAACAATGTGGTTCCAGGTTGCCGGCGATGATATCAATAATTACACGCTTACACTGGATGATCCTTTTCTTAATGATCATTCCAAATTCCGCCCGGAGCCTTTATCGCTCGACGATGCCGCGAGGGCTATCATTGACGAACGGAATATTTATTCACAGATCGAGAACGCCTATTATGAATCCAAAAGGGACTCCCTTCCAAAGGGTTCATCAACAAGCTTCTTTAATGTTGCGAATAAGGTTTATAAGCTCGATGATTTCACACGTTTTCCCACGATGGAAGATATCTTTCGGGAATACGTACCCGAGGTTAATGTAAGGAAGGTTAAGGGTGTATTCGGGTTGTATGTTGTGAATCCAACCTCTGGCTATCCTTATTTAACACAAGCGCTTTTACTGATCGACGGCATTCCTATTCTCGATACGAATACCTTGATGGCATTCGATCCATTAAAGGTTGAGCGCATCGAGATCGTTACCACGAAATATTTCTATGGTTCGCTGGAATCGGATGGGATCATAAGCCTGAAGACATACGAAGGTGCGATCGAAGACCTTCCACCTGTAAAATCGTACAAGGAGGATCTTATCGGAATTCAATCAACGAAACTTTATTCATTTCCGGATTATTCGACGGACAAGGTCAAATTGGCGCGCGTTCCCGATTACAGGCTACAACTTTTTTGGGATCCCGCCGTTCGCGTTTCAAAAGAGAATGCGACAACGATAGACCTCTATACATCCGATGTGACGGGCGATTTCGAGGTGGTAGTCGAAGGTTTTACACACGACGGGAAATTGATCTCGCTGCGCGACGTATTTTCTGTTACGAAATAACGAAACAGTGCTCTTGCGTTTTTCGTACCTTCATGAGCGATGCTCTACAAGAGTTTTCCCCCGAGTCCACACCTTCGTGAGTTCGTTCGGAACTACACATTAATAAATTTACAGTTCGAGAAGAGCATTCGTCCACCTGTAAAGCCACGTTCCCCAAAGCCGGAACAAAAGATCGCATTCTACCTCGATGGCCGCGTCAGCCTTATCAATTCAAATGGAGTTCGCACTTCGCCACCTCCCGTAGCAATATATAGTCATCAAACAGAGAGAAAAGATCTCCAGGTGTCGTCATCATTCGTGGCGCTGATCGTCTTTCTTCGGCCCGGTGTCCTTTACAGGATGATACGCCTGCCGATGTCGGAATTCACGGTGGACTTTTCGGATGCAGAGATCTTCTTCGGTACCGAAGTGAGGAGCGTGAGAGAACGACTAATGGAGGCCGGCAGTCCTTCAAAGATGATCAATGCCGTCGAGGAATTTCTGCTTCGAAGGCTTATTCCAACCCGGGCAGTCAATTCCCTCGATCTTGTAGCAGACACTGTGCTTTCCGATCCAGCGTCGTTTTCGTTAGACCTGATGGCAGCGCAGGCGTGTTTAAGTACAAAACAATTCTACAGGAAGTTTGTAGAAAGGATCGGCATTACACCAAAGTACTTCAGCATGCTTTGCAGGTTCAATCACGCCTCCCGATACAAGCTCGACCATCCCCGCGTTAGCTGGTCGTCTATTGCTCTCGAGTATTCTTATACCGACTACCATCACATGGAGAAGGAGTTTAAGAAATTCCTGGGCGTTACACCAGCCGAGTGGATAAACGCCGAGCTTGCAGCCCCTGAAAGGATACTGAAGCTTCGATAGAATGTCCTTTTTCTACCCAATGCATACCTGGTAGAAGATGATTTTTGTCGTGTAATTCTTAACAGACAAAATCATGAAGCATTTATTCTTATTACTGGCAATCCAAACTTGCACCCTGTCGGCACTTGCACAGGATCCGCGTGAAGCGGAGATACGACGATTGGAAGAACTCGAGCGTATTTCAGTTATGAAAGGCGATTCCGCCGCTTTATTCGATAAGATCTGGTCGCCACTGATGATCGTTAATACACCGGCTAATGTCGTTGGCACGGTAGAAGGAACGAAGGCGCAACTTCGATCGGGAAACCTCGCTTATCTGTCATTCGAGCGGACTATCGAAAAGATCTCCTTCGTCGACAACATTGCGATCATGATGGGAGGAGAGGTGGTCAGGCCACAAGGCAAGCAACTGAATGCAGGCAAAACTGTGACGAGGCGGTACACCCAGGTGTGGCTTAACAAGAACAACTCGTGGATCGTTGTGGCGCGACAGGCGACTATAATAAAGGTGGAGTAAGATTTTTTCTCTATCTTCGATCAAGAGCCCATCATTCCTTTTTTAACAAAGGAACGATGGGTTTTTTATTTAGGCCGATCCTCAAATTTAAACTGCAAAAATATGTCAGCTGTTACTATCACTAAATCTCCCGACGATGCCTCCAAAGAAGTTGTCTCGTATTACACGATGCGCAAGACCATTGGATGGTTGGGAATGGCGTTGCCCTTCATATTATTGATCGGCAACCTGATCATCAACACATACGACCTGTTCAATAGCAAGACTTTCGTCAAGACACCACCCGACTATGCCGGGTATGTGTATAAGAGTGAGGCGTCGTGGAAGAGTTCGGTCAGTCATTACTACTACACTACTACGGGTGAGATCTTCACCGGCACGTTATTCGCGGTCGCACTTTTTATGATCTGTTATACAGGACACAAGAAGCGCGATGATGATTTCGGCCTTTCAGACAATGCTATGACAAACATAGCGGGATGGTGTGCGATTGGTGTGGCCACGTTCCCTACCAGCGCCGACGTATCGATCACTGATAATCTTCGAAGGTTTATTAGCAGTGAGACGGTCGGTTACATCCACTACGCTTTCGCGGGAACGTTCTTTGTTACGCTCGCGCTGATGTCGTTGATCAACTTCCGGCGTACCGACAACAAAGGTTTCGGGATGGGCGCCGACGATGCAGCTTATAAAACTTACGGTATCATAATGCTTCTTTGCATCGTTCTCGTCGGTGTCTTTGGATACCTGTCGAGTCATGGCTTCGAAAGCCTGAGGAATTATAATATCACATTCATCCTCGAAGCGATCGCCCTGGTTGCCTTCGGTACCTCGTGGCTCAGGAAGGGTCGTGCGGACTTTATGTACTTACCGAAGAAGCTTGGGTTTGGAAAAAAGAAGCAGGCAGGCTGAGCGTGTATGGATTCGCTTCTTTTTTTACTATCGTAACGATAACCTGCGTCTTTGCTTTGCGGGACTCAAGGCCCTTTAAAGAGTATTATGTAGCCGTGTCGCAATATTGCAGGGTACAGGTCTAAGCTGGTGTCGATTTTGCTGTAGCTCCGGAATAAAGTCGGAACTATGGAAACCGCAATCGCAAACCCGGAGACAGTGAGCGTTCGATATATTGTTGATGATGTAGACGCATGCACGAAGTTTTACACAGACCTGCTAGGATTCAAGGTGGTCATGCATACTCCAAACGCCTTCGCGATGCTGTCCAAAGGGAAACTTCACCTGTTGTTGAATAAGCCCGGTGCAGGAGGCGCAGGCCAGGCTATGCCGGATGGTGAAATGCCGTCGCCAGGTGGTTGGAATAGATTCCATCTCGAAGTGCAGGATCTTGAATCGGTTATCCAGGATCTTAAGCGTAAGAACGCGAAATTCAGAAACGAAATTGTATCAGCACCGGCGGGCAGACAAATCCTGCTGGAGGATCCATCGGGAAACTTTATCGAGCTGTTCGAACGTGTGAAGCAATGACCCTGAGGGCCTTATTGTCAATCCGTTCTCTCAAACCGATGCTTCATCATGTCGGTTGAATATTGCTGTAATAGTTCAATTCTACCCAGTCCACAAATTCCAGCTTTTGAAATTCTTTTACCCAAAACTTTTCCTGGCCAGCGGGCACGTGAAAAAGAATAGTATATCCGTGAGTCACATTATCTCTTTTTTCTGAAAGTTGGAGGATGGCCATTGTCGCCAGCCAGTCTTGCTGATTTTCTTTGTTCTTCATATTGAAGAACCTGGGGAAGAAGGTAAGCTCGCCGGTCACAGCGCTTACATAACCAGACAGTGGCCAGGTTTTAGAATCAATATATGGTTTCACGTTTACGTAGTCCTGGATGTATTGCAAGCTGTCGTTCGGCAAGCTGGAGGTGTAAACGCCTCCATGAATCACTTCCACTTCGTGATCTAAGGAGTTGATGAAATCGAACACATCTTCGACAGGGTAGTAACTTTTGGTTTTTAGAATAACGTCGGTTGGAACAAATTCCGGTTCATTTATGGTGTCTTCGGAGCAGCCGACACCCAGCACCAAAAGGGTTAAGAGAACGGAAAAATATTTGCGCATGGTTATAATGGATTCCTTATTACTTAGCCATGAGGATCGAAAAGTCTTTGAACTCATAGACCATTCTGCCGTCCTGGTTGACGGTTCCTTGCGCTTCACCCGTCTCAATTTCACTCAATGCTTTATCGAGCGCTTGTAGTAACAACGGATCTGCCAGCGGTGTATTGTGAGCTGGCAATAAATATCGAAGAGAAGGAGCAAGGCTGGAGAGGCGTGCTATTGAGTTTCGATAGGCAGGCAGGTCGGTCTCTTCGGCAAACAACCAGATAGGTCCTTTGTAGAACGTGTCGCCGGTCCATAGTAGTCCATTTTCTTCGTCGATCAAACCGATGGCATCCGGTGTGTGGCCGGGTATGGAGATGATCTTCAGCTTTCGATTGCCCATGTCGATCACAGATCCTTCGTCAACGACCTGGTCGATCTCGTAAGGGCGAATGAGATGGTCTTCGGCCTTGACGCCTTGTGGTAATGCTTTGCACAAGGCGGCGGGCGAGACTTCTTCTTTCACCTGCTCATGGGTGCGGCCCTGTTGCCGGCCGCGTGTGAATTCCGTATCCATGCCGTAGATGAAATCGAAGTCTGCGTTGCCACCAACGTGATCGTAATGCGAATGAGAGTTTAGCACCCTGATCGGTAACTTAGTGATGGAATCGGCAACGGCCTTGATGTTGCCGATACCGTTACCTGTATCGAATAGCAGCGCGAATTCATTTCCGATTATGAGGTAAGAGATAACCTCCTGCCATTGATATGGTTCTGAGATCGCAAAGATACCATCCTGGACCTCGTACACCTCGAACCAGTAGTTGGAATATTGAGGGCGTTTTAGATTGTCGTCGATGACGGGTCGTGGCTTATCGCACCATTTTATTTCTTCTTTGGAAGGAGGGGAGCAACAGAGGCATAGCAAAAGGAACGGGATGGAGAATGCTAAGTTTTTCATTGATTTTTGTGGACTCTTTTGAGTCGGATCAATGAAGATAAACAAAGTGAAAATATTTCTACCCGCCGCCTGCAGTCAGGAGGGCTTTGGTCTAAATGGAGCCCACACCATTTGGATTTTCTTTTCTAAATTCAGTCCATGAAGCACCTCTACCTGTTCCTCACTTTGCTCGCAGCGTTTGGCTGCGCCACTCAATCCGATCAAAAATCAGAACCAGTTACCCTTCCGCCTGGTGCCGAAGCAGTTTCATTCTCGGGAAAACCGCTGTACACTCGTAAGCCCGACTCTGTTGTTTCCAGGAAGAGTGACAGCCTGCTGAGCATCTTGAAAGGCAAGGCGTCGCTATCGGAAGATGACTATGTGGAAGTAGGCAGGCTGCTGGTTACACAGAATAAGTATCGCGATGCTATCGCCAACTATACCGAAGGAATTTCAAAGTTTCCCGAATCATTTAAGTTGTACCGGTATCGCGGTCACCGTTATATCAACTTACGTCAACTCGACGATGCCATTGCAGATCTTGATAAAGCCCGGGACCTTATGGCGTCGCAGCCGGAAGCAATGGAGATCGGCGGCGATGGCAAGCCGACGGCAACTACTCAACACCAGGTGTGGTACCATATTGGGGTCTATCATTTTTTGAAGAGAGATTATGCCGACTGCGCGGCAGCATTTGAGAAAGCCCTCGAGGCAACAAAGGAGCCGAACAATATTGCAGGTGCGAACGACTGGCTGTACAATGCATATCAGCGAATGGGAGAGAAGACTAAGGCGGAAAATGTATTGACACCCTTTACGCTCGATTACCCGATCGAAGACAAGAACTATGCTTACTTCCGTCGTCTCCTTTTATATAAGAAACTGATCACTCCTGAGGAGTTGATCGATCCGGCGATGGAACCGACGACGATGTCCGTGGGAGATATGACAAAGCTCTACGGCCTTGCCAACTTCCTGGCATACAATGGCAATGCAGACCAGGCCAACGAGCTCTATAAAAAAGTGCTTCTAACCGACCAGTGGCTGGGCTTCGCCTATGCAGGTGCGGAACTGGATGTGAAGCAGTAAGTAGATCAGACGTTACTTCTTTTTTTGGTTCCCTGTTTTTTCCTTTTGCACCGTTCGATATCATTCTCGCAAGTTAATATTATCTTCGTGCCTAAGATGCTTAGAAAATAAGACATAGCCATGAGTGATAGCACTATTGAAAAAACCAGGAAGCTGAGCCAGCAATACGCTTTCTCCTCCATCCAGATGCATGAGGCGATTGCCCGAAACGCGGGTCTGCCGGGGACAGATCACAAGTACCTCGGCTTTTTGATGCAGAAGGGCCAAATGACAGCAGGGGAGCTCTCGGAGTTAACCGGGCTCACCACCGGGGCAGTGACCGGGTTGATAGACCGGTTTGAAAAAAAGAAGCTCGTTAAACGCCAGTATGCAAAGGAAGATCGCCGGAAAGTGATCATCGTTCCGAACAATCAGACTATCATGGACCTCTTTGCGCCATTGTATAAAGACTTTCGGAGTAAGTCCGAGAAACTATTAGCCTCTTTTACCACCAACGAACTCGAAGCTATCGAGGCATACTTTACGAAGGCCATCAGCATTATGACGGAAACGACAAAAAAAATGACCGAAAAATAAATTCAGGGGCTTCTGTTAGTCGAACTCAACAGCGCGTTCGAGCGTTCAAAATAATGATACGATTAAGTCTCATCCTATGAATTTATCAACCTACGCCCCTGCAACGATACTGCAACCTTATGTTGAAGCATATCATGTTGTTGAATCCGATGTTGACAGACTGCATCGGATCTTGCCGAACGCGGGACTTACCCTGATATTTCGTTTCAAAGGAAATGTCAGTTTTCTCGACGGATCTTTTAAAGATAGTATACCATGTTTTTCAGTTTCAGGACTAAGACGTTCATCGAAGCAAGTTGTCTACGCAGAGGGAACCGGCAACGTGATTGTACGCTTGAAGACTGGCGCAGGAAAGGTCTTCTTTGAGGAGCCACTGCATGAATTGTTTGAAGAAAGTGTGCCTCTGCAATTTTTGAAAGGCTATGCGGATCTTTCGCAAGTTGAGGATAAACTGAGCTTTGCTTCCGATAACCTGGCCCGAAAAGATATTGTCGAAGCCTTTTTGATATCAAAGTTGACCCATCGGCGTGTTGATGAACTTGTGATCGCGGCCCTGGAGAAGATCAGGACTAACCCATTCGAGATCAGGATACATACACTTGCAGACCAACTTTTTATTAGCCAGGACGCCCTGGAGAAACGTTTCAGACGATCCGTCGGTGCCACCCCCAGGCAACTCGTGTCTATTCTCAGGATGAAGGAGGTATTGAACAAGGCCATTACAATTGACAGCTTGAGCCAGCTCGCTCTCAGTGCCGGTTATTTCGACCAATCGCATTTCAACAGGGACTTTAAGAAATTCACCGGACAAACGCCCGGTGAGTTTCAAAAGGCTCCCGTATCGTGGAGATGATCAGTCTAGTTAGAAGACGGGGGCGTTTGTATTTCTCTGACTTCGACAATTCCGCCATACTCCAGAACAGGAAACGTCTTCCCAAGATCGATCGCTTGTTCTATTGATGCGGCGCGCAAGAATATAGCACTAACGACCTTTTGATCGTTGCTTCGAACGCTGCCCTGGGAGACTGTTTTATCTTTACCGGTAATAAGGTACCCGTCGGTGGGGAAAGGAAAACTTGCAATCCAGATCTCTTCTTTTTTCCATTTACTGAGCAGTTCGACCCACACTGTATTTGCTGTTGCTACCTGTTCCCTGGAATAAGACAATGGTACGCGAACAATAAAACTGAATTCTTTCATTTTGCGGTTTTGGCTTTTTGCCTGGTTGGTTGAAATTTCATTTTGTGCCTGTACTGAAAAGGCGACCACATACAAAAGGATGGATGTTAAGATTGACTTCATGTGTTCTCTTTTTTTTAACAAAGAAATTGTCCTTACTGACTGAAGTCTTGTAAAAATTCATTGATGTGCGAGGGCTGAGGTGTTTTTGCTAAATTGAACGCAGTCTATGCGATTAGTAGCCCTGCTGATCTTTCTCACACTACCCGCGATATCATTCTCGCAAGTGGGATTGAAATACGTTCATGTTAACTGGAACGTGGTAGGTCGGTTCGACGCTCCGAACTTCAGGCAATATATCAAGGCGTATAACTTGAACGGACCGAAACCTCCCGGCGTAACAAACTACGGTTTCAAGGTTCGTGGCGCCGATGCGAATTCCTTTATGACAGGTTTCGGAACGCGAAGGGGAAGGGTACTACTCACGTTATCGTATGTGGGAGGATCGACACAGATCGATCAGTTTGGCGATACACCAACACCGGAATGGAGGAAGTCGATCCATTACGATTACAACAATATTGGTGTTGGCTTAATGTTGCATTTGCTGAAGAGCAGGAACGAGAACTCGGTGGGATTGCCGAGGATTGAATATCAAATAGGATTCGATCGCGAGTTCAATAAGTTACAATATGCGGATAAGTCTGGACCAAACAACAAATACAAGACCGATAACTTTGGCGCATCCACATTTATCCAATATAATTTCTATGTACCCTACCTGGGTGGTGCGCCGATAAGAGTCGTGTGGGGTGTTAACCTCAGATATCACACGAGTTTGAACCCGGTCGATTTTTCATCGCTTCAAAATGATCTGAAGTTCACTTCAAGCAATAAACTATCCGACGGATTTAAAGATCTGACGCTTGGACTCACCCTCGGGTTCCTGAGCACCAGCGGAAGTAAGAGAACTAAGGAAGTAAAGGAAACCAGGGGCAACATCACGCCAACCGATCTCGACATCAGCATGTTCGCGAAAAAACCCACGAGCATGCTCGAGCTGAGTGCTTTCGATGGTTCTTCGGGCCAACCTGTAAATGCGAGGTATGAGGCCCTTGATGAGCAAAAGCAGCGACAGGTCGTTCTCTTGCACGATAATTATCTCGCGCCTTCCGTTTTTAAAAGCATGCTGACGGTATACGTTACGGCGCGGGCCAAAGGTTATTTCGTACGCGAAGTAGCCGTTGAAGGATATGATACGTTAAAGACAGTCCACGAGATCGAGCTTCAAAAGATCCCGCAAGCACCGATCGGTGTGTTCTATTTCGAGCAGTCGACTTCGAAGACGAAAGAGGATTACACATCAAAGATCGATTCAGTAGTTTCAGTGCTGCAAGGAAATAAGCACATGAATATCGCGATCGTCGGTCACACAAGTGCCGACGGCATCTCGCGACTCAACCGTCCGTTGTCGTTGAAGCGTGCGAAATTTATAAGAAGGTTGCTGCTAAAGAGCGGCGTGGATGCCGAGCGGATAACGGTTACAGGTGTTGGTTCGGCGCAACCTAAGGCGAGCCGCTCTGCAGAAGAACACCAGGCGCTTAACAGGAGGGTAGAAGTGTTTCTTAGAGACTAATTACTGAACATCATTTTTGACTACGACAACAGTAGATATGGCTACAACTCCTCTTTGATCGTTGGTGACCTTTGGATCATCAAATGAAAAAAGAGAAATGAAAATTATCGTAACAGGATCCCTGGGGCATATCAGCCGGCCCCTCGTCGAAGAACTCGTGAGAAAGCACCATTCAGTGACGGTCGTCAGCAGTAACCTGGAGAGACAAAAGACCATCGAAGCCCTTGGCGCCGCCGCGGCTATCGGCTCGTTGAACGACCTCGCGTTTCTGACCAATGTGTTTCACGGCGCGGACTCGTTGTATTGCATGAACCCTCCGGACTTCGGAGCAGCCGATCAAATCGCCTATTATGAGCAAATTGGAAAATGCTATGCGAACGCTGTTTTGCAAGCCGGTGTCAGGAGAGTTGTTTATTTGAGCAGTATAGGTGCGGATCTCCCCTCAGGCACAGGATTCATCACCGGTTCGCACAAGGCCGAGAATTTGTTAAAGAACGTTCCGGATATCAACTTGACTTGCGTTAGGCCCGGGTTCTTCTATTATAACCTATTGGCGTTTGTCGATATGATCAAGGCAGCGGGTTTCATTGGACATGTATATGGCGGAGAAGACAGACTTGCACTGGTTTCACCCATCGACATAGCCAGCGTTATAGCCGAAGAGTTGACCGACTTAAGTGGAAAAAACATGATCCGCTACGTTGCCAGTGACGACCGCACCTGCAATGAAGTTGCTCGTGTTTTAGGAAAAGCAATAGGAAAACCGGATTTGAAGTGGCTGGTGTTGCCTGCAGCACAGGTGCTTCAATCGCTGCAGTCAGCCGGCGTTCCGCCAAATGCGGCGGAGAATCTGGTAGAACTTGGAGAGTCGCTTCATTCTGGCAAGCTGCGTGCGGACTATGATCTGCACAAACCAGAATTGGGAAAAGTGTCGCTTGAAGATTTTGCAAAGGAGTTTTCGAAAGTTTTTAATAACTAATAAGGCATTCAAAGATCAAATCAGTTATGGGGAATGAAAAACCGTATCGGATCAAATCGATCACCCAGTTTCATAAGTTCAGGAATCTTCCCAAGCCTGAGCATCCGTTGATCAGCGTCGTCAGGGTGGAGGACATCGAGCTTTCGTATGAGGCAATGACGTTGGTTCAGGACTACTACTCGATTTCCCTGAAGAGGAATTTCAGCGGGAAGTTTAGATATGGGCAGCAGGAGTACGACTTCGACGAAGGCATTATGCTTTTCGTTGCGCCGGGCCAGGTTTTTCAAATTCAACACGATCCCAATAATGTCCGCAAGCAGACGGGATGGATGTTACTTATCCATCCCGATTTTTTCTGGAACACACCGCTCGCCCGGAGCATTAAGCATTACGAGTATTTTAGTTATTCGGCAAACGAGGCACTCTTTCTCTCTCAAAAGGAAGAGAAGACGATCATTAACATTCTTAAGAAGATCCAGGAAGAATATCATACCAACATCGACAGTTTTAGTCAGGGCATTATTATTTCTCAAGTCGAGACGCTGCTGAATTATTCTCAACGTTTTTATCAGCGTCAATTCATCACCCGAAAGGTCACCAATCATAAGATCCTTCACCGGCTGGAGGAATTACTGACTGATTACTTCAATCAGGACGCGACTTCAAGGAAGGGGCTGCCGACCGTTCAATTTGTTGCGGAGTCGCTGAACGTTTCGCCCAGCTATTTAAGCGGGCTGTTGAAAGTGCTCACGGGGCAAAGTACCCAGCAACACATTCACGATAAACTGATCGAGAAAGCAAAAGAGAAACTTTCCACTTCCGATTTGTCTGTAAGTGAGATCGCTTACGAGCTTGGCTTCGAACATTCACAGTCCTTCAGTAAACTATTCAAGACCAAGACCAACCTCTCGCCGTTGGAATTCAGGCAGTCGTTTAATTAGGCTATACCTGGCGTGTCACCCAGACTAACAGGGAATATAAAGCCCGTCATTTAGGAAGTTTCCTCGAAGAGATCCGGGATCTATTGCTTTCTAACATGAATTGCTGCGCCACCACCGCCTCCTGCCTTAAATGAGATCACATCTTTGCTCGTGATTGTCTTTGTTTGTTTTACCAGGCGATTAGGATTTTCAGCAACATCATCAGCATCGGTATAAATGTCGGCTGTGTAATTTCCTTCCTTCAAGAAAGTCAGCGGAATAGATAGTTGTCTCCCGTCGTGGTTGTTGATCATTCCGATGTACCAATCTTCATTTTTCCTTCTTGCGATGATAACATATTCACCCACTTTTGCATCGAGTACTTTTGTTTCATCCCAAACGGTCGGTACTTTCTTAATGAACTCAAATCCCGGCTGACCGTGATAAGCCGCAGGGTAATCGGAAACCAGCGACAGGTAGCTTTCCAGCACCACGTACATCGCCAGCATGTGGCAACGGGTACCTAACACCAGCGGCTTCGTAAACTGGACCTGGAATTTTGAAGGAGGCACTGCTCTAAAACCACCAAGGTGATAATCTGTTGGTCCTCCCAGCATTCTTGTGAAGGGCATATAAAGATCATGGTCTGGGGTGATGCCTGTTTTTACCCATTTGTCTGCTTCGTAGTTCAACGTTCCTTCCCTGGTAAGTTCATTTGGATACGTGCGGCTTAGCCCCGTCGGTTTATAAGCACCATGAAATTGAATGTGCAAATGATATTTTGCTGCTTTCTCGAGGATCTCCGTTTGAATATTTACCATTTCCTGGTCGTCCCTGTCCATAAAGTCGACCATCATTCCTTTTATGCCCCATCTTTCATATACTGCAAACACAGAATCAATCCTGGGTGCGGGAAATAGCGCTGCCCAATGAACCCACACCCTTATATCCACACCTTTCTTTTTTGCATAGTCACACATTTGTTTCATATCAAGGCCCGGAATGGGTCGGGCAGCATCCACGTTAGGTCCGGGTACAACGCCAACGCCGTCGTTCCAGTACCATTCTTTTGTTCCGTATTCTACGACCGAGTGATATTCTATTCCATTCCGCGCACAGAAGTCAATATAGTATTGATTGGTTTCGAAATTATTCCCTGGCGCAAAAGTAGTGTCGGGTGTCGTGTTGCCATTCCACCAGGGCCATGTTGTCTTGCCTGGCTTTAACCAACTTACATCTTTTATTTTTGAAGGTTCATTCAAATTGGTAATGATGTTGCTTTCAATAAGCGCTCCAATCCGATCGCTTATCATCAATACGCGCCAGGGTGTGCGATGCGGCAGGGTGGCTTTTACTTTTACATTGTTTCGATCCGGCAACGGAGATAATGTGCTTTTCAAAACACCATCGTGTTTTGATAAATACATTCCTGCGTAATCCAACAGTGCGGCTTCTGTAATGGCGAGGTATTTATTTCCGTGAAGCTCAAACAGGGTAGGTACGGCCATTAAAGTGTCGGCCTTGATCTCGCTTAGAGGCAATGAGGCATAAGGTCCCTCGTGCGATGTTGTATAGTTACGCAGGAACAAAGTGTGAGCGGTCGGATCTCCGGATATTTTAAACGTGGTGTTTTCGTCCAGTAATGTATATGTGCTCCAGTTTTGCTGTTGCGGAAATTCATAACGAAACGCAAGCCCATCATTGAAGGCCCTCACAACCAGGTCTATTTTATGATTAGGAGGCTGGGTCTGTTGAAGGGGTATCCTTACTTCTTTGAATCGATCGCGTACGTGACTGGTTTTTCCGAATGGCAATTGATAATCCTCTATTCCTTCGCGATAGCTGGGCTTATTGATTCGTATCGTGCTGCCGTCAAAATTTCCATCATCGAAGGACAGGCTCAAGGCACTGTTATCGATGATGGATCTTCCTTTATGGGCCACATTGTAGATCGCCTTTCCATTCTGGAGTTGAAATGTAAAGGAGATGTTACCATCAGGAGAGGCAAGCCTGATACTTCTTTGCGCAAAGGTCAGGAGGGGGCATACCAGGCAAACAATACAAATGAGGTTTTTCATACTGTTCTTTTGGCATAAATATTATTCTTTTTTATTAAGAACTCAACTTCATGCGCTATTCCCTATTTAGTGACCGTTATTTTATAGCATACCGCAAATTCGGTCGGATAATTTTTCAGCGGTTGAATTGTAAGACCGTTCTTGTTCTGTACCCATTTGATCTTTTCACTGCTGCCCAGCAAGACAATGTCCTGGACTTTATGCTTGTCGAGGGATTTAATGACGACTTTTTCGTTCGGTTGATCCATTGCGAAAGCATATATCGTTTCGCCTTTTGATGTAAACCTTATATCCTTTGAAGTATACCCTTTCAATTTGTATTCGCTGAACTGAATAGTTTCGTCCGGGTTTTGCGTTGGTCCTTCGCCGTCGACGATCCAGGGCCTTGTCCCATAAATACCTTCACCGTTGACGGATAACCACTTGCCGATCGACAGCAGTACATCCTTTTGTTCGGTGGTAATCGTACCATCTGCTTTTGGCCCGATGTTCAATAATAGATTCCCGTTTTTACTTACGATATCTATAAGGACATCGATGAGCTCATTTGGACTTTTGTTTTCTTCACCATCAATGTATCCCCATGATTTTTTTCCAATGGATGTGTCTGTCTGCCATGGATCTTTTTTTGTTGCTTTACTGCTTCCTCTTTCTATGTCGTAGACCGCTGCTTCCTTAGGGTAGGCGTCATTTTTATAGTTGATCACAACACCCTTGTTCCATTCCAGGCCTTTGTTGTAATAGTATGCGGCGAAGCTCTTTCGGTAAGGTTCCAGCTCGGCCTGCTCGATCCACCAATCGAACCAAACGAGTTGCGGCTTGTATTTATCCACGAGCTCTGTAGTTCGGAGCAACCAGTCATTCATGAACTCCGGGGTCATTTTATCACGTTTTAGATCTTTCTCCCAGGGATTAAAAACTGTCGCCGGGCCGTAGAAGTCAAAGTATGCAGAATCTTTTACATCGGAGTCTGTCTTCATCCCTTCATTCATGAACCACCAATGTTCGATGCGATGAGAAGATACACCGAACACAAGGTTCTTTTTACGTGAAGCTTCTGCAAGCTCACCGACGATATCGCGCTTTGGTCCCATCTCGGCGGCATTCCATTTAGAAAGAGCCGTCTTGTACATCGCAAATCCATCGTGGTGCTCCGCTACAGGCACAACGTATTTTGCGCCTGATCTTACAAAGAGATCGACCCACTCATCCGCGTTGAATTTTTCAGCCTTGAATTGAGGAATGAAATCTTTGTATCCGAATTTATTTAGCGCTCCGTACTTTTCAATATGATGATTGTAGGCCCTGTGACCTTTTTCATACATCAGTCGGGGATACCATTCTGATTCGAAAGCAGGAACGGAATATAAGCCCCAGTGAATGAAGATCCCGAACTTCGCATCCCGAAACCATTCCGGTGCGTCATATTGCTTTAATGATTGCCACGAAGGAGCAAAACGTTCCTGTGCCAGGGTTGTGAGTGCGAGGCAGAGCAAAGAAATTGTTAATAGATGTTTTCTCATAAGTTTGTTATCAAAGTCATTGAGTGATTTTCTTTCGTTTTGAAGATTGTCGTACGATCAGGTTGGGCTTGATCGTCCTCTGAGCTACAACCGGGTTATCCTTTCTGATCGTTTCCATGTGTTCCAGGAGTATCTGGGCAGCAGAGGCCCCAAGCGTTTCGCTGTATTGATTAACGGTACTGATTGTTGGTGCCACCTGCTGTGTAAAAGGTTCGTTGCTGAACCCAACGACACCGATATCTTCCGGAACACGTAATCCTTTTTTTGAGACGGCTTGTATGGCCCCGTACGCGAGGTAATCACTGGCGGCGAAGATTGCATCGGGGGGCTCACTCAAGGCAAGGAGTTTTTCCGCTGCCTTTTCTCCGATTTCGCTATCGGTAGTGCATTCAATGATATAGTCATCTCTGAACGGTATTCCTGCGGCACTGATCGCGGCTTTGTAACCCTGGATCCTTTGGTGGAATGGTTTTACATGGCTATATCCTGCCAGGTGTGCTATTCTTTTGTACCCTTCTTGCAGCAGGTGATTAACGGCTGAGACCGCTCCCTCAAAATCGTCGATAGTTACTTCGCTCAATGTTTCATGGCTGAAGGTCCTGTCAAATAGTACGACTGGAATATGTTTGCTTACATTCAGAAAGGCACTATAATCTTTTGTTTCCATGGCAATTGAGGCTATGATACCCTCAACTTGCGCGTTCATAAGTCCCTCTATTTGTCGTTGTTCATGGTCTTGCGAATCGCGCGTTTGAGCGATGATCACATTGTAACCATTACTTGTCATTGCTTCCTCGATGCCCTTGATGGCACTGGAGAAAAAACCATAATGCACTCCAGGAACGATTACGCCGACTAACCGGCTTTTTCCTTGCCGTAGTCCCCTGGCGAGGGAGTTGGGTTTGTATCCCAATTCCTCTGCTGCTATTAACACTTTGCGCCTGGTCTCCTCGCTGATCCTGGGATGGCCGCTGAAGGCCTTTGACACAGCAGAGGGCGTAACGCCGACTTTCACGGCGATGTCGACAATTGTGGATTTCCTTTTCAAGGATCTGGGAAAGTTGTGAGGTCAAAAAGGGCCTTAAATCCGTTGGTCAAACGTTTGAACAAGATAAGCTTTTATGTGACTATTACGCGTGACGTAGGGTATTTTTTTGAGACTGGAAACCTGGTAAAACGGGGATCTGGGCTTTTTCGCGCGATCGGGGGGATCGACGGTGTCAATGGTTACACCTGGTACACAATGGCATTGATGTTCATTCCTGCTCCAACCGAGGTCATTACTATAATGTCGCCGGTAGTTACTGAATGGCCATCGAGCTTTTCTTTTACAAGGAGATCAAGAAGTGTCGGGATCGTTGCCACAGAACTATTACCATAACAGTGAACAGTCATCGGCATAATACCTTCAGGCACATCACACTTCCCGTAGAGCTTAAAGAGTCGTTCGAGGATTGCCCTGTCCATCTTCTCATTGGCTTGATGCACAAGAACCTTACTGACTTTATCGATAGTAATCCCTGCTTTATCAAGAGCGCTTTTTATAGCATTTGGAACATGGGTGAGCGCAAACTCGTAGACCTTGCGGCCCTGCATTTTGATGAATAATTCGTTCTTGTCTTTGCCATACGGGTAGAATGATGCAGACATCTCGAGGGCGCTGACATAATTCACGGCGTGTGTTTGTGTTTTGTGCGATAGGATCCCACCAGTGTTCGATTCCATTGCCTCGAGGACGATGGCACCGGCTCCGTCGCTGAAGATCATAGAATCACGATCGTGAACGTCGACAATGCGGGATAAAGTTTCGGCGCCGATCACAAGACATCGTCTCGCGTCTCCCGAACCAATGAAATAGTTTGCCTGGATAACAGCTTCAACCCAACCGGGGCATCCAAATATAAGATCATAAGCAACGCAATCGGGATTATTAATTTCGAGCAACGATTTCACTCTCGAAGCGAGCGATGGGACCTGGTTCACTCTGTTTGTTCCGATTGCAATGTCGCCGAAGTTATGGGCAACAATGATGTAGTCAATTGACTCAGGGTCGATGTTCGCAGAAGCGATCGCATCAACGGCAGCCCTGTAGGCAAGATCGGAGGTATTCTGCTCCGGTCTCGCGTACCGACGTTCTTCAATTCCGGTCACCATATTGAATTTCTCTATAGTGACCTTGTTGCTTTGATATAGCCTGATGCCTTTCTTACTAAAAAACTGGGTGTCGATAAATGAGTTGTTCGCGACAACGAGGTCGGGAATATAACTTCCGGTGCCGGTGATCGTCGAACGGGTCATTATCGTCGTTAATCTGAACTCAGGATCCGAGTTAAAAAATTAACGGAGAGTCCGAACCTTGACGGCATTCATTCCTTTATTGCCGCGTTCTTGCTCAAATTCAACTTTATCGTTCTCACGGATCTTGTCAATGAGTCCCGATGAATGAACGAAAAGATCTTCATTAGAATTTGTAGGGCGAATGAATCCGAAGCCTTTGGCTTCATTGAAAAATTTTACGATGCCTTGCATATTTTATTATTTTATTGATTTGTCCAATCTGTTTTTGTGGACGCTAACTGAGGAGAGAATTAATGCTGCAATGCGTGGAAGCGGGCAGGCTAAGAATATCCGCAATTGATAAGGCAAAGATAAGACTATATTTCGATAATCCTATTTGATGTTATTGGTGGATCTGCCGTTGCCTTGAATACGGCAAACAGTGCGGACGTTGCGTTACTATCCAGCGTGTTAAGAAATTAACTTCGATTATCCGGCTCGATCAGCTCGCGTTCGAAGTATGCAAGTTGCTTCATCTCCTGGTCACCCACTGCAGAACAGAAATAGATCCTTTGCTTGTAGTCATTGATAACCAGCTTCGTTTCAGGATGAGCTTTGGCGTAAATGAAGATCCCTCTCGGGTATTTGTTGTCATTGTTGATCGGATCCTTCATTGATTGGAATGGTAAACCTTTTGTTGTCTTGCAATCTACGACGTTATGTGAGTCAGCCCGTTACACTAAAGAAATGAGATGTTACATGATTCACGGCTGCACAGAGTTTCTGCTGTTGGCCTTTTGTTCGATCAGGTTTTCCCAGTCTTTTAGGCGAGCCTCAAATACTTTTTTCGACGCCAGCAATCTCTTGTCGTTTGGCATACCTAAGATGCTGGTCCAAAGATTTTGTAACGATCCCATATCAGCATTGCTTATCATTCGCGACGAGTTAACAGCCGTTATGCGCCTGTTTATGTCGTTCTTTTGAATTACCGTATACCTGTAGTTTAAGAGGGATCTGCTTTCGTTGAATACTAATGTAAAGTTGGCGAGAGAAGGTTGAAGATCGTTGAGTATTTGTTCAAGGTCGACATCGGTGGATTCTAACTTTACCTGAAGTCCCTGGACAAACTTTTCGACATCGCTCTTGCCTTTCTCCAGTTGCCGGATCTTCTGATCCAGTTCATTGTTGGTGGTCATGTCGCTGTTCGATCCACTAATGGACCGTGCTTTCTCCCAGTCAGTTAACGCTTCCTTTGCAGCCTCTGCTTCGGAATCAAATTGATTGATCAGCATTTGGAACGGTCGCAATGTTCTTTCTTGATTTTGTTCTGATATCATATCTTCAAATTGGGTGAATTGCAACGTGTAGTCGCGGCCGGGTGGCATTGAGAACGCTGAGGTCAGTTCATGTGGTTCCGCCGAAACAACAACAAACTGGGAAACCAGGGTTGCCGTCAGCGCCCTTGCGTCAATATCCGGTATATATTATCGATGACGTACTGCAAAGAGACAACTATTATTTTATTGATGGTCATGTACAGGGTCATAGCTTATTTTCCTTAAACTGCTTTAGTGGAACAAATCAGCGATTAGTGACCCCTTCGGCGACGTTCCCGATCGAAGTTTTCAGTTCAGTCATTTCACGATTAAAGTCTTGTTTGAAACTGGTCCAATTTTTTGACTGGATCATTTCGGAGGTATTGATCTTGATGGCCATATGATCGTTCAATTCTTCAAGCTTCGATATCTGCTCTTTATAGTTTTCGCTGGTGCTCTTGTGTTTCTTTGTCTTCCGGTTCTTCAGGTCTGCAATAGTTTGCTTGTTCTTTGCGATTTCCAGTTCCGCTTCTTTTTTAAAACGCTGGAAATCCGCAGCTGAATCGACGTTGGCGCGGTTGAACTTTGGAAGATCCACGGAAGTATTTCTTTCGGCCATCTTTTCATCCTGCGCGAATGCCATGAATACTACGGTTATAAGGATGGCAGTCAAAATAAACTTCATAATGTGTCTTTTCATGCCTGTAATGGTTGTTTGCCTCGCAAAGGACGGTTGGCTACAGGTAGAATGTATTACAGGGATGACTACCAATGTTATATATTTTACGGACGCAGACGTCCCTGTCGGTGCTTGATAAGTTTGTGGAACCTGTGACAAGTGTAACTTTCGCTTGCTGGTATGTAAGGAAGAGGGCCGATCGGTTTTTTATGTTTGATGCCATCAATCACTTGAACGATTAACTCATGAATTCTCTCGAAAGAGCCACCGTATATGCAACTGTTGACATCGTAGACTACGGAGCAGGTAAACTCGAGATGACAAGAATCATGAGCAAGACTACAGGCAGCGTTACCCTCGTGGCGGTGGATGCGCGCGTAAATACCGGAAGCACGATATCGCCGTTCGATACGCTGGTGTACATTATTGAGGGTAGCGCAGATGTTACGATTAATGGCACCAGTCACCATTTGGCTTCAGGGCAATGCATTATTATACCAGCTCATTTTCGGAGTGATATTAGTTCTATAGAGAAATTTAAAATGCTGGCTACCGTTATCAAAAGCGGGTACGAGAACTAGGCGGTGTGGCTGTTGGACGGCACGTCAGACGAACGATGAGTACCATTATTTCGTTGAATCAATAGAGCCAATTCCATCTCAATGACTACATATTCATTTAACCATGGCAAAAGCCCGTTTTTCACATTGCTGAAACGACGCGTGAGCGACTATTTTACAGAAAGCAATATTCACCAGGCCGGCAATGCAAGACTGCTGCTCAAAGGTGCGATACTGATTTCGGCTGCGGTGGGATTGTATGTAACATTAGTCTTCTTTACACCAGTAATATGGGTATCTGTGCCGCTTTGCATGCTTTTGGGACTGAATATGTCCCTGATCGGATTCAATGTAATGCATGATGGAGGTCACCACAGTTTTTCGAAACACCGTATTTTGAATACCACCGCAGCTCATTTTCTGAATGTATTGGGCGGGACGGCGTATTTCTGGCAAATAAAGCACAATGTCAATCACCACACTTACACTAATATTGAGGGGCTGGATTCCGACATTGATGTAAAACCATTTATGAGGCTGCATGAAGGACAGCCGCTAAGGGCCTACCATCGTTTTCAGCATATCTACTGGTTTGTTCTCTACGGTATTTCATACATCGTTTGGATCTTCTATGAAGATTTTCAGAAGTATCTGAGTGGACGGATATCGGTGAGTTCCCCCAAAAAGAGACTTCCGTTAAGCCAGCATTTTGTATTCTGGCTTACAAAGCTGGCATTTATCTTCTTTTACATTGTGGTTCCGATCCTGTTTGTTGGATGGATACAATGGTTGATTGGATTTCTCGTGGCAACATTTGTGTGCGGGGTCACTATCAGCATAGTATTCCAACTTGCGCACGTGGTGGATGGAACTGAGTTTTTTAGTGTTAATGAGACACAGGAGCGACCCGACTGGGCAATTCACCAGGTGCGTTCGACAGCTGATTTTGCGACGCGGAATCGGTTTCTGCATTGGACCCTTGGAGGTCTTAATTTTCAGATCGAGCATCACTTGTTTCCCCGGATCAGTCATGTCCACTACCCGGCTGTGGCTAAGTACGTACGGCAAACCTGTGCCGAATATGGTATTGCCTATAATGAATATCGATCGATGTTAGCTGCATTCATATCGCACCTTAAGCACCTTTATCGGCTTGGCCGTCCGCTCAGGACTTCGTGATCGTAGACACCAATCCAGGAGACATCGATCGCGGTTTTTATAATCCCTTTACTATTCCTGTTGGATATGTGACTTGTGTAATTGTTTTGCATCGATCTGTAAGTCGCTTGTCTTAAATAATGAGACTTTGCGGAATGGTCTCAATACAACGGGAAGGAATATTAATTGCGCCGACTTCAAATGCCTTTGAGGAAGGCGGAGTTTTGAACCCTGCGGTGATACGTGAAGGCGACTATGTCCATTTACTATACCGCGCTGTTCGTCGGGGTAATCGTTCAACGGTGGGATACTGCCGCTTACACGGTCCGCTTACTGTTGAGACAAGAAATGCAACTGCAATATTATCACCGGAGGCTCCTTATGAATCGCAAGGAATAGAGGATCCTCGAATAGTAAAGATAGACGATCTGTATTATCTCAGTTACTGCGCGTATGATGGAGTTAACGCAATGGGCGCGCTTGCCACTTCCAAAGATCTCGTGAATTTTGAGCGGCACGGGTTGGTCGTACCGCAGTTCTCTTACGAGGAAATGTCGGGGTTCATTTACTCAAAGGGCCCTCTTAACGAGAAGTATAAAAGGTACAATGCCCATCATCATTCATCGACAAAGAACGGCGTGAAGGAAATGGTGTGGGACAAGAACGTTGTTTTCTTTCCGCGAAGGATTGGCGGTAAACTCTGGTTTCTCCATCGAATTAAACCCGACATACAGATAACCTGTATCGACTCCGTAGCTGGATTAACACCGGAATTTTGGCGTGAATACCTGGGTAATCTGGAACGACACATTGCCCTTGCGCCGAAGTACGATCACGAAGTCAGCTACATTGGGGCAGGTTGCCCGCCAATTGAAACCGACGCTGGATGGCTCATTATTTATCATGGAGTTCATGATGCAATGAATGGATATGTTTATTCGGCTTGTGCGGCATTGATGGAGTTGAATGATCCGTCAAAAGAGTTGGCAAGGCTTCCGTATCCGCTTTTTTTCCCAGATAACCCATGGGAATTTTCCGGTGAGGTCAGCAATGTGGTATTCCCAACAGGGGCAACCGTATTCGACGATACGCTCTATATCTATTACGGGGCGGCGGACGAGCGAATAGCATGCGCGTCAACGAGCCTTTCAGGTCTGATTGATGAATTGTTGAAACATCAAAAATCCGGATAGACATGAACATATCATATAGAAGCGATGCCAACGAGTCAGCTAAGGCCATCCCCGCAGGATTAAACGCTGCGGATACTACAATGCCCGCGGTGATGGACATATCACAAGGTGGCCGTTTGGTGCCGGAAATATTGTTTGTTACCAGCTATCCGCCGCGCGAGTGTGGTATAGCTACCTATTCGCACGACCTGTTGCGATCCATTCAAGAAAAGTTCGGGCCATCCTTTTCATTGAAAGTATGCGCGCTTGAAGCAGAAGGAGAGGAGCATAACTACCCAGACGAGGTAAAGTATATACTAAAGTCATCGGATCTCTCAGCATACGAAGATCTTGCTGCCGAATTAAACTTCGACGACAATCTGAGCCTGGTTGTTGTTCAGCATGAATTTGGATTGTTTGGTGGAGAGTACGGCCAGTATCTATTGGGCTTGATCTGTATGTTAAATAAGCCGGTGATAACAACATTTCATACCATACTTCCACGTCCCGATGAACTCCGTAAGAAGATCGTTTCAACGATTGCACATCATTCTGTGTCAATAATTGTGATGACAATGAATGCAGCTAAAGTTCTCGAGAGCGAATATGGATTGTCACCCGGCAAGATCGCAATTATCCCGCATGGAACACACGTTGTTCCACCGATCGACTATATCGCGCGGCCCGCAAAAAAGTATTTCAGAGGGAGAACCTTGCTAACGACGTTCGGTCTATTAGGTCCCGGGAAAAATATCGAAACCGCCCTGGATGCACTACCGGATATTGTGCGGGCATTTCCCGACGTGCTTTATTTAATTATCGGAAAAACACATCCCACGGTTGTTAAACATGATGGCGAACAGTATCGCGACATGCTGCAACAAATGGTGGTTGATCTCGGTCTCGAGAACAACGTGAGGTTTGTTAACCGTTATCTTTCGCTTCCAGCGTTGCTCGGATACCTTCAGCGGACCCATATCTACCTGTTCACATCCAAGGATCCAAACCAGGCCGTCAGCGGAACGTTCTCTTATGCTATGGGCTGTGGTTGTCCTACAATTTCAACCCCGATCCCCCATGCTAAAGAGCTATTGGATGGCGCAGGCGTAATGGTCCCCTTTCAATCTCCGGGTAAGTTGGCAGAAGCGACCAAGGAGTTGCTTGCCAATAGCAGACTAAGAAATGATATGAAGTTAAATGCACTGCACAAGATCCGGCCAACAGCATGGCCAAATTCTGCCCTTGCTCATATTGACCTCGCCATGCAGAATATTGATGCGGAAAAGGTGGACCTCCAATATGTCCTGCCGCCCATTGTACTAACGCACATCAAAAGATTGACCACGGAGCGGGGAATGATCCAGTTTAGCCAGCTTTCGCTTCCTGACGTCCGATCGGGCCATACACTCGACGACAATGCTCGGGCATTGATTGCAGTGAGCAGGTACTACAAAGCCACGGTCGATCCGGGTGCTCTGCCTCTTATTGAGACATATCTGAATTTCATAATCTACTGCCAGCAAGGCGATGGAAAATTCCTGAACTATGTAGATGAGAATGGTATATTCTCCAGCGCTAACCAACATGAAAACCTGGAAGACGCCAACGGCAGGGCAGTGTGGGCGCTCGGCGAGTTTATCCGTTATGGCGAGATGTTCAACGAGCGATGGATCCGGCGAGCGGAAACGGCGTTGTTCAAGTCGTTGCCGTATGCAATTGGCATGCGATCGCCCAGGTCCGCATCGTTTGTTCTCAAGGGTCTATACTCTTACCATCTTGCGCGAGAGACTCCCATTATCAGGGAGCACATCATTTCGATCGCGGACGATCTGGTTGCAAAATACAGGGGAGTATCCGACAAAAAATGGGAGTGGTTTGAGGAATATCTTACTTACGCAAATGGCGTAATGCCTGAGGCATTGCTCTGCGCATATTTAACTACCGGGAACACAACGTTTAAAACTGTCGCGAAGTCCTGTTTCGATTTCCTGGAAAGAAATATTTTTTCAACTGGCAAAATTATGGTTGTCTCGAATCATGGCTGGCTTACAAAGAATAAGACACCAGGTCCTTATGGTGAGCAGCCCATTGACGTGGCCTATACCATTTTGGCTCTCAGCAGGTTCCATCATGTCTTTCCCGATCTCGGTTACAAAGAAAGAATGCAACTCAGCTTTGACTGGTTCCTCGGACGAAATCATTTGAAGCAGAACGTCTACGATTCTGTAACAGGCGGATGTTATGATGGGCTGGAAGAGCATCACGTGAACCTTAACCAGGGAGCCGAGTCGGCAGTGAGCTATTTATTGTCGCGACTGGAATTGGATCCCGCATAGTCAAAGATCATTCCTTCATCGTCATCTTTTTTTTAGACTGCTGAGTTGAAATTCCGTCAGGTCCAGCTCTTGCTCTATGCGTCTGATCGTTGATTGATTGAATAAACTGTCATGGTGAAACTGTTTTAGCAGTGTGCGCTCAAATTTCTGCACTTCAAGGCGTGCTTTCTGGATTTGCGAGAGCCGTTCCACGTTTTCATCGATAGAGGGCTCATCCGAAGGTTTTTCCCTCGAGGCAGCCTCGATCAAATCGAGATATCGGCTCTTCAGTCTTGACTTTACGTCGTTGTTGATCTCATAAGGGAAGTCTTCGTTTATAAAATTAACAACATGACTGGCCATCAGAAGCCGCAGTTCGTGGTTTTCATCTTCCTCTTTATGAGTATTTTTAACACCCAGGATCCTGATCAGCCACGGAAGAGATAATCCTTGTACGACGAGGGTCGTAAAGATCACGACGAAGGCAATGAAAAGGATCAGGGATCTATACGGAAATGCCGTTCCGTCGGCCAATGTTAATGGAAGCGCAAGCGCGGCTGCGAGCGACACTATTCCTCTTGTACCTGTCCATGCAACGATCATTACATTTTTCCACGTATCGTGCCTCTTGTCTAAAATGTTTTTGGCAAATGGCGAGAACGCCGTTACAAAGACCCAAAGAATGCGGACAATGATAGTCACGACGCTTACGACGATCCCGTAAGTAAGGAGCTGCCTTGAACTGTACTGATCAAGGTCATCGAGGATGTGGCGAAGCTGAAGCCCTATCAGGATGAAAACAAAGCCGTTGAGTAGAAATATGATAGTGTCCCAAACGGCCTTCTTACGAATTCGTGTCTGGTACGAATATATTTCGGATGCACGCCATGACATCATCAGTCCCGTGGTAACAACCGACAGCACTCCTGATGCATGGATACGTTCAGCAACGAGATACGCAATGAAAGGGGTGAGGAGGGTAAGTGCAGTACTGATGATTGAGTTGCTGATTATCATTCTTTGAATAATGATCACCACATAGCCGATTGCCATTCCCGATAACACACCTCCGCATATTACATAAAGGAAGTTTCCACCCGCTTGCCAGAAGACAAACGTGCCGGTCCCGATAGCTGAAATAGAGAGGCGATACGCGATAAGTGCAGACGCGTCATTGACAAGACTTTCTCCTTCGAGAACAGTAGTCACTCTTCTATTCAAGCCAAGATATTTGGTTATGCTTGTTGTTGCAACGGCATCAGGTGGCGAAACGATGGCGCCGAGCACGAAGGCGAGCGGCCATGGAAAATCCGGGATCAGAAAATGAGCCGTTACGGCAACGCAAACGGTGGTAAAAAATACCAGGGCAATCGCCAGTGTCGATATTGGCACAGCTTCGGATTTGAAGTCGCGCCAAGAAGTGTTCGATGCCGCATCATATAGTATTGGCGGCAATAGAATAAAGAATACAATTTCCGGATCGAGTACAACCGATGGGATCGATGGTATAAAAGCAATACCCAGACCGCTTACGACAAGCAGTACAGAGTACGGAAGTTTAAATCTCTCCGCTATAGCCAGTAACCCTAGCAGTACCAGCAAGATGACGATCAATACTTCGAAATTCTCCATTAAACATATAACCGACTTCTATAGCTTCGGTTTCGCTTTAGACACGGCAAGCCGTCGACCAAAATATTCTGCATTAGAGAGCTTTTCGATGGCAGTCATACCGTGGCTGTCGTGAGACATTTCGACAAAGCCGAATCCTTTGGATATGCCCGACAGTCTGTCGCTGATAATTTTGACTGATATTACCGGGCCAAATTCAGTGAACAGCGCTTTAAGGGCTTCTTCGCTGACCGATCGATCGAGATTTGAAATGAAAAGATTCATGATCCTGATTTTAAATGAATAGATGTGACAAGAGAATAATCTCTTACAATTGAAAGAATCGAACTCGATGTAACCGGGAGCCGGATTGTTCGGGAAGGACTATTGGAACTGGTTTAGTAAAGATAGCGAATAAGTCGTCGGTAAACTCAATAAACCAAGGGTTTGTTGATCTGTCTTATTATTAGGTCATCAGGCTTTTATTGACTATCTTGCTACACCTTTTTAACGAACTCTTACGTTCACGGCAACAATTTTCCCCAACACGTTGCCTCTTCGCTTCGAACATTCGCATCAGGTCAATGGCTTAGAGTTTATGCCGAGTAATATTGCTAAATGATGAAAGTGTTCCTAATAGATGATGACCAGGATGATCGAGAAATTTTCAGAGACGCGTTAAATGAGTGCGATCCGGATATTACGTTTTTGTGTGCTAATAACGGACCCGAGGCGCTGAGTACAATCGATTCAATGAATGATATGCCCGATGTTATTTTCGCGGATAACTATATGCCAGTCATGAGTGGTATCGAATGTCTGCAAGCGCTCCGGCTTAACGTAAGAACGCGGCTAATTCCGACCGTAATTTATTCAACATCCGGCGACCCGGAGCAGAAGAAGATCATGCTGTTGTCGCGTGCCGACTATTTTCTGCAAAGCATTCCACGTTTTCCTATTTGGTCTCGGAACTCAGCACGGTGCTCGGCGTGATTAGAAAGGGAATTGTTTGCGGAGCCAGCCGAAAAGATGTGAGTACATAGTTGACTATTCGCAGGTTTCGATTTTTAGCGGAGTTATAATCGTCCAACATAAGACCATTGCATGCAAGAATCACAAAAAACAATTGTTATAAATAAAAACGGACCTGTTATCATTATTGAAGACGACGCTGATGACCAGGATTTTTTGATTGAGATATTTCAGAAACTCAATTACCAGAACAAAATCCTCTTCTTTTTTGATGGTCAGGAGGCTTTAGACCATATCAGTTCTACAAATGAGTTGCCCTTCCTTATACTCTCTGATATTAATATGCCAAAGTTAGACGGGTTCGCGTTACGGGAAAAACTGAAGACCGATGCAAAGTTGAGTAATAAATGTATCCCATATTTATTCTTTTCCACCGCTGCGAATCAGAAGTCTGTGATAGATGCATACAGCCAGTCTGTGCAGGGATTTTTTGTGAAGCAAAATTCAATGGTCGAGTTGGAGAAAACTATCAGGGCGATAATGGAATATTGGAGACGTTGTGCCGCGCCAAATGACTTTGCGACGTGATGATGTGGACTCGGAACGGCGTTCGAAGACGATCCCGTCGACTTCACTCTTCGACGCCCAATAGCATCAATACCATTGCTGAGGTCGTTTCACTATACGAAATGCCTCTCTAATCGTGATGTGTTGCGAATTAACCACATATGATTTGCTGGCCCTCACAAATAATCGCAGCAATCTTCCTGCTCACCACAGTATACCCGCAGAACGGATATCCGGACTAAGGAATAAGACTTTCATTAAACCAGCTCCGCGTGAGATACGGCTACTCTCGCTTCTGCATCGCGCTCGGCAAGTTTCTTAATAGTGTCTAACTGAACGTGCGACATCAAGCCGTGCAAAGGCGGATAAGCGAGGCTCCCCATCAGCCATTCTTTCCACTTCGGCGACGATACCATTCTTGAACGACTTATCAAATGGGTTGCGTCGTTGCCGATAGGCTCAAGGATGAATGCCCACGTCATTTTGAAAGGTCCGCCCATGCGCTCGGTCTCACCACCAATGACGAAATGCTTTTCCGGTTCTATCTCATATACATCGAAGAAGCTGTCTTGAGCGGGAGTTGCCGAAAGTTTATCGCCAACCTTCCTGGTTTCCCATCCGTCCACCAAATGATCCGTACTTGTCCTTCCTCCATTATCCAACGTGTCGATACTGTACCAGCCGGCGCGGTCGCAGCCAAGCTGCATTAAATAACGCCACACTATGGACACGGGAGCTTCGATGTTGCGATGGAATGTAAGCCCATATTTTGCCTGTGGGATCAGTTCGTCGCCTTGCAGCGGCCGTTCATCATCGTCAGGAAGCTTCATTTTTTCCAGCTCTGCTTCGAAGTGGGCCATTGCCGACATGCGGATAAGCTTTGATCCGACGGCAATAGCGTGATAATACCGGTTGAGTTTTTTCCAACTTTTCTCATCTGTGGCTGTCGTCCGTAATTCAAAGCATATGGTACTACCGGTCTTGAATGGTTCGACGGCTATCGACCAGGCAATTTTTCCATAACCGGGAGTGCTGAAGCCGGTGAACTGTTCTGGCGAAACTTTCTCAAACGGGATCTTCAGATGCCAGAACTGGCCTACCGATCCAATGACCACTTCCTTGCCTGGAGTTTCATGCAGGATAATGAAGCCGGTGTCGCCCCGGCCGATGTCGTCAATGCCAAGACCTTTTTGTTCTGTCGTTCTTTTCTTTCCTGATATTTTTTCCGGAAGGGTCCGTATGTCGAACAGAAGTTTTACCCAGCCGACTTCCGACATATCTAAATGCCTGACAGCCTGCCATGCTGTTTCAGGCGTCGCACGGACAAAGATCCTGTGAATCTCGGTGTGACGCGGGTTTGGGAGAAAGTGTTGTATAGCTCTCATAACTTTGATGGGATATTTAAATACCAGCCTATTTTGATGGAAACTTCCGGAACGATGCCCGTTGGGCTAAACTCACAATCACCCGCAGTCACACGACCCAATAATGTTTTCATTGCGATCTTGAATTTCTGTTGTCAACAAGATCATTGCAGCGCCCGGAATGGCAAATGACAAAAGGCAGGAACGAGTGATGATAATTGTCATGGTATCCCGGCCCTTTGTTAGTCGGTCCAAACAAATTTCACTCAGAACTGTATAAGTGTTATTTTAACAATTATTTAACGATCTGATCAATAAATACAGACCATGAGCAGTAAACATTCAGTCGGTACCCTGACAACAAAACTTTTCTCTTCGTTGCTGTTGCAGCTGGTTCTTACCGGAGCCGCGTGGGCGCAGGCGCATAATCCAGTCATTTTCGCTGATGTGCCGGACATGTCGATCGTGCGTGTCGATAATAACTACTACATGACCAGCACCACGATGCACATGAGCCCAGGGTTGCCTGTTATGAGATCAAAGGACCTCGTCAACTGGGTGACGATCGGCTATGTTTATGATACGCTGGCAAACATGGATGAGCTTAATCTTGATAACGGCAAGAGTACGTACGGAAAAGGTTCATGGGCCAGCTGCATCCGTTATCACGATGGACTGTATTATGTGAGCACCTTCGCGCAGACAACCAACCGCACTTACATCTTCACCACACGCGATATCGAAAAGGGACCGTGGAAGGTCTCTTCATTCAAACCTGCATATCATGACCACACACTTTTTTTTGAAGATGGGAGAGTCTACCTGATATATGGAGCCGGTAAGCTGAAATTAATTGAGCTCACAGCGGATGCCTCTGCGGTGATGCCAGGATCGCAAGAAAAAGTGATCCTTGAAAATGCGAATGAGCCGGCAGGAGGTAACATCGGATTAAATGCAGAAGGGTCGCAGTTGTTTAACGTAAACGGAAAATACTATCTCTTCAATATAGTTTGGCCGAAGGGCGGTATGCGAACAGTGTTAGTCCATCGTGCCGACAAGATCACAGGACCGTGGGAGGGACGCGTCGCCCTGCAAGACCTTGGAGTAGCCCAGGGTGGACTGATCGATACACCCGATGGAAGTTGGTATTCCTATTTGTTTCGCGACTACGGTGCTGTCGGTCGAATACCTTACCTGTTGGCAGTTAAGTGGCAGGATGGTTGGCCAGTACTTGGCATCGACGGCAAGGTTCCGGATAACCTGGATCTGCCGGGTAATCGCTCATTGATACCGGGTATCGTGGCGTCCGACGATTTTACTCGCAAGAAAAGTGATAGGGCGCTACCGCTCGCCTGGCAATGGAATCACAATCCCGATAATAAAACCTGGTCATTGAATGCACGAAAAGGTTATCTGCGTCTGACGACTGGCAGGGTTGATACGTCGTTCTATCTTGTCCGAAACATTCTTACTCAAAGAACGATCGGCCCGCAATGCAGTGGCATAACGGCAGTCGATGTTTCTAAAATGAAAGACGGCGACTTTGCAGGACTCACGCTCTTTCAAAAAAGATATGGGCAAGTAGGTGTTAAGTTTGAAGATGGCAAAAAGTGGATAACAATGGTGAGTGCAGAATCGGGAAAGCCTGTTGAGAAAGAGCGTGTCGCCCTTGCTGGTGAGGTGGTGTATCTGAAAGCGAATTGTAATTTTCGCGACATGGCCGATACGGCCGAATTTTTCTATAGCTCCGATGGCAAACAATGGACGAAAATCGGCACCGCGCTTAAGATGACCTATACTCTTCCGCATTTCATGGGATACAGGTTTGGGTTGTTCAACTATGCAACAAAGGTTCCCGGCGGAATGGCCGACTTTGATTTTTTCAGGATCGCGGAGAATTAATTATCGATCTCCTTAGAACACGCCTTTAGTAGCTCGTTTCGGGCTACGTCCATCTTATTATCCTATCTGTCCAGTTCAGTCAGGTTTGCAGGCTTCGGGTGGTCAACCCTCGTACAATTGTATAAAAAAACAAAGATTCATGTACGAGACAAGGATAATTCCAATTGCTCTTCTGAGCATTTCGCTTCTATTAATCAAAGCCGACGCCTTCGCACAGTCGGAACAAATGTTGAAAGGCGTGTGGATCAACGAGGCCGGTACTCGTAAAGCTGAATTTTTTGATGAAAATGATAAATGGTTTGGTAAGCTTATTTGGGTCCAGGACGAGTCAAAATTGAAAGCAGGCCATGTGTTGTTCGAGAACCTTGTTTGGGATGGACACCGCTTTACCGGTCGAGCCATTGTGGCCCGAGGGGCAGCAAACTGCACCATTTCATTCGAGGGTAACGACAAGATAAAGGTACAAGCCTCCAGGGGCGCTATGTCGAAGTCGGTATACTGGACGCGCGCGAAGTAATCATGAAGTTGATATTCGTAGCATTTGCGCTGATATGCCTCGCCAATCAGTCCGTTGGTCAAACAGTATTTAATTCGCTGGAAGACCTGTGGAAGTATGCAGCCGAGCATAATCCGGAGATGTCCACTTCAATGATGCAAAACAAAATCGCCTATGCGGGACTGCAACAGGCACAACACAGCTTCTTGCCCGCCATCAGCATCAATGCAGGCTTTACCGATAATATCAATATCCAACCGACACTGGTACCGGCGGAATTGTTTGGCGGCCAACCCGGCACGTACGTCGAAGAGCAATTCGGCAAGCGTTACAACTACAACACTGGCGTCGTTGCACAACTCGACATCTTGAACATGGAAAAGTTGTACCGGCTGAAAGGTGCACACAACACTGCTTTGGCAAGCGAGCTCGGCTTGGAGGTGGGAAAGCGCAATGTGTATCATGCCATATCAAACGCATACTTCTCCTACTACCTCATGGCCGAAACCGAGAGGCTTGCTGCCGAAAGTCTTACCGCCCTTCAGGGAATAACTGACCATTCAGCAGAGCTTTATGAAAAAGGTATCGCTAGCGAGAGCGCGGTGAACACCACATCCGCCTATTCGAAGCGTGCTTATGTAACGCTTATAACAGCACAGCAAAGTCGAAGGAGCGCTTTGAATGATATCAAACAACTGATCGACTTTGGTGCAGACGACACATTGCTATTGCCAGGTGAACCCTCGTTTGATCAATCCAGTGAAGATGATCCGGCTATCGCCGACGCACGTTCATCTGTGACCGTGAGATTGGCCGAAGCGCAAATGTGGTCGTCCAAAACATCGTGGTATACATCAAAGGCCTCGTATGCGCCTGTGCTTTCGGTGGTCTATGGATACAACACACAATTCACGGGTGACGAGTTCTGGAAATTCACAAACACGAATCGCTTGCCACAGCAATACTGGGGACTAAGAGTTTCTGTTCCAATTGTTGCAGAGGGGGGACGCCGGTTCAATGTCACCAGGTCGCGACTCGAATATGAGAACGCTGTAAGGAAATATGAAAGCGAAGTGCGACGCACCACAATCGAAGATGAAGATATGCTTCAAGCCTACTCGTCTTCGAAACAGAAGCTGCAGGTATCGCGCGAAGCGCTGGAGCTATATCGCAGCAACGATGATCATGCCGCGAGGCAACTGGACGCAGGTCAGATATCGATTAACGAACGCCTCCAGGTTTATAATGAATATCTGACCTACGCAAATGAGTACCTGCGTGGACTGTCTGAATTCTACATTAGTCACATCGCGCTGGTTGTAAGAAATAAAACCTATTGAAATGAACCGTCGCCTGCTTTTTATTATTGTCTCTTCGTGCACGATTGCCTGTAAACAGAAGGAGAACTGGGTGCAGCCTGTATATGCGCCCATCACGGAAGCATTATTTGCTTCAGGACATATTGAACCGGTTGATCAATTCGTGCTCACCTCATCTGTCGAAGGATATCTTCGGCAATCGGGTGTCAAAGAAGCTGATGTTGTTGAGGCGGGACAGCTATTATTTTCTCTCGATCATGAAAACAGGATTCTCGAGGAACAATCGAGCAGGGAGAATTTGAATATTGCCCGCAAGAATGCCTCCCGGCAATCACCGGTCTTGCTCAAGCTGCAAGCCGATCTTTCGAGCGCAAAGGAAAAGTTTACACGCGATTCGTTGCAGTACAGCCGCCTGACTTTGCTCTACCAATCAAGATCCGTTGCGCAGGTCGATGTCGATAATAGCCGTATGCAGTACAACACTGATCTCGCGAATGTAGAATCGATCAGTGAAAATATAAAAGCAACTCAATTGTCGTTGCAGCAAGCACTGCTACAGGCAGAAGCCGAATACAACAACGCCAGCCTGGGCAACAAGTATTATTCATTTCATTCCCGGCAACGGTCGCGCATATACCAGGTTTTCAAGAAAGAGGGCGAGTTGGTTCGTAAAGGAGAGACCCTGGCATTGCTTGGTGATCCGGACTCACTGTTGATCATACTGATGGTCGATGAAGCGGGCGTTTCTAAGGTCAGGGCCGGTCAAACGGTATTGGTAGAATTGAATACCGCCAAAGGGATTACACTAAAGGGACGCGTCACGAAAATATACCCATACTTCGATAGTTCGACTCAGTCCTTCAAAGTGGAAGCGATGTTCGATCAAAAGGTCGATAACCTGATCGGAGGCACACTGCTGCAAGCAAACATCATTGTATCAAGCAAAGAAAAGGCGATGCTCATACCGCGTTCATGCCTCGGACCTGATGGAACTGTCTCGGTGAAAAGACGGGGTGAGATCGAAAAGGTAAATATCAAGGCTGGAATTGTATCCACCGAATGGGTTGAAGTGCTCGAAGGTCTCAGCCTGTCGGACCAGGTATTAAATATGTTTTAAGCTATGTGTCGTAACGTTGCCATCGCCTTCTGGTTGCTTTCGTTCTTCGGAGCGAACGCACAAACCGACTCGGTTAGCCTTCGCCAATGGCGGTTCGATATTACAGGAGGTGCATATTTCCAGCAATCATTTTCCGAAGGCACGCCGACATTCAAAGCGCCGGAGTATTTGCAGGTGAGAAGACCTGTGGAGCCCGAACTGGCAAACAGGTGGGGACTTCGAAACAACAACAATGTAACCGATAACCCGCTCGGACACGGACCAATGTACATTCGTCCGCACGCGTGGTATAAACCAGTTCCCTCGCTCGAGATCTATGCATCGTTGGCTATCGACCATCGCGGTGCTTCATGGGGACCATACAATACAGACAACATTGCGTTCATTCCACGCTTTCATGGAGAGTTCGAAGATTGGATGAAACGAAGAAATGGCGACAGCGTCAGGGTATTTGGTAAGATCGGGTACTTCGAAGACTACCGTCTCAACGAAGGCCTCACACTGTATAATCTGGACGTTCAGGGGTTGCTCATCGGATTCCAGTCCGGGCGATTCATCTTCTCCACATCCCGTATGGGAGATCTCATAAGGGGATACGGGTTGGGCATCGATGGACTGACCGATTACCAGTTTGGGTGGATCGGGCTTCCAGTAACTTCTTCTCTACACATGGACCTGCGCGCCGGAATTCAAAGGATGATCGGTTTCCCGGCAACGGGAGGCGACCAGCAGATCCCAACGGTTTCCATAGCGCTTTATAAAAATCAAATGCGCCTGTATGCCGAGGGTGGATATCGAAGCACAAGTTTTTCAACCGGACAAAATATCGCCGCAGTTGTTGGTCTCAGTGATAAGATCCAATCCGGAAAGTTTTCATCTGAATGGCGTGCCGAGTACCGTTACTATGGCGGTGGCTTTAACTACCAGTTCCGGAATGAAGCTGCAACACATTATCGCGACGTGAATCGCGCGGCCGGCAGCAACTTTATCGGTGATGCAGTATATCCGTTAAGTTTTTTTGGCCGGCCACTTAGTCAATGGGCACTCTTTACCGAATACGATAAGCCCTGGGTGCAGGGAATCACCTTCACTGGAAATCCTTCGATCGAGATAGCAAAGAACTTGAGGTTGTTCACCGAACTGGACGTGAACCTGATCATGGCCGACGGAGAGCGGGCTTTCTGTTATCCGTTCTACAACGCGGGTGTTCGTTTGCATGCGGAAAAGCAATCGTTCATGGCCCTCTCATTGACAAACCGTACGATGAACCTTGACAAGCATTACACTACCTATTATCTGCTTACCGCACCAATATTTCAATTCGAAGTAAAAAGAACTCTGTAAATGAAACACCTATTGATTGGTATTCTCTTTTTCGTGACTTGCATTAGCTGCGATAGCGAGAATTTCCCTTTGTCGAATCGGTGCGGTGCTCCGGGGATTGCCGTATACGAAAACTCAAGCTATCGTAACCTGTTCGATCAAAGCGCGGTCAGGCTATCGGGTGGGGAGATCCGAAGTCGTATTAAATGGGACGACAAAAGCATCTGGTTACTTTCCAATGCCACGTTCAACGATAGGCCCGATGTGCTGAGAAATGCCCTCGTGTTGCAACACGATGCAAATCTTACCTTGGTTTTTACAATACCCGATCGCGACAATTCAAGTTTCTTAACGATCAACCAGGGGCACATTCAAGGAGGAGATCTTGAACTGATTGTCTCGCAATGGAGTAATAACGGTCCGGGACGTGCTAATACGATCCATCAAGGAAGTTTTGTGTATTCCGTCTCTCTCTCCAACTGGCAGGTAAAGGACATTGTCGCGATCGATGGCCCGCAAGAGTTTATGTTCGGTTCTGCAGTTCTTCTAAGTGGAGCAGACACCTACATCTATGCAACACGAAATGCATTTTGGAATAAGGAGGCGGCAATAGCGCGCGTGAGTGGCAGTTGGCTCAATTCCTGGGAATACTTTAACGGTTCGAACTGGGTAGGAGAGTCAGGGGCGATGAGACCTGTGCTTTCGGGCGTATCCGATTTCTTTTCGGTGTTCGAAGAAAGCGGAAACTTCTATGCGGTCAGTTATGGTGCGTTGCTGTCGCAGGAAATTCAGTTGTTCCAAGCCTATTCACCAAACGAAGGCTGGCAATTTAGAAAGACACTTTATTGCGGCAAACCGGCGGAAGGCATCTTGAATTCAGATGCGATCGTCATTGATCATTCAGATGATTCGCTTACGTGTAGCTACAACCGTATCAATTCATCACTGGACGACTTTGGTAATGTCGCACCGTTTTTTATCGACATACATCATTGGAACTATTAATGGCAAAATCATTGAAACTGAAAGTCAATAGCGAGATAGCGTTCACTTACCTGGTGTCGAGGAAAAAGCAGACTCTGGTTGCTTCGCTGGGGGTCATGTTTGGTATTAGTATGTACGTATTCATGAATTCGCTCATCAGTGGAACGAATGAGTATTTCGAAAAGATCACACTTAGCTCGACACCACACATCAGGCTGTACCGGGACCAGGAAAACAGCAGCAACCGAATGCTCAATAGCTACCTCGGCGACTCTACGATCAATCTTATCAGCAATCCGAAGATGATTAACAACGACGATCGTATCGACAACCCAAATGAGCTGGTTCGCTTTCTGCAGTCACACGACGCCGTCAGTGCCGCTTCACCACAGATCACGGCAAACGTGATATGCACCAACGGCAACATACAAGGCAATGGCGTGGTATCCGGGATAAATATCCTGGAGCAGGACAAGATGTTTGATATTACCTCGACCATGATAGCAGGGGACGTAAGAGATCTTCATGTTAATCCAAATGGAATTATTATCGGTGCGGTGATGGCGAAAAACCTGAACCTTCACATTGATGACAACATCACCCTCACTGCCTCGAGTGGTTCTGCAAAAGTTCTTCGAATCGTGGGGATATTTCAGACAACGATAAAAAATGTTGATCAAACGAAATGCTATGCTAATGTTCCCATCGTACAACAGTTGCTGAAGAAGGACCGCAGCTACATAACCGATATCTATATAAATCTTAAGGACTACACAAAAGCCGATTACATCGGCGACAGGTTGTCGACATTGACCGGGTACAGTATTGAAACATGGCAGTCGGCTAATGAACAGGCTATTGCCGCACGAACGATCCGCGACACGATCGCCAATTCTGTTGTTGTCACAATTCTCCTCGTTGCAGGATTCGGTATTTACAATATCCTCAACATGATGATCTACGAAAAGATCAAGGAGATCGCTATTCTAAAAGCAACGGGATTCGCTGGAAAGCATGTGATAGCCATATTCATATACCAGGCGTTGCTGATCGGTCTCATTGGCGGTACTGCTGGACTGGCGTTCGGATGGATAGTCTCCAAAGTCGTTTCTATGATCTATATCGGTAAAGGGAACCTCGACTACTTGCCGATGTCTTTTTATGCGAAGCACTATGTGCAAGGCATTTCGTTCGGTATGCTCACTTCATTTCTCGCCGGGTATGTACCTGCCGTTCGTGCGTCCGGTATCGATCCGGTTCAAATAATCCGAGGTTAATCATGACAGAATTAAAGGCAAGTAACATCAATAAGTTTTTCTATTCACCGGAGAAGTTTCATGCGTTGAAGAACATCTCGTTCGAAATACACCGGGGCGAGTTTGTCTCTCTTGTGGGTAAATCAGGATGTGGCAAGTCCACCCTGTTGTATATCCTCTCTACCATGGACACGGACTACGAAGGAAGCCTGGAACTCACCAACGAGGTAGTGACCGGAAAGACTCAGGATGTATTGGCTGCATTCCGAAATGCGAAACTGGGTTTCGTGTTCCAGTTTCATTATCTCCTTCCGGATTTCACATGCCTCAAAAATGTTATGATCCCCGCTCTCCGGTTAGGCAGGTTGTCGAGGGATGAAGTGGAGCATAATGCATTCGAAAAATTAAAGCTGCTCGGCGTCTCGGACCAGGCATTAAAGGAGGCCTCGCGGATCTCGGGAGGTCAACAACAACGTGTTGCGATTGCCCGTGCGCTCATCAATAACCCGGATATCATCATGGGTGACGAGCCAACCGGGAACCTGGATACGAAGAACACAGCTATTGTCTTCGAGATGCTGCAAAAGCTTTGTCGGGAAGAACATAAAACAATTATCACGGTTACACACGATAATGACTTCGCAGCAAAGTCGGATCGAATTATAGAGATGTCCGACGGGATGATCATTAACCAGGGGCGCAAATGAGGAATCGGATTATTTTAATTGTATCCGTTATGGGTTTCGTAGTGCCGGTATATTCGCAGAGGGTGTTTTCGTTGGAAGTCGATAGCTTAAATCGTTCCTACCTGCTGGTCGGTCCTTCGCGCGATGAACCCGCGAAGTTGCCGTTGGTGATTGTCTTGCATGACGAAGGTACATCGCCCTTTTCGCTTGAGGGTTTCAATTGGTCGCGACTGCAACAGCCCGCTATCATCGCTTTGCCAATAGGTTTGCGCGGCAAGTGGGCGTGTAAGGGCGACAGTGTTTTGCATGACGAAGCCTTTTTGATGAAACTGATCTTCCAGGTTCAGAACAATTTTCGGACCGACCCCACGCGGGTATTCATTATAGGAATGGGAGATGCATCGTGCCTTGCCGACCGGTTCTCAAAAAAACATCCGGCCCTTGTTCGTGCCACGGCAAATTGGAGCCGCAATTCATTACGTCCGGAAACCATGCCTGAACGAACGCGTCAATTCGATTCGTTGATATTTCGCAACCCCGCATCACCTGCCGGCAGGGAGGCCGCAGAATCATTTTCATTCAGAAAGGACAACGAAACGCCTACTGAATTCTCTTATGCCGATCGCACCACCTTGTCATTTCATATCGGACGTTGGGATCAATCGCGCCGAAGCAGGAAAGGTCCAGACACAGTAACACTCACCGACCTGGGCGAGTATCACTTCATGTTCGGATTCGCGGCAGGATATTATTTCAATAAGCACTGGTCCTTTTTTATAGGAAGCGATTTTCTCATCATACCAAAGGAGCGTACTATCAACGGCATTTCGTGGGGCGGTGGACAAGGTGTTAGGGTTAACGTCAGCGGAAAAGGCGGTATCGTTGTTCCTTATGGGATCGGTCTGCGCTACTCGTTTCCACGCAGAGTCGTTATGCCCTTCCTGTCTGCAGGCATCGGGTCCACGTTCATGTTCATCGGCGGTGGAAGTGCCAGCGGTGGTCCGGGAAATATTAATAAGAGTATTGTAAAACGAAAAGAGAACCTGCTTCGATATTCGGCCGATACAGGCTGTGATATCAGGTTGAGCCCAAACACATTTTTTCAGTTAAAGGCAGGATATACTTTTAGTTCCATTATCGAACCTGAGCTTGCGTCTGTCGACCGGTTTGAAGGACTGTCTTTTTCCATTGGATTATTATTTATCCTCGGCAAATGATGAAACGATTCGTGATTTTTTTAGCAGCTATGTTATTGTTCGGTTCGTTGTCGTATTGCCAACCCGAAAAAGAACTGTTCAATTTTCGTTACAACCTTGCTCCGATCAATGTCAATGGAAACAAAGACGTGGTACAGTTAGTCGATGTCAACGTAAGGTTCCCGGTTATGATGAAGGACCGAACAACGATTGGCGGCGGCATAGGTTTCGAGACACTGTTCACAGGGAAATATCCGCTTTTTGGCAGCGATCATGTGGCGGGAATTTCGACGCAATGGTTTTTGAATAGAAACTTTGTGCCGGGAAAGTCGTTGTTAATGGTCGCTTCGGCAGGGATCTATTCCGATTTTAAGGACGTTTCCGGCGAGGATCTCCGTTATTCTCTTGGTTTTCGTTACAAGACGCGCTCCAGCGATACATTTATGATGTCGTATGGACTTGGAGTAAGCGGGCAGTTCTTTGGAGTCTTGATTGCACCTTTTGTCGACTTCGACTGGAAGATCAACGAAAAGCTTAAACTTTCGGGACCGGTTCCGCTCAACACTCGATTGCGGTACACTATTAATTCGAAGGCAGAGATTGTGGTTTTTTTGAAACCGGACAACAGCACATTCCGTCTTTCGCATGAGAGTTACCAGTCACAATATTTTCAGAAGAAGCAATGGAACGCTGGCCTGGGATTCGAATACCTGGCTACGAAACATTGGCTGGTCTCGATAAAAGGCGGGTACTCGCTACGACGGAAATTTGAAATATATGATTCCTCACAAAATGGAGTATTGAGTATCTTGACATTCGATGTGAGGGGCAATAAACGCACGCCTAATTTCCAGCACGAAGAGCGATCACTGTTTTTGGAATTTAATGTTGGCTGGGTATTAGGTAACAACTAGACGCACATGAAGGCTAAAACAAAGTATAACCTTGCTATTGGATCTGTCGTCTCGCTCTTTATTGCACTGCTGGCGTCAGTGCCGCGCATACTGAAAACTGAAGACCTCGATTCCCAAACATTCGTAATTAATATAGCCTACACTTTTGTCATGGCCATGTTCTGCTGGGTGTTCCACCACTATGTTATTAATACACGTTTTCCTGCGGGATGGATGAACTTCCCGTGGTTGAAATACTCGGTAAGCATCGCTGTTGGAGTCCTGTTCACGGTGGTGTATCATCACCTTGTCAACACTATTATTACAACGTCGCCGGCATTGCTCGACAACGTTGTACAGGGAAGGAAGTTGTTTACAATGGTCTTCAGGGGGTCCTTGATCAGCGGCTTCCTGTTCTTTGTGACATATTACCTCCATCTCTCCGGGAAGACTCAGCAATCCATCATCGAGAACGAACGGTTAAAGAAGGAAAAGTTGCACGCCCGGCTCGAATCATTGAAGCAACAGATAAGTCCGCATTTCCTTTTCAATACTCTGAATACACTCAGCACGCTCACAAAGGAAAGCCGTGTAAAAGAGTACATCTCGGAGATATCGAACGTTTACCGATACCTGTTGCAGTACAAAGAAAGTGACATGGTGAGCGTATCGGATGAACTCAAGTTTATCGACTCATATCTCTATATTCTTCGTGAACGATTTGAAGAAGGCTTGATGGTCAATATCCAGATCGATAACAAAGTACAAAGTACGATGCTTCCGCCGCTCGCACTTCAAACACTGGTCGAAAATGCCGTCAAACATAATATCGTATCTGTTTCCCGGCCTTTGTGTATCAGTATAGTTAATCAAAACGACTTCATCGTGGTATCGAATAACATACAGGCAAGGCAATCACTTGGATATGAATCCTCTCAAAGCGGGCTCAATAATATCAATGAACGATACAAACTCCTCGCCAACAGGGATATTGTTATAGAGCAAACCGAACAAGAGTTCATCGTTAAACTCCCGATAGTGGTATGACAACGGCTGTTATCATAGAAGACGAACCCAAAGCGGCCCAGGAGCTGAAAGAGATCCTGGGCACAATAAGAAAGGATCTCGACGTTGTAGCTATGATCGGTTCTGTTGAGGAAGCAATTTCATGGTTTCGATCACACCCGTCGCCCGATATAATTTTTTCCGACATACAACTTTCTGACGGAATAAGTTTCGACATCTACAGGCAGGTCGAACTCGCGACTCCAGTCATCTTCTGTACCGCATTTGATGAATACATGTTAACCGCTTTCGAAGCCAATGGTATTGCATATTTGCTCAAGCCTGTAGTTAGGGCAAAGGTAGAGGAAGCACTTCGCAAGTTCGACCAGTTGAGATCTTCCTTTACAAAAGATCAATCTCCGTACGCGCACCAATTACAAACGTTGATGAGCCATCTGCGACCAGCTTACCAGTCAACGTTACTATTGAACGTCCGCGAAAAGATTGTACCGGTAAAAACCGATGACGTTGCTTTCCTTCACTACGATAACGGAGTTGTGTCTGTGAACCTTTTTAATGGTCGCCCATATTATATCGAAGAGCAGTTGGATGTGCTTGAAAAGAAACTGAGCCCGGGCGCATTCTATCGGGTCAACCGTCAATACATCATTCACCGGAATAGCGTGGAAGAGATCGAGCGGTATTTTTCGCGAAAACTTGTCGTAAAACTTAACCAAAAGGTGCCCGAGCCCGTAGTGGTAGGAAAACTTAAGGTAACTGCCTTTTTGGATTGGCTTGGAAAAACGCCCTCAGGCATGTAATAATCTGCTATGATATCCGGGACATTGCCCTCTACCGATAATTTCTCCTCTTCAGTACCGCTGCTGTCTGAAAACGTGGTTATTTCAGGTCGTTCAGAGGGAAAGTACAGCTACCCGAAACATTCGACACCTTATATATATGTATCTAACCCGCTAACCAGTGTTGGATACCGTGTGCATGATCGGCCCGTAACGGTGTCATCAAATCAATTTCTGCTGCTGTCGCGGGGCGAGTCTCTGGAGATCACGCATCGTGAGAATGCTCCCATGGAGCTTGTAGCAATCATGTTCAATGATGACTTTTTTCAGCAGGCATGCGCTTTTCATCGTCGAAGTCACGAGGCCCTGCTGAACGATCCTCTCTTGCATGTATTGGAAGAGCCATATCTACCAAATGTTCCCCATCTCGCAACTGAATCGGTTTCGGACCTTGCCGGCAAATTGCGAAACCCGGCGTCATTAACCTTCGGAGATTACGACGCCACCCTGATCGCGCTCACGAGTTTGCTTCTTCGCGAGAACGACAAAACGACAAAGTGTATTCGCCGGATTAACGCAATGAAGACCAGCACAAGGGAAGAACTTTATCGCCGGTTAATATGGTTGGTGACTTTTATGCGCGACCAGGTAGATGAACAACTTACGCTGGATGACATGGCCGCTGAGGTGTCGATGAACAAGTTTCACCTGCTCGAGAACTTTAAATCGCTGTATGGCGATACGCCACTTCAGTATTTTAGAGACCTGAAGCTTGAGAAAGCGACGCATTTACTAAAAGACGGGCATCCTGTTACCGATGTGTGCTATCGCCTGGGTTTCGAAAGCGTGGGTTCGTTCAGCAACCTGTTTAAGAAGAAATTCGGAGTATCGCCGTCACGTCTCGCCCCGAAAAGTCCCAATTTTCGATAAATGAGATCAGGCAACATGGGATAGGTTTGCATATCAAAACAAATGCATTCCATTATGAAGAACCCCACTCAACTCATGCTGTTACTCGCCGCTGTACTCGTGGGCTGCTCAGGTAAGACAACGAATCAGTTCACTTCGGAACGTCTCTCAAAGGCGGCCACCATTACTATTGATGGAACACCCCGACAGGTGTTTCCTTTATTTGGTGCGTTTGAGGAACGAAAAGTTGATCATCACTGGGATCCCAAGCTGATTTTTCCCGACAGGGAGATCATCGAAGTCGGGACTACTTTCAGGACATTTCCGTCACATCTCCACGGAAGGGCAGAGGACGAGTTTATATGGCACGTGGTACTATATGATACCGCCGCGTTTAATATCCGCTACCTGGTTTCCACTCCTAACCGTCTGTGGAGTGTTGATGTTGCATGTGAACCACAGCTTGCAGACAAGACAAACGCAACCGTTACGTATACCTACATCGGGCTGAATGAGCGTGGTAACGAACTTAATCGCGAAGCGATTGCTGCAATGTTCAAACACGATCTGAAAGACTGGGAAGAGGGGATCAACTACTATTTGAAGAACGGCCAGGCTATTAACGCCCCGAAATAGCGCGAGGGTATGGATCACGAGGAATATAGAATTGAGAAAACCCGGCATGCCGATCTTCCATTTATCCATTATCTGTTTGAGAAGGCAATCGAGTATCAAAAGAAAAAGGGCTACAATGTTTGGAAGGGATATGATGAGGACAATCTCCGAAAAGAAGTAATAGATGGTTTGCACTTTAAGGTTTCAACAGAAGCTGGGATTGCGGCTGCATTCAGCATGGCTTTCAATGATCCTTTCATCTGGAGGGAGCGCGATGCCGACGACGCTATCTACCTGCATCGGATAGTGGTGAACCCGGATTTCAAGGGGCAACGTCAATTTCAAAAGATCTTGACCTGGGCAAAACAAGAAGCGCGCACCAACGGCCGCTCTTACGTTCGGATGGATACCTGGGCTGACAATGAGAACATTATTAATTATTATCTCGGCTTCGGATTTCGCGTTGTTGAAAAATACACGACACCTGATACGGTTGAACTTTCATTTCCTTATCGCAACCTGAAGCTGGCTTTACTGGAAATTGGATCATGAGAGATATCTATACGATCAGGCAGGCGCAGGCGTCGGACGGTGCGAGCATCAGAGATTTTCTTGCTATGAATGGTCAGAATGCAAATATCGCAGTCGATGCAGATTCCAGGTTTTTGCTTGCACAGACCTCGGGTGACACGATTGGTGTAATTGGCGCGGAGCTGAATTTTCCCTGCGCTCTTATTCGAAGTGCGGGGGTGTTGCAACGCTTTCGAAAATATGGCATTGGCACACATCTGTTTTGTGAACTCACACAGGCGTTAAGAGAGGAAGGAATTACTGACTTGTACCTGTTTAGCAAAGGCGGTGGATCTTACTGGATAAATAAGGGGTTTTCGCATTGCAGCATCGAGACAATAATGAACCGGTTGTCAGTTGCAAAGCAAGTAAAGGGCTACATCGACGATGGCTCGATTTGGACCGACGTTGCCTGGCACCGTGAAATTGATAGCTGTTCAACGCACTACGAGTTAAGCGATGATGAGTTTCAGCTCGCTTTCGAGCAATGCACACTTCACGCTTCACTGTTTACCCACGAAGCTCACATACGCCTTGCCTGGATCCACATTAAGAGGCAAGGTCTGCCGGACGCATTATCGACGATCACCAGCCAACTGGCTGCATTTACGAAGGCAAATGGAGTTGCTTCGAAATACAATGAACCACTCACATTGGCGGCAATTCATATTATTGCGGATCTTATGAAAACAACCAACGCCGGGTCGTTCCGTGACTTCATGGCGGAGAACCCTCGGCTGGCAGTCGACTTCAAAGAAATGCTTAAGAATTATTTGAATAAACCTTTGATCTAAATCATGTATATGAAAATATCTGTCCTTGTCATTGGCGTAGTTTTAACTATTCCTGTTTTTTCTCAATCCCACAGTGGAGGGGTGCCTAACGACTTCGTAGCCAAATACTATAAAGCGTACAGTGATGTGCCCAAAGCTGCAAGGTTGGTCGACTTTTATGCAGATTCGGTCATAATCGATGATCCCACTTACGATTGGGTTGGACGGACGAAGAAGGCCATTTTCGAAAACTTCGATCGTAATAACCTGAACAACTATTATACGTGGCGTGTCGACCAGGAAATCCGCCAGGGCAACACGCTAGTTACAGAGGGACTACTGAAGGCAACTTATGCGGGGATCGCCTACGAGATGAGATTTGTGAACATATTCCATTTCAAAGAAGGAAAGATCATCAGGCAATACGACTACTTCGACAATAAAGAATGGTATAGAGTCGTGGAAGAAGCAAGAAAAAAGTAATGTTATACTATATATATCATAATTGTACCATCGTCGTCTTGTGAACAACAAGAGGAAATATAAGAGACGATAGTGCAATCCTGATACGATACTGCAAATTTTACAGCACTACGGCAATTCCGAATTGCAACTTACCATTCCATAATGACCGCACTTAAATCGTTTCGACCGTTCGCTTCAGGATTATTCGAAAGATCCGATTTCTAAAAAAGCTGGTACTTCGACATAAACAGCCAGGTAGGCCTCAGGCTACCTTCGATCGTGTGTGCACCAACCGCCCTGTCAGAAAAACGTGCCACAACAGTATCGTCAATGAAAACTAAAGTCCTGTCCGCACTTGCGTTAGCCTTCTATTCTTATGGCACTTTGGCACAACCTGCGGCCAATACGCCAATCGATAAGTTCAATCCTGAATATCATTTCTACCCCTCGATAGATCCTACGGGATTATTTTATTACGGAGGCGACTATTTCCTGAACTGGGGCTCCGCAACCAGCAAGGATCTTGTTCATTGGAAGATCACAGAATTCGGCAAAAACAGGATAAGGCGTCCAGGTGGACCGCAACCAAAGCCGCAGGTATTGAGCGGCATATCCGGAACGGTCGTCGTCGATTGGAATAACTCGAGTGGTTTTGGAAAAGACGGACGTCCTCCGCTCGTTGCCTTTCAAATGTCGACCGCCAGTATGCACATAGCTTATAGCAATGATACAGCAAAGACCTGGGTGAAACACGACAAGCCCGTGACAATCCAGAACAGCGTCGGTTCATTCAGAGATCCGAAAGTATTCTGGTACGAACCGGATAAAAAGTGGGTGATGGCAATGCCGTGGTGCGAGGTACAGGAAGTAAGATTCTTTAGTTCGAATAACTTACTCGACTGGGAATTTACAGGCAAGTTCGGTCCATGGGGCGCAGTAGAAGGACAGTGGGAATGCGTCGATATCTTTCCTTTGAATGTTGATAACGATCCGTCCAAAACAAAATGGGTCCTGCTCACCAGCGTGCAACCGCGAAACGGCCAATACTTTATTGGTGACTTCGACGGTGAGAACTATACGCTGGATAAAGAGATGATAAGGGAACTTTCGTACGACAGATATTTCCCGACAGGCCAGATGGTGTTCGACTTCGAAAGAGGTCTTGACGAGTGGACTATGGAGGGCAACGCATTCGTCAATAACCCCACGACCGACGAGGGACTGAATGGCAGGCACGGACTCCGTTCGGTTAAATCCGACGGCGTAGGAAAAGGCAAGATCACATCGCCCGCGTTCACTATCACGAAGAAATATGTAACCTTCCTGATTGGCGGCGGACATTATCCGGGCGAAGAAGAAATGAATCTCCTTGTTGATGGCAAGGTTGTTAGAACACAAACAGGTAACAGCGGCAATGCCCACATGAGTTGGGCCGGATGGGATGTTACCGAATTTCTAAACAAGCAGGCAAGGATCGAGATCGTTGATCAACGCAGCGGTCCAAGCTGGCTCGAGAAAGCATACATCTACTGCGATGCGATCATGCTCGCCGATGAGCTTCCTAAGAGTCCTTTCCGCGAATACAACCCCGGCTGGGAAAAAGCTTATTGGGTCGACTATGGTTCCGATTTTTTTGCTGCGCGCGTTTGGAGCAATCTCGCCCCCGGCGATAACAGAACTGTTTGGGCAGGGTGGATGGGAAGCTGGAAGTATTTCAATGAGCCGGTACGCGGCGCATACTCGACAGCTCGAGCGCTCACACTTAAAACTTTTCCGGAAGGCGTAAGACTCATACAAACGCCGATCAAAGAGTTGGAGTCGCTGCGTCTGTCGCACAAAACTGCAGAGCCCACCACCTTCGAGGGATTGTGGACTCCAAAGAAGTTTCTTCCCGCAAAGAATGCATATGAGTTAATCGTTGAGTTCGAGAACATCTCGGCTTCAGAATTCGGATTGAAGATCGGTGTGGGTGAAAATGAAAAGACCATAGTAAGCTACGATGCAGCAAAAGAGGAAGTTTCGATAGATCGTACCAATAGCGGTTACGATGACTTCAGTGCAATATTTCCAGCAGTAAACACCGGTCCATTGAAAAAACGCGACAACGTTACGAGGCTTCGGATCTTCGTTGACAAGTGTTCCATCGAAGTATTCGGGAACAATGGCGAACTGGTGATGTCAAGCAAGATCTATCCCGATCCAAAAAGCCTGGGTATCGAATTATTCTCGAAGAACGGAAAAGTGAAAGTGAGATCTCTCGAGATGTGGGATCTCGACTCCATTAAGCTTTATTAAACGGGTTAAAACAACTACGAAGATTATGAAGAAGATACTTACATCCTTCCTCCTGGTGACTGCAATCGTATCGGGTCCGTCCATGTTGAACGCCCAGGCAATCGACAAGTTACCGCGTAGTACTCCCGAAGCCGAAGGCGTTTCATCTGCCGGCATTATCGATTTTCTCAATGCCGTCGATACAGCAAAATTTGTTGAGGTGCACAGTTTCATGATCGTTCGGCACGGAAAGGTTATAAGCGAAGGATGGTGGAATCCCTATGGCCCGGACTACAAGCACATGATGGCCTCTGTAAGCAAAACTTTTACTGCGACGGCAGTCGGACTCGCGGCATCTGAAAATAAACTTAAGATCACCGACAAGGTCATCTCGTTCTTCCCTTATTCTTTACCCGATACTATTGGCGATAACATGAAAGCGCTCGAGATAAAAGATCTTTTATCGATGTCGGTAGGGCAGGAGCCTGCACCCGGTTTCAGGGGATCGGACTGGATACGAACATTCATCGGTACCGAACCCGTTCATAAACCAGGGTCTACATTTCTCTATAATAATATGGCCACTTTCATGCTTTCGGCCATCGTTCAACAGGCGACAGGTCAAACGGTTTTTGATTATCTCACTCCGCGGATATTCGAACCACTTGGCCTGAGAGGTATCGATTGGGATCTAAGTCCGCAGGGAATCAATATTGGCGCTGCCGGTCTGCGTTTGCGAACCGAAGATATGGCGAAGTTCGGGCAACTGCTGCTTCAGAATGGTAATTGGAAAGGAAAGCAACTCATCCCCGCAGCCTGGGTTAAAGAGGCCACGTCGTTCAAGATAGAAAGTAAAGACCCAGGCAATAAACGACCGAAAGAGAGCAACGATTGGGCGCAGGGTTATTGTTACCAAATGTGGAGAGGCAGGTACAACACCGTGAGGTTTGACGGAGCTCGTGGTCAGTGGGGTGTCCTCATTCCTGATAAAGATGCGGTTGTCATACTGACTTCAAATTCCAGTGTTACGCAACGCGAGCTCGATCTTGTGTGGAAGTTCCTGTTACCGGCCATGAAAGACGTTAAGTCACTCACTGTCGATAATAAAACCACCCAGGATCTTACTCAGAAGATTGCCGGTTTGAAATTAAGCGGAGGAGAAGCAGGTAATGCACATTCAAAACTTGAAAGTGCAATTAATGGAAAGGAATTTCAACTGGATGTAAATGTCGCCGGCCTGGAATCAGTGTCGTTTAATTTTAACAATTCAGGGAAGTCGCGTGTTGCTATCACAAAGAATGGGGTTACGAGCTCTGTTGCCACGGGGGCGGAGGCATGGACCTTGTCAAATTCAGATATCACATCGCTACTTCCTCTTCCTGTTGGTGCTTCACCGCTTTCGACGGGCGGATCAAAATCTACGGGTGCAAAGTATCAGGCGAATCCGTTGCATAAGGTTAGTTCCATGTATACATGGGTGAACGATAACACGCTCGAAGTTACCGCCAGATTTTTGGAAGACAGCTTCGGCTCCGAAACGCTCGTCTATAAATTCTATGAGACCCAGGGATCGATATCCATTTCAATAGAGCGGAAGACAACTACTGGCGTCAACGCAAGTCCATCTCCGGTATTGACAGGACGGTTAGCGCGTAGGCGTTAACCTTCAAAAGTCTGAATTCAATTTAAAACCAATCCTCTATGAAGATCACATCAATCTTCACAACATGCTTATTGCTTGTTGTGACTGCCGTGGATGCCCAAAATGTTTGCAATCCCGCGAATAAACATCTGCGATACGATGGCCGTGTCTATGTCGATAGTGAAAGGGCCGTGCTTCAGTGGGCCGGCACATCGGTTCGCCTGAACTTCAACGGAACTTCCGTTATAGCAGATCTCGACGACGAACGGGGTACGAGTTTCTATAATGTCTTCGTCGATAACCAGCTTGTGAAAGTTATCCAGGTCGACACAGTTCGTAAGGAATATATCCTTGCAGACGGTCTTTCAGCTGCAGAGCACTCGCTGGAGCTGTTCAAGAGAACAGAGGCAACGTCGAAGAGCTGGTTCTATGGATTTAAATTGAACGATGGCGCTCGTATCCTGAAACCATCGAAAGCTCCGAAGAGGAAGATCGAATTCTATGGCAACTCCATCACTTGTGGAAACCAGATCTATGACAAGACGATAGAAGGCCCAGGTGGAGTTCAGAATAATTATCTCGCTTACGGTGCGCTTACTGCGAGATATTTCAATGCCAGCTATAATTGTATTTGTCGAAGCGGGATCGGTCTTATGGTGAGCTGGTTCCCCATCATTATGCCTGAATTGTACGACCGGCTTGATGCCAACGACCCGAATGTAAAGTGGGATTTCTCAAAATACACTCCCGACCTGGTTGTTATTAACCTTGGCCAGAATGATTGGGGAGTTATCAATCGTCCCGAGCATAAACAGTTTAAAGCCCGGTTTGGTAATGCCGCTCCCACGGAAGAACAGATCATCAAAGCCTATCAAGCGTTCATGATCGCGATAAGGAAACATTATCCCAAAACGAAGATCGTATGCGCCCTCGGAAGCATGGATGTTGTAAAAGACGGGTCGCCGTGGCCGAAGTATGTTGAGAAAGCTGTTGCGGGAATGGGGGATAAAGACATCTTCTTTATGTCTTTTCCATTTATTAATTCGACGGAGCATCCAAACGTTGAACAACATCGCCAGATGGCTGATATGCTGATCGAGTTTATCGAGAAAAATGTGAAATGGTGAATCGACCGTCCGCTGCATTTTTTGAAACGATTGTGAAATTCTGATACGATTTTATAGTGATTTCCCGATACTTGATTTCATGGTTTCTGCGAAAACGAGCTCAAAAAGCCGTTTTGCCGCAATCGATTGCGAATTTTTAGGACCGAACTATTCTTTGGTCTGATTTCTAAAAACGTTGGTATTACTCGGAAACCCCTTTCCTATAGGTCCTGATAATTTCGGTTCATGGACTTGACAAATCAATGAGAGAGATCGAGTCCCCCCTCAAATCAATAAAACTGCTACTATGAAAAAAATGATTCTACAACTGCACAAACACCACTCCAGGTGGGCGGTGCTTTTGGTTTGCCTTCTCGCGGTCGCAACGAATGCCGCGTATGCGCAAACCGGCACGGTCAAGGGTGTGGTTAAAGATGAAACCGGTGCGCCAATGCCCGGGGTCAGCATTTTAGTTAAGGGTACACCGCGAGGAACTACAACCGACGGCGACGGCAAATACACATTGAATGTGGAGTCGGCGGACGTACTTGTATTTACCTTCATCGGGTATGCTACCCAGGAGATACCCGTAGGTGCCCAATCCACTATCGATCTTACACTCGAGCCAGCGGTCGCCGAACTATCCGAGGTTGTCGTCACAGGTTATCAAACACAGAGGCGTGCCGATGTTACAGGTGCGGTGGCGTCTGTAAGCCTCGAGCAATCGAAAGACATTCCTGGTGGTAGTGCCATGCAATCATTGCAAGGAAAAGTTCCGGGACTCTACATAACCACGAGTGGTGCGCCAAACGGCCGCGCGTCGCAGGTGAGCATCCGCGGAAATAACTCGCTCACAGTTGGATCACCTCTATATGTGATAGACGGTGTGCCCACTACCGACCCAAACATCTTTCAGAACCTCGACCCGAACTCTATCGAATCGATGGATGTGTTGAAGGATGCGTCAACAGCTTCGATCTACGGATCGAGGGCAGCCAACGGGGTTATCGTTGTTACAACCAAAGGTGGTAAAGAAGCAACAAGCATCACCTTTAACTCGAACGTGAGTGTTCAGTACAACGCAAGGCGCGTAAAAATGATGAACACCGAACAAATGGGTGAAGCTTACTGGAGAGGTGCAGTCAACGACGGCCCTTCGGTTCCAATGGTAACTCCATTGTATTCATTCGACTGGAATGGAGATTATAGTAACCCCGTTCTGAATAAGGTTATTCCCGTTCCATTTGTAGGCGGAGATCCTAACGAACCGAGCGGTAACACCAACTGGCAGGATGAAGTGTATAAGCCCGCCGTTGTTACATCGAACAGTCTGACCATCACATCTGGAACAGCCAATACGAACGTGCTCGCGAACGTAGCCTATTATAAGAATACGGGTACTGTAATAAACAACGACTTCCAGAGGATCAACGGACGCCTGAATTCATCTATCAAATTCTTCGAAGGAAGATTAAAGATCGGGGAGAACCTCGCAATCTCTAAAGCAGTAGAAACGCCGGTGCCGACAGATCTTGGAGGGGCATCGGTCATACAATTGGCCACGGTACTTCAGCCCATCATACCCGTACATAAACTCGATGGTTCTTATGGAGGCCCGATCGGCGGAGGTTTCTCCGACAGGAACAACCCGGTACACATGTCCGATATCAATAAAGACGACAAGAACCACGAATTCCAAACCTTCGGAAACATGTTCGCAGAACTCGAGCCAATCGATAACCTCGTGCTTCGAAGCAGCTTCGGTGTCGAGTATTCCGAAATGTATAACGTTAATATAGAGCGCGCCTTTACAAGCCCCCTGCCTGCGCGCACCGTTAACTCATTAAGCATCCTGCAACAGCACAACGTGAACTGGACCTGGTCGAACACCGCGAGATACCAGTTCTCTTTCAGCAAGTCACGCGTGACTTTACTCGCCGGTATGGAAGCCATTAAGAATAAGATGGTGCAACTAGGTGGTACACGCCAGGGCTTTGCATCGGAAGATGTAAACTACTACGTTCTCAATGCAGGATCCGGTAACGTCACCAACCTGGGCTTGCAAACGGGCAACCAGTTGCTGTCTTATTTCGGTAATGTAGGCTATGCCTATGATGATAAGTACCTGGCGTCGGTAACCTTGCGCTACGATGGTTCTTCCAAGTTCGGTCAGAACAATAAGTTTGGTTTCTTTCCCGCTGCATCGGTAGGCTGGGTTCTTTCGAAGGAAGCGTTCATGACCAACACGAAAGACTTCCTTTCGAACCTGAAGATCCGTGCCGGCTTTGGACGAATGGGTAATCAATCAACTATCGCCGATGACTCCAGGTTCGAAACATTCGCTGCCAACTATGGCACAGTAGCCGGTTCTGGAAACACACAAAATACCGGTTCGGCTTACGACATCAATGGTGCCGGCTCAGGTACGCTTCCTTCCGGTTTCGTAAAGACCCGCACTGCGAACCCTAACCTTAAATGGGAGACAACCACAGAAATAAATGCAGGTGTCGACTTCGGATTCCTCGATAATAAGCTTGTTGGTTCATTCGATTATTTCTCACGTGAAACAAAAGACATCCTGGTAACTCCGCCGGTGATCGGCGTAGCGGGTGAAGGTTCACTGAAAACAGTGAACGGCGCTACGATGAAGAACAAAGGATTCGAGCTTTCGCTGAGTTACACCGGCCAGGTTGGAAAGTTCAATTACGTGATCAACGCTAACGCTTCCCGAGCGATGGACAAAGTAACTTATGTGCCGTCTTCTGTTATTACAAGTTATCCGAACAACGCAGAAAAGAATATTACAGGAAGATCAGTTACTTCTGTTCTCGGTTACGTTACTGACGGGTTGTTCCAATCGGCTGAGGAAGTTTCGAACAGTCCGACTCAACCTGGTAAAGGTCTGGGACGCATCCGATACCAGGATCTCAATGGCGACGGCGTGATCAATGCATTGGATCAAACATGGTTGGGCACAACGCTTCCTGCCTTTACTTATGGTTTGAATGCTACCGTTATGTATGGAAACTGGTCGTTGACCATCACAACCCGTGGTGTACAGGGTGTTGTGGTTACCGATGCATCCAAGTCATACACCGATTTTCTTGGTGTGAGTGGTGTAACTGTGAACCACGGAACAAGATTGCTTGGCGCGTGGACTCCACAAAATCCGAATTCAAAGATCCCTGCAATCTCGACGGTCAATAATAATAACGAAGGTCGAATCTCAGATTACGATCGTGTGAATGGTTCTTACTTCAAGATCCAGAATACGGAGCTGGCCTATACATTCCCAAAGGCGGCTGTTCAGAAGATGAAAATGACATCGCTGAGGATCTATGGTATCGCTGATAACTACGCGCTGGTTTACAAGAGAAAGGGAGATAAAGCGTTCACTGGTGCCGATCCTGAAAACCCGGGACTCACTGGTGTATCTACCACCACCAATTTATTCTACACAAGACCGATTCGCTTTACACTTGGTGTAGACGTAAGGTTCTAAATGATCAGTAAATGAAAAACACTGTTAGTATGAAATACAAAGGCATTATTTCCCTTGCGCTGATATTGATAAGCGCATCGTGTTCTGATTCGTTTCTCGACTTTTCGCCGAAAGGTGTCGTGAACTCGTCACAGCTTACTGGTGTGCCGGTAGCAGAAGGATTGGTTATATCTGCTTATGCACAGTTGGCAAACACAACATGGTCTGCAGCATACTCAACCGATTGGGTATGGGGCAGCCTTCGTTCCGACGACTCTTATAAAGGAGGCAACGGTCCTGCAGACAACCAGGCAATGTCGAACCTGGAAACATTCAACTTGTTGGATCCCACGACAGGCACGTTCGTTGCTGCTTGGCCCGGAATTTACGCCCAGTTGTCGCGCGCAAACATCGCACTGAGAACGTTGAATACCATTGCAGACGCCGACATGCCATTGAAAACCGTAAGAATTGCGGAGATGAGATTTCTTCGCGGTCACTTCCATTTCATTCTGAAAAGGTTGTATAAGTATGTTCCTTATATCGATGAGAACGTAAATCCCGACGATCTCCTCAAGATCAGCAACCGCGCCCTTAGCAACGACGAGCTCTGGAATAAGATCGCAGAAGATTTTCAGTTTGCCTACGAAAATCTTCCGCCATCGCAGCCGCAAAAAGGAAGAGCGAATAAATATGCCGCCGCCGCATATCTGGCAAAACTTCGCCTGTACCAGGCCTACGAACAGGATGACAACAACAACGTGGTCAATATAAATCAGGATAGACTGCAGGAGGTTGTTACCCTGACCGATTTTGTCATCAACAGCGGTGTATATAGTCTCAATCCTAACTTTGGTGAGAATTTTACCTTCGGATATGAGAACGGACCTGAGTCGATCTTTGCCATACAGTTTTCGGTGAACGATGGTACAACCAATGGTAAGATCGGAACAGAGTACGGATTGAACTACAACATGGAACCGAAGTTCGGTTGTTGCGGGTTCCACGTTCCGAGTGCGAACCTCATCAACGCATTCAGAACAGAAGGTGGTCTGCCTATGTTCGACACATTCGACAATGTTGAGATGAAGACCCCTGACGATTTCCAGAACAACACATTCGATCCGCGACTCGACCATACTGCATCGTTGCCTACGCATCCTTTCAAGTACGACCAAACTTATATCGCTCAGAATTCATGGGTGCGTGCAGGAGCGGTTTATGGATTCTTCTCAGCAATGAAAGAAACACAGTTGCCTACCTGCTCTTGCCTCAAGAAAGTGGGTGCATTCTTTGGTACGTCACAAAATGTCGACATCCTTCGCTTCGATGATGTGATGTTGATGAAGGCCGAAGCCCTTATTGAACTGGACCAAAAAGATCTCGCCCTCCCGATCATCAACGACATACGGACCCGAGCAGGAAGCTCCGAATCGAGATCCTGGATCACCTGGTCGACTGGCCCTAACGCGGGAAAAGGTTTCTCAAACTACAACATCACAACCTATCCTTCCTTCCCCGACAAGGATTATGCACGCAAGGCGCTGCAATGGGAACGTCGTATGGAGTTCGCAATGGAGAGTCCACGGTTCCACGACCTCGTTCGTTGGGGCATCGCTTCTGAAACCCTTAACGCACACTTTGCCAAAGACAAAACACGTCACGGATTCCTGAGCAGCGCCAACTTCAAAGATGGAAGAGACGAATACCTGCCGATACCCCAGGATCAGATCAACCTGTCGTTGGGCCTCTACAAACAAAACTCTGGCTGGTAACACATCTAACCTATAAAACTGAAACTATTTAAACTATGAAAACGAAAAGGAGAGATTTCATTCAAAAGTTGGGACTCAGCGTAACAGCAATGGGACTCGGGCCCGCTGGCGCCATGGCCGCTGGTAAAAAAGCGGTAAAGGACAAGGCAGGTGAAGAAAAGCCTGTACTCCATATCGGGGATAACATCGCAGTTGCAAATACGACCAACGGTAAGGTGAGAGGGTTCATTATGAAAGATATTCATACGTTCCTGGGAATACCTTATGGAGCGGATACCTCGGGAAAGAATCGTTTCATGCCTCCTCAAAAGCCAACACCATGGAAAGATGTATATCCTGCTGTTTACTGGGGATCTTCTGCACCGCAGTTGCTCAACAACTTTTACGCGAACAGATATCTTGCATTCACCGACGACTGGCACTATGATGAGATCGGAGAAGATTGTTTAAAACTGAACGTTTGGACACCTGCATTGGACTCAACAAAGAGACCAGTATTATTTTGGATGCATGGCGGTGGCTTTACAAGCGGCAACTCGATCGAACACCCTGAATATCATGGCGAGAATCTTGCCCGATTCGGCAACGTCGTATTCGTTTCTGTTAACCATAGGCTCGGACCAATGGGCTTTGCCAATTTCGCCGGTGTTGGTGGAAGTAAATTCGAAGCATCAGGTAACGTCGGCATGCTCGACATCGTAGCGGCCCTCGAATGGGTACGCGACAACATCGCGACGTTCGGCGGCGATCCTAACAATGTAACAATTATGGGACAGTCGGGCGGTGGTGCGAAAGTATGTACGCTTATGGCGATGCCTTCAGCGAAAGGACTGTTTCACAAGGCAGTGGCACTTAGCGGCTCATCGCTCAAGGCAGAAGAGAAAGCAAATTCCGAGAAGCTCGGAGCAGCCGTAGTGCGTCATGCAGGCGTGTCGGTTGAAGACCTTCAGCAGATGCCGTGGAAAGAATATTATACACTAGCCAATCACGCAGCACGCGAGCTGCGGGAAAGCAGTGGAGCTCCAGCGGGTTCGCCACTTGCTGGTCCATCTTTCCGTCCGGTTGCCGATGGTAAATTCCTCGCGCAGCATCCGTTCTTTCCGGAAGGATCTCCATTGTCTACAGATATCCCGATGATTATCTCGACGACATTTTACGAACGCTCGCCGAGTAGCTTCGATTCATCACTAGAAAATATTTCGAAAGCCGAAGCTAAGGAACAATTGAAAACCTTACGTGGATTTGGTACCTCGGTGGCAGACAATGCATCTGCGGTCTATGATGCTTACGAAAAGGCATTCCCCGACAGGAAGCCGATCGAGATCGTTTCAATGGCGGTTAGCAACAGGAAAAATGCAGTAGCTGTTGCCGATGCGAAGGTGAGACAAACACCTAATGTTTATGTCGATTGGTTCGGATGGAATCCTGTAACCATTTTCGATGGAAGACTTCGTGCGTTCCACACACTCGACATATCGTTCTGGTTCTACAACACCGACCGGCAATTAAGTCATACCGGCGGTGGATCACGTCCAAGAAAGCTTGCAGAAAAAATGGCCGGCGCTCTTGTAGCATTCATGAAAACAGGAGCTCCCAACGGTCCTGGTTTGCCTGCCTGGCCGAGATACACAAGCGAGAAAGGCGAGATCATGGTGTACGACGACCAGCCCGTTGTAAAGAACGATCCGGACCGCGAGGCGAGGAAGTCACTTCCTTCATAATATATGTCTGAAGCTGCGACAAAATTGAAAAGATGATACAATAAGCAATGGTTCGTGGGGGCATGGCCTGGTCTGAGGTGTAGCATAGCAGGTGTTATTCACTGAGTAGCAACTATTTGCGGAGTGTATTATTTGCTTTGAGATTTTGATTCAAATCTTAAAGACGTTGATACCCGCAGTAGTACTATGGCCTGCCCCCAACTTTATTTTCAAATAAATATTTCTGAATGCGAAAAGCGTTTGTTTGGTCTGTTATTGTCGCCTTTGGCGGATTCATTTTTGGTCTCGATACAGCCGTTATTTCGGGAGCGGAGCAAAGCATCCAGAAACTTTGGGGTCTTAATGCCGTAGAACATGGATTTACAGTGTCGATCGCGTTGATAGGCACTGTGTTTGGTGCAATGCTCGGTGGGTTTCCTTCCGATCGTTTTGGACGGAGGAATACTCTTTTCGGCATTGCTATTTTGTTTTTGTTGTCTGCCGTCGGCTCTGCGCTCGCGACCAATTGGGTGGTGTTTCTGGTATGGAGGTTTATCGGCGGCCTGGGAGTTGGATGCAGTTCAGTCACGGCACCGATGTATATCAGCGAGATATCTCCGGCTTCGCATCGTGGTAGATTGGTTGCCATGTTCCAATTCAACGTGGTGCTGGGGATTCTTATCGCTTTCGTCTCTAACTATCTTTTTAAAGATGCCGGCGAAAATGCATGGAGATGGATGCTTGGTATACAGGCGTTTCCTTCTGCCGCATTTCTCGTCGCGCTCTTCACTATTCCCGAAAGCCCGCGCTGGTTGCTTATTAAAAAGGGAGATCGTGAGCGCGTGAGGAAAATTTTTATGGCGATCAATCCCGATACTGCAGAGGCGGAGGTTGCATCTATCGAGTTAGCTCATGAGCAATCCGTACGTGAGAAAAAGGATAAACTGTTCTCCAGCAAGTACAGTTTCCCGGTAATACTCGCAATAATATTCGCTGTCTTCAACCAGGTTTCGGGAATCAACGCTATCATCTATTACGCGCCACGCATTTTTGAAATGACGGGACTTGGAAGTGATTCAGCTTTTTTATCGAGCATAGGCCTCGGGCTGGTGAACTTTGGTTTTACGCTCGTTGCTGTAAACTTTATCGACAAGTTCGGCCGCAGAAAACTTATGTTGATAGGCTCCATCGGTCTCATTGTTACACTTGGTCTCGTGGCGTGGTCGTTCTATATCCAGGACTTTAATGGATATATCGTTCCTCTTACGCTCTTCGTATACATGGGTTTCTTCGCATTTTCGCAGGGTGCGGTGATCTGGGTCTTCATTTCAGAAATATTTCCCAATGAAGTCCGTGCAAGTGGCCAGGCACTGGGCAGTTTCACACATTGGTTCATGGCTGCATTGATCGCGTTTAGCTTCCCATACATTTCAGAAAGCCTCGGGGGAGGAAACACATTTATGATTTTTACCTGCATGATGATACTACAACTTGTTTTTGTGATCAGGATCATGCCGGAAACAAAAGGTAAAACGCTTGAGCAAAATCTACAATGAGAACACTACTGTTTATCACTTCGTTGTTGCTTATACTGGTGAGATCCCTGGCGCAACAACCTTTGCCTCCTTCGAAGGTGATCAAGAAAGAGATTACCATCAAAAAAGGTCAGCGTTATCTGAATTTTCCTGTCAATAATGATAACCGTAGCGTGCTTGCGCGGGTAATAGCCGATGGCAAGATCATCGATCAATTCACCATCAACCTTGCCGAAGACAATCCAAAATTCTGGACCTTCTTTGATGTTGCGCCTTATGTAGGTAAAAAGATAACGATCGAGATAGAAAAAGCACCGCCTGCACGGGGAGCCGCACCGGAAAGCAATGTGACAACGCCCGAGGTGAATGCCAAAGGCCTTGATCGCGTATTCGCCGACGCCCGGTTTCCCGGACAAGACACGGTTTACATGGAACGCGACCGGCCACAGGTGCATTTTTCCGCACAACGTGGTTGGCTCAACGATCCCAACGGTCTTGTATACGACGAGAATGAATATCATTTGTATTTCCAGCATAACCCATATGGTTGGGCGTGGGGCAATATGCATTGGGGGCATGCGGTAAGCAGCGATCTCCTTCATTGGAAGGAACTCCCCGAAGCAATTTATCCGGTTGTAGTTCCCGGCACACCGGGGGCTCGTCCCGACGCTGCATTTTCCGGCTCAGCATTTACGGACCCAAAGAACACCGGTGGTTTCAGGAAGAATAACATTGATCCATTACTCGCTATGTATACGAGTACCGGCCGTGGAGAATGTTTGAAGATCAGCTACGACAAAGGGAGGACGTTTATCGATTATGAAGGAAATCCCATACTAAAACACAACGGACGCGATCCGAAAGTCTTTTGGTATGAGAAAGGTAATCATTGGGTGATGGTCGTGTGGGATGCGGGTGTTCCAAAAAAGATCGGCTCTGGTGATGAAGAAGTATTGGTCCGTCAGCATTCAATATACACTTCGAATGATCTTAAGGCCTGGACCTATCAATCCGGCATCGAAGGATTTTTTGAATGTCCCGAATTATTTGAACTCCCTGTTGAGGGTGAAGCGAATACTTCGAAGTGGATCATGTACGATGCTCATGGGCGTTATGTGATTGGAGACTTCGATGGGAAGAAATTCAATGTTGAGCAATCGTTCCGCCAGTTCGCTTATGGCGGAGGTTATTTTTATGCATCACAAACATTCAACAATCTTCCGGGTCGACGTGTGCAGATCGGTTGGGGCAGAAACATTACGCAACCAGGAATGCCATTCAACCAGGCAATGCTATTTCCCAGCGATCTTAAATTAAAGCGCGTTGAGGGTTCATTGATACTTTGCCCGACACCGATCGACGCGATCAGCAGCCTCCATACAAAAAGTCAGACGATCGAAAACAAAACTGTTACTGCAGAAGATCCTGTTTCGATAACTGTAGATCCGAAGGCACCGATACATGTAGTTGCCGAGGTCGAGCGGGGGAATTCGCCGATAACACTAAGTGTTTTGGGCTACGAATTCAGGTATGATAACGAGTGGGAGTTTTCGACAACGTCTCCCCAGAAAAAAGAGACGCAGGCAACGGTTCCTGCGGGTCCGTTTGCAGCACCTACTGCATCTACCCCGGTGCACTACGTGTCACAAGGCAACAGGTTGAAGATCGAAGCGATCGCAGACAAGAACATCCTCGAGGTGTTTATTAACGATGGGGAATTATACTATGTGTTGGAATTCGGTGGGGACAAGACAGGAAAGATTGAAGCTAAAATCAATCCTGTACGTTCAGGGGGTCAGCAATCGGCAGTCCGGAAGTTTATTGTTAAGAAGCTGCAGGTTCATGAATTGAATTCCATCTGGCAAAAACAAAACTAGAATCGAGGCGAATGAAAGTATTGTCGTACGGAGAGATCCTTTGGGATGTTATTGGTGGGGTGGCGCACCTGGGGGGAGCACCTTTTAATTTCGCAGCACATTTCGCTCAGTACGGAGCACAATCAAGTATTGTCTCGGCCGTTGGGTCAGACAAGTTTGGCGATGAGGCGATACAGATAGCAAAAGGTTACGGTGTTGATGTTTCATTTTTGCAGATCGATCCCGCGCATCCGACGGGTACCGTTGACGTAAATCTCTCTAATGGAATACCAGATTACACCATCAAGGAAGATGTTGCATACGATTATATCGAATACTCCAAGTTTGAAAATACTTTTCTCCCGGAGAAATACGATATCTTCTACTTCGGTTCTTTAATACAGCGCGGACCTACGTCGTCGGCAACACTCCGAAAGATCCTTACACGCTATCAGTTCCAGTACATATTTTATGATGTGAATTTGAGGAAGAATGGATATTCGCGCGCGATCGTCGTTGATTCATTGCGACACTGTAACGTTCTTAAACTTAATATCGAGGAAGTCGGCGTTTTAGCGGAACTGCTCTTCGACGAGAGTTTCTTTTCGGTGAAGGATTTCTGCGATCATGTTGCAGAGCGGTATTCGATAAGGATAATTATTGTGACGGCAGCTGAGAACGGATGCTTCATTTTTCGCGATGGCGTGTTGGTTCATGTTCCGGGAAAAAAAGTGGTACTGAACGATGCGGTTGGGGCGGGCGATGCTTTCAGCGCTTCTTTTATGTTCGAATTTCTAAAACATGGCGATGTGATCACCGCGGCAACCAAAGCAAATGCAGTGGGGGCGTTTGTAGCGAGCCAGCAAGGCGCAATTCCCAGGTATCCTTCCGAAATGCTAGCGCTGTTGGAGGCAAATTGAGCCCTGAAAGCCATTTAAAACCGTTGATACAATTTTGAAAACAGAACCTGCAACGCCGTGTAAAATTACAGCTACAATCGATTTCGGTAAGATATATTGCGTATAACGCTCTTGATCCAATTTCAAATAAAATTGATACTAGTCAGCTAATCCCTTAGACATTAAAGATCTTTCTTCACACGGCGGTAGTTTGGTCCGCCAGTGAGTTTTAGCAAAGATCGCCGGAAGTTATGGTTTGACTTTGTCGGTGGGGAAACGGGTAGTATCGAGGAGGTACTACCTTTTTCATTTGAGGTGGGTCGGTTGCGAAACCAAAAAAGCATGAAACTCATTCCTTACGTACTGCTTGTTATTTCTATCGGTTTTTCATGCACACCGGTTTCTGAAAAGTCAAAGTTCAGGATCGGCTTTTCACAATGCACAGGCGCCGACGCATGGCGAAAGCAAATGCTAACGTCTATGGAGGGGGAGCTTCTCTTTCACCCCGATATCGAGATGATCGTAATGGACGCCGGTGGCGACAGTAAAAAACAGATCCACGACATCGAAAAACTTTTAGGAGGCAACATCGATTTACTGATCGTTTCTCCAAACGAAGCTGATCCTATAACGCCGATCGTCGAGAAAGCATTCAAAGATGGTATCCCCGTAGTTATCATCGATCGAAAGATCAATTCAAGCTTATATACGGCTTACGTCGGCGCAGACAATTATGAAATAGGAAAGCTCACCGGTTCATACATCGTAAATCTCCTGGGAGGCAAAGGAAGGATCATGGAAATTTGGGGACTGCGCGGATCAACGCCGGCGATTGAACGCGACCACGGCTTTCGCGAGATCATTGCACAGTATCCCGAAATAGAAGTGTCGACGGAAGTGGAAGGAAGTTGGGAAATCGATACCGTTCGTCAGCAACTTTCCAGGAACATTAATCTTATAGGTCGGCCTGATGTCGTCTTTGCGCACAATGATGTGATGGCTTACGGTGCTTACACTGTTCTTCATAAAGACAATCCGGCTACGGACATCAAATTTATTGGCATCGATGGGCTTCCTGGTCCAGGAGGTGGCATTCAGTTCGTCGATGACAATATTCTGAAAGCAACCTTTCTTTATCCGACCGGCGGCGAAGAAGCTATTCAGGTAGCAAGTCGTATCCTTCATCGTGAACCTTTTCAGAAAGAGAATGGCCTTCATAGTATAGTGATCGATAAGAAGAATGTTCGCGTAATGAAACTTCAAACAGACAAGATCATTACACAACGTGAAGACATTACCCGACTGCAGTCGAAAATGAATGAACAGCTATCTGCCTACTATTCGCAACGGAGGTTTATTTACGTGCTGTCCCTGAGCCTCGTTATTATGGTATTGATCGGTGTAACGGCAATCGTGGCCTTGCGACAAAAGAAACAGGCGAATTTAAGGTTGGAGGCCAAAACGCGGGAGACCATCGAGCAGCGCGATAAAATTGAGCTTATGGCCGATAGGGCAGCACGTGCATCGCAGGAGAAACTCAGCTTCTTTACAAACATATCGCACGAGTTCCGCACACCTTTAACTCTCATCATTGGGCCTGTAGAGGAGCTTCTTGCCAGGAGCGAAGAACTGAAACCCCTCGTCAAAGAAGATCTCAAGTTGATCCGCAAGAATGCTCTTCGACTCCTTTTGCTTGTCAATCAATTGATGGACTTCCGCAAAATTGAAGAAAGGAAAATGCTATTGAAGGCCAAGGAATTGGATCTTATTGCGTTCCTGCAGGATGTTATGGGATCGTTTGCGCGGGTAGCGAAGAATCGCCGCATCGACTTTAAGTTCAACTCGGCTTTCGATGAATTTAAATTGTGGTTCGATCCCGACAAGCTGGATAAAGTGATATTCAACCTTTTGTCAAATGCCTTTAAGTTTACACACGACAATGGAAAGATTGCGGTAACTGTTTCGCAGGGCGACCAGAAAGACACCATCGCGATCTTTATCGAAGATAACGGGATTGGAATGTCACCCGAACATGTAGCAAAGGCATTCGACAGATTTAATACAGGCGAGAACTTTAGTGGAACAGGTCTTGGGCTTTCGTTGTCGAAAGAGTTCATCGATATGCATCATGGCAGTCTGTTACTCACCAGTGAAAGAGGAAAAGGAAGCCGCTTTTGTATTGTATTGCAAACGGGTTTGAATCACCTGCACGCCGAAGAGTTTGCTTCACCGGAAACGAAATTCAGCCGGGATATAAACTTTGAGAAGATCGTAGAGGAACACTCGTTGCAAAATATCAGTGCGGAGGACAGCATGCTAAAAGAGCACACGATCTTGATTATCGACGATAATCACGAGGTTCGTTCTTTCATGCGTAGCAAACTCATCGCTGAATTCAATGTAACCGAAGCTCCGGATGGACAGCAAGGTCTTAAGCTCGCTTTCGAAACCGTACCGGACGTTATTATATGCGATGTGATGCTGCCAGGCAAGAATGGTTTCGAAGTGGCATCGGCTCTGAAGGCAGACCTTCGTACCTCGCATATCCCGATCATCATCCTTACGGCCGTGCAGTCCATGGAGCAAAAGATCACTGGCGCAAAGGCGGGAGTGGACGAGTACATTACCAAGCCGTTTGTGTTCGAATATCTTATCGAACGCATTAAGGCGTTGATCCTGAGCCGTGCGTCGTTGCGTGACCATTATAACCACGACCTTAATACTGAGACGAAGTTGCCGTCCGGTGGTAATCTTGACAGGAAATTTATCAACGACTTTATCGCTACTATTGAAAAGAATCACGCCAAGTCGGATCTGTCGGTAAATGAGATAGCTCATGAGCTCGGAATGTCGCGGATACAGGTATATCGCAAGGCAAAGGCATTGCTTGGTGTCTCGGTGAACGACTACCTGGTTACGGTAAGGTTGAAGAAGGCGAGATATCTTCTTTTAAACACAAGTAAAACGATCTCCGAGATCGCGTTGGAAGTTGGCTTCTCTTCGTCCGCTTACTTCTCAACGATTTTCAAGAACAAGTTTAACAGGTCGCCGAAGGAGTTTAAAGCCAGCAAGCTGAGCTAAGCTAAGTATCTGATAACCTGTCATTCAATTTTTTTCCTGAACTTGAGGGTGACATTACGCCATTCGTGGTATTATTTCTGAATACCCATTAAACGAGCAGAAATGACGGACGATTCTATCCTGTTGGAAGGACTTAAGACCAAATCCGAGAAGGCTATTTTTGATGTTTACAACAGCTACTATTCTAGCGTTGAAAAGTACGTAAGGACGAACAGTGGTGGAGAACAGGATGCTGAGGACGTATTCCAGGACACTGTGATGGTGCTGTTGGGCTATGTAACAAAAGAGAATTTTACGCTGACGTGTTCGATCAAAACCCTGGTGTTTGCCATTGCACGCCGGATATGGCTCAAGCAACTCCGTCAGCGTTCACGAACGGAAATATTGATTGAACTGGAAGTTCACCAAAGCGACTTCATCAGCGATTGGGAAGATGTTGAGCGAAGTGAACGAAGATACAACTCCCTTCCCCAGGTACTCAGCCGGATCTCTAACCACTGCTCCAGTCTGTTGAAAGACCTCTTCCTTACTGGAAAAATTCCCGAGCATTATAAGAACGATCATTCGATGCGCAACCAAAAGTACAAATGCCTGGAGCAGGCGCGAAAGGTGATGGATAAAATACAAGTTGACGCAGGGTGACAAAGCATTACGTAGCTCTTTTGCGAATGGAACTCAGGTAGTTGTTCGTGTAATTGGAGATGGTCTTGAGTGATAGCAACCCAATGATTTCGAACACTTCTGTCTGCGATATTTCCTCGTCCTCTAAATAGTCCAAAGTAATATCTGGAAACAGGTCGGCTCCGGAATGGTAGATATACTCTGCAGCTTTCAGGAGCCTGTTCAATCGTTGTGATGATGTTGATTCACCACTCAAAATTGCGTGCAGGTCTTCTTCGCCAAGACCTGCTCGCTTGGCCAGAAATGAGTGTCCCTTCTGGCAGGACTCACAATTGTTCAGCTTCGATATCCTCAATTCAATGGCATTGATCTCCAGGTCAGTGAATGATGAATCTTTCATGATTTGCACTCCGTTGACATAGAGATACGATAACGGGATGCTGTGTTCAGCCATTTCTTTTACTATCCCGGGAACTGTGCCAAAGCCTCTTTGTGACAGTTCAAATACATCTTCTTTAGTCATATTGTTTATAGTTAAACACGCATAAGGTCAGCATTCCAATATTTAATCGACTTCTTGATTTCCTGTGGGGTCCTTTTCGCGAGTTGAGTATCGCTTGCCATCTGAACGAACTCGTCATCACTGGCAAATCGCAATGAAACAAGTTGTGCAGGAGAGAGAAGGGATTCAAAGGATTCCATTCTTTCTTGGGTGAGCTGGTAATATCTTAGCCTTAGTTCAGCACGGATAATTCGATCCTGGTTCTTTTTTGCATAGTCACGCGCAATAGAAGCGATCAGGTTAAGTAAGATCGCGGACATAAGGAGGACGACATTGGCGAGAGACACGTTCATGATCACATTGACCAGCGCTGTGATCGCCAGGATCAAGGATACCGGTAGGATGACGTAGTGGTACATTGGGTGCACGCGTACGTGGTTACTGAAATTTTGTTTGTTTAAATCACTTGACATACTCGATTACTGTTTCGTTAGTTTCTTTACGGTAGATTAATACCACGTCACTTATTTTATCACCCGTGTTAGAAGATAAATTTTGGCCGCAGCCTTTCTTTCCGAAAATCAATAGTTTGCATTGATCTTTGAAACTCACAAGTTTTACTTTGATCGGATTAAGTCGCGCGTTTACCGGCTTACGTTCCTTTGCATTGCATCAATGCAGAAGAATGAGCAGTCGGACATGAAAACGGACAGAAACAGGTGGATCTTTAATATTCCGCTTCCGGGTTGGGGACCATACGATTTCAAAGCCGATCATTTTGTTGTCGAAAACTGGAAGCAACATCCACTCGATGAATTTCTGTCGGGTGAGCGGGCCTCGTTTTATAAGGTTCTTCACGTAACATCTGGAAAAGGACTTCTAGTGGCAGGATTGCACCATTACGTCCTTTCGGCCGGTGATGTTGCGTTCGTGCAGCCGGATGAAGCCGTCACATGGAATGCACTTACGGGAAATATGGAAGGTCACTTCTGTTTTGTGCACCCGAAGTTCTTCAAACACGCCAATCACGTACTTGAAATATTTGTTACGTTTCCTCATGCGCATCCGGCAGAAGCAGTTGTTCCCCTTGACAAGTTTCAATCGGAGAAGGTCCAGCAGTCTTTTGAGCTTATGCACCAGGAAGCGACGGGGCATTTCGATGATAAAAAACAGGCAATCCTTTTGCATTTGCAGATGATCTTGCTAAAAGTGCGGCGGGCGGGGAAGACAACAAGGCGGGCCGTGAACGATTTCGATCATTAACTGCCTATAACATCGACATATATACGCAGCAACTACTGGAATTATTTGTTTTGGGTAGATATTCTTTTCAACTTAATTCAAAAACGGATCGCTGAATTTTTGCTGGAAAGGAAGATGCACTGATGCTAAAAAAGACAATTGTATTGTGAATAAGATGATGCCTTAGTTTTGACGTTTTCTATAAGTTAAATGATATGGAAAAAGCTGCTATCCCTCGTTTTGAATTAGAAACATTTGCTGTTACCAGCTATCAGGGACCCGTCATGCAAGTACAGCATTATCCGCTCGACTCAGGTCATTTTATTATCGAGAACAGAGCAAGCTACCCTATAGTAGATTACATCTCTCCAAACAGGAGGGACTTTTATAAGATATTTCACATGACTTCCGGCACAGGCGTTCTCACTGTCGGGTTACATCGTTATGAAGTTGGGCCTGGTGATATAGCGTTTCTGCACCCAGACGAAATTATGTCATGGCATACAACATCGGAGGGAACAGGAGGACATTTTTGCCTGATCCATCCGAAGTATTTTGACCACGATGCCGAGCATGTTCACCAGCTGTTGAAGAATTGCCAATACTTTAAAGCGCCCAATGCAGTAGTGCATTTAACTCCCGACCAGTCAACAGCCGTCAATCAGCATTTCGAAAATATTTTGAAGGAAGCAAGGACAGACAATGAAGACAAGAAACAAGCGCTGCTACTTTACCTGCAAATGATGCTGGTCGAAGTCCAACGTGCTGGGAAGAAAATGAAGAATACTGCGGTCTCTGAAAATTATGGATATATCTATAACTTCCTGTCACTTCTGGAATCATCATTCCAAATTAACGATCGTAAACAGTCTGTGAAGATTAAGACCGCAGCAGAGTTTGCAGATCAATTGCATGTTCATCCGAATTACTTGAATGCCCTTGTCAAGCAAAACACCGGGAAGACGGTTCGGGAGCACATCCAGGAACGTCTTCTGTACGAGGCGAAAGCGTTGCTTTTGCGAACAGATCTGACCATTAGCCACATCAGCCACGGACTGGGTTTTTCTGATCCAGCCGCATTCACGTCCTTTTTTAAAAAGAAAGAGCGGATGTCGCCGTCAAATTTCCGAAAGGCAAGTTTGGCGCGGGTGCATAATTGAAACTCACATTTTTAAACCTTTTCATATCGCGGTAGCGGAGTACGCGAACCCACCAATCTTTGATATTCACAAGTATTCCTTTGAACCACGATAACCTCACCCCCTGATGCCATACGTTCTTTGTATTGTAAACATTGAACAACTAAAACAAAAAGTTATGAAAAAGGTATGGTATGTTACTGGCGCATCAAAGGGCTTAGGTCTATCACTTGTTAAGGCGTTGTTGAGCGAAGGATATCGTGTCGCCGCTACGTCAAGAAATGCAAATGAACTCGATCGGGAAGTTGGTTCAAGCGCTAATTTTCTTTCTCTTGGCGTGGAACTCACAAGTGAAGCAAGTGTTCGAGAGAGTATCGCTAAGACTTTGAAAAAATTCGGAACCATCGACGTTGTTGTAAACAACGCTGGTTATGGTCAGCTTGGTACCCTTGAAGAAACCACCGATGCGGAAGCACGTGAAAACTTCGATGTCAATGTGTTTGGAACGCTGAATGTCATTCGTTCGGTCATGCCACACTTCCGCCAGAAAAAATCTGGTCACATCATCAACATTTCATCTATCGCTGGGTTTCTTGGCGGTTTCCCTGGATGGGGTATATACAACGCTACGAAATTTGCAGTTGCCGGGCTCACTGAGGCCTTTGCAGTAGAAGTGAAGTCTCATGGTGTTAAGGCAACGATCGTATATCCTGGTTATTTCAAAACTAATTTCCTGAAGAAGGGATCGCTTCGACTGGCGAAAAATCGTATGCCAGAGTACAAAGAAGCTCGCGACCTGGAGGTGATCCATGAAACCCAGGTTATAGGAAATCAGCCTGGAGATCCGGAAAGAGCAGCAACCGCTTTCATCACGTTGGCGGAAAGTCAAAATCCTCCGTTGCATCTATTCCTGGGTAGCGATTCATTTGGGATGGCACATGGAAAAATTGAAGCTATTCAGAAAGAACTGGCTGCTAACGAAGCGCTCAGCAAGTCTACCGATTACGCGAAGCAAGGGGTGGCCTAACGGAAGTTCCTCCATAGATTCGGTCATATCGTCCTTCACGAAAGGGTCGTCAAGGAGACATGACTGGGGCTATGGAGTTTTTTTTTAACTGCTTGCCCTTGTTGTCATTGAAAGTTGTAATGGTAAGTGTGCTTATCTGTTTAAAGATCTATTCGTTGTTTTCTTATTTGCAATACTTCTCCATCAGTTTATTGAGGCGACCATTCTTGATGGCCACGCCGGCAAAAAGGGCGAACAGGGGCTCAGCGATCTTTTGAATCCCGACCATTCTTGAATTGCTTAAGTGAACGAACAGCACCAGGTCGAAAAAATTCCTGGGTGTTCCTGCTGCGCTCGCCAATCCGTCGTTGGCAAGCCCCTTTAAAATGAGGATGGAGTTTTCAAAATCCTTATTGGAAGGACTGATGCTTGTTCTTACAACGCATTCCTCTTTCGAAGTATTATGGTAGTAATGTTTCTGGTTTGGCTGTATGGTTGCGACGTCTCCCTGTTCCAGGTGGATAATGTCTTTACCTCGTCCTACTTCAAGGGTGCCTTTTAGGATTTCGAAGGTTTCGGCAAACATCGTGTGATAGTGCCACGGTGTCTTTTCACCTGGAAGGACATTCAATTCCAGAATACTTTCCTCACGCCCGCCTACCGAGTGAATCAACTTGACATATCCTTGTGTTTTCATACAGCTTTGGTTGGGGTTTTACTTAAGAGTAGGATCGCTCCGCCTACGAAGCAGACGATAATTGCCGATATGTGTGGCATCGCTTGCGCCACGCCAGTATAATCCTTGCTTAAAACGATAAGCAGATCTACGATCGGAATGATTGTTCCCACTGCCAGGGTTGTTCCTAGTGCCTTCGGTTGCCTGGTCAACGCGAAGATGGCAAGGAGTAACCCTGTGAACAGGTCGCGGACACCTTTGGTGTAGTGAAAGGCGTAGTCGCCTTGCTCGCTAAAGTGAATGCCGAAGCCGGCTTCCGCCGATTCCGGTGCCAGTAGAAATCTGGCTCCAATGAAAATCATTCCTAACCCTGTCAGGAAAGCAATAAAAACGATGATCTTTTTTGTCATAACAGTTTGTGTTCTGATTATGACTCAAAATTCTGCTGTCCAGGGCCAATTGTTATGCACCTGGGTTAATAACGCTCTACTGGGTGGAAATTCTTTTGCGAATACGGCTGAGGGACTGCGGTTTCACCCCGATGTAGGATGCAATGTGGTATTGCGAGATACGCTGGCGTAAGTCGGGATGCTTTTTGATGAATTTTTCATAGCGATCCTCTGGAGTATCGGTATAAAAGGAAGAGAGATCTTGTAACGTCTCGATAAATACCTGCTCCAATACGAGCCTGCCAAACCGTTCACCTTCTTTAATAGATCTGTAAAATATCTGCAGGTCCTCGTATGAGATTTGCAATATCTCACAGTCATCTAATGCCTGGATGATCTTCGTTGATTCTTTCTGCGGTATAAAACTTTCATTGTTGCAGATGAAGTTGCCTTCCTGGGCAAAGGCATATGTTTTGTCTTCTCCATCGGTGTTGATGTAGTACCGCATAACCCCACTTAGAATGAATCCTACATGTTTACACACCTGCTGCTCTGCCAGGAAGAATTCTCCCTTTTTAATCGATGTTTTTTTGAAGAGGGATCTTATTAGGTCCTTCTCTTCGACGCTCACCGTTATCAGGGATTGTATACTATTGAATAGCGGTTCGTGCGTCATTGCCATAGAGGAAAGACTGAGTTTCCCATATTTCCACAGAAACTATGTTTGTAGATAGTTATGGTGACCAGAAATGTCAATTCATCAACGTTGTGCCTTACAATATTATCAGGATGAACACAAAGTTATTCAAACGAAGATATGAAATTAAGTTTTACTCTGAGGATGGTTATTGCCAGTTAAATCACCTTTCTACTTCGGCTTGGATACAGATCATTCACGGGTAGCGGCGATCTTTTTTTATTTATCAGGATCATGATTTTTTTAGTTAACTTACTCTCATGAATGAATTGCTGGTATACAAAAAACGAGTTGTCGACGAATTTATAAAACGGAAGTCTGATGAGATAGAGAAATTGAAAGCAGGTCAGCACGATCAACTTGACGATGCGAACAATGACGACATCGATTCTCACGATCTCTTTGAAAGTACCAGGAGTCAACAACAAGATGAGGTCTCCCAGCAATCTGATGCGATTGAGTTTCTTACCAACGAATTAGAGCTGTTGAAGACCATTCACCTTGATGAGGTTCACGACCAGGTGACCTTTGGTTCCCTCGTTGAAACCTTAACCGAAACGTTTTTGATTGGAGCCGCTCAACGGCAATTTGACTTTGAGGGCAAGAAAATGATCGGGCTTTCGGTTGGCTCGGACCTGTTCAAGAAGATGGAGAAAATGAAAGTGAACGCACAATTCCATTTTGGCCCCAGGACCTATACCATTAAGCATATCTCTTAAGGTTGCTCGGCGCGCCCGGCGTTCCCTGAAATGAAACCGCACGACATCTTACGTGATTACATAGACCGGTACGCATCAAAGCCCGTAACCGATAATGAATTCGCGCTTGTGGAGAAGGTTTTCTTTATAAAGAAACTCAAGCGGCGACAATTCCTTCTGCAGGCAGGAGAGGTGTGTAAGCATTACGCGTTCGTAGTTAAGGGATCGTTGCGACAGTATTGCGTTGATAGCAAGGGAACTGATCAGGTAATCAATTTCGCCGTAGAGAACTGGTGGATCGGTGATCGGGAAAGCTTTTTCAATCTTACGCCATCTCCTTTCAGCATTGATGCGATGGAGGACTGCGAACTGCTGCTGGTTACAGTTGAAGACATCCAAAAATTGAGAGCGACGGTTCCGGCCATTACCGAGATGACCATTGAAATGGATAAGAACAATCATATTGCCAATCAAAAAAGGCTTTTGGTATCGATTCGCGCGTCTGCCGAAGATCGATACTTGAAATTCATCAAACAGTATCCGGAGTTGGCAGATCGTTTTCCCCTGTACATGATTGCGTCGTACCTTGGAATTTCAACTGAAACATTAAGTCGCGTTCGATTCAAGCTCTTTCGTAAGTCCGGGCAGCCTTCTCCAAACGTTGATTTACGTCAATAAGATCTGGCCATCGGTCAGGCAGGAGCGAGGAAGGCATACAATTGGACGGCCTTTCCATTTTCCACGATGAAGAAGTCCATGCTGTTGAGCATTCCCTGGCCGGTGCGGATCTTGCCGAAGAATCTAATCCCGTTTTGTACGGCTTCCATTGGGTTGTCCGAAGAGAACTCGAAACTCGGATCTTGCGTCTGCAATTGACCGATAAAGTCAGAGATGGCTTTGAGCCCGTCAAAGACGGAATTTTCATCATACATCTTTAGGTCCGTCGCATAGATCTTGCTTAACAGGGCGTCGCGCTTGGTGCGGTCTCTTTCGTTCCAGCCCTTGATGTGAGTGTCTTTAAATTCCTCAAGCTGTTGGGGTGTCATTGTACTTTATATTTTTCTTCAAGATCGGTGATCTTTTAGAGAGAAAAATTGACTTAGATCAAAAGTTCATCAAGCGCCAAGCTCCTTTGATTCTTTGGGTTAATTCCGGAAAACGAATAACAGCGCTGATCCATATAATCACTTCAAACGCGGCCGGGAAAAGAATGTCCTGGTTATGCTGTAGATGGGTTGCAATTGCGCCTCCTAAATAGGAAGACAACAAAAGCAATCCTAAAATTCCTGTTCTGGGATATAAGAACAGAATAACCGATGCCACTTCTATTATTCCCAGTATCCGATATTGAGTTGCAGCTATTCCAAGAATTGAAGGAACTTCAATCGCACGTTGGGTGGGAATCATTTTATCAATTGCGGATGCTGTCAATAGTGATCCTGCCAGGCCACTAAGCGACCAACCGATAATGTTTTTTGTTCTGGATGTCATTACTTTATTTTTTGTCGTGTATGTAGTTTACAGCACTATTTATAGTGCCATTCCTCCGTCAATGAAAAATTCCGCACCGGTGATAAAAGATGATGTTGTACCGTCAGACAAATAGACAACCATTTTTGCTACGTCTTCCGGCACACCCATTTTCGCCAACGGGACCTGGCTTATTATCATTGTTTTCATTCCATTCAATGTGGCCTCGTCCATACCAAACTTGCCTTGCATTTCAGTTTCTGTTGGGCCGGGATTAACAGTATTTACCCTGATCTTTCTGGGTGCGAGTTCCTTTGCGGCAATTTTTGCCAGGTGACTTATGGCAGACTTACTGGCTGAATAAACCGAGCTATTAGGCATATTCAACGCGGTGTTCCCTGATGTTAAAAAGATCACCGACGCACCATCTTTTAAGACGGGAATGAATTTTTGAAAGGTAAAGAAACTCCCTTTGAAATTCGTATTCACCATCGTATCAAACTGATCTTCGGATGTAAGCGCGATGGGCACAAAAGATGCGACCCCTGCATTGAGAAATAATACATCTACTTTTCCGTAATCATTTTTTACTTCCGCGACCAGTTTGTCGATCTCCTGTAGATCAGACTGATCGGCTAGAACTGCTTTCGCTCCGATTTCTTTGGCCGCTTTTTCAAGTGCATCTTTCCGTTTTCCAGTAATGATTACCGTAGCGCCCTGTGCAATAAATTCTTTGGCAGTTGCATAACCGATTCCGCTATTCCCGCCTGAGACGACAATCACTTTGTTTTTAAACCTTTCCATGTTCGACGATTAATTTTATTGAATTGCAAAGATGACGCGGAGGTAGGGTATATTTGTAACCAATTACAAGAAGGTAACTAGTTACATTTAGGATAGTATATGAAAAACAGGACGGACGTATCGTGCGAAAACGTGCACTCAGCAATTCAAGACACGCTATATGTAGTGAATGGCAAATGGAAGCTGGTCATTCTATCCATTTTGGTGAATGAGGGCACAAAGCGATTTGGGGAATTGTCGAGGGCGTCTGGTATCTCTCCCAGGATTTTATCCAAAGAGCTTCATGAGCTCGAAATGAATCAATTAGTAACCCGGGCGGTTTGTGATACAAAACCCGTGACCGTAGAATACACGGCAACCCGTTATGCAGGAACGCTCAAGGAAGTCATTGACGCAATGATCCGTTGGGGGCAAAACCATAAAAAGAAGATCAGAGAGGTTAAGTCATAAGCGGCGTTCATTCCGGGTTGTCGGTCCCAAATCCCGTTATATATTACTATTTAGTAGGAATTTTAGAGTTTTAATTGTAATATTATTACTTCATAGTAGGAATAATATATAAATGAAGAAGTTCTACATCGGCGAATTCGAGGAGGTTGTGTTGCTCACCGTGGGAATACTCCATGGGAACGCCTATGGTGTAACCATCCGCGACGAAATTGAGAAGGAGATGAAACGTAAAGTCTCTATAGGCTCATTACAGGTCACTCTTCGGCGCCTCGAATCAAAGGGATTTCTGAAATCCATCCCCGGCGAATCGGAAGAAGCGCGCCGCGGAAGACCCAAACTGTTCTTCGAACTCACAGGCTACGGAAAGAAAGCGATCGAGATCACATACGAATCGCGCAATAACATGTGGAAAAGAATACCACGCTTCGTGCTTCGACTGCGATGAAAGATCACTCGATTCCACAATTTCCACTCAGGATATTCAAATGGTTTTGCCGGCAATCATATCATGCCGACATCGAAGGCGATCTCATTCAAACATACGATCGCAATTTGAAGGAAGTGGGTAGGAGAAAGGCTTACTGGAGATTAATGGGAGACGTTGCCCGCTTGTTCCGCCCCGGCATCATAAAGCCCTTGAAATTGAATATGGGAAAAAATTATCAGCCTATGTTAAAAAACGCTATTCTTACTTCGGTCCGAAACCTGATGAGAAACAAGGTCTCTTCGGGCCTTAATATTGCCGGTCTTAGTATCGGGATGGTTGCATGTATCTTTATAATGATTTATGTAAACAGGCAACTCAGTTATGACTCACACCTTCCGGACAATGTCTATCGCGTTACCAATGAGAAGTATGCGTCTGGAGAACTGGTTTACACAAAGGCAATTACTTACCCTTCAGTAGCGCCATCACTGAAGGATATTTCTCCTGAAGTTGTTTCGTACGCGAGGTTGTGGAAGCTTAATGGAGACGTCGTGTTTTCTGCCAATGGCAAAGAGCTTAACATCAAGAAGATGATGTATGCCGACAACTCGGTCTTCAGGATGTTTTCGATACCGCTTGTCGAGGGTAACATTGAAACTGCCCTTAGTGCGCCGGCGTCGATTGCCATCTCAGCATCAATTGCAAAGGGCTTTTTTGACAGCGAAGATCCTCTCAACAAAAGTATGACCCTGATTAGCGGATCGGATAGGCTAGAAGGTGTAGTAACTGCTGTTTTCGAAGATCTGCCTGACAACACGCATCTTAATTTTGAGATACTTGTATCCTTCGCTACAGCTGAGGGATTTTTAGGAGGTCAACAGGGTGTGTTGAATAATTGGAAACTCGCGAGGTTTTATAATTATATACAGTTGACCTCGCCTGATGCGGTCCCCACGATCAATGGTAGACTCAATGAGCTTGTTGCAAAACATAAGCCAGGCGAGTCGTCCAATAGCGAAAGACTCTTGTTACAGTCAGCTAAAGATATTCATCTGCACTCTGCCCTTTTGGAAGAGATGAAGCCGAATGGAAATATCACCATCGTCTATTTTTTAAGTGCCATCGCCGTTTTCATCCTTTTGCTGGCGTATCTGAATTACATTAATCTATCCACAGCACAAGCTATGACTCGCGCCAAGGAGGTTGGTATTCGTAAAGTGCTGGGAGCTGTTAAACCGCAGTTGTCCCGACAATTTCTTGTAGAGTCCTTTGTCGTGAACCTGCTGGCAATTGTTATAGCCGCTATCGTTGTTGCTGTAGCGCATCCCTATTTTGCCCGGTTCGTTGACGCTGATAGCCCCGTCCCTGATCAAAAGATGTTGATGTTCATGATCTTGGTTATCCTTTTGATAGGAGGATTTCTTTCTGGTCTTTACCCTGCCTTTGTGCTGTCGGGTTTCAACCCAGTGTCAATCCTGAAGGGAAAGCTTGTTAATTCCCAGGGAGGAACATCGCTGCGAAAGGCCCTGGTCGTATTTCAGTACACTATCTCTACCGTTTTAGCGATCGGAACTTTTGTTATTTATTTCCAGGTCGACTTTATGCTTAGCCGCGATCTTGGAATGAACATCGATCACACACTGGTATTGAAGGCGCCATCTGCAATGGCAGAAGACTCTGTTAGCGCCAACAAGTTCCTGTTCTTTAAAGAAAAAGTGCTGGGCAATTCGTCGGTACGAAGTTTTACCGCGAGTACCGAAATCCCAGGTAAGGAAATAGGCCAACTCAGAGAAGGACAAGTAACACGTGTGGGCGCGGATGCGAAGGATGCTCATAATTATTATCTCCTGGGAATCGACTCTTCGTTTTTCAGGGTATTCGAAATGCACATGCTTAGTGGACGCGATTTTAGCGGTGATCTTAATTTTTATGAGAATGTTGTGCTCAACAGGGCTGCGGCGCAATTGCTTGGATTTCAGCGTCCGGAAGATGCTATAGGTGTGATGATCAATTGTTTTGGCGTAAATAGAATAATCGGTGTCGTTGAGAATTACAATCAGCAGTCGCTGAAGAATTCGTATAGCCCGATCATATTTTATCTCAGGGATGCAAAGATGCTTTACTCATACTACTCGGTAAAACTCAACACGTCTGACATATCGGGTTCTCTCGCTTCAATCGAACAGGATTGGAAGGAATCGTTTCCAGGAAACCCTTTCGAATATTTTTTCCTTGACGACTTCTTTAACGAACAGTATCAAGGTGATAGGCAATTCAGATCTATGTTCACGACGTTCTCCGTCCTGGCTTTATTGATAGCCAGTCTCGGTTTGTTCGGATTATCGTCACATACGTTGATTCAACAGGGCAAGGAAATTGGGATTCGCAAGGTACTTGGCGCGAAAGCCATACAGATATTCGGGACTCTTTCATTCGAGTTTCTGAAACTTGTTCTGCTTTCGAATATTATAGCCTTGCCATTGAGTTACTGGCTGGCTCAGCGATGGTTGTCCAACTTTGCCTTTCGGATTGAACATCAATGGTGGCTTTATGTGATCCCGTGCGTGCTCACAATTCTCTTGTCTCTGTTGGTTGTAAGTTACCACGTGATAAAAAGCTCGTTGACCAACCCGATCAAAGTGATCCGGGAGAATTAAGTGATTTATGAACGGCAGAATGTGCCATCGGCGCGGGATTAGCTTATTGGATTTTGTTACGATGAGATCCTGGAAAAAAACCGATGAAGGCGGACTGGGTAGATGAGTTAACGCACTGAAAAACAATTATATTGATTTGATTGGGGGATGACTCGGCTATTCTATTTCAATACAAAATCTTCTAACGACTGCCTTTCAGATCATTGTGCGTTTGATGTAACAAACTAGCAACAGGTTTTCAATGATCATCCCGAAATATTCGAGAATTCCGGATAATATTTCAAACGTAGTGAAGTCGGATGGAATTTCAAATAGAAGGCAATATGCAGTCCTCAAGCGAGCGCGTATCCAATAAACCCAAATACAATCGCAAACACTATCATTAAGGTTAATCGATTTTGGAGTGTCGATTTAGATACGTTTTCATCCTTACTGAGATCGGGGTTGAACTTCATCCAGAGGTTCCAACCAATTGTAGCGTCATATACACTAACAAGAATAGTGCATATCAAGGCGGTGTTTAGATGTGAACCGTTTGAACCAACATATCCGACCAACGTGTACAAACCGAATTGGATAGGGAGCAAATAGGTTAATGGATAATTGAACTTACGCGTTGTGATCGCGCCCAGGATCGCATACAACGTGGTGCCTATGAGGCCGGCCGAAAAGGCGTATAGGATGTACATACCAGACTTCAATTCAGAGATTGAATGCATTATAGCGCACTTTTAGCAGTGAGTCAAGGCGATCCGAACCTATAATCTGCCCTTGATGTTATGTCAAAAATGACATATATTTGCAAATTCGAATGAGCAGCAAAGATAAGCCAGTCGAATTAGAGATTATGATAATTAAGTGAAACAGAGAATATTATGAATACCGCTAAGAGAAAACGTTTGGAAAAGAAAGGATGGAAATTCGGAGATGCTCAGGAATTCTTGGATCTGTCTCCGGAGGAAGTTGCTTACATCGAAACAAAACTTGCTTTAAGTAAGAACTTGAAAACCTATCGCCAGAATAAAGGACTCACGCAGACGGAACTTGCGAATAAGATTAAATCTAGCCAGTCAAGAGTTGCAAAGATGGAATCTGGCGATTCCTCAGTGTCTATCGATTTGTTGATTCAATCATTATTTGCACTTGGGGCATCAAGAAAGCAATTGGCTGGTATGTTGGTGTAGTATTTTTCTCCTAACGCAACTATTTCCAACATGGCATTTTTGCCTGGAAATATCCTTTTTAATAAGATAATTATACTTCAATCGCTTGACTCGGAGGATCGTAAGACAGGAACGGAATTGCATGACGACACCGTTTCTCGCGCAACATGGAAGCATCCCAATGTTCAAACTCAGATAATTCAGATTGAAACATCGTTAGAATTATTTGAGGTTCTTGATGGAATTAATAACGACGTCAGACATAATGAGGTGTTGCCATTTATTCATTTTGAAACTCATGGGACCACCGATGGATTGAGCTTGGCTTCTGGAGAAAATGTGAAATGGACTGATATGTTGCCATTGATAGGTGCTATCAATCTAAATACGGATAATAATCTATTTATCTCGGTAGCTGCATGCTGGGGCGGTAGGATTCAATTCAAGAACGTTGGTCTCCTGATTGGCGGCTGCTCCGAAATTCCGATCGTCTTCCCCGAAAGCTCTGTCGGCGTACGATACCTGGACGTCATGGATCTTATGGCGAAGGAAGTCGTTAGCCGCTGTTATAATGGAGTTGAGTAGTCGAAGGTGTTTTGGATTTTTTTCTTAATTTGATATAAGGTTCAACGCATCCACACATTATGTTCAAGCACCATTATCTTATTTTCTGGCGCACGTTGCAGAAGAACAAAGGCCCATATATGGCGAAAGTTCTAAGCCTGGTTGGGGGGATCACTTGCGCAATTTTGCTGGCAGTGTATATACATAAAGAGCATTCGTTCGAGAATTTCGTCAAAAACCGCGATAATATTTACAGGATCACAAGTTCGTGGCAAGGCGAGAACAGTATCGATGCACAGGCGTGGACACCAAACCCTGTTGCAGTAGCGGTTAAGAGCGAACTGCCCGAGGTTGACGCTTTTGTGCGCATCAAGCCCACATATAAGAAGATGCATTTGCGCAATGATAGCCTGTCGTTTCTGCAGGAGGACATATACATAACCGATTCTGCTTTTTTTGACCTCTTTCCGGTCAAGATGATCTACGGCAGCCCACGGTCAATGGGCCGCACGCGCACTATTATTATTACCAGGAGCCTGTCGGAGAGACTTTATGGAAAAACCGATCCCACCGGCCAGATACTCACTGCCGCAACTGGCTGGGAACTCGAGATCGGCGGAGTAATGGAAGACTTACCCGACAACACGCATCTGAAGATAAGTGCAATCATATCATGGCGAACATTCTCTGACTTCAAGCCCGATGAGGACTGGACGGCTTTTTCATATACCTACATAAAGCTTCACGATAACCACGACATAGCCCAGGTGGAACAGAAGCTCCAAGCGGTGGTGCAGAAGTCTATCGTTCCAGCGGCAACTGCAAATAACTACAAGAACTTTGGACTCGCCATTCAACCGTTGAAGGACATTCACCTTTATTCGAATTTAAATTTTGAAATGAGTGCCCCGGCGAACCAGGCTTACCTTCAGATGTTCATGATCCTGGCTGTGTTCTTCCTCGTGATCGCCAGTTTCAATTTTATAAACATTGCAACGGCAACGGCTACTGCCCGCGCAAAGGAGATCGGGTTGCGAAAAGTACACGGAGCATTCAATGCCTTTATAAGACGTCAGTTCTTGCTTGAGTCGACGATTGTTGTTCTCGTTTCAGTTTTGCTGAGTGCAATCGCCGCCGTCCTGTTACTTCCCCAGTTCGCATCTATCATTGAAACCAAACTGACTTTTGACCTTTTCGATTCACCTTGGTCGATAGCTGTTTTTGTCGCCCTCGTTGTCGCATTGACGCTGATATCGGCGCTGTACCCGGCATACATCGCTTCGAAAACTAACCTGAGCGCCGTGATCAAGGGGATACAGGGAATTGAAAAGGGAGGCAGACAGTTCACGGTCCGTAAAGGTATCATCGTTCTGCAAATTGCGATTTCGACGATTGCGATTATAGCGACCGGCGTCATATTCAATCAAATGGAATATGTGTCTAACAAACAATTGGGTTTTGAAAAAGACAACATTCTTGTGCTAACGATCCCAACTACCCGCAATTACCCTGTAGACATCGCTGTAACTCTGGAGAATGAATTTGTTAAAATACCGGCCGTTGAGAAGGCAGGTAACAGTCAACTCCTGATAGGCATGCAACCATGGCGGGATAAATACAGTGTAGAAGGAAACGGCGACTTCAAGGAACGAACATTGACGGAAGTATTTGTTGATCATAATTTCATTGATGCGTTGGGAATCGAACTGGTGGAAGGACGGAATTTCGATCTGAACCGTGTGGCGGACTTTGACGACGCCGCAATCATAAATGAAACGCTGGCAAAGGAGGCCGAATGGTCGGAGCGTTTGGGAAAAGAGATCAAGTACGGTGACATATGGAACGGCAAGGTGATCGGTGTGATAAAAGATTTCCATGCCTCATCGCTGCACGAGAAGATAGAACCAATGGTGATCCGATTACGCTGGGAAAAAGAGGCGAGACTCGATTACTTGTATCTTAAGATCAACGACTTATCCGATGTCAAAGAAACCATGTCTGCAATTGAAACCAAATTCAAACAACTACTGCCAAATTTCCCCTTTGAGTTCACCTTTCTGGATAGCCGGTACGATCAATTGTATAAAGCGGATGCCTATCTGGGAGATGTTCTCACTCTTGCAGCCCTTGTGATGGTCTTTATCTCTTGTCTTGGTGTTCTAAGTCTTTCTACGTTGATGGTCCAGAGGAGAACCAGGGAGGTCGGTATCAGAAAGGTGTTGGGAGCTGGCGATGGCGGGATCGTCTGGCTGTATCTCCGTGGATTTGTGACAATGACCCTTCTGGGAAATGTTTTAGCCTGGCCTATTGTCATTTGGATAATGCGTGGATGGCTGGAGAATTTTGAATACCGAACCAGCATAAACCCGATTTTCTTTTTGATCGCTGCCGCCATCGGGATCATTGTGGTTGTACTGATCGTTGGTCTACACTCTATACGGTTGAGCAGGATCAATCCGGTCAGTGTGCTGAAAGCTGAGTAGGGGAGTGATCTTATTAGCTTAGGTTGCTTAGGGATGTTACTTCCCGATACAAAACATTTGAAAGCACTATAATACTTGTATCGTGGATTGTTGAGTAACAAACTAGCAACACGAAAAAGTAGAATTACCCAAAATAATCTGGATAATGTCTCGAACATATGAAAGTCGTCGATGATTTCAAAGCGGCCGTCAAGCTCATCGCTTCTTCGTCAATGTGTTCCGCTTTGGTTGGTAGTGACGCCTTCTTTTGATTCGCCATAAACGATTCCACCCCAATAAAATCATGCTAGCGCGCCGCGTTCGTTACTATTCAACTTCTTTTTGGCATTCTTTGATGGTTTCTGCGATAGCCACACAACAAGGACAAATATTGCAGTTTCGCCAGTATCTCGTTGACTATTCCTCTCTCGTTTGGTCTGAAAACAGTTGGTCGCATATCAACGCCCCAAAGCTCTTCGATTATTCTATTCCCTTGTCCGTATCGATAGAACCGTTTGCAGAACGAGACAAGCCCTCCGTTGAAGTCATGATCCACGATACTTTCAAAAGCGTATGACAATTTCCCAACCTCTGCAAGCCTCAGACCAAGGTCAATATCCTCGCCACCAGCGATTTTAATTTCTTCGTTGAAACCGTTAACCTTTTCGAAACTCTTCCTCCAAACCAATGCGTTAGCAGTAATTATATATTGCGGAGTGGAACGTCCGTCTGTATTTGTTAAGTCTAAAGGAATGAGAATCCTCTGGCTTGCATAATACTTCGAAAGAACGCCTTGTCCCCTCGATCTGATATTTCCCGCGTAACCGATCGCGCCATTTGAGGCGGCGAAATAACCTGTTAAAAGACTTTCGGCTGGGATACAATCGCTGTCGTTAAATAAAATCCAGTCACCAGTTGATTTGTCAACTCCAAAATTTCTTGCAGCGGCGGGTCCCGTTTTTTTTGTTGAAAAGAGGCGTACTTGAACGTCCATTTTTTGGAATTTTGTAACGTCTAATTTTCGCTCAGAATTGTTGTCGACTATGATGATCTCTTTTGGAAAGCTTTCTGGCTTGTGGGTCTTGAAAAAATTCGCGAGGTAATTGTCAATACCTGGTTGATTATTCTTAACAGGAATGACGATAGAGATTTTATCCAACGCGATGCTTGTGGAGCCTTCCCTCGCCAGATTCCTGGTTGTATGCGGCCCGAATTGAGTTATTTGTGTCACTGGTTCCCTTGCTTCAGGGTGTCAGCGATCTGTTGCGACGAGCCAATCCTGAGGTTTAAGGGATTTTTGTGGATGGAATCGGTACAGTCACAGTTTTCTTTTTCCAGTTTATGCAACCTTAATTCTTCGGTTGCTACAAGTAGCTCTTGCTTATGTAAATTAATTTCTGCGATTGACAGCACCACGGAAATCAGGCTAAAAATGCTCGTTGCAGCGAGAAGCCATTTTTGCAAATTATTTGTCGCCAGAGTGGACTTGATGAGTTGTTGAGCGAGTTTTTTCTCATCCTTTTTGTAGAGTAAGTAGTCCTCATAATTGCCGAAAGTTTTGATCTCATACGCCGCAGGACCAAGTATGAAGCTTCTGTCTCTTTCATCCGTGCGGAGGGGAAAGATGATTCCGAGTGTAAGCATCGTTTGTATGAGCGCTCGCGTTTCGGTGTTATGTACCGAGGCAATTTCGGTTTCGGAAACTTCAGTCTTAGCATCGAACATTCGTAGTACCGAGTCGATGTTTCTAATTTTTCCCTCGTCGGTCATCTCGTATTTGTTACTTGTTTGTAGTCGTAGGTTTTTCGCAATAGAGTCTTCATCTAGGCTTACTAATCAGATGTTGGTCTAGGTGTGATCGATTCCAACGATTAGCTCTTCGAAAGACTCTGGATTCAATCCCTCAAATTCCTTTTGCGGTACTTTTAGATATCTCCACTGGTCTCCAGTCAATCTGCTCGCTACCTCGCACCAATTCTCCGCTGCATTATCCTTCAGCTTTACTTCAATGTCTTCTCGCCCCTTGGTCTCTAGTATCCACTTCGTGCCATCTGATGCCACTGCGATGAAGTCGGGGTAATAGTTTCTAATGTTGGCGATAGTGTCTGTGTACTGTATGCAAAACCCAAATTGATCAGGTAATTTTGCAAATGCTTTAACATCTTCGGACTTCTCCAGGAACCTGGCGAAGTCATATTCGAACTCGTTGCCACACACAGTATAGTTGAATATACTCTTCTTAGCATCGAGCAATTTTCTTGATGTTGGATAGGGTGGGGTAGTTGAAAGGAATCTTTCTAGAGTTAGTAGTTCGGGCTCTTTGCGCTCCACGACGATTTTTCTGAGGACTTTTTCAAACTCCTTAACGACAACATAGCTGGCTATATTAGTGCTCATCGCCGCAATGACTTCCGTGTCGTTGAGGTCAACTTGCTTTCCAAATGCCTTACGCTCAAAAAAGTCAGAGATTTTCGGCGCCAGCAAGGAGAATTGAGATGGTAACTTTATGTTCTGCGCTATTTGACGCGCATAGTAACCAATGACCTCTTGAGCCGTTTGCGCAGGTGGGATTTCATAATTTCGTTCAAAAAGTTTTTCGTCAGTAAGAATATCCCTACCCTCGTAAACGAATGACTTAATCTCTTCGACAGCTTTCCCTTTTAGGGGCAGCTTGCTGATTTTGAAATCCATAACATCGATCGCTTCGATTTCTTCGGCCAGCGATTTCTTTCTGGTAAGGATAGGGGAGATTTCAGGAACGCTGATGTCATAATGTTTTTTCGATTCAACGGGCACGATCGTAATGATCCTGAGTTTTTCCTTTCCAATCTGAAACGTATCGAGTTTCAAATCTTCCAGCTTTTCCAGGTCATCTACGAATTCCATAAAGGCGTTATTGCCAATGATGTCGACCCGTTCGGTGAAGTCGCCCTGGTTGCGGAACATCAGGCGTAGCCCCCGACCAATAGTTTGCTCAGGAAGGATATTCGCCTTAGCGCTGTAAGGCCTCAAGCCAACGACGACGGTCACATTTTGAACATCCCAGCCTTCGCGGAGCATCAACACGGAAACTATTGCATTTGTGGTACTTTTCTCATGATCGACTTCACGCGCCACCTTGCGGGCCAGATCCAGATCCTTTTTTGAAACTTCGCCCGATTTGTCCGTATGGATGATCAGTGTTTTATCGCCCCCGAATTCTGACGGGTACTTGTCCCGGAGCCATTCGCCAACATCTTCCGCTTCCTCAGTACTGTTCATCATGATGAAGAAGATTGGCCGTTTCTTCAGCTCCTTCAACTGTTCTTGATATTCCCGCCATCGTTGCACGCCAGCGGTGAGAAAACCTTTATATCTCGTGCTTGCGACTGTTGACCTTGCCTCCTCGATCTTGGATATACCTTTGATCGGACGTTTTACAATACGATCCAAAATGGCTTGCTTGAGCGGGTAGTCAAAAACCGTCCACGCGAACAAAGATCCTTTGCTATACCTTGGGGTTGCCGAGACGTCCAACTGCAGAGCCAGTGGTCTCTGCGCATGCAACTTTCGGATAAAATTGTTCCATTCACTTTCTTCGTCATGAGTGTGATGTGCTTCATCATTCAACACCATGACGACGCCGTCCCTTTTTGCAATGCGATCGTCGAAGTCAGTAACTTCTGACTTAGCGGCGGGCGGCTTTGATCCAAGCATTGTCGTCATAATCTCCGGCTCCTGGTCGGCTTGCTTGTTACCGCGTTCGTAAAACTGCTGGATGTTTGTCAGATATAGGGCACCCTGGCTATTAGTGCGCTCTGTGTCGCCACGCATGTAGTATTCCATTTCCCACCACCAGACGAAGTGGCGAGGGATCAACGGGTCGGTCCTGAATATTCTTCCACTCTCGAAGTCGGTCCGGAGGCGGTCGAAGACAATGACATTAGGTGCCAGAACGAGAAACGTTTTTGCAAACCTGGCTTCGTCTTCTCTTACCGCGTTGGCGAACTGCCACACGATTGCCATCGCCATTACTTTTGTTTTGCCACTTCCGGTGGCCATCTTCATGCAGTATCGAGCAAAGTCGTCGTGCATCGGAAAGCGGAGATTTTTGTTATCAGAAGCAAAACTCTCTAAGAGTGCTTTCCTGTTAGCGATCTTCCGGATCTCAAAGAGATACACCAATGTTTCAATTGCCTCTCGTTGAGCGGCATGATAACGGAAGACCTGGCCATCTGCCATCACATGATCGGTATAAAACCAAAAATCGAAGAGCTCACGCGTCGTGCTTGTTATGCCCTTGTACTTATCTGCTCGCCACGCTTTAACAGCTTCGCGAATGGCGGGCACGCATACTGCCGTGTTCAACTGGTCGGTGATGTTGAAGGCATCTCTTTGATTGGCTGGTACAGCTTTCTTTTTAGCCATTGATCAGGTTGATGATTAGTTTAATCATGAGCTCCTTATCGGATGGATTGCTCTGAGCGACAAGAAGCGCGAGCGCGACCAGTGCATTATCATTTATCTTTAATTCTCCTGTTTTCTTGAAGCGGTGCTTGTTTTTCTCAAGAAACCAGATAAAAAGGAAAGCTCCGATGCGCTTGTTACCATCGCTGAAGGGATGGTTTTTGATGATAAAGTAGAGGAGGTGTGCTGCCTGCTCCTCTATACTCTTATAGAGATACTCTCCCCCGAAACTCTGAACAACACTTCCGAGCACGCCGGCAAAGCTGTCGTCTTTTTGGTTACCGAAAAGATCACTCGCTTCTTTCCTGGCCATCAGTTCGGTCTTTAGTTTTCTAATCGCTTCCAGCGCTTCGTCTTGTCTTATTTCATAAGTGATGTTTTCGTTTAGCTCATCAGTTTTTAGCCTATTGGTGTCGAACTGGTTGAGAAGAATGAAACTTTGTGTGTAGCCGGATATTATAGAGAGCAATCCTTTTGCTTCGGACAGGTTCAATTCTCCTTTGCCGATCTGCTGAATCGTTTTTGACACCTGATCGAGCTGTTGCAAATTTTGCAACAGTTGCTTCTCGTTTAGCGTGTAGCCTTTTACAAGGTGGTCTTTGAGTCTTTGTGTAGCCCACTGTCGGAATTGTGTTCCCCGTTTTGAATTAATCCGGTAGCCAACGGATATTATGGCGTCCAGATTATAGAACCTCTGTTTCCTCCTGATCTGTCGTTTGCCCTCTTTTTGAACTTGTAAGTAATCCTTACAAGTTGCCTTTTCATCTAATTCATCCTCTTTATAGATCTTTTTGAGGTGAATTGTAATGTTCTGGGGCGTAGTCTTAAAAAGGGTGGCAATCTGTTTTTGGGTGAGCCATGCGCTATCACCATCGAAACGCACTTCCACATGCGTTTCTTTGTCTTTGTCCCGATATATTTCAATCTGAGTCATCTAGCCCTTTAAATTTGATCCATTGAGCATGTGCAAAAAATGCACATTGCTTCTATCGGTTATTTCAGTTCCACCTGGATTGCCTTAGTGGTGTCGTTCCCAAGAATATCGATCACTTTTACAAGTACCGTGTACTTGCCTTTCTTTTCATAAGCATGGGTGGCAATCAATTCAATCTTCGGATTTTGTTTAGTACGATAGCTTTGCCATTCATTATGAAAAGTGTCATCACGGTAGTTCCAATCCACCGCCCAGTAGTCAACCCATTGACTCCAGTGAGTTATCTTCCCCTGCACGTCCTCTGGGACGTCATCGGGCGGGATAATAAAGTTATCTAACGTGATGCTGACCGCGAGTTTGTTGGTCTTGACCTTGACGGCCAATGACGCAAGCTCGTAGAACTTAATGTCCCCCTGGTCAACGGCTTTTTTCTCCAGTACTTCTCTTGGGATTTTTATTGGGTGGATCTGGATGTTGTTTTCGGCAGCGAATTGCTTCGCCGTCTCATTGACATCGAATGCAAAATCCCAACCCAGGAAGTCGATATGATTTTTCTCAACTGATTTTTCTTTGCCAACTAGCTTCCAGAATTCTTTTATGGTGGCCTTGATGTCTTCAACGGTAACGGGAGTATCAACACTCCCGACGTGGATCATTTTTCCGGCCTTAGCGCCGTGAAGCCAGGTGTATCCTTCGATAGGTTTAGCGTGGTAAAGTTCGACGATGAAATTGCGATAAGCCTTTTCTTGTTTGATCCGGTCTTCAGGATTTTCGAATTCAGCATTGACCCATTGTTGACGTTCGTATTTTCCAAGGTTTTGAACGATGAATGGTTTGATGTTGTCGATGTTTAGAAATCTCTTGCGTGCTGTGTGAATGGCGAACCGACCCAAATCGCATGTTATCCATCGTCGACCAAGACGTTCTGCGACTGCCGCAGTAGTCCCACTACCGCAGAAGCAATCAAGCACGAGATCATCGTCATTACTGCTTGCTTTAATGATTCGTTCTAGGAGGGCCTCAGGTTTCTGAGTTGCGTAGTCTACGCGTTCGATTGCTTGCGATTGTACCGGATTAATATCAGTCCACAAGGATCCGACTTCTGCACCCTTGCTTTCATCTAGGTATCGCTTTTGCCTTGGAACGGAGCCTTTCGACGTTTGAACTATCCTATTTTGCTTGTGCAGCAGTTCCATCTTTTCTTTGTTGTATCGCCAGTAACGAGTGACACCTAAGAACTCAAAGCGGGGATTCCCTTTAGCTCCTCCATCAGTTGCAGTAAGGTCTCCTAAAGAATACCGCCTGCCAGTATTCTCCTCAATTAGTTTATATGAGTTTTCTATATGTTCCGCTGAATGAGCTGTGTAAGGTTGATTCCAAGTTCTATTCTCGGACTTGCTATAGAATAGTATTGTATCCTGGACGCGTGAGAAATGTTTTGTTCCTTGTGCTGCATGACTGTGAACGTTTGTTCGTTTCCAGGTTATTTCATTGACAAAATGATCGTAGCCAAAAATCTCATCAAGCACGACCTTTGCGTAGAAACTTACATGCCAGTCAAGATGCACGTATATGCTTCCATTTTCCGCCAGTAATTCATTGAGGATAAGCGCAGTTTCATAAAACCACTGCATATAGCTGTCTAGCCCTTTTCCCCAAGTGTCTCGATAAGCCTTTTGCTCAATTATACTTGGTTCTTTAACGAATGATGTCGCTCCTTCCTCATCACTGTCCGGGTGCTCGGCGATAGTAGCAGTGAATGAAAAGTCGGAGCCAACATTAAACGGTGGATCAATGTAAATGAGGTCGACCTTCCCCGCGAACTCAGGCAATAGGCTTGGCAATACATACTTCTTATCTCCCCATATAAGTCGATTACGCCATTCCCTATTGTAACTAACGCCAGGCTCTGCGACTGAGAAATCTAAGGTCTTTTGCCGTTGCTGGGCGCTCTCGTTAATAGTCTCTATTGTCTGAAAGGGCAGTGCTATCCTGACGGGCGTGACTTTCTTTCCGTCTTTGTATTTGCCTTCCCAAGTGAGTTCGGTCATGAGAAATGATGGGGTTGTAGTTGTTTCAAATATAGGGCTTTTTGCCGCTAAAAAGCCGCATTTTGAACTCTTACTTCCCCTCTTTGGTACCGTACTCTTGCATCATTTCGTCAAATTTCACCCATCCGATCTTGTATCCGTAGGTGAAGTCTTTTGGTACCCAGACAACCGACCCTTTAGACACTTTGAGGGTGCCGAATTTTGATCCATCCTTCTTGATCTCAAATTCGATGTCTGCCTTCCCGAGTTCGCGCGCGGGAATAGAGAATGTAACGTCATGCATGATGCAAACGGTGTTATATATGATATTAATGGAAATTGTAGGATGCTGCACGCATCCTAAAAGTCGGATGAGATTCAGGTGGGCTCTAGAAGAACTCATGCGACTCACGAATCTAACACAATACCACCGATTTAGGAAAACCGTTACTGGGTTCGCACAAAATACCAGTTTCTGTTCGTTGGGTGGCGCACAACCTTACAGTGGTGGAGCAGCGTGAGCTTGTTCTCCGCATCGAGCTTACGGAGGATGTTTCTTATTGGCAGACCTGGCCGTGAAGAGTCCTTTGGGAAAATCCCCTTCTTCACAAACAATCGCATCAGATCCTTTGCGGGAATTTCAACTTTATTGGACGTAGTGAAGTAGTCTCGAACGACCTGATCGATACGGCCGACCTTATGAATTGTGCCTTCACTCAACATTGTTCCCTTAAGTGGGCTTAATGCATCACCATTTTAACGGTGATGAAGTTCGCAAATTCTTTTCGTTATTTACTGTGACCTAATACCTTCCTTATTCAGGTTTTAAAAAAATCTACTTACCGCTGTATGGAGTACAATAAAATCGGCCTCTGGGCCAAGGGACATCTGGAGGCTCTCATGACGCGCGAGAAAGTATCAAAGGACCAGTGTTCTTCACGCTAAGCTGAAGTTCCATTCCGAGAATATCTGCCTAAGTTTGTCAGCGTCTTGATGGTCGGGTTGTCGTTGCCGTTTTCAATTTCCTTTAAGGTTCATAGGCCAACGCCGGACGAGGCAATCAAGCGACTTTGGATGACATTTGAAATTTCACATCGTTCGTTTAGTAAGTTAACAGGCCCTTGATGGTGCCTGATAGCGCCCTTTTGGATAAGCGTAATGACTTTTTCACGAAAATGCTAACAACTGACGGGGCACATTAGTCTCACCTTGAAGCATAGATTTTGATCACTGACCGAAAATAGGTATCTTCCAAGATGAGCCCAACTTCTCTCTTTTTCAGGGAGAGGTCGGGCTTTTTGTTTGAATACCCTCTCCTAATTGATGCAAATGACATCTGAAATTGAAAAGTCGAAAGATCGGCTTCAGCCGCCGTTTGATTCAAATCAACGAATCTCGATCGTCAATGCCTTGAGGAACCGTGCAAATCGACATCGTAGCACGGCTAAATGGTACACCATAGCAGTCTTCATAACGATCACAATTGCGTTAGGGGGGTATGGTTACTTCAATGTGTTAAAACTAGGCGAGCTTAAGGCAGAGAACGAAGGCCTTTCTGTGATTTATAAATCGGCAAATTCAAAGTTACGGACAACTCTGGACGAAATGGATGCAGAACTGGTTGCGAGGAACCGAGCGTACCGCGCCAAGATCGATTCCCTTACTACAATCTATTCGAAAAATGAAACAATTAAAGACAATCTGAATAGCTCAATGACTAGGTTATTGTCGCAGGCATCGGCGTTTGAATCGTTCAAGGGGATTGAAGCTGCCCTAGACACCATCATAACTTATCGAAAGGCAGCCACTGCAGCCATGCTTGACAAACTCGACTCGTCGGCGTTTAATGCGGCAACCCTCACGGATGTGCAACTATTGAGAGATCAGATTGAGAGGTCTTTTGATTTGAGGAGACCTTCGGGTCGACAGGGTCGGAAGTTTGACAGTTTACGTCAAATCTTGCAAAACCTTGAATACGCAGACCAGAAAACCGTAGGGGTTCGCGAGCCATTCTATCTACGCAAAAAAACAAAAATAAGACTAAACACAGAACTCGAAGAGTCGACACGAAAATTGTACAGGGCATTAAGCGACTATGAAGCTTCACTTAAGAATATCCGTGAAGCATCAGATGCGATCGCAGTCATCAGCTCAAGGAAATTAAATAACCTTTTAGCGGAATCATCCTATACTCATAGCCAAATCCTGAGTGAAAATGGCTCGTTAAATTCGCAGTCAAGTATTTATCGCGCAAATGTTGGTGAAATTGTTGTCGGATCCCAGAACGCACTGGCAAATATCCGGAAACTTGAAGGAACAATCCGCAGTCTCCCCACCCCCGTAAACCCTGTCGCTTATTTTGAACCCATGCGACGTGCGTTTGACGATGCAGACATTAGGCTGGATGCTTTAAAGGCAAAACAACAGGAAATTCAACAAGAAATCGACAGCATGGATCGGCAGGAAGATGCTTCGCTCTATTCAATGCCAGAAATCCTCGCTAGGTATGGCATGATCATTTTATTGCTCTTCATTATCCAAGTGCTTCTTTCCTACAACAGGTATCATTATCGACTCGCCAGCTTCAACGATTCCAAAGCCGACGTGCTGGAGATCAGGACTGGAATTGACGACATAGATACCGAAAATTTGCTCAGACTTTTTGACTCCAGTCAGGTCAGCTTTGGTCGCGCCGAAAGCAGTTTCCAAAAAGCATTACAGCTGGCAAAAGAAATTACCGCAGCTGCAAAGAAGGGGAAGTAGCGTGAAATCCCGTTTATCAATCTCACTTCCCGATACAAAACTTCTCAAAAATATTCGCCAGCAGATCATCCGTTGTGATCTCACCCGTGATCTCGCCAAGAAAATGTAGCGACTGACGAATGTCCATCGCCAGGAAGTCTCCCGTGATGCCGCCATCGATGCCCGAGATCACACGACTTAATGCAGATCGCGTTTGAACAAGATTTTGATAATGGCGCAGGTTTGTCACCAGCACATCGCCCTGCTTCACGTCCTTCATCGCAAAACGCGACGTGATCTTGTCTCTTAGCAGATCAATGTTCGATTTCTTTAATGCCGAGATGGGTAAGATCGCGCCACCAAATGATCTCAATACGTCGCTTGAAACTTCATCCATCTTGTTGCCCACGAGAATATAGGGGATCGACATCTCCTTCAACGAAAGCTCTTCCTGTCCCAGTTGCTCTATCGTCGTATTCCTGATATCGAACAGGTAAACGATCAACGCCGCCTTCTGCATCTGCTCACGCGTTCGCTGAACACCCATCTCTTCGATCACATCCTTCGTCTCGCGCAAACCCGCCGTATCTATAAATCGATAGGAGACACCTCCCCATTCAACTTCATCTTCAATGAAGTCGCGCGTTGTGCCCGGTATGTCCGACACGATCGCCTTCTCTTCATTCAATAACGTATTCAATAATGTCGACTTACCCGCATTGGGCTTGCCCGCAATAACCACAGGCACACCGTTCTTGATCACATTGCCCTGGTCGAACGAACGGATCAGGCTATCGAGCAATGTTATAAGTCTATTGATCAGATCTTTGAGATCGTCTCTCTTCGCGAACTCCACATCTTCTTCCCCAAAGTCGAGCTCAAGCTCTATCATCGATGCAAAATGGATCAGCTCTTCGCGAAGGACTTTGATCTCCTGCGAGAAACCACCACGCATCTGGTTTAGTGCCGCCTGCCGACCATTCTCCGTCTCGGCCTGTATGAGATCGGCAACAGCTTCAGCTTGCGCAAGATCGAAACGTCCGTTAAGGAACGCGCGCTTCGTGAACTCACCCGGTGTCGCGAGCCGCGCACCTTTTGCCAGTAGAAGCTTAATGATCTCTTTTACAATAACAGGCGACCCGTGGCACGAAAGCTCAATACTGTTCTCTTTGGTAAATGACTTAGTACCCTTGAATATGGAGACCAACACCTCGTCGATCACCCGGTCGCCATCTGCAACATGTCCGTAATGTATGGTGTGGGTAGGTTGCTGCTCCAGGTCCTTTCCCTCGAATACAGAGTTAACGACAGATATCGACTGTTCGCCCGAGAGGCGTATGACGGCAAGTGCGCCGATGCCTTGTGGTGTTGCCAGGGCTACGATAGTGTCGCTGTGTGTGGATAGCATTGCCGCAAGATAATGTATCACCGGAAAACCTGATCATTTTTAATCGTGTCCCCATAAATACTTTGACCTGCTTGCTTTTGATCCGTGATTCGCATTATAAATCTAAAAGCTTATGAAGTCTTTAATATTTGAATGGCTTTGGAGCCATAGACCAGACATGGCGGTCATCTGCATGTTTGCGTGCGGCATCTCATGGGCGGCCGTGAGCGTCAACAACTTTGACAACAGACTCACGACCGCCGAACGTGAGCTGCCGGAGATAAGAGCGGAGATGAAGGAAATCCGTACAGAGATGCACAGCCGATTCGAAGAGATCGACGAACGATTCGAAGAGATTGACGAGCGATTCGAAGAGATACACAAGCGATTTGACAGGATCGAATTGACACTCAACACAGTCGTGACTTACCTGTCTGTGAAAAAATAAGACCAATCAACTCAAACAGTTAAGTAAGATGAAATCCTTCTTTCTCGATTACTATCGCAAACGCAGAACCCGCATCGCGGTCTACATGGCGATTGGATATCTGACCTTCTGGATCGCCTGGGAAATTCAGGACAGGCGAAATAAGGCTTACTATAAAAAGCGTTACCCACATTGGTATCAGGAAAAAGTGACCCCAAGGCATTCATCGCCATCGTCATGAAAACCCTCATCGTAACGCAAGTCCACGACTGGCTGGTAAATCATTTCCCGGACGTGACAGCATTCGTCTTTGTCGTCGGAGTACTAGTCTGGTTAACCATCCGGATCAACAATTTCGGACATCGCTTTACTGCAACAGAACAACTTTGCAATGATATCCACACGAGGCAACTCCCGGAGATAAGAAACCGACTGGACAAGATAGATGAAAGGCTGTCGAGGATCGAGCTGTCGTTAAATGCAATTATAACTTTTCTGTCGACCACCCGGAAAAACTACCCTAAAGAATAGAATATGAACGATTCAATTTTTATTTCAGGATTAAAATGGATCGGAAGCCACAAGCCCGACGTTGCCATTATGATCATCATGTTTGTTTGCGCCATCTGGCTGACAAACAAAGCCGATGCGTTTGTAAATCGTGTCGATAAAATCGAAGAACGCCTCGATCGTGTTGAGGAACGTCTCGATAGAGTGGAAGCACGTCTCGACAGGGTGGAAGCACGCCTCGATAAAATGGATGAGCGTCTGGATAAAATGGATCTAAAAATGCACGAAATGCAAAAGAGGATGGACGAACAGCTTTTCGAGATCAAATCGTACCTGATCAAGATCGATACGTACCTGGCGACAACTTCGAAAGACTATCCCAAAAAATAAACTACTGCCCCAATACCTTCGCATCCACAAAGAACTTCCCGTGGGCATTAACCTGGTAATCTTCTTTCACAATCTCATCGCTCGTAACGCTGATCCTCAATTGATACTTGTCCTTCTTAAAGTACTCAGTCAGATCAGCACCCGTTACATCTAACAATAACGTCGCGCCTACATCATCCGGCACCAGGTCCTTATACGCCACCCGTACCTCCGGCAACCCCTCGGCTCTGGCATAAATGTCAATCGACTTCAGAAACGATAACGTTCCGTCGTCCGGCGACACCACTCGCAAGTCTAATTGCGTAAGCTCGATGTGCTCCACAAGGTCAGCCCTTGTATGGTTGGCAGTGAAATTTTCTTCTGAATGAGTGGCGATCTGCGGCGTCACGAGATCGAGCGGCACGGATGCGATCGGCGAAGCCGGAACCTTCACAACATAATCAGTTTCAAAATTGAAGTGCGTAAGAGCGTCGACGATCTCATCCGACTTGCGACACCCGATAGCGATCAATGCTATGGCGATCAGTAAACCGATTTTCAAGAGTTTCATCAGGGTCATTTTTCGCAACAACCCTGCCACCCCCGAAAGGGCTATTTCTCCCTGACAATCAACAACGGAATGTTGACTCTATGCCTCACCGAATCCAATGTGGTCCCAAAAACGAGATCCTTCCAGAATTGGTGTCCATGCGCACCCATAACGAGCAAGTCCGCATCAAATGCCTTCACCATCTCCGGTATCCTGTTCTTTGGATTGCCATAACCAACACGCGCTTCCACATTGAATCCCTTCTCGGATACCTGCTGCCTGTAATCATTCAACCCCGCCGCGTCTTCGCTCGATTCCATATCGGCGATCTCATTCTCATACATCATTGCACCGGCCGATTCCACTACGTGTATCAAACAATAGTGCGCATTCTTGCCACCCTGCGCCAATGCACTGCGGATCGCAAGAGAATCGATCTTGCTGAAGTCGATACATATCGCGATCCTGTTGTATACAGGTTGCGTAATGTTCTCCAGCACCTTCGCGGTACCATGCGGCACGATCGCCCTTTCACCCCTCCGTTTATCGATCACCGGTTTGATCGTGATATATAAAAGCAATGCAAATACTGCCAGGCAAACCGGCACCGCAGTTATCCAAACAATCCATGCATAGGCGCCCGCACTCACGATCCACGCGCTCACCTCGTTGTACACGATCGCTACGTTCAACGAAACAATAACCAGTGCGATGATCCATGCCGTAACTCTTATCCATGTACTGATCACGAAAATACCCATGGTCTTCTTGTCACTCGTAAAATGAATAAGTGGGATGATGGCAAAGCCAAGCTGCAAGCTCAGCACCACCTGGCTCAGCACCAGCAAGGCACCCGTTTCACCTTCACCATACAACAAGATCACGATATACGCCGGTATAATGGCTATCAGCCGCGTGATCAAACGACGCAGCCAGGGTGCGATACGAAGATTGAGATAACCTTCCATAACGATCTGGCCAGCCAACGTACCCGTGATCGTCGAACTTTGTCCCGCCGCTACCAGCGCGATACCGAAAAGAATAGGAGCCAGGTTGGTCCCAAGCAATGGCGCAAGCAATTGATGTGCATCCTGGATATCGGCGACCTCATAATAGCCCGCCGTGAAGAACGTAGACGCGGCGAGGATCAGGATGGCAGCATTCACGAAGAACGCAGCATTCAATGCAACCGCCGAATCGAGAAAGTTGTACTTGATAGATGTCCAGATACCCTTCTCGCTGCGTTCGATTCGCCGCGTTTGTACGAGCGACGAATGCAGGTACAGGTTGTGGGGCATCACCGTAGCGCCAATAATACCACTCGCTATGAACAATGCTTCCTTACCAGGGATGTATGGAACAAATCCTTTTACAAGCTCGCCAACCTGTGGCTTCGCAAAGATCATCTCCACGAGAAACGCTCCTCCAATGATTGCTACCAGAGCAACAATGAACGCTTCGATCTTCCGCATCCCATAGCTTTGAAGCACCAGCAGTAACAACGTATCCAATACTGTAAGCGACACTCCCCAGATCAGTGGAAGACCAAACAACAACTGCAAACCTATCGCCATACCCAACACCTCGGCCAGGTCGCAAGCCGCGATGGCAATCTCCGCCAGGATCCACAAAGCAAAATTCACGACCGGGTGATACGTAGCACGCGACGCCTGCGCCAGGTCGAGCTGACGAACAACACCGAGCCTGGCGCTCAAGCTCTGCAGCAACAACGCCATCAGGTTCGACATCAATAAGACCCAAAGCAATGAATACCCGAACTTACTTCCACCTGCAATGTCCGTTGCCCAGTTGCCCGGGTCCATATAACCAACACTCACCAGGTAGGCCGGCCCCAGGAAAGCAAAAACCTTCCGCCAGCCGCTGCGCTTGGTTACGTCGATCGACGCATGCACTTCGCTAAGCGATCGACCCATATGGCTGTGTTCCTGCTTTATCATAAGATCATGATATTTTCCGACGCCTCTTTCGATAGTGAAGTTGTCTTCCTGCCGTCAACAACCACCTCCAGCGAACCATCGAACGCCTGTTTCTCCTGCACCAGCAGCACACTCCCTATATGAATACCAACCTTATCTAAATAATGAAGGAACGACGACGAACTGTCGGTCACCGAACAAACCTTGCATTGCTTTCCTTTCTCGATCAGTGACAACGGCTGGTTCTTCAGCGACGCTATCTTACCGTTCTTGTCGGGAATTGGATGTCCATGCGGATCGTAGGAGGGATGACCCAAAAAATGATCGAGCTTTTCGATCAGTAATGGTGACTGGATGTGCTCGAGCTGCTCTGCTACTTCATGTACATCACTCCAATCGAACCCCAACTTATTAACCAGGAAAGTCTCCCACAGGCGATGCTTGCGGATCACGTTCAACGCATCGGCTTTACCCTGCCGGGTGATCTCGACACCGTGGTATTTTTCGTAAGAGACCAGCCCCTTAGTCGAAAGGCGCTTGATCATATCGGTGACACTGGCGGCCTTCGTCTGCATCGCATCGGCTATTTCGCTGGTCAAAACGCCTCGCGTTCCATCACTCGAAAGATGGTAGATCGCCTTCAGATAATTTTCTTCTGTTAGACTAAGCATACTATTTGATACGTAAAATTAATATTTTAGATCGGTCTAAAAATTGGATCAGGCAAATTTTTTTACAAGCCATCCACCAGGTCAATCAATTTCTGCTCCTCCGACGCCCAGAAGAACTGATCCACCGGCCCCGAGTAGAATTCACGCTTCGCCATTTCCACCAGGATATTATCGACATCCGGGTCGCTGAAGTCCACCGCTATCGCCGCCGACAACGGGTCGGTAAGTGCCCGCCAGCTCGGGTTGTCCGTGAGCAGAATGGGCAACCGGGCCGACAAGTATTCGAACAACTTTGTGGGAATTCTGTTGTAGGTGTGAGGCGATGCGGGGTAGGAAACGATCCCGAAATGTGCACGCGAAATGAGATCCAAAATGCGCTCATGACCCACCTGCATCCGACCCGCTGTAAGCCGGATATAGGACTTGCCTGAACACCTGTTCATGATCTCCGCGAGCATCTCCGGAAGGGCACAATAACCCACGATATGGAGCTCGATATCCGCCCTCTTTTCGTGAAGCTGCTCAACAAGATCGATTGCCTCGAACACACCCGTGCTCAAGCCTAACGTGCCGGTAAAAGCAAGTGTAATTTTCCCGTTGTTGGGCCGCCTGGTGAAGTCGGCCGGAAGCACCGATTTATTCTCAATAACCGTCGCCTTCGCGGCCAGGAATCTCATCTCCTCAGCGTAGCATTTTTCTGCGAAGATGATGCGATGGAAGAAGGGTGCCATGAGCTTTTCTTTCAACCGCACCCACAGCGCCAACGGACGCCGCAACCACGGGGGAAAGGCGAGTGTCCAGCGGATGTTCCGGTAGTAATTTTCCTGTATATCGTACACGATCTTCGTGCCAAATAAAATTCTGTTTAGAAAACTAACTAACAGTAACTCATGGGTATTAACTATCAATAGTTCAGGCTTTACTTTACGCACTTTTTTTAGCACTCTGAAGGGCGCCAGCAGCCTCCGCCAGTCTAGCCTGTGGAAGGGTACGAGCTCCAAAAAATGTACACCTTGAGGCGTTATTTGAGTTGTGGAAGGCATGCCAACCAGGTAAACTTCATGACCCGATTTCGCTAGTGTCATAGCCATCTTTTCGAACGCCCGAACGTCGTCGGCAGGTTTAAGAATCGAGGCAATAACGATCTTCTTTTTTTTCACTTTTTTTGCATCCCGCCGAATGGCATAGAATCTAAAATTATGGAATTGAAATCACTCATCGAATCAGCCTGGAACAACCGCGAACTTCTCAAGTCGGGCGACACCCAAAAGGCCATTCGCGAAGTAATCGAACAGATCGACAAGGGAAAGCTTCGGGTAGCGGAACCAGTGGCAAGCGGCTGGCAGGTAAATGAGTGGATCAAGAAGGCCGTGATCCTCTATTTCCCCATCCAGCAGATGGAGACGATCGAGGTGGGTCCATTGGAGTTCCATGATAAGATGGCGCTCAAGAAAAACTACAAAGAACTCGGAGTTCGCGTGGTGCCCACAGCCGTTGCGCGTTACGGTGCATACATCAGCAAAGGCGTTATACTTATGCCTTCTTATGTGAACATCGGCGCCTATGTTGATGAAGGAACGATGGTCGACACATGGGCAACTGTCGGAAGCTGCGCACAGATCGGCAAGAACGTACACCTCAGTGGCGGTGTCGGTATCGGCGGCGTGCTCGAGCCTGTCCAGGCAGCTCCTGTTATTATCGAAGACAATGTGTTCGTCGGGTCACGCTGCATCGTTGTGGAGGGAGTTAGGGTAGGCAAAGAAGCTGTGTTAGGCGCTAACGTCGTGCTCACCGGCAGCTCCCGCATCATCGATGTTACTGGCAACGAACCGAAGGAATATAAGGGCTATGTGCCCGAGCGCTCAGTCGTTATCCCGGGTACAGTTCCTAAGAAATTTGCCGCTGGGGAATTTCATGTACCCTGTGCCTTGATCATTGGTACACGCAAAGAAAGCACTGACAAAAAAACCTCCCTGAACGATGCGTTGAGGGAGAATAATGTTGCTGCATGATCCCCGCATCCTGCGTCCTGGCACCTCGCACCCCGTTGGCATACCCTTTGTCAATAGAAGTGGGAAACGCTATTTTTAAACAATGAAGAGGCTTGTAATCGTATTTTCGGGCGCTTTCTTGATCCTTTTGGCCAGTGGCTTTGCGCTCGTGAGGCAGGGCAAAGTTCCTTACATGGTTTCGAGGCCAACCAGCTTCGGAAAGGGCGAGGAACTCGAATACAAGGTCACTTTCGGATTTCTGAATGTCGGAAAGGCGATCACACGTATCGACAATCGGGTTCACCAGATCAACTCAAAGCCCTGTTATAAGATCGATGCCTTCGGCTCCACAAGCGACTGGATGTCGTGGGTAGCCGATGTCGACGATAACTGGGGGGCCTATATCGACACGACGAACATGTCCACTCACGTTGCCTATCGCAAGCTAAAAGAGAACAAATACCGCTACGAAGAGCTGGCAAACTTCGACCACGAAAATCACAAGGTTACCGTAAAGGTGAAGAACAAGGAGACCGGCGTCTTCGAAGAAAAGAACAGTTACGAAATTCCGCATAATGCAAAAGACCTGGTCGGTGGTTTCATGCTGCTCCGCCAGATCGACTTTGCCAAGCTTCATAAAGGCGACACAGTAACGATCTCGGGATTTTTCGAGGACACCTCGTATTACCTCAAGGTAATGTACCTCGGCAAGGAGACCATCAAAACGAAAGTTGGAAAGATCCCGTGCAACATCATGAAACCTATCATGCCGGACAACAAGCTGTTCGATGGCGAGAACTCAATCACTTGCTGGATCTCGGACGATGGCAACAAGATCCCCGTTAAGATCCAGGCCAAGATGTTCATCGGCCACACCGGCCTCGAGCTGGAATCCTTTAAGGGACTCCGAAACCAGATCAGGATACTTCAATAACTACTGCTTCTTCAAGAGATCGCGGATCTCTGTCAGCAGCACAATGTCTGCCGGTGGTGGAGGAGGTGGTGCAGCAGCTTCTTTTTTCTTTGTTGCATTTACTCCTTTCACGATCAGGAACAACGCAAAAGCAACAATGATGAAGTTAAGAGTTGCCGACAGGAACACTCCGATCTTTACTGTACCGAGAATGGTGTAGTCGGCCAGGTTCTTGAACCCAGCCAGGTCGAGCGCTGGTTTCAGGATAAGAGGAGTGAGGACGTCATCGGTAAAGGAGCTAACGATCTTGCCGAAGGCAGCGCCCATGATAACACCAATAGCGAGGTCTATAACGTTGCCCCGCATCGCGAATTTTTTGAATTCTTCTAACATAGGTTTATTGGTTTGGTGTTGAAAAATTAGCGTTTAAACCTGTCAGCAACAACAAGCTCCTTGCTGCCTGCCGTGTATTTATAGAACCCAACGCCCGATTTAACTCCATTGTGCTGCGCCTGTACCATGTTTACCAGCAATGGACACGGCGCGTACTTCGGATTGCCGAAACCATCGTGCAACACACGAAGAATAGAAAGGCACACATCCAGTCCAATGAAATCGGCGAGCTGCAGCGGACCCATCGGGTGTGCCATGCCTAGCTTCATTACGTTATCGATCTCTTCAACCCCTGCAACGCCTTCGTACAGAGAGTAGATCGCTTCGTTGATCATCGGCATCAGGATCCGGTTAGCGATAAAGCCCGGGTAGTCATTCACCTCAACCGGAATCTTATTCAGCTTCTTCGAAAGCTCCACAACAGTCTTTGTAGTTTCATCAGAAGTCTGGTAGCCGCGGATCACCTCCACCAGCTTCATGAGCGGTACCGGGTTCATGAAATGCATACCAATAACCTGGGTGGGTCGGGAAGTCACCGATGCGATCTTCGTTATAGATATCGACGAAGTATTTGTTGCCAGGATGGCGTGCTTTGGTGCGTACTTATCGAGATTCTGAAAGATCTTCAGCTTCAGGTCGGTGTTCTCTGTTGCTGCTTCAATGATAAGGTCCGACTTCGAAACATCTTCTGGTGTTGTGGAGGGGGAGAGTCGTTTCAACGCTCCGTCTTTTGTCGCCTGGTCTATCGATCCTTTCTCCACCTGGCGGGTGAGATTCTTTTCGATTGTAGCCATTCCTTTTTTCAGCGCCTCCTCCGAAGTATCGATAAGAGAAACGTCGAAGCCGAACTGCGCAAATACATGGGCGATACCATTACCCATCGTTCCGGAACCAATGACAGAGATATGTTTCATTTAGAATTAATTGATAGCTGTAATAGCGACTTCTTTCGAAACACCCGTGGCATTGAATCGTATTTCGAGAATTGTTGTTGCCGAATCGCCCTTACATTCCGGCGCGGGCTCAATGAAGTATGAGTAATACTTTTCGTGTCGTTGAGAAAGATCGTTGCGGTCGGGCCTGCCTAATACTTTTATCAGGTCGCGCTCCGAAAGCCCTTTCAGTTTGTCTCTTTGTGCATCGAGTGGCTTCAGGTATTGAACCCTGTTGCCCTTGCATCCCTTGAGATCATCCTTCCATGTATCAAGATTGAAGTCTGCCAATTCGGGAGCCGGCTTCGAACAGGCAACACAGATCAACAAAGAACTAAGCAGCAAGCTTCGTCTCATACTGAGGAAGTTTCGATAACCACACGACCGACGCGAGCGCATAGATCATGCCCACAAGATGCAGTACCGGGTTCAAATTGAAATAGACCACGATCAACGACAATCCTGCCGAGAACAATACGATCCTCGCATACTCCGCAGCCTTCACCCACACCTTCTGCTCGAACAACACACCGCAATTAACAACCCACCACGAGATAAGGATAGCTCCAACAGACTTCTGTGCAAGATTAAACTCACCCTGCTTGAACAGGAATGCAGACGTGACGCCGAGACAGACTATATACTGCGCAAGAACGTAGTAGTTCAGCAAGACAGGCGCAGGTGTTTCGTATTTTCTGTATGTATTCTTATCGATAGCAGGAGCGGGGCGATAGCCTCCCATGCTTTCGGGGAGCCAGCCGGGTTTCTTAAAAAGATACCTCACCTTGTCGGTCCAAGCCGGTATCCTTCGAAGCTCTTCGCCCATCACAGCATAATGACTGAAGTTGGCCCACACCGCGTTCCAACTGTTGATGGGTTTGGTGATACCATACGTTGGCTTCTCCTCTTCGGCCTGGAATGTTCCAAACATACGGTCCCAGATGATCAGCGAGCCCGCATGATTTTTATCGATGTATTTTGGATCACGTCCATGATGTACACGGTGGTGCGAGGGCGTATTGAAAACATACTCGAACCAGCCCATCTTCTTGATGGTCTCGGTGTGGATCCAGAACTGGTAGAGGGTGTTGAGAGCAGATACTAATGCGAAGTCGTACGTCTCGTAACCGATCACTGCAATAGGTAAACTAAAGGCGAAAGTCCAAACGACCTGGAAGGAGCTCTGTCGTAGAGCAACGGACAGATTGTAATCTTCACTTTGATGATGAACAACATGTCCTCCCCAAAACAAATTGATCTCGTGACTCATCCTGTGTGCCCAGTAGTATGCAAAGTCGACGAGCAGGAACAATGAAAGCCAATATGCCCATCCGGGGAGGGAGGCTTTCACGTCGAACAATGCTACTTGTGCAAAAAGTAATTCGTAGATACCAATGCCGAGCAGTCGCATGAACAATCCCGACAATTGCGATGTGATACCACAGCTCATATTGGCGATCGCGTCAGGAAGTCGATAAAGCTTCCGGTGTGACAATCGCTCCACGACCAGTTCGATGCCTATTAGCAGGAAAAAGATCGGTATTGAAAGGACGATCGGGTTAATGTTCATTTTGAGGGTAATTGGCCACAATAGCTTTAAGCGAAGGTGGCTTTAATCCCTCAAATTTAATCTTATTTTTGCGCTGATTTTGCTGTCGTATGATCCTGAAGATTTTCCGTGTCGTTTGGTTTTTTTCGATCCTGGGTGTGCTCGGGTTTTTCCTCTATACCTACGCCGCATTGCCCGACCCGATCGTTGTTCTAGACGATACCGAACAGGTGAGTATCGGTAAAGAGCTTTGGTTTTACATCGTCCTCATCCTCGTGGCCGTGTTCAACATGTTCGTGTACGTGTTTCGCTCACTGCATCGCAATCGACGGGAAGAGGAGCCTTTTGTGACATGGTTTTACGGACTGGTGATCTGCTTCAACCTCTTTGTGATAGTAGCAGTCAGCTACATCAGCCTGTTCAATGGGGGAGAGCGTTTCGAATATCACCGCATCGGGTTCATCATCTACACCAGTATTGGCCTTCTGATCGCCTGGGCTTTCTCCTGGCCCGTCTATTCGATCTTTGCTAAAAAGAAAGCCCAATTAAATAGCTGATAACCAGTTATTTATAAGTATTCACTTGATGAAAGTTTGTAGGGTACGTGTATAGTAACATCATTAAAATTGATTTTATTGAGGCTTTTAAGATTCTTTGGACTACTGAGGAGTTTATTTTTTTGCGTTCGGTTCCATCGAACAACTAACAACCAACAACGAACAACCATTTTCCATGGCTAAGGATAAAGACCTATTTGAATACAACGAGGCGAGTATCAAATCGCTCGACTGGCGGGAACACATTCGCCTTCGTCCCGGTATGTACATCGGTAAGTTGGGCGACGGCTCAGCGAAAGACGACGGCATTTATGTGTTGGTGAAGGAGGTGATCGACAACTGTATCGACGAGCACATGATGGGCTACGGAAAAACGATCGATGTCAAGATCACCGAGTCCAAAGTTGTAGTACGCGACTACGGTCGTGGCATCCCGCTCGGCAAGGTGGTCGATGTTGTTTCAAAGATCAACACCGGTGCGAAGTACGACTCCGGTGCGTTCCAGAAATCGGTAGGCTTGAACGGTGTTGGTACGAAGGCCGTTAACGCCCTCTCGAACTATTTCAAAGTCCAGGCATTCCGTGACGGCGCTACGAAGATGGCCGAGTTTAAAAAGGGAGTGTTGACCTCGGATCCAAAGCAAACAAAATCGTCGGAAAGGAACGGGACGCTCGTGGAGTTCGAACCGGACAACTCGATGTTCAAGAACTATCACTTCATCCCCGAATATCTCGACGACCTCATGTGGAACTACGCGTTCCTCAATGCAGGACTGACCATCAACTACAATGGACGTAAGTTCTTTTCGAAGGACGGACTTCTCGACCTGTTGAGACAGAAAGTCAACGCCGAAGAGATGCGTTACCCGATCATTCACTTCAAGGCTAACGACATCGAGATTGCCATGACCCACGGCAATCAGTACGGTGAAGAATATTATTCGTTCGTGAATGGCCAGAACACAACACAGGGTGGTACACACCTTCTCGCTTTCCGCGAGGGCGTTGTTCGTGGCGTTCGCGAATTCTTTAAAAAGAACTACGATGCGTCGGACATCCGTGCAAGTATCGTTGGCGCCATAGCAGTTCGTGTACAGGAGCCGGTGTTCGAATCACAAACGAAGACGAAGCTTGGTTCATTGAACATGGCACCCGATGGTCCGCCCGTGAAGAACTTCGTAGGCGATTATGTAGCCAAAGAACTCGAGATCTATCTAAACCATCATAAAGACGTAGCCGAAGAGCTTCAGAGGAGGATACTTCAATCGGAAAGGGAGCGCACCGAGATCGCAGGCATTAAGAAGCTGGCGAACGAACGCGCGAAGAAAGCCAACCTCCACAACCGTAAGCTTCGTGACTGCCGCTTCCACTTCGACGACGAAAAAGGGGAGAAGGGCAAAGAATCGGTGATCTTCATTACCGAGGGTGACTCGGCCAGCGGTTCTATCACCAAGTCGCGTAACGTGGAAACACAGGCAGTGTTCAGCTTGCGCGGTAAGCCCTTGAACTGTTTTGGGCTTACGAAAAAGGTCGTGTATGAGAACGAGGAGTTTAACCTGCTTCAACACGCTTTGAATATCGAAGATGGAATGGATGGTCTTCGCTACAACAAAGTGATCGTGGCTACCGATGCCGACGTGGACGGTATGCACATCCGCTTGCTCCTTATGACCTTCTTCCTGCAGTTCTTCCCCGACCTGGTGAAAGCTGGTCACGTGTACATTCTCGAAACTCCGCTGTTCCGCGTTCGCAACAAGAAAGAAACTATCTATTGCTATAGCTCTGAGGAGAAACAGGCGGCGATCCACAAGCTTGGGAACAAGCCCGAGATCACACGTTTCAAAGGTCTCGGCGAAATCTCACCAGACGAATTTGCGGGCTTTATCGATGAGAATATTCGCTTACAACCAGTGATCATCAACAAAGAAAGCCACCTGTTGAAGACCCTTGAGTATTACATGGGCAAGAATACTCCTAAACGACAGGATTTCATCATCGACAACCTGCGGATAGAAATAGATGAGGTCAAGAAAGACGAGCCTGTAGAAGTGGCATTAGCTGAAACGGAGGAATGATATTATGAGTAAAAAGAGTTCCAAACCTGTAAAAGGTAAAGTAGAAGACAATGGCGACGTGGTACACTCAGTGCCACTCGAAGGATTATATGAGAACTGGTTCCTCGACTACGCTTCGTATGTGATCCTCGAACGCGCTGTTCCCCGTATTGAAGATGGTTTTAAACCCGTTCAGCGCCGCATCATGCATGCGCTGAAGGAGATGGACGACGGCCGCTTCAACAAAGTGGCGAACGTTATTGGTAGCGCGATGCAGTATCACCCACACGGAGATGCAGCGATCGGCGAGGCCATCGTGAACATGGGGCAGAAAGGACTACTGTTCGATACCCAGGGTAACTGGGGCGATGTAGTTACTGGCGACGGTGCCGCAGCGCCGCGTTATATCGAAGTCCGCCTCTCGAAGTTTGCCCTCGATGTTGTTTATAATCCCGATACAACGGAATGGCAGTTGTCGTACGACGGCCGGAAGAAGGAGCCCGTAACGTTGCCCGTGAAGTTCCCTTTGCTCTTAGCACAGGGTGTTGAGGGTATTGCGGTGGGTCTATCCACCAAGATCCTTCCACACAATTTCATTGAGCTCATCAAGGCTTCCATCGATGTGTTGAAGGGCAAGAATCCGAAGCTATATCCCGACTTCCCGACGGGTGGTATTGCCGACTTTTCAGAGTACGACCAGGGCTACCGCGGAGGTAAGATCAAGGTCCGGGCGAAGATCGACATCTTCGACAAGAAGACACTGGTTATCAAAGAGATACCATTCAGCACTACAACCACTTCTTTAATTGAATCGATAGTTAAAGCCAGCGAAAAAGGCAAGATCAAGGTAAAGCAGGTGATCGACAACACCGCGAAGAATGTCGAGATCCAATTGCACCTGCAGCCAGGTCAGTCGCCCGAGGTGGCCATCGATGCCCTTTACGCTTTCACAGACTGCGAGATCAGCATTTCGCCCAACGCCTGCGTTATCGTAGACGATAAGCCGCAGTTCATGAAGGTCGGCGACATCCTCAAGATCAACACGGAGCAGACTGTTCAGTTGCTTAAGCGCGAGCTTGAGATCAAGAAAGCGGACCTCATGGAGAAGATCCTCTTCTCGTCGCTCGAAAAGATCTTCATCGAAAAACGGATCTATCGAAGCATCGAAGAAGTTTCAACCTTCGAAGGTGTTATCGATACGATCGACAAAGGACTAAAGCCATATAAGAAGCAATTCTATCGCGAGATCACCCGCGACGATATTCTTAGGTTAATGGAGATCCGCATCAAGCGCATCTCGAAATACGACTCGTTCAAGGCCGACGAATTGCTCAAGGACCTCGAACAACAGTTGAAGGACACCATTCACCATCTTAAGCATCTTACCGAGTTTGCAATATCCTACTACCAGGGTCTCCTCGATAAGTATGGGAAGGGACGTGAGCGCCGCACAGAGATCAGGAGCTTCCAGTCTGTTACTGCCGCAGAAGTTATCGCCAACAACGCGAAGCTGTATGTCAATCGCGCCGACGGTTTCATTGGCACAGTCAACAAGCAAGGTTCTGAATTCGTCTCTGACTGTTCAGAGCTCGATGATATCATTGCGATCCGCAAGGATGGTAAGGCAGTTGTGAAGAAGATCGGTGAACGGGTGTTCATGGGCAAAGACATTATGTACGTCGGCGTTTATAAGAAAGGCGACGAACGTATGGTCTACAATATGATCTACACCGACGGAAAGACCGGCAAATCATTCGCGAAGCGTTTCACTATTCCTGGTGTTACGCGCGAAAAGGAATATCCGTTGGCACAAGACAATCCAAACAGCAAGGTTCATTATCTCACGGCCAATGCGAACGGCGAGGCGCAGCTGGTAGAGGTGAAGCTCACGCCAAGCAGTACTGCCCGTAAGAAGATCTTCGAATACGACTTTTCGGAGCTCGAAGTCAAGGGCCGTGGTGCGCGAGGCAATACGATCACCAAGTACCCGGTAAAGAGTGTTGTAAAGCTCGAAGACCTTGGCTCTACCTTGAGTGGCGTGGAATTGTGGTTCGATCCCGCCAGTGGTCGTCTCAATAAGGAGAAACGCGGTAAGCATCTTGGCAAGTTCGATGGCAGCGACCAGATCATTTCTATGACTGCCAGCGGTAACTATAAGATTACGGGTTTCGATCTCACGACGCGCTTCGAAGCGGATGACAAGGTCATCTTTATCGAAAAGTTCTCGCCCAAGAAGGTCATATCGGCAGTTTATTGGGATGGCGGCTCCAAGCAGTATTTCGTGAAAAGGTTCCTGATCGAGACTACAACACCTGATAAAGAGTTCAATTTCATATCCGAAAGCATTGGATCGAAACTTGTTGTTGTTTCTACAGGCAGCGAGCCCGAGGTGACAATAGAGGTCATAAAAGGCAAGGACAAGCTTACGGAGACCGTCAATCTCGAAGACATTATTGATGTGAAAGGCTGGAAAGCGATGGGCAATCGCCTGTCGCAATATAAAGTCACGAAAGTGACTCTTGCGCAGGACCCCGAAGACACGGGGCTGGAAGAAGGCGATGAAGACAACGACCTTGTCGAAGCAAAGACGACGGAAACCGGGAAGGGTTCTCCATCGTCAAAAAAAAAACCCTCCTTCGCAAAAGCTCCGGAGGGCAAGTTCGAGCCGGATCCAGAGCAACAGCAAAAGCCAGCCGAGCAAGCAAGCCTCTTCGAGGAGCCAAAGCAGCAAAAGCGCCAAAAAAGGGAGGAACCAAAGCAAGCAAGCCTCTTCCAAAAGGAAGAAGTAAAAAGTGAGAAGGCGTTCAAGCCCGGTGAGACGATCGAATTTGATTTATGAAACCGGTTGTGAGTTGTGCGTTATGGGATATTATAGGCCCACAACCCACAACTCACAACTCACAACCCACAACTCATAACCATGAAATTCTTCTTAACCATTTGCTTGTCAGTTGGCTTACTGATCGCACGAGGCCAGGGTGTAGAAGGTGAGATCTGGATCGAAGGTAAAGTCGTTGACGTCGGGACAGGAAAAGGTGTAAAGGCCAGCATTCACTACAAAAGTCTCCCCACGGGCGGCATCACCGGCTCGTTCCGCGACAGTGTTTATCGCTTCTCGATCTTTGGTTCATCGAAGTATGAGGTATCGGCCGAAGTCGATGGCTACATTACGGCGGTAGCGATCGTCGATCCACAGAAAGGTGTGAATGGAAAGATCGTTCGCAATCTTACACTTACTCCGAAAGGACAGACCATTCGCCTGACTCACCTCATCTTCGAACAGGGTAAGTCTGTTATCGATCCTGCTTCGTTCGACGAGCTCGATGAAGTAGCGCAGATGCTGATCGATCATCCGAAGCTTGTTATTCAGCTCGAGGGTCATACCGACAACCAGGGAAGCATGTCGAAGAACATGGAGCTTTCGCAAGAGAGGGTGGATGCTGTTAAAGATTATCTTATCGACAAAAAAGTAAGCAAGAGCCGCGTAAAGACAAAAGCTTTCGGTGGCACCAAACCATTATCGAATGACAAGACTCCCGAAGCACGGAATCTTAATAGGAGAGTCGAAATCAGGATTCTATCGGAATAAATGATTGCTGATTTGTGATTCGTGATTAATCACCAATCACAAATCAGCAATCACCAATCACCAATCACGAATTACGAATCACATAAAAAAGCCCCGTCTTTCGACAGGGCTTCACAGTTTTTGGTAATCAGGATAAGTTATTCGCCTACTACGTTCACCGTGATCTCGTGCTTCACTTCTTTGTGGAGGTCGAGGTTCACTTTATACGTTCCCAATTGCTTGGGCTGTTCTTTCAGGACAACCTTCTTACGATCGATATCGAAGCCTTTGGCTTTCAGTGCATCGGCGATCTGGATTGCTGTAACAGCACCGAAGATCTTGCCGGTTTCACCAGCTTTTGTCCTCACATCAACAGTAAGCTCGCCCATTTTCTGAGCAATCGCTTCGGCGTCTTGCTTGATCTTGGCGGCTTTGTGAGCAGCCTGGCGGCTGTTCTCTGCGACCATTCGCTTGTTAGAGTCGTTGGCAATCAATGCCACTCCATTCGGGATGAGGTAATTACGGCCGTAGCCAGGTCTCACCTTCACCACATCATTCTTATATCCAAGTCCCTGGACATCTTGTGTCAGTATCACTTCCATGTTCGTGTGGTTTAAGGGTTATTTCAATGAGTCGCCCATGTAAGGAAGGATCGCGATGTGGCGTGCACGCTTGATAGCCTGCGCAACCTTCTTCTGGAACTTCCAGCTCGTGCCGGTAAGGCGACGGGGAAGGATCTTTCCCTGTTCGTTCACGAACTTCATGAGGAAATCCGGATCCTTATAATCGATATAACGGATACCGTTCTTCTTGAAGCGGCAGTACTTCGGTTTGATCTCTGCGCGCTTGATAGGTTCATTCATTAATGTCATTCGTCTTTGCCCTCCTCGCCACGTTTAGCATTACCTGTTCTTTTGCCTCTGTTAAATTCGCCTTTTCTCCTGCGCTGGTTGTACAGGATCGAGTGCTTATCAAGCACCGTTGTAAGAAAACGCATCACCGACTCGTCCCTGCGGAACTCAGTCTCAAGTGTGTTTACCGTGTCTGGAGCTGCCGCAAATTCGACGAGAGCATAGAAGCCAGTAGACTTCTTCTGGATTGGATAAGCCAGTTTCTTCAGCCCCCAGTTCTCTGTGTTGACGATCTCGGCCTTAGCCTTCTTCAACACCTTCACGAATTTGTCGACAGTATCCTTTGCCTGGTCCTCAGACAAAACGGGATTTAAAATGAATACTGTCTCGTAATTGTTCATGTTAAACTTTTAAGTTTTTAAATGAGGGGGCAAATATAGCAGAAAATGGATTATGGGAAAAGGGGGATTTTGAAGAAATTTAGGCATTTTGCAGCATGAATTGGGTTATTTCCGGCATTCAGCAGATCGGTATCGGCGTTAAGGACGCCGAAAAGTCTTTCACCTGGTATCGTCAGAACTTCGGCATGAACGTGCCGGTATTTAAGGACGCCGCCCGGGCCAACCTCATGACCCTCTACACCAGCGGAAAAGCCGAAGACCGCTACGCCATCCTCGCCATGAACATGCAGGGCGGCGGCGGCATGGAGATCTGGCAATACACTTCGAAAGTGTCGGTAGACCAACCTTTCCAGCCCGTTCTTGGCGACACCGGTATCTTCGCCGCAAAAATGAAAGCCCTCCGCATCGACGAGGCATTTAAACACTTCCAGTCCAAAGGTTTCGCGATATCCAAAGAGGTCCGCAAAACTCCCGATGGACTAAAGACATTCTATACCAAAGACCCCGATGGAAATGTGTTCCAGGTTGTTGAAAGCAACGACTGGTTTAAAGCACATGGTCACTTTACGGGTGGCGTTACCGGTGCCATTATTGGTGTAAGCAGCATCGATCAATCTCTCCAACTATATAAAACTATTCTCGGCGCATCGGACGTGGTTTACGACGTTACCGACGATGCACCCGACATGCAGGAATTGAAAACAACCAACGGCAAGGTTCGTCGCGTGTTGATCGCTGCTAAAGATCATGGCCTCGGTGCTTTCGGTCGTTTGCTCGGTCGCGCCTATGTGGAGCTTGTGGAGGTTAAAGGTTATACGCCGCGCAAGATCTATGAAGGTCGCAACTGGGGTGACATGGGATTCATCCATTTGTGTTTCGATATCCGCAACATGAAAGCCCTTGGCGAAGGTGTCGCCAAAGTGAATCACCCATTCACTGTCGATAGCGCGAACTCATTCGATATGGGAAAAGCTGCCGGTCATTTCACCTACGTGGAAGATCGCGACGGCACCCTGATCGAATTCGTTGAGACTCATAAAGTGCCCGTTCTTGCGAAGCTTGGTATCTATCTGAACCTGAAAGATCGCGATCCGAAGAAACCGTTACCTAACTGGATGGTCGGATTAATGGGACTTAATAAAGTCAAGGATTGAATCCCTTTGTGACTTAAGCGACGCTTCTTTTTTGGCGATCGTAGTTTCCCTCACACTTCTCATCACATCATAGCTCGGTCCGGCGAGAAGAGCGATCAATATCAGAAAGAGAATGGTAGCTAACGCAATCTGGTAGCTCACGAAAGCTCCAACAGTAAAAAAGACAATTATCCAATAAAGGAACGTGAAGACTACGGCGCCGCCGATCAATACAGAGTCCTTGAATTCAACGAGTCGTATTTTCTTTTTCACAATACTGATCGCGGGCGCAACGGGAATGAGGTAAAGCCAAAATGCAAGGCCGAAGATCAGGGTTGCCGGTATAGCTACAAGAATATTCGAACTCTTCCCAGCAACGGCGCGGTCGCTCACATGTTTCTTTTCCAGGTCTGCGCGATAGCTGCTCAGCAGCTCAAGCTGTTCTTCGCTGTAGGGAATGTTCGCAATGCCGATCAGTTTTTTAAGATCACCGCCGTTGTTGTATTCAACTTCAACCAGTTGTTCGATCGTCTTCTCGTTCTTTTTGTCGCGGATGTCGATCACCGAATTTTGAAAGCCGTCGACCAATCTCTTGTTGAAGGATTGAATGCCCTTGCTGTTGTTCTCGTTGTATTCAGCTGCAAATTCGGCTGCATTGAATGGTGTATCCATCGAGATCAGCAGGTCTTCCCTGAACTCCGTTGGTTTCAGATAGTTCAGCCCCGTAGGAATGATCGTAAGCGGAGAGCCGTCCTTCGCGTATTCCATGGCGATGCGAGCCGTCCCTTTTTTCAGCGGACGTAATCTCATCTCCTGCACGCAAATCCCTTCGCTGAACATCAGCACGGCACCGCCCTTGCGAAACACCGCATGGCATTTCTCGAACGTCTCTTTGTTCTTACCAAGATCTTCTTTGCCTTCCGACAAACGATAGATCGGCATCATCTTGAACTGCGAAAGGATCCACAGCTTCAACGGGGTGTTGAACACATCGGACCTGGCGAGGAAGTGCGTTTCTCTTTTAATGAATGCCCCGATAATCATGGCATCGAGGAAAGAGTTAGGATGATTGCATGCGAAGATGACCGGCCCGCTAGCAGGCACCTTGTCGAAGCCCGTAAACACACGCTTACGATAAAATATCGTGAGCGCGAACCGCATCATGTATTTAAGCCAATAATACAACATTGATTATTTCACCGAGAATTGAACGGTACCCATTTTATAGTTATCGGCGAAGATTTCTACCGTGTAGTTTCCCGATGCGTAGTCGGACCCCTTTTCGTAAATGAAAGTCAGCTTTTGTTTGGTGTTGTCGAACAGGATCTCCTGTGCGGCAGTATAGAATTCTTCTTTACCGTCGAGGATAAAAGTACCAGAACCTTTATCCACATTAAAAATCGGCTGCCCGTTCTCGTCAACCACGCGGATCATGATCTTTTTGCCCTCAATCGGCGCTACTTTGTTTTCCGCAAGATTGAATTCAACTTTGAGTTTTTCGAGCTGGCGGCTTCGGAAGGGCGATTCTCTTTCTTTGCCTTTGGAGCTCAATGCAGCCACCGTGATGTTCTCGGCCTTCAACTGCGAAGCAAGGGTCACTTTCGATTGAAGGTCGTCTTTGTTCTTGGCTAAACGATTGATCGAATCGTTCAGGACATTCTGTTTCGTTTTGAGATTCTTGTTTTCGGAAAAGAGCTCTTTGTTAAGCGACTGAAGTTTTTGGATCTCTTCGTCTTTCGCCAACAACAATTCTTCGTAACCTTCAACGCGGTCCTTCAACTCACGAATAGCCTTGTCGTTCCTCTTGCGAACGCTCTTTAACTCTACTTCTACTTCGGCGCGTGCCTTCTCGAGCTCCGCAACATCGCCACCGAGTTTTTGTATCTGTGCGATCTTATCGTCGAGCTCCGTCTTGATCTCATCGAGACGTTTTAAAGTTGAATCAAGGTTCTCGGATGTTACGTCGAGTTCCTGCTGTACAGCAGCCTTGTCTTTATAATCCAGGTATATTTTAATACCCTGAACGATCACAACGATCGAGAGGAGGGCGATTGCAATGGCGGCTTTGTTGCTCTTTTTGGGTTGTTCAGTCACGAGTTGGTTTTTGGTTCTCACGGAAAACACGGAAATCACGGAATACCGTCTTATAGTTCCGTGTTTTCCGTGCTTTCCCTGAGAAATATTATCGCAAATATAACATCCTTATAAGGCCCATACAAAGTGTTGGCGATTCAGGCCGGGTTCGAAGAACAAGATACCGCACCGGTATAGGTCAGCGCTTCCATAAACGAGGTAATGCTTCTTTAATTCATTCCACGCCTTTTCCATTTCCGGTGAATGGTGAATATCGTCGATGACCATAATGCTTTTCTCATTGAAACGTTTCATGAGCCACTCGAAATACTGAATGGTTGGAGCATAACGGTGGTTGGCGTCTACCAGGCAGAAGCCGATCTTCGCTAGATTGTCTTGCAGGAACCTGGGTAACGTGCTGGCGATATCGCCCTCCACGAGATGTATATTCTTCTTATCGAAGTATTCGAAGTTGGTGAGAGCCATGTTGGCGAGAGAATGACTGCCTTCGAAAGTATGAACCTTGCAATCGGGCAGCTCCGAGAAATAAAGGCTCGTGAGACCCATGGATGTTCCTAGCTCCACCACATTATGAACCTCCGTGTACTGGCAGATCCTGAAATACAACTTTGCGAGGTGAGCGGGAGTGAGGCTTGTGGCAGCGATGTCGGAGATCTTCCTCGTATTTGACTGAAGCTGTTTCGACGTGCTGCCGCTGCCCAGGTCTTCTACTTCGATGCTTCCTTCGTTCACCAAAAGCTTTTCACGAATGGATTCTATCCTGGAGAAGTCTTCTTCGGAGTTCCCTTTGATCACAGTATCAAAGAAATCAAAAAAGAAAGGTGAATGGATCGAATGCTCCTCTACTGAGTCGAGCCAGTGGTTGATGTATGCTTTAGCCTGGAAGTATTTCGACATCAATTGAGTCGCAGCGGGGCGACCATGATGAACTCGGGGATGTTGACTTTGAAAGAAGTGCCATCGACAATGCGCTCCATCAGGTAAGTACCAACCATCTTCCCAATTCCCGACTTCAAGTTACAACCTGAAACATATTGATGAGACTGGCCAGGTTCGAGAACGGGCTGCTGACCAACAACACCTTCACCTTCAACTTCGCGTGGTTGGAAGCCCGCGTCATGGATATACCAATGACGGCGCATGAGTTGAATAGTAAAGTCGCTTTGATTTTCGATCGTGATCCGGTAGGTAAAAACATAGTGATACTGACTGGGACTGGAATACGAGGGTTGATACTCCGTCTCTACACTCACCTTAACACCTTGTGTGATTTCAGCGATCATCCACACCAAAAATATCAATTTTTTCTATTTTACAACCTTCGCGTTTCGGCGTATAATTAAAAATTAACCCAGCCGCCCGGTAGATGCCAACCGATGTAAAAATCGCCCCCTCCTGGAAGGAGAAACTGAACGACGAGTTCAGTAAGCCTTATTTCTTACAACTCACTGAGTTCGTGAGGAATGAGTACAAAACCCAACAAGTATACCCGCCGGCCAGGCAGATCTTCAACGCATTCGATTGTTGCGACTTCGACCAGGTGAAGGTGGTTATTATTGGTCAGGATCCTTACCATGGCCCCGGGCAGGCCAACGGGCTGTGTTTTTCCGTTCGCCCGGATGTAAAGATGCCGCCGTCGCTGGTGAACATCTTCAAGGAAATACAGTCCGATCTTGGCAAACCTTTCCCGCCCGACGGGGATCTGGAACGATGGGCAAAGCAAGGTGTGCTGCTCCTCAATGCCACCCTTACCGTACGTGCATCCTCAGCAGGCTCACATCAAAACAAAGGTTGGGAAACTTTCACCGACGCCGTTATCCGCCAGGTATCGGATAACAAAAACAACGTCGTGTTTTTGCTGTGGGGAGCGTATGCGCAGAAGAAAGGGGAGATCATAGATCGCTCTAAACACCTCGTGCTTGCTTCCGCACACCCGTCGCCCTTTTCGGCAGCCAACGGATTTTTTGGGAATAAACATTTCAGTAAGACCAACGAATACCTGAGAAGCAAGGGAATCCCCGAGATAGATTGGTGAGCTTCGTCACCTCCTCACCTCGTCATCTCATCATCTCATCACCTCGTCATTCGATGAGATCAAAGAACCTGCTCCATCTGATCTTATTGAAGAAGCCCGCATTCTTATCGAGCGACAGCCAGATGAAGAACGCCTTCCCGACAATATGATCTTCGGGAACAAAACCCCAGAAGCGTGAGTCGAGAGAATCATGACGGTTATCGCCCATCATGAAATAGTAGTTCTGCTTGAAAGTGTATTCGGTTTGCTCTTGTCCTTCGATGTAGAGCTTGCCCTTCTCGATCTTGGCTTCCTTGTTGTGATCGTAGTGCGTGATGGTTTCGCCATACAAGGCAAGCGTCGAATCGTTGATCGCGATGGTCATACCTTCTTTTGGAATAGTAAGTGGACCGAAGTTGTCGCGGTTCCAGGGAGCGTACTTCGAACGCGAGAAGATGTCCGGATCGCGACCGGTCTGTGCAGGGAATGGATCGACGGAAACGATATAGGGTACAGACTTGAGCTCGATCGCTTTGGCTGAATCGAGATGAAGCATGTACTCGACACGGTTTTGTTCGGGCTGAGTTTCATAACCGATGTCGTCGGGATCGATGCCCAGTTTTTCGAAGTTCTTATCGCTGATGGCTTCTTTGGTGACAACCTTATAACTGAAGCGCATCTTCGGAGGATTCTTCAATGCTGTGCCGTTAATGATCACCTGCTTATTTTTGATCTCCAGCACATCGCCCGGAATTGCAACACATCGCTTGATGTAGTTTGTCTTGAGATCGACAGGATAATCGACATTATCGTTCAGCCATTTAGGAGGAACGTTGAATACAACAACGTCTTCGCGTTTAACATGACTGATACCGGGAAGCCTGTATTGCGGAAGCTGTACTGCCTTGCTATACGACGGTATATCGGTGAACCAGATCTTCTGGTGAGTCAACGGCACCTGGATCGGTGTCATTGGTGTGCGTGTACCGTAGTGGAATTTGCTAACGAATAAGAAATCACCAACCAACAACGAGTTCTCCATCGAAGGCGTCGGTATCGTGTATGCTTCCATGATCAGCCAGCGGATCAATGTAGCGGCAATCACAGCGAAACCGATAGCTTCGCTCCACTCTTGTATCGCATCTTTCTTGTGATCGTCGTATGCGGTGCGTCCAACAAATTTCACATCGTTGCTAAATCCGAGGTAGGGGAGGTAAACGAAAGGCAGAAGTACTGCTAGAACAAGGTCAAGCAACGTAGACTTTCCATACAGCTTCAGGAATTCTCTCATCACACCTATAGCGATGAACTGGCCGATGAGGGGAATGAAAAGATATAAGATCCACCACCATGGCCGACCTACGATCTTGAGCATGATCCAAAGGTTATAGACAGGAACTGCTCCGGCCCATCCTTTCTGACCAGCTTTTTCGAATAGTTTCCAGAAACCGGCAGCAATAGCCGCGTAGAGGACAATGAAGATCACTAGTGCCACCGTAACAGAATTTTATTTTGGTTGGAATTTTCGCGTTGCAAATAAAAGAAAAAATGTCCTAAGTCAGAACGGCAGAAAGTCGTTCATGGTAAAGCAACCTTTCCTTTCTTTGATCCATTCGGCTACGAGAACAGCTCCCAGAGCAAACCCCTCGCGGGAATGAGCGGTATGCGTGATCTCAATATCGTCGACGGCAGACTTATATCTTACCGTGTGAGTTCCCGGGGCGGGGTCGATGCGGAAGGAGTTGATGGGGACCTGATTTTTTTTGGCCGGATTATTTTTGATAAGTCCCTCCGCAAGGGTTATAGCCGTACCACTTGGTGCATCTTTTTTCTGGGTATGATGAGTTTCATCGATCGAAGCCGTGTACCCTTCCTGGCCGGACATAAGCTTTGCCAGGTATTCGTTCACTTTGAAAAAGATGTTGACGCCGAGACTATAGTTCGAAGCATAGAAGAATGCTCCGTTGTTCTTTTGAACCATTGATTTTACATCGTCGAGCTTTTCGAGCCAACCGGTTGTTCCGCATACCACGGGTATCCCTGCAGTAACACACCTGGTGATGTTCTCAACAGCGGCTCCTGGTTGAGTGAACTCAATAGCGACATCAGCACCGCCTGCGATCGCGTCCTGACTTCCGACATCCACGCGACCGGCAATGGTATGGCCTCTTTGAAGAGCAATTTTTTCAATTGCCTTACCCATCTTACCGTACCCGACTAACAGTATTTTCATTTTAGAATTTTAATGTGAATCCAACACCTGAAGTTCTTCCAGTAAACGCGTTCTGATTTATCACCGGTTCGATCGAAACTTTCAACTGCGGATTCAGGTCGAATTCTTTGAGATGTGCATCTACATGTGCGTCCACCATCTGCATCATGTAGAATATGAACGTCATGATCAGCATGTAGTCACGATCGCGACGGTACTTGGTAACGGCATTCCGCGCCACCTCTTTGGTCACCGCCCCGTTTGCTCCGACAGGATAGTAAAGCGTTCCGCCAAAGACTTTGTTGCCGTATTTGGTCAGACCGGTTGCCGGATTTACCACGGGATTCGCCGGTTCATTTAAAAGATTGAACAAAGCCTTTCGATAAAAGAGGTAACGATCCTGGTTCCACCAAACCGCATAGCCGAGCCCGGCAAAGCCTCCGAAAACGAGAGGCACCTTCCAGTATTTTTTGTTGTAGATCTGTCCAAGCCCCGGTACAGCGGCGGCCAGCATAATGGCTCTCTTTGGATCGTATTGTGCGGCGTATGATTCTATTGTGATGACCTTCCCGTTCTTCTTCATTACGATGGAATCGGAGCCCAACCCAATATTGGTTACCGAATCGGGTGGCGTGTGTCGCGTAGAATCCTGCGCCAGTGCTGGTAGTGCAACGGCAACAAGAAGTAATAAAGAACCGAGAAGCGTCCGATAGAGGGTGTTCATATCAAAGCTTCAGGATATCAAGGATCCTGTTGAGGTCTTCGACCGACAAAAACGGTATCCTGATGTCTCCTTTTTTTCCATCGCTGTTAACCTTCACTTTCGTGCCAAAGTGTGAGGAAAGCCTGGACTGAAGCTGAACTATTTCACGGGCAGGTCCGGACGTTGCCGGTGTAGCGGTGGCTTTTGTGTCTTCGACCACTCCACCAGCCACCTGGCGGGCAAGTTCTTCGACCTTCCGAACTGAAAGATCTTCGCTAACCATCTTCTTGAAGATGTAAAGCTGCGAGTCGGGATTCTCGACGCTGACGATCGCCCTTGCATGTCCCATTGAAATGCGATTGTCGCGAAGGGCTGCCTGGATATCGGGAGGAAGCTTGAGCAGACGAAGGTAGTTTGTGACGGTAGTTCTGTTCTTTCCAACGCGGTCGCCAAGCTCTTCCTGTTTAAGACCCACCTCGCTGATCAGCCGCTGGTAGCTGAGGGCAATTTCTATGGGGTTAAGGTTCTCGCGCTGGATGTTCTCGATCAGCGCCATCTCCAACATCTGCTGGTCGTCGGCCGAACGGATGTAGGCAGGGATCATTGCAAGCCCGGCGAGCTTCGAAGCCTGGAAGCGCCTTTCGCCAGAGATCAGCTGGTATTGGTTCCTCGAAAGCCGGCGGACGGTGATGGGCTGAATGATGCCGTGAACTTTAATGGATTCAGCAAGCTCCTGGAGATGCTCCTGGTTGAAATCCTGTCGAGGCTGGAACGGGTTTACTTCAATTTCGCTGAGCGGGATCTCGTTGAGATTGCCCGTACTCTGCTGTTGCGGAACAACGTTGGTCCCGGTGGCCGGGGCGGTCATATCGGTCTCGAGACGCTCTTCACCTGAAGGCGTGTCGCTCAACAGCGCGCTTAAACCTCTCCCTAATGCTTTCTTCTTTGACATTCCGTGTTTTCCGCTTTTCCCTGTATTCCGTGCATTCTGTGTTTTCCGTGAGAAACCATTCTGTGCATTCCGTGTTTTCCGTGAGAAATCTATTTCGACTTCCCGTTTTTCTCCAGGATCTCCCTTGCAAGGCTAAGATAACTCATTGCGCCTTTGCTTTCAGCATCATGTACGATGGCCGGTAAGCCAAAGCTGGGAGACTCGCTGAGTTTAACGTTGCGTGGTATGATCGTATTGAAAGCTATGTTCTTAAAATGTGTCCGCACCTCTTCGACAACCTGGTTGCCCAGCGACGTCCTTGAATCGTACAGCGTCAATAAAATTCCTTCGATCTCGAGATTGGGATTGAGCCTGGTCTGAATGATCTTGATGGTATTAAGCAACTTGCCCAGGCCTTCCAACGCAAAGTATTCGCACTGCACGGGAATGATAACGGAATCAGCAGCTGTTAGCGAGTTGATCGTGATCAAACCCAGTGAGGGAGAACAATCGATGATAATGAAATCATAGTCGGCCTTGATCTTACCCAGCGCATCGCGCATTTTTTCTTCGCGACGTTCGATGTTCACCATTTCTACTTCGGCGCCTACAAGGTCGATGTGCGACGGAAGGATATCGAGGAACTTGAGATCATTCTTGATGATAACTTCCTTCGGATCCACACCATCGATCATGCATTCATAAACACCAGCCTTAACATCCTTTGGATTGATGCCGAGTCCCGATGTAGAGTTGGCCTGCGGATCGGCGTCGACAAGCAGCGTCCTGAACTCCAGCACTGCCAGGCTTGCTGCAAGATTGATCGCTGAGGTCGTCTTACCAACGCCTCCTTTTTGATTCGCAATAGCTACTATTTTACCCATTCGGTCCAGATCAGGAATATAAAAATGGTTATTTTCTGGAAGATTTTTTCCTTGCTTCCTCACTTGCCTTCATAGCTTCCTCGAGACGCGACATAAACTTCGACTTCTTACCCGTGCCTCCGCCGGATGCCATTTTCTTTTTATGGTCTTCCATGACCACCTTTATTTTCTCCTCATCAACGAAACGGCGGATCACCACCTGTTGAGCAAAACCGAACATGTTCGATACGAAGTAGTAAAAACTAAGTGCTGCCGAAAAACTGTTCAAGATAAACAAGAACACAACCGGCATGATATAAGACACAGACTTCATGGGCCCTGTAACCGAGCTGACCTGGTTATTTTGCCATGTAGAGATCAATGTGGAGATCGTCATCAATAACACAAACATGCTCACGTGATCGCCATAGCCCGGGATCGAGAATGGAAGGTCAAGGACAGAATCGTAAGTCGATAAGTCTTCCGCCCATAGGAAATGCTCCTGTCGAAACTCGATACTTGCCGGAAAGAAATAGAACATCGAAAGCAGGATGGGCAATTGCAACAACAGCGGAATACAACCACTAAATGGATTCACACCGGCCTGCTGATACAGTTTCATCTGATCCTGCTGAGCCTGCGCCATGTTGTCGCCATTCTTTTCCTTGATGGCATCGAGCTCCGGCTTCAGCAGCCTCATCTTCGCCATACCGAGGTATGATGAGTAGGAGAGTGGAGTCAACAATAAACGGATAATGATCACAAGCACCATGATGATAACACCATAGTTGCTGAATATTTTCTCAAGCAAATGGAAGATGGGAATGATCACGAACTTGTTCACCCATCTTACAGGCGGCCATCCGATATAAACGTTGCGCTCGAACGATTCGGCGACTTCGTCAAGATCCTTATAGTCGTTGGGACCAAAGTAATACCTGAAACCGGCGGTTGTGTTCGAAACATCCGCTGCAGGGATTGCAAGCTTCAGCATCGCATTCTTGACATGGGAAGTGTCTGCTGCGTTTACAGCCGTGCTGAAATCACCGGATGCAAAGGGCTTGTCGGCAATGATACCACTGAGGAAGAACTTCTGGCGGAACGAAGCCCATTGAAGAGGTTCAGGCACAGTTTCCGTTTCGAAGTCGAGTGAGTTCTCCGAGATATTATCGAACCCGTTATTAACCGAATACCAGTTCGTTGTTGTGCGGATGCGGCTGTCTTCGATCTGCTTTTCTTGCAGAGGAATATTGTTGTTCCAGGTGTAAGTAAGATTAGCGGGGAACGTTACGCCCTTCGTCTCGAGCCTGTATCGGATCTGGTACCCGTTCTTTGGAACGAGATAGCTATGCGTGATCGTAGCATTACCAACATTGGCTGTATAAGAAACAACGGTGCTGTCGCCTTTCGTCGATGTGCTGCCGTTATAGACGAGGTTATAAAGATCGACCTGCTTCCCGTCTATAATACCGGTCAAAGAGAAAGCATTGTCCCACTGGTGTGCGAGAAACAGCGGCTTCTGGTAGTAGGTCTTATACTTTTTAAGTTCTACCGACTGAATTGATCCGTGATTGGAGAACTCAACATTGAGGTCTTCGTTCTCGATGGGAGTCACAACAACTTGCTGAACACTGGTGGTGTCGACAGTTGTTGCGCTCTCGTTGCGGATGGTGTCCGAAGCGATAACGTCCTTGGTAGGCGTTTGCGCAGCTGGTGGTGGTTCCGGTGCGAGATAGTAAATGTATACGATGAATATTACCGCTATCAGAGATAACCCTATGGCCGAATTCCTGTCCATTACTTAAGATCGTTCTTTTTGTTCTTCAATGCTGCTTCTACAAACCCAACAAACAACGGATGTGGATTCATTACCGTGCTTCTTAATTCAGGGTGATATTGTACACCGATAAACCACGGGTGGTCTTTAAGCTCAATAACCTCTACAAGTTCCGAGTCGGGATTTACGCCGACTGCCTTCATGCCTGCTTCCTCGATCTGGTGCAAATACTTGTTGTTGAATTCATAGCGGTGACGATGACGTTCGTGTATCGTGGTATCGCCGTACGCTGTATATGCCTTCGATCCTTTCTTCAGTTTGCACGCATACGATCCAAGACGCATTGTGCCTCCTTTTGTTGTGATCTTCTTCTGTTCCTCCATCATATCGATCACCGGGTATTTCGTCTTCGGGTTCAACTCAGTGGTGCTGGCTTCAAGGCCCATAACGTTACGGGCAAATTCAACCACGGCCATTTGCATCCCGAGACAGATACCGAGGAACGGGATCTTGTTTTCTCTCACGTAGCGTATCGCTTCGATCTTTCCTTCGAGACCGCGTTCGCCGAAGCCCGGTGCAACAAGCACGCCATGCAATCCGCCAAGTATGCTGTCAACCGTTTCTTTGTTGATCTCTTCCGAGGATATCCATTTCAAACGGACCTTCGCATCGTTTTGAGCGCCCGCATGAATGAATGCTTCCGCAATAGACTTATAGGCATCGGGAAGTGACACATACTTACCGACCAAACCGATGTTTACTTCGTCGATCGGGTTTTTAAGTTTGCCGAGGAAGGTCTTCCATTGTTCGAGCTCGGGCTCCTGTTTGGTGACCACCTTCAGTTTCGACAGCACTCGTTCGTCGAGTTTCTCTTTCCTCATGAGCAGCGGGACATCATATATAGTGTCCGCGTCGATCGCTTCTATTACAGAGTTGAGGTTGACGTTGCAAAAAAGAGCCAGTTTTTTCCGGATCTCCATTGGCAGCGGGTGTTCTGTGCGGCAAACGAGAATGTCGGGCTGGATACCATACGACAGCAGCTCCTTTACCGAGTGCTGGGTCGGCTTCGTTTTAAGTTCTTTAGCTGCAGCGAGGTAGGGGATAAGAGTGAGGTGGATCACAATGGCGTTGTTCGCGCCGAGCTCCCATCGCACCTGGCGAACGGCTTCAAGGAAGGGAAGCGACTCGATGTCACCCACCGATCCGCCGATCTCGTTGATCACGAAGTCGTATTTTCCGCTTTCACCGAGGAGGTGAATGTTCCTTTTGATCTCGTCGGTAATGTGTGGCACTACTTGCACGGTCTTACCGAGGTATTCACCCTTTCTTTCTTTGGTAATTACATTATTATAGATGCGGCCCGTAGTGATATTATTGGCCTGCGAGGTCGGTGTGTTGAGAAATCTCTCGTAGTGACCCAGGTCGAGGTCGGTTTCTGCACCGTCATCCGTCACATAACATTCCCCATGTTCGTAAGGGTTAAGCGTTCCCGGGTCGATGTTGATATATGGGTCGAACTTCTGTATCGTCACCGTGAATCCCCTGGCCTGCAAGAGCTTGCCGAGCGATGAAGAGATAATGCCTTTACCAAGGGAAGAAGTTACGCCACCAGTGACGAAGATATATTTGGAAGTAGTCGACATGGAAGGGTCAAAAAATTCGGGGGCAAAGGTAGGAAATGGGGGTGTTAGTTGATCCCACCTTTTGAAATTATTTGGATTTTGAGGATTTTGTAGGAATTTTAGTCGGCTCGTTAGTTTTAAGGCACCCCGGTTACAACTGTGCACTCAGAAGTATCAAACCACTGAAATATTCCGCTCAAACCGACCTATGAGAATATCACCCCTGGTAGTTGTGAAGAATTGGATTGCTTCTCTTGTTGTCACTGCCCTTGCGATATCACCGGTATTTTCTCAGTCAACAGCCGTTAACAACGCGCCCCCGGCCAACTACGACGCAACCTATGCCGTACCCTACATAAGGCACGAAACGGATAACCAGAACCAGATCATCCTTCCCGTTTCTCCAGCTCTGCCTGGTTCCGTAAGCTGCGTTGGCGCAGCCTGTTCACCCGCCTGGACCGTCACCGTTAACGGAGTCGCCACAGCCGTGACCAGCATTACTGGTGCTGCCGGCGCAACCAACATCATTATCCTCCTTTCCGGTGCTACTCCGGTTATTAAAGTCGGTAACCCCGTTCGCGTTAGCTACACTGGTAGCGGCAACCTGAATGCCTTTGCAAACCGTGTTTCCTATAACGCCAGGCCCGTTGCCTGTAGCGACTTCACATTCGCAGCCTTCATCGATGCCTCGTTGAGCTGCGCGCCCGTCACTCCCAGCAGCCAGATGGTATTCAGCGTCATCCCGGGAGCTCGTAACTCGCAACGATGGAATTTTACGAACACAACTTCACGTATCCTTTGGAATAGTCCCTCTCTCACACCGGCAACCAGCTTGAACGGCTCCGAAACTGATATCGGCGGTGCCGCAGCGACCAACACATACTTTGTCGGTTTCAAAACTACTCCGGCAACATACACGTACCCCGCCAACGACCCTGTCTGCGGTTATACCTCGGCATGGAACATCCGTCTTACCTACACAGCGCCAAACGGTTTTTCAGGTAACTGTCCCATCACCGGTGCTGCCCAAAACCAGGCATACGCTTCGTATAATAACGACGATACTGGTATAAACGGCACTGGCAATGCAGACGTATTGCTACCACCCACTGTCACCAACGGTAACAAGGTCTGTATCGGGAACAACGTAAACATGACGTTCTCCGATGCGACCAGGCTTAACTGTAATCCGGCAGTTGCTCCCGCACCTATTAACGATAAGGTTAGGTGGGTACGCGTTGTTTACGGTTCTACCGACTGGGGTCCAGGAAACACCGCAGCCGACAACATCCCTAACATCCGTGTTGGTGGCGTGCCGGTAACGACAGGAACAGGTGCTCTCTCTTATCCCGGTGGTTATTTTCCCGTGTCCCCCGCAACAACAACATTTGGTGCGCCCGATGCTTTTGGTGTTGTTCAGCTCGCAACTCCGGTGAGCGGACCTCGCGGAATCCTGGAGGCCATCACAACCTCTTCGGCAACCGGTCAAGCGGTCGGACAAAGATTTTGGGTACGAATCGACTACTGGAACACATGTAACCCTTACGACGGAGCAGGTGATGCGTTGAATGTTCGGAAATCTATCGAGAACTATATCGAGATCGTTTCCATTCCTCCGGCACCGACCGCCGGCGTATCGGCAGCTGTTTGTAATGGAACAACACCGGCCGACTTCAACATAACTGGAGCTACGGCAGGCTCGACAGTTAAATGGTATCGTAACGTTTCAGGTTCAACTCCTAAGACCGTTGGTACTGTGGGTGCAAACTTTGCAACAACGACAGCGAATGGAGCAGGTGCTTCCAGCATTACCGTAGCCTCTGCATTTGGTGGATTCAGCAACACAGTAGCTGACAATTATATAGTGTGGGCAACTTACACGGCGAGTCCTGGTGGTATCGCCTGCGAAAGCCCGCCTGTCGCGATAACCCGGAGTATCCGGGAAGCACTTACCAACACGAATATGTCGGTCAGGAACCCGACGGCCCAGTGTCCGGGTTCTACGGTTACGTTTATTGCCGACAAGCCGGCGTCTGGAACACCGATGGACATCTCCACCCCCCAACCAGTCGGGGGAGCCACAGAGATCTTTTGGACAGTACCGGCTGCGATCGGAACCCTTCAAACCGGCCAGGGAACTAATACGATCACAGTACAGCTTGCTGCGACCCCGGGTAGCGGCCAGGTTAGTGCTCAGTGGAGATATGCGACCACGCCCGTTTGTGCCGCGACTGCTGTAAACGGTGCGACATACACGATGCTTTCGCCACCGAGTATCAGTTCGTCCACACCCGACCGAACGGTCTGCGAAACAGTAAACACAACGTTTGGCGTAACGGCAACCGGTAGCGGTACACTAGGATACCAATGGCAGGTGGATCCAAACACGGGCACTTTTGGTAACGTCACTAACGGCGGTGTTTATTCAGGAGCAACAACGGCGACATTGACCATCGCGAACGTGCCGTTCTCAATGAACAACTACAAGTATCGTTGTATTGTTACGGCGACGTCTGGTGGCTGTTCTCCTGCAGCTACTTCGCCAACCCGAACGCTCACGGTACGGCCCAATCCTTCTATTACGACTCAGCCACCTAACAGGGTTATATGTATTGGTACGAGCACAACTTTCAACGTCGTGGCTGCCGGCCAGGCTACGTTAACGTATCAGTGGCAGGAAGATCCTAATACGGGAACATTCTCAAACATCACCAACGGTGGCGTGTACAGTGGAGCAACAACTGCGACGCTGACTCTGACAAACGTGCCCGTTACGATGACGGACTATCGCTACAGGGTTATTGTAAATTCAACGACCTGTAACTTCCCAGTAACATCAGCCGGCGGTAACCTAACGCTGCAGGGAGCACAAACCAGCATTTCAACTCCTTCACCTTCGAGTGTCTGTGCCGCTAATAATCTTCAATTGAATGCCTCGGAGACTTTCCTCAACGGAACATTCGTAAGCAGGGCGTGGACTGGTACCTACGATGAAACGGGGCCCAACCCGTTGATCTCATTGAGTACTGCGCAGTTGAATGCGCTTCTCACCGATGGTAGCGGAGGATCGCGCAGAACAGCACTTGATCCTATCTTCAATTCAAGCGGTCTTGGTCTAAATAAGATCGGACAATACGTATTCACATTAACAACCACCGATGATAACGCCTGTACAAGCACGGCGACAATCACCATCAACGTTGGACAGGTAGATGCAAACATCCTTTATGGTTTAACATCTGGCGGTGTTACTCAAACAGACCTGAATGCCCAGGTATGTTCCAGCTTCGATCTCTTCCTGAATGGTAACCCTTCCGGTGGATCGGGCACATTCGTCACTCACTCATGGACAAAAGTGAGCGGTCCTGTTGGCTCTGGCGCCATAGGTGCTCTCTTGACTAACCCGGCGATAAGAAACCCAACATTTAATTCGACTGTCGTTGGTACATACGTACTTCGTTATGATGTAACGGACGCTCTTGGTTGTACTTTCACAACGGCAACAGGTCCGAAAGACATTACTATTACAGTCAATGCGTTGCCGGCAGCTGCTAACCAGAATCCGACAGTTTGTTCGGACCTGTCTACTCCGACACAGGCAACCGTTAACCTTACCAGTCTTAATGCATCGATCAACCCAAGCGCTGGTGTCACCATCGCGTGGTTTACTGGCTATACGGCAGCGACAAAAACGTTTACTGGCGCCATTGCAACGCCCACTGCTTATGTAGTATCTACGGGATCTCCTACGGTATTTGCAAGAGTAACCGACAACACCACTACATGTCCGTCGCCTGCTACTGTAACATACACCATTAACCCTGCACCCGTAGGTATCAGCAAGACGATTGCCGGTGCATGTTCGCCGCAAACCATCAGCCTCGATCCTCAAACCGTTAGCGTTGATGTGGCTGCTGGGGGTAACGGAGTGTCAAGCACATTCTCATGGACCGCAGCATACAATGGACTTACTACCGCCATGCCTGCAAGCGGCACTGGTGTTATTGCCGGAACGCTTACCAATGCGACCAACACATCACGCAACGCAGTCTTCACGGTAACACCGACGTCGACAGCGGGCTGTCCCGGTAATCCTTTTACGATTACGGTTCCGATAAATCCTGTCCCGACCATATTCGACAGGACTACTTCGATCTGTAGTGGAACAGCATTCAGTATTACTCCGGTGAACGGCACGCCAGCGGCAACTACGATAGTACCTGCCGGTACTACTTATACATGGGTTATAAGCACGGCCAACGCTAACATCACTGGTGCATCTGCACAAGCAACAGGAGTAGCTACCATTGGTCAGACCCTTACAAACATCACCAACACGTCTCAGACAATTATCTATCGCGTAACACCGAAAGCGCCCGCTGGAATTGGAGGCTGTACAGGTGCAGATTTCTTTGTCACTGTTACCGTCGATCCGACGCCGGTTATTGCTAACCGCACAGTAGCCGTTTGTAGCGGTACCGCATTTAACGTTGCTCCGGTTAATGGCAACCCTTCGGCTGCGACTATTGTCCCTGCCAACACAACATACAGTTGGCCTGCCCCGGTTGTAACGGGCGGTATGACGGGCGGCAGTGCAGCAACGGGTCAGACTTCGATCAGCCAGACGTTAGTAAACACATCGACCAGCCCTCAGACAGCAACTTATACAGTAACACCCAAGTCAGGTGACACCGGTCTTTGCACAGGAGCAAACTTCACCGTAACTGTCACTGTAAATCCGATACCCAAGCTGAGCAGCTCGCTCACACCTCCTGATATCTGCAGTGGAACTTTCACCTATACTGCAGCCAGCCTTACTGGAGGAGCTACATTCACATGGTCGCGTCCTAACGTTGCAGGTATCAACGAAAGTGCAAACAGCGGTACAAACGGCAATATCTCCGAAACACTAACCAACCCGACAACAGCACCTGTCGATGTTACATATACTATTATCACAACGGCCAACAGCTGTTCGAACACAGGCCAGGATGTAGTTGTTAGAGTTAATCCCACGCCAATACCGAACCCGATACTTGGACCGGCGAACGTCTGCGTGGGTACGAACCCTTTCTTCTATTCAGTAACGCAACATTCAGGTGCAACTTATTCATGGGAGATACCCGCACAGTTTACTGTTGAAGCCGCAGGTGGTGGGGTGGTTGCAGGTGGAGGCCCCGGTGCATTCACATCCGATTACTTCATTCTTTTGAAGTTCAGCAGCGCAACACCTCCCGGTGGTCTTCAGATCAAAGTAAGGGAGAAGAGCGCCGACGGATGTATTGGCCTTGAGAACACTCTCACGATCGTAGCAGCGAACAGTCCGCCTACCGTGCCAATCGCAGGTGGCACCTCGTTCTGTAAGTTTGAGAAGGGTGTAGTATTCTCGGTTCCTCAGAACGCGAGCTCTACATTCACCTGGTCGGTAAACTCAGGCGCTACTATCGTTGGTCCTTCCGCTGGTACTAACCTGTACCAGATCATCGTAGACTTCAACAGCTCGCCTTCGGCGCAGATCGATGTAACTGAGACCAACATCACGGGATGTCCTTCGAACTATCCTTCGTTGATCGTATCGTTGCTTGATGCACCTGTCATTACACCAACGACCGGGTCAATATGTAGTGGAGATCAACCGAGCTCTGTCATTAATCTAAATACACAAACGTCGATACCAAGTACGTTCGATTGGTTTGTGAAGAACATTACAGGTACTATCACAGGCGCTTTTGTGAATGATACCGGTACAGGACCGCTTGAACATTTCCCTCCACTCAAGAACGTATCGGGCTCTAACGCAACGATCGTCTATCGCGTAACGCCTACATCCTCGTCAGCACCTTTCTGTATCGGTGTTCCGGTCGACATCACCGTTACCATTAAACCCGAACCGGTCATGACGGCAATCGGTGCTCAGGATGCCTGTCCAGTTACATTTGTGAACGGAGCCGTTTCGTTCCCTTTCGCGAGCAACGTCTCCGGGGCTACGTTTAACTGGACGAACTCCAACACTGCTATTGGTTCTGCCGCCGCCTCCGGCACAGGTAACATTAGCTTCACAACTGCCGACAACTTGACTGGTGCCGACATCACATCGACAATCAACGTTACGGCTACTGCCAACGGATGTACGAGCACCGGCGCAAACGCAGCCAGCTTCGTATTCACATTGAAACCACGCCCGGTAATTACCAGCGTACTTCCTGATATAATAGTGTGCCCTGGCGATCAGATCGGCCCCGTAACTTTTGCAGGCAACGCAGGAGGGGAGACGTTCAACTGGACCAACGATAACACAGCAATTGGATTGACCGGTGCTGGTTCGGGGGCCATCGCAGCGTACACGGCGCCTACCAACGTAACCGGCAGCGATCGCATCGCGAACATTATGGTTACGGCTACCAAGAACTCTTGTGCCGGACCTTCGAGAACATTCCGCATCGTTATTCATAGCAAGCCAGCCGGTACAGGTGTAACGCGTGCTGCACAGTGCTCGAACGTGGCCTTCTCTGTTAGTTCAAACAACATCACCAACGGTATGGGTGCAACAAGCACTTATACCTGGGTGCGAAATGCATTGCCCGCAGGATTAACCGTAATTACTGCAGGCACTGGTACTGGTAACATCGCTGAAACACTGAGAAACCTTTCCGGTACAACACTCAGTGCATCCTACAACGTAACACCTACTTCGGCCGATGGTTGCGTAGGCGATCCTTATGTTGTAACTGTTCCCATCAATTCGGAGCCTGTGGGTAGCCCCATCACGCGTGCTGCACAGTGTTCTGGTATGGCATTCAGCGTAAGCGCCGACAACATCAGCAACGGCATGGGTGCATCCAGCACTTATGCATGGGTGCGTAGTCCACTGCCTGCCGGCTTAACGCAAATAGCTGCCGGCTCTGGAACTGGTGCTATTGCTGAAACATTGCAGAACCTTACAGGCGGTTCACTCAACGCAACATATACTGTAACACCTACATCATCTGCTGGTTGCGTTGGCGATCCTTACGTGATCACAGTGCCGATCAATCCACAGCCTGTTGGTGCTGACATCACGCGTGCTGCTCAATGCTCAAATACTGCCTTCAGCGTAAGCGCCGACAACGTAACGAATGGCGTTACCGGCTCTACGTTCACGTGGACACGCAACACATTGCCTGCAGGCTTAACTATCGTTACTGCCGGCACAGGCAATGGTGCCATAGCTGAAACACTTCGCAACCTGACTTCCGGTCAGCTTAGCGCTACATATAATGTTACTGCTACCGCAGCAAGTTGCGTGAGCGCATCTTACGTTGTAACTGTTCCGATCAACCCCGAGCCGGTTGGTGCTGCCATTATGCGTGATGCTCAATGTTCTAATGTGCCCTTCAGCGTAAGCGCAGACAACGTAACAAACGGTGTTCTCGGGTCCACATTCACGTGGGTGAGAAATACACTCCCTGCCGGACTTGGATTGGTGACTGCGGGTACCGGTACAGGTGCGATCGCTGAAACGCTGAGAAATACAACGAGTGCATCGTTGAATGCTACTTACATTGTGGTGCCTACCTCAGGCGCTGGTTGTGTGGGTGCTTCATACGTGGTCGCTGTTCCGATCAACCCCGAGCCCGTTGGCGCAAACATGACTGCGTCGGCCCAATGTTCTAATACTACATTCAGCATCGATCCCAACAACGTAACCAACGGATTGGGATTGACAAGTACATATACATGGGTCCGCAACGCATTGCCTGCTGGCTTAACGCAGGTGACTGCAGGTACCGGATCCGGTATGATCTCTGAAAGACTTCAGAACCTGACGAGCTCACAACTGACCGCCGTGTATGTGATAACACCTACTTCGTCTTCAGGTTGCGTTGGCGCTACTTACAACATCACGGTTCCTGTAAATCCTCAACCTGTCGGATCCGACGTTACCCGCGCTGCACAATGCTCAAATGTTTCATTCAGCGTAAGTGCAGTGAACATCAGCAATGGTCTCGGGGCAACAAGCTCTTATACCTGGGTGCGCAACACATTACCTGCTGGTCTTGTGTTGGTAACTCCTGGCACAGGCACTGGTTCAACAATCACCGAAACAATAAGAAACCTCTCTGGTGGACAATTAACTGCAACCTACGTTGTAACACCTCGTTCGGCAGACAATTGCGTTGGTGATACTTATGTTGTTAGCGTACCGATCGATTCTGAGCCGGTCGGTTCAGACATCACTCGCGCTGCAGAATGTTCGAGCGTTGGATTTAACGTAAGCCCCGACAATATTTCTAATGGTATGGGTGGCACAAGCACCTATACGTGGGTTCGTCAGGCGTTGCCCGCCGGGCTTACCGTAGCTGTTCCCGGAACAGGTACCGGTACTATCAGCGAAACCCTGAGGAACGTTACCAGCGGACAGCTCAGCGCGAAGTATACAGTAACACCTCGTTCGGCTGCCGGATGTAACGGCGCTACTTATGTGATCACTATCCCGGTCAATCCCGAACCGGTGGGTGCTAACATTACTCGTTCAGCTCAATGCTCCGGTGTTGCATTCAGCGTAAGCGCAGATAACATTACGAACGGCCTCGGTGCCACGAGCACCTTCACATGGTCGAGGAATCCTCTTTCCGCTGGACTCACTGTTGTAACTGCAGGTACCGGCACTGGAGCTATCGCAGAAACACTTCAGAACCTTACAGCAGGTCAGCTCAGCGCTTCATACACTGTAACTGCGACATCAGCGAGCGGTTGCGCAAGCAGCACCTACATCGTTACTGTTCCCATCAACCCCGAGCCGGTTGGTGCCAACATCACTCGCGCTGCGCAATGTTCCAACGTTGCGTTCAGCGTGAGCGCCGATAACATCACGAACGGCCTCGGACCAACAAGTACATTTGCCTGGGTGAGGGATGCATTGCCCGCAGGCCTTACACAGGTTATAGGAGGTTCTGGTTCAGGTGCTATCGCCGAAACATTGAGAAACCTCACCAGCGGTTCATTGAACGCCGTGTACACTGTAACACCTACATCGGGTAGCGGCTGCGTTGGTGCAACCTACAAGATCACCGTTCCGATCAATCCCGAGCCCGTTGGCGCAAACATTATCACCGCAGCTCAATGCTCGAACGTTGCGTTCAGCCTCAGCGCCGATAACATCACGAATGGTGTAGTTGGGGCGACCTTCACATGGGTGCGACAGGCCTTGCCCGCCGGCCTTACTGTGATCAGCGGAGGTACAGGCAGCGGTTCGATAGACGAAACTCTACGCAATCTCACTGGTGGCACACTCAACGCGGTCTATCGCGTAACACCTAGTGTCGGCGGTTGTACCGGCGCTACCTACGATATAACGGTTCCGGTTAATCCCGAGCCCGTCGGTGCAAACATCACAAGAACAGCTCAATGCTCGAACGTTGCCTTCAGCGTAAGTGCGAACAACATTACTAACGGAGTTGCGGGTTTAACATTCACCTGGGTGCGACAAGCATTGCCTCCTGGTTTAACAGAAGTTACAGCAGGTACCGGTTCAGGTGCAATTGCCGAAACTCTTGAGAACCTGAGCAGCGTACAGTTGAGTGCTACTTATGTAGTGACACCGACGTCGGGTGCAGGTTGCGTTGGTACAGCTTATGTAGTTACTGTTCCAGTTAATCCTCAACCGGTTGGTGCCGATATCACAAGGGCAGCGCAATGCTCTAATGTTGCCTTCAGCGTAAGCGCCGATAACATTACGAACGGCTTAGGTGCATCGAGTACATATACATGGGTGCGCAATGCATTGCCAGTAGGCCTTACCGTGGTAACAGCAGGTTCTGGCACAGGTGCGATCGCAGAAACCTTGCGAAATCTTACCGGCGGCACATTGAATGCTACTTATACAGTTACGCCCAGGTCGAGCGCTAACTGTAACGGTAATACCTATGTGGTTACAGTACCGATCAGTCCCGAACCGGTGGGTGCCGACATTACCCGCGCCGCTCAATGCTCTAATGTTGCCTTCAGCCTTAGCGCCGACAACATCACAAATGGTGTAACAGGTACAACGTTCACATGGGTCCGCCAGGCGCTTCCCGTGGGATTGACACAAGTCACTGCAGGCACCGGGTCTGGTGCGATAGCCGAAACACTTCGTAACCTTACTGCAACATCGCTCGATGCCAAATACACAGTAACACCGACAACCGGTGGCTGCGTTGGTGTTGCTTATGTTGTAACTGTTCCTGTAAATCCCGAGCCGGTAGGAGCTGGCATTACACGCGCTACTCAGTGTTCTAACCAGGCATTCAGTGTAAGTGCTGACAACGTAACAAACGGCGTTATCGGATCCACATTTACCTGGGTGCGCGATAACCTCCCAGTAGGCTTAAGTGTTGTAACTGCCGGCACAGGGTCGGGTCCCATTGCCGAAACCATCCGCAACATCACTGGCGGTGTATTGAGCGCTACGTACAAAGTAACCCCTACGTCGGGTGCAGGTTGCGTCGGCGCTGTATATACCATCACGGTTCCGATCAACCCCGAGCCGGTTGGTGGCAACATCACCAGGACAGCACAATGTTCTGACGTGCCATTCAGCATCGACCCCAATAACATCACGAATGGTATGGGTGCCTCAACGAACTTCACATGGGTTCGCGATCCACTTCCTGCCGGGCTTACACAAGTAGCTGCCGGCAGCGGTAGCGGCCTGATCAACGAAACACTGCAGAACCTTACGAGCGGTCAGTTAAATGCGATCTATCGCGTTACACCAACTGCTACCAATGGTTGTGTAGGCGATGTATACACTGTAACTGTTCCGATCAACCCCGAACCCGTTGGTGCTAACATCACCCGTGCTGCACAATGCTCGAACGTTCCGTTCAGTGTAAGCGCGATCAACATCACCAATAACCTCGGTGGAACAAGTACATACACGTGGGTAAGAAACGCTCTACCTGCAGGATTAACTGTTGTTGCCAGCGGCACTGGTTCTGGTGGTACGATCAATGAAACTCTCAGGAACGTAACCGGTGGTACATTGAACGCTACCTACACAATTACGCCTACATCGGCCGACAATTGCGTTGGTACAGCATATGTTGTTACCGTTCCGATCGACTCCGAACCGGTTGGTGCCAACATCACGCGTGCTCCCGAATGTTCCGGTGTTACGTTCAGCGTAAGCGCCGACAATATCACTAATGGCATGGGTGCCACAAGCACTTATTCATGGGTTCGCCAAACACTACCTGCTGGATTAACAGTAGTCGTATCCGGTAGCGGTAACGGACCGATCAGCGAGATGCTTCGCAACACAAGCAGCGGTCAGTTGAACGTTCAGTACGTGGTAACACCTCGTTCGGCAGGTGGTTGCGTAGGTGCAACGTATATCGTAACAATACCGATCAACCCTGAACCTCTCGGCGCAAACTTCACAAGAGCTAATCAGTGTTCGAACGTGGCATTCAGCGTGAGTGCCGATAATATCTCGAATGGACTTGGTGCAACAAGCTCATACACATGGGTACGCAATCCACTTCCGGGCGGATTGACCCAGGTAGTCGGCGGCGATGGAACTGGTCTCATCGAAGAAACACTTCGCAATCTTAGCGGCGTAACGTTAACTGCTTCGTATGTAGTTACACCTACATCGGCTGCCGGTTGCGTCGGCGGATCTTATACGATATTCGTACCGATCGATTCTGAGCCTGTTGGTGCCGATATCACAAGGGCACAGGCATGTTCTAACCAGAGCTTTACCGTTAGCGCGGACAACATCACCAATGGCATGAGTGGAGTGACCACTTATACATGGGTAAGACAAACACTTCCTGCCGGCTTAACAGTTGTAACTGCAGGCACAGGCAACGGCAACATCACAGAAACTCTTGCCAACCTTTCGAGCGGTCAACTGAATGCTGTTTATGAAGTTACTCCCAAGAGCACTCCTGGTTGCTTCGGTGTGCCTTACTTCATCACAGTACCTGTTAACCCCGAGCCTGTTGGAGCCAACATCACTCGCGCAGCGCAATGTTCGGATTCACCGTTCAGCGTGAGTGCCGACAACATTACGAACGGGGTTATCGGCGTAACCTTCACGTGGGTACGCCAGACTCTTCCTGCCGGACTGGTTGTTGTTACTAATGGCGACGGCACTGGCGACATCGAAGAAACTCTGAAGAACACCACTGGTTCAACACTCAGTGCGGTTTATCGTGTAACACCGACCGCAGGGGTATGTCCTGGTAACACATACGACATCGCTGTTCCGATCAATGGTGAGCCTGTTATGGCAAACAACCTTAACCAGGAACGATGCAGCGATGCGCCTTATGGCCGCACACTTACAACGAACGGTGTGTCGGAGCCTGCCTCGTCTTATGATATTGAAGTTGTTTCGATAGCTACCGGTCTTACCGGTACCCGTACCGTGGGCATGGTGGGCACCGGCCTTCCCGACAATGCTATCTTCAATGATTCTTATACTAACACCGGTACTGTTGCATTGAAGGTTGTTTACCGTGTAACTCCTAATGGTGCCACATGTATTGGCGATCCGAAGCTGATCGAGTTCACGATACATCCCGAGCCTGTATTGGGTGTGCCCGCACCGACACCGATCTGTAGTGGTTCGAAGATAGGCGTTCTGTTGAGCACCAACGGATCTTCGGTTGGAGCCAACTCATACCGCATCACTGCCATCGAATACAGCAACGGCGGACCGTTCACGGCTGCTGCACCTGCCTTCTTCACATTCCCTGGTACCAACGAAGTTTCGGGTAACTCAGGCGATGCAAGCCTCATCTTTGATGATGAATACAAGAATCTTGGTGCTGCCGTAGTAACAGTCAGATATACAATCGTTCCGGTGAGCGCTACGAACGCCGGCAGCCCTACAGGTTGCGAGGGCGATCCCAGCTTTGTGTCTGTCGACGTGAGACCAGAACCCGATATGGACAATTCATTGAGCCCTGCAGCTATCTGCTCTGGCTTGACGATCGTGTCGGGCAATCCTGGATTCCTGTTGCGTTCGGAAGCAACGTCTGTTGCAGCATCGACATTCATTATCCGCAGCATCACGAACCTGAGCGGCCTTACGGCTGGTCCTTCGAATGCTGGAACAGGTAGTAACAAGCCTGCCAATGCTATCAACAACGATACATGGATCAATACTTCGGCTGCAGCTGCATCGATCGTTTACAAGATCGCACCTGTTTCCGCAGCAGGATGTATTGGCCAGGATGAAGACATCACTGTAACGGTGAATCCTTCTCCGGCTGTTAAGCCTAACCTGGATCGCATTGTCTGCAGCACGACCATCACAGGTCTCGTTCTGCAAGACAATTCACCGACTAGTATCACGGCTGCCAGTTACGACATCATTAGTGTGAATGTTGGAGCTACCCCGATACCTGCAGGCGCTACTGTGGGCGGCCTTACCGCTGCCGGTACAAACGCAGGCTTAGGTGTAACTACTAACATCAACAGGGTAAGAGACGATCGATTCACCAACAACACGAATGATCGTATCATCGTGAGCTACACAATCGTAGGGATTTCTGCCGCTGGTTGTCGCGGACCTGCAAGTGTGGTCAACGTTACTATTGAACCTCCGGTCATTTCGGCATCAACGATCCTCGACAATACGATCTGTAGCGGAGATGCGGTAGACATCACGTTCGCGTCACCTACGTATTCAAATGGCGATCCTACTAACCCGATCGTGACGTTCAGCTATACAACATTGCCTTCGTCGGTGAGTGGTGTGTCGGTGGGTAACGCCCTTGCCGAAGGCGCGAAGATCACAGACATCCTCGTAAACAATACAAATGCTCCGATCACTGTTCACTACAGGATAACACCTCGCGCTGCCGCTGCTGCTAACAGCCTCGGTTGCGACGCAGTGCCTACAGTACAAGATGTTCCAGTAACCGTTGAGCCGAAGCCGAAGATCAACACGCTTGCCAACAAGACTGTTTGTGCAGGCACATCTGCAAACCTGTTGCTCGCATCGCCTACAGTTCCTACAACAGGCACTATCGACATCATGGTAACTGCTACGGCCGATCCTGAGGTAGGTGGCTACTCCAACGGCGTTGCGTTTGCAAACAATGCCACATTGGGAGACATTCTCACCAACACGGCTTCAGTTACGAAGTATGTTACTTATCACCTGGAAGTTCGCAATGTGATTGCCGGTGTTCCGAACTGTACTACGCCTCCGATCGATGTGGTAGTAGGAGTGACGCCACGTCCGGTGTTCACACCAGCACTCGCCAACTTCGCGATCTGTAGCGGCGATTCATTCAACGCTATCCCGATCAACACCGATACCGAAACAGCTACTCCGGGCTCGACGGTGATCACATGGTCCGTCGTTGCCAACCCTAATGTTGCCGGTGAATCACCTGGTGCCGGTAATGCATTCTCTCAAGTGCTGTTCAACAATACCAATAACAAAGTTGTTGTTCAGTATACGATCAATGCCACCAACGTGAGCAACTCGCCTTCGTGCGCTGCCACGCCGATGCCTTTGAACATTACGGTTTATCCTAACCCGAGAGCTACCAACATTCCTTCCTCCATCAACGTATGTAATAATGGCCAGCTCCCAGGTAATCCTACCGTTCCATTCACCATCGCTGCATCGACGGTAGCAGGCTTGAATACAACCTTCGATTGGCCGACACCTGACAATGGTGGCAATCCGGACATGGGCCCTGTATCGTCGGGCACTAACGCTACTACAATTCCACAGGTGTTCGTGAACAACGGGGCGTCCCAGGGAACAATAACTTATACGATCAAAGCTCACCTTACCATGGCAGCTGGCGATAACCCGCTCATCGATGTGGGCCAGGGTCTCGACGATCGTTGCGATGCATCTGTGGAGTCAACTATGGTCGTGAACGTAGCGCCTCCTGTTGATGGTAATATCTTCGGATACGACATCGAAGGAAACGAAGCTGCTGATATCTACCTGTGTAAAGGATCGACACCGTTCACTTATATCGAGCCGATCGGTCTTCCCCAATTGAAAGTTGAGTATACCGAAAACGGAACTCCCAAGACTCTTACCAACCTGAGCGGTCAGAAGGCTATCCCTGGAGTTCCTACAGTAACTACAACTTATGTGCTCACGAAAGTTACAGACAGGTTCAACTGCTCTGTGAACCTGAACAAGACTCTTACTGTGCATGTAGACCAGGTTGACCCGACCGCAACGATCAGCAACAATGAAGGATGTAGCCCGCTCACGGTAACGTTCAAGCACAACCAGATCGCTGGTACCAACTACCAGTGGAAGTTTGCTGACGGTCCCGATGACGCGATCTATAATGCGGCTACCACGGAATTGAATAAGACCGTAACGCACGTGTACACGACGTTGTCTACAACATCGACCACGTTGTTGAAGCCGGTCCTCGAAATGCGTCTCGATACAACGAAGTTCCAGGACGGTTGTAGAAAACGCGTTCAGTTCGACGTGAAGATCTTCCCGACGATCAACGCATCATTCATTGCCGACAAGGTTGCAATGTGTAGCGACGAGACAGTCTCTTTGACCCAAACATCGCAGGGTAGCAACTTAACCCATCGTTGGTGGTACCGCGTACAGGGATCTACCGCTGAGATAGAAGTGAAGAACACAACGAACGCCAACTTCACGATACCGAATGTATCTACGCAAAATCCATTGATCTACGAGCTGGTGTATCGTGTGAAAAACCTCCAGTGTCAGGTTGCCGATGTTGTGAAAGAAATAAGAGTGTACCGTGGTGTAGATGCACACTTCAGTCATACAGTACCGACGCTGTGGACCATTGGTGATCACTCGCAGTTCACGATCACAAACGACTCAGAACCTATCGACGGTAGCGACTTCGCTTATGAATGGTCGTTCGGTGCCGATGCAACACCTGCTTCGGCCAACGATCCCGGTCCGACATTCGCAATGGACTATGCAACGCCTGGTCCTAAAGACGTGAGACTGGTTGTTACCAACATCGCTGCTGCAAGCGATCCGGCCGGTGCGCTTGTCTGTGCGGATGAGTTCACGGAAACGATCAACATCGCCGTGCCTCCGTTGATTGCAGAATTTAAGGCGATACCGCTCGAAGCTTGCTTCCCGACAGACATCACAGTAACAGAAAACAAGGCGACTGGTGATACGTGGGAGTGGCGAGTTCTCGACAATGCAGGTACGGCCGGTCAATCGAACGCCGAACTGCCCGTGTTTAAAATACCGTCACCCGGTAAGTATACCGTAGAGCTTACAACAAGGAACTCGTTCACCGGCGACCAGAAGACTGCTACGCAAGAGATCATCGTGTATGACCTGCCGATGGCTTCGTTCGACTTCCGCCCGGGATTGGTGTATGTGCCGGATACGGAGTTACTGACCTACAATTTCTCTGACGGCGCCACTGGATACTTGTGGGACTTCGGCGACGGAGCAACCAGCGACGAAAAAGAACCGAAGCACACTTATAAGATCGAAGGTGTATACGACATCACGTTGATCGCAATGAATGATCACGGAAACGATGTTGTGTGTACAGATACTCTCGTAAGAAAAGTTACTGCCAAGCAGGGCGGTGTAACACGCGTGCCTAACGCATTCACGCCGAACCCGAACGGACCTTCTTCAAGTGCTGGTGGTGCTCCCGGTGCAAACTCGTTCAACGACGTCTTCTTGCCTCAGGTGAAGGGCGCCGAAGAGTTCAACATGCAGGTGTTCGACCGCTGGGGCAACCTGGTGTTCGAAAGCAACAACTCGAACGTAGGATGGGATGGCTACGATAAGGATGGAGATCTCTTGCCAGCCGGCGTGTACGTGTATAAGCTCACGTTGCGATTGTCGGATGGACAACGAACCACACAAGTGGGTGATATAACAATGATCAGGTAACGGTATTGATCTTTATATTTAGGGTAAGCATGAGGAGACTTTTATTTTTTGCGATTCTTGGATTGATGGGCACCAGCGCTTTCGCACAGGACCCGCAGTTCTCGCAGTACTACCAGGCGCCGCTTTATCTGAATCCCGGCTTCACCGGAATCACACCTCAGCAACGCTTCGTATTCAACCAGCGCATTCAATGGCCCAACCTGCCACAGGCTTTTGTAACAAGCGCCGCCAGCTACGACATCTGGGTTGACGAGTTAAAGAGCGGCTTCGGTATCCTCGCTACAACCGACAAGATGGGATCGGCAGGATGGAGGACAACAACAGCCGCCCTCCTGTATAGCTACAAGGTCCGCATCAACGACAAGATCGTGTTCTCACCAGGCCTTCAGTTCGGTTATGGTATCAACGGTTTGGATCGCAACAAGCTCCGATTGGGCGACGGTCTCGAATTCAATGGCCAGTCACTCGACCCCGACGTGAACCGACTTGGTAATCAGCAGTACTTCGATATCAGCTCTGGTTTTGTCTTTTATAGCAGGACACTTTGGCTCGGTGCTGCATTCAATCACATGAATACGCCAAACCTTTCCATCCTCAACGGAACGGCACGCCTTCCCATGAAGACAACTATCCACGGTGGTGCAAGGATCTCGTTGTACAATGGACCAAGAACAACTGGTAAAGTATCTTATATCACTCCTTCATTCATCTATCGTATCCAAGGGCCGATCAACCAGTTAGACCTCGGTGTTAACTATCACATCGACCCCGTTTCGATCGGTATATGGTATCGTGGTAAGCCGTTCGATGAGAACGTGATCGGTACCGTTAACCAGGATGCATTGATCTTTACGATGGGCCTGTACCTGAAGAACCTGAACATCGGCTACAGCTACGACTTCAATATCTCGGGGTTGTCGACCTCGGCGGGTGGAGCACATGAGGTTAGCCTCGTGTACGAATTCACGGCCAAGCCGATAGCGCGCCAGGTGAAGAAGAGGAATAAGCTGATACCCTGCCCGACGTTCCATCAGAAGCCAAACTTCTGGAAGAACTAGCCCTCGGGGCGGCTGCGCTGCGCGCGGCTTTGGTGTATGACTTTATACCTTGGAAGAACTAGTGTAACTTGCGGGTCTTTGAAAGACTCCATACATGACGTTCACGACCGAACTCGACAAAAACCCTGTTTTTAAGACTGTATCTGAGGTATCTCAACGTCTTGGTTATCAGTCGTTTATTGTCGGTGGGTTCGTGCGTGATCTTATCCTCAACCGCCCTTCCAAAGACATCGATTTTGTGTGCGTGGGCAGCGGCATAGAGCTGGCCGAAGCTGTAGCTAAGAAGCTGGGGAATGTTCAGCTCACCGTATTCAAGAATTTCGGTACCGCCATGATCCCTTATGGCGATGCAGATCTCGAATTCGTGGGTGCGAGGAAAGAGTCGTATCGCAGCGACTCACGTAAGCCCATTGTTGAAGATGGGACGTTGCAAGACGATCAGCTTAGGCGTGACTTCACAATCAATGCCATGGCTATCAGTCTCAATAAAGAAGATTATGGGACCCTGGTAGATCCATTCGATGGGGTCGGTCACATCCGCAAGAAAATGCTCAAGACCCCTCTCGATCCGTCCGTTACTTTTTCGGATGATCCCCTTCGCATGATGAGGGCGGTACGTTTTGCAAGCCAGCTCAAGTTCGATATCGACGCCGATACATTCGATGCAATTGTTAAGAATGGAGAACGACTCAAGATCGTTTCCATAGAGCGCATCATCGAGGAATTGAATAAGATCATTCTATCACCGGTTCCGTCGTATGGGTTCAAGCTGCTGTTCCACAGTGGACTATTAAAGCATTTTTTCCCGGAGCTTGTTGCTCTTCACGGTGTTGAATATGTCGATAATCATGCGCACAAGGATAACTTCTTTCATACCCTTCAGGTGTTGGATAATGTTGCAAAGGTTTCTGATGATCTGTGGTTGAGATGGGCTGCAATACTTCACGACATAGCGAAGCCTCAAACGAAAAGGTTTGAAGCGGGGCATGGATGGACATTTCATGGACACGAGGATCGTGGTGCCCGAATGGTACCCGGCATCTTCCGAAGATTCAAGTTGCCCATGGGGGCGCAGATGGCTTATGTTCAAAAGCTGGTGAAGCTTCACCTTCGGCCGATCGCATTGGTGCATGAGGTTACCGACTCGGCTGTAAGAAGGCTGTTGTTTGAGGCTGGCGAAGATATCGATGGACTGATGAAACTTTGCCGCGCCGATATCACATCCAAAAACAATGACAAGGTAGCGCGATACCTGAAGAACTTCGACCTGGTGGAAAAGAAGATGGTGGAAGTAGAAGAGAAGGATCGCGTGAGGAATTTCCAGCCCCCCGTGACGGGTGACGAGATCATTAAGTGGCTCGGCCTCGTGCCAGGGCCTATAGTTGGCGATATCAAAGAACAGATAAAAGATGCTATTTTGGATGGTGTTATCCGTAACGATCGTGAAGAGGCGATCCAATTCATGATCCAGGTGGCACAAAAAAAAGGTATACCCGCGACTCAATTAAATCTAAACCAATAGTTATGCGTTTTCTCGTAGTATTCTTGTTGCTCGTTTCCACGGTAAGTTTCGCACAGAAAAAAAAGAACAAGAAAGAACCAGAGCCGACACAACCGGCAGCTACCCAGCAACAAGCTCCGACACAACAGACGCAATCACAGGCACAACAGCCGGCCGACAGCGTGCAGGCACCTGATGCCAGCATGATCCTTACCGAGCACTTCCTTCGTAAGTACGCCGCCGCGTCGCGTTGGAACGATGCCGACGTAGCCAAAGATGCACTCTATGATGTTATCGTGGAGAACCCCGGCGTCGACTCATTGATCTATTCACTGGCATATTTCTACTACGAAGAACAGAAGTATGCATCATCGATGTTGATCGCTCAAGATCTTTTGGGGCGCTCTCCAAAGAATGTGAACTACCTGGAGATGGCCGGGAGCTCGGCACAACAGCTGGGTGTAAACGATAAAGCATTGCAATTCTACGAGAGCCTTTATCTCATCAACGATAACATCCGCACTCTCTACCAGATCGCGTTCCTTCAGTACCAGCTCAAGCGTACGGCGGAGTGCAAGACCAGCATCGATATCCTGTTGGCGAATCCAAAGATCTCTACCGAGAAGGCTGTCTTCGATGATGCAAAGGGCCAGCCGAAGGAATACCCGCTGAAGGTGTCTGTTCTGAACCTGAAAGGTCTTTTAGCGATAGACCAGAACGACAAAGTGGGGGCAAAAAAGGCATTTACGGAAGCACTGGCTGTTGCCCCGGACTTCGTGCCGGCAAAAACTAATCTCGAAAAAACTAAATAACGCGTGCAACCTCGTCCGGTGCTCGCTGTCTTTGGTAAAGGTGCTTGGTGCGAGGTGCCCGGCGCGCATAGTGCCGGTGTCGAAGGTCCCGGCACCCTGAACTTAGCACGCAGCACCAGGAGATGGCGGTTGAAGCTGTAAATATTCACGAAGACCTGATCGAGCGCTGCCGCCAGGGCGACCAGGAGGCGCATTTCAAGCTTTACCAACTGTACAAAAAGAGCATGTACAACGTTGGGTATCGGATCGTGAACAATGAAGACGAGGCCGAGGACGTGCTCCAGGAGGCTTTTATAAGCGCTTTCAGGAACCTGGCATACTACAGGGGCGATGCAACCTTCGGCGCGTGGCTGAAACGAATAGTTGTAAACAAGGCAATCAACTATTTGAAAAGGAGGCAGTTAGAACGCCTTCCGGATGATGACCGATGGGACGTAAAAGATGAGGAGCCGGTAGATGCGCTCGAGCATTTTCCCTACACGGTAGACCAGGTAAGGAGTGCAATCGCGAGCCTGCCAGACGGTTACCGGGCGGTACTCTCGCTGTATCTTTTAGAGGGTTACGACCACAGTGAGATCGGGGAGATCCTCGGCATTTCGGAGTCAACTTCGAAGTCGCAGTTCAACCGGTCGAAGAAGAAATTGAAGGCAATATTGGAAGGCAAAGAGTTATGAAAGACAGGTTAAAAGATTTCATCGATAAGAATCGCGACGAGTTCGACGACAAGGAACCGTCCGAACGAGTTTGGGCAAGAGTGGCGGCAGACCTTCGACAGGGGGTCCCGGGCAAGCGCTGGATGACATCGGTATCTATCTGGCGTGCTGCGGCTATCCTCTTCTTTGGAATATCGGTGTATCTGTTTACATCCAACACGTCAACACCGAAAAGAGAAGTATCGAAGCTTCAGACAGAATTTAAAGACCTTGAATCGTTTTACGGGGACCAGATCGCTGAGAAGGTTGCGTTCATCGACAAGCTCGAGACCGGTTACGAAGACGACCAGTTCACACAAGACGTTCAGAAGCTCGACGCGATGTATGAAGTGCTGAGAGAGGAGATGAAGACGAGCCCCAGTGAAAAAGTAAAAGACGCGTTGATATTGAACATGCTGATCCGCATCGACTTACTAAATCAGCAGATAAAGAAACTGGAAGACGTTCGTAAGACAGAGACGGACGATAGTAAAGCTTCGATCTAAAAATCCTCGGTTGTCAATTCGAACTTATCCACGTTCGAGTCGAGGACATTTCCATTATCACACTTGAGCACCCTGCACGGGAACTTACGGATGAGTCCGTAGCTGTGTGTGGCCATAAGCACCGAAGTACCACTTTTATTGATCTGCTGGAACAGCTTCATGATGCCTATAGCTACTTCGGGGTCGAGATTACCGGTGGGTTCATCGGCAAAGAGAATGAACGGTTCGTTCAGCAAGGCCCTTGCGATCACGACCCGTTGCTGTTCGCCACCCGATAGTTGATGAGGCATTTTCTTTTCGACAGAACCGAGTCCCACCTGCATCAATACCTCGACCATACGAGCTTTCATCTTTGCGTTGTCGGACCAGCCCGTAGCTTTCATCACGAACATCAGGTTTTCAGATACATTCCGGTCGGGGAACAACTGGAAGTCCTGGAAGATGATGCCCACCTTACGGCGAAGCATTGGTACCTGGCCTGACTTGATGTTGCTGATGTTGAAGCCGGCAACGTTGACGTCGCCCTGCCTGAGCGGAAGGTCGGCGTAGAGTGTTTTTAGAAGCGACGATTTTCCGGATCCGGTGCGTCCAACGATAAAGACAAATTCTCCCTTATCGATATTGAACGATACGTTTGTAAGCACGACATTCTGGTCCTGCAATATCGATGCTTCCCTGACGCTTACAACCGGATCGTTTGAAAACAATGGCTATTGGTTAATGGCTATTGGATATTGGATATTGATATGGGGGCTATTGGTTAGCTTTTTTATGATCGGCGAGGAATTTAGCGAGGCCTGAATCGGTGAGAGGATGATTCAACAGGGCAGTGATAACATTGAGAGGGCATGTTACAACGTCGGCGCCGATCTCTGCACACTTGATAAGGTGCATGGTGTGACGAACACTGGCGGCAAGGATCTCGGTGTTGAAACCGTAATTGTTATAGATCAGGCGGATCTGCGCGATGAGTTCAAGACCATCCTGGCTAATATCGTCGAGGCGTCCGATGAAAGGAGAGAGGTAGCTGGCGCCTGCTTTCGCTGCAAGGATCGCTTGTCCCGCCGAGAATACAAGTGTACAGTTGGTACGGATACCTTCGCTCGAGAATTTCTTGATCGCTTTTACGCCGTCTTTGATCATGGGAACCTTCACAACGATCTTATCGTCGATCTTGGCGAGTTCCTTTCCTTCTTTGATGATACCATCGAGGTCGGTGGCGATCACTTCTGCGGAAACGTTGTTATCAACGATATCGCAAATAGCTTTGTAGTGAGCCATTACCTTTTCTTTTCCTGCTATTCCTTCTTTGGCCATCAATGACGGGTTGGTTGTAACGCCGTCGAGGACGCCGAGGTCGTAGGCTTCTTTTATTTCTTTGAGATTTGCGGTGTCGATGAAGAATTTCATTTCGTGTGATTTGGCGATAAAGGTAAGAATGAAATTTAAATTATTACTTTTGCACCCTGGCAAGTCGGCACGACCAGCTCCTGCTGAACTCCCCCAGGACCGGAAGGTAGCAAGGGTAGGTGGTTGTAGCGGTGCGATGTTCGGCTTGCCTCTTTTTTATATCAGGCCGTTCAGGTATAGATTGAATTCGAGCGGACTGCATGCCTCGAACCCTTCCTTAGGCAACTCTGCCTCAAAAGTGCCTGGCACTTCTATTTCATGACTTTCGGGCTCGCCTTTCGTAGGTATAACGATTTCGATGCCAGTGAGGTGAATTGGGTTGATCTTCAGGAGGGTCTTCCCATCCTGATCTTCCTTTTTGAAGTATTGGTGAACAATATTCGAGCTTGCCTTTGCCATAAAGCCGTAAATTTCCACTACAATTTGGTATTTTGAAACCTCGTCTGTATTATTGCCATCTCAATTTTAAATGAATGGGAAGAGGAGATAAAAAATCCAAGAAAGGCAAACGTTATAAGGGCTCTTACGGCGTTTCAAGAAACCGTAAGGCGATCAAAGCGAGATTGAAAAGGGCAGCTTCGAAGAAGCCTGCAACTACAGAAGCAACTGCTAAACCTCGCAGAGTAGTAAAGAAGAAAGAAGCCTAAAGAATATTGAATATTGAATATTGAATGTTGAATGTTGAATTACGAATGAACTACAGATCAAACTTTGCATGGTGGTGGCACGGTTCTAAACAGGATCGGCTCGCGGCTATTGTTTGATTGGTTCATACCAGGAATTTTGAAGGCCTGCTCCGATTCGAAAGGAGCAGGCTTTTTTGTTTTTAATAATTATGAGTGTACAATGAAATATAAACTTCAGACCCGCCACAAAAAGCTGCTGGCTGATACACTTACGCCGGTGAACATCTACCTGAAGCTTCGGGACGTGTTCGCAGGCAGTATCCTTCTGGAAAGCTCCGACTATCACAGTCATGAGAACAGTCTCTCGTTGATCTGCTGCGATCCGCTGGCCTCGTTTACGGTTGAAGGCAATAAGGTCGAGAAGACCTACCCGGATGGAAAGGTCGTGATAAACGAGATCACATCACTCACCGAAGACTTCGATGCGTTCCGAAATTCATTCGAAGCCGACGGAACGGTTTCGAGCAAGTACGTAAGCAATGGACTTTTCGGTTATATGTCGTACGACGCGGTTCGTTTCTTTGAAGATGTGAAGATCGCAAAGCGCGAGGATATCATTCCCGACATGGTCTATAAGCTGTACCGGTATATCATCGTGGTTGATCACTTCTCGAATGAACTGAGTCTCTTCGAAAACAACTTCGGAACCAATGAAGGCATCGGGCTTTCAAAGCTGGAGCAGATCATTTTCAGCAACCGGTTCGCCACTTATCCTTTCAAAAAGTCAGGTGAGGAGAGATCAAATTTTACCAACGATGAATTCCTGAAGGTCATCGACAAAGGGAAAGAGCATTGCTACCGCGGCGATGTCTTCCAAATAGTTTTATCGCGACGTTTTGAATGCGGTTTCCGTGGCGACGAGTTCAATGTTTACCGCGCGCTCCGTTCTGTTAATCCATCGCCTTATCTTTTTTATTTCGACTACGGCAATTACAAGCTGATCGGTTCGTCGCCCGAAGCACAGTTGCAGGTGAAAGGCGGACACGCCAACATCTATCCGATAGCCGGAACCTTTCGCCGTTCCGGAAATGACCTCGAAGATGCGGGCCTCGCCGCGAAGCTGATGGCCGACGAAAAAGAAAATGCGGAACACGTAATGCTCGTCGACCTCGCAAGGAACGACATGAGCCGAAACGCATCGGATGTGAAGGTGGAGGTGTTCAAAGAGATCCAATTCTATTCACACGTGATCCACATGGTTTCGAAAGTGACAGGCAAGGTGAATCCCGATTCATCGGTAGTGCACATGGCGGCCGACACATTCCCCGCCGGAACATTGTCTGGTGCTCCGAAGCACATGGCAATGACGTTGATCGAACGCTACGAAAATGTGAACCGCGGATTTTATGGCGGTGCGATCGGCTTCATCGGTTTCGACGGCACATTCAATCATGCGATTATGATACGAACGTTCTTAAGCCACAGCAACCGTTTAGTTTACCAGGCGGGAGCGGGAGTGGTGGCGAAGTCGGAGGCGGCCAGCGAGTTGCAAGAAGTTAATAACAAGCTCGCAGCACTGAGAACGGCTGTTGAGTTGGCAGAGAGGATATGAATTTTGATTTGTGATTTGTGATTTAGGATTTGTGATTTATGAAGATACTCGTTATAGATAACTACGATTCGTTCACTTACAACCTTGTGCACATTCTTCGCGAGCTCGGTCACGCGCCGGATATTTATCGCAACGATAAGATCTCGGTAAAAGAAGTCGGCAGCTACGACAAGATCATGCTGTCGCCAGGGCCCGGCGTTCCCGACGAGGCGGGCATCATGAAAGAAGTGATCCGTGAATATGGGAAGACGAAAAGCATACTCGGTATTTGTCTCGGTCACCAGGGGATCGGAGAAGTATTTGGAGCACAACTGTTCAATATTCCCAAGGTACTTCACGGAGTTACGTCGAAGGTGAATATCGACGATAAGACCGAATACCTGTTCGACGGTGTGGAGAACAATTTCGACGCTACACACTATCACTCGTGGGCCGTGAAACCGGGAACAATACCGTCGTCATTAAGAGTAACGGCAAGTAACAGCGAGGGGTTGATCATGGGATTGAGGCACGTGGAGTACGATGTGAAGGGCTTGCAGTTCCACCCTGAGTCGGTAATGACCAAAGAAGGACCGAAGATGATAGCTAACTGGATTAAACATTGATTTTTCACGGATTGATTTCTCACGGAAAACACGGAAAGCACGGAAAGCACGGAAACACTGAACACTGAACACAGAAGCACGGAATCCTATGAAACATATCCTCAATGAACTGATCGACCATCGCTCCCTCACTCGAGATACCGCCCACCAGGTGCTTGTCGATCTTACGAGCGGGAAATACAATCAGAGCCAGACCACGGCATTCATGACCATTTACATGATGCGCAGCATTACCATCGACGAGCTCCAGGGGTTTCGCGACGCGATGCTGGAGCTTTGCATACCAATAAAGTTCGACGCACCGGTAATGGACGTGTGTGGCACCGGGGGCGATGGGAAAAATACATTTAACATCTCCACCTTATCGAGCTTCGTAGTGGCGGCAGCAGGCCAGCCGGTGGCGAAGCACGGCAACTATGGTGTCTCTTCGGTGAGTGGTTCGTCGAATATTCTTGAGTTCTTCGGCTATAAGTTCACCAACGACATTGATACGCTGAAGCGCAATCTGGACGATGCGAACATTTGTTTCATGCATGCGCCGTTGTTCCACCCCGCAATGAAGAACGTTGGTCCGATCCGAAAAGAGCTCGGCGTGAAGACATTCTTCAATATGCTGGGACCGATGGTCAACCCGGCATTCCCGACACGACAGTTGGTTGGTGTGTTCAGTCTCGAGTTGGCTCGTCAGTATGGCTATCTTTACCAGAACACCGACAAGCAATTCCTCGTGCTGCATTCACTCGAAGGGTACGATGAGGTATCGCTGACTGGTCCTTTCAAATATTTTTACAACGAAGGGGAGAAGATCGCGACTCCGAAAGATCTTGGGTTGCCTCAATTGAAGTATGAGCAAATAAAAGGCGGAGCGACGGTCGAGGAATCGGCGAAGATCTTCATGACGATACTCGAAGGCAAAGGAACGGAAGCGCAGAATGCCGTTGTTGTAGCAAATGCAGCAATGGCGTTGTACGCCGGAGACAGGAGCAGAGGTTTGTTGAAGTCAGTAGAGCTTGCGAAGGAAACGTTGGTTTCGGGTAAGGCCTTAAAGGCATTCAAAAAACTAATCGAACTCTGAACACTGAACTCTGAACTCAATGAATATTCTTGACGAGATCATAGAGCATAAACGCAAAGAGGTCGACGAACGAAAGTCGTTGTACCCCACCAAACTTTTAGAGAAGAGCATCTACTTTTCTTCTCCTACAGTTTCTCTTCGTAAATACATTCAGCGTCCTGATCTGTCGGGGGTGATCGCGGAAATAAAACGTAAGTCCCCTTCGAAGGGTATCCTTAACAAAAATGTTTCTATCGAGCGTACATCGATCGGTTACATGCAAGCCGGTGCTTCGGCACTCTCGATACTTACCGATACAAAATTTTTTGGTGGCAGCAACGACGATCTGACGGCGGCGCGCAAGTTCAATTTCTGCCCCATACTACGTAAAGACTTCACGGTCGACGAATACCAGATCATTGAAGCGAAGTCGATCGGCGCCGACGCGATCCTGTTGATCGCAGCCGCACTCGAGCCCAGGACGGCCGAGAAACTTGCGACGTTTGCTCATTCACTCAATCTTGAAGTGTTGTTGGAAGTTCACGATGAAGAGGAACTAAAGCGTGTGTCGGAAGTTGACGCTGACCTGGTTGGCGTGAACAACCGAAGCCTGAAGACCTTCGAAGTGAGTATAGATGTTTCAAAGCGATTGGCACCGCTGATTCCTTCAAACAAAGTAAAGGTTTCGGAGAGTGGACTGTCGGACCCAAACGTGATCGCTGAGCTGAAGAAGGTCGGGTATGAAGGATTTTTGATAGGAGAGACTTTTATGAAGCACGGAAGACCTGAGGAGGCGGCGATGGAATTTATTAAACACATAGGCACATAGAAAACACATAGGCACATAGGGCACATAGGGCACATAGGGCACATAGGCACATAGGACACATAGAAACATAGGTTACATAGGATGATTAAGATTAAGGTTTGTGGGATGAAGGATTTAGGTAACATCAATGATGTTGGTGACCTCGGCATCGACTACATGGGCTTTATCTTTTACAAGAAATCACCTCGGTACGTAGGCGATAATTTTTCGCTGGAGGAGACCGATCTCGTGGAACGCGTTGGAGTGTTTGTAAATGAGAACAAAGGCGAAATACTGAAGCGTTTGGATTCAATAAGCAGTAATATTGCCCAGCTCCACGGCAACGAAACACCGGCGGAATGCGACGAGCTGAAGAGCCGCGGGATCACAGTTATCAAAGTATTTTCGGTTGACGATGATTTCGATTTCGGTACAACGAAACAGTACGACGACGTAGCGGATTATTTTCTCTTCGATACGAAGGGGAAACTGTATGGAGGAAACGCAAGGCCATTTAATTGGAGCAAGCTTGAGGAATATGATCAAAGTAAGCCGTTCTTTTTAAGTGGTGGATTAAATTTTGAAAATATTAAGAATCTCGATTCACTGCTGGGCATGAGCATTCATGCTTTGGATTTCAACAGCGGCGTCGAGGATTCTCCCGGTTTAAAAAATATTGAAAAGATCAAAAGTATAATGTCATGTTTGAAGTAAATGCTGATGGCTATTACGGAAAGTTTGGCGGGGCCTACATTCCCGAAATGCTCTATCCCAATGTTGAAGAGCTTCGAACAAAGTACCTCGACATCATCAACAGCGATGATTTCAAAAAAGAATTCGTGTACCTGCTGGAAAAGTACGCCGGAAGGCCAACGCCATTGTTCTACGCATCACGGATGTCGGACAAATACAAAGCGAAGATCTATCTGAAACGAGAGGATCTTTGTCACACGGGCGCGCATAAGATCAACAATACCATAGGCCAGATCCTTCTCGCAAAGCGCCTCGGTAAACAGAAGATCATTGCGGAGACCGGTGCTGGTCAGCACGGCGTTGCTACGGCAACTGTGTGTGCCCTCATGAACATGGAATGCGTGGTGTACATGGGCAAGGTGGATATGGAACGTCAGCGACCTAACGTGGAGCGCATGCGCATTCTTGGTGCTAAGGTAGTGCCGGCGTTGAGTGGCAATATGACTTTGAAAGATGCTACGAATGAAGCGATGCGTCATTGGATCAACAATCCAACCGATACACATTACATCATCGGTTCTGTTGTCGGACCGCATCCATATCCCGACATGGTCACACGCTTTCAATCGGTGATCAGTGAAGAGATGAAGAAGCAACTGACTGAAGCCACCGGCAACCCCTTTCCTGATTATGTAGTAGCATGCGTAGGTGGCGGTAGCAATGCAGCGGGGGCGTTCTATCATTTTCTCGACAGCGAGCATGTGAACCTCGTCGGCGTTGAAGCGGCTGGTAAAGGAATAAACTCCGGTGAATCAGCGGCGACGCTGGCGCTAGGCAAGCCGGGTGTACTTCATGGAAGCAAAACATTTTTGATGCAGACCGAAGACGGCCAGGTAATAGAGCCATACTCAATTTCGGCAGGACTCGATTATCCGGGTATCGGTCCATTACACGCGCATTTGTTCGATGTTGGTCGTGTGACCTTTGTTAGTGCTACCGACGATGAGGCGATGGAAGCCGGTATTGAATTGGCTAAGCTCGAAGGGATCATCCCTGCCGTTGAATCGGCTCACGCGCTGGCTGCATTGAAACAACTCGATCTCGATAGTGATGATGTTGTGGTGGTGAATGTTTCGGGAAGAGGTGATAAGGATCTTGAAACGTACATTAAATGGGGCAAATACTAATGAAAAAATTATTGGTCATTGGATGCTGGGCATTGGTCATTGGATGTTCAACATCTGAGAAACCTACACAACAACAGATCGACGAACACCAGAAGGACGTCGAGACATGGTTTAATAGTAGAGTCGATGAGCTTAAATCTCACGATGGCTACTTGAATCTCGCCGGGTTGTATTGGTTGAAAGAGGGAATGAATTCGTTTGGCAGCGATTCAACCAATGACGCCGTCTTTCCAGCAGGAAAGATTGCGCCCAGGGCCGGGTATTTTATGGTGAAGGGTCAGAATGTAACATTGATCCCTGCACCTGGTTCGGATCTGAAAGAAGGAATTGTTTTCCGCCCGGACTCGACGCTCGAGATAAAGATGTTGCATGGGCCTACCATGACCAGTGGAACACTCGAGTGGTATATTATCCGTCGTGATGATAAGATGGGTATCCGTCTTCGAGATCTTGAAAGTGAGAATGTGAAGAATTTCAAGGGCATCGAACGCTACCCGGTCGATCTTTCATGGAAGGTGAAAGCGAGATTTGAGCCCGCAGCGCCTGGAACGATGATCGATATTACCAACGTGCTGGGTCAGACCATTGCAAGTGAACTTGCGGGTCACTACATATTCGAGCTTGATGGAAAGGAATATAGTCTTGAAGCCGAGGGAACGGGCAAAGAGCTTTTCATCTGTTACGGCGATGCCACCAATGGTAAGGATACATACGGAGCCGGAAGGTTCATTTATGTTCCTCGACCCGATTCGGCAGGCAATGTGTTTATTGATTTCAATAAGTCGTACAATCCTCCTTGTGCCTTTACCGATTTCGCGACTTGCCCGCTTCCGCGAAAGGAGAACGTGTTGCCGTTTAGCGTGCTGGCAGGTGAAAAAAATTATGAACTTCATGGAAAACAGACTGCACACGCTCTTTAAGACTTCCAGGAAACCTCTGCTGTCGGTATTCTATACAGCAGGGTTCCCTAAGCTCGACGATACCAACAAGATTGCGACAAGCCTTGAAAAGGGAGGGGCAGATCTCGTGGAGATCGGCATTCCGTTTTCCGATCCCGTTGCCGACGGACCAACCATTCAACAGAGCAATAAAGTCGCGCTCGACAATGGCATCTCGTTGGCGCTGATCCTGAAGCAGGTGAAGGAGATACGCAAGAGTGTGAAGCTTCCGATCATCCTGATGGGATATCTCAATCCCGTGATGCAGTATGGTATCGAGAAGTTTGCGAAAGATGCATCGGACGCCGGTGTCGATGGAGTGATACTTCCCGATATGCCACTGGCGGAGTATGAAAGGGACTATAAGAAAGTATTTGAGGACGCTGGGTTGTTGCTCACGTTCCTGATCTCACCAACGACGTCGGACGAGCGCATCCGCAAGATCGATAGTATTTCGAAAGGTTTCATTTATGCGGTGTCGGCGTCGAGCACCACAGGAGCGAAGTCGGGCTTTGCGCCGGAACAAACTCAATACTTCGAAAGACTGAAGAAAATGAAACTCAAGAATCCTTTCCTGATCGGGTTTGGTATTTCAAACAAAGAAACATTTGTACAAGCTTCCGAATATAGCGCAGGAGCTATCGTAGGAAGTGCATTTGTGAATATGCTCAAAGAATCAAAAGACCTCGAAGGCGACGTTGTAAAATTCGTAACTGAGCTAAAATCCTAGCACCTCGCACCTAGCACCCCGCACCCAGCACCTAGCACCAAGACAATGATCATTCAATTACGAAAAGATATCTCCGAGTCGGACAAACATTCGATAGCAGAAAGGATGAAGTCCCTCGACTTCAAAGCTACCGAAGTAAAGACCCAGCGTGGCACATACCTGGTCGGCATTGGTAAAAAAGAATTCGACATCCGGCAAGTTGGCCACATGAAGGGCATTGCCGACATCCACCGTGTGTCCGACGATTACAAGCTGGTGTCGCGAAAATGGAAGGTTGGGCGAAGCAGCGTCGATCTCGGTGATGGTGTAACTATTGGCGACGGCACGCTTGCCATCATGGCCGGGCCGTGTTCGATAGAAACAGAGGAACAAGTAAACGCTACGATCGATCACCTCGTTAAGAATAACGTAAAGATCATGCGTGGCGGCGTGTTTAAGCCCCGCAGTTCTCCGTATGCCTTTCGTGGATTAGGTGTAGACGGCCTTAAAATGTGGTATTCACTCGCGAAGAAAGCTGGCATTAAGATCATCAGCGAGGTAATGCAGGTGAGCCAGATCGCAGAGATGTACCCGTATGTTGACGTGTTCCAGGTGGGGGCGAGGAATACCCAGAACTTTAATCTTCTCGACGAGCTTGGCAAGGTCGATAAGCCGGTTATGATCAAGCGTGGTATTTCCGGTACGATAGAAGAGCTCTTGTATTCGGCCGAATATGTTTTCGCAGCAGGTAACGAAAAATTAATGTTGTGTGAACGTGGCATTCGCACATACGAACGCGCAAGCCGTAACACGCTCGATGTGAATGCGATACCGATCCTTAAGGACAAAACGCATCTGCCTGTGATCGCCGATCCTTCGCACGGTATCGGTATCCGTGAGTTCATCGAACCGGTGGCATTGGCTGCTGTGATGGCCGGTGCTGATGGCATCATCTACGAAACCCATGAGAAACCGGAAGAAGCTTTCAGCGATGGAGCACAAACGCTTAACTTTAATGAATCGTCTCGGCTCATCAGTCGGATGACGAAAGTATTTGACCTGAAACAAAACTTCTAAATTTGTGATTTGTAATTCCTGATCGATCTCAAATCACAAATCACAAATCAGAAATCAGTTATGACCCTCTACGGCATCAAGAACTGCAACACGGTAAAATCGGCTATCGATTGGCTGAAGAAAAATGACGTCGACTTCGAATTTCATGATTATAAGTCGAAGGGCATTACGGCTCCGAAGCTCAGGGAATGGATCGGCCAGGTAGGATGGGAGAGTCTTGTCAATAAACGCGGCACCACATGGCGACAGCTCGATGAGGCCACTCAAAAAAAGATCACCAACGAAAAGGCGGCAATAGAGCTGATGATAGAGAAGACCAGTGTGATCAAGAGGCCGTTGATAGAAGACAAAGGGAAGGTTGTTGTATTGGGTTTCGACGAGAGTGAGTATGAGAAAGTATTCAGTAGACGGTAGACAGTATTCAGTAGACAGTATTCGGTATTCAGTAGACAGTGATGTTCGAATCAATACTTCACAACGTTTCAAAACACATAAACCTCAACGAGAGCGAGGCTGAGTATTTCATCTCTTTGCTTAAACACAAGACCATTCGCAGGCGACAGTTCTTATTGAGATCGGGAGAAATCTCGAAACATGAAACGTTTGTCGTAAAGGGTCTGCTTCGCGCTTACACGATCGACAAATCGGGTTACGAGCACGTTGCGATGTTTGCCATGGAAAGCTGGTGGGTCTCGGATCTCTATAGCTTCCTTACACAATCACCGGGCAATCAGAACATCGATGCCCTCGAAGACACCGACGTGCTCCAGATAGAGAAAGCCGATCTCGAAAAGCTCTACCTGCAGGTCCCGAAGTTCGACCGGTTCTTTCGGATCCTCCTTCAGAACGCGTTCGTAGCCAACCAGCAACGCATCATAGCATCTATCAGCCAGACAGCCGAAGAACAGTACCTGGCTTTCATCAAGAAGTATCCTTCCCTCGAACAGCGCGTGCCACAACACCAGGTGGCTTCTTATCTGGGAATTACTCCAGAAACGATCTCTCGTATCAGGAGAGGTTCAATGTTCAAGGTTCAGAGTTCGGAGTCCAGGCTCCAGCGTTCTTGATCTACATCAAGAGTCCTGCTGTCGTCGCGGCCGTTATTTGTGTTATGAAAACAATACAAGAAAACATTGCCGAGCTGAACGAATTGATTCTGGCCGGTAAGTCCATGGAGGCATTCGAGAAATTCTATCACCACGACGTGCAGATGCAGGAGAACGAAGACGCACCCACCGTCGGTAAGGATGCCAATCGCGAGCGTGAGCTCGAATTTTATTCAAATGTTAAAGAGTTCCGTGGCGCGGAAGTACACGGTGTTTCAATTGCCGACAATTTCAGTGCGGTGATCTGGCACTTCGACTACACGCACAAGGAGTGGGGTGTTCGTAACTATACCCAGTTGGCCGTGCAACATTGGAAGGATGGTTTGATCGTAAAAGAACAGTTCCTGTATTCAAACTGATCTGTCGCTTCTCATCATGCCAGCGAAGTTAAAAAGTATTCGGTGTGCGGTGTTCAGTATTCGGTAACTCTGAACTCTGAACACTGAACATCGTCTACCGACCAACGGTTACCCTAAAAGCTCTTTAATCTTCTGAGCTGCATCTTTTAACAAGATGGCAGAATAAACTTTGAGGCCCGACTCCTGAATGATCTTCGCGCCCTCCTCGGCATTGGTGCCCTGGAGTCGCACGATGATCGGAACGGGAATATTTCCGACCTTCTTATAAGCTTCGACAACACCATTGGCAACGCGGTCGCAACGAACGATACCACCGAAGATGTTGATCAGAATAGCCTTCACATTGGGATCTTTCAAAATGATCCTGAAACCGGCCTCAACCGTTTCGGCATTAGCGCCACCACCAACGTCGAGGAAGTTGGCAGGCTCACCGCCCGACAGCTTAATGATGTCCATCGTAGCCATTGCTAGTCCGGCGCCGTTCACCATACAGCCCACGTTGCCGTCGAGCTTTACGTAGTTGAGCCCGGATTTGCCAGCTTCAACTTCGAGCGGCTCTTCTTCGGAGAAGTCGCGCAGCTCTTCGAGATCTTTATGACGATAGAGAGCATTGTCGTCGAGGTTTACCTTACCGTCGACCGCTATCACTTTATTATCCGATGTTTTGAGGACGGGATTGATCTCGAACATCGATGCATCGATCGCCATGTAGGCGGTAAAGAGTGCATTGATGAACTTTACACCTTCTTTGAAAGCATTGCCTTCCCAACCGAGAGCGAAAGCGATCTTGCGTGCCTGGTAGGGCTGGAGGCCGATCGTAGGATCGATCCATTCTTTCACGATCTTTTCGGGGGTAGCAGCAGCCACCTCTTCGATGTTCATACCACCTTCTGTCGAAGCCATGATCACCGGTTTGCTGGTGGCACGGTCGAGCAGGATGCTCATATAATATTCTTTGGGCTGTGATTCACCCGGATAGTAAACATCCTCGGCAATCAGCACTTTATTTACCTTTTTACCAGTAGGGCCGGTCTGGTGTGTAACGAGCGTTCCACCGAGGATCGCTTTAGCTTTGGGCAGTACTTCGTCGAGACCTTTTGCAAGGACAACACCGTTCGAATCAGTTTCTTTGATCTTTCCCTTGCCACGACCACCAGCATGGATCTGGGACTTTACCACAAACCACTTGGTACCCGTTTCAGCAGCAAGCTCTTTAGCGGCCGCATGGGCTTTTTCTGGCGTATCGGCTACAATACCGCGTTGGATGGCTACGCCATATTTTCTTAAGATCTCTTTTGCCTGGTACTCGTGGATGTTCATGGATAATAGAAGTTTGGAAGCAAGCTAGTTTTTTTAGTTCTTTAATTCAAGATCAATCTCTCACGGATCCTACGGATCACACAGAAGGCTTTTCTTGAGTCTATCAGTGCGATCTGTGAGAGCTGCATTAAAGATCAATAATATTATGCTGAAAGCTACCGGGTTAACGAAGTCATATGGAGCGCTTAAAGTGCTGAAGGGTGTCAACCTGGAAGTAGCAGAGGGAGAAGTAGTTGCCATAATAGGCGCCTCCGGTGCCGGGAAGAGCACATTATTGCACCTGCTCGGCACGCTCGACACACCCGACCAGGGAAAGATCGAGATCAAGGGCAGAAATGTGTTCGGTCAGTCACCGCGAGAGCTCGCCGACTTCCGAAACCGAAACATTGGCTTCGTCTTCCAGTTCCACAACCTCCTTCCGGAATTTTCGACGCTCGAGAATGTGATGATACCCGGTATGATCGCCGGACAAGAAACGAAATCACTTAACGAAAAGGCGACAAGTTTACTCGAGCGTCTCGGCTTAAAAGAAAGACTTCAGCACAAGCCTTCGGAACTCTCGGGTGGTGAGCAGCAACGTACTGCCGTTGCACGAGCTCTCATCAACTCACCGGCTCTCGTACTGGCCGACGAGCCCAGTGGTAATCTGGACTCAAAGAATGCTTCGGAGCTTCATCATTTGTTTCTCGAACTCAGGAAAGAGCTGAAACATACCTTCGTTATTGTAACCCACAATATGGAGTTTGCCGGGATGGCCGATCGGAGGTTGGAGATGAAAGATGGGTTGATGAGTTGACGAGACGAGATGACGAGATGACGAGGTGATGAGATGACGAGGTGATGAGGTGACGAGGTGATGAGGTGACGATTTAGTGAGTTAGTATTTCTGTTTCGGCTTCTTCGACTTCAGCAATTCCGTTAGGATCTATTCCGGTAAGTTTAACCTTCTTCATTTCGTTCACCAGCAACGGATCATACTTGGCCGTAACTTTCACATAGTTATCCGTAAAACCAAACATCATCCCATTCTCCACATCATTCTCGAAAAGCACAGTCGCTTCTGTACCGACGTTGTTCTCGTAAAACGCCCTTCTCTTTTTATCGGAAAGACTGTGCAGCATCTTCGACCGGTCGGCACGAACCGAGCCGGGTACAACACCGTCCATCTCGGCAGCTAAGGTGTTCTGGCGTTCCGAATAGGTGAACACGTGGAGATAGGAGATATCAAGTTCATTCAGGAACTGGTAGGTCTCCAGGAAATGGTCATCAGTTTCGCCGGGGAAACCAACAATAACATCCACACCGATGCAACAGTCGGGCATTACTTCGCGGATCTTCTGCACGCGACTGGTATACAACTCGCGCTGGTATCGTCTGCGCATCAGTTTTAGGATCGTATTCGATCCGGACTGAAGTGGAATATGAAAATGAGGAACAAATCTTTTTGATGAGGCAACGAACTCTATGATCTCATCGGTCAATAGATTCGGTTCGATAGAAGAGATCCGGAAGCGCTCGATACCTTCCACATCATCGAGTGCCTTGATGAGATCGATAAATCTTTCTACACGCTTGCCGTTTTGTAAGCCGAAGTCACCCGTGTTCACACCGGTGAGCACGATCTCTTTAACGCCCCTCTCAGCGATCGACTTCGCAGAAGCGACGATGTTGGCAACGGTGTCGCTACGACTGCCGCCGCGGGCCAGGGGAATGGTACAGAAAGAGCAAGAGTAATCACATCCGTCCTGCACCTTCAAGAATGTGCGGGTACGGTCGTGCATCGAATATGAAGTGTTGAATGTATTGACCGTACTGATGTCGGAGGCGAGCATCACGGGCTGTTCAGGTCTAACGAAGCCGTCGAGCAGCTCGACCAGCCTGAATTTTTCAGCCGCGCCGAGTACAGCATCCACACCCGGGATCTCGGTGATCTCCTGTGGCTTGAGCTGGGCGTAGCATCCGATGATCGCCACGTAGGCGTTGGGTGAAATAGCACGGGCTTCGCGCACGACCTTGCGGCATTTCTTGTCGGCGTTCTCCGTAACCGAGCAGGTGTTGATAATGAAGATGTCGGGCGACTCGTTGAATTCGACCTTCTGATAGCCTTTTTCCTCAAACTTCCGCGAGATCGTCGAGGTCTCGGAGTAGTTGAGTTTGCAACCTAGCGTATAAAAAGCGACCTTTTTCATGAACTTATCAAACAGAAAGGGCGCAAAGATAAGAAGTTCTGCACGACCTTCTACGCGAGTCCGCTGCGCGGGATGACACCCAAAATAGTAAATTCGTGTATGAAACCGCACTTTTTCGATTCACTCCAGACCATTCTCCTTAGGGACCTCGACAAGCTGAAGAAAGAGATAGAACAATATCCCGACGAGCCGTCGGTATGGGTCATTAAGGGCGACATTAAGAATTCTGCGGGGACACTGGTGCTCCACCTCTGCGGAAACCTGCAGCATTATATCGGTGTCGGCCTGGGCAAGTCCGATTACAAGAGAGATCGTGACAATGAGTTCAGCGCGCGAAACGTTCCGCGTGCCGATCTGATTAAAGAGATCGAGAGAACAAAAGATGCAATAAAAACAGCGCTCAGTGGAGCAAGCTTGGATATCCTCGATACAGATTATCCACTACCAGTATACGACTACCCAATGACTGTTCAGTTCTTTATGATCCACCTCGCATCCCACTTCGGCTATCATTTGGGCCAGGTCAATTATCACCGCAGGTTACTCGGCACCTAGCCCCCGCACCCAGCACCCGCACCTAGCACCCCGCACCTACTTAATAAGCTCTTGCTCAATGGCCTTTATTTTAGCACCGAGCTGTTTATCGACAGCATAATAGTTCTCCTTCTTATTAAGCTTTGTGTTTACGCTGATGTAAAACTTGATCTTCGGTTCTGTGCCCGATGGTCGTACGGAGATCTTTGAATTCTCCCAGGTATAAAACTGCAGCACGTCCGACTTGGGTAATGTGAGCCTGGTCTCCGTGCCTTGCAATAAGTTCTTTTCGATGCCGGTCTTGTAATCGAGAACACGAATGATCTTGTCGCCAGCAATAGTGAGGGGAGTGTCCTTGCGAAATTTCTCCATCATGTCTTTGATCTGTTGTTCGCCTTCGGCTCCCTTACGTGTCAGGTTCACGAGCTCTTCTTTGTAGAAAGCGAACTCCTGGTACATGTTGATCAGCGTTTCATGCAATGTAAATCCGTCGGCTTTCGCAACGGCGGCCATCGCCGCGAAGAATGCACACGCGGAAACTGCGTCCTTATCGCGAACGAAATCACCAACCATGTAACCGTAGCTTTCTTCCCCGGCGGCAATAAATGTCTTCTTGCCTTCGAGCTTGGTCATGAGTTCGGCAATGTACTTGAAACCAGTGAGCGTGTTGAAGCACTCCACGCCAAGTCCTTCACACATGGTGTCGACCAGTTCTGTGGTGACGATCGTCTTGGCAACATAAGCGTTTGACTTATTCTTATAGTTCTTCAGGATGAAGTACATCATCAGGCTGAAGGCCTGGTTGCCATTCAATAAGTAGAATTCTCCTTTTTCGTTTTTAATACCGAAGCCCACGCGGTCGGTGTCGGGGTCAGTGGCCATTACAAGCTCTGCATTTACTTCCTTCGCTTTTGCAAGAGCCATTTTCATGGCAGACTGCTCTTCGGGATTCGGCGATTGAACTGTGGGGAAGTCGCCATTGGGTTCTTCCTGTTCTTTTACAACTATCACGTTGTTGAAACCGAGACGCTTCAGACATTCTGGAACCATGGTGATGCCGGCGCCGTGGAGGCTCGAATAGATCAGTGGTATGTCTTTCTGTTTCTTGATGGCATCCTGACGGGGAATGATCTTATTTACTTCATCGTAATAAGCATTCTCAACTTCGGCAGGAACGGTCAGGATCTTAGACTTGTCGCCCTTAAATTTCACCTGGTCGAACGAAGTCACCAGGTTCACTTCGGCGATCACGTTCTTGTCGTGAGGAGGCACTACTTGCGCGCCGTCCTCCCAGTATGCTTTATAACCGTTATATTCTTTTGGATTGTGCGAAGCTGTGATCACTACACCAGACTGGCATTTCAGGTACCGGATGGCAAACGAAAGGAGAGGAGTGGGACGAAGGGCAGGGAACAGGTAAACGGTGACGCCATTGGCTGCGAAGATCTCAGCGGTAACTTCCGCGAACTTCCTGCTGTTGTTACGGCTATCGTGTGCAATAGCGACTTTGATGTCCTTTCCCGAAAATGATTTCTTTAAATAGTTGGCAAGACCTTGCGTCGCGACACCAACTGTGTAGATGTTCATGCAGTTGGAGCCGGCGCCCATTACGCCGCGCAAACCGCCGGTACCAAATTCAAGGTTCTTATAAAAACTATCGATGAGAAGTTTCGGATCAGGGCTCGAAAGCATTTGCCTGATCTCGTTCTTCGTTGCATCGTCTATGTTACTGTTAAGCCATTCGTTGGCTCTCTTCTTAGAAATGTCGAGTAAAGATTCCATTCCGCTAAATTATATTATTTAAAGCGGGTTAATTGTAATGGAATGAGAATAAAAATAGCTGTGGTTTTGTTACCACAGCTATTCCCCATTTATTCTATAAGTTTCCACGAAGTGCCTGCTCTCGTTCGATGGATTCGAACAAAGCCTTGAAGTTGCCTTTGCCGAATGAACGTGCTCCATTGCGTTCTATGATCTCAAAAAACACAGTTGGCCTGTCTTGAACGGGCTTGGTGAAGATCTGTAACAGGTAACCCTCCTCATCGCGGTCGATGAGAATATTCTGTTTCTTCAATTCTTTTAAGTCCTCATTGATCGAACCCACACGTTCCATCACGTCTTCGTAATATGTTTCCGGGACATACAGGAACTCAACACCGCGACTACGAAGCTCCGATACGGTATGAATTATGTCTTCCGTTGCGATAGCAATATGTTGTACACCCGGGCCTTTGTAGAAATCGAGGTATTCTTCGATCTGCGATTTCTTCTTGCCTTCAGCTGGTTCGTTGATTGGGAACTTGATATAACCATTGCCATTTGAAACCACCTTCGACATCAATGCGCTGTATTCCGTCGAAATATCGCTGTCGTCGAAAGTAATGAGCAGTTTAAAGCCCATCACGTCTTCATAGAACTTCACCCAATCGTTCATCTTGCCCAGTTCCACGTTGCCTACGCAATGGTCCACATGCAGCAGCCCGATCGGATCTGGTTTGAATGAGCTCTTCACAGGCTGGTATCCCGGGAGGAATGCTCCTTTGTAATTTTTTCTTTCAACGAACGTGTGTAACGTCTCACCGTATGTCTTTATCGAAGCCATAACAACCTCGCCTTGTTCGTCTTTGAATGTCTGTGGTTTTGCGGCTACTTCGGCGCCTCTTTTCGTTGTCTCGTTGAATGATTTCGTTGCATCATCGACCCACAATGCCAACACTTTTACGCCGTCTCCGTGCTTGTTCACGTGCTCTGCTATCGGGGTTCCGGGTTGGAGGGATGTTGTGAGTACAAACCTGATCTTGTTCTGCTTCAGTACGTAAGAAACTTTGTCTTTCACACCCGTCTCCGGGCCTGCATAAGCAACGAGCTCGAATCCAAAACAATGCTGGTAATACAACGAAGCCTGCTTCGCGTTGCCAACATAAAATTCGATGTAATCGGTGCCGTTAATCGGAAGGAAGTCCTGGCTCATAAAGTTTGTCTTAGATTGATGCGAAGTTAGGCGAAAAAATTCTTAATCTTACAGCTTCAAAACTACAGTACTTCTATGGACATCAAGGCACTTGACAAAGCCCTGCAGGAAATTGCAAAGCGGAGAATAGAGCTTCAAAACATCGACTACAACAATCCAAAATACGACGACCTGGAAGAACAACTTCACGACCTGGAAGATAATCTACAGGATAAGTATGGTGAATACCTCGAGAGTGCACTACAAGAGGTACACGATAAATATTCTCCCGATACCGACGTGTTGTATCCTATCGCATATTTGGCAAAGACTTACGAGGTCAACGATAAGAATGAGTATTCAGTAGCTGAGACAGAGGGAGTTTTTACCGAGATCGATGGTCAGCCCAGTAAGAATACGAAGCTGGTTATACTACCTAATCCTCCCCGCATTATACTGAACGGTGGTAAGGAGAAACAGAAGGTGCTTTGGACGGCGAAATGATTACTGATTTGTGATTTGTGATTCGTAATTAATCACAAATCACAAATCACAAATTATGCATACCCGGTTTTCTTTCGCACCTCCGCAAGTTTCTTCTGAGCAAAAATTCTAACCTTATCTTCCCCGATCTTTAACTTCTTTTCAAGCTCGTCCGGGTTCGCCATATAGTGATTGAACATTTCCCGTTCCTTCGCATACTTCGTGGTGAGAACATTCAATAGTTCGGTCTTCGCATGACCGTATCCAAAATTACCCGCGAGATATTTCTTTCGAAGTTCTTCGGTCTGCTCCGGGGTTGCTACAACTTTATAAATATTGAAAACATTGTCGTTCGTAGGATCTTTCGGCGCCTCCATAGGAGTGGAGTCCGTTACGATCGACATCACCTGTTTCTTCAGATCTTTGTCGGGTAAAAAGATATCGATGATGTTATTATACGACTTGCTCATCTTACGCCCGTCGATACCTGGAATGGTCATCAGCTCTTCGGAGATCTTTGCTTCGGGGATCACGAACGTTTCGCCGTACTGTCGATTGAACGCAGACGCAATATCTCTCGAAATCTCGAGGTGCTGGCGCTGATCCTTACCAACGGGGACGAAATTTGCATCATATAAGATGATATCCGCAGCCATCAGGACCGGGTATTCGAAAATACCGGCATTAACGTCCGAGAGGCTATCTGACTTGTCCTTGAACGACGTCGCGTTGGCGAGCATCGGGTAGGGCGTCATACAGGTGAGGTACCAGGTAAGCTCGGTTACCTCCGGTATCCTGCTCTGGCGATAGAAGTAGTTCTTTTCAACATCGAATCCAAAGGCGAGCCAAGCAGCTGCGATCGCCCTCACATTATCGACCCTCAATTGAGGATCTTTAATGGTGGTCATCGAATGCAGGTCGGCAATAAAGAAGAACGAATCGTTGCCGGGTACGCGCGACAGCTCTATAGCAGGGATGATCGCACCCAAAAGATTACCCAGGTGAGGCCGTCCGCTGCTTTGAATACCCGTGAGAATTCTGGCCATAGATTTGTAAAGAAACAGGCGAAATACGATTAATTTTGCGACATATTTTATGAAGAATTTTATTTTTTTGATCGTATTGGCTGCCACTTGTGCGTATGGGCAGCAAGCAGAGCCACTGATCTTTAACGAGACCATTCACGACTTCGGAACAATAGACGAGAAGGCAGGAAACGCAGTCTTCGAATTCACCTTCACCAACAACAGCGGTCGGCCCGTTAACATCATCTCCGTAGCCGCATCGTGCGGATGTACCACACCAGGTTGGACGAAAGAAACGATCGACCAGGGAAAGAAAGGATCGATAAAAGCCAGCTTCGACCCCAAAGGTCGCCCCGGTTTCTTTAACAAGACACTTACCGTTAATACCAACCTCAACGGACCTCCCATCGTGCTCACGATAAAAGGCAACGTTACCAATGAGACTATCGAAAACGACGTTAGCCGCTTCACCGCAGCCAACGGATCTTTGAGAACTCGTACGCGTGAGGTCAACTTCGGAAAGATCTTCATCAACAGGCCGGCAGCCGTACAAGAGATACCGATGTACAACAGCAGCGCGAAGACCATCAAGATCGATTCGGTCAAAGTTCCGAATTATCTGAAGGTTGAATTACCCGATTCTATTGCGTCACAACAGCGTGTCGTTATGAAAGTTACCTACAACGCCATGCTTCGAAACCAGTACGGGTTCTTGACCGACAAGATCGAGCTCGTCACTAACGACGAAGCCATGCCCCGCAAGTCCTATCCTGTCTTCGCAACCGTCGAGGAGTTTTTCCTGCCGATAGCCGCCGAAGATGCCGATAAAGTTCCAGTCATGTCTGTCGAAACCGGCAGTATCGACTTTGGTAACGTGAACATGGGATCGAACGTGGAGCGATCAGTTAAAGTAAGGAACACGGGAAAGAAAGAGCTGACGATCCGGTTCATCCAAGCCAATTGCCCATGCATCACTGTTACCAGCGACAAGCAAAAAGCGAAGCCCGGTGAAGAAGTGAAGATCACCATCGCATGGAAGAGCGAAGGAAAACACGGAGCTCAAAACAAAGCGATCACCATCTATTCTACCGACCCGGTCAACCCGGTACAGCGGGTGGCGTTAACGGCGCAAGTGAACTAATTCAGGAATCTATTCAGCAACGTAAGGATCTCGAATTCCTTTCGATCGAGATCAGGCGTTGTGATCTCTCCAAGGAACTCACCGTGTACTCCCGGTAAGATCGCCATGGTGCTGCCCGGGATCTTGCGCCACATCTGGACGATATGCTCTGGGGTCCCTACGTCGGCAGTCCCCGATACTAACAATACGGGCACGTTGATCGACTTCAATTCTTCGTCAGTCATCTCCTTGAAGTTCACCATACGTTCGGCACACTTGTCGTGCATGTTCTGCAATTTGGTTGAATCGCCGTTGATCTTCATGTATTCAGTTTTCAATTGATCAGGCATGTTCTCGAGCCTGGCGGCTTTCATAAAATCCCAGAATTGGGGGAACGTGCCATCTTTCTTTAATAATGGGGATGCGGCCACGACTCTGCGAACAAGCCCGGCATGACGAAGAGAAATATACAAAGCCGCTGTTGCGCCGTTGCTGAATCCCATCACGTCTGCGTCAGAAACATTCAGTTGTCGCATAAGCTCTGCAACGTCGTCGGCGTCTTGTGTGAACGACAATGGTGCATCGCGATCGGATGTGTGTCCATGTGCCTGTAACTCAACGCCGATAACCCTCCGCGTCTTCGCAAGATCATCGATGATCCTTCCATAGGTCGTATAGATCGTGGACCCAGCACCGTGGATGAGTACGAGAGGAGACCCTTCGCCACGTATTTCGTAATACATGCGGATGCCGTTGACATCTTTATATCCGCTTTCCGGTTTTTGATCGATCTTTTTCATATTGCTGCATCCAGCCAGTAAGAAAATTGCGAGGATAAATTTGAGTTTCATTTTTATTGTTGCGTCGTGAGCTCTTTGATAAATAACTGCGATCGTTCAAACATCTCCAGCCAGCTTTGATAAGCACCTGTCTTCTTAGCCACCACTTCCGGAGCAGTTTGCTTCAGATTCACGGTCGTTTTTCCATTTACTTCACTAAAAGTTATTCTGACCATGGTCTTACCCGGCCAATCCGGGTGCATGCCGATCTGTGTGGGATCGATGATTTTACCATTCTCGTCGGCATTCACCATAGAGAACACAAGTTTATGAGGCGCCTCGATCTCGTAATAGGTTCCGACCACCCAACAGTCGCCGAATTTTGGATTGCGGATAACATGATGATACGAGCCACCCTTACGGAGGTCGAGCTTCTTGAATTCTATAGTGCAGCCATGCGGCGCAAACCAAAGCGGCAGGTATTCGGGATTGATCCATGCGTCGAACACAGCTTCAATTGGGAAGTCGTACGTGTACGATATGTCGACTTCTTTGAATTTATTTTCCATGTGATGATCGTTTGGTTTTGGCTTTTGATCTTTTGTTCTCGTGAAGGAATTTATCCAGCGCCTGGAACCTGTGCATCCATATCTTCCTGGTATCGTTAACCCAATCTGTAACAGAGTCGAGTTGGTCAAGGTTGGCCTGGCAATATCGTTCGCGGCCCTGTTGTTGGATGCTGATCAGGCCACAGTCGCTGAGATACTGAACGTGCAGGGATACGGCCTGCCGGCTCATGTCGAATTGTTCGGCGATGGAGTTTACGTTCATTTGTTTCGATGCCAGCATGTGGATGATCTGGCGCCGCGTGGGATCGGCGATGGCCTGGAATACGTCGCGTGATGGGTTCATAATGCGCAAGTGTATGCTTGCAAATATATCTGCAAGTTTTTACTTGCGCAAGTTTTTTGCGACTGTCATCGCGACAGAAAAGAAAAAGAGCAAGATTTTACAGGAAGAGGAGCGCGATCCCGTCAACGCCGCAGACGTTCTGCGATTTTGGCAGCGGCATTACCATCACCATACAGCTTATTATCGAAAGAGATCTTCTTATTGAGATTTCGCAGAGCCTCAGCAACAATTCTATCACGATCAGCCCCAACAATGACATTCGCGCCCGTATTTACAAGTTCGACCCACTCAGTCTGATCCCTCAGCGTAACGCAGAACTTCCCACAGAAATAACTTTCCTTCTGAAGTCCACCGCTGTCGGTCATAACGAGGTTACACGAGCCCAACAGTGAGAGCATATCGAAATATCCAACGGGATCAATCACCGTTGCGTCCAGCTTAATGTTATTATTGCTTAGATAACTTTTCGTCCTGGGATGCAGGGGTAAAACAACCGGAATGGTCTTATTTATCTCGCTGATCGCCGCGCAGATACTTTTTAACCGGTCGATGTTATTAGTGTTCTCCGCACGATGGATCGTCGCCAACACGAAATCTTTAGGCTTGCTGATCGTGGACTTCTCTTCCGCCCTTTTTTTATAGAACAAAAGTGTGTCGAGCATCACGTCGCCTACATTCAGGATCTCTCCGGTATTGTTTTCTTTTTTAAGATTGGCAATTGCCGTATCGGTCGGGCAAAAGAGAATATTGCTGATTCGATCGGTAAGAATTCGGTTTATCTCCTCCGGCATCTGCATATCGAAGCTGCGAAGACCAGCCTCCACGTGAGCTACTTTTATATGAAGCTTCACCGCCGCAAGAGCGCCAGCAAGCGTCGAATTGGTATCGCCATACACGACAACATAATCTGGTCTCTCATCAAGCAGTACAGCTTCGATCTTCTCCAGCATCCTGCCGGTCATAGCCCCGTGGCCGAGATCGTTAATAGCCAGGTTGTAATGCGGCTTCGGTATCTCCATCTCTTCGAAGAACACCTCGCTCATGTTATGATCGTAGTGCTGACCGGTGTGAACGATCACTTCATTCACACCCGCCTTCTTCAAAGCGCGTGAAACAGCGGCTGCCTTAATGAATTGTGGTCGTGCCCCAATAACGGTGAGGATCTTCATCAGACGAATGCAGGGATACCCGTGATCTCGTTACCCAAAATCAAAAGGTGTATGTCGTGTGTTCCTTCGTAGGTCACAACCGACTCGAGATTCATCATGTGTCTCATGATAGGATATTCACCGGTTATACCCATACCTCCATGGATCTGTCTCGCTTCTCTTGCAATCTCTAACGCCACGGCAACATTATTCCTCTTCGCCAACGAGATCTGCTGCGTCGTTCCCTTGCCCTCATTCATCAGCGTACCCAAACGCCAGTTGAGCAACTGCGCCTTCGTGATCTCAGTCAGCATCTCTGCAAGCTTCTTCTGCACGAGCTGGAATGAAGCGATCGGTTTACCGAACTGGATCCGTTCTGCAGCATACTTCCTCGCCGACTCATAGCAATCCATAGCAGCACCAATAGCGCCCCACGCAATCCCATAACGGGCCGAATCAAGACACATCAGCGGCGCTCCCAAACCGTTCTTGCCGGGAAGGAGATTCGCCTTCGGAACTTTAACATTATCAAACACCAGCTCGCCGGTAGCGCTTGCACGCAAACTCCACTTTCCATGGGTCTCGGGTGTCGAGAAGCCCGGCATGCCTCGCTCGACGATCAGGCCATGTATGCGGCCCTGCTCATTCTTAGCCCATACTACCGCCACATCTGCCCTGGGGGAATTAGATATCCACATCTTTGCACCATTCAGCACATAATGATCGCCCGCGTCTTTGAAGTTCGTGACCATGCCACTCGGATTCGATCCGTGATCGGGCTCCGTTAAACCGAAACATCCAAGCCATTCGCCCGACGCGAGCTTTGGCAAATACTTTTTACGCTGCTCTTCGCTTCCAAACTTATAGATCGGATACATCACCAACGATCCTTGCACCGAAGCCGTCGACCTCATCCCGGAGTCGCCACGCTCTATCTCCTGCATCAGGATGCCATAGGAAATATAGTCGAGGCCACCACCTCCGTATTGCTGGGGTATAGTCGGACCAAACGCACCGATGTCGCCAAACTTCTTTACGATCTCGTAAGGGAAATGTGCCCGTTGTGCCCAGTCTTCTATGTACGGACTGATCTCTTTCTTTACAAAGTCGCGAATAGAGCTCCTGATCAGCTTATGTTCGTCTGTGAGAAGGCTGTCGATCGCGTAGAAGTCGGGATGTTCGTAATTGTCTTTTTTCAAAGAAGCCATAGGCTTTGTTTATTCTGATTTAAGCTTCCAAATTTACACGAAAATAGCTTCTAGCTACTAGCTTCTAGCCGCGAGCTGACGGAGCTCGAAGCTGGCAGCTTATGGCTAGCAGCTTAAATATGGAAAATAAACCTTTGGACCCGAATCTCGTCGAACTTCTCGCGAAGCTTCAAAAAAAATATGCATCGATGGGCCAGGACCTGTCCTCGTACCTCGACGGCTTGCTTTATTCTGATTACACCAATTACTGGGAATACATTCATCTCGATACATTACTCAGTCTTCAGCATCCGAAAACACAGTTCAAAGACGAGAAGGTGTTCATCGTTTATCACCAGATCACGGAGCTGTATTTCAACCTGATCCTTTGGGAGATCGAACAGATCTCGTTCAACGAACATCTTACGCTCGACTTCTTTGTTCGAAGAATGGAGCGTATCAATAATTATTTTCGTCAGCTCGAGCTTTCTTTCTCGGTGATGCTCGATGGCATGGAGAAGGAACAGTTCCTGAAATTCAGGATGGCGTTGCTTCCAGCCAGCGGTTTTCAATCGGCCCAATACAGGCTGATCGAATTATGTTCTACCGATCTGATCAATCTTGTAAGCACTGACGAACGCAATCCACAATTAGATCCAACCGATACCGAAGCTCTCTTCAGAAAATTATATTGGCGAAAGGGTTCTACCGAGATCGCATCGGGCAAAGGCACGCTTACACTCGTGCAGTTCGAAGAAAAGTATATGAAGCAGTTCATCGAGACTGCGAACGCCTACCGCAAGAACAATCTCTACCAGATCTACATACAGAAGTTCCGCGGTATCGACCCTGCCATTAAGGTCCTTCGTGAGTTCGATCTTCTCGCTAACGTCGAGTGGCCTTTAGCGCATTTGAAGTCGGCCGGCCACTATCTCCACAAAGCTCCCGAAGACATTCGTGCTACCGGCGGCACCAACTGGCAGAAGTACCTTCCGCCGCGCTTCCAGAAAGTCCATTTTTTCCCCGAGATCTGGACCGATTCGGAGAGGGATGAATGGGGCAAGGGGGCGGTATTAAATGCGCTAAAACAGTCGAAAATTGACTAAATTTACTGTGTGGGAAACCGTGCAGTTCTTCTCGTTCTCCTCGCATTATTACCCGTGTGTCTTTACGGACAGGGTATTACCCGTTACACCTATCACGACGCCGAGAAAAAGAACCTGAAGGAGATCTTCCAGGTGAAGGACACCATCCGGAACATCCTTCACGGTCGCTACATATCTTACTTCCTCAACGGCAACATCGAATCGAAAGGACAGTTCGTCAATAACGAGACAACTGGCGTGTGGGAATTCTATTATGAGACCGGCAATATGAAGATGCGCGGCATCCTCAGACAAAATTCAAACTATGGGTTGTGGGAATACTTCTATGAGAACGGAGCGAAAAGCATGGAGGGTACCATCAACGGACGCAGCAAAGAAGGGGAGTGGAGGATCTACTACGAAAGCGGCGAGTTAAAAGAGACCGGCGTGTATCTCGACAATAAACGATCAGGTCTTTGGAAGACATACTTCGAAGACGGTGTGGTTCGCGGTGAGATCGAGTACAAAGATGATCACGGCCGTTTCACCGAATATTATCATTCCGGGAAGGTTATGGCCGAAGGTCCGCGATCGGGCGTTAAGAATGTCGGTCACTGGCGATTCTTTGCCGAAGACGGAACGCTCGAAAGCGAGGGCGAGTATGTGAATGGAAAGAAGAACGGGCCATGGGAATACAAATATCCTTCGGGAAAGATCTCGGCATCCGGCTCGTTCGAGAACGATGAGGCCGTAGGCAAGTGGAATTATTTTTTCGAGGACGGCACAACGAGTAGCACGGGCGAGTTTGTTGGAGGAAAGAAGGATGGCTACTGGGCGTCGTTCAACAACAATGGATCGGTAAAGAGCGAGATCAATTATAAAGATGGCTCGGGCGAATACCGCGAGTATCATCCCGATGGTAAACTGAAGGTAAAGGGAATGGTCGTTAACGGAATGAATGAAGGTAAGTGGGAATACTTCTTTAACGATGGCAAGCTCGAAGGACAATGTCAGTTCGATAAGGGAAAAGGGATCTATTACGGATATTACCCGAATGGAACATTGCAAACCAAAGGAACGATCGAGAACGACCTGCGAGTTGGAACATGGGAGCTGTACGAGCAGGATGGGAAACTTTCGGGATACTATAAGCCTATCTACGAGAACCAGGCACTGGTGAACGAGATTAATTCGTTGCTTACAAAAAGTAAAACACCGACAACAACTTCAAGCAGGAATGTGCGCAAGGGCTTCAACTATTTTCAACCGCGGTTTCCCGAGTACCGTGGTGTTATCATTGAAGGAAATCCCGCGATGATGTTCATGGGATCGATGCCCTTTGGTGTTGAGTTTTATAACCAGGAGCGGCTGGGCCATGAGTTTGCGTTCGACGGCATCAGGGATCCCTTCTTTACCCGCGATGCTGATGTAGCTCAGAACAAGATATTCAAACGAGGTTACGCGATAGCGTTGCGCGAGAAGTTCTACAACCCCGTGAACTTCGGCATGTGGTATTTTGCGCACGAGCTTCGGTTCACTAACGTTGGATATTTTTCGAACATCGAATTCCGCACCAGCGGCAACCTGATCACCGTGAGTGCTTCGGAGCAGCGTGCTGAGTATGGCATTCTTGGTGGTGCGCGATTGATGCAGCGCCGCGATGCAGATGGCGTTACCATTGATGCATATGTTGGCTATGGCATCGGATACCGAAAGCTGGAAGTTGCCGACCCGATGTTCGAAGGTGTGTTCAGTAATATCAAGCAGGGCAATTTGTCGCAGACGTTCCGGTTTGGGTTGAATATAGGTTTTGCGTTTTCTTTTAGCAGGAGGTGAGGTTTTTTTTGTGTCGCGGAGGATACGCAAAGATGCGGTGGTACGCTAAGTCTTTTAAAGCTCTCCGCGTCCCCTGCTTCTCCGCGTATCCATTGCGCCACTTAACCTCCGCGTATCCTCTGCTCCCTTAGCGTATCCATTGCGCCACTTAACCTCCGCGTCCCTCTGCTCCTCCGCGTATCCATTGCGCCACTTAACCTCCGCGTCCCTCTGCTCCTCCGCGTATCCATTGCGACACTTAACCTCCGCGTCCCTCTGCTCCTCCGTGTATCCATTGCGACACAAATAATTATCTTTGCTCCCGGTTTAAAGGCTCAATCCCTTTCACCGATTCATGAACAAGACATTCGATCTCAAGTTATCTCCCGAAGAAGCATTCGGAGGATCTTTCTCTCTCAACCAGAAATTAAAACTTCCCGAAGCCGATTGGTATATCCGACCGATCAAACGATCGATCGATGCGCGTAGCCGAAACGTCGTCGTTCACATGCAGGTGGAGGCGATACGCAAACCCTTCGATCCACAACTTCCATCGTTTCGTTACGATGATGTTTCAAAGAAACCGGAAGTTATCGTCGTTGGGTCGGGTCCCGCAGGTTTGTTTGCTGCTCTTCGGCTGATTGAACTCGGCTTCAGGCCGATCGTTCTAGAGCGCGGAAAAGATGTGCGCTCACGGAGGCGGGACCTCGCTGCAATCAACAAAGAGAATATCGTTAACCCCGAGTCCAATTATTGTTTTGGCGAAGGTGGGGCAGGAACCTATTCCGATGGCAAACTTTACACTCGTTCGAAGAAGCGCGGGAATGTTCTAAGAATTTTGCAGATCATGGTGGCCAATGGTGCTACCGAAGAAATTTTATACGATGCCCATCCGCATATTGGGACCAACAATCTTCCCAAGCTTGTGTCGGCTCTTCGTGAGCAGATCATTGCTGCGGGTGGTGTTGTGCGTTTCGATTCCAAAGTCACCGACTTCATCATCGAAAGCAACGAGTGTCGAGGCGTAAAGCTCAATGATGGTACAACTCTTCATGGTGTTTCGGTTATTCTCGCAACAGGTCATTCGGCACGCGACATCTTTCATATACTCGATCAAAGAAAGATATTGATCGAGGCCAAGGCCTTCGCATTGGGTGTGCGCATCGAGCATCATCAAAGTCTTATCGACCAGATCCAATACCATTGTGCTGTTGACCGGGGACCATTCCTTCCAGCCTCGTCGTATGCATTAGTTCACCAGGCAAAAGTGAATGGGCGTGAGCGCGGTGTGTTCTCGTTTTGTATGTGCCCCGGTGGCTTCATCGTGCCGGCAGCCACATCGCCCGGCGAAGTTGTTGTGAACGGCATGAGTCCTTCCCGTCGCGATTCGAAGTATGCCAACTCCGGGATCGTTGTTGCAGTAGAACCGCCCGACTTTAAAGCGTACGAAAAATATAGAGCGCTTGCCGGCATGTACTTCCAGGCCGACATAGAGCGAAAGGCCTGCGAAGTTGCTGGTGGCTCCCAGGCTGCGCCTGCACAACGCATGATCGACTTCACGCAATCAAAGATGTCGAATAGTCTTCCCGATACTTCGTATCAGCCTGGCGTCGTTGCATCAGAACTAAGCGCTGTGCTTCCGGGTTTTATAACCGAAAGCCTCAAGCAAGGGCTTGTGAACTTCGGCTCTAAAATGAAGGGATATCTCACCAATGAGGCACAACTAGTGGGCGTCGAAAGCCGAACATCCTCACCAGTTCGGATACCGCGCAATGATGAAACCCTGGAACATCCGCAGATCGCGAGGTTGTTTCCCTGTGGGGAAGGAGCGGGTTATGCAGGTGGCATCGTTTCTGCAGCTATGGACGGCGAAAGATGTGCCGAAGCAATCGCCGATAAGTATATTTATAGGACCTAATCCCCAATAGCTATGAAAAATATCCTTGCTTTCATCATCATTGCTTCAGTACTAACAGCCTGCAATTTCAGTGCAGGTACTAACAAAGATCTCGTTACCGGGATGAAGCTGACGTACAGCGGCTTTCGCGTTGGAAAGGCTTATCTCGTAAATGGCCAGAACCAGGTAACGACAAGTAATGTTGTTTCAATCGGCGAAACAGTTGCGATCGAGATCGACGAAGTCGAGAACTACGAATTACAGGAAGGACGCGCGTTCCCGGTAGTCGACCTCGTTGTTACCGACAAAGATGGAGTTGTTGTGCTGGAAGGGAGGGACATTCTTGCGACAGAACAGGGATATGCGCCCGAAGATGCAGCCGTGCTGCGTGGAACGGTAACGGTCGGCAATCCCATGAAGGCCGGCGAAACTTACCACGCACAAATGACTGTTGCAGATAAAATAAAACCGGAAAACAAGATCGAAGTTACCGTGGATCTTGTTGTGAAATAAAAGGAAGAAATGAAGAAGACTGTGATCATCGGTGCCACTCCCAATCCCTCACGTTATGCGTATTTAGCTGCGCAAAATCTGAAGGCATATAAGCATGAGTTTATCCCGATCGGAATCAAGAAAGGCGAAGTATACGGACAACCGATCCAATCTATTTTCGACAAGCCTGCGATAAAAGATGTAGATACGGTTACGATGTATGTTGGTCCGCAACGACAAGAGGGCTGGTACGATTACATCCTTGGCCTAAAGCCGAAAAGGATCATCTTCAACCCAGGCTCCGAAAACCCCGAGCTCGCACACCTTGCGGAATCGAAAGGTGTGGAGGTAGTCGAAGGTTGCACCCTGGTGATGTTGCGGACCGGACAATACTAAGGACGCGTTACGATCAGCTCTTCCTTTGGATAGCTTGCTATAGCGCCGACACAGACGATCTTCCACTTGCCGTCTTTTCCTTTTTCAAGGATACGGATCTGCGAAGTCTCATCCCTGTCGATACCATTATCTTTTACCCGTTGAATGTAGTGCACGAAGGCGCCCGATCCATAGACGCGAAGCTCCTTCCACACCCGGTCGATCTGTAATTTACTCGACTGGTGTGCCACGTCGATCGAGCGGTTCGACACCTGAGTTCGAAAGTACTCGTCGAAGTTGCGGGTGAGGGCATCCCATCCTTCAATAAAGCTCGTACCCGTAGAGTCGGAGTAAGACCAATACGTGTGCGGTGCGTGCACCCATGTATCTTCCCATGCTTTTCGATCAGCATTGAAGAAAGCGAGGGTTTCTTTCTCAATAATGGCTTTGATCGCTGCCTTGTCATCCTGGGCAGCAACTGTGAAACTGACTAAGCCTGCAAAGACAGTTGCGATGATTGCGGTGATTGTTTTCATATCGACTTAAGTTTTTCGAACGGTGGTAAGAGAATTTAAATAAATTATACCGGAAATACTTATTAGAAATTCATGAGCTCGAAAAATATCCGCATCAAAGACTTCATTGTTAAAGAAGGAAGCAAGGTTAAACTAAAGGACTTTGCGACCGGCTATGAGGGTAAAACCCTCAAGAAGGAATCAGCTTCACAACTTCTCGACGAAAGCAGGAAAGCACTTGCGAAGATCCAGGACATGCTTTATGCGCATAACAGGCATAGCGTACTGATCATATTCCAGGCAATGGATGCTGCTGGAAAAGACGGAGCCATTAAGCACGTGATGTCGGGTTTTAATCCGCAAGGTGTAAAAGTGCAAAGCTTTAAGGCACCTAACAGTACGGAGCTTGATCACCAATATCTCTGGCGTCACATGATAGCGTTGCCGGCGCACGGCGAGATCGCGATCCATAATCGTTCACATTATGAGAATGTGCTCGTTACCCGCGTTCATCCCGAGTACATTCTTAAAGAGCTGTTGCCTGGAATTGATTCTGTGAAAGACATCGATACTAAATTCTGGGAAACCAGATTTCAACAGATCCGTCGCTTCGAAAAAACGCTGGCTTCGAACGGCATGGTGATCATTAAATTCTTTCTGCATGTATCGAAGAAGGAGCAGAAGAAGAGATTTCTCGAGCGCATAGAAGATCCTTCGAAGAACTGGAAGTTCTCGTCCAGCGATCTGAAGGAGAGAGGTTTTTGGAAAGAATACCAGGAGGCATACGAAGATGTTCTCGAAAAGACATCGATGAAAGAAGCGCCGTGGTACGTTATTCCTGCAGATGACAAATGGTTTGCACGTTTAGCTGTTGCAGAAGTCATCCTCGAAACTTTAAAGGAGTTGGACATGCATTATCCAAAAGTCACGGAGAGTCAAAGGAAAGAACTACTCAAAGCAAAGGAGGTTCTCGTAACCGAAAAGTAACATCCCCAGTCTACCCGTCGCCCTTCGCCCGTCTACCTTCGCCCGTCTACCCGTCGCCCTACTTCCGAAGAAGATTGTTATCGAGATGAACGACCGTCTCATTCTCCCGCAATGAATGCACCCAGGCAAGTAGGCTTGGTTTAAGTTTCGGATCCCACGGATTACCGCCGATCGACAGGATCTTCATGTTCCTGAAATCGAGGTCGTTGATCGGTAGCGATTCGAACTGGTTGAAAGAACAATCGAAGTTTGTAAGATTCTTCAGGTTCGATAAACCCATCGGCCATTCGATCATGTTGTTGTTATTGATCCGCAGCGTGTAAAGCGAAGTCAGGTTGCCGATTGAAGCCGGCAGATTACTCAGCTTATTGTGATGCAAATACAGCTCTTTGAGATTTCTAAGCTCGCCTAGCTCATTGGGTATTGTATAGATCTCATTGTTGGCGAGGTAAAGGACCTCGAGATTCTTCCAGCTAACGATCGCCGGCGAGATCCTCGCGATATGATTGAAGTATAGATCGACGGACCGCAGCCACGTCATGGTGTAGATCTCATCCGGGATCTCTTTGATGTTGTTGTTATACAGGAGCAGGTTCTCGAGCGCAGTAAGTTTAGCGATAGCTGGATCGATGCTTTCAACTTTGTTGTTGTTCAGGTTGATCGTATTCAGTTTCGTACAGCCTTCAATATTTGGAAATGTTTTCAGGTTGTTCCGGGCAAGTATCAACACCTGCAGATCCCTTAGCTTATCATACCTCTTCGGCAGCATTCCTTGTTCATCACCGCGTATCACCAGCGCCTGGATCGTTTTATTCTTCGAGAGCTTCAATGGTTTCGAAGCAAAATTGTTGTACAGGATCACTCGTTTCACCTTCAATCTTCGCGGCAGGCGGGTGATCTTGAAATCGATCAGCTCTACATCGCTCAGATTTTTATATCGATAGATACTGCGCGGTATTTTCGTGCTGCTCTTTCCGATAATCGAGATCCTGGTGATCGAATCCTTGTTCTTAATGGTCGATAAGACCTGGTAGGGAGTAAAGTTCTTGTCTTGCTGAAAGACCCATCGATAGACAAACTGTTTGCCTTCGAGGAACTTCCTGCGTGCGATGAACGTGCTATCGATCGTGCCGAAGTTCTGTGCCTGTGAGGCCTTCTCTGCGATAGCATTCAGAGCCTTGTCGAGCTGTGCGTACTCGACCGAGTCCTTTTTGTTTGCGAAGATCGGTACCTGTCCCGATTGGGCGTGTGTAATCACTGCCATCAGAGTATGCACCAACGTCCAAAACACCCTCTTCATACTTAAAACTAAATCTTTAGTTATTCATTTCCTAAAGGCCTTGTTCCCGTCGAAAAAATACCCAACTATTTCTCACGTAAATCGCAGAAAATGAGGCAAAAAACGTTATTTTTGACGGTTTGCAAACACTCTAAAATGGCATCAGAAAAAGCAGGTAAAGACAATAACTACTCAGCGAATAATATCACGGTTCTTGAAGGCTTGGAGGCGGTACGGAAACGTCCCGCCATGTACATCGGCGACGTCAGCGTAAAGGGGCTCCATCACCTCGTTTGGGAGGTAGTCGACAACTGTATCGACGAGGCGGTTGCGGGCTATTGTGACGAGATCCAGGTATCCATCAACGCCGACAATTCCATTGCCGTGACCGACAACGGTCGTGGTATTCCTACGGGCATGCACGAGAAGGAAAAGCGCTCTGCCCTCGAGGTGGTTCTCACCGTGCTCCACGCCGGCGGCAAGTTCGACAAAGACACATACAAGGTTTCCGGGGGGCTACATGGCGTGGGCGTAACCTGCGTTAATGCCCTCTCAGAATATCTCCACGCCACCGTTTATCGTGAAGGCAAGATCTTCGAGCAGGAATACGATCGCGGTGTACCAAGGTATTCGGTGCGCGTTATCGGCGAATCTGAGCGTACTGGTACTACCATCCATTTCAAGCCGGACAAGGAAATATTCCAGGTCACCGACTACAACTACGAGACTATTGCGGCTCGTTTACGCGAGCTTGCGTTCCTCAATGCAGGCATCAAGCTGAACCTGAAAGACTTCCGCGACCTCGACGAGAAGGGTGAGCCAAAGACCACGGCGTTCTTTTCGGCAGGGGGATTGAGAGAATTCGTCGAGTATCTTGACTCAACAAAAGAGAAGCTGATCGCTCAGCCCATCTATGTCGTGAATGAAAAATCGGAGGTACCGGTAGAAGTTGCGTTGAGCTACAACACTTCATACGCCGAGAACCTGGTCTCTTACGTGAACAACATTAATACACACGAGGGAGGTACGCATGTGGCGGGCTTCCGCAGGGCACTCACGCGTACGTTGAAAGCCTACGCCGATAAGTCGGGCCTGCTCGAAAAGGCAAAGGTCGAGGTAAGCGGCGACGATTTTCGTGAAGGCCTCACAGCCGTGGTTTCGGTGAAAGTCGCCGAACCACAGTTCGAAGGTCAAACCAAGACCAAGCTCGGTAATACAGAAGCGATGGGGGCGGTAGACCAGGCTGTTGGTGATATACTTCACGACTTCCTCGAAGAAAATCCCAAAGAGGCGAAGCTCATCGTGAGCAAGGTGATACTGGCGGCACAGGCCCGAATTGCAGCGCGTAAAGCACGCGAAATGGTTCAGCGTAAAAACGTGCTTACCGGTACTGGATTGCCCGGTAAGCTTGCCGACTGTGCAAGTTCCGATCCGGCGATCTGTGAGCTATACCTCGTGGAAGGTGATTCAGCGGGTGGTTCAGCAAAGCAGGGCCGCGACAGGAATTTCCAGGCTATACTTCCATTGCGTGGAAAGATCCTCAACGTTGAGAAAGCACAGGAGCATAAGATCTACGAGAACGAAGAGATCAAGAATATGATCACGGCCCTTGGCGTAACATTTGGTACGGCGGAAGGGGAGAAGGCCGTGAACATGACCAAGCTTCGTTACTACAAGATCATAATCATGACCGATGCCGATGTCGACGGTAGTCACATCCGCACGTTGATCCTTACGTTCTTCTTCCGCTATATGCGTGAGCTGATCGAACAGGGGTATATCTATATCGCGTTGCCGCCGCTTTACCTGCTCAAGAAAGGTAAGGAAGAGAGGTATTGCTGGACGGAAGAACAGCGCGAGCAGATCGTGAAAGAGTTGGCGAAAGATGGCAAGGAAGATAGCGTTAACGTGCAGAGATACAAGGGGTTAGGTGAAATGAATCCCGAGCAGCTCTGGACCACCACGATGGATCCTCAGCACCGTACCCTGAAGCAGGTGACCATTGAATCGGCTGCCGAAGCCGACGTGCTCTTCTCGATGCTCATGGGCGATGAAGTTGGCCCACGACGTGAGTTTATCGAGAAGAATGCCAAATACGCTCGCGTTGATATTTAGTGAATAATTAATACCAACTTCATATACGGCAGGATGGCTCGCAGCGGGCCGCCTGTATTTTTGCGTGAATGGAAATGGAAATTACCGGAACAACAACAGAACAGGTTTACTCATCCGACGTACTTAAGGACGAAGTATTTCGAAGCAACTACGTGAGTCGTGACCTCAGTTGGATCCAATTCAACTATCGGGTGCTCGACCAGGCGATGTATACTGCCCGCAACATATTCGACAGGCTGCGGTTCTTTTCCATCACATCGTCTAACCTCGACGAGTTTTGTACCATCCGGGTTGGTTCCCTTTACAATTACATCGACTTTAACAAAGAGCGTTACGACTACAGTGGACTTCGCGAAGAACCTTTCCGTCAATTGTTATTGTCGGAGGTGCGTAAGTTCATCAACACACAGCACGAGATCTATCTCGAAAAATTGAAGCCGTTGTTTGCAGACAACGGTTTCGAGATACGGTCATACAACTCGCTGACTCCAGAACTTGCTACTCATGTGAACAGCTATTTCGTGAAGACGGTGTATCCCATGCTTACGCCGATGCTGTTCGACAGCTATCATGCGTTTCCGATACTGAAGAACAACCGCCTGTTGCTCGGTGTGGTCACGAAGTTCATGCACGATGGTGCAGCACAGCCAAAGGCTTCGTTCATACAGGTGCCGAGCAACATTCCCAGGTTCTACGAATTGGTGGTTGGCAACACGACGTTGTTTGTTCCAATTGAAGAGATCATCCGAAATAATATTCATCATCTCTTCCGCAATGTCGACGTACAGAGTGTCACGTTGTTCAGGATCAATCGAAACGGAGACTTTACACTGGAAGAAAGTGAAGATATCGAATCTAACTTTTTAGAGGAGCTTAAGCGCAAGCTGCAGACCCGTCGTACCGGTCGCGTCGTGCGCATCGATGTCGAGGAGAATGGAGACCCCTGGATCATTAGGGTCCTCAAGATCCAGTGGGATATCGACGATCTTAACATTATTTCGATACCCAAAGAGAGCCTGATCGACTTCACCGGCCTACTGCAGATAATCAATCACAAGAACTTCAAAGACAAGCGTGCGCCGCTTCGCGCTCATCGCAAGCCGCCATTATATCCTGAGAATGCCGACGCGAGTCCATTCGAGTTGTTGAAGAAGCAGGACCTGCTTTTGCATCATCCATATGATTCGATGGAGCCGGTGCTTGAGCTCCTCGAGAAGGCTGCCGAAGATCCCAAAGTATTGTCCATCAAGATCACGATCTACCGTGTCGCGAAAGACTCACGAATTACTGCGGCTTTGTTGAAGGCGGCCGAGACGGGCAAGCACGTTTCGGTGCTGTTCGAGGTAAAGGCTCGCTTCGATGAAGAGAATAACCTGCGGGAAGCGCAGAGGCTTCAGCGGGCAGGCTGTTTTGTGATCTATGGTGTAAGCAGCCTGAAGACACATACGAAGCTTTTATTGATCGTCCGAAAAGAAGACGACGACCGAGTGTTTCGCTATGTTCATTTGTCGAGTGGAAACTATAATGAGACGACGTCGAGGTTTTATACCGATGTAGGATTGCTGACGACCAACGAGATCTACGGCAACGATGTATCGGATTTCTTTAATGTAATCACAGGACATTCGCAGCCGTTCGCTTATCGTAACCTGATCACTTCGCCGCGCGATATGCGGATACAACTCTGCAACCTCGTGAGGAGGGAAGCGGAGAATGCGCGTAATGGATTGCCGGCAGGTATCGTGATCAAGTTCAATTCGCTTCAGGACAAAGAATTTATCGATGCCCTTTACGAAGCCTCGCAGGCGGGTGTAAAGATCAGCCTGATCGTTCGCGGAATTTGTTGCCTTCGTCCACAACGAAAAGGACTCAGCGACAACATCCAGGTGTATTCGATCGTGGGCGAGTACCTCGAGCACTCGAGGATATATTACTTCCACAACAACGGGAACCCGAAGGTTTATATCGGCAGCGCCGATGCGATGGTGCGAAGCTTCGACCGCCGTATCGAGTCGTTGTTTATGCTGGAGCAAGACATCCTGAAGAAGCAGGCTATGAACATCCTTCGTTACAACCTGAAGGATAACGTGAATAGCTACATCATGCACGAGGATGGTTCGTACACGAAAAAGGACTCCCAGGGGAGTCCTCCATTCAACATTCACAAAGAATTCTACAATCTTACGCGGGACATCATCGAAGAGGTGAAGCTCTTCTGACAATTAGCCCGGCACCTCGCACCTATAAAGAGTTGTAGTACTTTACCAGCTTTACTAACTCTTCTTCATCGCGTGGCGATATCTTTTCTTTTTTAGCGAAGGCCGAGACTTCGTCTTGTTTGTCGGGCAGTGCGGCAACGAATGCCTTTATGCTTTTGATCTCTACGAGCTCGCCGTCACCCAGTTTGAAGTAGAATTCATCGGGATTGCGGCGATATTCGGCAGGCTGATCGCCACCGTCGAGGGCGCGTCCTTTGAGGCCGGGTGTGAACTTCACGGATTTCTTCGAGAACAGGTTCACTTTGCCGCTATCGAGGCGGGTGAAATATCCATACTTGGGAATACCCTTGTCGTTAACATATTTCTCGACCACGAAAGTGGATTGGCCGAGGTTTACTTTTTTAATGGTTGTAGATGGATCGAGCACGCGTGCCTGTCCGTCGACCTGGAATTCGATAAGATCTTTATAGGCGTTGTAGCGGAGGGGCGCGGTGCGCGAATTGGTGGATGTGAGGATCGTACCACTCACAAAGGCTTCGTCGAGGTACGGGGTACCCTTGATTTCGGTGGTGGCGGCGGCGGCGTTGGTGGGTTGGATCACCTGTGCGTTGGCAGCGGTTATGACTGTGAGGCATAACGCGGCGATGGTGAGGTTGATTTTAGTTTTCATGACTGGTATTACTTTGAATGTTTGGAATAGTTTCTAAGTGTTACAACTTTTTTTGTATACCGTAGAAACTGGAAAAAGGATGTAACGGAAGAGTAATGAAATGTAAAATGTTGTCATGTATCGAAAGTATAATCTGTCCGCACACTGTTCGTTAATGAGAAAAACAATCTTTGAAAATGATCAGGTTTTCTGGTGATGTCATTTTGCATCGATCAAACGTGTGCATTGATCTTTGTCTATGCCGAAGATGTACGTTATCGCTGGTTGCAATGGGGCAGGGAAGACGACGGTTGCTAATAGCCTCTTGCCGGACTATTTGAACTGTAACGAGTTCGTGAATGCTGATATCCTCGCAGAACGAATGGATGATCGAGTCGGCATCAACGCGGGAAAGCGAACTTTAGAGCTAGTAAGGAGAAGCATACAACAAGGGATTGATTTTGCGATCGAAACCACCCTTTCCGGGTTGTCGCATCGGCGCATGATCACATTTGCCCGTGAGTATGACTATGAAATTATTTTGATCTATGCCTGGATTGATTCCGTTGAAGTCTCATCACAACGTGTGCAGGAGAGAGTTGAGCTTGGAGGACATTATATTCCAACGCAGGACATCAGACGTAGATACAAGCGAGGATTAGTTCATTTATTTAACACCTATATTTGGCTGGTGGATTATTGGATCATCATAGATAATACAACTCATCCTCGTCAGATCGTAGCAGAAGGGCAAACTGGGAACAAATTCAGTGTCCTCGATTCGAAAAGATGGATCAGAATCAAATCAAAATACAATGAATTCAAAGCCGAACTATAAGCAACTACGTGAAAAGATACTTGCAGGCTTTCTTGCGGCTGGCGACAAGCTCATAAAAGAACGAATGGCCATAAACCACCCTCTCATCGTCATGCGCGACGGCAAGATCCAAAAGATCAGCGCCTTTCAGCTAGCCAAAGAAAGATGGGGGATCGACTTCGAACCAAAAAAATAAAAACTATTCTCTGTATCGATAGTAATCAGGACACTGCGCATTGTGATGTATACCCCGTATACGCGTCCTGTAGTTCAACATAAACTCGTGCGAACCATTCGAGAATTTATTCAGCGACGATGACGTCCAGTCGTATGAATATGCAAAGTGGAAGCTTTCACTCAGCTTCAGATCTATAAACGTTATAAACGAGTCGCCGCTTCGGACCGAAGTGCCAATACTGAACACCTCGTAAAATACAAACGCCGCGTTAAGATCCACACTCAACGGCTGACCTTCCTGTGAACGAACCAGTACCGATGGGTTGAACTGCACATCTTTCATCCCTGCAAAGGGGAAGATGGTACCGCCTCGAATGAAATAGTAACGTTTCGTTCGGATCTCATTGAGAATACCCTCGAAAGATCCGGAAGCCACCGCACTGTTGATAATAAACGGCACCGAGAAGCCTACAAACCAGTGCTTCTTGCTAAACATCACACCACCACCAAAGTTGGGCTTCAGCTTGTTGAACGGAGCAAACGACGCATCATTGGGATCCAATAGATCCAAACTGCTGAAGTCGGCACCCACGATATTGAAACCCGCCTGCAATCCCATCGCCAGCGTGGCATGAGGGAACCTGAGCATGTATGAATAGCTTCCGTAGACGTGGTCGTTCTTGTAACTACCGATCTCGTCGTGGTTTACCATCAATCCAACGCCGATCTTGCTTCTCAACAACGCAGTGTGCCCGGTAAACGAGAACGTACGTGGCGCACCTGGAAGGTTCACCCACTGGTTCCTGTAAAGTGCCGTCATACTCAATTGCACGTGATTGCCCGCAAAGGCGGGGTTGATCACAAGTTCATTGAAATAGTATTGCGTGAATACGGGATATTGCTGGGCCCGGGCTCCAGGCGCCAGCAATAAGATGATCCCAAAAAATAGTATTCGGGTAAAAATTCGCATAGCGTTATTCAAGGTTCAGGTACACCTATTTTACAATTTCAAGATATCCAGCCAAAGGCTTCGATCCGTCTCGCTTGTCGATCACATAGAAGTAAGTTCCATCCGGCAGTAGTATACCCATCGGGCTTACACCACGATTCGACTTACCATCGAAATAGATATCGACGTTGTTATAACCATCCCCCTCATACACCAGCGTTCCCGCACGGTTATAGATCTTCACGTTGTTACCCGGGAAGTTTTCAATACAAGCGATATTGAAAATTTCATTTCGTCCATCGCCGTTACGCGACACACCATTGTATGGCCTGATCTCTGTACCAACTTCCACGTCTTTCGTTGTGGAACAACCAAGCTCCGATACAACAGTCACTTCATAGGACCCGGCGCCGATATTCTCCAGGTTCGGACCGGCAGCAATAAGACCGCCGCTTGTTCTCCATTCGATCGATTCGATCGGCACATTGCTCGTCATTACCAACGAAGCAAAACCATTGTCGCCTTCGCAGCTCGCAGGTATGATCTTGAAGTCAAAATCAGGGAACACCTTCTCCTCAATGATCTGATCGGTATCAGGACCTGTTGTACAACCCGTTATCCTGCTCGTAGCAGTCACAGTATAAAAACTAACTGCAAGGCTGTCGATAACTTCACCGGTGTCGTATATATCGGACGTTACAGCCTGTCCTTTATACCATGTGAAAATGTAATCCTCTGTGTTTCCACCCACCGAGGCGCTCATGACACCGTTGTCCATCACGCAGCTCGTTACATTCTGCAGCACCACAATGTCAGGGTTAGGAATGGTCGGGAAATTCTCGATGATGATCGCAGACGCTTCCCCGGTACAACCGGAAGTCCTGTTCGTAGCGCGCACCGAATAAGTGCCGGCTCCCAAACCGTCTACAGTAGGACCATCGAAGAAAGCTGTCGCGCCCGAACCGATCGGAACATCGCCTTCGAACCACTGATAAGTATACAATATCACCGCATCGTCTCCGGCTGCAGGTACGGTACCTGTCGCACTACCGTTCGCTTTCAAAGGATCGCAGTTGGTAAGCGGAGAGAGAACAGTTGTTGTAACATCGGGATGCTCGCGACGATCGATAATAAACACCTGTTTCGGAGCTGACTGACAGAAGTTATCGATCTTGTCGACAGCAACCATGGTGTACTCACCGTCGGGGAGATTGATCACCGTGTTGCCTGTATGATCCTCTGTTGTTTTTACAATAGGGCCATCGTACCAAAAGTAATTGTAGTCGTTGCTGTTATCGTTCGTTACCGTTCCAAACACACTGCCATCACTGGATATACAGCTTGTGAGCGGCGACGAAGACACTGTTGAAAGGATATCATTAACAACCAGGGGAACATTGTAGACACCAATAGCTCTACAGTTGTTGGTTGTGTTCATAACAAGAACAGTACGGTCGGCATCAACACTTCCATGTGGAATGTTGATGTTGATCTGGTCGCTGTTACTGATAACAGAACCAGTTGCTGTAGTGCCGACGAACCACGAATATGTGTATCCGGCGCCGGTACCGCTCGCTACAACTTTCAGGCTTCCGTCTTTGTCTTGTATACATCTTTCAGGGCTGGTGAAAGAGACGAGGTCCACGTTCACCGTTCCGATGGTCATGTCTTTGATCTGGAAGGGAAGTGTTACAGAACACTTGCTTATGTTGTTGGTGGCAACTACCACATATGCCCCGGAGTCGAGAGGACTTAGTACAGGTGAAGCGCCATTCTGCAATGGACTTCCATCAGCCTTTGTCCAATCGAAGTTATAGTCGGCAAGGTTCGCGTTCACCCCATCCTGTTTGATCTGGCTTACGGTGGCGCTACCAGTCTTATTTGGATCGCCAGTACCTGCATTACAGTCTGTAAGATCTACAGTTGCAAAACCGCCAGCCTGTATATCCACGTTCATCGGATCGGATCCGATCGAAACCGTCTGTGTAGCGAAGCAACCGAGCTGCGTGCCTGTGGTTCCCGTCACTTTCACCGTGTAGAATCCAGGATCCAAACCCGACAAAGATTCTCCATTGACACCACCACCTGGTAATGTTGTACCCGACGCAGCGCTGCCAACGAACCATTGGAATGTATAGTTCATCGGGCTGCCGCCACTATCGACATCCAATGCAACAGCGCCGTTACCAGTTGTGCCCGCGCAGTTTGAGTTGGGATTAACCGAGCTGGTTGCAATTTCCGGATCGTCAGTGTTCTTCTTGATCTCGGCTGTCTTCGGAACCGAGCGGCACCCAGCCATACCCGACGCCGTGTTATTCGAAACGGCAACAAAGGTGTAGAAGCCTGGGACGAGATCGAGTGGAGGATCGGTAGAGTAATTCAACGTACCCGTAACACCTGCTATCGTACGGATCTCTGATCCGTCGTTCTTGTCGTTCTTTCCTGTATAGGCAAGAATAGTATAGTCTCCTTCCACGAAGCCTGGGAGCGGAGTCTTATTGAGTTTTACAGTTACCGCACCGTCTGTACCTGGAACGCAGCTCGTTACGTGATCGATCGCTACGATATCGAGACTGTGTGCGTTAGCAAAAGGCAGATCGAAATCCTGGTCTTTAGTACATCCCGATACGAGGTCGGTGGCTGTTACAGTATATACGCCTGTCTTCAAGCTGCTTGCTGTCGAAGTGAAGACCGCGTGATCGTGATGGATAACGCCACCGCTAAAAGGTTCGCGACCAAAATGCCAGTCCGCATCGAAACCGGCCGAGCTATTGCCAGGCGAAGCGATATCAACTGCCATCACACCGTTGTTCGAGTTACAGTCACTTGGTAATACGGTGATCGTGCTATTCAACGTCATCGTGATCTGAGGCGAGTTGTCAAGCACCGTTCCGGTCTTGGGATTCGCATTACAGAACTTGGTCTTATGCGTGGCCACTACAGTGTAGTCTCCTGCAGGTTTCAGATCGATAACGTTATCGGTATCGGCAAGAGGAGTACCGGTAGCAGTGCTTCCTGCATACCAGGTATAAGTAAAGTCGGAAGGAGCATCATACGAAGGTGTTGCAGTTACCTTGCCGTTGAAAGGAGTACAGGTCGTAACCGGCACCACAGCGAGCGACAGAGTAGGAGTTACCGCCTGGAAGTCGATCACGACCTTATCGGTGTCTTTACAACCTGAAGCATCGTGTGTTGCACGAACCGTGTATGTTCCCGTAGCAAGGTTATTGATCGCGCTCGTGCTGCCGATCTTGTTGGCTGCAGTGAGTGATGTTCCCTTGAACCATTCAAATGAATAACCTGCAGGGCCTCCAGTAACCGTGGCACTTGCGGTACCATTCGGCTTCGAAACATCGCACGAAGTCATTTGAGAACCGATCGCTGCCGTAACAACGGGAGCAGGTGTTTGTGTGATCGTCACCGTTTGGGGAGCCGACGCGCACTTGGTGTTGTTGTTGGTAGCGACGAGTGTGTAACTACCCGGCGCCAGGCCTGTTTGCGAAGCACCGTTAAGATCGGGACTCGGTTTTACGGATGTACCCTTATACCACGCGAACTTATAACCGGCAGTTTTACCGTCAGCTGTTGCGCTCAACTTTCCTGAGTTAGAAGACGAACAGACGATATCAGTCGTAGTAATGGCGACAACCGGAAGTATAACCGCACTTTGCACGGCTTTAGATTCGACGGCTGTACAACCAGAGAGCTTTTCGGTGACAAGCACCGTATAGGTACCGGCCTTCAAGTCGGTCGCAATCTCGTTGTTACCAACTTGCGGCGATGTAAAGATGTCGTTACCCTGGTACCATGCGTACGTGAAGGCACTTGAAGGTTGTCCTTTACTGTCCGGTATCGCCTGGAGACTGCCATTAGGATTCTTACAGTCTGTAACTTTTGCAAGCTCCTGTATGGTTACTTTCAATGGACCGATATCCAATCCAACAACTACTGTCGCCGTATCGGAGTTACACATTGCTGTCTTGTGGACGGCAAATACCTTGTAAGTTCCATCGGTTACACCAGCAACTGTCGATCCGGTATATTCCGGTGTTGCATCAACAACGTCCTTGAACCATTTGAATACAAAATCATTCGTGTTGTGAGTTGCACCTAATTCTACGTAGGCACTCAAGGTACCATTAGGAGGTGTAGGACCAGGACAGTGTGCATTGTCCGTAGAGGTAGCTACGATCGGAACGCTCTTTGGAAGCACAGGTGCCGAAATGATGTTGTTGCTATAATCGCACTCAACAAAATTTGTATTGGGCAACTTGATAGGAGTGGGCACGGTAGATCCATTGTCGTTCAACACAATGAACAACATGAACTCAGAGCCAGGGCCATTCACCTCGGCATTATTAATAGCCTGGACGTCACCAGGACCAAAAGCAGAAAGTGTGACGGAGATCGTCCCGAGCTTCACAGCGCCTGCAGCCGCGGGATTGCCGTTGTAAAATGTGATCGGCACATTCCCATCCAACACCTGGTCGCCCTTGTTCGTGATCTGGAACGACACCGTGAATTTCTTTTCAGGACATGTCGGAGGATTTACGATCAACGAGTTATCAACATATGCAAGGTCGGGTGATGCATAGGTGGGACATCCCAAAGAGTTCAGGAACGGTGACTGGTTCAAGAAACCGTTCAGGGGCCTGTTAGGACCTGTTGTACAGCTACCGGTAGAGAATACGAGGTGGTGTTTCTGCTGACGTTTCGGTATTGTAAGGTCGTCGTTTACGTTCACGTTGAAGTAACCATGCTGGTTCCAAACACGACGCGCCGGCACCCATGGTTCAGCAGCCGATTTGAAAACGCGAACGTGTGAGTAGCGCGAGTAGGTGATATCGTCGAAGTTGTCTTTCGCTTTCTGGTCATCGAAGCCGCAAGGCACGCACATTTCTGTCGAACCATCGGCATCTACATCAGCGACAATAGGATACTCACGGTTTGTACGCGAAATACAGTTCTGCTGGTTATAAACAGAACCATCGGTACCGTTGATGATATAAAGGAACTGCTCGTCGCGATAAACGATCTCGGCTTTTCCGTCGCCATTAAAGTCGAAGAGTGTACAGCCGGTATGACCGGATGTTTCTTCGTTGATAACCTTTCTCCAGAAAAGGTTCAGGTTCTCATCCAACGCGTACAGGAATTTACCCGACACGTACGATACGTTCATCTTTCCGTCGCCATCGAGGTCGGCAATGTTGATACGACCGGTACCGTTTACCCAGCCATCGGGTTGATATGAACCGGATGTGTTATCGAAGAATGTCTTTACTGTATTGTTGGCAACGTCCCAGAAGAACACTGTTGTATTCTTGCCCTTACTAATGGTAGAGCCGGAGATGATGACGTCGAGGTTACCATCGAGGTTAAAGTCGGCGACGCTGGTTGCGTTGAATTCATACCTGATATAATAGTCGTTGATCTTGTGGGTTTCTGTAAGGCTACCACCATCCAGGGTTCCAGGACCGAGGTTAACGCTGTAGATGTAACCACCGACAACAAGCTCAAGATCTTCGGTGCCTTCGATATCAACAGCGACCGGACCACCGTTCATGTCCTTCCAGTTCTTGCTCTTCACGAGGCGGGTACCGGTCTTCGCGTCGTAGATCTCGTCTTTTGCGTAGATCTCAACTTTTCCGTCGCCGTTGAAGTCGGCGACGCCGAAGTTGATCGGGTCACCGGGTATCTTTGTTTTCCACAATTGAGTGCTGAGGTCGCAGTTGTAGCCGTACAGGTAGATGTCGCTACCCTCGTTACCGAATAGGAAGATCTCACCGCATGCGTCGTTGTCGAGGTTGGCGATCGCTATTTCCCATTGAGGTGTGAAGGGCGCAGTGATGCTGTTCTTCACGGCACCGGTGCGACCGTTAAGTATGAACACCTTTTTTGTATAGCGGTTCATAGTTGCGATCTCGGGAATACCATCGCGATCGAGGTCACCGACCGCCATACGCGAAAGGTGGTTCGTCGTCTCGTCGGGAGACGCGAAGTCGAGCGTCATCGTAAACTTTGGGAATTCTGCGGGCTTAGCCTCGCATTTAGCGTCGTTGCCTAAGAACGTACCATCGCAGCTGCCGATGTTCGCGCAGCTGCCGTCATAGCAGTCAATAAATCCATCGCCGTCGTTGTCGATCCCGTCATTGCAGATCTCGACGCCCTGTGCTGCGGCAAAAAACGATACTAAACACAGTGAGAGGGTAAGAAAAGAGGTTCTTTTCATTTTGTGTCAGGTTGATTTTGCTTCGACTAAAGCCAACGTTGCAAAATCAGTTGTTTCCGGGGATTTATTTACAAATCAAGGACTCTGTAACCCGGCTTGTAATGTCTGGGAACCCAATTCTCGATGAATATACATAAATCGCCGATCATCGGCTTTAGAAAACGCGTTTTTGGCCATTTTTGGCAGATTTCGGGGATATTGGAGGTCAAAGCCATGTAGGGTTTACCTGAGAATCGTAATGCTTCCGCTCTTCGAAGCGCTATCACCATCGCAACGGATAACATAATAGTATACCCCGTCGGGTAACTTCTTGCCATTGCTGGTCCCATCCCAGTCGTTATTGTAGGGTTTGGCGTCAAAAACCTTTACGCCCTTCTCGTCGAAGATGGTAACCCCGCACTTTTGAACGATCACGTCGGGCTTTACCGTCCAGAATGGATTGGTGTCGTCGCCGTTTGGTGAAAAGAAGTTGGAGATCTGCAGGAGGTTGGTCGGATTATCCAGGATAACATCCAGCAGGAGCTTGGCGCTTCCGGGGCAACCGTTCTCACCGACGACGGTTACTGTGTATTCGGTAGGAAGTGTTGGCTTCGCAATCGGCGTTTGTGATGTGGCGTCATCGAGTCCATCAACGGGTGTCCATTCGTAGGCGGCGAAGCCTGCAGTTGCCGAGAGCTTCGTTTCTTCCCCGAGATTGATCGGATTCTTTTCTGCTGTTATTGAAATGTTCGGCGCCGGTTTAATGTCCACTTTATGACTGACTGTGATCTTGCAACCTATGCTGTTCTTAAGTTGAACTGAATATGTTGCGTCTTCAGTGGCTTCGATAGTGGGCGTTGTTTCGCCGTTCGGCCCCCACTTGTATTCGCTGAATGTATCGCTTACTGCCAACGTGATCGATTCTCCATCGCAGATCTCGAACACGCCACCGGGTGTTGTGATCGTCGCAGTAGGAGGTGCCGATACTTTGATCTGTTTAGTCGCCGTGGTAGCACACGCATCTCCTCTATAAGACACAGTCAGTTTTACCGTGAGGCTTGGTGCAATCGCGGTGTATGTGTGTGTCGCATTCTTATCCGTTGAAGTTCCCGAATCCCCAAACTCCCATTTATAAGCGGGCGTTGCATTTTCCTGGGCAACGGATTGATTGGTGAACGATGTAACAACGTCTTTGCAAGTCTCCGCGGGCGATTGAAATGTCGCAGTCGGAATAGTTGCAAGAAGAATATCGACGGCTTCGGCCTCAACTTCGGGACAAGCAGGATAAAGCACCGACTTTGCTTTTACATAATAAGAACCCGTCGCATTAACAGAAAAAGTGGCTGATGTCGCGCCGCCGATGTTGCCACCTTCGTCAGCCCATTGATAAGTGAAGTTTGCATCGTTTGGCTGTGCAGTGAGCAGTTTCGTGTCGCCAGTACAGATCACATCCGAGCCGGTGAAGTTCACATTGAACGACGGTAGCGAAATAGTCTCGACCAACGTAGATGCCGTTGCTGCCAGGCATCCATTGTTAATAACCTCGAGTTCGTACCGACCCGCGAACGTTGCAACATAGGATGGACGTGTAACGCTCGCGCCCGTTGCCGTGAATCCCTCCGGACCTTTCCAGTTGTAGGTCTCGCCGCCGACTGGTGTTACGGAGAGGCTGATGGTACCGCCTTCACAAAGTTCGGGCGTCGTATTGGTGATCGTCGGTGTGGCTGCGGATCCGGTGCCTACGGTTATCACAACGGTGTTGGATCCACGAGTGCAACCATCACTTGTAATATCCACGGTGTAATTACCTGATAATGAGGGAGTAAATGTCTGAGTCGTGGTGCCTTCTGGTGTCCCACTTTCTTTCCAGACATACGTTGCTCCGAGCGATTTCGTCGCTTCGAGCGTTAGCGGAAAACTGCTGCAAACTACGATAGATCCATCCGGGGTGATCTTAGGAACGATGCACGATTTATTCCTGAAGAAAGAGATCTTCGAAGCAGGGATGCCATTCGTGTTATCGTCAACGCTTGTATAGGCAATATCCGGTTTTGAATCTCCATCGATATCTCCTACAACTATATTCCTGTTTATAAATGTCGTTGCCTGGGTAAGACGTGTAAACGATACAGCCCCGGCGGTGCTCGTGTTGTTCAGGATCGTGAGCGACTTTGTATTGGGTGCCGGTCCGATCAAGGAAGCAACAACCACATCCGGTTTGCCATCGCCATCCAGATCCCCAACATCCAAACCGAACGGATACGGGTCGGTGGCGATAGAGGTCGCAGCTCCGAATTTTATTTCTGTGCTTGTACTTTGATTGAGCTGCACAGAGATCCTTGAGCCAAAGAAATGGGTAACGACTATATCTGGTTTCGAGTCGCCATTGATATCGGCAAGTCGAACGTTAATTGGAGCTCCGGTATTGGCGGGACTTTCCGGCGCCACGTCGGCTTTGATAGCCTCGCCGAACTCAAATGTCCCGGGATGACTCTTGTTCTTATAAACAAAAACATTTCCGCTGGACGATAAGAAATGACTGATAATGATATCTGACTTATTGTCTCCGTCAACATCCTGGATCGCGAGACCGTCCGATCCTGTTGTAGGTACCAACAGAGAGATTGGTACGTCGAATGAGATCGTAGCGCCGGCGCTTGTGTTTGGAAGAATGAGAAAATCTTTATTGGCAGTGTTCTGGTCGGTAACGACAATCTCCGGAAGACCATCCTGGTCGAGGTCGGCAACATCCACACGCTTCGGAGATGTTCCCGGGATCGAAATGTTCTGTGTTGTGAATGACAAACTACCGGGCGTGCTTGCATTTTTCAGGATAAAAATACTCGTGCCCGGATCTGCTTCTGTTACGATCAGCTCTTTCTTGCCATCGTTGTTGAGATCGGCACACTTTATATTTTGTAATTTGGTAGATGAGAGAAACGACATCTTCGAGGCAAACGAGAATGTTCCCGGAGCTACAGTTGTGTTCCTGAATACTGAGAGCCCGTTGAGAGGAGCAGTTACGCCACCGGAGTTCGAACCAGTAACGTCGCTCAATCCGTCGCCATCAAGATCACACATGCACAGGTCGTAGAGACCTGTTTCTGCATCGAGATCACCTTGCGCTAGGAAATTTGATAAAGAAATGGGCGACTCTCCGCCGTACGACAACAAGAATTCTCCACTTGACCGTGCCGACTTACCTGTCGACGTATTGGTTACAACGATACTTTCATAAGTAGCACCTGCAGGTGGCTTAACTTCGATTGTTTGCTCGGTAACATTTTGTATGTCTCCATATGCTGCGCCGAACCATACCACAAGATTACCTGCGGTGGTTCCGAAGTTGCTTCCGGAGATCGTTACAGTTTGTCCATTACCGTTAATATACTTATCAACATGTGTGATAGTGGGGGTCTGACAATAAGCTTTGGTCGCCAAAAGAATGACCAGGCAAAAAAATAGTGGCCTATACCTCATTAATTACCTTTTATCGATTTTAGGGAATGACGAAAGGATTCTGCGAATATACATCGAAATACTATCTTGCAACCTATATTCAACCGGTAACTTACAGATTTTGACCCCGTTACGCCGGCGAGAAATCGGTAAACAAACCTAATGGCAGACCAATGAAAGGATTTGCGCTGTTGTTGTTAACAATATTGTTATCAACAGCTACCCTGAAAGCACAGATACTGATCGGACCAGTCGTGGGACCACAGGTATCCTGGGTTTCATACGATCGGAACAGCGACAGCAAAGGACTCTATAAGCAGAAGCCCATCTATGGATTTCATGCGGGCGTTGGAGTTTCATTCCGTGTTCACAAAAGATTCTTTCTTAACACGGCTTTTCTGTATTCAACAAAAGGAAAGTATCTCGAAGGCAAAGATGATCCACTCTTAAAATTCAAGACCAACTACAACTACATCGACGTCCCGATGATCTATACGGTTGAGTTCCTTCACAAAGTTGGAAAAGTAAAACAGTATAAGTTCTTCTTCGGTATTGGACCCAACGTTAGTTATTGGCTCAATGCAAAAGGCTACATCGAGAACAGTCAGCTCAATGAAGTGATCATCGATCGTCTTAAATATAAAGTAGTCTTCGACAAAGGCGATAACGACTACGGCGACGATCAGATGAATGTAAAAGATCCGAACCGTTTTCAGTTTGGGCTCAACTTCGCCACGGGTTTTGTGTTCGAGCCGCTCGGATACCAGAAGATCTCGCTCACCCTTCGTTACGAGTTGGGCGGCAGTTATCTAAGTCCCGACAATCCGGGTACATTCCGCCTCACGAACGAGTATAAAGACGACCTGCGCGTGCACATCCAGGGGCTACGGATCAGCGCTTCTTACCTGATCGACTTGCGTAATGAAGAGTCGAAGAAAGGGAAAAGTACTATTAATAAACGGAAGTTGAAATGAGTTGGGATTCGCAATTTGTGATTCGCAATTTGTGATTTGTGATTCGTAATTCGTAATTAATCACCAATCACGAATCCCTAAATCACAAATCCTAAATCATCTTATTCCACGCCAGTTTTCTGAATATCTCTGCCGATGGTCGTTTCTTCCTTTCCATCGTAACAGGATCGCATTCATATAAACCGAATTTCATCGAGGGACCAAGATGCCATTCGAAGTTGTCCCATGTGCTCCACCAGAAGTATCCTTTAATTTCGATGCCGTCTTGCAATGCCTTGTGAATGATCTTTGCGTAATCACTGATCGCTTGCTGTCTTAGCTTATCGCTCGCGTCACAAACGCCACTCTCTGTAATAATGATCGGCTTCTTGTATTTATTCCAATAACGCTCGATGCATTCGCGAAGTCCCTCGGGATGATATTCCCAAATGTCGTCGTGAACTTTGTTTGCCAGCTTATGCGGTGTATCGATGAACGTAATTGGCATGGGGTCGTGGGAGATACGAGCATAGTAGCTCATTCCAAAGAAGTCGGTCTTCTCGAAATGCCTGGGAATGAATTCCATGAACCACCAGTCGCTCAACCGAGCCGAGAACCAGCCGATCACATTTTCCTGCGAGAACACGACGCAGTTGTGCGAGATACCAACAGGTTGATCCGGGAATTTTTCTTTAATGAAATCGTAAATGATGTCATGAGCCTTGCCCATGTTGCGAACAACGATCGCTGCCTTAACGGGATGTTTCTTAAAAGGAGGGAAGAAGCCCGCAACCCAGCCGAAGCTCGCATAAACATTCGGTTCGTTGAATGTATTCCAGTAGCTAACGTATTTCCCGAATGTCTTCACTACTTTTTTAGCGAAGTCGATCCACAATGGAACGTTCTGTTCGTTTTCCCAGCCACCATTCCTCGCAAACCACAACGGGTTTGTGAAATGGTGAAGCACCATCATAATGCTTACACCTTTCGAACGGAGCTGTTTTAAGATTGCCTTGTAGTGTTCAACTGTCTCTTCGTCGAGATCGGCCATGGGTGCGCGTTGCAGCTTGCTCCACATGAGACTCATTCGATAGTACGGTGCGAGAGAAGAGATGATCTCGACATCTTCCTTGCTTCGAAGCTCGTGATCGGTTGTCCTGTCGAATACAAACCCGTCTTTTGCTTTTATTCCCTGCCAGTCGTGTTCGAAGGCAGTCTCTATTTGTGTGGCAGCGGTGCTTGTTCCGAAAATGAAGTCGCTAGGGAACAGCAGTTCCATCTTACCTGGATTGTTTTGCGCGGGCCACGGGAGATCCTTTCTGTTCAGATTCCCATTTGTTCCAATAGTCCTGAAGCAGGGCGAGATCTTCTTCCAGGCATGGATAATTTTCGGGATGAGGTATGCGCGGAGAACGGCCTTGTTCCATCGCAGCAGCAGAAACACCTCCGCTCCATTCGAAGTGACCGGGATCGTAAGGATGCCTCCAACGCCCGCCCCAACGGAGCCCAAGTTTTTCGCCAACAGCACCGATCTTTTTCCAAACGACTTCATTGTGCCATGAAGGAACTGAGTCGAGTACGGGAACGACGTCTACCGCCAAACCGTACTGGTGTTTGGAACGACCGCCGGTGCTTCGGGTGTAGATCTTACCAAGCCTCTTGTATTCGTTTTGCTTTGCCACTGTTCTATATGTTTCAACAACAGCAAGCTCTATGCCTTTCGACTTACAGATCGATATTAATTCAATCACTTTATCTCTGAAGTAGGGGTGGAGTGCCGACAGGTCGCAGATCATAGGAAGGTCGCCGCGATTCTTTCCGAAAGTAAAGTTTCCCACCGTTTGCCATCTCATCCATAGATCGACAGTGTCTATCACATCAATTTCTTCGGGAACGACGAAGCTGTTTCCCAACTGTTCGACGGTAAGAGTGCGTTCATCCGACCACGGTGCCGACGTCACGTTTTGGGCGTTCGCATAACAGGTCAGGCCAAAAAATATAGCCAGCAAGCTTAATCTGTGCATGGGGTGCAAAAAATCGCTACAAAAATAACAAAATTGCCCCAATGAATGCCCACGACATCCAACCGCTCACCGACTTTTTGGGTCAATATGTTACAGATAACAGGAAGGTTACGATCGAGAAAGTACTCGAGCAACGCACCCGTTATATGACGTTAGTACTGGAAGAGATCTACCAGTCACAGAATGCAAGTGCGGTTGTAAGAACTTGCGAGTGTATGGGCATTCAGGACCTGCACATCGTTGAGGGCAAGAGCAAATATTCGGTGAACAAGAAAGTGTTGATGGGATCGAACAAGTGGATGAACCTGATCCGGTATAAAGAGAAGGATAAGAATAACATTGTTGAGTGTTATTCGAAGTTGAAGGCTAACGGCTACCGTGTGGTGGCTACACATCCGGGATCGGGCGTATCGATAGACGAGCTGCCGATCGATTCGAAGGTTGCTATTGTGATGGGGAACGAACTGAGAGGCATCACGAAATTTGCGTTAGAAAATGCAGATGAAGTTGTCCGCATACCGATGTTTGGATTTACCGAAAGCATGAATATTTCGGTGAGCGCAGCCATTTGTATACGTTCATTGGTGAATCGTATCAGGAATTCCGAACATAACTGGCAGTTATCAGACTACGAAAAAGCAGAACTGCGTTTAGACTGGTATCGCAAGAGTTTGAAACAACCTGCGATCATGGAGAAAGAGTTTTGGGCCAAGCGCAATCGTTAAAGTTGAAAGTTGTGTTGTACCCGTGACTTTTGGTTCCTAACTCTTAACTTTGGAATGCTTTAATCTGTTGTTCTATGTTTTGGAGACGGGTCAGGAAGGGAGCGCTGATCACATTAGGCACGCTTGTGTTGCTTCTGCTTGTTGCCAATATGTGGGTTGTGAACAGCACGTCCTCAAAAGTGTATTCCAACACCGACAGTATTCCTGCTAATGATGTCGCCGTGGTGTTGGGCACCGCCAACAAACTTCCAGGCGGGAAACCGAATCCCTTCTTCGAGTATCGTATAAAAACTGCTGCGGAACTTTATCAGTCAGGTAAAGTAAAATATTTTATCGTCAGCGGAGACAATAGAACTAGATACTACAACGAGCCTATCGAAATGAAAAAGGCCCTTGTAAGAAGTGGCGTCCCGGATAGCGTGATCACCCTCGACTATGCAGGTCTCCGCACCCTCGACACGATCGTGAGGTGCAAAGAGATCTTTGGTCAGGATACGATCACGATAATCACACAGCCATTCCATTGCTACCGTGCACTGTTCATCAGCAATTATTATGATATGAATGCCGTTGCCGTAATGACCGACGACGCCGAATTCGGTCCGCGTACATATTTGAGAGAATATCTCGCCCGCGCCATAGCCGTGCTCGACCTCTATGTTTTCAAAACAGAGCCACGGCATTTGGGCGACAAGGAACCTTTGAACCGGTAAGTTCCGTTTAATCACTTAACTTTATTTAAGAATACATCACTGTGAGGCGCGTTTCGGGGATTCAGATTGTTGGCTTTATCTCCTTTGTCCTTGGCCTTTTCTCTTCGGCTACCCTCGTAGCCCAGGAAACTGTTGTCCAGGGCAAGGTGACCGACGCCGGTTCCGGTGACCCAATCCCCTTTGTGAACGTCGTCTTCAAAGGCACTTCTATCGGCGCTACCACTGATTTCGATGGAAACTTTCTCATCAAGACTAACCAGCCAGCCGACTCCGTAACTGCTTCATACATCGGGTACAAGGTTCGATCCAAGGCGATCAAACAAGGCATAAAACAAACTGTCAATTTCCAGTTGGCGGAAGATGTTGTCAGTCTCCAGGAAGTTGTGATCAAGGCAGGAGAGAACCCCGCCTGGGCCATACTGCGTAAAGTGGTCGACAACAAAAAAGCCAACGACAAACGAAAGCTTTCGGCCTACGAATACGATACCTATACTAAGATCGAGATCGACGTCGATAACATCTCAGAGGAAATGCGCGAGAAGAAGTTCATGAAGAAGATCCAGCAGGTACTCGACAGTATCGATCGCATCGCAGGAGAAGACGGCCAGCCGATCCTCCCCCTCATGATCTCAGAGAGTGTTTCAAAGGTTTATTACCGCGACAACCCTTCTCTTAAAACCGAGATCCTTCAGAAGAGCAAGATCAACGGCGTAGGCATGGAAGACGGTACCCTCATACAACAAGTCGTTGGTTCATCATTCCAGGAATACAATTTCTACCAGAGCTGGCTCAACATCATGAGCAAAGAATTTGTGTCGCCCATTGCAGACGGGTGGCGCTTATATTATGAATACGATTTTACCGATAGCGCATTTATTGGTGATGACTTCTGCTACCGTCTCGACTTCTTTCCGAAGAGTCCACAAGAACTTGCGTTCACGGGAACGATGTGGATAACTAAAGCAGAGTACGCATTGAAGCGCATTGATGCAACAATGGATGGTCGCGCCAACATCAACTTCATCGAGAAGATCAAGATCCAGCAAGAGCTCGAGAAGACTGTCGAAGGAGCGTGGCTTCCCGTGAAGAACCGCGTGCTGATCGACGTCGGTGAGATCACCAAAGCATCTGCCGGCATGCTCGCGAAGTTCTATACGAGCAATAAGAACATCGTAGTCAATAAACCTCACGAACTCGCATTCTACGAAAGACCAATCCAGATCAGCGAAGACGCACGCATGTACCAGGACGAAAAACACTGGGACTCGCTCCGCCACGAACCACTGTCGGATACCGAAGTGAGCGTTTACAAGATGATCGATACGTTGCGGAACATTCCCGTTGTAAAAACTTATACCGATATCATTAAGATCGCCTTGAATGGATATGTGACCGCCGGCCGATTGGATCTCGGTCCATATCTAAGTGCCATTTCATGGAACAACATCGAAGGCATTCGCTTGCAGGCAGGCTTCAAAACCAATTATGCGTTCAGCAAAAAATTTGTGATCGGCGCGCAACTTGGTTATGGGTTCTCCGACGAACGTATCAAGTACCTCGCTTCATTCACTCATATTCTTTCGCGAACGCGATGGACTACGTGGAGCTTCCGTGCCCGAAGCGATCTAAGCCGACTTGGTGTCGATGACGAACTCCTTGCCGACAACCCCATCTTCCTCGCCGGTCAACGTTGGGGATATTTCCGAAGAGGATACTATATGAATGAGTACCGCGCTTCGTTCCAACGAGAGCTGTTCAAAGGCTTCTCACAGCGGATCGCCGTGCGGCATTTCACTTTCGATCCAACTTATAACTTCGGCTATTACGATACCCCTACAGATCTCACCACAATTCACGATACATTCCAGACCACCGAAGCATTTGTGGAATCGCGATATGCCCGCGACGAGATATTCCTCCAGGACGACAATGACCGGATCAGCCTGGGCACTACCAGGTCGCCAGTGATTACAGTCCGGTATACTCATGGCGTCAAAGGCGTGCTTGGCAGCGACTTCGAATACGACAAACTGAGATTCACGCTCACGAAAAGGATCAAGACCGGTCCGCTGGGTGTTGGCTACGCAACAATCAACGGGGAGTATATTTTCAATACGCTACCATACCCTTTGCTCACATTGCATCTTGGTAACCAAACGCCGATCTATTCTCCCGTTACTTCCAACCTCATGAATTATGGTGAATTTGTTAGCGATCATTATGCACAGCTAACATACCGCCAGTATCTCGAGGGGTTCTTGTTGAACAGGATCCCGCTGTTGCAGAAGCTCAACTGGCGTCTGCTCGCCACTGGTAACGTGATCGTGGGAGGCATGCGCCAATCGAACCGCAATCTCATTGCGACACTGTCGCCCAACGGAGAGGAGACCCTTCGCGCGGGATATTTCACCAACGGAAAACCATATGTTGAGCTGGGCTATGGCGTGGAGAACATCTTCAAGTTCTTACGTGTGGACTTCGTTCACCGTATGACCTATCTCAATAATGAGGGCGCACGACGTTTCGGGGTTTTATTTACGGCCCAGTTGCAGTTCTGACGAAGGGACGAGATGACGAGGGGACGAGGTGATGATCCGAATTTCGTCACCTCGTCTCTTCTTCACCTCGTCATCTCGTTTCTTATATTTGCACCTCATTTTCAAGTCAGATACATGGATCAGATCCGAATTTCTCTTCCCGACGGTTCCAGTCGTGAGTACCCTTCCGGGGTTTCCGGTATGGACATCGCGAAGAGTATCAGCGAAGGCCTCGCACGAAATGCTCTTGCCATAGAAGTAAACAAAGAGATCATCGACCTCAGCAGGCCCATCACAACAGACGCATCGGTAAAGATCCTCACGTGGAACGACGCAGGTGGCAAGTACGCCTTCTGGCACTCTTCGGCGCACTTAATGGCCGAAGCGATCGAAGCACTCTATCCCGGAACCAAGTTCGGTATCGGTCCGCCCATCGAGAACGGTTATTACTACGACATTGACCTCAACGGACGACCGTTCGGAGAAGACGATCTCGCTGCTGTCGAAAAGAAAATGCTGGAGCTTGCGAAGACCGGCAGTGTGTTCACACGCCGCGAAGTCTCGAAAGCCGAAGCGCTGGATTATTTCAAAAAGAAAGACGATCCGTATAAGCTCGAGCTCATCGATGGACTCGAGGATGGAAAGATCACGTTCTATCAGCAAGGTAATTTTACCGACCTCTGTCGCGGGCCGCATATCCCGAACACAAGCTTCATTAAAGCTGTAAAGTTGCTGAACGTTGCCGGTGCCTACTGGAGAGGCAATGAGAAGAACAAGATGCTCACTCGTGTATATGGCATCACCTTCCCCAAGCAAAAGGAACTCGACGAATACCTACATCTCCTCGAAGAAGCAAAGAAGCGCGATCACAGAAAGTTAGGTCGCGAGCTTGAGCTTTTCGCCTTCTCCGAAAAAGTAGGAATGGGCTTGCCCTTGTGGCTCCCGAAAGGAACGATCCTTCGCGAACGTCTCGAACAGTTTATGCGGAAGGCCCAGGTGAAAGCAGGTTACGATCCGGTTGTGACTCCGCACATCGGTGGCAAGAGCCTATATGTTACTTCGGGTCACTACGAAAAGTATGGTAAAGACTCGTTTCAGCCCATCCACACTCCCGACGAAAGTGAGGAGTTCCTGCTGAAGCCGATGAACTGTCCACACCATTGTGAGATCTATAAAGTAAGACCCAGGTCATATAAAGAACTACCGGTTCGCCTCGCCGAATTCGGCACTGTTTATCGCTACGAACAGAGCGGCGAGCTCCACGGTCTCACACGAGTTCGTGGGTTCACACAAGACGATGCTCACATCTTCTGTCGCCCCGACCAGGTAAAGGATGAGTTCATTAAAGTGATCGACCTGGTGCTTCATGTTTTCAAGTCACTCGGCTTCGAAAACTATACAGCGCAGGTTTCATTAAGAGATAAGACCAACCCGGCCAAATACATCGGTGCAGTTGAGCGATGGGACCTCGCCGAAAGACAGATCCAGGAAGCTGCGGACGAGCGTGGGTTGAAGACTGTTGCCGTCGAAGGGGAGGCTGCCTTCTACGGGCCCAAGCTCGACTTCATGGTACGCGATGCTCTCGGCCGTCAATGGCAGTTAGGAACGATCCAGGTTGATTATAACCTCCCGGACCGCTTCGAGCTCGAGTATGTTGGCTCCGACAACCAGAAGCACCGGCCTGTGATGATCCATCGTGCGCCTTTTGGGTCGCTGGAGCGTTTCGTGGCGGTGCTGATCGAACACTGTGCGGGGAACTTCCCGTTGTGGCTGGCCCCGGAGCAGATCGCTGTGCTGCCGATCTCGGAGCGGTTCAACGACTATGCACAGGAGGTTCTCGACATCCTGAAAATGCGGGATGTGAGTGGTTTCCTGGACGATCGCGACGAAAAAATTCAAAGGAAGATCCGCGATGCGGAAGTCAAAAAAGTGCCCTTTATGCTGATCGTAGGGGAGAAAGAAGTGGGTTCCAGGTCGGTTTCCGTGCGCCGGCATGGCTCCGCCGACCAGGGTTCGGTTGGTTTGGATGAGTTTGTGGTGCGGTATGCTTCGGATTTCGCTTTACCAGGAGTGTGATTTTCTGTGTTTTCCGTGCCTTCCGTGAGATATTTTTTCCGATATTTGCACCCTGTTTGCCAAAATGGCAAGCTATGATGTTTAACGTAAACCCAATAGGTGGCAATTTTTCAAGGAAACAGTGGCAGTAGGCCTCCCGGCGGCGGTGGAAATCGCCCATATAATCGGGGGTTCAGGCCGAGAGTCGTAGAAGAACCGTACCGCGTCAACGAGAGGATAACAGCCCCTCGTGTTCGAGTTGTAGGAGAAAACATAAAGGTGGATGTATATCCTACCTCAGTAGCTATAAAACTTGCGCAGGAGCAGGGTTTGGACCTGGTAGAGATATCGCCGAACGCTGACCCGCCCGTTTGCAAGGTCATTGACTATTCCAAGTTCAAGTATGAACAGAAGAAGAAGCAAAAGGAGATCAAGGCAAACGCACAAAAGACAGTTGTAAAGGAGATCAGATTTGGTCCCAACACAGACGATCACGACTTCGACTTTAAAGTGAAGCACGCGGTCAACTTCCTGAAGGAAGGAGCGAAGGTGAAATCATATGTTCACTTCGCGGGCCGTTCGATCGTGTATAAAGAACGTGGAGAGATCCTCCTTCTTCGTTTCGCCCAGGCGCTCGAAGAGTTTGGAAAAGTAGAACAGATGCCGCACCTCGAAGGAAAGCGGATGTTTTTGTTAATAGCTCCAAAAGGAAAAAAATAGAGGCGAAACCTCCTGCACGCTGCAGGCGATTAGCTCCGAAAGGAAAGAAGTAAATAGTTTATATCATGCCCAAATTAAAGACGAAGTCAGGCGCGAAGAAGAGATTCAAGATGACCGGTACCGGTAAGATCAAGCGTAAGAACGCCTTCAAGAATCACATCCTGACGAAGAAAGAAACAAAGCAAAAAAGAAGACTTAGCCACAAATCAGTGGTTAACAAGGCCGATGAGCGTAACATCAAGTTGATGTTCCCATACGGCATTTAATTGGTTCTATGTTTAACCCGGTGTCGGGCTGAAGTTCGCACGTAAGTAGCGGCGCCTTCCACCAAAAAATTAAGTACAATGCCACGTTCAGTAAACAATGTAGCATCGAGAAAAAGACGTAAACGCGTCCTCGAATTGGCCAAAGGTTTCTTTGGTCGCAAGAAAAATGTATGGACAGTAGCTAAGAATGCTGTCGAAAAAGGTCTCACCTATGCATACCGCGATCGTAAAGCAAAGAAGCGCGACTACCGCTCTCTCTGGATCGCTCGTATCAACGCCGGCGTAAGGCCGCATGGACTTTCGTATTCAGAATTTATGGGCAAGATCAAGAAGGCGGGCATTACGCTCGACCGTAAGGTGCTGGCCGACCTGGCCATGAACAACCCCCAGGCTTTCGAAGCGATCGTTAACAAAGTGAAATAACTGAAAGGGCCGAGAGGCCCTTCTTTTTTGATATGAAACGCTCAAAGAAGATCTTCCTCGTGATCGCGGCGATTTTTTTGGTGATTTTGGGGCTTATCATAGCCGATTTCTCGCGCCGGACCACGTTTCCCGGCGCCAGGTCCAAGTCAATTCGTCGGTAAATAGGTCAATTCGTGGTTATTTTTTCAAGAAAATCGTTTGCGTTTTGGTAGGATCGAATGATGGTGATACCTTAGTATCAGATTAAAGCCAACTATAGACAAGAAAATCCCCCGGGGTCTAGGACTCTGGGGGATTTTCCTTTTTAGGGGTTTTTTAAGTGGTTTTTATCGGTTTTTAAGGTCGGAAGTATTTTGTCGTTGAAATCTGCGGCTCAACGGAACGCTGTTTTCCTGCGTAGTTCCTCCCAATATCTTAGCATCAGATTAAAGCCAACTATAGACAGAAGAATCCCCCGGGGTCAAGGACTTTGGGGGATTCTTTTTTTTGGTCGGTCCAGCGCAAACTGGATCCCCCAACTACAGTCTACCGGCGTCATGAGCAGTTCGCCGAACTCACTTTTTTTCAATAAGCCTCACACCTATATCTTCGTATCAGATTAAAGCCAACTATAGACAAAAAAATCCCCCGGGGTCCAGGACTTTGGGGGATTTTTTTTGCCTATACACTTTCATCCCGGCACCTCGCACCCAGCACCTAGCACCAAGAGTTGTAACTATATTCGTTACGTGATTTGAATTCCCCCGCTTTACGCAACTTTCAATATTTGCACTATGAGAAGACGCTTACAGGTACTGTTCGGTTCGTTGATCATTCTTCTAGTCACATTCGAGCGATGCTCTTATGACGACATCAATGTCAACTTCAACTGCGATCAATCCACACTCGCGATCGAACTACAATCAAAGACTGATGTAACAAACTGTAGATCGATCGACGGGGCCATAACTGTTCTTGCAACGGGTGGTATCGAACCATACGATTTCAATATCAACGGAGGTGACTATCAGACCAACAATAGCTTTTCTAATCTCGGTGCAGGAACCTACACCATTCGTGTTAAAGACAAGAACAGTTGCTGGAAAGCGATCGAAGTATCGATCAGCGCTTCTGGCTCAACTCTTGCAGCTACGGTAGAAACAACCCCCGATAACCAATGTGGTGCCGGCAACGGAACCGCTGTCGTAACCGCCACCGGCGGCGTTCCACCTTATGAGTTCCAGATCAATTCGCAGGGTTATAATGAAGGGAATACTTTCGAAAATCTGAGTGAAGGACAACACGTGATCGTCGTGAAAGACTCTGAAGAATGTCAAACAACACTTAGCGTTACCATTAAACATGGTAATACGGGCGTCAGCTATAATAATGAGATCAAGAGGATCATTGAGACAAATTGTGCATTCTCGGGATGTCACGATGCCGGTTCCGGATCAAGGAACTGGACCGACTACGAAAAGCTGAAAGACAACGCACAAAACGTAAAGCTACGTACAGGAAATCGCACCATGCCTCCCGATGATCCGCTGAGCGCTGAAGACATAGAACGTATCGCATGCTGGGTCGACGATGGCGCGCTGAACAACTAAGACTATGAAACGCATTGCATTATTGATCATCACTCTCGGCATCAGCATTGCCGGATTTTCCCAGAAGTATACAACAGAGAAAACATTCGTCTCTTTTTTCTCTGATGCCGTCCTCGAAGACATCACTGCAGACAACAAAAAGAGCAGCTCCATTTTTAATGCTGAGACCGGCGACATCGCTTTTTCTATTCCGATGAAGGAATTCAAGTTCGCGAAATCATTGATGCAACAACACTTCAATGAAAAGTACGTTGAATCGGAAAAATTTCCGAAGTCAACATTCCAGGGAAAGATCATCGGATTTAAACCGGACGCAACAGGCGTTCAGCAAGTAAACGCACAGGGCAAGCTTACCATTCACGGTGTCACAAAAGACATCGATGTTCCCGGCACCATCGAGGTGCAAGGCAAGAAGCTACAGATGAAATCCAAGTTCATGGTAAAAGTCGCCGACTACGACATTACAATACCTCAGCTGGTATTTCAGAACATTGCCGAGCAAGTCGAGGTAACTATCGACTTCACTTATAAACCGATGTAAATTCCTAACTTTCGTTCCTCACCTTCACCTTTATGAAGTTCTTTATCTCTCTATCATTCATTCTTTGTTTGTTCGCCGCGTGTCTGCCCGTTGGCGTGGCGCTCGCGCAGGACGATCTCTTAAAGGAACTTGAAAAGAATCAGGCGCCGGAAACGGAATACATCGAACAGACTTTTAAGGGCACGCGCCTCGTTAACGGGCAATCGGTTGAAACGAAAGGGCAGGGGGAACTCGAATTCATCTTCGCTCACCGTTTCGGTCCGATGAACGGTGGCCTGTACGAGCTCTTCGGTCTCGATCAGGCATACGTTCGTCTTGGATTGGAATATGGTATCACAGACAGGCTCGGCGTAGGCTTCGGAAGAAATTCGGTCGACAAGACAATGGACTTTTACGGACGCTGGAAACTGCTTCGTCAGAGCCGCGGTGAAAAAGTTATGCCGTTCACGGTTACAGCATTCGGACAGGCGGCCGCAAAGATGTCGCCGCGAAAAGAAGATGATCCAACGGGCACCCTTACATTCCAGAACAGGCTGTCGTACACCGCACAGGTTCTCATCGCAAGAAAATTCACGGACCGGCTCTCATTGCAATTGATGCCTACACTGGTGCACCGTAACCGGGTGGACAAAACGATTGAAGACAATGATCAGCTGGCGCTTGGTATCGGCGGTCGTTTGAAAGTGAGCCGCAGTGTGGCGCTTACAACAGAGTATTACTATCGCCTGAATACATTCGACACCAACCCCAACAAGGATGTTATCGGTTTTGGTATTGACATAGAAACTGGTGGGCACGTGTTTCAACTCGTGCTTACGAACACCCGCGGCCTCACCGAACGTGCCTGGCTTACAGAGACGACCGGCGACTTCTTCGACGGAGATATCCATCTCGGATTTAACATCACACGTACATTTCAACTGGCGAAACGGAAATAGCCGCAAGTAGAGACTAGAAACTTTAAATTGTTTTATCTTTTCGGGTCATTTAATAAGCCCCGAACGACAATTGTTACTATTCTCGATCATCGTCTATCTCGTCCTCACGATCGTAATCGGCTATTGGGCATCGAAGCGAGTAAAGACGTCGGGTGACTTTATGCTTGCGGGCAGGAGCCTGCCGATCCTCCTCAGTTCTTCTGCATTGTTCGCAACCTGGTTTGGATCGGAGACGGTCTTTGGTGCTTCGTCGCAGTTCTTGCAGGGCGGACTTTATGCCGTTATCGAAGATCCCTTCGGAGCTGCGCTGTGCCTGGTACTCTTCGGTTTATTCTTTGCGCGAAAGCTTTACAACATGAATCTCCTCACGTTGGGCGACTTCTTCGAGGTACGCTTTGGAAAACGAACGGAGCTTGTGGCGAGCGCGTTCCTCGCACCACCGTATGTTGGTTATATCGCGGCCCAGTTGGTAGCGATGGGACTCATACTCAATGTGGTTGCTGGTCTCGAGCTGTGGCATGGTGTTGTGATCAGTGCCATCGTCGTTACCTTCTACACATACATTGGTGGTATGTGGGCTATTTCTATTACCGATTTCATTCAAAGCATTATTATCATTCTCGGTCTTGTAGTGCTCGCAATAGTCCTTGCCGGGAAGGCAGGAGGTGTTTTGAATGTCATGGACCAGGTGCCCGATCATAATTTCAAATTCTTCCCAAATGGAAATGCCCGTGATATAGTTGCATGGCTTGCGGCCTGGTCCGTGTTGGGGTTGGGATCACTTCCTTCGCAAGATGTGTTCCAGCGCGCGATGTCTTCCGGCTCTGCAAACACGGCTGTGAGATCGTGCTATATCGCTGCGATACTTTATTTGAGCGTGGCGATGCTTCCCTTGTTCATCAGTCTTTGCACAAAGTATCTATATCCCGATCAGACAGGCGATCCACAACTCGCATTGCCGAATATGGTCATGGCACACACCGGTCTCGTTGTACAGGTGTTGTTCTTTGGGTCGCTGTTGTCGGCGATTATGAGCACAACGAGTTCTGCTATCCTCGCACCGGCGGCTATCCTTGCGGAGAATTTGATCAGACCTATATCGGGCAAAAAGTATAACGACCAACAAATGTTGTCGCTTACACGGATCTCGGTATTGATCTTTGCGGTGGTGGCGACGGTAATGGCGTGCCTGCGACGTAATATTTATGAATTGGTAGGCGAATCCAGTGTGTTGAGTTTGGTGTCGTTGTTTGTTCCACTCATCTTTGGACTTTATTGGAAGAAGGCCAGTAGTACCGGGGCTGTTCTTTCAATCGTGTGCGGTGCGATAACCTGGTTCGTATTGATAAATATGGAACTTTCCATTCCGGCACTCGTTCCATCTACGATTGTTAGTGTTGCCGGAATGATTATCGGTAGTTTGGTGTTTCCTGAAAAGCAAGTATCTCCCTTATGAAAATTGAAATAAACCGATTGAATGACGGCTTCCAGCTCGAAGGTGTCAACGATGAAGGCAATACAGTTCGTCTCGATGCATCACCCGACATCGGGGGTACGGGCACCGGTATGCGACCCATGCAATTATTGTTAACGGCTCTGGGCGCCTGCGGCACTATCGACATTATTTCGATATTGAAAAAACAACGTCAGCCGTTGGATGACATTAAGATCACCGTAACCGGCGAACGTCCCAATACCAGTCCAGCTCCGTTCACAGCTGCACACATACATTTCAAGTTATTCGGAAAATTAGACCCCGATAAAGTACAGAAAGCCGTAAGTTTGTCGGTCGAAAAATATTGTTCCGTTGCAGAAACGATCAAAGCGACGACAAAAATTACTTACAGTTTCGAGATCATATGAGCGACGATAGATCAAAGAAGTATTCGGAGACCGAGGCCATAAGGACACAGCACGAACGAACCCAGTTTCGAGAACACTCCGTTCCGCTGTACCTCACATCCAGTTTTACATTCGAAGATGCAGAGCATGCCCGTGCTTTATTTGCCGATGAGGTGCCGGGCAACATTTACACCCGCTTCTCTAATCCAAACAACACTGAGCTCATTCAAAAGCTTTGTGTTATGGAAGGCACGGAAGACGGTATCGCTACCTCTTCCGGCATGGCTGCTATGTACATCAGCATGGCTTCATTACTTAAGGCCGGCGATCACATCCTCGCTTCGCGATCTGTATTCGGTTCTACGCACCAGATACTCAATGTCATCTTCCCACGATTCAACATATCGCATACTTATGTCGATCTGTTCGAACCCGAAGTGTGGGAGTCGAAGATCCAGCCCAATACAAAAATGATCTTCGTCGAAACGCCATCGAACCCGGCTCTAGACATCATAGATCTCGAATGGCTTGGAAAGCTCGCGCAAAAGCACAAGCTCATTCTCAACGTCGACAACTGTTTCGCTACTCCTTATTTGCAACGTCCCGCACAATGGGGCGCTCACCTGGTAACTCACTCGGCCACCAAGTTCATGGACGGACAAGGTCGCGTTATTGGCGGCGCTGTTCTCGGAACAAAAGAGCTGATCAAAGAAGTACGCTTCTTCGCACGTCACACCGGTCCTTCGATGTCGCCGTTCAACGCCTGGATCTTGTCTAAGAGCTTGGAGACACTCGCCGTCCGTTTGGAACGTCACTGTGCGAGCGCGCTTGCCCTTGCACAACATCTTGAAGGCCATCCCGAAGTTGAACGCGTCAAGTATCCGTTCCTGCCTTCGCATCCGCAGTACTTAGTTGCGAAGAAGCAGATGCTTCACGGAGGTGGTGTTGTTACTTTCGAAGTGAAGGGTGGTATCGAACGTGGACGGAAATTCCTGAACTCGTTGAAGATGATCACTCACGCAGCTAACCTGGGCGACACGAGAACGATCGCTACCCATCCTGCGTCAACAACCCATTCGAAGTTGACTGATGCAGAACGTGCTGCCGTGGGAATAAAACCGGGATTGATTAGGGTGTCTGTGGGATTGGAGGAGTTGAAGGATATTATTGCTGATATCGAGCAGGCTATAGCTAATTCGTGATTGCTGATTGCTGATTTGTGATGTCTGATTGCTGATTTGTAATTCGTGATTAATTACGAATTACAAATTACAAATCAGTAATCAGTAATCAGTAATCAGTAATCAGTATTTCGTCATCTCTGGATCTATTTGATCCGCCCACGCCAGTATACCGCCCTTTAAATTGTAAAGATTGGTGAACCCGTGATTGGCTTCGAGCCACTTCACCATGTTGCCACTGCGTGCGCCGCTCCGGCAATGAATAACAACCTGCTTATCTCGCGAGATCTTATCGACGTTCGCGGGGATCTCACCCTGTGGTATCAACTCTCCGCCGATCTCACAAATGTCGGCTTCGTGTGGCTCACGTACATCGATCAATTGAAAATCCACTCCATCATCCATCATCTTCTTAAGCTCCTGAACGGTGACTTCTTTCATAACGCTGGTTGTATTTTTCTTCTTTAGTCCACAAAATTCGTCATAATCTACCAGATTTTTTATACCCGCTTTTGCATTTCGATCCGGTATGTTGATCACCGTGGTCTCCGACGACTGACTATCTAGTATCAACAACTTTCCCGCAAGGGTCTCTTTACTCCCCGACAGAATTTTAATGACCTCGTTAGCCTGGTAGCATCCAATGATCCCGGCCAGCACACCTAGTACGCCACCTTCTTCACAATTCGGTACGGTACCTGGCTCTGGTGGAACAGGGTAGAGGTCGCGATAGTTCGGTCCGCTATTATGATTGAATACAGCTACCTGTCCCTCGTATTGAAAGATCGCCGCATAAACGAGAGTCTTTCCCGTAAGCACTGCAGCGTCGTTGAGAAGATATCGCGTAGGGAAATTGTCTGTCGCGTCAACAATGATGTCGTAGTCTTTAAGGATATCCAATGCATTGGTTGAATCTATCTTCAACGTGATCGGCTCTATAAAAATGTCGGGGTTCAGATTGCGAAGTCGTCCGGCTGCCGAAGTTGCTTTCTGCTTGCCAGCATCTTTCGTGTTGTACAAGATCTGTCGCTGGAGATTCGACAGGTTTACCGTATCGTGGTCCACGATCCCGATCCTGCCAACGCCCGCTGCTGTGAGGTAGAACAGCACAGGCGCACCGAGCCCACCGGCGCCAACAACCAATACACGGCCATTTTTAAGCCTTTCCTGGCCTTCTTTGCCGAAGCCGGGCAAAACAAAATGCCTGCTATACCGTATGCTCTCTTCGGGTGTGAATTGGTTCATTTCGCTAAATTTAACACTCAGACCCCTTAATTTTCATGAAACGTACTGTTTACTCTTCTGGTGCCAAATGGGAGAACATTGTCGGTTATTCACGTGCCGTTCAAACCGGAGATCACATTGAAGTCGCTGGCACCGTAGCCTCCGACGACAATGGCGTTGTGGCGCCAGGCGATATGTATGGGCAGGCGAAGTTCGCAATACAGAAGATCGAGACTGCCTTGAAGAAAGCTGGTTTCTCGCTACAGGATGTTGTAAGAACCCGGATGTTCGTAACCGACATATCGCGATGGGAGGAGGCAGGCAAAGCCCACGGAGAGTTCTTTAAGGATATCAAACCGGCTACGTCGATGATTGAAATAAAAGCATTGATCGATCCCGGCTACCTCATCGAAATAGAAGCAACGGCAATAAAAGCCAAATGAAAAAAATATCCCTGGCACTGTGTTTCCTATTGGTGTGCGTGATCGCTCATGCACAGGTAGGCGACATCAAAGGAGCATCGTCTTCGAATAAATCCGGTGGAGGCTCCGATCGCGGCCGTTCAGGCGGTAGTGGCGCCGGCGCCGTTTATTTCTTCGTCGACTTTGCCGTTCGATCTATTGTTCCATGGCAGATCAACACACTCCAGAAGCGAGGCGAAGTTCCTAATGTTCTTTCGCTCGAGGTCTTTGCGCAGGCAGGTATTCAACCATCGAGCTACTACATTTTCAATCCGCGTGTTCGCGGCAACTGGGGGATATTCCTTACCGACTTCCGAATGAATTACATGATCGAGGACAAACTCGGTGGGCCGGTCGATCTTCGTACCGATGACTGGCAGGTCCTTGGACTAAACATCGTGAATACAAAAATGGTAACTGCACGAATAAGCACAGGCATCATGCACGAAGCATTCGGCGATGGAAACATGTTCAGCGAATCGGTGGCAGGCATTAGTGTCATGCGTCCCGACCAGAAAATAGGAGGTATGGGTGAGTTCCGCTGGTCGCGCGATTATTCAACGGGTGCTACACCGCGCCTCGAAGCCAGTCTTGCCGTTCAAAGAAAGTTATTCGATCACAAGTCGATCCACATGTTTGCCACGGGCGGTGTGATGTTCCAACGTTATTACAGCGAGATCAATGTGTGGGGTATGCAAGCGGGGTTAGCGTTTAAGATTTACTAAAAATTTGCTAAAACCTTTTGGTTGCTAATGCAGCAACCGTCTCGCCAATAGCTAATGAAGAAGTTGCTGCAGGTGATGGTGCATTGCACACGTTGATCGCAAACTGGTCTTCCAGGATCATAAAGTCATCGACCAATCCTCCTGTTCGGTCGCATGCCTGGGCTCGTACTCCCGCGCCGCCTTCCACAAGATCACCCTGTTGTATTTCCGGTATCAGTTTCTGAAGTGCTTTCGTGAAAGCCGCCTTCGAGAATGACCTATACATTTCACCAAAACCCGTGCGCCAGTATTTGGCCGCTACCTTGCGGAAGCCGGGCCATGCCAGCGACTCCGCGAGCTCCGATAAATTGATATCCGATTTCTTGTATCCTTCACGCTTGAACGCCAATACTGCATTCGGACCTGCTTCAACACCACCCTTGGCCATCCGAGTGAAGTGAACCCCAAGAAATGGAAAGTTTGGATCCGGCACAGGGTAAATAAGATTCTTAACAAGGTATTCCTTGTCTTTCTTCAACTTATAGTATTCGCCTCGGAACGGAATGATCTTCACGTTCAAGTCAGGAACAGTCATCTCTGCAACCTTGTCGCTGTAAAGCCCGCCGCAATTGATCACGAGCTTGGTTGAATAAGATGATTTCTGAGTGATGACCACGGCTTCCCCTGGCTTCTTTTCGATGTTCAATACTTTTTCTCCTAGCCGTATCTCTCCGCCTTTTGCCTTAATAAGCTCTCCGTATTTTTCGGCAACGATTGTGTAATTCACGATGCCCGTCTGTGGCACGAAGATACCCTCAAGGCCTGCCACATGAGGTTCGTACTCTTTCAACTCCTCCTGGCCCAGCTTCTTAAGATTGGCGAGGCCGTTCTGTTGTCCGCGTACATAAAGGTTGTTGAGCAATGGGATCTCTTCCTGGCTCGTCGCTACCACGATCTTTCCACAGAGCTCGTAAGGGATATTGTTTTGGTTACAGAAGTCGAGAAGAAGGTGATAACCGTGGATACAGTTGGTTGCCTTCAGGCTTCCGGGCTTATAGTACAGACCTGAGTGGATCACGCCGCTGTTGTTGCCCGTTTGATGTTTGGCAAGAAGGGTCTCTTTTTCGATAACAGTGAGCTTGAGGCGGGGATTTGCTTTCTGGAGCTGAAGGGCTGTGGCGAGGCCAACGATGCCTCCGCCGATAACTACGACGTCGAATTGCATGCGGCGAAGGTACGTTTTTGATGGGGATCCCGCTGCTGTTTGATTTTGACATGCATTCTGTAGGAGGTCGCGGGATGACATGCCATAAAATGCAAGAGACCCCTCCGACTGAGGGGTCTCTTGTTTACCTAAACCTAAACCTATGAGAAGATTACTCTACTCTATATAGTCTACAACGAGGTTAGGCTTAATTAGTTTCGTCCAGCACTTGTAAAATCCCCATTTTATTTTCCGAAAACGTTTCCGGAGCCTGTCTGCCGACTAACGAGGGGCGTTTTTTATCAATTTTTAAGCTTGGCGGCAAACTGCTTTTTGAACTTCTCCACCTTCGGGCGGATCACATACTGGCAATAACCTTGATTCGGGTTAAGCGCATAGTAGTTCTGGTGATAGTCTTCCGCAGGATAAAACGCCGACGCAGGTGAGATCTCCGTTACGATCGGGTTCTTGTAAACATGCGAAGCATCGAGCTGTTTCTTATACGCCTCCGCAGTCTTCTTTTGCTCATCGTTGTGATAGAAGACCACCGAACGATACTGGGTTCCCTCATCAGCCCCTTGTTTATTTAGGGTAGTGGGGTCGTGCGTGTTCCAGAACACCTCCAGCAGTTCCTCAAATGTCACCTTCGAAGGATCGAAAGTGATCTGGGTAACTTCGGCGTGACCGGTCTCGCCGGTGCAGACCTCGCGGTAGCTTGGGTTCTTCACTTTACCACCCTCGTATCCGGAGACGACTTTCGTTACGCCCTTAACATTGAGAAACACTGCTTCGGTACACCAGAAACACCCGGCTCCGAAGGTTGCCAGCTGCAGTTCATTACTCATAGGCTTTGGATCAGACTTTTTAGTTTGAGAAAAAGAAAGGGAGACAGCAGTCACAACCGCTGCCATTGTCAAAAACACTTTCATGATTCCAGGTTTTCTTCTGATAACCTACGAAGCTGCAAAAAGGTTTGGTTTTCGATTCGTCAGTATTGATTATAGAAACCGGCGATCACGTCGGCGAGCCTCTGATCGAGGTCCTTTTTGGTGATGTTCTGCAGGTAGCCGGCGCCCATATTAGGCTCCTTCTTTTCGATCAGCTTCTTGTTGCCGGCAGCCACCGCCCGAAGGTCACCTGTGTAGATTGCCCAGGAGTCGGTCCAAACCTGGTCGCTTGTGATCTCCTGGTTGCGGATGTCGGCTTTGCTGGAAGCGTCGGTGATCCAGAGGTTTATAGACCCGTGACCGGTAGCCTTTTTCTCGAAGATGGTTGTTGTTGAAGTAATGCGCTGATAGATAGGAACCTTTTGACCGTTCACGGTCTTCTCGCCGGTCTTAACGCTGTCGGTACGGGTCTCTGTTCTTCTCGAGATCTGTGGGAGTCCTTCGCTGTAACCATTAACAGAGACTTTGAGGAACTGGTCTACTCGTTTCACGCCCATCTCTTCTGCTTGCCTTGGTGTATAGAATTTTACAAACATGTTGCTGTTGTATCCGAACACAGCTGGTTCGAAGTTCCAGGAATAACGATTCGTAAGGGCCGGTTCGACGATGACGTTGATGGTTGCGTTAGCTTTGGCCTGGTCCATCATCTCGATGCTTTCGCGAAAGCCGGGTGAGAAGACGTTCGCATCGTTGAAAAGATAGTAGGCGTTCTTTGCGTCCTGGCGTGTGTTGAGCATCATGGCTTGTATGCCCGCATCATAACTTTCTTCGGCAGCCTTTCCTTTGTACTCAGTAAGTTCTTTAAAACGATTAACCGGTGTAGGGATCACTTTCAGTGCACCGGGTGATGTACGGATCTCATTATAAAGCGTGTTGATCTTTTCATAGTTAGCGACAACAGCCCGGTACTTGAAGTTTGCATTCGATGAGATCTGGTTTTGCGCGTCTTGTTCAAGGAAGTCGACAGCAGCCTGGTAGCTAAGACTCAGGACTTCTTTAGATTTTTTATGTTCGGGGCTTGAACGAAGTCGGTGTACTGACTCGAGTACGGCCTGGTAATAATCGCCGTGCTTATAAGAGCTTTTGCCGGAGCTGCATCCTTCCGCAAGGATGACAAGAGCCATGATAATGGCTACGAAGTAATACGTTCGCATATGGGGTATTTCGGGTAACAAAGAAACGAAAAGCCGGTGCGAGGTGCAAGGTGCCTGTTGCGGGCGGCTATTCTGTTTTCACCAATAAGGTCAACAACCCTGCCAAAATCATACAGCAACCGCCGAACACGAGTATATATATCGGCTGGCCGCCAAAAAAAGCCTGTAGGATAGGGCCGAGGCAAGCGGCGGCAATGATCTGCGGTATTACTATGAAGAAGTTAAAGATCCCCATGTAGTAACCCATCTTATCCGGCGGAAGCGATCCTGCGAGCATGGCATAAGGCATCGATAAGATACTTGCCCAGGCAATTCCAACACCCGTCATCGACAACCAGAGCCACGACGGGCCAGGAACAAAGTAAAACGAGATCAATCCAAGGCCACCCAGTGTAAGCGCAGTGAGGTGCGTTGCTTTTCGACCCAAAGATCTTGCAAGCAACGGCAGAAAGATTGCAGCAACGGCTGCGATACCATTGTAAACAGCGAACAGGTTGCCGACGAGCTGACCACCTTCGCTGTATTCCGCGCTAAGCGGATCGGTGGTATTGAAGATATGAGATGTGACTGCGCTTGTCGTAAAGATCCACATCGCAAACAAAGCGAACCACTGGAAGAATTGTACAACCGCAAGCTGCCGCATGGTTGATGGCATGTCGTGAAAGTCACGGACCATGTTTACTACAGCAGCGTTGGGATTTCCACTGCTGATGAGTATCGATGAGATAATATGAATGATGCCGAACAATGCGAAACCACCCGCCAGTACATATAGATCCTGGACGAGTTCCATCAGAACGATTGCAATACCGCCAAGAACACCGACAGAGATCAACGAGATACCGGTATAAAGAAAACGTTGTTTGTAAAAGCCGTTGCCGGAAGTCACTTTCGTCTCGCGATTTTTTATACGCTGCTCGGTAGTCTCGCTCGGCGGATATTCTTTCGTCGTAAGAACGGTGTACATCACGGCAACGAACATGACGATACCGCCGGCATAGAAGGCATATTTTACCGAAGCTGGAATTGCTTCGCCTTCAACAGATGTCACGTCAAACCAGTTGGCCAGGATCCACGGAAGTGAAGAAGCGACGACGGCGCCGGTACCTATGAAAAAGGTCTGCATCGCGAAACCGAGCGTGCGTTGTGCAGGCGGAAGCATATCGCCCACAAAAGCGCGGAATGGTTCCATGCTTATGTTTATCGACGCATCCATGATCCATAAAACGCCGGCAGCCATCCATAGCGACGACGAATTGGGCATCAGTATCAAGGAGATAGAAGCGAGCAATGCTCCGAATGCAAAGTATGGCCGGCGACGCCCCCAGGTTGGATGCCAGGTGCGATCGCTATAGTATCCAATGATCGGTTGAACCAACAATCCAGTTACCGGCGCAGCGATCCATAATATCGGAAGGTTTTCGGGAGCAGCACCGAGGGATGAAAAGATCCAACTGGTGTTCGCGTTCTGCAGTGCGAAACCGAACTGTATCCCGAAGAACCCGAAGCTCATGTTCAGGATCTGGAAGAAGCTCAGATGAGGTTGAAACGATTTACTCATTAACGATCTTCAGTACCAAATTGTCGGCTGTAAATGGGACGGACGTTACCTGTGCGGTTTCGCTACCCATCCATTCGGGGTCGTTGATCGGGTCGTACTTCACAATGGGTGTAAAGTAGGAGAAGTCGACGGCCTTTGTACCAGACAATTTCGCAAACCCGTGGAAATAAACAACTATCGTTTTCCAGCCGGGTTTGTAAGATCCTTCGCAGGCAGTGAGCTGTATTGTGGAATTTAAGGGATCAAAAATAATTTGACGCTTCGAAAAACTACCCTGTTGATATGAGTAGGTCTCGCCATCGTCTTCATAGAGATCGAAAGTCGACCCGGAAGCACCCTGATAAACATGCAGGATAAGTTCGTCGCCGTGTTGTTTTGTATTGATGCCTGCTTTATTCATCGGGAGCACCGATCCACCCCTGACAAAAACCGGTAATCGATGCATCGGGCATTCAACAAATACTTCCTGGTTGCCCTCGTACTTACGACAATTGAAAATGCTATACCATTCGCCTTCCGGTAGAAATACTTTTAAAATATCCCGTGTACTTTCTGCAGGGCATACCAGTATCGACGGGCCGAATAGATATTGATTCTGGAACTGGTGATCGAATACTCTTGGTTCGAAAGGGTAGAAGATTGACAAACTTCGCTGTACCGGCATTCCGGTTGTACCGGCTTCGTGGAACAACGAATAGATATATGGCATCAGTTGGTATCGCAGCTTTACAAAGTTGCGAACGATCTGTTCCACTTCTTCTCCGAACGACCACGGCTCCGCATCACGCGTGTTGATCATGGTATGCCCACGGAAGAAGGGCGACAGTGCAGCAATCGTCATCCAGCGTGCATAAAGCCTGGTGTTAGCTTCACCGACAAAGCCGCCTGCATCGTATCCCGCGAAAGCGACACCGGTAATGCCAAGACTATTTACCAATCGCACACCCAACAACATGTGATCGTCGTACGAAACGTTATCGCCAGTCCATACTGCGGAATATCGTTGTACGCCGGAGAACCCGGAGCGCGTGAGGTTGAACGGTCTTCGTCCTTTTAATAATGCTTTCGTTCCTTCGTATGTGCTGCGTGCCATCTGGAACCCGAACTGATTTCTTCCCTTGCGTGTGGTTGCCGGATTGCCGTCGAAATCAAATACAATATTTTCGGGCAGGCCGTGGCCCCATGTGGCGATCTCGTTCATGTCGTTCCAGTATCCTTCGATGCCCATGTCGGAGTAGGCCTTGAGTTGCTGTTGCCACCATGCGCGCGTTGCGGGCTTCGTGAAATCAGGAAAGTGACACCAACCCGGCCAAACCTGTCCGGTATAGTATTCACCATCGGGATATTTCAGGAACACGTCGTTCTTCTTTCCGTCGTCGTAGGGAGCGTATCCGTCTTCGACCTTGATACCGGGGTCGCACATAATGACGACCTTAAAACCTTCGTCGGATAAAAATTTCAGAAGGCCTTTCGGATCGGGAAAGTTTTTGGGATCCCAGGTGAAGATCTTGTAGGCATCCATGTAGTGGATGTCAAACACGAGCACATCGGCAGGCATATCTTTCTCGCGGAATGTCTGTGCGAGTGTCTTCACCTCCTTGTCGGGATAATAGCTGTAACGCGATTGCTGATATCCAAGGCTCCACATTGGAGGCATCTCCATGCGGCCCGTAAGCCATGTGTAGCTCTTGATGAGATCGCCGACATCACTGCCTTCAATAAAATAATAATTCATTGCTCCGCTGTCGGCCGAAAAGCTGGCGAAGCGGTTGTTCGAAGCTCCGAAGTTGAAGAATGACTTGTATGAGTTATCGAAGTAGATGCCGTATGTAGAACGATGATGGATGCCGATATAAAATGGCGTAGAGACATACAACGGATCTTGTCCACCGTGATATCCATAGGCATCGGTTGTCCAGTTCTGGTAATGATGACCTTTGCGATCGAGGTTACCGGTCTTTTCACCGAGCCCGATGAAACGCTCGCCATCCTGGAGCTTCTTGTAGGTTGTTACCTGTTCACCGATCCAGGCAGTTCCGAGGCCGTGATCGTCTTCGTTGAGGATATTGTTCTGAACATCTTCGAAGCGGATCCTGACGGGAGCTTTATTAATGACAACTTGAAGTTTCGAGGTAATTAGCCTAAGTGACTGTTCATTCTCTTTGAGTTCGAAAGGAACGGTTTCAGGTTGAGCACAAACTGCATAGGAGAAATCATCGAACTCGCCAGTGCGGGAGACTGAGATTTTTACCAAAGACGGAGAATAGGTAAGGACGCGAAGAGCTCCCTCACCAGCTGTGATCAAAATGCCGAAGTTGATGTTCTTGTACCCAGTGAAATTGCCAATCGTTTGGCTGGTAGGATTCTTCATAATGCGGTTCACGCAAAATGCAGTTCACGCAAAGCTCGCGAAGGTAGTGCAACGCAAAGGTTGCAATGTCCTTTGCGTCGTATTCCCTTTTCGCTCTTTGCTGAAATCATTTTTTCTTCTTTCGGAGTGACGAGTTCCTGATAATCAGTTTGGTCTTCAGTGTTTTTGTTTCGGGTGCGAGATCGTCGAGCTCCTTGTCTTTTGCTTCGATCTGGCGGATGAGCAGGCGAGCTGCTTCCTGGCCCATTTCGAAGCCGGGCTGGTCTACCGATGTCAATGAAGGATCGGTGATCTGCGCGAAGAAGTAGTTACTGAAACCGACAACTGCAACGTCGTCGGGTATTGAAAGACCTTTTTCCTTGATGGCAAGTATGGCGCCCATCGCCATGGGGTCGTTGCTGGCGAAGATCGCGTCGGGAGGAACACTCAATGACAAAAGTTTTTGCGCAGCGCGCTGACCTTCTTCAAATGAGTTGTTGGGACAAACAACAGTATAGCTTTCGCGGATCTCGAGGTTGCTTTCTGAGAGGGCATCCTGGTAGCCGCGGAGGCGGTCTTTGCTGATGATAAGATTGGGAGCACCTTCAAGGTGAGCGATGCGCTTGCAGCCTTGTTCGATAAGGTGGAGTACGGCTTCTTTTGCGCCGATGTAGTCGTCGACGACAACCTTGCTCATGTTTGGGTTGTTGTAGAACCGGTCGTACAATACGATAGGAACTCCTTTCGATATGATGGACTCGATGTGGTCGAAGTTGGTGGTTTCACGTGAAAGCGACAGCAACATGCCGTCGACGCGGCTGTTGAAGAGGGCTTTCATATCGGTGACTTCGCGTTGATAGGACTCGTTGGACTGGGCGAGGATAACGTTGTAGCCGGCTTCGTAAGCCACGTCTTCGATGCCACTAATAACAGTAGAGAAGAAGGTGTTTACGATCTCGGGGATGATGACGCCGATCGTGTTTGTTTTTTTCTGACGCAGGCTGAGCGCAACAATGTTGGGTTGATAGTTGAGCCGGTCGGCGAGTTCATTGACTGCCTTCTTGGTCTCAGCACTGATGTCTGGATGATCTTTGAGAGCCCTTGAAACGGTTGAGGGGGAAATACCGAGTTCGCGGGCGATGTCTTTGATGGTGACTTGATTAAACTTCATTTTGGGTGGTTATTAGGCCGGGTAGGGGTTATTTTGGGAATTTCGCGAAAATGAGAACGTTTATGTAATCGTTTTCGGGAAGATTTGTTAGCTCTGGCGACGAAAACCTTAAAATTCGACGATGAATGGGCGACCAGTAGTTACCAATTCCTCTCATTTTTTTTTAAGTCCCAAAATACAGAATAACAGTTGAAAACACATCAAGCCTGATTTTATTAAGTTGCGTGTAGTGTTGAGAGCAGTATTCAAATTCGTTGGTTGTAGTGGGGTGATTGCTTTTATGTTCTCGTGTGGAAGCAGGCAGAACGATGTCGCTACAGACAGCAATCAGGACACAGGGCATTTTACTTTTATACCCTCTAAAGAATCCGGCGTAAAGTTCTCGAACATCCTTTCGAGCTCCGAATATTCCAACATTGTAGAATTTCCCGGCTTCTTCGACGGTGCCGGTGTCGCTATTGGAGACATAAATAAAGACGGACTTCCGGATCTTTACTTCGGTTCAAATCAATGGGACAATAAACTCTATCTCAATAAGGGCGATTTCAAATTTGAAGATATCACCACCAAGGCAGGCGTGACGGGCGCCGGCAATTGGAAGACGGCCGTTGTGATGAAAGATGCGGACAACGACGGAAAGATCGATATCTATGTTCGTGGCGTTAAGGGAAATCGATACATCAGTACCGACGATCAGCTCTTCATCAATAACGGCGATCTCACTTTCACAAGATCATTCGAGCTGTATGGCCTCGATTCGATGGAGCTATCACCCGGCAAGGCAATCGCCGATATCAATAACGACGGCATGCCTGATGTGGTCACAGCCGGTGCATTTCCATTCGATGACCAGGTCCTGAAAACAACGACACTGCAGCCGCCCAACACGATGCAGATCAATCAAGGCAACAACAGGTATATTGATATCGCCTGGTATGCAGGTGTTGCGGCAACGGATAAAAGCTGGACCCCGTTGATCGCCGACTTCGACAATGATGGGAGAAAAGATCTCTTCATTACAAACGGCATTGTTGGCCGTGTGAATGATCTTGAATATTTGAAAGACTCCCTGAACCGGAAGGAAGAGAAATTGCCTCCCGGTGCCGTTCCAAATTTTATTTTCAGGCAGACCGATGAATTGAAATTCGAAGATGTGACCGAAGCCTGGATCGGTAAGACACCTGGCTTTTCTAACGGGGCGGCCTATGCTGATCTCGATAATGATGGCGACCTCGACATCGTCGTGAACAACACCAAATCCGAAGCGTTCGTGATGCGCAATGATCTTACAAAGAAAGAACCGATCAGTAAAACGATTGCTTCATCTGCTTACGGTCCGATCCTCGAGCGGACAAAACTATTCCCATTCAGGCACATCGAGAACGCGTTCAACCCGATGATCAAGCAACCGCTAATGCCATTTTCAAATGCCACTCGCGGACCAAAGATCTCCGTCGCCGACATCAATGGCGATAAGCTCGACGATGTATACGTAACCGGCGGACAAACACAACCGGGTGTTATCTACATACAGACAAAAGCAGGAAAGTTCGTTCAGCTTCCGCAACCTGCATTCGAAGCCGATAAGCAATGCGAGGAGACCTGCGCAACGTTTTTAGATGTTGACAAGGATCGCGATATGGATCTGTTGATCGGCAGTGGAGGAGAAGAGTTCCTCGACAAGCGACTATTGCTTCGACTCTATATCAACAATGGAAGAGGAACATTCTCGAAAGCCGAAGGACTCAAGCGCGCGGACATCGTCAGCAGTCTGCAGAAGATCTATGTGAATGCATCCTGTCTTGCGCCTGCTGATGTCGACAACGACGGCGACATGGACGTGTTTGTCGGAGGTGGTACAGTAACGGGCCGCTATGGAGTTGACAGCGATAGCTTTATTTTATTGAATGACGGTAAAGGCATGCTCGTTGAATCTGCTGCATCCTTCGAAGGACGTCAACGCCCGGGTGGAATGGTGCAGGCTGCTGTATGGACCGACTTCGATGGCGATAAATTCCCGGAACTCATTACCGCAGGGGAATGGATGCCGATAACGATATGGAAGAACGACAGCAGCGTACTTAAAGCTACAAGAGGCAATGGGCTCGACAGCACTTTTGGCTGGTGGCACTCAATGGCCATCGATGACCTGGATGGCGATGGCGACGTTGACATTATAGGCGGGAATTTTGGTTTGAATACCAGGGCCCGAGCCTCAAAAGCGAAGCCTGTCGAATTTACTTCGAAGGCCGTGAGCCGAACAGCCACCATGCTCGAATCGGCGTGGTTCGAGAACGACGGCCATGGCAATTTCACTCGTCACGTTTTACCGGGACCTGCGCAATATTTCCCGGTGTTCGGGATCAACGTCAATGACATCGACGAAGATGGTAAGAAGGACATTATCCTGGTCGGTAATCTTAAAGCCGTTAACCCTGAGTTGGGGCGCGCCGATGCCGGATGTGGCCTGGTCGTTTCTGCCGGCAAAGAGGCCATGCCACTCGCCACATCGGGGTTTATTGTGGAGGGCGAAGGGCGCGATGTCAGGACTCTTATTAACTTCAAAAAAGAAAAGCTGTACCTGGTATCTGTAAACAATGACTCACTGATCTTTTTTAAAAAGAAGTAAAATGAAAAGAACCCTCATCCTCATTTTCATTAGTGCATTCGGTCTTGCAAAAGCACAAACTTCGGTGCCTGAATGGACGATCGAAGCAAAAAACATTGACCCTAATAACTATTTCGGAGTTACCGTTGCCAACGGAATGGTTGGACTGGTATCGTCGCCCGAACCGATGAAAGTTCGCGACGTTGTTCTCAACGGAGTTTATGACTATTACCAGCGGGGAAGGGTGTCGAACATCCTGAAGACATTCAATCACGTGAACATGAATCTCGAAGTCGACGGGCGCCGGATCGGTCAGCGCGACATCTCTAATTATCGACAATCACTCGATATGAAGAAAGCTATTCTCGTGACGACGTTCGATGTAGGCGATAAGCTTTCGGTAAAACACTCGATGATGTCGCTGCGACATCTTCCTTATACCGCTATGTCGGTTGTCGAGATCACTGCGAAGAAAGATGTGAAGATCACACCGATGAGTGTTATCGAAGCACCCAATCATTTGATCGATGTCAGGAACACTTATGCGGAGATCGACCGTCCACACGTGAAGATCCCGTTGATGACATCCGTTGGTAAAAGTCCATCTGGTAAGCATACGCTCGCTGCAAGCAACAGCATCATCTTTAAAGAACCACATGGCAGAGAGCCGCAGCTCATCCACGAAGATTGGGACTACAACATGCACCTGTTGAAGTTCAACAAAGAACTTAAAGCAGGAGAGAGCTACTCGTTTACTGTTGTTGCATCGGCAACATCGACAGAACATTACCAGGATCCATTGAACGAAGCCGAGCGTCTTACCATTTTTGCTGCTCTCGAAGGAACGCAGCGTCTGCTCGATCGTCATGTGGCTGAATGGGAAAAGCTCTGGAAGAGCGACATCGTTATTGAAGGCGATCTTCAAACACAAAAAGATGTTCGTTTTGCATTGTATCACTTATACTCTTTCGCGCGTGAAGGCACCGCGTACAGTTTGAGTCCAATGGGTTTGTCCGGTCTTGGCTACAATGGCCACGTATTCTGGGACACCGAGCTTTGGATGTATCCGCCGCTGCTTGTACTGCAGCCCGGTATTGCGAAGTCGATACTTGAATATCGTTTCCAGCGACTGCCAGCAGCGCGACAAAATGCGTTCTCGCATGGGTACGAGGGAGCGATGTTTCCGTGGGAGTCGTCGGACGAAGGCTCCGAAGATACACCCGTGTGGGCATTGACCGGCCCGTTCCAACATCACATTACCGGATGTATAGGATGGGCGTTCTGGAAATATTACCAGGTAACAAAGGATAAGATGTGGCTGCGCGATCGCGGCTATCCCATGTTGAAAGAAGTGGCAGACTTTTGGGCGAGCCGGGTGGAGCGAAAAGGGCCGGGCAAGTATGAGATCAACAACGTGATCGGCGCTAACGAATGGCAAGAGAACATCGACAACAATGCGTTCACCAATGGCATGGCAATCACCGTGCTTCGCTATGCAACCCAGGCCGCGAAGGAGCTCGGCATTGCTCCGAATCCAGACTGGGACCATGTGGCACAAAACATCCCCATCCTCAAATTTCCCGATGGAACTACGAAAGAAAATGCGACATACGACGGTGTGATGATCAAACAGGCCGATGTGAATCTTCTATCGTTCCCGTTGGACATCGTCAGCGACAAAGCGCAGGTTGAGAAAGACCTGAACTACTACGAACCGCGCATGTCGCCTGAAGGCCCGGCGATGGGCAGCTCGGTGCTTGCATTGTTGTATGCCCGGATGGGTAACATGGCGAAGGCCAACGAATGGTTCGCCAAATCATATAAACCAAACCAGGTTCCGCCATTCGGCGTGATCGCGGAGACCGCAGGAGGGACTAATCCATACTTCGCAACGGGTGCTGGCGGATTTCTCCAGGCCGTGATCTTCGGTTTCGGAGGTCTCCAGGTGAACGACGCCGGTGTGTCTCAACTTAAAACGAAGCTCCCTGCCGGTTGGAAGTCGCTGGAGATAAAGGGAGTGGGTATTGACGAGAAGACGTTCAAGAATTAGTTATAAATTTAGGCCATGACCCCTCTACTTAAAAAAGCTGGCTACTTTTTCTGTGTCGTCGCGTTTTGCGTTTCCGGTTGCAAGTCGGATGACCAGTCGTACAAGACAAAAGTCAACGATCCCGAATTTATCCATCGTTCTGTTAAGCAGATCACCGACCGCATCGTTCACGACATCTTCTCGCCACCCGTCGCGAGTCGTATCTATACTTACTCGAGTGTAGCCGGTTACGAAGCCGTACGTCACCTTGATCCGCAGTTCGCTTCTTTTAGTGGACAGCTAACCGGTTTAGACAGCATTCCGCAACCCGATCCAACGCTTGAATATTGTTATGAGCTCGCCTCCGTCGAAGCTTTTATGAAAGTCGGCAAGCGACTGGTCTTTTCGGAGCCCGAGATCGAAGAGTTTCATCAACAGATCTTAAAAGAGTTTCGCGACAGGGGAGTTCCCGGCGAAGTTTTCGATCGTTCGATTGAGTACGGCAATAAAGTTGCCGATCGCATTATCAAATGGTCGTCGAAGGATAATTACCTGCAGACGCGTTCATTTCCGAAGTATACTATTCTAAGTGATCCAGCTACGTGGAAGCCAACCCCTCCTGCATACATGGATGCTGTGGAACCGCATTGGAACAAGATCCGTCCGTTCGTTATAAAATCAGCTGCCCAATTCCAGCCCGACCCCGCAATAAAATTCGGTACCGACAAGAATAGCCAGTTCTACAAAGAGGCGCTCGAAGTTTATGAGATAGGCAAGGGGCTTACGCAAGAGCAGCGTGAGATCGCGAGCTTTTGGGATTGCAATCCCTTCGTTATGAATGTTCGCGGTCACGTGATGTTTGCAACCAAGAAGATCTCTCCCGGAGGTCACTGGATGAATATCACGGCCGTTGCGTGCCGCAAGGTGAAGGCAGGCCCTGCACAATCTGCGGAAGCATACGCCCGCGTTGCGATCTCATTGGTCGACGGATTCATTAGCTGCTGGGATGAAAAATATCGCAGTAAAGTGATCAGGCCGGAGACATACATCAACCAGTATATCGATGAGAACTGGGTTCCGATGTTGCAGACGCCTCCGTTCCCCGAGTATACGAGTGGCCATAGCGTGATCTCCGCTGCCGCTTCGGTTGCGCTTACTGGTGTGTTTGGTGATAACTTTTCATTTACCGATTCTACCGAGGTTGAGTATGGAATGACGGCACGAAGCTTCAAGTCGTTCTATCATGCTGCCGAAGAGGCTGCTGAAAGTCGCATGTATGGTGGCATTCACTACAGGGCTGCGTGCGAGAACGGAAAGAAACAGGGAAGGCGTTTAGGGGAGTTTATATTAGCTAACGTCAATACACGAAAGGCCCCGGTGGCAAAAAAATAGGAACTCACAACCGACAACTCACAACCCACAACCCCTATGCACGCCTACCTCGCGGAATTTATTGGCACCATGCTATTGCTCGTTCTTGGAGATGGTGTTGTTGCCGGTGCATTACTTGGAAGAACGAAATCTCACAACGCGGGATGGCTCACGGTCGTAGTTGCATGGGGCCTTGCTGTAACACTCGCTATCTATGCCGTTGGCGACTACAGTGGTGCACATCTTAATCCCGCAGTTACGATTGGCTTATTGCTCGATGGAAGTTTTCCCTCTGACCTTGCTCTGGGTTATATAGTCGCGCAAATAGCCGGTGCGTTTGCCGGTGCTGTGATCGTATACTTTCAATACCTGCCTCATTGGAAAGAGACGAGTGATCCCGCTGCGAAGCTCGCTGTGTTTTCGACAGGCCCGGCAATAAGAAACACATTCTCAAATCTTATAAGTGAGATCATTGCGACAGCAGTTTTGGTGTTGGGAATATTATTTCTTGGCGCCAATGAATTCACACAAGGTTTAAAACCGGTTATTGTTGGATTGCTGATTGTAGCGATCGGTCTCAGTCTTGGAGGCACAACAGGTTTCGCGATCAATCCTGCACGCGACCTGGGGCCACGTATAGCACATGCTATTCTGCCGATCTATGGAAAAGGAGGCTCAGATTGGTCTTATGCATGGATCCCTGTTGTTGGTCCGATCATCGGCGGAGCATTAGGAGCCTTGATCTATAACGCACTTTTCGTCTAACGCTGAAACGCTGAACATTGAACGCTGAACATTGAACGCTGAACGTTACATTATCGCTCTCGACCAGGGGACAACCAGTTCCCGCGCAGTGTTATTTGATAATAAAGGCGAGATAAAAGGCATCGCGCAACAAGAGTTCCCGCAGATCTTTCCGAAGCCCGGCTGGGTTGAGCACGACGCCGAAGAGATCTGGAAGACACAACAAGGCGTACTGATCAAGGTCATCGCCGACAATAAGATCACACCGTCTTCTATCGCAGCCATTGGGATCACCAATCAACGGGAGACTACCGTTATATGGGATCGCAAGACTGGCATGCCTGTGTACAATGCTATCGTGTGGCAGGACAAACGTACAGCGCCGGAATGCGAAGCTTTAAAGAAACAAGGCCTCGAAGAATATGTAAAGGAGAACACTGGTCTCGTTATCGATTCTTACTTCTCCGGAACAAAGATCAAATGGATACTCGATAATGTGCAGGGTGTACGTGAGCGCGCCGAACGCGGCGAGCTTGCATTCGGTACCATGGACACATGGCTCATCTGGAAACTCACGAACGGAAAATCTCACGTAACAGACTACTCGAATGCATCGCGGACTATGGTCTACAACATCCGGAGTCTCTCCTGGGACGAAAAGTTGTTGCGTGCATTGACCATCCCTTCTTCTTTACTCCCTGTCGTTCAACCGTCGGCATTCAATTTCGGAACATGGGCATTCGACGGCGCAACAATACCCGTGTGCGGCGTAGCCGGCGACCAACAGGCTGCCTTGTTTGGCCAGGGCTGTTTCGAACCCGGTCTTGCCAAGAATACTTATGGCACCGGTTGCTTTATGCTGATGAACACCGGTTCCGAGATCCGTAAGTCAAAGAATGGTCTGATCACAACGATCGCCTGGGGACTCGACGGCAAAGTAGAGTATGCTCTCGAAGGCAGCGTGTTCATAGCAGGCGCTGCAGTTCAATGGCTTCGCGATGGACTTCATCTCATCGATCAATCGAAAGACTCCGAATATTTTGCGGCCAAGGCTTTGGGTTCCAATGAAGTCTATGTTGTTCCAGCATTCGCCGGATTAGGCGCCCCTTACTGGGACATGTATGCACGCGGTGCGATCTTCGGCCTCACCCGCGACACCGGCAAAGATCATATCATCAAAGCCACACTCGAATCCATGGCCTACCAGACCAAAGACATCCTCAACGCTATGCAGGAGGATTCCGGTTTGAAACTTGCCCGCCTGAAAGTAGATGGTGGCGCAAGCTCGAACAACATCCTCATGCAATTCCAGGCAGATATCCTCGGAACGGAAGTTGAACGACCTGAAGTAATTGAGTCGACAGCATTGGGTGCAGCTTATCTTGCAGGAATTCAATCCGGCCTTTGGCGTAAAGAGGACATTTTGGCGAACAGGAAGATCCAAAAGAGATTTATTCCGTCGATGCCTGATGAAGTCCGAACAAAACTGTATAAGGGATGGCTTAAAGCTGTTGAAAGGACCAAAGGGTGGGTTGATTAGATATTAATGCAAACAGCAGAACAGACGAATATTGAACAGATGAACAGCAGAAGTGACCTTGATGCTTTCGCAATAATGTTCAACTTCTCGAAACTGGTCACTTCTGCGGTTCGATATTCGATATTCGACATTCTGCAGTTTTAGAAAATGTTTTCCCACACCACAAGATCCCTACTAATAAAGAGCCTCCAGTCGGACCCGTTCGATCTATTAGTGATCGGTGGTGGCATCACCGGCGCCGGCATCGCTCTCGATGCAGCCTCTCGTGGTTTAAGAACTGCACTGGTCGAGAAACACGACTTCGCTTTTGGGACCAGCAGCCGCTCCACCAAGCTCATTCACGGGGGACTTCGTTATCTCAAACAACTCGAGTTCGGTCTCGTTCGTGAGGTCGGCAGTGAGCGTGCCGTCGTGCATCAGCTTGCCCCGCATCTTGTTCTTCCCGAAAAAATGCTGCTGCCCCTTTACGAAAAGCGCGGCTTCGGAAGCATACTCACTTCATTTGGCCTTAAGCTCTACGATTGGCTTGCCGGTGTGAAGCCGGAGGACCAGCGAAAGATGCTTACCAAAAAACAAACCTTAAAAGCAGAGCCATTACTCCAACCGTCCGACATCAAAGGAGGAGCAATCTATGCCGAATATCGCACCGACGATGCCCGTCTCACTATAGAGATCATCAAGACAGCACACAGGAATGGAGCTCTGCCGGTTAACTATTGTGCCGTTACCAATTTCATTTATGAAAATGAAAAGATTGTTGGAGCTAAGATCGATGATACATACGACAACACCTCGTTCGAAATACGGGCAAAAGCTATCGTAAATGCCGCCGGTCCATGGGTCGATGAGCTTCGCGAAGCCGATCATTCGAAAAAAGGAAAGCGACTCCATCTCACCAAGGGCGTTCATATCGTGCTGCCGCGCGAAAAGCTCCCCGTAAAACAAGCGATCTATTTCGATGTTGGCGATGGTCGCATGATCTTCGCAATCCCGCGCGATCGTACAACGTACGTCGGCACTACCGACACCAACTACGACGGCATCAAAGAAGAAGTATATGCTTCGAAAGCAGATGTGGATTATCTCATCGATGCCGTCAACAAAACATTCCAGGGTGACAAGCTCACCGTTAACGACATCGAATCGTCGTGGGCCGGACTTCGGCCATTGATACACGAAGAAGGTAAGTCCGCTTCAGAGCTCTCACGCAAAGACGAGATCTTTGAATCCGACAGCGGATTGATCTCGATAGCAGGTGGAAAACTTACAGGCTATCGCAAAATGGCGGAGCGTGTCGTCGACCTCGTCATAGACAACTACTTTCCTGATCAGGACTTGAAACGTTGCTACACTTCTTCAATTCCATTAACCAATCCCGGCTTTTCATCGTATAGCGAGGTTCTCAAATTCAAGCAGAGTTTCCCCTCGCATCTCGTTCACACCTACGGTCGCGCCACCGAAGACATCGTCGCAAAAACAACTTCGAAGGACCTGATCATCGCCGAACTCGAACACTGTCTCGAAAACGAAATGGTACTGTCGGCCGCCGACTTCTTCATACGACGAACAGGCAACCTGTTCTTCAATATTCGCCGCATGCAAAACTTCGAACCGGTCCTCACCGCTATGAGAGACTATCTCAACTGGGATCAAAACAAAATGGAATTGGAACGCAAACGATTGTCAGATTCTATTAAATTGTCGACCACATATAAATAGAGAATGGCAGATAAAGATCATTTGTGGGGGATCGACTTGGGTGGCACAAAGGCCGAAGGTGTTGTGTTGGGGCCAGGTCGTTTGAACGATATACTTTTTCGCGATCGCGTTCCCACTGGTGCCGAGAACGGCTACGAATTCATCCTCAACCAGATCAGGATCCTGGTGGACATGATGGAGAAAAAGCTCGGCTATCGTCCTCAACGTTTGGGTATTGGCTCCCCCGGCACGCTCGATCCCGGCCTCGGCGTCATGAAGGGCTGCAACTCCGAATGCATGAATGGTCAGCCCATGAAGCAGGATCTCGAACGCGTGTTGGGCCTCGAAATCGAAATTGCGAATGACGCTAACTGTTTCGCGCTCGCCGAAACGCGAATGGGCATCGTGAAAGAAAAATATCCGAAAGCCAAAGTAGTCTTTGGTATCATTATGGGTACCGGTGTAGGCGGTGGACTCGTGATCAATAACCATGTCGTCAATGGTCTGCAGGGTATCGCGGGCGAATGGGGTCACAACTTTCTTGACGAGTCGGGTGGCAAGTGCTACTGCGGAAAGAGTGGTTGTGTCGAGATGGTGATGGCTGGACCAAAGCTCGAGACTTATTATCATTCCATCACCGGCAACAAGGTTATCATGAAAGAGATCTACGCGCGATATAAAGCGGGGACCGACGAAGCTGCTACGAAGACGATAAACAGGCTTACGCATTTCTTCGGGCTGGCAACCAGTGTGCTCATCAACATTCTCGACCCCGACGTGATCGTGATTGGCGGTGGTGTAGGCAACATCGACGAGATCTACACAGACGGAAGAAAGTCGTTGGAGAAATATGTTTTTAATCACAGGCTCGACACCCCGATCGTGAAGCCCCTGTTGGGCGACAGCGCTGGTGTATTCGGGGCTGCATATCTTGTCGATTAAAGTGCAATGCAATGATCAATGAGTAATCGTTATGAGCAATGATCGATCTATGAAACGTATCGCTATACTCGGGCCAATCCCAAGAGACCATATAGTAACACACCAGGGCGATCTTATTCAAAAGTGGGGTTGTGTTACACATCCCGTCATTGCCCTGTCGGTGTTGGCGGGAAAGGATATTGAAGTCATCCCTGTATCGCATCTCCGGTCGGTAGATGTCGATAATGTTTGCGAAGTCTTTAAGGACTACCAGGGTGTTAACTGCAAGCATCTCACTTCGAAGAACGACCAGGGCGATATTATCAGTCTTCGTTTCGTAGACATGAACAATCGGCTCGAACGACAGACCGGTTTTATGGATCCCATCATGCCCAACGATGTGAAGGATCTGCTCGACTGCAAGGTGTTCGTGTTCGTACCCATCAGCGACTACGAGGTTTCTTTGGAGACTTTGAAATTCCTGAAGAAGAAAAGCAAGGGCATTGTAGTATTCGATGCTCATGGTCCCACAACTGCCTGCCTGATCAATGGCGAACGTCAACGCAAGTTCTGGATCGATCGCGATCAGTGGCTCCCATACATCGATGTACTAAAGATGAATCTCGAAGAAGCGCAGGCATCGTGGTTCAAGAAAGAATATGAGTCGTCGGAGTTCTCGACAAATGAGGAACCCAATCGCGACGAACTTCGAGAGTTTGCCGCGCATTGCCTGAACTTCGGAGTGAAGTGTGTATACATTACGGTCGATTCCCGCGGATGCCTTGTGTACTATAAAGTTCGCGGGAAGGTCAGGGAAGAGATGGTCCCGGCGATCAAAGTCAATAATGTGATCGATACAACAGGTTGTGGCGACTCGTTTGCCGGCGGCATTGGCTTCGGGCTTTTGGAAAACCCGACAGATTACATTGGCGCAGCTAGCTTCGGCAACGCGCTCGGCGCACTGCGCACTCAAGGGAAAACATTTTCGGTATTCAAGCCGCTCCACGAAACTAAGGAAATTATAAAGCAGGGTTTCATCCTGAGTGAATGATCAAAGCATGCATATTTGACCTCGACGGGGTTATTGTCGATACGGCACACTACCACTTCCTCGCCTGGCGAAGACTTGCGAAAGAACTCGGCGTCGATCTCACCGAAGCCGACAATGAAAAGCTGAAGGGCGTAAGCCGCATGCAGTCGTTGCAGATCATCCTCGACATGGGGAAGATCAATCTTGCCAAAGACCGCAAGGAATCACTCGCCAACCGCAAGAACGAATGGTTTGTGGAGTACATCGAGGCTATGAAGCCCGATGAGATCTTCCCGGGCGTTAAGCAACTGATCACTGCAATAAGAAAGAAGGGAATAAAAGTTGCGTTGGCGTCGAGCAGCAAGAATGCTCCTCGTGTTATTGAGTTGCTCGGAATAAGCGATCTTTTCGACGTGATCGTGGATGGGAGCATGATCATTGACACGAAGCCTGATCCGGAGATATTTTTGTTGACGGCTCAGAAGCTCAATATACAACCGAAAGACTGCGTGGTGTTTGAAGACGCCGAAGCAGGAGTGGAGGCAGCGGTAAGAGCCGGAATGAAATGTGTGGGAGTAGGCTCTGAGAACCTGAAGAAAGCAAATAAAGTAGTTTCGAAAACAGCAGATTTTAAAATAGAAGACCTGAATTCGCTTTGACCGAACACTGAACACTGAACACCGAACACTGAACACTGGAAGTATGAAGACATACGTTAAACACGCACCGTGGGAGATCATCGAAGAAGGATTCGATCCACACTTGAACAGGATCTCTGAAAGTATCTTCAGTTTGGGCAACGGCCGTATGGGGCAACGTGCCAACTTCGAAGAGACGTATAGCGGCGAGATGCACCAGGGCAGCTACGTAGCCGGTGTTTACTATCCCGATAAGACTCGAGTGGGTTGGTGGAAGAACGGCTATCCGGAATATTTTGCAAAAGTGTTGAATGCACCGAGCTGGATCGGTATACGCATCAATGTGGATGGGGAAGAGCTCGACCTTGCGAAATGGAAAGTGTCGGGCTTCAGGCGGGTGCTCGACATGAAGGCCGGTTTGTTGCATCGTTCGTTCACGGCGATGTCGCCCGCTGGAAAAGAGATCAAGGTTTATTCGCAACGCTTCTGCAGTATGGCCGACGGTGAGGTAGGAGCGATCCGCTACTCAATCACGCCACTCAACTTTTCCGGGCAGGCAAAGATCACGCTCACCGTCGATGCCGACGTTGTCAATAAGGACTCGAACTACGACGAAAAATTCTGGAACGCCGTATCGGAGGAGTCACAACTTGGCTATGCGATCGTGATCGCTGAAACGCGAAAGACATTCTTCCACGTCTGCACCGGCATGGAATATTCCATCGAGGCGGAAGGCAAGTTCATCAAAGGGAAAGTATTCACCAGCACGAAAGAGAAGTACGCCGAGAATCTCGTCGAAGCCGAGCTGAAGCAAGGTGTAGAACTCATTATTTATAAGAGCGGCGTCGTACTCTCTTCCGAGAATCATCCGAAGGACAAATTATCGGAAAGGTGTTTGCTGAAGCTGGAACTAACACGCGAGCGCGGCTTCGATAAGCTTCTCGACGATCATAAAAAAGCGTGGGCTTCGAAATGGGAGATGTGCGACATCACCATCGACGGCGATGTTGCCGCGCAACAAGGTATTCGCTTCAACATCTTCCAGATGCTGCAGACCTATACCGGCGACGACGAACGCCTCAACATCGGGCCAAAAGGTTTTACGGGCGAGAAGTATGGCGGCAGTACCTATTGGGATACCGAAGCGTATTGTTTGCCATTCTACCTCGGCACATCGGATCCAAAAGTTGCCCGCAATCTTTTGATATATAGATATAAGCATCTTCCGAAAGCCATTGAGAACGCGCAGAAGCTCGGCTTTACGAAAGGCGCTGCGTTCTATCCATTCGTTACCATGAATGGAGAGGAATGTCACAATGAGTGGGAGATAACATTTGAGGAGATCCACCGCACCAGTGCAATGGCCTATGCCATACGCGACTACATCCAATACACGGGCGACGAAGCCTACCTCGCCGAATTCGGACTGGAAGTTCTCATCGGCATTTCACGTTTCTGGGAACAACGCGTGAACTGGTCGAAAGAAAAGAGCAAGTATGTGATCCTCGGCGTTACCGGCCCCAACGAATACGAGAACAACGTAAACAACAACTGGTATACCAACACCCTTGGCGCCTGGACGCTTCAATTCACACTCGATGCGATCGACAATGTGAAGAAGCAGTCAGCAGCGCGATTTGCAGAGATCGCAAAGAAGACGTCATTGGACGAGGCAAAAGAAATTTCGAAGTGGAAAGACATCATCGAAAAAATGTATTACCCCTTCGATGAGAAACGAGGCGTCATACTTCAGCAGGATGGTTTCCTTGATAAAGACATTCTCACCGTCAGCGATCTTCGACCCGAAGACCGTCCTATCAACCAGAAGTGGTCGTGGGACAGAATCCTTCGTTCATGTTTCATCAAACAGGCCGATGTACTCCAGGGCATTTACTTATTCGAAGACCGGTTCGACAAGCAGACCATCAAAAAGAATTTTGACTTCTACGAACCGATGACCGTTCATGAGTCGTCGTTGTCGCCCTGCGTGCATGCCATTCTTGCGTCGGTGATCGGCTACAAAGAGAAGGCTTATGAAATGTATTTGCGCACGGCCCGACTTGACCTCGACGATTATAACAACGACACGGAAGACGGCTGCCACATCACCAGCATGGCCGGAACGTGGATGAGTGTAGTGAAGGGCTTCGGTGGCATGCGTGTGAAAGATGGCGTCCTTCATTTTACGCCGTTCATTCCCGATCAATGGAAATCATATTCGTTCCGCCTCGAGTTCCGGGACCGCATTATTAAAGTAACGGTTACCAAAGATGGGGTGACAACCACTCTTGAACACGGAGAGCCGCTCGAAGTTTATATCAATAATTCGAAGAAAACTGTGAAATAATTTTTACTTTCATTTTCGTAAAACCTCTAAACCTTTATTCTACCATGAGTGAAAATAATTCCCTCCGGCTTTTTTACGGAAGCTGTCTAGCGCTCATCACTACTGCGTTCTCGTTCAGTATCAGGGCGGGTGTACTGCCTCAACTTGGCGCAACCTTCGGGCTGTCGGCAGAACAGCTGGGCTTCATTAACCAGATGTGGTTCCTCGGATTCCCGATCTCAATGGTCATTGGCGGGATCTTTTATAATACGATAGGTCCCAAGAGGATCATGATCTTCGCATTCTTTGCCCACACGCTTGGTATTTTGCTCACAATATATTCAGGTGGTTACACCGGCCTGTTGATCTCTACATTGTTCATCGGTCTCGGTAACGGATGTACCGAAGCCGCTTGTAATCCGCTCATCGCCACAAGCTACAGCGGCAAGCAAATGAACACACTTCTTAACCGTTTCCACATGTGGTTCCCTGGTGGAATCGTGCTTGGCTCATTGATCTCTTTCTTTATGACGAAAGCCGGCATGGGATGGGAAACACAAATGTGGATCCTCATGCTTCCCACGATAGCTTATGCGATCACGTTCTGGGGACAAAGCTTTCCTGAAACCGGCGCGGAAGTTGTTAAGCAACGTTCAGGCAGCGCCACCATCGGATCGTGGATCGGACTTTTCATCTTCATCTGTGTTTGTATGTCGCTCACAGCTATCTCCGAATTCGGTCCTGGTCAGTGGGCCGGCATCGTGTTGAGCAGCAGCGGCGCGGAACCAATGCTTATCCTTGCGCTCACCGCAGGCGTAGCTGCCGTGGGTCGTTACTTTGGCGGTGACTTCGTTCACAAGTTCGATCAAACAGGTGTGCTGCTGGCATCAGCAGTTCTCTCGACTATTGGTATTACGATGCTGAGCATGGTTACAGGACCTGTAGCATATTTTGCGGCGATTGTTTTCGGGATGGGTATCTGTTACTTCTGGCCGAACATGATCGGGTTTACTGCGGAGAAGATCCCTGCAAGTGGTGCGCTCGGTATGTCCATCGTTGGTGCGGTGGGAATGTTCTCAACTTCGATTTGGCAACCTATCATTGGTATCTGGATCGACAATGCACGCGAGAAAGCTGCCGCATCCGGCTTACAAGGTGCCGAAGCAGATCTTATCGCGGGACAGTCGGCGTTGACCTCCATGATCACCTTCCCGGCGATACTCGTGGTGTTGTTTACAATACTCTGGTTCTGGATGAAGAGATCGAAGCCGGTTGCCGTCGCGGCGACAGCACATTAATCATTGATCATTGACGATTAACGATTGATCAATGAAATGATCAATGGTTAATCGTCAATCGTTAATGATCAATGATTGCCTCTCCTAAAGCTCGAACGTAAACCCTCTATCCTTAAGCTTGTCGTAAGTTTTCTTATCAAACTTATAAAGCGATGCGGCGCGATGCGACACGTCCCTTTGTTTTTCCTTGCTCGACGTCAGCAGATTCATCTTCATCAGCTTACGACGAAAGTTCGGTTTGTCGAGCTTCGTCTCCAGGACGGCTTCGTAGAGTTCCTGTAGTTGGTGCAACGTAAATTTCCTGGGCAATAAATTGAACCCGATCGGCTCGTGCCGTACTTTATGTTTGAGATGTTTCACAGCGCCTTTCAGGATCTTGTTGTGATCGTACGGCAGCTTCGGAACTTCACTCAGCTTGAACCATTTTGCGTCCGATGCTGTGAAACCTGCATGAAGCCGATAGTTCTCAGGTTTCACCAGGGCAAAGTATCCGATCGTTATAACTCGTTTTTGTGGATACCGCTCCACGTCGCCGAAGACGCCCAGTTGTTCCATGTATATATTCGAGACGCCGGTAAGGTCTTTTAGTAGTCGCACGGCTGCGTCGTTCACGCTTTCATTGTAACGGATCCAACCGCCAGGCAATGCCCACTTGCCTTTACTGATCCCTTCCCCGTGCTGAACCAACAGTATGTCCAGCTCGCCCTTCTTGAATCCAAAAATGAGGCAGTCGATAGAAAGAGCATCGATAATTTGGGCCGAGAATTTCATTTTCGTGCATTCCGTGTTTTTCGTGAGAAACCCATTTCCGTGTGATCCGTGCGATCTGTGAGAGATTCTTTTTTGAAATTAAAACATTTTCCTCAACTTAATGGTCAAATTGACTATAAGGTAAAAAGCCCTCATGAAATACCTTCTGGGAATAGACCTGGGCAGCTCGTCCATCAAAGCATCCATTGTTGATGCAGACTCCGGCGCTTCCGTAGCGGCGGCGCAATCACCAAAAGAAGAAATGGCCATGAAGGCCGTCCAGCCTGGCTGGGCCGAACAGGAACCCGACCTGTGGTGGGAGCACGCGCGCAACGCCATTCATGCCGCACTGAGATCCGCAAAGATCAACAGCGCCGACATACAAGCCATCGGCATCTCTTACCAGATGCACGGATTGGTTTGTGTCGATAAAAACCAAAAGGTACTCCGACCATCCATTATCTGGTGCGACAGCCGCGCGGTTCCTTATGGACAAGCCGCCTTCGAGAAACTCGGAGCCGAATATTGCCTTGGAAGCCTGCTGAATTCGCCGGGTAACTTCACTGCTTCGAAGCTGAAGTGGGTCAAAGAAAATGAACCGGAGGTATTTGCGAAGATCGACAAGATCATGCTGCCGGGAGACTATCTCGCCATGCGAATGACCGGCGATATCGTTACGACAGCCTCCGGTTTGTCGGAAGGGATACTGTGGGACTTCAAGGGCAATAAGATCGCCGACAAGCTCTTGGATCAATATGGCTTTTCGAAGTCATTGATACCGGCTATCGCACCAACATTCTCCGTCCAGGGCAAGCTGTTGAAAGATGTTGCTGCCGACCTTGGACTCGCAGCCGGGACACCGGTGAGCTACCGCGCAGGCGATCAACCCAACAATGCATTTTCTTTGAATGTTGTGCACCCAGGCGAGACCGCTGCTACGGCAGGTACATCCGGTGTTATCTACAGTGTCACTGAAAAGAATGCTTATGATCCGAAGTCGCGAGTGAATACTTTCATGCACGTAAGCGAAGGGAACAACGGCGTCCTGTTGTGCGTGAACGGCACTGGTATTCTCAATAGCTGGTTGCGTAAGATCTCCGCCAGTCTTCCTTACGATGAAATGAATAAGCTTGCCGCGGGTGTTCCCGTTGGGTCAAACGGAGTTTCAATCCTTCCATTTGGCAACGGTGCCGAAAGGATCCTGGAAAATAAGGACATCGGCAGCTCGATCGACGGGTTGAACTTTAATATTCATTCACAAGCACACCTGTTCCGTGCCGCACAGGAAGGGATAGTATTCTCTTTGGGATATGGCTTTGATATACTTAAGAACATGGGCCTTGATACAAGGGTCATTCGGGCAGGACATGCGAATATGTTCCTCAGCCCGTTATTCCGCGAAGCATTTGTAAATACGATCGGTGCGCAGCTCGAGCTTTATGATACAGACGGTGCTAAAGGTGCTGCCCTAGGCGCCGGAAAAGGAGTCGGGCTTTATAAAACATTCCCCGATGCGTTCAAAGGATTGAAAAAGATCATGGTGCAGGAACCAGATAAATCAAAAACAGAACAATATGCTTCTGCTTATGCAAAGTGGACAAAACAATTAAACAATAAGATCACAAATCACAAATCACGAATCACAGATCACGAATCACAAATCACAAATAACTAATAACGAATAACGATTATGAAAGTCACTACAGGCGATCGCGAATACTTTAAAGGTATCGGCAAAATAAAATTCGAGGGAAAAGAATCTGACAACCCTCTGGCGTTCAAATACTATGATGCGAACAAGAAAGTAGGCAAGAAGACCATGGAAGAACACTTCCGCTTCGCTACCGCTTACTGGCATACCTTCTGCGGAACAGGCGGCGATCCATTCGGACCCGGAACAAAAGACTTCCCGTGGAACCGCGCGAACGACGCCATGCAGCGTGGCATCGACAAAATGGATGCTGCTTTCGAATTCATGACAAAGATCGGTACACCATTCTATTGCTTCCACGACTACGATCTCGTTGAAGAAGGACCGAACCTCAAGGAATCTGAGAAGCGCCTCTCGAAGATCGTCGACTATGCGAAGGCAAAACAAAAAGCTTCGGGAGTAAAGCTCCTTTGGGGAACTGCTAACGTGTTCTCTAACCCGCGCTTCATGAACGGCGCCGCAACAAATCCTAACTTCGATGTCGTTTGTTGGGCAGCGACACAGGTGAAGAATGCCCTCGACGCAACCATCGCCCTCGGTGGTGCGAACTACGTGTTCTGGGGTGGCCGCGAAGGTTATATGACACTTCTCAACACGAACATGAAGCGCGAGCAGGAACACCTCGCGAGGTTCCTTCACATGGCGAAAGACTACGCTAGAAAGAATGGCTTCAAAGGTCCGTTCCTCATCGAACCAAAACCGATGGAGCCCACCAAGCACCAGTACGACTTCGACTCCGCAACAGTGATCTCGTTCCTTCGCGCTTTTGACCTCATGGACGATTTCAAATTGAACATCGAAGTGAACCACGCTACCCTTGCACATCATACCATGCAGCACGAACTGCAGGTTGCTGCCGACGCCGGCGTTCTCGGAAGCATCGATGCCAATCGGGGCGACTACCAGAACGGTTGGGATACCGACCAGTTCCCGAACAATATCTATGAGCTCGTCGAGACTATGCTTATCATTCTCGAAGCCGGAGGTTTCAAGACCGGCGGCGTGAACTTCGACGCAAAAGCGCGTCGAAACTCTACCGACCTGGTCGATATTTTCCACGCCCACATCGGTGGTATGGATATGTTCGCAAGAGCCCTTCTCACCGCGCAGGCCATCCTCGACCACGGCGAATACAACAAGCTCCGCAAAGAGCGTTACGCATCGTTCGATTCAGGAAAAGGCAAACAATTCGAACAGGGAAAACTAACCCTGGAGGCGTTGCGAGATCTTGCTCATGCCAACGGCGAACCAGAGCAGATAAGCGGCAAACAAGAGTATTATGAGAATCTGATTAATCGATTTATTTAGTAATTTTCAATCGAAAGAAACTCATAACCAACAACTCACAACCCACAACTGAATATGAATAGAAAACTTCGCATGGGCATGGTCGGTGGAGGACTCGACGCCTTCATCGGTGCTGTGCACCGCCTCGCTGCGAATATGGACGGCCTCATTGAAGTCTCTTGCGGCGCCTTAAGTATTAAGGAAGACATCGCCAGAGCCAGCGGTAAGGCGCTGTTCCTCCCTGAAGATCGCACCTACCTTACTTTCGAAGAGATGATCGAAAAAGAAAGTAAACTACCGGCGGACAAAAGAATGGACTTCGTAACGATCGTTACTCCAAACTTTGCACACTTTGCACCTGCGATGGCCGCTCTCGATAAAGGATTTCATGTGGTGATCGAGAAGCCGATAACATTCACACTCGACGAAGCAAAGCAACTGAAGAAGAAAGTCGAAGAGACCGGTCTTCTTCTTTTGCTCACACATACTTATTCCGGTTACCCCATGGTGAAGCAAGCACGCCAGATGGTGAAGGAGGGAACCTTCGGAAAGATCCGTAAGGTGTGGGTCGAGTATCCTCAAGGATGGCTCAGCAAGATGTCGGAACGCGAAGGCAATGCACAAGCTGCATGGCGCACCGATCCCAAACGTTCAGGTAAAGCTGGATGTATGGGTGATATCGGTACTCATGCTGCGCATCTCGCAGAATATGTTTCAGGTTTAAAGATCACTCATCTCTGTGCCGATCTGAACATCATGGTCGACGGTCGTGCACTGGATGATGATGGCAACGTTCTTTTGAAATTCGATAACGGCGCTGCAGGTTGTCTCATGGCTTCGCAAGTAGCCGCCGGTGAAGAGAACGCTATCAAACTTCGTATATACGGAGAGAAGGGCGGACTCGAATGGAATCAGCAAGAGCCTAACACACTCCTTGTGAAATGGCTCGATAAGCCCACGCAGATCTATCGTGCGGGAACAAACGGGTTCCTCAACTCTTACGGCCTTCACAATTCACGCACTCCAGGCGGTCACCCCGAAGGATATCTCGAAGCTTTCGCAAACCTGTATCGCAACTTCGCATTGACCTTATCATCGCGCATCGATGGAACGAAGCCGAAAGAAGAAGCCCTGGATTTCCCGGGTGTGAACGATGGTATTCGTGGTATGGCATTTATTGATAATGTCGTGAAGAGCGGACAGAGCAAGGAGAAATGGACAGCATTCGAAGTTTAATAATTTAAGTATTGATGAAAACTATTAAAGGGCCAGCCATCTTCCTCGCTCAGTTCATGGGTGACGATGCACCATTCAACAACCTTAAATCAATTTGTAAATGGGTTGCGTCTCTTGGCTACGAAGGCGTACAGATCCCCACGTGGGACTCTCGTTGTATCGATCTCAAGCTCGCAGCCGAAAGCAAAGACTACGCACAGGAATTCCAGGAGACGGTAGAATCTGCCGGCCTCAAGATCACTGAGCTGTCGACACACCTGCAGGGACAACTCGTTGCCGTGCACCCTGCGTACGACGCAATGTTCGACGGCTTCGCGCCCAAGAGCGTTCGCGGCGACAACAAGGCACGCACGGCATGGGCAGTCGACCAACTGAAACTTGCCGCAAAGGCCAGCAAGAACTTCGGGCTCAATGCCCACGCAACGTTCTCAGGCGCACTGATGTGGCACACGGTTTATCCCTGGCCGCAACGTCCTTCGGGACTTGTGGAAGACGGATTCAAAGAGTTAGCTCGTCGGTGGCTGCCTATCCTGAACACGTTCGATAAGAATGGTGTCGATGTCTGCTACGAGATCCACCCTGGCGAAGACCTTCATGATGGTATTACGTTCGAACGCTTCTGGGAAGCAACCGGAAAGCATTCACGTGCCAACATACTGTATGATCCAAGTCACTTCGTTCTCCAGCAATTGGATTACCTTCAATACATTGATTTCTATCATCAGTTCATAAAGATGTTCCACGTAAAAGATGCCGAGTTCAATCCAACAGGAAAGAGTGGTGTTTATGGTGGTTTCCAGGATTGGGTAAATCGCCCCGGACGTTTCCGCTCACTCGGAGATGGCCAGGTCGATTTCAAATCGATCTTCTCCAAGCTTACACAATACGGCTACGAAGGATGGGCAGTACTCGAATGGGAGTGCTGTATCAAACACCCGGAGCAAGGTGCCGCAGAAGGCGCGCCATTCATTAAGGATCATATCATCAGGGTTACAGAAAAAGCCTTTGATGATTTTGCTGCGACTGGTAAAGACACCAAGTTTAACAAGAAGGTCCTTGGCATTTAACTTTAACTATTAACTCAAGACGATGAAAACCATTTTTTCTGTTTTTGCAATTGCATTGATACTCACAGCTTGCGGCGGTAAGAAAGCTGAGACCGAGAAGGAAGACTTCGGCACACCCGACGAATCCAGCTCAGCACCAGCAGGCGGCGCCGACGCTATTGCCCAAGGCGAAGCTCTCGTGAAGGCGAGCGATTGCAAAACTTGCCATCACGCAACCAACAAGATCATTGGCCCTTCGCATACCGACGTAGCGAAGAAGTACGAGTTCACCGAAGCAAACGTGAAGCTCCTCGCCAACAAGATCATTACTGGTGGCTCAGGCGTTTGGGGCGAAGTACCCATGACCGCTCACGATATTCCCATGGACCAGGCCGAAAAAATGGCCCGTTATGTTCTCTCGCTGGATGGGGAGAAAGAACACTAAATCAGTCTGAAGTCTGAGGTTTGATGCTTGAAGTCAAGCTTCGGAACTGACTTCAGACTTCAAACTCCAGACTTCAAACTAAACTTATGAGATCTCTCTTATACCTGATTCTTTTTTGCCTTTTACTTCAATCGTGTAATAACAGCAAGCCCAAAGTTCTAGTCTTCTCCAAAACAAAAGGCTACCGTCATCAATCAATAAACGTCGGCAAGCCAGCCATTCAAAAGCTAGGAAGCGAGAATGGATTTGATGTCGACACCACCGAAAACGCCGACGCATTCAAAGAAGAGAACCTTAAGAAATATTCCGCTGTCGTGTTCCTCAGCACCACGGGCGACGTTCTCGACCTTCAGCAACAAAATGCATTGAAACGCTTCATCCAGGCAGGTGGTGGATTTGTTGGTGTTCACGCTGCCGCCGACACCGAATACGACTGGTGGTGGTACAACAAGCTCGTTGGCGCATGGTTCAAAAGCCATCCCAAAACACAAAAAGCAAAGATCATTAAGGTCGACAACAACGACCCTCGTTTCCAGATCACCGTTCCCGAAAACTGGGAGCGCACCGATGAACTCTATAACTATAAGAAGATCGCCGACGATCTCACCGTGCTTTACAAGCTCGACGAATCCTCTTACGAAGGAGGGGAGAACGGCGACGATCACCCGTGGGCATGGTATCATGATTTCGATGGAGGACGTTCGTTCTATACCGGCATGGGCCACACCGACGAATCATGGACGGAGCCCGAATTCCTCGCTCACTTAACAAGTGGCATCAAGTATGCGATCGGCGACAACAAGCTCGATTATAATAAGGCAAAAGAAAAGCTCAGACCCGAAGACAATCGCTACAGCAAAAAAGTATTCGCATACAATCTCGACGAGCCTACGGAGATGACTGTCCTTCCCGACGGAAGAATTCTTTTCCTGCAACGCAAAGGTGAAGTAAGAATGTACGATCCCAAAAAGGATACACTCACAACCATTAATGTCTTCAACCCGTCGATCACCTATAACGACGGTGGTAGGGCGGAGGACGGTATGATCGGTCTCACCAAAGATCCCAACTTCGAGCAGAACCATTGGCTATATATTTTCTACTCGCATCCACAAAGGTCTTCCAACGTTCTTTCACGTTTCGAATTCAAAGACGATAAGATCGACATGAGCTCCGAGAAAGAGCTTCTTGAAGTACCCGTGCAACGTGTAACATGTTGCCATACCGGCGGCTCACTCGCATTCGATACAAAGGGCAATCTCTTCATCTCCACAGGCGACAACACCAGTCCTTTCGAGTCGGACGGCTTTAGTCCTTCCGACGAGCGTCCCAATCGCTTCCCGTTCGATGCACAAAAGTCGTCGGCTAACACTAATGATCTTCGCGGTAAGATCCTTCGCATCCATCCCGAACCCGATGGGACTTATACCATTCCCGAAGGCAATCTTTTCCCGAAAGGGGAGGAGAAGACAAGACCCGAGATCTACGTTATGGGTAACCGGAATCCTTATCGCATCTCTGTCGATTCGAAGACCGGTTATTTGTATTGGGGCGAAGTTGGTCCCGATGCCGGTAACGATGATGCGCAGCGCGGTCCTCGCGGCTACGACGAGTTGAATCAGGCGAAGGCTGCCGGTTTCTTTGGATGGCCTTTGTTCGTTGGCGGTAATTATGCTTATGCTGATTACGATTTTGCAACGAAGGAGGTAGGACCACGCAATGATCCTCAACACCCGATCAACAACTCACCGAACAATACTGGTAAAACCGAACTTCCTCCCGTAAGTCCTCCATTCATCTGGTATCCTTATGCGGAGTCGCCCGATTTTCCGTTGGTGAAAACAGGTGGTCGTAACGCAATGGCCGGTCCTGTTTATTATGTCGATCAGTTCCAGGGTCAACCCGATGCATTCCCGGAATATCTCGACAGCAAGCTTATCATCTACGATTGGATCCGCAACTGGATCCGCGTGGTTACGATGGACGACCAGGGAAAGATCACCGACATCGAACCGTTCCTCGATCATATTAAATTCAACAACGCGATGGATATGGAATTCGGTCGCGATGGAAAACTGTATGTGCTCGAATATGGTACAACCTGGTTCGCCCAGAACATGGACGCTCGTTTGTCCGTGATCGAATTCAACAAAGGGAATCGCGTTCCCACCGTGGTGTTTAATGCCGATCAAACCAAGGGTTCTGCACCGCTCACTGTTAAGTTCACTGGCGATGCATCGAATGATCCCGATGGTGATGCCATCTCATTTGAGTTGCAATTGCCCGAAAAGACTCTCGCTTCCGACAACGGTAATTACACCTACACATTCGAAGCACCAGGCATATACAGGCCCAAGCTGGTTGTAACCGATAAGAGCGGTGCCCAGTCGAGCTCCGAGCTTACGATCCTCGTTGGTAATTCCGAGCCCGTTGTCGATATCAGTTGGACCGGCAATTCGGAGTTCTTTCTTAACGGCAGCCAGGGCGAGTATTCCGTTAGCGTCTCCGACAAAGAAGACGGAACACTGGGTAATGGTATTGCACCGGAGCGGGTTCGCGTTACCGCCGATTTCCTCGAACAAGGTTACGATATGACGAAAATCGCCGCGGGCCATCAACGCGCAGAGCTTCCCGGCAAGATCATGATCGCCGAAAGCGATTGTAAGGCTTGTCACCAGATGGATCAGAAGTCGGCCGGACCGAGCTATAAGATGATAGCAACTAAATATGAGAAAGATCCTAAGGCTGTCGATCTTCTTTCGGACAAGATACTGAAGGGCGGTGCCGGCGTTTGGGGCGAAACCCCGATGGCTGCCCATCCACAGCTCACGAAAGAGCAAACGATGTCGATGGTCGAATACATTCTCTCGCTTGCGAAAGTCGAAGTGAAGAAGAGCCTGCCTGTGAAAGGAACTGTGAAGTTCGACAAGCCACAGAAACCCGGTCCTCCAAAAGGCGCATATATATTGACAGCCAGCTACGAAGACAACGGTGCCAACAACATTCCATCTCTGTCATCCGATAAGACGATCGTGCTGAAAGCGCCGATGATCGACGGTTCGTATTTCGATGAAGTGAACGGTCCTTCTCGATTCGCTGTACCTACCGGCGGCGAAGCATTGATGGGTATTAAGAACGGTCACTCAGCTTCTACAAGAGCGATCGATCTCTCAGGCGTTGGTAAGATGACCTTTATGATCGTTTTAATGGAGAATGTGAGCAAAGGCGGAACGATCGACGTGTATCTCGATAGCAAAGACGGGGAGAAGCTCGCAACTGTCGACTTTGCAAAAGCACCTAAGATGAAGGTTGCTGACGGATACTTCCTGGCCACGTCGCCGGTGAGTGTCAAAAAACTGGATGGAAAACATAAGATCCACCTTGTGTTCAACAATGCAGACGCAGGTGACAAAGATCTGTTCATGTTCTCAACTATTGTCTTGGACAAATGACATCAATATGAAAAGAAGACTCTTTTTAAGTAGCTCATTGATGGCTGTCGCAGGTACGGCCGTTATCGGCTGTGGTAAACCTGCGGACACTGCAACAGGATCGTCTGCCGACTCAACAGCAGGTGCAGCAACTCCTGCGGTAACAGATAAAAAGATCGGTATCCAGTTGTACACACTCCGTGACGTCCTTAAGGATCCCACGAAAGTGAAGGACACAATTAAGCAGCTTGTTGTATGGGGTTACAATGAATTCGAAACGTTCGGCTATTCAAATGGAAGTCTGTTTGGTATGTCAAGCAAGGAATTCAACGATTTCGTAAAGGGCCTTGGTGCTCAGGTAGTGAGCGGTCACTATGGCCTTGATGTTCTACGCGGCGACTGGACCAAAGCGGTTGCCGATGCGAAGGATGCCGGCCAGTCGTATATGGTGCTGCCGTATGTGATCGACAAAGATCGTACCGCCGAAGGTTATAAAAAGATCATTGAAGATGTGAACAAAGCTGCCGAAGTAACGAAGGCGGCTGGTATTCAGATGCAATATCATAATCATGCATTTGAATTCGATAAAGTCGGCGACAAGACTGCATTCGAGCTGTTGATGGAAGGTCTCGATCCGGATCTTGTTACCCTGGAGCTCGACCTCTATTGGACGATCAAAGCGGGCCAGGATCCCGAGCAACTTATTGCAAAATATCCCGGTCGCTTCCAACAATGGCATGTGAAGGATATGGATAAAACCGATTCGTCGAAGAATGCCGATGTTGGTTCCGGGTCTATTGATTTTAAGAAGCTATTTACACTTGCTCAGCAGTCGGGCATGAAACACTGGTATGTCGAGTACGATACATTCCCGGCAGATCCGATGACTTGTGCTAAGAATTCGATCGATTATTTGAAAACCATTTGAATTTAGTTTCTCACGGAATGCACGGAAGCCACGGAACCTCTACATTTGCATTTCCGTGTATTCCGTGTTTTCCGTGAGCAACATGATCCAAAAATTTATTATCGGGCTCCTCTTCGTCATGACGGGAGCCCTTGATTCTTTTGCCCAGTCTTCATCCATCGCCGGTATTGTTCGCGATGCTGTTTCCAAAAAAGGCATCGAAGGCGCTCTCATTGTTGTTATTTCGAAATCAGATTCATTAAGCACTGTCACCGACTCCCAGGGCCGGTTCACGATAGCGAACGTTAAGATCGGTCGTTACATTACTTCTGTACGCACACTCGGCTTCGAGACCGACGAACAAGAGACGCTCGTTATCACCGGCAAGACAAGCATTGTCGAATTCAGCCTCCAGGAAAAGATCACGGAACTCGAAACACTGACGGTAGAGGCGAGGCCTACGAATACTTCCGAAGCCGGACAGATCTCGCTGCCTATCGAAAAGGTGATGCGTATACCGGCCAACTTCTTTGACCCGGTGCGCATGCTCTCGTCTTACCCGGGAGTCGTTACCTCGAACGACCAGGCTAATAACATCGTGGTAAAGGGCAACTCACCAACCGGGTTGCTATGGCGATTGAACGGCATGGACATCGTGAACCCGAATCATCTCGCCAACGCAGGTACATTCAATGACAAGCCTACAGCCAATGGAGGCGGTGTAAATATCCTCAGTGCCCAGATGCTCGACCGTACAGATTTCTATTCAGGCAACATGCCGGCGCGTTACGGAAATCTCTCAGCCGCTGCCCTGGATATGTCGCTGCGTACCGGCAATTCCCAACGACGTGAATACACTGCTCAGGCCAGCCTCATCGGTCTCGATATGGCTGCCGAAGGACCCATGGGCAAGAAAGGTCGTACTACCTATCTCGTAAATGCCCGCTACTCGACGGTGGGACTACTGTCGCAAATGGGAGTGGACTTCAGCGACGAGAAGATCGGTTTCAGAGATGTGTCCTTCAACGTGAACACATTGATCGGCCAAAGAGGTGGAAGCATCTCGTTCTTTGGATTCGGTGGCGCCAGCAGCAACAAGTTCTATGCGAAAGATTCGTCGGAGTGGGAGGTAGATAAAGACCGGTTCACGATCCTTTACGATAACAAGACATATGCCATCGGTACGCGTCTCGACCTGCCGTTAAAGAAGGCATTCACTTTTTCAAGTGGCGTCACGTTCTCAGGGAACGATCAGAACCGCACGGCTCAATCGATCGTAACACCGAAGTTCCCGGAGCAGGCATCCGATCTTCATACAAAAAGACAATTGATCTCGGCATTCGCTTCGGTCACCGGGAAATGGTCGCCCAGGGTAAGCAGCGACTTTGGCGTGATGGTCAATCACAACCGCGATGTGCTTCGAAGCTACGACCTTACTCCGGTCACAACTTCTTCTGTAGACGCTTCCGGCAATTACACACTCTTCCAACCGTACGGACAAGTTTCGCTGCGTGAAGGAAAAGTATCGGCGACGTTTGGAGTTCGTTATATGTATTCGACCTACGCCAACAACGACGCACCCCACGACAAACAATCTCTCGATCCACGTGTAAACCTGCAGTTTCAGTTAACACCTACTTCGAACGTCTACCTTACAGGGGGGCAAATGACTCAAACGTTACCTGCGGCCGTTTACCTTCCCCGGAACAATTTCTATTTCCTCAGAAAATATTTTGTTGAAGCAGGTCATATGATCCAGTTGGAGAATTGGAAACTTAATTCGTCGGTATACTATCACAAGTATCACGATGTGCCTGTCGGGATGTATGCTGATTTCTCCGCGCTGAATTACGTCGAAGGTGTTGTTGTGAATGGATTGAGTCTGACAGGAAGCGGTACAAACAAGGGGGTAGCTCTCCAGGCGGAGCGTTCTTTTGTTGATGGCTATTATCTTCTTGCTGGTGCGAGCGTCTATCGATCTCTCTATGTTGGCCAGGATGCTATTGAACGCCCCACAAAATTCGATGGTCGATATTCATTGATGGTTACCGGTGGTCGCGAATGGACCAAACAGGTTTCGGAATACAACCGGTCTTTTGGTGTGCATGGGCGCCTTATGTATCTCGGTGGACTGCGTGATACTCCCATCGATGAGAACGCGTCGCGCACGATGGGGACTACCACATACTTTGCGGATCCCAACTCGGTCACTCTCAAGGACTACGTTCGTGTCGACCTGCGTCTGAGCTGGCGGAGGGACAAGAAGAACTACACGCGTACGATTGCCCTCGATGTTCAGAATGTGGCGGGTATCAAGAACCAGGCATACAAGTACTACGATGCCTTCCAGGGCAAGGTGGTAACGCAATACCAGGTTGGGTTTATACCGGTGTTGGTTTATAGGGTGGATTTTTGATTTCTCATTAACGGTCTCTCACAGATCGCACGGATCGCGCAGATCAATTTATAATTCGAATAAGACTGACCTTATCCTCAATGCGTGCCACGTTGAAGTTGATAAGGATACCGATCTTTTTATTGGCGAGTTTAAGGTATGTTAGTAGCTGTTTCTTGTGAACATCGTGCAGTAGATCGACCGACTTTACTTCTATGATCACAAGATTGTTCACGAGGATGTCGATGCGATACCCGAAGTCCATAGCCTTGCCCTTGTAAGATGCCTTGACCGGTATCTGCGTGGTTATCGTAAGCCCTCGAGACTCGAGCTCATAGCATAGCGCCCTTACATAGTAGCTTTCTAACAGACCTGGTCCAAGTTCATTGTAGACCGAAAAGATGGCGCCGCGTATTTCGTATGTAATCTGATTTAGATCCATGTCCGATTATAATAGCTGTTACTTTGCGCTCCAGTTTTTTGAAAGCATGACAGTCAGGAATTCCTGACTGATCCGTCCGTGGTATCTATGTGACCTGTGAGAGATGATCCGCGGTATCTGTGCGATCTGTGAGACATGCTCCGTGGTATCTATGCGACCTGTGAGAGATGATCCGTGGTATCTGTGCGATCTGTGAGAGATACTCCCTGGTATCTATCCGATCTGTGAGAGATTCTTCTATCACCCCCTCCGTTCCCCCAATTTTCTTCCGTGTTTTCCGTGAATTCCGTGAGAAAATTACCATTTCACTTCATTTCAATCGTTTGCGTAAAATTCTCCTTACATTTGTTAGCATCATAAGCCCTCATTTATGACCGACGACATTTCCATTACCCAAACCTACGAAGTCACACATCACGCCCTCCGCGACTGGGTCCGCCAGGTTGCCGACCTCTGCAAACCCGACCGCATCCACTGGTGCGATGGATCCAAAGAAGAATACAACGACCTCTGCCGCCAGCTTGTCGACAAAGGGACATTCATCAAGCTCAACGAGAAGAAACGGCCCAACAGCTATGCATGCTTCTCCGATCCAAGCGACGTGGCTCGTGTCGAAGACCGGACGTTCATCTGCAGCCGTCGCCGCGAAGACGCCGGTCCAACCAACAACTGGGTAGACCCCCGCGATATGAAGCAGACCATACGCAAGCTTCTCGAAGGGTCGATGGAAGGCCGCACCATGTACGTCATCCCGTTCTGCATGGGTCCCGTCGGGTCTTCGTTCTCACATATCGGTGTAGAGATCACCGACTCCGAATATGTTGTTGTGAATATGCACATCATGACCCGCGTGGGTCGGAAGGTGCTCGATGTGCTAGGTCCTTATAAAGATTTCGTTAAGTGTCTTCATACGGTAGGCGCGCCATTAAAGCCCGGCCAGAAAGATTCGAAGTGGCCTTGTCATCCATCAGTTAAATACATCGTTCATTATCCCGAAGAAAGGTCAATTGTGTCTTATGGATCGGGTTATGGTGGCAATGCCTTGTTGGGTAAGAAATGTTTTGCCCTTCGCATTGCCAGCGCCATGGCTCACGAAGAAGGATGGCTCGCAGAACACATGCTCATTCTCGGTGTTCAAAGTCCAGACAAAGAAAAGACATATATAGCTGCTGCGTTCCCGAGCGCCTGCGGTAAGACAAACTTCGCGATGCTCATTCCACCCAAAGAGCTTAATGGTTGGAAAGTAACAACAGTAGGCGACGACATCGCGTGGATCAAGCCAGGGAAAGACGGAAAACTATATGCGATCAATCCGGAAGCCGGATACTTCGGTGTTGCTCCCGGTACCAACGAAAAGAGCAACCCCAACGCAATGGCAACCATTTCAAAGAACACCATCTTCACCAACGTGGCAATCACTCCCGATGGCGATGTGTGGTGGGAGGGAATGAGTAAAACCCCACCTGATGGTTTGATCGACTGGCGCGGACTTCCCTGGGAGCAAACATCCGGTAAACCAGCAGCACATCCTAACGCAAGATTTACAGCACCCGCGTCGCAATGTCCCTCCATAGATGCCAACTGGGAAAATCCACAGGGTGTTCCTATCGGGGCATTTGTTTTTGGTGGACGAAGAAGCACCACTATACCATTGGTGTACCAGGCACATAACTGGAACTACGGAGTTTATCTCGCGGCAACGATGGGTTCCGAAATGACGGCCGCTGCGTTCGGCGAGATCGGTAAAGTTCGACGCGACCCGTTTGCCATGCTGCCATTCTGTGGATACCATATGGGTGAGTATCTCAATCATTGGTTGCAATTTGGACGCGACATTCCCAATCCGCCTCGGGTGTTTGGTGTTAACTGGTTCCGCAAAGACGAGAAAGGAAATTTCCTCTGGCCTGGTTTCAGCGACAACATGCGTGTGCTGAAGTGGATCGTTGAAAAGATCCGCGGTAAATCGAACGCGACAGAGAGCCCGATCGGATGGATGCCTCATTATGAAGATCTCGATTGGAGCGGATTGGACTTCACAAAGTCACAATTCGATGAGATCATGACAATCGACCGCGAACAATGGAAACAAGAGCTCTTGTCGCACGTCGAATTATTCGAACGCATGTACGACAAGCTTCCCAAGGAATTCATCTTCATGAGGGAACTGCTGCTGTCGAGCCTGTGGCGTTCGCCCGAACGGTGGAGCCTTGATCCGGAGTTGGCAGAAGAGTAGGTTTTCCTTACTTTTCTAAGAATTACCTAACCTCTGAAATGACTCTATCCGAGCGATTCGCGTCTTTACGCACCGGCTTTACTTCACTTTTCTGGATAGCGAATACACTCGAGCTTTTTGAACGACTGGCATTCTACGGCATGAAAGCCGTGCTCGTCGTTTTCCTGATCGATAAAGTCGGCCTAAAAGACGAAGCCGGCAGCCTCGCAGGTTTATTCACGTCGCTCGTATACGGGCTTCCCATTCTCGCAGGCGTGCTCGTCGACCGTTACGGATTCAAGAAAACACTCGCGTCATGCTTTGCCATTTTCAGTGTTGGATATTTTCTCATCGGCATGGCGGGTATGGAATGGAGCGCGGAGATCGTCGCCGTGACAGGTAAGAAAACCTATGTCTTACTTGTTTTGATCTTGACGGCGATCGGCGGATCGTTGATAAAGCCATGTATTGTCGGAACGGTTGCACGAACAACCACCAGCGAGAACTCAAGAACACTCGGTTTCTCGATATATTATTCTCTTGTAAACTTCGGAGGCGCACTCGGTCCCGTGCTCGCACTCTTTATCCGTGAAGATCTGGGTATCGAATATGTTTTGTTGATGTCTTCATTTACATGCTTCTTGTTATTTATCGGCACTCTTATATTCTTTCGTGAGCCCGTTGCCGATGTCAATGCAGTGAAGAAAACCTTTGGCAAGGTGTTCGCCGACATGACAATGGTATTCGCCAACGCAAGGTTCATGCTGTTCCTGGCGATCCATGCCGGGTTCTGGACGATGTTCTGGCAGATCTTTTACCTGCTTCCCGTTTATGCGCAGGAGGTGCTGGGTTACACTCGTTTCGAATTGCTCGAATCGGTTGATGCCTGGTTCATTATTTTCTTCAGCCTGGTTTCGGGAACCGTGTTTAATTCATGGAAACCGTTTACTGCAATGATCTTCGGATTTATCGTAGCCAGTATCTCATGGACGATCATCGGCGCCGTTGGGACTACGCTCGTGGTTGTTCTCGGCGTTGCAACCTTCGCGATGGGAGAAGGGGTGATGGCCCCGCGTTACTACGAATACATCAATAGTCTCGCACCCGCGGGACAAACCGGCACGTATTCAGGATTTGCTTTCTTACCAATTGCCGTAGGTGCTTTCAGCGCGGGTATGGTTTCCGACTGGCTCCGTCTCTCTTATATGGCCACAAATCCTTCGATGATGTGGTTTATACTTGCTGCCATTGGTGTAGTTTCCACTGTGTTGTTGGTTGCTTACGACCGATTTTTGGTGAAGAAGATCTAATCTGCTTATGGAGGATAAATCGTTTCAACCCTTCGTACCCGCCAGTCAAAACATCGCGGAGTTTACGGCCAAGTCGATCCTGCTTGGATCATTCTTTGGAATACTCTTCGGTTGTTCCACCGCCTACCTCGCACTAAAGGCCGGACTCACAGTTACAGCATCCATACCGATAGCAGTAATAGCGATAACACTGGGAAGAAAGTATCTGAAGACAACGATCCTCGAGAACAACATTATTCAAACAACCGGCTCGGCCGGCGAATCGATCGCTGCCGGCGTTGCGTTCACCGTTCCCGGATTCCTCTTTCTTTCGCCCGGCTCAGGGGGCGAAGGATACTTCGATTACATAACGATTCTCATTCTCGCAGCATTCGGAGGAATGTTGGGAACGATAATGATGGTTCCTCTTCGCCGTTCACTCATCGTTAAAGAACACGACAGTCTCCCTTATCCTGAAGGCACTGCATGCGCTTCGGTGCTAAAAGCAGGGGAGAAGGGTGGCGTCTTCGCACAAACAGCATTCGTCGGCATGGGCGTAGCGTTCGCCTATGCGCTTCTTCAAAAAGTATTTCACATCATCTCCGAGACACCCGCATTTATTACCAGCCAGACAAGCAAGTTCTGGCCTTCTGGTGCAATACGTGGAGAGATCACACCCGAGTACCTTGGAGTCGGCTATATCATCGGTCCCCGGATATCAGGTGTTCTCGTTGCCGGATCGGTTCTCGCGTGGTGGGCAATCATTCCATTACTTCAAACACTGGTCGACCCCGATACGATCGCATTACAGCTCCACAACGTTGGATATCTTCCGAGCCTCGAGAACGGTGGTGGGGTAGCTGGCTGGGATCCCAGGACTCACACATTTGCAGCGCCGGCCGACGCGATCTATCGTGCTTACATCCGCCAGATCGGTGCTGGCGCCGTTGCTGCGGGTGGATTCATCACATTGATAAAAACACTTCCGACTATCGTCAGCGCTTTTCGCGACAGTGTGAAGTCCTTTAAAGAAAAAGGTGGCGAAGGTGTATTGCGTACCGATCGCGATCTGTCGTTCAAAGTGGTGATCGTAGGGAGCCTCGTTCTTGTCGCGATCGTTGCCATCCTTCCGCAATCGATCATTCCGGGCGACAACCTCGCGCAGAAACTTTTGATCGGCGTACTCATCGTCGTCTTTGGATTCTTTTTTGTTACCGTTGCAAGTCGCATCGTTGGACTCGTCGGCACCAGCAACAGCCCGATATCAGGAATGACGATCGCCACGTTGATGGGCACGTGTCTCATCTTCACCGGCATTGGCTGGTCGGGTATCAGTTACGAAGCTCTAGCCCTCGTTGTCGGCGCCATGATCGCTATCGCAGCGGCCAATGCGGGCGGTACCTCACAAGATCTCAAGACAGGCTTCCTCGTCGGCGCCACACCGAGATATCAGCAGATCGCATTGTTCATTGGCGCGATCGTTTCATCTATTGCCATTGGAATTGTTATTCGTGTGCTCGACGTACCAACCGAAGCCATGAAAGCAAAGGGGATCGTGCATGCTATCGGCAGCGATACATTTCCTGCCGCACAGGCAACGCTGATGGCAACTTTGGATCGGGGCATCCTCTCCGGCAACCTGCCCTGGCAGTTCGTGATCGTGGGCGTATTCATCGCCATCACTCTCGAGCTATGCGGCATCAAAGCCCTTGCATTCGCGATAGGATTATACCTGCCTCTCGCAACCACACTTCCCATCTTCATCGGCGGAGCGATCAAAGGCTACGTCGACTGGCGTGGGGCGCGCAAAGGGGAGATCGCAGAAGATGCGGAACTGGGCCGTGGAAGCCTTTTTGCAACGGGGCTCATCGCAGGTGGCGCCATTACAGGCGTGTTCGCCGCCGTTTTGGCCGTGATCCTTCCGCAGATCATGGACCCGATCAATCTCGAGCTGCCCATTGTAGGCGGTACGCACCCGATCACAAACAAGGTCTACGAGGGGATCATGAGCCACGATCTGTATTCGGCTCTCGGTGTCGTTTGCTTTGCGGTGATGTGCCTCGTTCTCTATCGCACGGCAACGAAAAAGGAACAAGGGTAGGCTCATTTTTGATTTTCTACCCTTTTTACAATATTTGACCTATGGTCATCCACGACAACTTCGCCGAATTCGTATTGTTCCTTTACATACACATGGCACACGCCGACGGAGTGTATCATCCCGCCGAAGCGGAAGTGATCGTCGACCGTATCCCTAAGCTATTCCCTGGGGAGACCGATATCCGCGCCAAGCTTGCCAGGGCAGAAAAACAATACTCTGCTGTCGACAAAGCCCAGATCGATACGATTATCAGAGACACATTCAAGCACTTTAACTCGATACGGTTCTCTCAGAAGTATAAAGTGTATACCGACATGTACGATATCATTCACGCCGATGGGAAGGTGGAAGAATCAGAAACAAAGGCACTCAACCAATTAAAGGATATTATCGAGATGGGTGTTGTCATGAAACGCTAACTTCAACATTCAGCACTCATCATTCAATATTCATTATTCAATAAAAAAGCCCCTTGCGGGGCTTATTTTTTATTACATCATTCCGTCCATGCCGCCGGGAGGCATTGCAGGAGCATCCTTCTTCTCAGGAATTTCAGAAACAACCGCTTCAGTTGTGAGCAGGAGACCTGCTATCGAAGCTGCGTTTTCCAAAGCGAGGCGAGTCACCTTCGTAGGATCGATGATACCTGCCTTGAAGAAGTTTTCGTATTTGTTATCGCGAGCATTGTAACCGAAGTCACCCTTTCCTTCGCGAACGGCATTCACAACCACAGAACCTTCCTGGCCTGAGTTAGCAGCGATCACGCGGAGAGGAGCTTCGAGAGCAAGCTTGATGATGTTAACACCGGTAGCCTGATCTTCGTTGTCTGTTGCGATGTTCTTCAACGTTTCGATTGCACGGATGTAAGCTACACCACCACCAGGAACGATACCTTCCTGAACAGCAGCGCGTGTTGCGTGCAATGCATCGTCAACGCGATCTTTCTTTTCTTTCATTTCAACTTCAGTTGCAGCACCTACATAGAGGATAGCTACACCACCAGAAAGCTTAGCAAGACGCTCTTGCAGCTTTTCTTTATCGTAGTCTGAAGTTGTTGTTTCGATCTGTGATTTGATCTGACCGATACGGCCCTGGATGTCGGCCTTCTTGCCAGCACCATTAACGATGATCGTATTGTCTTTGTCGATAGTCACTTTTTCAGCGCGGCCGAGGTCGTTCAGCGTTGCGTTCTCAAGCTTGAGACCAAGCTCTTCGGTGATCACTTTACCGCCTGTAAGGATGGCGATATCTTCGAGCATTGCCTTGCGGCGATCGCCAAAGCCAGGAGCTTTAACAGCTGCCACGCGGAGAGCGCCACGGATCTTGTTAAGAACAAGCGTTGCAAGAGCTTCGCCATCAACTTCTTCAGCGATGATGAGAAGGGGCTTGCCAGTTTGCGCCGATTGCTCGAGAATAGGGAGGAGTTCCTTCATGCTGCTGATCTTCTTGTCGTAGATCAGGATGAAAGGTGAGTCGAGATCAGCTTCCATCTTCTCTGTGTTGGTCACAAAGTAAGCTGAAAGATATCCGCGATCGAACTGCATACCTTCAACGGTCTTCACTTCAGTCTCGGTTCCTTTTGCTTCTTCAACAGTGATCACACCGTCTTTACCAACTTTATCCATCGCAGTAGAGATCATCTTACCGATCTCAACGTCGCTGTTAGAAGAGATAGTAGCTACTTGCTGGATCTCGTTCGAATCTTTGATCTTCTTGCTTTGCTTGTTGAGGCTTTCAACGACAGCTTCAACAGCCTTGTCGATACCACGCTTGAGGTCCATCGGGTTTGCACCTGCTGCAACGTTCTTGATACCGATGTTGAAGATAGCCTGGGCAAGTACGGTAGCAGTTGTAGTACCGTCACCGGCAGCATCAGCGGTCTTCGATGCAACTTCTTTCACGAGCTGGGCGCCCATGTTTTCGATAGCATCTTTCAGTTCGATCTCTTTAGCAACCGACACACCGTCTTTCGTAACGGTAGGGGCGCCGAATTTTTTATCGAGAATAACGTTGCGTCCCTTGGGGCCAAGCGTAACCTTAACGGCATCCGCCAGCTTATCAACGCCAGCCTTGATCCTGTTGCGGGCGCTGGTATCGAATGTAATTTCTTTAGCCATAATTATAATTGTCTTTAATTGTCTGATTGAATTGTCTTAGATAGTTCCGAAGATGTCGGAGTTGCGCATGATGAGATACTCCTTGCCGTCGATATTGATCTCGGTACCGGAATATTTACCGTAAAGGATCTGATCGCCAACCTTAACTGTTACAGGCTTGTCCTTAAGACCTTCACCTACTGCCACTACTTTGCCTTTTTGGGGTTTCTCCTTGCTGGTGTCGGGAATATAAAGTCCTGACGCTGTCTTGGCTTCTGCCTCTGCAGGTTCCACCAAGATCCTGTCCTCGTTGGGTTTAAAATTGATCTTCGCCATATTGGTTCGAGATTTTTGGTTGTTTTAAAAAGTTTCCTGTCCCGGCTTCACGATTTCTATGCCATTTGAGTGAATTCTGACACATTTTCAGTTTCCGCCGGCTCCGGCCAGCCTTGTTCTGCCGAAGCGGCTACGCGAAGGCGGTGCCCTTAGGCTGGAGAGGGCGCAAAGATGGCAAAAAATGTCAGATTTTCGTATAATTGATCTGAGATGGCTGAATTGCGAGAGAATTGGCTGACAGAGGGCCTGATTGACTTTGAGTACAAGAAATATGTGCTCCTGGCATACCTCTCTCAGGTAAAATCGGCCTTCAGCAAAACGGAACTTTATCCGTTCCTCGCCGACCTGGTTGTACACTACCGCAACCTGCTCACCTTCAAAGAAAATAAGGCACAGATCAACGAGGCGTTCCCCACCGAGCTGTCGCTCGAAAGCATTCGCAATCTCGAGCTCACCTGGAATAAGCTTATCGACGACGATGCGATCATGAAAGAGCTCGACTCGATCATCGCCTTTGCACTTCCCGAGTTCAAGAGCTCCCTCGACGAAGGGGCGCAGATCTACGAATACGTGGAATCGAAGTGTGAGATCTCGCCGATCGGACTCACGTCGCTTTATGCCCACGAAGGATATCTGTTTTTGTCGCAGCCCCCGGAGACGGAAACCAACGTTTTCCGTTACCAGCTAACGATCTTCGACAGCAACGAAGCTATGCGTGGTATACACATGCAGCATCTTCGCACAACGGAAAGAAGCCTCGCAAACACTTACGAGCATATCAAGCTTCAGCTGATCCGGGAATTCAAATCACTGCCGAATCCTTCGGTTTATCTCATTCATTCAAAAATGAGATTCCCCTACATGCAGACGCTAATACCTGTAGCAAAGAGATTATTGATCAAGCAGCTGACTGCCGCTTAACACCGACAACCCACAACCCACAACTCACAACCCACAACTCACAACTTATTTAGTCGTGTCAGTAGGAGTTGCCTGTAATTCAGGAAGTGCCTCGTTGTTGGCGGGCTGCTGAACCTTCTGGTTCTTAGCCTTATCGAGGAGTTCATCGGAACCCGTTGAAGAGTCCATGAGGTTTGTTCCGAGAGAAAACAACATGATCGCGATAGCGAATGCCCATGTAAGACGCTCGAGCAGGTCGCCTGTCTTCTTAACGCCAATGAGGTTGCTGGCGCCAGAGCCGCCGAGGAGGCCAGATGCACCGCCGCCCTTTGCATTTTGTGCCAAAACCACTAAAACCAGCAAAACCGAGGCAACCATGGCCAAAACGATGAGGACTGTCATTTCTTCTACTTTTTCAGTTCGTCAATTTGAGCCGCGAAGATCGCTTTTTTTTGTGGAAACTTCCAAATCAGCTTTTTGAGCACCTCAATGGCTTTGTCTTTCTTGCCCTGGCGGAGCAGGATCTCGACGAGGGTTTCGGAGACGACATTATCGGTGAGTGCAAAGTTCTTTTCGGCGAGGTCGGAGCTGTCGTGGTTGCCGGAATTCTTCTTAATGGATGGAGCCTTTTTGATGAACTGGTCGATTATCTCGATCTGTTCTTTTTGCTTCTGTGATTCGGGGGCGATCTTCTTTTTTGTGGTCTTGATCTCTTCAAGCAGTATCTCGCCCACCGGTTGCGTCGCGACTACTGGTTCGTCCTTTTTTTTTTGAGTTGGAGAAGCAGACTTGGTTGTCGGAACCGGCTTGTGATGTTCAAAGGCTTCGATGCTCAGCTCGAAATTATGTTTCAGTTCCTGGAGGCGCTCGAGATCGAGAAGGATCTCATCGGCAACAGCGCCGTTGGAATGATCTGATGGAATTGCAATGTTTTCAATTGAAACAGATTCGATCGATGCAGTCGAGCTGCGGTCAGTACGTGGGGCCGTAATAATATTTCTCAATACACTTCTGTCGGTAGAATAGACCGCGCTGATGTTCAGCAATTTTTTCGACGACTCCAGTCCATTGTCCTGTGCACCGCGGCTTGCGAGATTGTGGATCACCTGGCTGTAGGGAAACTCTTTTTGCAACGCATCGAGATCGTTCGTCTCCTCTTTAGTGAGAGAGGTGAAGTTGCGAGCAAGTTCCAGGAAACGTTCCTTTTCCAAACGGGGATGAAGTGATGGTATGTAAATCTACTTCAATATAGCAAATCACGCAAACCGTCCAACGACTCTACCACGTGGCTACCGTTGCATTAAAGATATCCAGCAGTATTTGGTCGAATATTGTGCGTTGAAGCTGGTCCTGGACGGAGATGAGATCTTGCGTGTTCGGGAAGTCGGCATAGAAGCTAAAGCTCTTGTCTTTAAAACTATTCTGTGGCACTTTGTTATCGACATAATTCGCTTTGACCGTAATAGTGAGCCTCGTGAATGCAGCAGCATCGGGCTGAAGATTATTACCGGACGATACGGGTGCAACGGGCGACAAACGATAGTCTGTTATTGTGCCTTCGATCTGCAACTCACCGCTTTCAGGAACAACACGCAAGCTGCTATTGCGCTGATAATAGTCTTTTAATTTATTGGTGAAGTCAGGACCAAGGTTGGCCGGACCCAGGTCGGTGTTGTTGAAGAACGGTTCGATCTGAATCGACTGTGCATCGGTTGAGATACCTGAGAAAGAATAGCACGACTGCAGGAATGCGACGCCTGCCAGCGCAGCGAGGGCGACCGTTATCCTTAATACCTTATTCTTCAAGTTCGTATTGTTTAATCTTCCTGTAAAGGGTTCGTTCGGAAATGCCCAAATCCCGTGCCGCATATTTGCGCTTGTTGTTGTTCTTCTGCAGCGCGCGCATGATCAATTCTTTTTCTTTCTTTTCTATTGAAAGTGAATCGTCTTCGGCAACGTGCGAAACGTCCTGCACTTCCTCGTGCGAAGAAACATCTTCGTTGTTGTCGGGAAGATTGTAAAGAACAGGTTCGTTCTTGTTAACAATTTCGGTATCGATGGGCTCTGTTTGTGCCTGGCCGAGGTTGCCTTCGACGGCGAGCTTCTTAAGATCGTTTACGTCTTTGCGAAGCTCGAGCAATACTTTATAGAAGATCTCGCGCTCCGAAATATTGTCCTTGCCGGAGCTGCCGCCATCGAGATACAACGCAGGCAGGCTGGGGGCTTGAGGAATAAATGTTCGGAGCTGATCTACGTTAATGACCCTCTTGTCGGTCGACAACACAGAAATATGGTCGACGAGATTTTTGAGTTGTCTTACGTTACCTGGAAATCTATATTTCAACAGTTCTTCCCGCGCGTCGTCGGTAAGAGTAATGGGCTGTGTTTTGTATTTGTCGGCGAAGTCGCTGGCAAATTTTCTGAACAACAACTCGACGTCGTTGCCGCGATCGCGAAGAGGAGGGACGTTGATAGGAACGGTGTTCAATCTGTAGTAGAGATCTTCGCGGAATTTTTTCTCTTCTACTTTCTTTAAAAGATCGACGTTTGTTGCGGCCACAACACGCACGTCGGTCTTCAATGGTTTTGACGCTCCCACTTTTATGAATTCTCCATATTCGAGAACGCGAAGCAAACGGGCTTGCGTGCTCATCGGCATTTCGCCGATCTCATCCATGAAGAGTGTTCCACCGTTTGCTGTTTCGAAATAACCCTTGCGTGCCTCGTGGGCGCCGGTGAATGAGCCTTTTTCGTGACCGAACAATTCGGAATCGATAGTCCCTTCGGGTATCGAGCCGCAGTTGATCGGAATGAATTCCTTGTGTTTTCTGGGGCTGAGCGCGTGAATGATCTTTGAAAAAGATTCCTTACCGCTACCGCTCTCGCCTGTAATGAGCACCGTCATGTCGGTTGGTGCTACCTGTATCGCTACACGCACGGCGTTGTTCAACATCGGCGAGTTGCCTATGATGCCGAACCGCTGTTTCGTGCTTTGTATTTCTTGTTCTGTAATTCCCATGTCTTGATGTTCAATGTTCAGCGTTCTGGGTTCAGTGTTTCGCTTGCTTCAGGTTAACCCTGAACGTTGAACTCTGTACCCCGAACTATTTCTCCCAACAATGTTGCCCCAGTGCTATTACTGATCAACACGTTCACGTACTCACCTTTCTTCGCATTTCCTTTTGGGAACACTGCTACCTTATTCGAGCTTGTTCTTCCCTGCAGATATTCATCCGATCTGCGCGAGTTCCCTTCCACAAGCACCTTGAAAACTTTACCGCGATCTCTCTGATTGCTGATCGCAGAATGCTGCGTTTGCTTTTCGATCACTTCCTGTAAACGGCGGTTCTTGATCTCAGCGGCGATATCGTCCGGGAACTTCTTTGCCGCCAACGTGCCGGGACGTTCCGAATAAAAGAACATGTAAGAGAAGTCGAACTTCACCTGTTCCATTAGCGAAAGCGTCTCTGCGTGTTCGGCTTCTGTCTCCGAGCAGAATCCAACGATCATATCCGAAGACAATCCACAATCATCACCCAGCACTTCGCGAATGCGTTTCACTTTGTTTAGATACCATTCACGCGAGTAGCCGCGGTTCATCATCTCAAGGATGCGACTATTACCACTTTGCACTGGAAGATGTATGTACTTGCAGATGTTCTCATACTTTGCCATGGTATAAAGAACATCGTCCGTGATGTCTTTCGGATGCGATGTAGAGAACCGCACGCGAAGCTCTGGATGCACCTTAGCCACCATCTCGAGAAGATCAGCAAAGTGAATGATGTCATTTGCCTCCGATTTCTCGAGTCTTGCTTTATTGTTTTCTTCCGAGCTCCACTTGTATGAATCAACGTTCTGTCCCAGCAACGTCACTTCCCGGAAACCTCTCGTGAAAAGATCTTGAGCTTCTGCGACGATCGAATGTGGATCGCGGCTTCGTTCACGTCCACGAGTGAAGGGCACAACGCAGAATGTGCACATGTTATCGCAACCGCGCATGATAGAAATGAATGCTGTTACGCCGTTCGAATTCAATCGAACGGGAGTGATATCGGCATAGGTCTCTTCGCGCGACAGGAATGTGTTAACAGCTTTCTCGCCATCGTCTACCTGGTTGATCAGGCGGGGGAGATCGCGATAGGCATCCGGCCCGGCAACAAGATCGACGATCTTCTCTTCTTCGAGAAGCTTCGTCTTGAGCCTTTCGGCCATACAGCCAAGTATGCCCACCATCATTTCGGGCTTCTGTTTCTTCACCGAATTGATTTGGCCCAGCCTGTTCCTTACTGTTTGCTCTGCTTTTTCGCGGATCGAGCACGTGTTCAAAAACACCAGGTCGGCCTGGTTTATATCCGAGGTTGTATCAAAGCCCTCCTTACGGAGAATAGACGCCACGATCTCGCTGTCCGAGAAATTCATCTGGCAGCCGTAGCTCTCGATGTATAGCTTTCTTGACTTTCCAGTGGACTCGTCGGGAAGCAGTTTGACCGCTTCCTGGGGTTCGCTCTGTTCCGATAAAAAGCTTAAGTCTGTGATTAGTTTCTCCATATCTCCACTCCAAGGGACGCAAATTTAATATTTTTAGTTCGTTTGAGATGACATCTTGTCAGGGTTCGTTTCACGCAGAATTCTTTCACGCAAAGGGAATTTTACGCAAAGGGAATTCACGCAAAGGTGGGCCAAAGAGCCCTTCGCATCCTTTGCGATGACTTTTCCTTTGCGTTCTTTGCGTGAAAACCGCCGCATATGGCCATTATTAAATCTGTCAGGGGTTTTACCCCCAAGTTTGGGAACAACTGCTTTCTCGCCGATGGCGCGATCGTAGTAGGTGAGGTGTCGATGGGCGACAACTGCACGGTGTGGTTCAATGCCGTAGTGAGAGGCGATGTTCACTCGATCACGATAGGGAACGACACCAATATCCAGGATGGAGCGATCATTCACTGCACATATCAAAAGGCCAAAACCACCATCGGCAGCAGGGTCTCAATAGCACACAATGCTGTCGTTCATGGATGCACGATCGAAGACGATGTGCTGGTCGGCATCGGGGCGACCATTCTCGACGACGCGGTTATCGGAACCGGGTCTGTTATCGCGGCCGGCGCGATCGTCCTGCCCGGCACCAAAGTGGAGCCTGGCAGCATTTACGCTGGAATTCCAGCCAAAAAAGTGAAGGATACCGGCCCCGAAATGAAGGCCGTCATCGAACGCACCGCCAGGAACTACCCCATGTACGCCTCGTGGTTCAAAAGCGACGAACAGGGCAAATCGTAAATCGTAAGTCCTAAATCGTAAACCTTAAATCTTCTATATTTGCCAGCCCAAATCAAACCATGATGAAGAACGCCTCTCTTATTCTCAATGCAGTATTGCTTGTTGCCGTTGTCGTATTGTTTGTCCTCCACTTCACATCCGGAAAAAACTCCGGCGGTTCATACAGCGGTGGAAGCAGCGGTCCCTCAAACCTCAAGGTCGCCTACATAAAACAGGACACCCTCCTGAAATACTACGACTTCGTAAAGTTCAATACCGAGAAGCTCGAGGCAAAAGCAAAGTCACTCGACGCCCAGTTGACTGGTCGCCAGCAGAGCCTCCAGCGTGAAGTTCAGTCGTACCAGGCCAACGTTTCAAACCTGACTATCGGCCAGGCAAAAGCAATCGAAGAAGACCTTCAGAAGAAAGGCCAGAACCTCCAGATGTTCCAGGAACAGCTTTCACAGGAGATGATGGAAGAACAGGCCCGCATCAACACCGAGCTCTATAACAAGATCACCGAGTACCTTAAGACCTACAGCAAGGAGAGGGGCATCGAGGTTATCCTTAAGCTCGAACGTGGCGGCGACCTCCTCTTTGCAGGCGACAGTCTCGACATCTCCAAGGATGTTGTGAAAGGCCTCAATGAAGCATGGAAAGTGGAGTCTACCAAGACACCAACTAAATCCGATACCACTAAAACCAAAAAATAAGTATTACCTTCGGTAATGCTTCGCTCACTTTTAGCGGCCCTCAATGTTAGGCCGGAAGAGCAGATCCAGGTGGCCCTTATGTTGGCCATCGGCTTTTTCATGGGAACGTTCATTGCAACGTTCTCTGTAACGGCCGAATCACTCTTCCTCAGCCAGCTTAGCGATCAACTGAACAACGCGTTCCTGTTCGCGGGGATCCTCGGTATCGCTTCAACCCTGCTGTTCTCATTTTTCCAGAACAAGATAAAGTTCAGCAGCCTCACCATTGCATGTATGCTGCTCGTCATCGCGTCGGTGACGATCGTGTATGTCCTTTACCGCTTCGGACCACTGGAGTACCATTCGGAGGTCCTCTTCGCGATGTACTGTCTTACCGGTCCCGTTACGGCGATCCTGCTGCTCTGCTACTGGGGTATTTTCGGTCGACTCTTCAACTTCAAGCAGTCCAAGCGCATCATTGGCTGGATCGACACCGGTCAGTTGATCGCGGCCATCCTTGCCTTCTTTTTTATCCCGATCAGCGCTTCCTTTTTCCCCGATACGTCCGATTACCTGATCGTATGTAATCTCAGCGCATTGGGCGCCTGCGCTTGTATGATCATCATTTCATACAGGTTCACGCTCACCAAGAACGACCCTCGTGAATTCGACGAGACGGTGGTGAAGGAAACCACATTCGGAAAGATCCTTAACGACAGGTACACCTTGTTCCTGTCGCTGTTCCTTGTGATCTCCATGGTCACGTACATCTTTAGCCAGTATTCGTTCCAGAAGCTCGTCAACACACAGTATCCCGACCAGAAAGACCTCGCGATCTTCCTTGCGTATTTCAATGGCGCCATCTATGCGCTCAGCTTGATCATGCAGACGTTCGTGAACGACAAGATCCTGAGCAACTACGGTATCAAACTATCGATGTACATACTGCCGATGCTCGTAGCGTTCTTCGCGCTCGTGTCGTCACTCATTGGTATTTTCCTTGGCTACGACCCGGTGTTATCGCCAACGACGTTCATCTTTTTCTTTCTCACCGTGGCGCTGATGCGTCTCTTCAATGTGATGATCAGGGACTCTCTCGAGAACCCCGTCTTCAAGTTGTTGTTCATTCCACTCGACAGCCGCTATCGTTTCAATATACAGGCGAAACTTGAGGGTGTTGTGAACGAGTCGGGCCGTTTCCTGGCAGGTCTAATGATCTTCGGGTTCGCGCTGGTGCCCGTTTTCAAGACGTATTGGATTACTCTATTAATACTTGCACTAGGAGCTGCTTATATTCTTGTAATCAAGAACTTATACACAGGATACCGGAATAAGATCCGTTCCAAGCTCGAGAGCTCCGAATTCCACCAGGAGAAACTCGAGATCGGCTACGCCGAGATAACCAAAAAGCTCGAGGAACGTCTCGTCTCCAGCGATTCATCGAAGGCGGTATTCTCCTTCAAGCTGCTCGAGAAGATCAGTCCTTCGCAGATCACCGGGTGGGTCAACAACCTCCTTCGCAACGAGAGCGATGAGGTGCTCGAGTATGGCAACCGCCGGCTCAACGAGCTCAAAGGCCTCTCTGTATCCGATCGGTACGTCGTTAAGTTCGATGCCAAAAAGCAGGCCGGTGAGGAGAAGAACATCCTCACCAAAACGGACCTTGAAGCCATCATCAACAGCGGCGGCGATGTAACCAAGTCAAGGATCCAGAAGCTGTCACGATCACCGATCGTTGAGGATCGACAGTACTCCGCTGAGCTGCTCATGCACTCATCGAACGAAGAGAACACCTCGTTCCTCATAGAATTATTGAACGATCCCGAACCCAAAGTTCGCAACACCGCGATCAAGACGGCGATCAAAAAGCATAACAACGAGGTCATCCTTTCTTTGATCGATAACCTCAGCAATCCATTGTACAGCAACCAGGCCATGCACTCGCTCACGCTGATCGGGGGCAAAGCCTTGAACATTCTCGACACGGGCTTCTACCGCTCCGGCCAAAACACGCAGACACTCCTGAAGATCGTCCAGATCATGGGCCGCATTGGTGGTCAACGTGCCAAGGACCTGCTCTGGGGTAAGATCGACTACCCGGATAAAGTGGTGACTTCCAGTGTGTTATTGGCTCTGGGTGAATGTGGATTTAAAGCTGGTATATCGCAGATCACTCGCATCAAATATGCCATCGAGCTCGACATCGCCGACATCGGTTGGAACCTCGGTGCCCTTCAGGAGATCGGCGACGAAGGCAATGCAAGCGAAGTGATCAAAGCGCTACGTCGCGAGATCCAGAACGACATCGAGCATATCTACATGTTGCTCGCCATGTTGTATGATACCCGTTCGATACAACTCGTTAAAGAGAACATCGAGAGTGGTACAACCGAGGGTACGACTTACGCCGTCGAACTCCTCGACGTATTCCTTTCTGAGCAACTGAAACAAAGGGTAATTCCTGTACTCGATGAGCTCACAGATACTGAAAGGATCAGTCGCCTCGAGATGTTCTTCCCCCGTGTAAAACTCGATTCTAAACTAGTTCTTAAGTTCCTGATCAACAGGGATTTCACCCAGACTAATAGATGGACTAAAGCAACCGTCATCTACCAGATCGGCATCCTCAAAATTGCCGACTTCAAGCTCGACTTGATCTCGCACATGTTCAATCCCGACAAACTCATTCGTGAGGTATCGGGTTGGGCGTTGTACCAGATCAGTCCGGAGGCATATCAACAGCACTCTGTCCGTCTTGGCGATACAATTAAGCGCGAGCTCGACTCATCTATCCTCGCCGGCCAGCAGTCGCGCCTTATGAAGTTCGAGAAGGTCTTGTTCTTCGGTTCGATCAAGTTGTTCGAAGGAACTCCAGGTGTCGCGCTTTCATACCTCGCCGATTTTGCGGAGGAGGAGCATGTGAAAGCCAACGCTTCCTTGTCGCTCGACGAGAAGCTGAACAACTGTTTCTACGTGGTTTATTCGGGCACACTGGAGTATTACTGCAAGGGCAGGATCCAGGAAGAATACCAGAGTGGCCAGTTCGTAGGAGAGATGCTGTCGCCCTCAGGTTTTGCGAACGCCAACGTGCTTGTCGCGAAGGAAGATTCCTTGTTGCTCCGGTTCAGCAAGGACCTGTTTTATGAGCTCCTTGCGGGCAGCGTCAAATTGACCGATAAGGTTTTGGAATCGATTTAAATTCCTTAAATTTCCCAACTTTTTAGTGTAAAACCCTGGCTCGCGGAACGAAAGGCGATTTTTTAAACTGAAAGACCCCCGAACCTGAATGTTAAACTACTCGGTCAAAGTTGGTGATCAGAGAGAGGAAGCAGACACGTATGCTGTTGCGCAAGACGTTGGTGCTAATCCATTCCCGGGTCTGCGTCCATTCACGATGGACGAATGCCACCTTTTCTTTGGCCGGGAAGGACAAGTCGACGACATCCTTTTGAAGCTTGCCCGTCATCGTTCGGTAACGATCATGGGTTACTCTGGTAGTGGTAAGTCCAGTCTCATGAATTGCGGTGTGGTTCCTGTGCTACTGGGCGGTTTCATGACGCATACGAGTCCGCACTGGGCTGTTATCTCGTCGAGACCTGGCATTACGCCAATCACCAATCTCACCAATTCAGTCACCAATTTCCTTTTGCAGAGCGGCCGCATCGATCAGAAGGATCTTCAGATACATCAGGCAATCATCAACTCTGTACTTCGCAGCGGACCCGATGGGCTCGTAGAAGTTTGTCGCTACATACAGGCGCGTGAAGGAGAGAATGTTTTCTTCCTCATCGACCAGTTCGAAGAGATCTTCCGGTTCAAGGATTCGGGTGATGTTGATTTCGCCAACGACGCTTCGATGTATGTCAATCTCGTGTTGACTGCAGTTCATCAGAAAGAAGTTCCGATCTATGTTTCGATCAACATGAGGTCCGACTTCATCGGCGATTGCTCGACATTCCCTGGTCTCACGCAGATGATCAACGAGAGCAACTATCTCGTTCCGCAGATGACACGCGATCAAAAGCGAATGGCCATCGAAGGTCCGATCGCAGTTGGCGGTGGAAAGATCTCAAACCGTTTGTTGAAGCGATTGCTTGCAGACCTCGGCGACAACCAGGACCAGTTGCCTATTCTTCAGCACGCGATGATGCGTACCTGGGATTACTGGATCGCTAACCGCGAGCCCGGTGAACCGATAGATATCCGTCACTACAATGCCGTCGGTAAGATCAGCCAGGCCCTGTCGCTCCACGCTAACGAGGCATTCGACGAGCTTACCTCGCGGGAGAAAGAGATCGCTGAAGTTCTTTTCAAGAACCTCACCGAACGGAACAACGAGAACCAGGGGTTGAGAAGACCCTGTAAAGTGAAGCTTATCTGCGAGCTCGCCGACGCGAGTGAAGCAGAGGTCATAAAAGTCATTGAAGAGTTCAGGAAGCCCGGACGTTCATTTCTCATGCCGGGTATTCACGTTACGCTTACCGCGAATTCCGTCGTCGAAGTATCGCACGAAAGCTTGATGCGTATCTGGACCCGTCTGAATGCATGGGTTGACGAAGAGTTCGACTCTGCGCAGATGTACAAGCGTATCTCCGAAGCAGCTGCCATGTACCAGATCGGTAAGACCGGTCTGTGGCGGCCACCGGATCTCCAGCTCGCATTGAACTGGCAGAAGAAACAACGTCCCACACGCACCTGGGCTCAGCGATACGACGAAGCCTTCGAACGCGCTATTGTGTTCCTCGACACTAGCCGCATTACATACGAGGCCGAACTCAAGAACCAGGAGATGCTGCAGCAACGAACGCTGCGAAGAGCAAGGGTGACAAACTTCATCCTCGTCGTTTTCCTCGTGTTCGCCCTCGCGGCCTTCTTCTACGGTTTGATCCGTCAGTTCCAGGCAGAACAGGAACGAACTATCGCACAGGCTGCACGTGCAGAGGCCGAAGTGAATGAGAAGAAAGCGGAGGACAACGCACGCATTGCCGATGAACGTACTAAGGAAGTTCAAAAACAGGCAGAGCAATTAAAGGCACAACAGGCACAGTTGGTCGAAGCCCTTGGACGTGCAGAACGCGAACGTCAGCGTGCCGAGGAGGCGTTGGTTGTTGTTCAACAACAGAAGGACATTGCTCAGCGCGAAACCGTAAGAGCACAGGAAGCCAGTGCCGAAGCAACAAGGCAATACCAGATCGCTACCCAGGCACTCAGCGACAATCAACGACTTTACTATCTCTCAATAGCCCAGTCGATGGAAGCGAAGTCCGTTACCATGGACGATAAGGAGCTGGCAGGCTTGCTTGCCATGCAGGGATACTTGTTCCACACACGCTATGGCGGAGCACGTTATGATCCATATGTGTTCAGTGGATTGTATCATGCTGTGGCAAAACAGAACGGATACAACTACAACGAGATCCGCGTATCGGGACAGACCAGGAACAGGATGTTCTCTCTCGCCTTGTCGAACAAGAACAATGCGTTCTATACCACTGGTAACGACGGACGTATCATCCAGGGTAATATCGATCGCAACAGCGCGGGTAACGTTATCGCAGCCAATCCATATCCCAACCGGGTGCTGGCCCTTAGTCGCGACGAGCAATATCTCGTGAACGGCAGCGACTCGTCGTTCATGCAGGTATTCAATCTTGCCAACGGAAACAGGGCAACGGTTATACGGGGTCATAAAGGCTTTGTGAACGACATTCACTTCCTGCCGGACGATAGTGGTTTCATCTCGGTGTCGGCCGACAAGACCGTTCGTTTCACGGATCATAAGACCGGTCAGAGCAGGGTGCTTGTTGCGCTTCCGTTCGACCTTAAGGCCATCGATATCAGTTCCGACAGCAAGTGGCTTGTTGGAGCATCTTCAAAAGGACAGGTCATTAAGATGGATATCGCTTCTGCGAAGTATGAAGTAATAGCAGACGAGGCTCCGAACAGGATCCTTTCGATCGCACTCAATCCAGCCAATACATTGATTGCTTATGGCGTTGAAGTGTTGAGTGAGACAAACCAGGTTCTCCGTGGAACAGTAAAGATCTACGACATTCCTTCACAAAAAGTAACGAAGCAACTCTCTGGTCATAAGTCAGGTATTTCCGATCTCGAATTCAGTCCCGATGGATTGCTGCTCGCAAGCGCAGGTCTCGATAAGAAACTGCAGATGTGGGTAGTAGAACATCCTGAAGATCTGCCCATCGAGATGACCAACAACAACGGTAACATATGGGATATCGCGTTCACGAGAGACAACAATTACCTCATCGCTTCATGTAACTCGGGTGAGATCCGTATCTGGCCTACAGATCCCCGCGCACTGGCCGAACTGGTGTGCCCGAAGCTCACGCGTAACATGACCCGTGAAGAGTGGTCGTTGTATGTTGAAAAGGATAAAGACCCTGAGATCACCTGTAAGAGTCTTGTGATAGAAAAGTTCTGATATGCGGAAGACCCTGACATCCGTATTCATGATAGCCGTCCTCGGGATGGGCTTTCGTGCTTTTGCACAGGGCGACACCGACTGCCTTACAACGCTGAGTCACGCCGAGAGCGAGTTTGGGGCGGGACGGTTCTATGGTATTCCCGGACTTCTTGAAGAATGTTTGAAAGGCAATCGCTTTTCGAATGAAGAGAAGGTGAGGGTGTATATGCTGCTCACACAGGTGTATCTGCTTACAGACAATCCCACGGCGGCCGACGCGGCATATCTCCAGCTCCTGGAGGCCAACCCGGAGTTCGTTCCATCGGACCTGGACCCTATAGATGTAGTTTACCTGAGTAAAAAATTTACGTCCACACCCATTTTTACGCCACATTTTAAGATCGGAGGCAACGTGTCGGCACAGTCGATCATTTACCCACAGAACGTCCTTACGACACCCGATTCGAGCCGGATAAGACACAGGCCGCTCCCCGGATGGACCCTGGGCGGCGGGGTAGAATGGAACATCAGCGACAACCTGGGAATCGGGATCGAGGGGCTCTTGTCGCAGAAGAGATTCAGGACGGACGTAGATCACCTGTTCCAACATGACGACTTTGTTAGTGAAGAGCGCCAATTGTGGATCGACATTCCGCTGTACGTGAGGTATGGATGGCATCGCGGCAACATCCGACCTTTTGCATATGCCGGTGGGTCGCTCAACCTACTGTTGCTGGCAAGAGTAGAAGAATCCTACAACGACCGGACGGAAGGAACAGCAGGAGAGGCCGACCAGGTAACACCAACCGTAGCGCCCGCGAGGAACATCAGTTACAGACGCAACTTCATGAATCGCGCATTGGTATTCGGAGGAGGTGCAAAGATCAAGATTGGCAAAGACTTCATTGTTGTTGATCTGCGATACATGCCTGGCCTTTCGAATGTGACCAATGTAAAATACAACCACTATTCTTCGAAGGACCGCACAGCCCTTGATCCGTCGAGCACCCAGTTCGCTTCGGTAGGGGATATCTTCAGGGTGACTAACATGTCGATATCGCTGGGATATGTGAGGCCGCTCTATAATCCGCGCAAAGCAACGCGCGTGAATACAAAATCGGTTTCGAAAAGATTAAGAAAGGCCGGAAGGGATGAGAAGTAGAGTTAAGACCATATTGAAGCTCGCTTTGTGTCTGCTGATCGGTGGTGGCTTAGGCTCATGCGATTCCAGGCTGAACATCGAAGAGCCAACAACATTCTTGAAGTACATCGGTGAAGATGGCGATCAGACTGCCGTTGATATGGTGGTGGATGAAGAAGGGAACATCTACATCCTTGGGACTTCAGGTTTAACAGCGAGCTCAACCCAGACATACATCGTTAAAACAAACGCGGCCGGCTTTGTTCAATGGTCGCAGAGTTACGGTAATCCGGGCGAAGACATTCCTAAAGACATTGAACTGTTGGACAATGGAAACCTGGCAGTTGTTGCTGACAAGGTTATAGGCTCACCACCTGCGCGCGACATGGTAGTTTACCTGGTTAGCAATGTAGATGGCGCTTTGTTGGCGTCGCCTACGATTGCCGACGAATTCGAAAGGACAGAGTATGCAACAAGCATCTCCCAAACAAACAATGGCTTTGTGATCACTTCATACTACGATACGACGAACCAGGGAAGTCCATATAAGCAAGGACTGGTTCGCCGGTTCAACTCCGATCTCCAGGAATATAACACCGGCTCCGGCCCTGGTGGCGGTTTCTTTTGGTATCCGAAGCTCGATCAGGCTGCGGCCGACATCGTTCCTGTAAAGGCTATCCAGGTTTTCCTGACTGACCCGGGCTCAGGTTTAGAGGTGGAGAAGTTCTATTTTTTTGGATATACCAACAGCTTTTTGGATGGTGTTAACGAGGCCGACTACAACTTTTTTGTGTTTGTCAACAACAGTCAGGGCGAGAATGAAAATGCGCTCATTCTTACCAGCGCCGATCCGAATTCCAACGAGCGCCTTACGGATGTCCAATACTTTGTTGGTGAGAGAGGCAGTGAAGGCTTTGCGCTATCCGGGTATATTTCGAGTCCCGGCAGTGCGGAGCAAAGTCTCTTCGTGGCCCAGGTCAAATACAACCTGCTAGGCATTCAGAATCCCAGTAATATCGGTTCATGGACGTACAACACCGGGAAGACTGTCGCTACCAGCCTTTCCTCGAACGCCGATTCCCCGGCCAGCGTTTTTCCATCACCAAACTCAGGCTTCCTGATCCTTGGCGAAGAGAACACCGTCGGCAACAACAACCTTTACCTGACAAAAGTCAACTATGACCTTGACGCAGTATGGCCCGACCCATACGCCGCCCATATTTTTGGCGGCATAGGCAATGACGAGGCTGCCGCTGTTGCGCAAGCCGGCGATGGAAGCATTTTGGTTTGTGGCACGATGACGCTTGGTGAGGTGAACGGACAGTTGAAGATCGTATTGATGAAATTGAGCCCGGAAGGGATGTTTGGTGATTAGTATTTTTTAAAGGCTAAATCGGTTACTTTTAAGGTTTTTGAGCTATTCAAATCGAATCAGTTGGCGCTAATTTGAAGCAATTGTACCTCCTCAGGCTTTCCCTCCTCTTAGTCTTCGTTTGGACGCTGTCCAGCCAATTTGCCTTTGCGCAGATCCCGACCGTTGCTGCCGGTAACTGGAACACAGGAGCCACCTGGCAGGGCGGTGCTGTACCCCCGGCCGGTTCCGACGTCATCATCCGCCACAACGTCGCCCTCAATACATCGACTTCGGTCCACGACATTACCCTGGAGTCAGGCACGCTGACCTTCGGAACGACGACCTTTTCAAGAACGCTGACCGTTACCGGTAACTTTTGGATGAATGGTGGTAACGTTTCTACTTCCACATCGAACCTTACTCACACACTGAATATTGCCGGTAACTTCATTCACACTACCGGTACTTTCAATGCCAATAACCCCAATGGTAAGATCTCGACGGTCTTCAACGGTGGTGGCACGTCATCGATATCGGGTGCTGCAACCACCTTCTATAACCTGTCGACTTCAACAGCGGCAACAACACTTAACATCAATTCGCCGACAACCGTATCCAACACTTTTACAGTTGCCAATGCTACGACGATCCAGATCGCCGATGCATTTACGGCCAATGGAACGACAACCATCGGTGCGGGAACATCGGGGATCCTTCGGTTCACATCAACGACGGGAACGAAACAGTTCACGGGTCTGATCACGGTCAACGGTGGCGGTACGTGGGATAACGACGATGTGAATGCAGATATCAATGTTCGAGGAGGTATCACGTTGTCACTCACCGGCGTGTTCACGGCGGGTACTGGCGCCTATACTTTTACGAATGCCAACCAGGCGCTTAACACCGGTGTGTTCACGATCCCGAATGTGGCCGTTGCTTCAGGTTTTACTCTTACCAACAACAACACGCTCAATGTAACTAACCTTACAGGTGGTGGTGGATTGACGCAAGCTGTCAACTCCGTGTTGGATATCGGCGGTTCTGCAGGTATTACGACGATCACGGCAACAGCGTCGGGTAACTCGGTCAATTATTCAGGTGCGGCGCAGACCGTTCACGGTACCTCTACTTATTATCATCTCGGACTCTCCGGCAGCGGTTTGAAGACAATGCAGGCCGGTACCAACACGATCAACGGTAATCTTATACTCACAGGAACTGCATCATCCGCTACCGCCGGGATTTTGCAGATCAACGGAAATCTTGCTATAGCCAACGCGACACAATTCACGGTCAATGGTTTTAACTTTGCCGTTGCCGGTTCGACATTCGTAGGAGGGGGCCTTTCAGGAACATTGGCATTTGCAAGCACGGCGGCCGCGCGAGCATTCACCGGAACGGTTACAATCGCTAATGGTGGTGTTTGGGACAATAGCATCGGTGCTGCCGTAACTTTCCGCGGCGGTATCATTAACAACGGCGGCACATTCAACGCCGGTACAGGTGTACAAACTTTCGATACTACCGTTGCCCAGTCTCTCTCCGGAACGACACCAACATTCAACATTCCACGCCTCACCGTAACGGGGGCTTCGGTTGTGCTTACCAACACGGGTACGTTAACGGTCTCGACAGATCTTGCTGGTACGGGTACATTGGCTCAGGTAACTAATTCAGTCCTTAACATAGGGGGAACTTCAGGCATTACCGGACTTACGGCATCAAGTGCAAGCAACGATGTTAATTATACCGGGGCTGCTCAAACTGTTCATGGCGGTAACTACTGGAATCTTTCGTTAGGTGGAAGTGGTGCGAAGACCTTGCAGACATCAACGACTTCTACTGCTGGAAATCTTACCATGTCAGGCACGGCAACGACTGCAACTGTTGTTGGATTGAACATCGCTGGTAATCTCTCGATCGGTAACAGCAACACCTTCACGGCGGCGAACTTTGCTCTTACTGTTAATGGTTCGACTACTATCGGCAGTGGATCGGGCGGTACACTTTCGATTCAATCGTCCGCAATACAAAAAACATTTGTCGGACCTGTGACGATCAACCCCGGAGGTACATGGACGAACACAACATCTCCCGCGCGATTCAATGGCGGCATCAGCAATAGCGGAACCTTTACGTCGGGTACCGGCATCTATACATTCGATACCAACAGCCAGGCATTGAACGGAACGTTCTCCATCGATAATGTTACAGTTACCGGTGGCGGCATCACACTTACAAATAGCAACAGCCTTACCGTCAATACAGATCTTGCCGGTACCGGTACGCTCCAACAGGCTGCCAATGCATCGTTAACCATAACAGGTACTTCAGGGATCTCAGGACTTTCCGCGACAGCTTCGGGCAACACGGTTACTTACAATGGTGCTGCTCAGACAGTTCATTCAAACAACTACACGAATCTCGTGCTTTCGGGAAGCGGCGCAAAGACATTGCAAGCGGGCACAGCGAACGTGACCGGCAATTTTACGACGGCCGGAACAGCAACAACAACAACAGTTTCAGGACTTACCATCGGTGGAAATCTTGCCATCGGTAACTCGACAACATTCACGGCTGCAGGATTTAATCTGACCGTTACAGGTACAACAACGGTTGGTGGCGGTTCCAGTGGATCACTCGTGCTCAACAATGCCACGGGGACTAAGACCTTCAACGGTCTTGTAACCATCAACGGCGGTACCTGGGACAATACCGGCGACTCGCCAGTAACATTCCACGGTGGTATCACGAAGAGCGGTACGTTCAATGCAGGTAATGGAGTTTACACTTTCGATACCAACAGCCAATCTCTCACCGGTGCTTTCACAATTCCAAAGGTCACCGTTACAGGTGCATTGATACAGCTTACCAATAACAACAGCCTTACCATGCCGGGCGCTGCTGCAGCCCTTAGTGGAACCGGTACTCTTATACAGGCAGCCAACGCCTTACTTGATGTAGCGGGCTCAACGGGCATCACCGGATTAAATGCTTCGGCAAGCAACAACACGGTGAACTATACCGGCGCTGCACAGACGGTTCACGCAAACAATTATGTTAATCTCGGATTGTCGGGCAGCGGCGCAAAGACATTGCAGGCAGGCACGACAAATGTGTCGGGCGACTTTACTATCGGCGGCACAGCAACAACGACAGCCGTAATCGGACTAACGATAGGAGGGAACCTTACATTGAGCGGCGGTACGTTCGTCGGTGGAGCATTCAACCATCAACTCGCCGGTAACTGGACCAACAACGCTGGTACATTTACATCGGCCGGAAGCACGATAACATTCAACGGAGCTTCACAAACTATCGGTGGTTCTACAGCAACAACATTCAATAATGTTAACCTGATCGCAGCATCGCAAACAACAACAGCGGTTGCGACAACGATCGGTGGATCGCTAAGCATCGACAACGGTTCCAAGTTCACGATCGGCGGATTTGCATTCACGATCAATGGAGCAACGAACATAGGTGCCGGGGCTACCGCCGGTACTTTGGCTATCTCGTCGGGTACAGGCACAAAGATTTTCGCTGGCGCTGTTAATAATGGTGCAAACGGCACGTGGACCAACTCTGGCAACTCTGCTGTTACGTTTCGTGGAGGCATTACCAGCGACGGTACTTTCTCTGCAGGTTCCGGTGTTCATACATTCGATACAAACCCGCAAGCGATCTCTAATGCAGTACCCTTGACAATACCTACCGTTTCGGTTGCTTCGGGCATCACGGTAACGAGCAATAACAACCTGGTCGTCACGAATAGCCTCGCAGGTTCAGGTACGTTCGCACAAGGAGCGTCCGCAAGCCTGTCGCTGGGTGGCACAATTGCTATTACAACATTGACTGCTACTGCAGGAACGAACACGGTTACATACCAGGGCAGTGGTCAAACCGTGTTCCCAACAATCTATCAAAACCTTCAGATCAACCAGTCGGGTGGAGAGGCTGCATTAAGCGGAGCTACTACGGTCAATGGAACTTTGACGCTCACCAGCGGAAATCTTAACATTGGTCCGAACAATCTTTTGCTTGGCGCGAATGCTGTTTCAGTTGCGTCGCCCTCTGCTTCTAACATGATCATCGCGTCCGGATCCGGTGAAGTGCGAAGAACATTTACTGGCGCGGGTTCTTATTTGTTCCCTATTGGTGATAATACTGGTACGCTGGAGTATTCTCCTGTTACCGTCAACTATACATCGGGATCGTTTAGTTCGGCCTATGTCGGAGTTTCGGTTACCGACGCGAAGCATCCATTCAATGCAAGCACGACCGACTATCTCACTCGTTACTGGAGCATTAATCAATCGGGCATTACGGGTGGAGTAGCAACTATTACCGGTACTTATCCTTCGGCGGATATAACAGGCACTGAGACAGCTATCAAAGCGGCGCACCTGAGCGGTGTGTTCAATCAAACAACAAACCCATGGACCAAGTACGGTGCTCTGGGAGCGAATACCTTGACGGCGACCGGTGTTAATGTTGCGGCTGGCCAGACTTCCTATTGTACGGGTGTATCGGGCAACGACCCGATCGTGACGATGGTGGGCGCGCCATACACGATATGCGAAGGACAATCAGTTGTATTGACCACATCTGTATCAGGTGGTGAAGCCCCTTATACTTATTCATGGACGCCTGCAGCTGGGTTGACAGCGACTACGATCGCAAACCCGACAGCCAATCCCACAACGACCACGACTTATACGGTTACTGTTCGTGATGCCAATGGTGTTGTGTCAACTACCAATGCCCTCGTTAATGTAAATCCTGTTCCGGCGCTGAGTAGCACGTTAACACCGAACCCTATTTGCAGCGGGACTACGTTCAGTTATACGCCAACCAGTACACCCGGCGGTGCGTCATTCACATGGTCGAGGGCAGTTGTGTCTGGTATCAGTGAAGGAGCTTCTTCGGGCAACGGAGCTGTGAGCGAAACTCTTACCAACGTTTCTAATGTACCTGTAGCAGTTACTTACTCCTACGTTTCTTCGTTAGCAGGATGTAACAGCAATCCCCAAAACGTTGTTGTTTATGTGATCCCGACGCCGACGGTTGCAGATCCTGCAGATCGCGACGTTTGTAATAACGCGTCCATCTCTGCAATTAATTTCACGGGAACAGCAACTGTTTTCGACTGGGTAAATGATAATACGGCTATCGGCCTTGGCGCAAGTGGCAGCGGGCCTATCGGCGCCTTCACGGCAACCAATGCCGGCGTAACGCCGATCGTTGCAAACATCACCGTAACGCCGCGGTATACTTATGGCGCTGTAACTTGTAGTGGTACTCCGCAGACGTTCACTTTCACAGTAGAGCCTTCTCCTTCGGTGAATGCTGTTTTGAATCAAACAGTTTGTGCTGCAACCAACACGACCGCTGTAAACTTCAGTGGCGCTGCTGCAACCTATTCATGGACGAACGATACCCCTTCCATTGGTCTGCTTGGAAGTGGAACAGGTAATATACCAGCATTCCCCGCTGTTAATGGTGGAACAACACCGGTAGTTGCTACCATCGTTGTAACACCTTCATTCGGCGGTTGCAACGGACCCACAACATCATTCACGATAACGGTAAACCCCACACCATCGGTAACACCTCCGGCTGCTCAAACGGTTTGCAATGGTGCCACAACAACAGCCATTACATTTAGTGGAACAGCCGGTGCAACGTTCGATTGGACCAACAACGCGCCGAGCATTGGACTGGCAGCAAGCGGCTCTGGCGACATAGCTGCATTTAATGCCGTGAACAACGGAACAGCTCCCGTGGTAGCAACGATCCAGGTAACGCCGATGATCGGCACATGTCCTGGAACGATCCAGGCCTTCACGATCACGGTGAATCCTACACCGTCTGTTGTTCAGCCTACTAACCAGGCTGTTTGTGTTGGATCAAATACAACAGCAATAAACTTCAGCGGCATTGCAACATCATTTGATTGGACGAATGACAATACATCGATCGGTCTCGCAGCAAGCGGCAGTGGAAACATTGCATCGTTCACCGGACTCAATGCCGGTTCGACAACTCAGACGGCTACGATCGTTGTAACTCCAACATATTTGTTTAACGGTGTGACCTGCACCGGCACCCAGAAGACATTTACGATCGATGTTGATCCGATACCGTTCGTTAACGATCCGGCCGATCAGATCCTTTGCAATGGATCGTTGGCTGCTGCAACAACATTTACCGGAAGCGCCGGAACAACATTCACATGGACGAATGACAACACCGCGATCGGGTTGCCTGCGTCGGACGTAGGTGATATTTCTGCATTTACTGTCTCGAATCCTGGCAACACTGTGTTGACCGCGATGATTACGGTAACACCATCGTCAGGCTCATGCGTAGGTCCTACAGAATCTTTCACGATAACAGTTAATCCGACTCCCGTCGTTAATGATCCTGCAAACCAGGTTGTGTGTGAAAGCTCTGCAACGACTGCAGTGAATTTCACAGGAACGGCAACGGCTTATAATTGGACGAACGATGAAACGACGATAGGTCTTGCTGCGAATGGCACCGGGAACATTGGATCTTTCGCAGCTACGAACGCGACAGGTTCGCCTGTGGTTGCAACGATAACAGTTACTCCCGAATACACAACTGGCGGAACGACTTGCTTCGGTGCAGTACAAACATTTACGATTACGGTTGAGCCGCAGACTTCTGTTACTGCTCCTGCCGATCAGGAAGTATGTAACGGCACATTAACTGCGGCGGTGGTATTCCTCGGAACTGCTTCGAGTTATACATGGACCAACGATACTCCTTCGATAGGTCTGCCGGCAAGTGGCGCCGGTAACATTGGAGCATTTACAGCTTTGAACAGCACTGGCGCTGCGGTGACTGCGACGATAGTTGTTACTCCTCACAATGGTATTTGCACAGGCACGACCCAGAGCTTCACGATCACTGTAGATCCGACACCGAATGTTAATGCAGTAACGAGCCAGGTTGTATGTAATGGGACCAGCACTACAGCGATCAGCTTCACTGGCACCGGCACCAGCTACACATGGACCAACACCAATACGAGCATCGGTCTTGCAGCGAGCGGCACCGGCGACATCGCAGCATTCACGGCAACCAATACAGGCTCGTCACCAGTTGTTGCCACGATCGTCGTAACACCGGTATTCACCGGCGGCACCACGTGCAACGGTCCCACGAAGAGCTTCACCATTACTGTTAATCCTACACCATCGGTAACAGCTCCGTCGGACCAGGTCGTATGTAATGGTTCCAATACAACAGCTGTCAACTTCAGCGGCACGGCCACCAGCTACGACTGGATCAACGACACACCGGGCATCGGCCTTGCAGCGAGCGGCACAGGGAACATCGCAGCATTCGCAGCAACCAATTCAGGCAGCTCACCAGTTGTTGCCACGATCACCGTTACACCGAAGTATACCTTCGGATCGGTAACCTGCGCAGGCACACCGGAGAGCTTCACGATCACCGTTCAGCCTACACCTGCAGTCACAGCTGTCGGCAACCAGGTTGTATGTAATGGAGCCAATACCACGACAGTAGCTTTCACAGGAACAGCTACCTCATTCAGCTGGACCAACAACAATACGAGCATCGGGCTTGCAGCGAGCGGCACGGGCGACATCACTTCTTTCACAGCGATCAACACGGGCAGCGTTCACACGGTAGCTACTATCACGGTAACACCGATGTACGGCTCGTGCGCGGGAACCCCTGCTAACTTTACGATCACAGTTAATCCCACACCGTCAGTCAATACCGTTGCCGATCAGACAGTATGTAACGGAGC